>NZ_CP125376.1:0-2645000 GCF_034008255.1 Pseudomonas sp. P9_2
GCGGATGAGGTGGTGCGAAGGACGAAACAAAGCACTTCACATTAAAGGTCGATACTCTGGAACCTGGTGGCCGCGACACCATCGCCAGCACACCTCAGAATGAAAACCTCACCAAGCCGATTTTCGATAGGGAAATCATCGATAACGGTGTTACAGAAAAAGATGCGGAAAAAGGTGTGGCCGTTCTCATCAACTATTACCCCATTGATGAATCGCTCCAAGCCGGGCATCACAGGTCAACACGCGATGTTATTCGACTGAGTATTAATGGAGTCATCATTGAGCATCCTGTGACCGAAGGCGAAGCCGCCAGCAAGGACCCCATCAAAATAATCATCTATCAGAAAAAATGGGAGGAGATAGGCAGTGGCGAGCGTGTCTGCGAGTATGAAGTAGTTGACGAGACCGGTAACTATTCGCTGGGCTGGTCTCCGATGCAAATTATTTCAGTCTACCTCAAAGATGCGACGCCACCACTGCCAAAGCCGTTCATTGAAGACACTAATAATGATGGTGAAGTGGACCTCGATGAGTTAAATGGGACTGATGCCACAATCGTTGTGTACGTACGCGACCGAGACTATCTGCCACGGGATCTGATACAAATACAAGCCGAAGGGCGTACAGAAGATCACGTCATCATCAAAAAGTCTTACGAGTACGAGGTACTGAGCGTTCCACGGGACGCAAGAATTCCTCTTCCCTTTGAGGATCTATGGCCATTGGTCAAAGGCAGTTTGCGCTTGCGCTACGAGCGAATCCGCGCGGGAGTTACACCTAACCGAAGTTCACAAGTTGAGGTGGTAAACATCATCGGCACCGGAAACTCAAAAGGATTGCCACCGCCGTTGGTACTTGAAGCGCCTGATGGAAATTTAAAGCCTGATTCAGCAACTGTTACAGTACGAATCGAGCCTTTTACTGGGCAAACAGCATTCGCAAGCATTAAGCTCAAACTGGTTGGCACCCTTGCCAATGGCACGGGTTACTACCGGGAAGTCGGGCCACGCCCAGCGGGTAGCGGGCCAATAACTATCCGACTGATCAATGGGCCAGAGGGTGAAATAGCCAAATTGGAAGGTGGCACGCTTGAGATCTCGTATATTGTAACGCCCGAGAAACCTGGCCCCTCACGTGAATCCCAGTCTATACATCTCGAGATTGGGGACATCGTCGCCTCTTTGCCAGCCCCCATGGTTGAAGAAGCTCCGCCACCAGACTTTGTGTATAACCCAGAAGTCTCAAAGTATGGCGCAACTATCGTTGCTCGAAAAAACGCCGCATTTACCTTGGACAGCATTGTCACCCTGCACTTTGAGGGCAGTGTGGCGGGAGGAAGTGCAAAACCTCAACCCTTCAAAATCACCCAGAATTGGCTCAATGAAGACTTGTATTTTTTCGTAGACCAGTTAACGGTAGAGAAAAACAAAAACTACTCGGCGCGAATCTATTACACCCTGTCCAAAGAATATGAACGTACACGCTTTTCACACGCGCTCATCATGAAGGTCGGCGCACCGTTGAATCTGCCAGAACCCGAAGTGTTACAAGCGACTGTGATCAACCCAGGAAAGGCGACAATGAATCCGGCGCATGTTCTGACGCCTGCGCTATTCACTATTCGCGTCCGATATTCGCCCATGCTAGATACCCATCAAATCAACGTGGACTTCATGGGAGCCATAGGGCTGGGCACTCCTTATATCCCCTCACAATCTGGAAATTCGGCTCAGGGTTTTGTTGATTTCAATGTAAGCAATACCGCTGTAGCAGCCAACTTGGAAGGTACATGCACAGTCAAATATGAAGTCGTCAGTGCGGACGGCAAAACCCCCTCAAAAGAGCTGACCCTTGAAGTACAACCCTTGCCCTCTTCACTACTGAACGTGGTGAGCATACCCGAAGCGGTAGGCGGTGTCATTGACGCCAACCGTAAAAATAACGTACTCACCCTCGACTATCCATTTATGGGATTAAATCAAGAGTATTTCATTAATCTCAAAAGCCAAAGTAACCGCTTGCTGACTGGAAAAGTTTCACCGGAGGAATTCACAGCCAAGAGAATAGTGAAAGAGATACCTGCTGACTACTTACCCAGCCAACCGAATGGCAGCGACGTCACAGTGGAGGTCAGGGTCTCCTTAAATGGAGTTGGTGATCTCAACTCAGCAACCCGCCTTGGTGTTCCGCCGCCCTATAAAATAAAGAAAGCGATAGGAATAATAAACCATATTGACGTAGGTGGTACGCCAATTTGGCTGGTCACGAGCCCCAACGGGAAATTTTTATACGTCACCAATAACACAACCCACTCCGTATCGGTTATCGATACGACCACAGACAAAGTCATACATACTATTACCGGGCTGAACGGCCCATACAGTCTTGCAGTACATCCGGACGGTTCGCTTCTGTATGTGGGCAATCTGGGAGACAAGACAGTTTCCATATTCTCAACCGCCGACTACAAAGAGCTACTCCCAAGAATCCCCGGCTTCAATGCTCCCCATGGCATAGTCATAAATGACAGGGCGACACGTATGTACGTGACGTGCAATGCGGATGGCTACATTTACGTACATGATGTGGCCAGCAGAGGGCGTCTATCCAGTATCAAAATACTCTATCCAACGGGCATTGCTTTAAACCCCTCCAATAGCCGTCTTTACATTGCAGACTACAGTAGGGTGTCGATCCTCGACACATCAACAAATCAACTGGTTGGCACCGGGATCCCCGGCTTCAACTACCCGAGGGATATTGCGTACAGCCCGCACAACATCGCAACACCGCGTGCCTATTTAACGAACCAGAATTCCAATAATGTCATCATCGTTAACGCAGGAACCAACATCGCTCATAAGACTCTCAGTGGTTTCCTTCAACCCTATGGAGTGGCTATCAACCCTGTGATTGAACATGCCTATATCACAGAGAACACCGGCAACTCATTGAAAATAATTGATGTCAACACGGAGGAGGTCATTGACACTTTCACCGGTCTCAACCAGCCACGAGGCGTTGCCGTACTCCCGAATGGTTCAAAATTCTATGTTGCTAACGCCGGCGGTCACACTGTGACCGTTTTCTCTGCATAACCCACTGCAACTCTGTAGGTAAAAAAAAGCCCCGATTCGCAAGATCCGGGGCTTTTTTACCGCGTTACACGTGAGACGTTCACATCCTTAAAAGTCGTAACGCAACCCCACGTTCACGCCCCAAGGCTGGTCAATGCTCTTGCCCATGCTACGCTCCACATCGGCATGCACTTTCCAGTTCTTCGACACCGCCATGGCGACACCGGCAGCCATCTCAACCCGCGATCCCGACAGGTCGTTGTTGAAGCTGTTGCCGTTGACGGACACCTTGTTGCTCTGGTTGAACTCATGGGCCACTGCAGTACGCAGGTACGGCTGCAACACGCTGCCGCTTTCCAACTGGATATCGCGCCCGGCAGTCACACCCAGCTTACCCACCACCGAGGCCGTACGTGCGCCTTCGGCTTGCAGACCGTTGTCCAGTTCGTAGCTCTGGCGCTGGATGATCGCCGTGGCCAACTGGCCGTAAGGCTCGACGAAGTAACCGTCATCCAGCTTGATATTACGCCCCACTTCAGCCGAAGCCGTGACCGCGTTTTGCGTGTAGTTGCCCTTGGCTTTCTTGCCGTCGCTCATGGCCACGTTGGACTCGTTGTGCAAGCGGTTGAACTTGAGCACACCATCGAAGTAAAGACCACTTTGCGCGTCCATCCAGGTGGCATAACCGCCCAGGTAGTAGCTGTCGACGCTAGCCTTGCTGCCGCGGCTCAGGTCCAGGTCCGACGTGCTGTGACCGGCCATGAAGCCCGCCAGCCATTGGCCATCGCCGCCGGTCAACGGCACGTCGGCACCCAGGGTGAAACCACGCTGGGTCTGGTTGTACTGCATGCCTTTATCGCTGTTGTTCACTTCAAATTTGTTGCCATAGGCACGGCTCCACAACCCGGTCGATTGACCGTCGCTATGACGCAGCTCACCCATGCGGGTACGCAGGTTGGTCATTTCACCGTACAACACACTCGGCGCTGCGTTGGCCAGGGCCAGCACGGAGTTGGTGCTCGGGCTGATCACCTTGCTGCCGGGGTCCAGCAGCCAGTCCTTGCCTTCGTTGTCATCGACCAGGCTATAGGAATAGGTGCCGACATCCACCCGGTCCCCGGCCAGGCTGAACTTGGCGCCACCGTCTTCGGTGTGCACCACGTGCAGGCGATCTTCTGACAACGGATCGGCGCCGCTGCTGGCGATCAGCAGTTTATGGTCGCCCGAAGAAGTGCCGGTGACATTCAGGAAATCGCCGGTCAAGGTAGCGAAATCCGCGCTCATGACGAACGTGCCATTGCCTGACAGGTTGTCCACGTCCAATTGGTAGAACGTGCCGGTTTCGCCAAACTTGACGTTACCGCCACTCAGGGACAAGTCGCCCACGTGCTGGTTGTCGACCATCACCCAGGTAGCATCAGTGTTGACCGCCAGCTTGTCGACATTCTCCAGGCGGCCGGTAAGCACCGAGCCATTGTTCAGACCAACACTGGCACTGCCGCCGTTGTTGATGACATCACCCGTCAGAATTGCGTGGTCCAGGTTAAGGTCCAACGCGCTGTCGGCACCCACCTGAATATTGCCATCCAACTCGCTGAAGCGCACGCGCATGTTGGCCGAGCCGCCCTGGGTCAGCTCGAGCATGTTACCGTTCTGACCCTGCAGGGACGAACCATTGGTCACGTCGATTTCAGCCGTGATCGGCCCCCGCACATTAATCGCGGGGCCATCGAGGCCCGTCACACGCGAGCCGTCGAGTATCAGATGAGGCGACTCAAGGGCAGTTGCACTTTCAAGGGACATCACAACGCCCGTGGTACCACCGGTAATTTCGCTGCCCGTGGCGATTGCGGCCCCTCCCAGGAGCCTCAACCCTTGCTGGCGTTGGCCCACCAGCACAGAGTTGTTCAACTCCAGAAGGCTATGGGACGTGACGTTGGCCCCATAGGTCGCTCCAGTGATTTCACTATTGTCGACTTGTGCGTAGGACCCCGTGGTCGCGCCCACCTGGCGAGCCACGTTCAAGCCGCCACTGGTGTGGCTGGTAATGCGCGCGTCGGAAATAGTGGCGCTTGAATTGCTGAGCGCAATGGCCGCCTGGGAGCCATGGACAGAACTCACAGTGGCGCCTGTCAACGTCAAGGTCGACCCGCTCGTCGCACGTATTTCTTTAACGTTGGCGTTCTTGTGAACAGTAAGCGTCGCACCTTTTTGGGCCAGATAGTCGCTGGCTGCGGCCCCCGGGCGGACGTCATATTTGCCGCTGCCCACCGTTCCGTCCACCACAATCGTCGACATTGCCTGTTGACTCAACAGGCATAACGGTGCGGCGGCTACGAGCTTGATGATCGATGATAAACGCGAATAACGAAAACGCTGGGAAGTAGGAGAAATCATGTTGTGTAGCCTCAGAATTAAGTACCAGTTCGAACCCGGAACCCGTATCGAAGAGGTTTCCGTTTTCCACGGTGCAGAGACTAATAACGTGAGTTCCCAAAGAGCGTAGGACTTTCCTTAAGGTACAAACTTAATAAAAAAACCCCACCCTCTCAAGCGAGAGGGTGGGGCCCCGACAGTCAATCAAAGCGTACCTTTGACGCGCGACGCACCCGGAACACAATAGCCAGGAATGTTGCCTCCCGAACCAACCAGATCCCAGGCTGCCCTCACCTCGTCGGACCTGCCCCGATCTCCCGTGGAGGGGCGCAGAAGCCTCCAACGCACACCGACGATGCCTCGGCCATTATTGCCTGTGACGTCTTGAAGCCAGACCTTCAAATCCAGCGGGACGGTCAAGCCAAGATTGACATGCTCACTGTTGAGTTCGAATTCAGCGGTCTCTATGGGCGCCCCGACAGGCGCGCCAGGAGCGTTGAACGCGTATCTGACAGCCTCGATGATCACTTTGTCGCCAACCAAGACGAGCCCGGGATCCAGAATCTTGACAGGCACACCTAGCCAAGGCTGCCGAGCACAGTTAATGGCATAGGTGAAGTTCGGGTTGCCTGTAATAACGATGGCATTTTCAAAGGTCACAGGCGTCAGGCTACCGATGTTGAAGATCTCCACGACAACATCTTGATTCGGAGAATGCTTATAGTTGATGGCATCCCGAATAACGCAGTGGCTTTCAATGGTGCCGTTGCCCTTGACATCGATAGTGGCCCACGGCACAGTAAAAGGCACCGGAAAATCGGCCGCTTCCACCCCGGTTACCGAGTAAGTCCCAACGACATCCCCCCCATAGACATAGTCAATGAAATCACCCACTTCCAGCCCCGGTGGTAAGGTGAAAGTGACGGTGGCATCGAAGTTGCGATCTTTCTCGGAGAGGCGGTTATCGGGTTTGGGGGCGGGGCCCCCACCGAGCAGAACGGGCTGTGCCAAGTTTGTGTCTACAGGGCCTTCACCAGGGTTTTGCCCACCGGGCTCACGCAGGTCGACATCCACTTGCACCACAGCTGCGTTGTAAGTGGGGCTGCTTTGGCGCTCAATCATGACTTTGATATCCGCCGTATAGAAATTCCCGCCTGCCGCAATAGCTGCAAAACGTGCAGGGATGTCAATTGGGAAAACGGGCATGCCAACAGATTGACGATAGATCTCAATAGTCCCCCATAACACGACCAGGGTGTCGTTCTGCAAATGGCCGGTCAGGCTTTCCAACCGCACCGTTGCGCCGTTACGGGCCTCTGCTTTATCAACCAATGGCGCTTCCAACACACTGACGGGACCAAACACGGGCGCTTCGTTCAGACTCACTTGTACGTAGTTTGGAATAGACAACGTAGTCGTGTTGCCAGACCGATCAGCCAGGTTATATCTCACGTCTATCGAACCTGACCGCTCAAGAATCGTTGCAGTTGGAATATGACCAGTAATGTCGCCTGTCACCGGCACGTCATCCTCGATCGCAACGATATTACTTCCCACAAGTACTCGATAAGTATCACCGCCACGCCGGTCTGCCGGCGTGGGAATGGTGAACTCCAAACCCGGTTTACCCACGAGAAAGGCTGGGGTCAGTTCGGGGCCGTAATCTTCTATTATGACCCTCGAAGGTTGATTGCCATAGTTAGGGTCCTGCGCGTCTACGTAAACCCGATTGATGTTGTAATTAACGTCATTGCCGCTGAGGTTGAGCACATGAACGCTAATGTCTTTGACACCGTTGGTTTGCAAGGCCGACTTGGGGCCCAAATCCACAATTACCGGATCAGGTAAAGTGATAGCTGCGTCGTAGGTCTCAATATGTACCGGCCGGTCATTCACAGAGACGGTGAGTGTATCGAAGTCATTAATAAAGCCGGTACGGTCCCACAGGTCAACCCTTAGACTGAGTCCGCTCAATTGAAGCGCCCTTGGCACCACATTCCGGTGGTTGTCGCCATCAATGGCCGCCAATAAACCAGGGATCGTCGGAGCAGGTAAATATGTGGGATCGGTAACGGGTTCTTCCCACTCTTCCATGGGGCCTACAGGGTCGTGACTAACAGGTTTACTGGATGTGTTGGACATGATTCAAACTCCTCAAAAGAATAAGTATCTGTCCGGGCATAAAACGACGGTAAGACTAAACACCCGGGTGTCATTTTCTAAACGTATACCGACCCTGCAGAGGTCTGAATTGGCAAACCTGCTGGCGTCTCATTCATTTAATGGCATTTCCCTTTAACGCGTAACTGTCAAACTTGACAGTATCCCTTGCGGCTCGACTGTGATGCTCGCAACCACGAGCACCTCCTCCACTACAAGCACATTGCACCCTTCGCCACTACGCCTAATCGTCCGACACGCAAGGCGGTGAGTTGGGCCGAATCAATGTGATGAACACCAACTTACGCTCGGAATACCCCATGCCTGCACCTGCCGGTTTGATGATCTGGTAGCGCGCAACCGCAGAGCCATGCCGAGGGTTGGTTTGCCCTTCTGGTGGCTTGATCAGCCCCGGAAGCAAGATGTATGGGTCAAACGGAACCTGAAAGACATATCCCTCACGGGCTTCTCGGGCCGTCAGCGTATGGCTGAAGGACTTGATGGTGTCAGGAATGACAGCGCCGGCGAAACCATTAGGGTGCGCATAACTGGCCCAGTCCAAAAGCACCTCATCACCGCCGTCCAACAGCGTTGGATCCCCGGGTATTTTAACGCCGGCTCCGTTTACCCAAGGTCGCAGATGGCAGCTGATAAACCCAGCGTCCGGGCCAGGTCCGTAGTTGACTCCGACATACTCAAGGGGTTTGAGCCCAACGATAGGCACCGTATTGATCATTACCGGTGTGTCTGGCGCGCGTTGCCGGTTGACCCCGTTGAAGGTCCAGTAAAAGAAAGGAACCCAACCTGTATCTAAAAGCTCGATGATGTTCCAGTCGACCAACCACTCAATTTCCCGACCCGCGCTATCTCCCGCTTGTACGGTGTAGGTCGCGATGGGCCCGGGAAAGCTCCCTGCCATCAGTTCCAACTTTTGACCAAAATCGGGCGCGCCATACAACGAGGTAATCACGCGTACCGGCTTACCCTCGTCGTTGATAGTCAATTGGTTGTCACCATCTACCCCCTTCACTGTCACCACGTCCAGCAATAGGTTGATAGGGTTTGGGTTATTCGGGCTCACCGGCCCGGCAACCGTCAGATCCACAGCAGCAAAGCGGGTGATCGATGGCCTGGAGGGGGCAACGCCTCTCTGCCAACTGTATTCTGCCCTCACAGTCCCGGAAACGAACTCGTAACCGCCGCTGGCCAACACCGAATACGGAATCGGCACCCTGATAGGCCAATCCTGAAAAGCTGAAATAACGATGGGGTCCAGCGGTATAAGATCCCATGACGGTAGGAGACGATCCCCTTCTGTTGAGCCGAGTACTTCGAGGATATTCATATATACCCCGCCTTCAGCACGGGCGTCATTGAGGGTTATACGCCCATCATCCAACTGCGGAATTTCAACCGGACGCAGGTCGGTGGGCGTAGGCGTCAGATTGATTAACAGGGGAGCGGTACGTGATGGGCCCGACTCACGCCCCGAGCGGTCTTTCAAAAAGTACTGAGCGTTGTACTCCCGATTGGCCAGACCGCGAAGAAAAGCGCCCGGGAAATGCACCTCGATGGGCCGAGCCCCATCCTTGTGCGCTTGAACAATGGTGGTGGTGGCAACGATGTCCAAATGGCGTGGACGTTTGCGCAAAGGCTTGAGAAAAGGCAGTGGTATTAAATAAGCCTCCACCACATCCCCCAAACGTATGTCCGGCCATATCAAATCAATAGTAGCTGTCACTCTGTCCAGATTGGCGGGATTATCCAGATATTCATCCGTTACGCCGTCATCTTCGATGACCTGCGGGAGCTGGAAACGCGGACCACGCAAGCCGTTATTTGGCCCGACCTTGTCACTGTCCAATATTGTCGAAAACGAAGGCCCCCCTGGGTTACCACTTGATTCTCTTAATATGACCTCGTAGCGCAATCTATGCAGGCCGGGTACTTCCATGAGATGGGGAGGTACCAGAGAGTCAACGTCAGGCAGGTCGCTAGCATCATAAGGCGCCTCCAGCCTCTTCTCATCAAACATCTCGTCCCCCAAGAACCACTGGACAAGAGTGACATCCCCTGGATCAAGTACATTATTGCCGGGCCACAACGTAGGCACTTCAACCCTCAGCCCTGTGCTTTGAAAAAATACCGGTATTTTATGACCGCGGTCATCTGCCTCAAGGTCTAATACATCAGGTGCAACAGGTGCATCCAGGACCAGCACACCTGCTTTTGTGCCACGACTGGAAGGTGGGTTAAGCGGATCGTACTCAGACATATCGACTCTCCTAGACGACTATCAGGTTGAGGCCCTCGACCACCTAAAGGGTACTGACCCCATCCAAAGATCACGGAGAGTAGTTAAGGCAATTTGCCCCCAAGCGGATACTGTCAGAACTAACAGGTGCTGCGTCCCGTGCAGTTTTGTTCAGCTTGGCCAGAACGATAAAATTCTTTCGAATCATCGAATTGCAGATGTGAGACGGCATAGCACGCCTCGCACGTATCAGACAGGCGGCAACACCCAATCAATCGGTGTCTCACCGCTTTGCTCAAGAAACTTGTTGGCCCGGCTGAAATGCCCACATCCCAGAAACCCGCGATACGCGGACAACGGCGACGGATGCACCGACGTCAGCACCAGATGCTTGGTGGCGTCGATCAGCTTCTGCTTGCTTTGGGCGTGAGCGCCCCACAGCAGAAACACCAGATGGGGCTGATGCTCACTGACCACCTCGATAATCCGATCGGTAAAGAACTGCCAGCCCTTGCCCGCGTGGGCGTTGGCATTCGCCCGCTCTACAGTCATGGTGGTGTTGAGCATCAGCACACCCTGGTCGGCCCAGCTTTGCAGGTAGCCGTGGTTGGGGATGTCGATGTTCAGATCACGCTTGAGTTCTTTATAGATATTGACCAGTGACGGCGGCGCCGGTACGCCAGGTTGCACCGAGAAGCACAGGCCGTGGGCCTGGCCAGGGCCGTGGTAGGGGTCCTGGCCGAGGATCACCACCTTGACCTTGTCCAGAGGGGTGGAGTTAAGGGCGTTGAAAATCAACGGACCGGGCGGGTAGATCTCTTTGCCGGCGGCATGTTCCTGGCGCAGGAACTCGCGCAACTGGGCCATGTAGGGCTTCTCGAACTCATCGCGCAGGGCGTGTTTCCAGCTGGGTTCGAGTTTGATACGGTCGCCATCGGTCATAGTTGAATTGTCTTGTAAAAAAGAATGAGGCGAACCCTAGGAAAGCCGACTCCGCTTGTCAATTGATCTGACACACCCCCGGCACTTTCCCACGAAGGGATCATACTCATCCTTCACCTTCTCGATTGAGGTCACAATGAACCTGCACTTCGAAGAACTGGCCGGCAACGGCGGTGCGCGCATAGGCATCGCCAGCCTGGACGCTCAAAAATCCCTCAACGCCCTCTCCCTGCCCATGATTCTGGCGTTGGCAGAGCGCCTGGATGCCTGGGCCAACGACCCGCAAATCGCCTGTGTGTTGTTGCGCGGCAATGGGCCAAAAGCCTTTTGCGCTGGGGGTGAAGTGCGCAGCCTGGCTCAGGAGTGCCTTGAACAACCCGGCGAAGTACCGGCCCTGGCCGCGCAGTTTTTTGCTGCCGAATATAGCCTCGACTACCGCTTGCATACCTACCCCAAGCCGCTGATTTGCTGGGGCCACGGCTATGTATTGGGCGGTGGTATGGGTCTGTTGCAAAGTGCCTCGGTACGTATTGTTACGCCGAGCAGTCGCCTGGCCATGCCCGAGATCAGCATCGGGTTGTACCCGGATGTAGGTGCCAGCTGGTTTCTGTCTCGCCTGCCGGGCAAGCTCGGTTTGTTCCTGGGCCTTACCGGCGCCCATGTCAACGGCCGCGACGCCCTGGACCTGGGTCTGGCTGACCGCTTCCTGCGTGATGACCAGCAAGATGAGCTGCTTGACGGTTTGCTGCAACTGAACTGGCAGGAACAGGCCGCACTGCAGCTCAACAGTTTGCTCAAGGCCCTTGCCCAGGAAGCGGTCGGCCACCAACCCGAAGCGCAATGGTTGCCGCGCCGTGGGCTGATCGACGAATGGCTGGATGTGGGCGATATACGGTGTGCCTGGCGCGCATTGAGCCTGTTGCGTGATCACAGCGATTCGCTCTTGGCGCGCGCGGGTAAAACCCTCAGTGAAGGCTGCCCGCTGACGGCACACCTGGTGTGGGAGCAGATTCAGCGTGCCCGTCATCTATCGCTGGCACAGGTGTTTCAGATGGAGTACACCATGAGCCTCAATTGCTGCCGTCATCCAGAGTTCGCCGAAGGTGTTCGAGCACGCTTGATCGACAAGGACCAGACACCTCATTGGCATTGGCCGGATATCAATACCCTTCCGGAAGCGGTGGTGCACGCGCATTTCAACAAGGCATGGGAGGGCAGGAATCCTCTGGCGGACTTATCTGACTACTGACAGGTTTGTTCGCTTGTCGTTGACGTTGAAAGCGCAGTTGTCCGGCTGGCTGTCCGTGCAGGTATATACCGGCAGTGTGAACGCACCGGGCCGCAGCTCCCAATACAAGGTGCTGGTCAATGACATGTTGATAATTTTACTGTCCTTGTAGGGCCTCAGTGCTACCACACCGTCCCAACCGGTGCGGTAGATGCACTTATCCATGTAGCCGTTTTCCCTCTGCTCGTCCTCGCCCGGTATGAAGACCGCGCCGATGAATCCGTCGATAAGGCCCCGATACTTGACCTTCGGGCTTTGCCACCGCAGGCCGTTGTCCTCGACGCGATAATGCCCGTCGACATACGAGACCTGCGCCGGGTAAGGACAGCCTTGCTCCGCTCTGGCCGATGCAACGATGCAGCTCATCAGCAGGAGCACACAAATCAGTTGTTTGAACATAGGGATTCCATCTGCTCAGTTTCACCACGCAAAGCGCAGGGCTTTTCGCTAGTGAAATACAGCTATCGCCTCAAAGATAGCTGTTAAATCTGACAGTACGGACATACGGTACCTATAAAAAACGGCGCTTGATGCGCCGCTTGTTTTTCAAGATATTTAACGATGACCGCCGCGGCCACCTCCGTGATCGGAACCACGCCCATGCCCGCCGTTGCCCCAGCGATTACCCCACCCTTGGTTGGAGTAAGGCCGGTAACCCGCTCTTGGGTAATAACGCGGTGCCGGCTGGTAATAACGCGGCGCCGAATAATAGCGAGGTTGTGGTGCATAGTAGCGAGGCGCTGGGGTGTAATAACTGCGCCCATAGGGAGAATAACGCGGGCCGCCGTAATAATAGGCGGGCGCCGGTGCGGTATAGACTTCGGAGCGATAGTAAGTGGCGCCTCCATCGTAGTAGGGCACACAAGCTGACAAGGTCAGGCCGAGCAAAGCGATAAGCAGCAGTCGTCTATACATGGCGGCCTCCTGGACCGCGGAAGAGCTCCTCCAGCGACGCTGGAGAGCGGCATTCAGCCTTCACTGAATGACGAAATATCTGACATCAAAAACCGAATCTGGTGCGCCTACGACATAAGTAGAAACATCTGTTTCAGACCAAGTGAATGCTCGCCTTCAGGACGCGGCGATGGAACCGGACTCAGCGGCGCTGTATCGTGCAAGGACTTGTGCGCCCCTGCCCGATTCCTGCCTGAACCGACCGATGACCACACCCACCCTTTGCCCTGCCTGCGGCGCTCGCAACGACTGCACCCTGGCCGATCCGCGTACCGCCGACCAGCCCTGCTGGTGCTACAGCGTCACCATCGATCCGGCGGTGCTTGAAGCCTTGCCCGATGAACTGCGCAATAAAGCCTGCCTGTGCCCGCGCTGTGCCCAGGCGGACGAACAGTTGCGTAACCGCAATGCGCGTTGATCGTTTCCTCAGCAACCTGGCGCAGTTCAATCGCCAGCAAGTGCGCCTGCTGCTGGCGGGACGCCGGGTGACCGTCGATGGTGTCGTGATCAGCGACCCTCATCATCCAGTACGCGAATTCAGCCATGTCTGCGTTGACGGTGAAGTACTGCAGGCAGGCAAACCGGCGCGCTATTTCATGCTGCACAAACCCCGGGGCTGCGTGAGTGCCACATCGGACCCGCAACACCCCACTGTCCTGGACCTGCTGGATGTACCGGACAAGGCCGAGCTGCATATCGCCGGTCGCCTGGATTTCAATACCACCGGCCTGATGCTGATTACCAACGACGGCCAGTGGTCGCGGCGCCTGACGCAACCACAGACCAAGTTGCCCAAGGTTTACCGCGTGGAAACCGAGCAGGACATCGGTGCGCAGTACGCGGTGACTTTTGCCGAGGGTGTGTATTTCGCTTTCGAAGACCTCACCACCCAACCTGCCGAACTTGAGTTGCTGGGCCCAAGGACGGCGCGCTTGAGCATCATCGAAGGCCGCTATCACCAAGTGAAGCGGATGTTTGGCCATTTCAACAATAAGGTGACAGGCCTGCATCGCGAGCGGATGGGCCCGCTGGCTCTGGATACAAGCCTGGCGCCGGGCCAATACCGACCATTGACCGACGACGAAATCCGGCAGGTCTGACGACCGTTCGGCCAGCGACGGCAAAAATCCGGCCTTTAAACTTGCGGCCTGCCGGTTGTGCTGCTTGACTCAGGGCTGCGCCACATCATGACTGATGAGTCGCTCCATAATCTCCAAGAAACACCTTGCCTCGCCCGCGCTTGATCTGCGGGCCATCCCGGCAAACCGCCCTTCATAACAATACCCGCCGGCCAGCCGTCATCGGACCGACATGGGCCCTCATTTCCAGGCGTATGCCTACCTGTCACAAAGCTCGTGCAGAGTGATCTGCGCGCACTACCCGCTTGCCAGGAGTCTTACGACATGAGGCCAGAAATCGCTGTGCTGGATATACAGGGTCAGTATCGGGTGTACACGGAGTTCTATCGCGCGGACGCGGCTGAAAAGACCATCGTCCTGGTCAACGGCTCCATGGCGACCACGGCGTCCTTCGCTCAAACCGTGAAAAGCCTGTACCCGCAATTCAATGTGGTTTTGTACGACCAGCCTTACGCCGGCCGTTCCAAAATCCATAACCGCCATGAGCAGATGCTGACAAAGGAAGTTGAGGGCCAGATTCTCCTGGAACTGCTCGATCACTTCGCCGCAGAGCATGTGCTGTCCTTTTCGTGGGGCGGTGCCGCCACGCTGGTTGCGCTTGCACACCGGCCTCGACGTGTGGAAAAAGCCGTGATCAGCTCATTCTCGCCAGTGATCAATGCGCCGATGCGCGATTACCTTGAGCGCGGTGTCGACTACCTCGGCAACCTCGACCGCGACCGCGTCGGCCACCTGGTCAATAGCACCATCGGCAAGCATCTGCCGTCGCTGTTCAAGCGCTTCAACTACCGCCACGTCAGCAACCTGGCCGAGCACGAATATGGGCAGATGCACTTTCACATCAGCCACGTACTCAACAGCGACCGGCTTTGCTACCTCAGGGCGGCCAAACAGATCGACATTCCGGTGCTGTTCTTGAACGGCGAATGGGACGAATACACCAGCGCCGAGGATGCCAGGCTGTTTGGCCAGCATGTGGCCAAGAGCAGCTTCAGCACCATCCAGGCCACGGGGCACTTTCTGGATATGGAGCACAAAGCGGCGTGCCGGGATAGCCGTGAGGCAGTGGTGGGCTTCTTGAAACCAGAGCGACAGGTGAGCCGGCTGCGATATCACCAGGGGCAGACGCAGCATGCAGCTACCCTTTGAAATGGAGACTGGCGACGGTGAACAAGCGCCCTCGCCACACGCAACCCACACATTTTTCAAAGAAAAACTTCAAATTGCAGCGAACATCTGGTACAAAGTCAGCCGCTCTGAGCGGGTATAGTTTAGTGGCAAAACGAAAGCTTCCCAAGCTTTAGTTGAGGGTTCGATTCCCTCTACCCGCTCCACTTGAATGCGGCACCTGCGTCAGGCTAAATCTGGCGAAGGATGCATGGAAACCGGTCCCTGGTGACCGGTTTTTTTATGCCTGGGATTTGAGGTTCAAGAACGTTGTGCACTGACCAGCTCGGAGTTGACAGGCTTCCAGCCCACCAACGCGATCAACAGGGTCAGCAGTTGCAAACCGATGATCAGCCCCACACACCCGGCCCAGCCCCAGCGCTCCCAAATCAGCGCCGGCACGATAGCTCCGCAGCTACCGCCCAGGTAGTAACAGGTCAGGTAGACCCCCACTGCTCTTGCCTTGCTGTCGCCAGCGTTGGCGGTGATGAAGGCATTGGCAGCGGCTTGGGCGAGGAACACGCCGGTGGAGCTGAAGGCCAGACCTACCACGATGCACCACAGGGAAGGCATCAGGGTCAGGGCCGAACCACAAACGCCCAGCACCGCAGCGATGCTCAGCAATTGGGCCTGTGGGCGGGCTTTGCTGAGGCGGCCGGCGATGGGTATCACGATCAGCGCCAACAGAAATACCGTGTACAGCGCTCCCAAGGCCGCAGGCCCGAGGTTGAAAGGCGGTAGGCCAAGGTACAAACCTGCGTAGGTGAAGGCGGCGACCTGTGAAAATAACACGCAAAAACCTACGGCATACGCGGCCATCAGCGGCGTGCGTAAAGCACCTGACCGAGCCGCCTTGGCCGGCTTCGCCCGCGGGCGATTGGCGGGCAGCAGAAACTGGATGAAACCGCCCACCATCACGCTCAACACGGCCAGCCACTCAAACGCTTCGCGCCAGCCCACGTACTCGGTCACCACCCCAGTGACGAACCGGCCGGCGAACCCACCCAGCACGGTACCCGCCACATACAGGCTGGTGACTTCAGTCACCGTGCCACCGCTCCAGCGATCGCCGATGTAAGCCACGCTCGTGGCGAACACTATGGGGATCAGCATGCCCTCGACAAAGCGCCAAACCAACACTTCAGCAAAGCTGTCAGCATAGGCCGTCATCAACGCCGGCCCCGCCAGCAACAGCGCCGCCAGGCTTATCACCGTGCGTTGCTCGAAGTACCGGGTCAGGTGGCTGACGAATGGCGCAGTGATCGCCACCGCCAGCGTGGTTACGGTAATGCTCCAGCCCGCAGCCTTGGCGCTGATGCCGAACTGCGCCGCAAACACCTGCAGGATGCTCTGGGTGGCGTAGAGGTTGAGGAATGCGGCGCAGCCACACAGGAACAGGGCAAGGCGGGCACAATGCAGACGCGGTTTCATGAAACCTCTCGTTTTATTTTGTGCGGCCTTTATAGAATGGCCGGCGTGCCTTTAACCAATACCGAATTCCGACCGATTGATACCCAAGGATCAGGATGCTCGACCTACGCAAGCTGCGTTACTTTCTGACGGTCGCTGAAGAACTGCACTTCGGCCGTTCTGCACTTCGCCTGCATCTGGCCCAGCCGCCGCTGACTCGGCAGATTTCTGCGCTGGAGGCAGAATTGGGGTTCAAGCTGTTTGACCGCACCAGCCGCACGGTCACCCTCACCGCTCAGGGGCGTTCGTTCCTGCCCTATGCCCGCGGTGTGTTGGAGCAAGTAGAACTGGCGCAAGTGATCGCGCGTAAATTGGCCGCCGGCACTGCGGGCCAACTGGCACTGGGATATGCCAGCTCAATCGCGCTGTCGGACCTGTTCAGCCAGGCGATCCAGGCATTCGCCCAGCGCTTTCCCGATGTGCAGTTGACCCTGGTGGAATGCGCATCCGGCAGCCTGGGTGCCCAGGTGGCGGACGGACGCCTGGATATCGGCTTGAGCCGCCTGATGCCGCAAAGCGCCGATGTCCAGGCGTTATCGCTGGGTGAGGAGCGATTGGTGGCCGCCGTCTCCAGCGACAGCCCATTGGCCAGCCAAACGATGCTCGGCGTGGCCCAACTCAGCACTTATCCGCTGATTCTGTTTCCGGCCGATTACGGGTCTGGCTTGAACCAGTCCATCGAGCAACTTTACCGACACCACGGCCAGCCCCTGCGCCCTGGGCCGACCGGGCGACAGATCACGTCGATCATTGCCTTGGTGGCGGCCGGGCAAGGCGTTGCGCTGGTCCCGGAATGTACCCAGAGCTTGATGAACAAAAGCGTGACGTATCGACCGCTGCAGGAAGTGGATGCATGTGCGCAGTTGTTGGTACTTACCCCGACATCAGGAAGAGGCGTATTGGTGGATGCATTTATTGGTGTACTTGAACAGGTATTACACATCCGGTAATACCGCGAAAAATCCCGCAATACGTCTCGGCGGCGCCATTCCAGCGCCGCCATACACTTCCTTCAACCGCTACCGAAATACCGGACATCGACCATCGGTAGGTAGAGTGTTGATAATTTTTTTTCAGTAGTTATAGTCACCACCAACACACACCACAAGGAGGTGATGTGGATAGCCGCTATTTGATAGGTCACATCGTTGCAGACGGTTGGTATCTGGTGCGCATCAGGGGCAGTCATCATCACTTCAAGCACCCGACAAAGCCCGGTCTGGTCACGATTCCTCATCCAAAAAAGGACCTGCTGGATAAAACCGCCAAGAGCATTTTGAAACAGGCTCTGCTGAGTTAACCGTCCCTGGAGGGCAACACACATGCTTTATCCCATCGCAATTTCAACGGGCGACGAGGACCACGCCTGGGGCGTGGAAGTCCCGGATATTCCCGGGTGCTATTCCGCCGGCGATGACCTGGACGACGCCATGGCCATGGCCCGCGAAGCCATCGAGGGGCACTTCGAGATCCTTGCAGAAGATGGCGCGCCGATCCCCTGCGCGCAGAAAGTCACCTTGCACGCCGCCAACCCACAGTACGCAGGCTGCACCTGGGCGGTGGTAGACATCGACGTCACCAAGTACCTGGGCAAGGCGCAAAAACTCAACATCACCCTGCCGGGGTATCTGTTGAATCGCATCGATGACTATGTACTGAATCACCCGGAAGAAAAAAGCCGCTCGGGGTTTCTGGCGTCCGCGGCACTCAAGGTATTGCAACAGGATCGATAATCGCGGCGAAGCAAAACCGAAGGGTTTACCGGAACGTTCAGCTGACGAGAATTTGACCGCAAGAAACGTAGTTTCCAGACCCGCTGGCGGAACTAGAGTAGCGTCATGCCCATTAAACGCCTGTTCGAGGAGCCCGCTCATGACTTACCAATTCAAGCTCATGCCTTCCCCTGTCGGTGAACTGACCCTGGTGGCGCGCAACGGCAAACTGAGCGCCATTTTATGGGAAGTGGAACGCGCAAACCGTGTGCGCCTGGGTGAATTGGTCGAGGCCAATGACAGCCCGATATTGCTGGAAACCCAACGCCAGTTAACGGAGTACTTTGCCGGATCGCGCAATCGGTTTGAGCTGGAGCTGGATTTCGCCGGTACCGATTTTCAGAAACAGGTTTGGCGGGCTCTGCTGACAATTCCCTTCGGCGAAACGCGCAGCTACAGCCAGATTGCCCAACAGATCGGCAACCCCAAGGCTGTACGCGCAGTCGGTGCGGCGAATGGGCGTAATCCGATCTCGATTGTCGCCCCCTGCCACCGGGTGATTGGTGCATCAGGCGGGCTGACCGGATTTGCCGGGGGGTTGCAGGCCAAGCAGTATTTGCTGGCACTGGAGGGCGCAGGTCAGGCAGAGCTGGCGTTCTGACTTAGGCGGCGACTGAACCGTTTACCGAGATATTTGTTAAAAGAAATTTCAAAGAACTGCTGTGGTCAATTATCCATCACCTCTTCACACAGGAAACGGTAATGAAATTCTCCACGGTCTCGCAAACCCTGTCCCGCTGGGCAGGCAGCCCCCGAACCTTCTACACAGCCGTCGCACTGATCCTGATATGGAGCCTGAGCGGGCCCTATTTCCACTACAACGACACCTGGCAACTGATCATCAATACCTCGACGACCATTATCACGTTCCTGATGGTGTTCCTGATCCAGAACACGCAAAACCGCGACAACGATATCCTGCATATCAAGATTGATGAGCTGCTGCGCGTATCCAAGGATGCGCAGAATGCCGTGCTCAGCCTCGATGGCCTGGACCGCAAGGAACTGGAAAAGCTGCGCCAGGAATACCGCGACATTGGCAACACCAGCAGCCTGAGTTTGAACAACGGTTGCACCGACAACGTGGCGCCGACCAAGACGGACCTGAATCAGGCATAGAAAACGGCGGTTGGGTAGGCCCCCACCGCCGATTTCATTTCACGCTACGGTCTCAACCGTCGCCTTGATGACCCTTGCCATAGGTTGATGCCAGGGCACGGGCTTTTTGCAGACGCTCTTCGAGCTTGGGCAGCGTCTCATCCACCAGCGCTTTTATCTCCGGCACATCCGACGCGGCACCTTCTTTCTTGAACAGGGCGATGGCGTCTTCGTTTTCCTTGACCTGCTGTGCGGTATAGGCAGCGTCAAAGGAGTCACCGTCCTTGAGTTCGGGCATCAGGGTTTCGGCCTTATCGACGATCTTCTCCCGTGGCGCGACCGGCAAATCGAGCTTCTTGGCGATGGCTGCCAAGTGCTGGTTGGCCAGGGTGCGCTCGTTGATGACCTCAATGGTGTAGTCCTTGATCTCTTGGGACGAGGTCTTGGCGTGGGCCATGCGACTGGTTTCGATATCGGCCATACCTTTGGCCGAAGCCTGCTCGATAAATTCAGCAGGCGACTGGGCGAAAGCATTGCTGGCGCCGAGGCCCAGCAGCATCGCGAAACTGGCGGTGCGTAACCGGATAGCCATGCGGCTCATGATGGGTTCCTCCAGAGCAAAAATAGGTACGGGGATCTACACCCGCCCTGGATTCGAATTTTCAGAGCCGCAAAGGTTTAGAAAAAACTTATCAGTGCGACGAACGGTTGTCGTCATTTCATGCCGGCTTGCTTGCAAACAAGCCCGGCAATGCATGCGCCAGGGCATTAATGGCAAAGCCGATGAACATCACGCCGCAGAGCTTGGTGATCAGGATTTCATGGCGTTGATACACCGTGCGCACTCGTTGGGCACCGACCACGCCGATCAAAATCCCATAGGCCAACAGGCCGCCCACAAAGCTCACGAAGATCAGCGACGGCAGCATCGACCACGTCAACAACTCGGCACGGCTGGACAGCAACGCGGTGAAAGTCGCCACGGCAACCGGATAGGCTTTGGGGTTGGTCAAGCCGAACACAATGCCATGCCAGAACGGGTGCCGCGCCGCGCCCTGGGGGGCATCGCCGTTGCGGCGCTGGGTACGGATCGCACGCCAGCCGAGCCAGAACAGATACACACCGCTGAGTACGCCCAATACATCAAACGCACTGCTGCCCACTTCTCGCGCACCGACGATGGCAATCAGCGCAGTACTGCACCACACCACATCACCGAGCAAATGCCCGCACAAAAAACCCGCTCCGGCACGCCGGCCACGCGCAGCACCGATGCCGAACACGGCCAAAACACCTGGGCCAGGTGTAATACCGTAGATAAAACCCGAAGCAAGGACGGCGAGCAGCAAGGATGGGGTCATGAATAGACGCTCTGACGGATTCTTGAAGGTGATTGATTCTGCATGTTTCACTGCGGTGGGTAAAACTTCATTCCTGCGTAAGGCTTGGCGCGACAAGCTTGCAGGCGCGAGGCCAGATCACCGACATGAACCTCCAGCTTGTGGCCGTCGGGATCGAGGAAATAAAACGACGCGCCTTCACTGCGGTTGTCACGCCACTCCTGCACGCCGGCGGCCCGCAGGCGTTCGACCAACGCGGTGAAATCAGCGGCATCGACGGTGAAGGCATAGTGGGTGTAATCCATTGCTGCAGTGGTCGAGCGCACCGGATCCAGCGACAGACACAGCCAAAGCCCGGGCAAGGACAGGTAAGCACCGTTGTCCCAAGTGGCATCGAGTTGAACACGCAGCAGATCGTGATAAAAACTGACGCTGCGCGGCACGTCGGTGACGGCCAGGGTCAGGTGGTTGAAGCCGGTTAGCATTTAGGTTTTCTCTTATTATCGGTGACCATCGGACAATACACCGCGCACCCGCCCAATCAACCACTGCAACCCAGAATCACCACCCCGCCGCACATGCCAGGCCAGCTCAAAAGCAAACGAGGGAATATGAAACGGCGGTGGCACGGTCAGCAAATGTTGATGGTCGATATTCAGTAAACCCCGGGACGACACCGTCAAAATCAGGTCCGTGCCCTCGATCAACTGTGGCGCCACGCCCCAGTGCGGCAGGCTGATTGCCACATGCCGCCGTTCACGTATCGCAGTCAGTGCCCGTTCGATTTCCGGGGTACCGCTGCCGCGCATCTCCAACAGCACATGTGGGCGCGACAGGTAAGTCGGCAGGTCCAGCGCACCGCTGGGTGCAAGGCTGTGGCGGTCGACCAGGCAGGTGTAATGCTCTTCGAACAATGGCGTCGTACACAGTTCGGCGGGCATGTCGGGGAATACGCCCGCCGCCAGGTCGAGATCGCCATTAAGCACGCCGTCAACCATGCCTTCGCGGCTGGCCTGGATGATCTGCAGGTCGATGCCCGGCGCTTCACTGCGCAGGACGCGGACCAATCCTGGTAGGAGGATCGCTGCGCTGTAGTCTGACATTGCCACGCGAAAGCGGCGCTTGGCCGAGGTGGGGTCAAAACGATTCGGCGCCAATAATGCCTGCACCTGGCCCAGCGCTTCGGCCAATGGCGCTGCCAACTCCAGAGCCCGAGCCGTGGGCACCAGCGCGCCGCCCTGACGCACCAACAGCGGATCGCCAAGCATATCGCGCAGCCGCGCCAACGCGTGGCTCACCGCCGGCTGGCTCAGGTGCAGGCGCTCGGCGGCGCGGGTCACGTGTTGCTCGCTGAGCAAGGCGTCGAGGATCACCAGCAGGTTAAGGTCGATGCGGCGTAGATCATTCATCAGCTGCATGGTCTGTATAAGAACTTGGAATTTAAATCTGCACGACGAATAACCTAGAGTCCAGCGAAACTTCTGGGAGCATGGAGATGAGCGTGTTGCATTGGATGGGTTTGTTAGCGCTGGCGGTGATCGCCGGAGCCGTGGTGCCGTTTCAAAGTGCAATCAACGCTAATCTTGGGCGCGGCCTCGGCCATCCATTGTGGGCCACCTTGGCGTCGTTGCTGGTGAGTATCATCGTGCTGCTGCCAGTGATTATCGCTTTGCGTCTGCCCTTGCCGAGCCTGACGTTTATCACCAAGGCTCCGTTGTGGATGTGGGCCGGTGGCGCCTTCGGCGTCTGTTTTATTTCACTGGCGTTGATGCTGCTGCCCAAACTCGGCGCGTCAGGGTTTATTGCGTTGGCGATGGCCGGTCAGATTCTCGCCTCGTTGCTGCTCGACCATTTCGGCCTGTTCGGCCTGGTGCAACGCCAACTGACAACGCCGCGGGTGTTGGGCGCGTTGCTGCTGATCGGCGGCGTGGCATTGATCCAGTTCAGTGGCGCTCAGCCGCCAGGCGATTGATCTGGGCCTGCTCTACCACCGGCTGCGGCGCGCCCAGGCTCGCAGCCTGTAACATTGCCCGGCCGACAGTCTCGGTGCTCACCACCCAAGCCGGTTTTACCCGCCGCACAAACGAAAGCACCGGCCCCAGCACGCTATAGAAAGCTTGATACAAGGGCGTCTTTGAGCGCACGCCGTGCAACGGCTGAATGATCCCCGGACGGAACAGGTACACCGCCTTGAACGGCAGGCGCAGCAAGGCGTTTTCCGTCTTGCCCTTGACCCGCGCCCACATTGATTGGCCCGTCTCGGAACTGTCCGTGCCAGCGCCGGACACGTAGATAAAGGTCATCTGCGGATTAAGCCGCGCCAGGGTACTGGCAGCCACCAGGGTCAGGTCATAGGTGAGGTGGGTGTACCGGGCTTCGTTCATGCCTGCCGACGAGACACCGAGGCAAAAGAAACACGCATCAAAACCTTGCAGCAGGTTCTCCAGGGGCTGGAAGTCGAGCATGTCGCTGTGCAGCACCTGATGCAGTTTGCCGTGTTGCTGGGTCAGGGGCGTGCGGCCGACGGCGACCACTTCCTGCACATCTGCCGCCAGCAGGCACTCGCGCAGCACGCCCTGGCCGACCATGCCGGTGGCGCCGAATAACAGAACTCTCATTAGGGAACCTCAGCGGCACGCCGCAAGCTTGCTCAAGTAGAACGCGTTGAGCGTGTAGCTTAACGCCTGCCGCCTGAGGCTGCCCTATCAAAACGCGCTACGAAATATCTCCTCAATCTGACGCTGATCCGCCCGTCGTGGATTGGTCAGCCCGCACGCGTCCTTCAGCGCGTTCGCGGCCAGCACTGGGATGTCCTGCAACTTGGCACCCAGCTCACGCAGGCCGGCGGGGATTTCCACGTCCTGGGACAGTCGGCGGATTGCCGCAATCGCGGCCTGGGCGCCCTCCTCCACGGTGATGCCCTTGATGTCCGCGCCGAGGGCGCGGGCCACGTCGCTCAGGCGCTTGGCACTGACGCTGGCATTGAAGCTTTGTACGTGGGGCAGGAGCACGGCGTTGCAGACGCCATGGGGCAAGTCGTACAGACCGCCCAGTTGGTGAGCCATGGCATGCACAAATCCCAGGGACGCGTTGTTGAATGCCATGCCAGCGAGGAACTGCGCATAAGCCATGTTTTCCCGTGCGGCCATGTCGTTGCCGTCGCGCACCGCCAGGCGCAGGTTGGCACTGATCAGCTCGATGGCCTTGATCGCACAGGCGTCGGTGATCGGTGTGGCGGCGGTGGACACGTAGGCTTCGATGGCGTGGGTCAGCGCATCCATCCCCGTGGCGGCGGTGAGGCCCTTGGGCATACCGACCATCAGCGCCGGGTCGTTGACCGATAGCAGCGGCGTGACGTTGCGATCGACGATGGCCATTTTCACGTGACGGGTTTCGTCGGTGATGATGCAAAACCGCGTCATCTCGCTGGCAGTGCCGGCGGTGGTGTTGATGGCGACCAGCGGCAGTTGCGGCTTGCTCGACTGGTCAACGCCTTCATAGTCGCCGATGCGTCCGCCGTTGGTGGCGCACAAGGCGATGCCCTTGGCGCAGTCATGGGGCGAGCCGCCGCCCAGGGACACCACGAAATCGCAGGCCGTCTGTTGCAACAGCGCCAGCCCCTTCTCGACATTTTCCACCGTGGGGTTGGGCTTGGCGCCGTCATAGATCACCGAGTCAATATCCTGCATCGCCAGCTTCTCGGCGATCATGCTGGCCACACCGGCTTTGGCCAGACCGGCGTCGGTAACGATCAAGGCTTTACGAAAGCCGTAGGCGCGAATAGCGGTCATGGCTTCGTCGAGGCAGTCGCTGCCCATGATGTTGACGGCGGGGATGAAAAATGTGCTGCTCATGGTCGATCCTCAGAGGCTTTATGCCGACAGAATCCACCGGTACTGCATAGCGCATCTTGATCAGGATCAACGCCGGCTCGTGATAAAGTCACCCTCCAGCCGATTTCGAGTAGACCCGCCGCAATGAAGGATTTCCAGGATATTGACGCCCACCTTGAAGATTGGAGCGCCCTGCGCGACGCCATCGACTTCAACGGGATTCTGATCGGCAACGGCGCCAGCCGCACGATCTGGGAAGACTTTGCCTACGACTCGCTGTTTGAAAACGCCCGCACCGTTGAAGAAAAACCCCTAAGCCAATCCGAACTCAGCGTGTTCGATGCCCTGCAAACCCGCAGTTTCGAGCAAGCCCTGGGCGCCTTGAAAACCACCAGCCGGGTCAACAAGGCCCTGGCGGTCAGTTCGGCGGCGCCGCGTAATCGCTATTACGCGATCAAGGAAGCGTTGATCAACACCATTCACACCGTACACATCCCCTGGCGACTGGTGCAGCCATCGACCCTGGCGACGATCAACAATGAGTTGGCACGCTACGCCACCGTCTTCACCAGCAATTACGATTTGCTCAACTACTGGGCAATCCTGCACACGCCCGGGATCGACGACCTGTTCCGCAGCGCCGATTCAAGCTTCGACCTGCGCAATACCCACACCGACACCACGCGCATTCTCTACCTGCACGGCGGCCTGCATCTGGTGCGCAACCTTGATGGCACAGCGCGAAAACTGCCGTCCACCGACAGCACCTTGCTCAGCAGTTTCGCGATCAACAACACGATCAAGACGCTGGACGATGTGCCGCTGTTCGTCAGTGAAGGCAAGGTGGAGGAAAAGCTCAAGAGCATTCGCAGTTCGGATTATCTGTCGTTCTGTTATGAGCAGTTGCTGAGCCATGAAGGCGCGTTGTGCATTTTCGGGCATGACTTGGGGCCGCAGGATAAACACCTGGCGGATGCGATTCGCCAGGCCGGTATCACCACCCTGGCGATCTCGGTTTCGGGGCGCACTGATGGCTTTATTCGTCAGCAGAAGCAGCGGTATTCGCAGCTGTTCGAAGGTACAGGAGCGCAACTGAAATTCTTCGCGGCGCGCACGCATCCGCTGGGTAACCCGGCGCTTTCGGTGCCGGTCGAACACTGAGCAAGCCCGCCCCCACATTTGATTGCATTTCAAATCGGGATCAGCGTCATTCCTCAGCGCTGTGCACCACCACCAGCAACTGCGCCTGCACCTCTCCCACCGAGCGAATCCGGTGGGGTTTCTGCGCATTGAAATGCAGCGCATCGCCGCGCTCCAACAGCACCCGCTCGCTCATGAAATCCACTTCCACCTGGCCTTCATGCACGAACAGAAACTCTTCCCCCAAATGCTCCTTGAAGGTCTTGTCGGTGAACTCCGCCGGCGGGTAGATGATGAACGGCAACAGGCTGCGCTCGCTCACCTGATGGGCAAGTACCGCATAACCCGGTGACGTGTCGGGCCGTTCATGGCTGCGCACCAGGCTGTAGCTGTCGAGGCTGACGTTGCCTTCGCTGAACAGCTCTTCGACTTTCACGTTCAGCGCCTTGGCCAGTTTCAGCGCAGCAGCAATGGACGGCGTGTTGAGCCCACGCTCCACTTTCGACAGGTAACTCTTGGTCATCCCGGACTTTTCGGCCAGGGCCTCCAGGGTTACGCCAAGTTTTTTTCTCAGTAATTTCAAACGGATAGACATTTGCTGCGGTTAATCCATGCAGAAAGCGATGAGCCGTGCTTGCCAATGACACAAAGTGTCATATAGCATCTTTAGTGTCATTTGCAGTCACCCAACGACCTTGCGAGCAGCGGGCGAGCAGCAAATCCGACGTCCATTGAACTACCCAAAGGACACCGATATGGCCAAGACATTAGCACTCCCGAAAGACCAACTGGTCAAGCAAGCCCTGAGCCAGATGCAAAACAGCCTGGCAGATAATACGTGGACCGAGCGCCAAAAGCTGGCGCTGACCTGCCGAATTCTGTTCGAACACGGCCACGACTCTGGCCTGGCCGGGCAAATTACCGCACGCGGGCCTGCGCCTGGCACCTACTACACTCAGCAACTGGGCCTGGGTTTTGACGAAATCACCGCCAGCAACCTGCTGCTGGTCAACGAAGACCTGGAAGTGCTCGAAGGTCATGGCATCCCCAACCCGGCCAACCGTTTTCACACCTGGGTGTACCGCGGGCGCCCGGATGTAAACTGCATCATCCATACACACCCCACGCACATTGCCGCGCTGTCGATGCTGGAAGTGCCGTTGCAGGTGTCGCATATGGACCTCTGCCCGCTGTATGAAGATTGCGCGTTCCTGGAGGCCTGGCCCGGCGTGCCGGTGGGCAATGAAGAGGGGGAGATCATCACCACGGCGCTGGGTGACAAGCGCGCCATCCTGCTCTCGCACCACGGCCAGTTGTCCACCGGGGCCAGCATCGAAGAAGCCTGTGTCATCGCGCAGTTGATCGAGCGGGCGGCCAAGTTGCAGTTGCTGGCGATGTCTGCGGGCACCGTCAAGCCGATCCTGCCAGAGCTGGGGCGCGAGGCCCACGACTGGATTTCCAAGCCCAAGCGCCATGGCGCTGCGTTCAATTACTACGCGCGGCAGAATCTGCGTAAACATGCCGATTGCCTGAACTGATCGCCCCCTTTTTTCGACCGGAGTTTTCCCATGTCCAATCCAACTATTCACGGCATCATCGGCTACACCATCACCCCGTTCAGTGCTGATGGCCAGCGTGTTGACTTCGACGCACTCGGGCGTTCTATCGACCGCTTGATCGACAGCGGCATCCACGCTATCGCGCCGCTGGGCAGCACCGGCGAAGGCGCTTACCTGAGCGATGCCGAGTGGGACGAAGTCAGTGCCTACAGCATCGAGAAAGTCGCCAAACGCGTGCCGACCATTGTCAGCGTGTCCGACCTGACCACCGCCAAGGCCGTGCGCCGAGCGCGCTATGCCGAGGCGCACGGTGCCGATGTGGTCATGGTGCTGCCCGCCTCATACTGGAAACTCAGCGAAGCGCAAATCCTCGCCCACTACGCCGCAATCGGCGACAGCATCGGCGTGCCGATCATGCTCTACAACAACCCGGCCACCAGCGGTACCGACATGTCGGTGGAGTTGATCCTGCGCATCCTCAAGCAGGTCGACAACGTGACCATGGTCAAGGAGAGCACGGGCGACATCCAGCGCATGCACCAGTTAAAACTGGAGAGTGACGTGCCGTTCTACAACGGCTGCAACCCGCTGGCCCTGGAAGCCTTCGCGGCCGGTGCCAAAGGCTGGTGCACCGCGGCGCCGAACTTGATCCCCCAACTCAATCTGGACCTGTATCAGGCAGTGCTGGCCAATGACTTGAATAAAGCGCGAGAGCTGTTCTACCGGCAGTTGCCGTTGCTGCAATTCATCCTCAAGGGCGGGTTGCCGACGACGATCAAGGCCGGGTTGCGCTTGACTGGGTTGGAGGTGGGGGATCCAAGGTTGCCGGTGTTCCCGCTGGGTGAGGCGGGGATCGAGCAACTCAAAACACTTCTGAAATAAACTCAGGGCCTGTGTGGGAGGGGGCTTGCTCCCTCCCACAGTTGAATTGAGTACAGCCTTTAAATAGAGACAAATAGCAATAATTCTCGATATCATTCACGACTTTTCCACGCCGTGCTTCGTCAAGAAGGATATCCATGTCTCATCCCAAGCCCGACCCGTCGTCGGCCGATGCCTGTCGCGGGTTTTATGCAGATATTCTGTATTTCCTGCGTAAACGCACGGACAACGCCAGCGACGCGGCGGACATGACTCAGGATGTCTTTACCCAGTGGCTGGGCTACCGCGATCGAGCCAAGGTCGAGCAGCCCCGGGCGTTTCTGTTTCAGATGGCGCGCAATCTGTTGCGCGATCACTGGCGCAAACAGAAGGTACGGCACACCGCCCATTCCGATCACGCCGAAATGGATACCGAGCCGGTCACCGACGAACAGCACGACCCCATGGCCGCCGCCCTTCGCCTGCAACGCCTGGAACAGTTGAAAGAAGTCCTCGCCGAACTCTCGCCCCGCCGGCGAGAAGCCCTTATGCTGCACCGCTTCGAAGGCTTGAGCCAGGCACAGATCGCCGAACGCATGGGCATTTCGACCAGCATGGTAGAAAAGCATATTGCCTTGGCCCTGCTGCATTGCAAGCGACGCCTTCAATCCGACCCCGGCACGGAGCAGCCAGAATGAACCGCCCGAGCGACATCGACGCCCTGGACAGCCAAACGAGCGACTCCATCGACGCCCAGGCCGCCAGTTGGTTTGCGCGCAACCGCAACGCTGCCAGCCGTGCCGACCGCAAAGCCTTTGCCGCCTGGCAGGCGGTGCCAGCCCATGCGCGTGCCTATGCCGAATTCGAACAGCTGTGGGCCGACCTGGCCCAGTTGCAACAACTGAACAAACCGCTGCCGCTGGCAAAACGCAAACGCCCCCTCTGGCGCCCTGCCCTTGCGGTGGCCGCTGCCGTGCTGTGCGCCGTGCTGGCGACCCACATCGGCGCGCCCCGCGAGCTGTATCACACCCAGGTCGCCGCTCATGCCAAAGGTATGCGTACCTTGAACCTGCCCGATGGCAGCACTTTGTACGTGAATGCCAACACCCGCATCCGCGTGGACTTCAGCGCCCATCAACGTGTCGTGCATCTGGACAAAGGCCAGCTGTATATCGAAGTGGCGGCCGACAAGGAGCGGCCACTCTACGTGCAAGCCGGCGAGTCGATCATACGGGTGGTGGGCACTGGTTTTGACGTGCGCCGCGGCCAGCAGCAACTGGTGGTGAGCGTTGCCCATGGCCAGGTGGCGTTCGAGCCGGACAGCAAAAGCCCCACCACCCTGCTCGGCGCCCGGCAACGTGCCGCTTACAGCTACGCCAAAGGCACCCTGCAACAACAAACCCTCAGCGCTGAAGAAGTGGCCGATTGGCGCAGCGGGCATTTATCGTTTCGCAATCGCGAACTGGCCAGCCTGATCGACGAGCTGAGCCTGTACCGTCCCCAGGCGCCGTTGCAGGTCAGCAAGGCCGTGGCGCAACTCAAGGTGTCGGGGAACCTGGATGTGAATGACCCCGATGCCCTGCTCAACGCCTTGCCCGCCCTGTTGCCGGTAAAAACCGTGGTCTTGGCCGATGGCAGTGTGAAAATCGAGCCGAGCAAATAGCCTGCATACCGCCCACATGAGAATATCTTGCATTCGCATGTGTGGTTTTTTTGGCCTGCCCCGTCTTCCTCCTGTCCGTGTTTGATACGCACACCTTTTTGGCTATTTAGCCGCTCCGGGGGATTTCATGTTTCGCGCGCCTTGCCACGCTTCGCACCTGTTTCTTCGACCCACGCTCATGGCCACGTGCCTGGCCTTCAGCCTCAATGCCCAGGCCGAGTCGTTCACCCTGCACCTGCCGGCCCAGTCACTGGCCACGTCCCTGAGCCAGGTGGCACAGCAGGCGAAAATCCAGCTGCTGTTCGATGAAAGCCTGCTCAAAAACCTGAAAGCGCCGGCGCTTGACGGTGACTACACCGCAGAAGTAGCGATTCGCTCCCTGCTGAAAAACGGCGAGTTCACCCTGATCAAGGTCGGCAGCACCTACGTAGTGCGCCCCGATGAGGGCAAGGCCACCAGCAGCGCCGCGATCCAGCTGGACACGCTGAGCGTGATCGGCACCGGCAACGAAGTGAACGCCGGCACCGTCAACCGCTCCACCCTGACCCAGGCCGATATCGACCGCTACCAGTCCAATAACATTCCCAGCCTGTTGCAGACCCTGCCCGGCGTCAGCCAGGGCGGTTCGCTCAAACCTGGCGGGCAGACCATCAACATTCGTGGTTTCGGCGATGCCGAAGACGTGCCGTTGACCGTGGACGGCGCCACCAAGACCGGCTTTGAGCGCTACCAGCAAGGCACAGTGTTTATCGAACCCGAGCTGATCAAGCGCATCGAAGTGGAAAAAGGCCCCAACTCGCCGTTCACCGGCAATGGCGGCTTCGGCGGCACCGTCAACATGATCACCAAGGACGCCCCGGACCTGCTCCAGGACGGTCGCAACAGCGGCGCGATGCTCAAATACGGCTACTCCAGCAATGACCATGAACAGGTCTACAGCGGTGCCGTGTATGGCCGCACCGACGATGGCCGTTTCGACGCCCTGGCCTATCTGACCCAACGCGACGGCGGCGATATGAAGGTGGCCGCCAAGTTGCCCAACGACAACAACGAGTACCCGATCAACCCCCAGCGCTTGCCCAACAGCGCGCAGGATGTGGACGGCAAGTTGTTCAAGGTCAACGCGTACTTCACCGATGAGCAGAGTGTCGGCCTGTCGTACTCGCGCTCTCACAGCAACCGCTGGACACCGTTTTCCGCCGCGAGCTACCCGACGCCGCCCACCCAGTTCAACATCGACCGCTACGGCTACGAAGGGGCATTGAAGCGTTTCCTTGCGCACCGCGATACGGTCGATACCACCTGGTCGGGCAAGTATCACTACCAGCCGCTGGGTAACCCGCTGGTGGACCTCACTGTCAAATACTCCCAGTCCAATACCGAACAGACCGACGAGCGTGACGCCACCGCGTTTTTCCAACTCGCTACCGGCGGGCGCAAGATGGACACCGCCTACACCGACAAAAACCTCGACGTCCGCAACGTCAGCCTGTTCGACACCGGGCCCTTGCAGCACGCGGTGACCGTCGGTGGGCAGATCCGCAAGCACATCCGCGAAACCGAAATGTGGATGCCCGGCACCACCTACAACACAGCGCGCTACAACTACGGGCACTTCCAGCCGGGCTTCATGCCCCACGGCAAGGTCGATACCAACAGCTTCTTTATCCAGGACGCGGTGACTATCGGCGACGTGACCATCACCCCGTCGCTGCGCTATGACCATGTGCGCAACCGCGGCGAAGGCAACGATGCGCCCTATTACAACAACCCCGATCCCAAAGTTGGCCACGATTACAGCGACCGCACCTACACCGGCTGGTCGCCACGCCTGGCGCTGTTCTGGACCGTGACGCCGAATGTGGGGTTGTTCGCCAACTGGAGCCAGACCTGGCGCGCCCCGGTGATCGACGAACAATATGAAGTACAGGGCCTGGGCAGCCGCACCGCGACCAGCGTGGACCTGGACCCGGAGCGCATCACCTCGATCACCCTGGGCAACATCACCAACTTCGACAACCTGTTGGCCCAGGACGACAACCTGCAACTGCGCACCACCCTGTTCCACAACAAGGTTGAAGATGAAATCTTCAAGGCCACTGGTGTGGGTTGCCAGAACCAGGCCATCAACGGCGGCAGCATTGCCTCAGCCTGCCCGCCAGGCGCGATGTCCAACTATCGCAATATTGGGGGCATGACCATCAAGGGCGTCGAGCTGGAGTCGATCTATAACTCCACTTACTTGTTTGGTTCGGTGTCGTTCGCCTACACCAAAGGCCAGCACCAGGGCGCCTACACTAACCCCTGGGGTCCGGACGTGGCAGCGCGGGATATCCCGCCGACCAAATGGGTGCTGGTACTGGGCACCCACATCCCCGCCTGGGATGCCCAGGTCGGCTGGATGGGCCAGTTCATCGGTGCCACCGACCGCCTGCCCAGCGACAAATACTCCGGTGGCCCGGGTTCCGGCGTGGGTGACTTGTTCTACGACCAGTACGGCAACAAGCGCTACAACACCCAGGGTCTGTTCGCCAAATGGACCCCGCAGCAGGCCTACCTCAAAGGCACCGAGGTGAACTTCACGGTGGACAACCTATTCAACGAAAACTTCCGCCCTGCGTTGAGCGGCGACCGCGCCTATACCAAGGGGCGCGATGCGAAGATCAGCGTGACGCGATTCTTCTGACCACACACGCATTCCAAATGTGGGAGCTGGCTTGCCTGCGATAGCCGTGGTACAGCCACCATCGTCATCCCAGGCAAGCCAGCGCCCACAGGGAACGCGCTCACTTCAGGCCAGGTAGCCATCGGCGCGCAGCAGGGTTTCCAGGCAGTGCTCAGTGATGTGGTAGAACGCCTTGAGCTCCTGGATTTTCACCAGCAACTGCGCGTTGTCCAAAGGCTGCGTACGCTTGACCGCAAGAATCATCTTGTTCTTGTTGGTGTGCTCCAACGAGATGAACTCGAACACCTTGGTCTCATAGCCACAGGCTTCCAGGAACAACGCACGCAAGCTGTCGGTGACCATTTCTGCCTGCTGGCCCAGGTGCAGGCCGTATTGCAGCATCGGCTTGAGCAGCGCCGGGCTCTGGATCTGCAGGCGGATCTGCTTGTGGCAGCATGGCGAGCACATGATGATCGACGCGCCGGAGCGGATGCCGGTATGGATCGCGTAATCGGTGGCGATGTCGCAGGCATGCAGGGCGATCATCACGTCCAGCTCGCTCGGCGCCACACTGCGTACGTCCCCGCACTTGAACACCAGCCCCGGGTGCTCCAGCCGCGCGGCAGCACTGTTGCACAGGGTGACCATGTCTTGGCGCAATTCAACACCGGTAACCTCGCCCTCGGCCTTGAGGGTGTTGCGCAGGTAATCGTGAATGGCGAAGGTCAGGTAGCCCTTGCCAGAGCCGAAATCGGCAACGCGCACCGGTTGGTCGAGTTTCAACGGCGACGACGTCAGCGCATGGCTGAACACTTCGATGAACTTGTTGATCTGCTTCCACTTGCGCGACATCGAGGGAATCAACGCCTGCCTGGCATCGGTCACCCCCAGATCGGCGAGAAACGGCCGGCTCAGGTCAAGGTAGCGGTTCTTCTCACGGTTATGCTCGGCTGACGGTGCTTCGCGCAGTTGTTGCGGCTGGCTTTTGAACAGCGAGCTTTTGTTCTTCTTGCTGTATTCCAGCTGGGCTTCGTCAGTCAGCGACAGCAAGTGCGCGTTCTTGAATGACGCAGGCAACAGCTCGGCAATCGCCGCCACGCCGTCAGCCAAGGGGAAATTCTTGGTGATGTCGCGGGTCTTGTAGCGGTACACGAAGGACAGGCACGGCTGGTCTTTGACGGTGACCGGCTTGATGATCAGCCGTTGCAGCTCGGCTTCCTCACCGACGTACTTGGCCAGCACCAGCTTGATAAAGGCGTTTTGCGCAAGGCTTGCGCTCAGCAATTGGATGAACTGGGCGTGATGATCCGGCGCAGGGTTGGCGGGTTGAGCGGTGACGGACATGAACAAAAACGCCTCGGGCAAAGAATGCCGGGCATTTTAGGGGGGATAGGGGTTCAGGGCACGGGGTTATTTGACCAATGGTCAGTTCCAGCAGCCACAGTAGATCCAAATGTGGGAGGGGACTTGCCCCCTCCCACATTTGGAACTGAGTTGGCCGGGTTATTCGAGTACCACCAGGCGATTGGGCAGCTCATTGCGCGTTTGCGTCACCGGCACATGCACCTTGAGCAACTCGCCGCACGCCTCGATGCACGCAATGAACCCGGCCAGCGTCTGCCCCTGTTTCACCTGCTGGGTGAACGTCTTGACGATGGCGTCCCAACTGCTGTCATCCAGGCGTTTGGAAATGCCGTCATCGACGAGGATCTCCACGTAGCGTTCCGCCTCGCTGACAAATATCAGCACGCCAGTGCTGCCCAGCGTGTGGTGCAGGTTCTGCTCCAGAAACTGCCGACGCGCCAGGTTCGAGGCGCGCCAGTGGCGTACGGAGCGGGGAATCAGGCGGGTGGTGACCTTGGGCAAGCGAAACACCAGGCACAACACAATAAACGTCGCCCATTGCGCCAACAGCAAGGTGTACATGGTCAGGTAGCCCGACAAATAATGCACCACGCCCGGTACCACCAACGCGATCAGGCTGGCCCACAGCAACGGGATGTAGGCGTAGTCGTCGGCACGCGCCGCCAGCACGGTCACCAGTTCTGCGTCGGTGTTTTTTTCGACCCGGGCAATTGCTTCGGCGACTTGGCGCTGCTCATGTTCAGTCAGTAATGCCATGGTTGTAGATGCTCTTTTCTCGTTATTGTCATTACCAGCCGCCCGAAGCCCCGCCACCGCCGAAGCCACCACCGCCGCCACGGAAACCACCGCCACCGCCGCCTCCACCACCGCCGCGGCCGCTGCTGCTGAGAATGGCCAGCAGGATAGCGCCTACCGGCAAGCCCATGCGATTGCACAGCCACAACACGCCGATCAGCAGGATAAACAGGCCGATGGAAAACCCGGGGTTATCCTTGGCGAAATTCGCATCCGCCACATGGGCGGGCACCGCCAGGGGTTCACCGCCCACCACCTGGATCATCGCCGCCACGCCGTCGCTGATGCCCTGGCTGAAATTGCCGGTCTTGAACTTGGGCAGGATCACCTGGTTGATGATCACCCAGGACTGCGCATCCGTCAGCACGCCTTCCAGGCCGTAACCGACTTCGATGCGCAATTGGCGCTCATCACGGGCAACGATCAACAGCGCGCCGTTGTCCTTGCCCTTCTGGCCGATGCCCCATGCGCGCCCCAATTGATAACCGTAGTCTTCAATCGGGACGCCCTGCAGGTCGGGCACGGTGACCACCACAAGCTGGTCACCGGAGGTCTGCTCCAGCGCCTGCAGCTGTTGAGTGAGCTGCTGGCGCGTTGCCGGGTCGATCATCTGGGCGTTGTCCACCACCCGCCCGGTCAATGCCGGGAAGGTCAGGGCCGCCTGGGCCATGCCCATGCAAGCCAGTAGCCAGAACGCCAGGCCTATCCGTAATAAACGCATCGACACCTCAAGGCAGCGTTATTTGAATTTCACCTGCGGCGCCTTGTCGGCATCGGCGCTGGTGGCTTCAAACGTGGCGCGGATCGGCAAGTCGCTGTACATCACGCTATGCCACAGACGGCCCGGGAAAGTACGGATTTCGGTGTTGTACGCCTGCACGGTCTGGATGAAATCACGACGGGCCACGGCGATACGGTTCTCGGTGCCTTCAAGCTGGGATTGCAAGGCCAGGAAATTCTGGTTGGCCTTGAGGTCCGGGTAACGCTCGGACACCACCATCAAACGGCTGAGTGCGCCGCTCAAGCCATCCTGAGCTTGCTGGAACTGCTTGAGTTTTTCCGGGTTGTCGAGGGTGCTGGCGTCCACCTGGATCGAGGTGGCCTTGGCCCGCGCTTCGATCACGGCGGTGAGGGTCTCCTGTTCGTGGGCGGCATAGGCCTTCACCGTTTCCACCAGGTTGGGGATCAGGTCGGCACGGCGTTGATACTGGTTCTGCACCTGGCCCCAGGCCGCCTTGGCCTGTTCGTCCAGGGTCGGGATGTTGTTGATGCCGCAACCGCTCAGCACGCTGCTGATCAATAGCAAAGCCGCGGCCTTGAAGCCCCAACGGTAAGTCTGTGCTGCTTGCATGGTGTTTCTCCTGCCCAATCTTGATGGAATTTGACGACTAACCCTATAAACCACGCGCTTGGGGCATAATCCGCCACCACTGGAATGCATCGAGCCAATCAGCTACAAAGATGCCCAGCGCGAAAAAGAGTTCAGAGTGTGCTGCATTTATCTGAACAACACCCGAACAACAATAGACGCTCCCCACATTTTGGCCGACCAGCGTAACCGCTGTGCAGTGAGCCGAAAAAGGATATTCATGAAGAAGCTGTGTTTGCTCGGCCTTGTTGCCACGCTGGCCACCCACCCCGTCTGGGCAGAAACAAAGCCTGCTGCGCTTAAAGACAAGGACGCCTTCGTCAGCGACCTGCTCAAGCAAATGACCCTGGACGAAAAGATCGGCCAATTGCGCTTGATCAGCATCGGCCCGGAAATGCCCCGCGAGATGATCCGCAAGGAAATCGCCGCCGGCCGCATCGGTGGCACCTTCAACTCCATCACCCGCCCGGAAAACCGTCCGATGCAGGACGCAGCCATGCGCAGTCGCTTGAAGATCCCGATGTTCTTCGCCTATGACGTGATCCACGGCCACCGCACCATTTTCCCGATCAGCCTGGCCCTGGCCTCCAGCTGGGACATGGACGCCATCGGCCGCTCCGGGCGTATCGCCGCCGAGGAAGCCGCTGCCGACAGCCTCGACATCACCTTCGCGCCGATGGTCGATATCTCGCGCGACCCGCGCTGGGGCCGTACCTCCGAAGGTTTCGGCGAAGACACCTACCTGGTCTCGCGGATTGCCGAAGTCATGGTCAAGGCGTTCCAGGGCGCAAGCCCGGCGAATGCCGACAGCCTGATGGCCAGCGTCAAGCACTTCGCCCTGTATGGCGCGGTGGAAGGCGGGCGCGACTACAACGTGGTCGACATGAGCCCGGTCAAGATGTACCAGGACTACCTGCCGCCCTACCACGCGGCGATCAAGGCCGGTTCCGGCGGCGTGATGGTCGCGTTGAACTCGATCAACGGCGTGCCCGCCACCGCCAACACCTGGCTGATGAACGACCTGCTGCGCAAGGACTGGGGCTTCAAGGGCCTGACCGTCAGCGACCACGGCGCGATCTTCGAGCTGATCAAGCACGGCGTGGCCAAGGACGGGCGCGAAGCCGCCAAGCTGGCGATCAAGGCCGGCATCGACATGAGCATGAACGACTCGCTGTACGGCAAGGAATTGCCCGGGCTGCTCAAGTCCGGCGAGATCGAACAGAGCGACATCGACAATGCCGTGCGCGAAGTGCTCGGCGCCAAGTACGACATGGGCCTGTTCAAGGACCCGTACCTGCGCATCGGCAAGGCCGAGGATGACCCGGTCGACACCTACGCCGACAGCCGCCTGCACCGCGCCGAGGCCCGCGACATTGCGCGCCGCAGCCTGGTGTTGCTGAAGAACCACAACGACACCCTGCCGCTGAAAAAATCCGCGACCATCGCTCTGGTCGGCCCGCTGGCCAAGGCGCCGATCGACATGATGGGCAGTTGGGCGGCTGCCGGCCGACCTGCGCAATCGGTAACCCTGCTCGACGGCATGAACGCCGTGATCGGCGAAAAGGGCAAAGTGATCTATGCCCGCGGTGCCAACATCACCGGCGACAAAGCGGTGCTCGACTACCTCAACTTCCTCAACTTCGATGCTCCGGAAGTGGTGGATGACACACGCCCTGCCCAGGTATTGATCGACGAAGCGGTGAAAGCGGCGAAGAACGCCGACGTCATCGTCGCGGCCGTGGGCGAATCTCGTGGCATGTCCCACGAGTCGTCGAGCCGTACCGACCTGAACATCCCGCAAAGCCAGCGCGACCTGATCAAGGCCCTCAAGGCGACCGGCAAGCCGTTGGTGCTGGTGCTGATGAACGGCCGCCCGCTGTCGATTCTCGAAGAGAACCAACAGGCTGACGCGATCCTGGAAACCTGGTTCGCAGGTACCGAAGGCGGCAACGCCATCGCCGACGTGCTGTTCGGGGACTACAACCCGTCAGGCAAGCTGCCGATCACCTTCCCGCGTTCGGTAGGGCAGATCCCGACCTACTACAACCACCTGACCATTGGCCGGCCGTTCACCCCAGGCAAGCCGGGCAACTACACCTCGCAGTACTTCGATGACACCACAGGTCCCCTGTTTCCCTTTGGCTATGGCCTGAGCTACACCACGTTCAGCCTGGCGGACATGGCACTGTCGTCCACCACCCTGAACAAGACCGGCAAGCTCGACGCCAGCGTCACCGTGAAGAACACCGGCAAGGTCGACGGCGAAACCGTGGTGCAGTTGTATATCCAGGATGTGGCCGGCTCGATGATCCGCCCGATCAAGGAGCTGAAGAACTTCCAGAAGGTCATGCTCAAGGCCGGCGAAGCGCGCACGCTGCACTTCACCATCACCGAGGACGACTTGAAGTTCTACAACGCCCAGCTCAAGTTCGCGGCGGAACCGGGGGAGTTCAATGTGCAGATCGGGCTGGATTCCCAGGATGTGCAGCAGCAGACCTTCGAGCTGCTCTGAGCTGAAGCTGTAAACACGGTCAGTGTGGGCGCTGGCTTTTGTGGGGAGCTGGCTTGCCTGCGATACAGGCACCTCGGTTTGTCAGGTGTACCGAGGTGATGCTATCGCAGGCAAGCCAGCTCCCACATTTGATTGAGTGATGCGACTAGCCGCGCCGATCCAGCAGGTTCACCACCAACCGATCAATCCACCCCCACACCCGCTGCTTCACCCGCTTCCACAACGGCCGCGCCTTCCATGCCTCCAGGCTCACCACCTGGCTTTGGGCAAAATCCGCTTCGAAACTGCCCACCACCGCCGCCGTCAATCCCGGGTCCAACGCTTCGAGGTTGGCTTCCAGGTTGAAGCGCAAATTCCAGTGGTCGAAATTGCACGAGCCAATGCTGACCCAATCGTCCACCAGCACCATCTTCAGGTGCAAAAAGCACGGCTGGTATTCAAAGATCTGCACGCCTGCACGCAGCAGACGCGGGTAATAACGATGGCCGGCGTAGCGTACTGACGGGTGATCGGTACGGGGCCCGGTGAGCAGCAAACGCACATCCACCCCGCGCCCTGCCGCCCGGCGCAAGGCACGACGCACGCTCCAGGTCGGTAGAAAATAGGGAGTCGCCAGCCAGATACGCCCTTTGCTGCTGTTCAAGGCGCGAATCAACGACTGCAGGATATCGCGGTGCTGACGAGCGTCGGCGTACGCCACGCGACCAAGCCCGGGGCCCGTCGCTGGCACTTTCGGCAAGCGCGACAAACCGAAATGGGTCGCCGGTTTCCATTCACGGCGCGCGGCGTTAGCGTGCCATTGCCGGTCGAACAGGGCCTGCCAGTCCAGTACCAGCGGGCCGCTGATCTGCACCATCACTTCATGCCAATCGGCGCTGTCTTGCCCCGGCGTCCAGAACTCATCGGTGACGCCCGTACCACCGACCACGGCAACGCGCTGGTCGATCAGCAGCAGCTTGCGGTGGTCGCGATACAGGTTGCGCATCCAGCGCCGCCAATTCAGGCGATTGTAAAAGCGCAGCTCCACGCCGGCGTCGGTCAAGCGCTTGCGCAGCCCGAGGGTAAACGCCAGGCTGCCGTAATCATCGAACAAGCAGCGCACCTGTACCCCACGTTCGGCGGCCAGCACCAGCGCCTGCACCATCGCGTCGGCACAGGCGCCGGCTTCGACCAGATACAGTTCAAGATCCACCTGCTGCTCGGCCCGGGCGATGCCCACCAGCATCTGCGGGAAGAAACTCGGCCCGTCGATCAGCAGTTCGAATTGATTGGCGCTGCGCCACGGGAACACTGCGCCACTCATGTCAGCGCGCCGTGAAGATCAGTACCGCACCCACCGGCACCGACAAACTGATCGACTTGAGCCCCGCCGCCTTGCGCAACGCCGCCACACCCGGCGCCAGATCGAAGTCCTCGGCGTGCAACACCACAGGCTCCAGGGTCACCACCTGGAAACGTCGCTCATCCAGGCGCGTGGCAAGCAATTCGGCACTGTAGGTCTGGGTCTTGCCGTGCAGGGTGACGCTCAGCGGCAGGCGCAACTCCAACTGCGCGCCGGACGCCAGGTCGTTGATGGGTTGCAGATTGATCTGTGCGCTGATCAACGCGTCGGGAAAGGCCTTGATCTGGAACAGCTCTTTGCGCATGCGCTCATCGCGCAGCGGGATGCCGCTGTTGATCGACTCCATCTCCACTTGCAACTGCGCCGCGCCCTTGGCATCGACTTTGCCGTGCAGCACCAGGAAGCGGTGGACTTCAGCAATCTCGGTGTTTTTGGTGGTGACGAAAGACAGGCGCGAGGATTCGTTATCCAGGTACCAATCGGCGTGGGCAGGCACGGCGGCACAAGTCAGCAGCGCGAAGACCAGAGGTTTGACATTGAACATAAAGACTCATGGGGCAAAAAACCTGGGCGAACATTAAGCGCAATCTCACGAACGGCGCAAATCCAATGTGGGAGCTGGCTTGCCTGCGATGGCGGTGTGCCAGGCGAGAAATGGTTGACTGATACATCGCCATCGCAGGCAAGCCAGCTCCCACAGGGTTTTGCGGTGTTTTTAATCCAGCGTTCGCTGAACTTCGCACACCGCCTGTTCGAGGCTGGCCATATGCAGGTTCAATACCCGCTCCACCGGCGCCTGATGCATGGGCCAATGCAACGCCATGCTCCCCACCAACCGACCATTGGCGCGCACCGGCAACGCCACCGCCCGAATCAGGAACGGCAAACGCACCGGGTATTCCCAATAGCCCTCGGTACGCTGGCCGAACCCCTGGTGCTGGGTTTGCTCGCAAGCATGGCTTTGCTCATCGGCGGCCACACGATCGCGACACGCCAGCCGTTGCACTTCATCAAGGGGCAACTGCGTCAGGCATGCCTTGCCCATCGCCGAGTGAAACAGGCTGGCGTACTGACCGACGATCTGGCAGTTGTTCGGGTAGAGCTTGCGCAACACGCCGGGAATCGCGCTTTCCATGACTTCCAGGCGCTCGCCGTCGAAACACGACAAGTCAACCACCAACCCCGTGCGCTCGCTGAGCTCCAATAACCAGGGCGCCGCGCTTTCCACCACCTGGCGCTTGAAACGTTGCTGGGTATCGCCGAACAAACGCCGAGCGCGCAGGCGGTAACGCCGATCGCTCAGGCCGCGGTAGACCCAGCCCTGATCCTGCAAGGTCAGTAACATGCGCGACACCGTGGCCTTGGGCAGCCGCGTAAGGTAGTGCAGTTCTTCCAGCCCCAGGGCCTGGTGCTCGCCCAGCAATTCGACGATTGCCAGTGCGCGCTCAACCGAGCGTACCGTGCCTGTCTCCATGTTCGATCTCCCTGTTGCCGGTGGATGATCTGTTTTGCACAGCAAGATACAGGCCCGGTCGCGGGTCAGCCGGTCGGTGCAAGACACGCCGGCGGCCGGCGTTGCACCCATTGAGTCAGCTGTTCATGGGCAAATGCCAATTGCAGTACGGCTCGGTCGGCCTGGGCCGGGCCGATGATTTGCAGGCCCATGGGCAGCCCTTGGGGGTTGAAGCCCACCGGGATGCTCATGCTCGGCAAACCGGCGAGTGTCGGGCCGATCACCACTTCCATCCAGCGGTGATAGGTGTCCATTTCGCGCCCGCCCACGAGGCGTGGCCAAGGCTGTTGTGCATCGAAAGGGAACACTTGGACGGTGGGCAACAGCAGAAAATCGTAACGTTCAAACAACTTGGCCAGGGCCCGATACCACTCGCTGCGATCCACCGACGCCTGGTACACCTGCTGGGCACTCAGGCCCTGGCCGCCCTCCACTTCCCATTGCGCTTCGGGCTTGAGCAATGCGCGTTTTCGCGGGTTTGCGTAGGCCGCGCCGAGGTTGCCGTGCACCAGCCAATGGCGGTGTACCAGCCAGCAACGCCACAGGCGCGCCAGGGAAAAGTCCGGCTGGCAGCTTTGCACCTCGCAGCCCAGCGTGGCGAAATCATCGAGTGCCGCCTCGCACAGGCTCAGCACGCCGTCTTGCATCGGCAGATAACCGTTGTAGTCACCCAGCCAACCCAGGCGCGTGCCTTTGAAGTCGCGCTGTAACGGCTGGCCCAGCATCGCGGGATCGTCCTGAGACGACAAGGGCACGCGGGAGTCGTAACCGGCCTGGATGCTCAGCAGCCGCGCTACATCCGTGACGCTGCGCCCCATCGGGCCTTCGGTACCCAGTTGCTGCACAAACAGCTCCGGCATTGGCCCGTGGGGCACGCGGCCCTGGGACGGGCGCAAGCCGAACACGTTATTGAACGCCGCCGGGTTGCGCAGCGAGCCCATCATGTCGCTGCCATCGGCCACCGGCAACATCCGCAACGCCAGGGCCACCGCTGCCCCGCCGCTGCTGCCGCCGGCCGTCAGGCGTGGGTCATAGGCATTGCCGGTGGTGCCGAACAGTGTGTTGTAGGTGTGGGACCCCAGGCCGAACTCCGGCACGTTGGTCTTGCCGATGATAATCGCGCCACTGGCGCGCACCCGCGCCACGCTGATGGCGTCTTCGTTCGGTACATGCTCGGCAAACAATGGTGAGCCCAACGTGGTGCGCAAACCTTGGGTCGCCGCCAGGTCCTTGATGGCCTGGGGCATGCCATGCATCCAACCGCGGGATTGGCCCTGAGCCAACTCACGGTCGCAGGCCCTTGCCTCGGCCAGCACAGCCTCGCTGTCGCGCAACGACACCAGCGCATTCACACGAGGGTTGAAACGCTGGATCTGCGCCAGGTACGCCTGCATCACCTCTTCGCACGATACCTGCCGCCCATGGATCGCCTGCGACAGTTGCGTGGCATCCCAATCGACAATACTCAAGGCTTCACCTCTCTGGAAAACGGCAGTGGCTTGCTCGCCCGCGGAGCCTCGCGCATGCAATAAGTGCCGAGCAGCGTCAGCACGCACGCGAACAATACATAGAACGACGGCGCCACAGGCGTGCCCAGTACCTTACTCAACCAGGTCACGATCAGCGGCGCAAAACCGCCGAACACCATCACCGCCACGTTATAGGCCACTGACACGCCGGTCGAGCGCACCTCGATGGGAAACTGTTCGGCCAACGCCGTCGGCGCCGGGCCGAAGAACCCGCCAATGGCCGTGCACAGCATCACCTGCATCACCAGCAAACGCTCAATGGACGGCGCGGCAGCCACCCATACATACAACGGGTAGACCATCACGAAGAACGCCAGGGTGAAGGCCATCAACACCGGTCGCCGCCCCAAGCGATCCGAGAGCAGGCCGGACAAGGGAATCACCACGGTCATCAGCGCCACCGCAAACATCTGCACCATCAGCACCTGGTCCAACGGCAGGCCGAGATTCTTGTGGGCGAAGGTCGGCATGTTCACCAACACCACATAGAACGACACCGTCGCGCCGCAGGCCAGGCCCATGGACACCAGGATGCTGCGCCGATGCTCACGCAGCACCTGCATCAGGCTCGGTGCCGGGCCGGTGGCGTTTTTGCGCGCCTGGATAAACTCTTCCGGGTCCTCCATGTGCCGCCGGATCCACAACCCCACCGGGCCGATCAGTAAGCCCAGCACGAACGGCAGGCGCCAGCCCCACAGGTCGAGGGTTTCGGGGGAGAAGAAGTGCGTGACCAACGCCACCATCGCCGCACCACCAAACACCGCCAGGCACTGCCCCACCAATTGCCAGGAGCCATACAAGCCCTTGCGATGGGCCGGTGCGCTCTCCACCAGAAACGCCGTGGCACTCGCGTATTCACCGCCGGTGGCAAACCCCTGAAGCATCCGCGCCACCACAATCAGCAACGGCGCGCCCATACCGATGGCGGCGTAGTTGGGGGCAAAGGCGATCAGCGCGATAGACACGGTCATCAGCCGGATAATCAACTGCATCGCGGCTTTGCGGCCTTTGCGGTCGGCGTAGATACCCAACAGGATCCCGCCCACCGGCCGCATGAAAAAGCCCACGCCAAAGGTGGCCAGGGCCATCAGCAGCGAAGCGTATTCATCCTCCGACGGGAAAAACTGCCGGGCGATAATGCTGGCCAGAAAGCCATAGACGATGAAGTCATACCATTCCAGCGCGTTGCCGATCACGGCGGCCACCACTTGGCGGGTGCGCGAGACGCCGGGTTTTGAAGTCTGCATGAGGAACACTCCATTCAACCGATAAGGGAAAGGGTCCAGCGGCAGAAAAAAGTGCGGTCGTCAGGCAGGCTTGAGCCAGCTCTCGGCCAACGCGCCCCAATAGGCGGCGCCGGTCAGCAGGATGTCGTCGTTGAAGTCATAGGCGGGGTTATGCACCATCGGCCGCGACACGCCGTTGCCGATAAACAGGTAACTGCCGGGGCAGCGTTGCAGCATCCAGGCGAAGTCTTCACTGCCCATCAGCGTGCGAGTGTTGCCGTCCACCGCATCGGCGCCGAGCAAGGCCACACCGACCTGGCGAGCGAATTCGGTTTCTTCGCCATGGTTGACCAGCACCGGATAGGCCGGACGGTGCTCGATCTGCACGGTGCAGCCGAAGCTGGCGGCCTGGGTGTTGATGATCGCGTTGACCCGCTCCAGCATCTGTTCGCGCACCTTGGGGTTGAGTGCGCGCAGACTCAGGCGCAGCAAGGCTTGCTGGGGAATCACGTTAGCAGCCTGGCCGGCCTGCAAGGCGCCGACGGTGACCACGGCGGCTTCCTGGGTATCGATATTGCGCGCCACCACCGTCTGCAAGGCCATGACCATACTCGCTGCAGCCACCAGTGGATCGACCGTGAGGTGCGGCATGGAACCATGGCCGCCGACGCCTTCCAACGTCACCGTGAGCAAGTCTTGCGAGGCCATCATCGGCCCGACTCGCAAACCAAGATGCCCAGCCGGCAAGCCCGGCATATTGTGCATGCCGAACAGGCCGTCACACGGGAAGCGCTCCAGCAAACCATCCGCCAACATCGCCTCGGCACCGCCCTGGCCTTCTTCGGCGGGTTGGAAAATCAGATTCAGGGTGCCGTCGAATTGCCGGGTCGCCGCCAGGTAGCGGGCAGCGCCGAGCAGCATGGTGGTGTGGCCGTCATGCCCGCAGGCGTGCATGCAACCGGCATGCTGGCTGGTGTAAGCCGCACCGGTATTTTCGATGATGGGCAAGGCATCCATATCGGCACGAATACCCAGCGTGCGCGAACTGCTGCCATTGCGCAGCACCCCGACCACACCGGTCTTGCCGATGCCGGTATGCACCTCATACCCCCAATCCCGCAGGGACTGCGCGACCAGCGCTGAGGTGCGGTTCTCTTCAAAGCCGAGTTCGGGATGGGCGTGGATATCGTGGCGCACAGCGTGCAAGTCGCTGGCGACATCGCTGAGCCAATCCAGGATGTGCTGGTGTGGGCGCATGGTGATTCTCCTCACAGGCGGGTGGTCCCGTTCTTGTTGGCGACACATCGACAGCTAAGCGCGATGTGGGCGCGAGGACAATCAAAGGTGGTTCCACCCTGTGGAACCTCAAGGCCGGTTCTTTTTCCGAGAACCCACGCAGATAATCTAAATGTGGGAGCTGGCTTGCCTGCGATGACGGCGGCACAGGCACCAGTGATGTTGGCTGACCTGACGCTATCGCAGGCAAGCCAGCTCCCACAGGGGAATTTGGGTGTGTCAGGGGTTGAGGCGGCAGCCTTGACGGTCGCCCAACCACCGTGCCGTATGCGTACGCCCCAACCCACTCGCCGTCACTTCACTGCGCTCCGGCGTGTCGATCAACGCACTGGTCGGCACGTACTGCTTCACATACCCACGGCAATACTGCGCCGGGTTGTTCTCCACATACCGGCACGAGCAATACTCCTTGGCCGTGTACGCCGCGATGATGTCGGGGAAGGCTTGCAGGTTGACGCGCTCGTGCCACACCCAACCCAATAGGGCCAGCAACAGCAGCAGAAACAGACTGGTAAACGGCCGACGACGAATCATGACCGCACCGCCGCCAGCACGCGCTTGAGCAGTTCGTTGTGGCGGTAGCTGCCGTCGCGGTCATCGCCGTAGCGCACGATCACCAAGTGTTCGTCGGGCAGTACAAACAGTGCCTGGCCCCAGTGGCCCAGTGCAGCGAAGGTATCGGCCGGCGCATCGGGCCACGGTTGGGGCATGCCTTTGTTGAGCCACCATTGGCCGCCCGGTACCGCTTCATCCTGGCCGGCTTTGTAGTTGTCGAAAGGCCGCCGATTGAAAGCCACCCACTCTTTGGGCAGCAACTGTTGCTCACCCCAGCGCCCATCCCGTGCCATCAGCAGCCCGACCCGCGCCAGATCGCGAGCAGTGAGGTAGGCGTAGGACGAGGCAACAAAGGTTTCGTCGGCATCGGTTTCCCACGTCGCGTTGCGAATGCCCAATGGCTTGAACAGCGCATCCCACGGATAGCTCATGTACGCCTTGTGGCCGAGCATGCCTTTAAGCGCAGCGGACAGAATATTGCTGTCGCCACTGGAATAACGGAACGCCTGGCCGGGTTCGGCGGCGGTTTCGGTATCGGCGGCAAATTGCGCCATATCGCCACGCCCACGGGTATAGAGCATCGCCACAACAGAAGACTTCAATGGGGCGTATTCATAGTCTTCCTGCCAATCCAGCCCCGAAGCCCAATGGAGCAAGTCGGCCATGCTCACCTTGGGGTGTTGCTTCATCGGCGGGTAAAAACGTGCGGCCGGGTCGGTGAGTTTGAAGCGGCCTTCACCGTAGGCCACGCCGAGCACAGTGGCCATCAGGCTTTTGCTCACCGACCAGGTCAGGTGCGGCGTGCTGGCGGTGGTTGGCGCGGCGTAGCGTTCGTAGATAATTTCGCCGTCACGAATGACCAGCAGCGCGTCGGTGCGGATGCCTTCGCGCGTTTCATCATTGCGCGGTGCAAAAGCAAAATCTTCCAACGCTTTGATAGCCGGACCCGCCAATTGCGGACCATAGGCCCACTCTTTCGCCGGCCATTGTTCGGCGCAGGCATTAGTGGTTAAAACCAGCAAGGCAGCGCACAACAAACGTTTGACCATAAAGGATCACTCAGCGCATTCAAGCCCGCCAGCCTAGCCGAGACAAATGACGGTTTGGCGACGCCACCACCTTGCCGCTCGCCTTAACGCCCTGTGACTGCCCAGCATGATTTTTGAATCCGTAGGCCTCGTAAACCTGGGCTCCCGTAGGTGTCGCCCCGCCCCGTTTGCCCCAGCGCTCCTCGTTGCCGTTAACAGAAACCGAAACGTGACTGCCAGATTGAAATACGCCCAGGCGCCCTTCTGCCAGTTCCTCGGGAGGCACCTGCTCGACCTGCTCCCATAAGCCCAACCGTTTGAAGGCGTACTCGATACTGCCGCCATTGTTCAAGATATCCAGCGCGCGAGCGTAATCTCCCGACCCACTGGCATGGCTTTGCTCCTGAAAACGCTTTGCCGCAACCGCCACGATAAAGTTGGCATAGATAGCAGCCTGAATGTTCTGGCACTTGAGCTTTGCCGCCTCTGCCGCTTGTTTCACCTCAGCCTTGCTCAGCGAAGTGGTATCACCATTTCGCAGGGTAATGTGATAGCCATGCGGGGTTTCACGTACTTTCTTGAAAATATCAGTAGGTTTTTCGCCGAACTGCATCATCGCCATCTTGATAACCGCCACGATGGTGCAGTTATCGCTGCTCCACTGACTGAATCCGCCCCAGATGTTCCCAGGCTTTTGCCCAGGGTGGGCATTTACCGGTTTGTACTGGTAATGAGGTGCCGCCCGCCAGTTCCGATGTGCGCCGACGGTACGCCCATAGGTACGCCCGTCTTTGCTACGAATACCGCTGAAGCTTTCGATAGGCCACTCAGCCAAGGCTGGCGCGGGCTGGTAGTTCCATCCAGTGATCGAATGTGAGCTTATAGGTGAAACAGCCATGCATGCTCCCAATGTCGCAGGGTTCCCGTTAATAGGTTTGTCTACCTTTTTGTGGTCCGAACGCTAATCAGGTTCCACTTGGCCTCCTATAGGGCCTCAACCTTATGTCGCCGAGAGAGAATGACGCGACATTGCCCTCCCTATCCCGTTGGCCTGTCATCCAACCGTCACCGTAACTTCATGGAGATGACACCGAGGCTACATAGCCTGACTTTGGACAACAAAGTCGACTGGCCGCAACCTGGCCGGCACCCGGAGACTCGCTATGACTCAGATCGCCCGCATCAGCGACAAAGGCAATGAACGCCGTCTGCAAGCCGAACGCCTGGTGGGCGCCAAAGCCTTGCAGGAAGCCCAGGCCCTGCGGTTCAACGTGTTCAGCGGCGAGTTCAACGCCAAGCTGAAAGGCGCGGAACTGGGCCTGGACATGGATGACTATGATGTTCACTGCAGCCACATCGGCGTGCGGGATTTGAACAGCGGTCGACTCGTCGCCACCACTCGTCTGCTCGACCACCAGGCCGCCAGCACTTTGGGCCGGTTCTACAGCGAAGAAGAATTCAGCCTGCACGGTTTGCTGCACTTGCAGGGCCCGATCCTGGAAATCGGCCGCACCTGCGTCGACCCCGCCTACCGCAACGGCGGCACCATCGCGGTGCTCTGGGGCGAACTGGCCGAAGTGCTCAACCAGGGCAGCTACAGCTACCTGATGGGCTGCGCGAGCATCCCGATGCACGATGGCGGCATTCAGGCCCACGCAATCATGCAGCGCTTGCGCGAGCGCTACCTGTGCAACGAACACCTGCGCGCCGAGCCGAAAAAGCCACTGCCGGCCCTGGACTTGCCGTCCAACGTCATCGCCGAAATGCCACCGCTGCTCAAAGCCTATATGCGCCTGGGCGCGAAGATCTGCGGCGAGCCGTGCTGGGATGAAGACTTCCAGGTGGCCGATGTGTTCATCCTGCTCAAGCGCGACGAGCTATGCCCGCGTTATGCGCGCCACTTCAAGGCGGCGATGTGATGAACCGCCTGCGCATCTACGGGCGCATCGCCCGCGTGCTGTTGGTGGTGGCGCTAGGCTTGAGCATGGCCAGCGTGTTTGGCCTGTTCGAGCGTCTGGGCGTGGCCAATTCAATGGTGCGGCGCCAGCGTTGGTCGCGGTTCTTTATGACGCGATTGAGCAACGCCCTGCCCTTTCGCGTAACGGTGCACGGTGAGCTGCCGCAAGCGCCGATGCTATGGGTGAGCAATCACGTGTCCTGGACCGACATTCCACTGCTGGGCATGGTCACGCCGCTGTCGTTTTTGTCCAAGGCCGAAGTCCGCACCTGGCCGGTAGCCGGCTGGCTGGCGGCCAAGGCCGGCAGCCTGTTCATTCGTCGTGGCGCGGGTGACAGCCAGTTGATCCGCAAACAGATGACCCGCCATCTGGAGCAACAGCACCCGTTGCTGATGTTCCCCGAGGGCACCACCACTGACGGACGCAGCTTGCGTACGTTCCACGGGCGTTTGCTGTCCAGTGCGATCGATGCGGATGTGTCGCTGCAACCGGTGGCGATTCGTTATCTGCGTGACGGTGGGGTTGATCCGCTGGCGCCGTTCATTGGCGATGACGATTTGCTCTCGCACCTGATGCGCTTGTTTTCCAACGACCAGGGCGATGTGCAGATTCATCTGCTCAAGCCGATTGCCTGCGCCGGGCAGGAACGCGCGGCATTGGCGTATCAGGCGCAGCAGGCGGTGCAAAAGGCGTTGTTTGGCCCGGTGCCGGAAGCTGAGCAAGTGGCTGCTCGACCTGCGTTCGCGGCATAAAGCGGGCACAGTCATATGTGGGAGGGGGCTTGCTCCCGATAGCAGTTGTTCAGTCAACATAGACAGTGACTGACACACCGCAATCGGGAGCAAGCCCCCTCCCACATTTAGACATCGGTGGTCAGTTGGATCTGCGCAAATCTCTGCAATTGGGGATAGAACACCCGGAAATCTTCACTTAACGGCTTATAAAGCTCGCGCAACTCGTGCATCGCAAATCCGAGTGCCTGCGGGTCAGTCAGCCGCCGCGAAATCCCGCGCAGCACCTGCTCCATCACCGCGAACTCGCGATACGAGCCCAGCCAGTCATCCGCCGCCATATACGGCGCAATCTGCGCCAGCCGCCCCGGCAACGCGGGTTCGGCGGCGAGCACGCGGTACACCTGCGCGGTGAAGCGCTCCAGAGGCTGGTCGGCATACAGCGCCCAATCCCGCGCCAGGCAATGGTCAAAAAACACATCGAGCACGATCCCGGCATAGCGCCTGCGGGTCAGGCTGAAGCGCGACAACGCCTCGCCCACCAACGGGTGGCTATCGGTAAACCGGTCAATCGAACGATGCAACTGGATCGCCGCTTCGATTTGCGGGCTGAACTGGCCCTGCAGGCGGCCTTTGACGAAGTCGCCATACAGGCTGCCCAGCAGTTGCGCAGGAAGTTGGCCGCCCAGGTGCAGATGTGCGAGATAATTCATGGCGCGCAGTCTATCACTGCCGCACTCATATCGTTATAACCCGATATACCGATTCGCTTTGGCCTCAGATCAAAATCATATTGGTATATCGGGATATGACGATTTAAAGTTCGCCTCATCGCGATATAACGCTTTACGACACCGAGCACCCTGCCATGTCCATCGACCTCGACGAAATAATAAAAGCCCTGGCGCACCCAGTACGACGAGACATCCTCACCTGGCTCAAAGACCCGAAAGTGCAATTCCCCGAGCAACTGCACAACCACGAATACGGCATCTGCGCCGGGCAGATCGACCAGCGCTGCGGCCTGTCCCAGTCGACCGTGTCGGCGCACCTGGCAACCTTGCAACGGGCGGGATTGATCAGCAGCCAGAAGGCCGGGCAATGGCACTTTTTCAAACGCAATGAGGAGACGATCCAAGCCTTCCTCACGGCGCTCATAACCGAACTCAGCGCACCGCAATAACCAAGGAAACGCAAATGCCCCTCTCGCTCCTCATACTGGCCCTGAGCGCCTTCGCCATCGGCACCACCGAGTTCGTCATCATGGGGCTGCTGCCCGATGTTGCGGCGGACCTGGGTGTGTCGATTCCCGGCGCAGGCTGGTTGGTCACCGGCTACGCCCTGGGCGTGGCCATCGGCGCGCCCTTCATGGCACTGGCCACCGCCAGGCTGCCACGCAAGGCCGCCCTGGTAGCGTTGATGGGCATCTTTATTGTCGGCAACCTGCTGTGCGCCTTGGCCAGTGACTACAACGTGCTGATGTTTGCCCGCGTCGTCACGGCGCTGTGCCACGGTGCCTTCTTCGGGATCGGTTCCGTGGTGGCAGCCAACCTGGTGCCGGCCAATAAACGCGCTTCGGCGGTGGCCCTGATGTTCACCGGTTTGACCCTGGCCAACGTGCTCGGCGTGCCGTTGGGCACTGCACTGGGTCAGGAAGCTGGCTGGCGCTCGACCTTTTGGGCAGTGACCGTGATTGGCGTGATCGCCTTGATTGGCCTGATCCGCTTCCTGCCCGCCAAGCGTGACGAAGAAAAACTCGACATGCGCGCCGAACTCGCGGCCCTCAAAGGCGCGGGTATCTGGTTGTCGCTGAGCATGACAGCGCTGTTCGCCGCCTCCATGTTCACCCTCTTTACCTATGTAGCCCCGCTGCTCGGCGATGTGACCGGCGTGTCGCCCAAAGGCGTGACCTGGACCCTGCTGCTGATCGGCCTGGGCCTCACGGTGGGCAACATCATCGGCGGCAAGCTGGCCGACAAACGCCTGGCGGCCACCCTGATCGGCGTGTTCATCAGCATGGCGGTGGTTTCCACGGTGTTGAGCTGGACCAGCGTTGCACTGATACCGACCGAAATCACCCTGTTCCTGTGGGCCACCGCCTCGTTTGCCGCCGTACCAGCGCTGCAGATCAACGTGGTGACCTTCGGCAAGGCCGCCCCCAACCTGGTGTCCACCCTGAACATCGGTGCCTTCAACATCGGTAACGCCCTCGGCGCCTGGGTCGGTGGCAGCGTGATTGCCCACGGTTTCGGCCTGACCAGCGTGCCCCTGGCCGCTGCAGCACTGGCGATTCTCGCGCTGCTGGTGACCCTGATTACCTTCCGCCAGAGCGGCGATGCCGACCTGGCCCCCGCGACCAACTGATCAACTTAAAGACAAAGGTGTTTTCCCATGACGACTATTTTCGATCCGATCACACTGGGCGACCTGGAACTGTCGAACCGCATCATCATGGCGCCACTGACACGATGCCGAGCCGATGCCGGCCGCGTGCCCAACGCGCTGATGGCCGAGTATTACGTGCAGCGAGCATCCGCCGGGCTGATCCTCAGCGAAGCCACCTCCGTGACGCCCATGGGCGTGGGCTACCCGGACACCCCGGGCATCTGGTCCAACGACCAGGTGCGTGGCTGGACCAACATCACCAAGGCCGTGCATGGCGCGGGCGGCAAGATCTTCCTGCAACTGTGGCACGTGGGTCGCATCTCCCACGAGTCCTACCTGAACGGCGAAACCCCGGTGGCGCCAAGCGCGATCCAGCCTAAAGGCCACGTCAGCCTGGTGCGCCCACTGGCCGACTACCCTACCCCGCGCGCCCTGGAAACCGCTGAAATCGCCGACATCGTCGACGCTTACCGCGTAGGTGCCGAGAACGCCAAGGCCGCTGGGTTTGACGGCGTGGAAATCCACGGCGCCAACGGCTACCTGCTCGACCAGTTCCTGCAAAGCAGCACCAACCAGCGCACCGACCAATACGGCGGCTCCCTGGAAAACCGTGCGCGCCTGCTGCTGGAAGTCACCGACGCCGCCATCGAAGTGTGGGGCGCCGGCCGCGTGGGCGTGCACCTGGCACCGCGTGGCGATGCGCACGACATGGGCGACGCCAACCTGGCCGAAACCTTCACCTACGTCGCCAGCGAACTGGGCAAGCGTGGCATCGCCTTCATCTGCTCCCGTGAAAAAGAAGGTGCGGACAGCCTCGGCCCACAACTGAAAAAAGCCTTCGGCGGCGTGTACATCGCCAACGAACGCTTCACCAAGGACAGCGCCAATGCCTGGCTGGCGGCGGGTAAAGCAGATGCGGTGGCCTTCGGTATTCCTTTCATCGCCAACCCAGACCTGCCGGCACGCTTGAAGGTTGATGCGCCGTTGAACGAACCGCACCCGGAAACCTTCTATGGCAAAGGCCCGGTGGGTTACATCGACTACCCGACGCTGCCGATCTAACCTGATCCGCAAAACCAATGTGGGAGGGGGCTTGCCCCCGATAGCAGTGTTTCAGTCAACACATCAGTGACTGATCCACCGCAATCGGGGGCAAGCCCCCTCCCACATTTACCTGTTTGTAGCGCCTGCGGAAACATTGCTTCACAGAACGGCAACAATATCGCTACAAAATACTTAGCCGGCTACCTATCAACGGCCCGCCAGCCCGTATATAACGTCACCCCACAAATCAGGCAGAAGGACGATTGACGATCCTTAGGCTTTACTGTTGACACAACTGGTCGCAATTACGCATTTTGTCTCAATTGCGCAGGCTGGGGCTCAGGCGCAGCATGTCCAGCCCTATATCAGCCCAACGCTCGGCGTCCTGATGCAATTGAAAACTGTCAGGCACCAGCAGCCACTGGCCGATCAAGCCGTGGATAAAGGCATGAATACACACAGCGCCGCGGGTGGTATCCAGCGTGGCTGGAAGTTGCCCGCGATGGACCGCGTTACGCAACGTCAAGCCGATGCGCAGGTTGCACTCAAGGGTGTGGGTCTGGCGTTGGCGGCGCATGTCACACATTTCATCGGTGAACTCGCACTTATGAAACAGAATCTCGTTGATGCGCCGGGTTTTCGGGTCCAGGGCCACTTCATGGTACAGATGAATCAAAAGCTTGCGCATACAGCCCAGCGGGTCGGCTTCGTCCTCGCTTTCACTGGCCCGCGCCAGTTCGTCCAGGGGCTCGTGCAACGTGTCGAGCAGTGCCTGAAGCAAGTCGGACTTGTTGCTGAAGTGCCAGTAGATAGCCCCGCGCGTCACCCCTGCCAGCGTGGCGATGTCCGCCAGGGTGGTCCGCGCGACGCCGCGCTCATAAAAGGCTTGCTCGGCGGCTTGGAGAATCTGGCTGCGCGTTTCCTGAGCTTCCTCTTTGGTGCGACGAACCATGGCAGTAAAACCTCAATCGGGACACTGTGGATGGTACTTGACCATCATCTGAATAATTATGGGACGACGCCGTCATGGGCACCGAACGTACTAGAATCGAGGCTTGCGGCAGTGCTTTGTCAACATTGCGGCAAGCCTGTCAAGAGTTTACAAACAACCATGAACGTAAGTATATTGCGTAGCAAGCTACTTATCCACTCACGGCTTGTTTTTTACCCTTCCACACTTCTTGTGCGCACTCTGCGCGCCTGACCCGAGGATCTTCATGCAACTTAAGCCAGCTGTTACCGCTCTGGTCACTGCCGTCGCCCTGGCATCGCTGCTCAGCGGATGTAAAAAGGAAGAAGCGGCACCGCCCGCTCAAACCCCTCAGGTCGGCGTGGTCACCATTCAACCGCAAGCCTATACCCTGACCACCGAGCTGCCAGGCCGCACCACGGCCTTTCGCATCGCGGAAGTCCGGCCTCAGGTCAACGGCATCATCCTCAAGCGCCTGTTCAAGGAAGGCGCCGACGTGAAGGAAGGGCAGCAGCTCTACCAGATCGACCCGTCGGTGTATGACGCCACCCTGAAAAGCGCACAAGCCAGCCTGTCCCAGACCAAGTCCATCAGCGACCGCTACAAGCAGTTGGTCGATGAACAGGCCGTCAGCCGTCAGGAATACGACACCGCCGTCGCCAACCGCATGACCGCCGAAGCAAACGTTCAAACCGCCCAGATCAACGTGCGCTACACCAAAGTGTTTGCACCGATCTCCGGGCGTATTGGTCGTTCTTCGGTGACCGAAGGCGCACTGGTCAGCAATGGCCAGGCCGATGCCATGGCCGTGATTCAGCAACTGGACCCGATCTACGTCGACGTCACGCAGTCCTCGGCTGAAATGCTGAAACTGCGCCGCGACCTGGAAAGCGGCCAGCTGGAGAAGGCTGGCGAAAACGCCGCCAAGGTCAAGCTGACCCTGGAAGACGGCACGCCTTACGCCCAGGACGGCAAGCTCGAGTTCTCCGAAGTGTCGGTCGACCAGACCACCGGTTCCGTGACCCTGCGTGCCGTGTTCCCCAACCCTGACCACGTGCTGCTGCCGGGCATGTTCGTGCACGCCCAGTTGCTGGCCGGTGTGAACAGCAAGGCCATCCTGGCTCCGCAGCAAGGCGTGACCCGTGACCTGCGCGGCATTCCGACGGCGCTGATCGTGAACAAGGACAACAAGGTCGAGCAACGCGAACTGGTTGCCAACCGTACCGCGGGTGCCTACTGGCTGGTGGAAAAAGGCCTCAATGCCGGTGACCGCGTCATCACCGAAGGCTTGCAATACGTCAAGCCGGGCGCCGAGGTGAAGGTCACAGAAGCTGCCAACGCTAAACCCGCCGGTACTGCTGCAGCGCCTGCTGCCGCCGCTGGTCAAGGGGAGTAATCCATGTCGAAATTTTTTATCGACCGCCCCATTTTCGCCTGGGTAATTGCCCTGGTGATCATGCTGGTCGGGGCACTCTCGATCCTGAAGTTGCCCATCAACCAATACCCGGCCATTGCGCCAACGGCCATTGATATCCAGGTGACCTACCCAGGCGCTTCCGCACAAACCGTGCAGGACACCGTGGTGCAGGTCATCGAGCAACAGCTCAACGGTATCGACAACCTGCGTTATGTCTCCTCGGACAGTAACTCCGACGGCAGCATGACCATCACCGTGACGTTCAATCAGGGTACCAACCCGGATATCGCTCAGGTTCAGGTACAGAACAAGCTGAACCTGGCCACCCCGCTGCTGCCGCAAGAAGTGCAGCAACAGGGTATCCGCGTGACCAAGTCGGTGAAGAACTTCCTGATGGTGATCGGTCTGGTGTCCGAAGACGGCAGCATGACCAAGGACGACCTCTCCAACTACATCGTGTCCAACATCCAGGACCCGATCTCCCGTACCGCGGGGGTGGGTGACTTCCAGGTGTTCGGTTCGCAGTACGCCATGCGTATCTGGCTCGACCCGGCCAAACTGAACAATTACCAGCTCACGCCAGTGGACGTCAGCAATGCCATCAAGGCCCAGAACGTGCAGGTGGCCACCGGCCAACTGGGCGGCCTGCCTGCCCTGCCCGGCACCCAACTGAACGCCACGATCATCGGCAAGACGCGCCTGCAAAGCACAGAGGAATTCGCCAAGATCCTGATGAAGGTGAATACCGACGGCTCCCAGGTTCGCCTGGGTGACGTCGCGCGTATCGAACTGGGCGGCCAGAACTACAGCATCAGTGCGCAGTTCAACGGCAAGCCGGCCTCGGGTATGGCGATCAAGCTGGCGGCCGGTGCCAACGCACTGGACACCGGCAAGGCCATCCGCGAAACAGTGAAGTCTCTGGAACCATTCTTCCCGCCTGGCATGAAGGCGGTAGTGCCCTATGACACTACGCCGGTCGTGACCGAGTCGATTTCCGGCGTGGTTCACACCTTGGTCGAAGCGATCGTGCTGGTGTTCCTGGTGATGTTCCTGTTCCTGCAGAACTTCCGCGCCACCATCATCACCACCATGACCGTACCGGTGGTATTGCTGGGTACCTTCGGGATCCTGGCGGCGTGCGGCTTCACCATCAATACCCTGACCATGTTCGGCATGATCCTGGCCATCGGCTTGCTGGTGGACGATGCCATCGTCGTGGTGGAAAACGTCGAACGGGTCATGGCCGAGGAGCACCTGTCGCCCAAAGAAGCGACGATCAAGTCCATGGGCCAGATCCAGGGCGCCCTGGTGGGTATTGCCCTGGTACTGTCGGCGGTACTGCTGCCGATGGCGTTCTTCGGTGGCTCCACCGGCGTGATCTACCGCCAGTTCTCCATCACCATTGTTTCGGCGATGGCGTTGTCGGTACTGGTTGCCCTGATCTTCACCCCGGCCTTGTGCGCCACCATGCTCAAGCCGATCGATCCGGAAAAGCACGGCCAGCCCAAGCGCGGCTTCTTTGGCTGGTTCAACCGCACCTTCGACAGCGGCGTACTCAAGTACGAGCGCGGCGTGGGCAACATGATCAAGCACAAGATCCCGGCGTTTCTGGTGTATGTGCTGATTCTGGCCGGCATGATCTGGATGTTCACCCGTATTCCGAGCGCGTTCCTGCCTGAGGAAGACCAGGGTGTGATCTTCGCCCAGGTGCAGACACCGGTAGGCGCTTCGGCTGAGCGCACGCAAAAAGTCGTCGATGACATGCGCGCCTTCCTGCTGAACGACAAGGAAGGCGAGCCAGGCGAAGGCAAGTCGGTGAACTCGGTGTTTACCGTAAACGGCTTCAACTTCGCCGGTCGAGGCCAGAGCTCGGGCCTTGCGTTCGTGATGCTCAAACCGTGGGATGAGCGTGATTCGACCCAATCGGTATTCGAAGTGGCCAAGCGTGCCCAGGGTTACTTCTTCGGGGCCTTCAAGGACGCCATGGTATTTGCCATCGTGCCGCCTTCGGTGCTGGAATTGGGTAACGCCACCGGTTTCGACGTGTTCCTGCAAGACCAGGGTGGCGTCGGCCACGACAAGCTGATGGCTGCACGTAACCAGTTCCTGGGCGCGGCGGCACAAAGCAAGGTGTTGGCGGGCGTACGTCCTAACGGCGTGAACGATGAGCCGCAGTACGAGCTGACCGTTGACGACGAGAAGGCCAGTGCCCAGGGCATCAGCCTCGCGGACATCCAGCAGACCCTGGCCATCGCCTTGGGTGGCAGCTACATCAACGACTTCATCGACCGTGGTCGCGTGAAGAAGGTGTATGTACAAGGTGACGCCGCCAGCCGCATGTCGCCGGAAGACCTGGACAAATGGTACGTGCGCAGCGACTCCGGGAAGATGGTGCCGTTGTCGGCCATCTCGTCGGGCCAGTGGATCTACGGTTCGCCCAAGCTTTCGCGATACAACGGTGTAGCGGCGATGGAAATCCTCGGTACCCCGGCACCAGGCTACAGTACCGGTGATGCGATGGCCGAAGTCGAACGCATTGCCAAAGAACTGCCGGCCGGTGTCGGCTATGCCTGGACAGGCCTGTCGTACGAAGAACGCCTGTCCGGCTCCCAGGCGCCTGCGCTGTACGCGCTGTCGCTGCTGGTGGTGTTCCTGTGCCTGGCGGCACTGTACGAAAGCTGGTCGATCCCGATCGCGGTGATTCTGGTTGTGCCACTGGGTGTGATCGGTGCACTGATCGCTACCAGTATGCGGGGCTTGTCCAACGACGTGTTCTTCCAGGTGGGCTTGCTGGTGACAGTGGGTCTGGCGGCGAAAAACGCCATCCTGATCGTGGAATTCGCCAAAGAGCTGCACGAGCAAGGCAAAGGCATTGTCGAGGCGGCTATCGAAGCGTCCCGGATGCGTCTGCGCCCGATCATCATGACGTCCATGGCGTTCGTGCTCGGCGTACTGCCGCTGGCAATTTCCAGCGGTGCCGGCTCAGGCAGCCAGCACGCGATCGGTACCGGCGTGATCGGCGGTATGATCACCGCCACTGTGCTTGCCATTTTCTGGGTGCCACTGTTCTACGCAACCGTGTCCTCGGCCGGCGAACGCAAAAAGAAAGACACTACTGAAACTCCTAAAGAGGCTGGCCAATGAGCAAGTCGCTACTTTCCCTAGCCGTCACGGCATTCGTGCTCAGTGGCTGCTCGCTGATACCTGACTATCAGCGCCCCGATGCGCCGGTGGCCGCACAGTTCCCGCAGGGGCCGGCGTATTCGTCGGCCCAGGCGCCGAACCAGGCCGCTGCCGAGCAGGGCTGGAAGCAGTTTTTCCATGACCCTGCCCTGCAACAGCTGATCCAGACCGCGTTGGTGAACAACCGTGACCTGCGTGTCGCGGCCCTGAACATCGACGCCTATGCAGCGCAGTACCAGATCCAGCGTGCCGACCTGTTCCCGGCGGTATCGGCCACCGGTAACGGCAGCCGTTCGCGCACCCCGGCCAAGCTGTCACAGACCGGCGAATCGTCTATCGCCAGCCAGTACTCGGCTGGCCTGGGGATCAGCTCTTATGAGCTGGACCTGTTCGGTCGCGTGCGCAGCCTGAGTGAAGAAGCACTGCAGAAGTACTTCGCCACTGAAGAAGCACGGCGCAGTACCCAGATCAGCCTGGTGGCGAGCGTGGCGAATGCCTACCTGACCTGGCAGGCCGACAAGGAACTGCTCAAGCTGACCCAGGACACTCTGGGTGCGTTCGAGCAGAGCTTCAAGCTCACCTCGCGCAGCAACGAAGTCGGCGTGGCCTCGGCGCTGGACCTCAGCCAGGCACGCACCTCGGTGGAAAACGCCCGGGTGCAACTGGCACGTTATACGCGCCAGGTGGCTCAGGACGAAAACAGCCTGACCCTGTTGCTGGGTACTGGCCTGCCGGCGAATATCGCCAGCAAGCCGCTATCCGATGACCTGCTCAGCGAAGTGCCTGCCGGCTTGCCGTCAGACCTGCTGCAACGTCGTCCCGACATTGTGCAGGCCGAGTACAACCTCAAGGCTGCCAATGCCAATATCGGCGCGGCCCGTGCGGCGTTCTTCCCCAGCATCAGCCTGACGGCCAGTGCCGGTACCGCCAGCCCAACCCTGGGCGGCCTGTTCAAAGGCGGTTCGGGTACCTGGGCGTTTGCCCCGCAGATCAACATCCCGATCTTCAACGCCGGTAGCCTGCGCGCAAGCCTGGACTACTCGAAGATCCAGAAAGAGATCAACGTGGCCAACTACGAGAAAGCCATCCAGACCGGCTTCCAGGAAGTCTCCGACGGCCTCGCGGCGCGTCAGACCTACAAGCAGCAACTGGATGCCCAACGTGGCTTCGTCGAGGCTAACCAGGATTACTACCGCCTGGCCGAGCGTCGCTACCGCATTGGTGTCGACAGCAACCTGACCTTCCTCGACGCCCAGCGCCAACTGTTCAGTGCCCAGCAATCGCTGATCACCGACCGCCTGGCGCAGCTGACCAGCGAGGTCAACCTGTACAAGGCCCTCGGCGGTGGCTGGAATGAGCAGACCGCCAAGAATGAGCCGTTGAAAGAACAAGCACCGCCATTGAAGTTGTTCTGATAGCGCGTGTGTAAGAAAACCGCTTCCCTTACCGGAAGCGGTTTTTTTATGCCTGGTTTTTTACCTCGCCAACTTGCGTTCGATCACCGCCCACAACCCGCCCTCCCCCACTTTCATCGCCCCTATACCGCCGCGCACCATGGCCGCCACCTGCATAAACCCAATAACAACAGGTCCAACGCCATGAGCACTTTTCACCCGCGCCAGCTGTTGCTGGCTGCCGCTGTCGGCAGTCTTGCCGTTCCTGCAATCGCCGAAGAACACGGTTTTCTTGAAGATGCCAGCGCCAACCTCAACCTGCGTAACTTCTTCTTCAACCGCAATTACACCAACCCGACCAAGGCCCAGGGTGGCGCACAGGAGTGGACGCAGAGTTTCATCCTCGACGCCAAGTCCGGCTTTACCCAAGGCACCGTGGGTTTTGGTGTGGATGTGCTGGGCCTGTACTCGCTCAAGCTTGATGGCGGGCGCGGCACGGGCGGCACTCAGTTGCTGCCGCTGGACCATGATGGCCGTCCGGCGGATGAGTTCGGGCGCCTGGGCGTGGCGTTCAAGGCGCGGTTTTCCAAGACCGAGGTCAAGGTGGGCGAATGGATGCCGGTGCTGCCGATCTTGCGTTCCGACGACGGCCGCTCCCTGCCGCAGACCCTGCGCGGCGGGCAGATTACCTCGAAGGAAATCGACGGCCTGACCCTGTATGGCGGCCAGTTCCGCGCCAACAGCCCGCGTGACGACGGCAGCATGAGCGACATGTCGATGTTCGGCAAAGCCGCCTTCACCTCCGACCGCTTCAACTTTCAGGGCGCCGAATACGCGTTCAATGACAAGCGTACCCAGGTTGGTGTGTGGAACGCCCAGCTCAAGGACATCTACAGCCAGCAGTATCTCAACCTGATCCACAGCCAGCCTGTCGGCGCCTGGACTCTGGGCGCCAACCTGGGGTTCTTCTACGGCAAGGACGACGGCAGCGCACGCGCCGGTAGCCTGGACAACAAAACCTGGTCCGGTTTGTTCTCGGCCAGGTATGGCGGCAACACCTTCTACGTTGGCCTGCAAAAACTCACCGGCAACAGCGCCTGGATGCGCGTCAACGGCACCAGCGGCGGCACCCTGGCCAACGACAGCTATAACTCGAGTTACGACAACGCCGAGGAAAAATCCTGGCAAGTGCGCCACGACTACAACTTCGCCGCCCTCGGCGTACCGGGCCTGACCTTGATGAACCGCTACATCAGCGGCAGCAACGTACACACCGGCACCGTCACGGACGGCAAGGAGTGGGGCCGCGAAAGTGAAGTGGGCTACACCGTGCAGAGCGGCGGCCTGAAAAACCTCACGGTGCGGTGGCGTAATTCGAGCATGCGCCGCGACTACAGCAACAACGAATTCGATGAAAACCGGTTGATCGTCAGCTACCCGATAAGTCTGCTGTGAACCGGCGCCGGACTTACTGTATGGTGCGCGCCTGCCGCTGCTGATCCCCCCAGCAGCGGCCTTTATCGAGCCTGCGTACCTGATGAAACCCTTTGCCGCAGCGAGCGTAGTGTTTGCCTTGGCCCTGAGCCTGAGCGGCTGCATCGGCGCGCCCATTGCCCTGACACCGGCAACCCAGCAACGCTTGCAAGCCCAGGCACCGATCCGCTTCCTGTTGACCTTCGATGACGGCCCAAGCGCCTCGGGCTACAACAACCCGAGCCGTTCGGTAGTGGCCGACCTGGCCAATAACCCGGTGTTGCCGGGGATCAAGGCGGTGTTCTTCCTGCAGACCGAAGCGGCCCGCTCAGGTGGCAGTTCTCGGGGGCGCAAGACCATGGAACGTGAATTCGCCGCTGGCCATGTCCTGGCCTTTCACACGGCGACGGCGTTTCATACCAATCACCGCTGGCTGAACGATGCAGAGCTGGAACGCACCCTTTCCGAAGGTACGGCAGACATTGCCGCCATCACCGGCACGCCGCCCATGCTGGTACGCCCACCGTTCTGGAACTACGACCGCCGTACCTTCGCCGCCTACCAGCGGCATGGCATGCACGTACTGCTGACGGACCTCAGCGCCAATGACGGCAAGATCTGGGGCTTCAACGCCAGCCCGCGCCGGCGGGCCAATTTGTATCGGCAGCTGTCGGTCGTGCGTGAGCGCATCGCGCTGGGTGAACTGCCGATGGTTGAAGGCGTGATACCGGTGGTAGTGACCTTCCATGACATCAACCGCTACACCGCCCGGCATATGCAGGAGTATTTGCAGATCCTGATGGACAGCGCGCGGATCAACGGTTTGAAGACCGGTGTCGAGCCGTTCTACACCGACCACGCCATGCTGGAACGCGCAGCACTGGCACGTACCGTGAAGGATGTGAATGAAGAGGTCCATCTGCCGGGTGTATGGAACTGGATATGGGATGCGGACTCACACTGAAAGCTACAAACAATTACAACAGTAAGATATTTAAGTCAGACAGGTAGTCCCATCCTGCCCCACCACGCCCACCTCATTAACCACCCACAGACCATAAGCCTTTTAAATACGTAGGAAAGTGAAACAAGTGGCGTTGGAACTCAGTACTCCTTCCCGCCCACTATCGGATCAGTAGTTCGCAAGACTTACCGCGCACTGCCCAACCTTCTCACGCTTGCCAACCTTTAAAAGGACTTAGTCATGTTGACAACTCCCTTACAGAACAACTATTCGCACAGCCTTTACAACCCTAACGAAAAATCCATTCACTGAGATAAAAAACACTCAGACTCCCCCCACCCACTGCACCGTAAAGAAAATAACTTTCTACCGGCGAACACCGCCAAATCTGCGCGCTTCGCGAAGGATCAGGTTGCTACCTCGCTGGCCGGCCAGCGTGTTAACTCCTCGATGGATAAACCCGTCAATTCCGCAGCCACTGCTCCAGCACAACAGCCCATGGAATCAAGCCCCATCACCGAAATGCCACGCGCCCTCACCAGTACCCCGACCACTCACACGTACGATAACGGTAACGTCAAGATCACCTCGGCAACGGCTCATGAAGGCAGTTTTCACGGCGTTCCCATGCTGCGCAACAAAGTCACCATCGAAACCGGTAATAGTGCAGACAAGGTTCACCTCAAGAGTCTTCCGGACATTGGGGTCGTCGCAGAAATAAACGGCAGGCGATACCTGTTACCGGTTCAGAATGCTGGCGGCATGACCGAGACCGTGGAAATAAAAACCAAGGGTGGCGATGACCACGTCACGATTGCAGACGACATCTGGTTCCAAACCACTGTGAGTCTTAACGACAACCACACGGTTTCCGGGACCAATGGCTATACCTCCGCCCCCGAGTCAGCGGGCGTGAAAACATTCTCGCAACCCGGAATCATCGCCATTGCACCTCACCTGCAAAAAGGCGCCGAGTTCAAACATGACGAGACCACATTCAAGTTCTCGCCAAACGCCAACCCAAGGCAGTTCGGCGACGGCGTCATGCAAATCACCGCCGGCAGCGGCAATGACACTATTCGTATCAGCGCAGCAGAAGACAATTCATTGTTAGCTGAAGTGAATGGGCAACAATTCCTCCTGCCTATTAAAAACGATCCAGCAGGTGGTTCCAGGCTGTTCATTCAAGCCGGAGACGGAGACGATAAAGTCACCATCGACTCTAATGTAAAGAACTATGCCTTTATCAACATGGGCGAGGGTAAGGCAGGCACTTTATACAGTGGCGGCGGGTTCGTTTCGGGTGAAGAAGAGCCCAATTTGAGGCAGCGCTATACCACGCAAAACTACAAACCTGTCGGGACCAGTGCCTGAACCCCACGCGAGCGTAATGTCATGAATACTGCCCGCCCGATGATCACAGGCGGGTCTTCTCGCCAATTACGCGCGCGATTCAACCCCGAGTTCATCCCACACCGACTCGGCCAAGTGAAACGTCGCATTCGCCGCCGGTATTCCGCAATAGATCGCACTCTGCATCAGCACTTCCTTGATCTCGGCGCGGGTCACACCATTGCTGGCGGCCGCACGCAGGTGCAGCTTGAGCTCTTCACTGCGGTTCATGCCGATCAACATGGCGATGGTGATCAGGCTGCGGGTATGCCGAGGCAGCCCGGGGCGCGTCCAGATATCGCCCCAGGCATGGCGCGTGATCATTTCCTGGAACTCGCTGTTGAACTCGGTCAAGGCATTGAGGCTGCGGTCGACATGGGCATCGCCCAGCACTTCGCGGCGCACCTGCAGGCCATCGGCGTAACGTTGTTTCTCGTCCACAAAACGCTCCTCAGCGAGCCAGCAGAAAGTTGATCACACGGTCGCTGAAGGCAGCGCCGGCTTGCACGTTGGACAGGTGCGCCGCATAGAACTCGGCGTACTCGGCGCCCTGCACATGGTGCTGGATAAAGTGGCTGCCAGCCGGCGGTGTCACCGCGTCTTCAGTGCCGGCAATCACCAGGGTCGGCACCTTGATCGACGACAGTTGCTCACGAAAATCCGCGTCGCGCACGGCGCCGCAATTGGCGGCGTAGCCCTCGGGCGATGTGGCCGCGAGCATGTCGGTGATCTGCTTGGCCTGGTGCGGGTTGGCCGCAGCGAAATCCGCGGTAAACCAGCGCGCAATCGAAGCATCGCGCAGCGCCACCATCGCAGCGGCGCCGTCACGCAGGACCATTTCGATGCGGGGGTTCCAGACCTCAGGCGTGCCGATCTTGGCGGCGGTATTGCACACCACCAGGCGCTGCAAACGCTCGCCGGCGTGGATGCCCAGCCATTGGCCGATCAAGCCGCCCATAGACAGGCCGCAAAAGTGCGCACGCTGGATATCCAGCGCATCCAGCAACGCAAGCACGTCGCGCCCCAGTTGTTCGATGCTGTAGGGCCCCTCGGTCACCAGGGACTTGCCGTGACCGCGGGTATCGAAACGCAACACGCGAAAATGCTCGGTGAACGCCGGGATCTGCACGTCCCACATGTGCAGGTCGGTGCCCAGGGAGTTGGACAGTACCAGCACCGGTGCATCCACCGGCCCATCCAATTGGTAATGCAGTTCGCCCTCGGCGAGTTGTACAAAAGCCACAGCGGTCTCCTCAGGCAGTCAACGCAAAGTGTTCAGTCACGGCACGCGTGACCCAGGTCTGGGCTTGGCCCAGGTAATGGGCCGGGTCGAGCAGGTGGTCCAGTTCAGCCGCTGACAACTCGGCAGTCACCTGGGGCTCATCCGCCAGCACGGCGCGCAAGTGACGCTGCTCGGCTACGGCGCGTTTGCAGCATTGCTCCAGCAGGTGGTGTGCGGTATCGCGGCCCAGGCGTTGGGCAAGCACGATGCTGACTGCTTCAGCCAACACCAGGCCCTGGGTCAGGTCGAGATTCTGCGCCATGCGCGCGGTATCGACCTCCAGCCCTTCACTCACCAGCAGCGCCTGTTGCAAGGCGCCGGACACCTGGCGGCAAATCTCTGGCAAGGTTTCCCATTCGGCGTGCCACAGGCCAAGGCTGCGTTCGTGCTCCTGGGGCATGGCGCTGAACATCGTCGCCACCAGGCCCGGCACGCGGGTGGCAGCGCTGATCAATACGGCGGCGCCTACGGGGTTGCGTTTGTGCGGCATGGTCGATGAACCGCCCTTGCCCGGCGCGGCGGGCTCAAACACTTCTGCCGCCTCGGTTTGCATCAACAGGCTGATGTCGCGTCCCAGTTTGCCGAGGCTGCCGGCGATCAGACCGAGTACGCTGGCAAATTCCACCAGCCGATCGCGCTGGGTGTGCCAGGGCTGTTCCGGCAAGCCCAGTTGCAACTCGGCGGCCAAGGCTTCGGCAACAGGCATGGCGTGTTCGCCGAGCGCCGCCAAGGTGCCGGACGCACCGCCAAATTGCAGCACCAACAGGCGCGGTTTCAATTCGGCAAGGCGCTGGCGACTGCGTGTCACCGCACCCAGCCAACCGGCGATTTTCATGCCCAGGGTGACCGGCGTCGCGTGCTGCAGCCAGGTGCGTCCGGCCAGGGGCACAGCGGCGTAACGCTGCGCCTGGGCAGCCAGCACGTCCCCCAGGCGCGCCAAATCCGCCTCGATCAACACCAGCGCCTGGCGCACTTGCAGCACCAGGCCGGTGTCCATCACATCCTGGCTGGTCGCGCCCAGGTGCACATAACGCTCGGCGTCGGCCTCTTCACTGGCGATCAACTTGCCCAGCGCCTTTACCACTGGAATCGCCGAATTACCCGCCGTGGCAATGGCCGCGCCAAGCGCATCGACGTCATACAGCGAAGCCAGGCACGCCTGGGCAATCGGCGCGACGGCAGCCTGGGGAATCAGCCCGACCCGAGCCTGGGCCCGGGCCAGCGCCGCCTCGAAATCCAGCATGCCCTGCAAGCGTCCCTGGTCACAGAACACTTCGGCCATGCTGGCGGCGGTGAAGTAAGCGTCGAACAGTTGATTGCTCGTGCGCAGCGTCATAACTCATCCCTTACAAATCGTGATGCAGGTACGCCGCCTGTTTAGGCAGGCGCAAGCTGAACAGGAAGGCCACCGCCATCATCGCAGTGACGTACCAATAGAAGGTGTTTTCCATACCGATGGATTTCAGGCTCAGTGCGACCACTTCCGCCGAACCGCCAAACACCGCGTTAGCCACGGCATATGCCAGGCCCACACCCAAGGCACGCACCTGGGGCGGGAACATCTCGGCTTTGACCAGGCCGCTGATGGAGGTGTAGAAGCTGACAATCGCCAGGGCCAGGGTGATCAGTACAAACGCCAGGAACGGGCTGGTCACGGTTTTCAGGGTCAACAGGATCGGCACGGTGAACAAGGTGCCAAGGCCGGCGAACCAGAGCATGGAGTTACGGCGTCCGATCTTGTCGGCCAACATGCCAAACAGCGGTTGCATGCACATGTACAGGAACAGCGCGCCGGTCATGATGTAGCTGGACGTCTTGGCGTGCATACCCACGGTGTTCACCAGGTACTTCTGCATGTAGGTGGTGAACGTGTAGAAAATCAGCGAGCCGCCGGCGGTGTAGCCAAGCACGGTGATGAAGGCTTTGCCGTGGTCACGGAACAGCGCGACGATACTGCCGGCGTCCTTGTCTTCGCGCATTTCCTTGCTGGTGGTTTCTTTCAGGGTGCGCCGCAGCAGCAGGGAGATCACCGCAGCAATGGCGCCGATCACAAACGGAATACGCCAGCCCCAGGCGCGCAGTTCTTCTTCGGTGAGGATCTGTTGCAGGATCACCACCACCAGCACCGCCAGCAACTGGCCGCCGATCAGGGTCACGTATTGGAACGAGGCAAAGAAACCGCGCTGGCCCTTGAGCGCAACTTCACTCATGTAGGTTGCCGTGGTGCCGTATTCGCCCCCCACCGATAAGCCCTGGAACAGCCGCGCCACCAGCAGCAGCGCCGGGGCCCAGGCACCGATGTCGTTATAGGTGGGCAGGAAAGCGATAACCAGTGAACCGGCGCACATCATCAGCACCGAGATCATCATCGAATTTTTGCGCCCGTGCTTGTCGGCCACCCGGCCAAACAGCCAGCCGCCGATCGGCCGCATCAGGAACCCGGCGGCGAACACACCGGCGGTGTTGAGCAGTTGCACCGTGGGGTCGTCCGAGGGGAAAAACGCCGGGGCGAAATAGATTGCGCAGAAGGCGTAGACGTAGAAGTCGAACCATTCGACCAGGTTGCCGGAGGAAGCCCCGACAATCGCAAAAATCCGTTTGCGGCGTTCTTCTCCGGTGTAGTGACTCGTTGTTGTTGTCATGGTTTTTTACTCAGTGGGAACGGTTATAGCCTAGACATACTTTGCAACAACCATGTTCCGCAGCAGACTTTTGGGTATGTAGTGACTGGGAGGGCCTCATCGGGAGCAAGACCCCTCCCACATTTGACCGAGTTGTCTGAACTCTACTCGGTCAGTGTGGGAGGGGCGGTGCGACGATTCGACTTGCCCCCGATGAGGCCCTACAGCCAACTCAGTAATCGAAGAACACCGTTTCCTTGTCTGTCCCCTGCAAAATCACATTCCACTGATACACACCCTGCGCATCCGCCTTGGCAATCAAGGTGCTACGACGCTCAGCCGGTACACACGCCAACAGCGGGTCATCGCCGTTGAGTGCCTCACCGTCAAAATAAATCCGCGTGAGCAAGTGCTTTACCAACCCACGGGCAAACACCAGTACCACCAGATGCGGCGCCTGAGTCGTGCCTTTCAATCCCGGCACACTGCCTGGCTTGATGGTGGTAAAGCGGAAGCGCCCCTCGGCATCCACCGGCACCCGGCCAAAACCTTCAAAGTGCGGATCGACCGCCTTGTCTTGCTCGTCCTCAGGGTGGTCATATTTACCGGCAGCATTGGCCTGCCAGACTTCCAGCATGGCGTCGTTGACGACATCACCGTTGCCGTCCACTACCTGGCCGCTGATCGCCACGCGCTCGCCGAGTGTGGCGGCTACGGTCATGTCTTCACGGTTCAGCCAGGTCAGGCCGATGTGGTAATACGGCCCGACGGTGTGGGACGTGGTCGCGTTGAGTGTCATCTCATTTCTCCATCGGCGTGGCGTCGCGGCCGCGCAGGACGATGTCCCAGCGGTAACCGAGGGCGTAGGAAGGGACGGTTTTTTCCAGGTCGAAACGCGCGATCAGGCGTTCCTTGGCGCGGGTATCCGGAACGCAGTTGTAGATCGGGTCGTATTCGAGCAATGGGTCGCCAGGGAAATACATCTGCGTCACCAAGCGCGTCAGCACACTGGGGCCGAACAGCGAAAAGTGGATATGCGCCGGGCGCCATGCATTGTGATGGTTGCCCCACGGGTAGGCGCCGGGCTTGATGGTCTGGAACTGGTACCAGCCATCGGTGTCGGTAACGGTACGCCCGGTGCCGGTGAAGTTCGGGTCCAGCGGCGCGTCGTGCAGGTCACGCTTGTGGTTGTAGCGCCCGGCGGCGTTGGCCTGCCAGATCTCCACGAGAATGCCCGGCACCGGCAAGCCATTCTCGTCCAGCACACGGCCATGAATGATGATGCGCTCGCCTTGGGGCTCGCCTTCATGCTGGGCGGTCAGGTCGTTGTCCTTGTCATTGATGCGCTCGGCGCCGATCGTCGGGCCGGTGATTTCCGACAATGAATGGGGCAGGAACACCAACGGCTGGGACGGCGAACGCAGGTTCGTCGACTGATACGCCGGGTGCAGGTAATCAGGTTGAGTGCCCGCTTGCGGGCGCCGGTAACCAGGCTTGTCACTCATGGAGCCATCCTCTTTTATTAGACGCGTTCAATCGCCAGGGCCAGGCCTTGGCCGACGCCCACGCACATGGTCGCCAGGCCTTTGCTGCCGCCGGTTTTTTCCAACTGGTGCAGGGCCGTCAACACCAGCCGTGCACCGCTCATGCCCAGTGGATGACCCAGCGCAATGGCACCGCCGTTCGGGTTGACCTGGGGTGCATCGTCGGCAATACCCAGTTCGCGCAGCACCGCCAGACCCTGGCTGGCGAAGGCTTCGTTAAGCTCGATCACGTCGAAGTCGGTGACCGCCAACCCCAGGCGTTCCACCAGCTTGCGCACCGCCGGCACCGGGCCGATACCCATTACGCGCGGTGCGACACCGGCACTGGCCATGCCCAACACCCGGGCGCGGGCTGTGAGGCCGTGCTTCTTGACGGCATCGGCGGATGCCAGAATCAGCGCAGCAGCACCGTCATTGACCCCCGAAGCGTTGCCGGCGGTGACGGTCTTGTCCGGGCCGTTGACCGGCTTGAGTTTGGCCAGGGCTTGCAGGCTGGTGTCCCGCGGGTGTTCATCGTGTTCCACCAGGGTTTCGCCTTTTTTATGGGCGACCCGTACCGGCACGATTTCCTCGGCGAAGAAACCGGCGGCTTGCGCAGCGGCGGTACGCTGTTGGCTGCGCAAGGCGAAAGCGTCCTGGTCGGCGCGGGAAACCTGGTAGTCGTCGGCGACGTTATCGGCGGTCTGCGGCATGGCATCCACACCGTACTGGGCCTTCATCAACGGGTTGATGAAACGCCAGCCGATGGTAGTGTCTTCCAGCTTCATGCTGCGCGAAAACGCTGCATCGGCCTTGCCCATCACGAACGGAGCACGGGACATCGACTCGACGCCGCCAGCAATCGCCAGCTCCATTTCGCCACTGGCAATAGCGCGAAAGGCCGTGCCGATGGCATCCATGCCCGAGGCGCACAGACGGTTGAGGGTCACGCCCGGAATGCTCTCCGGCAGCCCCGCCAGCAACAGTGCCATGCGCGCCACGTTACGGTTGTCTTCGCCGGCCTGGTTGGCGCAGCCCAGGAAGACTTCGTCCACCGCGTCCCAGTTCACCGAAGGGTTGCGCTCGATCAGGGCCTTGATCGGCAGCGCCGCCAGGTCATCGGCACGCACCGTGGACAGCCCACCGCCGAAACGACCGATCGGTGTGCGAATGGCATCACAGATAAATACCTCGCGCATCAGGCTTCTCCCGGTGCTTGGCCATGGGCGGCGGCGGTGCGGGCTTCAAGCTCGCGCAGCGCGGTCAGCTCTGTCTCGGTCGGTTCAGCCGTGGTGCTGACCTGGTCGGCAAAGCGAATCGCCCAGCCGGTGGCAGCGACCACTTGCTCACGGGTCACGCCGGGGTGCAGCGCGGTGACCACGAACTCATGGCTGCCCTCCTCCGGTTCCATGATGCACAGGTCGGTAATGATGCCGACGGGGCCGGCACCGGGCAGGCCAAGACGCTTGCGCGAGTCGCCACCTTCGCCGTGACCGACGGAGGTGATGAAGTCCAGTTTGTCGACAAACGAACGGGACGACTGTTTAAGGATGATCAGCACGCTCTTGGCGGAACCGGCGATCTCCGGCGCCCCACCGGCACCCGGCAAACGCACTTTGGGCTGGTGATAATCACCGACCACGGTGGTGTTGATATTGCCGAAACGGTCGACCTGGGCCGCACCGAGAAAGCCCACGTCAATGCGCCCGCCCTGCAGCCAATAGCGAAAGATCTCACCGGTGGGCACCACAGTGTCGGCGGTCTCGGCCAGTTCGCCATCGCCGATCGACAGTGGCAACACGCTGGGCTTGGCACCAATCGGGCCAGACTCGTAGATCAACACCACATCGGGTGAGGACGTCAGCCGCGCCAGGTTGGCGGCCTTGGACGGCAGGCCGATACCGACGAAGCACACCGAGCCGTTCTTCAAACGGCGTGCAGCGGCGACGGTCATCATTTCATTAGTGGAGTAGGTCATTACTTGGCCTCCTGCGCGGTGGCCAGCTTGGCCTGGAACTCGCTGAAATCAGCAGTGCCGTGGATAAATTCATCAATCCAGGCGGTAAAGGTCCCACGGTCGCGAGCAATCGGATCCCACGCCTGGTAGAAGCGGTTATCCCGCTCGTTGTAGCCGTGAGCGTAGGAAGGATGTGCGCCACCCGGCACATGGCACACCGCAGTCAGTGCCCAGGTCGGCAACACGCAACTGTTCATCGGCGCATTGAGGTCATCGACGATTTCTTCCACGGTGACAATGCAACGCTGAGCCGCAAGGGCCGCTTCCTTCTGTACCCCGAGAATGCCCCAGAGCAACACGTTGCCCTTGCGATCGGCTTTCTGCGCGTGAATCACGGTGACATCCGGACGTACCGACGGCACCGCCGCCAGCACTTCGCCGGTGAATGGGCACGTAACGGTCTTGATCAGTGGGTTGACCTTGGGCAAGTCGGAACCAGCGTAGGCACGCAGCACCGCGAACGGCAGGCCCGAGGCACCGGCGACGTAGGCATTGGCCAAGTCGGCGTGGCTGTGTTCTTCGATCTCCAGCGGTTGCGGCCATTGCTTCTCCACCGCGTCGCGCAAACGATGCAGGGAGCCCACGCCCGGGTTGCCGCCCCAGGAAAAAATCAACTTGCGCGCGCAGCCAGCACCGATCAATTGGTCGTAGATCAGGTCGGGCGTCATACGCACCAGCGTCAGGTCTTTCTTACCCTGACGAATGATTTCATGACCTGCGGCCGTAGGGATCAGGTGGGTAAAACCTTCGAGAGCGACGGTATCGCCGTCGTTCACAAAGCGCTTGACCGCATCACGCAGGGTGAGGATTTCAGCCATGGGGTTGGGCTCCCGGTGTTGATCGAAAAAGGCGCTGAGGTGGCGCCGAAGTGCTTGAAGATTAAGCCGGGTAAATGGGCCGAACAATCCGATAATCGACTCAGCGTTCGATTATCGAACGGATTGTTGTCTAGCTAATCGTCTAAGCGAACGCAATTCAAATGTGGGAGGGGGCTTGCTCCCGATAGCGGTGGATCAGCCAACAAATTTTTTGACTGACACCCCGCAATCGGGAGCAAGCCCCCTCCCACATTTGAGTCCCATCAAGGCTTAAGTGGCGTCGGCATGGCTGACCATGCCCTTGATCAACACGGCTGCAGTGGCGAGTGCCGCCGGAATCACCAGTGCCGTGAGCACCTGCTCGAAATTCCAGCCCAGGCCCAGCAAGGTGGCCCCCATCCACGCGCCCAGGATCGCGCCGAAGCGGCCAATGCCAAGCATCCACGACACACCGGTAGCACGCCCCTGGGTGGGGTAGAAACGTGCGGCCAGGGACGGCATCGCCGACTGCGCACCGTTGACGCACATCCCGGCGATCAGCACTAACGTTGCCAATAAAGTGATATTGCCAAGGCTTTGCCCTACCGCGTAGGCAAACACCCCGGCCAGCAGGTAGAAAGTACCGATCACTTTGTGCGGGTTGAACCGGTCCATCGCCCAGCCCACGCCCACTGCGCTCAACACCCCGCCAAACTGGAACAACGCGCCGATAAATGCCGCCTGCTCCATGCTGGCGCCACTGTCGCGCATCAAGGTGGGCAGCCAACTGGTCAGCAGGTAAACAATCACCAGGCCCATGAAGTAAGTGAGCCACAGCAGCAAGGTGCCGGTGCTGTAGGTGCCCGAGAAAATCACCGCGAACACGTTGCGAGCCTTGACGGTTGTTTGCTCCGGCACGCTGAAGCTGCCGGCCTGGGCCACGATATTGGGCTCAATGGGTGCCAGGGCCTTGCGTACCTTGTCGGTACCGCGATTACGCACTACCAGGTAACGCGCCGACTCCGGCAGCCACACCAACAGCACCCCCGCCAGGATCAATGGCAGGATGCCGCCGATCAGCAACAAGCTGTGCCAGCCAAACGCCGGGATCAACTTGGCCGAGATAAACCCACCACCGGCCATGCCCAGGTTGAAACCGCAGAACATGCTGGTGACCAACAACGACTTATGACGCTCGGGGGTGTATTCGGAGAGCAAGGTCGTGGCATTGGGCATACCCGCGCCCAGACCCAGCCCGGTCAGAAAGCGCAGCACTAGCAACTGGTCGACATTAGTGCTGTAGGCCGAGGCCAGGCTGAACGCGCCAAATACCAGTACCGCACCGACCAACACGACTTTGCGACCAAAGCGGTCGGCCAGCGGGCCGGACCCGAGTGCGCCGAACACCATGCCGATCAACGCGGCGCTCATCACCGGGCCAAGGCTGGCGCGGTCGATGCCCCAGTCCTGGGACAGGGCCGGCGCAATAAAACCCATCGCCGCCGTATCGAGGCCGTCAAGAAAGACAATCAGGAAACACAGGATCACCACGCGCCACTGGTAGCGTGACAATGGCTGGGTGTTGATGAAGGACTGCACGTCCAGGGTGGTACCGACAGAAGGCTGATTCATTATTTTTATTCCACACCGATGGCGGGCCGATGACCTCAGGTCATCATTATTGTTAGGCGGCGCTTTGAAGCGCTGCCGCACATTAATAAGCCAGGGGAAACACCGTCAATCGAGCCGACCGGGATCTGTGCGGTCACCGAACAGCTTAGGCAAACAGTTGCGCGCTCAACTCACGGCTGGCGGTGAGCATACTCGGCAGGAAACGCTGTTCCAGCTCGCTGCGGCTGACGCGCCCGGCATGGGTGCTGACGTTCAGTGCGGCCAACACCTGGCCGGATGCGTCATACACCGGCACCGCGATGGAACGCAGGCCCTGCTCCAATTCCTGATCGACGATGCACCAGCCTTGCTGACGTACCTGTTGCAAGCACTCGAACAAGGCTTCGGGAGTCGTGAGCGTGCGGCTGGTCTTGGTTTGCAGGTCTGCGTGGTCGAGGTAATCCTGCAGCGAGGCATCATCCAGGGCCGCCAGGAGGATGCGCCCCATGGACGTGCAATAGGCCGGCAGCCGACCACCGACTGAAAGGTCCACGGAAATCAGACGCTGAGTCGTGGCCGAACGTGCGATGTAGAGAATATCGTCGCCTTCAAGGGTGGCCATGTTGCAGGCTTCATGGAGCTGCTCGCTCATGCGGTCCAGATAAGGCTGGGCCGAGACGGCCAACGGTGTGGACGACAAATAGGCATGACCGAGCGTCAGCACTTTAGGCAATAGCGAGTAGGTACGCCCATCCGTGGTGGCGTAGCCGAGTTTGATCAAGGTATGCAGGCAACGGCGCACAGCGGCGCGGGGGATTTCCGTGCGGTGGCTGATCTGGGCGATGGTCAGGTGACGCTTGCGCTCCTGGAACGCTTGCACCACGGCCAGGCCACGGGCCAGGGACGTCATGAAGTCCGGATCACCGGTGAACGCCTGGATGCGCTTGGCCGGTGAAGCCACGATCGGCGGCGCCACTGATGCGAAGGAGTTGCGCAATTGATCGTTCATTTCCAGGGTCCTGTCTCTTGTTCTTACCACGGGAGGGTTGGCCGCTATTACAAGCCGGGCCGGTCGCGATGCACAAGCCAGCGCCAGCAACATTGGGCGATTATCGGACGATCATGCGATTATCGCAATTTGTCAGGCCAGGGCAGCCGCCGCCGCGGCCAAGTTTCAGATTTGCCTGATGAACCTGGGAAGTGCGGACATTTACGCTTTTATTTAGAACCGGTGGCGACAATATGATGACGCTGTTCACAAATAGTGATGCCCACCCATAACACCCTCCCCTGCACCGTTGACGCTTTTTAACTTTATGATGATAGTGTTATTCAAATGCGCCGCTATAATGCAACCTGTGCAGAGGTCGGCCCGGTATCACTATCGGGATGGGAGCTCGCCAGGCGCTGGAGGACGTAAGCCGCGCCGGCCACAAGTAGACGCTTAAAAGAACTGCCCTCAGGCCTGCTTTTCAACTTGAACGGTTTTCTACTGTTTTATTTGGAATCGCCCGAGGACGACTGTTGAAGCGCGACACTGCGCAATCAATAAACTTCACACAATTAGGTAATACTGTGACGAAAGATGAACTGCGCGCCGAACTTGAGCGCCAGGAGCAACGTTACAAGGACGTCTACGGCGGAGAAGTCACCACCTACGCCGCGCAACCTGAGCCGGAACGCAAGCCATGGCGCAAACGCGCCAGCCTGCTGGATCAGGCATTTGCCCAGGAAATCCAGAAGATCGAACAGGAACTCAAAACCGAAGAGCCATAAGCGCTTCGGTGCGAGTAGGCAGGGCCCTGCTGTCTCTGCCGGTCCGCCACCGGCAGGGAGCCCCTTGCGTCAGCGCCCGTTGGTCAGTCGCTTACAGCCGCGCACGAAATTTCATACAAATGTTTCAGGCATGACGTTTTCATGACAAATGCCGGCCTTTTGCGGCCTGCGCTTTATAAATCAAAGACTTGCCAAAGCCCCGAAAACCCTGGGATGCGTCCGTTTTGCCCGGGCTTGTGCGACGAAGATTGTTACCGATGAGCAGCTAATGCATCGATTACCGATGTTTTCTGGCATAATCGCGCCCCCTTACGACCGGGTCAGAAAACCTTCATGATCGATTTATTCAGCGGACTGGATGCTTGGGTTCTAGTGAGCCTGCTGCTCGCCCTGGCCTTTGTCCTCGCCTTCGAGTTCATCAATGGCTTTCATGACACCGCTAACGCGGTGGCCACAGTCATCTATACCAAAGCCATGCCGCCACACCTGGCCGTGTTCTTCTCCGGGGTCTTCAATTTCCTCGGCGTGTTGCTCGGTGGTGTCGGTGTCGCCTACGCCATCGTGCATTTGCTGCCGGTGGAGTTGCTGATCAATGTGAACACCGGCCATGGCCTGGCGATGGTCTTCTCGTTATTGGCGGCGGCGATCACCTGGAACCTGGGCACCTGGTACTTCGGTATTCCCGCCTCCAGCTCCCACACCCTGATCGGCTCGATCCTCGGTGTCGGCCTGGCCAACGCCCTGATCAACGACATCCCCCTGGCTGACGGTGTGAACTGGCAGAAGGCTGTGGATATCGGTGCATCCCTGGTGTTCTCGCCGATGGCCGGCTTCCTGGTCGCAGCCCTGGTGCTGATCGGCCTGAAGTGGTGGCGCCCGCTGTCGAAGATGCACAAGACCCCGGACCAGCGCCGCAAGCTCGACGACAAGAAGCACCCGCCGTTCTGGAACCGCCTGGTTCTGGTGATCTCGGCCATGGCCGTGAGCTTCGTGCACGGCTCCAACGATGGTCAGAAAGGCATCGGCCTGATCATGCTGGTGCTGATCGGTATCGTGCCGGCGCAGTTCGTATTGGACCTGGGCAGCACCACCTACCAGATCGAGCGTACCCGTGACGCAACCCTGCACCTGAACCAGTTCTACCAGCGCAATCACGAGACCCTCGGCGAGTTCCTGGCCCTGGGCAAAAGCGTGAAGGATGATCTGCCGGGCAAATTCCGCTGCAACCCGCAGCAGACCGAGCCGACGATCAACGCGCTGCTGGGCACCCTCAAGGGCGTCTCGGACTACCACTCGCTGACCGCAGATCATCGCATCGAAGTGCGTCGCTACCTGCTCTGCCTGGACGACACCGCGAAGAAAGTCGGCAAGCTGCCTGGGCTGGATTCCCGTGAGAAATCCGACCTCGACAAGCTGCGCAAAGACCTGACCGCCACCACCGAGTACGCCCCGTTCTGGGTGATCCTCGCGGTTGCACTGGCCCTGGGCCTGGGCACCATGGTGGGTTGGAAGCGCGTGGTACTGACCATTGGCGAGAAGATCGGCAAGCAGGGCATGACCTATGCCCAGGGCATGTCGGCGCAAATCACCACCGCGACCATGATCGGCTTCGCCAACATCTTCGCCCTGCCGGTGTCCACCACGCACGTGCTGTCTTCCGGTGTGGCAGGTACCATGGTTGCCAACAAGAGCGGCCTGCAAGGCGGCACCGTCAAGACCATCCTGATGGCCTGGGTATTGACCCTGCCAGCAACCGTCGGCCTGTCGGCCGGGTTGTTCTGGCTGGCGTCCAAGGCATTGGGCAACTGATAGCCGGCCGGCCATAAAAAAGGTGCGATCCGCGAGGGTCGCACCTTTTTTTATATCCAAGCGCACCGCCGTCCACCTGTGGGAGCTGGCTTGCCTGCGATTGCGCAGTAACAGTTGATGAATATATGAGCTGACCCACCGCGATCGCAGGCACGCCTCCCACATTTTTCACCTTCTGCCATCAATTGACAGCCAAAAAAAGGGCGACCGAAGTCGCCCAAAATGCCTTGCGTGCCCATGTAACCCGGAAAGACTTAAGGTTTTTTACGCTTGTTCGCGTCTTTCCAGATAAAAAATCCAAACCCTACAAAAAACAGCACCATGAGGCTGACAGTCAGCACTCCGGCAAAAACCACATTATCGAAAAACATGACCGGCCTCCTGCACGTGCCCTGTTGCGATAGGGCTAAGTTAAGGGAGAAGGCGCAGTGGGAAATTGACCAGGATCAATGTCGCCCGCAACGGGGCGTAAAGAAGGGTAATAACTGACCTGCATCAACAGATGCAGGCGGTTTCAACGCTTTTTCGGTTTGTTCTTCGACTTCTTCTTGGGTTTGCCCAAGGGCATGGCTTGTTCAAAGGCTTGGCGCACTTCATTCAAGCGTTTGTCATTGAGGTCGTGCACGCGCTTGGCGCGTTCGGCATTCAGGTCGATCAGCTTGTCGTCATCACTCATGGCTTGGCTTACGTCGTGGCGGGAATGGCCCAATAATGCGGCCTGCCCCGCCCAACGGCAAATCAGCGGGCGACAAAATGCAGGTCATCGACCAAAATCGGCACTTTCCCCCTTACCCAGGAGGCGCCATCCGGTGGCCTTGCACAACGACCTTCCACCGCTATTGGCCCTGCGCGCCTTCGAGGCCGTGGCGCGGCACTTGAGCTTTATCAAGGCAGCGGGCGAATTGTCGGTGACCCAAAGTGCGCTGAGCCACCAGGTGCATAAGCTTGAACAGCATTTGGGCAAGCCGCTGTTTATCCGGCGTACCCGTGCGATTGATCTGACCTTGGCCGGGCAACATTACTACGACCAAATCCGCCCAGCCCTAGACGCCATCGCTACAGCGACACGCAGCCAACGGGGTGTACCCAGCACCAGCGTGTTGCGCATCGGCGTATTGGCGTCTTTCGCCACGCTATGGCTGGCACCGCGTCTGGCCGAGTTTCTACAGCGCTACCCGCACATCCAGGTGGAGTTGCTGCCCGCGATTCAACTGGCCAATGTCGCCACGGCCGAAGTTGACCTGGCCATCCGTTACGGCAAGGGCGATTGGCCCGACGTGCAGGCCACGCGCCTGATGGCCGAAACCTTGTCACCCGTGTGCAGCCCCGCGTTCAAGGCCAGCCAGGTAACCAAAGCCCCCCTACTGATGGCGACCTCGCACCGTCCTTTCGAGTGGACGGATTGGGCCGCCCATTACCAGGTCAACCTCGATCACCACCCCAGGGTGATGCTGCATGACTACAACATCGTGGTCGAGGCTACCGTGGCCGGCCAAGGTATCGCCATGGGCCGCCATCGCCTGATCGAACGCAGGCTTCAGGACGGCAGCCTGGTGGAGGCCTTTGACTGGCCGCCCTATCACAGCGAAATCGGCTATTGGCTGATCACTCCCCAGGGCCCACTCGGCGAAGCAGCCGAATGCTTCAGCCAGTGGTTGAAGCACCTGTGTGCGGATGGGTGAGTTTTTTCGATACGTCGATTGAGATCTATCCGTTTGTCGTCCATCGCAACAGCCAACATGCTCAAACCTCCTGAACCCAGAGGTTTTCAGCATGACCGATTCCATTCGCCAACGCGTACACACACTCGGCCTGACACTGCCCACACCCAGTCAACCGGCTGCCAATTACATCAACCATGTCGTCAGCCAACACCAGCTGTTCATTTCCGGGCAAATTCCCATACTCGATGGCAAACCCGCCTACATAGGCCGGCTGGGCGATTCCCTCAGCGATGAAGAAGGCGCCCAGGCGGCGGAACTGGCGGCGCTGGGCCTGCTGGGGCAATTGAGCGACGCGCTGGGCGATGACCTGTCGCGCGTGGTGCGCATCCTGCGTCTGGGCGTCTTCATCGCCAGCAACGCTGATTTCCAACGCCAGAGCGTGGTCGCCAATGGCGCCTCGAACCTGCTGGTCAACGCCCTCGGCGACAAAGGCCGGCACGTACGCACCGCCGTAGGCGTCAGCAGCTTGCCGGCTGGCGTCGCCGTGGAGGTGGATGCCATTTTCGAGCTGCAGCCATGAGCCCGCTGGACGTCCAACAATTGCGGGAGGCCACGCCCGGTTGCCAGTCGGGCCTTGTGCACTTCAACCATGCCGGGGCGTCCTTGCCCAGCCAGGCGACGCTGGACGCCATCATCGAACAGTTGCAACACGAAGCCCGCAACGGCCCGATGGAAGCTGGCGAACAGGGCGCCGTGCTGGTGGAAAACGCCCGCCGCGCCGCCGGGCAACTGCTCAATGCACCGCCCTCCTCGATCGCCTTCGCCAGCAGTGGCTCAACGGCCTGGAGCATGGCGTTCCAGGCGCTGGGGCCTTGGCGGCCGGGCGACCGCATCCTGGTGGGGCGCCATGAATGGGGCGGCAACCTGGCGAGCATGGAGTTGGCCGTGCAAGCGGGCGCGCGCGTGGAAGTCATCCCCTGTGATGCCACCGGCGCGGTTTGCCCGGTAGCCCTGGAAGCGATGCTCGACGCCCACGTGAAGCTGATCGACCTTGCGTGGCTGCCGGCCAACGGCGGCCTGATCAACCCGGCCCAGGCCATCGGCGAAGTGGCTCGTCGGCACGCCATCCCCTACTTTATCGACGCAGGCCAAGCCGTCGGCCAATTACCGGTGGATGTGCAAGCGTTGCAGTGCGACGTGCTCAAATCCGCCGGCCGCAAACACCTGCGCGGCCCGCGCGGTACTGCACTGCTGTATGTCAGGCCGGATTTTCCTGGGCAACTGAACCCGGCGCAACGCGACGTGTTTTCGGCGCCCTGGACCACCGACGGCTTCGACCTGCGCAACGACGCCCGGCGCTTCGAAACCAGCGAAGTGTCCGTCGCCCTGCTGGCGGGCTTGGGCAATGCACTGCAAGAGATCAATCGACTGGGGATCGAGCGGGTGTGGGAAAGGATCTCGCAGACCAGCGCCCGAATCCGCGAAGCGCTGCATCAGATACCTGGGATTAGCCTGCATGACCTGGGCAATGAACATTCGGGCTTGATCGCTTTCAACCTGGCCGGCTGGGATAGTTTTGAACTCAAGCGGCGCTTGGGGTTAAAGCGCATCAACATCGGTGCCAACGGCGTGGCCTATACGCCGCTGGATATGCAAGCACGTGGGTTGCGCAGCATTGCGCGCCTCTCCGTCAGCCCACTCAACACCGATGACGATATCGAACTGTTGATCAAGGCCCTGCATGAATTGAACGCTTAAACCTCGATGTCCACCCACAAGCCCTGGCGCGGCGCGTCTTCGATCAGCGGCGCCACGGGCACCGTGTTGTCAGCATTGAGCAAGTCGCCGGGGATAGGCAAATGCTGCTCGACGTCATCGTCGGCTTCGCGCCGACGCTTGTGCTGCTCCTGCTGACGACGCTGCTCTTCGCGCAACAGAAAGGTCGATTGCTCGGCATCGCCTTTTTTCAGGTCGATCGTGCTCTCGCTGGAGCCCGGTTGAACGGGCACCACCGGCGGAATATCCGGCTTCTGGCGTGCCGGATCGAGTTGCGACGTGACCGGCACAACACTGACGGGCAGCATGGGTGGCAGCATGATAGTTATTCTCCTGATCAACAGGCTGTCGGCGGGTTGCAGGGCGACTTGAGCGCAGGCTCGCCAAGCTGTGACTCAGTCGACACTCGCAAGTGCCCGCCACCCGTCGATTCAGCACTCTGCCCGCCGGCCAAACGGAGTAGTTTTTGTCAGAGTCCTTGGGCGCAAGGGCTTGTTCCGTTAAGATAGTCGGCTTTTTCACGGCGGGAGTCAGGCAGCATGGCGCAGCAGTATCAACCGGGGCAACGCTGGATTAGTGACAGCGAAGCAGAGCTGGGGTTAGGCACCGTTCTGGCACAGGACGGGCGCTTGTTGACCGTGCTCTATCCGGCCACTGGCGACACCCGCCAGTATGCGCTACGGAATGCGCCCCTCACTCGCGTGAGGTTTTCGCCGGGTGACACCATCACCCATTTCGAAGGCTGGAAAATGACCGTACAGGAAGTCGACGACGTCGACGGCCTGCTGGTCTACCACGGCCTTAATGGGCAGAACGAGCAGGTCACCCTGCCGGAAACCCAACTGTCCAACTTCATCCAGTTCCGCCTGGCCAGCGACCGTCTGTTCGCCGGGCAGATCGACCCGCTGGCGTGGTTCTCGCTGCGCTACCACACGCTGGAACACACCAGCCGCCAGTTGCAGTCCTCGTTGTGGGGCCTGGGTGGCGTGCGTGCACAACCTATTGCGCACCAACTGCACATCGCCCGTGAAGTCGCTGACCGTATCGCGCCGCGGGTCTTGCTGGCTGATGAAGTGGGCCTGGGCAAGACCATCGAAGCGGGCCTTGTGATCCATCGCCAACTGCTCTCGGGCCGCGCCAGCCGCGTGCTGATCCTGGTCCCGGAAAACCTGCAGCACCAGTGGCTGGTGGAAATGCGCCGCCGCTTCAACCTGCAGGTCGCGCTGTTCGACGAAGAACGCTTCATCGAAAGCGATGCCACCAACCCGTTCGAAGACACCCAGCTTGCACTCGTTGCACTGGAATGGCTGGTGGACGACGAGAAGGCCCAGGACGCGTTGTTCGCCGCCGGCTGGGACTTGCTGGTGGTCGACGAAGCGCACCACCTGGTGTGGCATGAAGACAAGGCCAGCGCCGAATACTCGCTGGTCGAACAACTGGCTGAAGTGATCCCAGGCGTGCTGTTGCTCACCGCCACCCCGGAACAACTGGGCCAGGACAGCCACTTTGCGCGCCTGCGCCTGCTGGACCCGAACCGTTTCCACGACCTGCAAGCCTTCCGCGCCGAGAGCGAAAACTATCGCCCGGTGGCCGAAGCCGTGCAGGAGCTGCTGGACAAGGGCCGCCTGTCACCGGCCGCGCACAAGACCATCCAGGGTTTCCTCGGTAACGAAGGCGAAGCCCTGCTCACCGCCGTCAACGATGGCGACACCGAGGCCAGTGCACGCCTGGTACGTGAACTGCTGGACCGCCACGGCACCGGTCGCGTGCTGTTCCGCAACACCCGCGCTGCCGTGCAAGGCTTCCCCGAGCGCAAGCTGCACGCCTACCCGCTGCCGAACCCGGATGAATACCTCGAACTGCCTTTGGGCGAACACGCCGAGCTGTACCCGGAAGTCAGCTTCCAGGCACAACCGGATATCGAGGAAGAACACCGCTGGTGGCGCTTCGACCCGCGTGTCGAGTGGCTGATCGACCAGCTGAAAATGCTCAAGCGCACCAAGGTCCTGGTGATCTGCGCCCACGCCGAAACCGCCATGGACCTGGAAGACGCCCTGCGCGTGCGCTCCGGCATCCCGGCCACGGTGTTCCACGAGGGCATGAATATTCTGGAGCGTGACCGCGCCGCGGCTTATTTTGCCGATGAAGAATTCGGCGCCCAGGTGCTGATCTGCTCGGAAATCGGCAGTGAGGGTCGCAACTTCCAGTTCTCCCACCACCTGGTGCTCTTCGATCTGCCGTCCCACCCCGACCTGCTGGAACAGCGTATCGGCCGTCTGGACCGGATCGGCCAGAAACACGTGATCGAACTGCACGTACCCTACCTGGAAACCAGCCCGCAACAGCGCCTGTTCCAGTGGTACCACGAAGCGCTCAACGCCTTCCTCAACACCTGCCCGACCGGCAACGCCTTGCAGCATCAGTTCGGCCCGCGCCTGCTGCCATTGCTCGAAGCCGCCGACGACGGCGAGTGGCAAGCCCTGATCGACGAAGCCCGTGCCGAGCGCGAGCGCCTGGAGCAGGAGCTGCACACCGGTCGTGACCGCTTGCTGGAACTCAACTCCGGCGGCGCCGGTGAAGGCGATGCGCTGGTCGAAGACATCCTCGAACAAGACGACCAGTTCGCCCTGCCGATCTATATGGAAACCCTGTTCGACGCCTTCGGCATCGACAGCGAAGACCATTCGGAAAACGCGCTGATCTTGAAGCCCAGCGAAAAAATGCTCGACGCCAGCTTCCCCCTGGGCGACGACGAAGGCGTGACCATCACCTACGACCGTAACCAGGCGCTGTCGCGTGAAGACATGCAGTTCATCACCTGGGAACACCCGATGGTGCAAGGCGGCATGGACCTGGTGCTGTCCGGTTCCATGGGCAACACCGCCGTGGCACTGATCAAGAACAAGGCGCTCAAGCCGGGCACTGTGCTGCTGGAACTGCTCTATGTCAGCGAAGTGGTCGCCCCGCGCTCGCTGCAACTGGGCCGTTACCTGCCACCGGCCGCCCTGCGCTGCCTGCTGGATGCCAATGGCAACGACCTGTCGGGCCGCGTGTCGTTCGTGACCTTGAACGACCAACTGGAAAGCGTACCGCGAGCCAGCGCCAACAAGTTCGTGCAGGCCCAGCGCGACCAGCTCACACCGCGCATCAACGCCGGTGAAGAGAAGATCGCCCCGCGTCACGCCGAGCGTGTGGCCGAGGCCAAGCGTCGTCTGGCCGCAGACACCGATGAAGAACTGGCGCGCCTGACCGCGTTGCAAGCGGTCAACCCCACCGTGCGTGACAGCGAGCTGGTTGCCTTGCGCAATCAACGCGAGCAAGGCCTGGCCATGCTCGACAAAGCGGCGCTGCGACTGGAAGCGATTCGGGTGTTGGTGGCGGGCTGATCATTCGCTGTCAGTAGAAGGCCCGCGCAATGCGGTAATGCTGTTCAGTTAAGGCTTTTTGTAGGAGCGAGCTTGCTCGCGAAAAACCACAGGCGCCGCGTTCAATCAGGAAACACGCGTATCGTTGACGTTTTTCGCGAGCAAGCTCGCTCCTACAGAGGGCGATGTACGCTTAACTGAACAGCATTACGCGCAATGCGGGCCTTTTTTATTTGCCTTCAGGGCCGTTGCCGCAGAAACCGGCACCTCAACCGCACTCAACCCCTCCTTCATCTTCTTGGCATCACGTACAAAACTGCGCGAGGCCTGGAACAGAAACAGCATGGTCAGGAACAACGCCACCGGAATCAGGTACATGGCGTCATGCAGCCCCACGGCTTTATACGCCTCAGTCATTTGCTCTGCCCCGGCCGCATACATTGCCGAATGGGCAAAGTGATCGGACAGCGCCCCGACTACCACCGGCCCCATGCCACCGCCGAGCAAATACAGGCCTGCAAAGAATAGCGCCATCGCCGTAGCGCGCAGGCGCGGTTCGACCACATCCTGGATCGCCGTATAAACGCAGGTGTAGAAGTTGTAAGCAAACAACCAGCCCACACTGAACAGCGCGACAAACACGCCAATCTCGATACGCCCGGCATGCAAGGCCCAGGCGGTAGTCACCGTGGAGATGATCAAGCTGCACGCGGCAAACAGCAGACGGCCGTTGGCGACTCGCTGATGGATCTTGTCAGCAATCCAGCCACCCAGGGTCAACCCCACCAGGCCGGTCAAGCCGACGATCACACCGGTGGCGACGGCCGCGTCCTGCAACGGCAGGAGGAAATAGCGTTGCAGCATCGGCACCAGGAACGAGTTGCACGCATACGTGGCAAAGTTAAAGCACAGCCCGGCCAGCACCAGCCACAGGAAGGTCGGCACCGCCAGTACGCGGCGGATCGGGCGGTCGACACGCTCCTGGGACACTTGCACGGTTTCCGCCGCGCCGCGCTTAGGCTCTTTGATATAGAACATGAACACCGCCAGGATCATTCCGGGCACGGCGGCGATAAAGAACGGGGCACGCCAGCTATCAAACGCCTTGACCATCGCGCCAATGGTGAAAAACGCCAGCAGCAGCCCCAACGGCAGGCCGAGCATGAAAATCCCCATGGCCCGGGCGCGGCGATGGGCGGGGAACAGGTCGCCGATCAGTGAATTGGCGGCCGGCGCATAGCTGGCTTCCCCGATGCCGATGCCCATGCGCACCAGCAGGAAGGTCCAGAAACTCCCGACCATGCCATTGACCGCCGTCAGCCCGCTCCAGGCGAACAGGCCCCAGCCCATCAATTTGCTGCGCGAGCCGGTGTCGGCCAGTCGCCCGAGCGGCAGGCCGGCAAGGGCGTAGACGATGGTAAAGGCGGTGCCGATGATACCGAGCTGAAAGTCGCTCAGGTGCCATTCCATGCGGATCGGCTCGATGATGATCGCGGGGATGGTGCGATCGAAGAAGTTGAACAGGTTGGCCAGGAACAGCAGGAACAGAATGCGCCAGGCATTCGCCGCTTGGGTCGAGTTCTGCATGGGTCCGTCTCTTTTATTGTTATGAGCGCTACGATGCCCGATGCATCCTGCCCGGTACCTGCAACATAGTCAGCTGAGGCGCGGTTGTCTGTAATGATTCGTAAAGCTGATAGGGCATGATTTCACCCGGTAACACGGGGATTTGTCCCACAAAAATATAAGTGCGCCTCCCCCTTCCCAACGGCCATGGCACGGATAGAATGGCGAGCCTTCCTGTAACACCCCCAACCTACTTTCTTATTGATGACGCCCATGTCCGAAGCCAGTCCGTGTCTGAATTGCGGTGCCTGCTGTTCACACTTTCGCGTGTCTTTCTTTTGGGGTGAGTGCGCCTCATCCGGGGGCACGGTGCCCGATGATCTGGTGGTGCAGATCAACCCGACCCGGGTGGCAATGATCGGTACCGATCAAAAGCCTGCGCGCTGTTGCAGCCTTGAGGGCGAAGTGGGCAAAAGCACCAGTTGCTCGATCTATGCACAGCGTTCGAGCCCGTGTCGCGAGTTCGATGCTTCCTGGAGCCAGGGTGTACAGAACGTTGATTGCGATGCTGCCCGTGCTGCCTTCGGCCTGGCCCCTTTGCAAGCTCCGCCGTTTGAACTGGACCTGCCCATCAGCGCTTAGCACCAAACGCTATGCACAGCATGACAAATTAATTGAGATCAAAATGCCATTACCCATGGCAAATTCCATGAGGCTTCTATACTCGACATGGTAGGTCATCGCCTCTGGCAGTGACGTGGCTCTATGACGGGATACGCTATGGAATGGCTGGGCCAGCATTTTTTCACCGACCTTCCAGACACCGGGCATTTATTGCTCAATTGCAGCCATAACCCCTTTCTGGTGCTACTGGCGTATCTGGTTGCCTGCGCAGCGGGGTTCGGCACGCTGGACATGGCCGAACGCGTCGGCCATGTAGAAGACCCCACCGCTCGCCGCCACTGGCGCTGGCTGGGAGCGGGCTGCCTGGCGGGCGGGATCTGGTCGACCCACTTCATCAGTATGCTGGCGTTCCAGGCCCCGATCGCCATTCATTACGAATTACTCACGACGTTTGCCTCGCTGTTGATCGCCCTGATCGCCTCGCTGTTCGCCATGAAAACCCTCAGTCATGCCCATCTGCGTGTGCACCAATACCTGCTGGCTTCGATATGGATGGGGCTGGGCATCGCGCTGATGCATTACGTGGGCATGGCGGCGATGCGCTCCCAGGCGCAGGTGTACTTTGAATCGCAGTTGTTCATGGCCTCGGTGGCGATTGCCATCGTTGCCAGCCTTGCGGCGTTGCTGCTGTCCAGTTACCTGCGCAACGGTGCCGGGGTGTTTCACCAACTGCTCAAGTACGCCGCCAGCCTGGTTCTTGGCGCGGGGATCCTGAGCATGCACTTCACCGGCATGGCGGCCATGCAAATGCTGGTACCCAGCGGCGCGGACCTGTCGTTGCCGGTGGACAACAATCCGATTCAACTGGGCCTGTCGGTGGCGGTGATTACCCTCTTGGTGATCGGCAGCGGTGTCAGCGCAGCCCTGGCAGACAAAAAACTGCAGCACAAGGAGCGTGACCTGCGCCGCGTCAATGCGCTGCTCAGCGAACTCGACCAGGCCCGCGCCTCACTGCAACAAGTGGCCCATTTTGACGCGTTGACCAACTTGCTCAACCGCCGTGGTTTCAATCAGATCTTCGCGGAGAAAGTTGCAGAAAAAACCCGAAGCCAAGGCATGATGGCGGTGATCTTCCTCGACATTGACCACTTCAAGCGTATCAATGACAGCCTCGGCCATGACGCTGGCGACCAGTTGCTCACGGTGCTGGCCGGGCATATCAAGGGCTCGATACGTAGCCGTGAGGATGTGGTCGCACGGTTTGGCGGCGATGAGTTCTGCATCCTGATCAATATCCATCACCGCGACGAAGCGCGGCACATGGCCCAGCGCATCATGCAGAAAATGAAAGAACCCATCGAACTGGCCGGCCGCCGCATGGTGATGACTACCAGCATCGGTATCAGCCTGTTCCCCGACGATGGCCAAACCTGCGAAGAACTGCTGAAGACCGCCGACCTGGCGCTGTACCAATCCAAGGACACCGGGCGCAACAGCCTGAACTTCTTCAGCTCCAACCTGAAAACCCGTGCCTCCCTGGAACTGCAACTGGAAGAGGAGCTTCGTGCCGCATTGCGCGCACGCACCGAACTGGTGCTGTTCTATCAACCAATCTTCGACATGAAACTGGGCAAGGTCACGCGCCTTGAGGCACTGGTGCGCTGGCAACACCCCCAGCATGGGTTGCTGGCCCCGGACCGGTTTATCGGCATCGCCGAGAACAATGGGCTGATCGCCGAGTTGGACCACTGGGTATTGCGCCAGGCCTGTCACGACCTGAGCCTGTTGTCTGACCGGGGCTACACCGAGTTGACCATGGCCGTGAACTGCTCGGCCCTGAACCTGGCGCGGGACGAGCTGGCCGATGAAATCGAAGACGCCCTGCGCTTTGCCGGCGTGGCGGCCAACCGCCTGGAACTGGAAGTCACCGAAAATGCGCTGATGGGCAATATCAGCAGCACCCTGGCGCTGTTGCGGCAAATCCGTGCCCTGGGGGTCTCCCTGGCGATCGATGATTTCGGCACCGGCTACTCATCCCTGGCCTATCTCAAGCGCCTGCCGCTTAACACCTTGAAGATTGATCGCTCGTTTATCCAGGACATCCCCAAATCCACCGCAGACAGCGAAATCGTCCAGGCGATTATCGGCATGGCCCACACCCTGCACTTGCAGGTGGTGACCGAAGGCGTGGAAACACAGGCGCAGTTTGAGCTATTGCTCAAGCACGACTGTGACTTCATCCAGGGTTACCTGCTCAGCCCGGCGGTGCCGTTCAACGACATCATCGGTGTGATGCAAGGCATTGCGATGCGCAATCCGCTCTACCCCTTCAGCGTGGAAGGCAATAAAGAGGCCGCTGCCCCCAAAGAACCCGCCGCAGGCCGTATCGGCCCGCCGGCCATCGTCAGGCCAATTCGCTGACGCCGAAGCTTTGGCCTTAGCCATCATTTGACGAAAAGCCCCCGACGAACGGCCGACTCACCAGAGTCCGACGAGGGGTCCTTTTAAAAAACAGGGTTAGAACCGAGCGTCCCGGCACATCGCGCCCAACGACCTCCAAAAATAGCGCTGCCTCCTAGACCTGCGACGTCTTGTCGCCCCATGAGCAGCGCCCGCTGGCCATCCAGCCCCGACTGGAAGATGATTCATCTCGTATCTGTTTGACCCTCGCGGCATCAAGACCAAACAGTCGCGCCGTTATTCAGTAGAGAGAAACGTCCAACTTTATAATGAACAGCTGAGGAGGCTGTACCCCGTGCCGATTGTGCTGAACCCCTCCGACCAAGTTTATCAATTTGTTCTCTCTCAGCGCTGAACCGACGAGTCCGCTCCTGTTAGGGAAGCTGAAGTAATCTTGAGGTACGCTGAATCTCTCCACCTGTCCTGTGATGAAAGGCTCTGTCACGTCCACGGGATGCAGACAATACAGCGTATCGTCCCCGACCCGCCTGAACAAAAGCGCAGTACCATCTTCTGTCGAATCAAGAAACTCAGCACGTGCGACCCTGCTCATGACTTCGACCATAAGCGCCCGGAGTGTGACCGGTCCCTGGCGAGTGACGGCTTGATGGTAATAAGGATGAAAACTGTCAGGCTCGAAATCCAAGCGGCGCCAGACTTTTGGTTGAGTCCCCTTATGAGCTCGACTGATAGGCAATCTGCGATTCGCACCTCTCGTAGGGTGAGTCAGCCCAAGCAGTGACAGAGGGTCACTTACTTGCGATTGGCCCGTGCGCCATACACGTAGCATGTCCACGAACTTGAAATCCTTCTGGTAGAGATTGAACACAGCCCTGGCAACTTGAGTTTGGCTGGTAGATGTCATTTCTGGAAACGCGTCCTGAACGTAAGCAGCAATTGTCTTTTCAAAAGGCCGCCGCTCCAGGACGTGCCAGGCCCGCGTACTGGTGTTGTAGGTTGCGATCATAGGCTGTTCGCCAGGATTGTTTCGCAACATCAACTCGAAACTATCAAAATCGTTATACGAAATGTTCGGGTTTCGAACACCGACTACCGTCTCGTACACGCGCCCATCAAAGGTGGTCCGATAAAAACGATCATCTAACTTAATGAAGGTACCTTCAACCTGAGACCAACCTGCCCCCTCCGTGAAAACGGGTTTGTACTCAAAAACATCGTAGGTGTCGTGCACTTGTTTCAACAACCCGGCTTGAATTTGCTGGCCCCAGGATTTCCACTGGTGGGTCACAATGACACTCGGACGCGCCACAGGCATGGCAACAGGAACCGAGTGCGCCGCTTGATCAATACCTTGCAACCGTAGCCTGACCTGATCAAGGGTCGTTACCGAATTAAGGTACTGACGAAACTCATGGGGAATATCCCGCAAACCGATGGAGTCCCACTGCGTCGAGCCGTCTCCCAAATCCCGGACGAAACGAAGTTCCATAGCCCTTTCACGGCCAGCGGGGAAATCAAATGAGTCCAACACCCTGGCAGCCTGTTGCGCATCCAGGTCGGGGTAGAGCCTGATCAGGTCATCTCGCGCCATGCGTGAGTGATAGCCGCCTCTCAAACCATACTCTGGCGAGCGTATGACCCACTCATTCAAAGTGTTCTGAGCAAGGGGCGGCAGGTGATACTGATATTCAGCCGTTTGACGAGGCCTTTGCAGGCGCCAGGTGCCGGTCCCCGAGGTTTCGTCAAAGGTGACCTTGTACCAGTGGTCCTTCTCCTTGAGAAAATGCTGCCCTGGCGTCGAGCCTTTTCCCGGGCGGGTGTAGATCCCTTTGCTTTCCCATCCGGACAGAGGAGTCACATCTTTCGGCGCAGCCTTGAGGGCCATGCTGTGGGGTAATCGCGGGCGTACAGGCGGGGTGAGACGTATCGGAGCAAAGCCCACGGCGCCATCAACCAAGGCTCCGACTGCATACGTGAAAGCCCTCACAAACTCATGTGTCGCTCCGACAGAGTCATCATTTTGCAAAGCATCCAGGGCCGCACTCAACGACATTGCGCTGCGCACCAGGCCGATGACAAAGGTGATTTTGATCGGAAAAACTGCCAGTGCCAGTTCCACCAGCCCTTCAACAACGGTCCAGACGCTACGTACATTCGACTCATGGGTGCTGGTGGTCTTGCGATCCGCGTGGGCGATAGCGGCACGAGCTTCGACGTCATAAGACCACTCGAGAAAGTTCAGTCTGATGGGCGATAACGAGACCTCGCTGCGAAAAATCCCTCTTTTGAGCGTGTTGCGCAGCCTGGGTAGCGCATCGCCGTCCATCCTTTCAAACAGGTAGTCACGCCATGCCTCGTCATTGATAAATTGCTCAAGCAGTTGCGTCATACCGGTGAATTCACGAAATGCCCGTCCGTCTTTCGCTCGCGGGGTGTAAAGCACCACGGTATAGACCTTTGGTTTTTTCGAGATGAAAGCCAACACCCCCCTCACGAGAATGTCACGTACATATAGCGCGGCGACCACGACGTTATAACCCTCGACCTTTGCCCGCTGACCGTTGTCGGTGGGTTGATCGAGCACGCTTTTAACCAACAGATAACTAAGGTCCTGCGGGTGCGCTAAATAATCCTTGGCGATCTTGGCTTCAATGGCATCAACCCTGAGCTGTTTGTGCATCACATTGACAAAATCCTGCTTGAGCGTGCGAGCCTCGCTGGACGTCAGCAAACGCGTTTTGAGAAACTCAATGTAGGAGCCGCCGATATCCACGTCCCGCACCAGGTCCTTGACTTGCTGCGTGGTCAACTCCGTATAGGGCTCGCCGTAGAGGCTTAAGCGGGACTTGGCTACGAACACCTCGTCGAAATAATCGACATTGACCAACGCCAACTCGGCCAGGCTTTTTGTTTGAATGGAATAGTGGGACTGGCCGTCTTGCGGATTAGGCCTGGCACCGGGAAAGTAGATGCCCGGTGCAGGGTTTGGCCGACGAATAGTGACCTTGATATCGGAGGGGTCCGTGTTGATGCCATATTGTTCCTCCAGCGCCTGCGCCAGTTGTTCATTGCTGTAGGCCAGTAATGCTTTGTGGTCACCAAACTGTAAAACCGAGGGCGCGCCCTCCCCTGTATCGGTACGTTGCAGCTCATTCAAGTAGTCGCGCACGGCCGTCGCCCAGGCCTGCTTGTCCGTTTCCGATGCTGTACTTAAAAATTGATCGAGTTCAGCCTTGGAGCGCTTTGTTTCACGAGCGAGCAGCACATCACTTACGCCAAACAGCCGCTGCATGTCCGTGGCCAAATTCAAGCTGGCCGGCAATTGGCTGAAGTCGTCGTCTACACCGCGCTGCTGATAACGGCTTACCTCGAATGCGAAGTCTTCGATCAGCTTTTCGTATTGCGACGCTACACTGGTGCTGAAGACCGACTCGAAAATCTCCTCATAGGCAAAGCACCCTGCGGCGGGCACTGTGTCACGCAGGGTTGTAGCAGGTTCACAATCTTTGTTTGCCAGCAGTGTGAACAGGCTATCGAACTCGTAGTCGGTGTTTAAACGACGATGCAGTTCCTGATCCAGAAGCGCCAGAGAAGGGAATGCCTCCAGCCCTCGATTGGGTGTGAACAACACCACAATGCCCACGCTGGCACTGGGCTCGACACGGCGAACGACAGGGGCCGCGGGTGAGGTGTCGTTAGCTGATGGCGGATCAGACGGGTCCCGGGACGTCAGCACCAACGCCCCATGCAAGGGCATGTCCGCAGTTGTGCCCTTCAGCGCCAGGGAGTAGCCGACAGGCCGGTTGGGTCTTGTTTGTCGCGCCACAGCATCGGGATACGCCACAAACGCCTCAACCAGCAGCAAGCCATTAGAGTTCAGCGTTCCGTCCCCCCTGAGCAACGTCGATTCCAGGCTGATTTGCGAACTGCGCGCCAAACCCACGTATTGCTTGTGCGAACGCGGGTTTTCTGTGGTCACTGCCTTATTCCAGAACGCATCCAGGCAAGTCTTGTAGGCGGTCTTCAGTGAACCCGCAAGATCATCCAGGAAAGCGTCAAATGCAGCTGGGGTAAGCGACGATGGCAACCCCTGGTCGGCCGCCTCGTCTCGATCGAAGGTAAAGCGGGTACGGCGATTGGCATACGCGGTGGGTTGATTATCGACAATTCGCCTCACCACGGCATCCATCAAGCTGGGGAGTAGCCGGGTCACCTGATCGGCATCCTGCTCGACCGCCGCGTCGCTCGAATCGCTTTTAATGAACACCCGAGAGGCGTCCAAAGGCTTGGCGGTCGAGGGGAATATGGCATTCACTCGCTCGTTTACAAACGATGAAAAGCTCGGCCGCGCACGCAGAACCTGAAGCTTTTTATCGATGCCTTCGAGTTGATTCCGGTAGTGCGCCTTGTAGTCATTATCCTGCGTAGCCCAAAGACTTGCAGAGGGGGTGGAAGACAATCGTGATGCCAGTTGCATAGTTGAGCCCTTGCTGAAAATTGAATAGTTCAGGGCTCAAAATTACGTTGCTGTCAGTTCGAGTAGGCAGCACATACTTACGACGGCGATTCAGTTGTACTCAGTAACAATTAAACTGAGCTGGCGACAGTCACACAACTGTGCCCATGACGTTAACGTCACCCTTACGTGTGACGTTTCTCTACGGCAAAGAGCCATCACGCTACTCGGCTACACACTTTATGTGGCGCCAATTAGCGCCCCGATGTGGTGCGCAGCATCATAACGGCGCCCTTTCCTGGATCAGTATCCACGGCGAAACCACCACCGCCCACAGGCTCGGATCACGCTCAACAAGGTCCAACGCCCGCGTCGCAGACACTTCGCCAAGGCTCCCTGAAGCCAGCCAGGCAGCGACTTTGTCACGGTTGTCTTCGGCCATTCCCTCGGCCGCCTCGATCAAATCCAGGGCAGCGTCGACCCACAATAGGGCGCCCTTGGCAAAGAACGGCTCTAGCTCCTTCCAGGAAATTTCAGCGGTTTCACCGAGCAGCTTGGCATAGAGGGTGCTAGGTTCTTGCGTCATGGGAGTTCACCTGAGTAAAAAATCGGCGCAATCATAGCCTTCTGACTCAGGCAGAAAAACCCAGTAGCAAATGAGGTAGCGATTGAAAGGGCCGGGAAAGCCAGGGAACACCTTGAAGACGGGTGTAAGCCCGCCGCAATTCTGTCTTTTTCTTTCATTTAAGCGACACGCTCAGGTTTTGCCCCCCGTTGCCAGCTTTTCAATTGATCAACCGGCGCTCTACACTGTACCGGTACAGTTGCCAGGGCAATACCGGGGGGATATCCGCGATATCTGATCCGGTTCTGCAGCTCACAAGGCCGCTAGAACTATAAAAAATACAACAGTAAGAGTGGAGCACTATGAATAAGGCTACTAAGCAGATTTCCAAACTGTTTGCCGCTATGGTCCTGGCTGGGGTTGCCGGCCATTCGTTCGCAGCTGACACCATCAAGATCGGCATCGCCGGTCCCAAGACCGGTCCGGTAACGCAATACGGCGACATGCAATTCATGGGTGCCAAGCAAGCCATCAAGGACATCAACGCCAAGGGCGGCGTGGATGGCAAAATGCTTGAAGCCAAGGAATACGACGACGCTTGCGATCCCAAACAAGCCGTGGCCGTCGCCAACAAAGTGGTCAACGACGGCGTCAAGTTCGTAGTCGGTCACCTCTGCTCCAGCTCCACTCAGCCAGCGTCGGATATTTATGAAGACGAAGGCGTCATCATGATTACCCCGGCTGCCACCAGCCCTGAAATCACTTCCCGTGGCTACAAGCTGATTTTCCGCACCATTGGTCTGGACAGCGCACAAGGCCCGGCAGCCGGCAACTACATCGCCGACCACGTGAAACCGAAAATCGTTGCGGTACTGCACGACAAGCAGCAGTACGGTGAAGGCATCGCCACCGCCGTGAAAAAGACCCTCGAAGAAAAAGGCACCAAGGTTGCCGTCTTCGAAGGATTGAACGCCGGCGACAAGGACTTCTCCTCGATCATCCAGAAACTCAAGCAAGCCAACGTCGACTTCGTCTACTACGGCGGCTACCACCCTGAGCTGGGCCTGATCCTGCGCCAGGCCAAGGAAAAAGGCCTGAACGCCAAGTTCATGGGCCCGGAAGGCGTCGGTAACGACTCCATCTCGCAAATCGCCCAGGGCGCTTCCGAAGGCCTGCTGGTGACCCTGCCGAAATCCTTCGACACCGACCCTGCCAACAAAGCCATCGTTGAAGAGTTCACCAAGAACAAGCAGGACCCGACCGGTCCGTTCGTGTTCCCGGCGTACTCGGCGGTTGAAGTCATCGCCGGCGGTATCGCTGCCGCGAAAAGCGAAGACACCGCCAAAGTGGCTGAAGCCATCCACGCCGGCACCTTCAAGACCCCTACCGGCGACCTGAGCTTCGACGCCAAGGGCGACCTGAAGGACTTCAAGTTCGTGGTCTACGAATGGCACTTCGGTAAACCAAAAACCGAAGTTTCCCCTCAGTAAGCCAGGCGTTACTGGTCAACAAGCCCACTGTGCAAGCAGTGGGCTTTGTTTTACGAGGTTTATGGGCCATGTCACCCGCGATCCGGGCGCTGGCTCACCTGAAAATCTTAAAACCGTCACCAGCGGTTCGCTGGCAAACGCTTCGTGCAACCTGGTCACAGAACAGGGCACCGAGCCGGAAATGACTCCACCAGTGAAATGCGTATCGGGTTTTTAGGAGCGCTGTAATGCCTGAGATCTATCATTTTTTCCAACAGCTGGTTAATGGCCTGACCATTGGCAGCACCTATGCCTTGATAGCCATTGGCTACACAATGGTTTACGGCATCATTGGAATGATCAACTTCGCCCATGGCGAGGTGTACATGATTGGTTCCTATGTGGCCTTCATCGCCCTTGCCGGGCTGGCCATGATGGGGATCCACTCCCTGCCGCTGTTGATGACCGCTGCGTTCCTGGCATCGATCATCGTGACCAGTGCCTATGGCTACAGTATCGAGCGGGTTGCCTACCGTCCCTTGCGTGGCAGCAACCGTTTGATCCCGCTGATTTCCGCCATCGGCATGTCGATTTTCCTGCAGAACACCGTACTGCTGTCCCAGGACTCCAAGGACAAGTCCATTCCCAACCTGATCCCGGGGAGCATCTCCTTCGGCCCAGGTGGCGCACAAGAAGTGCTGATTTCGTACATGCAGATTCTGGTTTTCGTGGTCACCCTGGTGGCCATGCTGGGCCTGACCCTGTTCATTTCCCGCTCCCGTCTGGGGCGCGCCTGCCGGGCCTGTGCCGAAGACATCAAGATGGCCAACCTGCTGGGCATCAACACCAACAACATCATCGCCCTGACCTTCGTCATTGGTGCTGCGCTGGCGGCCGTGGCGGCCGTGTTGCTGAGCATGCAATACGGCGTGATCAACCCCAACGCCGGTTTCCTGGTGGGCCTCAAGGCCTTTACCGCAGCGGTATTGGGCGGCATCGGCAGCATTCCGGGCGCCATGCTCGGCGGGCTGGTGCTGGGTGTGGCCGAAGCCTTTGGCGCCGATATCTTCGGCGACCAGTACAAGGACGTCGTCGCGTTCGGCCTGTTGGTTCTGGTGCTGTTGTTCCGTCCGACCGGCATCCTGGGCCGTCCGGAGGTTGAGAAAGTATGAGCAGATATCTTAAATCGGCGTTTTTCAGCGCCTTGCTGGTGTGGGCTGTGGCCTTCCCGGTACTCGGCCTCAAGCTGAGCATTGTCGGCATCAACCTGGAAGTGCATGGCACCGGGCCCGTGACCCTGACCGTCATCGCCTTGTGTTCGGTGCTGATGTTTCTGCGCGTGCTGTTCACCCAGCAGGTCGGTGCCTTGTTCAAGGGCAACCGTGGCCCGCTGGTGTCGCCCAAGGTCAGCCAATTCCTGACCCTGCCGCGCACCCAGCGCTACATCATCATCGGCCTGATCGTGGCCGCGCTGATCTGGCCGTTCTTCGGCTCACGCGGTGCGGTCGACATTGCGACGCTGATCCTGATCTACGTGTTACTGGGCCTGGGCCTGAACATCGTGGTGGGCCTGGCCGGCCTGCTCGACCTGGGTTATGTGGGCTTTTACGCCGTGGGTGCCTACACCTACGCGCTGCTCTCGCACTACCTGGGTTGGAGCTTCTGGATCTGCCTGCCACTGGCCGGTATGGCAGCGGCCACGTTCGGCTTCCTGCTGGGCTTCCCGGTGCTGCGCCTGCGCGGTGACTACCTGGCCATCGTGACCCTGGGCTTCGGGGAAATCATTCGCCTGTTCCTGCGTAACCTCACCGATATCACCGGTGGCCCCAACGGTATCAGCAGCATTCCCAAGCCAACGTTCTTCGGGCTGTCGTTCGACCGCACCGCCGCCGAAGGCTTGCAGACCTTCCACGAGTACTTCGGGATCGCCTACAACCCGGTCAGCAAAGTGGTGTTCCTGTACCTGGTGGCGCTGCTATTGGCGTTGGCGGCACTGTTCGTGATCAACCGTTTGCTGCGCATGCCCATCGGCCGTGCGTGGGAAGCGTTGCGCGAAGATGAAATCGCCTGCCGTGCCCTGGGCCTTAACCCGACCATCATCAAGCTCTCCGCGTTCACCCTGGGCGCCGCGTTCGCCGGTTTCGCCGGCAGCTTCTTCGCCGCGCGCCAGGGCCTGGTGACCCCGGAGTCGTTCACCTTCATCGAGTCGGCGATCATTCTCGCCATCGTGGTATTGGGTGGCATGGGCTCGCAACTGGGCGTGATCCTGGCGGCGATCGTGATGATCCTGCTGCCGGAAATGATGCGTGAGTTCAGCGAATACCGCATGTTGATGTTCGGCGCCATGATGGTGCTGATGATGATCTGGCGTCCTCAAGGCCTGCTGCCCATGCAACGTCCACACATGGAGCTGCGCAAATGAGCCGCGAGATCCTGAAAGTTGAAAACTTGAGCATGCGCTTCGGCGGCTTGCTGGCGGTCAATGGCGTGGCCCTGACCGTGAAAGAGAAACAGGTCGTGGCGCTGATCGGCCCCAACGGTGCCGGCAAGACCACGGTGTTCAACTGCCTCACCGGCTTCTACAAGCCGAGCGGCGGCAGCATCCTGCTGGACGGCCAACCGATCCAGGGCCTGGCGGGTCACGAGATCGCTCGCAAGGGCGTGGTGCGTACCTTCCAGAACGTGCGGTTGTTCAAGGACATGACCGCAGTCGAGAACCTGTTGATCGCCCAGCATCGTCACTTGAACACCAACTTCTTCGCGGGCCTGTTCAAGACCCCGGCGTTCCGCAAGAGCGAGCGCGAGGCCATGGAATACGCGGCGTACTGGCTGGACAAGGTCAACCTGACCGAGTTTGCCAACCGCCCGGCAGGCACCCTCGCCTACGGCCAGCAGCGTCGCCTGGAAATCGCCCGCTGCATGATGACCCGCCCGCGGATCCTCATGCTCGACGAACCTGCCGCGGGCCTGAACCCCAAGGAAACCGAAGACCTCAAGGCGCTGATCAGCGTGCTGCGTGAGGAAAACAACGCCACGGTGCTGTTGATCGAACACGACATGAAACTGGTCATGAGCATTTCCGACCATATTGTAGTGATCAACCAGGGCACGCCGCTGGCCGACGGCACGCCGGAGCAGATCCGCGACAATCCTGAAGTGATCAAAGCCTATCTGGGGGAAGCGTAAAATGTTGCAGTTCGAAAACGTTTCCACGTTCTACGGCAAGATCCAGGCCCTGCACGACGTCAATGTCGAAGTGCGCCAGGGTGAGATCGTCACCCTGATCGGCGCCAACGGTGCCGGCAAATCGACATTGCTGATGACCCTGTGCGGTTCGCCGCAAGCCTACAGCGGCAGCATCCGCTACATGGGTGAAGAGCTGGTGGGCAGGCACTGCGCCGAAATCATGCGCAAGAGCATTGCGGTGGTACCGGAAGGCCGCCGCGTGTTCTCGCGCCTGACCGTGGAAGAGAACCTGGCCATGGGCGGGTTCTTTACCGACAAGGGCGACTACCAGGAGCAGATGGACAAGGTGCTGCACCTGTTCCCCCGCCTCAAGGAACGCTTCAGCCAGCGCGGCGGCACCATGTCGGGCGGCGAGCAGCAAATGCTCGCCATCGGCCGGGCGCTGATGAGCAAGCCCAAGCTGTTGCTGCTGGACGAGCCCTCCCTGGGCCTGGCACCGATCATCATCCAGCAGATCTTCGATATCATTGAACAGCTGCGCAAAGATGGGGTGACGGTGTTTTTGGTGGAGCAAAACGCCAACCAGGCATTGAAAATCGCTGACCGGGCCTACGTGCTGGAAAACGGCCGGGTGGTGATGCAGGGCACTGGCGAGCAACTGCTGACCGATCCGAAAGTGCGCGAGGCATATCTGGGAGGTTAAGACCCGGTTACTGAGTAAACTGGATCTAAATGTGGGAGGGGGCTTGCCCCCGATAACGGTATATCAGTCACATGTCCTGTGCCTGACACACTGTCATCGGGAGCAAGCCCCCTCCCACATTTTGTTTTGCATAAATTTGAAGTTTTTTCGACTGATTTTGTAACGAACTCAATCCCCCTCCCTCTAGTGGTGCAAGCAGGCAATCAAGCCTGCGCATTCAACCACTGCTGGAGACACACCATGACCACCAAACTGTCCGCCGCCACCCTCGTCCTCGCCCTGGGTTCGGCCCTGAGCCTGTCCGCCCTGAGCACCACTGCCCACGCAGCCGATGACATGCAGAAATGCTTCGGCGTGGCTGAAGCCGGCAAGAACGATTGCGCCGCAGGCGCTGGCACCTCTTGCGCCGGCACCTCCAAAACCCAGGACCAGGCCAATGCCTGGAAGCTGGTCCCCGCCGGTACCTGCACCAAGACCCCAAGCACCACCTCGCCGACCGGCTTCGGCCAGGAAACCGAATTCACTGCCAAATCCTGAAACCTCGTGCAGCCTGAGTACTGATGATGACGCCTACATCCCCTTATACGGTCTCACCGACTCAGGTGCCCGGCCTGCCCTTGCGGGCTGGGCTGGGGTTGAAGACCGAGCACTTTACCCAAGTGCTTGAGACCGGCCCCGATATCGGTTTTTTTGAAGTACACGCCGAAAACTACATGGTGGCCGGCGGCCCGTTTCATCACTACCTGGGATTGATCCGCGAGCAGTACCCGCTGTCGTTGCATGGCGTGGGCCTGTCCATCGGCGGCGAAGGTGCCCTGGATCGCGAACACCTGGCACGCTTGGCGACGTTGATCGAGCGCTATCAACCCCAGTCTTTTTCCGAACACCTGGCCTGGTCCAGCCACGGCCCGGTGTTTCTCAACGACTTGCTGCCGCTGGCTTACGACGCCACCACCCTGAGCCGAGTGTGTGCGCATGTTGACCAGGTGCAGAGCACGCTCAAGCGGCCGATGCTGCTGGAGAATCCCTCGACCTACCTGCAGTTCCAGCGCTCTACCCTGGATGAAACCGACTTCATCAGCGAAGTCATCCGCCGTACCGGTTGCGGCCTGCTGCTCGACGTCAACAACGTCTACGTATCCTGCATCAATCACCAGCGCGATCCATCGGCCTACATCGACGCCCTGCCCTTGCACGCAGTGGGGGAGATTCATCTGGCCGGCTTTGCCGAAGACACAGACAGCCTGGGCGACCGCCTGCTGATCGATGACCACGGCGCGCCTATCGATAACGCCGTGTGGCAACTGTACGAGCACGTGCTGGCGCGGACCGGTCCGGTGGCCACGTTGATCGAGCGGGATAACCAGGTGCCGCCCTTCAGCGTATTGCAGGCCGAAGCCCGGCAGGCTGAAAGCTATTTGTCGCAGGTGGCCCGATGAGCCTTCAACAGGCATTCGCCCACGCGCTGCTGACGCCGGACGCAACCTGCCCCGAGGAGGTGTTCAGCAGCAACGGGGCCGACCCGGCGAGTCGCTTCGCGGTGTATCGCAATAATGTCCACAGCGCGTTGATAAATGCGCTCGTCGCCGCCTATCCGGTGACGCGGCAACTGGTTGGCGATGAGTTTTTCCACGCCATGGCCAGCCTGTATGTCCAGGCTCACCCGCCCACCAGCCCTTTGATCAGCGAATACGGCAGCACGTTGGCAGCGTTTATCCAGCGCTTCGAACCGGCCTCAAGCGTGCCATACCTGGCAGATATCGCTCGGCTGGAGCGCCTGCGGGTTCGGGCTTATCACGCGGCGGATCGCCAGGCGCTGGATCAGCACAGCGTGCTCCAGCAACTGCAAGGCTGCGCGCAGCTGGGGCAATTGCGGGTGCGACTGCATCCATCCCTCGAAACATTGGAATCTCCCTACGCGATCGTGTCTGTTTGGGCTGCGCACCAGGCCGACGGGGTTATCGCCACCTTGAACCCCTGGTACGCCCAAGGCGCGCTGGTCCTGCGCCACGGGTTGGCGGTCAAGGTGTTCGCCATCGACAGCGGCTCGGTGACGTTTATCAACCGCCTCAACCAAGGCGCCGGGCTGGAGTTGGCCATCGCTGACGCCCTTGAAGCCTCAGCCGAATTCGACTTGCACCAATGTCTCACGCTGCTGATCAGCCACGACGCCATTACTCATTTGCATCTGCCACCCAAGGTATCGCCATGAACACTCCCGCTCCGTGCCTGGTAAAGCGAACCATCGCACTGTTTGAAAAAATCCCCTACAGCCTGATCGCGTTTATTGCGCGCTTCTCCATTGCCGCAGTGTTCTGGAAATCCGGGCAGACCAAGTTCGAAGGCTTTGCCATTGATGTGATCAGCGGCACATTCCAAGTCGGTGAACCCAAGCTCGCCGCCTCGACACTCTGGCTGTTTCGCAGCGAATATCGGTTGCCCCTGGTGCCACCGGAGGTGGCCGCGTACCTGGCAACCTTTGCCGAGCACTTTTTCCCGGTATTGATCCTGCTGGGGTTTGCCACACGCTTTTCGGCCCTGGCCCTGATCGGCATGACCTTGACCATTCAGTTGTTCGTCTACCCTGACGCCTACCCCACGCACGGCACCTGGCTCGCGCTGTTGTTGCTGTTGCTCGCCAAGGGGCCGGGCTGCTTGTCCATCGACCACCTGATTGCCCGTCGCTTGCGTTAAAGCCGATCCAGCGCCTCGCCGCTGCGCCGGAACCAATCCACCAGGTAATCGGCCAGCACCTGGGTGCGCCTCGGCAGGCCACCCTGGTAGGGATGGACCAGGTACATCGGCATTCGGCGTGTCTGATAGTCGCGCAGGATCCAGCGCAATCGCCCCTCGGCCAACTCCGTCGGCAACACGTAGGACGGCAGGCGGGCGATTCCGGCGCCCACCAGGGCGGCTTTTTTCAGCAGGTTGTAATGGTTGGAGGCAAACGTGCCGCTCACCCGCACTCGCAGTAATTCATGCTGCTGGTGATACAACCACTCCTCACGACCGCTGTAGTGACTGTTGAGCAAGCAGCTGTGCGTCGACAGGTCCGCCGGGGTCAGCGGTTCGCCATGCTGCTCCAGATACGCCGGGCTGGCGCAGGTCACCTCGTGCCAGGCCAGTAAAGGCTTGGCGACCAGGCGTTCATTTTCGATGGCAGCCGCGCGCACGCCCAAGTCAAAGCCATCGCGCGCCAAGTCTCGGTAGCTGTTGTTAAGCTCCAGCTCGATCTGCACCTGCGGATATTGCCGGGAAAACTCCAGCAACAAGCCATCGAAGAAGGTTTCGCCCAGCGACACCGGAACGGTCATACGCACAGGGCCGGCCAAATCATCTTTGAGCCGCGCCAACGCCTGCCGCGCGCGTTCTACCTGTACCACCAGCGCTTGTGCCTGGGGCAGCAACGCCGCGCCGGCCGCGGTGAGGCTGAGCTTGCGGGTGGTGCGGTGCAACAGCACCACGGCAAACTGCGCTTCCAACTGGCTGATGCGCTTGGACAACTGCCCTTTGCTGCAGCCCAGCTGTTCGGCCGCCACGGTGAAACTGCCCGCTTCGATCAGCACAGCAAAGGCTGCCAGATCATCCATTTCGCTCATGGATTGTTTCCATTTGAAAACCAAAGGTTGCCTATTAGCGCGTTTATTCGCCTGAAAAGCCACACTAGACTGGACCTTCAGTTAACCCCCTGGAGGAACAGCACGATGAAAATCCTATTGATTGGTGCCAGCGGCACCATAGGTTCAGCGGTCAAGGCAGAGTTGGCGCAACGCCACGAAGTGATCAGCATCGGCCGTACCAGCGGCGACTTCCAGGTGGACATCAGCGATAGCGCCTCGATACGCAGGCTGTTCAAGCAGACCGGCAAGTTCGACGCCCTGATCTGCGCCGCAGGCAGTGTGAACTTCGTGGCTCTGGGAGAGATGAGCGACAGCGATTTCGAACTGGGTCTGCGTGACAAGCTGATGGGCCAGGTCAATCTGCTGCTGATCGGGCGCGAATACGCCAATGACGGTGCCTCGTTTACGTTCACCAGCGGCATTCTCAACCGCGACCCGATCCGTACCGGTGCCTCGGCCGCGCTGGTCAACGGCGCGCTGGATGCCTTTGTCAAAGCCGCGGCAATCGAGTTGCCACGGGGCTTGCGTGTCAATTCGGTGAGCCCGACAGTGCTGCTGGAAGCCATGGGCAGCTACGCTCCATACTTTCGTGGGTACAAACCGGTGCCTGGTGCAGATGTGGCGTTGGCCTACGCGAAGAGTGTCGAGGGCTTGCAGACAGGGCAGACCTTTATCGTGGGCTGACCTGCCAAAGAAGGTTCTCGGTACCTGCCACCTTTAGTGCAGGTACCGAGTTGCCCACTGCGCAGCCAAGTCTTTGGGCACGGCTACTCTTAAGCTGCCCCCCATAATCCCTTGAACGTGGCTGGTGTATAAACGGCGACCATCGATATAAAGCGTCATCTGCTTTCCGTAGGTCAGCGTGGTAATGGCTGTGGTACGCGCCTTGGCCTCTTCGCTTAACGTAATGCTGGCCGATACGGTATCCGCATTCAGATTGTGGATACTCTTGAGTTCAAGCGAGATCTCGGTGAAGTCATTAGCCGACGAATACTCCAACCTCGCGGCGTCCTCAGCAAACACCGAAACGCTGGCAAACAGCAGTCCATACGCGCTCCATTTATTTGTCATCGCAACTCTCCCAGGCAAAGTCATCAACCCTTGCATACCGCTCCCGTCCTTGCATCAGTAAAGGCTTAAAGGCTGACGTATGCCGCAGGTATTGGTTTCGAGCCGTTTACAGACTTGTGGTGCGACGCGAGGCTGCGTAACGTGGCGGCACTTGTTTTGGAGACCCGATCAATGCGCGCCGCTCGTACTCTTGCACTGCTTGCCCTGCTGCCCCTGTTCACCGCTTGCCAGATGTTCGAGAGCGAGCCGGCCAAACCGTCTACTGCCGGGCTGACCCGTATGCAGGGTGAGTTGACCGCTGTGGAGGGCAAATTGTTGTTCCAACCGTGCGGCGACAAACGCAACTATGTGGTCAACGACACCGGCGGCACCAGCATCCTGCAGGAAGCCGCGTCCCTGGCCGGCCAGCAAGGCGCTTTGTTTGCCGACCTGCGCGGCAAGTTTTCCGGGGTTGCCAGCGGCACCCAGGGTTCGCTCGACCTGCAACAACTCTATCGCGTAGAGCGCTCGACCTCAGCCTGCGACGATCCGGACTTCAAGCGCATGATCCTGCGCGCCAACGGCCATAAGCCGGCCTGGGCAATGAATGTCACAGCCAAGGGCATGGTGCTGGAACGCGAAGGCCAGCCACCGCTGGCGGTGCCCTACGTCGAAGAACAACTGGGCGATGGGCGCTTCAACCTGATGACCGAAGCCAATAACCAGCACATCGAACTGTGGGTGGCGCCCCAGCGCTGCGTCGACAGCGTGAGCGGCAGCCTGCAACACATGAGCGCCGAGTTGCGGGTGAACGGCCAGGTGCAGCGTGGCTGCGCGGCGTTTGGCGGCTCCCGGGACGACTGATTGTGCCTTGGGCTGTTTTAACCTGACGGAAAACCGCCTTTGGGGCTTATAATCGCCGGTTTGCAAAACAGCCGGCCTCCTTGCCCGCCGCCTACCGGATCCTGTCATGTTACGAATCACCGAACTCAAGCTGCCCATCGACCATCCCGAAGAAGACCTGCGGCCTGCCATCGTGCAGCGCCTGGGCATCGCCAGTGATGACCTGCTCGATTTCACCCTGTTCAAACGCAGCTACGACGCCCGTAAAAAGTCGTCGGAGCTGTGCTTCATCTACACCGTCGACCTGAACGTCAAGGGCGAAGCCGCCCTGCTGCTCAAGTTTGCCGATGACCGCAACGTCAATCCCGCGCCGGATGTCAGCTACAAGGTCGTGGGCCAGGCGCCGGCTGGCTTGGTTGAACGGCCGATCGTGGTGGGGTTTGGTCCCTGCGGGATCTTCGCCGGGCTGCTGCTGGCGCAGATGGGCTTCAAGCCGATCATCCTCGAACGCGGCAAGGAAGTGCGCCAACGCACCAAGGACACCTGGGGCCTGTGGCGTAAAAGCGTGCTCAACCCCGAGTCCAACGTGCAGTTCGGTGAAGGCGGTGCCGGGACCTTCTCCGACGGCAAGCTGTACAGCCAGATCAAGGACCCGAAATTCCACGGACGCAAAGTGCTGCACGAGTTCGTCAAGGCCGGTGCACCGGAAGAGATCCTCTATGTCAGCAAGCCGCATATCGGCACTTTCCGCCTGACCGGCGTCGTGGAGAACATGCGCGAGCAAATCATCGCCCTGGGCGGTGAAGTGCGCTTTGAACAACGCGTCACGGATGTGTTGATCGAAGACGGGCAGTTGAACGGCGTGGTCATCGACGGCGGCGAGCAGATCCTTTCCAGGCACGTGATTCTTGCCCTGGGCCACAGCGCCCGTGACACCTTCCGTATGCTCCATGAGCGCGGCGTGTACATGGAGGCCAAGCCGTTCTCGGTGGGTTTCCGTATCGAACACCCGCAGTCGCTGATCGACGCCGCACGTCTGGGCAAATACGCAGGCCATCCGAAACTGGGCGCAGCGGACTACAAGCTGGTGCACCACGCCAAGAATGGCCGCTCGGTCTACAGTTTCTGCATGTGCCCTGGCGGTACCGTGGTGGCTGCGACCTCAGAACCGAACCGCGTCGTGACAAACGGCATGAGTCAGTATTCGCGTAACGAACGCAACGCCAACTCCGGCATCGTGGTCGGCATCACCCCCGAGGTGGATTACCCGGGCGGCCCGCTGGCCGGTATCGAGTTGCAGGAGCGCCTGGAGTCCCACGCCTACATCCTCGGCGGCAGCAACTACGAGGCGCCCGCGCAACTGGTGGGTGACTTTATCGCCGGCAAACCTTCCACCGCCATCGGCAGTGTGGAGCCGTCCTACAAGCCCGGCGTGTCCCTGGGCGACCTGGCCCTGGCCTTGCCGGACTTCGCCATCGAAGCCATCCGCGAAGCGTTGCCGGCGTTCGAAAAGCAGATCAAAGGCTATTCGCTGCACGATGCAGTGTTGACCGGCATCGAGACTCGCACTTCGTCACCCTTGCGCATTACCCGCAATGAGTCGATGCAGAGCCTGAACGTCAAAGGCCTGTTCCCGGCCGGGGAAGGCGCGGGTTACGCCGGTGGGATTCTGTCGGCAGGTGTCGACGGGATTCGGATTGCCGAGGCGTTGGCGCGGGATATGTTGGGTATCGAAGCCTGAGAACACTGCAGTAAAAATGTCGGAGGGGCGGTGCGACGATTCGACTTGCTCCCTCCCACATTTTGATTTGCGCCCGGTCAGATGTTGGCGCGCAGGATACTGGTCGGTAGAGACTCGCCCTGCTCTACGCTCGCAGCCACTGCCGCAACCAACCCATCCAGCTCATACCCCTGCCCCGCCAACCACGCCTGATCGTAATAGGTGGTGGCATAACGCTCGCCGCCATCACACAAGATCGCTACGATCGAGCCTGACTCTCCCGCCGCTTTCATCTGGTGCGCAGCCACCAACGCGCCGATCAGGTTGGTCCCGCTGGAACCGCCGACCCGTCGTCCCAAACGCCCAGCCAGGTAATGCATGGCCGCCAATGACAAGGCGTCTGGCACCTTGACCATCGCATCAATCACCGCCGGCAGAAACGACGCCTCGACACGCGGGCGACCAATCCCTTCGATTCGCGAACCACACTCCAGGCGCAGGCTGGCGTCGCCGCTCTGGTAGAAGTCGAAAAACACCGAGCGCTCGGCATCGGCACACAGCACGCGGGTGCAATGCTGGCGATAACGTACGTAGCGGCCCAGTGTCGCGGTGGTGCCGCCAGTGCCGGGGCTGGAAATCAACCAACTGGGCTCCGGGTGCTCCTCAAAGCGCATCTGCTGGAAGATCGATTCGGCAATGTTGTTGTTTGCGCGCCAGTCGGTAGCACGCTCGGCGTAGGTGAACTGGTCCATGAAGTGACCACCACTTTCCTGGGCCAGGCGTTCGGATTCGGCGTAGATCTGCGTCGGATCCTGAACCAGATGGCTCTTGCCACCGTAGAAGGCGATCTGGGCGATCTTTTCCTGGGAGGTGGTGGCCGGCATGACGGCAATGAACGGCAACCCCAACAGGCGAGCGAAGTAGGCTTCAGAGATGGCTGTGGAACCGCTGGACGCTTCGATCACCGGGGCGCCCGGCTTGAGCCAGCCATTGCACAGCGCGTACAAAAACAGCGAGCGGGCCAGCCGGTGTTTCAGGCTGCCTGTGGGGTGGCTGGACTCGTCCTTGAAGTACAACTCGATGCCGGGCAACCCCGGTAACGGCAACGGGATCAGGTGGGTGTCGGCGCTCCGCTGGAAGTCCGCTTCAATGATGCGAATGGCTTCGCGGGCCCAGGTACAGTGGTCGCTCATGGTAGGTTCTCTAAGGTTTTCAGCCTTGATCTTAAGATGTTTCCTACACTTGACACAGATACAGTGCCGACTCAATTGGACACACAATTGCTAGTCTTTGACGCATTGGTAACCCGGCTCATCTCTTATAACAAATAAGAATATAACTTTTGTTTTAACAACTAACTGTACGGGTTAGGGTACCCACCTATTGAACCTCAAATGGAGAGCATCCCTTGCCTCTGCGTAGCACTTTTACTCGTTTCTTCCAGCTGGAAGCCGCCAGTGGTCTGTTGTTGATCGCCGCTGCCGCGTTGGCGCTGATCATCAACAACTCACCGTTGTCGCACCTGTACAACGCGTTTCTCGATACACCGGTGGTTGCCCAGGTCGGCGCGTTGAAAATCGCCAAGCCGGCACTGCTGTGGATAAACGACGGCCTGATGGCTCTGTTTTTCCTGCTGATCGGCCTGGAGGTCAAACGCGAACTGCTCGATGGTCACCTCTCCAAGCCTTCCCAGGTTGTGCTGCCCGGCGCAGCGGCCATCGGCGGCATGGTGGTGCCGGCGCTGATCTACTGGGCGCTGAACAAGGACAACCCGGCCGCCCTCGCCGGCTGGGCGATCCCGATGGCCACGGATATCGCGTTCGCTCTGGGCGTGCTGGCACTGCTGGGCAAGCGCGTACCGGTGTCGCTGAAGTTGTTCCTGATGACCCTCGCAATCATTGATGACCTCGGTGCCATCATCGTCATCGCACTGTTCTATTCCGCTGACTTGTCCGGCGCGTCCCTGGCGGGCGCGGGGGCTTGCTTGATTGCCTTGATTGCGATGAATCGCCTGGGCGTGATCAAGCTTGGGCCTTACCTGATCATCGGCCTGATCCTGTGGGTGTGCGTACTCAAGAGCGGTGTGCATGCCACACTGGCCGGTGTGACCCTGGCATTCTGCATTCCACTGCGCACCCGGAACGCCGAAACCTCACCGCTGCTGACCCTGGAGCACGCCCTGCACCCGTGGGTGGCCTACGCCATCCTGCCGTTGTTCGCGTTCGCCAATGCCGGGGTTTCCCTCACCGGCGTGAGCCTGGAGAGCTTCACCCATTCCGTGCCCATGGGCATCGCCGCCGGCCTGTTGATCGGCAAGACCATCGGTGTGTTCGGCCTCACTTGGCTGGCGATCAAGACTGGTATCGCGTCCCTGCCCAGCGGCGCCAACTGGGGCCAGGTGCTTGGCGTGGCTGTTCTGTGCGGTATCGGCTTCACCATGAGCCTGTTTGTAGGCTCCCTGGCATTTGTGCCGGGTGCCAGCGAGTTTGCCGGTGAAGACCGCATGGGGATTCTGACCGGGTCGATCCTGGCAGCCTTTATCGGGTATGCGGTGACGGCGATGGCGAGTCGCAAAAAAGCCTGAGCCCCTGGGAAAGCAGCATAAAAAAACCCCAACCGGTCACCCGGCTGGGGTTTTCTTTGCCCGATTACTTACCGCTTAGCGAGTAACGCGGCTGGTACCGTCAACAGTCATGATGCGTACGCGGTCGCCAATGCGGAAGATTTCATTTTCCTGCACGGCTTGTACGTAGGCGCGCATACTGCCGTCGTCTTCGCGCACGGTGATTTCCACGCCCTGGGTGCGGGTCAGGCCTTCTTCGGTGGCCGAGCCCAGCAGGCCGCCCGCGACCGCGCCGATTACAGCGGTGACGATGCTGCCACGGCCGCCACCGATGGCGCTGCCGCCAACACCGCCGATGACTGCGCCCGCAGCGCCGCCGATTGGGGTCTTGGTGCCTTCGATTTTCACCGGACGCAGGGATTCGATGGTACCCATGCGCACGGTCTGAACGCGACGCGCCTCATCACGGGAGTACGAGTCGCCGGTCAGACTCGAGGCGCAGCCACCCAACAGCAATGACAGGGTGGTAAAGCAGGCAACTAGTAAAACGGACTTACGCATAGCATCAACTCCAAAGGACAGGTATTCATTAAACGCTGTGGCTTGGCGCCTGTCACGGCAAGCCGGGCAGAAAATTGCTTTCATTCAGCCTGAGTACAGACTGCCAGCACCAGAAAACACGACCAACGGTAGCCTAACTGTGGTGCGCAACGGTGCCATCAGCTGCTTGATCATTGTAGCCGCACAATCAAAAGCGCCGAAGTCTCCTGAATAGAGACGTCGGCGCAATGGGCATGATTCAGGCGCAATGACGAAAGGTGACGCTCAGGGCGCCAGACGCTCGCGGATCCATTGAGCGTCTTGTACACGATAGTTGAGACGATCATGCAGGCGGCTGGCGCGGCCCTGCCAGAACTCGATGCGCTCGGGCAGCAAACGGTACCCACCCCAATGCTCGGGGCAATCGGGCTGGGTATCGCTGAAACGCTGTTCGGTGGCCTTGAGCAGATCGTGCAGCTCTTCACGGTCACGAATGACCCTGCTCTGCGGGGATGCCCAGGCGCCGAGGCGGCTGCCCAACGGGCGCACCTGGTAATAGGCATCCGACTCTTCAGGGGTGACCTTGACCACGCGCCCTTCAATACGCACCTGGCGTTCCAGGGTCGGCCAGAAGAACGTCATGGCCGCAAACGGCCGCGCCGCAAGTTGCTCACCCTTGGCGCTCTGGTAGTTGGTGAAGAAGGTAAAGCCCTGTGCATCCAGGCCCTTGAGCAGCAGGATGCGACAGTGCGGGCGACCGTCCTGGTCGACCGTCGCCAGGGTCATGGCATTGGCCTCCACCGGCGGCTGTTCGGTTTTCACCGCGTCGCCAAACCATTGGTGGAACAACGCAAACGGCTCGTCGGGGGCCTGGGCCTCGCTCAAACCGTCCCGTGTGTAGTCACGGCGCATATCAGCCAGTGCCTGGGTCATGCGGCTTTATCCTTGTGGTTCAACGGCTCAGTTTTTCGCCTGGTCGTTCGAAGCGGGTGCAGCAGCCTTGGCTTTGGTTGCAGCCGGCTTCTTCGCAGCAGGTTTGGCCGCGGCCTTTTTAGCCGCTGGCTTGGCGGCCGCTTTCTTGGCCGGAGCCTTCTTGGCTGGTGCTTTTGCCGCCGGTGCCGGGGCTGGAGCATTCTGCACGGCAACCATTTCAGCAACCGGTGGCGTCTTGCCCGAATTGTACTGGCTCAGCAGTGCAAGCATCGTTGTACGCTGAGTGAACATGATTTCCATGCGACGATTCAGCGCACGCCCCTGGTTGCTGTCGTTGGCGGCACGCGGCATAAGGTCGCCCATGCCACGCAGCATCAAGCGGTCCTGCTTCAAACCACTGAGGCTGAAGATCGAAGCAATGGACTGCGCACGCTCCTTGCTCAACGCCTGGCTCGCAGGAGCGCTGCCGGTGGCATCGACGTGGCCCAGAACCAGTACGGCGGTCTTGGGATCAGCCTCAACGGCCTTGGCCACACGAGTGAACGGGCCCAAAGTCACCGGCAGCAGCATCGCCGGACGCTTCGGGTTGTAGGAACCGTCTACCGGGGCAATCACGACCAGCACGTTGTCGCGACGCTCCAGTTGCAGCGAACTGCCCTTGATGGCCTCGCGCAGGCGTGGCTCGTAGTCGTCCAGCCAGGCTTGGGTGATTTTCGGGTCAGGCATTGGCACATTGGTCACGTCGACCTTGGCCAACGGCTTTGGCTTGCTTTCGAACGGCCACCACCAGCGGGGTTCGGCGTCGGTCTTGGCGACGACAGGTGCCGCGTCGGAAGTCGGGGTTGCGGCCTTCAGGTCGGCTTTCAGGTCGGCCTTGGCATCGGCGGCTTTTTCTTCGGCACTCTTGGTGGAGAACGGCCACCAGCTGTAGCCGGTATCAGCCTTGGCGGGCGAAGCAGGTGCAGCAGCAGCGGCGACAGGTTCAACAGGCTTGGCGCCGGCAGCTGGTTTGGCATCCGGCTTGGCGTCGGTTTGGGTCACTGCGTCCTTGGTCGCAGCCTTGTCCGATCCAAATGACCACCAATGCCCACCTTCGGCATCATTTTGTGGAGTTTGTGCGCAACCTGTAATAGTGAGGCACAGCGCCAGTGCCAAGGACTTGTTCGATAACATGAGATATCCACAAAATGAGAAAAAACCAGGGGGCCTGATGACCCGTTAAACAGACGCTTAAAGAACATTCAAGTTACAACATGTCGTTCAGCATCTTTTTATACTTGCCTTTGTAACAAAAAATTGTGAAACAGCAAGGGGTTTATAGACAACCGGCCAATATTCCGACCAACTTCTGCGCACGCGGGTCCATAAGTACGTAAGGGCCCAGGGTATTAGTCACAAAACCGAACGCTACATCATGTTCAGGGTCGGCAAACCCGACCGAGCCCCCTGCGCCGGGATGCCCGAAAGCGCGTGGCCCGAGGCCGAACGTGGCATTGGGCAGCTGCGGTTGATCCAACATGCAGCCCAGGCCGAAACGGGTTTGGGTCAATAAGGTTTTATCCGGCCCAATACTGTGTTCGCGGGTCAATTGTTCGAGCATGTCGCTTTCCAGCAAACTACCGTCCAACAAACCGCTATAAAACCCGGCCAGGCTGCGCGCATTACCGTGACCATTTGCCGCGGGTTGCTGCATGCGCCGCCATTCGGGCTTATTAGTGCTGGTCAGAATAGACGGTGGATTGGCAAATGCCCGTGTGGTCATCGCCGCCGGTTCGCGCATCATTACTTGAAGTAACCGTTGCGCGGCTTCATCCCCCATATTGCCCTTGCTGCGCGCTATATGGGCCACCCGATAAAACTCTGCATCCGCCAGGCCAACGTGGAAGTCCAGCCCCAGCGGCCGTGCGACCCGTGCCACGATCGACTCACCCGGCCCGCGCCCATCGGCGCGGCGCAACAGTTCGCCGACCAGCCAGCCGTAGGTAATCGCCTCGTAGCCATGACCCTCGCCCGGGGTCCACCACGGCGCCTCGGCCGCCAGGGTGTCAACCATCAGTTGCCAGTCATACAGGGCTTCGGTAGGCAGCATTTCGCGGATGGCCGGCAGCCCGGCCTGGTGGCAGAGCAACTGGCGCAATGTGATCGCCTCCTTGCCCGCCGCAGCGAATTCCGGCCAGTAGTCAGCCACCGGTGCATCAAGCTTGAGCTTGCCTTCGGCCACCAGTTGCAAGGCAGTGACAGCCGTGAAGGTCTTGGTGCAGGAGAACAGGTTGACGATGGTATCGCTGTGCCAGGCTTCGGCTCCGTCCTTGTCGGCAGTACCGGCCCATAGATCGACGACGGTTTGCCCGCCTACCTGGATGCACAGCCCGGCACCACGCTCCTGGGGATCATCGAACAATGCGGCAAAGGCTTCGCGTACCGCTTCGAACTGCAGCTCGTAATGACCCTGAATCTGCACCTGATTCCCCTCGCAAAGCACCATGAAAAGTGGCCGCCATTCTTTCAGCCATTGTGGGTTTTGTGAACCCGTCAACGACGAATCAATGACCGTTGCCGGAGTGCCCACCTGCATGTCCAGCGCCCTGCCCTGCGCCTTTGCCGCCCTGCCCCTGCTTGGCGCCTTCACTTTCACGCGCCGTGCGGGTCGCCTTGGCTTTTTGCGCCTCACGGCCCAACTGGTCGACCGCCGCCAGGTTGCTCTTGCGCACACTGTCAACGAAGCCCTGGAAAGGTACATCGGTGATGCCAACAAGGCCGAAATGGCCATTTTCGCCATCCAGAAGACGCCCGGTGACCGGCTGGTCCAGGTACTGGAACCAGTGCACGCCAACAATCGATGGCTCGGCCATGGCCTGCTTGAGGAACGTGGCGTACGCCGTACCGCGATCTTCTTCGCGGGCCAATTGCGTCACGCCGCCCCAGAACGGGCCACGGTCGGCCGAGCCGAAGTTGAATTCGGTGATCAACACCGGTTTGTCCAACTCACGCAGGGCGGCGAAGTCATAACCGTCCTGGGGTTTTAGGGTGTACATGTTGAAGCTCAACACATCGCAATACTGCGCGCACGACGCCACTGCTTCCGGGGTGCTCACGGCAAAACGGCCGCCCAGCAACAGTTGGTTCGGCGCGTGCCACTTCAGCGAGTCGGAAATGGTCTTGAAGTAAGCGTCGGCGAAGGTCTTCTGGAAGTACTTGAAGTCAGCTTCGATTTCCGGGTGTTCAGGGCTGGGCATCGGTGGCTCGAAGCCTGGGTCTTCCATCAGTTCCCAACCCGCCAGTTGAATACCCCAGGCTTTGGACAGACCTTCCTCGTTGCGATATTTGTCACGCAGCTGCTTGAGGAACGCGCGCTTGGCCGGGACATCGGTGGTCATGCGCAGGGTGCCGTAAGCCAAGGCGTAGCGGGATTTTGCATCGTCGCCAGGACCGGCCCAGGCCAGTTCGTTGTCGGCAAAAAAGCCGATCAACCACGGATCGTCGCGGTGATCACGAGCGGCGATGGCCACGGCGCGTTCGGTGGCCATCGCGAAACGTGGATCGAACGGATCGGGCATACCGCCCCACCAGTCGGTACCGGTGCTGATGCTCGCGTAGTCCCCCACAATCGACAGCGGCAGGGTATAAGGCACGCGGTCGGCAGTGGCCAGGTCCTCGTCGCTCCAGTTGCCCACGGTATTGAAACCCCAGGCTTGCAGACGGTCCAGGGTGTGCGTCACCCAGCGCTTCTGGTCCAAACTCTCGCCGCCGTAGGTGCGCTGCAGGTTGGCGCCATAAAAGTCATACCAACGCCCCGAACCAAAGCCGCGACCTTCGCCGGCACCGTTGCCGGTGCGGTTATCGCTGCTGCCGTAGTACTTGTCGAAGGATTCGCCGGCCTTGGGCAACGCCGCGAACATCCACTCACGCCCTGCCACGTAGGTCTGGCTGTTGTCCGCAGCCACGGTGTTGACCCCCAGTGAATAGAACGGATGACCTTCAGGCGTCACCAGATACCAGCGGCCGTCGCGCTTCTCTGTGCGGAAAAAGCCGCTGGAATCGAACGCCGGGCCTTTGTTCCAGCCGCCGTATTGGTCCAGGGAGGATTTGTCTCGCTCAGCCAACCAGGTTTTGAGCTGCTGCTGCTCTTTGGCAGCCGACGCCTTGAGCTGCTCGTCGCTGCTGACCTTTTCCGGCCAGCGCGCTCGGGTGGATTGGCCAAAAGCATCGACCAGTTCGCTGTAGGCGGCCGTCATTACCGGCTCGCTGTCCTGCACGCCAAAGCGCTCCAGCAGGATGCTTTGGGCGGCATTGGGCTTGATCATCGACAGGGTCACCGACACCACCTGGCTGCGGTCGATTTCGCCGGCACTGCCGGCCAGTAATACGCGCTGCCCATCCACGGTCATCGGCATCGGCGGGCCAGCCTTCATGCCCTGGCTCAGTGGCGAGTTGGCTTGCAATGGTACCAGCAGGGTCTGCGCAGGCCCGGCCGGCAAGTCGATGCGGCTGACCAGGGTCTTGCCGTCGGCGCTCTGCACCTTGACGTAGAGGGTCAGTGCCCAGTTCATCGCGCTCTGGATACGCAGGCTCATGGCGCTCGATTGCGACCAGTCCCACACACCGGATTGCGGGCTGAGCACCAGGCTTGGCTCGGCCGCCGGGTTGAAGGTGATACGGCGCAGCACCTCGCCTTCGGGAGTTTGTTCGGCGTTGTATTGGGGCAGGCTGGCGTCCTGAGTCGCCACCTTGACCACATCGGCAGGCCGGACGAAGTTGAACAGCGTTTGTTGCCCGGCAGGCGCGGCCATCAACGGCGCAGCGAACAGCAAGGCAAAAAGAGCGGGCAGCGTGCGAATCATACGAACAAGGTTCTCCCAAACGGCCGGTGAATGGCCTGGTGATAGTGATGAGATAGACCACAAAGTGGGCGAATTCGCCCACGGGGGTTTAAGAAATTTCGCGCCTGAACGGCGGCAACGCATTGAGGATAGCTTTGCCATAGCGTTGGGTGACCAGGCGGCGGTCAAGCAAGGTGATGGTGCCGCGGTCTTGCTCGGTGCGCAGCAAGCGCCCGCAGGCCTGCACCAGCTTCAATGAGGCATCCGGCACCGAGATTTCCATGAACGGGTTGCCGCCACGGGCTTCGATCCATTCGGCCAGTGCGGCCTCGACCGGATCATCGGGCACCGAGAACGGGATCTTGGCGATCACCACGTGTTCGCAATAAGCGCCAGGCAAGTCCACGCCCTCGGCAAAACTTGCCAGGCCGAACAATACGCTGGAATCACCGCCGTCGACCCGCGCCTTGTGCTTGTTCAGGGTTTCCTGCTTGGACAGGTTGCCCTGGATAAACACCTGTTTGCGCCAGTCGCGGTCGAGGCCATCGAACACGTCCTGCATCTGTTTGCGCGACGAGAACAGCACCAGGGTGCCGCGCGAACCTTCCACCAGTGACGGCAGATCGCGAATGATCGCCGCCGTGTGGGCAGCCGCATCCCGAGGGTCAGCCTTGAGGTCCGGTACGCGCAGCACACCGGCATCGGCATGATGAAACGGGCTCGGTACCACAGCGGTAACGGCCTTTTTCGGCAGGCCGGCGCGCATACGGAAGCGATCAAAGGTGCCCAGGGCGGTCAGCGTGGCCGACGTTACCAGGCAGCCGTAGGCCACGTTCCAGAGGTTGCGGCGCAGCATTTCAGCGGCGAGGATCGGGCTGGCGTTGACCTCGATATCAAACAGCGCACCGCTTTCCGACAGGGTAAGCCAACGGGCCATGGGCGGGTTGTCTTCCGGATCTTCCACGGTGAACGCGGTCCACAGCTCCCAGTTACCCTGTGAGCGGGACAACAGGCTGCCGAACAGCGGATACCACTCCTCGGCCTGGTTGCTGGCAATGCCGATATTGACCTCGCCGTCCATGCCTTCCTTGAGCAAATCCGTAAGGCGGGTGAACAAGTCGGTCAGGCGTGAAAAGCCTTTCTTCAGCTCGATGCCCATTTCGCGCATGTGCTCGGGGATCATGCCGCCGACAAAACGGTGGCGCGGGCGCTCACGGCCCTCGACGTCTTCGCCGGGCTTGAAGTCGGCCACCTGTTCGCAGGCGCTGAACATGAATTGCTGTTGGGTCTTGATCTCCCGCGCCAGCTCCGGCACCTGCTCGATCAGCTTTCCCAGGTCGCCGGGCAGCGGATGCTGGGCCAGCAACTTGGTGAGGTTCTTGGCAGTGGTTTCCAGCCAGTCGGCAGTGGAACGCAGGCGCGTGTAATGGGCGAAGTGGCCGATGGCTTTGTCCGGCAGGTGGTGACCTTCGTCGAACACATAAAGCGTGTCGCGTGGGTCGGGCAGCACCGCGCCGCCGCCCAGTGCCAGGTCGGCCAGCACCATGTCGTGGTTGGTGACGATGACATCCACCTTGCCCATGCCTTCGCGGGCCTTGTAGAAGGCGCACTGGCCGAAATTGGGGCAATGGCGATTGGTGCACTGGCTGTGGTCGGTGGTCAGGCGCGCCCAGTCGGAATCCTCCAGGGCGGTGGGCCAGCTGTCGCGGTCGCCGTCCCATTTGTTGCCGGCCAGTTTCTCGATCATGCTGGTAAACAGCTTCTGGCTGGCCTCGTCGACCTCGATCTTGAAGCCTTCTTCTTCGAACAGCGATGCGGTGGCGGTTTGCGCATGGCCTTCCTGCAGCAACACGTCGAGCTTGGACAGACACATGTAGCGGCCACGGCCCTTGGCCAGGGCGAAGGTAAAGCTCAGGCCGCTGTTGCGCATCAGGTCGGGCAAGTCTTTGTAGACAATCTGCTCTTGCAGGGCGACGGTGGCGGTGGCGATCACCAGGCGCTTGCCGGCGGCCTTGGCGGTGGGGATCGCGGCCAGGCTGTAGGCCACAGTCTTGCCAGTACCGGTGCCGGCCTCGACGGCCACAACCGCGGGTTCGCCCTCGCGGCGACCTTCGTCATCGGTGTCGATATCCCCGAGGACTTTCGCCACTTCGGCGATCATCAGGCGTTGGCCGTAGCGCGGTTTCAAGCTCTTGGCTTCGAGAAAACGCGAATAGGCGCCCTGGATCGTGGTTTTGAGTTCAGTGCTGATCATGGATAGTCGGGCGCAAAAAACGCTGGATAAATTTTCAGTGGTTCGGATCGGCCGCTATCATACCCCGCTAATTAATCCCGCGCAGAACGGAGTACCACAATGACCGCGTTTAGCCTCGCTTACACCCTGCATGTACTGGCCGCCCTGATTTGGGTCGGCGGTATGTTTTTCGCCTGGATGATCCTGCGACCCGCCGCCATGGCGGCCCTTGAGGGCCCTGCCCGGCTCAAGTTGTGGGCAAATGTGCTTCAACGTTTTTTTGTGTGGGTGTGGGTCGCGGTCGTGATTTTGCCGATCAGCGGCGTTGGTTTGCTGCAACTGCGCTTCAACGGTTTTGAAACCGCGCCGCGCTATGTGCAGGTGATGATGGGGTTGTATCTGGTGATGACTGCGCTGTTTATCCGCATCCAGGCGTTGAAGTTCCCGGAACTGCGCAAGGCGGTGGCGGCTGAGGACTGGCCGGCGGGCGCGGCTGCGCTGGGGCAGATTCGCAAATTGGTGGGGATTAATCTGATCGTAGGGTTGGTGGTGGTGGCGATTGCTTCGGCTCGACCGATGTTCTGAGGCGAGGCTTGCATCGCCATCGGGGTGTGGATATCTACACAACTACAGTTCGCCGTACCCAACGGTAACCACGATGCGAAGCGAGCCGCTCTTGATCTTGATCTGCTTTTGATCTTAAGCGCCCCGTCAAACCACGCTGGCCGGAATTCGACAGGGATTTGGGGGGTAAACCGGCAGGGATGCCGGTTTAGCCGCCCCGCGCCATGGATGGCGCGTGGCGGCGGCCCCCCAAATCACTGGCGGATTACGGGCACACCGAGCCTAGGCGAGGTGCCAAGTGGTGGGGCAAGAGCGTTTTGCTTACTTTTGTCTGGGCCGGCATTCCGGCTTTTCAAAAGTGAGCCGCTGTAAGAGCGGAGCCAATAGCAGCCGTTACCCAAATAACGGATATGTACTCGGTCTGATCCAGCATCCTGGTCGGCCCTGAGGCCGCCATCGGGGGCAAGCCCCCTCCCACCTGAAATGCATTCCAACATGTGGAAGGGGCGATGCGACGACTCGCCTTGCCCCGGTAGCATCGGAACAGTCGACTCAAAGCCGCTGAATGGTCACCGCCCCCGCAGGCCCGGCCGGCCCCGGCTGCCCTTCAAGCCCCGGCCGACCCTTGTCGCCACCATCGGCGCGGTACACCAGGCAGCCCTTGGACTGCCCACCCTTGCCAGGTTTACCCGCCACGCCAGGCAACCCACCGGCACCGCCGTCCACCCAGACCTTGATTTGCTCAATCGGGAAGTCCTGCGGCAACTCCAGACGTACCTGCGCACCCGCCGCACCCGGCAGGCCGTCACCGCCGTTGTCACCGTTAAACCCGCGCCCGGCCGAACCCCAGGTGCAGCCTGGGTCCACACCGTTGGCGCCATCCAGGCCCGCGTACCCTTGGGCACCGGCACCGCCGCGGGCGTCTACCGACAACGCTTCAGCAGTGAGGGAATTGATCCGCAAGGTCAGGTCACGCCCAGCCTTGGCAGGTTTTTCATGGGTGCCGGGGGCGCCGCGCGACGTGATCTGGCTACCCTGCTCCAGTTGCGCCTGGCGCACTTGCATTTGCAGCGCGCTAGCGCCGGGAACAATGGTGATGCGTGCGTCACGCCCCAGGTGCAACTCATCCACAGTGACCTGACTGATAGTGGCCGGAATCAGCAAAGTGCCATAGTCCGCCACGTCCAGGCGCTCAAGCTGCAACACGCTGGTGCTGCTGGGCAGGCGCATCAACGAGTTGGTTTCGACACTGACGCTCTGGGCCAGGGCAATGGGGCTGACCAGCAGGGCCAACAGAAAAACCTTACGCATCATGGGGCTCCTGAGTGTTTTCAAATTTTTCTTTGAGCGCACAGTAACGACTTCTACCGGCGATTTGCCAGTGAAGGATCAAAAAACTTCCGCTGGTACGGTACAAGCCGCCGTGGCCCTGACCGCAATGTCCTAGGCTGGCACGCCCAGCCGCGCTAGTCTCTACCGTCCTGATGTGAGGATCTGCAATGACCGCTGGAATTTCTTCCCGTACACCCCAGCAAGCCCTGGCTGCCCTGCTTGAGTTGCACCAGCCCAAACGCCTGCTGTTATTGGGCGCCAGCCAGTTTCCGGCGCTGGAGGCGTTTAAAACAGCGCACCCGGATGTGAACGTCTGTGTCGCCGCACCTGGGCCACTGCCTGCCGAACTGGCAGCGCAGCGTTTTGATTTGGCGCTGGTAGTCGATTGCCTTGAACACTTGCCCAAGCCTCAAGGTCTGACGCTTCTGGGCGGCATTCGAAACCTCAATGCCAGCCGGATCGCGGTGCTGGTCGACCTGCGTGCCTGCGACTGGAAGGACACCGACTTCTTTTCCCTGGCCTTGCAAGCCGGCGAGCGCTTCCAGCGCGATGAGCAAGTTCTGACGCTGTTTACCTATGATCTGCTTGACTATAAACAAGTGCCCGACTGGCTCAACGCACGCTTCTGGGCCAACCCGGAGAATTTTGGAAAGTATTGGTGGTAACCCGATGAGTACATCCATTTGCCCGTGCGGCAGCGGCAATCTGCTGGATGCCTGCTGCGGCCATTATCACGCCGGCCACCCGGCGCCCTGTGCCAGTGCGTTGATGCGCTCGCGCTACAGCGCCTATGTGCTGGGCCTGGTCGATTACCTGGTGGCCACCACCCTGCCCGCGCAACAGGCCGGTCTGGACCGCGACGCCATCGCCGCCTGGAGTGCGCAGAGCACCTGGCTGGGCCTTGAGGTGGAAAGCTCCGAGGTCTTCGGCGGCCAGCCGGAACACGCGTTCGTCACCTTTACTGCGCGCTGGCATGACAGCACCGGCGAACATAGCCACCGCGAGCAGTCTTCTTTCGTACAGAATGAGGGGTGCTGGTACTTCATCGACCCTACGGTGGAACTGAAGGCCGGGCGTAATGACGCGTGCCTGTGCGGCAGTGGGCAGAAGTTCAAGAAGTGCTGTTCCAGCTACCTTTAATTCACTCACAGGGATAACGCCATGCTTCGGATTTATAGCTTGATGCTGGCGTTAACCCTGGGCCTGACCGGCTGCGCCTCGTGGTTCGAAGATGACTCGCCGCCGCCTCACGTATCGCTGGTGAAGGTCGAAGTCGTGCGCGCCAAGCTGCTGGAGCAGAAATTCAAACTCTACTTTCGCGTGGACAACCGCGACGATGCCGACCTGACCGTGCGCGGCCTGATCTACAAGGTCACCCTTGGCGATCTGGTGTTGACCGAAGGCGAATCCAATGAATGGCTGACCGTGCCGCCGCGCGGTCATAAAGTCTTCCGGGTCTCGGTACGCACCAACCTCTGGCCACGCGTACGCGATGTGGTGCAGATGCTGAAAAATCCCGAGCGCCCCGTGCCCTATCGCCTGGAGGGCGAGCTGAAAACCGGATTATTCATCGGTAATGACGTGCAGGTGGCTCACAATGGCGAGATAATCCCCGGCGATTTTATTCCGGAGCAACATCGATGACTCAGCAACCCCATGTCCATGGTCCTGACTGCAACCACGATCACGATCACCATGATCACGACCACGGCCATGTCCACGGGCCGAACTGCGGCCACGCTCACCAGGAACCGGTGCGCAACGCCTTGAAGGATGTTGGCCGCAACGATCCTTGCCCGTGCGGCAGCGAGAAGAAATTCAAGAAGTGCCATGGCGCATAAGCCGCACTGATGATCAAAATGTGGGAGGGGGCTTTCTCCCTCCTACATTGATTTGCACATAGCTTGAGCACTCACGCAATTACACAACTCCCGCTTGCGTCGTTTCGCCGCGCTCACTAACGTAGCGCCTTTACTGACGCTACCCCCCGCAGGAGCTTTGCCATGGCCTCGCCAGCCCTCTTACACTTTCTTCCCCGGTTCGGCGTTGCCGCGGCAGTGGCCAGTGCCTTGGGCCTGGCGGGTTGCCAGCTCCAGAACACCCAGGACACCCTGCCACCTGTGGCTGGCGTACAGCCAATCAAGGGCCTGGCACAGAATGTATCGATACGCCGCAATGCCCAAGGCATGCCGCTGATCGAAAGCAACACCTTCCACGACGCGCTGTTCAGCCTTGGTTATGTGCACGCCAGCGACCGCATTGCCCAGATGGTCACCTTGCGCCTGCTGGCACAGGGCCGCCTGGCGGAAATGTCCGGGCCTCAAGTGCTGGATGTCGACCGTTTCATGCGTGCGGTCAACCTCAAGAAAAGCGCGGGCGAGCTGTACAACGCCTCGTCGCCGCGCCTCAAGCGCTTCTTTGAAGTGTATGCCCGGGGCGTCAATGCCTACCTGTTCCGCTATCGCGACAAGCTGCCGGCGGACCTGGCACAAAGCGGTTACACACCCGAATACTGGAAGCCGGAAGACTCGGCGCTACTGTTCTGCCTGCTCAATTTCAGTGAGTCGAGCAACCTGCAGGAAGAGATTTCGTCCTTGGTGCTGGCGCAAAAGGTCGGCGTCGACAAACTCGCCTGGCTCATCCCAAGCGCGCCGGACGAAGCCGTGCCGCTGGCCGAGGCCGACAAGCTCAAGGGCGTGAACCTGGGGCAGATCAGCGGCCTCGCCGCCCTGGACACCGTAAGCCAGCAGTTGAGCGGCCTCAACACGCTCGGGGTCACCACCTCAAGCAACTGGGCCATCGCCCCGCAACGCAGCCGCAGCGGCAAAAGCCTGCTCGCCAACGATATCGCCGCCACGCCACAAGCCCCGTCGCCATGGAGCTACGTGCAGATTCGCGCGCCTAAATATCAGGCCGTGGGTACTTCGATCGCTGGCCTGCCGACCCTGCTGTCCGGTTTCAACGGCAAGGTGGCGTGGAGCATGAGCGCGGTCAAGGGCGACACCCAGGACCTGTTCCTGGAGAAGGTCAAGCGCCAGGGCAACGCGTTGTACTACGAGAACAACGGCAAATGGCTGCCGGCTGGCGTGCGCAACGAAACCTTCTTTATCAAGGGCCAGCGCTCGATTCGCGAAACGGTGTACGAAACCCGTCACGGTGCGTTGCTCAATAGCAGCCAGGCCCTCACCAGCGGTCTCGGCCTGGCCCTGCAGACTGCTGCTTTCAAGGACGACAAGAGCCTGGACGCGTTCTTCGACCTGTCCCGTGCGCAAAACGCCGGCAAGGCCTCGGACGCCACTCGCGAGATTCGCGCCATCGCGTTGAACATGATCTTTGCCGACGCCAGCAATATCGGCTGGCAAGTCACCGGCCGCTTCCCCAACCGCCGCGAGGGCGAGGGCCTGTTGCCATCGCCGGGTTGGGACACGCGCTTTGACTGGGACGGTTATGCCGATGCGATGCTGCACCCCTACGACCAGGACCCGGCCCAGGGCTGGATCGGCACGGCCAACCAGCGCACCGCACCGCGTGGCTACGGGATGCAACTGTCCAACTCCTGGGATGCACCGGAGCGCAGCGAACGCCTCGCGCAACTGGCCGGTGCCGGCAAGCATGACAGCCGCAGCCTGATCGCCATGCAATACGACCAGACCACGACCTTCGCCGCCAAGCTCAAGAGCATGTTCCAGGCCCCGGGCATGGCCCAGCCGCTCAAGCAGGCAATCGACGCCCTGCCGCCAGCGGAGCGCGTCAAGGCTCGCGAAGCACTGGAGCGCCTGATGGCATTCGATGGTCGCCTTGCGCCAACCTCGGCTGACGCGGCGATCTACGAGCTGTTCCTGCAGGAAAGCGCCAGGCAGATTTTCCTCGACAAACTCGGCCCGCAAGACAGCGCCAGCTGGAAAGCCTTTGTCAGCAACGCCAGCCTGTCCTACTCAGCCATCGCCGACCACCTGCTGGGCCGCGAAGACAGTCCGTTCTGGGATGACACGCGTACACCGCAAAAAGAAGACAAACCGGCGATCCTGGCCCGCACGCTTGCCGCCGCTATCACTGCCGGTGACAGCCAACTGGGTGCCGATCACAAAGCCTGGCAGTGGGGCAAGCTGCACAGCACCACCTGGAAAAACGCCAGTGGCCAGGTGATTCGCGGCCCCTTCGCCAGCGGTGGCGACCACAACACCTTGAACCCGGCGCCGTATAACTGGGGTGAGGATTTCACCACCACCCAGGTGTCGGCGCTGCGCATGATCATCGACTTCGGCCTGGCCGAACCCATGCTGGGCCAGGGCGGTATCGGCCAGTCCGGCAACCCGGCCAGCCCGAACTATGCCAACGGCATCGACCCGGCGCTCAAGGCGCAATACCTGAGCTTCCCGATGCAGCCGCAGAACTTTGAAAAGGTGTATGGCAAGACCAGATTGACCCTGACGCCCGGTAAGTAACCGGGCTTCCCTGACAAAACCGGATAACGCTGTGGGAGCCGGCTTGCCTGCGATAGCAGCCGAGTAACCACGATGCGAAGCGGCCGCTCTTGATCTTGCTCTTGCTCTTGCTCTTGATCTGAAGCGCCCCGTCAAACCACGCTGGCCGGAATTCGACAGGGATTTGGGGGGTAAACCGGCAGGGATGCCGGTTTAGCCGCCGTCAGGGCGGAACCCTAAGTGGCCGTTACCGCAGAAATGGATATGTACTCGTTATAACAGCGTCGACTGTCAGGCCGCCATCGCAGGCAAGCCAGCTCCCACATTTAGATCGTGGGGTGTCAGGTAGATAGGCGTCGGCTGTCAGGCCGTCATCGCAGGTAAGCCAACTCCCACCTTTGCATTACGTGCATTCAGATAGAACTTCTGCAACCAGCCCCGCCTCATAAGTAACAAGCCCCCAGCCCCGGTCACCCCATGGACCTCGTCATCGCCCGCCCCGAAGGCCTCTACTGCCCTGCCGGTGATTTTTATATCGACCCCTGGCGCCCAGTGGAACGTGCGGTCATCACCCACGCCCACGGCGATCATGCGCGCACCGGCAACCAACATTACCTGGCCGCCGCCCCCGGCGAAGGTATCCTGCGCTGGCGCCTGGGCCAGGACATCAACCTGCAAACCCTGGCCTACGGTGAGCAGTTGCTGCATCACGGCGTGACCTTGAGTTTTCATCCGGCCGGGCACGTGCTCGGTTCGGCTCAGGTGCGCCTGGAATATCAGGGTGAAGTCTGGGTCGCGTCCGGCGACTATAAGGTCGAACCCGATGGCACCTGTGCGCCTTTCGAGCCGGTGCGTTGCCACACCTTTATCACCGAATCCACTTTTGGCCTGCCGATCTACCGATGGCAGCCCCAAGCGCAGATCTTTGCCGGGATCAATGACTGGTGGCAGGCCAATATCGCCACGGGCAAGGCCAGCGTGCTGTTCTGCTATTCCTTCGGCAAGGCCCAGCGCATTCTGCATGGCCTCGACGCCAGCATCGGTCCGATCCTCAGCCATGGCGCCGTCGAGCCGTTGAACCGGGTCTACCGCGAGGCCGGCATCTACATTCCCGAAACCCTGTATGCCGCGGATTTCAAGAAGACCGACCCGTTACTGCGCCAAGCCTTGATCATCGCCCCGCCCTCCGCCGGCGGCAGCACCTGGATGCGCCGTTTTGGCGACTACAGCGACGCCTTCGCCAGCGGCTGGATGCGCCTGCGCGGTACACGACGCCGGCGCGGGGTGGATCGCGGCTTTGTGCTGTCGGACCACGCCGATTGGCCCGGGCTGTTGTGGGCCATCGAACAAACCGGCGCCGAACGGGTGATGGTTACCCACGGTTCGGTCGGCGTGCTGGTACGCCACCTGCGAGAAAAGGGCCTGGACGCCCAGGGCTTCAGCACCGAATACGGTGATGACGAAGAAGAGGCCACGGCATGAAAGCCTTCGCCGAGCTGTACGCCAACCTCGACGCCACCACCTCCAGCAATGCCAAGCTCGCAGCCCTGCAAGCCTACTTCCTGCAAGCGCCGCCGGAAGATGCGGCATGGGCGGTGTACTTCCTCTCCGGGGGGCGACCACGACAACTGGTGCCCACACGCTTGCTCAGGGATATGGCGACTGAGGCGGCGAGCATCGAGCCGTGGCTGTTTGAAGAGAGCTACCAGTCCGTAGGCGACCTGGCCGAAACCATCTCCCTGCTGCTCCCCGAATCGACCTACAGCTCTGAAGACGGGCTTGCCGTGTGGCTGGAAGAAAAACTGCTGCCTCTGCGCGGCCTCTCACCCATGGACCTTGCCGAGCGCCTGCCTGCGTTATGGGCGCAACTGGATCAACCGAGCCTGATGGTGTGCATCAAGTTGATCACCGGCAGCTTTCGCGTAGGCGTCTCCAAACTCCTGGTTACCCGTGCCCTTGCCGCCATGGCCAATCTGGATAGCAAGCGCGTGGCGCAGCGGTTGGTGGGCTATACCGACCTGTCCAACCGTCCTACAGCCGAGGGTTATCTCAAGCTGATCGCTGCCGAATCATCCGACGAACATGCACAACGTGGCGGGCAGCCATATCCGTTTTTTCTCGCCCACGGGCTGGCGCAACCCGTCGAGCAATTCGACACCCTGCTCGGCTCCCCCGCCGACTGGCAGGTGGAATGGAAGTTCGATGGCATCCGTGCGCAGTTGGTCAAGCGCGAGGGGCGCCTGTGGATCTGGTCACGAGGTGAAGAGTTGGTGACCGAGCGTTTCCCCGAGCTTCACAGCCTGGTCAGTGGCCTGCCCGACGGCACGGTGATCGATGGCGAAATCGTGGTGTGGAAAGACGCGGTGCAACCCTTCGCGCTGCTGCAACAGCGGATCGGTCGCAAAACCCTGAGTAAAAAGGTACTTGAGGATGCGCCCGTCGCCGTGCTCGCTTACGACCTGCTGGAGTATCAGGGCGACGACTGGCGCAACCACATCCAGGCCGAGCGCCGCACGCAATTGGAACAGGTGATTGCCGCGTGCAACCAACCGGTGCTGTTGCCTTCGCCGCTGATCGAGGGGCCAACCTGGGCAGCGCTGGCGACCCAGCGCGAAGCCTCTCGCAGCCTTGGTGTTGAAGGCATGATGCTCAAGGATCGCAAGGGCCTGTACGGTGTGGGCCGCACCAAGGACATGGGCCTGTGGTTCAAATGGAAGGTCGACCCCTTCAGCGTCGACGCCGTGTTGATCTACGCCCAGCGCGGCCATGGCCGGCGCGCCAGCCTGTACAGCGACTACACCTTTGCGGTATGGGACGGCCCGCCGGGCAGCGAGCGCACGCTGGTGCCGTTCGCCAAGGCCTATTCCGGGCTGACCGACGAGGAAATGCGCAAGGTCGATGCGATTGTGCGCAAAACTACCGTGGAGAAGTTCGGCCCGGTCAGCAGCGTGACGCCAAGCATGGTGTTTGAGTTGGGGTTTGAGGGTATCGCCCTGTCCAAGCGGCACAAGAGCGGGATTGCGGTGCGGTTTCCGCGCATGTTGCGCTGGCGTCAGGACAAGACGGTGGAAGAGGCTGACAACCTCGCAACACTGCAGGACCTACTGACTTGACCTAAATTCCTGTGGGATCTCCACAGACCTGCAATGGTGCGCTCATTTTCAGATGCCCATTTTCGGGCATCTCCTACACTCAGCCTTGCCTTATCCCGCCTTTTAAAAAGCCCGTCCGGAACTATGGTGCAGAAATTGCTACTTGTGCTGCGTCTGACACCGTTCAGTAACAGTCCTAAACGCGCCACAAGCGCATATCTTGGTTTCCAGGGAATACATAATGAAAAAAGCATTGCTGACCCTTTCTGCACTGGCTCTGTGCATGGCCGCTGGTGTCGCCACCGCCAAGGAATACAAGGAATTGCGTTTTGGTGTCGACCCGTCCTACGCACCGTTCGAATCCAAAGCCGCCGACGGCAGCCTGGTAGGCTTCGATATCGACCTGGGCAATGCGATCTGCGCGGAGCTGAAGGTCAAGTGCAAGTGGGTTGAAAGTGACTTCGACGGCATGATCCCGGGCCTCAAAGCCAACAAGTTCGATGGCGTGATTTCATCCATGACCGTAACGCCGGTGCGCGAAAAGGCAATCGACTTCTCCACCGAGCTGTTCTCCGGCCCCACGTCGCTGGTGTTCAAGAAAGGGGCTGGCTACTCGACACCTGAGTCCCTCAAGGGCAAGTCCGTGGGCTACGAGCAAGGCACCATCCAGGAAGCCTACGCCAAGGCCGTGCTGGACAAAGCCGGGGTAACCACCAAGGCCTACGCCAACCAGGATCAGGTGTATGCCGACCTGACCTCCGGCCGCCTCGACGCGTCGGTGCAGGACATGCTGCAAGCCGAACTGGGCTTTCTCAAGTCGCCGGCCGGTGCCGGTTATGAAGTCAGCGCCGCCATTGACGACCCGCTGCTGCCGTCGAAAACCGCGGTCGGTATCAAAAAAGGTAACACTGAACTGAAGGCGCTTTTGGATAAAGGTATCAAAGCGTTACACGATGATGGCACCTACGCCACCATCCAGAAGAAACACTTTGGCGATTTGAACCTGTACAGCGGCAAATAATGCCTGGAGCGCCCCTCCCTGCAGGGGCGCTTTTCCATCGCCATAGGTCCTGATTTATGTTCGAAGAACTGTTGCAAACCCTCGGGTTGAGCGCGCTCAGCTTGAAGGGTTTCGGCCCGCTGTTGCTGCAAGGCACCTGGATGACCATCAAGTTGTCGGTGCTGTCCCTGGCCGTCAGCGTAGTGCTGGGCCTGCTCGGCGCCAGCGCCAAACTGTCCAGCCTGCCGTTCCTGCGCATTCCCGCCCAGCTCTACACCACGCTGATTCGCGGGGTGCCCGACCTGGTGCTGATGCTGCTGATTTTCTACAGCCTGCAAACCTGGCTCAGCAGCTTTACCGACTTCATGGAATGGGAATACATCGAGATCGACCCGTTCAGCGCCGGGGTGATCACCCTGGGCTTTATCTACGGTGCCTATTTCACCGAAACGTTTCGCGGCGCTATCCTCGCCGTGCCCCGCGGCCAACTGGAAGCCGCCACTGCTTACGGGCTCAAGCGCGGGCAGCGGTTTCGCTACGTGACCTTCCCGCAGATGATGCGCTTCGCCCTGCCGGGCATAGGCAATAACTGGATGGTGATGCTCAAGGCCACCGCGCTGGTATCGATCATCGGCCTGGCAGACCTGGTGAAAGCCGCCCAGGATGCGGGCAAAAGTACCTATCAACTGTTCTACTTCCTGGTACTCGCCGCGCTGATCTACCTGTTGATCACCAGCGCCTCCAACTTTGTCTTGCGCCGTCTGGAACGTCGCTACTCCGCCGGCGCCCGGGAGGCAGTGCGATGATCGAGCTATTGCAGGAATACTGGCGCCCCTTCCTTTATAGCGACGGCCAGCACATCACCGGCCTTGCCATGACGATGTGGTTGCTGACGGCAGCACTGGTCATCGGCTTTCTGGTGTCGATCCCGCTGTCCATCGCCCGCGTCTCGCGCAAACGCCTGGTACGTTGGCCGGTGCAGTTCTACACCTACCTGTTTCGCGGTACGCCGCTCTATATCCAGTTGCTGATCTGCTACACCGGTATCTACAGCATTGCCGCCGTACGCGAACAACCGCTGCTGGATGCGTTTTTTCGCGACGCGATGAACTGCACCATCCTGGCCTTTGCGCTCAACACTTGCGCCTACACCACGGAGATTTTCGCCGGGGCGATCCGCAGCATGGCCCATGGCGAAGTCGAGGCGGCCAGGGCATACGGCCTCAGCGGCTGGAAGTTGTACGCCTACGTGATCATGCCGTCAGCGCTGCGCCGTGCGTTGCCCTACTACAGCAACGAAGTGATCCTGATGCTGCACTCGACCACGGTGGCGTTTACCGCAACGATCCCGGACATCCTCAAAGTGGCACGGGACGCCAACTCCGCCACCTTCATGACCTTTCAATCATTTGGCATCGCCGCGTTGATCTACCTGGCGGTGACCTTTGCCCTGGTCGGCCTGTTCCGCCTGGCGGAGCGCCGCTGGCTGGCCTTCCTCGGGCCGAGCCATTAAGGAGCCTTCATGCGCCATCAGCGACATGACCTGATCGCGCCGGTGCCCGGCACAGCGCGGCAGATACACAGTTTTCACTTCGGCCCGCAGCAGGCCGCAGGCAAGGTCTATATCCAGTCGTCGCTGCACGCCGATGAATTGCCGGGCATGTTGGTGGCCTGGCATTTGAAAGTACGCCTGGCCGAGCTGGCTGCGGCCGGGCGCTTGCGCAGCGAAATCGTGCTGGTGCCGGTCGCCAACCCGGTGGGCCTCGAACAAGTGTTGATGGATATCCCCTTGGGCCGCTATGAACTGGAAAGCGGGCAGAACTTCAATCGCCTGTTCGTCGACCTTGGCGAAGAGGTCGGCAACCAGGTCGAAGAGCTGCTAGGCGATGATCCCCAGCACAATGCCCGCTTGATCCGCAGCGCATTGTCCAGCGCCCTGGCCGCACACACCGCCCAGACCCAACTGCAATCCCAACGTCTGGTACTGCAACGCCTGGCCTGTGATGCCGACATGGTGCTCGACCTGCATTGCGACTTCGAAGCCGTGGCGCACCTGTACACCACACCTGAAGCCTGGCCACAGGTAGAGCCATTGGCGCGGTACCTCGGCTCCGAGGCCAACCTGCTGGCCACCGACTCCGACGGGCAGTCCTTTGATGAGTGTTTCACCCTGGTGTGGTGGCAGTTGCAGCAACGTTTCGGCGAGCGCTTCCCGATTCCCATGGGCAGTTTTTCGGTGACCGTCGAACTGCGCGGCCAGGGCGATGTAAACCATGGTCTTGCCGCGCTGGACTGCCAGGCCATCATCGATTACCTGATCCACTTCGGCGCCATTACCGGCGATGTGACGCCCCTGCCCGCCCTGGCTTACCCGGCCACGCCATTGGCGGGTGTGGAGCCCGTCACCAGCCCGGTCGGCGGCTTGCTGGTGTTCAGTACCTTGCCGGGTCAATACCTGGAGGCCGGGCAACTGGTCGCCGAAATCATCGATCCCATTACCGACCGCGTAACGCCGGTGCGCTGCGAGCACGCCGGCCTGCTGTACGCCCGTTCGCTACGCCGCATGGCCACTGCCGGGATGGTCATCGGCCATATCGCCGGCACGCAGGCCTACCGCAGCGGCTATCTACTTTCGCCTTGAGGATGCACGCCCCATGTACAAACTGACCGTTGAAGGCCTGCATAAAAGCTATGGTGACAATGAAGTGCTCAAAGGTGTTTCGCTCAAGGCCAGGACCGGTGACGTGATCAGCCTGATCGGCGCCAGCGGCTCCGGCAAGAGCACGTTCCTGCGCTGTATCAACTTCCTGGAAACCCCCAACGATGGCGCCATGACCCTGGACGGCCAGACGATCCGCATGGTCAGCGACCGCCACGGTATGCGTGTGGCCGACGACGCCGAACTGCAACGCTTGCGCACACGGTTGGCGATGGTGTTCCAACACTTCAACCTGTGGAGCCACATGAGCGTGCTGGAAAACATCACCATGGCCCCGCGCCGCGTGTTGGGTTGCAGCAAGAAAGACGCCGAAGACCGTGCCCGCCGTTACCTGGACAAGGTCGGGCTGCCGGCACGCGTGGCGGACCAATACCCGGCGTTCCTGTCCGGCGGTCAGCAGCAACGGGTGGCCATTGCCCGCGCCCTGGCCATGGAGCCGGAGGTGATGCTGTTCGATGAACCCACATCGGCTCTGGACCCGGAGCTGGTCGGTGAAGTGTTGAAGGTCATCCAGGGCCTGGCCGAGGAAGGCCGCACCATGATCATGGTGACCCACGAAATGAGCTTCGCGCGCAAGGTTTCAAGCCAGGTGCTGTTCCTGCACAAGGGCCTGGTGGAAGAGCAAGGCACACCAGAGGATGTGCTAGGCAATCCGAAAAGCGAACGCCTGCAGCAGTTTCTGAGTGGCAATTTGAAATAAACCTTTGCGACGTCTGGAGGGTCTCTGCAATAGAGCCTCCAGAGCGTCAGCTGCCGCATGGCAAAAACCCACGATTTCGCCAAACAATGGTTCGCCGCCAAAGGCTGGAAACCGTTCGCCTTTCAGAAAGACGTCTGGGCAGCGGTCAAGGCGGGCCAATCAGGGTTACTGCATGCCAGCACCGGCGCGGGTAAAACCTATGCCCTGTGGTTTGCCGCCCTCAACCGTTTCGCCATCACTCGCCCGCCCGCCACTGGCAAGCGCAAACCACCTGCTGAGCCGCTGACCGTGTTGTGGATCACGCCCATGCGCGCCTTGGCCGCCGACTCCGCACGCGCCCTACAGGCACCGCTGGACGCCCTGCAGATTCCCTGGAGCGTGGGCCTGCGCACCGGCGACACCAGCAGCAGCGAACGCGCACGCCAGACCCGTCGTCAACCCACCGCATTGGTCACCACTCCGGAAAGCCTGACGTTGATGCTGGCGCGGGCCGACAGTGAAACGAGCCTGGCGCACCTGCGCATGGTGATCGTGGATGAATGGCATGAGTTGATCGGCAATAAGCGTGGCGTGCAGTTGCAACTGGCGCTGGCGCGCTTGCGGCGCTGGCATCCTGAGTTGATGGTGTGGGGCATTTCCGCGACCCTGGGTAATCAGGCCCACGCTTTGGAGGTTCTGGTCCCACAGGGCGGTGGGATCAATGTACAGGGGCAGACAGCCAAGGCACTACAGGTCGACACCTTGCTGCCGCCCGTCACCGAGCGCTTTCCCTGGGCCGGGCATATCGGCTTGAAGATGTTGCCGCAAGTGGTCGCCGAGGTAGAGTCCAGCAGCAGTTGCCTGATATTTACCAACACCCGGGCGCAATCGGAGATCTGGTATCAGGCGATTCTCGATGCCCGCCCGGACTGGGCCGGATTGATTGCCCTGCACCACGGCTCGTTATCGCGGGAGACCCGGGATTGGGTGGAACGAGCATTGAAAGATGGGCAGCTCAAGGCGGTGGTGTGCACCTCCAGCCTCGACTTGGGTGTGGACTTCCTGCCGGTGGAGCGAGTGTTGCAGATCGGCTCCGCAAAAGGTGTGGCGCGGCTGATGCAACGCGCCGGGCGCTCCGGCCATGCACCGGGTCGGCCGTCACGGGTGACGCTGGTGCCGACCCATAGTCTGGAACTGGTGGAGGCGGCTGCCGCCCAGGATGCAATTGCGCAACGGCGCATCGAAGCGCGCGAATCGCCACACAAGCCGCTGGACGTCCTGGTGCAGCACTTGGTCAGCATGGCCCTGGGGGGTGGGTTTACCCCGGATGCGCTGCTGGCGGAGGTGCGCGGCGCCTGGGCCTATCGCGATCTCACCGAAGCGGATTGGGCCTGGGCCCTGGGGTTTGTACGCCATGGCGGCCTGTCACTTACCGCCTATCCGGATTACCGCCGTGTGGAGCCCGATGAGCATGGCATCTGGCGTGTACCGGATGCCCGCCTGGCACGCCGTCACCGCATGAGCGTCGGTACCATCGTCAGTGATGCCAGTATCCAGTTGAAATTCTGGAGCAAGGGCGGCGGCGGCAAGAACCTGGGCAGTGTCGAAGAGGGTTTTATTGCGCGGCTCAAGCCGGGGGATGGGTTTCTGTTCGCCGGGCGTTTGCTGGAATTGGTGCGCGTGGAAAACATGACCGCCTACGTGCGCCGCAGCAGTGCGAAAAAAGCCGCGGTGCCACGCTGGAATGGCGGGCGTATGCCGCTTTCCAACGAGCTGGCCCAAGCGGTAGTCGAACGTTTTGACGCGGCGGCGCATGGGCGTTTCGACGGGCCGGAAATGCAGGCGGTACAGCCACTGCTGCAAACCCAACTGCGTTGGTCTGGCCTGCCGACGCGCGACAACCTGCTCGCCGAAACCCTGCAATCGCGAGAAGGCTGGCACCTGTTTCTGTACCCCTTCGCCGGCCGTCAGGTGCACCTGGGCCTGGCGAGCTTATTGGCGTGGCGGGTCAGTCAGCAGCAGCCGGTGACCTTCTCCATAGCTGTGAATGATTATGGCCTGGAACTGTTGAGCGCCACGCCAGTGAACTGGTCGTTGTTGTTGAATACGGCGTTGCTGAGCCCCCAGCGCTTGCTGGAGGATGTGGCCGCCAGCCTTAACGCAGGAGAACTGGCCCTGCGCCGCTTTCGCGAAATCGCGCGGATCGCCGGGCTGGTGTTTGCCGGGCATCCCGGTGCGCCGAAAAGCACGCGGCAGGTGCAGGCTTCCAGCGGATTATTCTTTGAAGTGTTCAAGCAATATGACCCGCTGAACCTGCTGCTGGCCCAGGCCGGGGAAGAAGTCTTGCGCGATGAGTTGGATATTCGTCGACTGGAAGAGACATTAAGTCATCTATCGGCACTGAAACTGGACATGCACACGATTCAGCGGCCCACGCCCCTGGCCTTCCCGCTGTTGGTGGAACGGATGCGCGAAAGCATGAGTTCGGAGAAGTTGTCGGAGCGCATCGCCCGGATGGTCAAGGACCTGGAAAAAGTCGCGGACAAAGGAAAAGCTTGATGCATTGTGCACTGACGCTTGCAGGCGAAGAACTGTGGTTATTGGCGGACAAGGCCGTGTACTGGCCCGCTCGCCGGTGCCTGCTGATAGCCGATGCGCATTTCGGCAAGGCATCAGCCTATCGCAGCCTCGGGCAACCGGTGCCGCAGGGCACCACAACGGCCAACCTGGAACGCCTGGACAAGCTGCTCTCGGCCGTGCCTTGCACGCAGGTCATCTTTCTCGGTGACTTCCTGCATGGCCCAGGCTCTCACGCCAGCGGCACCCTCGGCGCGATCCGGGCCTGGCGTGAACGTAACGATGCCCTAGCGATGACCCTGATTCGCGGCAATCACGATAAACGGGCAGGCGACCCGCCTGCTGACCTGAGGATCGAGGTGGTGCCAGAGCCGCTGCTGATGGGCCCTTTCGCCCTGCAACATGAGCCTGACGCCCATGCCAGCCACCACGTATTGGCGGGGCATGTGCATCCGGTGTACCACCTGCGCGGCAAGGGCCGCGAGCGCTTGCGCTTGCCGTGCTTCCAGATCGGCGAACGGGTCAGCCTGCTGCCGGCGTTTGGCGCCTTTACCGGGGGCTATGCCGTGCAGCAGGACGATGAGCACCGAATCTTTGTCATCGGCGAACACAAGGTATGGCCCATTCAGTAATGTGACTGATTGGACGTCCAGGTATCAGGCGACAGGCGCGGGCGGTGGCTCGTCTGGCAGGGTCGGCTCACCGGGTTCGGTAGGCTGGGGGTAATCGGGTTCGGGTTGGCCTGGAATGCCGCCTGCATGGGCAGGGTTGGCCATCAGGGACCAGGCCAGAACACCAATCTGGTTGGGTTCAAGCCGGGCGAGTTCTGCGCTGATTCGCGGGTCGATCTTCATAAGGTACTCCTCAAGCGTGGCCCGACGCGTTTTGCACGCGCCGAGGCAGTACACCTGAATAGAGTCACTTTGTGCAGACTAATTCCCTTTAACCGTAGGAGCTTTCGATCAAGCGCGTGGGAGAGTGACGCCACGCTGGCCCTGGTACTTGCCGGCACGGTCTTTGTAGGACACTTCACAAGCCTCGTCCGACTGCAGGAACAGCATCTGTGCCACGCCCTCATTGGCATAGATCTTTGCCGGCAAGGTGGTGGTGTTGGAGAACTCCAGGGTCACATGGCCTTCCCACTCCGGCTCAAGCGGGGTGACGTTGACGATAATGCCGCAACGAGCGTAAGTGCTTTTACCCAGGCAGATGGTCAATACGTCGCGGGGAATGCGGAAGAATTCCACGGTACGCGCCAGGGCAAAGGAGTTGGGCGGGATGATGCACACGTTACTCTTGACGTCGACGAAGCTTTTTTCATCGAAGTTCTTCGGATCGACAATCGCCGAATTGATGTTGGTGAACACCTTGAATTCATCGGCGCAACGCACGTCATAGCCATAGCTGGAGACCCCGTACGAAATCACCCGCTCGTCGCCCGAGCCACGAATCTGGCGCTCGACGAACGGCTCGATCATGCCGTGTTCCTGCGCCATGCGGCGAATCCACTTGTCCGATTTGATGCTCATGGCGGTGTCCTGAATAGCGAGGTGGAAAAAATCTGTGGGCCATCTTACCGGGGCCAGCCTTGGGGTTCAAAGGCCGCAAGGGTTTTCTTGATCAAAGCCCTGCCCGCTATAAGCCTCAGCCAACATGGCCGGGGCCGGGACTGCTGTCAGGGAGGGCTGTAAATACCACCGCCAGTCACGAAAATAGAGAAACCTTCGGAAATACCATTGGCACGTTCCGGAAAAAGGGTTAAGGTGGCGCCACTGTGCTGCTTGTGTCACTGAGAATCTCTACACGATATGTTGAATTTCGATCCAACCATCTCCAAGAATTTTTCCTGCTCTTTGCACTCAGTCTCGGCCAGGGCTTTTCCTGAGTCGCAGTTAACTTTGTCCAAGGAGTTACACCATGTCTAATCGCCAAACTGGTACCGTTAAGTGGTTCAACGATGAAAAAGGCTTCGGCTTCATCACTCCACAATCCGGTGACGACCTGTTCGTTCACTTCAAAGCTATCCAATCCGACGGCTTCAAAAGCCTGAAAGAAGGCCAACAGGTTTCTTTCATCGCTACCCGCGGTCAGAAAGGCATGCAAGCTGAAGAAGTTCAAGTTATCTAACTTGTACTGACTCAGTCGAAAAAACCCCGCCCTTAAAAGCGGGGTTTTTTTATGCCTGGATTTTGGGGGAGACCTGAACAAAAGCCGGGCATAAAAAATGTGGGAGGGGCTTGCCCCCTCCCACATCCAAGCTTTCAAGCGGCGTGGCTTACTGGAACAACGACTCACTCGACAAGCCATTCTTCTCAAGGATCTCACGCAAGCGCTTGAGGCCCTCCACCTGGATCTGCCGCACCCGCTCACGGGTCAGGCCAATCTCCAGGCCTACGTCTTCCAGGGTGCTGCTCTCGTGACCACGCAGGCCGAAGCGGCGAATCACCACCTCACGCTGCTTGTCCGTAAGCTCTGACAGCCACTGGTCAATACTTTGGGAAAGATCATCGTCCTGCAACAGCTCGCAGGGATCGGTCGGGCGATCATCCGTCAGGGTGTCCAGCAGGGTTTTATCCGAATCCGGCCCCAGCGAGACGTCGACCGACGATACACGCTCGTTAAGGCCCAGCATGCGCTTGACCTCCCCTACCGGTTTTTCCAGCAGGTTGGCGATCTCTTCAGGCGAAGGTTCATGATCGAGTTTTTGCGTCAGCTCACGCGCCGCCCGCAGGTAGACGTTGAGCTCCTTGACCACATGGATCGGCAGCCGGATCGTACGGGTCTGATTCATGATCGCCCGTTCGATGGTCTGGCGAATCCACCAGGTAGCATACGTCGAGAAGCGGAAGCCCCGCTCGGGGTCGAACTTTTCCACCGCCCGGATCAAGCCCAGGTTGCCCTCTTCGATCAAGTCCAGCAGCGACAGCCCACGATTGACGTAGCGTCGGGCGATTTTCACCACCAGGCGCAGGTTGCTTTCAATCATGCGTTTGCGCCCAGCCGGATCGCCCTTCTGCGACAAGCGCGCAAAATGGACTTCTTCTTCGGGAGTGAGCAGAGGGGAAAAGCCGATTTCATTGAGGTACAACTGAGTCGCATCGAGCGCCCGGGTGTAGTCAATGTACTTGTGTTGCTTTAACGCGGAGGCGCTCCTGGATTTGGTACGAACTGAAGGTGGTGCCGCTCCTTCATTCTCTGACATCGGTTCCGTAGCGATTTCGGCCCCCATAAGGAGAACCTCATCGTCGATGTCAAACTCCGGCGCTTCTTTACTGAGAGCCATTGTTATAGTCCTTTGGTGAGTTCGACCTCAAGCTCAAGCGACGCCTTTATCCTTGGCAACGCTGGAGCCTGTTCCTTCTACGTGAGGGAACAGGCTGTGCAACACATCAACGACGGGGCAGGAATTGCAGCGGATCTACAGGCTTCCCTTGGCGGCGAATCTCAAAGTGCAGTTTCACCCGGTCTGTGCCCGTTGAACCCATTTCGGCAATTGTCTGTCCGACTTTGACCTGCTGCCCCTCCCGAACCAACAGCCTGCGGTTATGACCGTAGGCACTGACGTAGGTATCGCTGTGTTTGATGATGACCAGCTCGCCGTAGCCCCGTAGACCACTCCCGGCGTACACCACTGTCCCATCAGACGCAGCCAAAACAGGCTGTCCCAAATCCCCGGCGATATCAATGCCTTTATTCAAACTACCGTTTGAAGAGAATTTTCCAATCAGTACGCCATTTGAAGGCCAACCCCAGCCGGTCGGCGCCGGCCCTGCAGGTGGCAACGGCGCGGGAGCGGGCTTACTTGCAACGCTAGGCGCAGCACTGCCTGCAGGCCGGGTGATGATGGTGGTTTTGCTCGAAGACGATGGCGAAGATCCCGACTTTGTCACAACTGCCGTAGCCGCCGAACCTGTGCGGCCATCGAAACGAATGGTCTGCCCTGGATGAATGGTATAGGGCACGGGAATGTTGTTACGAGCAGCCAGCGCCTTGTAGTCCCAGCCATAACGGAAGGCAATGGAGAACAGTGTGTCGCCTTTGCGCACCACATACTGGCCCGTGGTCACCGTGGGCCGCTGCGGTGCTGCGTTGGTGCGGTCAACGACACGCGCACCGCCCGATGGCGTGCTCGAGCAGGCGGCCAATAAGGAACTCAAGACAAGGCCAAGCACCAGTCGCTGAAAGCTTGTTTTACTCATTCGCTGCGCAGGACCTGTGAGACTCACCCGCCGCTCCCTTTGTGGTGGCTGAACGTTAACGCCTGGATCAGGCTTGAAATATGACGCAAGTATAACTGGGCATTGGCTTTTTACTGGCACCCGACTGAAACGAAAAATTCATCTTGTTCAATTGCGGCTGCCAAGCCTGTTGATTCAATAGACCCCGGCGTAAGACACATCCTCGCCAGCAGAATTCACTGCCAGGGAATAAATGCTCAGGCCAAGGGGCCATTCAACAGCGGCACGAAGCGCACTGCGCCCAGCACGTGCCGGGAAAAACCTTCTTCCTCGCGGATAATAAGCATCAACTGTTGCACTTCGCCGGAGCCCACCGGGATGACCAGCCGCCCGCCAGGCGCCAACTGATCCAACAGGGCTTGAGGCACATCGGTGGCCACGGCGGTGACAATAATGCCGTTGTACGGCGCCAGCGCCGGCCAGCCTTCCCAGCCATCGCCCCAGCGAAACACCACGTTGCGCAGGTTCAGTTCTACCAGACGCTCCTTGGCACGGTCCTGCAGCACCTTGATGCGCTCTACCGAAAACACTCGCTCTACCAACTGCGACAGCACGGCTGTCTGGTAACCGGAGCCGGTGCCGATCTCCAGCACCTTGTCCAGGGGCCCGGCCGCCAGCAACAGCTCGCTCATGCGCGCAACCATATAGGGCTGGGAGATGGTCTGGTTGTGGCCGATAGGCAACGCCGTGTCTTCATAGGCGCGGTGCGCCAGGGCCTCATCGACAAACAGGTGCCGCGGCGTACGCCGAATCACTTCCAGCACCTGGGCGTTGGACAAGCCTTCTTCGTACAGACGCTGGATCAACCGCTCCCGGGTGCGCTGGGAAGTCATCCCGATGCCACGGCGCAACAAGTCGTCTTGTTCACGAGCCATCAACGCAGTCCCTCCAGCCAGCCATCGAGGCCACTGAAGGCATCACTGAAGGTGCGATCCAATTGCAACGGGGTAATTGACACATAGCCTTGCATCACCGCATGAAAATCCGTGCCCTCCCCGCCATCCTCGGCATCACCGGCCGCGGCGATCCAATAGCCTTCCTTGCCGCGCGGGTCGACCACCTTCAGGGGCGCCGCCGCTCGGGCGCGATGGCCCAGGCGCGTCAGCTGGATACCGCGGATACGGTCGAGGGGCAGATTGGGAATATTCACGTTGAGTACCGTACGCGGCGGCAGGTCCAGTGACTCATGGGCCTGCACCAGCTTGCGCGCGAAATACGCCGCGGTTGCCAGGTTATCCAGTTGCCGCGAAGCAAAGGAAAAGGCGAACGCGGTGCGCCCCAGGAAGCGCCCTTCAAGGGCCGCCGCCACAGTGCCGGAATACAGCACGTCATCACCCAGGTTGGCGCCCAGGTTGATTCCCGAGACCACCAGGTCCGGCTCATGCTCCAGCAAACTGTTGATTGCCAGGTGCACGCAGTCGGTGGGGGTGCCGTTTACGCTGATAAAGCCATTGGCCAGAACCTGCGGGTGCAGCGGACGGTCGAGCGTCAGCGAACTGCTGGCGCCGCTCTTGTCCTGGTCGGGGGCAACCACCACGCACTCGGCGTAATCCTGCAGCGCAGCATAGAGCGCGGCAAGACCGGGTGCGGTGGCACCGTCATCGTTTGATATCAGAATACGCATGGGCTGTCCGTCTGCCCCACCGGCACCAGATCAACAAGCTCGCGCACCAAGACAGTGGCGAAGCATCCGGCCGGCAGGACGAATTCCAATTGCAGAATGTCAGGCCCGGGATAATGCCACGTCAACCCGCCAATGGGCAGTCGCAGAATGCGACGTTCCTGGCTCATTCCTGCATTCACCAGCCAATCACGTAGGTCGGATTCGCTGGCAGCGACAGATTGTTCCAGATCATGCGTAAGACCTTTCGCCGGCGAGTCGCCTTCGCCCCATTGTGGGCCCGTCGGGTGCAAGTCCAGGATCGCCAAACGCGGGTCGCTGCATTCAGCCTCCCCTGCAGGGAAAAAACTGCGGCTGTCGGTAAAGGCCAGCAGGTCACCCACCTGGGCGCGCTGCCAGGAGCCGTCGGCGACACGCGCTGCCAGCACTTTGTTGAACAAGTAGCTACGAGCGGTGGACAGCAATCGCGAACGCACGTTGCGTTGCTCCGGCAGGGCCTTGCGAGCCGCCCATTCACGGGCATCCACCACGTTGCCACCGTTGTGGCCAAAGCGCTGGGCGCCGAAATAATTGGGAATGCCATGCCGGGCAATCAACTGCAAACGCGCGTCGATGGCGGCGGTATCGCCGGCCAGTTGGGTCAGGCGCAAGGTAAAGCCGTTGGCCGAATGCGCACCACGTTGCAACTTGCGCTTGTGGCGGGTGGTTTTCAGGATCTTGAGGGTGTCGTTTTCCGCACCGCTCAGGTCCGGGTCGGCCTTGCCGGGCAACTGTACGCTGAACCATTGGCGGGTCAGGGCCTGACGGTCCTTGAGCCCGGCATAGCTGACGGTGCGCAGCGACACACCGGCGGCCTTGGCGATACGCCGTGCGGCCTCTTCAGTATTCAAGCCGCGCTTTTCCACCCACAGCCACAGGTGCTCACCGTCACCAGTCAACGGGATGTCCAGCACCTCATCAACCTGGAAGTCTTCTGCCGTCGCCTTCAGCACCGCGCTGCCCAGGGCCTCGCCGTAGGCCCGCGGGCCCAGCAGTTGCAAGTCGTTCATGCGCGCAGCAACAAGGCAACGGAGTGCACGGCGATGCCCTCTTCACGACCGGTAAACCCGAGCTTTTCGGTGGTGGTGGCTTTCACGTTGACTTGATCCAGTTCAATTTGCAGGTCTGCGGCAATCAGCGCACGCATCGTTTCAATATGGGGGGCCATCTTCGGCGCCTGGGCCACGATGGTGTTGTCGACGTTGCCGACCTTCCAGCCCTTGGCATGGATCAACCCGACCACATGGCGCAACAACGCACGGCTGTCCGCACCCTTGAAGGTCGGATCGGTGTCCGGAAAGTGCTTGCCGATATCGCCCAATGCCGCCGCGCCGAGCAAGGCATCGCTCAAGGCATGCAAGACAACGTCGCCGTCGGAATGAGCCAGCAACCCATGGTGATGTGCAATGCGCACGCCGCCCAAGGTGATGAAATCGCCCTCAGCGAAACGGTGCACATCGTAGCCGTGGCCAATACGCATAAAAAAACGCCCCGATTTAATTCAGGGCGTGATTCTACCTACTTTTGCCTCACATTAACCGAGCAAAGCACGACCATGATGGCGCAAATGGTCTTCGATGAAGCTGGCGATGAAAAAGTAGCTGTGGTCGTAGCCAGGTTGCAGGCGCAGTTCCAACGGATGGTTGGCCGCCTTGGACGCTTGCAGCAGGGCCTCGGGCTTGAGCTGAACCGCAAGGAAATCGTCACGATCGCCCTGGTCCACCAGTAGCGGCAGTTTTTCCGAGGCTTCGCTGATCAGCACGCAGGCATCCCATTCTCGCCACTTGGAACGCTCTTCGCCCAGGTAACGGGAAAAAGCTTTCTGCCCCCAGGGGCAGTCCATCGGATTGTTGATTGGCGAAAACGCCGACACCGATTGGTAGCGTCCCGGGTTACGCAGCGCGCATACCAATGCGCCATGTCCGCCCATGGAATGACCGCTGATGCCGCGTTTAGCCGACGCCGGGAAATGCGCCTCCACCAAGGCCGGTAACTCCTGCACCACGTAGTCATGCATCCGATAGTGCTTGGCCCAGGGCTCCTGCGTGGCGTTCAGATAGAAACCAGCGCCGAGGCCGAAGTCCCAGGCGTTGTCCGGATCGTCCGGCACACCGGGGCCGCGGGGGCTGGTGTCCGGTGCGACGATAATCAAACCCAGCTCGGCGGCGATGCGCTGGGCACCAGCCTTCTGCATGAAGTTCTCATCGGTGCAGGTCAAGCCGGACAGCCAGTACAGTACCGGCAACTTACCGCCCTGCTCTGCTTGCGGCGGCAGATAGACGGCGAAGGTCATGTCGCAACCGAGCATATCGGAATGATGCTTGTAGCGTTTATGCCAGCCGCCGAAGCTCTTCTGGCATGACAGGTTTTCCAGACTCATGGCCGACCTCAGAAGTGAATGACGGTACGAATGCTCTTGCCTTCATGCATCAGGTCAAACGCTTTGTTGATATCTTCAAGGCCCATGGTGTGGGTGATGAAGGTGTCCAGCGGGATCTCACCGGTCTGGGCCATTTCCACGTAGCTTGGCAGCTCTGTGCGCCCACGTACGCCACCGAATGCCGAACCGCGCCAGACGCGCCCGGTGACCAGTTGGAACGGACGCGTAGCGATTTCCTGGCCGGCACCGGCCACGCCGATGATCACCGACTCGCCCCAGCCTTTATGGCAGCACTCAAGCGCCGCACGCATCAGTTGCACATTGCCGATGCACTCGAAGGAAAAGTCCACGCCGCCGTCGGTCAAATCGACAATTACGTCCTGGATTGGGCGGTCGTAATCTTTCGGGTTAATGCAGTCGGTAGCCCCCAGTTGCTTGGCGATTTCGAATTTGGCCGGGTTGATGTCGATGGCGATGATGCGACCGGCCTTGGCCTTGACCGCGCCGATCACAGCCGACAGGCCGATACCGCCCAGCCCGAAGATAGCCACGGTGTCGCCCGGTTTGACCTTGGCGGTGTTGAGCACCGCGCCGATGCCTGTGGTGACGCCGCAACCAAGCAGGCAGACTTTTTCCAGCGGCGCTTCCTTAGGAATCTTGGCCACGGAGATTTCCGGCAACACGGTGTACTCGGAGAACGTCGACGTGCCCATGTAGTGGAAAATCGGCTGGCCTTTGTAGGAGAAACGCGTGGTGCCATCCGGCATCAGGCCTTTGCCTTGGGTAGAGCGGATGGCCTGGCACAGGTTGGTCTTGCCCGACAGGCAGAATTTGCACTTGCCACATTCCGGGGTGTACAGCGGGATCACATGATCGCCGACAGCGACTGAAGTTACGCCCTCGCCGATGGCTTCGACCACTGCGCCGCCTTCGTGGCCCAGGATCGACGGAAAAATGCCTTCCGGGTCCGCACCCGACAACGTATAGGCGTCGGTGTGGCACACGCCGGAGGCAACCACCCGCAACAACACCTCGCCAGCCTTGGGCATGGCGACGTCCACTTCCACGATCTCAAGGGGCTTCTTGGCTTCGAAGGCTACGGCGGCGCGGGACTTGATCATCCGGGTTTCTCCAGGGGGTTAAAAATTGATTGCAGCAGTGTAAAACATGGCTGCTTGATTAATAATCCAGACAAAAGCAAAACTTTATTGCTGTACAGGGATAATGACCATGCTGGAAAACCGCTGGGAAGGCATCGACGAATTCGTCGCAGTGGCCGAGTGCAGCCAATTCACGGCGGCGGCCGAGCGCCTGGGAGTATCGTCGTCCCATATAAGCCGCCAGGTGGCACGCCTGGAGGAGCGCCTGCAAACGCGCCTGTTGTATCGCAGTACACGCAAGGTGACGCTGACCGAAGCGGGTCAGACGTTTCTGCAGCATTGCCAGCGTTTGCAGGACGGTCGCGAAGAAGCCCTGCGGGCGGTAGGCGACCTCACCAGCGAACCCAAGGGCATGTTGCGCATGACCTGCGCAGTCGCCTATGGCGAGCGCTTTATCGTGCCACTGGTGACCCGGTTCATGGCGCTCTATCCGCAACTGCGGGTGGATATCGAACTGAGCAACCGTCAATTGGATCTGGTGCACGAGGGCCTGGATTTGGCCATCCGCCTGGGTCGCCTGCAAGACTCGCGCATGGTCGCCAGCCGCCTGGCACCGCGGCGCATGTACCTGTGCGCCTCCCCTTCCTACCTGGAACGCTATGGTCGGCCACATAGCTTGTCGGAACTGAGTCGGCATAACTGCCTGATCGGCAGCTCGGATATCTGGCAACTGGCCCAGGACGGGCGGGAATTTTCCCAAAGGGTTCAGGGAAACTGGCGCTGTAACAGTGGGCAGGCGGTGCTGGATGCGGCGCTGCAAGGTGTAGGGCTGTGTCAGTTGCCGGATTATTACGTGCTGGAGCACTTGCACAGTGGTGCGCTGGTGTCGTTGCTGGAGGCGCATCAGCCACCGAATACGGCGGTGTGGGCGCTGTACCCGCAGCAGCGGCATTTGTCGCCGAAGGTCAGGAAGCTGGTGGACTTTCTCAAAGAAGGCTTGGGTGACAATTCGGTCTATCGAACATAAACAGCTACCGTTCGTGCATTGCCTGGACACCGGTTAATAACCGCTTTCATTAGAAAACCAGGCAAGCCCATGACGTCCAACACTCGGCAACTCCAGCACATCAATCATTTTGTCCGAAAGGTTCTGGCCGACTTTCCGGTGCCCAGCGCTATCGCAGCCCAATTGCTTTGCGAGCATCTACAACCATTCACTCAGGAACAACTGGACCCGGATACTACGTTCCTGACCACTCTGGAATACAACCTCGACAACCCCGATGCCCCCTACACCGCAGTGATCGTCCAATCCATGAGCCTGACCGAGGCCATGATCTGCAATGCGCCCCATGCCCCTGGCGGCATGATCAACAACACGGGCTTTTCCACTATCGCGCCGTACTTCAATATCGTTGATGAACTGCCGCGCCTGATGGATAACCGCATACCGCAAATGTTCAACGAAGAGTTCATCACTTCCGGCTGGATTCCGCCCAGACGGTATGAGGCGCTTTACCGGCAAAGCGAACCTCAGGTCTACGACCCGACCACCCAACTGGAGATCGCGCCTGCTGTTCTCAGAAAGGTGATTGACTCAAGCAACTTTGAACAAACCTATGACAAGGCCATCACCCAATTCTGGGAGGAACATCGGGACAATTACACCACCCTGATGCGCATCGCCTTCGCCAAGGCTTACCTCAATCAGTACGAAGAATTCACGCTCACCGAAGCAGAACGGCAACTGGCTGCACGAGCGGCAGGTATCGGCGTCGACAGGGACGCCAGCAACCTGACTCTTGAGGATTTTCAGGCGCCCTACTCACCGGATAAAAACTTATCCGTGCGCGTGCTGCGCATTCATCAGTTCGACGCCACCGACATTCTTACGATTACCGACACCCAGAGCCAGATCACCCTGCTGTACGTCCCCGGCAACTCCTCCCCTATCCATGGTTTCAACAGCCCAACGGACATGCGCAATGCGCTGGTAAAAGTGGCCAAGGACCCGACCCAGCGCAAAGCGCTGACCAACCACTTTGAACCCGACTCGATTGACTCCGGCCTGATCTACAGTGGTGTCGAGGAAGCACTGATCGGTATGGCGATGTACCCGGAATCTTCCAGCCCCCCCGGTTTTTTCAATAGCTTGTTGCGCAACGGTTATTGGGACCCCGAGCAATACATTAATAACCCAATGTATCCGGCGCTCAGAAGCAACCCATTTGCGTTTATCGCACGACAGATCCGCAGTCGGATTGCAAAATTGGCAGCCAAAACCGTTGTCTCGCCCTTGGACACATTCAAGGCCGACACCCTCGACGCCTTGGATAAAGCCTGCCTGCTGGCGATCCCCGTGGCGCTGACCATGGGCACGGCGTTGCTGGCGGAGTTTTGTTTCATTACCTCAGGCTTGACTGGCATGGCGATCGGCGCCGATGACGTGCTCAAGGACAAACCCCACGCCGTTGAGCGCATGGTGTTCGGCGCCCTGAACGCGCTCCCGGTGGTTATCCACGGCATCAGCAAAGGCGCGAGCAGTCTTGAGGCGTTACGCCCCGTGCTTGGCCCGGCTACGCGGGCAGAGGAGGGCCAGATCAGCGTCAAGGTGATCACTCAGGCCTCCGCCCAAACCGAGACTCGCCCCCTGGTCGCTGCAACATCCCCCAGCGGCTTGCAGACCGTCAGGATTCAGGGCGAGACCTTCCTGACCTACAAAAGCCCGAATGACTGGGGTTCTTTTGAGCTGTTCGTGAATAATCCAGAAGCCCCCGAGAAGATTCAATCCACGGGTCTCTATGCTATTCAGAGCGCCGACCTGCAATGGCGACGTGCCGGATTGACCGGAGGGGGGGCATTTCGCAATGCCTGGCAACGGGTTTACAAACTGTTTGGTAGCACCCAGCAGTTGAGTTTCTTCAGCGCCTACCAGATGCCAGCGCCCGTGCGCGAGACCGTCGTGCAGATGCTCACCGACACCAGCTCATTTTCGGAAGACTTCGAACCCTTCGGAATGGATGCACAGTCGATCAGCAACGCCCGGAGACTGTTCTTTGAGAAAAGGAGCCAATTAAACCAGGATTCGGCGATCTTCTTTCACCACCTGCCCTACTCGCCCCTGCAGCCGGTCCTCCCCCGCTTGAGCTTGAACGAATCACAGCGAAGCATTATCGAGAAACTGCTACGTGCCAGTGACGGCCTCGTGATCGGCGAAAGCCACAGCGCCGAATCGAGCAAAGCCTTTCTGATCGACAACATGCAGATACTCGCCAGCCAAGGTGTCAAACGCATCTACTTCGAACATCTGCTGACGGATGTGCATATTCCGATGCTGAAGGCTTTTTACCGGTCGAAGAACGCCCCCATGGCCGAGGCGCTGACAAACTTCCTGAACGGGATCTACCCACTGCCTCGAAACCACTATTACTCATTCACAAACGTCGTGACCAAAGCCCGAGAGGCCGGAATCAAGATCCAGCCGATCGACTGCACCGTGAGCTACATACTTCGCGATATGCGCGACAGTGCAGGAACCCTGCGCCAGCGGATGATGAACTATTACGCCACCGAGGTGATTCAGTGGATCCAGACCTCCAAGCGCCAACCCGGTAAATGGGTCGCACTGGTGGGCGATACCCATACCAATACCTTCAAGGACATCCCTGGGCTGGCCGAACTCACCGGCAGCATCGGCCTGCGGATAGAAGATAGAACGGGCACCCACCCGTTGGGCATCGAAGTCGATCCGGGGCGCACCGCCAGCCTGGGCCTGAACAAAGGGGAAGGCACGGTCAAAGCCAACCTGGTCTTGCGCGTTGATCCTGCCGCGTTGCAGCACTCAATGGAATCACAACCCGGCCCTTCGCACAGTCGAGTAGTGAAGTCGGCCCAGGCACTGCTGACACGGCCAGGCCAATTCATGCTCACCGAGGCCACCCACATTGACTATCGATCCCGACGCGGGGACCTGCGCAGTTTCAGGATCAACAGCCAGGAAGGCCGGAACTCCATCAACGTGGTCGGCTGGCCTATTGATGAGAAGCCATTCGACAGCATTGAGGCATTGGTGAGCGAGCTGAAAACCCTGCCCGGGTTGGAGCAAGTCTACGGCTGAGGGTCAGGACGCCTGATAAGCCCGGCGCTGACGCAGCCATTCAAGGTCTTCGGGGCGGGTGACCTTGATATTGTCCGCACGCCCTTCGACCAGCCGTGGCGCCTGGCCGGACCATTCCATGGCCGACGCTTCGTCGGTGATCACGGCGTCCGCCACCAGGCTGTCGGCCAAGGCGCGGTGCAAGGCCCCCAGGCGGAACATCTGCGGCGTATAAGCCTGCCAGATCAGGCTGCGGTCAACGGTTTCCACCACGCGGCCATGCTTGTCGACGCGCTTGAGCGTGTCGCGAGCCGGCACCGCCAGCAGACCGCCCACCGGGTCATCCGCCAGTTCAGCCAGGAGTTTATCGAGGTCATCACGGCTCAAGTTAGGCCGCGCCGCGTCATGCACCAGCACCCAGTCATCATCGCTGGCACCCAGGGCATTAAGGTGCAGCAGCGCATTAAGCACCGAGCCCGAGCGTTCCGAGCCACCGTCCGCACGCTGGATGCGCGGGTCTGTGGCGCACGCCAGGGTGGGCCAATAAGGATCATCAACAGCAAGACTGACCACCAGCCCCTTGAGCGAGGGGTGGTCGAGAAAACAGCCGAGGCTGTGTTCGAGAATAGTGCGCCCGCCCAATTGCAGGTATTGCTTGGGACGGTCCGCGGCCATACGGGCACCGACGCCCGCGGCAGGAATCACGGCCCAGAAGGCCGGTAGATCGTTGTTCATTGGGCCAACTGGTAGAGGGTCTCGCCCTCCTTGACCATGCCCAACTCATGGCGAGCCCGCTCTTCAACGGTCTCCGTACCTTTTTTCAGCTCAAGCACTTCGGCGTCCAGGACACGGTTGCGCTCCAGCAGGCGTTCGTTTTCGGCACGCTGGTCGGCAATTTGCTGGGTCAGTTCTTCCACCTGCGCAAAGCTGCCATTACCGACCCATAGGCGGTACTGCAGGCCAGCCAGCAACAAGAGCAAGACGAGGAACAACCAATTGGGACTGCGCATCGAAATCCGGATATCCAGTGAAAAAAGACAGTCATGCAAACCTTTTGCAGCAACTGATAGCACAAAGCCTGGAAAAACCAGGCTTGCGCTTGTCAGTCAGCAGATTAGCGCCGAAATTCACACTTTCGTGAAATTTCTGACGCAACCCGCCGACTTTTTACCATTTACTGCTTAGCCGCGAAACTCGCCGCGACCGTTGTACTTGGCTTTACCTGCCAATTGCTCTTCGATGCGCAGCAATTGGTTGTACTTGGAAACGCGATCGGAACGGCACAGGGAGCCGGTCTTGATCTGGCCCGCCGAAGTGCCCACGGCCAGGTCGGCAATGGTGGAATCTTCGGTTTCGCCGGAGCGGTGGGAGATCACGGCGGTGTAGCCCGCAGCCTTGGCCATCTGGATGGCTTCCAGGGTTTCGGTCAAGGTGCCGATCTGGTTGAACTTGATCAGGATCGAGTTGGCGATCTTCTTGTCGATGCCTTCTTTCAGGATCTTGGTGTTGGTCACGAACAAGTCGTCGCCCACCAGCTGGATTTTCTCGCCGATCTTGTCGGTGAGGATTTTCCAGCCATCCCAATCGGACTCGTCCAGGCCGTCTTCGATCGAGATGATCGGGTAGCGCTGGGTCAAGCCCTTGAGGTATTCAGCGAAACCTTCGGAGTTGAACACCTGGCCTTCGCCGGACAGGTTGTACTTGCCATCTTCATAGAATTCGCTGGCCGCACAGTCCAGGGCCAGGGTCACGTCTGTGCCCAGTTTGTAGCCGGCGTTGGCCACGGCTTCGGAGATCACTTTCAGTGCATCTTCGTTGGAGGCCAGGTTCGGTGCAAAACCACCTTCGTCACCCACAGCGGTGCTCAGGCCACGGGCCTTCAGTACAGCCTTGAGGTGATGGAAAATCTCGGTGCCCATGCGCAGGCCTTCGGAGAAGGACTTGGCGCCCACCGGCTGCACCATGAATTCCTGGATGTCGACGTTGTTATCCGCGTGCTCGCCACCGTTGATGATGTTCATCATCGGTACCGGCATCGAGTAGACGCCCGGGGTGCCGTTCAGGTTGGCGATGTGCGCGTACAACGGCAGGTCCTGGTCCTGAGCTGCTGCCTTGGCGGCAGCCAGGGACACGGCGAGGATTGCGTTGGCGCCGAGGCTGCCTTTGTTTTCAGTGCCGTCGAGCTTGATCATCGCGTGGTCCAGGGCTTTCTGGTCCAGCGGGTCCTTGCCCAGCAACAGGTCACGAATCGGACCATTGATGTTGGCTACAGCCTTGAGTACACCCTTGCCCAGGTAACGGCTCTTGTCGCCATCACGCAGTTCCAGCGCTTCGCGCGAACCGGTGGAAGCACCGGACGGCGCGCAGGCGCTGCCGATGATGCCGTTATCGAGAAGCACGTCGGCTTCGACGGTGGGGTTGCCACGGGAGTCGAGAACTTCACGACCTTTGATGTCGACGATTTTTGCCATTGTTGTAAACACTCCAAAGTTGACGAAAACGACGCAGCTGAAGGAAATCTTTTGACCGACCGCAAGGGTGGAACAACGGGGCAGGCTTGCAGACGACAAGGCTCAGGCCCAAGGGCCTGAGCATTTAGCGTGGGAAATTCTACCGGAGAAATGGCAGTTACGCGGTCTCTACCGTCGGAAAACTCTTGACCAGCTCGTCCAACTGCTTGAGTTGGGCCAGGAATGGCTCCAGCTTGTCCAGGCGCAGGGCGCATGGGCCATCACATTTGGCGTTGTCCGGGTCTGGGTGGGCTTCAAGGAACAGGCCCGCCAGCGACTGGCTCATGCCCGCCTTGGCCAGGTCGGTGACCTGGGCACGGCGACCGCCGGCGGAGTCCGAGCGACCACCGGGCATTTGCAGCGCGTGGGTCACGTCGAAGAACACCGGGTATTCGAACTGTTTCATGATGCCGAAACCGAGCATGTCCACCACGAGGTTGTTGTAGCCGAAGCTCGAACCACGCTCGCAGAGGATCAACTGGTCGTTACCCGCTTCCACGCACTTGCTCAGGATGTGTTTCATCTCCTGAGGGGCGAGGAACTGGGCTTTCTTGATGTTGATCACAGCGCCGGTCTTGGCCATGGCGACCACGAGGTCGGTCTGGCGCGACAGGAAGGCCGGCAACTGGATGATGTCGCACACCTCCGCGACCACGGCAGCCTGCTCAGGCTCGTGGACGTCGGTGATGATCGGCACGCCGAAGGCTTGCTTGATGTCCTGGAAGATCCGCATGCCCTCTTCAAGGCCCGGGCCGCGATAGGAGGTCACGGACGAACGGTTGGCCTTGTCGAAACTGGCCTTGAACACGTATGGAATACCCAGCTTCTGGGTAACTCGCACGTATTCTTCACAGACCTGCATCGCCATGTCGCGGCTTTCCAGCACGTTCATGCCGCCGAACAGCACCATGGGCTTGTCGTTGGCAATCTCGATATCGCCTACGCGAATGATCTTCTGGGCCATCAGGGTTACGCCTTCTTCTGATGTTGCGTCAGTGCTGCTTTGACGAAACCGCTGAACAACGGGTGACCGTCGCGCGGCGTCGAGGTGAACTCCGGGTGGAACTGGCAGGCCACGAACCACGGATGATCCGGCGCTTCGACCACTTCAACCAGCTTGCCGTCACCGGAGCGACCGGAAATCTTCAGGCCAGCCTCTTTGATCTGCGGCAGCAGATTGTTGTTCACTTCATAGCGGTGACGGTGACGCTCGACGATTACGTCCTTGCCGTAGCAGTCGTGTACCAGCGAGCCGGCTTCCAGCAGGCAGTCCTGCGCACCAAGGCGCATGGTGCCGCCCAGGTCGGACGTTTCGGTACGGGTTTCAACGGCGCCGGTGGCGTCTTCCCACTCGGTGATCAGGCCGACGACCGGGTGGCCGCTGCTGTGATCGAACTCGGTGGAGTTGGCGTCTTTCCAGCCCAGCACGTTACGGGCGAACTCGATAACGGCCACTTGCATGCCCAGGCAGATACCCAGGTAGGGCACCTTGTTCTCGCGAGCGTATTGCACCGCGGTGATCTTGCCTTCCACGCCACGCAGGCCGAAACCGCCCGGCACGAGGATGGCGTCAACGCCTTCGAGCAGCGCAGTGCCCTGGTTCTCGATGTCTTCGGAATCGATGTAGCGCAGGTTGACCTTGGTACGGTTGCTGATGCCGGCGTGGCTCATCGCTTCGATCAGCGACTTGTACGCGTCCAGCAGCTCCATGTACTTGCCGACCATGGCGATGGTGACTTCATGCTCAGGGTTGAGCTTGGCGTCGACCACGGCTTCCCACTCGGACAGGTCCGCGCCATTGCACTGCAGGCCGAAACGCTCGACCACAAAATCATCCAGCCCCTGCGAATGCAGGATGCCCGGGATCTTGTAGATGGTGTCGGCGTCTTCCAGCGCGATCACCGCACGTTCTTCAACGTTGGTGAATTGCGCGATCTTGCGGCGCGAGGAAATGTCGATCGGATGATCGGAGCGGCACACCAGTACATCCGGCTGCAGGCCGATGGAACGCAGCTCCTTGACCGAGTGCTGGGTAGGCTTGGTTTTGGTTTCGCCGGCGGTGGCGATGTACGGCACCAACGTGAGGTGCATCAGCATCGCGCGCTTGGCGCCGACTTCGAAGCGCAGCTGGCGGATGGCTTCAAGGAACGGTTGGGATTCGATGTCACCCACGGTGCCACCGATCTCGACCATCGCCACGTCGGCATCGCCTGCACCCTTGATGATGCGGCGCTTGATTTCGTCGGTAATGTGCGGGATCACCTGGATGGTTGCACCCAGGTAGTCACCACGGCGCTCTTTGCGCAGCACGTGCTCGTAGACACGGCCAGTGGTGAAGTTGTTGTTCTGGGTCATGGTCGTGCGGATGAACCGCTCGTAGTGGCCCAGGTCCAGGTCGGTCTCGGCGCCGTCGTGAGTGACGAACACTTCACCGTGCTGGAACGGGCTCATGGTGCCCGGGTCGACGTTGATGTACGGGTCCAGCTTCAGCATGGTGACTTTAAGCCCCCGCGCCTCCAGGATGGCCGCCAATGAAGCGGAGGCAATGCCTTTCCCCAATGAAGAAACAACACCGCCCGTGACGAATATGTAGCGCGTCATGAAAAACCCTAGAAGTCTGCGTTAAAGCGGTCCGAGCCGCCGGGGAAAGCGAAGGAAGGCCGAAGCCCCCGATCACCTGCATTAATCACAGTGCACCTTTCAAAAAAACCGCCGCGTTGTGACAGACCAGCAAGGAAACACCGGTACGTTGATCGCTACACATTTTTTGGAATCGCCCAGCAAAGACTGCTTGGTAATCGGCAACTGCTGCGATTCAGTCGAATCCACAGAAGTTGTATCAAGAAGGGAGCGTAGTCTACCGGAAAGGCGCTATCAGCTCAAACCTTGATCGCAGGTCTGTGGCAACCAATGTAATTGCCAGTCATCCAGCGGACTGGCCCTCAGCCCCGCAAGCGTTGGTACAGCCAGCAATTGCTCGCCCCGATAGACCAGCGGCAATCTGCCACGGACGAAGCCCGGCATACCACTTTCATTCAACAGGCGCTTGAGATCACGCCGGCCTCGACCTGGCACTTCGACGATTTCGCCACCCTGGCGATAACGAATCGACAAGGGTCCCTCGGGAGCCTTGCCGGCAAACATCAGTTGGCCGTTCCCGGGCAACTCTAGTGGATTTCGCGGATCGGGCCAGCTCACCGACTCGTCGGAAAATTCCGACCACGTGGAAGGCAGCCACCAAATGCGTTCGCCGCAACGATGAAGCTGACCGTCTGCCAGGCGCCATAACGGCTGTGCGTCCCCCTTGGCATCGCGCAGGGCGTACCAACTGGCCCAGTGGTCACTGTCGGGCATACGAGTCAGGGGATTCAGCCAATGACGCAAGGCATTGCGCTGGCGCGCATCGGAAAGATCGCGCAACGGAGCAAGGACCAGGGAAGGCAAAGGCAACCAGCGAAACGCTGAAGGCTGATCGGCGGCGGTCAGATCCATGTGCGCCAGTTCGTCGAGCAGGCCCTGGGCTTCACTCAGGTGCTCGGCAGTGCGGGCCAGGCTCAAGATTGCCTGGGGCCAGCGTTGAGTCAGCGCTGGAAAGACTTGGCGGCGCAGGTAATTGCGCGAGAACCGTGGATCGGCGTTCGAAGGGTCTTCAATCCACTTCAATTGGTGTTCGTGGGCGTAGGCTTCCAATGCTCCCCGGGAAACCGCCAGCAATGGCCGCACCAAGTGCCCCGTCGCCAACGGGCGACGCTCGGGCATTGCCGCCAACCCACGCACTCCGGCTCCGCGTAACAGGCGGAACAGCAGGGTCTCGGCTTGATCGTCGCGATGCTGGGCGGTGAGCAGCACCTCCCCTGCCCCGATCACCTCGGTAAACGCCTGGTAACGTGCGTTACGCGCGGCACGCTCCAGGCTGGCACCGGGTTGCACCTGCACACGCAAGACCTGCAAAGGTATGCCCAAGCTGTCACATAACGCTTGGCAATGACTGGGCCAGGCGTCAGCGGCCGCTTGCAGCCCATGATGGACATGCACAGCGCTGATGGGCGGCAGGGTTTCGGTGTTTGCCAGGGAAGCCAGAAGGTGCAGCAGGACGGTGGAATCGAGGCCACCGGAGAATGCAATGCGCCAGGCCGGAGCATTGCGCCAGGGGGCCAGGGTTTTCAGGAGTCTGGCGGGTAGAGCCGGTTTCATCAGATGTCCCCGCCGCAAATCTGGAATACATAAGCCGAGCATACACAAAGCAAATGTGGGAGGGGGCCTGCTCCCGATTGCTGAGTGTCAGTCACTGCATCTGGTGACTGATCCACCGCTATCGGGAGCAAGCCCCCTCCCACATTGAGTTACGGCGCCGACTTTAGAGACCGTAGCTCATCAGGCGCTCGTAACGACGGGCCAGCAGCGCTTCGTTATCCAGCTTCTTGAGCATCGCCAGTTGCGAGCCCAGTTCAGCACGGATGGTCGCGGCAGCCGCGGCCGGGTCACGGTGGGCGCCGCCCAGTGGTTCGGCGATCACTTTGTCGACGATACCCAGGCCTTTGAGGCGATCGGCGGTGATGCCCATGGCTTCAGCCGCATCCGGCGCCTTCTCTGCGGTTTTCCACAGGATCGAGGCACACCCTTCCGGCGAAATCACCGCGTAGGTCGAATATTGCAGCATGTTCAACTGATCGCACACGCCAATGGCCAGCGCACCGCCGGAACCACCTTCACCGATCACAGTGGCGATGATCGGGGTTTTCAGGCGAGCCATGACGCGCAGGTTCCAGGCAATCGCTTCACTCTGGTTGCGCTCTTCGGCGTCAATACCCGGGTATGCGCCCGGAGTGTCGATGAAGGTCAGGATCGGCATCTTGAAGCGCTCGGCCATTTCCATCAGGCGGCAAGCCTTGCGGTAGCCTTCCGGACGCGGCATACCGAAGTTGCGACGGACTTTCTCGCGCACTTCACGGCCTTTCTGATGGCCGATCACCATCACCGGCTGGTCGTCCAGGCGAGCGATACCGCCCACAATGGCCGCGTCGTCGGAGAAGTGGCGGTCGCCGTGCAGCTCATCGAACTCGGTGAAGATGTGTTCGATGTAGTCCAGGGTGTACGGACGGCGCGGGTGGCGAGCCAGGCGCGCGATCTGCCAACTGGTCAGCTTGCCGAAGATGTCTTCGGTGAGCGTGCTGCTTTTGTCTTGCAGGCGAGCGATTTCGTCGCCGATATTCAGCGAATTGTCATTGCCGACCAGGCGCAGCTCTTCGATCTTGGCTTGCAGGTCAGCGATCGGCTGTTCGAAATCAAGAAAATTCGGGTTCATAAGCGTCCGTCTTGGGTCGACGGCCAGGGAGTGCCTGGCCAGCCGGTTGTCTATTCGCGCCCTACCTTAAGGGAGAGGCGCGTTTAGGTCGAGATTAAATGTTCAGCCGAGGTCAGGGGTACTGACCGTCAACGGTATTGGAGGAAGACGTTGTCTCGCCCGAACTGGTCACGCAAAGCTTGAATCAAGCCATCAGCCGGATCAATCCGCCACGTCTCACCAAACTGCAACATGGCCTTGGCGTCGCTGCCGGTGTACTCCATGGTTACCGGGCACGCGCCGCGGTGGCGCTTGAGCAGGTCACCCAACCAGCGTAGCTGATCGCCCTTGAGCGCTTCGGTCTTGACCTTCAAGCGCAGGCTTTCGGCCAGGTTGGTGCGCGCATCTTCCATGCTCATCACCCGTTTGATACGCAGGCGCAGGCCGCCGGAGAAGTCATCATTGCTGACCTCCCCTTCCACCACCACCATGGCATCGGTCTGTAAAAGCGATTGGGCGGAGTGGAACGCATCGGCAAACAGTGACGCTTCGATCCGGCCCGAGCGGTCATCCAGGGTGATGAAGCCCATTTTGTCGCCCTTTTTATTTTTCATCACCCGCAGGGCGATGATCATGCCGGCGACGGTCTGGGTATCCCGCGCGGGCTTGAGGTCGATGATGCGCTGGCGGGCGAAACGGCGGATTTCGCCTTCGTACTCGTCAATCGGGTGGCCGGTGAGGTACAGGCCCAAGGTGTCTTTCTCACCTTTGAGGCGTTCCTTGAGGGTCAGCTCCTTGGCCTTGCGATGATTGGCGTAGACATCCGCGTCTTCTTCGACGAACAGCCCGCCAAACAGATCGGCGTGGCCGCTGTCATGGGTGCGGGCAGTCTGTTCGGCAGCCTTGATCGCCTCTTCCATGGCGGTAAGCAGCACCGCACGGTTACGGTCGATATTGGCCTGGTAAGCCTTCGGCTCATCATGGAAATACGGACCGAGACGGTCGAGCGCGCCGCTGCGGATCAAGCCATCGAGGGTACGCTTGTTGATGCGCTTGAGGTCAACACGCGCGCAGAAGTCGAACAGGTCCTTGAATGGCCCATCCTGGCGCGCTTCGGTGATGGCCTCCACCGGACCTTCGCCCACGCCCTTGATCGCGCCGAGGCCATAGATGATGCGGCCTTCGTCGTTCACCGTGAACTTGAACTCAGAGGCGTTCACGTCCGGCGCATCGAGGCGCAGCTTCATGGTGCGCACTTCCTCGATCAAGGTCACGACCTTGTCGGTGTTGTGCATATCGGCCGACAGCACCGCTGCCATGAACGGCGCCGGGTAGTGGGCTTTCAGCCAGGCAGTCTGGTACGACACCAGGCCATAGGCGGCGGAGTGAGATTTGTTGAAACCATAACCGGCGAATTTTTCTACCAGGTCGAAGATGTTACCGGCCAGATCGGCGTCGATGTTGTTGGTGGCGCAACCCTCAATGAAACCGCCGCGCTGCTTGGCCATTTCCTCGGGTTTCTTTTTACCCATTGCGCGACGCAGCATGTCCGCACCACCGAGGGTGTAGCCGGCCATTACCTGGGCGATCTGCATCACCTGTTCCTGATACAGGATGATGCCGTACGTCGGCGCCAATACAGGCTTGAGGCCCTCGTATTGATAGTCGGAGTGCGGGTAAGCCAGCTCGGCGCGACCGTGCTTGCGGTTGATGAAGTCATCCACCATGCCCGACTGCAGCGGGCCCGGACGGAACAGCGCCACCAGTGCGATCAAGTCTTCCAGGCAGTCGGGCTTGAGCTTTTTGATCAGCTCCTTCATGCCCCGGGATTCAAGCTGGAACACCGCCGTGGTTTCGGCTTTTTGCAGCAGGCTGTAGGTCGGTTTGTCGTCCAGCGGGATAAACGCGATATCCAGCGGTTCTTCGCCGACCTTGGCGCGGTCGCGGTTGATGGTCTTGAGTGCCCAGTCGATGATCGTCAGGGTACGCAGGCCGAGGAAGTCGAACTTCACCAGGCCGGCCGCCTCCACGTCGTCCTTGTCGAACTGGGTGACCAGGCCGTCGCCTTCTTCATCGCAGTAGATCGGCGAAAAGTCGGTGAGCTTGGTCGGCGCAATAACCACACCACCGGCGTGTTTACCGACGTTACGCACCACGCCTTCGAGCTTGCGCGCCATGTCCCAGATTTCGGCGGCTTCTTCATCGACCTTGATAAAGTCGCGCAGGATTTCTTCCTGCTCGTAGGCTTTTTCCAGGGTCATGCCGACTTCGAACGGGATCATCTTCGACAGGCGGTCGGCCAGGCCGTAGGACTTGCCCTGCACCCGCGCCACGTCGCGGATTACCGCCTTCGCCGCCATGGAACCGAAGGTGATGATCTGACTTACCGCGTTGCGGCCGTATTTCTCGGCCACGTACTCAATCACGCGATCACGACCATCCATGCAGAAGTCGACGTCGAAGTCGGGCATCGACACCCGTTCCGGGTTCAGGAACCGTTCGAACAGCAGGTCATATTCCAGCGGGTCGAGGTCGGTGATCTTCTGAACATAGGCCACCAGCGAGCCAGCACCTGACCCCCGGCCGGGACCTACCGGTACGCCGTTGTTTTTGGCCCACTGGATAAAGTCCATTACGATCAGGAAGTAGCCGGGGAATCCCATCTGGATGATGATATCCAGCTCGAAATTCAACCGGTCGACATACACCTGACGCTTGGCTTCGTAGTCTTCAGTGGTGTCCTTGGGCAGCAGGACGCTGAGGCGTTCTTCCAGGCCATCGAACGACACTTTGCGAAAGTATTCGTCGATGGTCATGCCATCGGGTATCGGGAAGTTGGGCAAAAAGTGCTTGCCCAGCTTCACTTCGATGTTGCAACGCTTGGCGATCTCGACGGAGTTTTCCAGGGCCTCGGGCAAATCGCTGAACAGCTGCGCCATTTCATCGGCGCTTTTGAGGTATTGCTCTTCGCTGTAATTCTTCGAGCGGCGCGGGTCATCCAGGGCCCGGCCTTCGCCGATGCACACGCGGGTTTCATGGGCCTCGAAATCTTCTTTCTTGATAAACCGCACATCGTTGGTCGCCACCAGCGGCGCACCCAGCTTATCGGCCAGGGCTACGGCAGCATGCAGATGTTCTTCATCGTTGGGGCGGTTGGTACGCTGGACTTCCAGGTAGAAACGGTCCGGGAATACCTGCATCCACTCACGTGCCAGCACCTCGGCTTCCTGGGGATTACCGCCCAGCAACGCGATACCGATCTCGCCCTCTTTAGCCGCCGAGAGCATGATCAGGCCTTCGCTGGCTTCGGCCACCCACTCGCGCTCGATGATGATCGAGCCGTTGCGCTGGCCATCAATAAAGCCACGGGAAATCAGTTCGGTGAGGTTGCGATAACCCACGCCGTTCATCGCCAGCAGGCTGATGCGGCTCAGTGGGTTATCCGGGTCCTTGTTGGACAGCCACAGGTCGGCGCCGCAGATCGGCTTGATGCCGGCGCCCATGGCGTTCTTGTAGAACTTGACCAGGGAACACATGTTGTTCTGATCGGTTACCGCCACCGCAGGCATATTCATGCCCACCAGGGTTTTGACCAGCGGTTTGATCCGTACCAGGCCGTCGACCAGGGAATATTCAGTGTGCAGGCGCAGGTGAACGAATGAAGCCGGCATAGTGATCCTGTCTTGATACATGAAAACAACAAGGCCCGGATTGTACCGGGCCTTGGTAAAAACATCAGCCTTGCTGCTAAACCACGATCAGACTTTCGCGGGCCTCATAAGCCAGGCGTACCGGGGCAAACGAGCGGCGATGGATCGGGGTCGGGCCCAGCCGAGCCAGGGCTTCCAGATGAACGGGCGTCGGGTAGCCTTTATGGCCGCCAATCCCGTAGCCGGGGTAGATCAATTCGAACGCAGCCATTTCACGGTCACGGCTGACCTTGGCCAGGATCGAGGCAGCGGCAATGGCCGGAACCTTGCTATCGCCCTTGACCACCGCTTCCGACGGCATCGCAAGCTTCGGGCAACGGTTGCCATCGATCATCGCCATTTTCGGGGTGATATGCAGCCCTTCAACAGCACGCTGCATGGCTAACATGGTTGCATGGAGGATATTAAGTTCGTCGATTTCCTCGACTTCAGCGCGAGCGATATGCCAACTCAGGGCCTTCTCGCAGATCTCGTCATAGAGCTTTTCGCGACGGGCCTCGGTAAGCTTTTTCGAATCATTGAGGCCCAGGATCGGGCGGTTCGGATCAAGGATTACCGCCGCCGTGACCACTGCGCCACACAGCGGGCCGCGCCCTACTTCGTCAACACCGGCCACCAGTTCGTGAGCTTGGGCAACCAGGCTGAAATCCAGGCCCATTTGCGTGGTCATAAGGCTTCCTGTTTATGGCCGATCAAGGTCAGCACGGCGTCGGCCGCCTGGTTCGAGGCATCACGACGCAACGTGCGATGAATGTCGTCGAAACCACGGGTCTGCTCTTCGCCGCCGTCAATCAAGGGCAGTAAGGTTTGCGCAAGCGCTTCAGGCGTTGCATCGTCCTGCAACAACTCCGGCACCAGCAGGCGCTGGGCCAGCAGGTTGGGCAGGGAGATGTAAGGGCTCTTGACCATGCGCTTGAGAATCCAGAAGGTCAGCGGCGCCAGGCGGTAGGCTACAACCATTGGCCGCTTGTACAGCAAGGCTTCAAGGGTGGCAGTGCCCGACGCAATCAATACCGCATCGCAGGCTGCCAGAGCCAGATGGGACTGGCCGTCAAGCAGGGTCAGCGGCAGGTTGCGACCTTCCAGCAGGGTCTCGATCTGTGCGCGGCGTTGCGGGCTGGCACACGGCAGCACGAAACGAACCCCCGGCTTTTGTGCCTGCAGACGTTCGGCGGCATCAAAAAACAGCGCACCCAGACGCCCTACCTCTCCGCCACGACTGCCCGGCATCAACGCCACCAACGGGCCGTCAGGCAAGCCCAGTTCGGCACGCGCGGCGGCACGATCGGCCTGCAATGGAATGGCATCGGCCAGGGTATGGCCGACAAACCGTACCGGTACGCCCTTCTCTTCGTAGAACCTGGCTTCGAACGGCAACAGGGTCAACATCAGGTCGCAGCCTTCGCGGATCTTCAACACGCGCTTCTGCCGCCACGCCCATACGGATGGGCTGACGTAGTGAACGGTCTTGATCCCGGCCTGACGCAATTTGAGTTCGATATTGAGGGTGAAATCCGGCGCATCGATGCCGATAAAGACGTCAGGCTTTTCATCGATCAGCGTCTTGATCAACAGCTTGCGGCGAGCGAGCAGCTCACGCAGGCGCCCCAACACCTCCACCAACCCCATGACCGACAGCCGCTCCATGGGGAAGTAGGAGGCAAGCCCTTCGGCCTGCATCAACGGCCCACCCACGCCGATAAACTCCACCGCAGGATGCTGGGCCTTGAGGGCTCGCATCAGGCCAGCACCCAGAATGTCGCCGGACGCTTCACCGGCCACCAGCGCAATACGCAGATTGGCCATGATCAGCGGGTGATGCCGCGAGTCGACGCCTGGATCGAGTCACGGAACACCGCGACTTCCGGAAACAGGGTTGCCGGCTCGGTCAGTTCGGTCAGCGCCTGCTCAACCGTCAGCCCCTGACGGTAAACCGTCTTGTAGGCACGGCGCAGAGCGTGGATCGCCTCTTCGCTGAATCCGCGACGGCGCATGCCTTCGAAGTTCATGCTGCGAGCCTCGGCAGGGTTGCCGAACACCGTCACGAATGCAGGGACATCCTTGCCAATGGCGGTACCCATGCCGGAAAAGCTGTGGGCGCCGATATGGCAGTACTGATGCACCAGGGTGAAACCGGACAGAATCGCCCAGTCGTCAACGTGCACATGGCCTGCCAGCGCAGTGTTGTTGACCAGGATGCAATGGTTGCCGATCACGCTGTCATGGCCGATGTGCGCATAGGCCATGACCAGGTTGTGATCACCCAAAGTGGTTTCAGCGCGATCCTGTACGGTGCCGCGGTGAATGGTGACGCCTTCACGGATGATGTTGTGGTCACCGATTACCAGGCGTGTTTCTTCACCCTTGTACTTCATGTCCGGGGTGTCTTCGCCTACCGAGGAAAACTGGTAGATACGATTGTGTTTGCCAATACGGGTCGGACCTTTAAGGATCACGTGTGGCCCGATGACAGTCCCCTCGCCGATTTCCACACCTGCGCCGACGATCGACCAAGGGCCGACCTCAACGTCGGCGGCCAGTACGGCCGACGGATCGATGATTGCGCGAGGGTCAATCAAACTCATAGTTTGCGTTCCGCACAGATGATCTCGGCAGAGCATACCGGCTTGCCATCTACCGAGGCCTGGCATTCGAACTTCCAGATCTGGCGCTTGCAGCTGATGAACCTGGCTTCCAGGATCAACTGGTCACCCGGGGTGACCGGGTTGCGAAAACGCAGCTTGTCGGAGCCCACGAAATAGTAAAGCGTGCCGTCGGCAGGCTTGAGGTCGAGCATTTTGAAACCAAGGATACCGGCAGCCTGGGCCATCGCTTCGATGATCAACACGCCCGGCATGATGGGATGCGCTGGGAAGTGACCGTTGAAGAATGGTTCGTTGATGCTGACATTCTTGTAGGCACGAATGCGCTTTTCCTCGACATTGAGGTCCACTACGCGGTCCACCAGCAGGAACGGGTAACGGTGAGGCAGGTATTCGCGAATCTCGTTGATGTCCATCATTTCGGGGGGAAGCCTGTAATAAAGATTGGGGGCGGGCGAACTAAGCGCACGCCCCGCTAGCAAATCAAGGAGGCAGTCTAGCGGCTGTGCACACTTGATATGGAAATGGTATCAGCCTTCAGATGAAGCATTACCGCCAGGGGTCACGTCCCCAACACGCTTTTCCAGCTGTTTGATACGTCGTGCCATGTCGTCGATCTTCCTCAAACGCGCCGCGCTCTTGCGCCATTCAGCCGCAGGTTGCATGGCGGTACCGGAAGAATAGGCCCCCGGCTCGGTAATCGAGTGAGTCACCATGGTCATGCCGGTGATAAAGACGTTGTCGCAAATATCGATATGCCCCACCAGCCCGACGCCGCCGGCGAGCATGCAATGCTTGCCGATTTTGGTGCTGCCGGAAATACCCACGCACGCAGCCATGGCGGTGTGATCGCCAATCTGTACGTTGTGGGCGATCTGGATCTGGTTGTCGAGCTTCACGCCGTTACCGATCACCGTATCGGCCAAAGCCCCGCGATCCACCGCAGTGTTTACACCGATCTCCACATCGTCGCCGATCAATACGCCGCCGACCTGGGCAATCTTGTGCCAGACACCTTTGGCGTTGGCAAAGCCAAAGCCTTCGCCGCCGATAACAGCGCCGGACTGAATGACCACACGCTGACCAATACGCACATCGTGGTAGAGGGTTACACGTGGGGCCAGCCAACCATTGGCACCGATTTCACAGCGTGCGCCGATAAAGCAGTGGGCGCCCACGGTGACACCTGCGCCAATACGCGCCCCGCTTTCGATCACTGCAAACGCACCGATGCTGGCCGCAGGGTCAACCTGGGCATCATCGGCAATTACCGCAGATGGGTGAATACCACCGGCCGCTTTCGGCTTGGGATCGAACAGGTGTGACGCCTTGGCGTACGACAGGTACGGGTCGGCCACCACCAGCGCATCCCCGATAAACCCTTCAGCGTCAGCGGCCTTCAGCAACACGGCTGCGGCCTGGCAATCAACCAGGTATTTACGGTATTGGGGATTTGCGAGGAAGCTCAACTGAGCTGGGCCAGCCTCCTGCAAGGTGGCTAGCCCAGTGATTTCTTTCTCCGGGGAGCCACGCAAGGTGGCTCCCAGGAACTCGGCCAACTCGCCGAGTTTGATAGTCGCGGTCATGGCTTACTTCAGCTGGTTCATGCGCTCGATCACCTGACGGGTGATGTCGTATTGAGGCTTGACGTCAATCACGGCGCCGCGCTCGAACACCAGGTCGAAAGCACCCTTCTTGATGACTTCTTCCACGGCGCTGTCGAGCTTGGGCTTGAGCTGCTTGAGCATTTCACGGTCGGCAACAGCCTTGGCTTCGTTCAACTCCTTGGACTGGAACTGGTAGTCACGGGCCTTTTGCTTGAATTCAAGCTCCAGACGCTCGCGCTCGCCTTGCTGCATCTTGTCGCCACCGGCTACCAGACGATCCTGGATGCCCTTGGCGCTGCTTTCCAAGGTTTTGAGCTTGGTCAGTTGCGGACCGAATTTCTTCTCGGCATCCACGGCGTACTTCTTGGCCGCGTCGGATTCCAGCAGAGCCATCTGATAGTTCAGGACGGCGATTTTCATTTCGGCGAAGGCCGGGGTGGTTACCAGCACAGTGGCCAGCAGGACCAATTGAGTCAACTTACGCACGATGTACTCCTACAGAATCCGTTGTCGTTATCTTGGGTCAGACGCTTAGAACGTCTGGCCGAGGGAGAATTGGAAAATCTGGGTTTCAGCGTTATCCGGTTTCTTGATCGGCATGGCCAGAGCAAAGCTCAACGGGCCCAGCGCAGTCACCCAGGTCACACCCACACCCACGGAGCTCGCCAGGTTGCTGAGGCTCACGTCGTTGCACTGGGTGTTGGACTTCAGACCGCTTGGGTTCTTGATCTGCTCGCACTTGGAGTCGAACACGTTACCCACGTCCCAGAAGACCGAAGTCCGCAGGGAACGCTGGTCCTTGACGAACGGCAGCGGGAACAGGATCTCGGCACCACCCTGGATCAGCACGTTACCACCGAACGGCAGTGGATCATCGTCATCATCGCGGCGAGTGCCGACGTTACCGGTTTGGTCAACACCGCGGCTTGGGGTACCACGTGGGCCCAGAGTGCTGTCCTTGAAGCCACGCACCGAGTTGAAACCACCTGCGTAGTAGTTCTCGTAGAACGGCAAGCCATCGGTCGAACCATAACCGTCGCCATAGCCCAGCTCTGTGTGCAGGCGCATGGTGTAGTTATCGCTCAACGGCTGGAACAACTGGCCGCGGTAGTCGAGCTTGAAGAACGACAGGTCGCTGCCCGGTGTGGTGACTTCCGCAGTCAGGCTTTGAGAGTGACCACGGGTTGCCAGTACACCTTTGTTCAAGGTCGACTCGGACCAGCCGGCAGATGCCTTGAAGTTCAGGAACTTGTCACCTTCACGACGAGTGAAGTCGAAGATCTCGTCCACGGTATATACACCGGTCTTGATCTCGTCCTGTTGCGCGGTGATGCCGAAGGTCAGGCGCGAGGTTTCGCTGATCGGGTAACCGATGTTTGCGCCCACACCCAGGCTGTCGATCGCATAGCTTGCAACGTCGACGTCGAGGTCTTTGTAGTCGGTGGTGCGGTAGAAGGCGTTGTAGCCCAGGCTCACACCGTCAGCTGTCCAGTAGGGGTCGACATAACCGAAGTTATAGCGGCTCTGGTATTCGCTTCGGGTCAGGCCGATGGACACCTTGTTACCGGTACCGAGGAAGTTGTTCTGGGTGATCGAGCCACCCAGGATCAGGCCGGCGCTCTGTGCAAAACCGACGCTGGCGGTGATCGAGCCCGAAGCTTGCTCTTCAACGGCGTAGTTCACGTCAACCTGGTCATCCACACCCGGTACGGCCGGGGTTTCGACGTTGACCTCCTTGAAGAAGCCCAGACGCTCAAGACGGGTCTTGGACTGGTCGATCAGGTAGGTCGAAGCCCAGCCACCTTCCATCTGACGCATTTCACGACGCAGCACTTCGTCCGCAGACTTGGTGTTGCCACGGAAGTTGATGCGGTTTACGTAGGCACGCTTGCCAGGATCGACGACGAAGGTGATGTCTACCGTGTGATCTTCATCATTCGGGGTCGGCACGCCGTTGACGTTGGCGAAGGTATAGCCTTCGTTACCCAGGCGGCGGGTGATCAGTTCGGAGGTAGTGGTCATCAGCTTGCGCGAGAACACCTGGTCCTTCTGCACCAGCAGCAGGGACTTGACCTGGTCTTCTGGGACTTTCAGGTCGCCGCTGAGCTTGACGTCACGAACCTTGTATTTCTCGCCTTCATTGACGTTCACGGTGATATAGACGTGCTTCTTGTCCGGGGTGATGGACACCTGGGTCGAAGCGATGTCCATGTTGATGTAGCCACGGTCCAGGTAGTAGGAGCGCAGGCGTTCAAGGTCACCGGAAAGCTTTTCACGGGCATATTTGTCATCGTTCTTGAAGAACGACAGCCAGTTGGTGGTCTTGAGTTCGAACAGGTCGATCAGGTCGTCATCAGCGAACTTGGTGTTGCCCACCACGTTGATGTGCTGAATGGCAGCGACGGTACCTTCGTTGATGTTGACCTTGAGGCCAACACGGTTACGAGGCTGCGGGATCACTTCGGTTTCCACGGTCGCAGAATAGCGGCCCTGGGCAACGTACTGGCGTTGCAGTTCGTTACGCACACCCTCAAGGGTCGCGCGCTGGAAGATCTCGCCCTCGGCCAGGCCGGATTGCTTGAGGCCCTTCATCAGGTCTTCAGTGGAGATGGCCTTGTTACCTTCAATCGCGATACTGGCGACAGAAGGTCGTTCGACGACCGTGATGACCAGGACGTTGCCTTCGCGACCCAGTTGGATATCTTGAAAGAACCCGGTTTTGAACAGCGCACGAGTGGATTCCACCAGGCGACGATCATCCGCCTGTTCCCCGACGTTCAACGGCAAGGCACCAAAGACGCTACCCGCGGAAACCCGCTGGAGGCCGTTGACGCGAATATCGGAGATGGTGAAGGACTCGGCGTGAACTTCGGCGATCATCAATACGGTGAGAACCGCAGTTAGCAGCAGACGTTTCATGAAGTCCTTTCTTATTCCAACTGGCAATAAACAAACTGCCGCAAAATGCGGCAGATTCGCAATTCAGCGAAGCGTTACAGTCGTCCCAGATCGTTGACCAGAGCTAACAACATCACCCCGACCACCAAACTGATACCGATCTGTATCCCCCAACCCTGCACCCGATCCGACAAGGGGCGACCACGCACCCACTCGACCAGATAAAACAGCAGATGCCCCCCATCCAATACTGGAATGGGCAGCAAATTCAGAACCCCAAGGCTAATACTCAGATAAGCCAGGAAATTCAGGAAATCCGCGACACCCGACTGGGCAGAAGCGCCCGCCACTTTAGCAATGGTTATCGGTCCACTCAAGTTTTTTACCGAGAGCTCACCGAACAACATTTTCTTGAGGGATTCGAGGGTCAGTACGCTCATGGTCCAGGTGCGGTTCGCACCCTCGCCAATCGCGGCCAAAGGCCCGAAGCTGACCTCTCGGACCATCGATGGCGGCCATTCGACACCTTTGACCCCGGCCCCCAGGTAACCCCCGGCCGCCTTCGCCTCCCCGCGAACCGACAAGGTCACGGGAACGTCGATTTGAGCACCCTCGCGCTCAACTTTCAGCACAATTCTGGTATCAGGACGCACGCGTACCAGGTCGACCACTTGCTGCCAGTCACCCAGCGCCTGGCCATCGAGGGCCAGCAGGCGATCACCGGTTTTCAGGCCTGCGGCCTGGGCCGGACCTTTCGGATCCAGCTCAGCGAGTACCGGCGGCAAGGCCGGACGCCAAGGACGAATCCCCAGGGATTTGATCGGATCAGGCTCATCGGCGCCCTTGAGCCAGTGGTCCAGAGCCAACGCCCGCGGGGTTTCGGCACTGGAATCCTGGTCACGCACCACCACATTGACGGTGCCGCTTTCACCCAGGCGGCGCACCAACTGCAAATTGACCGCGCCCCAACCGGTGGTCGGCTCGCCATCAATGGAAACAATTTCCTGCCCTGCCACCAAGCCGGCCCTGGACGCGATGCTGTCCGCCTCGATTGCACCGATGACCGGGCGCACCTGCTGGCTGCCCATCATGGCCAGAACCCAGAAGAACACCATTGCCAACAGGAAGTTGGCGATCGGGCCCGCTGCAACAATTGCGATACGCTGACGAACGGTCTTGCGATTGAAAGACTGATCCAATTGATCAGCCGGCACTTCACCTTCGCGCTCATCGAGCATCTTGACGTAGCCACCCAACGGGATAGCGGCAATCACGAACTCGGTGCCACGACGATCATGCCAGCGCAACAATGGCATGCCGAAACCAACGGAAAAGCGCAATACCTTGACGCCGCAACGACGCGCCACCCAGAAGTGGCCGAATTCGTGGAAGGTAACCAGCACACCCAGAGCAACCAGGGTGCCGACAATCATGTAGAGCGCACTCATCTAATTTCTCCGCATTTCAATCCGATGCCTGAAGGCTCAAACGCGCCCACCCTAACGTGTGTCGCGATCCAGCCATTGCTGGGCCAAGGCACGGGCCTTGGTATCAGCCTCAAATACCGCTCCCAGGTCATTTACAGCCACGACTGGCTCAAGATTCAGGACGTCCTCGATGATACTCGCGATCTGCGGAAAGCGGATGCGCCGTTCGAGAAACGCCGCCACCGCCACTTCATTGGCCGCATTGAGCATGGCCGGCGCGCTGTTACCCGCCTCGGCCGCTTGCCGCGCCAGACGCAGGCACGGAAAACGCTGCTCGTCCGGGGCTTCGAAGTCCAGGCGCGCAATCGCAAACAGATCCAGGGGCGCCACGCCGGAATCGATCCGCTCCGGCCAGGCCAAGGCATTGGCGATCGGCGTGCGCATATCCGGGTTGCCCAACTGCGCCAACACCGAACCGTCCACGTAATCGACCAAAGAGTGGATCACACTTTGCGGATGGATCACCACCTCGACCTGATCAGGCCGTGCATCGAACAACCAGCACGCCTCGATCAGCTCCAGGCCTTTGTTCATCATGCTCGCCGAATCCACGGAAATCTTGCGCCCCATGGACCAGTTCGGATGAGCGCAGGCCTGATCGGGAGACACATGCTCAAGCTCAGCCAGCGGAGTCTGCCGGAAGGGGCCACCGGACGCCGTCAGCAGAATCCGGCGCACACCGACCTGGCTCAAGCCGCGGGCGAAATCCCCGGGCATGCACTGGAAGATTGCGTTGTGCTCGCTGTCCAGCGGCAGCAGGACCGCCCCACTCTTGCGCACGGCTTGCATGAAGAGCGCGCCAGACATGACCAGGGCTTCTTTATTGGCCAGCAGAATTTTCTTGCCGGCATCGACTGCCGCCAGGGTCGGACGCAACCCCGCCGCGCCGACAATCGCCGCCACCACGGTATCCACATCGGCGTCGGCCGCCACCTGGCACAACCCCGCTTCCCCGACCAGCACCTGGGTGGTCAACCCCGCAGCCCGCAGATCATCCTGCAGCCCACGGGCCGCCGCAGCCTCAGGCACTACGGCAAAGCGCGGTGAGTGGCGCACGCACAAGGCCAGTAATTCGCGCAAACGCGTGAAGCCGGTCAGGGCGAAAACCTGGTAACGATCCGGGTGACGAGCGATGACATCCAGGGTACTCAGCCCGACGGAGCCGGTCGCGCCCAGCACGGTAACCTGCTGCAGGCCGCTCACGAAGCGATCATCCACAGCAACACCGCGAAGATCGGCAGCGCGGCAGTCAGACTGTCGATGCGATCCAGCACGCCACCATGACCCGGCAGCAGGTTACTACTGTCCTTGATCCCGGCCTGGCGCTTGAACATGCTCTCGGTGAGGTCACCCACCACCGAGATAAACACGACGATAGCGGTGCCCAGCAAGGCCAGCAGAATCTCTTTCACCGACCAGTCACGCACCAAACCGACCACCAGCGTGATCAGTAACGTCAAGGCCAGGCCACCGTATACGCCTTCCCAGCTCTTGCCCGGGCTGACGGCCGGAGCCAGCTTGCGCTTGCCAAATGCGCGACCAGAGAAGTAGGCGCCGATATCGGCCCCCCACACCAGCACCATCACGGCCAGGATCAATTCATTACCCATGGGGTAGCGCTTGATTTCCACCAGCCCTTGCCAGGCCGGTAGCAGGATCAGCAAGCCGATCACCAGCTTGCAGGCCACGCTGGACCATTGACCGCTGGTGCGTGGGTAAGTCAGCACCAGGAATGTTGCCAACGCCCACCACAGCACCGCCGCCCCCAATACCCAGGGTGCGATGTCCGGCAGGATGTACATCAGGAACAACAACACCGCGACCACTGCGGCGTACGCCACGCGCGGCAACTGGTTGCCGAAGCCTGCCAGGCGCGCCCATTCCCAGGCACCCAGACTCACGACCAGGCCGATGAACAGCGCAAAGCCGGAGCCTTCAAGCAGGAAAAAACCGCACAAGGCAATCGGCAGCAGGATCAGCGCCGTGATGATTCGTTGTTTAAGCATTTAAACCCGGGCTCCAGCTTCGATCTGCTCGCTCGTTTTACCGAAACGACGCTGACGGGAAGCGAAATCGGCCAGCGCATTGCGCATGGCATCGTGTTTGAAGTCCGGCCAGAACAGGTCGGAGAAGTACAACTCGGTATAGGCTAGCTGCCACAGCAGGAAATTGCTGATGCGATGCTCGCCACCGGTACGGATACACAAGTCCGGCAACGGCAGGTCGCCGGTCACCAGGCAGGTTTGCAACAGTTCGGGCGTGATGTCGTCGGGGCGCAGATGGCCGGCCTGCACTTCGCGGGCAAGCCGTTGCGCAGCCTGGGCGATATCCCACTGGCCGCCGTAATTGGCTGCGATCTGCAGCACAAAACGATTACTGCCTGCGGTGATAGCCTCGGCTTCGCGCATGGCCGCTTGCAGCTCCGGGTGGAACCGCGAGCGATCACCAATGATGCGCAGACTGATGTTGTTGTCGTTGAGGCGCTTGGCCTCACGACGCAGGGCCTTGAAAAACAGGTCCATCAAGGCACTGACTTCGTCCGCGGGCCGCTGCCAGTTCTCACTGGAAAAGGCGAACAAGGTCAACACCTCGACCTTGGCCTCGGCACACACCTCAATCACTGCCCTTACCGCGTCAACACCCGCTTTATGCCCGGCAACACCCGGCATAAAGCGTTTTTTCGCCCAGCGATTATTCCCATCCATGATGATCGCGACATGGCGCGGCACCACGGAGGGCACAGTCTGCTTGGTCTTTTCCATAAAGGCGTCCTGACCCCTTATACGGCCATCAGGTCCTTTTCTTTTTCTTCGGTAGCCTTGGTGATCTGGGCTTCGGCGTCCTTGGTCAGCTTGTCGATATCAGCAACGGCACGACGCTCTTCGTCTTCGCTGATTTCCTTGTCCTTGACCAGCTTCTTCAGGTCACCCAACGCATCGCGACGGATGTTACGCACCGCAACGCGCGCATCTTCAGCGGCACTGCGCGCCTGCTTGGTGAAGCCCTTGCGGGTTTCTTCGGTCAAAGCTGGCATGGAGATCAACAACAACTCGCCGAGGTTGGTCGGGTTGAGGTTCAGGCCGGCGCTCTGGATCGCCTTGTCGACTGCCGCGAGCATATTGCGCTCGAAGGCCACGACTTGCAGGGTGCGCGAGTCCTTCACGGTCACGTTGGCCACGCCGCTGAGCGGGGTGTCGGAACCGTAGTAAGGCACCATCACGCTGCCCAGGATGCTCGGGTGCGCCTTGCCGGTACGGATCTGACCAAATGCATGGCTCAGGGATTCCAGGGATTTCTGCATACGCGCCTGGGCGTCTTTCTTGATTTCATTGATCATTGTTGGCCTTCCTCGATCAGAGTCCCTTCCGCGCCGCCGTGTACGATATTCAGCAGGGCGCCGGGCTTGTTCATGTTAAATACGCGCAGCGGCATCTTGTGGTCGCGGCACAGGCAGATAGCAGTCAGGTCCATCACACCCAGCTTGCGATCCAGCACTTCATCGTAGGTCAGATGATCGAACTTCTCGGCATGCGGGTCTTTGAATGGGTCTGCAGTGTATACGCCATCCACCTTGGTGGCTTTGAGCACCACGTCGGCATCGATTTCGATAGCACGCAGGCACGCCGCCGAATCCGTGGTGAAGAACGGGTTGCCTGTGCCGGCGGCAAAGATCACCACTTCCTTGGAGTTCAGGTGGCGCATGGCTTTGCGGCGATCGTAGTGATCGGTCACGCCAACCATGGAGATAGCCGACATCACGATGGCCGAGATATTGGCACGCTCCAGGGCGTCGCGCATGGCCAGGGCGTTCATCACAGTGGCCAGCATGCCCATGTGGTCGCCAGTGACCCGATCCATACCGGCCGCACTCAGTGCCGCGCCGCGGAACAGGTTGCCGCCGCCGATCACCAGGCCGACCTGCACACCGATACCGACCAATTGGCCGACTTCCAGCGCCATGCGGTCAAGCACCTTGGGGTCGATCCCGAACTCTTCCGAGCCCATCAGGGCCTCGCCGCTGAGCTTGAGTAGAATGCGTTTATAGCGAGCCTGATAACCACTGCCCTGCTGAGCCATTGCGAATCTCTCCTGCGGCGTATTTTTTAAAAATTCTTGGCGAGCCGTTTACGGCTTGCGTTCACTCTAGCTGGACGCTGTCACAGCGCCATCGGAACACGGCTTTGTAAGCCAGTTCCGAGAGGAAACCAAATAAAATTGGCCTTCCCATTTGAAAAGAGGCTGCGCGCGTGAGCGGGCAGCCTCTTTCGGCGACAGTTTGGGACTGTCTTATTGCTTGGCGGCAGCCAGCTGGGCAGCAACTTCTTCAGCGAAGTTGTCGACCGGCTTCTCGATGCCTTCGCCTACTTTGAAGTAAGTGAAGGAAACGATTTCAGCACCGGCTTTCTTGGCCAGTTCGCCAACCTTGATTTCAGGGTTCTTGACGAACGCCTGCTCAACCAGGCTTGCTTCGGCCAGGAACTTGCTGATACGGCCTTTGACCATGTTCTCAACAATGTTTTCTGGCTTGCCTTTGATTTTTTCTTCGTTCAGCTGCAGGAACACAGCTTTTTCGCGCTCGATCGCTTCGGCAGACACTTCCGAAGGCAGCAGGAACTCAGGGTTGCTTGCAGCAACGTGCATAGCGATGTCTTTGGCCAGCTCAACGTCGCCGCCTTTCAGAACAACTGCTACACCGATCTTGTTGCCGTGCAGGTAACCACCGACAACATCACCTTCAACGCGAACCAGGCGACGGATGTTGACGTTTTCGCCAACCTTGCCGACCAGTACCAGGCGAGCTGCTTCTTGAGCTTCGATCAGAGGCTCAACAGTGGTCAGCTTGTCAGCGAAGGCTTTTTCGACGCTGGCAGCAACGAATGCCTTGAAGTCATCCTGCAGAGCCAGGAAGTCGGTCTGCGAGTTGACTTCCAGCAGAACGGCGGATTTGCCGTCTTCTTTCAGGGCGATAGCGCCTTCAGCAGCGACGTTGCCTGCTTTCTTGGCAGCCTTGATGGCGCCGGAAGCACGCATGTCATCAATGGCTTTTTCGATGTCGCCGCCGGCCTTGGTCAAGGCCTTTTTGCAATCCATCATGCCTTCGCCGGTACGCTCACGCAGTTCTTTAACCAACGCTGCAGTAATCTCTGCCATTTCAAAATCCTCTTGGATAGGTTTTCAACCATTCCACCCGATCAAACGGGCGATCAATTCTTCCCGAATTTCCGTTGTAGGCCGCTGCACGTTACAAATGATGTAGCTGCGCTGCCGACAAATGGTTTTCGAGGTGGCAAAAAGGGGGCCAAGCCCCCTTTTTGCTTACTGAGTCAACGCCAGGGCGTCAGTTACTCAGCGGCAGCTACCGGAGCTTCTTCAACGAACTGCTCGGTACCGCCAGCAACGTGGTTGCGACCACGGATTACAGCGTCAGCCATCGAACCCATGTACAGCTGGATAGCGCGGATTGCGTCATCGTTGCCTGGGATGATGTAGTCAACGCCTTCCGGGCTGCTGTTGGTATCGACTACGCCGATAACCGGGATGCCCAGCTTGTTGGCTTCGGTGATCGCGATGCGCTCGTGATCAACGTCGATAACGAACAGTGCGTCAGGCAGACCGCCCATGTCCTTGATACCACCCAGGGAACGATCGAGCTTTTCCAGGTCACGGGAGCGCATCAGCGCTTCTTTCTTGGTCAGCTTGGCGAAAGTACCGTCTTCGGCTTGCACTTCAAGGTCACGCAGACGCTTGATGGAAGCACGGATGGTTTTGAAGTTGGTCAGCATGCCGCCCAACCAGCGGTGATCGACGTACGGCGAACCGCAACGTGCTGCTTCTTCAGCAACGATCTTGCCAGCGGAACGCTTGGTGCCGACGAACAGGATCTTGTTTTTGCCCTGGGCCAGACGCTCTACGAAAGTCAGAGCTTCGTTGAACATTGGCAGGGTTTTTTCAAGGTTGATAATGTGAATCTTGTTACGCGCGCCGAAAATGTATTTACCCATTTTCGGGTTCCAGTAACGGGTCTGGTGACCGAAGTGCACACCGGCCTTCAGCATATCGCGCATGTTGACTTGGGACATGATAGTTCCTTAATAAGTCGGGTTTGGCCTCCACGTATCCCAATGACCAACCAGCGGCATCAAGGCCTCCGGCACCCAGGTCATCGTGTCGACACGTGTGTGGATTTAAGCTTTTCGGGGTATCCCCGGAAAGCGGCGCATTTTATACCACAGCAAGGGCGAAAACGAAACCCGCAATCACACCTGACCGCAGCGATCTGTGCGCAAGCCGTTGAATAGAGCGGATTTACCCCCACCCTATAGATAGAAGCGATCGTCAGGGGCTCATGGTTTACCGCCCGCGTCTGTTAGAATCGCGTTTTTTGTGGCTTGTGCGAATTCAGCAACCTTTTGTCGCACGCCCGTAAACCGTATTGATTTCAGCGCGTCGCGCTAGAGAGAGCCTGTATGACCGTTAGTTTGAAAACCGCCGAAGACATCGCCGGCATGCGCATCGCCGGCAAACTGGCCGCCGACGTGCTGGAAATGATTGCAGAGCACGTAAAGCCGGGCGTCACCACCGAAGAGCTGAACCAGATCTGCCACGACTATATCGTCAATGTGCAAAAGGCCATCCCTGCGCCGCTGAACTACAAAGGCTTCCCCAAGTCGATCTGCACCTCGGTCAACCATGTGGTGTGCCACGGCATTCCCGGTGACAAGCCGTTGAAGGACGGCGACACCCTGAACATAGACGTCACCGTGATCAAGGACCGCTACTTCGGCGACACCAGCCGCATGTTCCACGTCGGCAACGTGCCGGTCTGGGCCGAGCGCCTGTCCCAGGTGACCCAGGAATGCATGTACAAGGCCATCGAAATCGTCAAGCCAGGCTGCCGCCTGGGTGACATCGGTGAAGTGATCCAGAAGCACGCCGAAAAGAACGGCTTCTCGGTGGTGCGCGAATTCTGCGGCCACGGCATCGGCACCGTGTTCCACGAAGAACCACAGATCCTGCACTACGGCCGCGCCGGCACCGGCATGGAACTCAAGGCAGGCATGACCTTTACCATCGAGCCGATGATCAACCAAGGCAAGGCCGATACCAAGGTGCTGGGCGACGGCTGGACCGCTATCACCAAGGACCGCAAGCTCTCGGCCCAGTGGGAACACACGCTGCTGGTCACCGAAACCGGCTACGAGATCTTCACGTTGCGCGCAGACGACACCATTCCTCGCGTTTCGGCGTGAGGGTTGCTTCGGTTTTCCAGCTTCAACCGTGTGACTGACTCAATAGATAGATAGGAAAGCCGACCGATGCCCCAGGTGGATCCCGAACTCTTCGACCGTGGCCAGTTCCAGGCCGAGCTGGCATTGAAGGCGAGCCCCATCGCCGCCTTCAAGAAAGCCATCCGCCAGGCACGCGAGGTGCTCGACGCGCGTTTTCGCAGTGGTCGGGACATCAGACGACTGATCGAGGACCGCGCCTGGTTCGTCGATAACATCCTGCAGAAAGCCTGGGAACAGTTCAGCTGGAGTGCAGACGCCGATATCGCCCTGGTGGCGGTCGGCGGCTACGGTCGCGGCGAACTGCACCCCTACTCCGACATCGACCTGTTGATCCTGCTGGACAGCGCCGACCACGAAACCTTTCGCGATTCCATCGAGCGTTTTCTGACATTGCTGTGGGACATCGGCCTGGAAGTCGGCCAGAGCGTGCGCTCGGTGGATGAATGCGCCGAAGAGGCCCGTGCCGACTTGACGGTGGTCACCAACCTGATGGAAAGCCGCACCATCTGCGGCCCCGAGCGCCTGCGCCAGCGCATGCTCGAAGTCACCAGCACCGCACACATGTGGCCGAGCAAGGACTTTTTCCTGGCCAAGCGCGCCGAACAGAAGGCGCGGCACCACAAGTACAACGACACCGAATACAACCTGGAACCCAACGTCAAAGGGTCCCCGGGCGGGCTGCGGGATATCCAGACGATTTTGTGGGTGGCGCGCCGCCAATACGGCACGCTGAACCTGCGCGCCCTGGCTGGCGAAGGCTTCCTGGTGGAGAGCGAAAACACCCTGCTGGCCTCGTCCCAGGAGTTCCTGTGGAAGGTGCGCTACGCCCTGCACATGCTCGCCGGGCGCTCCGAGGACCGCCTGCTGTTCGATCACCAACGCTCCATCGCCACCCTGCTGGGCTTTGAGGGCGAAGACGCGAAGACCAGCATCGAAAGCTTCATGCAACAGTACTACCGGGTGGTCATGAGCATCGCTCAGCTCAGCGACTTGATCATCCAGCACTTCGAGGAGGTGATCCTGGCCCCCGAAGACGAAGCGCCGCCGCAGCCGATCAATGCGCGCTTCCAACTGCATGACGGTTATATCGAAGCACGCAACGACAACGTGTTCCGCCGCACCCCGTTCGCCATGCTGGAAATCTTTGTGCTGATGGCCCAGCAGCCGGACATCAAAGGCGTGCGCGCCGATACCATCCGCTTGCTGCGGGAAAACCGTCACCTGATCGACGACGAATTTCGCAACGACATCCGCAATACCAGCCTGTTTATCGAACTGTTCAAGTGCCGCATCGGCATCCACCGCAACCTGCGGCGCATGAACCGCTACGGCATTCTCGGGCGCTACCTGCCGGAGTTCGGCTTTATCGTCGGGCAAATGCAGCACGACCTGTTCCACATCTACACCGTCGATGCCCACACCCTGAACCTGATCAAGCACCTGCGTAAGTTGCAGTACACCCAGGTATCAGAGAAATTCCCGCTGGCCAGTAAGCTAATGGCCAAGCTGCCCAAGCCCGAGCTGATCTACTTGGCGGGCCTGTATCACGATATCGGCAAGGGTCGCCATGGCGATCACTCGGAAATCGGTGCAGTGGACGCCGAAGCCTTCTGCCAGCGCCACCAACTGCCCCTCTGGGACAGCCGCCTGATCGTCTGGCTGGTGCAAAACCATCTGGTGATGTCGACAACCGCCCAGCGCAAGGACTTGTCCGACCCGCAGGTGATCCACGACTTTGCCGGCAAAGTCGGCGATGAAACCCGTCTCGACTATCTTTATGTGCTGACCGTCTCCGACATCAACGCCACCAACCCCACGTTATGGAACTCCTGGCGCGCCAGCCTGTTGCGTCAGCTGTACACCGAGACCAAGCGCGCCCTGCGCCGCGGCTTGGAAAACCCGGTGGACCGCGAAGAGCAGATCCGTCGCACCCAAAGTGCGGCCCTGGATATTCTGGTACGCGGTGGTAACGACCCGGACGACGTCGAACAGCTCTGGTCGCAACTGGGCGACGATTATTTCCTGCGCCACACCGCCGGCGACGTGGCCTGGCACAGCGATGCGATCCTGCAGCAGCCGGCCGACGGTGGCCCGCTGGTATTGATCAAGGAAACCACCCAGCGCGAATTCGAAGGCGGCACGCAGATCTTCATCTACGCGCCGGACCAGCACGACTTCTTCGCCGTGACCGTGGCCGCCATGGACCAGCTCAACCTGAACATCCATGACGCCCGGGTCATCACCTCCAGCAGCCAGTTCACCCTCGACACCTACATCGTGCTCGACACCGACGGCGACTCTATTGGCGATAACCCGGCGCGGGTGAAAAAGATCCGCGAAGGCCTCACCGAAGCCCTGCGCAACCCGGACGATTACCCAACCATCATCCAACGCCGGGTACCACGCCAGCTAAAGCATTTTGCCTTTGCGCCCCAGGTGACCATTTCCAACGACGCGCAGCGACCGGTGACGGTGCTGGAACTCAGCGCGCCGGATCGCCCGGGCCTGCTGGCGCGCATCGGCGGGATTTTCCTGGAGTTCGACCTGTCGTTGCAGAATGCCAAGATTGCGACCCTCGGCGAACGGGTGGAAGACGTGTTCTTCATCACCGACGCTGATAACCAGCCGCTGTCCGACCCTGAGCTGTGTCGCCGCCTGCAGGATGCGATCGTGGAACAATTGAGCGTGACCCAGGAACCCGGCGTTGAGCTGACCCGACTGACTATTTGAATTCTTAACTTTGTGAACACGAGTCATGTGGGAGCTGGCTTGCCTGCGATGCAGACACCTCGGTCCGTCAGGTCGACCGCAGTGATGCCATCGCAGGCAAGCCAGCTCCCACAGGGGCCGCGCTCACCGTGATAGAGGCTTATATGAACAACGCCCTTAACCAGTTGCAGCCCTACCCCTTCGAGAAACTGCGCGCCCTGCTCGGCAGCGTGACGCCGAACCCGGACAAACGCCCGATTGCACTGTCCATCGGCGAACCCAAGCACAAGTCCCCGACCTTTGTCGCCGAGGCGCTGAGCAACAACCTCGACCAGATGGCGGTGTATCCCACCACGCTTGGCACCCCTGCCCTGCGTGAAGCCATCGGCGCCTGGTGCGAACGCCGCTTCAATGTGCCCAAGGGCTGGTTGGACCCGGCGCGTAACATCCTGCCGGTCAACGGCACCCGTGAAGCCCTGTTCGCCTTCACCCAGACCGTGGTCAACCGTGGCGACGATGCGCTGGTGGTCAGTCCCAACCCGTTTTACCAAATCTACGAAGGCGCCGCGTTCCTGGCCGGGGCCAAGCCGCATTACCTGCCGTGCCTGGATAGCAATGGCTTCAACCCGGACTTCGACGCCGTCTCCCCCGACATCTGGAAACGTTGCCAAATCCTGTTCCTGTGCTCCCCAGGCAACCCGACCGGCGCGCTGATTCCCGTCGACACACTGAAAAAACTCATCGCCCTGGCCGACGAATACGACTTCGTGATCGCCGCCGACGAATGCTACAGCGAACTCTACTTCGACGAACAAACCCCACCGCCCGGCCTGCTCAGCGCCTGCGTCGAACTGGGGCGCCGGGATTTCAAACGCTGTGTGGTGTTCCATAGCCTGTCCAAGCGCTCCAACCTGCCAGGCCTGCGCTCAGGTTTCGTGGCCGGCGACGCCGACATCCTCAAGGCCTTTTTGCTGTACCGCACCTACCATGGTTGCGCGATGCCGGTGCAGACCCAGCTAGCCAGTATCGCTGCCTGGCAGGACGAGGCCCATGTACTGGCCAACCGTGACCTGTACCGCGAGAAGTTCGATGCGGTGCTGGCGATCCTCAAACCGGTGCTGGATGTACAAAGCCCGGACGGTGGGTTCTACCTGTGGCCGAATGTGAATGGCGACGACGCCGCCTTCTGCCGCGATTTGTTCGTGGAAGAACACGTGACCGTGGTGCCGGGCTCGTACCTGTCACGGGAAGTGGATGGCTTCAATCCGGGTGCCGGCCGTGTGCGCCTGGCACTGGTTGCGCCGTTGGCCGAATGTGTGGAAGCGGCTGAGCGGATTCGCGCTTTTATTCAGCGTCGCGGCTAAAGGCTCGCGGGTCACTTCATGTGACCCAAATTTGCCTCGCTCATATCCAATTCCGCCAACACCTCCCTCAATACGTCATCACCAATCTGGTGGTGACGGCTCAAGCTGTACAACTCCAGCCGTTGCGCACGCAGAGCCTTGAGCCGCAGCTTGCGTTCAAGCAGGTCCATCTGGTGCGCCAGCGCCTGGGCTTCAGCCGAATCGTTGAAGACTTCCAACTGATGGCGATATTCCGACATCAGCCGGGCCTTGAGTTCGGTAGCCAATGCCGCCTGGGCGGCGTCCGGCGTTTCGGCGTCGGCAGGCTCTTCGGCCTCAAGGGCATGGATTGCAGCCACGGCGGTCTTTTTCCAGGCCTCGCGCACTTCGTTGTGGCGTTTTTCATCCGGGCTTTTTTCGACGCCGCGTAACAGCAGCGGCAGCGCGATGCACGCAGCGACCAGCGATAACAGGATCACACCGGCCGCGATGAAAATCAGCAAGTCACGCTCCGGAAAGTCCTGCCCTGGCGCCAGCAGCAGGGGCACCGACATGACACCTGCCAACGTCACCGCACCGCGGACACCGCCGACGGTCAGCAACCAGCAGGAGCGCGCCGTCGGCACCAGGGTCAGCGCGCTTTTGCCACGCAGCCTGCGCAGCAACCCCGACAGCCGCCAGATGCTCTGCACCCAGATAAACCGCAGCACCACCAGCACCAGAAAGATCGCCACCACGTCCAGGCAGCGGTACAACAGGGTCGGCCACAGGGTGGTTTCGTGGCTGACCACAGCCTTGATGATGTCCGGCAGTTGCAAGCCCAGCAGCAGGAAGATCAAGCCATTGAAGGCAAACTCCAGCAGCGACCAGACGCTGCGGTTGAGCAAACGCGTACTGGTCTGGCGCGGCAGCAGGTCGAGCCAGCTCTGCATCATGCCCGCCGCCACCGCCGACAAAATGCCCGAAGCGCCCAGGCGCTCAGCCAACACGTAGGCAGCAAAGGGCAACAACAGCATGAACACCACATGGGTCGCGGGGTCATCCCAGCCCCGTGCAATCATCCACGCGCGCAGACGGCCGACCAGCCAGCTCAACGCTACCCCGACCGCCAAGCCGCCCACGGCGACCAATACAAAGGTCAGGCTGGCATCCGCCAGGGAAAACACCCCGGTCAACGCCGCCGCCAGGGCAAACTTGAAGGTCACCAGGCCTGACGCGTCATTCATCAGCGCCTCGCCTTGAAGCATGTGCATCAGCGGTTTAGGCAAGCGATTCTGAGAAATGGCCGACACCGCCACGGCATCCGTCGGGGATAAAACCGCCGCAAGGGCAAAGGCCACCGGCAAGGGGATCGAGGGCAGCAACCAATGAATGAAGTAGCCGGCGCCGACCACGGTAAACAGCACCAGGCCCACCGCCAATGTCAGAATCGGGCCACGTAGGCGCCACAGTTCGCGCTTGGGCATGCGCCAGCCATCGGAAAACAACAGCGGCGGCAGGAACAGAAACAGGAACAGCTCCGGGTCCAACGCCACATGCAGCCCCAATGTGGGCCAGGCCAGCAAGGCGCCGGCGGCAATCTGTACCAAGGGCAACGGTAGCGGGATGATGCGTCCGACCAGACGCGAAAAGCTGACCAGCATCAGCAGGATAAGAACAGTGTAGGCGGTTTGCATAACGCGGATTTCCCGGACAATCGACTTGCAACGACACATCAGGCAACAACTGGCCGTTGAAGTGCCATATTACCCCGCTATGTTACTCGCCTATGCCGCGCACCGGCTTTTGCACAAAAGTCGCAGGATGCTGACGGGCGGCGCCGAAACCGGCTGGTCGTGGCATAATCCGTGATCTTTCATTTTTCATTGGTCCAAAGGGGGGCAATTCCTTGACCGCTTCAAGCAAAACCCTGCACCTTTTCGGCATCAAAGCCTGCGACACCATGAAAAAGGCGCGCACCTGGCTCGATGAGCACGCGCTGAGCTACGAGTTCCATGACTACAAAACGGCCGGTATCGACCGTGAACACTTGACCCAATGGTGCAACGAGCACGGTTGGCAGGTGGTTTTGAACCGTGCGGGCACCACCTTTCGCAAACTCGAAGACGAACGCAAAGCCGATCTCGATCAGTCGAAAGCCATTGAACTGATGCTCGCACAACCCTCGATGATCAAGCGCCCGGTGCTTGATCTCGGTGACAGAACCCTGATTGGCTTCAAGCCAGATAGTTATTCGGCGGCCCTCAAGTAGGCCAGCCTTCCATTTTTGTAGAGGTAACAGCATGTCCAATTCCCTGTTCAGCCTGGGCTTCGGCGTCGGCACTCAGAACCGCCAAGGTGCTTGGCTGGAAGTGTTTTACGCACAACCGTTGCTCAACCCGTCAGCCGAGATCGTTGCCGCCATTGCGCCGATCCTGGGTTACACCGAGGGCAACCAGGCGATCACGTTCACCATCAGCCAAGCGCTGCAACTGGCAGATGCACTCAAGAACGTCGACGCCACCCAAGCCGCGCTGCTGAATCGCCTGGCTGAAAGCCACACCCCACTGGTTGCCACACTGCTGGCCGAAGACGCCGCGCTGACCTCCACGCCAGAGGCCTACCTCAAGCTGCACTTGCTGTCCCATCGCCTGGTCAAGCCTCACGGCCTGAACCTGGCAGGCGTGTTCCCGCAGTTGCCGAACGTGGCCTGGACCAGCCAGGGCGCCATCGACATCGCCGAACTCGCCGAGCGCCAGCTCGAAGCGCGTCTGCGTGGCGAGCTGCTGGAAGTGTTCTCGGTGGACAAGTTCCCGAAAATGACCGACTACGTGGTACCGGCCGGCGTACGCATCGCTGACGCTGCGCGTATCCGCCTGGGCGCCTACGTGGGCGAAGGCACTACCGTGATGCACGAAGGCTTCGTCAACTTCAACGCCGGCACCGAAGGCCCGGGCATGATCGAAGGCCGTGTATCGGCAGGCGTGTTCGTCGGCAAGGGTTCGGACCTGGGCGGCGGCTGCTCTACCATGGGCACCCTGTCGGGCGGCGGCAATATCGTGATCAAGGTAGGCGAAGACTGCCTGATCGGCGCCAACGCCGGCACCGGTATCCCGTTGGGCGACCGCAACACCGTGGAGTCGGGCCTGTACATCACCGCCGGCACCAAGGTTGCGGTGCTTGACGAGCAGAACCAGTTGGTCAAGGTGGTCAAGGCGCGCGAGTTGGCCGGTCAACCGGATCTGCTGTTCCGTCGCAATTCCGAGACCGGTGCCGTGGAGTGCAAAACCCACAAATCGGCCATCGAACTGAACGAAGCGCTGCACGCTCACAACTAAGCAGCCACTCGATGCCACTAGCGGGCCGCACCTTCGGGTGCGGTTCGCTTATACGAGTCTTGATCACCATGCTTGTGCCCTCCCCCTGGCGCGCCGATTTCCCGGCCATCGCCACCCTGCAAAGGCAAGACCAGACCTATCTGGACAGCGCCGCCACCGCGCAAAAACCCCAGGCCCTGCTGGATGCCATCAGCCATTACTACGCCAATGGCGCAGCCAATGTGCACCGCGCCCAGCATTTGCCGGGAGCCCATGCGACCCAAGCCTTTGAGGACAGTCGCAGCAAGGTCGCGCAGTGGTTGAATGCAGGCGACAGCGGGCAGGTCGTGTTCACCCACGGCGCAACCTCTGCGCTGAACCTCTTGGCCTATGGCCTTGAGCACCTATTCAATGCGGGCGATGAGATAGCCATCAGCGCCCTGGAACACCACGCCAACCTGTTGCCCTGGCAACAATTGGCCAAACGGCGTGCGCTGACGCTGGTGGTATTGCCCCTGGACGATGACGGTGTGATCGACCTGCAAGCCGCCGCATCATTGATCGGCCCGCGCACGCGCCTGCTGGCGGTGAGCCAGTTGTCCAACGTGCTGGGCACCTGGCAGCCGCTGGAAGCGCTACTGACGCTGGCCCAGGCAAACGCTGCCCTGACTGTTGTGGATGGCGCCCAAGGCATCGTGCATGGTCGCCACGACGTACAGGCCCTGGGCTGCGATTTCTACGTATTTTCCAGCCACAAGCTCTACGGCCCGGACGGCGTCGGCGTGCTGTTCGGTCGCAACGCTGCCCTGCATCACCTGCGCCACTGGCAGTTTGGCGGCGAGATGGTGCAGCAGGCAGATTATCAAGGCGCCAGCTTCCGCCCAGCCCCACTGGGGTTCGAAGCCGGCACGCCGCCCATTGCCGGCGTGATCGGCCTGGGTGCCGCCCTGGATTACCTGAGCTCACTGGATCAGCACGCCGTGACTGCCCATGAAGCGGCACTGCACGACTACCTGCTGCGCGGGCTGAAAGCTCGCAATGGCGTACGCGTCCTGGGGTCACCTCACGTGGCGTTGGTCAGCTTCGTGGTGGACGGCGTACATAATGCTGACCTCGCCCATCTCCTGACCGAACAAGGTATTGCCGTGCGCGCCGGGCATCATTGTGCAATGCCGCTGCTCAAGGCCATGCACTTACCCGGCGCCATTCGAGTGTCCCTGGCGCTGTACAACGATTCCGATGACCTGGAGCGCTTCTTTGAAGCGTTGGACCAGGCGCTGGATATGTTGCGATGAGCTTGCCAGTGGACGCGATGGCTGCGCTGCAGGCATTCCAGGCTGTCGGCGGTTGGGAGCAGCGCGCGCGGATGCTGATGCAATGGGGCGAGCGACTGCCCGCGTTGGCGGATGATGAAAAGGTCGACGCCAACCTGGTGCAAGGCTGTGAAAGCCTGGTGTGGTTGGTGGGGCGTTTGCAGGACGGCCATTGGCAGTTTGCTGCCAGCAGCGAGGCGCGAATGATTCGCGGGTTGGTGGCGCTGTTGCTGGCGCGGGTCAATGGGTTGTCGGCTGATGAACTGCAAGCGGTGGATTTGCCGGGTTGGTTTGCACAACTGGGTCTGTCCCGGCAGCTGTCACCATCGCGCACCAACGGCTTGAATGCAGTCCTGCAACGTATGCGCGAACTAAGCCATACACACAACTGAATGTGGGAGGGGGCTTGCTCCCGCTGGCGGCGTATCAGCCACCAGATCTATCAATCTGACACTCCAACTTGATAGCAACCGACGGTAACCACGATGCGAAGCGAGCCGCTCTTGATCTTGATCTTGATCTTAGGCGCCCCGTTAAACCACGCTGGCCGTAATTCGACAGGGATTTGGGGGGTAAACCGGCAGGGATGCCGGTTTAGCCGCCCCGCGCCATGGATGGCGCGTGGCGGCGGCCCCCCAAATCCATGGCGGATTACGGGCACACCGAGCCTGAGCGAGGTGCCGAGTGGTGGGGCAAGAGCGTTTTGCTTACTTTTGCGCTGTTCAAAAGTGAGCCGCCGTAAGGGCGGAACCCATAGCAGCCGTTACCCAAATAACGGATATGTACTCGGTCTGATCCAACATCCTGGTCGGCCCTGAGGCCGCCATCGGGAGCAAGCCCCCTCCCACATCTTGAACGGTGTAAAGCTCTGAGACTCAGAGGGGCTTGACCCGCTCCGAAGGTCTGCGCACCCCAGCCACAATCTTGTCCACCGCCTTGGTCGCCGCCACCATCCCGAAGGTAGCCGTCACCATCATCACCGCGCCAAACCCGCCCGCGCAGTCCAACTTTACGCCGTCGCCAACAAAACTCTTCTGCAAACAGATGCTGCCGTCCGGCTTCGGATAGCGCAGTTGCTCGGTGGAAAACACGCACGGCACGCTGTAATGACGGGTGACGGTGCGCGAGAAACCGTAGTCGCGGCGCAGGGTGGAGCGCACCTTCGAGGCCAGCGGGTCATTGAAGGTGCGGTTCAGGTCGCACACCTGGATCAACGTCGGGTCAATCTGCCCGCCAGCGCCGCCGGTGGTGATGATCTGGATCTTGCGGCGCTTGCACCAGGCAATCAGCGCCGCCTTGGCGTTGACGGCGTCGATGCAGTCGATCACGCAGTCGATGTTCGGGGTGATGTACTCCGCCATGGTGTCGCGGGTGACGAAATCCGCCACGGCATGCACGGTGCAATCCGGGTTGATGCCGCGAAGGCGCTCGGCCATCACTTCGACCTTGGGCTTGCCCACGGTGCTGTCCAGGGCGTGCAACTGGCGGTTGCTGTTACTCACGCAGACATCGTCCAGGTCAAACAGCGAAATCTCGCCCACCCCGCAACGGGCGATCGCTTCCGCCGCCCAGGAGCCCACGCCGCCGACGCCGACAATCGCCACATGGGCCGCTTTCAAGCGTTCCAGCCCTTCGATGCCGTACAAGCGGGCGACGCCTGCAAACCGCGGATCTTCTGTACTCATGATCATTACCCCAAAAACCGGCGCGCATTATGGACTACAGCGCGACAAGTTCGAAGCTTCCAGCTACAAGTAAAGAACTTAGGTGGACTTTCGCAGACTAACGTCCGGCTTTTCTCTGTCTGCTATACGCTCAGGGAAAGGCCGGTGTAGGATGCGCGCCGTTCGGCGTAGGCCGACACCTCTTTTCGTTCCGCACCTTTTGGAACCCGACATAACCATGGCATCGCGTAAATTTGGACTCAACCTGGTGATCGTGCTGGCCATCGCCGCGCTGTTCACCGGTTTCTGGGCGCTGATCAACCGCCCGGTCACCGCTCCCAACTGGCCTGAACAGATCTCCGGGTTTTCCTACTCGCCGTTCCAGCAAGGCCAGTACCCGCAGAAGAATCAGTTTCCGACTGAAGAGCAGATGCGTCAGGACCTTGCGATCATGAGCAAGCTGACGGACAACATCCGTACCTACTCGGTCGATGGCTCCCTGGGCGAAATCCCCAAGCTGGCCGAAGAGTTCGGACTGCGCGTGACCCTGGGGATCTGGATCAGCCCGGACCTTGAACGCAACGAGCGTGAAATCCAGCGTGCCATCGAGATCGCCAATAACTCGCGCAGTGTCGTGCGCGTGGTGGTCGGCAACGAAGCCTTGTTCCGTGACGAAATCACCCCTGAAGCGCTGATTGTGTTGCTGGACCGCGTGCGCGCTGCCGTGAAAGTGCCGGTGACCACTTCCGAGCAATGGCACATCTGGGAAAAGAACCCGCAACTGGCCAAGCACGTCGACCTGATCGCCGCGCACATCCTGCCGTTCTGGGAGTACATCCCGATGGACAAGGCCGGCCAGTACGTACTCGACCGTGCCAAGGATCTGAAGAAAGCCTTCCCGAAAAAGCCGCTGCTGCTGTCGGAAGTTGGCTGGCCGAGTAACGGCCGTATGCGCGGTGGTAATGAATCGTCGCCGGCTGACCAGGCCATTTACCTGCGCACGCTGGTAAACAAGCTTAACCGCCAGGGTTACAACTACTTCGTGATCGAGGCCTTCGATCAGCCGTGGAAAGTCAGTGACGAAGGCTCGGCAGGTGCTTACTGGGGCGTGTTCAACGCCGCGCGCCAGCAGAAATTCAATTTTGAAGGCCCGGTCGTTGCTATCCCGCAATGGCGGGTGCTGGCCATCGGCTCGGTGGTGCTTGCACTGCTGTCCCTGACCCTGTTGATGATCGACGGCTCGGCGCTGCGCCAGCGGGGCCGGACCTTCCTGACCTTTATTGCGTTTCTGTGCGGGTCGGTGCTGGTATGGATCGGCTACGACTACAGCCAGCAATACAGCACCTGGTTCAGCCTGATAGTCGGCGTGTTGCTGGCCCTCGGTGCTCTTGGCGTATTTATCGTGTTGCTGACCGAAGCCCACGAACTGGCGGAAGCGGTATGGACCCACAAGCGCCGGCGTGAATTCCTGCCGGTAGAAGGCGATTCGGACTACCGTCCGAAAGTGTCGATCCACGTGCCGTGCTACAACGAGCCACCGGAGATGGTCAAACAGACCCTCGACGCCCTGGCTGCCCTCGACTATCCGGACTACGAAGTCCTGATCATCGACAACAACACCAAGGACCCGGCGGTATGGGAACCGGTGCGCGACTACTGCGAAACCCTGGGCCCGCGCTTCAAGTTTTTCCACGTCGCACCCCTGGCTGGTTTCAAGGGGGGCGCGTTGAATTATCTGATCCCGCACACCGCCAAGGATGCCGAAGTGATCGCGGTGATCGACTCGGACTACTGCGTGTCACCCAACTGGCTCAAGCACATGGTGCCGCACTTCGCCGATCCGAAAATCGCCGTGGTGCAGTCGCCCCAGGATTACCGCGACCAGAACGAAAGCACCTTCAAGAAGCTCTGCTACGCCGAATACAAAGGCTTCTTCCATATCGGCATGGTTACCCGCAACGACCGTGACGCGATCATCCAGCACGGCACCATGACCATGACCCGTCGCTCGGTGCTTGAGGAACTGGGCTGGGCCGACTGGTGCATCTGTGAAGACGCCGAACTGGGCCTGCGCGTGTTCGAGAAAGGCTTGTCGGCAGCGTACTACCACGACAGCTACGGCAAGGGCCTGATGCCGGATACCTTTATCGACTTCAAGAAACAGCGTTTCCGCTGGGCCTATGGCGCGATCCAGATTATCAAGCGTCACACCGCCAGCCTGATACGTGGCAAAGACACCGAATTGACTCGCGGCCAGCGCTACCACTTCCTCGCGGGCTGGTTGCCGTGGGTAGCGGATGGCATGAACATCTTCTTTACCGTCGGCGCACTGTTGTGGTCGGCGGCGATGATCATCGTGCCGACACGGGTCGACCCGCCGTTGCTGATCTTCGCAATCCCGCCGTTGGCGTTGTTCGTGTTCAAGGTCGGCAAGATCATCTTCCTCTACCGTCGTGCCGTAGGGGTGAACTTGAAAGATGCGTTCTGCGCGGCCCTGGCCGGGTTGGCGTTGTCCCATACCATCGCCAAGGCGGTGTTGTATGGCTTCTTCACCACCAGCATTCCGTTCTTTCGCACGCCGAAAAACGCGGATAACCATGGCTTCTGGGTAGCGATCTCTGAAGCCCGCGAAGAAATGTTCATCATGCTGCTGCTGTGGGGCGCTGCGCTGGGGATCTACCTGGTGCAGGGCCTGCCAAGCAATGACATTCGCTTCTGGGTCGTGATGTTGCTGGTGCAGTCGCTGCCCTACGTGGCTGCGCTGATCATGGCGTTTCTGTCGTCGCTGCCGAAACCGGCGCCGAAGGCTGAGCCTGCCACGGCGGTGTAAAAACTTGCGCAATGCACTAAACGGCGGCCTCTGGCCGCCGTTTTGCTATAAGATAACGGCCCTTTTGTGAGACTTGGCCTGGCCCAATTCTATGTGGGAGCTGGCTTGCCTGCGATGCAGACGCCGCGGTCTGACAGGCACACCGCAGTGATGCTATCGCAGGCAAGCCAGCTCCCACATTGGAATTGCGTTGCTCCAGGCTCGATATTTCCACATTCGTCCTGCGCCCATCACACGCTTTCCGGAGTTTCCCCATGACGGCCCATGCCGACCTTTCGCCGACCCTTCAACTTGCCATCGACCTGATCCGTCGCCCCTCGGTCACGCCGATCGATGCCGATTGCCAGAAGCTGATGATGCAGCGCCTGGGCGACGCCGGTTTTGCGCTTGAACCGATGCGTATCGAAGACGTAGACAATTTCTGGGCCACCCACGGCAAGCACGAAGGCCCGGTGCTGTGCTTCGCCGGCCATACCGACGTGGTGCCGACCGGCCCGGTGCAGGCCTGGCAGAACGACCCCTTCGACGCCTTGATCGATGAAAACGGCATGCTTTGCGGCCGTGGCGCGGCAGACATGAAAGGCAGCCTGGCGGCGATGCTGGTGGCGGCGGAACGCTTTGTCACCGACTACCCGGACCACAAGGGTTCGGTCGCCTTCCTGATCACCAGCGACGAAGAAGGCCCGGCGCATCACGGCACCAAGGCCGTAATCGAACGCCTGGCTGCACGCAAGGAACGCCTGGACTGGTGTATCGTCGGCGAACCGTCGAGCACCACCCTGGTGGGCGATGTGGTCAAGAACGGCCGTCGCGGCTCCCTCGGCGCCACCTTGACCGTACGCGGCGTACAGGGCCACGTGGCTTACCCGCACCTGGCGAAGAACCCGATCCACCTGGCTGCGGCGGCCCTGGCCGAGTTGGCTGCCGAGCATTGGGATGACGGCAACGCCTTCTTCCCGCCGACCAGCTTCCAGATTTCCAACCTCAATTCCGGTACCGGCGCCACCAACGTGATCCCCGGCGACCTGACGGCGGTGTTCAACTTCCGCTTCTCGACCGAGTCCACCGTCGAGGGCCTGCAACAGCGGGTCGCGGCCATCCTGGATAAACATGGCCTGGACTGGCATGTGGATTGGGCGCTGTCGGGCCTGCCGTTCCTCACCGAGCCGGGCGCGCTGCTGGATGCGGTATCTGCCAGTATCAAGGCGATCACCGGGCGTGAGACCAAGGCGTCCACCAGTGGTGGTACTTCCGATGGGCGCTTTATCGCCACGCTGGGCACCCAGGTGGTCGAGCTGGGCCCGGTCAACGCGACCATCCACCAGGTCAACGAACGCATCCTGGCCAGCGACCTCGATGTGCTGACCGAAATCTATTACCAGACCCTGATCAAGTTGCTCGCCTGATGCTTGCCTGCCCCATTTGCAACGCACCGCTCAGCGCGGTGGACAATGGCGTAGCGTGCCCGGTCGGGCACCGTTTCGACCGTGCGCGCCAGGGCTACCTGAACCTGTTGCCGGTGCAGCACAAGAACAGCCGCGACCCGGGCGACAACCTGGCCATGGTCGAGGCACGCCGCGACTTCCTCAACGCCGGGCACTATGCCCCGGTGGCCAAGCGCCTGGCCGCACTGGCCGCCGAGCGCGCACCACAGCGCTGGGTCGACATTGGGTGTGGCGAGGGTTACTACACCGCGCAAATTGCCGAGGCGCTGCCCGACGCCGATGGCTATGCCCTGGATATATCCAAGGAGGCGGTCAAGCGCGCGTGCAAGCGCAACCCGGCGCTGACCTGGTTGATCGCCAGCATGGCCCGAGTACCCTTGGCCGATGCCAGCTGCCAGTTCCTCGCGAGCGTGTTCAGCCCGTTGGACTGGCAAGAAGCCAAGCGCCTGCTCAGCCCCGGCAGCGGCTTGATGAAGGTCGGCCCGACCAGCGGCCACTTGATGGAACTGCGCGAGCGCCTGTACGACGAAGTGCGCGAATACACCGACGATAAACACTTGGCCCTGGTGCCGGAGGGCATGAGCCTGGCGCACAGTGAAACCCTTGAGTTCACCCTGAGCCTGGCCGAGCCTGCCGACCGCGCCAACCTGCTGGCCATGACGCCTCATGGCTGGCGAGCCAGTGCCGAGCGCCGCGCCGAAGTGATCGAGGCGGCCGAGCCGCTGCAGGTCACGGTGTCGATGCGCTACGATTATTTCGTGCTTCAATAGCTGACTTTACAAATACCCGCGAATGGATTTTCGAATCCCGCAACGAGGAACATCCATGCGCCAACCCGATATCGAGATTTACCTGAAAGACGCCGACGTCGATCACAAGGCCATCGCCGCCTGGCTGGGCGCCGCCCTGGGCCCTTGCTCCGACTGGGTCCAGAGAGGCCAGACCTACAAGTGCAAAGCCGGCAGCGTGCCAGTTACCTGGCTACCCAAGGCTGTAGGCAAATGGAACAGCCTGTACCTGGAAAGCGACCAGACCCCGTGGGACGACGACATCGCCTGCGCCCGCGCCGCGTTTGCCGCATTGAATGTTGAAGTGCGCTGCGCACCGGGGACGTGGGTTGAGGAAGAAGGCGAGGAAAGTGCCGATACCTGGATTCGCATCAGCGCAGATGGTGAAGAGCAGATAACCTGGAAAACAGCCTGACAGTGGATTGCTAACCCAATCAATGTGGGAGCTGGCTTGCCTGCGATGCAGACACCTTGGTCTATCAGTCAGACCACAGTGATGCTATCGCAGGCAAGCCAGCTCCCACAGTTGATTGGGTTATCAAAACAAAGTTGTCACAGGCCGACCACATCCTCGGCCTGCAAGCCCTTCTCGCCCGTGACCACGGCGTATTCCACCTGCTGGCCTTCGGCCAACGAGCGGTGGCCTTCACCGCGAATGGCGCGGTAGTGCACAAACACGTCCTTGCCGTCTTCACGCTGGATAAAGCCGTAGCCCTTTGCATCGTTGAACCACTTCACATTGCCGGTTTCGCGCGTTGCCATCTGTTCACTCCCACTGGTTTTTTATTGTTGAGTCGCACGTATTGAACTGCCGAGTATAAGACAGGCTCAAAAACCATCAACTCAAGTTTACATCGCTGCTTTTTTGCCGATTTTCGGTGAATACGGCACACTACCTGCCCGAGCATCTGCTCGGTTTTTTCCACTTGAAGCAGTTCGCCTATGACCCGCTCCCCGTTCCGCCGTCTGGTGTTTGGCACCTTGCGCCGACTGTTGTACCTCTGGGTTCGCTCGGAGACGATCAACCAGTCGTCCCTCACCCTTAACCTGGACCGCAGCCGGCCGGTTTTCTACGTCCTGCAATCACCCTCCCTCACCGAGTTGGCGGTGGTCGATGCCGAGTGCACCAAGGCCGGCCTGCCGCGCCCGGTGCTGCCGGTATCGGTAGGCCCATTGATGGAGCCCGCGGCGTTCTTCTATCTCACGCCGGACCCGGATTGGCTCGGCCGTCAGGACAAGCGCGGTGCACCGCCCACCCTGACTCGCCTGGTCAATACCCTGACCGAGCACGCCGAAGAGAATGCACAAATCATTCCCGTCAGCGTGTTCTGGGGCCAGTCTCCTGCAAGCGAGTCCAGCCCGTGGAAACTGCTGTTTGCCGACAGTTGGGCGGTGACCGGGCGTCTGCGCCGGTTGCTGAGCATCCTGATCCTGGGGCGCAAGACCCGCGTGCAATTCTCCGCGCCAATCAACCTGCGTGAATTGATCGAGCACAATAAAGGCCACGAACGCACCGTGCGCATGGCCCAGCGCATCCTGCGCGTGCACTTTCGTAACCTGAAGACGGCAGTGATCGGTCCCGACCTGTCCCACCGCCGTAACCTGGTGAAGGGGCTGGTGAATATGCCGCTGGTGCGCCAGGCCATTGTTGATGAAGCCGAACGAGAAAAAATCTCTGCGGAAAAAGCCAAGGCCCTGGCGCTGCGCTACGGCAACGAGATTGCCTCGGACTACACCTACACCGCGATCCGTTTTCTGGAAGTGGTGCTGAGCTGGTTCTGGAACAAGATCTACGACGGTATCAAGGTCAATAACATCGAAGGCGTGCAGAAGGTTGCCCAAGGCTACGAGGTGATCTATGTGCCTTGCCACCGCAGCCACATCGACTACCTGCTGCTGTCGTACCTGCTGTTCAAGAACGGCCTGACCCCGCCGCACATCGCGGCCGGTATCAACCTCAACATGCCAGTGATCGGCAGCCTGCTGCGCCGTGGCGGTGCGTTTTTCATGCGCCGCACCTTCAAGGGCAACCCGCTGTACACCTCGGTGTTCAACGAATACCTGCACACCCTGTTCACCAAGGGGTTCCCGGTGGAGTACTTCGTCGAAGGCGGCCGCTCGCGCACGGGGCGCATGCTGCAACCGAAAACCGGGATGCTGGCGATTACCCTGCGCAGCTTCCTGCGCTCCTCGCGTATGCCGATCGTGTTCGTGCCGGTGTATATCGGCTATGAACGCGTGCTCGAAGGCCGCACCTACCTCGGCGAATTGCGTGGCGCGAGCAAGAAGAAAGAGTCGATCTTCGATATTTTCAAAGTGGTCGGCGCCCTCAAGCAGCGTTTCGGCCAGGTCGCGGTCAACTTCGGTGAGCCGATCAAGCTGGCGGAATTTCTCGACGCCGAGCAACCGGACTGGCGCGCCCAGGAACTGGGCCCGAACTACAAGCCGGCGTGGCTCAACGAAACCACCAATCGCCTTGGCGAGCAGGTGGCGCGGCACTTGAACGAAGCCGCGGCGATCAACCCGGTGAACCTGGTGGCCCTGGCCCTGCTGTCGACCACACGCCTGGCCCTGGATGAACAAGCCATGGCGCGCCAGCTCGACCTGTACCTGGCGCTGCTGCGTCGCGTGCCCTACTCGCCCCACACGACCTTGCCGGAGGGCGATGGCCTGGCGCTGATCAAGCACGTCAAGGACATGAAGCTGCTGTCGGAACAAAGCGACGCCTTGGGCAAGATTGTCTACCTGGACGAGCAGAACGCCGTCCTGATGACCTACTACCGCAACAACGTGCTGCATATCTTCGCCCTGCCGGCGTTGCTGGCGAGCTTCTTCCAGAGCAGCTCGCGGATGAGCCGCGAACAGATCCTGCGCTACACCCGCGCGCTCTACCCGTATCTGCAATCGGAGCTGTTTATCCGCTGGTCGCTGGAAGAGTTGGACACCGTGGTCGACCAGTGGCTGGACGCGTTTGTCGAACAAGGCCTGCTGCGCTTCGAAAACGCCGTGTACCTGCGCCCGGCGCCGAGTTCGCGACAATTTGTGCTGTTGACGCTGTTGTCCAAGAGCATCGCCCAGACCCTGCAACGGTTCTACATGGCGATATCGCTGTTGCTCAACAGCGGCCAGAACAGCATCAGCGCCGAAGAACTGGAAGACCTGTGCACGATCATGGCCCAGCGCCTATCAATCCTGCACGGTCTCAACGCCCCGGAGTTCTTCGACAAGAGTCTTTTCCGACATTTTATTCAGACGTTGCTGGAGCAAGATGTGCTGCGTCGCGATGAAGCCGGCAAGCTGGGCTATCACGACCTGCTCGGCGAACTGGCCGAAGGCGCCGCCAAACGCGTGCTGCCGGCCGATATTCGCCTGTCGATCCGCCAGGTGGCCTTGCACCGCGTAGACGGCGCAGCCGAAGCGCTGGCGCAAGCAGAAGCAGTCACACCTGAACAAAGCCGTTAGATTGACTGAGGCGCCGTGCGGATTCCGGCGCCGTTGAAAAGGAGCTGCACCATGAAAAAGATCATTCTCCTGGGCCTGACCGCCCTGCTCGGAGCCTGCCACTCAATGACCCCAACCCCGAAAGCCAGCCTCGACGGCGAAGTGTTCTATCTGCAACGTATTGCCCTGCCGCCTGCTGCCACCTTGAGCGTCAGCCTGCAAGATGTGTCCCTCATGGACGCCCCGGCCGTGACCCTCGCCGAACAGAAAGGCCCGGTCAAAGGCCAGGTGCCTCTGCCGTTTCACTTGAGCTATGACCCGGCCCAGGTCAAGCCAGGCCATACTTACTCGGTCAGCGCTCGCATCGAACTGGAGGGCAAGCTACTGTTCATCACTACAGAGCGGCACGCCGTGCAACTCAATGGCCAGGATCCACAGCCGCTGCGCCTGCGGGTTGATGCGGTCGCACACTGATCAATTCACGTCATAAGGAAGCGCCCATGCTCCGCAAATCTCTTCGCCTCACCGCCCTGTGTGCCGGCTTGCTGTTCGGTGCCAACGCCATGGCCCTCGACCTTGGCAGCCTGTCCCAGGGCGACGCCAGCGGCGGCCTGAAGGATGCCTTGACCCAAGGTGCGCAGATTGCCGTCAAACAACTGGGCAAACCCGGTGGTTTCAGCAACAACCCGGAAGTAAAAATCGGCCTGCCAGGCAAGCTCGGCAAAGTCGCCGACAAACTGAAAATGTTCGGCATGGGTGACCAGGTCACGCAGCTGGAAACCAGCATGAACGCAGCGGCTGAAACCGCCGTGACCCAGGCCCAGCCGATTCTGGTCAACGCCGTGAAAAACATGAGCGTGACCGACGCCAAGGGCATTCTCAGCGGTGGTCAGGACTCTGCCACCCAATACCTGAACAAAAGCAGCCGAGAGGAAATCCGCGCCAAGTTCCTGCCCATCGTCAAGGCCGCTACCGACAAGGTCGGCGTGGCTCAGCAGTACAACGCCCTGGCCGGCAAGGCCGCGGCCTTCGGCGCCGTGGATGCCAAGAGCGCCAACGTCGAAAACTACGTGACCGAGCAAGCGCTGGATGGTTTGTTCAAGATGATTGCGCAGCAGGAAGAGACGATTCGCAAGAATCCGGCGGCGGCTGCCACCAGTTTGGCAAAGAAGGTGTTTGGAGCGCTGTAACCCCGCACTACGACCCTACTGCGCCAAGGCCGCTGGTAACGGGCCTTGGCGCAGTTGTTTCAGGCCAAGCCTGTCACGGGTTTAACGAAACAGCGGATACAAAGGTCTGCTGGGTGATTGATACCCGTGGACCGGTTGTTGATGCAGGTATGGCGGGTTGTGATACCTGGTGGGTTGGGCATAGCTAAAATGCGGGCGGTGGTAATGACCTGAACTTCCATGATGAGGTCTATAGGACTGGGTGATAGCGAAATCATTGCGTGGCGCATGATTACCCAGCAAGGCCCCGAGAAAAGCCTCTTTGAAAGCCGCAATTACATTAAAGAACGACATGTAAAACTCCATGAACTCAATGAAAAGGCCTGGCCGCCACATGGCAGTGCCAAGTCCTCTGCCTGTCCGTCAGGCATTGCCTGAGTGGAGTTACAAGGGCAAGCGTTCCATCTGAGCGACTGCGTGTTTGCATCGGTATGTAAATACTGCCCGGTGGGTATCAGGGGATGGCCAGGCACCGGCCTGGCAGAGAAACCCAAAAAAAACACATGTACGGGAAACAGCAAACACCTCGCTACGCTGCCTCCTTCCTGACTCTGAACCACGCCGCGTACAACGCCGGCAAAAACAACAGCGTCAACGCCGTCGCCACAATCAACCCGCCCATGATCGCCACAGCCATGGGCCCGAAAAACACGCTGCGCGACAGTGGGATCATCGCCAGCACCGCCGCCAGGGCCGTCAGCACAATCGGACGAAAGCGTCGCACGGTCGCTTCGATAATCGCCTGCCACGGCGCCAGCCCGGCCTTGATGTCCTGCTCGATCTGGTCCACCAGAATGACCGAGTTACGCATGATCATTCCCGACAACGCGATCGTGCCGAGCATGGCGACGAAGCCAAAGGGTTGGCGGAATACCAGCAGGAACAAGGTCACACCGATCAGGCCCAGGGGGGCAGTCAGAAAAACCATCGCCGTGCGTGAGAAACTGCGCAATTGCAACATCAGCAAAGTCAGCACCACCACGATGAACAGCGGCACGCCGGCCTTCACCGAGTTTTGCCCGCGAGCAGAGTCTTCGACGGTGCCACCCACTTCCAACAGGTAACCGTCCGGCAGTTCGGCACGCACACCTGTGAGCGTCGGCAGGATCTGCTGCACCAAGGTCGCCGGTTGTTCCTTGCCGTAGATATCGGCACGCACGGTCACGGTGGGCAGGCGGTTGCGGTGCCAGATGATGCCTTCTTCGAAACCGTATTCGAGGGTGGCGATCTGCGACAGCGCCACGCTTTTACCATTGTCGGTGGGTACGGCAAGGCTCGGCAGCAGCGATAACTCGGTGCGTTCGTGGACGGTACCGCGCAGGAGGATCTCGATCAATTCGTTGTCCTCCCGGTATTGGCTGACGCTGGAACCGGTCAGGGAACTCTGCAGGAATTTCGACAGGTTGGCAGTACTCACGCCAAGGGCGCGCGCCCGGTCCTGGTCGATATTCAGATACACGATTTTGCTCGGTTCTTCCCAGTCCAGATGCACGTTAACCACGTGGGTGTTTTCGCGCACCTTGGCCGCCACTTTGCGGGCCAGGGCGCGGACCTCTTCGATGTGTTCGCCGGTCACGCGAAACTGCACCGGGTAGCCCACGGGCGGGCCATTCTCCAGGCGAGTGACCCGCGAGCGCAGCTCGGGGAACTGCTCGTTGAGCGTTTCAATCAGCCAGGTGCGCAGGCTTTCACGCTCCTCGATGGTGTTGGCCAACACCACGAACTGCGCGAAGCTGGCGGCCGGCAGTTGCTGGTCCAGCGGCAGGTAGAACCGCGGCGAGCCGGTGCCCACGTAGGCCACATAGTTGTCGATGCCCGCGTGCGCCTTGAGCAATACCTCCAGACGCTTGACCTGCTCGGCGGTGTTGCTCAGGGAGGCGCCTTCGGCCAGTTTCAGGTCGACCATCAGTTCCAGGCGCCCGGAAGCCGGGAAGAACTGCTGCGGTACAAAGCGGAACAACGCGACCGAGCCGATAAACAAAAGCAGGGTCAACACGATGACCGTCTTGCGCCGACGTATACACCACTCCACCAAACGTCTTACACGCTGGTAGAAAGGCGTGCCGTAGGGATCCGGGTCGTCGGTGCCGTGCTTGGCCGCGTGAATTTTCGCCAGGTCCGGCAGCAGCTTTTCCCCGAGATACGGTACAAACACCACGGCAGCCACCCAGGAGGCCAATAAGGCAATGGTCACCACCTGGAAGATCGAGCGGGTGTATTCACCGGTGCTCGACTGCGCAGTGGCAATCGGCAAAAAGCCCGCCGCCGTGATCAAGGTACCGGTGAGCATGGGGAATGCTGTGCTGGTCCAGGCGAAGCTCGCAGCCTTGAGCCGGTCGTAGCCCTGCTCCATTTTGATCGCCATCATTTCCACAGCGATGATCGCGTCATCCACCAGCAAACCCAGGGCCAGCACCAGAGCGCCAAGGGAAATCTTGTGCAGGCCGATGCCCAGGTAATACATGCTGGCAAATGTCATCGCCAGTACCAGCGGGATCGCCAGGGCGACCACCATGCCGGTGCGCACACCGAGGGAGAAAAAACTCACCAGCAATACAATGGCCAATGCCTCGGCGAGCACCTGGACGAATTCGCCGACGCTGGTCTTCACCGCTGCCGGTTGGTCCGACACCTTGCGCAGCTCCATGCCCGCAGGAAGGTTCTTTTGCAGGCGTGCGAATTCACTCTCAAGAGCTTTGCCCAGTACCAGAATATCCCCACCGTCGCGCATGGCCACGGCCAGGCCGATGGCGTCCGCGCCCATATAACGCATGCGCGGTGCCGGTGGGTCGTTGAAGCCCCGATGGACATCGGCAACATCGCCGATACGAAAGGTGCGATCGCCCACTCGAATCGGGAAGTCGCGAATCTGCTCCACGGTTTTGAAATTGCCCGACACGCGCAACTGCACACGCTCGCTCGGGGTTTCAAAAAAGCCGGCGGTCGATACGGCATTTTGTTCCTGCAACGCCTGCTGTACTGCGGCCAACGGCAAACCCAAGGTGGCAAGCTTGAGGTTGGACAGTTCGATCCAGATCTTCTCGTCCTGCAGGCCAAGCAACTCGACCTTGCCCACATCAGGCACCCGTTGCAGCTGAATCTGGATGCGGTCGGCGTAGTCCTTGAGCACGGCGTAGTCAAAACCATCGCCGGTCAGGGCGTAGATATTGCCGAAGGTGGTGCCGAACTCGTCGTTGAAAAATGGCCCCTGGATATCCGGTGGCAAGGTTTGGCGGATGTCGCTGATTTTCTTGCGTACCTGGTACCACAACTCAGGAATTTGCGCCGAACGCATCGAGTCGCGGGCGATGAAAGTGACCTGGGATTCGCCGGGGCGCGAGAAAGACACAATGCGCTCGTACTCACCGGTCTCCATCAATTTTTTCTCGATGCGTTCGGTGACTTGGCGCGACACCTCCTGGGCCGTGGCGCCGGGCCAGTTGGTCTTGATCACCATGGCCTTGAAGGTAAAGGGCGGGTCCTCGCTTTGCCCCAGCTTGGTGTAGGACAGGGTGCCGACCACGGCCAGCAGAATCATCAAAAACAGTACGATCTGGCGATTACGCAGCGCCCATTCGGAAAGATTGAAACCCATCGGGATTACTCCTTGGCCGCCAGATTCACGACACGGTTGGAGCGATCCACAGGGCGCACTTGCTGGCCCTCATGCAGCACATGCACGCCTGCGGCAACCACCCAGTCGGTGGGAGCCAAGCCTTCGAGCACCGGCACGTTTTTTTCACCGAACGCGCCAATGCGCACCGGCGTACGCTCAAGGGTGTTGTCCGGCTTTACCCGCCAGACGAAGGACGCGCCGTTCTCTGCGCTGAGAGCAGACAGCGGTACCGAGAGAGCAATGACGCCATCGGCTTGTATGAATACGCGCGCGCTCTGGCCCAGTTCGGCCGGCACTTTACCGCCGGTGAAGGCTACACGGGCGGCGAAGGTGCGGGATTTCGGGTCGGCTGCGGGTGACAGTTCACGGATGCGTCCGGCGAAGCGCTGTTCGGGCTGGCTCCACAACTCTACCGACACCGGCTGGCCGACCTTGAAGCGGCCGAAGCCTTGCTCGGGAAGGCTGATCAGCACTTCGCGCTCACCATCGGTGGCCAGGGTGAACACGGTCTGGCCCGCCGAGACCACTTGGCCGACTTCGACAGCACGCTTGGCGACCACGCCGTCCTGGGGCGCGCGCAGCACGGCATAACCGGCCTGGTTGCTCGACACGTCGAACTCGGCCTTGATCTGCTTCAGGCGCGCTTCACCTGCTCGGTAGAGGTTTTCGGCGTTGTCGTACTGCGAGCGGCTGACCATCTGACGGTCCATCAGGGTCTTGTAGCGATCGCGCTCAGCGCGCACCAGGTTCAGATTGGCCTCAGCGCCGGCCACTTGGGCACGGCTGGCTTCCAGTTGCAGGCGCACATCCTGGGGGTCGAGTTCAGCCAGTGACTGGTTAGCCTTGACCCGCTCGCCCTCCTCCACCAGCCGCTTGCTGACTTTGCCGCCGATGCGAAAGGCCAGGTCCGGCTCATAACGGGCACGTACTTCACCGGGGTAGCTGTCCATTGCCTGTGCCGAGGGCTGCGGTTGCACCACCATGGCGGGGCGGACGGTGGCCTGGGTCGCTTCTTCATGGCCGCAGGCGGCCAATAAAAAGACCAGGCTGACAGGCAAAGCAAGGGGCAGGAACGCGCTGCGCATGCTGAAGGACCTTTCGCAAATGAAGCTTGGAATAATTATACTGGCCGGTATGTTATTAATACCAAACTCGCCAGTCCAGTATTAAAGGTGAAAATGTCCGACAATCCTGTGAACACCGCCAGCCCCGGGCGTCCCAAGGACATGGCAAAACGCCAGGCAATCCTCGAAGCCGCGAAATCCCTGTTCCTGGGCAATGGCTACGCGAACACCAGCATGGATGCCGTCGCGCTTGCGGCAGGCGTCTCGAAACTCACCGTCTACAGCCACTTCACCGATAAAGAGACGTTGTTCACCGCGGCGGTGGTGGCCAAATGTGAAGAGCAATTGCCGGTGATGTATTTCGAGCTCCCCGCAGGCATGCCCGTAGAGACGGTATTGCTGAACATCGCACGGGGCTTTCATCGGCTGATCAACAGCGAGGAGTCGGTGAACCTGCATCGCCTGATGATGACCACCGGCAATCAGGACGTGAAGCTCTCGCGGATCTTCTTCGAAGCCGGCCCCATGCGCATGTTGCAAGGCATGGAACGCCTGCTCGGCAAGATCGACCAGAGCGGTGCCTTACACATCGACACCCCCTTCAAAGCGGCCGAGCACTTCTTTTGCCTGCTCAAGGGCACGGCGAACTTTCGCCTGTTGTACGGTTGCGGCGGGCAACTGAGCGCAGAGGAGGCAGAAGAGCATGTGCAGGACGTGGTGAAGTTGTTTATGCGGGCCTATCGCAGCCCGGTCTCGACAACAGCGTAGGGTGCAACAACCGACACTAACCACGATGCGAAGCGAGCCGCTCTTGATCTTGATCTGCTTTTGATCTTGATTGTACGGACCGGACACATGGTTGACGGGTGTGCGGGGACATGGTGGACACTTTTCGGCGAGCCAACTTCGCCGGAAAGCCATCATGCCTTGGAACACGAGAGATACCATGAGCCTGAAAGAAGAGTTCGTTGCCTTAGCACGGCAGCCCGGCAGTAATAAAAGAGAACTGTGTCGACGCTTCGGCATCAGCCCGCAAACGGCCTATAAATGGCTCAAACGATACGAGATGCAAGGGCAGTCGGGGCTGCAAGAAAAGTCCCGAAAACCAGCTACCAGTCCCAAACTGACCAATGCGGCCCTGGAGGCGGAGGTCGTAGCGCTCAGGCAGGAACATCCGGCCTGGGGCGGACGCACAATCAGCAGCATCTTGAAAAAGCAAATTGCTCCCAGCACAGTAACTAACGTGCTGCACCGACACGACCTGATTCAGCCCGTTCAGAAGGAACAGGAAGCAAAGCTGAGATTTGAACACGATGCGCCTAACGACCTTTGGCAGATGGACTTCAAAGGGCATTTCGCAACTCAAGAAGGTCGATGCCATCCCCTGACCTTGTTGGATGATCACTCGCGATTCAATTTAGCTATTCAGGCGTGTGATAACGAACGCGGGGGCACAGTGAAGGAGAAGATGATTGAGGTATTCCAACGCTTCGGATTGCCCGCTCGTATCAATGTTGATAACGGTCCTCCATGGGGATCGCCGCGCAACCCCGGTGAAATCACAGAGTTAAGTATCTGGTTGATTAGCTTGGGAATCCGGATCAGTTTCAGTCGCCCCTATCACCCTCAAACCAACGGAAAGATCGAGCGCTTTCATCGATCACTCAAGGCGGAGGTGCTTAATGGACGGCAATTTTCCACGATCAAGGAGGCTCAAACCGCATTTGATCAGTGGCGTGAGGTTTATAACCTGCAGCGTCCTCATCAAGCACTGGACTACAAGGTGCCCATGGACCGGTATCGGTCCAGCCCTTGGGCTTACCCGCAGCAGTTATCACCCTTCGAGTACGGGCCGGATGATGTGTCGATCAAGGCGTATCACAGCCGATTTCGTTTTCAGAAACGCTATTTCAGCATCGCCAAGGGCCTGAATGGTCATCACATCGGAATACGACCTAACCCTGAAAAAGACGGTCTCTTTGATGTTTACTTCTGCCATCACTTTCTAAGAACGATCGACCTGAGCAAACCTGACTATGGCCCATAATGTGTCAACCATGTCCCCGCACATGTGTCCACCATGTGTCCGGTCTATACAATCTTGATCTTAAGCGCCCCGTTAAACCACGCTGGCCGGAATTCGACAGGGATTTGGGGGGTAAACCGGCAGGGATGCCGGTTTAGCCGCCCCGCGCCATGGATGGCGCGTGGCGGCGCCCCCCCAAATCACTGGCGGATTACGGGCACACCGAGCCTAAGCGAGGTGCCGAGTGGTGGGGCAAGAGCCTTTTGGTTACTTTGGGGCTCTTTTCCAAAGTGACCCGCTGTAAAAGCGGAACCAATAGCGGCCGTCACCTGAATAACGGATATGTACTCGGTCTAATCCAACATCCTGGTCGGCCCTGAGGCCGCCATCGGGATGCAAGCCCCCTCCCACATTTGGATCTCGCAGCATCACGAATATGAGTGCTGTTGCTTGCAGCTTATGGCTTGAGCGCTTTCTTGGGATAAATGTCGTAGCGGCTGGACTTGCCATCCAACGCATGACTCGGCTTGGGCCCGTCAATGCACGGCGCCTTGCGCGGGCGCTTGACCACCACACGGTGGCTGGCCAAAGCCAGGGCGGCAGCGAGCAAGGCCGGTGCATCCGGATCATCGCCCACCAACGGTCGAAACAGGCGCATTTCCTTCTTCACCAGGGCGGTTTTCTCACGGTGTGGAAACATCGGGTCCAGGTAGATCACCTGGGGCGGCTCGCCCTCCCAATTGAGCATCACATCGATGGAGTCGCCCTTGAGCAGCTTCATGCGCGCCACAATCGGTGCCACTTCAAAATCCTGCGCAGCGCGTGCCAGGCCGTCTTCGAGCAAGGCACCGATCAACGGCTGGCGTTCGATCAGGCTCATCTCGCACCCCAGGCTGGCCAATACGAACGCGTCCTTGCCCAACCCGGCCGTGGCGTCCAGCACCTTGGGCCGTACGCCTTGGGCGATGCCCACGGCCTTGGCGATCATTTGCCCGCTGCCACCGCCATATAAACGCCGGTGCGCCGCGCCGCCTTCGACAAAGTCGACCCGCACCGGCCCCGGCGCATCAGGCCCAAGCTGCTGCAATTGCAGGCCCTGCTCGCCCACTTGCAGGGAAAAATCCGCATCCGCCACCTGTAAAGGCAAGCCCAGCAGCGAAGCCCACTGCTCGGCGCAGGCCTGGAAACTTTCGGCCAACGCCTCGACCTGGATGCGGCTGGCCGCTGGTTGTTCGTTCATCAATCGCTACGCTCAAAAATATTAAGGATCGGCAAACAGCGGCCGATAAAAACAGCAGTCAGGTATTTTGCCAGAGCTGAGCGTCGACCGAGAAAAATGTCAGACATTCTTCCCCTAACCATCGGCGTACTGCCGACCCACAACCACTACGGCCTGCGCAATACTCAAGCGCTGGCCGGGGTGAGTCATGTGTGGCAGGACTTCTTCGCCCGGGCGCTGGCCGAACAGCTCGGTGAAACGCCGCGGGCACTGGCCGCCAAGGCGCCTGCACCTGCCGACCCTTCGGTCGAACCCGGCGAAGGCGCCGACATGCTCTCGCAGATCCTCACCCAGCGTGAGTGTGACGTGAAAGACACCGAGATCGCCCCGCCTGAGCCGCTGTTCCTGCCGATTGCCGAATTCGAAACCGAGTTGCTGCCACCGGCGCCGATACCCTTCCCGGAAGAAGAACTCGTCGCCCAGCAGCGCCAGCAGGATTTCGACAGCGGTTGGGTCCGCCCGATTGTGCTGAACGCCGGCCAACCACTACCAGAGCCCGGCCCGGCTCCCGAGCCACGCACACTGCACTTGCCGATTGCCGAGTTCGAACTGGACCTGTTGCCACCGGCTGCCGAGCCATACCCCGAAGAAGAACTGATGGCGCAACAGAAGGCGCTGGATTTCGACTACTACTGGGCGCGCCCACTGGTGACCCACAACCTGCGCCTGGCCGCTTAAGCCTCAGCGACACACCCACCATCGCCCCATATCCAGATGAAAATGGTTGCGGTGAGCCGCGTTGTAGTCCGGGCTCAGCACCACGTTGAAATCATCACAGGCGTTATCGCGCACCCTGCGCAGGAAACGCGCACTGTCGCCCTCCCCCGGCCAGTCCTTCAACACGCTGATGCTGCGCCCGTCCGCCAGACGAAAACCGGCGATATCCAAGGCATTGGCCGAGGCATGTTGGCTCAGACGCCCGTCGGCACGGTTGTAAACATTACGGCAGGCAAAGCTGCCCAAATGCTCGACCCGACTCACCGCCTGACCGAACACTGCCTGGGCCGCCGGTTGCAGGCTGTGACGCTCGAACAACGCGAACGCCACAGCCAGGGGGCAACTGGCCAGAAAACTGCTGCTCAGAGCCACCTCAGAGCCCTGCACACGCAGGACATTGCGCAACGGGCACGCCGCATCGGCAGCGGTATCCGCCTGACGGCTGACCCGCAGGCCGGCGGTTTTCAAGACCTGGTCACACAGCGCCGGATCATCCTGCAAACGGCTGAGCTTGTAGCGCGTGAGCAGGTTGGGACTGGCGCGCACATCCAGGGGTGCCCAGGGGTTCCACTCAGCCGGCATCGGCACCCAGCCACGCCAGACGCCCAGCGCAAAAGCGCCCGCCAGCAGCAACAGCAGGCCCAGCCCTTTTATCGAACCCACGGCTCAATCCTTGAAAAATCGGATGTCTAGGGGGCGTTCTCAATTAGTTTCCCCGACGGGGAAACTAATTGAGAACGCCCCCTAGAGTAACCCCAGTTGCTGCGCAACGGGCTCTCGATGCAGGGTGGGCAGCGGCGGCAGGCCGGGCAGGCGCGCCATCAGCTGGGCATGAAAGCGCAACGCCAGTTGTGCCGCGAGGCGGTTGTCCGAGGTGTGCAGGAATATGTACGGCGTGCGTCCCTCTTCGATCCAAGTGGCGATCTTTTCCACCCACGGGATCAGGAACGGGTCATTGGCCTCCAGCTCCGGATGCCCGATGAAGCGCACCTGGGGAAACTGGGTCAGCGCCGCCGGGCGCGGTGGCACCCTGGGCTTTTTGGATTGCGCGTGCAGCACTGCCGCCGAGGTTGACGTACAACTGAACAGGGCGCGAGGGTCGAGGCAGATGCGCTCGACGCCACGATCGCGCAACAGGCGGTTGAGCATACGCTCGGCGTCTCCCTTGGCGAAGAACTGCTCGTGCCGGACTTCCACGGCCAATGGCCGATCAATACCATCGAGGAAACCGGCCAGTTCAGCCAGGCGCTGCGGGGTAAACCCTTTTGAGAGCTGCAGCCACAGCGGTGAAACGCGCTCACCCAAAGGGCTCATCAAACTGACAAAACTTTCTGCCGCAGGCAATTGCTCGCGCAAGTCACCCGCATGGCTGATATCCCCTGGGAATTTGGCGGTGAAGCGAAAGTCAGCCGGCATGATCTCGGCCCAGCGCTGCACGGTAGCGGCCGAAGGTCGAGCATAAAACGTGGTATTGCCTTCAACCGCATTGAAGACTTGAGAATAGAGCCCGAGGTAATCGCTGGAACGCGCCTCCACCGGGTACAGGTACTCGCGCCAGGCGTTTTCACTCCAGGACGGGCAACCAATGTAATAAGGCAAACCCATCAGATATGAATGTCGAGACCCAGCACTTCCATATCCCATTCGACAAAGCCGGCGGTGGTCAGGTAACTGGCCAGGGCAGTGGCAACGCTTTTGCTCATGGAGCGGGGGAAGACCATGTCTTGCTGACGGGCGGGAACGCCGCTGGTACGGGCGCCTCCAGCACTTTCGGCGCGGGAGGGCGACTCAGAGTGGACTTCGATGAAGTCCGGCGAATCCTCGACCGAATCATCTACCGTCACGTTCGCCTTGCGTGGCTTACGCTTGAGAGGGTAGGACTGTGAGGAGAAGCCGTCTATACGCATACATGCAGACTCGGTATCAATGATGGCAATTTAGCGGCGCTTTCCATAGTGCGCAAATGCTCTGGTGATAACTAGAACACATAATTTGTAAAAGGTTTAAAAACCGCGGCAAATTCTGACGATTGGCGAAATTTGCAGTCGAATGCGCCCATTTTTGACGTCAAATAATCCCGCGCTCGGCCTTTGTCTGCGCCACTTTATCGCGAAGGTAAACCGGTGCCGCTTGATCCGCCGGGATCGCCTCGCCGCGTTCGAACGCAAAACGTGCCAACGCCAGCAGATCTTCGGCATGGGGCAACATCGCAGCGTCCTGCCCTGCCAAATGCACGTCGATGCGTTCGCCATAACCCCAGCCGGTGCCGGCACCGAACCACTCACCGCTGGCATCAGCCGGCAACCCTGCCGCTTCTGGCGGCTGCACCGCCTCCACGCCCACCAGACGCATCTCACCGGCAGTTTCGCGGTAGCAACCCCAATAGACTTCATCCATGCGCGCATCAATTGCCGCCGCCACTTGCGTGGCGCCATGTTCACGCAATGCGCGCTGGGCCAGCACGGCGAGGTTGGACACCGGCAATACCGGACGCTCCAATGCAAAGGCCAGGCCCTGCACCACGCCGATGGCAATACGCACACCGGTAAAGGCACCGGGGCCGCGGCCAAAGGCGATGGCATCCACGGCAGCCAGGGTGGTACCGGCGTCTTCGAGCAACTGCTTGATCATCGGCAGCAACTTCTGCGCGTGCAGGCGCGGGATCACCTCGTAGTGGCTCGTTACCTTGCCATCGTGCAGCAAGGCAACGGAGCAAGCTTCAGTCGCGGTGTCCAGGGCCAGCAGGGTGCTCATCGGTGTGGGTGTCCAAATGGGGAAAAAGTGCGCCAGTATAAACAACAACGGCCCGCAAGCGGGCCGTTGTACGCAAAGCTGATGGCGGGATCAGCTCAGTGCTTGCATCACCTTGGCGGTAATGGCTTCTACCGAGCCCACGCCTGGGATATGGCTGTACTTCGGCTTGCCTTGGGCAGCGGAGAGCTTCTGGTAGAAGTCCACCAGCGGCTTGGTCTGGGAATGATAGACCGACAGGCGATGACGCACGGTTTCTTCGGTGTCGTCTTTACGCTGCACCAGGTCTTCACCGGTGACATCGTCCTTGCCTGCAACTTTCGGCGGGTTGTAGACGATGTGGTAAACGCGGCCCGAACCCTCGTGAACGCGACGACCGGCAATACGCTGGACGATTTCTTCGTCCTCTACGGCGATTTCAACCACCGCATCCAACTCAACACCCGCCTTCACCAAGGCTTCAGCCTGGGGAATGGTGCGAGGGAAACCGTCGAACAGGAAGCCGTTCTTGCAATCTTCCTGGCTGATACGTTCCTTGACCAGGTTGATGATCAGATCATCGGAGACCAGGCCGCCGCTGTCCATCACGCTCTTGGCGATCAGGCCCAGCTCGGTGCCGGCTTTGACAGCAGCACGCAGCATGTCGCCGGTGGAGATTTGTGGAATGCCGAATTTTTCAGTGATGAACTTTGCCTGAGTACCTTTACCGGCCCCGGGAGCTCCCAGCAGAATGACGCGCATCGATGTGCTCCTCAATTTTTTATAGAGATGACGCTCGGATTCGCCGCGTGGGGCCAATCTCGTAAAAATATGGGTCCAGGCCGATCAAACGGCCAAAGGCTGATCAAGATACACAGCGGGCCCTCACCATACAAGCCGCCAAAAGTAGGAGAAACCCGCACCCGGCATACGTCAGCGACAGGGTGTGCCTGAGCGCAACCCGCCTCCTCAAACAACGACCGCCCTTTTCAGGGCGGTCGTCGTGGTTGATCCGCAAGCCGTTGAGAACACGCAAGAAACCTCAACCGGTGTTGCGCAAACCGGCGGCAATACCGGCCACGGACACCAGCAGCGCCTGTTCCAGAGGGCTGTCTTGCGCCGCCTCTTGCCGACGGGACCGCGCCAGCAACTCGGCCTGCAACAGGTGCAACGGGTCGAGGTAGGTGTTGCGCAGTCGGATGAACTCCAAGGTGTCAGGGCTATGGGCCAGCAACTGCGACTGGCCGGTCAAGCCAAGCACCACATCACAGGCCTGCGACAATAGGTCGCGTAAATGCGCACCCAATGCCAGCAGGTCTGGCTGCACCAGGCGCTCATCATAAAGACGGGCGATATCGGCATCGGCCTTGGCCAGCACCATTTCCAGCATGTCGATGCGCGTGCGGAAAAACGGCCACTGTTCACGCATCTGCGCCAGCAACTCACCTTCCCCCCGCTCCAGCGCCTTGCTCAATGCCGCCTCCCAGCCGAGCCAGGCAGGCAGCATCAGGCGCGTCTGGGTCCAGCCGAAGATCCACGGGATCGCGCGCAAGCTTTCAATCCCACCTGCGCGACGCTTGGCCGGGCGGCTGCCCAGGGGCAAACGGCCCAACTCCTGCTCCGGCGTGGACTGGCGAAAATACTCGACGAACTGCGGATTTTCTCTCACCACGGCGCGGTAAGCGCTGACACCGTCTGCCGCCAATTCGTCCATCAAGTGACGCCAGGCAGGCTCCGGTGGTGGCGGCGGCAGCAGTGTCGCTTCCAGCACGGCGGCCAGATAGAGGTTGAGGTTCTGCTCGGCGATATCCGGCAGGCCGAATTTGAAGCGGATCATCTCGCCTTGTTCCGTGGTGCGGAAACGCCCTGCCACCGAGCCCGGTGGCTGCGACAGGATCGCCGCGTGGGCCGGGCCGCCGCCACGACCAACGGTGCCACCACGACCATGGAACAACAGCAGTTCCACCTGCTGTTCGCGGCAGATATCCACCAGACGCTCCTGCGCTCGGTATTGCGCCCAGGCGGCGGCGGTAGTGCCTGCGTCCTTGGCCGAGTCGGAGTAGCCGATCATCACTTCCTGAGGCCCCTGCAACCGCGCGCGATAACCCGGCAGTTGCAACAGCCGCTCCATCACCGGCCCGGCGTTATCCAGGTCAGCCAGCGTTTCGAACAACGGCACCACACGCATCGGTCGTTGTACGCCCGACTCTTTCAACAGCAACTGCACCGCCAGCACATCCGAGGCGGCACCCGCCATGGAGATAACATACGAGCCCAATGAGGCAGCCGGTGCGGCGGCGATTTCCTTGCAGGTATTGAGCACCTCGGCGGTGTCTGCCGACGCTTTGAAATACCCCGGCAGCAACGGCCGACGACTGGCCAGTTCCTGGGTCAGGAAGCGGATGCGTGCGTCTTCGTCCCAATCCTCATAACGCCCAAGGCCCAGGTAGTCAGTGATTTCAGTCATGGCCGCCGAGTGACGGCTGGAGTCCTGACGCACATCCAGGCGCACCAAGAACAGCCCGAAGGTCACCGCACGGCGCAAGCAGTCGAGCAGCGGCCCATCGGCGATCACGCCCATACCGCATTCATGCAGGGACTGGTAGCACAACTCCAGCGGGTCCAGCAGGTCGCGGTTGTTCTGCAACACTTCGGCAGGCGCCGGGGTGCTGGCCGTCAACGAAGCGTGGGCCCACTGGCGCGTGGCACGCAGGCGTTCGCGCAGTTGCTTGAGCAAGGCGCGATAGGGTTCGACGCTGTCGCCGACCTTGGCTTGCAACGCCGGGCTGGCCTGTTGCATCGACAGCTCGGAGGCCAGCTGATCGATGTCGCGCAAGTACAAATCCGCGGCCATCCAGCGCGCCAACAACAGCACCTCGCGGGTAACCGGCGCGGTGACATTGGGGTTGCCGTCACGGTCGCCGCCCATCCACGAGGCAAAGCGAATCGGCGCAGCCTCCAGGGGCAGGCGCAAGCCGGTAGCAGCGTGCAGGGCCTGGTCAGCCTTGCGCAGGTAATTGGGAATGGCGTGCCACAGCGAATGTTCGATCACCGCAAAGCCCCACTTGGCTTCGTCCACCGGGGTGGGCCGGATGCGGCGGATTTCTTCGGTGTGCCAGGCTTCGGCGATCAGCCGTTGCAAGCGTTCGCGGATCTGCTCGCGTTCGGCGCTGGTAAGGTCACGGTGGTCCTGGAGGGCCAGTTGCGCGGCGATGGCATCGTATTTCTGGATCAGGGTACGGCGAGCCACTTCGGTGGGGTGGGCGGTGAGCACCAGCTCGATTTCCAACCGTGCCAACTGCCGGGCCAGGGATTCATGGCTGTGGCCTTCGCTTTTCAGGCGCGCCAGCAACTCCGGCAACACCCGGGACTCAAAAGGCGCCGGTTGCGATTCATCGCGCCGATGAATCAGTTGATATTGTTCGGCAATGTTGGCCAGGTTGAGGAACTGGTTGAAGGCCCGGGCAACAGGCAGCAACTCGTCCTCTTGCAACTGATTCAAGCTGGCGCTCAGTTCGTCGCCGGCCGCCTTGTCCGAGACGGCACCACGACGGTCAGCCTTGGCGCCTTTGCGGATTTGCTCGATCTTGTCGAGAAAGTCATCGCCGTACTGCTCTCGAATGGTGTTGCCCAACAGTTCACCCAGCAGGTGAACATCCTCACGCAAGCGTGCATCGATATCACTCATCAGCCAATCTCCAGCCAGAAATCCGGGACGCGCAGGTGTTCCAGAGTGCCGCCGGCGTCGGTTTCTGACAAGGCCGAACGCAAACGACTTTAAACCTTGTGGCTTGAAGCTAGTCTCAAGCATGAGCCGTCGCGTTATTCACGCAGGTGGCTGGTCGCTCATCACCGCCTGCCAGCGCAGGCTTATTGAGGTAGCCATGAAAATTCGAGAACTGGCCCAGCATTGGGAAGAAACCGCCAAGGGTCGCCTGACCAAGACTGAGTACGCGATTCATCTGGATGTGGAATCTGCCGCAAGGCTGGCCGCCATTGCCGAGATGTACCCCAAGCGCCACGTCGAAGAACTGCTCGGCGAGCTGATCGGCGCCGCCCTTGAAGAGTTGGAAGAAAGCTTTCCCTATATCAAGGGCGACCAGGTGATTGCCATCGATGAAGAGGGGGATCCGCTGTATGAAGACGTGGGCCTCACACCCAGGTTTCTGACATTGTCGCGCCGCTATTTGCATGATTTGTCCGCCAGCGCTGACGAACAGAAGCACTGAAAAACATTTTATTGACGTCAATCAAACCCAGGTATTCCGGGCTTTTTACAGGCTCGGAGTACCGCTGCGCGCTGCGAAAGTTCCATCTTTTGAACACTGACCACTCAGTCAGATATTTTTTCAGGCAATTCGCCATATCCGCTGAACTTTTGAAAAAAGCCTCGGGTCACAGCCAGTAGCCATCACTTGTGGAACGGTCGTTTGAACTGGCCTCATGAGCTTTACCGCCGGGCCCGCAACCGATACGCCACGATGGATTTTGATGTTTTTCAGGAGTTATCCAATGGAGTTGAAGACGATGAACACCAGCACCGCCAAATCCTCGTTTAACCACCTGCGCGGGCTCAAATTGGCCGCGCTGGCAATCGGCACCAGCTTCGTTCTGGCAGGCTGCGCCGGCAACCCTCCAACCGAGCAGTACGCTGTGACCCAATCGGCCGTTAACAGCGCCGTGAGCGCTGGCGGTACCGAGTTTGCAGCCGTGGAAATGAAGTCGGCTCAGGACAAGCTCAAAGAAGCTGAAATCGCGATGCACGACAAGAACTACGAGAAAGCTCGTCAGCTGGCTGAACAAGCCGAGTGGGACGCCCGCGTCGCCGAGCGTAAAGCCCAGGCTGCCAAGGCTCAACAGGCTGTGAAGGATTCTCAGAAGGCTGTTGAAGAACTGCGTAAGGAAGGCATGCGCCCAGCTGCAATCATGCAGAAGTAAGCCACTGCCCCTTGATTGCATCGCACCTGATATCGAATTGAAAGGACGACACGACTATGCGTAAACAATTGATGATCCCTGCCCTGCTGGCGATGAGCGTTGCCTTGGCGGCCTGCTCCACCCCGCCGAACGCGAACCTGGAAAATGCACGGACTAACTTCTCGGCCCTGCAAACCAACCCGCAAGCCACCAAACTGGCAGCCTTGGAAACCAAAGACGCCAGCGAATGGCTGGACAAGGCTGACAAGGCATACCGCGATAACGAAGACGAGAAGAAAGTCGACCAACTCGCTTACCTGACCAACCAGCGTGTTGAAGTTGCCAAGGACACCATCGTCCTGCGCGAATCCGAAGCCAAGCTGAAAAATGCCGGCGACGAACGTGCCCGCGCCCTGCTGGACGCCCGTGACGCGCAAATCAAGCAACTGCAAAACAGCTTGAACGCCAAGCAAACCGATCGCGGCACCCTGGTGACTTTCGGTGACGTACTGTTCGCCACCAACAAGTCCGACCTGAAATCCAGCGGCCTGGTGAACATCACCAAGCTGGCGCAGTTCCTGCGCGATAACCCGGATCGTAAAGTGATCGTTGAAGGCTACACCGACAGCACGGGTTCCGACTCGTACAACCAGAGCCTGTCGGAGCGTCGTGCAGCTTCCGTGCAACGTGCACTGGCTCAACAAGGCGTGGATATCTCGCGCATCGTGACCCAGGGCTACGGCAAGGAATATCCAGTTGCCGACAACGGCAGCGTTTCGGGCCGTGCCATGAACCGTCGCGTTGAAGTGACCATCTCCAACGACAACCAGCCAGTCAAGCCACGGTCTTCCGTTGCTAACTGATTGATTGTTGCCGGATAAAAAACCCACCTCGCGGTGGGTTTTTTTTGGCTAAGAAAATGTGATCGGACGATCGGTGTCTTCATCCGGCGGCGTTATCATCTTCGCGCTTGCGGGGCCGTCTGACGGGTTGCCAGTCAATTTGTTACGCGCTTGCTCTTGCGCATCATGCCGCTCCAACGCCTGATGCGCCCTGGCCATGGCCAGCATGTTGCGTATCACATTAATATCGATCACTACTTCCCCGCCCCCTTCTGTGTAAGTTACATCGCCCTCTGTGGCTTTTTTACACAAAACGGTTCCCGGTAATTTCGCCAAGCGCAACTTTCAGCGAAATCAATCGGCTTATCCGGATTCGCCGCCAGGTAGTAGAAACGTGCTCATCACAGGCGGTGAGACCCAGGCTCACTGCTGCAATTGCGGGGTTTGCTCCCCCATACAACGCACGGCCTGCTTTTTGTTGTTCACCAGCACGCCGCTCAAGCCCTTCTGTTCGGTATCAAACATCACCAATACACCGTCGACACACTGCGCCACTTGTGCGGCCGGCGTGAGGGAGATCTTGTAATCCTCACCGGGCACGGTTTTGAGCATGGTGAAGTCGCTGAGCAGCAACGCATCTTCCGGCTTGGCGAAGTGCAGGTAGCCGTAATACCACAAGCACCCAACGGTACCGATGATAGTGCCGATGCCGGTGAGGATCAGCGGGATCATGTTGCGTTCTTCACTCATTGTGGGCTCTCTGATGAATCAACTTTAGGAATTGGATAATTCGCAATCTCGCCCAGCCGGCGCAGGCCGTTGAAGTGCTGCGGGTCGTCCAGGTAACGCAGCATGACGGTTTGCCAGGTCTTGTCGGCAAACGTCTGTACATGGCCGCCACGGGTCAGTTGCAACACCCTTGGCGCAGGGGCCACTTGATACAGGCGGATGCCATTGGCTACCGGCACGATGGGATCATCCAGGCTGTGGAACAACAGTTTTGGCACACCGGTCAGTTGGGGCATGGCATTGATTGCACTGTCGGCGTCGGGCACCAGCCACGACAGGGGCACCTGCAACGGCCAGGTTAACCAGGACGTGCTCAGGGCGAATTGTCCTACGTCACGATAACTGGCGGGTACGCCATCCAGTATCAGCGCCTTGATCTGGGGTTGACGCGCCGGATGGGCCGCCAGGTAATGCACCGCCAGCGCGCCGCCCAGGCTTTGGCCGAGCACAATCAACGGTTGCCCCTGGGTTTCAGGAGCTTTGTCGAGCCAGCTAAATGCTGCGTCGATATCCTGATAGATCGCCGGCAAGGACGGTTTGCCTTGCGAAAGCCCATAGCCGCGATAATCGAGCAACAGCACTTGATAGCCTTGCTCCGGCAACCACCAACTGCCGCCCAGGTGCCAGGCGAGATTACCGCCGTTGCCGTGCAGGTGCAGCACCGTTCCCTTCAGAGGTACGCCGGGTTTAGCCGGCAACCACCAGGCGTGGAGCTTGAGGCCGTCAGCAGTGGTGATAGTGACGTCGCGGTATTGCAGGCGGGCTTTTTCCGGCGTGAAGGGCAGGCCGGGCTCGGGATAGAACAGCAAGGAGCTGCAGCCGTTCAATGTGAGTAGCAGGCATAAGATGCCGAGGATTCTCATCCGTTGAAACCTCGTAGGTGAGTTGAAACCTGAAGTCTTGTGAAGATCCAATGGTGGGAGGGGGCAAGCCCCTCCCACACGCTGACCCGGTTGCTTCAATGAAATACCTAAAGGATATTGGAGTAATCCGCCTCGATCCGATCCAGGCTCAAGTGGTTGAGGAAGTTGGAAAAACACATCCACGCCGCCAGCGCGTTCATATCGCGAAACTGCTCCGGCAGGTACTTGGGCGGCACCACCAACCCCTCGTCGACCAGTTGGCGCAGGGTACGCATGTCTTCCAGGGTGGTCTTGCCACAGAACAGCAGCGGCACTTGTTCCAGCTTGCCTTTGCGCACGGCGAGCTGGATGTAGTTGTAGACCATGATAAAGCCCTTGAGGTAGGACAAATCCTTGGTAAACGGCAGACCGGTCGGCACTGAACCACGGAACACCCGGCTGGCGTTGCCATAGCTTTCGGCCATTTCAAAGCCTTGCTCACGGAAGAACTCGAACACCTGCAGGAAGTCGGCGCCCTCCTCCACCATATGGATGGCGCGGGTACGGTTGGTCAATTTACGCAGGCGGCTGGGATAGGAGGCAAACGTGATGATTTCCATCAGGATCGCCAGGCCCTCCTGGGTCACGGTGGACGACGGCGGGCCCTTGGACAGGAACGTGCAGATTGGCTGGTTCTGGCCATTGAGCGTGGTGCCCACATGCACCAGCCCTTCATGCACTTCCAGGGCGCGCACGTCGCGGTCGTTGAACATCGCGTCGGCGCGGATCTTGATATAGTCGGCGCCCGCCGCCGCATCCGCGACGATACCGTCGGACTCGAACACGCGGATAGTCTCTTCTGCCTCGCCAAACACCTTGTTCAGACGCGTTTGCAGCAGGCTCACCGCATCCTTGGCGGTGAGGGTCTTGGCTTCGTCCTTCAGATCGCCCCGGCCATCGATATTGTTCAGGTAGTCCGACAGCATCAGCCCCAGGTCTGCCAGGGTCGGGTCGCCAGCGTGGAACGCATCGGAGGCAGCGCCGTACAGTTCCTGGGATATCAGGCCAAAGTCCTCGGTGCCGCGCGCTTCAAGCATACGCACCACCATGCGGTATTCGCGGCACATGCGCCGCATGATCTGCCCCACCGGGCTGAACTGCCCCAGGCGGCGGGTGATGTCGCGCTCGATGTTCTGGAACTCCAGCTTCACCGCACTGGAATCGAAAGACAGGGGCCGGTTCAGGTAGTAATCGCGGTCCACGGCAGGCATGGCCTTGCCCTTGGCCTTGAGGAATCCCTGGCGGATGTTCTCGTCCCACTTCACTGCGTCGAGAACCCGGATCGGTGTCTGCGCCAGCACAATGCGATCGGACAAGCTGCGTATCGTCTGCTGGTAATCGTCCACCCGGTGTCTTCCTCTTTAAACGTTGAGCGTTGTCAGGCTTTGCTCGAATGCTGTCAGACCGAGGCCAATACCAGATGCATGTAACGCTTGAGGATTTCAAGCATCTCTTCACCGGTCAGAGGCTCTGCGCCGCCCAACAGGCCCTGATATTCCATCCGACTGATGATAGCCGTCAACACCTTGGCATCCTGCTGCGGCTCACGGGAGCCCAACACTTGAAAAAACTGCCCGGTGCCCTGCAACAGAATCTGTTGATGGGAGCGCACCAGTTCAGCCAGTCGCGGGTTCAGCAGGGCCTCCTGTCGAAACGCCTGCTCGGCCATCAGGTATTCGCGGCGGTTGGTCAGTTGGCGCAGCACGTAATCGGCGGTCAGCCGGGCAATGTCATCGGCCAGTTGCGCGCGCGACTGCGGGCTGCCATCGCCATAGGCAACCATCTCGCGCAACAAGCCCTCGTTACGCATCCACAGTTTGCCCATGAAGGCCGCGCTGCGTTCGACGTATTGGGCGAAGGTGTCGGTGAGCAGGTCATCGATATCCTTGAAATAGTAGGTGGTGGCCGACAACGGCACACCCGCCTCCGCCGCTACGGCTCGATGGCGTACGGCACGCACCCCTTCGCGCACCACGATGCGCATGGCCGCATCGAGAATGTCCTGGCGGCGTTGTTCGCTGCCCCGGCGGCTGGCCTTGCGGCCCTGGTACTGAACGCTTTCAGCCACGGCAGCAGCAATGCCGGCGGCACCTTCTTGAGCCATTACGCGGTTCACCACACTTCTTCCTTTAAAAGTGACGCTGGAATACGCCACATAAAAAAGCCGCCTTGTAAAAGGCGGCTTCGGATTTCGCAACGGTTACGCTTGTGGCCGCATGTGCGGGAACAGGATCACATCGCGGATCGATGGCGAGTTGGTCAACAACATCACCAGCCGGTCGATGCCGATGCCTTCACCAGCAGTCGGCGGCATGCCGTACTCCAGGGCACGTACGAAGTCGGCGTCGTAGTGCATGGCTTCGTCATCGCCGGCGTCCTTGTCGGCCACCTGAGCCATGAAGCGCTCGGCCTGATCTTCCGCGTCGTTAAGCTCGGAGTAGGCGTTGGCGATTTCGCGGCCGCCGATGAACAGTTCGAAACGGTCAGTGACGTTCGGGTTGTCGTCGTTGCGACGCGCCAGCGGCGACACTTCGAACGGGTACTGGGTAATGAAGTGTGGCTGCTCCAGCTTGTGCTCGACCAGCTCTTCGAAAATCATCACCTGCAATTTGCCCAGGCCTTCAAAGCCCAACACCTTGGCACCGGCTTTCTTGGCGATGGCGCGAGCCTTGTCGATGTCGTTCAGATCGTCAGCGGTCAGCTCAGGGTTGTACTTGAGGATCGAGTCGAACACCGAAAGACGCACGAACGGCTCGCCGAAGTGGAACACCTTGTCGCCGTACGGCACGTCGGTAGTCCCCAGAACAAGCTGCGCCAGTTCACGGAACAGTTCTTCGGTCAGGTCCATGTTGTCTTCGTAGTCGGCGTAGGCCTGGTAGAACTCCAACATGGTGAATTCAGGGTTGTGACGGGTCGAGACGCCTTCGTTACGGAAGTTGCGGTTGATCTCGAACACCTTCTCAAACCCGCCGACCACCAGGCGCTTGAGGTACAGCTCCGGCGCGATACGCAGGAACATTTCCATGTCCAGCGCGTTGTGGTGGGTTTCAAATGGCTTGGCTGCGGCACCACCGGGGATGGTTTGCAGCATCGGCGTTTCCACTTCCAGGAAGTCACGCTGCATCAGGAAGCTGCGGATGTGGGCAATGACTTGCGAACGCACACGGAAGGTCTGGCGCACGTCTTCGTTGACGATCAGGTCAACGTAACGCTGGCGATAGCGCTGCTCGGTGTCGGTCAGGCCGTGGTGCTTGTCCGGCAGCGGGCGCAGGGACTTGGTCAACAGGCGCACGCTGGTCATTTCGACGTACAGGTCGCCCTTGCCGGAACGGGCCAGGGTGCCTTCTGCGGCGATGATGTCACCCATGTCCCAGGTTTTCACCGAGGCCAGGGTTTCTTCCGAGAGGGTTTTACGGTTGACGTAGACCTGGATACGCCCGGTCATGTCCTGAATCACCATGAACGAGCCACGGTTGAGCATGATGCGACCTGCCACCTTGACCGGGATCGCCGCTTCTGCCAGCTCTTCCTTGGTCTTGTCCGCGTACTGTTTCTGCAAGGCATCGCAGTAGTTGTCGCGGCGGAAGTCGTTGGGGAAGGCGTTACCCTTGGCGCGCTCGGCAGCAAGCTTTTCCTTGCGCAGGGCGATCAGGGAGTTTTCTTCCTGTTGCAGGGCTTGCGGGTCGAGTTGTTGGTCGCTCATGTCTTTTGAAATTCCATCACAGGTACGTTTTCCCCAGCCTTCGGCTGGGGATCGCGAGCAAGCTCGCTCCTACAGGGGTGTTACAGGCCGGATTTCAGGCTGGCTTCCAGGTATTCGTCGATATCACCGTCGAGTACCTTGTCGCAGTCGCTGCGTTCGATGTTGGTGCGCAGATCCTTGATCCGCGACGCATCGAGTACATACGAACGGATCTGGTGACCCCAGCCGATATCCGACTTGGTGTCTTCCAGCGCCTGGGAAGCGGCGTTGCGCTTCTGCATTTCCTGCTCGTACAACTTGGCCCGCAGCATTTTCATGGCGGTATCCTTGTTGGCGTGCTGGGAACGTTCGTTCTGGCAACTGACCACGGTGTTGGTCGGTACGTGGGTAATACGTACGGCCGAGTCAGTGGTGTTTACGTGCTGACCACCGGCACCGGAGGAACGGTAGGTGTCGATGCGCAGGTCGGCCGGGTTGATCTCGATTTCCACCTTGTCGTCGATCTCTGGCGAGACGAAAACGGCGGAGAACGAAGTGTGACGACGGTTGCCGGAGTCGAAGGGGCTCTTGCGCACCAGGCGGTGCACACCGATTTCGGTACGCAGCCAGCCAAAGGCGTATTCACCCTTGATATGCACGGTCGCGCCCTTGATACCGGCGACTTCACCGGCGGACAGTTCCATGATGGTCGCGTCGAAACCGCGCTTGTCGGCCCAGCGCAGGTACATGCGCAGCAGGATGTTGGCCCAGTCCTGGGCCTCGGTGCCGCCGGAACCGGCCTGGATGTCCAGGTAGGCGTTGTTCGGGTCCATTTCATGGCTGAACATGCGGCGGAATTCAAGCTTGGCGAGGTTTTCCTCGAGACGGGCCAGCTCGGCGACGACATCGCCCACTGCGCCTTCGTCGTTTTCTTCGACAGCCATGTCCAGCAGGTCACGACAATCGGCCAGACCGGTGTTCAGCTCGTCGAGGGTGTCGACGATCTGCGCCAGCGCAGCGCGCTCGCGCCCCAGTTCCTGGGCGTATTCAGGTTTGTTCCAGACACTCGGATCTTCAAGCTCGCGGTTGACCTCGGTCAGACGCTCATGCTTTTGATCGTAGTCAAAGATACCCCCGAATAGTTTCGGAGCGCTCGGACAGGTCCTTGATGGTGTTAAGGATCGGGTTGATTTCCATGGCGGGCAGCACTCGTTGGCGAACTTTTGAAAGCCGGCGAGTATAACGGCAAACGGCTGGGAACGGCAGCCCGCTTGGCCGATTCTGCCAAGGCGGCGCTTCCTCTCCTCATGCTAGCTTCGCTAACAGATGCGCGACCACCAAAGCGTTTCCTGCGGGAGGGCGATACCCCGCGTTAGAAAAACCACACCTACTACTCGCTCAAAAATGACCGTTCATCTGTTTATACAAATGATCTGAACATCAAAATCAGAGCCCGCCTAAAAGAGCACAATCCAACCCACCCGAACAAAAACAAACAATTAGGTTTCTAGCCAAATCGCCCCAAGACTCAAGTCACAAATATACAAGAATATAAATACATCAGTTTCAGACCCGTCTTACAAATACTCCTACAGACATAAAATCAAATCAAAACGCCATCAGTTTTTTATTCCTTCCCGCTCAAATAAGTTCGATCAAAGCGACTGAGCTTTGTCTTCAGGACGTACAAACTTTCAAACTCGATCACTCTCACAAAAAACGGAGAGACCCTATGGCACAGCAAGGGTGGCAACCAGGACAACCTTTAGAACTCAAGCCCACGATAATTACCGCCGGGAGACGAAACACTTATTGGGGTGGCGAAGGCGGAGGCTACGCAGGAAGTGGAGATGGCTGGGGCCTTCAAGAAGGGCCTCGTCGAGGTGAAGGAGACCGTAGCCGCTTCAAGCAGTTTGACTTCCCTAGCACCACCGCTGATTTCATTGGAGAGCAACAGTACAACCAATCCTTGATTGACGCAGAGTACAGCGCACGGTTCGCAACGCTAACGACTGAAACTGAACGCGAACTGGCAGAGAAACAGCAAGCCGCGAAAGCTTCACAGCCACTCACAGAGACAGCCTCAGCCATTCTCGATCAAAAAATCGCACTTGAAATCATCGACGCGAAAAAAACCAAATACGCCAATACTGCGCCACTCATCTATGGGCTCTATGATCAAAGCCCTTTTTATCTGATGGAAAACTTAACCTATACAAAACTACGTGAAACGCTTGCATCCTCTGACCCGATAAAAAATTTGGGCGATACTTACACACTTTACGACAACGTTTGGAGAGCCGCGCAAGAACTCAAGGCTCTCTCGCTCTCCATACACATTCTGGCTAAAAAACTTTCAGGGTTGGCAAAGGCCCGGCAAACGTTGGAGGCCAATTTAGCCGAACATGATCCTGGCTGGGCAAATTTACACAATGAGTATCTGAAGGCCATTGCCGATGAGTTGGAAATTCAGGTGCAGTTGCTGCCGGAATATTTGCAGGTGGAACTCACCTCTCTTGCAGGTTCTGTCGTTGGATTGACACCCGACCAGACCCTCATGCTTTACAAAAACACGCTGGACAAAATGATCGAAGAAACGATGGCTGCGATCAAACCTATTGACCCACCGTTAGCCATAAACCGGAACGGGTTGATGATTTACTATCCCGCAGCCAACCCACGGGTTACACCGCCACTGAGCAAACCCGAGCTTGAGGGACTGAAACAGCTTATTTATCTGCAGCAGAATACCGCGCTTGGGGTGAGATGGCTCAGCCACCATGATTTTGTGCTGAATTCAGAGTCCGCGCGGTTTCTTGCCAACGCCTCCAATGCAATCAGCGACCTCGCGGGACGTGCGCAGCAGGTAGCCACGGCCCAGGCGCGTATTGAAGCGGTACGAGCAACCAATACCTATCGACTGTCGGGCACTGCTTCTGCGACTCAAGCGATAGTCATGACCTCAGTCGGGACTATCGCAACAGCAGAAGGGATTACCATCACGCTGCAAGCTGCTATTCGGTCAGCAGTGGCCGCATTGACGGAGTTGGTCGCAAGTACCGCGAGTGGCTTAATGGTCGGTGTTTCAGCGTTGGTCTATTCCCCCAAACTCGCAAATGGAGAACTTCCAGAGCGTTATGCGCTTGGTACACCGATCTCAACCTTGGTACCAGACCTCAACGAGTCGACGATAACCTCGGCAGTCAACGGCACAATCGACCTGCCGGTTCGAATGAGTTCGAAGACGGCTACCGATGGGCGGTCAGAAGTATTCGTGGTCACTGCCGACGGTACAAGCGTGCCTTCCAAGGTCAAGGTGGTTGCTGCGACCTATGATCCTGGGCAGAAGGTATACACCGTCACGACAAGTGACATTCCACCAAGAACGTTGATCTGGACACCTATCGTTGCCCCTGGGGATAGCTCAACAACGCTGCCCGTTGATCAATCTGAACCGCCTGTCTATACGGGAGCTACCGTAACTCCCGTTGAAGGAAGGATTGACAGTTTTCCAGCCGCTGCTGAGGCAGGATTTGACGACTTCATCACTGTCTTCCCGGTCAACTCTGGCTTACCTCCCATCTATGTGTTTTTCAGGGATCGACGGGAAGACCCAGGAGTTGTGACAGGCAACGGGCAATCTATAACCGGTTCCTGGCTAGGAGCGGCCTCACAAGGGGAAGGCTCCCCTATACCTTCGCAAATTGCCGACAAGCTTAAAGGTCAGGAGTTTAAAAACTTCAGAGCATTTCGCGAAGCCTTCTGGAAAACGGTTGCCAACGACTCGGAACTGGCAAGTCAGTTCAAACGTCAAAATTTGTCGATAATGCTGGATGGGAAAGCTCCCTTTTCAAGCAAATCAGAGTGGGTGGGGGAATCTGTTAAATTCGAAATTCACCACAAAATTTTCATTTCTCAAGGCGGCGAGATTTTTGACATTGACAACATCTATATAGTCACTCCAAAACGCCATAAAGAAATTCATAGAAAAGGCATCTAAAAAGATGAAAACATTAATCACCGAATACACAGAGACCGAATTTCTGAACTTTGTAATCTCTCTTTGTGACAGCAGCGTTCGCACCGAAGAAGAAGACATTGAAATGGTTTTCGAGTTTGAACGCCTGACGGAGCACCCGGACGGAGCGGATCTAATCTACTACCCAAGAGATGACAGAGAAGACAGCCCAGAAGGAATTGTAAAAGAAGTCAAAGAGTGGCGTGCGAATAATGGCAAGCCTGGTTTCAGAATAGAATAACGCCGCCCTATCCCCTGCCATCGGTTCTACAACGATGGCAGACTTCTTATTTCACTCAACGAGTCGACAATAACCTCGGCAGTCAACAGCACAATCGACCTGCCGGTTCGAATGAGTTCGAAGACGGCTGCCGATGGGCGGTCAGAATCATAATGCTGAAATTTACGCATACTAACCCCTAAACGCCACATGGAGCCTCATAAGAAAGGAGCCGAATGATGAAACTCAAACAAAGTTTTTCCGAGTATACAAAAGATGAATTTTTATTATTCATGAAAGAAATACTCAAGGAAAATACCGCTCCAACCGATGAGCGACTAGATAAACTTTTACAACACTTCGAATTAATTACTGAACACCCAGAAGGAACAGACCTTATTTATTACACCGCATCGGATACAGAAAGTACAATTGAAGCTATAACTGAAAGAGTTGAAAACTGGCGAGCCACCAATAACAAGCATGGATTTAAGGTTGAGCCATAATAAATACGGCCATTCAACTGGGTAATTAAGATGAAAACCTCAATTTCCGAGTACACAGAAAGCGAATTTTTAAGTTTTGTAACTTCTCTTTGTGATGCGAGTGCTCGCACTGAGGAAGAAGATGACGAAATGCTATTAGCATTCAAGCGACTTACGGAGCATCCTGACGGATCAGATCTCGTCTACTATCCAAGAGCTGACAGAGAAGACAGCCCGGAGGGCATTGTAAAAGAAGTTAAAGAGTGGCGTGCGGCTAATGGCAGGCCTGGATTTAAAATAGAATAATCTCTCTGCAATCCCCCTTCCATCGACGCTACATAGATGGCGGGTTTCTTCGTTCAACCACGTTCATGTGCACTTAATCTGGACGAATACCGCGCTCACAATGTGGGAGGGAAGCCCCTCCCACATTTTAATGGGGTACAGCCTCAACTCACTCGATACCAACCTGATTACGCCCATTATGCTTGGCCGTATACAGCCCCTTGTCCGCCGCCATGATCAGTTGCCGGCAGTCCGTGCCCTGCACCGGCGTCAAGGTCGACAGGCCAATGCTGATGGTCAGGCTCGCCCCTTCTGCCGGGGCAATGTGCGGGATTTTCAGGGCCGCCACCGCCATGCGCAATTTTTCTGCAACCAACCGTGCGCCGCCCGGCGAGGTATTGGGCAGTACCAGCGCGAACTCTTCGCCGCCGTATCGCGCCGGCAAGTCCGAAGGGCGGCTGCTGGCGTCGCGGATAGCGGCGGCGACTTTGCGCAAGGCTTCATCGCCTTCGACGTGGCCGAAGCTGTCGTTGTAGGTCTTGAAGAAGTCCACGTCGATCATCAGCAGCGACAGTTGGGTCTGGTCGCGCATGGCACGGCGCCACTCCAGTTCCAGGTATTCGTCGAAGTGGCGGCGGTTGGACAGCCCGGTCAGGCCGTCGGAGTTCATCAGGCGTTGCAGCACCAGGTTGGTATCCAGCAACTGTTGCTGGCTGACCCGCAGCGCACGGTAGGCCGCGTCACGCTGCAACAGCGTCATGTAGGACCGCGAGTGGTAGCGGATACGCGCCACCAGTTCGATGTTGTCGGGCAGCTTGACCAGGTAATCGTTGGCGCCGGCCGCGAAGGCCGCACTCTTGATCAGCGGGTCTTCCTTGGTGGACAGCACGATGATCGGGATATTCGCGGTCGCCGGGTGATTGCGGTATTCACGCACCAAGGTCAGACCGTCGAGGCCGGGCATCACCAGGTCCTGCAGGATCACCGTCGGCTTGATGCGGATCGCCTGGGCAATCGCCTGGTGCGGGTCGGCGCAAAAGTGGAAGTCGATGTTTTCTTCATGGGACAGGCCGCGCCGCACGGCTTCGCCGATCATGGCCTGATCGTCGACCAGCAGCACCATGGCGGCGTTCTCATCGGTCTTGAAGTCGTCGAGCTGTAAATCATTCATGTGCAGTCACCTGAATTACTACCTGCAAGCCAGCACGGCGGGAGATTTTCGATCATTTTGCAAAGACCTCCAGCAATCGGGGCGCAATTCTATCCAGTGGGCGAATTTCAACAGCAGCATCAATCGCCGCCGCCGCTTTGGGCATGCCGTACACCGCCGAGCTCTGCTGATCCTGGGCGATGGTCAAATATCCTTGTTCGCGCATCAGCTTGAGGCCCTGGGCCCCGTCGCGCCCCATGCCGGTCAGTAGTACGCCGACGGCGTCACCGGTCCAGTAACTGGCGACGCTTTCGAAAAACACGTCGATGGAGGGCCGGTAAATCTCGTTCACCGGCTCTGCGGTATAGGCTAGCGTGCCATTTTTCAACAAGCGAATATGATGGTTGGTGCCGGCCAGCAAGACCACGCCGGCCTGGGGCGGCTCGCCCTCACAGGCCAGGCGCACGGGCAGGCCGGAGGCGCTGCTCAGCCACTCGGCCATGCCGGCGGCGAAGACCTGGTCCACATGCTGCACCAGCACGATGGCGGCGGGAAAATCCCGCGGCAAGCCCTTGAGCAGAACCTCCAGCGCCGCCGGCCCACCCGCTGAAGAACCAATGGCCACCAGCCGTTGACGCTTGCCTGTGCCCCGTTGCGGTGGGGTTTCGGCACGCACACGCGTGCCGCGCTGGCCAATCAACCAACCGATATTGAGGATCTTGCGCAATAGCGGTGCCGCCGCATCCTTGGGGTTGCCTACGCCCAGCGCCGGGGTATCCACCACATCCAGCGCTCCGTGGCCCATGGCTTCGAATACGCGGCTGACGTTGGCCTGGCGGTCGACAGTAACGATCACGATAGGGCAAGGCGTGTCAGCCATGATCTGCCGGGTAGCCTCCACCCCATCCATCACCGGCATGATCAGGTCCATCAGGATCAGGTCAGGGGTCAGCTCGGCACAGCGGCGCACCGCTTCCAGGCCATTGCTGGCCACCCACACCACCTCGTGGGCGGGCTCAAAGCTCAAGGCGCGGCGCAAGGCCTCTATCGCCAGGGGCATGTCATTGACGATCGCAATCCTCATGCCCGGGCGCCTCCAATCAGTTCAACCACGGCGTCGAGCAAGGCGTCGTCATGGAAACTGGCTTTGGCTAAATAATAGTCGGCGCCCGCGTCGAGTCCACGACGTCGGTCTTCTTCACGATCCTTGTAGGAAACCACCATCACCGGCAACGATTGCAGGCGACTGTCACGGCGCAAAAGTGTGACCAATTCAATACCGTCCATGCGAGGCATATCAATATCAGTGATAAGCAGGTCGAAGTCCTCGGAGCGCAATGCGTTCCAGCCATCCATGCCATCGACCGCAACAGCGACTTCATAACCACGATTGAGTAATAATTTGCGTTGCAGCTCGCGTACGGTCAGCGAGTCGTCTACCACCAGCACGCGCTTGCGCGGTGCTTCGGTGGCCTGCTGGCTGCGCCGGGCGATACGTTCCAGGCGGCCGGTGTTGAGCAATTTATCCACCGAACGCAGCATGTCTTCGACATCGACGATCAGTACCACCGAGCCGTCATCGAGCAACGCCCCTGCAGAAATATCCTGGACCTTCCCCAGGCGATCATCCAGCGGCAACACCACCAGGGTGCGTTCACCGATAAAGCGCTCCACGGCAATCCCGTACACGGCATCGCGCTCGCGGATCACCACGACTTTCAGGGTCTGCGAAGGACTCTGCCCCGGGGGGCGCTGCAGCAACTGGCTGGCGGCAACCAGGCCCACATGCCGGCCCTCGTGCCAGAAATGCTGGCGGCCTTCCAGTTGCACAATGTCGTCGGGAGCCAGGTCACACATGCGTTCAATGTGGGCCAGGGGGAAGGCATAGGCTTCTTCGCCCACGTCCACCACCAGGCTGCGCACCACCGACAAGGTCAACGGCACTTCCAGATGGAAGCGACTGCCCTGCCCCGCCGTCTGCTCCAGTACCACCGCGCCACGCAGTTGGCGAACCATATGCTGCACTGCATCCAGGCCAACGCCACGACCGGACACCTCGGTGACCTTGTCGCGCAAGCTGAACCCCGGCAGGAACAGGAACGTCAGCAGTTCCTCTTCGCTCAGGCGCAGGGCAGTTTCCACCGGCGACAGATTACGTTCGACAATGGTGCCGCGCAGGCGCTCCAGATCGACACCGTTGCCGTCGTCGCTCAATTCCAGTACCAGCAACCCGGCTTGATGGGACGCACGCAGGCGGATCAGGCCTTCCGCCGGTTTGCCCGCCAGCAGCCGCTGCTCGGGCGTTTCGATGCCGTGGTCGACCGCATTGCGCAGTAAATGAGTGAGCGGTGCTTCAAGTTTTTCCAGGACGTCTCGATCGACCTGGGTCTTTTCGCCTTCGATTTCCAGGCGCACTTGCTTGCCCAGGCTGCGACCGAGGTCACGCACCATGCGCACCTGCCCCGCCAGCACGTCGGCAAACGGTCGCATGCGGCAGGCCAGCGCGGTGTCGTAAAGCACCTGGGCGCGCTGGCCGGCCTGCCAGGCGTACTCGTCAAGTTCCGCGTTTTTATCCGCCAGCAGTGCCTGAGCTTCGCTCAACAAGCGGCGGGTATCGGCCAGGGCTTCCTGAGTCTCAAGATTCAAATCCAGGTGCTTGAGGTGACCGTCCAGGGTATCGAGGGCGCGCAGGCTGTTGCTTTGAATGCGCTTGAGGCGTTGCATACTGGCCAGGTGAGGCTTGAGCCGCTGGGTTTCCACCAAGGACTTGCTCGACAGGTCCAACAGGCTGTTCAAGCGCTCGGCGGTAACCCGCAGTACACGCTCGCCACCCTCGGTGATGCGCTTGTTCTGACGCGGTGGCTCACTGCTGACGGGCGGTGCAACCTCTGGCTCTTGCGGCAATGCTTCAACGATAGGCGCCGGAGCAGGCTCGGGCTCGGCTTTTGGCGCCGGCGTAGCGGGTGGCTGCGCCGGGTCAAGCAGACGCTCCATCAACGCCACGTACGCCTGGATATCCAACGGCCCCACGCTGTTGCCTGGCGTGGCGATACGCATCAGCAGGTCAGTGCCTTGCAACAACGCATCGATATGTTCCGGTTGCAGGTACAGACGACCTTCCTGGGCGCTGACCAGGCAATCCTCCATGACGTGGGCCACGCCGACCCCGGCATCCACCCCAACAATCCGCGCCGCGCCCTTGAGCGAATGTGCGGCGCGCATACAGGCTTCAAGTTGATCCGCCTGGGTCGGGTTGCGCTCCAGGGCCAGCAGGCCGGCGCTCAATACCTGGGTTTGCGCATCGGCCTCCAGGCTGAACAGCTCCAACAGCGAGGCATCACGCATCTGGTCGGGGGTCATGCGAGGCTCCGGGTCACGGCGGACAACAATTGCGCTTCGTCCAGCCAGCGCAGGCTGCGGCCTTTGAACTGCAACACACCTTGGGTATAGCGTGCGCTGGCCTGGGTACCGGAGGCCGAGGCCGCGTTCAAGGTGCGCTCATCGATGGCATGAATGCCATCCACTTCATCCACCGGCACGACGATCGGACCGTCCTGGGCGGCAATGATCAACATGCGCGGCATGATCCGCCCGCCACTGGGCCCGCTGCTGGTGCTGTCCAGGCCCAGCAGTTCCACCAGCGACAGGCACGCCACCAGCGCACCCCGCACGTTGGCCACCCCCAGCAGCGCACGGGAACGCTGGTGCGGCAAGGAGTGGATCGGTTGCAATGGCGCCACTTCCACCAGGCAGCGGGTGGCGATACCGAGCCATTCTTCACCGAGGCGGAACATCAACAGCGAACGGGTGACCACCTCGCTACCCGCTTCGGCAGCGGCCTGCGAGCGCTGATCATCCTGCTGCAGGGCATAGCGGTCGAGCAGGCGCGTGGCGGCGGCGGAATACACCGAGCAGTTGCGGCAGTGAATATGCTCGTCCAGCAGTGGGCAGGACCTGTCGCCATGAATGCCGATACGGTTCCAGCAGTCATCGATGGCTTGGGTATCGGTCAGCGTCAGGTCCAGGCCTGCGGTGTCGAGCGCGTCAGGGCTGTTCATCGTTCGGACTCACTGTGTGCTCGCTCGCTACGGGCGGCGCGGGCTTGTAGCCGGCGCGCTCCCGCACTGTCGCCCTGGGATTCGAGCAACGCAGCCAGATGCATCAAGGCCTGCGAATGCTGCGGTTCCAGGTACAAGGCTTTTCGGTAATACCCCTGGGCTTCCAAGGCGCTGCCGGCCACATCGCTGAGCAACCCCAACCAATAGAACACCTGGGCAACCGGCGGGTGGCTGCTTAAATAACGCTCACAGGCGGCCCGGGCCTCGGCACTTTTGCCTTCATTGGCCAGGGTCGCGATCTGGCCGAGCAAATCCCCTGCGTCGGTGTGGGGCACCTTGACCGGCGGCACCTGAGTGCTGACCGTGCTGAACGGACGCGGCTTGAGTGGTATCGGTGCTGCACTGCGCTGCGGTGCTGGCGCGGGCATCGGCACGAATACCGGCGGCGGGGTCTGCTCTACGTGTCGACTGAAGGCAAAGGATTGCGGCACGCCAATCGAACGCATGCCATGGCGCCCCAGCAGGCTGCCCTCGGCCGGGCCGATAAACAGCACACCGTCCACATGAGTCAGTTCCTTGAGCACATCAAATACTTGCTTCTGGGTCGGCTGGTCGAAGTAGATCAACAGGTTGCGGCAGAACACAAAATCGTAGGTCGGCTCGTTGGCCAGCAGTGTCGGGTCGAGCAAGTTGCCCACTTGCAGACGCACTTGCTCGCGCACCCGGTCGGCGATGCGGTAACCGCCGGTTTCTTCTGTGAAGTGGCGGTCGCGAAATTCGAGATCGGCTCCGCGAAACGAGTTCTTGCCGTACACACCGCGCCGGGCACGTTCCACCGACAGCGGGCTGACGTCCATCCCCTGAACCTTGAACTGATGGGGCGCCAGGCCCGCATCCAACAAGGCCATGGCAATCGAATAGGGCTCTTCGCCAGTCGAACACGGCAGGCTGAGGATGCGCAGCGCGCGCATCTGCTTGATCTCGACCAGCCGCAGTTGGGCCAGGCGGGCCAAGGTCGCAAAGGACTCGGGGTAGCGGAAAAACCAGGTCTCGGGAACGATCACCGCTTCGATCAGTGCCTGCTGCTCGTCGTGGGAATGTTGCAGGAGCTGCCAGTAGGCCTCCGTCGACTGCGCCTGGGAGGATTGGCAGCGCTGGCGCACCGCACGCTCGATGATCGCCTCGCCCACCGAGGCAACGTCCAGGCCGATGCGTTCTTTCAAGAACGCCGAAAAACGCGGGTCACTGCTCATAGGCTTAACTCGGCGCAAAACAGCAAGGCGCGTACTTCAGCGCTCAGCAGCTCGGCAATGCCAATCCACTGCATCAAGCCCTGTGCATCCTCGCGTACCGGCCCCAGGTAGGGCGCCTGCTGGTTGTCCACGCCATAAGGCTGGAACTCGGCGGGGTCGCAACGCAGGGTGTCGGTGGCCTGCTCCAGGATCAGCCCCAGCCCACGCGCTTCACTCCAGGGTTGCGGCTGGTAGTTGACCAGCACCAGCCGCGTGCTGGTGCGAGCCTGGGCCGGGGTGCCGAACGTCAGGGCACTGACATCGATTACCGGCACCAGCGCGCCGCGATGCGCAAAGATACCCGCCACCCACAGTGGCGCATGGGCGATGGGTTTGAGCGGCAGGCGCGGCAGCACCTCCGCCACTTCGGTGGCCTTTAGGGCAAAGCGTTCGTTGCCGATGCGAAACACCAGGAACAACGCCGTTTTCGCTGCCGGGACGGCGACGCGTTTAGCCGCGAGATCGCTCATCAGACTTTGAAACGCGACACGCCGCTGCGCAGACCCACCGCGACCTGGCTCAGCTCATCAATGGCAAAGCTGGCCTGACGCAGGGATTCGACGGTCTGGCTGCTGGCATCGCCCAATTGCACCAGCGCGTGGTTGATCTGTTCGGCGCCGGTGGCCTGGGCCTGCATGCCTTCGTTGACCATCAACACCCGCGGCGCCAGGGCCTGTACCTGGTGGATGATCTGCGACAGTTGCTCGCCCACTTGCTGAACTTCGAACATACCCCGGCGGACTTCCTCGGAGAACTTGTCCATGCCCATCACGCCCGCCGACACCGCTGACTGGATCTCACGCACCATTTGCTCGATGTCGTAGGTTGCCACGGCAGTCTGGTCGGCCAGGCGGCGCACTTCGGTGGCCACCACGGCAAAGCCGCGTCCGTATTCACCGGCTTTTTCCGCTTCGATGGCGGCATTGAGAGACAACAGGTTGGTCTGGTCAGCCACCTTGACGATGGTCACCACCACCTGGTTGATGTTGCCGGCCTTCTCATTGAGGATCGCCAGCTTGGCGTTGACCAGGTCGGCGGCGCCCATCACCGAGTGCATGGTCTCTTCCATGCGTGCCAGGCCCTGCTGGCCGGAACCGGCGGCCACCGAGGCCTGGTCGGCGGCGGTGGACACTTCGGTCATGGTACGCACCAGATCCTTGGACGTGGCCGCAATCTCGCGGGAGGTGGCGCCGATTTCCGTGGTGGTGGCTGCGGTTTCCGTGGCGGTGGCCTGTTGCTGCTTGGAGGTCGCGGCGATCTCGGTGACCGAGGTGGTGACCTGCACCGACGAACGCTGCGCCTGGGACACCAGGGCAGTCAGCTCGGTCATCATGTCGTTGAAGCCGGTTTCGACCGCGTTGAATTCGTCCTTGCGCTCCAGGTTCAGGCGCTTGCTCAGGTCGCCGGTGCGCATGACCTCGAGGATCTGCACGATACGCTGCATCGGCGCCATGATCGCGCGCATCAGCAACAGGCCGCACAGCGCCGCGGCGAGAATCGCCAGCAGCAGCGAGACGCCCATGCTGACCTTTGCCGCTGCTACGGCATCATCGATGGCAGCGGTGGCATTGTCGGCAACCTGTTTGTTCTCATTGATGATGTCGTTGAGCTTCATGCGGCCTGCGGTCCAGGCGGGGGTCAGTTGCTCGTTGAACAGCCTCAGTGCCTCGGCCGGGTTGTTGCTCTGATGAGCCGCCAGGACCTGGGCGAGAATGGCGTTGTAGTTCTGGTGCAGTTTTTCGAAGGCATCGAATTCGGTGCGATCCTGGGTGATATTGATCGTGCCCGCGTAACTGGCCATGTGCTGCTCAAGCCGCGCTTCGAATGACTTGTAGTCCTGCTTGTCTTCCTCGGAAATGCCCTGGTTTTCGTGGATCCCGACCAGTTCCTGGGTTTGCAGGTAGCTGTCGACCCAGGCGCTGCGGATCATCGAACTGAAAAACACGCCGGGCACGGCGTCGTCGCGCACGGAGTTTTCGCTGGCTTCGATCTTGAGCAGGCGCGAATAGGAGAGCACCACCATCAGCAGCATGATGGCGATAATTACCGCAAAGCTCGCCAAAATCCTTTGGCGCAGGGTCCAGTTCTTCACAGTAATTCCTCGCAGGGGCATTCAAATGGAGGGGAGTATAGCTGAGCGGATGCTCGGGTTTATCAACGCTTTTGAGGGGGGATCCACAGAATGCGTAAGCGGGATGGGTAGCATCTTTGGCTACAGGGATCTAACTGAAGGGGCCCGGAGCAAATGTGGGAGGGGCGGTGCGACGGTTCGACTTGCTCCCGATGGCGGCCTCAGGGTTGGTTGGGATGTTGGATCAGACCGAGTACATATCCGTTATTTGGGTAACGGCTGATATTGGTTCCGCTTTTACAGCGGGTCACTTTGGAAAAGAGCCCCAAAGTAACCAAAGGGCTCTTGCCCCACCACTCGGCACCTCGCTTAGGCTCGGTGTGCCCGTAATCCGCCAGTGATTTGGGGGGCCGCCGCCACGCGCCATCCATGGCGCGGGGCGGCTAAACCGGCATCCCTGCCGGTTTACCCCCCAAATCCCTGTCGAATTCCGGCCAGCGTGGTTTAACGGGGCGCCTGAGATCAAAAGCAGATCAAGATCAAGGGCGACTCGCTTCGCATCGTGGTTAGCGGGGCAGAGCTGCGTTGAGCCGCACTTGCTTTTCCAACTCCAGCTTTAAGCCGGGTTCAAGTTTCAGTTGGCGGGCCAGTTCATCCAGGTAGGCTTTTTCCATGAAATTTTCCTCATCCACCAGCATGACGCTGGCGATGTACATTTCGGCGGCCATTTCCGGGGTGCTGGCGGCGCGGGCGACGTCGGTGGGGTCCAGGGGCTTGTTGAGTTCGGCGTGCAGCCAGTGTTGCAGTTCCTGGTCGTTGTCCAGCTTGGTGAATTCGCCTTCGATCAACGCGCGCTCGCGCTCATCCACATGGCCGTCTGCCTTTGCGGCGGCCACCAGTGCCTTGAGAATGCCCTGGCTGTGTTGTTCAACCTGGGCCGGAGGCAGGCGGTCGATGGTTTGTGGTTCGCCTTGGGGGGCGCTGGCTTGCTGGGCTTGCCAGTTGCCGTAGGCTTTATAGGCAATCACACCCAATGCGGCCAGGCCGCCGTAGGTCAGGGCCTTGCCGCCGAATTTGCGCGCTTTTTTGTTGCCCAGCAGCAAGCCCATGGCTCCGGCCGCCAGGGCGCCGCCGCCGGCACCGCCGAGCATGCTGCCCAGCCCGCTACCGCCGAGTAAACCGCCAAGGGCGCTTTTGTCGTTGGATTTGCGTTGGCCGCCAGCCTTGTTTTGCAACATATCCTGGCCAGACTTGAGCAACTGATCGAGCAATCCGCGGGTATTCATTCGTAGCCTCCAGACACTTGGGTTCATAGGATCAATAGGCCCCCAGCGTAAGACGAAGTGCCAAAAAGCCGCGATCTAGAGTGCTTCCAGATGTAACGCGGGTATGCCAACCAGGAAACGTCTTGTTGCATATGCAAGGCCATCATCCCGCCATCAATCAATTTGCCTTGTTCATCGAACCGCTTAAGCTATCCGGCGTCTGTTTATTGTCCGTTGCGTTTGGCCGAAGGCATGTCCGAACCGTTATTTCTGATCCGCTACGTGCCAGGAACGGCGCGGGATTTGCTCACGACAGGTTGTCTCTATGCACCGCAGGAATTTGCTCAAAGCATCCATGGCCATTGCGGCTTACACCGGTTTGTCGGCCAGCGGCCTGCTGGCCGCGCAGGCTTGGGCCGGGAACCGTGCCGCCGACGGCAAGGCCGTGGCGTTCGATTTCGAAACGCTCAAGGCGCAAGCCAAGCAACTGGCCACCCGTGGCTATCAAGACACTAAGCAGGTGCTGCCGCCAACCCTGGCCACCATGACCCCGCAGAATTTCAACGCCATTGGCTACGACGGTAACCATTCGTTGTGGAAAGAGTTGAACGGCCAACTGGACGTGCAGTTCTTCCATGTCGGCATGGGTTTCAAGACGCCGGTGCGCATGCACAGTGTCGACCCCAAGACCCGCGAGGCTCGCGAAGTGCATTTCCGCCCTTCGCTGTTCAACTATGAAAAAACCACGGTGGACACCCAGCAACTGACCGGCGACCTGGGTTTTTCCGGCTTCAAGCTGTTCAAGGCGCCGGAGCTGGACCGCCATGACGTGCTGTCGTTTCTCGGCGCCAGCTACTTTCGTGCGGTGGATTCCACCGGCCAATATGGCCTGTCGGCCCGTGGCCTGGCGATTGATACCTACGCGAAAAAACGCGAGGAATTCCCCGATTTCACGCAGTTCTGGTTCGAAACTCCGGACAAGAATGCCACCCGTTTTGTGGTCTATGCCCTGCTCGACTCGCCAAGCGCCACCGGCGCCTACCGCTTCGATATCGACTGCCAGGCCAATCAGGTGGTGATGGCAATCGACGCGCACATCAATGCACGCACCGCCATCGAACAATTGGGCATCGCACCCATGACCAGCATGTTCAGTTGCGGCACCCATGAACGGCGCATGTGCGACACCATCCACCCGCAAATCCACGACTCGGACCGCCTGGCCATGTGGCGCGGCAATGGCGAGTGGATCTGCCGCCCGTTGAACAACCCGGCCAAGCTGCAATTCAACGCGTTCGCCGACACCGACCCCAAAGGCTTCGGCCTGGTGCAGACCGACCATGAGTTCGCCAGCTACCAGGACACCGTCGACTGGTACAGCAAACGCCCAAGCCTGTGGGTTGAACCTACCACCGCGTGGGGTGAAGGCTCGATCGATCTGCTGGAGATCCCCACCACCGGCGAAACCCTGGACAATATCGTCGCCTTCTGGACACCGAAAAAGCCCGTGGCCGCGGGTGATTCGCTCAACTATGGCTACAAGTTGTACTGGAGCGCACTGCCACCGGTGAGCACGCCGTTGGCGCAGGTCGACGCGACCCGGTCAGGCATGGGTGGTTTTACCGAAGGCTGGGCACCCGGCGAGCATTACCCGAAGGTGTGGGCGCGGCGTTTCGCCGTAGACTTCAAAGGCGGCGGGCTGGATCGCCTGCCAGCGGGCACCGGCATCGAGCCGGTGGTGACCTGCTCCCATGGTGAGGTGAAGGATTTCAGCGTGCTGGTGCTGGATAACATCAAGGGCTATCGCATCCTGTTCGACTGGTACCCCACCAGCGACAGTGTGGAGCCAGTGGAGCTGCGCCTGTTTATTCGCACCCAAGACCGCACCCTGAGCGAAACCTGGCTGTATCAGTACTTCCCGCCCGCACCGGAGCAGCGCAAGTACACCTGAAATTAACCGACTGATCATTCCCACGTCGCAGCGTGGGAATGATCGCAGGTGGCTTAGAACCGCGATACGCTTTTCATCGCGCCAATCAGATACCGCATCGCCACCTGATCACTCTCGGTCAGCGCCCGGTACTGGGCCAGCAACTCCATTTCATCCGAACTCAACCTTCGACCCCGCAATGACATCCGGCGGCTCAGAAAAGACGCCATCGCACCCGCTACGCCATAGGATTTGGCCATGGACCACTACTCCTGATATCAGTCAAATACTCCTGGTGCCCATTTCCAAACTCCCCGAAGCACAACGCTTTCGTGGCCAAGCAGCCTGCCTCCCTGGGCTAGGAACCAGGCTCACCCTAAGCTTAGAAACTATCTCGTCGCACGTGGGATTTTTTTAGAGTATTCACTTAAAAAAATGACCTCGGTAATAAAACCCTACAGCGCTTGCTTACGCCGTGGTCGATACAGGACGCGAGTTCTGGCAACCGCAAGAAAAAACCCACCGTATCAGGGTGGGTTCGACCTAACTGCGCGCGGGATCAATCGCGCAGATCCGACTCATGAATCGGCTGGTCCCGATGGGTTGCCCGCTGGTACTGCGCCGGCCAGATAGCCTTGCGCCCGCCCAGGTCATCGTCGGCATGCAACGGCCAGTACGGGTCACGCAGCAGTTCACGGGCCAGGAAGATGATGTCGGCCTGGCAGGTGCGCAGGATGTGCTCGGCCTGGGCCGGTTCGGTAATCATGCCAACCGTGCCGGTGGCGATGCCCGACTCCTTGCGTACCCGTTCGGCGAAGCGCGTCTGGTAGCCAGGGCCGGTGGGGATCTCGGCATTGGCGGCGGTGCCGCCGGAGGACACATCGATCAGGTCAACACCCAAGTCTTTCAGGCGGCGCGCCAATTCCACGGTTTCATCCGGGTTCCAGCCGTCCTCCACCCAATCGGTGGCCGATACCCGCACAAACAGTGGCAACTCCTGAGGCCAGGCCGCACGTACGGCCTTGGTCACCTCCAGCACCAGGCGAATGCGGTTTTCGAACGAGCCACCGTAGTGGTCCTGACGCTGGTTGCTGATGGGCGAGAGAAACTGGTGCAGCAGGTAGCCATGGGCAGCATGGATTTCCACCACTTCAAAACCTGCGGTCAAGGCACGCTTGGCGGCAGCGACAAAGTCGGCGATTACTTGCTGGATCTGCCCTTCGTCCAATTGCTTGGGCTGGGCGTGATTGGGGTCGAAGGCAATCGGCGAAGGGCCCACCGGCACCCACCCGCCCTCCTCCGGCTTGACACTGCCATGTTTGCCGATCCAGGGACGATGGGTGCTGGCCTTGCGCCCGGCATGGGCCAGTTGAATACCCGCCACCGCGCCCTGGGCCGCGATAAAGCGCGTGATACGCCGCAGCGGCTCGATCTGGGCGTCGTTCCACAGGCCCAGGTCCTGGGCGGTGATACGCCCATCAGCCGTCACGGCGGTGGCTTCGGTGAAAATCAGCCCCGCGCCCCCCACGGCTCGGCTGCCGAGATGCACCAGGTGCCAATCATTGGCCAGGCCGTCGTCGCTGGAGTATTGGCACATCGGCGAGACCGCGATGCGGTTGAGCAGGGTCAATTGGCGCAGGGTATAGGGTTCGAGCAGCTGACTCATGGCGCACCTCTTCTGGGTTCTATGGGCACTGTTCAACAGTGTTTAGAGCCTAGTCGACAACCATCGATTGCACAGGGTTCAGAAAGGAAAGCGGGAGCCGATTGCCGGCTCCCGTTATGCAGCGCCTTACATTTCGACCTGGGTGCCCAGCTCGATCACACGGTTTACCGGCAGCTTGAAGAAGCGCAGGTTACCGTTGGCGTTCTTCAACATGAAGGCGAACAAGGTTTCGCGCCAGCGCGCCATGCCCTTGATGCGCGAGGCGATCACGGTCTCGCGGCTGAGGAAATAGGTGGTGCGCATCGGGCTGAAATCCAGATCATCCAGATGACACAGCTTCAGCGCTTCGGGCACGTCCGGCTCATCGGTGAACCCGAAATGCAGGATCACGCGAAAGAAGCCTTCGCCGTAGGAGTCCACCTCGAAACGCCGTGCGGCAGGCACCCGTGGAATGTCTTCGTAGACCACCGTCAGCAGCACCACCTGCTCATGCAGCACCTGGTTGTGCAGCAGGTTATGCAACAGCGCGTGGGGCACCGCATCCGGGCGCGCGGTCAGGAACACCGCCGTGCCCTGCACGCGATGAGGCGGCTGCACGCGGATGCTGCTGATAAAAATCGGCAATGGCAGCCCACCCTCGTCGAGGCGCTCGACCAGCAATTGCTTGCCGCGCTTCCAGGTGGTCATCAACACGAACAACACGATCCCCGCCAGTACCGGGAACGCGCCGCCCTGGATCACCTTGGGCACGTTGGCGGCGAAAAACAGACCGTCCACCAGCAAGCAGCAGAGCAACACCGGCACCGCCAGCACTGGTGGCCACTTCCACAGCAACAGCATGACCGCCGACACCAGGATGGTGGTCATCAGCATGGTGCCGGTCACCGCTACGCCGTAGGCCGACGCCAGGGCACCGGAAGATTCGAAGCCCAGCACCAGCAGGATCACGCCCACCATCAACGACCAGTTCACGGCGCCGATGTAGATCTGGCCTTGCTCGGCACTCGAAGTGTGCTGGATGTGCATACGCGGGATGTAACCCAACTGGATCGCCTGGCGGGTCAACGAGAACGCACCGGAAATGACTGCCTGGGACGCGATCACGGTCGCCAGGGTGGACAAGCCCACCAGCGGGATCAGCGCCCAGCTCGGTGCCAGCAGGTAAAACGGGTTGCGCGCGGCCTCCGGATCGCCCAGCAGCATCGCGCCCTGGCCGAAATAGTTGAGCACCAGCGCCGGCAGCACCAGGATGAACCAGGCACGTGCGATAGGCTTGCGCCCGAAGTGGCCCATGTCGGCGTACAACGCTTCGGCGCCGGTCAAGGCCAGCACCACCGCGCCAAGAATTGCCACGCCGATGCCGGGGTGAACCATAAAGAAGCGCACGCCCCATGCAGGGTTCAGCGCATTCAATACTTCAGGCTGCTGCAGAATGCCGTACACCCCGAGACCGCCCAACACCAGGAACCAGGTGACCATCACCGGGCCGAACAGCTTGCCGATACGATCGGTGCCGTGTTTCTGGATCAGAAACAGCGCCACCAGCACGATCAACGCAATGGGCACCACCCATTTTTCCAGGCCGTCGAACGCCAGTTCCAGGCCTTCAATGGCCGACAATACCGAAATCGCCGGGGTGATCATGCTGTCGCCATAAAAGAGCGCCGCGCCACACAGGCCGCACACCACCAGGAAACTGCGCAATTTAGCGCGCTCCCCGGCTGCCCGCCGCGCCAACGCCGTGAGCGCCATGATGCCGCCCTCGCCCTGGTTGTCGGCACGTAGCACGAACAACATGTACTTGATCGACACCACCCAGATCAGCGACCAGAAGATCAGCGCCAGGATCCCCAACACGCCGTCATGATTGACCTGCACCCCGTAACCGCCGTTGAACACCTCTTTAAGGGTGTAGAGCGGGCTGGTCCCGATATCGCCATAAACCACCCCGACTGCCGCCACCAGCATGCCAATCGGTTTGGCGTTTGAATGCTCGGCACCTGCTGCCTGACTACTTGCCTGACCCATCAACCACTCCTGCCCTTTGACCTGAGGTCTTTTATAAACAGCACGACTAAGCTGACCCTAGCATGCGCTGTTTTACTTCTCGAAACAGACGTTTTATTGACCCAAGGGCATTACCCGTGCGCAACGGCGCGAAGCATAGCGCAGCACTCGTCGCATTTCCCTGCATAAAGCTGGTCAAGTGCGCTGCCCGCCGATAGAATTGCGCACTTTTTGATCAGAGGCGCACCAAGCGTCCATCCGTTGCCTTGTCGTGCACGACCGGCAGCGTCATTCAATACCGAGGTTAGACATGTCCACCACCATCGCAAAAGCCAACCCCAAGGTTGGCTTTGTTTCCCTGGGTTGCCCGAAGGCTCTGGTCGACTCCGAGCGCATCCTCACGCAATTGCGGATGGAAGGCTATGACGTCGTGTCCACGTACCAGGACGCCGATGTGGTGGTGGTCAACACCTGCGGCTTTATTGATTCGGCCAAGGCCGAGTCTTTGGAAGTGATCGGCGAAGCCATCAAGGAAAACGGCAAGGTCATCGTCACCGGCTGCATGGGTGTGGAAGAAGGCAATATCCGCAACGTGCACCCAAGCGTGCTGGCTGTGACCGGCCCGCAGCAGTACGAGCAGGTGGTCAACGCCGTGCATGACGTGGTGCCGCCACGCCAGGATCACAACCCGCTGATCGATCTGGTGCCGCCTCAAGGTATCAAGCTGACCCCACGCCACTACGCGTATCTGAAGATTTCCGAAGGCTGCAACCACAGCTGCAGCTTCTGCATCATCCCGTCGATGCGCGGCAAACTGGTAAGCCGCCCGGTGGGTGACGTGCTCGACGAGGCCCAGCGCCTGGTCAAATCCGGCGTCAAGGAGTTGCTGGTAATCTCCCAGGACACCAGCGCCTACGGCGTCGACGTGAAATACCGCACCGGTTTCTGGAACGGCGCGCCGGTGAAAACCCGCATGACCGAACTCTGCGAAGCCCTCAGCAGCCTGGGCGTGTGGGTGCGCCTGCACTACGTTTACCCGTACCCGCACGTGGACGAGCTGATCCCGTTGATGGCCGCCGGCAAGATCCTGCCGTACCTGGACATCCCGTTCCAGCACGCCAGCCCCAAAGTGCTCAAGGCAATGAAACGCCCGGCGTTCGAAGACAAGACCCTGGCGCGTATCAAGAACTGGCGCGAGATCTGCCCGGAGCTGATCATCCGTTCCACTTTCATCGTCGGCTTCCCCGGCGAGACCGAAGAAGACTTCCAGTACCTGCTCGACTGGCTGACCGAAGCGCAGCTGGACCGCGTCGGCTGCTTCCAGTACTCGCCGGTGGAAGGCGCTCCGGCCAACCTGCTGGACCTGGCCGTGGTGCCGGACGACGTCAAGCAAGATCGTTGGGAGCGCTTCATGGCGCACCAACAGGCGATCAGCTCTGCACGCCTGCAACTGCGCATCGGCAAGGAAATCGAAGTGCTGATCGACGAAGTTGACGAGCAAGGCGCCGTTGGCCGCTGCTTTTTCGATGCACCGGAAATCGACGGCAACGTGTTTATTGACGATGCCAGCGGCTTGAAGCCGGGCGACAAGGTCTGGTGCACCGTGACCGACGCCGACGAGTACGACTTGTGGGCTGAAAAGCGCGACTGAAGCGTGTTTGCGTAATATTTTGAAAAAGCCCCGCCTCTGACAAGATGCGGGGCTTTTTTAGGTCTATCGTTTTGCTCATCAGCGCCAATAACGCCAAGAGGCAGCGGTCATGCGACAGCATTCGGTCATCCATACGCCTAAATCCAGCGACTACCCGCGCCTGGCGCAGATCTGGGAAGCCTCGGTACGCGCCACCCACGACTTCCTGCCGGACAGCTATATCGACCTGTTGAAAAACCTGGTGCTGACCCGCTACCTGGATGCGGTGATGCTGATCTGCACCAAGGACTCGCGCCAGCGCATCACCGGGTTCGCCGGGGTGGTGGCCGGCAAGGTGGAAATGCTGTTTATCGACCCGCAACACCGTGGCCAGGGCCTGGGCCGGCAATTGCTGGGCTATGCCATCGAACACCTGAACGCCGAGGAACTGGACGTCAACGAGCAGAACCCCCAGGCGCTGGGCTTTTACCTCAAGCAGGGCTTCGAGGTGATCGGACGCACGGAGCATGATGGCCTTGGGCAGCCTTACCCGTTGCTGCATATGCGTTTGCGCCAGCTGCAACAACAGGCGCGCCAGGGCTAAATGAAATGGGCTCGGGATTAACCGGCGCCAGGCAGGTACAATAGCCGCCCCCTTTTGTTACGGCCCTTGTCATGACTGACCCCATACGCCTCTCCAAACGCCTTATCGAACTGGTCGGTTGCTCCCGTCGGGAGGCTGAGCTGTTTATCGAAGGCGGCTGGGTCTCGGTGGACGGCGAAGTGATCGACGAGCCGCAGTTCAAGGTCACAACCGAAAAAGTCGAGCTGGACCCAGAGGCCAAAGCCACCCCGCCAGAGCCGGTGACCATTCTGTTGCACGCGCCGGCAGGTATGGACGCTGAAACCGCCATGGCCACGATCAGCGCCGAAACCTTGTCTGAAGAACACCGCTTCAGCAAGCGCCCGCTCAAGGGGCATTTCCTGCGCCTGACCGCCAGCGCCGACTTGCAAGCCAAGGCCAGCGGCTTGCTGGTGTTCACCCAGGACTGGAAGATTCTGCGCAAGTTGACCGCCGATGCCGCCAAGATCGAGCAGGAATACGTAGTAGAAGTCGAAGGCGACATGGTTGCCCACGGCCTCAACCGCCTGAACCACGGCCTGACCTACAAAGGTAAGGAACTGCCCGCCGTGAAAGCCAGCTGGCAGAACGAAAACCGCCTGCGCTTTGCGATGAAAAACCCGCAACCCGGCGTGATCGCACTGTTCTGCGAAGCCGTTGGCCTGAAAGTCATCGCCATCCGCCGCATCCGCATCGGCGGTGTGTCCATTGGCAAGGTGCCAGTGGGCCAATGGCGCTACCTGTCCGGCAAAGAGAAGTTCTAAGCCGTTCCCCTTTTCCCGACACCGCCTGATTGGGCGGCGTCATCAGTTCAATAGCAGGATTGCTCACCATGATTCACAACGACGTACTGCGCAGCGTGCGCTACATGCTCGACATCAGCGACAACAAGATGGTCGAGATCATCAAGCTCGGCGGCATGGACGTGACCAAGGAAGACCTGCTGACCTACCTCAAGAAAGATGAGGAAGAAGGCTTCGTGTTCTGCCCGGATGAAGTCATGGCTCACTTCCTCGATGGCTTGGTCATCTTCAAGCGCGGCAAGGACGAAAGCCGTCCACCGCAGCCGATCGAAACGCCGGTGACCAACAACATCATCCTGAAAAAGCTGCGCGTGGCCTTCGAACTCAAGGAAGACGACATGCATGCCATCCTCAAGGCAGCGGAGTTCCCGGTGTCCAAGCCAGAGCTGAGCGCGCTGTTCCGCAAGTTCGGCCATACCAACTACCGCACCTGTGGTGATCAGTTGCTGCGTAACTTCCTCAAGGGCCTGACCTTGCGGGTCCGTGCCTAAGCCATGAGTTACCAGGTCTCGCCCGTCGGTTTCGTACGCTCCTGCTTCAAGGAGAAGTTCGCCATCCCGCGCCAACCGCAACTGGCACCGGCTGCCCGTGGCGTACTGGAGTTGGTGGCGCCGTTCGACCAGGGCGAGGCGGTGCAGGGGCTGGAACAGGTCAGCCATGTGTGGTTGCTGTTCCTGTTTCATCAGGCCCTTGAAGACAAGCCACGCCTGAAAGTGCGCCCGCCACGCCTGGGCGGCAATACGTCCATGGGCGTGTTTGCCACCCGTGCAACCCATCGACCCAACGGCATTGGCCAATCGGTGGTCAAGCTGGACAAGGTGGAACCGGGGCGACTGTGGATTTCCGGGATCGACTTGCTCGATGGCACGCCGGTGCTGGATATCAAGCCATATGTGCCCTATGCCGACATTGTCGACAGCGCTACCAACAGCATCGCCAGCAGCGCGCCGCAACTGATTGCGGTGCAGTGGCTGAAGACGGCGCTGCAACAGGCGCAAGGCCACGCTCAACGCCTCGGCGAGCCGTTGGTGGAACTGATTGAGCAGTGTTTGGCGCAGGATCCGCGGCCGGCGTATCAGGTTCCTACGTCGGAACGGGAATACGGTGCGCAATTCTGGGATGTGGATGTGCGCTGGCACTACCCGGAACCCGGGATGATTTGTGTGCTGGAAGTGGTTGCGGCGCAGTAAATCGCATAAACGAAAAAGCCCGCGCTGCCTTCACAGGCAACGCGGGCTTTTCTTTGCAAACGCATTCAACTGTAGGAGCGAGCTTGCTCGCGAAAAAACTACAAGCACCGCGTTAATTCAGGCTGCCAGCGTTATCGTTGACGTTCTTCGCGAGCAAGCTCGCTCCTACAAGTGACCCGAAGTTACTTCTCGACGAACGCACGCTCGATCAGGTAATCACCCGGCTCACGCATCCGCGGCGAAACCTTCAGGCCGAAGCTGTTCAGCACTTCGCTGGTCTCATCCAACATGCTTGGGCTGCCGCACAGCATGGCGCGGTCGTCTTCGGGGTTGATCGGTGGCAGGCCGATGTCGCTGAACAGCTTGCCACTGCGCATCAGGTCGGTCAGGCGGCCTTCGTTTTCGAACGGCTCGCGGGTCACGGTCGGGTAGTAGATCAACTTGTCACGCAGGGCCTCGCCGAAGAATTCGTTCTGCGGCAGGTGCTCGGTGATGAATTCGCGATAGGCGACTTCGTTGACGTAACGTACGCCGTGGCACAGGATCACTTTTTCGAAACGCTCATAGGTCTCCGGATCCTGGATCACGCTCATAAATGGGGCGAGGCCAGTGCCGGTGCTGAGCAGGTACAGGTGTTTGCCCGGCTTCAAATCGTCAAGCACCAGGGTGCCCGTCGGTTTTTTGCTGATGATGATCTCGTCGCCTTCCTTCAAGTGCTGCAATTGGGAAGTCAGCGGGCCATCCGGCACCTTGATGCTGAAGAATTCCAGATGCTCTTCCCAGTTCGGGCTGGCAATCGAGTAAGCGCGCATGAGCGGGCGGCCGTTGGGCTGTTGCAGGCCGATCATCACGAACTGACCGTTCTCGAAGCGCAGGCCCGGATCGCGGGTGCACTTGAAGCTGAACAGAGTGTCGTTCCAGTGATGAACACTGAGGACACGCTCGTGGTTCATGTTGCTCATGTACGGGGGACTCCTGGAAATGGGTCTGCGCCAAAGGTAAGGATGCGCAATTGCACAGCATTCTAATGGCGGCGACAATATCTGTTAACTGGATTATTAAGATAAGGGTTATCGGTTATATCGATATGCGATTTACTCTCCGTCAACTTCAAGTTTTCGTCGCCGTCGCCCAGCAGGAAAGCGTCTCTCGCGCTGCTGGCCTTCTGGCCTTATCTCAATCCGCCGCCAGCACGTCGATCACCGAGCTGGAGCGTCAATCCAGCTGCCAATTGTTCGACCGCGCCGGCAAACGCCTGAGTCTCAACGCCCTCGGTCACCAGCTATTGCCCCAGGCGGTTGCACTGCTGGACCAGGCCAAAGAGATCGAGGACCTGCTCAACGGCAAGTCCGGCTTCGGCTCCCTGGCGGTCGGCGCCACGCTGACCATCGGCAATTACCTGGCGACGCTGCTGATTGGCAGCTTTATGCAGCAGCATCCCGAAAGCCAGGTGAAACTCCATGTGCAGAACACTGCACATATCGTGCATCAGGTAGCGCACTACGAAATTGACCTGGGTCTAATTGAGGGCGACTGCAGCCACCCGGATATCGAGGTGCAGACGTGGGTAGAAGATGAGCTGGTGGTGTTCTGTGCGCCGCAGCATCATTTGGCCAAGCGTGGCGTGGCCACCATGGACGAATTGACCCACGAAGCGTGGATCCTGCGCGAACAAGGCTCGGGCACGCGCCTGACGTTTGACCAGGCCATGCGCCATCATCGCAGCGCGCTGAATATCCGTCTGGAACTGGAACACACCGAGGCGATCAAGCGGGCAGTGGAGTCGGGGTTGGGGATCGGCTGCATTTCGCGGCTGGCGCTGCGCGACGCCTTCCGCCGCGGCAGCCTGGTACCGGTGGAAACCCCGGACCTGGACCTAGCCCGGCAGTTCTACTTCATCTGGCATAAGCAGAAATACCAGACCTCGGCGATGCGCGAATTTCTCGAACTGTGCCGCGCTTTCACCGCCGGGGTGCAGCGCAGCGACGAGATCGTACTGCCGAGTATCGCCTGATCGTCAGATCAGGATCACCGCCCACACCAGAGTGATCATGGTCAGTGCCACAAATTGCGCGGCGCTGCCCATGTCCTTGGCGTTTTTCGACAGCGGGTGGCGGTCCAGGGAAATACGGTCAATGGCCGCTTCTACCGCAGAGTTGAGCAACTCGACAATCAACGCCAGCAGGCACACCGCAATCAGCAGTGCCCGCTCGACCCGGCTGACCTGCAGGAAAAAGCTCAAAGGGATCAGGATGACGTTCAACAACACCAACTGACGGAACGCCGCCTCGCCGGTGAAAGCTGCGCGCAGACCATCCAGGGAATAACCCCCTGCATTGAAGATACGTTTGATACCGGTTTGACCCTTGAAAGGCGACATAGATGTAGGCAACTGAACCAAAGAAGTGGGGAAGCTAGATCACGCAAAGTCAAAAAAGCGTGAAGTGGCTGTAACTTAATGTTGCGAGATTGACTCAAGTTGTTGCAAAAGCAACGCCGCCTGGGTCCGGGTACGCACCCCCAGCTTACGGAAAATCGCCGTGACATGGGCCTTGATGGTTGCTTCCGACACGCTCAATTCGTAGGCAATCTGCTTGTTCAGCAAACCTTCGCAGACCATGGTCAGCACCCGGAACTGCTGGGGGGTGAGACTGGCCAGGCCATCGCGGGCGGCCTTGGCTTCGTCGGACACGTTGATTTGTTCAAACGCCTGGGGCGGCCAGGACACATCGCCGTCCAATACCGCGCGCACGGCTTTCTGGATCTCTTCCATCGCGCTGGACTTGGGAATGAAGCCACTGGCGCCAAACTCCTTGGAGCGCACCACCACGTCGGCTTCTTCCTGGGCCGAGACCATCACCACGGGGATCTGCGGGTATTGCCCGCGCAGCAGCACCAGCCCGGAAAAGCCGTAGGCACCGGGCATGTTCAGGTCGAGCAGCACCAGGTCCCAGTCGGATTTTTCGGTGAGACGAGCTTCCAGTTCGGCGATGCTGGCCACTTCGACCAGGCGAACATCAGGGCCAAGCCCCAGGGTGACTGCCTGATGCAGAGCGCTGCGAAACAGCGGATGGTCATCGGCTATCAGGATTTCGTATGTGGCCATTGGTTAAATGATCCTGTTTTTTATGGCAGCCCTGATGGTTCAGGGCTCACCAATACACAAGGCGACGGCCTGGCAGCTATCGCCACAGGGCTTGCTCAACGTCAAAAGCACTTGAAACGACGTCAGGCATTCACGGTTGCGCCCCAATCGGCGCCCAGCATGACCAGCGTAGCCTGGAGGGTCAAGCACTACGCCCGCGGGCATTTTAGCGGGTTGCAGGTTTACGGTGCCATCATGCAAACGTCGTCTGGTTATACCGCCGGGATGTAGGGTGCAAGGCGAGTATGCACAACGTCCGTCGGGTCCAGCGGCATTTGGAACTTGGCAGCCAGGTAATGGGTGCTGAATACATCGAGATAGGCATCCAACACTTCGCTGGCGGCCACGTCTTCGGCCAACTCCAGACACAGTGCCGCCACCTCGGCGGTGCAGAAATGGTCATCACGCTTGGAACGCCGCAGTTTGTAGCGTGACAACTGCTCTGGCGCCAGGCTCAGTACCGGCAAGTGCTCCAAGTAGGGGCTTTTGCGAAACATCTTGCGCGCTTCGCTCCAGGTGCCGTCCAGCAAGATGAACAGCGGGCGCTTGCCCTCCTCCATGCGCACTTCACTGACCACCCGTTCTGGTGCCACGAATTCACCGGGGAAGACAATATATGGCTGCCACTGCGGATCGGCCAACAATCTGAGCAAATCGGGGTCGACTTCGGTGCGCGACCAGGCGAATGCAGTGGTGTCGTGTATGACATCAGCGATCAGCCAACCCGTGTTGCTGGGTTTCATCGGCTCAACGTCATGCATCAACAGGCACATGGCCGACTTGGCTTGTACCTGGGGCCGCCAGGCACATAAGCAGTACTCGGGAATTACCCGACAGCCGGAGCAACGCTCAGCTCGGGAACCACGATTAAGAAACGGCCTGACGGCACGCGCCAGACGCTGAGCACGCAAACGGGAAACGGCGTGGCTCATCGGGCACGCGGCGAAGAAAAGGGAATCGACACGGAAGAAACTCGTGAAAAACAGAAGTCCCGAAGTTTACCAGCGATACGCCTGGCTGTAGTGGCAAGGGCTCACCTATAATTGCGCGCCACTGAACGCACAGCGCAGTGGCTGGTCTATGCACCAGTAACCGAATCAGGAGAGTTTCATGCTGCGTTCCATGCTGCGCCTTGTTGCCCCATCCCTCGCCATAGCGTTGGTCTTGCCTATGGGCGCCCACGCGGCCTCGCTGCTGGAGGCTCAAATGAACAGGAAGCTGCAAAGCGTCGCGGCCGAAAGCAACAAGGACCTGCCCCGGGAAATTGATGAAAAGACCCTGGAAGTGGCCTACACCGTTGAAGGTATGCAGCTGATTGATCACCTCAGCGTTCAGCCTGATCGTGCCGAACAGATGCGTGCCAACCCCAAGGCTGTGTATTTCCAGCTCGGCCGCAGTGTCTGCACCAACCCGGGCTACCGCGAACTGATGGCAAAGGGTGCTGTAATGCGCTACGAAATCACCGAGAACAAGACCAACCGCCCCGTGGCTTCGGTCAAGTTCGTTGAAGCCGATTGCCCGGCTCCGACAAAGAAGAAAAAGTAACCACTGCTAAACCCTCGCGCGCGGCTGTCCAGCGGCGCGCAATCCTTCGATCCGTTTTCTGCCAACGACTGAACGCTCTGATGCGTAACCAATAAGCGGTTGCCAGCCAAGGGTTTTTCGGCCCATGATCAAGCCATCCCATACGCCCGCCCACAGCTATTTCAATGCTGTTCAGTAACACTTTCAGGGCATAAGCGGCCTGCCCTCCTGTGGCATGCAACGACACATGCAGTGTCGTGGCCCCGACGACGCTCTCGTCGACTATCCGGCCCTGTAAAGAAGGAGAAGTTGAATGCCTTATGAATCCAATGATCAGTTGCTTCGTCATTTTGAAGAAAACGGGACCGACCTCACGCAGCAGGTCGACGCGCAAATCCAGTTGATCGCCCCCAATAGCCCGAATATCCCCCTTTATCGCGACATGATCCTTACCGTTCTGCGCATGGCCCAGGACGACCGGGATCGCTGGAATGCCAAGATCACCCTGCGCGCCATTCGTGAATTGGACCATGCCTTTCGCGTACTCGAACAATTCAAGGACCGGCGCAAGGTGACGGTGTTCGGCTCGGCACGTACACCTGTGGAAAGCCTGCTGTATGCGCTGGCCCGAGAAGTGGGTGCAGCATTGGCGCGCTCCGACCTGATGGTGATCACCGGCGGTGGCGGCGGCATCATGGCGGCAGCCCACGAAGGCGCGGGCCTGGCGCACAGCCTGGGGTTCAATATCACGCTACCCTTTGAACAGCACGCCAACCCCACCATCGATGGCACTGAAAACCTGCTGTCATTCCACTTCTTCTTTACTCGCAAGCTGTTCTTCGTCAAGGAAGCCGACGCGCTGGTGTTGTGCCCAGGCGGTTTCGGCACCCTGGACGAGGCTTTGGAAGTACTGACCCTGATCCAGACTGGCAAGAGCCCGCTGGTGCCAGTCGTGCTGCTGGATGCGCCGGGCGGTGGGTTCTGGCAAGGCGCCCTGGACTTTATCCGCAGCCAGCTGGAAGCCAATCGCTATATCCTGCCCACCGACCTCAAGCTGATACGCCTGGTCTACAGCGCCGAAGAAGCAGTGGATGAAATCAACCAGTTCTATGCTAACTTCCACTCCACCCGTTGGTTGAAACGCGAGTTTGTGGTGCGCATGAACCATCCTCTCAGTGAGCGTGCTCTGGCCCATTTGCAGCAAGAGTTTGCCAGCCTGCGGCTCAGTGGCGAGTTTCAACAACTCGCCTATACAGGCGAAGACCATGACGAACCAAGGTTCAGTCACTTGACCCGCCTGGTGTTCAACTTCAATGGCCGCGACCAGGGGCGACTGCGTGAATTGGTGGATTACATCAACCTGCCGGAAAACTGGGCACAGGCCCAAGGCAAGACGCAGCAACGCGTGACATCACTGCCGGCGTAGTTTTTTGCAGGCGAAAAAAAAGGCCCACTATTTTCATAGTGGGCCTTTTCGTTTTGGGGCGTTCAGTCGTCCATATCGCGGCCGCTCAACAAGCGGCTGATCATGTCCATCGAAAACCCGCGATAGCTCAGAAAGCGCCCTTGCTTCGCACGCTCCCTGGCGTCAATCGGAAGGTGCCCCGCAAACTTGCGGCGCCAAGTGTCTTCCAACTGCGACTGCCAGTTGATACCGCACTCACGCAGGGCAAGGTCGATATCGGCACGTTGCAGACCACGCTGGCTCAGCTCTTCACGAATCCGCGCAGGGCCGTAACCGGAGCGCGCTCGATAGGACACAAAACTTTCAAGGTAACGGGCTTCCGACAACAGCCCTTCTTCTGTCAAACGGTCGAGGGCTGTTTCGATCATCTCAGGCTCTGCGCCGCGCTGACGCAATTTACGCGTCAGCTCGACTCGGCCATGCTCGCGGCGAGCGAGCAGGTCCATTGCAGTGCGCCGAACGGCGACGAGTGTATCCAGTACAACAGTCATCGTTTGCTTCAGATGTCAGTGTCGACTTCTTCCATCTCGTCAACCGGCTCGCGGTTAGCGGCAGCTTTCACGTCCGGCGCCGGGGTCAACAGCTTGTCGCGAATCTGCTTCTCAAGCGTGGCGGCGATATCCGGGTTGTCCGCCAGGAACTTGGCCGAGTTGGCCTTGCCCTGACCGATCTTGCTGCCGTTATAGGCATACCAGGCACCGGACTTCTCGACGAAACCGTGCAGTACACCCAGGTCGATCATCTCGCCGTTCAGGTAAATACCCTTACCGTAGAGGATCTGGAACTCGGCCTGACGGAATGGCGGGGCCACTTTGTTCTTCACAACCTTGACGCGAGTTTCGCTACCGACAACCTCGTCACCTTCCTTCACCGCGCCAGTACGGCGGATATCCAGACGGACCGAAGCGTAGAACTTCAGCGCGTTACCACCGGTGGTGGTTTCCGGGCTGCCGAACATCACGCCGATCTTCATGCGGATCTGGTTGATGAAGATCACCAGGCAGTTGGCGTTTTTGATGTTACCGGTGATTTTACGCAGCGCCTGGGACATCAGGCGGGCTTGCAGGCCCACGTGCATGTCACCCATTTCGCCTTCGATTTCAGCCTTGGGTACCAGGGCAGCCACGGAGTCGACCACGATCACGTCGATGGCGTTGGAGCGCACCAGCATGTCGGTGATTTCCAGGGCTTGCTCGCCGGTGTCCGGCTGGGAAACCAGCAGGTCATCGACGTTGACGCCCAGCTTGCCGGCGTACTCAGGATCCAGGGCGTGCTCGGCGTCGACGAACGCGCAGGTGGCGCCCATCTTTTGTGCCTGGGCAATCACCGACAGGGTCAGGGTGGTCTTACCGGAAGATTCAGGACCGTAGATTTCAACGATACGGCCTTTTGGCAGGCCGCCAATGCCGAGCGCGATGTCCAGACCCAGAGAGCCAGTGGAAATAGCCGGGATCGCCTGACGGTCGTGATCGCCCATACGCATTACGGCACCCTTGCCGAATTGACGTTCGATCTGACCCAGGGCCGCAGCCAAGGCTTTCTTCTTGTTGTCGTCCATTAAAGTCCTCACGTAATCAATAAGGCCTGACGGCCAACACCTGTATAAGTAGACAGTATTGTTCCACAAAGATCGGTGATCGCCTACCCCTGTTTCTCGATTTCTGCTGCAGCTCGTCGCAACAAGCCCTCCAGTGCGGCTTTTACCGTTTGTCGGCGCACCTCGTCGCGGTTGCCGGGGAAGTGCGCAAGCTCGGCTGTCACCTCGTCGCCCACTGCAAAGGCCAACCAAACGGTGCCCACCGGCTTGTCTGGCGAGCCGCCATCGGGGCCGGCCACACCGCTGACCGCCACGGCAAATCGCGCCAGGCTTTTTTCCTGCGCGCCGCGGGCCATCGCCTCCACCACTTCCTGGCTGACGGCGCCTACTTTGGAGAAGAGTTTTTCCGGCACGTTCAACTGCCGGGTCTTCTGCCGGTTGGAATAGGTGACATAGCCCGCCTCGAACCAGGCCGAACTGCCCGGGATCCGCGTGATGGCCTCGGCAATGCCGCCGCCGGTACAGGACTCGGCAGTGGTGACGTGGGCACTGAGCACCTGCAAACGGCGACCCAGTTCAGCAGCCAGTTGAGTGATTTCCTTCACGGTCGTCTCCAGGAGTGGGCGGGGGTTCGCCTACCCTACAGGAGCCTATCGGCCATGCAAGATACAGAGTGCATCAAGAGGCTAACGCGCGACGGCCTGCACATAGGCCTGGCAAGCGCGCAAGGCGATCAGGGCGCTGTCGCCGTCGTCGGTGATGCGGATAATTCGCTGAGCATGCGCCGGGTCAAGTCGGGCTCGCGGGGCTGCATGAACCATGCTGCCGGCGGCGGAGGTGGCAGGCACTGTGCAGCCAGTGGCGGCGCTGTCGAGAAGGACTGACAGCCGCACATCAGCAGTGGCCAGGCGATCGCGCAGAGCCGCTTGGTTGCGTTGGGCATCGTTCAATTCCTGAATGTGTTGGTGGTCGCTAGTCGAGAGCTGTTGTTCAAGGGCCAGGCGTTTGGTCTGTTCGGCCTGTTGCTGGCGAAGGATTGCCTGGCTTTGTTGGCTGAGCGCTTGCGCGTGGACCACCGATTGCAGCTCCAACTGCGCCCTGTATCGCCACGCCTGTACCTGCCAGACCAACGCCATGAGCAGACACACACCAATCAAGCGAAACACACCTAGGAAACGCATAGCACCGCCTTCGCCCGGGCCCACAACTGCAAACGGTCGTCCAGACCGTTGAGGCCGCCGTTGATACGCCGGGTGATGGTGGTGAACTGGTCTTTGTCGGCGAGCTCGTTGAGGCCGTTGCTTTGCCAGAACCAGGCGGCGGATTCGCAGGCCCATTGCGGCTGCTCAAGCAACTGCGGTTGTCGCAGCAGGCGATCGTCACCGAACAGCGCTTGGCTGCACGCAAGGTAATTACGGCGGCCGGTTATCTGGATCAACCCTCTGCCACGATACTTTTGTCCATCTGCGTCCGCTTCGGGAGTGTTACCCAGGCGCGCCGCCAAGACGCCGGTGTCGTATTTGCTCAGGTATTGATCACTGCCCAGCTCGCGCACGTAGTGCAGTTCACCGGACTCGTGACCGATTTGAGCGAGGAAGGCTGCGGCGCGTTGGGGAGTGCTGATTTGCCGATTCAGCATTGCCAAGTTGAGTGAGGATATGAAAACGCCCGCTAGAGAGCGGGCGCGTGGGAAGACTTGCTGAAGTTGCGTGAGCGTCATGGGATGACCTTGCCACGAGCTACCGCCCTGGCCGCCAGAATCTCTGCGGGTACGGGCGTGTTCTCTTCAAGGAACCGCAAACTGTACCAGTCGGTAGACGCCAGATAAGCGAGGGCCTCACGCGAGTCCGCCTGTGCCTGGAGGTCTTGGGGCGTCTGGTTTTGTTCAAGCTTCGACAAATCAAACATCGCTCAAGCCCTCCGCGGGTTTGGCTAAGTGAGTGGGCAGATCAATCGGCTCGACCGGAAAGGGAACCGGCCCCGCCGATACCTGGAGCCTGCCGTTCTGCCACATGTAAGCTGGCGCATCCGCGTTGACGGCCAGCTTCAAGGTCAATTCGATCTCGCCATTACGACGGCTGACGGGCCCTGCGAACAATTCATGCCCGATGGCGGACATCGGCAGGGTCATCCCGTCAGGGATCAGCGAAAGGTCAATCCTCTGGTCATTCAGGATCAATATTTCACCTTCGACAAAGGCTGTCGTGGGAGTCGCGGTGCCAAGAGGCCGAAAAGGAACATGGTGAATAATCATGCGTGCCATCTCCCGACTGCCGTCACTGTCACGATATTGTTCAGCGTCCGGTCAGACATAAAAAAGTAGGAACCACTATTGCCGTAGCACCTGGCCGACATGTCCCAGTCAATCGACGGGTAAATGTTGGGGAACACCGCCACAGGCGTATCCGCGAAAGCCGCCAGCCATGCAACGTTGCGCGTGACACCAGCGGTGTAGCCGGTGAAGCGCTGCTGACAGATTTGCAAACCGCCGGCAAAGCGGAAGTACCAATTATCAAGCGAACCACCGCGCTCGATGAGCCCCGAATTAATCGGCAGGGCACCCGAAGGGCCAGCGTTGAGTACCCCGGAAATCGCGTTGCCGTTATGAAGAATGCTGCGCCAGTTGGGCGCAGCCGCGCCTGGGTTGACACTGAACTGGCGGAAGTGAATACCGTCCCCCGATACCGCCATCGACAACTGCGCACGCCATTGCGGGTCATGGCCCCACGCCTGGGACAGCACACTGATCGCACCAAAGCCCGGCACACCGTCGGGGTGCAGGTAGTAGCTGTACAGGCCGGTATTGGCTTTGTTGGGCGAAGCGGTTTGCGCCGCCGATAGTCCCATCAATTCTCCCGGCGTCGCGCCTGGCGCAGTCCCCAGAGCGAAAACCGAGGTATTGATTTCGGCGCGCCACGGCGTCCACTGGCCATCAGCCCGTCGACCACGGGTGAAAACCGACTCATCCAGCATGGCTTTCGCGGTTTGCCAGATATAGCCACCCGAGTTGGCAATCTGCAGGATCTGCACATAAGGATTGGGGAGGTTGGCGCCCCCATTACCAAACTGAAACAACCCACTGACACGCGGCAGTTCGTTGGCATCGTCGGTGGGCTGTTTCGAAATGGGCTCGGCACCCCAGCCCGCATGACCCATCATTGACACCCGCCCTGGGGTGAAGTCGTCGCTGCCGCTCACCACGTTTTGAGTGGCTGCAGTGCCCAACTGAGCCTGGCGGGCGAACAGCTCCTGGGTCATTGCGTTGATCTTGATACTGGCGCTGCGCGGTGTGTCACCGCCGACGCCAGTGGGTGCCGCACCAATATTGATTTCCTGTCGTGCCATGTGGACTCTCCATAGTCATTTCAATAAAAAGCCCGCACAAAGGCGGGCACCGGAAACGCCAGTCAACTATTCAAAAAACTGGCACGACCACCGGAGCCGAATCAGCGATTTCACAATGCAAAGAGACGGCCCCCACCAACTCGTAGGGTTGCCCATCTTTTTGCAATTTAACGGTCATGATTTTTCGGGAGTACGTGACAACTGCCGAAACCTCTTTCTCACCCACTCCCATGCTGTAGCCCCACCCACTTCCTTCAGGCGCCAGCGGGATAAGGCCCAACGTACCGCGCACTTCATAGACACCTTGAGCCTTTCGCTTCGAGGTGACTTTCTGATTGCTGAACGGAACAACCGTACAAGTCCCCTCAGCCCCGCGTAGTTCAATGACTGCTCTCATTTTCAAATCGCCTTTATCGAGCCATCGGCCTGCTTTGCGCAGTTGGCCGTGTTCAGAGTGGTGATGACATTCAGCGCGCCCATGTTCATGCCGGCGGTAGGCGGTGCGATGTCCGCCTCCGTGATCCAGTTCGATGCAAAGGCTGCAGGCACTTCAAGGGTGCCGGTCTGAATTGAGTACATCGCAAACCGGGGCAGGTAGACCACTCCGGGAAAACCGATGTAAATGGACATCAGGCCGGTCTCTGGACGGCGGTATACGCTGACTTTCAACGATGCACCGCTTTGCACGCTGCCGATGGCCGGGGATGCCGCATTCAACAGCGCAACGCCGGAATTGAACGAGCCTTGGTAGTAGTACCAAGAAAGGTCGAGCGTAAATGGCGACGTGTAGCCGTTTATGCAGCCCACACACCGAATCAACGGTGACTCGCTCTCGGTGTAGGGCATGGTGGTGTGGATGGTCAGCGAGGAAACCAGAGAACCACTGGCCCTCCCCGCCTCCGTGGTGTTTTGCCCAAGCAGGCGCTCACCATCGGCCTGGAAGGCACGCGACTTGAGACCCAGCCGTTGCTGGGTGGAAGCCAGGCCCGGGCCGTCGGTGAGGACTTTTTGCCAGGGTTGCCAAACACCCACAACCTCCACACGAACCCACCTCGAAGCGTCGTTGACGACGAAGTACTCTTGCATGGTATAGCCGGCGCCGGCCTCATTGACGGTCAACCAACCGTTTTGGCCTGTGGGGGTATGCAAGCCGGATATTGAATAATAGGTGCCCGCTTTGCGCACACCATCAAGGTCTGCTTCCGGGAGGGGATTGTAGGCACCCACGCCGAAGTCGCCCACGCGAACGACTCGGCCTGGAGTATGGTCATCGGCGCTTGTCGTCAATATGCCGGAAGCCGCCGAGCCAAGTGCATCCATCCGGCTATATAGCTCTTGAGTCATTGCGTTGATTTTAAAGTTAGCGCTACGCGGAGTATCACCCCCTACGCCGCTGGGGCGCGTACCGAGATCAATTTCTTGTCGTGACATCCTTCACCTCCAAATTGAAAATCCATTTCAAGCTCAGCAATATCCTTATCTTGTTATCTCTCGTAGTTATATCCCGCTTACGTCTACTACGAGGTAGCTGTAGGCTTCAGCTCGATAATTAAACTCTTTCACCTGATGCTGCTTGGTATAACCAAAATAATAATAATATTTGACCTTGAAATTTATTTTACCTGGGCCGTGAGTGAAGAAGTTGGTGCTCGCATACTCGTTAATCCTAAAGTTCCCACCGCCACCTGTAAATTGCGTGGTGCGCCAACTTCGCCCACATCGGCCTCCAAACACAACCGCATATTTCTTGCCTGCTTCATAATTATGATCGCCGACCACCGCCTCAAAATTATCCGTTCCGACCAATACGTCTCTTACAATTAACTGAGGCGTCGTCGCGTCATACACCAACTCGCCATGGTCATTGAATATCTGCATGCCAAAGGCACCTCCCGCAGACACGCCCGGCCGGAAACGATATACATCCAAGTTGACGATCGTTGAACCATCCGTGACGTAACGCTGGATGTAACCGCCGCCACTGCGCGATACATTCGCCAGGCACACTGAGTGAGCTTCATTCTGGGCGCGTACAGCCACAATTTCCTCGGCATCCGGTATCCAGACATCCAAGTACTGCCCCCACGCCGGGTTACTGCTGGTGGCAGTACTCACCTGAGTTGTCTTACTCACAAAACCGTAGGTTTTAAAGTTTTGATCAAGGAGGACACTACGGTCATCGTTTAAAACTTGAAAGCCAATAGCCATCATGAAATACCGTACGTAATAAGCCCTGGATTGACAGAGGCACTCCACATCAAGGTGTTCTGCGAAATACGGCATTGGGGCCCATCAGTAACATTGATGCCGGCCTCAAGTGTGACCATATACCAAGGACGACCTTGGGCAAATGCATCGACCACCAACGAACCTGCTCCCGTGCCGCTGCTTATTCTGCCAATGACCCGGGCAAGCCGAGTATTTACATCGACCAGCACTCCGCCCTGTGCATTGAACGCTTGAAATCCTGCTGCCATAGCCTCTCTCCTGTTGATGGGTTGGTGATTAACCCCAGATCCCGAATCGAACACGCAATACCTGGTTAGCATCAAACACTTGAACCAATTGATTGCTGATGGTCATCCGGCCACCGCCCCCTACCCCGTTAAGTTCCAACCCCCCCGCCTTGTCAAGCTTCCAACCACGGACACCCGGCTGATAATCATTGGACTGAATAACCTGACCAATTTTGGCGTTCGTGATCGTGCCGTTCTGAATGAATGCACTATCGATAAACGTCTCAGTCCCCCTGACTGCGAAGGGCGTTGTCGGCTTACCCGGGGTATTTTCGTTATAAATCGCAAACTGATCCGCTGAAATCAGAAACTGACTTTGCAACCCACCTGAACCATTCTCGATGCCCAACCCAATACCGGCGAACTTATAACCACCACCCGCAGCAACTTGCATCCGCACTGACCAATTCGCCGCCAACTTCCCATTGGTATCCGCAATCGCCGAGGCATTGGTCTGGATACTCACTGACTGTTGGTTAACTTTGGTCTGTACCGTTTCAATGCTTTGGGCCAGCGTTTTATCCGCAGTGGCCAAGGTCGTCAGTCGCGTATCGATCGATGCCGAGTTGTTATTGACCTTTGCATCCAGCTGCGTAACCCGCTGGCCAAGGGCTTCATCTCGGGAGGCAGAAGCGCTGTCTACGTTGGTGATACTGGCCTGGTTCTGACTGACCCTTGCATCCAGCCGCGTAACCCGCTGGGCAAGGGCTTCATCCCGGGAAGCAGAAGCGCTGTCTACGGTGGTAATACTGGCTCGGTTCTGATTGACCCTCACCTCCAACGCATCCGTCTTCATCGCTTGGGCAATATCACCCTCGGCAATCGCCGACATCACCGACCAAGTGCCAGCCATGGAAACGTCATCGCCCGCGAATGAGGTTTGCTCGTCACCTGCCATCTTCGGGTTGACCTGGGCATACACCCCGTCGGTTTTCTGGGCAGTACTGGTGACCTTGCCGTCCACCGTCTCAATCGCCGTTTTGTTCTGCTGGATCTGCAACGCCAGTGCATTGCTGGTTTGCACCAGGGAGCCAATGTCCAGCCAATAAGCCGCGTTAGGCGGTGGGCTGTTAGCCGGTACTGCCTGGATAGCCTGGTAAAGATGACTCTCCTGGCGTACAAACTCGCCACTGGCATATGCCCTGGCCGCGTCGTACAGCAACGCATCCGTGACTTGATCAACCAGTGCTTGCAGTTCTTTACGGGTATTGTCCAATCGGTCGTTGACCGAACCCGAGCCAGATCCATCAATCAACTCGATACGGTCGAGCAAGTGCTTGCCCAGTTCCGTCTCGCTGATTTGCCCTGCGATCAGATCCAGAATCGGCGACGCATCCGAACTCGCTTGCCCGTTGACGCCCGACCCGCTTGGAAACCACGGCCCGATATTGCCCGTGCGATCCACCAACCGTGCCCAGAAAAACAACGACGTCCCCGCCGCCAGCCCCATCATGGTCAAATCGGTCTGCGGATAGGCGTAATCCCCCAGCTTGGTTGCCATCGCCAAATCAGCGGTTTTCCCGTACCAGATCTCCGTGCGCTGCAAATCCGCTGTGCTCACCCCCTGCGGAATCTGCCATTTGACCTTGATCGCAAACACCAACGACTCCGTCGTCAGCGCTGCCACGGTCGGCGGCAGTGTGGTCTTGCCGTTAAGGACGGTCTCCACGGACTCGCTATATAGGGAGCCGATATCCAGCGCGTTGATCGCCCGTACCTTGGCCACATAACGCCCGGCATAAATGCCGGACACCTCGATAGAACTGCCGCCCGTGCGGCCAGCGTAGACCCACTCACCGTCGTTCTTGCGCCAGTAAGCCTCATAGGCGATGGCATTGGCCGCCCGCTGCCACTCGATGGTCATGACATTGACCGCACTGCCTTGCTCGACGAAATGGTCATTGCTGACCGTCACGCCGGTAGGTGCTGCTTGCACGCTCGGCGGGATCACGGTGATCGGCGGGCTGTCGATTTTGGCGCCGTTGTCGATGGCGGCAAATTTGCTCGGTACGTGCTTGACCGCGCTGAGGCTGTATTTGATTTCGTCATCCGAAAAGTCTTCGGATATCGACAGTACGCGAAACTGTTGCAAAGCCAGGGTCGCCGAATCGATAGCCCAGATCGATTGGGCCGGCGGGAGTTCGTCGAGCCTGGTTTGCAGCACTACCAACTGCTCATCCGCACCTGCGGCGCTGACGGACTTGACCGCCCGGGACACCGCCTTGCCGTTGGGCATTACCAGGGTGATGGTGTCGCCGGCAGTGGCGGTGACTTCGGCATCCAGGGTCAGGCTGTCGAGTGTGGCAGCACGCAGGCGCCCGCCAATGCGGCGGCCGGCGCGGTCGTTGTCGGCCACGCGGATGATCTGGCCGGGCCGCGCCAGGGTGCCGTCCAGGCCGACCGAGAAGGTCACGCTTTCGGTTTCCAGGCGGTTGGTCAGCAACGCCCATTTGCCGATGCGCTGGGCTTGCGCCTGGGAGGTACAACCGGTGGCACTGATTTCGGTTTGCTGGATGCCATAGCGCGCGATGCCTTCGGCGTCGTCGACGTACTGCACCTTCTGGCGATAGAAATCCGTCGGGTCATTCCAACTGACCAGGGCGACGGTGTAGCGGGTCTTTTTCGCCGAGCCGCCGTAGATGAATTGGCCGCCGATGACGTTGGCGTTGGAGTAGGTGTAGACCGGGTCTTCCGGCATGTCCGCCACCGCCATCACCGAACCCGCGCCCCAATAGGACATGCCACGGAAGGTGGTCGCCAGGTCTTGCAGCACCTTCAAGGCGTCGGCCCGCACCGACAGGTACAGGTTGCAGGTGAAGCGCGGTTCGGTGCCGCCCTTGCCGTCGGACACCGGCTGGTCGCAGTACTGGCCGATGCGGTACAGCTCCCATTTGTCCACTTGGCCAGCGTTGAGCAGGTGGCCCAGGCCATAGCGTTGGTGCAACAGCAGATCGTAGTAAATCCATGCCGGATTGTCGGTCCAGGCGGATTTGAACGTGCCGTCCCACACACCACTGTATACGCGGGTTTGCGGGTCGTAGTTACTCGGCACCTTGATGATTCGCCCACGCAGTTCGAAAGAGCGCGAGGGGATCGACTGGAATTGCGCGGCATCGAATTGCAGACCGATCAACGCCGAGCCCGGGTAGCGCAGCTTGGCATCAATCACCTCGGTGGAAGACTCCACGGTGGTGGTATCGGCAATCGCGCCACTGGTGGAGTTCGGTGTGATCCGCCGCACGCGCAGGGCCCAACCCACTTTGGCAGGGGGCAAGTCAACGCGGTGGGAACGTTCGTACTTGGTGGTGGTTTTACCGCTGAACGCGGCGGCCAGCACCTCTGTAAACGCACCGCCGTCGGTAGACAGGTCAATGGCGTACTGCACGGTATAACCGTTGGTGTCGCCGTTGCTGGTGTTGGTCTGCGACAGCCGCGTGACCGCCAGGCGTATCCGCACTGCCGACAATTGCAGGTTGGAGTAGGACTTGGTCCAGGGCTGATCGCTGCGCAGCTCGATGGACACCGGGCTTTCGTTTTCCACTGCCGGGAAGCCGGGGATATGTGACTGGTCCTGGCTGCCATTGCGGGTGTCGAGGGTCACGCCACTGAAGTTGAGGCTGCCATCGGCGTTGGCCAGCGGGGTCTCGTCGAGAAACACCGAGCGCTTATCGTTTTTCAAACCGACAATCTCGCCTTCGCTGACGAGATCGAGGATACGGGCATAGGCCGTACTTTGCAGGCTGTCTGGCGCCTCCACGGAGGGACGGGGCTTGGACGCGCCGCCTTTGCTGCCAGCGAGAGTGAGGTCAGTCATGGCTTTCCTTCAGGCGAAATAAAGCCCGCACGCGGCGGGCTGGTTGAAGAGCAGGAACGTTAGAGTTGATCCTGGGTGTAGATCCCGGCGCTGATCACGGAGCTGCCGACGATCAGTTGGCCGTAAAGCAGGCCGACCGGGTTGCCCTGGGCACTGGTGTTGACCGGGCCGTTGAAGCTGTAGCTGGCGCGGTTGTTGGGGCCATCTTGCGCCGCCAGGCCCTTGGGTACGGGTGACAACATTTGCATTACCCCGCCCATTACCATGGAGGCGCCCATCATGATCAGACTCGAACCAAACGGTGCGCCGGCACCAAAGGTGCCGCCCGTGATAATCGCGCCAACGACGATCAGCACCGCACCGACAATGGTCTGCAGGGCACCTGCGCGCTTGCTGCCGATCAGCATCGGCGCCAGGCGGATGTCATCATCGCCGACAGGGGCACTGAGGCGCTCCTGGGCAATGTTTTGCTTGCCCATGAACACCGAATAGGTCAGCCCGTTGTCTTTGGATTCCATCAGGAAACGTTCAAAGCCAGGCAGGAGGATGCTCAGGGCCCGGATGGCTTCTGAAACGCTACTGACCGCCAATCGATGTACTCTGCCAAAGCGCGCACCCAGCACGCCGTACAGGCGAACCGTGCGCACCTTTTCAGTGGCGGCTTGTTGTATGGCTGGCACGCACGTTGGGGAATAGGGAGTCACCGCAATCTTCCTCATAGTTGGTCCTGTGCATAAATGCCTGCGCTGATTACCGCGCTGCCTACCGTCAACTGACCATAAAGCAGACCCACCGGGCTGCCTTGAATGCTGGTATTGACCGGCCCATTAAAGCTGTAACTCGCACGGTTTTCCGGACGGTCCATGGTGCCCAGGCCTTTGGCCATGGGTGACATCAACTGCGCGACGCCACCCATGGCCATGGAAATCCCCATGCTCGCGGCGAAGGTCCAACCGGTGGTGGATGAAGCACCGATCAAGGCAGAGGAACTGCCCGAGGCCAGACCGCCAGAGAAGTACGACGCAGCCACAATCAGCGCCACACCAATAATGGTTTGCATCGACCCTGCGCGCTTGCTGCCCATCAGCACCGGTGCGATACGGATATCCGCAGCGCCTGGAGGTGCCTTGAGGCGATCCTGGCCAATGTTGTCGCGGCCCAGGAAAATCGAATACGTCACGCCCCGGTCCTTGGACTCCATCAAGAAACGCTCGAACCCCGGCACCAGAATGCACAGCGCATGGATCGCTTCCGAAGCATTGCTCACCGCCAGCCGATGCACACGCCCGAAGCTCGCGCCCAGGCTGCCGTAGAGGCGCACCGTCCTGACTTTTTCATGATGCATGGCATCCTCCAGGCGAATGATCCGCCGATGTGGTTAGTGTTTGGCCCGCAGGCCATGTCGCCAATAGCTGACCGTCACCTCGCCCCAATAGCCACCGTAGGTATCGCGCTTGCTGTCGCGACCATACAGGTGGTGCAGGATGGAACCTGGGGCCGGGTAATGCTCGGGTTCGCTTTGCAGCACGCCGTCGGCCAGGTAGATCGCGGCATGGTTGGGCACTGGCGACCGGATCTGCATCAGCACGATATCGCCCTGTTGCAGTTGGCTGACCTGCACGAAACCGGCGGCCGGCAGGTTGTCCAGGTAGAGGTTGCCGCCCTTGTCCCACCAACCGTCTTCACGCTGATAGTCGCCAAGCTCGATGCCCAGCTCGCGCCGGTAGTAGTCGAGGATGATGCTCAGGCAGTCATGCACGCCGTGGGCGAAGGCACGACCGATCAGGGGCGCCTGGTAGCCGTTTGGCGTGCAACTGGCCCATTCACCGGTACGCACCTGTCCGTCGTCGTCGGTGCGTACTTCAACAATGTGCCAGGGCAACCCGGAGGCTTCGCACGCCACGCGGTCTGCTTCACTGGGTGTCGCCGGACAATCCGGATGGCTGTGCACCACCGCGAGAATCTCGCCCCGCTCTTCGGCGCCAGCGTAGTCCTCGGGCGCCAGACGAAAATGTTCGCTGGGCGTGCTCGCCGTATTTCGACACGGCACATACACACGCTTGCGCCCTTCACGAATCAGCAGGCCGCAGCACTCATGGGGATACGCGGCCACGGCGTGCCGGGCAATCGCCGCCAGGTTGGTCTTGTTCATGCTCAGCTCCGCAACAGTCCGGCTGCCGGGAATGAGCCGTAGGGCAGTGGGTTGTTTTCGCCGAAACGCAGCTTGCAGCTGGTCAGCCGCCCACCACATTTATCCTTGGCCGCGTCGGTGACAATCACGTCATTGGCATCCGCCACCGGGCCGCCGTTGTAGCCGCAATAGGGGCCGCGATAACCGCCGCAGCTGAGCCACCAACATACGTTGGCAACGATCTGTCGACGGGGCAGTTGCACGCCGTTGAAGTCCAGCGCGCTGGCCAGTTCGAACTTCACCGTCTCACTGCTTTCGGCAACCTTGCGCTCGACGTACCAGATGTCTGGCGGCAGTTCCTCTTCCGGGTCAGCTTCGGGCTGGCCGTCGAGGTACTTGGCCAAAGTCCGATGGCGGATCAGGCGCGCGCCTACCAGGTCTTCGAAATACAGCACCAGCGCCGTGATGAAACCGCCGACGTTGCCTACGGCCAGTGTCGGCGTCGGTTGGGTGCCCTGCCCCGACATTTCGAAGCCCTCGGCCTGGATCGGCCAGGGTGAATATTCGTGGCCCTGCCAGAAGATCGATGACTCCTGGGGGTAACCGTGAAATCGGTACAACTCGGCACCCAGGTGGGTGGCATCGAGCTCGAAAAGCTCCACCCAGGCCCCGGGCTCCAGGGTCTGGATATCTGCAGTGATGGACATATGATTCTCCGGGCAAAGAAAACCCCGCACTACGGCGGGGTGGAGGCGGCGCTAGGGGTGGAAGGCTTGCTCGAACGTTGCCGTCAGGGAGTAGAGCCCGGCGCCCATGGGCGTTGGCTGGTAACCCTTGCAGCGATACAACGCAGGCGCTGCCAGTGGTGCGGTCCAGTTGAACGCCTTGGCGCCGGCATGGCGATCAAGGAAAGCAACGATCGCTTTGATGCGCGCTTCGTCACCCACGAACGTCAGTGGCCAGGACTGGGTCTTGTTGTTGATCCCGTCCGCTGCCGTTTGCTGGTAGCCATCGCCGAATTTGGCCGTCTTAAGACGAAACTCGACGCTGCCGACGGGCTCCACCTTGGGCACCCATGTGAAAGTTTCTGTGCTCATGTTTTCTCCAGGCGTAAGCCGTTGGTGGTCAGCGGCCGTTGATGGCCGACCAGATTTGCCCGCCCGGCTTGAGGTCGCGGGCGATCTGCTCGGCGGCGCCCTGACGGGCAGAGCCGGCGTAGGCGCGGGCAACGTTCTGGGCGTTGGTGTCGGTGCCTGAGCCCTGGCCGTCGGCAACGTTGATGGTTTGCTGGATCACCACCTGGTTGCTGCTGGTGCTGCCTGACTGACCGCCGCCCAGTGCGCGCACACCGAGGGAGCCGTCGGAGCCACGGCTCAGAGGCATGATGGCTTCGGGGCCGGCTTCGCCGAAGAGGGCCATGGGGGCCAGGGTTGGGCCTGAGGCGACGGAATTGGTGAAGGTGCCGCCGTTGGCGAAGGCTTGAACACCGTAGTTCCAGGCGCTCCCTTTCGCGTTGTAATGAATACCCGCCGTGTTGAGCTGGGGGTTAAAGGTGTAGCTGTTAGCACCGACACTGGTGGTTGTCGGAGCGGGCGTGCTGCTGCCCAACCAGGCGCCCACTGCCGAACTGGCCAGCCCGAACAACGAACTCAGCGCACTGGATGCCGCGGTCTTCGCCGCCATCGTGGCCATGTCCTTGAGAACCGAGGTAGCAAAATCTGAGAAGTTGAATTTCCCCGTGGTCGCGAACGTCAGAACAGCCTGGTCCATCTTTTCGAAAGCACTGCTAAACACTGCCTTCGACTGCTCGGCCGCCGTGCCTGCCTTGGTCGAATACTCTTCGAATGCGCTGCTCGCCCCCTGGCGCCAGTCATCAAGCAACTGCGTCATTTCGGCGAAGTTGCTCTTTACCTGCCGGGTCTTTGCGTCGTCCAGAAATGCCATCGCCGCGTCGTCACCCGAAGGCGTCGGTACAGCCTCTGCGTACGGCCCACCCACTGGAAACTTCAGCCCCGCCCGCTCGGTGTAACTGGACTGCGCATCCAGCGCGCCAACAAAATCATTCTGCGCACCCTGACTCTGCTTGAGCACTTGCACCAGTTGCGCATTTTTCTGGATAAATTTTTCCGCCGCATCCGTGGCCGGGTCATAGGCCCTTTGAAAGCCCTTGAACTGACCGGACGTGACCTGTAGCGCAGCTGCAGCAGAGGCGCTGACCTTTTTACTGGCGTCCTCGATCTTCTGCTGCATCTCGCGCATGCTGTTTTCGGTAATCCGCGACGCCTTCGCCAGGGCCTGCTCCAGGCTGCCGAGGTTGAGCGTCAGATTACCCTGGGAAGCAGTTGCCATAGGTTTCTCCGGGTCATGGATAAAACCCGTCGAAACGGGTTTCAAGGAAAGTGGCGTCGTCCTTAACGCCACTCGTTCATCGCACGTTCAAGCGACACACCCCGGCGCAGCTCGTGGGGCATGAAGTCAATCATCTCGGCCGTGCCGCCGCCCAGCCGGTGGGTCTGCAGCGCCACCAACGCGCTGCCCGCCTCCAGCCGCCTACCGGCGTGCAGGGAGCCATATCGGTCGATATAGCGTCCCCAGGCCAGGGCTTCGTGGTAGGTCATGCGTTCCTTGGCTTCGGCGATCGTGCGGCCGCCCACTCCGTTCAGCACCAGTTCGTGCCAGAACTCATCGGCGGCCGTCAGCTCTTTGCGCCACCACCCTGGGTGCCATTGACCTCATTGACTGCATTGAGGATCACAAACCCCAATGACGGCTCAAGACCGAACGCATCGTCGTAACTCAGGGCTTCATCACCCTCGGCCCCCAATGACACTGAGGCGGCGAGGTAGCTGGCGTTGCGGCTCTGTGCCGACTCGCCCTGGCTGAACAGACGTTCGATCACACCGAACGACTGGCGACGGATGTGCACCGTGAATGTGTCAGTCACTTGCTTGCCGGTTTTGCTGTCCAGGTGCGTCCAGCTGATGTCTTTCTTCACCGGCTGGGCATCGACGATGCCGCCCTTGGCTTTCAGTTGTTTGAGGTTCATGGCGTCTCTCAGACTTTCTTGATCCAGGCGCTGGCGCCGGTGCGTTGGATGGTGACGGTGGTGGTCACGACTGCGTTCAGTGCGAAGTTGAACGGGAAGTCCGAGACGTAGCCGTCGAATGTGAACCAGGTGCGGGTTGCCGGCAGCTCAAAGCCATCGCCCTTGGCGTTGACGGTTGGCAGCACGTCCTTGCCGTCGGACCAGCCCACCGCCCACTTCACGCCGGTATCGCCCTTGGCCTCGGAGAGCTGGTGCAGGCGGATATGGCTGGCGTTGGTCGGGTCGGCGTTCAGGCCCAGGCTCGCCGTGCCAGGGGTACGCAAACCTTTCTTGTAGCTGCGCTCTTCGGCATTGAGGCTGGTGTCTTCAATCTGCTCGGCCGGGGCACCGCCCGGTTCGAACGAAGTGGCGTGCTCGACTTCCAGCACGGTGTAGGGCCCGGTGCCGGAGACCGGCGGGACGAGGGCAAAAATCTGGGTACCTTGGGTAAGAATCGACATCGAATGTTCTCCATGAACAATAAAAAACCCGCGAAGGCGGGCTGTGGGGTGCAACGGCTGTGTTGCTGCGTGCAAGGCAGGTCGAGACGGGATCAGGGGGCCGGTTTGCCATCCAGATAAGGCGGCGCATTCGGGTCCGGCTCTCGGCTCTTGATCAGGTCGACCAACGCCTGGTTGCTCTGGGCCAACAGTCGAATGGCCGCGTTGAGCGCCACCTGGCCATCGGTCTGGGTTTGCAGGGCGGCGATCAAGCGGTTGATCGCGGCCAATTCTTCGTCGTTCATAGGCATCTTGGTTCCTGTATCGCTTCAGGTCGGTAATGGGGAGCTTCAACGGCGCGCAGTAGTGACGATCAAGACGCCAGTCCACTGGCCATGATCGAGCTGCGATATCCCGTCGCCGGGTCGCCAACGTGGGTCACTTGAGTAATCGACCAGCGCCCCTGCATATACGAAGGCCAGGTTTCATCCAGCACCAGCAAGCCTTCGGCAGCGAGCAAAGGGTTACCGGGGCAATCGATCTGCAGCTTCAAACCTTCACGGCCCACCCGGCGCAGTTCGCCTTCGGCCACGGCGCGGGCTTCGGCTTCGTTCTGGCAGCGCTGGCGCAAGGTCTTGAACGGGGCAATCCCGACCTGGACCATGCGCTGCTTGCCAGCCCCGGAATCCCACCAGCTGACGCGGCTGCCCATGTACTTGGAGCGCGATTTTTCGTCGAGCTTGGCGGTGATAAAGGCCTGGTCTCCCGGGCGGTTGTCGTGTGTCACAGACAGCTTCACTTCGGGCAGCAACTGGCCGGTAAGGGACTTGGCCTGCCCCGCTTCGGCCAGCACGTAAAGCTCGTTAAACGGCTTGGTGACCGCGTTGTAACGCTTGGCCAGGCGGGTGATGAAGGCCATGTCGCTTTCGTTGGACTGGTCGATGTGCGCAATCGCAATGCCGTCCAGTGTCGGTGCCACTCGCGGTGAAAAACCATGGCGGCTGACCACTTGGCGAAACAATGCCCCCAAGGTAGTCGGCCCATGGCTGGCGGAGCGGCGCTGGCGATAGCCGCTTTTATCCGCCTCGCTGAAGGGCGCGGCGGTCGCCACGATCATCAGGCGCATCGGAAACAACACTGGGGTGCGTTGGGTGACAACAAACTCGCCTTTTTCCACCAAGCCGGTTTCCTGGTAACCGACGCGCAGGCCAATCTTGCCACTGAGGCTGGGCAAGCCCTCCAACCCTTCTATATTAAGGGTCAGTTCCAGGCGGTCAGTCTGGATACCCGCGGCGTCGGTGTGGCTCCAGTGCATCAGGCGTTGATTGAGCAGCGCCGCGTTGGCGCCGTAGAACTCTACGATCGGGGTAAATCCCTGTGCCATGCAGCCTCCTTAATCCCAGGCCAGAACGGGCCGTACAGCAGCCGGCCGGGCTTGCATCTCAGGCACGACCACCCATACGCCTGCCGGCAGTACCGGGCCGTATTCAGCCAGTTCAGGGTTCAAGCGCCAGAGGGTTTCTTCCGCCGCGTCATCGCAACGCCCCAGTTCGCGGTAGAGCAGCAGGTTGACCGAATCACCGGCAATACTTCGCACTCTACGCATTGACGTACTCCTCCAGCTCAAGGGTCCAGGTCATGACCATGGCAGTGCCGTCATCGATCACATTGCTTTGGGCTTCCACCACCGAATTGATCCGCCACAGGCCCCAGTTACGGCCGATACCGTCGACCAGCGGCAACGGCGCCCGCGCATTTTGCAGCGCGCGCAATTCGTCCAGGCGCTGCATGCCAACGGCGTACATGGCCGTGCCGCTGAAGGTGAGTTTTTCCAGCTTCTGGCCGCTCTGACGCGACTGCGGCTTGCTGGCAATAATCGCCAGGTCACTCCAGCCGCCGTCGCTGTTGCGGGCCAGTGTGGAATAGGCGAACCCTCGGGATAACCCAAAAATAAAGTCGCCCAGCACCATTTGTTGTCGCATCAATCACCTCCTGAAGGATCGGCCAGTGCCGCGTTGCGCCGGATGCCCAGGGAATCGGTGACCATCGGCACGCATTGAAATTGCAGGGCCTGGATCACCTGATTGACCACTTGCTGGGCGTCCGCCGGATTAACGCCGGTGATCTGGATGCTCGGTGAGAGCGTGACCTGGACGTTGTCCGTTCGCGCGCTGTTGAGCTCTTTACTCAGCGCGTTCGGCGCAGGTAGACGATCGCCTGAACCGAACAACTTGTCCCCAAGCCAGCTGCCGGCTTCGCTGCCGAGCAAGCCACCGATGGCGCCACCGACTGCGGTGCCAATGCCAGGGAAAACCAGCGTGCCGAGCGCGGCGCCGGCGGATGCTCCCGCCCAGGCGCCGCCAGCAGTGCTAAGGCCAGCACCGACGGCCTTGGCGTCGCCATTGCGTACGCCCTGGATCACATCCACGGCGGTGTCGACATACTTCAGCGGGCCAAGGCGGCGTACGGCGGACGATTCAAGCTTTGCGAGCGTCCCCGACAGTCCAGGGGCCAAACCCTTGGGCCCACCCTGTGCTGCGACTCGGTCTGCCGAAGCGGCTGCGTAAGAGGTCAATGAGTTGCCGGAAATACTGCGTGTAGTCTCGCTCACCCGTTTGCTGTCGAACGCTAGCTGCGGCTGGCCCATGATATTGACTGGCGGCGCAGCAGGGGCTGGCGTGACAGTAGGCTGCGATTTGAGATCCGTCCGCCTTCTGACCTCTGGGATTTTGACCTCGCGCGATTTTATTTGACGGGCCTTGTTACGCTTGCCGCGCGGCCTCCTGGGATTATCTTTGGGGCGTGCCTTCTCTTCTTTCCTGGCGGTCTCACCGACACTCTCTGGCAACTGTGCGGCAGCGCTATCAAGCGGGCCGCGAATCTGCGCAGGCAGTGCTCCCGTGCAGCAACAGTCCTTGCCTTTTTCAGCGCCCTTGCCGTTATCGTCCTTGAGCCACTTGGCACCCTTCGGATACCTGGCAGCCACCGCATCAATCGCCTTGCCTGAAAGACGGTCTTTGGCTTTATCCCACAAACCGGTGAACACTTCCTTGCCGACGAACTTGACGGCATCCGTGGCCAGTTCAACACTTTTTTCCCCCCAGGACGGGGTAGCAGACGCAGGCTTGTCCTGCTTGCTTTCTGCGACTCCCGCGCGGACCTCTGCCGTCTTGGTTGCCAGCGAATTGGCGCTAATGAACAGCGTGCTGGTGAGCGTTTCCAGCGATTCGCGCAACCGAATTTGCTCTTGGGCCAGAGCGTTGATGTCCACACTGACGGTGATCAGCGCCGAGGTCAGCTCCGGCAGTGGTTGCGGCTGGGGTTGGAGTTGCGGTTGCGGTTGCGGTTGCGGTTGCGGCTGCGGCTGCGGCTGCGGCTGCGGCTGCGGCTGCGGCAACAATAACGGCGCCGACTGTGGTACCGATTCAAGGCTGACAGGCGCGGCGAGGTCTGCGGAAAACGGCGCCAGCACATTGCCCAGGTCCGCATCGCCAAGCAGCCAACGCTTGTCCTCCTGGACGAGCCTGGTCCCAAATTGAGTTTCTTGCATCCCGCTTACTCCTGTTTAACGCCAAGGCGAGTGATCGCAATGTCGTAGCGGCGCAATGCTTTTCCGGCGTCCCAGTCGAGGATCTCCGCCTCATTGACCGAGTAGATCAGCGGCACCACATCGAGGATTACTTCGATGTCGCGCTGCGAAAGAAGTCCGCCGGTTGATTTAAAAAATCGTCGATACGCTCCTGCAGTTCCGTCCAGTCGGGCACGGTCAAACCGGCCAGGTCAGGGATCATCAGGCCGGTGCAATGGGCGGTGATGAATTCGGCGCGCTCTTTGTTGGTGGCGAGTTTTTTCATCACCTTGGTGGCGCGCAGGGCAGGCATTTCCAGCGGCAGTTCGGTCAGGGTTCGGCCGGCTGCATTTAGGGGCAATAGCAACTGGACGGGTTGGTCCTGGGGTGTCACTTCATCCGCATTCAGGAAGAACGACGTCGGGCGCGTCGACATCTCGTGTACGTACTGGGCAATGCTCACGTAATCAGGGCGCTTGAGCTGGTCGAGTTCTTTTTCCGACAGGCCAGTGGCGAGTTTCGCCAGTTCGAAAAACTGATCGTCCTCGTCATCACCGGCCCGGGCCAGCGCGTCTTTTTGCGCGGCGTAGAACAACGGTTTTAGCTGAACCTGCTGGATCGTCGCGCCGGTGTCGGCGGTGATCGGAGCCAGCAGGATATGCAACGGTGGCATCCAGGCCATGGGGCAATTCCTTGTAGAGCGGTATTGAAAAGCACGGGAATCCCAATCTGAGCGCGGTCTCTGTGGGAGCTGGCTTGCCTGCGATAGCATCAACTCGGTGCTCCAGACGCACCGAGTCGCCTGCATCGCGGGCAAGCCCGGCTCCCACATTGACCGTGCCCGCTTCGATTGCAGTTATCCTTACGGCATCAGCACGGCGCGGCGCGCATCGCCCAGAATGTCGACGCCGTTGAGCACGAACTTCTGGGTGCGCACGTCGATGTCGATCACCGAAACGCCATTTTCCAGACGGTTGTAGGTGCGGCAGGACAGTTCCAATGTAGTGGTAGCCTTGTCGCCCATTTTCAGCTTCGCCTCCTCCAGGGATTTGAGCTTGCCGCCGACGGTGTGGTAGGTGAAGTAGGTCTTGCCGTCCTGGTCCTGGCCGGCTTCACGCACGTTCAGCAGGATGTCGTCGCCCATGCGCACGCCCAGGGCCAGCATGATTTCCGGACCGGCACCTTGCAGCACCAGCTTGGCATTGAGCACCTTGCCGCTCTTGGCCATTTCCTCGGCGATAAAGCGACCGCCGGACATGGGCTCCATGTCGAACTCGATCTTTGGCGGGGTGAACTCTTCCACGGTTGCGGACAACGGCAGGCCTTGAAGGGTGGCCGCAATGGCCTGTCTGACTCGGTTTGTAAACATTAGAGAACATCCTCCAGGAACTGCTCGATGATTTCATCGCGGGCGTTGAGTTGATAAACCATGTGTTCGTTAGGCGCGTAGCGGCCGTAGTCGATAACGATGAACCAGGTGCCGTTCTTGTACTTCTCGACGCTGTTCAGTTCCGGGTGCAGGTACACGCTGCCGCCGGGGATGGTTTCGTCGGCCACCAGGGTTTGCAGCCAGTCGTTGATGCGCTTGACCTCCTGGTCCATGAAGGACTTGGTGAGGTTCTTGGCCATGGCTTTCTGGCCGGCCTTGACCAGCTTGCGGCTGATGGCATCTTCCAGGCCGACGTAGCTGATGAACTTGCCGGTGATGGAGCGGTTACCCAGCAATGAAAAACCGCCGAGGATGGTGCGGGCGTAGTAGCTCACGCCATGGCGGTTGAGCAGGTCGCCTTCGGTGGAGGTGTCGAGGATGTTGTACTCGACCACGCGGGAAACGTCCTCAGCGAAGGTCACCTGGTTGCCCGGGCTTTCCCACTGTTTGACCTTGGCCAGTGCGGCGATGGCCAACGAGGATGGCGACAGGAACACGTTTTTCTTCGCAGCCTTGGAGTACACCGAAGGCATGTTGTGCACCAGCAGGCAACGGTCGAAACCGAGGTCGGCACCGCCCAGCTCGCCGCTGTAGGTCACTTGATCGGCCACCGAAGCGTCCTTGCCATCCAGTACCACACGCGCCTTGATGCGCTTGCCGAAAGAGGCAAACTCACCGGCCACGGCCTTGGTGCCGGTAAAGCCTGGGGCGCCGATGATGGTCAGGTCTTCAGGCACGCTGCTCAGGGCAGCCAGGCCCAGCTTGCGGCCGGTGACCGGGTCATTGCCACCGATCACATTGTTGATCGTATCGGCCGGGGTGGCGCCTTCTTCGACGATGACCACATAGACCGGCACCTTGACCACTTTGAGGATCTGATACACCGCCTGGAACAAGGTGCCCGACTCGGTGCCCGTAGGGTCCAGCAGCGCCTGGGTGGTGAAGCTGTTGATACGAAACGGGGCGTTTTTCGGGATCGATACGTGGGCATTCGGCGCAGTGCCGACCAGGCCAATCACGTTATCGCCAAGGCCACCCATGGCCTCGGGAGATTCGGTGGCATTCACAGTGATGCCGTTGTGCTCGAAGTTCAAAACCTCAGCCATGATTATTCAGCCTTCTTGGGGGTGGAGTTGAGGACGCTGGACAGTTCCAGGCGGCCAGCGGTGCGCAAGGCGGATGCTTCGACGTCCAGCAGTTCCAGTTCTTCGCCGGCGATGGACCAATGGCCGTTACCGATGGGGAATGGGATGAGGACGGTGTAGGTTTGGCGGGTGGGCATGGGTGAAAAATCTCCGGGTGGAAAATGCAAAAGCCCCTGTTGAGGAGGGGCTTTGGAGGAGGCGAAAAAAAACCGCTTTCGCGGTTATCAGTTATTTCAGGAAATCTGGTTTGGATGGCCAGAGCACTGCATCAGGGTTTTCTCCCTGATCTGGAATATCACGCAGTTTTTGACGATACTCAGCGAACAAGAGCTTATGGGTGTCGAGCATCGGATAGTCTGGCATTGCTGCATAATCACTCGCCGACAAGTCTTGATCCCTTGCCTTACGAATCATTTCCCACTTGATAATCGGATGAAGTTCAGCAGGTATAAATAGTGGTTTCATATTCTCTCCTCAGCCTAGGGCCAACATCGTTCCCCAATCACCTGGGTTGGTTACAACGCCTGTGCATGCCCCTGCGAGCATCACCTCAACAACGCCAGTTGACGAGGTGCGCATCGGGTGCAGATGGTAATAAGTTCCAAACAACTCTGTAGGAGAAATAACACTGGAGCACCAGCGCCATTTGCCTTTTTCAACGCCATTACTCCATGCTCCAGACACGTTACCCTCCAAAAGACGTACGAAGGCACCAACGGTAAGGTAGGAGTTCTGCGGTACTGCACCAGAGCCATTCGCGAGCGCCATATCGACAGTGTAAGGGAACGCGAGCCAAGGACTAGCGTCTGACACCGACCACTTCATTTGCCACAGATGTACCAACGTGCGCCAATAGTCGCTGGCCCTGATTTCAAAATTTGGATATTGCTCACGCACATCTGCCTGCACCTGAAGCAAGAAATCCACATCAGCTTGCGGGCGTCCGGCCGCTTGAGAGGCAGTGGTGATAGTTCGCAGCTTAGTCGGCGTCACTTCAGCGTGAATCCCCCAATTTTCAATCAGTGTTCCATCGGCATTCGGGGACAAATTGAAGTTCTTGGTGACCGCCAATCTTGGGAGTCTATTTTTCAACTCCGACAATTGAGCGTCGTACGCCTGGCGGGCATCGACTATCGCCTTGTCAATTTCTCCGACTTTTCCGGTAATGACGTTAGTCAAGTTATTTGCCGCGCTTACAACGGCAGCAAGTTGCTGTTCGGTACTCAAATGAATGCTCCTAAACGCCTGGATAGCGTCATGTAAAATAAATTGAAAACGCTCTATTTTCTTTCGACTTCCATCACTCGAAATAGAACCCCTACACCGCGTGCCATATTGTCTATGCTCGCAGCTGATAAGGCCGCAATTTCATCAGTCAATAGCACATTCAAATTGTCGCTACCCACCACAATCGTCACGCTATCCGTCGGCAACGGCGAAACATCCAACGTAAACTTCTGCAGCACCCGAGCCGCCGCCGCCTTATACGTCAGCAACTTCCCCGCCACGGAATACACCGCCAGCAAAGTCCCGCTTGCGAGGTAAAAACCGAACTCGCCAATCTCATATTCGCCGTCGCCATCAAACAGCGCGGCCATCCTGAGTTGGCGCTCGCCCAGGTCTTCGTAATCGACGATGGCCACCCGTTGTCGCTCGTCACGCAAGGCCACTTCTGTGCCGTCGGGGTTGTAGCGGCCGGTGCCGGCGCCGATGTGGGTGATTTCGCCTTTGAGGCCCTGGTTCTTTGCCTGCAGCACTTCATCCAAACCTTTGGAAGTGAAGCGCACCAGGCGCGTGATTTCATCTGTCATGGCTGCGCCCTGAGGTCGTAGTCGTTAATGGTGTAGTGCTGGGCAACCCCGGCACTGTTAAGCCGAGCAACCAGCGCCCATTCCGGCAACGCGCCGTTTAGATAAAACTCGCCGTCGCTTAAAGGGGCGTCGAGCACTTGCGTGAACGCAAGCTGACCTTCGGTTTCATGCACGATGGTGATCGTCGCCTGATCGCGCTCACTCTTGGCCGCATTGATACGCCGGATCAGCCGGTTGTGATCACCGCTGGACCAACTGCGCCCGATGATCGCCTGTACGTCGAAGGTGTAAGGCACACCCAAGGGACGCTGCTGATACCAGGCGCTGATGTTGGGAGTGAAGCCCAATGACTCCACCGCATGACTCAGCGCCTTGGGCGTACCAGCCTGGCGCTGGATCTGCCAGGACAAGGCCACGGTCAGGCGCTTTTCGGCCTCGCTGGCCTCGGCATCCCATTCGCTGACGCCGCGGTCGGCGGCCAGGTACGGGAGGAATTCGCTGGGGGTTTGAAGTGGGTTCATCAGCGCTGGAAACGGCGGCGTGACGCGCTCAAGCAATGTGCCGAAGCCCAGGTCCAGGGCCTTTTCCAGCGGTGAACTGTTGGCCGGCAACAGACTCGCGTTGGGTTCACTCATAGCGTGCGCACCTCCACCTCGACACCCGTGCAATACGGGGCCTGGAACGCGGTGCTGACAATCGGCGCCAGCGGTTCCAGGATCTGCAGTTGCGCAGCACCCGCGCTATGAATGGCGTAGTCGATCCAGCTGGGGTCGACCCGCCCTTCCAGGCGATGGCAGGACTCTGCGTAGTCTTGCAGCAGCTTCTGCGCCGCCACTTGGGTCAGCCCCGAGTCCGGGCCAGCGTTGATCTTGGCCACCACGCGAATTTTGTAGGGTTGAATCTGTGCGCCTTGGACGCTGACAAGATCGGTTTCGGGCCTTACATCCGGCCGTGCGAAATGTCGACGCACACCGTCAAGCAAGTCCGCAGACGGCGTGCCGTCGCCCTCGCGGGAAAGCACAGTGACCATGACTTCACCCGGTGCGGTGCGTCGGGCGTTGCCGTCCTTGACCTGGGCTGCATAACCATCTGGATCGAAGGTGTAGGTGACCGTCACCACACCCGGCGTCGCGCTTTGCACTTTCACCGCCGGGCGCTCGCCAAGGGTGAACACTTCGCGGCGATACTGCATCCGCGAGCCCGCTGCCGGGGCGTGGGGGGCCAGGTAGTAACGCAGGCGAGCGTCGTCGTCGCTTTCCAGGGTGGGCGGCACGGGCGGGAACGCCGCCGAGTCGCCAGGGTCGAGCACTTGGCGCTCCAGGCCCATATCGGCCAGGCGCGCATCCAGGTTGCTGCCGGTGGCCCACCACGCCAGCATCTGCTTGATGCGGGCGTTGTATTTACGCTCGTGGGTTTGCAGACGCACGCAAAACGCTTCCAGGGCCAGGGTCAGCAGTTCGCTTTCGTTGTCGAGGCTGGCCCTGAGTTTGGCCGCACTTTGCGGCGCGCGGGTGGCGACGTAGTCGATGACAAACGTCTTGAACTCGGCCAGCAACGGTTCGAACTCATCCACCTTGATGATGGTCGGTTCCGCCAGTTGGTTCTGGCCGGGGATCAACATGCTCATGTCACGACCTCGAAGGATTGTTGGCGGTTTTTCCAGGTGCCGGCAAACCGCAGCAACAGGCCGGCGCCTTGGCGAGTGGCGACGATGACCTGGGGGTCAAAATCGCTGATGCCGTTATGGGTGTTGTAGAACGCCTGGGCGGCATGGCTCTGGGCGAGAATCAGCAGGTCGTCGCCGAGGTTTTGCCCGAGCAACTGCGGGATCAGCGAGCCATACAACGGACGCTTTTGCCGGGTGCCCACGGGGGTGGTCAGCGCTCGGGTGGCGCGCTGCACAAATTGCAGCCAGTCATCGACGGCTGCGCCGATGTTCCTCTCGATTCCGAGCATGGGATGTCCTTATCGGGGGCTGATGACGCGTCCTTGATGGTCCACTACCGGGCCGCTGAAGTGAGCTCCGCCAGCATCCAGCAACAGACTGGTGCCGCCAATTTGCAAGGTGATGCTCTGGGCATTCATGGTCAGGCTGGCGGCGCCGACTTTAATGTCGACCTGTTCACGGGAGCCGCTGACGGTGGTTGGGCCGTTGACCCAGTTGAAGGTATGGCTGGCGTCGTCGTAGTCGCTTTGGGTGCCGTCGTGATGGCGACGCCGGGTCAGCGTCGCAACGCTGGAGACCGGCGGAAAGCGATCACTGTGGAGGCCGAACAGCGCCACTGACTGCACGCCGCCCTCCCCGCCACCGTAGTTAAGCAACAGGCATTGCTCGCCCACCGTTGGAATGCGGGTTTCCGTTTGCGCACCGGCGCTGGGGTTGAAAAAGCGGATCGCCGGGGTCAGCAAATCACCGTGGCTGACCTTGCAGGTGTTGCTGGCCGCGTCGACCTGCTGGCAAATGCCAATCCGGCAGAAGCTTTCAGCGCGGCGGTAAAGGTCTTCGAGTTGGGTCTCCATCTCTGCCAGGCGTTCGACGATCGGTCCCAATTGCATGCGTAACAGCGCGTCGAACATGGGCTACTCCGCCAGTGGTTTGTATTGGGCTGGATCGTCGATGTTGGAGACGTCCCAGGTGCAGGCAAACAGCGGCTGGCCTGTAGGATCTTCAAGTAACGGCGGCCCCAGATAGAGGGTTTGAGTAAACGAAACTGTCCAGGTGTCGTAGTCCGCATCAAGGGTGCTGCGCACAGCCGGAGCGGCGACGATATTTGCGGGCAAATCGCACTGTGCCTGGGGCAGGTCCCAACGGTTATCCAGCACAAGATCCATGAGTTGGCTGGCCAGGTCGCAGGCATCGAACGGCAATGCCCCGGGGGCGACCATGGCCCTGAGTGAAATGCTCAGCACGTGAGCCTTGCGCCCTTCGCGAGAGCGAATGCCCGGGCCATTGCCTTCGACTGTGACCTGCACACCGGTTTTTTCAGTGTCGTCCTGGAAGTCCTGATGACTGCCGACCTTGAGGTCCGGGAAAGCTGCATGCAGCGCAGCGCCCACGGCCTGGGGCAGTTGGGATGGCTTTTCGATAAGCGTCATTTTATGTAGCGTCCTTGCAACGATTACTGCGGGTCCTGGCGGGAGCCTTGGTTGATCCCGATGCGCTTGGCCGCCCACCGCTCATAAAGGCCGATAGCCACGTCGGCACCGGCCATGGCGGTCAGGCAACCAATGGCGCCGGCGGTCCAGATCGACATCCCCGCTGCGTAGCACAGCATCAGAGCCGAAACCCCGCAGACCATGCACGCCCCGGAACGCAGGGCCAGGCGTCGAATCAGCGACCAACCGCGAGCCCCTTCCTTATCGGCCCGCCACATCTCGCCGGATACGCCGCCGATCACGGCCAGTACGATGACCAGCCAGATAGGCATTTCCGCTAACGCTTGCTGTTCATTTGTCATGTCACGCCTCCTGGCTGAGCATTTAATAATCCATATTTCATTTACAGATGCTTCGATAGGTAGGCATTCCAAAAAGCCCGGTTGCCCGGGCTTTTCAGTAATGCGGTCCTCGGACTTTCGGCGCTACTGGCGCGGTACGGTCCTTTCCTCGATGTTTTTCCGACCACGATCCCTGTCTGCCGGATAACTGCTTCTGGTGCTTTACGCTGCACACCCGGGTCAGTTGCCAACCCTCTGAACCGTCAAGGCCGGTTCATCGCTGCCTGTTTTTGAAGCGTTGAAACTAAAGAGCGTCGGCATCCTTGCCGGTGTTGCCTGGCATCCCTGCCATCGCTTCGATGGCGTCCTTGCCGATGTTGCGTGCCTTCCTTGTCTTCCTTGGCAGCATCCTTGCCGCCTCCACCAGGCCTTGTTGGCTGGCTTGAGGTGAAGAATATGCATGTATGCATATACAGTCAATGCATCAATGCATTTATTTTTGCTATGGAAATGCACGAATGCATTTGAGGCCTTGCCAGCATGGGGTTTGCCGGTTTTTTCGGGGCGAAAAAAAACCCGCTCATAGGCGGGTTTCGTCTTACGCGAGGGGGTTAGCGGGCGTACATGCCCCACCAGAAAACATGACCGAGGATGCTGATCTGCTCATCCTGTATATCCTGGAAGCTGTAGTCCTCATCCGGATGCTCATCACGATTGAAACTGCGCAGGCGAATCCCGGAAGGCAGGCGGTAGAGCTGTTTAACTCGCAGCTGGCCGTTGTGATTGATGGCATACAGATCACCATCGACGATATCGCCAATGCCGCTTTTACCGGCGTTCACGCCAACCGTGGCACCGTCGCGCAATACCGGCAACATGCTGTTGCCGCGTACCGTCACGCACTTGGCCTGGTCGAACTGCACGCCGTTGTGCCGCAGACTGCGCTTGCCGAACCGCAGGCTGGCCTTCTCGCTTTCCTCGATGACGAATCTTCCTGATCCAGCAGCCAATTCAACCTCGCGCAGAAAAGGGATCGACACCTCGTCATCATTGACGGGGGTGTCATCGTCCCACAGGCTTATGTCCTTGAGTTCCGAATGCATCGGGTCGCGCCCGTCATCGCGCAAGGCTCCAACCGCAGCGCGCCCGCGCAGTTGGTCGGTGCTCACGCGAAAATACTCGGCGATACGGGAGATGTGTTTATCCGACGGATCAACGATCTTGCCGCTGAGGATCCGGGACAGTGTGGATTGAGGCACGCCGGTGCGCCGATGAAGCTCCGTGGGGGAGATCCGGTCGCGATCCAGCAGCTCTCTTAAGACGATAGAAACATTGCGTTTTTGCATAACGCGGATAGTGACGGGAGTTTTTGAGGTTGGCAAATGCTAATTTGCATATATCTACATAAAACGGATGTATTAAGTGACGTTTCGGCCAGTAAAGGAGCTGGACTCGCGTGATAGTCTCTACCTCACCACCGAAACAGATGGGGATGTTTGATTGAAGAGACCGCATTTCCCGAAGCAGGCAGGATGACACCGGCAGAGATTGATATTTCAGAAGAAGCACTGCGCTTTGCCCGCTCAAATAAAAAATCAATTGCCAAACGGCTGACAGACAAAGCTATCTATCCATCAGAAGAGTCACCGGTGTCCGTCTTCATGGCAGGATCACCCGGAGCAGGAAAAACCGAGGCCTCAATCGCTCTCGTGAACCTGTTCGCCGACACCCCCATCCTAAAGATCGACCCCGATGAGCTTCGCAAGGAGTTTGCCGCGTATCAGGGGGCGAACTCGTGGCTGTTTCAACAAGGCGTATCTATTTTGGTCGAAAAAATCGTCGACCTCGCATTGGATCAACGACAATCCTTCCTGCTCGATGGCACCTTTTCGAATCTAGAAATAGCTAGAAGCAATGTGGAACGCTCATTGAGAAAGGGCAGATCGTACAGATCTTGTACGTGTATCAAAACCCCATGCTTGCTTGGGATTTCGGCCGATCTAGCGGCTAAGCTCGGGCCACCATCAGGAGCGCGTTGATGATATCGATCAAGCTGGGCTTGTCCAAAGGTGCAAAAAGCTCCTTTGCCGACTTTATCCGTGACGCAAAATCCGAGCAGAAAAAGCGCGTCTACAGTGAGGTTCTGACTGAAGCGACCAAGCAGCAGAATCTCGTGATGATGAAGGCAGAAGCGAAAAGAGCTTGATTGCACACCGCCTTTCGAAGCCCGGCCCTGTGCCGGGCTTTTTATTGGGTTAATTTGCGTTTTACCTAGCCGTTTGCGACCTGCGAAGGGCCGACCTCGCGTGTTAACCTTGCCGCCATCGCAAAAAATGCTGGGCCAAGCGCCCCCTTTGCCCCATCACTTTCAACGAATTTGCCTACTACCCAATGAGTAAAAACACTTCAGACCTGTCCTCCCACACCCCGATGATGCAGCAGTACTGGCGCCTGAAAAACCAGCACCCTGATCAGTTGATGTTCTATCGCATGGGCGACTTCTACGAGATCTTCTATGAAGATGCGAAGAAGGCCGCCAAGCTGCTGGACATCACCCTGACCGCGCGCGGGCAGTCGGCGGGGCAGTCGATTCCGATGTGTGGGATTCCTTATCACTCGTTGGAAGGCTACCTGGTCAAGCTGGTGAAGCTGGGCGAGTCGGTGGTGATCTGTGAGCAGATCGGCGACCCGGCTACCAGTAAAGGGCCGGTGGAACGTCAAGTGGTGCGCATTATTACGCCGGGTACGGTGAGTGATGAGGCGTTGCTGGATGAGCGTCGCGATAACCTGATCGCTGCGGTGTTGGGCGATGAGCGTCTGTTCGGCCTGTCGGTGCTGGATATCACCAGCGGCAACTTCAGCGTGCTGGAGATCAAGGGCTGGGAGAACCTGCTGGCGGAGCTGGAGCGTATCAACCCGGTGGAGTTGTTGATCCCGGATGATTGGCCCAAGGACTTGCCGGCGGAGAAACGTCGTGGGACCAAGCGGCGTGCACCGTGGGATTTCGAACGTGATTCGGCGCTGAAAAGTCTGTGCCAGCAGTTTTCGGTGCAAGACCTTAAAGGCTTTGGCTGTGAAACGCTGACCCTGGCCATCGGCGCTGCTGGCTGCCTGCTCAGTTACGCGAAGGAAACCCAGCGCACCGCCCTGCCCCACTTGCGCAGCCTGCGTCATGAACGGCTGGACGATACCGTGGTGCTCGATGGCGCCAGCCGTCGCAACCTGGAATTGGATACCAACCTGGCCGGCGGGCGCGATAACACCCTGCAATCGGTGGTCGACCGCTGCCAGACCGCGATGGGCAGTCGCTTGCTGACCCGTTGGCTGAACCGTCCGCTGCGGGACTTGACCGTGCTGCAAGCGCGTCAAACCTCTATTACCTGCCTGCTCGATGGCTATCGCTTTGAAAAGCTGCAGCCGCAACTGAAAGAAATCGGTGATATCGAGCGTATCCTGGCGCGGATCGGCCTGCGCAATGCACGACCCCGCGACCTGGCGCGCCTTCGTGATGCCTTGAGCGCCCTGCCGCAGTTGCAACTGGCAATGACTGAGTTGGATACGCCTCACTTGCAACAGCTGGCGGTGACTGCCGGCACTTACCCGGACCTCGCGGCGCTGCTGGAAAAAGCCATCATCGACAACCCGCCCGCGATCATCCGTGATGGCGGCGTGTTGAAAACCGGCTACGACAACGAGCTGGATGAACTGCAGTCCCTGAGCGAAAACGCCGGCCAGTTCCTGATCGACCTGGAAGCCCGCGAAAAAGCCCGCACCGGTCTGGCTAACCTGAAGGTCGGCTACAACCGCGTGCATGGCTACTTTATTGAGTTGCCGAGCAAGCAAGCGGAGTCGGCGCCTATCGATTATCAACGTCGCCAGACGCTCAAGGGTGCCGAGCGTTTTATCACCCCAGAGCTCAAGGAGTTCGAAGACAAGGCGCTGTCAGCCAAAAGCCGCGCCCTGGCCCGGGAAAAGATGCTTTACGAAGCCTTGCTCGAGGATTTGATCAGCCGTTTGGCGCCATTGCAGGACACTGCGGCCGCCCTGGCGGAGCTGGATGTACTGAGCAACCTCGCCGAACGAGCGCTGAACCTTGACCTGAACTGCCCACGGTTTGTCAGCGAGCCATGCATGCGCATTGTGCAAGGTCGCCACCCGGTGGTGGAGCAGGTGTTGACCACGCCGTTCGTCGCCAACGACCTGTCGCTGGACGACGATACCCGCATGTTGGTGATCACCGGTCCGAACATGGGTGGTAAATCCACCTATATGCGCCAGACCGCGTTGATCGTGTTGTTGGCCCATATCGGCAGCTTTGTGCCGGCGGCCAGTTGCGAGCTGTCCCTGGTGGACCGCATCTTCACGCGGATCGGCTCCAGTGATGACCTGGCGGGTGGCCGTTCGACCTTTATGGTGGAAATGAGCGAGACCGCCAACATCCTGCACAACGCTACCGAGCGCAGTCTGGTGCTGATGGACGAAGTGGGTCGCGGCACCAGCACCTTCGACGGCCTGTCCCTGGCTTGGGCGGCGGCCGAACGTCTGGCGCATTTGCGCGCTTATACGCTGTTTGCCACGCACTACTTCGAACTCACGGTGTTGCCGGAAAGCGAGCCACTGGTGGCCAACGTGCATCTCAATGCCACCGAGCACAATGAGCGCATCGTGTTCCTGCACCATGTTCTGCCAGGGCCGGCGAGCCAGAGCTATGGCCTGGCCGTAGCACAGTTGGCCGGCGTGCCGAATGACGTGATTACTCGCGCCCGCGAACACCTCAGCCGCCTGGAAACCACAGCCCTGCCCCATGAAACCGTGGTCGCCAGCCCTGCCAAGGCCAGCAAGAAACCCGCCGCGCCGCACCAGAGCGATATGTTCGCCAGCCTGCCCCATCCGGTGCTGGATGAGTTGGCAAAGCTTGATCTGGATGACTTGACGCCGCGTAAAGCGCTCGAAATGTTATATGCACTGAAGACTCGGATATAACGCAGACGCTTGCAAGCTGATAGAATCTCGCGCGGTTTGGGATGCTGCGGGCTTTTAGCCTGGTCCGCAGACTATCGCTCTCAAACCTCGCGAACCCCACCACAAGGGGTTTCGCTGCCGCCGCCTGAGGAGAAAATTAGAAATGACCTTCGTCGTCACCGACAACTGCATCAAGTGCAAGTACACCGACTGCGTAGAAGTGTGTCCGGTGGACTGCTTCTACGAAGGCCCGAACTTCCTGGTTATTCACCCGGATGAGTGCATCGACTGCGCCCTGTGTGAACCAGAATGCCCGGCCGTCGCGATTTTCTCCGAGGACGAAGTGCCTGCGGAGATGCAGGAGTTTATTCAGCTGAACGTCGAGTTGGCGGAAATCTGGCCGAATATCACCGAGCGCAAAGACCCGATGCCCGATGCAGCGGAGTGGGATGGCAAAAAAGGTAAGATTGCAGACCTCAAACGCTGATAGCGTCGCCGCCCCCAAAAGGCCCCTTGCGGGCCTTTTTGCGTTTCTGAGGGGAGCGTTTTACTTTTCTACAGGCGAAAAAAGGGGCGGTATGACCCGCCCACATTTTTTCCCTAGTCCCTGTATTCCTTTTCATCATCCTGATGAATCGCATCCTGCGACGTTCCTTCAAACCATCGTTCCTTGATGGCTGTGTCAATCCGTGGACACAGGGCTGATGTTAGAGGGTTCGAAGATAAGTTCAACGCGACCCGGCTCGATCGACTGGCACGCTCTGACACCTAAACACAGATAAATAAGTCTTGTTTTTCAATGAGATGAAAAAAGTCTCAAAAAAATCGAGACGTCCATGCAAGATAAAAGAACCGATCACTTACGCAAAGGTAAGCAAATGCTTACACACACAATTGCGGAAAAGGGCAATAAGCCTCATTGCCCCCACCGCTTACTGTTGAAAGGCATCAGTCGTCACTGACAGTAATGGTCGGCATCGCCGGCGCAGCAGCTTCCTGCAAGACAATTCTCGCACCGACATGACGGGCCAGTTCCTGGTAGATCATCGAGATTTGGCCTTCAGGCTCGGCCGCCACGGTAGGTTTGCCACCATCGGCCTGCTCACGAATGCCCATCGCCAGCGGCAACGAAGCGAGCAGCTCGACACCGTACTGGGTCGCGAGCTTTTCGCCCCCACCTTCACCGAACAGATGCTCGGCGTGACCACAGTTGGAGCAGATGTGCACCGCCATGTTTTCCACGACGCCGAGCACCGGGATATTGACCTTGCGGAACATCTCGACGCCTTTCCTGGCGTCCAGCAGCGCGAGGTCCTGAGGCGTGGTGACGATCACCGCACCGGCCACCGGCACTTTTTGCGCCAGGGTCAGCTGAATGTCGCCGGTGCCTGGCGGCATGTCGATCACCAGGTAATCGAGGTCGCCCCAGGCGGTCTGTGTGACCAATTGCAGCAACGCCCCGGAAACCATCGGCCCGCGCCAGACCATCGGCGTGTTGTCATCGGTAAGAAAGGCCATGGACATCACTTCCACACCGAGCGACTCGATGGGTACAAACCATTTCTGATCCTTGACCTTCGGCCGCGTGCCTTCGGCGATGCCGAACATCACGCCTTGGCTTGGGCCGTAGATATCGGCGTCGAGAATCCCCACCCGCGCGCCTTCGCGGGCCAGGGCCAGGGCCAGGTTGGCCGCGGTGGTGGACTTGCCCACGCCACCCTTGCCGGAGGCCACCGCCACCACGTTCTTGACGTTGGCCAGGCCCGGGATCTGCGCCTGGGCCTTGTGCGGGGCGATCACGCATTGGATATCGACCTTCGCCGAACCCACGCCGTCGATGCCCTCAATGGCCATTTGGAGCATCTGCGCCCAGCCGCGTTTGAACAAGCCTGCGGCATAGCCCAGTTGCATCTGTACCGACACCTGGTCGCCCTGGACCTCGATACTGCGCACACAACCGGCACTGACCGGGTCCTGGTTCAAATAAGGGTCGGTGTACTGGCGAAGAACGGCTTCCACCGCTGCGCGATTGACGGCGCTCATGGGCTACTCCCGAAAAAAGACTGACTGAAACAGGCGGCTATCCTAACCGTTCCGGCGCTTGAGCGGCACGCTTTCGAGGTTCCGGAAGATTCTGAAACAGCGTCACGGGGTGAAATAAATTTCCCGGCGCTTTATAGTGGCCGACCTCCGTTTCATCAAGTAGCCGAGCCCCATGTCCGAGCCACGCAAGATCCTCGTCACCAGCGCCCTGCCCTATGCCAATGGTTCCATCCATCTTGGCCATATGCTTGAGTACATCCAGACCGATATGTGGGTGCGCTTCCAGAAGCATCGCGGCAATCAATGCATTTATGTCTGCGCGGACGACGCCCACGGTTCGGCCATCATGTTGCGTGCCGAAAAGGAAGGCATCACCCCGGAACAACTGATCGCCAACGTGCAGGCTGAACACAGCGCCGACTTTGCCGAGTTCCTGGTGGACTTCGACAACTTCCATTCGACCCACTCCGACGAAAACCGCGAGTTGTCGAGCCAGATCTACCTGCGGTTGAAGGAAGCCGGGCACATCGACCAACGTTCGGTGACCCAGTATTTCGACCCGGAAAAGAAGATGTTCCTGGCCGACCGCTTCATCAAGGGCACCTGCCCCAAATGCGGCACCGAAGACCAGTACGGCGACAACTGCGAAAAATGCGGCGCGACCTACGCACCAACCGACCTGAAGGATCCCAAGTCGGCGATCTCCGGCGCCACTCCGGTGCTCAAGGACTCGCAGCACTTCTTCTTCAAGCTCCCGGATTTCCAGCAAATGCTGCAAACCTGGACGCGCAGCGGTACCTTGCAGGACGCCGTGGCCAACAAACTCTCCGAATGGCTCGACAGTGGCCTGCAGCAGTGGGACATCTCCCGCGACGCGCCATACTTCGGCTTCGAGATCCCGGGCGAGCCGGGCAAGTATTTCTATGTATGGCTGGACGCGCCGATCGGCTACATGGCCAGCTTCAAGAACCTGTGCGACCGCACCCCGGAGCTGGACTTCGACGCGTTCTGGGGCAAGGACTCCACTGCCGAGCTGTACCACTTCATCGGCAAGGACATCGTCAACTTCCACGCGCTGTTCTGGCCGGCGATGCTTGAAGGCTCGGGCTACCGCAAGCCGACCGGCATTGCCGTGCACGGCTACCTGACGGTGAACGGGCAGAAAATGTCCAAGTCCCGTGGCACCTTTATCAAGGCGCGCACTTACCTGGACCACCTGTCGCCGGAATACCTGCGCTACTACTACGCATCCAAGCTGGGCCGGGGTGTCGACGACCTGGACCTGAACCTGGAAGACTTCGTACAGAAGGTCAACTCGGATCTGGTGGGTAAAGTCGTCAACATCGCCAGCCGTTGCGCCGGGTTTATCCACAAGGGCAACGCCGGTGTACTGGTAGCCGAGAACGCCGCACCGGAACTGACCGACGCCTTCCTGGCCGCCGCACCAAGCATCGCCGACGCCTATGAGGCCCGCGACTTCGCCCGCGCCATGCGCGAAATCATGGGCCTGGCCGACCGTGCCAATGCCTGGATCGCCGACAAGGCCCCGTGGTCGCTGAACAAGCAGGAAGGCAAGGAAGCTGAGGTTCAGGCTATCTGCGCCACCGGCGTCAATCTGTTCCGCCAGTTGGTGATCTTCCTCAAGCCGGTGCTGCCATTGCTGGCCGCCGATGCCGAGGCGTTCCTGAATGTGACGCCGCTGACCTGGAACGATCACGCCACCTTGCTCGGTAATCATCAGTTGAACGCGTTCAAGCCCTTGATGACCCGCATTGACCCGGTGAAAGTCCAGGCCATGACCGATGCTTCGAAAGAAGACCTGGTCGCCAGCCAGACCGATACCGGCCAATCCGCGCCTGCGGGCAATGGCGAACTGGCCAAGGACCCGATTTCTCCGGAAATCGATTTCGACGCCTTTGCCGCCGTGGACCTGCGCGTAGCACTGATTATCAAGGCCGAAGCCGTGGAGGGCGCCGACAAGTTGCTGCGCCTGACATTGGATATCGGTGACGAACAGCGCAACGTGTTCTCCGGGATCAAGAGCGCTTACCCGGACCCGTCCAAGCTCGATGGGCGCCTGACCATGATGATCGCCAACCTCAAGCCACGGAAAATGAAGTTTGGCATTTCCGAAGGCATGGTGATGGCGGCTGGCCCTGGCGGCGAAGAAATCTACCTGCTGAGCCCCGACAGCGGCGCCAAGCCGGGCCAACGCATCAAGTAACCCCTGCAAAATGCCCCGCTGTTGCCACGGCGGGGCTTTTCAGCTTGCCCACCTCCCTGGGCCGGGCGTCAACGCTATGATCACAGCATGAACCTCATTCAACGTATCGACGCGCTGCTGCCGCAGACTCAATGCGGCAAGTGCGGGCACCCGGGTTGCAAGCCTTATGCAGAAGGCATCGCCAAAGGCGAGGCCATCAACAAGTGCCCGCCCGGTGGGCAGGAAACCATCGCCGGGCTTGCGCAACTGCTGCGCCTGCCAATGCTGGACCTGGACACCAGCCGCGGGGAAGCGCCCGCGCAGATTGCCTATATCCGTGAGGCCGAATGCATCGGTTGTACCAAATGCATCCAGGCTTGCCCGGTGGACGCCATTGTGGGCGCCGCCAAGCTGATGCACACCGTGATTACCGACGAGTGCACCGGTTGCGACCTGTGTGTCGCCCCCTGCCCCGTCGACTGCATCGAGATGCGTGCGCTCGCTGACGTGCTGCCTATCGTGGGCGGCTTGGCAGCCAACGAGGAGGAGCGGCGTGAACGCGACCGCAAACGTGACCGGGCGCGGCGGCGTTTCGAACAACGTAACGCCCGCCTGCAACGTGAGGAAGCCTGCAAGCTCGCCGAACGCCTGACACGGGCCAAACGCGCAGCTGCGGTGGAAACGGCACAGGTCAATAATCATCAGGCCGCTCAGGACGCCGCAATCAAGCAGGCCAAAATCAGCGTCACCATGAGTCGCGCTCAATTGCACAAGTCGTTGAAGGCGTTTGGGCATCCCCCGACCTTTGAGCAACAGTCACAACTGATTATGCTGCAACGGCAGTTCGAGGCTTGCGAACAGGCGCTTGCTGCGCTGGAGGCCAACAGTGCGCCGCCGACAACGCCCCCAAAGAGCGCCGACCTCAAGCGTGCAAAGATCCAACTGGCCATGCGCCGAGCCGAGTTGAAAAAGGCCCAGGCCGAGCAGGCTGGCGAGCAGCAACTGGCAGCCTTGAGCGCTGCGTTGAACGCCGCCGAGCAGACGCTGCAGGATGCCGAGGCCAACACCGACGCCTGAACCTGCGCTTTGCATTGCTAACATCACGTCGACCGCCAGCAAGGAAACGTCCGCCCCTATGAATGCCGCAAAACGCCTGGAAATCTTCCGCAGGTTTCATGAAGACAATCCGGAACCGAAAACCGAACTGGCCTACTCCTCCCCCTTCGAATTACTGATTGCGGTGATCCTGTCAGCCCAATCCACGGACGTCGGTGTCAACAAGGCCACGGCCAAGCTGTATCCCGTGGCCAATACCCCGGCCGCGATTTACGCCCTGGGTGTGGAAGGCTTGTCCGAGTACATCAAGACCATCGGCCTGTATAACAGCAAGGCCAAGAATGTGATCGAAACGTGCCGCCTGCTGGTAGAGCTGCATGGTGGTGAAGTCCCGCAAACGCGCGAAGCCCTGGAAGCCTTGCCAGGGGTGGGCCGCAAAACGGCCAACGTGGTGCTCAATACCGCATTCCGGCAGTTGACCATGGCTGTGGATACGCACATCTTCCGGGTCAGTAACCGAACCGGCATTGCGCGGGGCAAAAATGTAGTCGAGGTGGAAAAGCAACTGATGAAGTTCGTGCCCAAGCCGTATTTGCTCGACTCCCATCATTGGCTGATCCTGCATGGGCGCTACGTTTGCCAGGCTCGCAAGCCCCGCTGCGGCAGCTGTCGCATCGAAGATTTGTGTGAATACAAGGACAAGACGTCCGACGATTGAGCGACCATTGCTTTTTTTGATCAGTCGATTGAAAAAATCTTTTTTACCCGTTCGCAGATTATCGCTATAAGGAGCCCCAATGGCAGTCTTAGCCCGGAGTTAATCTTATGAGCGCTGGCAAAGAACAACTGGAAGTGGAAGACGACCTCGCTGAGTCGGATGAGGACGCGGTAGAGACACCTGTAGAGGTAGCCAAGACCAATTTGAGCAAACGTCGCACTATCGACAATCTTCTGGAAGAGCGACGCTTGCAAAAACAGCTGGCCGATTACGACTTCGATCTGTGATCGATGCGTGAACGACCGGAAGCCTCCCTGACGGAGGCTTTTTTCTGCCGGATACACGGGTTTTGAGCGTTGCAACGTCCTCCTACACCAAGCCGTTGCGCTGGGCCAACTCGATCAGGTCCACAAGGGAGCGGGCATTGAGCTTGAGTAGCAGGCGGGTCTTGTAGGTACTGACGGTTTTGTTGCTGAGGAACATGCCGTCGGCAATCTCCTTGTTGGTTTTGCCACGTGCCAGTTGCTGCAGCACCATCATCTCTCGCCCCGACAAGCGTTCAACCATTTCAGCTTCACTGGCGTTGCCCATGGTTGAGCGCACTGAATTGAGCGCCTGGTTCGGGAAGTAGCTGTAGCCGGAGAGCACCGCCTTGATGGCGCTCAACAACTCGGTAAGATCCTGCTGTTTGCAGACATAGCCGGCCGCCCCTGCCTGCATGCAGCGCATGGAAAAATGGCCAGGGGCCTGGGACGTCAGCACCAGCACCTTGAACGATATGGCCTGCTTGGTTGAAGCCAACCGACAAATCACCTCCAGGCCGTCGAGCTTGGGGATTCCGATATCCAGTATCACAATATCCGGCATGTGTTCCCGTGCAAGTTGCAACGCATCGACACCGTTATCGGTCTCGGCAACGACCTCATAACCATGACGCTCCATTAGCATGCGCACAGCAAGACGAATGACGGGATGATCATCCACGATCAGCACTTTATTCATGAGAAAGTCCAATTTCGCTGTTCGAATTATTTAGAGCAAACACAATAGCCTAGTCGATTACTAGTTGGCATAGCATTCCACCCCGAGCAACGGCAGGGAGAGACCCAACCCACAGGAAGTTAGGAATTAGCCTACAAAAAATCGCAAACTTAGATGTATAGGGCTTTATGGATGCTTTCAGACTTTTCTCGACGCGCACATATTTTGAGTGAAATGTCCTTGGCATAAGCCTATGAAGGTAAACGCACCGCACAAGACTTTCAGGAAATGCCCCTTGCCTGGAGCCAGGCTGCACGCAGAACGACAAGGAAAGCCCGTCTGTATTAGTTCCATTTAACATATTTATAGAATTCCATAATTCCTACAGAAGATTCAACGAATAACCTCGCCATTGCAGTTATATGAGTGAATTTTCTGTCAGACATAGTTCCTCTGCAGATGTAAAAAATCATTCAGCGTTAAAAACAAAACGCAAAAAAGTAAAACAACCGGCAAAGTTTCAGAAAAAACACACTCAAGCACTCGCTAAACGCGGATAAACATCAGCGTCCTATTTATGTTCATCCAATAATAAACAAGCAAAAAAAATGGCCCCTTGGATAAGGGGCCATTTTTCACAACCGAGGCAACACTCAGAACAACGAGCGGCCCTTGTTGGCAGCAATCCGCATACGCAGGGCGTTCAGCTTGATGAAGCCCGCCGCATCCGCCTGGTTGTAGGCGCCACCATCTTCTTCAAAGGTCGCAATGTTGGAGTCGAACAGCGACTCATCGGATTTACGACCCGTGACGATCACGTTGCCCTTGTAGAGTTTCAGGCGCACAACGCCATTCACGTGGGCCTGGGAGGCGTCGATCATCTGTTGCAGCATCAGACGCTCAGGGCTCCACCAGTAACCGGTGTAGATCAGGCTGGCGTACTTGGGCATCAGCTCGTCTTTAAGGTGTGCGACTTCACGGTCCAGGGTGATGGATTCGATGGCACGGTGGGCACGCAGCATGATGGTGCCGCCCGGGGTTTCATAGCAGCCGCGGGACTTCATGCCCACATAGCGGTTCTCGACGATGTCGAGACGGCCGATACCATGCTGGCCACCGATACGGTTGAGGGTCGCCAGCACGGTGGCCGGAGACATTTCAACGCCGTCCAACGCGACGATGTCGCCGTTGCGGTAAGTCAGTTCCAGATACTGTGGCTTGTCTGGAGCGTTCTCCGGGGAGACCGTCCATTTCCACATGTCTTCTTCGTGCTCGGTCCAGGTGTCTTCCAGCACGCCGCCCTCATAGGAGATGTGCAGCAGGTTGGCGTCCATCGAGTACGGCGACTTCTTCTTGCCATGACGCTCGATCGGGATCGCGTGCTTTTCAGCGTAATCCATCAGCTTTTCGCGGGAGAGCAGGTCCCATTCACGCCAAGGGGCGATCACTTTTACCCCTGGCTTGAGTGCATAGGCACCCAGTTCGAAACGCACCTGGTCGTTGCCCTTGCCAGTGGCGCCGTGGGAAATGGCATCAGCGCCGGTTTCGTTGGCGATCTCGATCAGGCGTTTGGCGATCAGCGGACGTGCGATGGAGGTACCCAGCAGGTACTCACCTTCGTAGACAGTGTTGGCGCGAAACATCGGGAATACGAAATCGCGGACGAACTCTTCGCGCAGGTCGTCAATGTAGATCTCTTTCACGCCCATGGCTTGCGCCTTGGCACGTGCAGGTTCGACCTCTTCGCCCTGACCCAGGTCAGCGGTGAAGGTCACCACTTCACAGTTATAAGTATCCTGCAGCCACTTGAGGATCACCGAAGTGTCCAGGCCGCCGGAATACGCGAGAACGACCTTGTTTACGTCGGCCATGCCATCACTCCACGGGGTTGTACGGAAAGGCAACGATTCTACCGATCAAAACCGCGAAATTACAGGGGCGCGACAGCAAATGAAGATAAAGCGACAGATTATGTCGAGTGGGCGACCGATGGTCGCACCTACGAGGTAACCGCCGGGTTGCTCGGTACCGTGGCCTGGGGTGCCGGTTTCTCGGGGGCAGCGACCCGCTCAAGCTGGATATTCACACGGCGGTTGCGGGCGCGGTTGGCGGCACTGGTGTTGGGTGCCAGAGGGTAGCTCTCGCCGTGGAAACGCAGGGTGATCTGCGATTCCTGAATGCCATTGGCCTTGAAGTAATCCATCACCGCCAGGGCACGCCGGCGCGAGACGTCGCGATTGGTCAGGCGATTGCCACTGTTATCCGAGTGGCCGTTCAACTCGACATGATTGACGGTAGGGTCGGCCTTCATGAACGCAAGAATCACAGACAGCTTCTTCTTGGCGGCAGCGTCCAGCTCAATGCCGCCACCGGGGAATCCGACTTCAGTCTGCTTGACCTGATCGTAATTCATGGGCAACAGCTTGGCAGTGCACGACTGATAGTCGCTGTAAGCCTTGCTGAACCTCACCGGCAGCAGACGCACCTCCGAGTACCCGCCCTCGCGCGCGTAATGCCGTACGGTCGGGCTGCGCCCCTCAAGCAATCCAGTGAACAGGCGCCCGGCCTGGGCCTGGGAGCTATTGAACAGTACGTCGCCACTGCCGACACGTACCGCCCCGAGGTTGATATCGCCTCGGCCCGGCTGCCAGGGCGCAGCGGCGGCCAACAAGGTTGCCGAGCCTGCGCCGAACGCACCGTTATAGGCTTTCAGGCGAAACGTCGCCTGCTCGCCGGCCCGGCGCACGAACTCCCCGGAACCAAAGTCGGTGATCGGCTGCGTCAGGCGGCACTCGAACTGGTCGCCCTCTACCTTCCACTCAATATTCTCCAGACGTGTCTGGAACGTGAGGGCCATAGCGGGCAGGCTGGCGAACACACTGAGCAGGGCTAGATAATGCTGGCGCACGGGAGGCTCCACTGGTTTCTACAACACTTCAAAGCGTCATACATCGTTAAGGCATACCCGGGGATATCGGTCGCATCCGGCAAAACTTGATAGCGAGTGCCTGCAAGAGTCTTTTCCGGTAGCATTCCCACCAGATTGACCCGCCTGGAATCCCCAATGTCCGACCGCCTGACCCTGCTGCGTCCCGACGACTGGCATATTCATCTTCGCGATGGTGCTGCGTTACCCCAAACCGTGGCCGATGTGGCGCGCACGTTTGGCCGTGCCATCATCATGCCTAACCTGGTACCTCCGGTGCGCAATGCCGCAGAAGCCGACGCCTATCGCCAGCGTATTCTCGCTGCACGACCGGCCGGCAGCCGCTTTGAACCGTTGATGGTGCTCTACCTGACCGACCGCACCCAGCCTGAAGAAATTCGCCAGGCCAAGGCTAGCGGCTTCGTACACGCTGCCAAGCTCTATCCGGCCGGCGCGACCACCAACTCTGATTCCGGCGTAACCAGTATCGACAAGATCCTGCCGGCGATCGAAGCCATGGCCGAAGTTGGTATGCCGTTGCTGATCCATGGGGAAGTGACCCGTGGCGATGTGGACGTGTTCGATCGCGAGAAAATCTTCATCGACGAACACATGCGTCGTGTGGTCGAGTTGTTCCCGACTTTAAAGGTAGTGTTCGAGCACATCACCACCGCCGATGCCGTGCAGTTCGTCACCGAAGCTTCGGCTAACGTTGGCGCGACCATCACCGCTCACCACCTGCTCTACAACCGCAACCACATGTTGGTGGGCGGAATTCGGCCGCACTTCTATTGCCTGCCGATCCTCAAGCGCAACACTCACCAGGTGGCCCTGCTGGATGCCGCCACCAGCGGCAGCCCGAAGTTCTTCCTGGGCACCGACTCGGCGCCCCACGCCCAGCACGCCAAGGAAGCCGCATGCGGTTGTGCCGGATGCTACACGGCGTTTGCCGCCATCGAGCTGTATGCCGAAGCATTCGAACAGCGCAATGCCCTGGACAAACTCGAAGGTTTTGCCAGCCTCAATGGTCCGCGTTTCTACGGCCTGCCGGCGAATACCGACCGCATTACCCTGGTCCGTGAAGATTGGACCGCCCCCGCCAGCCTGCCGTTTGGCGAGCTGACCGTTATCCCGCTGCGCGCCGGTGAAACACTGCGCTGGCGCCTGCTGGAGGAAAGCAAGTGAGTGAAGACCATTACGATGACGAACAAGAGCACAGTGGCGGCGGCTCGCGCCACCCGATGGCCGAGCGTTTTCGCGGTTATCTGCCGGTTGTCATCGACGTAGAAACCGGTGGCTTCAACTGCGCCACCGACGCCCTGCTGGAAATCGCCGCAACCACCATCGGCATGGACGAACAGGGTTTCGTGTTCCCGGAACACACCCACTTCTTCCGTGTCGAGCCGTTCGAAGGCGCCAATATCGAAGCCGCGGCCCTGGAGTTCACCGGGATCAAGCTCGACCACCCGCTGCGCATGGCCGTCAGTGAAGAAGCAGCACTGACCGATATCTTCCGTGGCGTGCGCAAGGCGCTGAAGGCCAATGGCTGCAAACGCGCGATCCTGGTCGGCCACAACAGCAGCTTCGACCTGGGCTTCCTGAATGCCGCCGTGGCGCGCCTGGACATGAAGCGCAACCCGTTTCACCCGTTCTCAAGCTTCGACACTGCCACCCTTGCAGGCCTGGCGTATGGCCAGACCGTACTGGCCAAAGCCTGCCAGGCAGCGGGTATCGACTTTGATGGTCGTGAAGCCCACTCGGCCCGCTACGACACCGAAAAGACCGCCGACCTGTTCTGTGGCATCGTCAACCGCTGGAAACAGATGGGTGGCTGGGAAGACTTCAACGACTGAGCCTGCACCGCCCCTCCCATAAAAAAACCGGCCTTTTCAGGCCGGTTTTTTTGTACCTCGACGCAGGCTTACAGCTTGCCGGCGTTCTCGGTCAGGTAAGCGGCAACGCCTTCTGGCGAAGCGTTCATGCCTTTGTCGCCTTTTTTCCAGTTGGCAGGGCAGACTTCACCGTGCTCTTCGTGGAATTGCAGGGCGTCAACCAGGCGGATCAGCTCTTCCATGTTACGGCCCAGCGGCAGGTCGTTGATGATCTGCGAACGCACGACGCCCTTGTCGTCGATCAGGAACGCGCCACGGAAAGCGACGCCGCCTTCGGATTCAACGTCGTAGGCCTTGGCGATGTCGTGCTTCATGTCGGCAGCCATGGTGTATTTGACTTTGCCGATACCGCCGTCGTTGATGGCGGTGTTGCGCCAGGCGTTGTGGGTGAAATGGGAGTCGATGGACACAGCAACCACTTCAACGTTACGCGCCTTGAAATCGTCCATGCGATGGTCCAGGGCGATCAGCTCCGAAGGGCAGACGAAAGTGAAGTCCAGCGGGTAGAAGAATACCAGGCCGTATTTGCCTTTGATGGCTTCAGACAGTTTGAAGCTGTCTACGATTTCGCCATTGCCGAGGACGGCTGGAACGTCAAAATCCGGGGCTTGTTTACCGACGAGTACGCTCATTGGATATCTCCTGATATAGGGGGTGACGATTGAAGTAAAAGGACCGGTCGAGTCTGCCTGTGGAAGCAGACAGAAATATGACGCAATCACGCTTCGTGAAGACCGATCATCATACACCGAAAAAACCGTTCGTCAGCGCACGGGCAATTCCTCTCGGATTGCTGCTGAAACTATTTTGACAATCATTCTCGTTAACATTAAGATCCATCGCACTTAAGCCATAAACCCGCGACGGTTCTCACTTATGTATGTCTGCCTCTGCACTGGCGTCACCGACGGACAAATCCGCGAAGCGATCTACGAAGGTTGCTGCAGCTACAAAGAAGTGCGTGAAACCACGGGCGTTGCCAGCCAGTGCGGCAAATGCGCCTGCCTCGCCAAGCAAGTGGTACGGGAAACCCTGACGCAGCTGCAAACAGCCCAGGCCGCGATCCCCTACTCGACAGAATTTACACACGCCTGATAGGCATGTTTTAAAGAGCCGGACCTTGTGTCCGGTTTTTTTATGCCTGTAATTCAATTAGTTAGCGCCAAGACGCGGAACACAAACATTCTTATTCCGATTAATTTTCATTTATTATTCAATAACTTAGGTTTGACACTGGGATTTTCACCGCTCAGACTCCCCCTTATACACAGCTATTACAGGGCAGGACCCCAGTCATGAAAGGCGACATCTCAGTCATCCAGCAACTCAACAAAATCCTTGCCAATGAACTGGTCGCGATCAATCAGTACTTCCTGCATGCGCGCATGTACGACGATTGGGGCCTGGAAAAGCTCGGCAAGCGTGAATACAAAGAATCGATCAAGGCCATGAAGGACGCCGACGCGCTGATCAAGCGCATCCTGTTCCTGGAAGGTCTGCCGAACGTGCAGGACCTGGGCAAGCTGAACATCGGCGAGCACACTCAGGAAATGATCGGCAGTGACCTGGGCTTTGAGCGCAAAAGCCACAGCGACATCAAGGCAGCGATTGCCCACTGTGAGACCAAAGGCGATTTCGGCAGCCGTGAGCTGCTGGAAGACATCCTGGAAGACCAGGAAGAGCATATCGACTGGCTGGAAACCCAGCTGGGACTGATAGACAAGGTCAGCCTGGAGAACTACCTGCAATCGCAGATGGGTGAATAACCCCTACCAGATACAAAAAAGCCCCGCTCTCGTCAGAGAAGCGGGGCTTTTTATTGCAGGTCAATCAAGCTTCAGTCTTGGCTGCCGCTTTTTCCGCTGCGTCTTTGATCAGCGCTTGCAGCGAACCGTCTGCTGCCATTTCAGTGATGATATCGCTGCCGCCAACCAGCTCACCGGCTACCCACAGTTGTGGGAAAGTCGGCCAGTTGGCGTACTTTGGCAGATTGGCGCGAATTTCCGGATTCTGCAGGATATCCACGTAGGCGAACTTCTCGCCACACGCCATGATGGCCTGGGAGGCTTTTGCGGAAAAACCGCACTGAGGAGCGTTAGGCGCGCCCTTCATGTAGAGCAGAATGGTGTTGTTGGCAATCTGGTCTTTGATCGTTTCGATGATATCCATGGAACACCTCGGCTGGAACTTTGCGACTCACAGGTCGGCACGGTGGCGCATTGTAACGCAAAATCCCAGCGCAGTGCTCGGGCACCTCACGCAGCCGCCACTTGCACCGGCACCCCATTGAGCGCCGCATTACCCGATAACTCATCCAATTGCCGCTCGTCGGTCAAGTCATTCGCACTCGCACCCGGCTGGCCGCTTGCGATGCTCATCTGCACGCCCGGACGATCATGACCCCAACCGTGAGGCAGGCTGACCACACCCTGCATCATGTCCGCGCTGGCCACGACTTCCACTTCGATCATGCCGATGCGCGAACTCACTCGCACCCGCTGGCCATCGCTCAACTGCCGACTGGCCAGATCGTCGGGGTGCATCAACAGTTGATGGCGCGGCTTGCCCTTCACCAGCCGGTGATAGTTATGCATCCACGAATTATTGCTGCGCACATGACGGCGACCAATCAGCAGCAGTTCGTCCACCGCAGGCACCGGTTGCGCGGCAAAACGCGACAGGTCCGCCAGGATCACCGGCGGTGCCGCCTGCACCTTGCCATCGGCGGTTTTCAGCCGCGCGCCCAAGTTTGGCTGGAGCGGCCCCAGGTCCACGCCGTGGGGGTGATCGGCCAGCATCGCCACCGACAGCTTATGTGCAGACGCATCCCCATAAGTACCGGCGCGCAGCCCGAAATCGATCATTTGCGCGGGCGGCATTGTCGGTTTTAGTGACACGCCGGTCTGCGCCGCAAAGGCTTTGGCCAAGCCGACGAAAATTTCCCAATCGTGCAGCGCGCCTGCGGGTTTTGGCAGGATCGCGCGGTTGAAGCGCGTGACATTGCGCACCGCGAACATGTTGAAGGTGGTGTCGTAGTGGTCATTTTCCAATGCCGACGTTGACGGCAGGATCAGGTCGGCATAACGCGTGGTTTCGTTGATGTAGAGATCGACACTGACCATGAACTCCAACCCATCCAGCGCCTGCTCAAGTTGACGGCCATTGGGCGTCGACAGGACCGGGTTGCCGGCCACCGTCACCAGGGCGCGGATTTGCCCTTCACCTTCGGTGAGCATTTCTTCGGCCAAGGCTGACACCGGCAGCTCTCCGCCGTACTCGGGACGCCCGGACACGCGGCTTTGCCAGCGATTGAAATGCCCGCCGCCAGTCGACGCCACCAGGTCCACCGCTGGTGTGGTGCACAACGCACCTCCCACCCGATCCAGGTTGCCGGTCACCAGGTTGATCAACTGCACCAGCCAATGACACAACGTGCCGAACGCCTGGGTCGAGACGCCCATGCGTCCGTAGCACACCGCTTTATCGGCGGCGGCAAAGTCTCGCGCCAATTGACGGATCTGCTCGGCAGGCACTGCACATTGGCGGCTCATGGCCTCGGCGGTAAAGTTGGCGATCGCCCGGCGTACGTCGTCCAGGCCTTCAACCGGCAAATGGCTGGCGCGGGTCAGCCCTTCAGCAAACAGGGTGTTGAGCACCCCGAACAACAACGCCGCATCACCGCCGGGGCGTACGAACAGATGCTGATCGGCAATCGCCGCCGTCTCGCTGCGTCGAGGGTCGACCACCACCACTTTACCGCCCCGTGCCTGAATGGCTTTGAGGCGTTTCTCCACATCGGGCACGGTCATGATGCTGCCATTGGACGCCAGCGGGTTGCCACCCAGAATCAGCATGAAGTCGGTGTGGTCGATGTCCGGGATCGGCAGCAGCAAGCCATGGCCGTACATCAGGTGACTGGTCAGATGGTGGGGCAACTGGTCGACGGAGGTTGCAGAGAACCGGTTGCGCGTCTTCAAAAGGCCAAGAAAATAATTGCTGTGCGTCATCAGCCCATAGTTGTGCACGCTGGGGTTGCCTTGGTAAACCGCCACCGCGTTCTGGCCATGCCGGGCCTGGATACCCGCAAGGCGTTCGGCTACAAGCGCAAAGGCACTTTCCCATGAGATCGGCTGCCATTCGTTGCCAACCCGCAGCATTGGCTGGTGCAAGCGGTCCGGGTCATTCTGGATATCCTGCAGCGCTACGGCCTTGGGGCAGATGTGTCCGCGGCTGAAGCTGTCCAGGGGGTCGCCCTTGATCGAGGTGATCGCCAGGCGACCGTCTTCGGCTTGAGTCGTTTCCAGGGTCAGGCCGCAGATGGCTTCGCACAGGTGGCAGGCACGGTGATGGAGAGTCTTGGTCATGGCCAGTCTCTTTATAAGGGCTTTGGCCCAACTATGGCCCGCGACCGCCCAGGGCGCCAGCAACCTTCGTGCTGTGAATCGACGGGCATAGGCAAAGGCATGGCTAACCATGAGCAAATGTTTCAGAAGCCTCCCGCGCACCGACTAAAACCGACACAACCTGGCCTGGGCCCGCCCCCGCGCATTGCAAAAGGTCTCGGCGCCAGTGTACAAATGGCCCGCTGCTGTCCGGAAATCGTCTTCAAACGCGCGTCAGCGCCCTGCTTGAACACTCTTAAAAACCGTAGCCCTATTGGTAAGACGCGACATTTAATGTCAATATCGCGCCTTCCCCTATTTCGTCGCCCCGTGCGGCTTTCGCCGCAGGTCTCGCCCGTTGTCACAATAAACAAGGCTTTGAGGATCTGCGGTCTGTTGCAAAAAGGTAGTTAATGATGAGCGCAAGGCACTTTCTCTCCCTGATGGATTGCACGCCCGAAGAGCTGGTCAGCGTGATCCGTCGAGGCATTGAGCTTAAAGACCTGCGTAACCGCGGCGTACTGTTTGAGCCCTTGAAAAACCGTGTACTGGGGATGATCTTCGAGAAGTCCTCGACTCGTACACGCCTGTCTTTCGAAGCCGGCATGATCCAGCTGGGTGGCCAGGCGATCTTCCTGTCCCCGCGTGATACCCAACTGGGCCGTGGCGAGCCGATCAGCGATTGCGCCATCGTCATGTCGCGGATGCTCGATGCCGTAATGATCCGTACCTTCGCCCACAGCACCCTGACCGAATTTGCCGCCAACTCGCGCGTGCCGGTGATCAACGGGCTGTCCGACGACCTGCACCCCTGCCAGTTGCTGGCCGACATGCAAACCTTCCTCGAACACCGCGGTTCGATCCAGGGCAAGACCGTGGCCTGGATCGGTGACGGCAACAACATGTGCAACAGCTATATAGAAGCGGCGATCCAGTTCGACTTCCACCTGCGTATCGCTTGCCCTGAAGGCTACGAGCCGAGCGCCGAGTTCATGGCCAGGGCCGATGGCCGCGTGCAGTTGCTGCGTGATCCGAAGGATGCGGTGGTTGGCGCACACCTGGTCAGCACCGACGTCTGGACCTCCATGGGCCAGGAAGACGAAACGGCCAAGCGCCTGGCCCGGTTCGCACCATTCCAGGTGACACGCGCCCTGCTCGATACAGCAGCGCCGGATGTACTGTTCATGCACTGCCTGCCTGCTCACCGAGGTGAGGAAATCAGCCTCGACCTGCTCGATGACCCACGCTCTGTCGCCTGGGACCAGGCCGAAAATCGCCTGCATGCGCAAAAAGCCTTGCTCGAGTTTCTCGTCCCACCGTCGTACCACCACGCATGAGCCAGCCATTACTGCTGAACCTGCGCAATCTGGCATGCGGCTATCAAGATCAACGGGTGGTGCAGAACCTCAACCTGCACCTCAATGCCGGTGACATCGGTTGCCTGCTTGGCTCGTCCGGTTGCGGCAAGACCACCACCTTGCGCGCCATTGCCGGCTTTGAACCGGTACACGAAGGCGAAATCAGCCTGGCGGGCGAAGTCATCTCCAGTGCTGGTTTCACCCTGGCACCGGAGAAACGGCGTATTGGCATGGTGTTCCAGGATTACGCACTGTTCCCGCACTTGAGCGTGGCAGACAACATCGTCTTTGGTATTCGCAAACATCCGCAAAAGGATCGTGTGGTCGCCGAGCTGCTGGAACTGGTCAACCTCAAGAATCTGGGCAAGCGCTTCCCTCATGAGCTTTCCGGTGGCCAGCAACAACGCGTCGCGCTCGCCCGCGCCCTAGCGCCAGAGCCGCAACTGTTGCTATTGGATGAACCCTTTTCCAACCTCGATGGCGAATTGCGCCGCAAGCTCAGCCATGAAGTGCGCGACATCCTCAAGGCACGCGGCACCAGTGCGATCCTGGTGACCCACGACCAGGAAGAAGCCTTTGCGGTCAGCGACCATGTCGGCGTGTTCAAGGAAGGTCGTCTGGAGCAATGGGACACGCCCTACAACCTTTACCACGAACCGCAGACGCCCTATGTCGCCAGCTTTATCGGCCAGGGTTACTTCATTCGAGGTCGCTTGAACTCACCGGAGTCAGTGAGCACCGAACTGGGAGACCTGCGCGGCAATCGCGCCTATACCTGGCCCACAGGTGGCGCGGTGGATGTTCTGCTACGCCCGGACGACATCGTCTACGCGCCGGACAGCGCATTGAAAGCCCGGATCGTCGGCAAGACGTTCCAGGGCGCCTCGACCTTGTACCGGTTGCAACTGCCAACGGGCGCTCAGCTGGAATCGATTTTCCCCAGCCATGTTGATCAACAGATGGGGACGGATGTGGGGATTCGAGTGGCGGCCGAGCATCTGGTGCTGTTCCAGGCGTAAGCGGTTATACATGTGGGAGTGGGCAAGCCCCCTCCCCCATTAGATCTCCAAAGGGCTGATCATCACGCCCGGCCGATGGCCGCGAATTTGGCTTGGGTATGTTCAGCCAGTACCGCGGCGGGCAATTCCACCTCCAGCCCTCGCCTCCCGGCACTGACAAAAATCGTTGCAAAGGGTTGCGCCGTTTCGTCGATAAACGTGCGCAAGCGCTTCTTCTGCCCCAGCGGGCTGATTCCGCCCAACAGATAGCCAGTAGACCGCTGTGCTGCCGCCGGGTCTGCCATTTCGACCTTTTTTACGCCAGCCGCATGGGCAAGCGCCTTCAAGTCCAGACTTCCGACGACCGGCACCACCGCCACCAACAATTCGCCCTTCTCGCTGCTCGCCAATAACGTCTTGAACACCTGCGCCGGGTCGAGGCCCAATTTCTCCGCAGCTTCCAGACCATACGACGCCGCCTTGGGGTCATGTTCATAACTGTGAATGCGATGTTCGGCGCGAACTTTTTTCAACAAATCCAGTGCGGGCGTCATGGCGTCTCCGGCAGGGAAAACAGGTGCCCAATTCTAGGCCAAGCGCCGGAAAAACGCTCTAGTCCAGGCACTGCTGGGTCAAAAGCTCGGTATGAAGGGCGTGATCATTCACCAGACCAATAGTTCGAAAGTGACCAATGGTTCACTTTCGACCTTTGACAGCGGTCATTCTTGTCTATATTTTTTCGTTTCCGAATACTGTAGGAATAGTCCATCAGTGCTCCAGCAGTAAGCCGCGGCTAAGGATGGGGATCCTCGTCACGGTGAAAATCGCGCAACCGCCCGTTGAGGCAGTGCGCCAGACAAGAACAACAACTGAGGTTTTCCATGACAACTGCTCTTCAACAGCCTTCACTTTCGAGCCAATGCATGGCCGAGTTCCTGGGCACTGCGCTGCTGATCTTCTTCGGTACCGGTTGCGTCGCTGCGCTCAAGGTCGCGGGTGCGAGCTTTGGCTTATGGGAAATCAGCATCATCTGGGGGATCGGCGTCAGCATGGCGATCTACCTGAGTGCCGGTATTTCCGGGGCTCACCTCAACCCGGCGGTCAGTATCGCCCTGTGCATTTTTGCCGACTTCGAAAAACGCAAACTGCCCTTCTATATTCTCGCCCAGGTCGCCGGCGCATTCTGCTCCGCCGCACTGGTGTACACGCTCTACAGCAATCTTTTTTTCGATTACGAACAAACCCACCAGATGGTCCGTGGCTCCCAGGCCAGCCTGGAACTGGCGTCGGTGTTTTCCACCTATCCCCATGCATTGCTGAGCACGGCCCAGGCATTTCTGGTGGAAATGGTCATCACCGCAATATTGATGGGCGTGATCATGGCCCTCACCGACGACAACAACGGCCTGCCTCGCGGCCCGCTGGCCCCGCTGCTGATCGGTTTATTGATCGCCGTGATTGGTAGCGCCATGGGCCCGCTGACCGGATTTGCGATGAACCCGGCACGGGACTTCGGGCCCAAGCTGATGACCTTTTTCGCCGGTTGGGGTGAAATGGCCTTTACTGGCGGTCGCGATATTCCTTACTTCCTGGTACCGATATTCGCCCCGATTGTCGGTGCTTGCCTCGGTGCTGCCGCCTATCGCGGGCTGATCGCTCGCCACCTGCCGAGCGCAGCACCTGCTATAGCTGAAACACCTGACACGGCTGTCAACGGCAAGACTCGTATTTCCTGAAAGCGCCAGCCTGGTCCCCTGCCCTTCACGGCCCAGGCTGATTTCTGACTTCCTTATTTCGTTCAAGGCAATTGACATGACCGACCTTCAGAATAAGAACTACATCATTGCCCTCGATCAGGGCACCACAAGCTCGCGGGCGATCATCTTCGATCGCGACGCCAACGTGGTGTGCACCGCGCAACGTGAATTCGTCCAACACTACCCGCAGGCCGGCTGGGTTGAGCATGACCCGATGGAAATCTTCGCCACCCAAAGCGCGGTGATGGTAGAGGCGCTGGCCCAGGCCGGCTTGCACCATGATCAGGTTGCCGCCATCGGTATCACCAACCAGCGTGAAACCACCGTGGTCTGGGATAAAATCACCGGTCGCCCGATCTACAACGCCATCGTCTGGCAGTGCCGACGCAGCACCGAAATTTGCCAGCAACTCAAGCGCGACGGCCATGAGCAGTACATCAGCGACACTACCGGTCTGGTTACCGACCCGTACTTCTCCGGCACCAAGCTCAAGTGGATCCTCGACAACGTCGAAGGCAGCCGCGAACGTGCGCGCAATGGCGAGCTGTTGTTCGGCACCGTCGACAGCTGGCTGATCTGGAAATTTACCGGCGGCAAGACCCACGTCACCGACTACACCAACGCGTCGCGCACCATGCTCTTTAACATCCACACGCTGGAGTGGGATGCGAAGATGCTGGAGATTCTCGACATCCCGCGGGAAATGCTCCCCGAAGTGAAGTCGTCCTCCGAAATCTACGGCCGCACCAAAAGTGGTATCGCCATTGGCGGTATTGCCGGTGACCAACAGGCCGCGCTGTTCGGCCAGATGTGCGTCGAAGCCGGCCAGGCCAAGAACACCTATGGCACCGGTTGCTTCCTGCTGATGAACACCGGCGACAAGGCGGTGAAATCCAAGCACGGCATGCTCACCACCATCGCCTGCGGCCCCCGCGGTGAAGTGGCTTACGCTCTGGAAGGCGCGGTATTCAATGGTGGCTCCACTGTGCAATGGCTGCGTGACGAACTGAAAATCATCAACGACGCCCACGACACCGAATACTTCGCCGGCAAGGTCAAGGACAGCAACGGCGTGTATCTGGTACCCGCCTTTACCGGCCTGGGCGCACCGTACTGGGACCCGTATGCCCGTGGCGCGCTGTTCGGCCTGACACGAGGCGTACGCGTGGACCACATCATTCGTGCGGCGCTGGAGTCGATTGCCTACCAGACCCGCGACGTACTCGACGCCATGCAGCAGGACTCGGGCGAACGCCTCAAGGCCCTGCGCGTGGACGGTGGGGCGGTCGCCAACAACTTCCTGATGCAATTTCAGGCCGACATCCTCGGCACTCAGGTCGAACGCCCACAAATGCGCGAGACCACGGCCCTCGGCGCCGCCTACCTGGCTGGCCTGGCGTGTGGTTTCTGGGGCAGCCTGGAGGAGTTGCGTGGCAAGGCGGTGATCGAGCGCGAGTTCGAACCACAGCTGGATGAAGCAGCCAAAGAGAAACTCTACGCCGGCTGGCAAAAAGCGGTGAGCCGCACCCGTGACTGGGAACCGCACGAAGGCGCTGAATAAGGTTGTAACTGGCAGGGAGCGGATTCCTGCGTCATCATGGGCCACTTTTGTATGGCAGCCCAAAGGACGCCCCATGAATCTGCCTCCCCGCCAACAACAAATCCTCGAACTGGTCCGCGAACGCGGCTACGTCAGTATCGAGGAAATGGCGCAGCTATTCGTTGTCACCCCGCAAACCATCCGCCGCGATATCAACCAGCTGGCGGACGCCAATCTGCTGCGCCGCTACCACGGCGGCGCGGCCTATGACTCCAGTGTCGAGAACACTGCGTACGCCATGCGGGCCGATCAGATGCGTGACGAGAAGCAACGCATCGGCGAAGCGATCGCCGCTCAGATTCCCGACCATGCCTCGCTGTTCATCAACATCGGCACCACCACCGAATCCATCGCTCGTGCGCTGCTCAATCACAGCCACCTGAAAATCATCACCAATAACCTCAACGTCGCCACCATGCTCAGTGCCAAGGACGACTTCGATGTGTTGCTGACCGGCGGCAACGTGCGCCGCGATGGCGGCGTGGTGGGCCAGGCCAGTGTCGATTTCATCAATCAGTTCAAGGTGGACTTTGCCCTGGTAGGTATCAGCGGGATCGACGAGGACGGCAGCCTGCTGGACTTCGATTACCAGGAGGTGCGGGTTTCCCAGGCCATCATCGCCAATGCGCGGCAGGTGATCCTGGCGGCAGACTCCAGCAAATTCGGGCGCAATGCCATGATTCGCCTGGGGCCGATCAGCCTGGTGGATTGCCTGGTGACTGACCAGCAGCCGGTGCCGGCGCTGGTGCAAGTGCTGAATGAACACAAGGTGCGGCTGGAAGTGGTGTAGCGCCTGTTCAGGCGTCATCGCGGGCAAGCCCGGCTCCCACAGTTTGAAATTCGATCAAATGTGGGAGCCGGGCTTGCCCGCGATGACGGCCTCACTAACACCAATACATTCACCTTTGTTCACAATTCTTCCTTTTCCCACCCTTCGATGAGTTTTTTCAATCGAAGTCAGCTGGCTGTGCCCGCATTTATCAGCTACCATTTTCGCAAATGAACATTAATGTTCGAATTCCAAGACGAAAAGATCGCGAGGCTAGCCGATGAACCCTTCCACCTTGCCTGCTCCACCGCTTGCCGAAGTCTATGACGTTGCCGTAATTGGTGGCGGGATCAACGGCGTCGGCATTGCAGCAGACGCAGCCGGTCGCGGGTTGTCGGTATTCCTTTGCGAAAAGGATGACTTGGCCAGCCATACGTCGTCGGCCAGCAGCAAGCTGATCCACGGTGGTCTGCGTTATCTGGAACATTACGAATTCCGCCTGGTGCGTGAAGCCCTCGCCGAGCGTGAAGTACTGCTGGCCAAGGCCCCGCACATCGTCAAGCAAATGCGCTTCGTCCTGCCACACCGCCCGCACCTGCGCCCGGCGTGGATGATTCGTGCCGGTCTGTTCCTTTATGACCACTTGGGCAAGCGCGAAAAGCTGGCGGGCTCCAAAAGCCTCAAGTTCGGCGCCGACAGCCCACTCAAAAGCGAAATCACCAAGGGCTTTGAATACTCCGACTGCTGGGTCGACGACGCCCGCCTGGTGGTACTCAACGCCATGGCTGCCCGCGAGAAAGGCGCGCACATCCACACGCAGACCCGTTGCGTCAGCGCCAAGCGCAGCAACGGCATGTGGGAAATGAACATGGAACGTGCCGACGGCAGCCTGTTCTCGATCCGCGCACGCGCGCTGGTGAATGCCGCCGGCCCGTGGGTAGCCAAATTCATCAGGGACGACCTGAAGCTGGATTCGCCTTATGGCATTCGCCTGATCCAGGGCAGCCACCTGATCGTGCCAAGACTGTACGAGGGTGCCCATGCGCATATCCTGCAGAACGAAGACCAACGCATCGTCTTCACCATTCCGTACCTGAACCACCTGACCATCATCGGCACCACCGATCGCGAATACACGGGCGACCCGGCTGCAGTTGCGATTACCGAAGGTGAAACCGACTACATGCTCAAGGTGGTCAACGCGCACTTCAAGAAGCAACTGAGCCGCGAGGATATCGTCCACACGTATTCCGGTGTGCGCCCACTGTGCAATGACGAATCGGACAACCCGTCGGCCATTACGCGTGACTACACCTTGTCGCTGTCCGGCGGTACCGGCGAAGCGCCGATCCTGTCGGTGTTCGGCGGCAAGCTGACCACCTATCGCAAGCTGGCCGAATCGGCCATGGCCCAACTGGCGCCGTACTTTACCCAGATGCGCCCAAGCTGGACCGCCACCGCCAGCCTGCCCGGCGGCGAAAACATGAGCACGCCTGAAGCGCTGGCCGAAGCCATCCGCAACAAGTTCGACTGGGTGCCGAGCGAGATCGCCCGCCGCTGGTCCACCACTTATGGCAGCCGCACCTGGCGCCTATTGGAAGGCGTGCAATCGCTGGCTGACCTCGGTGACCACCTGGGTGGCGGCCTGTATACCCGCGAAGTCGACTACCTGTGCGCCGAAGAGTGGGTGACCCAACCGCAGGACGTGCTGTGGCGCCGTACCAAGCTTGGCCTGTTCACCACACCGCAGGAGCAGGAAAACCTGCAGCGTTACCTGTCCAAGGTCGAGCAGAGCCGCAGCAAGATCGAAGCGGCCTGACCGCCCAATTGTAAGAGCGAGCTTGCTCGCGAAAAACCTGAGAGCGCCGCGTTTATTCAGCATAAACGCGGCGCTTTTGCGTTTTTCGCGAGCAAGCTCGCCCCTACGGACTATTCGGTTTTCCGAACACCCCCCCTCCACCCTATTCGGTTTGCCGGACCCCCGCCTGAAAATATCGCCGAAACAAAAAGTTAATCTCCATATAAATCATGTAGTTATCCTTTTATTTTCGGTATGGCACGACTCATGCTCTACACTCTCTGACGATTACCTGAGGCGCCTTAGGAGCCGTCACGGGCATTCGCTATACAAGAGAGCCGTTCACCTGGCTTCATAAAAAAAACAAATGTCGAGGAAGTATTGATGCGTATCGTTCCCCATATCCTGGGCGCAGCTATCGCTGCTGCTCTGATCAGCACTCCAGTTTTCGCCGCAGAACTCACCGGCACGCTGAAGAAAATCAACGACTCCGGCACCATCACTCTCGCTCACCGCGACAGCTCTATTCCGTTTTCCTACATTGCGGATGGTTCGGGCAAACCCGTGGGCTACTCCCACGACATTCAGTTGGCCGTCGTTGAACAACTGAAAAAAGACCTGAACAAACCCGACCTGAAAGCCAAATACAACCTGGTGACCTCGCAAACCCGTATCCCGTTGATCCAGAACGGCACCGCGGACCTGGAATGCGGCTCCACCACCAACAACGCCGAACGTGCCCAGCAAGTCGATTTCACCGTCAACATCTTCGAAATCGGCACCCGCCTGCTGGTCAAGAAAGACAAGGAAGGCAAGCCGTCCTACGCTGACTTTGCCGACCTCAAAGGCAAGAACGTCGTGACCACCGCCGGCACCACGTCCGAGCGCATCATCAAGGCGATGAACGCCGACAAGCAGATGGGCATGAACGTTATCTCCGCCAAAGACCACGGCGAATCCTTCCAGATGCTCGAAAGCGGCCGTGCCGTTGCGTTCATGATGGACGACGCGCTGCTGGCCGGTGAAGAAGCCAAGGCCAAGAAGCCGGATGACTGGGTTATCACCGGCACTCCGCAGTCCTTCGAAGCCTATGCCTGCATGGTTCGCAAAGGCGACCCGGACTTCAAGAAAGCCGTGGATGACGCCATTGTCGCCCTGTACAAGTCCGGCGAGATCAACAAGATCTACGCCAAATGGTTCGAAAGCCCAATCCCACCGAAGGGCCTGAACCTGAACTTCCCGATGAGCGACAAGGTCAAGGAGCTGATCGCCAACCCAAGCGACAAACCAGCGCCAGAAGTAAAAATCTGATACCTGACTAAGCTTATCTCCTGAGGGAGCCAACCCTCCCTCAGGCGTCTGTAATTACCTGCTGGCTTCAACTTGGAACACTCGACCTGGCGGTTTTCGAGCCGATCGCGTGTGCCTGGCATTCATTGTCGGGCGGAAAAGGATCTTCCCAAGCAGGTGCTTGTACATCGATCGATCTCGAGGGGAGACCCTAATGAATTACAACTGGGACTGGGGCGTGTTCTTCAAGTCCACCGGCGTGGGCAGCGAGACTTATCTCGACTGGTACATCTCCGGGCTGGGCTGGACCATCGCCATCGCCATCGTGGCATGGATTATCGCCTTGCTGCTGGGCTCCATTCTGGGGGTCATGCGCACGGTGCCAAACCGCCTCGTGTCGGGCATTGCGACCTGCTACGTAGAACTGTTTCGTAACGTGCCGCTGCTGGTTCAGCTGTTCATCTGGTACTTCCTGGTACCGGATATGCTGCCGCAAAACCTGCAGGACTGGTACAAACAAGACCTGAACCCGACCACCTCGGCCTACCTGAGCGTTGTGGTGTGCCTGGGCCTGTTCACCGCCGCCCGTGTGTGTGAGCAAGTACGTACAGGCATCCAGGCGCTGCCACGTGGCCAGGAATCCGCCGCGCGCGCCATGGGCTTCAAGCTGCCGCAGATCTACTGGAACGTGCTGCTGCCCCAGGCGTATCGCATCATCATTCCACCGCTTACCTCCGAATTCCTCAACGTGTTCAAGAACTCCTCCGTGGCGTCCTTGATCGGCTTGATGGAACTGCTGGCGCAAACCAAACAGACCGCCGAGTTTTCGGCCAACCTGTTTGAAGCCTTCACCCTGGCCACGCTGATCTACTTCACCCTGAACATGAGCCTGATGCTGCTGATGCGCGTAGTGGAGAAGAAAGTCGCAGTGCCCGGCCTGATCTCCGTGGAGGGTAAATAATGGACTTCGATTTCAGCGGCATCATCCCCGCCATCCCGGGCCTGTGGAACGGCATGGTCATGACCTTGAAGCTGATGGTCATGGGCGTGGTCGGCGGCATCATCATCGGGACCATCCTGGCCCTGATGCGCTTGTCGTCCAATAAACTGCTGTCGCGTGTGGCCGGCGCCTATGTGAACTACTTCCGCTCGATCCCGCTGCTGCTGGTGATCACCTGGTTCTACCTGGCGGTGCCGTTCGTACTGCGCTGGATCACCGGCGAAGACACGCCGATCGGTGCGTTCACGTCCTGCGTCGTGGCGTTCATGATGTTCGAGGCTGCGTACTTCTGCGAAATCGTGCGGGCCGGCGTGCAGTCGATCCCCAAGGGCCAGATGGCAGCGGCACAAGCGATGGGCATGACCTACGGCCAGACCATGCGCCTGATCATCCTGCCCCAGGCGTTCCGCAAGATGACGCCGTTGCTGCTGCAACAATCGATCATCCTGTTCCAGGACACCTCCCTGGTCTACACCGTGGGCCTGGTGGACTTCCTCAACTCCGCCCGCTCCAACGGCGACATCATCGGCCGCTCCAATGAGTTCCTGATCTTTGCCGGTGTCGTCTACTTCATCATCAGCTTTTCCGCCTCGCTGCTGGTCAAGCGTCTGCAAAAAAGGTTTGCCGTATGATCTCTATCAAGAACATCAACAAGTGGTATGGCGACTTCCAGGTGCTGACCGATTGCAGCACCGAGGTTAAGAAAGGCGAAGTGATCGTGGTGTGCGGGCCCTCCGGCTCGGGCAAGTCCACCCTGATCAAGTGCGTCAACGCGCTGGAACCGTTCCAGAAGGGCGACATTGTGGTCGATGGCACCTCCATCGCCGACCCGAAGACCAACCTGCCAAAACTGCGTTCACGCGTTGGCATGGTGTTCCAGCACTTCGAGCTGTTCCCGCACCTGACCATCACTGAAAACCTGACCATCGCGCAGATCAAGGTGCTGGGCCGCAGCAAGGAAGAAGCCACCAAGAAGGGTCTGCAACTGCTCGACCGCGTAGGCTTGTCGGCACACGCCCACAAGCATCCTGGCCAGCTCTCCGGCGGCCAGCAGCAACGTGTGGCGATTGCCCGCGCCCTGGCCATGGACCCGATCGTCATGCTGTTCGACGAACCGACCTCGGCGCTGGACCCGGAAATGGTCAACGAAGTGCTCGACGTGATGGTGCAACTGGCCCATGAAGGCATGACCATGATGTGCGTGACCCACGAAATGGGCTTCGCGCGCAAAGTGGCCGACCGCGTGATTTTCATGGACGCCGGCAAGATCATCGAAGACTGCCCGAAAGAAGAGTTCTTCGGCGACATCAGCGCACGCTCCGAACGCGCACAGCACTTCCTTGAGAAAATCCTGCAGCACTAAGTACTAAGCAGCTCCCACTGTAGGAATATGGCCAATGTGGGAGGGGGCTTGCCCCCGATAGCGGTGGATCAGTGACAGATGTATCGACTGACACACTGCTATCGGGGGCAAGCCCCCTCCCACACTGGATCGCACAGGCTGGCAGCTCTGGTTGACCCAAGGCATCTGTGATGAAATGCGACCCCAATCAATATCGCGCCGCACCGCCATCACTTGCCGTGAAGCCTCGTCTGATACGCCAACTGTTCCTTCCGCCGTTGATCATCGCCCTGATGATCGGCCTGGGTTATATCGGCTTTTGGGTCAGCGAGTACTATGGCATCCGCACCCTCAGCGACAACGGCGAACGCCAGTTGGAGTTGCACGCCCGCACCGTCGAAAGTGAACTGAGCAAATACACCTACCTGCCCAGCCTGCTGGAGCTGGAGTCCAGCGTGTCGCAATTGCTGGCCGAGCCGAATCAGGAAACCCGTAAAACGGTCAACGACTACCTTGAGGGCCTGAATCGTCGCAGTCGCAGCAGAGCCATCTACGTGATGGACACCACCGGCCGCGTGCTGGCCACCAGTAACTGGCGCGATGCCGACAGTTACCAGGGTGAGGACCTGTCTTTTCGCGCCTATTTCCAGAATGCCGTACGCGGCCAACCCGGCCGTTTCTACGGTATCGGCAGCACCAACGGCGAACCCGGCTATTACCTGGCCCATGGCCTGGAAGAGCACGGCAAGATCATCGGCGTCGCCGTGGTCAAGGTGCGCCTCGAAGCCCTCGAAGAACGCTGGCAGCGTGCCCGTCTCGAGGCGTTCGTGAGCGACGAGAACGGCATCATCATTCTGTCCAGTGACCCGGCGCGCCGCCTCAAGGCTGTACGCCCGCTGAGCGATGACACCAAGGATCGCCTGGCCCACAGCCTGCAATATTACTGGGCGACGCTCAATGAACTGCAACCCCTGGCCCGCGAGCGCCTGAACGAAGGCACCGAGAAACTGACCTTCCCGGCCAATTCGGAAGTGGTCAACGACCAGCACGCTGTCAGCTACCTGGCGCAAACCCGACCGCTCAACGACACGCCGTGGAATTTCACCCTGCTCACCCCGCTCAATGACCTGCGCCGTGCCGCGATCAATCAGGGCATTCTGGTAGCAGTTGCCTTCGGCCTTGTCGCCTTCCTGCTGATTGCCTGGAACGAGCGACGCAAGGTCATCGCCACCCGCCTCGCCGCTCGGGAAGCCCTGCAGGAAGCCAACAGCCAACTGGAGCGGCGGATCGCCGAACGCACCGCCGACCTGCGCGCCAGTAACGAACGGCTCAAGGGCCAGATCCGTGAACGGCGCCAGGCCGAAGAGACCCTGCGCCGCGCCCAGGACGAATTGGTACAGGCCGGCAAACTCGCCGCCATCGGCCAGATGTCCACCAGCATCGCCCACGAGTTGAACCAGCCGCTGGCCGCGCTGCGCACCCTGTCCGGCAATACCGTGCGCTTCCTTGAGCGCGGCGCCCTGGACACCGCCAGCACCAACCTCAAGACCATCAACGAACTGATCGACCGCATGGGCCGTATCACCGCCAGCCTGCGCTCGTTCGCCCGGCGCGGCGATGACCAGGGCGAAGCCAGCCTGGGCAAGGCCGTGGACGCTGCGTTCCAGGTGCTGGGCGCACGCCTGGACGGTTTGCCACTGACCTTGCACCGCGACTTCGCACCCGCCCAGTTGCAGATCGACCAGACGCGCCTGGAACAGATCCTGGTCAACCTGATCGGTAATGCTCTGGACGCGATGCAGGCGCAACCGGCGCCGCAATTGTGGTTGGAGGGCCAGAGTACCGAGGGCAAATACCGCCTGCTGGTACGCGACAATGGTCACGGCATCGCCCCTGAGGCACGCAAGCATTTGTTCGAACCCTTCTTCACCACCAAGCCCGGCGAACAAGGCCTGGGCCTGGGCCTGACCCTGTCCGCTAGCCTCGCAGCCGCGACCGGTGGCAGCCTGGCCGTGGAACACCCGGCCGGTGGTGGTACTGCCTTTGTCCTGAACCTGCCGCTGGCGGGCGCTAAAAAAGTTGAGTCGACATGAATACTGATCCCCAAGACCTGACCGTGCTGATCGTCGAAGATGATCCCCACGTGCTGCTCGGTTGCCAACAGGCCCTGGCGCTGGAAGACATCCCCAGCGTCGGCGTGGGCAGCGCCGAAGAAGCGCTAAAACGTATCGGCGAAAACTTTGCCGGCATCGTCATCAGCGATATTCGCCTGCCGGGCATCGATGGCCTGGAGCTACTGACCCGCCTCAAGGCGTTGGATAAAAGCCTGCCGGTGGTCCTGATTACCGGGCATGGCGACATTTCCATGGCCGTCGGCGCCATGCGCAACGGCGCCTACGACTTCATGGAAAAACCCTTCTCTCCCGAGCGCCTGGTCGATGTTGCCCGTCGCGCCCTGGAGCAGCGTGGGCTGGCGCGAGAGGTCTGGTCACTGCGCCGCCAGTTGGCCGAGCGTGATTCGCTGGAAGGCCGCATCATTGGCCGCTCGCCGGCGATGCAGAACCTGCGCGAGCTGATCGCCAACGTCGCCGACACATCGGCCAACGTGCTGATCGAAGGCGAGACTGGCACCGGCAAGGAGCTGGTTGCCCGTTGCCTGCATGATTTCAGCCGACGCCACTCCCATCAGTTCGTCGCCTTGAACTGCGGGGGCCTGCCGGAAAACCTGTTCGAAAGCGAAATTTTCGGCCACGAGGCCAATGCCTTCACCGGCGCCGGCAAACGCCGCATCGGCAAGATCGAACACGCCCACCAGGGCACGCTGTTCCTCGATGAAGTGGAAAGTATGCCGATCAACCTGCAGATCAAACTGCTGCGGGTGCTGCAGGAACGCACCCTGGAGCGCCTGGGATCGAACCAGAGCGTGGCGGTGGATTGCCGGGTAATCGCTGCCACCAAGTCCGACCTCGACGAACTGAGCCGCGCCAACCAGTTCCGCAGCGACCTGTACTACCGCCTCAACGTGGTCACCCTGGAACTGCCGCCTTTGCGCGAGCGGCGCGAAGACATCCTGCAACTGTTCGAACACTTCCTGCAGCAATCGTCGCTGCGCTTCGACCGGGCGGTGCCGGAGTTGGACAACCAGACCCTGTCGAGCCTGATGAGCCACGACTGGCCGGGCAACGTGCGTGAACTGCGCAACGTCGCCGAACGTTTTGCCCTGGGGCTGCCCGCCTTCAAGAAAAGCGGCGCCAGCAGCGGCAACCACGGCCTGGCCTTTACCGAAGCGGTGGAAGCCTTTGAGCGCAACCTGCTGGTGGACGCCCTGCAGCGTAGCGGCGGCAACCTGACCCAGGCCAGCCAGGAATTGGGCATGGCCAAGACCACGCTGTTCGACAAGGTCAAGAAATACGGGTTGAGTCACTGATGGATCTGTTCTTGAAGGCCGCACTTGGCGCGGCGGTGGTGCTGATCCTGGCGGCACTGGCCAAGACCAAAAACTATTACATCGCAGGCTTGGTGCCACTGTTTCCGACCTTCGCACTGATCGCCCACTACATCGTCGGCAAAGGGCGTTCGGTGGAGGATTTGAAGACCACCATCGTGTTCGGGATGTGGTCGATCATTCCGTACTTCGTGTACCTGGCGACCTTGTATGTGATGGTCGATCGGATGCGGCTGGAGGCATCACTGGCAGTAGCTGCCGTGGCCTGGTTGATGGCCGCGACGATCCTGGTCAGCATCTGGGTTCGCCTCCACTCCTGACTCAACTCGGTCAACAATGTGGGAGGGGGCTTGCTCCCGATAGCGGTGGATCAGTGAAATAGGTACTGACTGACACACTGTTATCGGGAGCAAGCCCCCTCCCACATTTTTTGCCCGCCGTGTGTCAGCGGACGATTTTGTCGACTTGAATCCCGAGTTTTTTCAGGCGATACCAGAAACTGCGTTCGGAAATGCCGATCCGCTGCGCCGCCGCAGCCTGCACCCCGTTGCTCTCCTGCAACGCCGCCAGGATGTAGGCTTTCTCCACCTCGGCCAGCGCCGCATCCAGATCCTGCGGCACGCCCGGGCCGTCGCTGAGGATCGCCGTCACATCGCCCTCGCTCGGTTTTGAAGCAAACAGATAACCCGGCAAATCAATATCCTCGATCACCGGCGACGCTGCGACGATGGTCGCGCGCTCCACGCAGTTTTGCAGCTCGCGGATATTGCCCGGCCAGTGATACGCCGCCATCGCCTGCAATGCCTCGGGGCTGAAGCCGGTAATGCGCTTACCGGCGGTGGCGCTCAAGGTCTGGGCGAAATGCCGGGCCAGGGGCGCGATATCTTCCACGCGCTCACGCAGGGCCGGCAATGGAATCGGGAAGACGTTGAGGCGGTAGTAGAGGTCTTCGCGAAACTCTTTGTTCGCCACTGCGTCCAGCAGGTTCTTGTTGGTGGCGGCAATGACCCGCACATCCACCTTGCGCTCGCGTGGGTCACCCACCGGCTCGATGACCCGCTCTTGCAAGGCGCGCAAAATCTTGGCCTGCAACGCCAGGGGCATGTCCCCCACTTCATCGAGGAACAACGTGCCCTTGTCGGCCTGCATGAAGCGCCCTACCCGGTCGGCCACGGCGCCGGTGAAGGCACCTTTGCGATGGCCGAACATCTCGCTTTCCAGCAAACCTTCGGGAATCGCCGCGCAGTTGACGGCCACAAAGGGTTTGTCGGCACGGCTGCCATGCTTGTGGATGGCGCGGGCGACCATTTCCTTGCCGGTGCCGCTTTCGCCGGTCAGCAGGATGGTTGCGCTGCTGTCACGCACCGAATCCACGGCTTGCAGCACCTTGCGAAACGCCGGGCTGTCGCCCACCAGGCTGTCGAACTGCGCATGTTCGTCCAGCTCGGCGCGCATCCGTGCGTTATCGCGCATGATGTCGCGAAATTGCAGGGCCTTGGCCACGGTGATGTCCAGCTCATCGATATCGAACGGCTTGGCGATGTAGTCATAGGCACCGTTGCGCATCGACTGCACGGCATTTTTTACCGTGCTGTAGGCGGTCATCACAATCACCGGCACCTGTGGATAGCGCACCTTGATCTCGGCCAGCAATGCCGGCCCGTCCATGCCCGGCATACGCCAGTCGCTGATCACCAGGTCGATGTCCTCCTCGCCCAGCACCTTGAGCGCATGCAGGCCGTTGCCCGCGCTGAACACCTGGATACCGTTCTGGCTCAGGGCCTGGGTCAGCAAATCACAGAGCTTGGGCTCGTCGTCGACCACCAATACGTTATGCGTCATGCCCGTCCTCATCCTCACCGTCGTCTTCACCGTTAGCCGGAATGTACAGGCTGAAGGTGGCGCCGGCATCTTTCTCACTGGCGCATTCGATGCTGCCGTCGTGACTTTCCATGATCGAATAGACTTTGGCCAGACCCAGGCCGGTGCCCGATGCCTTGGTGGTGACAAACGGCGTGAAGATACGCTCGACCATATCCGCCGGGATACCCTGACCGGTATCGGCGATGCTGATCACCGTGTTGTCGCCCACGTTGCGGATGCCCAGGGTCAGGCGCCCGCCTTCGGGCATCGCGTCGATGGCGTTGAGTATCAGATTGAGGCAAGCCTGCTTGAGCTGCTTGGCATCGGCATAGATCGTGGCGTCGGGCGCCTGGTCGTCAATCTGTGCATCAATATTGTGGGTGCTCAGCTCCGGGCCGCAAAAACCGAGGATTTCTTCCACCAGGGCACGTGCCGGCTGCAGCACGCGTATCGGTGGATTGGGTTTGGCGAAATCGAGGAACTCGGTAATCAGCTCGTTGATGCGGCTGACCTCGCTGATGACGTACTCCAGGTGACGCTTGTCGGTTTCCGCCAGGTCGGCACGCCGGTGCAACAATTGGGTGGCGGTCTTGATGATGCCCAGCGGGTTGCGGATTTCATGGGCCAGGCCCATGGCGACTTCACCCAGGGCATGCAGCCGATCACGCCGGCGCAGTTGGGCTTCCAGGTGGTGCAGTTCGCCGAGGCGCTCGGTCATGTGGTTGAAGGTACTGCTCAACTGCGCCAGTTCATCACCGCCACTGACCACCACGCGATGCGCGTAACTACCGGAAATCACCGCGTTCACACCTTGGGACAAGTCGCGCAGCGGTTTGGTCAGGCGCTGCGACACCAGCACCCCGGCCGCCAGTGACAGCGCCGAGCTGAGCAGGAAGATCAGCACGAACAGGTTGCTCTGGTTCACCAGCCCTACCAGGCTGGTGTGACGCAACAGGCCGCTGAATATAACGCCTTGCAGTTCGCCGGCATCATTGAAGATCGGCCAGTACAAACCGCTGTACTGGTTAGTGAATTGCTCGCTGGGCTGCTTGGTGCTGCGCAGCGCGGCCTCGACGTTCTTCGGGATGCGCGAAGGGTGATTCTCGAAACGCTGGGTGGAAAATATCTCGGAAAAACCCGCCGGGTTGGCCAGGTACAAACGCAGGTCCAGGGAGTGCACATCGGCCACGCTGGTGAGGAAACTGCTGTCCAGGTAGGTCGCCACCAACAACAGGTAATCAACGCCATCGCGGCTGGTCTCGAAGGTTGACACCACCAGCCCCGTGCTCACCCCCGCGACTTGCACGGTCTGCAGCACGGCATTGCTGGTCAGGTTGATCTGCCTGACGATGTCATCGGCGGCTGTGCTGAACACCACTTTGTGGTCGCTGGTGCGAATCAGCGCGACCACGTCGATATCGGTGGCATCGGCAATGTCGGCGGTCAGCCGGTCATGCCTGGCCGCCTGTTTCGACGACGGTGGGCTGGTATAGCGCAAGAACAGCTTGGCCATGCGCGCGTTGTCATGAAGGATGTCACCGATCTCATCCTTGACGATCTTGGTCGATTCTTGCAGCCAGATACGCACGTTGCTGTCGAAAATCTGCGACAGCGTGGTGGCGGCCAGCTCAGCGGCAATCATGGTCGGAATAACGCTGACCAGCCAGAACGCCAGCACCAGCTTGCGCTGGACGCTCCAACGCGAAATGGCAAAGGGGCGGGCTTTCTGGCGGGTCTTGGTGATCATCAGGTTTCGCTTATCGCAGCAGCCATGGCAGGGTCGGAACGATCCGGTCGAATAAACAGTTTTACAAGCTTGAGCAGGCCGTTGACCAGCCGGTTGCGATGGCGAAAGAACAGGCTGTTGCCCTCGAACTCGCACCCCAGCCGCAGTTTACTGGCATACCCGGCCTGGCCGCACTCGTACACCGGGATATTGTGTTCAATACAATAGTCGACATTGGTCAGCCAACTGCGAAAGTACAGGTTGTACTCACGGCTGAATTCGATGTCGTGGCCAAAGAACTTATCCACCAGCCGCTGCTCATCCAGCAGGATCAGGTTGAACGCCACCAGGCGTTCGTCCACCCAGTAAAGAACACAGACCGCCCGCTCGTGAAGGTGTTCAAGCACGCCGGTGAAGTAAGCGGCAGGCAGGCGCTCGAACTGTAGATCCGCGCGCGCAAGCGTGGCCTCGTACAGGCGCATGATCTCGGGCAGCACATCATCGACGTTGTGCCGCCACTCGATGCGCGGCCCGGGTGCCCGTAGCTTGCGGCGCAGGTCCTTGCGCGTGGATTTGCCCAGCGAGCCCAGGTACGCATCCACCGACCCGTAGGGCAACGGCAACACCCCGGTCGGCAAGCTCGGCATGGTCTGAAAGCCGGCTGCACGACAACTGTCGGCCCAATGCGGGTCGTTGGTCGGCGCGTCCTTGACCGCCACCAGCCCAATACCGAAGTGGTCGGCATCCCGACGCGCAGCCGCCAGTAACTGCTGCAACAACAACGCGCGGCGGCCCTCGGGCACATGGCTGGCGACCCCCGCATCACAACGCTCAGCCACCGGCGAACCAATGGCGTACAGCGCCAATTGCAAAGCCTGCGGCCACAGGCGAGCCAGGCGTTCGGTCACGCGCTTGCCCGCCCCCGACACCGTGGTGTCGAGGCGATAATGGGTAATGAACGCAGCAGCCACAGCCACCAGCGTTTCATCTTCGTAGACCGCCAGGTAACGCCACTGAAAATCATCGATAGCGGCGTTTTCTACGGCCAGGTAATAGTCCCAATCCTCCAGGGCACCGGGAAAACAGTCGTTCCAGGCATCGCGCTGGATAGCCCGGATGGTCGGGAAGGCTTGGGTGGTTATCACAGATTGCCCTTATTTCTATGGCGAACGCCGATCAAATGTGAGAGCTGGCTTGCCGGCGATGCAGGCCCCTCGGTGCGTCAGGCAGACCGCAGTGATGCCATCGCCGGCAAGCCAGCTCCCACCTTGACCGGCGTTGACCTGAAGGCTGTGTGCTGCTCGATAAACTCGACACTCAACTCGATCACCCGTCGGTATTGCAGGTCGACCGTGATCATGTGGTAGCAGTTATCCAGCAAAATCTTGGTCACCGGGCCGCCGAGGTGGCGTTCCACGTAGTCGGCGTTCCAGCGGCTGGTGATGTCGTCTTCGATGGAATGCAGCACCAGCGCCGGCACCTTGATGTCGGGCATGCGCTTCTTGACCACCGCGTTCATGCGGTGCAATTCGCGCACGGTGATGCCTTCCATGGTCAGCAACCCTGCCTCGCTGCTCTCCCCTTCCTTCATCTGCCGTTCGACGATGGCCCGCAGGCGCTCATTCTTGATGCCGTAGGGCGGCTTCTCTTCGAAGCTGCAAACGTGCACGCCGAATGGAATTTTCATCAGCAACGGCGTGAGGAACGCCAGCTTGTTGATGCTCCAGCCGTCGTACTTCAGGGTGGTGGAGTACATCAGCAGCCCGGCGACCTGGCCTGGGTGTTCGGCGGCCACATACATAGACATCACCGCGCCCATGGACAAGCCGCCGACAAACACCTGCCCGTGGCGTTGCTTGACCTGCAGGAAGGTCTTGCGCACGCCTTCGTACCAGTCACGCCAGCCGGTAGCCTGCAAGTCGCTGTTATCGCCGCAGTGCCCGGCCAACGTGGGCACATACACCGTGCAATTGCCTGTCTTGGCCAGGCCCTTGGCGACCTGGCGCAACTCGGTCGGTGTGCCGGTCAAGCCGTGGATCAACAGGATCCCGACCGGACCTTCACCGAGAACGAAGCCGGCGGTACCTTCACCGAGGTCGATCCCTTGCGCATTCACCGATTGGTCGCTCGCACCAGCAGTTGCTCAAGCAGCTTGAGACCCAATTCGATTTCCGGGTAGCTGATTTCCAGGGACGGTGCCAGGGTGATCACGTTCTTGTAGTAACCGCCCACGTCGAGGATCAGACCCAGCTTCTGGCCGTCCACCACCATGTCGCCTTTCATGCCTTCCTCGACCATATAGTCCAGGGTCGCCTTGTCTGGGGTGAAGCCGTCCGGGCCGCAGATTTCGCAGCGCAGCGCCAGGCCCAGGCCGTCGACATCGCCAATGATCGGGAAGCGTTTTTGCAGGTCCTGCAAGCCTTCCAGGAAGAACTTGCCCTTGGCCATGACCATCGCGCCGTAATCGACTTCGTTGGTCATCTTGAACATTTCCAGGCCGACGGCGGTGCCCAACGGGTTGGAGGCGAAGGTGGAGTGAGTCGAACCTGGCGGGAACACCTTCGGGTTGATCAACTCTTCACGGGCCCAGATACCGCCCAATGGGTTGAGGCCATTGGTCAGGGCCTTGCCGAACACGATCACGTCCGGCTGCACATCGAAGTGCTCGATCGACCAGAGTTTGCCGGTGCGGTAGAAGCCCATCTGGATTTCGTCGGACACCATCAGGATGCCGTGCTGGTCCAGGACGTGCTTGAGCTCGCGGTAGAAGTTCATCGGTGGGATCACGTAGCCGCCGGTGCCCTGGATCGGCTCGACATAGAAAGCTGCGTATTCGCACTGGTTGGTTTTGGGGTCCCAGACGCCGTTGTATTCGGTCTCGAACAAACGGGCGAACTGCTGCACGCAATGGCTGCCGTACTCTTCCTTGGTCATGCCCTTCGGGCCACGGAAGTGGTAAGGGAATGGGATGAAGTTGGCGCGTTCGCCAAAGTGGCCGTAGCGACGACGATAGCGGAAGCTGGAGGTGATCGACGAGGCGCCGAGGGTGCGGCCGTGGTAGCCGCCTTCAAAGGCGAACATCAGGCTTTTGCCGTTGCTGGCGTTACGTACCACTTTCAACGAGTCTTCGATGGACTGCGAACCGCCGACGTTGAAGTGCACGCGGCCGTCGAGACCGAACTTCTTCTTGGCGTCGACCGCGATCATTTCCGAGAGCTCGATCTTGCCTTTGTGCAGATACTGGCTGGCAATTTGCGGCAGGGTGTCGATCTGTTGTTTCAGCGCATTGTTCAGGCGCGGGTTGGCGTAGCCGAAGTTGACGGCCGAGTACCACATCTGCAGGTCGAGGTAAGCCTGGTCTTCGGTGTCCCACACGTAGGAGCCTTCGCAACGGCTGAAAATACGCGGAGGCTCGATGTAGTGAACGGTGTCGCCGTAGGAGCAATACTTGGCTTCTTTATCCAGAAGGATCTGGTCTTCGGCGGTAGCGATACGGATATCAGACATGATGGAAGAGTTCCTGAGTGTCAGAAGAGGTGTTGAAGGTGGTGGCGTTGGCGGCGATGCCTTGGGGCAGCTTGGCCAGCAGTGCGGTCACTTGCGCAAAGGTGTCGAAGCGCGCGTGAGGAATGTGGTTGGCGACGCAGTAGTCGGCGAGGCTGCCCTTGGCGAACACGAAGTCGGCGGTGGACGCCACGCACATGTCGGACTTGCCGTCACCGATCACCAGTACGCGCTTGTTGCGCGGGGTGGATTTGCACTTGCAGTTGCCGGAAGCGGCGCGGCAAGCATCGCTGGCGTAGGGGAAGTCGATACGCCAGCTGTTCTGGTCGACCTGGCGCAGACGGTTGGCGAGGATCGGCAACAAGGTCACGTAATTGCGCGACAGGATGCGCGCGATGCCCTGTTCGATGCCGTCGCTGACCACCTCGATAGAGGCGCCCAGGTCCATGACGTGATCGACGAAATCCGGGAAGTCCGGGTCGATCTCGACGCTGTCGAAATACGCCAGCAGTTCGCTTGGGGTGGCCTTGATCAGCGCCAGTTGGCGGCTCAGGCATTCGCGTGAACCGATATGCCCGTCCAGCCATTGCTGTTCAATGGTTTCCCACTCGGGGCCGGCGAAGCGTTGGAGGACGTTGTCGATGACATCCGTGGGGGTAATGGTCCCATCGAAGTCACACACGATATGCCAGTGGATCATCTACCTGTACCTGAGAGAGCGCGCTGTATGCGCTTGCAACAGGGATAGAGCAGGGAGTGTGCCAACTAGTCAAAACCCAGTCGGGCTGGGGGTTTGCCGGCAGAGTCGCAGTGATAGGCGTGCTGCAAGCTACAATTTTTGTAGCTTGCTACAAACAACATGAGTGCTTGCGCAGGCGCGAGGGTTTGCGCGTTCATGCGCGCCTGTCACCTCAGGAACGTACACCATGACCAACATCACTTCTGCCGTATTCGCAGGTTTGCTCGGCCTATGGGGCTGCTCCAGTGCGGCCTGGGCAGACGGCATCAGCGGCGACGTGGGCGCGGGCCTGAGCTATCAGCCCCATGACCCGACCGGCAGCCGCTACGAAACCCGGCCCGTGCCCTACCTGGACCTGGATTGGGGCGACGTCAGCCTGAGCACCGACGACGGCCTGACCTGGAGCGCCCTGAACACCCACGGCATCACCGCCGGCCCCTATATCAATTACCTGGCAGGGCGTACCTCCAACGGTGAGTTGCAGGGCTTGCGCAATGTGTCGGACATGGCTGAGGTCGGCGGTTTCATCCAGTACGCCCCGGCCAATTTCTGGCGGGTCTACGCGCAGCTGGGCCAGGCCGTGGGCGGCGGTCACTCCCAGAGCGGCACCCTGGGTAAGATCGGCGGCGAACTGGGCTACCCGTTGGGCGGCGGGATTATCGGCAGCAGTGGCCTGGTGGCGCATTTTGCCGATGCGCGCCAGGCCAATACCTTCTTTGGCGTAGACAACAACGAAGCTGCCGCCACCGGCTTTCGGCCCTACAACGCCAGCGGCGGCTTCCAGAACGTGACGTTGAGCCAAAGCTTCGCTTTTCCCCTGGCGCCCCACTGGTCACTGCTGACCAGCGCAAGCTGGGTGCATCTGGTGGGCTCGGCGGCCCGGAGCAGCATCGTCAAGCAGGCCGGCGAGGTGAATCAGGGGCAGGTGCAGACGGCGATCAGCTACACCTTCGATTAAAAACCGACGCAGTTCTGCCTTAAGTAAGCAGATCCAAATGTGGGAGGGGGCAAGTCGAATCGTCGCACCGCCCCTCCCACATTTTGCCTGTGTTTCGCAGCAGAATTTTCAGTGCTCTTCGCCCTCAGCCAACAGCGCGATACCACCGATAATCACCACCACCCCTACCCAATGCAACAGGCTGATGTGCTCACCCAACCCCAACCACGACCCCAGCAGCACCGCCACAAACACCAGTGAACTCAGGGGAAACGCCAGCGACAAACTGCTGCGCCGCAAGATCAGCATCCACACAAAAAACGCCCCCAGGTAACTGGCAATCGCCGCCAGGATCCCCGGGTTACGCGCCACGTCGGCCAGCCACTGCCAGGTGAAATCCATCTGCCCCAATTGATCACCAGCCACCTTGGTAAACAATTGCCCGGCGCTTTCGGTGGCAATCAGTAGCGCCCACAGCACCAGGGTGCCCAGGCGCCCATGTAACCAACCGCTATCGACTGTCTGCGTCGTCATGCCTGGCTCCCCGCAATCGCTACCAACATCACACCCAAGGTAATCACCAGCGTGCCCAGCCAACGCCTTGGGCTGACCCTTTCCTTGAGCACCACCCTGCCCGCCAGAACCACCAGGCAATAGGCCAAAGCCGCCAACGGAAACAGCAGACTCAATGGCGCACGGGACAGGGCTTCGAGCCAGACGAAAAACTCGATGACATAGGCGCCGACGCCCGCCCAGAGCAGTGGAGCATTGAACACCTGGCCCCAGAATGCGCGCAGGCTGAACCCGTCATCGAGTTGCGGTAAGCGGTCCACGCCCAGTTTGAAACACAGCTGGCCAATTACATCGAGAACAATGGAAAACGCCAGCAGCAACACCACGGTCAGGGTCACGGGAACAGCTCCTCAAACAGGTTGATCAAGGCCTCATTGGTCGCGGCATTGCGCTGCAAGTCTTGCGCGCTCCAGCGCTGCGGTGGCGGCTGGTCGGACTTGGCTTCCCAGCGCTTGAACGCGTTGCTGAACACCGGCGTGGCGAACTCACCGCACACGTCGATGCCAATGATGCGTTTATGCGCCGCCAACGCCCGCAGGGCCTGGAGCAGATGGGTCAGGCGCATACCGCCCTGGTCCCAATTGGTGGCGGCGTCTTCGCTGGCCAGCACATCCTTGTCGATGGTGATCCAGATCGCTTCGGTGGGCAGGCTGGCGATCATCTGGTCGAGGAATTTCGCCCAATCGAGCTCTGCCAGGTTGCGCCAGTGCAGGTGGTTTTCCTGCTGCTGGTGACCCGCTCCATCACCGACCCGACCCCAGACCTTCGACGGCGGGTGCTGCCAGGGAAACAGCTGCAATTGCCCGCGCTTGAGCGCGCCAAGGTTGCCGCCACGCAGTTGTGGGTTATGCAGGTCATCGCTGCACGGGCCGAGGGTGACGATGCGCTTGATCGCCGGCATCTTCAGTGCGCGGTTGACCCACGAACCACAGTGGCGCTTGGGCGCAAAGCGTACCCAGTCGGGGTGGTTGTCGAAGTGGATCAGGCTGACGGGCTCTTTCAGATCAGCCAAAAAGGCCGGCGTAAGGTGGTGATAGTCGCCGGAGCCGACAAACAGGATTTCCGGGCGCGCATCCCTGGGCCGAGACCGTTGGGCCAGGCGTTCGGTAAATCGTTTCCAGGTTTTTTCTGTGGACCACAGGCGCAGTTTCGGCCCCAGGTCGAGCAGGTCCAGACGCGTGGCCCGGCCGCTGGCCAACCGCCGGGCAATGGGCGCCTGACCGGTTAGGCTGTGGTCGAGGTCAAGTATGTTCAAGGTAGTTTTCACCCCTAATGGCAGCGCCCAACCGCAGGCCGGCCGGGCTTTAGGGGGGTAATGCAAGGGATGGGCCAGCGCTTGGATGAGCGCCGTTTTTGAAAACAATGAGTATCAAGTGTGGGAGCTGGCTTGCCTGCTCCCACATTAGAGCGGCGTCAGGATCGCGCTTCGGCAATGATCTGGCGAATCGCGCCCACAAAGGCTTCAGCCGGCTGGCCGCCGCTGACAGCGTACTGGTCGTTGAACACAATGGTCGGCACCGAGGTCACTCCGCGGGTGATCCACAGTTTTTCCTGCTCGCGCACTTCGGCGGCATATTCATCAGAGGCAAGAATTTCGGCGGCGCGCTTCAAGTCCAGGCCGACGCTTTCGGCAATGATCGCCAGGGTCGCGTGGTCGGACGGGTCCTGGCCATCGCTGAAGTACGCCTTGAAGAGGGCTTCCTTGAGGTTGTACTGCAAGCCTTTCAACCCGGCCCAATGCAACAGGCGATGCGCATCGAAGGTGTTGTAGATGCGGCTCTGGCCGTCGGTGCGAAAAGCGAAGCCCAACGCTGCGCCCATGTCGCGGATGCGCGCACGGTTGGCCTGGGATTCTTCGGCGGTGGAGCCGTATTTCTCAGTGATGTGCTCGACGATGTTCTGACCTTCGGCGGGCATGTTCGGGTTCAGCTCGAACGGCTGGAAATGAATCTCTGCCTGCACCTCGGCGCCAAGCTGGTCAAGGGCTTCGGTCAGGCCGCGCAGGCCGATGATGCACCAGGGGCAGGACACGTCGCTGACGAAATCGATTTTCAGGGCAGTACTCATGGTAGGCAACCTCGCTGGCATTAATGCGCCGCAAAGCTACACGATACACCACCGCTACAGCAGCTTCGACCGCTCGCCCTGATCAATCTGCGCCCAGTGCGCCGTATCCTGGCGATGGGCTTGCAGGTAAGGCAACACCGCCGCCAGCAACGGCGCCTTGAACGCTTCCTGGAAACGGTGGGCCAGACCCGGGATCAATTTCAGCTGACTACCCTGGATATGCGCGGCCAGGTGCACACCATGCATCACCGGTAACAACGGATCGGCCGTGCCGTGCACCACCAGGGTCGGCACGCGCAGTTGGTTGAGCAACGGCACGCGGCTCGGTTCGGCAAGGATCGCCATGATCTGACGCTTCACGCCTTCCGGGTTAAACGCGCGGTCGTAGGACTGCGCCGCCTGATGCAGCAACGCCTGACGATCATCCTTTACATTCGGGCTGCCCAGCGCTGCGAGCAAATCGGCTTGCTGCTCCAGAGCCACTTCGCGATTGGGCGCGCTGCGCCGCGAGAGCAATTGCACGAGTGCCGCGTTCGGGGCGGGCAGGCCCTCGGCGCCGGAGCTGGTCATGATCAAGGTGAGGCTTTCCACCCGCTGCGGCGCCATTGCCGCCAGGTGCTGGGCGATCATGCCGCCCATGCTTGCGCCAAGGACATGGAATTGCTGCACCTGCAACGCATCCATCAAGCCCAGCGCGTCGTCGGCCATGTCGGTCAACGTATATGGCGCAGCCACCGGCAAGCCGAGCTTGTAGCGCAGCACCTCGAAGGTCAGGTTGGCACTGGCCGGCGCTTGCCGCCAGGTGGACAGGCCGACGTCACGGTTGTCGTAGCGGATCACCCGAAACCCTTGCTCGCACAGGGCGACCACCACTTCATCCGGCCAGTGGATCAACTGCCCACCCAGGCCCATCACCAGCAGCAAGGCAGGGTCTGACGCCCGCCCGATGCTCTGGTAGGCGATGCTCACCTTTTCCAGGTCGACGGTTTGGGTCGGGACATTGACATCACATCGAGAAGCCGCAAAAGACGGCAGGCCGAATAAAAGAGCGGCCAGTAGAAGCAACACACGCATGAAAAACACCGAAACGCAGAACCCCAGTAGAGCGCGAGTCTGATGAAGTTTGTGCAAGCGCGCTGCCACGGTTGCATGACAATTTGATGAATGACGCTAAACGGTCATCGGTCTCTAACTATGTAGGCCACAACCTTGCGCTTGCTCAACGTTAATGAGGCTCCCTTTATTTACGCGAGCACGATCCCATGGCCCTCCAGGCGCAACTACGCAGCAAGGCCCAGGAACCGATCACCACAGGTCGTGCCATGCGCACTCGCCAGTCACTGCGTATGCTCTACTTCAAGGATTGAAACCATGACCCACACAACAAGCCCCACCGATTTCGGCGCCTGGTCTCCACTGCCGCTAACGAGCATTGACGAAGACCTGTTGGTCGACGCCACACAACGCTGGCAAGACTGCCGCAGCGATATGCTCACGCTGATGGCCGGCATTCCCACGGTTCGCAGTTCGATCAACCGCCTGCTCCAAACCGATCTGCAACTGGACGGCGAGCGCGTGATGCTGCAGTTCTCCGCCACCGAACAACGTGGCCGCAGCCTGATCAGCCTGACCGATGCCTGCCTCTACCTGCAGCAACACCCCAGCCTGGACACCGCGCAAATACCGGAATGCAACCTGCTTTACCTGCCAGCGCAACACACCTTGGCGCAGCACACCGCTGCCCAACTGCTCAATGAGCTTAAAACCCTGGATCTGGAGCAAGCCATAGAGGACAACTGGTTGCGCTATTGGCGCACGGAGCGGGCCCCCAATACGCCTCTGACCTGCCTCAACCGGGCGATCGAACTCTACCGGATCCACTTCGAAGCCAGCGGAGAACACTTGCTGGCCGAGAACAAGGTCCATCCCGAAGTGCTCACACCGTTGTTCTCACTGATCAACCCGGTAGCGCCCACGGCCGACGCGCCAAAATTCTGCGCCGAGCAGCTGTTGCTCAAGCGCACCGGGGCCAATACCATCGCGCTGCCCGGCGCCTGGGTCCTGACCCTGGATACAGAACAACCGGTCAGCCAACTGGTGTACCTGCCGACACAGGCGCCTGCCTGGCATACCTTTAGCCGGCGCCTGGACCTGGAACGCTGGTTGCTCGACCGGCAGACCACGTTGTTCGCAGCCAGCGACATCGATCCCCTGGCCATCATCGAGTACAAGATCAACAACAACCCGCTGGAAGCCGGCCTCAATCTTTGGCTCAAGCAGTTGGCCAACCAGCAATACGAGGACGCGATCAAGCCGTTGGCCCACGTCAAGCTCCACGATGCCTACCAAGCCAGCCAGCATATTGACCAACGCGATGTCCAGCGCCGGGCCCAGGCACTCTTTGCGCAAGCGCCCGAACAACCGGGGACGACCGTCGATGCACAGGTCGACAGCGACCTGCCACAGTTCGGCCTGCTGCATAACGGCATACACGCCAGCCAACGCAAGGTCTTGATACGGCAGCACCGCCTTGCCCTGGAAAAACTGCTCGGCAGCAACACCCCGACGAGCCCAGCCTGGCAATCGTTCGAGCAGCAACTCAATAACCTGAAAGTGCAGCAACGCGCCGCTGAAGACGCGGCACGCGCCATGCTGAACCGTAGGCACCTGGATTTAGCCGCACTCAACACCCACTACTCCGCGCTCTACCAGGCGCGCGTGCAGGGGCTGCGGATCGAAGCGAACATTCAGCGAACCCTGGACCAGATCACCGAAGCCGAACTGCTACAGATCACCAGCGCCCTCGACACGCCTAAGCCCGACGTCATGGCGTTGATGTTGTCGGTCAAGCGGCCCGGCGATCTCCAACCGACACACACCGAACTCAACGGACCGCTGGTCTTGCTCCCCCCCCAGGCCCCGCAACCCCGTACCAACGGCAGCGGCACGCATTTCGTCTACTGGCCCGGTAACGACGGCGGCTTGCAACGCTTCGCCTCCCGACAGGCGCTGGAAGAAGGTTTGTTCGCCATCCATCCCCAAGATGAGGTGCTGGCCCTGCGGTTCAAGCCATTGACACAAGCCCCCTTCGAGTACAGCCTGAGCAGTCAACAAACCGCCTTCGAAGAACAAGCCGCGAGCCTGCGCCAAACCTGGTCCGCCCCCGAACAAGCATCAAGACTTGCCAGTGAGTTGGAAATACTGCGCAAGCAAACACTCCCGACGCTGCTGCTCCCCAATAACATGGCACGCGAAGTGGCGTTTTTACAGCTTATCGAGCAACACAACAGCCAGATGCTTGCCGAGCTGCTGCCAGAGTGGCTGCGCACAAACACCGCTGAAAATCGAGAAGCCTTCAAGGCGATGCTCCCGACCTACGTTCGTGCCCTGAAAAACGCGCAAGCGCTGATGGAGCGCTCGTTGTCACCTCGAGACGAGTTTGTCAGGAAAACGGTCGACGCACGTTTACGCAAGGATTTCTCCCTTAAGCAAGGTTTTACTCTCGACCTGGAATTGCCCGACTCGGTGGTGCAAAAACCTAATATTTTCCTCGATTCATTACCGAACGCACCCCATATCCTCTTCGACGAGCCCAGCGCTGAACGCAGCAAGGTATCTCTGGACTCACTGGCGCTGCAAAATCTCGACAGTGCCCTCAGTGCACGCCTGAAGTTCGTGAGCGTCGAGGTCACCGCCGACGACGTCAATGAGCGCGATGTACTTAAGGCTGGAGTGACGGAGCGGTACCTGGCCAGCACCATTCGCGATCTCAACCTGGCGCAGAAGTATGAAGACCTTATCCGCCAAACATTCAAAGGTGGACCAGAGGAGTCCATGCACCAGAAGCAATACCGACACGAATGCCTGACAGAACCTCTGCGTCTATTGCTCAAGATGCAGGGCAGACTGGCCGTCATGCAAAACCACATAGACACAGGCCAATTGCACCTGCTGAACATCGCGATTGACGCCGCCACCGATGCCGCCTGGAACATTGATGGCAAGCGCATCCGCCTACTGCCGGCCCACCTGAGCGCAGGCGGCAAGGATACGAACGACGAGAGCCCAATCACGCTGTCGGGTATCACGTTTATCGAAGAGCAAAACTCGGGAAATACCTTGCTCTATCTGCCTGAGGCGCCCGATGAACGCTACTTGCGTGGGTTTACCAGCCTTGAGCAGGCGCGCATTGCCCTATTTGAGCTGTGCAACCTCGACTCCATGGCGACATACGTGGCGGGGCGCGCGATCAAGGGTGATGTGCGGGCCCACGTCGGGCGCATCGGCGACGCCATCGGCAAAAGATACAATGCAATGATCCAGGCCGGCTTCCCCTGGCCGGCCACCACGTCCCTGGCTGCCTATCAGTTGGATGCCCAAATGGGCCGCCTGATCGAGGCCAACCGCAATGACGCACGCTCCAACGACGACTTGGCAAATGAACGGTACGCACTCAAGAGCGGAACGCTTCTTCTCGGTATCAAAATCGCCGTGTCTTTTGTGCCCTTTGTAGGTGCCGTCGTATCCCTTGTGGACGCCTCCACCACCATGAATCAAGCGGTGGCCGCGTTTCGGCGAGGTGACACCAAACAAGGCCTCGAACAAATGATCTCGGCGCTCCAGTCTCTGGCCCAGGCGGTTGGGGACGTCGCGATATCCGCCGCCTTACCCGGTCCACGCGGCAGTGCGGCCCGGCAAATGACTCGCGCTCATCAGCTCAAACACCTGCCTGGCACCAGCTTGTGGCGATCATTGAAGTCACGCCAGGGGACAACCACCCGCGAGCGCTTCGCCGGCTTCGAACACCCCGAGACCATTAAGGCCGGCAATCTGCAACCGGTGTTGACCGGGCCCTATCGCCACACCTTGCGCCATAATGTGTCCGGCGATTACTTCATCCTCAGTGAAGGTCGTTACTACAGGGTCAGGTTCGACGCCCACACCGCAGAAATGCGCCTGATTGCCAGAAACAGGTATGACAGCGTGGTCATTGAACTGGACCCTGCCCTGCAATGGGACACCTACGGCGCGCTGCACGGTGGTCGCAACACCGTTTATGGCGGTGGCAGCCGGCGCGGAGGACGCGGGGGAGGCCAGCCGGGGAGCGTTCCACCTGCAGTCAATCGAGAACTCCCGGCATCCGCGCTAGAGGTCAATACGCAGCGCGCTACGCTCGGTAAAAATGTGATAACCCAACACAACGACCTTGTGACCCAAGTCGATGCCTGCACCGCAAAATTAAGAAAACACGCAAACGACTATCCAGACCCCCAAGTCGCGTCCACTCAAAGAACAACAGACAGCAAAGCCCTGGATGTCGACCTGGCCAGGGACATCGAAAGCGCCAAGAAGATGTATACGTCGCTCGAACTGGCCCAGCAACAGCAAGTCCGCCTACCCAACTTCAACTATGCTGTACAACTGAGTAAAACAGCCCACATTGTGTCTGACCGACTCAATCACCTGATTCACCATGCCACCAATCGGTCCGTGGCGTCATTTGACCGATCCATGGCGATCATCCAGCAGCTGGATAACCTGCCTTCAGCCTCCCCCATCACTCAAACACTGCTCAGTGAAGTGAGGCAATGCCGCCTGGACATACTTGATGATCTTAACGTGATAGAGCGCTCGATGAAGGACATGGGCACCTGGAGCAAACGCATTACCGCCAGAACGGCACGCACTGAGGTCGCGGCCAACCTGGCTTATTGGAAGCAGAGATTTACCGACCTGCGCATTACCAGTATGCGCAGCGGCCAACTGTTGCACCCAATCACCCGCCGACAGCAAACCGTGGACATTGACTGGATCTACCAGGAAACTGCGGTGAATCAGGCCAGGAACAACGTCAGCCGCGCTCTAACCGCGCACATGACCCTACCCGAAGCCAATATCAGCCGGGTTGAACGCAATCGAATATTGCAGAACTGCATCAAGGTCTATGAAGAGTTTTCACGTGATCTGAGTGCCTGGAACGAGAGGTCACCAGATCATTTCGATCCGAACTTTTTCCAACTCATGCAAAAAGACCTTGACCGCTTGATTCGAAAAGCCGAACGGGCCATCAAGAAACCCGCCTCCGAGCCCAATCCAAACGCTACTCGGACCGCCTTTGAAACCGAGGACGGGCAACTATTGATAGGCACCGAAAAACCCGCCGGGCAACAATCACCGCGACAATTCATCATCAGCGACGCCGACGGCAATCCCACTGAGGTATGGGATAAGATTGGCGACAGCAACACCTACCGTTTGAACCTGACCCAGAGCCAACCTGCCGCCGCCCCGCCTGCGCTGCCCACCGACCGCCGCGCCACACTTGCGGATGCCCGTACCCGCCTGGACGGAGTGGATGCTTATGAACAGCAGGTGCGAGGGTACAAAACCATGGAGCCGATCAACCTCGAACACAGGCTGGTCACCGAAGCCAAACAACTCAGGACTCGCGCCAACAACGTGCAAAGCCTCGACGCGGGCAACCCGATTGTCGATCAATTGCGCATTCGTGCAACTGCGCTTGAACAGGCAGGCGAAGCCTTACGGATTCAACGTAGCCTGGAAAGCCCAACGCCGACTGAAGGCTACCTGGACTATCTGGTCGGTAAAGGCCGAGTGGTGATTCGAAAAATCGGCGCGCGTAAAAAGCTCAGGGACAAACGCCCCGACGGCAAAGACGACTACCTGCAGGAATACGAGATCTACGACTCGAACCGGCAGGCTAAGGCTGACCAACCGATCTGGTACGCGCACTTTCACTATGACGCGCTGCAGTCCTCGTTCGACAGTTTCCCCAAGGCGCATTTAAAGCTCTTTGCACAACGCTACTTGGGCATGAAATGGCAAGCCGCAGCAGAGGGACTGGCCTTTGTAGACACTAAAATCTGGCGTGGGTCTATCGAAAAGCCCTTCGCCAGAATGCACTTCCAGGCGCTGAAGTAATCCCAACAGGTGGGCGGCCAACATGAAGAGCTTTCAATGAATTATCATTGTGCGCAAATACTATTCATGGAGGCCACAGTGCTGGAAATTCGTCATCTAAAAACACTGCATGCCCTGCGTGAAGCCGACAGCCTGGTGGAGGCAGCCGAGCGCCTGCACCTGACCCAGTCCGCCTTGTCCCACCAGTTCAAGGAACTGGAAGAGCGCCTGGGCATGCCGCTGTTCGCACGCAAGACCAAGCCTGTGCGCTTCACCAGCGCAGGCCTGCGTCTGCTGCAACTGGCGGACGCCACCCTGCCCTTGCTGCGTGGCGCCGAACGCGACATCGCACGGCTGGCAGGCGGCACCGCCGGGCGCCTGCACATGGCCATCGAATGCCACAGCTGCTTCCAGTGGCTGATGCCGACTATCGACCAGTTCCGCGATGCCTGGCCCGAGGTCGAGCTCGACCTGGCCTCCGGCTTTGCCTTCGCGCCATTGCCGGCACTGGCCCGTGGAGACCTCGACCTGGTGGTGACTTCCGACCCGCTGGAGCTGCCGGGTATCACCTATGTGCCGCTGTTCACCTACGAAGCCATGTTGGCCGTGGCCAACCAGCACCCGCTGGCGAACAAGTCATACATCGTGCCGGAAGATCTGCTGACGGAAACCCTGATCACCTACCCGGTGGAAAGAGACCGCCTGGACATCTTCACCCGCTTCCTGGAACCTGCCGACGTGGAACCCGCCCTGGTACGCACCTCGGAGCTGACGGTGATGATGATGCAACTGGTGGCCAGCGGCCGAGGCGTCTGCGGTATGCCCCACTGGGCGCTGCATGAGTACAGCTCACGCGGGTATGTGAAGGCCAAGCGCCTGGGCGAGAAAGGTCTGTTCGCCACGCTGTACGCGGGCATTCGGGCGGACATGCTGGATGCGCCGTACATGCGCGACTTCTTGCTGACGGCCAAGGACACGTCGTTTTCCACCCTGGATGGGGTCAGCGCAGTGCGTTAAGCGACTTCGCAGCCCCCCTAACCACGATGCGAAGCGAGCCGCTCTTGATCCTGATCTGCTTTTGATCTTGATCTTAAGCGCCCCGTCAAACCATGCTGGCCGTAATCCGCCATGGATTTGGGGCTCTTTTCCAAAAGTGACCCGCTGTAAAAGCGGAACCAATAGCAGCCGTTACCCAAATAACGGATATGTACTCGGTCTGATCCAGCATCCCAACCAACCCTGAGGCCGCCATCGGGAGCAAGTCGAACCGTCGCACCGCCCCTCCCACATTGGATATCACTGATCTTTTAACTCACGCCACATGTGGATCTTGTCGAAATACTCCTCACCAACCCGCACCGCCAACGGCTCCAAGCCGTACTGAATGAAGCCGCAACGCTGGTACAGCGCAAACGCTGCCTCATTCCCGGCAGTGACAGTCAGTTGGATCAGTTCCAGCCGCGGGTGTCTACGGGCCTCCTCCAGCGCAGCCTCTACCAGTTGCCGCCCCAATCCCCGTTGTTGATAAGCCGCACTCACATACATGCCGAATAATGTTGCCTTGTGCCACGCCTTCTCCCGCGGCTCGAACGCCAGGCCGGCGATACCCGCCAGTTGGTCGCCCTCGAATGCGCCAAGCAGGTGATCCAGAGCGCTGCTCACGCGTTTTTCCCACCAGCTCAGGGGCATCGCGGCGCGCTCGGCAACACTGGAGGTAAACGCCTGGGGATAAGCGCCATAAGCCTCAAGCATCAACGCCCGATACGCCAGGGCATCGCTAGCCTGCAGCGGGCGAATCATCATGCGCTGAGCAAGGAAGCACGATAATGCGGCAGGATGAACTCACGCGTCAGCGGCGCCAACTCCAGGCCGCCGTCGCCTATGGGGTCGATCCAGCATATTTCTTCTATTTCAGCCGCCGGTTCGACCGCCACGTCGATATGCAGCTGGTACATATCGGCCTGCACCATAAAACCCGGCTCGTTTGCGGCCCGGCTCGAGAATTGGCCGAGGTACACGGCCTCTTGCGGATTGATGTGCAGGTTCAGCTCTTCGTGCAGCTCACGAGCCAACGCCTGGAGCGGGGTTTCGTCAGCGTCGATCTTGCCGCCAGGCTGCATGAAAGCCCGGGTGCCGCGCTTGCGTACCAGCAGGGTTTGGCCGTCTTTATCGATCAGGACGGCGGCGGCGATGCGGATAGTTGAATGGCTCATGAAGGAATCGAGGTCTCGTCCGGTTGTTTGATGAATATGCTGTATTTGGCACCCTCCATGGCTTCGAAGGCAATCAGCTTGTCTACCAGCGGCAGGTTCAACACCTTGCCGGCGTTGAGCAGCAACATGCCGTTGTCGGCATTGAGGTTGCGGGCCAGCACCATCCCGGCTTCAAGTTCGCGGGTAGTGAGGACTTTGACCGTAGGGTCGCCCAGGGTCACGTCACTGAGGAAAGTCGCGCAGGCCAGCACAAAGTCTTCCACCAGCGCCGGGTCATACAAACGCCCGGCGTATTTGCGGATATACAGCAGCGCTTCGTCGCTGTTCAGGTGCCGCTCCAGGATCAGGCCCTTTTGCAACTCGATGAAGTCCACGGCCAGTTTCAGCAGGCGCGAACCCGACGGAATCGCGTCGCCCTTGAGGTGGTCGGGAAACCCCGAGCCGTCCCAGCGCTCCTGGTGATGACGAATGATCCGCGCTGCATCCTTCATCGGCTCCAGGGTCATCAACAGTGATTCGCTCTGGGTCGGGTACTCGCGATACTGCGCGCGGTCGGTGCTGTGCAGCTTGTCCGCCGGCGACACCATCATGCTGTCGCTCCAGCTCAGCTTGCCGATGTTGTACAGCGCGGCGGCCATGGTCAGGTCGCGGGTGCTGGCTTCATCCAGGGACTGGGCGGCACAGCACACGCGGATCAGCTCGATCAACGCGCGGTTGGTCTGCTTGTTCTTGGGCAAGCGCAGGTTGGCCAACAGCGAAAACACTTCAGTGCCGGTCACGTAGCTGCGCTTGAGCTCGTCATAGGCCAGGTCGAGCATATCGGCGGTCTGCTGCAACTCGGCGGTGCGCGCGGTCACGCGTTTTTCCAGGGTGGCGTTGAGCGCTTTGAGCTGCTCGTTCTGCTCGCGGGTCAGGTGTTGGAGCCGCTGGTGTTCGAGGCACTGCTGCAGCACCAGTATCAGCTCTGCGTCATTCCAGGGCTTGCTGATGTAACGGTGGATCTGCCCGTCATTGATTGCCTTGATGATGGTGTCATGGTCTGCGTAACCGGTGAGCAGGATGCGGCCGGTGGCGGGATACAGGCGGTGAACCTGCGCCAGAAGCGTGGCCCCGTCCATACCGGGCATACGCGCATCGCTCATCACCAAATCCACGGGCCGACTGGCCATGATCTCCAGCGCCTGGGCGCCGCTGGTGGCCAATAACACCTCGTAAGGCTGGCCGCGCAGCAAGCGGCGCAGGCTATTGAGGATCGATTCCTCATCGTCAACCAGCAAAACGGCAGACTTCGTAGCGAGTTGTTCATCCATGGTGACTCTGCCTTCAAATTGAACGAAGTTAAGCTAGATTGACGCGGGGGGGGGGCGTGCCCGTACCGGCTCCCGGCGCACAGCGCTGTTGATTTGACGCCAACTGGCCGTCGATATCAAGGAGCTCGACTATGCTGTCACTGCCAGTGGGCACCGAGCTATGCAGTCCAGCCAGGGAAGGAATCGCTATGCCATCAAGTCTTTTGCCTAGGCCAGACGCGTCATGAACACCCAAGGTGAACGGGCCAACCGTCGCATCCTCATCGTCGATGACACCGCCTCGATCCATCAGGACTTTCGCAAGATCCTCTGCGCCGATGAAGACGGCAAACCCTCCCTCGACACTCTGGAGTCGACCCTGTTCGGCACCACTGCACCGTTGCGCCAAGCGTTCGAGCTGGATTCCGCCTACCAGGGTCAGGAAGCGCTGGCGCTGGTGAACAAGGCGCTGGCGGACAACGCCCCCTACGCCATGGTGTTTATCGACATGCGCATGCCGCCCGGCTGGGACGGGCTGCAAACCATCGAACAGCTCTGGAACGTCGACCCCAACCTGCAAATCGCCCTGTGCACCGCCTACTCCGACTATTCCTTTGAGGCCATCGAAGCGCGACTGAAATACAGCGATCAGTTGCTGATCCTGAAAAAACCTTTCGACCCCTTGGAAATCCGCCAGATGGCCAGCGCACTGACCTGGAAATGGCAACTGGCCCAGGACGTGGCCCACAAGGTGCTCGGCCTGGAACGCATCATTGAAGAACGTGTGCAGGAACTGCTGAAGGTCTCGCACCTGTTGCAATACGATGCCCTCACCGAGTTGCCCAACAGCACGTTACTCGGCGACCGGCTGACCCAGGCCATCGCCCTGGGCCGGCGGCATGACTCGCAACTGGCGGTGATGTTTATCGGGCTGGACCGCTTCAAACGCATCAACAACGCCCTTGGCTATCCGGTGGGCGATGAAGTGCTGCAGCACGTCAGTCGCAGCCTGGTGGCGACGGTACGCGCTTCGGACTCAACGTTTCGCTACGGCGCCGATGAATTCGTGATCCTGCTCAACGATATCCAGCACCCTCAGCAAACCCAACACATTGCGCAAAAACTGCTCAGCGCCGTCAGCGCAACGCGTCATATTGCGGGGCACGACCTGAACGTCACCGCTAGCCTGGGTATCAGCATTTACCCCAATGACAGTACCAATGCGGTGCAACTGATCAAGCACGCCGAAACCGCCATGCGCACCAGCAAGGAACGCGGCCCCAACGACTTCAGCTTTTACACCGAAGACATGAACCGCCGCGCCCAGCACCAGCAAAACCTGGAGAGCGCGATGCGCCAGGCCCTGGAACGCCATGAGTTCGTCCTGCATTACCAACCCAAGCTGGATCTGGCGTCCGGGCGGATCGTCGGCGCCGAGGCGTTGACCCGCTGGTTTGAACCGCAGTCAGGCTGGATCAGCCCGGCGCAGTTTATTCCGGTGGCCGAAGACAGCGGGCTGATCGTGCGCCTGACCCAGTGGGTGTTGCGCCAAGCCTGCGAGCAAGCCCAAGCCTGGCGGGATCTGGGCCTGGTGCCGCTGCGCATGTCGGTGAACATCTCGGCGATCGACTTTCGCCAACGGGACTTCGTCGACAACCTGGCCGCCATCCTCAAGCAAACCGGCCTGCCGCCCGCCCAGCTGGAGCTGGAAATCACCGAAAGCGTGCTGATGCAGAATGTCGACGAGACCGTAGATACCCTGCGCAGAATCAAGGCCATGGGCGTGCGTCTGGCGCTGGATGATTTCGGTACCGGCTATTCGAGTCTGAGCTACCTGCGGCGCTTTCCCATCGATGTGCTGAAAATCGACCAGTCCTTCGTGCGCGGCCTCAGCGTAAATAACCAGGACGAACAACTGATCAGCGCTATCATCGGCATGGGCAAGAGCCTGGAGCTGAACATCATTGCCGAAGGCGTGGAAACCGTCGAGCAACTCAATTTCCTCAAGGCCCACAAGTGTGAAGAGGGCCAGGGTTTCCTCTTCAGCAAGGCGTTGCCCCCCAAGGATTTCGTGCAGTTGCTGCAAGTGGGTTGCGCGACACTGATGCCCCATCCATAGCCCTGGGCCTGCAAGGAGTGCTCGCTTGAGCAACGTTTCAACTACCCGATTCAGCCTTGTGCTCGCGTTTTGCCTGTGCACCGGCGCAGCACTCGCAGCCGCACCGCTGGACGAAGCGCTCAAGCCGTTGCCGAGTGTTCCCCTACAGGATCCGGCCAAGGTTGAGCTGGGCCGTCGGCTGTTCAATGAGCCGCGCTTATCGGCTAATAACAGCTTGTCCTGCGCCAGCTGCCATCACCTGGAAACCGGCGGTGCCGACAACAAACCTTTCTCCCTAGGCCTGGATGGCAAGCCGGTGCCACTCAATACGCCCACCGTGTTCAATGCCAGCCTGAACTTCAAGCAGTTCTGGGATGGCCGGGTCGACACCCTTCAAGCGCAGATCGAGCACGCGGTCATCAGCCCGATGGAAATGGGCAGCGACTGGAAAGCCGTGGAATACAACCTGTCCGCCCACCCTGATTACCAGCGCGCCTTCGCGCAGGTGTATGCCGATGGCGTCAGTGCCGCCAACGTGCAGGACGCGCTGGCGAGTTACGAGCGCACGCTGCTGACGCCCAACTCGCGATTTGACCAGTACCTGCTGGGCAACACCGAAATTCTGACGATCAAGGAAAAATACGGCTACCAGCGTTTCAAGGAGTACGGCTGTATCGCCTGCCATCAGGGCGTGAATATCGGCGGCAATATGTTGCAGAAATTCGGCGTGATGGGCGATTACTTCAAGGCACGTGGCAACCCGGTCGAATCGGACCTGGGCCGCTACCTGCTGACCGGCGATGAAGAGGACCGCCACGTGTTCAAGGTGCCCAGCCTGCGCAATGTGGCCGTCACCGCGCCCTACTTCCACGACGCTTCGGCCAAGACCCTGGAGGACGCGGTCGACGTGATGTTCAAGTACCAGTTGGGGCGCACTCCGTCCCAAGAAGACAAGGAACTGATTATCCAGTTTCTCAGAACCTTGACCGGCGAATGGGCGGGCAAGCCGCTATGAGACGTTTTTCGCGCCGTCGTGCCAGCCAGATGCTGCTGGGCCTGATAGCCTTGTTATTGGCCTCTACACTGGTGTTTTTGTACCTCAAATCTTCCCGCGACCAAACAGCCACTTATACCCAGTCCCGAGACCTGATCCGCCAGCTTCAGCAACTCAATGCCCAATGGGACAGTGAAGTGCTCAAGGCCCGGATCGCGATTACCCACAACTACGATCCGCTGGTCACGCCCCTCTCGGACATGACCCGTATCTGGTCTGAACTGCAAGGCCGCGACACCTACCACAACCCTGCCGACCTGCCGAGTTGGCAAGCCAGCCAGGCAGCGTATGTGGCCGCCATCCAGGAAAAAGCCCGCCTGGTGGATCAGTTCAAGTCCCACAACGCCGTGTTGCGCAACTCGCTGGCGTTTTTGCCGACCGCCGAAGACGACATTCAAGCCCAATTCAACCAGATTGACGATCAAGGCCGGCTGCAACTGCAAGGCGTGGCCACCGACACTTACGACCTGCTGCTCAGCAGCCTGGAGTTTGCCCAGGTCACCAGCGATGAACGCGCCGCCGATATCCTGGTGGGCCTGGGCAAACTGGCGATCAACAAACAGAGCCTGCCCAGTGAGTTCCAGGCGCCGGTGGAGATCCTCAGCAACCATATTTCGCTGATCCTGCGCGAGCAGCCGCTGGTCAACAGCCTCCTCGAACGCATTGCTGCCGTGCCGGTGGCCGAGCGCCTCGATGACCTGACCACCCACCTCAATCAGGACCAGCAGACCGCGGACCTCGTTGACCATCAATATCATCGCTACCTGCTGATTTTCTCGACGCTGCTGGTGGTGCTGTTGCTCTACCTGGCGGTGCGCCTGCTGCGCAGTTTCGCCGAGATCAACCGCGTCAATCGCGCCTTGCAATCGGCCAACGAAACCCTGGAGCAACGGGTGGAACGGCGCACCCAACAACTCAAGGATGCCCAGAGCGAACTGCTGGACAGCGCCCGCCAGGCAGGCATGGCAGAGATCGCCACCAACGTGCTGCACAACGTCGGCAACGTGCTCAACAGCGTGAATATTTCTGCCGAGCTGGTCAGCCGTAAACTGCGCGGCAGCAAAGCGCTGGGCCTGGGCAAAGCGATGCAATTGATCAACGCACACCAGGGCGACCTGGGCAGCTTTTTCACCGAAGATGAAAAGGGCAAATTGCTGCCCGGCTACCTCAACCAACTGGTGGAAGCGATCGCCGTGGAGCAACAGGGCATGAGTGATGAGCTGGCGCAACTGAGCAAAAGCATCGATCACATCAAGGACATCGTCTCGACCCAGCAATCCTATGCCGGCGCTGCCACATTGCTGGAGCCGATCAATATTGGCGCCTTGATGGACGATGCCCTGCGCATGAACGCCGGCGCGCTGAGCCGTCACCACGTCACTGTGGTCAAGGAATACGCACAGGTACCGCAGATCCTCGGCGACAAACACCGCCTGCTGCTGATCATGGTCAACCTGATCAGCAACGCCAAGTACGCCATGTCCAACCTTTCCGAGAGGCCACGACAAATCACGCTGAAGGTCGAGGCCCAGGGTGAAGACACCTTGAAGATCAGTGTGAAGGACGATGGCGAAGGCATACCGCCCGAGAACATGACACGGATCTTCACCCATGGTTTTACCACGCGCAAAGAAGGCCATGGCTTCGGCCTGCACAGCTGCGCCCTGGCCGCGGTGCAAATGCACGGCCAGCTCAGTGCTCACAGCGACGGGCCGGGCCTCGGCGCGGTATTCACCTTGACCATTCCCCTGACCCTTGCCGGAAGCAGCTCATGAACCAACCTCCCAACCGGCGTGTACTGCTGATCGATGACACACCGTCCATTCATGAGGATTTTCGCAAGATCCTGATGCCGGACACTGCGCCCAACCAGGTGCTGGATGACATGGAGTCGGCACTGTTTGGCGAAGCGGCCAAGCCCCAGGCCCAGGCGTTCGAACTGCATTCGGCCTATGGCGGCGAAGAGGGCCTGGGCTTGCTCACCAGCGCCATGGCGCAGCAGCGTCCTTATGCACTGGCGTTCGTTGACATGCGCATGCCCCAGGGCTGGGACGGCGCGAAGACGATCGAGGCGTTATGGCAGGTCGCACCCGAGTTGCAAGTGGTGGTGTGCACCGCGTACTCGGATTACTCCTGGGAAGACCTGCTGTTGCGCCTGCAGGCCCATGACCGTTTGCTGATCCTGAAAAAACCGTTCGACAATATTGAAGTGCAACAGATGGCCAATACCCTGGCCAATAAATGGGACATGGCCCGGCGTGCGTCGCTGCAGACATCTCTGCTGGAACAACTGGTTGAACAACGCACCCAGGCGCTGCAATTGGAAATCAACGAGCGCAAGCATCTGGAAAGCCAACTGGTGCAGTCGGAAAAGCTCGCCTCCCTTGGGCAGCTCGCCGCGGGCGTCGCCCATGAAATCAACAACCCGGTGGGGTTTATTTCCTCCAACCTCAGCACGCTCGACAGCTACTTCACGCAGCTGCAACAGATGCTCGACGCCTATCAACGCAGTGAGGAACACCTCGCGGCGCCAGAACAGCGCAATCAGCTAAAGGTTTTGCGCACCGACCTGGAACTGGATTTCCTCAAGGAAGACATACCGATCCTGATCCGCGAATCCAAGGAAGGCATTGGCCGTGTCGTGCAGATCGTCAAAGACCTGAAGAACTTCTCACGCGTGGATAACGACCAGACCTGGCAACTGGCTGACCTGCAGCAAGGCATCGATTCGACCCTGAACATCGTCGCCAGCGAACTCAAGTACAAGGCCGACGTGGTCAAGCACTACACGCCCCTGCCGGACATCGAATGCCTGGCCTCGCAGCTCAATCAGGTAGTGATGAACCTGGTGATCAATGCGGCCCAGGCCATGGGGCCGGAGCGTGGCACCATTACCATCAGCAACGGTGTGGAAGGCGAAAATATCTGGCTGGAAGTAGCCGATAACGGCTGCGGAATTGCCCCTGAAAGCCTACAGAAGATTTTCGACCCGTTCTTTACCACCAAGCCCGTGGGCGAAGGGACTGGACTGGGGTTGTCACTGTCCTACGGCATCGTCAAGAAACACGGCGGGGATATTTCCGTCAGCAGCGAACTGGGCAGAGGCACGACATTTCGCGTGGTGTTGCCGATTCGCCAGACGGCGGCGTAGGGCACGCCGCCGAATCATCCTCATGCTTCGGCTTTTTTCGGGTTCGAACCAAACGAGGCAAAGCGCTTGTTGAAGCCGGCAATGCGGCCTTCGGCTTGGGTCTTGCGCTGTTGGCCGGTATAGACCGGGTGCGAAGCACTTGAAACGTCCAACGGGATATAGGGATAGGTGTTGCCGTCGCTGTGCGTGTGGGTGCGGTCGCTGTCGGCAGTGGAGCCGATGAGGAAGTACACGTCGGCGGCGGTGTCGTGGAACAGTACGGTGCGGTAGTCGGGGTGGATACCAGCTTTCATAAAGCCTCCGGGGCGTTTGAGTGCAATTTGAGTGTTATACAGTAACACAAACAATGCAGGCAAACGAGAACGTATTGCAATAACCCTAAGCCTATAGCTTGTCCCGAAAGCTCACTGTAGGTCGCCAATTGTCTATTGCGGGCCAGTCTGTCCCAGTGATGAGGTCAAACTGATTATTCCCACAGGTTGTCTAGGGTTTCCTCAGAGGCGCAGAATGGGTGATCGACCTGAAGAGTCCGAACCCAAGGAAACCGTATGAGCCTGTCCTTGTTAAGCCGCTACGCCTTCTTTGCTGTGTGCGTCATTTTCACCCTCGCCAGCCTGCCCTTTATCGAACATGAATGGCTGTGGCCCATTAGCCTGGTCACCGGCATCCTCAGCCTGATCGGCATTTTCGACCTGCTGCAAAGCCCCCACGCGGTGCGCCGCAACTACCCGATCCTGGGCAATATCCGTTACCTGGTCGAAGGCATCCGCCCGGAAATCCGCCAATACCTGCTCGAGTCCGACAGCGACGCCCTGCCCTTCTCCCGGGCCCAGCGTTCGCTGGTGTATTCGCGCGCCAAGAACGAAACCGCAGACAAGCCCTTCGGCACCTTGATCGATGTATACCAGTCGGGCTTCGAATTTATCGGCCACTCCATGCGCCCGGCACCGTTGAGCGACCCCAGCGCATTTCGCGTGATGGTCGGCGGCCCGCAGTGCACACAACCGTACTCGGCGTCGGTGTTCAACATCTCGGCGATGAGCTTCGGCTCGTTGAGCGCCAACGCGATTCGCGCCCTCAACCAAGGCGCCAAGCTCGGCAACTTTGCCCACGACACCGGTGAAGGCAGCATCAGCCCCTACCACCGTGAAAACGGTGGCGACCTGACTTGGGAACTGGGCAGCGGCTACTTCGGCTGCCGCACCAGCGACGGCCGTTTCGACCCGGAACGCTTTGCCGCGCAGGCGCAAAACCCGCAGGTGCGCATGATTGAAATCAAGATGAGCCAGGGCGCCAAGCCCGGCCATGGCGGGATCCTGCCCAAGCACAAGGTCACCCAGGAAATCGCCGACACCCGCGGCATCATGATGGGCGAAGACTGCATCTCGCCGTCGCGCCACAGTGCGTTTTCCACGCCCATCGAACTGATGCAATTCATCGCCCAATTGCGTGAACTGTCCGGCGGCAAACCCGTGGGTTTCAAGTTCTGCCTGGGCCACCCATGGGAATTCATGGGCATCGCCAAGGCCATGCTCGAAACCGGCATCCTCCCCGACTTTATCGTGGTCGATGGCAAGGAGGGTGGCACGGGCGCCGCCCCCGTAGAGTTCACCGACCATATCGGCGTGCCGCTGCGTGAAGGCTTGCTGTTTGTGCACAACACCCTGGTGGGCCTGAACCTGCGCGACAAAATCAAACTCGGCGCCAGCGGCAAGATTGTCAGTGCGTTCGATATCGCCAGCGTCCTGGCCATCGGCGCCGATTGGGCCAACTCGGCACGCGGCTTCATGTTCGCCATTGGCTGCATCCAGTCGCAGTCATGCCACACCAACAAATGCCCGACCGGCGTGGCCACGCAAGACCCACTACGCCAACGAGCCCTGGTCGTGCCGGACAAGGCCCAGCGTGTGTTCAACTTCCACCGCAACACGCTGCACGCCCTGGCCGAAATGCTCGCCGCCGCAGGGCTCGATCACCCGTCGCAATTGTCGGCCAAGCACTTGGTGCGACGCATGTCGGCTACCGAGATCAAGCTGTTTTCGCAGTTGCATGTGTTCTTGAAGCCCGGCGAATTACTCACGGGAGACGTGAACGGCGAGTTCTATTCGCGCATGTGGCAGATGGCGCGGGCGGACAGTTTTGAGCCCCATGAAACGGCTGCTGCCTGAAGGACGCCCGCCATGTTGAAAGTCATTGCTGAAGACTTTATCAAGCCCGAGCATCTGGAGACCGTGCGCCCGTGGTACGCCGAACTGGTAGAAAAAACCCGCCAGGAACCGCTGTGCGTTGCCTACGATCTGTTTGTCGATCAAAAAGACCCAGGGCATTTTATTTTTATCGAACAATGGCCCGATCAGGCAGCGCTGGATGCGCACTGCCAGACCGAGCACTTCAAACGGTTGGTGCCGCAGATCAACGCGTATCAGGCCAAGCCGTGCAGTGTCGTGTTGATGGACGCTTTCTGAAAATACCCATTGCCTGCTGAACCGGACCACCGACGGCATCGTTGAAACAAGGAGATTCACATGCCGTTACTCGACTTCGCTGCAATCGCCGCGCAATTGCCCGACAGTTGGAAATCCACACGCTTGGGTCAGGTTGGCCCGGCGCGGATCAAAGTATTGCGCATGGATGAGCAGGCGTACGAGGAAGAAACCCACGACTACAACGAAGGGTTGTTGGTGATCAGTGGGTACTTGCACCTGTGCATCAGTGATCAAGTCATCAGGGTGGACGCCGGCCAGATGTACCTCGTGGAAGCCGGCACTGCCCACGGTGTGCTCACCGGCAGCCGGGGCATTCTGGTGATCATTGATGTCTAGAGACATTCAGTAATATCCAACCTTTGCAATTGCTTACAAATACCGCCAACCTGCGCCCGCTCGACGTGCGGCGTACGACAACGCGCGCGCTCACCTATCGTCATTCAACTACTTGTTCAAGAGCCCGCTGCCATGCTGAACGGACGCGACCCGCGCATCGATTTTTTTCGGGGCCTGGCGTTGATCTTCATTTTCTGGGATCACGTCCCCCACAACCCTCTCGGCCTGATCACTCTGCGCAACTTCGGCTTCAGCGACGCGGCGGAGGTCTTCGTGTTTCTCGCCGGGTTCGCCTCGGTGCTGGCCTACGGCAAGGTCATGCAGCGCGAAGGCTATTGGATGGCCTGCCTGAAAATCCTGCGCCGCACCTGGGTGTTGTATGTGGTGCATATTTTCCTGCTGGCCCTGCTGATGGGTATCGTGTTCTTCGCCAACAACCATGTAGAAACCCGCGACCTGGTGGCGGAGATGGGCCTGACGCACTTCGTCACCCACCCGCAACAGGCACTGACCGACGAACTGCTGTTGCGCTTCAAGCCCAACCTGATGGATCCGTTGCCGTTGTACATCGTCTTGCTGGCTGGTTTGTCCGTGGTGCTGCCGCTGATGGTGCGCGCGCCCTGGGCCGTGGTGAGTGTCTCGCTGGTGGTCTACCTGATGGCGCCGTGGATGGGCTGGAACTTGCGCGCCATTGCCGATGGCGTGTGGTATTTCAACCCTGTTACCTGGCAATTGCTGTTTGTGCTGGGGGGCGCCGCGGCGATTTACAGCCAGCGGCCCAGCACGCCCGAGACACGCCCCTTGCAGCGCCAGCCGCTGTTCGTTGCGGCGGCGCTGTATGTGGTGGTGGCCGGCGTGATCACGCTGTCGTGGCTCTGGCCAGAAATCCATGATGCGGTGATGCCCACCACGCTCAACAACCTGCTGTACCCCATCAGCAAGACCAATCTGTCACCGGTGCGCCTCGTGCACTTCCTGGCGCTGGCCTATGTCACCGCCAAGCTGTTGCCAAACCCGCAATGGACGCAAAACCGTCTGGCTGAACGGATTTGCCAGATGGGCCGTTATTCCCTGGAAGTGTTCTGCCTGGGCGTGGTGCTGGCGCCACTGGCGGACATGCTCAATGCCCTGGCGGATGACGACGTGGTCATGCAATTACTCACCGCCTTGCTCGGTGTGGTGCTGATGTCGGCCCTCGCGGCCTGGATGGAGTTCAACAAACACCTCAATCAGACGCCACGCCCCTTGAAGCGAGACAGGCCGAATAGTTAATGCCCGCCTCGCTGCGCAGGAGTAAACGGCCCGGGCGATGACCTGACGTTTTAGTCATAAGCCAACAGGTTTCTCTTTTCGACGCCCCAATTGTGCAATCAGGTAGGCAACGGAGTCGGCGTTGTTAAGTACCGTAAGGATGCGTTTAAGCGAATCGGTACGGAAAACTCGCCGCGCATCGGCGAGGGTTTTGGCACCTGTGACGCTGAGTAGCCTGTCGAGCACATGCTGTGTTGACGTGCCCTGGGTAGGGTCTGATTTGAAGCCCGTTGCAACATCGACAACCTGGAACAACTCATGAGTCGGCGTATTGAGCGACAGTCTTGAAAGATGGCGCTTTTCCAAGGCTGCTTTAGTGTTACTGCCCTCAGGGGTTTGCGGATCAATCAGGTCATCAAAGGGATGGCCTGAATGCACGTAAGCCAAGTCCAACGTCGCACAGACATGATGAGTGATTTCGTGAATGAGGGTGGTCGCACGGGCGTGGGCGCTGACATAGAACGGTTTTGTCAACAAATGACTGTATTTCAGACCCGGGTCGAAAAACGTCTCGGTCAAGTACACCAGTTGAAGGGGGTCGGGGACAATCGTAAAGGCCATCAACGTGTGTCCGCCCTGAATAGCCGGCAACCGCGAACGGCCTATGACAAATCGCGTTGAGTCCGAGGACGTCAGTGAGGGCTCCATTAACGCACTGCAGACCTTGTCGACGATCTCCTGAATTTTTTCAAGGTGTTCGACCTCGAGCGTCTGCAAGCCGAAAAACGTTTTGATCTGTTTGACCAGCTCAGGGGCAGCAAGGGGAGTTTGTGTGATCAGGCGCAAATTTTCCTGGGCGTTCTTTGCATAAAACGTCGCCAAGGCAAGTGCATCGGTGATAACCCAGGATTCTCGAGCGTAAAGCGCTCGTATCTCGCGCATTCCGCTGGCCAATACATTCATATTCGAGCGCGCAAATGGCTCGGAGTAGAAGCGATTAAGCAATCGTGCAATTGTCCGTCGCCCCGTCACCAATGGGCCAGCGCTACTGAGCATCCACTGTTGTCGAGGGTTGCGCTGTACCTCAGGGCCGACTTCGCCATCACCGATGATGCGCCAGCCCTGGCCATGCTTGATGACTTCGAACACTTTTCCTGCCACCGCCGCGTAGTAATGGTTGGAAGTCGATCGGTAAAGGTTGAGTGAGGTGTCTTTGATCAGGTTGGCCAAGCTCGGCTCAAGGACTTCGAAACGCTGGAGCCGGGTGCGCGAAGCAGCGGTAATGTCCAGCGCGGGCCAGGACACCACAGAGCTCGCAGATGTGGAAGGCGGCGGGATCGGCTCGGGTGCCGGGGGCACGCCGTCCTCTGATACGGGAGGCATGGAATCGCTCAACCCGGCAAGCGCAGCGACACCACCGATGAAATGACCCAGTGCCTCATGCCATTGGTGGCTTTGCAGCTCCTCGGCAGAAGCCTTGAACAGTTTATAGCTCTGCCAGATCACCAGGGGGTACGCCAGTTTGCCGGCAAAAAATACAGTGGCCGCCTGCACGCCCTCAGAGAACACGGCCTTGGCCGTATCCCAGGCAGTGCCTGCATCAGCGGCTTTTTGGCAGCCCAGCAGCGTTGTCAGCAGCTCGACATTGTCGGTGAACAGCTGTTTGAACAGCGCAGCGTTGATGGGGTTGCTTGCCAGCTGCAGGGTGGTGCTGGCCTGGGGTTGCTCCAGTGCGTTTGTCAGTGCTGCGAGGTCAATGGCCGGGACCACCTGCCGAACCCAACGCTGCAATGCGCCGGCGGCTGTCAACTCAGCACATAGTGCAGCCTCAACGGTATATTCCTTGAGGGTGTAGCATGGGCTATAGGGGGCATAAAGGACGTGAGGCCCCTTGTCACCGGAGGCGGATCCGATCAAATAAGCCCCGGGAATCTTGATGGTTTTCTTCCCGTCATCGACCAACAGTTCCAGAGGGCGGATCATGGCGTTGGCATCCACTACTGTCGCGCGGGCGATCGCATCGGGCATGTCCATGATCTGTTGAATGAGCCCGAAGGCCGTCGGTGAAAGCTGGTCTTGCAACTTCATGCCGTGAGCGTATTGCATCAATTGCCACGGCAGTTGCTTGGCGAAGCGCGTAGAGCGTTGCTCAAAGTCCGAGCTGGCAGGGCCCAGGAAGGATTTGATGTACGTTTGGTAAGCCGCGTTGATGTTCAACGCCTGTATCCGCGTTTTCAGCGTCTGCGCATCCAGGGTGGATGGCAACGGCGTTGTACCGGTGCTGGCGAAGAAGGGCACCTCATCGTTCCAATACGACTGATGACTCAAGGCGTAGTCCAGCAGGGACTGATTGCGGGCAGGCGTAGTGCCCTGCGCCGGCAGCCCGACTTCGATTTCATCAGGTGTGACGCTGTCCTGATCGTCAAGGTCCTTCAGTAAAGTGCTGAGCTTCTTGCGCGTGAACTGAACCAGGGAGTCGATCCCGTGCAGGTAATCCTGATTGTCGGTGACATTGTTTCGATACTGCTCCAGCAATTCGACGTACAGCTGTTGATCCTCAGCATGAGCTTTGCCCAACCATTGCAAACCCTGTTGCCGGATCATGGCCTGGACCATGTCCTTGGCACGCTGCACGTTGGTGGGCGCAAGGTCTTGTGTGGCTTGAACCTGCCAGAGCTTGCGCAGCTGTTCGACCGACAGCTGCATGGACAGGATTTGCGCCAGTTCATGGTCTTTTTGTTGCGCGTAGGTTCGTTGCAAGTGCTCGACGAGGTTGTCTTCGATCAGTTCAAGGGAACTGAATGCATAGCTCGGTTGTGCTTCCCAGTCCGGTGGCGCCAGGTTCGCCAGGAAAACCTGTCGCTCGTTCGGGATTGCCAGGCGTCGATTTATCTCTGCTTTGAAGTCATTCAATGAGGAGAAACTTTCCAGGCCCAACGCGGGTGTCCACAGCAGCGTGCGGCCGCAATATTGAGGATCAAGCCCGCCGCGCTCGGTCAGCACGAAACAGTTATTGAATACCAGCGGGGTATTCTGCCCAGTCGGTACGACCTGCAAAGAAAACGCATCAGGGCGGAACCCATTGACGCCAGGGCGTAAGTCTCTGGCGTAAATACCTAACACGGTCAAAAGCACTTCGTAGTCGAGGGGCAATAACGCATTGTTCCAAAGCCTGACTTGCACTTCCCCTGTCAAGCCCATCTCCATTGCCTTTCTCAGCAAGGGCTGCATGTTGGGGGACACGCTGTGGGTTCTACACAGGTACTGTTTAAACCCACCGACTGCACTGGTGATCAGCGTATTGAAGGCAGTGGCGTCCATACTTGAGACTTTAGTGGCGGGTTTGCCAGGAGCGGTTGAGTAGACATGAGTGTTAAGCGGATCAATGGGTGGACCCGCTTCGCCACATAAATGCGCCAAAAAATAGTCGACCATACTGCTCGATGAGAGCAGTTGAGGTTTGTCAGTGCCATTCGAAGGGTTGCTGTATTGGCGTACCGAGAGGCACGCAGCCTGCAAGTGTTGCTGCTTGATAGCGTACAGTCTGGTATTGAGATAGGTGATAACGGAACGCTCCAGCGAGGGGCGAAACGATAGGTGTTGTTCGATTTCGGCGGCGACATTTTCGAGTAAATGCACAGTTGTGCGCATTGCAGCAAGCGTTGGTGGAACCCTGGGTTCATTCACCGTCGCCGTCCAGGTCTCTGCCAACTGGGTACTCCAACGCCCCATGGGTTCGAAGGTCAGTAATGTTGGATCAATCATGCCACGTACATCCAGCACATGGTCGACCAGGGCGTCGAGGTCCATCGTGCCCTGGCTCAGGCGATACTGATCGAGGGCGTATTCAAGGTTGCGACCTTGTTTCTCAATGATGCCCTCCATGATGCGTTGGAAAATACCCCCGGTGATCGAGGCTGTGGTGACCTCGCAGGCCAACAGATCGACTTCGTTATAGCGTTCCGGCCTGGACAGGTGCTTTCTCCAGGCATCGGCATGTTGCCTGAAGTTGAGACCATCAAGAAGGTGGGTTTTGAGTGCTCCCAGTTCGGTAAACGATTGCAGGCCTTGTTGAGGGGTGTAGAGCAGCCAGGGCGAGCCATCGTCGCTTTTGTTACTGCTGATGATGAGTGTGCCTGCCAGCTCGGCGGGGGTCTGTTCAGGCTCACTCAGCAGTGCCTTTTCAACATTGATCGCAGGAGCAAGCGTTGTCGCGGGCAGCGCAGCCTTGAGCGGCAAGGCCTGTAGTTGCAGACGCTGCTCAACCGTAATCGTAGTTTGCTGTTGTTGCTCCAGCGCCACCGTGAAAAAGGCATTGGCCATGGCATTGGTAAAAAGTTGTAGCCGTGAGAACCCTGCGGCGGCCGGCAGCGCCCAAAATGCCTTGGGCTGTTGCTTCATATAGGCTTTCAAGCCCCGGGCCAATCCTTGGACTGATACGTCCCAACGCAACTGATCATCAGCGTCCTGAGTAGGCTGCTGGGGGTTGTAGTAGTGCCGGGTTTCACCCGCAGGCCAGCTATTGGCAACGAAATACCTGAGGACAGTTTCGCTCAAGGAGCGGGTGGTTGTGTGTCGGGACGTTGGCGAATCAGAATTGCCTGATTCGCTGGATGCGTCGATAACATAACTCTGCACTTGGATCTGGCGCTGATCGACATCCGTAAAAGACTGCGCCAACTTGGAGGAAATGTATTCATCCAGCAGAGAAGTGAAACTGGGCAGTTTGAGCAGCTCCTCGCGCATCAAACGAGCATTTTCGAGCAGGTTATTGGAGAGGGTCGTATGTTGTGCTTCGAAGACAGCGCCAGCCACGGTATGTGCGGTAATCGTCAGGGCTGCCGTAGGCGTCAGGGTTACTTGCTGGGAGATGGAAAGGTAATCAAGCAACGCCTGGCGCTGCGACGAGTCTTTGAGCCACGACTTCATTTGCGTCTTGAGGATTTCATGGCTTTCCAGCTTTTCCAGACCACGAGCGGGTGTATAGAGAACAACCCCGCCTTCTGGGGCGGGGCTCATGACGAATGCACCCGCCAATTCAATAGCCGGTTGACCGAGCACATTCAGTTGCAGGGTTTGGACGTGCATCGGCGCTTTGTGTGCCCTGCGCAAAGCATCGGTGGCCAGATAGACCGAGTCGAACCAGTCAAGGTCCTTGAGGGTAAAGTTGCGTGTGCGTTGGCGCTCGCTTAGCTGCGTGCGATCGGTTTGGGTTTCGCTGAAAAAATACGGTGGGGTGTCAGTGCTCATTGAGTGCTCTCCATGCCGGATTGGCTGCTGAAGATCACTCTGGCGTTTCAGGTTTCAGCCGAGGGGCTACATATGCACCAGCGCTTCATGCCCCGGTGGAATGCCCGACACATCCCGCGCCGTCCCCCCGAAAAAGCGCAAGTGCGCTCAACAGCGTACCGGTATCGCCCTCAGTGATGAACGCGTCCCGGAAGGCTTTCCCGGTCTCCGGGTTGAACAAGCCATCACGCTCAAACTGTTCAAAAGCCTGGCGGGCCAAGACACCAGACCACTTGTAGGAATACATCCTGGCCCCATAGCTACCCATCGGTTGTTCGAAACTGTTGATCGGGCGGGTGCCATCTGGCCACTGCAAATGCCCGACTTCAACGTTGGCATGGGTGAAAACTTCATGAGGTGTACGTCCGTCGCCGTAAGTACGGTGCAGCTCGAAGTCGACGAGGCCCGTGAGCAAAATACTGGCGCTTTCCTGACTGGTCTGGGTGTGAACAAATCGGCTCATTTGAGTGGCCATATCGTCAGGCAAGGGATCTCCTGTCTGGAAATGGCCGGAGAGCCAGGTCAGGAACGACGCGGTAAAGCAGAATTGCTCCAGCACCTGGCCGAAAAACTCCGTCGTATCATGGCTTAATTGGCCCATACCGGAAATCGCCCGGTAGGGAGCGGCGGTCAACAAGTGCTGCAGGCAGTGGCCGAATTCATGCAATAAGACCCTTAATTGCAAGTGATCCAGCAAGCAAGGCTGAGTCGCTGTAGGGGGTGGCAACTGACTGCGTAGCACAGCTATGGGACGTTGTGGACGCCCCTCGGCCGTCATCCGGTGATTGCGCAAACCTGAGGCGGCGCCAATCTCGCCGCCCGCCATGCGGCGATAAGGGTCAATAAACAAATGCCCAATGGGCTCGGCATACTCCCTGAGTTCGAATACCCGCACATCCGGGTGCCAGGTATCGACTGTGGTTTGTTCAATCAGCTCAACGCCGAACAGCGTTTTGGTGAACGCGCACAAGCGTTGCAGCACCGTTTCCAACGGGAAGTATTTGCGCACTGCGTCTTGGGAGACACCCGCCACGTCCTGGCGAATTTTTTCCGCATAATAGTTGTAATCCCAGGGTTCCAGCGCATCGACCCCACGTTGCGCGGCATAGCGCTGCAGTTGTTGGGCCTCATAGGCAAATGTCGTGCGTGCCCAATCAATCTGCTGACGAAGAAATGCAGTGACCTCATCGGTCGTCTGCGCCATTTGTTCCACCAACGCCAGTTCGGCGAAGTTGGCATAGCCAAGCAATTTTGCTTTCTGGTGACGACTGTCGAGCAACACTGTCAGAACCAGTTCATTGTCGGTGGCAATGGCGTCGGGACCGGTCCCCACGGCACGGCGGTAGTAAGCCACCATCATTTCCTGGCGCAAGGCTCGATGGTCGGCGTAGCTCATCACCTCCTGAAAGGACTGCTCGGAAAGGGTTAACAACCAGCCATCCAGGCTTGCGTCCCGAGCCGCGGCCTCCATGCGTGCCAGGGCCGCGCCAGGCAGTCCACTGAGCATCGCCTTATCTTGAATGTGCTTACGCCATGCGTCGCTGGAGTCTTTCACACGCCGCAGGAACTCTTGGCTGACTTTCTCGATTTGCAGGTTCAACGTTTTGAGCTGTAGTTGATTCTCAGGCGAAAGATCAAGGCCGGCCAAGTGGTACTTGCGCAGTATTTTATGCAATGCACTGTGGCGTTGTTGATTGAAAAGGGCTGCGGGCGGGCTATTGGCAAGTTGTCGGTGAAGCTGGTACAGATCATTGTTCGCCGCCAGCTCGGCGCTGTACTGCATTGCCATCTCATGACTGCGATGTGATGCCAGCTTCCATGCCGGCCCCTGAGGAACGGAGTCAAGCAACTCAATGATTTTGAGAAAGCCGTCCAGGCGTGCCCCCAGTTCTTCCACTGCTTGCACCAGGTCGTCCCACGTAGGGAATAACGCCTGGCTGGCAATGATCGTGGCGGTGGTGTTGCGGCTATCAGCGATGATTTGCTCAATGGCGGGAACCAAGTGTTCTGCTCTGATGGCAGAGAACGGTGGCAAGTCGTAGGGCAGTAGCAGGGGGTTGCTTTCAGGCATGAAATCACTCTTCAAAGGTAGCTGTCGAATCAGCCAGCCTAGGGAATGAATTATCGTTGGAGGGGTAGATAGATATGAGCAACGCGATAACGCGCGGAACCGGATGCCCCGCGTCATACACAGGCGCAGTGCTCGCGATATCAGGCCCCAGGGGCGGCAGGCGCCTCACCGCAAATAGAGGATAGTGCAGAAAATACGGAGGTCAAAAGCCCCACCCCGCGATAGAGCGGGGTGGGGCTTTTTGTCACAAGACACACATCAGGACGCGGAACGCACCGTCCCTTGAGCGACGGTCTTTGGCTGCAACCTGAACACGTAGAACAGCACGGTCAAGACCACCAGGAACACCGGGCCCACATACAGCGCCACACGGGTATCGGGGAAGTACGCCATCAGCCCCACCACCATCACCAGGAACGCCAGCGCCAGGTAGGAACTGACCGGGTACAACCACATGCGGTACTTGAGGCCAGCCGCCTCGGCCGGGCTCAGGCTTTTGCGGAACTTGAGCTGGGCCAGCAGGATCATCAGCCAGGTCCAGATCGCGCCGAACGTGGCAATGGAGGTGACCCACACAAAGACTTTTTCCGGAACCATGTAATTGAGCAGCACACCCAGCAACAGTACGAAGATCGACAACAGCAACGCCTTGCGCGGTACGCCGTTGCTCGACGTGGTGCCGAAGGTGGCAGGTGCCTGGCCGTTCTGCGCCAGGCTGTAGAGCATACGCCCGGTGCTGAAGATCCCGCCGTTGCAGGACGACAGCGCAGCGGTGATCACCACGAAGTTGATGATGCCCGCGGCGGTCTTGATGCCCAGACGCTCGAAGGTCATCACGAATGGGCTGCCCTGGGTGCCGATTTCATTCCATGGGTAGATCGACAGGATCACAAACAACGCCCCCACGTAGAAGAGCAGGATGCGCCAGAACACCGAGCCGATGGCACTGGGAATGGTCTTCTGCGGGTTCTTCGCTTCACCAGCGGTCAGGCCGATCATCTCCACGCCCAGGTAGGCGAACATCACCATCTGCAAGGACATCAACACTCCCGTGACGCCATTGGGCATAAAGCCGCCGTGGGCCCACAGGTTGGAAATGCCCAGCGCCACGCCGTCATTGCCAAAACCAAACGCGATGATACCGACGCCGCCGATCACCATGGCAATGATCGTGACGATCTTGATCAGCGCGAACCAGAACTCGAACTCACCGAACGCCTTGACCGCGATCAGGTTGATTGTGCCCATGCTGATCAACGCCGCCAGGGCCCAGATCCAGCGTGGGGTGTCGGGGAACCAGACGCCCATGTACACGGCCACGGCGGTGATTTCCGCCACGCAGGTCACCAGCCACAGGAACCAATAGTTCCAGCCGGTGAGAAAGCCCGCCAAGGGGCCGAGATAGTCTTGGGCGTAACGGCTGAACGAGCCGGCGACAGGGTTGTGCACCGCCATTTCGCCGAGGGCGCGCATGATCACCAGGATCGCCAGGCCGCCAATGATGTACGAAAGCATGATCGCCGGGCCGGCCATTTCAATGGCCTTGGCCGAACCAAGGAACAGGCCGACACCGATACAGGCGCCAAGGGCCATCAGGCGAATATGCCGTTCACCGAGTTCGCGTTTGAGCGGGCCGCCTTGAGCGGTCTCGCCATGGGGCAGTGGGTTGCCGACTGGCATGGGGTACAACCTCATCTTGTTATTGGATAAACCACTTGGTCTCACAGACAGGCCGATAAGCCTGGCAGTGGGGATGAGTCCGAGTCTGTTTCATGGACAAACCCACCTTGTAGGACGAAACCTACAAAGTCAGCGGGGCATGCAGTATAAAAACCTCGACACAGGGTTTTTCACTATAAAAAAACACAATTTCAGTGGTAGCTCGTGGGAATAAGCCGGCTTACGAAGGAGCTTTAACTGGTTTTATCCTGAAAGCCGCTGACCAAAACGGCGGCGAGTATTGCACAGCATTGGTGCATCGTCATGCCCTGCGATGGCGCAATTGCCGACGCCCGGCTCAAGTCCTTCACCCCATAGCGACACCCACCAGAAAGAAACGAGAACGGTCCCGCTGCAGCCTGCCTCCGTAAAAGGCACGCTCGGCCAGTACCTTCAACGAGATTTCACGGATGACTGACTTGACCACCAACGACAGCCCCTCCCCCATTACTCAGACCACCCTCGACCAAGGCAAGACGCAACGCCAGAGCAGTGACAGGCAAATGCTCCAAACATTGATCGAACACTTGAAAATCCGCTCGAACGCCCCGGCCACTCTTCTGGTCATTACCCCACATTGCTCCCTGGACTGCTGGCTGCAACTCTTTCGCGAGGCGCTCAACCGTCCGCAATTACTTGTCTGGGCCCAACGTCGCTCAATGCGCCTCACCGGCATGACCCTGCGCAACGGAGCGCTGTACGCTAAAAATGCGACCACGCCGAGCGTCACACTGAGCGACGACAGCGGTTGGCGGCGTTTTACACCACCGATTTTGCATATCGCCCACGTCATCGATCCAGACGCCATCGGCCTGCCCTGCCCGCCGCCCAAGGATCAAAACCCACCCCTGCAACTGAGCGCCCGGCAGGTCTTGAGGTTCTACGGCTACCCACAACCGCAAAACCGCATACAGCGTGAGATGGTGATCGAAGAAATGAGTCGCCTGTATTCGTTTTGCGGCAGCGCCGGTTCGCCCAGCCTTACAACCGCGTTCGAGCAATCGAACCAAGACCTGCGCGCTTTGGCTGAACAACTGATGGCCAGCATCATCGCCGCGGATCTGGACGAAACCGCGTTCAGCCCACACATGCTGGACCGGGCGCGATTGCAGTTAACGTCGCAATCGTTTTGCGCCAAAACCCTGAAAAGCGCGGCGACGTTACTCAAGGGCATCATCGAGCACCCGGGGTTTGAGGCATTGGACCAAACCCGTGACCTGCTACCTGACGAATATGATTTTGACCCCCGCATACAGACGATCAGAGGCGTAAAGGCCGATGGCGTGCCTGTCAACATCGGCCGTGAGCTACTGGCGCCGCTGTCGGCGGGCGAACCGCTTGAAAGCCTGATGGTCGTTGCCCGACGCCTGGACCTGAACATCCATGTCGACACCAAGATAAGCCAGGCGCAATTGCTCAGACTCCACGGCCTCGAACTGCCTGGCACCCGCGAGGCTGCCTGGGACCTGGTTGCACGACTGCGCCGCAGTGACCCCCTACTTATTCCTCCCAGCGGTGACCTGGCCAATGCCGATGTCGCCTTGATGGATCACCGCCAACGGCTCGCCATTGCCCATGATCGCGACACCCTGGCGGCAGCGGTGAGCAACATGCTCGTGAACAAAACACCCAGCCCCGCGCATGCCGCCCCCCTAGTGATGCTGACCGACACCCCGCTCCCTCACCCCGCCCTTACGCCCTCGACACCGCAAAAGCAGACAGACCTTAAAAAAGGGCTGCAGCGCTATAAACTCGACATGCCGATAAAACAGAAGGCGCTGCAAAAAAACCTGTACAGCCTGGAAACCACCCAACCCGCCTCCCCCAGACTGGGAAACTATTGGGCTGCCCTGGGCATGCCTCAACCGGACACACTAACCCTGTCAGCCGAGCAACGCGCCAAGGTCATTCGTGTCACCCGTGATTTTTTACCCAGCCCCAATACAGGTTTAATCGACCTGTTGGCCGCCGACCTGCTGGCGGATCACACCCTCCCGGCCGAAGCCGATGAACTGCTGCACAAATTACTCGCCCGCCCAGCGGTGCAAAGGCTGGCGGATCTGTTGATCAGCGCTGTGCAGTGGTATGGCCACGCAACCGATGAGACGACCAATCAAGCAAGCCGTGACGCCCTGATATTGGCCGCATTGATCCTTAACCTCGATCCACACGCCGGTGAAACACGCTATAGGGTGGCCGGCCTGAACCTCAATCACAGCGATTACTGGGGGCGGTACTACTCGCCATTACGTACCATCATCGAATTGCACCTGATCGACAGTGGCGTCGCGACCTCCGCCACCGCCGCGTTGGCCGCGCATCTGTTGCTAGCCGGTATCGCGCCTGAGTTCCTGGTCCAGGAGATTCCTGACTCGCTGTATTTCATGAGTTCTCACGCCTGGATGCTCTTCAAGCACGGCGTGATGCTGGCAGAAGCGCTCGCCTGTGGCTCATCCAGACACCTGACGTTCAATGACGTCATGACCCTGGCCATGCAAGAGTCGGGCAACCGTAGGCAACAAGAATGGCGCACACATTACGCGACCGGCAGCCTGATCGACTGGGCGGTTGCCCAGGGCGAACTGCAAGCCGCGCCCGCCGATCATGCCTATAGCGTGGATGAGATCGATGTCGTCAAAAAAAACCTGGACACGCGTATCGAGGCATTGCGCAAAGCCTCGACACTCTTCGCCACCCCGCTCACCACCCGCCGAAGTCTTGCACGCAAGGACCTTGAAAAAGCGTTCCCCAAAAACCGATTCCTCACGCGCAAATGCCTGCATTGGAAAGCCAGCCCCACCCAAGTCCCTCCCCCACACCTCCTGCCGGGTATAAACCCGCAATCATTGGTGGAGCTGCACATGAGTGGTCACTTGCAGCCCTTTGCAGCACAGTGGCATTCAACACGCCCAGGCATCGACCTGGCGAACATGAAAGAGCACTTCGCCAAACTGGCGGATATCAACATGCTGTTCCAGACGGTTTGCGAGACTCGGGTAAAGGCACTCAAGCAAGCCTACACCTGTGTCATTCAATACCTGCTGTCACAGCTGCCACTGGCCGATCGTTTGAAACTGCAAAAAGGCGACGTGCAACTGTTGGTGATGCGGCAACCAGCGAAAAAACCACCTCACCTGGAGGCGCTGAGCGAACGGATGGCCCGCACAGGCAGGCTCGGTTTTATCCTGAGCTGCAAGGTAAACGGCAATGTTCATTACTATGAGCTGTTTCCATTACTGAACCTTGTGTGCAAAAACGATCGTATTCCATCTGGCCTGGTACTTGGCGGTGTGTCCATGACAGTGACCACCGGCAATCCCCGTAGCATCCAACCGACCACAGTCATGTACTTGGGCAGCCGGTTACCCATTGACGAACAAGCCTACTTGACAGGTCGACCACCGAGGCCCGATCAGCATTCAACCGTGGTGCTGGATCAACTATGGCACTTCGAGGCCGCGCCGACACTCGATTCACCGTTGACTTTCGACTCGCCCAGATGCCGCAGCCTGGCGAACACCATCGTCGAACAACATTTCTTCCTCGATATCGATGCCTTGCTGGTACAAGCCCGGGAGTCGACCACCCTTGAGAAGAGAACACAAAACGCCGAGAACCTCTTCAAGGTGCTTTTAGGTTTCATACCTTTCTGGTCCTGCGCCCACGACCTGACCTCTGGCGAAATCAATCGCCAGGTAGAGGGGGCCTGGGGGTGTGCCTTCGATGCAATTGGCTTGTTCCTCCCAACCAAAGGCTTGCTGGTCGGCGGCGTAAACCGCCTGAGAAACACCGCCCCGGCCTACGTAAAACTCCTGCAAGTGGCCAAACTCAGTGCCCGCTACCTGAACGACACCCTCAACCCTCTCGACCTGGCGCCGTCCCTGGTGCGCCTTACCGGATATGGCCTGATACAGCTGAATCAATCAGGCCAACAGGCATTGAACACAGCACTGCGCAATGCCCGGCAGCAAAGCGTGCCTGGAACCGCCACCCCCTACACCCGGCTGATAGACAGGGCCGATGCAGGGCCGGCAACCGTGACGCACACTGATGGTTTGACTGACCTGCTGGTGATTAAACGCCCGCTCGCCTGGTATGCCTTCGACAACTTCAGCGCGCGACCTTATGGGCCTCAAATACAGAACTTGCGCCTCGCCAACGCCATTGCAGTCACCCCCGTCAGCACGGCGGACGGCTACAAGGCGCTGGTGGCGCAACCACTTTTCGAAACGCCGCCTTTGATCATGCAACGGGCCAATGCCACTGACCTGCTGGACCAGGACCGCGTATGGCGCCTGAGCCATAACACCCCCAGTCATCTGGACGAGTTGAACTCACCCACCTTTTTCAACCTCACCGACGAGCTCGATTCCGTATGCACGCCCGGCAGGCAAAAACGCAGCCCGATTCCCCTCATCTGCTTCACCAAAAAACTCTATCCGCACCAACGCTCGATCCAGAAGCGCCGAGTCCAGGCGCTGGAACATATCCGACTGATACCCGCCCCGCTGCAACTTGTGGGCAAACGCAAGCTGGTGATCAACCGCTGTGTCCATGAGGTAAACCCTCATGGCATCGGATTCAGGCTTACACCGTTACCTGCGCACCCTCCCCTGCAGTACAGGCCACAGACCCACGGCACGTTCATCAACGAGCCCGAATTCGGCCTGCCCAACGCTCAACTGGACATCCAGTTGAGTACCCAAAGCAGTGTCGTGAAACTCAAAGGCATTGTTGATGGCATCGATGACAACCGCACCCTGCGGGCGCTGATCGTTGACCTGTCTCCCCCCAGCGTGACGGTTGGCAAACACCTGGTGGTCGAAGCCGACGTGGGGGTTTTTTACAAGACGACCACCGTCGCGCCAGGCTCTGGCGACCTACAGTTTGACTTGCTCAATTACAGCCGGGGCGGCGACGAGAGCGCACTGATCAACGCCTACGGTGACCTGAAGAACCAATACCTGCACTCAGGGGGATTTATCGTCGACCAACCGCTGGTGACCCTGCCGACCCTGGAAACGCTATACCGACAGTTGTTCCAGCGCGGTTTTTCCGCCGAAAAGGTTGCACTCATCCGCACCAGGACCAACGCGCTTAAAAAACTCAAACAACGCGAGTTTTTGCTGAACACCTCCTCTGAAGGACGACGCCTGAACATTAACGTCGTCGCCGAACCGATCACGCTTGATACCTGGGCGCCCAACCCCATCACCCAGCCCAGCACCGATCAGATCAACCGCTACCTGGCCGAGCAGGCCTATGCCAGCACCCATGCACGCGTTGAAACAACCGGTATCGGCTCGGCCAACATCAAGGGCGTCACCCGAAGCGAAGCCCTTCGCGCGCAGACAGCCGAGCCCGTGGTGATGTGGGAATACAGCAAGATTGGCCATCCCAACTACACCGAAGTCATTCTCAAGACCGGAGCCGGCAATTGCGACCAGTTGGCCCATGTCGCCCGCGAGCAGATTCGTAGCAACGGCGGTACCGCGCAATTGTGGGGGACGAACCCACCCGCCCATGCATTCGTGCTAGTGGGGACACCGCCGGTAGGTCTGCACCAAACAGCCGACTTCAGCCAAGCGCAATGGGCGGGCTTATGGATTTGTGACCCCTGGACTTCGATTGTCTGCCCGGCAAACAAATACATGAGCAAACTCATCGCCACCATGGAAGCTTGGAACAAGAACAAGCTCTCGGTGTTATTCAATGACGGGGTTCAATATCGCTGGGGGCCAGCCAATGACGCCGCCTGGCTGAACTTGTTGAACACCAGCATTAAATACGCACTGACATAACTCCACCCAGCCTTTATGCAGGGTTAGCGGGCAACACGCGCGCAGAACTTGCACGACAGTCAGCATTAAAGACCGCGCCCCCTGCATAGCGGCGGTGATCACCAACGAGACATTTCCAAATGACAGACTTCCCACCCCCGCACAATCCTCCCAACCCATCGCTGCGCCAGGATGGCAACCAGCAAATGTTGAACACCTTGATCGAGCACCTCAAGGCCGGCCCGCACCCCCCATCGACTTCACTCATGGTGCCGCTCCATTGCTCCCTCGGCCGCTGGCTGCTGCTGTATCGCCAAGCGCTTGAGCGCCCGTCTTTCCTCACGTGGGCCGAACAGCAGGGCTTCAAGCCGATTGACGTGAGCGTGCGTAACGGGGCACTGCTTGCCAACGGCACAGCATTCACCCTTGAAGGTGCCAGCGGTTGGCGGCAACTCGCGCCGCCCATACTGGCCATCGCCCGGATCATCGACCCTGATGCGGTCGGCCTGCCTTATCCTGCCGATAACCTGCTGCTGAGCGCCCGTCAGGTACTACGGTTCCATGGCTACCCCCAACCGACCACGCTTGCCCAACGCGGCGTGCTGATTGACGCACTGGGCAGGACCGAATCTGCGCTCGCGGACGCGTTCGAGCGACTGAATCAGGATCTGCGCGCGGCAGCCAATGCACTGCATGCACAGATCATCGAAGATGACCTGAACGAACACACATTCAACCTGTTGAGTGTGTACCACTGCCGTTTCCCGCTGGCTGGTGGCTCGTTCTGGGCCGTGACCATGCAGACCGCCGCAACGTTACTCGGGGAAATCACTGAGCATCCGCAGTTTCTCGCCTTGACTCGCCCCGATGCACTGACCCCCGGCCTGTACGAATTTGACCACCAGCAACACTCGATCAAAGGCGTCGGCCCTTGGGGTCAACGGGTAGACATCAGCCATGAACAACTGTCGCAGCTGCCGCTGGGCGATCGCCTTGAACGCTTGCAAGCCTGCGCTGCGGCCATGAACCTGTTCGTCCATCAGGACGGCCAATTCAGCCTCGCACAGTTGCTCAGCTTGCACGACCTGCCGTTGCCCGATAATCGCGAGGCGGCCTGGAAGCTGATGGAACAACTGCAGCGCAGCGAACCGGTGCCGGTGCCGCCCGTGAGTGATCTGGCGCATTCCGACGTCGCCTTGCGGCAGTATCGACAACGCCTCGAAACCACCCGGCTCGCTAGCCCCCAGCTAGGCAATTACTGGGAAGCCCTGGGTATGCCACTACCGGGTGCGCTGACCCTTTCAGCCGAACAACGCGCTAAGGTGATCCACATCAGCGCCACGTTTGTCCCACAACCCAGCTCCGGTTTGTTCAACCTGCTGGCCGCCGACCTGCCGCCCGGGCCACCGGATGAACAACTGCAACAACTGCTTGCCGCTCCCCGTGCGCAGAAGCTAGCCGACTCGTTGCTCGGCGCCGTGGGCTGGTTTGGACACGCCCCCGGTGAAACGACCAGCAACGCCAGTCGAAACGCATTGGTTCTTGCCGCGCTGATCCTCAGTCTCGACCCGCAGGCCGCACAAGCGCGATACACCCTCGCCGGCCTGAACCTGAACCACAGCGATTACCATGGGCATCCTTATGCAAACCTGCGCCGCTCACTTGAGCTGCACCTGATTGAGGCCGCTGTTGCTACGCCTCAAACCACAGCGTTGGCCGCACACCTGTTGCTGGCCGGTGTCGCACCGGAATTTCTGGTGCAAGGCATCCCTGACTCGCTGTACTTCATGACCTCCCACGCCTGGATGCTGTTCAAACAAGGCGTGATGCTGGCAGAAGAGCTCGCCTGTGGGTCAACACGACAGCTGGCGTTCAGCGACATCATCGCCCTTGCCACCCAGGAGCCGGCGACGGACCAGGAACGTTTGTGGCGCGAGCATTACGCCACCGCCACGCTGATCGACTGGGCAACCGTCCACGGCGAACTGCAACCTGTGCAGACTTATCGAATCGATGAAATCGACGCCGTCAAAGAACGCCTGAAAGCCCGTATCAAGACCTTGCACGAAGCAGCCGAATCCATGCGCAGCAAGCTCATCACACGCCGCAGCCTGGCCTTGATGGACCTTAAGCGCGTCTTCCCCACCCACCGCGGGCTGAAGAAAAAATGCCTGCAAGAAGGGCAAGGCCCCTCTCGGCTCCCCTCCTACAGACCGACCACGGGCGTAAAGCTTCAGTCGTTGGTGGATCTGCATATGGGTGGCCACCTGCAGCCCATTGACGACAAATGGCGCTCAACCGACTCCAAACTCGACCTCTCCCTGCTGAAAAAAAACTTTGGCCAATTGCGCGATGTCAACGCGCTGTTCAGCGAGGCCGCAGGTGCTTACACCCAACGACTCAAAGAGGCCTATATCCGAGCGATCAGTTACCTGCTGTCGCAGTTACCCCTGGCCGACCGCAAGTGCTTACACGAGGGGGAGGTACAACTGCTCGTGGTGAGGCAAGCCGCCAGCAAACCGCAGATCGACGAAAGGCCCGGAGAAAAAATGGCCCGTACCGGCCGGTTCGGCTTCATCCTGCGTTGTACGGCAGGCAACAGCTTCCATGACTACGAACTGTTTCCCCTGCTCAATCAAGTGCAACAAAACACCCGCCTTCCCGCCATCCTGGAACTGGGAGGCCGCCCACTCAAAGTCACCACCGGCTCCCCCCACAGCACACGACCGATCGCGTATTTGCATGAGGGCAGTCGTCTGGCCATTGATGAGGACGCCTACTTCAAAGGCCACCCACCCACACCTGGCAGGTATTGCACCGTTATCGTGGATCGCCTCTGGCATTTCGCGGGGCTTGCGGCCACGGCCCGTCCGCTGGTGTTCGACTCGCCAAGAAACCTCACGTTGGCGAGCACTATCGTCAAGCACCACTTTTTCATCGATGTCGATATCTGGGTGGCCCAGGCCAAAGGCTTGACCACCCTTGAAGAGCGAAAAAAAAACAGCGAGCAGTTGTTAGAGGCGCTGCTGGGCTTCATACCCTTCTGGTCCTGCGGCCACGACCTCGCGTCAGGGGAAATCAAGCGTGTGCTCGATGGCACCCTCGCCTGTTTCTTCGACATGCTTGGCTTGATCATGCCGACCAAAGGCTTTATTACCAGCGGCTGGAGCCGCCTGATCAAACCCGCACCGACCTACTTGAAACTGCTGCAACTGGCCAAACTCAGTGCCACCTTTGTCAATGAATTGCTCAACCCACTGGAGGCGGTGCCATCGTTGGTGCGCTTGACGGCCCATGGCCTGGCCAGGTTAAACCACTCAGGCCAGCGGGCGCTGGCGGGCGCACTGCGTCATGCGCAACAACGGCTGGCCCATGGGACAACGATTGATTATGGCCGGCTGATCAACCGCGCCGACGTCAGGCCTGGCGTTCTGATACACCCTGAGGGGCTGACGCCTCTGTTGGCGATCAGGCGCGCCAACGCCTGGCATGCCTTTGACCCCTTCAGTGCAAGGCCGTACGGTCCCGCGCTGGAAGGTTTGCAACTGGACACGACGATGGCCGTCACCCCGGTCAGCTTCGCCGACGGCTTCAAGGCGCTCGTTGTAGAACCCTTTTTCGACACAACGCCCTTGCTCATTCAACGCGCCGACGCGACCGACTTGTTGGACCAAGGCCGCGTCTGGCGTTTGTCCCATAAACACCCCAGCCAGCTGGACGAACTCACCTCAGCGCCCCATACCAAGCTTACCGACCACTTCGACACGGTCTGCCCCGTCGACAGAGCAAAGCGCAGCCCGGGAGTGCCCCTCATCTGTTTTACCAAAAGGCTGTACGCCTTTAAGGATTCGATTCATAAACGTCGAGTCCAGGCGCTCGACCATATTCGCATCCAGCCAGCACCGATGATCGATGGCAACAAACGCCAGTTGGTCTATTACCGAAACGTGCATGATGTCACCCCGTACTACGACAGCTTCGAGCTGACCCCTCACCCCCAACCCTCAGCATTGATCTACCAACCGCAGGTCAGCGGCAGGCGCGTAGACAACGAGCCGCAGTTCGGCTTGCCCGAAGACGACCTGGACAACCTGCTCACCCGTAAAACCCAAGTGGTGGAAATCGACGGGCTGGTGAACTTCATCAATGACCGCAGAACCCTCCGGGCGCTGGAGATCACCCTCCCCAACACGACAACGCCTTACTGGGTGGCCGAGGCCGATGTGGGTGCTTTTTACCGGGCAGACGCAACGCCCAGCGGTGCCGACACCTTGCAATTCCACCAATTGAACTTCAGCCAAGGCGGGGACGATACAGCCCTGATCAGGGCCTATTGCGATATCAAAATGCAGTTCTTAAAAGCCGGCGGGATGATTCCCGACCAACCGCTGGTGACACTGCCGACCCTCGAAGTCCTGTACCGACAGTTGAGCAAGCGCGGATTTTTGCCGAAAAAAATCGAAAATATCCGCAAAAAGGCCAGCACCCTGAGGGTCATCAAGCAGCGGGAACTGCTGCTTAACGCCTCGGACGAGGGAAGGCGCCTGGATATCAATGTGGTCTCGCGGCCGGTGCAGCTGGACATCTGGCCACCCAGACCCGCCACGGGTGGCCCGTCCAATAAATACTTCGCAGAGCAAGCCAACGCCAGCACCCAGGCAGTGGTGGATAGAACCGGCCTGAGATCCAACAACGTCGTCGGGGCGACCCCGGATGAAATCCTGCGACTGCAAGAAGCTGAACCCGTTGTGTTGTGGGAGTACAGCCAGATCGGTCACCCGAACTACACCGAGGTCATTCTCAAGACCGGTGCCGGCAATTGTGACCAAATGGCCCATGTGGCGTGTGAAATGATCCGAACCAATGGCGGCGTCGCTCATGTGTGGCGCTGCCGGGGCCATACCTTTGTGGTGGTGGGTACGGCCCCTGCGGGCTTGACCCAGACCCTGGATTTCCAGGGCACCGACTGGGCGAACCTGTATATCTGCGACCCCTGGGCGTCCATTACGTGTGAGGCGCAGGACTATATGCGGCAACTGAACATAAAAATGAGAGTCTGGTACCTGGAGGACAAGCTGGTGTTTTTCCATGATGGCGTGAGCCGTCGCTGGGCACCGGCCAATGACTCGACCTGGCTGAACATACTGGAGACCAGCATTAAATATCCGCTGCCATGAACACATTTTTTCCCAACCGGCCCGAGGCCAACCCCGCTGTAGACTGGCCGCGCTCAGCCAAGGTCGCGTGGTCACAAGTGGCCAAGTTGCTGCACCTGCCAGGCCAGAGTGCCGACGGCAGCACCCTGGCCACGCAACTTGAAAAATACCGCCACTCTCCCGATGGCCTGACCGTGTCGGGCGCAGGCGTAATTAATTACCGGAGTCAGCAGAGGCAGAAGTCGTTAAATCGCCTAGTCGTTCAACAACCGAACTGAAAAGGCAACATCATGGACATTACCCAATCCGTTATCTCTGAAATAGTCACTGCCGTCGTGGCAGCGCTTGACTCCACGCCCACCATCGAGCCCCCCATAACCCCATGCGTTAATTCACCTGGGACACCTAATCGACCTGAAAACGCGTGGGTTCCCCCCACCTATAGAAAACATATTTTCTGGCTGGATAAACGCAACAACGAAGAGAGTCTCGTCGTTGTTATCCATGGAGGGATACTCATGGACAATGACTGTGCCGACTACATAGTAATGCCCGGAGTAGGCGGAGAGCTTCGTATGACTGACGCAGGCTACTACCAGATCGACCGCCCCCATCCACAACACTCCCATCTGAAGAGACCGCGCCTGACCTGCGGTTCCCTTCCCCGCAGAAGGCATCCTCTGTACCTGCACAATAACGTTCTGAACTACTCCAGTAGCAATCCGATAGTCATTCATGCACACGAAGACATTAATGTCTCATACGTGGTACAGGAGAAAAGAGCCGAAGCAACCACCGGCTGAGCCCTCACAGTACACATTCGCTGAACAAGAAGCGGCGCATGGGCCTGGGCGGGCCACAGCGGCCTGGTGTTACGCAGGCGTTACTGGAACGGGGCCAGGCTTGCAACAAACCTCATGGCACCGGCAATCAGCGTCTACGCTTCAGACAAGTCCGATCAATCTGCAAGCAGGGATCAATCGACTATGGGCGCTCTGTGGCAAACCGGTCCCGTCAAGGCTGAACTCGACAACGACAGCCCGCCCCCAGCACCTTTGCCCAAAAAAACCAGGCCCTGGCGGCGCCTGGGTTGGCTGATCCTGTTAATGGCCTTGATCGCCCTGGGTTTTGCCGCCAACCGGGAGATCCACACTGCCCGTTGGCAGGCTCGCGAGTTCAGCCAGTGGGCCGCCAAATTGACCTACAGCTTGGCTCCAGGCGCCAGCGATGCCATCGTGTATCCCGGCGCCGGGCCGTTTGACCAGCGCCTGGGCTACAGCGCCCTCGGCGAATTCCTGCCTCGCCTGCTCAAGCGCAACTACCTGATCCAGTCCCAGGTGCGCTTTTCCGAGGCACTGATGGATTACAGCCAACATGGCCTGTTCATTCCCTACGCCGAGAAAATCCAGGCCGGGTTGACCATCACCGATTGCCGCGCCGCACCGCTGTATCAGTTCAACTACCCTACCCAGTTGTATGCGCGTTTCGATGACATACCGTCGCTGATGGTCAACAGCCTCCTATTCATTGAAAACCGCGAGTTGCTCGCCGCTGAACCCGCACAGGCCAACCCGGCGGTGGATTGGCCGCGCTTTGCCAAGGCTGCGTGGTCACAACTCGCCCGTCAATTGCACTTACCGGGACAAACTGCGGGCGGCAGCACCCTGGCGACCCAACTGGAAAAGTATCGCCATTCGCCCGACGGCCTGACCCTGTCGGGCAGCGAAAAAATCCGCCAGATGCTCTCGGCCAGCGTGCGGGCTTACCAAAATGGCCCGGACACCCTTCCCGCCCGGCAAAACGTCGTGCGCGATTACCTCAACAGCGTGCCTTTGTCCGCCGTGCCTGGACACGGCGAAGTCCATGGCATGGCCGAAGGTTTGCGGGTGTGGTACGGCGCCGACTTCGCCCAGGTCAATCGAGCCCTGCTCGATACGGCATCGACGCCAGCCAGCCGCGCCGCGCGTGGCCTCGCGTTACGCCAGGTATTGTCGCTGATGATCGCCCAGCGCCGTCCTTCCCATTACCTGGCCAAGGGACACGACGAACTGGCACGACTCACCGACAGCCACCTGCGCCTGCTCGCGCAGAACGACGTCATCGACCCAAAACTGCTCCAGGCCGCGCTGGCAGCGCGAGTCACCTACCGCGACTGGCAGCAACAGCCGACCGTCCAGCCCATCGACACCAACAAGGGTATCAGCGTCGCCCGCAGCCGCCTCGCCGCGCTGCTCAACCGACCGCTGTACGACCTTGACCGCCTGGACCTTTCCGCCACCAGCACCTTGCACGGCGAGCTGCAAACCCAGGTCACCGACTACCTCAAGCAACTGGCCGACCCGACCTTCGCCGGTAAAACGGGCCTGCTCGGCGAACGCCTGCTGACGCCCGCCAGCACATCCCAGGTGCGTTACAGCTTCACCCTGTTCGAGCTGACACCGGACGGCTCACGGGTACGTGTACAAACCGACAACACCGACCAGCCCTTCGATATCAACGAAGGCAGCAAACTCGAGCTAGGCTCCACGGCCAAGCTGCGAGTGCTGACCACCTACCTGCAAATCATCACCGAGCTGCACGACAAGTACGCCGCACAAGCACCCGCCGCACTGAAGAAAGTCGACATCGCCGAACAGGATCGCATCAGCCGCTGGGCCGTCGACTACTTGATCCAGACACCGGATAAATCCTTGGCCAACATGCTCGACGCCGCCCTCGACCGCACTTATTCGGCCAGCCCCAACGAAGGTTTTTTCACCGGTGGCGGCCTGCACCACTTCCACAATTTCCGTAACGAGGACAACGGCCGCAACCCGACCTTGCGCGATGCATTGCGCGAGTCGATCAACCTGCCGTTCATTCGCCTGATGCGTGACCTGGTGCGTTTCAGCACCTATTCGGGCGCCAACAACAGCGCCGAGTTGCTCAAGGACGACAGTGACCCGCGCCGCCAGGAATACCTGGCCGACTTCGCCGACCGCGAGGGCACGACGTTCCTGCGCAAGTTCTGGAAGAAGTACCAGAAGAAAGACACCCAGGCCCGCCTCGACACCTTTCTCGACGGCCTGCGCCCCACGCCGATCCGCCTGGCCGCCGTGCACCGTTACTTGTTGCCCAACGCCAGCCAGGGGAGCTTCGACCTGTTCGTGCGTGCGCACCTGAACGGCATCAAAACCGGTGAGAAACTCACCGACGAGCGCCTGCAAAATCTCTACAAAGCTTACGGCCCCGGCAACTATGACCTGCCCGACCAGGGCTATATCGCCAAGGTGCACCCTCTGGACCTGTGGCTGATGGGCTACCTGCTCAATCATCCCGAGGCAACCTTCAGTGAGGTGGTCAAAGCCAGCCAATTCGAGCGCCAGGAAGTCTACAGCTGGCTGTTCAAGAGCCGCCATCAGAGCGCCCGTGACAGTCGCATCCGCACCATGCTCGAGGTCCAAGCCTTCCTCGATATTCATCAGCGCTGGCAGGCGGTGGGCTATCCATTCGACCATCTGGTGCCCTCGCTGGCCACAGCTATCGGCAGCTCCGGCGATCGCCCGGCGGCACTCGCGGAATTGATGGGGATCATCCTCAACGATGGCGTACGTGCGCGGGTGGTGCGTATCGACAGCCTGCACTTTGCCGCTGATACACCGTATGAAACCCAGGTGATCAACGACCCCGCCGAAGGCAAACGGGTGATGCCGCTCGAAGTGGCGCGAGCACTGCGCGGGGCCTTGTCCCAAGTGGTGGATGCCGGTACGGCCAAACGCGTGGCTGGCAGTTTCAAGCTGGACGACGGCACACCGCTGGCCATGGGCGGCAAGACCGGCACCGGTGACAACCGTATCGAAGCCATCGGCGCCGGCGGCCGGGTACTCAGTTCCAAGGCGATCAACCGCACCGCCACCTTTGTGTTCTATATCGGCGACCGGCACTTCGGCACGCTCACCGCCTTCGTCCCGGGCAGCTCGGCACAAAACTTCAAGTTCACCTCGGCGCTGCCCGTGCAGGTGCTCAAAGGCATGGCGCCCATTCTGCTGCCGTACCTAAAGCCAGGCAGCCACACGCTGTGCCAGCCCGTGGCTAGTCAACACTGAAAAACAGGCGTCGGGCAAAAGGCCGCGTGATCTTTGCCCGGTCAATTTCCAGGGTCTGGCGCACACGCCCGGTCTGGCCACTGCGCATACGTGTGAACGCCTCGGCCTCGACCCGGGCCTGGGCCTGGCGTCCCAGGCGCTCCTGCTCGGGGCTCTTGAGGTGGGGATCGCCCTCATAATGATCTTCCGGCCCCTGGGCCCTTTTGTAGTGGAAGTGTGCGTAGCACAAAACCCGGCCGGTCTTCCTCGCGTCAACGACCGCATACACCTGCAGATAATCATCAACCGTGTCCTTGAGCAGTACACGCTGCCCCTTGCGGTAGATGAGCACTTCATTGTGGCGCTTGAGAAAATCGACGTGGTCCTGAGTGGTGGGTCGCAGCCGGGTCGCTTTAATCCGTGCCGCCAACCCGGCAGCCTTCAGTCGGGCGTCAGCCAGGCGTAGATCGCGCGCCATCGCCAGTGCCTTGGCTTGCTGCACAGCCACCAGTCGAACGGCTTCCATACCCTGACGCCTGCGGTCAATCGCCTCGGCGGTCCAGCGGCGAGTCTTGGCCTGCGCCTCGAGCAAGTCCTCCAGGGAAGACGGATCGTTGACCCGCTCAATCAGCACCTCCACCTGCTGGATCGCTCTACGCTCATCATCCAGCAGTGCCTGACCCTTTTTCAGCAAGCTACCAAGCTGCGCATCAGGCTTTGGCGTCGGCGTCACCGGCTCCCAAATCCCGTCCTGGCCCTCGGTAAACGTGCCGATGAGCTCGCCGCCAGCCTCATGCAACTCTGCGGTGACGGGCGCCAATGACGTGGCTTCATTGATCTGCGCCACATACATATCGTGATTACGAGTACGGATAATTTTTTTACGCCGGGTGCCTTGGGACACTGATGCGGGTGCAGTCGGCCGTTCTGCCTGGGGTTCAGGTTGCAAGAGGCTCGCCAGTTCTCTTTCGACCTGTTGGTGCAGGCTGGCAAGCAGCTCCTGCAGTTTTTGCAGGTACTCCAAGTCGAATTTTTCCGGCTCCATGGCACGCCAGAATTCAATCTGATCGTCGACTTGCGCATAGACTTGGTCAATATTCTTCAGCAGTTCAATGCGTTCTGCCGGCGTTGTTTGCAGCAGTTGTAAGTCCGCCAGAGAGCGAGTGGCACGGCGTGCACGCTTGACGGCTTCGTTGACAGCGTCGAAGAAATCGTCGCTGAGCTCAGGTCCCGCAACATCGATGGAAATTCCCCACAAGGTCGTCAGTTGCAAGACTTGCAGATCCTGTATCAAAGGGCGCCCGGCTAGCGTCAGCGCTTGGGCCTTGTCCCGACCTAGTCGAGGAACACGGCTCAACTCATCCAGATACCCGACCTCCAGGGTTCGCCAGCGGATGCCCTTTTCTTGCACAGCCGCCAACTCACGCATGACGGTGCCCAGCTTGGCATGATCCTGGCGGTTGATATCCGATTCGGCTTCTTCCGGGGTTTCCTCACTCAGCCGGTCCAACAGCGGCCTGAGCCTGGCATTGCAGTCCACTACGTGTCGTCGAGACTCTGTATCCAATAACTGCGCGGTCAGAATCACTGACTCCAACACTCGGCAAAGCTCTACTTCATAGCCAGGGCGAGGGCCCAATTCCCGTAGGCGCTTGAGTAGCTGCAACTCCCGCTGTACATGCTGGAACTTGCTGCTCATTTCCCGACCATAGCGCTCCCATGCCTGGGTACGTTGCGGGTCAGTGATTTGCCCGGCGGGCCGGGTCGCCAACGTGCGTGCCAGGTGCATCGCGGTGTTCGCCCTGGCGCAGTCCGCCTGGGCATTTCTATAGTCAGCCTCAAGTGCTGAGAGGATGGCCGGCTGCGCGTGCCGGGCTTGCTCAATCACCTCGTCGGCATTGCCGCCCGCCAACCGCAGTCTCAAGTCAAAGTCCCACCGCCCCTGGCCCAGGTGCCTGAGCCAAGGTCCAAGGGTGGCGCCATCAGCGCTAACCACCCGGACCACGCCTTGATTGATTTGCACCCGGTACAGCGCCCCTCGAACCAACGCCTGCCATTGCACAGGCACATGGGAGGTATCACGCAACAATCCCTGGGTAGCACCACTGGGCTCGGCGTTGTCCAGGGCAACCGGCCAGGGCGTCGGGAAGGTCTTCAGGCGCAACGGCTGGATCAACGCCCGCTGTTGCGGCGTCAGCACGTCGCGGGCATTGGCCCAGCGGGTGGGCGTGTAGAACGTCGCCGGCGGGGCAACAGGCTTGAGCGGCACAGCCCGTTGCACGGGTTCGACACCCGCCAAAGGTGCAAACACCGGGTGCTCCAGCGCCAAATGCTGTTGGGCATCCTGGGGCGCGGCCTGATGAGCCACAATCGCCATCAGGTTCACCAGCATGTCGGTGAGGACTGCACTCCTCGCTTGCCCGTCGTGACTCTGCAGCCCTTGGATATCGCGCTGCGCGCTGTCGACTAACTGAGCCAGCCAGCCCCCCAGCATCAACGGCCCATTGAGCAACGGCAGCACAGTGCCCAGTAGCAGCCAACCGACCTGCTTCAAGTTGGCCCAACGCTGCTCGGCATTCGACACCGACTGGCGGTCTGCCAGGGCTACCAGTGCCTGGGTCGTGGCGTTGAACACCTGCTCCGTCGGGTCGGTGGTGACCACCTGTTTGCTCAGTTGTGCCGGTGCCGGCGCCTCATACACGCTGAACTCATCGCCCGGTAGAACGCGGCGAATATGCGGCTCATGAAAGCCATTGTTGGCATAGATCGCCTGGCGCGCAGGCGCAAGCCAGGTCAACACATTGTCCTGCAGGGCACCTGGGGTCTTGATCGCCGTAAACAGAGCCTCCAGCGATTCATATTCCAGCAGCATCGGGCTGAACAGTGGCCGGTACAACAGGTGCGGGCCGACTTGCCCCTGTTGCGGCCCGATAATGAACATGTTGGCGACCACATCTGCTGCGGCCTGCGCCGACGCCTTGAACGCCAACGTCCACAACGCGACCGCCTGCCCACCGACCTTGCGTTCGGCGGCACTCGCCTGCAAGGCTGCGAGTACCCGCTGAAAACCGCTGCGGGTCACACCGTGCTCGCCCTTGATCTTCGATTCCAGGGCCAACATAGGCAGTTGCACCCGCAGTTGCCGGCTGAACTGTTGCCGACGACGGGCGGCCCCAGCCGTGTCGTCGATCAGTGTTTTTTTCAGCAGGGCAGGATAGGTTTGTCCCACATCCGCCTCGTCCACACAGCGCTTGATCAGGTCGTACGTCAGCCAGGTCGGTGCCTCTGTGTCGTTGAGCGTGATGCGCTTGGCGGTGTGCGGGAAGCCGGCAAGGTTTTCCAGGGCCAGCTCGGTCAGCGTCACCGTGACAGGGTCCACTTCCCCGGCAATGAACCCGCCAGGCACCGGCACGGCTGCCGCGATCACTCGATCAAAGGTCAGCGAAACGTCACCCGGCTGCAGGCTCTTCGCACCAGGTTGCCTCCTCAAGCACTGCTGTAACTGGCGGTCAGCGTACTGGGTAATCGACTCGATACCCTCAAGAAAATCCGCTGCCCCGCTTTCATGCTGGGCCAACACCCACTGCTGCAACAACTGGGCGTAGGCAATGCTGTCCTCAGGGCTCGCCTGGGTCAGCCACCCCGGCATGACCTGGCGCAAACGCTGCTGGGGCGCGCTCAGTTCACAGATAAACCAACGCCTGGGATCAATGATGTAATCGAGCAACGCTTGGCACGCCTGCGGCGTACGCCGCACCGTGCGCTGGATGCTATCAATCTCCAACAGTTGGCGTGCCAGATAACTCGACGCCAAGGCATCGAACGGGTCGCCTTGAGACTCCAGGACGAACCACTGCTCAGCCACTCCCGTCAACACTGGGCTCGTGTAAGCCGGCAACAGAGCGCCGATGTCGTCCAGACTATCGAGCGCGTGGATACCGCTAGCCGGGCTGAACAATAAGGTGGTCGAGGCATGACTCAAGACCAGCAGCGGCAACATCTGCGTTTGATCACCCCCCTGCAGGTGTACGGTGCGCACCTGCAACGGGCCGCCATGCAGGCTCCATGCAGCGGTCGGCCGCACCGGGCGTAACAAGGCCTTGGGGAACAGCGCAGCGAAACGTTTTTCGTCCATGCCAGGGGGGATCGGTGAGTCGTAGAGCAACGCCAACAGGTGGTCGGACAGATAGCCCCAACGGCCCCTGTTTATCGGAAGAAGCTCACGCCACCATGTTTGCAAACGATTGGAAAAAGACTTCAGAAGCACGGCGCCGCACTCATTGATCAATTTCTCCAGCTCAGCCAGGGTCGGCCCACTCGGCGCAAACACCTCGCGAACCCGACGGACCACAACCTGATACTGCTCGACCAGCAATGTCGGCCTGGCACTGGCCAAGCGCTGCACCACTAATTCGGGCAAAGGCTGGTAAGTGTAGGACGGCAATGCAGCGGAGCTGTCAGCGGTAGGTGTGGCGATATGGATCAAGCCGGCCATCCACTGCTGCGGCGCAAAATGCTGGTCCAGATAGGCTTGGGCAGCCTCTTGCGCCACAGTGAGCAGTGACGGCGGATCGCGGAACAGGGTCTGGATCTGGTCAATATGGGGTTGGCGCAGGGAAGCGGGGCTGGGTTCGGTCGAGGTCATGACAGGGTTTCTCGGTGTGATAGAGCCATCGACGCTACAGACTGCCCGACACCCAGTGTCGATAGACAGTTACTGCCAGGTGCTCCCCTGCGCAAGCCTAATCTGAGTGCCCGTCCCACTACAGACATACGCCATGACCGCCATTGCCCCCTCTACACACGAAGATAAAGGCCAGCACTACGACGTCATTCGCAAGGCCTTGCCCGACTGGATCACGACGCTGTCGGCATCACGTGTCAGCGCCTTGAAATCCAGCCGAAAAGCTATTGCGGCCTGGTACAAAAGCGCCTCGCCCCACCAGCATCAATTATTGAAAACCGCGATTGCCGAACATTGGAAAACCCAAACCCTCATTGACCAGAAACTCGCCCCGGCCACCGACCTCAAAGGCTTCGCCGAACCGTTGTTGAAAGCCGCGCTGATACAGCAATACAACCTCGATGTCGATGTCCGCAGCACCTACCTGCGGCTCTATGCTCCGGCCAACCAGGCATGGTGGGTCGTGGATTTCAGAGGTGGTGTGCAAAGCCGCACGGTGTCGCTACTGGACGCGGCGCTGCACAATTTTGCCGACAACGAGACATTCACCGCCGATTCGCAATTCATCACCCAGCCCGACGCCTTGGGCCATTTCGAAGTCCTGCCCCTGAAAGCCCGGCTGTCGATCCAGCAGTTCAAAACGCTGGTTCGCGGCCTGGACATCGGCGCCCAGTACCAACAGCACCTTGAGAACTATCTCGGCCGCACCGCACCTGTGGTCGAAGGGGTACTGCGCGCCCAGGTGTTACTCAACCAGCAGGCCGCCCTCACGGTGGCCGCTCGCATGGCGTTGATCAAGGGCGATATCCAGGCGTTGGATCATGCGTTGATCACAGGTTGGGTCAAGGGCCAGCAACACCTGACGCTCGACGGCAAGGCCGCGCACTGCCATGACCTGAGCCTGATGGATGCCACCTTGACCGGCGTGGTACTGATTGCCGCCGACCTGGAAGTCAGTCGCCAGGCATCGCCCGTGATCGCCTATATCCCGGATGACCCGCAGCACCCACTCAAGCGCTACGCCTCGACGGTGGAGTTCATGCAGGCACTGACGGGGCAACTGCGCCAGCCCGACTATCAGCAATTCTTCAGCCGGTTTGTCGAGCATCAGTACCAGGGGCATTTTTTCAACCAGTTGGGCACGCGTTTGAGCCAGGTGAAATGGCATCAGCACGCGCCCGGCGATCCACAGCCGACCTGGCGTGAAACACCCATCGACAACCCCAACCTGCAGTTCAGCGTGACGCGTGTACGCACGCCACTGTGGGAGCACCTGTATCAGCAAAGTCTCAATAAAATCCTCAACGATGCCCGTGAACTGGCGATCGCAACCGCCTACGCCGACCGCATGGCACGTTGGGCCTGGTGGGACAATCTGGAAAAAATCTTCTCGGACATTCTCAACGCGGCGCTATTAGTAGTGACCCCCTTCGTTCCGTTTTTGGGCGAATTGATGCTGGCCTATACCGCTTACCAACTCGCCGACGAGGTGTTCGAAGGATTGTTGGATTGGGCCGAAGGCCAAGGCATAGAGGCCATTGAACATGTGGCAGGGGTGACGGAGAACGTGGTGCAACTGATCGCGTTCGGCGCCGCCGGGCAACTGGCCCATCTTAAGCTATCCCCCTTTGTCGAGGGTTTGAAGCCTGTGACGCTGGCTGACGGCAAAACCCGTTTATGGCATGCGGACTTGAGCCCCTATGAACAAAAAGCCGTAACCCTGGCCCCCGGTTCGAAAGCCGATGCCCATGGGTTTCACTCGCACGCCGGCAAAAAAATCCTGCGCCTGGAGAACAAGCACTACGAGGTCAGCGAGGAAACCGACACCGGCCGGCACCGGATCATCCATCCACAACGCCCGCACGCCTATCGTCCCGAGGTGGCGCTTAACGGTCAGGGTGCCGTCGTGCTGGAGGGCGAAGAACCCAGGGCCTGGGACGACTCACAACTGCTCCAGCGCCTGAGCCCCATCACCGCCACCTGGCCACCTGCACGCCTGCAACAGTTATACGATATCAGTGGCACCGAACCCGGCGCGTTGAGGCATATGTACGCCGAAAACCAGGCACCGCCGCCGCTATTGAGCGATACCCTGAATCGCTTGGAACTGCGGCAGCAGATCGACGCTCTCAGCGAACCCTCCGCCGACAACGGTGAAGCCGCCTATTGGTCCGCCGACATGGTAACGCGAATGCCTGGCTGGCCGGCTGATAAAGCCGTCGCGGTGTTCGAGGCCGCCGACCTGAGCGGCGAGCCGATGCACCATGGCGCAATGCAGGCAACTCAGGAATCGACGCTGACCATCAGCCGTGAAGCGTTATTGGCAGGCCGGCTAATCCCACGAGTCGTAGACTTTCTGGACACAACCGAGCTTGCCGCTCTACTCGACCAGCCCTTGCCCGCCGACAATGACGCGCGGGTGCAAATCCTGCGTGAACAGCTGAGCCGTTACATAACCACACGCAAGGAGGACATCTTCGAGCACCTGTACGGTTTCAAACGCCAGTCGAAAAGCGCCCACGGGTTACTGCTGCAACGCCAGTTCCCCGAGCTGCCCGACACGCTGGCCCAAGTGATACTGAACCAGGCCCGCCCGGCGGAAGTGCAGTTGATGAATGACGAGAAGCGTTTGCCGCTACGGCTCAAGTATCAGGCCAGGGAATTGCAGTTCGAAGCACAAACCACCCACGCCTACGAAGGTTTCTACCCGGGCAACGCGCCCACACCCGATACCGAACGGCTGCTGCTCAATGCCTTGAGGATTCACAGCGACGCGTTCGCGAACCTGCGCCTGAGTATCCGCGAGCAAGTGCCCAGCGGGCAACTGCGTTGCCGTGTCGGTCCGGACGAGGCGGCGACCGATACGCTGCTGGTATGCACAGCGCCAGGGCGATATGCACGCCATGAAGCCAGCGGCGATAACACCTGGGACCTGTATGAAGCCGTGCTGCAAGCCGTACCCCCTGGCACCCTGGGCTTTGCACCGGGTGACGGCGAGGCATTGCGCCAGTGGCTCACACGCACCCTGCAACCACCCGCCGAACGCCGCGCTGTGTTGGCCGAACCGCCGGTCTTCACCGTCGCCCCCCTGGAAATCCAGGATCTGCTGCAACATCCAATAGTCAGCGCCCTGCGCCGTAGGCTGGGGCGTGCCAGCGTAGACGAGCGCCTCAAGGCTCTGTATCCGACACTTTCCGAAGAAGATGTAGCGGCCTATGCCCTGTCGCTGGACTCGGCCGAGGGAAAGCGTCTGCTCACTGAGCTTGAAACCCAGAAAAAAGACCTGCTCGATGCACTCGAAAATTGGCAGGAGCTGCCAGCCGCCGGTACCCGCAAGCGTCGCGCAGCACTGCCGGAGCAACTGTTCAGGAAACGACTGAGCACACTCATACAGCAGAGTTGGGAGCAATCGGCCCAAGGTTACGAAACGGACTTCGGCGAGCGCCGAGTGGGTAGCGAACTGGACCTGCGTGGAGAAACCATCTACGGGTTTCTACAAAACTTTCCCCGATTGGATACCGCGTTGAACCACATCACCAACCTCAACCTGGCAGGCACCGACTTCACGGATGCCGACAGCCCGTTCCTGCACAATTTCCCTAACCTGCGTATGCTGGATATCACCGGCAAGCACCTGATGACCTTCCCTGCGGCCGTCAGCGGTATGCGTCGCCTCACCCATCTGGGCCTGTCCGAAAACCCGATTCGCTGGCGTGCGCAAAACCTGGAACACCTCAGGCAATTGCAGCACCTGAAGGTATTGATCCTCTCGCACAATGAACACCTGGTCACACCGGCGGACATTAGCCGCATGCCGGAATTGTGCATACTGGCACTCAACAACACTCAGATTCGTGATTGGCCGATAGGGTTGTTCGAGCTGCCTCGCTCGCCCGACTTCAACCTGAACTTGCTGAATACGCCAATCACCCAAGTACCGATTGTCGAACCCGGTTCGGCGCAAGCCGAACTGGTGACACGTGCACGCCTGGACAACAACAAGCTGGAACGCGACGCCGAGGATCGGATGGTCAGTTACCGGCGTGCCGCGGGCCTGGATCCTTATCGCACCTATCCCCCCCGAGGCCAGCTGGACAGTCAATTCTGGCTCGAACACCTGACACCCGAAATACGCCAGGGATGGCAGGAAATCTGGGACGATCTCGAACGGGAACATGGCTCACAGGGTTTTTTTGAAGTCATCAGAAGCCAGCGACCACCCGCCCCCGAGATCGTCCACGACCCGGCCGACCTGGTGCGCTACAACCAGAACCTCAGACAATTGCGCACCAATGTCTTGCGCCTGCTAAGGGCCGCCGACAGCGACGAACAAACCCGCACCGCGCTGTTCAACCTGAGCGCTATGCCGACCCACTGCGCCGATGCGGGCGCCCATCTGTTCAACGCCATGGGTATCGAAGCCATGAAGCTGGAGGCATGGCGCGAGCCGACCCCTCAAGCCCGGACCGATGCGCTGGTACGGCTGGCCAAGCAAAAGGCCCGGTTGGACAAGGTCAACCAGATCGCCAAGAAAGACATCCAGACTCGCCTCAACACCTCCACACTCAATGAGGATGGCAGCGAAGGTCCCCCTTTGCGGCTGACCACCGATGTGGTCAACGGTGTTCCGGGCACCCTGGATGAAGTCGAAGTGTACAGCGCCTACCAGACCGGCCTGAAGGAGCGTCTGGATCTGCCTTGGCTGGCGGATCACATGCTATACCGCCATGCTGGCAATGTCGCAACCTCGCAACTGGTCAATGCCTACAACAAGGTCATCGAAGAGGAGCAAGGCGACGGGCTAGTGAACCAAATGCTTGAGCAGTATTTCTGGAAAGACTACTTGGTCAATACCCGTCCCGAGGCGTTCCGACAGATCAAATGCCAGCATCAACAGGCCAGTGAAAGCATCGACGACTTGCGCCTGGCTCAAAACGCTTGGGCCGCCAATGAACAACTGCCACCGGAGCGCAAAAGCTCGACCACCAGTACCCAACTCCGGCAGCGCCTGCTCGAGCTGGCAGACGCGCTGAATGTCCCCCATGAGCAAGTCCTGACTCGCGAGCCTATGACGGATGCACTGTACTTGAGCCTGTTTCTCAAGAGTTTCTACGACGAACAGGAACTGGGCCGCCGCCTGACCCGCGAGGCCATGGTTGCCGCCGGGTTGTAACCCTCACTCCCATTGCACAAGCGAGCTGGAACCAGGCGCGCCTCTGGTTCCAGCAAACCTCAGCTGAATGCAGAGATGAAAGGCCCATGCTGTGGTTATGTATGGCCGCCCCTTTACCCTGGGTAAGTAGTGTAGGTCGAGTCGATCGTTCGATTCACATGGGGTGCCGTCACCCTATCTCTACAGGAAACCCAGGTTATGTCGTCACTTACCCTTCCGCCAGCCGAAGACTTGCTATATCGGTTACCGGCATGTCTCACCGCCATTGAACATCTGCTCGATGCCCAACCGGACTTCGCCACGCTGATGGCTGCCCATTTGCGCCAGGCACTGGCCAACCTTGTGCCCGGTACCCCGCTTGATCCCGATGCAGTTTTCCTGAACGAGTATGTGTACGCCCCCCCGACAACGGACATTCCAGACCGCCTCGAATCCAAGCCCCGTGTCACCCGAACGCATAACCTGACCCAGGTTATGCAAGAGGCTATTGCCACCGGCAAAATACCGACCGAGCATGCCAAGGCACCGCAAACCGGCGTAGTCGAGCAGGCCGTGGGCTTCTACACACGCGCTCACGACACTGGTCGCGACGGCGAAATATCGGCGCTTGAGGTCACGGCCTTCAATCAACTGATCAGCAACCTGCACCATGACAGCCTGGCACTGTACGCGCGCAGGCTCGATGTGTTCTGGACGTCTACCCAGGCAACCACCGGTGCGCTGAGTGTGTTGGAGGCCATCAGTCAAAAACAACGCGAAGTGTTCGTGCTTGAGTCGGACCTGAAAACCCACGACGCCCTGCAAGAGGTCACAAAGGCCGAGCAGGCGTTGCAGAAAAAACCCACGGACGCTCAAGCCCTGGCGAACGTTGCCGCAGCCAAGGCCCACCTGAAGATACACACCGAAGGCCGGCAGTTGATCGACAACCTGGTGCGCCATGAGACCTCGGGCACTGCCACACGGCCACAGGTGGTGACGATCACCCTGTACTCAACGCGCCAGCCCGAATGGTCGGCGGCGCTGAACGGCTGCTTCGTACTCACCGAACAATTGCACGGGACGCGTCCGGCGGTCCTCTACACCCCGCAATTCGGGGTTGAGGTATTCGAGCATTTCGTCACCTTGGAGAACACCCTGCGCAGACGCCTGGTGACGGGTGCCGATAAAAGCCGGCTGCTTATCAACATTGCGCTCAGCCAGCGGCACCTTGCCGACGAAGGATTACGCAGTGGGCAGCACTTGCGCTACACGCCGATTACCGGCCCTGTATTCAGCACGTGCCTGCAAGCCCAGCGTGACCAGCAAGATGCCGATATCGACCAAGCCTTCAGCGCCACCCCTACCACGTTTGACACCTTGGCGACCGCACTGAGCGCGACCCTGGCACTGCCGCTCAAGGGTAGCCCAAGCTTGCGCGCCCGCCTGCCTGCGCCGGTAGACCCAATGACCTTGCCCGTCCTCGCCCACACCCCGCCAGACCCTGAACAACAGGCGCAGTTGATACAGCTTTGGAACTCACTCAACCAGCAGATCGAATACGTACTGGCCCCAGACAAACACCCTTCGCTGGAGGGCGTGTTGTCAGCCCTGCTCAAGGAGACCTTCCCGCAACTGGCCCACGAAACCAAACCGGTCGATTTGTATGTCAACCGCTACCGCACCGACAGCGACGGCCAGCGCCATTTTGAATCCTCGCAAACCTTGTTGGAGGCGCTTTGCACCTTATTGCGCTGGGAAGATGAACCCCAGGAACAAGCGAGCCACACCGAAGGCGTCTTCAGCAGCGCCACGGCTTTCAGCGCTGCCGACCAGATCCCCTACACCGGCACACTGACGGCCCTGGCAGAAGCCCTGCTGGCCAAGTTGACCGCACACATCACCACTTACTGGCAGACGCCCATAGCGCCTGAATTGGCCTGCCCACAAGCCAGACTGATAGAGGTGCACCGTCAAGCCCTGGAGGTGCAGGCGCGCCTGGGTATGGCCGACAATACCTTGAGCCCGCAGGCCAAACGGCTGATCGATCACGCGCTGCACTACCCGACCCAGGCCCGTCGTGAAGCCCGCTTCAGCCACGCAAACCGGCCAGGGGTGTATCAATTAACACTGAACACCGGTGACGCAGAGGGTGCGCGCCTGCCCGGCAGCTTCGTCCTGACCTCCAGCGACGACTCCCGCCCGGTACTTCCCCATTGGCCCTACAGGCACAAAAACCTCAGTACCCATGAAGCTGGAGCGGGTACGGTAGTGCTGTATACCCCGAGCCAGGGCTTTGAAGAATTTGCCACCCTGCAAACACTGCACGACACCCTCAAGGCACGCATCGATAGCGGTGGCGACACGGGCAGGTTATTGATCGCCAGCTTGCCGCTGCTGGTACTGCGCGGCAAAACCGGGTTATGGGGCAGTGACCTGCGCACCACCTTTGCACCGATAGCCCGTGATTTTGTCGCCGACAGCATTCAGGCATTACTGGACAAGCAGCAGTCTGATATCGAAGCCATCCTGGGCCTGAGCGAGGGTGAACCGGATCCCCAGAGCAACGGCCGTGTAGAACTGGTCGAGCTGTTGGACATGGCAGAGGCCTTTGTGGCACGCAACCAGCGGCTGCTGGAGCATTGGCGGCCAGACTGGGAAAAGCGCCTGAACCCAGCGGACCAGAAGGCACTGCAAGACCAGCTACGCACCGCAGACGAGAAACAGAACGAACTGAGCAAACAATGGAACGCGCTGATTCCCACACTGGCCGAGTATGCCAGGCAACAGGTGCTAGTGAAGATACGCGCGTTCCTGCCAGACTATCCCACACAGGGCATTGACCCCGACCAGACGATGGTCATCCGTACCACGCGAACCCGAATCAGTGGCGGTGCCGGTTTTGGCTCAGTACATGAAACTGTGAGGTCGAGCCCCATAAGCCTGACCAACCTGCTGCTGAAAAACAACAAACCATGGACCAGGAGCTTATCGTGGACAGAAGACGACACGTTGGAAGCCACCCTGACCACCTCGCAGGGCAACTGGCTACGTGACGCCCAAGGTAAAGCCATCACCGTGGACAAGGAACGCCTCGAACTGTGGGTCAAAGAGCTGAACATCGGTCACGCGTACACCGAGAACGTCCTCAAAAAACACCTCGCCCCCCAGACCGCGACGGCCGTGAAAAAAGCCTGGATGGCGAGCCAGGCGGCGACCCTGGACTATGCAACCTTGTTGGCCCGCCTGAGTCCGGATGCCTACAGCACAGTATTGGCCAGTGACCCCGCCCAAAAGAAAGGCGCCGCCTGGATGGCGGCAGTGCTCGCCGCTACCGACCCCAAGGCACGCCAACCGGTCGACGGGCAGACAATCATCGTCAATGCCCTGATGTTCAACCCCGCCAACGACGCTCCCGAGGGACGCGGCGGGCAAACCGTGAACGGCGTTTTGATACTCTCCACCGCCGTCGATGAAATGCTGGTGCTCTATACCCCGCATGCGCCCGACAGCGTGGAGCTCAGGGAAGTCGCCAGCGAAGCTGAACTGATCAAACTGATGCGCACTTCGGCCTGGCAGGCTTACCTGCAGGCACGTTTACCCGCCAACACCCGCTTGCTCAATCATCGCCTGATCGCCTATCCAGGCGATGTACTGGAGGGGCTGTACCGGCAAAACCACCTGTATTTGCTGGACAAAACCGATACTGAAAGCGTGACCAACGAGGAATTGACCTACCAGTCCACGCTTAACAAAGTGATGTTCAGCGTTGAAGTCGTGATGACGGTGCTAGGTGGGTTCCCCTGGGCCGGGCATCTGACATCTTCCGCCTTCAAGTGGCTGGGCCAGATGGGAAGTACCACGGTCCAGGCTTTACGCAAAGTGGGGCAAATCGTTGCAGGGTTGGTTATACGCAGGAGGAGCGGACAGGTCCTGTTCGAGTTCGCAACAGCCACCACCACGGTCAGCGGAGCTGCACGCACCGCCGGTATTGGTATCAAGCCGTTACAGATGCTACTCAGGCCCGCGAAAAACACGCGCAAGCCCGACCTGACGGCCTATGAGGCAGCCTTCCAACAAGAGTCTCCCGCCCTGGTGGTCAAGGATGGCATTCCGGCCGGCTCGTCTCTGTCCGAAGGCACAGGCATCTATCGCACCACCAGCAATCCCCCCACTTGGTTGGTCCACGCCGCCGATGGGCAAGGTAAAGAGCAGGTGTTTCGAATTCAGAACTCGTTCAACCTCTACGACCCCCATGGGCTGGTCGTCCCGGTACTCACCCCTCGCGGCGGGGGCACGTCTTTCAAGCTGCGCAAACTGGCCAACCAATCCTGGGCATTGGACACGCTGAACCGTGTGCCCGGCGGAGGGCCAAAAGTCGACAGCGCAGTCACCGTTGCTCTCAGGGACTGGAACGCTCACGTCGCCGCCAATGCCCAGTCAGCCAACCCCCTGACAACGCTGAACCCCGCAGACTTTTTCAAAAGCCGAGCGGTCGCAGTCAAGACGTGGAACAAATATGTAAGGCAAAGCGGCGAAATAAACGCGGCGGGACTAGCCAGACTCAGGCCAGCCCCCACGCAAGGGTACGAACCTTTTACAGACGAGCTTTTCAGCACCTGGGTAGGGCTCGGTGATGAAACCACGGCAGCCGCAGACGCCTTTGTAATCGCACATCGTATTAGTCCAACCGTGTGGGCGAGGTACGTTTCAAGGAGCGGCAAGTTGACCGAGCCAGGCATGACCCGTTCAATAAGATTAGCCCATCTCTCATCGGGCGCGAAAGGCAAGATCACCGACCAACATATTCTGGACTGGGACAGGTTGTACCTGCGACCGGAAATCCCTAGAACCACCCCCATCACCAAAGCGGAGGTGGTGAAATATGCATTGGATAACGGCTTTCACATCGACTCCTGGATGAAATACGTATCCCCCAAGGGAGGTGCTTTCTTGAGGCATAACGCCGGTCATGCAGCGCGCCTTGATCGCCTGGGAATTCCCGCTACAGCGCCACAAACAGCCCCTATCGACTTATCAGTATCAGGCCCCGGCCTGATCGCACCCGGGAGCGACACTGTTCGACTGAATCGCCAGTCATTACCGACGCTACCTTGACCGGCTCCTTGAATAGTTACCGCCGACACAACCCGCCCAAACCTCATGCTGATGGTTCATTCCATCAGCATGAGAACCTTGACCATGAGCACGCCGAGCCCCGCTCCAACCTTATCGACGTTTCAGGAAATTCGTACGCACCTGCTTGAAATCGACCCTGACCTGCGCACGCAAACCCAGGAGCCTGTCGCATTGCCGCCCGAATTGCTTGCGCTGGAAAAACTCAACACCAACCTGATCAGCGCCAACAACATCCTGCTGAACAGATCACGCAGCTTGTTTGAAGCACTGACGCAGGCGGACCTCACCCAAGAAGCCGGCAAAACCTTGCTCGCCCAGCTCAGAACCGACTTGGACACCCACCTGCAAGGTCTTGATGAAGTCAGCACGGTCGGCGATAAAGGCCGTAAGAGCTACCTCACCCAGGCGGCCGGTCTTGGCGCGTTGGAGCAGCAAGCCAAGCTGGATGTGCGCGATTACCTGCTAAGCCCTGCCGAACTGCGCATGGTTGAAGACTGCTCCCGAGGCCCGGCCTTTCGCCCTGGCATGTACTCGCTCACTTTCAGCTACCAGGACAAAACCGTGGAATTTGCCGGGGCCTTCGTTCTTACGAGAAAGTCCAGCCCAGTCGTGGACAACCTGACGTCGGTAGAAAACCTCGGTCAGGTCTTGTTGTTCACGCCAAACAGGGGGCTGGAGGCCTTCGACTCTCTGGTGCAGCTCGACCAAAGCCTCAAGGCGGCTTTGGCGCTACCGGCAGGTCGAGCGGAGTTCTGCCGACACTTGCCTGTACGTTATCAAACGCTGGATGTCGTCGATATCTGGCCCTTGCAATTGCTGCCCATTGACGGCGAGCCACTGTTCGAACACACCTACAACGCGATCATCGACAAGCGCAGCCAGGACATCGAATGGGCATTGAGCCTGGTTGAAAACCCGCTGCACGACGCAACGCTGCTCAAGTCAGCATTGGACAACGCGGTGACAGCAGCGCTGCCAGACTTGTCGTCACGCTTGACGTTCAGGCGCCAACAGCTACTCGAACGCAGCGTCTATAACAGCCTGCCGGATTGGTATCGCAACGCGGCAGCGACGGACCAGCAAACCCTGAGTCGTTGCATACAGGACTACAATCAGGCTCGGGCTACCTATATCGAGCTACTGGGGCCTGTCGCTTCGCCTCAAGCCCTGACGGCTTTCCAGTTGACCGAATATCTGGACGAAGTGCTTGAAATCCACGACCTGGACCCGCGCCATCTGAACATCACCACCCGACGCAACGTCGCCAATCTCGGCACCTATGAGCAGACCCGCAATCTGGTGCAGTTGAGCTACGACGGGCTGCATACCGGCGACGAGTTACCCGACTCTGACTTTTTGGCCAATACCACCCTCACTTATGCGAACGCGGCACTGCAAGGCGAGCATGCCGATCTGGATGCGCAGGGTCTGCTCAACATGCTTCGCGAACCAGGCCTGCAACCGCGCCTGGACTTTGCCGCGCTACAAAAAGAAATGCAGGCCAAGACTGAATTCAAAAAGGCTGCTCGCGACGTGTTTGATCATCGCCTGGTGTTGCTTGCCTTTGTCGCCCGGTTGCGCGGCGACCTGAGCCAGGCAGACCATACCTTGTTCGAAACGTTGCGGGCCGGTACGAACCCGCTCCTGTGCGCACGCACCGTGCTGCTGCATGGTGCGCAACTCAAAGACCTGTGGTTATTGCGCGAGGAAGATGCCAACGGCCAAATCCGGCGTTTGCTGTTGTGCACCCCGGATTCGCCACGCGAGCGACAGTTCCTGGCATTCACCACCGAGCGCGAATGCCAGACGCATATCCTCGGCTGGGCCGATGACAAAACGCGGTTAAAGGGTCGCACCATGAGCGACTACCTGTTGGAACAATGCCCGCTGCGTTTTCGCCCGAAGATGCGCACGTTCCTCGCAGGGTTGGGCTTCAAGTCCGACGCAAAGGAACACGAAGAGGTGACATTCGGCCCTGTGTGCTCCCACAGGGTCTGCCTGGACGCCATGGTCGTGCATGCGCAAAGCGCTGCACAGGACGACTACGACTACAGCACGCCGCCATGGTATCGCTCGGTCCAGGCGGCAGACCGAGTCCGTTTGACCAGCCTTGCCGAAGATACCGCAGGTGCCTTGCGCACCTATAACGCCCTGCCCGACTCTGAAGCCAACTTCATTACCTTCGATACTTATCTGCACGACAAGGCCAAACTCAGCCTGAATACGCTGCTGGGCCGCCCTCAGAATGATGTTGACCCGGACACCGTATACATTTCGGCACCGTGGCCGCTGTTGGGTGACCTGCCCAAGCCCATCACCTATACCCGGCTGTACAGAGACGGTTACACGGATAACATCGGGTTCATCGACCCGAAATTCTCCACCTCGGCCACGTTCAGCGGGCCGGAGGGCATCGACCTGGGGCCCCTGACCCCGCAAAACGTGTCACGGTCGGTGACCGGTGTATGGATCGGTCAACGCTACACCGACGAAGTGCGCGCCAAATTGCAAAGCGCGAGCAGCCCCGGTTACGCCAAACGCCGCGACGCCACCTTGGCGATTACACAACTGCAGATGAAATACGCGGCGCTCGATTGCTGCCTGCGTGGCCTGATCGCCCGGGTCGACTTGACCTGGCTAGAGCGTGCCATCGACAGCCTTGGCAGCACGGTGGCTGCGACCCGCACCACTTATCAGGTACATCGCCTGACGATTGACGGCGATTGGGTGATCGGCAACTACCTGTTCAGCCATGCAGGCAACCCGGTTTTGCTCTACACCCCCAACGCCCCCGATGGCATCAGCTTTCGTGAGGCAAAGCTGTTCAACTACTGGCTGAAAAAAGTCGACGGCGTGTCGGGTTACCTGCAAGGGCGGGTGCCGGTTCAATCCCAAGTACGGATCGGAACATTTCTGAAGACTGCCCGCGACGGATTGCCCGAGACGATTGACCGTACGACCCCCAGCCCGGCGCGCTATGACCGCACAACCCCCGCCACAACCCTGACCGACCTGCGCAATGACTTCTACAACATGGTGTTGCAGCGAAAAATTGATGATGTGATTGCCACCACGGTCAATCGCACGGAGATGATCACGGGGATTCTATGGACGTGCGTCGAACTGGTCACCGTCATCGCCACCATCCCTTTTCCCGTATTGAGCCTGGGCCTGGGTGGCTTGCTGGCGTTCAAGGACGCGATGCTCGCCATCAGTGCCTACCAACAGGGGGACACGGCTGGCGCCTTGAAACACTACATCGGCTACCTGGCCAATGTGGGCGGTGCTGTACTGTTTGACTTTCGCCCGGCCCTTAAAGCACTGCCTGTCCGGCCGGTGACGAAAGCGATAAAGCAGGCCACGCTGGTCAACGATATTGACCCTGGGATTGCTGCTGGAATGCAACCGGTAATGTTCAAGGGCAAACCGCTCTGGATCAAGAACACACCAGATTCTCTGGGGCGACATCTGCTGTTTCGCTATGACCCAGTCACCGGGCAAATGCAGTCGACTACACGTTTGGTCATCAAGAACACCGATGGCAATTGGGTACGCTCCGGGATTAAGGGAGGAGGGAGCAGACAGACGCATATGCCACTGCAGGAGGAGGTCGACCAGTCACTGGTGCCCTACGAGATTGCGCCCGAGCAAGGGAGGTACTTCAGAAGCGCGCTCGACCTTGAGTACCTGGAAACCCTCGCCCACCCGGACGACGTCCTTCAAGAGAACGCATTTCCGGCGTTCTATGTTCATTTGAAGCCTCTACGCGACAGCTATTCCAAACAGGTGGATGAGCTGGCTAAAGATGCGCAAGCGCTTTACACCTCGCCTCCCGCGCGCCCGGACCGCACCGGCTTACCGGAGCTAGCGCAGGATTCCAACCGGTCTACTGCGCTTGTCACTCTGTTCCGACACAAAATGAGGCTGATCATTGGCGCACCCAACGCCAGCGTTGCCAGTAAGCAATTACTGATCGAAAGCCTGCCGGCCTTGAGAGCGCAAGGACTCAGGCGTGTGTGCATCGAAAACCTGCCGGCAGATGTCTTCCGGAACAAACTCAAAATCATCAACGGCGAAACCCCGGGCAATGTCCCGTATGCCTTGAAACGGGTCAAGAAGCATTTGGAGCAGGTCGACACAAGCTTGGGCTGGGACAAGAATGCGCCTTTTACCTACCGTAAACTGATGATTGAAGCCCACAAGAACAAGATCGCGATCGACGGCGTGGACGCCTCGAGTTCTTATCATATGGAACACGTGCTGGAGCTTTCTAACTTAGAGCGGTTTGCTCCGCGCACCAACCAACTTAGAAACTTCTATTCCCACAAAGCCCTTAGGCAAAACGAAGATGGCTGGATCGCCCTGGTTGATGAGGCTCGAATAGGGAGCACGAACGAGGTGCCGGGCCTGGCCGATTTGCAGAATGCCGTCGCCCTGCGTGTGGAGGAGGTTGCCCCAGGCCAAGTAGAGAGCATCCTGCCTGATACATTCTCCCCCTCGCTATCCCGGGGTGACTACAGGCTGACAATGGCCCCAGCCTCACAAACCTTACCGACGGCAGATCCCTCGAGAGCGGTACAAGTCCCCCCATCTGCCTCTCATTACAGTGAGTTTGATCTGCCCGAGGTGCATAAACCAACGCTGAACGACATGCTGCTTACACGTGACAGCTTTAACACGCCCCGCCCACCTGCAACTGGAGCCCCAGACCATTCGGCATTCGAGGCTTTCAAGCAAAAACGCAGTAGCCTGGGTGAAACCGCCCAAAAAGCTTTTGCCGAATACACGCCACCTCCACGCGCCGACTTCGCTGACCTTGCCACGGCGACCACTGAGGAGGCGTTTATCGAGAAACTGTGTAAAAAGATACGCGGACTTTTCATCGGCGAAGTCCATTCTCATACCTACAGCAAACGGTTCCTGATCAAGTATATGAAGCTGTTGAAGCAGAAGGGCGTCAAGACATTGTACGTGGAGCACCTGCTCACCGACCTGCATCAGGCAGAGCTGGATCTTTTTAACCTCACGAGCACAATGCCGGAAAACCTGAAACGTTATCTGAAACAGCTAGATGCCCGCCGAATGCCCCGTTATACCGGCGACGATACTTACACCAATGTGGTCAAAGCCGCGAACAAGGCAGGCATTCGCGTGCGTGCGCTCGATTGTACGGCCAGCTATCACGTTAAAGGCATGAACACGAACAACGCCCGCACGAACCTTTTCAACTATTTCGCCAATGAGGTAATCAAGGCCGACCAGTTGGCACAGGGCCCGCATAATTGGGTAGCGCTCATAGGCGACTCCCACTGCGATACGTTCCTGGGTGTCCCGGGCATCGCGCAACTGCAGGAAGCGGTCAGCTTGAGGATACTCGATGTCCCTCCCTCCCAGGCATTACCTCTGCAGCGGGGAGGATGGACTATCGTCGGGCCCGAGCCGGGCGCCTCCGGAACAAGAGCCCTGCGCAGTGATTTCAAGTTGCACGTCGGTATTGCCGGTACGCCCGCGCTGCCGTCTAGAACTGCAACGGATCAGGCATGGCTGAGAAATGTCGACGACTTCCTGATCGAGCAACCCTCAAACACCGAAGCCAATGTGGTCTACCGCACCCCTTTCGGAGGGAACGAGAGCGCCCCTATTAGAATTGACGACACAGGGAAGTTCTTTATTGAAGAGTTTCCGCTATTGAAAGATAAACGTTTCACAACGTTGGAACAGGTAAGCCAGGCACTTAGTGGCGATGCGTATATGTCCCACGTTTCCGCTGCGAGCCTGCCGAGCGCACAGCTGAACAAGGCCAAGTACGCCCTGATCGAACGGCCTTCATCTTTTGAGACCTGGTTGGTCCACAATTCCGGAAACGGAGAGATTGTTCGCACGCCTATTGAACAGGACTTCATCAATAACAAGTTCTTTATTAAACGTTGGAATATGGATAATAGGCGCTTCCAGACGGTCGAACAGTTGATCGAGGCACTTAAGAAAGAAGTCAATTTGACATTTGTCCCCGCTACGGCTTCGCCCCGAGCGCGGTTGGTATCGGCAGGTGACTTCGTGGTTGAGCAACAGGCTTCGTCGCCTCAAGCCACCCTACTCCACCGTTCCGGTGATTTAAAAATATATTCCACCCCTATTAAAAATGATGCTCAGCGGCAGTTCTATATTGATAATGATCATTGGTCGAAGTTGCAAAACAAACGTTACGCAACACTGGATGATTTGATTGATGCCCTCATAAAGGTCGTGGGTTTGAAAGCCGCTTTGTAATGCCGTGATCGGTGTTGGCCCTGCCCGTTCCTGGGGCGGGGCTTTATTGACCGTTGAGGGGCAGACCGGTCTACCATCGCGACCCGTTAGTGGCTCCACGCACTACCGACCACAGACCGTGCGTCAGCGGCAAGGGCGATGTAGTGGTTATGTAGGCCTGCCCTTTTCGTGGGGGTGATTAGTGTAGATCGAGTTGATCATCCGACTATTCATTCAAAGGCACCACAACCATGCTACTCGAACGCCCCTACCTCCACGCTGCCAGCCACGCCAAACAGGGCATTCATTTTGATTTTATCCAGCGTGCAATTCCGGATTGGCTCAGCACTGCCACACTGACCCGCGTTCGCGCAGTGCGGGCCGCCAGCCCTTCTGTCTATACCCGCCTAAAGGCTTTGGACGTGCCTCCAGACCCTGTCCCGAGAGAAGCGATGGCCGAACATTGGGCAGCCAGGAACGCCTTGGATGAACAACTCAAATACATAAAGGACGTGTATGCATTCGCCGAGCCGCTGCTCAAAAAAGCCTTACGGGAATACGGCAATATTGATGTAAAAAACACCTTTATTCGTCTTTATGCCCCCGCTAAAAACAGCTGGTGGGTCATTGGCGTACACAAAGGTGTGACCAGCCGAACCGTGTCGTTGTTGGATGCGGTACTGCACAACTTTTGCGCCCGTGAGCAGTTTGCCGACTATGCGTTTTTGTCCAGCGCCGACGCTCGCGGCCAGAGGAACATCCTGGCGCTGACCTCCAACACCAGCGGCCAACCCTTGACGGCGCTGGGTTTCAAAACCTTGTGCCGCAGGCTCGATATTGGCCGGCAATACCAAACACGGTTATCCAGCATCCTGGGCTTCAGCAACAAGCTTCAGGCCGAGACCCTACGGCTCAACGTGATTGCCTGCGACAAAGCCTCGCTTAAAAATGCCGCCTGCATCGCCTTTTCACAGCAGCACATCAAAGCCGATGCGAGGCGTTTGCTCTTTGATATCGTCGAAGGCAAGCCCACCCCATCCCTGGGTGGCATACCTGTGGAGTACTACAACCTGAGCCTGCTGGCTGCCCGGTTGAGCGGTGTCCTGCTGATTGCTGCGCCACAAGGCCGCGACAAACACCTCGAACGCTTGATCGCCTACATCCCCGAGGACCCCGAGCATCCGTTGAAGGAATACGCCTCGCCGGTCGCGTTCATGAACGAGTTGACGCGTCAATTGCGCGACAGCCCCTCGCCCCTCGATGCAACAGGCCAAACGCCGACCAAGGCGACCTACCGGCAATTCTTCAGTCAATTTATCGACCACAAACAACGCGGGCATTTTTTCACTGAACTGCAAAGCCGCCTGTACAAAGTGCAGTGGCATCAAAAGTCACGCGCCGACAGCGGCCCCAGTTGGCAAACCCTTGCGGTCGACACGCCGCAGTTGCACTTCAGCGTGCAAAACATCTTTGACGATTACCAGAACCGCCCACCCTCAGGCCGCTCCGAGCCCGATACGCTGTGGCATTACCTGTACCGGGTCAAACTCAACAAGATCGTCAACGATACCCGGGAAATTGCCATCACCACCGCCTATGCAGACCTGATGGCACGCTGGGCCTGGTGGGACAACCTGAGCAAGATCCTGTCGGACATCTTCAATGCCGCGCTACTGGTGGTCACCCCGTTCGTGCCGTTCCTGGGCGAGTTGATGCTCGCCTACACCGCCTACCAGGTGGCCAACGATGTGTTCGAAGGTATCGTTAACTGGGCGCAGGGCAAAGGGCTGGAAGCCATCGGTCACGTCATGGAGGTAGTGGAGACGGTGGTGCAATTGGGGGGATGGGCGGCGGCCGGAGCGATCGGCCAGCCCCTCGCCCTCAGGCTATCGCCCTTCGTCGAAAGCCTGCACCCGGTGGAGCTTGCCAGCGGCGAAAAACGCTTGTGGGCCCCGGATCTTGCGCCTTACCAGCACAGCATCAGGCTGGCCAAAGGCATCGAGCCTGACGCACAAGGCTTGTATCAGCATGCTCAAAAACACTGGCTGGTACATGCTGGCAAACACTATCAGGTCAAGCCTGACCCGCACCTGCCCTACCACCGGATCGTGCACCCCAACCGACCGCAAGCCTACCGACCGAAAGTACGCTTCAATGGCAACGGTGCCTGGGTGCATGAAGGCGAACAACCGCGCAGTTGGGACGATGACACGCTGATGCGCCGTACCAGCCCCGCCACCCAGGCGCTCACGACCGAGCAGCTCGAACAGATCCGTATCATCAGTGGCAGCGAGCCCGACCATCTACGCTACCTGTACATGCGCAACCAACCAACCCCGCCGCTACTGGTCGATACCCTCGAACGCTTTCGCGCCGGCCGATTTGCCGAAGAGTCGGCCAGCAGGATACGCACAGGCCAGACACCCGAACCGTATTCCTACTGGTTCGAACAAGCCGTCACAGAGCTCCCCGGCTGGCCGCCAAGCAAAGCCCTGGAGGTGTTTCACAACAGTAACCTGAGCGGGCAGTCGCGCAAATACGGGGATGCCACCGCCCTGCCAGGCGATACCCTGACCATCAGCCTGGCCGACGTAATGGCGGCCAAACTGCCTGAGCGTGTGTTGGGCTTTCTCGAAGAACAGCAGGTCAATACGTTGCTGGGCGAAACCTTACCCAAGGCCCAACGGACCCAGGCGCTGCGCAATAAATTAGCCAATTACGTGGATGGCTTTGGCGGCCACATTGCCAACAGTCACTATCAATCGGGCCAGGCCAGCAGCGATCCGCACGTAGCCCTGCTGCGCCAGACCTTTCCCGAGCTGGCGCTGAGCAGCGCCAAAGCGCTGCTCAAACAGGCATGGCCTGAAGAATCAAAGGCAATGACCGATGAACAGCGCCTGCCCTTGCGCCTCAAGGGCCTGGCTCGAGAACTGGATTTCGACAACAAGGCCTGCCGTGCAGTCGAAGGGCTTTACCCTCCCCTGCAACCGTCGGCGCAAAGCGAACGGTTGCTGCTCAACACCCTGCGTTTACACAGCGACTCATTCAGTGACCTGAAAATCGATATACGTGACAACAATCCCACCGGCCCCCTGCGCTGCAGCGTCGGGGAAAGCCATGCTCCCCAGGCGCGCACCCTGGTGCGCAACGCTCAAGGGGCTTATGAAGTGTTCGATGCCGCAGCCAGGCCGCTGAACCACACCGCCGACCTGTACGAGTCTGTGCTCTGGACCCTGGCGCAGGTTCCGCAACGCACCCCACCCTATGCCGTCGGCGAAGGTGAGCGGTTCAGGCAGTGGGTGATCAAGCACAATCAGGCACCGGCCGAACGACGCCTGGCATTGGCCGAACCGCCCGTGCGGATGCAACCCGCCGCCGAAACCGAAGTGCTGCTGGGCGGCGGCGCATGCTGCAAGATGAGCCGAACCGACAGCGATAACACGCGGCCAAAAACGATTGCCGAACGCATCAAATTGCTCCTCCCCAACATGAGCGAAGACGGCGTCCGACGCTTATCCAGCACGCTGGGGACGCTCGAAGGCGAGCAGACACTGGCGCAGATGGAGTCGCAAAAACAGCAGCTATTCCAGCAGCTCAATGCCTACATCAAGGGCCCGACCCACAGGGAATCGACACTGTTGGAGCCGGAAGTACGCAAACGTCGATCCGAAGTCGCAATACGCCTCTACGAAGGCTGGAGCAACGGCCTGACGGTTCACCTGGACGAAAGCTTCGACCATCGTGGCGGGATCGCCCTCGATTTATTCAACACCAACATGCCCGATGAGCTACCTACCCTTAGCGTGCCGCTGAACCACATCAGCGACGTGGACCTGCGCGGTTGCGCTTTTTCAGACAGTCACGCCGCCTTTCTCAGCAACTTCCCTCATCTGCGTGACTTGGACCTGAGCCATAACCAACTCACCAAGCTGCCCGAGTCCCTCGGCAACCTCAAACGCCTGCGGCGATTGCACTTGGAAAAAAATGCTCTGGTGCTGGATGACTCGGCCATTGCCACGCTCAAGCGCCTCAAGCGCCTCAAACAACTTGAGATGGCTGGCAACCCATTGGGGCAACCGCCGGATATCAGCCAGATGCCAAACTTGACCTTGCTGAACCTGCGCGACACACACATCAAGGATTGGCCTGCCGGACTTGTGGGCCAATCACGCGCCCGGGGGGTCCAACTGGACCTGAGCGAGAACCCGATTACCCAGTTACCCCATGTGGCGCCAGGCTCGGATGATGCCGACATTATCGCTCGCACACGCCTGGACCAGAGCAAGCTCACCTCGGACTTTCAAGACTTACTCGCCGAATACCGCGAGTCCGTGGGGTTGGACCCGCTGCGCTTCTACGCCCCCAAAGGCGAGAGCACGCCCTGGCTCACCTACATCAAGCCTGAAGAGGTTGAACGCCACCGGCAACTCTGGGATGAGATTGAAAAAGAGCCGGGCTCCCAGGGCTTGTTTGAAGTGATCAAGTCCCTTGAGGAGCCGGATGCGTTTCAAGCCGAGGAGGACCGCTTGGCCTACCATAGCAATCACCCTGAACTGAGCCAGAGAGTCTGGCGCCTGCTCAGAGCAGTGGAAGCCGACAGTGAATTGCGCGAACGCGTGTTCAAGGATACCCGCTACCCTGGACTGTGCCCCGATGCGGGCGCGCTGATCTTTCAGAAACTGGGCATCGAAGTACTCGCCAGCGAAGCCTATCGGACCAGCACATCACCGGCGGAGCTTGAGGCCAGGCTGGTGGTATTGGCCCGCGGAGCCGCGCGCGATGCTTATATGGGCAAAGCCATTGGTGAAGATATCGCCCAGCGCCTCAAACCCAAAGAACAGGGGGGGAAGGGGCAACGGCTATGGTCGCAGGTCGTCGACGGCGAGCATGGAGAGGTCGATGAGGCCGGCATTCATCTGGCCTATCGCAGCACACTGGCAGACCGACTGGACCTACCGTGGTTATCGACCCATATGACCTATCGTACCCTGGCTGATGTGACACCCGAACAGATCGAGAAAGTGGCCAACGCAGTCGCCAGGCTTGAAGAAGGTGACGGGTTGGTGAATCAGATGCTGCTGGACAACGGCTGGGAGCGTTACCTCGAGCAGCACAACCCAACCGCCAAATGGAACAATGACACCGCCTTCGACCTGAAATATGCTCAACTCGACGAACTGCAAGCGCTGCAACAGCAATACGCAGGCTCGCAGGACCTGCCCGCGACGGATAAAGAAACCCTACGCGCAAAACTGCGCAGCCTGGCTCAAGCGCTGGAGTTGGATGAGACCAGCGTGTTATCCGGCGCCTTCATGAGCACCACGCAATACGACACCACACTCAACGAGCTGGGATACCGTCATAAACAGTGGCTACGGGACCTGACCCGCGCCGCTTTGAAGCGGGCTGGGGCACGTAAAAACCGGACTTGATAGCGGGCAAGCATTCCTGCCGTTCACGCCCCAGCGAAGCTGCGACTGCAACTTCGCCGGGGCTTGGCCTGGATGTTTAACTTCATCCAGACGCAAGGCCTAAACCTCCGAATCCCAGACGACGGTCACAACGCCTGTATAAGTGCTGCCTGGATGGTTAAGCATGTCTTTCACATCGTCTCGCTCGATCTCAAAGTGCAGGGTGCCAGGACGATTGTTTACGTAGTGCTGGGCCTGGAACAGTTCGCTGCCCGAGCCGTCCAGGCGCAGGGGCAGTTTGTTCACCGCCTGGCCATGCTGGTCGTTCAAACCAAACGGCAAGCTGACCCCCACCTGCAACGGCACTTCATCCCCCGCGCCATTGCGCAAGCCGCAGGTATTGCCAATCGCCAGACCACATTCGAGGTTCATCTTGAAGCGCCCGCTGGCGAAGATACTGAAGGTCTGGTCACGGAACAGACGCGACGGCTGGCGCCCACGGTTGAGCCAGGCCTGCCAGCCGCCTTCGGGCAATAGTTCGACGCGGTTGCCGCCGGGCGGGAGGGTCACGGTGAGGATATGCTCTACCTGCAAGATGAAGTTGAAGGTGACGATATTGTCGTCGACCACCATTACATCGCCGAAATCAAAATCGAGCCCTGGTCCTATGCTGTATGACAGCGTGCCCCGATATTCACCCGCACTCATGCCCAGCGGATTGGGAGTTCTGAGTTCATAACCATACTCAAGGTGACGATAACTCATCCGCGGGATATCCAGCCCTGGAGTTACCGAACAGGCCCCCGCACCTTCCGGTACGATCCAGAAGAACAATGCGAACGTAGTTGACGCCGCCAGGTAGTTAACGCCCTGGCATGGAGGTGCTCCGTTATGCCAATAGTAGCTCCAGCCTTTATCAGTGGTGGCCCAGGCACTGACACCTGGTACGTCCCAACGCGTACCAATACCCGCGATGCGCATTTGCACGGTTTCAGTTTCACCTGTCTCCATGTGGGTCACCTGAACATCGCGCCAGGAAGATGGAACTTTGAAGTAAGCCCCCTTGCGCGGATCTTCATGATAGGCCCGAATGGGCTCGACCAAATTGGCCGAGAAGCCCTCGTGCCGGATACTGAACGTGTTCAACGCCTCGCACCTGGCGGGTACATGCCAGGCGCATACACCACTGTGGGGTGTGGTGTTCTTGAATTTGTTGCTCATGGGGTTGGTCGGGTCTGGACGGAACATTGCCGTGACGTCTTGAACCACGGCTTGCGCGGGCAGGCTCATGCTGCCCAGTACCAACGCTATCCCACAAGGTGCCAGCAGCTTTCTGATCACACACAGCAACGTCATATTCATACTCGTAAACCAATTTTGAGCGCCACGCGGTCAAGGCGCCGGAAAATCAAACAACAGGTGCACCGTGCCGTAATACTCGCCGCCCTTGTAACCGTCCGCCGGTTCGATGGCGGCAATTTCCAGCTCGGCACGGCGGCCGGCACGTGCCTCGTCGGCGCTGAGGACCAGGGTCGAATCCAGCGTCAGCGGCACCCGGTTGAACAACACCTGCAGTTCGATACGGTTGCGGCCACTCAACAGGTAAGGCGTATCACCCAGGCGCGCGGCCACCCCGCCATTGATGTTCTTCACGTCGAAGTTCTTGCGCAGGCGTCCCAGCCGGGCAGTCGCCAGGTCCCAGGCCAGCACTTGGTCATGCCCCATCCAGTCGGGCTCGGAGGGCAGCACATAAGCCTCATGGATCGGGATGGTCACCGACACATCAAACGTGTGGCGCTCCTGGAACGCCAGCGCCCGTTCGCCCATCAGCACAGGCGCCATCAGTACCGCCAGTACCGTTAGTTGCTTGAACATAGTCATCACCCGTTACTGCTGATCGACATCGGTTTTTTGTTGCGGCCTTCGATCATCTGGAAGTTGAACTGGCGCTCCGGCTTTTTCTCGAGCACCAACTGGCGACCGGGCAGGATGTGGTGCTTGGTGGTGGCCTCACAGTCGGTCTTTTTCGCCACCGAACAATCGCGGAACTCATCGAGCACCACCACGCTGTTGCCCGCATTACGCAGGGTGTACTGGCTGCTGGTCTCGCTGATTTGCGTATCGAAACGGGTGTCCTTGGGCCTGACGAAAAACACCGTGCCGTAGCCCGCCATGACATTGACCCCGGCCGCCAGCGCGTCTTTGTACTCGGCACGCTCTTGATCGGTCACGGCAAAGTCATCTTCCTTTTCCGGTACCACCGGGATGAAGCGCACACGAAAGTAACGCTCGGTGTCGCGTTCGCCCATGTACAGCAACCGTGTGCCCTGACGCCCACCGGCCGGTACGATCAGGCGCGCCGGGCTGGCCATCAGGCCGTCGCGATTGGTGGTGCTGCCTTTGGCGTCGGTCATCGATGCGACGGGCACTTCCCGGGACGTGCCGTCGGCGTTGTAGACGATCTCCAGCACATTGACTTTGATAAATGCGGTACTGGTGCCGCCGTTGTAGACCCGCTTGAGGTAAGAGCTGCGGTCGCCGTCCAGATAGTCATAGACCACCCCAACGTTGATCGCCGGCCCCGCATAAACGCCCAACGACATCAGGAACAGCCCCACCGCTAACACTGCATGTTTCATGTTTGATTACGCCTTATAGATTGAACCCAGCCAACGGCTGATATGCGGCCAATGCCCACTCAGACTTCTGAATCCCAGATCACCGTGACCACGCCGGTGTAGGTGCTGCCGGGTTGCTTGAGCATCTCTTTCACGTCGTCTCGCTCCACGGCAAAGTGCAGGCTTGCGGGACGGTTATTGACGTAATGGCCAGGCTGGAACAGCTCGGTGCCAGTGCCGTCAAGACGCAAAGGCAACTTGCTCACGGCCTGGCCGTACTGGTCTTGCAAGCCAAAAGGCAAGGTCACACCGACCTGCAGCGGCACTTCGTCCCCCGCGCTATTGCGCAGGCCGCAGGTGTTGCCGATGGTCAGGCCGCATTCGAGTTGCATCTTGAAGCGGGTACTGGCGGAAATGACGAAGGTCTGGTCGCGGAACAGGCGCGATGGTTGGCGCCCGCGGTTGAGCCAAGCCTGCCAGCCGCCCTCGGGCAATAGCTCCACGCGGTTGCCCCCCGGTGGCAGGTCCACCTTAAGGTTGTGCTCTACCCGAAGATCGAAGTTGAAGGTCAACACATCATCGTTTGGAAGGTACAAGTCACCAAAATCGAAATCCTGATACGGCCCGACACGGTAAGTAATCGACCCTCTGTAATCCCCCGCTTCCATATCCAAAGGATTAGGCGTACGCAATTCGTACGTGTACTCAAGCATGCTGAAACTGGAGGTGGGCACATCAAACGGCGTCACCAGATTACAAGCACCGGCGCCTTCCGGTACGAGCCAGAACCACAGCCTTAACGTGGGGGCAGCTGCCCACATGCCGGTGTACTGGCACGGAGCCGGTGCTTGCGTCCAGTTGGCGGGTAACGAACTCCAGGCCTGAACGCCCGGCGGATTAGTCGTATTGAAGCGGCTGCCAACCCCGGAAATACGCATTTCCACTGTTTTTCGGTCGCCCTTGGATGAAACCACCTCAAAACTTCGCCACTCGGAGGGGACCTTGAACATCAAACCTTGACGCGGGTTTGCATGGTTGGCCTCTATCGGACCGCTGGCGACAAAGTTGATATCCCAGGTTCGAATACTGAAAATCCCCAACGCCTCGCACCTTGCCGGCATATGCCCTGGGCATACCCCGCTTTGTGGGGTGGTGTTGGTGAACTTGTTTACCATCGGGTTACCGGGGTCAGGGCGGAACTCAGCGGTAATGTCTTGCGTGGCAGCCAAGGACAACGGCGTAAACGCACACAATGCTGCGGCCACTGACACTGCTCGCCAAGTCAGGTTCTTGATTGGATTGCTCATCCTGGTCAACTCATGCCTCTGAACACACATCGTTCTGGTTAGGAAGTTCATCCGGCCGCCTCGGACGCACGACCGACCTCGGCCAACGTATCCGGGGTGCAACGCAAGTCGCCAATCATCAACACGTCGTTTTCGTTCGGCGCATTGCTGGGGTCCAAGCGAAACTGGCAAAGCAACTGGTTTTGGTAGCGCACTTGCAAGGTGGGTGCGCTGGAACTCATTTCCATCGAGAAGAACCCGTCCACTTCGCTGACCCCACGGCTGGCATGGTTGATCACGTGATGGCCCTTGAGCGGTGCACCGCGTTCATCCAACAAGCGGCCGAGCACGGTGACGGTTTTCATCACGGTGATTTTCCGGTAGTCCACGCCGCCTTTGTTCAGGTGATAGCTGGCGCGGGTCGGCTGGATATTGGCGGCGGGCGGATGATTGCCTTCAAAGTCGAAGCTCACACTGCTGCTCTTGTAGGCCGAGACCGGTACGTAATTGCGCCCCGGACGCAAGATGGCGCCGCCACCGCCGAGGTCGTCGGCGCGCAGGGCGATGTCGTCGAGGTCGGTTTCCACGTCGATGATCATCCCGGCACCGTTGCCCTGGTACTGGCTGCTCAGGAGCATTTTCCCGGCACCGGCAACAAAGGTGCTGTTGAGGTTCAGGCCACCGCTCAAATCACCATTGAAGGAGCTGCGCTGGATAAAGCCGTCACCGCTGACCACGTCCGTACTGAAGCTGGTCATGCCTGATAGGCCGACGCCGTAGGTATCGGTGATCGCGGTCGCCGAGATGCTTTGCAGCACGTGGTCGGTGAGGTCCTGGCGCAGGGTCACCGAAGCGTTATTGTCGCGCCCGCCATCACGGGCGGTACGGGTGCCGATGCTGCCGGAAATCTGCCGGCCATCGCGGCCCAGGTTCATGCTGACACTCACGTCCACACCGCGATTGCGCGCATCGTTGGTGCCAGCGCTACCGGGCCGATCGAACACCGAGAAGCGCCAGTTGGCATCGCTGCCGAACAGGTTGTCGTGGCGGCTCCAGCCCAGGTCCAATCCCGCGCCCTCGATATTGCCCTCACTGTGGGACAGGCGCATGTTCAGGGTGTTTTTCGCGTCGAGCCGGTGGTTGACCGACAACGCGGTGTTGCTGGCCTCGCCGACAAAGGTATTACGCCGCAGACGTGTGCCGTCGGGCAGGGTTTCGTAGGTGTCGCGGGTGTCGAGCCAGCTGCGGTTGTGGCTGAACACCAGGTTGGTCGCGCCGAAGGTGTAGAGCCCTTGCAGGTCCATGCCGGTGCCGTGGTCCTGAGTCTGGTACAGGTTGGCATAGACGCTGGTGTTGTTGGCCACCGTCCAGTCCATCGAACCGCCGTACTGGAGTTGCTCGCGCACCTGGCGGGCCGACAGGCCAAGGATCACGCGCGGGTGTACCAGATAGTTGAGCGACGCACCGGCCGTCATCGCGCCCGAGGCTTGCTCATCCCAGTTGCTGAAGAGTTTGGTCTCGCGCCCGGCGAACAGGTTGTAGCGCCAGCGGTCTTCGGCGTTGCGCCAGTTGCTGGGCTTGTACACCAGCTCCTGGGTGGTGCTGGTGGTGAGGCCGTCTTCCACCAGGCGCACTTCCACTTCATAGATGCCGCCGGGCAGTGGCCGTGTATCGAGGGTTTGCAGGCCTGCCGCGACCGCCTGGGTATTGATCAGCAAGCCGTTGCGGTAGATCTCCACCGCCGCCTGGCGGTTGGCGGTAACGTAGATCGGATACACGCTGGGCTTGGAATTGTTGATGGCCAGGCTGTCGGAGCTGCCGTACATCAGACCCAACGCCGTATCGGGGCTGGCGCCGAAGCTGCGCAATTGACGGGTCAGGCCGTCGGAATTGGGGGTGAAGTGACCCAGGCGGAAAAATTGCCTTTCGAGTTCGCGCTGGGTGTACAGCTCGTGAATCGCGTGGCGCATGGGTTCGTTGTCGCCACTCTGACGCGCCAGTTGCAGGTTGAATACCTGGCTCCAGTTACCCACGCTGGAACTGGCTTGCAAGCCATAGCGACCGCCCAGGCTGTCTTCCTGGCTGCCGTTGAGGTTGAGCTGGTTGTTAATGATCAGCCCCAGGCTGCCGCCTTCGGGCTGGTCATAGAAACGCGGAATGTCGTCGCTGCGTTCGACGTCCTGGGTCAGGATCGCCAACTGGGAGTTTTCCAGGTTGTAGAACGCCGAGATCATTTTTTCCGGGCAGGCCTGGGTGCAGGCGCCCAGGGCCACGCCTTTTTCCAACAGGGCTTGCCAGGTATCACGGGTAGCGGCCGGTACTTTGCTGTCGCCGGTGTCGGTGAATTCGAGCAAGGTCACGCGATCATCCCGCGACAGCACAATCAGAGCCTCGCCCAGCGGTTGCTGGTCAAGGTCCAGACGCACCGCCAACGGCACGTCGAAAAAGTGATCACTGAAACCTGCGGGCAGGCCTTGGGCCTGGGTAATCAAGCTGCCAGGGGTTGCAGCGCCGGAGGCAGCGGGTGCAGCCAGCGCACTCGTACACATCAACAGCGCAAGCGCAGCCGCGATAGGCGTCATCGGAAACATGAACGGATACCCTGAATGCCAAGAGATAAAAAAATCAGGTCGGCGGACAGAGAAGGGAATCAGCCGACCTGCAAGTGAATGCCCGTGATTAACAGGCACTCATTGGCATCACAGGGCTGGCAGTACGGCGTCGAATACCAGCGGTATCACGGCAGTGTAGGAACCACGCTGAGTCGCCGTAGGCCTGGCAGCGGAGATGTTCAGTTCAACACCCGCACCTGGAGTGGAGTCGGCTTCGTTGAGCACTTCCTGCGGGGTGCCGGACAGGGCCACACGATTGAGGGTGGTGGTAAGCGGGATGTTCTGCGCGGCATCACCGTTGAACAGCACCGCCGGGCCACCTTCGATGTAGGCGGCAACCGAACCGTTGGTGTTCTTGATGTCGTAGATGGCGCTCAGGGGCGCCAATTCACCGCTGACCAGGTTGTAGGTCATGGTCTCGTCACGGCCCCAGTTCGGATCACGCGGCTGGGCGTGGAACACGGTGGTCGGGATGTTTGCCTTGAGGTTGACGGTGTGGCTGGCTTCACCGGCAGCGATAGCGGTTACCGAGGAAGACAGCGCCAGAACAGCCAGGGGAACAGCAACAGCAAACTTCTTGAACATGGTCAATACCTGTAGTTGACAACATTGGTTGGTTCATTGCGAAGGAGATCCCTAACAACGAATTACATTGCCGATTAGTTGGAACAAGCAATGCCAAACAATGATCAATCGAAACTAGAGGCAGGTATGCAGGCGCATTCTAAAATTAGCGTAGCCCTTGTAAACAGCGGTTGAGCGAAAAAGATGGCATTTCGCCAAAACTTTAAAAGTATCCGTAGGAAACAGACTACACACTTAAAAACACGATAAAGAAGTTACTGTAAGACGCAGACCACACTAACTCAAAAGCGCCTGCACAACCACGGGTTAGATAAGAATTCGAGTCATGACTCTAATTAAAGTTATAGCTCTATAAATAAAAAAGATCCAATCGGACTTGTTTCATTTATGACCGAAACCCGCGGCTACCCCATTGACCGTTGGTCGCCAAGGGCTATCCTCCGCACAAAGATATATCTTAAGTTATATCTAAACTTGTTCAGAGGACTTGCGCATGAAACACGAGCATCGCGGCGAATTTGAAAAACGCGGCGGCCGCGGCCCACGGGTATTCGCCCCCGGCGACCTGAAGCTGCTGCTGTTGTCATTGATCGCCGAGCAACCTTGCCATGGCTACGACCTGATCCGCCGCATCGAAAGCCTGTTCGACGGCGCCTACAGCCCCAGTCCCGGCGTGATCTACCCCACCCTGACCTTTCTTGAAGAGAGCGAGCTGATCAGCGGCGACGCCGATGGCGGAAAAAAACGCTACACAATCACCGACGCCGGTCGTCTCTTCTTAAGCGAACAAGCCGTTGCCCTGGAGGGTGTGCGCATGCGCCTGGATGTCAGCAAGCGCTCGCTGCGTGGCCACGACCGCCCACCCCAGATCCATGAGGCGGTGCACAACCTGCGCCACGCCTTGCATTCGCACAACGGGCACTGGAGCCCGGAAGAAATCATTCGTGTCGCGGCGCTGCTCAATCGCACCGCTCAAGCCATTGCCGACGGGACAGACCAATGAACACACAAGCCATTCATCGCGTGACCCACGAAATCAAACGCCGCCGCCTGGAAGTTCTGCGGGTGGTGGACATCACCCCGCGCATGCGTCGCATCACACTGGGCGGGCCTGAACTGGAGGGCTTTATCAGCCTGGGCAGCGACGATCACATCAAGCTGCTGTTCCCGCAGAACGCCGCCGAGCAAGCAGCGCTTGAAAGCCCGACGTTCGCCATCAAGGGCGACGGCCCGCAACCGGCCATGCGCGACTACACGCCACGGCGCTACGACCTGGAAATCGGCGAGCTGGATATCGACTTCGTGCTGCATGGCGATGGCCCTGCGTCCACCTGGGCCGAGCAGGCGCAGGTCGGGCAGCACCTGTATATCGGTGGGCCACGGGGCTCGATGATCGTGCCGGACATTTTCGACAGCTACCTGCTGATCGGCGATGAAACCGCCCTGCCCGCCATTGCGCGGCGTCTGGAGGAGTTGCCCGCTGGGCGCAAGGTGATTGCAGTGATTGAAATCGCCAATGCGGCGGAGCAACAGACGCTGCAAAGTGCGGCCGATGTGGAGGTGATCTGGGTGCTGCGTGGCCACGATGACCTGCTTGAGGTGGTGCAAAACCTGACGCTGCCCGACGGCACGCTGTACAGCTTCGTGGCGACCGAAACCAGGTTGTCGCGCCAGGTACGGCGGGTGTTGCTGGACACCCACAAAGTCAATGAAGAATACCTCAAGGCCGTGGGTTACTGGCGCGCCGACGGTAGCTCGCAAGAGTGAGTCAGGGCCGGGGCTTGATGAATTTATCCAGCCCCACCATCACCAACGCTATCGCCACAAACCCCGCCAGAATCCCCCCGGCATTCACAAACACTTGTGGATAACCGAGGCGGTCCACATCGATGAACGGGTACTGATACTGCCCAAGCAAATGCCCACGCATCAGCACATACGCGAAGTACATCAATGGGTAAATCACCCAGGCGCCGATGTGCTTGAGGCGCAAAAAACCCTTGGGCACACAGCGCCACCAATAAATCAGAAACAGCAACGGCATCACGTCGTGCAGCAATTCATCGGCGATAAATTGAAAGCCTTCAGGGCTCCACAAATGCCGCAGCAGCAGGTTGTAGGCCAGGCTTACCACCACAATGCTCACGGCGACTCCACTGCTGATGTGAGGCGCCAGGAAAAACCGTTTGCCGGCTGACTCCCGGTTGACCCAGGCGTAGCTCAACACCACCACCACCAGGGTGTTGGTCAACACGGTGAAGAAACTGAAAAAACTCACCAGCCCACCCAGCAGGCTGGCTTCAATGGACCAGCGTGAATAAAGGATCAGGTACTGCTGGATCGTCAACCCCACCCAGCCGGCAAGCGCCGCCGTCGCGACAAAACGCTTCATGGGTTCAGTCCAGCGGGCGTTTGGTGCGCATCAGCTTGACGTACAACCCTTCGACTTTTTCCCGCGCCCAGGGCGTCTTGCGCAGGAAGGTCAGGCTCGACTTGATGCTCGGGTCGCTCTTGAAGCAGCGGATATCAATACGTTCGGCCAAGCCGCTCCATTCGTAATGCTCCACCAGGGTGGTGAGCACGTGTTGCAGGGTCACGCCGTGGAGCGGGTCGTTGCTTGTCGCGGTCATGCCAGGCCTTTTGCAAAAAGAGGAAACACAGCCGCGCACCTTAGCCGACGAGGCGTGCAGGTGGAAGCATCGCATTGAATATAGCCCGCCAGGAAAAGTTCCCCTTCCTGACGAAAAAAGAGATGTTATATTGTAACTATATCTATCAGACGTTTTGCCTAGGAATATCCGATGTCCCTGCCTTCTCTCTGGCGCTTGTCCCCTCTCGCCGCCGCCTTGTTGATCAGCTCACAAGCCTATGCCCTGGAACTGCCCCCCCAAGTCGTCACTGGCAACCCGCTGGGTAGCGAACAACTGGCCTCGCCCACCACTGTGCTGGAAGGTGATGAGCTGACCCTGCAACAAAAAGGCAGCCTCGGCGAAACCCTGAACAAGCAGCCCGGGGTGTCATCGTCGTATTTCGGCCCAGGCGCCAGCCGCCCGATCATTCGCGGCCAGGATGGCGACCGGATTCGCATCCTGCGCAACGGCGTGGGGGCGCTGGATGCGTCGTCGCTGTCCTATGACCACGCGGTGCCGCTGGACCCGATCAATGTCGACCGTATCGAAATCGTGCGCGGCCCCGCAGCACTGCTGTACGGCGGCAGTGCCATCGGTGGCGTGGTCAACACCTTCGACAACCGCATCCCCACCGAGGCCATCGAAGGCATCCACGGTGCGGGGGAACTGCGCTACGGCGGCGCCGACACCACCCGCAGCAGCGCGGGCAAGCTGGAGGCCGGCAATGGCACATTCGCCTTGCACCTGGACGCCAATGCGCGGGAATTCAACGACCTGAAAATCCCTGGTTATGCGCGCAGCCGCCACGCGCCGGAGAGCGAAAACGGCCCCGGCAAAAACGGCCGCCTGGGTAACAGCAACGGGCGTCAGGACGGCGGTGCGGTGGGTGGTTCCTACACCTGGGATGATGGTTACGCGGGCCTGTCCTACAGCAACTACGACAGCAATTATGGCTCCCCCGCCGAGCAGGATGTACGCATCCGCATGAAGCAGGATCATTACGCCTTTGCCTCCGAAATCCGCAACCTGCAGGGCCCGTTTACCTCGGTGAAGATCGACGCGGGCTACACCGAGTATCAGCACCGCGAAATCGAAGGCGGCGAAACCGGCACCACCTTCAAGAACAAAGGCTATGAAGCCCGAGTGGAGGCGCGTCACCAGCCCATCGGGCCGTTCGACGGCGTGGTCGGCGCCCAAGTGACCCGCAATGAATTTTCGGCCCTGGGTGAGGAAGCGTTCGTACCGCAGACCGATACCAACGCTGGCGCCCTGTTTATCCTGGAAGAGATGCAAGCCACCGAGCGCTTGAAACTCAGCCTGGGTGCGCGCCTTGAGCACACCAACGTCGACCCGGATGGCAAGGGCAATGCGCGCTTTGCCACTGCGGATAAATCCAGCGACTTCACCGCTGGCAGCCTGTCGTCGGGTGCGGTCTACACGCTTACGCCCATCTGGTCGGTGGCCGCGACGCTGGGCTACACCGAGCGCGCCCCGACCTTCTACGAGCTGTATGCCAACGGTGCCCACGTCGCCACCGGCACCTATGAATTGGGCGACGCCAACCTGTCGAAAGAAAAAGCCGTGTCCAGCGACCTGGCCCTGCGTTTTGACAATGGCACCCATAAGGGCAGCTTTGGCGTGTTCTACAGCCGCTTCTCCAACTACATCGGCTTGCTCGGCACTGGCCGCACGTTGAACGACGAGGGTGAAGAGGATGCTGGCGGTATTCCCGAGTACGGCTACTCCGGCGTACGTGCGCGTTTCGCCGGTTTCGAAGCCCAGGATCACTGGAAGCTCGGCGAAGGCGCCTACGGCAAGTTCGCGCTGGAACTGTCGGGCGACTACACCCGCGCCACCAACCTGGACAGCGGCGAAGCCTTGCCGCGCATTGCGCCCCTGCGTTTGAACAGCGGCTTGCTGTGGGAACTGGATCGCTGGCAGGCACGTATCGATGTGGAACATGCCGCGGGCCAAGGGCGCGTGCCGGATAACGAGAGCGGCACCGATGGCTACACCACTTTGGGAGCAAGCGCGGGCTATCGCTTCAACGTCGGTGGCAGCCAGTGGCTGGCGTTCGTCAACGGTGAAAACCTGACCAACCAGACCGTGCGCTACGCCAGCTCGATCCTGCGCGACATCGCACCAGCACCGGGACGCAGTGTGCAATTCGGCATCCGCACCACCTTCTGACCAACACCGAAAACCCTTTGTGGGAGGGAACAAGCCCCCTCCCACATTATTAGATTAGCCAGCGACTATCTGTCACTGTTACCAAAACTGAAATGATGCATCTTGCGATTCACCCTTTCTCAAAACGCCCCGCCGCATTATCCTTCGCAACAATCTGAAACGCTTCACCTCCCGGTCGCCCCATTTGCCGAATCTCTTCCTGCACAAAGACAGCGCTGTCTTGAATCGACCAGCGCCGGGGGGTTTATTGCCCGCTTGTGGATAACCGAGTTATCCACAGAAAAAACCAAAAATAACGATGAACCAAGCCCGAGCCGAATCGTCATCTACAGTGAGTGAAGCACGGGGTTACATAATTCCAACGTAACGGAGAAACACACTATGAGCACTGATGGTGCCTCAAGCCCAAGCCGCCTGTTGCCCAGGCTGCTGGGGGTCTTGCTGCTGATCATGGGGCTGGCCTTGCTGGCCGGCGGCGTCAAGCTGAGTATGCTCGGCGGGTCGCTGTACTACCTGCTGGCCGGTATCGGCATTGCCCTGACCGGCGTGTTGCTGCTGGCTACCCGCCGCGCTGCGCTGGGCCTGTATGCACTGGTGTTGTTCGCCAGCACCGTGTGGGCCCTGTGGGAAGTGGGCCTGGACTGGTGGCAGTTGGTGCCGCGCCTGGCCCTGCTGTTCGCCCTGGGCATCGTCATGCTGCTGCCGTGGTTTCGCCGGCCATTGCTGCGTGGCCAAGCCGCGCCGCTGGGCACTGGCGCGCTGAGCGTGGCCTTGGTGCTGGCGGGCGCAACCGCCCTGGCCAGCCAGTTCACCAACCCAGGTGAAATGGTCAAGACCGGCCAACTGGACCGCGACGCGGTACCCGGCATGGCCAGCGCCGCACCCTCCCAAGCCGATGGCGACTGGAACTCCTATGGCCGTTCGGCCTTCGGTGACCGTTACTCGCCACTGGCGCAGATCACCCCGGAAAACGCCCACAAACTGGTGCCAGCGTGGACCTATCGCACCGGCGATATCCCGGGGCCGAACGATCCGGGTGAAACCACCGCGGAAAACACCCCGCTGAAAGTCAACGGCATGCTCTACGTGTGCACGCCGCACAGCCAGGTGATCGCGCTGGACCCGGACACCGGCAAGGAAATCTGGCGCTTCGATCCGAAGATCAGCAGCCAGGGCGCCGAGAACTTCAAGGGTTGGGCGCACATGACCTGCCGTGGCGTGTCGTATCACGATGACGCCGCCTACGCTTCCGAACAGAGCCCGACTGGCAGCGCTAGCCCGGCTGCAGCACCGACTGCCTGCCCGAAACGCATCTTCGTGCCGACTGCTGACACCCGTCTGATCGCCCTGAACGCCGACACCGGCAAGATGTGCGAAGACTTCGGTGACAAAGGCCAGGTCGACCTGCGTGCCAACATCGGCAGCTTCGCCCCAGGCGGCTACTACTCCACTTCGCCACCGGCCGTGACCAAGAACCTGGTGGTGATCGGCGGCCATGTGACCGATAACGTTTCCATCGACGAGCCTAGCGGTGTGATCCGCGCGTTCGACGTGCACACCGGCAAGCTGGTGTGGAACTGGGACAGCGGCAACCCGGACGACACCACCCCGTTGGCCGAGGGCAAGACCTACACCCGCAACTCGCCGAACATGTGGTCCATGTTCGCCGTGGATGAAAAACTCGGCATGTTGTACCTGCCGATGGGCAACCAGATGCCCGACCAGTACGGCGGCGACCGTACCGATGATTCCGAGAAATACGCAGCTGGCCTGACCGCTCTGGACATCGACACCGGCCACGTGAAGTGGACCTTCCAGTTCACCCACCATGACCTGTGGGACATGGACGTGGGCGGCCAGCCTTCGCTGATCGACATCAAGACTGCTGACGGCGTCAAGCAAGCGGTGATGGCATCGACCAAGCAAGGCAGCATCTACGTGCTGGATCGCAGCAACGGTCAGCCAGTGGTTCCGATCAACGAAATCCCTGTACCGCAAGGCGCAGTGGCCGGCGATCGCACCTCCCCGACCCAACCCAAGTCCGACCTGAACTTCATGCCGCCGCCCCTCAAGGAGCGTGACATGTGGGGCGTGACGCCGTTCGACCAACTGATCTGCCGGATCGACTTCAAGTCGATGCGCTACGACGGCCCGTTCACCCCGCCATCGCTGCAAGGCTCGATCGTGTACCCAGGCAACTTCGGCGTGTTCGACTGGGGCGGCATCTCGGTTGACCCGGTGCGTCAGATCGCGTTCGTGAACCCAAGCTACATGGCGTTCAAATCGAAACTGATCCCGGCAGCCGACATCGCCAAGCAAGGCCCACGCGTCAGCGAAACCGAAGGCGTACAGCCGAACAAAGGCGCGCCGTACGGTGTGATCCTTGAAGCACTGCTGTCGCCGATGGGCCTGCCGTGCCAGGCGCCAGCGTGGGGCTACGTGGCAGCGGTCGACCTGACCAACCACCAGACCATCTGGATGCACAAGAACGGCACCGTGCGTGACAGCTCGCCGGTCCCGATCCCGCTGACCATGGGCGTGCCTAGCCTGGGCGGTACGTTCACCACCGCCGGTGGCGTCGCGTTCCTCAGCGGCACCCTGGACCAGTACCTGCGTGCCTATGACGTGAAGAACGGCAAGCAACTGTGGGAAGGCCGCCTGCCAGCAGGCGCGCAAACCACCCCGATGACCTACACCGGCAAGGACGGCAAGCAATACGTGCTGGTCATGGCTGGCGGTCACGGCTCGCTGGGCACCAAGCAGGGTGACTATGTGATGGCGTTCAAACTGCCGGATTAAGCAGCATCGGCGGTCAATGAAGGCGGCTACCTGATGGGTAGCCGCTTTTTTTTCGTCCCTGATAACCACCACGCAAAGAGAAATCCTACTTGCCCGCTGCCCGTTGTCAGTAATTTAGTGCACAAGCCCTGCGTAACATCTGGGTGCACGGATGAAATTCAAATGGAGCTTTTCACTATGACGGACCATAGCGCTGTACAACCAAACCTGTGTATCTCGACAAAAATCCTGGAACTGGAACAACTCGACAGTCCAAGTTTAAGAAAGCTGATCAGCGGGCAAGTGCTTGCCATTCGAGTGCCCGACTTCGCCAACGAAAAAACCAGTGCACGGTTGATTCAGAGCATCAGCGAAACCGCCACGCTGGAGCAATACAGCCACGAAACCTACGAGGGCGGGCACGTCGTACAGCACTTCTATGGCGTGCATCGCTGGGGCACGCCGTTCAATTCCACCTATGGCAAGGTTGCGGGCAGTGATGCCCAACGCAAGTATTACGCTGACGCTGCCCATATGCGCAGCCTGATCGACCGCATTTGCGCCCCGCAACAGCCGCCCATTCAAGACTTGATGGAGCAGTTCCAGAGCATTTGGCCGCAAGGCGCACAAGCCGCTGCATTCCAGGGCCAGCCGATGTTCTGCGGGATCATCCGCGCCATGTTTCCCGAGACGGCGCACCTCTCTGAAACCGTTCCTCACGTGGATTGCCTGCCCCGCTTGATCGCTGATCTGGAACATCAGTTCAGCGCCAATATCTACCTTCAGACACCACCTTCGGGAGGAGAGTTAGTCATTTGGGATACCCCAGCGTTTGCCTATGACGAGGTCAAGCATTTCGAAGGCGCCCAACTGCCCGAGCAGCGCTTGCAAAAGCCGTTGCGCATTCAGCCACGCAAAAACGAACTGGTGATCATCAACACACGCCGCCCCCACGCCATTTGCGGATTCGATTCGGGCACACGCATCAGCATGCAATCGTTTATCGGCTACGTTCCTGGCGAACCGTTTTACTTCTGGTGCTAACCCTTTTATCGCGCTTGCAAATGGACATGTTGATATGACCCCCGAAGAATTCCGTCGCCATGGCTACGCCATGATCGACCTGATCGCAGACTATCGAGAAAACATCGAGCAACGCGGCGTGCAGCCCAACACGGTGCCTGGCGAAATCAAGGCCGCCCTGCCAGCGAGCCCGCCTGACAGCGCCGAACCGTTCGAACAGATCATGGGCGATGTCGAAAAGCTGATCATGCCCGGGCTGCTGCATTGGCAGCATCCGAGTTTTTTCGGCTTCTTCCCTTCCAACGTGGAGCTGTCTTCGGTGCTGGGCGATTGCCTGAGCACTGGCCTGGGTGTGGTGGGCTTGTCCTGGCAATCCAGCCCGGCCCTCACCGAAATCGAAGAAGTGACCACCGATTGGCTGCGCGACATGCTCGGCCTGAGCAGCGCCTGGAGCGGCGTGATCCAGGACTCCGCGTCCACCTCCACCCTGGTGGCCCTCATCAGCGCCAGGGAGCGCAGCTCCGATTACGCGCTGATGCATGACGGCCTGCAAAACAGCGGCGCGCCCCTGATCGTCTACACCTCAGCCCACGCCCATAGCTCGGTCAACAAGGCGGCGATCCTGGCCGGATTCGGCCAGAACCATATCCGCACCATCGCCACCGACCAACACAATGCAATGTCGCCCCAGGCATTGGCGCACGCCATCGAACAGGACCTGGCCGCCGGCAATCGCCCCTGCGTAGTAATTGCTACCACCGGGACCACAGCCGCCATGGCGATCGACCCTCTGGATGCGATTGGCGACCTGACCCAACGCCACGGTGTGTGGCTGCATGTGGACTCGGCCATGGCCGGCGCTGCGATGATCCTGCCGGAATGCCGGGCACTGTGGCAGGGCATCGAAAAAGCCGACTCCCTGGTGCTCAACCCGCACAAATGGCTGGGCGCGGCCTTCGATTGCTCGGTGTACTTCGTGCGCGACCCCGAGCATTTGATTCGCATCATGACCACCAACCCGAGCTACTTGCAGTCCAGTGCCGACGGCCAGGTCAGAAACTACCGCGACTGGCGGATTTCACTGGGCAGCCGCTTCCGTGCCCTGAAGCTGTGGTTTCTGATACGCGAACAAGGCGTCAGCGGCTTGCAGGCACGGCTGAGGCGCGACCTGGCCAATGCACGCTGGCTGGCTGAACAGATCGAAAGCAGCGCGCAATGGAAACTGGTGGCCGCGCCAGCCCTGCAAACCCTGTGTATTCGCCATGAACCGCCAGGGCTGAACGGCGAGGCGCTGGATCAGCACACGCGGGCCTGGGCAGAAAAGCTCAACCAGTCCGGTCATGCCTATGTCACCCCGGCCCTCCTCGAAGAGCGCTGGATGGTGCGGGTGTCCATCGGAGCATTGGGCACCGAGCGCCAGCATGTCGAACGGTTATGGACGCGGCTGCAAAGCCTGGTCGAGCAAACGCATTCTTAGGTCGACACCCGCGCACGGCGCATCCAGCGCTCGAACGCCATGGCATTCAGTGGCCGGCTGATCAGGTAGCCCTGGGCCGTGTCGCACTGCCAGTGCTTGAGCAGGGTGAGGCTGTGCTCGAACTCCACCCCCTCGGCCACTACCTTGAGGCCCAGGTTGTGGCTCATCTCGATGGTGGAGCGCACGATCACGCCGTCGCCGCTGGTGCTGTCGAGGTTGCGTATGAACGACTGGTCGATCTTCAACTCCTGTACCGGCAGGCGCTGCAACTGCGCCAGTGATGAGTAACCGGTACCGAAGTCGTCCACCGACAGGCTGATGCCGCAGCCGCGCAGTTGTTCCAGCACGCTGAGGGCTTGCTGTGGATTGTGCATGATGGCGCTTTCGGTGATTTCGAAAAGCAAATGCTCGGCGCTCACCTCGTAGTGGATCAATAGCGCAGTGACGCGAATGGCCAAGTCGTCATCGACCAGGTCGTTCACCGAGATATTCACCGACAGTTGAATCACCAGGCCACGCAGCGCCCATTCGGCAATCTGGCGGATGGCCTCCTCAATCACCCATAAGGTCAGGGGCCCCATGCTGCCGGTGCGTTCGGCCAGGGGAATGAATTCTGTGGGCGACACTTGCCCAAGGGTCGGGTGTTGCCAACGCAGCAAGGCTTCCGCCTGGCCCACATGGCCGTGCTTGAGGTCGAGCTTGGGCTGATAGCACAGGAACAACTCGCCTTCGACCACCGCCCGGCGCAGATCGCGGATCAAGGTAATCTGGCGTTGGTGAGCGAGGTCGCGATCAGGCTGGTAGATCTGCAAATGCCCCGGCATGGTGGCCGCGTCATGCCGAGCGATGGCGGCGCGGTTGATCAGTTCCTCGACCTGCTGACCGTCTGCGGGATACGCGGCAATGCCGATGCTCACTTCATGACGCACTTCATCGTTACCGATGCGCTGGGGTTCGGTCAGCAGCCCGTACACGCGGTCGGCACGGGCGACGGCGGAGTCGATTTCGGTGTTTTCCAGCAACAGCAGAAACTCACTGCCGGCAATGCGCGCGGCGGTGTCGCTGGCCAGCAGGCTCATGGACAGGCAGCGGCTGGCTTCGCACAACATTTCTTCCACACCCTGGGGGCCGAAGCCTTCGTTGATGACCCGATAGTTTTCAATCCCCAGGTACAGCAACACCACCGGCCGCCGCGCACTGATCGCACTGCCCAGACGCTCCATGGCCAGGGCACGATTAGGCAGGCCGGTGAGCGCATCATGCAAGGCGTTATGGGCCAACTGTCGTTCGCGCACGGCGATGCCGCTTTGCATGGCATTGAAAGCGCGGGCCAAGAGGCCGAACTCATCGTGGCTGCGCACCCGCACCGGCGTGTGGTAGTCACCGGCGCCGATCCGCTCAGCGGCCCGCACCAATGCATTGAGCGGGCGTGATACACGCCGCGCAAGAAACAACGCCGCCCCCAGCGAGACCAACAGCACCGCCACGGCAATCACCAGAAACTGCCGGTCCAGCGGTGCGAAGGATTCCAGGGCGTGGTCCAGCGGGCTTTGCAGCAGCACGCGCACTTCATCGCCTTCGCCGCTATTGGCCAAGGGCAACACCTGGCTGAGCACGCGCTGGCCATGGAACCCATGGACCCGCGCCTGCGGATCGATCGACGTGCCCAGCAGCAGGTCGATGACGCTCGGGCGCACACTGCCCGGCTGGGTAGTGAAGAGCTGGCCGACATGGCCGCCTTGCACACTGAGGAACGACACCTCAAGGTTGCTCATGGAGCGCAACTCATGGGCAAATTGCGTATCCATGGGAAAGCCCATGATCACTCGGGCGATGGGCGCAGGTTCAAGGACTTCCTTCTGCACCAGCAAGTAGGGGCGCCCAGCCATGGCGACGATCAACATTTGCTGGCCGCTGCGGCGCGCGCTGCGCAATGCATTGGCATAAGGGAACGCCTCCCCTTGCTTCATCGTCAGCAAGGTACTGACCATGACCCTGTCATCCAGGCCCAACACGAACACTTCGCTGGAATTGACCCCCGTACCGTGGCGCCCCAGGGCCTCCAGGATCGGCACCGTTGCGCCACCGGCCACGGCCTGCTTGAACGGGCCATCGATGGTGAGCCAGTCCAACCCATATTGCAGGCGGCGGCCGCGCAGGTCCAACAAGCGCTCGAACACCTGCCGCCCAGTGTCCAACTGCACCTGGGCCTGGTTCTCCACGGCGCGGGTAGTAGCGGCCTTGACGGCGAAATATGTGGCCGCCACCACCACCAGCAACAACAGCGCCAGTACTCCGGCAATCCGGGTTTGAAAGGTGTGCAGCCAGTGCATGGGCGTGCCTTCGGGTATCACCCGCCGCTGCGCGTGACTCCATCCTGTTCTCATACCTGTCCCTGGCGACCTGATCCGCCGTCAAAAAAACATTCATTTAGAGCGAATATTCAATTCACGCAGATTAGCTGGGACTAGAGATAAGTAAAACCCGTAAAAACAGGGGCCGGCGCGCCATATTTTTGACATAAAAGTCTTCGTCATCACTGCAAAGCCCACTGTACCGTCGGTCGGCACTGTCATTTCTCACAGCTAGGCGAAGTGAAAAGGGTCGGATTGAATGAGTTACGGCTCGATCAAGCACAGGCTGCGAGTCGCACTTCTGACTCAATCACAATCAGGTGCCCGCCATGTCTTACGATCCAGACCATCTGTTACACGTGCCCAGCGCCCCCCGTTCTGCAGATTCAAGCGACAAGCCTGCTGGAGGACTTTCGGGAGACCCTGCAAACCCAACGTTGCTCGAAGAGGAAGAAGAGGAAAAAGTTCCGTTCTCCGACTTGGTGCTGAATATCGCGAACATCACCCCAATACCGGGTACCGATGGAGGCCTCAACAACGCAGCGCTGATAGTCAACCCCTCGGGCGTCAACTGCACCTTCAGACCCTGGATCAATATGGCCTATGACGACCGTGCATCCATTAATGTTAACGATATCGAAGCGGCTCATTACAACGTCACAGAGGAAGACGTCAGGGTTGGCAGGTCCGTGACCCTGACGATAGATCGTTTCAAGTTTGTCGACCAGGCACAAAACAAACTTCAAGGCGTAGTCAAAGGCGTGAACAGCGGCACTACCAGAGAATTCAGCATCTTGGTGGACAGCAAAGCGCCCGGTGGCCTGGACCCCGATGGCAGTACTGAGTTGACCAACGAAAACCTGGCGCGGATTGAATTCGTAGACCCCATCATCGAAAGCACAGGCATCGTAAACAGTGGACACATCACCAACGGCGTCAAGATCCGCATCGCCAAATACCCGGTGAATCAGGCGGTAGATCAGGTTTATCACCGCAAAGAGGGCGACGTCATCCACGTGAACATTGGGGGGGTGGTCAGTACTCATCAAGTGACCAACGCGGAGGCAGCCAGCAACGAGCCGGTCATCATGACGATCGAACACGGCAAGTGGATGGAGATGACCAAGGGCGCGAATATCGCCCTCTGGTATGTGAGAGACCGGGTGGGTAACCAGTCTTTCGGCTTTTCGATCCCAAGGACCATACAGAACAGAACGTACGCGGGCACCAGCCTGAGCGCCGGGGAAGTTCATGAACACGAGTACGATGCAGACAATAACGAGTATTACATCGACGCCGATGCTCACGCGCGCGACCTGAACTATAAGGTCCGCCTGAACGGTGACGGCTGGCAGATCAACGATGAGTTACACGTCACCTACTTTGGGTTGACCTCGGCGGGAGCACTCAAACACATTGAAACTTATCCGGTGCTGCGCCCGGATTTGCTGCGCGTTGACATCCGGCTGCCACTGGCCTTTGTCAAACAACTGGTAGGCGTTTCACTGATTGCCTACCACGAACGCGTGCGCCCCGGAGAGCCAGAGAATGTCCCGTCCGAAACCGTTATTTACAAGGTTCGAGGTACACCCGTCGACAACCGATACCCAGCGCCCATCGTCGAAGGCCTGGTCAACGGCACGCTGCCCAATATCGACCCTGTATGGATTAAAGTGCCCCGCGGCAGGCTGATCAAAGATGACAGGATCGAATTGTCCATTACCGGTAAAACACCTTCCGGCGACGACGTGTATGCGTCAGACGTCCTACGCGTAACCGAAGATGACCCGGACTACATTTGGTTCTCGTTCAGATACCAACTGGTGTTCAAGCCGTTGGAGGGATCGGCGTTCACTGCAAAATACGTGGTCAATCGAGACGCCGAGAACCCCTCGCAAGCGGTTACCGTACCGGTCGGTGACATCGCTCTCCCCCTGCCCGCTCCCGTGTCACCGGACGCGCCACCGCCTGAACATCGGTTTGATGAGTTGGTAACCAAAGGCAATCTCAGAGCGAACGTCGAGTGGCATTCGAGCATCGCTCTGAACGATGAGGTAAGGATACTTGCCGAAGGAAGCAAGACGAACGACTCGGTTCCCACCTCGTGGCTCAAAGTTGATGGCACTTGGTATGGCGACACCCTTCCCTTCTACATCCCGCGCACCCTACTGCTGAACAATAGACACGGAACCGTGACGCTGCGTTGGGAAGTACGTACTCCGCCCTCGGTCAGCGTGCGTAGGTCCCTGCCGCTGATCGTCAAAGTCGGTGTGGGGTTGCAACTGACCGAATGCCCGACCCTGGTGGAAGCAGACCCAGTGTCGTCTTGCAGGGTCAGCCTCGATCCCCTGCGCGTATGGACCCCGTTTGCTCGCACAACTACATTCAGGGTCACTTACCCCATGGATCGCAATGACTGGGTCACCCTGAAAATAGAGGGAAAAGCCGGTGTGGGCACGCCGCAGATTCCGCCTAAACGTGGTGTTCCCGATGCGGGTCATGACTACATCACGTTTGCCTGGCTCAGTGACTTTATCGCTGCGTACCCAGGCGAATCCTTCGAGGTGTACTTCGAAGTGCTGCGCGACAACGACACGACTGAATCGCCTCGGCTTACCGTTCAGGTGCAACGTTTCCCTGCGCAAACGCTTAACCTGCTGAGCGTACCGGAGGCGGTGAACGGGGTGATCGACCCTGACAAAGCCAATTCGGTACAAATCAGGGCCTGGCCGTTTTTCCGCGCCGGCCGCGCAGTAGGGATCAACCTCTACAGCACGACCGACCTGGCGCTGCGGCGCGCGATTGATGTAACACCGGCAGAAGTGAGTGCCGGGCGTACGCTTGATCGGATACCGACCGAGTATTTTGAAGACTTCGCCGATGACACCGATGTCCGCGTAGAAGGCTGGGTATCGATGGATGGGTACAATTGCGAGGAAACAGCCCAGCGCTTTAACGTGGGCATATACCGCGTACGCAGGGCGGCGGGGGGGATTGTCCGGGAGATCGACGTGGGGAATGGGCCGACTTATATCGCGGTCAGTCGGGACGGTAAAAAGGCGTGTGTGGCAAATGGGCGTACGCCGTCGATTTCGGTAATTGATCTGGAGAACAATACGGCCCGGACGGTAAATACGGTGGGTTCTGTTATTAATGGATTGGCGTTGCATCCTTCGAACTCGAATCTGTATTTCTCGGTGGAAGGTGCCGGCACATCACATAGAAATCCAATTTTAAATATCAGCAATTTCACTTTCCGCTATGGCAACTGGCTACACGGTGATACCCGTGCAATATGCCTAAATCCAGGCGGAACACGACTCTTTATCGGGCCTCTAACCAGCACTTTTATTTACTATTGGAGCACCGTAACAGAGAAGCACGAGACTAGTGCCTCCACAGTCCAAACCGGCTCCAGAGCGATAATAACTAACCCTCAAGGCACAGCATTTTATTCAGTTAGCGAGAACACACAGCGTGTTGATATCAATAGCAAAGTTCGCACCCACTCGGCCGCTAATAACGGAATCGCAAGTGCTCTAGCACACTCCCCACTGTTCGCCACCTTCGAACGGCTATTTGTATGTGTGCCTAACTTAGGAAAAGTAGATATCTACAACACCTACAACAACGGCCTTACTTACGTCAAATCCCTAACCGGACTGGCGACTCCACGGGGCGTAGCCTTCCACCCAGTCAAACCGCTGGCCTACGTGACGGAGTTCGCCAGCAACACCGTCCGAATCATCGACACCACGACCGAGGAACTGGTGGGCAGTATCCCTGGCTTCAATCAACCCACGGGCCTCGCGTGCAGCGAGGATGGCAGGTACTTGTTCGTCTGCAACTTCGGCAACAACACCGTAGCAGTGGTCAACGTGTAACCACCGAAAAATGCCGCGTCTGCCTCAGGACGCGGCATTCAACCGCTCTACAGCGCCGGAGGCCATCTGCGCCATGCCCGGAAATCTCATGCAATATGTTGCTATCTCACCCCCACCATTGAAACCACTGCTCCCCCGCCCCATCTAACCTGCATACTCCCTTATGCAGGTGCCCCATGAGCGACCAGCAAGACGTCCCTGATTACGACCTCAACGATTACGCCGACCCCGAAAACGCCGAAACCGCCTCGTCCAACACCGGCCTGGCGCTGCCTGGGCAGAACCTGCCGGACAAGGTCTATATCATCCCGATCCACAACCGGCCGTTTTTCCCGGCGCAAGTGCTGCCGGTGATCGTCAATGAAGAGCCGTGGGCCGAGACCCTGGAGCTGGTGAGCAAATCCGACCACCACTCCCTTGCCCTGTTTTTCATGGACACGCCGCCCGAAGACCCACGGCATTTCGACACCTCGGCCCTGCCGCTGTACGGCACCCTGGTCAAGGTGCACCACGCCAGCCGCGAGAACGGCAAGCTGCAATTCGTGGCCCAAGGCCTGACCCGTGTGCGCATCAAGACCTGGCTCAAGCACCATCGCCCACCGTACCTGGTGGAGGTCGAATACCCGCATCAGCCCAGCGAGCCCACCGACGAGGTCAAGGCCTACGGCATGGCGTTGATCAATGCGATCAAGGAACTGCTGCCGCTCAACCCGCTGTACAGCGAAGAGTTGAAGAACTACCTCAACCGCTTCAGCCCCAACGACCCGTCGCCGCTCACCGACTTCGCCGCCGCCCTCACCTCGGCGACAGGCAATGAGTTGCAGGAAGTGCTGGACTGCGTGCCCATGCTCAAGCGCATGGAAAAAGTGCTGCCGATGCTGCGCAAAGAGGTCGAAGTGGCGCGCCTGCAAAAAGAACTGTCTGCCGAAGTGAACCGCAAGATCGGCGAGCACCAGCGCGAATTCTTCCTCAAGGAACAGCTCAAGGTCATCCAGCAGGAGCTGGGCCTGACCAAGGACGACCGCAGTGCGGACGTCGAGCAGTTCGAGCAGCGCCTGGAAGGCAAGGTGCTGCCGGCCCAGGCGAAAAAACGCATTGATGAAGAATTGAACAAACTGTCGATCCTGGAGACCGGCTCGCCGGAATACGCCGTCACGCGCAACTACCTGGACTGGGCCACTTCGGTGCCATGGGGCGTGTACGGCGCAGATAAGCTCGACCTCAAACACGCGCGCAAGGTGCTGGACAAACACCATGCGGGCCTGGATGACATCAAGAGTCGCATCCTCGAATTCCTCGCGGTGGGCGCCTATAAAGGCGAAGTCGCCGGCTCCATCGTGTTGCTGGTAGGCCCGCCGGGCGTGGGCAAGACCAGCGTGGGCAAATCCATTGCCGAGTCCCTGGGCCGACCGTTCTACCGTTTCAGCGTCGGCGGTATGCGCGATGAGGCCGAGATCAAGGGCCATCGCCGCACCTACATCGGCGCCCTGCCCGGCAAACTGGTGCAGGCACTGAAAGACGTGGAAGTCATGAACCCGGTGATCATGCTCGACGAGATCGACAAGATGGGCCAGAGCTTCCAGGGCGACCCGGCATCGGCGCTGCTGGAAACCCTGGACCCGGAGCAGAACGTCGAATTCCTCGACCACTACCTGGACCTGCGCCTGGACCTGTCCAAAGTGCTGTTCGTGTGCACCGCCAACACACTGGACTCGATTCCGGGCCCGTTGCTGGACCGCATGGAAGTGATTCGCCTGTCGGGTTATATCACCGAAGAAAAAGTCGCCATCGCCAAGCGCCACCTGTGGCCCAAACAGCTGGAAAAAGCCGGCGTCGCGAAAAACAGCCTGACCATCAGCGACGGCGCGCTGCGTGCTTTGATCGACGGTTATGCGCGGGAAGCCGGGGTGCGTCAGTTGGAGAAACAACTGGGCAAACTGGTGCGCAAGGCGGTGGTCAAGCTGCTGGATGAGCCCGACAGCGTGATCAAGATCGGCAACAAGGACCTGGAAAGCTCCCTGGGGATGCCGGTATTCCGTAACGAGCAGGTGCTGTCCGGCACCGGCGTGATCACCGGCCTGGCCTGGACCAGCATGGGCGGCGCCACTTTGCCGATTGAAGCAACGCGTATCCACACGCTCAATCGCGGCTTCAAGCTCACCGGGCAGTTGGGTGAAGTGATGAAGGAATCCGCCGAAATCGCCTACAGCTACATCAGCTCGAACCTGAAGTCGTTTGGCGGTGATCCGAAGTTCTTCGACGAAGCCTTCGTTCACTTGCACGTGCCGGAAGGCGCCACGCCGAAAGACGGCCCGAGTGCGGGTGTGACCATGGCCAGTGCGCTGCTGTCGCTGGCACGCAACCAGCCGCCAAAGAAAGGCGTGGCCATGACCGGCGAACTGACCTTGACCGGGCATGTACTGCCGATTGGCGGGGTGCGTGAAAAGGTGATTGCGGCGCGGCGCCAGAAGATCCACGAGCTGATCCTGCCGGAGCCCAACCGTGGCAGCTTTGAAGAGTTGCCGGAGTACCTGAAGGAAGGCATGACGGTGCACTTCGCCAAGCGCTTTGCGGATGTGGCGAAGGTGCTGTTCTGATAGAGCTCTAGCGCCTGAACCGGCCTCATCGGGGGCAAGCCCCCTCCCACAGGGAACCGGCGTCGTGGATGACAACGCGGTCAAATGTGGGAGGGGGCTTGCCCCCGATGGCGTGAGTGGCCGCGACACATACCCTCCTTGTCACACCCTGGCTCATCTTCGGTTATGCTCGCCCTTCGTCGTGTATAAACGGAGCCTCCATGACCACTGCCCGCCTGCTTCTCCCCTTGAGCCTTGCCCTGTTGGCCGCGTGCGCCAGTGCACCGAAGCAAAACGTCACCGTGGACAACCAGAGCGCCTGCCCGCTCCAGCTTAAAACCAATCAGAACCTGATCCTCACCTTGCCCAGCAACCCCACCACTGGCTACCGCTGGGCCATCCAGGACTCCGCTGGCGGTGTTCTGCGCGCATTGAGCCCCGAGGTCTATAGCAGCACCGAATCCGGTGTGATCGGCGGCGGTGGTCAATCGACCTGGCGCTTCCAGGCATTCGCCCCAGGGCAAGGCCGTTTGCGCCTGACCTCCCAGCAACCCTGGGAGCCGGAAGCCGAACCTGTCGAAACCTTTGACTGCGCCATTACGGTGAACTGATATGCCCTGGCTGATCCTTGCCTTGATGGGCGCCGGTACCTTTATCTACGGCCTGGCGACTCACGCGACGCTGCTGTGCCTGCTGGTCAAGCCACTGCCGGTTCTGGCACTGCTGGGTTGGCTGCATGACGCGCCGCCTACCGATTATCGACGCTGGATCAGCCTGGGGTTGATTTTTTCCGTGGTGGGCGACGTATTGCTCGCCTGGCCGGGGGACCTGTTTATCTTTGGCCTGGGCGCATTTCTATTTGCGCATCTGGCTTACCTCAAAGCCTATTTCAGCGACTGTCGACGTCTGGCAATAGTACCGCTGGTGCTGGCCCTGGCTGTCGGGGCGATCCTGCTGGGCATCCTGATCTCCCACGGTTTAGGCGAGTTGCTGATACCGGTGGTGGTTTACGCGCTGGTGATCAGCGCCATGCTCTGGCGTGCATTGGCAAGGTTGGGCAGCGCGGTACCGCAACGCTCGGCACTGCTGGCGGCAGCGGGTGCGGTGTCGTTTGTGTTTTCCGATACGTTGATCGGTATCAACCGGTTTGTATTGGCCTTCGATGCGGCGCCCTATTTGTTGATCGCCACTTATTGGCTCGGGCAATGGGGCATCACCGCCTCAGCTTTCCATCAGACAACCCGCGCATCCGAGGGCCAACTTGGCTAAAATGCCGGCCTTTCCCCCTCGTCGCCGGAACAACCGTGAGCAAAGAACCCGATCGCCTATTCGCCCAGCCCCTGCCCCAGGTGCCGGACTTCGCCTTTAACGAGGATGTGGTGCGGGTGTTCCCGGACATGATCAAACGCTCGGTACCGGGCTACCCGACCATCGTCGAGAACCTCGGCGTGCTGGCCGCGCAATTTGCCCAGCCGGATAGCGTGCTGTATGACCTGGGCGCGTCCCTGGGTGCCGTGACCCAAGCCCTGCGTCGCCATGTGCGCACCGATGGCTGCCGGGTGATCGCGGTGGATAACTCGGCGGCGATGGTCGAGCGCTGCCGCGAATACCTCAACGGCCAGGACTCGATGTTCCAGGAGCTGCTGCCGGTCGAGGTGATCGAGGGCGATATCCTCGCGCTGAAATTTGAGCCGGCATCGGTGGTAGCACTGAACTTCACCCTGCAATTTATCGCCCCTGACGAACGTTTGGCGTTGCTCGGGCGTATCCGCCAATCGCTGCTGCCGGGCGGGGCGTTGATCCTCTCGGAAAAGCTGCGCTTTAACGATGTTGAAGAACACGCACTGCTGACCGACCTGCATATCGCGTTCAAACGCGCCAACGGCTACAGCGAACTGGAAATCGCCCAGAAGCGCAGCGCCATCGAAAACGTCATGAAACCCGACAGCCTCGAAGAACACCGCGAACGCCTGCTGGCAGCCGGGTTCTCGAAAGTCGTGCCGTGGTTCCAGTGTCTTAACTTTGCCTCGTTGATTGCCTTGCCATGATTGATTTATCCCCCCTCGCCCGCCATCTGGTCGGCACTCCTTTGGCCGTTTGGGCCCAGGGCCTGCAAGCGCAGCTCGACAGCAAGATGGAAAAAGGTCACGGCGACCTGGAGCGTTGGCAGAGTGCTTTGGACGCACTGCCGAAGATCCAGCCCAACGAAGTCGACCTGTTGAACGGCCTGGTGCTGGACACCGATTGCGACGACGAAACCCGCACCCGGATGCACTCGGCACTGATGGGGCTGAGCCCATGGCGCAAAGGCCCGTTCCACCTGTTCGGCGTGCATGTGGACACCGAATGGCGTTCGGACTGGAAATGGTCGCGGGTTGCGCCGCACTTGAACTTGAAGGGCAAACGCATCCTCGATGTGGGCTGCGGCAACGGTTACTACATGTGGCGAATGCTCGGCGCGGGCGCCGACAGTGTGATTGGCGTGGACCCCAACTGGCTGTTCTTCTGCCAGTTCCAGGCAGTGCAACGTTACCTGTCTGAGCCCAAAGCCTGGCACCTGCCGTTCCCGTTCGAAGACTTGCCAGCGAACCTGGAAGGCTTCGACACGGTGTTCTCCATGGGCGTGTTCTACCATCGCCGCTCGCCGATCGAGCACTTGCTGGCGCTCAAGGACACCTTGGTCAAGGGCGGCGAGCTGGTCCTGGAAACCCTGGTGGTGGAAGGCGATCAGCAGCAGGTGCTGGTGCCGGAAGACCGTTATGCACAGATGCGTAACGTGTGGTTCCTGCCCTCGGTGCCGGCATTGATGTTGTGGCTGCGCCGTGCAGGCTTCAGTGAGGTGAGGTGCGTGGATGTGAGCGTGACCACGGTTGAGGAACAGCGTGGAACAGAATGGATGAAATATCAGTCGCTCAGTGACTTCCTCGACCCCGAAGATCACAGCAAGACCATCGAAGGGCTGCCGGCGCCGATGCGGGCGGTGATCATCGCTCGCAAATAAGTCCACTATCTTCCTGAAAAAATGGAGATCAAATGTGGGAGCTGGCTTGCCTGCGATAGCGGTGGGTCAGTCAAGATTGGGGTGACTGACAGATAGCTATCGCAGGCAAGCCAGCTCCCACATTGATACTTCAGTGTTCTTCAGAGTGGTGGCTTGGCCCGGCGAGCCTTGAAGAACTCGCTCAACACCGTGCCGCACTCCTCGGCCAGCACGCCGCCTTCAAACAGTACCTTATGGTTGAGAAAACCCTGGGTAAAAAACTGCCCCTGGCTCTGCACAATCCCGGCCTTGGGCTCCAGTGCGCCATACACCACCCTTGCGATGCGTGAATGCACGATCAACCCGGCGCACATGCTGCACGGTTCCAGGGTCACATACAGCGTGCTGCCCACCAGGCGATAGTTGCTGATCGCTTGCGCAGCGGCGCGGATCGCGACCATTTCGGCATGGGCGCTGGGGTCGTTGCCGCTGATCGGGCAATTGAAGCCGCGACCGATGATTGCACCATCCTGCACCAGCACCGCACCCACCGGCACTTCGCCCAGTGCGGCGCCTTGGGCGGCCAGGGCGAGGGCTTCGCGCATAAAGTCCTGGTCGCGGCTGCGGTCGATAATCGCGCTGGGGCGAATCTGGCGCATCACGCCACCTCGATAGCGGCCATCAGGCCGGTTTCCATATGGTCGATCACGTGGCAATGGAACATCCACACTCCCGGGTTATCCGCCACCAGCGCCACGCGGGCGCGTTCGTTCTTGCCCAGCAGGTAGGTGTCGGTGAAATACGGGATGACCTTGTGGCGGTTCGACGCGATCACCTTGAAGCTCATGCCATGCAGGTGGATCGGGTGCTGGTACTGGGTCATGTTCTTCAATTCAAAGATGTAGCTCTTGCCCTTTTCAAGCCTGGCAATCGGGCGGTCGGCACAGGTCTTGTCGGTGATGTCCCAGGCCTGGCCGTTGATCTGCCACAGGCTGGGCGGCTTACCGTTTTCGACGTTGACCGACACCGAACCGACCCATTCGAAATTGAAGTTGAGTTTCTCGGCATTGGCCAGGTCCGGCTCGGCAACCGGGTTGGCCGGCAATGCCGGTGGCCACTGGGTAGGCGCATCGGTGTTGGGCACCGAACGGAAGGTGCCCAGGCGCACCGGGCCGTTGCGGATAGACAATTCTTCACCCACCGGCGGGGCCTTGATTGCCAGACAGATGCGCATCCCCGGGCCCAGCCAGTATTCCTTGCCCAGCGGGCGCGGCTCGATGGGGTTGCCGTCCAACGCGTAGATCTGCGCTTCGACGCCGGGGATGTTGAGGCGATAAGTCAGGGTGTTGTCGAGGTTGAGCAAGCGCACGCGAGTGATTTGCCCGGCGGGCAGGTCGATGACCGCCTGGGGCACGCCGTTGATGGTGGAGAGGCGCCCTGCAGTGCCGCCCCGCGCCGCTTCACGGGGGATACTGAACTCGACAAACGCGCCCTCTTCGTCAATGTGCCAGTTCTTCAGGCTCAAGGTACGTTCGTATTTGAAGCCGGTGGGCTCGCGCTCTTCCACAATCAATGGGCCGACCAGGCCACGGCCAAGTTCTTCGCTGCTGCTTACGTGGGGGTGATACCAGTAGCTGCCGGCATCGGGCACGCGGAATTTGTAGTCGAAGTATTCGCCCGGCAGCACCGGCAATTGCGAAACGTAGGGGACGCCGTCCATTTCCATCGGCAGGCGGATGCCGTGCCAGTGGATGGTAGTGGCGACCGGCAGGTGATTGATGAAACGTACCCGCAGCCATTCGCCCTGGCGCACACGCAACTCGGTGCCAGGCGCCGAAGGGCCGAATGCCCAGGCTTGGGTCTTGTACCCCGGTACCAACTCTACGTCCAGGGGCGCCGCAATCAACTCGTAATCGTGCCCGGCCTCGGACTCAGCGACTTTCCCCAGCCAGTAGCGGTAGCCACCGCCGGCACCGACGCCTACTACGGCCAGGCCAGCAAGACCACCCAGGATTTGTCGACGGGAAAAGGATCGGGACACAACAACCTCGCGTATCTGCCGCAGGCCAAGGGCCCGCAAAGGGCTGATACGATACACCTGCGTCGGCTAAACAGTAAGGCTTCGCATTGCCGCACATTGAAAACGCCGAAGACTCGTCATGTGGGAGCTGGCTTGCCTGCGATTGCGGTGGGTCAGCTACGAATGCATCAACTGATACTCCGCTATCGCAGGCAAGCCAGCTCCCACATTGATCTTCATTGTTTATTAATGCTTGGCAGCGGCCAGAATCAGGGCTTTCATCTCGGCCACGGCGCCTTTGAAACCGACGAACAACGCATGGGCCACCAGCGCATGGCCGATATTCAGTTCGTTGATGCCCTTGATCGCCGCCACAGCTTCGACGTTGTGGTAGTGCAAGCCATGGCCGGCGTTGACGATCAAGCCTTCGTTGAGCCCGCAGTTCACGCCGTCGATGATGCGTTGCAGCTCGTCGGCCACTTCAGTCGGGGTGGTGGCGTCGGCGTAACGGCCAGTGTGCAATTCGATGGCCGGGGCACCAACCCGGCGCGAGGCTTCGATCTGGCGCTCGTCGGCGTCGATGAACAACGAGACTTCACTGCCGATCTTCGACAGGCGCTCCACCGCGGCCTTGATCCGCGCTTCCTGGCCGGCGACGTCGAGGCCGCCCTCGGTGGTCAGCTCCTGGCGGGTTTCGGGCACCAGGCAGATATGCGCCGGGCGAATGCGCTCGGCAAACGCCATCATTTCTTCGGTGACGCCCATTTCGAAGTTCATGCGGGTTTGCAGCACGTCCTTGAGCAGCAGCACGTCGCGCTCCTGGATGTGGCGGCGGTCTTCGCGCAGGTGCACGGTAATGCCGTCGGCGCCCGCTTCTTCGGCGTCCAGCGCGGCCTTGACCGGGTCAGGGTAACGGGTGCCCCGGGCCTGGCGCAGGGTGGCGACGTGGTCGATGTTGACGCCAAGAAGAATGCGATTGCTGGTGGTCACGGAAGCGCTCCTGAAAAGGGAAAGAATCGGTGCACAGCATACACGGGGATGTCAGGGCTTTCGAAACAACTCGCGACTGACCAGCGGTCGCCCGCCCAGGTGCACGGCCAGGGCCTGGCGCATCAGGCGCTTGGCGGCGGACAAGGCGCCCGGCGCGCTCCAGTCCGCATCGCTCATGGCCAGCAGTTCGCTGCCCTGGAACAGCCCCGGCTGCAACAGGTACACGCGTTCAAGGCCCGCATCCACTTGCAGGCGGTACATGCCGTCGGCGGCGACGGGATCGCCGTGCAGGTCGTTGTGCAATTCAAAGCCATAGCCCAGGTCGTCGAGCAAGCGCCATTCGAAGGCGCGCAGCAGCGGCTCCAGGGGCCGGCCTTCAGCGAGGGCCAGCAAGGTGGCAGCGTAGTGATCGAAGACTGCCGGGTGCGGGTCTTCGGCGGGCAACAGTCGGATCAGCAGTTCATTGAGGTAAAGGCCGCTGAACAGTGCATCACCGTTAAGCCAGGCGGAAGTGCCGACGCTTTCCAGGCGGCCGACGTTTTTCAGCTCGCCCTTGCCGCGAAACTCCACATCCAGCGCCACGAATGGCCGCGCCAAGGTACCTGCCTTACCCCGTGCGCTGCGCAGCACCGCACGCAGGCGGCCTTGAGGCGTGAGGAAGTCCACCAGCGCGCTGGTCTCGCGATAGGCGCGGCTGTGCAGCACGTAGGCGAGTTGGCTGGGAGGTGGGGATTGAGACATGGGAACTCACTGCTGGAATGCAATTTTGAAAACCACACAACCTAATATGGGAGGGGGCTTGCTCCCGATGGCGGTGGGTCAGTTAACAAATAAGTGACTGACCCTCCGCTATCGGGAGCAAGCCCCCTCCCACATTTTTTACCCTGCGGTGTTCTTAAAGGTCGCCGTAGCCCAGTGAGCGCAACGCACGCTCATCATCGGACCAGCCACCCTTAACCTTCACCCACAGGTTAAGCATGATCTTGGAGTCGAACAGCAATTCCATATCCTTGCGCGCTTCAGTGCCGATGCGCTTGATGCGCTCGCCCTTGTCGCCAATGATGATTTTTTTCTGGCCGTCACGCTCGACGAGGATCAGCGCATGGATATGCAGGGTCTTGCCCTGCTGCTTGAACTCTTCGATTTCCACGGTGATCTGGTATGGCAGCTCGGCACCCATCTGACGCATGATTTTCTCGCGTACCAGCTCGGCGGCGAGGAAGCGGCTGCTGCGGTCGGTGATCTGGTCTTCCGGGAAGAAATGCTCGTTTTCCGGCAGGTAACCGGCAATCACGCGCTCCAGGGCTTCGAGGTTGTGGCCGTGCTGGGCCGAGATCGGCATGATCTGGGCGTTCGGCAGTTGTTCCTGCAACCAGGTCAGGTGCGGCATCAGCTCGGCCTTGTCTTCGATGCGGTCGGTCTTGTTCAACGCGACGATCAAGGGGCCGGTGACGTACTGCACACGCTCGAGAACCATCTGGTCTTCGTCGGTCCACTTGGTGCGGTCGACCACGAAGATCACCACGTCGACGTCTTTCAACGCCGCCGAAGCGGTCTTGTTCATGTAGCGGTTCAGGGCTTTCTCACCGCCTTTGTGCATGCCCGGGGTATCGACATACACCGCTTGCACGTTGCCTTCGGTCTTGATGCCCAACATGTTGTGACGAGTGGTCTGGGGCTTGCGCGAAGTGATCGCGAGTTTCTGACCGAGGATGTGGTTGAGCAGCGTGGACTTGCCCACGTTCGGGCGGCCGACGATGGCAACATAGCCACAGCGTGTTGCGGTTGAATCAGTCATGGCCATTCTCCACGCCCAGGGCAATCAGTGCTGCAGCGGCCGCTACCTGTTCGGCAATACGACGGCTCACACCCTGACCTCGGCTTTTTTCATTCAATAGGGTGATTTCACATTCCACGAAGAACACGCGGCAATGGGGCTCACCCTGGATATCCACCACTTCGTAGCGTGGCAGTTCGCAACCGCGGGACTGCAGGTATTCCTGCAGGCGGGTCTTGGGATCTTTGTTGGTGTCGACCAGTGTCAGGCTTTCGATTTCAGAAGCCAGCCAGGCGACCACGCGCTCCTTGGCCGTCTCCATCCCTGCATCGAGGTAGATCGCGCCGATCAAGGCTTCCAGGGCATCAGCCAGAATCGATTCGCGACGGAAACCGCCGCTTTTCAATTCACCGGACCCCAACCGCAGGTACTCGCCCAGGCCGAAACCTCGGGCCAGCACGGCCAGGGTCTCGCCTTTCACAAGGCGCGCCCGCAGGCGCGAAAGCTGGCCTTCGCGCGCTTGAGGAAAACGCTCGAACAGCGCCTCACCGGCGGCAAAATTGAGGATGGCATCACCGAGGAATTCCAGGCGCTCGTTATTGCGCCCTGCAAAGCTGCGGTGTGTGAGGGCAAGGACCATCAATTCGGGGTCCTTGAAGGTGTAGCCGAGCTGGCGCTCGAGACGACTTAGAGAAACGGTCACGGTTTATCCATATCTAGTTGGTGGCACCGGCGGCCATCGACGATTGACGCAGTGTTCAAATTCACATCCTGGTTGGTGCTGCATGGGGCCGGACGATTAATTGTCCAAACCCCAGAAAAGCATTCGGCGCTGTGTTCACAGCGCCGCCTGTATTACTTGATCAGCCCGACCCGCGAGAAGTTCGGCAGGTGGCTGAGCTTGGGCTCCGGCCAACTCATCCAGACCGCGAAGGCTTTGCCGACGATGTTCTCGTCGGGCACCATGCCCAGCAGGTCCTTGGGAATATTGGGGTCATCCCAGTAACGGCTGTCATTGGAGTTGTCGCGGTTGTCGCCCATCATGAAGTAGTGCCCGGCGGGTACTTTCCACTGGCCATCAGGCATTGCGCGGTAGCGGCTCATTTCCTTGCGGATCTCGTGCTCTACCGCACCGAGTTTTTCCTGGTACAGCTCGGCGCTGCCCAGGGTGTTCGGCTCGGCGCCCAGCAGCTTCTCGGCCACCGATTCACCGTTGATGAACAGGCGCTTGTCGCTGGTGTAGCGCACCACGTCGCCCGGCAGGCCGACTACACGCTTGATGTAGTTGACGTTAGGGTCGCTCGGGTAGCGGAATACCATCACATCGCCGCGCTGCGGGTCACCGATCTCGATGACTTTCTTGTCGATCACCGGCAAGCGGATCCCGTAGGAAAACTTGTTCACCAGGATAAAGTCGCCCACGTCCAGGGTCGGCTTCATCGACCCAGAAGGGATCTGGAACGGCTCCACCAGGAACGAACGCAGCACCAGCACGATGAACAACACCGGGAAGAACGACTTGCCGTATTCAACCAGCAAGGGCTCTTTGTTCAGCTTCTCGACCACCACCGCATCGGGCTGGCTGACACTGCCCTGATAGGAAGCAATGGCCGACCGCCGACGCGGGGCGAAGAACACCAGATCGAGCAACGCCAGGAGGCCGCAAACGGCGACGGCGATAACCAGCAACAGCGGGAAATTTAGTGACATAGGACCTAACTATCCAACCTGAGCACCGCAAGGAAGGCTTCTTGTGGAACTTCCACGTTACCTACTTGCTTCATGCGTTTTTTACCGGCCTTTTGCTTCTCAAGCAGCTTGCGCTTACGGCTTACGTCACCGCCGTAGCATTTGGCCAGTACGTTCTTTCTGAGAGCCTTGACGGAAGTCCGTGCAATGATCTGCCCGCCAATGGCGGCCTGGATCGCAACGTCGAACATCTGGCGCGGAATCAGTTCTTTCATCTTCTCGGTCAGTTGGCGACCTTTGTAGTGCGCGTTGTCCTTGTGCACGATCAGCGCCAGGGCATCTACCTTGTCGCCGTTGATCAGCACATCCAGTTTCACCAGATTAGCCGATTGGTAACGATCGAAATGGTAATCCAGCGAAGCATAGCCGCGACTGGTGGATTTGAGACGGTCGAAGAAGTCCAGGACCACTTCGTTCATCGGCATATCGTAGGTCACTTGCACCTGGGTACCGAGGAACAGCATGTCGCGCTGTACGCCACGCTTTTCGATACACAGGGTGATGACGTTGCCCAGGTGCTCCTGCGGGACCAGGATATTGGCCCGCACGATTGGCTCACGCATGTCTTCGATGGCCGACAGATCCGGAAGCTTGGACGGGTTGTCGACGTAAATCGTTTCACCGGTTTTGAGCAACAGCTCGAAAATAACGGTCGGCGCCGTGGTGATCAGGTCCAGGTCGTACTCGCGCTCAAGGCGCTCCTGGATGATTTCCATGTGCAGCATGCCCAGGAACCCGCAGCGGAAGCCGAAGCCCAGGGCGTCGGAGCTTTCCGGGGTGTACTGCAACGACGAGTCGTTGAGGGTCAGCTTTTGCAGGGCTTCGCGGAAATCCTCGAAGTCGTCGGAGCTGACCGGGAACAGGCCGGCGTAAACCTGTGGCTGGATACGCTTGAAGCCGGGCAGTACGTCGACATCCGGCGTGGAGCTCAGGGTCAGGGTGTCACCCACCGGTGCACCGTGGATGTCCTTGATACCGGCGATGATGAAGCCTACTTCACCGGCTTTCAGATCAGCGGTGGCGGTGTGCTTGGGGTTGAATACACCGACGCTGTCCACCAGGTGGATCTTGCCAGTGGACTTGACCAGGATCTTGTCGCCCTTCTTGACACGGCCATGGCGCACGCGGACCAGGGAGACAACGCCCAGGTAGTTGTCGAACCAGGAGTCGATGATCAACGCTTGCAGCGGATCTTCGTAGTTGCCGGTCGGCGCGGGAATGGTGTGCACCAGGCGTTCGAGTACTTCGTCGACACCCAGGCCGGTCTTGGCGCTGCAGGTGACGGCGTCGGTGGCGTCGATGCCAATGATCTTCTCGATCTCTTCCTTGACGCGCTCAGGCTCGGCCTGGGGCAGGTCGATCTTGTTGAGCACGGGCATGACTTCCAGGCCCTGCTCGATCGCGGTGTAGCAGTTGGCAACCGACTGCGCCTCGACGCCCTGGCCGGCGTCGACCACCAGCAAGGCACCTTCACAGGCCGCAAGCGAACGGCTGACTTCGTAGGTGAAGTCGACGTGGCCCGGGGTGTCAATGAAGTTCAGCTGATAGGTGATGCCGTCTTTGGCCTTGTAATACAGAGTAACGCTGTGGGCCTTGATGGTGATCCCGCGTTCGCGTTCGAGGTCCATGGAGTCCAGTACCTGGGCTTCCATTTCACGCTCGGCAAGGCCGCCGCACATCTGGATGAATCGATCGGCCAGCGTCGACTTGCCATGGTCAATGTGGGCGATGATGGAGAAATTGCGGATATGACTCAAATCACTCACGGATCAACACTCAAAAAGGCTGCAGGCAGATTGCCCGCTGAAAAATAGCCGGGAATTGTACCTGATGCTCAGGCCAGACGTCATCTTTGCTGACCAGAACAAAAATGCCCCACTCACGAGAGCGGGGCATTTTTTGTGCATAAGCGCAGCTTCAACCGGCCCGACGCAGCAGCCAGAACCCGGCCACGGCGCAGATGGCCGTCGGCACCAGCACCGCAAACAGCGGCGAGAAACCGAACACCAGGCTCGACGGCCCGAGCAGATCCTGGGCGATGCGGAAGGTAAAGCCCACCAGCACGCCGGTAAATACCCGCTGGCCCAGGGTTACGGAGCGCAACGGCCCGAAGATGAAGGAGATCGCCATCAACACCAACGCGGCGGTTACCACCGGCTGCAGGACTTTCACCCAGAACGCCAGCCAGTAGCGGCCGTTGTTCAGGCCCTGCTCCTTGAGGTAATGGATGTAGCTCCACAACCCCGAGATCGGCAGCGCTTCGGGGACCATCACCACGGTGTTGAGCAGTTCCGGCTTCAGGGCGATATCCCACTGCTCGGTCGGTGCATTGACCACTTCGGTGCTGGCCTTGGTGCCCTGGCCCACATTGCGGAAGTAGGTGGTGGTGACGTCGCTCAGCTGCCATTGCTCGGCATTGTATTGCGCGCGCTTGGCGAAGCTGGAGGACAGCATGTGCCGCTCTTTATCGAAGGTATAGCGCGTGACACCGATCAACAGGCCGCCTGGCTGCACGGCGTTGATGTGGATGAACTCATCACCCTGACGGTGCCACAGGCCGTGCTTGGCGCTTTGCGCATCGCCCGAGCCCTGGGCCAGGGCGCGATTGGCCTGGGCAGTGGCTTCGGCCGGGGGCGCGACGTATTCACCGATCAGCACGCTGCACGCCATCAGCAGCAGCATCGGCTTCATCACCGCCCAGACGATACGACCAATGGAAACGCCAGCGGCGCGCATGATGGTCAGCTCGCTGTTGCTGGCCAGGGTGCCCAGGCCGATCAGGCAACCGATCAGCGCCGCCATCGGCATCATGTCGTAGAGACGGCGCGGCGCAGTCAGTGCCACGTAGCTCAGTACATCCGTGACCGTGTAGGTGTCGGTGACGTTGCCCACTTCATCAATGAAGGCGAACAGCAAGGCCAGGCCAAGAATGATGCCCAGTACCGCGAGGATGGCGATCAGTACGCTGCTGCCAATGTAGCGATCAAGCTTAGCCACGGGCCAACTCCTTCAGGCCACGACGGCTCTTCATTTTCAAACGGATAGGTTCCCAATAGAGCAGCCCCAGGCCGATCAACAGGAAAACCCCGTGCACCCACCACAGGCCAAGGGCTGGCGGCAACTTGCCTTTCTCGAGGGAGCCACGGGCGGAAATCAGGATGGTCAGGTAGGCCATGTACAGCAGGATCGCCGGCAGCAGTTTGAGGAAACGCCCCTGGCGCGGGTTGACGCGCGACAGCGGCACGGCCATCAAGGTTACGATAAACACCAGCAGCGGCAAGGACAAACGCCATTGCAGCTCGGCAATGGAGCGCAGTTCCTGGCTGCCGAACAGCGATGCAGTCGGCAGTGCGTCGCGGTCGGTGACCTCGCCGCTGATCTCAGGCTTGGGCAGCATGACACCATAAGTGTCGTACTTGATCGCCCGATAGTCCGCCAGACCAGGGCTGCCGTCGTAGCGGTAGCCATTTTCCAGGATCAGGTAGCGGTTGCCGTCGGGGCGCACTTCCTGGCGGCCACTGTCGGCCACCAGAATGGAAATGCCACGGTCCTTCTGGTTCTGGCCAAGGTTTTTCTGGGAAATGAACACGCCGCCGAGGTTGGAGCGGTCATCGGTCATGGTTTCGGTATAAGTCACCCGCGTGCCGTCGCTGAGCGCCTGGAAGCGCCCGGGCTCGAGGGTATCGAACTCGGTCATCGCATCCTGCTTGTTCAACAGCAGCTGGAACTGCATGGCGCCCTGGGGCGCCAGGCTCATACTCAACCAGGCCACCACCAGGGCAACGCCGGCGGCCGGCACCATGGTCATGGCCAGCAAACGTTGCTGGCTCATGCCAGTGGCCGACAGCACGGTCATTTCACTCTCAAGGTACAAGCGGCCATAGGCCAGCAATATGCCGAGAAACAGGCCAAGGGGCAGGATCAGCTGCAGCATCCCGGGCATCCGGTAGCCCATGATCAAGAACAACGACCCCGGATCCAGGGCGCCTGCGGCGGCTTGAGCCAGGAACTTGACGAAACGACCACTCATGATGATGACCAGCAACACCGCACTCACGGCACTCAGGGTCAACAGGACTTCGCGGGACAGATAACGGAAGACGATCAAACCAGACACTCCAGGGTTGTCAGGCTAAGGCGGCCAAACAAGCAAGCATACCGAGACGACCCGTTTATCACGGATCGGCTAAAAAGATGGCGCATTATCCTGTGATTGACCGCGCCTGTCACGGAGCTTACTCATGCGCACGCACAAAGCGTGCGCCAAGGGTTGTCAGGCTCCGCCGGCGAGGTTCAAACTGCGGCCTTTGTCCGCTGGCGGTTTACCAAGCTGCCGAGCTTCAAGCCTGAGTACAAACTCCAGGCTCACAGACCTTGATAAGGGACCCGAACATGGAATTGGTTGTAAAAAGCGTTAGCCCCGAAACGTTGAAAACCGCCACCCTCGTGGTCGCTGTCGGCGAAGGCCGCACACTCGGCGTCGCCGCCAAGCAACTGGACGAACTGAGCGGCGGCGCGATCAGCGCGATCCTCAAGCGCGGCGACCTGGCCGGCAAAGTCGGCCAGAGCCTGCTGCTGCAGAGCCTGCCCAACCTCAAGGCCGAGCGCGTATTACTGGTGGGCGTGGGCAAGGACGCCGAACTGGGCGACCGTCCATTGCGCAAGATCATCAGCGGCATCCTTACCACCCTCAAGGGCCTGGGCGGCAGCGATGCGGCACTGGCACTCGACGAAATCGTGATCAAGGGCCGTGACAGCTACGGCAAGACCCGCCTGCTAGCCGAGTCGCTGCTGGACGGCGGCTATGTTTTCGACCAGTTCAAGAGCCAGAAGGCCGAACCCCGCGCCCTGAAGAAAATCACCCTGCTGACCATCAAGGCTGCCCAGGCTGAAGTTCAGCGCGCCGTGACCCACGCCCAGGCCATCGCCAACGGCATGTCGTTCACCCGCGACCTGGGCAACCTGCCGCCGAACATCTGCCACCCGACATTCCTGGGCGAACAGGCCAAGGCATTGGGCAAAGAGTTCAAGGGCTTGAAGGTTGAAGTGCTGGATGAAAAGAAGATCAAGGACCTGGGCATGGGCTCGTTCTATGCCGTAGGCCAGGGCAGCGACCAGCCGCCACGCCTGATCGTGATGCAATACAACGGCGGCAAGAAATCCGAGAAGCCTTACGCCCTGGTGGGTAAAGGCATCACCTTCGACACCGGCGGCATCAGCCTCAAGCCGGGCGCGGGCATGGATGAGATGAAATACGACATGGGCGGCGCGGCCAGCGTGTTCGGTACCCTGCGTGCCGTGCTGGAACTCAAGCTGCCGATCAACCTGGTGTGCATCCTGGCCTGTGCCGAGAACATGCCGAGCGGCGGCGCGGCCCGCCCGGGCGATATCGTCACGACCATGAGCGGCCAGACCGTGGAAATCCTCAACACCGACGCCGAAGGCCGCCTGGTGCTGTGCGACGCCCTGACCTACGCCGAGCGCTTCAAGCCCCAGGCCGTGATCGACATCGCCACCCTGACCGGCGCGTGCATCGTTGCCTTGGGCTCCCACACTTCGGGCCTGCTGGGCAACAACGACGAACTGATCGAGCAACTACTCAGCGCCGGCAAGGCTGCCGACGACCGCGCCTGGCAACTGCCGCTGTTCGATGAGTACCAGGAACAACTGGACAGCCCGTTCGCCGACATCGCCAACATCGGTGGCCCGAAAGCCGGCACCATCACGGCGGCCTGCTTCCTGTCGCGCTTTGCCAAGAACTTCAACTGGGCCCACCTGGACATCGCCGGCACCGCCTGGACCAGCGGCGGCAAGGACAAGGGCGCAACCGGCCGTCCGGTGCCACTGTTGACCCAATACCTGCTGGATCGCGCCAAGGCCTGAAACTGAAGATGCCGGGGCGACCATCCCGCCGCCCCGGCCTCAGGAACCGCAATGACCCAAGTCGACTTCTATATATTGCCCAGCGCCGATCCCCTCGCGCGCCTGGACTTTGCCTGCAAGCTCACCGAAAAAGCCTGGCGCATGGGCCACCGCATCTACCTGCATTGCAGCGATGCCGCCCAACGCGATGAGCTGGATGCCCGCCTGTGGCGCTTCAAGGGCGAAAGCTTCGTGCCCCACGGCCCCGCCGAATCCGAACCTGAAAGCCTGGTAGTCCTGGGTGTGGGCGACAGTTGCGGCGATCACCATGACCTGCTGGTCAACCTGGACCTGAAAGTACCGGCCTTTGCCAAGGCGTTCGCCCGCGTGGCGGAAGTGGTGGTGGAGGACCCGGCTATTCGTCAGGCCGCGCGGGAGAGTTTCCGTTTCTATCGCGAACAGGGCTATTCTCTGCAGGATCACCGGCTACAACGACTTTAGAGCACACGATGGACACTCCCAACCCGCTGAAAAAAGACGACCACCTGCTGGACGACCTGGAGTCGATCCGTCAGTTGCTGGGTGATGACAACCTGCAACCGCCGCTGCTGACCGAAACGGCCGACGGCGAGGTACAGATCCCGCTGCTGTTCGACATGGTCAGCGGCAAGCCTGCCGCGCCGGAACCTGTGGTTGCAGAACCCGCTCCCGCCGCAGAAAAAGCCCCCGATGCCCTGCTCCTGCACCTGGACAATGAACTGCGCGCTGCCGCGCAATTGATCATGCAGGATGTGATCGACGACTTTGCGCCGCATATTGAAGCCGAGATCAAGCGTCGGATGGATGCGCGGATGGAGCGGTTGCTCAGCCAGTACCAGTCCTAAACGACACTGATATTTCCTGTGGGAGGGGGCTTGCTCCCGATAGCGTTGTATCAGCCGATGATTCGGTGGCTGACACTCAGCAATCGGGAGCAAGCCCCCTCCCACATTAGTTTTGCATCAGCCTTAAGTCCGTCTTCAACTCGCCCTCCTCGTCCTCCCCCGTTATACTTGCCGGCTTTCCTGAATAAATGCCAACTAGGGTCCCGCCGCGCATGGATAAGACCTACCAGCCCCACGCTATCGAAACTTCCTGGTACAACACCTGGGAGTCCGAGAACTATTTCGCCCCACAAGGTGCGGGCGACTCGTACACCATCATGATCCCGCCACCGAACGTCACTGGCAGCCTGCACATGGGCCATGGCTTCAACAATGCGATCATGGATGCGTTGATCCGTTTCCGCCGTATGCAGGGTCGCGACACCCTGTGGCAGCCGGGCACCGACCACGCCGGTATCGCCACGCAGATGCTGGTGGAACGCCAACTGGAAGCCACCGGCCAGAACCGTCACGACCTGGGCCGCGAGAAATTCCTGGAGAAAGTCTGGGAATGGAAAGATCAGTCCGGCGGCAATATCAGCCGTCAGATCCGTCGCCTGGGCTCCTCCGTGGATTGGAGCCGCGAGCGCTTCACCATGGACGACGGCCTGTCGGAAGCCGTGAAGGAAGCCTTCGTGCGCCTGCACGAAGACGGCCTGATCTACCGCGGCAAGCGCCTGGTCAACTGGGACACCAAGTTGCACACGGCCATTTCCGACCTCGAAGTGGAAAACCACGACGAGAAAGGTTTCCTGTGGAACCTCAAGTACCCGCTGGCCGATGGCGCCAAGACTGCTGAAGGCAACGACTACCTGATCGTCGCCACCACTCGTCCGGAAACTATGCTCGGCGACGCCGCCGTAGCCGTTAACCCGAACGACGAGCGCTACCAGGCGCTGATCGGCAAGTTCGTCGAACTGCCACTGGTTGGCCGCCGCATCCCGATCATTGCGGACGACTATTGCGATCCCGAATTCGGCACCGGCTGCGTGAAAATCACCCCGGCCCACGATTTCAACGACTATGAAGTCGGCAAGCGCCACAACCTGCCGCTGCTGAACATCTTCGACAAGAATGCCGCCGTATTGCCGGCCTGCCAGGTATTCAACCTGGACGGCTCGTTGAACGACAGCATCGACGGCAAGATTCCGGCCGAATATGCAGGTCTGGACCGTTTTGAAGCGCGCAAGCAGATCGTTGCCGCCTTCGACGCCGCCGGCTTGCTGGTCAGCGTCGACGACCACGGCCTGAAAGTGCCGAAGGGCGACCGCTCCGGCACCGTGATCGAACCGTGGCTGACCGACCAATGGTACGTGTCCACCAAGCCGCTGGCAGAGCCTGCCATCGCCGCCGTGGAAGATGGCCGCATCCAGTTCGTGCCTAAACAGTACGAAAACATGTACTTCTCGTGGATGCGCGACATCCAGGATTGGTGCATCAGCCGTCAGCTGTGGTGGGGCCATCGTATTCCGGCCTGGTATGACGAGTCGGGCAAGGTCTATGTAGGCCGCGACGAAGCCGAAGTGCGTGCCAAGCACAACCTCGGCGCCGACATCGCGCTGCAACAGGACAACGACGTACTCGACACCTGGTTCAGCTCGGGCCTGTGGACGTTCTCCACCCTGGGTTGGCCGCAGCAGACCGAATTCCTGAAGAAATTCCACTCCACCGACGTGCTGGTCACCGGCTTCGATATCATTTTCTTCTGGGTTGCCCGGATGATCATGCTCACCATGCATTTGGTGAAAAACGAAGACGGCACCCCGCAGGTACCGTTCAAGACCGTGTACGTACACGGCCTGGTACGCGACGGCCAGGGCCAGAAGATGTCCAAGTCCAAGGGCAACGTCCTGGACCCGCTGGACATCATCGACGGCATCGACCTGGAAACCCTGGTGCAGAAACGCACCTCGGGCCTGATGCAGCCAAAACTGGCGAAAAAGATCGAGAAGCAGACTCGCGACGAATTCGCCGACGGCATCGCCAGCTACGGCACCGACGCCCTGCGCTTCACCTTCTGCTCGCTGGCCTCTACCGGTCGCGACATCAAGTTCGACATGGGCCGCGTCGAAGGCTATCGCAACTTCTGCAACAAGATCTGGAACGCCGCGCGCTACGTGCTGGATAAAGGCGAAGACTGCGGCCAGAACGGCGAAGCCTATGAGTTGAGCCTGGCTGATCGCTGGATCATCTCGCAGTTGCAGCGCACCGAAGCCGAAGTGACCCGCCAGCTCGACCAGTTCCGTTTCGACCTGGCTGCACAGGCGCTGTACGAGTTCATCTGGAACCAATACTGCGACTGGTACCTGGAACTGTCCAAGCCGGTATTGTGGGACGAAAACGCCCCGGTCGAACGCCAGCGCGGTACTCGCCGCACCCTGGTGCGCGTACTGGAAGTGGCATTGCGCCTGGCGCATCCGTTCATGCCGTTCATCACCGAAGAGATCTGGCAGCGCCTGGCGCCGCTGGCCGGTATCGAAGGCAAGACCATCATGCTGCAACCTTGGCCGGTGGCCAATGAAGCGCGCATCGATGAGGCCGCCGAAAGCGATATCGAATGGCTCAAGACCCTGATGCTCGGCACTCGCAACATCCGCGCCGAGATGAACATCGGACCGGGCAAACCACTGGCCGTGTTCGTGAAGAACGCCAGTGCCGAAGATCAGCGTCGCCTCAGCGAGAACGACGCGTTGCTCAAGAAGCTGGCCAAGCTGGAGTCGATCACCGTATTGGCTGCCGATGCCGAAGCGCCGCTGTCCGCCACTGCATTGGTGGGCGACATGGAAGTGCTGGTACCGATGGCCGGCCTGATCGACAAGGGCGCCGAACTGGCCCGTCTCGACAAGGAAATCGCACGCCTGCAAGGCGAAGTGCAACGCGTGGGCGGTAAGCTGTCCAACGCGGCATTCGTCGACAAGGCGCCGGCGGAGGTGATCGAGAAAGAACGCGCCAAGTTGGCCGAAGCTGAACAGGCTTTGGGCAAACTGGCCGAGCAACATGCGCGGATTTCCAGCCTGTAAGGCTTGAGTCGCGTAAAAAAAGAGACCTTCGGGTCTCTTTTTTTGCTTCTGTGGGAGCAAGCCCCCTCCCACATTTGACCGGGTTGAGCTCAGGATGTGTGACAATGGCCGCCACTTTGAGCCAACACCAGAATCATCATGACCGCCCCCACTACGCCTAAACCTTCGCGCAAGAAGCCTAAATCCGCTACCCCGGCCAAGCCCGTGGTACCGCGCAAAGAGGCCACCCTGCACCCGCGCAACCGCCACACGGGCCGTTACGACTTCCCGGCGCTGATCAAGACCACGCCAGAACTGGCGAAATTCGTGATCATCAACCCCTATGGCAAGGAAAGCATCGACTTCGCCAGCCCGGACGCGGTGCGGGTGTTCAACCGGGCGTTGCTCAAGTCGTTCTATGGCATCCAGCATTGGGACATCCCGGCCGATTACCTGTGCCCGCCGGTACCGGGGCGTGCCGACTATGTGCATTTTCTCGCCGACCTGCTGGCCAGCGTCAACGACGGCAAGATCCCGCGTGGCTCGATCGTCAAGGTGCTGGATATCGGCATGGGCGCCAACTGCGTCTACCCGCTGATTGGCTACATGGAGTACCGCTGGAACTTCCTGGGCTCGGAGGTCGACCCTATCGCCGTGAGCGCCGCCAAGGCCATCGTGCAGTCCAACGACCTGAGCAAGGTTATCCAGCTGCGCCAGCAGCCCAACCCCAAGCAGATCCTGCTGGGTTTGCTGGAACCCGGTGAGCGCTTTGACCTGACCATGTGCAACCCGCCGTTCCATGCGTCCATGGATGAAGCCACCAAGGGCAGCGAGCGCAAGTGGCGTGCCCTGGGCAAGGCGGATCCGAAACGCAAGTTGCCGGTACTCAACTTTGGCGGCCAATCGGCTGAACTGTGGTGTGAAGGCGGCGAAGCACGCTTTGTGACGCAGTTGATCGCCGAGAGCGCGCATTTTGCCCACAAGGTGTTGTGGTTCAGCACCCTGGTGTCAAAAGCGTCCAACTTGCCTGCGATCGAAACCGCGCTGAAAAAAGCCGGCGTGCTGGAAAGCCAGGTGGTAGAGATGTCTCAGGGGCAGAAGCAAAGCCGGTTTGTGGCCTGGACCTTCCAGACCAAGAACGAACAGCAGATCTGGCGCCAGCGCTGGGTGCGCGATTAACCTTTCATCACAATAAAACCGCAGGCAACAAAAAACCGTGCCCGGATCACTCCGGAGCACGGTTTTTTTTACTGCGTCTTACTTGTTAACAGCGTCGGTCAGGCCTTTAGCCACAACCAGCTTGATAACTTTCTTGGCAGCGATTTCGATGGCAGCGCCAGTCGAAGGGTTACGGCCAGTACGGGCAGGACGCTCGGTTACTTTCAGCTTGCCAATGCCTGGCAGAGTGATTTCGCCGCCATTTTCCAGCTGATCAGCAACGATCTGGCCCAGTTGGTCCAGAGCAGCGCGCGCGGTGGTTTTTGGCGCGTCGATAGCTTCAGCGATATCAGCGATCAGTTGGTCTTTAGTCAAAGCCATTGTGGTGTTCCTTCCCTATCAAATTCATATGGATTGCAGAGTGCAGTGTCAGCCGTCGAGCCCGACCGTCATGGCCTGGCATCCCCGGCTATAACCACGGAGATCGGGGTTATAGATGCTTGAAACGGGGATTGGTTCGACCTGACAAATGCTGAATGCACGCTTAACGCCGAGACTTGGCGTAAGACGGGGCAAAACTAGCACAGAGACGGGGAAATATCCGCCTCAACATACCCATTTGGTCAGCTTTATCGCTCTAAACCGTGAAAAAAAGGCATATGGGCAGTCGGAGGGCATCCAAAATGCCCTTCGGGGCACGTCACGGCCAATGGGTGCGGTACACTGGGCGACTTTTCGGGGAGGCCGCCCCCTCCCCCTTCAACCAGCCGAGAAGCCTATGCCGATCCGTCATTGCATCGTCCACCTGATCGACAAAAAACCCGACGGCACCCCCGCAGTGCTCCATGCCCGCGACTCCGAACTGTCCGAGTCGGCCGCCATCGAGAACATGCTTGCCGACCTCAACGAGAGCTACAACGCCAAACAAGGCAAGGCCTGGGGTTTCTTCCATGCCGAGTCCGGCGCGCATCCGTTCAGCGGCTGGTTGAAGGAATACTTTGACGGTGGCCAGGACTTCACCACCTTCAGCCGCACGGCGGTGGAACACCTGCAGAAGCTGATGGAGGAGTCCAACCTCTCCACCGGCGGCCATGTGCTGTTTGCCCATTACCAACAAGGCATGACCGACTACCTGGCCATCGCCCTGCTGCACCACAGCGAAGGCGTGGCAGTCACCGACGAGCTGGACGTGACGCCCTCGCGCCACCTGGACCTGGGCCAGTTGCACCTGGCGGCACGCATCAACGTCTCCGAGTGGCAGAACAACAAGCAGTCAAAGCAATACATCTCCTTTATCAAGGGCAAGAACGGCAAGAAGGTCTCGGAGTACTTCCGCGACTTTATCGGTTGCCAGGAAGGCGTCGACGGCCCGGGCGAAACCCGCACCCTGCTCAAGGCGTTCAGTGACTTCGTTGAAAGCGAAGACCTGCCTGACGAATCCGCCCGCGAAAAGACCAAGACTCTGGTGGACTACGCCAGCAGCCAGGCCAAGCTCGGCGAACCCATGGGCCTGGAAGAACTCTCCGGCCTGATCGATGAAGATCGGCCAAAAGCGTTCTACGACCATATCCGCAACAAGGATTACGGCCTGTCGCCGGAGATTCCGGCCGACAAACGCACCCTCAACCAGTTCCGCCGCTTCACCGGGCGCGCCGAGGGCTTGTCCATCAGCTTTGAAGCGCACCTGCTGGGCGACAAGATCGAATACGACGAAGCCGCCGGCACCTTGATCATCAAGGGCCTGCCAACCCAACTGACCGATCAGCTCAAGCGCCGTAACTGATGCTGGGCGGGGTTTTAAAGAAAGTCCTGCTGGTGTTGCTGGTGGTGGTCGTGATCCAGAACTGGGGCAAGATCGAGCGGGTGTTCAACCCGTCCCAGGTGGTGTCGGAGCAGGTACGCGCCTCTGCGCGGGTGGTGCTCTATGCGACCGAGTGGTGCGGGTACTGCAAGCAGATCCGGCGTTTTCTGGACCAGAAGGGTATCCCGTACCAGGCCGTCGATATCGAGAAGGATACCCAGGCGCGCAAGGCGTATGAAGCGCTGGGTGGGGGTGGGATTCCATTTGTGGACGTCAATGGCACATTGATCCGCGACTACAACCCGGATGCGATCATGGCGGCCCTGAAGTAACCCCCGTCTCAAAAGCACAGCAGAACTAAATGTGGGAGGGAGCAAGTCGAATCGTCGCACCGCCCCTCCCACATTTGGTTTGTGGTGGTCTTAGAAGTTGGCTTCCAGCGACACCATCGCTGTACGCTCCTCGCCCACGTTGTAATACGCCGTACTCGCCCCCAACCCGTTGACCGGCGCCGAGTTGAACGCCACGGTACGCGCCGAACTCAAGTATTCCTTGTCGAAGACGTTGAGCATCGACAGGCGCAGGGTCGCCGACTTGATGACCCTCTTGTCCACCGGTAAGTAAATACCGGCATTGAGGTCAAACACCGTACGGCCTTCGATCTTCTCCTTGTTGGTCAAATCACCATAGAAGCTGCCGACATACTTGCCCGCGACGTTGCCGTAAAACCGCGAGTCGTCGTACCCGAACACCAGGTTGAACATGTTTTCCGGCACGTTGGCCAGTTGCTTGCCCGACGTTGGCAGCAGCACATTCTTACTGAGCAGGTCGTCCTTCTGCTCGGACTGGGTGTAGGTGTACGAGGCGTAGTAGTTGAAGTTGTGCGGCAACAAGCCACTCCACTCCAGCTCCAGGCCCTTGTTATCGACGCTGCCGACGTTAAGCACCATGTAGTCACCGCTGGCGTCGGTGGTCGACACCTGGCGATCCTTGAAACTGATATAGAACAAGGTCGCACTCAGCGCCATGTCGTCTTCGGTGTAGCGCCAGCCCAGTTCCTGGTTCCAGCTCAATTCGGACTTGAGGCTGACGGAGTCGCCCTTGTTGTACAGCACGTAGTTGGGAGGCGTGCGCATATTGCGAGTGACGTTGTAGAACGCCTGGTTGCTTTCGTCGACCTGGTACTTGGCGCTGAAGTTGGGCAGGAACTGGTGGTAACGGGTGTTACGTTTTTCCGCTTTGTCGTAGAGGCTGCCGAGATTGTTGCCGTCGCGCTCGACGTATTGGTAGGCCAGGCCCGCGACAAAACTCAGGTCCGGCGTGGCTTGCCAGTTGTCCTGTACCCAGAGTTTCTGCGCCGGGGTGACGGTGTAATAGTGGCGGCCTTGTACAGTGGCGCCATTCTTGTCGACCACCTGCCCGCCGCTGTTGTAATCGCCCCACACATCATCGGGTGCGCCCTCGCCGTTGATCCCGATAAATGGCTGGGTCTGGCGCTGGCGTGCGCGTTCATACCAGTAGCCGTAGTCCAGACTGTGCGCTTCGTTGATGTCCCACTTCATTTTGGCCGTGACGCCCGGGCGCCAGGTCTCGGTCCATGAAGGGCGGTAATAGTTGGCCGATTGCAGGTTACTCAGGTCGTAGTTGCCGGCCTTGTCAGACTTTGGCCCCAGGTTGGAGGCGGTCTGGCCGCTGAAGCTGCCGCCGTTGGACCAGTAGTAGTACGGCGTGACTGTCAGCGACAGGTTGTCTTGCAATTGCCAGCGCTGGGTCAGCGTGGCGTTTACGCTTTCGAAGGGGTTGCGGTTGAGCTTGTAGGACGCAGACAACAGACCTGCCTTGTACACCGGGCTTTCGGCGTAGTCCTTGCGCCGCCCCTCCGTGTCAAACTGTGATTTGCTCAGGCTGTTGTAGTTGTAGTTTTCCTGTTTGTTGTACTTGACCGTGGCCAGTGTGGAATTGCCGTTGTCACCTTCGAACAAGCTGCTCCACTCGATCTTGTCGCTGCGCAGAGTGCCCTTGCCGCGCCACTTGTCGCCTTCCAGGTGCGACGCCGAGACCCAGGTTTTCAGGCCGCCAAAATCGCCGGTATTAGCCCGCACAAACGTCTTGCGCAGGGCGTTGGCACCTACGATCTGCTTGGCGAATACCCCGGCATCCTTGGTCGGCCGGACAGTGATCATGCCGATGTTGCCGCCGCTGGAGCCAATGTGCGGGCCGTCTGCCTCGGAAGAGCCTTGGGTGGCGAACACTTCGGCGAGGTTTTCCGGGTCACCCAGCTGGTTGGAATACACGCTGTAGTTGCCCGAGTCGTTGATCGGCACGCCGTCGACCGAAACCCCGACCTGGTCCGAACTCATGCCGCGCATGGTGAAGGTGGTGCCGCTGGTGCCGCTGGCGTCATCACTGGAAACGTTGATGCCCGGGGTGTACTTGAGCTTGTCGATGGCGTTGGCGGTGCCCGACATTTCATCCATGGCTTCTTTGGTGACCGTGGAACGCGCCTTGGCACTTTCTTCGCGGATCATATGGCCGTTGCCCAGGGTCTGCTTGCCGGTAACGTTCACCGACCCCACATCCTGTGTGCCATCGGCCAGAACCAGCGGCGCAAAGCCGCCCAGGCCCGATGCCATAAGCAGGGCATAAAGAGTGTTGTAGTTCACGTGTAGATCCCTTACTGACATTGTTGTGTTGTATGGGGCAGAGGTGCTCTTCCTGACCACTTGTTCAGGAACCCAGGGATGATCCACGGCACGTGTAACCGTTTGGTGACAGGTTTTGGCGATTGCGATGAAGGTTTGGTGAAGCGCGCCCTAGCGCAACACGATCATGCGCCCCAGCAGCGAGTGTTGTTCAAAGCCGAGCACCGCTTGCAGCGCATTCAACACCGCCTGCGGATCCTTGCTTGGAAAGCTGCCGCTGACGCGCCTGGCGCCCATCTCATCGTTAAGCAACACGATGCGGCCCGGGTAATAACGGCTCAGGTCCTTGACCACATCCGCCAGCGGCGCCTTGTAGTAATTGAGCCAGCCGTCACGCCAGGCCAGGCGTGACTGGCTGTCGACAGCGTGCAGGGTGTCGGCTACGCCGTCGGCATAGGCCACTTGCTGACCTGCGGCCAGTACCTGTTGCAGGCCCTGTCTGGATGGCGTCACGCCAACCCGTCCGGATAACACGGTGACCTCTGCCCCGGCAGGTTGCAGGCGCACTTCAAACTGGGTGCCCAGCACCCGCGCCTCACCACCGCCCGCCTCCACCACGAAGGGCTGACCCGTGTGGGTCACACTGAAAAATCCCGCACCGCGACGCAGTTGGATATGCCGCGCGCCATGGCTGAAATCCACGGCAATGGCGCTGTCGGCGTCGAGGGTGACCTGGGATTGATCTGCCAGGGTAAAGGTCTTCACCTCCCCCGCCGCCGTCACGTAATCGGCACCTAACTCATCGACCCAGCGCGACGGCTGCCAACCGGCGCCCATCGCCACCATCAGCAGCAGGCTTGCAGCCATCGCCAGGGTGCCGGACCAACGCACCCCACGTGAACGCTTGGAGGTGTTGATCTTGTTGAGGTAGCCCTGCAAGGCCAGCGCATCCTCATCAGCCAGCTGACGTGCCGGCACTTCGCTCAACTCCCACAGCACCTGGGCCTGGGCGTAGGCCTCGACATGCGCGGGATCAGCGCGCAGCCAGCGGCTGAAAGTAGCCTGGTCGCCGCTGCTGGGCTGGTCATGCAACAGGCTCAGCCAGGCCAGCGCAGCCTGTTCCTGGGCGGGTGTGGGCGTAACGTTCACGGTGCTTTCCCTGGCGTGCGTGGAGGCGGTGGTTCGCGAAGGCTGGCCTTGCAGGCTTCGAGGGCGCGCATCATATGTTTTTCCACGGCACTTTGGGACAGCCCCATGGCCTTGGCGATCTCTGCATATTTGCGACCGTGGATGCGGTTGAGCAGGAAAATCTGCCGGGTGCGCTCGGGCAAGCTGCGCAAGGCGGCTTCGACATGGCGCAGATCATTGCCGGCCTCCAGCGCCGCCTGGAACTCGCACCTCTGGTTGTCTTGCTGCTCCGGCAACCAGCCTTCATTGCTGCGCACTCGGGCGCCTTCAGTGCGCAAATGATCGATGGCGATATTGCCCGCGCAGCGCAGCAGGTAGGTACTGAGCTCTTCGACCTGCACCAGGGGGCGGCGCCAGAAACGCAGGAACAAATCCTGCACCAGGTCGGCCGCGGTGGCGCGGCAACCGACGCGGCGGCTGACCAGGGCCTCCATCTGCGAACGCTGGGACAAAAATACCTGCAGGAAATGCGCTCGCCCACCGGCCGCATCGGTGTGCGGGCTGTCCTGGGGTTCCGGCGGTGGACTGATCATCATGGCAGGCTCAGGACAGGGCGAATGCCGCAACAGGGCTGGCCAGCAGGCTCAGGCCCGCCAGGATCAAGGCCAGCCTTGGGCGATAAGGCAGCAGCAACACCAGCAGCAAGGCGCTGAGCATCAACACCGCGCACCACTGCACCAGGCCCTGGCTCCAGCCGGCGGCAAGCACCGCGGGCCAGATCGCGACAATCAGCAGCAACCAACCGCCCACGCGCAGCCCCAAACGCCGAGTGGGCGTGGGTTTGCTGTGCAGCAGCTCGCCGTGGTGACGGTCTGTGGACAGGCATAGCGCAGTAAACCCGGCGTAGCACATCAGCAGCGCGAGCAGCATCAGCTGGCCTCCTGCTTGAGCGTCAGGCCACGTGCACGTTCGGCCTTGGGTTGCGGCGCGGTGCGATGGTGCATCTTCCAGGCCGCCCAGGCGAGAAACGCGCCACTGGCCAGGCAGGTCAGGTCGAAGCCGGCCATGGCCCAGTCGCCATTGACCAGAGAAACACCCAAATGCTGCGAGGTGGTGCTGGCGTTAAGCAGTGGGACCGCCGCAAACAGCAACGCGCCGAAGCTCAGTTGCTCGACCCAACCCTGGCGACCGCGACGCAACATGGCGTGCAGCAGGCTCAGGCCCCAGGCGGTAAAGAAGGCTTGTACTTCCCAGTCGGAACGCTCGGCGAAACTCACCGGCAACAGTCGGTTGGCCCAGAAAAACGCAGCGATGGCGATCATCAGCCCGGACATGCTGGCAATGTTCAACACTTCTACCAACCGCAGTTCAAACGGCATCACCGAAGTTTTGGCATGCTTGAGCTGGCGCTTGCCGAGCCAGATCACCAGCCCCGTGCCGATCATCGCCGTGCCCGCCAGGCCGCAGATAAAGTACAACCAACGCAGCACGGGACCGGCAAAATGGCCCATGTGCAAACCATAGAAACTACCACCAATCACCGCAGGCAAAGACGGCTCGCCACTGGCCCGCAACAGCTCGCCAGTGGTGCCGTTGAACGACAGGGTATTGCCAAAGGCGTGCACCACGCTGTCGGAGCCAGCGCGAAACACATTCACCGAGGCGTTGACATCACCAGGGTTATTGACCGCCAGCCGCCCCACATGGCCGCCCGCCCACTGCTCGCGCGCCTGCTGGTACATCGGCAGTAACGGCAGCAACTGACCGGGCTGGCCGAGGGCCGGCGCATTGTTGGTAGCGGGGAACAACTCATCGAAGAACGCCCGGCTGTCGTCGCCATAGGACGCCATGATGGGCGCGGGCATGACCATGTTCATGAAAATCACCAGGCTGCTGTAGGTGATCATCAGGTGAAACGGCAGCACCAGCACGCCCACCGCGTTGTGCCCGTCGAGCCAGGAGCGCTGGCCTTTGCGCGGGCGGAAAGTGAAGAAGTCCTTGAAGATTTTCTTGTGGGTGATGATGCCGGTGATCAGCGCGACCAACATCACCATCGCGGCGATGGTCGACAGCCAGCGGCCCCACGGGTAAGGCATTTGCAGCTGGAAGTGGAACCGATAGAAGAACTCGCCGCCCTTGCTGTCGCGGGCCTGCACGGGTTGGCCGCTGACCGGGTCGAGGGTTTTCTGGATGAAGGTGCCGCGCTTGCCGGGCTCGACCTTGTCTTGCCACATCACGGACAGGCCGGGATCACGATGGGTAGGCAAGGTAATGAACCAGCGTGCGGCCGTGGGCGCCTGTTGTTGCAGGTAATTCTGGGCTACGGCAAGGCTACGCCCGTCGTCCAGGGGATGGGCCTGCACTTCGGGCTGCATCCAATGGGTAATTTCGTCTTTGAAATAGGCCAGGGTGCCGGTCAGGAAAATCGCAAACAGCAGCCAGCCGAAGATCAATCCGGCCCAGGTATGCAGCCAGGCCATGGCCTGGCGAAAGCCCTCTTTCATGTGCGCGACACCCAGAAACCAACGCCGGCCAACGTGGCAAACAGCGCACTTGGCACCATCACCCCGGCCCAGGCGCGCCAGGCCGTGCGGCAAGCGAAACACCAGAGCACCGCCAGCAGGTAGAACACGAACGAACTCATCATGCCGGTGACCACCGCATCGGCGCGGGAAGTGGGCAACCAGAGCGCCAGGCAGATGGCGGCCAGGGAGGCCATCAAGTAACCACCGATCACAGCCGCCAGCACGCGCGAGGTGACGGCGAGGCGATAGGAAATGGGCAATGCGGTTTTGCTTTTCATGCGGCAGGCGCCAAGTTCATCAACGCGCAATATTAATGATAAATATTCTCATAAGCAAAAGAGAACGGATGAATCACCTGCCCTGGCCGATTGCCGAAGCTCGTTACCCGCCCTACAATGCGAACAATTCTTGTTCTCTAAAGCATGTCAATGCTTGTGGAGTGATCGCGTTGCAGCCGTCCAACACCGTCGAAGTTTTGTATAACGACCATCACCACTGGCTCACCGGCTGGTTGCGACGCAAGCTCGGCTGCCCGGAAAATGCGGCCGACCTGGCCCAGGACACCTTTATTCGCGTGCTCAGCGCACGGGATACCCCGACACTGATCGAGCCCCGCGCCTTCCTCACCACCGTGGCCAAGCGCGTGCTGTGCAACTTCTATCGCCGCCAGGACCTGGAGCGCGCCTACCTCGATGCCTTGGCGCAAATGCCCGAGCAGATGGCGCCATCGGAAGAAGACCGCGCAATCATTCTGCAAACCCTGCTGGAGCTGGACCAACTGCTCGACGGCCTGCCCCGGCTGGTTAAACGCGCGTTCCTGCTGGCCCAGCTCGACGGCCTGACCTACGCGCAAATCAGCGCAGAACTGGGCATTTCCATCGCCACGGTCAAACGCCACCTGACCAAAGCCGCCATGCGCTGCTACTTCGCCCTATGAACGTGTCCAGCCAAGTCGCCGAACAAGCCGTGCACTGGCTGCTGGAAATGCAGCAAGGCGCGCTCACCCCTCGCCAGCAAGCGGCCTGGCAACAATGGCTGAACGCCCACAGCGAGCACCAGCGTGCGTGGGAGCAGATTCAACAGGTCAATCAGCGCTTGCGCGGGATGCCCTCGCCCCTGGCCCATGCAGCCTTGAATGCACCGCGCTCCAGCAGCCGACGCCAGGCGCTGAAGTTGCTGCTGATCCTGGGCGCTGGCTCGGCAGCGGCCTGGAGCCTGCGTCAGCAACATATTCTGCCGCCGCTGAGCGCCGACTATCGCAGCCCGGTTGGCCAGCGCCGTACGGTGCAATTGGCCGACGGCAGCCAGTTACAGCTCAACACCGGCAGCGCGGTGGATGTGCATTTCGACGGTCGGCAGCGCCTGGTACGCCTGCTCGAAGGGGAAATCCTGCTCACCTCCCGTGCCGGTGATACGCCGTTGCGCGTGCTGACCGGCCAGGGCCTGCTCAGCAGCCAGGCGGCGCGCCTGAATGTGCGCCAGTTCAACGACCACACCCAATTGGCGGTGCTGGCCGGCCAGGTCGAGGTGATGCCCAACAACTACAGCGGCTTGCCGCTGAGCGTCGATGCCGCACGCCAGGTCAATTTCACCCGCAAGGGCTGGGACACCCCACGCGCCACCGACGCCAACTGCGGCGCCTGGGCCGACGGTATGTTAGTGGCTGCACACATGCGCCTTGAAGACTTCTTGAATGAACTGGGGCGCTATCGTCGCGGCCAGCTCAATTGTGACCCGCAAGTGGCAAACCTTTTGCTGTCCGGCAGCTACCCGCTGGATAACAGCGAACGCATTCTGGACCTGCTGGAAATCAGCCTGCCAGTGAAAGTTCGGCGTTTCACCCGCTATTGGGTGACCGTGCAGGCCCGGGCCTGAATTTATTTTGCATTTGTGTGAGCCGTTTTCCGCACCTGGCGTGACAGAGAAGGAAAGCCACCTTGATCCTTCCTTCTCAGGACCACCTTCATGCCCCAGCAACCGACGCTTCTTGCCCGCACCTTGCGCCAACTCCTACTGGGCGCCAGCCTCAGCCTGACCGTGCTGCCTGCGGTGATGGCCGCCGACGCCAAGGCGTACCACATCGCGCCGACCACCCTGGAAGCGGCCCTGAACCAATTTGGTCGCCAAGCCGGTGTGCTGGTGTCGTTCGGTTCTGATGTGACGGCTGGTATGCAAAGCCACGGCCTGTCGGGCAATTACAGCGCGGCCGAGGGCCTGAGCAAACTGCTGGAGGGCACCGGCCTGCAAGCCCGGGCCGAGGGCGACAACGCCTTCAGCCTGCAACCGGCTGGCGCCCCCGCCACCCTCGAACTGCAAACCTCCAACGTGGTCGGCGACTGGCTCGGTGACGCGGCGCAAACCAACGTGTTCGAACACCCCGGCGCCCGTGATGTGATCCGCCGCGAAGAGTTCGAACGCCAAGGTGCAACCCAAGCTCGCGACGTGCTCAACCGCATTCCCGGCGTCAACGCCCCGGAAAACAACGGCACTGGCAGCCATGACATGGCGCTGAACTTCGGCATTCGCGGGCTCAATCCGCGCCTGGCATCGCGCTCCACGGTGCTGATGGATGGCATCCCGGTGCCCTTCGCGCCCTATGGCCAGCCGCAGTTGTCCTTTGCACCGATCAGCATGGGCAACATGGACGCGGTAGACGTGGTCCGTGGCGGCGGTGCGGTGCGTTATGGCCCGCAAAACGTCGGCGGCATCGTCAACTTCGTGACCCGCGCCATCCCGGATGCGCCCACGGTCAAAGGCGGCTTGCAGACCGAAACCAGCCCGTCTTCCAGCCACGACGGTTTCAAGACCACCGGCAACCTGCTCGCCGGCGGCACTGCCGACAATGGCCTGGGCGGCGCGATCCTGTACTCCGGCACCCGCGGCGGCGACTGGCGCGAAAACAGCAACACGCGCATCGACGACCTGATCCTCAAGGGCAAATACCAACTGGACGACGCCAACAGCTTCAACGCCATGGCGCAGTACTACGAAGGCCAGGCCGACATGCCCGGAGGCTTGAACGTCAAGGACTACAAGGCCGACCCGTATCAGTCCACCCGCCCCTACGATAAATTCTGGGGCCGCCGTACGATGTTCAACGTCGGCTATCGCTACGAGCAAGACCGCCGCGAATTCACGGTCAACAGTTTCTTCACCAAGACCCTGCGCAGCGGTTACCTGGACCAGGGCAGCTTCCTGTCGCTGTCGCCACGCGAATACTGGGTACGCGGCCTTGAAACCCGCTTCGCCCAGGGCTTCGACCTTGGCCCGACCAGCCATGAAGTGGGTGTCGGCTACCGCTATATCAATGAAGCCGGTCACGAGTTGCGCTACCGCACGCCGATTGCCGCCAACCAGCAAATCCCCACCACCAACAGTCGCAACGACCGCGACACCCGTGGCGGCACTGAAGCCAACGCGTTCTTTATCGACGACCGCATTGATATCGGCAAGTGGACCATCACCCCGGGCGTGCGCTACGAGATGATCAAGTCTGAGCAAACCAACAATCTGAGCAACGTCAAATACAAGGGCGACTACAACACCGCGCTGCCGGCGCTGAACGTGCTCTATCACCTCACTGACGACTGGAACCTCTACGCCAACACCGAGGGCTCGTTCGGCAGCGTGCAGTACAGCCAGATGCCCAACCGCGTGAACCGCGGCGAAGTAAAACCGGAAAAAGCCCGCACCTGGGAACTCGGCACGCGCTACGACAATGGCAGCCTGCGCGCCGAAATCGGCGCGTTCCTGATCAACTTCGACAACCAGTACGACAGCAACCAGACCAACGACACGGTGATCGCCCGCGGTGAAACCCGTCACCAGGGCATCGAGTCGAGCATCAACTATGCGCTCGACGGCCTGAGCCCGGCGCTGGCGGGTTTCGATGTGTATGCCACTTATGCCTATGTCGACGCGACCATTCGTGAAGACGGCCCGAACAAAGGCAACCGCGTGCCCTTCTCGTCCAAGCACAAAGGCACCCTCGGCGTGGGTTACACCGAAGGCCCGTGGAAGCTGAATGTGGACAGCAGCTACCAGAGCAGCCAATTCGCCGACAATGCCAACACCCAGGCCGAAAGCGCCGACGGTGCCAATGGACGCATCCCCGGCTACATGCTGTTCAGCAGCCGCGCGGCCTATGACTTCGGCCCGCAATTGTCGGATTTGAATGTGGCGGTGGGGGTGAAGAACATCTTCAACAAGCAGTACTACACCCGCTCGTTTGACGACAACAACAAAGGCAAGTACGTGGGTGAGCCGCGCACGGTGTATGTGCAAACCTCTATCGCGTTCTGACCCAAATCTGCAGAACAATACAGAACCTACTGTGGGAGGGGGCTTGCTCCCGATGGCGGTGTGTCAGTCGGTACATTTGCCACTGATACACCGCTATCGGGAGCAAGCCCCCTCCCACATTGGCCCCCAGTGGCTTCAGCTGCCCGCCAGGCAACTGGGGGTGGCCGCCACCAACGCATCGATGGCACACCGCGTCTTGGCCGGCATATGCACCGCCGTCGGCCAGACCACATGGATCGGCGCAGGCTGTTCGCGATAGCTGGGCAGCACCGCTTCCAATTGCCCCCGCAGCGCATAGTGAGCAATCAACCAACTCGGCAACCAGGCCAGGCCCACGCCCGCGATGGCGGCATCGGCTAGCGCCTGGAGGTCGTCCACTATCAGGGGCGAAGCCAGGCGCGAGCGATGCGTGGTGTTGCTGCGATACGCAATGCCGCGATGAGCGGCCAGGTCTTCGATACTCTCAATGGCACCCTTGCGCTGCAGATACGCCGGTGACGCTGCCAGCCCCATAGCCTGTTGGCCCAGGCGACGGGCACTCAGGCGGTCGGTATCCGGTAACGGGCCGATGCGTACGGCCATATCGAAGCCTTCCTGCGCCAGATCGATCATGCGGTCGGAGAAGCAAATCTCGATTTCAAGTTCAGGGTAACGCTCCATCAGGCCCCACAAGGCCGGTGCCGCATAGTGGTGCCCGAATGCCAGCGGCACACTGACCCTCAGTCGTCCCCGTGGTTGTTGCCGGCCACTTTCGAGCACCGATTCGGCCGCTTCCAGTTCGGCCAATGCGCGCAGGCAATGTTCGTAGTAGGCCTGCCCATCCTCGGTCAACCGCTGGCGGCGTGTGGAACGCTGCAACAGGCACGTGCCCAGCCGCGCCTCCAGACGCGCCAAGCCTTTACCGACGGCCGAGCGTGTAAGGTTCAGGCGCTCGGCGGCGTCGGTCAGGTTGCCGCTCTCGACGATTTGCAAAAACAGCTCAACGCCATCAAAACGCGGGGTAGCCATGCGTCAATTGTCGCCCTTGATTCCCATATCGATGGAAAACTTATCACGAATAACGAATTCGATTCCCGAGAGAATAGAGCCCTCCCCTATTTGAAAGGAACTCGTCATGCCGTCCGCCGCTGCTGCATCGGCCCTCAACCCGCCGAGCGCCGCCAGAAATGCCCTGGCCCTCACCGCCGTTTGCCTGGTGGCCCTCATGTTCGGCCTGGAAATCTCCAGCGTGCCGGTGATCCTGCCGACGCTGGAACAGGAATTGGGTACCGGCTTTCAAGACGCCCAATGGATCATGAATGCCTACACCCTGGCCTGCACCAGCGTGCTGATGGCGGCGGGCACGCTGGCGGATCGCTTCGGTAGGCGGCGCGTGCTGGTGCTGTGTCTATGGGTGTTCGCCCTGGCCTCGCTGGCGTGTGGCCTGGCCCACGATGCGCCGACACTGATCGTGGCGCGATTCATCCAGGGCATTGGCGCCGGCGCGATGATGATTTGCCAGTTTGCCATCTTGTCCCACCAGTTCCGCGAACCGGCGGCGCGGGCGCGAGCCTTCGCGATATGGGGCGTAATTGCCGGCGTGGGCCTGGGTTTCGGGCCGATGATCGGGGCAGTGATACTGGCCGTGGCGGACTGGCGCTGGGTTTTCCTGGTGCATGTACCACTGACCTTGTTTACCTTGGCGCTGCTGCACATCAGCGTGCAGGAATCCCGTGACCCGGCCAGCCATCGCCTCGACATTGCCGGCATGTTGACCATGACGCTGGCGGTGTTTGCGCTGGTCTACTTCATCACCCAAGGCAGCGAGAACGGTTTCGGCACCCCGGCGATGCTCGGCTGGGCCGGCCTGTCGGTCTTCGGACTGCTGCTGTTTATCTTGATTGAGCGGCGCAGCGCCCATCCGATGTTCGACTTCTCGGTGTTCCGCATCCAACGTTTCAACGGCGCCTTGATGGGCTCAATCGGCATGAACTTCAGCTTCTGGCCGTTCATGATCTACTTGCCACTGTATTTCCAGGCGGGCCTGGGTTACGACACGCTGACCACCGGCGCGGCGCTGCTCGCGTACACCTTGCCCACTTTGTTGGTGCCGCCATTGGCCGAACGCCTGGCCCTGCGCTTTGGCGCCGAATGCATCATCCCCCTGGGCCTGGGGACGATGGGCGCAGGTTTTTTGGGCATGGCCGCGGTTAATTACGCCGAACAGCCCAGCACAGCACTGGTGCTGCTCAGTTGCGCGATCGCCGGCATTGGGCTGGCACTGACCAATTCGCCGACCACCAATACCACCACCGGCGCCGTCTCGACTGACCGCGCAGGCATGGCCTCGGGCATCGACTTCAGCGCACGGCTGATCACCCTGGCGCTCAACATCGCATTGATGGGGCTGGTGCTGTTGCTCGGAATCAGCCATCACCTGGCCAATGTATTGCCGGCCAGCACGGCGGCGGATTGGGCAACCCTCAGCCAGCATATTGCGGCGGGCAAGCTGAACGCGCCTGGACTCACACGCCTGGAGGCACAGACGGCCCTGCGTAGCGGCGCTGGTTGGGCCATGCTGTTTGCGGGCTTGGGCGCTTGCGGGTTGGCCGCTCTGAGCCGGTATTTCTTCCAGCGACGGCGTTGAACGAAAACGGGCCTGCATATGCAGGCCCGTTTTCAGTGGGGAATGAAAAAACAGTTAGCTGTTAATGACAGCGTTTTCGTTTTCCAGGAATTCCTCTTCCAGCGCGTCTTCATTCACTTTGTTGATCGGCTGGTTTTTCCCGGCAGCGCGAGGCTTGCCTTGCAGTTTGCCGAACAAGTGTTCCAGCGCATGATCCAGCTTGGTGGCGGCGCCATCGATCGCTTGCTCCAGCGTATCGGCTTTATGGCACACGGAAACTGGCTGGTGGCCCTTTGGCCGTGCTTCCAGGCGGCAACTTAAATCGTGGGGTCCGGGCTTGTCGCCGTTCTCGTCCCGCAGGTAGACCTCAACGCGGGTCAGGTCTTCTTCATAACGTTCGAGCGTGCTCTCAATGGTAGTACGTACCCACTCCTCCAGTCGGATGCTGCTTTCAATATGGTTATCGCTATTGACTTGGATTTGCATAGTTCTTCCCTTATTTCAGCTAGCTCGCCAGAGATCACAAACTGCAACACCGGGGTGGTGAAACCATGACCTCTTGATTACACAATTGAGCACCTGCTGAAACAATTCAACCCCTTTGCAAAGATAAATCCCACATTACAAATTAACCCTGACGACGAGCAAAAACGCTGGTAGGGTGGGGAGTTAGTTACAACTTCTTACGTCCTGTTTCCTCACAATTGCCCCTCTCCCAACGGGTGCAAACCGCGAAAAATCCCTGCTTCCTCCACCAGCCAGTCGTGCACCGCGCGCACGCCGGGGTGGCTCAATGCACCTGGCGCATACAGCAGCACATAGCGCTTATGGTTGGGCACGGCCAGGCCAAACGGCACAATCAGGGTGCCGCGCTCCAGTTCATCATTGAGCAACGTGCGCCGCGCAATCGCTACCCCCATGCCGGCAATGGCGGCTTCGATGGTCAGGTGGTTGCGGTTGAAGGTATGCCCGCGCCGCACGTCGGCACCGTGGTGGCCGATGGCATTCAGGTAGAACTCCCACTCGGCATATTCATAACTCCCACGCCAGGCAGTGATGTCGTGCAGCAGCGGAAAATGCGCCAGATCGGCCGGGCCATGCAACGGCGGCCGTCCACGTAGAAGGCTGGGGGCGCACACCGGGAATATCTGCTCGTCCAACAGGGCTGTGGATAACAAGCCGGGGTAGCTGCCATCGTTGAGGTCGATGGCCAGGTCGAAGTCGCCTTCATGCAGGGCGATGCTGCTGTCTTCGGCGACCATGCGCAGTTGGATGTCGGGAAAGCGCTGCTGCAAACGTGGCAGGCGCGGGGTCAGCCACTTGCCGAGAAACGAGGGGATCGAGCGCAGGCGCAGGGTGCCGCTGATCATCCCGGCATCCAAGCGCTGCAACTCCGCATCAATGCTCCCGTAAGCCTCGCCGACCACCGCCGCCAGGCGCTGCCCCTCGGCGCTGAGTTCAACCCCGCGGGCGCGCCGATGAAACAGCCGAAAGCCCAGGCGCTCCTCCAACTGGCGAATCTGCTGGCTCACCGCCCCCGGCGTGATGTGCAGTTCTTCGGCGCAGCGGGTGAACGACAGATGCCGTGCAGCGCAAGAAAACACATGCAGCCACACATAGGTCTGGCCGTGAAGGGGGCGGGTCATAGCGTTTAGTCCTGCTAAAGGGTGTCTTAGGATAATTCGTTGGTCAGTGCCGATCCAGAGGCTCAGTATCGCGCCAATTCCGCCTGCTCTACAAAACATGGCAGCGATTTCTACTCCATTGCTTGTAAGGCTTTAGCATGGCTATCAGTGTTTTCGATCTATTCAAGGTGGGCATTGGCCCCTCCAGTTCCCATACCGTCGGCCCGATGCGCGCTGCCGCGACGTTCGCCCAGGCCCTGACCGATCAGCATTTGCTCAGCCAAACCCGCCGCGTTGAAGTACGCCTGTACGGCTCGCTGTCCGCCACCGGCGTAGGCCATGCCACTGATCGCGCCTGTGTGATGGGCTTGATGGGCGAATGGCCGGACCGCGTCGACCCCACCTCGATCAATGCACGTATCCAGCAACTGCGCGAGTCGGGTCAATTGCTGCTGGCCGGCTCCCAGGCAATCGCTTTCAACTGGCACACCGACCTGTTGCTGCTGGATGAAAGCCTGCCTTACCACCCCAACGCCATGTCCCTGCACGCCTATGGCGACAACGGCCTGCTGAGCGAGCAGACCTATTACTCGGTAGGCGGTGGTTTCATCATCGAGGCCGCCGAAGCCGCATCAGGCATTGCGCCGACCAGCGACGTGCAATTGCCCTACGACTTTTCCAGTGCTGTGGAACTGCTGGCGTTGTGCAACAAGCACGGCTTGCGGGTTTCTGAACTGATGATGGCCAACGAACGTGCGTGGCGCAGCGACGAAGACATCCGCAGCGGCCTGCTGCACATCTGGTCGGTGATGCGCGAATGCGTGGAACAGGGCCTGCGCGATGAAGGTATCCTGCCCGGCGGCCTGGACGTGCCGCGCAGGGCGGCGAAATTGCACCGCAGCCTGCTGGAAATCGGCAAACCCAATGTGATCACTTCAACCTTGTCGGCGATGGAATGGGTCAACCTGTTCGCCCTCGCCGTCAACGAAGAAAACGCCGCCGGCGGGCGCATGGTCACCGCCCCGACCAATGGCGCGGCCGGCATCATCCCGGCGGTGCTGCATTACTACATGAAATTCAACGCCGACGCGTCTGACGACGATGTGGTCAATTTCTTCCTGGCCGCCGCCGCCGTCGGCATCCTCTGCAAGAAAAACGCCTCGATCTCCGGCGCCGAAGTCGGCTGCCAGGGCGAAGTGGGCTCGGCCTGCGCCATGGCCGCCGCCGGCCTGGCCGATATTCTCGGCGCCACCCCCGAGCAACTGGAAAACGCCGCCGAAATCGGCCTGGAACATAACCTCGGCCTGACCTGCGACCCGGTCGGCGGCCTGGTGCAGGTGCCGTGCATCGAGCGTAATGCCATTGCCGCGGTCAAGGCGATCAACGCCACGCAAATGGCCCTGCGCGGTGACGGCAAGCACTTCATTTCCCTCGACCGGGTCATCCGCACCATGCGCGATACCGGCGCCGATATGCATGACAAATACAAAGAAACTTCACGGGGCGGCCTGGCGGTCAGCTGGGTGGAGTGCTGATCGGAGCACTGCTACCCGCCCCAACGTGAGCCCGCGCAAAAATAATAACGAGGCAATACCGATGACTGATGTACGTACACCTGCTGCCGAAAATCCTGTATCCGAAGCAAGCGTGACCACCGGCTGGACCAAACACGACACCACCTGGATGCTCGGCCTCTACGGCACCGCCATCGGCGCCGGCACCCTGTTCCTGCCGATCAACGCCGGCGTCGGCGGTTTCTGGCCGCTGATCGTACTGGCGCTGCTGGCTTTTCCGATGACTTTCTTCGCCCACCGTGGGCTGACGCGCTTTGTGTTGTCGGGCAAATCCGGCGACATCACCGAAGTGGTCGAGGAACACTTTGGTGTCGGCGCCGGCAAGCTGATCACCCTGCTCTACTTCTTTGCGATCTTCCCGATCCTGCTGGTGTACAGCGTGGCACTGACCAACACATTGGGCAGTTTCATGGAGCACCAACTGCACATGACGCCACCGCCCCGTGCGATCTTGTCCCTGGTGCTGATCCTCGGCCTGATGGCCATCGTGCGTTGTGGCCAGGGTGTGATCGTCAAGGCCATGAGTGTGCTGGTGTACCCTTTCGTTGCTGCGCTGTTGCTATTGGCTGTCAGCCTGATTCCCAACTGGAATGGCGCGTTCTTCGCCTCCGCCAGCGAAGGCATGCCGCTGCCGCTGTTCTTCAAGACGCTGTGGCTGGCGATCCCGGTGATGGTGTTCTCGTTCAACCACTCACCGATCATCTCCGCTTTCGCCGTGGACCAGAAGCGCGTCTACGGCGCCCAGGCCGAGCGAAAAAGCAGCGGCATCCTCGCCACCGCCCACGCCATGATGGTGCTGACCGTGATGTTCTTCTGCTTCAGTTGCGTACTGGCGCTATCGCCCGCTGACCTGGCCGCCGCCAAGGCGCAGAACATCTCGATCCTGTCGTACCTGGCCAACCACTTCCAGACGCCAGTGATCGCCTACGCCGCGCCGCTGATCGCACTGGTGGCGATTACCAAATCGTTCCTGGGCCACTACATCGGTGCCAGCGAAGGCTTCCAGGGCTTGATCGTCAAATCCCTGCGCGGGCGCAACCGCTCGATGTCGGCGAAATGGCTGGAACGCTCCACCGCGCTGTTCATGGTGCTGACCTGCTGGGCCGTGGCCACCTTCAACCCAAGCATCCTGGGCATGATCGAAACCATGGGCGGACCGATTATCGCGTGCCTGCTGTTCCTGATGCCGATGTACGCGATTCGCCGCGTGCCATCGCTGCGCCAGTATTCGGGCCAGCTGTCGAACGTGTTTGTAGTGGTGATCGGGTTGATTGCGCTGTCTGCGATCGTTTTTTCCGTGATGCCCTGAAATAGCTCACCTGCCTGAGTAACAACACAGACCCAATGTGGGAGGGGGCTTGCCCCCGATAGCAGTCTTTCAGCCGAGTATTTATTGGCTGATACACCGCTATCGGGGGCAAGCCCCCTCCCACATTGAGCTTCCAACGCCTGTACGGCACGGCCCTTGCTGTAGAACTTTTGAGGAAAACGGAATTTGGCCGATGGTCAGGCAATGCGAACTAATCCTGACACCGGCCGTCAATGACTGCATGTTCTTATCAGGCGGTAACGCACCATGGACAATCCTTTTCAGATCATCACCGACACCTTCACCCCCCAATACCGCGTCAATCTGAGCATCCAGCGGCTGGACGGCAGCATCATGCTCACCCTCTCGGACGAGACCGGCGTGGTGGCCAAGCGCATGATCAGCGCCGAACAGCGCAACGACCCGCAGCGCCTCAAACGCCTGGTGCAAAGCATCCAGTTCGGTATCGCCATCGAACAGGGTCATAGCGCCGTGGAAATCCTCGAACTGATGACGGACGGCGACAGCCACAAACTCCTGCAGCGCCCGCCTGCCCGCACCCTGCCCTTCAGCGTGGGGCTTTAAAGCTCGCCCTTCTCGGTCTCCAGGCTCGCCTCGCCTTTGCGACGCGGGCTTTCGACCTTCACCGAAGGGAACGCCGACGACGCATAGCGCACCACCAGAATGGCAAACGCCAACAACAGAATTCCGCCGCACAGGTAGATGATGCCCACATCCGGCGGGTTGTGGTGCGACACGTTGGAGATCAGCAAACGCGTAAGCGCGGTGATTGCCACATAGATCAGGAAGCGTACCGGCATGTGGTTGGTCTTGAAGTAAATCCCGACCATCGCGCCCAGTTCCAGGTAGATGAACAGCAGCAAGATGTCATCGATCTTGATATGGCCGTTCTCCAGCATCCCCAGGAATTCCATCACCGCCGCCCAGGCGGTCACCGCACCAATGGCAAACAACGCCAGGTAGTGAAACGACTCGACAAACAGATTGCCCAGGGACTCGGCCAGCCCGTGGACTTGCTGGCGCAGCCTTTCGGCCCAGTTGATTTTCACGATGATGCTTCCTTAGGTCGGTTCGACCGGATAATGCGAGTTGGACGTGACGGTTGTTCTGTATGCAGAAAAAAGGCCATAGACAGGGTATTGAGATGATGGCGGGCTGATATTAGGCACTTAATCAATCTTTGTGGCGAGAGAGCTTGCTCCCGCTGGTGTGCGCAGCGCCCCCATTTCCCAACTACATTAAAAACCTACTATCCAAACCCCGGCGTTTGGCTTATCCTTTTCGCTGTATATAAATACAGTAGTCGCAAAAGACAACTATCGTGAAGGCATGTGAGGTGGTGAATGGCCGTCGAAGTGGTATACCGCAGCAGCCGAGATCTGGAGCGTTTGTTCATGGATAAAGCCGAAGCTGACCGTCATGACAAGATGCTTGAACTCGCTGAGTTGCTGGCAGAGGTGTTGCAAAAAGCCGTGCCATCTTTGAGTGAGCAGCAGGTGGAGGAAGCCGGGATCTACATGGCGAAGAACCGCGATGTATTTGCCAAGGCATTCAAAAGCCAGCCGGACGCGTTGTCCGAGTTGCTGAACGCGGTGGCAGAGTAAAGCCCGAATTGAACAGGCCCTGAATCATGGATTCAGGGCCTTTTTAATGCCCGGCCTATTTGTACAGCAGACGTTCGGCCAGCTCATCGGCGACCCGTGCGGGGGAGCGCTTTTCGGCTTGGGCGTGGGCGAAGATTTCGGTCAGGCGCGTGCCAATGTTCGACAGGTGCGCGGTAATCCCGGGCAGGTCGGTGCCGGCGTGTTTGAGGGCGACGTAGATCAGGCCGCCGGAGTTGATCACGTAGTCCGGGGCATAGAGGATGCCGCGGCCTTCCAACTGGTCGGCGATGTCCAGGTTGGTCAATTGTGCGCTGGCCGAACCTGCCACGGCGGCGCACCGCAACTGGCCGACGCTGTTGCGGTTGAATACAGCGCCGACGCCGCAGGGCGCGAGGATGTCGCAGGGGGTGCTGAGCAAGGCATCGTTGGCAATCGGGTGGGCGCCCAGTTGTTCCATGGCCAGTTGCACCTTGCCGTGGTCGATGTCGCTGACCAACAGTTCTGCACCCGCAGCGTGCAGTTGCTCAGCCAGGGCATAACCGACGTTGCCCAGGCCCTGCACCGCTACGCGCAAGCCTTCAAGGTTGTCGCTGCCCAGGCGCGCCATGGCGGTGGTACGGATGCCGGTAAATACACCCATGGCGGCATGAGGCGCAGGGTCGCCGGCGGCGGTGGTGCTGGTGACGAAGCGAGTGTGCTGGGCGATGCAATCCATGTCGGCGACCGAGGTGCCGCTGTCGATCGAGGTAATGAAACGGCCGTCGAGTTTTTCGATACAGCGGCCAAACGCCTCGAATAGCGCGGCGCGGCTCTCCACGTGCACAGGGCGGATGATGACCGCCGTACCGCCGCCCACCGCCAGCCCGGCCAGTGCAGCCTTGTAACTCATGCCTTGGGCCAGGCGCGCGGCATCGGCCACGGCACTGTCATCGTTGGGGTAAGCCAGGTAGCGACAGCCGCCCAAGGCAGGCCCCAGGCGACTGTTGTGGATGGCGATGATCGCTTTCAGCCCGGTCACCGGGTCGACGCTCAGGTGCAGCGATTCAAGGCGGGTGCTGTGCATGAGCGCAAACATCAATGAGCTCCCGAATCACTTTTGGTTGTGGGCAAAGTATAGGCTCGCGGCAGAAAACTGCTGGATTGCACTGGAATAAGCCGCGCTGTTTCGTAAGATCCAGGACATAAGCACGCAGGATATTTTTCAAGATACTGGACGAAATTTCCTGGCAAGGCTAAAACGGGGCATCCGCCGGAGAACGCGATGAATCCCCGCACAGCCTTTTTCGCCTGCCTGGACCGTTCACCCCCTGCGCTGTTTGAAGCCGCGCTGTGGATGGCTGCCGAACACGATGCCAGCGTACAGCCGTTGCTGATCCTGCAAGAGCTGCGTGTGCTGCAACAGCAGGTCAGCCTGGGCATGCCCCTGTTGCCGGCCGATGAACTCGGCCAGCCGCTGCTGCGGCGCCTGAATGACCTGGGGTTTGCCCAGGATGACCAGACCCCGTTGCGCCCCGCCGCCGCGCTGCTCGACAAAGTGCTGCGGCGAAAACGCGGGCAACCCTTGGCCATGGGCCTGATCGCCCTGGAAATGGCACGGCGCCTGGATATCCCCATGGTCGGGGTAAATTTCCCCGGCCACTTCCTGCTACGCGTACCCGGTGCCGACCACCTGCTGGACCCGTGCGGCGGTCGACGCTTGTACCCCAACGATTGTCGCGAACTGCTGCACCGGCAATACGGGCCAAAACTCAACTTGCACGCCGACCACCTGCACACCGCCGAGCCTAGGGCGATCCTGCAGCGGCTGTCACGTAACCTGCGCCAACTGCACCTCGCCAACGACGATCCCCTGGCTGCCCTGGTGGACGCCGAGCGCGTACTGGAACTGGGCAATGCCAGCGCCGCCGACTACCTTGCACGCGCCAGCCTATACCAGCGCCTGGATTGCCCGAGTGCCGAGCGCTTTGACCTGGAACATGCGTTGATGCTCAGCGAAGACCCGATCCAGCGCCTGCGCCTGACCGAGCGGCTGGGGCACCTGCCGCCCAATTCAGTGGTGCATTGACCTAGGGGGCGTTCTCAATTAGTTTCCCCGCCGCGTTGTCGCCTTAAAGCGGGCCAGGCAAGGCGCAGGCCGCAGGGAATGGTTGTTCCCTTTCCAAGGCCTGCAACGCAGGCTGGCCCGCTTTAAGGCACAACCCGAAGGGCCTGCTGTTGTGCAGGGCTGCGTTGCTCGAAGCTTATTTGGAATGACCAAACCACGCTTCTCGCGCCTTGCCCTGCACAACAGCAGACCCGGCGCGACGGGGAAACTAATTGAGAACGCCCCCCTAGGTGCGATTGAGAATATCGCCAGGCACTGGCGTTTTTAGCGTAGTGGAGCCCGGCGCCCGCACCTGAATAATCAACAGCGCCGCAATCACGGCCGGAATCGCACAGAAGAAGAAAATCTGCTGCACCGGTATATGCATCGCCAGCAACATACTGCCGAACAGCGGCCCCAGGATTGATCCAAAACGCCCTACCCCCAACGCCCAGCCTGTGCCGGTGGCGCGCACCTGCGCCGGGTAGAAATTGCTCGCAAAGGCATTGAGGGTCAGTTGCCCGCCGATGATGCAGAACCCGGCAGCGAACACGCAGGCCACCAGGTAACGTGGATTGTCGTGGTTCAAGCCCAGCAGGATGGTGCACAACGCAGCCGCCGCCAGCACGCCGGACAACAGTCGCACCTTGCTTTTCAGGCGGTCGGCAAACCAGGCCATGAGGATGGCGCCCAAGGTGCCGGCAAACAGGAACATGGACGTGACCAGGTTGGCTTCGTTCAGCGCCAGGCCGCTTTCGAGCAACAGCGATGGCAACCAACTGATCATGAAATACAGCAAAATCAGGCTGACAAAAAAGGTCGCCCAGATCAGCAGCGTCGGGCGCGCGTAGCCGTTGCGAAACAGCTCCACCACCGTCAGTTTGCTGCCTTGTTCCTGCAGGTTTTCAGCTTCGGTCGCGGGCGGCGGTTGCCAGTCGGGCAGCATCCGCGCCGTGACTTTGCGCAGACGCAGATACGGCGGCGCATCGCGCAACAGGCGTGGCAAGGATTCGGGCAACAGCCACACCAGGAACGGGAACAGCAGCAACGGTGTTACCCCACCAGCCAGGAACACCGCCTGCCAACCAAAGCTATCGATAAACCCGGCCGCCACAAAGCCGCCTGCCGCGCCGCCGAACGAAAAGCCGCAGGCCGCCAGGGTCACCATCAAGGTGCGCATGCGCGGCGGCGAATATTCAGACATCAATGCCATGGCACTGGGCATTGCGCCTCCCATGCCGATGCCGCAGATAAACCGCGCCGCCATCAGTGTGGTGAGGGAATTGGCAAACACCATCAGTACGGTCAGGCTGGCGTAGATCAGCACACAGGCCAACAGGATGCGCCGCACGCCGAAACGATCCGCCAGCGGTGTCACCAGCAGCGAGCCGAGGGTCAACCCAAGCAGGTTGGCGCTGAATACCGGCCCGAACGCGGCTTTTTCCAGGCCCCAATCCTGAGCCAGTGCCGGCACTACATAGCCCAGCACCTGGGCGTCGTAGCCATCGGTGACCAGCAGCAACGCCAGCAACACGAGAATCAACCACTGGTAGCGCGACACCGGACGGGCGTCGAGTGCCGCGCGAAAGCTGGCAATCTGATTGTGCATCGCAAGGTACCTTTATTTTTTATTAGGTTGGCACGATCAAATGTGGGAGGGGCTATGGCGTGTCAGGTTGATTGGCGGGGTGGGCCTGCACGAAGGCCGGATGTTGGGCCGCCAACGCCGCCACTCGCCCTATGCGCGAGTACGCCGCCAAGGGCACCTTGAAACGCTCGGCCGCGTACAACTGCGGGATCAGAAACGTATCGGCCAAGCCCGGCTGCTCGCCAAAGCAAAACCCTGTGTCGCCAATCAACTGCTCCACCGCGCCCAGGCCCTGACTGATCCAGTGCCCGATCCACTCCAGCAATTGCGCCTCATCGTGCCCCCACTTGCGCAACAGGTTCTGCGTGCTGGAGTTGTGCAGCGGGTGGATATCGCAGGCGATGATCGACGCTACCGCCCGTTCATGGGCACGGGCTGCCGGATCACTTGAGAGCAGTGGCACCTGTGGATAACGCTCCTCCAGATATTCGATGATCGCCTGCGATTGGATCAACGTCTGCCCTTGATCAGTACGCAACGCCGGCACGCGCCCTTGCGGGTTGATCGCCAGGTACTCGGGCTGGTGATTGGCGCCGCCTGCCGGGACCAGCAGGTTGACGGGCAGCGCGGTGAAATCCAGGCCCTTGAGCGCCAGGGCAATACGTACCCGATACGACGCGGTGGAACGGTAGTAAGTATAGAGTTCCATGACCCTGCCCTCTTAACGTGCCGCAACCACAGTACCGCGGCATTCACCAAAGCCGATGCTGGCAAAACCTTCGCGGCGGCAACGGCCACGCAGGATGATTTCGTCACCATCTTCAAGGAATTTACGTACCTCGCCCGAGGCCAATTCAATCGGCTTCTTGCCGCCTTCGGTAATTTCCAACAGGCTGCCGAACTGCCCCGGCTGCGGCCCGGACAAGGTGCCTGAACCAAACAGGTCGCCGGCCTGCAACTGGCAACCGTTGACGCTGTGGTGCGCAACCATTTGCGCCACTGTCCAGTACATATGCTCGGTATTGCTCAAGGTCAGGCGATGGGCGGGCAGGTTCTGCTCGCGCATTGAGGCTGTGGTGAGCAGCACTTCCAGCTCGATATCAAAGGCGCCCGCGTTCTGATCACGTTTATCCAGCAGATACGGCAGCGGTTGCGGGTCGCCCTCGGGCCGCGCCGGTTGCGCTTTGCGAAAGGGCTCCAGCGCTTCGGCGGTCACCACCCATGGCGAAATACTGGTGATAAAGCTTTTCGACAGGAACGGGCCCAGCGGCTGGTATTCCCAGGCCTGGATATCTCGCGCCGACCAGTCATTGAGCAGACAGAAACCGGCGATGTGCTCGGCCGCATCGCCGATGGCAATCGCTTCGCCCATGGCATTGCCCTGGCCGATCCAGATGCCCAGCTCCAGTTCGTAGTCCAGGCGCGCGCAGGGGCCGAGCGTCGGTTCGGACTGGCCGGCCGGCAGTGTCTGGCCTTTGGGGCGCCGGACCTGCGTGCCCGACGGGCGAATGGTCGACGCACGGCCGTGGTAACCAATCGGCACGTACTTGTAGTTGGGCAACAGGGGGTTATCCGGGCGAAACAGTTTGCCGACGTTCTGCGCGTGCTCGATGCCGACGTAGAAGTCGGTGTAGTCATTGATCTTCGCCGGCAAGTGCATCTGGCAATCGGCGGCGCAGTGCAGCACCTGCGCTTCGCGCTGTTGCAGCTGGCTGCCTTCGGCCAGCAGCTCCAGCAGGCGCTCGCGTAACGCCACGCGTGGCCCACGGCCAAGTTCAAAAAAAGCGTTCAATTGGCCACCCGCTGTTGCCTCAACGGCACGCCGGGCATCACCGTCAAATTCATCCAGCGCGGCGTGCAGGTCGAGGACCATATCGCCGATCGCCACGCCACAGCGCGGGGCCGAGCCGTTGATACTGAACACGCCCAGGGGCAGGTTCTGCAGGGGAAAATCCGCGTGACCGTTGGCCGAGGCCACCCAGCTGCGGGTCTGCGTTGGTTGCGTCATGGGTTATCTCCGATTCGGGTTGAAGGTGGCGGGCAGTGAGGCCCAGCACGCGTCGTAAGCAGGTTGCAGCTGCGGGCACTCCAGGGCGAACTGGGTCGGGCGCAGCACTTGGCTGGTCTCGAACATGAAGGCCATGGTGTTATCGATCTTGTGCGGCGCCAGGTCCGCATTGATGGCCTTGGTGCAGGTCTCGCCATCCGGGCCATGGGCGCTCATGCAGCTGTGCAGCGACGCGCCGCCGGGCAGGAAGCCTTCGGCCTTGGCATCGTAGGCGCCCTGGATCAGGCCCATGTATTCGTTCATCAGGTTGCGATGGAACCATGGCGGACGGAAGGTATTCTCGGCCACCATCCAGCGCGGCGGGAAGATCACGAAGTCGAGGTTGGCCAGGCCATGCACGCTGGTAGGTGAGGTCAGCACGGTGAAGATCGACGGATCCGGATGATCGAAACTCACCGTGCCGATAGTGTTGAAGCGACGCAGGTCGTATTTGTACGGCACGTTGTTGCCGTGCCAGGCGACCACGTTGAACGGTGAGTGGTCCAACTCGCAGGCCCACAGTTCACCGAGGAATTTCTGTACCAGCGTGGTCGGTTGCTTGAGGTCTTCGTAGCGGGCCACTGGCGTCAGGAAGTCGCGAGGGTTGGCCAAACCGTTGCTGCCGATAGGACCCAGGTCGGGCAGGCGCAGCGGGGCGCCGTGGTTTTCAGCGACGTAGCCGCGAGCCTGCGCGTCCAGCAGTTCGATACGGAATTTGAGCCCACGGGGCAGTACCACAATTTCCAGTGGCTCGACGTCGAGCACACCCAATTCGGTGGCGACGCGCAGGCGGCCCTGCTCCGGCACGATCAGCAGTTCACCGTCGGCATTGAAGAACACCCGCTCCATGGAACGATTGGCGCGGTAGGTATAGATGCTGATGCCCGAAGGTTTTTCCGACCCCGAGTTGGCAACCATGCCGACCAGTCCATCAATAAAGTCGGTCGGCTCACTCGGAATATCCAGCGGGTTCCAGCGCAGGCGATTGGGCGTCACTGCGCCCAAGGGTCCACCGGCCATTTGCCGCGCAAGCTTGACGAACGCCGGGTGATTGGCCGACGGCTGGATGCGGTACAGCCACGTGCGCCGCGCTTCACTGCGTGCCATGGTGAAGGCAGTGCCGGAAAATAGTTCGGTGTAGAGCCCGTAGGGGGCTTTTTGCGGTGAGTTCTGGCCGACCGGCAGCGCGCCAGGCAAGGCTTCGCTGGCGAATTCATTGCCAAAGCCCGACAGGTATTCGAGGTCCATGGATCTTCCTCTGTACAGAAGTTGTTTTTATCGTAATCCAGTTACGCATAACGTAATTTGATCACTATCGACCGTCAAGCTATAAAGACGCCCATTCATCTCTCGGATTCTCGCCCTTCCATGGAAAAGCCCCGCGACACCGGTAAACAGAAAGTCCGCTCGGCGGAAGTCGGCACCGATATTCTCAAGGCTCTGGCCGAATTGTCCCCGGCCACCTCGCTGTCGCGCCTGGCCGACCATGTGCAGATGCCGGCGAGCAAGGTCCACCGTTATTTGCAGGCGCTGATTGCCTCCGGCTTTGCCGAGCAGAACACCGCCACCAACCATTACGGCCTGGGCCGGGAGGCTTTGCGCGTGGGGCTGGCGGCGCTGGGCAGCATGGATGTGTTGAAAGTCGGCGCCATGCCCCTGGCCGAGCTGCGCGATGAATTGAATGAGACCTGCTTTCTGGCGGTGTGGGGCAACCAGGGCGCGACCGTGGTACAGATCGAGCCGGCAGTGCGCGCCGTTACCGTGGTGACGCAGTTGGGCTCAGTGCTGCCGCTGCTCAGTTCGTCCACCGGGCTGGTGTTCAGCGCTTACCTGCCGTCACGGGAAACGGTGGAACTGCGCGAACGCGAGATTCAATCCGGCACCGCCCACTCGCTGGCGGACGATCAGGCCTACGCCACGGTGTGCGAGCAAATCCGCAGCCGTGGCCTGCACTTTGTGCATGGCCTGCTGATGCCCGGCGTGGATGCGTTGTCGGCGCCGGTGTTCAATGCGGTCGGGCAAGTGGCGGCAGTGATGACCGTGGTCGGCCCGACCTCACTGTTCCATGCCGATGAAGATGGCCCGGCGGCGCAGCACCTGCTGGCGGCGACCCGGGCCGTGAGTTGGCGCATGGGCTATCAGCCCTGAATCAATCGTCGCTGCGCGACAGCGCAACGGCCACGCGGTCTTCCAGCGCCTTGACCTGCGCGCCGGCCACTACGTAGTTGTTGGTCAGCATCGCGAACACCAGCTTGCGCCCGCCGGCGTCGGTGATGTAACCACTCAATGACGACACGCCGCCCATGGAGCCGGTCTTGGCGTGCAGGTTGTTTTGCGCCTGCGTGTCGCGCAGACGGTAGCGCAGGCTGCCGCCGGTCATGCGGTCAGTGCTGCCGGCAATCGGCAGCGCGTTGTACCAGGCGTCGAACCACGGCTGTTTGCTGGCGGCCAGTAGCAGGTCGGTTAGGGTTTGCGACGATACCAGATTGCGCCGCGAGAGGCCGGAGCCGTCGACCTGACTGAACGTGCTGGTGTCCAGTCCCTGACGCTTGAGAAACCCGGCCACCGCCACGGCGCCCGCCGCTGCCGTGCCGCTATTGGCGGTCTGGCGCCCCATGGCCTTGAGCAAGGCTTCAGACATGTTGTTGTTCGAGAGTTTGAGCAGCGGCACGATCAACTCCTGTAACGGAGCCGATTGGTGCTCGGCCAGCACCGTCACTGCAGCCGGGCTTGCCCCACCCATCACTCGACGCCCCAATACGGTGATGCCCTGTTGCGCCAAGGCTTGTTCGAATAGATTCGCGACCAGTTGCGTCGGCTCCCAGACGCTGACCAATTGCTGGCTCTGGCGCCCCGGCGCCACTGCGCCGCTGAGCTGCAACAGGTTGGTGCCATGGCGACGGTTGATCCCATAGCTATTGCCCGGCCCACTGATGGCGCGGTTGCTCAGTTGCAGGTAGTCGCTGGGCGGGAAAATATCGACACTCACCGGTGTGCCGGCCCGTAACGGCGCCTTGGCTGTGACCAGCACGCTGCCTGCATCAAAGTCCGCATTGGGTGCCACGGTCAGCGCCGAAATCTGCGCGCCGTAGTAGGTGGTTTCATCGTCATGGGACCAATCCACCCCCAGCCGCTCGGCATCGAACCAGGTGTCGTCGAACACAAGGTCGCCCTGCACCTGGCGCACGCCCTGGCTGGCCAATTGCGCGGCCAGGGTCTGGTAATCGGCAAACTGAACGGTCGGGTCGCCGAGGCCACGCAGGTACAGGTTGCCGGTCAAACGGTCGCCCTGGCGTATGCCATTGCTCAGCAGTTGGGTGGCGAAGCGGTATTGCGGCCCCAGCACATCCATCGCCGCGGCGGTGGTCAGCAACTTGAGGTTGGACGCGGGCACCAGCCGGGTGCGCGGGTTGTGCTGATACAGCGTGGAGCCCGTGCGGGCGTCACGTACCATCAGCGAGACCGTAGCGCCTTGCAGCGCCGGATCGCTCAACAGTTTATCCAGGGTTGCCGGCGTGGAAGTTTGGGAGACGCTGGCGCAGCCGCCCAGTAAAAAACTCAAACCGACCAGCAGGGTGCCGGTGCGTAACCATTTTACAAAGTGCATCGTTGCGTTTTCCATAAGCATGCAATGGCGGCAACGCTAACAGCTCGCTATCAATGTGGCGACCGCTTTCCTGTGGGAGCTGGCTTGCCTGCGATGCAGACAACTCGGTGTATCAGGCAAACCCAGTCGATGCCATCGCAGGCAAGCCAGCTCCCACAGATAAATGAATCAGAAGGTCAAGGTGCTGGACACCGACACCTGCCGCGCATCGCCCATGGACACAAACTGCGTATTCACCGATGAGGTGTAGTAAGTACGATCGAACAGGTTCTTCACATTGAGCTGGAACTTGACCTTCTGCCCTTCAAGCCGGGTGTCATAGCTGGCGAACACATCGGCCACGGTGTAGCTGGGCAGGTCGAAACTGTTGGCCGCGTCACCTGCCCGCTCGCCGACATAACGCGCTCCGGCGCCGACGCGCAGTTGATCGCCGCCCAGGATACTGCCGAAGTCATACACCGCCGACAACGAGCCGGTGCTTTTTGCCACATTCTGCAGGCGATTGCCTTTGAGCTTAGGGTCTTCGGTAACCTCGGCATCGGTATAGGCATAGCTGCCAATCAGGCTCCATTTATCCGTCAGTTGGCCGCTGGCATCCAGCTCCAGACCGCGAGAGCGCACCTTGCCGGCCACGCTGTACTCCGAGGTCAGGCCCTCGCCTACCTGCACCAACACGTTGCGTTTATCGATGGTGAACAGCGCGGCACTGGCGGTGATGCGCCCCGGCAGGTCGAACTTGGTACCCAGCTCCCAGGCTTTGGATTCTTCCGGCTGCAAACTGCCACTCAACACGGTTTTATTGGCCAGCGGCGCGATGGTGGAGTTGGGTTTGAACGACTCGGTATAACTGCCGTAGAACGACAATTGATCAGTGTAGCGATACACCAGCCCGGCCCGTGGTACCCACTTCTGGCCATTGCCGTCGGTGTTGGCGGTAAACGGCACGCCTTTGCCGGCGTATTGGTCGTACATCTGGTAGCGCGCACCGCCGACCAGAATCCATTGATCGTTGAGGTGGATGGCATCCTGGAAGAACAGCGAATCGCTGCGCAGCAGGTCGGTCTGGTTGCTGTCCGGCGCGCTGACTTTGGAACCGGCGACTTCATTGCCGTACACCGGGTTGTTGTAATCGAAGGTGCCCCGCGGCGCCTGGCGGATCAGGTCGGCACGGTAGATCTTGCGGTACTCATCGTCCAGGCCGAACACCAGATCGTGCTGCATACCTGCAACATCGACCTTGCCTTCAAGGCTGGCGGTGGCGAAGCGATCGGTGGTCAACGCGCCCTGGGTACCGTCCATGCTACGGGTCAGAGTGCCGTTGGTGTTGACCTTGACCACGCGCACCTGGCTGGCGTCATAGGTTTCGCGATTCCAGCTGTAGCCGAAGTGAGCCTTCCAGTCGTCGTTCAGATCGTGGTCGACGGTCAGGCGATACAGATCGGAGCGCCCTTCCATATTGTTGAACGGCTCATCCAGACGCCGGGTCGCGGGGATGTTCAGCGGGTGGTTGGTCTTGGGATCGATGGCGGTGCCACGGTCGAACGGCGCGAGAAATTCGCGGTGTTCATAGGCCAGCACCACTTGGGTGGTATCGCCGTACCAGGCCAGGGACGGCGCCACCAGGGTCTCGCGATGGATGCCGTAGTTACGCCAATAGTCTTCGTCTTCATGATCGACAATCAGGCGATAAGCCAGGCCGCTGTCGCCGAGGGGGCCGGTGGTGTCGAGGTTGCCGCCACTGCCGTTCTTGCCGCTGCCGAAGGTCGAGCCGCGCGCGGTCAGGGAGGTGGACTGCACCAGCTCAGGCTTTTTGCTGACGATATTGACTACGCCGCCCGGGTCCTGGATGCCATACAACAGCGAGGACGGGCCCTTGAGCACTTCAATACGCTCGGCGGTAGCGTTCATGGCACGGCCCTGCACCACCGGCATACCGTCCTTCATGATCGAGCCGTTACGGTTGTCGCCAAAACCACGCAGCATCACCGCGTCCTGAGTACTGCCGAGGGTGTTGGACTGGGTGATGCCGCTGATATTGCCCAGGGCGTCATCCAGGTTGCGCGGTTGCTGGTCGCGCAGCACCTGGGCCGGCACCACGTTGACAGTTTGCGGGGTTTCCAGCAGCAACCCATGGGAGCGCATCACCGAACTGGTGGGCGGCGGCTGATAGCTGGTGCTGTCCTGCGTCGGGTTGACCGCGCTGATGGTGGTGGCGCCAAGGTTGACCGCACCGTCGCTGGGCAGCGGCTCCAGGGCCAGGGTGCGAGCGTCGATCTGGCGGAAGGTGAAACCTGTATTGCTCAGCAGACGTTGCAGGGCCTGGGTTGCGCTCATCTGCCCACTGACCGCCGGGGCATTGAGGCCGAAGGGCGCTTCATCGGTGTAGATCACACTGATGCCTGTGACCCGGCTGAACTCGCTCAGGGCCTGGGGCAGTGGTTTGGCTGCCAGGGCAAAATTGAACTGGGCGCTTTGCTGCTCCTGCGCACGCGCAACGCTCAACGGCAGCAACGCCAGCCCTGACACCGCCAGGACCGAGGCTCCCAGCCACTGTTTTACCCAACCACCCGCCGCTGACTTCATGCTGTGAGAACCCGTGTAGAAAACGCTGTTAATGCGAATAGATCGCAGTTTCATGCACTACACGGATGGGCCGGGGATTTACCTCACCTGAATCAGCAAATAATTTCGATCATTGCTTGCCACTCGTCGCGAGACACTCCTTGGCGCTCTTCTTCAGCTTCTTGATCAGCCGCTCCTGGCGCAACGCCTCACCCTTGCTCGCGCATTGTTCGGTGTACACCAACGCCACCGCCGGGCTGGACAAGAAGAACCGCGCGCCCTTGCCGCTTTGGTGGCAGGCAAAGCGGCGCACCGGGTCATTGCTGATGCCGCAATACAACGAGCCATTGGCGGCACGCACCAGGTAGACGAACCAGGGTTTGGGTTCTGCAGGATCAGTCACAGGGCAATTTCGGTAAACCAGAGGAGCGCCAATCTTATCAACGACCGGCCTGGAATGCCTTCAAGCCTTTAAGTGCCTGGGCCCGCACCGCATTTTTCAGCGCCGGCGACCAGCCCAACAGCAGCCCTTTCAAGCCCAGCGCCTGGCGCGACCATCGCCACAGGTCGAAGTGATCCTGGTGCTCGCAGATCTTGCCGTCGCGAAACACAAAGCGCGCACCGATGTCGTTGACCACCGTATTCCCCGTGGCGCTGAACAGGTAAGTCGCCACCCAGTGCGCGCTGCCTGTGCTGTCATCACTGCGCACGTGGTCGAAGGTCAGGGAGAAATCCTTGGCCCGCGTGGTGAGCATGCGCCACATATCCCCAGCGTCGCGCCCGCGCAACTCGCCGAAGGCCGGGTCGCTGAACACCACGTCTTCGGTGTAGCAGGCGGCCATGGCTTCGGCATCCAGGCGCTGGAAGGCACTGTAGAACTCGGTGATCAGGGCGTTATGGGCATCACTCATGGGCAGGCTCCGCAGGTGTCGAAAGAATAAGCGCACGATAGGCTGCCCAGACCGCGCTGGCTACTGACATTCGCCAGGCAAATGCATGAGCCTACGGCACCATCCCAGTGCTGCGAGCGTAGGCGAACAGGTCTACATCGGTGGAGATACTCAGCCGCTGCATAGCCGTGCTTTTCTGCTTACTGATGGTCGAGATACTGCGGTTGACCTGTGCCGCAATCTGGCTGACGGTCATGCCGCTGGCCAACATGCGCACCACCTCACGCTCCTTGCAGGACAATTGCGGCACCTGGGACTGATCGCCCGTGCCCGCCTCCACCATTTGCACCCGCAGGGATTCACTGGCGAACGTCTGGCCGGCACACACAGCCTTGATCGCCTGGGGCAGCTCTTTGGCGGAAGCACTTTTGGCCACCACGGCCTTGGCACCATGGGCGAAGGAAGCACGCAGGGTGGCGACGCTGGCGAACATGGTCACCAGAATCACCGGCAACTGCGGATACTGGCGGTGCAACAGGCTCAACAGCCCGTAGCCGTCGGCCTGCTGGCCGCCTGGCATGGCAAAGTCTGTGACGAGCAAGTCACACGGGGTTGTCCTCAACACTTCGAGCAACTGATCGGGGCCGTCGGCCTCCGCGACCACTTTGCACCGGCCATGCGCCTCAATCACGACTTTCTGCCCGATACGCACAATAGGGTGATCGTCAGCAATAATTACTCGAAGCATAGATTCCCACGAATGATGGCAAACTGAATCCGCGCAAAATACCCCCGCTGGCGCTCATCAACAACCGCTAACAAAGCGCTGCTGGCAGCCGCGCTCAATGTTCAGTAGCTCACACTTTTTTGCCTACAAAACAATAAGAAAATACCTACAGCAAAGACAAGATCAACGGATTGCAAAACGTTCTGCGTCAACACTGCCTCTCAGACTTCAGAGAGGTACTCGAGATAGACGAACAAGCGCGCCAGGAACAACTCCAATTGCACCTTGTGCGCAGCAACACCCTGGGACTGGACCTGTTCGATCAGCCTCACGGCGCTTGATTCAAGGCCAGTACCACCCAAAAACACCAGGCTGCCCACCAAGCGATGGAGGCGCTCAGCCGTCAGTGATGAGTTCAACGTCAAGCAGGCATGACGCAACACGCGGTGGTCTTCCCAGGCCTCGAACAACAGGGTTTCCAACAATTGATCGACGATACGCTCGCTGCCAAACATCGCGACCAACGTGGCACGGGTTGGCCAGCCGGCGAGCGGTGCAACAGCTCTCTGGGCGACATGCGCGTCATCCTCGCCCGGCAACCAGCGTGCCAACACGGCGTGCAGCTGTTCAAGGGTCAATGGCTTGAGCAGCCAGGCATCCATGCCGGCGTCGCGGCAACGCTGGGGGCTGTCGTTTTGCAGGTTGGCGGTCAAGGCAATGATCGGCACTCGCCTCTGCCCGTTGTCACACTCATGCTGGCGAATAGCGCGAGCCATGCTGTAGCCATCCATAACGGGCATCTGGCAATCACTGATCACCAAGTCGAAGGGCCGGCTGGCGAAGGCCACCAGCCCGAAGTACCCATCGTCGGCCAATTCGTATCCCAGCCCCAACTTCTGCAGCAAACAACCCAGCAACAGGCGGTAGGCCGAATGATCTTCCACCACCAGCACGCTCAGCTGCTGCCAATGAAGCGGGGGGGCACCTTGCGGCTTCAATTTGCGGTTCGCTCCTGCTGTTGAACCTGCCAGCGAACCCATCAGTACCTCTATCGTGACTATTGATCCGGCAGTAATCTCCGGCACTGGTGCAATAGCCCTCGAGACCTTTCATGCAGCAATGATCGAAATACCCTTTCAGGGGTTATCGACAAAAAACATATAATCCTTTGAGTCAATCAGAGTCGATACAACAACTACGAAAAGCACTACCGAACCACCCTCTCCCGGCACGTCCTTCGTACCCCTGCCAATGTCGTATTAGTTGTATTTCCCCCGTGCATCCCCCTGGCTAGATTATGCCTACCCCAAAGAGGGACGGCTTGCCACTCCCCGGCAAGCGCTAAAAAACATCGAGATCACCGCCAGGCAACCACCCGTCCACACACGATCGGGCGTTGCTCTGCCGCATCTCAATCTGCCAGCTTGTAATGGAACAATTTGAAATGAAGACCTCTGTATCCCTACTGAGCAGTGCCCTGCTGCTCGCCATAACGTCATCCGCTTTCGCCGCCAGCAGCGTCGACCTGACTGTCAAAGGGTTGATCACGCCCAGCGCCTGCACACCCAGCCTGCCGGGTGACGTCGATCTTGGAAAAATCGCCGCAAAAGATCTGTATCAAGACAGCTATACGCCGCTTGAGAAAAAGACCCTGCAACTGAGCGTCAATTGCGACGCGGCGACGCTGTTTGCAATCCATCCCGTCGACAATCGAGCCGGTTCCGCCGCGTCTGGCGCCGCCTTTGGCCTGGGCTTGATCAACGAAAACCAGAAGCTCGGCCTGTATCAGTTGACGTTCACCAACCCCGTCACTGAAACACCATCCACCCTGATTGCAATGTACAACTCCGAGGGCCGATGGACAGAACTCCTTAAGGATGAGGTCATTGCCCCCAACGATCTGGTGGCGCTGGGCAGCCGCGGTGAGAACGGTTGGGCCCCCCACCCGATCAAAGAGGCGCTCATGGACATGACGCTGCACACCTTGATTGCACCTGCAAGAAACCTGACCTTGACCAGCGAAGTGGCCATCGACGGCTCCGCGACCTTTGAAGTGAAGTACCTGTAAATGGACGTTTCCCAGATGAAGACCCGCCTGCCCCTGTTGAGCAGCGCCCTGCTGCTCACCCTGGCGTCATCCGCTTTCGCTGCCAGTTCCGTGGACCTGACCGTCAAGGGCTTGATCACACCGAGTGCCTGCACCCCGAACCTGCCAGGGGCTGTGGACTATGGAAAAGTCGCAGCAAAAGACCTGAACCTCGACAGCCATACCTGGCTTGAGGACCAGACATTACAACTGAGCGTGAGTTGCGAGGCGGCGACGCTGTTTGCCATCAAGCCCATCGACAACCGAGCCGGCTCCTCAACGTTCGGCGCCTACGGCCTGGGTGTAGCCAACGGCACAGAAAAGCTCGGCGGGTACCAACTGATGTTCAGTAAGCCCGTCGCCGAAACGCCTTCGACCTTGCTCTACCAGTACGAACAGCGCCCCTGGGCGCCGCTCTATCCGGAGGACCCGCTGCAAGACGCTATGTTGGTGGCCCTGGGCAGCCGTGCCGATTCCGGCTGGGCCCCGCACCCCGTGCAGAACGCGCTCATGGACATCACCGTGCACACCGCCATTGCACCCGCCAACGGCTTGAGCCTGGCCAACGAAGTGGCGCTGGACGGCTCCGCAACTTTGGAAGTTCTGTACCTGTAACCCCTCATCTTCGTACTAAGGAAGGTTCAAACGATGACTTACTTAAGAGCCACGCCCCTGGCCGTCCTATTGTTGACCACCTCGCCTCTCACACTGGCCGCCAGCAGCCTGGACCTCACCGTCAAAGGCATCATCACGCCAAGCGCCTGCGCGCCAGAGGTCTCCGGCGGTGGCAATGTCGACTTCGGCAAGGTGTCGGTCAAGGATCTCAATAGCGACACCTACACCGACCTGCCCCGAGAAACCATGCTCTTGAGCGTGCGTTGCGAAGGGCCGACGTTTTTTACCCTGAACACCATCGACAACCGTGCCGGCACCACTGCCAGCCACTTCAGTTGGCACGGCCTGGGCATGACCCCCAACGATGAAAAAGTCGGTGATGCCGGGCTTGGCCTCTACCAGCCGGTCGCCGACAACATGCCGGTACGCACCATTATCTCCAGGGATGGCGGCACAACCTGGATGCCCTCCGTGATGCTCAGCCACACCGTGCTGACGGCGGTTGCCAACAACGACGGCCTGGTGCCGATTGCGATCCAGAAGCTGGACGCCGAGATCCGCCTGATCACTCACATTGCGCCTGCCAGCAACCTGACGCTGACCGACGATGTACCTATCGACGGCCACGCCACCGTGCAAGTCAATTACCTCTAAGGATATGGAGCCCCCGATGAACATTCGATTGACCACCCTGGCCGCCAGCGTACTTCTGCTCAGCTCAACCACTGCCTTCGCTGCCTCCAGCGTCGACCTGACCGTCAAAGGGCTGATCGTGCCCAGCGCCTGTATACCCACCTTTCACGGTAGCAATGTGATCGACCACGGCAAGATCTCTGCTAAAGACCTGAAACCTGACAACCCGACAGTCATTGGCAACCATACCCTGGTCCTGGCCGTCAATTGCGATGCGCCGATCCAATTCGCCCTGCACTCGATCGATAACCGTGCATCCTCAGGTATCTCTTCGAGTTACGGCCTGGGCTTTATCAATGACACCCAGAAGCTGGGGGGATACAGCCTCACGCTTGCCAATCCACTGGCCGATGATGGTGTAGTGGTGCAACCCATTGCATCGTCCGACCAAGGTAATACCTGGTTCAAAGAAAAGTTCTGGGATCCGGGCCTGTACATGTCGATCGCCGCAATGGATGACGACAGCCAGCCGCTGCCTGTCAAAGACCTGCAGGTCGATCTGCAAGTGCAGACCTTCATCATGAGCACTGCCGGCATGGACCTCAGCAATGAGGTGACCATCGACGGCTCCGCCACCCTTGAAGTGAAGTACCTGTAACCCATGGCCGCCCACCCCTCGAGCGCCGGCAGGCATGGGCTGCGTCTGGCGCTGCCCGTGCTCGCGGCATGGGGGCAAAACGTGGCCATCGTGCTTGGCCTGGCCGCGATGACCGATGCCCACGCAGCGTCGACCGTCGACCTCACGGTGACCGGCCGGGTGACACCGGATGCCTGCCATATCGAGCTGACGAATGACGGCATCATCGAGCACGACAAGATCCCCGCACATAGCCTCAATGCAGACGAGTTTACCGTGCTGCCCAGCCAGCTACTCGAACTGCATGTGCTCTGCGCCAGGCCCATGCTGTTTGCCTTGGTAGGCATCGACAATCGCGCCGACTCCTCGCTGGCCCCCGACTTTTTCTACGGACTGGGCAGAAACATCCACGCCCCCGAGGAGCGTCTCGGCTCCGTGGCGTTGTCCTATCGCAACGCGGTGGGCGATGCGCAGCCCATGCAGGTATTGGCCTCCACCAACAACGGGGAAACCTGGTCGCCGGACCCCAACGCCTATCCAAGATCCTATATGGCCTTTGCACCGCTGGGCGACCGTCAACCGGATTTCATCAGCCAACTGACCGCCGAGCTTCAGGTGGTCACCGCCATCAACTTTTCGCAGTACCTGACGCTGGACCAGGAAGTCCCCCTCGACGGCTCCATCGTCCTGGATTTGCGCTACCTCTGACCGATGCCTTTTGGCCTAATGGAAAACCCGTCATGACGACGACATTCTCAAACACCGCTGTCGGCCTTGTCGCCCTGCTGCTGATACTCGGCAATCAAGTCAAAGCCGACGGGATGATACCGGACACCTCCGTGGTGATCGTGTTCGAAGCCGAAGGCGAAGCGGCAGTGTCAGTGACCAACACCGACAGCCAACTCGCGCTGCTGCATGTGACCCTGCAGGATATTCCGGAGGACACCGAGCCGCTGCTGGTGGTGACCCCGCCGCTTTCACGGGTCGAGGCGTCCAAATCCCAGTTGGTGCGCTTCATCCTGCAAAACCGGAAGCCGTTGCTCACCCAACGGCTTAAACGCGCGGTGTTCGAAGGCATGCCCCAAGGCCGTGACGCGACCGCCGCCGGACATGCCCGCGTGGGTGTGACCGTGCGCCAGAACTTGCCGGTGATCGTGCATCCCAAAGGCCTTGCCCCCAACCGCACGCCCTGGACCGACCTGACCTGGACCTTGCGCGACGGCCAGTTGCAGGTGCGTAACGACACGCCCTATGTAGTACGCCTGGCGCAGGAACTGCTGCTGTTGCCCGGCAACGGCAGGGCGATGCTGCCGCGCACTTACGTGCTGCCCGGCGAAGCCTTGAGCGTGCCGGCCAGCGGCGGCAAGGCCAACACGGTCAGGTTGCAGCCGGCCACTGTGTACGGCTTTGCGGTGAAGGCCTACGACGCACCGATCACCCTCTGACTGAAAACCGCAGGCGTCGCCCCCCTGACCGCCGCCTGAATAACGAAGTGACGGCTCATTGACCGTCACCAGAACGCCTGGGCACACGGGGCCCGCGCGTTCACTACTCGAGTACCTTGCGTGAAAACAGTATTGAGTTACCGTGACGGCGAAGCCGTGCCCGACATCCCTGTCAGCTCGACCTTGCCGCTGGTGTTACTGCTGTGCGCGCTGATGCCCGCCAAGGCATGGGCCGAAAACTCCAGCTTCGACGCCCAGACCTTGCATCAACGCGGCATTGATCCACAGCTGGCCAGCCTGCTGCTGGCAGCACCGCGCTTCGCCAGCGGGCAACACACGGTCAATCTGCGGGTCAATGGTCAGCGACACGGCCGGCTGGATGTGACCTTCGATCAGCAAGGCAACCTGTGCTTCGACCGCGCATTGCTGGACGCCGCCAACCTGGTGATCCCGAATGAAACGGCAGGTTGTCAGGATTTTCTTGCGCAATATCCACAAACCCTGGTTGAACCGGACCCGGCGACGCTGACGGTGTCACTGGTGGTACCCACCGAGGCGCTGCGCCCCATACAACAGGATATCTCGGGGTACGAAACCGGCGGGTTTGCCGGGCTGCTCAACTACGACCTCAGTGGTTTCTACAACCGCTTCGGCGATGACGCCAGCCGCTTTGGCTCGGCCAACACCGAGGTGGGGTTCAATGCCGGCGATTGGATCGTGCGCAGCCGCCAAGTACAGACCTGGCAGGATGGCCTGTCACGCAGCACCCACTTGCAAGCCTATGCCCAACGCACCTTTGCCAGCCACCAGGCGGTGCTGCAGGCTGGGCAAATCAACCTGTATAACCCGGTACTGTCCGGCGCGCAGATCACCGGGGTGCAGGTGCTTACCGAGCACGCCCTTCAAGAACAGGGCCAGGGTGCGCGGATCCAGGGCATTGCCAACAGCCCTGCCCAGGTGGAGGTACGACAGAACGGAGCGTTGATTCACTCCACCGTCGTGCCCGCTGGTCCCTTTACCCTGACCGATGTACGTCGCTTGAATACGCGCTCGGACGTGGAGGTCACGGTCAAGGAAAGCGCTGGCGGTGAGCGGCGCTTCACCGTGCCGGCGGCCATGCTCGGCCTTGGGTTGCCAGCACCGGGTTACTCCGTGGCGGCGGGTCGGGTGCGTAATGTGGGCGACGCCAAAGGCGCTGATCCGTGGGTGGTCAGTGGCGGCTGGACCGGTGCGCTGCACCCGCAGTTGACCCTGGGCACCGGTGTACTGGCAGCCAGCGATTACCGCTCGGTGGGCGCCAGCCTGGGCTGGTTGCCGTGGGTGGACAGCCAGATCCAACTGTCCACGCAGCTGTCCAACACCCAGGCGTGGGAAAAGGTTTCGGGCGTACAGACTGACCTTTCCTGGTCCCAGCGCCTGGGCGAGCAGTGGTCGATCAGCGTCGCCAATTCCTGGCGCAGCATCGGCTATCGCGAACTCGAAGAAAGCACGTATGAGCGTGGTGACAGCAACCGCGACTCTCGTTATCGCGACCAGCAAAGCCTCAACCTGGGCTGGTCGCATCCGCTGCTGGGTGCGTTCAGCGCCGGGGTTGCGCGCTCGGCCAACTTCGCTGGCGACAGCAGCAGCCGTGCGTTGGCCTCGTGGGGCACGAGTATCGGTGCTGTGTCACTGTCGGCCAGTGCCGAGTGGCAAATGGGCGGTAGCCAGCAACAGGACAACGCCGTGTACCTCAATATCAGCGTGCCGTTGGGCGAAAGTCGCCGGCTACGTAGCTGGGCGCGCAATTCCGGCGGTGAGAACCGCACCGGCCTGGGCCTCACCGAACAGATCGACGACCAACTCAGCTATCGCGTCAGCGCCGAACACGACAGCAGCGACCATCAAGTGGAAACCACGCTGGGCGTCTCGGTATTGCCGCGTTACAGCCAGCTCGATTTCAGCTACAGCCGCTCCGATGCCGAACGCTCCAGTTATCAAGGCGGCGCTCGCGGCGGTGTGGTGATACATGGCGACGGCGTAACTTTTTCACCCTACCCGGTGCGCGACACCTTTGCCCTGGCGTCGGTCGGCGATATGAGTGGCATCAAGCTCAGCACCCCCAGCGGCGCGGTATGGACCGACTGGCAAGGCCAGGCCGTGGTGCCGCAAGTCACCGCCTACGGGCGCAGCCCAGTGGAAGTGCAGACACGTTCACTGCCGCGCAATGCCGACATCCACAATGGCCTGGCGATGATCTCGGCCGGACGCGGCGCTGTTGACCGAGTGGAATTTGGCATCAGCTTGACCCGTCGCATATTGCTCACCGTCAGCACCGACCAGGGTAAACCTCTGCCTGCCGGAGCCTCAGTCAGCAGCGCCAGCGGCGAGTTCGTCACCTTGGTGCAAGACGGCAGCCAGGTGTTTCTACCCAACGTGCTGGACCAATCGACGCTGTGGATAACCATGCCCGATGGCGGTCGATGCGAATTGCGTTACTCACTTCCGGAAAAAGCCGACCCCACGGTGTACTTCGAAACTGCTCCCGCGCGTTGCCACGCGCCTTGAGGATCCCCGTCATGCCCTTCGCAACGTGTATGCGCCAACTGTGCCTGTGGTTATTGATCGGCGGTGCCGGCACCGCCCACGCCTTGGAAGAATGCCAACTGAATATCAGCGAACCCCTGATCGATTTCGGCTTGATGAGCCGCCTGGCACAAAGCGACAGTGCACTGGAACGCTTGCTTGGCGAGCGGCGCCTGAGCGTGACCATCAACTGTCCGCAAGCGCAAGATTTGAGCCTGTTCTATCGCGCACTGGCCGCTAGCCCGCAGCGCCTGCAATTTACCCCGCATGGCAGCTATGCCATCGAAGCCGGCAACGCCGTGCTCGATGGTCGCGCCGTAAAGTTGGGGCTGCTACCTGCTGCGGGCCAGGCGCCCGTGGCCAATGGCACGGAGCTGGAATGGCGCTCCGGCCATGGCGTCGCGCCGGTCGAACACGGTGCGGTGCTCAGGGGCAACACCCTGTCGTTGCAACTGACGCTGCGCGCCTGGGCCGACCCCGCTGCCACTCAAGTGCGCGACAACACCACCTGGGAAGTTTCCGGGATGGTGTACAGCGCACAAAACGGACGCTACCGGGAACTGACCGTGCGCGCGCACTTTGCGCCCATCGCCTGCCTGCCGACATTATCCGACCACGGCGTGGTGGACTACGGCACCCTGTATGCCAAAGACCTCAACGCCACCACTGAAACACCGCTGCCCATGCGCACACTGCGCCTGAGTGTGACCTGCGATGCGCCGATCCGCTTTGCTCTGCACATGAAAGACAATCGCGACGGTTCAGCCACGGGCGGTACCGATGAAACCGCGTATGGATTGGACCTGGATGCCAGTCGCAACAAAATCGGGCGGTTTTACCTGACTATCGACCCGGCCGAATTCAGCGCCGACACCTTCCCCGCGCTGTACCGCACCGACTCCACCAGCAACGGCGTGGCATGGAGCAGTTCCACCGCACGGCAAATCCCCATGGCCGCCAACAGCCTGCTGGGGTTTACCGACACGATGGGGGTCACCACCGGCCCGGTCGCCATCCAGACCCTGACCGGCACGATGCGCCTCAAGTCTTACCTTGCCCCCATGCAAAGCCTGAATCTTCGCGAGGTGGTGCATATCAATGGTTCCGGCACTATCGAAATCGTCTACCCCTGACCCGTCACTATGAGGAACTCGTCCCGTGAAAACCCGCCTCTTTACCAGTCTGTTGCTGTTGACCAGCACGCCCTCTGTGCTAGCCGCCTCGGCGGTGGACCTGAGTGTCAAAGGCCTGATCACTCCCTCCGCCTGCATGCCGCAGTTCCCCGGCGGTGCCCTGATTGACTACGGCAAGATTGCCCAACAGGACTTGAACCTGGAGACTGCTACGCGTCTGCCCGTCAAGACCTTGACCGTCGGCATCGCCTGCACGGGCACGGTTCGCTTTGCCCTGCGCATGCGCGACAACCGCGACGGCTCGGCCATGGTCGACAGCGAGATTTACTACGGCCTGGGGTTCGATGTCAGCGGCAACCGCCTGGGGGTCTACTCCATGACCTTCGACCCACGACAGACCCAGGCCGGCAACATTGCGCAGATCTACGGCACCGAGTCCACTACCGGGGGCCTGGCGTGGCGCACGTCCAACCTCAACCCCATCGACATCGGCTCCAGGAGCTACCTGGGTTTTACCGACGTAGAGGGTAGTGTCAGCGGCCCCGCGGCCATCGGTTTAATGCTGAGCACCGTCACCGTGCAGACGGTGATCAATGCTCGACAAAACCTGGACCTGAGCGTGGAAACCCCGCTCGACGGTTCAGCCACTCTGGAAGTGGTTTACCTCTAGAGCTTCTCGCTGGTGACCTGTACGTAGCACGCACGACCGGCGCCCAGGCCCGCGACAATCGCGCCCAGGCCGATCACCGCGAAGATCCAGCCGATAGCCGCCCAGCCGCCGGTCCAGTCGTGCACCAGGCCAACCGCAAACGGGCCCATTGACGCCAGGGTGTAACCGATCCCCTGGGCCATGCTCGACAGGTTGGCGGCGACGTGAGCGTCACGCGAGCGCAGCACGATCAAAGTCAGCGCCAGGCTGAAGGTGCCGCCCTGCCCCAGACCGAGCAGAATCGCCCAGCCCCATAAACCGTCCAGCGGCGCATACAGGCAACCGAACAGGCCGCCGAGGGTCAGCAGCATCACCACCACAATCGCCAGGCGCTGGTCCTTGCCTCGGGTGGCCAACCACGGTGCGGCCAGGGAACTGAGCAGTTGCACAATGATGGAGCCTGAGAGCGCCAACCCGGCTTCGGTAGCACTCAGGCCACGTCCGATCAGGATTGACGGCAACCAGCCAAACACAATGTAGGCCAGGGACGATTGCAGGCCCATGTACAAAGTCACCTGCCAGGCGAGCGGGTCACGCAGCAAGCCCCTGACCCGGTAAGCCACCTGATGGGCACCGTGCTTTTGCCCCACTTGTGGCAACCAGAACAAGGCCGCCAGCAACGCCGGAATAACCCAGAACCCCAGGCCGATGGCCCAGCTGTCTGCGAAATATTGGCTCAGGGGCACCGTGGCTCCCGCAGCCAACGCAGCCCCTAGACACAACGCCATGGTGTAGACGCCGGTCATGGCACCCGCCTGCCTGGCAAAATCGCGCTTGACGATGCCCGGCAGCAACACGCCAATGATGCCAATACTCGCACCGGCAATCAGGCTGCCGGCGAACAGCCCCACTTCACCGAACGAACTGCGCAGGATAATTCCGGCGGCCAGGGTCAGCAGGATGCCCAGCACCACGCGCTCGGCGCCAAAACGTCTGGCCAGGATCGGCGCAGTGGGCGCGAACAGGCCCAGGCACAAGACCGGCAAAGTAGTCAGCAACCCGGCCTTGGCCGCAGATAACCCAAGGCTGCTGGAGACTTCAGCCAGCAGTGGCGACATGCTCGACAGCGCCGGCCGCAGGTTCAACGCCACCAGTACCAGGCCCAGTAGCAGGAGCCACGGACGAACCACCCGCGGATGGGCCTGCTGGACGGCCTCGTCATCGGCTTCGGCGTCGATCAACAGTTCTTCGAGTTCAGTCGTACGTTTGGCTTCAAGGTTCATTGATCAACTGCCGGCAGAGGGATTTGGCACGTTCGCGGTCTTGGTTTCTACCGCGTCGAGCAAGGCGATATGCAGGTCGAATACAGCCTGGCGACGCGGTGAGATGTTCAGGGCCTGACGTAACTGGGCGCCGACGAGGCTATTCGCAGTTGCCTGCAAAGGCAACGCACCAGAGTGCCTGGATTAGCAAAAGAAGCAGTAGAGTGGCTAGGCCAGGGTATTTGCGCAGGTTTACTCATATCCTCAACACGGGAGCCAGAGGCGCTCAAGGCTTGCTAGCCGACAAACAATAAACCCGGCACCAGGCCGGGTTTATGTGTTCAACCATCGATCAATGCAGTATCTGGCTCAAGAACAACTTGGTCCGGTCATTCTGCGGGTTGTCGAAGAAGTCATTCGGCGCCGCCTGCTCCACGATCTCGCCCTTGTCCATGAAGATCACGCGGTTGGCCACGGTGCGCGCAAAGCCCATTTCGTGAGTCACGCACAACATGGTCATGCCGTCTTCGGCCAGGCCAATCATGGTGTCCAGAACCTCTTTCACCATTTCCGGGTCGAGTGCCGAGGTCGGCTCGTCGAACAGCATGATTTTCGGTTTCATGCACAAGGCACGGGCGATGGCCACACGCTGTTGCTGGCCGCCGGACAGTTGCCCCGGAAACTTGTGGGCCTGCTCTGGAATGCGTACGCGCTCAAGGTAGTGCATGGCAATTTCCTCGGCCTTGCGCTTGGGCATCTTGCGCACCCACATCGGCGCCAGCGTGCAGTTTTGCAGGATGGTCAGGTGTGGGAACAGATTGAAGTGCTGGAACACCATGCCCACTTCACGGCGGATCGCTTCGATCTGCTTGAGGTCGTTGGTCAACTCCACGCCATCGACCACGATGCGGCCTTGCTGGTGCTCTTCCAGGCGGTTGAGGCAGCGAATGGTGGTGGACTTGCCCGAGCCCGACGGCCCGCACAGCACAATGCGCTCGCCCTGCTTGACGTTGAGGTTGATGTCTTTCAACACGTGGAACTGGCCATACCACTTGTTGACGCCCTGCATCTGAATAATGCCTTCAGGGCTCACCGGCTGCTTGATTGCTTGGCTCATTAAAACAACTCCTAACGCTTGTGGCCGGTGTCGAGCTTGCGTTCCAGATGCATGGAATAGCGCGACATACCAAAACAGAAAATCCAGAACACCAGGGCGGCGAACACGTAGCCTTCAGTGGCCATGCCCAGCCATTTGGGGTCGGCGGCGGCTTGCTTGACGCTGTTGAGCAGGTCGAACAGGCCGATGATGATCACAAGGCTGGTGTCCTTGAACAGTGCGATGAACGTATTGACGATGCCCGGTATCACCATCTTCAAGGCTTGCGGCAGGATCACCAGGCCCATGCTGCGCCAGTAACCCAGGCCCATCGCCGCAGCCGCTTCGTATTGCCCCTTGGGGATCGCCTGCAAGCCACCGCGCACCACTTCTGCCACATAGGCCGACTGAAACAGAATCACGCCGATCAGGGCACGCAACAACTTGTCGAAGTTCATGCCCTCGGGCAGAAACAACGGCAACATCACCGATGACATGAACAGCACCGTGATCAACGGCACGCCGCGCCAGAACTCGATGAAGGTCACGCAAACCACCCGAATCGCCGGCATGTTCGAACGCCTGCCCAACGCCAGCACAATGCCCAACGGCAAGGCGCCGGCGATGCCCACCGTGGCGATCACCAGGGTCAGCATCAAGCCGCCCCATTGGCTGGTCGCCACGTTGCTCAGCCCGAACACGCCGCCATGCAGCAAGCAGTAGGCGATGATCGGGTACAGCAGCAAAAAGCCCAGGCCGTAGATCGCCTTGCGTGGAAAACGCGAGATGAACAACGGCGCCACGCCAACGATGGCCAGCCATACCGTCATGTCCACGCGCCAGCGCAGGTCGACGGGGTAATAGCCATACATGAACTGCCCGAAGCGCTGCTGGATGAACACCCAGCAGGCGCCCTCTTTGGTGCAATCGGCGCGCGTGGTGCCGACCCAGTTGGCATCCAGAATCGCCCAATGCAAAATCGGCGGCACCACCAGGTACACCAGGTAGATCGCCAGCAAAGTCAGCAGCGTGTTGAGCCAGCTTGAGAACAGATTGGCGCGCATCCAGGCCACCGGCCCGAAGACTTTGCCCGGGGGTGGCATATCAGGTTTGAACGTATGCGTAGTCATGGGCGTCTCCTCACCGCTCGATCAGCGCAATGCGCTTGTTGTACCAGTTCATCAGCAGGGAAATGCTGATGCTGATCGCCAGGTACACGCTCATGGTGATGGCAATGACTTCGATGGCCTGGCCGGTCTGATTGAGCACCGTGCCGGCAAACAGCGAAACCATTTCCGGGTAACCGATACCGGCGGCCAACGAGGAGTTTTTCGCCAGGTTCAGGTATTGGCTGGTCAACGGGGGAATGATCACGCGCAAGGCTTGCGGGATGATGACCTTGCGTAGCGTCGGCCCCGGGCGCAGGCCCAGCGAGCGTGCCGCTTCAGTCTGGCCATGGCTGACGGACTTGATGCCAGAACGCACGATCTCCGCAATGAAGGCCGCCGTGTACACGGTCAGGGCCAGGGTCAATGCCAGCAGTTCCGGAATCAGTACCCAGCCGCCGACGAAGTTGAAGCCTGCAAGCCTGGGCATTTCCCAATGCAGCGGTGCGCCGAAGGTCAACCCGCACAACGTCGGGATCACAATCAATAGCGCCAGGCCCGTCCAGAATTTATGGAACGGTACGCCTGTCGCTTCAAAGCGCTTGTTGGCCCAGCGGGTCATCAGCACGATAGCCACGATAGCGACCACCACGCTGGCGACAAACGGCCAGAACCCATCGGCCGCCAGCGCCGCCGGCATGTTCAGGCCACGACTGCTGACGAAGAACATGTCACCGAAGTTATGGCTGTTGCGCGGCCCCGGCATGGTCAGGAACACCGCGAAATACCAGAACAGGATTTGCAGCAACGGCGGGATATTGCGAAAGACTTCCACATAGACCGTCGCCAGCTTGTTGATCATCCAGTTGGGCGACAGGCGCGCCACGCCGATGATGAAACCGAGCAGGGTTGCCAGCACCACACCAATGACGGTCACCAGCAAGGTATTGAGCAAGCCGATCACAAACACCCGGGCATAGCTGTCCGATTCGGTGTAGTCGATCAAATGCTGCGCGATGCCAAAGCCGGCACTGCGCTCAAGAAAGTCGAAACCGGAGGTGATGCCCCGGTGTTGCAGGTTGGTCTGGGTGTTGTGAAACAGGTACCAGCCCAGCGAGACCACCGCCACAATGGTGATGATCTGGAAGAGCCACGCGCGCACTTTGGGATCGCTGAAGCTGAGCTTCTGCTTGGGTGCGCCGATGAGATTTTGCATGGAATGCCCCGCAAGGAATGGAACAGAACATCACCCGGCGGTTGGCCCACCGGGTGATAGAACCATCAGCGATCAGCGCACAGGAGGTGCGTACTGGATACCGCCGTTGTTCCACAGCGCGTTCAGGCCACGGTCGATTTCCAGCGGCGTGCTCTTGCCCAGGTTGCGCTCGAACATTTCGCCGTAGTTACCCACTTGCTTGACGATCTGTACGACCCAATCCTTCTTCACTTTCAGGTCTTTGCCGTATTCGCCATCGGCACCGAGCAGACGCGCAACGTCCGGGTTCTTGGTGGACTTGGCTTCGGCCTCGACGTTCTTGGAGGTCACACCGGCCTCTTCAGCGTTGAGCATGGCGTAGCCCACCCAGCGCACGATGGCCAGCCACTCGTCGTCGCCGTTACGCACCACCGGGCCCAGTGGTTCCTTGGAAATGGTTTCCGGCAGCACCACGTAGTCTTTCGGCGCCGCCAGCTTGCTGCGCTGGGCGAACAGTTGCGACTTGTCGGAAGTCAGCACGTCGCAACGCCCGGACTCCAGCGACTTGGCGCTTTCATCAGAAGTGTCGAAGGTGATCGGGGTGTACTTGAGGTTGTTGGCGCGGAAGTAATCGGAAACGTTCAGCTCAGTGGTAGTACCCGCCTGGATGCAGATGGTCGCGCCGTCCAGTTCCTTGGCACTTTTCACGCCGAGCTTGTTGTTGACCAGAAAGCCGATGCCGTCGTAGTAGGTGATGAAGCCCGGGAATTTCAGGCCCATGCCCGCATCGCGGGAACTGGTCATGGTGGTGTTGCGCGACAGGATGTCGACTTCGCCCGATTGCAGCGCGGTGAAACGCTCCTTGGCGTTCAACTGGCTGAACTTGACCTTGGTGGCGTCACCAAAAACCGCAGCAGCCACAGCGCGGCAGTAGTCAGCGTCAATCCCGAGGATCTTGCCGCTGGCATCCGGCACCGAGAAACCCGGCAAACCGTCACTTACGCCGCATTGCACAAAGCCTTTTTTCTGCACGGCATCCAGAGTGGCGCCCGCCTGGGCGAAACCACTGACACCCAGTACAGCCGCCGCGGTGACGATGGCCAGGGTGGACTTCAATACCTTCATTACATACCTCCAGTTGCTCTTGTTGTGTCCAAGCTCCAACCTCAGCGCACCCTTATGAGGCGATATCGACCCGTGTTGGCTTTTTTTGGGGTCAAGCAGCATGAGGTTTTTGCGGTAATTCCAGTTGCTTTCCCACCGGCGGCAGTCACTGATAGTGTTACCGCCCTGGGAGAGTTCTGACATCGACCTACACATAGCAAGGCGCGTACCAGAGTGCTGGCCGAGTCGCTGCCCGTCCTGTTCAGTGGTAAAAGATTCAACCTTGCGACATTCTCTTAACAGATCAACCTGTCGCGCACCGTCCCGATGCCCCCAATCCAAGCGTGCGCACATATATGGAGCAGACATGACCGACCCCTTGATTCTTCAGCCCGCCAAGCCCGCAGACGCCTGCGTTATCTGGTTGCATGGCCTGGGTGCCGATCGCTACGACTTCCTGCCGGTGGCCGAGGCGCTGCAGGAAAGCTTGCTGACCACCCGCTTCGTTTTGCCCCAGGCGCCCACTCGTCCGGTGACCATCAACGGCGGTTATGAGATGCCGAGCTGGTACGACATCAAGGCCATGAGCCCGGCGCGTTCGATCAGCCTGGAAGAACTGGAAACCTCGGCCAAAATGGTCACGGATTTGATCGAGGCACAAAAGAGAACCGGAATAGACGCTTCGCGAATTTTTCTCGCGGGTTTTTCCCAGGGTGGCGCAGTGGTTTTCCACACGGCGTTCAAACACTCGGAGGGTCCATTGGGTGGCGTAATTGCCCTCTCCACGTATGCACCGACCTTTGACGATGAGCTGGAGTTGTCCGCCAGCCAGCAACGCATTCCCGCCCTCTGCCTGCATGGCCAGTACGACGACGTCGTCCAGAACGCCATGGGTCGTAGCGCCTACGAGCATTTAAAGAGCCGTGGTGTCACCGTGACATGGCAGGAATACCCAATGGGCCACGAAGTGTTACCCGAAGAGATACGCGATATCGGCACCTGGCTGGCTGAACGCCTGCGCTGAAACCCGCGTTTATGTAGCCGTATGACAGACGCACTACGCCGCGCCCGATTCTTGCATTACACTGGCCGGCGTACATTCCTTAACCAATTAATGAGATGACCGTGCTCAAAGCACTCAAGAAGATGTTCGGCAAAAGCGAGGCTGAGCCGCTCGCGCCTGTTCCCAGTGCTCCTGCCCCCAAGCCCGGCAACCGCAATGACGGTCCACAGCCTGGCCGGACTACGCCTGCCGCCTCACCGAAAAAACCCACGGTGACGCCGCCTGAACAGGTAACGCCTGCTGAGGCCGCCCCAGCACCTGCGGCCAAACCTCGTCGCGAGCGCGCGCCCAAGCCGCCGGTGACCCCGTGGAGACTCGAAGACTTCGTCGTCGAGCCCCAGGAAGGCAAAACCCGCTTCCACGACTTCAAGCTGGCCCCGGAACTGATGCACGCCATCCAGGACCTGGGTTTCCCGTACTGCACGCCGATCCAGGCGCAGGTGCTGGGCTTCACCCTGGCCGGCAAAGACGCCATCGGCCGCGCCCAGACCGGTACCGGCAAGACCGCCGCGTTCCTGATCTCGATCATCACCCAGCTGCTGCAAACGCCGCCGCCCAAGGAACGCTACATGGGTGAACCGCGCGCCCTGATCATCGCCCCTACCCGGGAGCTGGTGGTGCAGATCGCCAAGGACGCCGCCGACCTGACCAAGTACACCGGCCTCAATGTCATGACATTTGTCGGCGGCATGGACTTCGACAAGCAGCTCAAGCACCTCGAAGCCCGTCACTGCGACATCCTGGTCGCCACTCCAGGCCGCCTGCTGGACTTCAACCAGCGCGGCGACGTGCATCTGGATATGGTCGAAGTGATGGTGCTGGACGAAGCCGACCGGATGCTCGACATGGGCTTTATCCCGCAAGTACGCCAGATCATTCGCCAGACGCCGCCGAAAACCGAGCGCCAGACTCTGCTGTTCTCCGCGACCTTCACCGAAGACGTGATGAACCTCGCCAAACAGTGGACCACCGACCCGTCGATCGTCGAGATCGAGGCGCTGAACGTTGCCAGTGAAAACGTCGAGCAACATATCTACGCCGTGGCCGGTGCCGACAAGTACAAGCTGCTCTACAACCTGGTCAACGACAATGGCTGGGAACGCGTGATGGTCTTTGCCAACCGCAAGGACGAAGTGCGCCGCATCGAAGAACGCCTGGTGCGCGACGGCGTCAATGCTGCGCAACTGTCGGGCGATGTGCCGCAGCACAAGCGCATCAAAACCCTGGAAGGCTTCCGCGAAGGCAAGATCCGCGTGCTGGTGGCCACCGACGTGGCCGGTCGCGGTATTCACATCGACGGCATCAGCCACGTGATCAACTTCACCCTGCCGGAAGTGCCGGACGACTATGTGCACCGCATTGGCCGTACCGGCCGTGCCGGGGCGGCGGGTGTGTCGATCAGCTTTGCCGGGGAAGATGACTCGTATCAGTTGCCGTCGATCGAGACGCTGCTGGGGCGCAAGATCAGCTGTGAGACGCCGCCGACGCATTTGCTGCGTCCTGTAGAACGCAAGCGACCGTAAGGTTGAACCAATGCCAGTCAGCGAGCCTGACTGGCATTTTTTATGCGCCCACTGCCTTGTCCAGATCAGTCACTATCGCCCAGGTCACTCCAGACAGGCTGACGAATACGCATGGCCTCTTTTCGAAATTCCCCATAGAACTGAAAACTGCTCCCCGGCATGTCTGCCAGCCCCAGGCTTATGGGGCGCGGCTGTGGTTGCTGCTGGCGCTGTGACTGCTCGTCGTCGGCCGACGGCTGAGCTTGCAGGCTCTTGGTTCGCGCATCCAAGCCACGACCGAAGTTAGTCCACCGGAGTACCGCGCGGGTAGCACCGAATAGTTGACTGGCAGTGGTTACCCTGGCTGGCACAGCGAGCGAGTAGGATAACCCTGCCGCGTTCTTGCCGGCCGCAACGAGCCCGCTGCCCAATTGACTGGAAAGTAAGCCCGTGGTTTTTTCGGAGGCCGAGGACGCCGCGCTTTTGAAAGCGATAATCCCAGCATTGACAGAGATCGAGACCGCGGCAACGACGCCTACCGTAGAAAACCCGAAAGATGCCCATCCAAGGTTCTTGATGTGCTGCGAACGATCCCACCCCATTTGCTTGTCGACGGCCTCGATACTCAGCCCTGTAATCCCCAGCGTGCCGCCTACCGAGCTAGAGCCCGTAGCGATGACGCCCAGAATATTTGCCGCCTTTACCGCCCCTTTAGCGAGCGCCGCCGCCATCCCGACCACTGCAACCTTGAACGCCACCACCGATAAGGCCAGCGCAATCCCGGTCAGCACCCAAGACAGCCACTTTGGAAAAAGCCCACTCGGGTCGATGAGGTTGATCGGGTTACCAGCGCAGTAGGCGTAGCTGTTAATCCCACCCTCATCAAAAGGCGCCAATGGATCAGCCGAAAAGAACACCATCAAGCCCGGGTCGTAGGCACGCGCACCCAAATGGTAAAGGCCTGCCGCCGCATCCAGACGCTCGCCGTTAAACGCCGGCAGTTGCAGATCCGCCATCGATCGCACACTGCCGTCCTGCGGCACAACCTGGCCCTCGCCATACGGCGCGTAATGACGCTGCACAGGCGCTTGCCCAGGTTCCACCACGCCGCGCACGGTACCGGCCCCGTCATTCAGATGCAGCTGCGGCCCCTCGACGCCACCGGTACGCGCCTGCACTTGGCCCCCGACGTTGAAGTAACGCAGTTTTCTACTGCCCTGCACCAACCTATCCAGATGATCCCCCGCATAGACCATGACCACAGGTGATTCATTGTCACGTGTCGCCACGACTTGTCGAGACTCGGCATCGTACTGGTAGCTGCACTGCAGGGAACCTTCCTGCACGCAGGTCAACTGGTCATAGCCGTTGTAGGTGTAAGTTCGCCCTGCTGGCCCCCCGGTCAAATTACCCGCCGCATCATAGGTCAGGGCATCATCCTGCAACGGGTTGGAGTGGGTCACACGGGTCAGGCGCGTGGGGTCTGCGTCGGTGAAAAACCGCTCGCTGATGTCCTGCGCGCCGTCAGCGAAAGTCGTCACGACGTGCGTGATGTTATCCAGGCTGTCGAAGCAAAATTGCTGCCCAACGATGTCGCGCCCCAGCGAGTCCTGGGGATGTTCACGCCCCTCGCATTTGTAAGTCTTGAGCCGCAGGAAGGCGTCATAGGTGAAGGTCTCCCCCATCACCAATTCAGAGGCTGCGTCACGCACGATGCGACTGGCCAGCAGGCTGTTGGGATGATAAGTGCTGCTGATGATGTGTAGCAGCACGCCATTGTGCAAAAAGCGCCGCTGCGCCTCCCGCCCCAAGGGGTCGTAGCTCACCTGCGTGACCACCTCGGTATCGGCGTAGCGAGTGGTCAGTACGTCAGGTCGCGCAAACATGTCATAGCGCTGTTCAATGACTACCGTCCCAGCAGTCATCGTGCAAACCCTGCCCATGGAGTCATATTCAAACTCGCTACGCTGCCCATCATCCGAGATGTGTTGCAACATACGCCCGCCGATTGAATAACCATACTGCGTGACCAGTGCCATACCGAGGACCGTTTGTATCTCTTTTTCCGGGTAGCCGTTCACATCATGGAACAACTCATGTTTGAGCGTGCCACTCTCTGAATAGGTCGGCTGACCACTGACCGGATCATGCCGGTACTGCCTATCAGTGTGCCCCGACATTTTGACCGTGCTCGGGGTGCCCAACTCCTTGTCGTAGGTCCATTGCTGACGGTGCCCACTGCCCGAGACCACGGCGACAGGTTCGGTCCAGTTTGTCTCATAGTGCCAAGTGGTGGCGGGTGCCGTGCCCCTGGACTGAGCAGTCAAACGCCCCAGGCTGTCGTAGGTGCGCGACCCCACCTGTTTGCCATCGATACTGATTGAACTGGGCAGCGACTCGCTGGTTCCACGCGCGTAGGCCACCGTGCGCAGCCGCGCAGGGCTGCCATCCGAAGGCGTGTGGAGGGTGGTCAATACGCGGTCGAACAGGTCGTAGGTGTAATCGATGCGATGCTTGTCCACGTCCACGCGTGACAGGCAGCGCCCCAGGCCGTCATAGAGGCATGACTGCACTTCGGTAATCTGCCCGAGGGCGTCCACCTGGTTCACCAGGAACGGCTGATGATGAGCATTCAGATAGGTTTCCAGGCGCTCGCCGCCTTCGACCCCCGTTACACGCAGGTGCAGCCTTGGGTCATATTCATCGATCGCCACGCTGCCATCGGCACGGCTTACACGGCAGGCGTTGCCCCACGCGTTATAAGCGTAGCGCGTGGTCAATACACGCTCGCCATCCGGCAGATAATCAATATGAGTCCGTTCCACCGTTTGCCCAAGGGCGTCATAGCGCCAAGTCCCGAGGGGCTGCTCCTTTGCACCGTTTTCCAGCAACAACGCCTCGGCGACCGGCCGCCCCGCCCCGTCGAAGTAAGTGACGGTACTGCGGCCTTGTGCATCAGTCATCACCAAATGAGCGCGTTTCGTTGGCGCTGCATAGTGATAAACAAAACTACGACTGGCCTGCTGCGGCTCACCTGGCGAAGCGGTTTGCGCCGTCAATCGTCCTGCAACATCGTACGCGGTGACCAGCGTTGCCCCTCCATCCCGGCTCATCAACAGTAGGCGCCTGTCGACCAGAGAGTGCGTGCGCACTGATTCCAGCCAGTGGCCCTCACGCCCCAACAGCCGACAGGTTTCGCTAAGCGTGTCGCCTGTGACGGTGTAACTGTAATTGCTGACTAACACCTGGCCATCAACGGTAGACGTGGTGCTTTTCAACCGGCCAGCCAGCTCGGCAGGCGCGTCGTAGTAGGTTTGCTGTGTGCTGAATGCGCCAGCCTGAGTGACCGACTCCGGCATGACAAAATAGCTGTTATCCGTATGCTGCACACGGGTATGGGTGTACTCGGTGAATCGGACGGCAGGCGTGCCCCCGGCGGGGATAAGACGCTCTTGCTTGACATAGCGCGGGAACAAATCATGGGGGTCGGCCGGACACTTACCCAGTTCTCCGTCTTTGGAGTAATAACTGTATTCAATGCGCACCCCGGAGTCCTCGGTACGGCTTAGCTCGTTACCGTAGTCGTCAGTCTCAATCTCGACCTTTACCACCCGCTCCGCGCCTCCCGCCACCAGCGCATAACTGGTCGTGATAACGCGGGGTAGCTGGAGGTTGGGAGGCTGCGCCGGAAAGAGCCCTGGGCACACGTTATATTCAATGGTCCTGGTAGTCCGGGTGCCTTCGCGCAGGACCTGCTCCTCGGTCAGCAGGTGGAATTTGTTGTAAGTGGTACGCGTAACGCTCAGCGTTGTCTTACTGGTTATGTCATCGATGCGGGTCTCTTCCGTCCAATAGTTGTAGTCACTGCCTATGAGGTACAGATTATCCTCGCCCTCACGAAAACCGCCTGAAAAGGGATAGCCGGTGAAATTCCTGCCCGGGCTGTAACTATAGGTACGTGACATGCCGGGCTGGCCGGCAGCGGGTGTCTGGACCCAACTGGTGACGCGGGGGATGTGTTGACCATTGGCATACTGATGGCCGTTTTCAGCATAGTTGATCAACTCATCACCCCCCATCGGTGGGCGCACCCGGCGGATCGCAATCATGCCGTTGCGAAAAGCTTGTCCGTACTCCAATACATAGTTTGCACTGGGAGGCGACTCGCGACTGTCATAAGGGGCGGTGAAACCGGTCAGTCGACCATTCGACTGAGTGAAGGCGATACGCGCATAACGTCCTCCGTCGACTCGCGTATCACTACGTACCAAGCGCCCGTTGGAGTAGGTCAACAACAGCAGCACTTGCTGATCATGATCCAGAATACGCTCAAGAGAACCACCCGGCGCGTACTCCCACTTCAGACGCTCACCGTTTTCAAACTGGATAGCATCAATACGATAGGGCGTGGTGCTGCCCGTACGCTTCAATATCTCGACGGTACCGTCCTTGTAAATCACATGAAGCGTCGTGGCATCCGGTCGTTTGACTACCAGGTCCTTAAGCTTGCGGTCCTTGATCAGCAGCGTTCCTCCAACTGGGGGCAGGCTTTGGGTTTTAAATTGTTCGCCGGTGAGCAGTGTGAGCCGCGAAAGGGTGCTGTCAAACTCGGTGTTGCTGATGCTCCAACTGGTTCCATAAACACCCACTTTGTTATTCAGCATGGAGAATGACAGCGCGATCGTTCTACTGATCTCCAGCGGGCCTTGCGGGTACAAGGTGGCCAACTGAATTCGACAACCGTATTGGCCGGTGCGTGGGTCTACTGCGCCGCCGAAGTAAGAGCGGAAATTAAAGGCTTGAGAGTAAACATCCATATCTGACTCCGACACTTAACGTAGAATCCAGAATGAGAGAAAGCAAAAACCCACAACACTCTAAACATCCGTCAAACCAAGCTTATCTCCGTCATATAATTGCTCAATTCGAAAAACATGTTCGCATCCGTAATTATCCCACAAGCGCCAAACACTATTATTATCCCTGCTACCCGTTATATTATATTCCCCACAAAAACGAACAGCTCGCATTATTGTCGATCGCCGATTGAACCTGACAGAATCTCCGGATGGATTGGGGTGTCCGCTAAAAATATCCCCTATCAAAACTGAAGCATTAACAGTATCTTTATTAATCACCACCCCGCCCTTTGCAAATGAACTTTGCTTGTTTCTTGTAAAATAGGAGGTGCGAAAATTCCATCCTTCAGCAGGAATTGACGCAGGGGAGTCAAGACCTCTATTTACAAGAAATCGCAAACCCGCCGGGGGTGTCCAATAATAAACATCGACATCACACAGATTATCACTATAAGCATCATTATCGACATACTCGACAAGCTGGCTCGTTGACAACGCATAGGGTAGTGTTGCGCGAATCGTTACATACGAGTCAAAGGCAACATCATCATCACTGTAGTTAGTGGTGTACGTCACCCCACCTAATTCGATTGACGCCATGAATCTGCGCTCTTCGATGGGCACACTCGGATCCACACGTAAATAGCGCTCTATGATCTCGACTTGTCGCTGAGCGTGCCCAGCCACGACCTCTGGTTTTTGATCCGGCCTTACCTCATCGATACGTGTACGCCATAGACCCGTATCGTAAATGTTCTTCTCCTTATCACAACTCCAACCTTCAGGAAGCGGCTCATTGACATTTGGCGAGTAGAGCGTAATGGTCAAGCTATTACGCTCCGCATCCGACAGCCTGGCAGGTATCCAATACCCACCAGCATCCAGTTGTTCAACAACAACCTCAACGACCACCTTGCATTGATGACGCCCATTGGCATACAGCTCATCGGTAACGGTCCCGCCACCGGGCAACATGATTTTAAAATGAATGAGCTTGAGGGTCCGAACGATCTCGCCGGTCAATTTAAAAAAAGGAACGCCAGGAAGATTCAGTGGATCTGTGTGTTTCACTAAAAATTTTTGCTCAGTGCCATAGTTATCCAACACCCGCCAAAAACTCTTCGCGTCGCGATTTTCAGGCACCAGTGGGGACTTCAACCTGATCGCACGCAGCACAGTCGCTCTTTTGTTAAACGGGATTAAGGGATCGGGAGAGGGTGCAGGAAGCCCTGCATCAATCTCATGCAGATGAAGTGTCGAGTCGAGCTCATCCTTGTTTATAAAGGTTCCTACCCTGCTTGAAGTAGTGTTATCGATAGGCGAATGCCACGATAAAACGCTCTGAAAATCCTTACCCTCCCCCGGCAAACCCAGCGGGCTATCAAAACCCATATTTTTTACTACCCACAAGCCTCCTGGTGGGGTCCAGTAGTAAACATCCACCAAGGTGCGATAAGGAGGCGCACTGGAGTAGGCGAGATAATCCACATAAAGATCCATATCGTCCGCATCCCAGCTCATTGGGCGAACAGGGTTAATCGTGATAAAAGACTCAAAAACGGCGTCGCGCTTAAAGCTGTAAGTTGTGTAAACACAACTATCTATGGTCACACACGCCATAAATACTGCTGGCCCGATGGGTGCGTCCGGAGCGCAACGTAAATAGCGCTTGATAGGTTCCTCCAATGAACGCTCAAGACGTTTTTCCAAGTCGTTGCCCGGCTCCAGCGGCAGTGATTTATCCCGCCAAAGCCCAAGCGTGAATTGATTTTTTTCTACATCGCAGCTCCACCCGGGTGTGAGGGTTTGATTGCCATGTTCTGAGCATTCGACAACGGTAACACTGGCGCGCTCTTCATCAGTCAAGCGCACACGGACCCACTCGTCGCCTACGCCACTGATTTCTTTAACAACGTCAATGAGGACTTCACATTGATGGCGTCCGTTGGCATAGAGCCCATTAGCCGCTTGCGTATTGGCGGGACGACTGATGCTGAACTTCGACAAACGACATTTGCTTGCTTGTGTGACCATGTCCCACCCCATCATTAAGTAAGTCCTGAGATCATCAGAACCCGCAAAGAGGGGCGGAACAACTGTCAGATCTGACAGTTCTATAGATTTATTTTAAATATCGCTATCGGTTAAAAGCGCGGCAACGCCTATGATTTCCAGCGATCCGCCGCTGCGTGATCACTGTCTCGCCCATCCACCCAACGAACCCCCTCACTGGTGTTCTCCTTTTTCCAGAACGGCGCCCGCGTCTTCAGGTAATCCATCACAAACGCACAGGCGTCAAACGCCGCCTGCCGATGAGCACTGGCCGCCGCCACGAACACAATCGGCTCACCCGGTTCCAAGGCGCCAATGCGGTGCAACACCTCCAACTTGAGCAACGGCCAACGCTGCTCAGCCTCAACGGCAATCTTGGCCAAAGCCTTTTCAGTCATGCCCGGGTAGTGCTCCAGAAACATCCCAGACACATCGCGTCCGTCATTGAAGTCACGCACGTAACCGACAAAGCTCACCACCGCGCCTACGCCCACATTGGCCGCGTGCATGGCGTTGACTTCGGCGCCCGGATCAAAGGCTTCGACCTGCACACGAATGGCCATGCTCAGCCTCCGGTCACGGGCGGGAAAAACGCGACGTCGTCACCCGCTTGCACCGGCTCATCAAGGCCGCACAGTTCTTCATTGCGTGCGCACATCAGGCTGCTCTCGTTGAGCACTGCAAACTCCGGGTCACCGGCCAGCGCCAGGCGCACAGCATCGACGGTGGCGAAATCGCCCTCCATCTCCAGAGAGTCCAAGCCTACCGCTTCAGCGTAACGCGCAAAAAACAATACGTTGATGCTCATATCTGGTCCGCCTTGAAATGCCCGCTTTTACCGCCAAGCTTTTCCAGCAGGCGAATACTTTCGATGGTCATGCCACGGTCCACCGCCTTGCACATGTCGTAGATCGTCAGCGCGGCGACGCTGGCCGCCGTCAGGGCTTCCATTTCCACGCCGGTCTGGCCGGAGAGCTTGCAGCGCGCCAGGATATGCACGGCATCCACGCCATCGGCGCGCAGTTCGACCTTGACCCCGGTGAGCATCAGCGGGTGGCACAGGGGGATCAAGTCACTGGTTTTTTTCGCCGCCTGGATCCCGGCAATGCGGGCCACGGCGAACACGTCGCCCTTGGGGTGGGCGCCATCGACAATCATTGTCAGGGTTTCGGGCAACATGCGCACCCGCGCTTCGGCCACGGCCTCACGGAACGTCACGGCTTTGTCGGTGACGTCGACCATATGGGCACGACCTTGGGAATCGAGATGAGTCAGCACAGCAATACTCCTGATCAGGAGCAGCGATTGTAAACCTGTGGGTCAAATTTGCGCAGGGCTGTTTATTCCATAGATGACTGTGGCGCGGGAGCAAGCTCCCTCGCCACAGGGCACCAGTGCAGGGTCAGAAACGGAAGGTAAACCCGGCGTTGATCCCGTTGTTGTTACCGCGGTTGGACAGCAAGCCGCTGTAGTTCAGCGACACCAGGGTGTCTTTGGTCAAGGCCATTTGCGCACTGGCCTTGATCACCGCGCCATCCCGGGCGACGGGCACGCTATTAACGGCAAAAGCAGTGTCGCTGCCGGCAAACTTCAGCGAGGCTTCGCGATCGGTATCACCGAACTGATGCTCCCAACCCAGCTCACCGCGCAACGTCACTGCCGAGGTGGAGCTGACCGGCAACTGCGTATGCGCACGCAGGCCCACCGTAGAGAGCGTCGCGTCCTGGCTTTGCTTGCTGGCGTGCAAGGCAGCGGCGCCGCCTTTTTCCTTGAACGAGTCGCTCTGGTAGTTCAGGTACGTGAGGTTGGCGAAGGGTTCGAATGGGTTCCACTGGGTGTAGCCGATCTCGGCAAACACTTGGTCGGTGCGCGCATTGTAATCGGCCTTGGCATAGTCCGACTGGTTGGCGTAAGCCACCCGCCGCGAAGTATCCAGACGATGCCAGGTGGTAGCGCCGCCCAGGCGTAAGGCGATCGCCTCGAAGCGCTTACCGCCATACACCGACAGGTGGTAGTTGTCGCTGTCCGCCGAAGCCGACTGGCCATTGAGGTGGCTCTGGGTATAACCGGTCGCCGCCCCCACGCGCCAGCCGTCGCTGACCTCGGTATCCAGCCCCAGCAATACCCCACTGGTGGACGAAGAATAGCCACTGGCGTTGTTGTCACCGCTGACGTTATTGCGCCCACCGAGCAGTTGCACCCAGCCGCCGTTGTCACGGCTATCGATCTGCGCGCTGGAATCCAGGGCCTGGGCCTGTTGCAGACGAGCATTGACCGCTTCGCGAAGGTATCGACTGTCGGCCATTTGCGCCGCCGCAACATCCGAATGCAGCTGCCCCGACAATTGCTTGAATGCATCCCGAGCCTGTGCAGCGGAATCGGAAGCCAACAGGCTTTCGTAAACCGGGCTGCCGGCGCCCAGCGTCTCGGCCGCTGTCGCCACAGCCCGTTCGTTGCGGGTTTGCGCGACGCTGGCGAAGGTGGTCTGGTTGCGCGCTATCGCCAGGGTCAGTTGGTTCGGTTGGTAAGCGAGTTGCGTGCCGATGAACAGGTAGTTGGGCGCGAACGCCGCAAACTGGCCATTGATACCCTGACTGGCGCTGAGGATGTTGAACTGCTGGCCCAGCAAACTGCGCGCCTCGCTGGCGGACAGCAGGTTGGGACTGTTCTCCAGGGACACGTTCACCACACCGCCATTGAGGGTCGCCACGCCGCTGCTCTGGATCTGGTCGCTGCGGCCATTGGCCCCCACTTCAACGGCATACACCGAGCCAGGGTTGAAGGTCACGTCGCCGGTACGCAGCGTGCCAATCGAATGCCCCGGCGCCACGCGCCCGCCAGTGTTGACGGTCAGGGCGCCCACCGTGCCGTTGCCGGCCAGGGTGCCGCCCACTGTGGTCATTACGCCATTGTCAGCATTACGCGTGCCCACGGCACTGCCATCCACCGTCACGGCAGAGGTCAACGCACCGTCCACCGACAATGTGCCTCCGCGCACCCAGGTGCTACCTGAATAGGTGTTCTGGCCTTCCAACACCAACTCGCCGTCACCGGACTTGACCAGGCTACCGACGTAGGTGGCGCCGGTGAGCAAGTCCTGGCCACGGGTGAGCGTCGCCTGCTCCCGTGCATGACCGATCTCGTATTCGAACTGATCATCGGCCGAGGCACTGGTGGGCAGGCCATTGAGCCAGCCCTTCTGCTGCTTGGTCGCCGCCCAGGTGGCCTGCTCGGCAGCGTCTTCCACACGGCGGGCGCGAATGGCTTCATCGGAAATCGGGTTGGCCCAGATATCGCGGGTACCGGTAGGCAAGGCCACCGCCACGGCACCCAGGAACTGCCCCGGCCCTTGCATCGCTTTTTGCAGATTGGGCAGGCCCCATCCGCTGACCACACCCGGCACTTGCGGCGTTCCCGGCGCGGCATCATGCACCGGTTGCAGGTTGTCGTAGGTGCGCCCTCCCGTCAGCTCGCCCACGGGCGTGTCCGCACCGTCCGGCGCCTGCAGGCTGGAGGTGGTGAGCAACACATCCCGCGCCTGGCTGGCGGTCATGTAGGGAAAGCGCTGGATCACCAAGGCCAAGGCGCCGGAAACGCTCGGCGCCGCCGCGGAGGTACCATTGGCATTCGGGATGATTTCGCCCTCAGGCCCGGCAGACGGGATGCCCGATACGCCCATTACACACCACCACTTCGAGGTGCCGCAGCGGTTGTAGACCTGGGCGCTGGTCTCGTCATAGCCGGTGATCGCGAGGAACTTGCCTTCGATATCCGGCTTGAAAAACGGCAGGTTCGCGTTGGTGTCCGGGTTGTCACCATGGCTGTCGTTGCCCGCCGAGATGATCTGGATAAAGCTGTTTTGCCGTGCAGTGTCGGCCATGGCGTCCATCCAGGTTTTGTGCCCGGCGTGGGCCTTGTCCCAGAACGGGCGATAGGCGGCGGTCATGTCCCGCAGGTTTTGCGCGGCGCTGTCGCCGACATTGCCAAAGTGGTTCTCCACGTCATCGCGCGAGCTTTGCCCCCAGCTCTGGTTGACGATCGACACGTTCTTCGCCGCCAGGGCGTTGTAGCTGGCCATGAACGCGTTGTAGTCGAGGTCGTTGGAGCCCTGGTACCGATCGTTGTCGCTGCCGCCTGTGTTGGCGACAAAGATATTCGCATCGAAGGCAATGCCGTGCATCCCGGTGCCGTTGCGATTGGCGCCGAGCACACCGGACATTTCCGTACCGTGGCCATCGTTGAACGCCGGGTCATACTCACCGGGAATACTGAAATGTTCACCCTGCTTGAACTCGCCGCTGGGCACTTCAAGGCGGTAGCGCGGATGGGTGGCGTAGTACTCGCCAGTGGAAGTCACCGCCTGCACTCGGTCCTGGCCCTGGGCATTCTTGCCCTGGAATTCGAAGTGCCGGGTGAGGATGCCCGAGTCCAGCACGCCGACATTCACACCCTTGCCGGTGATGCCCAGGGCATAGGCGTAATACGCGTTGGTGCGGTCCAGGCCAGAGTTGACCTGGGCTTCCGGGGTCTTCCAGGTTTGCGCGTTGGCGCTCCAGTCACGGGTCGCGCCGGCCCAGGATTGCCCGGCGTTCAGTTGCCCAGTGAGATTGCTGCTCACACCCGGCTCTACGTAGGTATAGGGCTTGGCGGCCGGCAGGTTGGCGATGATGGCCTTGGAGAAATCGAGAATATTGGTGGTGTAGCGACCATTGTTGCTGAACAGCCGGCTGCGGTAGTAATCCAGGCGCGAGGTGTAGTCCAGCGGTCGCCGTGTATCGCCGAGCATGGCGCCGATGGTGAGGTTTTCAGGCTGTAGTTCGTAGTTCTGCTTGAGGGCCGAATCGAACTTGCCGGACTGGGCGGCGAAGTCCTTGGCCGCCAGGTCGACGATATCCGCGTAGGCAAACCGCAGGTTCTTGTACACCTCAGTGTCGGAGCCGAAGGAGGCGACGGCTTTGCGAAATGCCGACTCCAGTACCTGGGAGGTGTAGGGATTGTCGTCCGCCCAGGCCAATGAGCCCTGGCCCAGCCAGAGGGCCAGGCCGAGTGCGATAGGTGTCAGGGGTATCTGCTTGAAACGAGTGGCGTGCTTGCGTTGCGACAAAGTGAAGCCATTACCTGCTACGTCCATTTTCCTTTCCCTTTGGATATGTGCGTCATCAATGAGCGATGTATCGGGCTTTTGTAATAGGCAGGGTCACGGTGAAAACCCTAGACAGGTCTTCAAAACGTTCGTCGAATCAAGGAGGTGGTGTTCCGACGGGTTGTGGAGTGTTCTTATTGTTTTTACCGCGGGAAAAAATGTAACAAAATAATTACAAAAACCACAAGTACCCAGGGCGCGTTATCGCAGGCAAATGTCGCCCACAACAAAAACCCCGGATTTCGTGAAAAATCCGGGGGGGTTCGTGGCATTTAGCCACTTGTTGGTTACAGGTGGGATTCGGCGTATTCAGCCAGAATCGAACGAGGCACCCCTTGCAGCGCGATATGCACGCCGTTGGGGAAGTCTTTGAAACGTTCCGTCAGGTAGGTCAGCCCGGAGCTGGTCGCGGACAGGTAAGGGGTGTCGATCTGTGCCAGGTTGCCCAGGCACACCACTTTGGAACCGGCACCGGCACGGGTGATGATGGTTTTCATCTGGTGCGGGGTAAGGTTCTGGCATTCATCGATCAGTATCAGGCTCTGCTGGAAGCTGCGACCTCGGATGTAGTTGAGGGATTTGAACTGCAACGGCACTTTGCTGAGGATGTAATCGACGCTGCCATGGGTGTTTTCGTCATCCATGTGCAAGGCTTCGAGGTTGTCGGTGATCGCCCCCAGCCACGGCTCCATTTTTTCCGCTTCGGTGCCGGGCAAAAAGCCGATTTCCTGGTCCAGGCCCTGCACACTGCGGGTGGCGATGATGCGGCGATAGCGTTTGGTCACCATGGTCTGCTCGATGGCGGCCGCCAGGGCGAGGATGGTTTTGCCCGAGCCTGCGGCGCCGGTCAGGTTGACCAGGTGGATGTCCGGGTCGAGCAGCGCATACAGCGCCAGGCTCTGGTAGATATCACGCGGTTTCAGGCCCCAGGCTTCCTGGTGCAACAGGGGTTCCTGATGCAGGTCGAGGATCAGCAGCTTGTCGACCTGGATCTCTTTGATCCAGCCCACGAAGCCTTGTTCATCGACGATGAATTCATTGATATGCACGGCCGGCAGGTTGTCGATCAGCTGTACCTGGTGCCAGGTGCGGCCATGGTCCTGACGGGTCTCGACCTTGCTGACACGGTCCCAGAACGAACCGGTCATCATGTGATAACCCCGCGACAGCATCGACACGTCGTCGACTAGCTGGTCGGTGCTGTAGTCCTCGGCAGCGATCCCACACGCTCGTGCCTTGAGGCGCATATTGATGTCTTTGGTCACCAGCACTACGCGCAGGTCCTTGTCGCGCGCGTGCAGGTCGATCAATTGGTTGATGATCTTGTTGTCGTTCAGGTTTTCCGGCAGCAGGCTGTTGGGCTCGCTGCGCTTGCTCATCAGGATCGACAGCAAACCCTTGGGCCCGCTTTTGCCACGCTGGATCGGCACACCGACCTCAACGTCCTCGGGCGAGGCTTCGCCCAGGGTCTTGTCGATCAGACGGATGGCCTGGCGGCATTCGGCGGCGACGCTGTGGTGGCCGCTTTTGAGTTTGTCGAGCTCCTCAAGCACGATCATCGGGATGGCGACGTGGTGTTCTTCAAAGTTAAGCAATGCGTTTGGATCGTGGATCAATACGTTGGTATCAAGCACGTAAAGGATTGGCTGGTCGGAAGAAGGGTTACGTCCATGATCATCCATACTCGGTCACCTTTGTGGGAGCCAGTCGACGCAATACCTGGGCGGTGCTGCGCCTCGATTCGACCACCGAATGCACCTGAGGGACGTCAAGTGCACTGCCCACATGAGGAGTCTTGGAAGACGCCACCTGTGTCGCAGGGTTCGGCGGTCTGACTTCGTAATACCGCAAAACCCATGACAGGAAAAAGCACTTTGACGCTTTTTTGAAGTTTATTTTTCAGGATGACGAATAGCACTAGCCGAGTGCCAGCCACCCCGTTAAAGTCGGAAGTCCGCCTGCATCGAAATGTCGCAGCAAATCACCCCAGAAATGCCTCATCCTCAACGGGGCCGGGGATTTTCAGCGAAATGCCTCGCGACACTCCTGCCAACCCAAACCACTCTGCGCCGTTGCCTGCAACACCATCGGCAATGCCACTCGCGCCTTGTCCTGGGTGTCGTGATACACAATCACGCCTTTGCGCCACAGCAGCATCAGCGTCAGCACCCGCTGCGCCGATTCCTCGGCCTTGAGTTTGCCCGGATCGTCCTGGGAATCGATGTCCCACAACGCCACCTGCAAACCCTGCTGCTGGAAGAACCCCTGGCTGTCCGCACGACGCTGCCCATAAGGCGGTCGGAACAGCGGCACATAGTTTTCCGGCATCAGGTTCTGCACCAGCGCGGCACTGCGGGTGATGGAGCTTTGCCAGTCGACCCAATGGCTATGGGAACGGTATTGCCAACCCTGGATACCCACGCACTGCCCTTGGTACAGCGCCTGCACATCCGCAACAGAACTGCGCTCCACACGGCTTTGCAAACTGCTGCCGAGGGAGAAGAACGTGGCGTTCATCTTCTGCTTGCGCAGGTAGTCGGTGAGCCAGTCGGTATTACCGCCCACCAACGCCGGGCCGCCATCGAAGGTCAGCAGAAACATGCGATCGTTGAGCTCGTCGCCATTGCGCTCATGGTCGCCAAAGCGCGCCACTTCGCTACTGATCTGCGGGAACAGCGCAGCCTTGCGCAGCAGCTCATCCAGATAGCGCTCATGAAAGTGCCGGCTGGGTGCGGCCCAGCCTATATAGAACGAGTTGTCACTGACCTCGAACTTGCCGGCCTGCTCGCGCAGGTCGTCCATGTTTTCCACCAGGTAGCAGAACGAAGCATCTTCTTCGCAGCTCTGCTGGGCGAATGTGTAGTTCTCCAACAGCCGTTGCCAGAGCTGGCGACGCAGGTCGTCGATGGCCGCCAGGTTGATGATCTTCAGCCCCAGGCGTTGCTTGAGCGCGGTGTCGTCCAGGGCTTCGCTGGCAAGCAGGCCGTGGGCAAACATCAGGATTTCCGCCCGCGAGGCCACATCGAACAGCGCGGGGCTGGTGAGTTTTTCCGGCCAGGTGCTGCGGTCGAGGCTGGCGACATCCACCGGCGCCGCTTGGGCGGTGACGCACAGCAGGCAAGCCGACAATAAAAGCGCTAATCGCACACGGGGTCTTCCTTTCCAGAGTTACCGCCCATCATAGCGGATCGCATCTATCGCCATCATAGGTGGAGTCCAAACGCCCCAACCCCTAGAATCTCGCCCACGATTCCAGGAGCCAATTTCATGCTGATGGTGATTTCCCCCGCCAAAACCCTCGATTTCGAGTCCAAGCCGGTCACTGCGCGCTTTACCCAACCGCAATACCTGGACCATTCCCAGGAGCTGATAGAACAGCTGCGCGAACTGAGCCCGGCACAGATCAGCGAATTGATGCACGTCTCCGACAAGATCGGTGGCCTCAACGCCGCCCGTTTCGGCAGCTGGACGCCCGCCTTCACCCCGGCTAATGCCAAGCAGGCGCTGTTGGCTTTCAAGGGCGATGTGTACACCGGTCTCAACGCAGAGACCTTCAGCGATGCCGATTTCAGCTATGCCCAGGACCATCTGCGTATGCTCTCAGGCCTGTACGGCCTGCTGCGCCCGCTGGACCTGATGATGCCGTATCGCCTGGAGATGGGCACCAAGCTGGCCAACGCCCGGGGCAAGGACCTTTACGCGTTCTGGGGCACCCGCATCAGCGAATGGTTGAATGAGGCCCTGGCCGCACAAGGCGACGATGTGCTGCTCAACCTGGCGTCCAATGAGTACTTCTCGGCGGTCAAGCGCACGGCCCTGAATGCGCGCATCATCAACACCGAGTTCAAGGACCTGAAGAACGGCCAGTACAAGATCATCAGCTTCTACGCAAAAAAGGCCCGGGGCATGATGAGCCGCTTTGTGATTGAAGAACGCATCAACGATCCGGCCAAGCTCAAGCAGTTCGATGTGCAGGGCTATCGCTTCAATGCGGAGCAATCCAAGCCGGATAACCTGGTGTTTTTGCGCGATCACGCACCGGAGTAAGGCCTGTACAGCCACCAAAATCAAATGTGGGAGCTGGCTTGCCTGCGATAGCGCAGGGTCAGCCGGCTCACATGTTTCTGATAGACAGCTATCGCAGGCAAGCCAGCTCCCACATTTTTTGCCTGCATTTCACCTTAAGAATCGTCATTTATTTGGCGCCAGAAAAACATCCAGACACAACCCTAACGATTTTTTCACTCGACACTTGTCGGTTTTTTTCGTAGTGGCACCACTTTTTTTAATCAGTAGTGGCACAAAACTATCCTCTCGCACCAACTCCCCATAACTACTGGTCTAAATAGCAAGTGCTATCAATATAGTACCAGTGCCATCTTTTCTAATATTTCAAAAAATTTCGGGAAAGGGGATGAGCGGCCAGGAACTTCGTCCTGATGCACCGCTCATACCACCGGTAACGAAATTCTCTGTTTGCGTAAGAGATGACTTACATAACGACCAACGGAAGTAGCCAAGTTGTCATAAAACACTTTGGTTCTATGGTCATAACATCAACTGATCGAGTTAAGGGTGGCGATAAGTACGCATTGCTATCCCCTGCAGGCCAAGGCAGCGCTGACCTAAATGAGCCCGTGCAAATACACAAGGCATTGATAGAAAAGGCATTTTGCCTTCATCAGAACCTTGCCGCACCGGCGCCGGAGCCTTCCTCCAAGGAAGCACGGCTGCATTTCAGGGCAAGCCCCAATAATAAGGCCTCGTTGCGCACAACTTGAGTGCAATAGTTAGTCACTCGTTATTCAACATGCCTGCACGCGGTAAGTCGGCGTCTATTCGCCTAACTTTCGCGGCATCAGTGACGCTTGCAAACATGAACTCCGGCCATTTAATGGCATGAATTAAACAAAGAGGTAATTGCGATGCGCATCAGCATATTTGGTTTGGGTTACGTTGGCGCCGTGTGTGCCGGTTGCCTGTCTGCCCGTGGCCACGAAGTGGTCGGCGTAGACATCTCCAAGGAAAAGATCGATCTGATCAATGCGGGTAAATCGCCGATTGTTGAGCCGGGTCTTGGCGAGTTGTTGAGCCAGGGTATCCAGACCGGCCGACTGCGTGGCACTACCAACTTCGCCGAGGCGATTCGCGATACCGACCTGTCGATGATTTGCGTCGGCACGCCCAGCAAGAAGAACGGCGACCTGGAACTGAACTACATCGAGTCGGTATGCCGCGAGATCGGTTTTGTCCTGCGTGACAAGACCACCCGCCACACCATCGTGGTGCGCAGCACCGTCCTCCCGGGCACCGTCGCCAACGTTGTGATTCCAATCCTCGAAGACTGCTCCGGCAAGAAAGCCGGCGTCGACTTCGGCGTTGCGGTCAACCCGGAATTCCTGCGTGAATCCACCGCCATTGCCGACTACGACCTGCCACCAATGACCGTCATCGGCGAGTTCGATAAAGCCTCCGGCGATGTCCTGCAATCGCTGTACGAAGAACTCGACGCGCCGATCATCCGCAAGGACATCGCCGTCGCCGAAATGATCAAGTACACCTGCAACGTGTGGCACGCCACCAAAGTCACCTTCGCCAACGAGATCGGCAACATCGCCAAGGCTGTCGGCGTCGATGGTCGTGAAGTGATGGAAGTGGTCTGCCAGGACAAGACCCTCAACCTGTCCCAGTACTACATGCGCCCTGGCTTCGCTTTCGGCGGTTCGTGCCTGCCAAAAGACGTGCGTGCCCTGACCTACCGCGCCGGTTCCCTGGACGTGGAAGCACCGCTGCTCAACTCGCTGATGCGCAGCAACGAATCCCAGGTGCAGAACGCCTTTGACATCGTTTCCAGCCACGACAAGCGCAAAGTCGCCCTGCTGGGCCTGAGCTTCAAGGCCGGTACCGATGACCTGCGTGAAAGCCCATTGGTAGAACTGGCGGAAATGCTGATCGGCAAGGGCTACGACCTGAGCATTTACGACAGCAATGTCGAGTACGCCCGTGTGCACGGCGCGAACAAGGACTACATCGAAGGCAAGATCCCGCACGTGTCGTCGCTGCTCAACTCGGATTTCGATGATGTGATCAACAACTCCGACGTGATCATCCTCGGTAACCGTGACGAGAAGTTCCGTGCCCTGGCGCATAACGCTCCGGAAGGCAAGCAAGTGGTCGACCTGGTGGGCTTCATGTCCAAGGCCACCAGCGTGAGTGGCCGTACTGAAGGTATTTGCTGGTAACAGCAACGGCAAGTTTCAGGCTGCAAGTGTCTTTATCCCCAGTGCTTGCAGCCTGAAGCCTCCTCCCCTTCCGGATGACGCTTATGTCCAAGTTAAAACATGTATTTCTGCAATCGGCCGGCTGGCTGTTATTCCTCAGCCTGTTGATGGGTCTCGCCCTGCTGTTGCCGGCGAGCACCTTCGATTCGCAATCGAAGAATTTTATTTTCCTGATTGGCGCCGTGGGTATCTGGCGCTACTCGATGGGCGCCACGCATTTCTTTCGCGGCATGCTGTTCCTGTACGTGGTCTACCCGCACCTGCGCCGCAAAGTGCGCAAGCTGGGCAAGGCCGCCGACCCGTCCCATGTGTTCCTGATGGTCACCAGTTTCCGCATTGACGCGCTGACCACCGCCCAGGTCTACAGCTCGGTGATTCGCGAAGCCATCGAATGCGGCTTCCCTACCACCGTGGTCTGCTCGCTGGTGGAAATGTCCGATGAGCTGCTGGTGAAAAGCCTCTGGGAAAAGATGAACCCACCGGCCCACGTCAAGCTCGACTTCGTGCGCATTGCCGGCACCGGCAAGCGCGACGGCCTGGCCTTCGGCTTCCGTGCCATCTCCCGCCACCTGCCGGATGACCGTGCCGTGGTAGCCGTGATCGATGGCGACACCGTGCTCGCCGAAGGCGTGGTCCGCAAGACCGTCCCCTGGTTCCAGCTGTTCGGCAATGTCGGTGGCCTGACCACCAACGAATTCTGCGAAGTGCGCGGCGGCTACATCATGAGCGAGTGGCACAAGCTGCGCTTCGCCCAGCGCCACATCAACATGTGCTCCATGGCCCTGTCCAAGCGCGTGCTGACCATGACCGGGCGCATGTCGGTGTTTCGCGCCAGCGTAGTGACTGACCCGGGCTTTATCGCCGATGTGGAAAGCGACTCGCTGCAACACTGGCGCCTGGGGCGCTTCAAGTTCCTCACCGGCGATGACAAGTCCAGCTGGTTCAGCCTGATGCGCCTGGGCTACGACACCTTCTACGTACCGGACGCCGCCATCAACACCGTGGAACACCCGCCGGAAAAGAGCTTTATCAAAGCCAGCCGTAAACTGATGTTCCGCTGGTATGGCAACAACCTGCGCCAGAACTCCCGTGCCCTCGGCCTGGGCGTGCGTCGCCTCGGCGTGTTCACCAGCGTGGTGCTGTTCGACCAGCGCGTGTCGATGTGGACCTCCCTGCTCGGCCTGACCGTGGCGATGATCGCCACGTTCAAGTATGGCGGCGCGTTCATCCTCGCGTACCTGCTGTGGATCGGTATCACCCGCCTGATCCTGACCCTGTTGCTGTCGTGCTCAGGCCACAAGATCGGCCCGGCCTACCCGCTGATTCTCTATTACAACCAGATCATGGGCGCGTTGGTGAAGATCTACGTGTTCTTCCGCCTTGATCAACAGTCCTGGACCCGCCAGGACACCAAACTGACCCGCGATTTGGCCAGCTTTCAACGTTGGTTCAACACCTGGTCGTCTCGGACCATGACCTTCTCCGCCGGCAGCATCTTCGTTGCCGTGTTGCTGATGATGGTCTGACCCTGCCAAGCCTGAATTAACTAGGAAATCGAATACTATGAACAGCCAAGTAAACGCCAACGTTGTCCACGAATCCGAAGCCCAGCGCCAGCACGCCCGGGTCAAAATCCCGGCCAAGCTGCGCTTCTTCAACAGCGACCGCACGCCGACCGAAGCACGCGTGATCGACCTGTCCGCCGGTGGCCTGGCCTTTACCGCCACCCAGCCGCTCACCGTCGGCCAAGTGCACAAGGGCCGCCTGCAGTTCGTGATCGATAACCTCGGCCTGGCCATGGACGTGGAGCTGCAAATCCGCTCCTACGATCGCCAGACCGGCCGCACCGGCTGCCAGTTCCAGAACCTCGATGCCCAGGACATTTCCACCCTGCGCCACCTGATCACCTCGCACTTGTCCGGCGACATCGTGACCATGGGCGACGTGCTGGCGACGCTGCAACGCGACAACTTCACCAAGGCGCGCAAGGTCAAGGACGGCGGCAGTGGCATGACCGCGTTCGGTCGCCTGCGTGCGGTGACGTTCAGCCTGGCGATTTTCCTGGTTGGTCTGGCCGCCTTCGGTTTTGTCTTCAAATCGCTGTACGGCATGTACTTCGTCAGCCACGCCCAGGCCGGCCTTGTGAGCGTACCGGGCATGAACGTGACCATGCCGCGTGACGGCACCGTGCAGAGCCTGCTCAAAGGTGACTCGGTAGCGGCCAAGGGCGCGCCACTGGCGACGTTCAGCACCAGTATGCTCGACGTACTCAAGGGCCACCTGGACGAAGACCAACTGCAACCGGCCAAGGTTGAAGAGCTGTTCGGCAAGCAAATGACCGGCACCCTCACCTCGCCATGCGATTGCGTAGTGGCCCAGCAACTGGTCGCCGATGGCCAGTACGCCAGCAAGGGCGATGTGATCTTCCAACTGGTGCCGCGTGGCAGCCAGGCTAACGTCGAAGCCCGCTTCACCTACCGCCAGTTTGGCGATGTGCGTCCAGGTACGCCGGTGAGCTTCCAGGTCGCCGACGAAGAACAGGTTCGCACCGGCACCATCGTCAGCAGCACCAGCCTGAACAGCGCCGACCTGTCCTCTGACATCCGTGTGCAGATCAAGCCCGACGCACCGCTGGACAGCACCTACGCCGGTCGCCCGGTGGAAGTCACCAGTGACCGTGGCCCATCGCTGAACTGGCTGATCGACAAAGCCATGGCTCACGGTCTGTAAGCGAGGACATGCCTGTGAACCCTATTCCAACAACACCGCTGACCTCTGTGGGAGCCGGGCTTGCCCGCGATGCAGGCGACTCGGTGCATCAGTTGCACCGCAGCGATGCCATCGCAGGCAAGCCAGCTCCCACACAGAGCAGATTTCACTTGGCCTCTGCGTACTGCGCGCTGGCACTGGCCGTGAGCCTGGCCGGTTGCGCCGGCCTGCCCGACCAACGCCTGGCCAATGAAGCCCTCAAGCGCGGCGATACCGTCACCGCGCAGCAGAATTACCAGCAACTGGCAGACCTGGGCTACAGCGAGGCCCAGGTGGGCCTGGCCGATATCCAGGTCGGCACCCGCGACCCAGCGCAGATCAAGCAGGCCGAAGCCACTTACCGTGCAGCGGCGGACACCTCGCCGCGTGCCCAGGCACGCCTGGGTCGCCTGCTGGCGGCCAAGCCGGGCGCCACTGAGGCCGAGCACCACGAAGCCGAAAGCCTGTTGAAAAAAGCCTTTGCCAATGGCGAAGGCAACACCCTGATCCCGCTGGCGATGCTGTACCTGCAATACCCGCACAGCTTCCCCAACGTGAATGCCCAGCAGCAGATCAGCAAATGGCAAGCGGCCGGTTACCCGGAAGCCGGCCTGGCCCAGGTGCTGCTGTATCGCACCCAGGGCACTTACGACCAGCACCTGGATGATGTGGAGCGCATCTGCGAGGCCGCGTTGAACACCACCGATATCTGCTATGTCGAACTGGCCACGGTCTATCAGAAAAAACAGCAGCCTGAACAACAGGCCGAATTGCTCAAGCAGATGGAAGCAGGCTTCAGCCGTGGCAGCGTCACCGCCCAGCGCGTCGACAGCGTCGCCCGCGTACTCGGCGATGCCACCCTCGGCACCCCGGACGAAAAAACCGCCCAGGCTTTGCTTGAAAAAATCGCCCCCGGCTACCCGGCGTCCTGGGTCAGCCTGGCGCAGTTGCTCTACGACTTCCCCGAACTGGGCGATGTCGAGCAGATGATGAAGTACCTCGACAACGGCCGCGCCGCCGACCAGCCGCGCGCCGAATTGCTGCTGGGCAAGCTCTACTACGAAGGCAAGTGGGTGCCAGCCGACGCCAAGGCCGCCGAGGCGCATTTCGAAAAAGCCGTGGGCCGTGAAGTGGCCGCCGATTACTACCTCGGCCAGATCTACCGCCGTGGCTACCTGGGCAAGGTCTACCCGCAAAAGGCCCTGGACCACTTGCTGACCGCTGCGCGCAACGGCCAGAACAGCGCCGACTTTGCCATTGCCCAACTGTTTTCCCAAGGCAAGGGCACCAAGCCCGACCCATTGAACGCCTATGTCTTCAGCCAGTTGGCCAAGGCCCAGGACACGCCAGAGGCCAATGACCTGGCCACCCAGCTCGAAGCGCCGTTGACCCCTGAGCAACGCGCCGAGGGCCAACGCCTGGTGCAACAGGAACTGGCCGCCCGCGGCACCCTGGCCCAAAGCACGCTGCAACTGCACGCCCTGCAAGAAGAAGACGGCGAGGAATCCCTATGAAGCTCAACCCATTCGTCAAGGCCGGTATCGGCCTGTCCTTCGCCCTGCTGTGGTCGTGCCCGACCCTGGCCGCGCTGACCGAAGCCAAGAACTTCGGCCTGGAAGTCAAAGCCACCGCGCAGTCCGAAGACGACCGCGACCTGGGCACCCAGAAAGGCGGCGACGTCAACGGTATCGGCCTTGACCTGCGCCCCTGGATCTACGGCGAAAGCGGCGCGTGGAGCGCCTATGCCATGGGCCAGGCGGTGGTGTCCAGCGACATCATCGAGACCGACACCCTGCAACAGTCGGCCGATGACACCACCGAGCAGCAGTCGAGCAACGACGACCGCAAGGCCAAGAAAAACTATCTGGCCCTGCGCGAGTTCTGGGTCGGCTACAGCGGCTTCACGCCCTACCCCGGCGAGATCCTCAAGTTCGGTCGCCAGCGCCTGCGCAATGACGACGGCCAATGGCGCGACACCAACATCGAAGCGCTGAACTGGACCTTCGACACCACCTTGCTCAAGGCCAATGTCGGCGCCGCCGAACGCTTCAGCGAATACCGCACCGACCTCAAGGAACTCTCGCCAGTCGACAAGGACCGCCAGCACTTCTACGCCGACGCCGCCTACCAGTGGACGCCGGGCCAGTGGATCGGCCTGCGCGGCCACCACACCCATGACGACGGCAAGCTCGATTACGCCGAACCGGGTGTGGCCAGTGACCCGTTGGACAAGCGCGAAAACGGCGACCTGACCTGGCTCGGTATCGAAGCCAACAGCGATGCTTACAACTGGCGCAACACCAACACCGTCAACTACTGGGCCAGCATCACCGGCATGCGCGGCGACCGCGACAAGGTCAACGCCTTGAACGCCGACGGCACGCGCCCCACCAGCGCCAAGCGCAGCGATGACCTCAGCGGCTGGGCCACCGACATCGGTGTGCGCCTGCGCCTGGACCCGCAATGGCAAGTCGGCGCGGCCTATTCCCGTGCCAGCGCCGAATACGAACAGAACGGCCTGCAAAGCAACCGTTCGAACTGGACCGGCACCCAGTCCCGCGTGCACCGTTTCGGTGAAGCGTTTCGCGGCGAGATGAACAACATGCAGTCCATGAGCCTGTTCGGTTCCTGGCAGCTGCGCGAGGACTACGACGCCAGCCTGGTGTACCACAAGTTCTGGCGCGTGGACGGCAACAAGCCGGTGGGCAGCAACGGTATCGATGCGGTGCAGAACAACACCGACGACGTCACCGGCGCGATCCTCTCCAGCACCTCCCTGCCGCTGGAAGATGGCAAGAAGGACCTCGGCCAGGAGATGGACCTGGTGGTCACCAAGTACTTCAAGAAAGGCTTGCTGCCCGCCGCGCTGAGCCAGTCGATCGACGAGCCATCGGCCCTGGTGCGCTTGCGCGCCGGCGTGTTCAAGCCGGGCGACGCCTACGGCAGCCAGGTCGACTCCTACATGCACCGCGCGTTTGTCGACGTGGTCTGGAAATTCTGATGGGAGCCTGCGCCATGAATGCTCAAAGCCTACTCGTCGCGGCAATGCTGATGGCCAGCGCCACAGCGTTTGCCGATACGGCGGCCAAGGCGCCGATCATCGCCAAGGAACTGCAACAGGCCAAGACCTACACTATTTCCAGCCCGCCCACCGCGCCGCTGGAAATGGCCAAGCCGGCGCTGCCCGATCTGTCGGGCTACACCGCCGCCGCGATGGAAAAGAAGATCATCAAGACCAAGGCGGGCAAAATCAGCATCCGCCGCATGATGCAGGAAGACGCGCTCAAGGACTTTATCGGCGGCGATAACAAGATGGCCGAATGGGTGGTGCGCCAGCATGGCATCCCCCAGGCAATCTTTGTCGACGACGGCTACATGAACCTCAAGGACCTACTGGGCAAGGTGCCCAAGCAGTACTTCAGCGAAACGTCGCCGGGTGTCTTTTTGGCCAAACTGCCGATTGTGGTCGGACGCAAGGGCATCCTCGATATCGACAAGAACACCCAGGAATTGCGCCTGTCCCAGCAAGCTGGCTCATTTTTGATCAACGACGGCCAGTTGTTCGTACGTGACACCAAGGTCACCGGCTGGGATGAAAAAACCAACGGCCCTGCCCTGTTCAAATCGCCCAAGGAGTTCCGCCCATTCCTGCTGGCCTGGGGCGGCACTGAGACCTATATCTCCAAGACCAAGATGGCCAGCTTCGGCTACGCCAACAGTAAGTCCTACGGGGTGAGTATTTCCCAGTACACGCCGAACATGGCCAAGGTGCTCAAGCGTCCCGAGCCGACCGGTTGGATCATCGACTCCGAGTTCTCGGACATGTGGTACGGCTTCTACTGCTACGAGACCACAGGCTTTGTGATCAAGGGCAATACCTACAAAGACAACATCGTCTACGGCATTGACCCCCACGACCGCTCCCACGGCCTGATCATCGCCGACAACACGGTGTACGGCACCAAGAAGAAGCACGGCATCATCATTTCGCGGGAAGTGAACGACAGCTTCATCTTCAATAACCGCAGCTACGACAACAAGCTCTCGGGCCTGGTGATCGACCGTAACAGCGTGAACAACCTGATCGCCGACAACGAGATCTACCGTAACCACACCGACGGCATCACTCTCTATGAGAGCGGTGACAACCTGCTGTGGGGCAACAAGGTGATCAGCAACCGTCGCCACGGCATCCGCGTGCGTAACAGCGTGAACATCAAGCTCTACGAAAACACCTCGATGGCCAACGGCCTGACCGGCGTGTACGGCCACATCAAGGACTTGACCGACACCGACCGCGACATCGCCCTCGACCCATTCGATGCCAAGGTCTCGCTGATCGTGGTGGGTGGTGAACTGGCGGGTAACGGCAGCGGGCCGCTGTCCATCGATTCGCCGTTGAGTATCGAGTTGTATCGCGTGTCGATGCTGGCGCCGACCAAATCCAGCGGCATCAGCTTCTCCGGCATTCTGGGCGATCGCCAGGAAGAAATTCTCGACCTGCTGGTGCGCCAGCAGAAAGCCGTGCTGATCGACCCCGTCGAACGCCAGACCGAATTGCAGGACTGAGGATGACCCTTATGCACCCACACATGATCAAACTGCTGAGCCTCTCGGGTCTGACCCTCGGCCTGCTGGCGGCCAGCCAGGGCGTGCGCGCCGATGAAGTCAAGGCACCGACCTTCACTGCCGAGCCGTGCTGCAGCCTGTGCCCGGCGGCCCATGACGCGAAGAACTACACCACGCGCTACCAGCAGAACTTCACCACCCTGGTACAAGCCCAGGGCGATTGGTTGTTCCGTACCCAGGAAGACCTGCGCACCGAATTCGACACCACACCGGCCGGCTACAAACGCATGCAGCAATTGCACGATGCGTTCAAGGCCAAGGGCGTGGAACTGGTGGTGGTCTACCAGCCAACCCGTGGCCTGGTGAACCGCAACAAGCTCAACCCTGAAGAAAAAGCCAAGTTCGACTTCGACAAGGCGCTGACCAACTACAAGACCATGCTTGGGCGTTTCGCCAAGATGGGCTACGTGGTGCCGGACCTGTCGCCGCTGACCAACGAGCAGTTGCCGGACGAACTGCCGGCTCACGACTTCTACTTCCGCGGCGACCAGCACTGGACCCCCTACGGCGCCCAGCGCACGGCGAAGATCGTCGCGGCCAAGGTCAAGCAGATGCCGGAGTACGCCGAGATTCCCAAGCGCGAATTCGAGACCAAGCGCTCGGGCCGCATGGGCAAGACCGGCACCCTGCACAACATGGCCGGGCAACTGTGCGGCACCAGCTATGCGATCCAGTACATGGACCAGTTCACCACCGAGCCCAAGGGCGAAGCCGGTGACGGTGACCTGTTCAGTGATTCGGGCAACCCGCAGATCACCCTGGTGGGCACCAGCCACAGCGGCAAGAACTACAACTTCGCCGGTTTCCTCGAAGAAGAAATCGGTGCCGACATCCTCAACGTCGCCTTCCCCGGCGGTGGCCTGGAAGGCTCGATGTTGCAGTACCTGGGCAGCGACGAGTTCCAGAAGACCCCACCGAAGATCCTGATCTGGGAATTCTCGCCGCTGTACCGTCTCGACCAGGAAACCATCTACCGCCAGATGATGGCGCTGCTGGACAACGGTTGCGAAGGCAAGCCTGCACAGATGTCCGCCAGCACCACCCTCAAGCCCGGCAAGAACGAACTGATGGTCAACAGCGCGAACAGAGACCTGCGCAACGCCAACCATCAGGTCGACATCCGCTTCGCCGATCCATCGGTCAAAACCTTGCAAGCCACCCTCTGGTACATGAACGGTCGCCACGAGGACATCAAGATCGAGAAACCCGAGACATCCGATACAGACGGGCGTTTCGCCTTTGAACTGCGCACCGATGAAGACTGGGCCTCGCAGAACTTGCTGGCCGTGGAAGTACAGGGCCCGGAAAAGGGTGCTGCCGCGCAGAAAGTCGAAGCGAAAATTTGCACACGCAACGTATTCCCAAGCGGTGGTCAGCAGACCGCTTCAACTGGGCAATGAGGTTACTTATGCAGAAGCTATTGATTCCATCGTTACTGGGCCTGGCGATCTTCGCCGGGGCAGCCAACGCCGCCGCGCCGCTGCGCCCGCCCCAGGGCTATTTCGCACCGATCGAAGCGTTCAAGACCGGCGACTTCAAGGAAAACTGCGACACCATGCCGACCCCCTACACCGGGCCGTTGCAGTTTCGCAGCAAGTACGAAGGTTCGGACAAGGCGCGCTCCACGCTGAACGTGCAATCGGAAAAAGCCTTCCGCGATAGCACTGCCGATATCACCAAGCTGGAAAAAGACACCAGCAAACGGGTGATGCAGTTCATGCGCGACGGTCGCCCGCAGCAGCTCGAATGCACCCTGAACTGGCTGGTGTCGTGGGCCAAGGCCGACGCACTGATGTCCAAGGACTTCAACCACACCGGCAAGTCCATGCGCAAATGGGCACTGGGCAGCATGGCCTCGGCCTATGTACGCCTGAAGTTCTCCGAATCTCACCCGCTGGCCAACCATCAGCAGGAGTCGCAACAGATCGAAGCCTGGTTCAACAAACTGGCCGATCAGGTGGTGAGCGACTGGGACAACCTGCCACTGGAAAAAACCAACAACCACTCCTACTGGGCCGCCTGGTCGGTGATGGCGACCTCCATCGCCACCAACCGTCGCGACCTGTTTGACTGGGCCGTGAAGGAATACAAGGTCGGTGTGAACCAGGTCGATGACCAGGGCTTTTTGCCGAACGAATTGAAGCGTCAGCAACGCGCGCTGTCGTACCACAACTACGCCCTGCCGCCGCTGTCGATGATCGCCAGTTTTGCCCTGGTCAACGGCGTGGACCTGCGCCAGGAAAACAACAGCGCGCTCAAGCGCCTGGGCGACAAAGTGCTGGCCGGGGTGAAAGACCCGGACATCTTCGAGCAGAAGAACGGTAAAGAGCAGGACATGAAGGACTTGAAGCAGGACATGAAATTCGCCTGGCTTGAACCCTTCTGCACCCTCTACACCTGCGCACCGGATGTGATCGAGCGCAAGCACGGGATGCAACCGTTCAAGACGTTCCGCCTGGGTGGCGACCTGACCAAGGTCTACGACCCGGCGCACGAAAAAGGCAACAAAGGCAGCTGATACATAGCTCCCGGTTGGACTCGGTCCAACTGTGGGAGCTGGCTTGCCTGCGATAGGGGTCTGACATTCAACATTGATGTCGACTGATACACCGCCATCGCAGGCAAGCCAGCTCCCACAGTTAACCCGGTTCCTTCAGTGAAATTGCAATACAACCTCCCCCCGAAATCGTGGGGGGGTTTGGGGGGGCTCTGGCCCTTGACTGTTGGTTAAACATGGAGAGATCGGGATGGTTTTCTCGTCCAATGTGTTCCTGTTTCTGTTCTTGCCGATCTTTCTCGGCTTGTACTATTTGAGCGGGCAACGCTATCGCAACCTGCTGCTGCTGATTGCCAGCTATGTGTTCTACGCCTGGTGGCGAGTGGACTTCCTGGCGCTGTTCGCCGCCGTCACGCTGTGGAATTACTGGATCGGCCTCAAGGTCGGTGCCGCTGGCGTGCGCACCAAGCCGGCGCAGCGCTGGCTGCTGCTTGGCGTGGCGGTCGACCTGTGCATCCTCGGCTACTTCAAGTACGCCAACTTCGGCGTCGACAGCATCAATGTGATGATGAAGTCGGCCGGCCTGGAGCCGTTCATTCTCACCCACGTGCTGTTGCCGATTGGTATCTCGTTCTACATCTTCGAGTCCATCAGCTACATCATCGACGTGTACCGCGGCGACACCCCGGCGACCCGCAACCTGATCGACTTCGCGGCGTTCGTGGCAATCTTCCCGCACCTGATCGCCGGTCCCGTGCTGCGTTTTCGCGACCTAGCCGACCAGTTCAACAACCGCACCCACACCCTCGACAAGTTCTCCGAGGGTTGCACGCGGTTCATGCAGGGCTTCATCAAGAAGGTATTTATTGCCGACACCCTGGCGGTGGTGGCCGACCATTGCTTCGCCCTGCAAAACCCCACCACGGGTGACGCCTGGCTCGGCGCACTGGCCTACACCGCGCAGCTGTACTTCGATTTCTCCGGCTACAGCGACATGGCCATCGGCCTGGGCTTGATGATGGGTTTCCGCTTCATGGAAAACTTCAAGCAGCCCTACATCAGCCAGTCGATCACCGAGTTCTGGCGGCGCTGGCACATCAGCCTCTCTACCTGGCTGCGTGATTACCTGTACATCACCCTGGGCGGCAATCGTAAAGGCACGTTGACCACCTACCGCAACCTGTTCCTGACCATGCTGCTCGGTGGCCTGTGGCACGGCGCCAACATCACCTACATCGTGTGGGGCGCCTGGCACGGCATGTGGTTGGCGATTGAAAAAGCCATCGGCCTCAATACTGCGCCGCGCAGCTTCAACGTGTTGCGCTGGGCCTTCACCTTCCTGCTGGTGGTGATGGGCTGGGTGATCTTCCGCGCCGAAAACCTGCACGTCGCAGGCCGCATGTACGGTGCGATGTTCAGCTTCAGCGAATGGTCGCTGTCGGAACTCAACCGCGCCAACCTTACTGGCCTGCAAGTGGCAACGTTGGTGGTGGCCTACGCAACCCTGGCGTTCTTCGGCCTGCGCGATTTCTACACCAACCGCCCTGCCGACAAGACCAAGCCAGCCGACCCGAGCCTGATCAAGGCGGTACCGGGCGACAACCCAGGCAGCATTCACGAGCCCGGTTTCAGCGTGGGCCGTGACGCCGCCGTGCAACCGGCCTACTGGACCGCTGACTGGCCACGCTACGCCATGCGCGCTGCGGTGCTGCTGCTGTTCGTGGCGTCGATTCTGAAACTGTCGGCGCAGAGTTTCTCGCCGTTCCTTTACTTCCAATTCTGAGGGAGCCGACCATGACCCGTTCATTACGCGTCCTCTATATCGGCCTGTTCCTGGTGCTGCTGCTGGCACTGGGGGCGTGGTCACTGCGCAGCTTCTTTGGCTTCAGCACCAACGCTGATGCCACAGTGCTTAACGGTCGCTGGACCAAAGCCGTCGAGACTCACTACGACGAGGAGTTCCCGATCAAGCGCCTGGGCACCAACCTGTGGGCTGCGCTGGACTACAAGCTGTTCAATGAAGGTCGCCCTGGCGTAGTGCTGGGCCGCGACCACTGGCTGTACAGCGACGAGGAGTTCAATCCGGCCGTCAACGAAGACCAGAACCTTGAAGGCAACTACGCGCTGGTCGAAGGCGTGCGCCAGAAACTCAAGGCCCAAGGCATCCAACTGGTGATGGCGATTGTGCCGGCCAAGGTGCGCCTGTACCCGGAACACCTGGGTGAGGTGAAACCGGCGAGCATTCACGCCAACCTGTACCAGGACTTCCACGCCCGGGTCGCCGCCGACAACATCCCGGCCCCCGACCTGCTCGGCCCGCTGCAACAGGCCAAGCTGGGTGGCAAGCAGGTGTTCCTGCGTACCGACACTCACTGGACTCCGGACGGTGCGCAAGTCGCTGCCACGCAATTGGCCAAGGCGATTGCCGACAAGACCCCGCTGAGTGGCGAGCCGCAGCGTTTTGTCACCGAGGCCGAGAAAACCGAGCCGCATAAAGGCGACCTGCGTTTGTTCCTGCCCCTGGACCCGCTGTTCGAAAACCTGATGCCGCCCAAAGAGCCGCTGGAAAAACGCGTCACGCACCTGGCCGAAGAGAAAGGTGACGACGCGCTGTTCAGCGACAGCGAAACCCCGGTGGCCCTGGTGGGCACCAGCTACAGCGCCAACCCCAACTGGAACTTCGTGGGCGCGCTCAAGCAAGCCTTGCACAGCGACGTGGTCAGCTACGCCGAAGACGGCCACGGCCCGATCCTGCCGATGCTCAGCTACCTCAAAAGTGACGATTTCAAGAACAACCCGCCCCAGGTGCTGATCTGGGAATTCCCCGAACGCTATCTGCCCGTGAATAACGAAATCGGTGACGCCGACCCAGCGTGGGTTGCGCAGCTTAAACAAGCCGGTTCGCGCCAACAGAACATGGCAATCAATACATCTAAATCCGAGACGCCCGACCGGGCGCAAAACTGAAAGAGAGGTAACTCACATGACTTTCACTACTACTCCTCGTCGTCTCGCCAAGACCCTGGCTATCGCTGCCGGCCTGAGCTTCGTATCAATGTCCGCCTTTGCCGGTGGTGACGCCGCCCTCTACGGCCCAACCGCGCCGAAGGGCTCCAGCTTCGTGCGCATATACAACGCCAGCAACCAGGAAGTCAGCGCCACCGTCGGCGCCACCAACCTCAGCGACGTTGCACCGTTGGCCAGCAGCGACTTCAGCTTCATGCCGGGCGGTGACTACAGCGCCAAGGTCGGCAGCCAGACCGTACCGGTCAAACTCGCCGCCGACCACTACTACACCCTGGTCAACAGCGGCAGCGGCCAACCGCAGTTGATCGAAGAACCGCCGTTCAAGAACAAGCAGAAATCCCTGGTACGCGTGCAGAACCTCAGCGACAAGGCCCTGAGCCTGAAAACTGCCGACGGCAAGACCGATGTGGTCAAGTCGGTAGCCGCCAAGGGCCGTGGCGAACGTGAGATCAACCCGGTGAAGGTAAGCCTGGCGTTGTATGACGGCGACAAGAAGGTCGGCGATGTGAAGCCGGTAGCGCTGGAGCGTGGTGAGGCAGCGGTGCTGTATGTCACCGGCTCCGGTTCGAGCCTGTCGCCAGTGTGGGTGAAACGCCCAGTGTCGACCCGCTGATTATTTCCCTGAGTTGACACGTCCCCTTGTGGGAGCTGGCTTGCCTGCGATGGCGGTCTTTTAGGCGCCATCGCAGGCAAGCCAGCTCCCACACTGACCGGTTTTCAACTCAGGACCGAGACAAAAACAAGAGTGAAACGACAAACCTTCGTAGCTCTGACCCAAACTGATTCAAGGAGAAACACCCATGATCCCAGTAATCCTTTCCGGTGGTAGCGGCTCACGTCTTTGGCCGCTTTCGCGTAAACAGTTCCCAAAACAATTCCTGGCCCTGACCGGCGAGCACACCTTGTTCCAGCAAACCCTGGAACGCCTGGTGTTCGAAGGCATGGACTCCCCTATCGTGGTCTGCAACAAGGATCACCGCTTCATCGTCAACGAGCAACTGAGCGCACGTAAGCTTGAATGCCAACGCATCCTGATGGAGCCCTTTGGGCGCAACACCGCACCGGCCGTGGCCCTGACCGCGATGATGCTGGTCAACGAAGGCCGTGACGAGCTGATGCTGGTGCTGCCTGCCGACCACGTGATCGACGACCAGAAAGCCCTGCAACGTGCCCTGGCCCTGGCCACTGTGGCGGCCGAGCGTGGCGAGATGGTGTTGTTCGGCGTACCGGCGACCCGTCCGGAAACCGGCTATGGCTACATCAAGTCCACCAACGACTCGCTGCTGCCCGAAGGCGTGAGCCGCGTGCAGCAGTTCGTGGAAAAGCCCGATGAAAAGCGCGCCATCGAGTTCGTCAAAAGCGGTGGTTACTTCTGGAACAGCGGTATGTTCCTGTTCCGCGCCAGCCGCTTCCTCGAAGAGCTGAAAAAGCACGATCCGGACATCTACGACACCTGCGTGCTGACCCTGGAACGCAGTGAGCAGACCCACGACACGGTCACCTTCGACGACGCCACCTTCGCCTGCTGCCCGGACAACTCCATCGACTACGCCGTGATGGAAAAGACCCAACGCGCCTGCGTGGTGCCATTGGCCGCCGGCTGGAGCGACGTGGGTTGCTGGGCCTCGCTGTGGGCGGTCAACGACAAAGACGCCAACGGCAACGTGAGCAAAGGCGACGTAGTGATCCAGGACAGCCGCAACTGCATGGTGCATGGCAACGGCAAACTGGTATCGGTGATCGGCCTGGACAACATCGTGGTGGTGGAAACCAAAGACGCGATGATGATTGCCCACAAGGACAAGGTCCAGGGCGTCAAGCAGATGGTCAACACGCTCAACGAACAGGGCCGCAGCGAAACCCAGAACCACTGCGAAGTCTACCGTCCGTGGGGCTCCTACGACTCGGTGGACATGGGCGGCCGCTTCCAGGTCAAGCACATCTCGGTCAAACCGGGTGCGTGCCTGTCGCTGCAGATGCACCACCACCGCGCCGAACACTGGATTGTGGTCAGCGGCACCGCGGAAGTCACCTGTGACGACAACGTGTTCCTGCTCTGCGAGAACCAATCCACCTACATCCCGATCGCCTCGGTGCACCGCCTGCGCAACCCGGGCAAGATCCCACTGGAGATCATCGAAGTGCAATCGGGCAGCTACCTGGGGGAAGACGATATCGAGCGGTTCGAAGATATCTACGGTCGCTCGACGCCGGTTGAACGTGGCGTGTCAGTGAAAACTATCGCGCAGTAAAACAGTCGTACAAGAAGCCCTCGCCCAGCCCATTGCGTCCCCTATCCGCAGTGGGTTGGGTGGGGGCTTTTTGTTGAGGGCTTTGTGGTGAATAGGCCGAAAGCACGACAGTCATCATGGCCACCCAATACCGGCCAACGCCATGGGCTTATATTTAAATCGGCGTTCTCCCATGAGAAATAACGCGATCGACTAATTCACCGTTAGGCCCACCCCGGTACTTCAAAGGAATGGAAAACGGCACATCCACATAGAAAATATGCGGATTATCAGGGCTTTGGATAACATTTAACCCCGACGTATTGACTTCGTAGTAGCGCGACATTTTATCCATCGCATTGCCATACTTACGCTTCCCAAAGATGGTTTCGGAAATCTGTCGGGCAGGCATATTCCCTGGCGTCAAGTCCGTAAAGTAATGCCGGCCTCGCTTTCCGGGCAGAGGTCGACCGCTCAAATCTGAACTTGAAGGTGAAAGGCTCCTATCGGCCATGATTGCGGCATGCGGTTTATCCCCGGTGTAGTGATAAAAAACATTCTTACCTTTTACCGGTGGCTCCATCAGCGCTTTTTCTCCCGGAAAGCTTTCCGGCACCCTCGGTCGCTTATTGGCCGGTTGAGCACTTGTCGCGTTACTCGTGCCGACGCTGCCTGAAGAGCTGCCTTGGTCAAACGGGCGCTTGCTCGGCCGAGATGCCCCCGTAGCAGTGGGAGCCCCGCCCGGCAATCGGCTCAAACGCCACTCACCGTTACCCGCGGACTCCAGAAATGCTTGAACCCTATAGAGCTTCGACGTCTCCAGTGGCGCCTGAGGATCCACGATAGCGACCCGCCCGTCACGTGCGTGGAAGGCCGAATCAATCTGATACACCTTGTTGACCCCCGTACTGTCGGTAAAGCGCACGTAAAAATCATTGCCCAAGTTATAGGTACCGTCTGGCCTCAAAGGGCGACCTTTGATGACGTCTTCCGACACGGAGAAGGTGCTCAGATTAAGGTTTGGACGCGCGCCAGCCGTTGGTGCTCTGACGATGACTGGAGGGGCTGGCGGGACCACCGAGCTTTTGAACACCGGCCGCAACGGCACGGCACTCACATTGGGAATACCAGAGGCGGCCAGCGTGAAATCCGAGTAGACCGCACGCAGTGCGCCCGGGCTTTTGAGCAGCCGCGGCAAGATTCGGGCATTGGCGCGCAAGGCCGTCACGGCAGCCTTTCCTAAGCGAACCCCCATGGAGATGCCTTTTCCGAGCACTGGCAACAAGTCGAGGAAGATGGAGGCCACCTCAACGCCGAACTGAACTTTGTTGATTCTCGATTGATACGCGACCTCTGCGCTGCTGACGCTTTGGTGGTCCGCGTGATCGATGAGTAACTTTACTTTCTGCTTGTACAGCTCATCCTGAAAGTTGCCATCGAAGGGCTTGAGTGTCACGGGAACGTCCGTCAACTTAAGCACCTTGATAAGCGTATCCAGAGCGCGCAAGGGGTTCTTCGTCGGATCGAATGTGTGTGCCTTGATCGCCTCGCCAGCTTTAACCACGTCGCTCTTATCGACCGGTGACGCTCTGCTCGCGGTGTAGAGCCGCCACTCCTTTTTCGCCATCAAGGCGTTCAAGGCGCTCAGATCCGCCACCTCGCGAAAACACACGCCATCGGGCGCATTCGGCGTGCACAGTACAAGCGAGGCGTCTGTGTCATTGCCAATCACCATCGCTCCCTGAACCGGCAACCCACGCTGGATAAGGGCATTGGTGACAATTTTTTTCCCATCCACCAAAGGCCGGTCAGCCGGGTCCGGGTAATCAAGAACAGCCGCGACCCACTGCGCCCCTCGCTTGGTGCTAGTGTCTTGGGTAGCGTCTATGTTGTAGCTATTGGGGTTGAGTGCTGCGAGAAAAGCCTCTTTATCCAGCATGTCGCTCAGGTGGGTTTTCCACGCATTGCGGACGTCGCCGGCCGCACCCGACGGGGCATCCGCGGCCAACTCCTGTTTAAGCAGCTCGGTATAGGCTCCTCCTACATCAGCAGTGTTGACCAACGCTTTGAGCTGCTCGGTATTCAGGACGACCTGCTTGCCATCGTCGCCCAACAGAGGGTTGCCGTGAGTATCCGTCAGCGGTAATTCGAAGGTGAGCTGGGTGAAGTGGCCGTGCTGGACGGCTGGAAACTCACTGGGGTTTTTCAGCGCCAGATCAGTCAGCGATACGCGGTGGTGCTTGACGGTGAGCGTATGACTGCTGCTTTGCCCGCCAGTGTGAGGATTGGACCTGGTTTTCACCCGCACCATCAGCTTGTCCGCATCGACCTGTGCAGCGGGGAACTGCCGTTTGATTGCTTCGTTCATCCGGTCGCGGGAAAAGCTACCCAGAGAAGGAAGGGTTGCCAGCGATGACGCCAGCGCATTTGCACTGCGGGCCTCGGTGTGTTCCAGGTAATCAAACAACGCTTCCTGGGCCGGGCTCAGGTTTTTCAGCCACTCGGGGGCCAGCTTGTCAGCCAGTTGTTCATCCCGCGCCGCCATGGCGTTGTCGCTACTGAGCAAGTACGACCAGTCAGCGGCATCATCCATGCGCTTGAGTGCTCCCGGCTCTGTCGATACCCGGGCGAGATTCGCAACGACTTCCTCCTGCTGACGCTTGAGCATCCAGGGGATGCCCTCGGCCAGCACATCCCCCGTCAAGGGTGAGGCGCTCAACATCACATCGTCGCCAGAGGGCGGTTCGGACTTGTTTTGTAACGACAACGGCAGTGTTTGCAACAATAGGTCAGCGTCGGTACCTCCCCCGTCAAGGCGCGCTGCAATCGCCTGGCGCGCCAGGGCCGGCGTCGCGAACTGCTCGAACCCCTCACCCGGGGTGTACAGCACGACCGGCCCGTTCGTCTCATCAAGTGCCAGGGTCCGGCTTTTGGTCCAGACGGGGGGCGTGGCCCCGGAGCCGTCGGTGCTGGTGATCAGGAAGCAGCCCGCCATCAAGGCTCCCCCCTCGCTACCGTCATCAACGGTAAGCGGGTAGACACCAGGGCGTGCGCCATTGGGGAAGGCCGCTTCCCGTTCAGCCAGCGTGGGGTATTGCAGTGCTGCGTCGATCAACCGCTTGCTCGCCGCGCTCAGTGTTCCATCGCTCACGCGCAATGCCGCCAGCGTCGAAAGTTGCTGCTTGTGCAAGGTCAACAACTGGTCTTGAGGGGCCTGCAGAACCTGAGGGTCTTTCAACGTCGGGCGGGGGGTTGTCCAGAAGGTTTGAAGGACCATCGGAAACTGCGTGACGATGCGCTGGGCAATCGTATCCAGGGTCAACTGTGGCGTGACGAGGGTGCTCGGGCTGGTGTCCGTGGCACGGGTAAAAATGCCGGACTGTTCAACGTCGTCTGCCTTGGGCTGCTTGTCAGGATTGGCCAGCAAGTTCGCCACCTTCCTGTTCAAGGCGTCCAGCACCGGCTCGGACGACAGTGTTTTGATAGAGCCATCGTCCTGCTCGACCCAGCGCTTGAAGACCAGGTCTTGTGGCTTCAAGGTCGACATGTACGGAAACATTTGGCCCACTTGCTGACGCAGGAAGTCCTGGAAGCTCGGTTGCTCACCGTGCAAACGCTGCATGTCGCGGGATTGAAGGGCGTGTTGGGTGACAAACGCCTCCTGATTGGTAACCTTGAATTGCTGCATGAGCCGTGGGTATTCCAGCCTGGCCGGGGGGATGCCGGCCGAGGTGGGAAGAGGAATATCGTCCGGCGCGTAGGTCAATACCGGTGGCAGGTGCACGGGCTTTAGCGGGGGGGTGTCAACGGCAATATCGGTTTGGGTGGCCAATGCGTTTGGGGCAACAACGCTTTGTGGGGGGGAAAGGTGGGTCGAGTTGTCGGTCGCTGCAAACATAAAATAAACCTTACATAGAAGAGTTGAACGTCGCCGCTACCTCCCTGTAGGTCGTCAGATAAGTGGACGTTCAATGCGCTCCGGTTCCTGCCAGGAATGTAAGCTCAAGTAGCAGATCGCTGTGAGCTCTGCTGAATAAGATCAAGTACCAGGGCGCTGTACGGCCCTATTGATTGAAGTAAAAAACACCTGCTTTGCGTACAGCCCCCTCCCACATTTGAATGTGTTCACAAATCAAAGGTGGGAGGGGGCTTGCTCCCGATGAGGCCCGCAGGGTCACCACAGCACTCAAGGTAACCAATCCCACCTACGCTTCAGTTAGGATGCTCGTTCCCCATTCGAGGTGGTCTCCATGTTCTTCGGCGTTCTCCTGATCATTACCTGGCTGATCCTGCTGCTGCGTTACCCGGCCAAGGCACTGCCGGTTTCGCTGGCCGCTGCGGTCGGCCTGGGTTTCGTCGCCGTCTGGGTGGTGTGGCTGGACAACCGCGAAGCCGCGCAACTGGCACGCCTCGAGTTGCGCATCAGCTACGCCCCTCAGGACTGCCCCGCCGACCGACCGCTCAAACTGACCCTCAACAACGGCAACGACGTACCGCTCACCGAGCTGCGCTGGCGCGTCGCCGCCTATGCACCGGGCGATACGGTCAACCTGGCCGACAACGTCTACGCCGCCCCACGCTATCGCGGCCCCGGCGAATTGCAGGCCGGCGCCACCTGGGACGATTGCCTGCCCACACCGCCCCTGCGCCCTGGCTATCGCCCACAAACCCTGGAATTTCGCGCCGAGCACCTGCAAGGCAGTTTCTCGGACTGACAAAGGAATGATGCATGCTCAACGTACTGATCACCGGTTGCTCCAGCGGCATCGGCCGCGCCCTCGCCGACGCGTTCAAAGCCGCAGGCTTCAACGTGTGGGCCAGCGCCCGCCAACCCGATGACGTCGCTGCGCTTACCGCTGCAGGCTTTAATGCCGTGCAACTGGACGTCAACGACAGCGCCGCCCTGAAACGATTGTCCGAACAGTGGGGCGAGCTGGATGTACTGATCAACAACGCCGGCTACGGCGCCATGGGCCCGTTGCTCGACGGCGGCACCGAAGCGATGCAGCGCCAGTTCCAAACCAATGTGTTTTCTATCGTCGGCGTGACCCAGGCGCTGTTTCCGGCCTTGCGTCGCAGCAAGGGCCTGGTGGTGAACATCGGCAGTGTTTCCGGCGTATTGGTGACGCCGTTCGCCGGCGCCTACTGCGCATCCAAAGCCGCTGTGCATGCCTTGAGCGATGCCCTGCGCATGGAACTGGCACCGTTTGGCGTGCGGGTGATGGAAGTGCAGCCCGGTGCGATCAATACCCATTTTGCGAAGAATGCCGGGGCCCAGGCCGAATTGTTGATCAATGAAACGTCGCCGTGGTGGCCGCTGCGCGAGGGCATTCGCGCGCGCAGCCAAGCCTCCCAGGACAAGCCAACTCCAGCCACTGAGTTTGCGGCGGATGTGCTCAAGGCCGTGCAACAAGACCAGCCACCGCGCCTGCTACGCTCGGGCAACGGCAGCCGCGCACTGCCGTTGATGGCGGCGCTGTTGCCCAAGGGGTTGCTGGAGAAGGTGTTGAAGAAGCGCTTTGGCTTGGGCGGCGTGTTGTAAGCACGCGTGAAGCCTACCTGCCAAAACTCGGGATGAGTGCCATAATCGCCGCCTGCCTCTTGAAACTGACCGGCCCATAAGGGTAATGCGATGGAAATCAGAAAAATTCGACTGAATAACGTCGGTCGTTTTACCGACTTGGAAGTCGCCTTTGCGCCTACCGAAAAGCATGCGTCGAAGGTGACGGTGTTTGTGGGGAATAATGGGGCGGGGAAGACGACAATTCTGAAGTCGCTGGCGACGGCGCTTAGTTGGTTTGTAGCGAGAGTGAAGACTGAAAGAGGGAGAGGCTCGTCGATTGCTTCAGAGGTCATTAAAAACGCTGCCAACACAGCCGCCATCTACATTGAAATAAACGACACCAGGCATTCAAAACGCTCAACTTATTACTGGACGATTTCCCAGTCACGCCAAGGTCGAATGGGGTTGGGCACCAGTGAACTTGCAGATGCAACTGAATTGGCTGGTAACTACCGGTACCATTGGTCATTGGTGGACGAAAACATCTCTCTACCTATGATCGCTTTTTATCCTGTAGAGCGGTCCGTATTACAAATTCCGCTAGCCATCAAAAAAACTAAAAACTCTGCTGACCAACTGAGCGGTTATGAAAACTCCTTGGGAGGAAGCGTAAATTTTTCACACTTTTTCGAATGGTTCCGAGACCGTGAGGATGGTGAAAATGAAGCTGCCATACCTTTCGATGTATTGGTCCACCTGAAAAAAACTTTCGGGGCAGACAAAGAATTTGTTGATGAGCTGAATCGCGTACAAAATGCCTCAAGAGACCGCCAACTCTCAGCAGTGCGCTCTGCAATTACCGTATTTATGCACGACTTTGACAACTTGCGAGTTCAACGAACACCTAACCTACATATGGCAATTGATAAAAAAGGGGTGACACTTAATGTCTCACAACTTTCTCAAGGCGAAAAATCTTTAATGGCCTTGGTTGGTGATATCGCCCGTCGTCTCGCCATAATGAACCCCGCTTTAGAAAACCCATTATATGGATCAGGCATTGTTCTGATAGACGAAGTAGATCTTCACCTACATCCCAAATGGCAAGGCAATCTTATTTGCCAGTTGACTGAAACCTTCCCCAACTGCCAATTCATCCTGACGACCCATTCTCCATTAGTGATCAGCGATGCCAAGGATGTCTTGTGCTACGTCCTCGATGACGGCGAATTGGAAGAACGCAATGGCCTCTATGGCTTGGACGCTAACCAAGTGCTGATTAGTGTCATGGACACGGACGTGCGTAATAGTAAGGTTCAGGCCAGTCTTGATCGTCTATTGGAACTGGTGCAAGACAAAAAGCTAAGCAAGGCCAAGGTCCTCTTCGAAGAGTTGTCCTCAGACCTTCCTCCAGGACATATCGAACTCACCAAAGCCGCCCTTCTGATTCGCAAACTGGAGTTGCGCAGTGCGTAAGATCATCAAAGGAGATGAACCCGCAGCACTAACGCAATGGAAACGTGCAAACCCAAAGGGTCGCTACCAAGACTTGGCGCATGAGCCAAGCCAATCCATTCGGCAGGCATGCGTCGAAGAACAACATGGACTTTGTGCTTACTGCTGCCACGAAATCACTGCTAACAACGCTCGCAATGAGCATGTTCAAGCTCGAAAACTCGCGCCAAATCGCACATTGGATTTTTCCAACATCGTCGCTAGCTGCGACAGGTCCAAACAATGCGACAAAGCCCACGGCCACCAAGTATTACCACTCACACCGTTAATGGATGAATGCGAAAGCGAACTGAAATTTTATATTTCAGGACGAGTGGAGGGGCTGACCCCAAGCGCAGCAACCGCCATTAAAGTGCTAAACCTGGGTGACAGCCATGAAAGCAACCGAGCATTGATTAATGCCCGAAAAACTCTAGTGGAAGCGCTTCTGTATGAGGGGGGAGTAGAGCTCGAAGTAGAAAATACCGAGCTGTTGCTCCTGTTAATGGATGAGTTGAGCGTTCCAGACGCCAACAACCGACTGAAACCTTTCGCGCCTGTCCTCATAAACGTCATCCGCCAGCTAACCACCTGACATTATCCCTTCATAAAATCAATAAACGCCCGCACCTTAAGCGGCAAATGCCGGGTATCCGGATACATCGCGTAGACCCCTTGAGGCGCGAAGCGATGGTCCGCCAACACACGCACCAGCCGTCCCGCCTCCAAATCCTCCTGCACAAGCCACTGTGGCAAGATCGCCACACCGTGGCCACGCACCGCAAACGCCTGGAGCACCGCGGCACTGTCGGCCACCAACGCGGCCGGACCTGCGCGGTATTGATGCTCATCACCGGCAGGGTTGGTCACGCTCAACTCAGTCAAGCGACCATGGCCCAGCCTGGGCACCTGCTCCAACTCCTCCAGGGTCTGAACGCCCGCAAACGCTGGCGCCGCGACAGCGAACACTTCAAACGTCGACAACTGCACCGCCCGATGATTGGAGTCCAGCAAGCGCCCCAGCCGAATCGCCACGTCAAAACGCTCGGAGATCAAATCGGCGTGGGTGGAGGATGTGGATAAGTGGATATTCAGGTCCGGGTGCAGGCGGCGAAACGCTTCCACCGCCGGGGCGACCACGGCCAGGGCATACTCGACTGTGGTGGTGATGCGCAGCGTACCTTTGAGCTGCGCATGTTCGGAACGGGCCTCTTCCACCGCCAGGCGCGCCTCTTCGAGCATTCGTGTGCAGCGCAGGTAGAAACGTTCGCCGGCATCGGTGAGCGCCAGTTGGCGAGTGTTGCGGGTCAGCAGGGTGACGCCCAACTCCGCCTCCAGGCGCTTGAGGTTGAAGCTGACCACGGCGCGGGTCTGGCCGAGCAGATCCGCGGCGGCCGTGAGCGAGCCGGCCTCGACCACGGCCTTGAAGGTGTCGAATCGATCCAGGCTGACCATGGGCCACGCCCTCCGTTTGTCAAAATATTTTTGACAAACTAACAGGCAAACCGAGGTATCCCAAACCCTGCTTGCCGCCTACCCTGCGCGCTTCATTCGCAGGATCGCGTTCATGACCTACCGCTCGAAAGTCGCCTGGATCTTTCTACTGGGCTTTGCCCTGGACCTGGTGAACATGTTTGTCGCCACCGTCGCCTACCCGGACATCGCCCGCGAACTGCACGCCTCGGTCACGCAGCTGGCGTGGATCAGTAATGCCTACATGCTCGGGCTAACGGTGATCATTCCCTTGAGCGTGTGGCTGGCGGCGCTCATGGGCGAGCGCACCCTGATCGCCACCAGCCTGCTGCTGTTTGCCGGGGCATCGGTGATGGTCGGCCAGGCCGGCTCCATCGAGACGTTGATTGGCTGGCGCGCTGTGCAGGGGCTCGGTGGCGGCTTGCTGATTCCAGTGGGGCAAGCCATGGCTTACCGACACTTTCCCGCGGCCGAGCGCAGCCAGTTGACGGCGCGGGTCATGTCGGTGGCATTGCTGGTACCGGCATTGTCTCCAGCGCTGGGTGGGGTGATTGTCGACAGCCTGTCCTGGCGCTGGATTTTCTACGCCAACCTGCCTCTGGCGCTGGTGACCCTGCTGCTGGCGCTGCTGTGGATAAAACCCGATGTGCCTTCCACCGTACGCCCGCCCCTGGACCTGGGCAGTATGTTCAAACAAGCCGCCAGCCCGATGCTGCGTGTGGCAATGCTGGTTTACCTGTGTATTCCGGGGATATTTATCGGCACCAGCCTGATCGCCATCCTCTACGTGCGTGACCTGGGGTATGACGCCACCCAGACCGGCGCACTCATGTTGCCGTGGGCATTGGCCTCAGCCGTGGCGATCTACCTGAGCAAGCAACTCTTCAATCGTTGTGGCCCGAAACCCTTGCTGGTGGCGGGCATGGCGCTGCAATGCGGCGGCATCCTGTTGCTCAACGAGCCGGCGCTGATGATTGCGGCCTACGTCCTGATGGGCCTGGGCGGCAGCCTGTGCAGCAGCACCGCACAGACCCTGGCCTTTCTGGATATTCCCGCCGAGCGCATGGGCCACGCCAGCGCGTTATGGAACATGAACCGGCAAGTGAGCTTCTGCGTGGGCGCCGCCTTGCTCAGTGCAGTACTGTCGACCTTGGATTCCTTCGCCATAACCTTCACGATAGCGGCAGCTCTGACCCTGTTGCCGCTTTTCGCAGTGCTGCGTCTGGATGCGTCCAAGGTACGCAGGCTGCTTCACCCTTGCAGCGAGCCCAACCATGATTGACTACAGCGATTTTTTTGAAGAAGTGATCCAGACTCATGTCGAGATCGAGCAGTGGTTTGCCGGCGTTGCGCCTGAGGGCACGCTGCAAAATCTGCTGGCGCGCTTCTCACCGGAGTTCAGCATGGTCGCGCCGGCCACCGGTACGCGGGTCAACAGGGCCGGGGTCAATGCGTTGTTCACGCGCCTGGGTGGGATGCGGCCGGGGTTGAAAATCACCTTGAGTGAAATGACCGGGATTGATCGTCATGCGCGGGGAGCCACGGTGACGTATCGCGAGCATCAGCTGGATGACAGTGGCACCCAGACAGATCGCCGCGCCACGGTGGTGTTCGAGAAGCAGGCCAGTGGTGCGCTTTTGTGGCGTCACTTGCATGAGACGTTCATCAAGGCTTAACGCGGGCCTGAATGTGGGAGGGTCTTGCCCCCGATGAGCATAGGTATCTACGCAACTTCAGTTCGCAGCCCCCTACGGTAACCACGATGCAAAGCGAGCCGCTCTTGATCTTGATCTGCTTTTGATCTTAGGCGCCCTCCCAAATCACTGTCGGATTACGGGCACACCGAGCCTAGGCGAGGTGCCCAGTGGTGGGGCAAGAGCCTTTTGCTTACTTTTGGCTGGGCCGGCATTCCGGCTCTTTTCAAAAGTGAGCCGCTGTAAGAGCGGAACCAATAGCAGCCGTTACCCAAATAACGGATATGTACTCGGTCTGATCCAACATTTTGGTCGGCTGTCAGGCCGCCATCGGGGGCAAGCCCCCTCCCACAGGGTCCCGCGGTGTACCGAAAAGTTGTGTAGATACTTCATGCCCCTCCCACATTTTTAGTTTTGTGTTGGGTTTACGATCACGGTGCAGGTAATCCCTGCCGCCAGCAGCACGCCTTCGGGCACTTCATCAATGTGAATGCGCACCGGCACACGCTGGGCCAAACGTACCCAATTGAAAGTCGGGTTCACATCGGCGATCAGTTCCCGGCTCTCAGGGTTGTCGCGATCGTAGATACCGCGCGAAATGCTTTCCACGTGACCCTTGAGTGTCTCGCCGCTCATCAATTGCATATCGGCTTTATCCCCGACGTTGACGTGGGGTAGCTTGGTTTCTTCAAAGAAGCCATAGACCCAGAACGAATTCATATCCACCACAGCCATCTTCGCTTCACCGATACGCGCATAGTCGCCGCGATGCACGTTGAGGTTGGTGACGTAGCCGTCCACCGCCGACAGCACGCGGGTACGTTTCAAGTTGAGTTCAGCGGCCTCCAGTTGCGCCAGGGCGTGCTGGTAATCGGCCAGGGCCGAGTCGGCGATGTTACTGGCGTCGTCGCGGTTTTCCCTGGAGATCACCAGAGCGTCAAGGTCGGCGCGGCGGTGGGCGTTGAGCTTGCGCATCTCCCAGGTAGCCTTGCGTGAAGCCACCAGCGATTGCGCCTGCTTGACCGCGATGCGGTAATGCTCGGGGTCGATCTGCATCAGCAGGTCGCCTTTTTTCACCAACTGGTTATCGCGTACCGGCACCTCTACCACTTCGCCGGTAACGTCCGCCGCGACGTTGATGATGTCGGCGCGCACGCGGCCGTCGCGGGTCCATGGCGTTTGCATGTAGTGCACCCACAACGTGCGGCCAATCCAGATCGCCAGGGCCAGCACCAGCAAGGTCGCGAGCAGGCTGAAAAACTTTTTCATCGGGGCATTCTCAACGGTAGACGCTCAGCGCCAGGGCGCCGAACAGGCAAGCAAACAGGCTCAGGCGCAACAGCGCCGGGTGCCAGAAAAACCGGTACAGGTCGAACCCGGCCAGAAAGCGATCAATCGCCCAGGCCAGCCCGGCGGCGATCAGGAACATCAGGGTCATGGTCGGCATATAGATGCCGTGGAATGCGATTTCACGGGGCATTCGAGGCTCCTTTGAGGGCCGCCAGTGGCGATTGCGGGTCGAGCAACGAGGTGCGGATAAAGTGCAGGTAGCTCTTTACCCGGCGCAGGGCTGAGGTATCGAAGTGCGGGGCGAAAGGTTCGTCGGTGGCCTGCACGCGGCTGATCGCATGGTCGACGGCGATCAAGCCGCGCTCCAGGTTGCTGGCGCTGGGTTGCAGGAACAACCGCACCAGCGAACGGCCCATCACGCGGATCGCCTGGCGCCACGGCTGGGACTCGGCATAGGCCGGATGCACCGGCAGAATCGCCTGTTCCTTGCGCAACTCGATGATTGCGTGACCGACCTCCAGCACCACGAACATCCAGCGCAACAGGTCGCGTTGCACCTGCGGCTGGCCGGCCGCGAGGCCATAAGCCTGGTGCAGCAGGTCGCGGGTACGGCTTTCAAAACTCGACGCCAGGCCCTTGAGCTTGCCGCTGATCGCATACACCACCTGCTCACGCAGGTCCTGCTCCAGGCGGCGCCACAGCCAGCGGCTGTTGGGCGGCAGGATGATCGCCCCCGCCGCCGCGCACACCAACATGCCGATGACCATGGCGATGTAGTCGTTGATAAAGGTGTAGGGGTTGTAGACCGTGAGGTTGTCCGGCACCGAGCCGGTGCTGAAGAAAATCAACAGGCCCACGCCGACACCGGCGTACTGCGGGCGGGAGGAGAGGAAAGCACCGAAGATGATCACCGGTGCGAGCATCACGCACAGCAGCGGGAAGCCGTCGATCCAGGGGAACACGAAGAACATTTCGACAAAGCCGACCAAGGCGCCGATCAAGGTGCCGCAGGCCATCTGGAACGCCATGCGCTTGGGGTTGGGTGTGGCAGCGGAGAGGCCCACCGTGGCCGCCGCGATCAAGGTCATGGTCGCGCCGCTGGGCCAGGCGGTGGCTACCCAGTAACTGCCCAGCACGATCAGGATAAACGAGGCCCGCACCCCGGCGGCGGCGCAGGCCAGCCAGTTGGTTTTTGGCGTATAGGCTTCGTGCCAGTCTTCCCGCGCATGGCGGTGATCAGCCAGTGAGGCGTGGGTTTGTGCGTAGTTGTGCAGGTCGTCAACGAAGCGGTACAGCAGCTCGTAGGCCGTATGAAAGTCCAACTGCTCGGCTTCGGTCGGGTTATCGCCCTGGAAGCTCGCCCGCAGGCTGCGCACCTTGGCGGGCAGGTCGTCCTTGTAGGCGCTCAGTTGATTGACCAGGCGCGCGGCGTCCGGGCTGGTGAGGGCGCGACCGGAGAAGCTGTCGAGCACTTCGGCCAGGTCTTGCAGCCCGGGCTTGATCGCTGCGACCACATGATCGGCCTCATCGGCACGCAAGCGTTCAAGCAACTGGTGCAAGGCGTTGAAGCGCGTGGTGATGCTCATGAATTCGCTGTTGAGGCGACTGAGCCGCCCGTTGCGTCGGCGCATGTGCGGGTCTTCGAATACGGTGACGCTGCGCAGCCCTTCCAGACCCACGGCTTCGGCGATAAAACGCACGTTACTGGCCTCGAACCCTTCGCGCTGGCTGCGCCCGCGCAGGCCGTCGGTGACGAACAGCGCGAACACGCCAAAGCGCTGGTACAGCGCGTTGCGCATGGCGGCGCTGGAGGTCTGCGGCAGGATGGCGGCGCTGACCACTGTCGAGCACAGAATCCCCAGGGAGATTTCCAGCACCCGCCACACCGCTGCCATAAAGGCGCCGTCCGGGTGGGCCAGTGCCGGCAGGCCGACCATCGCGGCGGTGTAGCCGGCAAGCACAAACCCATAGGCGCGGAAGTTGCGGTTGCGCGTAGCGCCAGCGGTACAAATGCCCACCCAGATCGCCAGCGCACCGAGGAACAGTTCGGTGTTCTGCGCAAACAAGGCGATCAGCAGCACCATCACCGCCGAGCCTGCCAGGGTGCCGAGGAAACGGTAGAAACTCTTGGCGAACACCTGGCCGCTCTGGGGCTGCATCACGATAAACACGGTGATCATCGCGGTGCGCGGTTGCGGCAGTTCCAGGCGCATCGCCAGCCACAGCGTGAGGAACGCGGCGACCAGCACCTTGAAGATATACACCCAGGTCACGCCGTCGCTGCGTGCCCAGTCGAAAAAGCCACGGCGCCACTCAAGGGAATGCAGCCAGCGCAGCGGTGCAGGCAAGGAAGTCATCGAATCCTACTCAGTGGTCGAACACGGCAAGTGCCGCCGGGGTCTTGCTTGGAAGGGTCTTGGCATCCTGGGGCACATCGTTGCCGGCACCTAGGCCGCCACCCAAGGCGGTCACCAGTTCGGCGTGGGCACTCAGGCGCGCCGCCTGCACCTGTTGCTCGACCTGTTGCTGACGGAACAGCAGGGTCTGGGCGTTGAGCACATTGAGGTAGTCGGTGAGGCCACGCTGGTAGGCGACCATCGCGATGTCGTAGGTCTTCTGCGCCGAGGCCACCGACTGCGCGGCGAAAGCCGACTGCTTGTCCATGGACTCGCGGCGGATCAACTGGTCGCTGATGCCCTTGAGCGCATTGACCAGCGTCTGGTTGTACTGGGCGACCGCGATGTCATAGCCGGCACTGGCTTCGCCCAATTGAGCACGCAGGCGGCCGCCATCAAAGATCGGCAAGGTGATCGCCGGACCGACGTTGTAGTTGAATTTCTTGCCAGCCAGGAACTCCAGCATACCGCCGCCCGTGGCCATGTAGCCGAGGCTGCCGACCAGGTCGACGTTGGGGTAGAAACCGGCGTGGGCCACATCGATGCCACGGGCCTGGGCCGCCACCTGCCAGCGGCTGGCGACCACATCCGGGCGTTGGCCGAGCAGTTGCGCAGGCAGGCTTGAGGGCAACTTCAATGGCGCGGCGAGGGCCAGGGTCGGGCGTTGCAACTGCGCGCCCTCGCCTGGACCTTTACCGGCCAGCGCCGCCAACTGGTTGCGGCTCAGGGCTATTTCCTCGTCCAGGGCATCCAGTTGGCGATGGGTTTCCGGCAGCGGGGTTTCGGCCTGGCTGACGTCGAAGTGGGTGCCGATCCCGGCGTTAAGGCGTTTGTTGGCCAGGTCGAGAATCTGCTGTTGCTGGGCCAGGGTGGCCGCGGCGATATCGCGGTTGGCGTAGTGCAACGACAGCTGGATATAGGCGCGCACCACGTTGTTCTGCAGTTCGAGCTGGGCCTGACGTGCTTCGGCAGCGCTCATGTGCGCCAGGTCGACCGCACGTTCGGTGCTGTTGCTTTCCCGCCCCCACAGGTCGAGGGCGTAACTCAGGCCTAGGGACGAGTTGTTGTCCCAGGTGTTGGCGCCGCTCAATTCGCCGGGGCCGTAGAACTGATCTTTCGGCCAGTTGTGGCGCTTGAGGGTGGTGTCGCTGTTGATCTGCAACGACTCGGCCGACTCCGCAACCCCGGCCAGCGCCCGCGCTTGCCGCACGCGTGCGGCGGCCACGGCCAGGCTGGGACTGTTCTGGGTGGCGAGTTCGACCCAACGGTTGAGCTGCGGGTCGCCGTAGGCTTGCCACCATTGGGCGGTGGGCCAATGGGCATCCTGGGAGGCGTCTTGAATGGCTTCATCGGTGGCCAGGGTATTGGCGTTGAGGGCCTGGCCTTGGGGGGCAATTCCTCCGGTTCCGATGCAACCGCTGATGGCTAACGATAAGGCCCAAACACTGAGAGTCTTCAGCTCTCTGCTGATGCGACGCGGCACGGCAAGCGAATTCCTGAGAGGTGTTGCGCAAGAGGTGGCGCAATTCTAGGCGGCGGCATGGAGGACGATAAGCTGGCATTCCTGTGAATCTTTGTTACCGTTCAGGCGATAATCCGTTGGTAGGGATCACTGGTCGGCGTAACTTTCTGTCACAATTTGTCATCTCCCTTGAGAACACTCCATGGACACTTTGCAAAACATGCGCGCTTTCAGTTGCGTGGCCGAAGCCGGCAGCTTCACCGCCGCCGCCGCGCAACTGGACACCACCACGGCCAATGTCTCGCGCGCGGTCTCCAACCTTGAGGCCCACCTGCAAACCCGCTTGCTCAACCGCACCACCCGGCGCATCGCGCTGACCGAGGCCGGCAAACGTTATTTGCTGCGTTGCGAGCAGATCCTCGCCTACGTCGAAGAAGCCGAGGCCGAAGCCAGCGACGCCCACGCCCGCCCTGCCGGGCAGCTCAAAGTGCACACCATGACCGGCATCGGCCAGCATTTCGTCATCGACGCGATTGCCCGTTACCGCCGCACCCACCCCGACGTGACCTTCGACCTGACCCTGGCCAACCGCGTACCGGACCTGCTCGACGAGGGCTACGACGTGTCCATCGTGCTGGCCAGTGAACTGCCGGACTCGGGTTTCGTGTCCCAGCGCCTGGGCATCACCTACAGCATCGCCTGTGCTTCCCCGGAATACGTCAAGGCCAAGGGCTGTGCACAGCAGCCGCAGGATTTGCTCAACCATGCGTGCCTGCGCCTGGTCAGCCCGGTGATCCAACTGGACAAATGGACCTTCAACGGGCCTGAAGGCCAGGAAAGCGTGGCGATCAACAGCTCGCCGTTCCTGGTCAATTCGGCCGACGCGATGAAAACCGCAATCACCAGCGGCATGGGCGTCGGCCTGCTGCCGGTGTATGCCGCCATCGAAGGGCTGCGCAACGGCACGCTGGTGCGGGTGATGCCGACCTACCGCTCTCAGGAACTGAACCTGTACGCCATCTACCCTTCGCGCCAATACCTGGATGCGAAGATCAAGACCTGGGTGGAGTACCTGCGTGGTTCGTTGCCGGAGATCCTGGCGGCGCACCAGGCGGAGCTGGTGGCGTATGAGTTGAGCGGCGGCCTGGGTGGCACGCGCATTGCGACCTGATTTTGGAATGCTGCTTCCCACCCCTTATAAATTCATTGTGGGAGCTGGCTTGCCTGCGATGACGGTGGATCAGCCAATACAATAGTGACTGACATACCGCCATCGCAGGCAAGCCAGCTCCCACACGTTGAGTGGAGTTCTACAATGAAAAAGACTGTCCTGGCCTTCAGCCGCATCACCCCACCGATGATCGAACGCCTGCAACAGGATTTCGAGGTGATCGTGCCCAACCCCAAGCAGGGTGACATCAACGCGCAGTTCAACGACGCCCTGCCCCACTCCCACGGTTTGATCGGCGTGGGCCGCAAGCTGGGCCGTGAACAGCTTGAAGGCGCGAGCAAACTTGAAGTGGTGTCCAGCGTGTCGGTGGGCTACGACAACTACGACGTGCCGTACTTCAACGAGCGCGGCATCATGCTGACCAACACCCCCGATGTACTCACCGAGAGCACTGCCGACCTAGCCTTTGCGTTGCTGATGAGCAGCGCACGCCGGGTGGCCGAGCTGGACGCTTGGACCAAGGCCGGTCAGTGGAAAGCCAGCGTCGGCGCGCCGTTGTTTGGCTGCGATGTACATGGCAAGACCCTGGGCATCGTCGGCATGGGCAATATCGGCGCGGCCGTGGCCCGCCGTGGGCGCCTGGGTTTCAACATGCCGATCCTGTACAGCGGCAACAGCCGCAAGACCGCGCTGGAGCAAGAACTGGGCGCGCAGTTCCGTAGCCTGGACCAGTTGCTGGCCGAGGCGGATTTTGTCTGCCTGGTGGTGCCATTGAGCGACAAGACCCGTCACCTGATCAGCACGCGCGAATTAGGCCTGATGAAGCCCAGCGCGATCCTGATCAATATTTCCCGTGGGCCGGTGGTGGATGAACCGGCGCTGGTCGAAGCCCTGCAAACCCAGCAAATTCGCGGTGCCGGGCTGGATGTGTATGAAAAGGAACCGCTGGCCGAATCGCCGTTGTTCCAGTTGAGTAATGCCGTGACCCTGCCGCACGTCGGTTCGGCCACCGGTGAAACCCGCGAAGCCATGGCCAATCGTGCTTTGGATAACCTGCGCAGCGCCCTGCTGGGCCAACGCCCGCAGGACCTGGTGAACCCACAGGTCTGGAAGGGCTGATACATAACCCAATGTGGGAGGGGGCTTGCTCCCGATGGCGGTGGATCAGTTGTACATCTGCTGACTGACACGCCGATATCGGGAGCAAGCCCCCTCCCACATTAGCAGTGCCCGACACAAAATCCGGTTAAAGCCCAGGCCAGCCGAGTCGATAACCTTCCATAGATGATCGTCATCCCTGATCCACAGAAGGTTTTTATGTCCACCACCAAAGCCCGCGCAGACTCACTTTCGCTTCTGCTCTTTACCCTGCGCAGCGGCAAGCTGATGGCCATCAACCTGTTGAAAGTCAGTGAAATCATCCCCTGCCCGCCGCTGACCAAGCTGCCGGAGTCCCACCCGCACGTCAAAGGCATTGCCACCTTGCGCGGCACCTCGCTGTCGGTGATCGACTTGAGCCGCGCCCTCGGTGAAATGCCCTTGCAAGACCCGGACGGCGGCTGCCTGATCGTCACCGACGTCAGCCGTTCCAAGCAGGGTTTGCATGTGCAGGCAGTGAGCAAGATCGTGCATTGCCTGACCACCGACATCCGCCCGCCACCCTACGGCTCCGGGGGCAACCGTGCATTTATCACTGGGGTAACCCAAGTGGAAGGTGGCCTGGTACAGGTGCTGGATATCGAGAAAGTCATCCACGGCATCGCCCCGGCACCGATTGAAACGGCGCCGACCGACCTGACCATGGAAGAAGCCGAAGTGCTCGGCAACGCCCGCATCCTGGTGGTGGACGACAGTCAGGTGGCCTTGCAGCAGTCGGTACACACCCTGCGTAACCTTGGCCTCACCTGCCACACCGCGCGCAGCGCCAAGGAAGCCATCGATGTGTTGCTGGAACTGCAAGGCACGGGCGAGCAGATCAATGTGGTGGTGTCGGATATCGAGATGTCCGAGATGGACGGCTACGCCCTTACCCGCACCCTGCGCGAAACCCCGGATTTCAAGGACCTATACGTGCTGTTGCACACTTCCCTGGACAGCGCGATGAACAGCGAGAAAGCCCGCCTGGCCGGTGCCGATGCGGTGCTCACCAAGTTCTCCTCCCCGGAGCTGACCAAGTACCTGGTCATCGCCGCGCAAACCGTGGCACAAAAGGGCCTGTAAGCAGTGGCCGAGTATTTCCAGCTGCTGCGTCGCGACCTCACGGGCAGCCTGCCCGCCCCGCAGTGGCCAGCGAATACGCGGCTGGATCATTACCGGGATGAATTGGCCCCGGCGATCCATGCCGTGTTGCGCATGACTCAAGACCAGGGCGGAGGCCGTGTCGCCAGCCTGGATGAATGGCGCCGACAGTTCGTGACCGATGCCGAGTGCGACCCGACGTTGTGCCTGGTCGCCATTAACGCCGACGGCATTCTCGGTGTCGCCCAGTGCTGGACCAGCGCCTTCATCAAGAACCTTGCGATACATCCTTGCGCCCAGGGCCAGGGGCTGGGGCGCGCCTTGTTGCTGCACAGCTTTCAGGTGTTCAAGCAGCGCGGCGAACCTTATGTCGACCTCAAGGTGCTGGAAAGCAACCTGCGTGCCCGGCAACTGTATGAAAGTGCCGATATGAGATTTGTCCTGCGCGACACTGTGCCCAAGGGCTGACAACCCCTGGCGCATAACTTGCTTCCAGAGTGCCGAGCGGTCGATAGAGGTAAAAAACCCGTCACCCCTCAAGCGTGCCCTCTGACCTAGCCTGGTGACAGATCCGCCATGAACACTCAGTTTTCTTGCGTAGGTTGCGGCAAATGCTGCAGCGACCATCACGTCCCCCTGACCCTCGCAGAAGCCCGTAGCTGGGCGGCGGACGGCGGTAACGTCATCGTCCTGGTCGAGGGTTTCCTCGGCAACGGCCTGGGCCTGCCCCTGCAACAACGTGAACACGCCGAGCGCCGATCGGTGATGGTGCCCAGCGGCACTACCGAGGCGTTTGTGGCAATCACCTTTGCCGCCTATAACGCCGGACGCTGCCGGAATCTTGACGAAGACAACCTTTGCCGTATCTATGAACGACGCCCACTGGTGTGCCGGATCTACCCGATGGAGATCAACCCGCATATCCCGCTGAACCCGAGTGCCAAGGATTGCCCGCCAGAATCCTGGGAACAGGGCCCGGCTTTGATCGTCGGTGGCGAGTTAATGGACAAGGAACTGGCTGAACTGATCGGCCGCTCGCGCCAGGCCGACCGTGATGATGTACAAACCAAGGAAGCGGTGTGTGCGTTGCTCGGCATTCGTACCACAGCACTCAAGGGCGACGGTTTTACCGCCTACCTGCCGGATATGCAGGCGTTTGCCCAAGCTGTCGAGCAGGCAGTGGTCCAGCCGAGCATGGCCAATGAATGGGTGTTCCATGTATCCGGTATGGACATCGCCGAACAACTGCTGGACGCCGGGGCGCAGATTGCCACCGAAGTGCCGGCCAACTATGCGTTTATCTCGTTGCGGGCTGCCTGACCGCCGACGGGGATTTGACTGAGTCTGCTCCGGCATTGAGATCTATCGCGATCATGGAGTGGCAGGCGCTACATCCAGACGATAGGGCTGGAGGATGCGTTGGTATTCGCCGTTTTGCATCAGCTGTTCAAGCGCATGGTTCAGCTCATTGCGCAGCGCGGTATCAGGTTTTCGTACCGCGATAGCCACGCTGTTGCCCAACAGGCCCGATGACACCACAGGCCCCAGGAAACCGAAGTCCAGGCCGTCGGCTGTGTCGAGCAGCGCCTCACGGATCTCCACGGCACCTTGCAAGGTCGCATCGATATCACCCGACACCAGGCTCTGAACCAGTTGGTCGTTGAGCCAGAAACTTCTGATGATCACCCCCGCCGGTGCCCACTGCGAGAGCGCAAAGGCTTCACGATTACTCCTGACCAGCACCCCCACGCGCTTGCCCTTGAGCGAGCGCCGGCCAGGGGTCAAGCCTGAGCCTTTACGACCCACCAGGCGGGTGGTGATCGGGTAGAGGTCATCGGTAAAACTCACCCGTTGTCGGCGCCGACATGTCGGCGCCATGCCCATGATCGCGTCGAACTGCCGGGCTTCGAGGGCCGGAAAATTTTCCATGACGACTTGGTCAACCCAGATACAGCGCACGTTGAGTTGTTCGCACAAGGCATTGCCCAGTTCGATGTTCAGCCCCACCAGTTGCCCTTGCGGGTTGCGGCTCTGAAAGGGGGGAAAATGCGCGGCCACGGCGAAACGGATCTCGCGCCGCGGTTGAACGTCGCCCGCAACGGCCGTCGTCGAGAGCAAGAAGGCAAGCACTGCACAGAGGTGTATCAGGGCCACGGGAACGTCCTTTTCCGGAAAGCTTACTCACTCGTCCCGATGGAGCGTCATCGGGACGAAGCAAACGCTGTGCAAGCTTTCAAGAATCGACCGCGGACCTACAAGTAGAAATATCGACAGGCGACGTAGGCAACAGCCTATAACGCTAGCTTCGATTTAGCCTTAACGTTTACCCATCGAACGGCGCGTGCCTGGGGGTGCCATGCCAGGGGTCTTGGTATGGCCGTTCTTGGCGCCGCCTTTGTACCAGGGCTGGCTGGCGTTTTTGGCGCCTGCCAGTTCACCCGGCTTGAAGGGGAACTTGAATGCCGGGATCTCGGCTTTTTCAGCACTGTCGGCGGTGGCCGAATCGACGAGGTCGGCCGCTTCAACAGGGGGTTGGGTGGGGGAAGTCATAGGGGCTCCGGCACAGCTATAGGTGTAAAAACGCGAGTATACGGGGCCGAGGCTGCCAGCAGTAACTTCAAGCGACAGGCTCACACAGCCTAACTGTCACGGCTGTCAGTTTGCCGTCACCGTGCTGACGGTGAAACAGCGCTATAAAGCAGCTTTCCAAACTCCAACGTGCAGTTTGCGCCGGCGCCCTCCTATGCAGATCAAACGAAACATGGCCCTGATAGTGGGTGCCCTCCTGATACTGGCTGTCGCAGCCTGGGCATTGACCCGGCCGGCCAAGGCGCGGCTGGCGGCGCCTACCGCCATTCCCGTGCGGGTGGTGAGCGTGACGCAACAGGATGTACCGCGGTTTGTCAGCGGCATCGGCTCGGTGCTGTCGTTGCACAATGTGGTGATTCGCCCGCAGATCGACGGCATCCTCACCCGGTTGCTGGTCCAGGAAGGTCAGTCGGTGAAGGCCGGTGACCTGCTGGCGACCCTCGATGACCGCTCGATCCGCGCCAGCCTCGACCAGGCCAAGGCGCAACTGGGTGAAAGCCAGGCGCAGTTGCAAGTGGCACTGGTCAACCTCAAGCGCTACAAGGCGCTGAGCGTTGACGACGGCGTATCAAAGCAGACTTATGACCAGCAGCAGGCATTGGTGAACCAGCTCAGGGCCACCGTGCAAGGCAATCAGGCTGCGATTGATGCTGCTCAGGTACAACTTTCCTACACCCAGATTCGCTCCCCCGTCAGTGGTCGCGTGGGCATTCGCAGTGTGGATGAAGGTAATTTCCTGCGCATGAGCGACACCCAGGGGTTGTTCTCCGTCACCCAGCTCGACCCGATCGCCGTTGAGTTCTCCCTGCCGCAGCAGATGCTGCCGACCCTGCAGGGCCTGATCGCGGCGCCAACCCCGGCCAGCGTCGACGCCTACCTGGGCGCCGATACCGACGGCGACACCGGCCACCTGCTCGGCGAAGGCCACCTGAGCCTGATCGACAACCAGATCAGCTCCACCACCGGCACCCTGCGAGCCAAGGCCGAGTTCAACAACCCTGCGCAAAAGCTGTGGCCGGGGCAACTGGTGACCATCAAGATCCAGACGGCCCTCGACAAGCATGTTCTAGTGGTACCACCGACCGTAGTGCAGCGTGGGCTGGACGCGCACTTCGTGTACCGGGTCAACGGTAATAAAGCAGAAGTGGTGCCGGTACAGGTTGCCTATCAGGACAGCGAGATCAACATCATCACCGGCGTGCAGGCCGGGGACGTGCTGGTCAGCGACGGTCAGTCGCGGCTCAAGGCCGGCGCCCAGGTGGAAGTACTCAAGGAGCCACCACAGGTGATCCAGACCGCTGACGCCACGGTGCAACCATGAGCGGCAGCCGTTCGCCCTCGGCCTGGTGCGTTGATCACCCGGTAGCCACCCTGTTGTTGACGTTTGCCTTGGTACTGCTGGGGATCATCGCCTTCCCACGCCTGTCCATCGCCCCGCTGCCGGAAGCGGAATTTCCGACGATCCAGGTCACCGCGCAACTGCCCGGTGCCAGCCCGGACACCATGGCCTCATCAGTGGCCACGCCCCTGGAGGTGCAATTCAGTGCCATCCCCGGCGTGACCCAGATGACCTCCAGCAGCGCCTTGGGCTCAAGCCTTTTGACGTTGCAGTTCACCCTGGAAAAAAGCATCGACACCGCCGCCCAGGAAGTCCAGGCCGCAATCAACACCGCCTCCGGCAAGCTGCCCAGCGATATGCCGAACTTGCCGACCTGGAGAAAGGTCAACCCGGCCGACAGCCCGGTGCTGATCCTCAGCGTCAGTTCAGGCAGCATGCCCAGCACCGAGCTGAGTGATTACGTGGAAACCCTGCTGGCGCGCCAGATCAGCCAGATCGACGGCGTCGGCCAGATCAACATCACCGGCCAGCAACGCCCGGCGATTCGCGTGCAGGCCTCCCCCGACAAACTCGCGGCCATCGGCCTGACCCTCGCCGACATACGCCTGGCCATTCAGCAGTCGAGCCTCAACTTGGCCAAGGGCGCGATCTATGGCGAGAACAGCGTCTCGACCCTGTCGACCAACGACCAGCTGTTTCATCCCGAAGACTACGGCCAGTTAATCGTTTCCTACAAAGACGGCGCACCGGTTCAACTGCGCGATATCGCCAACGTCATCAATGGTTCGGAAAACGCCTACGTGCAAGCCTGGTCCGGCGATACGCCAGGGGTCAACCTGGTGATTTCGCGTCAGCCCGGCGCCAACATCGTCGAAACCGTCGACCGCATCCAGGCCGAACTGCCGCGCCTGCAAGGCATGTTGCCGGCCTCGGTGCAGGTCAGCGTATTGACCGACCGCACCAAGACCATCCGCGCCTCCCTGCATGAAGTGGAAATGACCCTGCTGATCGCCATCCTGCTAGTGGTGGCGGTGATGGCGCTGTTTTTGCGCCAGCTCTCGGCGACACTGATTGTGTCGGGCGTGCTGGGTGTATCGCTGGTGGCCAGTTTTGCCCTGATGTACGTGATGGGGTTCAGCCTGAACAACCTGACCCTGGTCGCTATCGTGATCGCCGTGGGCTTCGTGGTGGACGATGCGATTGTGGTGGTGGAGAACATCCATCGGCACCTGGAGGCCGGCCTGGGCCAGCGCGAAGCGGCGATCAAGGGGGCCGGCGAAATCGGTTTTACCGTGGTGTCCATCAGCTTCTCGCTGGTAGCGGCGTTTATTCCGCTGCTGTTCATGGGCGGTGTGGTCGGGCGGTTGTTCAAGGAATTCGCGCTGACGGCCACTTCGACCATCCTGATTTCGGTGGTGGTTTCGCTGACATTGGCGCCTACCCTGGCCGCCTTGTTCATGCGCGCACCGAGCCATCCTGCCCACGCCAAACCCTCCTTCAGCGAGCGCCTGCTGGCCGGCTACGCACGCAATCTGCGCCGGGCACTGGCGCACCAACGCAGCATGGCGGCGATCTTCGTGGTGACCCTGGCCTTGGCTGTGGTCGGTTATGTGTTTATCCCCAAGGGTTTCTTCCCGGTGCAGGACACCGGTTTCGTGCTCGGCACCAGCGAGGCGGCGGCCGATGTGTCGTACAAGGACATGGTTGCCAAGCACAAGGCCCTGGCGGACATCGTCAAGGCCGACCCGGCGGTGCAGGCGTTTTCCCACTCGGTGGGCGTCACCGGCAGCAACCAGACCATCGCCAACGGGCGCTTCTGGATTGCCTTGAAAGATCGCGGTGATCGCGACGTGTCCGCCAGCCAGTTCATCGACCGCCTGCGCCCGCAACTGGCGAAAGTGCCCGGTATCGTGCTGTACCTGCGCGCCGGCCAGGACATCAACTTGAGCTCCGGCCCCAGCCGCGCCCAGTACCAATACGTGCTCAAGAGCAACGACGGCCCGACGCTCAACACCTGGACCCAACGCCTCACGGAGAAACTGCGCAGCAACCCTGCGTTTCGTGACCTGTCCAACGACCTGCAACTGGGCGGCAGCATTACCCACATCAACATCGACCGCCAGGCCGCAGCCCGCTTCGGCCTGACCGCCACCGATGTCGACCAGGCGCTGTACGACGCCTTCGGCCAGCGCCAGATCAACGAGTTCCAGACCGAGATCAACCAGTACCAGGTGATACTCGAACTGGACAGCCAGCAACGCGGCAAGGCCGAAAGCCTCAACTACTTTTACCTGCGCTCGCCGCTGACCAACGAAATGGTGCCGCTGTCGGCACTGGCCAGGGTCGAGCCGCCCAGCGTGGGGCCCTTGTCCATCAGCCATGACGGCATGTTCCCCGCCGCCAACCTGTCGTTCAACCTGGCGCCCGGCGTGGCCCTGGGCGACGCGGTGATCATGCTCGACCAGGCCAAGAACGACATCGGTATGCCGAGTACCCTGATCGGCAACTTCCAGGGCGCGGCCCAGGCGTTCCAGAGTTCGCTGGCCAGCCAACCGTGGCTGATCCTCGCGGCGCTGGTGGCGGTGTACATCATCCTGGGTGTGCTGTACGAGAGTTTCGTGCACCCGCTGACGATCATTTCCACCCTGCCCTCGGCGGGCCTGGGTGCGCTGATCATGCTATGGCTGCTGGGCCAGGACTTTTCGATCATGGCCTTGATCGGCCTGGTGTTGCTGATCGGCATCGTCAAGAAAAACGGCATTTTGATGATCGACTTCGCCCTGGAAGCCCAGCGCGTGCGCGGGCTGACGCCGGAGGATGCGATTTATGAAGCCTGCGTCACGCGGTTCCGACCGATCATCATGACCACCCTCGCCGCCCTGCTCGGCGCGGTACCCTTGATGCTGGGCTCGGGCCCGGGGGCGGAACTGCGTCAACCGCTGGGCATTGCGGTGGTGGGTGGCTTGCTGGTGAGCCAGGCGCTGACGCTGTTCACGACTCCGGTCATATACTTGTACCTTGAACGGACTTTCCACAGGCCCAAACCAGCGCTGGCGCTGGCGACCACACACTGAGGCGGTCATGCGCGTCCTGATTATTGAAGATGAAGAAAAAACCGCAGACTACCTGCACCGTGGCCTGACAGAGCAAGGCTACACCGTCGATGTGGCACGCGAAGGCGTCGAGGGCCTGCACCTGGCGCTGGAGAATGAGTACGCGGTGATCGTGCTCGACGTGATGCTCCCCGGCCTGGACGGCTTTGGCGTATTGCGGGCGTTGCGCGCCCGCAAGCAGACGCCGGTGATCATGCTCACCGCCCGCGAGCGCGTGGAGGACCGCATTCGCGGCCTGCGTGAGGGCGCCGATGATTACCTGGGCAAGCCGTTTTCGTTTCTTGAGCTGGTGGCGCGCCTGCAAGCCCTGACCCGCCGCAGCGGCGGCCATGAGCCGGTGCAGGTAACCGTTGCCGACCTGTGGATCGACTTGATCAGCCGCAAGGCCAGTCGCAACGGTGTACGCCTGGACCTGACCGCCAAGGAGTTCTCGCTGCTCAGCGTGTTGGCGCGGCGCCAGGGAGAAATCCTGTCCAAGACCGCGATTGCCGAGATGGTCTGGGACATCAATTTCGACAGCGATGCCAACGTGGTGGAAGTGGCGATCAAGCGCCTGCGCGCCAAGCTCGACGGGCCGTTCGAACACAAGCTGCTGCACACCATTCGCGGCATGGGTTATGTACTGGAGAACCGTAGTGTCGGCTAATTCCATTGCCCTGCGTTTGAGCAGCATGTTCACTCTGGTGGCGCTGCTGATCTTCGTGCTGATCGGCGGCGCGCTGTACCAGCAGGTGGATCGCGGCCTGGGGTTGTTGCCGGGCGCCGAACTGGATGCGCGCTACAGCGTGCTGGAATCGTCGGTGAACCGCTTCGGCACGCCGGAGCATTGGGTCAAGATAAAGTCCAAGCTCAAGCTGCTGGGCGAAGAAGACAAGCGCATTCGATTCTGGGTGGTCAGCAGCGACCCGAGCTATGAATATGGCGAGCCGGACGCGCAAATCCGTGCCTTTGCACAGGGCCCGACGGGCAAGCGCGACCTGCGCCTGCCCGGCCACGCTTATCCGTTCAAGGTGCTGGTCAGCCAGTTTGCGGCCAAGGACCAGCGCCCGGCGTTGCGCTTTATGATCGCCATCGACACCGAAAACTTCCGCGCCACCCAGCATCATTTGCTGGTGGCGTTGATCAGCCTGGCAATGGTGGGTGTGGTCATGGCCGCGCTGCTGGGCTTCTGGGTTGCGCGCATCGGCTTGAAGCCACTGGAAAAGCTCTCCGACGAAGCGCGCAAACTCGCCCCGCCCAAACTCTCGGGGCGCTTGCAATTGTCACCGCTGCCGCCGGAGTTGAGCCTGTTCGTCAATTCGTTCAATGCCACTCTCGACCGCGTGGAACAAGCCTACTCGCGCCTGGAATCGTTCAACGCCGACGTGGCCCATGAACTGCGCTCGCCGCTGACCAACCTGATCGGCCAGACCCAAGTCGCACTGACACGTGGGCGTTCGGCCGAGCACTATTTCGAGGTGTTGCAATCGAACCTGGAAGAGCTGGAACGGCTGCGCTCGATCATCAACGACATGCTGTTCCTCGCCAGCGCCGACCAGGGCAGCAAAGCCACCAAGCTGATCGAATGCTCCCTGGCCGATGAAGTGGCCACCACCCTCGATTACCTGGACTTCATCCTCGAAGACGCCCAGGTCCAGGTGCGCGTGCACGGCGATGCCCGGGTACAGATCGAAAAGGCCCACCTGCGGCGTGCGCTGATCAACCTGCTGAGCAATGCCGTGCAACACACCGCGCCCGAGCAGGTTATCAACGTGCACATCCAGGTGCAGGGGCAACAGGTAGCGATTGGCGTGACCAACCCTGGCGAGGCGATCGCCAGCGAACACTTGCCGCGCCTGTTCGAACGTTTCTACCGGGTGGATGCATCACGCAGCAACAGCGGGGCCAATCACGGGCTGGGGCTGGCTATCGTCAAGGCGATTGCGTTGATGCATGGCGGGGATGTGTTTGTGCGCAGCGAAGGCGGTGGCAATACCTTTGGTATCACCCTTCCGGTCTAAACAACTCGGTCAAAAATGTGGGAGCTGGCTTGCCTGCGATAGCCATAGGTATCTACACAACTTGATAGCAACCGACGGTAACCACGATGCGAAGCGAGTAGCTCTTGATCTTGATCTGCTTTTGATCTCAGGCGCCCCGTTAAACCACGCTGGCCGGAATCCGACATGGATTTGGGGGGTAAACCGGCAGGGATGCCGGTTTAGCCGCCCCGCGCCATGGATGGCGCGTGGCGGCGGCCCCCCAAATCCATGGCGGATTACGGGCACACCGAGCCTAAGCGAGGTGCCGAGTGTTGGGGCAAGAGCGTTTTGCTTACCTTTGTCTGGGCCGGCATTCCGGCTTTTCAAAAGTGAGCCGCTGTAAGAGCGGAACCAATAGCAGCCGTTACCTAAATAACGGATATGTACTCGGTCTGACCCAGCACCCTCGTCGGCCCTGAGGCCGCCAGCGGGAGCAAGCTCCCTCGCCACAGGTACAGCGCCGTACCAAAAGATGTGTAGATACCCATGCTGCGATAGCATCATCCCGGCGCGCGTGGCATACCGAGGTGTCTGCATCGCAGGCAAGCCAGCTCCCACAGAAGATCCTATCGCCCACACTGTTGCGATTTGGGCAATAGTTATTATCTTGTTACACTCTGTATCGCACCGCTCGCCTGCGTTACTTTGACGCATCGATGAGCGCGACGGCAAAGGCAGCTGACCCGCTTACCCGAATTTCCCTCGACTTATTTCCAGGGCTCTACACTGGGAATCTGTCTTAAAGCCGCTGACTTCAGCGGCTTTTTTTTGCCGTGAAAAAAGGCCGGGCACACCCCACGACACTGGCCGTTCATGATTGACCAAAGGAGCTCCACCGGTGAAGAACTCGCTGACGTTCACCCCGTTATTCCTCGCAATCGCAGCAACGATCATCCCCCTTGCCCACGCGGCGGACGCCCCGCCCGACGAAGGCTTCGTCGAGGGTTCGCACCTCACGGTCAACACCCGCAACTACTACATGAACCGCGACCGACGCGACACCCATACCGATGACAGCAAGGAATGGGGCCAGGGCTTTATCGGCACTTTCGAGTCCGGCTACACCCAGGGCACCGTCGGCTTTGGCCTGGACGTCAACGCCATGCTCGGCCTGAAGCTCGACGGCGGCGGCGGCACTGATGGCTCCAGCATCCTTCCCTACGGCAGCGGCAACGGCAAGGCACCGGGTTCGTTTTCCACCGCCGGCGGCACCTTGAAAATGCGTGCCTTCGATACCGAACTGAAAGCCGGCGACCTGTTCCTTAACAACCCGGTGATCGCCGGCGGCATGACGCGCATGTTGCCGCAGACGTTCCGGGGTGTAAGCCTGACCAACCACAGCTTTGACGGCTGGATGATCGAAGGCGGCCAGGCCAGCTTTACCAAGCTCTACAACCAGAGCGGCCATCGGCGCATCGGCACCAGCTACGGCGCATTGCCGGCCAATGCCGACAGCCAGCACCTGGACTGGGCCGGCGTGTCGTTCAGCGGCATTGCCGGGTTGACCAGCAACCTGTACGCCTCCGAACTCAAGGACGTATGGCACCAGTACTACTACGACCTCGAATATACCTACGCCCTCAATGATCTGGTCAGCCTGACCCCCGGCCTGCACTACTACCACACCCAGGACACCGGCCAATCGCTGCTGGGTGATATCGACAACAACACCTACAGCCTGCATTTCACCGTAGGCGTGGGCAACCACAGCGTCACGGCCACCTACCAGCGGGTCAACGGCAACACGCCGTTCGACTACATCACCCAGGGCGACAGCGTGTACCTGGACAACTCCCAGCAGTACTCGGACTTCAACGGCCCCAACGAGCGCTCCTGGAAGCTCAAGTACGCCTACGACTTCGCCGGCCTCGGCGTGCCGGGGCTGACGTCTGCCGTGTCCTACATCAGCGGCAAGACCGACCTGACCAAGGTCGACCCCAACAGTCGTGGCTACAGCAGTTGGTACAGCGCCGACGGCAAGGACGCCAAGCATTGGGAACGGGATATCGACGTGAAATATGTGGTGCAGGGTGGCAAGGCCAAGGACCTCGCCGTGCGCCTGCAATGGGCGACTAATCGAGGAAGCAATGGCTACTCGGCAGTGGATCGGGATGTGGATGAGTACCGTGTGATTGTGGATTACCCCATCAACATCTTCTGACAAGGTTCCAAATGTGGGAGGGGGATTGCTCCCACATTTGGGTTCTGCGACCTATTCCAGAGTTGCTACTAAGCTATTGGCATCCTCAAAGCAGAAGTGCGTCCGATGAGCCCAAGCCTTACCCGCCCTGAGCGCCTGCTTATTCTGGGCAGCACGCTGACAGTGTTGCTGATCGTGGGAGTCGTCACGGCGCTGCTGATTCGTGAACACGCCAATACCTTGCAGACGGCCAAGCGCACCGCCAATACCATCACCCAATTGATCGACGCCGACGTGTTGCGCAATGTCGAACTCTACGATGTGGGCCTCAAGGGTTTGATCACCGCTACCGAACGTACTGACCTGCAGGATGTATCCGCGAGTATCCGTCAGTTGGTGCTGTTCGACCGCTCCGCCGCCGCGCCATACAAGGGCGATGTCCTGTTGCTGGACCCCACCGGCGAGGTGATTGCCGACTCGTCACTGCTCACGATCAAGCCCGGCAACTTCGCTGATCGGGACTATTTTCAGGTTCACCGCCAGAATCCGGACGTGGGGTTGTACATCAGCCGTCCGTTCATGGCCCGCTGTGTGTGCGATGACCAATGGCGCATCGCGTTCAGCCGCCGCGTTTCGTCACCGGACGGGCGCTTCCTGGGAGTCGCCGTCGCGTCCATGCGCCTGTCGTACTTCCGCCAGCTGTTCACCAGCCTGAATATCGGCAGCAACAGCACGATCAACCTGCTCAACCACCAAGGCATCCTGCTGGCGCAAGAGCCTTTGCTGGAAGCGGATATCATCAACAAGGACCTGAGCCAACGCCCCAACGTCGCACGTATGCTGCGTGAACGGGACGGCAGTTTCCGAAGCATCTCCAGTGTCGACCATCAGGCACGCCTTTACAGTTTCTCCAATGTGGGCAATTTGCCATTGATCGTTGCGGTGGCCCTCTCCAGTGATGAAGTGTTCGCGCCCTGGCGGCGCGCGGCGTGGCTGGTCAGCCTTGCAACGGGGGTGTTATGTGTGGGTCTGTTGTGGCTGACCTGGGCGCTGTGCATGGAATTGCGCCGTCGCCATCGTGCCGAGCAGGTGCTGTCAGAACTGGCAGCCACCGACGCCCTCACCGGCCTGGCCAACCGTCGCACTCTGGACGAGCGTTTGCGTATGGAATGGGACCGTGCGCAGCGCTCAACCGAGCCGCTGACCGTGCTGATGATCGACGTGGACCACTTCAAGGCCTTCAACGACCGCCACGGCCATCAGGGTGGGGATGATGCGTTGCGGGCAGTCGCGCAGGTAATCAACAGCACTATCCGTCGCCCGGCCGACCTGGCAGCGCGTTATGGCGGTGAAGAGTTCGCCGCGGTGCTGCCCCATACCGACGCCAAGGGCGCCTGGGTGATCGCCGAGCGTATCCGCCAGAGCGTTCAGCATTTGCCGCAGGTGGCCGGGGATGATCAGCCGATCACGGTGAGCATCGGCATGAGTACCTGGCACAAGCACAGCCGTATCACCCTTGAGGACTTGCTGCTCAAGGCTGACCAAGCGTTGTATGAGGCCAAGCACAGTGGGCGCAATCGCATTGTGGACGCGGCAACCCTTCCCATATAAAACGGCGCGCCATAAAAAAAGGCCACCCGAAGGCAGCCTTTAAAAACTAAAGAAAGAGAGTTGTTACTTACACCGCCGCAACGGGACGCATGTAAGAGATCGGTGCGGTGCTGGCATCTTCGAAGGTCACGACTTCCCAAGCGTCTGTCTGCTCAATCAACTTGCGCAGCAGCTGGTTGTTAAGGGCGTGGCCCGACTTGAAGCCTTTGAACTCGCCTATCAGGCTATTGCCCAGCAGGTAGAGGTCACCGATTGCATCGAGGATCTTGTGCTTCACGAATTCGTCTTCGTAGCGAAGGCCGTCTTCGTTCAGTACACCATCCGCGTCGACCACAATGGCGTTTTCAACGCTGCCGCCGAGTGCGAGGTTGTGCTTGCGCAGGTACTCGATGTCACTCATGAAACCAAAGGTACGGGCGCGGCTGACTTCTTTTACGAACGAAGTGCTGGAAAAATCCACGCTTGCACTTTGGGTGCGGTCACGGAATACCGGGTGATCGAAATCGATCTCAAAGCTCACTTTAAAGCCTTCGAACGGGACGAAGGTGGCGCGCTTGTCGCCGTCTTCTACTGTCACTTCCCGCAGAATGCGAATGAACTTCTTGGCTGCGTCCTGTTCTTCCAGGCCGGCAGATTGAATCAAGAATACGAAGGGTCCAGCGCTGCCATCCATGATCGGGACTTCGGACGCGGAGAGCTCGACGTAGGCGTTATCGATGCCCAGGCCAGCCATGGCCGAGAGCAAGTGCTCCACCGTGTCCACTTTGACGTCACCGTTGACCAGAGTGGTCGACATCGTGGTTTCGCCAACGTTTTCCGCGCGAGCAGGAATCTGCACCACAGGGTCCAGGTCGGCACGAACAAACACGATGCCGGTGTCGACAGGTGCGGGCTTGAGGGTCAGGTATACCTTCTCCCCGGAGTGCAGACCTACACCTGTGGCACGGATAATATTCTTCAGGGTGCGTTGTTTAATCATGGCTTGGACCGCTTCAGCGCAAATTGCGAACTGGTATCAACAAAGGCTGGCGATAATAACAGACCAGACCTTTGCTGAACACCAATCACCTTCATAGCCCTGATACATTCCATTAATCGGCCTGACGACGCAGGAATGCCGGGATGTCCAGGTAGTCCAGATCATCTTGCGGATTCAGGCTACGGGATGCAGCAGCACCGGCCTGGGCCTGGTTGCGCATCACGGTCGGACGGTCCAGATCACGGTAGTTCACCGACGGCAGTTCCTGGCGAGCAGGTGCTGCAGCGGCCGCTGCCTGATTAGCCTGGCTGACCTGGCTGTTGTGCAGGGTGTTGTCGATGACCTTTACAGGCTTCTCGATTTTCGCACCCAGGCCGGTCGCAACCACGGTTACATGCAGTTCATCACGCATGTCCGGATCGATAACGGTACCCACCTTGACCATGGCGTGCTCGGACGCGAAGGCTTCGATGATGCTACCCACGTCGGAGTACTCACCCAGGGACAGGTCGGGACCTGCGGTGATGTTCACCAGGATGCCGCGTGCGCCTTGCAGGTTCACGTCTTCGAGCAACGGGTTGCGGATGGCCGCTTCGGTCGCTTCGCGTGCACGGTTAGGACCGCTGGCGCAGCCAGTGCCCATCATCGCCATGCCCATTTCGCTCATGACGGTACGAACGTCGGCAAAGTCGACGTTGATCATGCCCGGACGCTTGATGATGTCGGAGATACCGCGAACGGCACCGGCCAGTACATCGTCAGCCTTGGCGAACGCAGACAGCAGGCTTGCGTCCTTGCCCAGGATGGTCAGCAGTTTCTCGTTGGGAATGGTGATCAACGAGTCGACGCTTTCAGACAGCAGACGGATACCTTCGTCGGCGATCTGCATGCGCTTGCGGCCTTCGAACGGGAACGGACGCGTCACGACAGCGACGGTCAGAATCCCCATTTCCTTGGCCACTTCGGCAATGATCGGAGCAGCACCGGTACCGGTACCTCCGCCCATGCCGGTGGTGATGAACACCATGTTGGTGCCTTGCAGCACTTCGGCAATACGCTCGCGGTCTTCCAGAGCGGCTTGACGGCCGACTTCCGGATTGGCGCCAGCGCCGAGGCCCTTGGTCACCGCTGTGCCCAATTGCAGGATGGTCCGCGCGCCGATGCTTTTCAGCGCCTGGGCATCAGTGTTGGCGCAGATGAATTCAACGCCTTCAATGTTGCTCTTGACCATGTGGTTGACAGCGTTGCCGCCGCCACCGCCGACACCGATTACTTTGATAACCGGGCTAGCGGGGATGTTGTCTACGAGTTCAAACATGTTCCCTCTCCTTTCGTTTTCTCTAGTTTTTTCGCCTACTGCTTACTGCGGGTGCTGCGGTGTCGCGGTAAATCTTTAGAAATTGCCTTTGACCCAAGCCTGCAACCGCTCGAACAACGGCGCTTTGGCTTCGTCGTCACTGCGGTAGCTGTCGCGGATGCTCGGGCCCGACAGGGAAATGCCATCGGTCTGCTTTTGCAGCCCGTACAACAGCAAGCCCACACCGGTGGAATAAATCGGGTTGCGCACGACGTCGCCAAGGCCTTTCACGCCATGGGGCACGCCCAGGCGCACAGGCATGTGGAAGATCTCTTCGGCCAGTTCGACCGCGCCTTCCATCTTCGAGGTGCCACCGGTCAGCACGATGCCGGCCGGGATCAGATCTTCGTAGCCGCTGCGACGCAGTTCAGCCTGGATCAGGGTGAACAGTTCGTCGTAGCGCGGCTCGACCACTTCGGCCAGCGCCTGGCGCGACAGTTCGCGCGGTGGACGGTCGCCCACGCTTGGCACCTTGATGGTCTCGCCGGCACCGGCCAGTTTGGCCAGGGCACAGGCGTAGCGGATCTTGATTTCTTCGGCGTACTGGGTCGGTGTACGCAACGCCATGGCGATGTCGTTGGTGACCTGGTCGCCGGCAATCGGGATCACCGCGGTGTGACGGATCGCACCCTCGGTGAAGATCGCGATGTCGGTGGTGCCGCCGCCGATGTCCACCAGGCACACGCCCAGCTCTTTTTCGTCGTCGGTGAGTACCGAGTAGGCCGAAGCCAACTGCTCGAGAATGATGTCGTCGATTTCCAGGCCGCAACGGCGCACGCATTTTTCAATGTTCTGTGCGGCGTTGACGGCGCAGGTCACCACGTGAACCTTGGCTTCCAGACGTACGCCCGACATGCCCAGGGGCTCGCGCACGCCTTCCTGGTTATCGATCACGTAGTCCTGCGGCAGGGTGTGCAGCACGCGCTGGTCAGCCGGGATCGCCACGGCCTGGGCGGCGTCGAGGACGCGCTCAAGGTCGGCCGAGCTGACTTCACGGTCGCGGATCGCCACGATGCCATGGGAATTCAGGCTGCGGATATGGTTGCCGGCCACGCCGACAAACGCCGAGTGAATCCGGCAACCGGCCATCAGCTGCGCTTCTTCGATAGCGCGCTGGATCGATTGCACGGTGGACTCGATGTTCACCACCACGCCCTTCTTCAGGCCCCGGGACGGATGCGTGCCAATACCGACGATTTCGATCGCGCCGTCTTCCCCAACCTCGCCCACCAGCGCCACCACCTTGGAGGTGCCGATATCGAGACCGACGATCATTTTGCCGCTTTGCACGTTTGCCATGGGTCCTGCCTCTTCTTAATTCTTCGCGACAGCGGGTTGTGCTGCCGTGGGCGCGGCCGGTGCACGCCAGCCGACGGCCAGGCCGTTGGCGTAACGCAGGTCGACGCTCGCAATGTTCGTAATCTGTTCTTTCAAGGTTTTTTCATAGATGGCAATAAAGCGGCGCATCTTTTCCACCAAGCGGTCGCGTCCCAGCAACAACTCGATGCCCGGGCCGGAACTGCCTGCCCCGGTCGTCAAAAACCAGCTGCCCCGTTCACGCAGTTCCAGGCGTGCAATGGAGAAGCCCAGTGGCCGCAGCATCTGGCTCAAGGCCTGGTACTGCTGCATCACTTGCTGCTGCGCCCGCTGCGGCCCGAACAGCTGCGGCAGGTGCTCATAGTTGGCCAGCTCACGCGGGGTGAACGCCTGGCCCTGGTTGTTCAACAGCGCTTCATCACCCCAACGGGCCACGGGCAGCTGTTCTTCCAGGCGGATCGTGACCTGGTCGGGCCATACGCGGCGCACTTCGGCGTGGGCGATCCACGGCATCTGTTCCAGCTCCGAGCGCATGCCGGCCAGGTCGATGGTAAAGAAGCTCGCCGCCAGGTACGGGCCGATGCGCTGCTGTACCGCCTGCTGGCTGATGTAGCTCAAGTCGCCCTGCACGCTGATCTTGGTGATCGGCCGGTCGGCATACGGCAGCAGGCGTTGCGCGCCTTCGTAGGTACCGAAGCCCAGCACCACCAGCAATACCGGCCAGAACAGCGCCTTGATAAAGCCAAAGTTGGCTTTGGGCAGGCGCGCCGACATCGGCTCTTTGGCCACCATGCGGCTGGCACCCCGTGGCACCGGCTTGCGGCTCGGTGCTTGTGGGGGCTGATGACGAAGCGATGCGCCTTTCATGTCTTAGCCTCGTGACTCGATACTTGCCGCCAGGATCGCCAGCACCAACTGCTGAAAATCCAGGCCGGCTGCGCGAGCGGCCATCGGCACCAGGCTGTGGTCGGTCATCCCCGGTGCGGTGTTGACTTCAAGGAACCAGAAATTCCCTTGGTCATCCTGCATCACGTCTGCCCGCGCCCAACCGGCGATACCCAACGCCTCACAGGCTTTCGCCGTGAGGTCCATCAATTGCTGTTCCTTGGTTGCTTCGAGGCCACATGGGATCCGGTACTGGGTATCGGAAGCCAGGTACTTGGCGTCGTAGTCATAAAAGGTGTGGGGCGTGCCCAAGGCGATGGGCGGCAATACCTGGCCACGCAGGGTGGCGATGGTGTACTCGGGACCGGAAATCCACTGTTCCACCAACACTTGCGAATCGTAGGTACTTGCCGCTTTCCATGCGTCGATCAATTCGGCGGCCGAGTTCACTTTAGCCATGCCGATACTGGAGCCTTCATGGGCTGGTTTGACGATCAAAGGCAGGCCCAGTTCCTTGGCCGCAGAAATACAATCGTCTTCGCTGCACAGCACGGCGTGACGCGGGGTCGGAATACCCAGGCTGTGCCACACCTGCTTGGTGCGCAATTTGTCCATCGCCAGCGCGGAAGCGAGGATACCGCTACCGGTGTAGGGGATGCCGGCACATTCGAGCAGGCCTTGCATGCTGCCGTCTTCACCGCCACGACCATGGAGGATGATGAAGGCACGGTCGATCTTCTCGGCTTGCAGACGGGCGAGGAAGTCATCGCCGACGTCGATGCCAAAGGCGTTCACACCGGCACTTTGCAGCGCCTGGAGCACGGCATTGCCGGACTTGAGCGACACTTCGCGCTCAGCGCTCTTGCCGCCGAACAGCACGGCGACGCGACCGAAATCGGCAGGCGCGACAGTGGAAAACAGGGAGCCGTAGTCAGTGATCATTTCGACGCCCCCTTTGCCAAGGCTGCAAACAGCGGGCTCGCCAGCAACTTGGGCGCAAGGCCACCGATATCACCGGCACCCTGGCACAGCAGGATGTCGCCGGCGCGCAGCAACGGCTTGACGATAGGGGCCAGGTCGACGCCACGCTCGATGTAGATCGGGTCCAGTTGGCCACGCTGGCGGATGCTGTTGCACAGCTTGCGGCTGTCAGCGCCCGGGATCGGTTCTTCACCGGCCGGGTAAACCTCCATCAGCAGCAGCACGTTGGCATCGGCCAGTACATTGACGAAATCGTCGTACAGGTCGCGGGTACGGCTGTAGCGGTGCGGCTGGTAAACCATCACCAGGCGGCGCTCCGGCCAGCCGCCGCGCACGGCCTTGATCACAGCGGCAACTTCGGTCGGGTGGTGACCGTAGTCGTCCACCAGCATCACGTCACCGCCTTCAACCGGCAACTGGCCGTAAACCTGGAAGCGACGGCCGACACCGGCAAAGCGCGACAGCCCTTCGACGATGGCTTCATCGCTGACGCCCTCATCGGTGGCGATGCAGATGGTCGCCAGGGAGTTCAGCACGTTGTGGTTGCCCGGCATGTTCACCGAGACATCCAGCGGTTCGCGGTCAGGACGCAGCACGGTGAAGAAGGTTTGCATGCCTTCCTGGCGTACATTGATTGCGCGCACATCGGCGTCTTCGCTGAAGCCGTAAGTCACGGTCGGACGCTTGACCTGCGGCAGGATTTCACGCACCACCGGATCGTCCAGGCACACCACCGCCAGACCGTAGAACGGCAGGTTGTGCAGGAAGTCGACGAAGGTTTTCTTCAGTTTATTGAAGTCACCGTCGTAGGTCGCCATGTGGTCTTCGTCGATGTTGGTGACGACGGCGACCAGCGGTTGCAGGTGCAGGAAGCTCGCATCGCTCTCATCGGCTTCGGCGATCAGATAGCGGCTGGTGCCGAGCTGGGCATTGGTGCCGGCTGCATTCAGGCGGCCACCGATGACGAACGTCGGGTCCAGGCCACCGGCGGCGAACACCGAGGCGATCAGGCTGGTGGTGGTGGTCTTGCCATGGGTACCGGCGACGGCGATGCCGTGGCGATAGCGCATCAGTTCGGCGAGCATCTCGGCACGCGGCACCACCGGGATACGGCGTTCAAGGGCGGTGGCCACTTCCGGGTTGGAGGTGTTCACGGCACTGGACACCACCAGCACATCGGCCTCGGCAGCGTTCTCGGCACGGTGGCCGATAAAGATCTGCGCACCGAAGGACTTCAGGCGCTCGGTGACCGGCGACTCTTTCAAGTCCGAGCCGGACACCTGGTAGCCCAGGTTCAGCAGTACTTCGGCGATGCCGCACATGCCCACACCGCCGATACCGACGAAATGAATGCGACGGATGCGGCGCATCTCGGGTTGCGGCATGGCTTTCTGATTCTCAACCATGGGCCACCTCCAGGCAGATATCGACCACGGTGCGGGTTGCGTCAGGTTTGGCCAGGCGGCTTGCGGTGCTCGCCATGCTGTTGAGTCGTTCCGGTTGCATCAAAACCTCGGTCAGGCGTGCGGCCAAATCGGCGGCGCCAGTCGTTCTTTGCGGCAGCAGGAAGGCAGCGCCCTCCCCGGCCAAATATTCGGCGTTGCGGGTCTGGTGATCGTCGATCGCATGGGGCAAAGGCACCAGCAACGACGGCAGACCGGCAGCGGCCAGTTCACTGACGGTCAGCGCACCAGCGCGGCAGACCACCAGGTCGGCCCAGCCATAGGCTTGGGCCATGTCTTTGATGAAGGGCTGTACATTCGCCTCCACACCGGCCTCGCGATAACGCGTGGCGGTGACTTCATCATGGTTCTTGCCGGCCTGGTGGAAGATCTCCGGGCGCACATCCTCAGGAAGTTGCGCAACGGCTTCAGGCAGCAATTTGTTCAGTGGCTCGGCGCCCAGGCTTCCGCCCAGGATCAGCAGGTGCGCCTTGCGCCCGGCCAGAGCGTCACGCGCAATGGCCATGAACAGTTCGGTACGCACTGGGTTACCGGTGGTACGAAGCTTGTCCGAGGCAGCGAAGGTTTTCGGGAAGGCTTCACACACCCGCGATGCCAACGGCACCAGCAGACGGTTGGCAGTCCCGGCGACGGCGTTCTGTTCGTGCACGATCACCGGTACGCCAGCGAGCTTCGCCGCGACGCCACCAGGGCCGGTCACATAACCGCCGAAACCGAGCACACACACCGGCTTCAGTTCGCGGATGATCCTGCGTGCCTGCATGACCGCCTTGAGCAACACGAACGGCGCCTTGAGCAGGGACAACTTGCTCTTGCCACGCAGGCCGGTGACGTTGATCAGATGCAGGGGCAAACCGGCATTGGGCACCAATTCGTTTTCAATGCCACGGGGCGTACCCAACCAGTGCACGGTATAGCCGCGGTTCTGGAATTCACGGGCGCAAGCCAGGGCCGGGAACACATGCCCCCCGGTGCCGCCAGCCATGATCAACACGTTAGCGCCCATGGGTCGGCTCCTCGGCGAAGTCGCTTTCGCTGAACTCCATCTCTTCGCTGCCCAAGTGGGTTCGACTCTCCCACTCGATACGCAGCAACAAGCCAAGACAGGCGCAGCAGATCACCAACGAACTGCCACCGTAACTGAGGAACGGCAAGGTCAGGCCCTTGGTCGGCAGCAGGCCGACGTTCACGCCGATGTTGATCAGGAACTGGCCGATCCACAGGAATGCCAGCCCGTAGGCAACGTAGGCGGCAAAGAACTGCTTGGCCTTCTCGGCCCACAGACCGATGTACATGGCGCGTACACAGACGAATACGAACAGGCCGACAGTGCACAGCGAACCCACGACACCCAGCTCTTCGGCGAGTACCGAGAACACGAAGTCGGTGTGGGCTTCGGGCAGGTAGAACTGCTTCTGCACGCTGTTGCCCAGGCCCACGCCCAGCCACTCGCCGCGACCGAAGGCAATCAGCGCCTGGGTCAACTGGTAGCCGGAACCGAACTGATCGGACCAGGGGTCGGTGAAGGTAATCAGACGGGCCATCCGGTAAGGTTGCGCCTGTACCAGAATGGTCACCGCCGCGACTGCCAGCACCACCATCAAGGTGAAGCGGAACAGGCCGACGCCGCCGAGGAACAGCATGGCCGCCGCAGCGCCCATCATGACCACGGTGGCACCGAAGTCGGGCTCCATCAGCAACAGCCCGGCCATGGGCAGCAGCACGATGAAGGGTTTGAAGAAGCCCATCCAGCTTTCGCGCACTTCTTTCTGACGGCGTACCAGGTAACCGGCCAGGTAGATCACCACGAACACTTTGGCAATCTCCGAGGGCTGCACGTTGAACGCGCCGAAGCCGATCCAGCGCATCGAACCGTTCACCTCGCGGCCGATGCCGGGCACGATCACCATCACCAGCAAACCGAACGCGCCGATCAGCATCAGCCAGCCCAGACGCTGCCAGGTGGCGATAGGAATCATCATGGTGACGATGCACGCGCCGAGGCCGATCACCAGATACACCAGGTGACGGATCATCATGTAAAGGGTATTGCCCGACTGCACGGCAGCCACTTCGGAGGATGCCGAAGTGATCATCACCAGGCCCAGGCCGAGCAGCGCGAGGCACCCGGCGAGCATTGGGAAATCGAGGTCGATGCCGCGCCCGGTAATGATCGGCGACGGGTACGGCTTGATGATGTTTTTCAGGTTGAGGCTCATGCCAAGGCCTCCACGGCGCGGGCGAACAGCTGACCGCGCTCTTCGTAATTCTTGAACATGTCGAAACTGGCGCAGGCCGGCGACAGCAACACCGCGTCACCCGGCTGGGCCAGGGCTTTGCAGTGGGCAATGGCGTCATCCAGCGAAGTCGCGCGTACTTGCGGCACCGCGTCGCCGAGGGCGGCGGCGATCAGGTCCGAATCGCGGCCCATCAGCACTACGGCGCGGCAATGGGCGGCAACCGGACTTGCAAGGTCCTTGAAGTCGGCGCCCTTGCCATCACCACCGGCGATCAGCACCAGCTTGCCGTCGATATCGGCACCCAGGCCCTCGATGGCAGCCAGGGCGGCACCGACGTTGGTGGCCTTGGAATCGTTGTAGTAGCTCACGCCATTGAGGTCGCGTACCCACTGGCAGCGATGCTCAAGGCCGGCGAACGTACGCAGGCTGGCGAGCATGGCGTCGAATGGCAGGCCAACCGCATGACCAAGCGCCAGGGCAGCCAGGGCATTGGACTGGTTATGTGCGCCACGGATCTTCAGCTCGCGTACCGGCATCAGGTTCTGGAATTCGAAGGCCAGGTACTTCTCGCCGTTCTCTTCGCGAATGCCGAAGCCTTTGAAGTCGGGTTTGCCCAGGCCGAAAGTCCAGCAAGGCATGCCCTCGCCCATCAGCGGACGGCTCAGGGCATCCTGGCGGTTGACTACAAATTGCCTGGCGCCACGGAAGATCCGGTGCTTGGCCAGGTGATAAGCCGGCAGGCCGCTGTAGCGGTCCATATGGTCTTCGCTGACATTCAGCACGGTGGCCACTTCAGCGCCGAGATCGTGGGTGGTTTCCAGCTGGAAGCTCGACAACTCCATCACGTACAACTCGACGTCGTCGCTGAGCAGATCCAGCGCCGGCACACCGAGATTGCCGCCCACGGCCACGCGCTTGCCGGCCGCAGCCGCCATTTCGCCGACCAGGGTGGTCACGGTGCTCTTCGCGTTGGAACCGCTGATGGCCACGATCGGCGCCTTGGCGTTACGCGCAAACAGATCGATATCGCCGGACAACTTGACGCCACGCGCTGCGGCAGCTTGCAGGGCGGGTGTAGCCAGGGCCAGACCGGGGCTCACGTAGAGCTCATCGGCACGGCACAGAAACTCGACATCCAATTCGCCACAACGCACTTCCACGTGCGGGTAGTCACGGCGCAGCGTGACCAGCTCCGGTGGATTTTCCCGCGTGTCGGCCACGGCAAACGACGTGCCCCGGTTCGCCAGGAAGCGAACCAGGGACATGCCGCTCTTGCCGAGGCCGACAACGATGCGGAAGTGGTCTGAAGCGATCAGGGACACTCGTTTCTACCTCAGTTTCAGGGTGGCAAGGCCGACCAGTACCAGAATCACGGTGATGATCCAGAAACGGACGATCACACGTGGCTCGGGCCAGCCCTTGAGTTCAAAGTGGTGGTGGATCGGCGCCATGCGGAACACACGACGCCCGGTCAATTTGAAGGAAGCCACCTGGATGACCACCGACAGGGTTTCCATCACGAACACACCGCCCATGATGAACAGCACGATTTCCTGGCGAACGATCACCGCAATGGTGCCCAGGGCAGCGCCCAGCGCCAGCGCGCCGACGTCGCCCATGAAGACTTGTGCCGGGTAGGTGTTGAACCACAGGAACCCCAGGCCGGCACCGATCAGCGCGCCGCAGAACACGATCAGCTCACCGGCGCCCGGTACGTAAGGGATCAGCAGGTATTCAGCGAATTTCACGTTACCCGACAGGTAGCAGAAGATGCCGAGTGCACCGCCAACCATCACCGTCGGCATGATCGCCAGGCCATCAAGGCCGTCGGTCAGGTTCACTGCGTTGCTGGAGCCGACGATCACGAAATAGGTCAGCACCACGAAGCCGACACCCAGTGGAATGCTTACATCCTTGAGCATCGGGATGATCAAGGTGGTTTCCACGGCGCTTGGCGCAGTGGTGTACAGGAAGACTGCCGCAGCGAGGCCGAACACCGACTGCCAGAAATACTTCCAGCGGCTTGGCAGCCCCTTGGAGTTTTTCTCGATCACTTTGCGGTAGTCATCCACCCAGCCGATGGCACCGAACAACAGGGTCACCAGCAGCACCACCCACACGTAGCGGTTATGCAGGTCGGCCCAGAGCAAGGTGCTGACGCCGATGGACGACAGGATCAGCGCACCGCCCATCGTCGGCGTGCCGGACTTGGACAGATGCGACTGCGGGCCGTCGTTACGAACCGATTGACCAATTTGCAGGTTCTGCAGGGTGCGGATCATCCACGGCCCCAGGAACAGTGACAAAGACAGCGCGGTCAGCACACCCAGGATCCCGCGCAGGGTCAGGTACTGAAAGACCGCGAAGCCTTTGTGGAACTGTTGCAGATACTCAGCCAGCAGCAGCAGCATTAATGTTTCTCCGTACTTGAGCCACACAAGGCTGCGACGACGTTTTCCATCACCGCGCTGCGCGATCCCTTGATCAAAATGGTTGTGTGTTTGTCGTGTTCAGTCGCCGTCAGCGCCTGGATCAATTCAGCTTGCGTCGCGAAATGCCGCGCACCGGGACCAAAGGTGCTCACGGCGTGAGTCATGTTCGGGCCGACCGCGTAGAGCGCGTCGACCTTGCCGCTGGCGTAGGCACCCACTTCGCGATGGGACTGCTCGGCCCAGTCGCCCAGTTCGGCGATATCGCCCAGCACCAGTACTTTGCGGCCATCGAAACCCTTGAGCAGATCTATGGCGGCGCAGACCGAGGACTGATTGGCGTTGTAGGTGTCATCAATCACGCGCATGCCGTTGGCAGCCAATTGCGCCACGGTGCGGCCCTTGACCGGCTGCACCGCGCCCAGGCCCGTAGCGATACCGAACAGCGACACGCCCAGGGCATGGGCGGCGGCGGCGGCGGCCAGGGCGTTGGCAACGTTATGGTTGCCCAGCAGGTTCAACTGCACGTGTTCGCTGCCTTGCGGGGTATGCAAGGTGAAAGACGGGCAACCGCGGGCGTCAACGGTGATATTTGAAGCATGGAAGTCGGCCGCGGCATTGAGCACCGCAAACGTCAGCACCTTGCGACCGGCGGCGCGTACACGCCAGGTCTCGAAAGCCTTGTCGTCCAGGTTCAGCACAGCGGTGCCCGAGGCGTCGAGCCCTTCAAGGATTTCACCCTTGGCTTCGACGATTTTTTCCGGGCCGCCGAACTCGCCGACATGGGCGGTACCGGCATTGTTGATGATCGCCACGTGAGGCTTGGTCAGCGCCACGGTGTAGGCGATTTCGCCGATGCGCGAAGCCCCCAGCTCGATCACGGCTGCCGTGTGCTCCGGGGCCAGCTCGAGCAGGGTCAGCGGTGCGCCGAAATCATTGTTGAGGTTGCCACGAGTCGCGAGCACTGGCCCGCGCGTACGCAGGACGCCGGCAAGCAGTTCCTTGACCGTGGTCTTGCCGCTGGAGCCGGTAATGGCCGCCACCGGCTTGTCAAAAGCCGCGCGGTTGAGCGCACCCAGTTGGCCCAGGGCCAGGCGGGTATCGGCAACCAGCAATTGCGGCAAGGTGGAGTCGGCCACTTCACGCTGTACCAAGGCACCGACGGCACCTTCGGCGGCGACTTCGTTCAGGTAGTCGTGACCATCGAAGCGCGGGCCTGCCAGGGCGACAAACAACTGCCCAGGCTGAATGTTGCGGCTGTCGATACTCACGCCGTTGAAGGTGCAATCGCTCGACACTACGCGGGCCGACAGGGCCTGGGTGAGTTCGCTGAACTGCATGACTTTAAGCATGGGCGACCTCCCAGGCAGTCAAGGCGTGATCAGCCTCGACCAGATCGGAGAAGGCATGGCGCTCGCCGTTGATTTCCTGGTAGTCCTCGTGCCCCTTGCCCGCCAGCACCACCACATCGTCAGCGCTGGCGCTGGCAATCAGTTGGGCAATGGCGGCACCACGACCGGCAACGAAGGTGGCCTTGGAGGCATCTTTGAAGCCGACACGGATGTCATCGAAAATCTGGCTTGGGTCTTCGCTGCGCGGGTTGTCGTCGGTGACGAGTACGCCGTCGGCCAAACGCTCGACAATCTCGGCCATCAACGGACGCTTGCCGCGATCGCGATCACCGCCGCAGCCGAACAGGCAGAGCAATTTGCCCTTGGCATGTGGGCGCAGCGCTTCGAGAACTTTTTCCAGGGCATCCGGGGTATGGGCGTAATCGACCACCACCAGCGGCTGCTTGCCGCCACCCAGGCGCTGCATACGGCCAGCCGGGCCCTCAAGCTTGGGCAGTACGCGCAGGATTTCATCCAGGGCGTAATCCAGCCCCAGCAGCGCGCCGATGGCAGCAAGTACGTTGCTCAGGTTGAAGCGGCCGAGCAAGGTACTGCGCAAGTGGTGTTCGCCCTGGGGCGTGACCAACGTGGCGCGTACGCCCTCGTCATTGAACTGGGCTTCGCGGCAATACAGGTAGGCACTGGAATCTTTCAGGCTATAGCTGATCAGGCGTGCTTCGCTTTCTTCGCCAGCCAGTTGACGGCCAAATGCGTCGTCCAGGTTGATCACTCGGCACTTCAGGTCATTCCAGGCAAACAGCTTGGCCTTGGCGGCGGCGTACGCCTCCATGGTGCCGTGGTAGTCGAGGTGATCACGGGACAGGTTGGTCATCACCGCAACGTCAAAGGCCAGGGCAGCCACTCGCCCCTGATCCAGACCATGTGAGGAAACTTCCATTGCAACCGCCTTGGCGCCGGCCTTTTTCAGGTCGGCCAGGGTCGCTTGCACGGCAATCGGGTTCGGCGTGGTGTGCAGGCCGCTTTGCAGCGCACCATAAAAGCCAGTGCCCAGGGTGCCGACGATGCCGCAGTGCTGGCCCAAAAGGTCAAGGGCCTGGGCGACCAACTGGGTCACGCTGGTCTTGCCATTGGTGCCGGTCACGCCGATCAGGTTGAGCTGGCGGCTCGGGTCGCCGTAAAAACGCCCGGCGATGTCAGAGAGCTGCGCAGCCAGGCCCTTGACTGGAATCAACGGCACGTCGGTGATCGGCAGCACAGTGGCGCCTTCCACTTCATAGGCCACAGCCGCCGCGCCGCGTTGCAGGGCGTCTGCGATATGCGCACGACCGTCGAACTTGCCGCCAGGCACCGCCAGGAACAGGTCACCGGCGCGTACGTTGCGGCTGTCCAGGCTCAATTCGCGAATCAGCAGATCGCGGCCGGCATGGGCAAAAATCTTGTTGAGGCTCAGAGACATCAGCCGCGCCCTCCATTGGCTTTGACAGCGGCGGCCGGTGGTCCGGCGTTGGCTTGTTGGGTCGGCGGCAGGTTGTCCGGCGTGATGTTCATCAGGCGCAGGGTGCCGGACATCACTTTGCTGAACACCGGCGCCGATACCAGGCCACCGAAGTAGCCGGCTTTACTCGGTTCGTCGATCACCACGACGATGGCGTAGCGCGGGTCGCTCATCGGGCCGAAGCCAGCGAACAGCGAGCGGTAGGAATTTTCGGCGTAGCCCTTGGTGCCTACCGATGTCTTGCGCGCAGTACCCGACTTGCCTGCCACGTGATATGCCGGCACCTGGGCACGGAACACCCCGCGTGGAGCTTCGATCACTTGTTGCAGCATGCCCTGGATGGTCTTGGCGACTTTTTCCGGAATGACCTGATTGGCTTTCGGCGGTTCATCCACATGGATCAGGCTCAACGGCACCATGCGGCCGTTGTTGGCTAATACAGAGAACGCGTGGGCCAGCTGGATCGCAGTGACCGACAGGCCGTAGCCGTAGGACAGCGTGGCAGTCTCGGCCTTTCTCCACTCGCGGTAGTTCGGCAGGTTGCCCACGCGCTCACCCGGGAAATCGAGGCCGGTGGGTTGCCCCAGACCGATTTTTTGCGCCAGGTGATAGATCGTTTCGCCGCCAATGTCGAAGGCGACCTTACTCATGCCCACGTTACTGGAGTTGATCAGAATACCTGTCAGATCCAGCACCGGACCTTCGCTGCGGGATACGTCGCGAATGGTGTATTTGCCCAGTTGCAAGGTGCCTGGGTAAACCTCGACCTTGTCGGTAGGTTTCCAGCGCCCGGTTTCCAGAGCAGCGCTCATGGAGATGGCTTTCATGGTCGAACCCGGCTCGAACACGTCGATCATTGCGCGGTTACGCATCATCGCCGGCTGCAGGTTGCGACGGTTGTTGGGGTTATAGGTCGGCTGGTTGACCATGGCGAGGATCTCGCCGGTCTTCACGTCCATGATCACCAGGCTACCGGCCTTGGCGCCGTTCTCGATGATCGCGTTACGCAGTTCGCGGTTGGCCAGGTATTGCAGGCGCAGATCGATCGACAACGCCAGAGGCTTGCCGGCCTTGGCGTTTTTGGTGACCTGGACATCCTTGATCAGCCTGCCGCGCCGATCCTTGATGACCTGCCGCTTGCCCGGAACTCCGGCCAGCCATTCGTCGTACGCCAGCTCAACACCTTCGCGACCATGATCATCGATATCGGTAAAGCCGACCATGTGCGCGGTGGTTTCACCGGCCGGGTAGAAACGACGAAACTCCTCGATGCCGTAGACACCGGGGATTTTAAGGTCGAGCACCTGCTGGCCTTGCTCGGGGGTGAGCCCGCGAACCAGATAGATGAATTCCTTGTTGGCCTGGGCTTCGAGGCGATCGGTCAGGGCCTTGCGGTCCTGGCCAAGGGCGGCGGCCAGCTCGGGCCACTTGTCCTTGGCAACTTGCAGCTCTTTAGCGTTGGCCCACAGCGTCGTCACCGGGGTACTGACGGCCAGGGGCTCGCCATTGCGGTCGGTGATCAGGCCGCGGTGCGCAGGAATTGGAATATGCCGCAGGCTGCGGGCGTCACCCTGGCCGATCAGGAAGTCGCGGTCGACCACCTGCAGGTCGAAGATGCGCCAGACGATCGCACCCACCATCAATGCCAGCAAGCCGAGCATCAGGCGGAAGCGCCACGGGTAGAGTGCGCCTTCGAGCTTCATCATGGCGCCACCATGCGGACTTCGGCCGCGCCCGGGATGTGCATCTTCAGCTGCTCGGTAGCCAGCACTTCGATACGGCTGTGGGCTGTCCAGGTACTTTGTTCGAGGATCAACCGGCCCCACTCCGCCTGCGCCTTGTCACGCACGCTCAACTCCCCATACAGGGTATTGAGCAACTGGCGGTTCCAGTGGGCGCTGTAGGACACCGCAATCGCGGACACCAGCACGCCGACAAACAGCAGCAACATAAAGAAGCTGCCGCCCGGCAGGGGTTTGGCGAAAAGCTTGCTCACCGCAGCTTCTCCGCGACGCGCATGACGGCGCTACGGGAACGTGGGTTGGCCTTGAGTTCGGCTTCGGAAGCGAACTGCGCTTTGCCATGGATTTTGATTTTCGGCACAAAGGCTTCGAAACGTACCGGCAGGTTGCGCGGCAGGTTGTCGGACTCGCCCTTGACCAGACGACGCATGAACAGTTTGACGATGCGGTCTTCCAACGAGTGGAAGCTGATCACCACCAGGCGACCGCCCACTTCCAGAGAATCCAGAGCGGCTTCGAGGCCGGCTTCCAGATCACCCAATTCGTTGTTGACGTGAATGCGCAGGCCCTGGAACGCACGGGTTGCCGGGTTCTTGCCCTTTTCCCACGCTGGGTTGGCGACCTTCAGCACTTCAGCCAGGTCGGCGGTACGCTCGAATGGCTGGATTTCCCGACGCTCGACCACGGCACGCGCCATCCGGCCGGCGAAGCGTTCTTCGCCGTATTCCTTGAATACGCGGGCGATTTCTTCCACCGGTGCGGTGGCGATGAACTGGGCAGCGCTGACCCCTCGGGTGGGGTCCATGCGCATGTCCAGGGGGCCGTCGTTCATGAAGCTGAAGCCGCGCTCCGGGTCGTCGAGCTGCGGCGAAGACACGCCCAGGTCGAGCAAAACCCCGGCCACCTTGCCTGCCATGCCGCGCTCGGCGACTTCGGCACCCAACTCGGCAAAGCTGCGCTGCACAACGACAAAGCGGCCGTCTTCGGCCGCTAGCGCTTGCCCGGTGGCAATCGCTTGAGGGTCCTTGTCGAACCCGAGGAGCTTACCGTCGGGCCCGAGCTGGCTGAGTATCAAACGGCTGTGCCCGCCCCTGCCGAAGGTGCCATCCAAATAGCAGCCATCCGCGCGTACGGCGAGAGCCTCAACGGCTTCGTCAAGCAGTACGGTGATGTGGTTAAAGCCGCTATCAATAGTCACAGGATCAAATCACGCAGTTCATCAGGCATCGCGCCCGGTTGTTGAATAGCAGCCAGGTCAGCTGCAGAAACAGCATCCCAGGCATCTTCGTCCCACAATTGGAACTTGTTCAGCTGGCCTACCAGCATTGCGCGCTTGTCGAGCTTGGCGTACTCGCGCAGACGCGGCGGTACCAGGAAACGACCGCTGCCATCGAGTTCTAGGTCAACGGCATTGCCGATCAGCAAACGCTGGAGGCGGCGGTTTTCTTCACGCAATGAAGGCAGCGCGCGCAACTTGGTTTCAATCAACTCCCACTCATCGAGGGGGTAAACACACAAACAAGGGTCAACGGCGTCAATCGTGATGATTAACTGCCCTGAACTTCGCGAAATGAGCTCGTCACGATACCGGCTCGGCATGGCGAGACGGCCTTTTGCATCGAGACTGATAGCGTTAGCTCCGCGAAACACAGATGCGTTTCTCCAAATTTTAGCGTTTTACGTTCAAAAAACCCACTTTGTGCCACTTTCCGCCACTTGCGCACACTATAGGAATGCGCCTACCACACCGTCAAGGCGCGTATTCAAGGAAAAGCCTTACAGAACGGAGATTTAGGAAGGTAAAAGGAGGAGAAACGAGAGTTTGCCGATGTTTTTGACTCAACAACGGCAAATAGCTCATGGAGCTACGACTTAAAGTTAAAGTGATTTATTAAGAGTAAGATTTTTTTGGTATTACGAAGACGCATCTGCCAATGATTTGGCAGGGAGGGATTCTTGCGTTACTACCGGGTTTGCGCACGAGATTCGAACGCAAGGAAAAAAGGTGGAGAGTCGATCTGTAAGCCGGGTTCTGTCTTGAACAGTCATTCGTCTACGATGGCCATCACTGGACATCTTTAGCAACCTACCCGGTCCCAGCGCGGGCCACGCCTTGGGACCCTATTTGGTCTTGCTCCAAGTGGGGTTTACCTAGCCACGAACTGTTGCCAGTCGTGCGGTGCGCTCTTACCGCACCTTTTCACCCTTACCGGCACCGAAGCGCTTAGGCGGTTATTTTCTGTGGCACTTTCCGTAGGCTCACGCCTCCCAGGCATTACCTGGCACTTCGCCCTATGGAGCCCGGACTTTCCTCCCCCCCCTAATTTTCATAGAGGGCAGCGACTGTCCAATCGACTCTCCGCCGCGCAGGTTAACGGCACGAAGGTCTGAGGACAAGTATTAAAGTGCAGCAGTGCCATCATGTTCGGACGAAATACAGATTCGACCCCGGAACTATTCAGCCTTCTGTTTATCGAGCGCCACTTGATACAACACGTTTTTGCGCACCCCGGTAATTTCTGCGGCAAGGGCAGCGGCACGCTTGAGCGGCATTTCCTTGAGCAACAGATCGAGGATGCGCATGGCTTCGCTGCCCACGGCGTCTTCATTCTCCGGCGCACTCCAGCCCGCCACCAGCACCACACATTCGCCCCGCTGCTGATTGCTGTCGCCCTCGACAAACGCTCGCAACGCCTCCAGCGGCAGCCCCTTGAGGGTTTCGAAGGTCTTGGTCAACTCCCGGGCCAGCAATGCCAGGCGCTCGCCGCCGAACACCAGTTCCATATCCTGCAGGCATTCAAGGATGCGGTGCGGAGCTTCGTAGAAGATCAGGGTGCGCGGCTCTTCCTTCAGGGCCTGAAGGCGTGCGCGACGGCCGACTGCCTTGGCCGGCAGGAAACCTTCGAAAATAAACCGATCCGACGGCAAGCCTGCGGCAGATAATGCGGCAATCAGCGCGCACGCTCCCGGAACAGGCACTACATTGATACCAGCGGCGCGTGCCTGGCGGACCAAGTGGTATCCCGGATCGGAAATCAACGGCGTACCCGCATCGGAGATCAATGCCACGTCATCACCGGCCAGCAAGCGGGTGATGAAACGGCTGCCTTCTTCGCGCTCGTTGTGTTCATGGCACGCCGCCAGTGGCGTGCTGATTCCAAAATGCTGCATCAACCGTTGGGAGTGTCGCGTGTCTTCCGCCGCGATCAATTTAACCTCGCGCAACACCTTCAGCGCCCGGGCACTGATGTCGTCCAGGTTGCCAATCGGCGTCGCCACCACAAAAAGCGAGCCAGCAGTGGAATTCAATGGACCTGGAGCAGTCAAAACGCACACCTCGATGGTTGGCAAAAGCCACATTGTAGCGCGTAGACGCCGTGAAAATATGCCATCACGGTGGATGCCGTTTCAGCCAGCACTGGTTAATCGCAACATTTGCACGACCTAAATCCATGGTTTCACGCCACTAACATCGCGCCTGGGCCAGTGCTTGGGTACACTTCCACGCTAATTTGATCGGTATCAGGAACACTTACATGATCGCTTGCCTGCGGCTGCTCTCCGCCCTCTGCCTCGCTGCCTTGCTGGCCGCGTGTGCCAGCTCGCCCTCGTCCAGCCTTGGCGACCTGCCACGGACCCCGGATGCCAGTATCGAGCAACTGCTCGAACAGGCAACGAACGCCAACACGCCGGAAAAGGCCGCCATGCTGCGCCTGAGTGCGGCAGACCTGGCCTACCAGCAGAACAATGCCGGCCGCTCGTCGCAGATCCTTGCGCAGGTGCCCCTGGACGTCCTCAAACCCGCCGCGCAGATATTTGCCAGCACCCTGGCCGCCGAACTGGCGATGACTCGCAACCAGCCCAAGGCGGCATTGGCGGCGCTGAACCATCCCAGCCTGCAAAGCCTGAAGGAGCTGCCGGCAGACCAGCAGATCCGCACCGGTACCGTGCACGCCCGCGCTTACGAAGCCGACGGCCAGACCCTGGCCGCCGCTCGCGAGCGGGTTGCCATGGCGCCGCTGCTGACCGGCGATGCCGCTGCAAGCAACCACGAAGCCATCTGGGTGCTGATTGCCGCGCTGCCGGCCGAACAGTTGCAGGCCACCGGCAACCCGACACTCGATGGCTGGGTGACCTTGGCCCAGGCGGTCAAGGGCGCCGGCACCCTGGAGCAACAACAGGCCGCTATCGATACCTGGCGCGCGCAGAACCCGGGCCACCCGGCAGCGGTGCAACTGCCGACGCCATTGACCAGGCTCAAGGAGCTGGCCAGCCAGCCCCTGAACAAGATCGCCGTGCTGCTCCCGCAGGAAGGCCCATTGGCTTCGGTCGGCAAGGCATTGCGAGAAGGTTTCATGGCGGCTCACTACCAGGCCGAACAGGCCGGGCAGAAGGCGCCGGTCATCGAGTTCTACGACAGCTCGCGCATGACCTCCCTCGACGACTTCTACGCCAAGGCCCAGGCCGCCGGCGTGCAATTGGTGGTAGGCCCGCTGGAAAAACCGCTGGTCAAGCAACTCAGTGCACGCCCGCAATTGCCGATCACCACCCTGGCACTCAATTACAGCGAGACTGATCAAGGCCCGGCGCAACTGTTCCAGTTCGGCCTGGCCGCTGAAGACGAAGCCCGTGAAGTATCGCGCCGCGCCCGTGCCGATGGCCTGCATCGCGCCGCAGCCATGGTGCCGCGTGGCGAATGGGGCGAGCGTGTCTACAAAGCCTTCCGCCAGGATTGGGAAGCCAATGGCGGCACTGTGATGGGCGTCGAGTATGTCGATCAGCCAGTGGCACTGGCCCAGCAGATCGCCGACCTGTTCCAGTTGCGTAAAAGTGAAGGTCGCGCCAAGAGCCTGCAAAGCACGGTCGGCACCGACGTTGCCGCCCAGCCTTCGCGTCGCCAGGACATCGAGTTCATCTTCCTGGCGGTCACCCCGCAACTGGCCCAGCAGATCAAGCCGACCCTGAACTTCCAGTACGCCGGCGATGTGCCGGTCTACGCCACGTCCCATGTCTTCAGTGCCAGCGGCGACCGCAACCAGTACCTGGACATGACCAACGTGATGTTCTGCGAAACCCCTTGGCTGCTTGACACCACCGACCCGCTGCGCAACCAGGTCGCCGCGCAATGGCCGCAAGCCAATGGCAGCCTGGGCCGCCTGTACGCGATGGGCGTCGACGCCTACCGCCTGGCGCCGCGCCTGGGCCAACTCAAGGCATTGCCGGACACCCGTGTCGACGGTCTCTCGGGCAACCTGGGCATCAGCGCCAACCAGCGCGTTGACCGCCAGATGCCATGGGCGAAATTCGTCGGCGGCGCCATTCAGCGCCTGCCCGATACCCCACGCTGATGCCCGAGCGGTCCAGCGCACAAAGCGGCAAGGATGCCGAACTTCAAGCGCTGAAATATCTGCAACAACAGGGTCTGCGTCTTCTGGCGCAGAACTGGTTATGTAAACGCGGCGAGCTTGATCTGGTCATGCTTGACGGCGATACAGTAGTATTCGTCGAAGTCCGCTACAGAAAACACGCACAATGGGGTGGCGCGCTCGCCAGTATCGACGGGCGCAAGCGTCAGAAACTGATACTCGCCGCGCAGTTTTTTCTGCTAAAAGAGCATCGCTGGGCTGACAGCCCCTGCCGTTTCGATGTGGTCGCCATAGAAAGCACACCGTCGGGTCCTGCTGATCTGAACTGGCTCAAAGATGCCTTCGACAGCTGACGCACCCGGCACCTTCACCACACACTTTTGCTCTTTGCATTGCGGGCTGCACATTACCTGTGCCAAACAGCCGCGCTACTTAAGGTCACACAGATGGACATGCAATCCCGAATTCGCCAGCTTTTCCAGGCCAGCATCGACACCAAGCTACAGGCGATGGACGTACTTGCACCGCACATCGAGCAAGCCAGCCAGGTCATGGTCCACACCTTGCTCAACGGAGGCAAAATGCTTTCGTGCGGCAACGGTGGTTCGGCTGGCGATGCCCAGCATTTTTCTTCCGAACTGCTCAACCGCTTTGAGCGTGAACGCCCGAGCCTGCCGGCCATTGCCTTGACCACCGACTCATCGACGATCACCTCGATCGCCAACGACTACAGCTACAACGAAATATTCTCCAAGCAGATCCGCGCCCTCGGCCATTCGGGCGACGTGTTGCTGGCGATTTCCACCAGCGGCAACTCAGCGAATATTATTCAAGCGATCCAGGCCGCACATGATCGTGAAATGATTGTCGTAGCCTTAACCGGTCGCGATGGTGGCGGCATGGCTTCGCTGCTGCTGCCTGAGGACGTGGAGATTCGCGTCCCGGCCAATGTCACTGCACGTATTCAGGAAGTCCACCTGCTGGCGATCCACTGCCTGTGCGATCTGATCGACAGCCAACTGTTCGGGAGTGAAGAATGACCGTTAACCGCCTCAGCCTTTTGGCCATCACGCTGTGCCTTGCCATCAGCGGCTGCAGCTCGGCAATCACCGCTACACGGGACACCCCCATCCAGGACGACCGCGGCACACGTACTTTCGGCAGCACCATTGATGATTCGCTGATCGAAACCAAGGTCAAGGTCAATGTCGCCAAGGCCGCCACAGACCTGGGCAACGGCGCCTCGCGCATCGTGGTGACCAGCTTCAACGGCGTCGTCCTGCTGGCAGGGCAAACCCCACGTGCCGACCTCAAGGCCCAGGCTGAACAAGCCGCTGCGGGCGTGCAACGAGTCAAAAAGGTCCACAACGAATTGCAGGTCATGGACCCGATCACCCTGCTGGCCATCAGCAACGATGCGCTGCTGACCACCAAGATCAAGGCGCAGATGCTCACCGACAGCGCGGTGCCGGGCTCGCGCATCAAGATCGTTACCGATAACGGCATCGTCTACATGATGGGCCTGCTGACCCAGGCCGAAGCGACCCGCGCCGCCAACCTGGTGCAGGGCGTGTCGGGCGTACAGAAGATCGTGAAGGTGTTCGAATACATCGACTGATGTAGACACACAGCCACAAAAAAGGGCGCCGTGCTTTGACTGCACGGCGCCCTTTTTAGTGCCTAGCGTTTACTGGTATTGCTGGTACGGATTGCCTTGGAACTGGTTGTTCTGCTGTGGCGCCTGCTGCTGACCAGGCTGGCCGTATTGCTGGCCAGGGATCGGGCCGAGGTTGACCTCGACACGACGGTTCTGGGCGCGGCCATTCACGTCGGCGTTGCTGGCAATCGGGTTATCCGGGCCGGCACCGCGCGCGCTCAGGTTGGCACCATTGACGCCTTGGGACGTCAGGTAGTTGGCCACGCTCTGCGCACGGCGCTGGGACAGGTCCATGTTCAGTTGGCGGCTGCCGGTGCTGTCGGTGTAGCCGACGATCTGAATAGTGTTCTGGTTGAACTGCTTGAGGGAGTTGGCCAGGTTGTTCAGCGGCTGGTAGAAGCTGCTGGAGATCGCATCGGAGTTGGTGGCGAAGGTGATGTTGCCCGGCATGATCAGCTTGATCTGGTCACCCTGGCGCTGCACTTCCACACCGGTGTTGGCCATGCTTTCACGCAGTTTTTTCTCTTGCTGGTCGGCGTAGTAGCCATAGCCTGCAGCACCGGCACCCGCAACGACGGCGCCAATCAGCGCGCCCTTGCCACGGTTGTTATGATCGATGGCCGCACCGGCCAATGCACCGGCCAGCGCGCCGAGGCCGCCGTACTTGGCGGTCTTGCTCATACCGCTTTCAGAACCATTGCCGGCCTGTCCCTGGCTGCCGTCATAAGGATTAGGTGAGGCACAGCCAGACAACAGGGCTACGGCGGTAGCGACAACAAGCAGACGACGCGGAGTAAACATGAAGGGAGCTCCTACTTTTGCATTCTGTGATGCAGAGGACATTGGCAATGGACCTGTGCCGAGTTTGGAACGCGACAAGCGGCAAAAATTCCGTGGGCACGCAAAGCATAGCTGTCTTTGGCTCGAGCCTGTGCCTGCGTGTCTGTACCGACTTGTATCAGAGCCGACAACCCATCACGCACGCACGAAAGGGTTCTCTCGCATCTCATCGCCCAGCAACGTATCCGGCCCATGCCCTGTCACCACTGTCGCGCGCTCATCCAGCGTGTATAAGCGCTGCTTGATCGACCGCACGATCGTCGCCTGGTCGCCGCCCCACAAATCCGTGCGCCCAACGCCGCGCCGGAACAAGGTGTCACCGGCAATCAGCAGCTGGGCATCAGCAAACCAGAAGCTCATCGAACCCGGCGTATGCCCAGGGGTGTGCAAGGCAACACCGCATCCACAGGCCAATTCTTCATCATGTTCCAGCCAGCGATCCGGCGACGGCACTGGCACATAGGGCACGCGAAACATCTGGCATTGCATTTCCAGGTTGTCCCATAGAAATTGATCATCTTTGTGCAGGTGCAGCGTGGCTCCGGTTTTTTCTTTCAATTGGCCAGAGGCCAGGAAGTGATCCAGGTGAGCATGGGTGTGGATAATGCTCACCACCTTCAGACCCAACGCATCAAGACGCGCCAGGATCAATTCGTGATTGCCGCCGGGGTCGACTACGATGGCTTTTTTCGTGATCGGGTCGCCAATGATGGTGCAGTTGCACTGCAACGGGCCGACGGGGAAGGTTTCGCGAATCAGTGGTGGTTTTTCGGTAGTCATGAGTGTCCTGCAAGCTCTCTGGCGCGTTCCAAGTGCAGTATGGTGGAGGTGCCCCCACTCTGGAAGGGATCGATTCGGCGGTGTATCCGCTGCTAAGCTACACAAGCGCCATCCCCCGCTGCAGTCAGTCGCATTTGGAGCAACACCCATGGCGAATCAACAGATCATCTGCGAGCACTGCGACTGCGTGTACGAAAAGGTCACGCTCGCCAAACATCAAAAAGCCCTGTGTGTGCGGTGTTCGGGTGTGCTGCAGCGCTATAACGGCCTGTCGGTGCAACAACGCCTCGCGCTGACGGTGACCGCAGCAGTGCTGTGGACCTTTGCCAACTTTTATCCGGTGATGAGCATCAGCCTGCAGGGCTTGAAAAACAGTGCGACGCTGTGGGATTCGGTGGTGGCGCTGAGTCTGGGGCCGATCACGTTCATTGCGTTGGTGGCGGCGATCTCCATCATCATCGCGCCGGTGTTTCAGCTGGTCTTGCTGATCTGGGTTTTGAGTTTTGCCTTGGCCGGCCAGCGTTCGCCGGCGTTCAAACTGTGCATGCGCTGGCTGGAAGCGCTCAGGCCCTGGAGTATGCTGGAAGTCTGCCTGCTGGGCGCCATGGTTGCCGTGTTCAAACTGGCGGGTATGCTGGATGTAATCCCCGGTACCGGCCTGTTTGCCTTGGCCGCCCTCAGCCTGTTGCTGATCCGCATTGCCGGGCGCGATGTCCGCGACCTGTGGGACACCGTATGAATTCACCGCCCACCGCCCGCGAGCTCAACCTGTGCCTGTGCCATACCTGCGGCCAGGCCTGCGACATGCGCCTGGAGCCCACTGAATGCGAGCGCTGCGGCGCGCCCTTGCACCGGCGCAAAACGCAATCGCTGACACGCACCTGGGCCTACTTGCTCACCGCCCTCGCCTTTTACATACCGGCCAATTTGCTGCCGGTGATGAACACCACCATGCTCGGCTCCGGCGCAGACAGCACCATCATGAGCGGCGTGCTGGAGTTCTGGCAGCATGGCGCCTGGGACATCGCCCTGATCATTTTCATCGCCAGCATTGCCGTGCCGGGCATCAAGTTCTTGTCACTGGGGTTGCTGCTGATCACCGTGCAGCGCAACAGCCAGTGGGCGCGCAAGGAACGCTCAAAGCTGTTTCGGTTTATCGAGCTGATCGGCTATTGGTCGATGCTGGACGTCATCGTGGTCGCACTGGTGGCCGCGCTGGTTAAGTTTCAAGCCCTGGGCACGATCGAACCGCGCCTGGGCATTCTGTTTTTTGGCTTGGTGGTGGTATTTACCATGCTCGCGGCCATGAGTTTTGATCCCCGGCTAATCTGGGAAAACCCACATAACGAGGAGACCTCGGATGAGCGCATCCAAGGCTGACACCCCTGCGGGGCAACCCGCGATCAAGACGCGTCGCTTCAGTGTCTCACTGGTCTGGATCGTGCCGATTGTCGCAGTGCTGGTGGGGATCTCGCTGGTGATTCACAGCGTCATGCAACAAGGGCCGACCATCGTCCTCAACTTCAAGACCGGCAGCGGGCTGGTCGCCAACAAGACCGAGGTCAAATACCGCAATGTGGTGATCGGCCAGGTGACCGCCGTGGCCTTGAGCGGTGACCAGAAAAGTGTCAACGCCACCATCGAGCTGTCCAAACAGGCCGAAAGCTTCACCCGCGAAGACTCTAAATTCTGGGTGGTGCGCCCACGTATCGGCGCAGGCGGCGTATCCGGTATCGACACGCTGCTGTCCGGCGACTACATCGGCGCGGATATCGGCCAGTCCGAAACCCGCGCCAAACATTTCACCGGCCTGGAAAACCCGCCACCCATCACCTATGGCGAGCCTGGCAAGCGTTTCACCCTGCACACGCAGACGCTCGGCTCCCTGGACATCGGCTCACCGGTCTATTACCGCAAAATCCCGGTAGGCCAGGTGGTGGCTTATGAGTTGGACAGCGAAGGCAAGGGCGTGAATGTCGAAGTGTTCATACACGCACCCAATGATGGGTATGTCACCGAGAACACGCGGTTCTGGAATGCCAGCGGTGTCGATCTGAGCGTCGGCGCCAATGGCTTTGCACTGAAGACCGAATCGGTGTCGTCCATGCTGATGGGCGGGATCTCCTTCCAGGCCCCACCCTACAACCCCAACGACAAGCCGGCTGAGGAAAATCGCGGCTTTGAATTGTTCGAAGACCAGCAAAGCGCCCTCGCCCCGCCCAATGGCAAAGGGCAATACATGGTCCTGCGCTTTGATCAGGCCCTGCGTGGGCTGAAAGTCGACGCACCGGTGGAGTTCCTCGGCGTCGAGTTCGGCAAGGTGGTGTCGATCAATCTGGATTTCGATGCGAAGAAACGCAGCTTCCCGGTCAATGTCGGCATCGTGATCTACCCGCAACTGCTCGGCGCGGCCCACACCAAGCTGCTCAAGGCCATGCACAACAACCCTGACGATGAGGCGGCCGGCGTGCGCCTGATCGGCAGCTTCATTGAAAACGGCCTGCGCGCCCAGGCCCGCAGCGGTAACCTGCTGACCGGCCAGTTGTACATCGCCCTGGACTTCTACCCCAAGGCCGAGAAAGTGGCGTTCGATCCGAACCAGCGCCCCGTGGGTATTCCCACCATCCCGGGCAACCTGGAACAACTGCAGGAGAAGTTCGAAGGTATCGTCAACAAGCTCAGCCAACTGCCGGTCGAGCGGATTGCCGGCAACCTCGACGCCAGCCTGGTCGAACTGCGCAAGGGCCTGGCGCAATTCAACGCCAAGACACTGCCGGGTGTGCAGACGACACTGGCCGACGTGAGCAAGACCCTGCAATCGGCCAGCTCAACCCTGGCAGAAGACTCACCCCAGCGTGAACAACTGACCCAGACCCTGGATGAACTGGCACGCATGTCGCGCTCCTTGCGCGAGCTGTCCGATTACCTGGGCCGGCATCCGGAGTCGCTGATTCGCGGTCGTCCTGATAACGCCGCGCCGAACGACCTGCAAGGGCCACCCCGCAAATGACCATTGGAGCCGCCATGACGTCGCCGTTGAAGATCACCCTGCTGACCACGATGCTGTTGCTCGCGGCCTGTCGCAGTGACCCCATCGCCTTCCACACCCTGACCCCGGCACATGCGAGCAACAGCTCACGCGCAGATGCCGGTGGTGTACGGATTGAAAGCCTCAGCGTGCCGCCCCAGGTAGACCGCGCGCAGATAGTGGTGCGCCAGGGTGACAGTGGGTTGGCGATTCTTGAAACCCAGTGGTGGGCCGCCAGCCTCGCTGACGAACTCAGGAGCGCGTTGGTGGATCAATTGGCCAATAGCGATCCACGCCACGCTGTGGCCCTGCGCCTTGAAGTGCAGCGCTTTGACTCGGTCCCCGGGCAGTACGCGCTGCTCGACGTGCGCTGGCGCCTGCGCCAGATCAATGGCGACCGCCCACCCCTGACTTGTCGCAGCACCTTGCAGTCACCCGCAGGGCCAGGCATCGACGATCTGGTGGTGGCGCATCAGAACAACCTCAAGCGGTTCGCGGCACTGATCAATCAAACCATCGGCACGTCACTCAAAGGCTGCCCTGCCGCGCCATAAACTGCGCTGGGCTCAGACCAGCAAGCCCATGGCCTTGGCTCGCGCCACTGCCTGGGTTCGGCGCTCCACGCCGAGCTTGCTGTTGATATGGCTGGCGTGGGTCTTGACGGTGTGCAAGGAAATAAACAGCTGGTTGCTGATTTCCTGGTTTGAACAGCCTTGGGCAATCAGTTGCAGCACCGCCAGCTCTCGCGTACTCAGGGTTTCTTGATGAGCCGGGGCCTGGACCACGCTGACCTGGGGCAGCAGCGCCAGCAAGCTCTGGTTCAGCAGACCATGGGGATCTTTGCCCAACTGCTCACGCATCCAGTCCGGGTAGCCCTCCAGCAACCGCTGGAACGGCTGCAACGCGCCGCCCGAGCCGGCTTCAAGTGCACGGGCCAATACCTGTCCGGCCTTGGCCTCCTGGCCGCCCGCCAACAGAAGCTGCGCCTGCTGGGTCAGCGCCATCAAGGCAATCATCTGTCGCCCACTGTTCTGGGACTGTTGCGCCAATGCTTCCAAACATTGCAACGCGGTGTCGGGCTGATGGCGTATGGCATCGAGCGCGGCTTGTTGCAGTTCGATATGTTGTGGCAGGTGTGGGTGGAACTCCGGCGCGGCAGCGGCGTGCTCGCCGTTGTAGGTCTGCCCCAGCCTGGTCAGCCAGGCGTCCGCCAGCTCGGTACGGCCCTGGGCCAGCCATAGCTCGCATTTGATCAACGTAATCATCGCCAGGTAATAGATCGGCGGTACGTCCCAGATGTGCATCAAGCGCTCGGCCTCGGCCAGCTCGGCAAAGGCATTGGAAAACTGGCCGCGCCGCCCTTCAAAGTTGGCGATCACGCAATGCCCGATCAGCACGCTGATATCCCGGCAGGCACGGGCTTCGGCCAAGCCGGCGCGCAAACGCACAAGGCCGGCTTCGGGCTGGTAACGCGCCAACAACAGGTAACCTTCGTAGAGCGACAACCGCGCACGCACCGCATACAGGCGCTGGGGCGCCAGGCCGTGCAAGCGTTCCAGGCCCTGGCGCACTTCGTCCAGGGCGCGCAGGATTTCGCCGCGTGACTGCAACACCCGCGCCCGGTCGTAATGGGCCAAGGCTTCAAACAACGGATTACCGACGCGCTGCGCCAGCTCCAGGGATTCGCGGTTCAAACCGCGGGCGCGCCACAGGTCGGCATCGACAATCGCCAGGTTGGACAGGGTCGACAGGCACATCAGGCGCTGGCCGTAGCGCTTTTGCGGCAGGCTTTCCAATGCCTCGTTGCAATAGCGCAGGGTCAATTCGCGATCCCCGCGCCCACGGGCAATAATCCCGCTCAACGCCAGCCACTGGGCCAACATCGACCTTTGCGCGGTCGCCGAGGGTGCCGGCAGGAAGCGACTGAGGTAGCTGGAAAGCTCCTGGGCCGCGTCCAATTGGCACGCCAGCCCCAATGCCCAACTGTAGAGCACGATCAAGCGCGGCGTGCTGATCAGCAGGCTGTCGGGCAAGTCCATCTTCCAGCGCAGCAACATGCCAACATTCTGCTCTGCCAACAGTTGCTCTTCGGACAGGTTCTGGACCAGGTTCGCCGCCACGTCCAGATGGCCGGCCCGCAGCGCCTGCTCTACTGCCTCGTCGATCAAACCCTGGGTGTTGAACCAGCGGCAGGCGCGCAAGTGCAAGCTGGCCGGCGGCAATGTGGTGCTCTTCTCGCGGCGGGTACGCAGCAGGTCGGAAAACAAATGGTGATAACGGTACCAGTGGCCCTGCTCATCCAGCGGCACCAGGAAAACCTGATGGGCCTGCAAATAACTCAGGATTTCGGCGCTGTCATGGGCTTCGCGGACCGCGTCGCACAACTCGCTGCAAAAACGCTCCTGGGGAGCAGTGTCGTACAGGAACGCTTGCACGTCGGCAGGCAGGCAGTCGATGACTTCTTCAAGCAGGTAATCACGAATCAGCCCTTCGCCACCGTGCAGACTTTGGGGCAAGGCCCCCTCATTGCCACCGGCTTCGGACGCTGCCAACAACCAGAAGCGCAGGCCGGCGACCCAGCCCTCGCTGCGGCGGATCAGGTTTTCCAACGCTTCGCCGCCTAATGCGCTGCTGTGTCCATCCAGCACGGCAAGGGATTCGTCGTGGGTCAGGCGCAGGTCTTGTTCATGCAGCTCCAGCAGATGCCGCGACAAACGCAAGCGCGCCAGGTGCCAATCCGGACGCTGCCGGCTGGTGACCAGTACCAACAGACCGTCGGGCAAATGATTGAGGAAAAATTGCAGGCAACGATCCAGCACCGGGCCCTGGGCCAGGTGGTAGTCATCCAGCACCAGCAATAGCGGCGAGCGCGTGGACAGATGCTCCGCCAGCTCATCGAGCAGGCCATCCAGCCATTCTTCAAAGGCAAAGGGTTGATGACGCTGACGCATTTTCAGCAAACCCAGGGATTGGGCGCCCAACTGCGGAAAATAGTGCTGCAAGCCGTCGAGCAATCGCTCCAGGAAGCGGCCGGGGTCATTGTCCCGTGGGCTCAGGCCCAGCCACAGACTTTGCCAGTGGGCCGGCAGGCCCTGGCAGAACTCCACCGCCAACGAACTCTTGCCGAACCCCGCCGGTGCGCAGACCAGCAACAATCGCCCGTCCAGGCCGGCGTTCAACCGTTGGCACAGGCGCGGGCGCAGCACGTAGCCGTCAGGCAATGGGGGCCTGTAGAAGCGGCCTTCCAGGGTTGGCATCACCACACTGGCAGGCCCTTGGATTCGGGACAGATCAGTCATCGCCGGGCTCTTGTAGAAGGCTGTTGTCGGCATTGCAGATGTCCGCAGACTAGCGGTAAAAGCGGCGGGATTGTAGATCTTTGCAACAATTGGCTGAAAAAGAACTGCGACAAGAAATATCCCTACAAACAGCACACACAAAAAGTGGGAGGGGGCTTGCTCCCGATGGCGGTGGATCAGCCAATGTATCCATCGACTGTCAGACCGCTATCGGGGGCAAGCCCCCTCCCACAGGGGTGCACTAGTGTTGGTTAGCGAACACCGTCCTGACGCAGGGCCGCTGGGGTGAAGTCGCTGGTGGTGGCGGTGAAGCCGAAGTCATAAGCCTGTTTCTCTTCGTTCTTCATGCCCAGGGCCAGGTAGCGGCCGGACTGCAGGTCGTACAGGGTTTCCAGGGCGTACCACGGCACTTGCTTGTCGTAGTAGTTCTCGGCATGGGCTTCGGCAACGCGCCACAGTTGGCCACGGCCGTCGTAGTGGTCGATCACCGCCGCTTGCCAGGTGTCTTCGTCGATGAAGAAGTCACGCTTGGCGTAGATGTGGCGCTGGCCTTCCTTCAAGGTGGCGACCACGTGCCAGACGCGGCGCAGCTCGTAGCGCGCCAGGTCCTGGTTGATGTGGCCGGCCTTGATGATGTCGGCGTACTTGAGCTTCGGATCGTCGATCTTGTAGCTGTTGGAGGCGATGTAGATTTCTTTCTTGCCTTCCAGCTTCCAGTCGTAGCGATCCGGCGCACCGTTGTACATGTCGAGGTTGTCGGAGGTGCGCAGGCCATCGGCAGCAGTACCCGGCCCGTCATAGGACACTTGCGGGGCCCGGCGCACACGGCGCTGGCCGGCGTTGTAGACCCACGCCGAACGCGGTTCCTTGACCTGGTCCAGGGTTTCGTGCACCAGCAGTACACCACCGGCCAGACGCGCTGGCGCGGTGACTTGCTGCTTGAAGTAGAACAGGATGTTGCCCGGGTTTTTCGGATCGAAATCCTTCATCTTGTCGCGGAACACAAACTGATCGCGGAAGTACACCAGGCTGTAGGAACCGTTGGTTTGCGGCGTGGCCTGGGTGACCAGACGGGTTACGCTGCCGCCGCGATAACGGGTGATGTGGTTCCAGATGACTTCAACGCCGGTTTTGGGAATCGGGAACGGCACGGCGGTCTCGAAGTTTTCCAGACCGTTGCCGCCGGACACCAGGTTGGTAGTGGTGGCGTTTTTCTTGATGGCGGCGAACACGTCAGCCGGCACCGTGGCCCCGCGATGAGTCGGGTAGACCGGCATCTTGAAGCTGTCCGGGTAACGCTTGAACATCGCGTACTGCCCTGGAGCCAGCTTGTCTTTGTACTGTTCGACGTTCTGCGCGGTGATGGTGAATTGCGGTTGTTCGCTGGCATATGGGTTGGCCAGGAAGCCACGGGCATCCACGGCGCCGGCGTTGGTTGGCAGGGGTGACCATTTTGGGATGGTGCCGGCCGCGTTGCCCGCCATCTCGGCGCCCATCGGGGTCAGGGTCGTACCGAGCTTGGCAGCTTCATCCGCCGAGACTGCCGCCATGACGTTGCTCGCCAGGATCGACAGCCCAAGCACACCGACGTGCAACAGACTTTTAGTTATTTTCATACTCTGGTCTTCCTGAATACATGCCACTTGAAAAGAGTGTGCTTAGAAGTTGGCGCCGAAGCTCAAGGCGACAAAGTCGCGGTCATCCACGGTGCTGAACTTGCCACCAAAGAAGTTGGTGTACGCCAGGCTCGCGGTGTAGGTGTTCTGGTATTCGGCATCCAGGCCAAGGCTGACCGCCTTGCGACCCTCTTCAAAGTTGCCGCCAGGACCTGGCGAGTAACCTTTGACGTCATGGGACCAGGCCACGTTGGGCTTGAGGTTCACGCCAGCGAACACGTCCGGGTATTCCCAGATGGCACGGGCGCGGTAGCCCCAGGACGTTGCAGTGGTGTAGCCGTCGTTGTTGCAGTTGGTGTTCAGGCCGGCAGCGTTGGGCAGCCCGGCGCCGTTGGCGGTGGAGTTGTTCAGCGCGGCGCAGAAGCCACCCGGCAAGGTGCCTGGGCCGAACACCGGATCGCGACCATAGCGAGCCTGGGACTTGCTTTCCAGGCCACCCACATGGGTCACACCGATTTCACCGACCGTGGTCAGGCGACTGGCGCCCATCACCTGGTCGAAGAAGTGCGTAAAGGTGGTCTGGAACTGGGTGACTTCCTTGCGGTTGTAGCCATGCAGGTCCTGGCCCGGCGAGCCCTTGAGTACCGAAGCATTGCCAAAACCAGGGATCGGCGTGACACCGGCATACAGAATGTCGGTGGTGCTCAACTGCACCGGCGCATTCGGCCGATAGCTCAACTCGCCACTCCAGGCGGTGCCGGTAGGCAGCGTGGTGGAGAAGCTCAAGCCGTAGAGACGAATATCTTCCGGGTACTCGACGAAGTAGTTCGAACTGCCCGCCACGATCAGTGGACGCAGTGCCCCCAGCGGGCCCAGTGGACGGGTATAGGCCGCAGACGGCGCACCCTGTGCACTGAAGATCGGCGCACGGCTGTGGTAGTTCATGAAGTAGGCGCCGAACTCGGTGTCCAGCGGTTCGAAGTTGTAGTGCATGGCCACGCCGAACTGGCCGCTGTCCCGTGCATCACGGTCCGGCCCACGGCGCACCAGCACGCCTTCGCTGTTCACGTCCACGCCCAGGGCACCCAGGGTCGGCAGTGCCGCAGCGGGAATGGTCGAGCGCTTGTTCAACACCCGCAGGTTATTGCTGCAACCATCGGAGATCACGTCTGGCTGGGAGAAGAAAGTGCCGCAGTTATCAGTGACGGTCTGGTCCCATTCCAATTGGTAGAACGCTTCGGCCGACAGGTTGTCGGTGAGCGTCTGGGACACGTAGAACATGTTGACCGGAATCAGGCCCTCCTTGATCTCGGCACCCGGGCGACGAAACGCCGACACGTCGATAGGGTTGATGGAGTTGATGCCGCCGCCGATGAAGGTACTTTCGCCCCAGCTCACGACCTGCTTGCCAAAACGCACGGAACCCGGCGCATCGGCAATCGAGTAGTTGTGGTAGACGAACGCATCGAGAATCTGACCGCCAGAAGACTTGGCGCCTTCCTTGCGGTTGTTGTCGCTGATGTCCTTGAACTGACGGCTCTCGTCCTTGAGTTCAAAGTCGTACCAGTACTTGCCGCGCACAAACACGCCGGTGTCGCCGTACTTCAGTTCCAGGTCATGAATACCCTTGAAGATCTTCGAGAACGTCTCGCCGCGCTTGAAGTTCAAGTGACCGTCATCGGAAGTCTGGGACAGGCCCTTGCCGCCATTGTTGGCGCCGATCAGATCACGATTGGGCTTGGCCGTAGACCAACTCGCACCCACCGAAAGCGAGGAGTCAAAGCTCCCTTCGATTTCACCGATGTTGAAACTGACGCCGAATGCAGGCCCGGCGAGCGTAGAAGCGAGACTGACGGCCAGGGGCAGTCTTGCCCGGCGCCAGAACTGGTTTACTTGGGTCATCGACGCTACTCCATGTGCATATTTTATTGTTATGGCAGTGAGCCCTTTCTTCAGATGTAACGGCCGGGATACAACGATTCCAATGCCGAAACGCAACCAAGCCTCCCTGGCTCGATGCGCAACATCCGCGAAAAACTCTGAAAGGGACTATAGCCAGAGGGGGGTAGTGCTTGATCCCTCTAAAGTGTGATTTGCATCACCAACCTGTCTGCCACAACCCTTTCGCCACGCCGACGAAGGTCGACGCGGGAAGGATGGCTGAAATTCGGCAAATCACAAGTAGAGGCTTGAGATAGAGCAGCGCCGCGCCCGAAAGGGCGCGGCGAGGGGCGTCAAAGCGTAGACAGGAAGGTGCTGTTGTTGGCCTGCCATTCGATGATGTCGATACGGATACGTTTTTTGTCGAGCTTGCCTACGCTGGTCTTGGGAATTTCAGTAACAACGGCGATCTGGCTCGGAATCGCCCACTTGCTCAAATGCCCCAGTTCAACGTAAGGCTTGAGGTGCTCCTTGAGCTCCCGCGCCCCAATCACTTGGCCCTCATGCACCACCAGCAAGGCAAAGGGGCGCTCGCCCCATTGCGGATCGGCGATGCCCACCACCGCTACCTCGCGTACCGCCGGGTGGCGGCTGACCAGGTCTTCGAGGGCCAGGGACGAGATCCATTCCCCACCGGTCTTGATCACATCCTTGATGCGATCACGGATATCGATCACACCAAACGCGTCCAGGGTGGCAACGTCGCCGGTGTGCATCCAGCCGCCGGCCCACAGTTCGGCGCCCTTTTGCGGTTCGTTGTAATAACCCTCGGTCAGCCAGGGCGCGCGCAACACCAGTTCGCCCTGGGTTTCGCCGTCGGCGGGAAGAAAGTTGCCGTCGGTGTCCATGATTGCCGCCTCCACCAACGGCCCAGGCACACCGGCCTTGATGCGATAGGTGGTGCGTTCGTCTTCGCTGCCGGCCATCAGCTCTTCATTGAGGTGTGCGCACGACACCAGCGGCCCGGTCTCGGACATGCCATACGCGGCGGTCAATTGAATGCCGCGGGCCTTGGCGGCTTCGTACAGCGAGCGGTTGAGCGCGCTGCCACCAATGACGATTTTCCACCCACCAAAATCCACACCCTGGGCAGCCTTGGCGTTGAGCACCATTTGCAGGATGGTCGGCACGCAATGGGAGAACGTGACCTTCTCCTTGCGCCACAGCTGCACCAGGTATTCGGGGTCATAGCGCCCGGGGTAGACCTGCTTCAAGCCGAGCATGGTCGCCACATAGGGCAGGCCCCAGGCGTGTACGTGGAACATCGGTGTGATCGGCATATACACATCGTTGGTGCCCAACAGACGCACGCTGTCGACGCTGCCCATGATGGTCGCCACACCAATGGTGTGCAGCACCAACTGGCGATGGGTGAAATACACCCCTTTGGGGTTACCGGTGGTGCCGGTGGTGTAGAAGGTGGTGGCGACGGAGTTTTCGTCGAAGTCCTGGAAGTCGTACTGGGGGCTGGCGGCGGCCAGCAGGGTTTCGTACTCACCGACCAGATTGGGTAGTTCGGCGGTGTGGGTGTCACCATCGGTAATCAACAGGGTCTTGTCGACGGTGGTGAGCTGCCCGGCAATCGCCTGATAGAGCCCCACGAACTCACTGTTGACCAGCACGAAGCGGTCTTCGGCGTGGTTCATGGTGTAGAGAATCTGTTCCGGCGACAGGCGCACATTGATGGTGTGGATCACCGCGCCGATCATCGGAATGGCGAACATGCATTCCAGGTAACGGTGGCTGTCCCAATCCATCACCGCCACGGTATCACCAGCCTTGACCCCGGCTTCGGTCAGCACATTGGCCAGGCGCGCAACGCGCTCGATCAGCGTCGGGTAGGTGTAGCGCAGCTTGTCGCGGTAGATAATTTCCCGGGTCTTCTCGTAGCGAGTCCCGGACATCAACAGGCGCTTGATCAGCAGCGGGTATTGGTACGCACCTTCGGCGGGCGGGATAACACGGGTCTGCAACATACGAATCCCTTTAATGACTGCACGGTCTTGGCTTGAAGACCTGCACTGTAGAGGGCTTATGTTTCAACCAAATCAGCCAAAGGAATGATTTGCGGAACTCAGCAAATGCTAGCTTTGCGCCAGTATCTGCGGCTTATGGAAGACCACTGTGGGAGGGGGCTTGCTCCCGATTGCTGGGCATCAGCCACTGTATTTGCTGGCTGATCCACCGCTATCGGGAGTAAGCCCCCTCCCACATTTGGAAAAAGTTCACGAGAAACCGAGGTTACTTCATGCTGGTAAAGGCCAGCTTCACCCCGATGGCAATCAACACCGCACCCATGGTCCGATCAAACCAATGCCCCATCCGCGCAAACCCGGCCCGCACGCGTTGCTGGCTGAACAACATGGCCACCAGGCAAAACCACAAGGCCGTCGCCACCGCAAGGTACACGCCATAACCGGCTTGTACCGCCAGCGGCGTGTGAGGGTTGATCACAACAGTGAACAGCGACAGGAAGAACAGCGTGGCCTTGGGGTTCAAGCCATTGGTCACAAAGCCTGCGGTAAACGCGCCGCGTGGAGTGCGCTCGCCCGCTTCGCGGTGCAACTCGCCCTCGGCGGCGGGCTTGGCCGGCTGCGCACGCAGGGCCTTGAAGCCGATATACAGCAGGTACGCTGCTGCGGCCCATTTGAGCGCATTGAACAACACGATGGACTGGGACACGATCAAACCGATCCCCAGCAACGAGTAACCCACATGCACGAAAATCGCCGTGCCGACGCCCAGGGCCGTCCAGGTGCCGGCGCGGCGACCGTGGGTCACGCTCTCACGGACCACCACGGCGAAATCCGGGCCGGGGCTGGCCACCGCCAACAAGTGAATCAAGGCTACGGTCAAAAACTCGGCGACGTACATGCTCACTCCATTAAGTAACTGATTATTTCATCTGATAGGCTCGGAAGATTACGCCTTCGAACCTCGTCGCAAAAGGTACAGTTGATCATGAACAATCGCCGCGCCGTCTTCCTCGACCACCCTTCGCTGGACTTGGGCGACCTCGACCTCAGCGGTTTGCGCGACTGCTTCAGCCAGTTGCAGCTGTTTGAGCAGACTACGCCACAGAATGTGCTGGAACGCTTGCAGGGCGCTCAAGTCGCGATCAGCAACAAAATACCGCTCACCGCGCAAACCCTGGCGGCGTGCCCCGAGCTCAAGCTGATCCTGGTTTCAGCCACCGGCACCAACAATATCGACCTTGAAGCCGCCCGCGCCCACGGCATCACCGTGAGCAACTGCCAGGGTTACGGCACGCCGTCGGTGGCCCAGCACACGATCATGCTGCTGCTCAACCTCGCCACGCGCTTGAAGGACTACCAACAGGATGTGGCCGCCGGCAAATGGCAGCAGGCCAGGCAGTTCTGTCTGCTGGACCATCCAATTGTCGAGCTGGAAGGCAAAACCCTCGGCCTGCTCGGCCATGGCGAACTGGGCAGCGCGGTGGCGCGCCTGGCCGAAGCCTTCGGCATGCGCGTGGTACTCGGCGCGATTCCCGGGCGCCCTGCCCGCGCCGACCGCGTGCCACTGGATCAACTGCTGGCCCAGGTCGATGCGCTGACCTTGCATTGCCCGCTCAATGAACACACCCGCGACTTTATCGGCGCCCGTGAACTGGCGCTGCTCAAGCCCGGCGCGTTTATCGTCAACACCGCCCGTGGTGGCTTGATCAACGAACAGGCGTTGGCGGACGCGTTGCGCAGTGGTCATCTGGGCGGCGCGGCGACCGACGTGTTGAGTGTGGAGCCGCCGATCAATGGTAACCCGCTGCTGGCCGGCGATATTCCTCGGTTGATTGTCACGCCCCACAATGCCTGGGGCAGTCGCGAAGCGCGGCAACGCATCGTCGGCCAATTGACGGAAAACGCCCGAGGCTTTTTCAGCGGTGCCCCGCTGCGCGTCGTCAGTTGATAAACTGCGCCCCTTTTCAAGGAGCAGACCATGGATCCGCGCAGTGAAGTACTGCTTCGTCAGGCCGAACTTTTTCAAGGCAACCTGCTGCTGGCAGGTTTGCCTGCCGACGATTTGCTCGGGCGCTTGCCCAACGCCCATGGCTGGTGCTGGCACGCCGGCGACCAGGCCGCGCTTGATGCACGGTTTCCCGAGCGCAGCCAGTTCGGGGTGAATGTGCCCGAGCGTGCCTTCGATGCCGCGGTGATCTTCCTGCCCAAGTCCAAGGACCTCACCGACTACCTGCTCAACGCCGTGGCCGCTCGCCTGCCTGGCGCCGAGCTGTTTTTGGTGGGTGAGAAAAAAGGTGGTATCGAAAGCGCTGCCAAGCAGATGACCCCCTTCGGCAAGCCGCGCAAGCTGGATAACGCGCGGCATTGCCAGCTATGGCAAGTCACCGTCGCCAACGCCCCGCAAGCGGTCGAACTGGAGAGCCTGGCACAGGTCTTCGATGTACCACTGGCCGAAGGCCCGCTGAAGGTGGTGAGCTTGCCGGGAGTGTTCAGCCATGGCCGCCTGGACCGCGGCACCGAGTTGCTGCTGGAGCACCTGGACAAGCTGCCCAGCGGGCATCTGCTCGATTTCGGTTGCGGCGCCGGGGTACTGGGGGCTGCGGTCAAGCGTCGCTACCCGCATAACACCGTGACAATGCTGGATGTGGATGCCTTCGCAGCTGCCAGCAGTCGGCTGACGTTGGCGGCGAACGGCCTGGAAGCCGAGGTACTGACCGGGGATGGAATCGATGCCGCGCCAATGGGGCTAAACGCGATTTTGAGCAACCCGCCGTTCCATGTCGGGGTGCATACCGATTACTTCGCCACTGAAAACCTGCTGCGAAAAGCAGCCAAACATCTGGCAAAAGGTGGCGAACTGCGTTTGGTTGCCAACAGCTTCCTGAAGTATCAGCCGCTGATCGAAGAGCATCTGGGTATCTGCGCAATCAAGGCTGAAGGCAATGGTTTTCGCATCTACCGCGCCAAGCGCCCCTGACGGCCGTTTGAAAAAGAAGGCTTGCCGAATGGGTTTTGCCTAGGCAGAATCCGCAGCGTCCTAGGGGAGTAGTCTCCCACGAGCCACACGCTCGTCCGGCATACGTCAACATACTTGGTCAGCAGATCATGGCGTATGCGACCCAGGAGTCCGCACAGACGGACCGGGGTTTGACAAGACCTATGACACGCACACCTTACCCGGGGCGGGAAGGCTGTACGTGTCATAGCCGTGTCGACCCGCCCCTGGAAACTACCTGATGCTGGATTCACTACTCGTTCCTACCGCAATCGTTGCCTTGGCCGAAATCGGCGACAAGACGCAGCTACTCGCGCTCATTCTTGCTGCCCGCTTTCGCAAACCCTGGCCGATCATTGCCGGCATTGTCGCCGCAACCCTGGCCAACCATGCGGCCGCCGGTGCCGTGGGCGCCTGGTTCGGGAGTTTCTTCTCGGATGCGGTGCTGCACTGGATCCTCGCGGCAAGCTTCTGTGCCACGGCACTCTGGACACTGGTGCCGGACAAACTCGATGATGACGAAGCCAGTACCACACGCAAGTTCGGGCCATTTCTGACCACGCTGATTGCGTTCTTCCTTGCGGAAATCGGTGACAAGACCCAGATCGCCACGGTGATGCTGGCAGCGCAGTATCCGGAGTTGTGGCTGGTGATTATCGGCACCACGCTGGGTATGTTGATTGCCAACGTACCGGTGGTTCTGGCGGGGAATTTCGCGGCGGAGAAACTGCCGCTGACCTTGATTCGTCGATTGGCGGCCACAGCGTTCTTTGTACTGGCGATTGTGGCGGTGTACAAAGCCATGCAAAGCAGTGGCTGGATCTAAACCGAACACCAGGGATGGTTGGCCCTGATGCCTGTAGGAGCGAGCTTGCTCGCTCCTACACGGCGTCCATCAGGATTTTTTGGCCTGTTGGTACAGCGGCATTACCTTTGGAATTGCCGCCTGCAGCGACGCGATGCGGCTGTCGGAAGCCGGGTGAGTACTCATGAATTCCGGCGGCGCGCCTTCGGAAGCCTTGGCCATTTTGTTCCACAAGGTAATCGCGGCGTTCGGGTTGTAGCCGGCACGCGCCGAAAGCTCCAGGCCGATCAGGTCGGCTTCGTTTTCGTTGCTGCGGCTGTTGGGCAAGGTCATGCCATAGTTGGCCACGGTATCGGCCAGTGCCAGGCTGTCCTGGCCGAGACCGAATATTGCACCAGCGCCCTGCTTGGCCATTTCAATACCGTACGCCTTGGACATCGCTTCACGACCGTGCTCACGCAGGGCGTGGGCGATTTCATGGCCCATCACCGCAGCCAACTCGTCATCGGTGAGCTTGAGGTTGTCGATCAGCGCGCTGTACACCAGGATCTTGCCGCCAGGCCCGCAGTTGGCATTCATCTCGTCGCTTTTGATCAGGTTCACTTCCCAGTTCCACTGGGCGGCATCTGCGCGAAAGGTCGGCGCCTGGGCGATCAGGCGCTTGGCGATGGCCTGCACACGCTTGGCGTTGGCGCTGGTCTTGTCCAGAACGCCTTTGCCACTGGCTTCACCCAGGGTCTGCTGGTAAGACTGGGCGTACATCTGGTCGACTTCCTGGCTCGACAACATGCTGAACATGTATTGCTTGCGCTCAACCCCAACAGCACCGCCGCTGGTCGTGTTGACCGACTGGCAACCCGCCAGCAACATCGCTGCAACCAAACCGCTTACCGCCAATGACTTCTTCATGAACACGCTCCCTGAAAACATGGCGCGTATCGTAGGCGGTCGTTTGTATTGGCGCCAGATACATCAGACATTTAACCGCTGAATTTCGGATACATCCCACAGTGCAGGCTCAAGCCGGGGTCAGGCACTCCGGCCCATTGAGCTTGGGATCATTGACCATATTGGCCAGCACGCGCTCACGTAAAGCGCTGGGCTCACCGGCCAGCAGCCCCTGCAGCACATGCAACGGCGTCTCGGGGTCGAGCCAGGCGGCTTGCCCCGCCGCATCAAGAATCAACGGCCGACGTTGGCTTTGCGCTGCCTGGGTGACCACGGCGGTGCTCAGCCACACCTGCTCCTGCACGGGATACGCTTCCCAGATCGCAGCAAAAAACAGGGTGGAGCCCTCCCCCGGCGTCAACCAATACGGGCGCTTGCGCTGGGTACCGCGCCATTCGTAGAAACCGTTGGCTGGCAACAGGCAGCGGCGCTGGCGGAATGCCTCGCGGAACATCGGTTGCTCGGCGAGCGTTTCGGCGCGGGCATGGGCCGGAGTACGGGAAAGATCCGTCAGCCAGGGCGGCGTCAGCCCCCAACGGGCACGCGCCAGGGTGAGCTGGCCTTCGCTCAGGCGCTGGATCAGCACCGAATCATTGGGGGAAATGTTCCACTGGGCCTGCTGGTCGGCGGGGAAGCCGGGCAAGGCAGCAAAGGCAGGGTTCCAGCGAAACAGGGCATAACGTCCACACATGGGGCAACACGACTCTTGGGGTAAACCGACCGACAGCCTAACAGACCAATACGTCGGGGAAGTTGTCGGGTTCGTCGCCGGGCAAGGGTTGCGCGCCGATATAGGCCGTGATCAGCTCGCGGGCGTACGCCGCCTGATCATTATCGACCTCCAACCCCAGCAAGCCGAAGATCGGCAACTCGCCGGTACCACCGAGCAAGTGGCGGCCCATCAAGTGCGCTTCGATGCCCTCACTGGCCAGCATCTGTTGCAACAGCTCGCCTTCCATCAGGTTTTCCGGCTCATAGATTCGCTGCATGGGCGTACCTGTTATTCGTTTTCGCTACGCATCATTCATTTTCGCTGCGGGTTTCGAGCATCCACTCGTCACCATGCACTTGCAGGTCGAACGTGATCGGCCGGCAACACACCTGGCAGTCTTCTATATAGGTCTGGTCCCCGCCAGACAAATCCACTGTTGTCTCGACCACTTCGCCACAATAAGGACAATCGTACATCGCAGTTTCCAGCATCGCAGTCTCCAAGGTGACTTGTGCGTATAATCGCCGGTCTATTTACAGGGCTATTTCCGGCAGAGCCAGTTTACTCACGCCGCCCCTGCTATTTCCTTTACTTACCCTAGCCGTTTCTAACAAGAGAGCATGATGGGCGAATTCGATACCATCCGACCTTACAACGACAGCGAAGTCCCGGCAGTGCTGGCGCGTCTGTTCAGTGACAAGGCCTTTCTGGACATCCTGACCCACTTTCGCTTCCCGCGCTTTGCCGGCGCCCTGGGCTGGTTGCTCAAGCCGATGATCGCGCGTAAATTGCGCCGTGAGTTTGCCGGCGTCACCACCGTGGCGACGCTGCAAGACAAAGTCGAATACTACGTTGACCACACGATTGACCGGGCGACCGACGGCGTGACCTACACCGGCGTCGAGCAGCTCAAATCCGGCACCGCCTACCTGTTTCTGGCCAACCACCGCGACATCGTGATGGACCCGGCCTTCGTCAACTATGCCGTGTACCACGCCGGCCTGCCGACGCCACGCATCGCCATTGGTGACAACCTGCTGCAAAAGCCGTTTGTCAGCGACCTGATGCGCCTGAACAAGAGCTTCATCGTGCACCGTTCGATCACCGGGCGAAAGGAGAAGATGGCGGCCTACAACCTGCTGTCGGCCTATATCAACCATTCGATCCGCAACGACTGCCAGTCGATCTGGATCGCCCAGGCTGAAGGCCGGGCCAAGGATGGCGATGACCGTACCGAATCGGCGATTCTCAAGATGTTCCACGTCAGCCGCAAGGACGAGCCGTTTGCCGAGGTCATCCAGTCGCTGAACCTGACGCCGGTGTCCATCAGCTACGAGTACGACCCTTGCGATGCCGCCAAGGCCCGCGAGCTGTATATCCGCGCCACCACCGGCACCTACACCAAGGCGCCGGGCGAGGACGACGTGAGCATCGCCCTGGGTATCACCGGCTACAAGGGCCGCGTGCACGTGAACTTTGCGCCGCCGATTACCGAGCGCTTCGAAGATACCAAGCTGCTGGCAGTGGAAATGGATCGGCAGATCCTCGGTGGCTACCGCTTGTTTCCGGTGCATTACCTGGCGTACGCACAGTGGGATGATGCTGATCCGCAGTTGCAAGTGCCTAAAGCCGCCGAAGTATTCCCGGCCGATGAGTTGGCCAAGGCGAAAGCTGAATGGGAGCGGCGCCTGAACGAATGCCCGGCCGAACACCGGCCTTATCTGGTGGTGCAGTATGCGACGCCGGTACGCAATCAATACCGCGTAAAGGCCGGGATCCCTCTGTAATATGTGACCCTACAGGGGATATGTGGCAGGCGCTGATTCTACGGGCAGTACATGGCCAGTGTGGGAGCTGGCTCGCCTGCGAGAGCGGTGGTTCAGTTAAAGATTCAGTGGCTGATACACCGCCTTCGCGGGCAAGCCCGCTCCCACATTTGGTTTTGCAGTGGAATTAGAAATGGGTGCTGAACCAGGAGGCGGCCAGGGCCAGGCCAAGGCAGCCGAACCCCACACGGTAAGCCTGACGATGCGCCCGTTCAGTGTGCGTTTCCAGAAAAAGCATCGGCTGATCAATCGCGCGCTCTTCGCTACGCATGGCGAGTTCGGCCATCGCACGTTGCGCGTGCAGGCGGGTGATGAACAGCACCAAGGCGCCCGAGCAGGCAACCAACAGGGCAACAGCATTGATGAGCAGCGCCATCGCAAACCTCGGCGAATCAGTATTCGGATATCAGTCCAGATACCAACCTGAACGATAGTCGCCTCCTGCGCCTTTAATGCTCCTTCTCCGTTGACGGCTAATGTATCCAGTAATTTACAGCGTCACCTGAACGTCACCTTAACAAGTCACTCTGTTGCCCTTCGATGCTTGAGGAGCTAGTCATGTTGCACGCGCAAAACCAGGATCGGCTGTATCTGATCGCCCCAAACGATGAGCAAGAGGCGCTGGTCGGCAGCCTTGCGTTCAACGTCCAGGATCGCCACTGGCTGGTGTATTGCGCGCTCGGCGGCCACCAACATGCGGACTTGCCGGAACTGGATTTGCTCACCGGCGTGAGTGTGCTGGACTTCTATGTCGATACGGCGGCATGACCAAACCACGGGCATAAAAAAACCGGGCTCATCACTGAGCCCGGTTTTTTGTGCACGGTTTATTGCGAACTGAGCAACTGGCCGATGCTTGGATCCTTGAACAGGCGGGTCAAGGCATCGCTGAGCACATCGCTGACCAGCTTGGTGTTGGTTTCCTGGTTGGGCGACATGCCGAAGCGCTGGTTCAGCGATGCGGCGTAGCGGCCACTGTAGCGACGGGTACCGGCGCTGACGTCAGACTTGAAGGTCGCACCGATGGAGGCTTCGGTCACATACAGCCCCTCTTTGGGCGACTGGTACTTCAGCTCGGCCAGGGTCACGGTCAGTTGCGGCACACCTGGCGAGTTGGTCGGTGTAAAGCCCAGCAAGCGCACAGCGGCTTCAGCCTGGGCCTGCAGTTTGGGCAGCACATCCTGACCGGTTACCGAAATCAGCGCAGTCTCCGGATACAGGCCGCCACGCGAGCCCAGGGTTGGCGACGGACGACCGTCGACCACACGTACCGACACCGCCTGGCCATGGCCTACCGCAGCCAACGGCGCGGTGACTTTAGGTTGCGGGCTGAGTTGTTGCGGGCTGTTGGCGCAGCCAACCAGGGTCAAACTGGTCACAGTGATCAAACCGAACAACAGGCGTTGCAACATACTCATTTCTCCAGGACTAGGTGCAGACAGGTCGCCAGTATAACGGTGCACGCACGCCACTCACCAGCAATCCTGAACGGTGGCTGAAGCCATGGGCAAATTACAAATTCGCATAAATTGGTCACCGCAGTGTCATGCCACACTGGCAATCTTCAAGCATGTAACACACCAGGTACACAGCCATGCGCCTTCTCAAGACACTGTTCATGTCACACACCCGTCACCGCCACTTCGCCCTGCTCGACGCCCAGGGCCATTGCCAGGCATTCAAGCAATGCAGCCTGCCGCCCGTCGGTGAAGGCTGGGTGGAAGTGACCGAGACTCATCTGGGCTGGATGCACCGCCCTCTGCCGGCCAGCGCCCGGGTCAAGCCGCAGGTTTTTCGCGCACAACACCGGCAAGCGTTGGCCTCCTGACCGGGACCCGAATAAAAGTCATAAAACACGCCCATTTCCTTGGCGTTCTTCGCTACAATCTCCCCCCGATTATAAGGACGTCTCCTGATCGGGCCCCGCAGCATCGTTAATGCCCAGGCATTAGCCCCAAAATCGCCCACAGAGAGCCGCCCACACAGATCAAGTGAAGCTGGCGTGCTTGCTGTTTCCTTTGCAAACCACCCCGCCTTTATCGGATCTGCCAGAGCTGCCATTGCGCTCGGCCACTTGTGTTGTTTGCCCGTTTTGCCGCATGTCGGCAGAGGTTTACGGGCCAGGTGCCAGGCTGGGGCAGCCCTTTTTTGAGGTTCACGTCTTCAAAAGAGCGTGAAAAAACGGGTTTTCACAACTTCACAAGAGTGTGGCGAGCAAATGAATAGTTTGGCGTTTGTACAAGCACCATCAGCGTCTGGGGCAGCCCAATTACACAGGATCGAGCCTTCCTCAAAAACCGGAGCTTGAGCCTGTCCGCTACGGATTGGTTGCACGAATCGCACGCTTTGACCATAAGTCGAATTGCCACAGGCGCCCATGAATGCGTTCATAGGCAGATTAGCCCGGCAGGAAGCGTGTGCTGAAGTTGCAAAGAATTGCGAAACGGACATGGCGATCCTGGCCATGGGTAACCTGGGGCAACACGTGAACCGCCCCGTCACTCCTGGCAGCCATGCCGTCAATTTGGTGCTGCAGATTTTGGAGACGCGTTAAATGGCGCATAACGAAGCAGTCGACGTAGTTCTGGTAGGGGCCGGCATCATGAGTGCCACCCTGGCCGTACTGCTCAAGGAGCTCGACCCCGGCCTCAAGCTGGAAGTCGTTGAGCTGATGGATTCGGGTGCCGCGGAGAGTTCCAACCCGTGGAACAACGCCGGTACCGGCCACGCCGGGCTGTGTGAGCTGAACTACACGCCACAGGCCGCCGATGGCTCCATCGACATCAAGAAAGCCGTGCACATCAACACCCAGTTCGAGGTGTCGAAACAGTTCTGGGCGTACCTGACCAAGAAGGGCACCTTTGGCTCGTCCAAGTCGTTCATCAGCCCGGTCCCGCACCTGAGCTTCGTGCAGGGCGACAAAGGCGTTTCCTTCCTCAAGAAACGCTTTGAGACCCTCAGCCAGCACCACGCGTTTTCGGACATGCACTACACCGAAGACCGCAGCGAAATGGCCGAGTGGATGCCGCTGATGATGCCGGGCCGCCCGCTTGACGAAAAAATCGCCGCGACCCGCGTGATGAACGGCACCGACGTCAACTTCGGCGCCCTGACCAATCAGTTGCTCAGCCACCTGACCAGTTCGCCTGATGCCCAGGTCAAATACTGCAAGCGCGTCACCGGCCTCAAGCGTAACGGCGCCGGCTGGACCGTGAGCATCAAGGACGTCAACAGCGGCAACAGCCGCGAGGTGGACGCCAAGTTCGTGTTCCTCGGCGCCGGTGGTGCGGCCCTGCCGCTGCTGCAAGCCTCGGGCATCGAAGAAAGCAAAGGCTTCGGCGGTTTCCCGGTCAGTGGCCAGTGGCTGCGTTGCGACAACCCTGAAGTGGTCAAACAGCACCAGGCCAAGGTCTATAGCCAGGCTGCCGTGGGTTCGCCGCCCATGTCCGTGCCGCACCTGGACACCCGCGTGGTGGATGGCAAGAAGTCGCTGTTGTTCGGGCCATACGCAGGCTTTACCACCAAGTTCCTCAAGCACGGCTCGTTCCTTGACCTGCCGATGTCGATTCGCGCTGGCAATATTGGCCCGATGCTGGCCGTGGCCCGCGACAACATGGACCTGACCAAGTACCTGGTCAGCGAAGTGCGCCAATCCATGGAGCAGCGCCTGGAATCCCTGCGTCGCTTCTACCCCGAGGCGAAAGCCGAAGACTGGCGCCTGGAAGTGGCCGGCCAGCGGGTGCAGATCATCAAGAAAGACCCGAAGAAAGGCGGCGTGCTGCAATTCGGCACCGAGCTGGTGGCGGCCAAGGACGGTTCGCTCGCGGCGCTGCTGGGCGCATCTCCGGGTGCCTCGGTGACCGTATCGATCATGCTGGAGCTGATTGAACGCTGCTTCCCGCAGAAGGCTGCCGGTGAATGGGCGAGCAAGCTGCACGAGATCTTCCCGGCGCGGGAAAAGGTCCTGGAGACGGATGCCGAGCTGTATCGCAAGATCAACACGCAGAACAACATCAGCCTTGAGCTGGTGGAGCAAAGCAACGAAGCCCAAAGCTACGCTTAAGGTTTGAATGCAAAAAAAAACGCCCCTCGGGGCGTTTTTTTGTGGCTCGGATAATCAGCCGCGTGCTTTGTCGATCAGCTCGATGTATTCAGCGGCGTTGCGCTGGTCCTTGATCAGATCAACGAAGGTCTGGCCATGCTCGTCCTGGCCATCCAGGTCCAGGCCTGCTTCTTGGAAAAAGCCCAGGAAACGCTCGAAGTCGTCGATACGCAGGCCGCGATAGGCCTTGATCAGTTTGTGCAGGGACGGCGAAGTCGCATCAACCGGCTCGAAGTCTAGGAACAACTTGATTTGGTCGTCACCGATCTCGTCACCAATCACCTGTTTCTTATCTTTACGCATTACCGACTCCAGCCTGCAGACATTTACACGGGGTTTGAAGTCTACCTGCGCGACGCAGGATGTGGGAGGGGCTCAATCGAACTGGGCAAGCATCCAGCGGTGATACTCCGCCATACCCGCCTCGCCTTCACGGGGCGCCCAGCTTGCCAGCTCACCTTCGCCAACAGGACGGTAAGGGCCAGCCTTGCATTCAAACATCACGCTGTCCGGCTCCAGCACCACCAGGCTATGAAAAACACCTGGCGAAAGGTCTACGCCCTGGCACTCTCCGCCGGCTTGCAACACACGCTTGCTGAGTAGCTCGCCGACCTCGCTGAAAATCAAGATTCCCAAGCGCCCCTTGAGCACCAGCAGAGTTTCAGCTTTATCAGCGCTCAGGTGACGATGAGGCTGCACATAGGTGCTGGGTTGCAAGCCGACCGCCATGCGATGACAAGGCTCTTGCATCTCATGGAAGTTGACGTTCTGACGCCCACGGGGGCTGGCGGCCGCTTTCTCGGCCAATTCGGCAAACAGGGTCTGATCAAGAAAGCGGGCCATCGATTACATTCCTTTAACGGCAAAGATGCCATTGGCGTTACGCCAGTAGCCTTTGTAGTCCATGCCATACCCGAAGATATAGCGGTCGACGCACGGCAGCCCAACAAAATCGGCTTTCAATTCAGGACGGGCTTTGCGGTCGTGGTCTTTGTCGATCAGCACAGCGGTATGCACTTTGCGCGCGCCGGCATGTTTGCAGAAATCGATGATCGCGCCCAGGGTATGACCTTCATCGAGGATGTCATCGATGATCAGCACATCGCGGTCAATGAACGAAACTTCCGGCTTGGCCTTCCAGAACAGATCGCCGCCGCTGGTTTCGTTGCGATAACGGGTGGCGTGCAGGTAAGAGGCTTCCAGTGGGAATTGCAGGTGGGTGAGCAATTTACCGGCGAAGATCAGGCCACCGTTCATCACACAAAAGACCACCGGGTTGGTGTCGGCCATTTCGCGGGTGATGTGCTCGCCGACCTTGGCGATTGCTGCTTCGACCTGCGCTTCGGTGTACAGGCAGTCAGCCTCGTGCATGATTTGACGGATATGCTCGAGATCAGCAGACATGGCGCTCTCCAAGGGGGTGCTGTGGCAAGAAAAGCGGGCGAAGGTACGCTTCTCGTGCGCTCCAATCAAGCCTTTATGGACTAACGTACTTGATGTCTATAGGACAACACTCTCGGATAGATTAATCTAGGCCGGTTTTTTTGCCCGCCGCCGGAGCCTTTCCCATGCCCACTCGCGAGATCCGCCACCCGCTGATCCGACACAAACTCGGCCTTATGCGCCGTGCCGACATTAGCACGAAGAATTTCCGTGAGCTTGCTCAGGAAGTCGGAGCGCTGCTGACTTACGAAGCCACCAAGGATTTACCCCTGGAAACCTACGAGATCCCCGGTTGGGCCGGTCCCGTACAAGTGGAAAAAATCGCCGGTAAGAAAATTACCGTCGTCCCTATCCTGCGCGCCGGTATCGGCATGCTCGAAGGTGTACTCAGCCTGATCCCGGGCGCCAAGGTCAGCGCCGTGGGCGTTGCCCGCAATGAAGAAACACTGCAGGCCCACACCTACCTGGAGAAGCTCGTTCCGGAAATCAACGAGCGCCTGGCCATGATCATCGACCCGATGCTCGCCACCGGTAGCTCCATGGTCGCGACCATCGACCTGCTGAAAAAAGCCGGCTGCCGGGACATCCGTGCCATGGTGCTGGTGGCCGCGCCCGAAGGCATCGCCGCCGTCGAGAAAGCCCATCCGGATGTGCAGATCTACACCGCATCCATTGATGAGCGCCTGAATGAACACGGCTACATCATCCCAGGCCTTGGCGATGCCGGTGACAAGATCTTCGGCACCAAGCAGAAGGACGCGTGAACATGCAGGATGAATTCAACGACCCGCTTTGGCGCCAGATCCTGTCTGGCGCACAGATGCTCTTCGTAGCATTTGGCGCGCTGGTGTTGATGCCGCTGATCACAGGTCTTGATCCAAACGTCGCACTGTTCACCGCCGGCCTGGGCACATTGTTGTTCCAGGTGGTGACAGGGCGGCAGGTGCCGGTATTTTTGGCATCGAGCTTCGCGTTTATCACCCCGATCATCCTCGCCAAAGGCCAATTCGGCCTGGCGGCGACCATGGGCGGGGTGATGGCGGCCGGTTTCGTCTATACGTTCCTGGGCCTGGCCGTGAAGGTCAAGGGCACCGGCTTTATCGACCGGCTGTTGCCGCCAGTGGTGATCGGCCCGGTGATTATTTCCATCGGCCTGGCCATGGCACCGATTGCCGCCAATATGGCCATGGGCAAGTCCGGCGACGGAGCCGAGTTGATCCATTACCAGACGGCGATGCTGATCTCGATGCCCGCACTGCTGACCACCTTGATCGTGGCCGTGTTCGGCAAAGGCATTTTCCGCCTGGTGCCGATCATCTCCGGCGTACTGGTGGGTTTTGCCATGTCGTTCTACTTTGGCGTGGTCGACACGGCAAAGATCGCGGCTGCGCCGTGGTTCGCCCTGCCCCACTTTACCGCGCCAGAGTTCAACTGGCAGGCGATCCTGTTTATCGTCCCGGTGGCCCTGGCCCCGGCGATCGAACATATCGGCGGTGTGATTGCGGTGGGCAGCGTGACCGGTCGCGACTACCTGAAAAAGCCCGGCCTGCACCGCACCTTGCTGGGTGACGGTATCGCCACTACGGCTGCCGGCATGTTTGGCGGCCCGCCGAACACCACCTACGCCGAGGTGACCGGCGCAGTGATGCTGACCAAGAACTACAACCCGAAAATCATGACCTGGGCGGCAGTGTTTGCTATCAGCCTGGCGTTTATCGGCAAGTTCGGCGCACTGCTGCAGAGCATCCCCGTGCCGGTGATGGGCGGGATTCTGTGCCTGCTGTTCGGCTCGATTGCTGCGGTGGGGATGAACACGCTGATTCGCCACAGGATCGACCTGGGTGAAGCACGCAACCTGGTGATTGTGTCGGTAACCCTGGTATTCGGGATTGGCGGTGTGCTGGTCGGCACCGGCACCGGCCCGGACGATTTCGGCCTCAAGGGCATCGCCCTGTGTGCCGTGGTGGCGATTGGTTTGAACCTGTTGCTGCCGGGCAATGATGGCTGGAAGAACAAGAAGCCGGATGAGCCGCTGATCTAAGCCCTCCAGTTTTCTGGTGTAGCTGGTGGCCTCATCGCGGGCAAGCCCGGCTCCCACAGGGAAATGCAGTTTCCTGTGGGAGCCGGGCTTGCCCGCGATGAGGCCCTTACTGCCTGTAAAGAATTAGAGCTCGCCGAGCCCATCAATCAGCGCCTGGTTCTGCTCAGGCGTACCGATACTGATCCGCAGGAATTGGGCAATCCGCTCCTGCTTGAAGTGCCGCACGATAACCCCCTGCTCACGCAACTTGGCTGCCAATCCAGCAGCGTCATGCCGTGGGTGGCGCGCAAAGATGAAGTTCGCCGCCGAGGGCAACACTTCAAACCCTTTGCCTTCCAGTTGCGCGACCACCTTGTTGCGGCTGTCGATCACCATCTGGCAGGTCTGCTCGAAGTATTCACGGTCTTCGAACGCCGCCGCCGCGCCAACAATCGCCAGGCGATCCAGCGGGTAGGAGTTGAAGCTGTTCTTGACCCGCTCCAGCGCCTCGATCAGGTCTGGGTGACCCACGGCCAGGCCCACACGCAAACCGGCCAGTGAGCGCGATTTGGACAGGGTCTGGGTTACCAGCAGGTTCGGGTAACGGTCCACCAGGCTGATGGCGGTTTCGCCACCGAAGTCGATGTAGGCTTCGTCGACCACCACCACCGAATCCGGGCTGGCCTTGAGGATCTGCTCCACCGCATCCAGCGCCAGTAAGCAGCCGGTGGGTGCGTTCGGGTTGGGGAAGATGATCCCGCCGTTGGGCCTGGCATAGTCAGATGCGCGAATCTGGAACTGCTCGTCCAACGCCAGCGCGTCGTACTTGATGCCGTAGAGGCCGCAATACACGGGGTAAAAGCTGTAGCTGATATCCGGAAACAGCAGTGGCAGATCGTGCTGGAACAGGCCATGAAAGATGTGCGCCAGGACTTCATCGGAACCGTTGCCCAGGAATACCTTGCCGGCGTCGATCCCGTAATACCTGGCCACGGCTTGTTTGAGCAGGTCGCTGTTGGGGTCCGGGTACAGGCGCAAGTTGTCGTTCAACTCGGCCTGCATCGCTGCCAATGCCTTGGGCGATGGGCCGTATGGGTTTTCGTTGGTGTTGAGCTTGACCAGCTTGGTCAGCTTCGGTTGCTCACCGGGTACGTAAGGCACGAGGTCCTTGACGAAAGGGCTCCAGAATTTGCTCATGCCTTACTCTCCCTTGACGATGCGGTATTCAGCGCTGCGTGCGTGAGCGCTGAGGGATTCACCACGGGCCAGCACCGAGGCAGTCTTGCCCAGCTCGGAAGCACCTTGTGGCGAGCAGAAGATAATCGACGAACGCTTCTGGAAGTCATACACCCCCAGCGGCGATGAAAAACGCGCAGTGCCGGAGGTCGGCAACACGTGGTTAGGCCCGGCGCAGTAGTCGCCCAGGGCTTCGCTGGTGTGACGCCCCATGAAGATGGCACCGGCGTGACGAATCGACGGCAACCAGGCCTGTGGGTCCGCTACGGACAGCTCCAGGTGTTCCGGCGCGATGCGGTTGGCCACTTCGATGGCTTGCTCCATATCACGCACCAGAATCAGTGCGCCGCGGCCATTGATCGACTTCTCGATGATTTCGGCACGCTCCATGGTCGGCAGCAGCTTATTGATGCTGGCGGCGACCTTGTCGAGGAACTCGGCATCGGGGCTGACCAGGATCGCCTGGGCATCTTCGTCGTGCTCAGCTTGGGAGAACAGGTCCATGGCAATCCAGTCCGGATCGGTCTGGCCGTCACACACCACCAGAATTTCCGAAGGGCCGGCGATCATGTCGATGCCGACCTGGCCGAACACATGGCGCTTGGCGGTGGCGACGTAGATGTTGCCTGGGCCAACAACCTTGTCGACCTTCGGCACGCTTTCGGTGCCATAGGCCAGGGCCGCGACGGCCTGGGCGCCACCGATGGTGAACACCCGGTCGACACCCGCGATGCAGGCGGCAGCCAGTACCAGCTCGTTGATTTCACCACGAGGGGTCGGCACCACCATGACCACTTCAGTGACACCCGCCACTTTGGCCGGAATCGCGTTCATTAACACGGACGACGGATAAGAGGCTTTACCGCCCGGCACGTAAAGGCCGGCACGGTCCAACGGCGTGACCTTCTGGCCCAGTACGGTGCCATCGGCTTCGGTGTAGCTCCAGGAGTCCTGCTTCTGCTTTTCGTGGTAGCTGCGTACCCGCGCCGCTGCGACTTCCAGGGCTTCGCGCTGGGGCGCGGTGATACGCGTCAGGGCCAGCTCAAGGCGCTCGCGGGGCAGGATCAGGTCCGCCATCGACTTGACGTCCAGGCCGTCGAACTGACGAGTGAAGTCCACCAGCGCCGCATCACCGCGCTCGCGCACGGCCTTGATAATGTCGAGCACCCGCTGGTTGACCGAGTCGTCGGACACGCTTTCCCAGCTCAGCAGATGATCCAGATGATGGGCGAAATCCGGGTCGGCAGCGTTGAGTCGGGCAATTGCAGTGGACGTGGTCATAGCGAGGGCCTCAATAGAATTGGCAAAAACTCAGGCGCCCTAAACTAGCAGTCGTTTCCGCTTGGGCACCTGAGAATTCTGGCTATGAGGCGGATAGACGGGCGCAGCCTTTGGGCTACGCGGGTGAGTCAACCGCGGTGTCGAGACTCCACTGCCTTGCGCAGGGTGTCGATCAACGCCTGGATACGGGCGTGTTGCATCTTCATGGAAGCTTTGTTGACGATCAGGCGAGAGCTGATGTCGGCGATGAAATCCTGTGGCTCCAAACCGTTGGCGCGCAGGGTGTTGCCGGTGTCGACCACGTCGATGATCTTGTCGGCCAGGCCGATCAGCGGCGCCAGCTCCATCGAGCCGTAGAGCTTGATGATATCGACCTGGCGGCCTTGTTCGGCGTAGTAGCGCTTGGCGACATTGACAAACTTGGTCGCCACCCGCAGGCGGCCCTTGGGCTCGACATCACCGACACGGCCAGCGGTCATCAGCTTGCACAGGGCGATACGCAGGTCCAGTGGCTCATACAAGCCCTGGCCACCGTATTCCATCAGCACATCCTTACCCGCGACACCGAGGTCGGCGGCACCATGTTCAACGTAGGTCGGCACGTCGGTAGCCCGCACGATCAGCAGGCGAACGTCGTCCTGGGTCGTGGGGATGATCAGCTTGCGGCTCTTGTCCGGATTCTCGGTCGGCACGATGCCCGCTTCAGCCAGAAGCGGCAACGTGTCGTCAAGGATGCGGCCCTTGGACAGTGCGATGGTCAACATGGGAACGTCAGTCCTTCATCAGGCTATTGCTGTCCGGTCACAAACAGTGCCAGACACAGATCGAGGCCATGACAGCCTCGATTTGAAACAAACCAGTGTGTAGGAGCGAGCTTGCTCACCCCTACAGGGCAGCGGGGGTTAGCCCGGTACGCGGCGGATTTTAGCGCCGAGCATCTGCAGTTTTTCTTCGATGCACTCGTAGCCACGGTCTATGTGGTAGATGCGGTCGATCAGGGTGTCGCCTTCGGCGCACAGTGCCGAGATTACCAGGCTGGCGGAAGCACGCAGGTCGGTAGCCATTACTGGCGCGCCCTTGAGCTTGTCGATGCCGGTGACGATGGCGGTATTGCCTTCGACCTGGATCTTGGCGCCCATGCGGTGCAGTTCGTACACGTGCATGAAGCGGTTTTCGAAGATGGTCTCGATCACGGCACCAGTGCCTTCGGCAATCGCGTTCAGGGAGATGAACTGCGCTTGCATGTCGGTCGGGAACGCCGGGTATGGAGCGGTACGCACGTTGACGGCTTTTGGCCGCTTGCCGTGCATGTTCAGCTCGATCCAGTCTTCGCCGGTGGTGATCTCTGCGCCGGCTTCCTTGAGTTTTTCCAGGACGGCTTCAAGGATGGTCGGATCGGTGTCCTTGACCTTCACGCGGCCACCGGTCACGGCAGCGGCAACCAGGTAGGTACCGGTCTCGATGCGGTCAGGCATGACTTTGTAGGTGGCGGTGTGCAGACGCTCTACACCATCAATGGTGATGGTGTCGGTGCCAGCACCGGAAACTTTGGCGCCCATGGCGTTGAGGAAGTTGGCCAGGTCGACCACTTCCGGCTCACGCGCGGCGTTTTGCAGCACGCTGCGGCCTTTGGCCAGGGCAGCGGCCATCATGATGTTTTCGGTACCGGTCACACTGACGGTATCAAAGAAGAAGTTCGCGCCACGCAGGCCGCCTTCCGGCGCCTTGGCCTTGATGTAGCCGCCTTCGACGTCGATGACTGCGCCCATGGCCTCAAGGCCACGGATGTGCAGGTCGACCGGACGCGAACCAATGGCACAACCGCCAGGCAAGGCCACTTCGGCTTCGCCGAAACGAGCAACCATCGGGCCCAGCACCAGGATCGACGCACGCATGGTTTTCACCAGTTCGTACGGGGCGATCAGGGTCTTGATGGTGCGCGGGTCGATTTCGACGGCCAGCTTCTCGTCGATCACCGGCTCAATGCCCATGCGGCCGAACAGCTCGATCATGGTGGTAATGTCGTGCAGGTGCGGCAGGTTGGCTACAGTCACCGGGCCATCGCACAGCAGGGTCGCTGCCAGGATCGGCAAGGCGGAGTTTTTCGCACCAGAAATGCGGATCTCGCCATCAAGGCGGGCACCACCGGTAATAATCAATTTATCCATAAGAATCTCGACGCCTTGGGGGCTCAGGTGCGCTCGGCCCAGGCCGCGCGGCTGAAAAATTTCATAGTGACCGCATGGATGCTGCCATCGGTGATCCATGGGTTCAAATGGGCATAGATCTGCTGCTGACGCTTGACCGGGCTCAATGCCGCCAGTTCATCGCTAATCACGTTCAGCTGGAAATTGCAGCCTTCGCCTTCAACTTCAACAGTCGTTTCCGGCAGCTTTCCTTCAAGGAAGCTCTTAACTTCTAGGGCCTGCATGCTCAACCTCTATCGGCGCCCAGTGCGCACGGGTCGCACATCATACAAAAAAGCCCCGCGCCTGCGAACCCCGCATAGCAGGACTCTGACGGGGGGCTTTTCTGATAAATGTGTATTAAGGGTGTGCCAACAGCTCGGTCAGGCCGGAAACTTCGGCAATCTCGCGCATGTCTTCAGGCAAGGCACGGATACTGAGCGGCTTTTTTGCCGCTTCGGCATCGCGCATGAAGCACAGCAGCAACGACAGACCGACGCTGCTGGACTTGGTCACCGCCGAACAGTCAACCACCAGCGCAGGCGCATTGCTGGCCTTGATCAGTGCCTGGCCCTGCTTGCGCAGGTCAGGCCCGGTACGGTAATCGAGCACGCCGCTGAGCAACAGCTCGCCGGCGTCGCCGATACGAACAGCCGCCTCGGTCATTGCGCAGGCTTCCCGGCAGCTTTGTCGGTTTCTTCCTTGGCCTTGGCCACTTCACCGGCCCAACCATTGATGGTCTTGTCCAGGTTATTGCCATTGCGCTGCATCGCATCGGCGAACTGGTCACGGAACAGCTTGCCGATGTTGATGCCGTTGATGACCACGTTGCGCAGCTTCCATTCACCGTTGATTTTCGTCAGGGTGTAGGACACCGGATAGATCGCGCCATTGCTGCCCGAGACTTTCATCCCGACCTCGGCACGGTCGCCCGACTCCTCCCTGGCAGGGTCAACGACGATGCCCTGGTTGTTGTATTCCAGCAGAGCGTTGCCGTAAAACTGGAACAGACCACGCTTGAAGTTTTCCTGGAACGTCTGCATCTGCGCAGGTGTTGCCTTGCGCGAATACTTGACCGTCATGATGCTGCGCGAAATGCCCTCGGCATCGACTACCGGGCCGACAATGGTATTGAGCGCGTTATAAAACTGACTCGGGTCTTGCTTGTACTTTTCTTTGTTGGCAGTCAGGTCAGCCAACATTTTGTTGGTCGTGTCCTGCACCAGGTCGTGAGCAGAACCTGCCGCGTTAGCCATCAGCGGCAGCGCCGCCAGCAGCACCAGCAGGCCACGTCGCAAGGTAGAGATCATGAACAGATTCCTCATTTAGCGTCTTTATTGACCGTATTGAGCAGGAATTTACCGATCAGGTCTTCAAGTACCAACGACGACTGTGTGTCGTGGATTGTAGAGCCATCCTTGAGCAAGGCTGTTTCCCCGCCCACGCTGACACCGATGTATTTCTCGCCCAGCAGCCCCGCAGTGAGGATAGATGCCGTGGAGTCAGTCGGCAGGTTATCTACCTTCTTGTCCACCTGCATGGTCACTCGCCCGGTGAAGCTGTCGCGATCCAGATCGATTGCCGTGACCTTGCCGATGGTAACGCCGGCCATGGTCACTTTGGCTCTGACCGTCAAACCGGCGATATTGTCGAAATACGCGTAAAGTTTATAGGTATCGGCGGTGGGGCTGGCCGACAGGCCGCTGACTCGCAGGGCCAACAACAGTAAAGCCAGGATGCCAGCCAGCAAGAAAAGGCCGACACCGATCTCCACAGTGCGGTTTTGCATCAGAAATCTCCAAACATCAAGGCGGTCAAAATGAAGTCAAGGCCCAGTACCGCCAGCGAGGCGTACACAACGGTCTTGGTAGTGGCACGACTGATCCCTTCTGAGGTGGGCTCGCAGTCATAGCCTTGGAATACGGCAATCCACGTCACTACAAAGGCAAAGACAATGCTCTTTATGATGCCGTTGAGCACGTCACCGGTGAAGGTCACGCTGTTTTGCATGTTGGCCCAGTAGGAACCGTCATAGACGCCCAACCAGTCAACCGCCACCCACGAACCGCCCCAGATACCCACCACGCTGAAAATCATCGCCAGCAATGGCAGGGAAATGAAGCCGGCCCACAGGCGCGGGGCAACAATGTACTTGAGCGGGTCCACACCGATCATTTCCAGGCTGGACAGCTGCTCGGTGGACTTCATGTTGCCGATTTCGGCGGTCAGCGCCGAACCTGCACGCCCCGCGAACAGCAAGGCAGTAACCACCGGGCCGAGCTCACGCAGCAGGGTCAAGGCCACCATCTGGCCTACCGCCTGCTCGGAACCGTAGCTGGACAGGATGTTGAAGCCCTGCAGCGCCAGCACCATGCCGATGAACACCCCGGAGACCACAATGATCACCAGAGACATCACACCCACTGCGTGCAGCTGCTTGAGCAGCAGGCCGAAGCCCCCACCGATGCCGCCGCGGCCCAGCAAGGCGTGGAACAGGAAAATGGTCGAACGCCCCAGGACTTCGATGATGTCGATGCCCGAGCGACCGAAAAGGCGAACCTTTTCGATAAGAGATGTCTTGCGCATCAGCGCTTCCCCAGAAGATCTGAGCGGTAGTCCGCTGCCGGAAAGTGAAAAGGCACCGGGCCATCGGGATCGCCGGTCATGAATTGGCGGATACGCGGGTTATCGGCGTTCATCAGCTCTTCAGGCGTACCCTGCCCCAGCACCTGGCCATCACCCACTACATACAGGTAGTCGGCGATGCTCGCGGTTTCGGCCAGATCGTGGGAGACCACAATGCTGGTGATACCCAATGCATCATTGAGCAGGCGGATCAGACGCACCAGTACACCCATGGCGATCGGGTCCTGCCCCACGAATGGCTCGTCGTACATAAGGATCTGCGGGTCGAGGGCAATGGCCCGCGCCAGGGCGACACGGCGCTTCATACCGCCGGACAATTCGTCCGGCATCAGGTCGATGGCACCGCGAAGGCCAACGGCCTGCAGCTTCAGCAACACAATGTCACGAATCATTTCATCGGACAGCTGGGTATGCACCCGCAGCGGGAAGGCTACGTTTTCGAAAACATCGAGGTCGGTAAACAGCGCGCCGCTCTGGAACAGCACGCCCATATGCTTGCGCGCATCGAACAGATCGCTGCGCGACAGCGTCGGCAGGTTCTGGCCGTTGACCCACACTTCGCCGGCACTGGGGCGCAATTGCATGCCCATCAGGCGTAACAGGGTGGTCTTGCCGCAACCGGAAGGCCCCATGATGCCCGTGACCTTGCCGCGAGGAATGCGAATATCGACGTTATTGAAGATGCTGCGCGAACCGCGCTTGAAGGTAAGGCCCTTCAGCTCGACCGCGTAGGCGTTATCGGCACTCATCTAATCTCCTTGGGATGCAGCCTTTCACTCAGACACCATGTGTGCGACTTTGGTTTGCAACGGATGCGCAATAATTAGGCACATGGGTTGGGCGGACCGAACTGGCGGCGAACTATATCACCGCTGGTGCGGCGCCCCCAAGGCCGGAACAGCGCTCGTTCAGATTTAGGACAGGGAATAACCGTTACCGAAGGTGATTGGCTGGAACTTCGCGCACAAAGCCTGACGAACTTACGTGAGGGAATTGATCATTACCGCTATAATCGCCGCCTTTTCGTCAGGCTATACGATTTCAGACATGAGCCAATCCAGCGAACTTGTTCAATCCGCACAACGCACCATCCGCCTAGAGCTTGAAGCCGTAGAAGGCTTGCTGGCCCATATCAACGCGGATTTCGTGCGCGCCTGCGAGATGATCCTGGCCAGCAAGGGCCGCGTTGTCGTGGTCGGCATGGGTAAATCCGGCCACATCGGCAACAAGATCGCCGCCACCCTGGCAAGCACTGGGACCACCGCTTTTTTCGTGCATCCGGCCGAAGCCAGCCACGGCGACATGGGCATGATCACCAAGGATGACGTGATTCTGGCGCTGTCCAATTCCGGCACCACCAACGAAATCGTGACCCTGTTGCCGTTGATCAAGCGCCTGGGTATCCAGATGATCAGCCTCACGGGCAACCCGGAATCGACCCTGGCCAAGGCCGCCGACGTCAACCTCAACGTGCACGTGGCCCATGAGGCCTGCCCGTTGAACCTGGCGCCGACCTCCTCCACCACCGCTGCACTGGTCATGGGCGATGCCCTGGCGGTGGCGCTGCTGGAGGCCCGCGGGTTTACCGCAGAAGACTTCGCATTTTCCCATCCAGGTGGTGCCCTCGGCCGTCGCCTGCTGCTGAAAGTTGAAAATGTCATGCATTCGGGCGCCGAACTGCCAAGCGTTCCACGCGGTACCCTGCTCAGGGATGCGCTGATGGAAATGACCCGCAAGGGCCTGGGCATGACGGCAATCCTGGAGGCCGACGGACGCCTTGCCGGGATATTCACCGACGGTGATCTGCGCCGCACCCTGGACCGCACCATTGATATTCACACCGCCACCATCGACGCGGTGATGACACCCCACGGCAAGACCGCCCGCGCTGAAATGCTCGCGGCTGAAGCGCTGAAAATCATGGAAGACCACCGGATCGGCGCGCTGATCGTCGTCGATAACGACGATCGACCGATCGGAGCCCTTAACCTTGGCGACTTGCTGCGCGCAGGAGTGATGTAAATGACCAGCGATCTGTTGCAACGCGGTAAAAACATCAAGCTGGCGATTTTCGACGTTGACGGCGTGCTGACCGACGGCCGCCTGTACTTTCTCGAAGACGGCAGCGAATTCAAGACATTCAATACGCTCGATGGCCAGGGCATCAAGATGCTGATGGCAGCGGGCGTGCAAACGGCGATTATCAGTGGTCGAAAGACGCCGGTTGTGGAACGCCGCGCACAAAACCTCGGAATTGCTCACCTGTATCAGGGCCGCGAGGATAAACTGGTGGTGCTGGACGAGCTTCTTGGCCAACTCAACCTAAGCTATGAACAAGTCGCCTATCTGGGTGACGACCTGCCCGACCTGCCGGTGATTCGCCGGGTGGGCCTGGGCATGGCGGTCGCGAATGCCGCGGCGTTTGTGCGCGAACACGCCCATGGCATCACCACCGCCCGTGGCGGCGAAGGTGCTGCCCGCGAGTTCTGCGAGTTGATCCTGCGTGCCCAGGGCAGCCTTGAAGCGGCCCACGCCGCCTACCTATAGAGCGTTATATGCTGAGCAAAAAGATTCGCAACTTCCTGCTATTCGGGGTCATTGCCGCGCTGTTCCTGGCGGTGGGCTACTGGAATATCAGCCCGGAGCGCTTTCTCGACAAGCCTGTTGCGCAGGTTGACGAAGGTGTTATCGACTATTACGCCACCAACGCCTACAGCATTCAGTTCCTGCCAGACGGCAAGGTGCAGTATGAAATGACGTCGGACAAGGTCGAGCACTTGAAATCCTCTGAAGTCAGCCTGCTGACCAATCCGGACCTGAACCTGTATCGCGGCACCGAATTCCCGTGGCATGTCACCAGCAAACGTGGCGAGGTCAACCCGGACGGCACCGAAGTTGAACTGATCGACTCGGTCCGCGTCGCACGTACAGACGCGCAGAACCGCGACACCATCATTACCAGCAGTCGCATGACGGTATTCCCACAGAAGCAATATGCGCAGACCGAGCAAGACGTTAGAATCGACGGCGCTGGCGGTGTATCGACTGGCAAGGGAATGAAAGCGTATTTGAAAGAAAGCAGGATACACCTGCTATCGAACGTAAGAGGACAGTATGAGGCTCGTTAAAACCCTCCCTATTTTGCTCGGTCTGGGCGCAGCACTGGGAAGCGTGAGCGCCTGGGCTCTGCCGAACGATAGCCAGCAACCGATCCACATCTCGGCTGACGATGCGCAGCTCGATGACAAGCAAGGTGTTGCCACCTACACCGGCGGCGTCATCATCACCCAGGGTTCGATGAAGATCACCGGCAATACGGTGACCTTGACGCGTACCCAGGCCGGCGATATCGATGTCGTGACCTCAGTGGGCAACCTGGCTTACTTCGAACAGAAGCAAAAGGCAGAAGATCCAGGCCCGATGAAGGGCTATGGCAAGACCATTCAGTATCATGCCCTGCAGAATCGCATCGTCCTGATCGACCAGGCCAAAGTGCTCAGCGCCGACGGCAACTCGACTGAAGGCGAGAAAATCGTCTACAACACCAAGACCCAGGTCGCTCAGGCCGGTCGCGCCAATGGCAACAAGGTCACCGCACCTCGTCCACGTATCGACATGGTTATCCAGCCGAAGAAGAAGGCCGAGTAATGGCAACCCTGAAAGCCCAGCATCTGGCCAAGGCCTATAAAAGCCGCCAGGTGGTACGTGATGTCAGCCTGTCGATCGACAGCGGCCAGATCGTCGGTTTGCTCGGCCCCAACGGTGCCGGCAAGACCACCTGCTTCTATATGATCGTCGGGCTGGTCCAGGCGGATCAGGGTCGCGTATTGATCGACGACCTGGACGTCAGCCACCAGCCCATGCACGGTCGTGCACGCGCCGGTATCGGCTATCTTCCCCAGGAAGCGTCGATCTTCCGTAAACTGTCGGTAGCCGACAACATCATGGCGATCCTCGAGACCCGCAAGGAACTCGACCGCGACGGCCGCCGCAAAGAGCTGGAAAGCCTGTTGCAGGAGTTCCACATCAACCATATTCGCGACAACCTCGGCATGAGCCTGTCCGGTGGTGAGCGCCGCCGCGTGGAAATCGCCCGCGCCCTGGCCACCGCACCGAAGTTCATCCTGCTGGATGAGCCGTTTGCCGGCGTTGACCCGATTTCGGTCGGCGATATCAAGCAGATCATTCACCACCTCAAGGCCAAGGGTATTGGCGTGCTGATCACCGACCACAACGTCCGTGAGACGCTGGATATCTGTGAAACCGCCTATATCGTCAACGATGGTCAGTTGATTGCTGAAGGCGACGCCGAGACCATCCTGGCCAATGAACTGGTCAAGGAAGTTTACCTGGGTCACGAGTTCCGCCTGTAGACGGAGTGGTATCGCGCCTTTCGCCGGAGCGCGCAGGAGTCAATAGAAACCTTGGTTTTTTTATTGTTACCGCGCTCTAGGCAAAGGCCCTGATATCAGGCATATAATTTGCTTATGTTGGCGCTCACGCGCCCTGTCGTGGATGGCGCATTGCGCCGGCGAATAAGGTGTTAAGCCCCTGCCATGAAACCATCGCTAGTCCTGAGAATGGGCCAGCAGCTGACGATGACACCGCAGCTGCAACAGGCCATCCGCCTGCTCCAATTGTCGACCCTGGACCTGCAGCAGGAAATCCAGGAGGCCCTGGAGTCCAATCCGATGCTCGAACGCCAGGAAGAAGGCGACGACTTCGACAATGCCGACCCACTGGCCGACAACATCGAGCAAAAACCCAATCCCGACGTGCAGGAACCCTCCTACCAGGAAACCGCCCCTACGGTGGACAACCTGGAAGAAGGCGAATGGAACGAACGCATTCCCAACGAGCTTCCCGTGGATACCGCATGGGAAGACGTGTACCAGACCAGCGCCAGCAGCCTGCCGAGCAATGATGATGACGAGTGGGACTTCACCACCCGCACCTCGGCTGGCGAGAGCCTGCAGAGCCACTTGCTGTGGCAACTCAACCTGGCGCCGATGTCGGACACTGATCGCCTGATCGCGGTTACCCTCATCGATTGCATCAATAACCAGGGTTACCTGGACGAAACCCTCGACGAGATCCTCGAAGCCTTCGACCCGGAACTGGACATCGAGCTGGACGAAATCGAAGCCGTCCTGCACCGCATCCAGCAATTCGAGCCCGCCGGCATCGGCGCCCGCACGCTCAGCGAGTGCCTGCTGCTGCAACTGCGCCAGTTGCCTGCCAAGACGCCATGGCTCGCCGAGGCCCAGCGCCTGGTCAGCGACTACATCGATCTGCTGGGTAGCCGCGACTACAGCCAGTTGATGCGCCGCATGAAGCTCAAGGAAGACGACTTGCGCCAGGTCATCGAGCTGGTGCAAAGCCTCAACCCGCGCCCCGGTTCGCAGATTGAATCCAGCGAAGCCGAATACGTGGTTCCCGACGTGATCGTGCGCAAGGACAACGAGCGCTGGCTGGTGGAGTTGAACCAGGAATCGGTGCCACGCCTGCGGGTCAACCCGCAATACGCAGGTTTTGTGCGCCGCGCCGATACCAGCGCCGACAATACCTTCATGCGCAACCAGTTGCAGGAAGCGCGGTGGTTCATCAAAAGCCTGCAAAGCCGCAACGAAACCCTGATGAAAGTCGCCACCCAGATCGTCGAGCACCAGCGCGGGTTCCTGGAATACGGCGACGAAGCCATGAAGCCGCTGGTGCTGCACGATATCGCCGAAGCGGTAGGCATGCATGAATCGACAATTTCCCGGGTAACCACGCAAAAATTCATGCATACCCCCCGTGGTATTTATGAGCTGAAATACTTTTTCTCCAGTCACGTCAGCACCTCCGAAGGCGGCGAATGCTCGTCCACGGCGATCCGCGCGATCATCAAAAAACTGGTTGCCGCGGAAAATCAGAAAAAGCCGTTGAGTGACAGCAAGATCGCTGGTTTACTGGAGGCACAAGGCATTCAGGTCGCCCGTCGAACCGTCGCCAAGTACCGCGAGTCCCTTGGGATCGCGCCTTCCAGCGAGCGTAAGCGGTTGATGTGACGGGCGGGCCACAGCGTTCCAGTGGTGGGTATTCCTGCCCACCGCTTTATGCACTGGCAACGAAGGAGAAGCTGTATGCAAGTCAACATCAGTGGACACCAGCTGGAAGTCACCAAGCCCCTGCGTGAATACACCGAGAGCAAGCTGAACAAGCTTGCGGGGCATTTTGACAAGATCACCAACGTGCAGGTCATCATGGAGGTCGATAAGCTCAAGCAGAAAATCGAGGCCACCCTGCACGTACCGAATGCCAAGCTCGTTGCCAATGCAGAACATGAAGACATGTACGCGGCGATTGACTCGCTCTACGACAAGCTCGACCGCCAACTCATAAAGCATAAGGAAAAGAATCTGCACCTGATGCAAGGTACAGGTCGTTAACCCTCCCCCATGATCCAACTTCAAACCATCCTGACCCCCGGCCGTTCCCTTGTGAACGTGCCGGGCGGCAGTAAAAAGCGCGCCCTGGAACAAATTGCCAACCTGATCAGCAGCCAAGTGCCTGAGCTGGAGATGCAAGATGTTTTCGAGGCTCTGATTGCCCGTGAAAAACTCGGCTCCACCGGTTTTGGCAACGGCATCGCTATTCCTCACTGCCGTCTCGAAGGCTGCGAGACCCCGGTCAGCGCCTTGCTGCACCTGGAAAAACCCATCGACTTCGACGCCATCGACGGTGCTCCGGTTGACCTGCTATTCGTGCTGCTGGTCCCGCAAGCCGCCACAGATGCGCATCTGGAACTGCTCCGGCAGATAGCCAGTATGCTCGACCGCAAGGAAGTACGTGACAAGTTGCGCAGTGCCAAAAGCAACGAGGCGCTGTATCAGGTCGTCCTGGATGAACAAAACGGGCAGTAATCATGCGTTTGATCATCGTCAGCGGCCGCTCCGGCTCAGGTAAAAGCACCGCCCTCAATGTGCTTGAGGACAACGGTTTCTATTGTATCGACAACCTGCCGGCCGGCCTGCTGCCGGAGTTGGCGGAGCGCGCCCTTATCCACACCGAGCTGGCGCAGCCGCTGGTCGCTGTGTCTATCGACGCCCGCAACCTGCCCAGCCACCTCTCGCGATTCCCGGAACTGCTGGAAGAAGTGCGCGCCAAGCACATTCATTGCGATGTGCTGTACCTGGATGCCGATGAAGAAACCCTGCTCAAGCGTTTCTCCGAAACCCGTCGACGCCACCCACTCAGCAGCGCCAACCGCTCCCTGGCCGAAGCCATTGAAGACGAGACCAAACTGCTGGGGCCGATCATTGATCTGGCCGACCTGAAGATCAACACCACCAGCCTGAACCTGTACCAGTTGCGTGACGCGATCAAGTTGCGCCTGCTGAATCAGCCCGAGCCGGGCACGGCGTTCCTGGTCGAGTCGTTTGGCTTCAAGCGTGGCATGCCGGTCGATGCCGACCTGGTGTTCGATGTGCGCTGCCTGCCCAACCCTTACTGGAAGCCGGAATTGCGCGATCAGTCGGGGCTGGATCAGCCCGTCGCCGACTACCTCGCCGCGCAGCCAGATGTGGAAGAGATGTTCCAGGACATCTCCAGCTACCTGCTTAAATGGTTGCCGCGTTTTGCCGCGAGCAATCGGGCGTATGTCACCATTGCCATTGGCTGCACGGGTGGCCATCACCGCTCGGTTTACCTGACTGAGCGGCTAGGCCAGGTGCTGCAACAAACCCTCAAGAATGTACAGGTTCGCCACCGCGACCTTAGCTGAAAGGAACACCTGCGCGATGCCCGCTCTGGAAATTGAAATCATCAACAAGCTGGGCCTGCACGCCCGGGCGTCGGCAAAGTTCGTCGGCGTGGCTGGAAAGTTTCCCTGCCAGATCCGCGCCGGGCGCACCCCGGAGTCCATGGTCGATGGCAAGAGCATCATGGCGATGATGATGCTGGCAGCTGGCAAGGGCACCACGATTCATCTGCGCACTGAAGGCGAGCAAGAGCAGGAAGCGATGGACGCTTTGGTTGGGCTGATCAACAACAAGTTCGATGAAGGCGAATAACCGCCGATGCGAGAGCTGGCTTCAGCCCAACGCCGTATCCATCACCATCATCAGGCAAAACCCGATACACAACCCCAGGCTGGCGAGCTTTTCGTGACCGTTGCGACGCGATTCGGGGATCACTTCATGGGTCACTACCAACAACATCGCACCGGCGGCCAGCGCCAACCCCAAGGGAAGCAACACCTCGGCCAGGCTCACCAGCCAGGCGCAGAGCACCGCAAATACCGGTTCAACCAATCCTGATGCGGCGCCGATCAGGAACGCCTTGATCCGCGACATCCCCGCCCCAGCCAATACCAGCGCGATCACCAAGCCCTCGGGTACATCCTGCAAGGCAATGCCCATGGCGAGACTGTCAGCATCCGCCATCCCTCCTCCCGCGGAGACGCCCACTGCCATGCCCTCGGGAATGTTGTGCGCAATGATGGCGAACACAAACAGCCAGATGCGCGGCGGGATCACCGGCTTATCCGGCGTCCCCACCAGCATCTCCGGGCTGGCGCCGGAGACCTTGCGATCCACCAGATACAACCCGAATGCGCCCAGCATGATGCCGAAGCTGATCAGCCCACCCGCCCCCCACGGCGAAAGCCCCAGGCCTTCAGCCGCTGCGATACCCGGCACGACCAGGGAAAAAGCGGTCGCTGCGAGCATCACACCTGCACCGAAGCCCAGCAAGGTATCGCTCAACGCTACCGGCATCCGCCGAATCACCAGGACCGGCACCGCGCCCAGCGCCGTACCGAGCGCGCAAATCGCGCCGCCCTGCAACGCGCGCAGGATACGCGGCTCAAGGTCCAACCAGGCCAGCCCATGGGCCACCAGCAATGCAGTCCCTGCCAATAACAGCAGTGAACCGAACGCATAACGGAACATTCGCACGCTGCTGATCGCCAGTGTTTCAGTGCCCATAATCGCCCTTAGATCTTGTTTTAGAGTGAATGTCAGGCCAAGGCGGCCTGGTAGCGGGCAGCAACTTCCGGCCAGTTAATTACGCTGTAGAACGCATTGATGTATTCAGGGCGACGGTTCTGGTAACGCAAATAGTAGGCATGTTCCCAGACGTCCAGACCGAGGATTGGCGTGTTGCCACTCATCAGCGGGCTGTCCTGGTTGCCGCTGCTTTCCACGACCAGTGTGTTTTGCGGGGTGACGCTCAACCAGGCCCAGCCACTGCCGAAGCGGGTCAGCGCAGCCTTGGTGAATGCCTCCTTGAAACTGTCAAAACCGCCCAATTGCTCATCGATAGCCTTGCCCAGCGCGCCTTCGGGTTTACCACCCCCTGTAGGTGACATGACCGCCCAGAACAACGAATGGTTTGCATGGCCGCCTCCTTGATTGACCACGGCAACGCGTAACTTCTCCGGTAGTTTCTGCACGCTGGACACCAGCTTCTCCACCGGCCAACCAGCGAATTCCGTGCCCTCCACGGCAGCATTCAGATTATTGATGTAAGTCTGGTGATGCTTGGTGTAGTGAATCTCCATGGTTTGCGCATCGATATGCGGCTCAAGGGCGTCATAGGCGTAAGGCAGGGCCGGCAGGGTGTAAGTCATATCAATGTGCTCCATAGTGAGACGAGGTCGACTGCGGCGCAGCATCGCCCAGCAACCGGTGGGTGCGGGGGTACTCGCCGTGATCGCTGATGAAATTCAACAGCTCGACGTAGGTCTTGCTGCTCTGGCGCAACGCCGCCTCGCGCAACTGCGGGTTAAGGCGCGGGTCCTGCATGGTCTGCAACAATCGCTGGTGAATGGCGCAGAGGTATTCCGCGCTTTCCTCAGGTTGATTCAGGCGCAAGTGCAGGTCCGCCAGGTTGTGATGGGAAATGACACAAGCCGCCACTGCTTCGTCGGCATCCGCCCAGCGTTCGAACAACACTTGGGCCAGGGCCAGGGCTTGCAGATAAGCTTCGCGAGCATCCACCAGCTCGCCCGCCATAAAGCAGCGATTGGCCCGTTCGATCGTACGTTTCCAGTGCTCCATGGTGAGCCTCCAAAGCAGGGTGGTTAATTACACGCCGCCAGCCGTGAGCTTTTCCGGGTCCAGCAGGACTTCCAGTTGGCTGCGCGGCAGGTCGGTGTGCTCAAGGGCGACCTCGATGACCGGGCGGCCTTGCTGGTAAGCCTTCTTGGCAATTTCAGCGGCCTTCTGGTAACCAATGATCGGGTTAAGGGCGGTGACCAGGATCGGGTTGCGCGACAGTGCTTCTTTGAGCTTGGCTTGGTTGACCTTGAAGCTGGCAATGGCCTTGTCCGCCAGCAAACGACTGGAGTTGGCCAGCAACTCGAGGCTGCTGAGCAGGTTCTGGGCGATGATCGGCAGCATCACGTTCAGCTCGAAGTTGCCCGATTGACCGGCAACTGTGATGACGGTGTCATTGCCGATGACCTGCGCGGCCACCATTGCCGTAGCTTCCGGGATCACAGGGTTGACCTTGCCGGGCATGATCGACGAGCCCGGCTGCAACCCCTCCAGCTCGATTTCACCGAGGCCGGCCAAGGGGCCGGAGTTCATCCAGCGCAGGTCGTTGGCAATCTTCATCAGCGATACAGCCGTGGCCTTCAACTGGCCTGAGACTGCGACGGCAGTGTCCTGGGAGCCAATCAATGCAAAGAGGTCCTTGCCGGGCGCGAACTTCACCCCGGTCAAATGGCTCAGTTGCTGGCTGAAACGCCCGGCAAATTCAGGATGCGCGTTGATCCCGGTGCCCACCGCTGTGCCGCCCTGGGCCAGTGCCTGCAAGGCCGGAAGCAGGTCCTGCAAGTGCCCGATATTGGCCTTGAGCTGCTGCGCCCAGCCATGGAGCACCTGGCTCATGCGCACCGGCATGGCGTCCATCAAGTGGGTACGGCCGGTCTTGATGAACGGATGCACCTCTTCGGCCTTCTGCTCGATCACCTGCACCAGGTGCAGCAGGGCTGGCAGCGTTTGCTCATGCAGTACCAAGGCGGCGCTGACGTGAATGGTGGTGGGGATAATGTCGTTGCTGCTTTGGCCGCAGTTGACGTGATCGTTAGGGTTGACCACCTCGCCAAGCAAACGGCTGGCAAGGGTCGCAATCACTTCATTGGCGTTCATGTTGGAGCTGGTGCCGGAACCGGTCTGGAAGATATCCACCGGGAAGTGCTGCATGTAGTCGCCTTCGAGCAAGCCTTGGGCGGCGTCGACAATGGCCTTGCCCTGCCCTTCGCTGATCTGCTTGAGGTCGACGTTGACCTTGGCCGCGGCTGTCTTGGCCAGGATCAGGGCGCGGATGAATTGCGCCGGCATACGCTGATGACTGATCGGGAAGTTGTTCACCGCTCGCTGGGTTTGCGCGCCATACAACGCGTTTTGCGGCACATGCAGCTCGCCCATGCTGTCGCGTTCGATACGGGTGTTACTCATCATTAGATCCTTGCACCAAGTCAGAAACGGAAATCGAAGGCAGTAATTCACAGGTAGCCAACTGCCAGGCAAAGGTCTGCCAGCGCTTGAGGCGGCAGGCACACTGGGAGAGCTTTTCCAGGTCGCGCAGCGGGCGCCACGCTTGATCCAGGCACATCGAACGCCAATGCCAGGGCAGCGCGATATCGCTGGCGGTGTCGATCAGCAGGCGGAATGAAGTTTCGGCGATCGTCCACGGATGGGTCGCGGTGCAGCAGGCCAGGTATCGACCTTCATTGAGGTAATGTTCGATCAGGCGAGGTTCATTGGGATCGAAGCCACAGCGAATCTGGCGGCTCATCCAGCGCCAGCTTTCCAGATACGGATCCTCATGCAGGACAGAACTCATGATCCACACTCATTCGGTAATGATATTTATTATTAAATGATATTGAGAATCAAAACAAGAGTGGCCGATTAATACCCCTGTGACATGGGCAATAAAAAAGGCGCGCCATCCTTGGGATGGCGCGCCTTTCCTTGAGTGCCGGAGAGGTTAGCTACCGGCGACCGTCATTCGCTCGATCAGCACAGACCCCGTGCGGATATTGCTGCGCAACTCCAGATCATTACCCACAGCGACAATCTGCTTGAACATATCGCGCATGTTGCCGGCGATCGTCACTTCCTGGACGGCGAATTGAATTTCGCCATTTTCCACCCAGAAACCTGCCGCGCCCCGTGAGTAATCACCTGTGACCATATTCAGGCCCTGGCCCATCAACTCAGTCACCAGCAAGCCGCGCCCCATGCGCCGCAGCAATGCAGCCTGGTCTTCGTCGCCATGGGTCACGAACAGGTTATGCACGCCACCGGAGTTGGCGGTACTCGGCAGGCCAAGCTTGCGACCGGCATAGGTACCCAACACATAGGAGACCAGCTCACCATTTTCGACAAACGGCTTGGCATAGGTCGCCAGGCCATCACCGTCGAACGACGAACTGCCCATCGCACGCATCAAATGCGGGCGCTCATCGATGGTCAGCCACTCAGGAAACAGCTTTTGGCCGATTGCGCCTTCAAGGAATGACGATTTGCGATAGAGGTTGCCACCGGAAATCGCCCCCAAAAAGCTACCGAACAAACCACCGGCCAGTTCCGCAGAAAACAGCACCGGCACTTCGCACGTCGGCACCGGGCGCGCGCCCAGGCGACTGGCGGCACGCTGTGCAGCCCGTTGGCCAATGCTGACGGGGTCCGCCAGCAAATCGCCCTGGCGGTTCACGTCGTACCAGTAGTCACGCTGCATCTGGCCGTTGGCTTCGGCGATCATCACGCAACTGAGGCTGTGACGCGTGGACGCATAACCGCCGATGAAACCATGGCTGTTGCCGTACACACGGCAGCCCTGGTGAGTGCTCAGCGTGGTGCCATCAGCATTCTTGATCCGAGGGTCGGTATCGAAGGCCGCCGCTTCGCAGATCAGCGCTTGTTCAATGGCTTGCTCCGGGGTGATGTCCCAGGCGTGGAACAGGTCGAAATCCTGCACGTCCCTGGCCATCAGCGCCTTGTCGGCCAGCCCCGAGCTTTCATCCTCGGAGGTGTGCTTGGCAATCGCCAACGCAGCGGCGACGGTCTCGCGAATCGCTTCCGGGCCGCTGGCCGAGGTGCTGGCCGAGCCTTTGCGCTGGCCTGCGTACAAGGTGATGCCAAACCCCTGGTCGCGGTTGAACTCGACCGTTTCCACTTCCCGCTGGCGCACCGAAGTCGACAGCCCCTGCTCCAGCGACACCGCCACTTCACAGGCGCTGGCCCCCTGGCGCTTGGCCTCGGCGAGGATCTGCTCGACTTGTTCCTGCAGTGCCGGTAACGCTTGCGGACCGACGCTTTGGGCTGCACTCATGGTTTTCTCCACTCAAATTCTGCTTTCGGTTAAGGCCATCGAGCGACCGGGCCGGACAAGCGGCCCCCGACTGGTTATCATGGCGGCGTTTCTTTGCGGACTGCCACCATGGTTGATTCTTACGACGACTCCCTCGATGGGGAGAAAAGCAAAACCCAGGTCAAACGCGAGCTGCATGCTTTGGTTGACCTCGGCGAGCGCCTTACAACGCTCAAAAAGGATTTGATTGCCAAACTGCCATTGACCGACGAAATGCGCCGGGCCCTGGCTGATGCGCCCAAGCACACCGCGAATATCGCGCGCAAACGGCACATCTCGTTTATCGGCAAACTGATGCGCGATCAGGACATTGACGCCATTCTGACCTTGCTTGATCAAACCGATGCCTCCACTCGCCAGTACAACGAACGCTTCCATAACCTGGAACGTTGGCGTGACCGCCTGATCGCGGGCGATGACGCCGTGCTGGAGAAATTCGTGATGGACTACCCGGATGCGGACCGCCAGCAATTGCGCTCCCTGATCCGTCAGGCCCAGCACGAGCAGGCGCACAACAAAGCGCCGGCCACCAGCCGTAAAATCTTCAAGTACATCCGTGAGCTGGACGAGACTCAACGCGGCCTGCGCTGATCCTCTTCCCCGGGTGGCGGCCTTCGCCACCCGAAGCTCCGTCCTTACGACCCCGTGCCACCCACGGTGATCGCATCAATTTTCAGGGTTGGCTGCCCCACGCCTACCGGCACTGACTGCCCATCCTTCCCGCATGTGCCCACGCCGCTGTCCAGCGACAGGTCGTTACCGACCATCGAAACCTTGCTCATGGCCTCCGGCCCGTTACCAATCAAGGTCGCCCCTTTGACCGGCGCGGTAATCTTGCCGTCTTCGATCAGGTACGCCTCGCTGGTGGAGAACACGAACTTGCCGCTGGTGATGTCGACCTGGCCACCGCCCAGATTGGCGCAATAGATGCCGCGTTTCACCGAGGCGATGATTTCCGCCGGATCGCTTTCGCCACCGAGCATGTAGGTATTGGTCATGCGTGGCATCGGCAAATGCGCGTAGGACTCACGACGGCCGTTACCGGTGCGCGCCACGCCCATCAGGCGAGCGTTGAGCTTGTCTTGCATATAGCCCTTGAGCACGCCGTTTTCGATCAGGGTGGTGCATTCGGTCGGTGTGCCTTCGTCATCGACGCTCAGCGAACCACGGCGCCCGGCCAGCGTGCCGTCGTCCACGATGGTGCAGAGCTTGGACGCAACCATCTCACCCATTCGCCCGCTGTAGGCCGAACTGCCCTTGCGGTTGAAGTCGCCTTCCAGCCCGTGGCCGACGGCTTCGTGGAGCAACACGCCAGACCAACCCGAGCCCAGCACCACCGGCAAGGTGCCGGCCGGTGCAGGGATGGCTTCGAGGTTGACCAATGCCTGACGCAGCGCCTCACGGGCATAGCCCATGGCACGGTCGTCAGCAAGGAAGTAACGGTAGTCGGTGCGCCCGCCGCCGCCATGGCCACCGCGCTCGCGGCGACCGTTCTGTTCAACGATCACACTCACATTGAAACGCACCAGCGGCCGTACATCCGCCGCCAGCCCGCCGTCGGTGGAGGCAACGAGGATGCGCTCCCACACACCGGCCATGCTTACGGTTACCTGCTGGATACGCGGGTCCAGGGCACGGGTAGCCGCGTCCACACGCTTGAGCAGCTCGACCTTTTCCGCACGGCTGATCACTTCCAACGGGTTATCCGGCGCATACAACTGCGCTACATCCTGGGTGCTGAACGCCTGTACCGTGCCATTTTGCCCGGCACGGGAGATCGAGCGTGCCGCACGCGCCGCCAGGCCCAGGGCTTCAAGAGTGATTGCATTGCTGTAGGCAAAGCCGGTTTTTTCACCCGATTGCGCACGCACGCCAACGCCCTGATCAAGGTTGAAACTGCCTTCCTTGACGATGCCATCTTCCAGGGCCCAGGACTCGGAAATCTGTCCCTGGAAATACAGGTCGGCCGCATCGATACCTGGCCCGGCCAGGTCGCCCAGCACGGTCTGCAGACTTTCGATGGTCACGCCACCGGGCGCCAGGAGGTGTTCACTGACTGAGGACAACAACTCGCTCATAGGTTTGGCCTTAAATTCATCGTTCTGAAGCAGGCCGCTGCGCGCCCTGCGAGAAAAAGCGCCGGTGGTTCGCCACCGGCATGCGCGTCCGTATCGACGCTTGTTCACCGCTATCGCGTTCGGCCAGTAGCACCGCTTCGCCTTGATCCTGTTGCGCCAGCACCCGACCCCAAGGGTCGATGATCGCCGCGTGGCCAAAGGTTTCACGTGGGCCTGGGTGCACACCGCCTTGGGCCGCTGCCAGCAGGTAGCACTGGGTTTCAATGGCCCGCGCCCGAATCAGCACATCCCAATGGGCGGCCCCAGTCACCGCCGTAAAGGCCGAGGGCGCGGTAATCAATTCAGCCCCCGCAGCGCGTAATTCGCTGTACAGCTCGGGAAAGCGCAAGTCATAGCACACCGTCAGCCCCACGCGGCCCACTGGCGTATCCGCCACCACTACATTGCTTCCAAAAGCATAGTCGTCGGATTCGCGGTAGCGACCGCGAGCATCCGCTACGTCCACATCAAACAAGTGGAGCTTGTCATAGCGAGCGACGATTTCACCCTGATCATTGATCAGCAGCGAGCAAGCGTTGGCCTTGGCGTGGGGTTGGTCCCTGGGCGGCAGCGGCAACGTGCCGGCCACTATCCATAAGGTGAGGTCGCGGGCGGCCTGTTTCAACCATGGCAGGATCGGGCCTTCACCCAATGCTTCGGCGCGGCCAATGTCGGCCACGTCACGGCGTCCCATGGCGGCGAAGTTCTCCGGCAAAACCGCGAGTTTCGCGCCGTTTGCCGCCGCCTGCTCCAGCAGGCGGCGTGCCTGGGCGAGGTTGGCCAGCACGTCACTCTGGCTGACCATTTGGATTACTGCAAAGGACATGGGCCGACACTCCAGACAAGGCATGGGGCCATGCTACTCCACAGGCTCTCAGTTTGGCTTTTCAAATGGCTTGTCGAAGGTGATTTTCGGATCCTTCCAAGGGCCTTGCACCTTGTACTGCACACTGGCAAAGCGCGAAACCCGATCACCGATCAGCTTGTCGATCAGGAACAACGCACCACCGATGGCCGGCGCACCGACAATCAGCGCCGCGATAGGCAGGTTGTTGGTCACCGGCAACGTGACCAGCAGCTTGGCGTCGACGCGATCGGCGACCAGATCCAGGGTGCCGTTAAGCTCAAGATTGGTCGAGGGTCCGGTCATGGTGATGGGCTCACGGGTCACGAACACACCATTACTGGCGGCCAGCAAGCCCTTGACTCGGTCATAGCTCAAGCCTTTGCCAAACAGGTCGGAAAAGTCCAAACGCAAACGCCGGCCAATGGAGTTGAAGTTAAGCAGGCCAAACACCCGCAATGCCTGGGCGCCCCCTTCCACTTCAACGAACTGACCTTTACGGAATGCCGCATCCAGGCTACCGGAAAAGCGCTTGGGCCCAACCCAGGCCGGTGAGCCCGGCCAACGGCCATCCACGTCCAGATGGAAATCCTCACTGGTCACCGTAGGCGCAAAACCCCAGCCCTTGAGCACATCGGCGATATTTCTGCCATCGAGGCGGCCCTTGTACCAACTGCTGCTGGCGCCCGGCGCGCCTTCCCAGCCACCGGCGCCCTTGAGCAGCATCCCCTTGAGGCCCAGGTCCAGGTTATTGAAGGCCAGGCCCTTGGTGGTCGGACGAATCCGCAGCGACCATGCCCCTATCAGATCGGGGCCCTGGAACAGCTGGTCAATGGCGATGTCCAGTGCCGGGATGCTTTTGGGGTCGATATCGGCCAGCGGGTCCGGTGCGTTTTCGTCGGCCTGCGCTGTCGGGTCCACCGCGGGCAATTTGACGTACTTGAGGTTGATCGCAATCGGCGCGCCCTTGGCATCGGGCAGGTTCACCGTGCCCTTGGCTTGCTGGCTGTCGAGTTGCAGGCCCCAGGCAGCCGGCTTGCGATCAAGCTGCAACTTGACCTGGTCAAACCGGGTACCAAACCCGGTCAGCTTGCCTACCCTGAAGTCGGCGCTACTGAGCAGTTGCTTGGCATTGCCACCTGGGTCGTTACCCGCGTAGCGGTCCACGAGTTTTTTCCAGGGATCGATATCCAGTTCCGACAGCACGCCACGAATGCGCAAGCCCTTGGCCCCGGGCAACAGCGCGTCACCGTCGCCGAGGAACAATTCGCCACGGCCGTTATTGAAGTTGTCCGGCGGCGCCGCAAAGGTGAAATTCGCCAGCTCGCCGTAATCAAACCAGTAACGTCGCTCAGCGCCCTGCAACGTCATGCGAAAGGTGCTGTCACGTCCCTGGCTGGCCGGCATGCCGAACGGCGCCGGCAGATCCACCGCAACACCCTTGAGGTTGGAGTTGACCATCAACTGACTGTCCGCACCGTCCAGAATAACCTGCAACTGGTAAGGAATATCGCCGGATACCGGCAACGGCTGACTGACGTTCAGCCAATCCGTCAGGCGCTTGACCGCCACCTGGCCCTTGGCAGTCACGCGGGTGCTGATATTGCCCGGCTTGCCCTCGGCGAAGATCTGCGCAGTGACAGGTTGCTCGAATGCCCGGGCCGAGATGTTCTGACCGCTCAGGCCCTTGGCGCTATCGAAGCGAAAATCACCCTTGAGCTGGGTGAGGTCCAAGGGCGGCTCAGCCAATTGCAGGCGTGCCTTGTCGGTCTTGAAGTCCACCACGATCTTGGGCTCGGTGCCCTTGGCCAGGGGAACGTCGAGGTCCAGGCTACCTTGCAGGTCACCCTCGCCTTTCCAGCCGGCGAACGTGGACGCGGTACCGATGGGCGCTTCCTGAAGAATTTTCAGGCCATCACCCAAGCCACCGGAAAACCCGCCGGTGAGCAACAGATGACTGTCCTTGCCGGCCGGTGCGTGGGGAATATTGACGTACACATCCTTGACCCGGGTGTCGAGCAACTGCCCCTTGCTCGCCAGGATGCGCACGCCGCTTTCCTCGACGAACACTTCACCATTGACCTTGTTCACATGGGGCCAACCCGGCTGGAAGGCCAGTTCGGCATCATGCACCTTGAAGAACAGGCTGATATTGCGCGACGCAGGCAGGGCGTTGTGGCTCAGCGACCCCTGGTACTGGAAGAAGCCTTCATCCACTGCACCTTTGAGAATCGCCGTACGCAGCCACTCATCCAGCGCCGGGCTCAACACGGCTGGCAAGTATTTGGGGGTAAAACGGCCATCGCCATCGACCATGCCGACCCGCAGGTCCATGTAGTCTTCCTGGCTATGATCAAAATGCAGGCGAATCAGAAAGTCCGCCGCGACCTTGCCCTCTTCGCCCAGCACCTTGATGTACGGAGCGATCAGGGTGAAACCCTGTTTGTCGAGTTTCCAGGTCAGGCGTGCATTGGCCTGGATGTACTGCCAGGGCTTGGCGAAGATGGGGAACAGATGCAGGGAAAAATCCTTGCTGTCCATGCGCAGTTCGCCATGGCCCAGGTCGCCACTGATGCTGCCGGACACATTACGCGCGGCCGGCGCACCGAAATACGCGTCGAAACCGACGCGCTCAAGGTTCGCGGCAAAACTGACTTTCTGGTCGGTGGTGTCCTGAGGGCGGAAATCCACCAGCACATTACGCAACAAGCCAGTGGCCTTGAGATGCTCGACAGTCTTGGCGAAACCTTCGGGCAAGGGCGCCAAGGCATTGAGCAGCGGCGTGATCGGCGTCAGGTCAAGACGATCGGCCTGCAACTTCCACACTTCCTGTTCTTTATCGGTCGCAAGGCTTTGCTGCAATTGAATGCGCGACTCCCAGCGGGTGTCGCCAATGTTCATTGCCAGCGAATCGAACAGCACTTCAAGGCCCCTGTCACTGCGTTGCAGGTAGGCCGTCAGCGCCAGATTCTCCAGATGCACGGGCTTGCGGTCGGCGTAGCTGCCCTTCACTTGCGGCGAGTTGAGGCGAACCGCAGCGCTTTGCACGGTGCCTTTGGCCCAACTGAGCCAAAACTCACCGCCGGCCTTGAACTGCGTGAGTTTCCATTGCTGGGTCAGCCGGGCGGGAATCCATTTGGCCCAGTCGCTTTGCGGCAGGCTCAGGTAGCCGTCGATCTCTGCGTCCTTCCACTGGCTGGCGCGAATACGGCTACGCAGGCTGACAGCAAGCGGCTGGCCATCGGGCAAGGTCAGCCGTGCATCCAGACGCTGATGGCTCATGCCGGTATGCAGGCTCAGGCCTACATAGGTCACGGTCACCGGCGCCTGATCGAAGGGTTGCAAGGTAACTTGACTGTCCAGCACCGACACGCGCTTGATCATTTGCATGCGCGTCAGCAACTGTTGCGGGTCCAGCGGCTGGTCGTCCTGAACCGGCAAGCCTTGCAGCGTCCAGCGGCCGTCCTTGTCTTCCTTGACGCTCAGTTGCAGGCCGCTGACTTGAAGGTGGGCGATGCGCACTTCACGGGCCAACAGGCTGGCCCATATATCCGGCACCACTTCCACCTGGTCCAGGCGCAGGGCACTGCTGCCCTCGCCGACCATCACATCGTGGGCCAGCAATACCGGGGCAAACCCGCTCCAGCGGCCTTCAAGGCTGCCGATATGCAGCGGTGTATCCACTGCAGCCTGGGCCTTGGCTTCGATTTCGGCGCGATATTCGGCGACCAATGGGGTCAATTCACGCCCCAGGCTTACGTACACCGCCGCCAATACCAGCAGCAACGCACACAGGCCCAAGCCCCAGCGGGTCAAAGCGGCAAAAAAGCGTATCAGACGCTCCATGTCAGGCGACCCTCAAAAAACAGTTGGCGGACGGCGGATCAAGGTCCGCCGGTCTCGAATAAGGCAAGCAATTGGGGATCAGAGCAGCACCACGTCGTATTGTTCCTGGGAATACATGGTTTCGACCTGGAAGCGAATCGTGCGACCGATAAAGCTCTCCAGCTCCGCGACGTTCCCCGACTCTTCGTCCAGCAGGCGATCGACCACTTTCTGGTTGGCAAGCACTCTATAACCCTCGGCCTGATAGGCACGTGCCTCACGCAGGATTTCGCGGAAAATTTCGTAGCAAACGGTTTCCGGGGTTTTCAATTTACCCCGCCCCTGGCAACTGCTGCACGGCTCGCACAGCACCTGCTCAAGGCTTTCGCGGGTGCGCTTGCGGGTCATCTGCACCAGGCCCAGCTCGGTGATGCCGATGATGTTGGTCTTGGCGTGATCGCGCTCCAGCTGCTTTTCGAGGGTGCGCAATACCTGGCGCTGGTGCTCCTCATCTTCCATGTCGATGAAGTCGATGATGATGATGCCACCGAGGTTGCGCAGACGCAGTTGGCGAGCGATCGCCGTGGCGGCTTCCAGGTTGGTCTTGAAGATGGTCTCTTCGAGGTTGCGATGGCCCACGAATGCGCCGGTGTTGACGTCGATGGTGGTCATGGCTTCGGCCGGGTCCACCACCAGGTAGCCGCCGGATTTGAGCGGCACCTTGCGCTCCAGGGCTTTCTGGATTTCGTCTTCAACGCCATACAGGTCGAAGATCGGCCGCTCGCCGGGGTAGTGCTCCAGGCGGTCGGCAATTTCCGGCATCAGCTCGGCAACAAATTGCGTGGTGCGCTGGAAGGTTTCCCGCGAGTCGATACGGATTTTCTCAATTTTCGGGCTGACCAGGTCACGCAGCGTACGCAGCGCCAGGCCCAGGTCTTCATAGATGACGCTGGGCGCGCCAATGGTTTTGATCTGTGCGTCGATCTGGTCCCACAGGCGCCGCAGGTAGCGGATATCCATAAGGATCTCATCAGCGCCTGCGCCTTCGGCGGCGGTACGCAGGATAAACCCGCCCGCTTCCTTGATGCCCTCGGCAGCCACGCAGTCGCTGACCACCTTTTTCAGGCGTTCACGCTCGGCTTCGTCTTCGATCTTCAGGGAAATGCCGACATGGGCCGTGCGCGGCATGTACACCAGGTAGCGCGAGGGAATCGACAACTGGGTGGTCAAGCGTGCGCCCTTGGAGCCGATAGGGTCCTTGGTGACTTGCACCACCAGACTCTGCCCTTCATGCACCAGGGCGCTGATGCTTTCCACCGCAGGGCCTTCGCGCAGGGAAATTTCCGACGCATGAATGAATGCTGCACGGTCCAGACCGATGTCGACAAATGCTGCCTGCATACCTGGCAGTACGCGCACCACCTTGCCTTTATAGATATTGCCGACGATCCCACGCTTCTGGGTGCGCTCGACATGCACTTCTTGCAGAACACCGTTCTCTACCACCGCCACGCGCGATTCCATCGGCGTGATATTGATCAGAATCTCTTCACTCATGGCTGGGTCTCGTTCAGGCGTTTTCACAATAGTGACCGATCGCTCAAGGCTTGGCGCTGGAATACGGCGTTCAGCGCACGGTAAGGTTTTGCCAACAGGGTATGCCGAATTGGGCGAGCAGTTGCGCGGTTTCGCACACGGGCAGGCCAACCACCGCAGAATAACTGCCATTGAGGCCGGCAACGAACACCGAACCCAGGCCCTGGATAGCATAGCCGCCGGCCTTGTCCTGCGGTTCGCCACTGTGCCAGTAGGTTGTAGCCTCTTCGACAGAAACCTGGCGAAAACGTACAAGACTGCTTACATATCGAGTTTCGCAGCGCTGGCCGTCGGTGAGGGCAATCGCGGTGAGCACTTCATGCTCGCGGCCCGAAAGGGCCATCAGCATTGCCAGCGCGTCGGCCTGGTCCACCGGTTTGCCCAGGATCTGGCCGTCAATAATCACCGCCGTATCGGCGCCCAGGACACAGGCGCCGGAGGTTTGGCCAAGCGCAATAAAACCCGCCGTTGCCTTGCCGCGTGCAAGACGCTCGACATAGGCAACGGCAGGTTCGTGGGTAAGCGGTGTTTCATCAATCGCGGCGCTGACTAGGGTGAAAGGCACACCGATCTGGGTCAGCAGCTCACGTCGCCGCGGGGAGCCCGAGGCCAGATAAAGCGAAATCATTGCAGCCTCTCCCTGTTGGGTTCGATAACCAGGCAGAGCCTCGCAACCATTCAATTGATTTTATAGCGACGACGCAGCCCACGCAGGCCAAAACTGATCCAGGGCCACAGCAGTGCACTGACCAGGGCCGGCAAGACCAGCGCCAGCGTAGGCTGACGGTTGCCGGTCAAGGCGCTCAGCCACAGTTGTACCAGCTGCGCCAGACCGAAGATCACCAGGATCACCAGGCACTGCTGCCACATAGGGAACATGCGCAGGCGCTGTTGCAACGACAGCACAAGGAAAGTGATCAGGGTCAGGATCAACGCATTCTGGCCCAGCAAGGTGCCATAGAGCACATCCTCCGCCAAGCCCAGGCACATCGCCGTGACCATGCCCACCTTGTGCGGCAGGTTCAAAGACCAGAACGCCAGCAGCAAGGCCAGCCAGAGCGGGCGCAGGATTTCCATGAATTGCGGCAGCGGCGAAACGCTGAGCAGCAAGCCAATAGCGAAAGTCAGCCAGACGATCCAGCCATTGCGCGAATGAGTACCGGCCATTATTCCTCCCTCTGCCGTGTGGTGGCCGGAGCGGTTGTCGCAGGCCTCGCAGGCGCGGTGGTCGCCGCCGGTTTAGCCGGGCGAGCACTCTGTGCAGCAGGCTTGGCTGGTGTGGCGACAGGCGCTGCGGTTGCCGGAACGGCCGGCGCAGGCGCTGGTGGCCCGACGAAAGCCGGTTTGGGCACAGTGGCGGGGACGACCGGCGTGGTGCCGTTCTGCTTGTCTTCGGCTTCCTGGGCCTGGGCGGCGTCGTTGGCGCGCTCTTCCGGGGTTCGATTGTCGCTGAACACCAGCAGCAGGTAACGGCTGCGGTTGAGGGCAGCCGTCGGCACCGCCCGCACGATAGCGAATGGTTGGCCAGAATCGTGGATCACTTCCTTGACCGTCGCCACCGGGTAGCCGGCCGGGAAGCGCTGGCCCAGGCCGGAGCTGACCAGCAGGTCGCCTTCCTTGATATCCGCAGTGTCGGCAACATGGCGCAGTTCGAGGCGTTCGGGGTTGCCAGTACCGCTGGCAATCGCGCGCAAGCCGTTGCGGTTGACCTGCACCGGAATGCTGTGGGTCGTGTCCGTCAGCAGCAGGACGCGGGAGGTGTAGGGCATCAACTCCACCACCTGGCCCATCAGGCCACGGGCATCAAGCACCGGCTGGCCGAGGACCACACCGTCGCGCTCCCCCTTATTGATGATGATGCGATGAGTGAACGGGTTGGGATCCATGCCGATCAGCTCGGCCACTTCAACCTTTTCATTGACCAACGCGGAAGAATTGAGCAACTCGCGCAGCCGAACGTTCTGCTCGGTGAGGGCCGCCAGCTTTTGCATGCGCCCCTGCAACAGCAGGTTTTCAGTCTTGAGTTTTTCGTTCTCGGCGATCAGCTCGGTGCGGCTGCCAAATTGGCTGGCCACGCCCTGGTAGAGACGTTGTGGCAGGTCGGTGATCCAGTAGGTCTGCATCAACACCAGCGACATCTGGCTACGCACGGGCTTGAGCAGTGCAAAGCGGGCATCGACCACCATCAGCGCGACCGAAAGCACGGTCAGCACCAATAAGCGCACGCCCAATGAGGGGCCTTTGGCGAAAAGCGGTTTAATAAGCCGCTCCTCCCAGGCAAATGTTCTCTTTATTCATACGGCATCAAACCGGCCTGGATGCAGATTGAAGAAGATAAACGCCAACAGGCAGCACTGCAAAGTGCTGCCTGCCGACCAAGCATGAACCATCCAGGCAATCTTATTCGCTGGAGAGCAGGTCCATGGTGTGTTTATCCATCATTTCCAGCGCACGACCACCACCACGAGCAACGCAGGTCAGCGGGTCTTCGGCGACGATCACCGGCAGACCGGTTTCCTGGGCCAGCAGCTTGTCGAGGTCGCGCAGCAAGGCGCCACCACCGGTCAGCACCAGGCCACGCTCGGCGATATCGGAAGCCAGCTCCGGCGGCGACTGCTCCAGGGCACTCTTCACGGCCTGAACGATGGTGGCCAGGGACTCTTGCAGAGCTTCCAGCACTTCATTGGAATTCAGGGTGAAGGCACGTGGAACGCCTTCGGCCAGGTTGCGACCGCGAACATCGACTTCGCGAACTTCGCCGCCCGGGTAGGCGGTGCCGATTTCCTGCTTGATGCGCTCGGCGGTGGATTCGCCGATCAGGCTGCCGTAGTTGCGACGTACATAGGTGATGATCGCTTCGTCGAAACGGTCGCCACCCACACGCACGGATTCGGCATACACCACACCGTTCAGGGAAATCAGGGCGATTTCGGTAGTACCACCACCGATATCCACCACCATCGAGCCGCGGGCTTCTTCAACCGGCAGGCCGGCACCGATCGCAGCCGCCATCGGCTCTTCGATCAGGAACACTTCGCGGGCACCGGCGCCAAGGGCCGACTCACGGATGGCACGACGCTCAACCTGGGTGGACTTGCACGGAACGCAGATCAGCACACGAGGGCTGGGCTGCAGAAAACTGTTTTCGTGAACCTTGTTGATGAAGTACTGCAGCATCTTCTCGCAGACGCTGAAATCGGCGATCACGCCATCCTTCATCGGACGAATGGCAGCAATGTTGCCTGGTGTACGGCCGAGCATACGCTTGGCCTCGGTGCCAACGGCAACGACACTTTTCTGATTACCATGGGTCCGAATGGCCACAACCGATGGCTCATTCAGAACGATACCGCGCTCGCGCACGTAAATAAGGGTGTTGGCAGTGCCCAGGTCAATGGAAAGATCGCTGGAAAACATGCCACGCAGTTTCTTGAACATGGGAAAGGGACCCTAGGCAACGCGTGGGTAAAAAAGTGCGGCAAACTCTAACAACGACAGGGATTTTGGGCAAGGCGCCAATGTGCTAAATTGGCCGACTTTCTGTGCACCAACCCCCACAATCGCGGCCATATGACCGTAGAAATGCGGTAGTGTTCCGACAATCTAACACACGGACGCCTTCCGTTCTGTTTTCCACTGGAGAATCCCATGGCGCTTGAACGCTCCGACGTGGAAAAAATCGCGCATCTGGCCTCGCTTGGCCTCAATGACGCCGATCTTCCACAGACCACCGCAGCCCTGAACAGCATTCTCGGGCTGGTTGACCAAATGCAGGCTGTCGATACCGACGGCATCGAGCCCCTGGCTCACCCGCTGGAAGCCAGTCAGCGCCTGCGCGCAGACGTCGTGACCGAGCGCAATAACCGCGAGGCCTACCAGTCCATCGCGCCAGCGGTCGAAAACGGCCTGTACCTGGTTCCGAAAGTCATCGACTAAAGGGAAAGAGCCTTTCATGCATCACATGACTCTGGCCGAGATCGCCCGCGGTCTCGCCGACAAAACGTTTTCCAGCGAAGAGCTGACCAAGACCCTGCTTGCGCGTATCGCCGAGCACGACCCCAAGGTCAACAGCTTCATCAGCCTCACCCAAGAGCTGGCCCTGAGCCAGGCCAAGGCCGCCGACGCACGTCGCGCCAACGGTGAAAACAACCCTCTGCTGGGCGCCCCCATCGCCCACAAGGACCTGTTCTGCACCCAGGGCATTCGCACCAGCTGCGGCTCGAAGATGCTCGACAACTTCAAGGCGCCCTATGACGCCACCGTGGTCTCCAAGCTGGCCGCCGCCGGGGCTGTGACCCTGGGCAAGACCAACATGGACGAATTCGCCATGGGTTCGGCCAACGAGTCGAGCTACTACGGCGCGGTGAAAAACCCGTGGAACCTTGAGCACGTGCCCGGTGGTTCGTCCGGTGGCTCGGCTGCGGCCGTGGCCGCACGCTTCCTGCCCGCCGCTACGGCGACCGACACCGGTGGTTCGATCCGCCAGCCGGCCGCGTTCACCAATCTCACCGGCCTGAAGCCGACCTACGGTCGCGTTTCCCGCTGGGGCATGATCGCCTACGCCTCAAGCCTGGATCAGGGCGGCCCTCTGGCACGCACCGCCGAAGACTGTGCAATATTGTTACAAGGCATGGCAGGCTTCGATAAACAGGACTCCACCAGCATCGATGAGCCCGTGCCGGACTACAGCGCCAGCCTGAATACCTCGCTCAAGGGCCTGCGCATCGGCGTGCCGAAAGAGTATTTCAGCGCCGGCCTCGACCCGCGTATCGCCGAACTGGTGCAAAACAGCATCAAAGAGCTGGAAAAGCTGGGCGCCGTGATCAAGGAAATCAGCCTGCCGAACAACCAGCACGCGATTCCCGCCTACTACGTGATCGCGCCGGCAGAGGCGTCTTCCAACCTGTCGCGCTTCGACGGCGTGCGCTTCGGCTATCGCTGCGAGAACCCGAAAGACCTCACCGACCTGTACAAACGCTCCCGTGGCGAAGGCTTCGGCAGTGAAGTCCAGCGCCGGATCATGGTCGGCGCCTATGCCCTGTCCGCCGGCTACTACGACGCGTACTACCTCAAGGCGCAGAAAATCCGTCGCCTGATCAAGAACGACTTCATGGCCGCCTTCGAAGAAGTCGACGTGATCCTCGGCCCGACCACGCCGAACCCGGCCTGGAAGATCGGCGCCAAGACCGGCGACCCGATCGCCGAGTACCTGGAAGACCTCTACACCATTACCGCCAACCTCGCGGGCCTGCCGGGCTTGTCCATGCCTGCCGGTTTCGTCGACGGCTTGCCGGTTGGCGTGCAATTGCTCGCCCCGTACTTCCAGGAAGGCCGCCTGCTCAATGTGGCGCACCAGTACCAGTTGCACACCGACTGGCACACCCGCACCCCTACCGGCTTCTGAGGAGAACACTATGCAATGGGAAGTTGTGATCGGGCTGGAGATTCATACCCAGCTCGCCACCCAATCGAAGATTTTCTCCGGTAGCGCCACCACGTTCGGCTCTGAGCCCAACACCCAGGCCAGCCTGGTCGACCTGGGCATGCCCGGCGTGCTGCCGGTGCTGAACCAGGAAGCGGTGCGCATGGCGGTGATGTTCGGCCTGGCGATTGACGCCGAAATCGGCCAGCACAACGTGTTTGCACGCAAGAACTACTTCTATCCAGACCTGCCCAAGGGCTACCAGATCAGCCAGATGGAACTGCCGATCGTCGGCAAGGGCCACCTGGACATCCCGCTGGAAGACGGCACCATCAAGCGTGTCGGCGTAACCCGTGCGCACCTGGAAGAAGACGCCGGCAAGAGCCTGCACGAAGAATTCCCCGGCGCCACCGGTATCGACCTGAACCGTGCCGGCACGCCGCTGCTGGAAATCGTCTCCGAACCGGACATGCGCAGCGCCAAGGAAGCCGTGGCCTACGTCAAGACCATCCACGCGCTGGTGCGCTACCTGGGCATCTGCGACGGCAACATGGCCGAAGGCTCGCTGCGTTGCGACTGCAACGTGTCGATCCGGCCAAAGGGCCAGGTTGAGTTCGGCACCCGCTGCGAGATCAAGAACGTCAACTCGTTCCGCTTCATCGAGAAGGCGATCAACAGCGAAGTGCGTCGCCAGATCGAATTGATCGAGGACGGCGGCAAGGTGATCCAGCAAACGCGCCTGTACGACCCGAACAAAGACGAAACCCGCGCCATGCGCAGCAAAGAGGAAGCCAACGACTACCGTTACTTCCCCGACCCGGACCTGTTGCCGGTGGTGCTGGAGGATTCGTTCCTCAACGACATCCGCGCCACCCTGCCGGAACTGCCGCAGCAAAAACGCGAGCGCTTCCAGGAGCAGTTCGGCCTGTCGGTATACGATGCCAGCGTGCTGGCGTCCAGCCGTGAACAAGCCAACTACTTCGAAAAAGTCGTGAGCATTGCCGGCGACGCCAAGCTGGCGGCCAACTGGGTGATGGTCGAACTGGGCAGCGTGCTGAACAAACAGGGCCTGGAAATCGACGAAGCGCCTGTCACTGCCGAACAATTGGGCGGGATGCTGCTGCGCATCAAGGACAACACCATCTCCGGCAAAATCGCCAAGACGGTGTTCGAAGCGATGGCCGCGGGTGAAGGCAACGCCGACGAGATCATCGAGAAGCGTGGTCTCAAGCAAGTCACCGACAGCGGCGCGATTTCGGCCGTACTCGATGAAATGCTCGCGGCGAATGCCGAACAGGTCGAGCAATACCGCGCCGCAGACGAAGCCAAGCGCGGCAAGATGTTCGGCTTCTTTGTCGGCCAGGCCATGAAAGCCTCCAAGGGCAAAGCCAACCCGCAACAGGTGAACGAGCTGCTTAAAAGCAAGCTCGAAGGCTGATTGCGGTGAATGGTTGGAGCAGACTTCAAGGTCTGGCTCCAACCTGTGTGGGAGGGGGCTTGCTCCCTCTCCACATTTTTTATTGGGGATGTCCTGACAATGAAGCGTCTACTCGGCCTCCTGGCCTTGTCCTCCCTGCTGGCGGGTTGCGCCAGCGGCCTCATCGACCCCAACGGTTACGACGAAACCGGCACCGCCTCCTATTACGGCGCCAAACACCATGGCAAAAGAACCGCCAGTGGTGAACCCTTCAACCAGAACGCCTTGACCGCTGCGCATCGGCGCCTGCCCTTCGGTACGCGGGTCAAAGTGACCAATCTGAACAACGACCGATCGGTCGTGGTGCGTATCAATGACCGCGGCCCGCACACCCGTGGGCGCCTGATCGACGTTTCCCGCAAGGCTGCCGAGCAATTGCGTATGCTGGGCAGCGGCACCGCACGGGTTCGCGTGCAAGCCCTGAACAACTGATTGAGGCCGCCTTGAGTATTTTCGGATTGAACGCCCTTTCGCCCTGGAGCCTGCTCGAACTGGTCGGCGGCTTGCTGCTGTTGATCGTCGGCGCCGAGATCCTGGTACGCGCCGCCGTACGCCTGGCGGCCAGCCTCAAAGTGCGACCGCTGATCATCGGCTTGAGCATTGTCGCCTTCGGCAGCAGCGCGCCGCAGATGGCCGTCAGCCTCCAGGCCACGCTGGCCGGCAATACCGATATCGCCGTGGGTAGCGTTATTGGCAGCAGCATTTTCAATATCCTCGTCACCCTGGGCCTGTCGGCGCTGATCATTCCGCTGCGGGTCTCGCGGCAACTGGTGCGTGTGGATATCCCGGTGATGATCTTCGCCGGTCTGCTGGTGTTTATCCTGGCCGCCAATGAAGTGCTGACACCGCTCGATGGTGTTTTGCTGCTGGTGGCGCTGGTGGCTTACCTTGGCGTACTGCACCACCAGACGCGTCATTCACGCCGCCCGCGCACCCTGGACACCGTGGCCAAGGCACCCTGGTTGAGCAGCGCGTTGCTGATGCTCGCCGGGCTATTGGTGCTGGTACTGGCCGGGCATTTGTTGCTGGGCGCCGCGGTGGAAGTGGCGGGCGACCTGGGCTTGTCGGAGCGCGTCATCGGCCTGACGCTCATCGGCGTGGGCACCTCGCTGCCCTGCCTTGCCACATCGCTGATCGCCGCCTTGCGCGGCGAGCGGGAAATTGCGGTGGGCAACGTGATCGGCAGCAACCTGTTCAACCTGCTGGGCGTGCTGGGCTTTACCGCGCTGGTGGCGCCGTCGCCGCTGTCGGTATCACCCAATGCCCTGGACTTCGATTTGCCGGTGATGCTCGGTGCCATCGTCCTGTGCCTGCCGGTGTTTTATACCGGCTACCGTGTGACGCGTATCGAAGGGCTGGTGCTGCTGGGGTTGTACCTGGCGTACGGGCTGCACGTAATGGCGTTCACCACCGGTATGCCCCTGGCCAACAAGCTTGAACAATTGATGCTGTATTACGTCCTGCCGGCGTTGGTGGCTTTGCTGTTGTTCACCTCTGTGCGCGCCTGGCACCGCCAACACAAGAGGGAATCGAAATGACCGATCAGAAAAAACCCGGAGTTGAGGTACGACGCCAAGTCATGGGCGATGCATTCGTCGACCGCGCCCTGGGTAGTGCCACGGCGTTCACCCAGCCGCTGCAGGACTTCGTCAATGAACATGCGTGGGGCGCTGTCTGGAACCGCGAAGGCTTGCCGCTCAAGACCCGCAGCCTGATCACCCTCGCCGCCCTGACAGCCCTCAAATGCCCGCAGGAACTCAAGGGCCACGTGCGCGGTGCACTGAATAATGGCTGCACGGTAGACGAGATTCGCGAAGCGCTGCTGCATTGCGCGGTGTATGCCGGTGTGCCGGCGGCGATTGATGCCTTTCGGGCAGCGCAGGAAGTGATCGAAAGCTACCAGAAAGACGCCTAGATCCAGCCACCCGCCTGCAATACGAAAATCCCGATGTTGGTGGTCACCGCCGCCATCAACGTGGTGATCACGATAATCGCCGCCGCCAGCTCATGATTGCCTTGCGCCGCCCTGGCCATCACGAAGCTGGCCGCGGCTGTCGGCGCGCCGAAGTACAGGAACAGAATCCCCAGCTCCGGCCCGCGAAAGCCCAGCAACCAAGCGCCCAGGGTTGCGATCACCGGCAACCAGATCATCTTCATCAGGCTCGCACTCAACGCCATGTTGCCGCTCTTGCGCAGCGCGGCCATGGACAAGGTGCCGCCGATGCAAATCAACGCCAACGGCAGCGTGGTATCCGACAGGTACTGCAAGGACTTTTCGAACCAGCCGGGCAAGCTGATCTGAAAGTACGCGAACGGCGCCGCAACGATCACGCTGATGATCAGTGGGTTAGCCACCACACTCTTGAAAATGCTCCACGGGTCGGACTTGATCACCGGGCTGTACACCGCCAGCACAATGGTCGACAGCGTGTTGTAAAACAGGATCACCAGCGCCGCGAGGATTGCGCCCAGGGAGATCCCGTAGTCACCGTACATGCTGGCGGCGAGCGCCAGGCCGATCACCCCGTTGTTGCCGCGAAACGCACCCTGGGTGTAAATGCCCCGGTCTTCACGCTTGCAGCGAAAAATCGCCCAGCCCCAGGCCAAAGCAAAGCTCGCCAGGGTGGCGACGGCAAAATAGATCAGCAAACCCGGCTTGAGTGCCGCGTGCAGGTCGGCATGCAGGATGCCCAGGAACAACAGCGCCGGCATGGTGACGTTGAACACCAGGGACGAAGCGGTGTGGATAAAGTTGTCGTTGATCCAGTTGATGCGCTTGAGCAGCACACCAAGAAACAGCATGGCAAACACCGGCGCGGTGATGGTGAGGGTGGTAAGGAAGATTGCCAGCATGCCGGGGAGAACCTTGGTGGGCGTCGTTAGTTGGCTAATGATAAGCCATGCAGCCCGTGTCGTCTGGTCTACCGCTATCGGGAGCAAGCCCCCTCCCACATTTGAACGCATTCATTGTGTTGGAATGCGGACCAATGTGGGAGGGGGCTTGCTCCCGATGCAGGCGACTCGGTCTCAGGTAATCGGCGCCGGGTTGAACAGCGTAATATCGTTGTGCAACTTGTGATGCTCGGCCCACGTCTGCTTCCTGCCACTGGCCACGTCCAGGTAGAAGTGAAACAACTCCCAGCCCAGTTCCTCGATACTCGCACGCCCGGTGGCAATGCGCCCGGCGTCGATATCGATCAGGTCCGGCCAACGCTGGGCCAGCTCGGTGCGGGTCGACACCTTGACCACCGGCGCCATCGCCAGCCCGTACGGCGTGCCACGCCCGGTGGTGAATACATGCAGGTTCATCCCTGCAGCCAGTTGCAAGGTGCCACACACAAAATCACTGGCCGGGGTGGCGCAAAAAATCAGGCCCTTGCCCTTCAAGCGCTCGCCGGGGCCGAGCACGCCGTTGATCGCGCTGCTGCCGGACTTGACGATGGAACCCAAGGACTTCTCGACAATATTCGACAGCCCGCCCTTCTTGTTGCCCGGCGTGGTATTGGCGCTGCGGTCTGCTTCACCCTTGGCCAGGTAACGGTCATACCAGTCCATTTCCCTGACCAGTTCCCGGGCAACCTCCTGGTTCTGTGCGCGGGAAGTCAGCAGGTAAATGGCATCGCGCACTTCAGTCACTTCGGAAAACATCACCGTCGCGCCGGCCCGCAGCAGCAAGTCCGAGGCATACCCCAGCGCCGGGTTGGCGGTGATACCGGAAAACGCATCACTACCACCGCACTGCATACCCAGGATCAGCTCGCTGGCCGGCACGGTTTCCCGACGGCGCTGGTCGAGTTTCTTCAAGCGCACCTCGGCCAGCGCCATGATCTGCTCGATCATTTCGGTGAAGCCATGGCTGGAATCCTGCAGGCGATACAACCACGGCTCGCTCAGATCCACCGAGCTGTCGTTGTCGTGCATCACCTGCCCGGCCTGCAACTTCTCGCAGCCCAGACTGATCACCAGGGCTTCACCACCCAGGTTCGGGTTGCGCGCCAGGTTGCGCACGGTGCGGATCGGGATATAGGCATCCGTCGCCGTAATCGCCACGCCGCAGCCATAGCTGTGAGTCAGCGCCACCACATCATCGACGTGGGGATACTTGGGCAGCAACTCATCCTTGATGCGCTTGACTGCGTGGTCCAGCACGCCGGTGACGCACTGCACGGTGGTGGTGATACCGAGGATATTGCGCGTGCCCACGGTACCGTCGGCATTGCGATAGCCCTCGAAGGTGAACCCCTCCAGCGGTGCCTGGGTTTCAGGCACCTCAGTGGACAGCGGCAAGCTGTCCAGCGGTGGCGCGGTGGGCATGCGCAGCTGATCTTCCTGCACCCAACTGCCACGCAGGATCGGAGCCAGGGCGTAACCGATGGTCTGGCCGTAGCGAATAATCCGGCCGCCCTCGGGGATATCTTCCAACGTCACCTTGTGGCTCTGGGGTATGAACTCCACGGTGACCAGGCCGTCGGGAAATTCAGTGCCCGCCGGCACGCCCTGGTCGTTTACCACGATCACCACATTGTCGCGCTCGTGCAAACGGATCGAGCGCGGCGAGTCGGCATGTTCAATCAACTGCATCACACGAACCTCAGGAATGCGCTTGGGAAAGGTTGGTCAACTCAGGGCCTTTGGCGGGCGGCTCTTTGAGCACCACGCGCTTGATCGGGCCGACAATCACCAGGTAGCTGAACACTGCGACCAGCGCGTTGGCGCCGACGAACACCAGGGCCCATTTGAACGAGCCGGTAGTGCTGATGATGTAGCCAATGACAATCGGCGTGGTGATCGACGCCAGGTTACCGAAGGTGTTGAACAGGCCGCCACTGAGGCCGGCGATCTGCTTGGGCGAGGTGTCGGACACCACCGCCCAACCCAGTGCGCCAACGCCTTTGCCGAAGAACGCCAAGGCCATGAAGCCCACCACCATCCATTCGATGTCCACGTAATTGCAGGCCACGATACTGCTGGAGATCAGCAGGCCGCCAATGATCGGCGCCTTGCGTGCAAAGGTCAGCGAGTGGCCTTTACGCAGCAGGTAGTCAGAGATCACCCCGCCGAGCACACCGCCGATAAAGCCGCAGATCGCCGGCAACGAGGCGATAAAACCAGCCTTGAGGATGGTCATGCCGCGATCCTGCACCAGATACACCGGGAACCAGGTCAGGAAGAAGTAGGTGATACCGTTGATGCAGTACTGGCCCAGGTATACGCCAAGCATCATGCGGTTGGTCAATAACTGGCGGATGTAATCCCACTTCGGCCCGTCAGTTTTCTTACCCTTGCCCTTGTCCTGATCCATGTCGACCATCGCGCCGTTGGCAGCGATGTGGTTGAACTCGGCCTCGTTGATCATCGGATGCTGGCGCGGGCTGTGGATAACTTTCAGCCAGATCAGCGAGAACACGATGCCGATCACGCCCATCACGATAAACACGTGCTGCCAGCCGAAGCGGTAAACGATCCAGCCCATCAATGGCGCAAACAACACCGTGGCGAAGTACTGCGCCGAATTGAAGATCGCCGATGCGGTGCCGCGCTCAGCCGTAGGAAACCACGCCGCAACAATACGGGCATTGCCCGGAAACGAAGGCGCCTCGGCCAGGCCCACCATGAAGCGCAGCATGAACAGCGCAACCACAGCAGTGGAGACGCCGAACTCACCGACATAGCCTTGCAGCACGGTGAACAGCGACCAGGTGAAGATGCTCAAGGCGTAGATTTTTTTCGAGCCGAAGCGGTCGAGCAGCCAGCCGCCAGGAATTTGCCCGGCCACGTAAGCCCAACCGAATGCGGAGAAGATGTAACCGAGGGTGACCGCGTCGATGCCGAGGTCTTTTTGCAGGCTGGAGCCGGCGATGGCGATAGTTGCGCGGTCGGCATAGTTGATCGTGGTCACCAGAAACAGCATGAGCAGGATCAAATAGCGGACATGGGTCGGCTTGGTCGCTTGCATGAAGAGGTACTCCCACTAATTATTTTTTTTGCGGGTAATGATTTTTTGTTTTTCCTGTGGGAGCCGGGCTTGCCCGCAATGCAGACACCTCGGTGTGTCAGCAAGACCGAGGTGATGCTATCGCAGGCAAGCCAGCTCCCACATAAAGCCAGTGCCACAGGATGCTGCGTATTACGACCCGATATAGCTGGTCTTCACCACGGTGTAGAACTCTTGCGCATAGCGACCTTGCTCACGCGAACCGTAGGATGACCCCTTACGGCCACCAAATGGAACGTGGTAATCCACACCGGCGGTTGGCAGATTGACCATCACCATCCCAGCCTGGGAGTGGCGTTTGAAGTGGTTGGCGTACTTCAGCGACGTAGTGGCGATACCCGCCGACAGGCCGAATTCGGTGTCGTTGGCCATGGCCAGCGCCGCCTCGTAGTCAGCCACACGCACCACGTTGGCCACCGGGCCGAAGATTTCTTCACGGCTGATGCGCATCGCCGCTTCGCTGTCGGCAAACAAGGTCGGCGCCAGGTAATAGCCTTCGGTGTCGCAGGTCACCAGGCCGCCACCGCTGACCAGCCGCGCACCTTCGCTTTGGCCGATGTCGATGTATTTCATGTCCTGGTCCAACTGGGCCTGGGACACCACTGGCCCGATGTCGGTGCCGGTGTGCAACGCGTGGCCGACCTTGATCGACTTCATGCGCTCAGCCATTGCCGCAACAAACTGGTCGTGAATGCCGGCGGTGACAATCAAACGGCTCGACGCGGTGCAACGCTGGCCGGTGGAATAGAACGCGCTCTGCACCGACAACTCCACCGCCTGCTTGAGGTCGGCGTCATCGAGGATGATCTGCGGGTTCTTGCCGCCCATTTCCAACTGCACTTTGGCCTGGCGCGACACACAATTGACGGCGATCTGACGACCCACGCCAACCGAGCCGGTAAAGCTGATGCCATCGACTTTCGGGCTGTTGACCAACACGTCGCCGACGACACGACCGCTGCCCATCACCAGGTTGAACACACCAGCAGGGAAACCAGCGCGAGAAATGATCTCCGACAGGGCCCAGGCGCAACCCGGCACCAGCTCCGCTGGCTTGATCACCACGCAGTTGCCGTAGGCCAGGGCCGGGGCGATTTTCCATGCGGGAATGGCAATCGGGAAATTCCATGGAGTAATCAGCCCCACCACGCCAAGGGCTTCGCGAGTCACTTCAACGTTGACGCCCGGACGCACCGAGGGCACGTAATCACCTGAAAGGCGCAGGCATTCACCGGCGAAGAACTTGAAAATATTACCGGCGCGGGTCACTTCGCCGATGGCTTCGGGCAGGGTCTTGCCCTCTTCCCGGGCCAGCAGGGTGCCGAGCTCTTCGCGACGGGCAAGGATTTCACTGCCGACTTTATCCAGCGCGTCGTGGCGCGCCTGGATACCGGACGTGGACCAGGCCGGGAAAGCGGCGCGGGCCGCGTCAATGGCCGCGTTGACTTGGGCCACGTCCGCTTTGGCATATTCGCCGATGACATCGGCCAAATCAGACGGGTTGATATTGGTGCAATAGTCGGCGCCGGTTACCCATTCACCGTTGATGTAGTTTTCGAAACGCTTTGCTTGGGACACGAATCTTCTCCTGACGCAAAAGGCCGCTGATTGCTCAGCGGCCTTGTGGATAATTTATTGCGCGCCTTGCTTGTCGATCAGCGCGGCCAGGGCTTCGTATTCTTCCGGCAACAGATCGGTCAGCGGCGTACGCACCGGGCCGGCGTCGTACCCGACAATTTTCGCGCCGGCCTTGACGATGCTCACTGCGTACCCGGCTTTGCGATTACGGATGTCCAGGTACGGCAGGAAGAAGTCATCGATGATCTTGTCGACGGTGGCGTGATCTTCGCGGGCAATGGCGTGGTAGAAGTCCATGGCGGTTTTCGGGATGAAGTTGAACACCGCCGAGGAGTACACCGGCACTCCAAGGGCCTTGTAGGCCGCGGCGTAAACCTCTGCAGTCGGCAGGCCGCCGAGGTAGCTGAAACGGTCACCCAGGCGGCGACGGATCGACACCATCAACTCGATATCACCCAGCCCGTCCTTGTAGCCGATCAGGTTCGGGCAACGTTCGGCCAGGCGTTCCAACAGCGGCGCGGTCAGGCGGCAGACGTTGCGGTTGTACACCACCACGCCGATCTTGACCGACTTGCACACCGCCTCAACGTGGGCAGCAACCCCGTCCTGGCTGGCTTCGGTAAGGTAGTGCGGCAGCAGCAGCAAGCCTTTGGCGCCGAGGCGTTCCGCCTCCTGGGCGTACTCGATGGCCTGGCGGGTCGAACCGCCCACACCGGCAAGAATTGGCACGCTGGACGCGCAAGTGTCCACGGCGGTTTTTACCACTTGGGAATATTCGCTGGCAGCGAGGGAAAAAAACTCACCCGTCCCCCCGGCGGCGAACAACGCGGTGGCGCCGTAAGGGGCCAGCCATTCGAGGCGCTTGATGTAGCCCGCCTGGTGGAAGTCACCCTGGGCGTTGAAATCGGTCACCGGGAAAGACAGCAGACCGTGGGAGAGGATGGACTTCAGTTCTTGTGGATTCATTATTCGAACACCCTGGGCGAAGACTTTCTGAGGAAAGCGTTGTTGTTGGTTTTGATGATGTCGTACGTCATCGTACAACTATAAAAAGATTCGTCAACTGCAATTCGTTGAGCCTCCGCTCGCACCTGACGTGTGGATTGCAATTCTTGACGTAGGAAATTTCTCACCTATAGTGACTTTAGCTGTATATACATACAGCTAAAAAGGAAGATTCCCACGACATAGCAAGGAGCTAACATGTCAGGTCTTGAACTCGCAGTACCCGAGAAACTCCCACCGACCCTGCGTTTTGAAGGGGGTGAACACACCGCCATCGGCGATGAAACCCTGCTGCGCTTCGCCAAGGACGCAGCGGCGATTCCTGCACACCAGGTGCAATTGCATCTGCCCAACGGGCTCGCGCTGACCTACGGCCAAGTGATCGCTTTGGGTGGCGATTTCTATGGCATCCCCGGCCAAGCCATCAGCGATGGCGCCTCTGCGGCCGAGCGCGTGCAACGTTTCACTGCAGCCTTCAACTCTCTCGCCGTATTGCCCGCCTCACGGGAAGAGGCGCAGAAGATCCTGGCGGTGATGCAAAAGGAAATCAACGCGGTCAAGCAGGCGATCAAGGATGGCAAACAACCCCATGAAGCCTACGACGCACTGGGTGATACGTTGTCGGAGGAGTGGAACCGCATCACGGGTGGCGGCAGCGCTGTTTCGGCCCTGATTCCCTTGGGACGCTACCTCAAGCTGGCAGCGGATAATGCCGATCATTTCGGTGAGTGGGCCTTGTCCGCGTACCTGGCCGGTCACACGGCGGCGCTGCAACAAGCCGTTGTGGCCCACCAGACGGGTACCGACCAGGCCCTGGAACTGGCCTATGCAATGAACAGCTTCGCTGATCACTTCTTGACCGACCTGTTTTCCGCCGGGCACCTGCGAGTGCCACGCAAACAGTTGGCAGCCGTTGTGACACCAGGTGAATTGGGTTCGCTGATCAGCCGCTTCATGCACGACGAAGACAGCAAGTTCGGGCTCAAGGTGCGTAATGCCATGGGTGATCAGTGGCATGCCTACGGCGACAAGCGCTACTTCGACAGCATCGACGCCGATAATCGCGTGCAGGTAAAACGTGCGGTGCAGGCTTCGGCAGACGAAATCTTCGAAACCTTCATCAGCGGCGTCGCGCCCTCCCCGGCCAGCTTCAAGGCACCGCTGTATGTGCCCGACCTGAACGCCGCGCAAAACCCGGCGAACAACTTCTCGCCGTTGTTCAAGATGGAGGGGGACAAGGTGCTGCGGCGCAAGGACGTCAATGACCTGAACGACAAACACTGGACCAATGATTGGTGGGGGTGGAGTACGTATCTGTTGCTCAAAGACTACAAGCCCAATCAACCCGCCAGCTAAACAGGCCCGGTATCCAGATAATGGAGGTCAAATGTGGGAGCTGGCTTGCCTGCGATAGCTGTGTGTCAGTCATTGAGTTTGTTACTGAACCACTGCATTCGCAGGCAAGCCAGCTCCCACACGGGATATGGCAAACCTCAGACGCGCTGTGCTTCTGCCTCTTCATGGGCATGGCGCAGCCGCTCACGGCTGTTGGTCAAATGCAGACGCATGGCCGCCCGCGCCGCATCCGAATCCTGGCGGGCAATTGCCTCATAGATTTCTTCGTGTTCGCGGCTCAGGCGGCCCATGTAATGCTGCTGGTCATCATGGGCCAGGCGCGCCGAATTCAAGCGGGTCCGCGGAATGATGCTGGTACCCAGGTGGGTCATGATATCGGTGAAGTAGCGGTTACCGGTAGACAGTGCAATTTCCAGGTGAAAGGCAAAGTCTGACGCCACCGCATCGCCAGCGTGGGCCGCACTTTCATTCAGCGCATCAAGAGCCGCACGCATGGCGGCCAGTTGCGCATCACTGCGACGCAAGGCGGCAAGGCCCGCCGACTCTACTTCCAGACTGATACGCAGCTCCAGAATCGCCAGCACATCACGCAAGGTCACCACGGTGGCCGGGTCAATGCGGAAACCGCTGGGGCTGGGCGTGTCCAGCACAAAGGTGCCGATACCATGGCGGGTCTCGACCTGCCCCGCCGCCTGCAAGCGCGAGATGGCCTCGCGCACCACGGTGCGGCTGACGCCGTGGGCTTCCATGATCGCCGACTCGGTAGGCAATTTATCGCCGCGTTTGAGCTGGCCATCGCGGATCTGCTCGGACAACACCGTGACCAATTCCTGGGCAAGGCTGCGGCGCTTGCGGGGCAGACGTGGAGCGGCGCTGGCGTTTTCCATGATGAACCATCTTTCTCGGCGAACTGAAGACCGCATCATAGCCCATGGTGGTTGTACGATCACCGTTGTGGCGCGACTTTCATCCATATCCTTCACGCAAAAAAATGCCCCGACAAACATCGAGGCATTTCTCACGGGGGGCTGAAGGCAAAATCCGCCTACTTCACCACTTTCAAGCTCGGCCGACCGCTAGGACGCGGCGGCTCGCTGTCCGGTGGCGGTAGATCATCACCGCCTTCACCGTCAATCGTTTCGTCGTCCTCGAAAGGCGACTCCAGATCGAACACCATGCCTTGGCCGTTCTCCCGGGCGTAGATCCCGAGGATGGCACCAATCGGCACGAACAGCGTATGCGGTACGCCACCGAAACGCCCTTCAAAGCTCACCGCTTCGTTGTCCATGTGCAGATGGCGCACGGCACTGGGCGATACGTTCAGCACGATTTGTCCGTCGCTGGCGAAACCCTGTGGCACATCCACCTTGGGAAACTCGGAATTGACCAGCATGTGCGGTGTGCAATCGTTGTCCACAATCCACTCATAGAGCGCGCGGACCAAATAAGGTCGACTGGAGTTCATCAACGGCTCCTTAAGCCTTAGCGCATATCGCGTTCGACACCAGACAGACTCGCCTGGAAAGCCTCACGCGCAAATTGGCGCTCCATGTAATCAAGCAGCGGCTTGGCCGGCCGTGGCAGTTCAATGCCCAGGATCGGCAAGCGCCAGAGTATGGGTAATAGGCAGCAATCCACCAGGCTTTGTTCCTCACTGAGGAAAAAAGGTTTATCGGCGAACAGCGGCGAAACACCGGTCAGGCTTTCGCGCAATTCCTTGCGCGCCTGCACCCGAGCGGCTTCCTTAGAACGCGAATCCAGAATCACATCCACCAGCCCGCACCAGTCACGCTGGATCCGATGGATCAGCAGGCGGCTGTTGGCACGCGCCACCGGGTACACCGGCAGCAAAGGCGGATGCGGGTAACGCTCATCCAAGTATTCCATCACCACGGTTGACTCCCACAACGCCAGGTCACGATCGACCAGGGTGGGCAAGCTGCCGTAAGGGTTCACTTCGATCAGTTTCGGCGGATGACGGCCCGCCTCCACACTGATGATCTCGGCGCTGACACCCTTCTCTGCGAGCACGATGCGTACTCGGTGGGAATAGTGGTCGGCGGGGTCGGAGTAACAGGCCAACCGATTGGTCACGCCCATGGCGGTCCTCCTCGCTTGTTGAAATTATCGAAAGCTCAAAAACGAGCGCGCCCAGAGAGCATCTCTGTAACGTCCGGTCAAACCAGGCGTTACGTGTTCAGAGATGCCGCTGGGCGCGCAAGATTAACAGCAATTGCTTACGGTTGGATCAATGCACATCCTTCCAGTATTCGCGCTTGAGCAGATAAGCGAATACGAAGAAGAAAGCCAGGTACAGCAAGACGTACGTACCGATGCGCTGGTGCTGCAGTTTGACCGGGTTGGCCGAGTAGGCCAGGAAGGTCACCAGGTTCTTGACCTTCTCGTCGAACTGCTCTTCGTTCAGCGTACCGGTCTTGGGCACGATGGTCAGTTGATCGCACGCTTCATGAGTCAGCGGCGTGCCGGTCAACGGATCATATTGCTTCTTGCCGTCTTCAACGACCTGAACCTGCTTGCATCCTACCACTTGACGACCCTGCAGGCCGACCAGAACGTTCGGCATGCCGACATTCGGGAAGACTTTGTTGTTCACGCCATAGGGGCGCGCCGGGTCTTCATAGAAGGACTTGAGGTAGCCGTAGAGCCAATCGGTACCGCGTACACGAGCCACCAGGGTCAAGTCGGGCGGTGCGGCGCCGAACCAGGTCTTGGCGTCAGCCGGTTGCATGCCGATGTTCATATGGTCGCCAATCTTGGCGCCAGTGAACACCGCGTGACTGAGCATCACCTCATGGGGAATGCCCAGGTCATCGGCCACACGCTCGTAACGCTGGAACTTGGCGCTGTGGCAGCCCATGCAGTAGTTGGTGAAGGTACGCAGCCCATCCTGCATGGCGGCCTTGTCAGACACATCGATATCGACTTTTTCCAGCTGCGCGCCATGCTCGGCGGCGAAGGACAGTAGCGGCAGAGCCGCAAGCACGAATGCAACGAATAATTTTTTCATCAGCCAGTCACCCTTTCCGGAACCGGTTTGGTCTTCTCGAGCCGGGTATAGAACGGCATCAGAATGAAGTAGGCGAAGTACAGGAAGGTGCAGACCTGCGACAGCAACGTACGCTCGGGGGTCGGCGCCAGCACGCCTAGCACACCCAGGATCACGAACGAAATGCAGAACACCCACAGCCAGATCTTGCTCAGCCAGCCTTTGTAGCGCATCGACTTGACCGGGCTCCGATCGAGCCACGGCAGCACGAACAGCACCGCGATGGCTGCGCCCATGGCGATCACGCCCATGAGTTTGTCGGGGATCGCACGCAAGATCGCGTAGAACGGCGTGAAGTACCAGACCGGGGCAATATGCTCGGGCGTCTTGAAGGCGTTGGCCTGTTCGAAGTTAGGTTTCTCCAGGAAATAACCACCCATCTCCGGGAAAAAGAACACGATCGAGCAGAACACAAACAGGAACACCACTACGCCGACAATGTCTTTCACGGTGTAGTAAGGGTGGAATGGAATGCCGTCGAGCGGGATGCCGTTCTCATCCTTGTGCTTCTTGATGTCCACACCATCAGGGTTATTGGAACCCACTTCGTGCAGTGCCAGGATGTGCAGTACCACAAGGCCCAGGATCACGATCGGCAGGGCCACCACGTGCAAGGCGAAGAAGCGGTTCAGGGTGATGCCGGAGATCAGGTAGTCGCCACGTATCCACTGGGTCAGGTCGTTGCCGATCACCGGGATTGCACCGAACAGCGAGATGATCACCTGGGCGCCCCAGTACGACATCTGGCCCCATGGCAGCAGGTAGCCCATGAAGGCTTCGGCCATCAGCGCCAGGTAGATCAACATGCCAAACACCCACACCAGCTCGCGGGGCTTCTGGTATGAACCGTAGAGCAGACCGCGGAACATGTGCAGGTAGACGACGATGAAGAACGCTGATGCGCCTGTGGAGTGCAGCAGGCGCAGGATCGAGCCGTACTCGACGTCGCGCATGATGTATTCGACGGAAGCAAAGGCCTCTTCCGCCGACGGGGTGTAGCTCATCGTCAACCACACGCCGGTGACGATCTGGTTGACCAGCACCAACAAGGCCAGGGAGCCAAAGAAGTAGAAGAAGTTGAAGTTTTTTGGCGCGTAATATTTGCTGAGATGGTCTTCCCACATTTTGGTGGCGGGGAAGCGCGCATCCACCCAATCCATGAACTTGCTCATCACGCGTTCTCCTTGTCGAGGCCAATGACTATGAGGTCGTCAGTTTCGTAGGTATGCGGAGGCACGGGCAGGTTCAATGGAGCAGGCTGGGATTTGTAGACACGGCCAGCGAGGTCGTAGTGCGAGCCGTGGCAGGGGCAGAAATAACCACCGACCCAATCCTTGCCCAGATCGACAGGGGCCACTTCCGGGCGGAAGGTAGGCGAGCAACCCAAGTGTGTACACAGACCAACCAGCAACAGGATCTCTGGCTTGATCGAACGCATTTCGTTCTTGGCGTAGGCGGGCTGATCGGAATTTTCGGATGTCGGGTCAGACAACTGGCCTTCGATCTTTTTCAGATTCCCCAGGATTTCCTCAGTACGGCGAACAATGAAAACCGGCTGGCCGCGCCATTCAGCAATCATCTGCTGACCTGGCTCGATCTTGCTGACATTCACCTTCACCGGTGCACCTGCGGCTTTCGCCTTGGCACTGGGAAACCATGACCCCACGAACGGGACCGCAGCCCCCACCGCTCCTGCAGCACCCACCACGGATGTGGCTGCTACCAAGAAGCGACGCCGGCCTGCATTCACGCCGTCATTGCTCATTCAGTCCTCTCCCATCAGCTTTTTGGCCTGTTAAATCAGGCGTCTACTAAGTGTTGAATCTTTACTTATAAAAATTTTGACGGATGGTAATGAAAAGCCCCACGTATGACAAGGGAATTGCCCGGGCCTCCGCCCTCAGGCCTTGTAGTATAGGGGGTCTACGGATGTGGCAAGTTGTCACGGCGAAAAATGTGCATAAATCGCAGGCAATAAAAAACGCCCAGCTCCGTGAGGAGGCTGGGCGTTTTCTGGAACGTAAAGCGAATTAACGCTTCGAGTACTGCGGACGCTTACGCGCTTTACGCAGACCGACTTTCTTACGTTCAACTTCACGAGCATCGCGAGTAACGAAGCCAGCTTTGCGCAGAGCGCCACGCAGGGTTTCGTCGTACTGCATCAGAGCGCGAGTGATACCGTGGCGGATTGCGCCAGCTTGACCACTTACACCGCCACCGATAACGGTGACGTAGATGTCGAACTTTTCAACGGTCTCGGTCAATTCCAGCGGTTGACGAACTACCATGCGGGCAGTTTCGCGACCGAAGAAGTTGTCCAGGGAGCGGTTGTTGATCGAGATGTTACCAGTGCCCGGACGCAGGAAAACGCGTGCGGTTGCGGTTTTGCGACGGCCAGTGCCGTAATTTTGAGTCGCCGACATAATGAACTATTCCGTTAAAACTTCAGTTCTTGGGGCTGCTGAGCAGCATGAGGGTGTACAGCGCCCGCATAGACTTTCAGCTTGCGAAACATATCGCGACCCAGTGGGCCCTTCGGCAGCATGCCTTTGACCGCGATTTCGATCGGGGCTTCAGGCTTCTTGGAGATCAGGCCTTCAAAGTTGGAAGACTTGATACCGCCTGGGAAACCGGAGTGACGGTAGTACATTTTGTCTTGCGCTTTGTTGCCGGTAACACGTACCTGCTCAGCGTTGATGATCACGATGTAGTCACCGGTATCAACGTGCGGGGTGTATTCAGGCTTGTGCTTGCCACGCAGACGGCTGGCGACTTCAGTGGCCAGACGACCCAGGGTCTGACCAGCGGCGTCGACGACAAACCAGTCGCGCTGAACTGTTTCCGGTTTTGCAGTAAAAGTTGTCATTCTTTAATAGCCTCAGGGGCCGCCCTGTAAATTAGACGGCGGATCTTACTGAATAGTGCGTACTTTGACAAGTCAAAGGCAGCCGGATACAGACGCTATCGGGGGCTCGGGTCGGCGCGTCCGTTCAACGGCAAGATTCTTCGGCAGGCGGCGCATCACTTCCACTGCAGAAAGAGGTGGGCAATTATGCAGATTGCGAAAAAAAATTCAACCTGCTTTTATGATTGTTTTCCCCTGAAGGAGTACCCGATGGATTACCGACAGCTGGGCCGCACCGATCTGAACGTCAGCGCCATCGCGTTGGGCACCATGACCTGGGGCGAGCAGAACAGCGAGGCAGAGGCTTTCGCGCAGATCGAACGGGCCAAGGGCGCGGGGATCAACTTCCTCGATACCGCAGAAATGTACCCGGTACCGCCCAAGGCCGACACCTATGCCACCACCGAACGCTACATCGGCAACTATTTCAAAAGCCGTGGCGACCGCGCCGACTGGATACTCGCCAGCAAGATCGCCGGCCCCGGCAACACGATTGACTACATCCGCGATGGCTACCTGCGTCACAACCGCAAGCACATCACCCAGGCGCTCGACGCCAGCCTCAAGCGCCTGCAGACCGACTGGATCGACCTCTACCAACTGCACTGGCCGGAACGCAGCACCAATTTCTTCGGCCAACTGAGCTATAGGCACAAGGACGAAGACGACCTCACCCCCCTGGAAGAAACCCTCGAAGCCCTGGATGAACAGGTCAAGGCCGGCAAGATCCGCCACATCGGCCTGTCCAACGAAACCCCATGGGGCACCATGAAGTTCCTCGCCCTGGCCGAAGCCCGTGGCTGGCCGCGCGCGGTGTCGATCCAGAACCCCTACAACCTGCTCAACCGCAGCTTTGAAGTGGGCCTGGCGGAAATCGCCATCCGTGAGCAGTGCGGTTTGCTGGCCTACTCACCGCTGGCGTTCGGCATGCTCAGCGGCAAGTACGAAGGCGGCGCACGGCCGGCCAAGGCGCGCCTGACCGAGTACAGCCGCTTCAGCCGCTACTTCAACCCGCAGTCGGAGGCGGCGTGCAGCCGGTATGTGGCACTGGCACGCGAACACGGCCTGGACCCGGCGCAGATGGCGCTGGCGTTTGTGACGCAGCAGCCGTTTGTGACCAGCAATATTATTGGTGCCACCAGCCTTGAGCAGTTGGACAGCAATATTGCCAGTGCTGATCTGAAACTGTCGAAAGAGGTGCTGGAAGGAATTGAGGCGATTCAAAAGGATCATCCGAATCCGGCGCCTTGATCGACCTTCAGGCCGCCATCGCAGGCAAGCCAGCTCCTACATTTTGATCTGTGAATACCGTCAAATGTGGGAGCTGGCTTGCCTGCGATGAGGCCATCAAGAGCACCAGACAATCAAAGCGCCCGCGCAATAATCTCCTTCATGATCTCATTGGTCCCCGCATAAATACGCTGCACCCGCGCATCCGCCCACGCCCGGGCAATCGGGTACTCCCACATGAAGCCGTAGCCGCCGTGCAACTGCACGCACTCATCGAGCACCTTGCATTGCAGGTCCGTGGCCCAGTACTTGGCCATCGCCGCTGTCGGCACATCCAGCTTGCCTTCCAGGTGCAGTGCCATGCATTTATCCACAAACACACGACCGATCTGAATCTCGGTAGCCATCTCGGCCAGCTTGAATCGGGTGTTCTGGAAGTCGGCAATCGCCTTGCCGAACGCCTTGCGCTCGCGGGTGTAATCCAGGGTCCATTGCAATGCCGCTTCGGCTGAAGACAGCGCACCTATCGCCACGGTCAAACGCTCTTGAGGCAGCTCCTGCATCAGGTATGCGAAGCCCATACCGGCCTGGCCCAGCAAGTTTTCCTTGGGCACCCGCACGTCCTGGAAAAACAACTCCGAGGTGTCCTGGGCCTTCATGCCGACTTTCTCCAGGCGCTTGCCCTTGTCGAAACCGGGCGTGCCAGCCTCCACCAGAAACAGGCTGGTGCCCTTGGCGCCGGCCTTGGGATCGGTCTTGGCGACTACGATCACCAGATCGGCCAGGTAACCGTTGGTGATAAAGGTCTTGGAGCCGTTGATGACGTACTCATCGCCGTCCAGCACTGCCGTGGTCTTGACCCCTTGCAGGTCGGAACCGGCGCCCGGCTCGGTCATGGCAATTGCCGTGACCATCTCCCCGCTGATCAACTTGGGCAGGTATTTGTGCTTAAGCGCTTCACTGCCGTAATGCAGGATGTAGGGCGCGACGATATCCGAATGCAGGGAAAAACCGATGCCGGTCAACCCCAGGCGGCTGACTTCTTCGATCACTACCGCGCTGTAGAGGAAATCTGCGCCCAGGCCGCCATATTCCTCCGGCAGGTGGGAACACAACATGCCCGCCTCCCCCGCCTGGTTCCACAGGCTACGATCGATATAGCCCTGCTTTTCCCATTGCCCATGAAAGGGCGCGGCGTGTTTTTCGAGGAAGGTGCGCACGCTCTCGCGGAAGAGTTCGTGCTCCGAGCTGAACAAGGTTCTGGGGATCATGAGTCACCTGCGTGGATTGTCGGACAAGGACGAGCCCACAGAGCCTATGCCCCGATGGCGTCACGGGACACTGGACACATGCGACAAAAAATAAGACGATCCAGCCGTCTGGTGACCACTTTCCCCTATAAGAATAAATGAAATTATGTCTAACCAAATCTCCACGCCCTTGCGGCGCGTCAGCATTTTGGCCATTGATCGGGTATTCGCTTCCACCCTCATGCAAGCCAAGGACTTCTTCCATCTGGCCAGCCTGCGTTACGGTAAACAGCAGGGCCTGGGCTTGACCCCAGGGTTCGATACGCGTCTGGTCAGCCCCGACGGGCAGTCAGTGCGCAGCTTCAGCGATGTGATCATGCCGGTGGACGGCGGCCTGGAAGATGCCGATATCATCGTGCTGCCGGCCTTCTGGGACGACTTCGACGCCCTGTGCACCCGCTACCCGCAAGTGTTGCCGTGGCTGCGCGAACAACACGCCCGCGGCGCCGTGCTGTGCGGTGAAGCCACCGGGGTGTTCTGGCTGGCCGAAGCCGGGCTGCTCGATGGCAAGGAGGCGACCACCTACTGGCGGTTCTTCAATGCTTTCAGCGAGCGCTTCCCCAAGGTGCAGCTCAACCAGGACAAGCACCTGACCGATGCCGATAACTTGTATTGCGCCGGCGGCACCACCTCGGCCTGTGACCTCTACATCTACCTGATCGAACGCTTCTGCGGCGCCAACATCGCCCAGGCCGTGGCCCGTGACATCCTCTATGAGGTGCAGCGCAGCTATTCGCCGGGGCGTATCGGTTTTGGCGGCCAGAAGCTGCACCAGGACGTGATCATCCTGCAGATCCAGCACTGGCTCGAAGAACACTTTGCCGACAAGTTCCGCTTCGAAGACGTGGCCCGGGAACACGGCATGAGCATCCGCAACTTCATGCGGCGCTTCCAGACCGCCACCGGTGACAAGCCGCTGCATTACCTGCAACGGTTGCGCATCGAGACGGCAAAGGGCCTGCTCTCAGGCAGCCGCAAGAGCATCAAGACCATCAGTTATGAGGTGGGTTACGACGATGCGAGTTTCTTTGCGCGGTTGTTCAGGCAGCACACGGAGTTGTCGCCGAATCAGTACAGACAGCAATTCCAACAGGCTGCCTGACCTCAGACCAACACAAACCACTGTGGGAGCTGGCTTGCCTGCGATGGCGGTGTATCAGCCAGCCTATAGTTGACTGATACACCGCCATCGCGGGCAAGCCCGGCTCCCACATTGGATCTCCATTGAGCTGGAGATTGATTAAGGCTTGTGTCCGCGCGACAGGAACTCGTGGGACTGCATTTCAAGCAGGCGGCTCAAGGTGCGCTGGAATTCGAAGTTCAAGCGACCGCCGGTGTACAGGTCCTTGAGCTCGACTTCCGCCGAGATGATCAACTTGACGTTGCGGTCGTAGAACTCGTCGACCATGTTGATAAACCGCCGCGCAATATCGTCGGTGGTCACGCCCATCTGCTCGACGCCGCTCAAGATCACCGCGTGGAAGATCTTGCCCAGCTCAATGTAGTCGTTCTGGCTGCGCGGGCCGTCGCACAGTTGGCGGAACTCGAACCAGGCCACGTCATCGCAGGTACGCAAGGCGATGATTTCGCGGTTCTCGATCATCAGCTTGTCGTTTTCCACCGCCTGGGTGCATTCCGGCGTCAGCGCGCGGAAGCTTTTTTTCAGGCTGTCGTGCGCCGCCTGGTTCAGCGGGAAGTGGAACAGCTCGGCTTGCTCCAGGTGGCGCAGGCGGTAATCGACGCCGCTGTCGACGTTGACGATATCGGTATTCTGCTTGATCAGCGCAATGGCCGGCAGGAAGCGCGCACGCTGCAGGCCGTCCTTGTACAAACCGTCGGGCACGATGTTCGACGTGGCAACCAGGGTCACACCGTTCTTGAACAGCTCTTCCATCAGCGTGCCGAGGATCATGGCGTCGGTGATGTCGGAGACGAAGAACTCATCAAAGCAGATCACCCGCGCTTCTTGGGAGAAGCGCTTGGCGATGATGGTCAGCGGGTTTTTCTCGCCCGGCAGGGTTTTCATCTCTTCGTGCACGCGCTTCATGAAGCGGTGGAAGTGAGTACGGACCTTTTCCTTGAATGGCAGCGCTTCAAAGAAGGTGTCTACCAGATAAGTCTTGCCCCGGCCGACGCCCCCCCAAAAGTACAGGCCCTTGACCGGCGTATGGTCTTTCTTGCCAAACAGCTTGCTGAACATCCCCGGCTTGCTTTGCGAGGCCGCGACCAGATCGTCGTACAGGCGCTGCAAATGACGCACAGCATTTTCCTGGGCCGCGTCATGGAAGAATTCAGGGCGTTTCAGATCAGCTTGATATCGTTCTAGGGGCGTCATAATTTCGTTAGCAAGGCAACAAAAACGGGCCGACACTGTAACGACGGCCCTGGAGAATGGCAATCAACCCTTGGTCGGGTTAATCCTCGATTGGAGTCAACGCAGCGCGCAAGGCTTCGATGGCCGCGTCACGCGATGCTTGATCGGCGTACTCGGCACTGTCAGCCACGGCGGCGCCGTCCAGCCATACGCTGAAGCTCAGAGCCTGCGCACGCACGTCCAGCGCATCACCACTTTGCAATTGTTTGGTCACAGCGCCAGCCGCTTTGCCATCGGTAAAGTTGCGCGATAGCAGCAGTTGCTCACCATCAGCGGCCAGCAGGCGAAAGCGGAAGCTGCCATCGTCTTCACGAAAACTCACAAAACGCGCAGCCTTCGCCGCTTTTTTCTTGGTGGCAGCCGGCGCCGCAGCCTGGTTGACGAACGAACGCAGGCCCACTGCTTCACGCAGTTCGGCGAGGAATGGCGCGGCCACGGCACGGGCTTTCTTGGCTCCGACCAGCAGCAGGTCTTCCATATCGGAGGGGCGCGACATCAGTTGGTGGTAACGCTCGCGCGCTTCACCAAGTTGGCCGTCGAGCAGTTGGAACAGACGATTCTTCGCCTCGCCCCAGCCCAGGCCTTGCAGCAGCTCGCCACGGAATTCTTCTTCCTGCGCCTTGGTCGCGAACGCCTGGTACAGGGTGAACAGGTGCGAATTGTCCGGGTCCTTGGCTTCGCCCGGCGCACGCGAGTCGGTCACGATCCGCGAGATCGCGTCTTTCATGTCCTTGGCGCTGGTGAACAACGGGATGGTGTTGTCGTAGCTCTTGGACATCTTGCGGCCATCCAGGCCCGGCAAGGTGGCGACGCTTTCTTCGATCAGCGCCTCGGGCATGGTGAAGAATTCTTTACCGTTGCCGAACAAGTGGTTGAAACGCTGGCCGATGTCGCGAGCCATTTCCACGTGCTGGATCTGGTCGCGACCGACTGGCACCTTGTGCGCGTTGAACATCAGGATGTCAGCGGCCATCAGCACCGGGTAGCTGTACAGGCCCATGCTGATGCCCGCATCCGGGTCCTCGCCGTTTTCCACGTTCTTGTCCACCGACGCCTTGTACGCATGGGCGCGGTTGAGCAGGCCCTTGGCGGCAACGCAGGTCAGCAGCCAGGTCAGCTCGGGAATCTCCGGGATGTCCGACTGGCGATAGAAGGTCACACGGTTCACATCCAGGCCACCGGCCAGCCAGGTCGCGGCGATTTCCATGCGCGAGCGCTGGATGCGCTGCGGGTCGTCGCACTTGATCAGCGCGTGGTAGTCGGCCAGGAAGTAGAAGGAGTCGGCATTCGCGTCTTCGCTGGCGAGGATCGCCGGGCGGATCGCACCGGCGTAGTTGCCCAGGTGCGGCGTGCCGGTGGTGGTAATGCCGGTGAGGATTCGGGTACGGGTCGTCATGGGTGATCGCTTGTCATCAATTCGAAAGGCGTGGCAGCACCAGATCCTTGAGATCGGTCAGCTTGCCATGAAAAAAGTGTCCGCATTCTGCCACTTTCAGCAACTCATGGGGGCGTTTCAGGGCGGCGGACCAGTCGTAGACCAGTTGCGGGTCGACCACTTCATCGCTTTCCGGTTGGATCAGGGTCAACGGGCAGCCTTGGGGCAACACATCTGCATCGCCAAGGCGCATCACGGCGGCAGCCACCATAAACAGGTGCGCAAGCTTTTCACCCTTGGCCTCCAGACGGCCGCCGAGACTGGCCGCGACATAGCCACCGAAGGAAAAACCCAACAAGGTGATCGGCAGTTCGGGATGTTTTGCCCGCAGCCAGGTGACGGCCGCTTCGGCATCGTCGACCTCACCACTGGCCATATCGTGTGTACCGGCGCTGGCACCGACGCCACGATAATTGAAACGCAAAGTAATCAAACCGGCATCGCGCGCAGTGCGTTGCAGGGTCGACACCACTTTATTGAGCATGGTCCCACCCTGCACCGGGTTAGGGTGGCAGATCAGCGCCAGGCCACGTGGTTCGGGGTGATCCAGGTACAAGGCTTCCAATTGGCCCACCGGGCCATCGATCAAAACGGGGGTTTCACGCATGAGCAAGGATGAACTCCGTGACCTCTCAAGGGGTCGACTCGTCTAGCTAAAAGTCTGTGCATGGCATCATTGCGAGCTTAATCGCGGTATACAGCGCAGGTTTGAGCCGTTAACGTAAAGCAAAGCCGTTTATAGAGGAAGGACTCGTGGAACACTCGCTCTTAGTTTGGTTGTTGCCGACTCTTGCCCTGGTTGCCGGTGTCGCCATTGGATTCCTGGTTGCCCGCCTGCTGCCGAATGCCGCGCCTAACCGCACGCAGCGTCAGCTGGATGACATTCAGGAACGTTTTGACAGTTATCAGAACGAGGTTGTTACCCACTTCAACAGCACCGCGACCCTGGTCAAGAAGCTCACCCAGAGCTACCAGGAAGTACAGGATCACCTCGCCGAAGGCGCTAATCGCCTGGCCCTCGACGACATCACCCGCCAGCGCCTGCTGGCTGCGCTGCATTCCGATGCACCGCAAACCCCACGGGAACGCCTGACCCCGCCACGGGAAAACCAGGAGCCACCACGGGACTACGCGCCAAAGACGCCGAACGCCCCAGGGATGCTGGATGAGCATTACGGCTTGAAGAAGTAAGTCGTCCTCAAGCAACAAAAAGCCCGGCTGATCGATGATCAGCCGGGCTTTTTTTGGGCGCCACTTCAAGAACAATGCAGATCAATGTGGGAGGGGGCTTGCTCCCGATAGCGGTGGATCAGCCAATGCATCTGTTACTGACAGGCCGCCCTCGGGAGCAAGCCCCCTCCCACACTTACCGAGCGTGAGCTTAAGTAAGCTGTTGCTCCTGCAACCGCCCACCCTCGATGCGCACATGCCGCCCATGGAAACGCTTGAGGCTGCTGCGGTGGCCGACGCTGACGATGCTCAATCCCGGCAATTCATCGATCAATGCCTGGTACAAGGTTGCCTCATCTTCTTCATCCATCGCCGAGGTCGCTTCATCCATATACAGCCACTGCGGTGCGAACAACAACGCACGGGCAAAGGCCAGGCGCTGTTGCTCACCCGGCGAAAGCATGCGTTGCCAGTGGTTGGCTTCATCCAGGCGATTGACCAGGTGCGGCAGGCGGCAGGTTTGCAGGACCTGTGCATAACGTTCTGCCGGATAGACGCTGTCGTCTTGTGGATAACTCAGCACCGCCTTGAGCGTACCAATCGGCAGGTAAGGCTTCTGCGGCAGGAACAGGTAGCGCGTCGCCGGCAACCGAATGCTGCCATGACCTGCGGGCCAAAGATGGCCCATCGCCCGCAGCAAGGTGCTCTTGCCGCTACCGGAACGCCCGCTGAGCATCACGCGCTGACCAGGCTCCACGGTCATGTCGGCGTCGGTGAGCAGGTGACGGCCGTCGGCCAGGTCCATGCCCAGATCCGTGATCTCCAGGCGCTCGCCGTCAGGGCGTACATCGATGGCCGGGGCTCGCTGCTCGTTGTCGCTCATGGCTTGCTGGAAACTCAGCAGACGATCACTGGTGGCGCGCCATGTCGCCAGTTCCGAGTAGGCGTTGATAAACCAGCTGAAGTTTTCCTGCACGTTGCCAAATGCCGAGTTGATTTGCATCAGCTCGCCCAGCTCGATCTTGCCGCTGAAGTAGCGCGGCGCGGCCACGATAAACGGGAAGATGATCGCAATCTGGCTGTAGCCGGCGGTGAAAAAGGTCAGGCGCTTGGACACTTTCATGATGTCCCAGAAGTTGTGCCAGACCTTGCCGAAGCGCGTACTCAGGCGCTGCCTTTCATTCGGCTCGCCGTTGTACAGGGCAATGCTCTCTGCATTCTCACGCACCCGCACCATGGAAAAACGCAAGTCTGCCTCGAAGCGTTGCTGCTGGTTGCTCAGGCCGATCAAGCGGCGGCCGATCAGGTGCGTCAGCCAACTGCCCACGGCGGCGTACAGCAACGCGCACCAGAACATATAGCCGGGGATGGTGATGCCAAACACTTCGATGCTGCCCGATACGCCCCACAGGATGATCGAGAACGACACCAGGCTGACCACATTACGCAGTAACCCAAGGCCGAGGCTCAAGGTGCCGGAGGTGAAGTTGTTGAGGTCTTCGGAAATCCGCTGATCTGGGTTGTCGGTATAACCACCCTGTTCCAGCTGGTAGTAATTCTTGTGGGCCAGCCACCGGGTGAAGTGTTGTTCGGTGAGCCAGGCGCGCCAGCGGATCGTCAGCATCTGGGTCAGATAGAGACGGTAGACCGCGCCGAGAATCGCCACCGCCGCAATGCCGCCGAAATAACCTATCAGTTGCCAGAAGGCGGCGGTGTCCTTCTTCTCCAGGGCGTTGTAGAAATCCTTGTACCAGTGATTGATCCACACGGAAATCGCCACGCTGAACAGCGACAGGCCAATCACTGCAGCCAGCAACAGCCAGGCCCTGCCCTTCTCTTCGCTGCGCCAATAAGGCGTGATCATGGCCCAGGTTCGGCGGAAGAATTGCCCACGCACCGCATCGTTGACCGCGCAATATTCAGCGTTCTGATTCATTGTTCAGGCTCGGTAGGAAAACATCACAGGCGTTTGAACCGATCATAGGTGATCGGTTCGTGCATCCGTGCAGCCTGAAGCAGGTTGTTCAGTCGCCGTTCAGCGTCGTACCGGGCGCTTCTGCAACTTGCGCTGCAAGGTACGGCGGTGCATGCCCAAAGCACGGGCAGTGGCGGAGATATTGCCTTCGTGCTCGGTCAGCACGCGCTGGATATGCTCCCATTGCAGGCGGTCCACCGACATCGGGTTTTCCGGTACCAGGGTGTCAAGGTCGGCGTGCTCGGAAAGCAGAGCGGCCAGCACGTCGTCGGCGTCCGCCGGCTTGCAAAGGTAGTTGCAGGCGCCGCGCTTGATCGCCTCGACAGCGGTGGCGATGCTGGAGTAACCGGTGAGGATCACCACGCGCATTTCCGGGTCGAGCTCCAGCAGCTTGGGCAGCAGCACCAGGCCGGAGTCGCCGTCCATTTTCAGGTCGAGGGCGGCGTAGTCGGGCAGGTCGGCCTGGGCGATGGTCAGGCCTTCTTCGGCAGACCCTGCGGTGCTGACGCGAAAACCGCGACGGCTCATGGCGCGCGCCATCACGCGGGTAAAGGTAGCATCGTCATCTACCAGCAACAGGTGCGGCAGTTCTTCGCCTTCGACTTGGATCTCGTCACTCATCGATATCTCCTCGTGCGACACGGGGCAGGCGCAGCTCGGTGAGCGTGCCACCTTCCTCATGACTATAGAGCTTCACTGAGCCGCCCGCGCGGGTCACGCTGGCCTTGCTCAAAAACAGGCCCAGGCCGAAGCCTTTGCCCTTGGTGGTAAAGAAAGGTTTGCCGATCTGCTCGGCAATGGCCAGCGGCACGCCCGCGCCGTGGTCACGAATGCTGATGGTGATGTTTTCGGCGTCCCAGTCCAACTGTACGCCGAGCCCTTCAGGGCAGGCGTCAGCGGCGTTGTTCAGCAAGTTGAGCAGCGCCTGGGTCAGGTCCGGCGGTGGCGCCAGGCGCGGTACGTTGCCTTGGCCCAGCAGGTTAAAGCGGTAACTGGCTTCGGGACGCATCAGGTGCCAACGGTTCAGGGCTTCATCGAGCCATTGGGTCACGTCCTGCATCTCAACTGCCAGGCGGCGGTTGGCTTCGGCAGCACGCACCAGTTGCTGCAGCGTCAGCTTGCATTGCTTGACCTGCTCCTGCAGCACACTCAAGTCGTCTTGCAGCGCGGGGTCGTGATGGTCCTGGGTCATTTCCTTGAGCAGCACGCTCATGGTCGCCAACGGCGTGCCCAACTCATGGGCGGCACCGGCAGCCTGGGTGGCGACGGCCAGCAATTGCTGGTCGCGCAGCCCTTCTTCGCGGCGAATGGCGCGCAGCTCTTCCTGGCGACGCAGCTCTTCGGCCATACGTGCGGCGAAAAAGGTAATGACGGCGGCAGACAGGGCAAAACTCAACCACATCCCGTAGATTTGCAGGTTTTCCCGGGCGATAGGGAAGGTCTGCAACGGGTAGAACTGAGCCAGCAACAGGGTGTACAGCGTCAGCGCGATCCCCGAAAGCACCACCGAGTAGCGCCATGGCAACGTCACCGCAGCGATGGTCAGTGGCACCAGGTAATACGAAACGAACGGGTTGGTGGACCCACCGGAGAAATACAGCAACACGCTGTGGATAAACAGGTCGCAAGCCAATTGCAGGGCATATTCCAACTCGGTCACCGGCCAGGTGGTGCGCAGCCGTATGGCGGTAAATGCACACAACACGGTGGAAAAACCCAGGGTCACAGCCAGTTGCAGCCAGGGCAGCGGCAGCAGGTCGAACCAATAGGCAAGCCCGACGGAACCGGCCTGTGCGGCCAATACCAGGGTGCGAATGAACGTCAGGCGCCAGAGGTTCTGGCGAGTGGCGGAAGTCAGTTTTACGGCGGCGAGCATGAGCTCTCCCGATGAGCGCTGCAGGCGGATCGGCACGAGTATAAACGAAGCAGACCGGCTGGCACGGCGCGTGTGGCTCTTTGACGCAGGCCGGCTAAATGACCGTTCGTCGGCGCCCGCATAACTTGTAGGTAATGTGTAAACCCGAAGAACCCGGTGCCAGCGTCTACAGTCTTACCGAGCACGACTACTTCAAGGAGCTTCCATGTCTCGTTTCATTCGCAGTGCAGCCATCATCACTCTCAGCGCCAGCGCCATTGCCAGCCTGCCGGCCATGGCCGCCGATGCACTGAACTACAACCAGATCTCCCTGCGCGCCGAAGTCAGCCAGGAAGTGGCCCGCGACAAGATGATCGTCACCCTCTATACCGAGTCGCAAAACGCCGACCCGGCCAAGCTTGCCGCTGAAATCACCACCACCATGAACACGGCCTTAGGCCAGGCCCGCGAAGTCAAAGGCGTGACCCTGCGCCAGGGCAGTCGTAACAGCTACCCGATCTACGACAACAAGAACCAGAAGATCACCGGCTGGCGTGAGCGCGCCGAACTGCGCCTGGAAAGCGCGGACTTCCCGGCGCTGTCCAAGCTCACCGGCGAGCTGTTGAACACGCTGAAAATGGAAAACATGGACTTCGCCATCGCCGATGCCACGCGCAAGGCCAGCGAAGATGCGTTGCTCAAGGACGCGGTTACTGCGTTCAAGGCCCGTGCGCAACTGGCTACCGATGCACTGGGCGGCAAGGGTTACAAGATCGTCAACCTGAACTTCAACACCAATGGTTACCCGATGCCTTTTGCTCGCGGCGGGATGATGATGAAGGCGGCCATGGCAGATTCTGCACCGACGCCAGACGTTGAAGCGGGCACCAGCCAAGTGAGCATGAGCGCCGATGGAGTGATCGAAGTTTTACCGTAAGTCTTCGCGAGAACACCACTGCGTAACCTTCACCGGTTACGCAGTGGTGTTGCCGCCCACGGAACACTCAGACCGCTACCACACACCAAGTAACTTGATACTACAGCCTTACTCCAATCTATCTAAACCTCGCCCTCACGACACCACTCGTCAAACATTGCGAATGCAGGCCTGGAACTTACGGCACTCAACTTTCCACCCAGGGTTGCCATGCACATCATCTTGAATCAGAACATCGAACAGGTTAATTGCCACACACGGACGTACTGACAACAGAATATTACACATATCGATTTCTTTGTTTCTCGATGAACGGCAGTTATTTACCCAATAATTAATGTGAGTCGATAATGAATATAACGCCGTCTCTCGCTCCCACACTCGTCGTTCCCTCTTTCCCTCCCACACATGATCGCCAGCGTCGAGCGCTTGATGATTTACCCGCAACGCAAACCCGGCAGCAGGCAGAACAAACCTCTTCAAAACATCCAAAAAAATTGCTCGACCACCCCCCGTTTCCCATGCCTACACCCGCCCATGAACTCGATACCTCCAAAAGCATCATCTATGGGTCAGTCAACGTTATTCCGCCAACCGCGGGTTATACACAGCAAGAGCGAATGCATCGTATCGATGCCTATACCGGTCGAGTCGTCGCGCACATTCAACACATCGAAAATGGCAGCGACGCAGAACGCAATATCAGCTTCCAGCAAACTCGCCCGTTTCTAGAACCCGCAGGTTACTTCAGCGGCGGGTTGCTAGCAGCCGGCTACGATCCCCATGAAAAAATCTCGGTGACCTTCCACTCCTATGTAGGAATGGGCAAGCCCAAGGAGGAAACCAACAAAGAGGTACGCACCTATTTTGCATGGGAGATTGCAGCCGGCGCTCTTGCGCACGATCAGGTGTCAAGGGGCGGCCCGTTGAACTTCCAGGACATGCACATCAACCCGCAAGATAAAAACAAGCTTCACGAACTGGATTCCTTGGGCAGCCAGCTCCAAGGCCATTGGGAAAATGAAATAGCGGCGCCCATGCGCGACGCCTCGGGGCAACTGGCGAAGCGATCGGGCAAAGCGGATGCCTATGTGTTGCGAGGAATACTACAAAGTCTGCATGACGACAATTCCAGTAACAAACACCTAACCCCCGCTGCGCGAGCCGCCATTGTCCGCACACTTGAAGAAGACGGAAACGCGGTAATCCCCAACATATATGGTTATCCCTTAGAGGGTTATGCATTTATTCCTTATATCAACTATCACGGTGATTATGACCACCGCCCGAATAAGGGACTGATGATTGACTTAAAGAATGGCTCCGCCCGTGAAATACACGGTGATGACGACTTTGCCAGTTGGGCTAAAAACAATCAGGCTCAATTAGTTAGCCGCTTCAACGCTCGTGACAGGCAAGGCGGTCATGATGCTCACTGGGTAGGGGCCGGGTATGTACTCGATGCATTGATTCAGGATAACCATTCTACGTTTCCAGGAAGAAAAGGTCCGTTCACAGATCAGGCCGTACCGGTCCGGGAGACATTCAATTACACACAATCGCGAGACAGCGATTACTACTTGAAATTTGGCGACCTTAAAAACGGTATTGCCCCCCACTACCAGGCGATAAATGCCAAGAATGCACGCTGGACCGATCAAACCGAGGTCTTTGGCGCCTCCCAACAAAGTTGGAAAGCAGCCAAAGAGTTTTGGGGTAACACGTTTGGTTACTTACCGATCGTAGGCAATGTGGGCAACATTGTCTTCGGCGTACACGATGGCCTCTACGGCAAGACGGCCGATGATCGTGTCGCAGGTAACGCCGCGGCGGTAATTTCCAGCCTGCAACTGGCGCACGAGATTGCCCCCATTGGATTGGAAGCCGGACTTGGGGAGGCGGTTTTGACACCTGGCGCTCCCAGCGCAAAACCCTACAACTGGCGATTCAGTCAGGACACTAGCGATCTTGAACTCGTGCGCACGCCAAAAGCGTTGAGCGAGAGTGATACCAACCCGGTTGCAAATCACTCGGCGCCCCAGGTGAACCCGTTGCGGCCCAGCCACGCGGGGATGATCAGCGAACATGCCATCCCTGACGGCGAGCAGTTGATTGAAAAGGCCGCGCACAACCAGAAGGGCATCTATCAGCTCAAGAACACCGCCACCGGCGAAGATCACTGGTTTATCCGCTACACCGATGGGACAGGCGTCCCTGGCGTATATGAAATAAAAAGCAACTTCAAACCTAGCAATGACTACGTGCAGATTATTGATCGCTCCGGAAAGATTGTATTGACCGTGCATTCAGCCGGTGACGGAAACTGGGTTCGCAATGCAGCCAATGGGGGGGTGAGGTGGCCGTGGCAGCGTTCACCATCGCCAACACCCAGTGAAAATCTGACCCCCCATTTTTCGGACCTGTTCGCCGACGTCGATCAACAGGCCGTGGCGCGAGCCGACAGATTCGACCAATTCATGAAAGTGGATGAGACCAAACCTTACGCCGTATCGACCCGCGGCTATGAAGAAAACGGCGTTGTTAAAAGAAAGCTGAATATTGGCTGGGAGGCCCCCAGGGAGAAGTTCGAAATGTTGCCCTCGGAGCGAGCGGCTCCTTCGCCTCTGAGCGAGACCAATTATTCAGAGCACTTTCTTACCGACCTGAATCGTAACAACTACACGGTCATCAAAAGCTCAAAAGGCGGCGATATCGAATTGCCCCTGGATGCCGTTGGAAAAACGCCAGAGGCTACGAGACTGAACCGTCTCAAACAATTCGAAAAGGCAATTCCCGATGCAGAACTGCGATCCCGTATCTCCGAGGTCGCCCATCAAGGATCAGTATTTCCCGCCCATTGGGAGTTGCTCCAAAGCATGAAAGACGGTTACGGCGTCACAGCAAGCAATGCTTCTTACTTTATTGAATACGACCCGACACGCAATGAAGCCCGAGTCAAAGTCGTCACCACGTGGTTTGTAAGCGATGTCAGCGATCACGTTCCAAAAGTGATTCCGGATTTAGAGGCAACCACCGTCAGAACCTTCACTATTGGCGAGAACAATGATGTGTCCGGCGCCCTTTACACGATTGACGATTACGCTCCAACTCACCTGGAAGTGTCGATCCCCGATGATCTCCCTCAGTAATCAAGGGCACCCTTTGATGCAGATGTCCCTACCTGAGTAACCGGAACGGCGGTAACCTCGGTGACCGCCGTTTTCGTTTAGGCAGCTTTGGTCTGCCTGCCATTTCAGGGGTCTCCATGGAAAGAATCGCCGTCAAGCCACTGCTCCTCGCCGCAAGCCTACTGGCTGTTATGCCGATGGCCCAGGCCGCAACCACCCTGGTCTACTGCTCCGAAGCCAGCCCCGCCGGCTTCGATCCCAGCCAGTACACCAGCGGCACCGATTTTGACGCGTCCGCCGAAACCGTGTTCAACCGCCTGACCCAATTCAAGCGCGGTGGCACCGAGGTAGAACCGGGTCTGGCCACGAGCTGGGATGTATCCAAGGACGGCCTGACGTATACCTTCCACCTGCGCGATGGCGTCAAGTTCCACACCACCGACTTCTTCACCCCGACCCGTGACTTCAACGCCGATGATGTGTTGTTCACCTTCAATCGCTTGCTCGATGCCGACAGCCCGTTTCGCAAGGCCTACCCCTCCGAATCGCCCTACTTCACTGACATGGGCTTGAACGCCACGATCAAGAGCGTCGACAAACTCGACGAACACACCGTGCGTTTCAACCTGAACAATGTCGATGCTTCATTCGTACAGAACCTGGCGATGAGTTTCGCCTCGGTGCAATCGGCCGAATATGCCGCCCAGCTGTTGAAAGAAGGCAAGGCCGAGCAGATCAATCAGAAGCCCATCGGCACCGGGCCGTTTGTGTTCAAGCGTTACCAGAAAGACGCGCAGATCCGGTATGTGGCCAACACACAGTACTGGAAGCCCGAGGACGTAAAGCTCGATAACCTGGTATTTGCGATCACCCCGGACGCCGCCGCGCGCCTGCAAAAACTAAAGGCCGGTGAATGCCAGGTCAGCGGTTACCCACGTCCTGCCGATATCGACGTGATGAAGCAAGATCCCAATCTGCGCGTGCTGCAACAAGCGGGTTTCAATCTGGGCTTCCTGGCCTACAACGTGACTCACCCGCCGCTGGACCAACTCAAGGTGCGCCAGGCGCTGGACATGGCGATCGACAAGCCGGCAATCATCAAGGCCGTATACCAGAGCGCCGGACAATTGGCGCAGAACGCGTTACCGCCGGCGCAGTGGTCTTATGACCCCGGCATCAAGGATGCCCCCTACGATCCGACCAAAGCCCGGTTGCTACTAAAAGAAGCAGGGGTTGCACCAGGTACCACCATCAATCTGTGGGCGATGACCGTACAACGCGCCTCCAACCCCAATGCGCGGATGTCCGCACAAATGATCCAACAGGATTGGGCCAAGGTCGGCATTAAAGCCAACATCGTCAGCTATGAGTGGGGCGAGTACATCAAACGCGCTAAAAATGGCGAACACGACGCAATGATTTACGGCTGGACCGGCGACAACGGCGACCCGGACAACTGGCTCGGCGTGCTCTACAGTTGTGCCGCAGTCAAGGGCAGCAACTATGCCAAATGGTGTAACCCGGCCTACGACAAGCTGGTGCAGCAAGCTAAGGTCAGCAATGATCGCGAGCAGCGTATCAAGTGGTATCAACAGGCGCAGAAAATCCTTAAGGAACAGGTACCTATAACGCCTATTGCAAACTCGACGGTTTTCCAGCCCCTGCGCAAGGAAGTGCGCGACTTCAAGATCAGCCCGTTTGGACTGACGCCCTTCTACGGTGTGAGTCTAGATAAGTAACATCGACGCCCCAACCGAGTGCGCTAGACGCCTCGGCTGGGCTTTTTTGGTGCGCACATTGCACCGAAAAAAACCATCAAATCGACGCTTTTATGGCAAAACTTTCATAATTGCGACATTCCTGTACGTTCGTACCACTGTTTGCCGCTCGTAACCGTTCAGCATCTTGCATTGGGTATGGCGCCTGCATAAGTATCCGCAGGCCGACTCACGAGGTCGCCCTCACCACCAAAAATGACAACAAATCATGAGGCCAACATGCTTAAACACGCAGTCCTTCCGTTATTAGTGAGCGCCGGCCTGATGGCCGCAGCCCCCGTAGCCCTGGCGGCAACTAACCTGGTGTTCTGCTCCGAAGGGAGCCCGGCCGGTTTCGACCCAGGCCAGTACACCACCGGAACAGACTTCGATGCCTCGGCCGAAACCATGTTCAACCGTCTGAGCCAGTTCGAGCGTGGCGGCACCGCTGTCGTTCCTGGCCTGGCCACCAGCTGGGACGTGTCCCCGGACGGCCTGACGTATACCTTCCACCTGCGCGAAGGCGTCAAGTTCCACACCACCCCGTACTTCAAGCCTACTCGTGAATTCTCGGCCGACGACGTACTGTTCACCTTCAACCGGATGATCAACAAAGACGATCCGTTCCGTAAGGCCTACCCCACTGAGTTCCCGTACTTCACGGACATGGGGATGGACACCAACATCAAGAACATCGAGAAAGTCGACGACCACACCGTCAAGTTCACCCTTGGCACCGTGGACGCGGCTTTCATCCAGAACCTGGCCATGAGCTTCGCGTCGATCCAGTCCGCTGAATATGCCGCGCAATTGTTGAAGGAAGGCAAACCCGCCGACATCAACCAGAAGCCGGTCGGCACTGGCCCGTTCGTGTTCAAGAGCTACCAGAAAGACTCGAACATTCGTTACACCGGCAACAAGGACTACTGGAAACCTGAAGACGTGAAGATCGACAACCTGATCTTCGCTATCACCACCGACCCGTCGGTGCGTATCCAGAAGCTCAAGAAAAACGAATGCCAGATCACTCTGTTCCCACGTCCGGCCGACCTCAAGGCGCTGGGCGAAGACAAAGACCTGAAACTGCCGCACCAGGCCGGTTTCAACCTGGGCTATGTGGCCTACAACGTGATGGACAAGGTCAAGGGCAGCGACCAGCCTAACCCGCTGGCTGACCTGCGCGTACGCCAGGCGCTGGACATGGCGGTGAACAAGCAGCAGATCATTGACTCCGTGTACCAGGGCGCCGGTCAGTTGGCCGTCAACGCCATGCCGCCGACCCAATGGTCCTACGACACCAGCATCAAGGACGCCAAGTACGACCCTGAAAAAGCCAAGGCGCTGCTCAAGGAAGCCGGCGTCAAGGAAGGTACCGAAATCGTCCTGTGGGCCATGCCGGTTCAGCGTCCGTACAACCCGAACGCCAAGCTGATGGCCGAGATGCTGCAGAACGACTGGTCCAAGATCGGTCTGAAGGTCAAGATCACCAGCTACGAATGGGGCGAGTACATCAAGCGTTCCAAAGGCGGCGAGAACCAGGCCATGATCATTGGCTGGAGCGGCGACAATGGTGACCCGGACAACTGGCTGAACGTGCTGTTCGGCTGCGACTCGCTGTCGGGCAACAACTTCTCCAAGTGGTGTGACAAGAAATTCGACGGCATCGTGAAAGAAGCCAAGGCCACATCGGATGTCGCCAAACGCACCGAGCTGTACAAGCAGGCGCAACATATCCTCAAAGATGCAGTCCCGATGACACCTATCGCGCACTCGACGGTGTATCAACCCATGCGTAATACCGTACAGGACTTCAAGATCAGCCCATTTGGCTTGAACTCCTTCTACGGCGTTAGCGTAAGCGGCAAGTAAGGATCAATAACGGCGACGTTTCACAACGTCGCCGTTATTCCATCCGCCAGGGCCGTAGGAAACAGACCACATTTGCAAGCGTTGCCGTCCTACAGCAACGAACTGCGCCTTATGTCTCCGTTACCTACAAGTCCAGTCAGAATTGGCGCATTTACTGCAAGGTCCACGTCCCATAACGTCGTAGGACAGCAGAGGCATCACTCTGGGAAATGGCACTTGCTGTGCGTGGGATCAGTGATGTCTCCCTGGCTGTGGCCAGCGGGATGGTTCGCTGTTGATAACTACAAACAAGGATCGGGATCGTCATGCGCCATACCACTGTTCTATCCGCGATGTTTGCCACCAGCCTGCTGGCCGTGGCCACGATGGGCCAGGCCGCCGAAAAGAAGAGCCTGGTGTTCTGCTCCGAAGGCAGCCCGGCAGGGTTTGACACTGCGCAATACACCACGGCCACCGACAACGATGCGGCAGAGCCTTTGTACAATCGCCTGGTTGAATTCGAAAAAGGCGCGACCGACGTAGTACCTGGGCTGGCGACCAAATGGGATATTTCGCCAGATGGCCTGACCTACACCTTCCACCTGCGTGAAGGGGTGAAGTTCCACAGCAACAAGGAGTTCAAGCCGACGCGCGACTTCAACGCCGACGACGTGCTGTTCACCTTCAACCGCATGCTTGACCCCGAGCATCCGTTCCGCAAGGCCTACCCTACCGAGTTTCCGTACTTCAACGGGATGAGCCTGAACAAGAATATCGCCAAGGTCGAAAAAACCGACCCGCATACCGTGGTGATGACCTTGAACACGGTCGACGCCGCGTTCGTGCAGAACATCGCCATGAGTTTCGCTGCGATCCTGTCCGCCGAATACGCCGAGCAGTTGCTCAAGCAAGGCAAGCCCAGCGACATCAACCAGAAGCCGATCGGCACTGGCCCATTTGTGTTCCAGCGTTACCAGAAAGACTCGCAGATCCGTTACGTGGGCAACAAACAGTATTGGGACCCGAGCCGGGTCAAACTTGACCAACTGATCTTCGCCATCAACACCGACGCCTCGGTACGGGTGCAGAAGCTCAAGGCCGGCGAATGCCAGGTCACCCTGCATCCGCGCCCCGCAGATGTAGACGCACTGAAGGCCGACCCGAACCTGCAACTGCTGACCAAGCCTGGCTTCAACCTCGGCTACATCGCCTACAACGTGCGCCACAAGCCGTTCGACCAGCTTGAAGTGCGCCAGGCGCTGGACATGGCGGTGAACAAGCAGAGCATCCTCAACGCTGTGTACCAGGGCGCCGGGCAACTGGCGGTCAACGGTATGCCACCGACGCAGTGGTCTTACGATGACAGCATCAAGGACGCCGCCTACGACCCGGAAAAAGCCAAGGAGCTGCTCAAGGCCGCCGGCGTCAAGGAAGGCACCGAGATCACCCTGTGGGCGATGCCGGTACAACGTCCGTACAACCCCAACGCCAAGCTGATGGCCGAGATGCTGCAGAACGATTGGGCCAAGATCGGCCTGAAAGTCAAAATCGTCAGCTACGAATGGGGCGAGTACATCAAGCGCACCAAGAACGGTGAGCATGATGTCAGCCTGATTGGCTGGACCGGCGACAACGGTGATCCGGACAACTGGTTGGGCACCCTCTACAGCTGCGACGCCATCGGCGGGAACAACTACTCCATGTGGTGTGACCCGGCGTACGACAAGCTGATCAAGCAAGCCAAGGTCGTGACCGACCGCGAACAAAGGACTGTTCTTTACAAACAGGCGCAGCAACTGCTCAAGCAGCAGGTGCCGATCACGCCAGTCGCCCACTCGACGGTCAACCAGCCGTTAAGCGCCAAAGTCGAAGGTTTCAAGGTGAGCCCCTTCGGCCGCAACGTGTTCTCGGGCGTCAGCATTACCCCATAAGAAAATAACCGGATTGCGGGGAGCGAAGTTCGCTTCCCGGCAAACGTGCAGGCTTTTGTTGGGAAATTTCCTACGCCAAACGTTTGCACAGGCTTGAACGAGTTCCACACCCAATAGCCGGTTCACCTAAAAAGACCGGCATTAAAAAAGAGAACCAAAGGAGCTTCACCCATGAAACTGAGCAGCAAAGCGCTTCTGGCCCTGGCCATCAGCAGCATCACGGCAACCGCCTACGCTGAAACGCAAAGCCAGGACTTCGTTCCTACCACGTTGGCCGGCACCAGCGCCCAAAGCGAGGCTAAAGGCTTCGTTGAAGACTTCAGCCTTGGCGGCACCACACGTAACTGGTACTCCCATGAAAGCAAATACCGTGGGGGCACCTTCGCGTACCAGAAGCATGGCCAGACCCTGACCGACCGTAACCGTACCAACTGGGTACAGGGCACCATCCTCAACGCCAGCTCGGGTTTCACCCAGGGCACCGTCGGCGTCAAGACCGAAGTAGCGGTTTACAACGCTTTGGTACTGGACCGCAGCAAGCGTGATATCAAGGGCGGCTCCAACCGTACCCTGGCGGACTCCAACGGTGACGCCGTAGACCAGTGGAGCAAACTGGGCCTGGCCAACGTGCAGTTCCGCGTGTCCAACACCACCTTGACCGCCGGTCGCCAGAACTTCAGCAGCGGCATCGTCGACACCATCGGCAACCGTGCCTTGCCTTCAAGCTTCCAGGGTGTGAGCTTCAACAGCGAAGAGTTCAGCAACCTGTCGTTCCAGGGCGGCGTGTTTGACCGCGTTTCGCCACGTAGCGAACAGAGCCTGTCGAAATTCCGCTCCGAATACACCAACAGCGCAAAGGTTGAAACCGACAAGGTCTATACCCTGGGCGCCAACTACCAGCCATTCAAGAGCCTGAAGACCAGCTTCTTCGGCGCCAACGTCAAGGATTTCTGGAACCAGTACTACTTCGGCGCTACCCATGAACTGGGTGACAGCCAGCAACTGGCGCTGACCACCGGTTTCAACTACTACAAGACCGTCGATGAAGGCAAAAAGCTGATGGGGGATATCGACAACGATACCTACTCCCTGTCTTTTGGCCTGACTCACCAGGCCCACAGCCTGACCTTCGCCTACCAGGCCGTGAACGGTAACGAGTACTTCGACTACCTGCACGAAACCAACGGTATCTACCTGGCCAACTCCCTGACGTCCGACTTCAACGGCCCGAACGAGAAATCGTTCCAGATCGCCTACGCCATCAATATGGCCGAATACGGCGTGCCAGGCCTTAAGTTCAACGCCTACTCCGCTCGCGGCTGGGGCATCGACGGCACCCACTACACCGGTAACCGCGGTGTAGTCGGCAAAGGTTACGACGGCATCCAGTCCCAGGACGGCGAGAAGCACCAGGAATACGGTATCGGCGCTTCCTACGCGGTCCAGAGCGGCCCGCTCAAGGCCACCGCGATTCGTGCCACCTACGTTGAACACCGTGGCAGCGAGTTCCAATCCGACGGCAGCATCAAAGAGTTCCGTCTGGTCACCACCATTCCATTCAACATCCTTTAACTAGCGCCAGGCAGACGGCGGGCTCAGGACGAGCTCGCCGTCTACGCTTTTCTGGTTCCATCGATTGCAGAGGGCTCTGAATGAAAATGCTCCCGCTACAAGCCGCCATGGCTGCCGCGCTGTTGAGCGTGGCGATCGGCGTTTCGGCCAAACCGCTGGTGGTGTGCACCGAAGCCAGCCCGGAAGGTTTCGACCCGGTCCTGTACACCACCGCCGTAACCGCTGATGCCGCCGCTGAAACCATGTTCAACCGTCTGGTGGACTTCAAGCCCGGTACTACCGAGGTGGTCCCTGCGCTGGCTAAAGACCTGCCGGAAATCAGTGCCGATGGCCTGACCTACACCTTCCACCTGCGTGACGATATCAAGTTCCACACCACCGACTATTTCAAACCCACGCGCAACCTGAACGCCGACGACGTGCTTTGGAGCTTCCAGCGCCAGCTGGACCCGAATCACCCTTGGCATAAAAAGTCCCTCGTGGGCTACCCGTACTTCGAAAGCATGGGGTTCAAGGAACTGCTCAAGAGCGTAGAGAAGATCGACGATCATACCGTCGTCTTTACCCTGACCCGTCCTGAAGCTCCGTTCCTGGCTGACCTGGGCATGGCATTCTCTTCAATCCATTCGAAGGAATACGCCGACCAGTTGCTCAAATCCGGCAAGACCGAAGACCTCAATGCCAAGCCCATCGGCACTGGCCCGTTCATCTTCACCCGTTATCAGAAAGACGCCCAGGCACGCTTCAAGGCCAACCCCGACTACTTCCGCGGCAAGCCGGCGGTCGATCCGCTGATTCTGGCAATCACCGTCGATAACAACGTGCGCCTGCAGAAGCTCAAGGCCAACGAATGTCAGATCGCATTGTTCCCCAAGCCGGACGACATCCCAAGCATCAAGAAAGACCCGAACCTGAAAGTCGATGAACTGGCGGCGATGACCACCAGCTATACCGCATTGAACACCACCCGCAAATACATGAGCGATGCGCGGGTACGTCATGCAATCAATATCGCGTTCGACAAGACCGGCTATACCGAAGCGCTGTTCGGCAAAGGCAATGCAGTCGTGGGCACCGGCCCTTATCCACCGACATTGCTGGGTTTCAGTGAAAAGCTGAAAAACCCAGCGCGCGACCTGGACAAGGCCCGTGCCCTGCTCAAGGAAGCCGGCGTGCCGGAAGGCACCGAATTCACCCTGTTCACCCGTAACGGCGGCGGCCCGACCAACCCCAACCCGATGCTCGGCGCCCAGCGTATGCAAGCAGACCTGGCCCAGATTGGCTTGAAGATCAATATCAAGGTCATGGAATGGGGCGAGATGCTCAAGCGTGCCAAAAACGGCGAGCACGACATGGTTTCGGCGGGCTGGGTCGGTGATAACGGCGACCCGGATAACTTCCTGACGCCAAACCTGAGTTGCGATGCAGCCAAAAACGGCGAAAACTACGCCCGCTGGTGTAACAAAGAGTTTCAGGACTTGATCGACAAAGCCCGTGCAGTCGCGGAACCGGCCGAACGGGCCGCGCTCTATGAACAAGCACAGGATGTGTTCGAGAAAGACCAACCCTGGCTTCCCATGGCTTACCCGAAACTGTTCACCGCCCTGCGCAAGAACGTAGAGGGCTTCACCCAAAGCCCTCTGGGTACAAATAACTTCGCCACCACCCAGGTGAAGTAAATAAGAAAAACGCTCGGCACCGTCGACATTGACGGTGCCGAACCTGCCTAACCGGCTGATTGAGGTACACACCAAGATGTTTAGTTTTATTGCCCGCCGATTGGGGTTATTGATCCCCACGTTCTTCGGCATCACGTTGCTGACTTTTGCGTTGATTCGCATGATTCCAGGCGACCCCGTAGAAGTCATGATGGGCGAGCGGCGGGTTGACCCCGAAATGCACGCCCAGGCAATGGAGCGCCTTGGCCTTAACAAGCCGCTGTATGCGCAATACCTGGATTACGTCGGCAAGCTCGCCCAGGGCGACCTTGGCGAATCGCTGCGCACCCGCACCAGCGTGTGGACCGAGTTCACCGCCCTCTTCCCCGCGACCCTGGAACTGTCCATGGCCGCCCTGTTGTTCGCCGGTATCCTGGGCCTGTTGGCCGGGGTGATCGCGGCACTCAAACGAGGATCCCTGTTCGACCATGGGGTGATGGGCATCTCCCTGGCGGGCTATTCGATGCCGATCTTCTGGTGGGGCCTGATCCTGATCATGTTCTTCTCGGTAAGCCTGGGCTGGACCCCGGTTTCCGGGCGTATCGACCTGCTCTACGACATCGAGCCGCGCACCGGTTTCATGCTCATCGACACCCTGCTGGCCGACGAGCCGGACGCGTTCTGGGACGCCCTGCACCACCTGATCCTGCCGGCTATCGTGCTGGGTACCATCCCGCTGGCTGTGATCGCACGGATGACCCGCTCCTCGATGCTTGAAGTACTGCGCGAGGACTACATCCGCACCGCCAAGGCCAAGGGCCTGTCGCCGGCGCGCGTGGTATTCGTTCACGGCCTGCGTAACGCGCTGATCCCGGTACTGACCGTGGTCGGACTGCAAGTCGGCACGCTGCTGGCCGGTGCGGTACTGACCGAAACCATCTTCTCGTGGCCCGGCATCGGCAAATGGCTGATCGAAGCCATTGGCGCGCGGGACTACCCGGTGGTGCAAAACGGCATTCTGCTGATCGCCTGCCTGGTGATCCTGGTGAACTTCGTGGTGGATATCCTCTACGGCTTCGCCAACCCACGCATCCGTCACCAGCGCTGAGATCATGACCATGACTACCTCTACTCCAGTGTCAGCAGTCGATCAGAGCCTGCTGTACCCGTCCCCGTATAAAGAATTCTGGCAAGCCTTCTCCAAGAACAAAGGCGCGGTTGCCGGCCTGCTGTTCATGTTGCTGATCGTGTTCTGCGCGATCTTCGCTCCCTGGGTTGCCCCGCATAACCCCAGCGAGCAATACCGCGACTTCCTGCTGACCCCACCGGCGTGGCTGGAGGGCGGGCAGATGCAGTTCCTGCTCGGCACCGACGAACTGGGGCGTGACTTGCTCTCGCGCCTGATCCAGGGTTCGCGCCTGTCGTTGCTGATCGGCTTGTCATCAGTAGTGATGTCGCTGATCCCAGGCATCCTGCTGGGCCTTTTCGCCGGGTTCTTCCCGCGCTTGCTCGGCCCAACCATCATGCGCTTGATGGACATCATGCTGGCCCTGCCATCGCTGCTGCTGGCCGTGGCGATTGTCGCCATCCTCGGCCCTGGCCTGATCAACACCGTGATCGCCATCGCTATCGTGTCGTTGCCGTCCTACGTGCGTCTGACCCGCGCGGCGGTAATGGGCGAACTGAACCGCGACTACGTGACCGCCGCCCGCCTCGCGGGTGCCGGCCTGCCACGCCTGATGTTCATCACCGTGCTGCCTAACTGCATGGCACCGCTGATCGTACAAGCGACCTTGAGCTTTTCCTCGGCGATTCTCGATGCCGCGGCCCTGGGCTTCCTCGGCCTTGGCGTACAACCGCCAACCCCTGAGTGGGGCACCATGCTGGCTTCGGCCCGTGACTACATCGAACGCGCCTGGTGGGTCGTGAGCCTGCCTGGCTTGACCATTTTGCTCAGCGTGCTGGCAATCAACTTGATGGGTGACGGCCTGCGCGATGCGCTGGACCCGAAACTCAAGAACGCCGCCTGAGGAGATTCCCATGTCACTGTTAGAAATCAAGAATCTCAACGTCCGCTTCGGCGACAAGACCGCCGTACCGGTGGTCGATGGCCTAGACATTTCCGTCGACAAAGGCGAAGTACTGGCGATCGTTGGCGAGTCGGGCTCGGGTAAATCCGTGACCATGATGGCGCTGATGGGCCTGATCGAGCATCCCGGCATCGTTACCGCCGATGCGCTGAACTTCGACGGCAAGGACATGCTCAAGCTGAGCAACCGCCAGCGCCGCCAGATCGTCGGCAAAGACCTGGCGATGGTGTTCCAGGACCCGATGACCGCGCTGAACCCCAGCTACACCGTGGGTTTCCAGATCGAAGAAGTGCTGCGCCTGCATTTGAAAATGTCCGGCAAGCAAGCGCGCAAGCGTGCGATCGAGCTGCTGGAAAAAGTCGAAATCCCAGGCGCCGCCAGCCGCATGGACGCCTACCCGCACCAATTGTCTGGCGGTATGAGCCAGCGTGTTGCAATCGCCATGGCAATTGCCGGCGAGCCCAAACTGCTGATCGCCGATGAGCCGACCACTGCGCTGGACGTGACCATCCAGGCGCAGATCATGGAGCTGCTGCTGGCGCTGCAAAAAGAACAGAACATGGGCCTGGTGCTGATCACTCACGACCTCGCGGTGGTGGCTGAAACTGCCCAGCGCGTGTGCGTGATGTACGCAGGCCAAGCGGTGGAAGTCGGCCAGGTGCCGCAACTGTTCGACATCCCGGCGCACCCGTACAGCGAAGCGTTGCTCAAGGCGATTCCCGAGCACAGCCTCGGCGCCACGCGCCTGGCCACGCTGCCGGGCATCGTTCCCGGCCGCTATGACCGTCCGCAGGGCTGCTTGCTGTCACCGCGCTGCCCGTATGTGCAGGACTCCTGCCGCGCCCAGCGTCCAAGCCTTGACCCGAAAAGCAACAGCCTCGCCCGCTGCTTCTACCCGCTGAACCAGGAGGTGGCGTAATGGCCGTCGTACTTACCGCCCGCGACCTCACCCGTCACTATGAAGTGTCCCGTGGCCTGTTCAAGGGCCACGCCACCGTGCGTGCTCTCAATGGCGTGTCCTTTGAGCTGGAAGCCGGCAAGACCCTCGCGGTGGTGGGCGAGTCGGGTTGCGGCAAATCCACCCTGGCCCGTGCCCTCACGCTGATTGAAGAGCCGTCTTCGGGCTCGTTGAAAATCGCCGGCCAGGAAGTGGCCGGTGCCGACAAGGCCCAGCGCAAGCAATTGCGTAAAGACGTGCAGATGGTGTTCCAAAGCCCGTATGCGTCGTTGAACCCACGCCAGAAAGTCGGTGATCAACTGGCGGAGCCGTTGCTGATCAACACCAACCTGTCCGCCGCCGAGCGCCGCGAAAAAGTCCAGGCGATGATGAAGCAAGTGGGCCTGCGCCCTGAGCATTATCAGCGCTACCCGCACATGTTCTCCGGTGGTCAGCGCCAACGTATCGCACTGGCCAGGGCGATGATGCTGCAACCCAAAGTGTTGGTGGCGGACGAACCGACCTCGGCGCTGGACGTGTCGATCCAGGCCCAGGTGCTCAACCTGTTCATGGATTTGCAGCAGGAATTCAACACCGCCTACGTGTTCATCTCCCACAACCTGGCGGTGGTGCAACATGTTGCCGACGATGTGATGGTGATGTACCTCGGCCGCCCGGTGGAAGTAGGCCCCAAGGAAGACATCTACGCCCGCCCGCTGCACCCTTACACCCAGGCGCTGCTGTCGGCCACCCCGACCATTCACCCGGACCCGAACAAGCCGAAGATCAAGATCGTTGGCGAACTGCCCAACCCGCTGAACCCGCCACCTGGCTGCGCATTCCACAAGCGCTGCCCGTATGCGACCGAGCGATGCAGCAGCGAAGAGCCGCTGTTGCGACCATTGGATAATCGGCAGGTGGCTTGCCACTATGCGGAGCAATTCGTGGCCTGAAGCAACACTGTTCCCCTCTGTGGGAGCAGGCTTGCTCCCAATGGGCACGTGATATCGAGTTCTACCGCCCTTCCCGCCAGATTGCGCATCAGTCTGGCCGGAGGGGCTTTATTTTCGCGCAAACCCAGTGTGGCTCATCCGGGCAATTAAATACTGCTTTTTTTTAACACACTTATTTAGCGCATTATTTTTATTAGCCCATCACAAACGAAACAACGCCTTGAAAGCTTCACTCTCTTTATAGTTTCCGCCTCACTATTGAGACGCCATGACCTTAACTACGCCAACGCTCAGCACAGCACGGCACGGCACGGCACGGCACAGCACAGCAACTTAAACGCTATGTCGCACTCACCACAGAAACAGATTATGCCGACAGTCTAAGATACCCCTTTACTGTCCAACTGTTGGTTCCTTGTCTCGTAATAAAGTCAAAAGCAATCACAGCTTTTTTCCTCGAATTACTAAACATCCCACTTATCCTTCCGGAGACAGTCTCCAATGCAACCCCCCTCGAGTCAAACCCGGCAGACACCTCGGGGCTAACAGGCACGTCAAAGTCCGCAAAATCCAAGCGTTTCATAAAAATGATATGTACACCTGTTGCGTATTGACCCGTACTTGTATCGCGACCGACAAAAACAGCATACGGGTCACTCTCCGAACCAAAATACGCAAATTTATAACGAGGGTCTACGTAAGTACCATTATGACCGGTATATATGAATTCGCCTGTGGCATTACGCAAAAAACTTTCCATATCCTTAATCTCTGACATTACCTTATCTCCACCTTCCAGACGGATCAAATGCCGTCCTTGATTTGAAAGTAGGAGGCCTCTACCCAGACGTCAACTGTCAGACTCAACAGTTGACAATCGGCGCCCCCGGTGAAGTTTCACCACGTGAGTGCATTACGCATTCAACATCCTGTTAACACTGCTGTTGATCCAGACTCAGGCATGCGCATCGGTCTTGTCGGGGGGATTTTTCGTTTTTGCGCGGGACAGCGTATCTCAAGCGTATGGCTTTTTAACAAAACACACAGGGAAGAGTCCGCAGCCCTCCGCTCCTGCCCATGAGGGCCTTAAGCCAGAGCCATTTCGAAGTGTATAGATTGTAAATGCAATTTACTTTTGTTTGATAATCAATATCATTTGAGCACCAAGAGAGCGCTGGATGCTGACCCCAAACAAACGCAATTCAGACGCATCTCGTTCAATCGCCCCTCCTAAAGGACTTTGTGGATATGTCGTCTCACTTCAGGCTCAGCCATCTCTCGCTGGCGTTTATCGCTACCCTTTCGTCCCCCGCGCTGCTGGCGGAGGGTATGGAGAAAGAACGCGATAAAGTGCCAATCGAAGCGACAGACCTGCCTGTAGATGGCACGCCCCAGGCCTTGGTGCTGGGCGAGACGCGCGTGCTGGGCACCGCTGCCGAAGAACTCAAGCAAGCACCCGGCGTGTCGATCATCACCGCCGAGGACATCAAGAAACGCCCGCCCAGCAACGACCTGTCGGAGATCATCCGCCGCGAGCCAGGCGTCAATCTGACCGGCAACAGTTCCAGCGGCAGCCGCGGTAATAACCGTCAGATCGACCTGCGCGGCATGGGCCCGGAAAACACCCTGATCCTGATCGATGGCAAACCCTCCACCTCACGCAACGCCGTGCGTTATGGCTGGAGCGGTGACCGTGATACCCGTGGCGAAACCAACTGGGTGCCGGCCGAAGAAGTCGAGCGCATTGAAATCCTGCGCGGCCCGGCCGCCGCTCGTTATGGCTCCGGGGCCATGGGCGGGGTGATCAACATCATCACCAAACGCCCGACCGACCAATTGCACGGTTCGCTGACCGCCTACACCGCCTTCCCCGAAAATGACGCCGAAGGCGCAAGCAAACGTACCAACTTCAACCTCAGCGGCCCGCTGACCGACAGTCTCGCATTCCGTGTCTATGGCGGACTGAACAAGACCGACGCGGATGACGCCGACATCAACCGCGCAGCTCAAGCGACGCCTGATTCTTTGGTCGCTGGCCGCGAGGGCGTGCGCAATAAAGACGTCAATGGCTTGCTGAGCTGGCAATTCACCCCCGAGCAAACCCTCGACCTGGAAGCCAGCTATAGCCGCCAGGGCAATATTTTCGCCGGCGATACCATGCTCAACGGCGGTGGCGCATTCGTTGAAAGCCTGGTGGGCAAGGAAACCAGCGTGATTCAACGCAGCAGCTTCTCGGCCACGCACCGCGGCGAATTTGACTGGGGCTCGACCCTGGCCTCGCTGACCCACGACCTGACCCGCAATGAGCGTCTCAACGAAGGCCTGGCCGGATCCGGCGAGGGCGCGCCTTCGGCCAGCGCCGGGCGTTTCGAATCACGCCTGCGTAACACCCGGGCCACTGCCGAGGTCAACCTGCCCCTGAGCTTGGGTGCCGAACAGGTACTGACCCTGGGCAGCGAATACCTCTACGAGTCGATGAACGATCCAGGTTCGTTGCGCCCGCAAACTTATGACCCGGGCACCGGCGGCGTCCCCGCCATCCCCGGCGTCAGCCGCAACAGCACCAAGACCACCGCATCGAGCTATGCCTTGTTTGCCGAGGACAACATCGAACTGGGCAGCAAGACCATCATCACCCCTGGCCTGCGCTACGACGACCATGAAGAATTCGGCGGCAACTGGAGCCCCAGCTTCAACGCCTCGCACCAGTTGACCGATGAACTGAGCCTCAAGGGCGGTATCGCCCGCGCGTACAAGACCCCAAACTTGTATCAGTCCAACCCGAACTACCTGCTGTACAGCCGTGGCAATGGCTGCAATGCCAGCGAAGCGAATATGGGCGGTTGTTACCTGGTGGGTAATCGCGACCTGAAGCCGGAAATCAGCGTCAACAAGGAAATCGGCCTCGCCTTCGACAAGGGCACCTGGCGCACCAGCGCGACGTACTTCCGTAATGACTACAAGAACAAGATCAATGCCAGTAACGAGGCGGCGTTCCGCCTGGGCAATGGTCGCCGCGTGCTGGAGTGGGAAAACAGCGGGCCCGCCCTGGTCCAGGGGGTTGAAGGCAACCTGTTCGTAAGCCTGCGCAGCGATCTGGACTGGAACACCAACCTGACCTACATGATCGACTCCAAGGACAAGGACACCGGCGAGCCGTTGAGCATCATCCCCAAGTACACCGTCAACACCACGCTGGACTGGCAAGCCACCGACAAGCTGTCCTTCCAGGTCAGCGGCACCTACTACGGCAAGCAAGAAGCGCCGACACTCAACTCACGCAGCGCCAACAGCTATGACCGCAGCGCCCAGCAGGATGTCGACCCGTATGGGCTGATGGGACTGAGCAGTGGTTATGAGTTCAGCAAAAACTTGAGCGTGCGTGTCGGTATCAACAACCTGCTGGACAAGCGCCTGTCGCGCAAAGGCAATGCCGAGGATGCCGGTGCACAGACCTATAACGAGCCGGGCCGGGCTTACTTTGCGTCGGTAACAACGTCGTTCTGATCGCAATACGCGACCAATAAAAATGCCTTGGAGAACGTCTCCAAGGCATTGCTTGAGGCGCTTTCTTGTGAGCTGACCTAAGTCTGGCTATCGCCGTCCTCCGCGTCGTCAGTGGTGGAGTCGTCGTCGCCCTCGCTGCCGCCCTGGCCTTGATCGCCTGGTTCGGCTTCAGACTTGGCTAACTGCAAGTCCATGCTCTTACCACTCTGCTCCATCGCCGCGCTCTGCACCGGGTTATGCGCCCAGGCCGTCGACATCCCCAACGACAACAGCACCAGTACCTTCATCAACAGCACGATTCGCTGAAAAATACTCATGATCGATTCCCTCCACTCAGTAGGATCCCGCAAGGCAGCGGTCTACCGCCGCCAGTGTTTACGCTAGTCCCGACCCCACGTTTTCGCCAGGCATCAAGTTCGTCGTCGTCGAACCTGGCACTGTCGTGCCCTTTGTTATATGGGGTCTGAGCGTCCTCCTTTGGCGCCGGCTGGGCCTATGGAGCCTTACGGGAAAAACCGGTGAGTTCAGCACTTCCCGAAATGTTGACCTGCTCTCCTCCTATCCTATCCATGGCCGTCAACTGGTAGTCGAACTTTATATAAGCGCGCCCCGCCAGGGAGAACGACTTTATAACCAGCGTCCCTTCCGTCGCCGGCCAGCTGGCATGCGCTTCGCCAGGGTTGTACCACGCATAGACTTTATTGCCCTCTGCTATATCGTAGCTGCGCTCTTCGATATTGAAAAAGTCTAAATAGAAAAACACGCCGCGCCGAGCATCTTTGCTGCTCTCCCCACCGAAAGTAAAATCGGAGCCTTCAGAAAAGAAATACAACGTATCTGCGCTGAAACTTGGGCCGTCTTTAACATACGCGTTAAACGTTCCGGTGGTAGCCAACGCTGCAACAGTTCTCAGTGTTGCCGCGCCATCGAATACGAGCACTGTATCATCACCCTGAAATTGCTTCGCATTAAAGTGAAACGTAAAATCCACTCGAGGATTTTCAGGGAAAGAAATTTCTTTAATTTCCAACTCTCCGGCTTCGTCCTGCAGCGCTACCCACGAATAGCCTGCTCCGGCGTTATACCAAACTGAAATTTTACTTTGTTCAGAAATCTTATGAATGCCGGGTTTAATATTTTTATCACCAAATGAAAAATAAAGACTTCGGCCGTCCTCAGAAAATCCCGCCACTACAAAATTTTGCACATCAGATATAAATGAATACTCCACAGCTTTAAAACCATCCTGCCCACCAATACGTGCAGTTAACTCCCCTTCTATATCCGCCTTCGCTTGCCTGATCATGTCAACACCCTCTTTGCATAAAACCAATCAACGTATATGACTGAGCCTACGGTGTTTTATAGCCTGACAAGCAACATCCCACCACTGTCATTTCTGACAGTAAATCGATAAACCTCTGAAAACACATACAGGGGATGGGCCGGTTGGAGAGAGCAACTTAGGGGCGAGCCCTGGAAACTTTCAACTCATCTCATTGATTAAAAAAGGGCGAAGCCATTGCAGCTTCGCCCTCTCTCAAACGCTCAGACCTTAGTGGTGCTCGCGGGTTGCGCGGAATTTCACATCCGGCCAGCGCTCTTCCATCAGCGCCAGGTTGACCCGGGTCGGGGCCAGGTAGGTCAGGTGACCGCCGCCGTCGACCGCGAGGTTTTCCACAGCCTTGTTGGAAAATTCCTCTAGCTTCTTTTTGTCGCTGCACTCGATCCAACGTGCGGAATACACCGTGATCGGCTCGTAGGAGCATTCGACCTTGTATTCCTCTTTCAAGCGGCTGGCCACCACGTCGAACTGCAGTACACCGACGGCGCCGAGGATGATGTCGTTGCTGCGCTCAGGGAAGAACACCTGGGTGGCGCCCTCTTCCGCCAATTGCTGCAAACCTTGGCGCAGTTGCTTGGACTTGAGTGGGTCGCGCAGGCGCACGCGGCGGAACAGTTCCGGGGCGAAGTGCGGGATACCGGTAAAGCCCAGCGCTTCGCCTTCGGTGAAGGTGTCACCGATCTGGATGGTGCCGTGGTTGTGCAGGCCGATGATGTCGCCGGCGTAAGCTTCTTCGAGCTGTTCACGCTCGGAGGAGAAGAACGTCAGGGCGTCGCCGATGCGCACGTCCTTACCGGTACGCACGTGGCGCATCTTCATGCCTTTTTCGTATTTGCCGGAGCAGATACGCATGAAGGCGATACGGTCGCGGTGCTTGGGGTCCATGTTCGCCTGGATCTTGAACACAAAGCCGGTGAATTTCTCTTCAACCGGTTCCACGGTGCGCTCGTTGGCGACACGCGCCAGCGGGCGCGGTGCCCAGTCCACTACCGCGTCGAGCACGTGGTCGACGCCGAAGTTGCCCAAGGCGGTACCGAAGAACACCGGGGTCAACTGGCCGTCGAGGAATTCCTGCTGGTTGAATTCGTGGCAGGCGCCCTGCACCAGTTCCAGTTGGTCGACAAAACGGTCGTACTCGTCACCCAGATGGGCGCGGGCTTCGTCCGAGTCGAGCTTTTCAATGATCTTGGTTTCGGTACGTTCGTGACCATGGCCGGCGGTGTAGACAATGATGTAGTCGTCGGCCAGGTGGTACACGCCCTTGAAGTCGCGGTAGCAACCAATCGGCCAGGTAATCGGCGCGGCCTTGATCTTCAGGACGGCTTCGATTTCATCCAGCAACTCGATCGGGTCGCGGATATCACGGTCGAGTTTGTTGATGAAGCTGACGATCGGCGTGTCACGCAGGCGGCAAACGTCCATCAGCGCAATGGTGCGTGGCTCAACGCCCTTACCGCCGTCGAGGACCATCAATGCCGAGTCCACCGCCGTCAGGGTGCGGTAGGTATCTTCGGAGAAGTCTTCGTGGCCCGGGGTGTCGAGCAGGTTGACCATGTGGTCGCGATACGGGAACTGCATGACCGACGTGGTAATGGAAATACCCCGTTGTTTTTCCATTTCCATCCAGTCGGAGGTGGCATGGCGGTCGGATTTGCGCGATTTCACCGTGCCGGCTACCGCGATCGCCTTGCCCATCAGCAACAGCTTTTCGGTGATGGTGGTTTTACCGGCATCGGGGTGGGAAATAATGGCGAAAGTGCGGCGTTTCGCGACTTCGGCGGCCTGGTGGGTCATGGGAAATCGCCTGGCAGGTGAGTCAAAAAAGGGCGGCGAGTATAGCGCAAACGCGAGGGTACAGACCACCGTTGAGCCCATTGGGGGTGGCTAAATGCGCCCAAGTGTGGAACCTTTTAAAAGGTCGAGACGTCCACTCCCCTGCTACCGCACTCGGAACAGGGGCTGAAATATCAGCAAGTTAGCCTGACGAGGCTGCGCTCATGGCTTGATCGCATACTGCATTGCCAGTATCGGCGAGCTGCTTTTCGCGAACCTATTCGCCGACAGCCAGGAATGGCATTGCCGCCGGAGAATGTGTTCGCCGACAAAAGAAAAAAAGGAGTCCGCCTGTGGCTATTCGCTATGGCAAAGGGCTGATAGGAGGCGCGGTTGTCGTCGCGCTCCTGGCCCTGCTGGTCCACTGGATCGGCATCAACACGATCGAACTGTACCGCGACGATTTGTTGTTTTACCTGCAAGCTCACCTGATTCTTGTCCTAGTCTCCATGCTGGCAGCCCTGATTGTGGGCGTCCCCGCTGGTATCCTGCTCAGCCGACCCAACATGGTCGGGCGTGCAGAACGTTTCATGCAGATCTTCAACATCGGCAACACCGTCCCTCCCCTGGCCGTACTGGCCATCGCCCTCGGCGTCCTCGGCATCGGCAGCGGCCCGGCCATCTTCGCGCTGTTTCTCGCCTCCCTCCTGCCCATCGTGCGTAACACCTACGAAGGCTTGAAAAACGTCCAGGGTTCCCTCAAGGAAGCCGCCACCGGCATCGGCATGACGCCGCGCCAGGTGCTGTTTCGCGTGGAACTGCCCAACGCCGTGCCGATCATCATCGGCGGTGTACGTGTGGCCCTGGCGATCAACGTCGGCACCGCGCCGCTGGCGTTCCTGATTGGCGCCAACAGCCTCGGCAGCCTGATCTTCCCCGGCATCGCCCTGAACAACCAGCCGCAACTGTTGCTCGGCGCCGCGTGCACCGCGCTGCTGGCACTGCTGCTTGACGGCCTGGTGACCATGGCCAGCCGCCTCTGGCTGGAACGCGGGTTGCGCCCGTCTTAACGCCAGGAAAGGAATCGACATGAAAAAACTAAGCTTGATATTAGGCTGCGTCCTGCTGTTTGCAGGTATTGCGCAAGCCGCTGAAAAACCGCTGATTCGCATTGGCGCCCGGGTGTTTACCGAGCAGACCCTGCTCGCCGAAATCACCTCCCAGTACCTGCGCACCAAGGGCTACGACGCCCGTGTGACGGGTGGCCTGGGCAGCAACCTGGCACGCAGCGCCCAGGAAAGCGGGCAACTGGATCTGATCTGGGAATACACCGGCGTATCGCTGGTGGCCTATAACCACATCGACGAGAAGCTCGACAGCGAACAGTCATACGCCCGGGTCAAGGAACTCGATGCGAAAAAAGGCCTGGTCTGGCTATCGCCATCGCGTTTCAGCAACACCTACGCACTGGCGCTGCCGGAGAAAGTTGCTGAGGAACATCCCGAGATCAACAGCATCAGCGACCTCACCAAAGCCATGGCCGAAGACACCAAGGAACACCGCCTGGTCGCGCTGGACACCGAGTTCGCCAACCGCTCCGATGGCCTGGCGGGCATGGTCAAGCTGTACGACATGAACCTGACGCGCAAGAACACCCGGCAAATGGACGCAGGCCTGGTCTACACCGCGTTGCGCAATGGCCAAGTGTTCGCCGGCTTGGTCTACACCACTGACGGGCGCCTCAATGCCTTTAAATTGAAGCTGCTGGAAGACGACAAACATTACTTCCCCGACTACACCGCAGCCCCGGTGATCCGCCAGGAATACCTCGACAAGCACCCGCAGCTGGCCGCAGAGCTCAAGCCTTTGGCCAATCTGTTCGACGACGAAACCATGCGCCAGCTCAATGCACGGGTCGACGTCGACCATGAAAGCCCCTCCGCCGTTGCCGCCGATTTCCTGCGCCAACATCCAATCAACTAAAAAGGAGAAGACATGGAATTTTTGAACGCCTTTTCCCATCTTGATTGGGCCCAAGTCCTGCACCTGACCTGGCAGCACATCACCCTGGTCGGCATCGCCGTGATTCTCGCGATCTTTATCGGCGTGCCCCTGGGTATTCTGATGACGCGCTTCCCAACCCTCGCAGGTCCCTTGCAAGCCAGCGCCACGGTATTGCTGACCGTGCCATCCATTGCACTGTTCGGGCTGCTGTTGCCGTTCTACTCCAAGTTCGGCCAGGGCCTGGGGCCGATGCCGGCGATCACCGCCGTGTTCCTGTACTCCCTGCTGCCAATCATGCGTAACACCTACCTGGCCCTCACTGGCGTTGAACCAGGCATTCGCGAGGCCGCCAAAGGCATCGGCATGACCTTCGGCCAGCGCCTGCGCATGGTCGAACTGCCGATTGCCGTGCCGGTGATCCTCGCCGGTGTGCGCACCGCCGTGGTGATGAACATTGGTGTGATGACCATCGCCGCCACCATCGGTGCCGGTGGTCTGGGTGTACTTATTCTGGCTTCCATCAGCCGCAGCGATATGTCGATGCTGATTGTCGGCGCCGTGCTGGTCAGTCTCCTGGCCATCTTCGCCGACCTGCTTCTGCAATGGCTGCAACGCTCGCTGACTCCAAAAGGATTGCTCAAATGATCGAACTTCAAAACCTGTCCAAGACTTTTCAAAGCAACGGCAAGACTGTCACCGCCGTCAACGATGTAAGCCTGACCGTCAACGAAGGCGAAATTTGCGTATTCCTGGGGCCCTCGGGCTGCGGCAAGAGCACCACGCTGAAGATGATCAACCGCCTGATCAAGCCCTCCTCGGGCAAGATCCTGATCAACGGTGAAGACACCACTGACCTGGACGAAGTGACCCTGCGTCGCAACATCGGCTACGTGATCCAGCAGATCGGCCTGTTTCCCAACATGACCATCGAGGAAAACATCGTGGTCGTGCCCAAGCTGCTCGGTTGGGACAAGCAAAAATGCCACGATCGCGCCCGCGAACTGATGAGCATGATCAAGCTGGAACCCAAGCAGTACCTGCATCGCTACCCGCGTGAGCTGTCCGGTGGCCAGCAACAGCGTATCGGCGTGATCCGTGCGCTGGCGGCCGATGCGCCGCTGTTGCTGATGGATGAGCCGTTCGGCGCGGTCGACCCGATCAACCGCGAGATGATCCAGAACGAGTTCTTCGAGATGCAGCGCGCGCTGAACAAGACCGTGATCATGGTCAGCCACGACATCGACGAAGCCATCAAGCTGGGGGACAAGATCGCCATCTTCCGTGCCGGCAAGCTGTTGCAGATCGACCACCCGGACACGCTGCTGGCGCACCCGGCCGACGAGTTCGTGAGCAACTTCGTGGGTCAGGACAGCACGCTCAAGCGCCTGCTGCTGGTGAAGGCCGAAGACGCGGCGGACAACGCTCCGTCGGTGAGCCCGGAAACGCCGGTGGCCGATGCGCTGGAGCTGATGGACGAGCACGACCGCCGCTATGTGGTGGTCACCTGTGCCGAGAACAAGGCACTGGGGTATGTGCGCCGTCGCGATTTGCACCGTCAGACCGGTACCTGCGGCCAGTACCTGCGCGAGTTCAACGCCACGGCTGCCTACGACGAGCATTTGCGCATCCTGCTGTCGCGCATGTACGAGTTCAACCGCTCGTGGTTGCCGGTGATGGATGCCGAGCGGGTGTTCCTGGGTGAAGTGACTCAGGAGTCGATTGCCGAGTACCTGAGCTCCGGTAAGTCCCGTGGGGGCAAGACCAGTATTGTTTCGCCTGCCGAGACTGCGCTGGCCTGATCCGCCGCTAACGCAGGCAAGCCAGCTCCCACCGTTGAACTGCATTTATCTGTTGGAATGCATTCCCCTGTGGGAGCTGGCTTGCCTGCGATGAATACACCGCAAATTCATCTGATTCGCCCCATCCGGGGAACATCAATCCGTCACACCGGTCGGTTACATAAGTAGCTGGACTGGGTCCCGCGACGAACGCGTGCAAAAACGCGACATTTTTAGTTGATCCCACGCCCATCAAGCCCTAAAGTTCGCGCCGAACGTCCATGCTGGAAACGATCCATCCGGCTCAAGTACTGACGACGAGACAGCAAGGCCAAGGGAAGCTTAACCCATGGCCTTTTTGCTTTCGGCGACATGCCTTGGGAAGTAGGCGAACCAAAGTGGGGATACGGAGGACGTTCATTTGCACCCATTGCTAATTTCAGTTTGCCCCTAGGAGTCCCCAGCATGTCGATCAACGTCGAAGATTATTTCGCGCGCGCCACCTTTGACAAAATGAAGGCGTTCGCCGACAAGCAAGAAACCCCATTCGTGGTGATCGACACCGCGATGATCAGCCAGGCCTACGATGACCTGCGCGCCGGTTTCGAATTCGCCAAAGTGTATTACGCCGTCAAGGCCAACCCGGCCGTCGAGATCATCGACCTGTTGAAAGACAAGGGTTCGAGCTTCGACATCGCCTCGATCTACGAGCTGGACAAGGTCATGGACCGCGGCGTCAGCGCCGACCGTATCAGCTACGGCAACACCATCAAGAAATCCAAGGACATCCGCTACTTCTACGAGAAGGGCGTGCGCCTGTTCTCCACCGACTCCGAAGCCGACCTGCGCAACATCGCCAAGGCCGCGCCGGGCTCGAAAGTGTATGTGCGCATCCTCACCGAAGGCTCGACCACGGCCGACTGGCCTTTGTCGCGCAAATTCGGCTGCCAGACCGACATGGCCATGGACCTGCTGATCCTCGCCCGCGACCTGGGCCTGGTGCCTTACGGCATCTCGTTCCACGTCGGCTCGCAACAGCGCGACATCAGCGTGTGGGACGCGGCGATCGCCAAGGTCAAAGTGATCTTCGAGCGCCTGAAGGAAGAAGACGGCATCGAGCTGAAGCTGATCAACATGGGCGGCGGCTTCCCGGCCAACTACATCACCCGCACCAACAGCCTGGAAACCTACGCCGAAGAAATCATCCGCTTCCTCAAGGAAGACTTCGGCGACGACCTGCCGGAAATCATCCTGGAGCCAGGCCGTTCGCTGATCGCCAACGCCGGTATCCTGGTGAGCGAAGTGGTGCTGGTGGCCCGTAAGTCGCGTACCGCCGTCGAGCGTTGGGTGTACACGGATGTGGGCAAGTTCTCCGGCCTGATCGAAACCATGGACGAAGCCATCAAGTTTCCGATCTGGACCGAGAAGAAGGGCGAGATGGAAGAAGTGGTCATCGCCGGCCCAACCTGCGACAGCGCCGACATCATGTACGAGAACTACAAGTACGGCCTGCCGCTGAACCTGGCGATTGGTGATCGTTTGTACTGGCTGTCGACCGGTGCGTACACCACCAGCTACAGCGCGATTGAGTTCAATGGGTTTCCGCCGTTGAAGTCGTTCTACGTGTAAGAACGCCGCATATAAAAAACCCATGACAAGTCATGGGTTTTTTTGGCTTCAGGAAAAGGTCGCGGCACGCTGTTGATAGGCATTGGCCATGGCGCGAATCTGCGGCTCATTGGCCAGCGCCAACGCCTTGTGCGCCGTTCGCAGGAATTTGAGATTCCCATGCGCCAACGCCTTGCGCAGCCACTCCAGCGCAGCGTCGATTTGGCCTCTGTGCGCCAGCACCGCCGCATAACTGAACTGCCCCCGAAAATCCCCGGCTTCGGCGGAGCGCCGGTACCATTCAACGGCTGCCTCAAGATCCTTGGGGCAATACTGCCCATCTTCCAGATAACGCCCCAACAGATTCATCGACTTGGCGTGGCCCTGCTCTGCCGCCTGGCGATAAAGCGTCAGCGCCTGGGCCTGGTCTTGCACAACGCCACGGCCGGTCGCCAGCAGGTTGGCATAGTTGTACTGGCCCCAATCCAGGCCGGCCTCTGCTGCCAGCCGGTATTGCCGCGCAGCTGCCGCTTCATCGACGGCGCAACCCCAACCATGCTCCAGGCAACGCCCGGCCATATTGCGCGCCATCACGTGCCCGCCCTGCGCCGCAATCTGGAACCAGCGCAGCGCCAGCGCTTCATCGCGTGCAATACCGCGCCCTTCCAGCAGGATCTGCCCGAGCAACGCCTGGGCATCGACCACGCCTTCCTTGGCTGCGATCAGGATCGCCTGGGCAGCGCGCACCGGGGAATCATCAAGCATGGACTGCAATTGCTCGACGTTGAGCACTTCCTGGCGACGCAATAAAAAGCCCATTTCAGACCTCGACCCAACGGCGCAGCAGGTTGTGATAGGTGCCGGTGAGCTGGATCAGCGCCGGGTGCTCGGGCACGTCACGGGTCAGTTGCTGGATGGCGCCGTCCATTTCGAACAGCAAGGTGCGCTGGCTGTCTTCGCGCACCAGGCTTTGAGTCCAGAAGAATGAGGCATAGCGTGCACCGCGGGTCACGGCGTTGACCTTGTGCAGGCTGGAACCGGGGTACAGCACCATATCGCCGGCGGGGAGCTTGACCCGTTGCAGGCCGAAGGTGTCCTGGATCTCCAGTTCGCCGCCGTCGTACTCGTCGGGATCGCTGAAGAACAGCGTGGACGACAGGTCGGTGCGCACGCGCTCGTGGCTGCCTTTGGGCTGGCGCACCGCATTGTCGATATGGAAGTCAAAACTGCCACCTGCGGTATAGCAGTTGATCAGCGGCGGGAAGACTTTGTGCGGCAGCGCCGCCGACATGAACAGCGGGTTGCTCCACAACCGCTCCAGCATGGCTGCGCCGATCTCCTTGGCCAATGGGTGGCCTTCGGGCAATTGCAGGTTGTGCTTGGCTTTGGCGGACTGATGCCCGGCAGTGATTTTGCCATCGGCCCATTCGGCCTCTTCCAGGGCTTGGCGAATGCGCAGCACCTCCTCGCGAGAGAACAGGCCGGGAATGTGCAGCAACATGAGGCAATACCTGCGATCAGAGAGGCGCCAATGGTATTGATTCTTATCCGCCCTGTAAAACCCGGGGACGAACGAGAACGCAAAATCCGTAACGAAAAAGTGTAAAGAATGTAAATTCGATGCGAATAGCAATATCTCGCAATTGATACAAACTCTTGTTGGCCCTATATTCCGCGGCCTCACATCCTTGGGGAAGGGACACGTCATGTCGCGCACTACGCTAATAACAACCGCCAGTTCACCACGTATGCTGGCCTCGGCCATCGGCGTTGCCCTCAGCGCCAGCTCTGCCGCCCACCTGGCGCAGGCAGCAGAAAACACCGAGCAAAAAGGCGAGCGCAACCCTATCTCCCTCGGCGCCACCAACATTACCGGCCAGGACCAGGACAACACCTCCTATCAGGTGGAAAAAGCCTCGTCGCAGAAATACACCGCGCCGCTGGTGGACACACCGCGTTCGGTCACCGTGGTGCCGCAACAAGTACTCAAGGACACTGCCGCCACGTCGTTGCAGGACGCCTTGCGCACCGTACCGGGCATTACCTTCGGCGCCGGTGAAGGCGGCAACCCCCAAGGCGATCGCCCGTTCATTCGTGGTTTTGATGCCCAGGGCGACACTTACCTGGACGGCGTGCGCGACACCGGCGGCCAGAGCCGCGAGATCTTCGATATCGAGTCCATCGAAGTCAGCAAGGGCCCGAACTCCTCGTTCGGCGGCCGTGGTTCGGCCGGTGGTAGCCTCAACCTGGTGAGCAAAACCCCACAAGCACGGGACTTCACCAACGGCGGCTTCACCTACGGCTCCGACCAGACCCGCCGCTACGTGCTCGACGTGAACCGCCAGTTCCTCGACGACAGCGCCGCCTTCCGCCTGAACCTGATGAGCCACGAACAAAACGTGGCTGGCCGCGATGCGGTGAATTACGACCGCTGGGGTGTAGCCCCGTCGCTGACGTTTGGCCTGGGCACGCCGACCCGCGTCAACCTCAGCTATTACCATATGGAAAGCGACGACCTGCCGGATTCGGGGATTCCGTATGGCTATGGTTCCTCGACCGCCACCGCCCACGCGCACGACAAACCCAACGACGGCGGCGACAGCAACAATTTCTACGGTTTGAAAAGCCGCGACTTCCGCAAGACCCGCGCCGACATCAGCACGATCTCCATCGAGCACGACCTGAACGACAACATGACGCTGAAAAATACCCTGCGCCATGGCAGCACCGGCCAGGACTATGTGCTGACACAACCGGACGACAGCAAACTCAACGTCAACAAGTTCGGCACCGTATGGCGTCGTGCCAATAGCCGTGTTTCCACCACGACCACAACCACCAACCAGACCGACCTGTTCGGCAGCTTCCAGGCGTTGGGTTTCAAGCACAGCTACTCCACCGGCCTGGAATTCACCGGTGAAGAAACCCGTGTCAGCGGCTATACCGTCAGCCCCAACGCCAACCCGGTGTGCAACCCGGCCAAGGGCAGCCTGGGCGGCCAGTGCACCTCGCTCGGCAACCCGAACCCGGACGATGCCTGGAATGGCAGCGTTGCGCGCAACTACATGGGCACCAACACCAAGGCCACCAGCCGCGCCGCCTATGTGTTCGACACCATCGAGCTCGATCCGAAATGGCTGCTGAACGTGGGTTTGCGTTACGACACCTTCGATACCGAGGCCAACAGCAACGCCGTGGCCGGACGCTCCAAGATCAAGGACGACAGCCAGTTCTTCAACTGGCAGGCCGGCCTGGTGTGGAAGCCGCTGGAGAACGGCAGCATCTACGCGTCCTACGCGACCTCGGCCACGCCTGCCGGTGGCCTGATCGGCGAAGGCTCCGACGGCAACCCACTGTCAGCCGGTGCCGCCACCAGCGACTTGCAGCCCGAAGAAACCGTCAACTATGAACTGGGCACCAAGTGGGACCTGTTCCACGATCGCCTGTCCCTGACCGCAGCTATCTTCCGCACCGAGAAGAAAAACACCCGCATCCTGGTGGACGCTCTCACCTACCAGAACGCCGGTGAATCTCAGGTCGACGGCATCGAGTTGTCCGCCAGCGGCAAGATCACAGATCAATGGCAGTTGTTTGCGGGCTACAGCTACCTGGACAGCGAGCTGGTCAAATCCGGCCTGAACGGGCGTAACGGTGTAGTGAGTGCCGGCTCCAACAAAGGCAACCAGATGCCCAACACGCCGAAGAACTCCTTCAGCCTGTGGACCACCTACGACATCACGCCCAAGCTGACCATCGGCGGCGGTGCTTTCTATGTCGATCAGGTTTACGGCGATGTCGGCAACACCGTGTATGTACCCTCCTACACTCGCTACGACGCCATGGCCAGCTACAAGCTGACCAAGAACGTCGACCTGCAATTGAACGTGCAGAACCTGACCGACAAGACCTACTACGACAAGGCATTCTCCACGCACTTCGCCAACCAGGCGGCCGGTCGTACCGCCCTGTTGACCACCAGCTTCCACTTCTAAACGCAATTAATGCTCGACCCAAGGCCCCACGCATCGGATGCGTGGGGCTTTTGTGTGTAAAACAGAATTTTTCTCGATAACCCACGGCATAATGCGCGCCGTGACATCGATATCCAGATCAGCGAGGCGCTCTGACGTGTTGAAGAAAACCCTATTCCAGTTGCACTGGTTTTTCGGCATCACTGCCGGCCTGGTGCTGGCCTTGATGGGGATCACCGGGGCTGCGTACTCGTTCCAGGATGAAATCCTGCGGGCCCTCAACCCCACAGTATTGAACGTACAGAAACGCGAAGCCGGCGTACTGCCGCCTGCCGAGCTGGTGCGCAAGCTGGAGGCCACCGAAGGCAAGAGCGTCGCGATGCTGTGGGTAGAAAGCGACAGCGGCAATGCCGGCCGGGTGTCCTTCACCCCGCCACCGGGGGAGCGTCGTGGCCAGATGCGCTACTTCGACCCGTACACCGGCGACTACCTGGGCGACGCCGTCGGCCAGGACGTATTCGGCTTTATCCTGCAACTGCACCGCTTCCTCGCCATCGGCGACACCGGGCGCAATATCACGGGCGCCTGCACCCTGATCCTGGTGTTTTTCTGCCTCTCAGGTTTGTACCTGCGCTGGCCGCGCCAGGTAAAAAGCTGGCGCGTGTGGCTGACCCTGGACTGGCGCAAAAAGGGCCGCAGCTTCAACTGGGACCTGCACTCGGTGTTCGGCACCTGGTGCCTGCTGTTTTATCTGCTGGCGGCATTGACTGGGTTGTACTGGTCTTATGACTGGTACAACCAGGGCGTGACCAAACTGCTCTCCGATGCGCCGCAGAACGAGCGGATGCGCAAGCGCGGCCCGCCGCCCACAGGCCCTGCCCCGGTGGCCAACTACGAGGCGATCTGGAGCAGCATCTACAGCAACGCCGGCCCCGACCTGAGTGCCTACAATATCCGTATGCCGGCCGTCGCCGGGCAACCGGCCACCGTGTACTACCTGCTCAAGGATTCACCCCATGACCGTGCGCTGAACCAGATCAACCTGGACCCGGCCACCGGTGAGGTCAAATCCCATGACCGCTATGCCAGCAAGAGCCTCAAGGCTCAACTGCTGACCAGCGTCTATGCGTTGCACACTGGCAGTTATTTCGGCCTGATCGGGCGCATCGTGCTCACCGTCAGCTCGCTGCTCATGCCCCTGTTTTTCATCACTGGCTGGCTGTTGTACCTCGACCGTCGTCGCAAGAAACGCCAGGTACGCGAAGCCCGCCAAGGTTTGAGTGCCCCTCACAGCGGTGCGCCGGCCTGGCTGATCGGGTTTGCCAGCCAAAGCGGCTTTGCCGAACAGTTGGCCTGGCAGACTGCCGGGCAATTGCAGGCCGCCGGCGTTGCGGTCAAGGTGCAGCCCCTGGGCAGCGTCAGCCGCGACGACCTCAGCCAATCGCAACATGCGCTGTTTGTGGTCAGCACCTTCGGCGATGGCGAAGCCCCCGACAGCGCCCGTGGTTTCGAGCGCAGCGTGCTCGGCCAGGACCTGCCCCTCAAAGGCTTGAACTACTCGGTACTGGCCCTGGGTGATCGGCAGTACGAGCACTTCTGTGGCTTCGCCCGGCGCCTGCATTTCTGGCTGACCAACCAGGGCGGCAACCCGCTGTTTGCCCCGGTGGAAGTCGACAGCGGCGACGCAGTGGCCTTGCACACCTGGCAACAGCAACTGGGCCAGCTCACCGGTCACGCATCCGCGGCGGCCTGGCAGGCAGACCCGTACGAAAACTGGACGTTGAGCCAACGCCGCCTGCTCAACCCCGGCAGCGTTGGGGCCGATGTCTACCTGCTCGGCCTCACACCGCCCACGCCCAAGCGTTGGCTGGCTGGTGACCTGGTGGAAATTTTGCCGCGCAATTGCCCGTGGGCCGTGGAGCATTTCCTCGACGGCCTCGGCCTGGCCGGCAGTGACGGCGTGTTGATCGACGGCTTGGCACAAACGCTCGATCAAGCCCTGGCCAACCGTCAACTGCCGGACAACCGTGCACACCTGGTCGGCCTGCATGCCCAAGCCCTGGTGGACGCGCTGGTGCCACTGGGTATGCGCGAATATTCCATCGCCTCGATTGCCAGCGACGGCGTGCTGGAACTGATCGTGCGCCAGGAACGCCACCCCGACGGCAGTCTGGGCCTGGGCTCCGGCTGGCTGACCGAACACGCCGACATCGGTTCGGGTATCAGCCTGCGCCTGCGCCGCAACAGTGCCTTCCACCTGCCGGACGCTCCCGTGCCGTTGATCCTGCTGGGCAACGGCACCGGCCTTGCGGGCCTGCGCAGCCTGCTCAAGGCGCGTATTGCCGATGGCCAGCAGCGTAACTGGTTGCTGTTTGGCGAGCGCAATATCGCCCACGATTACCTGTGCCAGGACGAACTGCAAGGCTGGCTCGCCAGTGGCGACCTGGCGCTGCTGGACCTGGCGTTTTCGCGGGACCAGGAAGAGAAGATCTACGTACAGGATCGCCTGCGCGAATCGGCAGATGTGTTGCGCAAATGGCTGGCGGACGGCGCGGCGATTTATGTGTGCGGCAGTTTGCAAGGGATGGCGACCGGGGTTGATCAGGCGCTGGTGGATATCCTGGGCAGTGAGGCGGTGGAGCGCTTGATTGAACAGGGCCGCTATCGCCGGGATGTCTACTGACCCGTCAGGCAATGAAGATCAATTGTGGGAGGGGGCTTGCTCCCTCCCACAGTTTTAACTGCATTCCAATCAGGCAGGTTGCAGTTTTTGCTCAAACACCGAAACGCCATCGAGATCGCGCAAAATGACGGTCAACTCCCCTGTCTGCCCATCAATCTGCACTTCACCAAAAAACTGAAAGCCAGCAAACGGCGAGGTGTTTTGCGCAGGCGGCGCTTTCTCGAACACGACTTGCGGGCCAAAGGTTTTATCCAACGGATTCGGCCCGAAGCTGCCGGCATTCAGCGGCCCTGCCACAAACTCCCAAAACGGCTCGAAATCCTGGAACGCCGCCCGGTCCGGGTGGTAGTGGTGCGCCGCGCAGTAGTGCACATCGGCCGTCAACCACACATGGTTGCGCACCTTCTGCGCACGCAGAAAGCCAAGCAGTTCGGCAATCTCCAGCTCACGCCCTTGCGCCGGGCCGGGGTCGCCATTGGCGATGGCTTCCCAACGCGCCACGCCGGGGCTGACTTCACCGTCGGGCACGCCCAGGCCGATCGGCATGTCGGCGGCGATCACCTTCCATTGCGCCTGCGACGCCTTGAGTTCGCGCTTGAGCCAGTCCAGTTGCTGGCGACCGAGGAAGGGTTTTTCGCCGCCCAGGTTGTCATCATTCGGCCCACGATAGCTGCGCATATCCAGCACAAACACGTCCAGCAGCGGCCCGTAACTGAGCTTGCGATAAATACGCCCGCCGCCGTCGGCACTCTGGCGGCGCATCGGTGAATATTCCAGCCAGGCCTGCCGCGCACGGCCGACCAGGGTATTGATGTCGCGGGTCTGGTAACGCTCATCCAGTTGCTTGCTGGAGGACCAGTTATTGATCACCTCATGATCGTCCCACTGCCAGATCTGCGGCACCTGGGCATTGAAGCGGCGCACGTTTTCATCCAGCAGGTTGTAGCGGTAATTGCCGCGATACTCATCGAGGGTTTCCGCGACTTTGCTCTTGGCCTCGGTGGTGATGTTGCGCCAGATACGTCCGCCTTCGGTGGTCAACTGCGCGGGCACCGGGCCGTCGGCGTAGATGGTGTCGCCGCTGTGGATAAAAAAGTCTGGCAGGCGCAGGCGCATGGCTTCGTAGATACGCATACCGCCAATCTCCGGGTTGATGCCGAAGCCTTGGCCAACGGTGTCGCCGCTCCACACAAAGCGGATGTCGCGACGCTGTTGCGGCTCGCTGCGCAAGTGACCGAACCAGGGCTCGCTGGCGACGCCGGTCTGGGCGTCTTCGAAGTGAACACGGTAGAAGATCGACTGATCGACCGGCAAACCGGTGAGCTCGACACGGGCAGTAAAGTCGGTGCGGCTGTCGGCCAGGGGGGAAACCAAGCGGCGGGGATTGCTGAACACACTGCGCGTATCCCACTCCACCACCATCTTCGCGGGGCGGTCGCTGCGGCTCCAGATCATCGCACGGTCGCCGAGCAGGTCGCCCGATTGCACGCCATCCGTGAGTTGCGGCCGGTCCTTCACCGAAGCGATCACCGCAGGGGCCAGGCCCGGCAACAACAGGCCGGCGCCCACGGCTTGCATCACGCGGCGGCGGCCGAGATCGAAGTGGCTCATGCAGGTGCCCTCTTGAGTATCAAAAGGGCCACTTAAGCATGATGGGATGAAGCGAAGATGACACCGGCCTTACAAACAATGGAGATCCAAATGTGGGAGGGGGCTTGCTCCCTCCCACATTCTGAATCCCATCAGCCCCTGGCAGCAGTGACCGTCAGCTCCACGGCTTCCGGTCGCTTGAGCAGCGCATACACCAACCCCGTCAACACACTGCCCGCCACAATCGCCAGCAAGTACAACAAAGCGTGGTTCATCGCATTCGGAATCACCAGCACAAACAACCCGCCATGGGGCGCGGCCAACTTGCAGCCGAAGTACATCGACAGCGCACCGGTCAGCGCGCCACCGGCGATGCTGGCCGGGATCACGCGCAGCGGGTCTTTGGCCGCGAACGGGATCGCGCCTTCGGAGATAAAGCACAGGCCCAGGATCATCGCGGCCTTGCCGGCTTCGCGTTCAGTCTGGGCGAACTTGCGCCGAGCCAATAACGTAGCGATGCCCATGCCAATCGGCGGCACCATGCCGGCAGCCATGGTCGCGGCCATCGGTGCGCCGCTCGACGCCGCCAGCAGGCCGACAGAAAACGCATACGCCGCCTTGTTGATCGGCCCGCCCAAATCCACGCACATCATGCCGCCGAGCAAAATGCCCAACAGCACCGCGTTGGTAGTGCCCATGGTGCTGAGAAAATCGGTGAGACCCGTCAGCAAACGTGCGACCGGCGGGCCCACCAGGTAGATCATCACCAGGCCGGTGAACAGGCTGGCCAGCAACGGGATGATCAGAATCGGCTTGAGCGCCTCCAGGCTCTGGGGCAATTGCACCGCACGGCTGATCAGCTTGACGCAGTAACCCGCGACGAAACCGGCCAGGATGCCGCCGATAAACCCAGCCCCCAGCGTCCCCGCCAGCAAGCCGCCGATCATGCCCGGCGCCAGGCCAGGACGGTCGGCGATCGAGTAGGCGATGTAGCCCGCCAGCAGCGGCACCATCAGCAGGAATGCCTGGTCACCGACGCTTTTCAGCGCCGCAGCCAAAGTGCCTGGCTGCTCGAAAGCATGGATGCCGAACACAAATGACAAGGCAATCAATAAGCCCCCCGCCACCACCATCGGCAACATGTACGACACGCCAGTGAGCAGGTGCTTGTAGACCCCGGTTTTCTCCGACTTGGCCGGCGCGCCGCTGGCGGCGTTTTCCACCGCGCCTTCAGCCAGGGCTTTGTTAAGGATGGCTTCGGATTGCTTGAGGGCGATGCCGGTGCCACAGCGGTAAATTTTCTTGCCGGCAAAACGCTCGGTGGCGACTTCAATATCCGCCGCCAGCAACACCACGTCGGCCTCGGCGATGGCTTGCGGGCTCAGCGGTGTGCGGGCGCCGACCGAGCCTTGGGTCTCGACCTGCAAGTCGTAGCCCAAGCGCTTGGCGGTCTGCTGCAAGGCTTCGGCGGCCATGAAGGTGTGGGCCACCCCGGTCGGGCACGCAGTAATCGCGACGATACGCGGCGCATTCTTCGCCGATACCGGGGCGTCACTGGCGACATACACCTGGGCCTCTTCAGCGCCCCGGCGCAATACGCCTTCGACATCCGCCAGCGCTTGGGCCGGTGTGGTCTGGAACACGCGTTTGCCGACAAAACGCTGCATATCCACCGGCGTACTGCTGACCAGCAGTACCCACTCGGCATCATCGATCGTGGCTTGGGACAACTGACGTTCCGGGCGCTGCACATCAACGACCTCGACACTGGTGTGCAAGCCCATGCGCTGGGCGGCGGCGTCCAACAAGCGGGCGCACAGCACACTGGTGACCATGCCGTTGGGGCAGGCGGTAACAATGGCTAACTTCATCACAAACCCTCTTATTGTTCTGTCAGCGCGCGTACATCGACGCCGCTTTCCAGGCGCGCCAACTGCGCGTCATCGCTGATGCCAAAACCGATCTGCGTGACGGCCATCGCGGCAATCGCCGTAGCACGGCGCAAGGTGCGCTCGGGGGTATCGCCGCTGAGCAAACCGTGAAGCATCCCGGCCAGCAGCGAGTCGCCAGCGCCCACGGTACTGGCCACCGTCACCTTGGGCGGCGTGGCGTGTAGCGCCGCGCCTGGGCGGTACCAGGTCACGCCTGCGGCGCCGTCGGAGACCACCACATGCTCGACGCCTTGCTGATGCAATTGGCTGATGGCATCGGTGGCGTGACCCAAGGCTTCGGCCAACTCTTCAGTATTGGGTTTGACCAACCACGGGCCCGTCTCCAACCCCAGGCGCAGCGCTTCACCACTGGTGTCCAGGGCGACTTTCAACCCGAGGTCTTTCAACGCGTCCAGCAAACCTTTAAACCACTGCGGGCTGACGCCGCGCGGCAAGCTGCCGGCCACCACCACCGCATCAAACTCCGGGCCAATCATCGCGATCATCTTGAGCAGCGCTTTTTGCGCCTGCTCATCCACCAGCGGCCCCGGTGCATTGATGTCGGTGACACGCCCATCCTGTTCGGCAATCTTGATGTTGCTCCGGGTTTCGCCGGGGACACGGATGAAGGCATCGCCAAACCCGCGGCGCTTGATCAGCGCATTGAAAGCCTGTGGGTTGGCACTGCCGAGGAACCCGCCCACGCTGACGTAATGGCCTAGGTCCGCCAGCACCTGCGCTACATTCACGCCCTTGCCCGCCGCGTGGGTGAGCATCGCTTCACTGCGATTGACCTCACCAGGCTCCAGGCGCGCCAGGCGCACCGTCAGGTCCAACGCCGGGTTCAGCGTCAGGGTCAGAATCTTCGCCATCTACACGGCCTCCACTAGGGCACGCACCTCGGCGGGCGAACCCACCGCCAGTGCTTGTTGCGCCAGGCCCTGGGCCTCGCTCAGACTGAATTCGCGCACCCGCGCCTTCACTTCAGGAATGCTGCGGGCCGACACGCTCAACTCATCCACACCCAGGCCGACCAGCACCGGCACCGCCAGCGGGTCTGCCGCCAACTCGCCGCATACGCCGACCCATTTGCCGTGGGCATGGGCGGCGCGCACGGTGATGTCGATCAGTTGCAAGACCGCTGGGTGCAAGCCATCGGCCTGGGCCGACAGGGTCGGGTGGCCGCGGTCGATGGCCAAGGTGTACTGGGTCAGATCGTTGGTGCCGACGCTGAAGAAGTCGACTTCCTTGGCCAGTACCGGCGCCAGCAAGGCGGCTGACGGCACTTCGATCATGATGCCCAGTTGCAAATCGGCGACCGGGATTTCCAGGCGCAAGCGCTCGGTCATGTCGCGGGCGGCACGCCACTCATCCACGCTGCCGACCATGGGGAACATGATGCGCAGCGGCCGGTTATCCGCCGAACGCAGCAGTGCCCGCAATTGCGCTTCCATGATCTGCGGGCGTTGCAAGGTCAGGCGAATGCCGCGCACGCCAAGGAAGGGATTTTCTTCCTGGGCGATGGGCCAATAGGGCAAGGGCTTGTCGCCGCCCACATCGAGGGTGCGCACCACCAGCGGGCGACCGCCGAGCCCATCGAGGACGCGGCGGTACTCGGCTTCCTGGGTAGCCTCGTCCGGCGCCTGAGGGTGGGCCATGAAAATCAGTTCAGTGCGCAGCAGGCCAATGCCTTCGGCGCCCTGCTCCACCGCACTCGCCACACCGGCGCTTTCACCGATATTGGCGAACACTTCCACGGCGTGACCGTCACGGGTCAGCGCCGGCTCGTGGCGTTGAGCCGAGGCAGCTTGCAAGCGTTGTTCGCGGGTGTCGCGCTCCACGGTGGCGCGTTGCAGGGTAGCGGCGTCCGGGTCGACATGCAGGCGACCGCGCTGGCCGTCGAGCAGCAGTGGCGTACCGGCGCTCAGCAGCAGCACCGCAGCACCAGCACCGACCAAGGCGGGAATCCCCAGGGCGCGCGCGACGATGGCGCTGTGAGCGGTGGCACCACCGCGAGCAGTCAGAATGCCGGCTACGCGGGTCGGGTCCAGACGCGCAACGTCCGAAGGGCCGACTTCATCCATCACCAGAATGTAGGGCTCGCTGGGCTCCTGGGCGGTTTCGACGCCGCACAACTGCGCCAGCACGCGACGGCCGATGTCACGCAGGTCAGCGGCACGCTCGGCCAGCAAGGCATCCTGCAAGGCCTCCTGCTGCTTGGCGGCGGCTTCGATCACGCTCATCCACGCAGCTTCCGCGCTTTCGCCTTGCTTGAGGCGGGTGTCGACTTCGTCGGTCAGCTCCGGGTCGTCGAGCATCTCCTGATGGGTAATGAAAATCTCGCGGATGGCCTTGGCCTGGCTGCGCTCGATCAGGCCCTGGATATCTTTACGCACATCGCCCAGGGCGGTGTGCAGGCGCTGGCGTTCAGTGGCGGCAGACTCACCGCGCAGGGGGTAATCGAACAGCTGTGGAATCTGGATATGCGCCGGACCGATGGCGATGCCCGGCGCGGCGGCGATGGCCTGGATCTGACTGCCGCTCGATGGCGCGCTGAGCGCCGGCTCGATAGCCACCGGAGCAGGCTGGGCGCTCAGGGTCGGCAATGGTTCGACCTCTTCGCCAAGGCCCTCTTCGACCGCGGCCAACAATGCAGGCAGTGCATCGCCGGCAATCGTCGGCTCGGCGACAAACTCCAGCACCTGGCCACGACGCGCACCGAGGCTGAGCAACTTGCTCAAACTTTTGACCGATACCGCGCCCACCGGCCCATCAACGATGCGCACGCGGATATCGCCGTCAAAACTTTTCGCCAGTTGCGCAAGGATCTTGGCCGGGCGTGCGTGCAGGCCGTGGGCGTTGGCCAGGCTGATGCGGGCGCTGGGCCAGTCTGGCGGCAATTCGCCGCCCAGCACTTCCAGCACCGCACGGCTGCTGGTGGCACGCCCCAATTCCTGGCCGCGCCCTTCAATCAACAGGGCACACAAGCGTTCAAGCAAGGTTTGGTGGGCTTCGCCCAGGCTCGCCAGGCAGAACAGGCCGTGCAGCGGCTGGCCGAGGTAGCGCATGGGTTTGTCCGGCGTGACAAACGCCAGGCCCGGGCGCTTGACCGTCTGTTCGCTGTGCAACCACCACAGGCCATCGCCCAGGGGCAACGCGTCGACCTGTTGCAACACCGCAGCAAAACCATTGCTCACGCAGTCGGCCTGGCGCAGCAGGCGCGCACCGCGCCATACCAACTCTTCAAAATCATCGGCAGACACGCCCAGGCTGATCATCTGCGCATCCAGCGCCAGTTCCTGGGGCGCACCTTGCAACAGCTTCAACAACGCTTCGGCACTGCCGGCACGGCGCAACGCCTGGCCGAGATCGGTTTCACCGAGGGCACGGGTCAGCAGTTGCAGCAAGCGCAGGTGTTCGTCGGATTTGGCGGCGATGCCAATCGCCAGGTAGACGATCTGGCCATCACCCCAGTCCACCCCTTCGGGGAACTGCAGCAGGCGCACACCCGTGGTGAACACCTGGTCGCGGGTCTCTGGCGTACCGTGGGGAATAGCGATGCCCTGGCCGAGAAAGGTCGAACCCTGGGCTTCACGGGCTTGCAGGCCGCTCAGATACCCCTCGGCAACCAGGCCATCGGCCACCAGTTTGTCAGCGAGCAGGTGCAAGGCAGCAGATTTATCCACAGCCACCTGGCCCATGGATATCTGCTCTACAGTGAGCTCAAGCATGCCGTTCTCCTAGTTAGTGCGATGTGCGCACTAGGTATTGTTTTGAATAAATCAGCGCGAGACGTTCAAAAATAACTGACTGAGTGGTCAATTGGCAGTAGCCACTCAGCGGCGAACATCGTAAAAATACGCTTGCTGAAACGTTTAATCTAGAATTTATGGCAGATTACGCGTTAATTGCGCAAGCTTGAAGCACCACTCGGCACCTGTCGCGAAACATTGGTCGTGGGCTGGAATCGGTTACGATTGGACAAAATGTCGGGGCACGCTCTAAAAAACAAGGAAATCCCGGTTTGAAACTCAGTGATATTGCACGTCTGGCCGGTGTGTCCGTGACCACCGCCAGCTATGTCATCAATGGCAAGGCCGAACAGCAGCGCATCAGCAACGCAACCGTTGAGCGTGTGCGTGCCGTGGTCCAGGCCCATGGTTTTACCCCCAACCCTCAAGCCGCAGGGCTGCGCAGCCGGCATACGCGCACCCTGGGGTTCATCCTGCCAGACCTGGAAAACCCTAGCTACGCACGCATTGCCAAGCTGCTGGAGCAAGGCGCCCGGGCACGGGGCTATCAGTTGCTGATTGCCAGCTCCGATGACGAAGCCGACAGCGAACGCCAACTGCTGCAACTGTTCCGTGCGCGGCGTTGCGATGCGTTGTTCGTCGCCAGCTGCCTGCCGGCCAGCGATGACAGCTATCGCGACTTGCAAGCCAAGGGGCTGCCGGTGATTGCCATCGACCGGGTGATGGAGCCTGACCAGTTCTGCTCAGTGGTCAGCGATGATCACCAGGCCTGTCAGCAACTCACCAGCAGCCTGCTACAACCGCTGCCCAAGCAAATCGCGCTGATCGGCGCACGTCCCGAGCTGAGCATCAGCCAGGAACGTACTGCGGGTTTTCGTGAAGCGCTGCAAGACTTCACCGGCGAAGTGATCATCGAACAGGGCGAAGCCTTCAGCCGTGACTGTGGCCGACAGCTGATGGAGCAACTGCTGCAGCGCCTGGGGCATTTGCCTGACGCGCTGGTGACTACCTCCTACGTGCTGCTGCAAGGCGTGTTCGATGCGCTGCATGACTTCCCGCTCCGGTCGCGGCCGCTGCGCCTGGGCACCTTTGGCGACACCCAACTGTTGGACTTCCTGCCGCTGCCAGTCAACGCCATGGCCCAGCAACATCAACTGATCGCCGAGACCGCCCTGCGCCTGGCCCTGGCGGCCATCGAAGAAGAGCAGTACCAACCGGGTGTGCATGCAATTGGCCGCACGTTCAAGCAGCGCATTCACGAGGCCTGAACGTGGAGCTGATCGACACCCACACCCACCTGGACTTTGCGGACTTCGATCACGACCGCCCGCAAGTCCTCGCCCATAGCCGTGAACTCGGGATACGGCGTCTGGTGGTACTGGGGGTGTATCAGAAAAACTGGCAGCAGCTGTGGGATCTGGTGCAGCAGGACGACGGTTTGTTCGCGGCCTTTGGTTTGCACCCGGTGTATCTCGATGAGCATCGCCCTGCCGACCTGCTGGAGCTGGGTGACTGGTTGACGCGCTTGCACAGCCATCGGCAACTCTGCGCCGTGGGCGAAATCGGTCTGGATTACTTCCTTGAGCACCTGGATCGCGAGCGCCAGCAAAGCCTGTTCGAAGCCCAGCTGAAACTCGCGGCGGATTTCCAACTCCCCGCCTTGCTGCATGTACGCCGCAGCCACGCCGTCGTGATTGCCACGCTCAAGCGCATCCGTCTACCGAGGGGCGGGATTATTCATGCGTTCGCCGGCAGCATTGAAGAGGCCCGCGAGTACATCAAACTGGGTTTCAAACTCGGTCTGGGCGGCGCCGCCACTTGGCCCCAGGCCCTGCGCATGCACAAGGTACTGGCGCAATTGCCTCTTGAAGCCGTGGTACTGGAAACCGATTCGCCGGACATGGCCCCGGCCATGTATCCCAACCAGCGCAATAGCCCGCAACACCTGCCGGCTATCTGCACCGCCCTGGCTGAGCGTATGGGCATCAGCCCTTTATTGCTGGGTGAGACGAGCACACGCAATGCGTGCGAGCTGTTCAATTGGTAGCGGGCTGATGACCTGCAAGTTCAAGGTCATCCTTTGCCGATAACGGGCATAGCGCACGACCAGCAGATGAATCAACACCGCGACCAGCGAAATGTTCAACTGCCCGATCACGCTGAGCAGCCCCAACCACTCTGCGAACAACGCCATCAGCAAGGTCGCGCACGTCAGCATGATCATGCCGGGCCGCACCAGCGCCCATTGGTCCAGGGCGCGAAACTGACGCAACTGCTTGTGGCAGCACAACTGCAGGCCCGAGTGGCAGTACGCGCAGTCAAACGGTACTTCCATGGCGATGGCGTTCAGTTGCCAAGGCTTGAGTTCAAACGTCATGTTGCACTGGGCACAATGCCCTTTGATGCCGATTGCAGCGGCCATCGTCGTATCCCCTCGTGACCGTGACTGATGAAACAAATTCTCACCCATTCACGTTGCGATAAAACACAGCCCGGCAAATCAGGACAAATGCCACGTGATTCATGACCCCGTCCCACAGAAAGTTCTTACACCCGAAACGCGCCAATCAATTGCTTCAACTCAATGACCTGCGCCGACAACTGCCGGCTGGCCGCTTCGGTCTGTTGGGCGCCTTGTGCTGCATGTTCACCGGCGCGGTTGATTTGGACAATATTCTGGTCGATGTCGTGAGCGACCGCCGTTTGCTGCTCCACGGCAGCGGCGATCTGCTGGTTCTGGTCAACAATCATGCCTACGGCACCGAGGATATTTTCCAGGGCGTGCTGGACCTTTTCCGACTGCCCTACCGTGCCACTCGCCATTTCATGGCTACTGCCCATCGCCTTTACCGCTGCGCCGACGCCGCTGTGCAAGCGGCTGATCATTTGTTCGATTTCTCCGGTGGAATGCTGGGTACGCCGGGCCAGGGTGCGCACCTCATCGGCCACTACGGCAAAACCGCGTCCTTGCTCACCGGCACGCGCAGCTTCGATGGCCGCGTTGAGCGCCAGCAAATTGGTTTGCTCAGCGATGCTCTTGATCACCTCCAATACGCTGCTGATGGACTGGCTATCGGCCGCCAACTGATTGATCACCCGCACCGACTCATCGATCTCCAAAGCCAGGCGTGCGATGCCGCTTTGTTGAGATTGCACCAGCGCCCGCCCGCTGACGGTTTCATCATTGACGCTCTGTGCACTGTTGACCGCCGCCGCCGCGCTGCGCGCCACCTCCTGTGCGGTGGCAGACATCTGGTTCATCGCCGTTGCCACTTGCTCGATCTGGCTGCGCTGGCCGGAAACCGCCTGGTTACTCTGTGCCGAAATCGTCTGCACCTGGCTGGCCTGCAACTCGACCTGGCTGACCGTATGCCCGACGCGCTCAATCAGGTCGTGGATCTTGGCCACGGTGCCATTGAATACCTGGCCCAGGTCTCCCAGCTCGTCGCGGCTGTGGGCGACGAAAGTGACCGTCATGTCACCGGCCGCGACTTTGTCCATCATCGCCCCCAGGCTGCGCAAGGTAGTGCGGGTGGAGACAAAGAAACCTGCATACAAGTAGAAGATCAGCGCAAATACCGCCAACAGGGCCGCGACCAGCAACACCATGTGCAGGCGGTTTTGCGCCAGACGCTGCTCCAGTTGCTGGCCGATGAACGCTAAGGTGGCGTCATCGAGTTGATAGGTCTTGGCCATCAGTTGGCTGACGCCGTCGTAAAAACCTTGCCACGGTGTATCCAGGGTCTCGGCCATTACCACCTGTTCTTCGAACAACTCACTGCCTTGCTTGAGGCTGGCCTGGCTGGCTTGCGCCAAGCTATCGAGTGCTGCGTGCGCGGCGTTGCTGGCGCCCAGCGCGTCCTGCAGCTTCAAGCCGTATTCGCCCTGGAGCTTTTCCACCTGCTGCAGTAATTCGTCAAAGCGCGTACTGGAGGAGGAATTGATAAAGCCCTGGCCCAGGGAATACGCGCCCATCGCGCGGCCCTCACCGAGTATTTGGGTGACCTGTGGGGTGACCGCAGTAACCAGATCGCTAAGTTGGCGCAGGTCACTCTGCGCATCACGGCTCAAGCCGGCTTGGCTGGCGATGATTTGGCTGAGCATCTGGGCCTGGTTGAGTAACTTGCCGATCAACGCCGCTTTGTTGAGCAACGAGGTTTCCTGTTGCTGCGCCTTGAACGCGGCGATCAGCTCGTCGCGCTTGTTTTCAAAAACCTCGACTTGCTCGGGCTGCGTCGCCATGGCGTGCAAACCCTGCAGCCGCTCCAGCACACTTTGCTCCAGGGCAGTGATCTGCGCTTCAAGATCAGCCGCCTTGCCGGACTGCCCGAGGATGACGTTGATCTGCACCTGGTTGTTGAGCGTTTCCAACTCACGACGCAATGCCAGGCTGCTGCCAAGCAGGTCGAGACTTTGCAATTCGACACGGGTGCCCTGGAATTCGCGCCACGAGTCACGCACCAGGTAATAGTTGGTCGCCAGCATCGGCAGCAGGAACAGCACGCTGATCAGGCTGAACTTCATGCCGAAGCTCAGGCGGTTCATCAGCGCGACGGCAGGATAGAGCAAGCTCATCACAGGTGATCTCCCCTTCTTTTATTGTTATTGAGGCGCAGGGCGGCGGCAGATAGCCACTATTTGGCGCTCTGTCTGTATAGCTCAATTCGAAGGGAAGTTTTGTAACGTAAGGTTAACGGCAGATCCGGAGAGCACATGTAGGAGGGCTTGCCCCCGTAACCACGATGCGAAGCGAGCCGCTCTTGATCTTGATCTGCTTTTGATCTTGATTGTACGGACCGGACACATGGTTGACGGGTGTGCGGGGACATGGTGGACACTTTTCGGCGAGCCAACTTCGCCGGAAAGCCATCATGCCTTGGAACACGAGAGATACCATGAGCCTGAAAGAAGAGTTCGTTGCCTTAGCACGGCAGCCCGGCAGTAATAAAAGAGAACTGTGTCGACGCTTCGGCATCAGCCCGCAAACGGCCTATAAATGGCTCAAACGATACGAGATGCAAGGGCAGTCGGGGCTGCAAGAAAAGTCCCGAAAACCAGCTACCAGTCCCAAACTGACCAATGCGGCCCTGGAGGCGGAGGTCGTAGCGCTCAGGCAGGAACATCCGGCCTGGGGCGGACGCACAATCAGCAGCATCTTGAAAAAGCAAATTGCTCCCAGCACAGTAACTAACGTGCTGCACCGACACGACCTGATTCAGCCCGTTCAGAAGGAACAGGAAGCAAAGCTGAGATTTGAACACGATGCGCCTAACGACCTTTGGCAGATGGACTTCAAAGGGCATTTCGCAACTCAAGAAGGTCGATGCCATCCCCTGACCTTGTTGGATGATCACTCGCGATTCAATTTAGCTATTCAGGCGTGTGATAACGAACGCGGGGGCACAGTGAAGGAGAAGATGATTGAGGTATTCCAACGCTTCGGATTGCCCGCTCGTATCAATGTTGATAACGGTCCTCCATGGGGATCGCCGCGCAACCCCGGTGAAATCACAGAGTTAAGTATCTGGTTGATTAGCTTGGGAATCCGGATCAGTTTCAGTCGCCCCTATCACCCTCAAACCAACGGAAAGATCGAGCGCTTTCATCGATCACTCAAGGCGGAGGTGCTTAATGGACGGCAATTTTCCACGATCAAGGAGGCTCAAACCGCATTTGATCAGTGGCGTGAGGTTTATAACCTGCAGCGTCCTCATCAAGCACTGGACTACAAGGTGCCCATGGACCGGTATCGGTCCAGCCCTTGGGCTTACCCGCAGCAGTTATCACCCTTCGAGTACGGGCCGGATGATGTGTCGATCAAGGCGTATCACAGCCGATTTCGTTTTCAGAAACGCTATTTCAGCATCGCCAAGGGCCTGAATGGTCATCACATCGGAATACGACCTAACCCTGAAAAAGACGGTCTCTTTGATGTTTACTTCTGCCATCACTTTCTAAGAACGATCGACCTGAGCAAACCTGACTATGGCCCATAATGTGTCAACCATGTCCCCGCACATGTGTCCACCATGTGTCCGGTCTATACAATCTTGATCTTAAGCGCCCCGTCAAACCACGCTGGCCGGAATTCGACAGGGATTTGGGGGGTAAACCGGCAGGGATGCCGGTTTAGCCGCCCCGCGCCATGGATGGCGCGTGGCGGCGGCCCCCCAAATCACTGGCGGATTACGGGCACACCGAGCCTAAGCGAGGTGCCGAGTGGTGGGGCAAGAGCCCTTTGGTTACTTTGGGGCTCTTTTCCAAAGTGACCCGCTGTAAAAGCGGAACCAACCGTGGCCGTTACCGCAGGAATGGATATGTACTCGGTCTGATCCAGCACCCTGGTCGGCCCGGAGGCCGCCATCGGGAGCAAGCCCCCTCCCACAAGAGGTGTAGATCCCGGTGGTCATCGGGGACAAGCCCACCTCCCACAGTATTCAGGGCAATACAGTCCAGATGGCAAACCCGGCATACCACAACACCGCCGCACGCAGCAGCAGCTCCCACAACCGATCCAGGCTATTGATGCCGTCAGCCCCCACCACTGGAGGAGGGATTTCAGCCGCGGCCAGCCCGACCTTTTCCATCAACTGCGCCGCGCTGATGTCCCAGCTCAGCAGTTCGTGGAGCATCACCCGACTGACCCCGACAAAGTTGCCCACCAAAGCAAAGCTCGCCGCCAACAGGCGTACCGGCAACCAGTCAAACGCGTGACGCAACTGCGCGGCACGTTCGGCCACCAAGGGGTTCTGGCTATGTTCGCTGGCCAGCGCCAACAGCCGGTAGGCCAAAGCCGCCACCGGGCCCAGCAGGAAATACCAGAAAATCACCGCAAAAAAGCTCTGGTACGCCTGCCACAACAGATAGCCCTGGACCCGCTCCAGCAATTGCTCGCCAGTGTCGGCGCCAAGCTTCAGGTCGCGCTCGGCCACATGCTCTGCAGCTTGCAGGTCGCCACGTCGCCAGGCATCACGGAACGGCCCCAGCCCTGCCAATAAATCACCACGGCCCAGGCTATAGATCACCACCAGCATGTGCACCGGTAACGCCAACAGGCCATAGGCCACCGGCTCCAGTACCAACAACAACAGCGCCAGCAACGCTACCGGCAGCAGCACCAGTAGCGTCAGGATCAGCCAGGGTCGCTTGCCCATGCGCGGGCTCGACTCCAGCTTGGCCAGCTCACGCAGCCATCCACCGTCGCGCTGCAACCGCAGGCGCAAGGCCGAGAACTTCTCGATCCACACCGCCAGCACCAACACCAGGAAACTCATTGTTCGTGTCCTCCATCCTGCAGGGCGCCGAGAAAGCGCGCCCAATCAAAAGCGGGGCCCGGGTCGGTCTTGCGCCCCGGAGCGATATCGCTGTGACCACAAATACGTTGGCGAGTGATCTTTGGGTAAGCCTTGAGCAACTGGCGCGTCAGCTCGGTCAGCGCCGCGTACTGGGCATCGGTGAACGGCAGTTCGTCTGTGCCTTCCAGTTCGATCCCCAGCGAGAAATCATTGCACACCTCGCGCCCCTCGAAGCTGGAAATACCGGCGTGCCAGGCCCGGTCCCGGCACGAGACAAATTGCGTCACAGTGCCGTCACGTTCAATCAGAAAATGCGCAGACACGCGTAGGTGGTCGATACCGGCAAAGTAGGGGTGCTCTGACACATCCAGACGATTCTGAAAAAACTCTTGCACCTTGCCCGTGGCAAACTGCGCTGGAGGCAAGCTGATGTTATGCACCACCAACAGCGAGATTTCGCCTTCAGGGCGCTCGTTGAAGTTGGGCGACGGGCAATGACGGATGCCCTGGCACCAACCGCTGGCGGGGTCCAACTGCATACAGGCTCCTGAAATGAGACGAGGTGTTACCAGTATGCCGCGTTCCACCCTGCGGTTGCGATCACTTGCCGCGTTTGAGTTGACGCAGGTCGCCCATCACCGCAGCCAATGCACGCTCGAACAAAGGGCCATCATCCAGCGTGCGCAGCACACCACGCTTGAACGCATGGGCTAACTGGTCGGTAGTTTTTTCCAGAACCTTGAGCCCGGTGCGGCTGACGAAAATACAGGTATTGGCAGGCGGCATGATTGCCGTCAACTTGCAGCGCAGGGTGATTTCCTGATCGTGCTGAAACGCTACCCAGGCGCCGATCTGCAACTGCCTGGCCTTGAGCAGGTCGGGGTCATCATCGGGCAGCGGCGCAACGACGGACGGCGCACCGGTGCCAAGCGTGAAGGACTCACGGACTTCGACCAGCACTTCGGCGCCGTCGCCCCCGCAACACTGAACATGCATGGTCTGCAACCGCCGGAAAAATTCACGGGTGCTGAAAGAGTCGAACGCCGCAGCGGCCAAACCGTCACGCAACGCCTTGAGCAACGCGGGTAGTTGCTCAAGCAAATGCCGGCCCGCTTCGGTGTCTTCCCGCAGGCCGACGCTCCAGATCAACTCATCCAGGGTGCGCAGCGCTGCCTGCCATTGCAGCGACTGTCCGCCATGCTTGAGCATGGCCAATAGCAACACCTGGCTCCAGGCTTGCTGGAGGAATTGCACCACAAACTGCGGCAGAACCTTGCCCGCCAGCCTTCGATCAAGCACCTGCGCCACACGTTGGCGGGCAGCCTCGGTATGCAGGCGCTCCTGCTCGGCCTCTCGGGTATGGCGCTCAAGCAACTCGCTGCGCCTGGATTCATCAGCGGTAAACGCGCTGAATTGGGTCAGTAGCTGGGAGAAAATCGCCGGGTCTTCAACAAACTCATTCAATAAACGCTGCACGACCTGCTCGACACACAGGTACAGAGTATCGCGGGAGGCGTCTTCGGGCGGGCTCCAGCCCATGACGGCGCCCGCGATGTCATTGAGCAAGCGTCGCGCCGGATGGCGCGTGCAACTGAACAGGCTCTTGTCCAGCACGGCGACTTTCAGCAAGGGGATCTGCAAACGGGCGATCAGGCCCTTGAACGCGTCCGGCACGCTGCTATCACCGAGTATGAAGGCGAACAGCATAGCGAACAGATTGATTACATCTTCGTCAGCCTCTTCCAGGACCCGCGACTTGCCACTCTTGACGCTGACTCGGGTGAGCAGCTGTTCAAGCTGGTTACGCAGGTCGAAATCGTCTTCAACCTCGGGCTCGGGGACGTACTGCTGCAAATGCGACAGCAGGCGTAGCAGATCACGGGTGGCAATGGGTTGCGGCTCGGCACTGGCTTCGAGGGTCGGCGCCACGCTGCCACGCACGGCTTGCAGTAACTTCTGCAATGCGCTGAACGCTTGCTGGCCGCTTTTATCGAGCGGCGGGTCGACGATCGGCTGGCTGGCGCGTTGGTGTTCCCGGCTGGCGCGCCCGCCGGGACGACGGGATGGCACGGCCTTGAGTTCAGGCAGTACACCAACGGCGACCAGCAGTTGATTGGCTTCGCCATACAACAGGTCCGCGTCACTGAGCACGTATTTTTCAAAGAGCTTGAGCATGATCAGTTTGACGCGGATTTCCACCCCCAGGCTGCGCCCTGCCTGCAGAAAAAACTCACAGAGCAGTGCCGGGCCCAGTGGGTTCGCCTGGTCATCCAGGCGCCGGCCCAGCAATTGGCTCATGCGCGCGCTTAACTGTCCCAGGGCCAAGCCATCACGATGCCGCACCCGACTGAGCATCGCCTCAAGGGCTACGGCTTTTTCCATGTCGTCGGCACTGGTACCGGATACCGCTTCGTAGGACACCACCGGCACCAGGTGCAGATCGCCGCTTCCGGCCTGGCCCAGATTGGCGAAGGCGACAAACAGCTGCTCCATGAACACGCGTTCGAAGTTCTTGCGCTTGAGGCGCAGGTCGCGCATTGCTTCGAAAAAAATATGATGGTCGACGGTGCTTCGGGCCTTGTCAGCCATTTCGAACAGGGTGTCGTCGGCGTTATCGAACAGTTCCTGCAAACCCTGCTGCAATTGTTGCGCGGCCTTGTCACGCACCTGCAGCAACACCACCGGCAGGCGCGCGAGCGGCGATGGCGTGGCCTGTGCCCTGTTGATAGGCACCACCTTTCCGTCATTGTGCATCCTGGCCTCCTGAAACGGCGGTGTTGAGAGGGGCAAAGAACGGGGCAGGCACGGCAGTGCGCTGCATATAAACCGGCTACCACCTCGACGTCAAAGCTATGACGCCAATTGAAAGGCGCGAGATTATCTTGCAAAGGAGGGGGGTTGCGCCAGCAAACTCTGCCTTTACGCTGTAAATGAGCGGCGCGCTGGGTTCGAACGCACGCAGCCCCTATAATCCAGGCACTTTGTTTGTGGAGCCTGTTATGCCGAACCTCCGTCTTGCCGACCTCACCGCCGAAATCGAAGCCAACGTGCGCCGCGCACTGCTGGAAGACATAGGCAGTGGCGATATCACCGCGCAGTTGATCCCCGCCGAACGGCTGGCCAAGGCCACGATCATTACCCGCGAAGCGGCTGTTATTGCCGGTACGGCCTGGGTGGATACGGTATTTCGCCAACTGGACCCACGGGTCGCCGTGCATTGGCAGGTGGCCGACGGTGAACGTGTCAGCCCCAACCAGGCGCTGTTCCACCTTGAAGGCCCGGCACGCTCGCTGCTCACAGGTGAACGCAGTGCGCTGAATTTTTTACAGATGCTGTCAGGTGTAGCCACCCGAGCGCAGTTCCTGGCGGACTTTGTCGCCAGTACCCAGGTCAAGCTGCTGGACACTCGCAAGACATTACCGGGCCTGCGCCTGGCGCAAAAATACGCGGTCACCTGTGGCGGTTGCCACAATCACCGCATCGGGCTGTATGACGCGTTCCTGATCAAGGAAAACCATATTGCCGCCTGCGGTGGCATTGCCCAGGCGATTACGGCCGCCCACAAGATCGCCCCAGGCAAGCCGGTGGAAATCGAAGTGGAAAACCTGGATGAGTTGCGCGAAGCCCTGGCGGCGGGAGCCGACATCATCATGCTCGATGAACTGAGCCTGGTAGACATGCGCGAGGCCGTGCGCTTGAACGCCGGCAAGGCCAAGCTGGAAGCCAGCGGCGGGATCAATGAAAGTACCCTGCTGCCTATCGCTGAAACCGGTGTGGACTTCATCTCCATCGGCGCGATGACCAAGGATGTGAAGGCAGTGGATCTGTCGATGCGCCTGAGTATCTGAGTAGTTGCCAGCTGCAAGCTGCAAGAAGGCTGCGAGACAACTTGCCGCTTGCAGCTTGAAACTCGCGGCTGCTTTTAAACTACAAGATTATTCATCTCGCAGTACTCGTCCCATTCGACGCCCAGCACCTCGGCCGCCTCTTTATGCAAGGCCAACCGCGCAGCTTCGAATTCTTCCGGTGTCGAGGTGTACTTGAGGGTCAACTCCCAAGGCTGGAGGTTCTGGCTCTCTGCCTCGTCCTCGAATGCCCACTGAATCTGATCGCGCTGGTCGTCAGCGCTCAGGTCCTTGATCTCTTCTTTAAGCTGCGGCGACTCCTCAAGGTATTGCTTGAGTGCTTCTTCGTGACGCGCTTGCTGGGTTATCTCAGTCGTGGTCATGTCGTTCTCTTGGATCGAGGAATGGGGATGCATCTGGGTCATCAAGGTTGCGCAGATACAAAAGAGCGAGCACGAATGCCGACTCGTCTGGCCTTCAGAACCATTCTGGGATCATCTGAAAACATTGCCTTTGAAGCAGTGGTGCGCTTTTGCCCGAGACAGGAATCGAACCTGCGACCTTCGCGTTACGAGTGCGCTGCTCTACCGGCTGAGCTACACGGGCGGTGGGCTAAAGCTAGCACTGCATTGGTCATGCAGCAACTGACTCGCTCACCGCCCGGCGCCATCACGCGCCGTTGGCAGAGCAGCCCTTGGCAACGTACTGCGGATCCGCTGTGGTAGCACAGGTCCATCCGCTGGTTGCGTTGCGGGTCAAGGTGATGGTCTTGCCCAGCACGGGCGCTGGCGCATCGAGGATTTCACAGCTGATGGAGCCGGCGCCCGAGGCTACATCTCCTGTCACGTCGATCTTGCAATTGGCAGTGGGGCTGTTGCCACCGATCAACGACACAGTGGGCACAGTGCCCTGGTTGATGACGTCTTCATAACCGGCCTTCAACGCGCTGATTTCAGCCAGCCCCGCCGTAAACTTGGCCTTGGCCTGGTGCTTGGTGTACATGGGCAAACCGATGGTGGCCAAAATGCCGATGATTGCCACAACGATCAACAACTCGATCAAGGTAAAGCCTTTTTGACGCATCTCTTTCACTCTCCAGAATAAAACCATGACAAGGCGCGTCCTGCGCCCCGAAGTGTGCAACGGCGCCAGTGTACCCACCACCACGAAGCCCATCGCCTGCAAGACGCACATTCTGACACTTTATCCCATAACACCAGCCGTCCCGAATCCGCCACCTGACTACGCTATAAATTCTTCACTGCCGGGTGCGCAAACCGATATGAACGACACGTCAACGATCTATGCCTGGGAAGGTATCAACCGCAAAGGACGCAGGGTGACCGGGCAAACCGCTGGCGACAGCCTTGCGCTGATCAAGGCACAACTGCGCCAGCAAGGGATCTGCCCCGAGCGTGTGTGCAAGAAGCCTCGATCACGCTCGGCTTTCACCCCGCGAATCCTGCCAGCCGATATCGCCCTGTTTACTCGCCAGTTGGCGACCTTGCTCAAAGCCGGCATCCCGCTGCTGCAAGCCTTCGACATCATCAGTGAAGGTTTTGAAAACCCGCAGGTGCGTGAACTGGTCAAGGCGTTGAAACAACAGATCGCCAGCGGCAATAACCTGGCCGCAGCGCTACGCCTGCACCCGCGTTACTTCGATGACCTGTACTGCAACCTGGTAGCTGCCGGAGAACAGGCCGGTGCTTTGGAAACCCTGCTGGAGCGCGTGGCAATTCATCTGGAAAAAAGCCAACAGCTCAAAGCCAGGATCAAAAAAGCCATGACTTACCCTGTCGCAGTCCTGGTAGTCGCTACACTAGTCAGCACAGTGCTGTTGATACACGTCGTGCCTCAGTTCCAGCATCTGTTTGCCGGGGTCGACAGCCAACTGCCCGGGTTTACCCTGGGGGTCATTGCCCTGTCCGAGTTCTTGCAACAAGCGTGGTGGATACTCGTGCTGGGCCTGGTCGTGGGGGTGGGCGGGCTGCGCCACGCCTACCGCCGTTACCCTGGCTTTCGCCATTGTCTGCAAGGGCATTTGTTGAAAGCGCCCCTGGCAGGCAAACTGCTGCAAAAAACCGCCGTCGCCCGCTACGCCCGCACGCTTTCGACCACGTTTGCAGCGGGTGTCCCGCTGGTCCAGGCATTGGGCTCGGTAGCCGGAGCCGTCGGCAATGACCCCTTCAAACAGGCAATCGAACGTATGCGCCACGATGTATCCACAGGCATGCAGTTGAATCAATCCATGCACAGCTGCGGTTTGTTTCCCGGCATGGCGATCCAGATGACCGCCATTGGAGAGGAGTCCGGCACCCTGGACCGGATGCTGGAAAAAGTCGCGAACCACTACGAGTCGGACGTCGACACCCTGGTCGATAACCTCACCAGCCTGATGGAGCCGCTGATCATGGTTGTCCTGGGGGCCATTGTCGGCGCGCTGGTGATCGCGATGTACCTGCCGGTCTTTCAATTGGGTACGGCCTTTTGAGCCTGCTGCTGAGCGAGCAGCCCTGGGCGTTTGCCTGCATGGCACTGGTGCTCGGCCTGATCATCGGCAGTTTCATCAACGTGCTGGTCTGGCGCCTGCCCAAAATGCTCGAACGCGAATGGCGTGCCCAGGCGCATGAGGTCCTCGGCCTGCCAACCGAGCCCGCCGGGCCGGTGTACAACCTGATGCGCCCGAACTCCTGCTGTCCGCGCTGCAACCAGCCGATTCGGCCCTGGGAAAATATCCCGCTGCTCAGCTTCCTGATGCTCAGGGGTCGTTGCGCCCATTGCCGTGAGCCCATCAGCGTCCGCTATCCCCTGACCGAAGTGACGTGCGCGCTGATCACCGCCGCCGTTGCCTGGCATTTCGGCTTCGGCTGGCAAGCCGCTGCGGTGATGTTGCTGAGCTGGGGCTTGCTGGCCATGAGCCTGATTGACCTGGACCACCAATTGCTGCCGGATGTGCTGGTACTGCCGCTGCTCTGGCTGGGGCTGGTCCTCAACAGCGCTGACCTGCTGGCAATACTGCCCGATGCACTGTGGGGCGCGGTTATTGGCTACATGAGCCTATGGAGCGTGTTCTGGCTATTCAAGCTGGCTACCGGCAAGGATGGCATGGGCCATGGCGATTTCAAGTTATTGGCATTGCTGGGGGCCTGGGGGGGCTGGCAGATCCTGCCAATGACGTTGCTGATGGCCTCGCTGATGGGCGTGTTTGCAGGGCTGATCCTGCTGCGCTTGCGCAAGGTCCAAACGTCGACGCCGATGCCCTTTGGGCCGTGCCTGGCAATTGCCGGCTGGATTGCATTGCTCTGGGGTGGTCAAATAACCGACTTCTATTTGCAGTCTGTCGGTTTCAGATGACCACTTCTGTCGCAACACCCTGGATTCTTGGCCTCACAGGCGGCATTGGCAGCGGCAAAAGCGCTGCGGCCGAGCACTTTATCGACCTGGGCATCGACCTGGTGGACGCCGATCATGCTGCCCGCTGGGTCGTCGAACCCGGGCGGCCGGCACTGGCGCGCATTGCCGAGCATTTTGGCGACGGCGTGCTGCTACCCGACGGTCAGCTGGATCGCGCCGCGCTGCGCAAACTGATCTTTGAGGTACCGCAAGAACGTCTGTGGCTGGAAGCCTTGCTGCACCCGCTGATTGCCGAGGAAATTCGCAGCCACCTGGCACGCGCCCAGTCGCCTTACGCGATCCTGGTGTCACCGCTGCTGATCGAGTCCGGCCAATACAGCATGACCCAGCGCATCCTGGTGATCGACGTGCCGCAATCGCTGCAGATTCAGCGTACCCTGCAGCGCGATGGCATCAGCGAACAACAGGTGCAGGCGATTCTCAAGGCCCAATCGAGCCGCGAAGACCGCCTGAACCATGCCGATGACGTGCTGGTCAACGATAAGGACCTTGCCTGGCTGCACGGCGAGGTCGAGCGACTGCACCACTTTTACCTTACTTTGCGTGGAGGCCGATCATGAGCCAACCCTTGACCGTCGACTGCCCAACCTGCGGTGCACCCGTGGAATGGAAAGCGGCCAACCTCAACCGGCCGTTCTGCTCGGACCGTTGCAAACTCATTGACCTGGGTGCCTGGGCCGCAGAGGAACACAAGATCCCCGTGGCCCCGGATGCCGAAGACGAACTGTTTTCCGAAGACCTGCCGCCGCGCCACTAAGGCCGCATAAAGGCATATTCCTGCTGGTCGTCGAGGTTTTCTGCAAGGTATTGCAACTCGTCGGCCAGGTCTTCAAAACTGCGTACGCCCTTGCTTTGCTGCACCACGGCACTGAGCATGGCGCGTAAGGTCAAGCCGGGATCGAAACCGATTTCCTGCGCTGCGTCCTGGCTTCTGCGCAACTCCTGCCGTGCCCACTCGTACACACTCATGATCCGTGCTCCAGAAAAAATTTTGCAGAGCATGGACCTGCGCCGGTGCCAGGCATTTGACCTGGATCAACGCCGTGAATCGTCGTCCTTCCAGGGGGCCGAGAGATAGCGAGTTCGGTTGAAGGTCTCCAGCCATTCCGGGCAAAACACCACCAACGCGCTGACGACCATGCCGTTGATAAAGGCTTCAGGGAAGATGATCAGCCACAGGTAACCTACAAAGTCCTCCAACCATTCCGGCATCGCAAAGCGGCCGTCGAACCACAACAGGCCCAGGCCGGCCAAAAGACACAACAATGCCGACAGCGCCGCCGCGAAAAAGCCGGAACAGAAAATATACACAAAGGGGTTTCGCGGTTGCGCCCGCTCGACCAACAGCGCGCAGCTTTCGGTGACCAGCACCGGCAACCCGACCAGAAGCAGGCCGTTGACGCCAAGGGCGGCCAGATCCTGGCGCCCCAGCAATATCAAGCCGAACTGGGCAGCAAACCCACCGACGATTGCCAGCGGCCAATCCAGCAACAAGGTCACGGCGGTCATGCCGATAAAGTGGTACGAGACCCCGGTATCGAAATCCCGGCGCACCAGCCACAGCATAAACAACGCGAACACCGTACCGAACAGCAAATGCTGGCGCCGTCGGTCGGCGAACAATTCGACCCAAGGCGAGCGCAACATCGCCCACATCACCACCGGCGCATATAACAGCCAGCCAATGCCGAGGGTCATGGGCGCCAGAACAGCTGCACTGATCACAGATGCACTACCTCTACAAAAAGCTTGCTGCCGAGTGAGCAGTCTACACCTGCGTTTTAACATTGGTCTGGGTCGAAGCGAGATTCAAATGTGGGAGGGGGCTTGCTCCCGATTGCGGTGTGCCAGTCTAAGTAATTTTGACTGACCCACTGCTATCGGGAGCAAGCCCCCTCCCACATTTGGATCTCACTGGCATAGATACCCAGCTGTTTCAGCAGCAACTCGGTGCAAGCAGGACTTCCTGTGGTCATCATTTGAACGCTAAGCTGGGAATATGGATGACTCAGATTATTTGCGCCTGCTCACCGTAGCAGCCGAACAAGCCAATGCGTTTCTGTCCAATGCCCGCAAATGGGAGCGTGAGCGTTGGGTCTGCCAGCGCCTGCTGCAGGGCTTGAATGTGCCCTACCGCGTCGAAGAGTTTCACGCTGCGGGCCAGGAGCCGCCGGATGTATTGTTTCGCGACGCCAGTTTCGAGGTATTTTTCGTGCTGGACGAGGGACGCCGCCTGAACGACGAATGGCGCGATGAATTGCTGCGCAGGCGTAGCGCGTTCTCTTTGAGCCAACTAGTGCGGCGCGAAGCCAAGCCACGACGCATTCCCGCCCATGAGTTTTTGTTGCGCCTGGCACCGACACTGCGCAAAAAAGCACATAACTACAAAGAACGCGGCATGGACCTGGGGGAGTTGGACCTTATCGCTTTCACCAGCCTCAAACGCGAAGTGCTGGACCTCAACAGCCACTTTCCGCCGCCAACTGAATACCTGCGCCAGGGCTGGCGCTCACTGTCACTGGTGGGGCCAACCTTCGCGCGCGTACTGTTCGCACACCCGGACGCGCCGGACTTCTTGCGCAACAACCTGGGCCGCAGCATAGTGTTCGATGTGGGCATCAGCCTTTGAACCCTTGGCTGTAACGTGGCGCCCTTTTGCAACGTCTACCTGACGAGGCCTTTATGACCAGCCGCCTGAACCCCGATGACCAACAGCATGTCCAAGAGTACCTGCAACTCTCCCAGCACAGAGTCGAGCGCAAGCCTTTCCGGCCATGGCTGCTCCTTTGTGTGGTGCTGGTAGTGGTGATCGGGCTCGGCGTGCTGAGCCGCCTATTGAGTTACCTGACGCTATGAGCTGCCTTGCGCTCGCGGGGGTAACTGCTCCGATTTCTTTTAGCCTTGCGAGATATCCCCATGACCCATCGTATTATTATCGTCGGCGGCGGCGCCGGCGGCCTGGAGTTGGCTACCCGCCTGGGTAAGACTCTGGGCAAGCGCGGCAAGGCCAGCATCACGCTGGTTGACGCCAACCTGACTCACATCTGGAAGCCTCTGCTGCACGAAGTGGCTGCCGGCTCGCTGAACTCTTCGGAAGACGAACTCAATTACGTCGCCCAGGCGAAATGGAACCACTTCGAGTTCCAGCTTGGGCGCATGAGTGGGCTTGACCGTGAACAGAAGAAAATCCAGCTGGCCGCCACCCTCGATGAAGAAGGCCGCGAGCTGGTGCCCGCGCGCGTACTGGGCTATGACAGCCTGGTCATTGCCGTAGGCAGTACCACCAACGACTTCGGCACCGAGGGTGCGGCGCAGCATTGCCTGTTTCTCGATACCCGCAAGCAAGCCGAGCGCTTTCACCAACAACTGCTCAACCACTACCTGCGCGCCCATGCCGGACAAACCGATGCCGTTGAACAAATCAGCGTGGCCATCGTCGGTGCCGGCGCCACCGGGGTGGAGTTGGCCGCCGAGCTGCATAACGCAGCCCATGAACTGGCCGCCTATGGCCTGGACCGCATCAAACCGGAAAACATGCACATTACCCTGATCGAAGCCGGCCCGCGGGTATTGCCTGCCCTGCCGGAGCGGATCGGCGGCCCGGTGCATAAAACCCTGGAAAAACTCGGGGTGACCGTGCTGACCAACTCGGCGGTCAGCGAAGTAACCGCAGACGCGCTGATTACCAGCAGCGGCCAAGTGATCCCCGCCAGCCTCAAGGTATGGGCAGCCGGGATCCGCGCACCAGGTTTCCTCAAAGACATCGATGGCCTGGAAACCAACCGCATCAATCAGCTTCAGGTGCTGCAAACACTGCAAACCACCCGCGATGAAAACATCTTCGCCTTTGGCGATTGCGCCGCCTGCCCGCAACCTGGCACAGACCGCAATGTGCCCCCACGGGCCCAGGCTGCGCATCAGCAGGCTTCGTTGTTGGCCAAGTCGCTGAAATTGCGCATTGAAGGCAAGGATCTGCCGACCTACAAGTACACCGACTACGGCTCGCTGATCTCGCTGTCGCGGTTCTCGGCGGTAGGTAACCTGATGGGTAACCTGACTGGCAGCGTGATGCTGGAGGGCTGGTTGGCGCGGATGTTCTACGTGTCGCTGTACCGTATGCACCAGATGGCTCTGTACGGGTTTTTCCGCACGGCGATGCTGATGCTGGGCAGCAAAATTGGCCGAGGCACCGAACCGCGCCTCAAACTCCACTAACACTGTGGGAGGGGGCTTGCCCCCTCCCACAGGGGTTATGCGGAGAATTCAGGATTCGCGCGCGCAAAAAAAATCCCCGTATCTTTCGATACGGGGATTTTTAATATGGTCGGGGTAAGGGGATTCGAACTCCTGACATCCTGCTCCCAAAGCAGGCGCGCTACCGGACTGCGCTATACCCCGGTAAAAAAAAGGCGACCTTTCAGTCGCCTTCTTCGATCAGCGCTTTTGGCCTCTGATCTTAAGATTCGATTCCAGCCTGAACTGGTCTCAAAAATGGTGGGTCGTGTGGGATTCGAACCTACGACCAATTGGTTAAAAGCCAACTGCTCTACCAACTGAGCTAACGACCCAAATATGGTCGGGGTAGGGGGATTCGAACTCCCGACATCCTGCTCCCAAAGCAGGCGCGCTACCGGACTGCGCTATACCCCGATTTGAAATTGGCTCCGTGACCAGGACTCGAACCTGGGACCCAATGATTAACAGTCATTTGCTCTACCGACTGAGCTATCACGGAACTACATATTTCAAATTTACTGCTGTGTAACCTTCTCTTCGACCCTGTCCGTATCGCTACGTTAGCATCTCTGAGGCGCGCTATTCTACAATCTTAAAAACCCCTGTCAACCCTTTAAATTGCTTTTAAGACAATGATTTGCGCTTCTTTCTGATTTCTTCTTGGGGAGAAGAAACCCGTGGGCTGACGTTGCTGCGGGGCGCACTTTACAAGCCTTTGCCTTACAGTTCAACGCCCTATCGAAAAAAAAGGCCTCGCAATGCGAGGCCTCTTGTTATTACACCGGTTGCAGGTCTCAGTGGAAGACGATTTCGTCGTCTTTCACCGTTGCCGTGACGCGAGTGCCCGGCATAAAGCTGCCCGACAGGATCAACTGTGCCAGCGGGTTCTCGATCCAGCGCTGGATCGCACGCTTCAACGGCCGTGCGCCATACACCGGGTCGTAGCCCACTGCGATCAGCTTGTCCAACGCCTCGCCGCTCAGCTCAAGGTCGAGCTCACGCTCAGCCAGGCGACTGCGCAGGCGGCCCAACTGGATTTCGGTGATACCCGCAATCTGATCCCGTGCCAGAGGCTCGAAGATCACCACTTCATCCACCCGGTTGATGAATTCCGGGCGGAAGTGGGTGGTCAAGGCGTCCATCACCGCTGCGCGCTGGGCCTCGCGATCCCCCACCAGTTCCTGGATCTGTGCCGAGCCCAGGTTGGAGGTCATCACGATCACCGTATTGCGAAAGTCCACCGTACGCCCGTGGCTGTCCGTCAAGCGACCATCTTCCAGCACCTGCAGCAAAATGTTGAACACATCCGGGTGCGCCTTCTCGACCTCATCCAGCAGGATCACCGAGTAAGGCTTGCGTCGCACGGCTTCGGTCAGGTAACCGCCCTCCTCGTAGCCCACATAGCCTGGTGGTGCGCCGATCAGGCGAGCCACCGAGTGTTTCTCCATGAACTCGGACATATCAATGCGCACCATGGCCTCTTCAGTATCAAAGAGGAACTCGGCCAGGGCCTTGCACAGCTCAGTCTTACCTACGCCGGTCGGGCCGAGGAACATGAACGAGCCGCTTGGACGGTTCGGGTCGGACAAGCCGGCACGGGAGCGCCGTACCGCATTGGATACCGCCACCACAGCCTCTTCCTGACCGATGACGCGCTGGTGCAACAAACTTTCCATTTTCAGCAGTTTGTCGCGCTCGCCTTCGAGCATTTTCGAGACAGGAATGCCGGTCCACTTGGAGACCACTTCGGCGATCTCCTCCTCGGTCACCTTGCTGCGCAGCAACTGGTTCTCAGGCTTGCCGTGCTGGTCGACCATCTGCAGGCTGCGTTCCAGGTCCGGAATCACACCATATTGCAACTCAGCCATGCGGCTCAGATCGCCTTTACGACGCGCGGCTTCCAGTTCCTGACGGGACTGCTCGATTTTCTGCTGGATCTGCGCCGAACCCTGTACTTCGGCTTTTTCCGAGGTCCAGATTTCTTCGAGGTCCGAATACTCACGCTCCAGACGGACGATTTCTTCCTGAAGTTTTTCCAGGCGTTTCTTCGCTGCCTCGTCCTCTTCCTTCTTCAACGCTTGGGATTCTACTTTCAGTTGAATCAGGCGCCGATCCAGGCGGTCGAGCACTTCCGGCTTGGAGTCAATCTCCATGCGAATGCGGCTGGCCGCTTCGTCGATCAGGTCGATGGCCTTGTCCGGCAACTGACGATCGGTGATGTAGCGATGGCTCAGCTTGGCCGCCGCAATGATCGCGCCATCAGTGATCGCCACCTTATGGTGGACCTCATAGCGTTCTTTCAGGCCCCGCAGGATCGCGATGGTGTCTTCTTCGCTTGGTTCTTCCACCAGCACTTTCTGGAAACGCCGCTCAAGGGCCGCATCCTTTTCAATGTACTGACGGTATTCGTTGAGGGTGGTCGCACCGACGCAATGCAACTCGCCCCGCGCCAAGGCCGGCTTGAGCATGTTGCCAGCATCCATCGAGCCTTCGCCTTTACCGGCGCCGACCATGGTGTGCAGTTCGTCGATAAACAGAATGATCTGGCCTTCCTGCTTCGACAATTCATTAAGCAGGGATTTCAGTCGTTCTTCGAACTCGCCACGGAACTTGGCACCGGCGATCAGGGCCCCCATGTCCAGGGACAACAGGCGCTTGCCTTTCAAGCCGTCCGGCACTTCACCATTAATGATGCGCTGGGCCAGGCCCTCGGCAATCGCGGTTTTACCCACGCCAGGTTCACCGATCAGCACCGGGTTGTTCTTGGTGCGACGCTGCAGGACCTGGATGGTGCGACGAATCTCATCGTCACGACCAATCACCGGGTCGAGCTTGCCTTCTTCGGCACGCTTGGTCAGGTCGACGGTGTATTTGTCCAGGGCCTGTCGCGACTCCTCATGGTTGGGGTCGTTCACGGCCTCGCCGCCACGCAGGTTGTTGATAGCGTTTTCCAGGGCTTTCTTGCTCACGCCCTGCCCCAGCAACAATTTGCCGAGCTTGCTGTTGTCGTCCATGGCGGCGAGCAGCACCAGTTCGCTGGAGATGAACTGGTCACCCTTCTGCTGGGCCAGTCGGTCCGCCTGATTGAGCAGGCGCGCCAGGTCCTGGGACATATTCACGTCGCCGGTAGGGTTTTGGATTTTCGGCAGCTGGTCGAGCTCTTTGCTCAACTCCTTGCGCAGGCTGTTGATGTCAAAGCCCACCTGCATCAACAAGGGCTTGATAGAGCCACCTTGTTGCTCCAGAAGCGCCTGCATCAAGTGTGCCGGCTCAATCGCCGGATGGTCGAGGCCGACCGCCAGGGATTGGGAGTCCGATAAGGCCAACTGCAATTTGCTGGTTAAACGATCAATACGCATTAGTCACCTTCCTTTTGAGCAGGCCGGAGCTATGAACAAACACATCCTGAATGAAGAAACCTGCCAGATACCCTTATAGATGGGGTGGATTCTGGGGGTTTCAAGCGGCGGACGGTTGATACAGGTCAGGACAGTCTAGCGTTCAAGCCAGATAAGGGAGGCGAATCGGCCCGTACGCGGGCTGCGGCGATAAGAAAAGAAGCGTGGATCGGTCACGGTGCAAAAACCACCACCATATACAGCGGTGACACCGTTTGCTGCCAGACGCAGGCGCGCCAGCTGGTAGATGTCGGCCATGAACTTGCCGGGGTTGTGGCTGGGAACAAAGGCTTCAGTGGTGGCCGGCAGTTGCTGCATGAAGGCTTCACGTACTTCCGGGCCGACCTCAAAGGCTTGCGGGCCAATGGCTGGGCCGAGCCAGACCAGGACGTCTTCAGGAGCAGTATCCAGGCTTTCGAATGCAGCCTCCAGTACGCCAGCCGCCAAGCCACGCCAACCGGCATGGGCTGCGGCAACCCGGGTACCCGCCCGATTACAGAACAGCGCAGGCAGGCAATCGGCGGTCATGGATGTGCAAGCGATGCCGGGGGTGCTGGTCCAACTGCCATCTGCCTCGACAGTACGGCCTGGATCGGCCTCAACCACGTGAGTACCGTGGACCTGGCGCAACCAGGCAGGCCGGATATCGAAGGCGCCGCTCAGACGACGGCGATTTTCAAGGACTGCCTCAAGGCTGTCCTCGACGTGATCGCCCAGGTTAAGGCTGTCGAACGGCGCCAGACTGACGCCGCCCGCACGAGTGGTGACGCAGGCTTTGACCTGAGACGGCGCGGGCCAGTCAGGAATCAGCCAGTCACTCATCCGATAAACGCCTCACGATCCTGCTTGAGCAGCGACAACAACCAGACCAGGTCGTCTGGAAGTGGCGATTCCCAGCTCATGCGCTTACCGCTCGTCGGATGATCCAGTTCCAGGAAGCGTGCGTGCAGTGCCTGGCGCGGGAAGGACTTCAGCGATTCGACCATTGTCTGGCTTGCCGCTGGCGGAATACGGAAGCGCCCACCGTAGGCAGGATCGCCGACCAACGGGAAGTTGATATGCGCCATGTGCACGCGAATCTGGTGAGTGCGCCCGGTTTCCAGCTTGACCCGCACATGGGTGTGGGAGCGGAAACGCTCCAGCACACGGTAGTGGCTGACGGCTTGCTTGCCGCCTTCCATCACCGCCATACGCTGGCGCTGCTGGCCGTGGCGACCAATCGGTGCGTTGATCTTGCCCCCGGCCACCACCACACCGATCACGATGCACTCGTAGATCCGGCTGACGCTGCGACTCTGCAACTGAGTAACAAGCTGCGTCTGCGCCTGAATGGTCTTGGCCACCACCATCAAACCGGTGGTGTCCTTGTCCAGACGGTGCACGATGCCGCAGCGCGGGACATTGATGATGTCCGGGACGTGGTGCAACAGGGCATTGAGCAAAGTGCCATCAGCGTGCCCGGCAGCCGGGTGAACCACCAGGCCAGCGGGTTTGTTGATGACCAGGATGTCTTCGTCTTCATAGACGATATCCAGCTCGATGTCCTGGGCGACCCATTCTCCCTGGGCTTCCTGCTCGGCAGTCAGCTCAAGAATCGCACCGCCATGGACTATGTCTCGCGGGCGGATAACCGCTCCATCCACAGTCAGGCGGCCGTCTTTGATCCAGGCGGAAAGGCGCGAGCGCGAGTGCTCAGCGAATAATTGTGCGGCGACTTGATCGAGGCGTTGGCCGCCCAATTCGGACGGCACCTCTGCGCGAAGTTCAATTTTATCGGACATGCTCAGACTAGGCGTGGCACAGCCTTTGGTTTCGGCTGCGCGCTTGTGGTTAAATACGGCGTCTTTTGCCCCGAGGCTTTCAACGGGGCGCTCATCATAACAGGACGGCCCCGCCCAAGACAGCGGCCGTCATAGGGACGCAAGCCGCCATGCAAGTGAAACACCTGCTGCTGATCGCCATCCTCGCCATGACTGCTGCTTGCTCGTCAACAAAGGACGTCGTCGACGAAAACCTGAGCGAAGTCGAGCTGTACCAGCAAGCTCAGACAGACCTGGACAATAATAGCTACACCAGCGCCACAGCGAAGCTGAAGGCATTGGAGTCGCGCTACCCATTCGGCCGCTATGCCGACCAGGCCCAGTTGGAGCTGATCTACGCCAACTACAAGAACGCCGAGCCGGAAGCTGCCAAGTCCGCTGCCGAGCGTTTTATCCGCCTGCACCCACAGCACCCGAACGTGGACTACGCCTACTACATGAAGGGCCTGACCTCGTTCGACCAGGACGTTGGCCTGCTGGCGCGCTTCCTGCCGCTGGACATGACCAAGCGTGACCCGGGCGCTGCACGCGACTCCTACAACGAGTTCGCCCAGCTGACCAGCCGCTACCCCAACAGCCGCTACGCGCCGGACGCCAAGCAGCGCATGATCTACCTGCGCAACCTGCTGGCCTCCTACGAAATCCACGTGGCTCACTACTACCTGACCCGTCAGGCCTACGTAGCTGCCGCCAACCGTGGCCGCTATGTTGTGGAGAACTTCCAGGAAACCCCATCCGTGGGCGACGGCCTGGCGGTGATGACCGAGGCTTACCAGCGTCTGCACCTGGACACGCTGGCGACCACCAGCCTGGAAACCCTGAAGCTCAACTACCCAGATCACCCAAGCCTGAAAGACGGCCAGTTCGTGCCTCAGGTTGCCGAAGCCGACAACCGTTCGTGGCTGAGCAAGTACACCTTGGGCCTGATCGAGTCTCGTCCGCCACTGCCGCCGGGTGAAACCCGCGCCAACCAGGACGTGATCAAGCAGTACCAGGACGCCAAGGATGCCATCCCTTCGGACCTCAAGCCTCACGACGAGAACGGCGACGTTATCGAAGAAGAGGAGCCGCAGGCCCTTGGCAACAACGAAGACCGTTCGTGGTTCAGCTACATGACCTTCGGTGTGTTCGACTGATTGTTCGACGCAACGCAAAAGGGAGCTCTGAACGAGCTCCCTTTTTTATGAGCGAGTATTTATTGCGCTGTGCGCCTGTGGCCAGCTTGGCTAAACTGGCGCATTCCTTGTCGAGAAACTGCCCATCATGCTTCGTCTACTGTTCTGGATTGCCGTCATTGCTGCCGCGGTATGGTTCTGGCGCAAATTCAAAAACCCTGCAGCCCGCCAGCAACGACCTGCCGAGCCGAACGCAGCGCTGATGGTGCGATGCGCCCACTGCGGCGTGCACCTGCCGCAGGATCGCGCACTGAGTTCGCGCCAGGAGTGGTACTGCACCCAGGCGCATCTGGAACAAGGGCCGAAGTCTATCCAGCGTTGAGGCGACCTGCCGGGGCATAAGGCGCCGGATCAATGATCGGAGCCCGCCCCAACAGCAAGTCGGCGAACAACTGGCAGGAGGCCGGTGCGAGTACCAGGCCATTGCGGTAATGCCCGCAATTGAGCCACAAGCCCTGAAAGCCGGGAACCTCTCCGATATAGGGGATACCTTCCGGCGAACCGGGCCGCAACCCCGCCCAATGCCCGACCACCTCGGCGTCCGCCAAGGCGGGGATCAGTTCCACCGCAGACGCCTTGAGGCTCGCCAACGCAGTTTCGGTCGGCGTCTTGTCGAACCCCTCATGTTCCAATGTGCTTCCAATCAGAATGTGCCCATCGCGGCGGGGGATTGCATAGCGCCCCTTGGCCAGGACCATGCTGGATAAAAAGTCGGACGCGCACTTGTACAGGATCATTTGGCCTTTGACCGGCTCCACGGGAAGGGTCATGCCCAGTGTGCTCAGCAACTGCCCGCTCCAGGCCCCGGCGGCGAGCACCACCTGATCGGCAAAAACCGGTCCCGTCGCAGTGTTCACCCCCACCACGCGATTGTTGTTCTGCACAAAACCCGACACTTCGCAGTGCTCGTGAATCGTCACATCCGGCAACGCCAGCAGCGCCGCTTTCAAGGATTTTACCAGGCGCGGGTTGCGCACATTGGCCACATCGGCCATGTAGATCGCCCGGGAGTAACCGCCTCCCAGCGCCGGCACGGCATCATGAGCCTGGGACACGTCCACCTTGCTCAATGGCCGCCCTTCACGCGCAGCCCAGGCCAGTGCATCAGCTTCATCATCCAGGTCAAGCCAGTACAAACCCGTGGTATGGACCTCGGGATCGACACCGGTCGCAGCAAACAAACGCTGTGCCAGCTGCGGATAGAAATCCTGGGACCAATGGGCCAATGCAGTCACGGCCGGGCTATAACGCCATGGATACAACGGCGAGACAATTCCGCCACCTGCCCAGGAAGACTCCTGCCCAAGCCCCGCACGCTCCAGCAGCATGACTGCCCGCCCTTCTCTGGCAAGGTTGTACGCCGTCAACAGCCCGATTACTCCGCCGCCGACAATCACCACTTGCTGTTGCTTTGCCATCATCTGATCCCGCCGATAAACAGGGAAAGGCGCGCCCGGCGCCCACTCTTCAAGCACTCTCATCACTGCCCCCAGCAGACTTTGCGCGACATTTCAGGCGCCGCTCCCGGGTTGCTTCGCATACCGGTGCTGCTCAAGCTGAAAGCTGCACACGCGTCGTCCGCCATGACTGAGTCCACAGCAGGCGTAGCGAGCAAGTCGAAATCCTGGGGGTTTAAAATCGCACTGATTCTATAGTGATCGTTGCCCGCAATGACGCCGCCCGCATCAATAAAAGTGCCATCTCTGGTATATGCGCGCTCCAGATGCTGGGCTTGCTCGCTCAACAACGCGACGATTTGCGCGCGATACACCTTTTTTACCTGGCCGATGTACCCGGGATACGCAATGCCAGCCAACAACGCAACGATCGCCACGGCGATCAATAACTCCATCAGGGTAAAGCCCTGGCTATCCATGCCCATCCCATTGCTCCTTATTGAAGTTGCCGCCATGAAATCCGTCGAAACCTGACGTTGCCGCCCTCCTCCACCCGGGCATAAACCGACTCCAACACCGTGCGCGATTGGCCTGCAAGGCCCACGGCAGTGATGCGAAAGAGCGCTGCCCGTGTACCGGGCGGCAAATGAGCCAGCCCTGCTCCTTCCCCCAGGGATTGAACGCCATAAAATCCGCCCCTCAAGGCCAACCAGGTGACCGCTGAGACAGGGTTTGCCCCGGCGCCAGTCAAGGAAAATGCTTCATTGGGCGGCGCACACGTAATAACCGAGTGGCACACAGGCATCGCAGGGCCGCCCCTCTGCACAACCGACTCCCCCCGCCGCAAACCGCTTTCAGCAGACTGAAAGGATTGATTACGCTGCCACAGGCTACTCGCGACTTTTTGCTGGGCGACCGCCCCCTGTATCGACGACAGCCCCACCTGCGATAACAACAGCAGGAATACCAGACTGATCAGCAGCACCATCCCGTTCTGCCGTACCCGAATACCGCCTAGCATCGACATCACCCCTAACCCAACCGATTTCGCAGCGCCGCGACGACACTGTAGGTCTGGTCCTTAACCCGCCCAGCTGGGTCTTGCAGAGTCAAGGAGATACGCACACTACGTACCAAAGAACTGTCAGCCGGATGGCTGTCGTAACGCACCACAACCGTTGATGCAGGTTCAGCCGCCAAGCCAAAACTGATGTCGAATGTCCGCACGTTATCAATCAGTACCGCCTTTGCCGGTGCTGCCGGAGTACTGACCTTCAACTGGCCCGATTCATAGGTGTACGTAAGCTGGCGTACGCCAAAGCGGATCAGGCCAGGTGCGGCGGCAGGCGCTGCCCCCTCATACGCATGGGCCGTCTCCTTGCAGTCGGACAACACCGTCCAGTCGGGCTTGCCAGCGCCGTCACCGACGTGCGCGGTGACCAGCGTCAGCGACCTTGAACTTCCCGACGCGTCCCAGCTTATCGGTCGGTCGAAGGCGGCCGGGGCGTTGTCGATAACGGTGGCTGCCAAACATCCCAACATGCCTGCCTGACGAATGTCCTGTGTGATCTTGCCCAGGGCAAGCCGCGCATCATCCTGCAGCACCATGGCGGCCTGCTGGCTGTCGTGAGTCAATCGTGAACTTATGAGCACCTGACTCACCCCCAACACCAGCACCAGCCCGACGGCGAGTGCGAGCAACAACTCCACCAGGCTGAAACCTCGGGCATGGCGATTCATTGCAAGGCTCCCTGCTCACTCGTGACTCGGCTGGTCAGCGTGAAGGTTTCCCGTGCTCCTGGGGTGCCTGCTGAGCGGCGATCCTCCCAACTGATGCTGATGGTGACCTCATGCCCGCTTACCGCCACGGAACCCTTGGCATCCTTGCCAGCAAAACCAATGATATTGGCCTCGAAATCGTGCAGGTCCAGGTCGCGCACACTGGCGGCCGAAGTGTTGGGCGGCCCCGACTCGTCCCTCCCCCACGTGTAATCCGCACCAGCATTGGCGCGAATTCGGTCGAGCATGTCGTAGGCGATAAAGCTGGCTTGGCTGATCATCCTGGCGCTGTCGGTGTACTTGAGCGCGTTGAGCTGAAGCATTGCAGCGCCCATCAGGCCGACAGCCAGGATCAACAGCGCTATCAGCACCTCGATCAGCGTCATGCCGGATTGGTGCCGATGCGCGGAACGCAGAAAAAATCGATTCGGGCGGGCAGGCATTACCATCGTCATCCATGTCGAAGGCCGGAAAAAAGCAGGCAAACCCTGCTGTGCGATCCAAGACTAGCGGCGGATTTCGAGCAGCGCTGCTGCCGGAACAAAGGGAAATACTTTGGACATAAAGGCCATCACCCAGCATTCGGGGCCAGGCGCTATACCTAGGTCTGCAGCTCGAAGATTCACTCGCGTCCACGGAGGGAACGCACATGTCACAACGAGGGTTCACCCTGATTGAAATGCTGCTGGGGCTGATCGTCACCAGCTTCCTCGCGCAATTGGCCGTACCCGGTTTCAAAGGTTTGCTTGAATCGCAGCAACGACAAAACGTGGCCCAATCACTTGCCGCCGGGCTGCGTTACGCGCGCATGGAGGCCATCACACGCAATCAGGCGGTGGTCATTCATGCAAACGACAGGGACTGGAGCCTGGGGTGGCGCGTGATACTGGATGCCAGTGGACGCGGCCATCAGGACGACGACAACCCGGTGCTGCTGGAGCGCCAGGGCGATGGTCGCGTGCCAGTGGCAGGTAATGGCCCGGTCACGGACCAGGTGCGTTTCAGCGGCTTGGGAGAACCGGTTTTCGCCGGCGGAGGCTTCCGTGCCGGCACCGTGCATGTGTGCGACACGAGCCAGGCACAGAGCCTGTATCAGATCGTGCTGGCCCCCAGCGGTCGCATCAGTCTGCGCAGTGACAAGACCGAGCAGGCATTATGCCGAGCCGATGCCGGCATTGTTGGCGTCAGAGCAGCGAGCGGACCCGCAGTTCCTTCGGCATCGAAAACGTGATGTTCTCTTCACGACCTGCCAGCTCATCGGCGCCAGTAGCGCCCCAGGCCTGCAACTGCTGGATCACGCCGCGTACCAGCACTTCCGGTGCGGAGGCGCCTGCCGTGATGCCGATACGCTCGACACCATCGAACCAACTGCGCTGCATGTCTTCGGCACCGTCGATCAGGTACGCCGGCGTAGCCATGCGCTCGGCCAGTTCACGCAGGCGGTTGGAGTTGGAGCTGTTAGGGCTGCCGACCACCAGCACTACGTCACACTCATTTGCCAGTTGCTTGACCGCATCCTGGCGGTTTTGCGTGGCGTAGCAGATGTCGTCCTTGCGAGGGCCGCCAATGGCCGGGAACCGCGTGCGCAGGGCATCGATTACGCGGCTGGTGTCGTCCATGGACAAGGTGGTCTGGGTCACGAAGGCCAGGCGTTCCGGATTGTGCACCTGCAAGTTGGCGACGTCTTTCTCGTCCTCGACCAGGTAGATAGCACCGCCGTTGCTGGCGTCATATTGGCCCATGGTGCCTTCGACTTCCGGGTGACCGGCGTGGCCGATCAGGATGCACTCACGACCGTCGCGGCTGTAGCGCGCCACTTCGATATGCACCTTGGTCACCAGTGGGCAGGTGGCATCGAACACCTTGAGGCCACGGCCTGCCGCTTCGGTCCGTACAGCCTGGGAAACACCGTGGGCACTGAAGATGACGATCACGTCGTCGGGCACCTGATCGAGTTCTTCGACAAAGATCGCCCCGCGCGCGCGCAAGTCTTCGACCACAAATTTGTTATGGACGACTTCATGGCGCACATAAATCGGCGGCCCGAAGACTTCCAGGGCGCGATTGACGATTTCGATCGCCCGGTCCACGCCGGCGCAGAAGCCACGGGGGTTGGCGAGTTTGATTTGCATGCTGTGCCTCGTGTATTGCAGCCACATTGAGTCGATTTGACACTGACTCAACCGACAATGGAGATCAAAGGTGGGAGGGGGCTTGCTCCCGATACAGGTATATCAGTCTGAACATTTAGCTGATACACCGCTATCGGGAGAAAGCCCCCTCCCACATTTTAGACCGCGTACGGTCGGTTACAGCGCTTTGACGTCGATAATCTCGACGTCAAAGGTCAACGTCTTGCCGGCCAACGGGTGATTGAAGTCGATGGTCACTTGCGCGTCATCAAATGCTTTCACCACGCCAGGCAATTCAGTGTTCGCCGCATCATTGAAGATCACCAGCAAGCCTTCCGACAGGTCCATGCCTTCGAACTGCGAACGCGGGATGATCTGCACGTTTTGCGGGTTGGGCTGGCCGAAGGCGTTTTCCGGCAGGATCTGCAGGGTGCGCTTGTCACCGGCCTTGAAGCCGAACAGCGCCGCTTCAAAACCCGGCAGCAGGTTGCCGTCGCCAACCTTGAAGGTCGCCGGCGCTTTGTCGAAGGTACTGTCGACCGTGTCGCCATTCTCCAGGCGCAGTGCGAAATGCAAAGTGACTTCCGTGTTCTGGCCGATGCGTTGCTCAGCCAATACCTGATCAGTCATTGACGGTTTCTCCGGTTTTCTTGCTCTTGAACATATCCAGCGCCAGCATGATTGCGCCGACGGTGATGGCGCTGTCGGCAAAGTTGAACGCCGGGAAGTAGTGGCGGTTCTGCCAATGCACCAGGATAAAGTCGATCACATGGCCGAGGGCAATGCGGTCGTACAGGTTGCCCAGCGCACCACCCAGCACCAGGGCCAAGGCGATCGCCAGCCAGGTGTCATCACGGCCCAGGCGTTTGAGCCAGACCACGAGTACCGCACTGACCACCACGGCGATCAGGGCGAACAGCCAGCGCTGCCAGCCGCCACTGTCAGCCAGGAAGCTGAAGGCGGCGCCGGTGTTGTAGGCCAGGGTCCAGCTGAAGTAATCCGGGATCACCACAATTTGCTGGAACATTTCCAGGGAGCCCTCGAAGTGAGCCTTGCTGACCTGGTCAATGACCAGGACCAGCAGGCTCAGTACGAGCCAGCCCAGACGTCCGAAACGACTGGCTGCATTAGGCATAGTGGCGAACCTCGCCTTCACCGCTGATGTTGTCGACACAACGACCGCAGATTTCCGGGTGCTCAGGGTTCACGCCGACGTCTTCACGGCAGTGCCAGCAACGAGCGCACTTGGGGAAGGCCGACTTGACCACTTTGAGCTTAAGGCCAGGCACCTCGGTAGCCACCGCATCTGCCGGAGCCTGGGTAAACGGCGCCAGGCTCGCGGTAGAGGTGATCAGCACGAAGCGCAGCTCGTTGCTCAGCTTGGCCAGGTCGGCGGTCAGGCCGTCCTCGGCAAACAGGGTGACTTCGGCTTGCAGGTTGCCACCCACGGCCTTGGCGGCACGCTGGACTTCCAGTTCCTTGTTCACCGCAACCTTGACGGCCATCACGCCTTCCCAGTACTCGCGGCCCAGTTCGAAGTCGGCCGGCAGTTCGGTCAGGCCTTCGTACCAGGTGTTGAGCATGACGGACTCGTTACGCTCGCCCGGCAGGTACTCCCACAGTTCGTCAGCGGTGAATGCCAGGATCGGTGCGATCCAGCGCACCAGCGCTTCGCTGATGTGGTACAGCGCGGTCTGCGCCGAACGGCGCGCCTTGCTGTTGGCGCCAGTGGTGTACTGGCGGTCCTTGATGATGTCGAGGTAGAAACCGCCCAGCTCCTGCACGCAGAAGTTGTGGATCTTGGAGTAGACGTTCCAGAAGCGGTATTCGCCGTAGTGCTCCTGCAACTCGCGCTGCAGCAACAGGGTACGGTCCACAGCCCAACGGTCGAGGGCGAGCATGTCTTCGGCCGGTAGCAGGTCGGTAGCCGGGTTGAAGCCGGTCAGGTTCGACAGCATGAAGCGTGCGGTATTGCGGATACGACGGTAGGCGTCGGCGCTGCGGGCCAGGATCTGGTCCGACACGGCGATTTCACCCGAGTAATCGGTGGAAGCCACCCACAGGCGCATGATGTCGGCACCCAAGGTGTCGTTGATCTTTTTCGGCTCGATCACGTTCTTCAGCGATTTGGACATCTTGCGGCCCGTCTCGTCGACGGTGAAGCCGTGGGTCAGCAGTTCGCGGTACGGCGCATGGTTGTCGATGGCGCAACCGGTGAGCAACGACGAGTGGAACCAGCCACGGTGTTGGTCCGAACCTTCCAGGTACAGGTCGGCACGCGGGCCGGTCTCGTGGCCCATCGGGTGTGAACCACGCAGCACATGCCAGTGAGTGGTGCCCGAATCGAACCACACGTCGAGGGTGTCGCTGATCTTGTCGTACAGCGGCGCTTCGTCGCCCAGCAGCTCGGCAGCGTCCAGCTTGAACCAGGCTTCGATGCCTTCCTGCTCGACACGCTGGGCCACGACTTCCATCAGCTCGACGGTGCGCGGGTGCAGCTCACCGCTTTCCTTGTTCAGGAAGAACGGGATCGGCACGCCCCAGTTGCGCTGGCGGGAGATGCACCAGTCCGGACGATTGGCGATCATCGAGTGCAGGCGCGCCTGGCCCCAGGCCGGGACGAACCGGGTGTCTTCGATGGCCTTGAGCGAGCGTACACGCAAGGTGTCGCCGCTGGTCGGCTCTTTGTCCATGCCGATAAACCACTGCGCCGTAGCGCGGTAGATCAGCGGGGTCTTGTGACGCCAGCAATGCATGTAGCTGTGCTGGATGGCGGCGGTTTGCATCAACGCACCGACTTCACGCAGCTTTTCGATGATCGGCTGGTCAGCCTTGAAGATGAACTGACCACCGAAGAACTCGAGCGAAGGCACGTATACGCCGTTGCTCTGCACCGGGTTGATGATGTCGTCGTTGACCATGCCGTACTTCTTGCAGATCACGAAGTCGTCCACGCCATAGGCAGGCGAGCAGTGGACAATGCCGGTACCCGAACCCAGCTCGACGTAGTCAGCCAGGTACACCGGCGACAGACGGTCATAGAACGGGTGACGGAAGTTGATCAGTTCCAGCGCGGAGCCGGTGGCGGTGGCGATCACCGAGCCTTGCAACTCGTAGCGGGCAAGGCACGACTCGACCATTTCTTCGGCCAGCACCAACAGGCGATCACCGACATCCACCAGGGCGTAGGTGAATTCCGGGTGCACGTTCAGCGCCTGGTTGGCCGGGATGGTCCACGGGGTAGTGGTCCAGATCACGATGGCAGCCGGCTTGGCCAGGCTTGCCAGGCCGAACGCCTCGGCCAGCTTGGTGTCATCGGCAATCGGGAAGGCCACGTCGATGGTCGACGACTTTTTGTCTTCGTATTCGACTTCCGCTTCGGCCAGGGCCGAACCGCAGTCAAAGCACCAGTTCACGGGCTTGAGACCCTTGAACACGAAGCCGCCCTTGACGATTTCAGCCAAGGCACGGATTTCACCGGCCTCGTTCTTGAAGTTCATGGTCTTGTAGGGGTTGTCCCACTCGCCCAGCACGCCCAGGCGAATGAATTCGGACTTCTGCCCTTCGATCTGCTCGGTGGCGTAGGCACGGCAGAGTTCGCGGGTCTTGTCCGCGCCCAGGTTCTTGCCGTAGGTCACTTCGACTTTGTGCTCGATCGGCAGGCCATGGCAGTCCCAGCCCGGAACGTACGGCGCGTCAAAGCCCGACAGGGTTTTGGAGCGCAGGATCATGTCCTTGAGAATCTTGTTCAGCGCATGACCGATATGAATCGTGCCGTTGGCATAAGGAGGGCCGTCGTGCAGGACGAATTTCGGACGATCCTTGCCAATTTCGCGCAACTTTCCGTACAGGCCAATACTGTCCCAGCGCTGCAGGATCTGCGGTTCGCGCTGTGGCAGGCCGGCCTTCATTGGGAAGGCGGTGTCCGGAAGGTTTAGCGTGGCTTTATAGTCGGTCATTTAAGGCTCTTCGGTTAGCGATGGGCGCTAGGTGCGGCTAGTGCACGGGCGGCGGCGACATCCGCATTGATCGCCGTTTTCAACGCCTCCAGGGAGGCGAAACGCTGCTCTTCACGCAGCTTCTGGTGGAAAACCACCGTCAAACGCCGGTCGTATAAATCACCGGCAAAATCCAAAAGGTGAACTTCCAGGTGGGCCTTGCCATCACCTGCAACCGTGGGCCTGACGCCTATATTGGCGACTCCCGGCCACGATTGGCCGTCGATGTCGACGCTGACCAGGTAAACCCCGGTCAACGGTACACGACGGCGCTTGAGTTGCACGTTGGCAGTTGGCGTGCCCAATTGGCGCGCCAGCTTCTGGCCGTGCAGTACCCGCCCGGCAATGCGGAACGGGCGACCGAGCAAACGCTCGGCCAGGTCGAAGTCGGCGGCAGCCAGGGCGTTACGCACCTGGGTGCTGCTCACGCGCAGGCCGTCCAGTTCGACGGTTTGCGCGGCTTCGACGGTAAAACCCTGGTTGACGCCAGCATGTTGCAGGAAATCGAAGTCCCCGACCCGGTCACAACCGAAATGGAAGTCGTCGCCGACTTCCAGGTGTTGTACACCCAGGCCGTCCACCAGGATGCGGTCGACGAACTCGGCGGCGCTGAGGCTGCGCAAGCGCTGGTTGAAAGCCAGGCAGAGGACGCGGTCCACGCCCTCCTCCGCCAGCAGTTGCAGCTTGTCGCGCAAGCGCGCCAAACGGGCCGGCGCTGTTTCCGGGGTAAAGAACTCCCGCGGTTGTGGCTCGAAAATCACCACGCAGCTGGGCACACCCAACTCGACCGCACGCTCGCGCAACCTTGCCAGGATAGCCTGGTGGCCACGGTGAACACCGTCAAAGTTGCCAATAGTGGCGACGCAGCCCCGATGCTCGGGGCGCAGGTTGTGGAGACCTCGAACCAGCTGCATAACGCGCTTCTTGCTCATAAAGTGGTCGATTATAACCACACCCGGCCCCGGACGACAGGCAACAGCGCAGGCCAAATGGGTCGAATCGATAAAACAATCGTTTTATCGCGGCAAAGTCTCTATCCCAGCGACTTGCGATTGAAATCCCGCAGGCGGAAACCCTGCAACAGCAACATCCCGAAGTACACCACCACGCCCGCCACCACCAACACGCCCAAGCGCATAAAGCGCTCCAGCATATCGCCATCGCCCCAGGCCGGCATCACGTGCATCAAGCCCACCAGCACGGCGGACATCGCAGCCACCGCCACGAGCAACTTGAGGGTAAACATCCCCCAACCCGGCTGTGGTTGATACATCTGCTGTTTGCGCAGTTGATAAAACAGCAGGCCAGCATTGATACAAGCTCCGGCACTGATCGCCAGCGCCAGCCCGGCATGGGCCAAAGGACCGATAAATACCAGGTTGAGCAGTTGCGTGACAATCAGCGTGAAAATCGCGATTTTCACCGGCGTACGGATGTTTTGCTGCGCGTAGAAGCCCGGTGCCAGCACCTTGATCACAATAATGCCGAGCAGGCCGACAGAGTAGGCAACCAGCGCGTGCTGGGTCATCAAGGCGTCATGCGCATCGAATTGCCCGTATTGAAACAGCGAGACCGTCAGCGGCTCGGCCAGGATTCCCAGGGCCAAGGCGCACGGCAACACCAGCAGGAAGCACAGACGCAGGCCCCAATCGAGAATGCGCGAATACTCCTGACGATCCTTGCTGGCGTAGGTGCGTGCCAGGGTGGGCAGCAGGATCGTGCCCAATGCCACGCCAAGCACACCGGATGGCAACTCCATCAAGCGGTCGGCGTAGTACATCCACGATACCGAGCCGGATACCAGCAACGAGGCAAACGCGGTGTTGATGATCAGGGAAATCTGACTGACCGATACCCCGAGTATCGCCGGCAGCATATTGCGCATCACGCGCCAGACGCCGGTGTCCTTGAGGTTCAGGCGTGGCAGTACGAGCATGCCGATTTTTTTCAGGTGCGGCAGTTGGTACAGCAACTGCGCCAGGCCGCCGGCCAGGACCGCCCAGCCCAGGGCCATGACGGGCGGATCGAAATACGGCGTAAGGAACAGCGCAAAAATAATCATGCTGACGTTCAGCAAGGTCGGCACAAAGGCCGGTACCGAGAAACGATTCCAGGTATTGAGGATCGCCCCGGCGAGCGAAGACAGGGAAATCAGCAATATATAAGGAAAGGTCACCCGCAGCAGATCAGTGGTGAGCGCAAACTTTTCCGGCGTATTGGCAAAACCGGGCGCCGTGGCCCAGATCACCCAGGGCGCGGCGAGCATCCCGACGATGGTTACCAGCATCAGTACCAGCGTCAGCAAACCCGAGACGTAGGCGATGAACGTACGAGTCGCCTCCTCACCATGCTGGGTCTTGTATTCGGCCAGAATCGGCACGAACGCCTGGGAAAACGCGCCTTCGGCAAAGATCCGTCGCAGCAGGTTTGGGAGTTTGAAGGCAATAAAGAAGGCATCCGTGGCCATACTGGCGCCAAAGATGCGCGCCAGCAGAGTGTCACGCACAAACCCCAAAACCCGGGAGATCATCGTGATAGAGCTGACCGCAGCCAACGATTTGAGCAGATTCATTGAAAGAGTTTGCGCCTATAGATAAAGAGCAGGCGAACAAAGCGCCCACTTATGCGATACTGCGCGCCTGCAACAGCACAGAGCCAAAGCTCGCGAGTTTACAGGTCAAGCGCCGGAAATAAATCACCCGCCTCTTCAGATCGACCACTCAGCAGTTCGCATCAGCCGCCCTTGACAACCCATCAAGTCATCGGCATGATTCGCGGCCTATTTTGTTTGCTATTTCCTAAAAAGTCTTTCGAGGAGCTCGACGGTGGCCAACACACCTTCCGCCAAAAAACGTGCAAAACAGGCTGAGAAGCGTCGCAGCCACAACGCCAGCCTGCGTTCCATGGTTCGTACCTACATCAAGAATGTAGTTAAAGCCATCGACACCAAAGACGCTGAAAAAGCTCAAGCTGCTTACGTTCTGGCCGTGCCAGTTATCGACCGTATGGCCGATAAAGGCATCATCCACAAGAACAAGGCCGCTCGCCATAAGAGCCGCCTGAATGGCCACATCAAGGCTCTGAGCGTTCCTGCTGCAGCCTAAGTGGTAACAACTGCCACGTAGCCCAGGTTGCGTAACAGTTAAGAAATGCCCCGTACCGAAAGGTCCGGGGCATTTTTGTTTGCCCACGGAATCATCACAAATCCCCTTGTGGGAGCAAGCCCCCTCCCACATTAAAACGCAAAAAAAACGCCCCGAACCAGTCGGGGCGTTTTTGCTACCGATTGATCAAACCACAATCAATGGTGGTGACCGCCTTCACCGTGGACGTGGCCGTGGGCCACTTCTTCCTGGGAAGCATCGCGGATGGCAACGATTTTCACTTGGAAGTTCAGGCGCTGGCCAGCCAGAGGGTGGTTGCCGTCGACAGTCACATCATCGCCGTCCAGGTCACGGATGGTGACGATCTGCATTTGGCCGTCCGGCGCGGAAGCGTGAAACTGCATGCCCACTTCCAGCTCGTCAACGCCTTCGAACATGCTGCGGCTCAACGTGCTGACCAGCTCGGCGGAGTATTCGCCGTAGGCATCTTCAGGTTCTACGGCAACGGTCAGTTCGTCACCGACGTTCTTGCCTTCCAGGGCTTTTTCCAGGCCTGGGATGATGTTACCTGCGCCTTGCAGGTAGACCAGCGGCGCGCCGCCGGCTGAGCTGTCGATGACCTCACCAGCGTCGTTGGTCAGGGTATAGTCGATGGAGACAGCCTTGTTAGCGGCGATCGTCATGGGGCGAGACCTTTTGCATAAGAATGAAGAACGGACAAGTCTAAACAAGGATTTGTCCGAAAGCGAACAGAACCCGGACAGACGGGGCCGACCAACGGTCTCGACGATCACCGGATTCCGCCAGGACGAAGACCTGCACTGGGTTGCCGAGCTGTCCTGCGGCCACACCCAGCACCTGCGCCACCAGCCACCGTGGCAGTCGCGCGCCTGGGTCCTGGACCCCGCGCAACGCCTTGAAAAAATAGGCCAACCCTTTGCGTGCGGCTGGTGTGCGCAAGTGCGCGAATAACGATAACCTTGACGCCTGATTCGCGGTAGGCGCCCATGCATAGGGCGCCACCCAAGCCATGCACCTCCAGAGAATTCGCATGCAGACTTTTTTTATCGCGCCCACCGATTTTGGTGTGGGTCTGACCTCCATCAGCCTTGGGCTGGTGCGCACCCTGGAACGGGCCGGCCTTAAAGTCGGCTTCTTCAAACCGATTGCCCAGCCACACCCGGGCGATACCGGCCCGGAGCGCTCCACTGAGCTGGTGGCACGTACCCACGGCCTGAAGCCACCACAACCCCTGGGCCTGGCCCATGTGGAACGAATGCTCGGCGACGGCCAACTCGATGAGCTGCTTGAAGAAATCATCACCCTGTATCAGCAGGCCGCCGTAGGCAAAGACGTGCTGATCGTCGAAGGCATGGTGCCGACCCGCAGCGCCAGCTACGCCGCGCGGGTCAACCTGCACCTGGCCAAGAGCCTGGATGCGGAAGTGATCCTGGTCTCGGCGCCGGAGAACGAAGTGCTCACCGAGCTCTCTGGCCGGGTGGAATTGCAGGCCCAACTGTTCGGCGGCCCCAAAGACCCGAAAGTATTGGGCGTGATCCTCAACAAAGTGCGCACCGACGAAAGCATGGAGGCATTCTCGGCGCGCCTTAAAGAGCACTCGCCGTTGTTGCGCAGCGGCGATTTCCGCCTGCTTGGCTGCATCCCCTACCAGCCCGAACTCAATGCCCCGCGCACCCGCGATGTCGCCGACCTGATGGGTGCGCAGGTCCTCAACGCCGGCGACTATGAAACCCGGCGCATGACCAAGATCATCATTTGCGCCCGTACCATGCGCAACACCGTAGAACTGCTCAAGCCCGGCGTCCTGGTGGTCACCCCCGGCGATCGCGACGACATCATCCTCGCCGTCAGCCTGGCCGCGATCAACGGCGTGCCACTGGCCGGGCTGCTGCTGACCAGCGACACCCTGCCCGACCCGCGCATCATGGACCTGTGCCGCGGCGCCTTTCAGGCCGGATTGCCAGTATTGTCAGTGAGCACCGGCTCGTACGATACCGCCAACCAGCTCAATAGCCTTAACAAGGAAATCCCCATCGATGACCGCGAGCGCGCGGAGATCATCACCGACTTCGTCGCCAGCCACCTCGATGCACGCTGGCTGCACCAGCGTTGCGGTACGCCACGGGAGATGCGCCTGTCGCCGGCGGTGTTCCGCTACCAGTTGATCCAACGGGCCCAGGCCGCCAACAAGCGCATCGTGTTGCCCGAGGGCAGCGAGCCGCTGACGGTGCAAGCCGCCGCCATCTGCCAGGCCCGAGGCATTGCCCGCTGCGTGCTGTTGGCCAAACCGGAGGATGTCGAAGCGGTCGCCCGTGCCCAGGGTATCGAGCTACCCGAGGGGCTGGAGATTCTTGACCCGGACCTGATTCGCCAGCGCTATGTCGAGCCGATGGTTGCCTTGCGCAAGACCAAGAGCCTCAACGCCCCCATGGCCGAGCAACAGCTGGAAGACACAGTGGTGATCGCCACCATGATGCTCGCCCTGGACGAAGTGGACGGCCTGGTCTCCGGCGTCATCCACTCCACCGCCAATACCATTCGCCCGGCCCTGCAACTGATCAAGACCGCGCCGGGCTGCACCCTGGTGTCGTCGGTGTTCTTCATGCTGTTCCCCGAGCAGGTGCTGGTATACGGCGACTGCGTGATGAACCCGCACCCGAGCGCCGCAGAACTGGCGGAAATCGCCCTGCAAAGCGCCGACTCGGCCGCCGCGTTCGGCATCACGCCACGCGTGGCGATGATCAGCTATTCCAGCGGTGATTCGGCCAGCGGCGAAGAAGTGGAAAAAGTCCGCGAAGCCACCCTGCTCGCCCACGAACAGCAAAGCTCGCTGCTGATCGACGGACCGCTGCAATACGACGCCGCCGCCAATGAAAGCGTGGCCCGGCAATTGGCGCCCAACAGTCAGGTGGCGGGCAAGGCTACGGTGTTCGTGTTCCCCGACCTGAACACCGGCAACACCACTTACAAAGCCGTGCAACGCAGCGCCGATTGCGTGAGCCTGGGGCCGATGCTCCAGGGCCTGCGCAAACCGGTCAACGACCTGCCGCGCGGCGCCCAGGTAGACGACATCGTGTACACCATCGCGCTGACTGCGATCCAAGCCGCCAACCGACCTATGGATATCTAAATGCTGGATTTTCTACCTGCCGCCGTACGCGGGGTGATCGCTTCGCTGTTGCTGGCGCTGAACACGATCCTGCTGTGCTCGTTCCTGTTTATTGTCGCGCTGTTCAAGGCACTGCCCTTCGCCAAGCGCTTCAGCGAATGGCTGATGAACCACACCCACGAAGCCTGGGTGACCAACAACAAAGGCTGGATGAACCTGGTGCGCCGCACACGCTGGCACCTGAGCGGCCTTGAAGGCCTGGACTATCAGCATTCGTATCTGGTGACCAGCAACCACCAGAGCTGGGTCGATATCATGGTGCTGCAATACGTGCTTAATCGGCGCATTCGCCCGCTGAAGTTTTTCCTCAAGCAAGAGCTGATCTGGGTGCCGGTGATTGGTTTGGCGTGGTGGGCACTGGGCTTTCCGTTCATGAAGCGCTACACCAAGGCTTATCTTGAGAAGCACCCGGAAAAGAAAGGCAAAGACCTGGAAACCACCCGCAAGACCTGTGCGAAGTTTCGCGACAACCCCGTGGGGATTTTCAACTTTGCCGAAGGCACACGGTTTACACCGGGCAAACATGCGCAGCAAAACTCCCCATTCCGCTATTTACTCAAGCCCAAGGCCGGCGGTATTGCGTTTGTGCTGGATGCCATGGGGGAGCAGCTCAAATCACTGGTGAATGTGACCATTCACTACCCTGCCGGGCGTCCCGGCTATTGGGATTTGCTGTGCGGGAATGTGAAGGAGGTGGTGGTGCAGTTTGAAGAGGTGCAGATCCCGGCTGAATTCATTGGCAAGAATTATGAGCAGGATGGGGAGTACCGGTTAGCGTTCCAGGGCTGGATCAACCGGTTGTGGGAAGACAAGGATGCGTTGCTGGAGCAGTTGCACAAAGACTTTCCAGCCAGCCGCTGATCAACATGTGGATGCAATTCAATGTGGGAGCTGGCTTGCCTGCGATAGCGGTGGATCAGCAAAGGATAAATAAACTGACAGTCCGCCATCGCAGGCAAGCCAGCTCCCACATTGACCGAGTCCACATTTGAGAATGTGTAAAAAGCCCGCCACCGATCACTCGGTGGCGGGCTTTTTTGTGCGGCAATAAAGCCTAGATCGCGCCGTGCTGACGCAACAACTCCAGCACTTGCTTGACGCTGTCTTCCAGCGACAAGGCCTGGGTATCGATCACCAGGTCGGCATTCAACGGCACGTCGTACGGGAAGGACTCGCCAGGGATGTTATCCCCACCGGCCGCGTACAAACCTTGCGGATCACGCTCGGCACATACCAGCGGCGACGCCTGCACATAGACGGTCAAGAGGCGATCACTGCCAATCAGCGCCTTGGCCTGTTCACGGCCTTCGGCATCCGGCGCGACAAAAGCCGCCAGGGTCAGCAAACCGGCTTCGTTGAACTGACGCGCCACGTGAGCCGCACGGCGCCAGTTCTCGGTGCGCCCGGCACGGTCCTGAGGCAAGCCTTTGTTCAGGTCATGCCGCAGGTTCTGGCCGTCCAGCACGAATACCGCACGCCCCATGTCGAACAGCTTGCGCTCAACCGCATAGGCCAACGTGCTCTTGCCGGCGCCCGACAAGCCGCTGAACAACACGGTGGCCGGCTGCTGGCCGAAACGCAGGGCACGTTCTTCAGTGGCCACGTGTGCCAATTTGTCGTGCTGCGCTGCACCGCCCTGGCTGGCCGGTGGCGCGATGATCATGCCCGCGGCCACGGTGCCATTGGTCAGACGGTCGATGACGATAAAGGCGCCGGTGGTGCGATTGCTGTCATAGCCATCCAACGCAATGGCGGCATCAAGGCTGACCTTGACCCGGCCAATTTCGTTGAGCTGCAGCGAACTCGCCGGGCCTTCGGCCAGGGTGTTCACGTCCACGCGATGCACGATGCTGGTGATAGAGCCCGGCACGTAGCTGGTAGCGCGCTTGATGTCGTATTTCTTGCCCGGCAGCATCGGTTCTTCAGCCATCCACACGAGCATGGCGTCGAACGCATCGGTCACTTGCGGCACATTGTCGGCATGCACCAACAGGTCGCCACGAGAGATATCGATCTCGTCTTCCATGGTCAGGGTGACGGCCTGGCCTGGGCCGGCGTGCTCCAGCTCACCTTCGAAGGTGACGATGGATTTGACCCGGCTGCGTTTGCGTGACGGCAGCACCACGACTTCGTCGCCTTTGTGCACGATGCCGCTGGCAAGAGTGCCGGCAAAACCACGGAAGTTCAGGTTCGGGCGGTTGACGTACTGCACCGGGAAACGCAGGTCGGTGTAGTTGCGGTCGTTGGCGATCTCGACGGTCTCGAGGATCTCCATCAGCGACTGGCCGGTGTACCAGGGCGAACGCTCGCTCTTGTTCACCACGTTGTCGCCCTTGAGCGCCGACATCGGCACGAAGGCCAGGGTACTTGGCTTGAACGCGATGCCTTCGGCGAACTTCAGGTAATCGGCCTTGATCGACTCGAATACGCTTTGGTCAAAGCCGTTGATGTCCATCTTGTTGACGGCCACCACGATGTGCTTGATGCCCAGCAACGAGGCGATAAAGCTGTGGCGACGGGTCTGGGTCTGCACGCCATAGCGGGCGTCGATCAGGATGATCGCCAGGTCACAGGTGGACGCACCGGTGGCCATGTTGCGGGTGTACTGCTCATGGCCCGGGGTGTCGGCGATGATGAACTTGCGCTTGGCGGTGGAGAAGTAGCGGTAGGCAACATCGATGGTGATGCCCTGCTCACGCTCGGCCTGCAGGCCGTCGACCAGCAAGGCCAGGTCGATGTCATCGCCGGTGGTGCCGGACTTCTTCGAATCGCGGGTGATGGCTTCCAGGTGATCTTCGTAGATCATCTTGGAGTCGTGCAGCAGGCGCCCGATCAGGGTGCTCTTGCCGTCGTCGACGTTGCCGCAGGTCAGGAAGCGCAACATCTCTTTGCGCTCGTGCTGGCCCAGGTAGGCGAGGATGTCCTCGCTGATCAAATCAGATTGATGCGACATGACAGCCCCTTAGAAATAGCCTTGACGTTTTTTATCTTCCATGGAGCCGGCGCCATCGTGGTCGATGACCCGGCCCTGGCGCTCGGAAGTTCGCGTCAGGAGCATTTCCTGAATGATGTCCGTCAGCGTCTCGGCTTCGGACTCCACCGCGCCCGTCAACGGGTAGCAGCCAAGGGTACGGAAACGGACCTTCTTTTTGACGATGCGGGCTTTGTCTTCGTCGGACAGGTGTTCGAGGATGCGGTCGTCGTCGATCATGATCAACGTGCCGTTCTTCTCGATCACTTCGCGCTCGGCGGCGAAGTACAGCGGCACGATCGGGATGCCTTCCAGGTAGATGTACTGCCAGATATCCAGTTCGGTCCAGTTGGACAACGGGAACACGCGGATCGACTCGCCCTTGTTGACGTTGCCGTTGTAAACGTTCCACAGCTCCGGGCGCTGGTTCTTCGGGTCCCAGCGATGCTTGCTGTCGCGGAACGAGTACACGCGCTCTTTGGCACGGGACTTCTCTTCATCGCGACGGGCGCCGCCGAACGCTGCGTCGAAACCATGCTTGTCCAGGGCTTGCTTGAGGCCCTCGGTCTTCATGATATCGGTGTGCTTGGCGCTGCCGTGGGTGAAGGGGTTGATACCCTGCGCCACACCATCCGGGTTGACGTGAGTGATCAGGTCCAGACCAAGCTCTTCGACCATTTTGTCGCGGAACTTGTACATTTCCTGGAATTTCCAGCGCGTGTCGACGTGCATCACTGGGAACGGCAGCTTGCCCGGGAAGAAAGCCTTGCGTGCCAGGTGCAACATCACGGCGGAGTCTTTACCGATCGAGTAGAGCATCACCGGGTTGTCGAACTCGGCGGCGACCTCGCGGATGATGTGGATGCTTTCCGCCTCCAGCTGTTTCAGATGCGTCAGTTTGTCGACCATGGTTACTCACGGAAAAACGATCTTATGGACGGCCAGGCGGGCCGTGTTCGAGCGGGGCATGCTAGCACAGCACCTTCTTCTATTCAGGGCGCCATCTAGATCGAAACGGTATATGAATATACCGGCCAGTTTGGCCGCAAATAGACTCAAGTGTGGGAGGGGGCTTGCTCCCTATAGCAGTGTGTCAGTTAGTACATTTCAATGATCCATCGCCATCGGGAGCAAGCCCCCTCCCACATTCAGTCGCGCTCTAAGGCTCAGATCGGGTTCGGGCAGTCGATAAATAGATGCTCCAGGGCAAAGCGTCGCGCCAGGTAATCGCCCAACGCCTGCACCCCATAGCGCTCGGTGGCGTGATGACCGGCAGCAATGAAGCTGACGTCGTTTTCACGGGCGCTGTGGAAGGTCTGCTCGGAGGCCTCACCGCTCAGGTACAGGTCGACCCCGGCGGCAATCGCCTGGTCGATATAGCCCTGACCACCTCCGGTGCACCAGCCGACGCGGCGGATCATCTGGCTGCCTTCGATCAACAGCGGTTCGCGCCCCATCGCATCCTGCACACGGCGGGCGAAATCACGCGGTGACAAGGGTTCGGCCAGCGACCCGACCAGTCCGACCACCTTGGGGTTGCTCGGGTCCAAAGGGCCTTCGACCGTGATGTCCAGTTGTTTGGCCAGCTGCGCGTTATTGCCCACCTCAGGGTGCAGGTCCAATGGCAGGTGATAGGCCAATAGGCTGATGTCGTGCTTGAGCAGGGTTTTCAGGCGGCGCTGCTTCATGCCGGTGATACACGGGCTCTCGCCCTTCCAGAAATAACCATGATGCACAAGCACCAGATCGGCCCCGGCTTCGACGGCGGCGTCCAGCAGCGCCTGGCTTGCGGTCACACCGCTGACGATGCGCATCACCTGCGGGCGGCCCTCGACCTGCAAGCCATTGGGGCAATAATCGGCAATTTTGGCACTGCCAAGGTAGCGGTCGGCTTCCTCGACGAGGGTGGTAAGGGGGACGGCCATAAAAGACTCCTAAATATCCGGTTCGCAGGCATCGCAGCCTCGTATAATGCGCGACATTATGGGCGCTCGCCCGCCCCCTGCAACCTGTCAGGACTTACTTGATGCTCAAGGCACTGCGTTTTTTTGGATGGCCATTGTTGGCTGGCGTGCTGATCGCGATGCTGATTATTCAGCGTTATCCCCAATGGGTGGGCCTGCCTACCCTGGATGTGAACCTGCAACAAGCACCGCAAACCAACACGGTGGTGCAGGGCCCGGTCACCTATGCCGACGCGGTCACCATTGCGGCCCCTGCGGTGGTCAACCTGTACACCACCAAGGTCATCAACAAACCGGCACACCCGCTGTTCGAGGACCCGCAGTTTCGCCGCTACTTCGGTGACAACGGCCCCAAGCAGCGCCGCATGGAGTCGAGCCTGGGTTCCGGGGTAATCATGAGCCCCGAAGGCTACATCCTCACCAATAATCACGTGACTACCGGCGCCGACCAGATCGTGGTCGCCCTGCGTGATGGCCGCGAAACCCTGGCCCGTGTGGTGGGCAGCGACCCGGAAACCGACCTCGCAGTACTGAAAATCGATTTGAAGAACCTGCCATCGATCACCCTCGGTCGCTCCGACGGGTTGCGCGTGGGTGACGTAGCACTGGCTATCGGCAACCCGTTCGGCGTGGGCCAGACGGTCACCATGGGCATCATCAGCGCCACCGGGCGCAACCAGTTAGGCCTTAATAGCTACGAAGATTTCATCCAGACCGACGCAGCCATCAACCCGGGTAATTCCGGCGGTGCGCTGGTGGATGCCAATGGCAACCTGACCGGCATCAACACGGCGATTTTCTCCAAGTCCGGCGGCTCCCAAGGCATCGGTTTTGCGATCCCGGTGAAGCTGGCGATGGAAGTGATGAAGTCGATCATCGAACACGGCCAGGTCATTCGCGGCTGGCTGGGCATTGAAGTGCAACCCTTGACCAAGGAACTGGCCGAGTCGTTTGGCCTGACCGGACGCCCAGGCATCGTGGTCGCCGGAATCTTCCGTGATGGCCCGGCACAGAAAGCCGGCCTGGAGTTGGGCGATGTAATCCTCAGCATCGACGGCGCTCCGGCCGGTGATGGCCGCAAGTCGATGAACCAGGTAGCGCGGATCAAGCCGACCGACAAGGTGGCGATCCTGGTCATGCGTAACGGCAAGGAGATCAAGCTCTCGGCGGAAATCGGCCTGCGTCCGCCACCGGCGACCGCACCGATAAAAGAAGAGCAGTAGCCGATACGCCCAAGTGCCCGTCCGCGGGCACTTGCAAGGCCATTTTTGCGGCGACTCATTCTCATTGGGCATGTTATATTGTTTCAATATCGCTATTGGAACGCTCTATCATGCCGTCTCGAAAGTTTGTGCCCTTGGCCGGCCTGGCCTTGGGTTTGCTGCTCGACCCTGCCTACGCCGAAGAAAACACCCTGGAACTGGACACCATCAGCGTAACCTCCGAGGCGTATGAGTCCGCCACCGGCCCGGTCCAGGGCTATCGCGCCACCCGCTCTGCCAGTGCCACCAAAACGGATACCGCCCTTCGCGACATACCGCAATCGATCAGCGTGATCCCCGCCACGGTGCTCAAGGACCTGGGCAGTACCAGCGTGGAGCGCGCCCTGGAATTTGCCGGCGGCGTATCCAAGCAAAACAACTTCGGTGGCCTGACCCTCTACGAATACAGCGTGCGCGGCTTCACTACGTCTGAGTTCTACCAGGACGGTTTCAGCGCCAACCGCGGTTACCCCAGTACCCCGGACGCGGCAAATATCGAACGCATTGAAGTTCTCAAAGGCCCCGCCGCCAGCCTGTATGGGCGTGGCGATCCTGGCGGCACGGTGAACATCGTCACCAAGAAACCCCAGCCCGAAGCGTTCACCACCTTGCAAACCAGTGCTGGTAGCTGGGACCGCTACCGCACTGCGCTGGATGTGAATACGCCGCTGGACAGCGAAGGGCGCGTCTTGTCACGGGTGAACCTGGCGGTTGAAGACAAGCACAGTTTCCGCGATCACGTGGACGCTAAACGAGTGTTCGTCGCGCCGTCGCTCAGTTGGCAGTTGACCCCGGACACCCAGTTGCTGGTCGAAAGCGAATTCGTGCGCCACAGCTCCACCTTCGACCGGGGCATCGTCGCCGATACTGGCATGTCCCATTCCACCTTTCTGGGCGAGCCCAACGACGGCAATATTCGCAACCACAACAACCGCATCCAGGCCGCGTTGGAACACCACCTCAACGACGCCTGGAAGCTGCGCCTGGCCAGCCACTACAAGCAGGGCAGCCTGTGGGGCGATGCGTCGGAAAGCCGTGCGCTGAATGGGGACGGTCACACCGTCAACCGTCGCTACCGTGAACGCTCGACCGGTTGGCATGACAGCATCACCCAGCTGGAATTGCGTGGGCTGTTCGATATCGGCAGCTGGCAGCATGAACTGCTGATCGGCACCGAATACGAGGATTACCGCAAAAAGGAGCGCGTGACAGCAATCGGCGGCGACTACCCTATCGACATCTATAAACCGGTCTATGGCCAGGCCAAACCCAATGGCGCACGCTCCGGCACCGACTTCTTCGAACAGACCAAAAGCCACGCGCTGAACCTGCAAGACCAGATCATCTTCACCGACCGCCTGCGAGGCATGATCGGTGCGCGCTTCGAGCACTTCGAACAGAGCACCGACAACTTCGCCCGCAACCACGCCAAAAACCGCCAGACCCACGACGCCCTGACCCAGCGCGCCGGCCTGCTCTATCAGCTCACACCGCAAGTCGGGGTATTTGCCAACGCATCCACCTCGTTCAAGCCGAACAGCGGCCTGGATGCCGGCGGCAAATCCTTCAAGCCAGAAGAAGGCGTGGGCTATGAGGTGGGTATCAAGAGCGAGCTGTTTGACGAGCGCCTCAGCGCGACGCTCGCGGCCTTCCATATCGAAAAGGAAAACGTGCTCACCCTGGACCCGGCAACCAACACCGACCGCGCCATTGGCAAGGCCCGTAGCCAGGGGTTTGACCTGCAGGTGACCGGGCAAGTGACCGACGCCATACGCGTGATCGGCGCCCTGGCCTATATCGACGCCGAAGTGACCAAGGGCGACAAAACCATCCCCACGGGCAGTCGCATTCTCGGGGTCGCCAAGCGCAGCGGCAGTCTGTTGGGCGTTTATGAATTCCAGGACGGGGCGTTGCGCGGTTCAGACCTGGGGGCGGCGTTTACTTATGTGGGTGACCGCTCCGGTGAGGCGGGCACAGGCTTCGAACTGCCGGCCTACCACACCGTGGATTTGCTGGCCCATTACAAGGCCACGAAGAATGTCACCGTGGGGCTGAACCTTAACAATCTGTTCGATGAGAAGTACTACGAGCGGTCCTATAGCCGCTATTGGACCAACCCTGGTGAACCGCGCAACCTCACCGTCAGCCTGACCCTCAATCTCTGACGAGCATAAAACTAAATGTGGGAGGGGGCTTGCTCCCGATAGCAGAGTATCAGGCAGTATATCTGTCACTGATCCATCGCCATCGGGAGCAAGCCCCCTCCCACATTTTGATCTTCATCCGGCCCAGGTTATAGCGTCGTCGGTGCCCGTTCGCACAGCGTATTGAGCGCCGCCGCCCATTGCGGGTCATCATTCAAGCACGGCACCAACACCAACTCCTCGCCCCCCGCCTCGCGGAACTGCTCCCGCCCGCGATCACCAATTTCTTCCAGGGTCTCGATGCAGTCGGCGACAAACGCCGGGCACATCACCAGCAGCTTCTTCACGCCCTGCTGGGCCAGCGCCTCCAGGCGGGCCTCGGTGTAGGGCTCGATCCACTTGGCCCGGCCCAGGCGCGACTGAAACGCCACCGACCACTTGCCATCGGGCAAACCGGCACGCGCGGCAAAATCCCGGGCGACGCTGAAGCATTGGGCGCGATAGCAGGTGGCGAGCACCTCTGGCGATGCGTTCTTGCAGCAGTCGGCATCCTTGAAGCAATGCCCGCCGGTAGGGTCGAGCTTTTTCAGATGGCGCTCGGGCAGGCCATGGAAACTGAGCAGCAAGTGATCGAAATCCTGCTCCAGGTAAGTGCGTGCGCTGGTTACCAGAGCATCGAGGTACTCGGGCTGGTCGTAAAAAGGCTGCAGGATCGAAAACTGGATAGCGAGTTTCTTGTCGCGCACCACGCGCCTGGCTTCTTCTATCACCGTGGTCACGGTGCTGTCGGCAAATTGCGGATACAGCGGCGCCAGTGTCACCTTGCCGATACCCTGGGCGGCCAGCCGTGTCAGGGCGGTTTCCAGCGACGGCTCGCCATAACGCATTGCCAGTTCCACAGGGCCCTGGGTCCACTGCGCAGTCATCTGCTGTTGCAGACGACGGCTCAAGACCACCAACGGCGAGCCCTCATCCCACCAGATCGACGCATAAGCATGGGCAGACTGCTCCGGGCGCTTGATCAGGATCAGCGACACCAGCAAACGCCGCACCGGCCATGGCAGGTCGATCACATAAGGGTCCATCAGGAACTGATTGAGGTAGCTGCGCACATCGGCCACCGAAGTGGACTTTGGCGAACCCAGGTTGACCAGTAACAACGCGTGATCGGTCATGCAACATCCTATCTTTAGAGGCGGCTGGACAGGTCGTCCAGAGCCGCACGCAACTCAGTGAACTGGAAAGTGAAACCCGCCGCCAGCAGCCGTTCAGGCAAGGCCTTCTGCCCGCCCAGCAACAAACCAGACAATTCGCCTAACCCAACCTTCAGTGCAAACGCCGGCATCGGCATGAACGCCGGGCGGTGCAAAACCTGGCCGAGGGTCTTGGCAAACTCGCGATTACGCACCGGGTGTGGCGCGCAGGCATTATAAGGACCGCTGGCGTCAGTCTTGTGCAGAAGAAAATCAATCAGGGCGATTTGATCCTTGATATGCACCCATGGCATCCACTGCCGACCATTACCGATCGGCCCGCCCAGCGCCAGTTTGAAGGGCAGCAACAGGCGCGACAAAAAGCCGCCCTGCGCCGACAGCACCAGGCCGGTGCGCACCAGCACCACGCGAACGCCCAGGGCGTCGGCACGTTGGGCGGTTTCTTCCCAGGCAATACACAACTGGCTGGGGAAATCGTCCAGCACCGGCCCGCTGGCTTCGGTCAATTCGCGCTCGCCGCCGTCGCCATACCAGCCCACGGCGGAGCCGGAGATCAGTACCGCCGGTTTCTGCTCCAGGCTGTCGATCCAGGCCAGCAGGGTTTCGGTGAGACTGATTCGACTGCTCCACAGCAATGCCTTGCGCTTGTGGGTCCAGGGCCGGTCAGCGATGGGGGCACCCGCCAGGTTGACCACCGCGTCCACCGCGCCAATCACCTCTTGCAGGCGAGCCACCCCAAGCACCTGTGCGCCGCAGAGCCTGGCGACCGTTTCCGGTTGCCGGCTCCACACCGTCAGGCGATGACCCTGGGCGAGCCAGTGTTGGCAAAGTTGACGACCAATCAGGCCGGTACCGCCGGTCAGCAAAATATGCATGGGACTCTCCTCATGTAACGTTCGCCGCCACTCACTGGTCTATTTTATAAGCAGGGATCAATTTGATAATCGAGCGTGACGCGCGTTCAAGCCTGAGCTTAACCATAGGTCACGCCACACAATCAGGCACGCCAAAACTTATACCAAAAAACAATATTGTACAGCTATTGGTGTCGGCGTAGTCTGTACCCAACGGTAAAACGAGGCCTCCCATGACTGTCCCCATCGCGATCATCGGCACCGGCATAGCCGGTCTCTCCGCCGCCCGAGCGTTAAAAGACGCGGGCCACACCGTACAACTCTTCGATAAAAGCCGCGGCAGCGGTGGCCGCATGTCCAGCAAGCGCAGCGATGCCGGCGCGCTGGACATGGGCGCGCAATACTTCACCGCCCGCGACCGGCGCTTCGTCAACGAAGTGCAGCGCTGGCAAAGCAATGGCTGGGCCGAACAGTGGAAGCCCCAGCTGTACAACTTCAAGTCCGGCCAACTGACGCCTTCCCCCGATGAACAGATCCGCTGGGTCGGTACACCGCGCATGAGCGCCATCACCCGCGCCCTGCTCGATGACCTGCCGGTGGAGTTCGGTTGCCGCATCACCGAGGTGTTCCAGGGCACACAGCACTGGAACCTGCTCGACGCCGACGGTGAGAGTCACGGCCCCTTCAGCCATGTGATCATCGCCACACCGGCCCCTCAGGCCACTGCCCTGCTGGCCGCTGCCCCCAAGCTGGCAAGTGCCGCCGCCGGGGTGAAAATGGACCCGACCTGGGCCATTGCGCTGGCCTTCGACAAGCCCCTGGATACACCGATGGAGGGCTGCTTCGTGCAAGACAGCCCCCTTGACTGGTTGGCGCGCAACCGCAGCAAACCGGGGCGCGACACCACCCTCGACACCTGGGTGCTGCACGCCACCAGCGCCTGGAGCAAGGCGCACCTGGACCTGTCCAAGGAAGCGGTAATCGAGCACTTGCACGGCGCCTTCGCCGAACTGCTGCACAGCGCCATGCCCGCGCCGTCATTCAGCCTGGCGCACCGCTGGCTCTACGCTCGCCCGTCGGGCAGCCATGAGTTCGGCGTACTGGCCGATGCCGACCTGGGCCTTTTCGTCTGCGGCGACTGGTGCCTTTCGGGCCGGGTAGAAGGCGCCTGGCTCAGTGGCCAGGAAGCGGCGCGACGCTTGATCGCACACCTGCAATGAACCGCCTCAACCCCAGCAAGCTGCTGCTGTCGAAATGGACGGCAGCACAGCCACGCAACAAGGAAAAACACTTTCTGGTCACCGAATTGTTTCGTGATGACGAAGGCACGGTGCTGGAAATCGAGTTGCAAGCGGTGCTGACTCACCGTGCCGAACGCCTGCCATGGCAGACCCTGCAAAACGCCGAGTGCTGGAAAATCGGCTGGAAGTAACGCTGCAAAAAACCTATACAAACTATTTGACTTGTACAACATCGAATCTATGATGAGACGTAGTTGTACAAACTTTATAAGTTGTACAGGATTATTGCAGAGGTTTTGGGTATGTCGAGTAGTACAAAACCGAAGATCGCCATCAGCGCCTGCCTCCTTGGCGAGAACGTGCGCTTTAACGGTGGGCATAAACAGTCGCTGCTGTGCACCCAGACACTCAGCGACTACTTCGACTTCGTGCCGTTGTGCCCGGAAGTTGCCATCGGGATGGGCATCCCCCGCGAGCCAATCCGGCTGGTAGGCGACCCTGCGCAGCCGCAAGCCGTTGGCACGGTAAACCGTGAACTCAACGTCACGCAGCCACTGCACGACTACGGCCAGCAAATGGCCCAGGCACACACCGACCTGTGCGGTTATATCTTCATGCAGAAGTCGCCATCGTGCGGCCTGGAGCGGGTCAAGGTGTACCGCGCCAACGGCACGCCCGTTGACGGTGGCGGCCGCGGCATTTACGCCCAGGCGTTTTGTGCGCGCCACCCTAACCTGCCGGTAGAAGAAGACGGCCGGCTGAACGACCCTGTGTTGCGGGAAAATTTCCTGACCCGCGTATTCGTGTATGCCAGCTGGCAACAACTGCTGGCCGAGGGGCTCACCCGCCACGGCTTGCTGACGTTTCACTCGCGCTACAAGTACCTGCTGATGGCCCACAGCCCGGCGCATTACAAAAGCCTGGGCCATTTGCTCGGCAGCATGGGCAAGGACGTCGATCTCCAGGCTCTGGCCCACGGCTACTTCGGCGAGCTGATGACGGGCCTGAAAAAGTGCGCCACCCGCGGCACACACAGCAATGTGCTGCAACACATCAGCGGCTACCTCAAGCAGGTCATCAGCGCCGATGACAAACAGGAAATGCAAACCGTGATCGGCCAGTACCGTCAAGGCATCGTGCCGCTGGTAGTGCCACTCACCCTGCTCAAGCATCACTTTCGCCAACACCCGGACCGTTACATCGCGCAGCAGGCCTACCTGCAACCGCACCCGGAAAACCTCAGCCTGCGTAATGCGATATAACCCATGAAAGCTGCCCTGCTTGACGAACCCGGCGAAGACATTGCCCTGGCCCTTGAAAACGGCTGGTTGCCAATCCGCGAAGTGGCGCGCCAGACCGGCGTCAACGCCGTGACCCTGCGCGCCTGGGAGCGCCGCTACGGCCTCATCGTGCCCCAGCGCACGCCCAAGGGGCACCGGCTGTTCAGTGCCGAACACGTACAACGCATTCACGCCATCCTCACCTGGCTCAATCGAGGCGTGCCGGTCAGTCAGGTCAAAGGCTTGATCGACTCAGCCCACGCCCGCCTCGAGCCCATGGAAAACGAGTGGCACGCCCTGCGCCAGCATTTGGTGGATGCCATCAGCGAACTGGCCGAACGCCGGGTCGATGACGCCTTCAACCAGGCCATGGCGCTCTACCCGCCACGCACCTTGTGCGAGCAATTGATGCTGCCGTTGCTCAAGGAGCTGGAACAAAGATGGCAGGGTCAGTTCGGCGCGCAGATGGAGCGGGTGTTTTTCCTGTCGTGGCTGCGCAGCAAGTTCGGCGCGCGGATTTATCACAACAATCGCCAACTCCACGGCGCGCCGCTGCTGCTGGTCAACCATTCCGACTTACCGCTGGAACCGCACCTGTGGCTCAGTGCCTGGCTGGCCAGCAGCGCCGACTGCCCGGTGGAAGTATTCGACTGGCCGCTGCCTGCCGGCGAACTGGCCCTGGCGGTGGAACACATGCAACCACGCGCCGTGCTGTTGTATTCGAGCAAGACCCTCCATTTGTCGACACTGACAAAACTATTGGCCGGCGTCAGTTGCCCAATAGTGATTGCCGGCCCGACGGTGCGCATTCACAACGCCGAGTTGTCCGTACTCACCCGCGACATCCCTGAATTGTTCATGGCCCAAGACCCGTTATCGGCCCACCAATTATTGATCCAGCGTGGAATCGTCTAAATGCATCTGATCTGGCTGCGCACCGACTTGCGCCTGCACGACAACACGGCCCTTGCTGCTGCATGCCAGCGTGGCCCCGTCGCGGCCATTTACCTGATCACTCCCGAGCAGTGGCTGGCCCACGATGACGCGCCGTGCAAAATCGATTTCTGGCTGCGCAACCTGCAGCACTTGAGTCAGGCGCTGGGCGAACTGAACATCCCTTTATTGATCCGCTACGCCGCGACCTGGGACCAGGCGCCTACTGCACTGAGCGAACTGTGCCGGGAATTGTCGGTGGAGTCTGTGCACGTCAACGAGGAATACGGCATCCACGAGAGCCAGCGTGATGCTGCCGTGGCACAGACGCTGCAAACGCAGGGAATCACGTTTCACAGCTACCTGGACCAACTGTTTTTCCAACCCGGTAGCGTACTGACCAAGACCGGCACCTATTTCCAGGTGTTCAGCCAGTTTCGCAAGGTTTGCTACAACCGCCTGCACAGCGCCCTGCCGCGCCAGGTGGCAACGCCGAAAACTCAGGCCAGGCTCGACGTGAAAAGCGATCCGGTGCCGACCACGGTCGACGGTTTCGAGTCGCCCAGCGAAACTTTGCGCGCCCTGTGGCCAGCCGGTGAAGACGAGGCGCGCCGCCGCCTCGACGCCTTCACCGACGAGCAGATCAGCTATTACAAGGACGAGCGCGACTTCCCGGCCAAACCCGGTACCAGCCAGCTTTCGGCCTACCTCGCCGCCGGTGTGGTTTCGCCGCGCCAGTGCTTGCACGCTGCGCTGCAAACCAATCAGGGCGAGTTCGAAAGCGGCGACATCGGCGCCATCACCTGGATCAACGAGCTGCTATGGCGCGAGTTCTATAAACACATCCTGGTCGGCTACCCACGGGTGTCCCGCCACCGCGCCTTTCGCCCGGAAACCGAAGCGCTGGCCTGGCGCAATGCCCCCGAAGACCTCGCGGCCTGGCAACAGGCGCGCACGGGTTTGCCGATCATCGACGCGGCCATGCGCCAATTGCTGGAAACCGGCTGGATGCACAACCGCCTGCGCATGGTGGTAGCGATGTTCCTGACCAAGAACCTGCTGATCGACTGGCGCGAAGGCGAGCGCTTTTTTATGCGCCACCTGATCGACGGCGACCTGGCGGCCAATAATGGCGGTTGGCAGTGGAGCTCATCGACCGGTACCGACTCGGCACCGTATTTCCGAATTTTCAGCCCCTTGAGCCAATCGGAGAAATTCGACGCCGACGGTATTTTCATCAAGCGCTGGCTGCCGGAACTGGCCACGCTGAATAAAAAAGAAGTGCATAACCCGGCAGCGGCTGGCGGTTTGTTTGGCGTGGCGGATTACCCCCGCGCCATCGTCGACCTCAAAGCCTCTCGGGAACGCGCACTGGCTGCCTTTCGCCGCCTGCCTTCACGTCAGGAGATGGCCGATCATGAATGACTTCCTGCGCCGCTTCGCCGAAGCCTTCGCTACGCTGGACAAGCACAACCTGCACCTGCTTGGCCGTTTGTACAGTGATGACATTGTATTTGCCGACCCGCTGCATGAAGTCCATGGGTTGCCCGAACTGCAGCGTTATTTCGCGCAGCTGTACAGCAACGTCAACCAACTGGATTTCGAGTTTCAGGGTTTCGACCAGACGGCCGAAGGCGAAGGCTACCTGCGCTGGACCATGATTTTTTGTCACCCGCGCCTGGCCGCAGGCAAGATGATCCGGGTACAAGGCTGTTCCCACTTGATGTGGCGCGACAAGGTCTACCAGCATCGCGATTACTTCGATGCCGGCGCACTGCTTTATGAACATGTGCCGATTCTCGGCGGCGTCATCAGTTGGCTGAAAAGGAGAATGGGATGAGCCTTGCATCGCCCCGCCGTTATTGGCTGACCGGCGCCAGCAGTGGCATCGGCGCCGCATTGGCCGTAGAACTGCTCAACAGTGGCGCCCATGTGGCCCTCAGTTCCCGCACCAAAGGCCCGCTGGAAGCACTCGCCCATCGCTATCCAGGGCAAGTGCTGGTGGTGGCCGGCGACCTGACCAACAGCCAGACTGTGCGCGAGATCGGTGAACACATCACTCAAGTCTGGGGCGCACTGGACACGGTGCTCCTCAATGCCGGCACCTGTGAATATGTCGACGCCCGGCAATTTGACGCTTCGATCATCGAACATGTGGTGCGTACCAATCTGTTGGCCAGCAGTTACTGCATCGAGGCCGCGCTGCCGCTGTTGCGCGCCGGGCGTAACCCGCACCTGGTGGGCGTGGCCAGCGCCGTGACTTACCTGCCGATGCCACGCGCCGAAGCCTATGGCGCATCCAAGGCCGGCCTGCGTTACCTGTTCGAATCCCTGCGCATCAGCCTGTCGCCGGAAAACATCGACGTCACCGTGATCAGCCCAGGCTTTGTCGACACACCGCTGACCGAACGCAATGACTTCCCGATGCCCCTGAGCTGGTCCGCCGACAAGGCGGCGCGGCACATCTTTGCAAAACTGGAAAAACGCCCGCTGGAGATTGCCTTCCCGGCCATGTTCATTGCCACCCTGTGGCCGCTGTCGAAGCTGCCCAACCGCGCGCAATTGATCATCGGCAAGCGCATGTTGCGCAGCCCGCCACCGAAAAAGGATGATCTGTGAAGATCGCCATTGTCGGCAGCGGTATCGCCGGGCTGACCAGCGCCTACCTGCTCAGCCGCCGCCACGACATCACGGTGTTCGAAGCGGGCGACCGCATCGGCGGGCACACGCACACAGTCCACGTTACCGTAGAGGGCGAACGCTATGCCGTGGACACCGGCTTTATTGTGTTCAACGACTGGACCTACCCCAACTTCATCCAATTGCTGGGCCAGATCGGCGTGACGTTCAAACCCACCGAAATGAGCTTTTCGGTGTGCGACCAAAGCAGCGGGTTCGAGTACAACGGCAACAACCTCAACAGCTTGTTTGCCCAACGCCGCAATATTCTGTCGCCCGGGTTCTGGGGCATGTTGCGCGATATCCTGCGCTTCAACCGCCAGGCGCCTTTGGACCTGCAAGAGCAGCGTATCAGTGCCGAGATGACCCTCGGTGACTACCTCGCAGCCGGCGGTTACGGCCAAAGGTTTATCCGCCACTACATTGTGCCGATGGGGGCTGCGATATGGTCAATGTCCCTTTCGGACATGCTCGGTTTCCCGCTGCAATTCTTCGTGCGCTTCTTCAAGAACCACGGCTTGCTATCGATCAACAACCGGCCGCAATGGTGCGTGATCGAAGGCGGTTCAAGCGGCTACATCGAACCGCTGACCCGCAGTTTTCGCGAGCGTGTGCGCCTCGGCTGCCCTGTGCATAAAGTGCAACGCATCGACGGTGGGGTGGTTATCCACAGCCCGGACGGCAGCGAAACCTTCGACCGGGTGGTATTGGCCTGCCACAGTGATCAGGCCCTGGCCTTGCTTGAAGACCCGAGCCAGGCCGAACAAGAGATCCTCGGCGCCCTACCCTACGCCGACAACGACGTAGTGCTGCACACTGACACGCGCTTGCTGCCTGACCGCAAGCTGGCCTGGGCCAGTTGGAATTACCGGCTGACCGGCCACTCGCAGAATCAGGCCGCCGTCACCTACGACATGAACATCCTGCAGGGCATCGACAGCGACACTACCTTTTGCGTCAGCCTCAACCAGACGCAAATGATCAACCCGCTGAAGATCCTCGCGCGCTACACCTACGCCCATCCGCAGTACAGCCTGGCTGCCGTGGCCGCTCAAGCACGCTGGGAAGAATTGCACGGTACCCGCAACACCTTTTATTGCGGCGCGTACTGGGCCAACGGCTTCCACGAGGACGGCGTGGTCAGCGCCCTGCGCGTGGCCCAGGCGTTCGGGGAAAGCCTGTGAACAGCGCCCTGTACAGCGGCTGGATCGCCCATCGCCGGTTTACGCCCAGGGCCCACGCCTTTCGCTACCGCATCGGCCTGCTGTATCTGGACCTCAGCGAACAGGATGCAGTGCTCGGGCTTTCACCTCTGGCCGGCACTGGTCGCCTGGCGCCTTTCGGCTTTCGCCAGCAGGATTACCTGCGTGAACTCACGCGCCACGGCATGAGCTTGAGCGATGCGGTGCGCCATGAAGTCGGCAAAGCTCTGGGGCGTACACCCCAGGGCGCTATCTGCCTGCTGACCCAGGCCCGCAGTTGGGGCCTGGCGTTTAACCCGGTGAGTTTCTTCTACTGCTTCGAGGCCGACGGGCAGTTGGCCGCGATCCTGTGTGAAGTAACCAACACGCCATGGCGCGAGCGTTATCACTACGTGCTGCCGGCCCAGCCCCTCGACGCCGATAAGCATCAGCACTTCGCCGTGGCCAAGGCGTTCCATGTGTCGCCCTTCTTACCGCGCGACCTGGAATACCGCATGAGTTTCAGCCCGCCATCTGCCCGGCTCGGCGTGCACATGGCCGACTGGCAGGGCACGCAAAAGGTTTTCGACGCCACCTTGAGCCTGGAAAAACATTCACTCAGCCGCGCAAGCCTGCATCGCTATTTGTGGCGCTTCCCTTGGATGACCGCCAAGACCTGCCTGGCAATCTACTGGCAAGCCTTGCGCCTGCTGCTCAAGCGCACACCGATTTTTTCCCACCGGGCCGCCGATGGCGCCTCTCGCACCGCCGTCGGGTACACCAAGGATCGCCGCCATGAAATCCCCTAGCTTATCGGTCAAGGCTAACCGCCTGAACGTCAATGGCATGACCGCTGCGCTGTTGCGCAAGGCGGTGCTGCGCCAGCTCAGCCAACTGCGTCACGGCCAGTTGGTGGTGATCGAAGACGGCGAGCGACAAGTGTTCGGCGCACGGGAAGCGCACCTGTTAGGCGAAATTCAGATTCTCGACTCGGCGGTATGGGGCCTGGTAGCCGCCAATGGCTCGATCGGCGCCGGCGAGGCGTTTATCCATGGTTACTGGACCAGTCCCGACCTCACCGCCGTGGTCCGGGTGATGGCCAGCAACCTGGACGTACTCGACGCCATGGAAGGTGGCCTGGCACGCATGGCCCGCCCGTTCACCCAAGGCCTGCACTGGCTCAACCGCAACACACGCAAGGGCTCGCAGAAAAACATCGCCGCCCATTACGACCTGGGCAACGACCTGTTCGAAGAGTTTCTCGACCCGACCATGATGTACTCGGCGGGGCAGTTTTTGACACCCGATGACAGCCTGGAACAAGCGCAACTGAACAAGCTGGAGCGCATCTGCCAGAAACTGGCGCTCAAGCCCAGCGACCATCTGCTGGAAATCGGCACCGGCTGGGGCAGCATGGCGTTGTATGCGGCGCAGCATTACGGCTGCAAGGTCACCACCACGACCCTGTCCAAGGAACAATTCGCCTACACCGAAAAACGCATTCATACGCAGGGCCTGCAAGATCAAGTGACCTTGCTGCTCAGCGATTACCGCGACCTCACTGGCGAGTATGACAAGCTGGTGTCGATCGAGATGATCGAAGCGGTGGGGCATCGGTTCCTGCCGACCTATTTCAAACAATGTGCGCACTTGCTCAAGCCCAACGGCCTGATGCTGCTGCAAGCCATCACCATTCGCGAACAGCGCTTTGAACAGGCCAAGCGCAGCGTCGACTTCATCCAGCGCTACATTTTCCCCGGTGGCGCCCTGCCCTGTGTCCAGAACATGCTGCACATCGTCAGCCGCGACACCGACATGAACCTGCTGCACATGGAGGACTTCGGCCTGCACTACGCCCGTACCCTGCGCCTGTGGCATGAAAACTTCCGCCGCGCCCATGGCCGTCTCATGGAACTGGGCTACGACGAGTATTTCCTGCGTTTGTGGGAGTTCTACCTGTGCTATTGCGAAGGCGGGTTTATGGAACGCACCATCGGTACCGCACAACTGCTGCTGGCCAAACCCGCGGCGATCAACCCGCCATTGCTTGGGCGCTTCAGTGCTTAAAACCCTGGCCAATGCCGTGCTGTTCCAATGCGGCTGGTTTGCCTGCGTACTCGGCGGCGACAGCCCATGGCTGCTGGCGGGGCTGGCGGTATTGAGCGTGCACCTGCTGTGGATAAGTTCGCTGGCGGATGACGGCCTGCTCGTGCTCAACGTGACACTGGCAGGCACACTGCTGGACACGCTGTTGCGCACCCTGGGCGTTTTCCACTTCAGCGAGCCCGGGCCGTTGATTCCATTCTGGTTGATCGTACTGTGGGCGCTGCTGGCCACGACCCTGCGCCATTGCCTGGCCTGGAGTGCACGGCCCTGGTGGCTGGCCGGCCTGTTGGGCGCAGTGGGTGGGCCTTTGTCTTATTACGCCGGCAGCCAATTGGCCGGCGTGGGTTTTGGCTACGGCACGGCAGCGACTCTGATCGGCCTGGCGCTGTTATGGGCCATGCTGTTCCCCTTGCTGCACGGGCTCGCGCGCAAGCTCGAACACTGACGCTTGTCCGAGCATTCATACACGTTTAACGCACTTGCCTTACACTGCGCGGCTATGACCAACATCCCCCATATCCAAATCACTGAACCGGCCGTCACCTGCTCGACGTGCGCGGCCTGCTGCTGTCAGCTGGAAGTCATGCTGATCACCGACACCGGCGTGCCGCAGCGCTTTATCGATACCGATGAGTGGGGCGGCGAAGTGATGCTGCGCCTGGACGACGGCTGGTGCGCGGCACTGGATCGAGACACGATGATGTGCACGATCTATGCGCTTCGACCGCTGATTTGCCGGGAGTTCGAGATGGGAGCGCCGGAGTGTCTTGAAGAGCGGGAAGGCATCGCGACGGTCTACCGCTGATCCTGCGATGAGCAAAGATCTAAATGTGGGAGCAGCTCGCGAAGGCGGAGGGTCAGTCTATGCATGTGCTAGCTGATACACCGATTTCGCGAGCAAGCCCGCTCCCACAGGGGGGGCTTCGTTGTTGTTGAATTACAACGGCATGGTGTAGTGCAACGAGTAGCTCTCTACCCCGTCGTTATTGCTGCTGATGCCGGCGTTGGAATAGTGCGTGGCGCGAATGCCCACTTCATGCCCACCGGTAAACCGCAGGCCGAAACCCAGGCGGTCTTCGAACTGAAAGGCTTGGCCGATGTTGTTGTCTTCCAGCCGGGTACGGGAGAACACCGCCACGCCGATACCGGCTTCGATGTAGGGCTTGACTGACTGGCCGGCAAACTCATACACAAACACCGGCGAGAACGACAGGCTGCTGGCACCTGCACGGTCATCACCTTCCCAATACGTGTAGGCGCCGCTCCAGTAGCCGGTCAGACGGCCAACATCGCTTTGCATCCAGCTTTTATCCCAATCCGAAGTCAGGCCCAGTCGATAGGTCAACGTCGAATCACTGGTACTCCCCAACCCGAACTCCAGGCCGGCGGCCTGGGCTGAAACAGAGTGTCCCAACACAGCGGCCGCAATCGCAGCCAAACAGAACAAGCGCTTCATAAGAAACATCCTTCCGAACGAAGTTATAGAGTTTTAAACAGGCTAACTGGCTATAGAAGCTGACGTAGAGCCGGAAGTTCAGCTTTTATCAGCACCATTTCACGAAATTTTCACGAGCCAAAGCTTCGCACAACTCCGGGATGTTTCCAAAGTGTCGGTAGGATATTTCTTAGGTGAGTCAGATCGCCGCTGGTCCAGAACTGTGCAGTATCGGGATTGCCAACTGCCAGCAGGTCGCGCCCATCCAGCAAGCGCTTGAGCTGGCGCGCCACCGCGGCGCCGGTGTCGATCAGGATAATGCTGGGGGGCAGCATCTGCGCCAGGAGCGGCTTGAGGAAGGGATAGTGGGTGCAACCCAGGATGATGGTGTCGCAACCGGCGCTGAGCAGTGGCTCGATATAGCCCTGCAACAGTATGTGCAAAGCCGGGCTGTTCAGGTCACCGGCTTCAATCAGCTCCACCAGGCCCGGACAGGGTTGGGTCACCACTCGTACATCAGTGGCGAAGCGGTCGAGCAAGGCCGCGAATTTGGCGCTTTGCAGCGTGCCGGTGGTGGCGAGCACACCCACCACGCCGCTGCGGGTAGCGGCAGCAGCGGGCTTGACCGCAGGCTCCATGCCGACCAAGGGCCAATCTGGGTAGTCCTGACGCAAATCGGCAACGGCGGCGACCGTTGCGGTGTTACACGCGATCACAAATGCCTTGGCGCCGCGCTCGCGGAAAAATTCGGCGACGGTTCGAGAACGCTCAAGGATGAACGCCGGAGTCTTCTCGCCATAGGGGATATGCCCGCAGTCGGCCACGTACAGCAGCGATTCATGGGGCAATAACTGCTGGATTTCTTCCAGCACCGTCAGGCCGCCGACGCCGGAGTCGAACACACCGATGGGCGCGCCCTTAACCATGCCGGGTTCCACACACACTGCAACCCGGGTCGCGCTTGACGCGCAATTCGCGAAAACGCGTGGTCAAGGCGTCGATCAGCAACAGGCGACCCACCAGCGGCTCACCGAAACCAGCCAGCAGCTTCAAGGCTTCCAGCGCTTGCAGGCTACCGACCAGCCCCACCAACGGCCCGACCACACCGGCTTCGCTGCAGGTCAGTTCGGTGTCGCTGCCGTGCCCGTATAAACAGTGATAGCACGGGCTGTCGGCGCGACGCGGGTCGAACACCGACAATTGCCCCTCAAGGCGAATGGCCGCGCCACTGATCAATGGCTTGCCCGCCACGACGCAGGCCGCATTCACCGCTTCGCGGGTAGAGAAGTTGTCGCTGCAATCGAGCACCACATCCACTGCGCCGATTGCAGAGACCAGCGAGTCAGCATCCAGCGCCACCCGATGGGGGGTCAGGGTGATTTCAGGGTTGATCGCGCTCAGGCGACGCATGGCCGAATCGACCTTGGTCTGCCCAACGCTGTGGGTGTCATGGATGATCTGGCGTTGCAGGTTGGTCAAATCGACCGTGTCAAAATCCGCCAGGTGCAGCTCACCTACACCGGCAGCGGCGAGGTAGAGCGCAACCGGAGCGCCCAGGCCACCGAGGCCGACGATCAACGCGCGGCTCTGTTTCAGGCGCAACTGGCCGTCGATGTCGACATGCTGCAACAGAATCTGCCGGCTATAGCGCAACAGCTCCTGATCGGTCAGCACGGTCGGTGCCCCAGGGTGATGCGTTCGTGACCGCCAAGATCGATACGACTGTGTACGCCTTCAAAACCCTGGTTCAACAACAAGTCACGCACAGCCAAGGCCTGGTCGTAGCCGTGCTCAAGCAACAGCCAGCCGCCAGCATTCAGATGGGCCGGTGATTGATCGATGATCAGGCGCAAATCGTCCAGGCCATCAGGCCCGGCCACCAGGGCGCTCGCCGGCTCAAACCGTACATCCCCCGCCACCAGGTGCGGATCGTTGTCAGCAATGTAGGGCGGGTTACTGATGATCAAGTCGAAGCGATCGCCTTGCAGGGCGCTGAACCAATGGCTGTTGAGCACCGTGGCGTTATTGAGGTGCAGGCGCTGGCGGTTGCGCTCGGCCAGGGCCACCGCTTCGAGCACGCGATCAACGGCGGTGACCTGCCAGGCCGGGCGCTCGCTGGCTAACGCCAAGGCAATGGCGCCACTGCCGGTGCCCAGGTCCAGGACATTGGCCGGGGTAGCAGGCAGCAGTTCCAGAGCGGCTTCCACCAGCAATTCGGTTTCCGGACGCGGGATCAGCGTGTGCGGTGCGACCTCCAGATCCAGCTTCCAGAAGCCTTGCTGGCCGAGGATATAGGCCACCGGCTCGCCGCTGCGGCGGCGCTGCAGGTAGTCGGCAAAGGTCAGGGCGTCTTCGCTGCTGACGATCTTTTCCGGCCAGGTGTGCAGGTAGCTGCGGGACTTGCCCAGGGCGGCGGCCAGCAGCAGTTCCACATCCAGGCGCGCGGTGGGCGAATCGGGCAGGTCGGCCGCACGTAGCAGGCTGGCTATGATGGTCATTTATTCACCTATCGCGGCTAGTTGATCCGCCTGATATTCGGCGAGCAACGGCTCGATTACCGCATCCACGCCACCGGCGAGAATCTCATCCAGGGAATAAAGGGTGAGATTGACACGATGGTCGGTTACCCGGCCTTGGGCAAAGTTGTATGTTCGGATGCGCTCCGAGCGATCGCCCGAGCCCACCAGCAGCTTACGCTCGCTGGCAATCGCGTTGGCGGCGGCGCTGGTTTGCTGGTCGTTCAATTTGGCCGACAGCCAGGACATGGCCCGCGCCCGGTTCTTGTGCTGGGAACGTTCTTCCTGGCATTCCACCACGATGCCCGACGGCAAGTGGGTAATCCGAATCGCCGAGTCGGTCTTGTTGACGTGCTGGCCACCGGCGCCCGACGAGCGGTAGGTGTCGACACGCAAGTCCGCGGGGTTGATCTCGATGGCTTCCTGCTCGTCCGGCTCAGGCAACACCGCCACGGTGCACGCCGAGGTATGGATACGGCCCTGGGACTCAGTCGCAGGGACACGCTGCACACGGTGGGCGCCGGATTCGAACTTCAGCTTGCCGTAGACGTTGTCACCTTCGACCCGAGCAATGACTTCTTTATAGCCACCGTGTTCACCTTCGTTCTCGGACAGGATCTCGACCCGCCAGCCGCGTCGTTCGGCGTAGCGCGAATACATGCGGAACAGGTCGCCGGAGAAAATCGCCGCCTCGTCGCCACCGGTACCGGCGCGGATTTCGAGGAACACGTTGCGCCCGTCGTTGGGGTCCTTGGGCAGCAGCATGCGTTGCAGGTCGCCTTCCAGTTCGGCGAGTTTTTCCTTGGCCTCGCGGACTTCTTCCACGGCCATTTCACGCATGTCCGGGTCATTGTCCTTGAGCAGCGCCTGGGCGCCTTCGAGGTCAGCCTGCACTTTGGTGAGATGTTTGTAGGTGGCTACAATCGGCTCAACTTCGGCGTACTCCTTGGAATAAGCGCGAAACTTGGCCTGATCAGAAATGACCTCGCCGTCGCCGAGCAAAGCGGTCAGTTCTTCGAAACGGTCCTGGAGCACGTCCAGTTTATTGAGCAGTGACGCTTTCATTGCGGTTTTTTATCCGAAGAGCTGTCTGACGCGCCCTCACCGAGGGCAAAGAGTTCCTGAGCCATGGCCAGCGCATCGAGGCGGCCTTCGGCGGTAAGCTTTTTCAACTGAACGCTGGGTGCATGGAGCAGTTTGTTGGTCAGGCCACGGGCCAATTGCATCAGCACCTCTTCGGCGCTGCTGCCGTTGGCGAGCAGACGCTGGGCCTTGAGCAACTCTTCATCACGCAGGCGTTCGCCCTGCTGACGATACGCCTTGAGCACATCCACCGCCGCCAATTCACGCAGGCGCACCATGAAATCTTCAGCACCGGTGCTGACCATCTCCTCGGCGGCCTGGGCGGCCCCCTGGCGGCTCTTGAGGTTCTCGGCGACCACTTCATGCAAATCGTCGACGCTATAGAGGTAAACGTCGTCCAACTCGCCGACTTCGGGTTCGATATCCCGGGGAACGGCGATATCCACCATGAAGATCGGCTTGTGCTTGCGCAGTTTCAACGCGCTCTCGACCGCACCTTTGCCGAGGATCGGCAACTGACTGGCGGTGGAGCTGATAACGATATCACTGCGCACCAGTTCAGCCGGAATGTCTGACAACAGCACGGCATGAGCACCGAACTGTTCAGCGAGGATACTCGCCCGTTCGAGCGTGCGGTTGGCGACAACGATGCGCTTCACGCCTAAATCGTGCAGGTGCCGGGCTACCAGGGTAATGGTTTCACCGGCACCGATCAGCAGCGCCTGGCTGCGCTGCAAATCGCTGAAAATCTGCTTGGCCAGGCTGACAGCGGCAAAGGCCACCGACACCGGGTTTTCGCCGATAGCCGTGTCGGTACGCACCTGCTTGGCCGAATTGAAGGTGGCCTGGAACAGGCGCCCCAGCAGCGGACCGACCGTGCCGGCCTCACGCGCTACAGCATAGGCAGACTTCATCTGGCCAAGAATTTGCGGTTCGCCCAACACCAGCGAGTCGAGACCGGCCGCCACACGCATCATGTGACGAACTGCCGCATCCTCTTCATGCACATAGGCACTGGCGCGCAGGTCATCGAGGCTCAAATGGTGATAATCGGCCAGCCAGCGCAGTACCACATCCGCGCAAAGATGTTCCTGCTCTATATAGAGCTCGCTGCGATTGCAGGTCGAAAGGATCGCAGCTTCGCGGCTGTCGGTGAGCCGGCAGAGCTGCTGCAAGGCCTCAACCAACTGCTCTGGCGTAAACGCCACGCGCTCGCGCACGTCTACGGAGGCAGTCTTGTGGTTAATACCGAGTGCGAGGAAGGCCATTCAATATCGCTGATGATGTCGGGAAGCCGACAATTGTCCTACTTCGAAAGATCCAGAACAACCACCGTCGTCTATTGTCCTAATGCGTTATGCCTATAAAGGCCTCCACTGAGACTCGGTTATGTTTGGCCGAAGGCTTGTGTCATGATGATCCGACCGCAGGTTAGTCGTCCTCTTCCTATATGAATAGATCTTCCGCGTTGCTCCTTGCTTTTGTCTTTCTCAGCGGCTGCCAGGCCATGGCACCCGTGTCGCCGGAGGCTACGCCGCCGGTAGAAGACACCTCCCCCGCCCCTGAAAAGCCCAAGGTTTATTCCTCGTTCAGTGAAGAAACGATCTACAGCCTGCTGACCGCGGAACTGGCCGGCCAGCGTAATCGTTTCGATATTGCGCTGGATAATTACGTGACCCAGGCCATCAACACCCAGGATCCGGGCATTTCCGAGCGTGCGTTTCGCATCGCCGAATACCTGGGCGCCGACCAGGCTGCGCTGGATACGTCGCTGATCTGGGCAAAAAATGCCCCCGACGATCTGGAAGCCCAGCGCGCCGCCGCCGTGCAACTGGCGCGCGCGGGCCGCTATGACGACTCTATGGTCTATATGGAGAAAGTCCTGCAGGGCAAGGGCGACACGCATTTCGATTTCCTGGCGCTGTCGGCCGCCGACACCGATCAGGACACCCGCAATGGCCTGATGAAGAGCTTCGACCGCCTGCTGCAAAAGCATCCGAAGAACAGCCAGCTGATTTTCGGCAAAGCCTTGCTGTTGCAACAGGATGACGAAGCCGACGCCGCACTCAAATTGCTTGAGCAAAACCCGCCGGAAGACGGCGAGATCGCGCCAATTCTGCTGCGAGCACGCCTGCTGCAGAACCTCAACCGCGGCAAGGAAGCGATTCCTCTGCTGGAAAAAAGCATCAAGAAATACCCGGACGACAAGCGCCTGCGCCTGACTTATGCGCGAATGCTGGTTGAGCAGGACCGCATGGAAGACGCCAAAGTGCAGTTCGCCAACCTGGTCCAGCAATACCCCGACGACGACGAACTGCGCTATTCGCTGGCCCTGGTGTGCCTGGAAGCCAAAGCCTGGGATGAGGCCAAGGGCTACCTGGAACAGTTGATTGAACGTGACAGCCATGTCGACTCGGCGCACCTGAACCTGGGCCGCATTGCTGAAGAACGCAACGACCCGCAGGCCGCCCTGCTCGAGTACGCCCAGGTCGGCCCCGGCAATGACTACCTGCCCGCCCAGTTGCGCCAGGCCGACATCCTGATGAGCAATGGCCGTACCGACGAAGCGGAAAAACGCCTGGCCGCGGCCCGCGATGCCGAGCCGGACTACGCCATCCAGCTGTACTTGATCCAGGCCGAGACCTTATCGGCCAACAAGCAGGGCGAACGCGCCTGGAAGCTGCTGCAACAGGCGTTGTTGCAATATCCCGACGATTTGAACCTGCTGTACACCCGCGCCATGCAGGCTGAAAAGCGCAATGACCTGGCCCAACTGGAAAAGGACCTGCGCCTGATCATCAAGCGCGACCCGGATAACGCCATGGCACTCAACGCCCTGGGTTACACCTTGTCCGACCGCACCACGCGTTACGCCGAAGCCAAGGTACTGATCGAACAGGCCCATGCGCTCAACCCTGAAGACCCGGCCGTACTCGACAGCCTGGGCTGGGTGAATTACCGCCTGGGCAACCTCGACGAGGCCGAGCGCTTGCTGCGCCAGGCACTGGAGCGCTTTCCCGATCAAGAAGTTGCCGCACACCTGGGCGAAGTGCTCTGGGCCAAGGGCGAGCAACGCGAAGCACGACAAATCTGGGAAAAATTCCTCAAGGAACAACCCGAAAGCCCAATCCTGCGCGGCACCATCAAGCGCCTGACCGGATCCGAGACCCTTTAAGCTTATGTTCTTTCGCCACATTATCGTCTTCAGTTTTATCGCCCTGCTCGCCGGTTGCGCGGGCGTAGGCACCCGTGAATCCGTTGAAGGCCAGGGCAACCCGGCGCAATGGCAACAACACAAGGATCAGCTCAGCAGCATCGACGGCTGGCAGATCGAGGGCAAGGTCGGGGTTCGCGCGCCGAAAGATTCCGGCAGCGGCACCCTGTTCTGGCTGCAACGCCAGGATTATTACGACATTCGCCTCTCGGGCCCGCTGGGCCGGGGGGCGGCTCGCCTGACGGGCCGGCCGGGGCAAGTGAGCCTGGAAGTGGCCAACCAGGGCCGCTATGAAGCGACCTCCCCGGAGGAACTGCTGGAGCAGCAGATCGGCTGGAAGCTGCCTGTCTCGCATTTGGTCTGGTGGGTGCGCGGTCTTCCAGCGCCCGAGAGCAAAAGTCGCCTGAGCCTCAATGGCGACAGTCGCCTTGCCTCCCTGGAGCAGGACGGCTGGCAGGTGGAGTACCTGAGCTACGTGCAACAGAACGGCTATTGGCTGCCCGAGCGCATCAAGCTGCACGGCACCGACCTTGATGTCACGTTGGTGATCAAGGACTGGCAACCGCGCAAGTTGGGGCAATAACGTGACAGAACGCCTGACCCTGCCCTCGCCTGCGAAACTCAATCTGATGCTGCATATTCTTGGTCGCCGTGAAGATGGCTATCACGAGCTGCAGACCCTCTTTCAGTTCCTCGACTATGGCGATGAGCTGACCTTCGCCGTACGCGACGATGGCGTGATCCAGCTGCACACCGAATTCGAAGGCGTGCCCCACGACAGCAATCTGATCGTGAAGGCGGCGAAAAAACTTCAGCAACAATCCGGCTGCCGGCTCGGGATAGATATCTGGATCGACAAAATCCTGCCCATGGGCGGTGGCATCGGGGGCGGGAGTTCGAATGCTGCAACGACGTTGCTGGGGCTGAACCACTTGTGGCAACTGGGCTGGGACCACGATCGCCTGGCTGCGCTGGGCCTGGCGCTGGGCGCGGACGTCCCGGTTTTCGTGCGTGGGCACGCCGCGTTTGCTGAGGGCGTAGGGGAGAAACTTACCCCTGTAGAGCCCGAAGAACCCTGGTATGTCGTGCTTGTGCCGCAAGTATCTGTAAGTACAGCAGAAATTTTTTCAGATCCGTTGTTGACACGTAACTCTTCTCCCATTAAAGTGCGCCCCGTTCCCAAGGGAAACAGTCGAAATGACTGCTTACCGGTTGTAGCAAGGCGTTATCCAGAGGTACGTAACGCTTTGAATTTGTTAGGTAAATTTACCGAAGCAAAATTAACCGGAACTGGAAGTTGTGTGTTTGGGGGCTTCCCAAGCAAAGCTGAAGCTGATAAAGTCTCGGCCCTTCTTACAGAGACCCTTACAGGGTTTGTAGCAAAGGGAAGCAACGTTTCGATGTTGCATCGCAAGCTGCAAAGTCTGCTCTAAAGGAATCGAGTGTTAGGCACTCGTTGCAACAGATACAGGGGCGTCGCCAAGCGGTAAGGCAGCAGGTTTTGATCCTGCCATGCGTTGGTTCGAATCCAGCCGCCCCTGCCATTTTCTAATACTCATCCAGGTTACCCTCAGCCTCTAGGTACTGCGCGTGTCCAAGATGATGGTCTTTACGGGGAATGCCAACCCCGATCTGGCTCGACGTGTCGTACGTCAGCTGCATATCCCTCTCGGTGACATCTCTGTCGGTAAGTTCTCCGACGGCGAAATTACAGCCGAGATCAATGAAAATGTCCGCGGTAAAGACGTCTTCATTATTCAGCCGACCTGCGCTCCGACCAACGATAACCTGATGGAACTCGTCGTGATGGCTGATGCCTTCCGCCGCTCCTCAGCGACTCGAATCACAGCTGTAATCCCTTACTTTGGTTATGCCCGTCAGGATCGCCGTCCGCGTTCCGCACGTGTGGCTATCAGCGCGAAAGTCGTTGCTGACATGCTGACCGTGGTAGGCATCGACCGTGTTCTCACGGTTGACCTGCACGCTGACCAAATCCAGGGGTTCTTCGATATTCCGGTAGATAACATCTACGGCTCCCCCGTTCTGGTGGATGACATCGAAGACCAGCGCTTTGAAAACCTGATGATCGTGTCCCCGGACATTGGTGGCGTCGTGCGTGCACGGGCCGTTGCCAAATCCCTGGGCGTGGACCTCGGGATCATCGATAAACGCCGTGAAAAAGCCAATCACTCTGAAGTGATGCATATCATCGGTGATGTCGAAGGGCGTACCTGTATTCTGGTTGATGACATGGTCGACACCGCCGGCACCCTGTGCCACGCGGCGAAAGCCCTGAAAGAGCACGGTGCTGCAAAAGTCTTCGCCTACTGCACACACCCTGTGCTGTCGGGCCGAGCGATCGAGAACATCGAGAACTCCATGCTGGACGAACTGGTGGTGACTAACACCATCCCGTTGTCCGCTGCTGCTCAAGCCTGTTCGCGTATCCGTCAACTGGATATCGCACCGGTAGTTGCCGAAGCGGTTCGCCGCATCAGCAATGAAGAATCGATCAGCGCGATGTTCCGTTAAGGGTCAAACCTTCGGAGCACCTCACTGACGAAAAGCGCCCCGCCCCAACATACTGTTGGGGCGGGGCTTTTTTGCCCATATCGCCTTTAGCGCTGGTCGCAAACGCTGGGGCGAATGTGGTTATTTTGGAGATACAACATGAACGATTTTACTCTGAATGCTGAAGTGCGTTCCGACCTGGGGAAAGGTGCGAGCCGCCGCCTGCGTCGTCTCGCAAGCCTGGTTCCAGCTGTAGTTTACGGTGGCGACAAAGCCCCTGAATCCATCAGCATGCTGGCCAAAGAAGTTGCCAAACTGCTCGAAAACGACGCTGCCTACAGCCACGTTATCGAACTGAACGTTGGCGGCAAAAAGCAGAACGTTATCATCAAGGCCCTGCAGCGCCACCCTTCCAAGGGCCACGTACTGCACGCTGACTTCGTACGCGTTGTAGCCGGTCAGAAACTGACCGCTATCGTACCTGTGCACTTTGTTGGCGAAGAAGCTCCAGTCAAGAAAGGTGGCGTTGTTTCTCACACCACTACCGAGCTGGAAGTAAGCTGCCTGCCGAAAGACCTGCCTGAGTTCATCGAAGTCGACCTGTCGGCTGCTGAAATCGGCACCATCATCCACCTGTCCGACCTCAAGGCCCCTAAAGGCGTTGAGTTCGTTGCACTGGCTCACAACGACGACAAGGCTGTTGCCAACGTCCACGCGCCACGTGTTGTAGCAGAAGATGAAGCCGGCGAAACCGCTGCCGAGTAATACACTCTGCAACGAAGGAGCTTGAGGGAACATCGCGGACCGAAACGTAGCGAGAAAGCGGGCAACAACGCGAAGTTTATCTCTGGATAAGTGAGCTCCTGTCGTCCACTTTCGCCGCACGCTGGTGTAGCGATGTTATCCACAACTCCAAAGGAAGGGCCCCTGTCGTGACTGCCATTAAACTGATCGTTGGCCTGGGAAATCCAGGCGCCGAATACGAACAGACCCGGCATAACGCGGGGGCCCTTTTTGTTGAGCGCATCGCCCACGCCCAAGGCATCAACCTTGTGGCCGATCGCAAATATTTCGGCCTGACCGGGCGCTTTTCGCACCAGGGTCAGGATATTCGTCTACTGATTCCCACCACCTACATGAACCGCAGCGGCCAGGCTGTCGCGGCGCTCGCGGGCTTCTTCCGGATCAAACCCGAAGAAATCCTGGTGGCCCATGACGAACTGGACCTGCCACCCGGCGTTGCCAAGCTCAAGCAAGGCGGCGGACACGGCGGGCACAATGGCCTGCGCGACATCATCGCGCAGCTGGGCAATCAGAATACCTTTTACCGTCTGCGGCTCGGCATTGGCCACCCAGGCGTTGCCAGTATGGTTTCAAATTTCGTCCTGGGTCGTGCGCCACGCGCCGAACAGGAAAAACTCGATGCCAGCATCGATTTTGCCCTCGGCGTGCTGCCGGATATCTTCGCCGGTGAATGGAACCGCGCGATGAAAAACCTGCACAGCCAGAAGGCCTGACTTTTACCCGAGGGGAAACACCATGGGATTCAATTGCGGCATCGTCGGCCTGCCCAACGTCGGCAAATCCACCCTGTTCAACGCCCTGACCAAGTCCGGTATTGCGGCGGAGAACTTCCCCTTCTGCACCATCGAACCCAACAGCGGCATCGTGCCGATGCCGGACCCACGTCTGGAGGCACTGGCGGCGATCGTCAACCCCAAGCGCATCCTGCCGACCACCATGGAATTCGTCGACATCGCGGGTCTGGTCGCTGGCGCATCCAAAGGTGAAGGCCTGGGCAACAAGTTCTTGGCCAACATCCGTGAAACCGATGCCATTGCCCATGTGGTCCGCTGCTTTGAAGACGAGAACGTGATCCACGTTTCCAACAGCGTCGACCCCAAGCGCGACATCGAAATCATTGACCTGGAACTGATCTTCGCCGACCTCGACAGCTGCGAAAAGCAACTGCAGAAAGTCGCGCGTAACGCCAAAGGCGGAGACAAGGACGCAGTGGTCCAGAAAGGCCTGCTGGAGCAGTTGATCGCTCACTTCACCGAAGGCAAGCCGGCACGCAGCCTGATGAAGAGCATGGGCACCGATGAGAAGGCTGTGATCAAGGGCTTCCACCTGCTGACCACCAAGCCTGTGATGTACATCGCCAACGTCGCCGAAGACGGCTTCGAGAACAACCCGCTGCTCGACGTGGTCAAGGCCATTGCCGAGGAAGAAGGCGCCATTGTTGTTCCGGTATGCAACAAGATCGAAGCTGAAATCGCCGAGCTCGATGACGGCGAAGAAAAAGATATGTTTCTTGAGGCCCTGGGCCTTGAAGAGCCTGGCCTGAACCGTGTGATCCGCGCCGGCTACGAGATGCTCAACCTGCAGACCTACTTCACCGCCGGTGTCGAAGAAGTTCGCGCCTGGACCGTCAAGGTTGGCGCTACCGCGCCACAAGCTGCCGGCGTGATCCACACCGACTTCGAAAAGGGCTTCATCCGCGCCGAAGTGATCGCCTACAACGACTTCATTCAGTACAAGGGTGAAGCCGGTACCAAGGAAGCCGGTAAATGGCGCCTGGAAGGCAAGGAATACGTCGTCAAGGATGGCGATGTAATGCACTTCCGTTTTAACGTGTAAGTACCATCCGCGGTATTGACTGCGGGACCAGAAAAAGCCGATGCATTGCATCGGCTTTTTTGTGGGCGAGCGCTTATGATAAAAGACTTATATCCAAAAAAAACAGACTCTCAGAATATTCCTACTTACCAATCGACCGATTAACTCCGCACTTATTCCTGCAACCAACAAACGTTAACTTACCATCATTTTCCTACATCACTCCTCCGCTTAAACCTCTCTACACCGAGTGACAACTTTTATAATCTACGTTCTACTGAAATGGCGCTTGCACACCGTATTTGCAACAGTGAAGTAATAGCGAACAGGGAGTATCAATTCATGTCGACCTACGTCCAGAAGGATAATAAAACAGACGTTTCACTCATCGAAGGTCCGGAAATTGAAACCACGCTTAACAACACTGCCGCGCTCAACGTTGACATTCTGTTGCTGGGAGAAACCGGCACCGGAAAAGACACTCTTGCACAGCGGATTCATCGTTTATCGGGGCGACGCGGTAATTTTGTTGCCGTGAACTGTGCGGCCATTCCAGAAAGCCTCGCGGAAAGCCAGTTGTTCGGTGTCAACAGCGGGGCTTATACCGGGGCAATACAATCAAGGGCTGGATTCGTCGAAGCTGCCCACTTGGGTACCTTGTACCTGGATGAGATCGACAGCATGCCCCTGAACCTGCAAGCCAAGCTCCTGCGCGTGCTGGAGTGCCGTGGGGTGGAACGCCTGGGCTCGACTCGGTTGATCTCCGTGGACATGCGCGTCATCGCATCAGCCCAGCAGTCGCTACAAATCATGGTCGAACAAGGCGCCTTCAGGCGTGACCTCTACTTTCGTTTGAATGTGGTCAACATCGAGCTCCCCGCCCTGCGAGATCGGCGCGAACGCATCATTCCGTTGTTTCTGGAAATGGTTCAGGAAGAAGCGGAGCAGTTCAAATGCAGTGCCCCATCGGCTCCTGACAGCCTGCTGCATCAACTGCTCTGTCACTCCTGGCTGGGTAATGTGCGCGAACTACGTTCGACGGCGAAACGGTTCGTCTTGGGCCTCCCGCCGCTCTCAACTCCCGTATGCAGACAGCAACCGCCGCAGACGGACCTGAAGACACGCCTTCAACAGATTGAAAAAGCATTGATCGAAGAATCCATGTACCGCCACCACCACTGTGTAGATACCGTAGCAATTGAGTTGGGGGTCGCTAAGCGCACGCTGTATTACAGGATGAAACAATTGAATATATCACTGGCATAAGCTCAATTGTTGCTCTTACAGCTAACAAGCAGGCCATAAAAATCCTGTATTGCCAGAGATCCAATCAAACAACCGTCCGAGAAAACATTTAGTAACATCGCCACATGGAAACATCTGGAACGCATTACTTATACGGGCCACACAGTCGTTGCCAGGAGCAAATCTCTGTAACACGTAGACGTTGCCGTGATTTGACCGATGGAAAGATAAAGACCCAAAAAAACCATAGTAGGATTTTTATATGAATATTGGTGCAGGAATTGGTTCGAGCTCTGTAACGCAGACATCTTCAGGGAATATGCTTGGAGCTGGAGGCGCGACCGAGGGCTCAGCCGAAGCTATCTTCGAGAAAATGAAGGCTGATGCAATAAAAAATGGCTGGAAGAGTGCTGAAGTAAAAAATATTCAAGCATTGATCCGGTCGGGCTCAGGTCAATAATTACGAGGTGATCGATTACCTTTCAGGCTTTCCAGCCCGAAAGGTAATCATCCAACCAGCCCGACAGAGCATTTTAGTGCTCTAGAGCCGCTGTCCACCCTGAATGAGTAGACACTCCATGCAAATAGTAAACGACCGCTTTTCACAGAAAAGCAGCAATACCGAACACGACCGTACGCCACCGGAACAATCGGCAGGCGGTACGGACGTCAGTTTTTTCACGTCACTGTTCGAAGGCTCCCATCCCATAAGCACAATTTCCGCCAAGCCTGAAGTCTCACTCCTTTTGACAGAGGCATCAAAGCACCTCAGCAACTCAAGAGATGGCTTCGCAAAAATAATCCGCTCCACCAAAAAAGGAATCGATGTTGAGGCCATCGGAAATTACCCACGCGAGTTACATAACGCACAACTGACAACACAGCTGATGGTGAAATGTCTTGCCAAGACAACGCAGTGCATTGACAAGATCAGCAACATGCAGTCTTGAGCATGAATAACTCTCTGCTTGTCGCTTTAGTTTTGAGTATGACTTTTATATTGAGCGGATGTGGTGACCGGGTAGAACTGCATCGCCAACTGTCCGAACAAGAAGCCAATGAGGTTGTAGCCGAATTGGCTGATAAACATATTCGCGCGCAAAAGGTACCGGCCAAAGACGGGGTCGTCGTAACGGTTAATACAAGCGACATCGGGCGCGCCGTACGTACCTTGGAAGCCGCCGGCCTTCCCCGGCTCGCCCGGACCACTATGGGGGATACCTTTCGCAAGGAAGGGGTAATTTCCACCCCCCTGGAAGAGCGTGCCCGCTACATCTATGCCTTGTCTCAAGAGCTTGAAACCACGTTATCCAAGATCGACGGCGTCATCGTCGCACGTGTGCATGTGGTATTGCCTGAACGCATAGCGCCGGGAGAACCGGTCCAGCCCGCATCCGCTTCCGTATTCATCAAGCATGATCCACGCCTGGACCCCGACAACATCCGCGCCCGGGTCCGCAGAATGGTGGCGAGCAGTATCCCGGGGATGACCACCGCAGTGGATAACCCGCAAAAACTCACCGTGGTGTTTGTACCAGCCTCCACTTATCAGGAACAACAACGCCTGGTGTATTTCGGCCCCTTCCTGGTGCCCGGCGACGATCTCGGATTCTGGCGAGCCAGCATCATGATCTTGCTGCTCGGTCTGGCTTCGGCCGTGGCAGCCATGATCTTCCTGCAAGCGCGGCGCAAACGTCCTCATCTGGAGCCAGCGCTTACAGGAAACTCAACGGGGCCAACGCATGGCACCTAGACCCGATCATCTGATGCGTGAGCAACTGGCCTGGGCTCAATGGTGGGCTTTTCCCTGGAAGCAGGCCCACGAAGACTGGAAAGGCGACAAGTATCGTGCGATTGAAAGGCTTTTTTATCGCGGTCGGTCAGCGCCAGAGGACCTTACGGGTTTTGTCGCCTGCTTGCCGGCTGCACCACATGCCACTGTGCTTCGGTTGGCCCTGGCCTCCACGGACCAACTCAACCTGGCGCTCGCATTGGCTAACCACACGTTCAATCCCCAGGCAGCATCACCCTTGAGTGAAGATCATCATGAGTGGTGCATGCGCCTCTCCATGGCGCTGCACCCTTCCATGCTGCCCCCACATTCCGATCCGCTGCGACTACTTCATAGCTGGGTTGAGCCCGCTACCTGGCAGCGCCTTCGATTGCGTTTCCCACGTACACGTGTGAGCGAGGCTGAAACAGCAGACGCCCCACTCGAAAGTGCGAGCAGCCGATTGAACACCCTCTGGCAGGCCGTCGTCTGGCGCGTCGCAAGCATGGCGAGCGACAACATGCCCCTGTCTCGCAAGGATGAGGAAAGCAGCGATGTTATGCCGACATACTATTGAGTTACGCAAGGACGCATCCGGCACGCGCGCCAACCTTATCCCGCGCGAAGAGCTAGCCAATTGGGAACAGGCCAACCATCTCTTGAGCCACGCCAATGCCCAGGCCGACGAATTGATACGTATGGCCGAAAAAAAATGCGAGGCCATGCTTGAACAAGCCTCACTGGAAATCTGGCAACGCGCCGACGCTCAGCTCAAGCAATGGGAACGCGACCGTCAATCGATGTGCGACAACCTTGAACACTACGCGACCGCCATCACCAACCAGGCCATTCGCTGCCTGCTCGACGAAACAACTGCCCCGCAACGGCTCGCAGCGCTGTTGAAACAATTGCTGGATAGCCAAGTTCAGGAAGTCAGTGCGACGTTGCTCTGTCATCCCCATGATCTTGAGGAGATAAGACAGGGCCTTGCCCGTCACAAGAGCAGATTCTGGAAGTTAAACGCCGACGACACGGTTCATCCTCAAACACTCGTATTGAAAACAGATGAGGGGGACTTCCGTATCAGCTGGAATGCCATGCTCGACACTTTTTTCAACCAGGGCAAAGAGTACTCGATCGAGATCTAATCCTACGAGCACAGAGACTTTATTTATATTCACCCCTTAGAACTGACTGTTTAAATTCGCCCTTCAATATAGCTATCAGAGAGAAACCATGGATTTTTTCAAAGAGCTGACTCACTCGATTGCCAGAAATAAAACATCTACATACAAGGAGTTCAAGTCCGGTTTTGAAGAAAGCCTGATGGCCGAAGACAGCGAGTTGTTTCACAACTTAGTAACGCGCAGGGAGGTTACCTTTGCGCTTTATAGTGAGCACGGTAAAACGGTCAATCAGATGCTCAAAACAACCATTGAAAGTTTTCAGTAAATGAAAGCGCTCGTGGGCGACTGGTTGAGCGGCAGGGAGGAAAAAATCGCCCTATTTGAAGGTGACGACGAAGTCACCTTGCGACGTCAGGGCGACGCCGTTTTATTGGGTGTTCAACTGACCTCAGCGGTGACAGATAACTCAGCCTTGCAAGACTGGCTGCGCCTGGGTGCGGCCAGCTTGAACCATTTCCAGGGTGCCTTGGCTCAAAAAGCTGACACAGGTGCGCTATGGCTGATTCAACGTCTGCGCACCGACCGTGGTGAAACCCACGTACTGGATTGCCTCGAGACCCTGCTGAACCAACGCGACACGTGGCGCGCCATCGTTGCGCGTCTTGTTCGTCCAGCCCAAAACCTCAAACCCACCCCGCTACGTTCACGCTCGTACTAATCAGAGAACTGTCTATGCCTAACAAGACCCATAAGGGCGGCCGCTTGTGCCTTGACTCGCCTGATGCTTCATTCAAAAGAGCCCATTGGCGGAATGTATTCCTGTTTTCCTGGCTGCTGGTTTCAACCCAAAGCGCGTTAGCGGCGATCCCCGCCGAATGGAAGAACACCGCCTACGCTTATGAAGCCGAGCATAAGCCAGTTCGGGACGTGCTCGACGACTTCGCCCAAACCTTCGGTACGCAACTGCAAATCGAGGGCCTGCTGGAGGGCACCGTCAACGGCAAGATACGCGCCAATACCCCACAATCCTTGCTCGACCGGCTGGGAGTAGAACATCGCTTCCAATGGTACCTGTACAACAACACACTCTACATCAGCACCCTGGACCAGCAGGAGTCCGCGCGCCTGGAGGTTTCCTCTGAGACCATTGCCGACCTCAAGCAGGCGCTCACTGATATTGGCCTGCTCGATAGTCGCTTCGGCTGGGGTGAGTTGCCCGAGGATGGCGTCGTGCTGGTCTCCGGACCTCGGCGCTATATCGAACAAATCAAGCAGTTCAGCAGCCAACGCCGCACCGTGGATGAAAAACAGACGGTGCTGAGCTTCCCGCTGAAGTTCGCCAACGCCGCTGATCGTCAAGTGGATTACCGCGGCCAGAAGCTGACCATTGCCGGTGTTTCCAGCATTGTGCAAGGGCTGCTGGAGCCCCGTTCAAATCCGATCTCCTCGGTGCTGAGCCAGCGCCCTTCCTCACAGCCCGCGCCTATTGCGCCGAATGTTGCCCGCTTGAGCAACCCCATGCTGGGGCAGATACTCGGTACAAACAGCAACACCATGCCATTGGATATTGGCGCCACACTCCCCCCGCGTGCACCGATACCCAGCAGCCGGATTCGCGTCGAAGCCGACATTCGCAATAACGCAGTCCTGATCTATGACCTGCCAGAGCGCCAGGCCATGTACCGCGAGTTGATCGCTCAACTCGATGTGGCGCGCAAACTGGTGGAGATCGACACGATCATTCTGGATATCGAGCGTACGCAGTTGGATGAGTTCGGCGTGAACTGGGGGTTTCAGAACAGCCGGTTCCGTGCAGGTTCGTCATCCCAACAGTTGTCGCTTGAGAATCGCGAACGTTTCTATGCCGACATACGCGCCCTGGAAGCCAAGGGGCTGGCGACTATGGTTTCCAACCCGTCCGTGCTCACCCTGGAAAACCAGCCGGCGGTGATCGACTTCAACCGCACTCAATACCTGACGCCCGGACGTGAAAACGCCACCATCTTGCCAGTCACTGTCGGTACCAGCGTCCAGGTCGTGCCCCGCGTCATCACCAGCAGGGGAAGCCATCAGATACATCTGGTCGTGGATATCGAGGACGGCACGTTCGACGAATCCAACCCCAACCGTAGCCTCAGGGACCTTGATGTTCGCCGCGGTAACGTCAGCACCCAGGCCGTCATGGCGGAAAAGCGCTCTATGGTTGTAGGTGGCTTTCACGTCACGGAAAGCACCGACAGGCAAAACAAGGTGCCGCTGCTGGGCGATATCCCGCTGCTGGGCAAAGCGCTGTTCTCTTCCAGCGAAAGGCAGAACAATCGGCGTGAACGCCTGTTTATCATCACGCCGCGCGTCATCGGCGACCAGGCCGATCCGTCTCGCTATTTGCCCCAGGCAGATCAGGCCCAACTGCAGGCGGCGCTGACACCGCTGGCCAGGCGTAACGCCCCTCACCAGCCGGTGATCAAGCGTAGCGACGTGATCAGCACCCTGGCGCACCTGGCGACTGGGCAAGTGCCCAAGGCCTTCAAGTTGGCGCCAATGCCCCTGGGGTTGAACACGCTGTGCAGTACCCGCGACCTGCTCGCACTGAGTACCGAGCGCAGCCAATGGTATGCAGGCCCTGAGTACAACGTTGCAGTCGTAGTACTACGCAACCAGTTCAACCGCAATGTGCGCATCGATGAAAAAGAATGCAGCAACTCGCAAACGCTTGCCGTCACCGTGTGGCCACACGCCTGGTTGAAACCGGGAGAGGAAGCCGAGGTATTTATTGCCATGCGTCCGGTGGTGAAGGATGAACATCTCAGCGTACCGCGCCCCACCTTGATTACGCCCTCTCAAAAGGTCCGCCCATGAAACATCAATTGTTGTGCGTCACTCTGATCGGTGCGGCGCTGCTTGTCAGCGCATGCACCCCCACGTGCCAAGGCGACTCCTGCTCACGCCCGCAATCGACCGCACAAAAGATGGTGATCTGGTGGCCATCTCACATGCGCGTCGAGCCCGGCCCTTCCGGGGAGCGAGCGGATTACCAGACGATATCGCTGGAACGATGAGCATCAAGGAAATACCCGACGAACCACGCCAGGTATTTCTGGAGAACCTGGTGAGCGGCGCTGCCACTCACCAGGTTCTCACTTGCGGCATCGAGGTGCGCGCGCTCAACGCGGGTAATCGCCCTGGGCTGGCCTTGCATGTCGCTCGCGAAGCGTTGCAGGCCGGGCAATTACAACGCGTATTGCAGCGCCGCTTTGAGCAGCCGCACGTGTTTGATGGCTGTTTTATCTATCTCGATACCCAGGGTGCCTTGGTGATCTGGCACGCACTGCCCGCCTCTCACTGCAATCCGGGCAGGCTCCTCAGCAGGATGCTCTCACTGGCCAATCTCAGCGCACTGGACCCAGGCTCCAGTCGCTGATCAGCGCTGATCAAGCTCAGGCAGTTCCAGCGTTTCGCGCTTGGCTTCGTCATCCAGCTCGCGCAAGGTGCGGTAGATCAACGCTACGGCCTGCAAGGTCTCGCGGGGAATGCTTGCACCCAGCTGCTTGGTATGGATCGTGCGGGCCAGCCACACACATTGAATCACCGGGACCTCGGCGACCTTTGCGCGCGCGATCAGTTTTCGCGCTTCGTCGTCCGTGCCCTTGCTGATCAGCAGGGGCAAAGGTGTCTCGCCTGGGCGGTAGTACAGCGCGACTGCAAAGTGCGTAGGGTTGACCACCAACATGTCGGCTTCTTCCAGCTTGGGCAGCTTGACCTTCGGCTCCTCTTGCGCCAATTCATGCGCCAACTGGCGGCGCTGGCCTTTCACATGGGGGTCGCCCTCCATGTCCTTGTATTCTTTGACGACCTCAACCTGTGTCATGCGCATACGCTTGGCGAAGAAGTGCTTTTGCAAAGTCAGATCGATCAGCGCCAACACCAGCAACAGCCCCAGGCAGGCATGCAGCAGGTGACGGAACAACGCGATCAGCGCCAGCAGATAACTCTGCAGGTCGCTGTTGGCAAGGTTGATCAACGCCCCCAACGCGGGCCAGACCACCACGTACACAATCAGGCCCAGCAAGAACGCCTTGGCGATGCTCATCAGCAGATTCATTAACGACTGGGCAGAGAACATCTGCTTGATCTGGCTGATAGGGTTGAGGCGATTGAAATCCATCTTCAGCGTGTCCGGCGCGAACAGCAGGCCGAACTGCATCCAACTGGCAATCAGCTTCGCGGCAATCGCAAGCCCGGCCATCAACAGAGAGAACGAAAAAAACATCACCAGGCCCTCCACCAGCACTTCTTCCAGCACCCGCGCAAACGGCTGGCCCAAGCGTGAAATCGGCAACACCAGCAGTTGCTGAAAGCGCTGCAAGCTGGTTTCGGCAGTGAACAAGGCGACCTCACTGATAGCCGTCAGCGCCAGCAGCTTGCTCACATCCTGGCTTTGCGCGACCTGACCTTTCTTACGTTGGTCACGCAGTTTCTTGGCGGACGCCGGGTGCTTTTTTTCACCCGAATCACTCACGGCGCCGAGACCTTGAACAAAAGCCCCAGGTAGTGCTTAAGGTCACCCAGCTGGCTCATACGCCCGACAATAAGATCCTGTAACAGCGCGAAGTACAGCAACAAAATACCGATTCCCGCCAGGCATTTGACCGGCGGCGCCAAGGTACTCACTTGCAATTGCTGGCTGTAGACCCCCAGCAACGCGATACCGAACTCCAACAGCAACAACACGGCAATAAAGGGCGCGGCATAAAGCATCATGTGCATGAATGTGTCACTGAGCAGCCCGACAAATACGCTCATGGCATTAGCTGCTGGAAGCGGAAACCACACGGTGGGTGGCCAGATCAGGTAACTGTCCCAGATCACCTGGGTGAGTGCGCCCAACCCCAGGATGGCCATCAGCAAGTAAATCGCCAGTTGCTTGAACATGTGCCCGATCGGCGTCGCGTCCGGCCCCAGTGACGGGTTGAGTTGGCCACCGGCCAAGGCTCCACGCTGGTTGTCCAGCAGCGCTCCCACCGACTCGAACATCCAGAACGGCATCGCCAACAACACCCCCAGCAGCAACCCCAACGCTACCTCCTTGAGCATCAGCGCACCGAGCATCAATGCTGAATAGTCCTGCCCCGCCAAAGCAGCATGAATACCCGGAGCGGGCAACAACGCCATGACCATCACGATGGTGTGCCGGGGCAGGCCGCGCACATGTTGAAAACAAAACGCCGCCACCAGGATGCCACAGGGGTAGATACGCGCCATGCCGATCAACAGGCTGGGGAGATACTCAAGATAAAGCAGCACAGGCAACGCCTTAGTTCAGGGCCGAACGGCCGATCATTTCAAACGTCAGGTTGATCAGCTGGATCAACTCCACGCCAATCCAGCGGCCCGTGAGGATCAGGGTGATACCCACCGCCACTAGTTTGATACCAAAGGGTAATGTCTGGTCCTGGATCTGCATCAGCGCTTGTACCAAAGAGGTCAGCACCCCCACCACCACCGCCACGATCAGCGGCGGTGCAGACAGTACAACCACCAGCAACATGCCCTGCTTGAACAGCACGATAGGTTCCATACGCCACTCAGAGATAGGAAAGGAACAGGCTGTCGAGCAACCGCGACCAGCCAGACACCAGCACGAACAGCAGCAGCTTGAGCGGCAGGGAAATGGTCATCGGCGAGACCATCTGCATACCCAGCGCCAGCAACAGGTTGGAAACAATAAGGTCGATCACGATGAAGGGGATATAGATCAAGAACCCGATCTCGAACCCCGCCTGCAATTGCGAAAGCACAAAGGCCGGGATCAGCAGGATAAGATCCTCACGCTGTACCTCCTGAGCCATTTTCGCAGGCCACAGACGTGCGGTATTGTCCAGTAGATGGGTCAGCACATCCGCGTCCACATTACGCAGCATGAATGCACGCAAGGGGTTGATGGCCTCATTGCCGGTATGCAGAAACGTTTGCACGTTGCTCATGTCCAGAGGCGACGCCTTGATATTCTCGGCGATTTCGTACCCCACCGGCGCCATGATGAACAAGGTGGCCGCCAGAGCGATTCCGTTGATGGCCATGCTCGGAGGTACCTGCTGTACGCCGATGGCATTGCGGGTAATCATCAGCACAATCACGATTTTCAAGAAGGCTGTGCAGACCACCAACAGCATGGGCATCAACGACAGCGCGCCCAGAAATATCGCCAGGACGATCGGGTCCAGCCCTTGAAGTATCATCGACCGAACACCACTCGGGACAACTGCAACCCCAGGCGCCCGTCAACTTCCACCAACTGCCCCTGGCCGATGGGCCGATCGCCATAAAACAGACCCGCCATGCCTGGGGCAAAGCCGGTAATGCCCAGTACCGAGCCGGGCACGAGGTTACGCAACTCCCCCAGGGTCAGGTTCAGTGTTCCGCAGCGTACGCTCAGCGTCATGCTCAATTCATCGAACGGCTCGGGGCCGAATACGTCCATTACGGGTTCATCGTCTTCATGCCCCGAGTGATGAGGTACATCTAAATCTTCGTCCACAGACACGTCCTCGATAGAAGTAAGAGTGAAACGTAACCACCCGGTGTCATCGTCAATGCCGCCATGCAGGCGCTCTCTGCCGACCGACACATAACCGCTGCCCCGGGCCTGGAAAAAGGTCTGTTCAAGCAGCAGCACATCGCCGGCTCGCAGACTGCCGGCCTGTACAATCGGTAACCGCAACCGCCCAAGGGTCACGGCAATTGCCAGTTGAAACGACAACGGCAGCGGCGCAGCCGTGGCCCGCCAGGCCCCCGCCTCGTACAAAGCCAAAAAGCTTTCGCTGCTCAACCACACATAACCCTCAACCCACGATGCCCCCAGGGTCACGGTGAGGCGACAGCCAAAGCCCTTTGGTCGCCCGGTGTGTAGCAATCGCACATAACCCAACAGCGCTCGCACTTCGGGGCTCAGGTAATACTGAAACAACGTCCAGAACCAGGAATCCGGTTCGTTGTCGACCCCTGCAAGGGTCACCGGACATTCGCCCAGCAGGCTAAGCAACGGCCCCGCCTTGGCGAGCGCCAGCACACCGCACTGCGTGTCGAAGCACACCACGTCACCGCCAACAGGCGCACGCCCAGGCTCAAGCCGCAACTCACCGGCCTGACCCGCAACATGGAACGGCAGGTACAGGCCGCGACCCAGCTGGCGGCGTGCGGCAACCCCGTCACTCTGGATCGAAGGTAATGTCAGTAGCGGTACGATCATGGGTTGCCGACGCTTGGCAAAAGAAGGCTGACCGGCAGCCCCAGCGCTTGCGTAAAACGGTCCTCACACTGTTGCCGTACGCCGCTGAGCCAGCGGGCCGTGGCGTCGTGTTCCGCTTCCAGTCCAATGGCCCAGCCGCTCTGCTCTCGGCGCACGCTGGCGTTGATCCGCCCCAGGCGTGGCAAGTACAACACTGCCTGCAACGGCCACTGCGAACCGGCCAACACACGAGGCGTCAGTTGTTCGGCCAGCGCCTCGATCATGGCAATACCGGCCGCAGATTTTTTTCGCGACAAGGAGGCGCTCGTCCCGGCGCCCTCCCCATCACCCGCAAACAAACGCGCAAACAGTCGCCCTTGTTCCCACGCAACCACGCCCGCCGCTCCTGACTCACGCTCTTCGCGCTCACGCAGGGGGGGTCGTTCAGTGGGTTTATTCGCAACCTGGGTCATGTCGGCTCCTGTGCAAGCAAAAGTGATAGCTCCTGTAACTTCTCCACCTGTCGCAGGCATTCGGTGGCTTGCCTCTGAGCACTGCCAACGTGGTGTTCCTTTTCTTGCCGTTGGTTGCGCAGCGCCTCAAGCTGCCCCTCTTCGCGCTGGGTACTGGCGGATAAGGAGCGCTCCTGTGCGTTCCAGGATTTCAGGCCCGCCAAGGTCAAGAGCTGGCCCTGGTGCTGACTGAGCAACTCAGCACTTTGCCGGGCTTGCTCCTGCCGAGCGTGTTCAAGTGCATCCTGGGCCTGCTGGATATGCGCGAGCAGGGCCTGCTGCGCACGCTTGGCCTCACGCAGGGCACGTTCGGCACGATCGGCCCTGTGCCTGCGCAGGCAACGCAGCATCTGCACTTCATCGTGCAGCACATCAGAAGGGGACATAGGTCGTCAGCTCCTTGAGTTGCTCCAGCGTGACGGCCATCGGTGTCGGCTCACGCAAATCCTGGCGCAGGAAACCGTCCACCGCCTGGCGACTGTTCACGGCCAGGTCCGTCAACGCATCGCTGCCAGGCTGGTACTCGCCCAGCTTGAGCATCAACTCGATCTGCTGGTACGCCGATAACAACCGTCGCAACGCCGTGCCCGCCTGAATATCCTCTGGCGCCGCAACGTTGCTCAATATTCGTGAAAGGCTCGCCAACACATCCACCGCCGGATAGTGCCCACGCTCAGCCAATTTGCGCGACAGCACGATGTGGCCGTCGAGCAATGAACGTACTTCATCGGCCACCGGGTCGTTCATGGAGTCCTGCTCAATCAGCACTGTGTAGATCGCTGTGATCACGCCGTCACGGGTCAACCCGGCGCGCTCCACCAAGCGCGGGAGCAAGCTGTACACCGAAGGCGGCAGGCCTCCGCGCCCCAGGGGTTCGCCGGCAGCCAGGCCGATTTCACGCTGGGCCCTGGCGAAACGGGTCAGGGAATCAATCAGCAGCAACACCCGCTGGCCCTTGCGCCGAAAACCTTCAGCCAGTGCCGTGGCGGTAAAAGCGGCGCGGGCACGCTCCATGCTGGAGCGATCAGACGTGGCACACACCAGTACCGCTTTGGAGCGCAGTTGCTCATCGAGCTCATGGTCGAGAAACTCACGCAGCTCGCGCCCCCGCTCGCCGATCAAGCCGAACACGATGACATCGCATTCGACGTTACGGGCGATCTCGGCCAACAAGGTGGTTTTGCCACAACCGGCCCCGGCGAACAGACCGACACGCTGGCCTTCACCGAGCGTCATCAATCCATCGATGGACCGCACCCCGGTGGCCAGCGCACGGTTGATACGCGGCCGCTCGGTGGGCAAGGGCGCTTCACATAACACCGGGCTGGTATCCGGCAGTTCGGATTCGACAAATGCGCTGGCACCCTGGCCCGTAATCGGCCTTCCGAAACCATCCAGAACCTGGCCCAGGAGCGCCTCGCTGACTTGCACCCTATGCGACACGCCCAGGCGCTCGACCGGCGCCCCCACGCGCACGCCTTCCAGGTTCCCAAGGGCACTGAGCACCGCATCCTGCTGATCAAAACCGATGATTTCAGCGAGCATGCAGTCACCCGGACCTTTTTCCACCTGGCACAAGTCACCGATACGCGCCTGAGGCAGCCGGCACTGCAGCAGCATACCGTTGACGCGCTGGATTCGCCCGCGCATGGACACCGGCGCAAAGCTGCCAAGCGCCTGGGCCTGGCGTTGCTGCCAGGCGTCCAGACGCGCTTGCTCGGAGGTACTCACCAGTGCACCTCGTAACGCTGTGCGCCATCAAAAACCACTTTGCTGTTGTCGATCAGCACCAGGCGCAAGCCGTCCACCTGATCCCCCAAAAAGAGCCGGCTACCCTCTTCCAGAACCACATGGCCGTTAGGTCCGCCGACTATTTGCACGATCCTGAACGGCAAGGCGTCATCTCGCACACGTACACGACTGATCACCGGCACCATACTGTCGAATTGCTCACCAAAGCGGCTGAGCATCCGCGACACCAGCTCCACGTCGTCCTGGGAAACATCGCCGTTTAGCACGACTTGACCGTTGATGACTTGCAAGTCGATCCGTTGGCTCAGCTCACGCTCGCCGAGCATTTTCAACAACTGCTGACGCACATCAAACGGTGAAGCCAACTCTTGTTTGCCAATCACCGATGGCATCAGCGAAGCCTGCGCGTCATGTTCCCCGGTTGAAACCATGCCCACCACTGCGATGACTACCGCCACCACCAGCATCAGGCTGATCAACCGCTTTTGCTGCGAGGGTGAGATGGACGATAACGGCAGTGTCTGCACAGGTTGTTCCGGTGATGGCAATGCTGCAGATACCGGGGCCTCAGGTTCAGGCCCAGGCCATGGATGATCTGCCAAGGCGACGCACAATCTCACGCTGCCCACCAGAAAGGGCGCGTTCAACGCCAGGCTCGGGATCTGCGCCAAGGCCTGGCCATCAGCCCCGTACACCAGCTGCGCCTGGGCCTGCACCGACCAGTTAGCGTCGCAAAACTGCAGCAGGGCATGATGCTCGGCGACCCCAGGATCGCTCAGCACCAGGTCAGCGTCCGGCTGGGCACCGATGCTCCATCGCTCGCCGAACAACGGCAACGCAGCGCCCTGGCGCAGCCCATCAAGCACGCGTAACTCATACATCATCGAGCCCTCCTTCGTACTGTCCATGGCTGCGAAATCATGCCGCTGCGCCACGCATCAATGCTTCCTGACCGAGGTCAATGCGCCCCAACACCTTGACCTTGGATGTGCTCCCCAACTCAGCGAAAGACAGCACCGGTACATGGTTGAACTCTTCGAGCAATAAAGTCCGCAAGGGGCTGCGCAAGTCCTGCGCCACCAACATCACGCTCTTGCTCTTGGCCCTCAAGGTAAAGGCCTGATTGAGCAGGTTGATAAACGCCGCGCTGTGATCCTGGTCCAACGCAAAGAACACCCCGGTCTGGGTCTGGCGCAGGGCTTCGCGCAGGATGTTTTCGCTTTGCGCAGACAACAGCCAGGCGTGCAGGCCGTCGGCTTCGCTGTACTGGTGATAGATCTGCGCCTTGAGAGCAATGCGTGCATAGTCGGCCAGGGCTTCCGGCTCACGCTCATGCTGTCCGTACTCGATCAGCGATTCGACAATCAGCCGCACCGCCCGCAGCGGGACACCTTCACTGGCCAGGCGCTGCAACACCGCAGAAAAACGCGACAGCGGCATGATGCGCTGCAGTTCCTGCACCAGTTCCGGCTGATTATGCTCAAGCCAACTCAGGATCGACTTGCTCTCCTGAATCCCCAGGAACTGTGGCCCGCTGAGCATCATCGCCTTCCTCATACGCTCCAGGATCAGGCTCGTGGCGGTGAAGCGCTCCAGTTGCGGATCATCAAGCAGCGGATCGTCAGGGGCCAACCAGAGCCAATCCTGTTCATCGCGCTCAGCCAACCCGGCGATGGCGTGCTCTGGCTCAACCTCAAACGCCATGCGCTCAACAGCCATATGATTGACCACTGACGCCCTGACCATGGGGACTTCATGCACACAAAAGCGCATCTCATCAGGGGCCAGGGAGTCATCGAGCTCGACTTCGAACGGCGGCAATGTCAGGCCAATATTGGCGACCAGCGAATTTCGCGCCTGGCGAATCCCGTGAATCAGATTCGTCACTTCAGGCGTGCCACGCAGAACAGGGGAAAACTGCAACAGGTAAGGGCGCGACGGGTCAAAGCCGCGCAAGTCCTCTTTACCGTTCTCTTCAGGGCGAACGACTTCGGCGGCCTCGTTGGAAGGCCCTGCCTGGTGTTGACGCTGGCGCACCAGGTAGTAACCCACGCTGCCGGTGATCAGCGCGATCAGGATAAATACCAGAGTAGGCATGCCAGGGACTGCGGCAAACGCAAGCATTCCCACCGAGGCAATTATCCAACTCTTGGGCTCGCTGGTCATTTGCCGGGCAATTTCGACGCCCATGTTACTGACGCCTTTGCGTCCATCCGGCGCAACACGGGTGATGATCATGCCCGCAGTCAAAGAGATCAGCAGCGCCGGAATCTGTGCAATCAGGCCATCGCCGATCGTCAGTACCGAATACAACGCCATCGAATCGCCTGCGCTCAAGCCGTGCTGGAACATTCCTGTGGAGAAGCCGCCCAACAGGTTGACCACGACGATGATCAAGCCGGCGATGGCGTCGCCCTTGACGAACTTCATCGCCCCATCCATGGCCCCGAACAGCTGGCTCTCACGCGACAACTGCTCACGCTTGTCCCTCGCCTGCATGCCGTCAATCAGCCCTGCACGCAGATCGCTATCGATAGACATCTGTTTGCCCGGCATCGCATCCAGGCTGAACCGCGCCGCCACCTCGGCGACTCGCTCCGAGCCTTTGGTGATCACCAGGAAGTTGACCAGGGTCAGGATCAGAAAGATCACCATCCCTACCGCCAGGTTTCCCCCCACCACGAAATTGCCGAAGGCCTCGACGATGTCACCGGCATCCTGTTCCAGCAGGATCAAGCGCGTGGTCGCAATCGACAGCGCCAAACGAAACATGGTGGTCAGCAACAGGATCGATGGGAACGATGAGAACGCCAGAGGGCCTGGTAGATAAAGCGCCAGTACGATCAACAGGCAAGATATGCAGATATTGAGCGCAATCAGAATATCTACCAGCCAGGTCGGCAGTGGCACGATAAAGATAAAAACAATGGCCATGACCACCACGGCGCCCAGCACTTCTGCGCGCTGTGCCACTTTGAGCAGCAAGCCGTTGATGGTCGACAGCAGGGTCACGTCATAACCCCGGCCAACTCAGGAAAACGCTGGGTACCACCGTCGATCCGGTTCAGCTCGTCCATCACCGCTACAAACCTGAACAAGGTTTCCTCACGGACTCTACTGTCAGACCATAAGGCCAACGGCAACTGCCGGATAAGAGGGTAAAGCGCGTTGAGAGCGGCCAGTTGCCTGGAGGGCGAACCACTCCCCATCTCATTCCCCAACCGCAGGATTTCCTCGGCGGCAATGCCGCTGTCGGCGTATCCAAGCAGGCGCTGCAGCAGGGAAACGGCATCCTGATCGATGCCCAGTCGCAGGTTGAACGCCAGGCAATCGGCCAATACGGTGCCCAACTGCCCACAACTTCGCAGGCCCAGCAGCAAAGAACGCAGCAGTGGGGTGGGCATCGATGACACCCGGGCCGCGATATCGTCTGCCAAGGCTTTACGCATCACATTGAGCCCTTCATAGAAGCGCTCGCCGCCGTATACGCCCAGCAGGGCTTGCATCATGGTCGCCAGCGATTGGCGCGTGACCACGCTGGCATAGTAGAGCGCGCGGAGCGCCTGGCGTTCCTGCGGGTCTGCGCCGGTTGCTTGCAAAGCGACGGCAATGTTCAGGCCAGCCTGGATTTCTCCTTTGAAACGCGCCTCGAATTTGGCAATGGCTGCGCGGGCCAAGGCAGCCTCGGATTTACGCAGTTCAGTGTCCGCCTGGCTTGCCACGTGCTTGAGGACCACGAACGCACGCGCCGGGTCGCCGCCTGTGAGGTCGAGCAATTTGTCGACGCTGGCGTTTTGCAGTAACTGCATCCTGATGCGGCGAGAAACCGAGGCCATGCTCGCCTGGGCCGGATGCCCCAACTGGTCATAAAGCTGCACCAGTTGTTCCGCAGCAGGCACGCGCGGGCCCATCTGCCGCTGGGCCAGCGGAAGTTTATTGAGCTCTACTTCCTGAGTGAACAGTTGGGCCAGTTCATCAACACCCTTCGCAGGCGCAGGCACGGCAGTATTGCTGATAACAGGTTGATCCAGGCGTTGGACCGTTGGCACATCGTTGCGCGATTCGACTTTCATGGACAGGCCAGTTCAGGAAGAGTGTGTCTCTGTGTGGCAAAGCCTACCCATATGGTTCCATTGAAAATCGAGACGACGGCAGGTTTGAAAATACTTGCACGGACCTCTAATCCTCACGTGCAAAAGTCTGCGCAAAAAAGCATCAATTCAAGATATTTATATATATAAATTAAGTAGTTACGTGATTTTTTCTGTTTGGCACAAGCAGTGCAATCGGGTTCCTGTCGATACGTTTCGACTGCGTCTACCTTAAGGAAAAAATCATGAATATTCCTATTGAAGCCTTAGTTCACCTTGGTGGCAATTCGCCTCAATTCATGCTTCATCTGACAGACGATCAACAGAAAAAGCTTCGCCGCTTTATTCATAAACGCGTGCTTAACCCGGAAGATGCGGATGATCTTTTGCAATTGACCTACCTGGAAGCCTGGCGTAATCGCGACCGTTTCAGCGGCACCGCAACGCTCAGCACCTGGATGTGCGGCATCGCGCAGAACCTGATCCGCAATCACTTTCGGCGCCTGTATGCCAAACCCGCACATTGCGAATTCGATGAGTCGCTGTGGCATGGCCAGGAAGATACCCACAGTCTGGATTGGGAGTTTGAGATCAACCGGCGCCTGGAAAATACCCTGAGCGCTATCGATCACTTGCCGACCGAGATGCGCAAGACGCTGTACGCCTCATTGGAAACCGACGGTAGCTATCAGGACACCGCCGACGTACTGGACATCCCTATCGGCACCGTGCGCTCGCGCCTGTCACGGGCACGCGAACAGCTCAAGCGCGTGACCCACACCCCCCTGCATCGCTAAGCTGAATTAGCCGGGCAAGCGTTGGGCGACAGGGATATCTGCCCAACACTGTCAGACTTGGCCTGATAGACACCAATGCTCTGCATCTGCCCCCGCTACAGAGCGCATCGGCCAGCGCCCCTCCCTGCCGCCTGTCACCCAAAGCAGCGTTTTCGGTTAAACGGTTGAAAGCGTAGAAAAAAACTCAACAAAAAGACTTGACGCATTGCCGTTCCGAGCGAATAATGCGCGCCACTTGGCTACATAGCTCAGTTGGTTAGAGCATAGCATTCATAATGCTGGGGTCCGGGGTTCAAGTCCCTGTGTAGCCACCAAGTACTAAAAACGGCTTACCGAAAGGTAGGCCGTTTTTTTGTGCGCGTAAAAAACTCCCCAACTGTATTTTGACGCCCCCCACCCCCACTGTTAGTGTCCAGCCTCCCTAAAATGCGGAGTGCCCCGATGAAACTGGACATCTACCAAGTCGACGCTTTCAGCCAACACCCCTTCGGCGGCAACCCGGCGGCGGTGTGCCCGCTCACCGAATGGTTGCCCGACGAGCAACTGCAGAATATCGCGGCTGAAAACAACCTCTCGGAAACCGCGTTTTTTGTACCCCGTGGCGAGTTCTACGAGCTGCGCTGGCTCACCCCCGAAGTCGAGGTAGACCTGTGCGGCCATGCCACCTTGGCGGCGGCCTGGGTATTGATTCATATGCTGGCCGATGCGCCGCAAGTGCTGCGTTTTGCCACGCGCAGCGGCGAGTTGCGGGTGACGCGCAATGGCGATGAACTGGCGATGGATTTCCCGGCCAAACAGCCCCAACGCTGCGAGCCACCGGCCGGAATGTTGAGCGCACTGGGCATTGAGACTGCCGAGGTGTTTGGCACCGATGACTACATCGTGCTGGTGGAAAATGAAGCGCAGGTGGCGGCACTGACACCCGATTTCGCACGGCTCAAGGGCCTGCCCAAACGTGGGATTGCAGTCACCGCCAAAAGCACACAGTTTGATTTCGTCTCACGCTGGTTCGGCCCGAATGTGGGGGTCAATGAAGACCCGGTCACCGGCTCGGCGCACACTTCGCTGGCACCGTTCTGGGCCGAGCGCCTGGGCAAGTTGCAACTGACCGCCGAGCAAGGCGGCCAGCGCAAGGGCCAGTTGCGCTGTGAACTCAAGGGCGACCGCGTGATTATCTCCGGCAAGGCGGTGCTGTACATGCAAGGCACGATTTATCTGTAAAACGCAGTTCCCGAAGGACAACAGATCATTCTCAAAATGAACGGAGTTCAGCGCGTGTTTTTGACTTCCCGCCGTCAGTTGACGGTCATCGCAGCAGCCCTGGCCCTTGCGGCCTGCCACACGTCTGTCACCGAACAACCACCAGCACCGGAGCTGGGTTCGGGCTACCGCACTGACCTGAATACCCGCCACGCCGAGCGTCATATGGCCGCCGCCGCCAACCCGCTGGCTGCCGAGGCCGGACGCGAGATGTTGCGCCAAGGCGGTTCGGCCATCGACGCGGCGATTGCGATGCAAGCGGTGCTGACCCTGGTGGAGCCACAGTCTTCCGGCATTGGTGGCGGTGCGTTCATCATGCTGTGGGATGGCAAAAACGTGCAGGCCTACGATGGCCGCGAGACCGCACCGGCGGGGGCGACCGAGCGCTTGTTCCTGAGGGCCGACGGCACGCCGATGGCGTTCACCGATGCGCAAATTGGCGGGCGCTCTGTCGGTACGCCGGGTGTATTGCGCGCACTGGAAATGGCGCACAACAAGAGCGGCCATCTGCAATGGGCAAAGCTGTTCGAGCCGGCGATCCGCCTGTCGGAGCAGGGCTTTGCCATTTCACCGCGCTTGCATAGCTTGATCGCGGCGGATCGCTTTATCGCGCAATCGCCCGAGATGGCGGCGTACTTCCTGAATGCCGATGGCTCGCCCAAAGCCACCGGCACGCTGTTGAAAAACCCGGCGCTGGCCGAGGTATTCAAGCGCATCGCCAAGGAAGGGCCGGATGCGCTGTACCACGGGGCGATTGCCGATGAGATCGCACGCAAGGTGCAGGGCAATCACAATGCCGGCAGCTTGTCCGTAGCCGACCTCAAGGGCTACAGCGCCAAGGAGCGCGCCCCACTGTGCACCGACTACAAACAATGGAAAATCTGCGGGATGCCGCCGCCCTCCTCTGGCGGGATTGCCGTGGCGCAGATCCTTGGCACCTTGCAGGCGCTGCAGACCCGCGACCCGCGCCTGGCGATCGCGCCGATGACCCCGACCAAGAGTACTTCGCCGGCCGGGCTTGAACCGACACCCGAGGCCGTGCACCTGATTGCCGAAGCCGGGCGCCTGGCCTTTGCCGATCGCGCCCTGTATGTGGCCGATGCAGACTTCACCCCCGTGCCGGTTGCCGGCCTTGTTGCACCCAACTACCTGGCCCGGCGCGCCGCGCTGATCGGCGAGCGCAGCATGGAGGTCGCCAAGCCTGGCCAACCGGAGGGCGTTCAAGTGGCGTATGCACCGGATCGCTCGCCGCTGCGCATCTCCACCTCGCAAGTGGTGGCGGTGGACGACCAGGGTGGCGCGGTGTCGATGACCACCACCGTGGAAGCGGCGTTCGGCTCCCACGTGATGGTCCAAGGCTTTTTGCTTAACAACCAGATGACCGATTTCTCGTTCATCCCCGAAGAAAACGGCCAGCCTGTGGCCAACCGCGTGCAACCCGGCAAGCGCCCGCGCTCGGCCATGGCTCCGACCCTGGTGTTCGATCGCAACAGTGGTGAGTTGCTGGCCACCGTGGGCTCCCCGGGCGGTTCGCAGATCATCGAGTACGTGAGCAAATCCCTGGTGGCCATGCTCGACTGGAAGCTCGACCCGCAAGCGGCCATCAGCCTGCCGAATTTCGGCAGCCGCAATGGCGCCACTGAGTTGGAAACCGGCCTGTTCAGCCCTGCGCTCAAACAAGCGCTCAAGGACAAGGGCCATGCCCTGAGCGAGATCGATATGACCAGCGGCGTGCAGGCCATCGTGCGCACGCGGGATGCCCAGGGCAAGGTGACATTGAGCGGCGGTGCTGACCCTCGGCGTGAAGGTGAGGCGCTGGGTGACTAAGGGGTTTTGATCAACGGAGAATGCACGGTGCACACAGCCCACAATCTCGGCGCCCTACCCGGCGTCGATCACGGTTTTTGTTCGATTGATGACCCGCTGCGACCTGATGATGTGTTCATCTGCAAGCAGGTGCACAGCGCGTCGGTGATTGAATGGCAGTCGGGCCAAGTGACTAATACGGTTGAGGCGGACGGGGTGTTCACCCGGAGCCGGCAGCCAATTGCGGTCATCACGGCCGACTGTTTGCCCATCCTGATCGCAGGCGGTGATTTAGTGGCCGCCATTCATGGCGGCTGGAAGGGCCTGCAACGCGGGATTATCGGCAATGCCGTGCAGCGTTTTATCGATGAAGGCATTAGCGCGGACCAGTTGCGGGTGGCAATTGGGCCGTCGATCAAGCCTTGCTGCTATGAGGTGAGTGAAACGTTCATTGCCCAGTTCCAAGCGGATCAAGGCCACCTATGGGAGGACAGCCAGGCGCCCTGGAGCATTGAGCAAACGACACCGCTACAAGCTCCGCACATTACACCGCCCCACGCCAGGCAAGCGGGAAGTGCCTGGTTTGACTTGAGCGGGTATGGGCTGCTGTTGCTGCAAGCGGCGGGGGTCAAGCGCGAGCAGATCGAGGTGAGTGACGTGTGCACTTATTGCACGTCACCGACGTTTGCCAGCTATCGCAGGAGGACGCATCACTTGGAGGAGCCGAAGACATTGATCTATTCGTGGATTGCTCGTACGACCTGACGGACATACCGTACCTTGTGGCGAGGGAGGTTGCTCCCGCTGGGCTGCGAAGCAGCCCTTGAACCGCAAGCCACCAGCAATCAGCGGCTGATCTTCAACCCCTTGCGCCCCGCATGTCGCTCCAGCGCCAACTCAATCAACCGGCTCACCAACTCGCTGTAGCTCATGCCCGCCGCTTGCCACAGCTTGGGGTACATGCTGATGCGGGTAAAACCGGGCAGTGAGTTGATCTCGTTGATCAGGACTTCGCCCTCATTCGTCAGGAACACATCCACCCGCGCCAGCCCTGCGCAACCCAGCACCTCAAAGGCTTCGATGGCCAGGCGGCGAATTCGCTCGCTGGCTTCATGGCTGATAGCCGCAGGCACCACCACTTGGGCGGCCTGATCGTCGATGTATTTACTGTCGTAGGAATAAAAGCCGTTGCTCACCACAATTTCGCCGCAACCGCTGGCGATGGGGTGATCATTACCCAATACAGCGCATTCGATTTCACGGCCCTGCACGGCGGACTCCACCAGCACTTTTTCATCAAAGCCCAGCGCCAGTTCAACCGCGGCGCGGTACTCGGCTTCGTTGCCGACTTTGCTCACGCCCACTGAGGAGCCCTGGTTGGCGGGCTTGACGAACATCGGCACGCCGAGCTTGTTCGCCGCCGCTTCAAAGGAAGTGCGCGCCGCGTTGCCACGGGTGAGGGTGATGAACGGCGTGACGGCAATACCCGCGTCACGCAGCAGGCGCTTGCTGATGTCTTTGTCCATGCACACGGCCGAGCCAAGCACGTCGGAGCCGACGAAAGGCAAGTCGGCCATACGCAGCAAACCTTGCAGGCAACCGTCTTCGCCAAGGGTGCCGTGGACAATCGGGAAGATCACATCAATATGTTCCAGCAGGCCCTGCCCGGAGGTTTCCACCACCTGCTGGCTGGCCTTGCCGGGCACCACCGCCAATTCGCGGTTGGATTGGTTGAGGGCGATCAGGGCCGGGTTTTCCTGGTTGATCAGGAAGTTCGACGTGTCGTTGAGGTGCCAGTGGCCGGCCTTGTCGATACCGATCAGGATGGGCTCGAAGCGCGAACGGTCGAGGGCATCGACGATGTTGCGCGCCGATTGCAGCGAGACCTCATGCTCAGCCGAACGGCCACCAAAAATAATACCTACCCGCACCTTGCTCATGACCTGGCCTCACTGTTGAAAGTAAGGCTTCTTACCACGGGTAGTCAGCGGTTCGCCACCAGATGCGCCCCGAACAACAGATAGCAACTGCCGGCAAAGCGGTCGAGCCACTTGCGCGAACGGCTGTAGAGGTTGGCCATGCGCTCGCTGGAAAACACCAAGGCTACGCTGGAATACCAACTGAACGACAACGTAGCCATGGTGATGACCGCCAAGGTCAGCAACGTCGGCGAGGGTGAGGGCGGCATGGTCGAGGCGAAGGCCGTGGCGACGAACAGAGCGGCCTTGGGGTTGGACAAATTGCCGAGCAAACCGAAACGCCATGCGGAAAATAATGAACGTCGCGGCTCATCGGGCAACACCGCCTGCCCCGTTGTCGGCGCCGAGCGCTTGAACAGCTTTAGCCCAAGGTAGATCAGGTAGCAACCGCCGATGATCTTGAACGCCAGGTACAACATGGGCGCGGCGGTAAACAGCGACTTGATACCCAGGCCACCTGCCAGCCCCCAAATAATCGTGCCCGTCGCTACGCCCGCCGACGCCACTACGCCGTGACGTCGCGAACAACTGGCGGCCAATTGCGCCGTATTGAAGAAGTTGGGGCCGGGGGTCACCACGGCGACCGTCCACAGCAGCGCGAGCGAGACCAGCGGCGCCACATAGGCAGGGTTGAAAACATCCATGGAGGGTTCACCAGCGTAGTAGACGAACAGCGATCATAGGCCCCGGCCGACGCCTGCACAATCGTACAAGACCCCAGGCAGACAACCGCGGCAGACTCGGTTAACGTGTTCCCACCTCCTTCTGTGACAAGTCACCATGGGCAAACCCACCCACTCCCTCGACTGGCTGCACCGCGCCCCGCACGCCAGCGGCCTGGACCGTATCGAGGCGTACTTTGCCGGTTTCGCATTCGACCCCCATCGCCATGACACCTACGCCATCGGGCGCACGTTGTTCGGCGTGCAGAGTTTTCATTATCGCGGTGGCATGACCCACAGCATGCCTGGCACCACCATGGTGATTCACCCGGACGAAACCCACGACGGCCGTGCCGGCAGCGATGAAGGCTTCAAGTACCGGATGATTTATGTGGAGCCGGCGCTGATCCAGCAGATCCTCGGCGGCAAACCCTTGCCTTTCATTCCCGGCGGCTTGTCCACCGACGCTCGGCTGCACCGTGCCAGCGAGGTATTGCTGCAAAGCCTGGATTGCCCGATTGACCCGATGCAAGAGCAGGACGCCATGTTCGACCTGGCCCAGGCCCTGAGCGAGGCATCCGGTGTCGTCGTCAGCCGTAAATCCTTCGACTACGCAGCCGCCGAACGCGCCCGTGAATTTATCCACAGCGCCCTGGGCCGCAGCATCACCCTGGATGAAATAGCCGACCATGCCGACCGCGACCGCTGGGCGTTATCGCGGGATTTTCGCTTGTTGTTCGGCACCAGCCCCTACCGCTACCTGACCATGCGCCGACTGGACCTGGTGCGCCACTTGTTGGCCCAGGGCCAATCGTTGGTGGATGCGGCCATGACCGCAGGCTTCACCGACCAAAGCCACATGACCCGGCAATTTCGCAGCACATACGGGATGCCGCCATCGCGTTGGGTAAAGATGCTCGGACGCTGAGTGCTGGGTTGGAATACGTTCAAACTGTGGGAGCTGGCTTGCCTGCGATGCAGACACCTCGGTGTATCAGGCACACCGCTATCGCAGGCAAGCCAGCTCCCACAGTTGGATGAGGTGGTGTTGCTGGCATTTGGTCATGGTTTGTAAAGGGCCAGCAAGCTGTGTCCCTTTAAATTGCAGGACGTTTCCGAGACAATCCCTGCCGCCTTGTGCCTGTTGGAATCGATGGCTAGTCTTCGGTCCGTCGCTGGATTTCAGTGATCGGGTTTAGCAGCCTGAGTTCAATAGGCACACGGTCCACATCTGCATTTATGGTGGCTGTGCGCGGGGCACCTTCGGGTGCGCTGGTTTTCCTATTGACCGGTCTGCTAACCCGCGTACAGCTGCCACCCTACGTTTAGCAGCGTTGGTGGTCGCTCCCATGCCCAATAGGAGTTACACCATGACCAAAGCACTTCCCGATCCACCCATGGACTGCCTCGTCGTCAACGAAGACCTCAGCTTCGAAGACGCTCAACTCTATATCTCACACCTGATCAACAGCGCCTCTGCCACCGTGTGGGACTGTTGCGATCACCTGCAACCCCATGACCGTGCCAGAATCCATGCCGCGTGGCATTTGCTGGAGATGGCCAAGACCGTGCTAAACCGCACCATCGAGTGCATGCCACGCACCTGAAAACACGACAAAACTCATGTGGGAGCTGGCTTGCCTGCGATGCAGACACCTCGGTACATCAGGTACACCGAGGTGATGCTATCGCACGCAAGCCAGCTCCCACATTTGGGTTCTGTTGTCGCCAAAATCGAGTTTGGTGTCCGAACGTGCTCTTTAGCTCGACAACTGATTGGCGAACTGCCCGACCGCACTCACCACTTTTTGCGCACCGTCCTGAATTTCCACAATCACCGTACCCGCCTCGGCCGCCAGGGCCAGGCCTTGCTCGGCTTGCAGGCGACCGTCGGCCATCAGCGCAACCGCATCGCGGGCCATGTCCTGGTTCTGGCGCACTACGCCGACGATTTCCTCGGTGGCTTTGCTGGTGCGTGAAGCCAGTTGCCGCACTTCATCGGCCACCACCGCAAAGCCACGCCCCTGCTCACCGGCACGCGCGGCTTCGATGGCGGCGTTGAGCGCCAGCAGGTTGGTCTGCTCGGCAATGCCACTGATGGTCTTGACGATGCTGCCGATCACCTGGGACTGAGCGTTCAGCGCCTCGATACCTTCGCCGGCCTGTTGCATGTGCTGGGCCAGGTCGCGCATCACGTCCACCGCCTGGGTGACCACGGTGGTGCCGCGCTGGGCGCTGTCGTCGGTTTGCAAGGAGGTGCTGTAGGCAATGTTGGCGGCGTCGGCCACCGCCTGCTCGCGGTTGACCTGCTCGGTGATCACCGTGGCGAACTTGACCACTTTGTACAGCCGTTCGTTGGCGTCCAGCACAGGGTTATAGGTGGCTTCCAACCACACCAGGCGACCGTGGCTGTCCACACGCTTGAAGCGCGCCGCCACGAACTCACCGGCGTTCAAGCGCTTCCAGAACTGCTGGTACTCGGCGCTGTTGTATTCCTGCGGTTCGCAGAACATACGGTGATGTTTACCCTGAATCTGCGCCAGGCTGTACCCCATGCTGCTGAGGAAGCGGTCATTGGCGGTGAGCACGTTTCCGTCCAGGTCGAACTCGATCAACGCGGTGGAACGCATCAGCGCGGTGATCAGGTTTTCATGCTCACGCGAACTCTCGATGGTGCGGGTGAGGTCGCTGGAGAACATCGAAAAATGCTTGATATGCCCCTGCGAACTGCGCACCGGCTGCACGATCGAGCGCAACCACGCTTCCTTGCCATTGCCACGCATAAGGCGCACGGCGCCGGCGAAGTGTTCGCCGCGGGCCAGGGCGTGCTTGAAGCGCAACTGAAACTCATCCTGGCGCACATGGGCCGGTACTAGGTCTTCGATTGCACGCCCCACAATCTCACTCAATGAATAAGCCAGTTCTTGCAGGAAGTTGGCATTCGCCCACTCCACCCGGCCTTCGGCGTCCAGCGTCAGGACGAGCATTTCGCTTTCCAGGCTCTCTTTCACCTGTAGCAAGCTCGACAATTCTTCGCGCAGAGCGGTCAGCTCCTGCTTCAGGCGGGTATTGAACATGGGGCACCATTAGGCAAATGGGGTGGGCGTCCTAATCTGCATCGGCGCTGGCGCAATTTTCTAAAGAGAGCTTGCAGCCCAAGTCGAACTATATTTTCAGCGCCATCAGCCCCCATTGAATCGGCACACACCCATCACTTGATATTCCAGGGTATTGAGCTTGCCGCTGGAGTCTTCATAGGTCATGCGCGACGGCACGGCGTTGCACGAGCGGATCGGCGGCGTCACGTTGACCACCTTGGCGATATCCAGATCCATGCCGTAGCGATAGGTCTGCACCTGGGGTACTGCCTTGCCTTTTTTGATCGCGTAAGCGGCCATGGCTTTCTCGTTGCGCTCCATCATCAGGGCAAAGGTGCGATCCCCTCCGCCTTCGGCCAGTGCACCGAACGACAAGACCACCGTTAATACGCCCAAACCCACTGTATAGAAGTTCATGACCAAGTCCTCGACTAAAAGTTAAGTGTCGAGACTAACCAACCAACCCTGACGCCAGGTTCACCAGAACATTACGTATTTGTTAGATGGCCGTTAGTTTCCAGAATCGTAATCTTCACGCAATGCGCCTGTTATACGCCGTTTGCAACTATCAGCCTGGGCCAGATCAATAAGAACGCCTGCCTCTATAAGAAGCCGATAACTGCCATCACCGAGGAGCGCATCATGAATATTCGTCACTACACCCTTCCCTTTTCACTGATGGCCGCGTTGCCCCTGGCCGTGGCGGCAGGGCAGGAAAAGCCCGAGGGTTTTATCGAAGGCAGCAGCCTGAACGTACTGGCGCGCAATTTTTACTTCAATCGCGACGATCGCAAGGGCCAATCCAGCCCCACCGGTAACGGCTATTCCGAAGCCTGGGCGCAGGGGCTGATCAGCCGGTTCGAATCCGGCTTTACCCAAGGCACCGTGGGGTTTGGCCTGGACGCGTTTGCCATGCTGGGGCTCAAGCTCGACTCCGGTGCAGGCCGCAGTGGCGGCAAGGGCTCGTTCGGTGTGTTGCCAGTGGACAGCGCCAATCAGCCCGAAAACCGCTACAGCAAACTCGGCGGCGCGGCGAAACTGCGGGTATTGGATACGGTAATCAAGGCCGGCGACGTATTCCCGCTGACGCCCGTAGTGGCGTACGGCGATTCACGGGTATTGCCCCAAAGCTTTCGCGGTTTCACCGTACAAAACACCAGCCTGGATGGCCTGAGCTTGCAAGGCGGACGCTTGAGCGGCATGAGCCAGCCCAATGAAAGCGGGATGAACAAAGGCTTTGCGACGTTCTATGCGGGCAAGGTCGACTCGCCTTGGATCGCCTACTTCGGCGGAGACTACCAACTCAACAGCCACCTTGGCTTGAGCCTCTACAGCAGCCGCTTGAAGGACGCCTGGGATCAGTACTACCTGGGCAGCAATGCCAACTATGCGCTGACCGACGACGTGTCACTGTTCGGCGATTTCAACTACTACAAGGCCGTGGACGAAGGCCGCAAACGGCTCGGCGAATTCGACAACAACATCTGGAGCGCCAGGCTTGGGGTCAAGGTCGGCGCCCATAGCTTGGCCGTGTCGCACCAGCGCAACAATGGGGACGATGACTTCGACTACCTGCGCCAGTCTGATTCGATCTTCCTCAACAACTCGATCCAGTACAGCGACTTCAATTCGCCCAAGGAGCGCTCATGGATGGTGCGCTACGACCTGGACATGCAGGCGTTCGGCATCCCGGGCCTGTCGTTCATGACCCGCTACGGCAAGGGCACCGGCGCCGACTACAGCAATGCCAACACCGTGTATATGCGTCGCGATGCGGCGGGTAACCCGCTGACCGATCAACGCCGTTGGGAACGGGATATCGAGGCCAAGTACGTGGTGCAAAGTGGGCGTTTCAAGGATTTGTCCCTGCGCTTGCGCCAGGCCACCGTGCGCTCAAGTGCCTTTGAGTCCGATCTGGAAGAAGTTCGCTTGATTGCCGAATATCCACTGGCCGTTTTGTGACACTTACATTCGCTCGCGATTAACTAACATCTGTTCACAAATAGCCGGTTATCAAAATTGTAATATTGGCCTCAGCTTCTCGTTAAGTTCAACTTTCTATACTCGCGCCAACTTATTTACCGAGCACGTTCATCTCTGAAGCTTTTGTGTAGCTCCTTTGGAAAGAGATGAATTTTTAACGCCCCGCTTGGGGCGTTTTTTTTGCCTGCGGCGCGGTGCGACCGACGGTCGCAGTTGACCCTAGAGTTACTTCAGCCTTCAGACTTTTCCCACTTTGATAACAGCCGCCATAAGGACATGGGCGCCTTCTCTCCATCATTCAAGAGGTAACCCCCATGCGTATCCTTGTGATTGAGGACGAGCAAAAAACCGCTGACTATTTGCGACAGGGTTTGAACGAAAGCGGCTACGTGGCCGACTGCGCCGCCAATGGCATTGATGGCCTGCACCTGGCCGAGCAGCATGCCTACGAGTTGGTGATTCTGGACGTCAACCTGCCGGGCAAGGATGGCTGGCAAGTGCTGGAACAACTGCGCCGCAATGGCAACCAGCGGGTGATGATGCTCACGGCCCGCGGCAGGCTGGCGGACAAGATCAAGGGCCTGGACATGGGCGCCGACGATTACCTGGTCAAGCCGTTCGAGTTCCCCGAGCTGCTGGCGCGGGTGCGCACCCTGTTGCGGCGCAGCGAACACATCCCCCAGCCGGAAGTGTTCCGCGTCTCGGACCTGGAACTGGACCCGCGTCGCCACCGCGCCTATCGCGGCACTCGGCGCATCGACTTGACCACCAAGGAATTCGCCCTGCTGCAGGTGCTGATGCGCCAGAGCGGTGAAGTGCTGACCCGCACGCAGATTATTTCGCTGGTGTGGGACATGAATTTCGACTGCGACACCAATGTGGTGGAAGTCTCCATCAGCCGCCTGCGCGCCAAGGTCGACGACCAGAGCGAGGTCAAGCTGATCCACACCATTCGCGGCGTCGGCTACGTGCTGGAGGCGCGCCCATGAAAACCGGCAGCCTGTCGATGCGCCTGGGTTTGACCGTCAGCCTGATGGGCGCGGGCCTGGTGTTGCTGCTGGCGACCCTCGCCTACCTGGCCCTCACCCATGAGCTTGAAAAACTGGCGCGCAAGAACCTGGAAAGCAAGATGGAACAGATCCAGCACAGCCTCGCCCTGGGCCTGGACGTCCATGGTATTCGCGGCCGCCCACATTCGCTGATGGACCTGGTGATGGGCCACGACAATTTCCACCTGACAATCGTCGGTACCGCGCCCGATAACAGCGTGCTGCTGAACGTCGGCAGCAAGCCCCAGGAACCACTGCTCACCGACTTCAAGCCACGGGAAACCATTGGCTATCTCAATTGGGTCGACAGCTACGGCAACCAAATACTCAGCGCCTCCAGCCTGATGCGCCTGGCCAACGGTGAACGTGTGCGAGTATTGCTGTCCCTGGACCGCATGGACGACCAGGCATTGCTCAGTGCCTACCTGCGCGCCACGCTGATTGCGCTGCCGCTGCTGTTGATATTGATCGGCATGGGCGCCTGGTGGCTGGTGCAACGTGGCCTGGCGCCGTTGAAGCAGTTCAGCCAGGTGGCGGCGAAAGTCACGACCCAGGACCTCACCCATCGCTTGTCGGTGGACAACTTGCCCCACGAACTGGGTGAACTGGCCCAAGGCATCAACGTGATGCTCGACCGCCTGGATGCCGGGGTGCAGCAACTGTCGCAATTCTCCGATGACCTGGCTCACGAACTGCGCGCGCCCTTGACCAACCTCATGGGCAAGGCCCAGTTGACCCTCTCGCGTGAGCGCCCGCCGCAGGAATACAAGGCGGTGCTGGAATCCAACACCGAAGAGCTCGAACGCCTGGCTCGCATCGTCAGTGACATGCTGTTCCTGGCCCAGGTCAGCCATCCGGCGGCGCGGGCCTCATTCACCGAGGTGTCCCTGGCGCAGGAAGCCCAGCGCGTGATGGAGTTGTTTGCCCTGAGTGCCGAAGACAAACACGTCACCCTGAGCCTGCGCGGCGAGGCCTGGGTGACTGGGGATCGTCTGATGATCCAGCGGGCGATTTCCAATTTGCTCTCCAATGCCATTCGCCATACGCCTGAAGGTTCGAGCATCCTGCTGTTGGTGGAAACCTACGGCCAGAGCGTGTCGCTGTCGGTGGGTAACCCCGGCCGAGGCATCGACGCGCACCACCTGCCGCACCTGTTCGAACGTTTCTACCGCGCCGACAGCAGTCGTACCCGCGCCGAAGGCGGCAACGGGCTGGGGTTGGCCATAGTGAAATCGATCATGCATTTGCATCAGGGGCATGCTCATGTCACCAGCCAGCCGGGGCGTTTCACACGGTTTAGCCTGGTGTTTCCTTTGCAAACAACAGAGATCTCATGTGGGAGGGGGCTCGCCCCCGATGGCAGTGTGTCAGTCAACACATGTATCAACTGACCTGCCGCTATCGGGAGCAAGTCGAATCGTCGCACCGCCCCCCCCACATTGGTTGTGTGGTGCATTCAAGATTGTTATTCGGCCTCTTCTTCACGGCGATGGGCCCACTGGTACAACGCCGGCAGCACCAGCAATGTCAGCAAAGTCGAAGAAATAATCCCGCCAATCACCACCGTCGCCAACGGGCGCTGTACTTCGGCGCCGGTGCCGGTGGCGAGTGCCATGGGGATAAACCCGAGGGACGCTACCAGCGCGGTCATCAACACCGGGCGCAGGCGGGTCAGTGCGCCTTCGTGGATTGCCACCGATAACGAGCGGCCTTCTTCACGCAGGTTGCGGATAAAGGCGATCATCACCAGCCCGTTGAGCACCGCCACACCGGACAAGGCAATAAAGCCCACCCCTGCCGAAATCGATAGCGCAATATCCCGCAGCCACAGCGCCATGATTCCACCAGTCAGCGCGAACGGAATCCCGGTGAACACCAGCAAGCCGTCCTTGAGGTTGTTGAACATCATGAACAGCAGGCCGAACACCAGCAGCAACGCCACCGGCACCACGATACGCAGGCGCTCGGAGGCTTCTTTCAACTGCTCGAATTGCCCGCCCCAGGTGGTCCAGTAGCCGGCAGGGACTTTCACCTGGGTGGTGATGGCGGCTTCGGCTTCCTCGACAAACGAGCCGATATCACGCCCCCGCACGTTGGCGCTGACGATCACCAGACGCTTGCCGTTCTCGCGGCTGATCTGGTTGGGGCCCAGCACCAGGTCGAGGCTGGCGACCTGGGACAAGGCAATAAAGCCCAGTTGCCCCGAGGTACTACCGGCCAGCGCCGGCACCGGAATCAACAGCCGTGACAAGCCTTCGATGTCTGTGCGCAGCGCGTCGGACAAGCGCACCACCATGTCGAAACGCCGATCACCTTCGTACAACGTACCGGCCTGACGCCCACCGACGGCGACAGCGATGGTGTCCTGCACATCGCCCACATTCAGGCCAAAGCGAGCGGCCTTGTCGCGGTCGATATTGATGGTTAGTACCGGCAAGCCGGAGGTCTGTTCCACCTTCACTTCCGAGGCGCCGTTGAGCTTTTGCAGGGTCTCGGCGATTTCCCCGGCGGTGCTGTTGAGTACCGCCATGTCATCGCCAAACACCTTCACCGCCACATCGCTGCGCACCCCGGAAATCAGCTCGTTGAAGCGCAGCTGGATCGGTTGCGACAGCTCGTACGCGCTGCCCGGCACAATCGCACTGGCCCGTTGGATATCGGCAATGAGGGCCTCGCGGGACTTCTTCGGGTCCGGCCATTGGTCCTTGGGTTTGAGCATCACGTAGCTGTCGGAAATATTCGGCGGCATCGGGTCGGAGGCGATTTCCGCCGTACCAGTGCGCGCAAATACCCGCTCGATTTCCGGCACTTGGGCCAGCAAGGTTTTTTCCAGTTGCTGCTGCATCTGCACCGATTGCGTCAGGCTGGTGCCAGGTACGCGCAGCGCCTGCTGGGCGAAGTCTCCCTCGCTGAGGCTGGGGATAAATTCGCTGCCCATACGGCTGGCGACCAGGCCCGATACGACGATGGTCAGCAGCGCCAGGCCAAATACCAAGGCGCGGCGCGTCATCACCCAATTGAGCACTGGGTCATACACCCGGCGTGCGCTACGCATGACGAAGTTTTCTTCTTCCTTGACCTTGCCGGTGACGAACAACGCAATCGCCGCCGGTACGAAGGTCACCGACAGAATCATCGCGCCGAGCAAGGCAATCACCACCGTGAACGCCATCGGGTGGAACATCTTCCCGGCCACCCCGGTAAGAGCAAAGATCGGCAGGTACACCACCATGATGATCAACTGCCCGAAGATCAGCGCCCGTCGCGCCTCTTTGGCAGCAGCGAACACTTCGTGCAGGCGCTCACTGCGGGTCAGCAGGCGGCCGTGACGCTGCTGCGCATGGGCCAGGCGGCGGATGGCGTTCTCGACGATCACCACCGCGCCGTCGACGATAATGCCGAAGTCCAGCGCACCGAGGCTCATCAGGTTGGCGCTGACTTTGTTGGTGAACATGCCGGTGAAGGTGAACAGCATCGCCAGCGGAATCACCATGGCGGTGATCAGCGCCGCACGGATATTGCCCAGGAACAGGAACAACACCGCCACTACCAGCAACGCGCCTTCGAAGAGGTTCTTCTTCACGGTGGCGATGGCTTTTTCCACCAGGTTGGTGCGGTCGTAGACGGTGACCGCCACCACGCCCTCGGGCAGCGAGCGATTGATCTCCTCAAGCTTTTTCGCCACTGCCTGGGACACGCTGCGGCTGTTCTCGCCGATCAACATGAACACGGTGCCCAGCACGACTTCGCGGCCGTTTTCGGTGGCGGCGCCGGTGCGCAGCTCGCGGCCAATGTCGACCTGGGCCACGTTGCGCACGCGGATCGGCGTGCCGTCCGAGGTGGTGATGACAATATTGGCGATGTCATCGATTGATGCCACCTGGCCCGGCGCACGGATCAATAACTGCTCGCCGCTGCGCTCGATATAACCGGCACCGACGTTGGCGTTGTTGCGCTCCAGCGCGGTCACCAGATCGTTGAGCGTCAGGTTATAGGCCGCCAGGCGCTTGGGGTCCGGCGCAATCTGATACTCCTTGGCGAAGCCGCCGATGGTATTGATCTCGGCCACGCCCGGCACGTTGCGCAACTGCGGCTTGATGATCCAGTCCTGGATCACCCGCAAATCGGTGGGGGTGTAAGGCGTACCGTCCTCTTTGCGCGCACCGTCCTCAGCTTCCACGGTCCACAGGAAAATTTCCCCGAGCCCGGTGGAAATCGGCCCCATCGCGGTTTCGATGCCATCGGGCAATTGTCCTCGGGCCACTTGCAGGCGCTCGTTGACCAGTTGGCGGGCAAAGAACAGGTCGGTGCCGTCCTTGAAAATCACCGTGACCTGGGACAAACCGGAACGCGACAGCGAACGCGTCTGCTGCAAGCCCGGCAGGCCGGCCATGGCGGTTTCGATGGGAAAGGTGATGCGCTGCTCGGTTTCCAGCGGCGAAAAACCGGCGGCCGCCGAGTTGATCTGCACCTGCACGTTAGTGATGTCAGGTACCGCGTCGATGGGCAATTTCTGGTAGCTGGCGATGCCGACACCGGCCATCAACAGTACCGCCAGCAACACGATGATGCGCTGCTCGATGGCGAATTGGATAAGGCGCTCAAACATGGGGAGTCACTCGCAGATCAATGGGCGTGTTCGGCCGAGCCTTTGCCCAGTTCGGACTTGAGGATGAAGCTGCCAGCCGTCGCCACTTGCGCACCGGCCTCCAGGCCCTGACGCACTTCGACGTAGCCGTTTTCACTGACGCCCAGTTCAAGATGACGGGTGATAAAGCCGTCTGCGGTGCGTACGAACACCGAGGGTTTGTCCTCGACGGTCTGGATCGCAGCTTGCGGCACGGTGACCTTGGCCTGGTAGGTATCGGTGGCGACCTGCACGGCCACGAATAAACCAGGACGCCAGGCGTCGTCGGGGTTGGGCACCGTCACACGCACGGTGGCGGTGCGCGTTTGCTCGCCGAGCAAGTTGCCGACATACGCCACGGTGCCCAGCACTTCGGTGCCCATTTCCGTCGAGCTGACTTTTACGGGTTTGCCTACACGGACCTTGTTCAAGTCCTTGGGAAAGACACCGAAGGTGACCCACACTTGAGACAGGTCCGAGAGCGTGAACGCGTTGCTGGTTTCACTGACCACCTCGCCCACGCCCAAGTGTTTTTCCACCACCACCCCGGCGAACGGCGCCCGCAGTTCATAGCGATTGCCACCGGCCAGAACTGCGCTGCCGCTGAGGGCGGTCATCTTCTGCCGCGCATTGTTCAGGGCGATTTCGGCCTCTTGCAGGGTTTGCCGCGCCAGCAGGTAATCCTGCTCGGCGGAAATTTTGTCCTGCCACAACTGGCGCTCGCGCTCAAAGGTGGTACGCGCCAGTTCGACCCGGCGCTGGCTGGCCGCCAACTCACTGCGCTGGTCGGAAATCTGCTGGCTGGCGATCACCGCCAACAGCTCGCCTTTTTTTACCGACTGGCCCAGATTGACGTTCACCGCTTCCACCACACCCGCAGCACGGGGCACGATGTGGGAGGTACGGTCTTCATCAAAACGCACCTCGCCGGGCAGCGTCAGCACCGTGCTAATCGAGCGCGGCTGAGCCTGGGCCAGTTGAATACCGGCGGCCTGGATCTGCTGCTCGGTGAGTTCAAGTTTGCCTTCTTCTTCCTCGGCGTGGGCCAAGCCCGATAGCAGCAGGCCCAAGGCGACGGCGAGCGCCATGCCATGTTTTTTGTTCATCAGGGGACTCCAGGAAAAATCAAAACCGGGCGAGGTCGCCGTAAATTCGTTCGATACGCACCCAGGCATCGGTGGCCTGGGCCGTCGCCGCGAGGTACTGGGTGCGGGCCGCGATCAAGGTACGCTGGGCGTCGAGCACATCGAGAAAGTTGAACTTGCCCATCTCGAAGCCACGGGTGGCGCTGTCGACCGCGCTCTGTGCGGCAGGCAGGATCTGTTGGTTGAACGCACGCACTTCGGTGTTCGCCGTTTGCCACAGGTCCAGGGCCTGGCGGGTTTCGGTGCGCAGGCGCAGCTCGGCGGCGTTGCGCAGGTCGCGGGCCTGGTCGGCGCGTCGAGTGGCCGCGAGGATGTTGCCCTGGTTGCGGTTGAACAGCGGGATCGGCATCGACACGCCCACCAGGTTGACCCGCTCGCGCACGCTGGCGTCATACTGGCTGCCGATGGACACATCCAGGTCCGGAATGCGCTGGGCTTTTTCCAGGCCCACGCTGGCTTCGTTCTGCACAATATTGAGTTCGGCCAGGCGCAGTTCGGCGGTTTGCTCAAGACGGGCCAGCAATGGCGCGGCGGCGGGTAACGCCGGCGCGGAGGTGCTTGGCGTGGCGACGGCCTGGAAGTCGGTGGCCGCGCTGCCGGTACTGGTGGCCAGGCGGCGGTAGGCGTCAGTGAGGCCAATCTGGGCGCGGTTCAGTTCCAGGCGGATTTCCGATACCTGCACCTGGGCGCGGGTGGCTTCCACCGGTGATGACTTGCCGGCGGTGACGCGCCCGTTGGCGACCACCAGGCCGCGTTCGGCAAGCGTCATTGAGCGTTGCGCCAGGTCGAGGCGCTCCTGAGCGCGCAGAGCGCCGTAATAGCTGTCGATGACCTCGGCGCGCAACAGGTTGCGGCGCTGCTCCAGGGTCAGCGCGGCGGCATCCTGGGCGCGAGTGGCCACCTCGATGCGCGCACCGCTCTTGCCGCCCAGTTCCAGGGTCTGGCTGAGCTTGATGCTGGTAGTGCGGCTGTTGCGGCGGGTGTCTTCGGCGTCCCAGGAGGCCACCGGGTTGGGGATCAAGCCGGCCTGCTGGCGGCCGCCCTGGGCGATGTCGATTTCCCATTGTGCGGCCGCCAGGTCCGGGTTGTTGGCGAAGGCGGTTTGCAGCGCTGCATCGAGGGTGAGGGGTTGTGCCTGGGCGGCGTTTGCGGATATCCACATTGCCAATGCCGCCGCCCCCAACAGTGTTCTAACGGAAATTGCCATAACGAGAGTTCCACGCCCATGAAGTCGCTGAGGTGTCCCAGCGGAGGCAATGTAGCTGTCGGTACTTATCAGGGCCGTGGGTGAAAGATTACAAATCCGTTAGCCAGGCTCAGGCATGCACGTCGTCGTGATCGTCATGCTGAAAACCCTCGCCCTCGACCTGGATCGTGGCATGGGAAATATCGAATTGCTCGTGCAGTAACTCCGCCACTCGGCTGAGGATCTGTTGCTCAGTACCCTGGGACGCATCCGCGACCAAATGCGTACTCAGCACATTCTTGCCACTGGTGAGGGCCCAGATGTGCAGGTCGTGCACGTCCTTGACCCCAGGCACGCTGCGGATGCCCTGCTCCACCTGCTCGATATCGACGCCTTCCGGCACACCCTGAAGCAGGATGTTCATGCTCGCCTTGAGCAGGGTCCAGGTGCGCGGCAATACCCAAAAGCCGATGGCGGCCGCGACCACGGAATCGACCCAACCCCAGCCGGTGAACATGATCACCAGCGCGGCAATGATCACGCCGACGGAGCCGAGCATGTCGCTCCAGACTTCCAGATAGGCACCCTTGACGTTAAGGCTCTCGCCGCTGGCCGCGCTGAGCAGGCGCATGGAGATCAGGTTGACGACCAGCCCCAGCAGCGCAATCACCAACATGCCGGTGGACTGGATCTCGGCGGGCGCCTGCAGCCGCTGGTAAGCCTCGTACAAGATGTAGAACGCCACGGCGAACAGCAGCAATGCATTGAACGCAGCCGCCAGAATCTCGAACCGCGCATACCCGAAGGTGCGCTTGCGATCTGCCGGGCGCTTGGCGACCTGGATCGCCACCAGGGAAATCGCCAGGGCCAGGGCGTCGGTCATCATGTGCGCCGCATCGGACAACAGCGCGAGGCTGCCGGTGACAAAGGCGCCGATGACTTCGGCCAGCATGAAGCTGCCGGTCAGCCCCAGGGCGATCCATAACTTGCGTTCGTGGCCGGCGCGTACTTGGGCGTGGCTGTGTCCTGCGCTCATGGGATGTCCTTGTGGGTTGGGAGGAAGCGGATCATAGAGCTATAGGCCAGATCCACGGGCATGGTTTGCAAAATTGTCATCTGAGCGCCAGAACGTCGTTAGCGTTGAGCGCACCAAAATCGTTCATGGACACGCTGGGGCAGTTCTATCAGGTATGCTTTTCAAGCCGAAACAAAAAGAAACATATTAGCCAACCTGCTCGATAAGGAGTTCTGTTTTGGAGTTATCGACTGCCGCGTGGATGGTTCACGACACCCGCCTTATGCTCTGCGTCCTGCTGGCCATCGCGAGCATCATCGTGCTGATCAGCGCGACCAAATTGCCGCCGTTCCTGTCGATTCTGATCGGTACCTTTATCGCCGGTGTGGGTGCCGGTCTGCCACCAGAGGAAGTGGCCAAAGCGTTCAGCAAGGGCGCCGGGGCGATTCTGGGTGAGGCCGGGATTATCATTGCCCTGGGCGCAATGCTCGGCGCGCTGATGGCCGAATCCGGCGCAGCCGACCGTATCGCCACTACCTTGCTTGGGCTGGGCAAAGGCAAGTCATTGCCGTGGGTGATGGCGCTGGTCGCCATGGTGATCGGCCTGCCGCTGTTCTTTGAAGTGGGCCTGGTGATGATGGTGCCGATCATCTTTGTGATGGCTAAGCGTTCGAACCAGCCGCTGCTGAAAATCGCCATCCCGGCATTGGCGGGCATGACCACCCTGCACGCCCTGATGCCGCCGCACCCGGGGCCGCTGATTGCCGTGGGCGCGTTGCACGCCGACCTGGGCCTGACCATGTTGCTGGGCTTTTGCCTGGCGGTACCGGCGGTGATCCTGGCCGGGCCGCTCTACGGCAACTGGCTATCCAAGCGCCTGCATGTGGATGAACCCGCCGAGATCGGCGCACTGTTCAGCGCACCGCCCAAGGCCCCGCGCCAGCCGAGCTTTGGGGTGTCATTGCTGATCATTCTGTTGCCGGTGATCCTGATGCTCGGCAGCACGCTGGCCAAAGTCGCGCTGGCGCCGGAAAGCCCCCTCGGCCTGACCTTGAAATTTCTCGGTGAACCGCTGATCGCCCTCGGCCTGGCCGTCATCGCCGCAGTGATTTGCCTCGGCTGGGCCGCAGGCATGCCACGCGCCGACGTCGGCAACACCTTGCGCAAAGCCCTGGCGCCCATCGCCGTGTTGCTGCTGACCATCGGCGCCGGTGGCGGCCTCAAGCAAACCCTGCTGGACGCAGGCGTCAGCCAGACCATCAGCAAGATCGCCGAAGGCGCGCATATGCCCTACCTGTTGCTGGCCTGGCTGATCGCCGTGGCCCTGCGCCAAGCCACCGGCTCGGCCACCGTCGCTACCACTACGACGGCGGGCATCCTCGCGCCGATGATGGCCGGGTTGGCGGCAACGCAAAGCTCATTGGTCGCCCTCGCGATTGGCGCCGGCTCGGTGTTTTTTTGTCACGTCAACGACGCCGGGTTCTGGATGGTGCGTGAGTACTTTGGCTTGCAGTTGAAGCAGACGATATGGGTGTGGTCCGTGTTGCAGACGATTGTTTCGGTGGTTGGGTTGGTGGGTACCTTGTTGCTCTGGCACTTCCTGACCTGACCCTCAGGCGGCCAAGGTGTGGCGTTTGCCAAATAACGCCACACTTCCCACCCCCACCGCCCCCATAACCACGCAATACCCCACGCAGACCCACGGGCTGGTCGGCATCAGCGCGATCAACAGCAGCGGCGTAGTACTCGCCCACAGCGCATAGGCAATGTTGTAGGTGAAGGAAATGCCCGATACCCGCACCTGCGCCGGAAACAGCCCGACCATCACCGACGGCACCGCGCCCACCACGCCGCAGCTCAAGCCTGCCACGGCGTACGCCGCGCCCAGCCACACGCCGCCGCTGATCAGGCTGGCGTACAGGATAAAAATCCCTACCGGCAGCAACAGGCTATAGACCAGCACCGCGCGCCACGCGCCGATGCGGTCCACCAGCAGGCCGGCGAGGACGCAGCCGATATTCAGGAAGACGATGCCCAACGCGCTCAGGGCGAAGGTGTGGCTGGGGCTCATGCCGAAGGTTTTCTGCATCATGGTCGGGGTGATGACCACCAGCACCACCACGGCTGAGGTGAGTACGCAGGTCAGGATCATGGCCGGCAACAGCACGGCGCGATGCTCGCGCAGCACGGTGCGTAATGGCATTTCGGCGGCGGCCTGGCGACGCGCCTGCATTTGGAGGAACACCGGGGTTTCGCTGAGCCAGCGACGCAGCCATACGCCAATCACGCCGAATACGCCGCCGAGCAGGAACGGGAAACGCCAGGCGTAGTCGAGGATTTCGGTGGGGGTGAAGACTTGCGCAAGCAAGGTCGCGGTCAATGCGCCCAGCAGGTAACCGAAGGTCAGGCCCGCTTGCAAAAAGCCCAAGGCGTAGCCGCGATGGTGGCGCGGTGCGTGCTCGGCAACGAAGGTCCAGGCGCTAGGCACTTCGCCGCCCACCGCAGCACCTTGCAGCACGCGCAGTGCCAGCAGGATCAGCGGCGCGAAATAACCGATTTGCGCGTAGGTCGGCATGATGCCGATCAGCAGGCAGGGCAAGGCCATCATCAGGATGCTCAAGCTGAATACGCGCTTGCGCCCCAGGTGGTCGGCAAAGTGCGCCATCAGGATGCCGCCCAGCGGACGGGCGAGGTAGCCGGTGACGAAGATGCCGAAGCTTTGCAACAGGCGCAGCCACTCGGGCATCTCGGGCGGGAAGAACAGTTGGCTGAGGGTCAGCGCAAAGAACACGAAGATAATGAAGTCGTAGATTTCCAGGGCTCCACCCAAGGCGGCCAGGCCCAGGGTTTTGTAGTCGGAGCGGGAAAAACGCTGCGCCCGTGGGGAAAAGGTGGCAGTCATGTGCAGGCTCGGCAGACAAACAAAATGGCGTGCAGGTTATGAGCTGAACCCATTGAAGGCAATCACGACGGATATATTTGTTTTACTCATTGATCGTTGAAGATAACTACATTCCCAAATCAATGGGGGTAGAGGAACATGCCGTAAAACTGCCAAACCCCATAATAAATACAAGAGGAAAGCTTCATGGCCGATGCTATCGAAGAAAGCCGCTACGCTCGATTTGCCCTGCGTTGTTCCAATTTTGCCGAGCGCTGGTTTCCCGACTCCTGGGTGTTTGCCGCTCTCGCGGTGATTATCGTCGCCGTGGCGACCTTGGGCATGGGCGCAGCGCCCGCCGAAGCGGCCAAGGCATTTGGCGACGGGTTCTGGAGCCTGATCCCGTTCACCATGCAGATGGCGTTTGTGGTGATCGGCGGTTATGTAGTCGCCAGCTCCCCGCCCGCAGTGAAGTTGATCGACCGCTTGGCGCGCATCCCCAAGAACGGTCGTTCGGCGGTAGCCTGGGTGGCGTTGATTTCCATGGTGGCATCGTTGCTCAACTGGGGCTTGTCCCTGGTGTTCGGCGGTTTGCTGGTGCGGGCGTTGGCCCGTCGTGCCGATTTGCGCATGGACTACCGCGCCGCCGGCGCTGCGGCATACCTGGGCCTCGGTGCCGTGTGGGCGTTGGGGCTGTCGTCGTCAGCCGCCCAGTTGCAGGCCAACCCGGCCAGCTTGCCGCCGTCGATCCTGTCGATCACCGGGATGATCCCGTTCACCGAAACGATCTTCCTGTGGCAATCCGGTGTGCTGCTTCTGGCGCTGATCGTGGTGTCGCTGATCATTGCCTACGCGACCGCGCCCGGCCCCAACAGTGCACGGGATGCCAAGGCCTGCGGCGTCGACCCGGCCTTTAACCTGCCCAAGCCGCAACCCCCGACGCGTCCAGGGGAATGGCTGGAACACAGCCCGTTGCTGACAATCCTGCTGGCATTGCTGGCAGCCGGCTGGCTGTTCCATGAGTTCTCGACCAAGCCGGCGATCAGCGCCATCTCCGGGCTCAACACCTATAACTTCCTGTTCATCATGGTCGGCGCCCTGCTGCACTGGCGCCCGCGCAGCTTCCTCGATGCCGTGGCCCGTGCGGTGCCGACCACCACCGGCGTGCTGATCCAGTTCCCGCTGTACGGCTCGATTGCCGCGCTGATGACGGTGGTCAAGGGCGGTGACGGCCAGACCCTGGCGCACCATATCTCGACGTTCTTCACCTCCATCGCCTCCCACGACACCTACGCGCTGCTGATGGGCGTGTATTCGGCGGTGCTGGGTTTCTTCATCCCATCGGGTGGCGGCAAGTGGATTATCGAGGCGCCCTATGTGATGCAAGTGGCCAATGACCTGCAATACCACCTGGGCTGGGCGGTGCAGATCTACAACGCCGCCGAGGCACTACCGAACTTGATCAACCCGTTCTATATGCTGCCGCTGCTGGGGGTGTTGGGGCTGAAGGCGCGGGACTTGATCGGGTTTTCGTTTGTGCAGTTGCTGGTGCATACGCCGCTGGTGTTGTTTTTGCTGTGGGCGCTGGGGACGACGTTGAAATATTTGCCGCCTGTGATGCCCTGAATAACGGGTGACCGCAACTGTTGGTAGAACAGCTGCGGTCAAGGATTTACAGGAAGGCGTGCCAATAGATCAGGTAATGCACTCTGTATCGTGTCCCAAACAACATCCAAGTTGATATCGAAGTAACCATGAGCGATTCGGTTGCGCATCGCTCGCATATTGCGCCAAGGAATATGTGAATGGCGTGCCGCGAAGTCCGGATGCTGATCCATGATTTTCGTCGACGCTTCACCAATGATGATCAGGCTCATGACCACAGCTTGTTGTGTTCGCCGGTCCGCCAAAAACGCTTCTTTGCTCAAGCCCTCTAAAAAGTGATAGCGTCAGTGGCAGCTTGCCTTATGTGCTCCAGATAATCCCCTAAGCGATTTTCTGTCATACAGGACGGGCCTCAGCCAACACCTTGGCGCGAAATTTCAAAGGCAAGTCGCCAGGCGTCAACAGGTCGACATTGACGCCTAACAAGTCCTCAAGCTCGACCTGCAACCCGCCAAGATCAAAAAGAGTTGTCCCCGGTGGCGCATCAACCAACAAATCAAGATCACTGCCTTCTTGGTCGGTACCCGTTAATACAGACCCAAATACTCTCGGGTTTGATATTTGGAAATGTCCTATCACTTCTCTGACAGCTGCTCGTTGTAGATCAAGTGCAGTTGAAGGTTTCACGACTCACCTCGGTGGTGTGCATTAGAAGCTCAGTCTAGAAGCGCTTACTGTGTGTAGACACGCTCCGCTCATCACATGTGTGTCTTCGTTCCGTCACATTCCATTGCTACCGTCCTGCGAAATATCTTGCAACATCTCGCCAAGGACTCCCCCCGCAATGAGTGACGAGCACAACGACCGCCCTGCCCCCAACTCTGCCCCCAACACGCCGGTCGACACCAGCCGTCGGCGCTTCCTCGGCGGTGCGGCGGTGTTGGGGGTAGGCGCGACCTTGAGTGCCTGCGGCCATACCAGCGAAGCACCGAGCACACCGGTAGCCCGGCCGCTCACACCCCAGGAGCTGGACAAGGCCTTGAGCGACCAGGTTAAAACCGTGGTGGTGATCTACGCCGAGAACCGCAGCTTCAACAACCTGTTTGCCGATTTCCCCGGGCTTGAAAAACCACTGTCAGCGTTATCTGCCACTGACACCCGGCAGCGCGACCGCGACGGTAGTGTGCTGGCCAGCCTGCCGCCCACATGGGGCGGTGTGTTGCAAGTCGGCCCGCAAACGGTGGACGGAGTGACCTACCCCAGCGGTGTGCAATTCCAGGAAAACCTGCCCAACGCACCGTTTGCCCTCAAGGGCCCGAACGCCGAAGACCTGCCATTGAGCTTGGTGACCCGCGACCTGTGGCACGTGTTCTATCAAAACCAGATGCAGATCAACGGCGGCAAGAACGACGGTTTTGTCGCCTGGGGCGATGCCGGGGGCCTGGTGATGGGCCATTACGCCCAAAGTCGTTATTCCCTGCGCCTGTGGGACGTGGCCAGGGAGTTTGTGCTCTGCGATAACTTTTTCCAGGGCGCATTTGGCGGCTCGTTCCTTAACCACCACTACCTGATCAGCGCCACGGCGCCGGTTTATCCCAATGCCGCGCAGTCGGTGGCCAAGGCGCAGATCGCCACGCTGCAAAGCGATGACCCCACCGACACGCGCCTCAAGCCGCTGGACGCGTCCCCGGCCAGCGCCATGACCGGCCCGCCGCAGTTCGGCCCCAGCGCACTGACCCCGGACGGTTACGCCGTAAACACCCTGGCCCCGCCGTATTGGCCCACCTGGATTCGCGATCCGCAAAACCCGGATTACTCAAAGCCTGACCTGCCCAATGTGCTGGTGCCGCAAACCCACGAGCACATTGGCGACAAGCTGTCGAAAAAGCACGTCGACTGGGCCTGGTATGCCGGCGCGTGGCAGGCCACTCTGGAGCAGTTCAAGGACTCAGGCGGTATCCCCAAGATTCCAAACTTCCAGTACCACCATCAGCCGTTCAACTACTTCAAGCAGCAGGGTCCGCAAAACCGTGCGGAACGTGATAAACGCCTGCGCGACGGCGGCTTGGGGGATGAATCAAGCACGAACAAGTTCTTCGCCGATGCCCAGGCCGGCAAGCTGCCGGCCGTGAGTTTCTACAAACCCCAAGGCAACCTGAACATGCACGCCGGTTATGCCGATGTGGCCTCGGGCGACCGCCATATCGCCCGCGCCCTGAAAGTGCTGCAAGAGAGCCCGCAGTGGAAAAACATGGTGGTGGTGGTCACCGTCGATGAAAACGGCGGCTGGTGGGACCATGTCGCGCCGCCCAAAGGTGACCGCTGGGGCCCGGGCACGCGGGTGCCGGCCCTGGTGGTGTCGCCGTTTGCGCGCAAAGGCACGGTTGACCACACGGTGTACGACACTGCATCGATCCTGCGTTTGATCACCCGGGTGTTCCAATTGGAGACTCTGGACGGCCTCAAGCAGCGTGACGACGCGATGATCGCTCGCGGCCAGAAGCCCATGGGCGACCTGACCAACGCTTTGCAATTTCACCCGTAGAGGCTTATCCAATAACGACATGCCTGGCGATTTAACACGCGATTTTCCCGGTCAGCCGCTACTGTGTGCAGGTGGGCTTTTATCCCGCGCAGACGGGCGTCGCTGACAAGGAACCAACTATGTTTAAAACGACCAGGCTGTCCTTCACCCTCGCCGCACTGCTGGTGAGTGCGGTCGTACAGGCCGACATCGAGGTGCCTCTGGGCAGTACGCAGCGCGTCACCCAGTTATTCGCATTTCCCAATAACTGCAACGTTATCTGCTTTCGGCCATGGACACTGGAGCAGACCGCTGAGCACTACTTGAACCAGAGCCTGCAGCGTGACGGCTACAGCCGCGCCAGGGTCAGTGTGAAAACCCACGATGGCCAGGTCTGGGCGAATTTCAGCGGCGTACCGGACACCTACGGCCAATCCTTGACCACCTTGCTCAATACCGCCGACCTCGCTTATCAGGGTGCCAGCCGGCTCAACAGCGATGGCAAGTGGGCTTATAACTGGTACCTGTTCCTACCGCTGGGCATGGCCCTGGAGAACCGCAAGAGCATCGAACTGCTGCACTTTCCTCCGGACTACTCGCTCACCCAGGCCCAGGACTACCTGGAGTCGGCCACCACTGACCGCTGGGCGGCCTTGCTTACCGACAACGGCATCCCGGCCAGCGAGACACCGGCTTACCAGACCATCATCGATATCGCGCCCATCGCCGCACCGTCCAATGCAGGCAAGGCTCTTGAGAACGTCTACAGCTACTTCACCGACTATCAGACCCGCATGGTCAAGGAACTGAGCCTGCACGCCAACGGCTCGCTGCCGATGGTGGCGTTCGGCGCGCCGGTGCGCAGTTGGCTCAAGCAACAATACGGTCAGAACGTCGGCGTGCTGGAGCTGACCCAGATCAGCCCGACACCAGGCACGAGCGTGTCAGTGCTGGGCGCCAACCACCCCAGCTACATCTGGTACGCGGCGGATCCGGCAAGCTATGACGGCGATGAACAAAAGGCCGACGAGGCCGGATTGAAAGTAATGGGGCAGGATTTAAGCGCGGCCTGCTGGCAAGCGGGCATGGGCCAGAAACCCGCCAGCGATGCGAATGTGTTGCTCAAAGCCTGCTTGAATACCTGGCAGGTCACACGCAAGGAGCAGACCTGTGAGCTGTTCTTTACCTCGGTGCGCAACCTGACCCCGGAGCAGGCCAATACCAAGTGCGCCACACCAATTATCAAGGCGCAATTGAAGCAGCTGAAAAACGCCGCACCGCCCCCCACCGTTACCTCTCCCGCGCTTTAACGCGAACCCGCGGTTTCTACTGTCAGATCTGACAGTAGAAACCGGCTTCAACTTCGGCGAGTCTTGGCTTGCGCCCACTTGCTGCAAGACTGGCAGTCAGAACACCCCAGATCCATGCAGCCCAATTCAGGAGAGTGATGAAGACTCAAGCCATGGATAAGGCTAAAACGGCAGTGAATGACTGCCTCTACCCCTTTGAGACGCTGCAGGTGGAACAGGGTTACCCCTCGACCGCACAATTCAAGGTCGTGCGATACCCTAATGGCAAGCGGGGTGGCATCAAGGCTCGCATCGACTTTGACAGTCGAGTACGCATCGCTCTGGTTTCAGGCTACGCAGTCAGCGAGCGCCGGGCGCATACGCTGCAACTGTCGCCGCGTATTCACTTGTACGATAGGTGGTTCTGCGGCCTGATACGGCACTCCTGCAAGCCGAACGTGCTCCTGGACACCACGTACATGGAACTATGGACCCTGAACACCATTACCGCAGGCAGCCTGCTGACCCTGGATTACGCCATTACTGAAGACGCGCTTTACCGGCAGTTCGCTTGCCATTGCGGCGAGCTGAACTGCCGGGGCTGGATCACCGGCAGCAAAGAGCCGTTGAACGCCCAGGGCCTGGCCTGGTGGCGTGAAAACAAACGGCCCTAGGCTTCGCCCAACGGACGCAGGCGGTATTGCGGCGGCAGTTGCTCGAAGCCACTGATGGTGGTGTTCAAGCTCTTCCAGCGACCGTCCTTGATGCCGTAGATGCAGCCATGGATCGACAGGCTCTGCCCACGATGCCAGGCATTTTGCACAATGCTGGTGTGACCGACATTGGCCACCTGCTGGATCACATTGAGTTCACACATGCGGTCAACGCGTTCTTCTTCAGTTGGCAGTTGAGCCAGCAGTTCGCGGTTCTCGTAGTAGAGATCACGAATAGTGCGCAGCCAGCCGTCGATCAGGCCGAACTGGCGGTCCTGCATCGACGCACGCACGCCGCCGCAACCATAGTGCCCCGTGACGAGGATGTGTTTGACCTTGAGCACGTCCACCGCATACTGAATCACCGACAGGCAATTAAGGTCGGTGTGCAGCACCACGTTAGCCACGTTGCGGTGCACGAACAGATCACCGGGCAACATGCCGACGATCTCATTGGCCGGCACCCGCGCGTCGGAGCAACCGATCCAAAGGTATTCCGGGGTTTGCTGGCGGGCGAGCTTGGCGAAGAATTCGGGATCTTCCTGTTTGATCGCATCCGCCCAGCGTTCGTTGTTATCAAGCAGGTCTTGTAGTTCGTTCATCAGGGAAAGCCTCAGGAATGATGCGCAGTTTTGTGACTGACAACCCCTCGTCCGGGTCACGCCGAGTGTTAATTAGCTTGAATCTTTAGGACGCAGCGCCTGTCCACACACTATAAGCCCCACAGTATGAGGATTGGCCATGACTGAATCACGACGTCCCTACGGCGCAACCCAGCCGGAACCGATCGACGACAACGAAGACCGCATGGGTTCGATGCGCGAGCTGGATTTTGACGAAGAGGACCAGACAGCGGAAATCGGCGATGAAATCCCGCGTGGCGAGCGCGAGCAGCTGATGCCCGACGAACGGGTGCGAGAGGCCGGGATGACCGGGGCCTCGACCGCTGATCATGAATCAACCGATGATGATATGAGCCCGGAAACGCTGATTCACGAGGATGGCGCGCGGGATGCCAGGGAAGCAGGTGAAGATAACCCGGCGGATTTTGACCTGAGTATCGTCGACGAGGACGAAATTGGCGGCGGCAATGGCCTGGATGAGGCCGAGCTGGCCGATATTGACCCTGTAGACGGTAACCGCTGAAAAAACGCGGTTCAACATGTGGGAGGGGGCTTGCTCCCGATGGCGGTGTGTCAGGCACTTAATAAGTCACTGCCCCATCGCTATCGGGAGCAAGCCCCCTCCCACATTGGTCTGTGTGTTCAGTCGACCAGGGTGCAGGCCATCACGACTGCATCTTCGCGGCCACCCACAGCCGGGTAATAATCCCGGCGACGGCCAATCTCATTGAAGCCATAGCGCTCATATAACCGAAACGCCCCGGTATTGCTGTCCCGCACTTCCAGGAAGCATTCCCGCGCGCTGGCCGCGTAGGCACGAGACATCAGGTGCTCCAGCAGCGCCAGACCCAATCCGCGCCCCTGGTTTTCCGGCTTGACGGTAATGTTCAGCAAATGCGCTTCATCGAGAATGATCTGCACCACCCCATGGCCCACTTGCTGCTCGCCTTCGAACATCAGCCAGATCTGGTACTTGCCCAGCCCGTCGAGAAAGATCCCTCGCGTCCAGGGATGGCTGAACGCTGCGTATTCGATTTTCAGCACCGCGTCGAGGTCGGCCTCGGTCATCGGGCGGAAGGATAAAGCCTCACTCATCAGTTGTTTTCCAGCGCGCCATCAGCCGGCGCATGGCTTGCCAGACATCAGCCTTACGCTGTGGCTCTTCCATTAATAATTCCAGACCCGGCAGGGCCCATACCGAACCCAGGCTGTCGACCTGCAGTTCGCGGTACCAGGCCTCGGCATTGGCTTCACCGGCAAACCGCACGGCAGGCAAGCCGATCAGCCACAGGCACACGCAGGGTTCGTCTTCCAGACGCGCCGAGACAAAGCCCTGGACAAAATCCCGCGCAGCTTCCGGGCCCTGATCCATGGTGCCGCGTACCAGCAGCGGCCAGCGCACCGGCTCACCGATGATTTGCGGGCTGTCGGGCAGGCCGGCGGCGCGCAGCATGTCCTTGAGCAGCAGGTAGGCCGGGTCGCGCGACTGGAAGCGCTCGCCGGTGGGCAGCTCCACCAGCAACAGGCAACGCCCGGCCCGCAGCAATTGCAGGGCAAAGCGGGGCGGCGGCACTACCGGTGCCTTGACCACCGGCGCAGCCTCCTCCACCACCTTGGCAGCCTTGGTCACCGGCGCAGGGCGTGGCACTTCGATCTTTGCCCGTTCGACCGCCGGGCGTGTTTCGACTGGGGGCTTGACCACCGCCACAGGCGCGGCCGCCTCTTCCCCTGACGACTCGAACGCCTCATAGGGCTCAAGCGCCTGCAACAACTCGGCCCGAGATGGCGCGGCAAACGGCAGTTCGGTGCGGGGCAGCCAGTTGACCACCTGCATGGCGGTCAAGTAAGCGCGACGTCGGGACTCGATAAGCACAGCTCGGCCACTTGTGGATAAGTAAAGAGCGGGGATTCTACCGCTGTTCGGCAACAATCGCCCACTGCGCACTGACCGGCTGTGGATAAATCCCGCGTCTGATGCAGTACAATCGCGACTTTTAATCGCCAACCAGCCGGCCATTCCCATGATCGAACCCAAGCGCGTCCTGCGCGCCCTCGCCGAACACTGGGCCTTACTTGAGCCTCTGTGCGAACACTTCGACCAAGGCACCCTGAGCCTGAGCGAGCTGCGCGCACAATTGGCCGCCCAACAACTGGACAGCACGCCCCAGGACATCACCAGCCTGCTGGACGTGTGGATTCGCCTGGATATCCTGGTACCTGTCGCCAAGAGCCCGAACCGTTTCGAGCTCAACGCGCAGATCCACGACTTCCTCGCTTATCTTCGCAAGGAGCACCGGCTTGGCCTGTGCCTGGAAATCGAAGCCTACCTGCGCCACCTCGAGCGTCTGGCCGGTTATATCCAGGACGCCTTCGACATCCGCGACGGCCATGACCTGGCCCGGCAACTACGCTTGCTGGATATGCGCGTGCGCGACGTGCTGAAAAAGCTTGCCAACGACGAACAGGCCCTCGCCGCCGTGGCCGATCGCGCCAAGACCAGCGACCGCCAGATCCCGTTGCGCCAGCGCTACGCCGAGGTGTTGGCAACCTGGGACGAATACGTCGAGCCGATGATCCAGTTGGTGAACGCTGACGGCGCCTTCGAGCAAGGCGTGCGCAAGGTGGAAAACGTGCTGCTGCGCATGCTCACCGAGCAACAGCGTCTTGGCCACCTGGTGGACGACGACATGCTGCTGCGCACCCACGCGCGCATCCTCGAAATGCAGACCAGCGCCCAGCTGACCTTGCGCCATGCGCGCGAGCTGCTGTTGCCGCTGCGCGAAGAAGCACGCCGGCATAACGCAGTGACTCGCGGCGCTGCGCTGGCCTTGTCGGCGATTCGCCGTAAAGGCCTGGACGCGGTGCCGCAAGCGGCGATGCCGATGTTCACCCGACCGCAAAGCACCTTCCTGGGCAGCGCCAGCCAGGTCGAGGCTTATGTGTATGCCCTGGCCAATTTCGAGCCGAAACCGGCGCGATTCCCCAAGGCGCACAAATCCCACAAGGGCGAGGCCCCGCGCGCCCCGCGTACGGTCAAGGAAATGCTCGAACGTTGCGAAGACGCCCTGCCGATGCCGGACCTGATGACCTGGCTGCTGGAGCAGGAGCCGGACGGCGCCACCGACGAATTGCTGTACTGGTTCTCACGCCTGTCCCGGGAAAAACGCTTCAAGCGCGAGCGCCTGGAACGTCGCGATTACCACACCCACGAGCATCAGGTCAGCCTGCGCTCCTTCGCCCTGCTCCCGGCCGGCGTTGACGCCACCGAGAATTCTGCGAGCACCCCTTATGCATCTTGATCTATCCGAACTGTCCCAGCTGGCGCCGATTTTTCGCGAGCTGTTCAAGGGTTACCACGTCAGCCGCCGCGACCCGGAGCTGTACGCGCAGCTGTCGAACTTCCAGGACCAGTACCGCACGCTGTTCAAGGCCTTGGGCTTTGAGCTGGTATGCGATACCCGCGGTTTCTACTACTTCGTCCCGGACACCGCCGTGGCTGCCGCGCAGGTCAACAAGACCGCCCAGCGCCTGGCCTTGTTTACCTTCATTATCGTCGAGCACCTGGCCGACCAGGGCCGCGACCCGGTTGCCGTGCTCGACGGCGGCAGCCTGGGGCGCGACGAATTGCCTTCGTTGCTGGAGAAGTACCGCGACCTGTTTATCCAGGCCGAAGTGCAGACCCAGGAAGAGCTCGAAGAAAAAATCATGCGTCGCATGACCCAACTCGGTTTTGCCAGCGAAGACAACGGTATCTACCGCTTCCTGCCACCAATGCACCGTTTCCTCGACGTGTGCCTGTCGGTGCAGCAGGACCGCGACCTCGCCGCCAGCGTGCACAGCGTATTGCCGCTGCCGGTGCCAGTGATCATCGACGAAGACAGCGATGAAAAACTGCTGAAGACCGATGACCCGCTGGACCTTAGCGCCTTCGATGAGGAAAGCGAAGAAGACGCCCTGGCCCGAGCCATTGCCGAAGAACAGGAAACCGACGTATGAGTAAGGAACGTTACGGCATCCGCCGCTTCGCCCTATTGAACACCGCCGGTTACAGCCTGGGCTTGTTCCCGCTGGAAGAGCCGCTGTCGGTGTATGGCGCGAACAACCTGGGTAAATCCGCATCCATCAACGCCTTGCAGTTCCCGATCCTGGCGCGCATGTCGGACATGAGTTTCGGCAAGTACACGCTGGAACAATCGCGGCGCTTCTACTTTGCCACCGACACCAGCTACATCCTGGTAGAAGTCTCCCTGCCCCACGGCCCGCACGTCATCGGCGTGGTCGGACGCGGGCCGGGCGGTGGTTTCGGCCACCAGTTCTTTGCCTATGCGGGCAAGCTGGACCTGGCTCATTACCAGAAAAACGACACCTGCCTGCGTCAGAAAGAGCTGTTTACCAACCTTGAGCGCGAGGGCCTCAAAGCCTACGAACTCAAGCCTGATGAACTGCGGCGCTTGCTGGTGGGCGGCCATACGTCGATCCCGCTGGACCTGACCCTGATCCCGCTGCGCTCCACCAGCGAACAGAGCTTGAAGACGTTCCGTGCGTTGTTTATCAACCTGCTGCACATGCGCGAAATCACCGCGGCCAAGCTCAAGCAACTGTTCCTCGACGCGTTCGAACACAGCTTGCGTTCAGGCAGTGTCGACTACATCGCTGCGTGCGAAGAAGCCTTCCGTGATGTACGACGCATGGAGCAGGACTACAACTCCCTGGTCGCCGCCGGGCCGTTGGTTGAAGCCTTGGCCAATGGCGTAAAACAACGCGACGCCTTGCGCGGCAAACTGCACCGCCTGTCACCGCTGCTGGATTCGTTGCTGGGCACCTGGTCGGACTACGCCAGTGCACGCAAGGAAGAGCTGACCATCCAGGCCGAGCACTACCGCAACGAGCAGGACGCGCTGCAGAACGACCAGCGTGGCGGTACTCAGGAACTGATGCGCCTGGAGCGGGAGATCAGCGGTATCCAGCGTTGGCTGGGCGAGCTGTCGGTACTCAAGCATCGCTTTGCCCTGGTGGATGACGTCAAGGTGCTGGAGCAACAGTTGCTCGCCGCCAAAGACGCCCACGATGAACTGGCGGGCGCATTGGCGCAGTCGCGACAGTTCAGCGCCGAGGACCTGGACGAGCGTCTGCGCGACCTGGAAAAGCGCTTGAAGTCGGTCAGGCAGCAACTCGATCACGCCGACAACAACAGCTATGCCAAGCTGCGCGAGGAGTTCTCGCAACAGGATGTCGAACGTCTGATGCGCCTGTTCAACAGCTCGTTGTTCAGCCTGCCTCTGGGTGAGCACGGCATCACGCTGGACGAGGACGGCCAGTGGGTCAAATCCCTGGAGCAGATCCTCGATGGCTTCAAGGGCGAGCGCTTTGAAGTGCCGGGGCTGTCCATCGACATCTCGCACATCGAGCCGCCTGCGTTGCAGGCCCTGGCCGACCGCGCCGCCTTGCGCGACCAGAAGGAGCGCCTGGAAAAAGAACTCAAGCAACTCAAAACCCAGCAGGCCGTAGCGTCCGACCGCGCGGCGAGCAAGACCCAGACCGAAGCGCTGTATCAGCAGGTGCTGGATGCTCAGAAGGCATTGGAAGATTTCCGCCGCACCCAGACCCTGAGTGCAGAAGAAGGCGAGAAGCTGGAAAACCTGGCGCAAATGGAAGCCGCCCAGGATGAGCTGAAGCGCTCCAGCGATGCCTTTACCGAGCGCGTCCAGCAATTGTCGGCCAAGCTGCAACTGGTCGGCCGCCAGATCGGCGATATGGAAGCCAAGCAACGCACGCTGGATGATGCGTTGCGTCGTCGTCAGCTGTTGCCGGCGGACCTGCCGTTCGGCACGCCGTTCATGGACCCGGTCGACGACTCCATGGACAACTTGCTGCCACTGCTCAATGACTACCAGGATAGCTGGCAGGGCTTGCTGCGCGCCGACGGCCAGATCGAAGCCTTGTACGCCCAGGTGCGCCTCAAGGGTGTGGCCAAGTTCGACAGCGAAGATGACATGGAGCGTCGCCTGCAGCTGCTGATCAACGCCTATGCGCACCGCACCGACGAAGCGTTGACGCTGGGCAAGGCACGCCGAGCAGCGGTGACCGATATCGCCCGTACCCTGCGCAATATCCGTAGCGATTACGACAGCCTTGAACACCAGTTGGCGCTGTTCAACCGCGAGATCAACAAACGCCAGGTCTCCAACCTGCAGAGCTTTCGCATCGTGCTGGCGCCGAACAAGGAAGCCCTCAAGCATATCGACCAGATCATCCACAGTGCTGGCCAGTATGAAGAAGGCGAAACGCTGTCGGTGTTCGACCTCAGCCAGAGCGCCGAGCAGGACAACAAGAACGAAGAGGCCAAGGAATACCTGGCGCGCCTCGTTGCGGCCAACCATAACCAGCTGGGCCTCAAGGACTTGTTCGAACTGGCGTTCGAGATCACCAAGGTGCACGGTCAGCCGGTGATTCATACCGACATCGATGGCGCCGCGTCCAACGGCACCACCATGACCATCAAGGCGCTGACCAACATGTATCTGTTGCTGCACTTGATGGACCGCGACCAGGCCGGCCGTGTGCGTTTGCCGTATTACCTCGATGAAGCGGCAGACATCGATGAGAAGAACCAGGCTGCCTTGCTGGAAACCAGCTTGCAACTGGGCTTCGTGCCGATCCTGGCCAGCGTGAAGCCGCAGGTTTCCGCCCAGGTGGCGATCGACCTGGAAGGCGGCAGCGGGCCGAACGGAATCTACATTGATGAGGCGGACTGGAAATACATCCGTCGCCATGATGTGGTGAAGGCGACGATGAATGTGCAAGCCGATGAGCCGGAGCTGGATGAGGTCTGACGCGTTGCGCTGACATGCAAAAAGGCCGCGATCTTTTGGATCACGGCCTTTTTTTCGGCTTGGGATTTGCGGTGTGTTTGTGGGCCTCATCGCGGGCAAGCCCGGCTCCCATAGTTAGAATGCATACTTGCCGAAAATGCATATCCCTGTGGGAGCCGGGCTTGCTCGCGAAGGCCGCGCATCGGTTTATTTACCGAGTGGAATCTTGGGCGCCCAGGTCAGCCACTCATCTTCAAACTTATCGAACAACGGGAAGGTCTGCTGTGGCCGTGCCGGGTTGCCCATGCGCTCGCCATCTGGCGTGGCAAAGGCGATACCGCCGGCCACCAAAGTCTCCAGGGACTCGGTGCGCACCGTCGCGCCCTTGAACAGGCCAAAGTCGAGACCGAAGCCGCTGGTGTTCCAGAAGCGACTGCCACTGCGTACCAGGGGGGCGTACTTGGGCTCGATCAGGATATGCACCAGCACACGGTCGGCGGTCTGGCCCAGCTCATAGCCGATGACCTTGCCCACGGTGACTTCACGGTAAGTGACCGGCACGCCTTCTTTGAGCGAACCACGGCGAGCGGCGCTGAGTGTCAGGCTCAGGCCTTGCTCCTGATGGACAGCCTCCGGTGGCTGATCCAGTGCAACAAAGTTTTTTTGCGGCCCGGCATTTTTCACCGCCGGCTGCACCTCGATGTATTGCCCGGTGACCAGGGTTTCAAGATTGGAGGTCTTCATCAGGCCCAGCTCCGGCTTGACCACCCAGAACTGGCTGCCTGCACGGGCGATACGATCAGCTACCTGAGTGATACGGGCGCGCAGCAATACAGACTGCATGTCGGCGCTGAGGTCGACGCTCTCGACCTTGCCAACATCCAGACCTTTGAAGCGTACGGCTGTACCGGGGCGCAGGCCGTCGGCACGATCGACCTTGATCGTCACCAGGGTGCCATGCTGATTCGCGGCGTCACGGTCGGCGAACAAACGGAAGCGCGGGATACGGTGCTTCAGGGGAACGTTGGGCTCCGGTGTTTCGAAGGCGATACCGCCGGCCATCAGGCTGGCCAGGGATTCGCTTTTGACCTGGATGCCACCGGTGAGCCCACCAGTGAGAGTGACACCGCTGGCGTTCCAGAAACGTGTCGAGCCGTTGACCAGGCCTTCATACTCTTTCTCGATATGAACGCCGATCACGAGTTGCTTCTTCTTGCGTGAAAACTGGTAGCTCTGCACCGAACCCACCTTGACCTGTTTGTACAGAATCGGGCTGCCGACATCCAGCGAGCCCAGGTTGTCGGTGAGCAGCACCATGTGCAGGCCGGGGGAGCGCAGGTCCAACGGCGGCGCCTTGGCGCGGGCCACATACTCACGTTGTGGCGGGGTGCCTTTGTCACCCGGGCGGATCGCGATGTAGTTACCTTTGACCAGTGCTTCCAGGCCGGTGATGCCTGCCAGGGAGATGGACGGCTTGACCACCCAGAATTGCGTGTCCTGGACCAGGTAGTCTTCGGCCAAAGGATCAAGGGTCAACTCGGCGCTGGCGCTGGACAGGTCCGGGTCGATCTTCAAGGTTTTCAGGCTACCAACCTGGATGCCTTTGTACATGACCGGGGTACGCCCGGCCTGGAGGCCTTCGAAATCGGTGAGTTTGACCTTGACCTTGATGCCGGCTGCGGCGGCATCGAAGTCCTCGTACAGGCGAAAAGGCAGGCTCGGGTCGGTGGGTGGGCTGTCTTGGCGATTCTCCGGCGTGGCGAAGGCGATACCACCGGCCACGATGCTTGAAAGCGATTCGCTGCGCACCTTCACCCCGGAGAGGTTGGCGTCGATGCTGATGCCGCTGGCGTTCCAGAAACGCGTGTGCTTGCGCACCAGGCTGGCGTAGGTCGGCTCGATATAAACCTTGATCTCGACGATGCTCTGGTCTTCGGACAACAGATAGCTTTTGACCTGGCCGACCTGAATCTGCTTGTAGAACACCGGGCTGCCACGGTTCAGCGAGCCCAGGCGGTCGGCCTTGAGCGTCAGGTGCAGGCCCGGCTTGGCGTCGGATAACGGTGGTTCTTCAGACAGCGCCTTGAACTTGCGCGTGGGCTCACCATCGCCCGGGCTGGCGGCGATGTAGTTACCCGAAACCAGGGTCTCCAGGCCCGTGATGCCGGCGAGGCTGACGCTGGGCTTGACCAACCAGAAGCGGGTGTTTGTCCTCAGATACTGCTCTACATCCTTGTTCATCTCGATGGTGGCGATCACCCCGCGATTACTGCCTTCGTCATCCAGGGCCAGGGTCTTGACCTTGCCGACGGTCATGCCTTTGTAGACGACTTCAGTCTTGTTGACTTGAATACCCTCGCCGCTCTCAAAGCGAACCTGAATCTCAAGACCTTGCTGGGAGTAGGCGCGCCACCCCAGCCAGCCACCGATGATCAGGGCAATCAGGGGCAACACCCAAATAGCCGACCAATTGGAGGCCGGGCGGGTTTTAGCTTTAGGCAAATCACTCATGGTCGTCGTCCGACTCCGTGTTATCCCAAATCAGTCGGGGATCGAAAGTTACTGCGGCAAGCATCGTCAAGATCACCACACTGGCGAACGCTGCAGCGCCGAGATTGGCCTCGACACTGGCAAGTCGCCCAAAGTTAACGACCGCCACCAGGATGGCGATCACGAAGATATCCAGCATGGACCAGCGGCCAATGAATTCGATAAAACGGTACATCACAATGCGTTGTTGCGCAGACAGCGGTTGGTGACGCTGCACCGAAAACAGCAACAGGCCGATGCCTACCAACTTGAATGTCGGCACCAGGATACTGGCGATGAACACCACGGCGGCGATAGGAAACATGCCGTGCTGCACCAGTTGGATCACACCCGCCATGATGGTACTCGGGTCACCTTGGCCGAGGGAGTTGACGGTCATGATGGGTAACAGGTTGGCGGGGATATACAAGATCGCTGCGGTGATCAGCAATGCCCAGGTACGGGTGAGGCTATTGGGGCGACGCGCATGGATCAACGCGCCGCAACGGGTACAGAGTTGCTCTTCGGTATCCGCTTCCTGCTTGTTCAATTCATGGCATTCGGTACAAATCAGAATGCCTGCATCAATCGCCCGCATGGTCATCCTCTCCTGACAGTGCTTGCCAGATCTGATGGGGCGACATGACCACCTCAAGCAGAACTTGAACCATTAATAAACTGACGAAGCAGACCAGACCCAGGCCGATCGTGATGGAGGCCATGTCGGCGAGCTTTACGATCGCCACCAATACGCCCATCAAGTAGACCTCCAGCATCCCCCAATCCTTCATATGGTGGTAGATGCGGTACAACAACAGCCCGTAACTGCGACCGATGTTCCAGCGGATGCTGAGCAACACTGCCAATTGGCAGAGCAGCTTGAGCAAGGGGATCCCCATGCTGCACAAGAACACAACGGCAGCAACGCCTTGCATACCGGTATCGAATAAGCCAACAACGCCGCTCCATACGGTGTCCTCCGAGGACTGCCCGAGTAGATTGAGCTGCATGATGGGCAAAAAGTTCGCCGGGATGTAAAGCAGCAGGGCCGCAAGTACTAAAGCAAGGCTCCGCTCGACCACATTGTGGCGGTGAGCGTACAACTCGTAGCCACAGCGTGGGCACTGGGCCTTTTCGCCAAGGGCGAGCGTTGGTTTGCGCATCAGCAAATCGCACTCATGGCATGCCACCAGCTCGTCCAGTGGTAAATCCGATACCTCAACGGCATCAACCAGATCGGGCATAGATAGGGCTCTGACTCTAAAAATAGTTAGGCGGCTATTCTAGTGCTCTGGCTCGGAAATAACTGTGCAATTTTGTCGGGCGATTGAGAGACGCCAGCGGTACGGGCAAGGGCAGACGCTTTTCGACCGCCCAAAACAAAACCCCTGTTTGCGTTAGCAAACAGGGGTTCTGGAATTTAATCTTGACGATGACCTACTCTCACATGGGGAAACCCCACACTACCATCGGCGATGCATCGTTTCACTGCTGAGTTCGGGATGGGATCAGGTGGTTCCAATGCTCTATGGTCGTCAAGAAATTCGGGTACTGAGTCGCGACCAGTTGGTCTCGCTTCAGCAAATTGGGTATGTGACAGCTTTCGGTGTTTTGTGAGCGTCGAACTTTCGGTTCATCTTCGTCTTCACACACCGCAATCTGATGCTCTTTCGAGAAACAAATTGCTTGGGTGTTATATGGTCAAGCCTCACGGGCAATTAGTATTGGTTAGCTCAACGCCTCACAGCGCTTACACACCCAACCTATCAACGTCGTAGTCTTCGACGGCCCTTCAGGGAACTCAAGGTTCCAGTGAGATCTCATCTTGAGGCTAGTTTCCCGCTTAGATGCTTTCAGCGGTTATCTATTCCGAACATAGCTACCCGGCAATGCCACTGGCGTGACAACCGGAACACCAGAGGTTCGTCCACTCCGGTCCTCTCGTACTAGGAGCAGCCCCTCTCAAATCTCAAACGTCCACGGCAGATAGGGACCGAACTGTCTCACGACGTTCTAAACCCAGCTCGCGTACCACTTTAAATGGCGAACAGCCATACCCTTGGGACCGGCTTCAGCCCCAGGATGTGATGAGCCGACATCGAGGTGCCAAACACCGCCGTCGATATGAACTCTTGGGCGGTATCAGCCTGTTATCCCCGGAGTACCTTTTATCCGTTGAGCGATGGCCCTTCCATACAGAACCACCGGATCACTAAGACCTACTTTCGTACCTGCTCGACGTGTCTGTCTCGCAGTCAAGCGCGCTTTTGCCTTTATACTCTACGACCGATTTCCGACCGGTCTGAGCGCACCTTCGTACTCCTCCGTTACTCTTTAGGAGGAGACCGCCCCAGTCAAACTACCCACCATACACTGTCCTCGATCCGGATAACGGACCTGAGTTAGAACCTCAAAGTTGCCAGGGTGGTATTTCAAGGTTGGCTCCACGCAGACTGGCGTCCACGCTTCAAAGCCTCCCACCTATCCTACACAAGCAAATTCAAAGTCCAGTGCAAAGCTATAGTAAAGGTTCACGGGGTCTTTCCGTCTAGCCGCGGATACACTGCATCTTCACAGCGATTTCAATTTCACTGAGTCTCGGGTGGAGACAGCGCCGCCATCGTTACGCCATTCGTGCAGGTCGGAACTTACCCGACAAGGAATTTCGCTACCTTAGGACCGTTATAGTTACGGCCGCCGTTTACCGGGGCTTCGATCAAGAGCTTCGCGTTAGCTAACCCCATCAATTAACCTTCCGGCACCGGGCAGGCGTCACACCCTATACGTCCACTTTCGTGTTTGCAGAGTGCTGTGTTTTTAATAAACAGTCGCAGCGGCCTGGTATCTTCGACCGGCATGAGCTTACGGAGCAAGTCCTTCACCCTCACCGGCGCACCTTCTCCCGAAGTTACGGTGCCATTTTGCCTAGTTCCTTCACCCGAGTTCTCTCAAGCGCCTTGGTATTCTCTACCCAACCACCTGTGTCGGTTTGGGGTACGGTTCCTGGTTACCTGAAGCTTAGAAGCTTTTCTTGGAAGCATGGCATCAACCACTTCGTTAACTAAAAGTTAACTCGTCATCAGCTCTCGGCCTTAAGATCCCGGATTTACCTAAGATCTCAGCCTACCACCTTAAACTTGGACAACCAACGCCAAGCTGGCCTAGCCTTCTCCGTCCCTCCATCGCAATAACCAGAAGTACAGGAATATTAACCTGTTTTCCATCGACTACGCTTTTCAGCCTCGCCTTAGGGACCGACTAACCCTGCGTCGATTAACGTTGCGCAGGAAACCTTGGTCTTTCGGCGTGGGTGTTTTTCACACCCATTGTCGTTACTCATGTCAGCATTCGCACTTCTGATACCTCCAGCAAGCTTCTCAACTCACCTTCACAGGCTTACAGAACGCTCCTCTACCGCATCACTTACGTGATACCCGTAGCTTCGGTGTATGGTTTGAGCCCCGTTACATCTTCCGCGCAGGCCGACTCGACTAGTGAGCTATTACGCTTTCTTTAAAGGGTGGCTGCTTCTAAGCCAACCTCCTAGCTGTCTAAGCCTTCCCACATCGTTTCCCACTTAACCATAACTTTGGGACCTTAGCTGACGGTCTGGGTTGTTTCCCTTTTCACGACGGACGTTAGCACCCGCCGTGTGTCTCCCATGCTCGGCACTTGTAGGTATTCGGAGTTTGCATCGGTTTGGTAAGTCGGGATGACCCCCTAGCCGAAACAGTGCTCTACCCCCTACAGTGATACATGAGGCGCTACCTAAATAGCTTTCGAGGAGAACCAGCTATCTCCGAGCTTGATTAGCCTTTCACTCCGATCCACAGGTCATCCGCTAACTTTTCAACGGTAGTCGGTTCGGTCCTCCAGTTAGTGTTACCCAACCTTCAACCTGCCCATGGATAGATCGCCCGGTTTCGGGTCTATTCCCAGCGACTAGACGCCCTATTAAGACTCGCTTTCGCTACGCCTCCCCTATTCGGTTAAGCTCGCCACTGAAAATAAGTCGCTGACCCATTATACAAAAGGTACGCAGTCACCCAACAAAGTGGGCTCCCACTGCTTGTACGCATACGGTTTCAGGATCTATTTCACTCCCCTCTCCGGGGTTCTTTTCGCCTTTCCCTCACGGTACTAGTTCACTATCGGTCAGTCAGTAGTATTTAGCCTTGGAGGATGGTCCCCCCATATTCAGACAAAGTTTCTCGTGCTCCGTCCTACTCGATTTCATGACTAAGAGATTTTCGCGTACAGGGCTATCACCCACTATGGCCGCACTTTCCAGAGCGTTCCGCTAATCTCAAAGCCACTTAAGGGCTAGTCCCCGTTCGCTCGCCACTACTAAGGGAATCTCGGTTGATTTCTTTTCCTCAGGGTACTTAGATGTTTCAGTTCCCCTGGTTCGCCTCTTGCACCTATGTATTCAGTACAAGATAACCATCTTATGATGGCTGGGTTCCCCCATTCAGACATCTCCGGATCAAAGTCTGTTTGCCGACTCCCCGAAGCTTTTCGCAGGCTACCACGTCTTTCATCGCCTCTGACTGCCAAGGCATCCACCGTATGCGCTTCTTCACTTGACCATATAACCCCAAGCAATCTGGTTATACTGTGAAGACAACATTCGCCGAAAATTCGAATTTCTCAGTTAAGAGAACTCACAAATTTTACCTTAGCCTGATCCGTTACCAGTGAAAGTAACGTTCAGTCTATCTTTCTATCACATACCCAAATTTTTAAAGAACGAACTAGTCAAAGACTAGAAATCAACATTCACCATCACAACGATGGAATGCTCATTTCTAAGCTTTATACAAACAGAAGCAGTAGTGGTGGAGCCAAACGGGATCGAACCGTTGACCTCCTGCGTGCAAGGCAGGCGCTCTCCCAGCTGAGCTATGGCCCCGTATTTCTACAGGCGTTTCCCACACAAAATTGGTGGGTCTGGGCAGATTCGAACTGCCGACCTCACCCTTATCAGGGGTGCGCTCTAACCAACTGAGCTACAGACCCAATTTCGGGCTGCTTCTTTCGTCTTCTTCAATGAATCAAGCAATTCGTGTGGGAACTTATGGAGCAGCTGATGTCGTCGATTAAGGAGGTGATCCAGCCGCAGGTTCCCCTACGGCTACCTTGTTACGACTTCACCCCAGTCATGAATCACACCGTGGTAACCGTCCTCCCGAAGGTTAGACTAGCTACTTCTGGTGCAACCCACTCCCATGGTGTGACGGGCGGTGTGTACAAGGCCCGGGAACGTATTCACCGCGACATTCTGATTCGCGATTACTAGCGATTCCGACTTCACGCAGTCGAGTTGCAGACTGCGATCCGGACTACGATCGGTTTTATGGGATTAGCTCCACCTCGCGGCTTGGCAACCCTCTGTACCGACCATTGTAGCACGTGTGTAGCCCAGGCCGTAAGGGCCATGATGACTTGACGTCATCCCCACCTTCCTCCGGTTTGTCACCGGCAGTCTCCTTAGAGTGCCCACCATGACGTGCTGGTAACTAAGGACAAGGGTTGCGCTCGTTACGGGACTTAACCCAACATCTCACGACACGAGCTGACGACAGCCATGCAGCACCTGTCTCAATGTTCCCGAAGGCACCAATCCATCTCTGGAAAGTTCATTGGATGTCAAGGCCTGGTAAGGTTCTTCGCGTTGCTTCGAATTAAACCACATGCTCCACCGCTTGTGCGGGCCCCCGTCAATTCATTTGAGTTTTAACCTTGCGGCCGTACTCCCCAGGCGGTCAACTTAATGCGTTAGCTGCGCCACTAAAAGCTCAAGGCTTCCAACGGCTAGTTGACATCGTTTACGGCGTGGACTACCAGGGTATCTAATCCTGTTTGCTCCCCACGCTTTCGCACCTCAGTGTCAGTATTAGTCCAGGTGGTCGCCTTCGCCACTGGTGTTCCTTCCTATATCTACGCATTTCACCGCTACACAGGAAATTCCACCACCCTCTACCATACTCTAGTCAGTCAGTTTTGAATGCAGTTCCCAGGTTGAGCCCGGGGATTTCACATCCAACTTAACAAACCACCTACGCGCGCTTTACGCCCAGTAATTCCGATTAACGCTTGCACCCTCTGTATTACCGCGGCTGCTGGCACAGAGTTAGCCGGTGCTTATTCTGTCGGTAACGTCAAAATTGCAGAGTATTAATCTACAACCCTTCCTCCCAACTTAAAGTGCTTTACAATCCGAAGACCTTCTTCACACACGCGGCATGGCTGGATCAGGCTTTCGCCCATTGTCCAATATTCCCCACTGCTGCCTCCCGTAGGAGTCTGGACCGTGTCTCAGTTCCAGTGTGACTGATCATCCTCTCAGACCAGTTACGGATCGTCGCCTTGGTGAGCCATTACCCCACCAACTAGCTAATCCGACCTAGGCTCATCTGATAGCGCAAGGCCCGAAGGTCCCCTGCTTTCTCCCGTAGGACGTATGCGGTATTAGCGTCCGTTTCCGAACGTTATCCCCCACTACCAGGCAGATTCCTAGGCATTACTCACCCGTCCGCCGCTCTCAAGAGAAGCAAGCTTCTCTCTACCGCTCGACTTGCATGTGTTAGGCCTGCCGCCAGCGTTCAATCTGAGCCATGATCAAACTCTTCAGTTCAAACATCTTTGGGTTTTTAAGAAACCCTAAACTTGGCTCAGCAATCGTTGGTTACATCTTTGATTTCTCGCGGAGTAACTTGTGATGCTGATAATCTTGTTGACTATCAGTCTGACTCCACAAGCACCCACACGAATTGCTTGATTCAGTTGTTAAAGAGCGGTTGGTTAAGATCTTTCGTCTCAACCGAGGCGCGCATTCTACAGCAGCCTCATTTGCTGTCAAGTGATTATTTTCAGAAGCTTTCGAAGATTTCTTCAACAACTTCAACCACTTGCGCTTAAGATCTCTCCGAAGCGGGAGGCGAATTCTACAGCGTTACACGCTGCTGTCAACACCTCTTTTTCAACTTCCTTTTGGCTTCGATGAACTGAAGCAACTTGCTATCGAAAACCACGTAACTCATTGTTTACCAAGGAGTTTTCCGTTTCGACTGCGCCGGAAGTGGGGCGAATTATAGGCTTCCAGAATCTGCCGTCAACCTTCTTTTTCACATTTCTGCCATATCGATCGAAAATGCCTTAGAAACGCGAAAGCCGGCCCCCAAGGGGGCCGGCTTTCGCTTACCGAGCCTTACAGACTAGGGAAGGCGAACTGCGACGCTTCATGACTGGCCCGTTGCGGCCACCGCTGAGTGATCGCCTTGCGACGGGTATAGAAACGCACCCCGTCCGGCCCATAGGCGTGCAGGTCACCAAACAGAGAGCGCTTCCAGCCACCAAAGCTGTGGTACGCAACCGGCACCGGCAGCGGTACGTTAACCCCTACCATGCCGACCTCAATCTCATCACAGAACAGCCGCGCCGCTTCACCGTCACGCGTGAAGATGCAGGTACCGTTGCCGTATTCATGATCGTTGATCAGTTGCATCGCCGCTTCCAGGCTATCCACCCGGACCACGCACAGCACTGGCCCAAAGATCTCTTCCTTATAGATACGCATCTGGGGGGTAACACGGTCAAACAGACTGCCGCCAAGGAAAAATCCTTGTTCATGCCCGGCAATACTCAAGCCGCGACCATCAACGACCAGCTCTGCACCCGCCGAAACACCCTCTTCTATATAGCCACTGACCTTATCCCGTGCCTGCCCCGTCACCAACGGGCCCATATCCAGGCCACAGGAGGTGCCCGCCCCGATCTTCAGCGCCTTGACCTGCGGCACCAGCTTGGCGATCAACGCGTCCGCCACCTGGTCGCCCACGCACACCGCCACCGAGATCGCCATGCAACGCTCGCCGCAAGAGCCATAAGCCGCGCCCATCAAGGCACTCACGGCGTTGTCCAGGTCTGCATCCGGCATCAGCACCGCATGGTTCTTCGCCCCGCCCAACGCTTGCACACGCTTGCCGCGCTTGGTCGCTTCGCTATAGATGTATTCGGCAATCGGCGTCGAGCCTACAAAGCTCAAGGCTTTTACTTCCGGCGCTTGAATCAATGCGTCCACCGCGCCTTTGTCGCCGTGCACCACACTCAGTACGCCTTTAGGCAGCCCAGCCTCCTGCAACAGTTGCGCGATCAACAACGTAGAACTCGGATCACGCTCCGAAGGTTTGAGGATGAAACAGTTACCGCACACAATCGCCAGCGGGTACATCCACAACGGCACCATCGCCGGGAAGTTGAACGGAGTGATACCCGCCACCACGCCCAACGGCTGGAAGTCCGACCAGGCATCAATGTTCGGCCCCACGTTGCGGCTGTATTCACCCTTGAGAATCTCCGGTGCCGAGCACGCGTACTCCACGTTCTCGATCCCACGCTTGAGCTCACCCGCCGCGTCTTCCAGGGTCTTGCCATGTTCTTCGCTGATCAACTGCGAGATCCGTGCTTCGTTCTGCTCCAGCAGTTGCTTGAAACGGAACATCACCTGGGCACGCTTGGCCGGAGGCGTATTGCGCCAGGCCGGAAACGCCGCCTTGGCTGAGTCAATCGCCTGTTGAATGGTTTCACGACTGGCCAACGGCACCTGGTGAATCACCTGGCCGGTAGACGGGTTATAGACGTCGGCACTACGACCGCTGTCGTTGACCAGCTCACCATTGATCAAATGCTGGATAAGGCTCATGCAGGGCTCCTGAAAAATTGTTCTATATAGAAGGAGAAATCAGTCGATCTTGTTCAGCACTTCGCCGACCGCGTCAAACAGACGGTCCAGGTCCTGCGGCTTGCTGTTGAAGGTTGGCCCGAACTGCAGGGTGTCGCCGCCAAAACGCACATAGAAACCGGCCTTCCACAATGCCATGCCGGCCTCGAATGGACGCACGATGGCATCCCCATCACGCGGGGTAATCTGGATAGCACCGGCCAGGCCGTAGTTGCGAATGTCGATCACATTCTTGCTGCCCTTCAAACCGTGCAGCGCATTCTCAAAGTGCGGTGCGACTTCGGCTACGCTCTGCACCAGGTTTTCTTTCTGCAACAGGTCCAATGCCGCCAAGCCCGCCGCGCAAGCCACCGGGTGCGCCGAGTAGGTGTAACCATGGGGAAATTCCACCGCGTACTCCGGCGTCGCCTGGTTCATGAAGGTCTGGTAGATCTCGCTGCTGGCAATCACCGCGCCCATCGGAATAGCGCCGTTGGTGACTTGCTTGGCGATGCACATCAGGTCCGGGGTCACGCCGAAGCTGTCGGCACCGAACATTGAGCCGGTGCGGCCAAAGCCTGTGATCACTTCGTCGAACACCAAAAGGATATTGTGCTGGTCGCATATTTCGCGCAGGCGCTTGAGATAACCCTGCGGTGGCACCAATACGCCAGCTGAACCGGCCATCGGCTCGACAAACACCGCTGCGATGTTCGACGCGTCATGCAGCTCGATCAGCTTGAGCAACTCATCGGCCAAGGCAATACCGCCCTGCTCCGGCATGCCCCGGGAGAAGGCGTTGCTGGTCAGCAAGGTGTGAGGCAGGTGGTCGACATCCATCATCGCCTGGCCAAACAGCTTACGGTTACCGTTCACACCGCCCAGGCTGGTACCAGCGATGTTCACGCCGTGGTAACCACGGGCGCGACCAATCATCTTGGTCTTGGTGGCCTGACCTTTGAGGCGCCAGTAGGCCCGCACCATCTTCACCGCCGTATCGGCACATTCAGAGCCCGAATCGGTGAAGAACACATGATTCAGGTTGCCTGGGGTCAGGTCGGTGATCTTTTCCGCCAACTGAAAGGACAACGGATGACCGTATTGGAAGCCTGGGGAGTAGTCCAAGGTGCCCAATTGCTTGGCGACCGCCTCCTGGATTTCCTTGCGCGTATGCCCGGCGCCACAGGTCCACAGGCCCGACAACGAATCATAAACCTTGCGACCCTTGTCATCGGTCAACCAACTGCCTTCAGCGGCCACGATCAGGCGCGGGTCGCGCTGGAAGTTGCGGTTGGCGGTGTAGGGCATCCAGTGCGCATCCAGCTTGAGTTGGCTGGCCAGGGTCGATGGGGCGTTTTCGGGCATGTTCATCAGCAAAACCTCGCAAGGCAAAAGGCAGCGTCGGGATTGAAAAAGCTTGGTTGCAGCTAAATTGCCACGGGGATAAAGTCGGTGAAATCCAACTCTTCTAACCTTCAGTCAGGACTTCACTAAACTATGAGCAGCCGTCGTCCCGACCCTTTGGCCCAAGTCAGCGACTTCGACATTCGCTTGCTGCGCATCTTTCGCAGCGTGGTGGAATGCGGCGGCTTCTCGGCGGCAGAGACCGTGCTCGGCATCGGCCGCTCGGCCATCAGCCAGCAGATGAGCGACCTGGAGCAGCGGCTCGGCCTCAGACTTTGCCAACGCGGCCGCGCCGGTTTTTCCCTGACGGAGGAAGGCCGCGAGGTTTATCAATCAGCCCTGCAATTGTTGAGCGCCCTGGAAAGCTTTCGCACCGAGGTCAACGGCCTGCACCAGCATTTGCGCGGCGAGTTGATCATCGGCCTCACCGATAACCTCGTCACCCTGCCGCATATGCGCATCACTCACGCACTGGCGCAATTGAAGGAACGCGGCCCGGACGTGCAGATCCAGATCCGCATGATCGCCCCCAATGAAGTGGAACAAGGTGTACTTGATGGCCGTCTGCATGTCGGCGTGGTGCCCCAGGCCAGCGCCCTGTCGGGTCTGGAATACCAACCGCTGTACAGCGAGCGCTCACTGCTTTATTGCGCGGTCGGGCACCCGCTGTTTTATGCCGACAACAAACAACTCGATGACGAGCGCATCGACAGCCAGGACGCCATCGCCCCTACCTTTCGCCTCCCCGCAGAGATCCAGGCCCACTACCAGGCGCTCAACTGCACGGCCAGCGCTTCGGACCGTGAAGGCATGGCGTTCCTGATCCTCACTGGCCGCTATATCGGCTACTTGCCCGATCACTACGCCAGCCTGTGGGTGCAACAAGGCCGACTGCGCGCGCTGAAACCGGCTACACGTTTTTACGATTTGAGCCTGGCATCGGTCACGCGCAAAGGCCGGCGCCCTCATTTGGTGCTGGAAAGTTTCCTTGAAAGCCTGGCCGCGACGCGCTAACTCGGGCCTCACGCAAAAAGCTGAGCACATGGACAGCTTTTTGCAAGGCACAGGGACCTTGAACCGTCCGCCTCGAGTCTACCCGCCATGCCACCAGAATCTGCCAGCCCCAGCGACCTGATCTACGGCCTCAACGACCGCCCCAAACCACTGCCGGCTCTATTGGCAGCACTGCAACATGTGCTGGCGGCGTTCGTCGGCATCATTACTCCGCCGCTGATCATCGGCTCCACGCTCGGCCTCACCGCCTACCTGCCCTACCTGATCAGCATGGCGCTGATGGTGTCCGGCGTAGGCACGTTCATCCAGGCACGCAGGCCGTATGGTATCGGCGCCGGTATGATCTGCCTGCAAGGCACTAGCTTTGCGTTTCTCGGCGCGGTGTTGGCGGCAGGCTTTCTAGTCAAGCAACGCGGCGGCAGCCCGGAAGACATTCTGGCGATGATCTTCGGCGTGTGCTTCTTCGGCGCGGCGGTACAGATCGTGTTGAGCCGCTTCATTGGCCAACTGCGTCGTGTCATCACCCCCCTTGTAACGGGGATCGTCATCACGTTGATCGGCATCAGCCTGATCAAAGTGGGGATTACCGACCTCGGCGGCGGTTTTAATGCGCCAGACTTCGGCGCCCCTGCGAACCTGGCACTCGGCCTGTTCGTGGTACTGACAATCATCCTGCTCAACCGCTCCAATACCCCGTGGGTACGCTTGAGCGCCATTATCATCGGCCTGGCCCTGGGGAGCCTCGCGGCGTGGTTCAGCGGTAAACTGGTGCCCCAAGCCCTGCCCGACTTGCCCTTGATCAGCCTGCCGATGCCGTTCCGATTTGGTTTCAACTTTGACTGGAGCGCTTTCCTGCCGATTGCGCTGATTTATCTGATCAGCAGCATCGAAACCGTCGGCGACCTCACGGCCAATTGCATGATCGCCCGCCAACCCATCAGCGGTGCATCTTATATAAGCCGGCTCAAGGGCGGCGTGCTGGGCGATGGCGTGAGCTGCATGATTGCCGCCACCTTCAGCGCGTTCCCCAACACCACCTTTGCCCAGAACAATGGCGTGATCCAGCTCACCGGCGTGGCCAGCCGTTACGTCGGTTTGTATATAGGTGTGCTGCTGTTCTGTCTGGGCCTGTTTCCATTGATCGGCGCCGTACTGCAGCAAATCCCCAAGCCGGTGCTGGGCGGCGCGACCCTGGTGATGTTCGGCAGCGTGGCCGCCGCCGGCGTGCGTATCCTCGCCCAGGCGCCGCTGGATCGACGCAGCATGTTGATCATTGCCACCTCGTTTGGCGTCGGCCTGGGTATCGCCGCTCAACCCAACTTGCTGCACCTGATGCCGACACTGGTACAGAACCTGTTCGACTCGGCCATCACCAGCGGCGGCCTCACCGCCATCGTATTGTGCCTGTTGCTGCCGGAAGCCAAGGCGAGTACATGCGCTACAAACCCAACAGCGCAAAGCGAAAGCCTGGAGCCGCTTTGACGGTTTTATTGCATCGGGACTTGTCTGAGGCTTGAGGGTGGGTTATCTGTGCACACGTCGCCTTTATCGATCAGCACGGAAACCTCCATGAGCCTCGAAGTTCCTGCCCACAGCAACCACGCCGGTAAACCCGCCAGCCGCATTCGGCAAAAGAACGAACAAGCTATTCTCCAGGCTGCTGAAGATGAATTCGCCCGCCATGGCTACAAAGGCACCAGCATGAACACCATCGCTGCCAGTGCCGGGCTGCCCAAGGCCAACTTGCACTACTACTTCACCAACAAGCTGGGCCTGTATATCGCGGTGCTCAGCAATATCCTCGAATTATGGGACAGCACCTTCAACGCGCTGACCGCCGAGGATGACCCGGCCGTGGCGCTTGCGCGCTACATCCGCACCAAGATGGAGTTCTCACGGCGCCAACCACAAGCCTCGCGGATCTTCGCCATGGAGATCATCAGCGGCGGCGAATGCCTCACCGAATATTTCGGTCAGGACTATCGCGCCTGGTTCAGTGGCCGAGCGGCGGTGTTCCAGGCGTGGATCGACGCCGGCAAAATGGACCCCGTCGATCCCGTGCACTTGATCTTCCTGCTGTGGGGCAGCACCCAGCACTACGCCGACTTCGCCACCCAGATCTGCCGAGTCACCGGTCGCACCAAGTTGACCAAGCAGGACATGGAAGACGCCGGCACCAACCTGATCCATATCATTCTCAAAGGCTGCGGCATCAAGCCGGCCCTATAAACGAAGCGAGTTATGTCTTTTACGCTGACAGGCTTTTGTGAGTTTCGTGAAGAAATACGCAAAAGCCGCTTTATCACCTTGGCGGCGCCGATCACCAGCCCGCCGGACGCCCAGGCGTTTTTCGAGCAGCACAGCGACCTGAACGCCACGCACAACTGCTGGGCCTGGAAGCTGGGCGATCAATACCGCAGCAACGACGACGGCGAACCCGGTGGCACCGCCGGGCGACCGATCCTCGCGGCTATCGAGGCCCAGGGGTTCGATCAGGTCGCGGTGCTGGTGATCCGCTGGTACGGCGGCATTCAATTGGGTACGGGCGGACTCGCCCGCGCCTACGGTGGTGGCGCAAACAAATGCCTGCAAAATGCCGAGCGCATCGAACTGATCAGCCGTGTGCCCCTGAGCTGCGCCTGTGGGTTCTCCGAGCTGAATCTGGTGAAGCTGCGCGTCGCCGAACTTGGCGGTTTGGTGCTGGAAGAAACCTTCACCGCCAACGGCGTAGAGCTACACCTTGCACTGGCAGAGGCACACATCGATACCTTACAAACCCAGCTCGCCGACCTGAGCCGTGGGCGCATCCTGCTGCAACGCTGAAACTGCTACTGTTATGCGCTGAACTCCCTGAACCGCGATTTCAAAGGAAGCCTTCATGTCTACGCCAAAAACCGCACTGATCATCGGCGCCTCGCGCGGGCTAGGCCTTGGCCTGGTCAAGCAACTGCTCCAGGATGGCTGGGACGTCACCGCCACCGTGCGTGATCCGCACAAGGCCGATGCCCTCAAAGCTGTGGGCCCGGTGCAGATCGAGAAATTGGATATGGACGATCAGCAAGCCGTGATCGCCCTGGCCCAACGCTTGAAAGACCGCACCTTCGACCTGCTGTTCGTCAACGCCGGCGTCAAGGGCCCGGCGAACCAGGAGCCAGGCCACGCCACCCTCGCAGAGGTCGGCCAGCTGTTTTTCACCAATGCCGTGGCGCCGATCAACCTGGCCCAGCGCTTTGTCGGGCAGATCCGCAAAGACACCGGCGTGCTGGCGTTCATGAGTTCGGTGCTGGGCAGCGTGACCATTCCTGACGGTTCGGACCTGGCGCTGTACAAGGCCAGCAAGGCTGCCCTCAACTCAATGACCAACAGCTTTATCACCCAGTTGGGCGACCACAAGCCGACGGTTCTGTCGCTGCATCCGGGCTGGGTGAAAACCGACATGGGCGGAGAGAACGCACATATCGACGTCGACACCAGCGTGCGCGGCCTGGTGGATCAGGTAAATGCCTACACCGGCAAGGGCGGCCATCACTTCGTGGACTACAAGGGCGACGCCATCGCCTGGTAAATACACTGATCAACCTGTGGGAGGGGGCTTGCTCCCGATGGCTGAGTGTCAGTCAATGCTGTGTGGACTGGTCCACCGCTATCGGGAGCAAGCCCCCTCCCACCCTGTCCCTGCTCCTACAGCTAGACCCCGCAATGAACTACACGTAATCTAGCCACCTCGCCCTCCCCGGCGACCCTGGATCAGCAGACAGGGCAACACTGAGCTGGCAAACCTGAACCCATCATTCAGAGGAGCCGGCCAATGCCTGCGACCCGTATCTGGTTAAAAAAACCCCTCGCGATTTTCACTGCCAATGGCCTCGATGCCCGTGGCGGCCTGGTGCTGCAAGACGGTGTGATCACCGAAGTGCTGGCCCAGGGCCAAGAACCGGCACAGCCCTGCACGCAGGTGTTCGATGCTCGCGAACATGTGGTCCTGCCCGGGCTGATCAACACTCACCATCATTTCTATCAAACCCTCACCCGCGCCTGGGGCCCGGTGGTCAACCAGCCGCTGTTTCCCTGGCTGAAAACCCTGTACCCGGTATGGGCTCGGCTTACCCCGGAAAAACTCGCCCTGGCCAGCAAAGTCGCCCTGGCTGAATTGCTGCTGTCGGGCTGCACCACGGCGGCCGACCACCACTACCTGTTCCCCGATGGTTTGGAAAACGCCATTGATGTGCAAGTGGGCAGCGTGCGCGAACTGGGGATGCGCGCCATGCTCACCCGCGGCTCCATGAGCCTGGGCGAAGCCGATGGCGGCCTGCCACCGCAGCAGACCGTACAACAAGGCCAGGTCATTCTTGACGACAGCCAGCGCCTGATCCGCGAATATCACGAGCGGGGTGACGGCGCGCAGATTCAGATTGCCCTGGCTCCGTGCTCGCCGTTTTCCGTCACCCCCGAGATCATGCAAGCCAGCGCCGAACTGGCCAACCGCCTGGATGTGCGCCTGCATACCCACTTGGCGGAAACCCTCGACGAAGAAGACTTCTGCCTGCAACGCTTCGGCCTGCGTACCGTGGATTATCTCGACAGCGTCGGCTGGCTCGGCCCCCGCACCTGGCTGGCCCATGGCATTCACTTCAACCCGGATGAAATCGCGCGCCTGGGTGCCGCCGGTACGGGGATCTGCCACTGCCCAAGCTCCAACATGCGCCTGGCTTCCGGTATCTGCCCGACCCTGGACCTGCTTGCCGCCGGCGCGCCCATCGGGCTGGGCGTGGACGGCTCGGCGTCCAACGATGCCTCGAACATGATCCTTGAAGCGCGTCAGGCCCTGTACATTCAGCGCCTGCGTTATGGCGCAGAAAAGATCACCCCAGAAGGCGTGCTGGGCTGGGCAACCAAGGGCTCGGCGCAGTTGCTGGGCCGAACGGACATCGGTGAATTGGCCGTAGGCAAGCAGGCTGACCTGGCATTGTTCAAACTCGATGAACTGCGTTTCTCTGGTAGCCACGATCCGATTTCAGCGCTGCTGTTGTGCGGTGCGGATCGGGCGGATCGAGTGATGATCGGCGGCAAGTGGCGGGTGATCGACGGCCAAGTCGAAGGTCTGGACCTGAAAGGCTTGATCGCCGATCACACCCAGGCGGCTCGCCAACTCATCGCCGGCACCTGAGCCAGGCGCCGATCAAAATGTGGGAGCGGGCCTGCTCGCTCCCACATTGGGTCTACGGCGTCATCAAAAACAGTTACAGCCCCAACAGCGACAACATGATAAAAGTCGCAAACAACACGAAATGGGTCATCCCCTCGATGGCATTGGTTTCACCATCGTTGAGGTTGATCGCGCTGACAATCAGCGTGATAAACACCATCACCGTCTGCACCGGCGTCATCGCCATCTGGAACGGCTGGCCGCTATAGAGCGCCATGGCTTCCATCACCGGCACCGTCAGGATCACCGTAGACAACGAAGCACCCAACGCGATATTCACCACCGACTGCATACGATTGGCCAATGCAGCGCGCAATGCCGTCAGAATTTCCGGCGCGGCCGAGATAGCCGCCACCACAATCGCCGTGATCACCGGCGGCGCGCCCGTGCCTTCCAGGCCCAGATCCAGGGTTTTGGACATCACCTCGGCCAACGCGCCAATCACAATCACGCCAAACACCAACGTGCCTATCGAGAACGCGAGGTTAACGGGCGGTGTGTGTTCTTCTTCGGTTGATTTCTTGCGGCGTTTTTCCGGGTAGCTGTAGCTGAAGAAATAACTGTGTGGGCCTACCTGCATCCTCAGGAACAAGGTGTAGAGCACCACCATCGCGCCAATGGTGAAGGCCGAGTAAATTTTCCAATCGGCCTCGGGGATAAATTCCGGCACCACCATCGACACGCCCATGGCGGTGAGGATCATCACGCTGTAGGTGCGCGCCGAGTCATCGTTGTAGGACTGTTCGCCATGCTTGATGCCACCCATCAAGGCGGCCAGGCCGAGAATACCGTTGATATCCAGCATCACCGCCGAGTAAATGGTATCGCGCACCAGGGTGGGTGATGGCTCGTTGCTCATCATGATCGCCAGGATCACCACTTCCACCAACACGGCCGCGAGGGTCAGGATCATGGTGCCGTAGGGGTCGCCAACCTTTTCTGCCAACTGCTCGGCGTGGTGGGCTACGCGCATTGAGGCCATTACGATAAACGCGATCAGCGCAGCACCGGCCAGCAGGGCCACCAGTTGCCCACTGTGGAGCATCCAGTGCTCCAGCGGATAAGCCGCAATGGCGGCAATCAGCGCCAGCAGCATGAATTTTTCTTGCTTGAGGTGTGTGAGCATTACGGGCCTTTTCGTGCAGCGAATCAGTCATTGATGGGGTACAGACTGCGCCAAGCCGCTAACGTTTCGTTACACCTTAGTTCAGCTCACTCTTGCGTGAGTGACACAAATACTCTCCTGCTGGTCAGGTTTTGCCGATTATTTCAGCCATGGCCTGTAGAATGCCGCCATTGCACCTGATGAGATTTTAACTATGTACGATTGGCTCAACGCCCTGCCCAAGGCTGAACTGCACCTGCACCTGGAGGGTTCGCTGGAGCCTGAGTTGCTGTTCGCCCTGGCCGAGCGCAACAAGATTGCGCTGCCGTGGAACGACGTCGACACCCTGCGCAAGGCCTACGCCTTCAACAACCTGCAAGAGTTTCTCGACCTGTATTACAAAGGTGCCGATGTGCTGCGCACGTCCCAGGATTTCTACGACCTGACCTGGGCCTACCTGCTGCGCTGCAAGGCCCAGAACGTGATCCACACCGAACCGTTCTTCGATCCGCAAACCCACACCGACCGTGGCATCCCGTTCGAAGTCGTGCTGAACGGCATCGCCGCTGCGCTTAAAGATGGCGAGCAGCAACTGGGCATCACCAGCGGCTTGATCCTCAGCTTCCTGCGCCACCTGAGCGAAGCCGAAGCCGAGAAAACTCTCGACCAGGCCCTGCCGTTCCGTGACGCGTTCGTGGCCGTGGGCCTGGACAGCTCGGAAATGGGTCACCCGCCGAGCAAGTTCCAGCGCGTGTTCGACCGTGCCCGCCACGAAGGCTTCCTCACCGTCGCCCACGCCGGCGAAGAAGGCCCGCCCGAGTACATCTGGGAAGCGCTCGACCTGCTGAAAATCCAGCGTATCGACCACGGCGTGCGTGCCATTGAAGATGAACGTTTGATGCAGCGCATCATCGACGAACAGATCCCGCTGACGGTATGCCCGCTGTCCAACACCAAACTCTGCGTGTTCGACGACATGGCCCAGCACAACATTCTCGACATGCTCGAGCGTGGCGTGAAAGTCACCGTAAACTCGGACGACCCGGCCTACTTCGGCGGTTATGTCACCGAGAACTTCCACGCGCTGCACACCTCCCTGGGCATGACCCAGGACCAGGCCAAACGCCTGGCGCAGAACAGCTTGGATGCACGTTTGGTAAAACCATAACCGAACAAGCGCTGCTCAACATGTGGGAGGGGGCTTGCCCCCGATGGCGGTGGGTCAGTCACAGATGTGTTTACTGACACGCCCTCATCGGGAGCAAGCCCCCTCCCACATAGGTTTTGCGCTGATCTTTAGATTTGGGTGAGCTCTTCCAGCGTCTTGCCCTTGGTCTCCATCCCGAACACCCACACCACCAGCGCCGCCACGGCAAAGCACAACGCCCCCAAGGCAAATACCCCGCCCTGCCCGGTTATCGGAAATACCAACCCGGTCACCAACGGCCCCAGCAACGAGCCTACGCGGCCAATCGCTGACGCAAATCCGGAACCTGTAGCTCGCGCCGAAGTGGGATATAGCTCCGGCGTGTAGGTGTACAGCACCGCCCACATGCCAAACAGGAAAAACTGCATCAACAGCCCGGAGGTGATCAGCAGGGCCACATTGCCGCCAAACACAGCACTTTGCCCATACAGAAACGCCATCACCCCGCCACCCAGCAGCGTCACCACGCACACCGGTTTACGCCCCCAGCGCTCGACCAGCCAGGCCGCCATCAAAAAGCCGGGGATCCCGCCCAGGGAAATGATCACCGTGTAATACACCGACTGGGTCACGGCGAAACCCGATTGCTGCAATAGCGCGCTCAACCACGACGTCAGCCCGTAGAACCCGAGCAAGGCAAAGAACCACACGCTCCAGATCATCATCGTGCGTTGGCGGTACTGCGCCGACCACAGCTGCTGGAACGCAGAAAAGAATGTACCCGGCGTACTCTCTACCCATGGCAGGACCATCGGCTCCGGCAAATCGGCGCGGCCCAGGGAATCGCGTACCTTCTGCTCGATACCCAGCAATACCTTGTCCGCCGCTTCGTGGCGCCCGGCCTGTTCCAGCCAACGCGGCGACTCCGGAATAAAGAAGCGGATGGCCAACACAAACACCGCCGGTACAGCCAACACCAGGAAGATGTCGCGCCAACCAATCACCGGCAGCAAAAAGTACGACAGCACCCCGGCGGCTACAAAGCCCAACGGCCAGAAACCATCCATCAACGCAATGTAACGCCCGCGCCGTTTGGCGGGAATCAACTCCGACAGCATCGACTGAGCAATAGGAAACTCCATGCCCATGCCAATGCCCAACAGGATCCGAAACAACGTCAACGCCTCCACCGTCTGCGCCGTGGAGCACAGGTAACTGGCCACGCCCCACAACACGATGCTCCACTGAAACACCGGTTTGCGCCCAAAGCGATCCGCGAGCATTCCAGAAAGAGAAGCACCCACCACCATGCCGAAAAAACTCGAACTGGCCAGCAACCCGGCCTGGGCCGTGCTCAAGCCAAACTCGGTTTTGATCGAGCCCAACAGAAAGGTCATCATCGCCAAGTCCATGGAGTCGAAGAAAAACGCCAGGGCAATGATGATGAAGATGACTCGGTGGTAGCCGCTGATGGGCAACCGTTCCAGCCGCTGCGCTGCGCTATAACCCTGCCTGACCATGCCGCATCCCCCCGTATGAAAAATCCCCTTGGCGAGTGTGCGGCATCGTTTGTCCAGGCTATTGCTGGATGCGACCTGATTGCAGCTCTGAACGACGCGCTTAACGTGCCGCCAGCCGACTGATCTCCCTGAGCCCTGCCTCGTTGATTGACAAGGCACGCGACTCGTTGATCACGCTGATCCAGTTGGCCTGCAGAAACAGCTGCATCAACCCCGCCCCCAATGCTCCGCCCAGATGCGGTTGCTGCTGGCTCCAGTCGAAACAGTCGCACACCAGCGGCGCTGCCAGGGCCTGGATAAAAATCCCCAGGTCCGCCAAATGCTGCGCGCCCTTGACCGTAACCTCGGTACGCTGCTCATGGCGCTCGAACCATCCAGCCTCAAGCATCCGTTGATACAACTGCGCCGCCAACTCGCCGCCGAGATGGCCGTGACACCAGCGGGCACGGCGCAACAACTGCGGTGCCATCAGTGCCGGCGGCAAGGCTTGCGGTGTACTGCGCGCCGCGCTGGCCATGGTGGTGCTGGCCAGTGCATCAATGGCGGCACTCACATCCGCAGCCGCCACGCGAAACAAGCGCTTGCCACGTCGGGCCTCGATCCGCAGCAAACCGCTGCCGGTCAGCCGCGCCAAATGGGCATTGGCCGACGCCGGCGACAAACCGGCCAGCGTTGCCAGCTCTTCTGAAGACTTCGCCGAACCGTCCATCAGGGCCCAGAGCATGGCCGTGCGTTTGGGCTCGGCAAGCAAGCTGGCGATCTGACTGATGCAAGGTGCTGCTTCCATGTATTCACTCCCTGTAAGACCATTTTTCTGCTGCGGTTGACGCCAAAGTATAGGTGCGCACGCTGCAGGTTCCGCGGCCTCCGACAGCTCGGATCAGGACAGGGCATGAGTGAAACTTCCGATCATTACGCAGGCTATTGCCCAGTCGCCGTTCGCCCCGGTCGTTGCGCCGCCAAGGTCGCACACCGGGACACGAGCATGTCCCGCAGCAGATTGATGGGTTTGCTCAATTGCGCACGATGGGCACATAGCAAGTTGAGCGGTGTGCGCTCGCCCTGCAACTGCGGCAGGATCAAACGCAAGCGCCCGGCCAGCACGTCGGTGCTGATATCCAACCAGGATTTGTAAGCGATGCCCATGCCCGCCACCGCCCAGCGCCGCACCACATCGGCGTCATCACTGAACCGGTCACCACTGACCGTCAGGCTCACATGGCGCTTGCCGTCATAAAACCCCCAATGGTCATGCACCCGGCTGCCGAGCATGTACAGCAGGCAATTGTGCTGGGCCAGTTGCTCCAGATGCTGGGGTTCGCCATGCCGGGCGAGGTAGCTCGGCGCGGCGCACAGCACACGAATATTGTCCGGGGCGATGGGCAGAGCCACCAGGCTGGAATCTTCGGGTTCACCATAGCGCAGGGCTATGTCCACTGGCTGGCGGAACAGGTCGGCAATGCGATCGCCCAGCAACAGGCGCACGTTCAGTTGCGGGTGTTGCTGCTGGAACTCATCCAGCCACGGCAACAGCTGGTTGCGCCCGAAATCCGACGGCGCCGACAATTGCAGCACGCCGCTCACATGATCCTGGCCACTGGCCAATAAGCGCCGGCCATCGTCCAGCGCGCTTAATGACGCACGCGCATACTCCAGGAAGCCCTCGCCTTCGGCGGTCAGGCGCAGGCTGCGGGTGGAGCGCGCCAGCAAACGCGTGCCCAGCTGCTGTTCGATACGCTTGAGCGCGGCGCTGGCCACTGCCGGTGACAGGTCCATCACCCGTGCCGCCGCCGACAGGCTGCCCAGGTCCGCAGCACGTACAAACAACTGCAAATCATCAAAACGCAGCATGGAATTCCGCCCATTATCAAAATTTGGTTGAAACAGACTGCTGTTTTAGCCGCTTTTATCTGCGTAGGAAATAGCCAATCATCTGCCCATCCCGTTCTTAGCTATATCACTCAGACCTTTTACCGGAGCCCTCATGAAAGCCATTGCCTACTACACGTCATTGCCGATCAATGATCCAAAATCCCTGCAAGATATAGAGCTGCCGGAGCCCGTGGCCGGCCCGCGCGACCTGCTGGTGGAAGTCAAAGCCATCTCGGTCAACCCGGTGGACACCAAGGTGCGCCACAACGTAGCCCCGGAAAATGGCGACGCCAAGGTGTTGGGCTGGGACGTGGCCGGTGTGGTCAAGGCGGTCGGCAGCGATGTGACGCTGTTCAAAGCCGGTGACAAGGTGTTCTACGCCGGCTCCCTGGTGCGCCCAGGCGGCAACAGCGAACTGCATACGGTCGATGAACGCATCGTCGGCCATATGCCCAAAAGCCTGGGGTTTGCCGAAGCGGCCGCGCTGCCGTTGACCGCCATCACAGCGTGGGAACTGCTGTTTGAACGTTTGCAAATACCCGAAGGCAAGGAAGATCACGGCCAGAGCCTGCTGATCGTCGGCGCTGCCGGCGGCGTGGGGTCGATCCTGACCCAACTGGCCAACCAACTCACGGCGCTGAAAGTCATCGGTACCGCCTCGCGCCCCGAGACTCAGGAATGGGCCAAAGCCTTGGGCGCCCACGTAGTGATCGACCACAGCCAGCCGCTGAGCGAAGCGCTGAAACAGGCAGGCCTTGGGCAAGTGACCCACGTCGCCAGCCTGACCCAAACCGAGCATCACCTGGATCAACTGGTGGAAGCGCTGCAACCCCAAGGCAAGCTGGCGTTGATCGACGACCCCAAGGCGCTGGATGTAAGCAAGCTCAAGCGCAAGAGCCTGTCGCTGCACTGGGAGTTCATGTACACCCGCTCGATGTTCGAGACGCCCGACATGATCGAGCAGCACAACCTGCTTAACCGCGTGGCCGATCTGATCGACGCCGGCACCCTGAAAACCACGGTGGGCGAGCATTTCGGTGTGATCAATGCAGCCAATGTGCGCCGTGCCCACGCGCTGCTGGAAAGCGGCAAGGCCAAGGGCAAGATCGTGCTGGAAGGGTTCTAAAAAACGCTGTCAGTGTCGTCCGTTATACGTGTAGGTAATGGACGACACCATTAGTCCGAGAGTTGATCTTCGTCATATTTGTGAGGGGATTCGGGTTTATATTGGCCGCCTTTGCCACGATTCTTTTACGTGAGGAAGTCAGCAATGAAAATCCTGATAAAAGCGTTAGCAAAATCCCCAGGCAAGCTATGGCAAGTTCGTCTCGACGGCGAAGCCATCACCTTCCGCAGTGAAGCCGAGGCCCGCGCCTTCGTTGACACCCTGCAAGCGCGGATCCAGGCCCCCCACCGTTTCCCCCTCGGCCAGCAGCGCTCTGCCGCTGGCTGACCCGTCTATCAGACCTGCGCCTGCGTGGCCCTTGCCCGTTGCAGGCGCTGGGTCGACATTGCAATCGTTACCGCCAGCACGCCGCACAAGCTGATGACCATGGCCATCGGCATCGCCGTACCATCATGCAACACGCCGACCAGCGACGCCGCACCCGCCGCCACGCCGAACTGGATACACCCGAGCAACGCCGAGGCACTGCCCGCCCGTGCGCCTTGCCCGCTCATGGCACAGGCCGAGGTGTTCGGCAAAATGCAGCCCAGGCTGGCGATGCAGATAAATAGCGGCACCAGCAACGGCCACAGCGCCTCAGTGCGCAGCGCGGCAATCCCCAGCAGCGTCAACGCCGCCGCCACGTAGACCCACACCGTACGCGACAGCAAAAACGCCGGGCCACGCTTGGCCAGCAACCGCGCATTCAACTGCGCCACCAGGATAAAGCCGGCGGCGTTGGAACCGAACAGCCAGCCGTAATGCTCGGCAGGCACGCCGTAGAGTTTGATAAATACGAAGGGGGAGCCGGCGATGTAGGCAAACATCCCGGCAATCGAGATGCCGCCGGTCAAGGCATAGCCCAGGTACACGCGGTCCGACAACAGCGAGCCGTAGCGGCGCAACGAACCAGACAGTGGCTGGCGCGGCTGATCGGCCGGGAAGGTTTCCGGCAAGCCGACTGCCACGGCGATAGCCGCCATCACGCTGAACAACGACAGTGCCAGGAAAATCGACTGCCAGCCCCACACCCCGACCATCAGCCCACCCGCCAATGGCGCAAGGATCGGCGCCAGGCCGGTGACCAGCATCAGTTGCGAATACACCTTGGCCGAGCCCACTGCGTCGCACTTGTCACTGACCACCGCCCGGGAAATCACCATGCCCGCGCAACCACCAAGGGCCTGCACGAAACGCGCACCGATCAGCCACTCCAGCGACGGCGCGTAGGCACAGGCGAAGGATGCGATGGTAAACAACGTGACGCCGCTGAGCAGCGGCACGCGCCGACCGAAACGGTCAGCCAGCGGGCCGTAGATCAATTGACCGATAGCCAGGCCGGCGAAATACACCGCCAAGGTTAACTGGATATGTTTTTCGTCAGTGGCAAAGGCCGTAGCCATGGCCGGAAAGCCTGGCAGGTAGAAGTCGATCGCCAACGGCGCGAAGGCGCTCAAGGCGCCCAGAATCAGGATTATGCGAAGGTTCATCAGACACCCAAGTGAGTCGGCAGCTCGACAGTCTAGCCGCGCTTGGGTGCCGTGAACATTACGTTAGGTCGCTAACGATCAGAAAAAATCACGCCAGTTTGGCGGTGTAGCCCTCCTCGGTGATCAGTTGGATGACCTTATCCGAGGGCAGACTGCTTGCCACGCGCACTTCTTTAGCGCCCAAATCTACTTCGACACTCGCTGCCGGGTCCTGGCTCTGTACCGCCTGGGTCACCGATCGAACGCAATGGCCGCAGGTCATTCCTTCAACATTGAATATTTGCATGACATGACTCCTTTGATGAGGTTGAACCCAGTCTCAAGCTTGCCATGATGGCAAGGTCAAGTTTCAAAAAAATCGGCCGGGCTGGTATTCGCAGGCGACGTCGGCCAAGCTTCAACTTTCCTCGCTGTGAACCATGGAGCATTCGCCATGCGCTGGTCGTTTTTTGCCCTTGCCGGCCTGATGAGCTTGTCTGCCGTTGTGCCCCCGGCACTCGCCGCTGAAGATTATGCGGTGCTGATCATTTCCCGCGAACGCCTGGAAGTACCCACCAATTGCGAAATCGGCCTGTATCTTCAGGACCAACTGGCCGGACGCCTGTTCCAGGAACAAGCCACCTCGTTCAATCTGCCCGCAGGTAACGTGTCGCTGCGCCTCAAGCTATTGCCAGGCCAGTCCCCGGGCTGCCAGCCAGGGATGCTGGCGCCAGCGGCGCAGAACATTACGTTGAAAGCCGGTGATGTCCGCAAATTGCGTATTGCCCAGGGCCAGGACGGCATGTACCTCAAACCTGCCGCATTGGAATACTGAAGACGCTTGACCTTCCCCACAGGTTAAGGTTGATCCTAGTGGCAACTTCTTCTGGAGGACTGCCCCATGAATGGATCCACCACATTTGACCTGCCCATCGGCGGCATGACCTGCGCCAGCTGTGCCGGCCGCGTCGAACGCGCGCTGGGCAAGGTGCCGGGGGTGCAGCGCGTGAGCGTCAACCTGGCCAACGAACGCGCCCACATCGAAGTGCTCGGCCAGATGGACGCCAGCGTACTGATCGCCGCAGTCGACAAGGCCGGCTACACCGCCACCCTGCCACAAAGCGAAACCGCCACCGAAGCCGACCAGGCCGGGCGCCTGCGCCGCGAGCGCTGGGCGCTGGTGGCGGGGATTGTGCTGGCGCTGCCCCTGGTGCTGCCGATGCTGGTAGAACCCTTCGGCCTGCACTGGATGCTCCCGGCCTGGATACAGTTCGCCCTGGCCACACCGGTGCAATTCATCCTCGGTGCGCGCTTCTATGTTGCCGCCTGGAAAGCCGTACGCGCCGGCGCCGGCAACATGGACCTGCTGGTGGCAATCGGCACCAGCGCCGGCTACGGCCTGAGTATCTATGAATGGCTCACCGCCGCCCCCGGCGTGACGCCGCACCTGTACTTCGAAGCTTCAGCGGTGGTCATCGCTCTGGTGCTGCTGGGCAAATACCTGGAAAGCCGCGCCAAGCGCCAGACCGCCAGCGCCATCCGCGCCCTTGAAGCCTTGCGTCCGGAACGAGCGATCCGCGTGCTGGATGGCCGCGAAGAAGACGTCGCGATCAATGCCTTGAAGCACGGTGACCTGGTGCTGGTCAAACCCGGCGAACGCTTCCCGGTGGACGGCGAGGTGGTGGAAGGCCAAAGCCATGCCGATGAAGCGCTGATCAGCGGCGAAAGCCTGCCGGTGCCGAAACAGCCCGGCGACCCGGTCACCGGTGGTGCCATCAACGGTGAAGGCCGTTTGCTGGTGCGCACCCTGGCCCTGGGCGCGGAGAGCGTGCTGGCGCGCATCATCCGCCTGGTCGAAGACGCCCAGGCCGCCAAGGCACCGATCCAGAAACTGGTGGATAAAGTCAGCCAGGTGTTCGTACCGGCCGTGTTGGTCTTGGCGCTGATCACCGTAGTGGGCTGGTGGTTGTATGGCGCATCGCTGGAAACCGCGATCATCAATGCGGTCGCCGTGCTGGTGATCGCCTGCCCTTGTGCCCTGGGCCTGGCCACGCCGACCGCGATCATGGCCGGCACCGGCGTCGCAGCACGCCACGGTATTCTGATCAAGGATGCCGAAGCCCTGGAACGCGCCCATGCCGTGAGCGCCGTGGTGTTCGACAAGACCGGCACCCTGACCTCCGGCGCGCCAAAAATTGCGCACCTGGCGGCGGTGGACGGCGATGAAGCCCTCTTATTGCAACAGGCCGGCGCCTTGCAACGCGGCAGTGAACACCCGCTGGCCAAAGCCGTGCTGGATGCCTGCCAAGAGAAAGGTCTGGACGTGGCCGATGTGAGCGCCAGCCAATCCCTGACCGGACGCGGCATTGCCGGTACGCTGGACGGTCGCCCACTGGCGCTGGGCAATCGACGCCTGCTGGAGGAAACCGGTCTGGACGCAGGCGATTTGGCTCAGCGTGCCAAGGAATGGGAAGCCGAAGGCCGCACCTTGTCCTGGCTGATCGAGCAAGGTGCGCAACCGCGTGTACTGGGCCTGTTTGCGTTTGGCGACACCCTCAAGCCCGGCGCACTTGAGGCGGTGCAACAACTCAAGGCGCAGCACATCAGCAGCCACCTGATTACCGGCGATAACCACGGCAGTGCACGGGTCGTGGCGCAGGCGTTGGGGATCGATGACGTGCACGCCGAAGTGCTGCCGGCCTACAAAGCTGCCGCCGTTGCCGAGCTGAAAAAAACCGGGGTGGTGGCCATGGTTGGCGACGGTATCAACGATGCCCCGGCGCTGGCCGCTGCCGATATCGGCATTGCCATGGGCGGCGGCACCGATGTGGCCATGCACGCCGCCGGTATCACCCTGATGCGCGGCGACCCGCGCCTGGTGCCAGCCGCGCTGGAGATCAGCCGCAAGACTTATGCAAAAATTCGACAGAATCTGTTCTGGGCCTTTGTGTATAACTTGATCGGCATTCCCCTGGCCGCCTTCGGCCTGCTCAACCCGGTACTGGCTGGGGCTGCCATGGCCTTGTCCAGCGTCAGCGTGGTGAGCAATGCACTGTTGTTGAAAACCTGGAAACCCAAGGACCTGGAGGATCAACACCCATGAACATCGGCCAAGCCGCCCGCACCAGCGGGCTGAGTGCAAAGATGATTCGCTACTACGAATCCATCGGCCTGCTGAAAACGGCCCATCGCACCGATAGCGGCTACCGTGTGTATGGCCACGACGACCTGCACACCCTGACGTTTATCAAGCGCTCGCGGGACCTGGGGTTTTCATTGGAAGAGGTCGGCAAGCTGCTGACCTTGTGGGAAGACCGGCAGCGGGCCAGCGCCGACGTAAAAGCCCTGGCGCGCCAGCACATAGACGAGTTGAACCACAAGATTCGCGAGCTGGGGCAACTGCGCGACACCTTGCAGGACCTGATGGAGCACTGCCAGGGCGATCATCGACCCGATTGCCCGATACTCAAGGAATTGGCAGCGGGCAACTGCTGCGCCTGACCGGATAAACACAAAACCCAATGTGGGAGCTGGCTTGCCTGCGATAGCATCACCTCGGTGTCACTGATACACCAAGGGGTCTGCATCGCAGGCAAGCCAGCTCCCACATTGGAACGCGCCGTTTTGAGTTACTGCATCCAAGGCGGCGGTGGCGGTTCGTCCGGCACTTTGCTCGGTGGCGCATCGTCTGCCGCGCGAATCGCCTGGCGACGCTCTTCATCCAGCCGCGCCGCTTCGATTTCGCGGATCACACCGCCTACGTCCGCCAGCTCTTCCGGTTCGTCGAACTCACCGGTCAACACACTGGCCGGATGCAAGGTGCCGGCTTCGTACAGCGCCCACATTTCCTTGGCGTACTTGGTCTTCTTCAGCTCCGGGGCAAAGCGTCCAAAGTAGGAAGCCATGTTGCCCACGTCCCGCTCCAGCATGTTGAAGGCGTGGTTGTTGCCCGCCGCATCCACTGCCTGGGGCAGGTCGATGATCACCGGGCCCGTCGGCGTAAGCAGTACGTTGAACTCGGACAGGTCACCATGCACCAGGCCGGTGCACAACATCAGCACGATCTGCGAGATCAGGAAGGCGTGGTACTCGCGCGCCTGGTCCGGCTCCAGTACCACGTCATTCAAACGCGGCGCTGCATCACCGTACTCGTCGGCCACCAGCTCCATCAACAGCACGCCCTCAAGGAAGTCGTACGGCTTGGGCACGCGAACGCCGGCACCGGCGAGACGGAACAGCGCCGCCACTTCGGCGTTCTGCCAGGCATCTTCGGTTTCTTTCTTGCCGAACTTGGAGCCCTTGGCCATGGCCCGGGCCTGGCGGCTGTTACGGACCTTTCGGCCTTCCTGGTATTCGGCCGCCTGACGAAAACTTCGTTTGTTCGCCTCCTTGTAAACCTTGGCGCAACGCAATTCGTTGCCGCAGCGCACCACATAAACAGCTGCTTCTTTACCACTCATGAGTGGGCGCAGCACTTCGTCGACCAGACCGTCTTCGATCAGGGGTTCAATGCGTTTAGGAGTCTTCATCAGCTTTTATTGTGGGTCCTGTATTACCAAACACGCGTGTGGCACTCGTTATACGGCAATCAGCTCGCCGGTGGGAGAGGCTACCGACCTCTGACCCCTTCAGAATGCATGCAATGGGCCAATTTTTTTGGCAATCAGCGTTCGATAATCGCTGTCACCCCTTGGCCGCCAGCAGCACAGATCGAAATCAACCCCCGCCCTTTGCTCGCCGCATCCAGCAACTTGGCGAGGTTGGCAACGATGCGCCCGCCGGTGGCGGCAAATGGATGGCCTGCCGCCAAAGAACTGCCCTTGACGTTGAGCCGGCTGCGATCGATAGCCCCCAACGGAGCATCCAGGCCCAGGCGCGTCTTGCAGTAATCGGCGTCTTCCCACGCCTTGAGCGTGCACAACACCTGGGCAGCAAAGGCCTCGTGGATCTCGTAGTAATCAAAATCCTGCAAGGTCAGGCCATTGCGGGCCAGCAAGCGCGGCACCGCATACACCGGCGCCATCAACAGACCCTCGGCACCGTTGACGAAATCCACCGCCGCCGCTTCGCCATCACGCAGGTACGCAAGGATCGGCAGCCCCCGCTCCTTGGCCCACGCTTCACTGCCGAGCAGCACCAGGGAGGCACCATCGGTCAGCGGCGTAGAGTTGCCGGCGGTCAGCGTGCCCTTTTCGCTACGCTCGAAGGCCGGCTTGAGGGCGGCGAGTTTTTCCAGGGTCAGGTCCGGGCGCAGGTTGTTGTCACGGGTGAGGCCGAGAAACGGCGTGAGCAAATCGTTATGCCAGCCTTCGGCGTAAGACGCGGCCATCTTTTGATGACTCTCCAGCGCCAGCTGGTCTTGGTCGGCACGCGGGATCTGCCAGGTCTGGGCCATCAGTTCGCAGTGTTGGCCCATGGACAGCCCAGTGCGCGGTTCGCCATTGCGCGGCAGCTCGGGCTTGAGGTGCTGCGGACGAAGTTGTAACAGAATTTTTAATTTGTCTGCCATGGATTTGCTGCGGTTGGCTTTGAGTAGCAGCTTGCGTAGCCCTTCATTCACGCCAATCGGTGCATCGGACGTGGTGTCCACCCCGCCGGCAATGCCACATTCGATCTGGCCCAGCGCGATTTTGTTAGCCACCAGCAACGCCGCTTCCAGACCGGTGCCACAGGCTTGCTGAATGTCGTATGCGGGGGTCTGCGGCGACAACCGCGAGCCGAGCACGCATTCGCGCGTCAGGTTGAAATCGCGGGAATGCTTGAGCACCGCGCCGGCGGCCACCTCGCCCATGCGCAGGCCATGCAGGTTGTAGCGCTCGATCAGGCCCTCCAGGGCGGCGGTGAGCATCGCCTGGTTACTCGCCGTGGCGTAAGGGCCATTGGAACGGGCGAAAGGAATGCGGTTACCGCCAATGATCGCCACTCGGCGCAATTGAGTCATGAAAAGCTCCCTCTGTCGGTTATGGGCTTGATCACTGAGCCTAGTCGAACGACTGCTACCCTGGGATGGTCAACCCTTTGAACCCCAGCCTTCGGAGAGCGTTCCATGTCTGACCGTTATATCGACTTCGCCAACTCAAGCCTCGGCCATCGCCTGGTCGCCGCCATTGGCCTGCCGTCACCGGTACGCCTGGAACGCTGGCAAGCCGGACGCCTGCGCCCGGTCGAAGGCGCACTGTTGCTGGGCGGCGGCGCATTGACGAGCAAGGTGCTGGCGTTTGCCAATCGGCTCACCGACGCCGTCTACAGCTACGGCGCAGAAGCCTCGACGGCATCCGCGTGGATTCCCGGGCACGGCCCCAAGCTCAAGGCGGTGGTGTTCGACGCCAGTGACTTGAAGCACACCGACCAACTCAAGCAACTGCGTGAGTTCTTCCAGCCATTGCTGAAAAACCTCGACCATAGCGCGCACCTGGTGATCCTCGGCCGTGCGCCGGAAAGCCTCAGCGACCCGTTTGCCGCCAGCGCCCAGCGCGCCCTGGAAGGCTTCAGCCGCTCGCTGGCCAAGGAACTGCGCAGCGGTGGCGTGTTGCAGTTGCTGTATGTGGGTGACGGGGCCGAGGACCAATTGGAAGGCGCGCTGCGGTTTTTCCTCTCGCCCAAAAGCGCTTACATTTCGGGCCAAGTCATTCGCCTGTCAGCCTGCGACACCCCGGTCGAAGACTGGACGCGCCCGCTGGCGGGGCGCAAGGCGCTGGTCACTGGCGCCGCCCGGGGCATCGGTGCGTCCATCGCCGAAACCCTGGCCCGCGACGGCGCCGAGGTGATTTTGCTCGATGTGCCCCAGGCCAAGGCCGACCTCGAAGCCCTGGCCGCACGCCTGAATGCGCGTACGGTGGTGCTGGATATCTGCGCCGAAGACGCCGCCAGCCAGTTGGTCGAACACTTGCCCGACGGGCTCGATATCCTGGTGCACAACGCCGGCATCACCCGTGACAAAACCCTGGCCAACATGACGCCCGAATACTGGGACGCGGTGCTGGCGGTGAACCTCAATGCTCCGCAAGTGCTGACCAAGGCCCTGCTCGACAGCGGCACTCTGCACGACAACGCACGGGTCGTGCTGCTGGCTTCGATCAGTGGCATCGCCGGCAATCGTGGGCAAACCAACTATGCCGCGAGCAAGGCCGGTTTGATCGGTCTGGCCCAGGCATGGGCGCCCCTTTTGAAGGAACGCGGGATCAGCATCAACGCCGTGGCGCCGGGCTTTATCGAAACCCAGATGACCGCACACATCCCGTTTGCCCTGCGTGAGGCCGGGCGACGCATGAGTTCGCTTGGCCAGGGTGGCATGCCACAGGACGTGGCCGAAGCCGTGGCGTGGCTCGGCCAGCCGGGTTCCGGTGCCGTCAGCGGCCAGGCGCTGCGTGTGTGTGGGCAAAGTCTTCTGGGAGCATAAGCATGCAATGGCAAACCTTGGACAGCACACCGTCGCTACTCCCGATGTACTGGCGTGCGGCACTCAAGCGCAAGATCACCGGCAGCACGTTGCCCGAACGCGGCTGGCGCTGTCGGGTCAGCGTCGATCCCAAGGCCGTCGCGGCGTACCGCAAGGTCTGCGGGTTCACCGACAGCCCGATGCTGCCAGCGACTTACCCGCACATCCTGGCGTTCGGTCTGCAACTGCAACTGCTGACCGACAAGGCGTTTCCGTTTCCGCTGTTGGGGCTGGTCCATCTGAGCAATCGCATCCGCATCCACCGGCCTCTGGGCGGCGTGGGAGAGCTGAGCATCGGTGTGTACGCGCACAACCTACAGCCTCACGCCAAGGGCGCGACCTTTGACATTGCGACCGTGGTCGAAGATGCCCTTGGGCTGCTATGGGAAGCCGAAAGCCAGATGCTCTGTCGTGGCGTAAAGCTTGAAGGCGAATCGCTGAATAACAGCGTGCACGTCCCAGGGCCGCTCAACGAACTGACACGCTGGAAAGCGCCCACCGATATCGGTCGCCGCTATGCCCGCGTGTCCGGCGATTACAACCCCATCCATCTCAGTGCGCCGACGGCCAAGCTGTTCGGTTTTCCCCAGGCCATCGCCCATGGACTGTGGAACAAGGCCCGCACGCTCGCGGCGCTGGGAGAACACCTGCCGGCCGCCAATATTGAAATCAATGTCGAGTTCAGGAAACCCGTGCGCCTGCCCGGTGAAGTGATATTGATGAGCAGCGCAGCCGGTTCCAGTGGCGAGTTGGAACTTAAAGGGCCGGGCGGCATTGAGCATATGTTCGGAAAGTGGCAGCCGATCGCCTGAAAAAACCGATTAATTGTATATATACACCCAAAGTTATAGCGGACCTTACGAGGTCCGCTTATTTATTCAACCTTTTGATTCACATCACCTAATTTTCAGTAAGCATCCTTGCCATACACCCTTTGTATTAGTCGCTAAGTTGACCGATGGCTGGGGTATATAAATTGTTAATACCAAGTTGAGCATTGTGCGAAAGAGTGCCATGGCCTGAGATAGAACCACGGACAAATCTATTGCTGCCCCAAGAAGTAGCGAAGGTTTGAAACAACCCAGGTTGTACCAGGTGCAAGGAACTCAATCATGAAAACTCAAGTCGTGTTGTGGAAAGCAAGTACCGCGTTGGCCCTGATTCTGGCAATGAGCCTCGGCGGCTGCAGCAGTGGTGGTGGCGGGCATAAATCCAGCGTGGCGGCGTCATCGCCGGATGCTGGCGCAGGTGCTGGTGGTGGTACAGGTGGTGGTGACGGCGGCACGGGCGGTGGTACCGGTGGCGGTACTGGTGGCGGCGATGGCGGCACGGGCGGTGGTACCGGTGGCGGTACTGGTGGTGGTGACGGCGGCACGGGCGGTGGTACCGGTGGCGGTACTGGTGGTGGTGACGGCGGCACGGGCGGTGGTACCGGTGGCGGTACTGGTGGCGGTGACGGCGGCACGGGCGGTGGTACCGGTGGCGGTACTGGTGGCGGTGACGGCGGCACGGGCGGTGGTACCGGTGGCGGCACGGGTGGCGGCACTGGCGGCGGCACTGGCGGTGGCACTGGCGGCGGCACTGGCGGTGGCACTGGCGGCGGCACTGGCGGTGGCACTGGCGGCGGCACTGGCGGTGGCACTGGCGGCGGCACTGGCGGCGGTACAGGTGGCGGCACTGGCTCAACAACCACCCCGCTGGTTACTGGTCAGATCGCCGGTACCCTCGGCACCACTGTGGGCAATGTGGGCGTAGCAGTGGGTGATCTTGGTTCTACCTTGAACGGTGTGCCCATCGTCGGTGTTACCGCTGGCGGCCTGGTGACCTCGGCCGGCACTGCCGTCACCAGCGTCGGCACAGGGGTGACCAACGGTCTGGGCTCACTGGGCACCAATACCAACTCCCTGGGCGTTACTGTGGCAGGCGTAGGGAATGGCGTCGCCGACCTGGGCGGCGGCATCTCCACCACCGGCCAATCACTGTCGACCACCCTCGGCGGTGTACCCGTCGTCGGCGGCCTGACAGGCGGCGTAGGCACTGCAGTCGGCGGCGTAGTGGATAAAGTCGGCACTACGGTAACCATGCTCGGCGATACCCTCAGTACCGCCAGCACCACCGGTCCATTGGGCTCGCTGACCAACACCCTCGGCGGCAAAGTAGTGGTGCCTGTGGTATCGCTGGTGGAAAACACCACCGGCAACCTCGGTACGGCAACCGGCCTGGGCGCTCCAGTCAATGGCCTGCTGGATAAAGTCGGCTCGACGGTTACCAGCCTGGGGACTCAAGTCGCCAGTACTGGCGGTACCGGCAACCCTGTCACTACCGTGGTCGGCAGCGTGCTGACTGGCGTTGGCGGCACGCTCGACAAGTCTGGCGGCTATGTCGCCCCAACCGGTGGCACCGCAGCTCCCGGCATTCCAGAACTGGTCGGCGGCCTGGTCAGCAACGTCGGTACCGGCCTGAATGTCGGCAACACCAACGGCACGGTCAGTGCAGCGGGTGTAACCGGTGGCGCGCTGGGCAACACCATCGCTTCGGTAGGGACTGTGCTGGGTGGTACAGGTGTCGCCAACACAGGCGCCACGGCACCAGTCGCGGCAGTGGCAACCAATGTCGGCGCCGCGCTTAACCCGGTCACATCCGGCGTCACCGCGCTGACGCAAAACATCGGTACTACCACTGGCGTTGGCGCTCCGGTCAACGGCCTGGTGACGCAAGTGGGAGGGGCAGTCAGCAGCGTAGGCACCAACCTGACTGCCGCCAATGCCAACCCGATCACCAACGCAGTGGGCACCACCGTAACGGCTGTCGGCAACACTGTAGGTTCGGTGGGTGGCTTGGTTACCGGCGGCACTACCGGCACCAGCGGTGGCCTGCTCGGTGGCTTGAACATCGGCGCCACCACCACGACCACAGGCACTGCCACAACCACCGGCGGCACTACAGCCACAGGCGGTCTGGGCGGTTTGTTGAACGGCCTGACCGGTAAATAGAAATGCACCTGGCCGATTAGACGGCCTCCCCTACAGCGCCTACGCTTGGTTGAGACGAGAGACCCTAAATAAGTCTCTCGTCTTTTTTATGGGCGACGCCTTGTGTGATGAGCCGCCACCCTCCCGAACCGAGTCCCAGAACCCGGCGGGCCCGAAGCGCTGCTGCAGTTGACCATGGAGTGTCCTATGCGCGTATTAACGCCGTTGTTAATGCTAACCCTCAGCGCTTACGCCCAGGCCGAGCCCCTTCCCAGCTTTTTGAACAGCAATGACACCGTGCGCACCTTGCCGGTACCCAACCTGCCCGCCGATGCCTATCGACCGGCCACGCCACAAACCCAAGTGCCTGAAGCACCGCCGACTGCCGGCCAGCCCCTGTTGATGGACACCAAGGTCACCATTCGCAAGCTGCAGATCGAAGGCGGCACCATTTACCCCCTGACCGAGACGGCCCAAGTCTACGCACCGCTGATTGGCCGCGAGACCAACCTCGCGCAATTGATCGAAGCAACCCGTGGCATCACCCGCCGCTACCAGGAGGACGGCTACCTGCTGTCCTATGCGTTCCTGCCACAGCAGAATTTCGAAAACGGCCTGGTCCGCGTTGTTTTGGTGGAGGGTTACATCAAGGACTACCAGCAAACCGGCGACATCGGCTCGGTGTCGGCCTACGTCGACAAACTGGCGAAAAAACTGTTGGCCGAACGCCCGCTGACGCGCAAGACCTTCGAGCGCTACACCACGCTGATGAGCCGCATTCCCGGCCTGACCGTACAAGCCCAGGTGCCACCGCCCGGCACCACCGATGGCGCCACGCACATGCAGATCCAGGCCAGCCGCAAACCTTTCACCACCAGCATGAGCCTGGTGCAGAAAAGCCGTGGCGGCACGCAAGCCTTGCTCAGTGCCACCAGCAATTCGCAAACGTTCATGGGCGAACAACTGACCGTCAGCGGCCTGTTCCCGCCCGGCGAGGACAAAGAGCATTACTACCGTGTGGACTACAACCAGTTCATCAATGCCGAGGGCACCCAACTGGCACTCGCTGCCGAACGTTACCGCGCCGACCCCAACAGCAGCGTGCAACTGGACGGCGGCTTCGAGCTCAAGCCGCACCAGTCGATCGATCGCTATTCCATCGGCCTGAGCCACCCGTTTATCGCCTCTCCCACCGAGTCATTGAGCCTGGGCACACGCCTGTACGTGGTGGACCAGACCACCCGTTACAAGCTGGTGGGCTACCCGCTGAGTTTCGACATCGAATCCAACCTGCGCGCCCTCGCCTTCGAGGGTGATTGGCGCAAGGCCGACGCACGCCGGTTACGTATCATCAGCGGCGGCCTGTACCAAGGCATCGACGGTTTGGGCGCCAAGGCGCGCAGTGACCTGGACGTGGCAAAACCCGACCTCGATTTCTTCCGCCTGCGCCTCTCCGGCGTGCAAAGCGACAAGTTCTTCGACAACTGGCAAGGCGTGCTCTCAGGTGCGTTGTACTGGAGCAACAACACCTTGCCCGACAGCGAACGCGCCACCTTCGGCGGGCAAAATTTCGGGCGTGGCTATCCTGATGATCAAGGCTCGGGCGACAAGGGCTGGGGGGTGGCGTACGAGGTCAACTACAGCTTCAACCGTGCTGGCAACTGGGTGAAGGTTTTGCAACCCTACGTGGTGCTCGACCGCGCCAAGACCTGGTTCAACGACCTGCCGGTCAAGGCCAGCGACATGTCTTCGGCGGCAGTGGGGTTACGCTTTGGCGATAACAAGTACTACAACATCGCCCTGGAGGCGGCCAAGCCGATGTCGGATATCGCCCTGGACAGTTTTAACCGCAGGCCACGGTATACGCTGAGTTTCAGTTATCAGCTTTGAGGAGCTTGATGCCTTGATCATTGTTGGATCAGACTCGGTGAACATGTGGGAGGGGCGGTGCGACGATTCGACTTGCTCCCGATGGCGGCCTTGTAGCCGACGGGGGTCTTGGATCAGACCGAGTACATATCCATTTCTGCGGTAACGGCTGATATTGGTTCCGCTTTTACAGCGGGTCACTTTTGAAGAGCCTGTACGGACCGGACACATGGTTGACGGGTGTGCGGGGACATGGTGGACACTTTTCGGCGAGCCAACTTCGCCGGAAAGCCATCATGCCTTGGAACACGAGAGATACCATGAGCCTGAAAGAAGAGTTCGTTGCCTTAGCACGGCAGCCCGGCAGTAATAAAAGAGAACTGTGTCGACGCTTCGGCATCAGCCCGCAAACGGCCTATAAATGGCTCAAACGATACGAGATGCAAGGGCAGTCGGGGCTGCAAGAAAAGTCCCGAAAACCAGCTACCAGTCCCAAACTGACCAATGCGGCCCTGGAGGCGGAGGTCGTAGCGCTCAGGCAGGAACATCCGGCCTGGGGCGGACGCACAATCAGCAGCATCTTGAAAAAGCAAATTGCTCCCAGCACAGTAACTAACGTGCTGCACCGACACGACCTGATTCAGCCCGTTCAGAAGGAACAGGAAGCAAAGCTGAGATTTGAACACGATGCGCCTAACGACCTTTGGCAGATGGACTTCAAAGGGCATTTCGCAACTCAAGAAGGTCGATGCCATCCCCTGACCTTGTTGGATGATCACTCGCGATTCAATTTAGCTATTCAGGCGTGTGATAACGAACGCGGGGGCACAGTGAAGGAGAAGATGATTGAGGTATTCCAACGCTTCGGATTGCCCGCTCGTATCAATGTTGATAACGGTCCTCCATGGGGATCGCCGCGCAACCCCGGTGAAATCACAGAGTTAAGTATCTGGTTGATTAGCTTGGGAATCCGGATCAGTTTCAGTCGCCCCTATCACCCTCAAACCAACGGAAAGATCGAGCGCTTTCATCGATCACTCAAGGCGGAGGTGCTTAATGGACGGCAATTTTCCACGATCAAGGAGGCTCAAACCGCATTTGATCAGTGGCGTGAGGTTTATAACCTGCAGCGTCCTCATCAAGCACTGGACTACAAGGTGCCCATGGACCGGTATCGGTCCAGCCCTTGGGCTTACCCGCAGCAGTTATCACCCTTCGAGTACGGGCCGGATGATGTGTCGATCAAGGCGTATCACAGCCGATTTCGTTTTCAGAAACGCTATTTCAGCATCGCCAAGGGCCTGAATGGTCATCACATCGGAATACGACCTAACCCTGAAAAAGACGGTCTCTTTGATGTTTACTTCTGCCATCACTTTCTAAGAACGATCGACCTGAGCAAACCTGACTATGGCCCATAATGTGTCAACCATGTCCCCGCACATGTGTCCACCATGTGTCCGGTCTATACAAAGAGCCCAAAAGTAACCAAAAGGCTCTTGCCCCACCACTCGGCACCTCGCTTAGGCTCGGTGTGCCCGTAATCCGACAGGGATTTGGGGGGCCGCCGCCACGCGCCATCCATGGCGCGGGGCGGCTAAACCGGCATCCCTGCCGGTTTACCCCCCAAATCCCTGTCGAATTCCGGCCAGCGTGGTTTAACGGGGCGCCTGAGATCAAAAGCAGATCAAGATCAAGAGCTGCTCGCTTCGCATCGTGGTTACGGTTGGCTGCGGCTACACAAGCTGTGTCCATACCCATGCTTATCGGGGGCAAGCCCCCTCCCACATTTTGACCGAGGTGTATTAGTTCAATACCTGTCAGCTGTCAGGCAGCACTCGCATTTGATCCATCGATCAATGAGGCTTCAAGGGGGGAAACAAGTTATCCAGCGTATCGATCAACCGCACCAGATAGATCGGCTTGCGAAATAGATCCAGCACCTGCAAGCGCAGCATATCGCTGACATCATCCATCTCGGCATGACCGGACATCACGATCACAGGCAAATGCGAGCGAGAGGTGTGTTCGCGCAGGCGCTTGATCAAGGAGATGCCGCTTTCTTCGGGCATACGCAGGTCGGTGATAACCAGAGCGATATCGGGGTGAAGTGTCAGTTCTTGCAGAGCAAAAGTGACGGTGGTGGCGGTAAAACAGACGAATCCCTCGTTTTCGAGGGACTCGGCCAACTCGATCAGCGCATCCTCCTCGTCATCCACCAATAGGATTTGTTGGCGGGGTGACGAGAAAGGGGTCATGGGCAGTACCTGATAAATAAAATCACCGAAACAACAAGCAACAGCCCTGGCGCTTAAGTAGCCGCCGGCAGCGCATCGGATACTTTCTGGAAGACGCCTTTGATTTTATCGCCAAGCCCAGTGCCGAACCCAATAATAACCAACGCAACTATCGCCACAATAATCACATATTCGATAGCCGACGCCCCCTCTCTGCGGCGCAGAAATAACTGGGCATGAATGTAAAACTTCAAGAACAGGTCAAGGATCATAGGAAGATCTCCTTCATGCGCCACAAAGCGCCGTTACAGCTGGCCCGCACAATGATTGCCGTGTGCCACTAGAGCATTGTCAAGAAATTTAACACTCACAACTGTAAGAACGCATTAATCACAAAGTATTAGTCGCCGCAAACACGCCGCACATCCTGTATTTACAGGACCACCCTTGAACCTCGGATAATTTTTTCGTTCGGTAATGGCATTTTGTCCTAGCTGAGCTACCTTCAAATAGCCAAATCGTTAGTTGTTCATCACAGCCAAGTTGCGAATTTAACTCGTTTGAAGTAACGGGAAAAAAACCGTGCAACAGGATAGGGAGAGCCGTCATGAACAGTCGCATCAGCATGGTCCTGGCTGGCTTGCTGCTTGTTGGGGCTTTGATTGCAGGGTATTGGGGCCTGGTGCTTAGCCGTTCTCCAGTGCCAGTGGCGGCCCCATCACCAGAACCTGTCATTTCCGTTGAAAAAACCGTCGCCGTCGTCGAGGACCAAACCCGCCAGCCGGTGGTGGTACTGGTACACGCGGTGCCGCCTTTCGTCGCTCTCACTGCCGCCGATGTGGCGGTGGAAAAACTGCGCACCGTCCCGGCCGGGAGCCTCACTAGCCTCGACCAGGCCATCGGCCGCACGCCTCTGCGTGCCCTGGGTGCCGGCACCTGGCTGAACGAAGAAAGCTTCACCGCCGGCGGCCCCCTGGCCCGCATGATCCGGGCGAATGAACGCGCCCTGGCCGTGGCCGTCGATGAAGTCATCGGGGCCGGTGGCCAGTTGAGCCCCGGCGATTACGTCGATGTGTTGCTGTTCCTGCGCCAGGACAATGCCAATGCCGAGCAGTCGGCACAGGTGGTTATTCCGGCGATTCGCCTGCTCAGCGTCGGCGATCAACTGGGCCTGGCCAACGACGGCCAACCCGCAGTGCCGCCACCGGCCACCGCCGAAGAACGCGCCCAGGCGGCCCAACGCCGTACCGCCGCGCGCAGCGTCGTGCTGGCAGTGCCAGAACCGTTGCTGAGCCGGCTGATGCTCGCCTCGCAGGCCGGCACGTTGCGCCTGGCCGTGCGCAGTGCCGATGAGCAACTGCTCAGCCGCTACTGGGCTGGCGAAAGCGATACCCCGGACAAAGTGCAAAGCGCCAACCGCGACCTCTACCAATTCACCCAATTGGCCCTCAGCGGACCGCCGAAGAAAATCGCCCCCACGGTTGCCGACACCGGCCAGCGTCGCGGCGTCGAAGTGATTCGCGGCGCAGCGTCAGCACCCCAAACCCCCTGATTGAACAAGGATGCCTTGAATGAGCCAACGCTACGCTCAATTGGCCTTGGCCTTGATGCTGCCGTGCTTGCCCGTGGGCATGGCGATGGCAGCACCGGGTAACTGCAACGCCCTGGGCCAATTGCCCGCTGTGGTTGAGGTGGGCGAAGGTTTGCAAACTGAACTGCACTCGCCAGTAGCGATCACGCGCCTGGCCATTGGCGACCCGAAAATCGCCGACGTGCGGGTCAATGGCGACCGCAACTTCCTGCTGACCGGCGTCGGCACCGGCGCCACCAGCCTGATGGTGTGGACGAGCTGCTCGACCGCCCCGCGCCAGAGCATGGTGTTCGTCAAGGGCAAGGCCACTTCGGCGCTGACCAGCCAATCGCTGTCGCCCTCCGAAGACCCGACACTGCCCAGCCAAGTGCAGACCGACATCCGCTTCGTCGAAGTCAGCCGTACCAAGCTCAAGGAAGCCAGCACCAAGATCCTCGGCATGGGCAAGAACTTCTTCCTCGGCAGCCCCGACCTACTGTCTCCAGCCGAGAGCGTGTTCAAATTGCCGGTGAGCGCTGACAGCTTCAACATCGGTTTCGGTGGTGGGCGGGTCAAGGCATTGATCAACGCGCTGGAGAGCAGCGGCTTCGCCTACACCCTGGCGCGCCCGAGCCTGGTGGCCATGAGCGGCCAGAGCGCGACCTTCCTGGCCGGTGGTGAAGTGCCGATCCCGGTGCCCAGTGCCGGCAGCGATACCATCACCATCGAGTACAAGGAGTTCGGTATTCGCCTGACCCTCACGCCCACGGTCATCGACCACAATCGCATTGCCCTGAAAGTCGCCCCGGAAGTCAGCGAACTGGATTACAACAATGCGATCCGCATCGAGGGCATCCAGGTGCCGGCCCTGACCGTGCGACGTACCGACACCAGCGTGTCGTTGGCCGACGGCGAAAGCTTCGTGATCAGCGGCCTGATCAGCAGTACCAACCGTTCCACCATCGCCAAGCTTCCGGGCCTGGGCGATATCCCGATCCTTGGCGCGTTTTTCCGTGACTCCAATATCCAGAGCGAAGAGAAAGAGCTGCTGATGATTGTCACCCCGCACCTGGTTCGACCCTTGGCGGCCAATGCGCAATTGCCGTCCTTGCCCGGCGAAAAACTGCGCAACTATGACCCGAACTGGTTCCGCCTGTTCTTCCTGGAAAACGGCAACTTCGACCGTCGCAGTGGACTTTCCCAATGAGCGATAGCCTGAGCCAGACCTTCCTGGCAATCACCCGCAACAGCACCGACCTGGAATGGCTCCAGGGTGCGCTGGCACCGCTGGGTCAAGTGATCAGCGTGGGCGGTGGCAGCCTCGACGAACTGCTGGCGCTGGTGGACGTAACCTTCGCCAACCTGGTGTTCGTGGGCCTGGACCGCGAGCACCTGGTGGCCCAAAGCGCCTTGATCGAAGGCGCACTGGAAGCCAAGCCGATGCTGGCGGTAGTCGCGCTCGGCGATGGCATGGACAACCAGTTGGTACTCAACGCCATGCGCGCCGGCGCCAGGGACTTTGTCGCCTATGGCTCGCGCTCCAGTGAAGTGGCCGGGCTGGTGCGGCGCCTGAGCAAACGCCTGCCGCCCTCCGCGCCCAATGCCCACCTTGGCGGCCTGACCGTGCTCTACGGTGCCCAGGGCAACACCGATGGCGCCCTGCTCGCCAGCCACCTGGCGATGGTGGTGCAAAAGAGCGGCCAACAAACCCTGCTGCTCGACCTCGGCCTGCCCAAGGGCGACAGCCTCGCGCTGCTGGGCCTGGAGAGTACCTTCAATTTCGGCGACGCCTTGCGCCACCTGCGCCGCCTCGACACCACCCTGATCAACAGCGCGTTTACCAGCACCGACACAGGCTTGCGCATCCTCGCCTACGCCGGCAACGAAGAGCCCCTGGAAGTGACCAGCGCCGCCGAGCTGTACATGCTGCTCAGCGCCCTGCGCCAGCACTTCCAGCACATCGTGGTGAACCTCACCGGCCAGGCTGACAGCGAAGCATTGCGCACCTTTGTCAGCCACTGCGACAAGCTGCTGTGGTGCACCGACCAGGGCGTACTCGACTGTCGCCGCAACCTCGCGGTGCTGAACCTGTGGCGCGAAAAAGGCATGAAGCTCGACCATGCCAAGCTGCTTGTCGACCGCTATATCAAAGGCTGCGCCCCCGACACCGAAGCCCTGGAAAAAAGCTTCGGCCTTGAGTGCATCGCCGTATTGCCGCTGAGCCCCGAAGTGCGCCTGAACGCCAAGAACCAGGGGCAAAGCCTGTTCACTTTGGCACCACGCGAAGCCTTGACCCAAGCCCTGCGTCAGCTGGGTGAGCGCCTGGCGAAACGCTCCGAGGGCATTGCAAAACCCTCGACGCGCTGGTTCGAGCGCCTGTTGGGGCCAGGTCGATGAACGGCGAAAAACTCTTCGGCGCCCCAACTCGCGGCGCCGCCGCGCACAACGATCACGACGGCCTGAAACTGGTGCTGCATCGCTACATCATCGACGCCATCGAGGAGTCCGGACAGAATTTGCTGGAAGGCTCGCGCCAATCCCTGGCGCAATTTGTCATCGACAAAGTGGCCGAATACATCACGCGCATGCACCTGGCGATCTCGCGCTATGAGATGGAGCGCCTGGCCGAAGAAATCGTCGATGAGCTGACCGGCTTCGGCCCACTGGAAGTGCTGCTGCGCGATGTGTCGGTGACCGAGATTCTGGTCAACGGCCCGCACCGGGTGTTTATCGAGCGCGACGGTGTGCTGTACCAGAGCGACCTGCGCTTTATCGATGCGCACCATGTGGAACGCGTCATGCAGCGCATCCTCGCGCCACTGGGGCGGCGTCTGGATGAGTCCTCGCCAATGGTCGATGCGCGCCTGCCCGACGGTAGCCGGGTCAACGCGATCATCCCGCCGATTGCCCTGGATGGGCCCTGCCTGTCGATCCGAAAGTTTCGCAAGGACATGCTCAAGAGCAGCGACCTGGTGGCGATGCAAACCATCGACCACAGTATCTTAGAATTCTTCCAGGAGGCGGTGGGCAAGCGCTGCAATATCCTTATCAGTGGCGGTACCGGTACCGGCAAGACCACCCTGCTCAACATCCTCAGCCAATTGATCAACCCCCATGAGCGCCTGGTCACCATTGAAGATGTGGCCGAACTGCAACTGGGCCACCCCCATGTGGTGCGCCTGGAAACCCGCCCGGCCAATGCCGAAGGGCATGGCGAGGTCAAAGCCAGCGACCTGATCCGCAACGCCCTGCGGATGCGCCCCGACCGCATCATTCTTGGTGAAATTCGCGGCGTGGAAGTACTCGACGTGATGACCGCCATGAACACCGGCCACGATGGTTCCATGAGCACCGTGCACGCCAACAATGCCCAGGACGCGCTGCTGCGCCTGGAGACCCTGGTGGGTCTGACCGGGCGCGTGGTGGCGGAAAAAACCCTGCGGCAAATGATCTGTGCGGCACTCGATGTGGTGATCCAGCTGACACGCCTGCCCGATGGGCGCCGGTGCGTCAGCGAGGTGGTGGAAGTGGTGGGCGTGCGCGATGACGTGTATGTCACCAATACCCTGTTTCGCCTGGACCGCCGTACCGGTTTTGGCTTCCTGCGCGAGGCGCTCAACCCGGCCGGCGACAAGCTGCGGCGTGAATCGGCATTGCCGTTGTAGAGGGCACCATGACAGGACTTCTCTTGCTGCTCATCTGCATCCTGCTGATCAGCCTGTCGGTGTGGCTGTTCCAGCGCGGGCTGCGCCAGGCCGGCACCGACCGCGTGCTGGAGCGTCTCGCCGACGGCCAGCCGTTGCCTGAGGAACCGAACGGCAGCTGGATTGCGCTGGAGCGCATGTTCCAGCGCGCCGGCCTGGGCAAGCCCACCGATCGCCTGGGGCTATGGCTGAGCGGCTGGGCGGTAGCCATGTTGCTGGGCTACCTGCTGGCCGACGGGCTGGGCCTGCTCGCCATGCTGATAATGCCGCCGCTGCTGCTGCGTGCGTATATCGCTTGGCGCTACCAAAGACGCGTGCAGCGCATGATCGAACAATTGCCGCAACTGCTGGACCACAGCGTGCGCAGCCTCAAGTCCGGCCGCACCCTGGCCGATGCCGTGCTGGGGGCTATCGACAGCACCGAGGCGCCACTCAAGCAGGCCATGAGCCGCATCCAGCGCAACGTGCAAATGGGCGTAAGCCTGCCGGAGTCTGTCAGCGACTTTGCCGAGTTCTATGAACGCGATGAGTTTCGCCTGTTTGCCCTGGGCTTGAAGGTCAACCACCGCTACGGCGGCAACGCCAGCGAATTGCTGGAGAACCTGATCAAGATGATTCGCGAGCGTGAGCAGGGCGCACGCCAACTCAAGGCCATGACCGGTGAAACACGCATGACCGCTTATGTGTTGGCGGGTTTGCCCATCGTCATGGTGGGCTACTTCCTGATGGTCAACCCGGGCTACCTGATGAGCATGTGGAATGACGGCACCGGGCGCTATTTGTTGCTGGCCGCGGTGGCGCTCGACATCACGGGCACCTTCGTGATGTGGCGCATGTTGCGGAGTATTTGAAATGGCGATTCTGATCAGCATCCTGCTGTTGCTCGCCGCCGTCGCCTTGATCGCCGGCAACCTGCTGGAGCAACGGCGGCGCCAGCGCATGGTCAGCCAGCGCCTGCAAGGCCACCTGACCCGCGAAGACAAACTCGGCAGCCTGATGCGCCAACTGGGCGCAAGCCAGGTGGCCCAGCGCTCGGTCAGCCTGGACAACGAAACACAGACCCTGCTCAACCGTGTCGGCTGGCGCAAGGCCAACCAACGCTCGATGTTCGCCGCCTGCCAGGTCGGAGTGCCGATCGTGCTGCTGGGCCTGACCCTACTGGGCCAGCAACTGCTGTTCCCCCATGCCGGCTCGCCGTGGATCGCGCCGGCGGTGGCCCTGGGGATTGGTTACCTGCTGCCCAAGCGCGTCCTGGCCCTCAGCGCCAAATATCGCCAGGAACGCATTGCTCGGGAAATCTCCACGTTCATTCCACTGCTGCGCATCCTGTTCGAATCCGGCATGGCGGTTGAGCAATCACTGCGAGTGTTGAGTACCGAAGCCCAGCGCCTGCTCCCTGACTTGACCCATGAATTGCGCCTGATCCTGGCGCGGGTCGACTCGGGCCTGGAGCTGTCCGAGGAGCTGGGCAAGACCGCACGCCTGCTGGCGGTGGACGAGTTCACCGACACCTGCATCATTCTTCAGCAATTGATTCAGCAGGGTGGCGGCGCGATGAAGTCGCTGCTGGCGCTCAAGCAATTGCTCGATGACCGCCGCCTGACCCGCCTGCAGGAATACATCTCGAAAATGTCGGCGAAGATGTCGGTGGTGATGATGGTGTTCCTGTTTCCAGCCTTGCTGATTGTGCTCGGGGGCCCGGCCATGATCGCCATCTCCCGCGCCCTGAATAACTTCTGAGGAGTCTGTTATGAAGCCACTGATTGTCGCCATAAGCGTGCTGATGCTGGGTGGCTGCGCCAGTAATGGCCAGGCTCCGTGGGCCGGCTTGCTGGCGTCCGGCAGTTGCCCCAAACCCAGCTCGGACCAGGAGCTGTCCTTGAACCTGGCCGACGACATGGCCAACGAAGGCAAGCTGCACGCCAGCCTGGCCAACCTGCAAAACCTGCCCGCTACCCTGCCTCAGGTGCGCCAGCGCCAGGCCCGCGCTTATCGCCTGCTGGGCCGCACCGAGGCCGAGCCGTTGTACCGCAGTTTGCTCGGCACCTGCCTGGCCGCCGATGGCGAGCACGGTCTGGGGCAACTGGCGTCGGCCAAGGGCGACAACGGCCAGGCCATGGCCCATCTGCAACGTGCGGCACGCCTGGCACCCACCGACGAAAAAATCCGCAATGACTTGGGCGTGGTGTACCTCGATCAACTGCGCCTGGAAGACGCACGCTTTGAATTCATGACCGCCATCGAACTCAAGCAGAGCGATCAATTGGCGGCGGTGAACCTGGTGACCTTGTTGATTTACCAGGACAACTGGGAGCAGGCCGCAAAAGTGGTCGGCCAACTCGGGCTGAGCCCCGAGCAAGTGACGCAGGCCCAGGCACGCGCACAACGCATCAAGGGTGCGGCTGCGGCAACGGTACGTCCATCCAAAGACCAGGTAGCGGCCGTCAGCGACACGCTGCCGGCGTCTGTGAAATAGGGAGCCGATGATGAAACTCCATTACCTCGCCAGCCTCGCATTGCTGGCCCTGCCCTACGCAGCATCGGCCATCGAGGCTGGACCGTCTTCGCCGCAGCAGGCGGAAACAGAAAACTGGATGGCCCTGCAACTCAGCGGGCGCGCAGCCTCGGCCAACCCGCAAAAGACCACGCCGGCGGAACGCGAGCAGGCGCTGAAGCGCTGGCTGGACAGCAACAAGCATCCGATCCCGGAGTTCTTTGATCAGAAGGTGGGCGGGTCTGCGCAGAGCGGGAGTAAATAGGGTGACTGTGGGAGGGGGCAAGCCCCCTCCCACATTGAATATCTACCGGCTTTTGCTCTGCCGTTGACTGGGCTTTCAGTGCGCCGTCACCCGCTGGCCCATCGCCGAGTTGCTCGGTGACAACGCCAGCGCCAACTGTGTGCGATTGTGCATATGGGTCAGGCGCAGCACCTGGGATACATACAGCTTGACCGTGTTCTCGGTGATCCCCAGTTCACAGGCAATCTGGTAGTTGGTCTGCCCCTTGCCGACCAGGCGCGCCACGTCCAACTGGCGCGGAGACAACTGATTGAAGATCGCCGGGATTTCCACTGGCCCGGCTTCGTCAGCCATCGCCTCGCCGTCGCTGGCCTTGGGCGCCGGGTTGCGCCGCACCCTGTCCAGGTCCATATACAAGTCGTTGATGGAGTCGGACAGGTACTGCAACTTCTGGTTAAGCGTCCCCAGTTGCAGGTCCTTTTGCCGCTCCTCCAATGCCGCTTCCTGGCGCTTGAGGCCTTCGAGCAGTTCATCCAGGTTGATCGGTTTCTGGTAGTAATCAGCGATCCCTGCACGCAGGGCCTTGATCACATCCTGCTTGTCGGCGCGCCCGGTGAGCATGATCGCTTCAAATGCACGATGCTTGCCGGCGACGCGTTGCAACGCCTGAACCAGTTCGATGCCGTCCATGTCCGGCATATGCAGATCGCACAGCACCAGGCCGATCAGAGGGTCTTCGCTGAAACGCTCTATCGCTTGTTTGCTGGACTCGCACGGGACACAACGGTACCCGCTGCTTTCAAGAAACTCACAGAGCTCCTCTACGATTAACGGTTGATCGTCGACTACGAGCACTTTTACTGCTGATGTAAGCTTGTTCACGCGCTACTCCATGCCTGGCAAGCCAAAAGGTGACCTATCCTTTCTGACGAAAAATCCCACAACCACTCATTAAACGTAGACGTACTTTCTGACTATGTACATACGACTAATCAACTCGAACGACTAGTGGATCCAAAGCCAGCAGGCCGCATAACCTGTCAGAACAAAGGGTGCAAAAGGTTGTTTTGTTGACACCTGCGCGTCCCGCTCTACATGGCTTGAGCTAAGGCCTTGATGCATAAGTGCCCAAGCCACCATGGCGATGCCCGCGCCAATCAGCGACCCCAGCAGATACGTGGTATTGGAGGCCAGGCCCAGGGCTGCCAACAACTTCACATCCCCGGCGCCGAAGCGGCCCAACGCATAACCCGGCAGGGTCAGGGCGAGCGCCAGCACCAGGGCCAGGCCGCCATCGCTGCGGGGAGCACCGAGCCACGTCGAGCCGGTCCACAGCAGGTAGATCAACGCCAGTAATCCGACGCCCAGGGTCAGCGTATTGGCAATTTGCCGCTGACGCATATCCTGTAAAGCGCACAGCCCCAACCACAGCAATATCACTACATTCTGGATCACGTAAAAAACATCCCTTTTTGCCGAATGATTCTATGCTGATATCAGGTACTCGCCTCAGGGTAGACGCAGTCATGAAATCAGGCCTCCCGAGAAAGCAAAAAGGTGCGGCGGCGATCGAGTTTGCCTTGGTCTTCGTAATCTTCTTTGCGGTGTTCTACGGCATGCTCAGCTACAGCTTGCCGCTGTTGCTGATGCAGTCGTTCCACCAGGCGGCGGCAGAAGGCGTGCGCCGCAGTGTGTCACTGGACCCAGGCACCGCAGGCTATTCGGCTTTGGTTGTGCAGCGCGCCAAAGATGCAGCCCAGGCGCAGTTGAACTGGATCCCCGGCTCCTTGAAGTTTCTGCCCGGTTACATCACCGCCACCTACACCAATAACTTGCTGACGGTGAAAATCACTTATCCATCAGCCAACATCAAAGCGGTGCTGCCGGCCCTGGTACTGCCTGGCGTTGGCACCGTTCCGAACCTGCCCACCAACCTGACCGCTACCTCGAGCCTTCAGTTTTGACGACGGGGGATAAATTGTTCGCACGCCTGCGCGGGCGCAGCAGCGCCTTGGCCCTGGATGCCCCGGCAACGCCTGCGCCGGGCCTGCAGTTGCAACTGGACAACCTGGGCCAGGTGCTAAGCATTGCCGGTAGCCTGCGGCCTCTGCTCGACCAACACCTGGCCAACACGCCCAACCCGCCGCTGCGCACATTGCTGTGCGCGAGCAGCGCGCTGAGCGTCGAAGGTGCACCGCCGCAATGGCAACGACAGGGTCTGGACCTGGACTTTCAGGGCGCCGCCGGCCTGGTTCTGCACACCCGCGGCTGGCTCGAGCCGGAGGGCGACGGCTGGGCCCTGCGCCTGCTGGATATCACCGACCTGCTGGCCGACCGGGCACGGATGCAACAGCGCGAACAGAACCATCAACTCGCTGGCCTGATGAGCGAACAACTGCGCGTGTGCAGCTTCAACCGCCTGTCACAGGTGTTCAACGAGCACCTGCGCAGCGTGGCCCAGCGCTGGCGCATACCTTGCGTGGCGATGGCGCTGCTCGACGAAGACGATCAGGGTTGGCGCATCTACAGCCAATACGCCGCCCATGATGCCCCGGCCCTGTGGCAAACCGGGCAGCATCTTGGCACCAGCCTCGACAGCCTGAACGGCAACATGCCTCTGAACCTGGACATTGCCCTGGGCCGCAGCGAAAACCCGCGCCTGCACAGCATCTTCGGCAACGTCGGCGGTTTGCTGGTGCCCTACCGCGACAGCCACGGCGTGGCGGCCTGGTTGTTGTGTGGCTGCTACGACGGCCAGGTGGATCACACCCGCGAACGTGACTGGCTCACCCTGTGCGCCGCCCTCGCCGCGCCACTGTTGAGCCGCCTGCGTGAACAGCGCCACCACCAACAACTGGAACGGGTGGAAGCCTTGCAAGGCCTGCTCGGCGCCGGCTGGTGGGAACTGTTGCCCGCCACCCAAGAGATCCAACTGGCGCCACAATTGCTGCGCAACCTGAGCCAGGAGGACGGCCCCACCCGCCAGGCCCTCGACACCTGGCTCGGATTGATCCACCCCGCCGACCGCCAAGCCCTCAATAGCCGCCTGAAAGATCTGCAAGCCCTGGGCAAGCCGTTGCTGACCAGCGTACGCCTGCAACGCACACAGGCCGAGCAGGCACCGCTCTGGTATCGCATACAGGGGCAAGTGCTGGGCGTGGGCAGTGAGCGGCGCTGGATCGGCTTCATGCTCGACATCAGCGACATCAAGAACCAGCAACTGCAAGCCGCCTCCGCCCATGCGCGCCTGGACAACCTGATTGCCAGCTCACCGGCGGTGATCTATGTACAGCGCTACGTCAACGGCGCGCTGCACCCGGCGTTTTTCAGCGCCAGCCTGTTACCGCTGCTGGGCTGGACCTTGGCCGAGTGCAACCACGACACCCTGGCAACGCTGATCCACCCCGACGACCGCGAACTCTACTTTGAACGCACCCGCCAACTGCTGCGCGAAGGCACCGTGCGCAGCCGCTACCGGTTGCGCGATAAACAAGGCCATTACCACTGGCTGCTCGACGAAGCCAAGCTGTTGCGCGACGACCTCGGCCTGCCGGTGGAAGCCGTGGGCCTGTGGCTGGACGTGACCGAAGCGACCCTGGCGGCTGAGCAAGTGCGCCAGAGTGAGGAGCGCTACCGCATCCTGGTGGAAGACTCACCGGCAATGATCTGCCGCTACCGCCCCGACCTGATCCTGACCTTCGGCAATACGCCGCTGGCCAACTACCTGGAATGCCAGCCCGCCCAATTGCCGGGCATCGACCTGGGCCAATGGCTGTCGGATGAACAACGCGCGTCCTTTGTGCAACGCATCGCACGATTGACCCCCGAATTCCCGGTCAGCACTGCCGAGATCAGCCTGCAACTGCCCGGACGCGAACATGCCTGGTGGGTGTGGTCCGACCGTGGCGTGTTTGATCAGCAAGGCACCCTGGTGGAAGTGCAAGCCGTGGGCCGCGACAACACTGAAGTGCGCCGCTCACAACAACAACTGACCCAAAGCGCCAAAATGGCCACCCTCGGCGAAATGGCCACCGGCCTGGCCCATGAGATCAACCAGCCGCTGAACGTAATGCATATGGCCGTCGTCAACGTGCTCAAGCGCCTGGGCAATGGCGATGTGCAAATCGACTACCTCACCGAAAAACTCCAGCGCATCGACGCCCAGGTGCAACGCGCAGCCCGGGTGGTCGACCACATGCGCGTGTTCGGCCGTCGCTCGGAAATCGAGCAGCAACCGTTCGACCCGGCGCAAGCGCTGGAAGGCACCCTGGCGTTGCTCAGCGAAGGCTTGCGTGGCAAAGGTGTGGAAGTGCGCATCACACCTGCGGACTTTGCGGTGCAGGTCAAAGGCTACGTCGATCAGTTGGAACAGGTGCTGATCAACCTGATGGTCAACGCCCGCGACGCGCTGCTCAGCCAGCACGAAAAGAATCCCGCCCTGCGCCCCTGGATTGCCCTGCACAGCGAGCATGACCGCCACCATGTACGCATCTGGGTCGAAGACAACGCCGGCGGCATCGACCCGCGCTTGCTGGAACGGATTTTCGAGCCGTTCTTTACCACCAAGCCAATCGGCGTAGGCACCGGACTGGGGCTGTCAGTAAGCTATGGGATTGTGGAAAACATGGGCGGACGCCTGAGCGTCAGCAATGGCGAGGCCGGTGCGAAATTTTGCGTTGAGTTACCCATCGTGCAGGATCAGATCACCAGGTAAGCCCGCCCCATATGACAGCTCAGGTTGGCGCCAACTTCGGCGTTGCCCAGGTTGATGCCCAAGGCACTGAGCAAGGTGTTGACGATAGGATCAAGGATCGGCGACAGCACGTTCTGGATCAGTCCCACCACCGCCGTGGTGATTGTCGCCAACAGGCCGGCCACTCCCGCCAGCGCACCACTGGACACACTGCCGCTGGGCGGCACATAAGTCACCTGCAAACCACTCAAGGTCGCTGTCAGACTCCCCACGATATTGGCGGTGCCGGGTGCGTTCTTGTAGGTCGGTGGCGCATTCATCTCAGCCACCGGTGCAAACAGGATATTACTGGTCTGCGCACCAATCGTAGAGTTGGCCTTCAACAGTAAGCCGCCCCCCACATTAGGTGTACGGGTAGGGCTGCACAGCAACGTCAGAACGACACAGTAGCGCTGGCCAAAATCGATCAGCCTGACCGGTTGCACGTTAACCGCAGCGGATGAAGAAAACGCAGCCACCGGATCGACCGTCCCAACCGCCAGGGTGGCAAGGGACGTAGTGGTCTTCACCGTCAACGACTTGGAGGCCGGCGAAGCACAGTTGAAATCAATGACGTTGCTTTGCGCGCTGCCGGCCTCTATGTAAATCGATAGCGTCTGCGTGACATCCACATCGGCCACATTGCACGCCACCAGACACAGCACACCGCCCACTACCGCCGGCAAGTTGAGGTTCAACAAGCCCTTGACCACCTGGGACACCGGCGTGCCCAGCCCGTTCAAGACCGAAGCCACGCCAGACACGACCTTGATGATCGGTGCTTGCACCGTCACCAATGTGCGCACTTGCGCAGTACGTACAAAAATCTGATCGGTCGGCGGGGTATTCAACAAGCCCTTCTTCGCCAAGGCGGGATTGCCGATGGCCGACAACTGCGGCGGTTCGATGACCTTGGTCTGGATCGACACATTGCCCACCAGCGGAATAGCGATTTGCGCCGCCGCACTCACGGCATTCTTGCTGCTGGACAACTGCGCCACCGCTTCGAGCAACTGAAACAGTTGCACATTGGTATTGAGCGCCGCCGTCGGCGTGCCGGTGGCAATGTCGATCAGGTCCCCCACGGTCAACAGCTTGGTGTTTGGTGCAATCGCCTCAATCGAAATCACATCATTGATGACTGCCGTGACCGCCGCTCCGTTTTGCTGCAAGACCTTGACCGCAGCGTCGATCAACTGGGTAGCGGAGACGGCTGTATTGAGCAATGCATCGTAGTCGCCAGCCTTCACGTTCAAGCTGATCGCCAACTGGTCCAGGTAACTGAGCAGGTTGACGTCGGTCTGCAGCAAGCCGTTCCAACCCGCCGCCGTGAGCGAAAGGTTGCCGCCGAGCAGGTTGCCGATGACCAGGTTGACCAGCGGGGATTTGCTTGAGTCGACGCTGGCCAGGCTGCTGCGGATCGACAACTGCGCTACAGGAGGCGGCGTCGCCGCGACAGCGGTGGCGCTCAGGTTGATTTGCGCGGTGATCGGCGCGCCACTAAAGAGGTTCCACAGGCCATTGGCGATGCTGCTCATCACCGTGCGCGAAGCCACCACGCGGATCGCGTCGCTCTTGGTGGCATCGGCGGTAAACACCCGGGTGTTCAGGGCGTTGGTGGCCAGGGTGCCGCACGTCACGGCCAGGGTGCGGCCATTGCCCACGACAAAACCATTGCGCGCAGCGTTTTGCGTGGCATAGGCGTTGGCCGTGGTGTTGGTGCCGCACTGGCCGCCCAGCCCGGCCGCTTCCAGCGCCGAAGTATCGGCGACGGACTGCAGCTTGCGCTTTTCCAGATACAGACGCCCGCTGTCGACCGCCAGCAACGTAAACACCAGGGCCAAGGCCAAGGTGCCTGCCGCCATCAAGCCAATTGCCCCACGCTGCCTGGAACCGAATCGGGGAGACATCGAAGCACTCCTGCGCTAACTCACCGGGGTTGCACTGGAGTGTAGACAAGGGACAGGCAGGTTGCTGGCAACTCGCCATATTGGCGACTGGCGGAGATGCCCTAATCCTGTAGGAGCGAGCTTGCTCGCGAAAAACTCACAGGCGCCGCGTTGATTCAGGAAGCACGCGTTATCGTTGACGTTTTTCGCGAGCAAGCTCGCTCCTACAGGGGGTAATCAGCGCGGTGGGTAGTTGGAAAGGATTTTGGTCACCGTACTGCGGATGGCCTTGCTGCGATCTTCCGGGTTTGGCGTGCTGGCCATCATTTGCTCGTCGCTGCCGCGCCACACCAGTTTGCCGTCCTTGCCGTCGAGCAGGTCGATCTGGATGGTCGCCACTTTGTAGGTGATGTTGCGCGTTTCGTTGTACATCGGCGCGCCCCAGTAGCCATTCCATGGGCCGCCCCAGGCGCCGCCGTAGTTGGTGGTGACTTGTTGCTGGCGGTCTTCGACGATCAGGTACGCCTGTACATTCAGGTCGGCCTTGGTACCGGCCGCTGCGGGGCGCAGGCCGCGTTGATCGAGTTGCTCGCCCACGGCCTGGCGGATGCGCTGCTCGGTGAGGTCGCTCTTGATACGCGGGTCATCGGGGCGGTACTGCAATGCCGGGTCTTTCCAGGCCCAATTACGGTAGGCGCCAAAGTCGCGGCTGGCGTCGAAATCGTGGTTGACCTGGTTGCTCTGGCAACCGCCCAGCAACACAACAACAGCAAGTGCAGCGATGCGACCCAACATGATGTTCTCCAGAAAACGACATGAACCTGAAATGAGAATAGCTGCTAACTGGGCGGATAGGCAGCCATTGCCTTCTGCATCGCCTTGCGCAAGCTATCGGCGCGCTCACTCAGGCTGCCCTGGCTGGTGGTTTCTGCGCTGGTGCTCCACACCGGTTGGCGGGTGCGGGCGTCGAACAGGCTGATGCGCGCCACCGCCACCGTCACTTCATAGGTGCGTACCACAGGCACGCTGTTGTACATGCCATAGCCGTTGCCATAGCGGTTGTAGCCACCGTAGCCGTAGCCATAGTCGTCCTGGACCTGGCGCAGGCGCTTCTCCAGGCGCACATCGGCACTCACCAGCAGGTCGGGCACACGGTTGTCATGCAAGGGGCGCAGGCCGCGCTGGTCGAGGGCGCCGCTGACCGCCTCGGCAATCTGTGCCGAATCGGCCCAGGCCGTGCCGGCTGGCAACTGGCCGTTGAGCCAGCCCCAACTGCGATAGGCGCCGTAGTCGCGTACGGGTGCCGGGTAGGCGCTGGCATCAAAAGTGGTGGCCGCCTGGGCCGGGGCCGGCGGCATCGGTGCCGAACTGGCGACATAAGGATTAGGGCTGGAACAGGCTCCCAGCCCCAGGGATAACAGGATCAAACCGAGACGACGCATTTGGACCTCCGCAGGCTGGGCCGCTTAAACCGGACGGCAGACCCAGTGCAAATATCGCCCAAGCCCGGCAAAACTTGGGTGACGACGGTGAGCGAGCTCCATCTCCAACAAGTCCTGCAAATCGGCGCGAGCCTGGAATTCTACCGGCATATAGTCGTGGAACACCCGCACGCCACTTTGGCTTTCGACCTGCCACAACCCTTCGAGTTGCGCCGCCAATTCCCGAGGGTCGAGCGGTTGCTGCGGCGTGAGGCTCTGCTTTTCACCGGCCATGTCGTTCTTGCGCATTTTGCGGAAGTGGCCTTTGAGCAGGTTGCGGTAAATCAACGCATCGCGGTTGTAGAACGCCAGGGACAACCAGCCGCCGGGCAGCGTCAACTGATGCAGCACCGGCAGGATGGCATGGGGTTCGGCCAACCACTCCAACACCGCGTGGCACAGCACCAGATCGTAAGGCTCGGTGAGTTGACCGAGCAAGTCTTGCCATGGCGCATGAATAAACGTCGCACTTTGGCCGGCGTCGGCAAAACGTTGGCGCGCACCGTCGAGCATCGGCTCAGCGGGTTCGGCCAGGGTCACCTGGTGACCGCGCTCGGCCAGCCACAGCGACATATGCCCCAGGCCCGCGCCGATATCCAGCACGCGCAACGGACGATCAGGCAACGCTTCAAGCAAGTCAGCCTGAAGCACCGCCAGGCGAATCGCGCCTTTGGCGCCGCCGTAGATTTTCTCGGCAAAACGCGTGGCCAACTGGTCGAAATGACGATCACTCATGGGCAAACCGCCGCTCGCTGTCGGCCAACTTGGCACGCACCACTTCATTCATATCCAGGCCCAGCTCACTGCACAGCAACAGCAGGTACAGCACGATGTCACCGACTTCCTGGCCCGCATGGGCGAGTTTATCGGCGGGAAGCTGACGGGATTGGTCTTCAGTCAGCCATTGGAAGATTTCCACCAGTTCGGCCATTTCCACACTGGCGGCCATGGCCAGGTTTTTCGGGCTGTGGAACTGCTTCCAGTCGTTGGTATCGCGGATGCGGTGCAGGCGTTCGGTGAGGTGTTCGAGGTTCATTGGGGGGCTCCTGAATGGGTATAGCTTCAGGGGGATGGGGATTGAAGGCAAGTGAATAGCGGTGGTGTTCTCAAGGGCGCTATCGGGAGCAAGCCCCCTCCCACACTTTGATTTGTGAACACATTTCAAAATGTGGGAGGGGGCTTGCTCCCGATGAGGCCCTAATCAACCACGCTAAACTCGAGCCTGGCGGTTTGACCGGCCTCATCCAACACGCTGAGCTGATATCGCCCCAACCGCTCAAAACTGGCATTGATGCTGTCCTGATTGGCGCTGTCCCCCAACGGTGCGCCGTTGAGAAACCACCAGCGCCGACCGCTGCCGCCCAACGCGGAGATTTTCAGGCGCAAGGCTTGTTGGCTGGCCGCGGGCAGGCGCAACTGGTCGCCCTCGCGCACGCCCACAATGGACAATGGCGAAGCCGCAGCCAGCGCCGGTGGCGGGCAATCCGGGTCAGGCGCAGGAATGCGCGCTTCACGGCGTTCAACCCTTGGCAACCAGGGCTCCAGCGGCGCTGGCCACAGGGCAATATGCCTCGGCACCGCGCCAGGGCAATGGGCATCAACCCGCAAGCCCTTGGCATTAACCCAGATGCTCTCCATCAGCCCCACGCTCAAGGGTTGATCCAATGCCTGCAAGGTCGGCGGCGTGGTGTTGTCCAGGGTCCAGGCGAAACGCTGGCGACGGCAGTTGGGGTCGCTGCGGTTCATGGGCTGGCCCAGCGGCCAACAGATTGCCGCCACGCCGATATTCGCCGGCACCGGTTTGACCGGCGCGCTGATGCCGCGCTGACTGTCGCGGTTGGTCAGTACGTCATGTACCTGCAACATCAACGGCGCCGCCGACGCCAGGCCGAACTGGCCGGGGACGGGCGTGCCATCCGGCCGGCCGATCCATACACCGATCAAATAACGCGGCCCTACGCCAATTGCCCAGGCATCGCGAAAGCCATAGCTGGTACCGGTTTTCCACGCCAGCACCGGGCGCTGCACCAGCTCGGCACGCGGGTCGCGATCGGGCCGTGCCTGGCCGCTGAGGATACGCCGCACAATCCACGCAGCCCCCGGCGACAGCAAAGGTCGCTCCCTGAGCGCATCCTCCGGCTGTAGTCGCAACGTCGCACTTTTGCCGTCACGGGCCAAGGCGCTGTAGCCGCTCACCAGGTCCTCCAGGCGACTGCCCGCGCCGCCGAGGATCAGCGCCAGGTTCGGCTCGGCCAGCGCCGGCAACGCCAACGGCATGCCGCCGATGCGCATCTGTGCGGCAAAGCGCTTGGGCCCGTAGGCTTCCAACAGTTGCACCGCCGGCAGGTTCAACGAGCTGGACAGCGCCGTGCTCGCCGGCACCGCCCCGGTAAAGCCCATGGAAAAGTTGCCCGGCCGATAATCGCCGTAACGCCGGGGCACGTCCTGCAACAGGGACTCGGAGTGAATCAAGCCGTCGTCCAACGCCATGCCATACAGGAAAGGCTTCAGGGTCGAACCGGGCGAGCGCAGCGCACTGATCATGTCCACATGGCCAAAGCGCTTGGTGTCGTTGATATCCACCGAGCCCAGGTAGGCGCGCACCGCCATGCTTTCCTCTTCCACCACCAGAATCGCTGCCGAGGTGTGTTCCGGCAGGCGTGCACGCCAACCCAGCAGGAGGTCTTCGAGGCGGCGTTGCAGGGTGGCGTCCAGGGTGGTGCGAATCAGCGGCGGGCTGTCGGGGCGGTTCAGACGCCGCGCCAGCAACGGCGCCAGGCTCGGTTCCAGGCGCGGGGCGAGCAGCAGCGGTTCTTCCAGGGCTTCATCGACCGCAGGCTGCGGCCACACCTGGAACTCGGCGAGGCGGCGCAGCACTTTGTCGCGGGCCTGCTGGGCACGTTGCGGATGACGGTCCGGGCGCAAGCGACTGGGCGCCTGGGGCAATACCGCGAGCAAGGCGGCTTCGGCGTGGGTCAGTTGTGAGGGCGACTTGCCCAGATACGCCCAACTCGCCGCTGCCACGCCCTGCAGCGTGCCGCCGAAGGGCGCACGATTGAGGTAAAGGTTGAGAATTTCGTCCTTGGACAGGTGCCACTCCAACTGCGCGGTACGCCACAGTTGACGCAACTTGCCATGCAGGGTGCGTGAATGCGGGTCGAGCAAACGCGCCACCTGCATCGACAAGGTACTGCCGCCGGACACCACCCGTGCACCGGTCAGGTTTTGCCAGGTCGCCCGTACCAGCGCTAGCGGGTTTACCCCGGGGTGTTGGTAAAACCAGCGGTCTTCGTAAGTGAGCAGCGCGTCGAGATAATACGGCGACACCTCGCGCGTCTGCACCGGGTAGCGCCATACGCCGTTGGCATCAGCAAATCGCCACAGCGGCGTGCCATCTTCGGCCAGGACCACCCGGGCCAGGTCGTCCTGGGGCAGGGGCAAGGGCCAGATACGATCGGCCAGCCATAGCACGGCGATTACCAACAGCAGGCTCGCCAGGGTCCAGCGGGCAACAAAACGCAAATTCAACCGGGCAAACCTCTATGCTTGTAGGGAACTAGCCTGTCGCAATAACGACCAAAGGCTCAGTTACGCCCACCTTCTTATCAGGACACGCACATGCAGGTAGAAAGCTTTTTCGAATGGTTGGGCCAGGCGCTCGGCTCCGTCATCCGCTTTATCGTCGATGGCCTGAGCGGGTTGTTCGGGGCATTGACCCACGCCGGCGGCAACTTTATCGATGGCTTGTCGCGTACCTTGGGCATGGACACCTCGATCATCAGCATCATCACCCTGATCGTCGGGTTGCTCTTCTTGTACTCGGCGGTACGCGCCTTTATGCGGGCCTCGATCATCGTGGGCATCATCTGGCTGCTGCTGGGCCTGTGGTTGCTGAGTTGGGTTGTGCACTGATTTATCTGACAGCCCCAATCCCTTGTGGGAGGGGGTTTGCTCCCGATAGTTGAGTGTCAGCCAATGATGCTGTGACTGATTCACCGCTATCGGGAGCAAGCTCCCTCCCACAAGAGCGCCCACTTCAACTTCAGCGATCAGCGGCCCTTGATCACCATATCCCCCGGCGTCTCGCCCACCGCCTGCCAGTTCGGCCGATACATCGACTCCACTTGCGGCGGCGGCACGCGATAGGTGCCAGGCGTCACCGCACGTGCCAGGTACAGCAAGTGCGTGGTGCCGTAGCCGTCCAGGTTCATCGCCGCCACATAGCGATCATCCCTGAACTCCTGATGCTTGAGCGATGCGTTCTGCATCGACTCGCGCCACTCCTTCACCTGGCTGCTGGCGTTCTCAAGGCTCGCCGCACTTTGTGCCAGGTTCTGGTTTTCCAGCTCCAGGCCAGCGGGCAGCAGGTCTACCACCAGGGCATCCGGCACGCGTTGCTTGGCACTGACGGCCAGGTGCACCAGAACCAGGTCGCCGCTGTCGAGGCTGCGCAGGTTCAATGGCTGGCCGTTCATGCCCAGGTATTCGCGGCGAATGCTCAGGTTCTCGCCGCCCGCTGCCGGGGGCAGTTGTGGGTAACCTGAAATAGTCAGCTGCTGGTAAACGGGAGTCTGGCCCTGATTGCTCAGGCTCAGGTCGCTGGATAGCAGCTTGTCATCCAGTTGCAGCGTGGACTGCTGGTTGTTCAGCTCCCGCGCCCCGCCACTGCCGGTCAGCGACACCTGCCAGTCAGCCTCGGGCTGGGCGAAACCGAGCCGACCGGCCAGGAACAGCGAGTTGCGCTCCTGGGTCGACAGATACGGGCTGGCCGCCAACTGGTCCGACAAGGTAAACAGGCGCTCTTCACGTTTGCCCTTGGCCAAATCGTTTTCCTCCAGCAGCGCCAGGATCATCGCCTGATCGCGCAATGGGCTACCGTAGTCGGCCAGCCATTCCTTGGCACTGCGCTGCGCCGCCAAACCGGCGAGCAAGGCTTGATCGGCACGCGGCTGGTCGCCCATTTTTTGCAAGGCGATGGCCAACTGCACCAATGGCAATCCGGAGCGCGCATCACTGCGGCGTTCGAACAGGCTGCGCAAGGCACCCAACGGCGCCTGCTGACTGCGCGCCAGCACCATGCCGGCGTAGGCCTGTACGGCAAAACGCGTGTGCTCGGCGTTGTCGCTGTAGTCGACTTCAATCAGGTTGCGTTCCTGCACATACCGCAGCAGCCGCTCGCTGGCCTTCTTCAAGGCTTCAGGCGGTACGGCAAACCCCTGGTCGCGGGCGCGCAGGAGGAAGTCGGTGACATAGGCGGTCAGCCAATATTCTTCCTCGCCGTCAGCGCCCCACAAGCCAAAGCTGCCGTTGTAGCGCTGCATCCCCAGCAGGCGTTCGATGCCCAACTCGATCTTGCGTTTGCGCTCGGCATCCGGTTCGCCCTTGATGCTCAGGCGCTTGAGCAGCGCATCGTCGGCATACAGCGACGGGTACAAGCCACTGGCGGTTTGTTCCAGGCAGCCATAGGGGTAGGCCTTGAGCGCACTGATCTGTGCACCAAGGTTCAACGGCGGCCGGCTCGACAGGCTCAACAGCGCCTCACGCCCCGAGGCATCGAACTGATCGAGCGTGCCCGCCGGCAAGCTCCACGGCTGATCCTTGAGCACAGCGCGGTAATGCTTGAGTAAGGCCGGGTACGCCGGGCGCACGCCCAGGGTCCACTCGCGGCTGAACGGCGGCAGGTTTTCCCCCGGCAGGTCCAGGCCATTGACGGTGACCTTGACCTTGCCCTGGCCGAGACCGCCCCAGGCTTTTACCGGAATACGCAGGGTGGTGCGCTGGCCTTGCTTGAGCTCAACCGATTGCGCGCCGCTGTTGACCAGTTCCAACTGCCCTTGCGCGGTCAATTGCACATCGAGTTTCTGCGCCTTGCCCGACAGGTTGGAGAGGTCCAGGGCCAAGGTGGTCTGGTCGCCTCCCGCCAGGAAGCGCGGCGCCGACAGCTCGGCAATCAGCGGTGCGGCGATGACAGTCTTGCCCTCGGCCATGCCATAGCGATCATCGCTCCAGGCCTGGGCCATCAGGCGCAGTTCGCCATTGAAATCGGGGATATTGACGCTGACTTCGCCCTCGCCTTTATCGTTCAGGGTCACCGGCGCGCTTTGCAGGGCAACGATGGTCACACTGGTGTCCGGGCGCTTGCCGCCTTTGGCCAACGCCGCGTCACCGCCAAATGCCAGGCTGGCGAGGCGCCCCTGGCCGGCTTCGATCAACTGGCCGTAGATGTCGAACTGGTCGACGCCATAGGCTTTGCGGCCGAACAGGCTGGAATACGGATCGGGCGTGGGGTATTCGGTGATATTGAGGATGCCCACATCCACCGCCGCCAGCAGCACATGCACCTGTTTGGGCACGCTGCCATCGGCGTTTTTGGCGGCGATCTTCACCGTCAGCAGTTGTTTGGGGCGCATTTTTTCCGGTGCAGTGAGGGTCAGGCCGAGTTTGCGCTGGGTACGATCCAGCGGCAGGTGCAACAGGCCCACGGCACGTTTTGGGGTGATATTGGCTTTGCGCTCGCCGGGGCGAATCACCAGGGCGCTCACATACAGATCATGGCGCGACCATTTCGGGTCGAGCTTCACCGCAAAGCTTTTGCCTTCGGCCGGTACGTCGATCTCCTGCCACCACAGCGGGCCTTCGGCGGACTCCACCAGCAAGTAGCCTTTACCGGCAGCCGGTGGCGTGACGGTGACATTGGCGGTGTCGCCATCGCCATAGGCGGGTTTATCCAACGCCAGCTTGACCTGGTCGGGGCGCACGGCGCCGCCTTCGGTGTTGTCCTGGGCCTGGTAGCCGGCCCAGAAGCGCACGCTGCTGACCAGTCCGGTCTGCGGGTCTTCCACCTCGACACGGTACGGGCCCCACTCCACCTGGAAGCTGACCTTGGCGGTGTCGCCGGCCTTGATGTTCAGGGTCTGCTCATCGAGGTTGAGGAATTTCTCGTTGAAGTGATAGCTCCAGCCATCGTTCTCCGAGTAGTTCCAGTAGTAGTCACGGCGCTCACGCACCAGGCGCACCTTGAGGTTTTGCGCAGCTAGTTTCTGACCGTCTTGGTTGGCCACCAGCACTTCGAATTCCACTGGGCCATCGCCATTGGTTTCCTTGCCATCAAACAACCCGCGCAGGCCCGGCAATTGCTCGGCCGGCCAGATCGGCTGCACCAGGCGTCGGGTGATGGGCCGCCCGCCGGACTCTTGCAGGCTGGCTTGCACAATCAGTTGCAACGGGGATTTGGCCTCGGCCCATTTGCTTTCCAGGGTCAGCGCTTGCTCGCCATTGGCGTCGAGTACGCTTTCGTCCAGTTCGAAATCCTGGCTCAGCTCTTCTTCAGTGATGGAACCGAACTGGTACCCCGGCAGAGATTTGACCGCCTCACGCAGCGGGCGCACATAGACCTGGCCGCTGACCCGATTGCCGGATGCCGGTGCGCCGTACAGATAGCGCCCGTTGACCTGAATGACCGGATTTTCCGTTGGGCTCAGTGCGGTTTCACTGCCCTTGAGTTCCAGTGCCAGGCGTTCGGGCAGGAAGTCTTCGACGAGGAATTCATACAGTTGCGGCTTGCCGTCCCCCAGGTCAAATACCAACTGCCAGCGCCCGGTCGGTGCTTCGCCGGCCAGTTGCAGCGCGTATTGATACAGGCCGGAGGCATCAGCATCCCACACAAACTTGCGGCTCACCTGTTCATCCGGACGACGCACCTCGACGCTCACCGGCTGCGGTTTGACCGCGTTGCCATCCTTGTCGCGCAACAGCGCATTGAGCAGCACGGTTTCGCCAGGGCGATACAGGTCACGCGGGCCGAACACAAAGAACTGCAGCGGGTGGGACGGCTGCCCGCCGATATCGAACTCGGCCAAATCCAGCGCGGCGCTGTCCAGGCGCAACAGGCTGGTCTGCTCGCCTTGTTTGGCCAGCAACACCTGGGCTTTTTTCGGCAGTGGCAGCTCGGCGTGACCACCGTCTTCAGTCTTGCCCTGGCCGAGTACGCGGCCTTCGGCATCGAGGATTTCCAGTTCCACGCCGTTCAGTGCCTTGCCGCCTTCCAACGCCTGGGTAAACACATCCAGGCGATTGGCATAGCGGTGCACCGACAGGCCGATGTCACTCAAGGTAAACAGCGTGGCCGGTTGCGAATAGTTGTAGGTGCCCGAGGCACGCATCACCGCCAGGTACACGCCCGGCTGCTGCAATTGCTTGAGGCCGGCAATCGGCAGCAGCAGGGTTTCGCGAGTGTTGCGTGCCGGGTTCAGGTCGAAACGCCCACCGTAGACCAGCTCGGCCATCGGCAGCAGTTCGCGGGACTCATAGCTTTGCAGGCTGGTATTGCGCCCCCACTGCGCCAGGAACGAGGGCAGGGATTCGGGCTTGATGCGGAAGAACTCAACATCGATCTTGTCGACGTTCAGCGCGATCACCGGCAAACCCTCGGCCAGGCGCGTCGGCAGCAACGTGCCACGGCTGGCGAAGCCGACGGTGGCTTGCAGATCACGGGTTTCCAGGCGGGCGGTGTATTCGGCGGCGAGTGTGTTGTCGTTGACTGCCTTCACCCCGGCGTCCACGGTCAGCACCAACTTGCGCTGCGGCTCCAGGTGGCGCAGGCGCAACTCCATCAAGTTATCGGACAGCTCCCAGGCGCCATCGACCTTGCCGGACTTGCTGTCCACCAAGTGCAGCTTGTCGGCGAACTTCTGATCCGGGTCCAGAGGAATGGAAAAACTCACCGACAAGGTGCTGGCCCCGTCCAACTGCACCTCGGACACGTCCACCACGCTTAACTCGCGCCCGGCATAGCGCTGCTTCAGCGCCGCCACGTCCACCGCCGCCTTGGCGGGTTTGGGCGCTATGCTTGCCGCGGCGGGCGCCGTCGGTGCAGCGGGCTTATCGGAAGAATCACAGGCGCTCAGCAGGGCCAGCGCGCAAGCGAGGAACAGTCCTTTGTTAAGCATGGGGCACTCGTAGTCAGAGGGAACCGAGGGGTGAACTATATATCAGCGCCGCGCTGGCTGCTGCGGTGCCGGTCACATTGACCGACGGAGGGAAGTTTGGTTCTGGGCAGCCTCAAGTCCCAGCCAAATCCAACAACCAACGACGAACCCTGTGGGAGCTGGCTTGCCTGCGATATCGGTCCTGCAGCCAATATCTCACTGGCTGACTCACCGCTATCGCAGGCAAGCCAGCTCCCACACTGGTTCTGTTGCGTGGCTGATGGATGGGTACAATACCGCTCCACCAAGGAACCTGTATGCCCACCTTACTCACCGACTGGCGCCACCGCCCCACCCATCGCCGCGTCTGGGCCCTGGCCGCGCCGATGATCCTGTCGAATATCTCCGTGCCGCTGGTAGCCCTGGTCGACAGCATGGTCATCGGCCACCTGCCACACGCCCACCAACTGGGCGCCGTGGCTGTCGGCGCCAGCCTGTATACCTTTCTGGCCTGGGCCATGGGTTTCCTGCGCATGGGCTCCACCGGGTTCGCCGCCCAGGCCGCCGGGCGCAAGGATGGCGCGGCGCTGCGGCAAATCCTGTTGCAAGGCTTGCTGCTGGCGCTGGGGTTGGCGATGTTACTGGGCACGGTCGGTATTCCCCTGAGCCATCTGGCGTTGGAATGGATGCAGCCCTCCCCTGAACTGAACCAACTGACCCGCGAATTCTTCCACACCCGCCTGTTCGGCCTGCCCGCCGCCCTTGCCAGCTATGCGCTGGTCGGTTGGTTCCTCGGCACACAGAATGCGCGGGCGCCGCTGGCGATTCTGCTGACCACCAACCTGGTCAACATTGCGCTTAACCTGTGGTTTGTACTCGGCCTGGACTGGGGCGTGGTCGGCTCCGCCCGCGCCTCGGTGATCGCTGAATGGACCGGCGCGCTGCTCGGCCTGGCACTTACGCAAAAAGCCCTGCGCGCCTACCCTGGCCATATCGCCTGGGCTGCACTGAAACTGTGGCAAAGCTGGAGGCCGTTGCTGGCGGTCAACCGCGACATTTTTATCCGCAGCCTGGCCCTGCAGTCGGTGTTCTTCATGATCACGGTGCAAGGTGCACGGCTGGGGGACGCCACCGTTGCAGCCAATGCGCTGCTGCTCAATGGCCTGTTGCTGACGGCACATGCCCTGGATGGCCTGGCTCACGCTGTCGAAGCCTTGTGCGGCCACGCCATCGGTGCGCGTGACCGCCAGGCGTTGCGGCGCTCATTGGTGGTGGCCTGTGGCTGGTCACTGATCGCCAGCCTCGGCTTCGCCCTGCTGTTCACCTTCGGCGGCCATCTGTTTATCGCTATGCAAACGGATATTCCCAGTGTGCGCGAAACCGCCGACATCTACCTGCCTTACCTGGCGGTACTGCCGTTGATTGCGGTGTGGAGTTATTTGCTCGATGGACTGTTTATCGGCGCAACGCGGGCGCGGGAGATGCGCAATGGGATGTTGCTGACGGTGCTGTTGGTGCTGCCGATTGCCTGGGCGTTGCAGGGGTTGGGTAACCACGGGTTGTGGGTAACCTTCCTGCTGTTCATGGCCGTGCGCAGCCTGACACTCTGGGCGATAGCCTGGCGCTTGAATCGGCAAGGGCTGTGGCTGGGAGCAAACTGAAGGAATGCAGATCCAAATGTGGGAGGGGGCTTGCTCCCGATAGCTGAGTGTCAGTCAACAGATTCATTGACTGATCCACCGCTATCGGGAGCAAGCCCCCTCCCACATAGATTACGAGGACAGGTACGAAGAACGGGTCAAGCCCAGGCGCAACGCATCCAGGAACTGGGTGCGCTCAGACGCGGAGATCTTCGCACTCGCACACTTGTCGCGGTAATGCGTCATCAACTCCTCCGGCGACAAGTGCACATAGCGCAGCATGTCTTCGATGGTGTCGTGGGTCTCGATCCCGGCGCTGTACACCGAACCGTCTTCACGCTGGTAAATGTTCACCGAGTCGGTGTCACCGAACAGGTTGTGCATGTCGCCCAGGATCTCCTGATACGCGCCGACCAGGAAGATACCCAACAGGTAGTCCTCACCTTCGTTCAAACCGTGCACCGGCAGGCTGGTCTCGATGCTCTGCTCGTCGACGTACTGCTTGATCTTGCCGTCGGAGTCGCAGGTCAGGTCTTGCAGCACGGCGCGGCGCAGCGGCTCTTCGTCGAGACGGTGCAGCGGCAGGATCGGCAGGACCTGGCCGATGGCCCAGGTGTCCGGCAGGCTCTGGAACACCGAGAAGTTGCAGATGTACTTATCAGCCAGCTTGTCGTTGAGTTCGTCCAGCACCTGGCGATGCGAACGCTGGCGGGCTTTCAACGAGTTGTGCAGGCGGCGGCAGACGGCGAAGTAGCACTGTTCGGCCAGGGCTTTTTCCGCCAGGGTCAGTTTGCCGTCGGCGTACTGGGTGGCCACGTCGCTCATGTAGTGGGTGGCGCGCCAGTAGGTTTCGGTGACCATTTCGATGTCGGTCGGACCGAGCAGGTCCACCAGCCATTGCACGGTTTCCGGCAGGCTTTCCTTGTTTTCGATGGTCGGGATTTCGTCGTTGTGCTTCTCGACGTCAGTGACTTGCACCACCAGCATGGCGTGGTGGGCGGTCAGGGAGCGACCGCTTTCAGAGAAGATGTTCGGGTGCGGCAGGCTCTGCGCATCGCAGAATTCCTTGAGCATGCCCACGACCACGCCGGCGTAGTCGTCCATGTCGTAGTTGATCGAGCTGGCGTTACGCGAGTGGGTACCGTCGTAGTCCACGCCCAGGCCGCCGCCGACGTCGATGTGGTCCACCGGCAGGCCGAGGTTGCGCAGTTCGCCGTAGTAACGAATAGCTTCCTTGAACCCGTGCTGGTAGTCGGCCAGGTTGGCGATCTGCGACCCCATGTGGAAGTGCAGCAGGCGGATGCCCTGGTCCAGGCCGGCCGCGCGGAAACGCTCGACCACCGACAGCAACTGCGCCGCCGACAAGCCGAACTTGGATTTCTCGCCGCCGGTGTCCGCCCACTTGCTCGATGCCAGGGAAGACAGGCGCACACGCAGACCCACCTGAGGCTTGACCTTGAGGCTGGCGGCCTCTTCGATCACCAGCCCGACCTCGGATTCTTTCTCGATCACGATAAATACGTTGTGACCAAGCTTCTGACCCATCAACGCCAGGCGGATGAACTCGCGGTCCTTGTAACCGTTGCAGACGATCGTGCCACCCTTCGGCGCCAGGGCCAACACGGCCAGCAGCTCGGGCTTGGAGCCTGCTTCCAGGCCGATGGAGACGTTCTGGGTGGCGATGATGTTCTCGATCACCGCTTCCTGCTGGTTCACCTTGATCGGGTACAACGCGGTGTACTTGCTCTGGTACTCCAGGCGTTCGATATTCGAATCGAAGGCGCCGGTGAGTTGGCGTACACGGTCTTGCAGAATGTCGGGGAAACGCACCAGCAGCGGCAACGACAGGCCGCTTTTACGCAGTTGATCGACCTGCTCGTACAAATCGACCGGCGTGCTGTTCGGACCGTTGGGGCGGACTTCTACGCGACCGGCTTCATTGATCGCGAAATAACCGGCCCCCCAATGGCGGATCCCGTAAACACTGCGGCTGTCCGCAACTGTCCATTGGCTGCCATCGTCTTTGCGTGTGCGTCGTACGGACATCGAAGTCCCCTATAAATGAAGGCGAAGGCGCCACCTCAAGCGGAGGCTGGCGCAGTCTAAAGAATGAAAATGACGATTTGCCTGCAAGAAGGTCAGACCCCACTCGCAGGACAGAGTTTAGCCACAGGTTGGGAAGAGGCTTTCAGCCGCCGGACTTCTTGGCCTTGTAACCGAGCTTGATCAACTCGGCCAACAGCAGTTCGACGTGATCACCCTGAATCTCGATGACCCCGTCTTTCAACGCACCACCGGTGCCGCAGCGCTTTTTCAGCGTGGTGGCCAGCTCCTTGAGGGCATCTTCGGCCAGAGGCACACCGGTGATGGTGGTCACCGTTTTGCCGCCACGGCCTTTGCTCTCGCGGCGTACGCGGGCAATGCCATCGCCTTCGGGGATCAGGGTCTGTTTGCAGGTACACGAATCCACGGGCTGACGACAGTCCGGGCAGTGTCGACCTGCATCGGTGGAAAATACCAGGCCACCAAGGGCGGCGAAGGATGCGGCTTTTTTGGCCACCGGCAATCCTCTTGGGAGGATGAAGACTGATCGGCGCCGCAAAGGGCGGTGACCGACCGCGAAGCCCCACTCAGGCAGGGGCAGCGCTACCGAACCGCTAATGTGGTTCGGGTGAAAAGGCGCGCAGTGTAACGGCAAAAAGCGAAGTTGCTAAGAGCCAAATGGCGCCAATTTATGCAACTTTAGCGACGTAAGGCGAGATAGCGCCGCAGACCTTCTTGAGCATCCGGGCAATAGGGCTTTTGCTCGGCCTCGGCAAGCACCGTTTCGATGGGCAGAAAGCGTGCCTCCATGACCTCTTCAGGCTGCAAACACAACGGGCCGTCCCATACGGCAGAGTAGGAAGTGCACCACAGGCGGCTGTCACCATCTTCAAAGTAAAAATGATCGTGCTCGACCAACTCCACTCCACTTACGCCCAGCTCTTCGGCCAATTCCCGCTGTGCCGACAGGGCATAGCTTTCCCCCGCCGCCACCATGCCGCCAGCCGCCGTATCCCAAAACCCCGGATACAGGGCCTTGCTCAAGGTGCGCCGATGCACGCACAGCTCGCCCTTGGAATTGAACAGAAAGATAAAGGTGCAACGGCCAATCAGGCCGCGCTGGCGTAGGTCGGACCTGACCAGGTGGCCGAGCAGGTTGTCCTGCTCGTCGACCCAGCAGATCAGTTCAGCATCGGAGGCCGCACGGTGTTCGGCCTCCTTTTGAGTAGCGTCCATCATCAACCCTGGTTGAGGAGCTGACGCAAATCGATCACTGCAGCGTTTGCCCGGGAAATATAGTTGGCCATCACCAGCGAATGGTTCGCCAGTACCCCGAAGCCACTGCCGTTAAGAATCATGGGACTCCACACCGGTTCCTGCGAGGCCTCCAGCTCACGAATGATCTGGCGCACGCTGACGGTGGCGTTTTTCTTGGCCAGCACGTCGGCAAAGTCGACTTCGATGGCGCGCAGCAGATGGGACAAGGCCCATGCCTGGCCACGGGCTTCGTAGAACACGTTATCGATCTGCATCCATGGGGTTTCCACCACTTCTTCATCGACTTGCGGCACTTCGCCCGGCGCCAGCGCCTCGGTTTTGAGCGCGGTGTTCAGCTTGACGCGGCCGACGCTGGCCGACAGGCGCTGGGACAGCGAGCCCAGACGGGTCGCTACATCGCCCAGCCAGTTGTTCAGGTTGTCGGCACGCGCGTAAAACAGTGCGCCGCGCTGGTTCGGGTCAGACAGACGCGCTTCGTAGCGGCTCAGGGAGTTGATGCCTTCCTGGTATTCCGATTCGCTCGAAGGCAGCACCCAGCTCTTGTTATCGAAGTTGAACCGCGGCTCGGCCTTGGCCAGGTCCGCGTCTTCAGCCGACTGCGACTGGGAGCGAGCGAAGTCTTTGCGCAGTGCGCGGGTCAGGTCACGCACCTGCACCAGCACGCCATATTCCCAGCTCGGCATGTTGTCCATCCACAAGCCCGGCGGGAAACGGTCGTTGGAGATGTAGCCGCCAGGCTTGTTCAGCAAGGTGCCGACCACGGTCTTGAGGGTTTCGACCGTGGTGTAGCCCACGACCATCTGCTTGCCTTCCTTCTCGGCGGCAAGCTGGGCGTTCTGCTGGACCGGAAACAGCGCCGGCTCCTGGCTCCAGTACCAACCCAGGCCACCGGTGACCAGCAGGTACAGGCCGATAATGCTGAGCAAAGCCCGGCTCATCAGCAAGTTGCGAAAATAGCTGCGGTTGGCCGACTTGGGCTCAGGGGCGGGGCCTTTGGCACTGCCTTCACGGTTTTTCCAGTCCAGCATGGCGATATCCTTTCAATCACTTGAGTTCATGCACGTCAATTGTCCGGGTGCGTTCAGACACTCCGACCACAACCCTACCCCATCGTGCCCATCGTTGCGGGGCTTTTACGCGAAAGCGGCGCACAAGCAAGGTTGGACTATAAAGGATGCACGCTTTTTACGCTGCGCGACCCGCGGGTCAATAACTGAATATCCGGCACGCAGACTTAATTGACGTATGACACTCATGCAACAGAAAAGAGGTGCTAGCATAGAGCCATCAGTCGACCTCAGCATGCACCCTCACAGTAGTCAGGATATGACCGAGTCAGAAGACCCTAGCCGCGAGCGTCTCAAGCAGCATTTTGCCCAGCGGGTAATTCATCAGGCACGTCAAATTCTTGAGATCTGGCAGCGCCTGCAACGCGGCGAATGGTCGAACGCCGACTTTTCCGAACTCAGCGAAGCCAACCTGCGCCTGCAGCGCTTCGCCGAGCGTTTTGAACAACCCGAACACCGCCAACTGGCCCAGCATATTGGCCAAACTCTCCAGGCGGTGGACGAAAACCGTGGCCGTTTGAGCAGCCAACTGATCACCGAACTCAACCGCTTGATGCAGCGCCTGTCGCGCACCGGGCTGCGTCAGGGTGACCAGCTTGAGCAAACCCTGCTGCCACCGATGCGCAAGCCGATCTACGTGATGCTGGCCGACCACGACCGCGCCGAGCGCCTGGCCAAGCAGCTGGAATTCTTTGGCCTGAGTGCCCAGTCCCTGGACAGCGTCGCGGCTTTTCACACGGCCATGGCCGAACGCCTGCCGTCAGCCATCGTCATGGACGTGGACTTTTGCGGCCCCGGCCTGGGCCTCACCCTCGCCGCGCAAGCCCAGGAGGGCCTGGAGCAAAAGCTGCCGCTGTTGTTTTTCAGCCTGCACGAAACCGACACGCCGACGCGCCTGGCCGCCGTGCGCGCCGGAGGTGAGGAGTTCCTGACCGGCACCCTGGAGGCTTCGAGCCTGCTGGAAAAGATCGAAGTGCTGACCTGCGTTGCCCAGTACGAGCCGTACAAAGTGCTGATCATTGACGACTCGCGGGCCCAGGCGCTGCACACCGAGCGCCTGCTCAACAGCGCCGGGATTGTCACGCGCACCTTGATCGAACCGATCCAGGCCATGGCCGAACTGGCGGATTTCCAGCCCGACCTGATCATCCTCGACATGTATATGCCCGCCTGTACCGGCACCGAACTGGCCAAGGTGATTCGCCACAACGACCGTTACGTCAGCGTGCCGATCATCTACCTGTCGGCCGAAGACGACCTGGACAAACAGCTGGACGCGATGAGCGAAGGCGGCGATGACTTCCTGACCAAACCGATCAAGCCGCGCCACCTGATCACCACCGTGCGCAACCGCGCCGCGCGTGCGCGCAACTTGAAGGCGCGGATGGTGCGCGACAGCCTGACCGGGCTGTACAACCATACGCATATCCTGCAATTGCTCGAAGACTGCAGCTTTCGCGCCCGCCGCGAGAACAAGCCATTGAGCTTTGCGATGCTGGATATCGACCACTTCAAACGTGTCAATGACAGCCACGGCCACCCCATGGGCGACCGGGTGATCAAGAGCCTGGCGCTGTTTCTCAAGCAGCGCCTGCGCAAGACCGACTACATCGGCCGTTATGGCGGTGAAGAGTTTGCCATCGTGATGCCCGACACCGACGTGGAATCGGCCTGCAAGGTACTGGACGACATTCGGCGGCGCTTTGCAGAAATCCACTACCCCGCCCAACCGCAGGATTTGTGGTGCACCTTCAGTGCCGGCCTGGTGGAGCTGTGTGACGGGTGCGACAGCCTGACGATGGCCGCCCAGGCTGACGAAGCGCTATACCTTGCCAAGGACGCCGGACGCAACCGCGTGCAAGCCGCGCGCGCATCAAAGCAAAGTGCCATCTTTTCACCGGAATCCACCGAATCGGTCATAACTCTGTAACGCAAGCGCAATAACTTCAGGCACTTATCTTTTGCCGTCGGTTGAAACCCCGCATGCGCCTCAAGCTGCTGACCAATCTCAATACCCTTCTGCTGGTGGCCGTATGCCTGGCCCTCGGGGCGACGCTGTGGTGGTCGCAACGGGCGCTGGAGCGGCCTTATTTATTGATGGAACGCTACCTGGGCCTGTCCCAGGGCTTTCAAAACCAGGCAGCGCGCAATATCGAAGACTACCTGGCCAGCGGCGATGCCCTGCGCCTGAGCAGCGCCAGTCAAAGCCTGGAGAGCCTGTTGCAGCAACTCGCGCAATTGCCGGTCGAGTTGGCGCAAACCCTGCACCCCAGCCTGGCGGACCTGGAAACCTTCAGCAAGACCGACCTGCTGGCTGCAGGCAAGCTGGCCGGCGACCCGCAAGCACTGTTGGTTCAGGCCGAGCGTGAACTGGGCGCAAACCTGGAGCAACTGAGCCAGTACGCCAGCGGCGTCAACTCCACAGACGCAGCACGCTACCTGCCTCCCCTGCTGACCGCCTCGCAGCATCTGGGCAAACTGTCCCTGGCCCGCGACAAGCTGGTGAGCAGCGGCCGCGCCGAGCTGGCCGACGAGGTGGAGCGCGAGATTGCCACCATGCGCACCCAGGCCGACCTGTTGGCACAGTTGCGATTGCTTGGGGTAAAGGCCAGCGCCGAATCCAACGCTGACGATTTCTCCGCGTTGATGGGCCTGGAAAACACCGAAAAAACCGCAGTCCAGGACACCGGCGTCGACCTCAAGCGCGAGCTCAACAGCCTGTTGACCCGCTACCCCGCCGAACTCCAGCGCACCCGCGAGCAGATCCAGCAGCGCGCCGACCTCGCCGCTGCCACCCACCTGAAGATCGCCAACGTGCAACAGGCCATCGCCGGCCTGGAGCCGGTAGTGCGTGCACAGCACGCCAGAATCCAGGGCGAGGTGCGTGTGCTGCAAGGCGTAATGATCGGCCTCATCCTGTTGATCGCACTGCTGATCGACACGCTGCAACGGCGCCTGGCACGGGTGCTGACCAATCTGGCACCGGCCTTGTCGACCTGGGCCGAAGGTAATTTCAGCCAGCCGATAGCCCTGGGCAAGACCAACCATGAACTGCACGCTATCGAAGCCTCCCTGAACCGCCTGCGCGCCTATCTGGTGGGCCTGGTAGGCACTATTCGCGGGAATGCCGAAGCAGTGGCCGGCAGCAGCCGCACCCTCGCCGAACTGAGCAGCGGCCTGCACGACGGCGCCGAGCGTCAGGCCGGCGACACCGCGCAGATCCGTGACTCCCTGGGTGAACTGGAAGCCACCATCCAGCAAGTGGCCGGGGATGCCAGCCAGGCTGCCGGCGCCAGTCGCAGTGCAGGCTTTGCTGTGGAGCAAGGCCAGCGCGTAATCGGCCTGAGCCTGACCGGGTTGCACGCCCTGGTGGGCGAAGTGCAGCAAAATGCGCAGATGATCGAGAAACTCGCGGAAGAATCCGCCACCATCGGCGGCGTGCTGACCGTGATTCGCTCGATTGCCGAGCAGACCAACTTGCTGGCGCTCAATGCCGCTATCGAGGCGGCTCGCGCCGGTGACGCCGGGCGCGGCTTCGCGGTGGTGGCCGATGAAGTACGTTCCCTGGCGCAGCGCACCGCTGGCGCTACTGCCGAAATCCAGGGCCTGATCGCCGGCCTGCAAACCGCCGCCCACCAATCGGTGCAAGGCATGCGCGCCCAGGTTGAGCACGCCGAAGCCACCGCCCAGCAAGCCCAGACAGCAGATGGTGCGCTGGATGAAATCGTCGGTGCGATCCAGACGATTTCCGAGACCGCGGTGCGCATCGCCGATGTGACCGCGCAGCAGAGCGGGGCCGTGAGTGAGATTCGTGATAACAGTGAGCGGATTCACCAGTTAGGTGAGGACAACCTGCTGCGTATCGGGCAGGGGCGTAGCCAGGGTGAGCACTTGCTGGTGCTGGGTGGGCAATTGACTACCGCCGTACAAGCCTTCCGCGTCTGACTCGATCTGATGCCCCATGAAGACCAAAATGTGGGAGCTGGCTTGCCTGCGATAGCGCAGGATCAGCCAACTCATCCACCACTGACACACCGTCATCGCAGGCAAGCCAGCTCCCACACTGACCAGATGCCGGCTCACAGTCACAAATTTTGCGCAATCCTCGCTAATCGTGCTGGCTACTGCATAGAACTGGACAGTCACAAAGGCTTTGCGGCATAGTCGCCGGGTTCTGCCGCACCCCTACCAATAACAAGGAACAGCCGATGGCGACCTTACTGGTTCTTCATGGACCCAACCTGAACCTGCTTGGCACCCGCGAACCGGGCGTCTACGGGGCAGTGACCCTCGACCAGATCAACCTCGACCTGGAAAGACGGGCCCGTGAAGCCGGCCACCATCTGCTCTACCTGCAAAGCAATGCCGAGTATGAATTGATTGATCGCATCCACGCCGCGCGTCACGAAGGCGTGGACTTCATCCTGATCAATCCCGCCGCTTTTACGCATACAAGTGTTGCATTACGTGACGCGCTGCTGGCGGTGAGCATCCCATTCATCGAAGTGCATTTATCGAACGTGCACAAACGCGAAGCTTTCCGCCATCACTCTTACTTCTCCGACGTAGCGGTAGGAGTGATCTGCGGCCTTGGCGCCAGCGGTTACCGACTGGCCCTGGAGGCCGCCCTGGAACACGTTGAAGAACAGGCTAAACGCCCCTGACCGACCCTTGGGAGTTGATGATTCATGGATATCCGTAAAGTTAAGAAACTGATCGAACTGCTGGAAGAATCCGGTATCGACGAGCTGGAAATCAAGGAAGGCGAAGAGTCCGTACGGATCAGCCGTCACAGCAAGACCCCGGCCCAACAGTTCTACGCACCGCAGATGCAAGCACCGGCTCCTGCCGCTGCCGCCCCTGCTGCCGCTCCAGTCGCTGCCGCAGCCCCTGCTGCCCCAGCCGCACCAGCGTTGAACGGCTTCGTGGTCAAGTCGCCAATGGTCGGTACTTTCTACCGCACCCCGGCACCGACCTCGCCAGCCTTCGTTGAAGTGGGCAAGACCGTGAAAGTGGGCGACACCATCTGCATCGTTGAAGCGATGAAGATGATGAACCACATCACCGCTGAAAAAGCCGGCGTCATTGAATCCATCCTGGTAGAAAACGGTCAGCCGGTTGAGTACGACCAGCCGCTGTTCACCATCGTTTGAACCGCGGAGCGCCTTCGATGTTGAAACCTGCGAAGAAACTGCAAAAAGTCCTGATCGCCAACCGCGGCGAGATCGCGCTGCGTATCCTGCGCGCCTGTAAGGAAGAGGGCATCAAGACCGTCGCTGTTTACTCGACGGCCGATACCGAATTGATGCACGTGAAACTGGCGGACGAAAGCATCTGCATCGGCCCGCCACTGGCCACGAACTCGTACCTGAAAGTCTCGAACATCATCGCTGCCGCAGAAGTGACCGGCGCTGATGGCATCCACCCGGGCTACGGCTTCCTCGCGGAAAACGCCGACTTCGCCGAACAGGTGGAAAAATCCGGGTTTGCCTTCATCGGCCCCAAAGCCGAAACCATTCGCCTGATGGGCGACAAGGTCTCGGCCAAGGACGCCATGATTGCAGCGGGCGTGCCGACCGTTCCAGGCTCCGACGGCCCACTGCCTGAAGACGAGGAAACCGCTCTGCGCATTGGTCGCGAAGTCGGTTACCCGGTGATCATCAAGGCCGCCGGTGGCGGTGGTGGTCGCGGTATGCGCGTGGTGCACAAGGAAGAAGACCTGATCGAAGCCGCCAAGCAGACCCGCTCCGAAGCGGGCGCCTGGTTCGGCAACCCGATGGTCTACCTGGAGAAGTACCTGACCAACCCACGTCACGTGGAAGTCCAGGTGCTGTCCGACGGCCAGGGCCACGCCATCCACCTGGGCGACCGCGACTGCTCGCTGCAACGTCGTCACCAGAAAGTGTTGGAAGAAGCCCCGGCACCGGGCCTCGATGAAAAAGCCCGCCAGGAAGTCCTGGCACGCTGCGTCAAGGCGTGCATCGACATCAACTACCGTGGCGCCGGTACCTTCGAGTTCCTCTACGAGAACGGTCGCTTCTACTTCATCGAGATGAACACTCGTGTGCAGGTAGAGCATCCGGTTTCGGAGATGGTCACCGGTATCGACATCGTCAAGGAGATGCTGAGCATCGCCGCCGGTAACGTGCTGTCCTTCACCCAGGACGACGTGAAGATGCACGGCCACTCCCTGGAGTGCCGCATCAACGCCGAAGACCCGAAAACCTTTATCCCAAGCCCTGGCCTGGTCAAGCATTTCCACGCGCCCGGCGGCAACGGCGTACGTGTGGATTCGCACCTGTACAGCGGCTACAAGGTTCCGTCCAACTACGACTCGCTGATCGGCAAGCTGATCACCTGGGGCGCGACCCGCGACGAGGCCATGGCCCGTATGCGCAACGCCCTGGACGAAATCGTGGTCGACGGCATCAAGACCAACATCCCGCTGCATCGGGACCTGGTTCGCGATGAGGGTTTCTGCGAAGGTGGTGTGAACATTCACTACCTGGAACACAAGCTGGCCAACCAGTAAGTGCTCCACCCAACAAAGCCGCCTTCGGGCGGCTTTGTTGTTTCTGCACACCTGTTTTCCAGGATGCACACAGTCCAAATGTGGGAGGGGGCTTGCTCCCGATAGCGGTGGATCAGTTACAGATACTGCGGCTGACACACTGCAATCGGGAGCAAGCCCCCTCCCACATTTGGTCCGCATTCACTCAGTAATGTCGTCTTCTGCTGCCCGCTCGCGTAAACTTGCGCGCTTTCGCGGCCTACTCGCTGCACATTCATTTTTTCAAAGGTGCCCGCCATGCCTTGGCTGCAAGTCCGTCTCGCCATCAGCCCAGAACAAGCCGAAACCTACGAAGACGCTTTCCTCGAAGTGGGCGCTGTGTCGGTGACCTTCATGGACGCCGAAGACCAGCCGATCTTCGAGCCGGAACTCAACACCACGCCGCTGTGGTCCCACACCCACCTGCTGGCCCTGTTCGAAGACGGCACCGATGCCGCCGCCGTACTGGCCCATATGGAACTGCTCACCGGCGGCCCGCTGCCCGAGCATCACAGCGAAGTCATCGAAGACCAGGACTGGGAACGCAGCTGGATGGATAACTTCCAGCCCATGCGCTTCGGCCAGCGCCTGTGGATCGTGCCAAGCTGGCACGCTGCTCCCGAGCCAGACGCCGTCAACCTGCTGCTGGACCCGGGCCTGGCGTTCGGCACCGGCACCCACCCCACCACCGCCCTGTGCCTGGAATGGCTGGACGGCCAGGACCTGACCGACAGCAACGTACTGGACTTCGGCTGCGGCTCCGGGATCCTGGCGATTGCCGCGCTGCTGCTGGGCGCCAAGGAGGCCGTGGGCACCGATATCGACGTGCAGGCCCTGGAAGCCTCCCGCGATAACGCCGGGCGCAATAACATCGCTGAAGGCAAATTCCCACTCTATCTGCCTGAAGATCTGCCCCAGGTACAGGCCGATGTGCTGGTCGCCAATATCCTCGCCGGGCCGCTGGTGTCGCTGGCACCGCAACTGTCGAGCCTGGTCAAGCCGGGTGGGCGCCTGGCGCTGTCGGGTATCCTCGCCGAGCAAGGTGAAGACGTGGCTGCGGCCTACGCCAGGGATTTCGAGCTGGACCCGATCGCCAACCGTGATGGCTGGGTACGCATCAGCGGTCGTCGGCGCTAGAATGAGCGCTTGTCTGAATCGGATGGCCGCATGACCGACAGTTTCGTCACCCAGTGCCCGCATTGCCAAGCCCGCTTCCGTGTCAACCACGCTCAGTTGAGCGTGGCCCGTGGCGTGGTGCGCTGCGGCTCGTGCCTGCAAGTGTTCAATGCCGCTCGCCAGTTGCTGGAGCAGCGCGCCCAAGTGTCGGCAGCCGAACCTGAAGTGCCCGCTGCGGTTGAGCCAACGCCTGAGCCCCCGCGAGCCATCAGCCAGAAACAGTGGACAGCCCAGGAGCTGGACCTGGACAACCTGGACCTGGACGAAGAACTGGCCAAGCTCGAGCGCCGCGAGATTCAGCACACTCAACCCCAGGGCGCGGAGCGTCGACTACCCGGCACCGACCGTCGGCACAAGGAAGACACCCTCAGCGCCAGCCGCGACACGGTCAAGGCCGAGGAAGAACAATGGGCCGCCAGCCTGTTCAGCGAGCCCGCGCAAGAGCGCGCAGACAGCGACGAAGACGAGCCTGAACCAAGCAATACCCGGCAGCGCACCGAACCGTCCATGTCGCTGCACAGCGAAACCATCGACGACGAGCCAACCCCGCTCTCTCCCCTGCATGACGACGAGCCCGACCCGCCCTTCACGCCCCTGACCCCAGCGGCAGAAGAAGCCGATGAACGCCCGCAATCACGGCGTAAACGCCCACGCACCGAGGCCAACGCTCACGACGCCGTGCTTCAGGACCTTGAAGACGACCCGCTGCACCTCTATGCACAGAAACGTCCGTCGGGCTGGGGCCGCCGCCTGATCTGGATCCTGCTGGTACTGATTGCCGCCGCCGGCCTGGCAGGCCAGTACATCGCCTACCAATTCGACGAACTGGCCCGTCAGGACGCCTACCGTCCGTGGTTCCAGCAGCTGTGCCCGAAATTGGGTTGCACCGTGCCATCGCGGGTCGATATCGCCCATATCAAGAGCAGCAACCTGGTGGTACGCAGCCATCCGGAGTTCGCCGGTGCGCTGGTGGTGGATGCAATCCTCTATAACCGCGCGACCTTTTCCCAGCCGTTCCCGCTGCTGGAACTGCGTTTTGCAGATTTGAACGGCAGCCTGATCGCCAGTCGTCGCTTCAAACCCGCCGAATATCTGAGCGGCGAGTTGGCTGGCGTCAGCGAAATGCCTTCGCAGACACCGATCCACATTTCCCTCGACATCCTTGATCCCGGCAACAAAGCCGTGAACTACAGCCTGAGCTTCCACTCGCCCGAGTGAAACGCCACGCCCGAAGAGGTTTGACGGCGGATTATTGACTTGACCGACGTCAACCAAACCGGTGGCGATAAAAAAATAACTGTTCAGATTTTATCCAATTCAGCCTTTAACCCGTCATCGAGAGCGGGTATCATGCCAACCCTTTTTCGAACTCTAATGATCCGGCCCCACAACAGGGAAGTCCTATGTCGGCGGTACGCATCGGCCCATATACATTGCAGAACGGCTTGATCCTCGCCCCGATGGCGGGTGTCACCGATCAGCCCTTTCGTCAGCTGTGCAAGCGTTTGGGCGCGGGTCTAGTAGTCTCTGAAATGGTTACCAGCGACATGAGTTTGTGGAACACCCGCAAATCGCGGATGCGCATGATCCACGAAGGTGATCCCGAGCCACGCTCGGTACAGATCGCCGGGGGTGATGCGCAGATGCTGGCGGATGCGGCCCGGGCCAATGTGGAGCTGGGTGCACAGATCATTGATATCAACATGGGCTGCCCGGCCAAGAAGGTCTGCAACAAGGCCGCCGGTTCCGCCCTGTTGAAAGATGAGCAGTTGGTCGCCGAGATCCTGCAGGCCGTCGTTGGCGCAGTCGATGTGCCGGTGACCCTGAAGATTCGTACCGGTTGGGACCGGGACAACAAAAATGGCCTCACAGTGGCAAAGATCGCTGAACAGGCCGGGATTACAGCGCTGGCGGTGCATGGCCGTACCCGCGCCGACCTTTATACCGGTGAAGCCGAGTACGACACCATTGCCGCGATCAAGCAGGCCGTGTCGATGCCGGTATTTGCCAATGGCGACATCGACTGCGCCGAGAAAGCCCGGCGCGTGCTGCACGCAACCGGTGCCGATGGATTGTTGATTGGCCGGGCCGCCCAGGGGCGACCGTGGATTTTTCGCGAGATCGAGCATTTCCTGCGCACTGGTGAAGTCTTGCCGGCGCCGGAGTTGGTCGAAGTGGAACGTATTCTGCTGGAGCATCTGGCCGCCCTGCACGCCTTCTATGGGGATGTGATGGGCGTACGCATTGCTCGCAAGCATGTCGGCTGGTATCTCGCCACCTTGCCGGGCGCCAAGGAATTTCGCGCTCAGTTCAATCGTTTGGATGAAACGCAGGCACAGGTCGCCACCGTTCGTGAGTTCTTCGCCGAACGTGACAAGAGCCTGGGAACAGGGGATGGAAAAGGGGTGGCCGCATGACGATGATGACCGAGACTTTAGTGAGTGGAACAACACCCGTGAGCGACAACGTCAATTTGAAACAGCACCTCAACACGCCCAGCGAAGAAGGCCAGACCCTTCGCGGGAGTGTCGAGAAAGCGCTGCACAATTATTTCGCCCACCTTGAGGGTGCTTCCGTCACGGACGTGTACAACCTGGTGCTCTCCGAAGTCGAGGCGCCCTTGCTCGAAAGCGTGATGAACTACGTCAAGGGCAACCAGACCAAAGCCAGTGAGCTGCTGGGCCTCAACCGTGGCACCTTGCGCAAAAAGCTCAAGCAGTACGATTTGCTGTAAGCATTCAATCAAACCAGAAAGGCGCCCGCGTAAAACCGGTCGCCTTTTTTGCTGACTCCTTTGCTTTTGATGGAAATTGAAATGACCGACCAGACTACCCGCCTGCCGATCCGCCGCGCCTTGATCAGTGTTTCCGACAAGACCGGGATCCTCGAATTTGCCCGGGAGCTGGAAGCCCTGGGTGTGGAAATTCTCTCCACGGGCGGGACCTTCAAACTGCTGCAGGACAACGGCGTGGCCGCAGTAGAAGTCGCGGACTACACCGGTTTCGCAGAAATGATGGACGGTCGCGTCAAGACCCTGCACCCGAAAATCCACGGCGGCATCCTCGGCCGTCGCGGCATCGACGACGCCATCATGACCGAGCACGGCATCAAGCCGATCGACCTGGTGGCCGTTAACCTCTACCCGTTCGAAGCCACCATCAACAAGCCAGGCTGCGACCTGCCCACCGCCATCGAAAACATCGATATCGGCGGCCCGACCATGGTGCGCTCGGCGGCCAAGAACCACAAAGACGTGGCCATCGTGGTCAACGCCAGCGACTACGCCCACGTGCTGGAAAACCTGAAAGCCGGTGGCCTGACCTACGCCCAGCGTTTCGACCTGATGCTCAAGGCGTTCGAACACACCGCAGCCTATGACGGCATGATCGCCAACTACATGGGCACCGTGAACCAAGCGGCTGACACCTTGAGCACAGAAGGTCGCAGCCAGTTCCCGCGCACCTTCAACAGCCAGTTCATCAAGGCCCAGGAAATGCGCTACGGCGAGAACCCGCACCAGAGCGCGGCGTTCTACGTGGAAGCCAAGCCTGCCGAAGTGGGCATTGCCACCGCGACCCAGCTGCAAGGCAAAGAACTTTCCTACAACAACGTGGCCGATACCGACGCCGCGCTGGAATGCGTGAAGAGCTTCGTCAAACCGGCCTGCGTGATCGTCAAGCACGCCAACCCGTGCGGCGTGGCCGTGAGCCCGGACGCTGAAGGCGGTATCCGCCAAGCGTACGAACTGGCCTACGCCACCGATACCGAATCCGCGTTCGGCGGCATCATTGCCTTCAACCGCGAGCTGGATGCCGAGACCGCCAAGGCGATCGTCGAGCGCCAATTCGTCGAAGTGATCATCGCACCAAGCGTCAGCGAAGAAGCCCGCGCCATTGTCGCCGCCAAAGCCAACGTGCGCCTGCTGGCCTGCGGCGAGTGGTCGGCCGACCGCGCCGCTGCCTGGGACTACAAGCGCGTCAATGGCGGCTTGCTGGTACAGAGCCGCGACATCGGCATGATCGGCAGCCAGGACTTGAAAGTGGTGACCAAACGCGCCCCGACCGAGCAAGAGATCAACGATTTGATCTTTGCCTGGAAAGTCGCCAAGTACGTTAAATCCAACGCCATCGTCTACGCCAAGAACCGCCAGACCATCGGTGTCGGCGCCGGCCAGATGAGCCGTGTTAACTCGGCGCGTATCGCCGCGATCAAGGCAGAACACGCCGGTTTGCAGGTGGTGGGTTCGGTAATGGCTTCCGATGCATTCTTCCCGTTCCGTGATGGCCTGGATAACGCCGCGAAAGCCGGTGTTACTGCCGTGATCCAACCGGGCGGCTCGATGCGTGATGCAGAAGTGATTGCCGCTGCTGATGAAGCTGGCATTGCGATGGTCTTCACCGGTATGCGCCACTTCCGCCACTGATTGATTTGATCTCAAGCGGGCACTGGCTCCATGTGGGAGCTGGCTTGCCTGCGATAGCATCACCTCGGTGCAACTGACACACCGAGGTGCCCGCATCGCAGGCTAGCCAGCTCCCACAGGAAAACAGCCAACAGTGCCCCCACGAATTTGCTTCATCCGAGGTTTTTGAAATGAATGTTTTGATCATTGGCAGCGGTGGCCGTGAACACGCCCTGGCCTGGAAAGTTGCCCAGGACCCACGTGTCCAGAAAGTCTTCGTCGCCCCCGGCAACGCCGGTACCGCCATTGAGGCCAAGTGCGAAAACGTCGCCATCGACGTACTGGCCCTTGAGCAACTGGCAGATTTTGCCGAGAAGAATGTTTCCCTGACCATCGTCGGCCCGGAAGTGCCACTGGTTGCCGGCGTCGTCGATCTGTTCCGCAGCCGTGGCCTGGATTGCTTCGGCCCGACCGCTGGCGCCGCCCAGTTGGAAGGCTCGAAAGCCTTCACCAAGGATTTCCTGGCACGCCACAAGATCCCCACCGCCGACTACCAGAACTTCACCGAGATCGAGCCGGCCCTCGCCTACCTGCGTGAAAAAGGCGCACCGATCGTGATCAAGGCCGATGGCCTGGCTGCCGGTAAAGGCGTGATCGTCGCCATGACCCTGCAGGAAGCCGAAGACGCCGTGCGCGACATGCTCGCCGGCAATGCCTTTGGTGATGCAGGTTCGCGCGTGGTGATCGAGGAATTCCTCGACGGCGAAGAAGCCAGTTTCATCGTAATGGTCGACGGCAAGAACGTACTGCCCATGGCCACCAGCCAGGACCACAAGCGCGTCGGCAATGGCGACAGCGGCCCGAACACTGGCGGCATGGGTGCTTACTCCCCGGCGCCAGTGGTCACCAGCGATGTGCATCAGCGCGTCATGGACCTGGTGATCTGGCCGACCGTGCGCGGCATGGCCGACGAAGGCAATGTCTACACCGGTTTCCTCTACGCCGGCCTGATGATCGACAAAGCCGGTAACCCGAAAGTCATCGAGTTCAACTGCCGTTTCGGCGATCCGGAAACACAACCGGTGATGCTGCGCCTGCAGTCGAGCCTGGTGCTGCTGGTGGAAGCAGCGCTGGCCCAAGCGCTGGATAAGGTCGAAGCACAGTGGGACCCACGCCCGAGCGTCGGCATCGTGCTGGCGGCCGGTGGTTACCCTGCCGATTACGCCAAGGGCGATGTGATTGAAGGTCTGGACGCCGCCGCTGCGCTGGAAGGCAAGGTGTTCCACGCAGGTACCGCGCTCCAGGACGGCAAAGTTGTAACCGCAGGTGGCCGTGTGTTGTGCGCTACCGCAATGGGTGCCAGTGTCGATGCCGCACAACAGCAGGCATACAAGCTGGCTGCGAAAATCGACTGGAAAGGTTGCTTCTACCGCACCGACATCGGCTACCGCGCCATTGCCCGTGAACGCGGTGAAAACAGCTGAGAGCTACACTTGCAGTAGCTATCCGTTCGGTTAGGTAAGGGCCTTTGGCCCTTGCCGTACACATGTCGCCCCGCGCATAGTTAACCCGTGCATCAACCTACGAAGGGATTTCGCCGTGCGCTGGCTCAGGATCGCCATAGGTTTCACAGTCAGCTTGCTGACCCTGCTCTGCCTGCTCCCGGCCCAGGCCGCCGCGCAAGGCAGTGGTTGGGCGGTATTGCTTGATGAACAGGCCGACCTGCAACTGAGCGACATCCGTTCCGCCCGCTACACCAATCAATTCAGCCCCATCGAACTGGACCGGATCACTGCCGCGCAGCCGGACGGTGCGTTGTGGGTGCGCTTCAGGCTGCAGCCCGGCAAGCACGAGCAAGTGCTGCGGGTCTTTGCCCCGGATCTTTCCAGCCTGAGCCTGTATGTACTGGACGGCGATACCCTGGTGGAGCAACAAACCACCGGCACGCGCCAACCCCAGGCTGAACGCCCGCTGCCGAGCAGCGATTTCATGCTGCCGATGCCCCAGAGCCCACGACCTCTGGAGGTGTACCTGCGCCTGGTCTCGGAACACGAACTGCGCCCCTACATCACCCTGGAACCTGCAGTACTGGCCGCCGCCAACCAGAACCAGACGCTGATCTACGGCCTGCTGTTCGGCGTGCTGCTGATGCTGATCCTGCACAACCTCACACGCTTCGCCTACCACCGCTCGCGCAGCAGCCTGTGGCTGGCCGCCTGCGAATTGCTGTTGATGCTCAGCCTGGCGCTGCTGCTCAACCTGGTGGGGCCATGGCTGCCGAACTGGCACGCGATCCAGACCCCTGGCGCCTACCTCGCCCTGCTGCTGACCGCACCGTGCGGGTTGATGTTCGCCTACCGCTTCTTCATGCCCCTGGGCCCGCACCCGCTGAACAAGGTGTTGATGGCCGATATCCTGCTGATCGTGCTGTGCGGCCTGCTGTTGTTGTTCGTCAATACCCTGCCACTGAACATCATCACCTATGCCCTGGTGGCGCTAGCAGGCCTGAGCATGTTGTTTGTCTCGGCCTACCACTGGCAAAAAGGCTACCGCCCGGCGCGTCTGTTCGTGGCGGCGATGGTGGTGTTCAACATTGGCACACTGATCATTCTTCCCGCGCTGCTCGGCCTCACCCTGGTGGCGCCGCAGGGCCTGATCGTCACCCTGCTGGGTTTCATCTGCCTCAGCGGCCTGTTGATGAGCCTGGCCCTGGGCGAACGCCAGCGCGCGATTGTCGAAACGCGCTTCAGCCTGAGCCGCGACCTGGCCGCCAGCAACGCCGAAATCGCCGCCAAGGCCGAGTTCCTGGCGAAGATCAGCCATGAAATCCGCACGCCCATGAACGGCGTGCTGGGCATGACCGAACTGCTACTGGGTACGCCGCTGTCGGTGAAGCAGCGCGACTACGTGCAGACCATCCACAGCGCCGGTAACGAGCTGCTCACCCTGATCAACGAGATTCTCGACATTTCCAAGCTGGAGTCCGGGCAGATCGAACTCGATGATGTGCAGTTCGACCTCAACGCGTTGATCGACGACTGCCTGAGTATCTTTCGCGCCAAGGCCGAGCAGCAGAATGTCGAGCTGATCAGCTTTATCCAGCCCCAGGTGCCACGCGTGATCAGCGGCGACCCGACGCGCCTGCGCCAGGCGCTGTTGAGCCTGCTGGAAAACGCCCTGCACAAGACCGATGAAGGCGAAGTGCTGATCGTCGTGGCCCTCGACGAGCGCAGCACCAAGCCCCGTTTGCGCATTGCCGTGCAGGACAGCGGCGTGCCGATGGAAGCCGCCGAACGCGACGCACTACTGCACAGCGAACTGCACAGCAAGAACTTCCTCTCGGCGACACGCCTGAGCGGTCACCTGGGCCTGGTCATTGCCCGCCAGTTGATCCTGCTGATGAACGGCGAATTCGGTATCAAGAGTGGCAGCCATCAGGGCAGTACCCTGTGGCTGACGCTGCCGCTGGACCCGGAGCGCCTGGAGCACCCGACGTCGGATCTCGACGGCCCGCTCAAGGACGCCCGTGTGCTGGTGGTGGACGACAACGACACCTGCCGCAAAGTACTGGTGCAGCAATGTTCGGCCTGGGGCCTTAATGTCAGCGCCGTGCCGTCCGGCAAGGAGGCCCTGGCGCTGCTGCGCACCAAGGCACACCTGCGCGATTACTTCGACGTGGTGCTGCTGGACCAGAACATGCCAGGCATGACCGGCATGCAACTGGCGGCGAAGATCAAGGAAGACCCGAGCCTGAACCACGACATCCTGCTGATCATGCTCACCGGTATCAGCAACGCACCGAGCAAGATCATCGCGCGCAACTGCGGGATCAAGCGCATCCTCGCCAAACCCGTGGCCGGTTATACGCTCAAGACGACCCTGGCCGACGAACTGGCCCAGCGCAGCAAAGGCGCAGCCATTCCACGCCCCGCCCCCAGCGCACCGGTGGCGGTGACCGTGCCGAGCGATTTCCGCATTCTGGTAGCCGAAGACAACAGCATCTCCACCAAAGTGATTCGCGGCATGCTCGGCAAACTCAACCTCAACCCGGACACCGCCAGCAACGGCGAAGAAGCCCTGCAAGCGATGAAAGCCCAGCGCTATGACCTGGTGTTGATGGATTGTGAAATGCCAGTCCTCGATGGATTCTCCGCCACCCAGCAGCTGCGCGCGTGGGAAGTCAGCCACCAACGCGTACGCACGCCGGTGGTAGCGCTCACGGCGCATATTCTTTCGGAACATAAAGAACGCGCACGCCAGGCCGGCATGGACGGGCATATGGCCAAGCCGGTGGAGCTATCACAGTTGCGCGAGCTGGTGGATTACTGGGTAGTGCAGCGCCAAAAGCTTCCTGAGCGCAGCACCATTTCCTGATTTGAAATACCATTCCCTGTGGGATCAAGCCAGCTCCCACATTTGATCTCTGTCGGATAGACTCCTCCACACTTCCCCCGCCCGCGAGCCGCCCCCATGCTCCATGTGTTATTCAGCGTTTACCTGAAGATGCTGGTGCTCTACAGCCCGTTTTTTGTGCTGTCCTGCTTTATCAGCCTGACCCGTGGCTATTCCAGCAAGGAGCGTCGGCGCCTGGCCTGGAAAGTCGCACTGGCGACCCTGGTATCGAGCGTGTTGCTCTACCTGTTCGGCAGGGTGATTTTCAGCGTGTTCGGCATTACCGTGGACGCGTTCCGTATCGGCGCCGGCAGCGTGTTGTTTATCTCAGCCCTGGGCATGGCTCAGGGCAAGTCGGCGGTGCAGACCGACAACGTGCAGCAGGACGTGACCATCGTGCCGCTGACCATCCCGCTCACTGTCGGCCCAGGCACCATCGGCGCGCTGCTGGTGATGGGCGTGAGCCAGCCCCACTGGGACGACAAGCTCACCGCCATCCTCAGCATCGCCTTGGCCAGCCTCACCGTGGGTGTGGTGCTGTACCTGTCCAACCGTATCGAACGGATTCTCGGCGACCAGGGCTTGCAGATTGTCAGCCGGTTGATGGGCCTGTTCGTATGCGCCCTGGCCGCGCAAATCATTTTTACCGGGGTTCGCGGCTACCTGGTGCCTTAGATCCGGTATTTGGCAATCGCCAGCTGCACCTTGTCACCGGCGCTTTCGCGCATCAGCTGGATGGTTTTTTCGTTGACCACCGAGGTGTTCAGCACCAGACAGGTTTGCCCGCTGAAAGCCTCGAACGATGAGCTGTCCCATTCAAGGAACGGCACTCCCACCTGTTTGTTCACGCCGTGGCTGCTGAAGGTCACCAGCACCATCATCACTTCACCATTGGATTCGGCGCAGGACGCCACGCCGAAGTCACCGCCCTCATGCACCGCGCTATTGCGCTTGAACAAATCGAAAGACGCCGGCTGCCGCTTCAATGCCTCCAGCGCATCGGCGGCCAATTTGGGCAGCGCGGTAACCAGCGGCCCCGACAGTGACATCGACGCCAGCAGCGCGCCGATAATATTCAACGCAGCCAATTGCACCGTCAGCCCCTTGCCGGAGCGTGAGACCCGCTCGAAACTGCTGCGCACCGGCAGCCAGCCAAGACTGACCATGACCTTGATAAATTCGTCGTACCACGCCTCGGTGCCCCGATGCACCTTCAATACATCGCTCACGTAACTGCTGGCCAGCAGGTAACTCTTGCGAATGTATTCGCGGTTCAGCCCAGACAGCCCCTCGGCGAAGGAAATCACCCCGTTGTTGACCACCGCCGCATTGCAGTCGTCGTCAGTGTCCAGGGGTAACGCCGCGTGCGCTCCTGGTGCCCCCGGCAACTTGTAGGCGGCAATCAGCTTGCGCCGTTTGATAGTGTTGATCCTTCTGTTACGTCGCTCCATTTTTCAGTTCTCCACAAGCACCCGACATGGGGCTTTCCTTCACACTAGTCCAGCGGGCGGAGGGCTTTCCATGCGACAAACATGCCTTGGTGGCACCGGTGAAAACCCAGTGCCCAGCAATCACAAGGCACAGCCGGCATGCTTGCGGTTTTCACCGTAAAAAAAAGAAAAAGCCCCGAACAACATCAGGAGAATCCCTGGGTCATTCGGAGCTTTCCGGCGGCCAGCGGACCGTTTTCAGGAGGCGGGTTTGTCGCCGTACCAACGCGGCGTGTACACCCACGCCCCGCCACCGGCACGCGGGAACACGCAGGTGGTGGACGAGCCGATCAGCACCATGGTGCGCATGTCCACCTGCTCGGGCGTCAATTGGCCCAGGGTGGTGACGCGTAGCGTCTGGCCCGGGCGGCCGATGTCGCGGCCCAGCACCACCGGCGTATCGGGCGTGCGGTGCAGGCCGACGATCTCCAGGGCACGCCCCAGTTGCCAGGGCCGCGAACGCGAGATCGGGTTGTAGAACGCCAGGGCCAGATCGGCTTGGGAAGCCAGGTCCAGACGCTTTTCAATGATCGACCAGGGCTTGAGGTTATCCGACAGCGACATGACGCAGAAGTCATGCCCCAAGGGAGCACCGGCCTGGGCGGCGGTGGCCAGGGAGGCAGAAACCCCCGGCAGGATTTCCAGGTCGACCTGATGCCAGGCCGGGTCCGTGGAGTCGTGCAGCGCCTCGATCACCGCGGCGGCCATGGCGAATACACCCGGGTCGCCGGACGACACCACCACCACCGACCGCCCCTGCGCAGCCAGCTCGAAAGCATGGCGAGCGCGCTGCATTTCTTCGCGGTTGTCGGTGCAGTGTTGCACTTGATCGTCACGGAACGGCCCGGCCATGCGCACATAGGTTTCATACCCCAGCACATCGGTGCAACGCGCCAGTTCCGCCTTGACCGCCGGCACCATCAACTCGGCCGCACCGGGACCCAGGCCGATCACTGCGAGACGGCCACGGGGGCGTCCCACCTGCGACACGTCCAAGGGCTGTTCGGCCACGGTAATGCTGATGTCCGCAACGGGCATCACCGGGGCAAAACGCAGCGGCACACCCAACGCCAGCGCAGCTTCATGCAATGAGGCGTCGGCCATCTGCAGGTCGCTGGCCAACAGGCAGGCCACGGCTTGCACCGCGATCCCCGCCTCATGCAGCGCAGTGCGCACGCGCTCGGCCAACCGCGCCCCAGGCTTGCAGATAATGCAGACGTTTTGTGGATAAATCAGCAGCTCGTTCGGTGCCGGTGGGCGCTCGGCACTGCCCACATGAATCGCCAGGCGCGCCTGTGGGTCCTGGACCAGGTTGGCTTGATCCAGCCACGGCGCCACGCCTTCGACGCGTACCGATTCACCGGCCAAAAGGTCCGAGACAAAGCGCTTGCCCAGTTCAATGTCCGCCAGTTGATAACCCGTCGGCGGGTTGAGCAGGCAGGTGCCAAAACGCAGTTCGCCACTGGTGGTGATTGCCGCGGATACGCCCAATGCCGCGGCGATGTCACGCGCCATCACATTCACCCCGCCCAGGCCACCCAGCAGCGGCACCACGGCGCTGCCGTCTTCAGCCACGGCCAGCACGGCGGGTTCCTCGCCTTTTTCCAGCAGCAGCGCCGCCAGGGTACGAATCACAATGCCGGCCGCGCACAGGGCAATCAGCGGCGTGCCTTGCTGGTAGAGCTGGCGCAGCGTCGCGCCGAACTCGCTGTAGCTCTGGTCCGCCCCTTCAACCCGAGCCGCCAGGCCGTGGATCAACGCGCCAGGGTAAACCTGCTGGATCTTGCGCGCCGTGGCCAAACTGCCTTGGCCCAGAATCACAATCGCCGGAGTCATCAACCTTGCCACCTTTCACCGGGCACGATGATCAGCGAGAAATACGGCGACGACATCGGCTCCACCTGGTCCAGCGGCACGATCTTCTGGTTGGCCATGGTGGCGCGCTCCACGTACAGCGCACGTTCGGCCAGGCCCAGCTCTTCCAACACCTGGCGCACCTTCGGGAAGTTGCGCCCCAGCTTCATGATCACTGCGGCATCGGCATCCGCCAGGCGGCGCTTGAGGTCATCATGGGGCAATACGCCCGAGAGCACCGACAAGCTCTGGTTGCGATACACCAACGGCGCGCCGAGCACCGAAGCGCCACCGAGCATCGAACACACACCCGGAATTACCTGGGCTTCGTAGCGCTCGGCAAGGCGGTCATGCAGGTACATGTAGGAGCCGTAGAAGAATGGATCACCTTCGCAGATCACCGCCACATCGCGGCCCGCGTCCAGGTGCGCGGCCACGTCGAGGCTGGCGTTGTCGTAGAAGTCGCTGATCACTTGTTCATAGGACAGCGGCGCCGGCAGCGCTTCAGTGGTGACCGGGTACACCAGCGGCATCAGGGTCTGCTGTGGCACCAGGTGGCCTTCGATGATGCCGAAAGCGTTGCCCTTCTTGCCCTTGGCCACGAAATACGCCACCACCGGCGATTCACGCAGCAGGCGCAGGGCCTTGAGGGTGATCAGTTCCGGGTCACCGGGGCCTACGCCCAGGCCGATCAAACGTCCGCGCACCTGCATTATTCGACCTCCGTGGCCAGGGCGTTGACGGCGGCGGCAGCCATGGCGCTACCGCCCAGGCGGCCTTGCATGATCACGAAGGGTACGCCACGGCTGTCGGCGGCAAGCATGGCCTTGGACTCGGCGGCGCCAACGAAACCGACCGGGAACCCCAGGATCAGTGCCGGTTTCGGCGCGCCGGCGTCGAGCATTTCCAACAGGTAGAACAAGGCGGTCGGCGCGTTGCCGATCACCACCACGCTGCCTTCCAGGTGCGGGCGCCACAGCTCCAGAGCGGCGGCGGAACGGGTGTTGCCCAGCTCCCGCGCCAGCTGCGGCACGCTGTCGTCGCGCAGGGTGCAGATCACTTCGTTATTGGCCGGCAGACGCGCACGGGTCACGCCCTCGGAGACCATCCGCGCATCACACAGGATCGGCGCGCCAGCAGCCAGCGCATCGCGCCCGGCCTTGCCCGCCCCTTCGGAAAATTGCAGACCGTCGATGGCCTCGACCATGCCGCACGCATGAATCACCCGCACCGCGAGTTTTTCCAGATCGGCCGGGATGCGGTCCAGGTTGGCTTCCGCGCGAATAATGGCAAAGGAGTTGCGATAGATCTCCTGACCGTCGCGGATGTAATCAATCATCGGTGTTGCTCCGTGGGCGAGCGCGTAACAGGGCGCCCGCCGCTTCAATGGAAAGAGTGCGCGCGTGCAGCCGACCGAAACCCGAGTGGGCTGCATCGCGAAAATAGAGGTCGTAATGGCCGGGGCTCACCGCCAGCAACGTGACCGGCGCGGTGTGCGCGGCGGCGCATGAGCGCGGGCAGCCGGACAGGTGCGCTTCGACGCCGGGTTGCAGGGCGGCCAGTTGCACCGCGTCGGCCTTGGTATCGGCCAGGCCCTTGCCGCAACCGCTGGAACCGGTGCAGGCAATCATGCGCGCCAGGGGTTGGTCGATTGAACACACAAAGCCCAGTTGCGCCAGGCGTTCGGTCACGGCGCCAACGCGTTCAATGTTAGGCAGTAGCACGCCCTGCCAGGGCGTGAAGCGCAACGTGCCATCGCCGTACTCGCTGGCCAGTTGCGCGGCGCCCTGGAGCATCAGCGAATCCAGGCGGCCCAATGGCGCGACTGCCGCGACGTAAAACTGATTTTTTTGGGTCTGTGGATAACTGCCGATGTGCAACAACGCACCACTGGCCGGTCGCTTGAAGCCCTGCGCCGACAACAGCGGCAGCATCAGGCGGCCCAACAAGTTATCCACAGGCAGATGACGCATACGTGTTTGCTCGGGCGTCGCCAGGTCGAGAAAGGCCTCCAGCACCGCCACCACCAGTGCATGGCCCTGATCCAGCGGCACTGCCGCCACGGGCGCATCCAGCCCCGGACAACCGGCCAGGCCGAACGCCAACAGCGTCTGACCATCGCGCACAAACGCCGACAGCCACAGGTCATGGTGATGCTCCAGCATCGCCAGGGCTTCACCGCCATCGAGTTGTATCGCGAACTTGGCCGACAGCTGGTGGAACCGCGCATGGTTTTGCAAGGTGGCAAGAATCTGCGTGGCCAGCGGGCGGGTGTCGAACAGCATCTGCGGGTCGATGCCAGCGCCGGGGCTGAGCATCAGGTTGCGCACGTCGTCACCGCCAGCGTTATTGGGGCCCAGGCCGGCGGCAAGCAACCTGGCGATCAAGGCGTCCTGCTCGGCGCCAATGCCGCGGATCTGCAAGTTGGCGCGGTTGGTCGCCTCGATTATCCCGCCCGCGTACGTACGGGCCGCGTCGGCCACGGCGCTGGCCTGGGCTGCGGTGATCGAACCACCGGCCAGTTTGATCCGGCAAATGCCGCCGTCCAACGCCTGGACAATACGCAGCAACCCCGGACAAGCCGAGGGGCGCATGGTATTCACAGCGGGCGTTGGGTTCACGGGGCTACCGGTTGACGGGTAAAGGCGCGGTATTATGCCTGCTTTGTCCGGCGGCATGAAAAGCCTGCCCGTCGGATGTCGTTCAAGGAATTGATATGTCGCCCTGGCTGACGGTTGTAGGCATCGGTGAAGACGGCTTCAAGGGCCTGGGCAGGAATGCCCGGCACGCCCTGTTGCGCGCCACGCGGATTATAGGCGGCCAACGCCAGTTGGACCTTTTGCCGGTGTGTATTCGTGGCGAACGCCAGGTGTGGCCGAGCCCGTTTTCCCTGGAGCCGGTGTTCTCGCGGCGCGGGGAGCCTGTGTGCGTCTTGGCCAGTGGCGACCCGATGTTCTATGGCGTCGGCGCCAGCCTGGCCCGGCAAGTGGCAGCTGAAGAGTTGTTGATTTTGCCCGCACCATCGTCGGTGTCCCTGGCGGCAGCGCGCCTGGGCTGGCCGTTGCAGGAGGTGGTGACGCTATCGGTGGTCGCTCGTCCGTTGGCAGCACTTAATGCGCATCTGGCCGCTGGCGTGCGCTTGTTGGTCTTGAGCAATGACGGCAGCAGCCCCGCGTTGATGGCTGCGTTGTTGGCCGAGCGCGGTTTCGGCCCCAGCCGGATTACCGTGTTTGAACACTTGGGCGGCCTGGCTGAGGGGCGCATCGACGGGCACGCGCAATCGTGGGAACACGCCGAGGTTGCCGCTTTGAACCTGGTCGCCATCGACTGCCTGGCGGATGCGAACGCACCACGTCTGTCACGCCTTGCAGGTTTGCCCGACGCGGCCTTCAAGCACGATGGCCAACTGACCAAACGCGACGTGCGCGCCATGACCCTCGCCCGCCTTGCCCCCATGCCCGGCGAACTGTTGTGGGACGTGGGCGCGGGCAGCGGCTCCATCGGCATTGAATGGATGCGCACGCATCCGAGCTGCCGCGCCGTGGCAATCGAGGCCGACGCAGGCCGCCAAAGCCTGATCGAACACAACCGCGACGCCCTCGGCGTGCCCGGCCTGCAACTGATTCGCGGCAAGGCGCCGGAGGCGTTAAGCGGTCTGGAAGCACCGAACGCCATCTTCATCGGCGGCGGCGTCACCCGCGAAGGCGTGCTCGACACCTGCTGGCAACACCTGCGCCCCGGCGGGCGGTTAGTGGCCAATGCCGTGACCCTGCAAAGCGAAATGACCTTGATGAACTGGCGCACCGAGCACGGCGGCGAACTGACCCGCATCCACGTGGCCCAGGCGCAGCCATTGGGCGAGTTCGATACCTGGCGCCAGGCATTGCCGATCACGCTATTGGAAGTGATCAAGCCCCTATGAAAAGAATTCTGTTGCTGGGCGGCGTGACGGAGGCGTTGGCCATTGCCCGCACCCTGGGGCCGGAGCATATCTACAGCCTGGCGGGCGTGGGCCGTGTGCCGACCGACCTGAGCTGCCAGGTTCGAGTCGGAGGTTATGGAGGCGCTGAAGGGCTGGCGCAGTTTGTTCGTGATGAACGCATCAGCCTGATCCTCGATGCCACGCATCCGTATGCGGCGCAGATCAGCCACAACGCGGCCCAGGCGGCGCGATTGAGCGATGTGCCTTGCTGGGCGTTGCGACGTCCGGCGTGGCAGCCGCAAGTGGGGGATGACTGGCGGGAAGTGCCTGACTGGGCCGCGCTGATAGCCGCGTTGAAGCCTTTCAAGCGCCCATTGTTCACCCTGGGTCGCGAACCCTTGCAACATCTCGATGAAATCCCCGCCGACCAGTTCTGGACCTTGCGCGCACTGGACGTTTATCCGGGGAATGCGCGGTGTGAAGTGATCGGCGCGCGCGGGCCGTTTCTGATCGAGGATGAGCGGGCTTTATTCGAACGGCGCAGGATCGATGTACTGATCAGCAAGAACAGCGGCAGCACCGCCACCGAACCGAAGCTGGAAGTGGCGCGGGAGCGGGGGGTGCCGGTGTTGGTGTTGAAGCGGCCGGTATTGGCTGCGGTGGATCGAGAGTTCACCACCTTAGCGGCAACGCTACAGGCAATCACCCTTCCAGACACCCTCTAGTAAGCGTCAACTGAAATGAGACATTGCTTGATCATCCGGCCATGACGCCCGACCGCTGAGTTTGCAGCGGTGTACGTAGATTAGGGATTGAGGTCCTGGGGGCAACCTCAAAGACGTCTCGCAAAGTTCTGCGTATACGAAGAACTACGCAAATCCTAGTTGCTTATCTACCCCCCTCAAAAAGCGACCCATCTTACAAATCCTTCCGAACAACCTGGCTGGTCGAGCCTAATCCTGCGCCCTAACGTCGCCTCACGCGGTTTTGCAGCATCGCCCACGATGGAGATGCACTGCTTTTGCAGTGCGTCGCGACTTGCCATCCTGTATCCCATGGAATACGCTCAAAGATGAATCACTTCAAGAAGTCAAAACCTTTTCAGGAGTGGCTTGACGCGTTACGCAGTGAACCTGCCCGGGCACGCATATTGGCAAGGTTGAAAAACGCACAATCAGGCAATTTCGGGGACTGTGAAGCAGTAGGAAATGGCGTATCGGAAATGCGCATTCATTACGGGCCTGGATACCGAGTTTATTTCATACGTAGAGACGAGGTGATTTATCTGTTGTTGATAGGAGGCGACAAATCAACGCAGAAACGAGACATCCAACGAGCAAAGCAAATTGCAGAAAGATTTGAAAAGGAATAACCGATGACTGAATTTACCGACTTCGATGTAGCGGAACACCTCAAAACCCCCGGGGACATGGCCGAATATCTTGAAGCCTGTTTCGAGGAGGATGCGGGTGATGGCTTGCTTATTCGTTCAGCTCTCAACGACATCGCCCGTGCCCAAGGCATGACCCAAGTAGCCCGTGATGCCGGCCTTGGACGTGAAAGCTTGTACAAAGCCCTCTCCAGCACGGGCAATCCCGAGTTTGGGACTATCATGAAAGTCATGAAAGCATTGGGCCTCAAGCTTCATGCCACAGCGATCTGATAGCACTGCGACACCAAACCACACCGCCCCTTTTTACTTATCCCCCCCGATCAGGCTAAATACCCCCTGATCGTTTAACCCTACGGATTATCCGCCATGGCCCGTCAACGCTTTGCAATTGCCTGGATCGCCTGCCTTGCAGTGCTGTTCAATGCGTTTGCCATGCCGTTGGCCAGTGCGATGCAGCAGACTGATGACCCGGTCAAGCGTCTGATGTGGGGTGGGTTCTGTTCGTCCAATGGTGCCAGCCTGAAGGCGATTGCCCTGGGCAAGCTGGAAATCCCGGCAGCGCCGGACGATCACTCTGCCATGCAGCATTGCTGGTGTTGCTCGGGCTCGGCGCCGTTGGTGGCGTTGCCGGGGCATGTGCCGCAGCTGTATGTGACGCGCTTCGAGGCGGTGCAGAGCCTGCCACCACGCTTATTGCGCAATCCCACCCCGCGCCAGCAATGGCCAAGCCTTAACCCTCGCGCCTCCCCAACGGTCTGATCTTCTTCGCAAGTGAACTGCGTTTGGAACCGTTCTGGAGAACTGCCATGCTTAAATCTTCCCTGCTTCTGGCTGCGTTGCTGTTGCCGGTGTTCAGTGCTGCCAATGCCGATGACTACAAGGCCGGCGACCTGTTGGTGAGCGATCCCTGGTCCCAGGAGCTGCCACCGAATGCGCCGACCGTGGCGGCCTACTTTGTGATTCATAACACCGGGGCTGCTCCGGATCGCCTGCTCAGCGTTGAAACCAGCGTCGCGGAGAAAGCCGAGCTGCACGAGCATGTGATGCAAGGCGACTTGATGAAGATGCAGCAAGTGCCCAGCGTTGCCGTACCGGCCAAGGGTGAGCTGACCTTCGCGCCGATGGCTTATCACGTGATGCTGCTGGGCCTCAAAGACCGCAGCCTGTTGGCCGATGGCAAGCAATTCCCACTGACCCTGACCTTCGAGAAAGCAGGCAAGGTTCAGGTGCAAGTGTCGGTGCAGAAGGTCCCGCCGATGGCCACGCAAGAGCATAAGCACACTCACTAGACCTACCCGATGGGCGCCCCCCGCGCCAGGTTGTCTCCGCACCGCCGTCTGATGCGCGGCAGTTGGATCAGCCTGTTCGCCATGCTGATGATCTTTATCGGTCCGCTGATTTCCCAAGCGATGCCGATGGATCATCACGCCGGTATGTCCATGGACATGCCCGCGTGCCACGGCGAGCCCAAGCCGACCAAAACCCCCGACGAACATCATGTCCTCTGGGAGAAATGCGGCTATTGCAGCCTGCTGTTCAGTTGCCCGGCCCTGCCCGGCAGCGTCTCCTACGTAACGCTCGGCACCCCGCCGCCAGCCAACACGCTCATCCCCGCCCCCCGCCTGGGCCATGCTCGGCAGAGCATCTTCCCTGGCGCCCGCAGTCGTGCGCCGCCCATCGTGTCGTAAGCCCTTCACCGCGTTACTTCACCCCGGCCGACTTCAATTAGACAGCCGCAGGCTGCTGGCCGTGTTGTTTACGATTGATTGATGGAATTTGTCATGTCCAGGTTTTCTGCTGACACCCGTTTGGGCGCTGCCCCTGTTTTCGCCGCTCTGTGCGGCGCACTGCTTGCCCCCTACGCCCATGCGCATGAACACGAGCTGAGCCCCACGGTGATCACCGCGATCGCCCCCAGCTCGCCCCTCACCGTTGTCACCAACCCCAAGGATCCACGCCAGCCGGTGCCCGCCAGCGATGGCGGCGACTACCTCAAGACCATCCCCGGCTTCGCCCTGGTGCGCAACGGCGGCACCAACGGCGACCCGGTGCTGCGCGGCATGTTCGGCTCGCGCCTGAACATCCTTACCAACGGCAGCATGATGCTCGGCGCCTGCCCAGGCCGCATGGATGCGCCGACTTCGTATATTTCGCCGGAAACCTACGACAAGCTCACCGTGATCAAAGGCCCGCAAACCGTACTCTGGGGCCCGGGCGCGTCGGCCGGTACGATCCTGTTCGAGCGTGAGCCCGAGCAGTTCGGCGAACTGGGCACGCGGGTCAACGCCAGTGTGCTGGCAGGTTCCAACGGGCGTTTCGACAAGGTCATCGATGCCGCTGCCGGCGGCCCATTGGGCTATGTGCGGGTGATCGGCAACCAGGCCCATGCCGACGACTACAAGGACGGCAACAACGACACTGTCGCCTCGCGCTATGACAAGTGGAATGGCGATGTGGCGGTGGGTTTCACCCCCGACGCCGACACGCTGCTGGAACTCACCGCCGGCCGTGGTGACGGTGAAGCGCGCTACGCAGGACGCGGTATGGATGGCTCGCAATTCCTGCGCGAAAGCCTCGGGCTGCGCTTCGAAAAATCCAACCTCGGCGAGGTGCTGGACAAGGTCGAGGCCCAGGTCTATTACAACTACGCCGACCACGTCATGGACAACTACAGCCTGCGCGTCCCTTCGGGCACCGGCATGATGGCCGGGCCCATGGCCTCTAACGTCGACCGTCGCACCCTGGGCGGTCGCCTCAAGGCAACCTGGCGCTGGGCCGATGTGCAACTGATCGGCGGCCTGGACGCACAGACCAACGAGCACCGCGCGCGCAGCAGCATGGGCATCGACACCTACAAGGACCTGCCGCGCAACAAGGACGCCAACTTCCACAACTACGGGGTATTCGGCGAGCTGACCTGGTACGCCGCCGACAACGACCGCCTGATCACCGGCGCCCGCCTGGACCGCGCCTCAGCCAAGGATTTCCGGCAACGCACCGGCTCGGCAATGATGAGCCGCCCCAACCCCACCGCCGACGACACCCGCGCAGACACCTTGCCATCGGGCTTTGTGCGCTACGAGCACGACCTGGCGGACACGCCCACGACCGTCTATGCGGGCCTGGGTCACGCTGAACGCTTTCCGGATTACTGGGAACTGTTCTCCCCCAACACCGGCGCGGTCGGCTCGGTGAATGCCTTTGACGGCGTGAAGCCCGAGAAGACCACGCAGCTGGATTTCGGCGCGCAATACAAAACCGCCGACCTCGAAGCCTGGGCCTCGGGTTACGTCGGCCAGGTGCACGACTTCATCCTGTTCGACTACCGGCCCGGCATGATGGGCACCACTTCCCAGGCGCGCAATGTCGACGCGCGCATCATGGGCGGCGAGTTGGGTGCGGCCTACAAGCTGAGCCGCAACTGGAAAGCCGACGCCAGCCTCGCCTACGCCTGGGGCAAGAACAGCAGCGATGGCAAAGCCCTGCCGCAGATGCCGCCGCTGGATGCACGCCTGGGCCTGACCTACAGCGAAGACGACTGGAGTGCCGGCGCCTTGTGGCGCGTGGTCGCGGCGCAAAACCGCATCGACCAGAACAAGGGCAACGTGGTCGGCAAGGACTACGACAAGAGCGGCGGTTTTGGCGTGTTCTCGCTGAACGCTGCGTACCGCATCAATAAGAACTTCAAGGTCAGTACCGGAGTCGACAATCTGTTCGGCAAGGCTTATGCCGAGCATTTGAACCTGGCGGGTAACGCAGGCTTCGGCTACCCGGCCAACGACCCGCAAGCCATCAAGGAGCCGGGGCGTACGCTCTGGACCAAGGTGGACATGAGCTTCTAAAAGCATCGCAGGCAAGCCAGCTCCCACAGGTGGAATACAGTCCCATGTGGGAGCTGGCTTGCCTGCGATGACGATGTAACAGACCAAGAAAAATCAAAAGCCTCATGCGGAGCAGCCGATGACCACACAAAAGATTTCCTTCTACAACCTGGCCTGGCGCTGGCACTTCTACGCCGGTCTCTTTGTCGCCCCTTTCATGGTGCTGCTGGCCCTGACCGGCATCATCTACCTGTTCAAACCCCAGCTCGACCCGCTGATGTACGGCCACCTGCTCACCGTACCCGCCGCCGAACACGCTCTGAGCGCCGACGAACTGCTGCAACGCGCCAAAGACGCCTACCCCCAGGCCGCGATCAGCAAATACCTGCCGCCGGCCGACGCCACCAGCAGCGCGCAGTTCGTGATGCACAACCAGGACCGCGAAATCAGCGTATTCGTCGACCCGTATCGCGGCACAGTCCTGGGTGAGCAGGACGCCAAATACAACCTGCAGGCCATTGCCCGCGCCCTGCACGGCGAGCTGATGATCGGCACCACCGGCGACCGCCTGATAGAACTCGCCGCCGGCTGGGGCGTCATGCTGGTGGTGTCCGGCCTGTACCTGTGGTGGCCGCGTGGCAAGTCATCGGCTGGCGTATTGTGGCCGCGTCTCAACAGCCGTGGCCGCTTGTTCTGGCGTGACCTGCACGCTGTCGCCGGCTTCTGGGGCGCGGCATTTCTGCTGGTGATGCTGCTCAGCGGCATGACCTGGACCGGTTTCTGGGGCAAGCAATACGCCGACCTGTGGAACACCTTCCCGGCGGCCATGTGGAACAACGTGCCGCAGTCCGACCAGCAGGCACGCGTGCTCAACACAGCCACCCAACAGACCGTGCCCTGGGCCATGGAAAACACGCCGATGCCGATGTCCGGCGACCATGCCGAACACATGAAGCATGGCGCCATGCACGCAGGCCCTGCCGCGCCAAGCGTGCGCCTGCAACAAGTGGTCGATCTGGCCAATGCGCGCGGCGTGGAGCCCGGCTACAGCATCACCTTTCCCACCACCGCCACGGGGGTATTCACCGTCGCGGTGTTCGCCAACGACCCGCGCAATGACGCCACCCTGCATGTGGACCAGTACACCGGCAAGGTCCTGGCCGATGTGCGTTGGGAACATTACAACCTGGTCGCCCGCGCCACCGAGACCGGCGTGATGCTGCATGAAGGCAAGATGTTCGGCTGGGTCAACCAACTGATCGTGCTGGTGATCTGCCTGATGATCCTGCTCAGTGCGGTCAGCGGCGTGGTGATCTGGTGGAAGCGTCGCCCTGCCGGTGGCGTGGGTGTTCCGCCGTTGCGTCATGACCTGCCAAAGTGGAAAACCGCGATGGTGATCATGCTGGGCCTGGCACTTGTTTTCCCGCTGGTGGGGGCGTCGCTGATCGTGGTGTGGGTACTGGATCGTCTGGTGCTGTCGCGCTTTTTTGGCCAAGGTGAATCCGCTTCAGGTTCCGCATGAAACAGGCGAGATGCCCAATCCAGGGGGCTTGTGTAGCCTTGCGCAGACTTTTTCCCCGCAGCCGATAAGTGTTAACTTATAACACTTTCTGCGCTATCGTTGCTCGCCGCGCCCTGCGGCGAGTACCTCTCAAGAAGCGACTGATCGACCGATGAACAACTACCTTGCGAGCGGCCTGTGCCTGCTCGCCCTGCATACCAACGCCCAGGCCCTGACCCTGCCCGCCAGCCCCATTACCGCACCGGCAGTGGATAGTGAGCGCGTTGACCTCAACACCCCGACCACCGCCGGTTCGCGCCTGAATCTCACAGCGCTGCAAACCCCCGGCAGCGTTGAAAGCCAGACCGGCGCCCAGATCCGCGAACGTGGCGACGCCAGCGTGCAGGACGCCATCTCCCGCGCCACCGGCATCAGCCGCACCGGCACGCCGGGCGACGGCGGCACCTCGTTGCAGGCCCGTGGTTTTACCGGCCAAAGCTCGGTTATGCAACTGTACGACGGCAACCGTATGTACACCGGCATGGGCACCTCCACCTTCCCGGTGGACAGCTGGGCAGTAGAGCGGGTGGACGTGCTGCGCGGCCCGGCCTCGGTGCTGTATGGCGAAGGCGCCACCGGTGCGGTGATCAACACGATCTCGAAAAAACCCTTCGCGGGTGAGATCGAAAACCATATCCGCCTTGGCTACGGCTCCTACGACCGCCAGCAGCAAGCCCTCGACAGCGGCGGCTCGCTGACCGACACCTTAAGCTACCGCTTGAACCTCAACCGCCTGCGCAGCAACGGTTTTATCGACCGTGGCGATTCCAGCAGCGATTTCGTCAGCGGCGCCCTGCGCTGGCAACCAGCCGACAACCTGAGTTTCACCCTGGCCAGCGACTACGGTGATCAGCGCCCACAAAACTACTTCGGCACGCCCCTGGTCAACGGCCAGTTGCACAAGGGCCTGCGCGACAAGAACTACAACGTCAGCAACGACACCCAGCACTACAACGACCAGTGGACGCGCCTGACCAGCGAGTGGCAACTCAACGACAACGTCAGCGCCACCAACGAGCTGTACTACCTGAAAAACCAGCGTCGCTGGCAGAACGCCGAGAACTACAACTTCACCAACGGCCAACTGACCCGCAGCGGCAACTTCGGTATCAAGCACGATCAGGAACAGGTGGGCGACCGCCAGACCTTCACCTTCAAGCACACCCTGTTCGGCCTCGATAGCCAGACCGTAGCGGGCGTGGAATACAACCGCATCCGCTTTCGCCTGGCGAGCAACACGCCGTTTAATGATGTGCTGAAAACCGGCCAACCCATCGACCTGTACCACCCGGCGCCCGCGCCGTTTGCCAGTAAAGACCCGTTCAACCCGGTATTTTCCACTACGACCAAAACCTTCGCAGGGTTTGCTGAAAACCGCTTGCAGTTGACCGACCAACTCACGCTGATCACCGGTATCCGCCGCGACTACGCACATATCGACCGCGACGACCTGCGCACTGGCGGCCAATCCGACAAAACCCTCACCGGCAATAACTGGAAAGCCGGCCTGGTCTACGCGATCACCCCGGACACCTCGGTCTACGGCCAGTACGCCACCAGCAACGACGGCGTCGGCGGGCTGATCTCGCTGAGCCCGAGCCAGCAACAGTTCGACCTGTCTACCGCCAAACAGACCGAGGTCGGCATCAAACAAGCGTTCTGGGATGCCCGCGGAGAATGGACCCTGGCCGCCTACCACATCGTCAAAAAGAAGCTGCTGACGGATGTGCCGGGTGAGCCGGACTTCAAGCAGCAAGTCGGCCAACAATCCTCCAACGGCCTGGAGGCCAGCCTCGACTTGCAACTGCCCCACGCCTGGCAGTTGCAGGCCAACGCTGCCATCGTGCGGGCGCAGTACGACGACTTCAAACAAGACGTCAACGGCGTACAGGTCTCCCGCGACGGCAACCGCCCGGTGGACGTTCCGCGCCGCACCGCCAACCTGTGGCTGAGCAAGGCCGTGACCGACAACGTGCGTGCCGCTGCCGGTGTGCGTTACGTCGACGCGCGCTATGCCGATATGGCCAACCAGAGCGAGCTGCCGAGCTATACCGTGGTCGATGCCACGCTGTCGTGGAAAGCCATGCGCAACACCACGCTGGGCCTGCAACTCAATAACCTGTTCGATCGCACTTATGCGGTCAGCCAGTACAACGATGGGCAGCAGTGGATTCTGGGTGTACCTCGCTCCATGTTCATTACCGCGGACTACACCTTCTAATGACCTCACTTACCCTCACCGACCTGGCTTGGACTCCACCCGGCCACAACCTCTGCCATCACCAGTTCCAACTGCGTGACGCCAGCCTGCGCGTCGGTGCCGGGGAGTTTGTCGGGCTGATCGGGCCTAACGGCAGTGGCAAGACCAGCCTGTTGCGCTGCGCCTATCGGTTCACCCGGCCAGAACAGGGTGATGTATCGCTTGCGCACCAGAATGTCTGGAAGCAAAGCGCAAAATGGTGCGCGCAACGCATCGCCGTGGTGCTGCAGGAGTTTCCCGATACCTTCGGCTTACGCGTGGATGAGGTGGTCGCCATGGGACGCACACCCCACAAGGGTTTGTTCGACAGCGACACACCGCACGACCAGCAACTGATCCTTCAAGCGCTGGAATCGGTGGGTATGCATGGCTTCGAGGACCATGCCTTCGCGACCCTGTCCGGCGGTGAAAAACAGCGCGTCATTCTTGCCCGCGCCCTGGCCCAGCAACCGCAACTGTTGATCCTAGACGAGCCGACCAACCACCTCGACCCGCGTTATCAACTTGAGCTGCTCAGGCTGGTCAGGCGTTTGAACATCGGCACCCTGGCCAGCATCCACGACCTCAATCTGGCCGCCGCCTTCTGTGATCGCCTGTACGTGATCCACCACGGGCGCATCGTCGCCAGCGGCACGCCCCACGAAGTGCTGACCGCCGCGTTGCTGCGCGACGTGTTTGGCGTCGAGGCCTTGATCGACACTCACCCCTTGGACGGCTACCCACGAATCACTTGGATAACCCAGCCATGATCCTGCGCATCCTGCTGTCTCTGCCTCTGTTGCTCGGCACTGCCGCCCAAGCACTCGCCGAAAGCACCCAATACCCGCTGACCATCAAAAGTTGCAACCGCGACGTGACCTTCCAGCAAGCCCCACAACACGCGGTCAGCCATGACATCAACATGACCCAGATGATGCTCGCCCTGGGCCTCAAGCCACGCATGGCCGGCTACAGCGGCGTGACCGGCTGGAAGTCAGTACCGCCGCAAATGGCCGCGCTCTTCGACGGCCTGCCGGAACTGGCGAGCAAGTACCCATCGGTGGAAACCCTGCTCAACGCCAACGTGGATTTCTTCTTCGCCGGCTGGGGTTACGGTATGCGCGTGGGCGGCGATCTCACTCCGCACACCCTGCAACCCTTGGGCATCAATGTGTATGAGTTGACCGAGTCATGTGCGTTCGTGATGAAGCGCCCAGCCGCAAGCCTCGACGATACCTATAACGACCTGCGCAACCTGGGCAGGATCTTCGACGTGCAGGATCGTGCCAATACCCTTATCGCCCAGATGCAGGCGCAAGTGGCCGAGGTGCAAAAAGACCTGCCCGCCGACAAGCCACGGGTGTTCCTTTACGACAGCGGCGAAGACCGCGCCATGACCTCGGGCCGCCTGGGCATGCCCCAGGCGCTGATCGACGCCGCCGGCGGGCGCAACATCCTCGATGACATCGACGCCAGCTGGACCCGGGTCAACTGGGAAACCGTCGTCGAGCGCAACCCCCAAGTCATCGTGATTGTCGACTACAGCGAGGTCACCGCCGAACAGAAGAAACAGTTCCTGCTCAACCACCCTGCACTGCAATCAGTGGAGGCGATCAAGCACCAGCGCTTCATCGTGATCCCCTATATGCAAGCCACACCAAGCATCGACAACGTGCTGGCGGTTGAAACCCTGGCCAAGGGGTTTCACGGCGAATGATCACCCGTCACTACGTCCTGTTATTAAGCGCCCTGGGTGCCTTGTTGCTGGTCTCCTGCGTGATCTCCCTGGGGTTCGGTTCGGCGCGGGTGCCCGTGGACGTGGTATGGCGAATTTTGCTGAACAAGGTGTTCGGCTTGGGTGTGGTGGACTGGAGCATGGGCCAGGAACACATCGTCTGGCTGATCCGTGTACCGCGCATGATGCTGGGGGCGCTGGTAGGCGCCGGGTTGGCGCTGATTGGCGCAGTGCTGCAGGCGGTCACGCGCAACTCGCTGGCCGACCCGCACCTGCTCGGTGTGACCTCCGGCGCCACCCTCGGCGCGGTGATCGTGGTGCTGCACGTGGGTGAAATCATCGGCCTGCTGACCTTGCCCCTCGCCGCCTTTATCGGTGCGCTGCTGAGCATGTTGGTGGTGCTGGCCGTAGCCAGTCGCAACGGCCGCCTGGAAAGTGATCGCCTGTTGCTGTGTGGTGTCGCGGTGTCATTCGTGATGATGGCGGTGGCCAACCTGCTGCTGTTCATGGGTGACCACCGCGCCGCCTCGGCGGTGATGTTCTGGATGCTCGGCGGGCTGGGGCTGGCGCGCTGGGAACTGCTGGCGGTCCCTACCGCCACCATCCTGCTCGGGCTGGCCCTGCTGCTGGGCATGGCCCGTGCGCTCAATGCCCTGATGGCCGGCGAACAGACCGCCGTGACCCTGGGCCTGAACGCACGCAACGTGCGGCTCAAGGTGTTCCTGATTGCGTCGCTGATGACCGGCGTGCTGGTGTCCATCAGCGGCTCCATCGGCTTTGTCGGGCTGATGGTGCCGCACATCGCCCGGCGCCTGGTGGGTGCCGAGCACCGACGCTTGCTGCCGGTATGCGTGCTGCTGGGGAGCGTGTTCCTGGTGTGGGTCGATGTGGCCGCGCGCACCTTGATTGCTCCCGAAGACTTGCCGATTGGCGTGGCCACGGCAGCGATCGGCGGGTTATTTTTTATCGGATTGATGCGTAAGCGTTGAAGTCAGAGTTCAATCCTGTCCCGTTTATTGTTCCGTTCATACCAGAACTCGCTGATTGGCGAATCGGACGGCTCTGGCGTGCAGTTCCACTCGTTACCCACTACGCCCAAGCGTGTCCAGAAAGCGTCGACAACCAACACCGACAGGCTGCCCTGAGACCGCAATCGAAGGATCAGCGAACAGGGGTCTGGTGCATCACCTGGGCCGAGCAAGATGGTTTCAGCCGATGTGAACGTCGGTACGTACTTAAGCAGGGCGCCGCCCTGACTGGAAAAGTAGCAACTCTTGGCATCGGGCGCATTGCTCTTGATCACCGAGAGATAGTCGCGCAGGTCATCCTTGGAAAGGAAGTTGTTCAACAGTCGTTGACCCTTAGACCCACGGCTGGATGTCGAAGGCATCGCTTTGTAGAACGCCTGCACGGCAGCGATCTTGTAGGTGCTCAGTGCATTGTTGGCGGGTACATCGAACCCGGCATGATCAATCCAGAACAACAGTTCTCGCGTACTTGCCCCTGCGGTGCCCTGATCCTCCACCGGATCAATCGCAACATAGCCTTGGATTTGATCTGGCATCAGTACCGCCCCCAGATACTGCTTACCCAGGAAAGGCGCTACCAGGCCTTGGGCATAACGCGCCGCATCATCGGGATAAAGAAACAACGGCCCACAGAACGAATGAAAATGCGGGTCGTCTGCAAACGCATGGGGCGCTCTTTTCGGCACCCATTGCGCCGTCACCCGCTCTTTCCTGCCCCAGACGTCACTGGTCACACGGACATCCAATTTCCCCCTGGCAGCCAGGCGGCGCACATAGTCGCGCACTGTGAGGGTACCTTTGAGCAATTGCGTGCGTTCAACGGCCGCGGTGCTCGTCCAGTCGTACAGTGACGCCGTCCTTTGCACCAGGTATTTGAGTAGCGCACCATCAGCACACAGCAGATACAGCGCCAGAGCCTTGCCGTTGCGTGCGTAGAAGAGGAAGCTCAGCGCCTTACCGATGTATTGGGGCGCGAAAAAGCTCTGCGACATTTCATCACTGGCCGGGGCAATCGCCACATTCGAAGCACACAGATACATGCCGTCGAGCACATAACCTTGGGGCAACTGGCCGTTGATAAAAACCCGCCTGAAATCGTCAAATTCCTCTCTAACAAGCGGCAGGGTCGTCATGTACAGCGATTTTTTCACCGCCTTGAATACATAACCGAACGATACAGCGGCTTGCGGCTTCGCCATGCGCTGGGCGTAGCGGACAGCATCGAGCGCCCGGGTAAAGATCGGGCCACAGGGCGAGTCGAACAATACCTGGCGAATATCCCCAGGATTGGGCGGCGTGTTAAACGCCGCAAATTCGCCTCTTATCCGCCTGGGCTGCCCCCATACCCGGTCACCTTTGACCACACTCAACTCACCGGCCTTCGCCACCACCGTAACAAATTCCAGCGGCGTGAGCGCCCCACTGCGGATTTGCTGCTCGACGCTGTTGTCACCGTAATCACCCTTGACCTGATCCAGCGCTGCCAGACGCTTCTTGAGTAGCAACTCCTCGGCAGAGCCCGACAGTTGGTAACTCAGGATTGATCCATTGAACCCGAACACATATTCACGCTTGATATGGACCTCACGATGCAACAGTCTCGACAGTACCGCGCTCGGTATCATGCTTTGGTAGATGGCTTTCTGGGTGGTGGACAGCAACAGCGGCACCTCCTGATCCTTCAACGACCGATATCGCCCCACAATCGTGCTGTTCCCCGGATAAAGTCCCACAGCAACCGACTGATCCGGAAAAATCCAATTAAGCGCAAAACCTTGGGGCGGTATCGCCAAAGGCGCTGTCGAGGCAAACAGACCACCGGCCAGCCTGAGAATCACCCCGCCATAAGCGCGGCCGCTCCCGTGGCTGATTTGAGACGCTGCGTAGCAGGCCGCATCATCAGGGTTGGCGAAGGCGGGACTCAAACTGCGCGGCGTCAAGTTCTGGTAACCGGCCCAGGTTTTAGCCACCACGCCTTTTTCATCCCAGCACTGGCTGGTCCGTACCACATAGAAGGCGTTCGGCGCCCACGCCCTGATGAAGTCACGGGGTTGCAACTGGCCGGAGTTCAATTGCAACTCAGACTGATCCAACAGCATAGCTGCCGCACCGCCAACGGTTACGTCGAGCGGTACGGGCTCATAACGCAACAGCGCACCATCAAGGGTTGAAAAATAAATCGGCAGGCTTTTCGCGCTACCTCGATTGGCTTCATAAAGTGAGGCATATAACGTTTGAGGCGTGACAAAAAACCGGGTTAACCACTCGATCGAAGCATTCAGCCCTGCGCGCGCCCATTGTTGCGAGCGAAACAGCCCATGCTGTACAAAGCCATCGGGAAGCTGGTACTCGTTCAGGCTTATCAATTTATAAAAGTTGAAGCGATTGAACAGGTCACCGTCCCGGGCGGCACCCACCACCTCGCTCGCAACGTACTCTTCCTTGTCCTTGTGTTTGAGGATAAATGCATAGCACGCCTCCTCTGGAAAATTACGCCCATGCACCCGTCCATGAAGGTCGCGGGCCGCGTCGTCGGCACGGGTGAACACGGCACCGTGGGTGACATAATCAAGTGGGCCGGACCTTGGGGCATAGACATAATTGGCCGTCCAGTTAGCGTAGATCACCGAGCGCGGCCCCCACAATGGGTTGCCCTGGATGACGCTGAAATCACCCGCCTCGGCGAGTCGCTGTACCCATTCGGCAAGTTTGACCTGCCCGCTATCGAGGCGTCGCTGCAGGCTGTTGTCCCCGGCCTGGGGGCTGACATTGGCCAGCAGCGTCGTTTCTGCCGAAGACTTGTTTGGGGTGTATTCCAACAAACAATTCGGTGCCGCCGAGAGATAGGCCACTCGCCCGGCCGGAATAATCGAGTACATTTCAGTGCAGGAAAATACCTGCTGATTGATCAGCGCCTCGTCCCGTGTCCAGCCGCGACGCACGATCGGTACCGGGTCGGCCATGGACAGTTCGAGGTGAGAGCCGTAACGCCCGTGCAACACATAGGGTTCCGGTGGGATCAACGGGCCTCGGTGACTGGCAGGGAAAAACAGCGTGTACAAGAATGGATTGTCGTTGCTTTCTATAGGCTCGGTAATCACAAAGCGACCGTCTTCGCCTTTGAGCACGTAACCGCCATAGTAACGATCCCGTCGATTGCCGATTTGCTCATGGGCGTACACCGCCGCGTCGCGCGCCGAGAGAAACGAACGGCTAAATGTCGCCGTATAGAACGGCACCAGCAGGCGGTCATCCACTGGACCCACGTGGCGCCACAGGCCACCCGCCTGTACCACCGACAGATCGGTTGCGCTAATAACCCGACGTACATAAGTGCGCGGGCTAAGCGTGCCATCGAGCAAGCCGGCTTGCGCACCGTTATCGTGTAGCCCACCGGTGCTGGATTCCTGCACCAGCTCGGAGGTGGCCGTGGCCTCGGGCACTCTGAATGCCAGCAACGCTGAATCAGAGGCGTGCATGTACAGGCTCAAGCCACGGGCCGGGTTCTGGATGGCCAGCGTCGCCCGGGCCTGGCGGGTAGCGGCCACCACCTGCGACGGCGTAAAAAAGGCGCTGGCCAACCAGGTTTCCCGGGCCGAGATGTCGTTGGTCTCGTACCAACTGTTGAAGTAGATAGCCTCCAGCCGGTATTGAGAAGGCAGTCGCAACCCGCCATCACGGCGTTTGGGGAATATACCAATAGGCGAAAACAGCGGTTCACTCTTGGGTACCGCCAGCGTCGCTGCGTAGATATCTTCACGCGTATGTTTGAGTACAAATCCAGATTTTGCGCCACTATCGTCGGGGCCGGCGAGTACAAGTGCACGCATCACGGCATGCTCAGGTCGCGAGAAGGCTTCGGTGAAAAAGGGTTGCTGCTGCTGCGCTGTCGCGGGGGTCCTGATGCGCCAGCCTTTGGAGATACGCCCACGAACGCCACCCCAAACCGGGTTAGCAATGACCACCCACAGCTCGCCGGCCTCGGCCAGCATCCTGATGGGATGCTCGAAATCACTGCTGGTCCTACCGGGGCCACCACGCAGTTGCAGATCCAATTTTTTTTCAATTTCCGACCCACTGCTGACGTACTTGAGCAGTACATCATCCGGCCCAGACAAGTAGTGGACCTTGGCAAACGTTCTTTTTTCAAAACTGAAGAGCTGATCAGCAGTGGAATAAAAGTTGTTGAACACTTGCACCTGATCAGCCGTGAAGTGGGGAATTTGGGCCTTGATGTTTTCGGCATCAGCGGGATGGGAGTGATAAAACGCCTCGGCGACGTAATCATCAGGGGCGATGAACTTGCCCTGATCGTCCGTTGCCAACATGCGCCAGTGGTCGAATTGAACGCGTTTTCCCGCTATAGGGTGGGTGGCATAGTAGCGATAACCGCGTTTGAGAATGACACCGCCATACTCGAGGTCGCGCTGCGTACCGATAGCCTCATGTGCCCAACGGGCAGCGTCGTCGGCCGTGATGAAAGCCGGGCTCATCACCGGCTTTGGCATCTTGGCCAAGGGCCGCCACTGTAGCCCCACTTCCCCAACCGTATCCCAAATATGGCTGATCTGTACGACCGACAACGACCCTGCTGCCGCAACACGGGTAACGTATTGTCGCGGGCTTAGCGTACCGGCGAGCAATTGGGCCTGCAGGCTTTCATTGGCACCTGCCCCCTGTTTGTCCTGTTCCATGAGCAACGTTTCGGCAGGCGAACCGGAGAATTCGTACTGCAGCAGTGCGCCATCGGGTGTACGCATATACAACACTAGACCCAATACCGATTCCGCCTCCCGTTCAAGGCCATATTGACGAACCTTGGCGATATAGCGGGACAACTCTGCTGGATGGAAAAAATTCTGGTAAAGCCAGCTCTGTATTGTGGGGACTCCTTGCGTGGCGGGCCTTCCATTAAAATAGAACCCGTGCAGATGAAACCCGGCCGGCAATATAGGGCCTGACGGCAAGCCCGGGAACCAATAATCGGGAGGCAGTCCGTTCGCGGGTATAACCCGAGGTATCGAGGCAAGGTATTCATTGCCCTGGGTACTTTTCAGAATAAACACCAACCCTTGGCTGGTGGGTTTGCGATCGAGTCGATTTTGAGCATAGGACCAGGCGGCCTCCTCTGTCTCCAGCAGATACCCACAAACGATCTGTTCGGGGCCGCAAGCAAAAGGAACATAAGGCACCCAATCATCTGGAACCGCGCCCAACGAACCACCCCACGCCGAGCTGGTAGCAAGAAAGGTCAGTCGGCCGACCGACGCATATTTTTTGTAGAGACCCTCAATGGTGCCGTCATACGCATGAGGTGATTCCCAGGGGCCATTGGTAGCGAGCCATTGCACAAAACCACTCTCGGCGACGGAACCACTGTGCTCGTACTTGAGCAATGTGCCATTGGGGCCGGACAAATAGGCGACACCAAACACGCCGCGTTCCTGATGCAGGAAAATCATGTCCTCGACTGAGAAGAAACTTACGAAGGTTTCGACCTGTTGTGACGTCCATTTCGGGTTTTGCTTTTGCGTCGTCGCAATACGGTCGGGATGAGAATGCAGACACCCGACAATTTTGTAGCCCGGCGGGTGCAAGAAGTCTTTGGTGGAGCTGTCGCGCTCCAGCAATTTCGTCCAATTGAATACGGTATCCCTGTCTGCAATCGGCTCACTGGCGACAAAGCGCTGGTCTGCCAAACGCTGGAGAATGACACTCCCATACTCGACAGTACGCCGACTGCCGATCTGTTCGTGAACATATCGCGCTGTATCATCGGCACTGACAAATGCCGGGCTTAGAGTACCCAGTTTTAATACAAGCTCTGGAAGGGCAGCGCGCTTCTCACGCGATAGGTCGAGGGTCATGGTAACGTCCTTGAATGATCAAATCCGCCAGCGTTCTCAACGCCTATCGAGAAGCCGGACCTGACGTCATTCTGGACAGCAGGCCTGCCGCCGACGATGTAGATAGTTAGCCGTGTCGATAGCCGGCGCACAGAGGTACAGTCCCGCGACAGTAAAGCCAACAGGCACCTGCCCACGCAAAAATACCCGACTGAGCGGGAACAGCAGGCCTTCGGCATTGACCGGCATACTTGCTGCCCACTGGCCTTTCGCCGATTTGAGAAGGAAGCCGAACATCAACATCAGCTCGCTACGCTCGCCCGCCTGCTCGTGCGCATGACGTGCGCATGACGTGCGGCATCATCCGCGTGATCGAACACCGGCCCCATGGCCCTGTCAGCCGCTGCATACGCGACGCTTTGCGGCGCAGTAAAGCTATTGCCGGGCAGCCAACCGCGCCGCAATGTCTGCGCGTTTCCCCATTGCGCGCTGTTCTGAATCACCGACATCGATGCGACGCTGAGGAGTTGCCACACAAATGCGCTGGGTGTTTTCTGGCCATCACGCAGTTGCAGTTCGCTGCCTTCCAGCAGAAACCCCGGCTGCGTATCCCGACGCGAACGGTAACGCGCAACAATCGTCATGCCAGGGGCAAGCTGTTCCAGAGGGACGTCTTCATCCGGAAAAATCCATTTCGGATCAAAGTTCTCGGTCGGCACCGGCAAGGGCTCGGTGGCGACGAACAAACCGTCCACCCGCCGCAGCAGCAGCCCGCCATAAATAGAGCGCCCTGAGGTACCCAACCGAGTCTGGGCATAACGCACAGCATCATCGGTATTGACGAATGCCGGGCTCAAGGCCCGACGAATGAAATCGGCATAGGGTATCCAGTCCACGCCCAGCTTGCCCTGCTCGTCCCAGCACTCATTGGGCTCGATCACACTCAACCAACATAGCGTTGCAACTTTGACGACGAAATCCCTGGGGTTCAACAACCCGCTGGCCAGGGCCGTGTGTACATCCTCACAACTCGCCGGCTTCGGCCAACATCGGAATGTACTCTTCGAATACATCAATATACTGGCCTGTGTTTTCTACAATGAAGTTTAGAAGTTCCAGCTCCTTGGGTGAACGGCTGGTCACGTACTTGAGGAGGGAACCTTCAGGCCCGGACAAGTAATGCGCCGCTGCCACGCTACGCAGCCGGATGATGTACTCCATGTCAGTACGCGAAAAAATCCCGCGAATGATCGTGCGCTGATCAGTTGTCCAGGTTCCGACGTCGAACTTGTTATTTCCATAATGATGGGAGTGGTAGAACGCCATGCAGGAGTAACCTGCCGGGAGGATGAGCTTGCCGTCATCCCCACGGCGCAGACATCGGCCGGAACAAAAGATGCAGATGCACCCGGGATCGGGGTGGTCGCGAAATAACGGTTGCCGCGCTTGAGAATCGCCCCTCCATATTCTCTGTCACGTCGCTCGCCTATTCGCTCATGCGCCCGATACGCGGCATCATCGGCACTGACAAATGCGGGGCTGAGGGGTGGAAGCGGCGGTGCAGGTGACCCCAAGGGATGTGCGTCATCCATCATTGTGAAACTCCCTGAAAACGATTGAAAGAAGCTGGAAATCTTCAACCCTCACAAGGTCCAGCAGGCACAACATAGTTATCGCATTGACAGAAGCCAGCACCGCCGATAAACAGCCTTAGGCTCGCGGCTCAGCCGGAGGCAGCCCGACACGAGCCCCGAACCGCGTGGTTAAAACTCATCCTTCTCTCGATGAAAACCATCGTCTTGCTTCGTCTGCTCCGGGAGAGCCGTGGCACGGGGAGCGCCCTCAATCAAGCCTTTTCGTGTCCAGAAACTGCCAGCACGCACCACGTTCAACGTTCTGTAAGGCGTCATCAGTTCCAGCATCTCGCGGGCCTCATACGCACCTATGTGTTCGAACTGATGGACCATCGTCTCCTCCCGCGAGTCGACGCTGAAATCCGGGGTGTACCGTAGCAACCCGCCGTCGCGTGTCGACAGGTAGTAATTCTGAACGTCGAAATACCCTCTCAGGCCGCGGGTGTATCGCCAGATATAAATCCAGGAAATGAAGTTGACCCCCAGTGACTTGGAAGGGTCGTTCTTGCTCTGGGCAAAGTCGGATTTGTAAAACTGATGGGTCATGACAATACGGTGCCCGTCCGGGTACTCGGGAAGCGGCACATTGTGGTCGCTGGTCGAGATTCTGCTGGGCTTCCAGAAAAGGCGCTCCTCGGCACTGGGAACGGCGTTGGCGTCGTTGTCTACCAAAGGCTCGACGGCTACATAGGCACGCCTTAGCACATCTTCAAGAATCGCCCCCAGGTAATCGTTCCCTTTGTAGGGGCCGACCAGATGTTGCGTATAACGCGCGGCATCGTCCGAATGCAGGAAAACCGGGCTCAAGGCTAAACGAAAGTCATGGTAGGGAGACACAGGCGTCGCCTTGTACGGCACCCATTGCGCGGTGACCCAGGTGGTTTCGAACCAGAATGGGCTGCCCAGCAATACCCTTAGCTTGTTGCCTGCGGCGACCTTGCGAATGTAGTGCAGCAGCGGCACGGCTCCGCTGTGCAGTTCACCGCCGTAACGGGATGCTGCCTCCACGGTGGCCAGCTCGGCAGCCGGCCGGGTGGTGTCAAGCATCAGCAGCGCGCCATCGGCACATGAAAGATAAAGAGGCACACGGCCGTACTCAGCCGCCGCCAATCCTTTTAACAAGTCCAGTGGCCAGAAAAAATGAGCGGACGGGCTTGAATCTCCGGCCTGTGGCAGCACGCGGGCACGCAGGTAGACACCATAGACGGTGAACCCTTGAGGCAACTTCCCCTCAACAAATACATGGTTGAGCTTAAAGCCTTCGGCATCGTGCAGGGGCAACGGCAGCGTCCCCACAAAATGCGCCTGATTCGGGGATTTGAGAATAAAACCGAACGCCAAGTGATCGCGTTCCGGACTCAGGCGATGCACATAGCGTGCGACATCCAATGGCTGGGTGAACAGCGGGCTCAACCCTGCATCCGCTTGCGCCGGCACACCAGCGATCATTTCCAGCGCCTGGGAGTATGCCCTGAGGACAGTCACGGTGCGCGACGGCCCCCATAGTTCACTGCCTTGCAGTACAACCAGTTCCCCCGCATAAGCCAACCGATTGACCCACTCTTCAGGTTGCAGGGTGCAGTCACGAATCTGTTCTTCAATCGGGTTGTACCGATGCCATTGCGCTTGAGCAGAGGCCAGGTTGAGTTCGGCCGCCAACGCCAGTTGCCTCGCGCCGCCATCGAAACGATAACGCAGCAGCGCACCGTCGTTACACATCAAGTAGTCAATACGGGGGCTGGATGTTGCATCCCGGGCCCGCTCCCTGAGCACCTGCGTCACAAACGCAGTGGAGAACATATTGCGGTATACGTTCCATTGCGTATCGGTGGTCGGAAACTGCGGCTCGTATGCACTGCAGCTATGATAAAAAGCCACCACGGTACTGCCTCCCAGGAACAACCCCTTAGCCACCAACTCGTTTGAGCGAACCCACTGCACATCGAAGTTTTCGACGTGTACCACCAAGGGCTCGGTGGCGACGAACAGGCCTGCACTTGATCTGAGGATCAAGCCGCCATAGACCTTGTCCCGTCTCGCGCCCAGGCGCATCGAGGCATAACGTGCTGCATCGTCGGCACGGGAAAAGGCCGGGCTCAGACGGCGACGCAATACCCGTAAAAACGGCACCCAGTGCGCATCCACCTTGCCTGGCGTGCTCCAGCATTCACTCTCCAGGATCACGTGTAGCTGCCCGCTGCCGGCCACCCGCGAGACAAAATCGGTGGTGGATATCTCAGTGCTGTCGAGCCCGCGCTTGAGGGTCGACAGGCCCAGCTTCGTATCGGTGCCAAACACCCCATCACGGGTGCCGGCTTCATACGCCAACATAGCCCCTTCCAGCGTTGCGATATGCACCACCAGCCGCTGCGACAGCGGTAACCGTCGGACACCGACGTTATCGTAAAGGGCTGCGTGCAGATCGTCAGGCGCGATGAAATGGCGAGCCAACCAACGCCCGGAGGCCGACACATCCTCCGGCAAACGCACGGTGGATGCGTAAAAGCTGTCAACTTCAAACCCCACCTGCTGCAGCGGCTCGCCAAAACGGCAGGTATACAGCAACTGGTCGAGTAACTCGGCCGACACACTCTGCGTTACCGCGTACTGCTCCAGGGTTCGATGCCGCAGCACCACACCCAGGCCAACAGGGCTGCGCCCATAGCGATCCAGGGTGCGTTCATGCGCGTCCCGCACCGCCTCCGTTGCCGAGGCAAACACCGGGCCCAACAGGGGTGTTTCAGGCAGGCGCGACGCGTCAGTGCCCAACGCCGGCTCCCAGTCTTCGGGCAAATCGCCTACCGGGCCCCAGAGTGGGTTGGCAAGTACCACGCGCAACCGTCCCAGGTAAGCCTGCTCACGCACAAAGGCACTGGGCACAAGCATGCCTTGCGATAGCTCTCGCGCCACGGTGCTACTACCGGCCGAAGGCGTTACCCGCTCCAGCAACTCGCGTTCGGTATACGACTCAAGCGCTTGCGATGTATAGGCCAGCAAACTGTTTACCGAACCTGAAAGGTAGGCGCGCGCAACCACCTTGTGATTTGAGAGCAGCGTATAAATATCGGTGTCCATGAACATTTGCGCTGCGACTCGAGCCTCGTTGTCACGCAGGCTCTGAGCCGCATCAGACTGTATTCTGGCGCAGAACAGGGCGTACAGTCGGCAGCCTGCCGTCAACATGATCGGCTCGCCCTGGGCGTCCAACGGGTAGACCGCATCCAGTGCAAAACGCGGCTGGTTTGTGCTGACAGGTTCAGTGACGACAAAACGTTGATCATCGCGCTGGAGAATCAGCGCAGCGCAGTTGGACAGACGACGGTAATCCAGTTGCCCATGGGCATACCTGGCCGCATCATCAGCCGTCACAAAGGCGGGGCTCAGCGGCGGCTGCCTATTGGAGTAGGGCTTCCAGCCTGACGTCAGGATCGCCTTTTCATCCCAGACATTACTGGTACGCAGGACCTCAAGCGCTCCAATCCCGGCAACCCGCAACACATAGTCGTGCGCCGACAATACGCCAGTACGCATGTGTTCTTCGCTGCCATCGTCTTTGAATACGCCCTGAGGATCCTCGACAAACAACGTCGTCTCCTGCTGCGAACCACGAAGGGTATACCGCAACAAAGCATGGTCACTGGTTTGAAAATACAGGCTCGTCGGGTAATCGTCGTTACGCACGCCGGTATTGGCTCGAAGCTGACCAATCCCCGCCGCCAACTGCGACGCCGAAAACATCACTTTGTACAGCCACGGTTGCGGCACGGCGGGCGCAACCTCCTGAACGGCCGGCACAGTGGCGTAAGCGCCCTGCACAGAGCAATGCTCAGGCAAGCTGACCCCGCCACTGGCCTGGGCTGGAAACAACGCCTTCAGAAGAAACCACGGTTGCGCTGCCTGCACCGGCCAGGTGGCGACATAACCTTGAGTGCACTTGAGAATAAAGCCGCTGACCCCTGGCCCGGCTGCAGCCCTATCGTCCAAGGCCACCGTGGCCGCCTTTTCGGCTAGTGCATACACCCGAGTACACAACGGTAATGCTTCAACTTTTGACGTCACGGCAGTGCCAGGCGCCCAGGTCGAGGGGACCCTGCCCCGTACGCCGCCCCACTCATCAGTGGCCACCACCACCCACAGCTCACCTGCGGCGGCGCATTCAAGGATAAACGAATGCACAAACTTGTAGTGCCGAGGCGCCTGGCCATTCCATTCTTGCACCAACTGGTCGTGCAAGACCTGCTCGACGGCATTGCCGCTGGCGACATACTTGATCAAGGACCCATCCGGCCCCGACAGATAATGGACCGGCACCGACTCACCCATGGCGATGTTAAACAGCATTTCCGAAGAGGTGAACGAACCGAGGAGGAATCGCACCTGCGAGTCCGACAAGCCTGTGCTGCGCATCTGCTCATGTACGAACTGATGTGAGTGGTAAATCGCAACTACTTTGAACCCCTTGGGTGCAACGGGATGCCCAGACTTATCTGCTGATAACACCGTTTCAAAATAGAACCGAGGCATCTCGCCGTGGCGAGGTTCGGTCGCGCGGAAAAGCCCCTCTTTGTCCTGCAGTATCACCCCGCCGTACTCCCATTCCACGGTATGGCGGATACGGCGGTGCGCCCAATACGCGGCGTCGTCGGCACTGATAAAAGGTGGGCTCAGGGGAGGCAATTCAACAGGATGGCTTGGGGTGACGGCAATTGTGTCCATAAGGTACTCGCTGGCAAGAAGGTCCAAGGCACAAAAGGCGCGCCTGGTGGCCTCATCCTGGAACGCTCCTGCGTGACGCTAGCGCTGCATATCTATGCCTGCGCCCTTTTTAAGGGCTCTGCGCGCACTCGACGAGCTATACGGCGCCAAATTGGTGCGCTGCATAGCCACCTTGGCCGGGCAACCCTCATTGATATTCACACTGCACGCCGTAGGCACAGCCTTTGCAAAGTGCTGAGTATCTGCCCCATAAAAAAACTATCGGTTTACGGAGATCGCACCATGCAGCGTCGCAGCTTGATCAAGGCTTTCACTTTGTCGGCATCCATTGCAGCCATGGGTTTGACCTGGACCGTACAGGCCGCTGAGACCATCAAGGTCGGCATCCTGCACTCGTTGTCCGGGACCATGGCGATCTCCGAAACCTCGCTTAAAGACATGGCGCTGATGACCATCGACGAGATCAACGCCAAAGGCGGTGTGAACGGCAAGATGCTCGAACCGGTGGTGGTCGATCCGGCTTCCAACTGGCCGCTGTTCGCGGAAAAAGGCCGGCAGCTGCTGACCCAGGACAAGGTCGCCGTAGTGTTCGGCTGCTGGACCTCGGTATCGCGCAAATCCGTACTGCCGGTGTTCGAAGAACTCAATGGCCTGCTGTTCTATCCGGTGCAGTACGAAGGCGAAGAGATGTCGCCCAACGTGTTCTATACCGGTGCAGCGCCGAACCAGCAGGCGATCCCGGCAGTGGAATATTTGATGAGCGAAGAAGGCGGCAGCGCCAAGCGTTTTTTCCTGCTGGGCACCGACTACGTCTACCCGCGCACCACCAACAAGATCCTGCGCTCGTTCCTGCATTCCAAAGGCGTGGCGGATAAGGATATCGAAGAGGTCTACACCCCGTTCGGCCATGCCGATTACCAGACCATCGTCGCCAACATCAAGAAATTCTCCGCCGGCGGCAAGACCGCGGTGGTCTCCACCGTCAATGGCGACTCCAACGTACCGTTCTACAAAGAGCTGGCCAACCAGGGCTTGAAAGCCACCGAAGTACCGGTGGTGGCGTTCTCGGTGGGCGAAGAAGAACTGCGCGGCATCGACACCAAACCACTGGTGGGCAACCTGGCGGCGTGGAATTACTTCCAGTCGGTGGAGAACCCGGTCAACCAGAAATTCGTCGCCGACTGGAAAGCCTACGCCAAGAAGCACAACCTGCCGGGCGCAGACAAAGCCGTGACCAACGACCCGATGGAAGCCACCTATGTGGGCATCCATATGTGGGCCCAGGCGGCAGAGAAAGCCAAGTCCACCGACGTCGACAAAGTGCGCGAAGCCCTGGGCGGGCAGACCTTCGCCGCACCGTCGGGCTTTACCCTGACCATGGACAAGACCAACCACCACCTGCACAAGCCGGTGATGATCGGCGAGATCCAGGCCGACGGGCAGTTCTCGGTGGTGTGGCAGACCGAAGCGCCGATTCGGGCACAGCCGTGGAGCCCTTACATCCCGGGCAATGACAAGAAGCCGGATTACGCCGTGAAGAGCAACTAAAGTCCCCACGACTCTAATGTAGGGCATGGTCACTGTGGGAGCTGGCTTGCCTGCGATGCAAACAACTCGGTGTGCCTGACACACCGCAGCGATGCCATCGCAGGCAAGCCAGCTCCCACAGACAACCAGCGCCCACACTGTCCCCGCATGATCAGGACATTTTTGTATGCCCACTGCCCTCCACCGCTTCATCCTCGCCGTGCTGTTGTTGCTGCCTTTGGCCGCACACGCCAGCGACGCCGAAGACTTCATCAACGCCAACCCGATGCAACAAGCCAAGCTGCTCCAGGACTGGGCCGCCCAGCCTGACCCGGCGCGCATCGAACTGGTGGATGCCCTGCAACAAGGCCAGCTCAAGCTCAATGGCGAAACCAGGACCGTACGCCTGAACAACCGCCTGCGCGGCCTGATCGACAACGTTCAAGCCAGCCAGCAACTGCTCGCCGCCGACCCCAAGGTACGCCTGGCGGCAGCTCGAACCCTGCAAAAAAGCGCTGTGCCTGCGCAGTTGAAATTCCTCGACCAGCAGGTCGCCGCCGAAACCGACGAAGATGTGCACAGCGCCCTCAGCCTGGCCTTGGCCAACCTGCAACTGGTAGACACCGACCCTGCGGTGCGTCTGGCCGCCGTGCGCCTGCTCGGCAGCACCGGCGACCCGCTGGCACGCACGCGCCTCGAAGCGCTGCTCGCGCCGGGCGTGGAAACCGATGCCGCCGTGCACACCGCCGCCGAAACCAGCCTGGCCCAGGTCAAACGCAAACTGATGGTCGGCGAGATCCTCGGGCAGGCGTTCAGCGGCATGTCGCTGGGCTCGATTCTATTGCTGGCAGCACTAGGCCTGGCGATCACCTTCGGCCTGCTCGGCGTGATCAACATGGCCCATGGCGAGATGCTGATGCTCGGCGCCTACTCCACCTATGTGGTGCAGCTGATGATGCAGCGCTATGTGCCCCAGGCCATCGAGTTCTACCCGCTGATCGCACTGCCGGTGGCGTTCTTCGTCACCGCCGCCATCGGCATGGCCCTGGAACGCACGGTGATTCGTCACCTCTATGGCCGACCACTGGAAACCCTGCTCGCCACCTGGGGCATCAGCCTGATGCTGATCCAACTGGTGCGCCTGGTGTTCGGCGCGCAGAACGTCGAAGTGTCCAACCCGCAATGGCTGTCCGGCGGTATTCAAGTGCTGCCCAACCTGGTGCTGCCGTACAACCGCATCGTCATCATTGCCTTCGCGCTGTTCGTGGTGGTGCTCACCTGGTTGTTGCTGAACAAGACACGCCTGGGCCTCAACGTGCGCGCCGTCACCCAGAACCGCAACATGGCCGCCTGCTGCGGCGTGCCCACCGGGCGCGTGGACATGCTCGCCTTTGGTCTGGGCTCCGGCATCGCAGGCCTTGGTGGCGTGGCCCTGAGCCAGGTCGGCAACGTCGGCCCGGACCTGGGCCAGAGCTACATCATCGACTCGTTCCTGGTGGTGGTACTCGGTGGCGTCGGCCAGTTGGCCGGTAGCGTAATGGCAGCCTTCGGCCTGGGTATCGCCAACAAGATTCTTGAACCGCAAATCGGTGCCGTGCTCGGCAAGATCCTGATCCTCGCGCTGATCATTCTGTTTATCCAGAAACGCCCGCAAGGACTCTTCGCACTGAAAGGACGGGTGATCGACTGATGAATCAGCCATTGATGCTTACGGCCACACAAAAGGCCGGACCCAAGGTGACGATCGCCGTGGGCGCGGTGATCCTGTTCCTGCTGCTGGCGCTGCCACTGTGTTCGCTGCTGGCGACGGACAATCCACTGCATGTGTCGGCCTACACCCTGACGCTGGTGGGCAAGATCCTCTGCTATGCCATCGTAGCGTTGGCACTGGACCTGGTGTGGGGTTACGCGGGGATGTTGTCCCTGGGCCACGGTCTGTTCTTCGCCCTGGGCGGTTATGCCATGGGCATGTACCTGATGCGCCAGGCATCCGGCGACGGGTTGCCGGCGTTCATGACCTTTCTGTCCTGGACCGAATTGCCCTGGTACTGGGCGGGCACCGACAACTTTCTCTGGGCGCTGTGCCTGGTGGTGCTGGCCCCGGGATTGCTCGCGCTGGTGTTCGGCTTCTTCGCCTTCCGCTCGCGGATCAAAGGCGTGTATTTCTCGATCATGACCCAGGCCCTGACCTTTGCTGGAATGCTGTTGTTCTTTCGCAACGAGACCGGCTTTGGCGGCAATAACGGCTTTACCAATTTTCGCAGCATCCTGGGCTTTGGCATTACAGAACCTGGCACACGGGCGGTGTTGTTTGTGGCCACGGTGCTGTTGCTGGTGGCCAGCCTGTACATCGGCTGGCGCCTGGCGCAGAGCAAGTTCGGCCGCGTGCTGACCGCCCTGCGCGATGCCGAGAACCGCCTGATGTTCTGTGGTTACGACCCGCGCGGTTTCAAGTTGTTTGTGTGGGTGTTGAGCGCGGTGTTATGCGGGTTGGCGGGGGCGTTGTATGTACCGCAGGTGGGCATTATCAACCCCAGCGAAATGTCGCCGACCAACTCCATCGAGGCCGCCGTATGGGTCGCCTTGGGCGGGCGGGGCACACTGATCGGGCCATTGCTCGGCGCTGGGGTGGTCAACGGCATGAAGAGCTGGTTCACGGTGGCGTTTCCAGAGTACTGGCTGTTCTTCCTGGGGGCGCTGTTCATCATCGTCACCCTGTACCTGCCCAAGGGCGTTATCGGCCTGCTGAAGAAATGAGGAACGTCATGCTTGAACCTATTTTCGATGCGGGCAGCGGCCGCGATGCGATCGGTATCGGCCAGGCCGCAGGCAAAGGGCTCAATACCCGCCACGGCACCATCCTGACCCTGGAAGATATCAGCGTCAGCTTCGACGGTTTCAAAGCGCTGAATGACCTGAACCTGTATATCGGCGTCGGCGAATTACGCTGCATCATCGGCCCCAACGGCGCAGGCAAGACCACATTGATGGATGTGATCACCGGCAAGACCCGGCCCAGCCACGGCAGGGCCTGGTTCGGCGAAACCCTGGATCTGACCAGCATGAGCGAAGTGCAAATCGCCCAGGCCGGTATCGGCCGCAAGTTCCAGAAACCCACGGTGTTCGAAGCCCTCAGCGTGTTCGAAAACCTGGAGCTGGCGCAGAAGACCGACAAGTCGGTGTGGGCCAGCCTGCGGGCGCGCCTGAGTGGCGAGCAAAAAGACCGCATCGATGAAGTACTCGACACCATCCGCCTGACTGCCTCGGTGCATCGACCCGCGGGTTTACTGTCCCACGGCCAGAAGCAGTTCCTGGAAATCGGCATGTTGCTGATGCAAGACCCGCAACTGTTGCTGCTCGACGAACCGGTGGCCGGCATGACCGACGCCGAAACCGAATTCACCGCCGAACTGTTCAAGCGCCTGGCCGGCAAGCATTCGTTGATGGTGGTGGAGCACGACATGGGCTTTGTCGGCTCCATCGCTGATCACGTCACCGTGTTGCACCAGGGCAGCGTATTGGCCGAAGGGTCGCTGGAACAGGTGCAGGAAAATGAGCGGGTGATCGAGGTTTACCTCGGTCGCTAAGGAGAACTGAACATGCTGCAAGTCGACAAACTGCACCAGTACTACGGCGGTAGCCACATCCTGCGCGGGCTGTCCTTCGAGGTGAAAATCGGCGAAGTCACCTGCCTGCTCGGCCGCAACGGCGTGGGCAAGACCACCCTGCTCAAGTGCCTGATGGGCTTGCTGCCGGCCAAGGAGGGCGCGGTGAATTGGGAAGGCAAGGCCATCACCGGCTTCAAGCCGCACCAGCGTGTCCATGCCGGGATCGCTTACGTGCCTCAGGGCCGGGAGATTTTTGGCCGGCTGACGGTGGAAGAAAATCTGCTGATGGGCCTGTCGCGCTTCCCCGGTTCCGAAGCCAGGGAAGTGCCCGCGTTCATCTACGAGCTGTTTCCGGTGTTGCTGCAGATGAAGCATCGACGCGGCGGCGATTTGTCCGGGGGCCAGCAGCAACAGTTGGCGATTGGCCGCGCCCTGGCCAGCCGCCCGCGCCTGCTGATCCTCGATGAGCCCACCGAAGGTATCCAGCCGTCGGTGATCAAGGAGATCGGTGCGGTGATCAAGAAGCTTGCCGAGCGCGGCGACATGGCGATCCTGCTGGTGGAGCAGTTCTACGACTTCGCTGCCGAACTGGCCGACCACTACCTGGTGATGTCGCGCGGTGAAATCGTGCAGCAGGGCCGCGGTGAAAATATGGAGAGCGAAGGTGTACGCGGCCTCGTAACCATCTAATCTGTGGCGTCACGACATTAAGCCAAAAACCATGAACCTGCCCGTTTCCCCTGCCCTGTTCACCCCCAGCTGGCACGCCGCGCTGGAGCTCGGCTACGCGCGTTTCGGCGACACCACGCGCCCGGTATTGCGCCGCCACCTGGGCCCGCTGCGCGTGCAAAAGCACCTGTACGCCGAAGGCCCCCAGGTGTGCCAGCACATCATCGTGCACCCGCCCGGAGGAATTGCAGGTGGCGATCGCCTGGATATCAGCGCCCACGTCAGCGCCGGTGCCTGGGCGCAGTTGACCAGCCCCGGCGCAGCCAAGTGGTATCGCGCCAGCGGCCCGGCGTTTCAGCAAGTCGAGTTGACCGTCGAGGCCGGCGCGACGCTCGAATGGCTGCCTCAGGAAACCATCGTGTTCAGCGCCGCCCAGGCCGAACTGACCACGCGTATTGAGCTGCAAGGCGATGCGCGGTTGTTCTACTGGGATGTGGTCGCTCTGGGGCGCCCGGCCAGTGGCGAGCGGTTCGACCTCGGCCACTTTCAATCACACCTGGATATTCGCCGCGACGGCCAGTTGCTCTGGCATGAGCGCCAGCGCATTGTGGGCGCCGATGGGTTGCTGGATTCGCCCATCGGGTTGGACGGGCAGCCGGTGTTTGCCACGTTGCTGGTGACGGGTGAGGTCGACCCTGAACTGCTTGAACAATGCCGCTCGCTGCCCCACGCAGTGCGCGGCGATTTGACCCAACTGCCCGGGCTGCTGGTGGCGCGTTGCCTGGCCGAGGAAGCGCTGTTGGCGCGGGGGTGGTTGATTGATTTATGGCGATTGCTGCGCCCAGCCGTACTGGGCCGCGAAGCGGTATCACCGAGAATCTGGAGCACATGAAGAATGCATTTAAAGGACCTTGAACCATGGACCTGACCCCACGGGAAAAAGACAAACTGCTGATCTTCACCGCAGGCCTCGTCGCCGAGCGGCGCCTGGCGCGCGGTGTGAAGCTCAACTATCCGGAAACCATCGCCTATATTTCCGCCGCGTTGATGGAAGGCGCCCGCGATGGCCGCACCGTGGCCGACCTGATGCACTACGGCACCACCCTGCTCAGCCGCGAACAAGTGATGGAAGGCATCCCGGAAATGATCCCGGACATCCAGGTGGAGGCCACCTTTCCCGACGGCACCAAACTGGTGACCGTACACCAGCCCATTGCATGAGGCACCGCGATGATTCGTGATGCAACCGAACACGACCTGCCGGCGATCCGCGCTATCTACAACGACGCGGTACAGAACACCACGGCGATCTGGAACGAACAGCCGGTGGACCTGGCAAACCGCCAGACCTGGTTCAGCGCACGCCAGGCGCAGCAGTACCCGATCCTGGTCGCGGTGGAAAACGATGAAGTCATCGGCTACGCCTCATTCGGCGACTGGCGACCTTTCGAAGGCTTTCGCTATAGCGTCGAACACTCGGTGTACGTGCGCAATGACCAGCGCGGCAAAGGCCTCGGTCCACGCCTGATGCAGGCCCTGATCGAGCGCGCGCGCAGTTGCGGCAAACACGTGATGGTTGCGGCCATCGAAAGTGGCAACCAGGCGTCCATCCACCTGCATGAACGCCTGGGCTTCATCACCACCGGGCACATGCCGCAAGTGGGCATCAAGTTCGGCCGCTGGCTGGACCTGACCTTTATGCAACTGACCTTGAACCCGGGCGCCGAACCGCCCAAGGAGTGAGATCGATGAACGCTGCACAACTGCGTCGAGTCAATGCTGAAAGTTTTGCCCATTACCGCCTGGGCTTGATCGAGTTGTTGCTGGACGCGGTGCAGCATGGCGCGTCGGTGGGCTTTATGGCCGACTTCGATGAGGCCCAGGCCCGCGAGTATCTGACCGGCGTGCAAGCCGGTATCGAAGACGCCAGCCTGCTGCTGTGGGTGGTAGTACGCGACGAGCAGGTGATCGCCAGCGTGCAACTGGCGCTGTGCCAAAAAGCCAATGGCCTCAACCGCGCCGAAGTGCAAAAGTTGCTGGTGCACAGCAGCGCCCGCCGCCATGGCCTGGGCCAGCAATTGATGCACAGCCTGGAGCTCGCCGCACGCCAGCACAAGCGCGGCCTGCTGTATCTGGACACCGAGGCTGGCTCCGGCGCCGAAGCCTTCTATCAGTCGCTGCGCTACATCAAGATCGGTGAGCTGCCCGACTACTGCCAAAGCCCGGACGGGCGCTACAGCCCGACCGCCATCTACTACAAGACCCTGGGGCAACCGGCATGATTCCTGGTGAATATCAGATCCAGCCTGGCGAGATCGAACTGAATGTCGGCCGCCGCACCGTCACCTTGAGCGTGGCCAATAGCGGCGACCGGCCGATTCAGGTGGGCTCGCATTACCATTTTTTCGAGACCAATGACGCGCTGGAATTTGACCGTTCAGCGAGCCGCGGTATGCGCCTGAATATTCCGGCAGGTACGGCGGTGCGGTTTGAGCCGGGGCAGCGTCGGGAGGTGGAGTTAGTCGATTTGAGCGGCGAGCGCCGGGTGTTCGGGTTTGCCGGTCGGATTATGGGCGACCTCTAGGGCCTCATCGCAGGCAAGCCAGCTCCCACCTTTTGACAGTGTTCACAAATCAACATGTGGGGGCGGGCTTGCCCGCGATAGCGATCTCACATTCAACACAATTAATCAGGGCAACCCCATGAAAATCAGCCGCCAAGCCTACGCCGACATGTACGGCCCCACTGTCGGTGACAAGATCCGCCTGGCCGACACCGAGCTGTTTGTCGAAGTCGAACAGGACTTCACCGTCTATGGCGAAGAAGTCAAATTCGGCGGCGGCAAGGTGATCCGTGACGGCCAGGGCCAGAGTCAGTTGCTCGCCCATGAGGTAGTGGACACCCTGATCACCAACGCGCTGATCATTGATCACTGGGGCATCGTCAAGGCTGACGTTGGCTTGAAGAACGGACGCATCCACGCCATCGGCAAGGCCGGCAACCCGGATATCCAGCCCGGCGTGACCATGGCCATCGGCGCCAGCACCGAAGTGATCGCCGGTGAAGGCATGATCCTCACTGCCGGCGGCATCGACAGCCACGTGCATTTCATCTGCCCGCAGCAGATTGAAGAGGCGCTGACCAGCGGCGTCACCACCATGATCGGTGGCGGCACCGGCCCTGCCACTGGTACCAATGCCACTACTTGCACATCCGGCCCGTGGCACCTTGCGCGGATGCTGCAGGCCAGCGACTCGTTCCCGATGAACATAGGTTTTACCGGTAAGGGCAACGCCAGTTTGCCGGAGCCGTTGATCGAGCAGGTCAAGGCCGGCGCCATCGGTTTGAAGCTGCATGAAGACTGGGGCACCACACCCGCCAGCATTGATAACTGCCTGAGCGTGGCCGATCAATACGACGTACAGGTGGCGATCCACAGCGACACCCTTAACGAGTCCGGCTTCGTCGAAACCACCCTCGCCGCCCTCAAGGGCCGCACCATCCACACCTACCACACCGAAGGTGCCGGTGGCGGCCATGCGCCGGACATCATCAAGGCCTGCGGTTTCCCCAACGTGCTGCCCAGCTCCACTAACCCGACGCGGCCGTTCACACGCAATACCATCGACGAACACCTGGACATGCTGATGGTCTGCCATCACCTGGACCCGAGCATTGCCGAAGACGTGGCCTTCGCCGAGAGCCGCATCCGCCGCGAGACCATCGCCGCCGAAGACATCCTGCACGACCTCGGCGCATTCTCGATGATCAGTTCCGACAGCCAGGCCATGGGCCGTGTCGGCGAGGTGATCACACGCACCTGGCAGACCGCCGACAAGATGAAAAAGCAGCGCGGCGCCCTGCCCGGCGACGGTCCCGGCAATGACAACTTCCGCGCCAAGCGTTATATCGCCAAGTACACCATCAACCCGGCAATCACTCACGGTGTCAGCCATATCGTCGGTTCGATTGAAGTGGGCAAGTGGGCCGACCTGGTGCTGTGGCGCCCGGCGTTCTTCGGCATCAAGCCGACCCTGATCCTCAAGGGAGGCGCGATTGCCTCAAGCCTGATGGGCGATGCCAACGCCTCGATCCCCACGCCACAACCAGTGCACTATCGCCCGATGTTCGCCAGCTTCGGCAGCTCGCTGCATGCCACCAGCCTGACCTTTATCAGCCAGGCCGCCCAGGACGCCGGCCTGCCCGAGGCCCTGGGATTGAAGAAGCAGATTGCAGTGGTCAAGGGTTGCCGCGATGTGCAGAAAAGCGACCTGATCCACAACGATTACCTGCCGGATATCGAGGTTGATCCGCAGACCTATCAGGTCAGGGCCGACGGCCAGTTGCTGTGGTGCGAGCCGGCCGACGTACTGCCCATGGCCCAGCGCTACTTTTTGTTTTAGGTAACGACCTCAGCCACGTCCAGCGGATGCTCAAGCAACTCCTGACGGGTCAGTGTCTCGATCAGCACCGCCTCGCTGATTTGCAATTGCGCTTGAAGTTCTCTGGCCCGTTGATCGTAAAGAGCCTCGGTGATCGTTTTGGATTCAAACCTGCTGCGCAAGTCCTCCAACTGATCGTGAAACGGATTGCGCAGTTCGTCAAATTGCGAGGGGTATTTGCCTTTCAGGTAATCCTGCCAAAAGTCCCTGGACAGCAGCGCCTGAAGCTCTTGCGCAGAGTTATCCAGGGCTCTGATCGTGTCATAGGCAGTATCGAGCATTGACGAGGTAACGCCGCCCCAGTTGGTATGCACGACCTTCTGCGGCTGCCCCGGTAGCTGGAGCCGATCCTTGAGGCCGTAACGGTACGCCAGTCGGATCTCAACCTCTTCGTCCAGGCGTTCGGTATGGGGCAACTTGTCGTCCGCCGACACGCTGGGGTCATTGACGATGGCTTCGCTGCGCTGGATATCCGCCGACGCGATCTTGTCCACTTCGTGCAGGCGGAACAAGCCCCTGGATAACCTTGCCAATTGCAGGCCCTGGGTCTGATCGGTGGCCTGCAAACGAGCCTTGTAGGCCAGCGTGCGCACTTCCAGGTTACTGAAGGAGAAAGCCGCAAGGTCACAACACCCTGGCTCGCCGGCCAGGTCGAGGAGTTCCGTGCGCAGGGTTTCCGATTCGACGGTGTCCTGGGTGATGCTTTCGATCACTTCCCAGACGCGGCGCTGCATGTCGGCGTGGTCGGTGACAGTCGGTTCCAGACGCTCAAGGATGTCAAAAAACGGGGCGACCCTCGGTATGCGCTCCAATGCCCCCCATAGGAGTCGTTTGCTACTCGCGTCTTGCGGGGACATGCCTTGGGACCAACGCAGAAATGGATCCTGCGGGCCGTCTGCGGATGCCTCACGGTCAGGGGCAATATCAGCCGTCAACCGTAGCGTGTTCGGAAGATCCTCAGACATCAACCCGGCTTCCTCAAGGCGCCGGCTATATTCGTGGACTTGTCGCCGGGTTTGCTCGGTCAACGGGTTCTCGCTGATATCCGTCACACGAGTCACGCGCGCCGTCTGCGCCAACTGCTCATCCGACGGTGCAATGACTGAGTCCGGGATAGTGGTAATACTGTTCTCGCTCAGATCGACCCGTAGCAGGTTCGTCCGTTCAACCAATCCTGCAGGCCAGGTATCAATCCCCGCATTGCTCATCTGCAAGGTACGCAAATCGGTCATCTGGCTGAAATCCGGCGTCAGGCCGAGGAAGTTATCATCGAGTATCAAGTCACGAAGTGTCGATCGCGAGGACAGGAGAGCAACCGACTCGGCAGTCAAGCGGATGCGGTTGTTTTGCAGAGACAAACGGGTCAATTCGTTCATATTCCCCACGGCTGGCGGCAACTCGAACAAATGGTTATCCGACATGTCCAGCGAGCGCACACCGCGGCACTGCGCCAGGAAACGTTCTGGTGACGTGCGCAGGTTCAGATGGTTCAGTTTGAGTACCGTCGGACGGATGAAACTCTCGCCAAGGTCGGGCAGGCTCGGCAGGCGCAACCCACTAAGGTCCAGTTCGATATCGATGAGCGTACCGTCGCTGGCCGGAACGAGGGGGTTATCCGCTCTCCAGCAGTTCGTGATACGGCGCGTGGCGTGATAACGACCGTTGAATTCCAGCAGACGCTCATTTGGCCCGACGCGCTCATTACTCTGACGCTCGATGGAGAGGTTCCAGGCTATTAACTGACGCTTGAGCGCTTTAAATTCCTGCTCACGCTGGGCCAGCACGGCATCAGCGCGCTCGCCCAGCGCCCAGATCATCTTCCGGGATACGAGCACGCCATTGTCGGGATAAAGTTTCTGCATGACCGCAAGCCTTGGGTTACCACTGTCAAAGGCACCCTCAAGGGCTCCTTGCAGCAGTTCGGGCCGTGTTTGCGTCAGCGTCTGCCAGTAGCGATCGAACTGCTGCCAATAGTCGGTGGGAAACCTATTGCCCTCAAGGAGCAGGACGTTGTTTGTGCGAGCGATCGCTTCAACCTGTTCAGGCAGGGGTGTCAAATGTTCTGGTGGAACCGCCTGCAGGCGGTTTTCGGATAAATCGACACGTCTCAATCCAGTCAGTGCGGTTAATCCCGAGGGCCACTGCTCAATCTGCGCATTCCTCAGGTTCAACTCCGCCAGGTCTGGCATACCACTGACATCGGGGGCTACACCCAGCGGGTTACTGCGCAGATCAAGCGTCACAAGGGTGCTGAGGTTGCTCAGCATACGGCTGGTTGGGGGGGTCGACTTAAGATTATTGCCGGTCAGGTTCAACGAAGTCAGGGAGCGCATTTCACCGATAGCGCCGGGTAACTCGGTAAGCCCGCAACCGATCAGGGCCAAATGCTTGACGTGGGTGAACGATGCAAGGAAAGCATCAGACTTGCCGGTCCAACGGGTACCGTAGATCTCAAGTCCCTCAACGTGGCTGAAGTCGGCGCTGAGTAACGGTAGTTCCAGATCGCCCCTCATCATCAGCTTCAGGGGGCCTTGATTCATACGCCGCCAGTGATTCTTGATCTCTCTGGCTAAATCGGACGCGCCGGGAAAGTCGGCATCGCCAGGCGGCCCACTGGCGTAAACCCAGGTATCCAACTCCCTCGTCAACGTTTTGAGCTCAGTCTTCCAGTGTGTCAACCCACCGTCGACATCGTCGCCCAATGTGAGAACAAACGCATCGACGGCCTCCTCGTCCATCAAAGGGAACAGATCGGTGACCTGCTCGTGCACTAAATCGACATCGCTATCGCTGGACGCCTGTCGGCTGGATCCGCCGCCACCGCCAAGTAGTCTCAGTGTCGAATCAAGCGTCGGTTTGCGCACCGGATGCTCCAGCAACACCGTGCGCAGCGGCTCACGAGGCAACGGCGATTGCTGGATCGCGGCCTTCAACTGCTGTGCATCGGTGACCCCAAGGCTCTGGCGTTCGGAGGTGGACAACAAGTCCCAGATCGCTCCAAAAAAATCCCTGGGCATGGGCGCTTCGAACAACCCATTGTCCTTGAGCACCAGGGTCTTGGTGGTGGTTGAATCCGGGGAACCGATGGCATCCAGCAGCGTGCCTTGGGCCGAGTAGTGACGCAACTCCACCCGCGTTCCGCGCTGCCATCCAGGCAAGATTTCCAGGGTACGCAAGGCCAGACGCTGGCTATCAATACCTGCCAGCGTGTCCAGGTACAGGCCTTCATAGGCACGTGATACGCGAACTTCCTGCTCAAGCCACCTCGCCTGTTCAATGCTTTCCTCGGGCAGAAACCCGCTATCCCGAAAGGTCTGCAACTGCTCAGCCCTCAGCCTTCTAAGCAACTCAGTGGCCATCGACGCCGGCAGCCTGGGGTAAGTCGCCATGACCAGGCGTACATCAGGATCGTTCGTGGCATTCAAGGCCTGGTAGCGCTCTTCGACCAGCGAGCCCTTAAAGGTATCGACGACGTTGGCGATGTGTTCACGCAGCTTGCCGGCCCGCACCGCCAGCGACTCTTCGGCACTGCCGGGGATTTCCCTGAGCGCCGGTTCCACGCCTTGCAAGCTGTATAGCACCTGATTGATCAACTCACCGCCCGCCAACTGGCTTTCACTGACCTCCACTACGCGCCTGGAGGCGTCCCCGAAGGTCTCCTCCCACAACACCCTGCTGTTGCTGCCACTGACCCTGACCCGTAACGGCGCATCAGGCAACATCCCTCGTCGACGCATGATTTGCAGTTGCAGCACGGGGTCGGCTTGAGCATAGACAGCCGGGTCGCTACTTTTCATTTGCTCGACAAACGTCGTCAGTTCCTGATGAGCCTTGAAGTGCTGGATCGTGTCATCCAACAGCAAAGGCACCGGGTCATGCTCAACAAACGTCTGGCGCAAGACGTCTTCCTCGACACCGCTGGCCATACGGGCCTGTTCCAGCGTTTGGGCGTCAAGCCCACGCTGTTCCAGCCCCAGGCGCCTCATCAGGGTCGGTTTGTCCCAGGTCAGCGGCTGCTCGAACTCATGGCTCCAGACGCCAGCATGGTTATGTTCCAGCACCGGCTCATACGCACCAGGGCGGTTGGGGTGCTGGATACGATACTGGCCGGTGACGGAGTTCTGCCCAACCCGGTAGTGGTCACCCTCATGGGGCAAAATCAACTGGCCGTCGTGCGAGTAAAGGCCCAAAGCGTCTGGCTTGGCACCTGCGGCCAGTTCGACAGGCACCTTATAGGGCGCAAGATCAGGCTTGCACAGGCGAGTCTTGCCGCCGGGCAACGTGACGGTTTTGAGCCGTTCAATGAACGGTGACACTGTGAAGTGGAACGCCACCGCCTGCGCCGCCAGTGTCGCCAGGTTTTCCAACACATCGGTGATGTGCGCCCAGCCTGCCTCACGGTCGCCTTCGCTGAGTTCGGTCGCGCCTTCAAAGACCTCATAAAGCAGCTGACCAGCCATCACCCCGGCCATCACCAGGCCCAAGGGTGGGACGGCCATCCCCACCAGGTTCAGGCCGAACATGCCGATACTCAGGAAATGGGCTGCGCGCCTGGAACTGGATGCCTTGTCAGCATCCTCAGTGCTCACGGCCTGGTTTTGGGCATCATTAAACAGTCGCGTGCGCAGACTGGCATGGCGATACACCCACAGGTCCGCAGCCCGCCAGAGGCCGGCGATTTCGATGGCCTGAATGTTGAATTCGGGGGCGGTTATCGGAACGCGCACAGACGGTTGCGGCTCCCCCAGCGACGAGCCGGAGGTAAAAGAGGGGGCCGTCAGTAAACGCCCCCATTCCGACCGCAGCCACTGTGAGCCGAACGGTTGGGGGGGCGCATCCACCGCCAGCTCGGTCAGCCTGCGGTAGTAGTAAGCGCGATCCTTATCGGCGACAAACCGGGCAAAAAACTCCTGGTACTGCGTCGTTTGTACACCCTTCGAACGGTCGGCCCCCTGGCTGGTGCTCGCGGTCAGGCGATCAGTCAATTCGTTGCGAAACTCATTAAACGTTTCATAACGCTTGATGGGGTGGTCGGGGTGGTCAGGGATGTAGGCGATAACCCAGCACGAATAACGCTGCTTGGCGCAGGGGTCGATGATCAGACAGTCATGCAGGTGCAGGTTCATCAGGCTCAAGCAACGGTAACCGACCGCCTGGTTATCGACCATGATGTCCTTTTCACCAGCCGCCACACGCATCAGCAACGCGTAATCGGTGGCACCGATATCCCCCTTGAGCAAGGCCAGATACGCCGCCGCCTTGAAGGCATCTTTCTGGTGGCGGGTGGAGCGATCCCGAAACTCGGCGCGGACCCGTACATCATTAGGCCTCAACTGCGCCCTGAGATAAGCCTGGTATTGACGCCCCAAATCAAGGTCACGGCATAGCTGGGCGAACTCATGAATTTTCAAGGTCGTGGCGTGGCGTTCAAAGTGCCCAAGCGTATCCGGCTGGGTGATAAATCCCGAGACACTGTCGAAAAAATCCTTCTTAGTCTCCCGCGCCTCAAAGTTGCCCAGGGCAGCCTTGAGCAAGGAGAACGTCTTGCCCCTGACCCCCCCGGTTTTTCTGCCAAAGGCATCCTCAACCGGCACATACAGGCGCAACCAGGTTTGATTAACGTCCAGCGCATGGCCGGCAGCCTTCAATGCCGCTTCCAATAATGGCTGGGCGAATGCTTCCAGCGCCTGGACTTTGCTCAGGGATTTCTCCAGCTCATTCAGGGAGTGGCAACGGCTCTCCAACAGTGTGTTGAGCTGATCCTTCTGCGCTTGAGATGTGGCGCTGTACCACTCGGGGATAATCGCAGGTGTCTGCTTGAGGGCCGTGCGCCGCTCGGGTGAACTGCTGACCAGGCAGGACGGGATCGCCTGTTTGATTAACGCGTAGTGTTTTCCCTGCTCACCGGGCGGGAGCGTGGAGGGGGCTATAGCCTGAAGATCGGGCATGGGATGACAACCTTGTTATAAGAAAGATTGTCATCCTATGCAGCGCCGTTTTTGCGCTGGTGCCAACTATGTAGCCAGCCTGCTCAGAAGTGTTCGCGAGGATTGAACGCTGCCTTCTGTGCCAGCTCCTGCCACAGCGCCTTGACCTCCTCATCACTGCTCTTGGGCATCACGGCCTTGAGCTGCACAAACAGATAACCGCGCTGCCCGGCCTTGTTCAGCAGGCCATGGCCCTTGGCGCGCATGCGCTGGCCGTTCTGGCTACCGGCGGGCACCTTGAGGTTGATCTTGCCGGTGAGGGTCGGCACTGCCACTTCCGCGCCCAAGGCCAACTCCCACGGGGCCAGCGGCAGGTTGATGATCAGGTTTTCGCCATCCACTTCGAACTTGGGGTGCGGCGCAAACTTGATGATCAGGTACAGGTCGCCATTCGCTCCGCCACCGATGCCCGGTGCGCCCTGCCCTTTGAGGCGGATGCGCTCGCCGTCAGCCACACCGGCGGGGATCTTCACGTTCAGGCTCTTGGTGGTGTTGCTCACGTGCCGGCCCGAGGCGTCGTATTGCGGCACCTGGAAGTTGATCTGCTTGGACTCGGTAGACAGTGTCTCTTCAAGGTGCACCGTCAGCTGCATCTCGACGTCCTGGCCCTTGCGCCCGGCAGGCCGGCGCTGGCCGCCACCGAAGGCATCACCACGGCCACCGAAGATCGAGCTGAAGAAGTCCGAGAAGTCCTCGGTGCCCGCACCGCCACTGTACCCACTACGACTCTGCCAGCCCGGAGGCCCCTGAAACGGCTGGCCATGCTGGCCGTATTTGCGCAATTCGTCGTACTCGGCTCGCTTGTCGGCGCTTTTAAGCGCTTCATAGGCTTCGGACGCGTCCTTGAATTTCGCTTCGGCGTCTTTTTCCTTGCTCACATCGGGGTGATATTTGCGCGCGAGCTTGCGATAGGCAGCCTTGATTTCCTTGTCATCGGCCGTCGGCTCGACACCCAGAATCTTGTAGTAATCTTTGAAATCCATCGACGGTTCACCATCCTTTATCGAGATCGCACTGCCCGGGGCGCAACGTGCGCTGGTTTGCACCTGGTGAGGGTTGCGGCCTGGGGGTACGTCAAAGTGTTATCGGCATCAGCCGTATGTAACAGATGTGGGGGCAAATCCCGTACTTTCAAGCGCGATTTAACGGATGGTTGGCCTACGCAAGCGCTTGCGACTGGCATACACTGCGCGGCCGTTTTTCAACCGGAACCCGATAGACATGAAAAACCCATCCCCAGCCCGTGCCTGCGGCATTGACTTCGGCACGTCCAACTCCACCGTCGGCTGGATCCGCCCCGGCGAGGAGACGCTTATCGCGCTGGAGGACGACAAGATCACCTTGCCGTCGGTGGTGTTCTTCAACTTCGAGGAGCGCCGCCCGGTGTACGGTCGCCTGGCGCTGCACGAGTACCTGGAAAACTACGAAGGCCGGCTGATGCGCTCGCTCAAGAGCCTGCTGGGTTCCAAACTGATCAAGCACGACACCAGCGTATTGGGCACGGCCATGCCGTTTACCGACCTGCTGGCGCTGTTTATCGGCCAACTCAAGAGCCGCGCCGAGGCCACCGCTGGCCGTGAGTTCGAGGAAGTGGTACTGGGCCGCCCGGTATTCTTCGTCGATGACGACCCGATGGCCGACCAGGAAGCCGAGAACACCCTGGTGGACGTGGCGCGCAAGATCGGCTTCAAGGACATCTCGTTCCAGTACGAACCGATTGCGGCGGCGTTCGACTACGAGTCCACCATTGAAAAAGAGGAGCTGGTGCTGATCGTCGACATCGGCGGTGGTACCTCCGACTTCTCCCTGGTGCGCCTGTCGCCGGACCGCCGTCACAACGACAACCGCCAGAGCGACATCCTCGCCACCGGTGGCGTGCACATCGGCGGTACCGATTTCGATAAGCAACTCTCGCTGGCCGGCATGATGCCGCTGTTCGGCTACGGCAGCCGCATGAAGAGCGGCGCCTACATGCCTACCAGCCACCACATGAACCTGGCGACCTGGCACACCATCAACTCGGTGTACTCGCAAAAGTCCCAGCTGGCCCTGGGCAGCATGCGCTACGACATCGAAGACACCGGCGGCATCGACCGCCTGTTCAAGCTGATCGAACAGCGCGCCGGGCACTGGCTGGCGATGGAAGTGGAAGAGACCAAGATCCAGCTGACCCAGGCAGACAGCCGCCATGTGCCACTGGACCGTATCGAAGCCGGCCTGAGCGTGGACCTGAGCCGGGCGCTGTTCGAGTCCTCCATCGACAACCTGCTCGAACGCGTGCGCGGCAGTGTCACGCAACTGCTCAATGACGCCTCGGTGAGCGTGGCCCAGGTAGACACGGTGTTCTTCACTGGTGGTTCCAGCGGTATTCCGGCACTGCGCCACAGCATCTCGGCGATGCTGCCGAATGCGCGGCATGTGGAAGGCAATATCTTCGGCAGTATCGGCAGCGGGTTGGCGATTGAGGCCAGCAAGCGTTATGGGTCTTAAGCGGTAAGTTTTCAGCTGCAAGCGGCAAGTAAAAGCCAAGCTGCTTCCACTTGCAGCTTGCAGCTTGTAACTCGCATCTGCGCCTAAACCATCCCACCCAACTTCAGCTCACTCTTCAGATACGCATAATAAATCGGCCCCGCCACCACCCCCGGCAAACCGAACGCGGCTTCAAACACCAGCATCGCCAGCAGTAACTCCCACGACTTGGCACTGATCTGCCCGCCGACGATGCGCGCGTTGAGGAAGTACTCGACCTTGTGGATCACGATCAAATACCCCAGCGCCGCCACCGCCACCCAGATCGACAGCGACAGCGCGACGATGGTGATCAGGGTGTTGGACATCAGGTTGCCGATCACCGGCAGCAAGCCGAGCAGGAAGGTCAGCACGATCAGGGTTTTGGTCAGCGGCAGGTGAATGCCGCACAGCGGCAGCACCACGGCGAGGAACACGGCGGTGAAAGCCGTGTTGAGCGCGGCGATTTTGATCTGGGCGAAGACGATGTTCCGAAACGCCTGAACCAGCAGATGCAAACGGTCGAACAGCGCGGCGGCCAGGGGTTTGCGTTTGGTCAGGTCGGGCACCCGTTGCAAGGCGATGATGGCGCCGAGCACCATGCCGATCAGCAAAGTGACGAACATATGGGCGGCGTCTTTGCCGACCAGTTGCAGTTCGCTCAAGTGCTTGCTCATCCAGTCGCCGATGGCCACGCGAAACTCGGCGGCGCTGGCGGGCAGGTAGGCGTCGATGAACGGCGGTAACTGGCCGCGTGCGCGGTCGACCACGCCCATGAATTTATCCAGGGAAGCCCCGGGGTTTTCCGCTTCGTGAAGCAAAAAACTGATGGCCCCGGCGAAGATCAGGGCGAGCACGCTGACGATCAGGGTGCCGAGCAAGGCCACCGCCAACCAGCGCGCACGCCGGCCTTCGATCAGCCGTTGCAGTTGGGGAGTGAGCATGTTGACCAGTTCATAGACCAACAGGCCGGCCAGCAGGCTGGGCAGCAATTTGAGCGGCAGCACCAGCAGCAACCCGCCGAAAATGATGATGTAGCTAGCCAGCAACAACACATGACGCTGAGAAAACGTTGGCATACAGCCTCAAAACGAACGGCGTTAAAGGATGGGCAGTCTGCCAGCGTTGCAGGCATCAAGCGAGGGGAGACGACTGTGAATGCGATCAAGTGTGGGAGGGGGCTTGCTCCCGATTACGGAGGATCAGCCAATGAATCGATTGACTGACACGGCGCTATCGGGAGCACGCCCCCTCCCACATTTGATCTGCAGCGCCTGCGAAATCGTGATTAACCTTTGAGGCAGGTGCTCATGAATGTTTTACGCGCATCGCCGGTCAACGCTTTGGTTTTAGCCGACGCATTGCAATCCTTCATCTTCTGCTGCTGCGGCGTCAGGGTCTTGGCATCGTTGGCGGCAGGCGCCGACAGGCAGGTCTTCATGAAGGCCTTGCGGTCATCGCCCTTGAGGGTCTTGGTGGTGGCTTCGGCATTGCAGGTGGTCATTTTGTTCTGCTGGGCAGTGGCGGCAAAACCTTGGGAACACAACAGCAGGCCCATCATCAACAACGGAATACGCAGCATCTTCATGGAGTTTTCTCCCTGTTACCGTGCCGACGGGCACGGCCTACAGCGCAGTGTAGTCAAAAGCTGTTACAACTTCACCGGCCACGAATATTCGTCCGTCGGTAGTGCTCCGGGGTGCAGCCAGCATGGCGTTGGAACATGGCGATAAATGCCGAGGCGGTGCTGTAGCCCAAGTCAAATGCCACGTGCTGCACGCTGCGGTCACTGTCCAGGGCTTCGATGGCCGCCAGGTAGCGCAGGCGCTGGCGCCATTCACCAAAACTCATACCCAGCTCGCGCACAAACTGACGCGCCAGGGTGCGTTCGCTCACATGTACCTGCTCAGCCCATTGCCCGAGCGGGCGATTGTCGGCGGGCTGCGCCTGCATACCTTCCAGCACCCCAAGCAGCCCGGGGTGGCGGGCGTAGGGCAGGAAGCCATCGTGGATCGGCGCCTGCTTGAGTTGGTCCACCAGCACTTGGGCCAGGCGGATATCCGCGTCCGATTGCGGGATATTCACGTCGCGCTGGGCGAAATCGCTGAGGATGGCCTTGAGAATATCGCTGATCGTCAGCGTGCACGGCGCTTGAGGCAGCTGCTCGCAGAGCGTCGGCGCCAAGCCCACCGAACGATAGACAATCGCCTGGGCGTTGTAGGAGCTGTGTTCGGTGTTGGGCGGGATCCACACCGCGTACTGCGGCGGCGACATAAAACGGCTGCCAGCCACCTCCATGCGCATCACGCCGTTGGCTGAATAGTCCAACGACCCCCAGCTGTGCCGATGCGGGGTGCACTCGGTATCGGGTGCGAAATCGGAATAGCGAAAGTACACAGGGCTCGGCAGGCGGGGGAAATCCGCCAGGCGTACGGTATGTCGGGGCATGTTGTCTGGATTCAGAGGTCGGTTGTCTGGATCGCAGTATAGGCTTCGATCCAGACAGGGGATAATCGCGCCTCGTCAATACACTGGGTTTCTTTCGATGCAATACGCGTATCCGCTGCTGGCCATTTTTATCTGGGCTGGCAACACCGTGGTCAACAAATTGGCCGTGGGCTCTATTTTCCCGGCTGAAATCGGCTTTTACCGCTGGCTGTTCGCAGCACTGCTGTTCACCCCGTTCATGCTCAAGCCGGTCGTTGCCAACTGGGCGCTTATCCGTCCCAACCTGGGCAAGATCTTCATCCTCGGCGTGCTGGGCATGGCGGTGTATCAAAGCCTGGCCTATTACGCCGCCACGCTGACCAGCGCCACCAACATGGGCATCATCCTCTCGCTGATGCCGCTGATGGCGTTGACCGCCGCGATTATCAGCCTGGGGCAACGCCTGACCTTCGGCGCGCTGACCGGCGCGGTACTGTCGTTCGCCGGTGTTGTGGTGGTGGTATCGTCCGGCAGCCTGGGGGCGCTGTTGCAACACGGGGTCAACCTGGGTGACGGCATGATGCTGGTGGCGACGCTGGCTTATGCGGTCTACAGCACCCTGCTGAAAAAATGGCAACTGCGCCTGCCGCCGTTGGTGCTGCTGTATTTGCAGGTGCTGGTCGCGGTGGTGGTGCTGCTGCCGCTGTACCTGTTTTCGGCCAAGGCCGGTTTGGGCTGGACGAATATTCCGCTGGTGCTGTACGCCTGCCTGCTGGCTTCAATGCTGGCGCCGTTGGCGTGGATGCACTCGGTGAAGACCCTGGGGCCAAGCCGTACCACGCTGTTTTTCAACCTGCTGCCGTTGATTACCGCACTGATCGCAGCGGTGGTGCTGAAGGAAGAGTTGGCGCTGTATCACCTGGTGGGTGGCTTGCTGACCCTGGGTGGAGTGATCCTGTCGGAGCGCTGGACCACACCGGTCAGACGTGTTCATGACACATCCTGTTAAATCCGATAAAACTTTTCGCCTGGCCCGGGACTCACAACCTATAGCGATCACGCCGGCAGAGCGTGGCGTACAACCGGATTAGCCCCAGGAGATTGAAATGACTGAAGCACACTTGACTGACATTGCGACCCTGCGCAGCCGCGCCCGCCAGAATGTCGAAAACGGTGCCGTGACCGAAGGCTACGACGCCGACCGTCAGGAAATCATCCGCCTGCTCAACGAGTCGCTGGCCACCGAGCTGGTTTGCGTGTTGCGCTACAAGCGTCACTACTTCATGGCCAACGGCCTGAAAGCCAGCGTCGCCGCCGATGAGTTCCTCGAACATGCCACCCAGGAAGCCGAACACGCCGACAAACTGGCCGAGCGCATCGTGCAACTGGGCGGCGAGCCGGAGTTCAACCCCGACCTGCTGTCGAAGAACTCCCACGCTCAATATGTGGCAGGCAACTCGCTCAAAGAGATGGTCTACGAAGACCTGGTAGCCGAGCGCATCGCGGTGGACAGCTACCGTGAAATCATCCAGTACATCGGTGATAAAGACCCGACTACCCGTCGCATCTTCGAAGACATCCTGGCCCAGGAAGAAGAGCACGCCGATGATATGGCGGATATTCTGCAAGACCTGTAATCAGCGACATAGCAATAACCATGTGGGAGGGGGCAAGCCCCCTCCCACATTTCGTTTGAGCTGTAGGTCAGTTACTTCACAGTCTTAGGCGCCTTGCCTTCCTTCATCTGCTGCAGCAACGGCGCGCATTCATTCGGCTCTCCACCGCTTGGAGCGACCAACGCGAGCAAGCCGGCGGCCGGCCCGGCGATGACGCCCAGGGCAACCATGCCTGCGCCACGTAGCGCCAGCGGAATGGCTTTTACGCCAGCATTGGGCTTGATGAACGGTCCATTGACGTACAGCGGCGAACGCAGCGAGAACAGACGAAAGCCCTTGGACTCCGGCGTAATGGTCAGGTCCAGTTGCTCGGTAGCCATATTGGCCGTGCCGTCGATGTAGATGATGGCGTTCTCGGTATCGAACACAAACAACCGCGTGGTCGCCAGGCCCGTCTTGATGCCGAAGTCCGCCGCTGCGCAGTTGATCTTCACTTCCTCGTCGCCGAACAGGCGCCCCACGACGTAGTTGCCCACGTTGAGCCCTGCGATTTCCATCAGGCTGCGGCTGATGGCGCCATCGTTGATCAGCATCTTCAGGTCGCCGTTGGAGGTTCCCAGCAGTGCCGCCACCGAGTTGCCGCGCCCGGAAATATCGGCATCGCCGTTGAGTTCGCCGAAGCTGGTTTTCATCGGCTCAAAGGTCGGGAACAGTTGTTTGAGCTTGAAGTTGCGTGCCGTCAGCTTGGCGCTGCCTTCCATCGGCGTAATGCGGCCATTCAAGCGAATCTGCGCATCGAGCTTGCCGCCGGCCACGCCGAAACGCAGGGGTTCGAGGCTCAGTTGGCCGTCGTTGAGCACCAGGTGCGTATACAGATCGGTGAAGGGCAAGTCGGCACTGTGCACGATGCGCTTGCCGGTGAATTCCACGTCGGCATCCATCTCGCGCCAGCGTTCGGTGCGGAACTCTTCAACTGGCAGCACTTTGGTCGCCGGTTGTTTGCTTTCACCGCCACGGGCTTTTTGCTCGGCGTTGGAATCTGCGCCAATCAGCGGCGCCAGGTCATCCATCAGCAATTGGTTGGACACCAGTGCGCCGCTGAGTTTGGGCCGTGGCTGGCTGGCGACATAGGCCAGGTCGCCATGGATGTCGCTGTTGCCGATCTTGCCGTTGAAGTTCTCGTAGCGGAATGAGGCGCCGCTGGCTTCATGCAGCTTGGCGATCAAATGGCCGTCGGTGGAATAGGCCGGCGAATCCGGCAACGTTACACCGGTCAACGGGTAGAGGTTGCCCAGGCTGCTGCCCGAGAGTTTGAGGCGCAGGTCAAGGGCACCGAGGTTAAGCGGGTCGGTCAAGGTGCCGGCCAGGGCGATGCTGGTGTCGGCGACTTTCACCTGGGCTTGCAGCGGGAACGGCTTGGCCGCGTCCTGCAAGGCCAGCAGACCGCCGATCTTGCCGGTGCCGGCGAGCTTCTGGCCGTGATATTGGCCTTTGACCTTGAGGCCGAACGCGTAGTCCTGAGGCGCCGAGCCTTTTTCCAGCGCCTTCTTGGCATCGGCGTCCCCGACGATTTCACCAAACGGGATGGGTTTGCCCAAGGGGTCGATGATCACATCCAACTGAGTCTTGAGGGTTTGATCGTCGAGGGTCACATGGCCCTTGTCAAAGCCGATGGCGCCGATATCCACCACCCAGTTGGAGGGCTCGGCGTCGGGGTCCTTGGGATCGAACTTGAACGTCCAGTTGGCGCGGCCGTCGGCCAGGCGCTGCAACTGGGCACTGGGCTCGGTGAGGTCAATGCGCGGGATCACCACGCGCTGCACCAGCAAGGCCAGGGGTGAAATACGCAGCTCGACCTTCTTGAGCGTGACCATCTGCGGTTGTTTCGACCAATCCGGGTTGCCCAGGGTCAGGTCTTCGGCGATCACATGGGGCCACGGCACCCAGGCACGCCAGCCGCCCTCATCGGGCTCGCGCTGCCACACCACCGCGAGGTTGCCGTTGATGGCGAACGGGCGATGCAGTTCTTCGGAGACCTTGGCGTTGAGCGGCGGCTTGATGCGGTTCCAATCGAAGAACACCAGCACAAGTACCGCAATGGCGATTAACAGAACGAAGCTGGCGCAGCTCCAAGCGACGATTTTACGAGTGCGCGTCATTGCACAGGGCTCCTGAATACGACTGGCTGGGCAACAGCCTTTGACACAGCTAATAGAACTACGACTGGCAAAGTGCCGGAGGGTTTAACCCAACGGCGGATTTAGCCGAAAAAAACGATTTTCCTGATCAAGCAGACAGATTTCATCATCGACAGCGCACCATTGTTACCCCGGTTCGTGTCGAAAATACCCACCCCGGTGCAAAACCGCGTGCTTGAGAGGCTCGATCTAGAGCCTTTGCAGGGAACAATCAATTCTGTTGATTATTACCATTGTGTTTATGAACTTTTATATCGACTTATCAAGAGTAGCATTAGCCCTGTACCCACTTTATCGCCCTCCCAAGGAGCAACCATCATGAAACGCCAATTACTCGCTACCGTCCTGTTATCTGTCCTGGCTTCCAGTGCTTTCGCCCTGCCAGCCGCTGAACAGGCCACTCCACAGAACAAAGCTCAAGCCATGCAGACTAGCCAAACCGTGGCGCGCAGCGGTTCGCAAGAAGACGAAAACCGTGACTACGCCAAAGGTGCTGTCGCTGAAAATGGCTACAATCGCCTGCAAGAGAAAGGTCTGGTAGAAGGCGGTGCTGAACAAGCCAACAAACGCGCCTACACCGAAGGCGTTGCTGAAGGTGGTGCCGACCGTCTGCAAGAACTGCATCAAGCACAGAGCTAAGCCCGTGGTGGCCCGGAAAAAAGCCCGATCAGCCGATCGGGCTTTTGCTTTTATATAGACCGCGTCACGCCTCGCCCCCGCCAAGTTCGACGCCGGCAAAGCGCTTTTGCTAGAGTGCGTCGCTGTACTCGCCGACAAAGCCCATCCGCTCATGCTGCCCCGCGCCGAACAGAAGCAACAGACACGCCTTGCCTTGATGGACGCAGCCCGCCATCTGATGGAGTGTGGCCGTGGGTTTGGCAGCCTGAGCCTGCGCGAAGTGGCCAAGACAGCGGGTATAGTGCCAACTGGTTTCTATCGCCATTTTGCCGACATGGACCAGCTTGGGCTGGTATTGGTCAGCGAAGTCGGCCAGACCTTCCGCGCCACGATCCGCCTGGTGCGCCACAACGAATTCGTGATGGGGGGCATTATCGATGCCTCTGTGCGGATCTTTCTCGACGTAGTTTCGGCCAACCGTTCGCAATTCCTGTTTTTGGCCCGCGAACAGTACGGCGGCTGCCTGGCCGTGCGCCAAGCCATCGGCGCCCTGCGCGAGGACATCACCCGCGACCTGGCCGCCGACCTGACGTTGATGCCCAAATTGCAGCATCTGGATGCAGAAGGTTTACATGTGATGGCCGACCTGATCGTCAAAAGCGTGTTTGCCACCCTGCCCGATATCATCGACCCACCGGCCCATGCCCTGCCGGCCCACCTCACGCCCCAGGCGAAAATCACCCAGCAACTGCGCTTTATCTTTATCGGCCTCAAGCACTGGCAAGGGCTGGGCAGTACCGAGTAATCCCTCAGCCAGCCTTGTGAAAACGCTTGGCCGTTGTGTAGTTCTTGCTCCAGTACTTATTGCTCAACGAATCGATACGCACATGCTTGCCGGTACGCGGTGAATGGATGAACTTGCCTTCGCCGATATACAGCCCGACGTGACTCACCTGCCCTCGCCCGTTGCCTTTGAAAAATACGGCATCGCCCGGTTTTAACGCTGTGCGCTTGATGGTTGCAGCGGTTGAACGGTGCATCGCCGCAGTGGTACGCGGCAGCTGAATGTTGGCTTCGGTCTTGAACAGATAAACCAGGAAACTGCTGCAATCAAACCCCTGCTCGGCAGACGTACCGCCCCACTTGTAGGGAGTGCCGAGCAGTTGATGGGCGCGGTCGATCACATCGTCGACCGAAGACGCCGCATGGCTTGAAGCGAAAGTCGGCGGCTGTTGAAGATTGGCCGAGGCTGACGAGATAACACACGACAGGCCGACAATGACTGAACAAATAAATGACTTGAACATGATGAACATCGCGGTGAATTAAACACGGCGCGAATCTTAAAGAACCATCACGTAAGCCCACGAAGGCCGATTCTTGGGTCTTTGTAGGATAAATCCTTAAAAACGCAATGGATAATTGGATGAAAGAAGTTTCATGCAGCACCAGGCTACTTTCAGGAAAAACGCCCTTTTCCAGTGCTATAACCGCTCATGCGCACCAAACTTGAACGTTCTGTGCAACCCGTGGATGCCCCATCCACGCGCAATGACCTGCACTGACAGGAAACTCCTACGCCAATAGCGGGTTGGCAAGCCCCTTGCTCTAGCACTGCTATCGCTCATAGCTGGAAGCCTACCGATGCTGGTGATCCACCGCCGAATCGCCCCCCAAGCCCTCTGGGCCGCTGAGTTGCTGCTGAACTTCGAAGCCCGCAGCAAAAGCCGCCTGCGCTGTTTCAGTGCCGACGGTGAAGACGTCGGCCTGTTTTTGGAGCGTGGGCAGCCGCCCTTGCACGATGGCGAGTTCCTACAAGCTGAAGACGGACGTGTCGTACGCGTTTGCGCCCGCCCTGAACAACTGCTGCACGTCACTTGCCGCAACGCCTTTGAACTGACCCGCGCTGCCTATCACCTGGGTAACCGCCATGTGGCCCTGCAAGTCGGCGACGGCTGGCTGCGCCTGCTCGACGACTACGTGCTCAAGGCAATGCTGGAACAGTTGGGCGCCGACACGCAAACCATCGAGGCGCCGTTCCAGCCGGAACATGGCGCCTACGGCGGCGGCCATCATCATTCGCGCCATGGCGACGAAGACTTCAACTACCCGCCCAAGCTGCACCAGTTCGGCGTACGTCTATGAACCCAGCCTGGGCGCTGTTGCGCCTGGCCAGTCCGCAATTGCCGATTGGCGGCTACAGCTATTCCCAGGGCCTGGAAATGGCTGTGGACAACGGCCGCGTACAGGATGCCGCGAGCGCAGGGCGCTGGATCAGCGATCAGTTGCTGCTCAACCTTGCGCGCTTCGAAGCGCCGCTGTTGCTCGCCCATTGCCGCGCTGGCGCTGAACAGGACTGGCCTGGGCTGGCGCAATTGTGCGAAGAACACCGCGCCAGCCGTGAGACCCGCGAGCTGTATCAGGAGAGCCGGCAAATGGGTTATTCCCTGCAGCAACTGCTCAATGGCTTACCGGAACTGGACAGCGCCGCCCGTGAGTTCCTTGCACAACGCGGCGAACCGCACCTGGCTCTTGGCTGGGCCCTGGCCGCCCGCGCCTGGCACATCAGGCCCGACGATGCCCTCGCCGCGTGGCTGTGGAGCTGGCTGGAGAACCAATTGGCCGTGCTGATGAAAACCCTGCCACTGGGCCAGCAAGCCGCGCAACGCCTGACCAGCGAACTGCTGCCCTTGCTACAGCAAGCACAGCAGGACGCCGAGCGCATTGACCCTGCGCGGTTGGGCAGCGCCGCCTTTGGCCTGTCCCTGGCGTGCATGGCCCACGAACGCCAGTACAGCCGCCTGTTTCGTTCCTGAACGTTTTTTATTGTGGAGAAGCACATGAACACACAACCCCTGCGCGTCGGAATCGGCGGCCCGGTGGGCTCCGGCAAGACCGCCCTGACCCTGGCCCTGTGCCTGGCGCTGCGTGATCGCTATAACCTGGCGGTGGTCACCAACGACATCTATACCCGCGAAGACGCCGACTTTCTGGTACGTAACAAGGCGCTGGCGCCGGAGCGCATCATCGGCGTGGAGACCGGCGGCTGCCCGCACACGGCGATTCGCGAAGATGCTTCGATCAACCTTGAGGCCGTGGACCAGCTCAACCGCCGCTTTCCCGGCCTGGACCTGATCCTGGTGGAGTCCGGCGGCGACAACCTGTCGGCCACCTTCAGCCCGGAACTCTCGGACCTGACCATTTACGTGATCGATGTGTCCGCTGGTGACAAGCTGCCACGCAAAGGCGGGCCCGGTATTTGCAAATCCGACTTGCTGGTGATCAACAAGATCGACCTGGCCCCGCTGGTGGGCGCCTCGCTGGAGTTGATGAACAGCGACACCCAGCGGATGCGCAACGGCAAACCCTTTGTGTTCAGCAACCAGAAAACCGGAGTCGGCCTGGACGACATCGTCGCCTTCATCGAACGCCAGGGCTTGCTGACCGCCGCCTGATCAACCCATAAGGAACCTGTCCATGAGCCTCAACAAACTCTTCGCCGCTGCCGCGCTGCTGCTGGCCCCTGCCCTGGCCTTCGCGCACCCTGGCCACGGCGACAATGGCCTGGTGGCCGGCATCAGCCACCCCTTGGGCGGCCTCGATCACTTGCTGGCCATGGTTGCGGTCGGCCTGTGGGCGGCCCAACAGAAAGGCGCCGCGCGCTGGGCACTGCCATGCACCTTCGTCGGCACCATGCTGATCGGCGGGGTGTTGGGTTTTGAAGGGCTGCAATTGCCGGCGCTGGAAAGCGGGATTGCCGCTTCGGTGCTCGCCCTGGGCCTGGCCGTGGCACTGGCGGTGCGGCCGCCACTGTTCATGGCGGTGGGCGCCACGGCATTGTTTGCGTTGTTTCACGGCGTGGCCCATGGCCTTGAACTGCCGGACATGACCAGCCCTTGGGCGTATGCCATTGGGTTTGTGGGTGCGACCGCGGCGTTGCATGCCGCCGGTTATGCAGTGGTGCGCTTTTTGCCAGCTGCCGCAGCGCCGCTGGTGCGAGTGGCCGGGGCGGCTTCGGCAGCGACTGGGGTGTGGTTGTTGGCGGGCTGATCGTCAGCGACTGCAAGGACCTCATCGCAGGCAAGCCAGCTCCCACATTTGAGAGGGTTCACACTTCAAAAATGTGGGAGCGGGCTTGCCCGCGATAGTGCCAGTACAAACACCACCGATCCCAAGCCTGCTACCATGCGCGGCAAACACCCCTGCCGTGACGACGCCAGCCAATGCCCATCGCTTCCTCCTCTTCCCTGACGCCTGTGCTCACGCACTTCCATGACCTGATCGTGCCCCTCTGGCAAGGCCCGGGCTGGAATGCCGACCTGGCATTACCCTTTGAGGCACTGGACGCCGATCACCAGCCGCTGCCCCCACAACGCTACCGCGCCATGGCTTGCGCCCGGCAGATGTACCTGTTCGCCAGCCTGATCGGCGAACCCGGCGCGGCTTTCGCCGAAGAACGGGCGGCGGCGCTGTTCCGCTCCCTGCAACGGCACTTCCATGATGCCGAGCACGGCGGCTGGTTCTACAGCATCGACCCGGCCGGCCAACCCCTGGACAAGCGCAAGGACCTCTACACCCACGCGTTCATCATCTTTGCCTGTGCCCATTACTGGGCCAAGGTGCGTGAACCCTTGGTGGAGTCAGTGCTCAACGCCGCACTGGAAGTTGTGGCTCAACGCTTTGCCACGGGCGATGGCTTGTATGAGGCGGTACTTGAGCGCAACTGGGCCTCGCTGAAATCCGGCCCGCTGCAAAACCCGCTGATGCACTTGGCCGAGGGCTTCCTCGCCACCCTTGCGGTACGCGAGGACGCGCAGGTACAAGCGGCACTGCTGGCACTGGCGACGGCCATGCAGCAACGCTTCATCGACCGCGAGCACGGCGTGATGCTGGAGAAACCGCTGGGCGCTGTGGATAACTGGTTTGAGCCAGGGCACCAGTTCGAATGGTTCTTTTTGCTGGAATCGTCCAACGTACTGCGCGGCACGCCGCTGCATGCGTCGCTGACACGGGCGTTTGCCTATGCCGAGCAAAAGGGTGTGGATAAGTTAAGCGGTGCGGTCAGTGGCATGTTGGCACTGGATGGCACGGTGCGCGACGGCACTCAGCGCATCTGGGCCCAGGCGGAATACCTGCGAGCACTGACCTTGCGTCCCGGCAGCGAGACGGTGCTGCAACGTCAATTGCTGGCGCTGCAACAGCGTTTCCTGCATGCAAAGGGCTGGAATGAATGCCTGGATGCCGACGGTAAGGTGAGCCGGCGGGATATGCCTTCTACCACCCCTTATCATTTGGCGACTTGCTATCAGGGTCTGGTCCAGCATCTGGGCTGACCTGCAAGGCCCCATCGCAGGCAAGCCAGCTCCCACACTTTAATGTGGGAGCTGGCTTGCCTGCGATAGCCTCACCTCGGTCTAACAGACGTTATGCAATCCACTTGCGATCCCCGGTAAAACTGATCGTCAACCAACGCGCCGCATCCGGCGTGCCCAGCCCTGTGGATATCTCTTCGCGCAACCTGTCGAGGGTCGCGACCTTATCCACTGGGTAATCGGCCGGCAGCACGACATGAATCTCGATAAACCGCGCCCGCCCGTGTTTCTGCACATAGGACACGTAGTCATCGAAACCATGCCTGGCCTGCGCCGCATCCATCACTTCGCGCACTTTGTCGTCCAGGTGATCCGGCGCGATCCCCAGCACTTCGCGCAACGCCGGACGCAGGATCTTGAACGCAGGCGCCAGCATACTCAGGGCCAGCAGGATCAAAATCAGCGGGTCGACATACACCGCCCATTCGCCATAACCCTGGGACTTGAGCAACAGTGCGGCCAGAAAGCTGATCAGCAAGCCCACTGAAAGCATCGCATCTACCAGCCAACTGATGTTGTCGAACTGGATCAGCGACGATTTAAGCGTGCGGTTGCGGTAGCGCACGTAAAAGAAGTAGGCGAACTCCACGACGGTAAACACCGCCGCATAAATGATCACCAACCCCAACTCGATCTCGCGCCCGCCATTAATGATGCCGAACACGCCATTGAGGAACGCATAGATGGCGATCAGCAGCAGGAAACTGCCTTCGATCAGCAGCACCATCGGTTCCAGGTGCCAATAGCCGAACTGAAAGCGCTCGTTGCTTTTCTTGGCGATCAGCTTGGCCGTGATCAGCATCAGCACCTTGATGGCGGTGGCGATCAGCGAGAAAAAGCCGTCGAATAAAATGGATTGGGCGCCGGATATGACACCCGTGACAATCCCGGCGATCGCCACGGCGAACATCAGGATGGTCGATTGTTTGAGCAGTGCCTGCTCACCTCGGTTACTCACATTTCCTCCTGTCAAAACCTTTACACCGCACAGTGCGGAGGGTTTTCAGGAGCGGAGTGTACCTTATGCCGCATTTTGGCCGATTTGCCGCACTTAAAAGCTATCGGAAAACATTGTGGCGAGGGAGCTTGCTCCCTCGCCACAGAAGCGATCGCCTTAGCCCTTGGCCCCCCGCTCAATCGCAAACCCAGCCCAAGTCTGGCTCACCGGCATCAGCTCCAACCGGTTGATATTCACGTGCGCCGGCGTATTCATCACCCAGAAAATCGTATCGGCAATATCCTGCGGCTGAATCGGCTCGGCACCTGCGTAGGTGGCGTCATAACGCGCCTGGTCACCGCCAAAGCGCACCAGCGAGAATTCGCTCTCGCAAAGGCCTGGCTCGATGTTGGTCACACGCACGCCAGTGCCTTGCAGGTCGCAACGCAGGTTCAACGAGAACTGCTTCACGAACGCCTTGGAACCGCCATACACATGGCTGCCGGGGTACGGGTAGTTACCGGCGATGGAACCCAGGTTGATGATCCCCGCACCCCGGCCATGAGCAATCAGGCGCGGCAGCAGCAGGTTGGTAGTGGTCAGCAGGCCCTTGATATTGGTGTCGACCATGGTTTCCCAGTCGTCGAGGTCGCACTTGGGGGCCGGATCAGTGCCCACGGCCAGGCCAGCGTTGTTGATCAGGCCACGCAGTTTGGCGAACGACGGCGGCAAGTTGGCGATGGCCTCCTCCATGCCTTTGCGATCGCGCACATCCACCACCAGGCCATGCACTTCGGTCTGCTTGGAAAGCTCTTCAACCAGCGCATTCAAGCGCTCGGCACGACGACCGGTGAGCACCAGTTTCCAGCCGGCTTCGGCAAAACGACGGGCACAGGCTTCGCCGAAACCTGAAGTAGCGCCAGTAATGAATAGCGTGTCGGACATGGTGTTCTCCTTGAGTGCATCGGGGAAAAAAGTTGCCAGCAGAATGCCCTTCCGCCGCCGTTGCGGCAACCGCTACGCACGTAACTTCACACGCAACTGTGCGTTTTTTAACCACCCCAAGCAAAGCCTTGTAGACCGTGGCCTGCAGCCATATGCGCGCAGGTTATCCACAACTGCGCCCACAGTCTTTGGGGGCAAGTGCAAATCGCTCGAAGCCGCTGTGTACAAGGCTTGCAGGCGGTTTTAGAAAGTTTTTTGCTTGACCTTGGCTGGGGCGTATGTAGCCCCTGAAAAATTCGGAAAGACGCAACGATGGCTTCAGGCCAGTCATTCCGGCCCCTGCGGGCGTCTTTCCAGAGTTTAGTCACAGACTTATCCACAGGCTGGATGGACATATTCCGGTCATATACCTGTGTCTTTAAACAGGTTGACAAAGCCGGTAGAGGGTTGAGAAAAAGCCGCCGATCAAAAAACAACCACAACGCTACAGGCCCCGTATTCAAAGGCTTTCAGCCAAGTACACCCACGTTACCCACAGCCGGTTCCACAGTGGATGGGGACAAGTCAAAACTGTGACAAAACAGGGATTTGCGGCGGCTATATGTCGCGCTTTGGAGGTGGGCTGGATTTGTTTTCCACAATTTGGAGAAAGACCTGATGGACCACGCAATCAGATGTGGGAGGGGGCTTGCTCCCGATAGCGATTTGTCAGTCAGCACTTCTTAAACTGACACACCGCTATCGGGAGCAAGCCCCCTCCCACAGGGTACTGAGTACTCGTTAGTGACCACCGAGATAGGCGTTGCGCACTTCCTCGTTCACCAGCAGCTCTTTACCGGTGCCCGTCAGGCGAATCTCGCCATTGACCATCACATACGCCCGATCCGACAAGCGCAGCGCATGGTTGGCGTTCTGCTCCACCAGGAAGATGGTCATCCCGGTAGACGCCAGCTCGCGCAGGGTAGAAAAGATCTGCTTCACCACAATCGGCGCCAGTCCCAGGCTTGGCTCGTCGAGCAGCAACAGTTTGGGCCGGCTCATCAGCGCACGAGCGATGGCGAGCATTTGCTGCTCGCCGCCGGACATGGTCATGGCCCGCTGGTTACGCCGCTCTTTAAGCCTGGGGAACAGCTCGAACATGCGTTGCATATCCTCGCTGGCAAACTTGTCGCCAATGGGGATGGTGCCCATCAGCAGGTTTTCCTCGACGGTCATGTCGGGGAACACCCGCCGCCCTTCCGGCGACTGCGCAATGCCATTGGAGGCGATGTAGTGGGACGACTTGTGGGTAATGTCGACGCCGTTGTACAGAATCTGCCCCGACTCGGCCCGAGGCTGGCCGAAGATCGACATCAACAGCGTGGACTTTCCCGCGCCGTTGGAGCCGATCAGGCTGACGGTTTCGCCTTCGTTGATGTGCAGCGAGACCTTCTTCAGGGCCTGGATCGGGCCGTAGAACACGTCCAGGTCCTTCATTTCGAGGATAGGTGCGCTCATACCAACTCCTCTTCGTCCGCGCCCAGGTAGGCGGCAATCACTTTCGGGTCGTTGCGGATCGCGTCGGGGCCGCCTTCGGCGATCACGTTGCCGTGGTCCAGCACCACAATGTGGTCGGAAATACTCATCACCATGCCCATGTCGTGTTCGATCAGCACCACCGTGAGGTCGTGTTCGTCGCGCAGCAGGCGAATCATCGCGCTGAGGGCTTCGGTTTCCTGAGGGTTGAGGCCCGCTGCCGGTTCGTCCAGGCAGATGATCTGCGGCCGCGTGCACATGGCGCGGGCGATTTCCAGGCGGCGCTGCTGGCCGTAGGAGAGCTCGCCAGCCAGGCGGTTGGCGCAGTCCACCAGGTCCACAACCTCCAGCCAGTAGAACGCACAGTCCAGGGCATCACTTTCAGCCTTGCGGTAGCCCTTGGTATTGAGGATGCCCGCGAGCATGTTGCGGTTGACCCACATGTGCTGGGCCACCAGCAGGTTTTCCAGCACCGACATTTCCTTGAACAGGCGAATGTTCTGGAAGGTCCGTGCCAGGCCGGCGCGGTTTACCAGGTGGGTGCCACCGAACATCTTGTAGTACACGCGGCTGAGGAAGCTTTTGGGCGACACGAAGTCGGTGGCCTCAAAGCGCTCACCCAACAACTGGATGACGTTGGTTTGCTTGCCGCGCACGTTGAGTTCGATCTTGCCGCCGCTGGCTTTGTAAAAGCCGGTGAGGCAGTTGAACACCGTAGTCTTGCCGGCGCCGTTGGGACCGATCAGGGCGAAGATCGAGTTGCGTTCGACCTTGAGGCTGACATCGCTCAGGGCCTTGATGCCACCGAAGTGCATCATCAGGTGTTCGACAGATAGCACGACTTCCTTGCTCATGGCGCTACCCCCTTGCGTGGTGTCACACCGGTACGGCTGATCCGAATCAAGCCACGCGGTCGCCAGATCATCATCACCACCATCAGCACGCCAAACAGCAGCACGCGGTACTCGGAGAAACTGCGCAGCAGTTCAGGCGCCACGGTCAGCACGAACGCCGCAATCACCACGCCGACCGTCGAGCCCATGCCGCCCAACACCACGATGGCGAGGATCAACGCCGACTCGAAGAAGGTAAACGACGATGGGTTGACGAAGCCCTGGTAGCTGGCAAAGAACACCCCGGCCAAACCTGCGGTTGAAGCGCCGATGGTGAACGCCGAGAGCTTGACCAGCACGTGGTTCAGGCCCATGGAACGGCAGGCGATTTCATCTTCACGCAAGGCTTCCCAAGCGCGACCGACTGGCATACGCGTGAGGCGATGCTTGATGTACAGCACGGCCAGCACCACCAGAAACAGCACGATGTAGATGAACATGAACTTGATGTTGGGGTTGTAATCGATGCCGAAGAACTCGTGGAACGGGATGCCGCCATCTTTGGCACGCTTGCCGAACTCAAGGCCCAGGAACGTCGGCGAAGGCACCGGCATACCGTTGGGGCCGCCGGTGAATGACAGCCAGTTGTTGAGTACCAGGCGAATGATTTCACCAAAGCCCAGGGTCACGATGGCCAGGTAGTCACCGTGCATTCGCAGCACCGGGAAGCCGAGTATGCACCCCGCCAGTGCCGCCGCGATTGCCGCCAGCGGCAGCACCGTCCAGAACCCCAGGCCGAGGTATTGGTAACCCAGCGCCAAGCCGTAGGCACCGATGGCATAGAACGCCACGTAACCCAGGTCGAGCAGACCGGCCAGGCCCACCACGATGTTCAGGCCCAGGCCAAGCAACACGTAGATCAGCCCGAGAATCACCACGGTCAGCAGGTATTTGTTGGCGAAGATCGGAAACACGATGGCGATCACGATCAGCGCCGGGATGATCCAGCGCAGCCGCGACTTGTAGTCCGGTGGCAGCACGTGCACACCCGAGCCGCTGCTTTCGAAGCCCTGCAGGATCTTCACACCCTTGGGGGTTTGCAGGAACAGGCTCAAGGCGAAACGCCCAGCCATGACGATGGCGACCAACGTGGCAACGCGCAGCGGCTCCAGGTTGAAGCTGTAGCCGTCGAGCACTACGCCGACAATGGGCCCGAATACGATCAGCGAAATCAGCCCGGCGAGGACCGTATCGACCACACTTTTCTTGATATCGATAGATTTGGCAGCAGACATGTTTACACCTTCGCCACGAGTGGGCGACCAAGCAGGCCCTGGGGACGGAAAATCAGAATCACCACCAGCAGGGAGAAACTGAACACGTCTTTGTAGTCAGAGTTGATCAACCCCGAGAACAGCGACTCGGAGATACCAAGGATGATCCCGCCCAGCATCGCCCCAGGCAGGGAGCCGATGCCGCCGAGTACCGCCGCGGTAAACGCCTTGATGCCGATGATGAAACCGGCATAGAAGTCGAAGGTGCCGTAGTTGAGGGTGATAAGCACGCCGGCCAGGGCAGCCATGGACGCGCCGATGACGAACACGTAGGAGATCACCCGGTCGGTGTTGATGCCCAGGATCGAGGCCATCTTGCGGTCTTGCTGGGTGGCGCGGCACATGCGACCCAGCTTGGTGTACTTGATGATGTAGGTGAGCAACGCCATGCCGGCGAATGCCGCCACGAGGATGAACACTTTGGTGTAGGTCAGTTGCACGAAGCCAGTGCCGATATCGACGCGCCAGGCCCCGGCCAGCAGGGTCGGGATGCCTTGTTGCTTGGCGCCCTGGGCGATCTGTGCGTAGTTCTGCAGGATCAGCGAGATGCCGATGGCGCTGATCAGCGGTGCCAGTCGGGTGGAGTTGCGCAGCGGTTTATAGGCAACCCGTTCAATGACCCAACCGTACACGCCGGTGACGACCACGGTGAAGATCAAGGTGCCGAGAATGAGCAGCGGGAAGGATTCGATGCCGAAGTAAGCCAGCAGTGCCAGACTGATCGCCGCGAGGTAAGCGGAAATCATATAAACCTCGCCGTGGGCGAAGTTGATCATGCCAATGATGCCATAGACCATTGTGTAGCCGATGGCGATCAGGCCATAGACCGACCCGAGGGTCAGGCCGTTGACCAGTTGCTGCAGGAAAATACCATCCATAACGCAATCTCACGCGGTGAGCACCTGCACACCGGTGGGTGTGCGGCGCTTCTGGAGGAAAAAACAGGTTTGTTGCAATAGAGCAGGCAACCAGGCCCTCTGTGGGAGCTGGCTTGCCTGCGATAGCGGTTTCACATTCAACACAGGTGTTGGTATTGAGGCCGTCATCGCGGGCAAGCCCGGCTCCCACAGAGATCGAGGTGTTCAAGCCGTCGCGTTATTACTTCTGCTTTTCCAACTGATGGTATTTGCCGTCTTTGTCCCACTGGTAAACCACGTAGTCAGAGATTTTCAGGTCGCCCTTGGCATCCCAGGCTTTTTCGCCCATGACGGTTTTAACCGGGTTAGCCTTCAACCACTTGGCCGCGTCTTCGCCCTTGTTGGACTTGGCACCGTTGAAGCCGGCGGCCAGGGCCTGGATCGAGGCGTAGGCATACAGGGTGTAGCCTTCAGGCTCGGTGCCGTTTTTGCGGAACTCTTCCACCACGGTCTTGCTGTCCGGCAACAGGCGCGGATCGGCGCCGAAAGTCATGTAGACGCCATCGACGTACTGCGCACCACCGGCGGTCGCCACCAGTTCGTCGGTCACTACGCCGTCATCGGACATGAACTTGACGTCTTTGAGGCCCGCTTCACGGATCTGGCGCACCAATGGGCCGGCTTCTGGATGCAAGCCGCCGAAGTACACGACGTCGGCGCCCAGGGAGCGGATCTTGGTGACCAGGGCGCTGAAGTCTTTCTCGCCACGGGTCAGGCCCTCTTCCAGCACCGGCTTGACGCCACGCTTGGTCAACTGCGCAGCGGTGGCGTCGGCCAGGCCTTTGCCGTAGGTGTCCTTGTCGTTGATCACCGCGACTTTCTTGCCCTTGAGCACATCGACGATGTAGTCGCCGGCGACGATGCCTTGCTGGTCGTCACGCCCGCACATACGGAACATGGCGCCCAGGCCGCGCTCGGTGACCTGTGGATTGGTGGAGCCTGGGGTGATGGCGATAATGCCGGCTTCGTCGTAGACCTCAGACGCCGGGATGGTGTTGGACGAGCAGAAGTGCCCGACCACACCGATCACCTTGTCCTGGTCCGCCAGGCGGTTAGCCACGGCCACGGCTTGCTTGGGTTCGCAGGCGTCATCGCCAGCCACCAGCTTGATCTGCTCGCCGTTGATGCCGCCGGCCTTGTTGATAACGTCGGCTGCCGCCTGGGCACCCTTCATGTACTGCTCACCGAAAGCGGCGTTGGCACCCGTCATCGGGCCCGCCACACCAATTTTCACATCAGCTTGAACAAACGTAGAAACACCCAGCGCCGCTGCAACGGCGAGGGCCAGAAAACCTTTCTTGTAAAACGTCTGGGACATGAGTGGTGCTCCGATATTTTTGATTTTTGGCACGACAACTTGCATTCAAACTTTTCACTGAAAGCTCAGAGCAAGCCGCGTGCCATTACTTTTTTATTCTTCAAAAAGACACGGTGTCATTGTTATTACAGGCGTTTCGACGCCTTTTGCCAGGACGTGCAACCGTCTAGCCCCGATAGGTGCAACCAACCAACCAAAAAAGTACAACCCCGCCAGGTCGCAGCTGCAACCAGAGGGATAAACGACAGTTCCTACACCTGTAACAACGTGCGTAACGGAACTGCACATTTACAGTGCGTGATTGCTACGCCTTGCACCAATACAGATGGGTAGCCTGCTAAGAAAACGCAGGCTTTTGAGCAGTATTTCGCTGATCAGATCACGATCCTCAGACATTGCCCGGCGTGATACAGCGAGAATCCTGCTTCATACAGGCAACTGCGCAGACCTGCACCCGCCAGTGGCTGCATCGGTGCAAAGGGGATCGGCAAGGCCTGGGGATTCTGGTGACACAGATAGTCGGCAAACGCCTTGCCGACCACACTGCCGGTGGTCACACCACGCCCGTTATAGCCGGTGACTGCGACCAGGCCAGGGGCGGGTTCGAACAGGCGCATCAGATGGTCTGGGGTAAACGCGATGCAGCCGGTCCAGGTGTATTCCCACTGCACCGATTTGAGATACGGGAAGTAGTGCTGCTGCACCCGATCGGCCCACGCCTTGAGGAACCAGGCAGGTTTCTGGTTGCCATTGCCCAGGCTGCCAAGCAACAGACGGCCATCGGCATCGCGACGGATGCTGCTCAGTACCTGGCGCGTATCCCACGAGCCCTGGCCACCGGGGAGGATTTGCCGGGCGGCATCATCGGTCAGCGGCGCTGACGCCACCTGATAGTAATAGCCGGGGAAAAAATTGCGCCGCAACTCGGTCCATTCGCCTTCGGTGTAGGCGTTAGAGGCGATCACCACCTGAGCGGCCTGCACCGCGCCCTCGGCGGTCTGCACCGACCAATCGGCACCTTGGCGCTCAAGCTGGGTGACCGGGGAATGGTCAAACAACTGCCCGCCCAGCGCTGCGGCGGCATTCGCCAAGCCCGTGGTGTAGGCCATGGGGTTCAGGGTGCCGGCCCGTCGATCGAGCAAGGCGGCGGAGATTTTTTGGGTGCCGGTGGCTTGCTCACACGCCTGCCCGGTGAGCAATTCGACCGGCGCGCCACGGCGCTTCCATTGCTCTTCACGACTGCGCAAATCCGCCTCGCCACGGGCGTTGTGGGCCATGTGCAAGGTGCCCTCGCGGCGCAATTGGCAATCGATCTTGTATTTGTCGATCAGGCTGAATACCAGGGCCGGCGCTGCGCCCAACATGCGGTTGAGCTGGCTGCCAACCGCCGTGCCAAATCCGGCTTCGATCTCGTCTGGCGGGATCCACATGCCGGCATTGACCAACCCGACGTTACGCCCCGAACCGCCATGGCCGGTGCGATGGGCCTCCAGCACAGCAACGCTTTTACCCTGCTCCAGCAAATGAATGGCCGCCGACAAACCGGTGATACCGGCGCCGATCACGCAGACATCCACCTTGAGCGCGCCCTTGAGCGCGGCACGATCCGGCCGGCCGGGGGTGAGGTGTTCCCATAAACATGTTTCGCGTAGTGCCATTGCCAGACTCCGATGAGACCTAACAAACAACTTTTCAGAATTGAAAATCTGATCAAATGTGGGAGGGGGCTTGCTCCCGATAGCGGTGGGTCAGCTACAGATTTGCTGACTGAAACACTGCTATCGGGAGCAAGCCCCCTCCCACATTTTGATCTCACTTCGACGCGTGGGCTCAGTCGAAGGTAATGCCTTGGGCCAGAGGCAATTCCAGCGAGTAGTTCACGGTATTGGTCTGGCGGCGCATATACCCGCGCCACGCATCCGACCCCGACTCTCGCCCGCCGCCAGTCTCTTTTTCACCGCCAAAGGCCCCCCCGATCTCCGCGCCGCTCGGGCCGATATTGACGTTGGCAATCCCGCAATCACTGCCCACCGCCGACATGAATTGCTCGGCTTCACGCACATCCGTGGTGAAGATGCATGACGACAGCCCCTGTGGCACCGCGTTGTTCAAGCGCAGGGCTTCGGCGAAGTCGGTGTAGCCGACCACGTAGAGAATCGGCGCGAAGGTTTCCGTACACACCACGTCGCTTTGCTCGGGCATTTCCACAATTGCCGGCGAGACGTAGTAAGCGTTGGGGAATGTGTCTTGCAGTTGGCGCTTGCCGCCGAACACCTTGCCGCCTTCGCTCAAGGCTTGCTCCAGGGCGTCCTGCATGTTGTCAAAACCCTGCTTGTCGATCAGCGGGCCGATCAGGTTGCCTTCCAGCGGGTGGCCGATGCGCACCTTGGAGTAGGCAGCCTTGAGGCGGGTGACGATGTCCTCCTTGACCGATTCATGGGCGATCAGCCGGCGCAAGGTGGTGCAGCGTTGGCCGGCAGTGCCGACGGCGCTGAACAGGATGGCGCGCACGGCCATGTCCAGGTCGGCGCTTGGGCCGAGGATCATCGCGTTGTTGCCACCCAGTTCAAGAATGCTACGGGCGAAGCGCGCCGCGACTTTCGGCGCCACTTCGCGGCCCATGCGCGTGCTGCCGGTGGCACTGATCAGGGCCACACGCGGATCGTCCACCAGCGCGGCGCCGGCGTCGCGGCCGCCGATGATCACCTGGCTCAGGTACTCGGGAGCATCATCAAACTTGCTCAATACACGCTCGAACAGCGCCTGGCACGCCAGGGCGGTGAGCGGGGTCTTTTCAGAGGGTTTCCAGATCACTGCGTTGCCGCACACCAATGCCAGCGCGGTGTTCCAGGCCCATACGGCCACCGGGAAGTTGAAGGCGCTGATCACCCCGACCACGCCCAGCGGGTGCCAGGTTTCACGCATATGGTGGCCTGGGCGCTCGGAGGCGATGGTCAAGCCGTACAACTGTCGGGACAGGCCCACGGCGAAGTCGCAGATGTCGATCATTTCCTGGACTTCACCCAAGCCTTCCTGAGTGATCTTGCCGGCTTCCCAGGAGACCAGCTCGCCGAGGTCGGCCTTGTATTGGCGCAGTACGTCGCCAAACTGGCGCACCAGCTCGCCACGCCGCGGCGCCGGCACTTTGCGCCAAGCCTCAAATGCATGCTCGGCACGACTGACCTGTTGCTCCACCTCGGCGGCGCCTTCCCAGTGCACACTGCCGATACGGCTGCCATCAATCGGCGAATGCACGGGCTGTTTGCCCGCCTGGTACAGCGCCGGGTTTACCCCGAGACGATCAAGCAATGCGGCAACCATGGGTCACTCCTTCAATCTGCATACAAAAATTCGCGCCGCAATACGCACGGCGATCCTGGCCCTATTTGTAGCTGGCCCAAGACTTGCCAACAAACGACGATTAGGCGAGATATCATTCCGTTTATTCATGCAAAGAATAAAAAGAGGCAAGCCGTGCTGAACAAAAGACATTTGCCGTCGATCACCGCCCTGCAGTGCTTCGAAGCCGCCACCCGCCACCTGAGCTTCACCCGCGCCGCCGAAGAGCTGAACCTCACACAAAGCGCCGTGAGCAAACAGGTGGCGCAGTTGGAAGAGTTGTTGCAGCACCTGCTGTTTCGCAGAGTGCGCCGCCGCTTGCAGATGACCCCGGCGGGCGACCTGTACCTGGTGGAAGTGCGCAAGATCCTCACACAGGTGGAGATGTCTACCCATTACCTGCGCTCCTACGGCGGCGAGACCGAGGTGCTGCGCGTGTCCACGCCCTATACCTTCGGCGCGCGCTGGCTGGTGCCGCGCCTCAAGGGTTGGCGCCTGCGTCACCCGCAGATCCACCTGGACCTGTGCAACGAACAGCAGCCGGACGAGCTGCTGCAAGGCAAGGCGGACATGGCGTTCTATTTCGGCCAGGGCGCTCGCCCGGGTACTGAGAGCCTGAAGCTGTTCAGTGAAGAGCTGGTGCCGGTATGCGCGCCGGAGAGCCTGCCGGCGCAGCCTTTCACCGACCCCACGCAACTGAGCGACCTGGTGTTGCTGCAAAACGCCTCGCGGCCCCAGGGCTGGCATGACTGGTTCGCCAGCCAGGGCTTCCACACCGAGCACAGCTACCACGGGCCGCGGTTCGACACCTTCTATATGTGCATTCGCGCCGCGCAGGTGGGTTGTGGCGTGGCGCTGTTGCCGCGCTTTCTGGTGGAAGAGGAATTGGCCGAGGGCAAGCTGGTGATTCCCTGGCAACATGCGATGCCGAGCCAGGATGCGTATTACCTGGCTTATCCTGAGCATTCGGCGGAGGTGCCGAAGGTGCGCGAATTTGTGAAGTGGATGATGGAGCAGGTGCTTTAGCGCCTGGAGAATCGCCATCGCAGGCAAGCCAGCTCCCACCGTTTGGAATGCATTTCAAATGTGGGAGCTGGCTTGCCTGCGATGGCGCCTCTGGCCTTACTGAAAAAATCACTGGCAAAACCCCACAGGTCTATGCGCCACTAGCCCCCTTCCTTAATTGTGCGTAAAGGCCGGCGCCCATCGCCGAGCCGTCTGGAGATTCCCGTTATGAGCGAGAGTGTGTTTGCCGATCGCATCGTGCAGAACCTGCTCGACACCGACTTCTACAAGCTGACCATGATGCAGGCGGTGCTGCACAACTACCCCAATGTGGAAGTTGAATGGGAGTTCCGTTGCCGCAACAGCGAAGACCTGCGCCCGTACCTGGCGGAGATCCGTTACCAGATCGAACGCCTCGCCGAATTGAGCCTGAGCCCCGATCAACTGGGCTTTCTGGAACGCATCAGCTTTATGAAGCCGGATTTTTTGCGCTTCCTCGGGCTGTTCCGTTTCAACCTGCGCTATGTGCAGACCGGTATCGAGAACGGCGAGTTGTTTATCCGCCTGCGCGGACCGTGGCTGCATGTGATCCTGTTTGAAGTGCCGATGCTGGCCATCGTCAGCGAAGTGCGTAACCGCTATCGCTACCAGACCGTGATCCTCGAACAGGCCCGCGAACAGCTGTATCGCAAGTTCGATTGGCTGACGGCCAATGCCGCCAGCGATGAACTCTCGGAACTGCAAGTGGCCGACTTCGGCACGCGCCGCCGCTTCTCGTACCGCGTGCAGGAAGAAGTGGTCAGCGTGCTCAAACACGACTTCCCAGGGCGCTTTGTCGGCACCAGCAACGTGCACCTGGCTCGCGAGTTCGATATGAAGCCGCTGGGCACCATGGCCCACGAATGGATCATGGCCCACCAGCAACTGGGCCCACGCCTGATCGACAGCCAGATCGCCGCCCTGGATTGCTGGGTGCGCGAATACCGTGGCCTGCTGGGCATTGCCCTGACCGATTGCATCACCACTGACGCCTTCCTCGGCGACTTCGACTTGTACTTTGCCAAGCTGTTCGACGGCCTGCGCCACGACTCCGGTGATCCGATTCAGTGGGCGGAAAAAGCCATCGCTCACTACCACAAGCTGGGCATCGAGCCGATGAGCAAGACCCTGGTGTTCTCCGACAGTCTGACGCTGCCCAAGGCGTTGGAAATATTCCGCGCGTTGCGGGGTCGGATCAATGTGAGCTTTGGTATCGGCACCAACCTCACCTGCGACATTCCGGGGGTGGAACCGATGAGCATCGTGCTTAAAATGACCGCCTGCAATGGCCAGCCCGTCGCCAAGATTTCCGATGAAGCGGGCAAGACCCATTGCACCGACCCCAATTTTGTCGCCTATTTGCGTCACGTTTTCAAAGTACCTGCCCTATCCAGCAAGGAGTGAAGCATGCAAGCCGTACAGCGTGAGATTGCGCAGCAGCTCAAGGTGCAAGCGCCGTTCAAAGACCAGGCCGCACTGGAGGCAGAAGTCGCCAGGCGCGTAGCCTTTATCCAGGACTGCCTGCGCAATTCCGGGCTCAAGGCCCTGGTGCTGGGCATCAGCGGCGGCGTCGACTCCCTGACCGCAGGCCTTTTGGCCCAACGTGCCGTGCAGGAACTGCGCGCCAGCACTGGCGATGAGGCTTATCGTTTTATCGCCGTGCGCCTGCCCTATGAAACCCAGTTCGACGAACACGAAGCCCAGGCTTCGGTGGACTTTATCGAACCGGACGAGCGCCACACCGTCAACATTGGTCCGGCGGTCAAAGCCCTGGCCAATGAAGTAGCAGCGTTTGAAGGCAAGGCGGCGGTGTCGCGCGACTTCGTACTGGGCAACACCAAGGCGCGTATGCGCATGGTGGCGCAGTACACCATCGCCGGCGCGGCCGGTGGCCTGGTGATCGGTACCGACCATGCGGCGGAAGCGGTGATGGGCTTTTTCACCAAGTTCGGGGATGGTGCCTGCGATCTGGCGCCATTGAGCGGGCTGGTGAAAAACCAGGTGCGAGCGATTGCGCGGCATTTTGGTGCGCCCGAGTCACTGGTAGAGAAGATCCCGACGGCGGACCTGGAAGACTTGTCGCCGGGCAAGCCGGACGAGGCGTCACATGGCGTGACCTATGCAGAGATTGATGCGTTCCTGCACGGTGAGCCGGTGCGTGAGGAAGCGTTCAGGATTATCTGCGAGACGTATCGCAAGACTGAGCACAAGCGGGTGATGCCGTTTGCGCCTTGAGGTAGACCGCCATCGCAGGCAAGCCAGCTCCCACACTTGACCGAGTTCCAACATGAGAATGTGGTCGAATGTGGGAGCTGGCTTGCCTGCGATGAACGATAACGCGGTGTTACTTCAGGACCACGGCACCTTTCATCATCGAGATGTGGCCAGGGAACGAGCAGAAGAAGCTGTACTTCTCATCGGCTTTGAGCTTGGAGACGTCGAAGGTCACCGAGTCTTTCTCGCCAGCACCAATGATCTTGGTGTGGGCGATGATGCGCTCATCACCGGCTTTCAGATAATCCTTATCGATACCTGCAGCCATACCGTCAGTAGCCACAGGCTGCATGTTGGCTTCAGTGGTCAGCACCCAGTTATGCCCCATCACGTTCTTGGGCAGGTTGCCCGAGTGAGTCAGCTCAACGGTGAACTGCTTGCAGCTCTTGTCGATGGTGATTTCTTTGGTATTGAAAGACATCTGGTCGGTGGAGTCGACAGTGACCTTGCACTCTGCAGCAAGCAACTGGCCGCTAGCCAGAGTCAGCAGGGAAACAGCAACGAGTTTGGCGAACATGTGAATCTCCAGGGCAGGGTTAGAAAACGCGTATTGCGACAAGGGTGCCTCAAGCAGGCTTAGTTTCTTATGATCTGCATCAACAGATTGTATACAACTTTAGGCTATCAGGTTGATCAACACAATCAACCAGCCAAACTGCCGCACCCTGCCTATGATCGCCCCATCACTCACGGGAGTTCATGCCATGCACCTCAACCACCTGTTCAACGGCCTGCTGGCCGCCTACGCCTGCGGTAAGTGAAAGCAAAGGGCACCCTGAAGCTGCTACCATGACGACCCAAGGCAGCTACGCGCCGCCTACCCTCACCTTCGACCCTAGAGGATCGCCCATGGCCAAACCTAATTACTCCTTCGCCAAACGTCAGAGAGACTTGGCAAAGGAACAGAAGAAAGAGGAAAAGCTGCAACGCAAGAAAGCCGCTGCAGACGAAGAAGCCGGCGCGCTGAACCCGGATGCGGAAGGTGAAGCAGCAACTGACGAGACCGAAACCCCGAAAGACCCGGCTGAATAAATTTTGTTGGGGTGAGCAGGCCCTCCCTGTTCCCCCCAACCCACCGCTACTCCAGCGGCATCACCGTCACCCGCACCTCCGGGTCATGGCTCCCTCCCCCCAGAATCACCCCACGCAACGGCGACACATCGGAGAAATCCCGGCCCCAGGCCAGGGTGATGTGCTCCAGTGCCGGCTGCACATTGTTGGTCGGATCGAAATCCACCCAGCCCAACCGCGGGCAGAATACCGAGACCCACGCATGGGACGCATCGGCGCCGATCAGCCGTGGCTGGCCGGGCGGTGGCTGGGTCAGCAGGTAGCCGCTGATGTAGCGCGCCGCCAGGCCCCGTGAGCGCAGGCAGGCGAGCATCAGGTGGGCGAAGTCCTGGCACACGCCGCGACGACGCTCCAGCACCTCCACCAGCGGCGTGGCGACCTGAGTGGCTTCGGCATCAAAGGTGAATTCGCTGAAAATCTTTTGCATCAACGCCTGCACGCCGACCAACAACGGCTCGCCAGGCGGGAAGCAGCTTTCAGAGAACTCGACGAAGGTTTTTTTCAGATGCACGTACGGCGATTCGAAGCGATAGCGGCAGGCTTCAATCACCTCCATCGACAGCGCCTGGCTGCTGTAGGTAAAACTGTCACGGGTGCGGTCCCACGCCGGCGATTGCCCTAGGTCCAGCGCGGGTCGCGCCAGCACTTCCACGGTCAACCCGGCATTGACCAGCAGCTCATCATGAGGCCGCTCGAACGCCAGGCGCGTGATCGGGTTGCCAAACACGTCCAGCTCATCGCGGCGTGAAGAAGGCGGCGGGCTGATGTCCAGGGTTTGCCAGGTGCAACGCTGCCACGTACACGGCCGTGGCCACAGATGCGCCAGCTGCTGGGCCAGGGACACCGGGCTGTCGTAGTGGTAATGGGTATCGTGAAAAATCTGATAGCGCGCACTCATCACACCGACACCGTTTGCTGGCTGACATCATCCACATGGGCAAAATGGCGCAGCGCCAGGCGATCCGACACTTGCCCGCTCTCATCGGCGACCGCTTGCAGCAGGTCGGCCAGGCCATCCAGCGCGGCACGCACGCTGGGCTCGCCAAACAACGGGTTTTCAAGGCACCCCAGGTCAAAGCGCCCCAGGCGCTCCACCAACGGCGCGAGGCCGGTTTCCCTGGGCACCCCAAAATCATCATTGAGCCGACGCACGGTGCGGCTCACCAGTTTGAGCTGGAACAGCACCGCATGGGGGTTCTGCTCATCGAGCAACAACAGGTCGAGCACCGGGATCAGCTGCGGCACCGCCAGGTAGCGCGAGCGATAGGTGATGCTGCTGTTGCCCAGCTCCAGCAACCACTCCAGCCCCGCCTGATCGAACACCGCCACACCGCGCAGAAACGCTGCCAGGCTGGTACTGAGAAATTGCAGACGCTCAATGCGCCGGCCCATCATCAAAAAGCGCCAGCCTTCATCGCGGGTCATATCATCCAGGGCAAACCCGGACAGCGCCGCCAAAGACATCACCAAACGGTTGAGAAAATCCAGCAGCTCGCCGAAGTCCGGGGCTTGGCTTTCCAGCTCCATGGCTTCGCGTTGCAGCTCCACCAGGGCCTGCCAGTTTTCCCGCGACAGCTTGCCGCGCACCTGGGACGCTGCCCACTGCAAGCGCTGCAAATTGGCGCGCAGGCTTGAGGGCCAGTCATCACCGAGCAAGGCCGCGAGCAGACGCTCCGGTAGCTCGCCCTCCTCCGGCAACAGGCGCAGGCTTTCTCCAAGTTCGACCGCCGCCTGCAATGCCAACGGATCGTCGCCGTCGACATAACGCGCCAGCACAATGCGCAGCCAGCGCGCACTGTCATCGCAGCGTTCGCAATAACGGCCAAACCAGAACAGGTTTTCCACCACCCGCGACGGCAGATACGGGTCGCGGCGCACCAGATCATGGACGCCAATGGCGCGCTGGGCACGCCACTGTTCACCAGCGCTGGCGCGCTCGCCGAGCACCCATGTGTCCTTGCTCGCACCGCCGCGTTGCATCGACACCACTTCGGCATCGGCGTCGGCGGCCACACGGGTCAGGCCACCGGGCAGCACGCGATACCCCTCATCGCTGGCTACCGCGTACACACGCATCCCGATGGCGCGGTGTTGCAGATGATCTTCTTCGGTATGCCACACCGGCGCCTGGGACAACTGCGCCAGCTCCTGGGCGACATAGGCGTAAGGCCGCGCGCGCATCCGCTCGGCCAGGGCCTGGCGTTGTTGTTCATTCAAATCACGACCGAACACCGGGGCGAAACTTTGCGAAGGAAACGCCGGCTTGATCAACAGTTCCGGGAGCTTGCCCAGTGCCTCGGCCAGCACCGGTGCCTCACCGCACCACCAGGTGGCAATCGACGGCAGGATCAGCGCTTCACCGAACAGGAACTCGTTGATCTTCGGCAGGAACCCCAACAAGCCCGGCGACTCCAGCACGCCGCTGCCCAAGGCATTGGCCACCAGCACATTGCCTTGGCGCACGGCGTCAAGCAGGCCGGGCACGCCCAGGGCCGAGTCGGTACGCAGCTCCAGAGGGTCGCAGAAATCGTCATCCAGGCGGCGCATGATCGCGTGGACCCGGCGCAGACCGCTGAGGGTTTTCAGGAACACCGTGCTGTCGCGCACGGTAAGGTCGCCGCCTTCTACCAGTGGGTAGCCGAGCTGACGGGCGAGATACAGATGTTCGAAATAGCTTTCGTTGAAACGCCCCGGCGTGAGCAGCACGATCAGTGGCGGCTGGTCATCGCCGGGCGCCTGGCGGGCCAGGGTTTCCTGCAAGGTGCGAAAAAAACCGGTGAGGTGCTGCACCTGCAAATCACGGTACAGATCCGGGAAGGCGCGAGACACGATGGTGCGGTTTTCCAGGGCGTAGCCGGCGCCCGACGGGGCTTGGGTGCGGTCGGCGGTGACCCACCAGCGGCCATCCGGCGTGCGCGCCAGGTCGACCGCGTACAGATGCAGGAACGCACCGTCGGGCGGCTGGATGCCCTGGCACGGCCACAGGAAATTGTTATGCCCGAACACCAGTTCGGCCGGCAGCAAGCCTTCCTTGATCAGGCGCTGCGGGCCATACAGGTCGGCCAGCACCGCATTGAGCAGTCGCGCACGCTGGGCGATGCCGGCCGACAGTTGCTGCCACTCATCGGCGGCCAGCACATGGGGCAGCAGGTCCAGCTCCCACGGGCGATCAGCGCCCTTGGGGTCGGCGTAGACGTTATAGGTCACGCCGTTTTCCTGGATCTGCCGCGTCAGCAACGCCTGGCGCTGGGCCAGTTGTGCGGGCGTACTGCGTTGCAGATGGTCGAGCAAGCGCTGCCAATGGGCACGCACCGCGCCGCCGGCGTCCAGCAGTTCGTGATAGGTGCCCGCGGTCAGCGGGTAACGGTCGAGCAAGTCGGACATGGAACGCTCGGCAGAGGCAAGGGAAGTCAGGTTAACTCAAATTCACTACGATCCAATGTGGGAGCTGACTTGCCTGCGATAGCGGTGTGTCAGTCACCAGAACTATCGACTGAACCACCGCTATCGCAGGCAAGCCAGCTCCCACACTTGGATCATGTTCATTCCTTATTTTTTGTAAAACGCCGCAAATCCAGGGTCATTGGCAATTCACCGTTCACCACTACAGTCGGCACCACAAGCTTGCCAGGGCTATGCCCCAAGCGGAAAAACCGCGCCATGCGCCGGCTTTCCGCCTCATTGGCATTCACCGGCAAGCTGTCGTAATTGCGCCCGCCCGGATGCGCCACATGGTATTGGCAGCCACCCAGCGAGCGCTGCATCCAGGTGTCGAGCAGGTCGAACACCAACGGCGCATGGACTGCAATGGTCGGTTGCAGGCAGTTGGCCGGTTGCCAGGCGCGGTAACGCACACCGGCAACAAACTCTCCCACCCGACCGGTCGGTTGCAGCGGCACGGGTATGCCGTTGCAGGTCAGCAGATAGCGCTGCGCCGGCAGGCCAGTCAACTTGACTTGCAGGCGCTCCAGAGACGAATCCACATAACGTACCGTGCCGCCTACCGCGCCCTCCTCGCCCAACACATGCCAAGGCTCCAGGGCCTGGCGCAGTTCCAGTTCGATACCGCTGACGGCGTAGTCGCCCACCTTGGGGAAGCGGAATTCCAAGTGCGGCGCGAACCATTCGGCACGCAGCGGGTAGCCGGCCGCGTTCAGCTCGACGATCACGTCGGCAAAGTCCTGCTCGATAAAGTGCGGCAACAGGAAGCGGTCGTGCAACTCAGTGCCCCAACGCGCCAGCTTCGGCGGCGCATAAGGTTCGCGCCAGAACCGTGCGACCAGCGCGCGCAGCAGCAATTGCTGAGTCAGGCTCATGCGCGCATGGGGTGGCATTTCGAAAGCGCGCAACTCCAGCAGGCCCAGGCGGCCCGTGGCGCCGTCCGGTGAGTAGAGTTTGTCGATACAGAATTCGGCGCGATGGGTATTACCCGTCACGTCGATCAGCAGGTTGCGCAACAGGCGATCCACTAACCACGGCGGGCACTCCTCGCCCGGTGCCGGCATCTGCGCGAAGGCGATTTCCAGTTCATACAGCGCATCGTTGCGCGCCTCATCCACCCTGGGCGCCTGGGAGGTGGGGCCGATAAACAGGCCGGAGAACAAATAGGACAACGACGGGTGGTTGTGCCAGTAGCTGATCAGGCTGCGCAGCAGGTCCGGCCGGCGTAGGAAGGGCGAGTCCTTGGGCGTCGCGCCGCCCAGCACGAAGTGGTTACCGCCACCGGTGCCGGTATGGCGCCCATCGATCATGAACTTCTCGGTGGTCAGGCGGGTTTGCCGGGCCTCTTCGTAGAGGAATTCGGTGCGTTCCACCAACTCGTCCCAGGTGGCGGACGGCTGTACGTTGACCTCGATGACACCAGGATCTGGCGTGACCCGGAAATTGCTCAGGCGCGTATCCGCTGGCGGCTCGTAGCCCTCCAGCAGTACCGGGCAATGCAGCTCTTGGGCGGTGGCCTCAATGGCAGTCACCAGCTCCAGGTAATCCTCGACGCGCTCCAGCGGCGGCATAAACAGGTACAGGCGCCCTTCCCGTGCTTCGGCGCACAGCGCGGTACGGGTCAGCCAGTCGGCGGACTCATCCACCTGCGGCACACGCTCGTCACTCCGGGCCGGCTCGCCAGGGCTGCGCAGTTGCTCCGCCGTGGGAAGCTCGGGCTGGTCCTGGTTCGGGTCGGTCGGGTGCACGAACGGATACTCTGCCGCCGTCACCCAGGGCTGGGAAGCCAACGGCAGCCGGTAACCCAGCGGCGAATCACCCGGCACCAGGCGGCAGTGGTTATCGCGCAGGTACCAACGCCCACTCTGCCAGCGGTCATTGGCCGCAGTCCGTGCCAGCGGCAGCACTTGGCCGATGACTTTATCCAGGCCCTGGCTGAACACTTTGCGCAGGCGCTCACGCTCCAGGTCGTCGCTCAGGCGCGGGTCTTGGGCGGTGACGTTCTGGGGCAGCGCCCCTTCGCGCCACAGGTAGTAGAAATTGTCCTCGAACGCAGGGAACACAAAGCGCGCCGGCAGTTTCAGGCGCTCGGCGACGCTGGCCAGGAAACGCCCGGCCATCACCCCATCGGCGCCGTAGTCTTCTTGCTCATCGGCGACCAGTGCACTGTTGTGCCAGATCGGCACGCCGTCGCGGCGCCAGTAGCAATTGAGCGACCAGCGCGGCAGTTGCTCGCCGGGGTACCACTTGCCTTGGCCGAAATGCACCAGGCCCTTGGGCGCATAGTGCTGGCGCAGGCGCTGGAACAGCTCGGCCGACAGGCGACGCTTGTCCGGCCCCAGGGCTGCGGTGTTCCACTCGGCGCCGTCGGGGTCGTCGATAGAAACGAAGGTCGGCTCGCCGCCCATGGTCAGGCGTACGTCGTCCTTGAGCAGATCGCCATCGATCTGCCGGCCCAGGGCCTGGATCGCCAGCCATTGTTCTTCGGTGTAGGGCTTGGTCACCCGTGGCGCTTCCCAGATGCGCTCCACCGACATCTCGTGGGTGAATTCGCATTCGCACGGTTCCACCAACCCACTGATCGGTGCAGCGGAGGATGGGTCGGGACTACAGGCCAAGGGGATATGCCCTTCACCGGCGAACAACCCGGACGTGGCATCCAGGCCAATCCAGCCAGCGCCGGGCAAATACACTTCGCACCAGGCGTGCAGGTCGGTGAAGTCCACCTCGGTACCGGAGGGGCCGTCGAGGGCTTTGACGTCAGCGGTGAGCTGAATCAGATAACCAGAGACAAATCGCGCCGCCAAGCCGAGGTTGCGCAGCAATTGCACCAACAGCCAGGCCGAGTCGCGGCAGGAGCCGGACGCGTTTTCCAGGGTGAACTCCGGGGTTTGCACGCCCGGTTCCATGCGGATCAGGTAGCCGATATCGGCGGCCAGGCGTTGGTTCAGCCCAACCAGGAAATCCACCGCGGGCAAGGGTGTGCGGTCAATACCGGCCAGGTAGGCGGCAAACCTTGGCGTCAGCGGCAAGGTTTCCAGGTACGGCGCCAGCTCGCGCTGCTCATCGGCGGCGTAGCTGAACGGGATTTTTTCGGCGTAGGGCTCCAGGAAAAAATCGAACGGATTGAACACCGCCATCTCGGCGACTAAGTCGACTTCGACGCGCAACTCGTCAGTCTTTTCCGGGAATACCAGGCGCGCCAGGTAATTACCCTGAGGGTCTTGCTGCCAGTTGATGAAATGCTGCTCCGGCAGCACTTTCAGCGCGTAGGACAAAATCCGCGTACGGCTATGGGCCGCCGGGCGTAGCCGAACGATCTGTGGGCCGAGTTCAACAGCACGGTCGTAGCGGTAATGCGTAACGTGGTGCAACGCGACATGAATCGACACGGCGGCCTCCTGCGAGCCAGGGCATGAACACAAAGCGCGCAAGACTTATGCCAGAGCGGCCGTCATTGCGCTTTATCGTATGACCCGGTGCAGTACAGCACCAAAACGGCGCCAACGTACGTGCCACGGTGCAAGGGCTGCACACATTTGTGGCGCCAGTGTGAGGATGGGTGGTGAATCTACTCAATCAACGGGCTTTGCGCTTTGCGATTGCGGCTTGGCGCAGATGGCGTATCTCGGACAGTTTTTTGCGCATTTCGCGGTGGCGTTTGCTGTTGAGCAGCAGTAACCCCAACAGCGGAAAGAGTACAATCAACACCGCGCAAACAGGTCACGCCAGCCATGGAAACCACAGCTGAGCCGGAGAAGATCGCCATGAAAATCGTCCCCATGAATACGGGGAAATGACGCGCCAGGAATCTGTTTATCGAAGGCGGCTCCTTCACATGCGACTACTCGATCTGACGGTTGATTTGACAGACTGCCGAATGCGACGGATTTCCACGAGTTTCGTGCGCATCTCTCGTTGAACCTTGCTATTGAGTGTCAATAATCCGAGCAATGGGAATAACAGCGCCAACCCATAAAGAACTTTGTGAGGCCGGAATTGAACCATCGGAACGACAAACAGTAGACAGGCGACGTAGATACCGACCATTACCCACACCCAGGAGGGTCGGCCCCGCAACATCATAAAGTTGCTATGGACCGTCAACAGAATGAGCAGCGCCCCGACCAACATGATCTTGAGCCCCACTTGAGCCAGCGGCACATCACGAAAATAGGTGACGAACGTCAGCGCCACAGCCAATGCCAAAGAAAAACACGCAGCAAATACGCCGCCCATAAACGTCAGAAAGTATTGCCTGAAAAAGTCGCGTAGCGTCATTAACTCGTTCATTCGTTTATTTCCTCGTACAACCCTATCGCTATGGTATTGACGTTTCCGGAGTACGCACTCCCGCCAAACCCTATGCTTGCGCCCAGGACGTCTTTGATCTGGGTAGTGGTGCTGTGCTTGAGCTGCGTAGGGGTGAAACGCTTGGTGAGCTCACCCGACGCCTGCTTCAATTTGAGCATCTTCGCAGTCAAGCTGGGATGGTTGATGCTGAGTAGCTCTTTCGTCAGCTTGGCTCTTTCCTGGCGATTCAAACCGCGAAGCACTTCACGCAGGCTCTTGCCCGTCGATGCAGTGGCGGCCCTAACCAGCTTGACCGTCGTCAGGGCCGAGGCGCCCACGCCTGCCAGGGATACTGCGTCCAGCACAATGGAAGCATTCTGGTACCAGCCCTCACTGTCGAGCCAATCCTTTACCTCAGGCTTGGCGACCTCCAGCGCTGTCCGGGCAATGCCGTTGAAACACTGAAGCGAACTTGCGCCGGCAGCCGCATACCCCACCACAACGATGACGGAACTGGCGCCGGCACTGAAAGGCACCAGAATTGTTCCACTGGCGATCGCAGCCCAACTGATGACAGCCCCAAAGCAGGAGACTCCGGTATTCACGGCTTCGCCAATCAGTCGCGATTCTCGAGGATTGCTCACGACATGTTGAGCAAACTGCGTTGGCGCAATGTACTTCTGCGCTTCACGCAAAATGATGCGCTTGGGCTTGATGCTGCAGATGGGCTTGAATTCGCGCAGGGTAATGACGTTGAAGTCGGCGTCGATGTATACGACGCCTGCGCCAACGATACCAGGATCGGCGTCGATGGCCGCAAACAGGCGCGGCAGGTTGATCTGGCTCTCAATGCGCTGGCGCGCCATGAACTGGGAGCGGTTGGAGTCCATGCCAATGTTGAGCAAGGGGTTGCCCATAAGTGTTCTTCCTTGAAATTGATAGTGCCCAGACCGGCCTCATAGCAGGCAAGCTCCCACTGGGGAATGCATTCCAAGTGTGGGAGCTGGCTTGCCTGCGATAGCAATCTAATGGACGCCACCTTACCAAACAGGCTCCCCCTCGACCAGAAAGCAAAACGCCAGCACGAGGCTGGCGTTCTGCATATTCAAGCGATGATCAACGCGGCACTACCGGCTTGCGCGCAGGCTTGCCGCCCTTGCCCTTGGCCGCATCGGCACGCTCTTTGGCGGCCTGCTTGTTACGCGCCTGAGCAGCCGCCTTGGCTTGCTCACGCTTGTCCCACGGGTTGCTGCCGTCGCTGCCACGGGGCGGCAGGCCGGTGTGCTGGGTGAGGATCCTGGTGGTGGTTTCCTTGGCGACCTTGTGGCTGCCGGCCGGCGTCGAGTTCTTGCGACGGGCGCTCTGGTAGCTGTCGGTGGCCGGCTGGTGCAGCGGGATCAACTGGTCTTTACCCGGTCCGATCAGGTCGGCGCGGCCCATGCGCGTCAGTGCTTCACGCAACATTGGCCAGCCTTTGGGGTCGTGATAGCGCAGGAACGCCTTGTGCAGACGGCGCTGTTCTTCGCTCTTGACGATGGTCACCGCGTCGCTCTTGTAGGTGACCTTGCGCAGCGGGTTCTTGCCCGAGTGGTACATCGCGGTGGCGGTGGCCATCGGCGACGGGTAGAACGCCTGCACCTGATCGGCACGGAAGCCGTTGCCCTTGAGCCACAGGGCCAGGTTCATCATGTCTTCATCGGTGGTGCCCGGGTGGGCGGCGATGAAGTACGGGATCAGGTACTGCTCCTTGCCCGCTTCCTTGGTGTACTTCTCGAACATGCGCTTGAACTTGTCATAGCTGCCGATGCCCGGTTTCATCATCTGGTTGAGCGGACCTTCCTCGGTGTGTTCCGGGGCGATCTTCAGGTAGCCACCCACGTGATGGGTCACCAGCTCTTTCACGTACTCAGGCGACTCGACGGCCAGGTCGTAGCGCAGGCCGGAAGCAATCAAAATCTTCTTCACCCCCGGCAATGCACGGGCGCTGCGGTACAGCTGGATCAAGGAGGAGTGGTCGGTATTCAGGTTCGGGCAGATGCCAGGGAACACGCACGACGGCTTGCGGCACGCGGATTCGATTTCCGGGCTCTTGCAGGCAATGCGGTACATGTTCGCGGTCGGCCCGCCGAGGTCGGAGATCACCCCGGTAAAGCCCGGCACCTTGTCGCGGATCTCTTCGATTTCGCGAATGATCGACTCTTCGGAACGGTTCTGGATGATGCGGCCTTCGTGCTCGGTGATCGAGCAGAAGGTGCAGCCGCCGAAGCAGCCACGCATGATGTTTACCGAGAAGCGGATCATGTCGTAGGCCGGGATTTTCTCGTTGCCATACGCAGGGTGCGGTACGCGGGCATAAGGCATACCGAACACGTAGTCCATTTCTTCGGTGGTCATGGGGATGGGCGGCGGGTTGAACCAAACGTCCACGTCACCATGTTTCTGCACCAGGGCGCGGGCGTTGCCCGGGTTGGTTTCCAGGTGCAGCACGCGGTTGGCGTGGGCGTAGAGCACCGCGTCACCGCGGACTTTTTCCACCGACGGCAGGCGGATCACAGTCTTGTCGCGGGTCATGCGCGGGCTGGCCAGGATCTGCACGACCTTGGCTTCTTCCGGGTCATCCACCGGCCCTTTCTCTTGCTCGATGGCGCAGGCCTGGGTGTCCTGGGTGTTGACGTACGGGTTGATGATCTTGTCGACCTTGCCCGGGCGGTCGATACGCGTGGAGTCCACTTCGTACCAGCCCGCGGGTGTGTCACGGCGAATGAACGCGGTGCCGCGCACGTCGGTGATGTCTTCGATCTTGTGGCCCCACGACAGGCGCTGGGCGACTTCGACAATGGCGCGCTCGGCGTTGCCGTACAGCAGGATATCGGCGGTGGCGTCGATCAGGATCGAGTTGCGCACCCGGTCCTGCCAGTAGTCGTAGTGGGCGATACGGCGCAGGGAGGCTTCGATGCCGCCAAGCACGATCGGCACGTTCTTGTAGGCTTCCTTGCAGCGCTGGCTGTACACCAGGCTGGCGCGGTCCGGGCGTTTGCCGGCCATGCCGCCTGGGGTGTAGGCGTCGTCGGAGCGGATTTTCTTGTCGGCGGTGTAGCGGTTGATCATCGAGTCCATGTTGCCGGCCGCGACGCCGAAGAACAGGTTCGGTTCGCCGAGCTTCATGAAGTCGTCTTTGGACTGCCAGTTCGGCTGGGCAATGATCCCGACGCGAAAGCCCTGGGACTCCAGCAGCCGGCCGATGATCGCCATGCCGAACGATGGGTGATCCACATACGCATCTCCGGTGACGATGATGATGTCGCAGGAATCCCAGCCAAGCTGATCCATCTCCTCCCTGCTCATCGGCAGGAATGGCGCAGGACCGAAACATTCGGCCCAGTACTTGGGATAGTCAAATAACGGCTTGGCTGTTTGCATGACGGTGACCGGTGTTGAGATGAAAAATCGCGGGCGCGGAATATAGCACAAATTTTGACCAATTCCGACGGCAATGGTCGGCTTTTAGCCACGCCGCGCCCGACGGCGCTTATAGCCCGGTTTTGCTGGGGGCGAGGCCCACATAGGCGCGCTGATCACGCGTCGTCACTGGGGGTGCACTACGCAGGCGTTTTCAGCGCACAGCTTTATGCACCTCTTCTTCTGGTACTGCCCGCCCTAAGGTCGCTCAATCTTTTCAACAGAGCGCCTGCCACGCTGCTGTGCCAAGCGCTCTCTTCCCGAGCACACACCATGACCAACTCAGTCACCTTTGACGCAGAGCAACCTGCATTACTCACCAACGAAAGCTGGGCCGAACAACAGATCTTTCAACTGATACAGGAAAACGTAAATGCCTTCATGGGCAAAATGGGCGTGGACGAGCAAAAAGAATACCTGCGCCTGAGCAAGGATCTGGTGGAGCGCGAGCAAACCCTCGGCAACGCCCTCACAGATCTTTACAACGACTTGAGCCAGCAAATGGTCGACGCTCTGGAGCGAGAGCTGAAGAGCAAAACCGGCACGGCCATCAATTCGCGCACCACCTACCTGAAGACGCGGATCCGGCAGTTGCCGGTCTCCCAGGATGACCTCCCCGCCAACGATCGCCTGGGCAACAACGTGCGTATCTACAAAGAGGACCTGGGCGTACGTGAGTACGAACGCTCGATCACCTTGCTGGAGGCCGCGTATCGCAACTTCGGGTTTACTGCGTATTTCTCCACCGAAGAACAACGCGCCAGCTCTATCAGCGGCAACGTCATCAGCGTCAAAGCCTTCGTGGCCGTCGCAAGGAGCGTGGACATCGGCACGCGCATCAGCGACTACATCGAAAAAGAGTTCAAGAAGCGTCTGTCCAATCCGCTATTCGGCCTGCAAAGCACCAAGCTGCTGGTCGCATTGAGGGACGCCTATCGTACCAATGAGTCTTGGAGTATCAGCGAATGGGAATTCAATGAACTTAAAGACTGGCTGTTCGACACCAGCGTGTATTGGGACCTCTACCAACTGGACGCCGGCGGCGAAAAGATTGCCCTGCCGTTCTTTACTCGTCGCTTTGACACGCCCGACGGCTCTTGCGTCTACAGCTACTTCCCGGACCGCCCCAATGGCGCGTTACGCCGACATGCCTCCAGGCAAGAAGCCGTGGACTCGCTGCAGGACCAGATCCGCAACGACGTGGGGCTGGCACACTTCAGCTGGTTCATGAAGGCCATCTCCCTGAACAATCAGGAAAAGCTGCGAGCCTTTATCAAACCGCTGAAGGTCAACCGGGACGAGCTCGCCTGGCATGCCAGAATCCTGTATGACCTGTTCGCCAGCAAGACCCCAAACAGGCAAAAACTGGCGGTGGAAAAAATCGGCACGGACATCCGCTGCCTCGCCCACACCTTGCCGATCCACCAGGCGTGGCCGATACAATCGGACCTTATCCGACTGGCCCGCACCAATAAATTGGCGGACCAGGAGGCCGCCATTGCGTTGGCCACCTATCTGGTCAGCGAAACCTTGTCGATGCTGCTGATCCCCCTTCCCGGTGGCGTGACAGGTTTGGGCAAAATCATGTTGGTCGCAATGCTGGGCACCCTCGTCTATCAGACCTGGTCTGCCATTGCGGCGCTGCGCCGAGGCCAGCAGGCCGAGCTGGTGCAAGCCGTCGGTGACATTCTTGACCTGCTGGTGGGGCTGCGCTTGCAGGGTGCAGCGGCAAAGTTATCTGCACGCCGCACCCGCCAGTTGATGAACGCGCTGGGCAACCCCAACTACGCTACTGCCAAAGACGGCAAGCCAGGGTTGTGGTTCATCAACGACTACACAAAAATCGACCCGAACTACCTGACAGGGCTTGAACAAAACCCTCAAGGGCTGTTTGAAAAGGACAACCGAAGCTACATCAAACTGCAGGTCGACAACCAAACCAAATTCGCCCAGGTCACTCTCGAAAAAAGCTCCGGGCGCTATCAACTGGACATGCCGGGCTCTTCAAGCATTCACCCCTATGTCACTTACTCAGCCAAACATGACCGCTGGACACTCGACCCCATCGATACCCGTGCGCTGAACGAAGCCCAACTGCTGCAGCACATGATCTCGCCCAGCGAGTTGCCGCTGAGCCCGACAGCTTGCAAGCGCGCCCTGGATGTCGCGGCCGTCGATCGCCAGGAGCTGCTGGATATCTGGTTCGATCGCCGGCCCACCCCTGTCGCATTGACGCAGGCTATCGAGAATCAGCAACTGCGCGATGGGCTCACCCAGTTGCAAACGGCGCTCGGGCAGAACGATGGTCCGCTGCCGCCCATCGCCGATCAGGTCATGCCTGCACTACTGGCCGATCTGGGCACCTGCACGATCAAGCTGTACACCCCTGACGGCAAGACCTTGCTGTCCAGCCACGCACCCGTGCTCGGGGCCAACACACAGCCCTTGGCCACAATCGAGCTACGCAAGGACGGGCGCGATCGCTACCTGGCCCTGGCATTTGGCTCGTCGATTGCCTCACTCATGCAACAGGTCCTGCAGGAACATGAACGGCTCGTCCCGGATAGCACATTGGGTAAGACAGGTCACGGCAGTGAAGAGCAACCCCTGGCAAGCCGACTGCTTGGGCTGAGGAAAAAACTCGCAGCACACCTTCAGACACATCAAGCAGCAGTGTATGCGGCGTTACGCGATGGCCGACTGCGCGACCACCTGAATGCAAAACATCCAGCCACTCGGTTTGCACCCACGGCGCAGTTCGAGCAGACGCCCGGTGGTGAACTCGCAATCGGCCTGTTGCGGCGTCGCTTTCCGGACCTTTCACGGGCAATGGCCGCGGACTTGCTACAGCATCATCCCTCGTTGCGTGACATCGGCCTGTATTCGCGCCTGGAGGCTCCGGTGCGCGAAGCCATTCACAAAAGTATTCAACAAAGCACCATCATTGAGGCGCTCAACGCACTGTCGGACCCGAGCGGCCTCGGTCTCAACGCGCAAAGCCAAGCCCTGTTCTGCAACCTGCTGACGCTCTTGCCGGGCTGGCCGAGCGACGTCGGAGTGCAGGTTTATCAAGGCTCCACCGATCAGACCGGGCGGATCACCCAGCGAGGTTCACTGCTGGACACCTATGGGAGCGAAGACGCAGACAGCTTCGTCATGTTGGTCAAGTCCGGCACTGAATATGCCGGTTACCTACAGGACAGTGGCGACCTGAAAACGGCAGTCGCCGGGGAGAACAGCCTACTCGGCGCCACCTTGCACGCCCTCACCGAAACCCAACGCAATGAGCTGGGCCTTGAACCCCACGACATCGCCGTGCTGGCTCAGGACGTGCTTGAACAGGCGCGCGTACAGCAGGCGCACCTGCCGGAATTTCTCACACCTTCGCGGGAGGCGCCGCTGTCGAACCAAAGCATCAGTGCTTTCCGGATACCCCACAAGCAGGTGCCAGACAATGCCGACGCAGACGGCGTTCATGCCCTGGGCGGGCGTCAATACGCGAACATCGACGACGGCCCCTATCAGGTCATGCTCGACCGCGACGCCTCCTCGGCGACAGGCAAAGTCTGGCGCATCGTAAAACCGGGCGATCCGGTGGCGATGGACGCAGATAACATCTACAACGGCAGCCGCTTCGGCGAAAGCCATGCCATCCGGCGCAATGCCGCCAATGTGTGGGTCAGCGCCATCGTCGGCGCACCGGGGGGTGTACGCGGCGAGGGACATGACTGGTCGTTCTTTCGGCAATTGGCCGACCGTGCCAGCGCACTCTTGAATCAACTGCGCAGCCCGCAGCGGAGGGTGCACACACTGTTCCCGTCTTTTGACCAGGGACAGATCAACGCCTTTATCCAGTCTCTGGGCAGCGACATTGCTGGCGGGCTGGAGCGACGGGAAGCCGAGTACAGAACCCTCAGCACGGAGTTGAAGGCATGGCGGCATGCGAACGCATCCGAATCTGCAAGCTGGGCCAAGCTCGCTACCGATGAGGTCAAACAGTGCTGGCGTCGGGAGACAGGCGCACAACTGAAGTTACCCGCGAACCTCGCATCGCTGCCCGCCTTAAAAGCAGATTTCAGCCATGTGCGCGAGCTTTTCATGGAGTCCGTTGCCTGGTCAGAGAACGCCGATGTATTCCTGAGCAATTTCACGGCCCTTGAACGCCTGGACATCACCCGCTCCAAACTCGCCGCGCTGCCCCCCGCGATTGGTGACATGACTAAACTGACCACTTTGAACCTGAGGTCTAATCACATCCGCCTGGACACACAAAGCGCTCAAAAAATCAGCGCCCTCACAACGCTCAAACAAGTTGACCTGTCGGGAAACCCGCTGGGGGCAGCCCTGGACTTCAGTCAGATGCCGGGGCTTAAAACCTTGGACTTGAGCGATACTCAAATAGATCAGTGGCCAACCGGCCTGCACAACGCGAGCGCGCTAAAACTTGTCGATCTGCGCAACAACCAATTGCGCCAAGTGCCTGAGGCCAACCTGAACCCGGCGCCTGAACAACTCAACGCCATGGTCCACGTCAACGGCGTTACGCTTCTTGAGGGCAACCCATTCCCCGCTGGCTACTGGAAGACCCTTGAAGCGTATTGGCAACGCTTGGCTACCAATCACCCCGAACTGAGCACACCGGCTCAAACCGGTGCCTTCAGGATCGAGGCGGACGCGCATGAGATCCAGGTAGTACAGCGGATGTATCCCGAGAAAAACGCCCAGGCCGCCAAGGAGTATCTGATTGGCCTGGGTGACAACACAGAAACAGAAATGGCGCGTATCCAGGCCTTCGATCAGTTGGACAAGCAACTGGTACGCTATATCGCCGAGCATGACCCCAACGCCCCTCGCCCTCCGGGCACCCAAAAACCGGACTCGGCCTACGCCTCCAAATTAATCAGGGAGTGCTGGGTCAAGTCAGCGGACTCATTACGCCTGCCTTCCTTGAGGGCCCCCCTTCCGGCACTGACCGCCGATTTCAGCCACGTCAAAATACTCAGTATCGACTCGGTAACCTCGTCGGCCGGTGCAGATACGTTCCTGGCAAACTTCCCCAACCTGACCGTGCTGAGCATTGCCTACTCCAACATTGAGACGTTGCCTGCCAGCATTGGCCAGATGAAAAAACTGGTTAACCTGAGCCTGTGCCGAAACAACATGAAGCTGGATGAAACGAGTGCTTCGATCCTGAGTAAGCTGGACCAACTAGGAGTTCTCGATCTTTCGGAAAACCCACTGCAGATAACACCTGACTTCAGCACCATGACCAGCTTGAACACTGTGGTCTTATCTAACACCGGGATAAGTCAGTGGCCCACCGGGTTACTGAACCTGCCGTCTTTGGCTCACTTGGACTTGCGCTTCAACAACTTGCGTGAAGTGCCGCAGGCCAACCTCAATCCTGCCGCCGAAAACCTGCAAACAGTGGCGCGGATCAATGCCGGCACGCGGCTGGAGGGCAACCGGTTCCCCGCCCAATATTGGAAAAAGTTCGATGAATATTGGCAACGCCTGTACGACACTCATCCGGAACTGGCGGACCCCGCTGATCCTAAAGTTTTCGACGTAAAGAACTCTCCGGCACAGCGCTACCGTCAACAGCATCCGACCATGCGCATCAAGGAGTGCAGGGAGCGGCTCTGGCGCATGGGGCAAGGCGTTTCATCCGGCACACTAGGCAGACAATTTGAACGATTAACAGCGCAACTCGATTATTGGGTACGCGTAGAAGGTGGCGATGTGCAGGACGCCTCGTCTTCCACACAACAAGGTGACCGCCTGCGCGCGGACTTGGAAAAGGCCAGGGAGCGAATCCTCAGTTGCTGGCAGTTAAACGCCCCCCAACAATTTGCCGCCAATGGCACTCCGATTGGCCAGGAGCTGAATCTGAGCGGACTGAAACTGCCCAACCTGCCACCCATCAACGCCGACTTCAAACATGTCGGGTCGCTTAATTTGAGCAAGATGAACCTGAAGGCTCTCCCAAAGGGCTTCCTGGGTCAATTTCGTAATATACGCTGGCTGAATCTGGCGAGAAACCATCTAACGGAGCTGCCCGAGGGCGTGGCTGAAATGAATGGCCTGACGCGTCTATTCCTACAGAATAACCAGCTGAAACTGACTGTCGAGGCTGCGCAAGTGCTTTCCGGGCGAACCACACTCAAGGCATTGTGGCTGCATAACAACCCGGGATTGGAGACACCCCCCGATTTCAGCCTGATGACCGAAATGTGCGACGTCAATCTGTCGAATACAGGTATCGACACCTGGCCGACCGGCCTGTTTACCCAGCCTGGCCTGGAGAGGATCAAGCTGAACCACAACCAAATAACCGAAATTCCGGACTACGTGGTTGAGCCAACGGCTAATTGGCTGGCGCACTCCGTCCAAGTCAACAGCATCACTGAGGTGTCACACAACCCGCTGTCCAGCGTCACTCGCGTGCAAATACAACGCTATGAGCAGCGCTTGCTGGCCGCTGGCATGATGCTCAACGCAGAACCCAACCTGATCACGACGGCGGCGGTCACAAAAGACCGCGAATCAACCCGCGAAATGTGAGTGTTTACTCATCGTCGTCGAAGTTGTAACTGCCCGGTGCCAGGTTCTCGAAGCGTGTGTACTTACCGATGAACGCCAGGCGGATAAAGCCGATCGGGCCGTTACGCTGCTTGCCGATGATGATCTCGGCGATGCCCTTGTGTTCCGTTTCGGGGTGGTACACCTCGTCGCGGTACACGAACATGATCACGTCGGCGTCCTGCTCGATTGCTCCGGATTCACGCAAGTCGGAGTTCACCGGGCGCTTGTTGGGGCGTTGCTCCAGGGAGCGGTTGAGCTGGGACAGCGCCACCACCGGGCAGTTGAATTCCTTGGCCAGGGCTTTGAGGGACCGGGAGATTTCGGAAATCTCGTTGGTACGGTTGTCGCCGCTGGAACCCGGGATCTGCATCAGCTGCAGGTAGTCGATCATGATCAGCGCGATATCACCGTGCTCGCGCACCAGGCGGCGGGTACGCGCACGCATCTCGGACGGGCTGATACCGGCCGTGTCGTCGATGAACAGCTTGCGGTCATTGAGCAGGTTGACCGCCGAGGTCAGGCGCGGCCAATCGTCGTCTTCCAACTGGCCGGAACGCACTTTGGTCTGGTCGATACGACCCAGGGACGAAAGCATACGCATGATCAGCGATTCGCCTGGCATTTCGAGGGAGTACACCAATACCGCCTTGTCGCTGCGCAGTACGGCGTTTTCCACCAGGTTCATCGCAAAGGTGGTCTTACCCATGGACGGACGGCCGGCGACGATGATCAGGTCGGACGGTTGCAGGCCGCTGGTCTTTTCGTCGAGGTCGGTGTAGCCGGTGGAAATACCGGTAATGGCCGCGTCGGTGTTGAACAAGGTATCGATACGGTCGATAGCCTTGGTCAGCAGGTCGTTGACGCTGACCGGGCCGCCGGTTTTGGGCCGTGCTTCGGCGATCTGGAAGATCTGGCGTTCGGCTTCATCAAGGATCTCGGCGGCGGTACGGCCTTCCGGGTTGAAGGCGCTGTCGGCGATTTCGGTGCTGATGCCGATCAACTGGCGCAGGGTGGCGCGCTCGCGGACGATCTGCGCATAGGCCTTGATGTTGGCGACGGACGGCGTGTTTTTCGCCAGCTCACCGAGATAGCCCAGGCCGCCGACCTGGGAGGTCTGGCCTTCCTTGTCCAGTTGTTCGGCCAGCGTCACCACGTCGATCGGTGAGTTCTGGTCGGCCAGCTTGGCGATGGCGCGGAAGATCAGGCGGTGGTCATGGCGATAGAAGTCACCGTCCGAGACTTGATCCAGCACGCGTTCCCAGGCGTTGTTGTCCAGCATCAAGCCACCGAGCACGGCCTGTTCGGCCTCGATGGAATGCGGCGGCACCTTCAGGGCAGCGGTTTGCAGATCGTATTGCTCAGGAGCGGAGATTTCGTTCATGGCCACTTGGAATTTAAGGGTGTGTAGAAAAACAAAAGGCACGACCTGTAAACAGGATCGTGCCCGATGTTAACCGGCTGACACGCGAGGTGCCAGTCAGTTAGGTGCGACTTAAGCTGCTACCACGACAACGCGTACGGTGGCTTCAACTTCGGCGTGCAGGTGCACGGCTACGTCGAATTCGCCTACGTTGCGGATGGTGCCGTTCGGCAGACGAACTTCGCTCTTCTGCACTTCAACGCCGGAGGCGGTCAGTGCATCAGCGATGTCGTGGGTGCCGATCGAACCGAACAGCTTGCCTTCGTCACCGGCGGTGGCAGTGATAGTCACTTCCAGCTCAGCCAGTTGGGCAGCGCGAGTTTCGGCCGAAGCTTTTTTGTCTGCTGCGGCTTTTTCCAGCTCAGCACGACGCTCTTCAAACGCAGCCAGGTTGGCAGCGGTTGCAGCGGTGGCTTTGCCGTATGGCAGCAGGTAGTTACGACCGTAGCCGGCCTTAACGTTCACTTTGTCGCCCAGGTTGCCCAGGTTGGCGACTTTTTCCAGAAGGATCAGTTGCATGTGAAAATCCTCTAACTTTTAACCTTCACCGTTCGCGCTATCGGCATCTTTCGACGCCAGACGTCCGCGAAAATCAATCAGGCCGTCGACAATGGCCAGAACCACGAGTAACGGATAGATCAGCTGCATGAACAGCAACAGCGTGACGTACAACCCCACCAGCCAGAACCTGGCCAGGCGCTTTCGCGCAACCAGCCCGTGAATCAGGGCCAGCCCGGCAAACACCAGCGGTACGCTGCAAATCGGCGCCAGCAAGGCCATCTGTGGACCGAAGTTCGGCCCGACAACCATGCACGCCAGCAGCAACATCGCCGGCCCCGCAGGGATTCTGATACTGCGAAACTCGCGACCAAAACCACCCGGGTTGTACAACAACGCCTGCCAATAACGCCCAAGAATCAGGCTCAGCACGCTGACGACCTGCAACAGTGCCGCAATCAGGCCGGTCAGGACCGGAGCAATCAGTGACGCAAACCGCGCTCGCTCATCTACCGACAATTGCTGGTAGAGATCCCCGAGAGCCAGTGGCAGGATCTTGACGATCTCCTGCGACAGCGCCTCGATTTGCGGGCGGAAAGCCGCGCCAAGCATCACTGAGTACACCAACCCCAATGCCACGCTGACCAGCAGCGTACGGACCCAGGACTCACTTGCGCGTAAAACCAACGCAAGGCTCGATGACCCCAGCAGTACCAGAAGTACCCGTGGATCACCCATTTGCAACCACCAGATCAAGGCCGGCAACAAACCCAGGGCAAGAACGCCAAGAGCGTCCTTCAAACCGCGCCGCAGCAGCACAAGGCAACCTGCGGCAGCACCCAACCAATAAAGCAACGGCAATGCCGCACAGCCAGCCACTACCAGAGTGGCCTGCACGCGACCGCGCATGATGAACTCAGCTAAGGCGCGCATGCATTCAATCCCTTACTACTTGTCGACTGCCCGGTCTCAGCGGCCGTGGCTGTCGGTGTAGGCCAGCAGGGCCAGGAAGCGGGCGCGCTTGATAGCGGTGGCCAGCTGACGCTGATAACGTGCTTTGGTACCGGTGATACGGCTTGGAACGATTTTGCCGGTCTCGGATACGTAAGCTTTCAGAGTGTTGAGATCTTTGTAATCGATCTCTTTCACGTCTTCAGCGGTGAAGCGGCAGAATTTACGACGACGGAAGAAACGTGCCATTTGATAGGCTCCTTAATAAGGTCCGTGGATTACTCGTCAGCGTTATCGCTGTTGTCACTGTCATCAGCGCTATCATCAGCGCCTTCTTCAGGACGGTCGCGACGCTCACGGCGCTCACTGCGGTTTTCTTCAGCCTTGAGCATCTCGGATTGGCCGGTAACGGCTTCTTCGCGACGGATGACCAGGTTACGGATCACTGCATCGTTGTAGCGGAAGTTGTCTTCCAGCTCGGCCAGGGCCTTGCCAGTGCACTCAACGTTCAGCATCACGTAGTGAGCCTTGTGAACATTGTTGATTGCGTAGGCCAGTTGACGACGGCCCCAATCTTCCAGACGGTGGATTTTGCCGCCGTCTTCTTCGATCAGCTTGGTGTAACGCTCAACCATGCCGCCGACTTGCTCGCTTTGATCCGGGTGGACCAAAAAGATGATTTCGTAATGACGCATGAATGCTCCTTACGGGTTGTAGCCTGCCGCTCAAAAACGGTCAGACAAGGAGTGAATGACACTTATGGATCTTGCCGCAGGGGAGGCACATCGGTGCCTGCCAGGAAGGCAAGGGGCGCAATTGTAGAGAAGGGGGAGAAGCGGCGCAAGGTAATTGGTGATTATTTGAACAATGCTTACTGACACCAGAAACCAATGTGGGAGGGGGCTTGCTCCCGATTGCGGGAGTTCAGTCACATCATCTGTAACTGACCCACCGCTATCGGGAGCAAGCCCCCTCCCACATTTTGGTTCTGTGCCAGGCTCGGGATTACTTCTTGGCTTTGACCTTGGCACCACGCTGACGCTGGGCTTCAAACAGGCACACGCCCGTCGCCACCGACACGTTCAGGCTGCTGACGCTACCGGCCATCGGCAAGTGCACCAGGTAATCGCAATGCTCACGGGTCAAACGACGCATGCCTTTGCCTTCGGCGCCCATGATCAGGATGGTCGGGCCGGTCAAGTCCTGGTCATAAATGCTGACCTCGGCCTCGCCTGCCGTACCCACGACCCACAGGCCACGCTGCTGGAGTTTCTCCAGGGTGCGCGCCAGGTTGGTCACGGCCACCAGCGGAATCACTTCCGCCGCACCACACGCCACTTTACGCACCACCGGGGTCAGGGTTGCCGACTTGTCTTTAGGCACGATCACCGCCAGCGCGCCGGCAGCATCTGCCGAACGCAGGCACGCGCCGAGGTTGTGCGGATCGGTCACACCGTCCAGCACCAGCAGGAGCGGCGCACCTTCGGTACGGTCGAGCAGCTCGTCGAGCATGGCTTCGCCCCATACCTGGCTTGGGCTGACGTCTGCAACCACGCCCTGGTGAACACCTTCAACCCACACGTCCATTTCTCGACGCTCGGCCTGGCCGATGGCAACCTTGTTTTGGCTGGCCAGTTCAACCAGCGCCTGTACGCGCGGCTCGCTGCGACCTTCTGCCAGCCAAACCTGCTTGACGCGTTTGGGGTGGTGACGCAGCAGTGCTTCTACGGCATGCACACCGTAGATTTTTTCCAGACTCATGACTTGGCCTTAGGTTTGCGCGACCCGCCGCTTTTCGCGGGGGCAGAGCCCGCTTTTGGCGGGCCTTTACGATGTTTACTTGGCTTGCTCGACGGTTTTTCCGCCCCTTGGGACTTTCCCCCAGACGCCGCTTTACCACCACTTTTGGCTTCGTTGAGCAGCTGCTGCTTCAACTCGCGGCTCTTGCGCAGCTCGGCGTTTTTCGCCGCAGCATCGCTTGGGCGGTAGGCTTCAGGAGCCTTGTCCTTGGCGGAAGAGCGACGCCCCGACTTGGCAGGTGCAGGCTCGGCAGCCGTCTTCGCGCCAGTGGCCTTGCCTTTGGAAGCCGGCGCTGCAGTTTCGCTGCCACGCTTTTTGCGGCCAGCCGGCTCAGCAGGCTTGTCAGGCATACCGAAGTCGATCTTGCGTTCGTCCAGGTCGACACGCATGACCTGCACTTCGACGGTATCGCCCAAGCGGAAGCTGCGACCGGTGCGCTCGCCCGCCAGACGGTGGTGCACAGGATCGAAGTGGTAGTAGTCACCCGGCAAGGCGGTGACATGCACCAGGCCCTCGACGTAGATGTCGGTCAGTTCCACAAACAGACCAAAGCCGGTCACGGCGGTGATCACACCCGGGAACGACTCGCCTACACGATCCTTCATGAACTCGCACTTGAGCCAGTTCACTACGTCGCGGGTGGCTTCGTCGGCGCGGCGCTCGCTCATGGAGCACTGCTCGCCCAACTGTTCCAGGGCCGCCTCGTCGTACGGATAGATCCGCGCCTTCGGAATAGTCATGGCACCGGCGCGCTTGACGTGCGGGGTGTTCTGCTTGGAGTGGATCACGCTGCGGATTGCGCGGTGCGTGAGCAAATCCGGGTAACGACGGATCGGCGACGTGAAGTGGGTGTACGCCTCGTAGTTGAGGCCAAAGTGGCCCTGGTTATCGGCGCTGTACACCGCCTGGCTCAGGGATCGCAGCATCACGGTCTGGATCACGTGGTAATCCGGACGGTCCTTGATGCTGGCCAGCAGAGCCTGGTAATCCTTGGGCGTCGGGCCATCCTTGCCTTTATGCAGGGACAGGCCAAGCTCACCAAGGAAGGCGCGCAGTTTTTCCAGGCGCTCCGGCGGCGGACCGTCGTGCACGCGGTACAACGCAGGAATTTCGTGCTTCTTCAGGAACTCGGCAGTGGCCACGTTGGCCGCCAGCATGCATTCCTCAATCAACTTGTGCGCGTCGTTACGGGTGGTCGGGGTGATCGCGGCGATCTTGCGCTCGGAACCGAAAACAATCCGGGTTTCCTGGGTTTCAAAATCGATCGCGCCACGGGTATGACGGGCGCCCAGCAGCACCTTGTACAGCGAGTACAACTGCTTGAGGTGCGGGACCACGCCAGCGTATTCGGTACGCAGGGCCTTGGCTTCGCTGGTCTTCGGCGTCTCCAGGATGGTGCTGACCTTGTTGTAGGTCAGACGCGCCTGGGAGTGGATCACCGCTTCGTAGAACTGGTAGTCGGTCATTTCGCCGGTTTTGGAGATGGTCATCTCGCACACCATGGCCAAACGGTCGACTTTCGGGTTCAGGGAGCACAGGCCGTTGGACAGCTGCTCAGGCAGCATCGGGATCACGCGCTCAGGGAAGTACACGGAGTTACCGCGCACCTGGGCTTCGTTATCCAGGGCCGAACCGATCTTCACGTAGCTGGACACGTCGGCAATCGCGACGTACAGCTTCCAGCCGCCGGAGAACAGGCGCAGCTTGCCAGGCTTGGCTTCGCAGTAGACCGCATCGTCGAAGTCGCGAGCATCTTCGCCGTCAATGGTGACGAACGGCAGATGACGCAGGTCGATGCGTTTTTCTTTGTCTTTCTCTTCGACTTCCGGCTTGAGCTTGGCGGCTTCCTTGAGCACGGCATCAGGCCAGACGTGAGGAATATCGTAGGTGCGCAGCGCAACGTCGATTTCCATGCCGGGCGCCATGTAGTTGCCGACCACTTCAACGATATCGCCCTGGGGCTGGAAGCGCGCCGTTGGCCAATGGGTGATTTTCACCTCGACGAACTGGCCGACCTTGGCGGCACCGTTGCGGCCGGGGGTGATCAGCACTTCCTGCTGGACCTTCGGGTTATCCGGCACGACAAAGCCGATGCCGCCTTCTTCGAAGTAACGGCCGACGATGGACTCGTGGGCACGGGACACCACTTCGACGATCACGCCTTCGCGACGACCGCGACGGTCCAGGCCGGAAACCCGCGCCAGGGCGCGGTCGCCATCGAACACCAGGCGCATTTGCGCCGGGCTCATGAACAGATCGTCACTGCCGTCATCCGGGATCAGGAAGCCGAAACCGTCACGATGGCCGGCAATGCGGCCCAGGATCAGGTCGAGCTTGTCTACCGGCGCGTAAGTGCCACGACGGGTGTAGATCAATTGAGCATCGCGCTCCATCGCACGCAGACGGCGGCGCAGGGCTTCGAGCTGGTCTTCGGTGGTCAGACCGAATTCTTCGACCAACTGCTCGCGGCTAGCAGGCGAACCACGATCGGCGAGGTGCGCCAGGATCAGTTCGCGGCTAGGAATAGGGTTTTCATATTTTTCCGCTTCACGAGCGGCCTCGGGATCGAGGGACTGCCAATCGGCCATTAGAGAGTTTTCACCTTGTCTATATGTGGGTTAGTTTGGCATACGCGTATTGAAACGGGAAATTTCAGGTATCAACAAGCGTTTAAAAGACCTTTACGCCCCCCGCCGCGCACCTTGCACGACCACTGGCGAAATTTTCCAGGGTTTTTTCATGGCAGGGGTTTACAGCTCAAATATCGCTCCGTATAGTGCGCGCCATCGACGACGGCAACGTTGTCGGATAATGCCCAGGTGGTGAAATTGGTAGACACGCCAGCTTCAGGTGCTGGTGATCGCAAGGTCGTGGAAGTTCGAGTCTTCTCCTGGGCACCAAATTCAGATCAAACCCGCGAAAGCGGGTTTTTTCGTTTCAGGCCTTTGATTTTTAACGGAAAAATTGATTTATATTTTTCGAATCAGGGGTTTACAGATCAAAAAGCCCGCCGTATAGTTCGCCCCATCAACAGCGGCAACGTTGTTAGATAATGCCCAGGTGGTGAAATTGGTAGACACGCCAGCTTCAGGTGCTGGTGATCGCAAGGTCGTGGAAGTTCGAGTCTTCTCCTGGGCACCAAATTCAGATCAAACCCGCGAAAGCGGGTTTTTTCGTTTCTGACGCTCGAAAAACTCCCCAGCGATTTCCCCCTCGTCCGCACTTGAGAAGTTTTATCGTTTATCCTTGCAATGATTTGTTGCATATAGCGAGGAACACTTCGGATGATGATCCGCGATAACCGTCTCAAAACATCCCTTCTGCGCGGCCTGAGCCTCACCCTGCTCAGCCTGACCCTGCTCTCGCCCGCCGCCTATTCTGCCGACAAGATCGCCCTGACCTTGTACAACGGCCAACACAAGGAAGTCGGCGATGAACTCGCCAAAGCCTTTGAAGCCAAGACCGGCATTCACGTCAACGTGCGCAAAGGCAGCAGCAATCAGTTGGCCAGCCAGGTCGTCGAAGAAGGTGACCGCTCCCCCGCCGACGTGATCTATACCGAAGAATCGCCGCCGCTGAACAAACTCGGCGAGCAAGGTTTGCTGGCGAAGATCGATGCCAGCACCCTCGACGTGCTACCCAAGGATTACGTCGGTCGTAATGGTGATTGGATGGGCGTGACTGCACGCACCCGCGTGGTGGCGTTCAATCCAAAACTGATTGCTGAAAAGGACCTGCCCAAATCCGTCCTGGATTTCGCCGGCCCCGAGTGGCAAGGCAAGGTTGGCTTCGTGCCCACCAGCGGTGCCTTCCAGGAACAAGCCGTGGCGATCATCAAACTGCACGGTCGCGAAGCCGCCGAAGAGTGGCTGACCGGCCTGCGCGCCTTCGGCAAGGTGTACAGCAACAATATGGTCGCCCTCAAGGCCGTTGAAAATGGCGAAGTGGCCACCGTGCTGGTGAACAACTATTACTGGTTTGCCCTGAAAAAGGAAAAAACCAACCTGGACTCCCAACTGCACTACTTCACCGATGGCGATGCTGGCGGCCTGATCACCGTATCATCCGCTGCCGCACTGAAATCCAGCAAACACCCCAAAGAAGCTCAGCAACTGCTGGCATTCATGGCCAGTGAAGAAGGCCAGCGCGTGATCACCAACACCTCGGCCGAATACCCGCTGCGCAAAGGCATGGAGTCCAACCGTGGCCTCAAGCCCTTTAGCGAGCTGCAGCCGCCGAAAGTCACCCCAGCCGACCTTGGCAACGCCGAAGAAGCCTTGGAACTGGAACGTGATGTTGGCTTGAACTGATGACCGCGTCGCTAACGGCCGGGGCATTCAGCCCACGGCGCAAACGTCCGTCGATCTGGCTGTTGCTGCCAGTACTGCTGCTCGTCGGCCTGAGCCTGCTGCCACTGGCGTATGTCGGACTCAAGGCCTGGCAGGCCGGCTGGGCAGAGGCGGTGCATCTGCTGTGGAGGCCGTATGTGTTCGGCCTGCTGCGCAACACCCTCGCACTGATGGTCGGCGTGACCGTGACCTGTGGCGTGATCGGCCTGTCCCTGGCCTGGCTGCTGGAACGCAGCAACCTGCCGGGAAGAAGGATCTGGGGCGTAATCCTGTGCCTGCCGTTTGCGGTGCCTGCGTTTGTCAGCAGCTTTACCTGGGTGTCCCTGAGCGCGAGCTTCGAAGGGCTCGGTGGCGCGATTCTGGTGATGAGTCTGTCCAAGTACCCGCTGGTGTTTCTACCGGTGGCCGCAACCTTGCGTAACCTTGACCCATCCCTGGAAGAGTCCGCGCGCACCCTGGGACTGAATCGCTGGGGCGTGTTCTTTCGCATCACCTTGCCGCTGCTGTGGCCGTCGCTATTGGCCGGGGCACTCCTGATCGCCCTGCACATGCTGGTGGAGTTCGGGGCCTTGTCGATCATCGGACTGCAGACCTTTACCACCGCGATCTACCAGCAATTCGAATTGGAATTCAGCAACGCCAATGCCGCGATGCTCTCGGCGGTGTTGCTGGTGATGTGCCTGACCTTGCTGTGGCTGGAGCTGCGCGTGCGCGGTAAAGGCCGACACGTGCGCATTGGCCAGGGCGCGGCGCGACATGCCGAGCAGGTCCGGCTGGGCAAGTGGGCACCATTGGGGCAGGTGTATTGCCTGGCGCTGGCGATCATTGGCAGCGGCATTCCGCTGGGGATGCTCGGTTATTGGTTGGCCGTCGGATCTTCCGCCGCGTTTCCACTGGCTGAAATTGGCGAGGCGTTGCTCTCCTCACTTGCCTTGTCGCTGGGAGGCGCGGCGTTGTGCCTGGTACTGGCGGTGCCCGTAGGTTTGCTGGTGGTGCGCTACAAAGGCCAGTTGGCACTGTGGGCCGAACGGCTGCCCTACCTGCTGCACGCCCTGCCCGGCCTGGTGATTGCACTGACACTGGTGTATTTCGCGCTGCATTACGTGCCCGCGCTGTACCAGACCTCGGCGTTGCTGTTGATCGCTTATGCGCTGCTGTTCTTGCCATTGGCCCAGGCGCCGATTCGTACGGCCTTGAACAAAGCAGCACCGCAGCTGGAAGAAGCGGCGCGCACGCTGGGGGCTTCGTCGTTCAGTGCGTTTTGTCGGGTGACGCTGCCGATTATCTTTCCAGCGCTGGGGGCTGCGTTTGCGTTGGTGTTCCTGGATGCGATGAAGGAATTGACGGCGACGTTGCTGCTCAGCCCTACGGGGTTGAATACCTTGGCGACGGCCGTGTGGGCGCATACTTCGAATGTGGAGTTTGCGGCGGCGGCACCTTATGCAGCGTTGTTGATATTGGTGTCGGGATTGCCGGTGTATTTGCTTACGACTCGGATGTATCTGAGTCGCTGAGACCGCTATCGGGGGCAAGCCCCCTCCCACATTGGAACGCATTCCAAATGTGGGAGGGGCTTGCCCCCGATGAGGCCGGCACAGGCAACACTAAGCCCGGAACTGCCCCAGACTCGCCTTCAACTGCGCCGCCAACCCATCCAGCACCTTGCCACTGGCTGTCGTCTCCACCACTGCCTGCGCCGCACGCTCGGCCTGGGCATGGATCACTTCGACCCGCCCACGCACCGCATGGGCGCCCTGAGCCTGGTGCTCAGCCGCACGCGTCGCCAGACCAATCGCGGCGTGCACCTGCTCGACCGACGCCTGCACTGTCTGCTGCAAACGCACACTGTCGCGCAACACCAGCAAGCCCTCATTGGCCTGGCGACCAGCCTTGCCGATGGTTTCCACCGCCTCACGCGCGCCCTGTTGTAACGCCACGATATGCGCCTGGATATCGCCTGTGGAGCTTTGGGTCTTGCTGGCCAGCGCACGCACTTCGTCCGCCACCACGGCAAAGCCACGTCCAGTCTCACCCGCCCGCGCCGCTTCGATAGCCGCATTCAGGGCGAGCAAATTGGTTTGCTCGGCAATGCCATGAATCACGGTAAGTACGACTTCGATCTGCTCGCTTTGCTGCGCCAGCCGCTCGATCACCTGGGAGCCAGCCTGCACCTGCCCCGCCAACGCCTCGATCAAGCTGCCGACCTCAGCCGAGGTGCGCGAGTTCTCATCCGTGGCCTGGCGAATATCCACCACCTGCTGCAAGGCCGCTTGCATGGCGTGGCTTTCGGCCTGGGCCTCGTCAGCCATCTGCGAAAGTGCGCGCAAGCTCTCTGCAACCTCGTCGCGCTGCAAGCCCGCTGCCGCGTCGGCGCCCGCGTTACGCAATGTCATGGCGCCGATTTCCACACCGGTACGCTGGGCCACATCGCCCGCCTCGCGCACGATGGGCTGCAACTTATCCACAAAGCGATTGACCGCCGAAGCCATATCACCGATTTCGTCCTTGCTGTTGATCTGCACACGCTTGGTGAGGTCGCCCTCCCCTGCCGCGAGGTCATCCATGGCGGCAATAAGCAGCTTGAGACGATTGACCACGCGCCGGCCCAACACAACAGCGAGTAACAGCAATACGCCAAGCCCCACCAATGCCAGGCCCATGCCAATACGCCAACGCAGGGTGCCCGCCGCTTCTTGTACGGCACTGGAGGTGTTTGCAGTCATTTGGGTGGCAGTTGCCTGTGCCGACTGCAGCCTGGCGCCCATGGCGCTGGCACTATCAGCCGCCGCTCCCTGCAGGCTGTCGCCCACCAGTTGATCACCGCTGGCGATCAGCGCGGCAAAGCGCTTATCCAATGCTTGCAGATCGGCCTCAACCGCAGCGGTCGACACGCCCATGCGCACCTTGCCAATTTCCACACCATTTGGGCTGATGGAGGCTTCGACGTAGTACACCGACGGGTCTGTCTTGGCCGCGTTCAACACCTTATCGAGGGCACGCTCACCCGCGCCCTTTGCCAGCAACGCCTGGTTGATCGGGTTATCACGGTTCAGATAACGCGTCAGGTGCTCACCCGCGGCGTCGTCATACACGACAAACAACACATTGGGATTGCGTTGGGCACGCCGGGCAAATTCCGAGAGTGTTGGCACATCGCTGTCCCACATGGCGCGGGGTGCGACGGAGGCCAGCAACTGCGCCATGTCATTGGCGGAGTCTTTCAGGTCTTTTTCCAGGGTCGCACGCAGTTGCTTCTGCTCTTCCTGCAGACGCGTGGAAAGCCCGGCTGTCAGGCGCTGGCGCGTGCTGGAGGACAAGCTGTCCAGGCTGGACATGACCTCCTTGCCGGCCTGGGCCAATTCGCCAGACAGTTTCTGACTATCGATGCCCAGACGATTACCCAAATCAGCTTCCAGCGCGGTCACGGTGCTCCGCGTCAGCGCGACGGCAACCAGCACTTGCACCAAAAGGGCGATACCAAGGGTAACGAACACCGGCCGCAACAGACGGCTTTGTAACAACGAGAGAACGGCAGACACTGGAAACCCCTCCACCACGGGTGCCACTAATTTGATAGCACCTCGAAAGAGGGAAACACAGCAAGGGTCGTGCCGTTTGCCAGACAGAAACGACAAAGGGCTCCCGAAGGAGCCCTTTGCTTTTTACATCAACAGTTTATTAAGCGAACGGGTGACGCAGAACGATGGTCTCGTTGCGGTCCGGGCCGGTCGAAATAATGTCGATCGGTGCACCGATCAGCTCTTCCACACGCTTGATGTAAGCGCGGGCGTTGGCTGGCAGTTCTTCCAGGGTCTTGGCGCCCACGGTCGATTCGGTCCAACCTGGCACTTCTTCGTACACAGGCTGCAGGCCCACGTAGCTGTCAGCGTCGGTCGGGGCAACGTCGTTGCCTTGTGCGTCTTTGTAGCCGACGCAGATGTTGATGGCTTCCAGGCCGTCGAGTACGTCCAGCTTGGTCAGGCAAATGCCCGAAATGCTGTTCACATCGATAGCGCGACGCAGGATAACGGCGTCGAACCAACCGCAACGACGAGCACGGCCAGTGGTGGCGCCGAATTCGTGACCTTGCTTGGCCAGGTGCGCGCCAACGTCGTCGAACAGTTCAGTCGGGAACGGACCCGAGCCTACACGGGTGGTGTAAGCCTTGGTGATGCCCAGGATGTAGTCCAGGAACATCGGACCAACGCCTGAACCTGTGGCAACGCCGCCAGCAGTGGTGTTGGAGCTGGTCACGTACGGGTAGGTACCGTGGTCGATGTCCAGCAACGAGCCCTGGGCGCCTTCGAACATGATGTCTTTGCCGGCGCGACGCAGGTCGTGCAGCTCGGCGGTCACGTCCAGCATCAGCGGCTTGAGCAGCTCTGCATATTCCTTGCACTCGGCCAGGGTCTTGTCGAACTCGATGGCAGGCTCTTTGTAGTAACCGACCAGCATGAAGTTGTGGTAATCCACCAGTTCACGCAGCTTGTCTTCAAAACGCGGCATGTTGAGCAGGTCGCCCACACGCAGGCCACGACGCGCTACCTTGTCTTCATAGGCCGGGCCGATGCCGCGACCGGTAGTGCCGATCTTCAGCTCGCCCCGCGCCTTTTCACGGGCCTGGTCCAGCGCAACGTGGAACGACAGGATCAGCGGGCAGGACGGGCTGATGCGCAGGCGCTCGCGCACCGGTACGCCTTTCTCTTCCAGCTTGGTGATCTCGCGCAGCAGGGCGTCAGGTGCAACTACCACGCCGTTGCCGATCAGGCACTGCACGCCTTCGCGCAGTACGCCCGACGGGATCAGGTGCAAGACGGTTTTTTCGCCATCGATGACCAGGGTGTGGCCAGCGTTGTGGCCACCCTGGTAGCGCACTACGGCGGCAGCATGTTCGGTCAGCAGATCAACGATCTTGCCTTTGCCCTCATCACCCCATTGGGTGCCCAGGACTACGACATTCTTACCCATAACACTTGTCCTCATTCGCGCAAACTTGGTGCCGGCGATGGCCGACAGGAAAACTCAAGAAGCCAGTGGCGATACTTGCCAAAGCCCGTTCTGCTGAATCAATTGCCGGTCGCAGTCCGCTTCACGGGCGGCGGCCAATGGCTGCCCAGGCAAGGCCTGGACCACACGCAGACCCTCACTGCGTAACTGGCAAACCTGCTGCCAGAGCGCCGCGTCCGTACTGTCGGGCATCCAGATGCCACCAGACGGCAGCTCGACCTCAGCACGCCCCAGGGTCACCAGGGTTTTCAAATCGGTGGAAAAACCAGTGGCCGGACGCGCGCGACCGAAGTCGGCGCCGATATCGTCGTAACGACCACCTTGGGCGATGGCCTGGCCAACACCCGGGACAAATACCGCGAACACCACACCGGTGTGGTAGTGGTAGCCGCGCAACTCGCCCAGATCAAAATACAGCGGCAACTGCGGGAACCGCGCCGACAAGCGTTCGGCAATCGCCAGCACGTCATCCAGTGCCGCCAATACCGGCGCCGGCGCATTGGCCAGGCGCTCACGCGCAGCCACCAGCACTTCACGACCACCGCACAGGTCCACCAGCGCACGTAGCATACCGGCCAGTTCAGCCGGCACACCCTCGGTCAGGGCGATTACTTCGTCGATTGCCTTGCGCTGCAGGGCATCGAACAACTGTTGCTCCACTTCACCGGACAAGCCGGCCGCACGGGCCAGGCCACGATAGATACCGACGTGGCCCAGGTCCATGTGGACATCCGGCACGTCAGCCAGTTGCAGCATGGCCAGCATCAGGCTGATCACTTCAACGTCGCTGCTCGGGCTGGCATCGCCGTACAACTCGGCACCCAACTGGATCGGGCTGCGCGAAGACGACAAGGCTCGCGGCTGGGCATGCAACACGCTGCCGGCGTAGCACAGGCGGCTCGGACCTTCGCGGCGCAGGGTGTGCGCGTCGATGCGCGCCACTTGCGGCGTGATGTCGGCACGGAACCCCATTTGCCGGCCCGATTGCGGGTCGATCACCTTGAAGGTGCGCAGATCCAGGTCCTGGCCCGCGCCAGTCAGCAGGGATTCCAGGTACTCGATATGGGGAGTCACGACAAACTCGTAACCCCAGCTCTGGAACAGATCCAACACCTGGCGACGCGCTACTTCAATGCGCGCAGCTTCTGGTGGCAGTACTTCTTCGATGCCATCTGGCAGCAGCCAGCGGTCTACCGTTGCCATTACGCCATTCCCCTTTGATCCGGGCGGCCAGCCCTCGGCCGAGCCTTGAGTGAAGCAGAAAATACCCGCCTCCTGCATAAACCACGCGCAAGAGCGACGTGACGAACGGCCTGCAAACGGCCTCGTCGGGCACTTTCCTCGAAAAACCTGTCACGCCTGCCGAATCAAACATGCAGACGCAAAAAAGCCGGGAATTTCCCGGCTGCCGCATCATACACCCGTTTTCTGAAAGGATCACCCCGCCAGGCATTTTAGCCGCCCGACGGAGTGGGCCCTACAGAATCACAGGCCTGTTACTTGGACTTTTCCAGGTAGCGGAAGAAGTCGCTGCTTGGGTCCAGCACCAGAACGTCGGTTTTGTTCGCGAAGCTTTCACGGTAGGCACGCAGGCTACGGTAGAACGCGTAGAACTCCTGGTCCTGGCCGTAAGCCTTGGCGTAGATCGCCGCCGCTTGAGCATCACCATCACCGCGGGCCTCTTCAGACTCACGATAGGCTTCTGCCAGCAGGACTCGGCGCTGACGGTCAGCATCGGCGCGGATACCTTCAGCCAGCTCGTTACCCTTGGCACGGTGCTCACGAGCTTCACGCTCACGCTCAGTGCTCATACGTTCGAACACGCTGCGGTTCACTTCCTTGGGCAGGTCAATGGCCTTGACCCGGACATCGACGACTTCGATACCCAGCTCTTTTTCCGCCATGGTGTTCAGCGAACGGGTGATATCCGCCATCAGCGCATCACGTTCACCAGAAACCACCTCATGCAGGGTGCGCTTACCAAACTGGTCACGCAGGCCCGATTCCAGACGACGGGACAAACGCTCGTCGGCAATCTGCTTGAGGCCGGAGGTCGCGGTGTAGAAGCGCTCGGCATCCTTGACGCGCCACTTGGCGTAGGCGTCAACCATCACGGCTTTCTTTTCCAGGGTCAGGAAGCGCTGTGTCGGTGCATCCAGGGTCATCAGGCGGGCGTCGAACTTGCGCACCTGGTTGACGTAGGGGACTTTCACATGCAGGCCCGGCTGGACATCCGCCTGGACCACGCGACCGAATTGCAGCAGCACCGCACGCTCGGTCTGAGCCACGATGTAGAAGCAGTTCCAGGCAGCGATGACCACGACGACGCCCACAATCAGGGCGGTCAGCGATTTATTGCTCATCAACGACTCTCCCTGGTACGTGTTTGCTGTTGCAGCAAGTCAGCGGCCGCACGGGCGCTCGCTTCGTTGGCAGCGGCATTCGAACCGGTGGACGGTGCGCTGGTGCCGCTACGACCACTTTCGATCATCTTGTCCAGCGGCAGGTACAGCAGGTTGTTCTGCCCACCCTTGTTGCCGGTCACGAGAACCTTGCTGGTGTTGCTGAAAACTTCCTGCATGGTGTCCAGGTACAGACGCTCACGCGTAACTTCCGGCGCCTTGCGGTACTCGGCAACCAGCTTGGTAAAGCGATCTGCCTCACCCTTGGCGCGCGAGACCACTTCGTCGCGATAACCGTTGGCATCTTCAAGGATGCGCTGGGCCTGACCACGGGCTTCCGGCACAACGCCGTTGGCATAGGTTTCAGCCTGGTTGCGCGAACGCTGCTCGTCTTCACGGGCGCGGATCACATCGTCAAACGCTTCCTGCACTTCACGCGGTGCCGCGGCGCTCTGTACGTTCACCTGAGTGACAGTGATACCGGTGCGATAGGTATCGAGGAACCGTTGCAGGCGCTCCTTGATTTCACTGGCCATCAATTCACGACCTTCGGTCAGCACCTGGTCCATGGCGGTGGAACCGACCACGTGGCGCAGGGCGCTTTCGGTTGCGTGTTGCAGGCTGATCTCCGGCTGATCAACGTTCAGCACGAAGTCCTGCAGGTTGCTGATCTTGTACTGCACGGTCAGCGGCACTTCGACGATGTTCTCGTCTTCGGTCAGCATCTGGCCCTGCTTGGTGTACGCACGCTCACGCGTGACGTTTTCCATGTACTTCTTGTCGATCGGCGGGAAATAGATGTTCAGGCCCGGCCCGACAGTCTCGTAGTACTTGCCGAAGCGCAGCACCACGGCTTGCTCCTGCTCGTCCACCACGTAGACCGCGCTGTACAGCCATACGGCCGCGAGCACGACAAGGCCCAGGCCCAGCAGGCCGTAGCCGCCGCCCTTGCTGGTGCGACCGCCGTCGTCACCACCACGTTTTTTTCCACCACCGAACAACCCATTCAGGCTTTCCTGCAGCTTTCGGAAGGCCTCGTCGAGATCCGGTGGCCCCTTGCGGTCGCCATTATTGCGGCGCTTACCACCCCAAGGATCCTGATTATTCGAGTTGCCACCCGGCTCATTCCAAGCCATAGCGCTCTCCATCTGATAAAGCAAAGACGCACCCACGGCGCGCCGACCAATGCTACAGAATGCCTGCTACTGCGGCACAACCGCTTTCTCAGGCTTTTATTGCAAAGTGTGTTGTTCGATGAACTCCGCCGGCACAACACCCTCGCGACTGACCAGTCGATTGAGCTCCGAGCGTGGCAATCGAACGGCCAGCAAGCTGACACCTTCTTCATCGTGTTCTTCTTTCTGTACCGCACCCAGTTCGAAAAACTGTGCCCGCAGTCGAGCAAAACGCTGCGGCAAGCGCAAGGTGCCGACAAACAAATCGCTGCCCAGCAGTTCGGCAATTGCTTGCTCAAGCAGCTCCAAACCACTGCCATCACGCGCCGACAGCCAGACCCGCTGGGGCTTGCCGTTTTCGTCACGCTGGATTTGTGGCTCAACACCTTCAAGCAAATCGAGTTTGTTATAGACCTCGAGGATCGGCAAGTCCTGGGCACCAATCTCGCCCAGCACCACCATGACCTGTTCAATCTGCAACATGCGATCCGGTTCGGCCGCATCGATCACGTGCAGCAGCAGGTCGGAATTGCTCGACTCTTCGAGCGTAGACCGAAATGCCTCGACCAGCTTGTGCGGCAAGTGACGAATGAAACCCACGGTATCGGCCAGGACAATCGGCCCCAGGTCGTCTATGTCCAGACGGCGCAAGGTCGGGTCGAGGGTGGCGAACAGTTGGTCGGCCGCGTACACGTCCGATTTCGTCACGTTGTTGAACAGCGTGGACTTGCCGGCGTTGGTATAGCCCACCAGGGACACGGTAGGGATATCCGCACGGGAACGGCCACGGCGCGATTGTTCGCGCTGGCTGCGGACTTTTTCCAGGCGGCCCTTGATCTGGCGCAGGCGAACCCGCAGCAGACGCCGGTCGGTTTCCAGCTGGGTTTCACCCGGACCGCGCATACCGATACCGCCACCTTGACGCTCAAGGTGAGTCCAGCCGCGAACCAGGCGGGTGCTCATGTGATCAAGCTGGGCCAGTTCGACCTGGAGCTTGCCTTCATGGGTACGGGCGCGCTGGGCGAAAATATCGAGAATCAGGCCGGTACGGTCGATCACGCGACACTCGAAAACACGTTCGAGGTTACGCTCCTGACTGGGCGTGAGGGTGTGATTGAAGATCACCAGATCGGCTTCTTCAGCATGAACCAGGTCGCGCAGTTCCTCGACCTTGCCGCTGCCGATCAGGTATTTGGCGGTTGGCCGATGACGCGGCACGTTAAAAAACGCAACGGTCTCGGCGCCGGCCGAATTTGCCAACTCCTGAAACTCCTGCGGATCTTCGCGCGCCTCAGGGTCCTGTCCATCCAAGTGAACGAGGATTACTCGCTCACCACCACCGTGGCGCTCAAAGAACAAAGGAGACTCCTATCAGGCGTTACCTGGCTCAGCGTCACCCTGTTCATCACCTGCTGCGCTAGGCAGACGGATAGGACGAACTGGAACGACTGTCGAGATAGCGTGCTTGTAAACCATCTGGCTGACGGTGTTTTTCAGCAGGATCACGAACTGGTCGAACGACTCGATCGTGCCTTGCAACTTGATACCGTTGACCAGATAGATGGAAACCCCAACTTTCTCTTTACGTAAAGTATTCAAGTAAGGGTCTTGTAGCGAATGCCCTTTTGACATGTGCCGCACTCCTTTAAGGATCAATAATAAAAAATCGGAAAATAGATAGCTTATGGCCGTCACACCCCCAAGGATAGACGGCAATTGCAAGGACTCAGCTCAATATGGAGACCGTTCCCAAGTATTTCAAGGCGCGTGACAGATTGTCGCTGTCCAGGCTGTCCAACCAGTGCAAATCGCTCCAGCTGCGCAGCCAGGTGAACTGGCGCTTCGCCAATTGGCGCGTGGCGATGATGCCGCGCTCCTGCATTTCGGCTGACGTCAGCTTGCCATCCAGATGATCCCAGACTTGGCGGTAGCCTACAGCACGTATCGAAGGCAGCCCGGCATGCAGGTCACCTCTTGAACGCAGTGCTACGACCTCGTCCACAAACCCCTGTTCCAACATAATTGTGAATCTTTGTGCAATTCGTTCATGCAGCACCTGGCGATTTGCCGGAGCGATGGCCAGATTCGCCACAGTATAGGGCAATTGTGACTGTCCAGATGCGCCTGCATCAGCACTTTGCGCACTTTGTTTCAGCCTGTGTTCAGTCATGGTCCGGCCACTCACACGCCAGACTTCCAGGGCACGGGTGAGGCGCTGGGGGTCATTGGGGTGAATGCGCGCCGCGGACACCGGGTCCACCGCCGCCAATTGGTCGTGCAGGGCTTGCCAGCCGAGGCGTGCGGCCTCTTCTTCGAGTTCGCCGCGCACCTGGGCATCGGCAGGCGGCATATCGGCCAGCCCTTCCTGCAATGCCTTGTAGTAGAGCATGGTGCCACCCACCAGCAGCGGGATATTGCCGCGCGCGGTGATCTCGGCCATGGCCGCCAGGGCGTCGGTGCGAAAATCCGCAGCCGAATAGCTCTGCGCCGGGTCGATGATGTCGATCAACTTGTGCGGATATTGGGCCAATAGCGCTTTGGACGGCTTGGCCGTGCCGATATCCATGTCCCGGTAAACCAGGGCAGAGTCGACACTGATCAACTCGCAGGGCAGCACCTTGGTCAGCTCGATGGCCAGGTCGGTCTTGCCGGCGGCCGTGGGGCCCATCAGGAAGATCGCGGGGGGCAAGGCGCTCATCAACGGCCGCGCAAGAACAGTTTGTCCAGATCGTCCAGGCCCATTTGGGTCCAGGTCGGTCGGCCATGGTTGCATTGGCCGCTGCGCTCGGTGTTTTCCATGTCACGCAGCAGGCCGTTCATTTCCGGCAGGGCCAGGCGGCGATTGGCGCGGATGGCGCCGTGGCAGGCCATGGTGCCGAGCAATTCGTTGATATGCGCCTGGATACGGTCGCTGGTGCCGTATTCCATCAGGTCTGCCAGCACGTCGGCCACCAGGCGGTTGGCTTCGGCCTGCTTTAGCAGCGCGGGAATCTGACGGATCGCCAGGGTTTCCGGGCCCAGACGTTGTAGCTCAAAACCCAGCTTCTGGAACACGCTGTGGTGCTCTTCGGCGCAATCGGCCTCTCGCTGGCTGACTGCCAGGGATTCGGGCACCAGCAATGGCTGACCGCTGAGGCCTTCGCTGGCCATGGCGATCTTCAGGCGCTCGTACATGATCCGTTCGTGGGCGGCATGCATGTCCACCAGCACCAGGCCATGGGCGTTTTCCGCGAGGATGTAGATGCCCTTGAGCTGCGCCAGGGCATAGCCCAGCGGCGGGATATCACCGCCACCTTCGGGCAACGCGACAGCAGCACCCGCCTCGGCACCCGGCAGCGGCGCAAAAAACTCCCGGTACGCCGCCTGGGCCTCGGCCACCGGCACGGTCGACTGCGGACGCGGCGTGTATTGATACTGGTAGCCCGCACCGGCGCCTGCGTTCGGCGCCGTGTAGGTCGGTTGCGACTGCGGCGATTGCAGCAGGTTGGCCGCCAGGCTCATTTCACCCTGGGGGCCGAACTCTCCGGCTTCCGGACCGCTCGGGCGCACCACCGCCGTGACAATCGGCGCTGACAGTTGATCATCCGGGCGCACATCGCCCAAGGCGCGATGCAGCGTGCCATACAGGAAGTCATGCACCATGCGCCCGTCCCGGAAGCGTACTTCGTGCTTGGTCGGGTGCACGTTGACGTCGACCACCGACGGGTCGACCTCGAAGAACAGCACAAACGTGGGGTGCCGGCCGTTGAACAGTACGTCGCGATAAGCCTGGCGCACCGCATGGGCTACCAGCTTGTCGCGAACCGCACGGCCATTCACAAAGAAGTACTGCAAGTCGGCCTGGCTACGGGAGAACGTCGGCAACCCCACCCAACCCCACAACCTCAGGCCATTGCGCTCGATTTCAATCGGCAGCGCCTGCTCCAGGAAACCGCTGCCGCACACGGCTGCCACACGTCGTGCGCGGGCGGCGTCGTCGTTGGCTTCGTGCAGGCTGAGGATGGTCTTGCCGTTGTGGCGCAGGTGAAACGCCACATCGAAACGGGCCAGGGCCAAGCGCTTGATGACTTCTTGCAGGTGATCGAATTCGGTTTTCTCGGCCTTGAGGAATTTGCGCCGCGCCGGGGTGTTGAAGAACAGGTCGCGCACTTCTACCGAAGTGCCCACTGGGTGTGCAGCCGGCTGGACCCGAGGCGCCATGTCGCGGCCTTCGGTTTCCACTTGCCAGGCTTGCTCGGCGTCGCGGGTGCGGGAGGTCAGGGTCAGGCGCGCCACGGAACTGATGGAGGCCAGGGCCTCACCGCGAAAGCCCAGGCTCATGACCCGCTCAAGGTCTTCCAGGTCGCGGATCTTGCTGGTGGCGTGACGCGCCAGGGCCAGCGGCAGATCATCGGAGGAGATGCCGCTGCCGTCATCACGTACCCGCAGCAACTTGACGCCGCCCTGCTCCACGTCGACATCGATGCGCTTGGCACCGGAGTCAATGCTGTTTTCCAGCAGTTCCTTGATCACCGACGCCGGGCGCTCGACGACCTCACCCGCAGCAATCTGGTTAGCCAGGCGCGGGCTGAGCAATTCGATGCGCGAGCCGCTGTTCAACAAGGATTCGCTCATTACTGTGCCGCCAATTCAGTGCCGGGAATGGTCAATACCTGGCCAATCTTCAACTCATCGGTTTTCAGGTTATTGGCGCTGCGCAAAGCCGCAGGCGTGACCTGGAAACGTACCGCCAGCATGGCAACGGTGTCGCCGGGTTGCACACGATGGTCGCGCGGGCCCTGGGCGATTTTGCCGGAGTCGCGCAGCCAGGCGATGTAAGTGCCGGGCGGCGGGTTCTGCTGGAAGAACTGGCGCACGCCTGCGCTGATGGAGCGCGCCAGCGCTTGCTGGTGGCTGGAGCTGGCCAGCTTGGAGGCCTCGTTGGCGTTGGAGATAAACCCGGTTTCCACCAGGATCGACGGGATATCCGGCGACTTCAGCACCATGAACCCGGCCTGCTCCACACGCTGTTTGTGCAGCGATGTCACGCGGCCGATGTTACTCAGGACTTTCTGGCCAACGTTCAGGCTGGAGGTCAGCGAGGCAGTCATCGACAGGTCGAGCAGCACGCCGGCGAGCATCTTGTCCTTGTCATCGAGGGACACGTTGCCGGCCCCGCCGATCAAGTCGGAGCGGTTTTCACTGTCGGCCAGCCAGCGGGCGGTCTCGGACGTGGCACCGCGATCCGACAGGGCAAATACCGAGGCACCAAATGCAGCAGTTGAAGGCGCGGCGTCGGCGTGAATGGACACGAACAGGTCAGCGCCCTTCTTGCGCGCAATTTCGGTACGGCCACGCAACGGAATGAAGTAGTCACCGGTGCGGGTCAGCTCGGCGCGGTAGCCTTTCATGCCGTTGACCTGGCGTTGCAGCTCGCGAGCAATGGCCAGTACCACGTCTTTCTCATGCTGGCCGCGTGAGCCGGAAGCCCCCGGATCTTCGCCACCGTGGCCGGCGTCGATCACCACGATAATGTCGCGCTTGCCGGCCGGCGCGGGCGGCGGTGGTGGCAACTTGACCTGGGGTTGCGACGGGTTGACCGGCACCGCAGGCACGGTAGCCACGCTTGGCGTCGGCGCAGGCGGTGGTGCCGCGTCGGCGGGGTTGTCGAACAGGTCGACCACCAGGCGGTTACCGTATTGGGCGTTGGGCGCCAGGGAGAAGCTCTTTGGCGTAACGGCCTTTTTCAGGTCGATGACCACGCGCAGGTCAGTCGGCGTACGCTGGGCCGAGCGCATGGCGGTAATGGGTGTGTTGGCGGTAGAGACCTTCAGCGGCGCGGCCAGGCTCGCACCGTTGATGTCGATCACCAGGCGATCAGGCGCCGTCAGGGTGAAGACGCTGTGCTGGACCGGGCCAGACAGGTCGAACACCAGTCGCGTGTTATCCGGCGCTCGCCACAGGCGAACACTTTTTACCTGTGAAGCAGCCAGAGCATTGACAGTCATTGCCGCAAGCAACACCCCCACGACAGCAACCAACGCGCGAAAGCGCATACCTAACCCCACCAATTTTATTTGAATTCCAATGCCAGAGCGGTGCACCACGCTTCAGCGCGCACGCTCTGGGGCAACAACTTCAGCTGACGTCCGTGCTCATGCGGCGTAATGGTAATGGTCATGTCTGGCTTTGGCAAAAAGCCTGTGCCTTTATCTGGCCATTCGATCAGGCACAACGCATCTTCATCGAAGTAATCACGGATGCCCATGTACTCCAGTTCCTCTGGATCTACCAGGCGATAAAGATCGAAGTGGAAAGCACGCACGTCGCCGATCTCGTAGGGCTCGACCAACGTAAAGGTCGGGCTTTTTACCGCGCCGGTATGGCCCAGGCCGCGAATAATCCCCCGGGACAATGTGGTTTTGCCTGCGCCGAGATCGCCTTCGAGAAAGATCAACCCTGCCCCTTGCGTGACCTGCGAAAGACGCTGCCCCAACGCGACCATGGCCTCTTCATCTGCCAGGAAAAGAATTACTTCAGGCACGGCGACTGCTCCTCCAGCAATTGACGAATGGCAGGGATCAGGTCGCTGGCAGCCAGCCCCCGACCAAAACTGCCCTGGCGGTCTCCAGCGGTAGCGTGCAACCACACGGCCAGGCAGCTTGCCTCGTACGCGGGCATACCCTGAGCCAATAGCGCGCCGACCAGACCAGCCAAGACATCACCGAGCCCCGCCGTCGCCATCGCCGGGTGGCCTTGATCACAACGGGCAAGCCGTCCATCCGGACTGGCAATCAAACTGCCAGCACCCTTTAGGATAGCCACTGCATTGAATTTTTGGCTCAACACGCGCGCCACATTAAGGCGATCGGCCTGAACCTCGGCTGTCGATAGCCCCAACAAACGCGCAGCTTCGCCCGGATGAGGAGTAATCACACAGTTGGCCGGCAGCTCGACGCTGCCAGTGGCCAGTTGATTGAGCGCGTCGGCGTCCCACACCTGCGGCTGGCGGGCATTGGCCGCGACCGACAACAGGCTTTTGCCCCAAGCGGCATCGCCCAGGCCCGGGCCAATGACGATCACCGAGATTTTTTCCAGCAGGCCCATCAACTGGTTGGCCGAGCTCACGCCGACAGCCATGACTTCCGGCAGCCGGGCCAGAGCGGCTGGCACATGTTCCGGTCGAGTTGCCAGCGAGACCATGCCGGCGCCGCTGCGCAGGGCACTTTCGCTGCTCAGCAGCGCCGCACCGCCAAAGCCACGGTCACCACCGATGACCAGCAGGTGGCCGAATTGGCCCTTATGGGCGTCCGGAGAACGCGCAGCCAGTTGCGGCAAATGGCCGGGCAACAACAGCTGAACGTCGGTAATTGGGTGTTTTGTCTGAGGCATGCGTCTTCAAGCTCCGATGTCTGGCAGAATTATACGCATCTAACCTGTGGTTTCCCGTGTCTCATGCCTGCTATTACCTCCGATCTGCCCGCCCTCGCCCAATCGATCAAAGACTGGGGCCGCGAGCTGGGCTTTCAACAAGTCGGCATCAGTGGCCTGGACCTGGCTGAGCATGAACAGCACCTGCAACGCTGGCTCGACGCGGGCTACCACGGCGAGATGGACTACATGGGCGCCCACGGCAGCAAACGCTCCCATCCCGATGAACTGGTACCCGGCACCTTGCGCGTGGTGTCACTGCGCATGGACTACCTGCCCGGCGACACCCAGATGGCGCAACTGCTGGGCCAGCCGGAAAAAGCCTATATCTCGCGCTACGCCCTGGGCCGCGACTATCACAAGCTGATCCGCAAGCGCGTGCAGCAGCTGGCCGACCGCATCCAGGCGCAGATCGGGCCGTTCGGCTTTCGCGCCTTTGTCGACAGCGCGCCGGTCCTGGAAAAAGCCATCGCCGAACAAGCCGGATTGGGCTGGATCGGTAAAAACACCCTTGTGCTCAACCGCAAGGCCGGCAGTTATTTCTTCTTGAGCGAACTGTTTGTCGATTTACCGTTGCCGGTGGACCCACCCCACACTACCGAACACTGCGGCCGTTGCACGGCGTGCCTGGACATCTGCCCCACCAACGCCTTCGTCGGTCCTTACGTGCTGGACGCCCGGCGCTGCATTTCCTATCTGACCATCGAGCTAAAGAGCGCCATTCCCGAGGACCTGCGCCCACTGATCGGCAACCGCGTCTTTGGCTGCGATGACTGTCAGATCGTTTGCCCATGGAATCGTTTCGCTCGACCCACTGCCGAAAGCGATTTCAAGCCCAGGCACAACCTGGATAACGCCGAGTTAGCCGAACTGTTTATGTGGGACGAGGATAAATTCCTCAGCAGCACCGAAGGCTCCCCCCTGCGCCGCGCCGGTTACGAGCGCTGGTTACGCAATCTGGCCGTGGGCCTGGGCAATGCGCCGTCAAGCATTCCGGTATTGGAAGCCTTGAAGGCGCGGCGGGACTACCCCTCAGAGCTGGTTCGCGAGCATGTGGAATGGGCGCTGAACCAGCACGCGGCCCGCTAGTGTACGTCGTCGTTGTAGACGAACTTGGGCATTTCCCAGTGAAAACGGATCGCCAGCAGGCGCAATAGAAAGCCGCTGAACAGCGTCAGCAGAATCGCCTGTTCGCTGGGCAGTTCCAGATACAGGCACAGCAAGTAGAACCAGGCAGCCAGGAACGACACGCTGGCGTACAACTCGCGGCGGAAGATCAGCGGAATGTCGTTACAGAAGATATCCCGCAGGATGCCGCCGAATACGCCGGTGATGACCCCGCTGACCGACGCCACCAACATGCCGTGGCCCATTTCCAGGGCGGTCATGCAGCCGATCAGGGTGAATGCCACCAACCCCAAGGCGTCCAGCGCCAAAAACAGCGAGCGCAGGCGGCGCATCAGCGGCGCGATAAAGATCGTCACCAGCGCCGCCACGGAGGTCAGCACCAGGTACTCCGGGTGCTTGACCCAGGTCAGCGGGTAGTGGCCGAGTAGCACATCGCGCACCGAACCACCGCCCAGGGCCGTCACGCAGGCGATCAGCACCACGCCAAACCAGTCCATGCCGCGCCGACCGGCGGACAAGGCGCCGGTCATGGCTTCGGCGGTGATGGCGATGAGGTAGAGCATCAACAGCATGATGGCGATCCTTGCAGGGAGGCCGGCAGTCTAATCATTTGCTGATGGCACCAAAAGGGGGCGTTTGGCGATAAACCGCGTCGCCTGTATCGCAGGCAAGCCAGCTCCCACACTTTGAATTTGCGAATCCATTCTAATGTGGGAGCTGGCTTGCCTGCGATGGGGCACTCACTGGCGCCGTAGAATCAAGCCTTGATGAAATGCTTGCGGTAATGCTGCAACTCGGCGATCGACTCACGAATATCATCCAGCGCCAGGTGCGTGCTGCCTTTATGGAAGCTGTCCTTGACCTCCGGGGCCCAACGCGCAGCCAGTTCCTTAAGTGTCGATACGTCCAGGTTGCGATAGTGGAAGTAGCTCTCCAGCGCCTTCATATGCGTATAAAGGAAGCGACGGTCCTGGCAGATGCTGTTGCCGCAGATCGGCGACTTGCCCTTGGGCACCCATTTTTCCAGGAATGCGATGGTTTCGGCTTCGGCTTCGGCCATGCTGATGCGGCTGTCGCGCACACGCTGGGTCAGCCCGGAGTTACCGTGGGTGCGGGTGTTCCACTCATCCATGGTGGCGAGCACGGCGTCGCTGTGGTGGATGGCGATCACCGGACCTTCGGCCAAGGTGTTGAGGTTGCTGTCGGTGACAATCGTCGCCATCTCGATGATGACGTCGCTGTCGGGGTTCAGACCGGTCATTTCCAGATCGATCCAAATCAGGTTCTGTGGGTTTTGCATGGCTTGATTCTCTTGGCACCTTGGCGTAGCTGCGCAGTTTAGCAGGCGGGGCCGTGCTAGACTCGCGACCGTTTTACCCAACTTTTGCATTATCGACACGGAACACCAATGGCCAAACGCCAGCTCAACCGTCGCCAAAACTGGCGCATCGAAAAGATTCAAGGTGAACGCGCAGCGCGTGCCGCCAAACGTGAATCCTCCGCCGTGGAAGCGCTCGAGGGCGGCGACCTGGGCCCCGAACAAACAGGCCTGGTAATCGCGCACTTTGGTGTGCAAGTCGAAGTCGAGGCGCTGGAAGGCGAACTCGCAGGCTCGGTGTCCCGTTGCCACCTGCGCGCCAACCTGCCTGCGCTGGTGACCGGCGACAAAGTCGTGTGGCGCGCCGGCAACCAGGGCATCGGCGTGATCGTCGCCCAGTTGCCGCGCAGCACCGAGCTGCGTCGCCCCGACAGCCGTGGCCAGCTCAAGCCGGTGGCAGCCAACGTCGACATGATTGTGATCGTGTTCGCACCACTGCCCGAGCCCCATGCCAACCTGATCGACCGCTACCTGGTCGCGGCCGAACACGCCGGCATCCGCCCGCTGTTGCTGTTGAACAAATTCGACCTGATCGACGAGCAGAACGCCCCGGCGCTCAATGCGTTGCTGGCGGTCTATCGCACCCTGGGCTACCCGGTGCTGGAAGTGTCGGCCCATCACGGCAACGGCATGGAACAGCTGCAACAGCAGCTGGACGGGCGGATCAGCGTGTTTGTCGGCCAGTCTGGCGTGGGCAAGTCATCGCTGGTCAACAGCCTGTTGCCGGAAGTCGATACCCGCGTGGGGCCGCTGTCGGAGCTTTCCGGGCAAGGCACCCACACCACCACCACCGCGAGGCTGTTCCACTTCCCCGGCGGCGGCGAGTTGATCGACTCCCCGGGTATTCGTGAATTCGGCTTGGGCCACGTCAGCCGCAGCGATGTGGAAGCGGGCTTTATCGAGTTCAACGACCTGATCGGCACCTGCCGCTTCCGCGACTGCAAACACGACCGCGAGCCGGGCTGTGCATTGCTCAAGGCGCTGGAGGATGGACGCGTGCAACAGCAGCGGATGAACAGCTATCGGTCGATTATTGCGAGCTTGCCTGAGAGCAGTTATTGACGGTCAATTTCTTGATACACATAAACCACGGCGCTGAACGCCCTAGCCCATTGATTTAACAGGAGCGGGCATCAAGAATCCGGATCAACTGGGTGGCTCATACACACAAGCCAGCTTGTATTCAGATTTCCTGATGCCCATAATTGCTCCGTCACCAGCGAAAGCTGGCAGGAGTCTGGATCCTTTTCGGGGTTGATCCAGCGGCGCAGAAGGGGCGAAGCAAGCTCCGCTGCGTGTCGAATGAAGCCGCCTTCGGGCGGCTTTGCTTTTTGTGGGGAATTAACATTTGGCTCTCTACTATCACCCCAAACAAGGCGACGTGCTGCTGTATGACTTCACACGAGGTTTTGTTGCACCGGAAATGCTGAAGATCCGCAAGGTTGTCGTGATATCGCCTACCGCGCCCCACAATCGCAAGCTCTGCACCGTGGTGCCAATCTCCTCTACTGCGCCAGAAACCCAGCACGACTGGCACCACTTGCTACGCACCAATCCACTTCAGTCCGATGGCTATAAAGAGCTTTGGGTGAAGTGCGACATGATTTATACCTTCAGCTTCGAGCGCCTCGACAAACTGCATAGAAAGACTCGCACAAAAGGCCGAGAGTACTTTGTCCCACGCCTGTGCGCCGACGACATGCGAGGCGTAGTTAATGGTGTCAAAGCCTACCTGCCACTCTGACCGCCAATGAAAACGCCCCGAATGATTCGGGGCGTTTTGGTTTCTGCTGTAGAGAGATAAGTTACGAGGCCGGCGCAGGCACCGTAGGATCCTTCACCCCGCCATCATCAAACAGGTTCAGCTTCTGCCGCAACTCATGGGCCGGCAGTGGTTCCTGCTCAGGCGGCAGTGCGTTGGGGTCGGCCGGCACTTCGCCTGGCGCACCATCGCCCTGAGTCGGTACCGGTGGCGGTGGCTGGTCGCCTTCAATCGCACGCTGGGCTTTTTTGGTCAGCACCACGATATCGATACGTCGGTTGACCGGGTTGAACGGGTCTTTGGGATCAAATAACTGCGATGAGGCAAAGCCCACCACCCGTGCCACTTGCGGGTCCGGATAGCTGCCGGCCACCAGCGCACGGCGGGCGGCGTTGGCGCGGTTGGCCGAGAGTTCCCAGTTGCCGAAATCGCCCTGGCCCGCGTAGGGCTTGGCGTCGGTATGGCCGCTGATGCTGATCTTGTTCGGTACCGCCTTGATGGTGTCGGCCATGGCCAGCAGGATGTCTTCAAAGTACGGCTTCAAGCGCGCACTGCCGGAATCGAACATCGGCCGGTTGGCGGCGTCCGTGATCTGGATGCGCAGCCCTTCGGGCGTGATCTCGAACGAAATCTGATCCTTGAATTTCAGCAGTTGCGGGTTTTCCTCAACCTTGGTCTGCAACTCCTGCAGCAACAGTTCCAGGCGTTCCTGCTCGACCTGCTCGGCCATGGTTTCGACGGTATCGCGCTCAATCGGGATTTTTTCCTGGGGCGACTCAGTTTGCACTTCCGGGTTGATGGTGCGCTCTGGCGCCAGTTGCGGTGAACCGCCCAGATCGATGACAAATGGCGTACCGCTTTCCGAAAAGCCAATCGGGTCTTTGAAGTAACCGGCGATGGCGATCTTCTGTTCTGGCGTGGCGGTGGACATCAGCCACAGCACCAGGAAGAACGCCATCATCGCCGTGGCAAAGTCGGCGAATGCGATTTTCCAGGCACCACCATGGTGCCCCGCAGCGAAGCGCTTGACGCGCTTGATGATGATCGGCTGGTTGTTTTCCATGGCTTAGCGACCGCGAACCGCTTGTTCCAGCTCGGAGAAACTTGGGCGATGCTTGGGGTACAGCACCTTGCGCCCGAACTCCACGGCCAGCGATGGCGGCATCCCCGATGCCGAAGCCACCAGGCACGCCTTGATCGCTTCGTAGAGGTTGACCTCTTCCTTGGCATCGTGGGCCAGGGAAGTAGCGAGCGGGCCGAAGAAGCCATAGGCCGCGAGAATACCGAAGAAGGTACCCACCAGCGCCGCACCCACGTGCATGCCGATGGCCGCTTGATCGCCCTCGCCCAAGGACGCCATGGTCACCACGATACCCAGCACCGCCGCGACAATACCGAAACCGGGCATGCCATCGGCGATGCCGGTCACGGCATGGGAAGGATGCTCCAGCTCTTCCTTGAGGCTGAACAACTCCATGTCGAACAGGCCTTCCAGCTCATGGGGAGCCATGTTGCCGGAGGACATGATGCGCAGGTAGTCACAGATATACGCGGTCATGCGCTCATCTTTGAGCACGGCCGGGTACTTGGCGAAAATCGGGCTGGCGGCGGCGTCTTCGATGTCGCCTTCGATCGCCATCATGCCTTCGCGGCGGCTCTTGTTGAGGATCTCGTAGATCAGCCCCAGCACTTCCAGATAGAAGGTGTGGGAAAAACGCGAACTGAACATGCCCAGCGATTTCTTGATCACGTGCATGGTCATGTAGCCGGGGTTGGCCTGCAAGAATGCGCCAAACGCGGCGCCGCCGATGATCAGCACTTCGAAAGGTTGGATCAGTGCGGCGATTTTACCGTGGGAGAGGACGTACCCTCCGAGCACACTTGCGATGACGACAATGATGCCGATAATTTTAGCCATAGGAGATGGGTACTTGCGCCGTCGGGTTCATGGACATAGTGGGTGCAGCAGAAAACTCTTGTTCTACTTATCGGCAAAACTGCGCCAGACTATAGCCCGTTAAGGCGAAAAGCCAATTCGGCCCGTTCCGGGTGTGTTGAACACAAGTGATGATCGCGCCCCAATCATGGCAATCGAAACGACAGTCCCAACGAACCGCCCCACCACCCTCGCCGCTTGGATCAAGCGCCTTGACGACGTGCTGCTGCCCGTTCCCCAGGCCAACCATGAGCGCGTGTGCAAAGCCATCCGCGACAGCCGCAGTTCATTGCGAGACATTGCCGAGCTGATGCAAAACAGCCCGGCCCTGGTGCTGAGCGTGATGCGCGAGGCCAACAGCCAAGCCCATGGGAGCCTGGCCGAGCCCGCCGAAAACCTCGAAGTAGCGCTTAACCGCCTAGGCCTCAAACGTGCCGAGGAGTTGCTGGCACGCCTACCTTCGGTGCCGGCCGGAGACATTCCAGTCGCATTGCGCCAACTGCTGCTGGTCAGCCAGCACGCGTCCCAGCAAGCCAACGGCTTGTTCGGCAGTCGCCTGGCGCGGCTATGGCAGGACATCCACTGGGGCAGCCTGCTGTTTCTGTCGCCACTGTGGCCGATGGCCGTCGCCTACCCCAAGCTTTTGGAGGAATGGGAGCTGCGGGTGATTCACAAGGGCCAGTCGGCGCGCCAGGTCGAGCAGGAACTGTTCGGTGTGCGCTTACTGGACCTGTGCCGGGGCCTGACCGAAGCCTGGCACCTGCCGATCTGGGTTTCGCAGGGCTACAAGCTGCTGCTGACCGAGCAACGCCTGCTGGTCAAGGCGCTGCATATTGCCCGCGAAGACGACGCCTTGCGCCACCAGCAATTGCTCGACGCCGAACCCAACCTGCGCCGCTGGCTGAACCAACCAGCCAATACCGTGTTGCTGGCCAACGGCCTGGCGATGTCCGCCCAGGAATCCTGGACCTGCCCGCACACCGAACGCTGGCAATACCTCACCGCGCTATACCTGCAAGTGCCCTTGAGTGATGTGCAACAACAGGCGCACCAGCAGGCAGTCACGAGCGCCCGCACCACCTTGATGCCCGACCTCTGGCACCCGGCGCTGTCGCTGATCTGGCCGTGGCATGTGCAAAAAGTCCATCGCGGCTTGTTGCCCGCGCCGCCGCCCACGGCTGAAGCCCTGGCCGTATGGCGCACGCGTTGCACCGATTTGCTGGTGGAGCCGAGCCGCTTTGCCAACGCCATGCACCTGACCACCTGTGCCAAGGAAGCCCTGGTGGCCAGTGGCATGCAGCGGGTACTGATATTCATGGCAGATCGCGCCTTGAGCACCTTGCGCGTGCATCAGGCCGACGGCTTGCCCAGGGACGCCGCGCACCTGAGCCTGGATGTGGTCAACAGCACATTGCTGCAACGCCTGCTGGAAAAGTCCGCTCAGGTGCGTCTGACCCCCGACAACCATGCGCAGTTTTCCGCCCTGCTGCCGCCTATCCTGCGTCGCCTGTTTACGGGCGAGCACTTGCTGCTGCGTTCGCTGAGCTGCAATGGCCGCGTGGTGATGCTGGTAGTGGCGGACCAAGGCGGCGGGCCGTTCTCGGAAACCACCGTGCAGGCGTTCGGCAAAACCGCCCAATGCATCGAAAAAGCCCTGCACAGCTTTACCAACCGCAGCGCCTGATGCTTGCGCTACAATCGCCGTCTTTAATCGCCAACATTTGTGCCCAGGAGACCTCACATGCCTGACTTCTCTGGCTTGCCGCTGGTGATCGAATCCAGTGACCTGCTCGCTCAACTGGATGCCGAGCACTTGATTCTGGTGGACCTCACCAGTGCCGCCCGCTACGCCGAAGGGCATATCCCCGGCGCGCATTTTGTTGACCCCAAGCGCACCCAACTTGGCCAGCCGCCGGCACCCGGCTTGCTGCCGAGCAAGGCCGACCTGGAAAAACTGTTCGGCGAACTGGGCCACACCCCGGACGCGACCTACGTGGTCTATGACGACGAAGGCGGCGGCTGGGCCGGACGTTTTATCTGGATGCTCGACGTGATCGGTCACCAGAAATATCACTACCTCGACGGCGGCCTGCTGGCATGGCTGGAGGAAAAGTACCCACTCTCCACCGAAGTGCCTGCGCCGGCAGGCGGCCCCGTCAGCCTCACGTTGCACGATGGGCCCACGGCTACCCGTGAGTATCTGCAAAGCCGTCTCGGCGCGGCCGACCTGGGCGTCTGGGATGCCCGCGGCCCGCTGGAATATTCCGGCGAAAAAGTGCTCGCCGCCAAGGGGGGCCATATTCCCGGCGCGGTGAATTTCGAATGGACCGCCGGCATGGACAAGGCGCGCAACCTGCGCATCCGCCGCGACATGCCACAGGTTCTCGAAGAGCTCGGGCTGACCCGCGATAAAGAAATCATTACCCACTGCCAGACTCACCACCGCTCTGGCTTCACCTATCTGGTGGCCAAGGCGCTCGGTTATCCACGAGTCAAAGGCTATGCCGGTTCCTGGGGCGAATGGGGCAACCACCCCGACACCCCCGTTGAGATTTAAGGTTTAAGGACAGTTATGAAAAAGCAGTTGTTTATCCTCAGCCAGTACTTGCTGCCACACCACTTGCTCTCGCGCCTGGCCGGCTGCATTGCCGAGTGCCGCGTGCGCTGGTTCAAGAACGCCTTCACCGCCTGGTTCGCCAAGCGCTACCAGGTGGACATGTCCCAGGCCCTGGTTGAAGACCTGACCGCGTACGAGCACTTCAACGCGTTCTTTACTCGAGCCCTGAAAGACGGCGCCCGCCCGCTCGACCAGACTCCCGGTGCCGTGCTGAGCCCGGCCGATGGCGCAGTCAGCCAGCTAGGCCCGATCGAACATGGCCGTGTGTTCCAGGCCAAGGGCCACAGCTTCAGCGTGCTGGAATTGCTCGGTGGCGACGCGGCGCTGGCTGCACCGTTCATGGGCGGCGATTTTGCGACTATTTACCTGTCACCCAAAGACTACCACCGGGTGCACATGCCACTGGCCGGCACCTTGCGTGAGATGGTCTACGTGCCAGGTCGAATTTTCTCGGTCAACCAGACCACCGCCGAAAACGTGCCGGAGCTGTTTGCGCGCAACGAGCGGGTTGTATGCCTGTTTGACACCGAGCGCGGCCCGATGGCCGTGGTGTTGGTGGGTGCGATGATCGTCGCGTCGATTGAGACGGTGTGGGCCGGGTTGGTAACGCCGCCCAAGCGCGAGCTGAAAACCTTGCGCTACGACGAAGCCGCACGTGCGCCGATTCATTTGGAAAAAGGTGCGGAGCTGGGCCGTTTCAAGCTGGGCTCGACCGCCATCGTGCTGTTCGGGCCGGATCAGGTGAAGTGGGCTGAAGAACTGGCAGCGGGTACGCCAGTGCAAATGGGCCAGGGTATTGCCGCAGCTAAAGCCTGATATTGCTGGTGACATCCAATGTGGGAGCCGGGCTTGCCCGGCTCCCACATTTTTGACTGTATTTCTACAGTGAGATCGGCTTATAACTGACCGTCGCGGTCGCGCAAGCCCAGCAGATACAACACGCCATCGAGCCCCAGCGTTGAAATCGCCTGTTTGGCCGACTGTTTGACCAACGGCTTGGCGCGAAACGCCACACCCAATCCTGCAATCGCCAGCATCGGCAAGTCATTGGCGCCGTCGCCGACCGCAATGGTCTGCTCCAGACGCAAGCCTTCCTTGTGCGCCAACTCCTTGAGCAGGTCGGCCTTGCGCTGCGCATCCACAATCGGCTCGACCGCCACGCCGGTCACTTTGCCATCCACCACTTCCAGCTCGTTGGCGAACACGTAGTCAATGCCCAACTTGGCCTGCAACTGCTTGGCAAAGTAGGTGAAGCCGCCGGACAGAATGGCGGTCTTGTAGCCCAGGCGCTTGAGTTCGGCGAACAGGGTTTCGGCGCCTTCCGTCAGGCGCAGCGATGCGCCGATGGAGTCCAGCACGCTCACGTCCAGGCCCTTGAGCAACGCCAGGCGCTCCTTGAAGCTGGCACGGAAATCCAGCTCACCGGCCATCGCCCGCTCGGTAATCTCGCTGACTTGCTCGCCGACTCCCGCTGCCTTGGCCAGTTCGTCGATGACTTCGGCTTCGATCAGGGTGGAGTCCATGTCGAACACCGCCAAACGACGGTTGCGACGGAACAGCGAATCTTCCTGGAAGGCGATGTCGACATTCAACTCCTGGGCCACGCTCAGGAATTCGGCCCGCAGCGCTTGCGCGTCAGCCGGTTCACCGCGTACAGAAAACTCGATGCAGCCCTTGCCTTTGTCGGCCGGGGTGTCCAAGGGCATACGACCCGACAGACGGTCGATATGGTCGATATTCAACCCGTAGTGGGCCGTGATCGAGCTGACACGCTGCAATTGTTCAGCCGTTACCTTGCGAGTAAGCAACGTCACGATATGACGTTTTTTGCCCTGGCCTTCCACCCAGTGCTGGTAATCGGCTTCGGACACGGGGGTGAAACGCACCTGTTGATCCAGCTTATAGGCCGTAAACAGGATGTCCTTGAGTACCGACGAAGCCTGTTCGGTGCTGGGGATCTCCACCAGGATGCCGAACGACAAGGTGTCGTGGATCACCGCCTGACCGATGTCGAGGATGTTCACACCACCCTGGGCCAGGACGCCGGTAATGGCTGCGGTGAGACCCGGTCGGTCTTCACCCGTGATGTTGATCAGGACAATTTCGCGCAAAGCGCACCCCCAGGCTGGAAAAAAACCGCATTCTACCCACTTTCAGTGACCATCGGGCACAGCCAGTGCTTTGCCGGTCATGGGCCTGTCGCTATACTGCGCGTCAACTTCACGGACCAAGAGCCGAGCGCAAGTGAACCGGCCCACGCCAGTAAAAACCGATAACTTCTTCCTGCTGATCTTCCGGGCACTGCGCCACCGCCGTGTACCGATCGCATTACGCATCGCCAGCCATAACGTGATCCTGGTCGCCTTGGCCCTGGTGATCTACGCCTGCGTGATGGGTTTGCAGTTCAAGCAGGCCATGCATGAGCAAGCCGACGCCCTGGGTGCGAGCCTGACGACCCAGACAGCCACCTCGGCGACTGAGTTGCTGGTGTCCAACGACATCCTCAGCCTCAACGTGCTGCTCAACAACCTGACCAAGAACCCGCTGGTGGCTCACGCCGCCATTTATAGCGTGGACAACCGGATCATGGCCGAAGCCGGGCAGCGCCCGAAGAACGGCTTGCTGGGTGAAGCCGAGGGCCTCTACCAGAGCAACATCACCTTTCAGGATGTGAAAGCCGGCCAACTGCGTATCAGCCTCGACATGCAGCAGTTCCAGCAGCCGATGACCATCAGCCTGCAAAGCATGGGTATCTTGAGCGCGATCCTGCTGGCTCTGGCCCTGGCCTTGAGCCTGCGTCTGGGGCGGCATATCTCCACACCGCTGATGCAACTGCGTATCTGGCTGCGGGATATCGACGAACACACCCCGGCCACTGATCGCCAGGATGAAATCGGCGACCTCGCGCGCCAGCTCCATACCAGCTTCGCTCCGGAGCCGAAAGCGCCTGAAATCGAACCGGAACCCGAATACGACGATACCGACGACTACAGCGATGAGCCTGAGTTTGAAGTACGCGACCTGCGCGACCCGGGCTTTGACGAAAGCGCTCCGGTGGCCGGCCTCAAGCCTGCACCGCGCCATGTGGTCAAGGCCGAGGAAGACGAACTCGACGAGGAAGACCCCTTCGCCGACCTGCGCGATACCTCGGCCGTGGCCCCGGCCGCTGCGACAAAACCCGTTGCGGTGGTCAGGAACACCGAGCCGCAGCACAGTGCAGTACTCGCCGTGCAACTGGGCTCCCAGGAGCAGCTGCGCCGCCTGCCTCGTGCCCGGCTGACCGAACTGCTCGAACGCTACCGCGACTGTCTCGACCAGGCCGCCTCGCTGTACCAGAGCGAGCTGCACACGTTGAACGATGGCAGCACCCTGATGCTGTTCCACAGCGAAGACAGCGGCGAAGACTACCTGACCAATGCAATCTGCTGCGGCGAATTGCTGCGCGCTCTGGGCCATGCCCTGCAGATCGAAGTGGCCGACAGCGGCATTACCCTGCAATTGCAGCTTGGCTTGACCGTGGGTGATGACCTGTTTGGCATGAGCCAGATCGACCTGCTGCTCACCGAAATCGCCCAGGATGCCCTGGCCCTGTCCCAACACAGCCGCAACCTGCTGCTGGTGGAACGCAAGATCAGTGAAGACACGCTGATCCGCCAACGCGCACGTATCCGTCCGATTGCCAGCCCTGAAGGGGCCAGTTGCGTAGAGCGGTTGATGGAACCGTACCCGTCGATGCTCGAGCGCCAGCTGGCGCGGATGCATGAGACCCGCAAGCCCTGAGGCACATACACTGTACGACCCATGTGGGAGCGGGCTTGCCCGCGATTGCGGAATATCAGTCGATCCACCGATAGCTGAACCACCGCTATCGCGGGCAAGCCCGCTCCCACATTTGGATTGTGGTGCAGCTTAAATCGCAACCCAACAAAAAGGCCCGCTTACTCAGCGGGCCTTTTGTTTGTGCGCCATTCAGATCAGAACCTGAACACTTCCAAGTCCGTACGAATCGGCGTAGCCATCGGCATCTTCGGCTTTTCCGGGGCTGCCGGTTTGGCCTGGGCCGGGGCCTGTTTACGCGGCTGCACCTCGGCAATCGGCGGCTGGTTCGCCAATGGCTTGAGCGCCACCGACAACTGCTGCGCCAAGTGCTGCAACAGCACACCCTGGGCCTGGACCTGAGAAGCGGTGGTGCCGGTATGTTCTTCCTGCAGGTGCACGATGCGGTTATCCCGTACTTGCCCGCGACGGTCGATCAGGCGCCACTGTGCATCCAGAATCGCCGGTTGCGATTTGCCGGAGTCGAGCCGCGTAATCGTCAGCAGCACCTGCACATCCGGAGTGAATCCCGATGGCCCTGGTGCCAGGACCACACGCTGGCTATCCAACTGCCCTGCAACCTGACGCAACATCAGTTGATTGATATCGGACGACAAGCTGCCCGCCCAACGACCATCAGTGGAACCTTGCAGGCTGCCGTCGTTCTGACGTTGCAGCAGGGTTTCGCGTTGCAGGTAATCGGCAACGACTACCGGACCGAGCAATACCGCCATGCCAGCCGTTTGGGCTGGCTGAGCCGGGCTACCGCTGTCCAGCTGGTACAGCGACACCGGTTGGTGCGTGCTGCAACCCGCCAGCCCCAAAAGGCCAGCGAGCATCAAAAATAGAGGAAGGCGTGGAGCAGTCATCATCCCATCCAAGTGGCTGCCACAAGGCGAACCACAATGTAATACTAAAAATAACCTGAACACGCTCGGCCACGCCGGCGCTGGAAAGGCCATATCATCCGTGAATATGCGCCATGACTCCAGCGCGAAAGCGTCGATCTACGCGTTAAATCGTAGATCGAGGCCTCTAGTACAGCTTAAATCGGCGTTTCCACCAGCAAGGCGTCCACTCGCTGGAAGCCGCGAGGCAGTTTATTACCACGCCGCCCGCGTTCGCCCTTGTAGTGTTCAAGGTCGTCTGGGCGCAATGACAACGTGCGCTTGCCGGCCTGGAGCACCAGGGTAGAGCCTTCCGGGACCACGGCGATGTCGGTCACGTACTCTTCGCGACTGGCCACCCGGTCACCGGGAATCCCGATAATCTTGTTGCCCTTGCCTTTGCCCAGTTGCGGCAAATCACTGATTTTGAACACCAGCAAACGCCCTTCGGTGGTCACCGAAGCCAACCAGTTGCTTTCACGATCATCCACCGGCCTTGGCAGGATCACCTTGGCGTTGTTCGGCAGGCTCAGCAGCGCCTTGCCCGCCTTGTTCTTGGCCTGCAGGTCTTCGCCCTTGACCACGAAACCGTAACCGGCGTCGGAGGCGATGACGTACAGCGAATCATCGTCCGGCAGCAGCACGCACTCGAAATTCGCCCCAGGTGGCGGCGTGAGGCGTCCGGTCAACGGCTCGCCCTGCCCCCGTGCAGACGGCAGGGTGTGGGCCGGCACCGAATAACTGCGCCCGGTCGAGTCGATAAACACCGCGAACTGATTGGAGCGCCCGGCGGCGGCGGTCTTGAAGCCATCACCGGCTTTGTACGAAAGGCCGGTGGCGTCAATATCATGCCCTTTGGCGGAACGAACCCAACCCTTTTCCGACAAAACGACGGTAATTTTCTCGTTAGGCAACAACTCGGTTTCTGTCAGAGCCTTGGCTTCAGCACGCTCGACGATCGGCGAACGACGGTCGTCGCCATAGGTTTCGGCGTCTTTGATCAGCTCGCTGCGTACCAACTTCTTGAGCTTGGCTTCGCTGCCCAGCAGCGCTTGCAGCTTGGCTTGTTCCTTGAGCAACGCGTCTTGCTCGTCACGCAGCTTCATTTCTTCCAGGCGTGCCAATTGGCGCAAGCGCGTGTCGAGGATGTAGTCAGCCTGGATTTCGCTCAGTTCGAAACGCGCGATCAACTCGGCTTTCGGGTGCTCGGCGGTACGGATGATATGGATCACTTCATCCAGGTTGAGGTAGGCAATCAGCAAGCCGTCCAACAGGTGCAGGCGGCGCTCGACCTTGTCGAGGCGAAACTGCAGGCGGCGGCGCACGGTCTGTACGCGAAATTCCAGCCACTCCACCAGCAGGTTGCGCAGGTTCTTCAACTGCGGCTTGCCATCCAGGCCGATGATGTTGACGTTGACCCGGTAGCTCGACTCCAGGTCAGTGCTGGCGAACAGATGCTGCATCAGCACTTCATGATCGACCCGGCTGTTGGTCGGGATGATCACGATACGGCACGGGTTCTCGTGGTCGGACTCGTCACGCAGGTCGGCAACCTGGGGCAGTTTCGACGGCTTGGCCTGCATCAACGCGGCAATCTGCTCCAGCACCTTGGCACCGGACACCTGGTGCGGCAGCGCGGTGACAATAATGTCGCCGTCTTCGATATGGTACACGGCGCGCATACGCACCGAGCCCTTGCCGGTTTCGTACATCTTCAGCAAGTCGGCGCGCGGCGTGATGATTTCCGCTTCGGTCGGGTAATCCGGGCCTTGAATATGTTCACACAACTGCTCGACCGTGGCCTTGGGCTCGTCCAGCAGGCGCACGCAGGCAGTGGCGACTTCGCGCAGGTTATGCGGCGGCACGTCGGTGGCCATGCCAACGGCGATACCGGTGGTGCCATTGAGCAGGATATTCGGCAAACGTGCTGGCAATACCAGGGGCTCGTCGAGGGTGCCGTCAAAGTTCGGCCCCCAGTTCGCCGTGCCCTGGCCCAGCTCGCTGAGCAGCACTTCGGAATAGCGCGACAGCCGCGCTTCGGTGTATCGCATGGCGGCGAAGGACTTGGGATCATCCGGCGCACCCCAGTTGCCCTGCCCGTCCACCAGCGTATAGCGATAGCTGAATGGCTGGGCCATCAGCACCATGGCTTCATAACACGCCGAGTCGCCGTGGGGGTGGAACTTACCGAGTACGTCACCGACGGTACGCGCCGACTTCTTGTGCTTGGAATCAGCGTCCAGGCCCAGCTCACTCATGGCGTAGATGATGCGCCGTTGCACGGGCTTGAGGCCGTCGCCGATATGCGGCAGGGCACGGTCCATGATCACGTACATGGAGTAGTTGAGGTAGGCATTTTCGGTGAAGTCAGCCAGCGACCGGCGTTCTACGCCATCTAAGCTGTCTGCGAGGATGTCACTCATGCGGGCCTCATCATTGTTGGGTAACGCGCAGCGGAACTGCCGCTGCGTCGGGTCATTTGAAAAAACTGCGGGCTCATGGCTGGGCGCTCCAGCCACCGTCGGGGGCGGCGAAACGATAGACCATGGGGCGTTTTTCACCATCGGCGCGGGGGCCAAAATTATTGTCGATACCGATCCACGCGCCGTCGGCATCCACCACCAGGGCTTCGGCCAGTCCATAAGCCTGTGCATAACGTCGCGGCGGCGTGAGCATCTGGTCGGCAAACGACCAGCACAGCTCGACCTTGGCCGTGAGCGTATCGCGCCGGCAAATCTGGAACGCATTGCGCTCCAGGGTAAACAGCTTGCCGTTGAACAGCGCCAGGTCGGCAAAGTCCTTGGATACCGCCTTGGCGTTGGTGAACTGCGCCGGCTGCACTTCCTGGCCGGCCTCACTCAACAACACACAGGCGCCGTCGCAATCCCATACGCTCTGGCCACGCTTGATCGAGATCAAGCCACGGCGTTCACGCTCGGCGGCCAGCCAGATCTGATTGCCTTCGGGGTTTACCGCCAGGCCTTCGAACAAGGCATTGAAGTGCAGCAACATGCCACTGGCCCGGGCTTCGCGCACCATGCCGGGGGCAATTTTCAACCATTCGGGTGCGCCAGTCGCCGGGACCTGCAACACCGCCGCATGGGCTTCGCTGACAATGTAGCGATTACCCACGGCATCACAGCTGATGCCTTCAAAATCCAGGTCACCGCCGCGAATGAACGAAGCAGCCTTGGTGCGCGAACGCAACCCCCAAGGCAGACCGGACTCGGGCACGGGCGGCACATCGATCTGCACCGCTTCGGCGTTCCAGGTAGGCGCGCCGGTATCCAGCCGGTAGATCTGATCGTCATCCCGATCAGAAACCGTCCACAGTTCCTTGCCACACAACGCCAAGCCCGAAAGGTTACCGCCGCGCATGCCGTCCACAGGGTGCTCGGACACCAGCTTGAGCTCCGCCACGGGCGCGGCAACCACCTGGGTGGCCGCCAGCCCGCTCAACATCAGGATTGCCAGGGCGAAGCCTGTGCGCATCAGCCCAGAACCTCGGCCAGGTTGCCTTTGGATTCCAGCCAGGCCTTGCGATCCGGCGCACGCTTCTTCGCCAGCAGCATGTCCATCATTTCCGACGTGCCGGCGAAGTCTTCCAGGGTCAACTGCACCAGGCGCCGGGTGTTCGGGTCCATGGTGGTTTCGCGCAGTTGGGGCGGGTTCATCTCACCCAGGCCCTTGAATCGCGTGACCTGAGGCTTACCGCGTTTCTTCTCGGCCACCAGGCGATCAAGGATGCCATCGCGCTCAGCTTCGTCCAGAGCGTAGAAAATCTCCTTGCCCAGGTCGATGCGATACAGCGGCGGCATGGCGACGTAGACGTGACCGGCATCCACCAACGGGCGGAAATGCTGCACGAACAACGCGCACAGCAAGGTGGCGATGTGCAGGCCGTCGGAGTCGGCGTCGGCGAGGATACAGATCTTGCCGTAGCGCAGTTGGCTCATGTCCGCCGCACCCGGGTCGACCCCGATAGCCACGGCGATGTTATGCACTTCCTGACTGGCCAGCACTTCGCTGCCGTCGACTTCCCAGGTGTTGAGGATCTTGCCGCGCAGCGGCAGGATCGCCTGGAACTCCTTGTCCCGCGCTTGCTTGGCGGAACCGCCGGCGGAATCACCTTCGACCAGGAACAGCTCGGAGCGCATCGGGTCCTGCCCGGCGCAATCGGCCAGCTTGCCCGGCAATGCCGGGCCTTGGGTGATGCGCTTGCGCTCAACCTTTTTGCTGGCCTTCAAGCGCCGACCGGCGTTGTTGATCGCCAATTCGGCCAGGGCCAGGCCCAGCTCCGGGTGCTCGTTGAGCCACAGGCTGAAAGCGTCCTTGACCACACCGGAGACAAACGCTGCCGCTTCACGGGACGACAGGCGCTCCTTGGTCTGGCCGGAAAATTGCGGCTCCTGCATCTTCATCGACAGCACGAACGCGATGCGCTCCCATACGTCCTCCGGCGCCAGCTTCACACCACGCGGCAACAGGCTGCGGTATTCGCAGAATTCGCGCATGGCGTCCAGCAAGCCCTGGCGCAAACCGTTGACATGGGTGCCGCCCTGGGCGGTGGGGATCAGGTTGACGTAGCTTTCCTGTACGCTGTCGCCACCTTCGGGCAACCACAGCAGCGCCCAGTCGACGGCTTCCTTATTACCCGCCAGGCTGCCGCAGAACGGCTCGTTGGGCAGGCGTTCGAAGTCGCTGACAGAGTCTTCGAGATACGAGCGCAGGCCGTCTTCGTAGTGCCACTCGACCTTCTCGCCGGTGCCCTTGTCTTCAAAGCTGACCAATAGACCCGGGCACAACACAGCCTTGGCCTTGAGCACATGCTTGAGGCGGCTGATGGAGAATTTCGGCGAATCGAAGTATTTCGGGTCCGGGGCGAAGTACACGCTGGTACCGGTGTTGCGCTTACCAACAGTGCCGACCACTTCCAACTCGGTGGCTTTATAGCCATCGGCGAAGGTCATCTGGTACTCGTTGCCGTCGCGCTTGACCTTGACCCGCACTTGCGTCGACAGGGCGTTGACCACCGAAATACCCACGCCGTGCAAACCACCGGAGAACTGGTAGTTCTTGTTGGAGAACTTGCCGCCGGCGTGCAGTTTGGTGAGGATCAGCTCGACGCCCGACACGCCCTCTTCCGGGTGAATGTCCACCGGCATGCCGCGACCATCGTCGGACACTTCAAGGGAGTGATCGGCATGGAGGATGACTTGTACCGACTTCGCGTGCCCGGCCAAGGCTTCGTCGACGCTGTTGTCGATGACTTCCTGGGCAAGGTGGTTCGGCCGGCTGGTGTCGGTGTACATGCCGGGGCGTTTGCGCACCGGGTCGAGGCCCGAGAGGACTTCGATGGCGTCGGCGTTATAAGAGCTAGCGCTGGGAGTGGCCATGGGGTCTCGTCGTGATTCGTTCGATTAAAAAGTGACCTGCGATTTTTTACAGTGACGAAAAATCGAAGGATTGATACTGATCTGCGCCAATGCCGGCAAAACTCAACAAGGCCGGCAATTGCTCGGCGAACCCTTGGTAACCATGGTCGCCACCGGCCTGGATGCGCAAGGCACAGGCTCGGTAATACGCTTGGGCGAGGCGATAATCCAGGGTTTCGTCCCCGGTCTGCAACCACACCTGATACCGCCCTGCATCCTGCGGCGCCGGTACTTCCAGCTCGGCCAGCGCTGCGACGTGATCATGGGTCAACTCCCAGGTCTCATCGGTGTAGAGGTTCTTCTGGGTACCCAGGTAACCGTCGAACATCCGATGGGGGCTGACCGCCGGATTGACCAGCAGCGCCTTCAGGCCATGGCGTTCGGCAAGATGGGTTGCATAGTAGCCGCCGAGTGAGCTGCCGACCAGCAGCGGCCGCCCCAGTTGGTCAATGGCCTGCTCCAATTGCAGAATCGCCTGACGCGGGTGGTGATGCAGGGCCGGCACACGCAAACGGTCGGACAGGCCAAGCTTGCCCATTACGGTGATCAACTGGCTGGCCTTGTTGGAGGCTGGCGCACTGTTGAAGCCGTGGATATACAGGATCGAAGCGGACATGCCGGGCTCTCCGTGCTTGGGCCAAAGAGGCGCAGTTTACAGGGATCGGAGTGAGGTGTGAGCACCCGATCTTCCAGACACCGCAGAACCCATGTGGGAGGGGGCTTGCAGCTCTTAATAGCCGTTGCTGCCGTAGTCGACGGTAAACGCGAAGTCCCGAAGCCGCTCTACCCCCGTCTCCAACCGCCCGTCGGCATGCAAGCGCAGCCAGCGATACCCCGGCGCTTGCTCGCTGACCTGGAAGTCCTCACTGCCCGGTGCAAACTGGATGCAGGTGGACGGTGAGGCCAGCAGCCGCACGCCGTTGCGCTCGCGGTCAATTTCCTGATGCACGTGCCCCCAAAGCAGCGCCTTGACCTGCGGGAAGCGCTCCAGCACGGCAAACAGCGCTTCGGGATTACGCAGGCCGATAGGCTCCATCCACGCACAACCGATGGACACTGGATGATGGTGCAGGCACACCAGATGATGACGGTTCGGCGCTTCGCTCAAGGCCTGGGCGAGCAGCTGCAGTTGCTGGTCCTGCAAGTAGCCCGGCACTGAGCCGGGTACGGCGGAGTCCAATAGGGTAATGCGCCAGTTACCGATATCCACCACCGGCTCGAGCAAATCACTGTGCACGGCCGCCTGAGCCATGACCTGCGGCTCGTCGTGATTGCCCGGGATCCAGCGCGCCGGGGCGCCAATCGGCCGGGTCATGTCGCGAAACTGCTGGTATGACTCAAGCGTGCCGTCCTGGGACAGGTCACCGGTGGCCAGCACCAGATCGATCCGCGGCTGTTGCTCGCGCACCAGTTCGATCACCCGCTGCAAGCTGGCACGGGTATTCATGCCCAGCAGGGCAGTGTCTGCCTCGGCGAACAAATGGCTGTCGGACAGCTGCACCAACAACGCGCTGGCGTCGGGGTTCACGTTGGATACGCTCGGCAAGGCGCTCTCCCAAGGCAATCACTGGAATGGATAGGTGGCGCGATTATGCTAGGGCAGGACACAAAGAGGAAAGCTGGGTAAGCAGACGCAGTTCACATCTATCGCACCACTTCAAACTCATGACCCAAGGCCAGGCAATGGCTCAACCACTCCCCGAGGAACACATTGAGCTGTGCTTTCTCATCGGGTTGGTGCATGAACACATTCGGGTAAGGATAGATGCTGCGAAAGCGTCGCGCATGTTCGGCGCTGATCACTTCGGCCATACGCGCGTCGTGGTACACCTGCACTTCAAGTTGCGGCACCGGCAGCCAGGGCAGGCTGTGTTCCTGGCGTACGCGCAGGGTGGTGGTGTACGGGCAATTGACGATGACTTCCAGGGTCAGCACACCAAGCATCTGGTCGCCATGGGTCACGGCGATACGCCGCGCCTCGGGAGTGTGGCGCATGTCGGGAAGCAGGCGCATCAGCCGCGCATAATTGGCCTCGCAGGCGGCTTGCAGCCCGATCAGGTCAACTCGATAACGTTCCCGTGCCTTTACTGCCATAGCCCCCTCACTTCCGCGCGGTTAAGCGCAAGCCATTGCAGGGCGATGATGCTGGCTGCATTGGAAATTTTGCCGTCGCGCACCGCTTGCAGAGCGTCTTCGAATGCCCAGACGGTGACGCGGATATCTTCTGCCTCTTCTTCCAATCCATGGATGCCGCCAGCGCCCGCGCTGTCGCAACGGCCCAGGTACAAGTGGACAAATTCGGTACTGCCGCCGGGCGACGGGAAGTACTTGGTGATCGGCCACAGCGCGGAGAACGTCAACCCAGCTTCCTCCTCGGCCTCGCGGTGTGCAACCTCCTCCGGTTGCTCATCCTTGTCAATCAGGCCGGCGACCATCTCCACCAACCACGGGTTGTCGGCGCGGCCCATGGCGCCGACGCGAAACTGTTCGATCAGCACCACCTCGTCACGTTGCGGGTCGTAGGGCAGCACGCACACGGCGTCATGGCGAACGAAGACTTCGCGGCTGATCACGCGGCTCATGCCACCGTCGAATTTCTCGTGGCGCAGTTGCACGCGATCGAGCTTGTAGAAGCCCTGGTAGCTATTGTCGCGCTGAACGATCTCGATCTTGTTCGGCGTGGACTTCGCGGTGTCCGTCATGTGTTTCCTCTCTTTGACACGGAGTGTGCTTGTGCAATTGGCGCCATCCTAACGCGCCGTTGCCCGGTGATGCAGCCCCTTTCCGGTTGCCGGGACCGACGGCGGACGTCAAACTCTCCCCCCATCAGTCTAGTGGCGAACTGACTGCCTTGTTGGCAGTCCAAGCGCTACTCTTTTCGCTTTCCATCGATTTACGAAGGACACACATGTCGCTTTTAAAAATCGCCTCCATGGCCTGTATTGCCTTGACCCTGGGTGCTTGCCAGAGCCTGTTCCAACCCGGCCAGCTCAAGCCGCTGGACGTCACGACCGACAAGTCGGAACAGATCAAGCCTGGCTGTGATAGCCCGGACTGCCCACTGGTGAACATCGATACCGTGCACTTCCCCGCTGACCCGCAACTCGACAGCCTGGTGGAACAGCGCCTGCTGCAGATGACCCGCACTACGCCCGGCGCCAGTGTGCCTGCGACGCTCAATGCCTATCGAGACAAGTTCCTGCGCGAATCCGCGGACCGCCACAGCATGTATCTGCAAGCCAAGGTACGTGAGCAACATGACGCCCTGGTGATCGTTGAAGTGTCCAGCTACCTCGACACCGGCGTCGCTCATGGTGAGCCGGGCCGTGGTTTCATCAACTATTCGCGCCTGCTGCACAAGGAGTTGAGCCTGGCTGACATGTTGCTGCCGGGCCAGGAGCAGGCATTCTGGAACACTGCGAAAGTTGCGCATAACAGTTGGTTGATCAACACCAAGATGGACCGCGATCCGGAGTTCCTGAAGAACTGGCCGTTCCAGAAAACCCCGAACGTGGCCTTGACCAGTGGTGGCGTAGTACTCAAGTACAACGTTGCCACCATCGCCCCTTACGCACAGGGGCTGATCGAAATTACCATCCCCTATACGCGCCTCACGGGTGTGATCAAGCCTGAACTGATGCCTGCTCGCCACTAACGGCCCGGCCCAGAATCGCCTGCAACAGCCCTGCCAGCAGCAATGCCGGCAGGGTCGCACCGACCACGCCGAACAGCGGCGCAAACACTGAGCCGATCAGCAGCAGGAAGTTCTGGTACTGCGCCAAGGGTGCAAAACAGGCAATCAAGGTACAGACCAGGCCAATGGCCAACGCCAGGTGCTCGACCTTCATACGCAACAGCATCCCACTGGACACCGCCGCCGAGTGAATATCGGCAAAGGCGTTTTCCGACTCATCGAGCAGAATCAACAGCAGCGGAATGCCGAGCCCGGCGCCCGCCAGTGCCAGCAGCCAAATCCCCCATTTGCGCAGGATTTGCCGTACAAACGTCAGCGGGCCACTGACCGCCAGCAAGGTCGCCAGACCACCGAAGAACAGCGTCCACAGCACGGGACTCGCCAGCAGGCTGCCCTCGCTGAACGCTCGTGTGCCGAGCAGGCTGGCGGCATCAGACGCGTTTGTCAGTAGGCTCCGCGATGTCCGGGGAATAGGTGCTGGGTTGATTGCTCAAGGGTGTGATCTCTAAGGGGCACTTGTTGTTTGGGAGATCGCTATCGCGGGCAAGCCCGCTCCCACAGGGGACCGGCTGTGGACACAAAAACTGTGTACAACTCGATCAACTGTGGGAGCCGGGCTTGCCCGCGATGACGGCCGTGCAGGCACCGCCGACTCGGGATCAGACCTTCTGGTACAGCTGACTGCCTTCGCGCTTGAACCGCTCCGCCTGCTCGGCCAACCCCTTGGCCACGTCCACATCCACCGCTTCAATACGCTGGTTGGCCGCATACTCACGCACTTCGTGAGTCACCTTCATCGAACAGAATTTCGGCCCGCACATGGAGCAGAAATGCGCCACCTTGGCCGACTCCTTCGGCAGCGTTTCGTCGTGAAACGCCCGTGCGGTGTCCGGGTCCAGGCCGAGATTGAACTGGTCTTCCCAACGGAATTCGAAGCGCGCCTTGCTCAAGGCGTTATCGCGAATCTGCGCACCCGGATGGCCCTTGGCAAGGTCTGCGGCGTGTGCGGCGATCTTGTAGGTGATGATCCCGGTCTTCACATCATCCTTGTTCGGCAAACCCAGGTGTTCCTTGGGCGTGACGTAGCAGAGCATGGCGCATCCGAACCAGCCGATCATCGCCGCGCCAATACCTGAAGTGATGTGATCGTAGCCCGGCGCGATGTCGGTGGTCAGCGGGCCGAGGGTGTAGAACGGCGCCTCGTCGCAGCACTCCAGTTGCTTGTCCATGTTCTCCTTGATCAACTGCATCGGCACATGGCCGGGGCCTTCGATCATGGTTTGCACGTCGTGCTTCCAGGCGATCTTGGTCAACTCGCCCAGGGTTTCCAGCTCGCCGAATTGCGCAGCGTCGTTGGCATCGGCCACCGAACCCGGGCGCAGGCCGTCCCCCAGGGAGAAGCTGACGTCATAGGCCTTCATGATTTCGCAGATTTCTTCGAAATGCGTGTAGGCGAAGTTTTCCTTGTGGTGGGCCAGGCACCACTTGGCCATGATCGCGCCGCCACGGCTGACAATGCCGGTCACGCGGTTGGCAGTCAGCGGTACGTAACGCAGCAACACGCCGGCGTGGATGGTGAAATAGTCCACACCCTGCTCGGCTTGCTCGATCAGGGTGTCGCGGAACAACTCCCAGGTCAGGTCTTCGGCCACGCCGTCGACTTTTTCCAGGGCCTGGTAGATCGGCACGGTGCCAATTGGTACGGGCGAGTTACGGATGATCCATTCGCGGGTTTCGTGAATATGTTTGCCGGTGGACAAGTCCATGATGTTGTCCGAACCCCAGCGGATACCCCAGGTCATTTTCGCCACTTCTTCTTCAATGGACGAACCCAAGGCGCTGTTGCCGATATTGCCGTTGATCTTCACCAGGAAGTTACGGCCGATGATCATCGGTTCCAGCTCGGTATGGTTGATGTTGGCCGGGATAATTGCGCGGCCGCGGGCGATTTCTTCGCGCACGAATTCAGGCGTGATGATTTTCGGAATGCTGGCACCAAAGCTGTGCCCGGCATGTTGTTGCTTGAGCAGGCCGGCTGCACGGGCTTCTTCGAGCTTCATGTTTTCGCGGATGGCCACGTATTCCATCTCGGGCGTAATGATGCCTTTTCGTGCGTAGTGCATCTGGCTGACGTTGGCCCCGGCCTTTGCCCGACGCGGGTTTTGCAGGTGGGCAAAGCGCAGGTAGGCCAGGTCCGGGTTATCCAGGCGTTCCTGGCCGTATTTGGAACTCAGGCAGGACAACCGCTCGGTATCGCCACGCTCTTCGATCCACGGCGAGCGCACATCAGCCAGGCCTTTGCGCACATCGATGATGACGTTGGGGTCGGTATAGGGGCCGGAGGTGTCGTAGACCACCACAGGGGCGTTGATTTCGCCGCCAAACTCGGTGGGGGTCACATCCAGGCTGATTTCCCGCATCGGTACGCGGATGTCGGGGCGCGAGCCCTGCACGTAGATTTTCTGCGAGCGGGTAAACGGCTGCACGGAGCCGGAGTCGACCTTGGCCGATTCACTCAGGTGCACAGTATTTTTTGGTTTTGTACTTTTTATCTCAGTGCTCATCACGGGCTCTCCAACTGATCCAGGCGGTGGATTTTTGTCGGAGCGAACCTGTGACGGATGGACGCACTGGAACCAGTGCTGTGCTTGGCGCACGAGGGCTGTTCGATTGTCGAACAACATCCCGGACGAAGCACAAGAGGACTCGCCGGGTGACGAGAAATCTTGTTCCCTACGCAGGCGCTAACCTGATCAGGTTCAACGGGATCCGGTATTTACCGATCTCAGCCTTCCAACAAGGCACCCCGACAAGAACGCGGCCAGTCTAGACCATGGCGTGGGCAAATTGCCAATAGCGGTGCATTCAGCGTGATGAATGGCGTGATCGTGGGATTGTTGTGCGCAGGTCCGGCAACTACACTCGGGCACTGCTTCAAGGCTTGACGCCAGGAATGGCCAGCCTTAGCCTTGAGCGCTAAATTATTGCCGTAATATTTAAATTAGGGATCGCCTCATGCTGCGCAAACTTTCACTGGCTCTTGCCGTGTCTTGTGCGACCAACGGACTGGTCTGGGCAGCTGAAGCGCCCTTGTCCACCAACACCGATCTGGTCAGCGTCTATCAGGAAGCGGCGAGCAACAACGCCGACCTGGCCGCTGCCCGCGCTCAATATGGCGCGCAAAAAGAGGTGGTGCCCCAGGCGCGCGCAGGCCTGCTGCCGAACCTGTCGGCCGGGGCCGACAGTAACAATGTGCGCACCCAGATCGACCAGCCCGCCGCCACGGCCAACCGTGACGCCCACTCCTGGCGCGCTACCCTGAGCCAGCCGCTGTTCCGCGCCGATCGCTGGTTCCAGCTGCAAGCTGCCGAAGCCGTCAACGAGCAAGCCTCGCTGCAACTGTCGGCCAGTGAGCAGAACCTGATTTTGCAGAGTGCCGAGAGCTACTTCGCCGTGCTGCGCGCCCAGGACAACCTGGCGTCGACCAAGGCCGAAGAAAATGCCTTCAAGCGTCAGCTCGACCAGTCCAATGAGCGCTTCGATGTGGGCCTGTCGGACAAGACCGACGTGCTGCAATCCCAGGCCAGCTACGACACCGCCCGAGCCAACCGCATCGTGGCCCAGCGCCAGGTAGACGACGCTTTCGAAGCGCTGATTACCCTGACCAACCGCCAATACAACTCGATCCAGGGCATCGTCCATACCCTGCCGGTGCTGCCGCCGGCGCCGAACGACGCCAAGGCCTGGGTCGAAACCGCCGGGCGTCAGAACCTCAATCTGCTAGCCAGCAATTACGCCGTGACCGCCGCCGAAGAAACCCTCAGGCAGCGCAAGGCCGGCCACCTGCCGACACTCGATGCGGTCGCGCAATACGAAAAAGGCGACAACGACGCCCTGGGGTTCAGCAACCCGAATCAGTTGCCTATCCCGTACGGCGGCGATGTGTCGCAACGCACCATCGGCCTGCGTTTGAACATCCCGATCTACAGCGGCGGCCTCACCAGTTCGCAAGTGCGCGAATCCTATTCACGCCTCGACCAATCCGAGCAACAGCGCGAGGGCCTGCGCCGCCAGGTGGTGGAAAACACCCGCAACCTGCACCGTGCAGTGAACACCGACGTGGAGCAGGTGCAGGCACGCCGCCAGTCGATCATTTCCAACCAGAGCGCGGTAGAAGCCACGGAAATCGGTTATCAGGTGGGCACGCGCAACATCGTCGATGTGCTGGACTCACAGCGCCAGTTGTATGCGTCGGTGCGTAACTACAACAACAGCCGCTACGACTACATCCTCGACAACCTGCGCTTGAAACAGGCGGCGGGCACTCTGAACCCAGGGGACCTGCAAGACCTGGCGCGCTATCTCAAGGCCGACTACAACCCGGACAAGGACTTCCTGCCGCCGGACCTGGCCAAGGCCGCTGCCGAACAGCTCAAGGCCCGCCCGGGCTATTAAGCTCACCGCATAACCAATGTGGGAGGGGGCTTGCTCCCGATAGCGCTGTGTCAGTCGCCCAATAGGTTGGCTGACCCACTGCCATCGGGAGCAAGCCCCCTCCCACATTTGATGGGCGCTGGGTCAGTGAGCGATCAATCTTTCCAAACCGTCCAAAAGGCGTTTTAACGCACCCTGGTTGGCCTGCATCACTTTCAACCCCGCCTGCGCCATCCTGTGTGCATCCTGCGGCAGCTCGAAAAGCTGCCGCACCGCTTCGGCCAAACCGTCTGCATCATCCACCTCTCGCAACGCCCCGGCGTCGCGCATCATCGTGCTGATTTCGAGGAAGTTGAACAAGTGCGGCCCCATGATCACAGGCTTACCCAAAGCCGCCGGCTCCAGCGGGTTGTGCCCGCCGGTCGGCACCAGGCTGCCACCCACAAAGGCACTGTCGGCCAGGGCGTAGAGAAACAGCAGCTCACCCATGGTATCGCCGAGCAGCACCGAGGTTTGCTCGGTGACCGGTTCACCGCTGGAGCGACGCACCGTGGCAAACCCTTGTTCCACACTCAGCTCGAACATCGGGCCGAAGCGCTCCTGGTGACGCGGCACCAGAATCAGCAACGCGTTGGGATAGCTCGCCAGCAATTGGCGATGGGCAGCCAACACCACTTCGTCTTCACCTTCATGGGTACTGGCGGCGATCCACACTGGCCGGTCGCTGGCGCCCCACTGTTCACGCAGGTCAGCGGCGCGGGCCGTCAATTGGGGGTCGATGGTCAGGTCGAATTTGATCGAGCCAGTCACCTCCACCGTTTCAGGCCGTGCGCCCAGACTGCGAAAGCGCTCCGCCTCGGTTTGCGTCTGCACGGCGAACAGGCTCATTTGCGCCAGCATCGGCGCCGTCAGCCTGGCGAACCGGGCGTAGCCCTTGGCCGAACGCGCCGACAACCTTGCATTGGCCAGCGCGACCGGGATACCGCGTTGAGCGCAGGCATGGATATGGTTGGGCCATAGCTCGGTTTCCATGATCACCGCCAGCTTGGGCTGCACTCGGTCGAGAAAACGCTTGGCGGCGCAGGGCAAGTCGTAGGGCAAGTAGCAATGCTGGATGCGCGGCTCATTGGCGAACAACGCCTGGATACGCTCGGAACCGGTAGGCGTCATGCAGGTGACAGTGATCGGCAGTTGCGGATACCGCGCCAGCAAAGCGCGAATCATCGGCGCGGCGGCAATGCTTTCGCCCACCGAAACGGCGTGCACCCAGATACCGCCGGGGCGCATCACCGGCAAGCCATAGGAAAACCGTTCGCCCACACGTTTGGCATAGGCCGGTGCCTTGCGCGCGCGCAGCCATAAACGTAAGGCCACCAACGGCAGCGCCAGGTAAAACAGACAGCTGTAGAGAGTTCTATTCATGGCGGCGGAGTTTATCGGCTTTTTCAGTCGATCGCCTGCAAGCACTCGGCAAATCGTTTAGCCAGGAAGCGAGCGGCGGGCCCCAGGTGCTCATCGCGCCGCCATACCAGTTCCACGACCAGCGCCGGCGGTGTCCATTCGCTGGCTAACTCGACCATCTGTTGTTGGTAGGTCGGGTATTGCACGATGTGCCGAGGCAGCCAGGCCCAGCCCAGGCCGCTCATCAGCCATTCGGCCAATACGTAGAAGCTGTCGGCGCGCCACACCAGAGGGCTGGCCGCTTCGCTGCCAGGGTAGACGCTGGTCTGGGTCGACATCAGCAACTGCCGATGCTGGGCCAAATGCTGGCAAGTCACGTAAGTTTCCTTGGCCAACGCATGATTCACCCCGCATACCGTGACCATTTCCACACTGCCCACTACCCGCCGCTCAAGGGCCTCCGGGATTTGGTCGTGATAGAACAACAACCCAAGGTCCGCCTGGCGCTCCACCAGCTTGCGCGCCACATCGCCCTGGGCGGCGCTGGACAACTGCACTTCCAGCAGCGGGTACTGCACCGCCAGCGCCTCCAGGCTGTCGAGCACCGGCTGAAACAACATCGCCTCATCCTGGGCCAGCCGCAGGCAGGCTTCCTCGCCACGGGTGAGGGACAGCGCCCGGCCGTTAAGCCGCTCGCATTGGCGCAGCACTTCGCGTGCTTCTTCCAGCAACACGCTGCCGGCTTCGGTCAGGCGTGGCTGGCGGCCGCTACTACGTTCAAACAGGCTGACGCCCAGGTCCGCCTCCAGCAGGGCGATGCCATTGCTGACCGCCGATTGCGCCTTGCGTTGCCCGCGCGCTACGGCAGAGAACGAACGCTGCTCGGCAACGCTGACAAACAGACGCATCTGTTCCAGATCCCACTGCACGCTCATGGTTGAACCTATCTTGAATTCGGATAGGTAATGACTTTACCGCATCTGTTGAACCTCTAGAATGCCGACCTTATCAAACCAGCTTCACCTTGAGGATTGCCCCATGAACGCCGCCTACTGCTACCTGGCCATTGCCATTTGCTCGGAAGTGATCGCCACCGTCTCCATGAAAGCGGTCAAAGGCTTGAGCACACCGATCCCGCTGCTGCTGATGATCGCGGGTTATGGCGTAGCGTTCTGGATGCTCACCCTGGTGGTGCGCACCGTGCCCGTGGGCGTGGCTTACGCGGTCTGGGCAGGGCTGGGGATTGTGATGGTCAGTGTCGCGGCGCTGTTCATCTACGGGCAGAAGCTGGATGTGCCGGCGATGCTGGGCATGGGCCTGATCGTGCTGGGCGTGGTGGTGATTCAGCTGTTCTCGAAAACCGCCGGGCACTGACCGTCACTCAACAGCCTGTATACTGCGCCTCTTGTCTTGAACACTGAGGTCGCCGATGCCATCCGTTATTTCCACCGACGTTCTGATTGTCGGCGCCGGGGTTGCCGGCCTCTGGCTCAATGCGCGCCTGCGCCGCCAGGGGTTTTCCACGGTACTGGTGGAAAGCGCCAGCCTGGGCGGCGGGCAAAGCGTGAAGTCCCAGGGGATCATTCACGGCGGGGCGAAATACGCCCTGCACGGCGCCCTCACCGGCGCCTCCGAAGCCATTGCCGACATGCCGCGGCGCTGGCGTGAAGCCCTTGCGGGTGACGGTGAGCTGGATCTGTCCGGCGTGCGCGTGTTGTCCCAAGCGCATTATTTGTGGTCCCCGGGCACCCTCGCCGGCAACCTCACCAGCTTTTTTGCCAGCAAGGCCGTGCGCGGCCGCGTTGATCAGGTCAAGGGCGAAGAACTGCCTGCTGCCCTGCAAGACCGCCGCTTCAAGGGCAAGGTCTATCGTCTGGCGGAGTTGGTGGTGGACGTACCGAGCCTGATCGAACGCCTGGCGCAACTGGCGGGTGACGGCTTGCTCGCAGGCCAGCACATCGAGCCGTTGCTGGACGGTAATACGCTGGTGGGCTTGAAGGTCGATGGCCGCGAGATCCGTGCCCAGCGCATCGTGCTGAGCGCTGGCGCCGGCACCGCTGATCTGCTCGCAGCCCTGGGCCTGAGCCAGCCGGCCATGCAAAAACGCCCGTTGCATATGATCATCGCCAAAGGCCCGGGCCTGAAGCCGCTGTATGCCCATTGCCTGGGCGGCGGCACCAAGCCACGCATCACCGTAACCACTCACCCGGCTGCCGATGGCAACTGGGTGTGGTACCTGGGCGGGGATATCGCCGAGGCCGATGGCGTGGCGCGTACGCCTGACGAACAAATTGCCACCGCCCAGAAAGAGCTGGCGCACCTGCTGCCCTGGATCGACATGAGCCAGACCCGGTGGGCAACCCTGCGGGTGGAGCGCGCCGAGCCGCTGCAATCGGGGCTGAGCCGGCCCGACAACGCCTTTCTGGCCGAAGACGGCCGCCTGCTGGTCGGTTGGCCGACCAAACTGGCCCTGGCACCGGACTTCGCCGACCGCGTCCTCCACACTCTGGAGCGCGACGGCATTCGCCCCGGCGCCAGCACCCCACTGCCCGAACTGCCAAAACCGGCTATCGGCCAACCCGCCTGGGAGCAACTGTTGCCATGAGCCTGCCAACCCTGCACGACCTGCATCGCCCGTTGGGCAGCACCGGCCTGCTGGTGTCGCCATTGGGCCTGGGCACCGTCAAACTGGGCCGCGACCAGGGGGTCAAATACCCCAGCGGCTTTCAGATTCCCGGCGACGACGAGGCGCGAATGCTGCTGCGCCAGGCTCGCGAGCTGGGCATCAACCTGATCGACACCGCCCCCGCCTACGGCATGAGTGAGGAACGCCTGGGCCCGTTGCTGCGTGGCCAGCGCAACGACTGGGTGATTGTCAGCAAGGTCGGCGAAGAGTTTGCCGATGGCGTGTCCCGTCACGACTTCAGCGCGGCCCATACGCGAATGTCGATCGAACGCAGCCTGAAACGCCTTGAAACGGATTTTATCGATTTGGTGCTGGTGCACTCCGACGGTAACGACTTGCACATCCTCAACGACTGCGAGGTTTACCAGACCCTGGCCCAACTGAAGAAGGACGGCAAGATCGGCGGTTTCGGTTTCTCCGGAAAAACCGTCGAAGGCGGCATAAAGGCCCTGGAACAGGGCGATTGCGCGATGGTCACCTACAACCTCAATGAACAGGCCGAGAAAACCGTGATCGATTACGCGAGCACCCATGGCAAGGGCATCCTGGTAAAAAAAGCCCTGGCCAGCGGTCACGTGTGCCTGGAGCCAGGAATGGATCCAATTCATGCCAGTTTCCAGCTGTTGTTTGCGCAAACGGGCGTCGCCAGTGCTATTGTCGGGACCATTAATCCGCTGCACCTGGCCCATAACGTGGCAACCGCTGCCCGAGTCATCCGTCAACTCTGATGCCGCCCACGCGGCCGACCCCGTCGCACAAAGGAGCCGACATGCCGCGTACGCTCATAAGAAAGAACCCCAGTAACTTCAAGACACTGCCGCTGCACGTAGAGGCTACCCCCGAAGGCCTGAGCTACCAGAGCGTCGGCATGCCGCTCAACTTCGCCCAGACCCTGCAACGGCGCAAGCCGGTAGAGGTGCCGGATGCCGAACGCTTCGCCCTGGAACTGGCGAACCTCGGCGTCTCGGTGCGCCTGACACTGCACTGGCAAAACAAGGATTACTGGGTGCTGGTGCGCCAGCGTCGTCAGGACCGCGGCGATGTGGTGCTCAAGCTGATCTCCGGCTACGTCCCGGCCCATGAACTGAACCTGCCGCTGCACACCGCGATCCAGGAAATTGCCGAAGAGTGCCTGCTGGAGACGCCTGAAGGCTGGCTCGGCGGGCGCTTCAATGACACCTGGCTACCGGCGCCCTACTCCGCCGCCCTGCATTACCGCGAAGCTCTGCCGTTTCGCCTGAGCCCCTTGTCCGGCGCCGCACGCCCGGTACGCTGCGCCACCACGCAACTGATCGAGCGCCCACGAGCCTATGTGCACCTGCCAACGGCATCGCTGCAATTGATTTATGACCTGCGCCTGGAAGTGCCAAAGGAAGCCAAGTCCCTGAGCTTGTTCCATGTGGATGAACGCCTGGAAGGTGACCAACTGGTGGCGCGCCTGGACCGTCAGCGTCCGGATCTGTACCTGATGCCATTGAAAGACGGCGAGCCGTTGGCCGAACTGTATACCGTCAAGAAAGATCAGCTGTACCCGGCCAGCACACGCGGTTTGTACCTGGCGGAAAGCTTTGCCCAGCAAGAGGGCTGGCTGGTGCGCGATGAGCGGATTCGCTGGAAGGATTGGCTGCGCCAGCAAGGCCTGGCAGAGCCGGAAAAGGACTCGAAACTCAAGCGCCTGACCGGCAAGGCGCGGCAGATGCTGCGCAAGATCGTACCGAAGAAAAACATCAGGAGCTGATGCGCTAACCTTTCATTGAGGCGCGAGGAGGACGGTTCTGTCCACCTCGGCTCATGCAGGTAAAACCGTCAGCTGTTCAACAGGCGCTCCAGCCCCACTTTCAACGGGGTAGGCTCGGGCGGCGTGAAACTGGCCAACAACCGTTGGTTATTCGCCCTTGAATGCCGAATATCGCCCGAGCGCGCCGCTTCATATGTCACAGCAGGCAACGAGCCCAAGGCCTCTTCCAGCGCCTGCAGAACCTGCCTGAGGGTGGTGGTGCGGCTCCAGCCGACGTTAATGGCCCCCAAGGGAGCGTCTGGCACTTCAACGGCCTGCACCAGCACATTGACTAAATCTTCCACATACATGAAATCGCGGGTCTGCTCACCATCGCCGTACACGGTGATAGGCAAGCCACGCTGGGCACGCTCGCTAAAGATGCTGATCACGCCGGAGTACGGCGATGACGGATCCTGGCGGGGTCCGAAAATATTGAAGAAACGAAAAATCACCGGCTCCAGCCCATGCTGGCGGCGGTAAAAATCAAAATAGTACTCGCCAGCCAACTTGTCCGAAGCATAGGGCGTCAATGGGGCTTTAGCTGTCTGCTCGTCAATCGAAGCACCTTCACCATTGTTGCCATACACAGCTGCGCTGGAGGCAAATACCACACGCTTCACACCGGCCTTGCGCATTCCTTCGCAGACATTCAAGGTGCCGACGAAATTGCTCTGATGGGTGCTGACGGGATCATCCACCGATGCTTGTACCGAAGCTACAGCCGCCAAGTGCACCACCGCCGTCACACCAACAAGGGCCCGCGCCACCTCTTCGGCATTGGCGACGTCACCTTCAAGCAGTTCGACTCGCTCGTTATCGAGCGGCAAATTGCTTCGCTTGCCAGTGGACAGGTTATCCAGCACGCGGACCCAATAGCCTCCAGCAAGCAGCGCATCAACCAAATGTGAGCCGATGAAGCCAGCGCCGCCAGTGATCAGAACCCACTTTTTAGTATCAATCATTATTACGGATCTTCTCGACGATAGCGGTGGTTGAGCTGTTTTCAACTAGGCCCAGCACTTTGACCTTACCGCCGTAGGCGCTGACGATATCCGCCCCCACGACCTGGTCGACGGTATAGTCACCACCCTTTACCAGCACGTCAGGCTTGACCTGGGCCAGCAGATTTTGCGGAGTATCCTCGGAGAAGCTGATCACCCAGTCCACCGCGCCCAGGCCCGCCAGCACCGCCATGCGCCGGTCAACACTATTGATCGGACGGCCCGGCCCCTTCAGGCGGCTAACCGAAGCATCATCGTTGACCGCGACGATCAAGCGATCGCCTTGGGCACTCGCCTGCTCCAGGTAGGTCACATGCCCGGCGTGCAGGATGTCAAAGCAACCGTTGGTGAACACAATGCTTTCGTTATGGGCACGTGCATCGTCAATCGCCAGCAGCAACTGCTCCAGGCCCAGCACGCCGCGCTCCGAGCCTTCGGAGCGCTGGATCGCACGGCGCAACTCCGGTGCGCTGATGGCCGCGGTACCCAGCTTGCCCACCACAATGCCCGCCGCCAGGTTGGCCAGGGCCACGGCGTGGGGCAGTTCCTCACCGGCCGCGATAGACGCCGCCAGGGTGGAAATCACGGTGTCACCGGCACCGGTAACGTCGAACACTTCACGGGCCCGCGCCGGCAGGTGCATGGCCGGATGGTCAGGTCGCAGCAGCGTCATACCGTGCTCGCCACGGGTCACCAGCAAGGCGCCCAGATCAAGCTCGGCCATCAGCGCCGCGCCCTTGCTCACCAGTTCGTGCTCATCGGCACAACCGCCGACGATGGTTTCGAACTCACTGAGGTTAGGCGTGAGCAGGCTGGCGCCTCGATACACCGAGAAGTCCTTGCCCTTGGGATCGGCGAGTACCGGAATGTTGCGAGCCTTGGCGGCCTGGATCAGCACCTGGTGATTCTGCAAGGCGCCTTTGCCGTAGTCGGACAATACCAGCACCTTGATACCTTCGAGCAGCGCCTCGACCTGGTCGCCGAGGGCCAGGGCGTCGGTGGCGAAGGGTTCTTCAAAATCGATACGCAGCAATTGCTGGTGACGGCTCATGACCCGCAGCTTGACGATCGTCGGCTGATGGGCGATGCGCTGGAACAGTGCACGCACGCCGGCCCCCTGCAGGCTGTTGGCCAGGCTTTCGGCAGCTTCGTCGTCTCCGGTCACACCCACCAGGGAAGCCGGGGCACCGAGGGCGGCAATATTGAGAGCGACGTTGGCAGCGCCACCCGGGCGGTCTTCGATTTGCTCGACCTTGACGACCGGTACCGGAGCCTCAGGGGAAATCCGTGAGGTACCACCATGCCAGTAACGGTCGAGCATGACATCGCCGACCACCAAGACAGCGGCTTGATTGAATCGCGGCATGGACAACTTCATGGAGCAACCCACATACAAAATGAACAGGGGCGCGATATTAGCACAGGGTTTGCGGTCGCTTGCGCGCACTGCAGGCCAAATGTGGAAGGGGGCTTGCCCCCGATGGCGGTGTATCAGCTTGCACAAATGCCGGTTGATACACCGCTATCGGGGGCAAGCCCCCTCCCACATTAGCTCTGTGTCGCTGTCGAATCAGGTGATGTCAGCCGCTACCGGCGCATCCAGCCCCATGGCATGCAGGCGAGCGTAATAGCCGTTCTGCGCCAGCAACTCGCCGTGGGTGCCGCGCTCGACAATCCGCCCGTCATCCATCACCAGAATCAGGTCGGCTTTCTCGATAGTCGACAATCGGTGCGCGATCACCAAGGTCGTACGGCCTTGCATGACTTTGTCCAGTGCCGCCTGGATATGCCGCTCGGACTCGGTATCAAGGGCCGAAGTGGCCTCGTCGAGAATCAGCAGCGGCGCGTTCTTGAGCAAGGCGCGCGCAATCGCCAGGCGCTGACGCTGGCCGCCGGACAACAGCACGCCGTTCTCACCGACCTGGGTATCGAAGCCTTTGGGCAACTGGTCGATGAAGTCCTTGGCATTGGCATCCGCCGCCGCCGCTTCAACGTCGGCACGAGGTGCACCAGCCAGATCGCCGTAGGCGATGTTGTTGGTTACGGTGTCGCTGAACAGGGTCACGTGCTGGGTGACCTGAGCAATATGTTTGCGCAGGTTGAGCAGCTTGTAGTCTTCGATCTCTACGCCATCGAGCAGGATCTCACCGCTTTCATGGTGGTAGAAACGCGGGATCAGGCTGGCCAGGGTCGACTTGCCGCTGCCTGAACGGCCCACCAGAGCGATCATCTGCCCAGGCTCCGCGGTGAAGCTGATGTCCTTGAGCACATGGCGTTCGGTGCCTGGGTAGGTGAAGTTCAGATTGCGCACTTCCAGGCGGCCATTGACCTTGTCGCGCTCGATGGTGCCGTGGTCGACCTCAACGTCTTCGTCCAGCTGTTCAAAGATGCTTTCTGCGCCCGCCACACCTTTTTGGATGGTCGAGCTGACCTCCGAGAGTTGACGGATCGGCTTGGGCAACAAGCCGGCCAGGGTGATGTAGGCAACCATGTCACCCGCCGAGGCATCGCCACGCAGATACAGGACCAGGAACATCAGCACAGCCATGGCGGAGTAGATCACCAATTGCAGCGCCGGGGTGTAGATCGCCCCGGTGCGGGTCATGCGCAGTTGCTTGTTGGTGTTGCTCTGGCTGGCCTTGAGGAAGCGCTTCTCTTCGTAGACTTCGCCACCAAAGCTGCGCACTACGCGGTAGCCCTGGATGGTTTCCGAGGCCACGTGGGTCACGTCGCCCATGGCCACCTGGATCTTCTTGCTCTGCTTGCGGAATTTCTTGCTGGCGGTGCTGACCATTACCGCAATCAACGGCAGGATCGCGATCATGACCAGCGTCAGGCGCCAGTTCATGTACAGCAGGGAGGCGAACAGGAAGATCACCGTCATGCCTTCGCGAATTACCACCTTGATGGCATCGGTTGCCGCACCCGTGACCATGGTCACGTTGAAGGTGATGCGGGAAATCAGGTGCCCGGAGTTGTGGTTATCGAAGTAACGGTTGGGCAGCGTCAGCAAGTTGTTGAACAACTGCACCCGCAGGTCATGAACCAGCCCCAGGGAGACCTTGGCCAACAGATAGTTGCCCAGGAACGAACCCAGGCCCTGCCAGGCCGCGATCAGGATGATCAGCAGCGGCACCGCCTGCAGCAGTTGCAGATCGCGCAGGAAGGGTACGGTGGGAAACAACACGGCTTCCGGATTGGAAAGGCCGTCTACAAAGTACTTGAGGATGTAACCCAGCATCGGTTGGGTCGACGCGAAAATCAGAAATCCAAGGATACTCAACGCGAACAAGCCCATGTAGGGCTTAACGTAACTGAGCAGGCGGAAGTATATTTTCAAGCTCGAAGGGCTTGCGCTCGGACTGGAGTCGGTCATATCACGCGGCGTTTTGAAAAAGGAGGCTGACTTTAGCACAGCTTCTCTGTTGTACTTGCACCCGGTATACCCGCGGCCCGGTTGGATCTGACCGGCGACATTACATAGCCACTAGCTTAAGATGGTTGGCTTTCTATTTGTGGAATGGCTCTACTGTATGCACTCCAAGCGCCTTATCTATGGCTCAAATCGCGTTTTCGACTTCCTGGTCCTTTGGATTTTACCTGTTGGCTTGCTGCTGCTCCTGAGTGCACTTTTCTTCGTCGGCAATCGTAATGTCCTGCACCGGATCGTCTACATCCTGTTCAGCGTACCGACCTTGTTTTTACTGTGCATGCGCCCCCGGGAGCTCAGGGATCTGCTACGAGAGCCCCTGGCTATCGCCTTTCTAGCCTTTTCCGCCTGGGCCTTGGCCAGCCTGCTCTGGAGCCCTGAGCCCAGTTCCGATACCGACCTTTTCAAGCGGCCGCTCAATACCTTCATGCTGTTTGGCGGCTGCGGGCTCCTGCTGCATTACCGTAATGAACTGTTCAAGCCGATCTTCTTTGGTGCCGCCGTCATTGCGCTGGTGGTAAGCCTGTGCAACCTGGTGGTGTTCGTCAAATCATTCCAGCCCGGCATGCGCATGATCGGCGGCCTTGGCGCCCTCGACAACCCGTTGCTCAGCTCGCACCTTTTTGGTTTTTTCACTGTGTATTGGCTGTACGCCTGCATGACCACCCAGCGCTTGAAGGTATTGTGGTTCAGCGTACCGGCCCTGGCGATCATGGCGGCGGCGGTGCTGGCGACCGGCTCACGCACGCCGCTGGTGGCGTTGACGCTGGCGATCCTGTGGATGAGCTTTGTCAGCCGCAACCGCCGCTCGGCATTGCTTCTGGGCGGCATGGTCCTGGGTGCTGTCGCGCTCCTGGTGCTCTACCCCGAATCGATCACTGAACGAGGCAGCTCATTCCGCCTTGAACTGTGGCGCATGTCGTTGCGGCTTATCGCCGAACACCCGTGGATCGGTCACAGTTACGACTCCGAACTGTTTCTGACCCTGGCAGATGGCGACCAACTGCGCGAACCCCACAGCTTTGCGCTCGGGGTGCTCTACTACGTCGGTATCATTGGCTTTATCCCGTGGATCTTCATGCTCGGGTGGGGCCTGTACAAGGGCCTGAAGGAGCGCGCACAGCCGCTGTTCATCCTGGCATCGTCGCTGCTGGCCTATGGCATCGGCGCTGGCCTGACCGAAGGCGGCGGCATTCTGTCGCGGCCCAAGGAACATTGGTTCGTACTCTGGATTCCGTTGGCAATTATCACAGGTCTGAGCCTCGCCCAGCGCCACCGCAGCCTGCTGCGCATGCCGGTACAGAACATCAAGAGCAAGGCTTTCGAGCAGCTGTGCAGCAACGCCCATGTCATTGAGGCCGATGGCTTGGGCCCCAAAGTACTGCGCCTGCAAGACGGTAATTTCCTCAAGGTGTTCCGCCCCCGCCGCTGGTACACCTCAGGCAGTTTCAACCCCTATTCCGAGCGCTTTGCCAGCAACAGCGAGCAACTGCGTACCCTGGGGATCCCCGCTCCGCAAATCCTCGGGCTGTATCGTTTGCCCGATGCCAGCAGTGCCGTCACCTACACCCCCCTGCCCGGCCTGACTTTGCGCCAGGCGTTGCAAAGCCTGGACAGCAGCCTGCGCGAATCACTGGTGGAGCGTTTTGGCCGGTTCATGGCGCAGTTGCACGAGCGAGGGGTGTACTTTCGCTCGTTGCACCTGGGCAATGTGTTGTTGATGGACGATGGCGAGTTCGGCCTGATCGACATCGCTGACCTGCGCATCTACCCCTCTTCACTGCGTTATGCGCTGCGCCAACGTAACCTGCGTCACATGCAGCGCTACCCACAAGACCGCAACTGGCTGTTCGAAACGCATTTCGAACAACTGGTCAAAGGGTATGCCTCGGTGGCAAGCCCGGCCGCCACTGCGAAAATCCGCGAGCAGGTACAGGGCCTGTAGTAGGAGGGATGGCGCCGTTTCAGTTCCTGAGCGGCGCCAGATACAACCTCACCAACCCACGCAAGGTCTTGCGCCCCCAGAACTTCAACGGGATCTGCTTGAGAATCTCGCGCGCCAACGGGCGGTCGCGGTCGGCGGTCTTGAGGAACATTGAGTTCAGGAAGTTGTAGCGCACCTGATCATAGGCCGGGTGATCGCTGAACAATGCGTAAGTCTTGAGAATGTTCTGGATCATGTAACGGTGGTTCTTGTACGTGTTGGTAGCGTGCTGGCGATATTTGGCCATCACCACACCCAAAGCGTCGATGGTATAGCCCGCAGCCGTGATCTTCAGCTGGATCAGCAAGTCCTCCAGGGGAATCTGCGGGTCGAACCCGCCGACCTCCTCCAGTACGTCGCGACGAATCAGCATGGTCGGCGCCGGCGGAAAGGGCTTGCGGTCCAGGAACATGTCGTCGAAGTCGAGGCTGCGAAACGGCACGTCGCGACGTTGCTTCTTCTCCGGGTGCAGGTTGCCGTCACCGTCGATCAGCTCGATATTGCCGGCGCACATGCCCACCTTCGGCTTGCCTTCCATGTACGCAACCTGGGTGGCGAGACGGTCCGGCAACATGATGTCATCCGAGCCGAACGGCGCGATCAGGCTACCCTTGGCACGGGCAATCGCACCGTTCAAGGTGGCGCTGAGGCCCTGGTTCTGCTGCACCTGGAAATCAAAGCCGTGCTCGGCCTGCAAGCGCTGGATACGTTCAACGCTGTCATCCTTGGAACCGTCATCCACCACCAACAGTTCGATATTGGTGTAGGTCTGCCCCAGCACGCTGAGGATGCTCTGTTCGATGTACTGGCCATGGTTATAGGAAGCGATGATCACCGAGACCAGGGGCTGTTGCTGATTCATGCTCTACCTACTTCACGCAAACCGGTTTCAATCAGGGTCAGGTACTTGTGCTTGAACTCGTCAAGGGTGTGGTTGGCCTCCAGATAGCGGAACACCTCTTCACCCTTTTCGCGCAGCTGTTCATCGCTCAACGCCAGATACGTATCCAGAGCTGCCGCCAGTTGCTCGACGTTGCCCGGATCATGGGACAGCCCACCCGCGCCCTGCACCAGGGGCAGCATCGCCGGACCGTTGGAGGCAATCACCGGCAGATGGCCGCTCATGCCTTCCAGCAGCGCCAGGCCCAAGCCCTCGAACAGCGACGGCATGGTCCAGATGTCGAAGCCGCGCACGTACTTCATGCCGTCTTCACGAAAGCCCAGCAAATGCGCGCGGCCGGTCAGGCCCAGGCGTTCGATATCGGCACGCAAATCGGCTTCGGCGCGACCGGAACCGATGATGCCCACCTGCGCCTCAGGGTATTTATCCTTGAGCGTGGCGAAGGCCTGCAGCAGATGAGTGTGGCCCTTGATCGGCACCAGACGGCCCAGAGCGCCGATCATCCGTGCTTCCATTGGCAGGCCCAGGGCCTTGCGTGCGTCCTCACGGGACAGCTGCAAGGCTTCTGCCTGGGGAATGTCGATAGCGTTGGTCACGTAGCTGGTGTTTTCGCGGGTGAACCCACAGTTGAGGTCCACCAGGTAGTCCTTCACCGCTTCCGACACGCCGACAAAACGCCAGGCCGGGCTGACCCAGCGCTGGGTCTGACGCCGACGGTAACCACGGGCATATTCGCCAAAACCGTGGGAGATACCGATGCACAGGGGGATTTTCAACCAGCGATTGAGCGACAGCATCATGTTCACCGATTTGAAGCGGTTACAGATGACCACATCGAACTTCTGCTCGCGGCAATACTTGTAGATCTGCCACATGGCGCCAAAACGAATGCCCTTGAGAGACTTCTCCGGCAGCTCGAAATAGTGGGAGTGCTCAGCCACGCTCAGGGGCTGGCCGGGCAGCGGACGACCACTGAGAAACCCGGAGGTCACCTCGAAACGTTCAGGCGGCAGGGATTTGACGATTTGCTCACCCAGGTCGGCGAAGTCATGGGTCTTGACGTTGTAGTCCGGCTGTAACTGCAAAACCTTGAAACGCGGCTTCATAACTCTCCATGCAGCGATCTGGCTACGGGCGCACGGCCCGGTAAAATGGGCGGCAGACCCACGCTGGCCTGCCTTCGAGAGGGTTTCAGTCCTGCTTGAGGACCCACAGCAGCTCGTGACGACGCACGGCTTTGCGAAAGAATTCGTTCTCGCCGTAAGGCGATGGACTACGTCCGGCCAGCACTTGCTGCAACCACTTGCGCACCCGACGCTTGAGCGGCGCGCGCGGCTGCAAGTCGTGCATCATGCCCAGGGCCATGGCCTTGTCCTGCTGCTGGCTCAAAGTGAGTGCAAAGCTGCACGGCACCATCTCGGGCGATGAATCGAAACGTGGCGGCAGCGCCATCCCCGCACCGGAGTCACCCATGGGCCAGCGGTCATTATCATGCAGGTGGTTGGCATAACCGAGCAACGTGTCGGGCTGCCACTCCAGGCCCTGCAGAGCTTCAAGCACCGCCGCATGGGCGCAGATGTGGTCAGCGTGGGGGTCCAGCAATGGCGTGGGCAACACGATCACCTGAGGGCGCGCCTTGAGCAGCAGTGCGCGCAGGTCGGCGATCAGGTTGTGCCAGGTCGGTGCGCCATCTGCATCACCCGGCAGGGCAAAGCCGTTGAACTGGCGAAATAGCCGCGTGTCGGCCAAATCCGCTTCGCGCGACGCCTGAGGCTGGTCCGGCGCAGCCTGCATCGCCTGCAATTGCATGCAGAAGTAACCCAACTGCACGCATTGTGATTCGGGCACCCCGGCCCAACGCGGTACCGCGACGCTGTCCCAGGCACGCAAGCGGCCCTTGAGGCGGGATGCTTCAGCTTTGGGCAGGCCCATCTGTTGATAGTGCTCGGCTTCGATTTCCCCGGCAGTCAGGGTCACGATCCAGCTTTCAGCCGCTTGACTGTAAAGGCTGAACGCGGCCAGCTCGGCATCGTCGGCGTGAGGAGCGATCACCATCACACGTTGCTGGCGATAGTCCGGTTGGTGGAAACGCCACAGAATCGGCTGCCCCTTGATCCGGCAAAAGCGCCCGCGCAAGCTGATGTTGCCCGCCGCCAGTGCTTGTGCAGCGCCGGTCAGGTTGAGATAGCGACGCCCGTTGACACCACGTTCAAAGGTTTGGCGGTCCGCTGAATCCAGGCCCAACAGGTCCACCGCCGGGTCTAGGAAGCGCCCGAGCCACGAACTTTTCAACTCAACGCCAATAATCAGGGTTTCATCGTTCGCCAGCGGCGCATCCAGCAACAGCCGCCCCGACTCCAGGCGCAAACCGGGCTGCTCGCTGCCGGCCGGGAATGCGTACTCATAGTGGTCGCTGGGCGAGTAGAACAGGTGATCGGCAAACCACGCTTCATGGGCCGCCCATAGCAACACCGCCAACATCGGCGGCAACCACCAGGCCACCATTACACCGGTGGCAACCAGCACCGCCAAGCCGATCAACAGCGCGATGCGCTTGTTGCGCCGATGGCGCTTGAGCAGTTGCTGTTTGCGACTCATACGCTGAACACCGGCACCGGGTTGCACCAGCGCTCCTTATACTCACGGTCGGAACGACCGAAGGAAAAGCGCAACGACTTGTTCGCCGCCCGCGCCTGCTCCCAGGCGCTTTGGGTATTGAGGAAACTCAACACGCTGCCAGGGCTGAACGCACGGGTTTGCGGGTCGACGCCGCCGTTGACGTACTCGGCGCTGAACCATTCATTGGACTGCACCTGATACACCAATTGCACCGCAATCGCGGCGTCATTGAGAAACAGCACCGAGCCGAACACAAACTCCTTGAGCAGCTCCAGCACCTCGGCCAAACGCGCCGCGCCGGCCGCCGGGAACCCCCAGCGACGCTGGAACAGATCGCAATAAATCGCCGCCAGCTCCACGCTGGAGAACTCACTGACCGCCCGCGCTACGCCGCCCGCTTCTTCCAGCAGGCGCAACTCGCGGCGCTGGTTGTAGCGAAACTTCTTCGACAGCTCTTCGGGAGTGCGCGCCATGGCCAATTGCTCGGCCTGGGGCTTGAGGGTACTGACGCGCCCTTCGTTAAGGGCCGACAGGTAGCGCGCCCGGTGGCGCAGCGGCAACTGAGCATCGGCGGCAATGGGCAGGATGACCTCGGCATTGCCCAGGTCAAACAGGCCTTTTTTGCCGGTGCGCTTGAGCACGTCCTTGGAGAGAGCCAGATCGCGCCCCCAGGTGGCTATCGCCCCCTTGAGTTCGCCACCGTGTTCCCAGCCCAGGTAGCGTACCGGAATCTGCGCCAGGCCAGCCAACCGCTCGATAACCTGCGGGTGGGTCGCCACGCTGCCGCCGTAACGCTGCCAGGCCTGGGCGTAAACCTCGGCCTCGACAGGCGCCCAGCCACGTTCACGCCAGCCCTGGAAGCGGTTCAGCATTTAAACCACGGCGTCATAAGGGTCCACGCCGTCTTTCACGACCAGGATGTCTTCCATGATCAGGTACTGCAGGTCCGAGCCGAAGAACATGTTCAGCGCGTCGGTCGGCGAGCAGATCATCGCTTCGCCACGACGGTTGAGCGAGGTATTCAGGGACACGCCGTTGCCGGTCAGCACTTCCAGCTCTTTCATCATGTCGTAGTAGCGCGGGTTGTATTCGCGCTTGAGTACCTGGGCGCGGGACGTCCCATCTTCATGCACAACTTCCGGCACGCGGGTCTTCCACTCTTCCGACACTTCAAAGGTGAAGGTCATGAACGGCGCCGGGTGATCGACCTTGATCATCTGCGGGGCCACGGTGTCGAGCATCGACGGGCAGAAAGGCCTCCAGCGCTCGCGGAACTTGATCTGGTGGTTGATGCGGTCAGCCACGCCGGTGGCGCTTGGGCAACCGATGATAGAACGACCACCCAAGGCACGCGGGCCAAACTCCATGCGGCCCTGAAACCAGGCCACCGGGTTACCGTCGACCATGATCTTGGCGATGCGCTTGGGCATGTTTTCGATCTTGCGCCAGTTCGGCTTGCTCTCGTGCCTGGCGCAAGCGGCGATCACGTCTTCGTTGCTGTAGGACGGGCCGAGGTACACGTGCTCCATCTTCTCCACCGGTACACCACGAGCGTGGGATACATAGGCGGCCGCGCCGACAGCCGTGCCGGCATCACCGGACGCCGGCTGCACGAACAACTCTTTGACGTCATCGCGGGCAATGATCTTCTGGTTCAGCTTGACGTTCAGCGCACAGCCGCCGGCGAAGGCCAGCTTGCCGGTGTCCTTGAGGATGTCGCCCAGGTAATGGTCGATCATCTGCAAGGCCAGCTTCTCGAACAACGCCTGCATACTGGCGGCGTAGTGGATGTACGGCTCGTCGGCAATGTCGCCTTCGCGCTTGGGGCCCAGCCACTCGATCAGTTTTGGCGAGAAGTAGAAACCCTTGCCCTTCTCTTTGTAGCGACGCAGGCCGATGACGTTGGCGTAGTCGGTGTTGATCACCAGCTCGCCGTTTTCAAAGGACGCCAAACGCGAGAAATCGTACTTGCTGGCATCACCGTACGGCGCCATGCCCATGACTTTGAACTCACCGTCGAGCATCTCGAAACCGAGGAACTCGGTGATCGCACCGTAGAGTCCGCCGAGAGAATCCGGGTCGTAGAATTCCTTGATCTTGTGGATCTTGCCGTTTTCGCCGTAACCGAAGAACGTGGTGGCGTACTCACCTTTGCCGTCGATGCCCAGGATCGCGGTTTTTTCCTGGAAACCCGAGCAGTGGTAGGCGCTGGAAGCGTGGGCCAGGTGGTGTTCAACCGGTTCGATCTTGATTTTCTTTGGATCGAAGCCCAGCTGTTCCAGGCACCAGACAATCTTGTTGCGATAGCGCTTGTAGCGACGGTTACCCATCAGGATCGCGTCGAGGGCGCGGTCCGGGGCGTACCAATAGCGCTTGGCGTAGTGCCAGCGTGCCTCGCCGAACAGGCTGATCGGGGCGAATGGGATCGCCACCACGTCAACGTCCGAAGGCTTGATGCCAGCCTGTTCCAGGCAGAACTTCGCCGACTCGTAGGGCATGCGGTTCTTTGCATGTTTGTCGCGTACGAAGCGCTCTTCTTCGGCGGCCGCAATCAGCTTGCCGTCGATATACAGGGCTGCGGAAGGATCATGGCTAAGGGCGCCGGACAGGCCAAGAATCGTCAATGCCACTGGGGTCTAGCCTCTTTTAGTCTGCATGCAGGCGCATCGCGCCTGAAAAAAGTGTGCTTCCCGCCCGGGCGGGAAACAGCTAAAGGGCGGGATTATAGCTTAAAAGCAGTAGGAAGCTGTTAGCGCAGCTCGATGCTGCCGTCGGCGCTTTGGCGGTAGATCGTGTAGGGCAAGACGAGCGTGTCCAGGACGGCGGAAACGGGCGCATCCAAAATAACCCCGGGAATACCGTTCAACGCAAGTTCACCCGCAGAGTTGGGCGGCCCATGCAAGACACACAGGTCATAAGCTACACCGCTGTAGATTCGTGAAACGGACTGACAATAGGTTTTCTTCCCCTTGAGCTGCCGAACAGTGACGTCATCGCCAAGCAGCACGGTGGTCGCAGTGCCACAGCCTGCAACGATCAACGACATTCCCAGCAACATCAGCAACCGCAGGATAGGAGTCCTCATAGTTGATTCTTCTTTTCGTTTGATAAAGATCGAAAACCTAGCACCACAAAACTAAGACTTCAGGCTTGCGCAGTCGACGCTAAGCGTAGGAAGCGTCCCAATGCGCCAGGCGGTAAGGAGTTCGGCAAATCAGAGGACGAGTCGTTAAACTTGTCACATTTGCACCTACACCCCTTACTTGCGTGCGCTACCCACTCGGCCTTTTCATGACTCCTTCTGCTCCAACCTGCCTTGTCTTACTGCTGGGCCTGTGCAACACCGCCCAGGCCGACAATGCGCCCCTGATCCTGGATCCCAGCGTGGTCACCGGCTCGCGCAGCGCCAGCCCGACGTTCGACCTGCCGTATTCGGTAGACGGCATTAATCGTGAACAAATCAGCAACGGTCAACTGGGCATCAACGCCTCCGAAGCCCTGTCCCGCGTGCCCGGCCTGGTGGTGCAGAACCGCCAGAACTATGCACAGGACTTGCAGATCTCGTCCCGCGGTTTCGGCGCCCGTTCGGCGTTTGGTGTACGCGGCATCAAGCTGATCGCCGATGGCATCCCCGCCAGCACCCCGGACGGCCAGGGCCAGGCCGCAACGTTCAACCTTGACACTGCCGAGCGTATCGAAGTGCTGCGCGGCCCGGCGGCGACTCTGTATGGCAGTAACGCCGGCGGTGTGATCCAAATGTTCTCCCGCGACGGCGACGGCCCGCCGCGTGTCGGCGCAGAAACGCTGGTGGGCAGCGACGGGCTGAACAAGAACCACGTTAGTGCGGAAGGCGCGGCCAATGGTGCCGGGTTCGTGCTCGATGCCTCACGCATGGACACCAACGGCTACCGCGACCACAGCAGCGCCCGGCGCGACCAGACCTTCGCCAAGCTCAACTTCCAGCCGGATGACGACAGCAAGCTGGCATTGATCTACAGCAGCCTGGAGCAGAACGGTACGCAGGATCCGCTGGGGCAGACCTGGACAGCGTACAAGGCCGATCCGCGTTCGGTAAGCGCCAACGCGCTGACCTATAACACGCGTAAAAGCATCGATCACCAGCAATTGGGAATGAACTACGAGCGCTACATCGGCAATGCGACGTTGCAGGTCAATGCGTATACCGGGCGCCGCAGTGTGATTCAGTACCTGTCGATCCCGGACAAGTTTCCCAGCGGCGCAACCAACCCTGCTAACGCCCGTGGTGGCGTCGTGGCATTTGACCGAAAGTTCTACGGCGGCTCCATTCATTGGCTGCAACCCATCAGCAGCGTACCGGGCGACCTGACAATCATCAGCGGCCTCGATTACGACCGCAGCGAAGATGATCGCCAAGGCTACTCCAACACTTTGAACGGCGTACATGGAGTCAAAGGCGCCCTGGGCCGCGATGAAATCGACACCGCCACCAGCGTTGATCCCTTCGTGCAAGCCAACTGGTTACTGGGCGATTGGACCCTGCAAGCTGGCCTGCGGCACAGCACCATGAAAATGCAGGTCGACGACCATTTTCTAAATGATGGCAACGACAGCGGCAGCAAGACTTATCAAAAAAACACACCATCGGTCAGCGTGATGTACGCCTTCACCCCTGACTTGCACGGCTACGTGAGTGCGGGCAAAGGCTTCGAAACCCCCACTCAAGCTGAATCAGCCTATTCAAGCACCGCCAACGGCTTCAACTTTGCTCTCAAGCCGTCTGTCAGCAAGCAGTTCGAAGTCGGCTTGAAGGCCCGTCTAGGTCAAGACACCCGCATCAACGCCGCAGTGTTCCAAATCACCACCGAAGACGAACTGGTCGTGCAACAGGCAAGCGGGGGCCGCACAACTTACCAGAACGCCGGTCGCACACTACGTCGCGGCTTCGAACTGGGTGTTGAAAGCCAACTGAACGAGCACTGGAGCACCAGCCTCGCCTATACCCGCCTCCAAGCCACCTACGACAGCGACTTCGCCAGCGGCGCCAACACCATCGACAAGGGCAACTATCTCCCCGGCGTCCCCCAAACCACCCTGTTCGCCGAACTGAACTGGAAGCCACGGGACTGGGTCAGCACGGCCATCGAAGGTATGTACCGCAGCAAAGTCTATGTCGAAGACACCAATAGCCAACACGCTGCACCGGGCTACAGCGTCTTCAACTGGCGGGCACGGTTTGAGCAGAAGGTGGAGCACTGGACCTTTCACCAGACCTTGCGCCTGGATAACCTGCTGGATCGTCAATATGTGGGGTCGGTGATTGTGGGTGACGGCAACGGGCGCTACTACGAAGCAGCACCGGGGCGCTCGTGGTATGCAGGCGCTGGGGCTGAATATCAATTCTGATGTGGGAGGGGGCTTGCCCCCTTCCACATTTGGGTATCAGGCGCCCGCTTAAACCACGATGGTTTTAGGCAACCGCTGATCAATCACCTGATACAACGCACTGCCCTGCGGCCAATTGCGCATAAACCGCGCCCGGTCTTTAGCGTATGCCGGCGCAAAACTGGCAACAGAGCCGTGCTGACACATGGCATCCAGATCAATCATCGCCCAACGCCCATCATTCCAGAACAGGTTATGGCCTTTGAAATCGCCATGACTGATGCGCTCGCCAATCAACTGGGTAAACAACTGTTCCAGCGCGAGCAGCTCACTCTCAGGCGCATCGCCGTTTTCAACATACGGCGCAAAGCGCTCGATGATGTCCGGCCCCGGCAGAAACTCGGTGACCAGATACGCACGGCTGCGCAGCCATAAAAAGCGCTTCTCCAGCACCGCCAGTGGCTTGGGCGTAGCAAAGCCGAGAAATGCCAGGCGGTTACCCTCGCGCCAGGAATGCCAGGCTCGGCTCGGGCGCCAGAAGCGCTTGAGCCAGTGGGCAAAGCCTTTGATGTTGTAGCGCTTGATCACCAACGGCCGACCAGCCACTTCGACCTTGGCCACACTGGCCGCGCCGCCGGTCTTGTACAGGTGGCCCTGGTCGAGCAAGGCGTCTGCCTGTTCCAGCACCGGCAACATGGCCGTTTCTTCTTCGCGACGAATCGCACGCAAGCCAAAGGCGCCACGCACCACGCTGAACAGCGTGCATTCGCGGCCAGTCTTGTCCAGAAAGTCCTTCAAGCGCCAGGCGCTGACTTTGCGCACCTGCTTTTCCAGGGCTTGCAGCGGCAAGGCGTGCTCACCATTACCCAGCAGGTAGTACACCAATAATTCTTCGGTAAACGGCTCAAGGTTTTTCGGCAGCTGGGCGAAAAACACGCCGAGGTTTTCCAGCACGTGATTGCGCGACAACGGCTTACCCGCCTCCTCGACACAAATGCCTGCGCCATCGATCAAGTACAGCTTGCCGTCCTGGCGCAGCAGGTTGTCCAGGTGCAGGTCTTCCTGCCACAGGCCTTTGGCATGCATTTGCGCAATCGCGCCCAATGCTTCGGCGAGCACGGCGGTTTGTTCGTCCGCCAACGGCGGCAGATGTTCGACGGCGTGCCACGCATCGGCCAGGCTTTGGGCGCCCTCGATAAACTCAAACAGCAGCCAGCCGCCCTCGCCGTCCTGCAAGCCATCGGCCAACAGCAACGGTGTGGTCAGGCCTTGCTCGGCCAACAAACGCACACCCTTGAGTTCACGCTGAAAATGCCGCGCCGCCTTGCTGCCAACCAACAATTTGGCCAACACCGGGCGACCACGCCACACTGCCGCGCCCACGTAGCGCTGCCCGGGCAACACCCGCAACAAGCTCAGCAGTTGCAACTGCCCCGGGCCTGCCGCATCCGCCAGATCGATGGTCAACGGCAGGTTGGGGCTACGGCCGGCATTTTTCAGCTCGGATAAACGCATCAGCGGTTCTCCTTGTGGCTGCGGCGTGCGGTCAGGCGCTGGTGCCAAGTGGAGACCAGGTCGCTGTCCTCGGGCTGCTCAAGATACGCCGCCAGCAGTTGGCGCACCTGCGCGTCCGACCATTGGGGCGCGCGACGCAGCAGCGGTTCCAGGTCCTTGACCCGGTCACGCCAGCCAAACAGCAACGGACGGGTTTTTTCCAGGTCAATCAGCTGCGCGGCATAACCCTCAGCGGTGGCCTGCAGGAAAATATGCTTGGGGTAAAAACAGCCATGCACCTGCCCGACGCTGTGCAGATGACGCGCCAGCTTGCCGCACGCCAACAGGATCGCACTGTGCTGGGCGGCGCTCAATTGCGGCCACTGCTCCAGCAACGAATCCAGGTCGTTCCAACCATCCAGCGCACGGGTAAGCAGCATTGCCCGGCGCTCGCCCTCAACCTTGCGCTCACCGAAGAACGCCGCCTGCAGAGCAGGGATTCCGAGCTTTCGATACAGGCTGATATTACGGAATTCGCGCGCAAAACTCGGCTCGCCAAACGGCCGGTGCAAGGTGCGCGTCAGGTAGTTGCTCTGGCGCTTGAGGTAATAGCCCTGCCCTTCAAGCTCCAGGCGATACACACTGCTCCAGCCGCCGTGACTGGTATTGGGCTCGTCCACTGCGTCCAGTTGCTTGGCCCACAGGGCGTCAAACGTCGCCAGACCGTTGCGCTCAAGCAAGGCGCGGTCTTCGGCCGCCAGGAAGTCACTCATTCGCGTCCCTCAAAAAACTTCACCACGTGACGAATTCGCCGTTTGTCCGACGCCGACAAGTGCGTGCGCTGGCGGTATTGCAGGTAGAAACGCAGGCGCTGGGTGGCCGACAGGTGATATTTGGCGACCTTGTCCAGGCACGCCAAGTCCTTGGTGATGCGGTACTTGAGCCAGAAACCACGCCAGAAATCACCGTTGGGGCAATCGATCAGGTACAGGGTTCGTTGGTCGTCCACCAGCAGGTTGCGCCACTTCAAGTCGTTATGAGTGAAGCGGTGCTCATGCATGGTGCGCGTGTATTCGGCGAGCTGGCGGCTGATGCCATCGACCCACCGGGGGTCTTTCAGGCGTTCGTCATTGCGCTCGGCCAGCACTGACAAGTCTTCCGTCTTGGGCAGCTCGCGGGTAATCATCGCGCCCCGGTTATAAGCCAGGCCCTTGCGGTCCAGGCCCCAGGCCACGACATCAGCCGTCGGGATGCCCCACTTGGCGAAACGCTTGAGGTTCTGCCATTCGGATTTCACCCGCGGCCTGCCCAGGTAACGGCGCAAGCCTTTGCCGGCGCCCACGTAGCGCTTGACGTAATAATTGACCCCGCCGCGCTCGACCCGGATCACTTCCGACAGCGGGTCGCGGGTCAATCGCTCGCCTTGCAAGGCAAACACCGCCTCCAGGCTTCCAAAGTCATCCTCCAGGGCGGCATAGGCAGGTTCCAGGTTCCAACCCGCCATCAGAGCGCATCCCCGTATCGTTGCTTGCGCGCATAGAGCTTTGCAGCCATGCGCTCCAATTCGGCCAACAACGCGGTTTGCTCGGCCAGTATCTGGCGCAGTGGCTGCTGGAAGTAAGCTTTGAGAAAGCGCAGCTTGTCGCGCTGGGTCAGGCCGATCTCCAATGCGGAGTAATACAGGCCGGCCAGGTCCTTGTTACGCCAGCGCAGTGGAATCGTCGGACGCACCTGCGCACGGTGCAGGTCGATCACCGACAATTTCAGATTGTCGACGGTAATGGGCTGGTCGGTGTGCAACAGGAAATGGCAGAGGTAGCAGTCGCGATGGTTCACGCCACCGCGGTGCATCGCGCCGACGGTGCGCGCCAGCTCACGGGTCAAGGCGTGTTTGATGGCCGGCACGGGCGGTTGCTTGACCCAATCGAGGGTCAAGTCTTCCAGGCTGATAATCGGCGTCAGTTCCTGGGTAATGATGAACGAATGCTGGTCGGCCGGGTTGCTGCCTTTTTCGCCAAAGGCCACGGCGGTCATGGTCGGCACGCCCAGCGCTTGCAGGCGCTGGATCGCCAGCCACTCCAGGCCTGCGCCCAGCACCGGCAACTTGGCCGTGACCAGGTTCTTGAGGATTTCGCCCCAGCCAATGCCACGGTGAATCTTCACAAAGTAAGGCTGGCCTTCGACCACCGTACGCAACGTACGGCGAGCGGCCAGCTCGCGGAACACCTGGCCTTGCAGCTTCTCGACCTCGGCGAACGCATCGCGTCCGGCCCAGAGGGTCTTGAAGGGTTCGGCTAGAATCAACTTCATCGGTTTGGCTCCGCCAGAATCAGGTCCGCAGCGTACTGCGGCATGCTATAGAGGTCGGCCGTCTCGGCGAAGGCCAGACCATTGCGACTCCAGGTCGCACGCGCGTGTGGGTCGTCGAGCATATCCACCAGGTACTGGTTGAGCTGGGCTTGCTCGAACGGCTCGTCCAACACCCGGCCGCTCTGGGCCTTGTCGATGTAGAACGCGTAGCCACACACCCGGCTCACCAGTACCGGGAGGCCGGCGACCACCGCTTCGACCAGCACCATGCCGGCCGCCTCGTTGTACGCAGGGTGAATCAGCAGGTCGGCGCCCAGCAGGAAACGCGGGATATCACTGCGGCCCTTGAAGAACTGCACCTGATCGCCCAGGCCCAATGCCGCACTCTGCAATTGGAATACCTTGGGGTCGTCCTGGCCGATTACAAACAGTCGGGTGCGCTTCTTCAGCTTGGAAGGCAAGGCGGCCACGGCCTTGAGGCTGCGGTCGACGCCCTTGGTCTTGAAGCCCGAACCGATCTGCACCAGCAACAGGTCGTCCTCGGCCAGGCCGAACTCACGACGAAACTCGGCGCGGATTTCGGCCGCGTCAGGTGGAGCGCGCCGGTCGCGGGCAATGCCCGGCGGCAGCAAGTGGAAACGCTCGGCCTGGGTGCCGTAATACTGGGTGAACAACTTCTGCTGATGTTCGGACAGCACCATGATTTGGGTCTTGGCGTCCTTATCGAACACCGCGCGCTCATATTCGGCGAAGTGCCGGTAGCGCCCGAACCAGCGGTACATGGGGTTGCGCAGGTTTTGAGCCTTGTCTTCGAACACCCCGTCGGCGGCAAAATACACATCCAGCCCCGGCATCTTGTTGAAGCCCACCACGCGATCCACCGGCCGCTTGGCCAGGTCGGCCTGGATCCAGGCATACAGCTTTTCATTGCGCCGGTGATTGACCAGCGCCTTGACCGGCGCCACCAGTACTTCGAAGCCGGGTGGGATGTCGCCTTCCCAGATCAGCGTATAGACGCGAATCTTGTGGCCGCGCTGCTGGCACTCCAGGGCGATGCGCATGAAGTCGCGCTGCAAGCCACCGAAGGGAAAGTACTTGTACAGAACAAAAGCCAGTTGCATCAGTGCTGCTCCTCAGCCAGTAACAACGTGCTCAGCCGGCTTGCTACACGCTCAGGATTCAAGCGCGTGAAGCACAGGGGCGACTCACGCTTGATGTCGAACCGCCGCAGGTCGTCGGCGGTAGGTTGATAGGTACACTGCTTTTGCAGGCACGGCGCACACGGCCAGTCGCTGGCCAAATGGATCTGGCCCTTGCCGTAAGCGCCAGTAAGGCCCGGATTGGTGGGGCCGAACAGGGAAATGGTCGGCACATCCAGCGCTGCCGCCAGGTGACCGAGGCCGGTGTCCACCGCCACACAGGCGCGGGCGCCCGCCAACACGCCGGCCACGCCCGCCAGGTTGAGTTTGGGCAGCACTTCGGCGTTGGGCAGGCCCTGGGCCAGGCGCTCGGCCCGAGCTTTTTCGGCGGCGTTGCCCCACGGCAATTTCACGTCCACGCCCAGGCGCCCCATGCGTTCGGCCAGCTCACGCCAATAGGCTTCAGGCCAGTGCTTGGTGTCCCAGGTAGTGCCGTGCAGCAGCAACACAAAGGGTTTTTTCGGCGGCAGGCCCAGCAGTTTTTCAACGCTCAGGCCATAGTCGCCCAAGCCTTTGGGCAGGTCGTAGCCCAGGGCCACGGCGAACAGTTGGCGCAAGCGCTCCACCGCGTGTTGCCCGCGGGCCACGGCCAGGCGTCGCGAATAAAAACGCGCAGCGATCGGCTCACGGGCCGAGTTTTTATCAAAGCCGGCCACTGGAGCACGCACATAGCGGGTCAGCCAGGCGCTTTTCAGCAGGCCCTGGGCGTCGATCACCAGGTCATACTTGGTCGACTGCACGGCCTGCTTGAAACGGCGCCACTCGCCGCTCTTGATGGTTTGCCAAAGGTTCTTGCGCCAGCGGCGAATCGCCACCGGGATTACCTTGTCCACCGCCGGGTGCCAGGTCGGGATTTCGGCAAAGCCTTCTTCCACCACCCAATCAAAGCGAATGCCGGGGATCGCCCGCGCTGCATCGGTCAACGCCGGCAAGGCATGGATCACATCGCCCAGGGATGAGGTCTTGACTACCAGAACCCGCAACTCAGTGAACCTCGACCACATCGCCCTGCAACCGCTGCAAGGCATCGGTTACCGGCTGCGGCAGCAATTGGCGCAGGCAGTTGTAGTGGCCGAAGCGGCAGGTGCGATCAAAACACGGGCTGCAATCCAGGCCCAGGCGCACCACTTCGACCTTGTCGGCCAAGGGCGGGGTGAAGCCTGGGGACGTGGAGCCGTACACCGCTACCAGCGGGCGATTCAGCGCCGCCGCCACATGCATCAGGCCGGAGTCGTTGGACACCACCGAGTCGGCGCAGGACAACAAGTCGATAGCCTCGGCCAGGGACGTGTCGCCACTGAGGTTCACCGCCTCTTCGCGCAGGCCGGGAATCAGGCGCTGACGAATATCTTCACCTACCGAATGATCGTTCTTCGAACCGAACAGCCACACCTGCCAGCCTTCGCGGATCTTGGTCTCGGCGACCTTGGCGTAATGCTCCGACGGCCAGCGCTTGGACTCGCCAAACTCGGCGCCAGGGCACAAGGCCAGGACCGGCCGATCAAGGGTGAGGCCGAACTTGGCCAGCGCCGCATCGCGGGTCACCGGGTCGATCTGCAAGCTGGGCCGCGGGTACGGCGTGGGCAATTGCGTGCCGGGCTCGTAGGCCAGGGCCATGAAGCGCTCGATCATCAGCGGGTAGCGGGCTTTATCCAGGGTGCGCACGTCATTGAGCAGCACATAGCGAAACTCACCGCGCCAGCCGGTGCGCTTGGGGATGCCGGCAAAAAAAGGCACCAGCGCCGACTTGAGCGAGTTGGGCAACAGGATCGCCTGGTCGTACTGGCCGGCCATGGATTTGCCGATGCGTCGGCGGGTCGCCAGCTCCAGGGCACCGTGGCCGAGCGGGAAGCTCAAGGCCTTGCGCACCTCGGGCATGCGCTCCAGGATCGGCCGGCTCCACTCAGGGGCGAGCACGTCGATCTGGCAGTCTGGATAGCGCTGGCGCAGGCACTGGAACAGTGTCTGTGCCATCACCATGTCACCGACCCAACTGGGCCCAACGATCAGAATATTCATGTAGTTTCCACAAACGATGCGGGGAGGCTTATGCCTCCCCGCCTCGATAATGACTGTAGATCGCGGCGCGCCAGGGAGCATCTTTATGTGGGAGCTGGCTTGCCTGCGATTGCATCACCTCGGTATCACTGATAAACCGAGGCGCCTGCATCGCGGGCAAGCCCGGCTCCCACATTAATCCGCATCCCATATAAAAATTGGCGTCGCCCAATCAGTCGAGTTTCAATTTAAGCCCAGCGCTTGCCAGATTCGCATCACCTGTCGCCGTTCGTCGGCAAACTGGTCCCCGGCGACCGTGCCGGCCTCGTTCTGCAAGGCCTGGCGGTGGGCGGCGGAGCGGTAGGCCTTATACACCTCACGCAGCAAATGGGCATCGGCGGCGGGCATCAGCCCGACCTGCTCAAGGCCCTCCAGAATGCGAATATTGTCGGTGTAGCGCAGCAACGATGGATGTTGCGCAGACCACGCCAAAGCCGCGTATTGCACCATAAATTCAATATCGACGATACCTCCGGCGTCCTGCTTGAGGTCGAACACCGCCGTGGCCTCGAAGGCATTGGCGCCCCTGCCGGCCGCCGTGGCCTTGGTACCCAGGTTCTCGCGCATCTTGGTGCGCATCTCGCTGACCTCCTGGCGCAGCTTCGCCAAGTCCCGTTCACGCCCCAATACGTTGGCCCGTACCTGCTCGAATGCATGGCCCACATCCTGGCTGCCCACCAGCACCCGTGCGCGGATGAGCGCCTGATGTTCCCAGGTCCAGGCTTCATTTTGTTGATAGCGATCGAAGGCGCCCAGGGAGCTCACCAGCAAGCCGGATGCGCCGGAAGGTCGCAGGCGCATGTCCACTTCATACAGTTGGCCGGAGTTGGTCTGGGTGGTCAGCAGGTGAATGATGCGCTGGCCCAGACGCGTGAAGAACTGCGCGCCGTCAATCGGCTTGGCGCCATCGGTCTCGGCCTGGGGGTCGCCATCGTGGATAAACACCAGATCCAGATCCGAACCATGCCCCAGTTCGATGCCGCCGACTTTCCCATAACCGACAATGATGAACCCAGGATCGCACAGCGTGCCGTCCAGCCTCTGGGGTGAACCGTGCCGGGCGACAGTCTGGCGCCAGGCCAGGGCCAGTACTTGCTCAAGAATGGCTTCGGCCAGCCAGGTGAGATAGTCGCTGACTTTCATCAGTGGCAGGCTGCCAGCGATTTCCGAGGCCGCGACTCGCAGGCGGTGCGCCAATTTAAAGTGACGCAGGGCCTCCATTTGTTGTTCAAGGTCGTCCTCGGGGATGCGGGTGAGGCGCTCGCGCAACTCGGCTGCCAACTCCGGCGCCAGCGGCGGCTTGAACAGGCGGCCCTCGTTGAGCAGCTCATCAAGCAACAACGGGAAACGGGTGATCTGTTCGGCGATCCACGGGCTGGCGGCGCACAGGGTCAGCAGGCGACGCAGCGCATCCGGGTTCTCGGTGAGCAACACCAGATAGGCCGAACGCCGGGCGACGGCCTCCACCAACGGCAACACGCGCTCCAGCACCAGGTCCGGGTTGGCGTGCTCGACCGCCTGGGCCAGCAGGCGCGGAATGAATGCATCCAGGCGCTCGCGCCCCAGCCGCTGCATGGCACGCAACTGCGGGCTGCCGCGCAGGCCGGCCAAGGCCTTGAGGGCTTTGGGTGCATCGGTAAAACCGCCCTCGGCCAATTGACGGCATGCGGCGTCGTCATCCTGGGATTCCTCCCACAGCGGCAACCACTCACCACCGACGACCAATTCACTTTCTTCGCCTTCTTCTTCATCAGGGTCGGCAATCACTTGACGAAAGTGCCAGTCCACGCGGCCACGCCAGTACATCAGGCGTTCGTGGAACGCAGCCCAGTCGCTGAAGCCCAGCATGAAGGCGATACGCGCCTGATCTTCGGGATTGTGCGGCAGCATTTGGGTCTGGCGGTCGGCAATCGCCTGGATGGCGTGCTCGGTGTAGCGCAGGAATTCGTAGCCATTGCGCAGTTCGGTGATCACCGCAGCCGGCAGGTAACCCTGCCCCTCAAGCGTACCCAGCACGTTCAGCAGTGGGCGTTGTTGCAGGCTGAGGTCGCGGCCACCATGAATCAGCTGGAACGCCTGGGCAATAAACTCCACCTCCCGAATGCCGCCTGAGCCCAGCTTGATGTTCTCGGCCATGCCCTTGCGCCGTACTTCCTGCTGGATCAACTGCTTCATGGTGCGCAGCGCTTCGATGGCGGAAAAGTCCAAGTAGCGGCGGTAGACGAACGGGCGCAGCATATCGAGCAACTGCGCGCCGGCCACTTGATCACCGGCCACTACGCGCGCCTTGATCATGGCGTAGCGTTCCCAATCCCGGCCCTGATCCTGGTAGTACTGCTCCAACGCGTTGAAGCTGAGCACCAGCGCACCGGCCGAGCCGTAGGGACGCAGACGCATATCCACACGGAAGACAAAACCGTCGACCGTCATAGGATCAAGGGCCTTGATCAATTTTTGACCAAGACGAATAAAGAATTCCTGATTGTCCAGGGAGCGCTTTACACCCACCGTCTCGCCGCCTTCGGGGTAGGCGAAAATCAGGTCGATATCCGACGAGAGATTCAGCTCCACCGCGCCGAGCTTGCCCATGCCGAGGATGACCATATGCTGCGCCTCACCGCTGCGCCGCCCGGTCGGCGTGCCGAACTGCGCGCAGTGGCGCTGGTACAGCCATTGGTAGGCCTGGTCGATGCTGGCGTCGGCCATGTCGGAAAGGTCGCGACAGGTTTGCACCAGGTCGGCCTGGCGCGTCAGGTCGCGCCAGATGATGCGCACCTGCTGGCGCGTGCGCTGGCGGCGCAGCACGCGGCCCAACTCATCTTCTGTTTCGGCCTGTTGCACGGCGCCGGCAATCTGGCTGCACAGCTCACCGGGCGCAAAGCCGCGGTCCAGCTCGCCCCAGGCCACCAGTTCGAGCAACATCAAAGGGTCACGAACACTCTGTTCAATGACAAAATCACTGGCAGCGCACACGCGGGCGAAGTCGGCCCACCGTTGCGGCGTCCACGCAGAAAGGCCATGATCGTCGTCCAGCGCGGCCACCGCGTCACGAAATGACTGCTCGGCCCGCTGGGCATAAGGCAAGAGAATGGCCGGCAGTTCGGCCAGCGTTGGAAGGCTCATGGTCTATCCTTGATCGGCGTGTAATTGGCGTGTAGTTGTGAACGCAAGAGCCATGCTCGATGAAGGACTGTCGAACAAAAGTTAGAAATAGCTGAAATTAAATTAATCTTGGCAGGCAACATCAAACTTTCACCTTTTCTTGTTCGCAATAGACCAACAATAACGATTATGCTCACCAGCAAGACCGAGCCATACGCTCAGTCTTGTGTAGTTTTACTACTCGTATATACATTCGAAAGGCTGAAATGGCCGACGATTTGTAGTAAAACTACAGGACGCCGAAGCAACCTTCGGCCATCCAAGAATTTATGTCGTCTGCCCACAAGGCCAGTCGCAAACTTCAGGCAACCGATTCTGGTAGCCTTTCCGCCCTGGAGCAAGCCATGCAAGACCTCGATCCCGTCGAAACCCAGGAATGGCTGGACGCCCTGGAATCGGTTCTCGACAAAGAAGGCGAAGACCGTGCTCACTACCTGATGACCCGTATGGGCGAACTCGCGACCCGCAGCGGCTCGCAACTGCCCTACGCCATCACTACGCCATACCGCAACACCATCCCCGTTACCCACGAAGCACGCATGCCTGGCGACCTGTTCATGGAACGCCGCATTCGCTCGCTGGTACGCTGGAACGCCATGGCGATGGTAATGCGCACGAACTTGAAAGATTCGGACCTGGGCGGTCACATCTCCAGCTTCGCTTCCAGCGCAACCCTGTATGACATCGGCTTCAACTACTTCTTCCAGGCCCCGACCGACGAGCACGGCGGCGACCTGATCTACTTCCAGGGCCACACCTCGCCAGGCGTCTACGCCCGTGCGTTCATGGAAGGTCGCATCAGCGAAGAACAAATGAACAACTTCCGCCAGGAAGTCGACGGTCAGGGCCTGTCGTCCTACCCGCACCCTTGGCTGATGCCTGATTTCTGGCAGTTCCCGACCGTTTCCATGGGGCTGGGCCCGATCCAGGCGATCTACCAGGCACGCTTCATGAAGTACCTGGAAGCCCGTGGCTTCATCCCGGAAGGCAAGCAAAAAGTCTGGTGCTTCCTGGGCGACGGCGAGTGCGACGAGCCGGAATCCCTGGGTGCCATTTCCCTGGCCGGCCGCGAGAAGCTCGACAACCTGATCTTCGTCATCAACTGCAACCTGCAGCGCCTCGACGGCCCGGTTCGCGGCAACGGCAAGATCATCCAGGAACTCGAAGGCGTGTTCCGTGGCGCCCAGTGGAACGTGACCAAAGTCATCTGGGGCCGTTTCTGGGACCCACTGCTGGCCAAGGACGTCGACGGTATCCTGCAACGTCGCATGGACGAAGTCATCGACGGCGAGTACCAGAACTACAAAGCCAAAGACGGCGCGTTCGTTCGCGAGCACTTCTTCAACACGCCTGAACTCAAGGCGATGGTTGCCGACCTGTCCGACGACGAAATCTGGAAGCTCAACCGTGGCGGCCACGACCCGTACAAGGTCTACGCGGCGTACCACGAAGCGGTCAACCACAAAGAACAACCAACCGTCATCCTGGCCAAGACCATCAAGGGTTATGGCACCGGTGCCGGCGAAGCGAAGAACACCGCGCACAACACCAAGAAAGTCGATGTCGACAGCCTGAAGTTGTTCCGCGACCGCTTCGACATCCCGGTCAAGGACGAAGAGCTGGAGAACCTGCCGTTCTTCAAGCCTGAGCCAAACAGCGCCGAAGCCCGCTACCTGAGCGAGCGTCGCACTGCACTGGGCGGTTTCGTGCCACAGCGCCGCGCCAACAGCTTCAGCGTACCGACGCCGGACCTGAGCACCCTCAAGGCCATCCTTGACGGCTCGGGCGACCGTGAAATCTCCACCACCATGGCCTTCGTGCGCATCCTCGCGCAATTGGTCAAGGACAAGGACATCGGCCCGCGCATCGTCCCGATCATCCCGGACGAAGCCCGTACCTTCGGTATGGAAGGCATGTTCCGTCAGTTGGGCATCTACTCCTCCGTCGGCCAGCTCTACGAGCCAGTCGATAAAGACCAGGTGATGTTCTACAAGGAAGACAAGAAGGGCCAGATCCTCGAAGAAGGCATCAACGAAGCGGGCGCCATGAGCTCCTTCATCGCTGCCGGTACTTCGTACTCCAGCCACAACCAGCCGATGCTGCCGTTCTACATCTTCTATTCGATGTTCGGCTTCCAGCGTATTGGCGACCTGGCCTGGGCGGCAGGCGACAGCCGTACCCGTGGTTTCCTGATCGGCGGTACCGCCGGGCGCACCACGCTGAACGGCGAAGGCCTGCAACACGAAGACGGTCACAGTCATATCCTGGCTGCCACCATCCCGAACTGCCGCACCTTTGATCCAACCTACGGCTATGAGCTGGCGGTGATCATCCAGGACGGCATGAAGAAGATGACCGAAGAGCAGCAGGACGTTTTCTACTACATCACCGTGATGAACGAGTCCTACCAGCAGCCAGCCATGCCGGCCGGTGTGGAAGAAGGCATCATCAAGGGCATGTACCTGCTCGAAGAAGACACCAAGGAAGCGGCGCACCACGTACAGCTGATGGGCTCCGGCACCATCCTGCGCGAAGTGCGTGAAGCGGCGAAGATCCTGCGTGACGAATTCAACGTCGGCGCCGACGTGTGGAGCGTGACCAGCTTCAACGAACTGCGTCGCGACGGCCTGGCCGTAGAGCGCAGCAACCGTCTGCATCCTGGCCAGAAGCCAGCCAAGAGCTACGTCGAAGAGTGCCTGGCTGGCCGTAAGGGTCCGGTTATCGCCTCTACCGACTACATGAAACTGTTTGCTGAACAAATTCGCCAGTGGGTCCCGTCCAAGGAATTCAAAGTCCTGGGCACCGATGGTTTCGGCCGCAGTGACAGCCGCAAGAAGCTGCGTCACTTCTTCGAAGTCGACCGTCACTTCGTGGTGTTGGCAGCCCTGGAAGCCTTGGCTGACCGTGGTGAGATCGAACCCAAGGTGGTGGCTGACGCCATCGTCAAGTTCGGGATCAACCCGGAAAAACGCAACCCACTGGACTGCTGAGGAGATTTTTTGTGAGCGAACTCATTCGCGTACCTGACATCGGCAGCGGTGAAGGTGAAGTAATCGAGCTGTTTGTGAAGGTCGGCGACACCGTCGAAGCCGACCAGAGCATCCTGACCCTGGAGTCGGACAAGGCGAGCATGGAAATTCCTGCTCCCAAGGCCGGCGTGGTCAAGAGCCTGAAGGTCAAGCTGGGCGACCGCCTGAAAGAAGGCGACGAACTGCTGGAGCTGGAAATCGAAGGCGCCGCTGATGCAGCCCCTGCGGCGGCTCCGGCTGCCGCTGCTGAACCTGCGCCTGCCGCTGAAAAACCTGCTGCCGAGGCCCCAGCGGCCCCGGCTGCTGCACCTGCCGCCGCCACCGTCCAGGACATTCACGTCCCGGACATCGGCTCGTCGGGCAAGGCCAAGATCATCGAGCTGCTGGTCAAGGTCGGCGACACCGTCGAAGCCGACCAATCGCTGATCACCCTGGAGTCCGACAAGGCCTCCATGGAAATCCCTTCGCCGGCTGCCGGCGTAGTGGAAAGCATCGCGGTCAAGCTGGAAGACGAAGTCGGCACCGGTGACTTCATCCTCAAGCTGAAAGTACAAGGCGCTGCCCCGGCAGCCGCTCCAGCACCGGCGGCGGCTCCGGCTGCCAAGGCTGAAGCCGCTCCGGCCGCTGCTGCCCCGGCACCTGCTGCAAAAGCCGAGGCCACACCGGCCCCTGCTGCTGCCGCACCTGCGCCAAGCGGTGCCAAGGTGCACGCCGGCCCTGCCGTGCGTCAGTTGGCCCGCGAGTTCGGCGTCGAGCTGAGCGCCGTCTCGGCCAGCGGCCCGCACGGTCGTGTGCTGAAGGAAGACGTGCAGGCTTACGTCAAAGCCATGATGCAAAAGGCCAAGGAAGCACCGACTGCCGGCGCGACGGGCGGCTCGGGCATTCCGCCGATCCGTACCGTGGATTTCAGCCGCTTCGGCGAAACCGAAGAAGTGCCGATGACCCGCCTGATGCAAATCGGCGCGGCCGGCCTGCACGCCAGCTGGCTGAACATCCCGCACGTGACTCAGTTCGACCAGGCCGACATCACCGACCTGGAAGCTTTCCGCGTTGCGCAGAAAGCCGTGGCCGAGAAGGCCGGCGTGAAGCTGACCGTGCTGCCACTGCTGCTCAAGGCCTGCGCGCACCTGCTCAAGGAACTGCCGGACTTCAACAGCTCGCTGGCGCCAAGCGGCAAGGCGATCATTCGCAAGAAGTACGTCAACATCGGCTTTGCCGTCGACACTCCGGATGGCCTGCTGGTACCGGTCATCAAGAACGTCGACCAGAAGAGCCTGCTGCAACTGGCTGGCGAAGCGGCTGCGCTGGCTGCCAAGGCCCGCGACAAGAAGCTCACCCCGGATGACATGCAGGGCGCCTGCTTCACCATCTCCAGCCTCGGGCACATTGGCGGCACTGGCTTCACGCCAATCGTCAACGCGCCGGAAGTGGCGATCCTGGGTGTTTCCAAGGCCACCATCCAGCCTGTGTGGGACGGTAAAGCGTTCCAGCCCAAGCTGATGCTGCCACTGTCGCTGTCCTACGATCACCGTGTGATCAACGGCGCTGCAGCTGCACGCTTCACCCAGCGCCTGAGCCAGTTGCTGAACGACATCCGCACCATCCTGCTGTAAGCCGCAGGGCCTTCCCTTTACGGGGAAGGCCCTTGCCGCACCGATTTCCGAGCGCCACGCTCGTACCTCAACCCCGCCACTTGGCGGGGCTTTTTTTGTGCGCTCGATGTACGCACAGAACAGGCTTGTACACCTTCTGTCACTTCGATTGCAGAAATCCCCCGCACGGCCGATAACTGCCTTATAGCACTTAGCCTTCATCCTCTCTTGTCAGTGCGTGCCGCATGATGCAACCTTGCCGCAGGCGACAGTAAAGAGGGCGTGAGCCGGGCGCCACGCGCATTTTCCCAAGCGAGTTTCCCCATGAAAAGCCAACCCGATGTCGCCCGTATGGCGGCCGAGGTAGTGACGCAATTACCGGTGCCTTCGCGCCTCGGTATGCTGCGTTTCGAGCGGCTTAATGAGGCAAGCTGGGCCCTGCTGTACCTCGATCCCAATTGCGAGCGCCAGTTCGGCCTGCCAGCGGTGGAACTCTGCGCGCTGATCGGCACGCCCTACGCCAGCCTGATGGAGCCCCAGGCCCGCTATCAGCTGCACGACGCAATCCAGCAGCAACTGACCCACAGCTCCCATTACCTGGTGCGCTATACCCTACACACCCATGACGGCCCGATGAGCCTGCTGGAAATGGGCGAGGCCTACAAACAACACAACCGCCATCTGCTGCGCGGCTACCTGATGGTGGTCGACGGGCTGTTCGGTGATACCACCGCGCCCGCCCCGACCGCCGACCTGGAAAACCAGAACAGCCGCCTGCAGATCGCCCTGGAACTCAACCAGCGTGCCCAGCAAGAACAGCTGCAACACCTGGAGCGGGTACGCGCCCAGCAGGAGTTGATCCTGCTGCTGGCCCGCCAGCGCTACACCACGCCCAATTCGCTGCAAGAAGCCGCCGAGCTGATTACCCGCAGCGCCTGCGACATCTACCAGATCGATTGCGCCAGCATCTGGAACCTGGAAGGTCAGCGCCTGGTGCCGATCTCGGCGTACCACCGTGCCGACCAGCAGCACCGCCTGCCCGACACCATCGACGCCAGTGGTTTCCCGGATTACCTGGAAGCCCTGCACTCCAGCCGTGCCATCGACGCCACTCATGCCCTGCGCGACCCGCGCACCCGGGAAATGGCCGAAAGCCTGCGCGCCAAAGATATTCACGCGATGCTCGACGCCAGCATTCGGGTCGACGGCCAGGTAGTCGGCGTGCTGTGCCTGGAACAAAGCGGCAGCTCGCGGGCGTGGCAGTCCGATGAGATCGCGTTTGCCGGCGAGTTGGCGGACCAGTTTGCCCAGGTGATCAACAATCACAACCGCCGCACTGCCACCAGCGCCCTGCACCTGTTCCAGCGTGCAGTGGAACAAAGCGCCAACGCCTTTCTGCTGGTCAACTGCGACGGCGTGGTGGAGTACGTCAACCCCAGCTTCACCGCGATCACCCAGTACAGCGCCGAAGAAGTCCACGGCCATCGCCTGGCCCAACTACCGGCCCTGGAAAATCTCAGCGAATTGCTGTTCGACGCGCCGTCGGCCCTGGCCAAAAGCAACAGCTGGCAGGGTGAGTTCAAGAGCCGGCGCAAGAACCTGGAACCCTATTGGGGCCAACTGTCGATTTCCAAGGTGTACGGCGACAACCGCGAGCTGACCCACTACATCGGCATCTACGAAGACATCACCCAGACCAAGCTGGCGCAACAGCGCATCGAACGTTTGGCCTACACCGACAACCTGACCAACCTGGGCAACCGCCCGGCGTTCATCCGTAACCTCGACGAACGCTTTGCCCGCGACAGCGACAGCCCGATCAGCCTGCTGCTGGTGGACATCGACAACTTCAAGCGGATCAACGACAGCCTCGGCCATCAGACCGGCGACAAGTTGCTGATCAGCCTGGCCCGCCGTTTGCGCAATAGCTTGAGCAGCGGCGGCAGCCTGGCGCGCTTCGCCAGTAACGAGTTCGCAGTGCTGTTGGATGATTCCGACCTGGAGACCGGCCAGCAGGTCGCCAGCCAGTTGCTGGCCACGCTCGACAAGCCGATGTTCGTCGACAACCAGTTGATCAGCGTCACCGGCTCCGTGGGCCTGGCCTGCGCGCCACTGCATGGCCGCGACCCGCAGACGCTGATGCGTAACGCAGGGCTGGCGCTGCACAAGGCCAAGGCCAACGGCAAACACCAGGTGCAAGTGTTTACCGAAGCGTTGAATGCCGAAGCCAGCTACAAGCTGTTCGTGGAAAACAACCTGCGTCGAGCCCTGACCCAGAACGAGCTGGACGTGTTCTACCAGCCCAAACTGTGCCTGCGCAGCGGTCGTCTGCTGGGCATGGAAGCCCTGTTGCGCTGGAACCACCCGGAAAAGGGCATGATCCGCCCCGACCAGTTCATCAGCGTGGCCGAAGAGACTGGGTTGATCATTCCGATCGGCAAATGGATCGCCCGCCAGGCGTGCCGCATGAGCAGGCAGTTGAGCGCCGCCGGCATGGGCAATTTGCAGGTGGCGATCAACCTGTCGCCCAAGCAATTTTCCGATCCGGACCTGGTGACCTCGATTGCCACCATCCTCAAGGAAGAACAGCTACCGGCCAACCTGCTGGAGCTGGAGCTGACCGAGGGTTTGCTGCTGGAAGCCACCGAAGACACACGCCTGCAACTGGACCAGTTGAAAAGCTTTGGCCTGACCCTGGCCATGGACGATTTCGGCACCGGTTACTCGTCGCTGAGCTACTTGAAAAAATTCCCCATCGACATCATTAAGATTGATCGCAGCTTTATCCACGAGATCCCGGATAACCAGGACGACATGGAAATCACCTCGGCAGTGATCGCCATGGCTCACAACCTCAAGCTCAAGGTGGTGGCCGAAGGCATCGAGACAGCCGAACAGTTGGCGTTCCTGCGCAGACACCGCTGTGATGTCGGCCAGGGCTACCTGTTCGACCGACCGATCCCCGGTGCAGAGCTGCTGACGATGCTTAAACGCTACCCGCGCGGGCCAATCGCCTGACAGCGCTGTAACACTCGGGCACACTGACTGTCTGACAATTTACTGTTACTCAACCTGACGAGAGGACTGATCATGGTCTTGCGCTCGGAAATTCTGGTGAACAAAAACGTGCTGCCTACTCAAGAACAAGCTTTGCCTGGCCGTGAAACCCCGATGAAGCTGCCGGAAACCCACTTCGTCAACGGCAACCCGCTGCTGGGCCCCTTCCTGGATGACGTCGGTTTTGCGATCTTCGGCCTGGGTTGTTTCTGGGGCGCTGAACGCAAGTTCTGGGAACGCGACGGCGTGGTCAGCACGGTGGTCGGCTACGCCGGCGGCTACACGCCGAACCCGACCTACGAAGAGGTCTGCTCAGGCCTGACCGGCCATAGCGAAGTGGTACTGGTGGTGTATGACCAGGCCAAGGTCAAGTACGAAGACTTGCTGAAGATGTTCTGGGAATTGCACAACCCTACCCAGGGCATGCGCCAGGGCAACGATATTGGCAGCCAATACCGCTCGGTGATCTACGCCACCACGCCGGAGCAACTGGCGGCGGCGAAAACCAGTGCCGAGGCTTATCAGCAAGAGCTGACCAAGGCCGGCCTGGGTGAGATCACCACGGAAATCGACGAAGCACCGACGGTGTACTTCGCCGAGGCTTACCACCAGCAGTACCTGGCGAAGAATCCGCAGGGTTACTGCGGGATCGGCGGCACCGGCGTGACCTGCCCGATCTGAAGACGAACATAAAACCCAATGTGGGAGGGGCGGTGCGACGATTCGACTTGCTCCCGATGGTGGTATGTCAGTTACAGATTTACTGACTGACACTCCGCTATCGGGAGCAAGTCGAATCGTCGCACCGCCCCTCCCACACTGGTTTTGTGTTTGGCTGGAAAGTCGCTTATTCGGCGATCAGCCAATCCATCTGCCACCCACCCTGGGTCTGGCCAAGCTTCTTTGACAGCCACGGCAGCAACTCACGCAACTCCTCTTCCAGGCCCCACGGCGGGTTGGCAATCGCCAGGCCCGAGCCGGTCAGGGTGTTGGGCGTGTCCAGTGGATGCACCAGCAGTTCCACCCGCAGCAGCTTCGGCGCACCGGTACCGGCCAGGTCCTGGTAGAAGCGGCGCAACATGCGCTGGTCTTTCACCGGGTACCAGATCGCCGCGACCGTCTGGCGCATGCGGCTGACGGCTTCCTTGAGGGACGCCGCACAACGCTGCATTTCGTCGAGCTTCTCGAACGGCGGGTCGATCAGCATCAACGCGCGTTTTTCCGGCACCGGCAACAGGGCACGCGGCACATGCCAGCCTTCGCCCAGATGCACTTTGACCCGGCGATCACCCTTCATATTGTCCTTGAGCAGCACGCCATCTTCGGGGTGCTTCTCGTTGAGCAGCACACGGTCCTGGGGACGCGTGAGGCGTCGCGCCAGCTCCGGCGAGCCCGGGTAGTAGCGCAACTGGCCGTCCGGGTTCATCTCGTGCAGCACGCGCATGTAGTCCGCGGTGAGCGGCGGCAGGTCACTTGCGCCCCACAGGCGAGCGATGCCTTCCAGGTACTCACCGGTGCGGTTGGCCTGGTCGCCCTGCAAGTCGTACAGGCCAATGCCGGCATGGGTGTCGAGGTAGGCGAACGGCTGCTCCTTGCGCGACATCAGGGCGATGAGGCGGGTCAAGGTCAGGTGTTTGAAGACATCGGCGTGGTTGCCGGCGTGAAAGGCGTGACGATAATTCATGGTTGCTCCTGCGCAGGGGGCGAAGTTTACCTTCTACCGGTGCAAAGGTGCAGGGCCGCATGGCGGGCGGTACGGATATCACGCGAGCCTCATAGGTTTAACTCAGTTGTGCGCCAAGGTAGTCCGCCAACTCGGCATGGCTGATATCCGGCCTGCGTGCGAAGTAGGCGACCTTGTGCTGCAGGATCGTGGGTGTAAACGCAGTGTATAAGTCGGGACGCTGCTCCTGGAGCCATTGCAACACGTTGTCGATCAGCACCTGGGGCGAGTGTTGCGCCAGGCTTGCCAACAATGGCGCCGGCACTCGCCACCAAGGGCTGGGTTTGGCCGCAGCCACCTGGCGGGGCGAGACTGCCAACGACTGGCCGTTGATTAAGTAACGCTGGAATACGGGCAGCACAGTGGCGGCATCGTCACCCAACTGCTGCAACATCGGCAAAAACTGAGCGCCATCCCAGAAGCGCAAAAATACCGGCTGGTCTTCAGGCAGGTACACCTGGGTCAAACCCTTCAAGTGATCGATCACAACCTCCAACGGGCACGAAGACACCGCCAGCCAGCCCCAGTCCACGGCCTGGGTGGTGGCTACCCAGTCGAGAAAAGCACTGCCAGGCTCGACAATGCCAACATAAGGCATCACCTCATTCCAATCGGCATAGGGCGTGCCCGCCCACACCGGTTGCGGCGGTGGTGCGACCGCCATGGTTTGCCAGGCTGCAAACGGCTTGGCCTCGCTGGTGCTGCCCATGACGACGTATAGCTGCTCATCAGGCTGCAACGGTTTTTGGGCCAGCCAGGCGCTAGGCGTCAAGGGTGAGGCCATCAGGGGAAACTCCGTGCGTGGGCGCTGATATCGCACTGCCCGTTTTTGCAGCGCTCACACTCTTCGCAAAACGGCGCACTGCGCGTGAGGCTGGCCGCTTGCGCAGGGCTTAGCGGCGCGGGAATAACGGCCAACAATGTTTCCTTCACCCCCGGCATTAACGGCGGCGCCGCCGGAACAGGCGCGCCGCCTGGCTGGATCGGCACACTGCTGAATATCCCGCCCGCCGACAGCGTGATCGACTGCCCGCCCGCTTGAATCGTCACGCTGGCACCGGCATCAATGACGATGCTTTGCCCAGCGCCCAATTGAATGGTCTGCCCGGCACGCATGTACTGCGAACCGCCGACCGCCAGATGATCATCCTGCTTGAGCTCAGTGAGGCGATTGCCATGGGTAATGCGCTGCTCCTGGCCTTGCAGCTCATGGTGCGACTCGCCGCCCACCCGCACACGGCGCTGGTTATCGACCTGCACCTGCTGGTCATGCAGCACATGCTGGGTCCAGTCCCGCTGGGCGCGCAGGTAGATTTCCTCGGCACCCTTGCGGTCTTCGATGCGCAGTTCGTTGTAGCCTCCACCGCCCGGGCTGCTCTGGCTACGCAGGATGCTGCGGGTCTTGTCCGCCGGCAGGTCGAGGGGCATTGGCCTGGCGGCATTGGGCAGGCAGCCCACCACCAGCGGCATGTCCAGGTCACCATTGACGAAACCTACCAACACCTCCATGCCAACCCTGGGAATCAACACCACACCATAGCGGTCATGGGCCCAGCCGCTGGCGACACGCAACCAACAACTCGCGTGGTCGTTGTGCTCGCCGATACGGTCCCAGGCCAACTGCACCTTGACCCGGCCGTAGTCGTCGCAATGGATTTCACTGTCGACCGGGCCGGTGACCACCGCGCTTTGGTAGCCCGCTATGGTCGGGCGCGGCTGCTCAGGCAAGGGCGGGCGAAAGATTGCATCCCACGGCGTGGCAACAAAGGTGTTGCCATACCCCTGACGAAACGCCCCGCCAACCACCTCGGTGACCGCTTCCTCCAGCACCTGGGGCTGTTTGCCTTCGTGGGTGACTTGGGTGACCAGCCATAAGTCATTCCACTCCTCGCGCGGGTGCTCCCTCAATTGCAGGAACCTGCCGCCGGCCAAGGCCGGCTCGTCGCTTTGCCCCTGGGCGATGCGGTAGTCGCTGCGCTGCCGCTCCAGGCTACGCTGGGCGAGGTACTTGCCATGGGCCCGGTCGGAAAAATAGCCGGGGAACTGCTGCGCCTCAAGCTTGGGCAACTGCGCGTCGGCCGCCGTGCTTTGCAGCTCGAGGTGCGGTTTGCAAAAATCGTAATCGCGCAGATTGACCGCCGTGGTGCGGGTTGCCAATTGCAGTGTGAAACGCTTGATCGCCGGCGCCTGGGCAACCATGCCCGACCCAGGCCGGTACGGCGTGGGCTGATCGACCTGGGCAAATACCGTCTGGTCATCGCCAAACACCAGCAAATGAGCATCGGGGCAATGCTGAAAGTGATAGTGAATGCCGACTTCGGCACACAGGCGTTGGATGAACGCCAGATCCGTCTCACCGAATTGCACGCAATACTCACGTTCAGGGTATTGACCGCTCAGCCGGAACTCAAAGCTGTCACTGTGGATGCCCTGCCCCGCCAACACCTGCGCAACGATCTGCGGCACCGTCTGATGCTGGAAAATCCGCTGATGACTGCTATGCGCCAGATACGCCAGGTGCGGCGCCAGGCTGAGCTGGTAGCGCGTCAGGCGCCGTCCGGAATCGCCCTGGGCGACCCGATACACCAGGCCATGCACCCCATGGCCGCGGTCATCGAAACCCAGGTATACCTGACGATGCAGCAAGCTCTCCAGGTCGATATCCGGCTGCTCGCTGACCAGCTCAAGTTCGAAACGGTAAGGCTGGCTGATGGCCTCGGAGCCACTGAACTCATACACCTTGAGGTCACTGGGCGCCCCATCCAGGGCCAGGGTAAATGCGCTTTGATTGGCAGGAGCGAACATCCGGTGTTTCTCTGCGAAGGGTGGCAGCCGATTCTGCACCAGCTTTTTGCCCGGCCGGGCGTATCGCAGCCAAATCAGTAAGGTCCTACCTCTACCTTCATCCAACCACCCTCGAAGACAACCAACCGAACTAGCCGAAACCAAAACGGCCCGCCATCCAAAGGACGCGGGCCGTTTTTGTTTCAACTGGACAGGCGCTCAACGCCCGGCGCAGTTATTTGTTGAGGTTGTAGTCTTTTTCCGCAGCATCAAAACGCTCGACCATACCAACCGTCGGTGCGCCCATCTTGCTCACGAAGTAGATCGCCAGGCTGGCGAAGATGAAGCCTGGGATGATTTCGTACAGACCCAGCAGTTCGAAGTGCTTCCACACGATCACGGTGATCGCGCCGACCAGGATGCCGGCCAGTGCGCCGTTGCGGGTCATGTTTTTCCAGATCACCGAGATCAGCACCACAGGGCCGAACGCAGCGCCGAAACCGGCCCAGGCGTAGCTGACCAGGCCCAGCACACGGTTTTCCGGGTTGGCGGCCATGGCGATAGCGATCAAGGCCACTACCAGCACCATGATGCGACCGACCCAAACCAGCTCAAGCTGGGAAGCGCCTTTGCGCAGGAACGCCTTGTAGAAGTCTTCAGTCAGGGCGCTGGAGCACACCAGCAACTGGCAGCTCAAGGTACTCATCACCGCCGCGAGGATCGCCGACAGCAATACACCGGCAATCCATGGGTTGAACAGGATCTTGGCCAGCTCGATAAACACACGCTCAGGGTTTTCAGTTACCGGGCCAGCCACTTCCGGATGCGCCGAGAAGTAAGCGATACCGAAGAAGCCCACCGCCACGGTGCCGCCCAGGCACAGGATCATCCAGGTCATGGAGATGCGACGTGCGTTGGCAATCGACTTCACCGAGTCGGCCGCCATGAAACGCGCCAGGATGTGCGGCTGGCCGAAGTAGCCCAGGCCCCAGCCCATCAGCGAGATGATGCCGATGAAGGTGGTGTTTTTCAGCATGTCGAAGTTGGTCGGGTCTTTGGCTTCAATGGCCAGGAACGTGGTGTCTACGCCGCCGGTGGCCAGCAGCACGATGATCGGCGTCAGGATCAGCGCGAAGATCATCAGCGTGGCTTGTACGGTGTCGGTCCAGCTGACCGCCAGGAAACCACCGATAAAGGTGTAGGCAATCGTTGCCGCAGCACCGGCCCACAGCGCGGTCTCGTAGGACATGCCGAAGGTGCTTTCGAACAGGCGGGCACCAGCGACAATGCCGGAGGCGCAATAGATGGTGAAGAACACCAGGATCACCACTGCCGAGATGATCCGCAGCAGGCCGCTTTTATCTTCGAAGCGGCTGGAGAAGTAATCCGGCAGGGTCAGGGCGTCGCCGTTGTGTTCGGTCTGCACCCGCAGGCGGCCAGCCACGAACAACCAGTTAAGGTAAGCACCGGCAATCAGGCCGATGGCAATCCAGCTTTCCGACAGGCCGGACATGTAGATGGCGCCCGGCAGGCCCATCAACAACCAGCCGCTCATGTCGGAAGCACCGGCCGACAAGGCTGTCACCACGCTACCGAGGCTGCGACCGCCGAGGATGTAATCGGAAAGGTTGTTGGTGGAGCGATAGGCCATCAAGCCGATCAGCACCATTGCTGCGATGTAGATCACGAACGTGATCAGGGTTGGATTGCTAACGCTCATATGAGTGACGCCCTGGCTTTGTTTTTATGTAGCGACGGTCTGTCAGATCGCCACTGGTGGATAACCGAGTAGACGAGCCTGCTAGCCGCGCATTTATGACTGGCGTTTCCCCAGGAAAGCCGCCAGCCGATGAACCAAACCTTAGAGGTGGTTGCACCTTGGTGCGCGAATGCTATTCAACAAAGCAAATAAGGTGCAACCAGTTTCTTGCGAATAAGTTGCACCCAGGTGTGATTTAGGACAAACGCCGTGTTTTTGCTCCTTTTCGGAGCAAGAACAGCCGATCTCAGAAGCAAACGCACCAATGCCGAGCGGATTTTGTCGAAGGCCAATTTTTTTCCGATCAACCGTCGAAAATTTCCTGAACAAAAGGGTTGCACCCGGTTGCACCTCTGCATGGGCAAAGCTAATCTTGCCGCCAGCAGATGCCACTCGGTAGTGGCACCCATGAGGATAAGAAAATGGCAACGACCACCCTTGGGGTCAAACTCGACGACCCGACCCGCGAGCGCCTGAAAGCCGCCGCGACCTCCATTGATCGCACGCCGCACTGGCTGATCAAGCAGGCAATTTTCAATTACCTGGAGAAACTCGAGGGTGGTGCAACCCTGTCCGAGCTCAATGGCTTGAGCAGCAAGGACGCCGAAGACGCGGGCGAGATCCAGGCCGACCACGCCCACCAGTGCTTCCTTGAGTTCGCTGAAAGCATCCTGCCGCAATCGGTACTGCGCGCTTCGATCACCGCCGCTTACCGCCGTCCGGAACCGGAAGTGGTACCGATGCTGATCGAGCAGGCACGCCTGCCGGCAGACATGGCCGAAGCCACCAACAAGCTGGCTGCCACCATTGCCGAGAAACTGCGTAACCAGAAGAGCGCCGGCGGCCGTGCCGGTATCGTCCAGGGCTTGCTGCAGGAATTCTCCCTGTCGTCCCAGGAAGGCGTGGCGCTGATGTGCCTGGCCGAAGCGCTGCTGCGCATCCCGGACAAAGGCACCCGTGACGCGCTGATCCGCGACAAGATCAGCACCGGCAACTGGCAGCCGCACCTGGGCAACAGCCCGTCGCTGTTCGTTAACGCCGCCACCTGGGGCCTGTTGCTGACCGGCAAACTGGTCGCCACCCACAACGAAGCGGGCCTGACCTCCTCCCTGAGCCGCATCATCGGCAAAAGCGGCGAGCCGATGATCCGCAAGGGCGTCGACATGGCCATGCGCCTGATGGGCGAACAGTTCGTCACCGGCGAAACCATCGCCGAAGCCCTGGCCAATGCGAGTAAGTTCGAAGCCAAGGGCTTCCGTTACTCCTACGACATGCTCGGTGAAGCCGCCCTCACCGAACACGATGCCCAGAAGTACCTGGCCTCGTATGAACAAGCCATTCACTCCATCGGCAAAGCCTCCCATGGCCGTGGGATCTATGAAGGCCCTGGCATCTCCATCAAGCTCTCCGCCCTGCACCCGCGATACAGCCGTGCGCAGTACGAGCGCGTGATGGACGAACTGTACCCGCGTCTGCTGTCGCTGACCTTGCTGGCCAAGCAATACGACATCGGCCTGAACATCGACGCCGAAGAAGCCGACCGCCTGGAACTGTCCCTGGACCTGCTGGAGCGTCTGTGTTTCGAGCCGCAACTGACCGGCTGGAACGGTATCGGTTTTGTGATCCAGGCTTACCAGAAGCGTTGCCCGTATGTGATCGACTACGTCATCGACCTGGCCCGCCGCAGCCGCCATCGCCTGATGATCCGCCTGGTAAAAGGCGCGTACTGGGACAGCGAAATCAAACGCGCCCAGGTCGAGGGCCTGGAAGGCTACCCGGTGTACACCCGCAAGGTGTACACCGACGTTTCCTATATTGCCTGTGCACGCAAACTGCTGTCGGTGCCGGAAGCCATCTACCCGCAGTTCGCCACGCACAACGCCCACACCCTGTCGGCCATCTACCATATCGCCGGTCAGAACTATTACCCCGGCCAGTACGAGTTCCAATGCCTGCACGGCATGGGTGAACCGTTGTACGAGCAAGTGGTGGGCAAGGTATCCGAGGGCAAGCTGAACCGTCCGTGCCGTGTGTACGCGCCGGTCGGTACCCACGAAACACTGCTGGCCTACCTGGTACGCCGCCTGTTGGAAAACGGCGCCAACACCTCGTTCGTCAACCGCATCGCCGACCAATCGATCTCGATCCAGGAGCTGGTGGCCGATCCAGTGGCCAGCATCGAGCAGATGGCCACGCTGGAAGGCGGCTTCGGCTTGCCGCACCCGCGTATTCCACTGCCGCGTGACCTGTATGGCAGCGACCGCGCCAACTCGGCCGGTATCGACCTGGCCAACGAACACCGTCTGGCGTCGTTGTCCTGCGCCTTGCTGGCGACCGCGCACAACAATTGGAAAGCCGCGCCGATGCTCGGTTGCGCCTCCAGCCAGGAAGCGGCACAACCGGTGCTGAACCCGTCCGACCTGCGGGATGTGGTCGGCCACGTACAGGAAGCTACCGTCGAAGACGTCGACAACGCGATCCAGTGCGCGATCAGCGCCGCACCGATCTGGCAGGCCACCCCGCCCGCCGAACGCGCCGCGATCCTGGAGCGTGCCGCCGACCTGATGGAAGGCGAGATCCAGCCGCTGATGGGCCTGCTGGCCCGTGAAGCCGGCAAGACCTTCGCCAACGCCATCGCCGAAGTGCGTGAAGCCGTGGACTTCCTGCGCTACTACGCAGTGCAGGCACGCAACGACTTTACCAATGACGCCCATCGCCCACTGGGCCCGGTGGTCTGCATCAGCCCGTGGAACTTCCCGCTGGCGATCTTCAGCGGCCAAGTCGCGGCTGCCCTGGCTGCCGGTAACCCGGTGCTGGCCAAGCCTGCCGAACAAACTCCGCTGGTCGCCGCCCAAGCCGTGCGCATCCTGCTCGAAGCCGGCATTCCGGAAGGCGTGCTGCAACTGCTGCCGGGCCAGGGTGAAAGCGTCGGCGCCCGCCTGGTGGGTGATGATCGCGTCAAAGGCGTGATGTTCACCGGTTCCACCGAAGTTGCTCGCTTGTTGCAACGCAATGTCGCAGGGCGCCTGGATGCCCAGGGTCGCCCGATCCCGCTGATCGCCGAAACCGGTGGCCAGAACGCGATGATCGTTGATTCGTCGGCGCTCACCGAACAGGTAGTGATCGACGTGGTGTCGTCGGCTTTCGACAGCGCCGGCCAACGTTGCTCGGCCCTGCGCGTGCTGTGCCTGCAGGAAGATTCGGCAGACCGCGTCATCGAAATGCTCAAGGGCGCCATGGCTGAATGCCGTCTGGGCAACCCGGAACGCCTGTCGGTGGATATCGGCCCAGTGATCGACGCCGAAGCCAAGGCCGGCATCGAGAAGCACATCCAGGCCATGCGCGACAAAGGCCGCAACGTTTATCAGGTTGCAATTGCCGATGGCGAAGAGATCAAGCGCGGCACCTTTGTGATGCCAACCCTGATCGAGCTGGAAAGCTTCGACGAGCTGCAACGTGAGATCTTCGGTCCGGTACTGCACGTGGTGCGCTACAAGCGTAAAGAGATCGACCAGTTGATCGGCCAGATCAATGCGTCGGGCTACGGTCTGACCCTGGGCGTGCATACCCGCATCGACGAGACCATCGCCAAGGTGATCGACAACGTCAACGCCGGTAACGTCTACGTCAACCGCAACATCGTAGGTGCCGTGGTCGGCGTGCAGCCGTTCGGCGGCGAAGGCCTGTCGGGCACTGGCCCGAAAGCCGGCGGCCCGTTGTATCTGTACCGCCTGCTGTCGACTCGTCCTACCGACGCGATCGAGCAATCCTTCGTACGTGGCGACGCATTGACTGCACCGGACGTACGCCTGCGCGACGCCATGAGCCAACCGCTGACTGCCCTGAAAACCTGGGCCGACAGCCACAAGTTCAGTGAGCTGAGCGCGCTGTGCACGCAGTTCGCGGCGCAATCACAAAGCGGTATCACCCGGCAACTGGCCGGCCCGACCGGCGAGCGCAACAGCTACGCGATCCTGCCGCGTGAACACGTGCTGTGCCTGGCTGAAGTGGAAGGCGATCTGCTGACCCAACTGGCGGCAGTGCTGGCCGTCGGCGGTTCGGCGGTATGGCCGGAAACCGAGCTGACCAAGGCCCTGTTCCCACGCCTGCCGCGAGACATTCAGGCGAAAATCAAGCGCGTGGCCGACTGGACCAAGGACGACGTAGTGTTTGACGCCGTGCTGCATCACGGTGATTCCGACCAATTGCGTGCGGTGTGCCAGCAAGTGGCGCAGCGCGGTGGGGCGATTGTCGGGGTGCATGGCCTGTCGCAAGGCGAAACGGCGATTGCGCTGGAGCGCCTGGTGATCGAGCGCGCATTGAGCGTAAACACTGCTGCGGCAGGTGGTAACGCCAGCTTGATGACCATCGGCTAACTGACAAAACGCGGTAAAAGTGTGGGAGCTGGCTTGCCTGCGATAGCGGTGAGCCAGTGACATAGATGTCGACTGGCACGGCCTCATCGCAGGCAAGCCAGCTCCCACACCGATCGCGCTCCCCCTTGCGCCAGCGTTTTGCCCTTCTATCACTTAGATCAATCTTGCTACCCACCCTCCATTCGCGCGCTTAGACTCAGGCCAATTCCTTCAAAGGTAATCCGCCATGTCCGAGACGCTGCTCAGTTCCCGCAATCTGGCTTTCGAGCTGTACGAAGTCCTCGATGCCGAGGGCCTGACCCAGCGTGAGCGGTTTGCCGAACACAATCGCGAAACCTTCGATGCAGCCATCAGCACGGCGCGCAGCATCGCAGAGAAGTACTTCGCCCCCCACAACCGCAAGAATGATGAAAACGAGCCGCGCTATGAAGACGGCCAGGCGATCCTGATTCCGGAAGTCAAACCGGCCGTGGACGCCTTCCTGGAAGCAGGCTTCCTCAACGCTGCGCGCAGTTTCGAAGCCGGTGGCATGCAGTTGCCGACGCTGTTGTCGCAGGCGTGTTTCGCGCACTTTCAAGCGGCCAACGCCGCATCGACCTCCTACCCGTTCCTGACCATGGGCGCCGCCAACCTGATCGAAAGCTTCGGCACCGAGGAGCAGAAGCAGCGCTTCCTGCAACCGATGATCGACGGACGCTTCTTCGGCACCATGGCCCTGACCGAGCCCCATGCCGGCTCCTCGCTGTCAGATATTCGAACCCGCGCAGAACCGGCGGCTGACGGCAGTTATCGCCTCAAAGGCAACAAGATCTTCATCTCCGGTGGCGACCACTCGCTGTCGGAAAACATCGTGCACATGGTGCTGGCCAAATTGCCGGACGCACCTGCGGGTGTGAAGGGCATTTCGCTGTTTATCGTGCCCAAGTTCCTGGTCAACGATGACGGCAGCCTGGGCGAACGCAACGATGTGTTGCTGGCCGGGCTGTTTCACAAGATGGGCTGGCGCGGCACCACGTCCACGGCGCTCAACTTCGGCGATAACGGCAACTGCGTCGGCTACTTGGTGGGCAAACCGCACCAGGGCCTGAGCTGCATGTTCCAGATGATGAATGAAGCACGTATTGGCGTGGGCATGGGCGCGGTGATGCTCGGTTACGCCGGCTACCTCTACTCGCTGGACTACGCCCGCGAACGGCCCCAGGGTCGCCTGCCCGATAGCAAAGACCCAGGCACCGCACCAGTGGCGATCATTCAGCACGCCGATATCAAGCGCATGTTGCTGACCCAGAAAGCCTATGTGGAAGGCGCCTTTGACCTGGGCCTTTACGCAGCCCGACTGTTTGACGACACCACCACCCTGGCAACCGACACCGAGCGCAAGCACGCCCACGAACTGCTGGACCTGCTCACCCCCATCGTCAAATCCTGGCCGTCGGAGTTTTGCCTCAAGGCCAACGAACTGGCGATCCAGATTCTCGGCGGCCACGGCTACACCCGCGAATACCCGGTGGAGCAGTACTACCGCGACAACCGCTTGAACCCGATCCATGAAGGCACCCACGGCATCCAGTCCCTGGACTTGCTAGGGCGCAAATTGGCGCAGAACGGCGGTGCCGGCTTGAAGCAATTGATTCGCCTGATTGCCGAAACCTTGGCCCGTGCGCAGAAGTACTCCTCACTCACGGCACTGCGAGAGCCATTGGAGCAACTGGTCAACCGACTGCAAGGCGTCACGCTTGGCCTGCTGACCGATCTCGCCCAGGGCAAGGTCAACAGCAGCCTGGCGAACTCGGCGCTGTACTTGAAAGTGTTCGGGCACACGGTGATTGGCTGGCGCTGGCTGGAACAGGCGATCCGCGCTGAAGAAGGGCTGGCCAAGGGTGAAGCGGCCGATGCGGCCTTCTACAAGGGCAAGCTCCAGGCCGCCCGGTACTTCCTGACTTGGGAAGTACCGAGCTGCCATCACGAACTGGCAATTCTGGAGGCACGCGACGATACGTGCCTGGGGATGCAGGATGAGTGGTTCTAAGGCTGGATCGCCTTGGAAATCACCTCGACCGTGGCGCTGACTTGCTCTTGGTAACGGTCGAGTTCCTGTTGGTGAGCCTGTTGCATTTCGATCTGCTCGGCGCACAGGTTCAGCGCGGCCAGTACCAATAATTTGTCACCGATCAGGGTCGGGTACTTTTTCTTGGTAACCGCCAGGGAAGCCTTGAGCATGGTCACGGCATGCATCAGGGTCTGATCTTCACCGGCCGGTGCCTTGATCGAGTAATCCTCTCCGAGAATCGAAACGACCTTTATCCCCTCATTCATGCGCTGACAGGCCCTGCACTCACACGCTCAACCAGGGCCTGGATGCGTGCGGCGGTGGCGCCATGCTTTTCTTCCTGCTCCATCAGGTTCAGTTGCAGGCTGTCGTTTTCATCCTTGGCGCGAGCCAGTTCGGCCTTGAGGGATTCGTTGCTGCCCAGCAGCTCTTGATTCTGCTGTACCAGGTCGCTGACAAGTTGTTCCAATTGGCTGAGAGATGCTTCTAACATTTTGATTTCCCGGGCTTTTAAAAGGGCGGTGACGATAAAGAAAATTCACCTCGGATGCCAGGGATATCCCCGGCGTGCAGCCCGATTTATCGGGGCCGGGCCGCACTTTCGAGCCTTAGTGACTGCAATTACCCGATCTGGTTCCTCCAATGCCCCCAACCCTTGGTCAGATGCGACAAAAGCGCGCAGCCCCTTAAGACTTTAGTCGCAGGGCCGATAACGCAGGCACACCTCGTCTCATGGCCGCACGGATCGCGCTTCCCCCCAGGATTCCAGCATGTCTCTTCGTAATATGAATATCGCCCCGAGGGCCTTCCTCGGCTTCGCGTTTATTGGCGCCCTGATGTTGTTGCTGGGTGTGTTCGCCCTGAACCAGATGAGCAAGATTCGCGCAGCCACCGAAGACATCACCTCGGCCAGCGTGCCAAGCATTCGTGCCCTCGACGAATTCACCCAACTGACCCTGCGCCTGCGCGTGCTGTCGTACCGCTTGCTGACCAACCGCGAGCCGGATGTACAGCAAAAGACGTTGGAAGCCTTCGAGATGCGCAATCAGCAGATTCGCACGGCCCAGGGCATCTACGAAAAACTCATCACCAGTACCCAGGAACGCAACGCCTACGACGAATACGTGCGCCTGCTGGGCCAGTACCACCAGATTGAAGAGCGCATGAAGAGCCTTTCACGCGCCAATCAGATCGACGAGCTGCGCAACTTGCTGAACACCGAGTTGCTGAGCAACTCCGAGCAAGTCAACGCCGTATTGACCCGTTTGCTGGATATCAATAACGACGACGCCAACGCCACCAACCAGCAAGCCAAAGACCAATACGACACGGCCTTTGACCTGGTGGTGGGCCTGCTGGTGGTTGCCACGGCGCTGACCGTGTTGTTCGCCTGGTTGCTGACCCGCAGCATCACCCTGCCCATCGCCCGCGCCCTTGAAGCCGCGGAAGAAGTGGCCGAAGGCAACCTCACACGCCCGATCACCGTGGACGGCAACGATGAGGCCGGGCGCCTGCTCGCCGCCATGGCCAAGATGCAAAACAAACTGCGTGACACCCTGCAACGCATCGCCGGCTCCGCCACTCAGTTGGCGTCTGCCGCCGAAGAGCTGAACGCCGTCACCGACGAAAGCGCCCGTGGCCTGACCCAGCAAAACAACGAAATCGAACAAGCCGCCACCGCCGTCAACGAGATGACCAGCGCCGTCGAAGAAGTCGCACGCAATGCCGTGAGCACTTCCGAAGCCTCGCGCAACGCCACCACCTCTGCCGGTGATGGTCGGGACCTGGTGCAGGAAACCGTCAGCGCCATCGAACGCATGAGCGCTGACGTGCAGGCCACCGCCTCCCTGATTGGCGACTTGGCCAATGAATCGCGGGATATCGGCAAAGTGCTGGACGTGATTCGCGGCCTGGCCGACCAGACCAACCTGCTGGCCCTGAACGCGGCGATTGAAGCCGCACGGGCCGGGGAAGCCGGACGCGGGTTCGCCGTAGTGGCCGATGAGGTGCGGGCGCTGGCCCATCGCACCCAGCAGTCCACCAGCGAGATCGAACGCATGATCGGCAGTATCCAGACCGGTACCGAACATGCCGTGGATTCGATGCGCAACAGCACCGAGCGGGCCGAATCGACGCTGAACATCGCCAAGGGCGCGGGCCTGTCGCTGGATACCATCAACACGGCGATTGTCGAGATCAACGAGCGCAACCTGGTGATCGCCAGCGCGGCGGAGGAACAGGCCCAGGTGGCGCGGGAAGTGGACCGTAACCTGGTGAATATTCGCGACCTGTCGGTGCAATCCGCTACGGGCGCCAGCCAGACCAGCGCCGCGAGCAACGAACTGTCGCGCCTGGCAGTTGATCTGAATGGGATGGTAGGCCGCTTCCGTCTCTGAAATAAGCCTTTGCTCACACCGCATACCCTGTGGGAGCTGGCTTGCCTGCGATAGCAATCTGTCAGTTAGCGCCCCTGGCGCCTGGCACACCGCAATCGCAGGCAAGCCAGCTCCCACATTTGATTGATGTGCAGCCACAAAAGCTTTTTGACAGTGCAGCAATTCAACAGGTTAGAATCGCTGGCACGCAGACTGCATGGTCAGTTTGCGCCCCGTCTTCCCTGCTCTGGAGTACTGCCTTTGAATGCGACGACCATCAACAGCCTGTTCTTGATCGGCGCGTTGCTGGTAAGTGCGAGCATTCTGGTGAGTTCCCTTTCGTCCCGCCTGGGTATCCCGATTTTGGTGATCATCCTGGCCGTGGGCATGACCGCCGGTGTCGATGGCGGCGGTATCATTTTCGATAACTACCCGACTGCCTACCTGGTGGGCAACCTCGCCCTGGCCGTGATCCTGCTCGACGGCGGCTTGCGCACACGGGTGGCGAGTTTCCGCGTGGCGCTGTGGCCGGCCTTGTCCCTGGCCACGGTGGGGGTGTTGATTACCACCGGCCTCACCGGCATGGCGGCGGCCTGGCTGTTCGACCTCAATATCATCCAGGGCTTGCTGATTGGCGCCATCGTCGGCTCCACGGACGCCGCGGCAGTGTTCTCGCTGCTGGGCGGCAAGGGCCTCAACGAACGGGTCAGCGCCAGCCTGGAAATCGAATCCGGCAGCAACGACCCGATGGCGGTGTTCCTCACCGTCACCCTGATCGACATGCTCGCCAGCGGCCAGACCGGCCTGCACTGGAGCCTGTTGACTCACCTGATTCGTGAATTCGGTATCGGTGGCCTGGTGGGCCTGGGCGGCGGCTGGCTGATGCTGCAGCTGGTCAACCGCATCAACCTGGCCAACGGCCTGTACCCGATTCTGGTAATCGCCGGCGGCCTGTTCGTTTTCGCCCTGACCAACGCCCTGCACGGTAGCGGCTTCCTCGCCGTGTACCTGTGCGGTCTGGTCATCGGTAACCGCCCGGTGCGCAGCCGCCATGGCATCCTGCATATGCTCGACGGCATGGCCTGGCTGGCGCAGATCGGCATGTTCCTGGTGCTGGGCCTGTTGGTCACGCCCCATGACCTGCTGCCCATCGCCCTGCCCGCCCTGGGCCTGGCGCTGTGGATGATCCTGTTTGCGCGGCCGTTGTCGGTGATGGTTGGCCTGCTGCCGTTCAAGGCATTCCACGGTCGCGAAAAAGCCTTTATCGCCTGGGTCGGCCTGCGTGGCGCGGTGCCGATCATCCTCGCGGTGTTCCCGCTGATGGCCGGCCTGCCCCATGCGCAGCTGTACTTCAACCTGGCGTTCTTTATCGTGCTGGTGTCGCTGCTGGTGCAGGGCACAAGCCTGCCGTGGGTGGCCAAGTTGCTCAAGGTCACCGTGCCGCCGGACCCGGCACCGATTTCCCGCGCAGCCCTGGAAGTGCACGTCACCAGCGAGTGGGAGCTGTTCGTCTACCGCCTCGGCGCCGAGAAATGGTGCATCGGTGCGGCCCTGCGCGAGCTGAAAATGCCCGAAGGCACGCGCATCGCTGCGCTGTTTCGCGGCCAGCAACTGCTCCATCCGTCGGGTAGTACCGTGCTGGAAGTCGATGATTTGCTCTGTGTGATCGGCCATGAACACAACCTGCCGGCCCTGGGCAAACTGTTCAGCCAGGCACCGCAACGGGGCCTCGATTTGCGCTTCTTCGGCGACTTCGTGCTCGAAGGCGACGCCCAGCTGGGCGCGGTTTCGGCCTTGTACGGGCTCAAGCTCGAGGGTATCGACCCGGACATGCCGCTGAGTCGCTTCATCACCCAGAAGGTCGGCGGTGCACCGGTGGTAGGCGACCAGGTGGAATGGAACAACACCATCTGGACCGTCGCGGTCATGGACGGGAACAAGATTGGCAAAGTCGGCGTCAGATTCCCCGAAGGAAGTCGCCCGGGCCCCGGACTCTTCCTCTAAACTGCGGGGCAACAACGCCCCGATTCTTCACCTTGCAAGACCGGTCTCTATGCCAACCCTGCGCACTTTTATCGCCACTGCCCTGCTGGGCCTGACCCTTTGCGTCGGCGCCGTTCACGCTGCCGACCCGCCCAGCGCCGACGCCATCCAGCAAACCCTGGATAAACTGCCCGACCGCAAGCTGCCCGACGCTGACATGAAGGCGTTGCAGGGCATCCTGCAGCAGACCCTGACGTACCTGGCGAACCAGCAGGATTACGAGCAGCGCCTGGCCGATCTCAAGCGCCAGCTGGAAGAGGCACCACGCCAGACCGCCGACAACCAGCGCGAGCTGGCCCGGCTCAAGGCCACCAAAATCATCCCGGTGGCCCAACGCTACGCCTCGCTGCCCGTGCCGCAGCTTGAGCAATTGCTGGTGCAACGCAGCACCCAGCAAGGCGACCTGCAAAAAGAGCTGGCCGACGCCAACAGCCTGACCATCGCCGCCCAGACCCGCCCCGAGCGCGCCCAGACCGAAATCAGCAGCAGCCAGACGCGCATCCAGCAGATCAATGCCACGCTCAAGCTGGGCAAAGACAACGGCAAAGCCCTCAGCGGCGACCAGCGCAACCAGTTGAACGCTGAACTGGCGGCCCTGAATGCGTTGATCCCGCTGCGCCGCCAGGAGTTGGCCGGCAACAGCCAGTTGCAAGACCTGGGCAACAGCCAGCACGACCTGATCCAGGAAAAAACCGCGCGCCTGGAGCAGGAAATCCAGGACCTGCAAACCCTGATCAACCAGAAACGCCTGGCCCAGTCCCAGCAGACGGTGACCCAACAGTCCATCGAAGCCCAGAAAGCCGGGGGCAGCAGCATCCTTGCCAAGGAAAGCGCCGACAACCTGAAGCTGTCCGATTACCTGCTCAAGAGCACTGACCGTCTCAATGACCTGACCCAGAAGAACCTGCAGACCAAGCAGCAACTGGACACGATCAACCAAAGCGATTCGGCCCTGGACGAGCAGATCAACGTGCTCAAGGGCAGCCTGCTGCTTTCCAAGATTCTGTATAAGCAAAAACAGGCCCTGCCGCGCCTTACCGTCGACCGCGACCTGGCCGACGATATCGCCAACATTCGGCTGTACCAGTTCGAGGTCAACCAGCAGCGTGAGCTGATCAGTTCCCCCAGCGCCTATGTGGATAACCTGCTGGCCAACCAGCCACCGGACGAAGTCACGCCGCAACTGCGTCGCACCTTGCTGGAACTGGCGATCACCCGCAGCGACCTGCTGGAGCGCCTGAGCCGCGAGCTGAGTGCGCTACTGAACGAATCGATCACCCTGCAACTGAACCAGAAGCAACTGCTGAGCACCGCCACCACCCTGCGCGCCACGCTTGATGAGCAGATGTTCTGGATCCCGAGCAACAAGCCGCTGGACACCGAATGGCTGGAAACCGTGCCGGCGCACCTGAGCAAGCAAGTCGCCACGCTGCCCTGGGCGTCCAGTGTCAGCGAACTGTATGACGGCCTGACCCAGCGCCCGTTGCTGTTCCTGCCGCTGCTGCTGTTGCTCGGCGCGCTGTTGTGGCGACGCAAGGCGTTGTACCAGCGCCTCAACAAGGTCCACCTGGACATCGGTCACTTCAAGCGCGACAGCCAGTGGCATACGCCGCAGGCGATCCTGATCAATATTTTGCTGGCAATGCCGGTGTCACTGGGCCTGGCGCTGTGCGGCTATGCCTTGCAGATCGACGCCCGCGGGCAAAACGCCAACCTGGGCTCGGCCCTGCTGCAGATCGCCCAGGCGTGGCTGGTGTTCTACACCGCCTACCGCATCCTTGCGCCGGGCGGCGTGGCCGAACTGCACTTTCGCTGGGAGAAACCTCAGGTCCAGTTCCTCCAGGGCTGGATACGCAAGCTCGGGCTGGTGGTACTGGCGCTGGTGGCAGTGGTGGCAATTGCCGAACACCAACCGGCGGCACTGGCCGAAGACGTGCTGGGTATTGCCGTGGTGCTCACCTGCTATGGCTTGATGGCGTGGCTGCTGAGTCGCCTGCTGCTCAACAGCCCCACCCATGAAAAGGCCTCGCTGTTTCGCAAGGCCATCGGGCTGGTGTTCACCGCCCTGCCGATCGCGCTGTTCATCGCCGTGTGCTTTGGCTACTACTACACCGCCCTGAAACTCAGCGACCGGCTGATCAACACCCTGTACCTGCTGATGTTCTGGCTGGTGATCGAAGCCACCTTCGTGCGCGGCCTCGGCGTGGCAGCCCGGCGCCTGGCCTATGCCCGCGCCCTGGCCAAACGCCAGGCCGCCAAGGAAGCCGGTGATGGCGAAGCGGTGATCGAGGAGCCGACTCTGGACATCGAACAGGTCAACGAACAGTCCATGCGACTGATCCGCCTGGCCTTGCTCGGCGGCTTTATCGCAGCGCTGTACTGGGTGTGGTCGGACCTGATCTCGGTGTTTTCGTACCTGGATAACGTCACCCTGTACGAATACACCAGCGGTACGGGTGCCAATATCAGCATGGTGCCCATCAGTATCGGCGACCTGCTCGGCGCGTCGATCATCATCGGCATCACCTTCGCCCTGGCGCGCAACCTGCCCGGCCTGCTGGAAGTGCTGGTGCTGTCCAAGCTGGACCTGGCCCAGGGCAGCGCCTATGCCACCACCACCTTGCTGTCCTACATCATTGCCGGCGTAGGGTTTGTCACCACCCTGTCCACCCTCGGCGTGAGCTGGGACAAGCTGCAATGGCTGGTTGCGGCGCTGTCGGTGGGCCTGGGCTTCGGTATGCAGGAGATCTTCGCCAACTTCATCTCCGGCATCATGATCCTGTTCGAACGCCCGGTGCGCATTGGCGACACCATCACCATCGGCAACCTGTCGGGTACGGTGAGCAAGATCCGCATTCGCGCCACCACCATCACCGACTTCGACAACAAGGACATCATTGTCCCGAACAAGACCTTTATTACCGGGCAACTGATCAACTGGTCGCTGACCGACACCATCACTCGCGTGACCCTGAAACTCGGCGTGGACTACGGCTCGGACCTGGACCTGGTGAAGGAATTGTTACTGAAGGCCGCACGGGAAAACCCGCGGGTACTGAAAGAACCCGAACCCCACGTGTACTTCCTCAACTTCGGCGAAAGCACCCTGGACCACGAGCTGCGCATGCATGTGCGCGACCTGGGCGACCGCAATCCGGTGCTCGACGAGGTCAACCGCTTTATCAACCGTGAGTTCAAGAAACAGCACATCAACATCTCGTTCAGGCAGATGGAGATCTACCTGAAAAACCTCCACGGCCAGGAATACAAACTGGTGCCGGCCGAGGATGAGCGCAAGACCATCGTCGAGCCCGTCGACAAGCCCGACGCACCAGAGCCACCCGCCGGCAAAGTGGTGGATGCGCCGGAGCCGCCACCGAGCAAACTCGACTAAACGCCCTATCCCCAGCAGAATGCTCGGACATTCTGCTGGAGATGGCCGGTGAAAGCCCTCGACGAACTGACCTTCGACAACCGCTTCGCACGCCTGGGCGACGCGTTCTCAACCCACGTATTGCCAGAGCCCCTGGACGAACCGCGCCTGGTCGTGGCAAGCAAGGCCGCCATGGCCCTGCTGGACCTCGACGCGGCCGTGGCTGAAACGCCCGTGTTTGCCGAACTGTTTGGCGGCCACAAGCTGTGGGCCGAAGCCGAACCAAGGGCGATGGTCTATTCGGGGCATCAGTTTGGCGGCTACACCCCGCAATTGGGCGATGGCCGCGGGTTGTTGCTGGGCGAGGTCTACAACGAGGCCGGCGAACATTGGGATTTGCACCTCAAGGGCGCGGGGATGACGCCTTACTCGCGCATGGGCGACGGGCGTGCGGTGTTGCGCTCTTCGATTCGCGAATTCCTCGCCTCCGAAGCACTACACGCGCTGGGCATCCCCAGCAGCCGCGCACTATGCGTGATCGGCTCCAGCACCCCGGTCTGGCGTGAGAAACAGGAACGTGGCGCCATGGTTTTGCGCCTGGCCCATAGCCATATCCGCTTCGGGCATTTCGAATACTTCTACTACACCAAGAAGCCCGAACAGCAGGCCGAGTTGGCCGAACATGTCTTGAACCTGCATTACCCCGAGTGCCGTGAACAGCCTGAACCTTACCTCGCGATGTTCCGCGAGATCGTCGAGCGCAATGCCGAGCTGATCGCCAAATGGCAGGCGTACGGCTTCTGCCACGGTGTGATGAACACCGACAACATGTCGATCCTGGGCATCACCTTCGACTTCGGGCCGTTTGCGTTTCTTGATGATTTTGACGCGCACTTCATCTGCAACCATTCCGACCATGAAGGGCGTTACTCCTTCAGCAACCAAGTACCGATCGGGCAGTGGAACCTCAGCGCATTGGCCCAGGCGCTTACGCCGTTTATCAGCGTTGATGCGCTCAAAGAAGCCCTCGGCCTGTACCTGCCGCTATACCAAGCCCACTATCTGGACCTGATGCGCCGCCGCCTGGGGCTGACCACCGCCGAAGAGGATGACCAGACGCTGGTGGAGAGTTTGCTCAAGCTGATGCAGAACAGCGGCGTGGACTACACGCTGTTCTTCCGTCGACTGGGCGATGAATCGGCGGCGCTGGCCGTGGCGCGGTTGCGCGATGACTTTGTCGACATGGCCGGGTTCGATGCCTGGGCCGAACTCTACAAAGCCCGCGTTGCGCGGGACGGGGATTACACCCAGGAACAGCGCCGCGAGCGCATGCATGCGGTGAACCCGCTCTACATCCTGCGCAACTATCTGGCCCAAAACGCCATCGCCGCCGCCGAGGCCGGGGACTACAGCGAAGTGCGGCGGCTGCATGAGGTGCTTTGCAAACCGTTTGAGGAACAAACGGGAATGGAGCAGTACGCGCAGCGGCCGCCGGATTGGGGCAGGCATTTGGAGATCAGTTGTTCATCGTAAGCCCTAAAGACAATGGAATTATTCTGCGGTGAATAGGCTCATCAGATCTGAGGCATACGCTGATGCTCCAGATCATAGGCCTCCACCCAGTCAGAAATGATGTCCAGTAGCCCACCCATTGGATGGTCTTCATCTTCTCCCATGATATCGAGCAGCTCATCAATCGCCTCGACCAGGGCGTCATAATCCTCCTCGGTTTGGGGTTTGCGCAGCAGCGTTGCAACGTAAGGCCAATGCTCAATGGCCAGTTTCAAAGCGTCGTTCATGCTTTGTCCTTTTTATCGAGTGTTGATAAACCGCGTCGCCGACACCAGATTGAAGCCAATAGCCGCCCCCAAGGAGCCCCCGATGTCCGAAACTCTTGTAATCCCCTGCCCTCATTGCAATGGCCTCAACCGCATCCCCGGCGAACGCCTGGGTGATGCGCCCAAATGCGGGCGTTGCAAGCAGTCGGTGTTGTTGAATAGGCCCTTTGAATTGAAACAAGGCGACTACGCCAGCCAGATCAAGGGCGACTTGCCGTTGCTGGTGGATGTGTGGGCCGACTGGTGCGGGCCGTGCAAGTCGTTTGCGCCGGTATTCGAGCAGGCCGCCGGGCAGCTTGAAGGCAAGTGCCGGCTGGCGAAGCTGGACAGTGAGGCTAATCAGCAGCTGTCGGCGCAGTTGGGGATTCGTTCTATTCCCAGTTTGATTCTGTTCAAGAACGGTCGCGAAGTGGCGCGCCAGAGTGGGGCCTTTCCGTTGCCGCAGTTGATGAACTGGTTGCGTAGCCAGGGGGTGTAAACATCCCCCGCCATCAACTCGGTCAATGTGGGAGCTGGCTTGCCTGCGATGCAGGCGACTCGGTCGGTCTGATATACCGAGGCGATGCCATCGCAGGCAAGCCAGCTCCCACATTGAATGCATTTCAGCTTTAGGTCAGCGGGGCTTCGCGGTCCATCATCTGGCTGACCAGCATGACACCCAGTTCGCTTAACTGGTGGATGGCCAGCGCTACGTCGCGGTGTTCGCCGGCGAGGTCGTTGGACAGGTTGAGCAGCAAGGTGCGCACCGAGGAGAAGGTTTCGTAGCTGTTGAGCACGAGGGTTTCGGTGGGGAGGTTGGGTGTAACGGTATAAAGGTTAACCATGGATCGTCTCCGAGTAGAGGAGCCGCAACCTACCGCTACTAAACGGAGGGTGGCAGCTGTACGCAGGTTAGTAGACCGGGGAGACGCAACCGGCGCGCTCGAAAGCGCCCTCCGTACAGCCACCATCAAATCCAGGAAGATCCTGATGACGATTTGCCGTACGTCTCACCACGGGCTACTAAACCCGATCACTGAACATTCAGCGACCGGCAAACCTTAGAGACGCCCATCCAGACGCACAAGCCGGCCGATTCTGGCGTAGCTGTAGGCAAGGTTACAAGGCACAAGCCCTATTGCCAGACCGGTCCTACAGCCTCTGTGGGACGATTCATTGGAATACCATCCAAATGTGGGAGGGGGCTTGCCCCCTCCCACATTTGATCTGTGTGGCACTTGAAATCAGGCGTTTTCCAGCAGGTTATGCAATTCGACGAACTGCTGAGTCAGCTTATGCCGTGGGTCCAGGTGGATCAGCGGCTTGCTCTCCTGGTGCGACTCGCGCATTCGCACCGAGCTGGCCAGGTACACCGGCAGCACTGGCAGCCCTTCGGCAATCAGTTCATCCAGAATCTGCTGCGGCAGGCTGGCCCGGGCCTGAAACTGGTTGACCACGATGCCTTCCACTTCCAGGCCTTCATTATGGTCGTCCTTCAGTTCTTCGATTTCCGCGAGCAGGCCATATAGCGCCTGGCGCGAAAAACTGTCGCAATCGAAAGGGATCAGCACACGATCAGCCGCAATCAGCGCAGAAACCGCATAGAAGTTCAACGCGGGTGGGGTGTCGAGGTAAATCCGGTCGTAATCCTCGCTCAACTCATCCAGCAGCTTTCGCAGCTTGTTGATCTTGTGCTTGGCTTCGAGCTTGGGCTGCAGGTCTGCCAGCTCGGCGGTGGCGGTGATGACGTGCAGGTTGTCGAACGGCGTTTCGTAGATATCAACCTTGTTCTTCTTCGAAAAAGGCCCGGAAGACAACGTTTGCTTGAAAAAATCCGCGATCCCCATGGGGATGTCTTCGCCCGTCAAGCCGGTCAGGTACTGGGTCGAGTTGGCTTGCGCATCGAGGTCCACCAACAGGGTTCGATAACCTTCGCTGGCGCTGACCGCCGCCAGGTTGCAGGCGATGCTGGACTTGCCCACGCCGCCTTTTTGATTGAACACCACACGCCGCATGGAAAAACCTCCGTGTATCAATGAATGACCGAGTGTAGAGCGCAAAAGCGCCAGTTAGCTACCTCGTTCATCCATACGCTGTGCCTGGCTCACAAATGAATGGGAAATCTCCGACGACCCAGCCTGGCCTGTGATCGCCGACAATCTGTAAATTCTTCCAACTTATTTGTGATCAATAGTGAACAAACTTTCACCACTATTTGCTAGAACCCCGCGGCACCGGGATAATGCGCGCCATTCGGCTATTGCTCTCTGTCCCGGAATCCGGGGCCATTGGCCGCACATGGAAGCCCGCAGGGGCGGGATAACTTCTCAGTGATCAACTTCAACATCGCCCAATGGCGCGCCTGGGCTCCTGGCCTTGAGAGTGCGCACGACTGGCACGCCTGGTGCCGGGACCCGGTGTTGCTGCCCGTCAGCGAAGCCTGCCCGGATGTGTCATTTCTGCCAGCTATGCAGCGCCGCCGCTTGAGCCGGCTGGCGCGCATGGCATTCAGCGTCGGCTGGCCGCTGGCCGAGGGCCTTGCAGAGCTGCCGCTGGTGTTCATTTCCCGCCACGGCGAAACCCCGCGCACCCTGGATATCCTCAGCGATTTGGCCAACGAGCAGCCGCTGTCGCCCACCCAGTTCAGCCTGTCGGTGCACAACGCGGTGATCGGCCTGTGGTCGATCCTGCGCAATGAAACCGCCGAGATGACTGCCCTCGCTGCCGTCGGCGATGGCCTGGAGCACGGCCTCCTCGAAGCCGCCGCATTGCTCAACGAAGGCGCCCCGGCGGTGCTGCTGGTGATCACTGAAGAACAGCCGCCCGAAGCCTACGCCGGCTGGATCCATGACGTACCTTTCCCCTATGCCCTCGGCCTGTTGCTGACACCGGGCGACGAGTGGCAGCTGGAACTCACCACCGGCACTGTCCAACCCTCCACCATCGCCCAGTGGCCCCACGCCCTGAACCTGCTGCGCACCCTGCTGACCGAACAGGGCGCCTGCCAACATGCCTGGAAGAACCGAGTATGGAACTGGCAACGCAAGCCCTGACCGACAAGCCTCGGGACGCCTATTACTGGCGCCTGTTCGCTACCGCCGCGAGCTTTTTCCTGTTTGGCGTGGGCGGGTTGTGCCTGCGTTTGCTGGTGTTTCCATTGCTCAGTTGCTTGCCGGGCAGTGCCCAACAGCACCAGCGCCGTGCACGTCACACCATCAGCCGGCTGTTCTGGTTCTTTGTGCGGTTGATGCAGCGTGTCGGCGTGCTGACCTACAGCGTGGAGGGCGCCGAAAAGCTCGGGCGTCCAGGGCAGATGATCGTTGCCAACCACCCGTCGCTGATCGATGTGGTGTTCCTGATCGGCCTGATGCGCCAGACCAACTGCGTGGTCAAGCAGAGCCTGTTCCAGAACCCCTTCACCCGCGGGCCGGTGCGTGATGCCGGCTACATCAGCAACGACGGCAGCGCCGACATGCTCGATGCGGCTGCCGATGCCCTGCGCGCCGGCCAGACCCTGATCATCTTTCCCGAAGGCACCCGCACCACACCCGGCGCGGCCCCCGCCTTTCATCGCGGCGGCGCGGCCATTGCCCTGCGGGGTGCGACAATCATCACCCCGGTAGTGATCAAGGTCAGCCCCACCACCCTGACCAAGGCCGAACCCTGGTATCGCATCCCCAAACGTCGATTTCACTTCAGTTTGCGCGTGGGGGCCGATATAGAGCCACAAGCGTTTGCCGCGCTCGGCGCCGCGCCCCAGGCTTCACGCAAGCTCAACGATTACCTGCATCACTATTTCATTAAGGAGCTCGCCGAAGATGAGCGACCAAAAAAGCCTTGAGCACGAGATAAAAGAGCTGATCATCGAGGCCCTGGGTCTGGAAGACATCAGCGCCGACGACATTGGCAGCGAACAGACTCTGTTTGGCGAAGGCCTGGGCCTGGACTCGGTCGACGCCCTGGAATTGGGCCTGGCAATTCAGAAAAAGTACGGCATCAAAATCGATGCCGACGCCAAGGACACCCGCAATCACTTCACCAACGTGGCCAGCCTTGCGGCGTTCGTCACGGCCCGACAGGCAGCTTGAGACCGTACCATGCAAACTCGTGACGATATTTTCAACACCCTGCGCGATGCCTTGGTGGAACTGTTTGAACTGGAACCTGCGCGCGTCACCCTCGACGCCAACCTGTATCAAGACCTGGAAATCGACAGCATCGACGCCGTGGACCTGATCGACCACATCAAGCGCCAGACCGGCAAGAAGATCGCCGCCGAAGAATTCAAGGCGGTGCGCACCGTGAACGACGTGGTTGAGGCGGTATACCGTCTGGTCCAGCCCGCCGCATGAGCCGGCTGATCGGCCTTGGCCTGTTGTTGGCGGGGCTGCTGTACCCCTTTGCGGTGTATTACGGCACCGAGCATTTTGCACCGTGGCAATTCGGCCTGTTGCTGGGCAGCCTGTGGCTGTTGCGCGCCCTGACCGCTGGGCGGCGCCCGGGCAGCCGCTGGATGGCGGTGACGGTGATCGTGTTCTGCGTGCTGCTGGCCTGGTTCGATAACCCGCAGTGGCTGCGTTGGTACCCCAGCCTGGTCAGTGCGTTCATGTTGGCGCTGTTCGGCCTGAGCCTGAAATACGGCCCGCCGATGGTCGAGCGCCTGGCACGCATGACTGACCCGCAACTGCCGCCGAAGGCAATCGTGTATACCCGCCAGGTCACCGTGGTGTGGAGTGCATTTTTTCTGTGTAATGGCTTGCTCGCCGCCGCGCTCACGCTGTGGGCGCCGCTGAGCTGGTGGACGTTGTACAACGGCTTGATCGCCTACGGGCTGATGGCGCTGTTGTTTGCCGTGGAATGGCTGGTACGACAAAGGGTTCGAGGCCGCGTATGAATGGGTTGAAACTTGAGCACTTGTTGCTTGAGCCGCTGCAACAGCGCTGGGTCACCACCGAGCCTGACATGAATCACGCCCAGCTGTGGGAAGCATCCCTGCGCCTGGCGGCCGGCTTGCAGGCGCGAGGCATCCAGCGCCTGGCCGTGTACCTGGAAGACGCGGGCGTCCTGGCGATTGCCTTGCTGGGCGCCTGGCGCGCCGGTGCCAGCGTACTGCTGCCGGCCGACCTGCAGCCCCAGACCCGCCATCGCTGGGATCCTGCCGTCGACGCCTGGTTGATCGAAGCCGCTGATCTCGAGGCGCTGTACCAGGCGCCCCTGAGCCCTGCGGTTCTCGACCTGGACACCTGCCAACTGAGCCTGTGCACCTCCGGTTCCAGCGGCGAGCCCAAGCGCATCGACAAGTCCCTGCGCCAACTGGCCAATGAAGTCGAGGCGCTGGAAGCCCTGTGGGGGGCGGACCTCAAAGACGCCTGCATCATCGGCAGCGTCGCCACCCAGCACATCTACGGCTTGCTGTTTCGCGTGCTGTGGCCGCTGTGCGCAGGTCGCACCTTTGTGCGCAAGCAACTGGCGTTCCCCGAAGACATGCAGCGCGCCAGCCGCGAGCACCCACAATTTGCCTGGGTCGCCAGCCCGGCGCTGCTCAAACGCATGGGCGACAACCTCGACTGGCCGGCACTGAGCCAGGTTGCGCGGGTGTTTTCCTCCGGTGGCGCGCTGCCCGTTGAAGCCGCCGGCAGTCTGTATGACCGCTTGCAGCAATGGCCGACGGAAATTCTCGGCAGCTCGGAAACCGGCGGCATCGCCTGGCGCCAGGGTGCACAACCCTGGCAGCCGTTTGCCGACGTGCAACTGAGCCAGGATGCCGACGGCGCACTGCGTATCGCATCAAAGTACCTGCCCGAAGGGCACATCGAACAGACCGCCGACGCTGCACGCATCCATGCCGATGGCCGTTTTGAATTGCTGGGCCGCCTGGACCGTATCGTCAAGCTGGAAGAAAAACGTATCTCCCTGCCGATGCTCGAACAGGCGTTGATGACCCACTCCTGGGTCGCCGAAACCCGCCTGGGTGTGGTGCAGGAAAACCGCGCCTCCCTTGGCGCACTGGTGGTGCTCAGCAGCGATGGCCTGCATGCCCTGCGCAACCAGGGCCGGCGCACGCTCACCCAAACCCTGCGCCAGCACCTGAGCCAACACTGCGAAGCCCTGGCCCTGCCGCGTCGCTGGCGGTTGCTGCGCCAATTGCCGCTCAACAGCCAGGGCAAGCTGCCCCAGGCCGATATCGAAGCACTTCTGCTGGCTCCCCGGCCAAAAGCCCCCGAAGTGCTGGAGCAGGTCGAAGCCGATGGTGAATGGACCGTGCAACTGAGCGTCCCGCCGGACCTGGCCTATTTCAGCGGACACTTCCCGGTAACGCCGGTGCTGCCGGGCGTGGTGCAAGTGGAATGGGCGTTCAACCTGGGCCAGCAACTGCTCGACTTGCCGAGCACCTTCGCCGGCATGGAAGTGCTCAAGTTCCAGCAACTGGTGCGCCCGGGCGATCAGATTGAACTGCACCTGCGCTTTGACCGGGAACGCAGCAAGCTTTATTTCACCTACCGCAACGGCGTTGCCGCCTGTTCCAGCGGTCGCATACAGTTGGTGACTGCGAATGCATAACCCCTGCGCCCTGATTCCGGTGTACAACCACGAAACTGCCGTACCCGCCGTGGTCCGCAGCCTGCTGGGCAGCGGCTTGCCGTGCCTGCTGGTCGACGACGGCAGCAGCCCGGCCTGCGCAGCGGTGTTGGCGCAATTGGCCACCCTCGACAACGTCACCCTGTTGACCCTGCCCAGCAACCAGGGCAAGGGCGGCGCAGTGATGGCCGGCTTTCGCGAAGCGGCGCGCCGGGGCTACACCCACGCCCTGCAAGTGGACGCCGACGGCCAGCACGACCTGCGTGAAGTCGAGACCTTTATCGACACCTCGCGCCGACACCCTGACGCCGTCATCTGCGGCTACCCCGAATACGACGACAGCGTGCCCAAAGGCCGCTTGTATGCGCGCTACCTGACCCACGTGTGGGTGTGGATCAACACCCTGTCGTTGCAGATTCGCGACTCGATGTGCGGTTTTCGCGTGTACCCGCTGGCGCCAACCCTGGTCTTGATCGACTCGGCCTACATCGGCACGCACATGGATTTCGACTCGGACATCCTGGTGCGCCTGGCCTGGCGCAACCAACCGATGCGCTGGCTGCCGACCCAGGTGCACTACCCTGCCGACGGCTTGTCGCACTTTCGCTTGTTCCGCGACAACGTTCGCATCAGCGCCATGCACACGCGGCTGTTTTTCGGCATGTTGGTGCGTGCGCCGATGATCCTGTGGCGACGGTGGCAGGCATGAGCGACAGCACCAAGCACTGGGCCGACCGCGAGGAACGCGGCAGCTTCTGGCTGATGAAGCTCACGGCGCTCGCCGCAAAAGTCCTGGGTCGTCGCCTGTTGAGCCCTTTGCTCTACAGCATCGTTTTCTACTTCTTTCTGTTTGGCCGCACGGCGCGCCACAGCGCCTGGCAATATCAACAGCGCCTGGCCCAATGGAGTGGGCGCGATGAACTACTGCCCAGCCACCGGAAAGTCTTCGGCCAGTTCATGGCCTTCGCCGATTCCCTGCTCGACAAGCTCGACGTATGGAACGGCAAGCTGGGCCTGGAACAGATCGAAATCAACGACCCGGCGCAATTGCGCGGGCAACTGCGTGGCGCACGCGGGCAGATGCTGGTGGGCGCGCACCTGGGCAACCTGGAAGTGTGCCGTGCACTGGCGGAGATCGGTGAACAGGTCACCATGAACGTGTTGGTGCACACCAAGCACGCCGAGCGTTTCAACCGCCTGCTGGGCGAAGCCGGGGCCAGCCATTTGCGCCTGATCCAGGTCAGCGAGTTGGACCCGGCCACCATGCTGCTGCTCAGCCAGCGCCTGGACGACGGCGAATGGCTGGCGATTGCCGGTGACCGCATACCGTTGCACGGTGGGCGCACGGTGCGCGTGGATTTTCTCGGCCACCCGGCTGCGTTCCCCCAAGGCCCGTGGCTGCTGGCCGGGCTGCTCAAATGCCCGGTCAACTTGCTGATGTGCCTCAAACACCAAGGCCGCTATCGCCTGACCATCGAGCCTTTCGCACCGTTGATCGAATGGAAGCGCAGCACCCGCGAGCAAGTGATTGCCGAGTGGACCGCCCGCTACGCCGCACGCCTGGGCCAGTTCTGCCTGCAAGCGCCCCAACAATGGTTCAACTTTTACACTTTCTGGAAGACCGATGACGACGCATCTTGAGCCGGTAACCTTTGGCGAACGCCCCTTGCGCATCGAAGACGTGCTGGCCCTGGCCAACCGTCAGGTGCCCACGCAATTGCAGGGTGATGCTGCCTATCGTCAGCGCATCGCCAAGGGCGCGCAGTTTCTCGACTCGCTGCTGGACAAGGAAGGCGTGATCTACGGCGTGACCACCGGCTACGGCGACTCCTGCGTGGTGGCGGTACCGCTGGAACACGTCGAAGCCTTGCCGCGTCACCTGTACACCTTTCACGGTTGCGGCCTGGGCAAGTTGCTCGACGCCCAAGCCACCCGCGCAGTATTGGCGGCGCGTTTGCAGTCGCTGTGCCATGGCGTGTCGGGCGTACGCGTGGAGCTGCTGGAACGTCTGCACGCCTTCCTTGAACACGATGTGCTGCCACTGATCCCGGAAGAAGGCTCGGTGGGCGCCAGCGGTGATCTGACGCCGCTGTCCTACGTGGCAGCGACCTTGTCCGGCGAACGTGAAGTGCTGTTTCGTGGCGAACGCCGCCCGGCGGCCGACGTGCACCGCGAACTGGGCTGGGAGCCTTTGGTGCTGCGCCCCAAGGAAGCCCTGGCCTTGATGAACGGCACCGCCGTGATGACTGGCCTGGCCTGCCTGGCTTTCGCCCGCGCCGACTACCTGCTGCACCTGGCCACACGCATCACCGCGCTCAATGTGGTGGCGCTGCAAGGCAACCCGGAACACTTCGACGAGCGCCTGTTCGCCGCCAAGCCGCACCCTGGGCAGATGCAAGTGGCCGCGTGGCTGCGCAACGACCTGGCGATCGATGCACCGACCGCGCCGCTGCATCGCTTGCAGGATCGCTACTCGCTGCGCTGCGCGCCCCATGTACTCGGCGTGTTGGCCGACAGCCTGAGCTGGCTGCGCTCGTTCATCGAGATCGAACTCAACAGCGCCAACGACAACCCGATCATCGACGCTGAAGAAGAACGCGTACTGCACGGCGGGCACTTCTACGGCGGGCATATCGCCTTCGCCATGGACAGCCTCAAGACCCTGGTGGCCAACGTCGCCGACCTGCTCGACCGCCAGCTCGCGCTGCTGGTGGACGTGCGCTACAACCACGGCCTGCCGAGCAACCTGTCGGGCGCACTGGCCGACCGCGCGATGATCAACCACGGCTTCAAGGCGGTGCAGATCGGCACCAGCGCCTGGACCGCCGAAGCGCTGAAAAACACTATGCCGGCCAGCGTGTTTTCGCGCTCCACCGAGTGCCACAACCAGGACAAGGTGAGCATGGGCACCATTGCCGCCCGCGATGCAATCCGCGTACTGGAGCTGACCGAACAAGTAGCCGCCGCCACCCTGCTCGCAGCCAACCAGGGTGTGTGGCTGCGCGCCCAAGCAGAAGATGCCCGAGCGCTGCCACCGGCACTGGCCGCAATGCACGCAGAATTGGCCATGGACTTCCCGCCAGTCATCGAAGACCGTGCCCTGGAAGGCGAACTGCGCCTGTGCCTGCAACGCATCGCCACGCAACACTGGAGGCTGCATGCGTAGCCCCGGCGTATTGCACTGCGACACGCAAATCCTCGTGCCGTTTTTCGATATCGACACCATGAACGTGGTGTGGCACGGGCACTACGTGAAATACCTGGAAGTGGCGCGCTGTGCGCTGCTGGACAAGATCGGCCATAACTACACGGCGATGCTCGAGTCCGGCTACGCCTGGCCGGTGATCGACATGCAGCTACGCTATGTACGTGGCGCGACCTTCGGTCAGACGCTCAATGTGCGTGCCAGCCTGGTGGAGTGGGAGAACCGTTTGAAGGTCAACTACCTGATCACTGACCTGGCGAGCGGCGAGCGTTTGACCCGCGCCAGCACCGTGCAGGTGGCGGTGCAAATCGCCAACCGCGAGATGCAACTTGCCTCGCCCACGATATTCACCGATGCCGTAGAAAGGGCCCTGAAATGCTGACCCCTGTGGGAGCGGGCTTGCCCGCGATGGTCGTTAACGATAACGCACGACGCCTGACACTACGCAGCGTCCTCAGGTTCTTCGCGGGCAAGCCCGCTCCCACAGGGATTGTGCTTATCCTGCTGTTGGGCGTTCCAGGCTTGGCCCAGGCTTTCGACTTGCAGCAGTTGAGCGATCAGCTTGCCAAACCCTCTGTCATCCACGGCAACTTCACCCAGGAAAAACACCTGCGCGCCCTGCCCCAGCCGCTGGTCAGCAAAGGCACCTTCGTGCTCGCCAAGGACCACGGCCTGTTATGGCTGCTCAAGACCCCGCTGCAACAGGACTACCGCATCACAGGCCAAGGCATAGCCCGGCGTGACGCCAATGGCTGGCAACCGCTGCCGAACAAGAGCGCCGGGGCCGAGCAGAATCGCCTGTTCCTCGCGGTGCTGCAGGGCGACAGCAGCGGCTTGCAGCGTGACTTCGAACTGCAACTGCAAGGCCAGGCCCACAACTGGAAGCTCACGCTGACCCCGCGCTCATTGCTGCTCAAGCAAGTGTTCACCCGGATCAATATCGACGGCGGCGAACTGGTGCAAACCATTGAGCTGCTGGAAACCCAGGGCGACAGCACCGTATTGCGTATGCAGGACAGCACGGCCGACCAACCCTTGAGCGATACGGAGCAACACGACTTTGCCCAGTGAGCGCCTGCTGCCGCGCCTGTTCCTGATCCTGCTGGTGGCCGTGCTGGCCCTGGCCGGCTGGCAGTGGCGCGATGGCGCGCCGTTGTCGGCCAACCTGATGGAACTGGTGCCGGGCAGTACGCCGGACGCCCTGGAACAGCAGGCCGAACAGCGTATGCAAGAACCGCTGAACCGCGAGATGCTGGTACTGGTGGGCCATGCCGACCGCCAGCAAGCACTGGCCGCGGCGCAGAAAATGGGCGAGCGTTGGCAGGCCAGCGGTCTGTTTGAACGGGTGCAATGGAACCTGCAAGCCGACTTGCCGGCGTTGCGCGAGCAACTGCTGCGCGGGCGCTTGTCGATGCTCTCGGCCAACGACCGTGAGCAACTGATCGAACGCCCCGACGCTTTTATTCAGCAGCGGGTACAAGCGCTGTTCGATCCGTTCACCGGCTTCAGCCTGGTGCCGAGCCAGGACGACTGGCTCGGCCTGACCGGGCGTATCCAGAACAGCCAGCCGCAACATGGCGCGGTTCAGCTGGACATCGGCAGCGGCGCCTTGATCGCCGAAGCCGACGGCCAAAGCTGGGTGCTGGTGCGGGCACGCACCCACGGCAATGCCTTCGATATGAAATTGCCGTTGCAAGTGGCGGATTTGCTCCAGGCCAGCCGCGAGCAGGCTGGTGAGGACGGCGCGCAATTGCTCGCCGCCAGCGGCTTGCTCTACGCGGCCAATGGGCAGCAGCAAGCCACGCGGGAAATCACCTGGGTCGGCGGTGGTGCAACCGTCGGCATCCTGTTGTTGCTGTTGCTGGCCTTCCGGCGCTGGCGGGTGTTGCTGGCCTTTGTACCGGTGCTGGTGGGCATGGTGTTTGGCGCAGTCGCGTGTGTGGCGCTGTTTGGGCATATGCATGTGATGACCCTGGTGCTGGGCTCCAGCCTGATCGGCGTGGCGGTGGATTACCCCCTGCACTACCTGTCCAAAAGCTGGAGCCTGCAACCCTGGCGCAGTTGGCCGGCGTTGCGCCTGACCCTGCCGGGCCTGAGCCTGAGCCTGGCCACCAGTTGCATCGGCTACCTGGCGCTGGCCTGGACACCCTTCCCGGCGCTGACGCAAATCGCGGTGTTCTCCGCCGCCGGGCTGGTGGGCGCTTATTTGTGTGCGGTGTGCCTGCTGCCTGCGCTGCTCAAGGGCGTGGAGCTGCGCCCGGCGCAATGGCCGCTGCGTGTCGCCCAGGCCCTATGGCAACTGCGTACCGCCTTGATCAAACGCGTGCCCGGTTCAGTGCTGCTGGTGGCGGTGCTGGTGTTCTGCGCCGCCGGCCTGTGGCAGCTCAACAGCAAGAACGATATTCGCCAGTGGATCGGCGCGCCGCCGCAATTGCTCCAGGAAGCACAGGCCGTAGCGCGCATCACCGGGTTCCAGCCCACCAGCCAGTTTTTCCTGGTGCGCGCAGATAATCAGCAGCAGTTGCTGGAACGCCAAGCCGCCTTGGGCAAACGCCTGGATCAGTTGGTGAACATGGACAAGCTCCAGGGTTACCTGGCGCTCAATCAACTGGTGAACCTGCCCGAGGAGCAGCAACAACTGCGCGATGCGCTGAACACTCTGGCGCAGCACTGGCAACCGCTGCTGGACCTCGGCGTACCCGTCAGTGCCCTGCAGGCTGAAGTCACGCAGTTGCAGGCGCTGCCCACTCAAGACATTGACGCAGCCCTGCAAGGCCCGCTGGCCGAACCCTGGCGCACGCTCTGGCTCGGCCCGGTCGACGGCGGCGTGGCGGCCATGGTCAGCCTGCAAGGCTTGAACAACCCGGCGTTGCTGCGGGTGCAGGCGCTGGATTTGCCCGGCGTGCAACTGGTCGATCGCCTGGGCGACCTGAACCGCGTGTTTGCCGACACGCAAATCAGCGCAGCCGAATTGAAGTTGCTGTCGTGCGTGCTGATCGTGCTGTTGCTGATTGTGCCCTTCGGTTTTGGCGGCGCCTTGCGTATCGTCGCCCTGCCCCTGCTGGCCGCGCTGTGCAGCCTGGCCAGCCTCGGCTGGCTGGGCCAGCCGCTGACCTTGTTCAGCCTGTTTGGCCTGTTGCTGGTCACGGCCATCAGCGTTGACTACGCGATCTTGATGCGCGAGCAGATCGGCGGCCCGGCCGTCAGCCTCTTGGGAACACTGCTGGCGGCGTTGACAACCTGGTTGTCGTTCGGCCTGCTGGCGGTGTCGAGTACACCGGCCGTGAGTAATTTCGGTTTATCGGTCAGCCTGGGCCTGGCATTCAGCTTTATGCTGGCGCCCTGGGCCGCCCAGCAGAAACACACCTTATGAATGCGATTATCGCCCATGCGGCAAGGAGCCCTCGTGCCCACAGTTGAAATGGAACGTCGCCAGGTGGTGGTGATCGGTGCCGGGCCATCCGGTGCCATTGCGGCCGCGCTGCTAAAGCGCAAAGGGCATGATGTATTGATCATCGAACGCGAGCATTTCCCGCGTTTTTCGATTGGCGAAAGCCTGCTGTCGCACTGCATCGACTTCATCGAAGAAGCCGGGATGCTCGACGCTGTGCAAGCGGCGGGCTTCCAGGTAAAAACCGGCGCCGCGTTCGCCTGGGGCGAGCGCTACAGTGCGTTTGACTTTGGCGACACCTTCAGCAACGGCAAGCCCACTACCTTCCAGGTGCAGCGCGGCGAGTTCGATAAGTTGCTGGCCGATCAGGCGGCGCTGCAAGGTGTGGAAATCCGCTATGGCCAAAGCATTGTCGGTGTGGATTTCTCCGGCGAGTGCCGCTACCTGCATGTGCGCCGACAGAACGGCAGCGAGTACCACATCAAGGCCAAGTTCGTGCTGGATGCCAGCGGCTATGGCCGTGTACTGCCACGCCTGCTGGACCTTGAGGCGCCCTCGAACTTCCCGCTGCGCCAGGCCGTGTTCACTCACATCGAAGACCGCATCGAACACCCAGGCTTTGATCGCAGCAAAATCCTGGTCACCACCCACCCGACCCAGCGCGACATCTGGTTCTGGACCATCCCGTTCAGCAACGGCCGTTGCTCGGTGGGCGTGGTCGCGGCCAAAGAGCATTTCGATGGCCGCGACAGCGACCTTGACGCCTGCCTGCGCAGCTTTGTCGATGAAACGCCAAGCCTGTCCACCGTGCTGCAGAACGCCGTATGGGACACCCCGGCGCGCAGCATCGGCGGCTATTCGGCCAACGTCAAAACCCTGCACGGGCCAGGCTTTGCGCTACTGGGCAATGCGGCGGAATTTCTCGACCCGGTATTTTCTTCGGGCGTAACCATCGCCATGCGTTCGGCAAGCATGGCCGCAGGCGTGCTGCACCGTCAGCTCAACGGCGAAACCGTCGACTGGCAAAGCGAATTCGCCGAGCCCTTGAAGCGCGGCGTCGACACCTTCCGCTGCTACGTCGAGGGCTGGTATGCAGGCACGTTCCAGGATGTGATTTTCCATCCTGGCAGCTCGCCGGAGATTCGCCGCATGATCAGTTCGATCCTGGCCGGTTACGCCTGGGATGAGCGCAACCCGTTTGTCAGCGAACCTAAACGGCGATTGCGGATGTTGTCGGATATTTGTGCGAGTGAAACGGTATGAGCAGTCCTGCCGTTGGAAAAAACTACCTGAGCAAGAATTACGTCGAGGAAACCAGGTTCGGCTTCTGGTTCCTGCGCAGCCACACCTGGCAGCATCACGTATTGCGCGTGGCGATCAACGACCTGCGCAGCCTGTTCAGCGAGCCGCTGCCGGTGGCGCCGGTGTTGCTGGACGCCGGTTGTGGCCAGGGTAAATCCTTCCGGTTGCTGCAGCAGGTGTTTGCGCCTTCACGTCTGATCGGCCTGGATGCCGACCCCCACAGCCTGGAGCTGAGCTGTGAAGAGGCTGCGCGCCAGGGCCTGGCTGTCGAGCTGATCGCCAGTGACTGCGCCACCCTCGATGTACCGGACGCCAGCGTCGATATCGTGTTTTGCCACCAGACCTTTCACCACTTGGTCGAGCAACATCGCGCACTCAAGGAGTTCTATCGGGTACTCAAACCGGGCGGCTATCTGCTGTTTGCCGAATCCACCGAAGCCTATATCGACACCTGGGTGATTCGCTGGTTGTTCCGCCACCCGATGCATGTGCAAAAAAGCGCTGAAGAGTATTTGGAGATGCTGCGCGAGCAAGGCTTTGAATTCGACTCGCAGAATGTCTCGTACCCCTACCTGTGGTGGAGCCGCTCCAGCGACTTCGGCCTGCTGGAGCGCTGGGGTCTGCGCAAGGCGCCGCCGGTGGGCCAGCGCGAGGAAACCCTGGTCAACTGCGTTGCGCGCAAACCTTTGGAGAACGCCGCCTCATGATGCGCCTGCTGTTAATGGGTTGCCTGTTGCTGCTCAGTGCCTGCGCCAGCCAGGCACCGCTGCCGGAAAAAATCCCGGCCCTGGCCTTGCCGATGCAACTGCATGTGCAGCGCCTGGCGGACGGGCAGCGCCAGGACTGGCTGCTGGTGATCCAGCGCGAAGGCCACGCGATTCGCTGGTCGATGATGGACCCCTTGGGCATTCCCCTGGCCCGGCAAAAACTGCTCGATGGGCAGTGGCAGGCCGACGGCTTGCTGCCCCCCAATCCCCAGGCGCGGGAGCTGTTTGCCGCGCTGCTGTTTGCCCTGACCCCGGCCGGTGATGTGCCAGCGCTGTATCCGCACGCCCAGGCCATGGACCTGACGCGCACGCTGCCGGGCCATTGGCAAATCATCTATCAGTCTTCCGAGGTGTTCAGCGTGAACATGGCCGGCCAGCCGTTGAGTTATCGCATCACCCCGCTAGGTATCAGCCGATGACCGCTTACCTCAATGCCCTCGGTGTGATCTGCGCCCTTGGCCGAGGCCAGGCCGAAGTCAGCCGCAACCTGTTTGCCGGTGACTGTTCAGGGATGCGCGCCGAAAGCGGCTGGGTGCCGGAGCGCGTAGTGCCGGTGGCTGCCGTCCAGGGCGAACTGGTGCCTCTGCCGGTGGAACTGGCTCAACAAAGCAGCCGCAATAACCAGTTGTTGCTGGAAGCGGCGTTGCAGATTGAAGATGAGATCCGTCAGGCCATTCAAACCTATGGCCCAGGGCGAGTCGGCGTGGTGCTTGGCACCAGCACCTCGGGCATCGACGAAGCCAGCCGTGGCATTGCTCATTACCTGCGCGACAAGCAGTTCCCTGCCGACTACGACTACCAGCAACAGGAACTCAGCGCCCCGGCAAACTTCCTCGCCGACTGGCTGCAATTGAGCGGCCCGGCCTATGTGATTTCCACCGCCTGCACCTCCAGCGCCCGTGCCTTGATGAGCGCCCAGCGCCTGCTGAACCTGGGGGTGTGCGATGCGGTAATCTGTGGCGGCGTGGACAGCCTGTGCAAGCTGACCCTGAACGGATTTACCTCGCTGGAAGCGGTATCCAGCGAGCGCTGCAACCCGTTCTCGGTGAACCGCAACGGCATCAATATCGGTGAGGCGGCGGTACTGTTCCTGATGAGCCGCGAGCCGGCACCGATCGCCTTGCTGGGCAGCGGTGCCAGTTGCGACGCTCACCATATCTCCGCGCCGGAACCCAGCGGCAAGGGCGCGTTGCAAGCGATGCGCAAGGCCCTGGCCAGCGCAAAGCTGGCTCCCGAGCAGATCGGCTACCTGAACCTGCACGGCACCGCCACCCAACACAACGACGCCATGGAAAGCCAGGCGGTCGCCAGCCTGTTCCCCGGCGGTGTGGCCTGTTCGTCGACCAAGCCCATGACCGGTCACACCCTCGGTGCCGCCGGAGCCCTGGAAGCGGCGTTCTGCTGGCTGAGCCTGGGCCACGGCTTGCTGCCGCCCCACGTGTGGGACGGCCACGCCGACCCGGCGCTGCCGCCCTTGCAATGGACGCACAGCGGCGACAGCTTGAAAAAAACCTGCCTGATGAGCAACTCGTTTGCCTTCGGCGGTAATAACGTCAGCCTGATAATCGCAGAGGCCCCATGATCGATTGGCCACTTGCCGAGCTGCTACCCCACGCGGGCGACATGATCCTGATCGACCAGGTGCTGTCGTTCGATGATGAGCAGATCCGCACCCGCGTCACCGTCAAGCCCGACGGCCTGTTCAACCGCCCTGACGGTAGCCTGCCGGCCTGGGTAGGCCTGGAATTGATGGCGCAAAGCGTCGCCGCCTATGCCGGTTGCCATGCACGCCAGCAAGGCCGCGCGGTGGAACTGGGCTTCCTGTTGGGTACACGCAAGTTCGAGTGCAACGTGGAGCACTTCCCGGCAGGCGCCCAGCTGAATATCCACGGCCTGCGCTCCCTGGAAGACGACAACGGCATGGGTGTGTTCGAATGCCACCTCACCGGCGACGGCATTCAGGCCAGTGCGCGCCTGAACGTATTTCGACCGCCCCAGGCGGCCAACTATTTAGATGAATCGAAGGACCCAACGTCATGACTGAATCCGTACTGGTCACCGGCTCAAGCCGTGGCATCGGCCGCGCCATTGCCCTGCGCCTGGCCCAGGCCGGCCATGACATCGTGCTGCATTGCCGCAATGGCCGCGCCGAAGCCGACACCGTGCAGGTCGAGATCGAGGCCATGGGTCGCAAGGCGCGGGTGCTGCAATTCGACGTGTCCGACCGCGCCAGTTGCAAGGCCATCCTTGAAGCCGATGTGGAGCAACATGGCGCCTACTACGGCGTGGTGCTCAATGCCGGCCTGACCCGCGACGGCGCCTTCCCGGCCCTGTCGGAAGACGACTGGGACGTGGTGATGCGCACCAATCTCGATGGTTTCTATAACGTGCTGCACCCGGTGATGATGCCGATGATTCGGCGACGCGCCGCTGGGCGTATCGTGTGCATCACCTCGGTGTCCGGGTTGATCGGCAACCGCGGCCAGGTCAACTACAGTGCTTCAAAAGCCGGCCTGATCGGCGCAGCCAAGGCGCTGGCCATCGAACTGGGCAAACGCAAGATCACCGTCAACTGCGTGGCGCCGGGGTTGATCGACACGGCGATGCTGGATGAAAACGTCCCCGTCGAAGAACTGATGAAAATGATCCCCGCGCAACGCATGGGCACCCCGGAAGAAGTCGCCGGCGCGGTGAATTTCCTGATGTCGGCCGAAGCCGGCTATATCACGCGCCAGGTGCTGGCCGTGAACGGAGGCTTGTGCTGATGAAGCGCGTCGTCGTCACCGGCATGGCCGGCATGACCTCCCTGGGCAGCGATTGGGAAACCATCGCCGCCAACTTTCGCGCCAACCGCAGCGGTATCCGACGCATGGATGAATGGGACCGCTTTACCGAACTGAACACGCGCCTGGCCGGGCCGATTGATGATTTTGTGGTGCCCGCGCACTGGACCCGCAAGCAATTGCGCAGCATGGGCCGTGTCTCGCGCCTGGCGGTGTGGGCAGCGGAGCAGGCACTGCAGGATGCCGGCTTGCTCGGTGATCCGTCGATCAAGGACGGGCGCATGGGCGTGGCCTGTGGCTCGTCCACCGGCAGCACCGATGAGATCAAGGCGTTCGGCAATATGCTGCTCAATTCCGTGGCCGAGGGGCTAAACGCCAACTCCTATGTGCGGATGATGCCGCACACCACCGCGGCGAATATCAGCATTTTCTTTGGCCTCACCGGGCGCTTGATCCCCACGTCCAGCGCCTGCACCAGCGGTAGCCAGGGCATCGGCTATGCCTACGAGGCAATCAAGTTCGGGCGCCTGCCATTGATGCTCGCCGGCGGCGCCGAAGAACTGTGCCCCACCGAAGCCATGGTGTTCGATGCACTCTACGCCACCAGTCTGAAAAACGATGCGCCGCAAACCAGTCCGCGCCCCTACGACAGCGGCCGTGATGGCCTGGTGATTGGTGAAGGCGCCGGCATCCTGGTACTGGAAGAGTTGCAACACGCGTTGGCGCGCGGCGCGCATATTCACGCTGAGCTGGTTGGCTTTGGCAGCAATGCCGACGGCCAGCACACCACCCGCCCGGAACAGAAAACCATGCGCCGTGCCATGGAACTGGCCCTGGAAGACGCCGGGCTTGCGCCTTCTGCCATCGGCTATGTAAACGGCCACGGCACCGCCACCGACCAGGGTGACATCGCCGAAACCCTGGCCACCAGCAGCCTGTTCGGCAGCCGAATGCCGATCAGCTCGCAGAAGAGTTTCCTCGGCCACACCCTGGGTGCCTGCGGCGCGCTGGAGTCGTGGTTCAGCATCGAAATGATGAACCGCGACGAGTACGTGCACACCTTCAACCTGGATTCGGTCGACCCACAATGCGGCGAACTGGACTACCTGCAAGGCGGCTTTCGGCAGATGCACAACGACTACGTGATGAACAACAACTTCGCTTTCGGCGGCGTCAACACCTCGTTGATCTTCCGCCGCTGGGCCTGACTTTTTAATCGATTGGAGAAAACGGAATGTCTTCCCTGCTACGCGCTACCCTGATCACCCTGGCCCTGTTGACCACTGCCGGCTGCACCAGCAAACCGGTGCTCAACACCCAGCACGAACTGCCGGCCACGACCCAGGTCAGCGAAGAAAAAATGAAACAGGTGATCGTCGCCGCCCTGCAAAAACGTGAGTGGACGGTACAACGCCTGAGCCCGCAACTGGTGCAGGCCGAGATCACCGTGCGCGGCCAGTTCTATGCAGCAATCGATATCCGCTACACCCGCAACAGCTACGCCATCACTTACCGCGACAGCCGCGACCTGGGCTACAAGGACGGCAAGATCCATCGCAATTACAACCGTTGGGTGAGCATGCTGGATCGGGATATTTTGGCAGGGTTGCGCTCGGCCGGAATGCAGTAAGGCCAGAAACGACAAAGGGCGCCTTTCGGCGCCCTCTTCACAAACAGGTTGGCTTGTCATCGCCACTTCCTGCCTGGCTCTGCGATGGCTGGTTGCCCAGGATCCTCAGAGTCTCACAAGCCCCTTTCGGGAACTCGGCCAGTATGCCTGAAGCAACCGCACTCGGGGAACACCGCCGATCAAATGTGGGAGCTGTCGAGCTTTAGCGAGGCTGCGATGCAGGCGCTACGGTCTTTCAGATGCAACGCGGTGATCCTTTCGCAGCCTCGCTAAAGCTCGACAGCTCCCACATCGATCTGCTTCGTTACGTGGAAGCCCTGTGCGTCAACAACTCCACAAACCCCTTCGCCATCGGCGTTTGCACGCCCTTGCGCTGCACCAGCCACACCGCCGTCATCGCCTCCGGGTCGAGCAGTGTGCGGTAGACCACGCCATCAATGCGGATACGCTGGTAAGACGCCGGCAACACCGACACGCCCAACCCTGCCGCCACCAGGCCAATGATGGTCATCGCCTCCCCCGCTTCCTGGGCAAAGTGCGGGCTGAACCCGGCGTCGCGGGCCAGGCTGAGCAATTGGGCATACAGGCCGCTGCCGTAGGTGCGCGGAAAAAACACAAAGGGCTCCTGCGCCAACTGCGCCAGGTGCAGGCCGCGCTCGCTGCCTTCCACCAACGGATGGCCGGCGCTCAATACTGCAACCAACGGCTCGCGCATCAACTCGACCACGCTCAGCGAATCAGGCAACGGCAAAGGCCGCATCAGCCCGACCTGGATCGACTCATCCACCAATGACTCGGCCACCTGGGTGCTGCTCATCTCCTGCAGATTGAGGTGCACCGCCGGGAAAGCCTGGCGAAACGCGAAGATCGCCTGGGGAATGCTGGAATTGAACGGTGCGGAAGATGTGAAGCCGATCTTCAGTTCGCCGAGCTCTCCCAATTGCGCCCTGCGCGCCACATCCGCCGCCTTGTCGACCTGGGCCAGCACCAGCCGCGCCTCTTGCAGGAACAGGCGCCCGGCCTCGCTCAGCTCGACCCGACGATTGGTACGCTCAAATAACCGCGCGCCCACCTCTTGCTCCAGTGCCTGGATCTGCTGGCTCAAGGGCGGTTGCGAGATGCCCAGCACCTGCGCGGCGCGGCCAAAGTGCAGTTCTTCAGCGACGGCGATGAAGTACCGCAGGTGACGTAATTCCATGCACACCTCATTAGGTCGTAGAACCTATCAAACAGGTCGAACAATATATTGGAAAGAATCATTAGCCAGCTATATTCTTTTTCGTATTGCCAGTCCTGGCAGACTTTCCTCCCCGAGGTCCCCCGTGAATCCTGCTGTTGCTCCACTTGCCCAACACACCCCGCCCTCAGCCCTCGATGAGGTGGTGGCGCAGCTTAATGACGAGTACATCGAAAAAGGCACGCCGATGTTCATGCGCACGGTGTTGGCGCTGTTCTCCGGCGGGTTTGCCACCTTCGCCCTGCTGTATTGCGTACAACCGATGATGCCGGCGCTGTCCCACGAATTTTCCATCAATGCGGCGCAAAGCAGCCTGATTCTTTCGGTCGCGACCGCGATGCTCGCCTGCGGCCTGCTGATCACCGGGCCGATATCCGACAGGCTGGGGCGCAAGCCGGTGATGGTCGCCGCGTTGTTCTGTGCGGCGCTGGCCACCATCGCCAGCGGTCTGATGCCGACCTGGGAGGGGATTCTGCTGATGCGGGCGCTGGTGGGCCTGTCCCTGAGCGGCCTGGCTGCCGTGGCGATGACCTACCTCAGCGAAGAGATCCACCCGCAGCACATCGGCCTGGCCATGGGCCTGTACATCGGCGGCAACGCGATTGGCGGCATGAGCGGGCGCCTGATCATCGGCGTGTTGATCGATTTTGTCAGCTGGCACACCGCAATGCTGATCATCGGCGCTCTGGCGTTGATCGCCGCCACGGTGTTCTGGAAGATCCTCCCCGAATCGCGCAACTTCCGCGCCAGCAGCCTCAAACCACGCAGCCTGGTGGATGGCTTTGTCATGCATTTCAAGGATGCGGGCCTACCGTGGCTGTTCCTCGAAGCCTTCCTGTTGATGGGCGCGTTCGTAACGATGTTCAACTACATCGGTTATCGCCTGCTGGCCTCACCCTATGAACTGAGCCAGGCCGTAGTGGGCCTGCTGTCGCTGGTGTACCTCTCGGGCATTTACAGCTCGGCCAAGATCGGCTCTCTGGCCGACCGCCTTGGCCGCCGCCGGGTGCTGTGGGCCACCATCGTGCTGATGCTCGCCGGCATGGCCCTGACGCTGTTCACCCCGCTGTGGCTGGTGGTGCCGGGCATGTTGATCTTCACGTTCGGCTTCTTCGGCGCCCACTCGGTGGCCAGCAGCTGGATCGGCCGCCGTGCGGTGAAAGCCAAGGGGCAGGCGTCGTCGCTTTACCTGTTCTGCTATTACGTGGGATCGAGTATCGCCGGGACGGCAGGCGGGTTCTTCTGGCATTTTGCCGGGTGGAACGGGATTGGCGGATTCATTATCGCGCTACTGATCGGCGCGTTGCTGGTGGCGTTGAAGCTGGCGAAGTTGCCGCCGTTGGGGCAGGTCTGAAGGTTTCTGGCTTTTAATGTGGGAGGGGGCAAGCCCCCTCCCACATTTTTGCTGTGTGCTTTATTCGTGGTATTGCGCCGACAGTTCGTGCACTGCACGCAGGAACGCGCCGGCATGTTCCGGGTTCACTTCCGGCGTGATGCCATGGCCGAGGTTGAACACATGGCCGGTGCCCTTGCCATAGCTGGCCAGGATGCGCCCGACTTCCGTGCGGATCGCTTCCGGCTTGGCGTACAGCACAGTGGGGTCCATGTTGCCTTGCAGCGCAACCTGGTTTCCAACGCGACGGCGGGCTTCGCCGATATCGCAGGTCCAGTCCAGGCCCAATGCATCGGCGCCAGCATCGGCGATGCTTTCCAGCCACAGGCCGCCGCCCTTGGTGAACAGGATGACCGGAACCTTGCGGCCTTCGTGTTCGCGGATCAGCCCGCTGACGATCTTGCGCATGTAGGCCAGGGAGAATTCCTGGTACGCCGCCGCCGACAGGTTGCCGCCCCAGGTGTCGAAGATCTGCACCGCTTGCGCACCGGCCATGATCTGGCCGTTGAGGTAGGAGGTCACCGACTGCGCCAGCTTGTCCAGCAACAGGTGCATGGCTTGCGGGTTGTCGTAGAGCATGGCCTTGGTCTTGCGGAAGTCTTTCGACGAACCGCCTTCGACCATATAGGTGGCCAGCGTCCACGGGCTGCCAGAGAAGCCAATCAGCGGCACGCGACCGTTGAGCTCGCGGCGGATGGTGCTGACCGCATCCATCACATAACCGAGGTCTTTGTGCGGATCAGGGATCGGCAAGGCTTCGATATCGGCCAGGGTACTGACGACTTTCCTGAAGCGCGGGCCTTCGCCGGTCTCGAAGTACAGGCCCTGGCCCATGGCGTCGGGGATGGTGAGGATATCGGAGAAGAGAATGGCCGCATCCAGTTGCGGGTAGCGGTCCAGCGGCTGCATCGTGACTTCGCAGGCGAACGCAGGATTCATGCACAGGCTCATGAAGTCACCGGCGTGGGCGCGGCTGGCGCGGTATTCCGGCAGGTAGCGACCGGCTTGACGCATCATCCACACGGGCGTGACGTCTACAGGTTGCTTGAGCAGGGCACGAAGGAAACGGTCGTTCTTGAGGGCAGTCATGTCGGCATCCGCAAAAAAAGTGCGGGCATTTTCTCAGAGCGCGACGCAAAAGGCACGGAATGCGCCTTGCCTTTTGTCTATCGGGTCAATTTGTCGCGGTGTCTTGCGGTATGACAGACACCACCAAACCCTATCTGGAATGGGGTTTGTGTGGGAGCTGGCTTGCCTGCGATGGCGGTGGTGAATTCACTATCGCTATCGCAGGCAAGCCAGCTCCCACAGTTGACCGTGTTTCAAATCAAACTTGAAGGTAATCCAGGATGCCTTCGGCGGCATTGCGGCCTTCGAAGATCGCCGTCACTACCAGGTCGGAACCGCGCACCATATCGCCACCGGCGAAGATTTTCGGGTTGCTGGTCTGATGCTTGTACTGGCCTTGCTCCGGGGCTACGACGCGGCCCTGGCTGTCGGTCTGGATTTCGAACTGCTCGAACCAGGGCGCCGGGCTTGGACGGAAACCGAAAGCGATGACCACGGCATCGGCCGGGATAATCTCTTCGGAACCCGGGATCGGCTCGGGGCTGCGACGGCCTCGGGCATCCGGTTCGCCGAGACGGGTCTCGACCACCTTCACGCCTTCGACGCGGTCTTCACCGACGATCGCAATCGGCTGGCGGTTGTAGAGGAATTTCACGCCTTCTTCCTTGGCGTTCTTCACCTCTTTGCGCGAGCCGGGCATGTTGGCTTCGTCGCGACGATACGCACAGGTGACCGACTTGGCGCCCTGGCGGATCGAGGTACGGTTGCAGTCCATCGCGGTGTCGCCACCGCCCAGCACCACGACCTTCTTGCCTTTCATGTCGACGAAATCTTCCGGCGACTTTTCAAAGCCCAGGTTGCGGTTGACGTTGGCAATCAGGAAGTCGAGCGCGTCATACACGCCCGGCAAGTCTTCACCGGCAAAGCCGCCCTTCATATAGGTGTAGGTGCCCATGCCCATGAACACCGCATCGTATTCGGCGAGCAGTTGCTCCATGGTGATGTCTTTGCCGATTTCGGTATTGAGGCGGAACTCGATACCCATGCCGGTGAACACTTCACGACGGTGACTCAGTACGGTTTTTTCCAGCTTGAACTCGGGAATACCGAAAGTCAGCAGGCCACCGATCTCCGGGTTCTTGTCGAACACCACCGGGGTCACGCCACCACGCACCAACACGTCGGCACACCCCAGGCCCGCCGGGCCCGCGCCGATAATCGCAACACGCTTGCCGGTCGGCTTGACCTTGGACATGTCCGGGCGCCAGCCCATGGCGAACGCGGTGTCGGTGATGTACTTCTCCACCGAACCGATGGTCACCGCGCCGAAGCCATCGTTGAGGGTGCAGGCACCTTCACATAGACGGTCTTGCGGGCACACCCGGCCGCAGACTTCCGGCAGGGTGTTGGTCTGGTGCGACAGCTCGGCGGCGGCGAGGATGTTGCCCTCGGCCACCAGTTTGAGCCAGTTGGGAATGAAGTTGTGCACCGGGCACTTCCATTCGCAATACGGGTTACCGCACCCCAGGCAGCGATGGGCCTGATCGGCCGAGTGCTGGGGTTTGAAGGGCTCGTAGATCTCCACGAACTCTTTCTTGCGTTGACGCAACAGTTTCTTCTTCGGATCTTTGCGCCCGACATCGATGAACTGGAAGTCGTTATTCAGACGTTCAGCCATGTTAAAACCTCATCAAACTGTTCAGGCGCATATCACTGCGGGTTGGCACGGATGCTGGAAAGCAACGATTTCAGGTTGGCAGCCTTGGGCTTGACCAGCCAGAAACGACGCAGGTAATCATCGAGGTTTTCGGCGAGGTTGCGACCCCATTCACTGCCGGTCTCCTCGACGTACTCATCCAGCACGTGCTGCAAGTGGTTCCGGTAGGATTCCATGGCTTCACCGCTGATCCGCTGGATCTCGACCAACTCGTGGTTGACCTTGTCGACGAAGGTGTTGTCCTGGTCGAGCACGTAGGCGAAACCGCCGGTCATGCCCGAACCGAAGTTGTAACCGGTCTTGCCCAGTACCGCGACAAAGCCTCCGGTCATGTACTCGCAGCAGTGATCGCCAGTGCCTTCCACCACGGTGTGGGCACCGGAGTTACGCACGGCGAAGCGCTCACCGGCAGTACCCGCGGCAAACAGCTTGCCACCGGTGGCGCCGTACAAGCAGGTGTTGCCGATGATGGCACTGTCCTGGGTCTTGTATACGCTGCCAGCCGGCGGGACGATGACCAGCTTGCCGCCGGTCATGCCTTTGCCCACGTAGTCGTTGGCGTCACCTTCCAGGTACATGTGCAGGCCACCGGCGTTCCACACACCGAAACTCTGGCCCGCAGTGCCCTTGAAGCGGAAGGTGATCGGCGCTTTCGCCATGCCCTGGTTGCCGTGCTTGCGCGCGATTTCACCGGAGATGCGAGCACCGATGGAACGGTCACAGTTGCAGATATCCAGGGCGAATTCGCCACCGCTGGCATCGCTGATCGAGGAGCCGGCCATTTCGACCATTTTCTCGGCCAGCAGGCCTTTGTCGAACGGCGGGTTGCGGTCCACTTGGCAGAATTGTGGCTTGTCTGCGGGGATGTGATCGCTGCCCAACAGCGGTGTCAGGTCCAAATGCTGTTGCTTGGCGGTCTGGCCTTCGAGGATGTCCAACAGGTCGGTGCGACCAATCAGCTCTTCCAGCGAACGCACGCCCAGCTTGGCCAGCCACTCACGGGTTTCTTCGGCGACGTAGGTGAAGAAATTCACCACCATGTCGACGGTGCCGATGTAGTGGTCCTTGCGCAGTTTTTCGTTCTGAGTCGCCACGCCGGTAGCGCAGTTGTTCAGGTGGCAGATACGCAGGTATTTGCAGCCCAGCGCGATCATGGGCGCGGTGCCGAAGCCGAAACTCTCGGCGCCAAGGATCGCCGCCTTGATCACGTCGAGGCCGGTTTTCAGGCCGCCGTCGGTCTGTACCCGCACCTTGCCGCGCAGGTCGTTGCCGCGCAGGGTCTGGTGGGTTTCGGCCAGGCCGAGCTCCCACGGCGCACCGGCGTACTTGATCGAGGTCAGCGGCGAAGCGCCGGTGCCGCCGTCGTAGCCGGAGATGGTGATCAGGTCGGCATAGGCCTTGGCCACGCCAGCGGCGATGGTGCCGACGCCGGCTTCTGCGACCAGTTTTACCGAGACCAGGGCCTGCGGGTTGACTTGTTTGAGGTCGAAAATCAGCTGCGACAAATCTTCAATCGAGTAGATGTCGTGGTGCGGCGGCGGCGAGATCAGAGTCACGCCCGGCACTGCATAACGCAGCTTGGCGATCAGGCCGTTGACCTTGCCGCCTGGCAATTGCCCGCCCTCACCCGGTTTGGCGCCCTGGGCAACCTTGATCTGCAGCACTTCGGCGTTGACCAGGTACTCCGGGGTCACACCGAAACGGCCGGTGGCCACCTGCTTGATTTTCGAGCTTTTGAGCGTGCCATAACGCGCCGGGTCTTCGCCGCCTTCGCCGGAGTTGGAACGCGCACCCAGGCGGTTCATGGCTTCGGCCAGGGCTTCGTGAGCCTCAGGTGACAAGGCGCCCAGGGAAATGCCGGCGGAGTCGAAGCGCTTGAGGATCGATTCCAGCGGCTCGACTTCGGCGATGTCCATCGGCGTGTCCAGGGTCTTCACCTTGAACAGATCGCGGATCATCGACACCGGGCGGTTATCCACCAGGCTCGTGTATTCCTTGAACTTGGCGTAGTCGCCCTGCTGCACGGCGGCTTGCAGGGTACTGACCACGTCCGGGTTGTAGGCGTGGTATTCGCCACCGTGCACGAACTTGAGCAGGCCGCCTTGCTGGATCGGCTTGCGCGCGCTCCAGGCTTCGGCGGCCAGGGCTTTCTGCTCGGCTTCGATATCGACGAAACGCGCGCCCTTGATACGGCTCGGCACGCCACGGAAGCTCAGCTCGCAGACTTCTTCTGACAGGCCGATGGCTTCGAACAATTGCGCGCCACGGTAGGAGGTGACGGTGGAGATGCCCATCTTCGACAGGATCTTCAACAGGCCTTTGGTGATGCCCTTGCGGTAGTTCTTGAACACCTCGTAGAGGTCGCCCAACACTTCACCGGTACGGATCAGGTCACCGAGTACTTCATACGCCAGGAACGGGTAAACCGCCGAGGCGCCGAAGCCGATCAGCACCGCGAAGTGGTGCGGGTCACGGGCAGTGGCGGTTTCCACCAGAATGTTGGAGTCGCAGCGCAGGCCTTTTTCGGTCAGGCGGTGGTGCACCGCGCCAGTCGCCAGGGACGCGTGGATCGGCAACTTGCCCGGCGCGATATGGCGGTCGGTCAGTACGATCTGAGTGCGGCCGGCGCGCACAGCTTCTTCAGCCTGGTCGGCGACGTTGCGCACAGCGGCTTCAAGGCCGAGGCTCTCGTCGTAGTTCAGGTCGATGATCTGGCGGTCGAAGCCTGGACGCTCCAGGGTCATCAGCGAGCGCCACTTGGCCGGGGAAACGACCGGCGAGCTGAGGATCACACGGGAGGCGTGCTCAGGCGATTCCTGGAAGATATTGCGTTCGGCACCGAGGCACACTTCCAGCGACATCACGATGGCTTCGCGCAGCGGGTCGATCGGTGGGTTGGTCACCTGGGCGAACTGCTGGCGGAAGTAGTCGTACGGCGTGCGCACGCGCTGGGACAGCACAGCCATCGGCGTATCGTCGCCCATGGAGCCTACGGCTTCGTAGCCTTGCTCGCCGAGCGGGCGCAGCACCTGATCACGTTCTTCGAACGTGACCTGATACATCTTCATGTATTGCTTGAGCTGGTCGATGTCGTAGAAAGCCGAACCGTGGTCATTGTCTTCCATGGTCGCCTGGATGCGCAGGGCGTTTTTGCGCAGCCATTGCTTGTACGGGTGACGCGACTTCAGACGGTTGTCGATGGCGTCGGTGTCGAGGATCTGCCCGGTTTCGGTGTCCACGGCCAGGATCTGGCCAGGGCCGACACGGCCTTTGGCGATCACGTCTTCAGGCTTGTAGTCCCACACGCCGATTTCCGACGCCAGGGTGATAAAGCCGTTGGTGGTGGTGACCCAGCGCGCCGGGCGCAAGCCGTTACGGTCGAGCAGGCACACCGCGTAGCGGCCGTCGGTCATGACCACGCCGGCCGGGCCGTCCCACGGCTCCATGTGCATCGAGTTGTATTCGTAGAACGCCCGCAGGTCGGGGTCCATGGTCTCGACGTTCTGCCACGCAGGCGGAATGATCATGCGCACGCCACGGAACAGGTCGATGCCACCGGTGACCATCAGCTCAAGCATGTTGTCCATGCTGGAGGAGTCGGAACCCACGCGGTTGACCAGCGGGCCGAGCTCTTCGAGGTCCATCAAATCGTTGGCGAACTTGGTGCGACGGGCCACGGCCCAGTTGCGGTTGCCGGTGATGGTATTGATCTCGCCGTTGTGGGCGAGGAAACGGAATGGCTGGGCCAGCGGCCATTTCGGCAGGGTGTTGGTGGAGAAACGCTGGTGGAACACGCAGATTGCGGTTTGCAGGCGCTCATCGCTCAGGTCTGGATAAAAGGCGGTGAGATCCGCCGGCATCATCAGGCCTTTATAAATGATGGTCTTGTGGGAAAAGCTGCAGATGTAATGGTCAGTGTCGGCGGCGTTGAGCACCGACGAACGACGACGGGACGTGAACAGCTTGATCGCCATGTCCTGGTCGCTCAGACCGTCACCCGCGATGAACACTTGTTCGATCTGCGGCAGGCGCTCCAGGGCCAGGCGGCCGAGTACGCTGGTGTCGATTGGCACTTTGCGCCAGCCGACCAGTTGCAGGCCGGCAGCAACGATCTCGCGGTTCATGTTCTCGCGAGCGGCTTCGGCTTTTACCGGGTCCTGGTTGAAAAACACCATGCCCACGGCGTACTGCTTGGGCAGGTCGGCCGCAAAATGCTCTTTGGCGACAGCGCGCAGGAACTGGTCGGGCTTTTGAATCAGCAAGCCGCAACCGTCACCGGTCTTGCCGTCGGCGTTGATCCCACCGCGGTGGGTCATGCAGGTCAGGGCCTCGATGGCCGTTTGCAAAAGGGTATGACTGGGCTCGCCCTGCATGTGGGCTATCAGGCCGAAACCGCAGTTATCCTTGAATTCATCGGGTTGGTACAGACCTGCTTTCATAGACACTTTCTCACCAGGCTGCCTCTTATATCGAGGCAAATTTCTTTTCAATTCAACCGGTTACCTTCCACGCCGAACGTACGCCGGCTTAGCGGGGGCAAAAGGGAGGTCATTGTACACACCGACACAGACGCTCACAAATTTAGCGACGAAATGTCGCAAATCTATGTCGCATTTATGAAAGGTTTAAAGCGATATGCTGTGCTAGTCAAAACTTTTTTAATTCTGACCGCTACGACTCAAAAGCTACTGTGGCGCAGACACCACAAAGCGCGCGGTCCTTGCGGGGGACTGCACGCCTTGCGATTGTTTTTTGAGGTGCCGGGAGGGCGGCCTGGGTAAGGCCGCCGGATCTTCAGCGAGTTGCTGCCAGTTCTTGTTGAACGCTGGCAACAGTGCGAGGCCAAGGTTTACCAGCCTGAACCTTCGCTGGCAAGGCCTTGATGGCAGAATCGGCTGCGGCGCGGCTCGGGAAGCTGCCGTAGGTGATCACGTAGAGAGGCTTGCCGTTGAGCACTTTCTTGAAATAACGGTACTGGCCGCCCTGCTCTTTCACGAACGCCTGGGCGTTGGCTTCAGAGCTGGTGCCGAGGATCTGCACCACGAAATTGCCGGTAGGCTGGCTGCTGTACCAGCTGCTGCCAGCGGCGCCGGCCTTGGCCACGGTAGCGGCAGGTTTTTCAGCAGGCTTGGCCGCGGGGGCCGGTGCCGGCTTGGCAACTGGTGCTGCGGGCTTGGCTGTCGCTACTGTCGGCGCCGGAGTCGGCTTGGCAACTGGCGCAACCGGTGCGGCAGGCGCTACTGGGGTTGCTGGCGTGCCGGCCGGTACGCCCGCTGGTGGCGCGGTGGTGGTCACGGTCGGCGGCGTGGCGCTGGAGCCTTCCACCGGCACGCCGTCATCGCCTTCGGAGATGCCACCGGCTTCTTCAGCGAGCGGGCCGCGCATTACAGGCTGGCCGACCATCGGCAGGTTGGTCGGTTGGCCGGAGTTGGCGAATTCGACATTTGGCGTGGGCTTGCCCAGTGGCAACTGCGCCTGCTCAGTTGGCGCGCCGGTTGTTGTCGGTGCCTTGTTGCGACCCGGGATCAACCAGGCGGCGGCTACAGCGACCACGACAACGGCGGAAATAGCCAATACGTGCTTCTTAGGCATAGTGAACCCCATCTTTGGACGCTTGACCGCAGAGCGGCTGGCAATCATGGCTTCGATCATCGCATCGCGGGCAACCTGGTTGATGTTTCCAGGCCAGCCATCGGAGCTTTCGTGAATATCAGAGATCTGCGCAGCGGAGAAAAGTTCGATACCGGCCCCTGCACCTTCGAGGCGCTGAGCCAGGTATTCGCGGGTTTCTTCCTCTTCGTACGGCTGCAATTCGATGACGTGGAACAGCTCTTGCTCACCGCTGATCTGCTCCAGATCGGCGATCAACGACGATTCGCCAAACAGGAACACATGCGGGCGGCCTTCCGGCGTGCCCGCGGCCAGCGCCAACAGCGCTTCCAGCGCGGATTCGTCAAGCTGCTCGGCGTCGTCGACCAGCAGGTAGACTTCCTGGCCGGTCAGACCCAGTTGCACCACCTGTTTGAGAATCGCGTTCGGCTCGGCGTTGGATACGTCCAGGGCCTGTGCAACCTGGCGCAGTACACCCGCTGCGTCACCGGCGCCACGTGCCGATACCACCACGCTCTGCACCGATTGCTTGTTGGTGCTGGCGACCAGCGCCTGGCGCAGCAAGGTCTTGCCACTGCCCAACGGTCCCGTGACCACCAGCAGCAACTGGCTGTAGCGCGCCAGATGATGCAGTTGCCCCAATACCGGCTTGCGCTGGGCAGGGAAGAATTTGAAACCAGGTACCCGTGGAGCAAAAGGGTCATGGCTCAAGTGATAATGGCCGAGGAACGCCTCGTCGGCATGCAAACTAGTCATCGGGATCTTATTAACCTTTAAGCTGGGCCAGGGCGCGGTAATCCGCTCCCAGCGTGGCCTGTAAAATCTCTTTCGGATAATCGTCGGTCACCACCGCCTCGCCCATGTGGCGCAGCAGTACCAGTCGCAGTCGACCGTCGATCACTTTCTTGTCTATTGCCATATGTTCGAGAAAATCTGCCTCGGTCATCTCTGTGGGAGGGATGACCGGTAAGCCGGCGCGCTGGAACAGGCGGATACCGCGATCACGCTCCTGGGCGCTGATCCAGCCCAGGCGTTGCGACATCTCCAACGCCATCACCGTGCCAGCCGCTACGGCTTCCCCATGCAGCCACACACCATAGCCCATGTGCGTTTCGATCGCATGGCCGAAGGTGTGGCCCAGGTTCAGGGTAGCGCGCACGCCGGACTCCCGTTCGTCGGCATTGACCACCAGCGCCTTGGCGGCGCAGGAGCGGGAAATCGCCTCGGTCAAGGCCACCTGGTCGAGTGCGCGCAAGGCATCTACATGTTCTTCAAGCCAGCTCAGGAAGGGCTCGTCACAGATCAGCCCGTACTTGATGACTTCCGCCAGGCCCGCCGACAACTCGCGCGGTGGCAGTGTGTTGAGGGTAGCGGTGTCGATCAGCACGGCCTGTGGCTGGTAGAACGCACCGACCATGTTCTTGCCCAGCGGGTGGTTGATACCGGTCTTGCCGCCCACCGACGAATCGACCTGGGACAGCAGAGTGGTCGGCACCTGGATAAAATCCACGCCGCGCTGGTAGCAGGCTGCAGCAAAACCGGCCATGTCGCCGATCACACCGCCGCCCAGGGCAACCACGGTGGTTCGACGGTCATGGCGCGCAGTCAGCAGGCCATCAAAGATCAGTTGCAGGGTTTCCCAGTTCTTGTGGGCTTCGCCGTCGGGCAACACCACGGAAATCACCGAATACGCCGCAAGGCTGCGGCTCAAACGCTCAAGATACAGGGGCGCAACCGTTTCGTTGGAGATGATCGCCACCTGCCGACCGGCAATATGCGGCGCGAGCAGTTCGGGCTGGTCCAACAGACCTTCGCCAATGTGGATCGGGTAGCTGCGCTCGCCTAGATCGACCTTAAGTGTCTGCATGTTTCCCCGCGTTGAAGATGTATTGACGACCGGCAATGTCGCAATCCGACATCACCTGATGGCTCTACGCCACACCTCACAAGGTTATGGCGCGCCGCCGAGAATAGCGCATTTCGGGCCAGGCTTTAACGGGGTGGCAACCGCTGCAGGCGCTCCAGAATATCGAGCACCACCATCCGAGGGGGTCGCTCATCGGTTTCCACCACCAGATCGGCGATTTCCCGATACAGCGGATCGCGCAGCGCCAGCAGGTCCCGCAGGGTTTTTTCCGGGTTGGCCGTGCGCAGCAACGGGCGATTGCGATCGCGGGCGGTGCGGCCCACCTGCTGCTCGACCGAGGCATGCAAATACACTACCCGACCACCGGCATACAGCGCTCGACGGTTTTCGTCGCGCATGACGGCGCCACCGCCGGTCGCCAATACCACGCCATCGCAGCCACACAGCTCGGCAATCATCGCCTGCTCGCGGTCGCGAAAGCCCAGCTCGCCTTCTTTATCGAAGATCCATGGGATATTGGCACCCGTGCGCAATTCAATTTCCTTGTCGGAATCTTTGAACGGCAGGCGCAGCTCTTTGGCCAGCAAACGGCCGATGGTGCTCTTTCCAGCCCCCATCGGCCCTACAAGAATCAAATTTCGCACAGAATCAACGACTCACAGCAATCGCCTGGTTATTCATGATACGCGGAGTCAGGAATACCAGCAGCTCGGATTTTTTCTCCGCCAGCACATCGCGCCGGAAAAGGCGGCCAAGATACGGCACATCGCCCAAAAATGGCACTTTATCTACCACTTTGCTTTGGGTATTGGAGAAAACCCCACCGATGACGATGGTCTCGCCATCCCTGACCAGCACCTTGGCGTTGACCTCGTTTTTCTTGATCGGCGGTACGTCATTGAGCCTGTTCAAGTAGTCGGGCTCATCCTTGGTGACCTTGACCGCCATGATCACGTGGTCGTCGGGGGTGATTTGCGGCGTGACCTCCAGCGAAAGCGAAGCCTCCTTGAATGACACCGAGGTAGCGCCCTGGGAGGTGGACTCTTGATAGGGAATTTCGGTGCCATTGAGGATGCGTGCCGTCTCCTTGTCGGACGTGACCACCTTGGGCTGCGAGACGATTTCGCCGTTGCCGGTTTTCTCCATGGCTGTCAGCTCAAGGTCCAGCAGTAGATTGTCGGTGATGTAGGCCACGCCCAGACCCGAGGTACCGGTCAGCGAACCCAAATCGACAAACGGGGAGCTGGGCGGGTTTTGCGGCGGTTCGGCGCCGTCTGCCACGGGCTTGGAAATACCTCCGACACTTCCCCTGCCATGACTGAGCCGCCCACCCCAGCGCACGCCCAGGCTTTTGTCGTAGTCGACATTGGCCTCGACAATTCGCGCCTCGATCATCACTTGGCGTACGGGAATATCCAGTTGCGCCACGATACGCCGCAGCTCTTCGAGCCGTTCGCCGGTCTGGTAGGCGATGATGTTGTTGGTGCGATCATCCACCGCCACCGAGCCGCGCTCATCCGTGACGCCTTCAAAACCTGTGACCGACTGAAACAGCTTGGCCAGGTCCGCCGCCTTGGCATAGTTGACCTGCAGCAGCTCCCGACGCAGCGGTGCGAGTTCCGCCATCTGCTTGCGCGACTCCAGCGCCAGCAGTTCGCGAGCGGCCAACTCATCCGCAGGTGCCACCAGCAACACACCGGCTTTCACGCGCTTATCCAGACCTTTGGTTTGCAGCACCAGATCCAGCGCCTGATCCCAAGGCACATCCTTGAGCCGCAGGGTAATTGAGCCCTGCACTTCATCACTGGTCACCAGGTTGAGCCCGGCGACATCGGCGATTTGCTGCAAGACCGCCCGCAGGTCGATGTCCTGGAAATTCAGATTCAGCCGGGTGCCTGTATAGCTGACCGACGCTGCACTGTCGGGCGGCGGCAGGTGGATCAGGTCCAGGCGATTGGGCACAGCAGCAGCCATCGGTGCCGTGAACGCTATCCATAGCGCCACACCGAAGGACGAGAAAGTCCTTTTCATTGTTTGATTCCGTTATGAGTTGACGTTCAACACAAGGGTTCGCGGGCGTTCGAGCCAGCCGCCCTGTTCATCGGGAAACCGTTCGACCAAGTGGATAGACCCCTCTTGAATGGCCGTGACCTGGCCATGATCCGGCCCCAGGTAATCACCAATCGTCAGCCGGTGCACCCTGGATCCGGCACGCAGCAGGGCAAAAGCCTGCGCCCCCAACGACAGCGTGCCGACCATTTCGAACTGATCGATGTTCATGCCTTCCAGCAGCCCCCGTGGCCGAGCGAGATCCGGCGCAAGGGCCGGTCGCCCCGGCACGCGAGTTACTTGCAAACCGGGCGGCTGAAACGGGTCGCGCACAAACGATGGGGTGTAGACCAATGGCTGAGCCGGGTCGAACGCTTCGCGGGCCTTGGCGCTTTGCGTGGTACGCCGATAGGTCTTTGCCAGCATGTTCAGACGCAGCAAGGCGCCGTCATGCCCCAGTGCAACATCCTGCACGGTGACGACGCGCGGCAACCCACCCAGGGCACCGATGAATGCCGCCAGGTCGTGATACGCCCCGGTGGCGCCGATTTGCATGGGTTGCTCGATATAGAGCTGACGAGGCTCTTCATCCAACACCGTGATGCCCTCGACCCATACTCCATTGGCAACCGCCAATCGGGCGATGTCTTCAAGCAAGGCCGGCACCTCTGACTGGCCGGGCAATTGACGTAGAAGGCCTGTGACCTTGTCCTCCATTGCCCTGAACTGATCGGTGCGCGCCTCAAGGCTGGAGGCCAGTTCAGTTTTTTCCGCCAACTGCTGCTGTAGCGTTTGCTCCCGCGCCTCAAACCCGTGCAATCGCTCACGTGACGAGCTCAGGTAGGCAACCTCTCCTATCAGCAGCACCAGACCGGCCAGCCCACAGCCAAGCAGGACCTTGCCAGGCAAGGGCCATTTAGCAGCGTTGTAGAAGAGCGTGGGAAAATCGAGCCTGGGCAGGCTCATGGTTGCGCCTCGCTGGATTCTCCCTGGCGCACCATCAGCTGAAATTCACTTTCGCCGCGTGCTCCATCGGCCTGCACACGCTGCAGACGAGTCGAGCTGGAGCCTTGGGATGACTGCTTGAGCTGCTGCATCAACCGGGCGATATCCTGGTTGCTTTCAGCCGTGCCGCGAATGCTGATGGTGTCACCGTTTGCGACCACCTCATGCAGATGGACACCTTCAGGCATTGCACGAGCCAATTGCTCGAACAGTCGGGCGCCGGAAGAGCGGGCGTCGTGCAGATCCTGCACCACCTTCATGCGTTCGGCCAGTTGCTGGCTTCGCTCCTGCAGGTCGTCGATGGTCCTGATCCGCGAATCCTGGGTAGCCACCTCCTCACCCAAGCGGCTATTGCGGCTCACTTGCCGATCTATCGCCTGGTCGATCACCTGGTCAGCCAGCCACACGGCCGCCAGCGCCAGGCAGGCAAATGCCAGCAATAGCACCATGAAATACCTGCGCTTGCGCTCTGCCAGCGCCTGACGCCAAGGCAAAAGATTGATTCGTGTCATCCAGCGAAACTCCTCAGGGCCAACCCGCAAGCCACTCCCATCCCTTGGGCATCCACGGCCCATTGTGCACCATCGACTCGATGACCCGGCGTGAAGCTGGCAAAATCCTGACGGCAAGCGCGCTCCAATGCAAACCCTTCGACATCGACCACCCGCGGCACCAGCCCCGCCAGGGCTAAAACCGCCACTCGCGCCTGGACCTGCTCGCGCAGACAGGCCGCCAACATGACTTCAACCCACTGCGGCCCTTGGGCCGATGGGCCCTGGATCTGAAAGTCGATCGCAACCTCATCCAATGGATAAGGAATGAACTGGTCAGCTTCCATCTGGATCTTCCAGGCCATTTCTTCGTCGCGCAGGCCCGCATCCATCTCGATCAACCGCGTGATCACCGAAGGGCCCGCCACTGCCACAGCGGCGTGTCGAGCCGAAGTGCGCAGGCAGGATAACGCTTGTTGCAAGGCTCGCCCCACGCCCTCGACGTCCAGCAACGCGCCATCGACGACCGCATGGGCGGGCAGCGCCTGGGTGGCATAGCCCTGGACACTGAAACCACCCGATGAACGGCTCAGTTCGATCAGCTTGATACCGCTGTCATTGATGTCGACACCCAAGATGATGTCGGCTTTTCGCCTGAAAAATCCCTTTCCCATAAAACTCCCCAAAACTTTCCCTGTCATACCGGCTGTCATCTCGCTTGATTGCCGCCAGGCACCCTGCATTCGGTCGGCTTGTTCGAGGCACGCGAATGACGCCCCAAGCTGAAAAATGCTTTAATGCCCAGCGTTTTTTCCCGCTTTTTTATCTGCTGCCCGGGTCGATCCATCGTTTGCCATGCATCCCCGACGCGTAACTCATTCTTTTCTCTGGAAATCCAAAAGCCTTGATTCGTCTGCTGAAGTTTTTCGGGTACTCCATAGTCGCGATCGTCTGCGGGCTGCTGCTCGTACTCAGCGGGGCCTACCTCTACCTTAGTCCGGGTTTGCCCTCCGTAGAGGCCCTCAGAAGTATCCAGTTGCAGATTCCTTTGCGGGTCTACAGCAGCGACGAAAAACTGATCGCGGAGTTCGGCGAAATGCGCCGCACACCGATCCGTTTCGCCGACATTCCACCCAATTTCATCAGTGCATTGCTGTCGGCAGAAGATGACAATTTCGCCAACCACTACGGTGTCGACCCCAGCAGCCTGGTGCGTGCGGCCACTCAGTTGGTAAAGAGCGGACACATTCAATCCGGCGGCAGCACCATCACCATGCAGGTGGCGAAGAACTTCTTCCTCACCAGCGAGCGCAGCTTTTCGCGCAAAGCCACCGAGATCCTGCTGGCGCTACAGATTGAACGCCAACTGACCAAGGACGAAATCCTCGAGCTGTACGTCAACAAGATCTACCTGGGCAACCGCGCCTACGGCATTGAGGCCGCCTCCCAGGTCTACTATGGCAAATCGATTCGTGACGCCAGCCTGGCGCAGATGGCCATGATCGCCGGCCTGCCCAAGGCGCCGTCGCGCTTCAACCCACTGGCCAACCCGGCGCGCAGTAAAGAACGTCGCGACTGGATCCTGGGGCGCATGTACAAGCTGGGCAAGATCGATCAGGCCGCTTATGAAAGCGCCGTGGCCGAGCCGCTGAACGCCAGCTATCACGTGCCGACGCCGGAAGTGAATGCACCGTACATCGCCGAAATGGCCCGCGCCGAAATGGTTGGCCGTTATGGCAGCGATGCCTACACCGAAGGCTTTCGCGTGACCACGACGGTTCCGAGCAACTTGCAGGAAATCGCCAACAACTCCGTACACGAAGGCTTGATCACCTATGATCAGCGTCACGGCTACCGCGGCCCCGAGTCGCGCCTGCCGGGCAAGACCCTGAGTGCCTGGACCACCGAACTGGGCAAACAGCGCTCGATCAGCGGCCTGGAGCCGGCCATCGTCACCGAGGTGACCAAAGACGGCATTCAAGTGCTGACCCGCGCCGGTGAAGCCCACGTGGCGTGGGACAGCATGAAATGGGCGCGCCCGTTCCTGAACACCAACAGCATGGGGCCGATGCCCAAGCAGCCGTCCGACGTGGCCAAGGTGGGTGATTTGATCCGCGTGCAACGCCAGAAGGATGACAGCCTCAAGTTCAGCCAGGTGCCGGTCGCCCAAGGCGCCCTGGTATCCCTCGATCCGCAGAACGGCGCAATCCGCGCGCTGGTCGGCGGTTTCGCCTTTGAGCAGAGCAACTACAACCGTGCGATACAGGCCAAGCGCCAGCCGGGTTCAAGTTTCAAGCCATTCGTCTACAGCGCCGCACTGGACAACGGCTACACCGCCGCCAGCCTGGTAAACGACGCACCGATCGTGTTTGTCGATGAATACCTGGACAAGGTCTGGCGGCCGAAGAACGACACCAACACCTTCCTCGGCCCGATCCGCATTCGCGAGGCGTTGTACAAGTCTCGCAACCTGGTGTCGATCCGCCTGCTGCAGGCCATGGGCGTGGGCAAGACCATCGACTACATGACGCGCTTCGGCTTCGCCAAGTCGGACTTGCCGCCCAACCTGTCCCTGGCGCTGGGTACCGCAACCCTTACGCCGATGGAAATCGCCACCGGCTGGAGCACCTTTGCCAACGGCGGCTACAAGATCGCGCCGTACCTGATCGACAAGATCGAAAGCCGCAATGGCGACACCCTGTTCACCGCCAACCCGCCACGGGTGCCCGGTGATGTGGTCAATGGTGTGGCGGCAACCGATGGTCTCGCAGCACCGGGTAATGGCGGCATTACCATCGAGCCCACGCCAGGCACAGCGCCTGCGGCAACCGCCCCCGCGACCACCGAACCGCAAGCCCCGGCAGTTGCCGAGCGCATCGTGGATGGCCGTACCACCTATATTCTCAACAGCATCCTGCAGGACGTGATCAAGAAGGGCACCGGCCGCCGCGCACTGGCCCTGGGCCGCGCAGATATTGCCGGCAAGACCGGTACTACCAACGAATCCAAGGACGCCTGGTTCTCTGGCTATAACGGCGACTACGTGACCACTGTGTGGACCGGCTACGACCAGCCTGAAAGTCTGGGCCGCCGCGAGTTTGGCGGCACCGTCGCCCTGCCGATCTGGATGAGCTACATGGGCGCGGCCTTGAAGGACAAGCCTTTGCACACCCAACCGGAACCGGAAGGCATCCTCAGCCTGCGCATCGATCCGATCAGTGGACGTGCGGCTTCGCCGAGTACGCCGAATGCTTACTTCGAGCTGTTCAAGAGCGAGGACACGCCGCCGTCGGTCAACGAGCTGGGCAACGGGGTTGTACCAGGCAGCCCGCTGCCGGCGGACGAAGGCGCGCCGATCGATTTGTTCTGACCCGATCCAAGACGCAACATAGATCCAAATGTGGGAGGGGGCTTGCTCCCGATGGCGGTGTATCAGTCAACTATTCATTGGCTGACAGCCCGCCATCGGGAGCAAGCCCCCTCCCACATTTGGCCTTCACAAATCTTTAGATAATTGTCACGCAGCAAAAAGCCCCGACTCGCGAGAGACGGGGCTTTTTGTTGGTGCGCTATAACGGCTTAGCCGTTGAACACATCATCCACGCTTTGCAGCGGGTAGTTCTTTGGATACGGCAGGGTTGCTACACCGGTCTCGATCGCGGCCTTGGCCACGGCATCGGAGATCAGGGTGATCAGGCGCTTATCCATTGGTTTTGGAATGATGTACTCACGACCAAATTCCAGCTTGGCACCACCGTAGGCGTCGCACACATCCTGAGGCACCGGCAGCTTGGCCAGTTCACGCAGGGCGTTGGCAGCCGCTACTTTCATTTCTTCGTTGATGCGCTTGGCGCGAACGTCCAGGGCACCACGGAAGATGAACGGGAAGCCCAGTACGTTGTTGACCTGGTTCGGGTAGTCCGAACGGCCGGTAGCCATGATCACGTCGCTGCGAGTGGCGTGAGCCAGCTCAGGCGAGATTTCCGGATCCGGGTTGGAACAGGCGAACACGATCGGGTTCGGCGCCATGGATTTCAGGCCTTCGGCGCTCAGCAGGTTCGGGCCGGACAGGCCGACGAACACGTCGGCACCATCGAGGGCGTCAGCCAGGGTGCGCTTGGAGGACGGGTGGGCGAACATCGCCTTGTACTGGTTCAGGTCGGTACGCTCGGACTGGATCACGCCCTTGCTGTCGACCATGTAGATGTTTTCCAGCTTGGCGCCCATGCTGATGATCAGCTTCATGCAGGAAATGGCCGCAGCACCGGCGCCCAGGCAGACGATCTTCGCCTCACCCAGGGTTTTGCCGGCGATTTCCAGGGCGTTGATCATGCCCGCCGCAGTAACGATCGCGGTGCCGTGCTGGTCATCGTGGAATACCGGGATGTCGCACTGTTCGATCAGGGCCTTTTCGATCTCGAAGCACTCAGGTGCCTTGATGTCTTCCAGGTTGATGCCACCGAAGGTGATGGAAATGCGCTTGACCGTGTCGATGAAAGCCTGCGGGCTCTCGGAATCGACTTCGATGTCGAAAACGTCGATGCCGGCAAAGCGCTTGAACAGCACGCCTTTACCTTCCATGACTGGCTTGGAAGCCAATGGGCCGAGGTTACCCAGGCCAAGGATCGCGGTGCCATCGGAAATCACTGCAACCAGGTTGCCCTTGCCGGTGTACTTGTACGCCAGTTCTGGGTCACGGGCGATTTCACGTACGGGCTCGGCAACACCAGGGCTGTAGGCCAGCGACAGGTCGCGAGCAGTGGCAGTGGCTTTGGTGAGCTCTACACTCAGCTTTCCTGGACGAGGATGGGCATGGTATTCGAGAGCGGCAGTTTTCAAATCAGACATATCGGCATTCCGCTTTTACTGTTGGTCGACGGACCGCCGAGGATACGCGTGTCGCAAAGTCCCTACAAGACTGGGCAGTCACAGGTGTCAAGGGCCCTGGGCTACGACTTTTGGCCAAGAGCCACGGGATACAAGGGCTCAACTGTTCACAATCGAAATAAAAAATGTCTACAATTTTTTATTCAATGCGTCGATTTCAGCATGCCTGGGTCGGTTATTGGCAGAAGCCAGCGTAATTGACCTCTTTTCAAACCCCCGCGGCGGGAGCGATCCTGCACCCAGCCGCGCGCTTCAATAGTGCGACCTTGCAGACCATTGAGCATGGCCGGATCGAACTGACTGATCAGTTCGGGGGCAATACGTAATACCAGTGACCCCTGGATTTCAATCCAGATGCCACCGCGATTGCGCTCGATCTTGCTGACCCGGCCAGTTACCAGCGCAAACCCGGAGCGCTTGAGTTGCGCCACCGTTTGCACCGGCGATTGGCGCCACAGCCCCAGGCGCGCCTGGCGGGCGCTGTTTTCCGCCGCCTGCTGGCAGGTGGCGAGGTCTACATTCGGCGCCACCCCCACCTGGAAGCCCAAGCCCTCGGCGAGCAATTGCGCTTCCAGGTTCTCGCCATTGGCGCCGTAGAGGTGGGCCAGGGTGCGGCCGTAATGATCCTTGCCCTCGCGGCCAGACACCAAACCGACACGCCCATCACTGGCCTGCACCAATGCTTGTAGACGCTGGCGGGCGGCGACGGCAAACGGCTCGTCAGTACGGCCCTTCTTGCCGGTTTCCGGCGCATTGAGGCCGATCATCCGCACGCTGCGGCCATCCTTGAGGCGTACGGTGTCGCCGTCCACCACGCGCTGCACTTCTACCCGCGCCACGGAAGCGGGTGCCGGGCAGAACACCGCGGCCTGGGCGGTTGCCAGCCAAATCCCGGGCACAAAAAAGGCGCCCGCAAGGGACGCCTTTTTCAACAGCTGGCAAAAGCCCATAAGGCTTTTGAGCCTTACTCTGCTGGAGTAGCAGCAGGCTTCTTGCCGAAAGCACCAAAGCGATCTGCGAAGCGCTGTACACGACCGCCGGTGTCCAGAGTTTTCTGCTTACCGGTGTAGAACGGGTGGCACTCGTTGCATACGTCAGTACCCAGTGGCTTGCACAGGTTCGAACGAGTTTCGAACTTGTTGCCGCAGCTGCAGGTAACTTCGATGGTTTCGTACGCTGGATGGATATCGGCTTTCATGGCACTTCCTCGGGCTAGCGTGCCGCCACTCGACACTATTGTCGAATACCGCACGTAATTAGGCCGCGGATTCTACCAGACCTTTTTAAACGCGCAAGCGGCGCTACTGGCCAAAAACCTCCTTTCATCAGAAAACCGTGGCATACCCAAGCCCTCCCCGCTCTGCTAGGCTCGCGCCCCTGCCCCACTGCCTGCCTTTATATGAGATGCCCCGCGTGCCCGACGCCATTTTGCGCCTAGCCCTGCCCTCCCCCCTGCGCCGCCTGTTCGATTACCGGGCCCCGGCCGGCGTGCTGCGGGCGCAGTTGCAGCCAGGGATGCGCGTGCGTGTGCCGTTTGGGCGCAGGGAAATGATCGGCATCCTGGTGGAGGTCGCGGATCACAGCGAGGTCCCGGCGGAAAAGCTCAAGCCGGCCCTGGCCATCCTCGACGCCACACCGCCACTGCCGCCGGCACTGTTCAAGCTGTGCCTGTGGACTGCGCAGTATTACCAGCACAGCCTGGGCGATACCTTGAGCTGGGCGCTGCCAGTGCTGCTGCGCCAGGGCGAACTGGCCGAAGCGCGCCAGGAACGTTTCTGGTCGATGGCGCCCGGTGCACGCCTCGACGACCCGCGTATCGCCCGCGCCCCGCGCCAGCGTGAAGCCCTGGCCACACTGGCCCAGCATCCCCATGGCGTCGCCCATCAGCTGTTAAGCAAGCTGATGCTGAGCAAAGACAGCCTCGACCTGCTGTTGGCCAAGGGACTGGTGCAGGTGGAAATCCGCAAGCACGCCCCGGACCCACGCCACGAACACTGGCTGGCCCAACCGGAATTGCCGCTCAACCCCGAGCAACGCGCCGCGTATGAGGCGATTCGCGCAGGGTTCGACAGTTTCCATGCGTTCCTGCTGGCCGGCGTCACCGGCAGCGGCAAGACCGAAGTGTATTTGCAACTGATCCGCGAAACCCTGCAGGCCGGCAAGCAGGCACTGGTGCTGATCCCGGAGATCAACCTGGGCCCACAGACCCTGGCGCGTTTCGAGCAGCGCTTCAACGCGCGCATCGCCCTGGTGCACTCGGCGGTCAATGACCGTGAGCGCCTGGAGTCGTGGCTGGCAGCGCGGGACGGCGAGGCAGACATCATTATCGGCACCCGTTCGGCGCTGTTCACCCCGATGAAAAACCCCGGGCTGATCATCATCGACGAGGAGCATGACGGCTCCTATAAACAGCAGGAAGGCCTGCGTTACCACGCCCGCGACCTGGCGCTGGTACGCGCACGCCAGGAAGACATCCCGATCGTGCTGGGTTCGGCCACGCCGTCCCTGGAAAGCCTGCATAACGCCTACACCGGCCGTTATGGCCTGCTACGCATGAACGAGCGCGCCGGCGGCGCCAAACAACCGCGCTTCCTGCGCCTGGACGTGAAAAGCCGCCCGCTGGACAGCGGTATTTCCGGTCCGATGCAACAGGCCATCGGCCAGACCCTCGCCGCGGGCCAGCAAGTATTGGTGTTTCTTAACCGTCGCGGCTTTGCCCCGACACTGCTGTGCCATGACTGCGGCTGGATGTCCGAGTGCGAGCGCTGCGATGCGCGCATGACCGTGCACCAGCGCCACGGCGAATTGCGTTGCCATCACTGCGGCCATGTAGAGCGGGTGCCACGCCATTGCCCGCAGTGCGGCAAGGTCGACCTGCGCCCGGTAGGGGCCGGCACCGAGCGCGCCGAAGAGCGCCTGGGCATTCTGTTCCCGGATTACCCGGTGCTGCGGGTCGACCGCGACAGCACGTCGCGCAAAGATGCAATGAACCAGTTGTTTGCCACCATTCAGAAAGGTCAACCGTGCATTCTGATCGGCACGCAGATGCTCGCCAAAGGGCACCACTTCCCACGGGTGACCCTGGTGTCGATCCTGGATGCCGACGGAGGTTTGTTCTCCGGGGATTTCCGCGCCAGCGAACGCATGGCGCAGTTGATCGTGCAGGTGGCAGGGCGCGCAGGACGGGCCGAAGAGCCGGGCAAGGTGATTATCCAGACGCACCTGGCCGACCACCCGCTGCTGATTCAACTGACGGAACAAGGCTATTTTGCCTTCGCCGAGCAGGCATTGAGCGAACGTCGCGCTGCCGGCTTGCCACCCTTTGCGCACTTGGCGTTGCTGCGTGCCGAAGCCCACAAACCCGGCCAGGCCGAAGGTTTCCTCGATCAAGCCTGCAGCGTGGCCGAACGTTTGCTGGGCGAGTTGGGCCTGACCGGCATCGAATTGCTCGGCCCTGTGCCTGCGCCCATGGAGAGGCGTGCCGGGCGTTATCGGGCTCAGTTACTCTTGCAGGCAACCTCCCGCGCACCGCTGCATCGACTGCTAAGTAGCTGGATGCTTGAGCTGGAGCAAATGCCCAGTGGTCGACAAGTGCGATGGTCTCTGGACGTAGACCCAGTAGATTTGTATTGATCCACCTACCACTGTAGGAGCGAGCTTGCTCGCGAAAAACTCAAGAACACCGCGTTAAATCAGGAAGCCCGCGTTATCGTTGACGATTTTCGCGAGCAAGCTCGCTCCTACAAAATGCTCCACAGGTCCGGAACGGTTGGCAAGCCCGCCCTCGCCACGGATAATGCCCAGTTTTTCCACCTGCGCATCGCGCGCCGCCGCTTGCGGTCGAAAGAGAACACCATGAAAGACACCATTCGCCAGCTGATCCAACAAGCCCTCACCCAACTCGTCAACGAAGGTGTGTTGCCTGAAGGCCTGTCGCCGGCGATCCAGGTGGAGAACACCCGCGACAAGACCCACGGCGACTTCGCCAGCAACATCGCGATGATGCTGTCCAAGCCGGCCGGCATGAAACCGCGCGACCTGGCGGAAAAAATCATCGCTGCACTGCCGGCTGACGCCAGTGTCACCAAGGCCGAAATCGCAGGCCCGGGCTTTATCAACTTCTTCCAGAACACCCAGGCCTTGGCTTCGCGCCTGGACGCAGCCCTGGCCGATGCCAAAATCGGCGCACACAAGGCTGGCGACACCCAACGCGTGGTCATCGACCTGTCGGCGCCGAACCTGGCCAAAGAGATGCACGTCGGTCACCTGCGCTCCACCATCATCGGCGACGGTGTGGCGCGGGTGCTGGAGTTCCTCGGCGACACCGTGATCCGCCAGAACCACGTCGGCGACTGGGGTACCCAGTTCGGCATGTTGATGGCCTACCTGCAGGAAAACCCGATCACCAGCAACGAGCTGGCCGACCTGGAAAACTTCTACCGCGCCGCCAAGAAACGCTTCGACGAATCCGAAGAGTTTGCCGACCGCGCCCGTGGCCTGGTGGTCAAACTGCAAGCCGGCGACCAGGAATGCCTGGCGCTGTGGAACCGCTTCCGTGAGATTTCCCTGTCCCACTGCCAGGAAATCTACGAACTGCTCAACGTGAAGTTGACCATGGCCGACGTGATGGGCGAAAGCGCCTACAACGACGACCTGATCAACGTGGTCAACGACCTCAAGGCCAAGGGCCTGCTGGTCGAGAGCAACGGCGCGCAGTGCGTGTTCCTCGAAGAATTCAAGACCGCCGACGGCGAGCCGCTGCCGGTGATCATCGTCAAGGCCGATGGCGGCTATCTCTACGCCACCACCGACCTGGCTGCTGTGCGCTATCGCAGCGGCGTGCTCAAGGCCGACCGGGCGCTGTACTTCGTCGACCAGCGCCAGGCCCTGCACTTCCAGCAAGTGTTTGAAGTGGCCCGTCGCGCCGGTTTCGTCACCCACCCGATGCACATGGAACACATGGGTTTCGGCACCATGAACGGCGCCGATGGCCGCCCGTTCAAGACCCGCGACGGCGGCACCGTCAAGCTGATCGACCTGCTGACCGAAGCCCAGGAGCGCGCCTACAACCTGGTGAAGGAAAAGAACCCGGAGCTGGCCGAGGCCGACCTGCGCAACATCGCCCGCGTGGTGGGCATTGGCGCAGTGAAATACGCCGACCTGTCCAAGCACCGCACCAGCGACTACAGCTTCAACTTCGACCTGATGCTCAACTTCGAAGGCAACACCGCGCCGTACCTGCTGTACGCCTACACCCGCGTGGCCGGCGTGTTCCGCAAGCTGGGCAAGGACTTCAGCGAAGTCGAAGGCCAGATCGTGCTGGACGCCGCCCATGAACAGGAACTGGCGGCCAAGCTCGCGCAATTTAGCGAAGTGCTCAACAGCGTTGGCGAAAAAGGCACGCCGCACATCCTGTGCACCTATTTGTACGAAGTGGCCGGCCTGTTCTCCAGCTTCTACGAGAACTGCCCGATCCTGACCGCCGACGACGAAGCCCAGAAACAAAGTCGCCTGCGCCTTGCCGCATTGGCTGGACGCACCCTCAAGCAAGGCCTGGAACTCTTGGGCCTGGAAACTCTGGAGCGTATGTAAGTTGGCTGCCAAGAAAAAACCTGCACCCAAACGCGGCGCCAGCCGTTATCAGGCCCCGGCGAAGCAGCCGATCCCGGGCTGGCTGTGGATGGCCATCGGCCTGACGGTCGGTGCCTTCGTTGTGTTTCTGATGAAGCTGGAGCCTGGCCAGGGCGATGACGTCAAGCGCGTCAAACAGGAGCAGCAGAAGGCCACGAAAATTGCCGAGGCCAACAAGACTGCGCCAAGCCCGACCGCACCGGTGAAGCCGAAATACGACTTCTACACGCTGCTGCCGGAATCGGAAGTGATCGTGCCGCCCGACGCCGTGCCGGAGAAAACCCTGCCGACCCCGCAAGTGCCGACCACGCCAGTAACCCCAGCGGAAGCGGCGAAAATCGACACGGCTCGCGCCCAGGCTGCACTGGCCGGCATCACTCCGCCGCCAGCACCGCCAGTGGCAGCGACCAAGGCCGCGCCTGTGACCAAGTTCTTCCTGCAGGCCGGCTCGTTCCCGAAACAGGCGGATGCCGATCGTGTGCGTGCGCAGATCATTCTGTTGGGCCAATCGGTATCGGTTGAGTCCGGCACGGTGAAGGACGCGACCTGGTATCGCGTATTGGTAGGGCCGTTCAGCAACCGCGAACAACTGACCGTGGCGCAGAAACAATTGGCCGGGGCCGGGTTTAGCAACCTGTTGTTACAACAACGCCAGAGCCGCTGATTTCGAAGACATAGCAGAGCTAATGTGGGAGGGGGCTTGCCCCCGATGGCGGTATATCAGTCAATATATTCAGCGACTGACACACCGCGATCGGGAGCAAGCCCCCTTCCCACATTTGGTTTTGCGGTGTTCTTGAATAGGTGTCGGATCAATAAACACCACTCGTCCGCGCACCCGTCCTACGGTTGAAATCCCCCCCGCCACCCCCATATGAGTTCTCATCAGGGCATTTTCGCCCCGCTGCGTGGAGACTCTCCCCTTGACCACCATCGTTTCAGTACGTCGCCACGGCAAAGTCGTCATGGGCGGCGACGGCCAGGTTTCCCTGGGCAACACCGTGATGAAAGGCAACGCGAAAAAAGTGCGTCGCCTGTACCACGGCCAGGTACTTGCCGGTTTCGCAGGCGCTACCGCCGACGCCTTTACCCTCTTCGAACGCTTCGAAGGCCAGCTTGAGAAACATCAGGGCCACCTGGTGCGCGCCGCTGTCGAACTTGCCAAAGAATGGCGCACCGACCGCTCCCTCAGCCGCCTGGAAGCCATGCTCGCTGTCGCGAACAAAGATGCTTCGCTGATCATCACCGGTAACGGCGACGTGGTTGAACCCGAACATGGCCTGATCGCCATGGGTTCCGGCGGTGGCTATGCCCAGGCGGCAGCCAGCGCGCTGCTGAAGAAAACCGACCTGTCGGCCCGTGAGATCGTCGAGACCGCTCTGGGTATCGCCGGCGATATCTGCGTGTTCACCAACCACAACCAGACCATTGAGGAGCAGGACCTCGCCGAGTAAGCCGTAGGCTTATTCCCGCTTGAGGCCGCCAGACACTATGTCCATGACCCCCCGCGAAATCGTCCATGAACTCAATCGCCATATCATCGGCCAGGACGATGCCAAGCGCGCCGTTGCCATTGCGCTGCGTAACCGCTGGCGCCGGATGCAACTGCCCGAAGAACTGCGTGTTGAAGTAACCCCCAAGAACATCCTGATGATCGGCCCGACCGGTGTCGGTAAAACCGAAATCGCCCGGCGCCTGGCCAAATTGGCGAACGCCCCGTTCATCAAGGTCGAAGCTACCAAGTTCACCGAAGTTGGCTACGTGGGCCGTGATGTCGAGTCGATCATCCGCGACCTGGCCGATGCCGCCCTGAAGATGCTGCGCGAACAGGAAGTGACCAAGGTCAGCCACCGTGCTGAAGACGCAGCGGAAGAGCGCATCCTCGACGCCCTGCTGCCACCGGCCCGCATGGGTTTCAACGAAGACGCCGCACCGTCGTCGGATTCCAATACTCGCCAGCTGTTCCGCAAGCGCCTGCGTGAAGGCCAGCTGGATGACAAGGAAATCGAGATCGAAGTGGCTGAAGTGTCCGGCGTGGATATTTCTGCCCCGCCTGGCATGGAAGAAATGACCAGCCAGTTGCAGAACCTGTTCGCCAACATGGGCAAGGGCAAGAAGAAAAGCCGCAAGCTCAAGGTGAAAGAAGCACTGAAGCTGGTGCGCGACGAAGAAGCCGGGCGCCTGGTCAATGAGGAAGAACTCAAGGCCAAGGCCCTGGAAGCGGTCGAGCAGCACGGCATCGTGTTTATCGATGAGATCGACAAAGTGGCCAAGCGTGGCAACTCCGGTGGCGTCGATGTATCCCGCGAAGGTGTGCAGCGTGACCTGTTGCCGCTGATCGAAGGCTGCACAGTCAACACCAAGCTGGGCATGGTCAAGACTGACCACATTCTGTTTATCGCTTCCGGTGCGTTCCACCTGAGCAAGCCAAGCGACCTGGTGCCCGAGCTGCAAGGCCGCCTGCCGATTCGCGTGGAACTCAAGGCACTGACCCCTGGCGACTTCGAGCGCATCCTCAGCGAACCCCACGCCTCGCTCACCGAGCAGTACCGTGAGTTGCTGAAAACCGAGGGCCTGGGTATCGAGTTCCAGGCGGACGGTATCAAGCGTTTGGCGGAAATCGCCTGGCAGGTCAACGAGAAGACCGAGAACATCGGTGCCCGACGCCTGCATACCTTGCTTGAGCGCTTGCTTGAGGAAGTGTCGTTCAGTGCCGGCGACATGGCGGGTGCGCAGAATGGTGAAGCGATCAAGATCGATGCTGACTACGTCAACAGCCACTTGGGCGAATTGGCGCAGAACGAAGACTTGTCTCGTTATATCCTGTAAGCCTCACTCAATGTGGGAGTGGCTTGTGTGGGAGCTGGCTTGCCTGCGATAGCATCACCTCAGTGTTCCTGAAACACCGAGGTGCCTGCATCGCGGGCAAGCCCGGCTCCCACATTGGTCCCTCCCACATTTTGGGCCGGTTCCTTCAGGGTTATCTCCAATGTCGAAATTTCCTACCGCAGTAAACCTGCACAAAACCTCCAATACCCTTGGCCTGACTTACGGGCCGGGTGAAACCTACCAACTGCCCGCCGAATTCCTGCGGGTTCACTCGCCTTCGGCCGAGGTCCAGGGCCACGGCAAGCCCATCCTGCAATTCGGCAAGCTCAATGTCAGGTTGACCCAGGTCGAACCGGCCGGCCAGTACGCACTGAAATTGACCTTCGATGACGGCCATGACAGCGGACTGTTCACTTGGGACTACCTCTACCAGTTGGCCGTACGTCAGGACGCGCTATGGGCCGACTACCTGGCCGAGCTCAAAGCGGCCGGAAAAACCCGCGACCCGAGTGAGTCGGTCGTGCGGCTGATGCTCTAGCACAGGCATCTTGGTCTTTAGAGCGCATTTTCTAATTTCATCTGCTTGAATGCCCTGTCGCGTGGCCAATGATCGGCCCGCTTGCGAAAAAAAATAAACTCGGGTAACCAATGGAGCTGGCAAGTTCCCTGCATTTGACGATGCGGTATCAACGGTCACCCGGGTCGCAGTACCAGGCTGGTGTCGTGTATCGAAATTGGGTGCGCAGCAATCGCCGGTACTCGTCTTTCGGACAATGGAGCGTCGTAGATGAGTAACAAGAATAACGATGACTTGAAACGCCAGGCCTCGGAAAACACCCTGGGGCTGAACCCGATCATCGCGTTACGCAAAAAGGATTTATTGGCCTCGGCCAAGATGGTGCTGACCCAAGCCATCAAGCAGCCGTTGCACAGCGTCAAGCACGTCGCCCACTTTGGCGTCGAGTTGAAGAATGTGATGTTCGGCAAATCCCAACTGGTGCCTGAAGGCGATGACCGTCGCTTCAACGACCCGGCCTGGAGCCAGAACCCGCTCTACAAACGTTATTTGCAGACTTACCTGGCGTGGCGCAAGGAACTCCACGACTGGATCGACGACAGCAACCTGCCGGCACAAGACATCAGCCGTGGCCACTTCGTGATCAACCTGATGACCGAAGCCATGGCCCCCACCAACAGTGCGGCCAACCCGGCGGCGGTCAAGCGCTTCTTTGAAACCGGCGGCAAAAGCCTGCTCGACGGTTTGTCCCACCTGGCCAAGGACATGGTGCACAACGGCGGTATGCCGAGCCAGGTCAACATGGGCGCTTTTGAGGTCGGCAAGACCCTGGGCACCAGCGAAGGCGCGGTGGTGTTTCGCAACGATGTGCTGGAGCTGATCCAGTACAAGCCCATCACCGAGCAGGTACACGAGCGCCCACTGCTGGTGGTGCCGCCGCAGATCAACAAATTCTACGTATTCGACCTGTGCCCGGAAAAAAGCCTGGCGCGTTTCTGCCTGCGCAATGGGCAACAGACCTTTATCGTCAGTTGGCGCAACCCCACCAAGGCCCAGCGCGAGTGGGGGCTCTCTACTTATATCGAGGCGCTCAAGGAAGCGGTCGATGTGGTCACGGCAATTACCGGCAGCAAGGACGTGAATATGCTCGGCGCCTGCTCCGGTGGCATCACCTGCACCGCACTGCTGGGCCACTACGCGGCGCTGGGCGAGAAGAAGGTCAACGCCCTGACCCTGTTGGTGAGCGTGCTGGACACCACCCTGGACACCCAAGTGGCGCTGTTTGTCGACGAGCAAACCCTGGAAGCAGCCAAGCGCCATTCCTATCAGGCCGGCGTGCTGGAAGGCCGCGACATGGCCAAGGTGTTTGCATGGATGCGCCCCAACGACCTGATCTGGAACTACTGGGTCAATAACTACCTGCTGGGCAACGAACCGCCGGTGTTCGACATCCTGTTCTGGAACAACGACACCACCCGCTTGCCGGCCGCTTTCCATGGCGACCTGATCGAACTGTTCAAGAACAACCCACTGGTACGCGCCAACGCCCTGGAAGTGTGCGGCACGCCCATTGACCTCAAGCAGGTCACTGCCGACATCTACTCCCTGGCCGGCACCAACGACCACATCACGCCGTGGCAGTCGTGCTACAAGTCGGCGCAGTTGTTCGGCGGCAAGGTCGAGTTCGTGCTCTCCAGCAGTGGGCACATCCAGAGCATCCTCAACCCGCCGGGCAACCCCAAGGCGCGCTACCAGACCAGCGAGGGCTTGTCGGGCAGTGCGTTGCAGTGGCAGGAGAACGCCACCAAGCACACCGATTCGTGGTGGCTGCACTGGCAGGTGTGGCAGGCGGAGCGGGCGGGGAAGTTGAAGAAAGCACCGGCGACATTAGGCAGTAAAACCTATGCCGCCGCCGAAGCGGCGCCAGGTACCTATGTACATGAACGCTAGGCATTCTTGTGATTGAAATGAGATCAGATGTGGGAGCTGGCTTGCCTGCGATAGCGATGGGCCTGCTCACTAATCGCTGCCTGAAAGAATGCCATCGCAGGCAAGCCAGCTCCCACACTGAACGGGTTCCTACAGACCAATAGCACCACTTCACAGGGCTTGAGCATGGCGCAACCGTTCATCTTCCGTACCATCGACCTGGATGGCCAGACCATCCGCACGGCGGTACGCCCGGGCAAGCCGCACTTGACCCCGCTGCTGATCTTCAACGGCATCGGCGCCAACCTTGAGCTGGTGTTCCCGTTCGTCCAGGCCCTGGACCCGGACCTGGAAGTGATTGCGTTCGATGTGCCCGGCGTTGGCGGTTCCTCGACGCCGAAGCGGCCTTATCGCTTCCCGGGCCTGGCCAAACTCACTGCGCGTATGCTCGATTACCTCGACTACGGCCAGGTGAACGCCGTGGGTGTGTCCTGGGGCGGGGCGCTGGCGCAGCAGTTCGCCTATGACTACCCGGAACGCTGCAAGAAGCTGATCCTGGCGGCCACGGCTGCCGGGGCCTTTATGGTGCCGGGCAAGCCCAAAGTGCTGTGGCTGATGGCCAGCCCCAGGCGTTATATCCAACCGTCCCACGTGGTGCGCATCGCGCCGATGATTTATGGCGGCTCGTTCCGCCGCGATTCGAACCTGGCCGCCGAACACGCCAGCAAAGTGCGCTCGGCCGGCAAGCTGGGTTACTACTGGCAACTGTTCGCCGGGCTGGGCTGGACCAGCATTCATTGGCTGCACAAGATCCGCCAGCCCACCCTGGTATTGGCCGGGGACGATGACCCGCTGATCCCGCTGGTCAACATGCGCCTGCTCGCCTGGCGCATCCCCAATGCGCAGTTGCACATCATCGATGACGGCCACCTGTTCCTGATCACCCGGGCTGAAGCCGTGGCGCCGATCATCATGAAGTTTCTCGAAGAGGAGCGCTTGCGCGCAGTGATACATCCGCGACCGGCGGTGTGAAGGACCACACCACCGCGCAACTTGCCAGGAACCGACTATGGTTCTGGATTGGCGTGCCTGCTTGATGTCTTGACGAAGGAGTGTTGGCTCATGCGAGAAAGACCCGTGACGAACCCGGCGCCCACCCCCGCTGCGTTCATCAACGCACAAAATGCGATCACCGGCCTGCGCGGCCGGGACTTGCTGTCAACCCTGCGCACCGTCGCCGCGCACGGGCTGCGCAACCCGGTGCACACCGCCCGCCATGCCCTGGCCCTGGGCGGCCAACTGGGCCGTGTGCTGCTGGGTGAGACTCTGCACGAGCCCAACCCCAGGGACCATCGCTTCAGCGACCCCACCTGGACGCTCAACCCGCTGTACCGGCGCAGCTTGCAAGCCTATCTGAGCTGGCAGAAAGAGACGCGGCAGTGGATCGATGACAGCACCCTCAGTGACGATGATCGCGCGCGCGCGCAGTTCGCCTTCGCCCTGCTCAACGACGCCGTCTCCCCTTCCAACACCCTGCTCAACCCGCTGGCGATCAAGGAGTTGCTCAACTCCGGCGGCAACAGCGTGGTGCGCGGCGTGAGTAACCTGTTCGAAGACCTGCTGCACAACAACGGTTTGCCCCGCCAGGTCAGCAAACACGCCTTCGAAGTCGGCAAGACGGTGGCGACCACGCCCGGTTCGGTAGTGTTTCGCAACGAACTGCTGGAGCTGATCCAGTACAAGCCCATGAGCGAAAAACAGTACGCCAAGCCGCTGCTGGTGGTGCCGCCGCAAATCAACAAGTACTACATCTTCGACCTCAGCCCGGCCAACAGCTTTGTGCAATATGCCCTTAAAAATGGCCTGCAAACCTTCATGATCAGTTGGCGCAACCCGGACGTGCGCCATCGCGAATGGGGCCTGTCCACCTACGTGGCGGCGATGGAGGAGGCACTGAATGTCTGCCGGGCCATCACCGGCGCCCGCGAGGTCAACCTGATGGGCGCCTGCGCCGGTGGCCTGACCATCGCCGCCCTGCAAGGCCACCTGCAAGCCAAGCGTCAGCTGCGGCGCATCTCCAGCGCCAGTTACCTGGTGAGCCTGCTCGACAGCCAGATCGACAGCCCCGCAACCTTGTTCGCTGACGAACAAACCCTGGAAGCCGCCAAGCGCCGCTCCTACCAGGAGGGCGTGCTGGACGGCCGTGACATGGCCAAGGTGTTTGCCTGGATGCGCCCCAACGACCTGATCTGGAACTACTGGATCAACAATTACCTGCTGGGCAAGGAGCCGCCGGCCTTCGACATCCTGTACTGGAACAACGACAACACGCGCCTGCCCGCCGCCTTGCACGGCGACCTGCTGGACTTCTTCAAGCACAACCCCCTGAGCCATCCTGGCGGCCTGGAGGTGTGCGGCACGCCCATCGACTTGCGCAAGGTCACGGTGGACAGCTTCAGCGTGGCCGGGATCAACGACCACATCACACCGTGGGACGCGGTGTATCGCTCCACCCAACTGCTGGGCGGCGAGCGGCGCTTTGTGCTGTCCAACAGCGGGCATATCCAGAGCATCCTCAACCCGCCGGGCAACCCCAAGGCCAACTACGTCGAGAACCTCAAGCTGAGCAGTGACCCGCGTGCCTGGTACTACGACGCCCGGCATGTCGAAGGCAGCTGGTGGCCGCAGTGGCTGGAATGGATACAACAACGCTCCGGGGTACAACGCGAAACGCTTACCGCCCTGGGCAACCAGAACTACCCACCGATGGAAGCAGCGCCAGGCACTTATGTGCGGGTGCGTTGAGCTCAACGATCACATTAAGAAGACTGGATGAAGACCCGCGACCGTATCCTTGAATGTGCCTTGCAGTTGTTCAACCACAAGGGCGAACCGAACGTCTCGACCATGGAGGTGGCCAATGAAATGGGGATCAGCCCCGGCAACCTCTACTACCACTTCCACGGCAAGGAGCCGTTGGTGCTGGGGCTGTTCGAGCGCTTTCAATGCGAGTTGGCACCATTGCTCGATCCTCCCGCCAATGCGCAACTGGAGGCCGAGGATTACTGGCTGTTCCTGCACCTGATTGTCGAGCGCATGGCCCACTACCGCTTCCTGTTCCAGGACCTGTCGAACCTGGCCGGGCGCCTGCCGAAGCTGGCCAAGGGCATTCGCAACCTGCTCACGGCGCTCAAGCGCACCCTGGCCTCATTGTTAGCGCGGTTGAAAGCCGCGGGGCAACTGGTCAGTGACACCCAGGCACTGGGACAGCTGGTGGAACAGATCACCCTGACCCTGCTGTTTTCCCTGGATTACCAACGGATTCTAGACCGTGAGGGTGAGGTGCGAGTGGTGGTGTACCAGATCATGATGCTGGTGGCCCCCCATCTGTTACCGACGGCGCGGAAGGCGACTGAGAAGTTCGCCTTGAAATATCTGGATGACACTGATTAAACATGTGGGAGCGGGCTTGCCCGCGATAGCGTTGGATCAGCCAATGCCTGTATGACTGACACTCCGCCATCGCGGGCAAGCCCGCTCCCACATTGGAAATGCAGCGTTTTTTAGGCTTGCATAAAAAACGCCCGGTCTTCGCAGACCGGGCGTTTTTTTGTGTCCCGGAAAAATCAGGACTGACTGGATGGCGTCGGGGTGACCGGCGTTGCAGTCGGGGTAGCAGCCATATGCGTCGGTGCGGACACCGAGTTGGCGGTAGAAGCGGCCGGTGCTGGCGCCGCTGCCGGCTTGGCCGCTGCGGCAGGCTTTGCTGCTGCCGGTTTTTTCGCTACCGCAGGCTTTTTGGCCGCTGCAGGTTTGGCCGCAGGCTTGGCTGCTGGTTTCGCAGCAGCGGGCTTGGCAGCAGGTTTGGCAGCAGCGGTTTTAGCCGCAGGTTTGGCAGCCGGTTTAGCCGCAGGTTTCGCGGCGGCTTTAGCGGCCACTGGCTTAGCGGCAGGCTTGGTGGCCGGTTTGGCGGCAGCGGTTTTAGCCGCTGGCTTGGACGCAGGTTTCGCAGCGGCTTTGGCTGGTGCCTTGGCAGCGGGTTTTGCAGCCGGCTTGGCGGCGGCTTTAACCAGAGGCTTGGCGGCAGTTTTCGCGGCGGGTTTTGCAGCGGCTGTTTTAGCCGCAGGTTTGGCAGCCGGTTTTGCTGCAGGCTTGGCCGCGGCGGTCTTGGCAGGAGCCGCTTTGGCGCCGGTCAGTTTTTCAATTTGCTTGGTCAAGGTATCGACCTTGCTGTGCAGCGTCTTCAATTCAGCCTTGCTGGGTACGCCCAGTCGCGAAATTGCACTATTGAGGCGCTTGTCGAAGGTTTCTTCCAACTTGCCCCAAGTGTCAGAAATGCTCGACTTGGCGGAACCGGCGGTTGCCTTGGCCGCGTCCACTTTTTTACCGACTGTGCTCTTGGTCAACTTCTCGGCCTTCTCGCCGTCCTTGACCAGAGTCTCGAAGTATTTACCGCCGTCACTGCTAACCTTCGAGTACACGCCTAAACCAGCAAGCCAGATTTTGCGGGAATATTTTTCAACTTCCCCGACCCACGAGCTGCCTTCTTTCTGAGTAGTCTTTTTAACAGCCATCCCGATGTCTCCTTAGTGTTTACGCGCGACACGTTCGAGCAATGCCGTCAGCTCTTCGAGCTTAGCAGAGAGTGTCTCCACGTCATGTTTAGACGCAATGCCGATTCGATTCAAGGCACTTGCAACACGCGTGTCAAAAGCTTTTTCAACTTTATCCAGCTGAACTTCAACCAAGCCCCTGACGCCGGAGACGTTACTCTTTACTTGATCAATCTGACTGTTGGCGGCATCAAGTTGTTCAACTACAACTTTTTTACCTTTGCTTTCAACGCGTTGGCCGCTCTTGACCAGCTCTTTGAAGTATTCGCCGCCCTCGTTGCCGACCTTTGCATAGGCACCAAGGCCCGCCAGCCAGATCTTGCGGGCATAGCTTTTAACCTCACTCAGGGGGGTGGTTTGAACGTCGATTTTTTTCTTCAAAATAACTTTGGCCATGGTGCACCTCACGCAAAAAGGGTGGAGGACGGCCCGCAGGAGTTGAGGGCTTGGGCACAAAGTAGGGGTTAAAATTAGAATCGGCACCCTAAGTCAGGCCAACGCCTTATCCAAGGCTTTTTCGATTTCGGACTTGATCGTGCCACTCATGGCCGACATCAACAGGCCGAGTTCTACCTCGATGCGCAGCGAGTCATCGGCCACCGCGACGGTGCCCTTAACCCCGGAACGTTTCAGCTTCAGGGTATCGCCGGCCCATGAAGACTCCACACCATATTTATCCTCGAGTTTGCGCGCCAATTGCTCAGCCTTGGCCCGCGCCTGTTCTTTTCCCAGGGTATGTTCACGCTCAACGGTAATACGGGCCATTGCAATGACTCCTCTTTATAACGACTCGGAACACCCGCCATGCGGCAAATGGCCTCGGTGAGCCTCTATCTTACCTGCAGCCTTGCCAAGACAAAGTAGGCCTTGGGGATTATCATGTCCCGCATTCTCTTTTGGTGACAGCGATATGACTGATCAGCGCAAAGGCAGCGATGCCGAACCCACCACTCACTTCGGCTTCAAGAACGTCCCGGAAAGCCAAAAAGCGGAAAAAGTCGCTGAGGTGTTTCACTCCGTGGCGGCCAAGTACGACCTGATGAACGACGTGCTTTCCGGCGGCATGCACCGTCTGTGGAAGCGCTTCACCATCGAGTTGTCGGGCGTACGCACCGGCAACCGGGTACTGGATATCGCCGGCGGCACGGGCGACCTGGCCGCCAAGTTCTCCAAACTGGTCGGCCCCACCGGTCAGGTGGTTTTGGCCGATATCAACGGTTCGATGCTCAAGGTCGGCCGCGATCGCCTGCTCGACAAAGGTGTGGCCGGCAATATCGAATTCGTCCAGGCCGACGCCGAGAAGCTGCCGTTCCCCGACAACCATTTCGACTGCGTGACCATCGCCTTCGGCCTGCGCAACGTCACTCACAAGGAGGACGCGATCCGCTCGATGCTGCGTGTCCTCAAGCCGGGTGGCCGCCTGCTGGTGCTGGAATTCTCCAAACCGACCAACGCGCTGATGTCCAAGGTCTACGACACTTACTCGTTCGCCTTCATGCCGCTGATGGGCAAGTTGATCACCAATGACGCCGAGAGCTACCGCTACCTGGCCGAATCCATCCGCATGCACCCCGACCAGGAAACCCTGAAGTCAATGATGGTGGAGGCCGGTTTCGACCGCGTGACCTATCACAACATGACCTCCGGCATCGTTGCCTTGCACCGAGGTATCAAACCCTGATGCTGCTCGCAGGCCTTCTCGCAAGCGTCGAACATGGCCTCAACCGTGTTCTGCGCCTGGACAGCACCGCCCTGGCACGGCTCGCGCACTTGAACGGCAAAGTCATTGCCGTCGACTGCCGCAGCCCCGCTGTGCAGCTGTTTATCCTGCCCAGCGATGAAGGCTTGCTGCTCGCCACTCAATGGGCCGCCGACGCCGACTGCACCTTGCGTGCACCGGCCTCCAGCCTGTTGCACCTGGCCCTGAGCCGCAACAAGACCGCCATCCTGCACAGCCCCGAGGTGGAGCTGGAAGGCGACAGTGCGGTGCTGATGGACCTGGCCGCCGTGCTGCAGGACCTGGAGCTGGATTGGGAATACGAACTCTCGCGCTGGATCGGCCCGGTCGCCACCCAGTTGCTCAGCGGGCACCTGCGCAGCCGCTCGCGCTGGTACCAGCAAGGGTTCGCCAGCCTGAACCAGAACCTCGCCGAATACCTGAGCGAAGAATCGCGCACCCTGGTTGGGCAACGGGAAGCGCAAGCGCGCTTTCGTGAGCTCGACAAGGCCAAAATCGACCTGGAACGCCTCGAGGCCCGCTTCGAACGCCTGAGCCGCTCCCTTGATCCAAGCGATAACGCATGAAGCTGCTCGCCGTCCGCCGTTTGTTTCGTATCCAGCGCGTCGTAATCCGTTACCGCCTCGATGACCTGCTGTTTGCCCTGCCCCTGCCCTGGTTCCTGCTGGCGGTGCGTTATGTGCTGCCGTGGCGCTGGTTCCCGCGCAAACAGCTGGAGCTCAGCCGAGGCGCGTGCCTGCGCCTGGCGTTGCAGGACCTGGGGCCGATCTTTATCAAGTTCGGGCAGATCCTCTCCACCCGCCGCGACCTGCTGCCTGAAGACATCGCCGACGAACTGATGCTGTTGCAGGACCGTGTGCCGCCTTTCGATTCGCAGCAGTCGATGGCGCTGATCGAAGAACAACTGGGCCAGAAGATCAGCGAGGTGTTCAGCCGCTTCGATGTCGAGCCCCTGGCCTCGGCCTCGGTCGCGCAGGTCCACGCCGCACAGCTCAAGACCGGCGAAGAGGTGGTGGTAAAAGTCATTCGCCCGGGCCTCAAGCCAATCATCGGCCAGGACCTGGCGTGGCTGTTTATCCTGGCTCGGGCGGCCGAACGTTTTTCTGCCGACGCGCGCCTGCTGCACCCGGTGGATGTGGTCGCCGACTACGAAAAAACCATCTACGACGAGCTCGACCTGCTGCGCGAAGCAGCCAACGCCAGCCAATTGCGACGCAACTTCGAAGGCTCGCAACTGCTGTACGTGCCACAAGTGTATTGGGACTGGTGCCGGCCGAAAGTGCTGGTGATGGAGCGCATCTACGGCGTGCAGGTCACCGACCTGGCCACCCTCGCCGACCAGCGCACCGACATGAAGATGCTCGCCGAACGCGGGGTGGAGATCTTCTTTACCCAAGTATTTCGCGACAGTTTCTTCCATGCCGACATGCACCCCGGCAACATCTTCGTCAGCACCGTCAATCCGTGGAGCCCGCAGTACATCGCGATCGACTGTGGCATCGTCGGCAGCCTGACCCCGGAAGACCAGGACTACCTGGCGCGCAACCTGTTTGCGTTCTTCAAGCGCGACTACCGCCGCGTGGCGCAGTTGCACATCGATTCGGGTTGGGTGCCGGCGGAAACCAAGCTCAACGAATTCGAAGCGGCGATCCGTACCGTATGCGAACCGATCTTTGAAAAACCGTTAAAAGATATTTCCTTCGGTCAGGTGCTGATGCGCCTGTTCCAGACGGCGCGGCGCTTCAATATGGAAGTACAACCGCAGTTGGTGCTGCTGCAAAAAACCTTGCTCAACATCGAAGGCCTGGGCCGCCAGTTGTATCCGGACCTTGATCTATGGAACACCGCGCAACCGTTCCTGGAGCGCTGGATGCGTGAGCGGATGAGCCCGAAGACCATGTTGGGCAACCTGCACAGCCAGTTCGAACAACTGCCGCACCTGGCCAACATGACCCGCGACCTACTGGAGCGCATGTCCCAGCCCCACGCCAAAGACCCCGAGCCGCCTTGGCGCAAGCGCAAGGACGACTGGTTCCTGCGCCTGCTCGGCGCCGCGCACCTGGTGGGCGGTGTGATGCTGGTGATCGGCGGGCCGCTGAATCAACTGGGTCACTGGCCAGCCGGAATCATGGTGGCGGTGGGTGTTTATCTGATCGTGCGTCGATAGCCAATCCGGTTATACACTGTCGCAAATTGCCGGAGCCGAACATGAAAAACTGGCTGGACGAGATCAAGTGGGACAGTGACGGCCTGGTGCCGGCCATTGCCCAGGACTACAAGACCGGGCGCGTATTGATGATGGCCTGGATGAACCGCGAAGCGCTGAGCCTTACCGCCACTGAGCAGCGCGCCATCTACTGGTCACGTTCGCGTGGCAGACTGTGGCGCAAGGGCGAAGAATCCGGGCACGTGCAGGTGCTGCATGAAATGCGCCTGGACTGCGACGCCGACGTGGTGATCCTGATGGTCGACCAGATCGGCGACATCGCCTGCCATACCGGGCGCCACAGCTGTTTCTATCGCGTCTTCGAAGACGGCGAATGGAAGACAGTGGACCCAGTGCTTAAAGACCCGCACGCCATTTATTCGGCAGGACACTGAACATGAGCGATACCCTGAACCGTGTGGCCCAGGTGCTGGAAGACCGCAAAGGCGCGGATGCCGACAGCTCCTATGTCGCTAGCCTTTACCACAAGGGTCTGAACAAGATTCTGGAAAAACTCGGCGAAGAATCCGTCGAGACCATCATTGCGGCCAAGGACGCGCAAATCAGCGGTGATTACAGCGATGTAATCTATGAGACCGCCGACTTGTGGTTCCATAGCCTGGTCATGCTTGCCCAACTGGGGCAGCATCCACAGGCCGTGCTGGATGAACTGGACCGTCGCTTCGGCTTGTCCGGGCACGCCGAAAAGGCCTCGCGCCCGTCCGCCTGATTAACCAAGACTTGAGGATTTGCAGCATGGGCATTTTTGACTGGAAACACTGGATCGTCATTCTGGTGGTGGTTGTTCTGGTGTTCGGCACCAAGAAACTGAAAAACCTCGGCACCGACGTCGGCGAGTCGATCAAGGGCTTTCGTAAAGCCATGAACGACGACGAGAAACCCGCCGAGCCAAGCGCAAACCCGGTGCCACCGGCACAGCCTGTGCACCCGCAGGCCGCCCAGCCGATCACCGAGCGTCGTACCTTCGACGTGCAGGCTGAAAAAGTCCAAGAGCCGACCCGCAAAGACTCGTGAGCACTGACTAATGTTTGGTATCAGCTTCTCTGAACTGCTGCTCGTCGGCCTGGTGGCCCTGCTGGTACTGGGGCCCGAACGCCTGCCGGGTGCCGCACGCACTGCCGGCCTGTGGATCGGGCGCCTGAAACGCAGTTTCAACGCGATCAAACAGGAAGTTGAACGGGAAATCGGTGCCGACGAGATCCGCCGGCAATTGCACAACGAACATATCCTGTCGTTGGAGCAGGAGGCGCGCAAGATTCTTTCCCCGGTGCAGGAGCCGGCCAAGCCGGTCACTCCGGTGGCCGAGCAGAGCATCGCGCCGGTCCCCGCTGCAGAACCCGTGCCCGCCCCCACAGAGCCCGCGCCGACACCCGTTACGTCGCCCGCGCCCCATGACCCTACATTGCCGCCGCGAGCCCCATGAGCGCTGATAAACCGGAAAACGACCAGCACATGCCGCTGGTCTCGCACCTCACCGAGTTGCGTACCCGCCTGCTGCGTTGCGTAGCGGCCATCTTCATCATCTTTGCCGGGCTGTTTGCCTTCACCCAGCAGATCTACACCTTTGTTTCCACGCCGTTGCGCCAGTACCTGCCTGTCGGCGCGACGATGATTGCCACCGACGTGTCGTCGCCGTTCCTGACGCCATTGAAGCTGACCATGATGGTTTCGCTGTTCCTGGCGATCCCGGTGATCCTGCATCAGATCTGGGGCTTTATTGCGCCGGGCCTGTACAAGCACGAGAAGCGCATCGCAGTGCCGTTGCTGGTGTCGAGCATCCTGCTGTTCTATACCGGCATGGCCTTCGCCTACTTCCTGGTGTTCCCGCTGATCTTCAAGTTCTTCGCCGCCGCCACCCCGGCCGGCGTGGAGATGATGACCGATATCACCAGCTACCTCGACTTCGTGATGACGCTGTTCTTCGCCTTTGGCGTGGCCTTCGAAATCCCGGTGGCGGTGGTGTTGCTGGTGTGGATCGGAGTGGTCGACGTCAAGTACCTGAAGAAGATCCGCCCGTACGTGATCATCGGCTGCTTCGTGGTCGGCATGATCCTCACGCCGCCGGACATCTTCTCCCAGACCTTGCTGGCCGTGCCGATGTGGATGCTGTTTGAAGTGGGCATCCTGTTCAGCGGCTTGATCAGCAAGCGCGGCGAACACCCGGACGACCAGCCTGCCGACGACGACCAGCCGCCAGCGACCCAGCCGTGAACCTGCTGCTGCTGGAAGACGCCGACTTCATCGCGGCCGACCGCGTGGTGCTGCGTGATCGGCGCCTGGTGCATATGCAGGAAGTCCACCGCGCCGCTGTAGGCGACAACCTGCGCGTGGGCCGCATTGGCGGGCTGATGGGCAATGCCCAACTGCTGCGCCTGGACGCAGGCGAAGCCGAGCTGCAAGTCAGCTTCGACCAACCGCCGCCGCCAAAGCTGCCCCTGACACTGCTGCTGGCCCTGCCCCGCCCGAAGATGCTGCGCCGGGTGCTGCAAACCGTGGCGGCCATGGGCGTGCCCAAGGTCGTGCTGGTCAACAGCTACCGCGTGGAAAAAAGCTTCTGGCAGACCCCATTCCTGGAGCCCGAGGCGGTTCGCGAGCAACTGATCCTCGGCCTGGAACAGGCGCGGGACACGGTGCTGCCCGAGATCATTATCGAAAAGCGCTTCAAGCCGTTTGTCGAAGATCGCCTGCCGGCCATGACTGCCGGCACCCTGGGCCTGATCGGTCATCCCGGTGATTACCCTGCGTGCCCTCGGGGGCTGGATGAGCCGGTAACACTGGCAATTGGCCCGGAAGGCGGCTGGATTCCCTATGAAGTCGAGCTGCTGACCAAGGCCGGTTTGCAACCGGTGCAGCTTGGTGCGCGCATCCTACGGGTTGAAACCGCCGTGACGGCCCTGCTCGCCCGACTGTTCTGATATCAAATCCAAAAACACCGCAACCTAAATGTGGGAGGGGGCTTGCCCCCGATAGCGGTGTATGAATCACTGAATGTGGTGGCTGACACTCTGCCATCGAGGCATAGGTATCTACACAACTTTGGGCATTGCGCCGAACCTGTGGCGAGGGAGCTTGCTCCCGTGCTGACGGACAGCCGACGCTTATCTACCTGACATCCTACGATCAAACTGTGAGTGCTGGCTTGCTCGCGAAGGCGGCCTGACAGCCGACACAGTTATACCGAGTACATATCCATTCCTGCGGTAACGGCCACTTGGGGTTCCGCCCTGACGGCGGCTCACTTTTGAAAAGCGCAAAAGTAAGCAAAACGCTCTTGCCCCACCACTCGGCACCTCGCCCAGGCTCGGTGTGCCCGTAATCCGCCAGTGATTTGGGGGGCCGCCGCCCCGCGCCATCCATGGCGCGGGGCGGCTAAACCGGCATCCCTGCCGGTTTACCCCCCAAATCCCTGTCGAATTCCGGCCAGCGTGGTTTGACGGGGCGCCTGAGATCAAAAGCAGATCAAGATCAAGAGCGGCTCGCTTCGCATCGTGGTTACCATTGGCGACTACAAAGTTGTGTAGATACCTATGGCCATCGGGGCAAGCCCCCTCTCACATTGGATCTGTGGCGCTACAGAATCCTATGCCCATGCCGATAGCCTCTGAATAAGTCCAAGCCTTGTTCCAGGGGAGTTCGCAGCATGTATCGTTGGTTAGCCGAGAAACTGGGGAATGTAAGCGTCAACCGAAAGCTGAGCGTCGGCTTTGGCCTGGTGTTGATCCTGACGCTGTTGATCACCTTTACCGGCTGGACCGGCCTGGGCGACGTGATCAATCGCGGCGATAAGCTGGGTTTTATCTCCAGCCTCAATGGCCTGACCAAAGACCTGCGCCTGGCGCGCCTGGACTTTGATATGCGCCGCGGCGAACAAGGCACCGACGCGGTCACCGGCCTGATTACTCAGTTGGACAATGGCCTTGAAACCGCCGCGCAGTTAATCGAACAGCCCAATGACAAGGCCCTCGTCGAACAACAACAGGAAGCGTTGAGCCAATACAAAAAAGCCTTCGCGGCCATGGTCCAGGCGGGCCTCAAGCGTGAGGGCGCGCGCAGCAAGCTCGGCGACACCGCCGACAATGCCGTGGCCAAAACCAACGAGATTGAAAAAAGCCTCCTGCAAGGCGACAGCGTCACCCAGTTCAACAGCGTGGTTGACCTGGCCAAGCTGATCCAGCAAGCGCGCTTCCAGGTACGCGGCTACACCTACAGCGGCAAAGTCGAGGCCGAGCAACCGGCCCTTGATGCCATCGACAATGCCCTGAAGAAAATCACCGAACTGCAAAGCCAACTGCCAGCGCCCTACCAGGCCAACCTGCAAGAGGCTGGTGTCTCACTGCAAGCCTATCGCGCCGCCGTCAGCCAATATCGCGACTCCCAGGTGGCCAGTGCCGCCGCACTTAAAATCATGAGCGCCCAGGGCGATATTCTGCTGGGCCATAGCGAGAAACTCACCACGTCGCAAACCGCAGTGCGCGACCACGATGTGGCCCAGGCCAAGTATCTGTTGCTGCTCGCCACCGTACTGGCGATGGTCTTCGGCCTGTTCGCAGCCTGGGCCATCACCCGCCAGATCGTCATCCCGCTGAACCAGACCCTCAAGGTCGCCGAGCGCGTGGCCTCCGGCGACCTGAGCCACAACCTGGACTCTGGCCGCCAGGACGAGCTGGGCCAGTTGCAACGCGCCATGCAGAGCATGACCGTGGGCCTGCGCGCGTTGATCGGTGGTATCAGCGACGGCGTCACCCAGATCGCCAGCGCGGCCGAGCAGTTGTCGGCCGTGACTGAACAGACCAGCGCGGGGGTCAACAGCCAAAAGGTCGAGACCGATCAGGTCGCCACCGCCATGAACGAAATGGCCGCCACCGTGCAGGAAGTTGCACGCAATGCCGAGCAAGCCTCGGAAGCTGCTGTGGCCGCCGACCAACAGGCCCGTGAAGGTGACAAGGTGGTCGGCGAAGCCATCGCCCAGATCGAACGTCTGGCGACCGAAGTCGGCAACTCCACCCTCGCCATGGGCGACCTGAAGCGCGAAAGCGACAAGATCGGCAGCGTGCTTGACGTGATCAAATCCGTCGCCCAGCAAACCAACCTGCTGGCGCTGAATGCGGCCATTGAAGCGGCGCGTGCCGGGGAGGCCGGGCGTGGCTTCGCGGTGGTGGCCGATGAAGTGCGCAGCCTGGCCCAGCGCACACAGAAGTCCACCGAAGAGATTGAAGAGCTGATCGTCGGCCTGCAAAACGGTACCCAGCAGGTGGCCTCCATCATGGACAACAGCCGTGGGCTGACCGACAGCAGCGTTGAACTGACTCGTCGCGCCGGCAGCGCATTGGCGAATATCACCCGCACGGTTTCAACCATCCAGGCGATGAACTCACAAATCGCCACCGCCGCCGAGCAACAGAGCGCCGTAGCCGAAGAGATCAACCGCAGCGTGTTGAATGTGCGTGACGTATCCGAACAGACGTCCTCGGCCAGCGAAGAAACCGCTGCGTCGAGTGCAGAACTGGCGCGCCTGGGCATTCATCTGCAAGCATTGGTCGGCCGCTTCAGGGTCTGACACGCTCACACCAGGGAGTGGCCCTGCTGGGTGCTCCCTGCAACTTGTGAAATTTCCTACACATCTTTCAGGTCAACACTTACGCGCCCCGTGCCGAAAAGATTTAGCGTTCCCACTCCTCCTGACCTGCGTCAGTCGGACTGCGAGACGCTTTCTCTTTGCTGATGGAGGTGCATCATGTTTCGACCACTGACACGCGTATTGGGCAATACCAGCGTCACCCTCAAGCTTATCCTTGGCTTCGGCCTGGTGCTGGCACTGTGCATTGCTGTCGCCCTGACGGGATGGCAGGCACTGAACGACTCGCTCTTTCGTGCACAAACCTTGACCACCCTTTCTCGATTGGCCGTGACCGGTGAAGAACTACGCGCCGAACGGATTGTGTACCGCACCCTCAATGAACCGACGAACTTCGACAAGATCGGCCGGCACATGGAAAGAATCGACGGTTACCTGGTCGAGTTGGCGGATCGCCTGAAAATCCAGGCACATCTGCAGCAAGTCCAAGACTCCAGTCGCCTCAGCGCGCGCTTCAAGACCGCACTGGGCGGGCTACCCACCTTGATGCAACAACGTGAGCAAGCGCAGAAGGGGCTCACCAGCAGTTCTGTGGCGGCCAGCGACACCCTTGGACAATTTTCCAGTGACTTGCCCGACCAGAACGATGAGAAAGCCTTGGATAGCGTGGAAAACCTGCGCCTGGCCTTGGAAAAAGCCGAAGACCGCGCCAAGACACCGGCATGGGCCGCAGACACACTGCAGATTTACACCCAAGGCGTGGACGACGCGCTCAAGGCCCTCGACGGTGCTCAGTCTGCCGTGACGGCTTTAGCGGTCGACAGCACCGCTCTGAACAGCGCCCTGCTCGACTATCGCGCCCAACTCAACCGCGTCAAGGACGCGCAGGTCACTGTTGAAAACACCCAGAATCAACTGGAGCAGTGGCTGGACCAGTTACTCTCGCAAAGCGACCGCCTGAGCGAGGAACAGACCCTGCAACGCGACAAAGAAGCAGACTTGGCTCGCCTGATGTTGCTCTACGTGACAGGCGCAGCGCTGCTGCTCGGGGCCCTCGCCGCCTGGCTGATCGCCGGCCAGATCGTGCGGCCGTTGCGCCAGGCGCTGCTGACAGCCAACCGCATCGCCGAGGGCGACCTGAGTCACGATATCACTACCTCGCGGCGCGACGAACTGGGCCAATTGCAACGCAGCATCGGCCAGATGACGCTCAACCTGCGCGCCCTGATCGGCGGTATCAACGACAGCGCCCGCCAGATCGCAAGCGCCGCCGAGCAACTGTCCGCCGTTACCGAGCAAACCCGCGCCGGGGTCAATGGCCAGAAACTGGAAACCGAGCAAGTCGCCACCGCTATGAACGAAATGCTCGCTACCTCCCAAGAGGTCGCTCGTCATGCAGAGCAAGCCTCGATTGCCGCCACTGAGGCTGATCAACAAGCGGGGGTGGGCGACCAGGTGGTGGGCGAAGCGATTACCCATATCGAACATCTGGCCGAGCAGATGAACCGCTCGAGCCTGGCGATGCAAGGCTTGCAACAGGAAAGCCAGAAGATCGGCAGCGTGCTGGAGGTGATCAAATCGGTGTCCGAGCAAACCAACCTGCTGGCCCTTAACGCCGCTATCGAAGCGGCACGCGCGGGTGAGGCCGGTCGTGGTTTCGCCGTAGTGGCCGACGAAGTACGCACCCTGGCCCAGCGCACCCAGCAATCAGCCGAGGAAATCGAGGTATTGATCGAGGGTTTGCAGCGTGGCACGCAACACACCGCCGATATCCTGGACAACAGCCTCAGCCTGACCGACAACAGCGTGGAGCTGACGCGCCGCGCAGGCGCAGCCCTTGCCAACATCACCCGTACGGTATCGGTGATTCAGGAGATGAACCCGCAGATTGCCGCAGCAGCCGAGGAGCAAAGCGCGGTAGCCGAAGAGATCAACCGCAGCGTACTGAAGGTCAAGGATGCGTCGGAACAAACTTCGACCGCCAGTGAGCAGACGGCGGCGGCCAGCATTGAGCTAGCGCGCCTGGGCACAGACCTGGCGCGCTCGGTAGGCCGGTTCAAGGTCTGAGCAGTTACAACACCTGGCGCAGGAAGGCTTGGGCGCGCGGGTCTTTCGGCGCTGCGAAGAATTCGGCGGGTGCTGCGTCCTCCAACAGTTTGCCATGGTCGAAGAACAGCACCCGGTCCGCCACTTCGCGAGCAAAGCCCATCTCGTGGGTCACGCAGACCATGGTCATGCCTTCCAGGGCCAGGGTCTTCATGACGTCGAGGACTTCGCCAACCATTTCCGGGTCGAGCGCCGAGGTGGGCTCGTCAAACAGCATCACCTTGGGCTCCATGGCCAGCGCCCGGGCAATCGCAACCCGCTGCTGTTGGCCGCCAGACAGGCGCGATGGAAACTCATGGGCCTTCTGCGCGATACCCACCTTTTCCAACAGAGCCAGCGCCTTGGCCTCGCGCTCTTGCTTGCCGCGCTTACGCACGACCTTTTGCGCCAGGCACAGGTTTTCCAGCACGGTCATGTGGGGGAACAGGTTGAAATGCTGAAACACCATGCCGACTTCACGGCGATAGGCGTTCACATCGGTTTTAGGATCGGCCAATTGCAGGCCATCAATGCTCACCGAGCCCGAGTCGAACGCCTCCAACCCATTGAGGCAGCGCAGGAAGGTGGACTTGCCGGAACCGGACGGGCCAATGACCACCAGCACTTCGCCCTTGGCCACCTGGGTAGTGACGTGATCCACCGCGCGTACCACATGCCCACGGGTGTCGAAGACTTTTACCAGATCGCGCACTTCAATCACTTTGGGCGAGCCTCCGCTCAAGCCGGCTGGCCATTTTCGACAGCGGCAGGTTGATCAGCAGGTACAGGCCTGCCACACAGAACAGGATCTCGAATGGCGAAAACGAGGTGGTGATCACTTCGCGGCCACTCTTGAGCAATTCGGTAATCGCAATCACCGACACCAGGGACGTGTCCTTGACCAGGCTGATAAATTGCCCGGCCAGGGGTGGCAGCACGCGCTTGAAGGCTTGCGGCAACACCACATGGCGCATCGACTGGCTGGCGCTCAAGCCCAAGGAACGCGCCGCTTCATCCTGGCCACGGGTGATGGACTGCACGCCGGCGCGGACGATTTCGGCCACGTAGGCGCCGGTGAACAACGATAGCGCGGCGATCCCGGCAAACTCCCGGGACAGGTTGAGCACCGTGCCGATGAAGAAATAGAAAATGAAAATCTGCACCAGCAGCGGCGTACCGCGCACCAGTTCGACGTAGATCGTCGACAAATCCCGCAGGGTCGGGTTTTTGGAGAGCCGGCACAAACCGGTCGCCAGCCCTATCGCCAAGCCCAGGATGCCGGACACCACTGACAGCCACAACGTGGTCCACAAGCCCCACATCAACGGCCCCAGCGCCCACTGGCGGGTCACGCCGACCACATCGCCTTCAGCCACATCGTCGCCACGCGCCACTTGCAGGCTGTTGTCGGCAACTGTGAGCTTTTGCTCGGCCCCCGCGTCGTTGCGCAGGGTGACTTCGGCCACATCGCCTTTACGCACCAACTCGACCACGGTGGAAATATCCGCGGCGCGCTGGGAGGTTTCGGCTTGATAGGCGAAGTATTGCGGTACGCGGTTCCAGCGCCATTCGTAGGACATCAACGAGGTGGCGTAGTACAAGGCGCCAGCCAGGCCGACCAGCACGACCACCGTCAGCAGGTGCCAGGGCCATTGGGCTTTTTTCTGTTTCATTTCACTTTCCGGATATGTGTTGCCTGATAGGCCGCCATCGGGGCAAGCCCCCTCCCACATTTGATCTGTAAATACAGTCAAATGTGGGAGCTGGCGTGCCTGCGATGCAGGCAACTCGGTGTCAGGCCTTATTCCATGTCCTTGAGCCACTCGGAGCTCTTGAACCACTTGTCATGGATGCGATCGTAGGTGCCGTCGTTACGGATCTGGTGCAGGAAGTTGTTGATGAAGTTGATGCTGTCGTAATCGCCTTTCTTCAAACCGAACGCCAGGGGTTCAAAGGTGAAGGGTTCTTCCAGGAACACCAGCTTGCCGTTGCCGACTTTCTTCTCGGCTACTACGTTGTACGGCGCGTCATACACAAAGGCATCAGCCTTGCCGTTGACCACATCCAGCACGCCTTCCTGCTCGTTGTCGTAGCCGTGGTACTTGGCCTTGGAAATCAGCTTTTTGGCGACCATCTCACCGGTGGTGCCGAGCTTGGAGGTCAGACGGTATTTCTCATCGTTCAGGTCTTTGTAGGACTTGATGGTGCCTTCCAGGTCCTTGCGGATCAGCAGGGTCTGGCCGACCACGATGAAGGGTTCGCTGAAGTTCAGGCGCAGGTTGCGCTCCTGGGTCAGGGTCATGCCGCTGCCGATCATGTCGAACTTGCCGGTCAGGAAGGCCGGGATGATGCCGTCATAACCGGTGGACACCAGCTCCAGCTTGACCCCCATGGACTTGGCCATGGCCTTGAGGATGTCGACTTCGAAGCCGATGATTTCACCGCGCTTGTCAGTCATTTCGAACGGCATGTAGGTCGGGTCCATGCCGACTTTCAACGTGCCGCGCTTGACCGCATCGTCGATGGCACCAGCCTGGGCCGCAGTGGCAGCGACCATCGCGGTGACGCCGAGCATCAGCATCGAAAGATACTTTTTCATCATCAAGACCCCTGAACGATTCTTATAAGGTCGGCGCACAAAAGGGCTGCGCCATTTCGGGATGCGATCCTAACCCACTCGTTGTCCGTCACAAAGGTTTCACCGGTAAATGTTGTCGGCGTATGTCGTAAAAGTCCTACGGCGGTGCAGTCAAGCGCAGGGGTAGACGCGTTTACGTAGCCCCTCGACAATTGATTGATGTGTAAGTAGTTATGACGATCACTCAATCTCTGCCATCCAGGCCGTGTCCCTGAACCACTTGTCATGCAGGCGATCGTAGGAGCCATCCTGAGCGATCTGATTGAGAAAGTGATTGATCCAGTTGAGGCTGTCGTAATCACCCTTTTTCAAACCAAACGCCAGGGGCTCAAAGGTGAAGGGTTGTTCCAGTGTCAACAAGGCGCTGTTCTGCGGCCGGCTCATCGCGATCAGGTTGTAGGGCGCATCATGGATAAACGCATCGAACTTGCCTTCCACGACCTGCCGCACACCGTCTTCCGGGGTCGTCACCGTGCCCAGTTGAGCAGCCCCCAGAAAACGCTGGGCTGCTGCCTCTCCGGTCGTGCCCTGGATAGTCACCACCCGGTAGCTGGCGTCGTCCAGCTCTTCGATGCTGGAAACGATGCCGGCCAGGCGGGGGTGCAGCAGCACGGTCTGACCCACCACAATGAAAGAGTCGCTGAAGTTGAGCTTCAGGTTGCGCTCTTGGGTGACGGTCATGCCACTGCCAATCAGGTCGAATTTCTTCGCCATCAACCCCGGGACCAAATCCGTATACGGCACTGCAATCAGCTCAAGCTCCACGCCTAGCGCACGGCTCATGGCGCGCAGCAAGTCAATTTCAAAACCGACGATGCGCCCCTGCTTATCGAGCATCTCGAAGGGCACGTAATTGGGCGTGGTCCCCACCTTCAACACGCCGCGACGAACAGCATCGTCCAGGGCGCCCGCACTCAGCAGACCCGCGTAAGCCCATAGGAAAACGCTAACCAGCAATACCGAACAATACCTTTTGATCATGAATGCCCCCGTGGCGAGTCAAATTTTGGGGGCGATGCTAACCCAGCGACAGGCACCACAATACGCCTCGATCAAAGGTCTTTTGTTTCGAAATAACAAGGAGTTAGGGATAAAAGGAAGCGACTGTAAACGCTGTAGGACCAGCGTCTGCAGCGCCCCCGAGGCGAACCCTCGGGGGCGTCTGAATCAGGCCGGTTGGGCCTGCGGCGACTGCGGTTGCAGAGGCAGCAATGGCGCGTGCGGATCAGCCTTGATCGAAGCACGCCAGGCATCGAGCCACTCGGCATGACCTTCGCTCCAGACCTGCTCATGCAGGCGAGCCAGGGCTACCGGGTCACTGAGCAGGGCCAGACGTTCGCTGTTGTTGAGGCCGGCAGGGCCGACTTTCAACGCATGGCGAACGCGCTCCATGCGCAGGTACTCGATCGGCTCGGCCTCACGGTGACGCGAGGTCGCCAAGGCACAGGCGAGGGCGTTCTGCTGCGGGTCGACCACCGAACGCACGAAACCGTCATTGAGGGCGTGCCAACGGTTTTCGTGGGTGTACTTCTCGGTCGACAGCAGCGCTTGCGGCGGATTGTATTCCTCGGGGATCAGGAACAGGCTCTCGTCACGGGACTTGAGGCCCAGCTTGACCCGGCTGGAAATCACCGACACCGGAATCGACAGCATCAGCGAGCCGACAATCGGCACCAGCCACCACAGGAAACTTGGGTTCAACCACACCACCAACAGCGCCCACAGGAAGCCGAGAATGGTTTGCGGGCCGTGACGCTTGACCGCTTCGCTCCAGGGCGTGGAGTCGTCGTCACGCTGCGGCGAGTTCCAGGTGGCGGCCCAACCGAGGAAGGCGGCGAGGACGAAACGGGTGTGGAAAATCATCCGCACCGGCGCCAGCAGCATGGAGAACAACATCTCCAGCAGCATCGACAAGGTCACCTTGAACTTGCCGCCGAACTCCTTGGCACCCTTGGCCCAGATCAGAATGATGCTGAGCAGCTTGGGCAGGAACAACAGCACGATGGTGGTGGAGAACAGCGCCACCGCCTTGTCCGGGTGCCATTGTGGCCACAGCGGGTACAACTGGCGCGGCGCCATGAAGTACTGCGGCTCCATCAGGGTGTTCACCGCCAGCAACGCCGTGGACAACACCAGGAAGAAGAACCACAACGGCGCCGACAGGTAGGACATCACGCCGGTCAGGAACACCGCACGGTGCACCGGGTGCATGCCTTTAACCAGGAACAGGCGGAAGTTCATCAGGTTACCGTGGCACCAGCGACGGTCACGCTTGAGTTCGTCCAGCAGGTTCGGCGGCAGTTCTTCGTAACTGCCCGGCAAGTCGTAGGCAATCCACACGCCCCAGCCGGCACGGCGCATCAGCGCGGCTTCAACGAAGTCGTGGGAGAGGATTGCACCGGCGAATGCGCCCTTACCTGGCAACGGCGCCAGGGCGCAGTGCTCGATAAACGGCTTCATGCGGATAATGGCGTTGTGACCCCAGTAGTGGGATTCACCCAACTGCCAGAAGTGCAGGCCGGCGGTAAACAATGGGCCGTATACGCGGGTAGCGAACTGCTGCATACGCGCATACAGGGTGTCCATGCCCGACGCCCGCGGCGCTGTCTGGATAATCCCCGCATCCGGCGTGGCTTCCATCAGGCGTACCAGGCTGGTCAGGCATTCGCCGCTCATCACGGAGTCAGCGTCGAGAACGACCATGTATTTGTAGTCACCACCCCAGCGACGGCAGAAGTCGTCGAGGTTGCCGCTCTTGCGCTTTACACGACGGCGGCGGCGGCGATAGAAGATCTTGCCAAAGCCGCCAGCTTCGCGGCACACGTCGAGCCAGGCTTGCTGTTCGGCGATGCAGATGTCGGCGTCATTACTGTCGCTGAGCACAAAGAAATCGAAGCGATCCAGGTCACCGGTGGCGGCTACCGATTCGAACGTGGCACGCAAACCTGCAAATACCCGCGGCACGTCTTCGTTGCAGATCGGCATCACCAGTGCAGTGCGCGCATCCTTCGGAATTGGCTCGTTACCGGCACTTTTACCGGAGATGCGGTATTTATCGTGACCGGTCAGCAGTTCAAGGAAGCCCATGAGTGCGGTCCAGAAACCGGCCGAGACCCAGCAGAACAGAATCCCGAACATGATCAGGATGCTGGTTTGCAGCGCGTAAGGCATTACCTGAGTGGCGGTTTGCAGCAGGGTCTGGTTGCGGATCTCATCGAAGTCGACCAGCGACCAGCCCTGGTACGGCATGATGCCTTTCATGTACCAGCCGGCGACAATGGTCTGGCCCAGCATCAACACCAACAGGATATAGCGACGGATCGAACCCACGGTACGCCAGCGGGCAGCGGGCAGTACGCGCTCATCCTTGGGTGGCTTGGGCGGGTTGGTGCGACCCGTCATCCGGCGCCAGCCGCGCACCAGGATGTTGGTGCGCCAAGGCTCGGGCACCACTTTGGTCCGGCGGATCGGCGGCGTGGCTTTAAGGCACACGCGACCGCTGGCGTCGAGCGCCAGCATCTCGGCGTCTTGCAGCTCTTCGGCGCTGTTGAGGGTCAAGCGACGGCCGACCGAAGCCTGGGCGGCCTCAGTCGGTGCGTCGAAAGTCGACGACGACAAGCGTTCGTGCAATTCGCTGAACGAGTTGCAGCCCGCCAGCTCGGCGCGCTGCTCAGCGGTCAACGGGAGGTGCGCCAGATACTCGCTCAGAGTCTCTGGCCGGACATTTGAATTACTCATCGGCAGGCAACTGATAGCTCCAGGTTTCGGTCAGGACTTGTTCGGTCTTGGCCGGCTCCGGTGTGGCTGGGGCAGCTTCTGGCTGCGGGTCTTGCTTGTCTTTTGCGTCTTTCCTGGCCTGTTTCTCGTGCTGCTTGGCCAGGACTTTGTCAGCCTTCAACACGTGATTGGAAACCGGCTCAGGCGCTGGTTGCACCACATCCTGCACCAGTGCCGCACGCATTTCGGTCGGTTTGCCTGCGTCCTTGATCTTCATGCGCAGGGTCAGGCGCCAGCCTTTGGTGTGTTCGTTGTAGCGCACACTGTTTTCAACCAGTTCGGCGTTGTCGCCCACGCTCACCTGGCTGCGCACCGGGGCGTCCGGCAGCAGTTTCTTCAGGGCCGGGCCCTCGAAGTCCACCAGGTAGGCCACGCTGCCATCGGGCTGACGGATCAGGTTGGATTGCTTCACGTCACCGGTAGAACGCAGGGTCTGCTTGACCCAGGCGCTGTCCGGCGAATGGAATGCAGCGTCGTCCAGGGTCCAGTGCAGACGGTAGGCGATGTCCAGCGGCTTGCCGACTTCCGGCAGTTCGGCCGGGCTCCAGAACGCCACGATGTTGTCGTTGGTTTCATCGGCAGTCGGGATCTCTACCAGGTCAACGGAGCCTTTGCCCCAATCGCCTTCAGGTTCGATCCAGGCGCTTGGGCGCTTGTCGTAGTTGTCGTCCAGGTCTTCGTAGTGGCTGAAGTTGCGGCCACGTTGCAGCAGGCCGAACCCACGCGGGTTCTCGACGCTGAAGTTGCTGACCGACAGGTGTTTAGGGTTGTTCAACGGGCGCCAGATCCATTCGCCATTGCCGGCGTGGATCGACAGGCCGCTGGAATCGTGGAGCTCGCGACGGTAGTTAAGCACCTTGGAAGGCTGGTTGGCGCCGAACAGGAACATCGAGGTCAACGGGGCAACCCCCAGCTTGCTGACCTTGTCGCGCAGAAACATCTGGGACTTCACATCGACCACGGTGTCAGTGCCGGGCCGCAGGATCAGACGATAGGCACCGGTAGCGCGCGGCGAGTCCAGCAGGGCGAAGATCACCAGGTGCTTGTCGCCCGGCTTTGGACGCTCGATCCAGAACTCGGTGAACCGCGGGAACTCTTCACCGGACGGCAGCGCGGTATCGATAGCCATGCCACGGGCAGACAGGCCATACACCTGGTCCTTGCCGACGACGCGGAAATAGCTCGCGCCGAGCATGGTCATGATTTCGTCTTGCTTGTCGGCCTTGTTGATCGGGAAAAGCACACGGAAACCGGCATAACCCAGTTGCTCGGTAGCTTTGGGATCAAATTTCACGTCACCGAAATCGAAGCGAGTCGGGTCGTACTTGATTTCATGCACGCTGTCAGCGGTGACTTCATTGATTTTCACCGGCGTATCGAAATGCATACCCTGGTGATAGAAGGACAGCTTGAACGGGGTGTTCTGATCGGCCCACTCGGCTTTTTCGTTGCGGAAACGAATCTTCTGGTAGTCAGCGAATTTCATTTCGCGGAATTCGTTCGGCAGATTGCTGCGCGGAGCTTCGTATTTCTGCCCGGCCAGCTCTTTTGCCTTGGCCGACACATCATCCAGACTGAATGCCCACAGTTGACCCGCGCCGAACAGGCAAAACAGGGCAGAGCCCGTTACCAGTGCGTTTCGTAACCGTTTGGCAGACAATTTTGGTGCATTACAGGGACTAACAATCACGAGCAACCCTCGCCGAAAACAGATCAAAAAACCAACGGCCAGCTATCTATATGCCAGGTTGGCGAGCAATGTTCCGACTCCCCCAAGGCAAAATGATTCCCCAAAGGCTATCGGACAAGGCTCTACCTAAGTCAAAAATGGACCAAACAACGCTGATCCCCGTAGCGCGCGATTATCTAGTAGCCCGCGAGACAACGCATCAGGGACAGCGAAGTATTTGTAGCGAAAACCTGCGTTTTTAGGCATTAAAGTCGTTTTTCATACATTCATGTCTGTAAGAGAAAGGTCACAGGGCCATCATTGACCAAATGCACCTGCATATCAGCGCCAAAACGCCCTGACGCCACCTTGCCATGCAATTGTTGCGCTTGTAACAACAAGTGCTCAAAAAGCGCCGCTCCCAAGGCCGGAGGGGCAGCGGTGGAGAAACTTGGCCGCAGCCCGCTCTTTGTGTCCGCCGCCAGGGTGAACTGCGACACCAGCAGCAACCCGCCGCCGATATCCTTGAGCGAGAGGTTCATCTTGCCCTCGGCGTCACTGAACACCCGGTAGTTAAGCAGCTTGTGCAACAGTTTGTCGGCGCTCTCGGGCGTATCTGTAGGTTCTACGGCGACCAGCACCAGCAAACCTTGGTCAATCGCCCCCACGACCTCACCGGCTACTTCGACGCGGGCGCCACGCACCCGCTGCAACAGGCCCTTCATGCTTCTTCAGGCGGCAGATCAAGCAGGCGCCGTGCCATCTCGCCGGTGGCGCGCACCAGCGCGTCGGTGATGCCCGGCTCGGACGCGGCGTGACCCGCCTCGCGAATCACCTGCAATTCACTGTTGGGCCAGGCCTGATGCAGCTCCCAGGCGTTATCCAGCGGGCAGATCATGTCGTAGCGACCATGGATGATGATGCCCGGCAGATGGGCGATCTTGTGCATATCGCGAATCAGCTGGTTGGGCTCCAGGAAGGAGTTGTTGGTGAAGTAATGGCACTCGATGCGCGCAATGGACAGTGCGCGTTGCGGCTCGGAAAAACGCTCCACATGCTGGGGGCTCGGGCACAGCCCCAACATGCGCCCTTCCCAACCGGACCAAGCCTTGGCCGCATGCATCTGGGCGATCTGGTCGTTGCCGGTCAGGCGCTTATGGTAGGCGGCGATCATGTCGTGGCGCTCTTCCACCGGGATCGGCGCCAGGTAGTCCTGCCAGTAATCCGGGAACAGGCGGCTCGCGCCCTCTTGGTAGAACCAGTGAATATCCTGCGGGCGGGCCAGGAAGATGCCGCGCACGATCAGGCCAAGCACACGCTCTGGATGGGTTTGTGCGTAGGCCAGGGCCAGGGTTGAACCCCAGGAGCCGCCGAACAGCACCCATTTGTCGATGCCCAGGTGCTCGCGGATGCGCTCAAGGTCGGCGACCAGATCCCAGGTGGTGTTGTTCTCAAGGTTGGCGCGGGGGGTGGAGCGCCCGCAGCCACGCTGGTCGAAGGTGACGATGTGGTAGAGGTTCGGATCGAAGTAGCAGCGGCTCTGGGCGTCGCAACCGGCACCTGGCCCCCCGTGGATGAACACGACGGGCAAGCCCTCGGGAGAGCCACTTTCATCGACATACAGCGTGTGGGTGTCATCGACTGCCAGATCATGCCGGGCGTAGGGTTTGATCTGCGGGTACCAAGTCTGCATTGCGCGCTCCGTAGGGTGTCGGGTTCATCCCTGGGGGGACGTCTATTATTTTGCCGTCTCGCATCATAAACCCGAATTGTGCAATGAGCATGTCATTGAGCGCTTAGACCTGTGTCAGCAGTTCGCGCCTCAGGTAACCGAGCAGATAGTCATACAGCCGATCCACCTCCGGCACCTGGCCGCGTGCACGCAAACAACCGTGGACCAGCCCTTTGCCGGGATACAGCACGGTTTCCACGCCTGCAGCTTGCAGGCGCTCGGCGTACAGCCGGCCGTCATCGCGCAGCGGGTCGAACTGGGCTACGGCGATCAGCGCCTTGGGTAGCCCGTCGAACGCCTCGGCCAGCAGTGGCATGGCGTAGGGCGAGGGTATGCGCGTGTCACCCAGGTACAACGCCAAGTAGTCCTCAGTGTCGGCACGGCTGAGCAACGGTGCATCCCAGCAATCAGCCCGCGAGGGCAAGTCGGCGGGGCCACCCAAGCCTGGGTAAACCAGCACCTGGGCGCGGGGCATTGCTTGCCGGTCATCGCGCAGCCCCAGGCACAACGCCGCCGCCAGGTTGCCACCGGCGCTGTCGCCCATCACCACCAGCCGTTCGAGGTTGATGGCAGGCAGCCCCTCGCCTGCCTGGATCGCCTGCCATACCGCCCGGCAATCGTTGTAGGCCGCGGGGTAAGGATGCTCAGGGGCCAAGCGGTAGTCGATGGCGATCACCAACACTTGCAGCGTGGCGGCCAGTTCAAAGCAGATGAAATCGTGGGAGTCCAGCCCGCCAACGACCCAACCGCCACCGTGCATATAGAGGAGGCAGGGCCAGCCTTCTGCTGGATCAGGCGCCTCGGGCCGATAGCTGCGCACGCTGACACTTCCTACAGAAAAATCTGCGATGTGCAGCCCCGCGGGTACGGGCGGGGTAAATGCCTGGCACATGCGGTTGTAGGTTTGGCGCAGGCCAGCCAGCGATGAGTCATCGCTGGTAAAAGCTTCGGTCTTCGCGACAAAGGCGCGCATCTGCGAAGAAATAGGGTACATGTGCACACCTTATTCACACTGGTCCGATGGTGTCTCTAGGGTTTAAGGCTGGCCTGGACGGCAGCAACACCATCGCTACCATCAAAGGCTGCCACCCCGGCCAACCAGCGCTGTAGATCCTCGGGATGCTCGCGCAGCCATTTTTTCGCCACTTCCTGGGGCGACTGGCGCGCCATGATCGGCACCATCCACTGGCTTTCCTGGGCGGCGGTGAAGGTCAGGTTGGTGAGCAGCCGGTTGGCGTTCGGGCAGCGCTCGGCAAAATCCGGCGCTGTCACCGTAGACACCGTGGCGCGACCTTCGTTGGGGCCGAACACATCTTCACTGCCGGTGAGGTAGGCCATTTGCATGTTCAGGTTCATCGGGTGCGGAGTCCAGCCGACGAACACCACGAACTCTTTGCGATTCACCGCACGTTGCACCGCAGCGAGCATCCCCGCTTCACCGGACGCGACCAGCTTGAAGCCGCCCAGGCCAAAGCGGTTGGTGTCGATCATCTTCTGGATATCGGTATTGGCACCGCTGCCCGGCTCGATGCCGTAGATCTTGCCGCCGAGTTTGTCCTTGAAGCGGGCAATGTCGGCAAAGGTCTTCAAGCCGGCATCGGCCACGTATTGCGGCACCGCCAGGGTGGCCTGGGCATCGGCCAGGCTCGGCGTGTCGAGCACCTTGACCTGCCCGGCCGCCAGGAACGGGGCGATGTTGTTGTCCATCGCCGGTTTCCAGTAACCGAGGAAGATATCCAGGCGCTTGTCACGGATACCGGCAAAGATGATCTGCTGCACGGCGCTGGTCTGTTTACTGTCGTAGCCCAGGCCACTGAGCAGCACGTCCGCCATGCCAGAGGTGGCAACCACATCGGTCCAACTGACCACGCCCATGCGGATGGTTTTGCAGGAAGCCGGTTCGGCGGCCATGGCATGGCTGCTCACATAGCCACTGAGCATGAGGGTCAACAACAGTCGTTTCATGTAAGTGGTCTCACTCGGCAGTTTTTTATTGTGGGGACGGCGTCTGATGCGCCCTACTCACAACCTTACCCAGCAAAACCCTGATGAACTCGACCTGTGGCGACCGGCAGTTGCACAGGGGCGACTGTTGGGCCGTCATCGCAGGCAAGCCAGCTCCCACATGTTGATCTGTGAACCCATTCAAGTGTGGGAGCTGGCTTGCCTGCGATAGCGACTTCAGCCGTAGCGCTTTTGTCCCCAGGCCAACAGCCCTTCCAGCAACTGCCTCAACACCACCCGAGTCGGCTCGGCCAAATCCTGGCGATAACGGAACGGTTCGAACTCCTCCATATAGGTGCTCTGGCACAACTCCAGCTGCACCGCGTGGATATCCTGCGCCGGGTTGCCATAGTGACGGGTGATATGGCCGCCTTTGAAGCGCCCATTCAACACATGGGTGTACTGCGGGTGCTGGGCGCAAATCGCTTCCAGTTGGCTGGCCAGCTGCGGGTCGCATGCAGCGCCGTTGAAAGTACCCAGGTTGAAGTCCGGCAATTTGCCGTCGAACAGGTGCGCGATTACCGAGCGGATCGAGTGCGCATCGAACAGCAACGCATAGCCGAACTCGGCCTTGAGGCGTGCCAGTTCTTCTTGCAGTTGGCGGTGGTACGGCCCCCAGATTTTTTGCAGGTAGTTGGCCCGCTCCTCCTCGGAGGGCGTTTGCCCTTCACGGAACAACGGCACGCCATCGAACAGCGTCTCGGGGTACAGGCCAGTGGTAGCTCCGGCATACAGCGGCGTGTTGTCGGAGGGCCGGTTGAGGTCGATGACAAACCGCGAGTACTCCGCAGCCAGGGTGCTGGCGCCCAGTTCTTCAGCAAAGTCATACAACAGGGGGATATGCCAGTCGGTATCCGGCAGGCTTTGCGCCTCGGGGATCAACCCAGCCTCCACCGCAGGGGTGAGGCGCAGGCCGGCGTGGGGCATGCTGATCAGCAGCGGTACGCGGCCTTGTTTGAATGTCAGAACCTTATCCACAACTGCATCCTCTCAAACAGTGACGTCGACGCCGTGGCGCACAACGCGTTTATCCAGTTCGCCACCCAGCCAGTAGGCCAGGTCGGCGGGGCGATCGATCTGCCAGGCGACAAAGTCAGCGACCTTGCCCGCTTCCAGTGAGCCATGGGTGTCGCCCATGCCCAACGCGGTGGCGGCGTGTTGCGTGGCACCGGCCAAGGCTTCTTCGGGCGTCATGCGGAACAGGGTGCAGGCCATGTTCAGCATCAGGCGCACCGACAACGCCGGGGAAGTGCCGGGGTTGAGGTCGCTGGCGATGGCGATCTTCACGCCGTGCTTGCGCAGGGCCTCCATCGGCGGCAACTGGGTTTCGCGCAGGAAGTAGAAAGCGCCCGGCAGCAACACGGCGACCGTGCCGGCAGCAGCCATGGCGATGGCGTCTTCTTCGGTCATGAACTCAAGATGGTCGGCCGACAACGCGTGATAGCGCGCCGCCAGGCTGGAACCGTGCAGCGATGAGAGTTGCTCGGCGTGCAGCTTTACCGGCAAGCCGAGTTGCTGGGCAACCTTGAACACGCGCTCGACCTGTTCGGGGGAAAACGCCAGGTATTCACAGAAGGCATCCACCGCATCCACCAGGCCTTCTGCGGCCAGCGCCGGCAGCATCTCATTGCAGATGTGCTCAATGTAATCATCGGCGCGGTCCTTGTACTCCGGCGGCAGCGCGTGAGCGGCCAGGCATGTGGCGCGCACGCTGACCGGCAGCGTTTCACCCAGGCGCCGGGCCACGCGCAGCATCTTGCGCTCGTTGGGCAGATCCAGGCCGTAGCCGGACTTGATCTCCACGGTAGTCACGCCGTCACGCAAAAGGCTGCGCAGACGTTTTTCAGCGCTCAGGAACAATTGATCTTCCGTGGCTGCACGCGTGGCACGCACGGTACTGGCAATCCCGCCGCCCTTGGCCGCGATGTCGGCGTAGCTGACGCCTTCGAGGCGCTGCTCGAATTCGCCGCTGCGATTGCCACCAAACACGGTATGGGTGTGGCAGTCGATCAGCCCGGGGGTGACCCACGCGCCTTGCAGGTCATGCACCTGGGCGTAATCGACCGTAGGTGCCTGGCTGCGCGGGCCGATCCACTCGATCAGCGCGCCCGCTGTCACCATGGCGGCATCCTCGATAATCGAGTATTTGCCTTGGGCCATGGTTGCGACGTGGCAGTGTTGCCAAAGGGTTTTCATCAACGCCTCCCTAAGTTATCGATGAGACAAAGCCTGTTCGTAATGGACCTTGGCCGCTTGCCCGGCGGCGGGCTTGACCCACAGCAGGTACGCGACGATCAGCAGCACGATCCACACAGCGCCGACCATCAAGGCCGCCTGGGTGTCCGGGAAGTAACCGAGCACGCCAAACACAAACAGCATGAACACAATGGCCGCTGCCGGCGCATAAGGCCAGAACGGCACCGGGAATTTCAGTTCGGCGACCTGTTCCTTGGTCATCGAGCGACGCATGGCGACCTGGGTAAACAGGATCATCAGCCAGACCCAGACGGTGGCGAAGGTGGCGATCGAAGCGATCAGCAGGAAGACGTTTTCCGGGATCAGGTAGTTGAGCACCACGCCGCCGAGCAACGCGGCGCCCATCACCACCACGGTCATCCACGGCACGCCTTGTTTGGACAACTGCGCAAAGCCCTTGGGCGCCTGCCCTTGCTGGGCCAGGCCGTACATCATGCGACCGGCGCCGAAAATGTCGCTGTTGATAGCCGAGACCGCCGCCGAGATCACCACGATATTGAGAATGGTCGCCGCCGAGCCTATCCCCAGGTTACTGAAGATCTGCACGAACGGGCTGCCCTGGCTGCCAATTTGCGGCCACGGATAGATCGCCATCAGCACGAACAGGGTCAGCACGTAGAACAACAGGATACGCAGCGGCACCGCGTTGATCGCCTTGGGGATCACGCGCTGCGGGTCCTTGGCTTCACCGGCAGTGATGCCGATGATTTCGATACCGCCGAAGGCAAACATCACCACCGCAAACGAGGCGATCAAGCCGCCAATGCCGTTGGGCATGAAGCCGCCGTGCGCCCACAGGTTGCTCAGGCCGCTAGCCTGGGTTTCACCCGCCGAGTGAATGCCGAACAGCATGATGCCGAAACCGCCGAGGATCATCGCCACGATGGCGCCGACCTTGAGCAACGACAGCCAGAACTCCATTTCGCCAAAGACCTTGACGTTGCACAGGTTCAGGCCGCCGATCAAAAACACGATGCCCAGCACCCAGACCCAACGGGCTACCTCGGGAAACCAGAAGCCCATGTAGATGCCGAACGCGGTAACGTCGGCCAGGCAGACGATGATCATTTCAAAGGCGTAGGTCCAGCCGAGGATAAACCCCGCCATGGGCCCCAGGTAAGTGCTGGCGTAGTGGCCGAACGAGCCGGACACCGGGTTGTGCACGGCCATTTCACCGAGGGCGCGCATCACCATGAACACGGCGGCGCCGCCGATGAGGTAAGCCAGCAGCACGGCGGGGCCGGCCATCTGGATAGCGGAGGCCGAACCATAGAACAGCCCGGTGCCGATCGCGGAACCGAGTGCCATGAAGCGAATATGTCGGGCGTTGAGCCCGCGTTTCAAACCTTTTTCTGGCTGGTGCATTTCTCTTCCCTATTATTCTTATCCCGAGAAAATCTGAATCTGGCGAAAATCAATGTGGGAGCTGGCTTGCCTGCGATGGCGGACTTCCAGCCAGCCCATCTGGCGCAGACACACCGCTATCGCAGGCAAGCCAGCTCCCACATTGGGTACCGGTGAGCTTAAAGGCTCGGCAGCAACTTGGCCGGTACCAGCTCATTCAGGCAGCGGGTAGCGAGCAGTTCGCTGGCAGCGTTGATGTCCGGGGCGAAGAAGCGATCCTTGTCATAGAACGCCACCTTATCGCGCAGGATGCCGCGGGCTTTTTCAAGTTTCGGCGAGGTCTTCAGGCCGTCGCGCAAATCCAGGCCCTGGCACGCTGCCAGCCATTCCACCGCGAGGATGCCACGGGTGTTCTCGGCCATTTCCCACAGGCGCTTGCCCGCAGCCGGGGCCATGGACACGTGGTCTTCCTGGTTGGCCGAAGTCGGCAGGCTGTCGACGCTATGGGGATGGGCCAGTGCCTTGTTCTCACTGGCGAGCGCAGCGGCAGTGACCTGGGCGATCATAAAACCGGAGTTCACCCCACCATTGCCTACCAGGAACGGCGGCAGTTGCGACATGTGCTTGTCCATCATCAGCGAGATGCGCCGCTCGCTCAGGGAGCCTATTTCGGCAATCGCCAGGGCCATGTTGTCAGCGGCCATGGCCACCGGTTCGGCGTGGAAGTTGCCACCGGAAATCACATCGCCTTCGGCGGCAAATACCAGTGGGTTATCCGACACCGCGTTGGCTTCCACCACCAGCACTTCGGCAGCCTGGCGGAACTGGGTCAGGCAGGCGCCCATGACCTGTGGCTGGCAACGCAGGGAGTAAGGGTCTTGCACCTTGTCGCAGTTCTGGTGCGACTGCGAGACCTGGCTGCTTTCCCCCAGCAGGTCACGATAGGCCGCAGCCGCATCGATCTGCCCACGCTGGCCACGCGCGGCATGAATACGCGCATCGAACGGCGAGCGCGAACCCAGTACGGCTTCTACGGTGAGGCCGCCGCAGGCAAGGGCACCGGCGAACAGGTCTTCGCCTTCGAACAGGCCGCGCAACGCATAAGCGGTGGACACCTGGGTACCGTTGAGCAGCGCCAGGCCCTCTTTGGCGGCGAGGGTCAGCGGCGTGAGGCCAGCCACTTTCAGCGCTGCGGTCGCGTCCAGCCACTCGCCTTTGTAGCGCGCCTTGCCTTCGCCGAGCAGCACCAGGGACATATGCGCCAACGGCGCCAGGTCACCGGACGCACCGACCGAACCCTTGAGCGGAATGTGCGGGTACACCTGGGCGTTGATCAGCGCGATCAGCGCGTCGATCACCTGGCGACGGATCCCGGAGAAACCACGGCTCAGGCTGTTGACTTTGAGCACCATGACCAGCCGCACCAGCGCATCGCTGATCGGCTCACCGACGCCGGCAGCATGAGACAGCACCAGTGAACGCTGGAGGTTTTCCAGGTCTTCACTGGCGATACGGGTCGAGGCCAGCAGGCCAAAACCGGTGTTGATGCCATAGGCGGTGCGGTTCTCGGCGAGGATCTGCTCCACGCAGGCAACGCTGGCTTCGATCTGGGCCGAGGCGCTGTCATCCAGGCTGAGGGTTACCGGCTGCTGGTAGATGGCACGCAGTTGGGCGAGGCTCAGTTGGCCTGGAATCAGGTTTAGCGCAGTCACATTCGTTCTCCTTGTGAATTATTCTTAAGTGTTCAGTGCAAATTCGGTAACGCAGTGTCTTTAAGCAACTGGGCAGCGGCGGCAATATCCGGCGCCAGCCAGCGGTCCTGCTCGTAAGCGGGGACCACTTCGCGCAGCAAGCGCCAGGCGTGGTCGGTACCGGCGCCGAAGCGCTGGTCCTTGAGGAACTCGAACGCCTGGGCCGCCAGCAAGTATTCGATGGCAAGAATCTGGGTGACGTTGGCCAATACCTGGTGCAGCTTGAGCGCGGCGTTAGTGCCCATGCTCAGGTGGTCTTCCTGCAGGCCCGAGGTGACGAAGTTGTCGAGCACCGCCGGTTGCGCCAACTGGCGGTTTTGCCCGCACAAGGACGCGGCGACGTACTGCACGATCATCATCCCGGAGTTGACCCCGGGGTTGCTGACCAGAAAGGCCGGCAAGCCGCTGACGTGCGGATTGATCAGGCGATCCAGGCGGCGCTCGGCCACCGAGCCGATTTCGGCCATGGCGATGGCGAGCATGTCGGCCGCCAGCGCCACGGACTGGCCGTGGGGGTTGGCCTGGGACACCACGCGGTAGCTGACCGGCGTGCCGAGCACCAAAGGGTTGTCGGTGGCGCTGTTGAGTTCGGTCTCGATCTGGCGCGTGGCGTGCTCCACCTGATCGCGGGCCGCGCCGTGGATCTGCGGGATCGAGCGAATGCTCAAGGCGTCCTGGGTGCGGATACCTTTGCTGCTGGCGATCACCTCACTGCCGTCGAGCAACGCACGCAGGTTGCTGCCCACTTGCTGCATACCCGGGTGCGGCTTGAGGGCGATGATTTCTTCGTCGAAGGCATCGATCTGGCCGCGCTGGGCTTCGAAACTCATGGCGCCGATCACGTCGGCCCATTGCAACAGGTGGTGCGCGTCGGCCAGGGCCAGGCAACTCAGGCCGGTCATGCACGGCGTGCCGTTGACCAGGCACAGGCCATCCTTGGCACCGAGTACCACGGGCTGCAAGCCTTCAGCCTGCAACGCGTATTGCGCCGTGACGATCCGGCCGCGGTAGCTCACATTGCCGATGCCGAGCAAGGCCACGCCGACATGGGCCATGTGGGTCAAATACCCCACCGAACCCTGGGATGGCACTTGCGGCGTGATGTCGTGATTGAGCAGCGCCAGCAACGCGTGCACCACCTGCGGGTGCAGGCCGGATTTACCGTGGCTGTAGTTGATGATTGCCGCGCACATGATCGCGCGAGTCTGCTCGTCGCTGAGCACCGGGCCGACGCCGCAGGCATGGCTGAGCAGCGTATTGCGCGACAGTTGGCTCAGTTGCTCGCCCTCAAGCGACACATTGCACAACGCGCCCAGGCCGGTGTTCACACCATAGGCGCGCTCGCCGCTGGCGACGATGCGCTGCACGATGGCCTGGGCATTGTCGATGCGCGCCCAGGCGTGACCCGAGAGTTCGAGCACTGCGCCGTGGCGAGCAACGGCGGCGACGTCCTGCCAGCGCATCGGGGCGTCGGCGATGATGATTTTGGTTGCCTGGGACATCGTTGACCTCTTCATATTCTCTAAACCTTTGGCGGCCTCATCGCGGGCAAGCCCGGCTCCCACATTTGAACTGTGTGAACCCAATCAAATGTGGGGGCTGGCTTGCCTGCGATGGCGTCCGTCAGACCACCGCCGCCCGGCGCTGAACAAACCGATCCACATACTCGTCCGCCGGCGAATGCAAAATCTCCCGGGGCGTGCCGACCTGAATCAACTTGCCGTCCTTGAGGATCGCAATGCGATTACCAATGCGCACGGCTTCGTCGAGGTCATGGGTGATAAACACGATGGTCTTGTGCAGGGTCTTTTGCAGTTCGAGCAACTGGTCCTGCATTTCGGCGCGGATCAGCGGGTCGAGGGCGCTGAAGGCTTCGTCCATCAGGATGATGTCGGTGTCTGCGGCCAAGGCGCGGGCCAGGCCCACACGCTGGCGCATACCGCCGGAAAGCTGGTGTGGGTATTTGTTTTCGTAGCCCTTGAGCCCCACGGTTTCGATCCAGTGCAGGGCGCGCTCAGCGCATACCTGCTTGGTTTCGCCGCGCACTTTGAGGCCGTAGGCGACGTTGTCGAGCACGCTCTTGTGGGGCAACAGGCCGAAGCTCTGGAACACCATGCTGATCTTGTGGCGACGGAATTGGCGCAGGGCTTCCATGTCCAGTTGCAGGATGTCTTCGCCGTCCACCAGGATCGCGCCGCTGGTGGGATCGATCAGGCGATTGAAGTGGCGCACCAAAGTGGATTTGCCGGAGCCCGACAGGCCCATGATCACGAAGATCTCACCCGTGCCGATGCTCAAGGACAGATCGTTCACGCCGACCACGCAGCCGGTCTCGGCCAGTACCTGATCCTTGGTCTTGCCCTGGCCGACCATCGCCAGGGCGTCCTTGGAACGGGCGCCGAAGATCTTGAAGACGTTTTTGACTTCGATTTTGCTGACAGTCGTCATTTGCTCGCCTCATGCCGTGGGCGGCCATAAGCCTGGGTAATGCGGTCGATGACCACTGCGAGAATCACGATCGCCAGCCCGGCTTCCAGGCCACGGCCGACGTTGAGGGTCTGGATGCCGACGAGCACGTCTTCACCCAAGCCACGGGCGCCGATCATCGAGGCGATCACCACCATCGACAGCGCCATCATGGTGGTCTGGTTGATCCCGGCCATGATGCTCGGCAGCGCCAGCGGCAATTGCACGCCGAACAGTTGCTGCCAGCGGTTGGCGCCAAAGGCGTTGATGGCTTCCATGACTTCGCCATCGACCTGGCGAATGCCCAGGTCCGTCAGGCGAATCAGCGGCGGCGCGGCGTAGATCACCGTGGCGAAAATCGCCGGCACCTTGCCCAGTCCGAACAACATCAGCACCGGGATCAGGTACACGAAGCTGGGCATGGTCTGCATGATGTCCAGCAGCGGCATCAGCACCGAACGCAGGCGATTGCTGCGCGCCGACAGGATGCCCAGGGGAATGCCGATCAGCACCGAGATCACCGTGGCGACCATCATCAGTGCCAGGGTTTGCATCAGCTTGTCCCACAGGCCAACGGCACCCACCAGGAACAGCAAACCGACGATCACCGCCGTGGTCACCAGCTTGCGCGTGGCGTGCCAGGCGATGCCCCCGACAATGGCCAGCATCAGCCACCAGGGCGCCATGCGCAGCAGGCCTTCCAGGTTGACGATGGCCCACAGCAGCGTATCGGAGATGTGCCGGAACACATCGCCGTAGTTGGTGACCAGCGAGTCCACCCAACCGTTGACCCAGTCGGCGATGGAAAACGTAAAACTCTCAGGAAACATATCGTGCTCTCGATCCAGTGGGTTGTGGCCAGCCGCCCGGCCACCCCTGAGGGTAGCCGTGCACACTTGACCTACAAGGCCGCTTCGATTTTCTTGGCTGCGTCGTCGCTCACCCAGGCGTGCCAGACTTCAGGATGTTCCTTGAGGAAAATTTTCGCCAGTTTTGGCGACTCGATGCGCTCCTTGGCCATGCGGCCGAGGTTCTGGTTGAGTAGGTCGATAGGCAGGTTGACCTTTTCCAGCACGGCCACCAGTTCTGGCGCTTGTTCGTGAAAGGTCTTGGACAGGCCGACCTTGATGGTCACGCTTTTATCCACACCGGGCTTTTCTTCCAGCTTGACCAGGTCGACCTGGCCCATCAGCGGTGTCGGTGACCAGTAGTAGAACAGGATCGGCTCGCCGCGCTTGTAGCTCGACAGCACCGCCGCATCCAGCGCCGGGCCGGTGCCTGGGCGGAAGTTGGTGTAGGTGCTTTCCAGGCCGTAGCTCTTGAGCATTTCGCTGTTGTCCAGCTCACAGGTCCAGCCGGCCGGGCAGTTGTAGAAACGGCCCTTGGAGGGCTCTTCCTGGTCCTTGAACACCGAGGCGTATTTGGCCAGGTCGGCGATGTTTCTCAGGTCCGGGGCCTTGGCTTCCAGCTTGCGCTTGGCGTCGCCCTCGATCACATAACGCGGCACGTACCAGCCTTCCACCGCGCCGACCACCGGGGCACCTACACCGACGACTTTGCCGGCCTTCTCGGCCTTGTTCCAGACTTCGCTGCGGCCTACCCACTCTTCGGCGAAGACCTGGATGTCGTTGCTACCCAAGGCGTTTTCCATGGTGATGGAGTTGCCTGGCAGGCTGTCGGTTTTGCAGTCGTAGCCTTTTTCCAGCACGGCTTGCAGGATGTCGGTGAGCAACATGCCGCTTTCCCAGTTCAGGCCGGCGAATTTCACCGGCTTGCCGGACTCGCACCAGCCGGCCGCCTGGGCGCCGGCGCTTGCCAGCAAGCCCGCTGAGAACAAGGTAGCCAGCAAGGTCTTATTCATAGTCATTGTTGTGACGCTCCCAATCATGAAATGGATTACGGCAGTCAGTAGGCGTCCTGCCCTGTCCACGTCCCATCAGGCTTGTGCAGCCAGCCCGTTTGTTGTGGGTAAAGCGCCCTGCTCTGTCGGCAGGATCAGGTGATCGGGTACCGTGCCGTGCCATTTTTTCGCACACACGTAATACAGGGCCGCCGGCAGTACCAGGCCGATGATCCAGGAGATGTCCACGTTACCCAGCGCGGCTACCAAAGGGCCGGTGTAGAACTTGGTCGAGATGAACGGCAACTGCACCAGCACGCCGAAGACATAGACACTGATACCCAACAGGTTCCAGCGGCCATAGCGACCGTTCGGGTCGGCCAGTGCCGGCACGTCATAGCGCTCGCGGGTGATGCAGTAGTAATCCACCAGGTTGATCGCGCTCCAGGGCGTGAAAAACGCCAGCAGGAACAGGATGAACGACTTGAACGCACCGAGGAACGAGTGCTGGCCGAGCAAGGCGATCAGGGTTGCCGTACCGACGATGGCGAGCACGAACACCAGGCGCTGCATACGCGTGACCTCCAGGCGACCACGAAAGCCGCTGATGATGGTGGCAATGCACATAAAGCTGCCGTAGGAGTTGAGCGTGGAAATGGTGACCTTGCCGAACGCGATGCTGAAGTACAGCAATGCAGCAGTGGCCCCCGTGCCGCTCAAGCCAACGATGTAGGCCACTTCATGCCCGGCAAATTGGCCATTGGACATGGCCGCGGCGAACACGCCGAGCACCATTGCCACCTGCGCGCCGATGACCGAACCCGCGCCAGCGGCGAGAAAGGTTTTCACCGACGACGTGTTGCTCGGCAGGTAACGCGAATAGTCCGCCACATAGGGGCCGAAAGCGATCTGCCAGGAGGCCGCAAGCGACACGGCCAACAGAAAACTGCTCCAGCTGAAATGACGGATTTGCAGGAGCGCGCCAACGTCGGTCTGGCTCATCAACCGACTGAACAGGTACACAAAGGCAATCACGCCAATGACGCTGGCGACACGGCCGATGAAATGGATCACCCGATAACCCAGCACGGTGACCAGCACAATGACACTGGCGAAAATCAGGATACCGACGCTGTCGCTGACCCCGAACAACTGGCCCAGCGCCTGCCCCGACAGCACGGTGCCGGTCGCGGTGAAACCCAGGTACATCAAGCACACCAGCACGATCGGGATGGCCGCGCCATACACGCCGAACTGCACACGGCTGGAGATCATCTGCGGCAAACCAAGCTTGGGGCCTTGCGCCGCATGCAGCGCCATGACCCCGCCACCGATTAGTTGACCGACCAGCAGGCCGATCAACGACCAGAACACATCACCACCCAGCACCACGGCCAGGGCCCCGGTGACAATCGCGGTGATCTGCAGGTTGGCACCCATCCATAGGGTGAACTGGCTCAATAGACGACCGTGTCTTTCCGCTTCCGGGATGTAGTCGATCGAACGCCTTTCGATCAACGGGGTGGTGTCGTTTGCAGCCATGTTGTTCAACCTCTGATGGATTGTCTTGGGGTTGCCGCCGATCCAATGTGGGAGGGGGCTTGCCCCCTCCCACATGGGTCACTTGATCATCGGCAGGTTGAGGCCCTGCTCTTTGGCGCAATCGATAGCAATCTGATAACCGGCATCGGCATGACGCATCACCCCGGTCGCCGGGTCGTTATGCAGCACCCGCGCAATCCGCTCGGCCGCTTCATCGGTACCGTCGCAGACGATCACCATGCCTGAGTGCTGAGAGAAGCCCATGCCCACGCCACCACCGTGGTGCAGCGAGACCCAGGTCGCGCCGCTGGCGGTGTTGAGCAAGGCGTTGAGCAGTGGCCAGTCGGACACGGCATCGGAACCATCCTGCATGGCTTCGGTTTCGCGGTTAGGGCTGGCGACAGAGCCCGAGTCCAGGTGGTCACGACCGATCACCACAGGGGCGGACAGCTCGCCGCTGCGTACCATTTCGTTGAAGGCCAGGCCGAGTTTGGCGCGCTGGCCCAGGCCGACCCAGCAGATACGTGCCGGCAGGCCCTGGAAGCTGATGCGCTCGCGGGCCATGTCCAGCCAGTTGTGCAGGTGGGCGTCGTCCGGGATCAGCTCTTTGACTTTGGCGTCGGTCTTGTAGATGTCTTGCGGGTCGCCAGACAGCGCCGCCCAGCGGAACGGGCCGATGCCACGGCAGAACAGCGGGCGGATGTAGGCCGGTACGAAACCCGGGAAGTCGAAGGCATTTTCCACGCCCTCTTCCTGGGCCATCTGGCGGATGTTGTTGCCGTAGTCAAAGGTCGGGATGCCCTGCTTCTGGAATTCCAGCATGGCTTTGACGTGCACAGCCATCGACTGCTTGGCGGCCTTGATCACGGCAGCCGGCTCGGTTTTGGCGCGGACGCGGTATTCGTCCCAGGTCCAGCCGGCCGGCAGGTAGCCGTTGAGCGGGTCGTGGGCGCTGGTCTGGTCGGTGACCATGTCCGGGCGCACGCCACGCTTGACCAGCTCTGGCAGAATTTCGGCGGCGTTGCCCAGCAGGGCGATGGAAATGGCCTTGCCTTCCTTGGTGTACTTGGCGATGCGCGCCAGGGCGTCATCGAGGTCGGTGGCTTGTTCGTCGACATAGCGGCTGGCCAGGCGGAAGTCGATGCTGACCTGTTGGCACTCGATATTCAGCGAGCAGGCGCCGGCCAGGGTCGCGGCCAACGGTTGCGCGCCGCCCATGCCGCCGAGACCAGCAGTGAGGACCCAACGGCCCTGAAGATTTGAATCGTAGTGCTGACGGCCAGCTTCGACGAAGGTTTCATAGGTGCCCTGGACGATGCCTTGGCTACCGATGTAGATCCAGCTGCCGGCGGTCATCTGGCCGTACATGGCCAGGCCCTTGGCATCCAGTTCGTTGAAGTGCTCCCAACTGGCCCAGTGCGGTACCAGGTTGGAGTTGGCGATCAGTACGCGCGGGGCGTTGCTGTGGGTCTTGAACACGCCGACCGGCTTGCCGGACTGCACCAGCAGGGTTTCGTCGTCATTCAGGTTGGTGAGGCTCTCGACGATCTGGTCGTAACATTCCCAGTTACGCGCCGCACGGCCAATACCGCCGTAAACCACGAGTTCCTTGGGGTTCTCGGCCACTTGTGGGTCGAGGTTGTTCATCAACATGCGCAGCGGCGCTTCGGTCAGCCAGCTTTTGGCGGTGAGCTTGTTACCGCGGGCGGCGCGGATTTCGACGTCACGGTATTTTGTAGACTTGGTCACTGCTAGGACTCCTCGGCGATCGATGCGCGAACATGGATGGTGCGAAGGAAGCTCTTACGCACACATCTTTACTTGTATGTACAAGCATATGCAATCGAGCGGCCAACTTTCTGAGTGAGCCCTGCAGATTTTTTTCGAAGATGAGCAAAAGCCTTGAAAATAAAGGCCTGGAAGCTTGATGAAATTTCTTACAGAGATGTTTTGCGGACAGGAGGATGGGGCACGTCGGCGCAGCTTTGCGTCACGCTGGGGCATTCGGTAACAAATTGGTGCGCGGGCTGGAAACAGATTTTGTGAACAATGCAAAAACAAATGTGGGAGCTGGCTTGCCTGCGATAACAGTGTGTCAGTCAGCACATCCTAGGCTGATACACCGCTATCGCAGGCAAGCCAGCTCCCACAGTTTTTAACCGAGTGCGGTCAGTTCGATCAGGCAGCAGCGGCCTGTGACCGATATTTCCAGCAAGCCAGTGTTACCGTCCACTTGCAGGCAATCGTGATGGCCGAGCTTCTCGCCCAGCACCTTCACTTCATCCGCCACGCTGAACACCAACACCGTCTGGGCCGTGCTGAAAAACTGCTGCACACCGTCCACCCACTGCAAGCGCGCATGGTAACGCTCGGGCGAGTAGATCAGGTTGAAGTCGCGGATCGGCCCGGTGATCAAGCGGCAGGAAACCTGGCTTTCACCCTGGAACGCGAACGGCTGCAACGGTAACAAGCCGCGCTGTTCCTCGCCGTCCACGGTCAACACCATGCCCGCGCCCTTGATCACCGTGATCACGCGCTGGTAACCGGCGAAGGTGGAAAAACCACCCGACTCGGCGATATCGGCAATCGACAAACGCCAGCCAAATCCATCCAGGCCCGTGCCGGCGTCGCGGCTGATTTCTTCGGTGCTGCCACCACCGTTTTTCCACGGCATGCGCACGTAGTCGGCGGCGCGCCAGACCTTCACTGTACTCATTTGCTGAAACGTCCTTCCAGGCTGTGACGGGAACCGGGGTGGATCAATCGCGCAGCGGTAACCGGCTGGCGACCCGACCAGGTGCGACGGCGAATCAACAGGCACGGCTCACTCGGCTCGATCTGCAACAGCTTGCACTCGGCTGCGTCGGCAAGGATCGCTTCGACCACATGCTCACCCTCGGTCAACGGCGCGACCTGGTTCAGATAGGCATAGGGGGTTTGCTGGGTGAAGTCCTGCTGCAAATATTGCGGCGCAACCAGGGCGTTGACGAAACGATCTTCGATTTGCACGGGAATATCGTTCTCGTAATGCACGATCAACGAGTGGAACACTCGCCCACCTTCACGCATTTCCAGGGCGACGGCGCGTTCGGAACCCGCGGCCTCTTCGCCCAGGGTGATGACCTGGCACGTGTGCCGATGCCCGCGGGAAGCGATTTCATCGGCAATGTTGTGCACTTCAAACAGCGCCGACTGGCTCTTCGGCTCGGCCACGAACGTACCCACGCCTTGCATGCGCACCAGCAGCCCTTCGGCGGTGAGCTCGCGCAGGGCGCGGTTAATGGTCATGCGGCTGAAACCCAGCTGGCTGACCAGTTCGCTTTCCGACGGCACGCGGTAATGGGGCGGCCAGTTGCCGTTGAGGATCTGCTGGCTGATCATCTGTTTGACGCGGGCATACAAGGGCGCCGGACTTTCGTCCATGTGGGCAGCCAGCGAAGACTTGGCAGGCGGAGTCGGCACGAGGAATCCTTGCAGGGGAAAAAGATGCATAGATTGCCGGAGTTTACCGAGCAGGCAAACGTCTGTATATGTATATACAAATAAACACACGACCGGGGTGCCTTGATCATGTCCGCTTTCTTTGCCGAACGCGCGCTGCTGCCTAATGGATGGGCCAACGATGTACGTCTTGAAGTCAGCGCTGATGGCCTGCTGACAAAGGTTGCGGCCAATGCCAGCGCAGACGGCGCCGAACGGCTCGGCGGCCCAGTATTGGCGGGTATGCCGAACCTGCACTCCCATGCGTTCCAACGTGCCATGGCGGGGTTGGCCGAAGTGGCCGGCAACCCCAATGACAGCTTCTGGACCTGGCGCGATTTGATGTACCGCATGGTCGGCAAGATCAACCCCGAGCAGTTACAGGTCATCGCCCGCCAGCTGTATATCGAAATGCTCAAGGCTGGGTACACCTCGGTGGCCGAGTTTCATTATGTGCATCACGATACCAATGGCCAGCCTTATGCCGACCGTACGGAACTGTCACGCCAGATCAGCCTGGCAGCCGCCAGCAGCGGGATCGGCCTGACCTTGCTGCCGGTGCTCTATACCCACGCAGGTTTCGGTGGCCAGGCGCCGAATGAAGGGCAGCGCCGGTTTATCAACAGCACCGAGCACTACCTGGACCTGCAAGCGCGTTTGCAGCCGATCCTGACGGCACAACCTGCGCAGCAACTGGGCCTGTGTTTTCACTCCCTGCGTGCGGTCACCCCCGAACAGATCCAGCAAGTGCTGGCGGCCAGTGACAAGACCTGCCCGGTGCATATCCATATCGCCGAGCAGCAAAAAGAAGTCGACGATTGCTTGGCCTGGAGCGGCAAACGCCCGCTGCAATGGCTGTATGACAACGTTGAAGTGGACGAGCGCTGGTGCCTGGTGCACGCCACCCATGCCGATGCTGACGAAGTGACGCGCATGGCCAACAGCCGAGCCATTGCCGGTTTGTGCCTGACCACCGAAGCCAACCTGGGCGATGGGATTTTCCCGGCGGTGGATTTCCTTGCCCAGGGCGGACGCATGGGTATCGGCTCCGACAGCCATGTTTCACTGAGCGTGGTGGAGGAATTACGTTGGCTGGAATACGGCCAGCGTCTGCGCGATCAACGGCGTAATCGCCTGTATCGCAGTGATCAGCCAATGGTTGGCCGCACGCTGTTCGATGCTGCGCTGGACGGTGGCGCACAGGCGCTTGGCCAGCCGATTGGACGCCTGGAAGTCGGTAAGCGGGCGGATTGGATCGTGCTGGACGGCAACGATCCGTACCTGGCGACCGCCAGTGAGGATGGGATTCTCAATCGCTGGCTGTTTGCAGGTGGCGATCGCCAAGTGCGCGATGTGCTGGTCAATGGCAAGTGGGTGGTGCGGGAGGGGCATCATGCCGGCGAAGAAGACAGCAACCGGGCATTCACCCAGGTCTTGAAAGACTTGCTGGACTAACGGCCAACCCATAACAAATGTGGGAGCTGGCTTGCCTGCGATACAGACACCTCGGTGCATCAGTTACACCGGGTTGATGCTATCGCGGGCAAGCCAGCTCCCACATTTGATTGGGGGCGCTGCGAATTACTGGGACGTCTTGGCCATCTGCTTGTCCGACGTACGCCAGATCAACCGCGTAGTGTCATACCCCTGCTGTCGCGCCCTGCTCAACAGGTCTTCACGCGTCTCGGCACTCACCGTCGGCGTGCGCGACAGGATCCACATATAGCGCCTGCTCGGGCTGCCGACGATGGCGGTCTTGTAGTCATCGCTGACATACAGCACCCAGTAATCGCCCTTGGCAACGCCCGGCAACAGTGACGTAAACCAGTTATTGAATTCCACCCAGAGCTTGTCGGTTTTACCAGGCACCTGCGGCGTGGCTGTGCCTTTGGCTTCTTGCCACTTCCATTCAGGCGTCAGGCAGCGGTTGAACACCGACATGTCGCCATCCGGCAGCAAGGTGTAACGCGCCTCGGACTGCGCGCAGTTGCGCTGGAAGTACATCGGCAATCGGGCCAACTCATACCAGGTGCCCTGGTAACGCTTGAGGTTGACGTTGGTTGCCGTCTTGGGTTGCAGATCATCGCCAGAATGGCTGGCGCAGCCCGCCAAAAACAGGCTGGCGCAAAGGAACAAAACAAAACGCATCATTCTTCTTCTCCCGCAGGCTCGCGCCCCGGTTTACTTCAGGCCTTGCCCGGAAAACATCAGAACTTTGTCACCGGCGTACTGCACGCTGATAAAGCTGTTTTTATCGCCCCAGGTGCAGCTGGACATGCCCAGCGCACCGGAACAATCGGTCGGCTTACCCAGCAACGACTCCACCTCGGCCTTGGCCATGCCAGCCGACAGTTTCTGGTAGTTTTCTTGAGTGACCTTGCTGCAAGCGGCTAACAGCACGCAAAAAGTCAGCAGGGCGAGACGGCGTAAAGACATGGAAAAGCTCCTGGAGAGACAAAGCAGCTGGGGTATCTGCCAGAAGCTTAGAAGGGAAAAGGGGTGTCTGGTTCCCGACGAGCGAAAACAAAAAAGCCCCGAAAACGCTGAAACGTTTCGGGGCTTCTTCAAGGGTGAACGGCCTCACAACACAGTGGATAACTTATCGCCGTGTATTACTTCTTGTGGTAGCTGGTCACACGCTCAACTTCTTCCTTGGACCCCAGGAACACCGCCACACGCTGGTGCAAACCTTCAGGCTGGATGTCGAGGATGCGCTGGTGGCCATCGGTGGACGCACCACCTGCCTGCTCAACCAGGAACGACATCGGGTTGGCTTCGTACATCAGGCGCAGTTTGCCCGGCTTGGACGGCTCGCGGCCGTCGCGTGGGTACATGAACAAGCCACCACGGGTCAGGATGCGGTGCACATCGGCAACCATCGCAGCGACCCAGCGCATGTTGAAGTTCTTTTTCAACGGGCCTTCTTCGCCTTCCATCAACTCGTTGACGTAGCGTTTCACCGGTTCTTCCCAGTGACGCTGGTTAGACATGTTGATGGCGAATTCCTGGGTAGAAGCAGGAATCGAAATGTCTTCGTGGGTCAGCACGAAGCTGCCCATTTCGCGGTCCAGGGTGAAGCCTTTGACGCCATCGCCCAAGGTCAGCACCAGCATGGTCTGTGGACCGTAGATGGCATAACCGGCAGCGACCTGCTCGGTGCCCGGCTGCAGGAAGGCCTTTTCGTTCAGGGCTTCGTTCTGGCTCAGGTATTCATTCGGGCAACGCAGTACCGAGAAGATGGTGCCGACCGGTGCGTTGATGTCGATGTTGGACGAACCGTCCAGTGGGTCGAATACCAGCAGGTAAGCGCCTTTCGGGTACTTGCCAGGGATCTGGTAGGCATTGTCCATTTCTTCGGACGCCATGCCGGCCAGGTGACCGCCCCATTCGTTGGCTTCGAGCAGGATTTCGTTGGAGAGTACGTCGAGCTTCTTCTGCACTTCGCCTTGGACGTTTTCAGTGCCCATGCTGCCCAGGACACCGCCCAGTGCGCCTTTGGAAACGGCGTGGCTGATTTCCTTGCAAGCACGCGCCACCACTTCGATAAGGAAGCGCAGATCGGCAGGCGTGTTGTTGCTGCGGGTCTGCTCGATCAAATAGCGACTCAGGGTAACGCGGGACATGGAAGGCTCCGGAGAATGGGGGGCTGAAAACCCGCGCAGTTTAACGCGAGTCGAGGGTTATTTCCTCTAATCAGAGGATTTAACGCCAATAGAGTTCACGACCTGGCACCACGACCCTCTCCAACATCCCAGAACCCATGTAGGAAGGGGCTTGCCCCCTCCCACATTTTTTAACCGCGATGGTTAGTCGAGGGCTTTCCAGATCTCGGTGGCGTACTCGCGGATGGTCCGGTCCGAGCTGAACCAGCCCATGCGCGCGGTATTGAGCACCGCCGAACGCCACCATTCCTTGGAATCGTGCCAGTGGGCTTCGACCCGCGCCTGGGCGTCCCAGTAAGAGTCAAAGTCGGCACACACCAGGAAACGGTCGTAGTCGATCAGCCCATCGATCAAGCCCACATAGCGCCCCGGATCATCCGGCGAGAACACCCCGCCACGGATCGCTTGCAACACGTCGTTCAAGCGATGGGACGCGGCGATGTCCGGCCCGGCGTTGAACTCACCGGCGTGCTTGCGGGCTTCCACCTGCTGGGCACTGAGGCCGAAGATAAACATGTGCTCGGCGCCGACCCGCTCGTGCATCTCCACGTTGGCGCCGTCCATGGTGCCGATGGTCAGCGCGCCGTTGAGGCCGAACTTCATGTTGCTGGTACCCGAGGCCTCGAAGCCGGCAGTGGAAATCTGCTCCGACAAGTCCGCCGCCGGAATGATGCTCTCCGCCAGGCTGACGTTGTAGTTGGGCAGGAACACCACTTTGAGCAAACCGCGCACGGTCGGGTCGTTGTTGACGGTGCGGGCGATGTCGTTGGTCAACTTGATGATCAGCTTGGCCTGGTGGTAGCTGGCTGCAGCCTTGCCGGCGAAGATTTTCACCCGCGGCACCCAGTCGGTGCCCGGCTCGGCGCGGATCGCCTGGTACAGCGCCACGGTGTGCAGCAGGTTGAGCAGTTGGCGCTTGTATTCGTGGATGCGCTTGACCTGCACATCGAACATTGCCGCCGGGTTGATCGCGATACCCAGGCGCTCATGAATGATCTGGGCCAGTGCTCGCTTGCTGTGCAGGCGCTGTTCAGCGAAAGACTTGCGGAAAGCCTGCTTCTCGGCGAACGGCTCCAATTCGATCAAACGCTGCTCGGGCTGGTCGAGAATATCCGGCCCCAGGGCTTCCACCAGCATATCGGTCAGCTTGGGGTTGGCCTGGTACAACCAGCGGCGGAAGGTGATGCCGTTGGTTTTGTTGTTGATGCGTTCGGGATACAGCTTGTGCAGCTCGGAGAACACCGTGCTGCGCATCAGCTGAGTATGCAGGCCCGATACACCGTTGACGCTATGGGAGCCGAGGAATGCCAGGTTGCCCATGCGCACGCGGCGGCCGTTGTCTTCTTCGATCAGCGAGACGGCGCGCAGTACGTCGAAGTCGTGGATGCCCTTGGCGCGCAACGAGTCGATGTGCTGGGCGTTGATCAGGTAGATGATCTGCATGTGCCGGGGCAACATGCGCTCCATCAGACCTACGGGCCAGGTTTCCAGCGCCTCGGGCAGCAGGGTGTGGTTGGTGTACGACAGGGTTTCGACGGTGACATCCCACGCGGCTTCCCACGGCACATCATGCAGGTCGACCAGTTGGCGCATCAGCTCGGCCACGGCGATGGACGGATGGGTGTCGTTGAGCTGGATCGCGGCGTGTTCGCCCAGGCTCAGTACCGAACCGTGCATGTTCTTGTGGCGGCGCAGCAAATCCTGCAAGGACGCCGAAACGAAGAAGTACTCCTGACGCAGGCGCAGTTCCTGCCCCGCTTCAGTGCTGTCGGCCGGGTAAAGCACGCGAGAGATGCTTTCGGCACGGGCTACTTCGGCGACGGCGCCCAAGTGGTCACCGGCATTGAAGCGCTCCAGGTGCAAGTCTTCCACTGCCCGTGCACGCCAAAGGCGCAGGGTGTTGACGCTGGCGCCACGCCAGCCGACTACCGGGGTGTCATAGGCAACAGCCCTGACAGTTTCGTTGGGCGACCACACCTGGATCATCTTGCCGGAGGCGTCCGCCAGGGTTTCGACGCTGCCGCCAAAGCCGATCGGGTAAATCACTTCGGCGCGTTCGAATTCCCAAGGGTTACCAAAATCCAGCCAGCGTTCGGTCTGCTCCTGCTGCCAGCCATCAACGATGGCCTGGCGGAACAAGCCGTGTTCATAGCGAATGCCATAGCCATGGCCGGCAATCCCCAGGGTCGACATGCTTTCCATAAAGCACGCCGCCAGACGGCCCAGGCCACCATTGCCGAGAGCCGCGTCGGGCTCCAGCAGGCGGATGCGCTCCAGATCGACTCCCAACTCCGACAGCGCTTCACGGGCGATCTCCAACACGCCCAGATTGCTCAGGCTGTCGTACAACAGACGGCCAATGAGAAATTCCAGCGAGAGGTAATAAACGCGCTTCTGGCCTTTGCGATAAATACGCCGCGTGTGGTCCATCCAGTGATCGACCATCTGGTCGCGGGCGGCCAGGGCAATGGCTTCGAACCAGTCATGGTCGAAGGCGTGATCCGGGTCTTTGCCCACCGCGTAGGTGAGTTTGGTCAAGACAGCATCGCGGAATGCGGCTACCTCTGCTTCTCGTGCAAGCGGTTCCTGAGACATCGGTGCGACCTCGGGCGAGATTGAAGGAGTTGCTAGAGCCTAGTCGGTCTGACAGACGGTAGACGTGCTGGTTCGGCAGTTTTTTAACTCATTCACCATTGGCTGAATTTGATGCAGGGGTCGTGCCCGATCAGCCCGCGGCGAAGCCTTTGAGCTGAAACCTGCAAAATATTGTTCAAAAAACCACCAATCCCGGTATGATCCCGCGCCCGTATACCGCCCCACACTGGAACCCTGATGAAGCCTCAACTGATCGCCGCCGCGGAACTCGACCGTCTAGAGACCTGGCAGAAATATTCCGCCCACATGTGCGGCGGCTGCGTGTCCAGCTGTTGCACCCTGCCGGTTGAGGTGAAGATCAAGGACCTGATCCGCATTGGCATCGTCGACGAGTTCGAGCGTGGCGACCCGCCGAAGAACATCGCCAAGCGTTTGCAGAAAGAAGGCATCGTCGAGCGCTACAACAACAAATCCGAGATTTTTACCCTACAGCGCATGAGCAACAACGACTGCCTGTATCTGGATCGTAAGACGCGCTTCTGCACTATTTATGACAAGCGCCCGGATACCTGCCGCAACCACCCGAAAATCGGGCCGCGGCCGGGGTATTGCGCGTATAAGCCGAAAGAAGTGGTGCGCGAGACCAACTTCAAGACTCTCGATAAATTCTGACTCGGGTTTTGTAGTGTTCTGAAGGGCCTCATCGGGGGCAAGCCCCCTCCCACACTTTGATTTGGGAACACATTCAACTGTGGGAGCTGGCTTGCCTGCGATGGGGCCAGTAAAGACAACACACAAACAGCAGGCACAAAAAAACGCCCCCGGCCTTTCGACCGGGGGCGTTTTTCATTCAGCCTGAGTTAACTCAGTTCTTGGCTTTCTTGGCAGCGCGGGTACGCTCGCCTTCGTCCAGGATCTTCTTACGCAGGCGGATCGACTTAGGCGTGACTTCGCACAGCTCGTCGTCCTGGATGAATTCCAGGGCCTGTTCCAGGGTGAAGCGAACAGGTGGAACCAGAGCGATGGTTTCGTCTTTGCCCGAAGCACGCATGTTGTCGAGCTTCTTGCCTTTGGTTGGGTTGACGCCCATGTCGTTGTCACGGCTGTTCAGACCAACGATCTGGCCGTTGTAGATCTCTTGACCGTGTTCAACGAACAGCTTGCCACGCGCCTGGAGGGTTTCCAGGGAGTAGGTCAGCGCCTTGCCGGTTTCTACCGATACCAGAACACCGTTCTGACGGCCGGACATGTCGCCGGACTTCATGGTGTCGTAGCGATCGAAGATCGAGGTCAGGATGCCAGCACCGTTGGTCAGGGTCAGGAACTGGTTACGGAAACCGATCAGACCGCGAGCAGGGATGTTGTATTCCAGACGTACACGGCCTTTGCCATCCGGCACCATGTTGGTCAGGTCGCCCTTACGCAGACCCATCTCTTCCATGACCTTGCCCTGGGATTCTTCAGGGGTGTCGATGGTGACGTTTTCGAACGGTTCCTGCTTCACGCCGTCAACAGTACGGATGATCACTTCCGGACGACCAACACCCATTTCGAAGCCTTCGCGACGCATGGTTTCGATCAGTACCGAGAGGTGCAGCTCACCACGGCCGGAGACCTTGAACTTGTCAGCCGAGTCGCCTTCTTCAACGCGCAGAGCAACGTTGTACAGCAGCTCCTTGTCCAGACGCTCCTTGATGTTACGGGAGGTCACGAACTTGCCTTCTTTACCGCAGAACGGCGAGTCGTTTACCTGGAAGGTCATGGAAACGGTTGGCTCGTCAACGGTCAGAGGCTTCATCGCCTCAACGTTGTCCGGCTGGCACAGGGTGTCGGAGATGAACAGCGAGTCCATGCCGCTTACGCATACGATGTCGCCAGCGAAAGCTTCTTCAACGTCGATACGGTGCAGACCGTGGTGACCCATCAGCTTCAGGATACGACCGTTACGCTTCTTGCCGTCGGCGCCGATAGCCACAACCGGGGTGTTCGGCTTGACGCTACCACGAGCGATACGGCCAACGCCGATAACACCCAGGAAGCTGTTGTAGTCCAGTGCCGAGATTTGCATCTGGAACGGGCCGTCACGGTCAACTTTCGGCGCGGGTACGTTGTCGACGATCGACTGGTACAGCGGGGTCATGTCTTCAGCCATGTCGGTGTGGTCAAGACCAGCAATACCGTTCAGGGCCGAGGCGTAGATGACCTGGAAGTCCAGCTGTTCTTCGGTAGCACCCAGGTTGTCGAACAGGTCGAAGATCTGGTCCAGAACCCAGTCCGGACGCGCGCCTGGACGGTCAACCTTGTTGATGCACACGATCGGACGCAGGCCGGCTTCGAAAGCCTTCTTGGTCACGAAACGAGTTTGCGGCATAGGGCCGTCTTGAGCGTCAACCAGCAGCAGAACGGAGTCAACCATCGACATTACGCGTTCTACTTCGCCGCCGAAGTCGGCGTGGCCCGGGGTATCCACGATGTTGATGTGGTAGCCGTTCCAGTTGATGGCGGTGTTTTTTGCCAGGATGGTAATACCGCGCTCTTTTTCCTGGTCGTTGGAGTCCATCACGCGCTCGTCGTTGAGCTCGTTGCGCTCCAGGGTGCCGGATTGACGCAGGAGTTTGTCTACCAGGGTGGTTTTACCATGGTCAACGTGAGCAATGATGGCGATGTTACGTAGATTTTCGATCACTTGTGTATCTCGATCAGAGGATTCGGTGTGCTGACAGGTCGTGGCAGCGATTAACAGTAGAGTCAGGCCTTGCCGTTACAGCTTGACGGCAGAGTCGGGGGGCCGGTGACGCAGGCCACAGGCAAACAGCCCCGGGCTCTTAGCTCGGTCGATAAACGCGCACATTGGCATGCCCCTCACTGAGCAAATGGTGGGCATGCAGGCGACTCATCACGCCTTTGTCGCAATACAACAGGTACTGACGGCTGTTATCCAGTTCCTTGAAACGCGCGTTCAGTGCGTAGAACGGCAGCGTTTGCACGTCGATGCCGGCGATTTCCAGCGGCTCATCCTCAGCGGCATCCGGGTGACGGATGTCGATGACGATCTGGCCGGCCAGGGCTTCGCTGACTTCTTCGATTTTTACATCCTGACCCAACTCGTCGATCACCCGATCGATTGGGACCAGCTTGGCGTTCTCGAGCGCACGCTCCAGAATCGCCATGTCGAATTCTTTCTCTTCATGCTCCACGCGGTGACGCTTGGCGTGGGTCTTTGGGTTCACCGAAATGACCCCGCAGTACTCGGGCATGTGCTTGGCAAAGTCGGCGGTGCCGATTTGCTCTGCCAGGTCGATGATGTCCTGTTTGTGGCTGGCGATCAGCGGGCGCAACACCAGCTTCTCGGTGACGCAGTCGATGATCGACAGGTTCGGCAGCGTCTGGCTGGACACCTGGGAAATCGCCTCGCCGGTCACCAGCGCGTCAATCTGCAATTGATCGGCGATTCGGGAAGCGGCGCGCAACATCATACGCTTCAATACCACGCCCATATGACTGTTATCGACTTTGCCGAGAATTTCGCCCAGCACTTCCTCGAACGGCACGCTTACAAATAGCACGCGCTGGGAGCTGCCGTACTTCTTCCAGATAAAGTGCGCAACTTCCATCACGCCCAATTCATGGGCACGCCCGCCCAGGTTAAAGAAGCAGAAGTGGCTCATCAGGCCGCGGCGCATGATCTGGTAGGCCGCCACCGTGGAATCGAAACCGCCGGACATCAATACCAGGGTCTGTTCCAGGGCGCCCAGCGGGTAGCCGCCGATGCTGTTGTGCTGGCTGTGGATCACAAACAACCGTTGGTCGCGAATTTCCATGCGCACTTCAATTTGCGGCGCTTTAAGGGAAATTCCAGCGGCGCCGCACTCGCGACGCAGCTTGCTGCCGACGTATTTCTCGACATCCATGGAGCTGAAGGTGTGCTTGCCGGCACGCTTGCAGCGCACCGAAAAAATCTTCCCTTCAAGCGCACTGCCGTAGTGCTGCTTGCACTTTTCGGTGATGTCATCGAAGTCGCCCAGCGGGTACTCATCCACCTGCAGGAAATGCGCGATGCCCGGCATGCAGCTCAGGCGCTCGGTCATGTCCTTCAAGGCTTTGGCGTCGGTAATGCGGGTTTCCAGCTCGAGGTTGTCCCACACGCCGTTCACCACCACAGCCGGGTCCAGGTCACGGAGCACGGCACGGATGTTCTTGGCCAACTGACGGATGAAACGCGTCCGTACCGGTCGGCTTTTGATGGTGATCTCGGGGAAGACTTTAACGATTAATTTCATGGAAACAGCGCGCGCCGGGCCTGCTGAAAAAGGGGGGCGCGGATTATAGCGGAAATCGCTCAAGGTTTAACCAGTTAATATGCATCGAACGTGCAACGCACCAAAACAGGTCATTTACACAAATAAACGCTACATTGTAGTGCGCTATTTCTCGCGCTTTGGCCTATTGCACCGCTTTAGGGGCCATTTTGAGGCAAAAAGACCATGTTGGCGCACTGGCATGTAATTTGCTCTCTTGTGAGGCAGGTTGCCTTGGCGGAGTATCCGCGCCGGCATCACCCACATTCTAAGGGCTAACTCCACTACCCAAGCCCGAAGCCACCCGGAGGACACCATGTCGAAGTCGGTTCAACTCATCAAAGATCATGACGTTAAATGGATTGATCTGCGCTTCACGGACACAAAAGGCACTCAGCACCACGTGACCATGCCGGCTCGCGACGCGCTGGATGATGCTTTCTTCGAAGAAGGCAAAATGTTCGACGGTTCCTCCATCGCCGGCTGGAAAGGCATTGAAGCTTCCGACATGATCCTGATGCCGGACGACAGCACTGCCGTGCTGGACCCGTTCACCGAAGAGCCGACCCTGATCCTGGTCTGCGACGTGATCGAGCCGTCGACCATGCAAGGCTACGACCGCGACCCACGTGCGATCGCCAAGCGTGCCGAGGAATACCTGAAGTCCACCGGTATTGGTGACACTGTATTCGTGGGCCCGGAGCCAGAGTTCTTCATCTTCGACCAGGTTAAGTTCAAGTCCGACATCTCTGGCTCCATGTTCAAGATCTACTCCGAACAAGGTTCGTGGATGTCCGACCAGGACGTGGAAGGCGGCAACCATGGCCACCGTCCAGGCATCAAAGGCGGCTACTTCCCGGTTCCACCGTTCGACCACGACCACGAAATCCGTACCTCCATGTGCAACGCCATGGAAGACATGGGCCTGGTCATCGAAGTGCATCACCACGAAGTGGCGACTGCCGGCCAGAACGAAATCGGTGTGAAGTTCAACACCCTGGTAGCCAAGGCTGACGAAGTTCAGACCCTGAAGTACTGCGTACACAACACTGCCGTCGCTTACGGCCGTACCGCTACCTTCATGCCCAAGCCTCTGTACGGCGATAACGGTTCGGGTATGCACGTTCACCTGTCCATCGCCAAAGAAGGCAAGAACACTTTCGCAGGTGAAGGGTATGCCGGCCTGTCCGATACCGCCCTGTACTTCATCGGCGGCATCATCAAGCACGGTAAGGCCCTGAACGGCTTCACCAACCCGTCGACCAACTCCTACAAGCGTCTGGTCCCAGGTTTCGAAGCGCCGGTAATGCTGGCCTACTCGGCGCGTAACCGCTCTGCCTCGATCCGTATTCCTTACGTGTCCAGCCCGCGCGCTCGCCGTATCGAAGCTCGCTTCCCGGACCCGGCTGCCAACCCATACCTGGCCTTCGCTGCACTGGTCATGGCCGGCCTGGACGGTATCCAGAACAAGATCCACCCTGGCGACGCCGCCGACAAGAACTTGTACGACCTGCCGCCTGAAGAGGCCAAAGAGATCCCACAAGTGTGCGGCAGCCTGAAAGAAGCCCTGGAAGAGCTGGACAAGGGCCGTGCGTTCCTGACCAAAGGCGGCGTGTTCAGCGACGACTTCATCGACGCTTACATCGCCCTGAAAAGCGAAGAAGAAATCAAGGTGCGCACCTTCGTACACCCACTGGAATACGAGCTGTACTACAGCTGCTGATCCGGTAGCGCGGCTTCTTAAGAGCGGCGTGACGAAAAAGACCTCCCCCGGGAGGTCTTTTTTTTGCCTGGGCGTTACGCTACGCCAGCTCTGCAAACCCAATCAAAGTGTGGGAGCTGGCTTGCCTGCGATAGCGCACTACCGGCCACCTGCTGTATCACTGACATACCGCCATCGCGGGCAAGCCCGCTCCCACAGGAGATCACCTTTGAGGCATCGACTTGTATTTGCCCTGCTGTTCATCAGTGCCAGTGCGAGCGCTGCGCCGCCTACGCTCGAACCCCTGCTCAACAGCATCGCCGAACGCCTGGAGATTGCCGACCAGGTGGCCTTGAGCAAATGGGACAGCCACAAGCCCGTCGAAGACAAAAACCGCGAGCAGGAAGTGATCGCCAGCGTCGTCGCTCAGGCCTCGAGCTACAAGCTTGAGCCCGCCGCCGCCGAGCAGTTTTTCTCCGCGCAGATCGAGGCGAACAAACTGGTGCAATACACCCACCTGTCCGACTGGCAGTTTCAGGGCAAGGCACCGGACGACCCACGCCCCGACCTGGTGAAGCAGATTCGCCCGCAGTTGGATGAGCTGCAAAAACGCCTGCTGCAACAACTGGCCGACTTCACCCCACAGCGCACCGACCCGCAATGCCCGCAATGGCTGGCCGAGGCGGTGCATGAGCCTTTGAACGATCCGCTGCGCCAACTGGCAATGATCCGCGCCACCGCCGAACTCTGCATCTACAAAGGTTAATGACTGCAAACCCGGTAAAAATGTGGGAGCAAGCCCCCCCTCCCACATTTGGACTGCATGCATTCAGGGCCATCTCTGGCAGCTTCCTGAACAACCTTCGCAAAACCGCACTATATTGGTGCGATAGGTTGCACCCTCACTCCAGCCACAGCCCATTTTGGTTCGAATCTTCCCGATCAAACTGGCAGAACGCCACAGTTTCGCGCCACAAACGCCTATTTCAGGGCTTTAACGCTTCTTTTCGGAGCCTTGGTTTGGTTTTTGCATTTTCCTTGTATCAGCGTGTGCCTCAAGCCTGCGCCTTGCTCCAAAAGAGGTCCCGATGACCATCAGTGATGCACTGCACCGTTTGTTACTCGACAACCTGACCACCGCGACCATCCTGCTCAATGCCGATCTGCGCCTTGAGTACATGAACCCGGCGGCGGAGATGCTCCTGGCCATCAGCGGCCAGCGCAGCCATGGGCAGTTCATCAGCGAGCTGTTCACCGAGTCGGCCGAAGCCTTGAGCTCGTTGCGCCAGGCCGTGGAGCAAGCACATCCGTTCACCAAGCGCGAAGCGATGCTCACCGCCCTCACCGGCCAGACACTGACGGTCGATTACGCGGTAACCCCCATTCTGAGCAATGGCGCCACGCTGCTATTGCTCGAAGTACACCCCCGCGACCGCCTGCTGCGCATCACCAAGGAAGAGGCGCAGCTGTCCAAGCAGGAAACCAGCAAGATGCTGGTGCGCGGCCTGGCTCACGAGATCAAGAACCCGCTCGGCGGGATTCGCGGTGCCGCGCAACTGCTGGCCCGCGAACTGCCCGAGGAGCATCTCAAGGACTACACCAACGTCATCATCGAAGAAGCCGACCGCCTGCGTAACCTGGTGGACCGGATGCTCGGCTCCAACAAGTTGCCGTCATTGGCGATGACCAACGTGCATGAGGTGCTGGAGCGCGTCTGCCAACTGGTCGAGGCCGAAAGCCAGGGCTGCATCACCCTGGTACGCGACTATGACCCGAGCATTCCCGACGTATTGATCGACCGCGAGCAAATGATCCAGGCGGTGCTCAATATCGTGCGCAACGCCATGCAGGCCATCAGCAGCCAGAACGAGCTGCGCCTGGGCCGCATCAGCCTGCGCACCCGCGCCCTGCGCCAGTTCACCATCGGCCATGTACGCCATCGCCTGGTGACCAAGGTCGAGATCATCGACAACGGCCCCGGCATTCCCGCCGAACTGCAGGAAACCATCTTCTTCCCCATGGTCAGTGGCCGCCCGGACGGTACCGGGCTGGGCCTGGCCATTACCCAGAACATCATCAGCCAGCACCAGGGCCTGATCGAATGTGAGAGCCATCCCGGCCACACCACGTTCTCGATCTTCCTGCCATTGGAACAAGGAGCCCCCACGACATGAGCCGTAGTGAAACTGTCTGGATCGTCGATGACGACCGTTCTATCCGTTGGGTCCTGGAAAAAGCCTTGCAACAGGAAGGCATGACCACCCAAAGCTTCGACAGCGCCGACGGGGTGATGAGCCGCCTGGCACGCCAGCAGCCGGACGTGATCATCTCCGACATTCGTATGCCCGGCGCAAGCGGCCTGGACTTGCTGGCGCGCATCCGCGAGCAGCACCCGCGCTTGCCGGTGATCATCATGACTGCGCACTCGGACCTGGACAGCGCTGTCGCGTCCTACCAGGGCGGCGCCTTTGAATACCTGCCCAAGCCATTCGACGTGGATGAGGCGGTGGCGCTGGTCAAGCGCGCCAACCAGCACGCCCAGGAACAACAGAACCAGGAAGCCCCGCCAACCCTGACCCGCACCCCGGAAATCATCGGTGAAGCGCCAGCGATGCAGGAAGTGTTTCGCGCCATCGGGCGCTTGAGCCACTCCAACATCACTGTGCTGATCAATGGCGAGTCGGGCACCGGTAAAGAGCTGGTGGCCCATGCCCTGCACCGTCACAGCCCGCGTGCGGCCTCGCCGTTTATCGCACTGAACATGGCGGCGATCCCCAAGGACCTGATGGAGTCCGAGCTGTTCGGCCATGAGAAAGGCGCGTTCACCGGCGCGGCCAACCTGCGTCGCGGGCGCTTTGAACAGGCCGACGGCGGCACGCTGTTTCTCGATGAGATCGGCGACATGCCGGCCGATACCCAGACCCGCTTGCTACGGGTGTTGGCGGACGGTGAGTTCTATCGTGTCGGCGGGCACACACCGGTCAAGGTTGATGTGCGCATCATTGCGGCCACCCACCAGAACCTCGAAACCCTGGTACACGCGGGCAAGTTCCGTGAGGACTTGTTCCACCGCCTCAATGTGATCCGCATCCATATCCCGCGCATGTCGGACCGCCGCGAAGACATTCCGACTCTCGCCCGCCACTTCCTCAGCCGCGCCGCCCTGGAGCTGGCGGTGGAGCCCAAGCTGCTCAAAAGCGAGACCGAGGAATACCTCAAGAACCTGCCGTGGCCCGGCAACGTGCGCCAGCTGGAGAACACCTGCCGCTGGATCACCGTAATGGCCTCCGGGCGTGAAGTGCATATCAGCGACCTGCCGCCTGAGCTGCTGAGCCTGCCGCAAGATTCGGCACCGGTAACCAACTGGGAACAAGCGCTGCGCCAATGGGCCGACCAGGCGTTGGCGCGCGGCCAGTCGAACCTGCTGGACAGCGCCGTGCCGGCATTCGAGCGGATCATGATTGAGACCGCGTTGAAGCATACCGCCGGCCGCCGTCGCGATGCGGCCGTGCTGCTGGGTTGGGGGCGCAATACCCTGACGCGCAAGATCAAGGAATTGGGGATGAAGGTAGATGGTGGGGATGATGATGAGGGTGATGAGGCCTGATCACACCTCCCAGATCCACTGAAAGTCTTATGTGGGAGGGGGCTTGCTCCCTCCCACATTTGGATCTCTGCAATTCCACGACTGTGCACCGCTTCAATGCACCATGAACCGGCATCGGGCACGGGCCGGATACGTGGAAGACCGTTATCGCGGAACAACTCTCGCAAGCTGAAACCACCAAAGCCCCGGATTACGGGGCTTTGCGCTTTTTGGAAAAATTTTATGGGTGAAATTGCAAACTCTGGCACGCGCCCTGCAATAACCCTCGTACAACCCAGTTTCGGGGACCTTGGTACAGGCAGGCCGAGAATCCCCTCTTTAACACCGAAGCCCTTGGCTTCACCCGTTTTGGGAGCCCTGGTACAGGCAGGCCGGGAACTCCCTCTTTTATTGCTCTTGGAGATGGACCTCCAGCCGCCAGCGGTCATCGACCTGCTCGCCTTTCCACTCCCCACGCAACGGTCGCGCCGCCACCAGGTTCAGCAGCAAACCACCATCGGTCTTGCGCACACGCCAGTTCACGTCCTTGTCATTGACCTTGAGCTGCCCGCTGGCCGCCTTGCCCTGGGCGTCAAACAGCAGCGCCACGGTGCCGTCGATATGCTCGCCGTGCAGCTTGGGTTCACGGTTGAACCACACCGCTACACCGTCGACAGCCGGCACCACCTCCAGTAACTGGGCTGGGTCTGGCGTGGTCAGGCGACCGATCATCAAACCCACCATCAAGCCGACAATCGCCAACGAGCCCAAAACCCTCGGCAATAGCTTCGGCCTCGGGTCTTCTTCAGGGGTAGAATGCAGCGCATCTTTGCCTTCGGAGCCGTGCATGTTTCACGTCATCCTTTTTCAACCAGAAATTCCGCCGAATACCGGCAACGTTATCAGGCTGTGCGCCAACAGTGGCTGCCACCTGCATTTGATCGAGCCGTTGGGCTTCGACATGGACGACAAGCGCCTGCGCCGCGCCGGGCTGGACTACCACGAGTACGCCACCCTCAAGCGTCACGCCGACCTGGCCAGTTGCCTGGAAAGCCTGGGCCATCCGCGCCTGTTCGCGTTCACCACCAAGGGTTCGCGCCCGTTTCACGATGCCAGCTTTGCCGAGGGCGATGCCTTCCTGTTCGGCCCGGAAAGCCGTGGCCTGCCGGCCGAGGTGCTCGACGCATTGCCCGATGGCCACCGCCTGCGTTTGCCGATGCGCGAGGGCTGCCGCAGCCTGAACCTGTCCAACACCGTCGCAGTGGCCGTCTACGAAGGCTGGCGCCAGCTTGGCTTTAAGTAACACCGCATAACAAATGTGGGAGGGGGCTTGCCCCCGATGACGGAGTGTCAGTCAACATCTAAGTGACTGGTCCACCGCTATCGGGGGCAAGCCCCCTCCCACATTTTTTATCGCATCGACTTACTGAACGGTCGGCGCGCCTTCCTGTTGCATGCGCTGCAGCTCTTGGGCGTACAGGGCATCGAAGTTCACCGGAGCCAGCATCAGTGCCGGGAACGAGCCACGGGTGACCAGGCTGTCCAGGGTCTCACGGGCATACGGGAACAGGATGTTCGGGCAGAACGCGCCCAGGGTGTGGCTCATGGACGCTTCGTCCAGGCCCTGGATCAGGAAGATGCCGGCCTGTTGCACTTCAGCGATGAAGGCCACTTCTTCGCCGTTCTTGACGGTGACCGACAGGGTCAGCACCACTTCGTGGAAGTCGCCTTCCAGGGCTTTCTGACGGGTGTTCAGGTCCAGCGCAACGCTTGGGGTCCATTCCTGACGGAAGATCGCCGGGCTTTTCGGCGCTTCGAACGACAGGTCACGCACGTAGATGCGCTGCAGCGAAAACTGTGGGCCTTGGTCTTGCGCTGCTTCGGTGTTCTGTTGATCAGTCATCGCAGATCCTTCTTTATCTTGGGGTTCTTAAGGGGTTAGCAGTCAGACGGACAGCAGCGCATCAAGTTTACCGGCGCGCTCCAGAGCGAACAGGTCATCGCAACCACCGATGTGCTTGGCGCCGATCCAGATCTGCGGGACCGACGTGCGGCCGGCCTTCTGGGCCATTTCGGCACGCACCTGGGGCTTGCCATCGACCTTGATCTCTTCGAAGGCAACACCCTTTTTCTCAAGCAGGGCCTTGGCCCGCATGCAGTAAGGGCACCAATCGCTGGAATACACGACAACCTGGCTCATATCACTTCACCAACGGCAGGTTATCGCCACGCCAGCTGCTGATACCACCCGACAGCTTGGCGGCGGTGAAGCCGGTCTTGAGCATCTCGCGGGCGTGGGTGCCGGAGTGCTGGCCTTGGGCGTCGACCAGGATGATGGTCTTGGCCTTGTATTTTTCCAGCTCGGCCAAGCGTGCGATCAGCTTGTCCTGGGGAATGTTCAGGGCGCCAACGATATGGCCGGCGGCATAATCCTTGGCCGGGCGAATATCGACGACAACGGCCTCATCCTTGTTGACCAGCGCGGTCAGCTCCGACGTGCTCAGGCTGCGACCACCGCGGCTCAGTTCATGTGCGATCAGCAACGCCAGCAGGATGACGAAGGCACCCACGAGCAGGTAGTGGGCAGTGGCAAATGCAATCAGGTGATCAACCATCAAGGAGGTTCCAGGGCGTTAAAATGGCGGTAAGTATACACAGCCGCCAAGGAGGGCCAACCCCCGTAAAGCGGTGACGCGCTCGGAACTTCGCTTTAAACTGCCACTCCCTTTTCCATTGTCTTCCTTTATTACCGCCGCGAGAGGATCTATGACTACCACGCCTAAACCTTTGGTCCTGATAATTCTCGATGGCTTCGGACACAGTGAAAGCCACCACGACAACGCCGTGTACTCGGCCAACAAGCCCGTGCTGGACCGCCTGAGCGCTACCGTCCCCAACGGATTGATCTCCGGTTCCGGCATGGACGTGGGCCTGCCAGACGGCCAGATGGGCAACTCGGAAGTCGGCCACATGAACCTTGGCGCCGGACGAGTGGTATACCAGGACTTCACGCGTGTGACCAAAGCGATCCGCGATGGCGAGTTTTTCGAGAACCCGACCATCTGCGCCGCGGTCGATAAAGCGGTGGCCGCCGGCAAGGCCGTGCATTTCATGGGCCTGCTGTCGGACGGCGGGGTACACAGCCATCAGGACCATCTGGTGGCCATGGCCGAACTGGCCTTCAAGCGCGGCGCCGACAAGATCTACCTGCACGCCTTCCTCGACGGCCGCGACACCCCGCCGAAAAGCGCGCAATCGTCTATCGAACTGCTCGACACCACCTTCGCCGCCCTCGGCAAGGGCCGCATCGCCAGCCTGGTGGGCCGTTACTTTGCCATGGACCGCGACAACCGCTGGGACCGCGTGTCCCAGGCCTACAACCTGATCGTCGACGGCCAGGCCGAATTCAATGCCGCCACTGCCCAGGAAGGCCTGGAAGCGGCCTACGCCCGTGGCGAGAGCGATGAGTTCGTCAAAGCCACCACCATCGGCGAGCCGGTGAAGGTCGAAGACGGCGACGCCGTTGTATTCATGAACTTCCGCGCCGACCGTGCCCGCGAGTTGAGCCATGTGTTCGTCGATGAAGGTTTCAAGGACTTCGAGCGCGCACGCCAGCCGAAAGTCGAGTTCGTCATGCTCACCCAGTACGCCGCCAACATCCCGGCCCCGTCGGCGTTCGCCCCGGGCAGCCTGGAAAACGTGCTGGGTGATTACCTGGCGAAAAACGGCAAGACCCAGCTGCGCATCGCCGAGACCGAGAAATACGCCCACGTGACGTTTTTCTTCTCCGGTGGCCGCGAAGAACCGTTCCCGGGCGAAGAGCGCATCCTGATCCCATCGCCAAAAGTCGCCACCTACGACCTGCAGCCGGAAATGAGCGCGCCGGAAGTGACCGACAAAATCGTCGATGCCATTGATAACCAGCGTTACGACGTGATCGTGGTGAATTACGCCAACGGCGACATGGTCGGCCATAGCGGTAACCTGGAAGCGGCGGTCAAGGCCGTTGAATGCCTGGACCTGTGCGTTGGCCGCATTGTCGACGCCCTGGAAAAAGTCGGCGGCGAAGCGCTGATCACCGCAGACCATGGCAACTGCGAGCAGATGTCAGACGAGTCCACCGGTCAGGCGCATACCGCGCACACGACCGAGCCGGTGCCGTTCATCTACGTTGGCAAGCGCGACTTCAAAGTGCGTAATGGCGGCGTACTGGCGGATGTGGCGCCGACCATGCTGATGCTGATGGGGCTGGAGCAACCGAAGGAGATGACCGGGACCTCCATCCTGGTCTGATCCAAAGTACGCCACAAAACAGTGTGGGAGCGGGCTTGCCCGCGATAGCGGCTAATCAGTCGACATCTATGTCGCTGACCCACCGCAATCGCGGGCAAGCCCGCTCCCACATTGGTTTTGTGGCGTTTGGTAGATATCTTTTTGCCATACCACCGCCACTCGGCACCTATCTTGCCCGCAAGCCCCAATTGGGCGTTTTTTTTGCAGCGCTTGGCGGGCATACTAGGCCGTCCTTTTCCCCTGGTGTCGCCCGCCTCTATGCTTCGCGCCTTGATAACCCTTGCTCTTGTCTGCCTGCTCCAACCGGCGTTTGCCGATGAGCGCGCACAAACCCAACAACAGTTGGACGCTACGCGTCAGGACATTACCGAGCTGAAAAAGCTGCTCGGCAAGCTCCAGGAAGAAAAATCCGGGGTGCAAAAAGACCTGCGCGGCACGGAAACCGAAATGGGCAAGCTTGAGAAGCAGGTCCAGGAGTTGCAAAAAGAACTAAAGAAGAGCGAGTCGGAACTGGAGCGACTCGACGCTGAGAAAAAAAAACTCCAGAGCGCACGCGTTGAACAGCAACGCCTGATCGCGATCCAGGCCCGCGCCGCCTACCAGAGCGGCCGCCAGGAATACCTCAAGCTGCTGCTCAACCAGCAGAACCCGGAAAAATTCGCCCGCACCCTCACCTATTACGATTACCTGAGCCAGGCGCGCCTGGCGCAATTGAAGGGTTTCAATGAAACCCTGCGCCAATTGGCCAATGTCGAGCAGGAAATTGCCGACCAGCAGTCGCAACTGCTCGACCAGAAAAGCGCCCTCGACGTTCAGCGCGACCAGTTGGACAAGGTGCGCAAGGAGCGCCAGCAGGCTCTGGCCAAGCTCAACAGCGATGTAAAAGCCCGCGACGCCAAGCTCCAGGCCCGCGAGCAGGATCAGGCCGACCTGGCCAAAGTGCTCAAGACCATCGAAGAAACCCTGGCCCGCCAGGCACGCGAGGCCGAAGAAGCGCGGCAAAAAGCGCTGATCGCCCAGCAGGAAGCGGAAAAAAAGCGTCAGCGTGAGGCCGAACTGGCTGCCACCAGCGACGCGCCGGCACCGCGCAAACCCGTGCGCGCCAGCCCCGGCCCGCTGGTTTCCAGCAGCGGCGAGTCATTCGGCGGCCCTTTTGCTTCAGCGCGGGGCAAACTTCCATGGCCGGTTGATGGTCGACTATTGGCACGCTTTGGGGAAACCCGTGGCGATGACACCCGCGCCAAGTGGGATGGGGTGATGATCAGCGCCTCAGCCGGCAGCCAGGTCCATGCCGTTCACGGTGGGCGCGTGGTGTTTGCCGATTGGCTGCGGGGCGCCGGTTTGCTGGTGATTCTCGACCATGGAAATGGCTATTTGAGCCTTTACGGCCACAATCAGACATTACTCAAGTCGGCAGGTGATGTTGTAAAAGCCGGTGAATCCATCTCCACTGTCGGTAACAGTGGCGGCCAGGACACCCCGGCGCTGTACTTCGCTATTCGTCAGCAGGGTCGCCCGAGCGATCCCGCACAATGGTGCCGTTCCCAAGGATAGGGCCGCATCTACATTAGGAGTTCGTTCGACATGCTGCATTTGTCCCGCCTCACTTCGCTGGCCCTGACGATCGCCCTGGTGATCGGCGCGCCTCTGGCTTTTGCCGACCAGGCTGCACCCGCTGCAATGGCCGCGACCACCAAGGCGCCGTTGCCGCTGGATGAGCTGCGCACCTTTGCCGAGGTCATGGACCGGATCAAGGCAGCGTATGTCGAACCCGTAGACGACAAGGCCCTGCTGGAAAATGCCATCAAGGGCATGCTCAGCAACCTCGACCCGCACTCCGCCTACCTGGGCCCTGAAGATTTCGCCGAGCTGCAGGAAAGCACCAGCGGCGAGTTCGGTGGCCTGGGCATCGAAGTGGGCTCCGAAGACGGCCAGATCAAAGTGGTCTCGCCCATCGACGATACCCCTGCATCCAAGGCCGGTATCCAGGCCGGCGACCTGATCGTGAAGATCAACGGCCAGCCGACCCGTGGCCAGAGCATGACCGAGGCCGTCGACAAGATGCGCGGCAAGCTCGGCCAGAAAATCACCCTGACCCTGGTACGCGACGGCGGCAACCCGTTTGACGTGACCCTGGCCCGCGCGACCATCACGGTCAAGAGCGTGAAGAGCCAGTTGCTGGAGTCGGGCTACGGCTACATCCGTATCACCCAGTTCCAGGTCAAGACCGGCGACGAAGTGGCCAAGGCCCTGGCCAAGCTGCGCAAAGACAATGGCAAGAAACTCAACGGCATCGTGCTCGACCTGCGCAACAACCCCGGCGGCGTGTTGCAGTCGGCAGTTGAGGTGGTCGACCACTTTGTCACCAAGGGCCTGATCGTTTATACCAAAGGCCGTATCGCCAACTCCGAACTGCGCTTCTCGGCCACCGGCAACGACCTGAGCGAAAACGTGCCGTTGGCGGTGCTGATCAACGGCGGCAGTGCCTCGGCGTCGGAAATCGTCGCCGGCGCCCTGCAAGACCTCAAGCGCGGCGTGCTGATGGGCACCACCAGTTTCGGCAAAGGCTCGGTGCAGACGGTGTTACCGTTGAACAACGAACGCGCATTGAAAATCACCACAGCGCTGTATTACACACCGAACGGCCGCTCGATCCAGGCCCAAGGCATCGTGCCGGACATCGAAGTGCGCAGGGCCAAGATCACCAACGAGATCGACGGCGAGTACTACAAGGAGGCCGACCTGCAGGGTCACCTGGGCAATGGCAACGGCGGTGCCGACCAGCCTACCGGTAGCGGCGCCAAGGCCAAACCGATGCCGCAGGACGATGACTACCAACTGGCCCAGGCGCTGAGCCTGCTCAAGGGCCTGAGCATCACGCGCAGCCGTTGATCATGCGTTTTGCCCTGATCATCGCTGTGCTGTGCAGCCTGGCAGGTGTCGCTCACGCGGCCCCTGCCGGCGAACCCCACAAAGCCTACCTGACCCTCATCATCGACGACCTGGGGCAAAACCTGCCGCGCGATCGCCGTGTACTTGCGCTGCCCGGCCCGGTGACCGCCGCGATCATGCCCGACACGCCCCATGCCGCCGAATTCGCCCGCGAGGCGCACAAGGCCGGCAAGATCGTGATCCTGCACATGCCCATGGACCCGGCCACCGGCCCCTTCGCCTGGCACCCCGAGCTGCCGGTGGAAGAACTCGGCAAGCGCCTGGACGCCGCGTTTGAAGCCGTGCCCTACACTGCCGGTATCAACAACCATATGGGCAGCCGCATGACCGCGCAGCCGCAGGCCATGACGTGGTTGATGGCCGAGCTGCAACGGCGCCACAAGTTCTTTGTGGACAGCCGCACCAGCGCGCAGACCGTCGCCGCCGCCGAGGCGCAGAAGATCGGGCTGGCGCATGTATCGCGGGATGTGTTCCTCGATGACGAACGCACCGAGGCGGCGATTACCACCCAACTGCAAACCGCAATCAAGCTGGCGCATAAGCAGGGTTCGGCGGTGATGATCGGGCACCCTTACCCACAGACCCTGGCGGTGCTGGAGCGCGAGCTGCCCAAGCTCAAGGCCCAGGGTATCGACTGGATCGATATCAAGTTGATGATCAGCGTGCGCAGCAATCGAGCCATGAGTGCCCACGGCAAAAACGGCATTTACCGCTAAATGAAGCCAGCGAAGATCCAATGTGGGAGGGGGCTTGCCCCCGATGGCGGTGTGTCAGCTGAAAATGTATTGGCTGATCTACCGCTATCGGGGGCAAGCCCCCTCCCACATTTTGACCGCGTTTATTCTGCGCAACTGCCAACTTCAGAGGTAACGCGCCATGATTTCGTCTACACGACCGCTCTTGCGTAACTCATCCAGCGCCGCCTGGAGCTTGGCGACCACCTCATCAGGCACTTCCCTGTTCAACGCCAAATAAAGCTGCGCACTGTTGAACCGCAACACCGTCTTGAGCCCGCTCACACCCACCTGGCGCGCTAGATAACGCCCGGCGGGATCGCCAGTGGCCCACAGGTCGATCTGGCCGTCCATGAGCTTTTGCGCATTGTCCTGATCGCGCAGAGCGACAATCGGATTGAGCCCCTGTTTTCCCAAGGTTTCGGCAATCGCGTCGCCCTTGTAAGCGCCGATCCTGTAGCGGCGGGCGTGCTCAAGATCGTCGAGCTGGATATTGCTGTCAGCCTTGGCCAGCAGCACCCAATCGTCCGGGCCGATGGGGCCGACCCATTTGAACAAGGCTTCACGGTCCGGCAGCCGCGCCATCACAAATACACCGTAGCCAGGCTTTTCCAGGGCGAGTTTGTAGATTCGCTCCCAAGGAAAACGCAACGTAAGGTTGTAGGAAATGCCGGCGCGCTGGAAGGTTTCGCGCACAATGTCCACGGCGATGCCTTCGATGTTCTCGTCCTTGGCGAAGTTCTTGCCGTTTTTCGCCATGTTGTAGGGCGGGAAATTTTCCGTCAGCAGCACCAGGGAGGCGTCAGACGGCTCTTCGGCTTGGGCCGTACCGCCCATGAGCATGGAGGTACTGGCGAGGGCGAGCAGCAGGTGTTTGAACATGAAGGCTACCGGAATCCATGGCAAGCGCAGAGAGTGCCGCGAGCCTGCCATGGTGTCCAGCAGCGTTTAGCGGACGACGATACCGCGCGCTGCCATGTAGGCCTTGGCCTCAGGTACGGTGTATTCACCAAAGTGGAAAATACTCGCCGCCAGCACTGCGCTGGCATGGCCTTCGATAACACCGTCGGCCAAATGCTGCAGGTTACCGACGCCACCGGAGGCGATCACCGGGATACCCAGTGCATCGCTGATAGCGCGGGTCACGCCCAGGTCGAAGCCGTTTTTCATGCCGTCCTGGTCCATGCTGGTCAGCAGGATTTCACCGGCGCCCAAGCCTTCCATCTTCATCGCCCACTCCACCGCGTCCAGCCCGGTAGGTTTGCGCCCGCCGTGGGTGAAGATCTCCCAGCGCGGGGTTTCGCCCGGGCCGGAAACCTTCTTGGCGTCGATCGCGACCACGATGCACTGCGAGCCGAAGTGTTGCGCAGCTTCACCGACGAACTCGGGGTTGAATACTGCGGCAGTATTGATCGAGACCTTGTCCGCGCCGGCATTGAGCAGGTTGCGGATGTCTTGCACAGTGCGCACGCCACCGCCCACGGTCAACGGGATGAACACCTGGCTGGCCATGCGCTCGACGGTATGCAATGTGGTGTCGCGGCCATCGACGCTGGCGGTGATGTCGAGAAAGGTAATCTCGTCGGCACCCTGCTCATCGTAACGACGGGCGATTTCCACCGGGTCGCCGGCATCGCGGATATTCTCGAACTTGACGCCCTTGACCACCCGACCGTTGTCGACGTCCAGGCAAGGGATGATGCGTTTGGCCAGCGCCATGGTCAGTCCTCAGCCGTTGTAGGCGTCGCAGTAAGCCTGGGCTTCGGCAACGTCCAGGGTACCTTCGTAAATCGCACGGCCAGTGATGGCGCCGATGATGCCAGGCGCCTTGGCGTCCAGCAGCGACTTGATATCGCCCAGGTTGTGAATGCCGCCGGAAGCGATCACCGGAATCTTCGTGGCCGCTGCCAAGGCTGCGGTGAACGGCACATTGCAGCCCTGCATCATGCCGTCTTTGGCGATATCGGTATAAACGATGGCGGACACGCCGTCGGCTTCGAACTGCTTGGCCAGGTCGATCACCTGCACGGTGCTGATCTCAGCCCAGCCGTCGGTAGCCACGAAGCCGTCTTTGGCATCCAGTCCGACGATGACCTTGCCTGGGAACGCACGGCAGGCTTCGGCGACGAAGGCCGGGTCTTTCACGGCCTTGGTGCCGATGATCACGTAGCTCACGCCAGCTTTGACGTAATGCTCGATGGTTTCCAGGGAGCGAATGCCGCCGCCGATCTGGATCGGCAGGTTCGGGTAGCGCTTGGCAATCGCGGTGACCACCTCACCATTGACCGGCTGGCCTTCGAAGGCACCGTTCAAGTCCACCAGATGCAAACGACGGCAGCCACCTTCCACCCATTTGGCGGCCATGCTCACCGGGTCGTCGGAGAACACCGTGGAATCTTCCATGCGGCCCTGGCGCAGGCGTACACAAGCGCCGTCCTTGAGATCGATAGCGGGGATAATCAGCATCTGGCAAACCTTATTCGATATTCAGCAATGCTTGGGAAATCAGGGTTTCTCAAGCGACCACAAGTCGCTTTCGATGCTTTCGAACCTTTCCTTAAGGAGCGTCTGCGTGTCGAAAATCGCCCTGTTGTAATAGTGCGGTGCCACTTCGGTGGTGAACAGCTCAAGAATCTCGGCGACCTCGAACGAGCCCAGCTTGAGCTCGAAGCGGTCTTCCATGAAACGCTTGATCTTGTCGGTTGCCTCACGCTCTTGCTCGGGCGTGAGGTTCAAGATCGGCGGCTTCGGTTTCTTGGCCATTTACCAGCGACCATCCCACGCGGCGAAGTTCTGCAGCAATTGCAGGCCATGGGTATGGCTCTTTTCCGGGTGGAATTGCACGGCAAAACGCGAACCTTCGGCCAGCGCTGCGGCGAAGTCGACACCGTAGTGCCCACCACCCACCACCTGGCGCGGGTTACCGGCAGCGATGTAGTAACTGTGCACGAAGTAGAAACGCGCCATGTCCGGGATTTCGTGCCACAGCGGGTGGTCGACAGTGCGGCGCACCTCGTTCCAGCCCATGTGCGGGACCTTCAAATGCTCGCCGTCTTCATGCAAGTCTTTGCCGAAGAACTTCACCTGGCCGGGAAACATACCGATGCAATCGACGCCGCCGTTCTCCTCACTGCTGTCGAGCAAGGCTTGCATGCCGACGCAGATACCGAGGAATGGACGATCCTGGCTGACCTCGCGCACCAGGCTGTCAAAGCCCAGGCGGCGGATTTCGGCCATGCAATCACGAATCGCACCGACGCCTGGGAACACCACTCTGTCGGCTTCGCGAATCACGTTGGCATCGCTGGTGATCAGCACCTTGCCGGCGCCTACGTGTTCGAGGGCCTTGGCCACCGAGTGCAGGTTGCCCATGCCGTAGTCGATAACCGCGACCGTCTGCATTACAGGACGCCCTTGGTCGACGGCATTTGCCCGCCCATGCGCTCATCGACTTCCACAGCCATGCGCAGTGCGCGGCCGAAAGCCTTGAACACGGTTTCGATCTGGTGGTGGGTGTTGGTGCCGCGCAGGTTGTCGATATGCAGGCTGACCAGTGCGTGGTTGACGAAGCCCTGGAAGAATTCCTGGAACAGGTCCACATCAAAGCCACGGCCCACGTTGGCGCGGGTGTAGGGCACGTGCATCTGCAGGCCTGGGCGGCCGGAGAAGTCGATCACCACACGCGACAGCGCTTCATCCAGCGGAACATAGGCATGACCGTAGCGACGGATGCCTTTCTTGTCGCCGATAGCCTTGGCAAATGCCTGGCCGAGGGTGATGCCCACGTCTTCCACCATGTGGTGGTCGTCGATGTGCAGGTCGCCCTTGCCGACGATATCCAGGTCGATCAGCCCATGACGGGCGATCTGGTCCAGCATGTGCTCAAGAAAAGGGACACCGATATCAAATCGGGCCTTTCCGGTGCCATCCAGGTTGATCGAGGCTTTGATCTGGGTTTCCAGAGTGTCGCGCTCGACAGACGCCTTACGTTCGGCCATCACCAGCTCCGCAAAATCATTGGGCGAAAAAGGCAGCCATTATAGGGGCGCGGGCGCCAAACAGAAACATCGAAGGGGATAAGACTGACGGCGTGTCGGAGATAGACATGTGCGTACATGCATAACCAATGTGGGAGGGGGCTTGCTCCCGATAGCGGTAGATCAGTCAACAATGCACTGACTGATGCGCCGCCATCGGGAGCAAGCCCTCTCCCACACTTGGTATCAGTGGAACAGTACTGCGGTTTTCTGCAGGGTCACCCACACACCCCACGCCAACGGAATACCTACCACCAGCCAGGCAGCGATCGCCAACGGCTTGCTGGCGGCGGAGGCCTTCCACTCCAGCACGGTGGACGCATCGGCCCCCTTGTCATGCCCGAGCGCCTGTTCGGCGGCCAGTTCGGCATCGGTCATGAAGTACTTGTCGGCCACCGGGCGCACCAGCAGGTTGCAGATGAAACCCAGCACCAGCAGGCCGGCAAGGATGTACAACGTGATGTCATACGCCGCGGCGCGTTCAACGCCGATGCTCAACTGGTACTCACGCAGGTAGTTCACCAGTACCGGCCCCAACACGCCCGCAGCAGCCCAGGCGGTCAGCAGGCGACCGTGAATAGCACCGACCATCTGGGTACCGAACAAGTCGGCCAGGTAAGCCGGGACCGTCGCAAAACCACCGCCGTACATCGACAGGATGATGCAGAACGCCGCCACGAACAGCGCCACGTTGCCCAGATGCCCCAGGTTCGGGATCAGCGCGTACAGGGCAAAGCCCAAGGCGAAGAACACGAAGTAGGTATTCTTACGTCCCAGATAGTCGGAGAACGACGCCCAGAAGAACCGGCCACCAATGTTGAACAGGCTCAACAGGCCGGTAAAACCAGCGGCAATGGCTGCAATGGAGGCAAGCTGACCCGCATCCAGCTGGCCAAATGGCACATCAACACCCAGCAACTTGCCGCCGAACACTTCCTGCAACAGTGGCGAGGCCATGCCGAGGATGCCGATACCGGCCGATACGTTCAGGCACAACACCAGCCATACCAGGCGGAATTGCGGGGTTTTCCACGCGACATTCACATGCACGTGGCGGTGAGTGATCATCGCGTTGCTGGCTTTTTTCGCCGGCGCGGTCCAGCCCTCAGGCTTCCAGCCGGTCGGCGGCACGCGATACAGCAGTGCGCCACCGATCATGAACACGAAATAAATCGCCGCCATGACCACAAAGCTCTGCCATACACCCACGCTGGTCGGCGAAGAGAAATGCCCCATCAGTGCCGCAGCCAGGGGCGCACCCACCATCGCGCCGCCGCCGAAGCCCATGATCGCCATGCCGGTAGCCATGCCGCGCTTGTCCGGGAACCACTTGATCAAGGTCGAAACGGGCGAGATATAGCCCAGACCCAGGCCGATACCGCCAATGACCCCGGAGCCGATCCACATCAGCCAGATCTGGTGGGTATAGATGCCCAGCGCCGAGATCAGCAGGCCACCGCACCAGCACAACGCCGAGACGACACCGGCCTTGCGTGGCCCGGCATGTTCCAGCCAGCCGCCCCAGATCGCGGCCGAGCAGCCCAGGAAGATGAAGAACAGGGTGTAGATCCAACCCAGCATGGAGATGGGCCAGTCGCATTGGGACGAGAAGACTTGGGCGATAAAGCTCATGTCTGGCGCGCAGGCGACCGGTGCGGTGATACCCAGCGCTTTGGACAACGGCAGCCAAAACACCGAGAAGCCGTAGGCCATGCCGATGCACAGGTGGATGGCCAGGGCGGCCGGTGGAACCAGCCAGCGGTTGAACCCGGGCTTGGCGATAATGCGCTCCTTGGACAGGAACGCAGGCTGTGCGGCGGCGGTGCCGGCCACAGTGCTAGTGCTCATTGGTGTTTCCCCCAGTTATTGGTATGCGTCCGTCAGGCGCTCTCCTCCTCGGCCTTGCACGCAAAGCGTGGCCGTTTTTTTGAGTGAAGCTCCATTTAGGCGCGACGTTAAGTCGCAGAAGGCGGACGAACGTGCAGAGATTAGCACCAGTGGATGACAGAAAAATCAAACTGCCACTACCTTTTTAGGATTATCTGTACTTTTTTGACGTCAAAATCTCATTTCGGCCCCCGTGGATACAATGTAACGATCCGTGAACTGACGCAGGCCGTCGGGCGTTATACTCTTCGGCTAAATTTTGAAATCGACATACAAGGACTCGCCCATGAAAGCGTTCGGCAAAATCCTGGGTCTGGTACTTCTCGGGCTGTTGCTGATCATTGTGGCGCTCGGCTTTGCCCTGACCCACCTCTTCGATCCCAACGACTACAAAGAAGAAATTCGCCAGATAGCCCGCGACAAGGCCCACATCGAGCTGACGCTCAATGGCGATATCGGCTGGAGCCTGTTCCCCTGGCTGGGCCTGGAGTTGCACGAGGCCAGCGTCGCGACCCTGACCGCACCGACTCAACCTTTCGCCGACTTGCAGATGCTCGGCCTGTCGGTACGCGTACTGCCGCTGCTGCGCCGTGAAGTGCAGATGAGCGATGTACGTGTCGAGGGCCTGAACCTGCGCCTGAACCGCGACAAGCAGGGCCATGGCAACTGGGAAGACATCGGCAAGAACCTGCCCGACGAAACCACGGACGCCCCCGCGCCGGCCCCCGTCGAAACGGTGGCTGAAACCAAGCCGGAAAAACCCCCGCAGCCGATCCGCCTGGACATCGACAGCCTGACCATCAACAACGCTCGCGTGGAATACACCGATGAGCAGACCGGCAAGCAATTGAGTGCCGAGAGCATCCAGTTGAGCGCCGGTGCCATCCACGAAGGCGCCAGCATTCCGCTCAAACTCACCGCGTTCCTGGGCAGTAACCAGCCGTTGATGCGCGTCAAGACCGAGCTGAACGGCAACTTGCGCATCCAGCGTGCCCTCAAGCGCTACCAGTTCGAAGACATGCGCCTGAGCGGCGAAGCCACCGGCGAACCGCTGCAAGGCAAGACCGTCAGCTTCTCCACCCAGGGCCAATTGTTGGTGGATCTGGCGGCCAACGTCGCCGAATGGACCAACCTGAAACTGTCGGCCAACCAGTTGCGCGCCTTGGGCGAACTGAAGGTCAACGACCTGGACAAGACCCCGCAGGTCAGTGGTGCGTTGTCTGTGGCCCAGTTCGATCTGGCCAAGTTCCTTGAGAGCGTTGGCCACCCGCTGCCGGCCATGGCCCCAGGTAGCCTGAGCAAGGTCGAGCTGGTGAGCCGTCTCAAGGGCACGCCTACCAGCGTCGCCCTGGAAAACCTGAACCTGAAACTCGACGAAAGCACCTTCAGCGGCCGTGTCGCTGTCGATGATTTCGCCAAGCAGTCCCTGCGCGTACAGCTCAAGGCCGATATCTTCAATGCCGACAACTACTTGCCGGCCAAATCAGAAGCAGCCAAAGGCGCAACCGCCGCTCGCCAGGCCGAAGTGCAGAACAGCGAGGCTGGTGCGATGGCAGCCGGCGGCAACACGCCACTGCCGGACGCCCCGACCAAAGGCGCCTGGAGTACCGACAAGCTGCTGCCGCTGACCCGCCTGCGCAGCCTGGATATCGACGCCGACCTTGCGTTCGGCCAATTGACCCTGAGCCAGCTGCCGATCCAGAACGCGGCGCTGAAAGCCTCCGGCATCGACGGCCAGCTCAAGCTCGACACCCTGAGCGGTGGGCTCTACAACGGCACCTTCCAGGCCAACGGCACGCTCGATGTGCGCCAGGACCTCCCGCTTCTGGCCATGCAAACCCATATCAAGCAAGTACCGGTTGAGAAGATCCTGCAGGCCCAGGGGAAAAACCCGCCGGTCAAAGGCCTGGTCACCCTGGACAGCAACCTGACCGGGCGTGGCAACAGCCAGAAGGCGTTGATCGACAGCCTCAACGGCACCGCCAGCTTTGTGATCAATAACGGCGTGTTGCTCAACGCCAATATCGAGCAACAAGTCTGCACCGGTATCGCCCTGCTCAACCGCAAGACCCTGGCCAGCACGCCACCGGGCAAGGACACCCCCTTCCAGGAACTGCGCGGCAACCTGACGTTGCGTAACGGCGTGGCCAGCAACCCTGACCTGAAAGTGCGTATCCCAGGGCTGACGGTCAATGGCAACGGCGATGTCGACTTGCGCGTGCTGGGCATGGACTACCGCGTCGGCATCATTGTCGAAGGCGACAAGCGCGAGGTGCCGGACCCGGCCTGCCAGGTCGGCGCCAACTTCCAGGGCATTGAGGTGCCATTGCGCTGCCGTGGCCCGCTGGAGCTGGGCGCCAAGGCCTGCCGCCTGGACAAGGACGGCCTGGGCCAGGTCGCCCTCAAGGCTGCCGGTAATCGCCTGAACGAGAAGCTGGAAGAGAAGCTCGACAAGGTTAATCCCAAGCTCAAAGACGCACTGAAAGGCCTGTTCAACCGATGAGAAACGAGGAGTTTTCAGAGGCGGTGCTGGACTGGTACGACCGCCACGGCCGCCATGACCTGCCCTGGCAACAGGGCATCACCCCGTACCGGGTGTGGGTGTCGGAGATCATGCTGCAACAGACTCAGGTGAGCACTGTGCTCAATTACTTCGACCGGTTCATGGCATCCCTGCCGACGGTCGAAGCCCTGGCCGCCGCGCCGGAAGACGAAGTGCTGCACCTGTGGACCGGCCTGGGCTACTACACCCGGGCGCGCAACCTGCAAAAGACCGCCAAGATCGTGGTGAACGAGTACGGCGGCGAGTTTCCCCGCGACGTGGAAAAACTCACCGAGCTGCCCGGTATCGGCCTGTCCACCGCTGGCGCGATTGCCAGCCTGAGCATGGGCCTGCGCGCGCCGATCCTTGATGGCAACGTCAAGCGCGTGCTGGCACGCTTTACCGCGCAAGAGGGCTACCCGGGCGAGCCCAAGGTGGCCAAACAACTGTGGGCCACCGCAGAGCGCTTCACACCCTTTGAGCGCGTCAACGCCTACACCCAGGCGATGATGGACATGGGTGCCACCCTTTGCACCCGCAGCAAACCCAGCTGCCTGCTGTGCCCGCTGGAAAAAGGCTGCGAAGCCCACATGCTCGGCCTGGAGACGCGTTACCCGATCCCCAAGCCACGCAAAACCATCCCGCAAAAGCGCACGCTGATGCCCATGCTGGCGAACGCCGAGGGCGCGATCCTGCTTTACCGTCGCCCTTCCACGGGCCTGTGGGGCGGTTTGTGGAGCTTGCCCGAGCTGGATGACCTGAGCGACCTCGACCACCTGGCCAACCAGCACGCCCTCGCGCTGGGCAAGCATCAGGAACTGCCGGGGCTGATCCACACCTTCAGCCACTTCCAGTTGGCCATCGAACCCTGGCTGGTCCAGGTCGAGGAATCCGCCCATCACGTGGCCGAGGCCGACTGGCTCTGGTATAACCTCGCCACCCCGCCGCGCCTGGGCCTTGCCGCCCCGGTAAAGACGCTGCTCAAGCGCGCGGCCGACGTATTGAACGCAGGAGTTTCGTCATGACCCGCACCGTAATGTGCCGCAAGTACAAAGAAGAACTGGAAGGACTGGAACGCCCTCCGTACCCGGGCGCCAAGGGCCAGGACATATACGACAACGTTTCCGCCAAGGCCTGGGGTGACTGGTTGAAACACCAGACCCTGCTGATCAATGAAAAACGCCTGAACATGATGAACGCTGAAGACCGTAAATACCTGGCGGGCGAAATGGACAAGTTCTTTTCCGGCGAGGAATACGCCAAGGCCGACGGCTACGTGCCGCCTGCTCAATAATTGATCAAAAACCGGGGTCGGCACGTAAGCGACGGTAATAATTAAATATTTTTTGAAAACTTGCTTGACGACCCCCTGAAAAACCCGTTTAATGCGCCCCGTTGCCCAGATAGCTCAGTCGGTAGAGCAGGGGATTGAAAATCCCCGTGTCGGCGGTTCGATTCCGTCTCTGGGCACCAAAATACCGAGAAACCCCAAGGAACAATGTGTCCTTGGGGTTTTTTATTGCCTGCGATTTAATGGGCCCTGGATCACCCTGGACCCGGATGCCGAGCAGGAGCGCTTTGACTCAGGCAATCAGGATACCGGCACCGATCAAGTCAATCGGCAAAGCCGTCGAGGGAGTGAGCCTTCCAATCGCCTGGATTTGAAATACTCCCTGGCACCAGATAGTACGGACGCAAAAAATGCTCAAGGAAATATGTATGAAGTATTGCTGGATCGCACTTGCCCTGCTGCTTGGCGCCTGCGCAAGAACCCCTTCCCCAGAGCAACTGGCAGAACAGCAGCTATGGGAACAACAGTTGATAAGCCATATACAACTGTTCAAATTTTACCCGGCAAACGCTCAGGCGCAGGGGCTGGAAGGCCAGGTCAATATTGAATTCATCATCGATGCCCACGGCAATTTGTTGCGTCAGCGCGTGATCAGTCACTCAGGCTCTGAGCTTTTTGTTGCTGCCGTGCAGGCCTCTCTTCCAGCCGCATCGCCAATGCCTGCTCCGCCTGCGTCAGTTCTCAAGGATGGTGAAGTCGAGGTGCGCGCACCCTTTGTGTTTTGCCTGACCCTATCCTGCGCAGGCTAAGCTAAGCCCCAGAGCGATTGAGGCTTGTTTTTCACTGGCGTCAATCGTTCACCCTTTACCCAATTCACAGCTGTAAGGTTTCTTTCATGACACGCCTCTTGCTCTGCTCGCTATTACTGCTGACTGCACTACTCAGTGGATGCGCCACGCAAATGGACGTAGCGATCAACGCGACACCCGATCCGGACTATCACTTCGACCGCCAGGCAACCGTACTGGTGACGTCTGTCGGGGGCAGCGACGAAAACGCACTCAATGCCCGCTACTACCTGCGCGACATGGTCAGCGCCATGAAGGACCAGGGCTTTCGCAATGTCTTTACCGACACCACGCTTCCCAAGAACCATGCACCGATCAAAATGACCATCACCCTTGACGTCGAAAGCAAGCAGGTCACTTACCGCTACACCGCTACCGAGTATGGCCAGGTGGCAAACAGCACCACCACGCAGTGCAAGAAGAACAAGAAAAAGACCGATCAACTGACCTGCACCAGCACCCCGAACACCTCCTATGGCCCGGTAGGCACATCGGAACGCACCGGTTACACCACCCTCACCACCTTCCGGGCTACCGCGCGGGACGAGGCGAGCAGGCGCGCCGTGTATGTGCTTCGAGTATCGTCCTATAACGACGATTGCCAGGCGGCCAAGGTCGAAGCCTTCCTGGTGCAGCAGGGCCTGCAGAACCTGAACTTCCAGGACCGCGTGCAGCGCAATTACACGGTGACGATGCCTGAGGGGTATCGCTGCAAATAGTCAGCCGCTCAATAGGCCCTCTGTGCGAGGGCCTCTTCACCTGAGCAAAAACACCATCAACGGATTGTCATTCAACCGCCCCGCAAAGCTTGGCGCCAATTGCTCCACCGGCGAGCCTTTCAACAGCGCAGTCTCCTTGCGCGGCACAATCACCCAGCATGGTCGCGGCAGCTCACTCAGTTTCTCAAGCTGGTGACGCCCGACAAACAGTGGCTGCTCATCGTGATCCAGATTCATCATGTAGCGCACCGCCCAGGTGTCTCGGGCCAGGTCGACAAATACCAAAGGGCCCGGCTGTGATTCCCGCAGCGCCTCCACCTGGCTGACAAACCGTCGGGTGTCGAATTGCAGGTCCTTGGCCGGTTCTATCACCGCTACCAGCAACAACCATTGCGCCGCCAGTGCGATCACGCTGAGCCATACCAAACGCAACGGCCGGCGCCAGGCAATCAACGCCGCGAGTTGCAACACCGCCAACACACCAATCATCAGCGGCAGGGAAATATCCGGCCAATAGCCCTGCTTGTGCCAGGCGTTCCGACACACAAACAACACAACCACGCACAACGCCGGTAACGCTGCGACAAGCCCTTCGTAACAACGGCGCACGCCCAACACCCAACCTTGCGCCTGGAGCAGCCCATAGGCCGCGACAGCCGCAAACATCGGCACCATCGGCAAGATGTAGTAAGCGCGCTTGAAGTGCGGCACTGACAACCCGAGCAGAATCATCAAGCCACACGCCCCGAGGCGCACTAGCAGTTGCAGCTGCCCGTCGACCCAGCGCTCCGGCCAGCGATCGCGTAGCGCGACCAGAGTGGCTAACGCCAGCGGCACCACCGGGAAGTAACGGTACAAACTCAGCCGGAAATAGAAATAGAACGGCTCACCGGACTCATCCAAGCGCCCGCCGACCTGCATCTTGAACACTTCATCAGCAAAGGCATCACCGCCACTCAATCGCGCGAGCTTCATCAGCAGCCACCAGCACACTGCGAGCAGCACCAGGCCGATAACCCCGTGGATCAGCACTTGCCGGACGCGTTCGCCCGGCCTGCCCAGCGCCCAATACACGCACACCACTCCACACACCTCGATCAACCCCAGCGGGCCACGAATGGCAAAGGCCAGGACGAACAACGGGAACACCGCCAGTTGCCGCAGCCGCGACCCCAGGCGCTCACCACTGTGCAGCAGATAGAAGCTGCCGACACACAGCAGCGCAATCATCTGGTCCAGGCAGACCGAACGCGATTTTTCGAGCAACTGGGCGGTGAGCAGCGTCAGCAGCACCGTCAAAAATGCCCATGGGCGACTGAACGGCGCCAGCAGGCGGTACATCAGCGCGATCACACCGGCCGATGCAAGCGCGGTGGGCAGCACATTCGCCAGATGGTTCGGCGCATCAAACCAGCGGGCGAATACAAAACTAAAGAAGGTCGCAGTGCCTGGGTAGTCCGCGTAAGGCTGACCGTAAGTAGTGGGGAAAAAGCTTGCGCCGTGGCGAAACATTTCCTGCATGAACAGCGCCCAGCGCCCATCAAAGCCCTGAGGCTGCTGATCCCAGATCCCCAACGTGAACAACAACAGGGCGATCAGAAAGAGGCCCAAGGACTCCAGGCGAAAACGGTTGCGATGATCCATCGGGTGACCTGTCAGGTGGGAAGCGCTGGCGTATGGTGCCGAGCACTGCCCTGAATAGCGCCTGAACAAACCTGAACATTCACGCTTTTATCGACTTGCGGGCCACACCACTGCCGGGATCAGGCGAACGTAGACCAACTCGGCCACCAACTCGACCAGGGTTTGCAGGATCACCGCTGCGGCAGCCAACCCGCGCATGTCCTCCGGCAAAGCCAGCGCCAATGGCAATACCACCAGCGAGTTGCGCGTCGAAGCACTGAACGTCACCGCCCGTGCGCTTGGCGCAGGCAGCGCAAACAGTCGCGCAGCCAGGATCCCCATCAGCGGCGCCAGCAGTACGAAGCCCAGGTAGATCGCAAGCACTGGCAGGAGCAGGTCGAAGTCGCGCATCACCGATGTGATTTGCGACCCGATCACCACGAACAGCACCAGGGCCATCGCCGGCACCGGCAACCACGCCCACGCACTGCTCCATTTGTCGACCAGCCTTGATCGTCGCGCCAGGTAGGCCGTCAGCACAGCCAGCAGCATCGGCACCACGATCAACAACAGGAATGCCTCGATAAACGGGCCGATCTCAACCACCACACCCGAGTGCGCCCCCAGCATAAAACCCAGGTACACCGGCAGCAGTGCCAACTGCAACAGCAACAGCAACGGTGTGGCCGCCAGCATCAACCGCGAATCGCCCTTGCCGATGTGGGTGAACACCACCACGTAATCAATACAGGGCGTCAACAACACCAGCAAGGCCCCCACCAACAGCGCAGGATGCCCCGACAGGCCTCGGGTCAGCGCCCACACCAGCAATGGCACCAGAATAAAATTGGCCAGCAGCAACGCCGAGACAAAGCGGATATTGCCCAAACCCTGGCGCAGATCGAGGAAAGGAATCTGCAGGAACATCGCGTACATCAATACCGCGATGGCAGGCGTGATCAATACGCTCAAACCGTGAGCCACTAGAGGCGCGAACACACCACAGGCAGCGGCCAGCAGGATGGCGACAAAATAGAAGGGGATCTGGTTATGCTCAAGGGCATCGCGGGTCATGAAGACGCTCTGGCAGATGACAAAGGCATAGCCTATTGATCTATGGCCTGGTGGTCGAGCGCGATGAACGACCAAACCCCGCCCGGATTTCCTTGGGATTTGCCCCAACCTGCGCTTCAATACTCCACCCCGATCCAGAACCCAAGGATGTTGAGCCCATGGCCTCGCCGAACAAGCAGCAAAAACGCGCCCAGCGGGCAAAGACCAAGGCCAAGCAAAACCGCACCCAGCGCGCCGTCGCGGCCAAGCCGGATGCGTTCGCCGGCGACGACAGCCGCATCGATCTTGAATCGGTGGACTTGACCGAACTGTTCGTCGAGATGCGCACCGCAGGCGAGATCAGCCAGCAGGCACTGTGCGCGGTATTCCTGGCGCACCCGCTGTTGGCGTTGGTGCTGGAGCAGGAAGGCGAAGAGGAAGCGACCGACTTTATCCTGGCGGCGCTGATTGAATATCGGCAGTGGGCCACTGACAGCGATGACGAGGCCGCTGCGTTGGCGTGGATCGAATCGCCGCAATTCCAGGCGGACTATGTAGCAGCATCCCAGGCGCTGACAGCCTCAACAGACTGACACATATCAAAATGTGGGAGGGGGCTTGCTCCCGATGGCAGAGTCTCAGTCAACATCCAAGTGACTGACACACCGCCATCGGGGGCAAGCCCCCTCCCACATTTGCGTCACATTCCGTCAGTTGAGCACTGCTGCGCCTACCTTCTGGGCCTTGCGGCGGCTCGCCACGAACAACCCAGCCAGCACCACCAGCAAGCTCAACACTCCCGTCGCGATGATCTCGACCCGGTGCGCTTCCTGGAACAGCATGATGGTCAACGTACCGACGATAAACACCATCACGGCGTACGTCAGGCCAGGAAACAGCCACATTTTGAACACGATCTTCTCGCCCGCCGCCGCACGCTTTTGACGCATGCGCAGTTGCGACACGGCAATCACCAGGTACACCAGCAACGCAATGGCGCCGGAGCTGGCCAGCAGGAATTCGAACACGGCCGCCGGGGCCACGTAGTTGGCAAATACCGCCAGGAACGCCGCACCGGTGGACAGCAACACCGCCCAATAAGGTGTACCACTTTTGTTGGTGCGCTTGGCCACCGCTGGTGCATCACCGCGACGCCCGAGGGAGAACAACATACGCGAGGCGGTGTAGAGCGCCGAGTTGAGGCAACTGGTAACAGCCACCAGCACCACCAGGTCGACGATCAGCTTGGCATTCGGGATGCCCATGCGCTCAAGTACCGTCTGGTAGGAACCTACGGCGGCCAGGGTCGGATCGTTCCAAGGCACCAGCGACACGACAATGAAGATCGACAGCAGGTAAAACAAACCAATCCGCCAGATGACCGAGTTGGTGGCCTTGGTGATTTGCTGGCCGGGGTTCTTGGATTCCGCTGCAGCGATGGTGACGATCTCAGTGCCCATGAACGAGAACATGGTGGTCAGGATCGCTGCCAGAACCGCGCCCATCCCATTAGGCATAAAGCCCTGGGTATCGAACAGGTGCGAAACACCGCTGACCTGGCTGGTGGGCAAAAAGCCGAAGATCGCGGCCAGGCCGAGGATTACAAAGCCGACGATGGCCACGACTTTAATCAACGCAAACCAGAACTCGAACTCACCGTAGTTCTTCACGCTGAACAGGTTGGTTGCAGTCAGCAACAACGTAATGACCAGGGTAAACACCCAAATCGCCACGTCGGGGAACCAGGCGTGCAGGATAGTCGCCGCCGCGTTGGCTTCCAACGGAATCACCAGCACCCAGAACCACCAGTACAACCAACCAATGGTAAACCCAGCCCAGTGACCAATTGCGCGGTCGGCATAGGTAGAGAACGAACCAGTATCGGGTGACGCAACAGCCATCTCGGCCAGCATCCGCATCACCAGCACCACCAACGTACCGGCGGCCGCGTAGGCCAGCAGCACGGCGGGGCCGGCGGCAGCAATCGCATGGCCAGAGCCGACAAACAAACCTGCGCCGATTACGCCGGCAATCGACAGCATGGTGACATGCCGCGGCTTGAGCCCCTGTTCGAGGTCATTGGAGCTTTGAGTACTACTCATTGACACACCTTTGCGAGGAATTGCGAAAACGGGTTCGCCCGGCCTGCAGCCTTTCTCGTGAAAAGAATCCAACAGGGCGTTCTTTATTTTTTACGCAAGATTTGCGCCAAAATGTAACAGAGCCGCCATTGACGCGGGCTGTAGGACAATTCATCAGCGCTCGCAAGTCTTTGAGAATCATGGCATTCCGCTATAGCGTTACCGTGCGACTCACCTTCAAGCCAATCAGGCGCACCAAAAACACACATAAAAAGTACGTGACGCCCCATAAACGGGCTGATATGGACCGTTTGCCCGGTTAACCCTTCCAACACCCGGCCAAAGCTGGCACCATCGCGCCCTTTTTTACGCGAAGCCTGTGGATCTTTCGGGTTCAAACGTCTGTAGGTTGTTGATGGCGCGACACGCTACTGCGCCGATGCGACACACTGCCGCAGACCACCAGTTAACCGTCCGCAGCGCTGTTGGCTGTCATCCAAACGCTATGCTAGCTTGGCGCCTCGCCAGGAAGGCGGCCCAACAGCGAAGATCGCAACGAACACAATGAGGACCGCACATGGCCCAGGCCACGCCCGCGCTTGAAATCCGCAACTTGCACAAACGCTATGGTGAGCTTGAGGTACTCAAGGGTATCTCGCTGACCGCTCGCGACGGCGATGTGATCTCGATCCTGGGTTCCTCCGGTTCCGGCAAGTCCACCTTCCTGCGTTGCATCAACCTGCTGGAAAACCCGCATCAGGGCCAGATCCTGGTAGCTGGCGAAGAGCTCAAGCTCAAAGCCGCAAAAAACGGCGAGCTGATGGCCGCCGACGGCAAGCAGATCAACCGCCTGCGCAGCGAAATTGGTTTTGTGTTTCAAAACTTTAACCTGTGGCCGCACATGAGCATCCTCGACAACATCATCGAGGCCCCTCGCCGTGTGCTCGGCCAAAGCAAGGCCGAGGCTATAGAAGTGGCCGAGGCCTTGCTGGCCAAGGTCGGTATTGCCGACAAGCGCCACGCGTACCCTGCACAACTCTCCGGCGGCCAGCAACAACGGGCGGCGATTGCGCGCACCCTGGCGATGCAACCCAAGGTCATCCTGTTCGATGAACCCACGTCGGCGCTTGACCCGGAAATGGTTCAGGAAGTACTTAATGTGATCCGCGCACTGGCCGAAGAAGGCCGCACCATGCTGCTGGTCACCCACGAAATGGGCTTCGCCCGCCAGGTATCCAGCGAAGTGGTGTTTTTGCACCAGGGCCTGGTCGAAGAGCAAGGATCGCCACAGCAGGTGTTTGAAAACCCGCTTTCGGCGCGCTGCAAACAATTCATGTCCAGCAACCGCTAACGGAGCAACATGCATGCAGACCTATAAGAAATTCCTTCTGGCCGCGGCCGTCTCGATGGCGTTCAGCGCCACGGCCATGGCAGAAACCTTGAAAATGGGGATCGAAGCGGCTTACCCACCGTTCAACAATAAAGACGCCAGCGGCAACGTAGTGGGCTTCGACAAGGACATCGGCGACGCCTTGTGCGCCAAGATGAAAGTCGAGAAGTGCGAAGTGTATGTGTCCGACTGGGACGGCATCATCCCGGCCTTGAACGCCAAGAAGTTCGACTTCCTGGTGTCTTCGCTGTCGATCACCGATGAGCGCAAGCAGGCAGTTGACTTCACCGCCCCGTACTACTCGAACAAGCTGCAGTTCATTGCGCCAAAAGCCACAGCAGACTTCAAGACTGACGCCGCTTACCTGAAGGGCAAGGTGATCGGTGCACAGCGTGCAACGCTGGCCGGTACCTACCTGGAAGACAAGCTGCCGGACACCGAAGCCAAGCTCTACGACACCCAGGAAAACGCCTACCTCGACCTGACCTCCGGTCGCCTCGACGGCATCCTCGCCGACAAGTACGTGCAGTACGAGTGGCTCAAGAGCAAAGACGGTTCGGCCTATGAGTTCAAAGGCGATCCGGTGGTGGAAAGCGACAAGATCGGTATCGCCGTACGCAAGGGCGACCCATTGCGCGAGCGCCTGAACAAAGCCCTGGCAGAGATCAAGGCAGACGGCACCTACAAGAAGATCAACGACAAGTACTTCCCGTTCAGCATCGAATGATCTGAACGACCTGCCCGGCGCGCTCCTGTGGGCGCGTCGGCTTTTAGCAATGCCTGCCGCGATATGAAAACACCATGAATTTCGATCTCTACGGATTCGGCCCGGCCCTCGCCGCCGGCGCGCTGATGACCGTCAAACTGGCGCTCACGGCCCTGTGCCTGGGGCTGGTGCTCGGCCTTGCCGGCGCCTTGGCCAAGACTTCGCCGTACAAGCCGCTGCAATGGCTGGGCGGTGCGTATTCGACCATCGTTCGCGGTATTCCCGAATTACTGTGGGTGCTGCTGATTTACTTCGGCACCGTCAATCTGATGCGTGCCCTGGGTGAGTTTTTTGGCAACCCCGACCTGTCGCTGAGTGCCTTCGCCGCCGGCGTCATCGCCCTGGGCCTGTGCTTCGGCGCCTACGCCACCGAAGTGTTTCGCGGTGCGATCCTCGCCATTCCCAAGGGCCACCGCGAAGCCGGTGTGGCATTGGGGCTGTCGAAATTTCGGATTTTCACCCGGTTGATCATGCCGCAGATGTGGCGTATCGCTCTGCCGGGCCTGGGCAACCTGTTCATGATCCTGATGAAAGACACCGCACTGGTGTCGGTGATCGGCCTTGAAGAGATCATGCGCCACGCGCAAATCGGCGTGACCGTGACCAAGCAGCCATTCACCTTCTTCATGGTCGCAGCGTTCATGTACCTGGGCCTGACCGTACTGGCGATGACGAGCATGCACTTCCTGGAAAAACGCGCCGCCCGCGGCTTTGCAAGGAGCACCCAATGAGCGGCGACTACAGCTGGCTATCGCACTTTGACCTGGGCCTGAACTGGGCCGTGATCATCAAGTGGCTGCCGAAGTTGGCCCAGGGCGCGACTCTGACCCTGGAGCTGGTGGCAATCGCCGTGATCGCCGGCCTGCTGCTGGCGATTCCACTGGGTATCGCGCGCTCCTCGCGCCGCTGGTACGTGAGCGCCCTGCCCTATGGCTACATCTTCTTCTTCCGTGGCACGCCGCTGCTGGTGCAGTTGTTCCTGGTGTATTACGGGCTGGCGCAGTTCGATGCCGTGCGCAACAGCTTCATGTGGCCGTACCTGCGCGACCCGTTCTGGTGCGCCACTGCCACCATGACGCTGCACACCGCCGCCTATATCGCCGAGATCCTGCGCGGCGCGATCCAGGCCATTCCGCCGGGCGAGATCGAAGCAGCGCGGGCGTTGGGCATGTCCAAACCGAAAACGCTGTTCTACATCATCCTGCCCCGCGCCTCGCGCATCGGCCTGCCGGCCTACAGCAACGAAGTGATCCTGATGCTCAAGGCCAGCGCCCTGGCCAGTACCGTGACCCTGCTGGAACTGACCGGCATGGCGCGCACCATCATTGCCCGCACTTACCTGCCGGTAGAGATTTTCTTCGCCGCGGGCTTGTTCTACCTGCTGATGGCCTACGTGCTGGTGCGCGGTTTCAAACTGCTGGAAAAGTGGCTGCGCGTCGATGCGTGCCAAGGACGTTGAGGCACGCTTCCAGGCACTGGATGCATTCCTGATCGAGCACCAAGGGCTGTGGCGACCACGGCCCTTTACTCAGTTGCAGCTGCCCTGGGAAACCGAGCATCCCGAGTTATCCCAGTGGCTGCGTCGGCGTTCGTTGGCCGAAGCCGAAGCCAGTCACAACCACCCCCACGACCTGCCTGCGCCTGCGCCGTTTCCACAGCTGGCCGCTCAAGCGCTGCGCCTGAGTGCTGTGGATAAGTTACCCGCCCACTCCCTTGACCCCGCTCGCCACCGTTTGAATGTGGATGTGCCCGGGCGCAAGTGGCAACAGATCGAAGCCTTCGGCGCCGCACTGACTTTTGCCCAGACGCCTGCCCACTGGCTGGACTGGTGCGCCGGCAAAGGCCATCTTGGCCGCCGCCTGCTGCAACCCGGCCAACGATTGACTTGCCTGGAATATGACCCGGCCCTGATTGCGTCCGGCCAAGCCCTGAGCGATCACCACGGCTTGCCCGCTGCCCATTGCCTGCAAGACGTGATGGCCGATGTAGCGATCGACCCCGAACACACACCTGTGGCCCTGCACGCCTGCGGCGACCTGCACGTGCGCCTGCTGCAACTGGCCAGCGCCGCTGGCTGCAAACAATTGGCCCTGGCGCCCTGCTGCTACAACCGCATCAATGCCGAGCGCTACCAGGCACTGTCCGCCGCCGGGCGCGCATCCCTGCTAACCCTGTCGATCGACGATCTGGGATTACCCCTGAGCGAAACCGTCACCGCCGGCAACCGCGTGCGCCAGCAACGAGACACCTCCATGGCGCGGCGCCTTGGCTTTGATCGACTACAGCGGCAACTGCGCGGCTGCAACGACTACCTGCCGACGCCCTCCCTGCCCGCCAGTTGGCTGGATAAATCCTTCGCCGACTACTGCCGCGAGCTGGCAAACCACAAGAATTTATCCACAGGTGAACAAGACTGGCCGGCGCTCGAAGCCCACGGCTGGCAGCGCCTGGCCGAAGTGCGAAACCTGGAGTTGGTAAGGGGTTTGTTTCGACGCCCACTGGAAATGTGGCTGGTGCTGGACCGCGCCCTGTTTTTGAGCGAACAGGGCTACAACGTCGAGGTCGGCACCTTCTGCGAACCAACACTCACCCCACGCAACCTGATGGTGCTGGCCCAGCGCGAATAAGGTGCAAAATTTCCAACACGCGCCCTGTGGATAACTCTGTTGATGGAATCTTTGCAGAGGCTGTAGCAATCGGCATTGAACGCCAAAAGCGAGGCTGGTCATTTTTTGTTCACAAAATAAAACGCACACAAAACAGGCAGTTGCAGCGTGTTGAGAACGGCTGCACAAAATGGCCGTTTCGTGACAGCTGTTACCAACCGATTGTGCATAAGCATCAGACGTTAAACGTATAAAGCGGACTTTGCAGGGTGGTTTTTGGCGGTTTCAGCGGGCGGAGAACCTCGTTGGGCGTCGGATCGCTCAGGTGCGCGGGGTACCTGGCATGACGCCGAAGTGACGGCTTTTTACGCTGCCACGCCGTGTGGAAAACACGCTAATCGCAAGAAACCTTGGTTTTTGCAAAAATAGTCAGAATTCAGGGGTTTACAGAACCTTTCCAATCGCTATAATCGTCGCCCTAACACGCCGGTATAGCTCAGTTGGTAGAGCAACTGACTTGTAATCAGTAGGTCCCGGGTTCGACTCCTGGTGCCGGCACCATATCTCAAAGCCCCGCAATGCGGGGCTTTGTGGTTTCTGGGGTTTAGGAAACTATAGAAATTTGAATCGCCCTTTTGGCTGAAATGCCCAAAAAGTGTCCACACTTAAAATCGAGGGCTGCTTGCCTCAGACCCGATTTCGATTTTTACGATGCAGCGGCCAGATCTGCCCCCCCCCCACGGCATTGTGCTTAGAGTGAAAATAAACCCGCCCCCTTTTCCCGCGTGATGCGCTCTCCGTGGTTGATTGTTGCATCTGGCCGCAATCCGGGAAGGGCCGCAATCTTCGCGCTTTGATGACCCTGGTAGTCATCGAACAGCTCCACCGGCACGTGTAGCGGCGAGCGAACGCCAAAGAAGCTGTCGGCCCGACTGCGCACGAATACTTCCCCGTCACCCTGCTGCTGCCAGATGAAGTCGGGAATGCTGAAAACCGGGGCCAGGCTGTCCATGGCTTGGTAGCCAACTTCCAGGCTGTAGAAAAAAGGCGCCTTGACGCCAGCTTAAGGCCGATCCGGGACGCGAAAGCGCAGGCCGGCGTGCTGGCTGATCTTGACCAGCACAGCTAAGTCCACTTCGAGATGTCCTTTCGGGCATCCCACTTTTTATATGAAATTATGGCTGGCCAATAATTATGGCGAATCCATAAAACAGATAATCGCATCAGCAACCAGTGCTCGCTGCCCAGGTTTGACTTCCAACGCGACAGATCTATTTTCCTGATTGCTCCCCACGCCCCACCACGCTACCCTCCTCCCCGTCGCTGCCAATTCAGCGACCGGGCCTGAGAACCCGACTTGATGCAGGCGCCTTAGCGCCACGCATTCGTTGAAATAACGACGTGGTAGCTCTCACTCGATACGGGAGTTCTACCAATGACCGCTCCAAATCCATCTGCGTTAACCACCCTCGGCGTCACCCCCTTTTCCTTTCACTCCGACCAACCTCTGTTCCGCGTCAACAGCGGTGTTTCCCTGCATGAAGCCTTGCATCACGTTTCTGACCTGCTCCACCTCGCCAAGCTGCTCGCGGAAGACGCGGCGATCACGCAGGACACGGACCGTTATGCCTGGGCGTCGCATTATTTGCAGGAGATGAGCAAGGCGGTGATTGATGATGTGGTGAAGGTGTTGGAGTCGCCAGGGAATGTTGAGCAATAAAGAAGTCGTGTGGTTCGCGGGCTGACGTCATCGCGGGCAAGCCCGGCTCCCACAGAGGAAAGCCCTGGCCTGAATAGGTCGGGGCTTTTTGCGAAAGACGAGCCAAAGGCAATATGGCACTTAGCCACTTATTCGATTGACACCCCCTCACCACTCCTTTAAAAACCCCGCCTTGCTTGCGCTTTTATCGAGACATGGATGTTGTCCAACCCCCCGCTGTTCAAATACCGCCGCTATTGGCTGGCAGCCATCATCGTGTTGCTGGCGATTCTTGATCCTTTCGGCCTGGCCAGTTCCAGCGACAAGGCGTCGGCGCAGTGGCTCAATCGTATGTTCGCCAGTCACTACCCGAGCCTTGGGCAGCAGCGGGTGGCGGTGGTGTTGATTGATGATGCCTACCTGATGCGCAACGACACCTCTTGGCCAATGCCCTATGGCGAGCAGAGCAAGTTGTTCAAGCGCTTGCTGGCGTACAAGCCTGGGGCGGTGTTTGTGGATTTGCTCTACAGCCATGATCACTCGTTGGGCGACCCGGCGCGGGGCAGTCAGTTGCTGGCGAATGTGTTTGAGCGTTATCAGCGCCAGGGCATCTCGCTGTGGTTGGCCAATACCGGGTTGACGCGTGCGGAGGCGGGCCAGGCCAATACGCTGGCGCCTTTTATGCAGGTGAGCCGCCCAGCACTGGTGGTGTGGGAGGGGGTGGACGACAAGTACCCGTTGGCCATGCACACACAGGCAGGGCTTTTAGAAACCCCAGCAATGGCGCTGTACCGCGAGTTTTGTGCCACGCAACATTGCAAACAGCCGCCGGTGGATGCGCAGACCGCTGCGCAGCGCCAGCCCATTGCTGTGCAATGGGGGCTGAAGCTGGCGGCGGAACAGGCGCGGATTGCCGATATCAGCCACTGCGCGCCCGCGCGGCATTTTTTGCTGGATGGGGTGGCGCAGTTCTTTCAGGCCGTGTTCTGGAAGCTTGATGACTCGGCCCAGGCGCGGTGCCCTTATACGCTGACGTTGTCGGCCAGTGACCTGGAGGTCAGCGACCCTGACGATCAGGCATTGATCGCAGAGTTGCTGCGCGACCGCCTGGTGCTGGTGGGCGCCAATATCGCGTCCACGGGGGATCTGGTTGAGTCGCCGGTACATGGCCAACTCCCCGGCGTGTACTTGCACGCCATGGCCCTGGATAACCTGATCAATTCTGGCATGGACTACGACCATGAACCGGCCGACTTTCCCCGCTTGCCCTTCAATTGGCTGGACCTGCTGGAGCTCGGGCTGCTGGCGTTGATTGCCGTGCTCAAGGCACTGCACGCACGTCGCCTGGCGGGCCAGCGCACCTGGAGCCGGTGGCGGCGCCAGGAAATCTGGTTTTTTACTTCGCCGTGCCCCTCGTGGCTGTTGGTGATGTCGATGTTGGTGGCGGTCAGTGTGTTGCTGAGCCTCAATGACATCACCCCGGTCAACGTGCTGGGCATTGTATTGCTGTCGTTGGTGTTGTTCAGCGAGCGGATCGAAGCCTTCTTCGACCGCGACCGCTGAGTGTGCCGTTTTGTCATTTGACTCAAGGAATTCAAGGATGAACAGAAGTCTCATCGTTTTGCTCACCGCCCTCTTTGTCCAGGGTGCCTGGGCTGAAACTCACAGTATCAAGGCGTTCCTGGCCGACCCGGTGACCGTACTGGACGAGCAAGGCAAGCAACAACGTGAGTTGGCGAAAAAGGATGCGCCCACCCAGCCCGTACCGGTGTTGCAGTACAACCAGGCGCTGGACCTGGTGCAGGTCGAGCTGGCGGGCCAGAAGGTCTGGCTGGACACCATGGACCTGCGCATCGAACCACCGCTGAATGTTGTGGACCTGCCCTGCCAGGGCCTGACCAAAAGCCAGGCCAAGGACAGCCGCAATAACTCCACCATTGGTTTTGGTGCCGGTTGCAATCAATAAAAGGAGCGGTGCGGTGAAGGGATATCTAGTTGCGGCCTGCCTATTGGCCAGTTCGGTACTCAGCGGTTGCGCCACCTTGAAGGGCGCGGACCAGGCGTTCCTGAACCTGGTGGGGCCTTCGACCCAATCCCGGGTCCAGGGCCACTACGTGGACAACACTGACGTACGCCAGTACTACAAGCTCGACCCACAGCGCCAGAGCCAGCAGCGCCTGAGCTACGACGGGCGGGCGGTGCCGGCTGCCGAAGCGCGTCAGCAGAACTTGGTGGATATCCCGATGCTGCAAGGCTACTTGCAGGGCATTGTCATGCGCTTGTCCAAGGGCTGGCCGGGGGAGTTGCCGCCGCTGCAGGTGAAGATTACCGACAGCTATGGGTTCGGGCCGTCGGCAGACCCTTACGGCAACCTGTTCGTGCCGCTGGGTATGCTGGACAACGTCGCCAGCGAAGACGAAATCGCGGCAATGCTCGGCCATGAAATGAGCCACGTGCTGCTGCATCACCATGACCGCATGGCTGCCTTCCAGCAGCAGAAAGACATGTTCACCACCGTCGCCTCCACGGTCGCCTTGGCCACCATGGCTGCCGATACGGGCGTCGACCGCAGCTCCGGGACGATGAAACTGTTCAGTAAAGACCCGGCCGGCACGCAAAAGACCATCGGTAACACCGTGCTGTACACCGCACTGGCCAATACCTTTTCCGATCAGGTATGGAGCACCGCCTGGGGCCGCAGCCAGGAAGACCAGGCCGACCTGCTCGGCACCGACTTGATGATCCGCGCCGGTTACGCCCCGCGTGCCGCCACCCATAGTCTGGAGCGCCTCAACGACTTCCAGGGCAAGCAGAAACCCTTGCTCACGGGCTTCCTCACGGCGCGCAAGAATGCCATGCAGGATTCGCTGCAGCAGTTCAATCTCAACCAGTTCACCAAAGAGCTCGACGTGCTGGTCAAGGACGGCTTGACCACCGGCATCACCGCGACCACGCAATACTTCAACCGCTCGCACATGTCGGCGATGGACCGTGACACCGAGCTGCGCCAGTACTTGCAACGCGAATATCGCCAGGAACGCCGCGCTCGGGTCAACCCACAAAGCTGGTCGAAGATGAAGACTACGCCGCAAGTGGCGAAGGCCTTACAGGGTTATAAAGACGCGTACTTCGCCATCGATGCCCTGGAGAAAAACAAAGTGCCGGATGCCGAAGGGTTTATCCGCAAGGCTCTGGCGTCACCGGTCAAGGACCAGCCGAGCATTCGGCGCACGGCCTATACCGTGCGCCTGGCCCAGGGCAAAAACAGCGAAGCGGTGAAAGAGTTGCAGGCGATCAAGGACTGGTCCCTGGCCGGCCCCTCCACCTATGACTTGATGATCAGCTACCACCTCAAGCGGGGTGATGGGCAATCGGCCCTGGCGATGATCGACAAGGCTGAACGCAATCTGGGCTCGGAGGAGCTGTTCATCACCGAAAAGCTGTTGGCCAACCAGCAACTGCAGAATGCGCAGCAGGTGCAAACGGTGTTGCGCAAATGCGAGCAGTACCCGACACGCAAGGAAAACTGCAAGAAGCTCGCACCGGCCAAGGCCTAGGCGGCAACATTCGCACCTGGCATAAAAAAACCCCGAACCAGTCGGGGTTTTTTATTGCCTGGCATCAGGCACGACGCTCGATCAATTAGAAAACGTTGATCGGGTAGTCGGCGAACAGACGGATTTCGTTACCGCCTACGTTGTAGTTGCTGGCGTTGTTGGAAACGCGCAGCCACGAGGCGCGAGCACGCAGGCTCAGGTCTTTGGCTGGGCCGCTCTGTACGACGTACTTGAACTGGTTCCAGATTTCACGCTCGGTGCCATCGCCACGGCCGCTGCCGTCGTCGATGTTGGTGCCACGCACGTAGGCAATGTTGTAGGTCAGGCCCGGTACGCCGAAGGTGGCGAAATCGATGCCGTAACCTGCTTGCCAGGAACGCTCGTCCTTGCCGTTGAAGTCGGACCAGTAGGAGTTGGCCAGCAAGATGGTATTGCCGCCGTCGCCGATGCCGCCAGCGTTGCGGTAGCCGCCGTACAGGTAGCCAGTGTCGCCGGTGCTGCGCTGGTGAGCGAGGGTGAAGCTGTGCGCGCCAACGGCCCAGGTCGCGCCCAGGCTCCAGATCTTGTTGTCGCGCGCGTCCGCATCACCTTGGTTTTCCAGGGCGAAACTGCGATCAAGCTTGGTTTTGTAGCCGTTGAAGTCAAACGTCAGCGATTGCTTCTCTGGCAGGGCCAGCACGTAGTTGACGTTGACGTATTGCTTTTTCAGCACGTCCTGCATGTCGGAGGCATACAGGGCAGCCGACAGGCTTTCGGTGAATTTGTAGCTACCGCCGATGTAGTTGATGCTCTTCAAGCGGCCGCTGTCGCTGCCCTCGGCGCTCTTGCGAGCTTCCTTGGTGAAGTGACCGGCGTCCAGTTGCAGGCCGGCGATCTCTTTGGAAACAATCGAGGTGCCCTCATAGGTTTCCGACAGCAAGCGCGAGTTATCGTACTGCAGGACCGGTACGGCCGGCATTTGCTGACCGTATTTGATCACGGTGTTGGAGATACGCGCCTTCACGGCCGCGCCGCCTTTGGCCAGGTCGTTGGCGGCTTCACCGCTGTCACCTTGCTTGAAGAAGTCGATACCGCCAGCGCCGCTGCGGCCTTTACCACCGTCCAGGCGGATAGCGTATTGGCCAATCACGTCCACACCCACACCGACGGTGCCTTGGGTGAAGCCGGATTCGAACTTGCCGATGAAGCCTTGGCCCCATTCAGCTTTGTCCTGCTTGCCGTTTTTGTAGTCACGGCTGATGTAGGCGTTACGTGCGGCGATGTTCAGGTGGCTATCTTCAACAAACCCCTTGGATTGCTCCTGGTCGTTTGCCATTGCTGTCGATGCGCTCAAAATCCCCAGAGCGATCAGACTCATCCGTTGCTTCAACATATTCTTATATTCCTTATTACGGGTTGAGTACGCGCTGTGACACCAGGCTCCATGTTGCTATTTCTGGTGTCGACCTTTGCCGCAAAAAGAAAGCCCGCGGACGACTGAACTGCCGCGGGCCTTTTTTTATTGGAGTAAGTCATGGCGGTGAGCCACAGGCGTTGGGCGCAATCCTATGCGGGCGTTGAACTATGTGTCAATTTCGTGAATCGTCTGTATTTAGGCGATATTCGTCTAAGGGGCGAGCTAAAGCACTACGCTGAAAACGATTGAATGACCTACGGCAGCGGTAAAAAACACATCAAGTAACAAATCTGCCAGCGACACGACAGGGAATAGATAACACGCGCAAATGCAAAGCATTACCATTCGCGCAAATTTCCTGCCCAACTTGTTGGATACACCCCCATGCCCACCCCTTGCCTGACGCCCATCGCCCTTGGGCTCTCCATGCTGCTGTCTGCCGGTTTTGCCTGCGCGACTACCGTATTGCCCGAGACCTCGATCAATGCCGAAGCGGATGAAGACGACCCACGGGTCAAAGAGACCAACACCGCCACGCGCACCGCGACCTCCGTACGCTATGTGCCCCAGGCGATCGACTCGGTAAAAACCGACAATCTGCGGTCCTACGGCACCAACGACCTGGGCCAGGCGTTAAGCGGTATTCCCAACGTCAGCAGCGGCGCCGACACACGCTTCGACAGCCTGCGCATACGCGGTTTCGACGCCAGCAATGACTTCTATCTGGACGGCATTCGCGACGACAGCCAGTACGTGCGCGACCTGCACAACATCGAGCGTATCGAAGTGCTCAAGGGCCCGGCCGCCGTGCTGTACGGGCGAGGTGGCCAGGGCGGTATCGTCAACCGCGTAAGCAAATTGCCCACGCCGGGCCATAAGTCGAGTATCGAAGCCCAAGGTGGCAGCAACGATTTGCGCAGCCTGTATGCCGACCTGAGCGCCGACCCGAGCGACACCATCAGCCTGCGCCTGAACATGGGCAACCAGGACAACAACAGCTTTCGCGATGGCGTCAGCGGCAACCGCCAGTTGTTTGCGCCGTCGATGAGCTGGCAGCTCACGCCCGACCTGAACTGGCTGGTGCAATACGAATACAGCCGCTATAACCGCACGCCGGACCGTGGCATTCCAGGGGTCAACGGGCGCCCGGCGGATGTGAGCCGCAGCACCACTTATTTCGATCACGGCGACTACATCGACGATAAATCCCAGTCACTGCGTTCCAAGCTCGCCTACGAGCTCAACGCCAACTGGCAACTGCGCCACACCCTCGGTGTGTTCAAGCTCGACAGCGATTTCGACAACACTTACCAGACCGGCTACGACGCGAAAACCAACAGCGTCAGCCGCCAACACTGGCAGCAAGACCTGACCACCCGCAATGTTTTCAACAACCTTGAGCTGGAGGGTGGTTTCGACACATTTGGCCTGGAGCATCGCCTGCTCACCGGTATCGAGCTGGGCAGCCAGCGCCGCGATCCGAAGCTGTACTCGGCTCGGGATGCCAGGACGGTCCCCAGCCTGGACCTCAACCAACCCAATCGCCGCCTGAGCCACACCGGGAGCATGCGACTGTCGAGTTACAACCACACTGAAGTCGAAAGCAGCGCGCTGTACGTGCAGGATCAACTGCGCCTGAACGACCAGTGGCAACTATTGGGCGGGCTGCGTTATGACCGCTTTGAAGTGGACACCACCAGCAAGGTGCTCAACACCCAGGAGAACGTGAAGAGCCACAGCACCAGCCCGCGCGTCGGCCTGGTGTGGACGCCACTGGAGCATCATTCGTTCTATGCCTCGTGGAGCAAGACCTTCTCGCCAGCGGGCGGCGGCCTGATCGGGATCACGCCGAACGCCGCCGGGAACGTCAACGACCTTAGCCCGGAGCTGACCAGGCAGAAGGAAATCGGCGTGAAGAGCGACTGGTTCGACGACCGCCTGAGCACCACCCTCGCCGTGTACGAGCTGGAACTCTACAACCGCCGCACCAGCGACCCGCTGGACCGCACCATCACCCTGCTCACCGGCGAGCAACGCTCACGCGGCGTGGAGCTGACGGCCACCGGCAAGATCATCGACAACTGGTACGTACGCGGCGGTATAGGCCTGCAGGACGCCAAGGTGGAGAAGGACAACAACGGCTTTGAAGGCAAACGTATCAGCGACGTGGCCAAGCGCAATGCCAGCGTGTTCATCACCTGGAAACCGGAAATGGGCTGGTACGCCGAAACCGGTTTGACCCTGGTAGGTGATCGCTACGCCGACAACCTCAACACCGTGGTACTGCCGGGATACGGGCGCTGGGACGCGCTGGCCGGGTTCCGTCAGAAAGAGTGGGACGTGAGGGCGGCGCTGAACAATATTGCCGACAAAAATTACTACGCCTCGGCGACCAGTGCGGCGCAGATTCAACCAGGGGAGCCGCGTAGCCTGGTGGTCACCGGTACCTACAGTTTCTGATATTTCATCTGGCACACTGACTGCAGTGTGCCTTCACTTATTCATCAACTCGCATAACGCCTGCACTTCATCCTCTGTGAACAACCCCACCGGGTAGCGTTCTCTCATCACGCTGCGCAAGTCAGGCACCTGCCTGACCTGTCGCGAGCCGTTTGTCTTCAACCACAGTGCCAACGCATGGATCGCATCGCCGTTGACTCGCAAGGGGTGAAACGTGCGCGTGTTCATCAGGTCGATATCGGCATTCATTTCAGCGCTCTCTCCTGCTGCGTGAGCGGCTAACTTACTCAAGGTTTGTGACAGAACTGCGCAGTCATCGCACAGATTCACTGTGCCGACAGCGATACAAGAGCTATGCCAATGTGCCGTCCGCCTTGGCATTCAGATACAAAAAAGCCCGCGACCTGGCTGGGTCGCGGGCTTGGCTGGAACACTGCGGTTGCGCAGCGCCCACGCGCCCTCAAAGCACCGTTACAACTACACTCAATTTCTGTGCGGTGCGGGCTGCTGTTGGGTCAGGCAATGAATATTGCCTCCCCCCAGTAACAGTTCGCGGCCCGGCACCATCACTACTTCGTGCTGCGGGAACAGGCTCTGCAGGATTTGTTTGGCCTGGTGGTCCAGCGGGTCATCGAAACTCGGCGCGATGATGCCGCCGTTGACGATCAGGAAGTTGACGTAGGACCCGGCCAACCGCACGCTCGGGTTACGTTCCTGGCTGCCGTCCACCGGGTCGACACCGGCGCATTCTTCCTCGGTGGCATACAGCGGTCCCGGGATCGGCATTTTATGCACGATGAACGCGCGTCCCTTGGCGTCGGTGCTGTTTTGCAGCACATCCATGGCTGCGTGGCAGCGTGGGTAGTTCGGATCTTGCGGGTCATCGGTCCAGGCCAGCAACACTTCGCCCGGGCGCACATAGCAGCAGAAGTTATCCACATGGCCATCGGTTTCGTCGTTGAGCAGGCCATCCGGCAACCAGATGATCTTATCCACCGCGAGGTGATCAGCCAGTACAGCTTCAATGGCCGCACGATCCAGGTGCGGGTTGCGATTGCGGTTCAACAGGCACTCTTCGGTGGTGATCAGGGTGCCTTCGCCATCCACATGGATCGAACCCCCTTCAAGCACGAAGCCTTGGGTGCGATAGCGCGGCGCGCGCTCGATCTCGAGGATCTTGCCGCCTACCTGGGAGTCACGGTTCCATGGTGCATACAGGCCGCCGTCAAAACCACCCCAGGCATTGAAATCCCAATTCACGCCCCGCACCTCGCCGCTGTCGTTGATCACGAACGTGGGGCCCGTATCGCGGACCCAGGCATCGTCGGAAGACATTTCCACCAAGCGAATATTGGGTACATCCAGGCGCGCACGGGCGTTCTCGTACTGGCCGGCGGAAACCGCAACGGTCACGGGCTCAAAGCGGGCGATGGCCTTGGCCACAGCCACGTGGGCGGCCTGCGCAGGCTTACCGCCCAGACGCCAGTTGTCGGGGCGCTCGGGCCAGATCATCCAGGTTTGGGTTTGTGGCGCCCATTCGGCAGGCATATGGAAGCCATCGGCGCGAGGTGTGCTGTGCAGGGTGGTCATGGCGTTCAAAACTCCGAATGGGGTGAAGACCGACTTGATATGGATAAAAATCGGCTTTGGAAGCGCTTAACGATTATAGATCCCGAATATTACACAAAATAGCCGATAACAATCGATCTATCACAGTTGCTCATCCAGTACTTTCGACAACGTGTCGACAAAGAAGTCCACGCTTTGCCGGGTGGTCACCATCGGCGGTTTGATCTTGAGAATGTTCAGGTAGTCGCCCGTAGGCTGCATGAAAATCCCCAATTCCCGAAGACGATCACATAACAGCGCCGTCTCTTGCGTCGCAGGTTCCAGGGTGTGTCGGTCACGCACCAGTTCCAGGCCCAGATAGAAGCCCGAACCATGTACCGCTCCGACCAACGGATGGCGGTCGATCAGCGCTTGCAGCCGAGCCTTGAAATGCCCGCCAACCACCTGGGCGTTTTCCCAGAGTGTCTCTTCTTCCATCACGTCCAGCACCGCCATGCCGATTTGGCAACTGACCGGGCTGCCCCCCGATGACGAGAAGAAATACCCTTCGGCCTCCAGCGCCTCGGCAATTTCTCGACGGGTGATCACCGCCCCCAAAGGCTGGCCGTTGCCCATGCCTTTGGCCATGGTGATGATGTCGGGCACCACGCCCTGCTCTTCAAAGCCCCAGAAGAAGTGGCCCATGCGGCCGTACCCTACCTGCACCTCATCGGCGATGCACACGCCCCCCTGGGCACGGACCAAGCCATACACCTGCTGTAAATAACCCGGCGGCAGAGAGATGCCCCCGGCATTGCCGTATACCGGCTCACAGATAAATCCAGCCAACTGGCGCTGGCTTGCGGCAATTTTCGCCAGGTTGTGTTCCACGCTTCGCACGTAGTCCGGTGCGCTGTCCGGCCCGCGGAATTCGCCGCGGTAGGTATTGGGTGCTGTCACCGGGTGCACCCAGTCCGGGCGGCTGCTCAATGCCTGGGGGTTATCGGCAATTGATGTGGACACGGCGTCTGCCGCCACCGACCAGCCGTGGTACGCCTCCAGCACGCTGAGCATGTCGCGCCCACCGCTGTAGGCCCAGGCCAGGCGAATCGCCAGGTCATTGGCTTCGGTGCCGCTGTTGACCAGGAACACGCGGTCCATGCCCTTGGGCGCCAGCGCCAGCAACCGTTCGGAAAACTCGGCAATCGCAGCATAGTGAAACCGCGAGTTGGTGTTGAGCAGCGACCACTGCCGCGCTGCTACCGCGGCCATGCGCGGGTGACCATGGCCCAGCACGGCTACGTTGTTGAGCATGTCCAGGTAGGATCGGCCCTGCATGTCGATCAGGTGGTTGCGCCAGCCCCGCTCGATACGTGGCGGGTCCATGTAGTAGTGCTTCTGGGAGCGGGCGAAGCTGGCATCACGCCGGGCCAGCAGGGCCTGCGGGTCCAGTTCCGGTTCGGCATCGCAGGCCAGCCCCAACAGCGCCGCCGGTGACGGGCACAACGCCTGCCAGGCCGAGGCTCGGGAGGGCGTGCAGAACAGTGGCGGCTCAAGGTCGGCGCTGCATAACTGCACAATCAACGGCGCGTGAACCTCACCCATTACTTGCCCTTTCACCACCAACGCTCCAGGCGTGAGTGACGTTTTTAAGCCCCACACACGCAGGCTCAGCCTAGGGTCGTGCAAGCACAGCAAGCCATCGGCGCCTTCACGCAGCGTGCCTGCAAAGGGAGCTTGCAGCACGCTGCCGTGGGGCAGGTGCAGTTCGACATGGAGGGGGAAGGTCTGCGGCTCTACCGCGCTGTCGGCACAGGTACGCGACAAGCGGTATTGCCCATACCGACTGGCCGCCAGCCCATGTACTGCCGCTGCTTCAGCCAGCAACCGCCGATCTGTTCCCGGGGTTTCCCAATTACCGGCCTCCCAATGCGGGCTGAGTACGCCCAGGTCGATCAGCGCGAACTCGCGGCCCACCAGGCCCGGCAACAAGGGTGCAAAGTCATGGCTGGCAACCGGTGGCAACGTCTCGCCAACGCCAGTGAGAATCGCCGCTTGCATCAGCGCAAACGGCACCGCCGTCGCAACATGGAAAATTTCCCACTCGTGCTCAGCGTTTTTCTTTAAATACGTGTTATCCGGGTCCAGGCGTTGCTGCTGTTCACCGCTGAGCACCAGCACCGCCGCACGTGCGACGATCAGCGGCCACAACACCTCCAACTCTTCGCGCTGTAACGGCATCACCGCGTGACAGGCCTGGATTGCCGGCAGAATCGCAAACGGGTCACCGTGGGCGTGGTGCAACAGGGACGCGCAGGTTACCGACAGGTCAGCAATCCGCCAGGTGTGCACCAAATCGCCGAAATCAATCACGCCGTGGATACGCCAGCGCCGCTGGGCATCACGCTGGCACACCACATTGTCATCGGTGATGTCCAGATGTACCGCTTGCCACGGCAGGCGTGGTGCCAAAGGTTGGACATACGCCTCGACCTGCGTGGCTACGCGCTCCAATACGGCGCGTTGCGGCAGGTCAGGCAAGGTTGCCAGCAGATGAGTGATCAACGCCTGCGCATGGCGCGGATCCCACTGCAGGGTGCGCGCAAGGCCCGGATGCTCGAAACCTTGCAGCGCGAGGCTCATCTGCGCGCACAGCTCACCGAAGCCTGCGATCACATCGCGGCCCAGGTGCGGTAAATGCGTGAGGGGCTGGCCGTCGATGTACTCCAGTAGCCGCAGGTGCAGGGTGTGCCCGTCGACGCTTACCGTCAGCAGCTCATTACCATCCAACGCTTGAATCACCTTGGGCACGCGCAGATGGTCATGTGCTTGCAGACTATTGAGGGCCGCGTGTTGGGCCTCGAGTTCAACGGCGGCGTAGTCACCGCGGCAGATTTTGAGAACAAAACGGCCCTGGGCGTTGTCAATCTTATAGTTGAGGTCTTGTTGACTGCCCAACGCTTGCAGCACACCGCTCATCCCATAATGCCGCTCGAGCAGGCTTGCCGCCTGGTCGGGGCTTACTTGTGGGCAAGGTAAACTGGCGCGGTGGGTCAATGTGGCTAACGACATTGTGACGACCTTTGTTTTTTCAGTCGTCTATATCGCCATTGTTCCGGGTCACAAGGCAACCCCCAGTAAACGCCGGACTTGCACCACCCGGCCCTCACAACTCAAGCTATGCTTCATTCGCTTAATGTCCATCTAAGGAAAGGGCCCTCCGATATGCGCATTCTCGTTACTGGCGGCGCTGGCTTTATCGGCTCAGCCCTGATCCGCTATTTGATTCAAGATACCGAACATGAAGTGCTCAATCTGGACAAGCTCACCTATGCCGGCAACCTGGAGTCGCTGACCAGCATCGCGTCCAACAGCCGCTATGAGTTTGTCCAGGCCGATATCATCGACCAGGCCGCCGTCAGCGCCGTACTCGCACGCTTTGAACCTGATGCGATCATGCACTTGGCGGCCGAGTCCCACGTTGACCGCTCCATTGACGGTCCGTCGGATTTTATCCAGACCAACATCGTCGGCACCTACAGCCTGCTGGAAGCCACACGGGCTTACTGGCAGAAGCTGGCAGAACCGGCCAAAAGCGCGTTCCGCTTCCACCACATTTCCACTGACGAGGTGTATGGCGACCTGCACGGCGTAGACGACCTCTTCACCGAAACCACCCCTTACGCGCCCAGCTCTCCCTACTCCGCGAGCAAGGCGGCATCCGACCACCTGGTACGCGCCTGGCAGCGTACATACGGCCTGCCGATACTGCTGACCAATTGCTCGAACAACTACGGGCCATTCCACTTCCCCGAAAAATTGATCCCGCTGGTTATTCTCAACGCCTTGGCGGGCAAGCCACTGCCTGTCTACGGCGACGGTTTGCAGGTACGTGACTGGCTGTTTGTCGAGGATCATGCCCGTGCACTGCTCAAAGTGGTCACCACTGGGGTGGTGGGCGAGACCTACAACATCGGTGGTCATAACGAGCAGAAGAACATCGACGTGGTACGTGGCATTTGCGGCCTGCTGGAAGAGCTGGCGCCGCATCGCCCCGCCGGCGTGGCAAAATTCACTGACCTGATCACCTTCGTCAAGGATCGCCCTGGCCACGACCAGCGCTACGCCATCGACGCCAGCAAGATCGAACGCGAACTGGGCTGGGTCCCGGAAGAAACCTTTGAGACAGGACTGCGCAAAACCGTGCAGTGGTACCTCGATAACCTGGAATGGTGCCGCAGGGTCCAGGACGGTAGTTATCAGGGCGAACGATTGGGCAACACCGACTTGAAGGATCTAATCGCATGATGAAGGGCATCGTATTGGCTGGCGGCTCCGGCACCCGCTTGCACCCCATTACTCTGGGAGTGTCCAAACAGCTGTTGCCGGTGTACGACAAACCCATGATCTACTACCCGATATCCGTGCTGATGCTTGCCGGGATCAAGGACATCCTGGTGATCTCCACGCCGGTAGACTTGCCACAGTACCGAAACCTGCTGGGAGATGGCAGCCAGTTTGGCGTGCATTTCACCTATGCCGAACAGCCGTCTCCAGACGGGTTGGCTCAAGCATTTATCATTGGCGAAGAGTTCATCGGTGATGACGCCGTGTGCCTGATTCTGGGGGACAACATCTTCCACGGCCAACATTTTAGTGATCAATTACGCACTGCAGCCGAGCGTTCATCGGGCGCTACGGTATTCGGCTACTGGGTAAAAGACCCGGAGCGCTTCGGTGTGATTGATTTCGATAAAGAGGGCCGCGCCCTGTCCATTGAAGAAAAACCGGCGAAGCCCAAGTCACCCTATGCCGTCACCGGCCTGTATTTCTACGATAACGACGTGATCAAGATCGCCAAGGCCGTCAAGCCTTCGCCGCGCGGCGAGTTGGAAATCACCGACGTCAACAACGCCTATCTTCAGCGCGGCGACCTGCATGTAGAACGCTTCGGTCGCGGCTTTGCCTGGCTCGACACCGGCACCCATGACAGCCTGCTGGAGGCCTCGACTTACGTGCAGACCATCGAGCACCGCCAGGGCTTGAAAGTGGCTTGCCTGGAAGAGATCGCCTACGAAAACGGCTGGATCGACCGCGACTATCTGCTGGAACGCGCCAAATACTTCGGCAAGACCGGCTATGGCCAGTACCTGTATTCCCTCGCCGGAGAGACCCAGTGAACGTAGTTGAAACCACACTACCCGGCGTGCTGATCCTTGAGCCAAAGGTATTCGGTGACGAGCGCGGTTTCTTCTACGAAAGCTTCAACGCCCGCGCTTTTGAAGCAGCTACCGGGCTCAAGCGTGATTTTGTGCAGGACAACCACTCGCGCTCGCAAAAAGGCGTACTACGGGGCTTGCACTATCAGCTTGAGCACACTCAAGGCAAGCTGGTGCGTGTCACTCACGGCGAAGTGCTGGATGTAGCCGTCGACATCCGTCGCAGCTCCCCAAACTTCGGAAACTGGGTGGGTGTACGCCTGTCGGCACAGAACCATCGTCAATTGTGGGTGCCAGAAGGTTTTGCACATGGTTTCGTGGTGTTGAGCGACCACGCAGAGTTCCTGTACAAAACCACCGATTACTACCAGCCAAGCGCCGAGCGCAGCATTCTCTGGAATGACCCAACGCTGGCTATCGACTGGGAGCTGGCCGAACCGCCGCAATTGTCTGCCAAAGACCAGGTCGGAAAACTGCTGATGGAAGCCGACCTGTTCCCATGAAAATATTAATCACCGGCCAACACGGCCAAGTCTCCCTGGAGCTGCAACAGCGGCTCCAGGGTCTTGGCGAACTCGTCATCCTGGGCCGCGACCAGCTTGACCTGGCCGACGCTGACCTCATCCGCCAACAGGTACGCGCCCACCGCCCTGGCCTGATCATCAACGCGGCAGCCCACACTGCCGTCGATCTGGCCGAGAGCGAACCGGACGCAGCCTTTGCGATCAACGCCATCGCCCCCGGCATCCTCGCCGAGGAAGCCAAGGCACTGGGCATCCCGCTGATTCATTACTCGACCGACTACGTGTTCGATGGCAGCAAACCTGCCCCTTACATCGAAAGCGACACACCCAACCCTTTGGGTGTCTATGGTCAGAGCAAACTGGCGGGTGAACAGGCGATTGCTGCCGTAGGTGGCGAACACCTGATCTTGCGCACCAGTTGGGTGTATTCGAGCCATGGCAAGAATTTCCTGCTGACCATGCAGCGCCTGCTGCAGGAAAAACCGCAGATGCGCATCGTCGCCGACCAGATCGGTGCGCCGACCTGGGCCGGGACCATCGCCAGCAGCACCCGTGCGCTGATTCAGCAGTGGCAGGCTGGCAAGGCCGGGGATTGGGGTGTTTACCACCTCACCGCACAAGGTGAGACCTCGTGGTTCGGCTTTGCCCAAGCCATTGGCGAGCAATTGCGGATCGAGGGCAAAGCCTGCGCCGAACTGGAGCCGATCCCTTCCAGTGCCTACCCCACCCCCGCCAAGCGCCCGCTGAACTCGCGCCTGGATTGCTCGCGTCTGCAACAGCAATGGCACGTCAGCCAGCCCCATTGGCAAGATGCATTGCACGAGTGTCTTGCCAGGCAGCACTAGGCATAATGCGCCTGTACCCACAGGCGCACACTCCCCATGACTCCACCCCTTCCGCGAAGACCCCGCTGGCGCAGCCTCGCCCTGCTGGCATTGTGCTTGGCACCGCTGTTATGGCCGCTGGAGCATTTGGCCGAGCGCTACTATCGCAGCGAATTGGCCGGGCAAAACCGCCAGACTCTCGACCTGTATGTCGCCAACCTGTTGGGCACCCTGCACCGCTACGAAGTGTTGCCGCAAATCCTCGGCGATTTGCCGGCCCTGCGCATCGCCCTGGACGCACCTCACGTCAGTACCAACCTGGCCAATGCCAACCTGTTGCTCAAGGATGTCGCCGACCAGGCGGGCGTGGAAGTGATGTACCTGATGGACACCACCGGCAAGACCCTTGCCGCTTCCAACTGGGACAAACAAGACAGCTTCGTCGGGCGCAATTTCTCCTTTCGCCCCTATTTCAGCGAAGCCATGGCCGGGCGCCTGGGTCGGTTTTTCGGCCTGGGCACCACCTCAGCCAAGCGCGGATACTTCTTCGCCGCCGCGGTGCGTGACGGCGACACCATCATCGGCGTGCTGGTGGTCAAGGTCGACCTTGATCACACCGAAAGCCTGTGGGGCAATACCCCGGAACAACTGCTGGTCACCGACCACAACGGCGTGGTGATCCTCACCTCGCGCCCGCAATGGCGATTCCGCGCCACACGGCCACTGACCGCCGAAGAACGCCAGGCCATCATCGCCATCCAGCCCTACCCCACCCGCGACCCGCAGCCGCTGAGCCTGAGCAGCAGCGCCTGGCTGCGCCAATCCACGGCCATCGCCGAAACCGGCTGGAATGTGGAAATCCTGGCGCCACGCTCGCTGATCAACCGTCCGGTGCGCACGGTTGTCGCCGTGGGCGGTGCCACGTTGTTGGTGCTGATGCTGTTGCTGGGATTGCTGATGCAGCGCCGTCGGCACTATCTGGAACGCATCGCCTTCGAAGCCAAGGCCCGCCGTGAGCTGGAAATGCGCGTGGCCGAGCGTACCAGCGACCTGGAGGGCCTGAACCGGCGCCTGAAACAGGAAGTGTTGGAGCGCGAACACGCCCAGCAGGAACTGGTGCGCGCCCAGGACGATCTGGTCCAGGCCGGTAAACTCTCCGCCTTGGGCACCATGTCAGCGAGTATCAGCCATGAGCTGAACCAACCGTTGGCGGCGATTCGCAGCTATGCAGAAAACGCCGAAATCCTCCTCGACCATGAGCGCACCAGCGATGCCCGCGGCAACCTCAAACTGATCAGCGAGCTGACCGGGCGCATGGCCTCGATCATCGCCCATTTGCGTGCATTCGCTCGCCGTGATCGTCACGCGCCGGAGAGCGTAGCCTTGCAACCGGCCCTGGATGACGCCCTGGCGTTGCTGGCCAAACGGCGGCGCTCGATGGAAGTGGAATTGATCCGCGACCTGCCGGAGGCAACCCTGTGGGTGCAGGCCGGCGAAACCCGTCTGCGCCAGGTACTGGGTAACTTGCTGGCCAACGCCCTGGACGCCCTCACCGAAAAAGGCCCGCCGCGCAAACTCTGGCTGAGTGCCGAAACCACGCCCCAGGGCGTCAACCTGTACATTCGCGACAACGGCCCAGGTTTTTGCATGGAAGCCCTGGGCCGCGCCAGCGAGCCGTTCTACACCACCAAGACGCGCACCCAGGGCCTGGGCCTGGGCCTGGCAATCTGCGACACCCTGATGCGCGCCTTTGGTGGCGAACTGTTGTTCGCCAACCACAAGGAAGGCGGCGCGCTGTTAACCTTGAAATTGCGTGCCGGCTCGCCGGGCGTCAGTCTGCAACCGTCCGAGGACCGCAGTGTATGAGCATCGACAACCAGATTCAGGTGGTGTTGATCGACGACGATCCACACCTGCGCCAAGCCCTGTGCCAAACCCTGGACCTGGCCGGACTCAAAGTCCTGCCCCTGGGCGAAGCCACCGGCCTCACCGCACGCCTGTCCCGCGACTGGCCTGGCGTGGTGGTCAGCGACATCCGTATGCCCGGCATGGACGGCCTGGAGCTGCTGGCCGAACTGCATGGCCAGGACCCGGACCTGCCGGTGCTGCTGATCACCGGCCACGGCGACGTGCCGTTGGCGGTACAGGCCATGCGTGCCGGCGCGTATGACTTTCTGGAAAAACCCTTCGCCAGCGACGCACTGCTCGACAGCGTGCGCCGCGCCCTGGCCTTGCGTCGCCTGGTGCTGGACAACCGCAGCCTGCGCCTGGCCCTCAGCGATCGTCAGCAACTGAGCACGCGCCTGGTGGGGCACTCCCCGCAAATGTTGCGCCTGCGCGAGCAGATTGGCGCCTTGGCCGCGACCAAGGCCGATGTGCTGATCCTGGGCGAAACCGGTGCTGGCAAAGAAGTCGTCGCCCGCGCCCTGCATGACCTTTCAAGTCGCCGCAGTGGCCCATTTGTGGCGATCAACGCCGGGGCGCTGGCCGAATCGGTGGTAGAAAGCGAACTGTTCGGCCATGAGCCGGGGGCGTTCACCGGCGCGCAGAAACGCCGCATCGGCAAGTTCGAGTTCGCCAATGGCGGCACGCTGTTTCTCGATGAAATCGAAAGCATGAGCCTGGATGTGCAGGTCAAGTTGCTGCGCCTGTTGCAGGAGCGCGTGGTGGAGCGCTTGGGCGGCAATCAGCTGATCCCGCTGGATATCCGCATTATCGCCGCCACCAAGGAAGACCTGCGCCAAGCCGCCGACCAGGGCCGTTTCCGTGCCGACTTGTATTACCGCCTCAACGTCGCACCGCTACGCATCCCGCCCCTGCGCGAGCGTGGTGAAGATGCATTGATGCTGTTCCAGCACTTCGCCGACGAGGCCAGCAGCCGCCACGGCCTGCCCCTGCATGAGCTGCAACCGGGCCAACGCGCGCTGTTATTGCGCCACAGCTGGCCGGGCAATGTGCGGGAACTGCAAAACGCCGCCGAGCGTTTCGCCCTGGGCCTGGAGTTGGCGCTCGATAGCGCCCAGGACAATCCCGCCGCCGGCGTGCTGACGTCCACGCCCGGGGGCTTGAGCGAGCAAGTCGAGCAGTTCGAAAAAAGCCTGATCGCCGCCGAACTCACCCGCCCTCACAGCTCCGTGCGCAGCCTCGCCGAAGCGTTGGGCGTGCCGCGCAAGACCTTGCACGACAAGTTACGCAAACACGGTCTGAACTTCGCCGACAGCACCAGCCACAGCGCCGACGACGAATGAACCCGCCTACCACCAAGAGACCGCTATGAGCCGCGACAGCCGTTACCTGGAAGCCGTCCTTCACCACGACATTCCCCTCACCCGGGAGATGGGTCTCAAGGTGCTCGACTGGCGACACGACCAACTGCAGCTGCACCTGCCCTTGCAAGCCAATATCAACCACAAAAGCACCATGTTCGGTGGCAGCCTCTACTGTGGCGCCGTACTGGCAGGCTGGGGTTGGCTGCACCTGAAGCTGCGCGAAGCGGGAATAGAAGACGGTCATATCGTGATTCAGGAAGGGCAGATCAGCTATCCGCTGCCGGTGACGCAGGATGCAACGGCCATTTGCGCGGCGCCGGAAGAAAAAGTGTGGAAGCGTTTCCTGGCGACGTACAAGCGTTATGGACGGGCGCGGTTGGCGCTGCAGACATGGATTGTGAATGAAGGCAGTGAGGAGCGTGCAGTGGCCTTTACCGGCCAGTACGTCCTGCACCGCTAGCAGCCATTACATAAAATAAAAGTGGGAGCTGGCTTGCCTGCGATAGCGGTGGATCAGCCAATACCTGTATGACTGACACTCCGTCATCGCGGGCAAGCCCGCTCCCACATTTTGCTCTGCAGTGATCTTAAGATCTGGCCAGGGTCAACAGGCACTCACGCCATGCGGCCTTGGCTGGCAGCGCCAGAAAGAACGGGTTCAATAGCGATTCCCGCGCCGGGTAGCTGAACGGCTGACCGTTCAACTCCAACACTTCACCTCCCGCGCCTTCCAGTACGCCCTGTGCCGCAGCGGTATCCCACTGTGAGGTCGGTGCCAGGCGCGGATAGCAGTCAGCACTGCCTTCGGCCAGCAGGCAAAACTTCAACGAGCTGCCGATATTCGCCAGCTTCAGCGCGCCCAAACCTTCGCTCAAGCCATTCAGCAGGCGTTCCTGCTCAGGGCTGGTATGCCGACGACTAGCGACCACAGTAAAGGCTTCGCCCACGGCCGGAGTCTGGCGTACCTGGATCTGCTTGGGTGCGGCCTTCACATCTGAACGCCATGCCCCAAGGCCCGCGCCACCGAAGTAGCAACGGCCAGTGGTCGGCATCGACACTACGCCGAACACCACGCGGCCCTGTTCGATCAAGGCAATATTGACAGTGAATTCTTCGCTGCCGGAAATGAATTCCTTGGTGCCATCCAATGGGTCCACCAGCCACCAGCGCTGCCACTGGGCACGCACGCTCAGATCGATATCGGCGTCTTCTTCGGACAGTACCGGAATACTCGGATCGAGCGCGGTCAGGCCCGCGAGAATCAGATGGTGAGCGGCCAGATCGGCTGCCGTCACCGGCGAATCATCCGCTTTGGAGGTCACGGCTACATTGGCGCGCCAGTAGGGCAGGATAGCTTCGCCGGCCTGGCGGGCCAGCTCGATCACGGGGGCGATAAACGGGTGGCCTAAAAACAGTTCGCTCATGCGTTGAACGCTCCACGCTGGGTCAACAGATCGCGTACCAGGTACAGCGCGGCAAGCGCTCGGCCCTCGCTGAATTGCTCGTTTTGCGCAAGCGCCGAAAGCTCCCGCAGGTTGACCCTGTCCACGCGCATCGGCTCAGGCTCATCGCCCTCCAGGCGCTCTTCGTAAAGGTCGGTGGCCAGTACTACCTGAATTTTCTGGCTCATATAGCCCGGCGATAACGACAGCTCGGTGATGTGCTCCAACTGCCGTGCGCCATAGCCAGCTTCTTCCTTGAGCTCGCGGTCCGCCGCCGCCAGCACGTCCTCGCCGGGCTCGATCAAGCCTTTGGGCAAGGACAATTCATATTCGTCAGTGCCACCGCAGTACTCTTCGACCAGCAATGCATGATCCTCGTCGATCATCGCCACAATCATCACCGCGCCGTAGCCCGCGCCGCGCCCCACCAGGCGCTCGTAGGTCCGTTCAACGCCATTGGAAAAGCGCAACTGCACTTCCTCCACGCGGAACAAACGGCTACTGGCGACTATTTCGCGGGCGAGGACGGTGGGTTTCTGGCGCATAAGCGGCTCCTTGGCGTGATCGGGTTACTATACCGTGGCTTTTCCGATTGTCTGTGTCGGATATCTTTACTTACATGAGAACGCACCATGCCCTCTTTGCCCTGGCACGCCATCGACACCGTCCTGCTGGACATGGACGGCACCCTGCTCGACCTGCATTACGACAACCATTTCTGGATGGAACATCTGCCCCACCGATACGCCGAACTGCACGGCGTGAGCCGGGCCATGGCCGAAATGGAGTTGCAGCCGTTGTTTGAGCGTAACGCCGGACAGTTGCAATGGTATTGCCTGGATTTCTGGAGCACTGAACTGGCGATCCCGGTGCGCGAACTCAAGTTGGAAACCGCCCACCTGATCGCCCTGCGCCCGGATGCCGATACTTTTCTGAAGGCGATCAAACAGGCCGGCAAGCGCGTGATCATGATCACCAACGCTCATCGTGATTCGCTGTCATTGAAGTTGGAACGCATTGAACTGGCGCCGTATTTCGAGCGATTGATCAGCTCCCATGACTACGGTTTTCCCAAGGAAAACCCACAGTTCTGGGAAGCGTTGCAAGCCGATATCCACTTTGACCCGGCCCGTAGTCTGTTTATCGACGACACCTTGCCGATCCTGCGCAGTGCCCGGGATTTCGGCGTGGGGCATTTGCTGGCAGTCAAAGAGCCCGATAGCAAGAAAGGCCCGAAGGACACCGCAGAATTCGCGGCTGTCGGGGATTACCGAGATCTCATTGTCGGGCTCTGAACCCATGTGGGAGGGGGCTTGCTCCCGATAGCGGTGTATCAGCCAAGTATCAGGTGACTGAACCACCGCCATCGGGAGCAAGCCCCCTCCCACATTTTGTCCTGCGTATTACTCAGGGATACGCAGTGTCTGGCCTGGATAGATTTTGTCCGGGTGCGACAGCAGCGGCTTGTTGGCCTCGAAAATCTTGTTGTACTGGTTGGCGTTACCGTACACCGCGAGAGAAATCGCGCTGAGTGTGTCGCCCTTTTTCACCACGACGAAGCGAGCCGCGGCAACTGCAGGGCCGGTGACAGTGATCTGGTCATCTACGCTTGCCACGCCGGCAATGTTGCCCAGTGCCAAAAGGATCTTTTCTTTCTCTTCCTGGCTCGCCACTTCACCAGTCACAGTGACCTTGTCGCCGTCCACCGTGGTCTGCACGTTTGGATTACCCAGGCCCACCTTGCTCACATGTTCCTTCAGCTGCTCACTGGCATTCGCATTACCCGGCGTCAACAGGTCGACAATCTTTTCGCCGGCTTCTTTGATAAAGCTAAAAATACTCATGGTGCGCTCTCCTTGGGATTTAATTTCCAGATGCCCAAGACTAGACCAGTCCAGCAGACTTGGGTTCCAAACCGGCTAAAGACTCAAAAGTATCCAGATCCGCCGTCCCTGGAATAAGCCCCCGGCGAAATGGGCGGGAACCTTGATCGACGCCATCTATCAATACATCAATACTGGCAATTAGACGCGACCCTTTGTCGCGCCTAGTCTGAACACTGATCAATCCGTCGGTGGTACTGCCCCATGAACGCCAAGCGCCCAACCTGCGCGGCGCCCGCCCTTGAAACGCCCGCGCCCGCCGCCAGCCAGAGCTACCAATACTGCAATCTTGAACACACTGAAGTCGGCAGCACTGCGTTGGCCGAAGAGGTGGCGTTGGCCATTGCCTATAACGACATCAGTCAGGCGGTCATGCTGGTCACACCAACCGACCTGGAAGACTTTATCGTCGGCTTCAGCCTCGGCAGCGGGATTATTGCCGACGTTAGCGACATTTATGATCTCAAAATCAGCGGCGCGGGCTCCGCTCAGTATGCTCAGGTACAGATTTCCAGCCGCGCCTTCTGGAACCTCAAGCAGCAGCGCCGCCAATTGGCGGGCACCAGCGGCTGCGGCCTGTGCGGTGTAGAAGCGGTTGAACAGGCCCTGCCCGACCTTCAAGTGCTGCCCGGCGCGCCCTTGCCGCCCGCGCAATGGCTCGACGGCCTGCGCCAGCGCATCAGTGCGTTCCAACCGTTGGGCCAGTACAGCGGCGCAGTGCACGCGGCGGTGTTTATGAACGATCAAGGCGAATTGCTGTTGGGCCGTGAAGACATCGGCCGGCATAACGCCTTGGATAAATTGATCGGCGCTTTGATCCGCCAAAAGATTCCGACCGACGGCGGCCTGGCGATTGTTACCAGCCGCTGCAGCCTTGAATTGATCCAGAAAGTCTTGCGTGCAGGCATCCAAACCCTGGTCAGCCTGTCGTCGCCCACCGGCCTGGCCTTGCAATGGGCGCGCCGGCACAACCTCAATCTCATCCACCTGCCGCAGAAAAGCGCGCCACGGGTCTACAGCCCAGCGATGGAGCACCAGCCATGAGCCTTCACCACCAAGCCGACCAAACCCCGACTCCGCGCTACAAGCCTTATAAAGGCCCGGCCGGCGGCTGGGGCGCGCTGATCAGCGTGGCGCAAGCCTGGCTGACCAGCGATAACGCGCTTAAAAACCTGCGCATGATGCTCAAGACCAACCAGAACGGCGGCTTCGACTGCCCGGGCTGCGCCTGGGGCGACTCGCCGGAAAGCGGCATGGTCAAGTTCTGCGAAAACGGCGCCAAGGCGGTCAACTGGGAAGCCACCAAGCGCCGCGTCGATGCAGCCTTCTTCGCCAAGCACAGCGTCACGGCATTGCTGGAGCAAAGCGACTATTGGCTGGAATACCAGGGCCGCCTGACTGAGCCGATGCGCTATGACGCCGAAACCGACCGCTACACCCCCATCAGCTGGGATGCGGCATTTGACCTGGTCGGCAAGCACCTCAACGCGTTGCCCAGCCCGAACATGGCCGAGTTCTATACCTCGGGTCGCGCCAGCAACGAAGCCGCCTACCTGTATCAGCTGTTTGTGCGCGCCTACGGCACCAACAATTTCCCGGACTGCTCGAACATGTGCCACGAGGCCAGCGGCGTAGCCCTGGCGCAGAGTGTGGGCGTGGGCAAAGGCACCGTGACCTTTGACGACTTCGAACATGCCGACGCTATTTTCGTCTGGGGCCAGAACCCCGGCACCAACCACCCGCGCATGCTTGAACCGTTGCGCGAAGCGGTGAAGCGCGGCGCCCAGGTGGTGTGCATCAACCCCCTGAAAGAGCGCGGCCTGGAGCGCTTCCAGCACCCGCAACATCCGCTGGAAATGCTCACTAACGGCGACAAGCCGACCAACACTGCCTACTTCCGCCCTGCCCTGGGCGGCGACATGGCGATTCTGCGCGGCATGGCCAAGTTCCTGCTGCTGTGGGAACGCCAAGCGCTGGCCGAAGGCAAGGAAGCGGTGTTCGACCATGACTTTCTCAATGAGCACACCGCCAACGTACTGGAGTATCTGGGCCAGATCGACGACACCTCATGGGAAGAAATCGTCGAGCAATCCGGCCTGACCCTGGTCGAGATCGAGCAAGCGGCGCGCATGTACGCCAAAGGCAAAAACGTGATCATGTGCTGGGCAATGGGGATTACCCAGCACCGTCACTCGGTGCCGACCATCCAGGAAATCGCCAACCTGATGCTGTTGCGTGGCAATATCGGCCGCCCTGGTGCCGGCCTGTGCCCCGTGCGCGGTCACAGCAACGTGCAGGGCGATCGAACCATGGGCATCAACGAGCGCCCACCGGTGGCGTTCCTTGACGCGCTGGAGCGTCGATTCCAGTTTCAGGTGCCGCGAGACAATGGTCACAACGTGGTGGAAGCGATTCACGCCATGCTCGAAGGCCGCTCCAAGGTGTTTATCGGCCTGGGCGGCAACTTCGCCCAAGCCACGCCAGACAGCCCGCGTACCTTCGAAGCCCTGCGCAATTGCGACCTCACCGTGCAAATCAGCACCAAGCTCAACCGCAGCCACCTGATGCACGGTAAAGACGCACTGATCCTGCCGTGCCTGGGCCGTACTGATATCGACATCCAGGCCGACGGCCCGCAAGCGGTGACGGTGGAAGATTCGTTCAGCATGGTCCATGGCTCCAATGGCCAACTGCAGCCGCTGTCGAAACTGATGAAGTCCGAGCCGGCGATCCTGGCAGGCATTGCTGCCGCCACTTTGGGCAGCACGCCCGTGGATTGGAACTGGCTGGTGGCCGACTACGGACGCATCCGCGACCTGATCGCCGACACCATCCCTGGTTTCAAGGACTTCAACGAGAAGATCAAACATCCAGGTGGGTTTTACCTGGGCAACTCCGCCGGCGCACGCCGTTGGAACACACCGTCGGGCCGCGCCAACTTCCGCCCGAACATCTTGCCCAAGGACCTGATCCACGAACGCACCCACGCCACGGGCCGGGTGCCGGACCTGATCATGCAGTCGATGCGCTCCCATGATCAGTACAACACCACCATCTATGGCCTGGACGACCGTTATCGCGGGGTCAAAGGCCAGCGTGACGTGCTGTTCGTCAATGAAGCCGACATTATCCGCCTGGGCTTCAAACCGGGGCAGAAGGCCGACATTGTGTCGCTGTGGGAAGACGGCCGTGAGCGCCGTGTGAAGGGCTTTACGCTGCTGGCATTCGATATTCCGGCGGGGCAGGCGGCGGCTTACTACCCGGAAGTGAACCCATTGGTGCCATTGGAAAGCACTGGCGACGGTAGCCATACGCCAACATCGAAGTTTGTTGCGATTCGCTTGGAAGCGGCGAGTGACAGTGGGTTGATCATGGCGCGCTCGGCCTGACTTGATCCGAGATATGTGTTGCTTGAACTACTGCTTTCGCGGGCAAGCCCGCTCCCACACTGGGATGGGTTCACCATTGAGACTGTGTGGACCGATCTAATGTGGGAGCGGGCTTGCCCGCGAAGAGGCCAGCACAAGCACCGCACATTCTACAGGCACAAAAAAGGCCGCTTTTGCATAAAAGCGGCCGTTCCGAAGTAACTAAAGACCTGTAAAAACAACTTAAGTTCCCCATACAAAACAGCAACTTAGCAAATTGTATACAACCTCTGCCGCCGGTCGGATTTCGATTGTCAGCGACCCGATACAACCTCAGGATCGCGCCGTCATCCCCTTGAGGTTTCCCTGAATGAAGTTCTCCTCGATTCTCTTGTTGTCCCTTGGCCTGGTCAGTGGCGCAGCCATGGCCGGTGGCACCACCGAAGCCGGTGTAGGCGGCGCATTGGGCGGGGTTCTAGGTTCTGTTGTCGGCCAGCAGCTGGGCGGCAATACCGGTTCGACCATCGGCGCGGCCCTGGGCGGCGCGGGTGGTAGTGCGGTCGGCGCCGACAAGCGCAGCCGTGGCGAAGCCGCCATTGGCGGCGCACTGGGCGCAGCCGGCGGCAACGTCGTGGGCCGCAGTGTCGGCGGCAGTACCGGCGCACTGATCGGCTCGGCGGCCGGCGGTGGCGCGGGCGGTGCACTGGGCAACTACATGGGTAACGAAAGTGACCGCGACGACCGCCGTTATCGCGACCGCGACCGTGACGACCGTCGCTACTACCGCGATGGCCATCCGGGCCGTGGTCATGCCTATGGGCATCGCAAGAACAAGCACCACTACCGTCATCGGTAAGCTCTGAAGAGCACCGCAGTAGTAATGTGGGAGGAGCAAGCCCCCTCCCACATGGGGTGCCGCAAGGTCAGACCACCAGTCGCTGCAACGCCTCGCGCAACATCCCCGGTATCGGCACAGGCTGGTTCGAGGCCCGATCCACAAACACATGCACAAAGCGCCCCGCCGCACAGGCCTCTTCTTCGCCTGCCTTGAACACCGCCAGCTCATACTGCACCGAACTGTTGCCCAACTTGCCCACCCGTAGCCCGACTTCAATGCGTTCGGGAAAAGCGATCGAGGCAAAATAGTCACAGGCCGAACTCACCACAAACCCCACCACCTCACCGTCATGAATATCCAACCCGCCCTGTTCGATCAGGTAGGTATTCACCGCCGTATCGAAAAAGCTGTAGTAGGTGACGTTGTTCACATGGCCGTAGGCATCGTTGTCGTGCCAGCGTGTGGTGATCGGCTGGAAATAGCGGTAATCGGCGCGCAAGGGCGTTGAGTCAGGCATCGGCAAGTCTCTTCAGAGTAGGTCTAATTGAGCGCGGGCCCATTCGCGCACTTCGGCGTAGGGGTAGTCCTCCAGCGCGGCGAAACCGGGAATGCCCCGCGCCTTCAACTTGGTAAACAACGGCACGCTGATACCGCCAAGAAACCGCGTCAGCCGCTCGGCACTGGGTAGCTCGCCAGTGTGCTCATGATGCCTGTGGATAAAATCGCCGCACAGCCCCATGAAGCTTTTATCCACAAGCGGCGGCAGGCTTGGCGGAGGCGGCAGATACGCGACATGGCCGTGGCACACCGAACAATGTCCACAACGCTGGGGAGCGTTTTCATCACCAAAGTACTGCGCCAGGCGCTGCCCCAGGCAGTGCTCGGTGGCGAACAGGTCGAGCATGGCGTGAATCCGCGCTACCTCCGTCACCTCGTGTTGCTTGAAGCCTGTGTATAACTCAGCGCTCAAGGTTTGTGGTTCGAAATCGGTGTCGAGCAAACTGTAGACCTCGGTCATCTGCTTGCTTTCCAGCTCGATCAGGCCCTGCTCCTGGAAATAATCCAGCGCCTTTACCACACGGCTGCGCTCGGCATTGTGCTGTTGATACAGCGCGTCGAAATCCACCGTTGCCCAGGTTTTCGCACGCTTGCACACCTGGATGATTGCCGCGACGAACTGCTGCCGCTCGCCGGAAAAACGTGCGAGCAAAGCGTCGGGCTCGACCAGGTACTTGAAACGGTATTCGGCATAAAACGCGTAGCGCGGCGCGATCACACCCTTGAGTTCCAACTGCACCAGCAGCGTCTTGAGTGGCAACTCGCGAATATTGCTGTGATCGGACAACGACCTGAGCAGGAACTCCCACTGCCCTTCACTGCGTGCGGTCTGCAACTCCTCGAGGACACGGCCAATGCCCTCTTGCTCCGGCGTGTCGCCGTAGACGAAATTTTCCAGCACATTGAGGCTGTCGCGATTGGCCAACACCAGGCAATCCGACGGCTGCCCGTCACGCCCTGCACGGCCGATTTCCTGGCTGTAGTTCTCGATGGACTTTGGCAGGTCGAAGTGCACCACATTGCGGATATCGCTTTTATCGATGCCCATGCCGAACGCGATCGTCGCGACAATGCAATTGGAGCGCCCACCCATGAACCGCTGCTGGATGCCCTCGCGTTTATCGTGGGGCAAGCCCGCGTGGTAGGCCTCGGCCTGAATACCATGGCGATTCAGATGCTCGGCAATCTGCTCGGCGGTTTTCTGCAAGGTGACGTAGACAATGCTCGGCTGGTCGGGCCGCTCTCTCATCCACTCCACCAGCCGGCGACGCTTGTCCTGGCCGCTGACCGGCTCCACCAGCAGGTTGAGGTTGGGCCGGTAGAAGCCTGTGGTGACCACGTCACCCGGAGCAATCGCGAACTTGGCCTGCATGTCGGCAATCACCTTGGGCGTGGCCGTAGCTGTCAGCAGCAACGCTTGCGGGATATTGAACTGGCGCTGGTAGTCCGGCAGCTTCAAATAGTCCGGGCGGAAGTTGTGGCCCCATTCGGAGATACAGTGCGCCTCGTCCACCACCAGCAGCGAGATCTGCACGCTGTGCAAAAAGTTACGAAAGCGCTCGTTCTTCAAGCGCTCCACCGAAATCATCAGGATTTTCAACTCGCCCGAACGCGCACGGGCCATCACATCGTTGGCCTCATCACGGCTCTGGGCCGAATCGATACTGCCCGCCGAAATGCCATGGCGCTGCAGGAACCCCAATTGATCCTGCATCAACGCCAACAAGGGTGAGACCACCAACGTCAGGTGCGGCAGCAGCACCGCCGACAGCTGGTAGCACAAAGATTTACCCGACCCCGTAGGGAAAATTGCTGCTGCCGAACGCCCGGCCAGGACGGCGCTCACCGTCTCTTCCTGGCCCAGGCGAAACTGTGGATAACCAAAGACCTGCTGGAGGGTGTCGTGCATAAGGCTGTCACTCCATTGACCGCTGAACGTGGCTTAAAAACGTAGCCCAGTAAGTTCGGCGAATCGAGAAAGGTCGCAAGAAAATAAGAGACAGGATGATACACAGGCAGGGGATGGCCCAGGGCCGACGGGGAATATTGCGAAAACTCACATTGAATTAAGATCTTCGGCGGGTTTTTGATACAGGTTACGACTTGGTTTTTATCCTGCCTTCCCCCTGATGCATTGCGCTACAATCAAAGCCTTGCTAACCAGGAGTACGCTGCAATGAGCGAACTGACGTTTGAGCAAAAACAGGATCACTATCACAAGATCCGCCGCTCCAATTACCTGGCCAGCCTGCGCCTGGAAGGGTTCGATACCCAACCGGCCGATGTCGACAAGCCTCTGCCGACCCGCGAAGCCGTCCTTGCCAAGTACCGCAACACCTCGCGCTGATGCTCGACAAATACGGGGTGGGCCAGGACCCGCACTGCTACCCCGGTAGCAGCGTCCTGCGCAACCGCCTCGATTTGCTCGATGAACACCGCCTGCACGAGGCAGAGCGGGAGTTATCCGAGATTGCAGTAGGCAATCTTCCGCTGTTTCCGCCGCCCTACGACCTCGAACGTCTGCAACACATCCACCGCATCCTGTTCGGTGACATCTACGATTGGGCCGGTGAACTGCGCAGCGTCAACATCCAGAAAGGTGAGACGCTGTTCTGCACCCCGGAGCGCATCCCGCCGGAAGCGGCGAAGATCATTCGGCATATGCAGGAAGCCAATTGGTATACCGGCGCGTCCCAGGCCGATCTCGTTCACCACATCGCTGAAGCTTATGGCGATCTGAATGTCATCCATCCCTTCCGTGAAGGCAATGGACGGGCACAGCGGATCCTGTTTGAACAGATCATCGTGAATGCGGGGTTTTCGGTGAACTGGTGGCTGGTGAAACACGCGGCATGGATACCGGCGAATATTGATGCGGTGGCGTGTGACTATCGGGGACTGGAGGCGATTTTTGAGCGGTGTATCAGTAAGCCTCTCAGTGTCTGATCGAAGCGCGAACGATTAAACTATCTGTTTATTGCCCGATAACAAACTCACTTCTAAGCCACTGACCACCTGAACGCGACAGCCCCCTCACCCACTCCTACGTACCCACCATGAACCTGGCCCCCAACTTCCCCGAAGATCCTGTCATGCAGCAACTCCTGCAATTGCTGCATGAAGAATTCACTCTGCCGAAACACAAGACCATCAGCCTGCAAACCTCGCTCAACTTCGACCTTGCTTGCGATGGCGTTGAGGCCAAGCAATTCATGGAGGCGCTGGAACAGGATTTCGGGGTAGACCTAAGCGACTACGACGCTTATCGTTACTTTCAGCCGCCGGTATTCGACGTATTCTTGAAGCGACGCGCCAAAGGCCGTGGCGACAAAATACCGCTGACCATCGGCATGCTCTACCTGGCGAGCAAGACCCTCAGGTGGGACACGCAGACCTTGGAAAACCTGAGCTGATCCCAAGAGCACTGAGATACCAATGTGGGAGGGGGCTTGCTCCCGATGGCGGTGAATCAGTCAGCTTATCTATAGCTGACCCACCGCTATCGGGAGCAAGCCCCCTCCCACATTGGTTCTGCGTTAATCTGGCGAGCGGTATGCATAACAAGGACCTTACATGGACGTACTAATGGGCCTGCTGGCCGCCCTGCTCTGGGGTGGCACGGACTTTCTCGTGGGCCTCAATGCCCGCGCCGTTGGCGTTAAACGCGCGGTGTATTTTGGCCAGGCCCTCGGTTTTCTGATCATGACGTTGCTGCTGGTCATATTTCCGACCTACCTTTTCAAATCCCTCGATGCGCCGTTGAGCGTCTGGCTCCTGGGCATCGCAGCAGCCCTGCTGACCGTCTCTGGCGCCCTCGCGCTGTCCAAGGCATTCGCCCTGGGCAAAGCCGCCATCGTCGCGCCATTGGTCACGTCCTATGGCGTGGTGACCACCCTGCTGTCTTGGGCCAGCGGTGAGCACATCAGCCTGATACAACTGGGCTGCATCGCCCTGTGCGTGATCGGCGTGATCCTGTCCAGCATCCACAAGGACAACGGCACGCCCCACAACAACCCGCGCCTGTCCATCGTCTACGCCATGCTCGCAGCAACGCTGTACGGCACCAGTTTCTGGCTGCAAGGTCGCTACACCCTGCCGGCACTGGGGCCGATCACCATGTTGTGGTTGGGGTACCTGGTGGGCCTGTGCGTGCTGGTGGTGATGGTGCTGAAGATCAAGGACGGCCTGAAGATCCCACCGCTGAAAAATTGCGCGACGTTGACCGGTGCGAGCCTGATGAACCTCGGCGGGTTCTCGGCGTTTTCGTGGGGTGCGATGGCAGGGTCGGTATCGGTGGTGACGGTGATCAGTACGCTATCGGGCGGTATTGCGGCGATCCTGGGGTTTGTGTTTTTCAAGGAGCGCTTGTCGGCGGTACAGGTGCTCGGGGTTGTGCTGGTGCTGGTCGGCGCGGTGCTGCTGCACATCGTCCACTAACCCTGCGCGCACAAAAAAGCCGCCTACAGGAGGCGGCTTTTTCACAACAGCTGAGTCTTACAACTTAGGACCCGCAGCCTTGATCGCATCGCTCACTTCAAACTTCTTGAAGTTCTCGATGAACAGGCCCGCCAGCGCTTTCGCAGCTTCGTCGTAGGCGGCTTTGTCAGCCCAGGTGTTACGTGGGTTCAACAGGCCGGTCTCAACGCCCGGTACGGCCAATGGCACGTCGAGGTTGATAGTGTCGAGGTGTTCAGTTTGCGCACCGATCAACGCGCCGCTCTGGATCGCGGCGATCACGCCGCGAGTAGTCGGGATGTTGAAGCGCTTGCCAACGCCGTAGCCGCCACCGGTCCAGCCGGTGTTGACCAGGTAGACCTTGGAGCCGAAACCACGGATGCGCTTGATCAAAAGCTCAGCGTATTCGCCGGCCGGACGCGGGAAGAACGGCGCGCCGAAGCAGGTGGAGAAGGTCGACTTGATACCGCTGCCGGAACCCATTTCAGTCGAGCCCACCAACGCGGTGTAGCCGGACAGGAAGTGGTAGGCCGCTTGTTCTTCGCTGAGGATCGACACGGGCGGCAGTACGCCGGTCAGGTCGCAGGTCAGGAAGATCACTGCGTTTGGCTCGCCGCCCAGGTTTTTCTCGGAACGCTTGGCAACGTGCTCCAGCGGGTAGGCGGCACGGCTGTTCTGGGTCAGGCTGACATCAGCGTAGTCGGCGTGCTTGGCCTCGTCGATCACGACGTTTTCCAGCACGGCGCCGTGCTTGATGGCTTTCCAGATAACCGGCTCGTTCTTCTCCGATAGGTCGATGCACTTGGCATAGCAACCGCCTTCGATGTTGAACACCACGCCTTCGCCCCAGCCGTGTTCGTCGTCACCGATCAGGTAACGGCTTTCGTCGGCCGACAGGGTGGTCTTGCCGGTGCCGGACAGGCCGAAGAACAGGGTCACGTCGCCCGCTTCGCCAATGTTGGCGGCGCAGTGCATCGGCAGTACGTCGGCGGCCGGCAGCAGGAAGTTCTGCACCGAGAACATGGCTTTTTTCATTTCACCGGCGTAACGCATACCGGCGATCAGCACTTTTTTCTGTGCGAAGTTGAGGATCACGCAACCGTCGGAGTTGGTGCCGTCACGCTCTGGCACGCACTCGAAGTTGGCCACGTTGAGCACTTGCCACTCTTCACGACCGGCCGGGTTGTACTGGGCCGGGTTGATGAACAGGCAACGACCGAACAGGTTCTGCCAGGCAGTCTGGGTGGTCATTTTCACGGCCAGGTAGTGGTCTTCTGCGGCCCCTACGTGAACATGGGAAACGAAATGCTCTTGCGCGTTGTTGAACGCCTCGACGCGAGCCCACAGGGCATCAAACTTGTCGGCCGGGAACTTGCGGTTGATTGGGCCCCAGGCAATGGCGTCCTGGGTGGAAGGCTCTTCAACGATAAAACGGTCGACCGGCGAACGACCGGTGCGGTGACCGGTTTCGACAACCAGCGCACCAGTATCGGCAAGCACGCCTTCACCGCGCTGCAGGGCTTCTTTGACCAGATCGTCAACACTCAGATCGGTGTATACGGCGTTATTGGCTTGCGTCATGAGGTTCCCCGTCGGCCTATGGCCGAGTGCTCCAAACGTTTTGTAGTAGAAAGTTGCGCACTACTACCGCGAAAAAAGTGGGCCGGATTATGCCAGAAAAGCCCAAAAAGAGTAGGGCCCTCCCGTCAGAACACCTCTAATCCGGCGTTTGTCAGGTGATTTACCTGTGCTTAAACGTTTTAGTGGCGGGTGTCGGAAGGGGTGTCGATGCCCGCTCCGGCGAACAATTGGGCTACATCAGCGGCATCGAACAGGTAGCGCTGGTTGCAGAACTGGCAATCGATCTCGATATGGCCGCCGTGTTCCACCACCAGATTTTGCGCATCTTCCAGGCCCAGGCTGACCAAGGCGTTGCCCGAACGCTCGCGCGAACAGCTGCAATGAAAGTGCAAGGCTTGAGAGTCAAACAGCCGCACAGCCTCTTCATGGTAAAGGCGGTGCAGGATGGTTTCGTTGTCCAGGCCCAGCAGTTCTTCGGCCTTCAACGTGTCAGCCAAGGCGATGATATGCCGCCAGCTTTCGGCACGATCATCCTCATCCTTGATGCGATCGGCCGGCAATTGTTGCACCAGCAAACCACGGGCACGTTTGCCGTCGGCGTTAAGCCAGAACTTGGTGCCCACCTGCTGGGACATTACGAAGTAGTTGGTGAAGCACTCCGACAGGGTTTGGCCATCGAGGTCGACAATGCCCTGGTAGCGTTGGCCTTCGGTCGGGTCGACGGTGAGTGCCAGGACGCCATTGGGCATCAGGTCGGCCAAGGTGGCGTCCGCGGCGATCTGGTCGGCTTCATAACGGGCCAGGCCACGGATTTCGCGCTCGCTGGAGCACTCGATCATCAACATGGGCACCGGCCCTTCAGAACGGGCCTGCAAGATCAGCAACCCGTCGAACTTCATGGTGCCAACCAGCAGCGCCGCGGCGGCCATCAGCTCGCCGAGCAATTGCGCGACCGGCTCCGGATAGGCGTGTTTGGCAAGGACTTCGGCATAGCTGAGCTCCAACGACACCATCTCGCCGCGGGCATCGCTCTCATCGAAGATGAAGCGTTGGGTGAAGTCGGTATCCGGTAGATCAGTCATAGGTCTGGGTATCTGAAGTGATGACAAAATGATTACAAGGTTTATAAAATTAAACGCTTTAGCACCATCTTGGTGCGACTTCTCCTGAATTCAAGGAGCTGAATAGAGCGATGAGGGACAGTTTATGAACAATCCGGGTTTGTTCCAAGCCAACTGGAACCTCCGGCGATGGGCTCTTTGCAATCTACTCGCTATCGGACTGCTGTGTTTTTGGCTGTGGCCCACGGGCCAGATGCTGTGTGTGATTTTCGACGAGTGGCTGTTTCATCTGCTCAATGGCCCGCTGGCCACCCATTCGACCTGGCTGCATGTGTGGGCCGTGGCCAGTCTGCGGCCGTTTGATGCAGTGGTCGGCGTTATTTTGCTGACGCTGCTGATCCGCGGTGACTGGGTGTTCAAGGCCGTGCAGGTGCGCCAGGCGTTTTTTGGTTTTCTCGGCATTCTGCTGCTGTTGCTGTTTATTCGAATGTTGTTCTCCAAACTCGCGGCGCATATGGGCTGGCAGCACAGCAGCCCGTCCATGGTGATCGGCGGCGCGATTCAGATGAGTGATTTTTTCCCGGGGCTGGAGAAAACCTGGGAGTTGAAGGACCGTTCCAGCCAGAGCTTCCCGGGCGACCATGCCTCGGTGCTGTTGATCTGGGGAATGTTCATGACCGTATTTGCCAAGCGCATCGGCCAGGTGCTGGTGATCTGGGGCCTGGCGCTGCTGTTCATGATGCCGCGCCTGGTTGCGGGCGCGCACTGGGGTCAGGACGATTACATCGGTGGCGTACTGCTGGCGCTGTTGGCGCTGGGGTGGGGGTATTACACGCCGTTTGCGGCGAAGGTGTCGGGGTTCCTGTTGCGGGTAACCGCGCCGGTGTTCGGGCTGCTTGGAAAACTGCCGGTGATCGGGCGATTGAGCGTTATACGCACCGCTCCTTAAATGCGCGGGTTAAATGTGGGAGGGGGCTTGCTCCCGATTTGCAGTGGCTCAGTCACAAGTGTATTGGCTGACACTCTGCTATCGGGAGCAAGCCCCCTCCCACATTTTGATCTGCTGCCGGCACGAGATTCGTAATCAATCGTCGTTGCCGCTGCCGCGGAACTTGAATAGATCGCGGCGCTGCTTCTTGCTTGGCTTGCCATCGGTGGTCATGCCGGTCGCTCCAGCCTTGCGCATGGCCGCTGCGTTTTCGCGCTTGGCGATACTCGCTTCGGTCTCGGTGTAAAGCGCCTGCGCTTCGGGTGCCCCACGGCGCACGACAGATAGCGCCTGCACCACGACGGCCTTTTCATCAAACCCTGTACGAATCTGAAACTCATCGCCGATACGTGGCTCTTTGCCCGGCTTGCAGCGCTCGCCGCGATGATGAACCTTCCCGCTTTCGATTGCGGCCTTGGCCAGGGCACGGGTTTTGTAGAACCGCGCGGCCCACAACCACTTGTCCAGTCGGACCTTTTCTTCCTCTTCCTGTTTTTGACCCACTTGAATTCCTCGCTCTGAAAAATGTCGCAACCTTACCGTTGAAACCCTTCGACGCATAAACCCCAAGGCTCACCTAAGATACGCCAGGTAGCACCCTGTTTTCGCGAGGATACGCTGTGACCGACTTCCCCCTTTCACTCACCTCGCCCAACCAGCGGTGCGTGGGTTGCCAGCAAAGCGAGCCTCTGGGGTTCGACTTTGCGTTCGCCTACCAGCCTATCGTAGACCTGCGTGACCATTCGATATTCGCCAACGAAGCCTTGGTGCGCGGTACCCAGGGAGAAGGCGCGCTCTCGGTGCTGGCCCAGGTCAACGAAACCAATCGCTACCACTTCGACCAGCGCTGCCGAACCAAGGCCATCGCCGGTGCCGCAGCGCTGGGCATGCAGACTCACCTTTCCATCAATTTCATGCCCAATGCCGTATATCGCCCGGAACTGTGTATTCGCAGCACCCTGGAGGCCGCCCGGGCGCACAATTTCCCGCTGGACCGGCTGATTTTCGAGACGCTGGAAAGCGAGCATGTAGATAACTATCGCCATTTGACGAATATTCTGCGTGAATATCGCGAATTCGGCTTCAAGACCGCCATCGACGACTTCGGTGCGGGTTATTCGGGGCTGAACCTGCTGGCCGATTTCCAACCCGACCTGATCAAACTCGACATGGCGTTGATTCGCGATGTCGATCAAGACCGTGTCCGTCAGGTGATCGTCCGGGGGATTGTCACAATCTGTGAGCAGTTGGGAGTTACTGTCATCGCCGAAGGCATCAAAAGTGCTGCCGAGCGGGATTTCCTCTCCGACTGTGGAATATTTCTGATGCAGGGTTTTTGGTTCGCCAAACCTGCATTCAATGCCCTGGCCAAGGTTTCTCCTCAAGCCTGGGCAAATTGACCGGTACCCATATTGAAGACATTTGACCATTTGACCGTTGTGGGTCTGCGTGAATGGGTGGCACTTCCCGACCTGGGAGTGGCGGGCCTGCGCGCGAAGATCGACACCGGTGCCAGCACCTCAAGCCTGCACGCCACCGATATCGAGCCGTTTGAGCGCGACGGTGAAAAGTGGGTGCGCTTTACCGCGCACCTGGGCAGCGTGGTGCAACTGCGTCACCGTCGCTGCGAAGCGCCCCTGGTGACGATGAAAACCATCAAGAGCTCCAATGGCCATGCGCAGGTGCGCTACGTGATCAGCACCACCCTGGCGCTGGGTGACCGGGTATGGCGGGTGGAATTCACCCTCGCCTGTCGCAAAGCCATGCGTTACCGCCTGTTACTGGGCTCCAAGGCGTTGATTGACGGCCAGTTGGTCGTCAATCCAGGCGTCAAGTACGTTCAAGACAAGCCGGTGTTCCCGGTCTCCACTATTTCTGCCCCAGGTGCTGCATGAAGATTGCTGTGCTGTCGCGAAACCCGCGTCTGTATTCCACCCGCCGCCTGGTCGAGGCCGGCACTGAACGTGGCCATGAAATGGTGGTGATCGACACGTTGCGTGCCTACATGAACATTGCCAGCCACAAGCCGCAGATTCACTACCGGGGCAAACCCTTGGAAGGCTTTGATGCGGTGATCCCGCGTATCGGCGCTTCGGTGACGTTTTATGGCTGCGCGGTGTTGCGTCAGTTTGAAATGATGGGGGTGTTTCCTCTCAACGAATCCGTGGCCATTGCCCGCTCGCGGGACAAACTGCGTTCGCTGCAGTTGCTGTCACGCCGGGGTATCGGCTTGCCGGTCACAGGCTTTGCGCACTCCCCGGATGACATCCCTGACCTGATCGAGATGGTCAATGGTGCACCGCTGGTGATCAAGGTACTGGAAGGCACCCAAGGCATCGGTGTGGTGCTGTGTGAAACGGCGACGGCAGCTGAATCGGTGATCGAGGCGTTCATGGGCCTCAAGCAGAACATCATGGTGCAGGAGTACATCAAGGAAGCCGGCGGCGCGGATATTCGCTGCTTCGTGGTGGGCGACAAAGTGATCGCGGCGATGAAGCGCCAGGCCAAGCCCGGTGAGTTCCGCTCCAACCTGCACCGTGGCGGCAGCGCCAGCCTGATCAAGATCACACCGGAAGAACGCATGACCGCACTGCGGGCAGCCAAGGTGATGGGCTTGAGCGTGGCAGGCGTGGATATCCTGCGCTCCAATCATGGGCCGCTGGTGATGGAAGTGAACTCATCGCCAGGCCTGGAAGGGATCGAGACCACCACCGGCAAGGACGTGGCGGGGATCATCATTCAGCATCTGGAAAAGAATGGTGGGCCGAATATGACTCGGACCAAGGGCAAAGGCTAAAAGCCTATTTTAATCCCGACATGAAACCAATGTGGGAGGGGGCTTGCTCCCGATAGCGGTGTCACAGTCACTGAACTTCTTGACTGAAAGACCGCCATCGGGAGCAAGCCCCCTCCCACATTTTTGATATTTGTTGTTTGTCAGACCGCATCTCTAGGCAGCATCAACCCAAGCGGCAAGCGCACCCGCGCCTCCAACCCGCCTTCTTCCCGGTTACGCAACTCGACATTGCCGCCATGCATCGAGGCGATTCGTCGCACGATCGCCAACCCCAACCCGGTGCCCTTGCCACCTCGGGCTCGGTCGCCACGGGTGAACGGGTTGAAGATACCCTCAAGCTCGGCAGGGTCGATCCCCGTGCCACGGTCCATCACGCTCAGCACCACGTAAGGCGCGGCACTGTCACCGGAGACATACGCCGCCACCTCCACATCGGAACCGGCATGATGCAAGGCGTTGCCGATCAGGTTGTTCAGCAGGCGCTTCATCGAGACCCGGCGCAATGCAAACGGCTGGATCGGCTCCAGGCGCATGCGCACCTGCTCACCGTTCTGGTTATAGGGCGCAACCACCTCACGCACGAGGTCCGTGAGGTCCACCTCCTCAACCACTTCATCACGCCCGTCGCGGATGAAGGCCAGGAACTGGTCCAGGATAGCGTCCATGTCCTCGATATCGCGCACCATGTCATCGGTGAGGTCGGTATGGTCCCCCATCAGCTCCAGGGACAGGCGCAATCGCGTCAACGGTGTGCGCAAGTCATGGGACACGCCTGCCAGCATCAGCTCGCGCTCGCGCCCGGCCTGCTCGACGTCTTCCGCCATCTGGTTGAACGCGCCGTACACCTCGGTCATCTCACTGGGCGTGTCGCTGACCGGCAGGCGCACACTGCGCCCCTGGCCCAATTGGCGAGCGGCAAATACCAGGCGCTTGAGTGGTTGGTTGAGCTGACGGACGAAGATCCACGCGGAGGCCGTTGAAAGCAAGCCGATGGCCAGGAACCAGCCCAGCACGTTCCAGATTTTCTGCCCGCGCAGCGGGTGCGGATAAAGCGGCACCTTGATCCAGGCATCGCCCAGGCTAGGTGCCCGCACCCATAACGCCGGTGAAACATGCATGCGCAGCCTCACCTCGGTGTCGGCGCCCAGTTCGGCCTGCATCTGGCGCTGATAGATCTCGCTGTAAGGCCAATGCTGCTCGCCTTCAGGCACGCCGGCCCCATCAACCCGAGTCAAGGTCGACGCCTTGGCCACCTTTTCTCGGTTCTCAGGGTCTACGGCCCAATAGCCCCGCAACGTCAGGGCCACACCGTGGCTGTACTGCCGATCCACCAGCACGTCTTCGTTCATCAACAGATAAACCAGCGTGAGCGCCTTGGAAAACAGAACGACAATAAGCACCAGCCAAAGGGTGCGAGAGAAGAAACTTTGTGGGAACCACAGCGGGGTTTTCATAGATGAAAGCTGCACACCTTGCAGGAACGAGCGGTGCTCGCAGAATTGCAGACGCCGGGCATCCCGTCGACTCTCATGGAGTCAAACGCCGGATACCCGCCCCTGCAAATCATCGGTCACTTGGTTGCGGTGCCATCCGGCACAAACACATAACCCACGCCCCACACCGTCTGGATATACCGCGGCTTGGAGGGGTCCGGCTCAATCATCCGGCGCAGTCGGGAAATCTGCACGTCGATGGAGCGCTCCAGGGCGTCCCATTCACGGCCACGGGCCAGGTTCATCAGCTTGTCACGGGTCAGCGGCTGACGGGCGTTCATCACCAGAGCCTTGAGCACCGCGAATTCGCCGGTGGTAAGCATGTGCACTTCTTCGCCACGCTTGAGCTCACGGGTGGCCAACGACAGTTCGTAGTCGCCAAAGGTGACGCTTTCGTCTTCGCTGCCCGGTGCGCCCGGCACGGCCGGTGCCTGGCGACGCAATACGGCCTTGACCCGCGCCATCAGCTCATCAGGGTTGAACGGCTTGGCCAGGTAGTCATCAGCGCCCAGTTCAAGGCCCTTGATGCGGCTCAGCTCATCGCCCTTGGCGGTGAGCATGATGATTGGAATCTGGTTGTTGGCACCACGCAGGCGCTTGCAGGCGGTAAGGCCGTCTTCGCCGGGCAGCATCAGATCGAGCACGACCAGGTTGAACACTTCACGCCCCAACAGGCGGTCCATTTGCTCGGTGTTCGGCACCGCGCGGGCACGGTAGCCCTTGGAGTTGAAAAAACGCTCCAGCAGGCTGCTCAGCCCCGGATCGTCATCAACGATGAGAATTTTTTCGCCTTCAGCAGTTTGTGCGGTGCTGCTCATTGGATGCTCCTCTTATCTCGGCGCGCATTATGGCGTAGCTGCCGTTATACGCACCGTGTGCATTGTTAGCAGATTTTTCATCTACTGCCAGCGAACCCACGCCCTACAACCTCCGGCGCAGTACCCCCCAATAGCAGAACGCTGGTTATAATGCGGCGCCTCCGTGCAGGGCAACGTCAGATCGTTACCGTTTGCTGCCGGGCTTTTTTTACCCGCTTGTCGTGAATTTTTCGATTTCGAGGGTCAATAGGCAGCCTCTTGACCCAGGCAGCGGCGCCAGTCGGGCCGCTCAACCAGCCTCGCCGGGCCTTGTTTTTACGGGCCGGCGCGCTGATTTTAAGAATTTCAGGTGGTTTTATGGACAGCATCAACAGCCGCATCGCCGAGGAACTCGGTGTACGCCCACAACAGGTCGAAGCGGCCGTCGCTCTACTGGATGAAGGCTCCACGGTGCCTTTCATCGCCCGTTACCGAAAAGAAGTGACCGGCAGCCTCGACGACACTCAACTGCGTCACCTGGAAGAGCGCCTGCGCTACCTGCGAGAACTCGACGAACGGCGTATCAGCATCCTCGCCAGCATCGAGGAACAGGGCAAGTTGACCCCTCAACTGGAGCGCGACATCAAACTCGCGGACACCAAGACCCGCCTCGAAGACCTTTACCTGCCGTACAAACAGAAACGTCGTACAAAGGGCCAGATCGCCCTGGAAGCCGGCCTGGGCGATTTGGCCGATGGCCTGTTCAACGACCCGTCGTTGACGCCGGAAACCGAGGCCGCCCGTTTCATCGATGCTGAAAAAGGCGTCGCCGACGTCAAGGCTGCCCTCGAAGGCGCCAAGTACATCCTGATGGAGCGCTTCGCCGAAAACGCCAGCCTCCTGGAAAAACTGCGCACCTACTTGAAGCAGGAGGCCATCCTCAGCGCCCGCGTCATCGCCGGCAAAGAGGAGGAAGGCGCCAAATTCCGCGACTACTTCGAACACGACGAGCCGCTCAAAAGCATGCCGTCCCACCGCGCCCTGGCGATTTTCCGTGGCCGCAACGAAGGCATTCTCAGCTCCGCGCTGAAGGTCGGCGACGAGCTGCCGGGCACCATGCACCCGTGCGAAGGCATGATCGGTCAACAATTCGGCATCCAGAATCAGAATCGCCCTGCGGACAAGTGGCTCGGTGAAGTCGTGCGCTGGACCTGGAAGGTCAAGCTCTACACCCATCTGGAAACCGACCTGCTGGGCGAGTTGCGCGACGGCGCCGAAACCGAGGCGATCAACGTGTTCGCCCACAACCTGCACGACCTGCTGCTGGCCGCACCGGCCGGCCCGCGTGCCACCCTGGGCCTCGACCCGGGCCTGCGCACCGGTTGCAAGGTCGCGGTGGTCGACGCCACCGGCAAGCTGCTGGACCACGCCACCGTGTACCCACACGTACCGCACAACAAGTGGGACCAGACCCTGGCGATCCTTGCCGCCCTGTGCGCCAAGCACGCGGTAGACCTGATCGCCATCGGCAACGGCACTGCCAGCCGCGAAACCGATAAGCTGGCCGCCGAGCTGATCAAAAAATACCCGGCCATGAAGATGACCAAGGTCATGGTCTCCGAGGCGGGTGCTTCGGTGTACTCGGCTTCGGAGCTGGCGTCCAAGGAGTTCCCGGACCTCGACGTGTCGATCCGTGGCGCCGTTTCCATCGCCCGTCGCCTGCAAGATCCGCTGGCCGAGCTGGTGAAGATCGATCCTAAGTCCATCGGCGTCGGCCAATACCAGCACGACGTATCGCAGCTTAAACTGGCACGCGGCCTGGATGCGGTGGTGGAAGACTGCGTAAACGCCGTGGGCGTAGACGTGAACACCGCTTCCGTAGCGCTGCTGGCGCGAATCTCGGGCCTCAACGCGACCCTGGCGCAGAACATCGTCAGCCATCGCGACGAAAATGGTGCGTTCAAAACCCGTGCTGCGCTGAAAAAAGTCGCACGCCTGGGTGAAAAAACCTTTGAACAAGCGGCCGGCTTCCTACGCGTGATGAATGGCGATAACCCGCTCGACGCCTCGGCGGTTCACCCGGAAGCCTACCCGCTGGTGCAACGCATTGCCGCCGAGACCGACCGTGATATCCGCTCGCTGATCGGCGACGCCGCCTTCCTCAAGCGTCTGGACCCAAAGAAGTACACCGACGAAACCTTCGGTGTGCCGACCATCACCGACATCCTGCAAGAGCTGGAAAAACCTGGCCGCGACCCACGTCCCGAGTTCAAGACCGCCGAGTTCCAGGACGGCGTCGAAGACCTCAAGGACCTGCAACCGGGCATGATCCTCGAAGGCGTGGTGACCAACGTGACCAACTTTGGCGCCTTCGTGGATATTGGCGTGCATCAGGACGGTTTGGTGCATATCTCCGCGCTTTCGGAGAAGTTCATCAAGGACCCGCGTGAAGCGGTCAAAGCCGGTGACGTGGTCAAGGTCAAGGTCATGGAAGTCGATATCCCGCGCAAACGCGTGGGCCTGTCGATGCGCATGAGCGATACCCCAGGCGAGAAGATCGACGGTGCTCGTGGCGCTCGCCCAGGTTCGGCACCGCGCCAGTCGCAGAACAACGCGCCGCGCAAGGAAGCTACGACTGCCGCGCCGAGCAACAACGCCATGGCATCGCTGTTCGCCAATGCCAAACAGTTGAAGAAGCGTTGATGGAAATCCCGGCGGGCTTGACCCAGAGCGCGTTCAGCGAGCTGATCGGCTGCCGCCTGCAACGCCTGGATGAAGGCGTTGCCGAGGTGGCCCTGACCCTGGAGCCGCACCTGCGCAACCGTGCAGGCAAGCTCCATGGCGGGGCGATTTTCAGCCTGGTGGACATCACGATGGGCCTGGCCTGTTCCAGCGCCCATGGTTTCGACCAGCAGAGCGCCACCATCGAATGCAAGATCAATTATATTCGCGCCGTCGAAGACGGTGATGTGCTGTGCACCAGCCGGGTAATTCACGCCGGCCGGCGCACGTTGGTGGTCGAAGCCGACGTGTACCAGGGCGAAAGACTTGTCGCAAAAGCGCAGGGCACGTTCGCTGTCCTATAGCTCCCCACCCTCGATTTGAGTTAATTTCGGCGCTGCGATAACAGCGTCGGAATTTTCTCGCTGCGCTGTAGCCCAATTCATGGAGTGAAGTCGGCATTTTCAGAGCGGGTCAAATCGACTCAGAACCAGGCGATCACGCCAGTTTCCACTTCACCCTTGTAGACCGTCCTGCCCACCCCCATATTGGGGCGACTGACGCGTGAAGGAATCCAACTTGAGCGAACTTCTCAACCGCCGCCTGGCCCTGCTCGGCAAGCGCGAACACCTCTCCCTGCTAGAGCAGTGCTTGCACGGCATCGAGCGCGAATGCCTGCGCGTCACCAGCGAGGGTCGCCTGGCGCAAACGCCGCACCCTGAAGCCCTGGGCGCTGCGTTGACCAACGAACAGATCACCACTGACTATTCGGAATCGCTGCTGGAGTTCATCACCCCAGCCCTGCCCAACCCGGCCGAGACCCTGGGCAGCCTGGACAAGATCCATCGCTTTGCCTACTCCAAGCTGGGCAGCGAATACCTGTGGAGCCCCTCGATGCCGTGCCCGTTACCGGCCGAGGAAGATATTCCGATCGCCTACTACGGCACCTCCAATATCGGCCAGCTCAAGTATGTGTACCGCAAGGGCCTGGCCCTGCGCTACGGCAAGACCATGCAGTGCATCGCCGGCATCCACTACAACTTTTCGCTGCCGGAACAGCTGTGGCCGTTGCTCAAGGAAGCCGAAGGCTTTGTCGGTACCGACCGTGACTATCAGTCCACGGCCTATATCGCGCTGATCCGTAATTTCCGTCGCTACAGCTGGCTGTTGATGTACCTCTTTGGTGCCTCGCCAGCCCTGGACGCCGGTTTCCTGCGCGGCCGCTCGCACCAGCTTGAAGCCCTGGATGCCGACACCCTGTACCTGCCCTACGCCACGAGCCTGCGCATGAGCGACCTGGGTTACCAAAGCAACGCCCAGGCTGGCCTGACGCCTTGCTACAACGACCTGGCCAGCTACACCGACAGCCTGCGCGAAGCGGTGGCAACGCCCTACGCACCGTATGTTGAAGTCGGCACGCACAAGGATGGTGAGTGGGTGCAGCTCAACACCAACATCCTGCAGATCGAAAACGAGTACTACTCCAATATCCGCCCCAAGCGTGTGACCTACACCGGCGAGCGGCCGATCCAGGCGCTGATGGCCCGTGGCATCCAGTACATCGAAGTGCGTTGCCTGGACATCAACCCGTTCCTGCCGATGGGGATCGACTTGCCGGAGTCGCGATTCCTCGACGCATTCCTGCTGTATTGCGCGCTGAACGACAGCCCGCTGTTCGCCAACAACGAGTGCGGCAACGCCACCTCCAACTTCCTCAGCGTGGTCAAGGAAGGTCGGCGTCCGGGCCTGCAATTGCAGCGTGACGGCCAGCCGGTGGACATGAAGGAATGGGCTGCGCAGTTGCTGGAGAAGATTGCACCATTGGCTGCCTTGCTCGATGAGAGCCAAGGTATTACCGAACACAGTGAAGCGCTGGATGCCCAACTGGCCAAGGTCAAGGACCCGTCCCTGACGCCGTCGGCCCAGGTGTTGGCGGCCATGGCTGAGCGCAAGGAGAGCTTTGCCCAGTTCTCCCTGCATCAGAGCGAGGTCCACGCCGAGTACTTCCGCAAAGAGCCCCTGGCTGCTGAAGAACAAGCGCACTTCGAAGAACTGGCGCGTGCTTCGCTGGCGCAACAGGTGGAGCTGGAGCAGAACGAAGTGGGCGATTTCGATGTGTTTGTCGGGTCGTACCAGGCCAGCATCCTCGCCATCAGCAACTAAACAGCACCCTGTAGGAGCGAGCTTGCTCGCGAAAAACCCAGGAACACCGCGCTCATCCAGACTGAACGCGTCATCGTTAACGTTTTTCGCGAGCAAGCTCGCTCCTACAGTTTTAAGCTAATTCGAAAAAGTTATTTATTTTCGAGTTCTTAGATCATTTAGTCTCCTCACACGCCGACTCTCGGCCGCCTGATTGAGGAGCTTCCCCTTGAAACTGCTGACCCCTCTGCGCTTGCTGGCCGCGTTGTCCCTGGCCGGTGCCAGTCTGTTTGCCCAGGCGGCGGACGTGACTATCGCTTATCAGACCACCGTCGACCCGGCCAAAGTCGCCCAGGCTGACGGGGCCTATGAAAAAGCTACCAACGCCAAAATCGACTGGCGCAAATTCGACAATGGCGCCGACATCATCGCCGCCATTGCCTCCGGCGACGTGCAGATCGGCTACCTCGGTTCCAGCCCGCTGACCGCTGCGGTAACCCGCAAAGTCCCAGTAGAAACCTTCCTCGTTGCCACCCAGATCGGCGGGGCTGAAGCCCTGGTGGCGCGCAATGGGTCGGGGATCAACAGCCCGCAGGACCTGGTCGGCAAAAAAATCGCCGTACCCTTCGTCTCCACCGGCCACTACAGCCTGCTTGCCGCGCTGAAACACTGGAACATCGACCCGGCCAAAGTCACCATTCTCAACCTGGCGCCTCCGGCCATCATCGCCGCGTGGAAGCGCGGTGATATCGACGCCACCTACGTGTGGGACCCGGCTCTGGGTGTAGCCAAGGAAAACGGCAAGGTGTTGATCACCTCCGGCGAGCTGGCCAAGTTCGGCGCGCCAACATTCGATGCCTGGATCGTGCGCAAGGATTTTGCCGAGAAGCACCCGGACATCGTTACCGCCTTCGCCAAGGTCACCCTGGATGCCTACGCCGCCTACCGCAAAGACCCACAAGCCTGGCTCGCCGACACCGGCAACGTCGACAAGCTGGTGAAACTCTCCGGCGCCAAGGCCAGCGATATTCCCTTGCTGCTGCAAGGCAACGTCTACCCGCTGGCCGCTGACCAGGTGACCCTGCTGGGCGCGCCGACCACCAAGGCAGTCACCGACACTGCTGTGTTCCTCAAGGAACAAGGCAAGGTCGATGCCGTACTGCCCGACTACGCCCCTTACGTCAGCGCCAAGTTCATTTCTAACTGATCCAAGGAGTTCATCGCGATGGCCTTGCTACAGCTGGAGCGCATCAGCGCACAGTACCCAGGCGCCCCGGAACCGGTACTGTCCGATATTTCACTGGACCTTGGGCCCCAGCAATTGCTGGTCGCCCTGGGCCCCTCCGGCAGTGGCAAGACATCGCTGTTGAACCTGATTGCCGGTTTCGTCGAGCCTTCTGCCGGGCGTATCACCCTCGACGGTGTGCCGGTCAAAGGGCCCAGCGCCGAACGCGGTGTGGTGTTCCAGGACGACGCCCTGCTGCCCTGGCAGGACGTGCTGGCCAACGTCGCCTTCGGCCTGGAACTGGCCGGCGTGCCCAAGGCGCAGCGCGAAGTACGCGCCCGCGAAATGCTCGCTCTGGTGGACCTGGCCGGTTTCGACAGCCGGCGCATCTGGCAACTCTCCGGCGGCCAGAAGCAACGCGTTGGCCTCGCCCGCGCCCTGGCGGCCGACCCTCGCGTATTACTGATGGACGAACCCTTCGGTGCGCTGGATGCCTTCACCCGCGAACAAATGCAGGAGTTGCTGCTGCAAGTGTGGCGGCGCACGGCCAAGCCGGTGTTCCTGATTACCCATGACATTGAAGAAGCGGTGTTCCTGGCCACGGACCTGATCCTGCTGGCGCCCAACCCCGGCCAGATCGTCGAACGCCTGCAGCTGGATTTCGGCCAACGTTACGCTGCCGGTGAATCAGCCCGCGCAATCAAGTCCGACCCGCGCTTTATCGAAACCCGCGAGCACGTGCTGGGCAAAGTGTTCTCCCAACGGCAGGTGTACGCATGAGCAGCTACGAACTTCCCGCCACGGCCAGCAAGCCGGTGGCACCTGCCGTTATCCCGGTACGCCGCAGCCTGAGCACGCGCTGGATCAGCGTACTGACCCTGGTCGCTCTGCTTGCCCTGTGGTGGGCGGTGACCGCCACCGGTTTGATCGAACCTTTGTTCCTGCCACCACCGTCCGCCGTGTTGCAAAAAGGCTGGCTGCTGGCGACCACCGGCTACATGGATTCCACCTTGTGGCAGCACCTGGGCGCGAGCCTGAGCCGCATCGGCTTGGGCCTGGGTTTTGCGGTGCTGACCGCCGTGCCGGTGGGGATTGCCATCGGTGCCAACCGCATTGCCCGAGGCATTTTCGATCCGTTGATCGAGTTCTACCGGCCGATTCCGCCGCTGGCCTACCTGCCGCTGATCGTGATCTGGTGCGGCATTGGCGAGCTGTCCAAGGTGCTACTGATTTACCTGGCGATTTTCGCCCCGATCGCCATCGCCACCGCAACCGGGGTGCGCACCGTCGACCCGGCCAAGCTGCGGGCTGCGCAGTCGTTGGGCGCCACCCGTGCGCAACTGATTCGCCATGTGATCCTGCCCAGCGCCCTGCCCGATATCCTCACCGGTGTGCGTATCGGCCTGGGTGTGGGCTGGTCGACCCTGGTCGCCGCCGAGTTGATTGCCGCCACCAGTGGCCTGGGCTTCATGGTGCAGTCGGCGGCGCAGTTTCTGGTCACCGATGTGGTGGTGCTGGGGATCCTGGTGATCGCCCTGATCGCCTTCGCCATGGAAATGGGCCTGCGCGCCCTGCAGCGTAAATTAGTGCCCTGGCATGGCCAGGCACACTGAGTGAAGAATCTACAATGAGCAGCCTGACCGTTACCCCATTAAGTACCGCCCTGGGCGCCCAGATCAGTGGCGTCGACATTACTCAGCCGCTGGCCCCTGAACAGCGCGACGCCATTGAACAGGCGTTGCTCGACTATTCGGTGCTGTTCTTCCGTGATCAGCCAATCACCCCGCAACAACAGGCACGGTTCGCGGCCAATTTTGGCGACCTGCACATCCACCCGATCTACCCCAACGTGCCGGAACAGCCCGAAGTGCTGATCCTCGACACCGCGGTCACCGATGTGCGTGACAACGCGGTGTGGCATACCGACGTGACCTTTCTGCCCACGCCTGCTCTGGGCGCGGTGCTCAGCGCCAAGCTGCTGCCGGCGTTTGGCGGCGATACGCTGTGGGCCAGTGGTATTGCGGCGTATGAGGCGCTTTCCGAACCGTTGAAGGTATTGCTCAACGGGCTCACCGCCACCCACGATTTCACCAAATCTTTTCCTTTGGAGCGTTTTGGCAATACCGCCGAAGACTTGCTGCGCTGGGAGCAAACCCGCCGCAAGAACCCACCGTTGTCGCATCCGGTGGTGCGTACCCATCCCGTCAGTGGGCGTAAATCGCTGTTCGTCAGCGACGGCTTCACCACCAGAATCAACGAACTGGAGCCGGCCGAAAGCGAGGCGATTCTCAAACTGCTGTTCGCGCATGCAACGCGCCCGGAATTCACCATCCGCTGGCGCTGGCAGGAAAATGACGTGGCGTTCTGGGATAACCGAGTGACCCAGCATTACGCCGTGGATGACTACCGGCCACAGCGGCGGGTGATGCACCGGGCGACGATTCTTGGGGATGTGCCGTTCTAGTCGCCACACCGCCCCTCCCACATTTTTGACCCAGTTGTGTCAGTTATTCAGCAGTGGATGGCTTTTCCCACAAGTTGATCCCACCCTCCTGCGCAAACCGATCAATCTGCGCCAGTTCTTCAGCGCTGAAGCTCAAGTTCTTCAACGCCCCAACGTTCTCGATAATCTGCTCCGGCCGGCTCGCACCGATCAGCGCACTGGTGACCCGTGGATCACGCAGGGTCCAGGCCAGCGCTAATTGCGCCAGGCTCTGGCCGCGACGCTGGGCGATTTCATTCAGGCCGCGCACATGAGCGATGTTGGCTTCGGACAGGTGTTGGGCCTGCAACGAACCACCACCCGGACGATTGACCCGTGCATCGGCCGGTATGCCATTGAGGTACTTGTCGGTGAGCAAACCCTGGGCCAGCGGCGTGAAGGCGATCACCCCAGCGCCAAGTTCTTCGGTGGTGTCGAGCAGGTCCTTTTCCACCCAGCGGTTGAGCAGGTTGTAAGCCGGTTGGTGAATCAACAGCGGCACTTTCCACTCTTTGAGCAAGGCTGCGATTTCGCGGGTTTTCACCCCGGAATAGGACGAGATACCGATGTACAACGCCTTGCCTTGTTGCACGGCAGTGGCGAGGGCGCTGGCGGTTTCTTCCAGGGGCGTGTCGGGGTCAAAACGGTGGGAGTAGAAAATATCCACGTAGTCGACGCCCAGGCGTTGCAGGCTCTGGTCCAGGCTCGCCAGGATGTATTTGCGCGAGCCACCGCCCTGGCCGTAGGGGCCGGGCCACATGTCCCAACCGGCTTTGCTGGAAATGATCAATTCGTCGCGGTAGTGCTTGAAGTCTTCACGCAGCAACCGACCGAAGTTGATCTCGGCGCTGCCATAGGGCGGGCCGTAGTTGTTGGCCAGGTCGAAGTGGTTGATACCCAGGTCGAACGCCGTGCGCAGCAAAGCGCGCTGGGTGTCGATCGGGGTGCTGTCGCCAAAGTTGTGCCACAGCCCCAGGGACAGTGCCGGCAGCACCAACCCACTGCGGCCTACGCGGCGATAGGGAATAGATTCATAGCGGTTTTCGGCAGCAATGTACGTCATCGAATCCTCTCTGGACTGAGGGTTGAAAGGCTCGGGAATAAGGTTATTCCCAAGCCTTTTAACCCGCTGAATCGCTTAAGTCTGCCTCTTCCTTTTACAGCAAAGACCTACTTGAGAGGAACGGTATCAGCGCACCAAATGCAGGAACTGCAGATGGCGCTCGTACTGGTCGAGGATGTCGTTGATGATCTGCTCCTTGGTATAGCCCACCAGGTCATAGTCCTGGCTACCCTCACTCAAGTGCACCTCCGCACGATAGTAACGGCGGTTGTTGATCTCTTTGGAACCCATGCCACCGCGGGCAAACGACGGCGTGAAATAGCCGCGCATCTGCACCTGGTAGATGAACGGGTGCTCCTCGCCATGGCCGATTTCCAGGCTGACGCTGTCGTTGGACGGGTCCGGCTGAGTGACTACATTCAGGCCCTTCTCGACAAACACCGCCGTCACTTCTTCGATCGCCGGGCGCACCGTCGATTCCAGGAAGCGATACACCTCATCACGTGACGGGAAATGCACGGCCTGGCTCAAGCGCTGGCGCCAGCCGCCACGGCCTTTGCGTGAAGCCGATATTGGCGCCAGGGAATGCAATTGCGCGATCTGCTTTTGCGACTCCAGGTAAAACGCCTTGTGCAGCCCCCACATCATCAGCAGCAGAATCAGCGAGAACGGCAGCGAGGTCAGCACCACCGCTGATTTGAGCGAGTCGATACTGCCGGCGAACAGCAGGGCACTGGTCACCAGCGCTGTCATCGCACCCCAGAACACCCGCAGCCACTTCGGCCCGTCTTCATCAGCGTTGCCGCCTTTGGATGACAAAGTGGACAGCACCACTGTGCCTGAGTCCGCCGAGGTCACAAAGAACACAAAGCTGATAAACACCGTGACCGCAATCACCGTCTTGCTCCACGGGTAGGTTTCCAGCAGGAGGTAGAGGCTCATCGACGGGTCATCGATGGCCGACTGGCCCAGCGCAGCCATGCCATGGTTGAGCACTTGGTCGATGGCACTGTTACCGAAGATCGACATCCACGCCAGGGTAAAGCCCAGCGGAATCAACAGCACGCCAAACACGAATTCGCGGATGGTGCGGCCACGGGAGATACGCGCAATAAACAGACCTACAAACGGCGACCATGCGATCCACCAGGCCCAGTAGAACACTGTCCAGCCGCCCAGCCAGTCGCTTGGCTTGTCGTAGGCGTACACATCGAAACTCTTGGTCGGCAGCGCGCCCAGGTAGTCACCGATGTTCTGGATCAAGGTGTTGAGCAAGTGCTGGGTAGGCCCGGCGAATAACACAAACAGCAACAGCGCACAGGCCAGCAGCATGTTGATGTCGGACATCACCCGTACGCCTTTGTCGACGCCGGCTACCGCAACAATGATCGCCGCGCCCATCATCAACGTGATCAGGCCCACCTGGATCCACTGGGTGTGAGCAATGCCAAACAGGTAGTCCAGGCCGGAATTGAGGTGCAACACGCCAAAACCCATGTCAGCGCCAAGGCCGAACACCGTCGCGATGATACCGAAGCCATCCACCGCATAACCGATAGGGCCATTGATGCGCTTGCCGATCAGCGGGTACAGCGCCGAACGCAATGCCAGCGGCAGGTTATGCCGGTAGGCGAAATACGCCAGGGCCATGCCCACGAACGCGAACACACCCCAGCCATGCAGGCCCCAGTGCAGGAACAGCACCTGCATGGCCTGGCGCGCTGCATCGGCGTTCATCGCTTCGCCCTGGGGCGGCTGCACCAGGTGCGTCAACGGCTCCGAGACGCAGAAGAAGAACAGCGTGATGCTGATTCCGGCGGCGAACAACATGCCGGCCCATGACAGGTAGCTGAATTCGGGCTCGTCGTGGTCGGCACCGAGTTTTATCTTGCCGTAGCCCGATAGCGCGGTGACCACCACGAAGACCAGATACAGGGTCATCGCCAGCATGTAGTACCAGCCGACCGTATTGGCCGCCCAGTTTTGCGCCGCCAGCAGCCAGGCTCCGGCCTGTTGCGGGATAGCGATGACCGTGATGCCAAACAGCAGGATGAAGGTGGCGGCAAAGTAGAAAACGGGCGCATTCATGCGCACCATGCCGCTGGAAGGGGTGGACGATGCACTCATGAACGATGCACCTCAAGGTTGCGGGATATGGCTGTAAATAACGGACTCAGCAAAGGTAAGCCTCCTGTTGTGAGCGGGCAGCGAACCACCGGGTTTAACTTGAACGAACGTTCAAGTTAAACATGAATAGGCGGTCTGGGACTAATCGCAGGGCTGAGTGGTAGATGATTCCTACACTAGCTCAAGGATTGGTATGACGGATGAAGAAGGCAAATCGTTCAGCGACCCCACGTTGAAATACATACGAAATGTGGGAGCTGGCTCAGGTATTACTTTTGCGCCCCATCGTCATGCTGCAAGTTCGCCTGGGTGATATTCGCCCCCGCCGGCACGCTGCGGGTCAGCCACACATTGCCGCCAATGGTCGAACCCTGGCCGATGGTGATCCGCCCCAAAATCGTCGCCCCGGCGTAGATCACCACATCATTCTCAACAATGGGGTGCCGCGGATGGCCTTTTTGCAACTGCCCGTCCTCATCGGCGGGGAAGCGCTTGGCGCCCAGTGTCACCGCCTGGTAGATACGCACGCGCTCGCCGATGATCGCCGTCTCGCCAATCACTACGCCAGTCCCGTGGTCGATGAAGAAACTCGGGCCGATCTGCGCGCCGGGGTGGATATCGATGCCAGTGGCCGAGTGGGCGATTTCCGCACTGATGCGCGCCAACAGCGGCAAGCCTGCGCGGTACAGGTGGTGGGCCAGGCGATGGTGGATCACCGCCAGGATGCCCGGGTAGCACAGCAGCACTTCATCCACACTGCGTGCAGCCGGGTCGCCGTGGTAGGCGGCCAGTACGTCGGTATCCAAGAGGCTGCGCAGGGCTGGCAATGCCAGGGCAAAATCCTGGATCAGCCGAATGGCATGGGCATCCACACCGCTGTCATCTTCGCCGCCCTGGCGTGCGGCGTAGCGCAACTCCAGGCGCGCCTGGGCGAGCAAGGCGTTGAGCGCTACGTCGAGGGTATGCCCCACGTAGAAGTCTTCGCTTTCTTCACGCAGGTCCACCGGACCCAGGCGCATGGGGAATAGCGCACCGCACAAGGCTTCGAGGATCTGCGCCACCGCCTCGCGGGACGGCAATTCACGGCCACCGTGCTCGCCGCTCAAGCGACCATTGCGCGTTCGCCACTGGTCCCGCGCGCCGCGCAGCTGGCTGACGATGGTCTGCAATTGCCAATGACTGGAACGCTCACTCACGGTATTCACTCCTGACGAAATGGCCATCACTTTACGGTATGCACCCTGGCAGCTCTTAAGAACCAATGGTGTGGTCGTAAGAACTATTGTTCATAAGCGATTGACGGTTGCCCGATGAAAAGTGCCTGCCTATAGTCCTCCCCATCATTCAGTCACCGTGCGTAGCCATGATCAAACAACAGCTCGAGCGCTTTAACCGTCTGGAACTACTGAGCGGTGCCACCGCTCTGGAAAAACTTGAACGGCTGTCGGCCTGGCTGGGCAGGGACATTTACGTCAAGCGCGACGACACCACGCCCCTGGCCATGGGTGGCAACAAGCTGCGCAAACTCGAATACCTGGCGGCCGACGCCATTGCCCAGGGCGCCGACACCTTGGTCACCGCCGGCGCGATCCAGTCCAACCACGTCCGCCAGACCGCCGCACTGGCCGCCAAACTCGGCCTGGGCTGCGTTGCTCTGCTGGAAAACCCTACTGGCACCGAAGACGCCAACTACCTGGCCAATGGCAACCGCCTGCTGCTGGAGTTGTTTGACGCCAAAGTGGAGCTGGTGGAAAACCTCGACAACGCCGATGCCCAACTCGCCGCCCTCGCCGACCGCCTGCGCAGCAATGGCAAGCAACCCTACCTGGTGCCTATCGGCGGCTCCAATGCACTCGGCGCTTTGGGTTACGTGCGCGCAGGGCTGGAACTGGCCGCGCAGATTGAAGACAGCGGGATTGAGTTTGCCGCCGTGGTGCTCGCCTCAGGCAGTGCCGGCACGCACAGCGGCCTGGCCCTGGCCTTGAGCGAAGTACTGCCGCAGTTGCCGGTGATCGGCATCACCGTGTCGCGCACCGAGCAAGCGCAGTTGCCCAAAGTGCAAAGCCTGGCAGAACGCACTGCCGAGTTGCTTGGAGTGGCTATTCCCGACGCCTTTAAAGTGATCCTGTGGGACGAGTATTTCGGCCCCCGTTATGGCGAACCGAATGCCGGCACCCTTTCCGCGATCAAACTTTTGGCCAGCCAGGAAGGTCTGCTGCTGGACCCGGTCTATACCGGCAAGGCCATGGCCGGTTTGCTGGACGGCATCGGGCGCCAGCGGTTTGAAGAGGGGCCGATCATTTTCCTGCATACCGGTGGGGCGCCGGCATTGTTTGCCTATGACTCAGTATTCAATTGATTGAATACCCATATATTCTTAAAAGAAATATGAAATTGTTTTTTTATTATTTTCAAGTCTTAAAAACCCGCTTTATCATCGCGCCGAAGGCGAAGACGCGCTTCGCGCTTTAAGGCAGGATACGACTACTGCGTCACCTGCTTCGCTCACCATAAAAACACAGGGGCTCTTCATGACTATTTCTGTATTGCGTCGCACTCTGCTGGTCAGCACTTTGGGCCTGGCGCTTGGCGCCGGTTGGCTGGGCCAGGCGGTTGCCGGCGAGCAGTTGAACACCATCAAGAAGGCCGGCGAGATCAAGATCGGTCTGGAAGGCACCTACCCACCGTTCAGCTTCGTCGACGAAAGCGGCAAGCTCAGCGGTTTCGAAGTGGAACTGTCCGAAGCACTGGCCAAGGAGCTGGGCGTCAAGGTCAAGCTGCAAGCTACTCCGTGGGACGGCATTCTCGCCGCGCTGGAATCCAAGCGCCTGGACGCCGTGGTCAACCAGGTGACCATCTCTGAAGAACGTAAGAAAAAGTACGATTTCTCCAAGCCCTACACCGTGTCCGGCATCCAGGCACTGGTGCTGAAAAAGAACGTCGACTCGATCACGAATGCCGACGACCTGGCCGGTAAAAAAGTCGGCGTGGGCCTGGGCACCAACTACGAACAATGGCTCAAGGACAATCAACCCAAAGCCATTATCAAGACCTACAACGACGACCCAACCAAGTTCCAGGACCTGCGCATCGGCCGTATCGACGCGATCCTGATCGACCGCCTGGCCGCCCTCGAATACGCCAAGAAAGCCCCCGACACTGCCGCTGCCGGCGACGCCTTCTCCCGTCAGGAAGCCGGTATCGCCCTGCGCAAAGGCGAGCCTGAACTGCTCGACGCGGTCAACACGGCCCTCGACAAACTGCGCGCCGACGGCACCTTGAAGAAGCTGTCCGAGAAGTACTTCAACGCTGACGTCACTCAATAATGGAAGCAGGTTTTCAACTCGCGCTGGACTCCGCGCCCTTTCTGCTCAAGGGCGCGTACTACACGGTAATCCTCAGCCTGGGCGGGATGTTTTTCGGCTTGCTGCTGGGCTTCGGCCTGGCCTTGATGCGCCTGTCGCGCTTCAAGTTGCTGAGCTGGACGGCCCGGGTCTATGTATCGTTCTTTCGCGGTACGCCGTTGCTGGTGCAGCTGTTCCTGATCTACTACGGCTTGCCGCAAGTGGGCATCGAGCTGGATCCGATCCCGGCGGCCATGATCGGCTTTTCGCTGAACATGGCCGCTTATGCGTGTGAAATCCTGCGGGCCGCCATCGCCTCCATCGAGCGTGGCCAGTGGGAAGCCGCCGCCAGTATTGGCATGACCCGTGCGCAAACCCTGCGCCGGGCCATTCTGCCGCAAGCGATGCGCACGGCATTGCCGCCCCTGGGCAACAGCTTCATTTCGCTGGTCAAGGACACTGCGCTGGCCGCCACCATCCAGGTGCCCGAGCTGTTCCGTCAGGCCCAACTGGTATCGGCGCGTACCTTCGAAATTTTCACCATGTATCTGTCCGCAGCCCTTCTCTACTGGATCCTGGCGAGCATCCTGGCGCATCTGCAAAATCGTCTGGAAGACCGGGTCAACCGGCATGACCTGGAGTCCTGAAGCATGATCGTGGTTGAAAAACTGACCAAACAATTCAACGGTCAAGTGGTGCTTGACGGCATCGACCTTGAGGTCAAGGAAGGCGAAGTGGTCGCCATCATCGGCCCCAGCGGTTCCGGCAAGACCACCTTCCTGCGCTGCCTGAATTTCCTCGAAGAACCCACCAGCGGCCGCATCAAGGTGGGGGATATCCAGATCGACGGCAGCAAGCCGCTCAACCAGCAACAGGGGCTGGTACGGCGTCTGCGCCAGCACGTGGGCTTTGTGTTCCAGAACTTCAACCTGTTCCCCCACCGCACTGCGCTGGAAAACGTCATCGAAGGCCCGATTGTGGTCAAGAAGATGCCACGGGAAGCGGCCACCGAACTGGGGCGCAAGCTGTTGGCCAGGGTCGGCCTGGCGGGCAAGGAGGCGTCCTACCCAAGGCGACTGTCCGGCGGCCAGCAACAGCGTGTGGCGATTGCCCGTGCGTTGGCCATGGAGCCGGAGGTGATTCTGTTCGACGAACCCACCTCGGCTCTCGACCCGGAACTGGTGGGCGAAGTGCTGGCGACCATTCGCAGCCTGGCCGAAGAAAACCGCACCATGGTCATCGTGACCCACGAAATGAGCTTTGCTCGGGACGTGGCCAACCGGGTGATCTTTTTCGACAAGGGCGTGATCGTTGAACAGGGTGAAGCCAAAGCGTTGTTCGCCAACCCCAGGGAAGAACGCACCCGGCAGTTTCTGAGCAAATTCCTCGCCCACTGACCCACCCTCTGTAGGAGCGAGCTTGCTCGCGAAAAACGCCCAGGCAACTCGGTCGATCTGAATTACCGCGTTACCGTTTACGTTCTTCGCGAGCAAGCTCGCTCCTACAACGGGTTACCATTTCAGCGCATAAAATCCCCCGCCGTACCCCCCTTAAAACCCCCCTCCCCGTCAGACCCTTCTGAATATCCTCAAACCCGCCGTTTAGCCTTTTGCCTCCATTGACGCTCCCCGGCCAACCCTCTTATCTAGCGCCTTAAGGATTGGATCCCATCCCGGCTACTGACTGAATCGTTCCTTTCGAATCGCCCTGTGCCTTTGCGCCGAAGGTTCGGAACGATGACTGCTGGCTGCAACAAGGAGATTACTTATGACACACACTCAAACCCTGGCCATGCTGCCTGCCCCGAAGCTGCCCCAGGCGGTAGGAAACGGCATCAGCGCCCTGGCCTCCACCCATCTGCAGGTCGACATATCCCCCTACTCGGGCATGGAGGAAGGCGACCTGATCGAACTGTTCTGGAACAACTGCTTTGCCGCCTCGCGCAAGGTGACGGCGTGCAAGATCGGCACGTTCACTCATCTGTGGGTACCGGAAAGTTTCGTGCAGGACGGGCCGGCACGCGTCCACTACCAGGTCCTGCAAATCGGCCATGGCCCGATGCGCTCGGCCGTCACCCTGGTGCGGGTCAAGACCAACTACCCCGGAGGCCAGCCTGAGCCATGCCTCAACCACGAAAGTGATGAAAACCAGAATCTCGCCCCCGTGGGTTTGCCCGAGACGATCCGCCGCCATGGCGTCAACCGCAACCAGGTTCGGCGCGGCATTCCGCTGACCATCGAACCTTACTTGAACATGAGTGCCGGCGATGCCATCACACTGCGCTGGGGTGATGTGCGCCTGGACCTGCCGAAAATCCAGGCCAAAAACGTTGGCCTGGCAGTGCAGGTGTGGGTACCGTCCCAGATCATTGTCGAAGCGGGCGACGACTGCCGATTGGAAGTCACGTACTGCATTCTCGATCGCGTGGGCAATAATTCACGCTGGGCACCGGCCCGCACGCTACGTATCGCCGCCTGCACGCCAGTCTTGCCAACCCCGCCTGCCTCGCCCGCGCCGGGCTATCAACCGCGTCGCTTCGGCTCACCCTGTGAACCGGGGTGACAGCCCTTCTATGCATATTCCTAAAAGTTAGTTTATTTAAAGAATTAACACGCTTAGGGTATATGCACCGGACCACCGGACATTCCTGATTTTTCTGTTTTTATTTCATTGAATGCGAGGTCGGTATGGTCAGAATTACCCCGGTGCATAACGCCAGGGCATTGCGTGCAGCCAAGGAGCGGCGCTGATGTCTAACTTGGCTCTAACACCCCCCCAGAGTGATCTGGACGTAGCCCCCCTGTTGTTGCCCGCCACGGTGCTGCGCAACGACGCCCAGGCACTGAGTGCGGCTCATGAGCTGGCCCAGGCTGCGCGCCTGCAGGCCGCTACGCGCGACCAGCAGCGCAAACTGCCGTGGGCGCAACTCGAACAATTCACCCGCAGTGGCCTGGGCAGTATTTCCATTCCCCGCGAATACGGCGGCCCACAGGTGTCGTTTGTGACCCTGGCCGAAGTCTTCGCGATCATCAGCGCAGCCGACCCGGCCCTCGGGCAGATCCCGCAGAACCATTTCGGCATCCTGCACGTGTTGCAGGGAACCGCGACCGAGCGCCAGAAAAAGCAGCTGTTCCAAAGCGTGCTCGACGGGTGGCGCATCGGCAACGGCGGCCCGGAACGCGGTACCAAAAACACGCTGGAGCTCAAGGCACGCCTCACGGCCGAAGGCGATGGGTTCGTGGTCAGCGGCCAGAAGTTCTACTCCACCGGCGCATTGTTTGCCCACTGGGTCGCGATAAAGGCGTTGAACGATGACGGCAAGCAAGTCATGGCCTTTGTGCGGCGCGGCAGCGAGGGGTTGCGCATCGTCGATGACTGGTCCGGTTTTGGCCAACGCACCACCGCCAGCGGCACCGTGCTGCTTGACCGGGTGGCGGTAGACCCGGAGTTGGTCATCGACAACTGGCGCCTGGGCGAAAGCCCGAATATCCAGGGTGCCGTGTCGCAACTGATCCAGGCAGCCATTGACGCCGGCATCGCCCGTGGCGCCCTCGACGACACTATCGCCTTTGTACGCGAGCGTTCACGCCCCTGGATCGACGCCAAGGTCGAGCGGGCCAGCGATGACCTGTATGTGATCGCCGATATCGGCAAGTTGAAGATCGAACTGCACGCTGCCGAGGCACTGTTGCGCAAGGCCGGTCAGGTACTGGACCAGGTCAGAGCGGCACCGATCACCGCGCAGTCCGCCGCGCGCGCCTCGATTGCCGTGGCCGAGGCCAAGGTGCTCACCACCGAAGTGGCATTGCAGGTCACCGAAAAGCTCTTCGAACTGGCCGGCAGCCGCGCCACCCTCGCCGAATTCAACCTTGACCGTCACTGGCGCAACGCGCGGGTGCATACCCTGCACGATCCGGTGCGCTGGAAGTATCACGCCATCGGCGCCTATCGACTGAACGGCACCTTACCTGCTCGTCATTCCTGGATTTAACCGACCAGAACACTTTTTCCACGAGCTTCTGGAGAAACTCATGACCCTTTCTCACCACGTCGCGGTTATCACCAGCGATGAGCAAGCCCTTATTGTCGCCAGCGACCTCGCTGAAGATTTGCGCCGCGACAGCGCCCAGCGCGACCGCGAACGCCGCCTGCCGTGGCCCGAGCTGGACGTGTTCTCGCGCTCCGGCCTGTGGGGTATCACGGTGCCTAAGGCATTCGGTGGCGCGGGCGTGTCCAACGTCACCCTGGCCAAGGTGATTGCACTGATTTCCCAGGCCGATGGCTCCTTGGGTCAGATCCCGCAAAATCATTTTTATGCCCTTGAAGTGCTGCGCGTAAACGGCAACCCCGAGCAGCAAAAGCGCCTGTACGCCGAGGTGCTCGCCGGCCAGCGCTTTGGTAACGCGTTGGCGGAACTGGGCACCAAGACCGCCCATGACCGCGTGACCAGCCTCACCCGCGACGGCGACGGTTTTCGCATCAACGGGCGCAAGTTCTACGCCACCGGCGCGATCTATGCCCAACGCATTCCCACCTCGGTGGTGGATGAAAACGGCATCCAGCAACTGGCGTTCGTACCCCGTGACAGCGAGGGCCTGACGGTCATCGACGACTGGAGCGGCTTCGGCCAGCGCACCACCGGCAGCGGCTCGGTGGTGTTCGATAACGTGTGGGTCGCAGCGCAGGACGTGATCCCATTCCAGAGCGCCTTCGAACGCCCGACCACCGTGGGGCCTTTGGCGCAGATCCTTCACGCCGCCATCGACACCGGCATCGCCCGCGCAGCCTTTGAAGATGCGTTGCATTTTGTGCGCACCAAGACCCGCCCGTGGATCGATTCCGGCAACGACAAGGCCACCGAAGACCCGCTGACTCTAAAGAGCTTCGGCCACCTGAGCATTCGCTTGCACGCCGCCGAGGCGTTGCTGGAGCGCTCCGGCGAATTCCTCGACCGCGCCCAGGCAGACAGCAATGCCCAGACCGTCGCCGCCGCGTCCATCGCCGTGGCCGAAGTGCGCGCCCTGAGCACCGAGATTTCCCTCGCGGCGGGCAGTACCTTGTTCGAACTGGCCGGCAGCCAGGCGACTTTGGCCGAGCATGGCCTGGACCGCCATTGGCGCAATGCCCGGGTGCACACCCTGCATGATCCGGTGCGCTGGAAATACCATGCGGTAGGCAACTATTACCTCAACGATGAAAACCCGCCGCTGCGGGGGACCATCTGATGAGCAAGAAAAAGATCCTGCTCAATGCCTTCAACATGAACTGCATCGGGCATATCAACCACGGTTTGTGGACTCACCCACGGGACAACTCGACCGAGTACAAGAGCCTCGAATACTGGACCGAACTGGCGCAGATTCTTGAGCGCGGGTTGTTCGATGGTTTGTTTATCGCCGATATCGTCGGCGTCTATGACGTGTACCAGAACTCGATAGACGTGCCGCTCAAGGAGTCCATCCAACTACCGGTCAACGACCCGTTGCTGCTGGTCTCGGCCATGGCCGCCGTTACCCGGCACCTTGGCTTCGGCCTTACCGCCAACCTGACCTACGAGCCGCCCTATCTGTTCGCCCGACGCATGTCCACGCTCGACCACCTGAGCCGTGGCCGCGTCGGCTGGAACATCGTCACCGGCTACCTCGACAGCGCCGCCAAGGCCATGGGCCTCACCGAACAGGTCGAACATGACCGGCGCTACGACCAGGCCGATGAATACCTGGAGGTGTTGTACAAACTCTGGGAAGGCAGCTGGGAAGACGACGCGGTGCTCAACGACCCGCAAACGCGGGTGTATGCGCAACCGGGCAAGGTGCACAAGGTGGAGCACCACGGCGAGTTTTATCAGGTAGAGGGTTATCACCTGTGCGAGCCATCGCCGCAGCGTACGCCAGTGCTGTTCCAGGCCGGCAGTTCCGAGCGCGGGCTGCTGTTCGCCGGGCGCCACGCCGAGTGCGTGTTCATCAGCGGGCAGAACAAGGCCGCGACCAGGCTACAGGTGGACAAGGTGCGCGCCAGCGCCGTGGAGGCTGGGCGCAACCCGGATGACATCAAGGTGTTCATGGGCCTCAATGTGATCGTGGGCGCCACCGAAGAGCTTGCATGGGCCAAGCACGCCGAGTACCTGAGCTATGCCAGTGCGGAAGCCGGCGTGGCGCACTTTTCGGCGTCCACGGCGATTGATTTTTCTGCCTACGAACTGGACGAACCGATCCAGTACGTGAAGAGCAACGCGATCCAGTCGGCCACCAAGAACCTGCAAAACAACGACTGGACCCGGCGCAAATTGCTCGAACAGCACGCCCTGGGCGGACGCTATATCACCCTGGTGGGCTCGCCTGAACAGGTTGCCGACGAATTGGAATCCTGGATCAGCGAAACCGGGCTGGATGGTTTCAACCTGACGCGCATTGTGACGCCGGAGAGCTATGTGGATTTCATTGACCTGGTGATACCGGAACTACAACGACGTGGGTCGTACAAGACCGCCTATGAGCAGGGCACGTTGCGGGAAAAAGTTTTCCGCGGCACCGCTCGCTTACCCGAACAACACACCGGCTCCAGCTACCGACACTGATCAGGAATGTGGGAGGGGGCTTGCTCCCTCCCACATTGGATCTCCATTGTTTGTGCCTATACCTTATGACTGGAAATTGATGATGAAAAAGACCCTGCTCACCCACCCAGTCAAAGCACTGGCCCTGGCCTTCGGCTTATTCAGCACAGCGGTCTTCGCCGCCGACCCACCACTGAAAATCGGCACCACCGCCGCCTTCGCCATTGCGCTGGAAGCGGCCGTTGAAGAGGCCGGCAAACAAGGCCTGAAAGTCGAACTGGTCGAGTTCAGCGACTGGATCGCCCCCAACGTCAGCCTCGCCGCCGGCGATATCGACGTGAACTACTTCCAGCACATTCCCTTCCTGGAAAACGCCAAGGCCGCCGCCGGGTTTGACCTGGTGTCTTACGCACCGGGCATCATCAACAACGTCGGCCTGTATTCGAAGCAATACAAAAGCTTCAACGACCTGCCCGAAGGCGCCAGCGTGGCCATTGCCAACGACCCGATCAACAGCGGGCGCGGCCTGCAACTGCTGGCCAAGGCCGGGTTGATTACCCTCAAGCCGGGCGTGGGCTACAAGGCCACCGAAGAAGACATCGTCAGCAACCCCAAAAAGCTCAAGATCCTGCAGGTGGAAGCCGTGCAACTGGTACGCGCCTACGACGATGCCGACCTGGTGCAGGGCTACCCGGCGTATATCCGCCTGTCCAAGACCTTCGATGCGGAATCGGCGCTGCTGTTCGATGGCCTCGACCACCCGGAGTACGTGATTCAGTTCGTGATTCAGCCCAAGAGCAAGACCGACCCACGAGTGATCAAGTTCGTCGACATCTACCAGCACTCGCCGGTGGTACGTGCCGCCCTGGATAAATCCCTGGGCAAGCTCTATCAAGTGGGTTGGGAAGATAAAAAATGACCGCCGCCAACGCCCAATTGCGCGACCTGGGCCGTGCGCCCAGGGACGCCGAGCAGACTGAACTGCACCCAGACCTCAATCGCGCCCACGTGCGTTTTATCAACCTGGGCAAAACCTATGGCGGCACCGTGCACGCCCTGCAAGGCATCGACCTGGCGATCCAGCGTGGCGAAGTGTTCGGCATCATCGGCCGCAGCGGTGCCGGCAAGTCATCGCTGATCCGCACCATCAACCGCCTGGAACAACCCAGCAGCGGGCGCGTGCTGATCGATCAGGTGGACATCGGCGGCTTCGATGAAGACCACCTGGTAGCGCTGCGCCGGCGCATCGGCATGATCTTCCAGCACTTCAACCTGATGTCGGCCAAGACCGTGTGGCAGAACGTCGAACTGCCTCTCAAGGTCGCCGGCGTGACCCAGGCACAACGCGTGCGTAAGGTGCATGAACTGCTGGAGCTGGTAGGTCTGCAAGACAAACACAAGGCGTATCCGGCGCAGCTTTCCGGAGGGCAGAAACAGCGCGTCGGCATCGCCCGCGCGCTGGTGCACGACCCCGAGATTCTGCTGTGCGACGAGGCCACCTCGGCCCTCGATCCGGAGACCACCCAGTCGATCCTCGGCCTGCTGCGTGAGATCAACCAACGCCTGGGCCTGACCATCGTATTGATCACCCATGAGATGGCGGTGATCCGCGAAATCTGCGACCGCGTGGTGGTGCTGGAACACGGGCGCATCGTCGAGCAAGGCCCGGTGTGGCAAGTGTTCGGCAACCCGCAGCATGAGGTCAGCAAAACCCTGCTCGCACCGCTGCAACACGGCCTGCCGCCCGAATTGCAAAACCGCCTGCAACCGACACAAACCTCGGCTGATGCGGCGCTGGTGCTGCGCTTGCAGTTCACCGGCAGCGATACCGATGAGCCGGACCTGGCCGCACTGTTCAGCGCCCTCGGCGGCCGCGTGCGTTTGCTGCAAGGCGGTGTGGAACGTATCCAGGGGCACGCTTTGGGGCAATTACTGCTGGCGGTGAATGGCTCGCCGCACAATGCCGAAGAGCTGCGTAACCGCGCCGGCAATTGGGCACAACGGGTGGAGGTGCTGGGCTATGTGGTTTGATCGTTTAGTACAGGGCGCTATCGACACCTTGTTGATGGTCGGTGTGTCGTCGCTGATTGCATTACTGGTGGGCATTCCGCTGGCGGTGTTCCTGGTCACCAGCGACAAGGGCGGTATCTACCAGGCGCCGGCGCTTAACCGCGTGCTGGGGGCGTTTGTGAATTTGTTCCGCTCCATTCCGTTCCTGATCCTGATGGTGGCGTTGATCCCGTTTACTCGGCTGATCGTCGGCACCACCTATGGCGTATGGGCGGCCGTGGTGCCGCTGACCATCGCCGCCACACCGTTCTTTGCGCGCATTGCCGAAGTCAGCCTGCGCGAGGTCGATCATGGCCTGATCGAAGCTGCACAGGCCATGGGTTGCCGGCGCTGGCACATCATCTGGCATGTGCTGCTGCCGGAAGCCCTGCCGGGGATCGTCGGCGGGTTCACCATCACGCTGGTCACCATGATCAACTCATCGGCCATGGCCGGGGCGATTGGCGCCGGTGGCCTGGGCGACATTGCCTACCGCTATGGCTATCAGCGCTTTGACACCCAGATCATGCTGACGGTGATTGTGTTGTTGGTGGTGCTGGTGGCGGTAATTCAACTGAGTGGGGATCGCTTGGCGCGGGTATTGAACAAACGCTGAACTCACGGGCATTCGTCCAACTGCGCGACGCTGGCATGGGGCACGAAGCTGACGGTTTTTTCCTTGGCCTGCCAGGGGCGCACGATGTAGCTGCCGTCCGAGTCTGCCATTACCCTCAGTTTCACGCTGCGCTGCGGGTTGTCGGCGTCTACCAGCACGCGAAGAACCTTGGCGTCGTCCGACCAGGTCATCAGCGTACACACGCGCCCTCCGGAGGCGGAGCCTTGCAATGGCAACCCACCCAGCTTCGACCCGCTTGCCGGGATCAGCCCGAGGAAGACGATGAGCGCAAAGGCCGCCATTGAGGCGAATGCCACCGGGTTTTTATGATCCCTCATGCACACCACAAGACAAGCGGCACATCCCTGGACCAGGAACAGCACCACCAGTTCGGCAAACATGAACGGCGCAAAAAGCACCGCACTGTCGGAATACTCGCGAAAGGCCCGGGAGACCGGCACCGTCACCATGAGGATTACCAGCATTTGAACGGCACCTGCACCGACACTGGCCAGCCAGAATTCGCCGGACAGGTCACGCAGTGCAATATGGGCGGGACGGGCGCGAAGGATGATGCCAACGTAGACTACAACCGCCAGCACGACCGCCACTATCCAGCTGATGGTCAGTAGAGGCCCGCTCTGGGCATTCACGGACAGGTAAACAGCGGACATCCAAAAGATACCCATGACGACCAGACTGGCGGCCCAGTGCAGCAACAAACGGCGATGTTGCGCCGTCACCTGCGGCGATGCCGGGCTGAGATTGAGCTGATCACTCAGGCGCACACCCGTGCCGTTCAGGCGTGTGAACAAGATGAACGTGGGCACTAGGATCGACGCGCCCATCATGCCGATCACAAACACCAGCATGGCGAACATCGCCGGCAGCGCAGTGAATGCGGCGGCCGACAAAATACTCAGGGGTACTTTTTCCACCTGGATGTACTGGTACAAATACAAGCCTGCCACCGACAGGATCCCCACCGTCAGCGGCCAGGCGCGTTCATTGAGCCAGAACAGGCCGCTGCTGAGTTTCGTGGCGTATTGGTCGACTTTGTTACGAGTGGTTTTTTCACCAGTGGTTGGACGTTTTTCCGGTTCCATGGATGTACAAGCCTCTTCAAGTAAAGCCCGATGTTAACCAGAATCCTGCCGTGCGGTATGTCAGATGCTGACAGCACAAACACCGCGAACCGTCCTACAGCAGGCAAACGTCTTTCAACTGCATCGGACGCGTCCTGGGGTATAGTCCAACGACCTCAACCGCAGCAGTGCGCCACGCCATGAAACTCGCCCCCGACGACCTCAACCAGATCACCTCCACCACCCTGGGCCATTACAACAAGGTGGCCGAAGACTTTCGTGAAGGCACACGCGATCACGATGTGAGCCAGAACATCGACGCGCTGCTGCGGCATATCCAGGGCCCCGCGCCGTTTACCGTGCTGGATTTCGGCTGTGGGCCGGGGCGGGATTTGCAGACTTTTACGCGCATGGGGCATATAGCCGTGGGGCTGGATGGCTCCGAGCGTTTCGCTCAGATGGCCCGGGAGGACAGTGGTTGTGAAGTGATGCAGCAGGACTTTCTCAAGCTGGACCTGCCCGCCGCGCGCTTCGATGGGGTGTTTGCCAATGCGGTGCTGTTTCATATTCCCAAGCAGGAACTGCCGCGGGTGCTCAAAGAGCTGCATGGTGCGTTGAAGCCTGGGGGCGTGCTGTTCAGCTCCAACCCACGGGGTGAGAACCAGGAGGGTTGGAATGGGCCGCGGTATGGCTCTTATCACGACCTGGAGGCGTGGCGGGGCTTGCTGACCGAGGCCGGATTTGAAGAGCTGGAGCACTACTACCGGCCGGCCGGGTTGCCGCGGGAACAGCAGCCTTGGTTGGCGAGTGTGTGGCGTAAAATTTAGTGCCGCATCGCCTGTACCGGCCTCATCGCAGGCAAGCCAGCTCCCACATTCGGAATGCATTTCACTGTGGGAGCCGGGCTTGCCCGCGATGGCGCCGTAACGGGCAGCGTTATTTCACCTGATACACCACCGGCTCCTCCCCCTCCACCAGCGCCGTCACACTGCGCCCGGCATACCCATCTTTCTGCGCGTCCGAAAAATTCGCCACCAACCGCGTCCCATCGGCAAACGTCGTCTGCTGCAACAGTTTGTCCACCGTCAGCCAGCGAAACTCAGTCATCGCCTGAGTCCCCAACCGTTGATGCAGCGGCCGAAAGAACCGGTCCTGGCGCTGAATCACCGGCAGCCTGTCCTTGAGTGTCGCCGCGCTCAGGTGATACAGCGGCGGTACGTTGTAGAGCAGTTGGGCCAGTTCATTTTCAGCCCGTACATTGCTCAGCTTGAGGTTGTCGAACAACCAGTGATGGGTGGTGATCACCGAACCATGGAAAACCGCCTGATACAACGGCAGCCGCGTCGTCGGGTCGAAATACACCGTGCGCAGTGACGCTTTCAACGGCACAGGCTTGAAGAACACCGCCGGCTGTTCCGCCGGGTACCAGTTGCCGACGTAATAGGGCGACTGCCGGTCGCGGGTCATGTCCCGGTCACCCCAGCCGATGACCGGTGTTTGCATACCGTGGGCAAACAGAATGCCCTGAGCGGTGATGGCGTTGCCGTCTTCGGAACCTGCGGGCAGTTTCAGCGAAGTGTTGAGCCAGCGCGAGGCGTCGATATTGCCCTGGGCATTCTGCGCCTGACTCATGGAGGCGCCGTCGCGGTAGCTGTCGAAGACCATGCTGGTGGCGTACGCATCGAGGAACCAGGCATTGAAACCCGCTGCGGCCTGCACCGCTTTTACCCGTGCTTCCAGCAACGGTCGCACACAGCGCGGGTCAGTGTAGTGGCCCGATTGCTGGAAGCCGGTTTTCGGCTGGCCGTTCTTCAATATGATTGCGCAGTCGCGGTACGCCTTGCCGCCCAGGTGGGCGGTGGCCCAATCCGGATTTTCGCTGGCCGACAGCGCCGTTTCATACGAATCGTAAGGCGCCATCAGGTACCCGGCATCCACGCCTGCGCGAATCTTTTCGGGATGCCAGAGCCCGCCTTCCCAGCCATCACCCAGGGTCAACAGCAGACGCGAGAGCCCCGCGTCACGCAAGGCTTGGATAGTCGAATGCCCCCAGGTTTCGGGGCGATCACTCAAGGCTGAGGCAAAATCCACGGCCAGCTCGCTACGCAACTCGCCGTAGCGAGTGGCAAGGCGACTCATGTCAGGCTCTTCCACTTGCCAGGCTTGCCGGGCCTTCTGATTGATGGCCGCATTGAGACCACGCAGCAGCACGGCTTGCTCATAACGATTCAATGCGGTTGTCTGTGCGAGCACCTTCGCAGACTCTTTGTCCAACAGCCTGCCAAGCTCATGGGTGCGCAGCCGTTTGATCAACGTTGGCCAATCACGGACATCATCCCGCGTCAGCAAGCCGTTGCCCCAGAGATAAACGTGACTGGCACCGAGCAATTTTACCGCCTCAGGGGTTTGCCGCAGCTTGTCCGCCAGCGGCTCGTAACGGCCCTGCTCCACCAACCATTGGCGATAACGCTTGGCGCCGGCCAATGGGTCGGCATCGCCCAGGTACAGGCGCAGCGTCATCGGTGCGTCGGGGGCAAGGGTGGTGAATTCATGGGCCGCTGACAACGCCATGCCCTGACCGTCCGCTTGCCATTCAAGGCGATTGTTGTAGGGGTTGGTCAGCAGCCAGTTAAGCGTGAAGCGCCCGTGATCCAGGCCCCACAAGGGCAAGCTCAGGTCCTGGGTGGTATTGACTTCGCCGTGCTCAAGCAGGAACGCCTTCCACACGGGGTTATCAAAGGGCACATAATGCCCTTCAGCCAACGGCCAGATCAGCGCCTGGCCCATGGCCGTGGCCGGCTGGCGCAGCAGGGCCAATTCACCCGGCTCGCGAGCACTGATAGACAGGGACAGTTCGCGCTGTTCAAGCCGGGCCGTCAGGCGGTAGGCGCCGCTATCCCATTGCCAGGAGACCTGTGCGGCATCAGCTTGCAACGCACTGACAGCGTGCGCGGCGACACCGCTGGAGGCTTGTACCGGGGCCTCCCCCGCTGGCGTGACACGCAGCGCCAGGGTTGCAGGGTCGAGGTCAACGCGCCACAGGGCGTTTTCCAGCACGGTGGAGGCAAAGACTGAGGGCGCAAGAACAAGCGCACAGAGCACAAAGATGAGGCGCAGGCACTGCATGGGAATCGACCTGGACGGAGAAGTTAGGTCGAGAGGGTAAAACATGCAGACAGTGGCCGGGGCAACAAGTGGATCTTTCGGAAGCTTCCCACAGCCTCAAGCGAGATGAAGATCCAAATGTGGGAGGGGCGGTGCGACGATTCGACTTGCTCCCTCCCACATTTTTAACCGCGTCGTTCCTGATGCTCTTGTTTGGGTTCGCGGATTTTGTACCAGGCCACATACAGCGCCGGCAGGAACAAAAGCGTCAGCAACGTGGCGATGATAATCCCGCCGATCATCGCGTAGGCCATCGGCCCCCAGAACACTTCCCGGGCAATCGGGATCATGCCCAGGCTCGCGGCTGCCGCCGTAAGCAGAATCGGCCGACGCCGGTGTTCGGTCGCTTCCACCACCGCATCCCACGGCGTATAGCCCGCCACTTCATACTCATGAATCTGTGTGACCAGAATCACCGAGTTGCGGATGATGATGCCGATCAGCGCCAGGATCCCCAGGATCGCCACAAACCCCATCGGCGTACCGGTGGGGATCAACGCCAGCACCACGCCGATCAGCCCCAACGGTGCAACGCTGGCCACCAGGAACATTTTCTGCACGCTGTGCAACTGGATCATCAGGAACGTGGCCATCAGGAACAGCATCAACGGCACCACACTGGCAATCGGGCCCTGGGCCTTGCCGCTTTCTTCCACGGTGCCGCCGGTGGCGACTTTGTAGCCCGCCGGCAGGCCGTCACTGAATTTCTGGATGGTCGGCGCCAGTTGCTTGACCAGGTCGGTCGGCTGCATCTCGTCGCGCACCGCGGCCTTGATGGTAATCGTCGGCTTGCGGTCACGACGCCACACCAGCGGCTGCTCCAACTCGTAACGCACCGTGGCAAACGCGAGCAACGGGATCGAGGTGCCGTTGGGCGTAACGATCTGCAGGTTCTGCAAGGTTTCCGGCGTGCCGCGCTCGGCATCTTCGGCGCGACCGACCACGTTGATCAGGTAGATATCGTCGTGCACCTGAGTCACCGCCGCGCCGCTGACCACGCTGTTCATCAACTGCGCCACGTCTTCCGACGACAGCCCCAGTTGCCGCGCCTTGTCCTGGGCGATGTCGACGCGTAGCACTTTGCCCGGCTCGTTCCAGTCGTAGATGATCTCGCCCAAGTGGGTGTTCTGGTCCAGCAAGGTCGCCAGTTCGATGGCGTGCTTGCGCACCTGGTCGGTGTCTTTACCGGAGACGCGGTACTGAATCGGCCGCCCAACCGGCGGGCCCATTTCCAGCGGCTGCACATAGCTGCCGATACCGACAAAATCATCGCGCAGGCGTTTCTGCAATCGCGCAATCAAGGCGCTGCGCTCTTCCAGGCCCTTGCTGACGATCACCAACTGCGCGTAGTACGGGTTCTCCAGTTGTTGGTCCAACGGCAAGTAGAAGCGGATCGCGCCCTGGCCGATGTAGGTGCTCCAGCGAGCGATGTCCGGGTCGTCCTTGATGATCGCTTCGAGGCGGTCAACCGCCTTGCGCGTCTCGTTGATCGAGGCGTTCTGCGGCAGGTTCAGATCAACCAGGATTTCCGGGCGATCCGATGACGGGAAAAACTGGTTCTGCACAAACTGCATGGAAAACACCGAGGCCACAAACAGCGCCACGGTGATACCGATGGCCCACCAGCGGTTGCGCATGGCCCAGAGCATACCGCCATTGAACGCGCGGCCGATGCGCCCAGGCTCGGCGTTATGCGGTTTCACATTGGCGCTGAGAATATGCACACCGATCACCGGCGCAAACAGTACCGCCACCACCCACGACACCAGCATCGCCACGGCGATCACCGCGAACAGAGTAAAGGTGTACTCGCCCGCCGAGCTGGCATTGAGGCCAATCGGCACGAAACCGGCCACGGTCACCAGCGTACCGGTGAGCATCGGGAACGCTGTTGAGGTGTAGGCGTAGGTGGCGGCCTGTTCCTTGGTTTCGCCTTTTTCCAGGCGCGTGATCATCATCTCCACGGTGATCATCGCATCATCCACCAACAGGCCGAGGGCGATGATCAACGCACCCAACGACACCCGCTGCATGGTGATGCCGCTGTATTCCATGAACACGAACACCAGCGCCAGCACCAGCGGAATCGAGCACGCCACCACCAGCCCGGCGCGCATACCGAGGCTGATAAAGCTCACCACTAGCACGATGATCACGGCTTCGAACAACGCGCTGGTAAAGCCGCCGACGGCCTCTTCCACCACTTCGGCCTGGTCAGACACCTTGTGCACACCGACGCCCACCGGCAGGTCGGCAGTCAGCTCATCCATGCGCCCGTGCAGCGCCTTGCCGAACGACTGGATATTGCCGCCCTTTTGCATGGCGATCGCCAAGCCAATCGCCGGCTTGCCATTGAAGCGGAACATCGGCCGCGCCGGGTCGACGTAACCGCGACTGATGTCGGCGATATCCGCCAGCCGATAGAAGCGGTCATTGAGGCGCAGGTTGACGTTGGCCAGGTCTTTCTCCGAAGCGAACTGCCCGGAGGTGCGTACCGAAATCCGCTCCGGCCCGGCCTCGATCACCCCGGCAGGCGTTACCGCATTCTGCGATTGCAGGCTTTGCACGACCTGGCGTTGGTCAATGCCCAATGCCGCCAGTTTGCGCGTGGAGAAGTTCAGGTAAATCACTTCGTCCTGCTGGCCGATCATCTCGACCTTGCCCAGCCCCGGCACCGAGCGGATTTCGGCGCGCACCTGCTCCACGTAGTCGCGCAACTGGCGCATCGACAAGCCGTCGCCAGTAAAGGCGTACACCGAGCCGAACACATCACCGAACTCATCGTTGAACGACGGCCCCTGCAAACCCTGGGGGAAGGTGCCGCGAATATCATCGATCTTCTTGCGAACCTGGTACCAGATCTCCGGAATGGCCTTGGCGCTGGTGGTGTCCTTGAGGAACACGAACACCGTGGACTCACCCGGTCGCGTATAACTTTTCACGTAGTCGAGGGAGTCGAGTTCTTCGAGTTTTTTCTCGATGCGATCGGTGACCTGCTTGAGGGTTTCCTCCTGGGTAGCGCCCGGCCAGCGGGTCTGGATCACCATGGTCTTGATGGTGAACGAGGGGTCTTCCTCGCGGCCCAGGTTCATATACGAGAACACGCCCATCAGCAGCGCGACGAACATCAGGTACCAGACGAAGGACTGATGCTTGAGGGCCCAGTCGGATAAGTTGAAGCTCCCTTTCATCGTGGGCTGTCCTCGTCGATTTTGACTTTTTGCCCGGGTTTCAGGCTGTTCACGCCGGCGGTGACGATGCGTTCACCGGCTTTGATGCCGCCATTGACCAAGGCGCTGTCAGCATCCCGGCTGACCACACTGACGTCGCGTGGCTGCACGGTCTGGCTCTGGGTATCAAGCAGCCAGATGCGCGTCTTGCCGTCAACTTCCTGCAAGGCGCTCAAGGGCAATTCGATACGCGGCGTAATGGCGCTGCTCAAGGTCACGCTGATGGCGGTGCCCAGGCGGAACGCGGCGGGGGTGTCGGTCAGGCTCAGGCGTGCGCGGCGGGTGCGCGTGGCGCTTTGGGCCTGGGGTTCGATCTCGCGCACGATGGCGGTGGTATGCACGCTGGGGTCCAGTTGCCCGGCGACCAGAAACACCACATCCGTCGGCAGACGCTCGGCCAGGCCGGCAGGGAGGTCGATCACCGCCTCCTTGATGTCCGGGCGGGCCAGGGTCACCACCTGCTGCCCCGCGCTGACTACCTGGCCAGCCTCGGCATTCCAGGCGGTGACGATACCGGCGTGGTCGGTGTGCAGTTCGGCGTAATTGAGTTGGTCCTTGGCCTGATTGACCGAGGCGCGGGCCTGATCAAGGGTGGCCTGGGTGGTTTTCAGGTCAGTCTGCGCCACATCCAACTGAGCCTGGGCGCCGACGCCCCGGTTGAACAGCTCCTGCTGGCGACGGGCATTGGCCTGGGCATTGATGAACTGTGCCTGCACGCGGGCGAGGTCGCCCTGGGCGGCACGCAGTTGGTTTTGCTGGTCGGTGGGGTCGAGCACGGCAAGCAAGGCCCCCTTCTCCACCTCGGCGCCCACGTCGACGGCGCGACGGGCGATGCGGCCCGACACCCGGAAACCCAAGTTGCTTTCGTAGCGGGCCTGGATAGTGCCGGCGAAGCGGCCGAGGTTTTCCTGATCTTCAGCCTTCACTTGCATGGACAACACCGGGCGCACCGGCTCAGGCGGCGCCTCTTCCTTGGAGCAAGCCATCAGCAACAGGCTGGCGACGACGATAACCGTCAGTTGCTTCATGGCTGGGCTCCTTGCTGGGCGATCTCGACCACCATGCCGGGGTGCAGCAATTGCCCACCGGCCACTACGACTTTTTCGCCGCCTTCAAGGCCCTCGCCAATAATCACCTTGCCGGTGAGGTAACGGGCCACCTTGACCTTGTGCAGCTGCGCCTTGCCGTCTGCATCCACCAGCCACACGGCAGGCTCGCTAAGGTCTTTGGTCAAGGCCGCCCAGGGTAATTCGATACTGGCCTTGGCCGGGCCGTTGGCGGTGGCGCTCACCACCGAACCCAGCTCCATGCCTTTAGGCAGGTTTTGCAGGGCGATCTTCACTTGTATGGTGCCGGTATTGGCCGCCACTGCCGGGGTCACTTCACGCACCTTGCCCACGGCTTTGATGCTCGGGTTGTCCAGCAGGCTGACGGTAATCGGCGCATCCGGCGGCGGCTCCACCAGCAGGGATTCATACACATTGAACACCGCGTCACGTTCGCCATCACGGGCCAGGCTGAAGATCGGTACGGTGGCTTGTACCACTTGGCCGACTTCGGCCTGGCGCGCCGTGATGATCCCCGGTGCATCGGCGACCAGCGCCGTGTAGCCAAGTTGCTCACGGGCGTTGGCCAATTGCGCCTGCGCGGCGGCCAGGGCACTTTGGCTGCTGCGCAATGCGGCCTGAGCAGCGTCGTATTCGCTGCGACTGGTGTAGCCCTTGGGCAAGAGTTTTTCCTGGCGCACGAAGGCGGCGGCGGTCTGCTTGACCCGCGCCTGTTCGGCCACAACCTGGGCCTGGGCGGAATCGACGTTGGTTTGCAGGTCCTTGGGGTCAAGCTTGGCCAGTACTTGCTTGGCCGTTACTCGGTCGCCCACGTCCACCATGCGCTGAATGATCTTGCCACCCACGCGAAAGGACAAATCGGTCTGCACCCGCGCCTGGATATCGCCCGTCAGCGTGACCGCCGCGGCAAAATCCGCCGGCTGCACGGTTTGCACAAATACCCGTGAATGCTGCTTGGGCTCGGCTTTGTCTTGGCCACAGCCGCTCAGCAGCGCCAGGAGGCCAAGGCTGAAAATAAATGTCGAAGTGCGACCGCCCATGCAGGCTCCTTTTGCGTGACGCAAGGTACAAGTGTGTATGCGACTGTGAGCTTAGATCAGGGTTCCTTATCTGCATGGAGGATCCCATACTCCAATGGTTCCCCAGCCGATTAAATGCATATGCTCAAAACCCTCGCGGTGGCCAATTACCGCTCGATCAATAAATTGGTAGTGCCGCTGGACCGCTTGAACCTGATCACCGGGCCCAATGGCAGCGGCAAGTCCAACTTGTACCGGGCCCTGCGCCTGCTGGCAGAAACCGCCCAGGGCGGAGTGATCAATGCCCTGGCCCGTGAAGGCGGGCTGGACTCGACCTTCTGGGCCGGGCCGGAAACCATCAGCCGGCGTATGCGCACTGGTGAAGTACCGATCGAATCCAATGTGCGCCAAGGCGTCAAACGCCTGCGCCTGGGGTTTGCCGCCGAAGATTTCAGCTACGCAATCTCTCTGGGATTGCCGGAAAAAACCTCGTCGTTCTTCAGCCTCGACCCCGAAGTGAAGAAGGAATGCATCTGGGCCGGCCACATCTACCGCCCGGCCAGCCTGTTGGTGCAGCGCTCAGGTGCCATGGTGCGTGCCCGCGAAGGCCGTGCCTGGGATGTACTGGCGCAGCACACACCCAACTACCACAGCCTGTTCGATCAGGTCGGCAGCCTGCGCGGCTCGCCGGAAGTGCTGCTGTTGCGTGAAAGCATTCGTGGCTGGCGCTTTTATGATCACTTTCGCAGCGACGTGGACGCGCCAGTGCGCCAGCCCCAGTTGGGCACGCGTACGCCGGTGTTGCATCACGATGGCCGCGATCTGGCGGCCGCGTTGCAGACCATCCGCGAGATCGGCGACCCCGAGGCGTTGCAACGTGCAGTCAGCGATGCATTCCCGGGTGCGCGCCTGAACATTGAACCGTTGCAAGGCGGACGCTTTGCCATTGAGTTCTATCAGGAAGGCTTGCTGCGGCCGTTGTCGGCGGCGGAGCTGTCGGACGGGACCTTGCGCTACTTGTTGCTGATCGCCGCACTGCTGACGCCACGGCCGCCAACCATGATGGTGCTGAACGAACCTGAGACCAGCCTGCACCCGGACCTGTTGCCGGCATTGGCGCGCTTGATTATCCAGGCGTCGAAGCAATGTCAGGTGTGGGTGGTGTCCCATGCCAGCCGCTTGATTGCGGCGTTGCAGCAGGATGAGGGGTGCAATTCGATTGTGCTGGAGAAGGTGTTGGGGGAAACGCGGATCGTGGGGCAAGGGATTCTGGATGGGCCGGCCTGGCATTGGCCGGAGTAGGTGGTGACTGTACCGGCCTCATCGGGAGCAAGCCCCCGATGAGGCCGGTGCAGCCAACACAAAAAGTCAGGTTTCAGCCCTGCCACTTCCCGCCTTCAACAATCACACTTTCAGGCTTGGTGTCATCGCTCAGTTCTTTGCGCACATATTGGTCATAGAGCTTGAGCAGGAACTTCTCCTCGCCCAGCTTTGCCAGCTCGGCATTCACCCAGTCACGCAGTTCGGTATTGCCCTTCTTCACCGCCGGGGCAATCGGTGCTTCATCACCCAGCTTTTCTGCCAGCACACGGTAGCCCGGGTTCTGCTTGGCCCAGCTGAACAGCACCAGGTTGTCCTGGGCATAAGCATCGCCACGCCCGGCCGACAGCGCTTGCAGCGACTCGGAGTTTTTCTCGAACTTGAGCAGCTTCCAGTCAGGGTGGTTTTTGGTCAGCCAGATGTCGGCGGTGGTGCCGGTGGTGACAATGGTGGTGCGAGTGGCCAGGTCATCCAGGCTTTTTACCGTGCTGTCATTCGGTACAAGGGCCTGCACCGCGACTTTCAGGTTGGGGTTGGTGAAGTCCACCGCTTCCTTGCGCTCAGGCGTCACCGTCATGTTGGCGAGGATCAGGTCGACCTTGTCGCTTTGCAGGAACGGAATGCGGCTGGCGGGCTCAACGGCGACAAACTCCACCTTGTTTTCGTCGCCCAGCAGGTCCTTGGCGAATTGACGGCCAATGTCGGTATCGAAGCCGACGTAGCGGCCAGCCTCGTCGACAAAGCCAAACGGTGGCTTGTCGGTGAAGACGCCAACGATCAGCTTGTCCCGCGCTTTTATTTTGTCGATGTAGCTGACAGCCGCGGGTTTTACAGGCTCTTCGGCCTTTTTATCGCAACCGGCCAGCAAGGCGACGGCAAACAGTGGCAGCAGTAGTTTTTTCATATCAGCTCCAGTTCCTTGATCTTTTTGGGCAGTGTTGAAACGAAGGAGAACTTCTCCAGGAACTGCTGCGCGCGTGCGGTCTGCGGGTTCGTAAAGAATGCCTCGGGGGTGTTGTGTTCGAGGATGCGACCGGCCTCCATGAACACCACGCGGTCAGCGACGGCGCGGGCGAAGGCCATCTCGTGGGTGACGATCAGCAGGGTCATGCCATCGCGGGCCAGGCCCTGGATCACTTCCAGCACTTCCTTGACCATCTCCGGGTCAAGGGCCGCCGTGACCTCATCAAAGAGCATGACCTGGGGGTTCATGCACAACGAACGCACGATGGCGATGCGTTGCTGCTGGCCGCCGGAGAGCTGGCGCGGGAACGCGTCGCGCTTGTCGGCCAGGCCCACGCGCTCCAGCAGTTTTTGCGCCTGCTCACGGGCCTCGCGGGGGTCACGTTTTTGCACTTTCAGCGGGCCGAGCAGGATGTTGTCGAGCACGCTCATGTGCGGGAACAGGTGGTAGCTCTGGAACACCATGCCGATGTCCTGGCGCACCTGGCGCCAGTCGGTGTTTTTATCCAGCAGCTCAACGCCTGCAAACCGCAGGCTGCCGCTGTGCGCGACTTCCAGCCCATTGAGGCAGCGCAGCAAGGTGCTTTTGCCACAGCCGCTGGGGCCGAGGATCACCACCACTTCGCCGCTTTGCACGCTCAGGTCGATACCCTTGAGCACCTGCGCCTGGCCAAAGAATTTGTTGAAACCCTGGAACTCGATCAATGCACTCATGCTTGGGCCCAGCGCCGTTCCAGCACCTTGGAGGCGGCCGACAACGGGTAGCAGATAAAGAAGAAAAACAGGAACAGCGCGCCGTAGATCAATACCGACTCGTAGGTACGCTCGATGATTTGCTGGCCGACCTTGATCACATCCACCACGCCGATCAGCACCGCAAGGGAACTGGTCTTGATGATGCGCGTGTAGACGTTGATGGTCGGCGGCGTCATGCGTTTAAGGGCCTGGGGCAGCAGCACGTAGCCGTACAACTGCGGGTCGGACAGGCCAATCGACAAGCCCGCTTCACGCTGGCCACGCGGCAGAGAATGCAATGCACCGCGCACCACCTCGCCGACTTCGCTGGCGCCCCATAGCGACAACACCAGTACTGCGCACCAGAAGCTCGGCAGGCTCACACCAAAGAAAATCGGCAGGCCGAAAAACAGCAGGTACAACCACACCAGCACCGGAATCGCCCGGAACAGCTCCAGGTAGATGCGCAGCACGCCGTCGATCACCTTGTTATTCAAGGTGCGCAGCACGCCATACAGCACGCCGCCGACCGTACTGAAAGCGATGCTCAAAAACGAAATCGACAGGGTTTGCGCAGCGCCTTTGCCCAGTTGTGGCAACGACACCCACAGCAACTCAAGACCCGAACTGGCCATGCTGGAGCCTCCTTTCCAAACGGCTGAGCAGCAACGACAACGGCAAAAACAGCAGCACGCAAATCAGCGTCAGCACGGCGAGCATCTCGTAGGTCTTGTAGTAGAGGGCGATGTAGCTCTTGGTGGTGTAGAGAATCTCCGGCACCGCCACTGCGGAAACCACCGTGGTTTCCTTGAGCAGAAAGATGAAATTGGCGAACAGCGCCGGCAGGCTGAGGATGCCGGCCTGGGGCAGAATCACATGGCGCAGCAACTGCCAGTCGGACAGGCCAATGGACTTGCCCGACTCGATCTGCGCCAGCGGCACCGCTTCCACACCGGCGCGCAACACTTCAGTGAGGTAGGCGCCGCCGAGAAAGGTCATGGTGATGATTGCCGCCCAGAACCCGGAGATATTCAAACCCAGGGCCGGCAGTGCGAAGTAGACGAAAAACAGTTGGATCAACAGCGGCGTGTTCCGCGCCAGCTCCACATACAGCGCTACCAGCCGTGACAGGTACGGCGTGCGAAACACCAACAAGGCTGCATTGATCAGCGCCACCAGCAAGGAGGTGCCGATGGCGATCAGGCCCACTTGCAGGGTTACGCCCACCGCTTGCAGGAACGCCGGCAAGGTGCTGAGGATAAAAGCGAAATCGAAGGTCATGTGCAGTCCATATCGCCGCATGGGTAATGCTGCGAGCGCAATCCGTTCCGGCGTGGATAACGTCGGGTAGCGCGAACTTTAAAGGTATAAAAAGCAAAATTTAAATACCGAAATAGCATATTGATATCACCCAAAAAACTAACCTCTGTGGGAGCTGGCTTGCCTGCGATAGCGGTCTGTCAGATACAGCTGTGATACTGACCCACCGCTATCGCAGGCAAGCCAGCTCCCACAGTTTTGACCGTATTTCAGATAAAAAAACGCCGACGCTGTAGTAGCCGTCGGCGTTGAAACCTTGAAGGGGGTTTTGAGTTACATCAGAACGCCGGCACGACTGCGCCGTTGTACTTCTTCTCGATGAAAGCTTTGACTTCCGGGCTGGTCAGGGCCTTGGACAGTTTCTGGATAGCGTCGCTGTCCTTGTTGTCCGGGCGCGCTACCAGGAAGTTCACGTAAGGGGATTTGGCATCTTCGATGATCAACGCGTCCTTGGCCGGGTTCAGGCCGGCTTCCAGGGCGTAGTTGGTGTTGATCACATCCAGATCAACCTGATCCAGCACACGTGGCAGCAGGGCCGATTCCAGCTCTTTGAATTTGAGGTTTTTCGGGTTGTCCTTGATGTCTTTTGGCGTAGACAACGCGTTGGTCGGGTCTTTCAGGGTGATCAGCCCGCTCTTCTGCAGTAGCAACAGAGCGCGTCCACTGTTGGAGCCTTCGTTCGGGATGGCCACGGTCGCGCCGTCTTTCAGATCTTCAATTTTCTTGATCTTTTTCGAGTAGCCGCCGATGGGTTCAACATGCACACCGACTACCGTGACCAGGTTGGTGCCCTTGCCTTTGTTGAAGTTTTCCAGGTACGGCAGGGTCTGGAAGTAGTTGGCGTCCAGGCGCTTCTCAGCGACTTGCACGTTTGGCTGCACGTAATCGGTGAAGACTTTGATCTGCAGGTCCACGCCTTCCTTGGCCAGGGTCGGCTTGATCAACTCCAGGATCTCAGCGTGCGGAATCGGCGTGGCCGCGACCACCAGCTTTTCGTTGGCCTGGGCGAAGCCGGCAGTCAGGGCAGCCGCCAGGGCGGTAAACAACAGAACCTTTTTCATGCAGTGTCCTTTTCTAACGACCATTTTTTATGTGAGGTGCCAGCGAAATGCTATCGCGGCGTAGGAAGGACAATACCTAGATTTTTTATTCCCGAACAATATCTTTTATTCACGTTGATATTCCATTTTGTTCATACAGGAAGGTACGCAGTGATTCGCGCTCGGTCGCACTGGCGCTGGCAAAAATTCGTCGCACTTGCTCCAGCGGCGAGCCGGCCACCGGCAGGTTCAAATGCTCGGGCAAGATTTCATCGCCACTGCTCACCAGCAAGGCAAAGTGAATGACGTTTTCCAGTTCGCGGGTATTGCCCGGCCAGGTGTGACGCTCCAGTACCTGTTGAGCGGCGTCGCTGATAAGTGGCACCGGCAGGTCCAGGCGCTGGCTGTAGATGCCGAGGAAATACTCGGCCAAGGACAAAATATCCCCTACCCGCTCGCGCAACGCCGGCAGGTCCAGCCGGCCTTCGCTCAAGTAATGAAACAGGCGCTCGTGAAACTTGCCCACGGCCACGGCCTGGGCCAGGTCGATGCTGGTAGCGGCGACCAGACGTACGTCTACCGGGCTGGGCTGATGGGCACCGACGCGGGTGACCTCATGATTTTCAAGGGCCGAGAGCAATTTCACCTGGATCGGCAGCGGCAAGTCACCAATCTCGTCCAGGTACAAGGTGCCGCCGTTGGCGGAGCCAAACCAGCCAGCCCGACTGCTCGCTGCGCCGCTGTGGCTGCCGGCGGCATAGCCAAACAACTCGGCATCCGCATAGGTGGGGCTGATGGCACCACAGTTGACCGAAACAAACAGGCCAGTACGGTCACTGCCACGGTGGATGTGTCGCGCCAGCAGTTCTTTACCACTGCCGGTTTCACCGCGGATCAATACGGGTAAGGCGCGCGGCGCAAGGCTTTCCAATTCTTCACGCAGTTGGCGTGAGCGTGGGTCGACGAACACCAACGCCTTGGCGCGGATGCTCAGTGGGCTCTTTTCGGCATCGGGAAAGGTCAGCAAAGGCTGGCCGTAGGTTTCATGCAGACTCATGGCAGGCTCCCGCCCCAATCCACTCAGGGACGGGGCGTTGAAAAAATATTAGGCGCTACGCCGAGCATGGTGCTCGAGGCGATGTTGCAGGCGATAAAGGTAAGCAAAACCTTGTTCCCAGCGCCGGTGGCCGGACTTCACATTGATATGCCCGGCACCCGAGAGGATGCCGGCCTCGGCGCCCCATTGACGCGCCAACTCCAAAGCCCTGGAGGCGCTGACGGCACTGTCGTTGTCGGAGCTGACCACTTGGCTGGGGAATGGCAACAAATCGGCAGGAATCGGTGCGAAATTGCGCAGTGCCGGTGCACACGCCACGCGTTCGACATCTGCCGGAGCCACCAGCAACGCACCGCGTACCTGTCGCAAGAAATGCACGGGGGCGGTGGCGGCCCAATGGGCCACGGTGATGCAACCCAGGCTATGGGCGATCAGGATGACCGGCGTGCTGTCGGCAGCAATGGCCTCGGCCAGTGCGGCTACCCAATCCTCGCGACGCGGCGTCAGCCAATCGGCCTGCTCCACGCGAGCGCTGTTGGGCAAGCTGTGCTGCCAATGGGTTTGCCAATGATCTTCTGGCGATCCTTGCCAGCCCGGCACGATCAGATAACGAATCGACTCGCTGTGCATGGGTGTGCCCTCCTGAAGCGTTTAACGTTCTGGTCAGTATAGAGGCGTCAAAACAATCAAATAAGGAATAAAAAGGAATTTATTAATAACCAAAAACTCATAACGTTACTTTTTTCGAAACCTGCTCCTCCGTCATTCATGGAACCCAAACCATTGGCCCCCCAACACCAAGGCGTCAGGGGGCGATGGCTGTAATGCCGTCAGTCGTTGAGTTGTATAACCCAGCTCTCAACAACGACGACGACCGCTTTGCCGATTCAACGAGAGTGATGCATAGAGTGCTCTGAGCCGATAGTTACCCCAAACTTACTGTGCATTGGCATATAAAAACTCTGTGCTTCTGCGTATGTATTTCTATAGCCTTCGGGAAGTACAAAACGCGTACCAATTAGCTCGTTAACTTCATCAATCATCGGAAAAAAACCATAATCTTCTTGCACCATTACATCACCAAACATTCTCGGCCCGGTCACCTCGAAAATTTTCGTTTCGTACTCTTTATAGGCTTGCCGTTCTATATCAGTCGAGCTGTCGTGCTGGAAAGGACGATGGGTGTTAAACCACGGTTCGTTGGCTTTGTATCGCTGATACGACTCCTCCAGAATCTTATCGAATAACGGATTACCTGGATGACTTGCAAAATTACTTGTATTGAACCCGCTGAAATCCGCACCTGCATACGTGACGGGCGAGCTCATCAATACATCATGTTGCGTAGCGTTCAGCGTGACCTCCCCCACGTTAAACGTCAGCGCATCATCTGTATCCAGATATATTCCACCGTACTTTTTTATCAATGCCACGCGCATCACGTCCGATGAGGCTGCCAAATTCTGCCCCTGGCCTGAGCGAAAGTACTGATACATTTCTCCATATTTACTATCGTTCAGTTCTCGAAAAGCCTCATCCTCTTTTAGATCATGCACTTCCAGCCCACCCACTTTGTGATCCAGCGCAGACTTTATTTTCTGAAAAGCATTCGCGTTATTTGCATCCACATGAACAATGGACTTGTATCCTGGACTGTTTCTGGAGTTTTCCGCAATATTTTCGATCAAGTGTTCTGGCATCTCGTTGCCGGCCCAAAAATAGTGAATAACTTTAGGTACCGGCGTAGCACCCGACGGTAGCGGCGGTAACTTCGGCAGCGTCAGCGTTTTATTGATAACCGAAGCAGGTGAGCTTTTACTACCTGCAAGCGCTTCAGACTCGGTACCACTCAGCCATTCCCCTTGACTATTACGCCAATAAAATATGTCTGCCGCCGCCTCACCGTCATCGGTAAGCCCACGCCAGAGGCCTGCCCCTACGTCATACGTAACTGGAACAAGGTATTCGTTAAAATAAATCATATTCCATCCCTTGAACGCTGATTGCACACCGTCCATGGGTATCGTGAACTCTTCGCGGATCACCGGCGGTGAAACAGGCCCCATCGGGTAGCCGATATGGCCATTGACTCGTCGTGGCGGATTGAAGAATGGACGCCCTTGTTCAGGCACTTGAGCGGGCACCCGAGTTGTAGCATCAACCCCGGCTGCAATGCCCTCGCTGGACACTCTCCCTGTCATCACTTTCGCCAGTGGAGCCCCCGCATGGGTGGCTAAGGGCGGTACAGCATTCAATACCCCGAAAACGATCCGGTCAGAGGCCGTCGCTTTACCTTTGACGGCATCATCAATACCGATACCTGTTTGAGTGGCCCCGGCAGCCATGAAGAAAACATCCAGGCCTATCGCGACTTCCGGCATGACCAACGCGAGAGGCGTCATGAACATCGCGACCTTCGTGGCCTCTTCCACGCCTTGCAACACTTTGTTCTTGGTGTAGTCGCCATCGCTGACGATCGCGTTTTCCGCATCCGAATATGACCGCGCCTTTTGTCGAACCTTGACCGCTTCAAAAGGATCGTTGCGCAAAGGGTCAACCGTGATAAAGCGATCAGGTACCCAGCCATTGAGCCCTGAAAGGAAAGCGCTCCCTGACGCCTGCGCATTGGACCAATTTGCCATCCCTTCCAGGGATTGACGCACACCATCTGAAAACGACTTGTCGGCTTGGTCCTTGAGAGAGAAATGGGTTAGCAGTGAGGCGCGCTTTACTGGATCGGTGGCCTGCTCAGCCAACCAGGTTTTCATTTTCTGAGGGTTATCGAAACGATGTATCGGCGAGGAGTTACCAGGGATGTACAGCAACGTCAGTTGGGTTCTGCGATCGGTCACACACATCAAGTCGGTTGACTGCAAGCCATTGATGCTCAGCAACCCAATATCCACATTAGGATCCTTTATGCGAGGCGCTGAAAAATCCTGCACCGTCAGCTCCGACCATTCCTTTTGCGCAATAGGCCCTAACGCCCGCTGGGCAAGTGCCGCCTCGACAGGGCCAAGCGTCCCTTCCAAGCGCTGTAGATGGATCGCTTTAAGATAGGATATTTTACTCAATGAAGCGTATGAACCGCTGTGCTTGTCCCAAAACCCGTCCAGCGTATTCTTGTAAAGTTGGGTTCGGTCTGTATCCCAGACCAAGGCTTTGAAGTCCTCAACAGGAATGGCCACTTGAGTGGCCGCGCTATAGAGCGCAGCACCTGGAGACCCTGGCTGCCGATAAATACCCTGTCGGCTGTGTGCTTCCTCCACCCAGCCTTCAATCTTATTGGTTATATAAACTGCCGGTGAAAAAAACTTGGCGATTTTTCGAAACCACCCCTCATCATCTTCAATTTTTACATCTTGCCTATTTTTCAAAGCCGCCTGGGTCAGCGTTACTTTCTCTACAACATCCTTCTCATCAGTACCATTAGGTTTAAACGTAACCAGATACGTGTTGTCAGGATCAACATCCACCCCCCAATGCTGCTTTATCTTGGCGGACAAAATAGTCGAAATTTCTTTTTCAGGCGAAATGAAATCGGATGCGTGCGTGCTGATATAAGCATCTATTTCAGGATTAGGCTTGAGCACTTTTGAAGTGGTACTTTCCCGAGAGCCGACATGACTTGACGATCGTTGCGCTAAAGGGTGTTGCGGACCGGGTCTATCAGGCCGTGAAAAAACCCCGACGGGGTTTTTTTCTTCAGGTTGAGGGGTCGTTACTTGCGGGTTCACGAATGCACTTACTGAATGAATAGGAAAACGTACGTTCATGCAACTGCTCCTTTAATTAAATTACTCCGTGCACCGACCAGAATAATCATACCGTTGCGAATTGCACGCCTGGAAACATTCAAAAACGTGTAAATTCTTTTCTCCTATAAACGTCATAACGCTTAAATAAAAAAAGGCCGCACCCTGCCAAGGAAAGCGGCCCAAAAACTGTGGAGACTTTTTGAAACTAACGTGCGGTGATCACCGACAACTTGGTTATGCCCGCACGCTCAATCGACGCCATGGCTCGCGCCACCTCGCCGTAGTTCACTCCATCGTCAGCCTGCAGTTGCACACGCACATCGGGGTCCTTGGCCTTGGCCGACTGCAGGTTGAATTCCAGCAGGTCCGGCTGGATTTCGTCCTTGTTGATAAACAGTTTGCCAGCACCGTCGATGCTCACCACCAATGGATCCTTCTGCTCAACCGGTGCCACGGCCTGGGTCTTGGGCAGGTTGATCGGGATCGAGTTGGTCAACAGCGGCGCGGTGACGATAAACACCACCAGCAGCACCAGCATCACGTCCACCAACGGCGTGACGTTGATCTCGCTCAGCACCTCGTCACTGTCTTGCGTGGAGAAGGCCATGTCAGGACGCCTCCTTCACTTTCTGCGGGCTGCCGACGCTTGCCTTGGCCAGTGTTGGGTGCAGCAGCACACGGAACGAATTTTTCTGCGCCAGGCTGTAGAAGTCGTGGGCAAAGTCGTCCAGGTCCGCCGCCGTCAGTTTCAGGCGGCGCAGGAAGTAGTTGTAGACAAGCACCGCAGGCACCGCGACGGCGATCCCCACACCGGTCGCGACCAACGCCGCACCAATCGGCCCCGCCACGGTTTCCAGGCTGGCGGACCCGGCGGCGCTGATCCCCTTCAGCGCTTCCATGATGCCCCACACGGTGCCGAACAGGCCGATAAACGGCGAGGTGCTGCCGATACTGGCAACCACAGCCAGGCCGGTCTCCAGGGAGCGGCGCTCGCGCACGATTTGCTGGCGCAAGGCGCGTTCGAGGCGGTCCTGATGATTGATCGCCTGGCTTAGATCCGCAGCGTGAGGGGTATCGCCCACCTGGATTGCGGCATAGCCGGCCTGGGCCACACGCGCGGCGGCGCCGGGCTGGGTTTCGGCGAGTTCGGCGGCTGAATCGAGGCTCGATGCCGCCCAGAACTGTTTGTGGAACTTGCGATCCTGCGCCTTGAGGCGACCGAACTGCACACCCTTGAGCAACGCCAGGCCCCAGGTGGCGACCGAAAAGATCACCAGCAGCCAGATCACCGCGCTTTCGATGGATTCAAGTGGAGACGCTAATGCCATGATGTTTTCCCTCTTGTGCAGGTCGCGGCGTGTGCACACCGCGGCCGAATAATTAATGAATCTTGAAGTCGATCGGTACGCTGACCCAGCCGTCCTGAGCCACATCACCCTGCTTGGCCGGTACGAAGCTCCAGCGCTTTACGGCGGCCAGTGCGGCGTCATCGAGTTGCTGGCGCCCGCTGCTTTTCTGCACCTGAATCTCACCCGGCTTACCGCTGGCCAGCACATGCACCCGCAACAGCACCGTGCCTTCCCAACCGCGACGCTGAGCCAGTGACGGGTACTCCGGTGCCGGGTTTTTCAGGTACGCGGCGTTGGCCGAAGCCGGCGTCACCGGCGCTGGCGCTGGCGGCGCTGGCGCTGGCGCCGCAGGTGCGGGCGGAGCAGGTGGGGCTGGCGTCGGTGGCGCAGGCGGCTGCTCGACGGCTTTGGGGGCCGGCTTGGGCTCAGGTTTCGGCGCGGGCTTGGGTTTGGGTTTCGCAATGGGTTTGGGCGGCGCCGGCTTGGCCGCCAACTCATCCACCACCGGCGGCGGTGGCTCGACTACAGGTGGCGGCGGTGGTGGCGGTACAGGTGGTGGCGGTTCAACCACCGGCGGCGCCGGCTGGGAAAACTCGATGGTCATCGGCGGAATTTCCGGCGGCACAATCGGCAGCACCGGCGTGGGTTTCTGGCTCACCCAATAGATCACTGCGCCGTGCAGCGCCAACACCAGCAACCCGAGCAAAATACCTTCGCGGTGGCTGGAAAAACGCTTCGGGGTCTTCTGCAGGCGCAATTGCCCCAACGGCGCGCGATGCGGCCGGCCAAGGTCGACCAACTCACCACTCGGTGCCTGGCGCCATTGCGCCTCGGGTGCACTGGCGGCGGTCTGGACATTGCCCATTGATTCACTCCCTACGGTTTTGAAAAACCGACGGGCCAGCGTGCAGCCCCGTCGAGGGCTGAATCATCGGGGCCAGACACTTATCTCTTAAAGTAATCTTTAAAGTTATAGATAGAACAAAATCGCATAAATACAACAGTCGCTGACGTCAAAGCCACGTGGCTCGGGGCCTGGCGCCAAACCCTTGTTTTTCAATGCTTTAAAGGCATACAAAATATTCAGCAAAGGTATGGCTCAGTGCGGGTTTCCACTGCACAACGCCAGCAATTCTCCCAGCAAACTCTGGCCCGCTGCGCCCAAACCACTGCGGCCATACAGGGCCAATCGCACGCCATGAACAGGCGGCAAGCCACTCTCCGGGCCGAGTATGCGATGGCCCGGTTGCAACACCCGCTCCGGCAACAGGCTGATGCCCAAGCCTGCCGCCACCGCTGAACACACGCTGGCCAGGCTGGCACTGGAGTAGCCGATGCGCCAACGCCAGCCGGCCCGCTCAAGATGGTGAAGCATGTCGTTGCGGTACAAGCCGCCCACCGGGAAAGCCACCAGCGGCAGCGGATCGCGGCCCAGCGCCGGGGTGCTCAGGCTGTCGACCCAATACAAGGGCTCCGGCCACGACGCTACACAGTCGTCGCTGTCGCCCATCTGCTTGACCAGCAACACATCGAATTCACCGCCCCGGTACTGGCGCTGCAATTCAGGGCCCAGACCGCTGGTGACTTCCAGCCGCACCCGTGGATAGGCCACGACAAACGCTGAAAGCAGCGGCATCAGGCGCTCGGCGGCAAAGTCCTCCGGCACGCCAAGGCGCAACACACCGTCGCTCTGCTGGTTGATCAGCACGTCGGCGGCTTCTTCGTGCAGTGCGAGAATGCGGCGCGCATACGCGAGCAGACGCTCACCCTCGGCGGTAGCCACCACGCGGCGCTGGTCGCGGTCCAGTAACTGACAAGCCACTGCGTCTTCAAGCCGGCGGATCTGCTGGCTGACAGTGGACTGGGTCAAATGCAGGCGCTCGGCGGCGCGGGTGAAATTGCCGCAGTCCACCACGGCGACAAAACTGCGCAACAACACGGGATCGAACAACGTCATCACCATTGCGTTTGCCACTGATTGGCATGTTTATATTTAATTTCAGCATACCCCGCTGCCTGACCATACTTCACCTTTCATCGCGCCCGGGGGCTTGTATGACCAACGATCAACCACACCTGCAACGCGCTATCGCCTTGGCCCGCGCCAACGTCGTCCAAGGCGGCCGACCCTTCGGCGCGGTGCTGACGCGCAGCGGTGAAGTGCTGGTGGAAGCCGTGAATGAGATCCACCTGACCCAGGACCCCACCGCCCACGCCGAGCTGCTGGCGATCCGTGCAGCGAGCCGCCAACTGGGTGCACGCCTGGACGGCTGCGTGATCTACGCCAGCGGCCAGCCTTGCCCGATGTGCCTGAGCGCCATGTACCTGTGCGGTGTAGAACGGGTGGTGTTTGCCGCCAGTAACGAAATGGCCGAGCCGTTCGGCCTGTCGACCGCAGCCATCAGCCAACAGGTTGGCTTGCCCATCGGTGCGCAACGCCTGCCCATCCAGTACCTGCCCGACAGCGCAATGACAGCGTTGTATCACCAGTGGAAAACCCTGCATGACCCTGAATAAATCCCTCGCTGGCTGGGGCCTGCTGGTGGTGCTCGGCCTGAACCTGCGCCCGATCCTCAGCTCCATCAGCCCGCTGCTCGGCGAGATTCGCCAGGCCACCGGGCTGAGCTTCCAGAGCAGCGCCTTGCTCACCAGCCTGCCGGTGATCTGCATGGGGCTGGTGGCACTGGTCGGCGTGCGCGTGGAAGCGCGCTTGGGTGAACGTCGCGGCATCGCCCTGGGCTTGTTGATGATTTTGCTGGCGTGCCTGACGCGCTGGTTGATGGGCCAGGCTTCGGCGCTGCTGGTTACCGCACTGCTCGGTGGCGCGGGCGTGGCGTTGATCCAGGCGCTGGTGCCAGCGATGATCAAGCGCGAATTTCATCACCGCGTGCCGGTGGCGATGGGCGTGTATTCGGCCTCGCTGATGGCCGGTGGTGGGCTGGCGGCGCTGCTTAGCCCTGTGGTGGCCATGCATTTCCAGCAATGGCAGGCGGGCCTGGGGGTGTGGTTGTTGCCGGCGCTGGGGGCATTGCTGCTATGGGCCTGGCTGCCGCTGGGTGCCGCGCGAAATCCACAACAGGCACCTGCGTTCAAAGGGTTGCGCAACCGGCGTGCCTGGCTGCTGGCGCTGTATTTCGGCCTGGTCAATTGCGGTTACATGAGCATGGTCGCGTGGCTGCCCGCCTACTATCAGCAACTGGGCTGGGGCGTGTTGCCCAGCGGCTCGTTGCTGGCGTTCATGACCATCTTTCAGGTAATCGCCGCATTGCTGATGCCAGTGCTGGCACAACGCGGCATTGACCGGCGCCCACTGCTCAGCATCAGCCTGCTGGCGCAAACCATCGGCTACCTCGGCCTGCTGATGGCGCCACAGCAATTCCCGCACCTGTGGGTGGCGCTGATCGGCTTCGGCCTGGGCGCATGTTTCGCCCTGAGCCTGCTGCTGACCCTCGACCACCACCGCGACCCACGCCAAGCCGGGCAGCTGGCGGCGTTCGTGCAAGGCGTGGGGTTTCTGATCAATGCACTTTCGCCGTGGCTGACCGGCTGGTTGCGCGAACTCACCGGCAACTTCGTCAGCGCCTGGGTGGTGCTGACGGTGACCGTGGTAGCGATGCTGCTGGTGACGCGGGTGTTCAGCCCGGCCACCTATCGCACTGACCTAGAAGTCGTAGCGCCCAGTCACGCCTAGGGTGCGCGGCGTGCCCAACAGGCCCTCGTAACCGCCGTTTCCGCCGGTCCACAGGGTGGTGTAGTAGGTTTTGTCGAAGGCGTTTTTCAGCCACAGCGACACGTCCCACTGCCCTTGGTCATAATTGCCGCGCAGGCCGGTCGACAGGTTGACCACCGCGTACGCCGGGATCTGCCCATAGTCGGAATCTTCCACCGTGCCCACCGCCTTGGAACGGAACGCGTAGCTGCCGGTGACGTAGGGTTCCAAACCGTTAGCCAGGTTCCATTTGTATTCGCCGTTGGCGTTGGCGATCCACTTGGACGCGCCCACTACTTGATGGCCCGTGAGGTCGCAGGACGCCGGTGCACCAGGGCGCAAGCTGGTTTCGGGTGGGCACGGCGCATCCTTGTACGACAGGTAGCTCACATCGTTGAACGAGCCGTTGATATTCAGGGTCAGGCCCTTGATCGGCACCAGGGTGCTTTCCACTTCCACGCCCCGCGAACGCACGGAACCGGCGTTGGTCAGGTACTGCACGCGGTTGTCCTGGTCGTAGGCGTTGGTCTGGTAGCCGTTGACCTGGGTCCAGAACAGGTTGGCGTTGAGTTGCAGGCGGCGGTCCCACAACGTGCTCTTGAAACCCAGCTCGGCGTTGTTGGCGCGCTCGGTGCCGATCAGTAACGAGTCGGCCCCGGCCGTTGGCGCAGACCCCACTGCCAGGTTGACCCCACCAGACTTCTCGCCGTGGGACAGCGTCGCGTAGCCCAGCAGGTTGTCATTGAAGTGATAACTGAGGTTGAGCAGCCCCGAAGGGGTGGCGCTGTACTGCGTCAGGTCGCCCGAGTCATACGCCCCGGTGCGCCCACGCCGTGCAGTGGCAGCCGCACCGCTCACCGCAGCGCCGCCCAGCGGGGCATTGCGCGTGACCCAGGCGCTTTTTTCTTCGTAGGTGCCGCGCAGGCCGGCAGTGAAATCCAGACGCTCGGTGAGGTGCCAGGTGCCTTGGGCGAACAACGCAAAACTATCGGTGCGGATATGCCCGTTGCCGACGCTGCTCACATTGCTCAAAGCGCCGGCTGGCGTGCCGTTCCAGATATCGGCCTTGGGGCCGTAATAAGCGAAGGATTTGTTGTCCAGGTCGGAGCCGAAGTAATAGGCGCCGAGCACGTAATCGAAGAAGCCGCCGGTAGGCGATGCCAGGCGGAACTCCTGGGACCACTGTTTATCTTCCACCGAAACCCCGGCGTTATACGACGCCGGTACGTTGAGGCCGTCATCATTGCGTGGGGTGAAATTCCACCACCGATAGGCACTCACCGACGTCAGGGTGAAGTCGCTTGGCAGCGTCCAGTTGGCCTCCAGCGAGGTACCACCCTGGAACACGGTGACATGCTGGTCGTTGTCCAGGTTGACCTTGCGATGGGTGCCATCCACCAGGGTCGCCCCCGCTGCGTTGGCCCGGGATTGATACAGGTTGGTGCCATTGATGGTCGGCCCGGTGCTGTACAACACGCGGGTGCCGGCGCTGGAATCTTCTTCGTTGTAGTCACCGATCCAGCGCAGGTTGAACGCCTCGTTGGGCTTGTACAACAGTTGCCCGCGAAAGCCCTGGCGCGAACCGCCGTTAAGCTCATGGCCGTCGTGCTCGTTCTTGATGTCGCCGTCGCTGCGGGTGCGATAGGCCGAGAAGCGTCCTGCCAGGTCCTCGGTGAGTGGGCCGGAGATCGTGCCCTTGGTCTGGAAATAACCGTCCTCGCCCAGAGAGGTTTCGATGCTGCGCTCCGGGGTAAAGCTCGGTGCGCGAGTACTGATGTTGATGACCCCGGCGGTGGTGTTCTTGCCGAACAACGTCCCTTGCGGGCCACGCAGTACTTCAAGCTGCTCGATGTCCATCAGGTCGAACACCGCCATGCCCGGGCGCCCGAGGTAGACGTTGTCGATATACAACCCCACGCTGCCTTCCAGGCCATCGCTGGCCGGGTTGTTGCCCAGGCCGCGAATCGACACGCTGGACTGGCGCGCGTGCATGTAGGCGACGTTGACGCTGGGCACCAGTTGCTGCAAATCCTGGATGCGGTACACCCGCTGGGTTTCCAGCGCCTGCCCACCGACCACGCTCATGGGCGTCGGCACGGCCTGGGCACTTTCGGTACGCCGCCGGGCGGTCACGGTGACGGTTTCCAGTTGGCCACTGGCGCTTTCGCCCTTGCCGGCAGGCGCGGGTGTTTCAGCGGCCTGGGAAGGCGACCAACTGCTGCTACCGGCCACCAGCATCGCCAGCGGCAAGGACTTGAACAGACTCATAAGCGGCTCCAGAACCCGGAGATATCCGTCGCCAGATATTCCTAAAGGTTATTTATTTATGTTTTTACGAACATTTACTGCATAAGAGATAGCCTTTATAAGGAGTCGACCTAATGCATAGCCAATGCATTTCCCGGATATTTTTGATGTGAAAAATGCATATCGATCTGCGCCAGCTTCGCCACTTCATCGCCCTCGCCGAGCAACGCAGTTTTGTCGCGGCAGCCTTGGCCGTGAACCTGTCGCAGTCGGCGTTCAGTCGCAGCATCCAGGCCCTTGAACACAGTGCCGGCTGCCAGCTGGTAGACCGTGGCAGCAAGGACCTGGCGCCCACCAAGCAAGGTCAGGTACTGCTTGAACATGCCCGGCGCCTGGTCAGCGGCGCCCAACAATTGGCCAACGAGATCAGCCAGTTCAACGGCCTGGAAGCCGGCGAACTGCGCTTCGGCTGCGGCCCGGCCCCGGCAGGTGGGTTGATCCCGCGCGCCATCGGCAGTTTCATCGGGCGCTACCCCAAGGCCCGCGTGCAGTTCCAGGTGGATGACTGGCAAAGCCTGGGCAAACGCCTGCTCAGCGAAGAGTTCGAATTCTTCGTCGCCGACACTCGCCACTTCGAAGCCAACCCCGACTACCACACCCACCGCCTGCGCCCACGCCGCTGGTATTTCTGCTGCCGCGCCGGCCACCCCCTGGCCGGCCGCGAAAGCATCCGCGCCGATGAACTGATGAGTTATCCGCTGGCGGTCACCATTCGCCCGCCGAACCTGCGCAAGGTCATCGTCGACCTCAGCGGCCGGCCCGATTACCAACCCAATGTGGAGTGCGAAAACGGCTATAGCCTGATGGGTGTGGTGCTGCGCTCGGACGCCATTGGCATCGTCAGCGCCAACAGCGATGTGCTGCACATGGCGCGGGGCGAACTGGTGTGTTTGAAGATCGATGGCCTGGATGAAAACCTGGAAGAGCGTTACACCCGCTACGGGATTGTCAGCCGTGCGGGGTATCGTTTGTCGCCGTTGGCGGAGGCGATGATTGAGCAGATCAAGGAGATTGATGAGAGGGACGAGGATGCTTATGCGTTGGAAAATATTGCGGTCTGAGTCAGTGGTGAACGGAGGCCCGCCACCTCCTATGGGAAGACCAGACCCACATAGCCTTTCTCTCCATATTTCCCAACACGCCGGGGTTCAGTGTCGTTATCCCCAAAACCCATCACGGCAGCTACGCGTTTGCCGAACCGGACACCGTGCTGTGTGACTTGGTCATCGCAGCCAAGAAGACGGCGCAGCTTTTGGACGAAGCGCTAAAAGGTGTGGCTAGAACGGGCATGATTCTGGAGGGTTACGGCGTCGATCATCTGCACGCCAAATTATTCCCGATGCACGGGACCGGGGAAGACGATAAAGAGCTGGCAGAGCTGGCTGCTCACATCAGGTCCTTCGCCGAGTAAGCCCGCTCCCACAATTTGATCGCGGAGTGTCAGGTAGATGGGCGTCGGCTGGCGGGCCGGCTTCCCCATTTGAAATGCATTCCCCTGTGGGAGCTGGCTTGCCTGCGATGGCGCCAGCAGCCACACCCATGCATTCCCTGCATAAAATCCAGACCTCAAATGCACTTGCCAGCACACCCTGCGAACGGCGAAAAAACGCTCCTGTCCTTCGTCCGGTAAACCTCCATGTCTGACCCCAAACCCGTGCGCAATGTGCTCTACATCATGTGCGACCAACTGCGCCGCGATTACCTGTCGTGCTACGGCCATGCCCATCTGCACACCCCCAATATCGACCGCCTGGCCGCTGCCGGTGTGCGTTTCAGTCGGGCCTATACACAAGGCACCATCTGCGGGCCGTCGCGCATGTCGGCCTATACCGGGCGTTACGTCAGTAGCCACCAGGTGGCGTGGAACGCCGTGCCGCTGCCGCTGGAAGAACTGACGATCGGTGATTACCTGCGCCCCCACGGCATCCGCACCGCGCTGGTGGGCAAGACCCACGCCACGCCGAACGTGGAGGCGTTACAACGCCTGCATATAGACCCCGACAGTGCCCAGGCCGAGCCGCTCAATGAGGTGGGCTTTGACGCGTACCTGCGCCACGACGGCATCTACCCCGACAGCCCGCTGTTCGACGACAAACGCGAGTCCGCGCCCTACACCCGTTACCTGCGTGAGCAAGGCTACGGTGGTCGCAACCCCTGGCATGAATGGGCCAACGCCGCCCAAGGCGAAGACGGTGAGATCCTCAGCGGCTGGCACATGCGCAACGCGGGCAAGCCTGCACGGGTTGCCGAACAACATTCGGAGACCGTCTACACCACCGAGCGCGCCATCGACTTTATCGGCGAGCAGGGGCAGCAGCCATGGTGCCTGCACCTGTCGTACATCAAGCCGCACTGGCCCTACATCGCCCCGGCGCCCTATCACGCGTTGTACGGCGCCGAGCATATCCAGGCGCCGATTCAACCTGAACACACCAGCGATCACCCGGTGTACCAAGCGTTTCGACAACACCAGGAGAGCCTGAATTTTTCCCGGGATGAAGTACGCCTCACGGTGATTCCCACGTACATGGGCCTGATCAAACAAATCGACGATCAACTCGGGCGGCTGTTTGATTTCATGCAAAGCACTGGCCGCTGGGACGACACGCTGATCGTGTTCACCAGCGATCATGGCGACTTCCTCGGCGATCATTACCTCGGTGAAAAAGAGTTTTTGCTGGAGCCTGCAGTGGGTGTTCCCTTGATCGTGCGCGACCCACGGGCCAGTGCCGATGTCAGCCGTGGCAGCGTGGACGCACGCCTGGTGGAAACCATCGACGCCCTGCCCACCTTCCTCGACGCTCTGGGCCTGCCCGCCGCCGACCATCGCCTCGAAGGCCGCTCGCTGATCCCACTGCTGCACGGCGAGCAACCCACCTGGCGCCACTACGCCATTGCCGAATACGACTACGCCTTCCAGGCCCCGGCCCGGGAACGCCTGGCGCAGCCCATCGACCGTTGCCGCATGACCATGGTGCGCAGTGAGCGCTGGAAGTACCTGGCCTATGACGGCTTTCGCCCGCAGCTGTTCGACCTGGAAAACGACCCGCAGGAAATCCACGACCTGGGCAGCGATCCCGCCTATGCACAGGTGCGCGAGACTCACTTGGGTTATCTGTTCGAATGGCTGCGCGGGTTGAAGCGGCGTACCACCATCAGCCACACCGAGATCGAAGTGCGCGGGCAATGGTTTCGCTATGGGGAGCCGGAGGCGGAAAAAGTCGTGCAAATCGGGGTCTGGTAGAACGACACAGGTTTAAATGTGGGAGGGGGCTTGCTCCCTCCCACATTTTGATCTCCAACTGGCTTAGAGTCCTTTGGTGGTCTGACTGCGCTGCCCCTGCACACCCACCGGCACATCACCCTTGAGCGTGACCCGGCGCACGATGCGCTCTTGGGTGCCATAGTCGTCCACCGCGTAATGCTGGGTGGCGCGGTTATCCCAGATCGCCACGTCCCCGGTATTCCAGCGCCAGCGTACGGTGTTTTCCAGGCGGGTGACGTGACCTTGCAACAGGTTGAACAACTGTGCCGACTCCGCCTGGGAATAGCCTTTCAGGCGCTTGACGAAGTGCCCCAGCAGCAAGGTTTTCTCACCGCTGACCGGGTGCACCCGCACTACCGGGTGTTCGGTTTCGTACACCGTGGAAGTGAAGACCTTGCGGTATTCCTCCAGCTTCTCCACCGCCACATCCGGCTTGCGTGCGGCGTAGTCGTATTCGTTGCTGTGCACTGCCCATAGGTGATCAGCCAATGCACGCAGCTCGACGCTGAGGTCGTTGTATGCGGCAGCTGTGTTGGCCCAGACGGTGTCGCCACCGGACGCTGGCGCCAGCACCGAACGCAGGATCGAGGCCTTTGGGTAGGCGTCGACGAAGGTCACGTCGGTATGCCAAGAGTTGGCGCGCTGGCCACGGGTGCCATCCAACTCCATCAGAAAGCGCGTACCGTCGCGCACCGGCACCGTAGGGTGTGCAATCGGCTCACCAAGCAGGTGGGCGAAGGCTTCCTGGCTCTGGTCATCGAGATGGGTTTGCTCGCGGAAGAAAATGACCTTGTACTGCACCAGTGCCTGCTGGATGGCCTCGACGGTGGCGGCATCCAGGTCACCGGATAGTTTGATGCCACGGATCTCGGCGCCGATACGACCGGCCACCGGGTGGATGTCGAGCGCGTGGGCGATGGGTTGAACAGCTAATGCGGCGTTGCTCATTGTGATGACCCTCATGTGCCTGCTGATGGTGGAGATGCTTTCCAGCAACGCTCTATCCATATGCATTTTAGATCTAGCAAATGAATCAATGCTTCGTTGACGGAATAAGAGCTTGCATTTAAAACCTCAGCTTGCTTGGTCGCAAATGCCTTCGACCTATTTTTAAAATGCCGGGAAAGCATATGGATCTTCGCCAACTGCGCTACTTCATCGCCCTCAACGAACACCGCAGTTTCGTGCGTGCCGCAGACGCCATGGGCATCACTCAGCCGGCGTTCAGCCGCAGCATCCAGGGGCTGGAACAGGAGTTTGGCTGCGTGCTGGTGGACCGTGGCCACAAGGACCTGCGCCCTACACCGGAAGGCCAGGTGGTGCTGCAACATGCCCTGAGCCTGGTGCATGGCGCAGCGCTGCTGAGCAGTGAAGTGACGCGCATGACCAAGCTCGACGCCGGCGACCTGCGCTTCGGCTGCGGCCCGGCGCCCGCCGCGAAACTGGTGCCGGATGCGGTGGCGCGGTTTATCAATGCCCACCCGAAAATCCGCACAAACTTCCAGGTGGACAACTGGGAAACCCTCAGCCGCAGCCTGAGCCGTGAAGAGATCGAATTCTTTATCGCCGACATCCGCCAATTCGAGGCCGACCCGAATTTCCAGACCCGCGCACTGACACCCAAGCGCGGCGTCTTTTTCTGCCGCCCCGGGCACCCGTTGCTGGCCAAGGACAGCCTGTCGACCAACGATATGTTCGACTATCCACTGGCCGCGCCGCTGATCTCCCAGGGCATTCGCAAACTGCTGGCGAACCTGAGTGGGCGCATGGATTTTTCCCCGAGCATCCAGACCGAGCACTTCCCTGCGCTGGTGAAGATAGTGCTGCAATCCAACGCCATCGGCGTGGGCACCGAGGAAGCGTTCGCCGAGGATGTGGCCAGCGGTTCGCTGGTGCTGCTGCACTGGCGCAACCTGCCACAGAACATGGAGACCATGAGTGCGCGTTGCGGGATTGTCAGTCGCACTGGGTCGCGGTTGTCGCCGGCGGCGAAGGCGATGATTGAGGTGTTGGTGGAAGTGGATAGCCAGCAGGTAAGTGTGGCGGTTTGAAGGGCCTCATCGCAGGCAAGCCAGCTCCCACATTTGAGCGGTGAACACATTCAAGTGTGGGAGCTGGCTTTCCTGCGATAGCGATAGCCCAAGCACCGAAAAACTCAGAGCCCCGCCGCCACCAACCCCGGCGCCACCCAATCACTCACCTGAAACGACTTGCGAATCAACTTCTCCTTCGAGGCCAAATTCACCGCGTCCTGCAATTTGCCCAGAAACACCGGGTCCAGGGTCGAGGGGAAAATCTCACTGAGTTTCTGGTCTTTCAAATCATTGGTCAGGATCACCGGCGGGTAGCTGGCCAGCCCGGAAACCAACGCGATGTAGGCTTGCTTGTTGTTGTCATCGGTCAACCACTGCACCGCCTGCTGCTGGGCCTTGAGCAGCTTGGCCACAGCATCTGGGTGTTCGTCGACAAACTTGGCGCTGCCCACCAGCACGGCCTGGATGCTGCCGGCATCGCCCAGGTCCTTGGTGGTCAGCGGTATTTCTGCCAAGCCTTTGGCCTGCAACGCCGTGAGAGTGGAACCGCCCCAGGTTGCGTCAATCTGCTTGGCGGCCAGCGCAGCGCTGGCGGCATTGAAGTCCAGGTTGATGACCTTCAAATCCTTTTCACTCAAGCCCTGGCTGGCCAATGCACTGTCGAACGACAACTGGCTGGCCGTGCCGCGGAACACTGCGACACGTTTGCCCTTGAGGTCTTGCAGCGTCTTGATGCCAGAGCCCGGCACCACGCCGAGGTAGTGCTTCACACCACGCGCGGTGGCGCTAAGCAGGCGAGTATCCAGGCCATTGGAGCGGCCGATGATCGCCGCCAGGTCACCCAGATAGGCAAGGTCCACCTGGCCATTGGCGAAGGCTTCATTGATCACAGGGCCCGCGCCCTTGAAGTAATTCCACTGGATCTTGATGCCTTGGTCGGCAAAGGCTTTTTCATAGATTTGCTGTTCACGCAAAACGTCGGTGATGCCGCCGCCACTGTGCTGGCTACCGGCACTGAGGTCTGGCACAGCAATGCGAATTTCCTTGAGGTCAGCGGCATGCACCAGCCCGGCCAGGGCGGTACCGGCGAACAGGCTGATCAGACGTTTGAAGGGCAGTTTCATAAGCGCAGCTCCTGGTGGGCGACGGTCGCCTGGGGAGCAAAAAATAGGCACAGCATGAACAAAACTTTAAATACTATAAATGCACAATTTAATATCTTTTTGGACTATGCGAGCGAATACACAGGCTCCAGAGCGGTATGCATGAATAGCATCGAAAATATTCTTCGAATGCATTGGATGCGTGGAGAGCTGAGGCTTTAAATGATTTCTCTTATCTCGCAATCATCTTGATTACATTTTTATAAGATCGAAATCACATAATGCATTTGGCGACACGGAGGTCTTCCATGGCCCGGATTTCACTTTTGAGCCTACCTCTGCCGGCCCCGTCCAACGGCAGAATGCCGCGTTGGCCGCAGTTGGGTCAGCGCCTGTTGCCGTGGCTGCTGCCGCTCACGTTGTTTGCCCTATGGTGGTTGGCCAGTCGCAATCACTGGATGAGCGAACAGATTCTGCCCGCCCCCGCCCTGGTGTGGAGCAGTGCAGTGGAGCTGGCCGGTGGCGAGTTATGGAGCCATCTTGCGATCAGCTTGCAGCGCCTGTTCTGGGGCCTGCTGGCCGGTATCGGCGTGGGCGCGATACTCGGCGCAATCCTGGGTTTCAGCGCCCGCGCCGAGCGTTTGGTATTCCCCACGTTCAGCGCGCTGTCGCAGGTCCCGACCCTGGCGTGGATTCCGCTGTTCATGGTGTTTTTCGGCATTGGCGAAACCTTGAAACTGGTGGTGCTGGTCAAGGCCATTGTGGTGCCCGTAACCCTGCACACCCTGGTGGGCGTGCGCGATGCCCAGCCCAACCTGCGCGAAGCCGCCCGCGTGTTGCGCCTGCCCACCCACTTGCTGATCCGCCGCCTGATCCTGCCCGCTGCGCTACCGGCGTTCATGGCCGGGGTACGCCTGGCCCTGGCGGCGGGCTGGACGTCGTTGCTGGCCGTGGAGTTGCTGGCCTCCAGCGAAGGCATCGGCTACCTGATGGTGTGGGCGCGCCAGTTGTTCATGCTCGATATTGTCTTTGTGTGCATCGTGGTCATCGGCGTGCTGGGTGTGATGATGGACCGCGGCATCGGTTGGCTGGATCGCAAGTGGGTGCACTGGCCCCATCCGGCTACAGCGCAGATCCGCCGCGGGCCACGCTATGAAGGCTGGCAACGCTTGCAACCGTGGCTGTTGCCGCTGCTATTGCTGGCGTTGTGGCAAGTGGCGACGCAACAGGGTTGGGTCGACCCGAACATTCTGGTCAGCCCCCAAGCGGTGCTGCAAACCACCGTGGCGGGCGTGCTGGATGGCAGCCTGACCACGGCGTTGGGCAAAAGCCTTGGGCGGGCCGTGGGCGGCTTGCTGCTCGGCGGCAGCCTGGGCTTTGCCGTGGGCCTGTGGCTGGGGCTGTCGCGGCGCAGTGAGCGGGTACTCGGCCCGACCCTGGCCGCGCTGCGCCAGATCGCGATTTTCGCCTGGGTGCCGCTGCTCACTGCCTGGTTCGGCCTGGGGGAACTGGCCAAGTGGGTGTTTATCGCCCTCGCGGCGTTCTTCCCGCTGTTTATCGCCACCCAGCGCAGCGTGCTCAACCTGTCGCCGCAACTGCGTGAGGCGGCGCAAGTGCTGCGCCTGAGCCTGTGGCAACGCCTGCGTCGTCTGGTACTGCCGGGGGCCGCGGCGGGGATTTTTGCCGGCCTGCGCCTGAGCCTGATCTACGCCTGGATGGGCACCATCGGCGCGGAATATTTCATGCCCTCGGACGGCGGCATCGGCAGCCTGATGATCGGCGCCCAACAGTTGCTGCGCATGGACCTGATCATGAGCGGTATGCTCCTGGTCGGCCTCACCGGCGCCGCCCTCAACCTGATCGGCCAACGCATCGAAACCCGTGCCACCCGCTGGAGACACGCATGAACGCACCGATTGTCAGCTTCAACCATGTGGGCAAAAGCTTCGATGTCGACGGCTTCGAACTGGAAGCCATCCGCGAATTCAACCTGCAGATTGCCGAAGGTGAATTCGTCGCGATTGTCGGCGCCAGCGGTTGCGGCAAGTCCACCCTACTGCGTCTGCTGGTGGGGCTCGACACACAATATCGCGGTGAGATCCAGGTTGATGGCAAGGCCGTCAGCGGTATCGGTGGCGAGCGCGGCATCGTGTTCCAGGAGCACCGCCTGTTTCCCTGGCTGACCGTGGCGCAGAACATCGGCCTGGGCCTGGTCAACGAGCCGCTGAATGAGGCCGAGCGCAACCGACGCATCAGCGATTTTATCGAGCTGGTGGGCCTGACTGATTTCACCCGCGCCTACCCCCACCAACTCTCCGGCGGCATGGCCCAACGAGTGGCAATTGCCCGTGGCCTGGTGGCCAGCCCACGCATCCTGTTGCTGGACGAACCGTTCGGCGCCCTGGATGCACTGACTCGCCAGCAGATGCAGGACGAACTCCTGGCCATTCGCGCCCGCGCCAGGATCACTACGGTGCTGGTCACCCATGATGTGGAAGAGGCGATTTTCCTCGCCGATCGCGTGGTGGTGATGGAGCCCCGGCCGGGGCGCATCAAGCAGGTGGTGGACATCACCCTGCCCCACCCGCGCCAGCGCAGCAGCTTTGAATTCCACCAACTGCGCGAAGAGCTGCTGCATGAATTGATCAGTGATGACCACTACCAGCCGCCGGTGCGCGAACAGATCCGCGACCTGCCCCTGGCGTTCATCGCTTGCTGAAAGCGAGTTTGACGGCCGGCTGCTCCTGGCGCTCAAACCGATTGGCCCGGGCGAAGGTGCCGAAATCATTGAAGCGCACGCCCATCTGGGCCATGACCTTATGCGCCACCTTGACGGTCATCTGGCGAATGTAGAAGGGCTCCTTCACCACAAAGTGATGGATGCCATGGGTGCTGCCGAAGTTGAAGCAGAACGCCTGCAACGGCCACAGCCACCAGGGGTTCAATACCTGGGTCTGCTGGATCACGTTGCCCAGTTCCACATCGCCGTAGTAGTGCATGTTGGAGCTGACAAAGTGCAGGCAGAACGTACGCAATACGTTGGGGCCGATGATCACCACTGCAGCGATGTCGATCACCTGCATCATCTGCAAGGTGCCGGCCGACCACATTATCGGCGCGCCCAACAGGCTGGCGATGCCGTTGGCGGCATGAAAGCCCAGGAAGACGTACCAGGCGCCCCAATGCAGCAGTGCCAGCGGGGCATACACCAGCACCACGCGCTTGAGGATGCTGAGCTTGTGTGCCCAGGTCTTGGCCCGCAGCATTCGGATCAAGGCCGACATCATGTTGTCGCCCACCATCAGCAAGCGCGCAACCCCCCAGGGCTCGCCGTTGGTAATGGCGCGCTCTTCCATATCGGCCTCCGTGCCGGAGACCTTGTGATGGTTGAGGTGCAAATGCCGGCGTATCCACGGGTTGATCGTGCTTGGCCGTGCCAGCCATACCAGGCCCATCATCAGGTTGTGGGGCAGGCGCTGCTTGCGAAAGTACATGCTGTGAATCAGGTCGTGCTCCAACTCGTGGGTCAGTGAAGCAAAGAACGCATTGAGCAGCAGGCACGCCCACCAGGCCAGGTGACCGCTGATATAGAGCGCCGCCGAGCCGAGCATGCCCAACAAGGCAAACGCCAGGATGCCCGCGCCCAGGGCGTCCTGATGCAGCAGCCAGGGATGGCGCTGGCGCAATCGCGCGCCCTCGGCCAGCACCACCTCACGGATATGCGCTGAACGTTGTTGTGCGTTCATCTGTTGGGGGCTTGCAGAAGTACCGTCCATGCTTCCATCCTCTTGTACATTGATGTGTCCATCCTGCCCTAAGCGATCGGGCAGGATGCTAGCCTCGGACGCCAACCTGTTGACCGCAAGCGCCAATCGCCATGACCGAACCCACTTCCCTCGCCAGTTGGACCCGCGCCCTGCGCAAGCAGCTCGACGCCCTGGGCCTGAACAGCGCAGCGCTGTGCGCCGAGGCTGGGCTCGACCCGCAGCAGATGGACGACCCCAACGCACGCTATCCGTTGTCGGCCACCACGCGCCTCTGGCAACTGGCGGTGCAGGCCAGCGGTGATCCGGCGATTGGCTTGCGGGTGTCGCGGTTCGTCAGCCCCACCACCTTTCATGCCCTCGGTTATGCCCTGGTGGCCAGCGGCAGCTTGCGCGAGGTGTTCGAGCGCATCGTGCGCTATCACCAGGTGGTCAGTGACGCCCTGAGCCTGGAGCTGACCCGCCATGGCGACGCGTACCACTTTCGCCTGCTCCAACCCCAAGGCAGCCCCGCGCCGGCGCCGGAGGCCATCGACGCCTTCGTGGCGATCTATGTGCGCACTTGCCGCAACCGCCTGGGGCGTGACTACGCGCCGTTGGCCGTTTATCTAAGGCGCCCGGAACCCGCCGACCCCACGCCGTGGCATACGGTCTTGCGCTCGCCGGTGTTTTTTGCCGCCGACGAAGACCGCCTGGAGTTCGCTGCTCACGACTTCGACAGCCATCTCGACGACGCCAATCCGGAATTGGCCGAACACAATGAAACCGTGCTCAAGCGCACCCTCGCCCACCTGCAACCACTGACCTGGGAGCGCAAGGTGCGCGCCGTCATCGAGGCGCAATTGCCCGATGGCGAGCCGAGTGCCGAACGCGTTGCCCAGGCCTTGCACCTGAGCTTGCGCAGCTTGCAGCGCCACCTGGCGGATGAAGGCTGTCGGTTTGATGCGCTGCTCAATGAGTGCAGGCAGAACCTGGCGTTGCTGCACCTGAGGGATCCGCAGTGTTCGTTGGCCGAGATCAGCCATTTGCTCGGGTTTGCCGATACCAGCAGTTTCAACCGGGCGTTCAAGCGCTGGACGGGGATGACGCCCGGGCAATTTCGAGAGGGATTGCGGTAGGAGGATTTTCAGTGGCTGTGATGGCCTCATCGGGGGCAAGCCCCCTCCCACATTCTGATTTGTGAACACGTTCAAAGTGTGGGAGGGGGCTTGCTCCCGATAGCGGTCGCTCAGGCAATCAACGCCCACGATCCCGGCGCAATACTTTCCTCACCCGTGCCACCAACACCTTGGCGTCAAACGGCTTGAGCAGGTAATCATCCTCGTGCAGCTCCAACCCCCGCAATCGGTCCTCAATGCCGCCCGGCGTGGTCAAAAACAAAATCGGCGTTTTGCCGCGTTGGCGAATCGCCTGCTGCAATTTCCAGGCGTTCAAGCCCGGCAGCATCACATCCAGAATCACCAGCTCGTACACAGAGCTTTCCACAAACCGCTGCGCCGCCATGCCGTTGGCCGCAACTTCCACAGAGAAGCCGGCCTCGCTCAGACCCTGGGCCATAAGCTGCGCCAGTTGCGGCTGGTCTTCCACTAACAACACCTGCATGTCTTTCCTCTGGGTTTGATTACAAACCTGTCATCCAATTGTGCGGCTTTTGTCCGCGTCCACTGGCTACCGTGAGCACCTGCCTCCTGGAGCCACAAACATGTATCGCACCGCTTTGTTCTTGAGCCTCGCTGTGACCACCACTGCCCAGGCCACGCCACAACTGCCGCGCCACGCCGAGCTGGATTTGCGCACCGCACGCCAACTGGCCGACGCCAGCCTGGCCCATTGCACGGCTGCGCTGACGGTACTTGATCGCGGCGGCAACCTGCTGCTGGGCCTGCGGGCTGACGGTGTCGGCCCGCACAACAGCCTCGCCAGCCAGCGCAAGGCGTACACGGCGCTGTCGAGCAAAACCCCAACCCGGCTATTCGCCGAGCGAGCCCGCACCAACCCCGAGGCTGCCAACCTTAACAGCTTGCCCGAGTTGCTGTTGCTCGGCGGCGGCGTGCCGCTGTTCGCTGATGCTGAACTGGTCGGCGCGCTGGGCATCGCCGGTGCCGGCGGCGCTGCGCAGGACGAAGCCTGCGCCGTACAGGCTGCCGAGCAACTGGGCTTGAAAATCACCCCCTGACTTGACCCCTTCCAAAAGGACTTCCCGATGAAAACCCTAAACATGACCCTTGCCGCCCTCAGCCTGAGTAGCCTGTGCAACCTGGCCCTGGCTGCCGGCAACCCGCTGAGCGTACACGTGCTCAACCTGGAAAACGGCCTGCCATCGGCCGGTGTCAGCGTCACCCTGGAACAGCATGTGGGCGATCAGTGGCAATCACTGTCCCAGGGCGTGACCAATCAACAGGGACGCATCGCCGAACTGTTCCCCGCCGACCAGAGCATGAAGCCGGGCGAGTACCGTGTGGTGTTCAAGACCGGCGATTACTACAAGAAGGCCAACCGCGAGACGTTCTTCCCCGAGGTGCCGGTGATTTTCCAGGTCAAGCAGGTCGACCAGCACTACCACATCCCGCTGTTGCTCAGCCCTTACGGCTTCTCCACCTATCGCGGTTCATAGGCCCGCGGCCAGGCGCAGCCCGGCGAGGTCCAGTATCTCGATGGCGCCGTAGCTCAAACCAATGGTGCCCTGTTGCTCCAGCGCCTTGAGCAGACTGTTGATGGTCTGGCGCGACAGGCCCAGCATCGCCGCCAGATCCTCCTGAGGCAGTTGCAACACGCGGCGCGCCTGCTCTATTTCGCCGTAACCCTGGGCGATCATCAGCAACCGATGGGCCAGACGCTTTGAGGCGGGCATCAGGCTTATCTGCTCAATATTGATCAAAGACAGGCGCAGTTTATGGCTCATCAACAGCGCCATATCGCGCCAGAACACCGGTTGTTGTTCAAGAATCTTGAGTATCGCCGCCTGCGGTATCTGCAACAGCGTGCAGGCTCCCGTGGCGAGGGCATCGTGGGTGCGTGGCAGGTTGTCGAACAGGCAGATCTCGCCGAACCAGTGAGGGGTTTCCACCAGGCTCAACACCGCTTCCTTGCCTTGGGCGCTGACAGCACTGATGCGCACCGCCCCTTCCAGCACCGCATACAGGCCACACGGCGGGTCGCCGCGCTTGAACAGAAACTGCCCTGCTGTCAGCACGCGCAACCGCGCTGCGCCCAGCAGGCTACGCTGAAAGTCTGGCGGCAAGTGGCTGAACCACTGACCGCGAACCAACTGCGCGTGCCATTTGCCTGTGTCCATGGGAACTCCGAAGATTGTCGCCCAATTGACAGTTAGGCACCGACTGACAGGGCATGATCAAACATCCTACAGGAGGAACAACAATGAAAAGCCTCGTCGACCACCTCAGTCAATACGCCGCCTACCACCGCGACCCGCGCAATATTGCCAGCCACTTTATCGGTATCCCATTGATCGTGGTTGCCGTGGCCGTGCTGCTGTCACGCCCCGAGTGGGCGGTGGGTGGCCTGTGGGTCTCGCCAGCGGTGATCCTGGCGTTGTTCTCGGCGTGGTTCTACCTGCGCCTGGAACTGGCCCTGGGCGCGCTGATGACGGTGTTGATGGGGCTGTCGGTATGGGCTGGGCATGTATTGGCGGCACAGAGCACGATGGTATGGCTGAGCAGTGGCGTGGGTATGTTTGTGGTGGGCTGGGTGATTCAGTTTGTCGGGCATTACTACGAAGGCAAGAAACCCGCGTTTGTGGACGATGTGTCGGGGCTGATCGTGGGGCCGTTGTTTGTGGTGGCGGAGTTGGCGTTTTTGCTGGGGTTGCGGCAGGACCTGCAAAAGCAGATTGAACAACGTTCAGGCCCGGTGGGACGCCGCGATCTCAAGCCAAGTGAAGTCTAAATGTGGGAGGGGCGGTGCGACGATTCGACTTGCCCCCTCCCACATTGGGTTCTGTATTGAGCTTAAGCTTTTTGCCAGACTTTGGGTTTGAAGAACAGGGTCTCGCCACGCGCCAGCCCGGTGAGGCTGTCGTGGTCTTTCACCACCTCGGCCTCGATCAACTCGCTTTGCCCTTCCACCTTCAAGGTCACGCGAGTCGTTGCACCCAACGGACGAATATCACGTACCTCGGCCGCATGGTGATCTTCCAGTTCATGCCGCGACAACGACACTTCGTGGGGTCGGAACAGCAGGTGCTTGTCTTCGCCCAAATGCAGGCGGTTCGAATCACCCAGGAAGTGATAAACAAAATCGCTTGCCGGGTTTTCGTAAACATCCCCCGGTGAGCCGATCTGCTCGATCACGCCCTTGTTCATCACCACGATGCGGTCGGCGACTTCCATGGCCTCTTCCTGGTCGTGGGTCACGAAGACCGAGGTCAGGTTGATGTCTTCGTGCAGGCGCGCCAGCCAGCGGCGCAGCTCTTTACGCACCTTGGCATCAAGGGCGCCGAAGGGCTCGTCCAGCAGCAACACTTTCGGCTCTACTGCCAGGGCGCGGGCCAGGGCGATACGTTGGCGCTGACCACCGGAGAGTTGTTCCGGGTAGCGGTCGGACAACCAATCGAGTTGCACCATGTTCAGCAGCTCATGGACCTTGGCCGCGATCTGGCTTTCATTCGGGCGCTGGTTTTTTGGTTTCATGCGCAGGCCGAAGGCGACGTTGTCGAACACGGTCATGTGGCGGAACAAGGCGTAGTGCTGGAACACGAAGCCGACATTGCGATCCCGCACATCGTGGCCGGACACGTCTTCGCCGTGGAACACGATGCTGCCGGCATCCGGGGTTTCCAGGCCGGCGATGATGCGCAGCAAGGTGGTCTTGCCGCAGCCGGACGGGCCCAGCAAGGCCACCAGCTCGCCACTCTGGATATCCAGGTTGATGCTGTCCAGGGCCTTGAAGGCGTTGAAGTTCTTGCTGACATTACGGACTTCGATCGACATGACTTATTCCTCACCGGCGCTGTTGCGCAGGCGGTTGATTCGGTTCTCGCTCCACTGCTTGAGCAGCAGGATGAAGAGCGCCAGGATCAGCAACAGGCTGGCCACCGCAAACGCGGCAACATGGTTGTATTCGTTGTAGAGGATCTCGACGTGCAGCGGCAGGGTGTTGGTGACGCCGCGAATGTGCCCGGACACCACCGACACCGCGCCGAACTCGCCCATGGCCCGCGCCGTGCACAGCACCACGCCGTAGATCAGGCCCCACTTGATGTTCGGCACGGTGACATGCCAGAACATCTGCCAGCCATTGGCGCCCAGCAGGCGCGCGGCCTCTTCTTCCTGGGTGCCTTGCTCCTGCATCAGCGGGATCAATTCCCGGGCCACGAACGGCACAGTAACGAAGATGGTCGCCAGCACGATGCCGGGCAAGGCGAACACGATCTGGATGTCATGCTCCTGCAACCACGGCCCGAAGAAGCCCTGGGCGCCGAACATCAGCACGTAGACCAGGCCCGCAATCACCGGTGAAACCGAGAACGGCAGGTCGATCAACGTGACCAGGATGCTTTTGCCACGGAACGAATACTTGCTTACGCACCAGGCCGCGCTGACGCCGAACACCAGGTTGAGCGGCACCGAAATCAACACGGCGATCACCGTGAGTTTCAGCGCCGACAGCGCGTCCGGCTCAAGGATCGCAGTGAAGAACGAACCGAGGCCATTCTTCAGGCCCTGGGACACCACGATCACCAGCGGCAACAGCAGGAACAGGGCGAACACCAGCCAGCCAAGGCCGATCAGGATACGTCGCGACGTCGCGCTGCCACGGCGGGCAGCGTTGGCCGAGGACGCGGCGGAAATAGACGATTGGGACATGTTCCGCGCCTCCTTATGGACGTTCGATGCGCCGCTGCAACAAGTTGATCAGCAGCAGCAAGACAAAGGAAACCACCAGCATCAGCACGCCAATGGAGGTGGCGCCGCGGTAGTCGTATTGGTCCAGCTTGACCATGATCAGCAACGGCAGGATTTCGGTCTTCATCGGCATGTTACCGGCGATGAAGATCACCGAACCGTACTCACCCACGCCACGGGCGAAGGCCAACGCGAACCCGGTCAGCCAGGCAGGCAACAATGCCGGCACGAGGATATGGCGGAACACCTGCAGTGGCTTGGCGCCCAGGCAAGCGGCGGCCTCTTCGACTTCCCGGGGGATGTCGGCGAGTACCGGCTGCACCGTGCGCACCACGAAGGGCAAGGTCACGAAGGTCAGCGCCAGGGTGATGCCCAAGGGGGTATAGGCGATTTTGAAGCCCAGGTCGGTTGCGAACTGGCCGACCAGGCCGTTAGGCGCATACAGCGCGGTCAAGGCAATACCGGCGACGGCAGTGGGTAAGGCGAACGGCAGGTCGATCATCGCATCGATGATCTTGCGGCCAGGGAAGGTGTAGCGCACCAACACCCAGGCCAGCAGCGTGCCGATCACGCCGTTGATCAGCGCGGCGTACAGCGCGGTGCTGAAGCTCAGCTTCAACGCCGCCAGCACGCGAGGTGCGGAGATGATGTTCCAGAACTGATCCCAGGTGAGTTGAGCGGCGTGTACAAACATCGCCGCCAGCGGGATGAGCACGATCAGGCTGAGGTACACGACGGTGTAGCCCAGCGTCAGCCCGAAGCCGGGTATGACGGGGGAAATACGACGCGACATAAGAGTCCTTGGTTAAAGGGTAGAAACCACTGTAGGAGCGCACTTTTTGTGGCAGCTGGCTTTTCTGTGGGAGCCGGGCTTGCCCGCGATGCAGGCACCTCGGTGTATCAGCCACACCACGGTGATGCTATCGCAGGCAAGCCAGCTCCCACACAAGCCCAGTTCCTACAGAAAGTCAGGCCCCTACAGTTACTTTGGCTTACTGCGCCGTGTAGATCTGGTCGAACACGCCACCGTCGTTAAAGAATTTCGGTTGGGCAGTTTTCCAGCCGCCGAAATCTTTGTCGATAGTCACCAGGTCCAGTTTCGGGAACTGCTGGGCGTATTTGGCGGCTACTTTTGCATCGCGTGGGCGGTAGAAGTTTTTCGCCGCAATCTCCTGGCCGGCCGGGCTGTACAGGTGTTTGAGGTATTCGGTGGCGATCTCGGTATTGCCTTTTTTCTCGGCGTTCTTGTCGACCACAGCCACCGGCGGCTCCGCCAGGATCGACAGGGACGGCACGACAATGTCGAACTTGTCGGCGCCGCCGTCTTCTTTCAAGGCCAGGAACGCCTCGTTTTCCCAGGCCAGCAATACGTCACCCTGACCGTTGTTGACGAAGGTAATGGTAGAACCCCGGGCGCCGGTGTCCAGTACCGGGACGTGCTTGAACAGCTCTTTCACGTATTCCTGAGCCTTGGCTTCGCTGCCTCCGGCCTTGAGGCCATAGGCCCAGGCAGCAAGGAAGTTCCAGCGCGCCCCGCCGGAGGTTTTCGGGTTGGGCGTGATCACCGACACGTCTTTCTTGATCAGGTCGCCCCAATCCTTGATGCCTTTAGGGTTGCCCTTGCGCACCAGGAACACGATGGTCGAGGTGTACGGGGTGCTGGCGTCCGGCAGACGCGTCTGCCAGTTTTCCGGCAGGGTCTTGCCCAGCTTGGCGACTTCATCGATGTCACCGGCCAGGGCCAGGGTCACCACGTCGGCGCGCAGGCCGTCGATCACTGCTCGTGCCTGCTTGCCCGAGCCGCCGTGGGACTGCTGGATCTTGACGTTGTCGCCGGGGTGAGACTGCTTCCAGAAGTTGGTGAACTCTGCGTTGTAGTCCTGGTACAGCTCACGGGTCGGGTCGTACGAGACATTGAGCAACTCGTAGTCCTTGGCAACAGCGGTACCGGCAAACACGGCACTGGCCAGCGCGGCCAAGGCATAACGGCGAATCGACGACATAGAAGCTCCTGAAATTCTTGAGTGTTGGCTTTTCTTATAGTTGCGGGTCTATCGCCGTTCTTGCTCAGCTCGGTTTGTTACCCGGGTTCTGCAGACGGAATTTTTCCTTGCGCTCGATCTGTACCACTTGGGCGTTGTGCACAGTGATTTCCACCGCGCCAAAGCGCAGATCGCGCAAGGCGCTCTGGATCTCACGCAAAATGGCTGCTTCGTCCTGGCCGTCGACGCTACGTAGAGATGCGCTCATGGTCTCGCTCCTGAAATGAATAGTGCCTGGCAGTGACGACACTGCTTGCGGCGTGAGGGCGATAGTAGATAAGCGTGGATATTCTTAAAAATACTATTTAAGAATGTTTATATAACCAGAAAGAATTTTCTGATAGGGCGCAGGGTTGCGGGTGGATTTTCTGCTCAGATGCTGAAGTTAAGGCCTGATGTGATCCAAATGTGGGAGCAAGCCCCCTCCCACATTTTGAGCGCATTTCAAGTCTGGATTTGGGGTGCTCGGGTCCAGTCGATAGCGTCGGCCGGCATCGGCCGTCCAAACCAGTATCCCTGGCCCATATCGCACTCCTGATCCAACAGGAACCGCGCCTGTTCCACCTGCTCGATTCCTTCGGCATGTACCTGCATCCCCATGCTTTTGGCCAGGGCGATGACCACACGCACGATCGCGGCGTCGTCTTCGTCCCACGGCAGACCGGCGACGAAGCCTTGGTCGATCTTCAGCTTCTGCACCGGCAGGCGCTTGAGGCGCAACAGCGACGAGTAGCCGGTGCCGAAATCGTCGATGGCCAGGCGCAAGCCCAGTTCGCGCAGACGGTGCAGTTGCTCAAGGGCCACCTCCGGGTCGTCCATCACAGCGCTTTCGGTGACTTCCAGCTCAAGAAACGCCGGGTCCAGGCCCGTGTCGTGCAGCACCTGAGCCACTTGTTCATAGAGTTCACGCCGGGCAAACAGGCGGCTGGAGACGTTGACGGCGATAAAGCCCAACGGCGCGCCGTCCGCCAGCCATTGGCACATCTGCCGGCACGCCTGGTCCATCACCCACGCGTCGATATCGGCAATCAACCCGGTGCGTTCGGCGATGGGGATGAATTCGCCAGGGGGCACCAGGCCGCGCTCCGGATGCTGCCAGCGCACCAGCGCTTCAACGCCCACCAAACGGCTGTCGGGCAGGTTATGCACCGGCTGGTAGTAGACGCGCAGTTCCTGCTGGTCGAGGGCCCGGCGCAGTTCGCTGGCGATCTCCACGCGATTTTGCGCGTGAGCGGTCAGCTCTTCGGTGTACAGGGCATAGCCCTCGCGGCCGGCGCTTTTGGCCTTGAACAACGCGGAGTCGGCATTGCGCAGTAATTGCTCGGCGCTCAAGGCATCGCTGGGGAACAGGCTGATGCCAATACTGGCGCTGATAAACAATTGATTACCGTCAAAAACAAACGGGTCTTTCATGGCATTGAGCATGCGCTGCGCCAAGGCAGCGGCCTGGATCACCTGTGGACAACTTTCCGCCAGCACCGCGAACTCGTCGCCGCCCAGCCGCGCGAGTGTGACCCCAGGCCCGAACAGGCCCTTGAGACGGTCAACCACCAGCTTGAGCAACTGGTCTCCAACATTGTGGCCAAGGCTGTCATTGATGATCTTGAAGTGGTCCAGGTCCATTAACAGCAGGGCACAGCCACGCTTGTGCACTTGCGCCGAGGCCAGGGCCTGCTCGGTACGATCGGTGAATAAAAGGCGGTTGGGCAGGTCGGTGAGCGGGTCGTGATGGGCCAGGTGCGCCAGTTCGTGTTCGGAGTCCTTGATGGCGCTGATGTCCGAGAACACCGCGACGTAATGGCTGATATGGCCCCGCTCATCGCGAATCACACGGATGGTTTGCCACTGTGGATACACCTCGCCGCTTTTGCGGCGGTTCCAGATTTCGCCGCTCCATTCGCCTTCGCGTTTCAGGGTCTGAAACATCTGTTGATAGAAAGCCGACGAATGGCGCCCGGACTTGAACAGGCTGGGTGGTCGGCCCATGACGTCTTCGCGGCGGTAGCCGGTAATCTCCATGAATGCCCGGTTGACGTGCACGATCAGGCCCTGGGCATCGGTGACCAATACACCTTCGCGGGTGCAATCGAACACGGCTGCCGCCTGTTGCAGGCGTACGCGGTTTTCTTGCAGGGGTAGCTGCAGTTGGTGGGCGCGGGCGAAACGTACGCCCATCAGGTATATGGCCAGCGCACTCAGGGCTACCCACACGTAGCCGCGAAGTTGCAGCCAATGCGCCAGCGCCCCCGGTTCATCAATAAAGTTGATCAATAATTGGTGGCTGAGTCTGAGCCATACAACGGAAATCAGCAGGTATACCAGCCCCGCACGTAGGGCTCCTCGGTATGAAAACAGCATATGGTCAGTAATCCTTACCAAAAAAACAGAATCGCCCTACGAAGGCTGGGGATTATAGAATAAGAAACATCCAGTCACTCCTATCTGAAAGAGCGGCTGGTTTTCTCTGTAGGCTTAGTGATAATGCGTGAGCTGTTCTTTTCTTTATCTGAGGGCCATACAGCCTATGTGGTACAACGGTTTTCTTGACCTGTCAGCCTGGCAACTGGTGGCAGTCACGCTGTTGATGACCCACGTGACCATTATTGGGGTCACTGTCTATCTGCACCGTTATTCGGCCCATCGCTCCCTTGAGCTCAATGCCGGCCTGAAACACTTCTTCCGCTTCTGGCTGTGGCTGACCACGGCGCAGAACACCCGCGAGTGGACCGCCATCCACCGCAAGCACCACGCCAAATGCGAAACCGTCGATGACCCGCACAGCCCGGTGATCAAGGGCCTGTCCACGGTGCTGCGCAAAGGCGCCGAGCTGTACCGTGCCGAGGCGGAAAACCCCGAGACCTTGCGCATCTACGGCAAGAACTGCCCGGACGACTGGATCGAACGCAAGCTCTACACGCGCTACCCGCTGTTGGGCGTGGCGCTCATGGGCGTGATCGACCTGCTGCTGTTCGGCACCATCGGTATCACCATCTGGGCGATCCAGATGATGTGGATTCCGTTCTGGGCCGCCGGCGTGATCAATGGCCTGGGCCATGCCGTGGGCTATCGCAACTTCGAATGCCGTGACGCCGCCACCAACCTGGTGCCGTGGGGCATCATCGTCGGCGGCGAAGAGCTGCATAACAACCACCACACCTACCCCAACTCGGCCAAGCTGTCGGTGAAGAAGTGGGAGTTCGACCTGGGCTGGGCCTGGATCAAGGTGTTCAGCTTCCTGCGCCTGGCCAAGGTGCAGCGTGTTGCCCCCATCGCCCACCGCGTCGAAGGCAAGGGCAGCCTGGACATGGACACCGCCATGGCGATCCTCAACAACCGTTTCCAGATCATGGCCCAATACCGCAAGTTGGTAATCGGCCCGCTGGTCAAGCAGGAGCTGGAGAAGGTCGATCACTCGGTACGTCACCAGTTCCATCGTGCCAAGCGCCTGTTGTCACGGGAAACCAGCTTGCTGGATGACCGTCACCACTTGCGCATCCAAAGCATGTTGGAGCACAGCCATGCGCTGACCGTGATCTATGAAAAGCGTCTGGCGCTCCAGCAGATCTGGCTCAAGACCAGCACCAATGGCCACGATATGCTGGCCGCGATCAAGGAATGGGTGCACGAAGCCGAGGCCAGTGGCATTCAATCCCTGCGCGACTTTGCCCACCAGTTGAAGACCTACTCGCTGCGCCCTGCGGCGGTCTGACGGTACTTTGGGAGGGCTTGCCCTCCCACACACTGGCTTTTTGGCGCCATTTTCCGGGCACCGTCAATCCATGCCGATCACGGAACTTCACTGCAAATCCCCTCTCTCAAAGAACACTTCGCCATCATGGTGACCCCTTGTAGTGACCGCTGCTCCATCCTGCGGCGCGCCCAGAGAGAGTTGTACCGATGGTTCAAGAAAAGCCCTGCCTGCCCGATGTGCCCACTGCCGAGCCGCCGCGTCCGGCCGCGGCGGCGACCCTGTTGGCGCTGATGCATGCCCAGGGCGAAGTGGAGCGGCTGAGTGAGCGCGAGCAATTGCTCAGTTCGCTGTTGGTGAGCGTGAACGCCGTGCTCTGGGCCATCGATTGGGCTACCCGTCGCGTGCTGTATGTGAGCCCAGCCTACGAGCGCATATTCGGCCGTTCGGCCGGCTTGCTGTTGGCCGACCACCGCGAATGGCGCAACAGCGTTCACCCCGAAGACCTCGATTACGCCGAACACAGCCTGGCCCGCGTGCTGGAACAAGGCGCCGTGGAAGACCGCGAGTACCGCATCATCACCGCCGACGGGCAAATCCGCTGGCTGAGTGACAAGTGCTACATCAACCAGCAGGTGGTGCCCGGTGAACCGCTGATTGTGGTTGGCATGGCCGAAGACATCACCGAAAAGAAGCTGCTGGAGCTGGAACTGCAACGTCTGGCCACCACCGACGTGCTGACCCAAAGCAGCAACCGCCGGTATTTTTTCGAATGCGCCAACCAGGCGTTCGACAACGCCTGCGTTCAGGGCACACCGCTGGCGTTCCTGTTGCTGGACATCGATGACTTCAAGGACGTCAACGACACCTACGGCCACCTGGAGGGCGACCAGGTGCTGCGGCGCATCGCTGAGAGTGGTCGGGGGGTATTGCGCCGTGGCGACCTGTTCGGGCGCATTGGCGGCGAAGAGTTTGCCGCCGTCCTGCCGGGTTGCCCACCGGAGATGGCCCTGCAGGTTGCCGAGCGGTTGGGCAAGGAAATCCAGGCGTTGGTGTTCAGCTACGAAGGGCATGAATTCAATGTGACTGTCAGCCAGGGCCTGGCCGGCCTGCGCGAAGACGACTCCACCCTCGACAGCCTGTTTGCGCGAGCGGATGCGGCGATGTACGAGGCAAAACGCCAAGGCAAGAACCGCGTTATAGCCGGTTAATACCGATCAACTGTGGGAGCTGGCTTGCCTGCGATGGCGTCTTGGCTGACCCACCGCTATCGCAGGCAAGCCAGCTCCCACAATTGATCGGTGTGTGTTTCAGGTTTTGCGCACTCGGGTCAGTTCCGGCAAGCCGACCTTGAGCAGCCGCGCGGTCTTGCTGCCCGCCAGTTCTTCCAGCCCTTCGTGCTCAGTCAGCCGCGCCATTTGCACTGCGAGGTTCACCACCAGGGCTTCGCGCGAATACACCCCGCCTTCAAGTGAATAGATCCCTGCGATCAACTGCCGCAACTCCAGCGGCAAGCGCCAACGCGTGCGCAACGCCGAACCGTAGGCGGCGCCGAAGTTGTCGAGGGATTCGCCGATCGCTTCGTCATCCAGGGCGCCGCCACCCTGACGCCAGTCTTCCAGGCAGCGCAACAAGGCCAGGTCGCCCAACCGATGCAGGATGCAGGCGCTGTAGCAGCGCTGGTGATCCAGTTCCAACATGCGTGCCAGGCGCCGGGCGTACTCGGCGCTGTCCTCGGACAACTGCCAGTGCCGCTCGGCGTAGGCCACCAGGCCGGGGTCACCCAGCACCACGTTGTGCTTGAGCGCAAGGCCCAGGATGAGGTTCATGCTTTGCCCGGGGACCAGCTTGTTCAGGGCCGCGTGCAGCGTCTGCACCGGCGTGCCGTGATACCCGGCACTGTTGGCGGCAGCGATCAGCACAGCGGTGATTTGCGGGTCCATGCGCACCTGATCTTCAAGCTGCTGCAGGTCCACGCCCTCGGGGCCCAGGCTGCGATGCACCGCCGCTTTCACGTCCACGCGCAACGGTGCGCCATCGCAGACCTCTCGGCGCTGCTCCAGGAATGCTGGCAAGGTCATTCCCGGTGCCAGCGCCGGGATCTCGCAATACACGCTTTCGCCTTCGTTAAGCAGCAGGTCTTGCAGGCGCTGGGTCAGGCTCTCCATGTTCAGCGGGCGGGTCAGGTAGGCCGTGGGCGCCAGGGGCAAGGCTTCGCGTACGCTGGCGCTGTCGTTGCGACTGCTCAGCAGAATAAATGGCAATGCGGGGGAGCGGCGCTGCTGGCGCACACTGCGCAGCAGGCTCAGGCCATCGACGCCTGCAAGCTCCCAATCCGCCAGGATCAGGTCATAGCTTTTCTCACGCAACAGCGCAGCAGCGTGGTCACCATCTGCGCACACATCCAGCCGCGCATCACAACGCACATTCAACAACACTTGCTTGAGCAGGTCCCGCGACCAGGGGTCCGCCTCGGCAATCAACACTCGGGGTACAGCAGGTAAATCAACAGCAGTCATCCAGCACGCTCCATCGGCAATGCTTGCACCTTAGACAATGCCGCCGCGTGCGTACAATGAAGCAGGCACAAAAAAACCGCCGAAGCGGTTTTTTTGCTTTTCGTAGGAGCGGGGCGTCTCAGAGTTCAGAGAAACACTCTTCGATAATCGCCAGGCCCTTGTCCAACTGCTCGTCCGGCGAGGTCAGCGGCACCAGTACGCGCAACACGTTGCCGTAAGTACCACAAGACAGCAGGATCAAGCCCTTGTCACGCGCCTTGGCCACCACGGAGGCAACGGCGGCAGCGTTTGGCTTGTGGGTGTCGCCGTCTTCGAACAGCTCGACCGCGATCATCGCGCCCAGGGCACGCACTTCGCCGATCACCGGGTACTTGGCCTGGATGGCCTTGAGGCCCGTCACCAGGCGCTCGCCGACAGCCTTGCAGCGGTCCAGCAGGTGCTCTTCTTCGAACACTTCCATCACCGCAAGGGCTGCCGCACAGGCAATCGGGCTACCGGCATAGGTGCCGCCCAGGCCGCCTGGGGCGATGGCATCCATGTATTCGGCCTTGCCACACACACCGGCCAGCGGGAAGCCGCCAGCGATGGATTTGGCGAAGGTGGTCAGGTCGGCGGCAACGCCCATCTGTTCCATGGCGAAGAAGGTACCGGTACGCCCGGCACCGGTTTGCACTTCGTCGGCAATCAGCAGGATACCGTGCTTGTCGCACAGTTCGCGCAGGCGCTGCATGAAGGCTTTCGGCGCGACGTAGAAACCGCCCTCGCCCTGCACCGGTTCGATGATGATGGCGGCGATATCACGCGGCTCGGCATCGTTCTTGAAGATGCGCTCGATGCTGGCGATCGAGTCATCGACGCTCACGCCGTGCAGTTCGTTCGGGTACAGCGCACGGAACACGCCACCTGGCATCAGGCCCATGCCGGCCGAGTAAGGCACGACCTTACCGGTCAGGCCGAGGGTCATCATGGTGCGGCCGTGGTAAGCGCCAGTGAAGGCGATCACGCCGGCGCGGCCCGTGGCGGCGCGGGCGATCTTCACGGCGTTTTCGACCGCTTCGGAACCGGTGGTGACCAGCAGGGTTTTCTTGGCGAAATCACCCGGCACCTTGGCGGCGACTTTTTCGCACACTTCTACGTAGGGCTCGTAGGCCAAAACCTGGAAGCAGGTGTGGGTCAGCTTGTTCAACTGCTCGGTCACGGCCGCGATGATTTTCGGGTGCACGTGGCCGGTGTTCAGCACGGCGATACCGCCGGCGAAGTCGATGAACTCGCGACCTTCAACGTCGGTCACGGTGGCGTTCTTCGCAGAGTCGGCGAAGATCGGGTGAATCTGGCCAACACCGCGCGGTACAGCGGCTTCGCGGCGTTTCATCAGGGAAGCGTTGGTCTTGCTCATAAAGTCCTCATTCGCCACTCATCGGGTGGCGTGGTCCAAGGCATACGTGGCGGGGAGGCAACTACGGCAGCATTCGATGATCGACTGCCCCAGCTTTCCCGGCCACTACGAATAACGATGTGAAGCACGCAAAGGGACAGCGCTCTCGTGCCCTCTGCGTTTACTGCAATCCCGCGCCTTAGATACCCAGGCAGAGGTATTTGATTTCCAGGTAATCCTCGATCCCGTACTTGGAGCCTTCACGGCCCAGGCCCGAGGCCTTGATACCGCCGAACGGTGCCACTTCGTTGGAGATCAACCCGGTGTTGACGCCGACCATACCGTATTCCAGGGCCTCGGCCACACGGAACACACGGCCCAGGTCACGCGCATAGAAATACGACGCCAGGCCGAACTCGGTGTCGTTGGCCATGGCGATCACATCGGCTTCGTCTTTGAAGCGGAACAGCGGCGCCAGAGGGCCGAAGGTTTCTTCCTTGGCCACGGCGGAGTCTTTGGAGACGTTGGTGAGGATGGTCGGCTCAAAGAAATTGCCTTCCATCGCCTTGCCACCGGCCAGCAGCGTGGCGCCTTTGCTCAGGGCATCCGCGATATGTTCCTGAACCTTGGCCACGGCCTTTTCGTCGATCAACGGGCCCGTGGTGGTGCCTTCTTCCAGACCGTTACCGATCTTCAATTTGGTCACCGCGACCTTGAGCTTTTCAGCGAAGGCGTCGTACACCGAATCCTGAATGTACAGGCGGTTGGCGCACACGCAGGTCTGGCCGTTGTTGCGGTACTTGGAGATGATCGCGCCTTCGACGGCCTTATCCAGGTCGGCGTCGTCGAACACGATGAACGGTGCGTTACCGCCCAGCTCCAGGGAGACTTTCTTGATGTCTTTGGCGCATTCGGCCATCAACTGGCGACCGATTTCGGTCGAACCGGTGAAGGACAATTTACGCACGATCGGGTTGCTGGTCAGTTCGCCGCCGATGTCGCCGGCGCTGCCGGTGACCACGCTGAGCACGCCTTTGGGGATACCGGCGCGGTGCGCCAGCTCAACCAGGGCGAGGGCCGAGAACGGCGTTTGCGAGGCCGGTTTGATCACCATGGTGCAACCGGCGGCCAGGGCCGGGCCGGCTTTGCGGGTGATCATCGCCGCAGGGAAGTTCCACGGGGTGATGGCTGCGGTCACGCCGATCGGCTGCTTGATCACGATCAGGCGCTTGTCGGGCTGGTGGCCGGGGATCACGTCACCGTAGATGCGCTTGGCTTCTTCGGCGAACCACTCGATAAAGGAGGCGGCGTAGACGATTTCGCCCTTGGCTTCGGCCAGCGGCTTGCCTTGTTCGAGGGTCATCAGGCGGCCGAGGTCGTCCTGGTTTTCGATCAACAGTTCAAACCAGCGGCGCAGCTTGTTGGCGCGCTCCTTGGCGGTGAGTGCACGCCAGGCCGGCAGGGCCTTGTCGGCGGCTTCGATGGCACGGCGGGTTTCCGCGGCGCCCATCTTCGGCACGCTGCCGAGAATCTCGCCCGTGGCCGGGTTGTTGACCTTGATGGTCTGACCGTTGTCCGCATCGACCCAAGCGCCATCGATAAAGGCTTGCTGGCGGAACAATTGGGTATCTTTGAGCTGCATGTCGGCTTTCCTTAACAGCACCGCGCGCACGCGGAGCGAATTAGAGTTGTTGAAAGGCGCCTTGTGGGCTGCCGTCAGGGAAATCAGCCCCAGCGCGCGGAAGAAATAAAAGTGCGCACGGGAGACAGAGCGTTTGAAATCTCAAACGAATCCTAGGATCAATGGGGGTACAGGGCAATAGGATGTTCGAAAAAAAGAACGAATATGGCGCATCCGGCTCATCTTTCAGATCAAGCGCACACGACAACAGCCCCGGAGCCTTGTGGGCGCCGGGGCCGTTGGGGACCTCGCAGCTTAAGGTTGGAACGACTTGAGCACGGCCAGCAGGCTGGTCAAGTTGTCGGCCACGCCGCCCTGGGCGACTTTTTCGGTGGCCGCGGCGCCAGCGGTGGTGTCGACACTGTAGATCTGCATCACGCCCTGGTTGGTGGCCGCCTGGGCCAGGGTGTTTTGTTGCTGTTGGGCCGAGACCGAGTTCTGGAACAGGATCGCCGTGGCCTGGCCCATGGATTGGTAGATGGTGCTCATGGCCATCGCGGGTGATTCGGCAACCACCTTGACGTTGGTCTGGGTGACGGCATCGGTGATTTGCGGGCTGACTGTACTCATGGTTGAAACTCCTGGGTTGAGAAAGAACAACATCCGTTATCGCTCAGTGCTTAAGGCTGGAAAGACTTGAGCACGGTCAACAGGCTGGTGAGGTTATCCGACACGCCGCCCTGGGCGACTTTCTCGGTGGCCGCCGCACCTGCGGTGGTATCGACGCTGTAGATCTGCATCACGCCCTGGTTGGTGGCCGCCTGGGCCAGGGTGTTTTGCTGCTGTTGGGCCGACACGGCGTTCTGGAACAGAATCGCCGTGGCCTGCGCCATGGATTGATAGATGGTGCTCATCGCCATCGCTGGCGATTCGGCCACCACTTTGACGTTGGTCTGGGTGACCGCGTCGGTAATTTGCTCGTTAACAAATGCCATGATCAATTTCCTTATTTAGTACACGGTGCATTCCGTGTTCATCAATGAACGTTGCCAAACAGGCGCTGTGAAACCTGTGGCTTCAGGATTTCGCAGGTCCGGCCAAGGCGGCCTCGATCCGTGCGATCAACTGCTGGATCTCCTTGTTCACCTCACGCTTGAGATCCAACTGCTCGACGCTTTGATCGGGCGCGCCACTCAGCGCTTGGCGTACCGCCGCCTCGCTCTGCTGGGCCGCCTGGCGAATGGCCTGCTCGTTGGTCTTCGATTGTTCAAGCACCTGCACCGCGCGCTTGAGGCTTTCGTCAACGATGGCTCGCGGCGCACCGTCGAACATTTGCGGGCTGCGCAGCATCGCCTCAAGCCGCTGGCGATCAGCGCTGGATAGAACCGGTGGCTGCATGTGAACCTCCTGCGGCACTGGCTGGACGGCAACAGCGCCGCTAAAGCCGCACCTCAACGTTGTCCTGCCAGAACCCTGCAAAGTAAAAGTGCGGCGAGGAATCACAGAAGGTCGCCAACTCCGCAGGCGTTATGGCGCTAGGCTGGTTGGGGAAAATGGCAGGCGGAGGCGGCAGCAGATTGGCCTCGTTGTAGAGGTTGCCGACTTCATAGCAGTTGGCCGCGAACTGCGAACAAAAGGACCCGCTGCCGATGTCGATGGACTCGTTGATCCGCGTCACCAGGCTGGTATCGGAAGTCCAGCGCCGGAACGCTGAAATCATCGCGTTCCACACGCTGTAGCGGCCCCGAATATCACCGCCGATCTTGTCGAAGTAGAACTGCTTGGCAGCCACCGTCGCCGCCTCGCCCAGTTCGGTATCCACGCAGGAAAACACCATCGCCGAGCGCGGCGGTTTTTCCAGGCTCAGGTCGGTCAGGGCCAAGCCACTGCCGACACTTTCGATCACCATCGTGTCGCTTACCGCAATCGCCGGGTGAACCACATTCAGGTAGGTCGTGTCCTGCGAGAAAACCTTGGCCTTGACCAGTTGACCGGCTTTGATAAACGCCCGCGTAGCGCTGTCGTCATCTTGTTTGACAGAAAAAATAATATCTCCAGGCTGCATGATGTCGCTCCTCACTCAAGAAAAGTTGCTTTCAAGTTGCTGTTGCACCGCTCCAGCCGAACGCTGGAGCGCTGTGCTGGGTTCAGGCCGCTGGCGCGGCCCGGTTGGCCAGGGTGCTCGCGTACTTGGCGATGCTCTGGTCGATCTTGTCGATGGCCACGCTGGCGGCTTCGGCCTCCATGGCTCCGGCGGCGGCAGCCACGGCGGCAGCGGCGCCCACCAGCAGGTCGGTGGCCAAGGCGCCCAAGGCGTCTTCGGCAGCGCCTGGCAGGTTGTCGTTGACGATGTTCTCGGTCATTTGCTGAAGCAGCACGGCCTGGGCCGCCAGGGCGATCTTGCTGACCCCGTCGAAGTACCCCGCCGCCGCCTGCGCCACCAGCCCGGCCGCCTGGCTGATCATCATGTCGGCCGGCACCGCGATCTGCGCCGGGGCATAGGCAAAGTTCTGCGCGTTGGTGAACTGCACCGCCTGCACGATCTGGCTATTGAGCGCCGCCGTACTATCGGATGACGGCGCGCTCACCTGGTTGAGCAGGTGCTCGTTCATGCGCGCCATGATCGAGCGCGAGGCCGGTGCAGTGGGCGCTGGCGCCGGTGAGTCGGCGGCGGGGGCTGCTGGCGCGGCGGGTTTCTTGCGACTGAACCACGACATAATCAATCTCCCGAGGGCTCAGCCCTTCTCGCCAATCTGCATGATCAGCGCCACGGCCTTGGAAATCACCGCGTTGGAAATCTGATTCATCGCCTGCTGGCTGTTGACCGCGTTCTGCAACGACAGGCCCGCCGCGCTGCTGGCCACCTGGTACAGCGACGCGATGGCCTGGGCCGGCGCCTCGGCCACCACCTTGACGTTGGTTTGAGTGACCGCGTCGGTGATCTGGCTGTTGACCTCTGTCATACATCTCTCCTTGATGGCATTCACCCAGGTTTGGGTGTGGATAGCGGCGGCGTGCTGCGCTCATATCACTAGAACGCCCCACGCCAACGTCTGTGAATCACCTTCAGCGCAAAGCACTGCGCAGCAGTTGCACACGCTTGCGCACCAGCGGCAGCTTGACGTGCAACTCGGCGGCGATTTGCGGGTAAGGCAGGTCGTCGACAAAACGCATCTCGAACAAGCGCTGCTGCAACAGCGGTAACCGTGCGACGTGCGCCTCGATCTGCTCCAGGCGCTCATAACATTCCACCCGCTCCAGCACCGAGGCGCAGGGCGCGGCGAGCGCGGCCAGATGATCGTGTTCAAGATCCACCGAATCATCGAACAGCCGCCCCTCGCGCTTGCTGCGCCGCAAGCTGTCGAGAAACACATGGTCGAGCACCAGAAACAGAAACCCCTCAGGGTCACGAATGCGCTCGGGCGAACGCCGAAAAAACAACAGGGCCTTGATCGCCGTGGCCGACAACCACTCCTGGCCCTGATCCAGATTGCCCTTGGCCCGTCGCAGCGCACGGCGCTTCAGCTCGCCCTGCACGGCGCGCCAACTCGCTTCGAACAAACGGTCATCGGCAGCCCATTGATCCTTGAACTCAACAGTCATCCCCATCGCCAGCACTCCTGTGCATCCTTGATGAAGGGCCAGTCTGCGAGGGCTCGACGGGGCTACGCTGTTACCTGGGGAACACTGCGGCAACTAATTCAAGGCAAACGCCTTGCGCCGCAAATGCTCAAGATCATTGATCACCATGCGCTCCAGATTGCCGCTGATCACGCCATTGCGGCGCCACACTTGCAGCTGCACATTCAGCTTGGGGCGGCTGGTATTCAGCATCGACGCCAACACCCCCTGGCTGGCGGGCAACGACACACTGGGCAAGGCCAACGCGAGGTCGATCTCGCCCAGGTTGGCCAACAGAAACCGCGCCAACCGCGACTCCAGCCGATGCAGGCACACCAACTCCAGCAACTCGATGGCGTGCAGCAAACGCAGCATCATCAACATCAACAAACGCCGCAGAAATACCGGCTCCTCAAACAACACAGCAAAATGCCGGCTACCCAACTGCAACAACCGCGTAGGGCCACTAGCGAAGGTGGAAGACTCGCGCCCATGATCCTTGATCAACGCCGTCTCCCCCACCACCTGCCCGGCCCCGGTACTGCCAATGATCTGCTCCCGACCATCGGGCCCATGCACCACCGAATAAATCCGGCCCTCCACCACCAGCGCAATGAATTCGAGGGTGTCGTCCTTGAAATACAACAGCTCACGATCATCCAGCGTGCGCTCCACCATATGGGTGGCGACGTAGCGCAAGAGGTGCTCCGGCATACCTCGAAACAAATCGGAGCGAGCCAGCAGGGTTTGTCTGAGCGGGAGATCGAGCATCACGGTTCCTTTGGAATGCATGCGTTCACCTGGGGAATTGCGGCGTGGAAGCGGGTTAAAGCCACAAGAGCAAAGCAAACAAAGGGACGTGCGGCGCGGGGAGTTGTGAATGAGGGTGGCGATTAGCCATTTTTTGTCGGAAATGGACGACAGGCAGCGGGGGAAATGCCGGAATGGACGCATCAGGTCGACATGGGTATGATGTCGCCCGCACAAGCATCCGTAGCTCAGCTGGATAGAGTACTGCCCTCCGAAGGCAGGGGTCGTGGGTTCGAATCCCGCCGGGTGCACCATATAGCAGTCTCGGGCTGTCTCAGACAGTCTACGAAACACCCCAAGAAGCCCGCCCTGTGCGGGCTTTCTTGTTTCTGGCTATCCATCCCTGTCTACCCCTATAACTTCCCGCCGTGTATGCCCACGTGTATGCTTTGAGATTCCTATAACTGGAGGCATACAGGAAGTGAAGCGCACTGAAATCAAACGCCGCCCCTTAGCAGACACCACGCTTGCAGGCCTGGAGCCTGAGCACACAACGTATCGGGAGCAGGACGGGAATGGCCTGTACTTCCGGGTGAAACCTAACGGGCAGAAATCATGGGAGCTGCGCTACAAAAAGCCAGACGGAAAATGGTCTTGGCTGGGTCTGGGCGGCTACCCGGAAATCAGTGGCTCATTGGCGAGACAGAAAGCAGCTCAACTGCGTGAAGACGCATCGACCGGCAAAAATCCATTGGTGAGTAAGCACGCTCGGAAGGTTGCAGACCAGGTTGCTGCCAACAACACCTTTGAAGCGTTAGGGCGCGAGTGGTTTGAGGCCAGACGCACAAGCTGGGAATCAGGTACGTCTCGACGGGTACTTGGCGCACTTGAGCTTCATGTGTTCCCCGTCTTCGGAAAACGCGTGTACACAGAAATATTGCCCCTGGAATGGATGGAATTTCTACGCGGCATGGAGCAGAAGGGGATCATTGAACAAATGGGCCGAGTTCGTGCCTTTTGCAAAGAGATCTATGACCTGGCCCGCGTAACAGGACGAGCCGTCCACAACCCCCTTGAAGGTCTCAGCAAATTCCTGCAATCACGTAGCGCTGAAAACTATGCACACGTTTCGATTGAAGAACTGCCTGCGCTACTTCGAGCGATCAACTCCTACCCTCACGCAAAGGACGTTCGTATAGGGCTTCGCTTGCTTTCCTTATTAGCATCGCGCCCGAGCGAAATCCGAGAAGCACGCTGGTCAGAAATCGATCTCTCCAAAAAGCTATGGACGATCCCAGCCGAGCGAATGAAACGTCGTCGCGAACATGTGGTGCCTCTCTCTCGGCAGGCAATCGAAGCGCTCGCTGAATTACGAACACTTACAGGTGCGTACCCTCTCCTATTTCCAGGCAGGAAAGACAGGACAATCCCCCGTAGCAACACCGTCTTTCTAATGGCGCTCCGCAGACTGGGATATGCCGGTCGGCAAACAGGCCATGGCTTTCGTCACATCGCGAGCACCATACTCAATGAGCAGGGTTTCGATGAGAATCACATTGAGGCACAGCTCTCTCATGCAAAGGAGGGGATCGCCGGGGTCTATAACAAAGCGGTGTACCTCCCTCAGCGCAGAGTGATGATGCAGTGGTACGCCGATCATCTTGATTCCCTAGTGGCCGGAAATGTAGTGCACGGTCAATTTGGGAAGGTCGTGTGAAGCAGCTAACCCTGTACCCCCTAAAAAATAGCGTTACGGGTGTTACGCGTGTTACGCACTCACTCAAGACATTGTTTTTATTGAAAATATTCAGCGTTACACGCAATGCGAAGTCTGTGAACACCACGTGTTACATCGAGCAGTCGTGTTACAGAAAGGCCACACCCGCAACCCTGCTGGCATCGGCGTTTCCATCCGAAAATCGCTGCGTTAGCTCACTGGCCTCGGGGCGGCGGGGGAGACCTAAATGGAAACTGAGCTAGGTGTGGAACTAGAAATCGCCGGCGTAGATGTCGACTGTCTACTTTGGGATCTCGACGATGTTGAAATCGCTGTTCGCACGTTGTCGTTGTATCACCAATTCTCCGAAAGATTTAGCGATGCGTTTCACTGCATCGACAACGCGATGTCCTACTGGCTAGAGGACGGCCGCTACGCTGACTGCGCAGAATCAACTACGACGAAGATGTTTCACCTTCGAAGCGTGATTGATCAGCACGTTTGTTTTTCCGAAGCGACCTCACTACCTAGAGTCATTCGAGGCGTCCTAGGGATCAATCACCCAGCCAGCGACACCCAGCTTGTAGCAACCTATGCGCTCATTCAGGCAGTCGAGGCAGTAACGGCACTAGGCAACTGGCTTTTCAACCTAGAGCTGCGTCTTTACGACCTTGACTATGATCTAGTCGAACAGATCAGGCTGACTGACGCCACCCAGTATGCTTCTCTCCTCAAAAGGGAAAGGGAGCGTAGCAGCGAACTTGAAATAGAGGCCCGGGAGGAGTTCGCCATTCGGTATGGCGAGACCTCAAAAGCATTGATGTTAGCTTCGCTATACCAAGAAGCTGACCACACGGACAACCTCCGGAACGACTTGAGCGCATCTCGGTTTCTGCGAACTGCACTGGATCAGGCATTTGCAGCAAAAGCGTCGGAAAGGGCCAAAGCAGCCGGGAAAGCCAACAGCAAGCCGGGGACAGCGAAGCAAGAGAACACCAAAAAGCTTTTTGAAGAGATAAGCAAATCGGCAATAAAGCAAATCGCTATTGACCCCAAAATATCAGCGGCCGACCTCGTCAAAATACTCGTTAAACAGGGCAAGGGCTCTATACCAACCGTAAGGAAATACCTAAAGAAAGGCGGTTTTCTACCAAGATAATTTTTATGCAGTGGAAGAAAAGCAAACCATGTTTGCTTTTTTTTTGCCTCTTAGTCTGTGCCTGTCTTTCACTTTACAGGCACGACTATGACGAGCTCTCTCCCCTCCAAACCCGTACACATCAAAAATCTGGCGCCCGCAACAAGGTTAATCAGAGTTACTGAAGTAATGGCCATTGTAGGCCTCGCCCGCCCCACCATTTACAAGCTCATGAGCCAGCCTGAAAGCGGCTTTCCACAAGCAGTAAAGCTCACCGACAGCACCGCTCGGGGGGCGCCCGTCGCATGGGTCCTTTCTGAAGTTTTGGATTGGACTCACGCACGCATCGCTGCTCGCGACAGGGTGGCTGCATGACTCCTATGCTCCTGCCACAAACAACTTCGGACACCGGTGACTTACTCGGCATCGGCCTTCTACCCAACGTTACTGCCAAAGGCCAAGACCGCCTCCGCACATTGCGCGATGACGCCATATCAAAAGGGGCTCACGTAATGCTTCTCGTCTGGCCATCTCGCGAGTGGGTGATGCTCTCAATCGAGCCGCCAGAAGGGATGCTGGTTGAGGATACCGAGCAGCTCATTCCGAGTGTTCAAGCCAACGTGACTGCGCTGGAGCTGATGCTTACAAACTCCCGGCATGGCAATCACTTGTTCTGGATGAACTTGAGTCGTAACGCCTCCCAGCACTAACGAAAACGCCCCCGGCGGCAACCGGAGGCGTTGAGGTAAATCTACATGCCTGATCAATTTATGCCGCGTCGAAAAAATCCGCAAGTGATCTGCACAGTTGCACTTTCAAAAAACGGACGTTACTCTCTGGCCGTCGCTGCAAAATCAGCGACCGGGTTTGACGGCCCGTTCAGACATTGGCGCACAGGCGCCCCCATCACGATTGCAGGCGCTTTTTTTGTGTCTGCACATCCTGTTTATGGCGGCTGTGCGCGGGATACCTTCGGGTATGCCGGGTTCCTTTGTCCCCGGTCCGTCAACCTGCGTACAGCTGCCACCCTTATTCGTTTGACGGCGAACCGTGGCAGCTCCCCAGACAAAGGAGTTTCGCCCAATGCACGCCACCAATCCGTCCAAAATTCGCGCCGCCGCTCATCGAGCAATGGCTCTCGCCGCTTTACACGCCAACTCCAGCCTCGCTACACGCCTTTCCCGTTACAACGCCCATATGTCCAAGGCTCGCGCCCTGGAAGCCGCAGGGGGTGCCCAATGAGCATGCTCCCAGGCTTTGCACTGCCCGAGGATCTCCTCTGCGTCAGCCAGGACGCCGAAGCCGGTCTGCCTATCGACGCCATCACCTGTGCGCTCGACCGTGCCGACTCCGTTCTCATGCTGCTGGAAGACCACTTAGACGGGGATAAACCCCTCCTTTCCAACCGCGTGCTGTCGTCTGTAATTTGGGACGTGCGCGGCACCTTGGGCTTAATCAAAACACTCACCATGTACGGTGATGCCTCCTCTGTGCCGATGGGCCAGAAAGGCGGTGCGCTGTGACCCACTCCAGCACGCGTGGACGCTCCGAGTTCTCCCCTGCCAACGGTAACGGCCAAAACCTTTTTCGGGTAAATGCCGGAATCCCGCTGGAGGACGCACTTGAAGCCGTCTCCCAGATTCTGCACCACTCCAATCAACTGATCCTCGACGCCGCCATCAGCGATGCGGGCGAGCGTTTTAGTTGGCCTGCGTTCTACCTCGGCGAGATGGCTAAGGCGCTGATCGACGACGTGAACGAGGCGTTGCTTGAGTCGAGGACCACACTATGACTCAGCGCACCGGCAACACCTCAAAACGCCCCAGCTTTGCTGACGTAAAAAGCGCTGCCCTGAATGACATCGACCGCGTACTTGCTCACTGGCTGCCGAACGGCAAACGCGTCGACGGTGGCAAGGAATACACCGCACCGAATCCGACGCGCACCGATAAACGTGCAGGCTCACTCAAGGTCAATTTAAGCAAAGGCACCTGGGCGGATTTTGCCACTGGTGATAAGGGCGGTGACCTGATCGACCTGGTGCGCTACATCGACGGCGGCACGGACGTTGAGGCCTGCAAAAAGCTGTCGGATCTGCTCAGTGCTTCCGCTGGCTCTGCGATCCCCCAAAGCGCACCGGCCAAGCCCACAACGCCAGAGTGGATCGCAATTCAGCCAATCCCGGCCGAGGCCATGAACAAGTGCCCAACCAAACACCGGCAACATGGTGTTCCGTCCAAGGTGTGGATCTATCGCGATGCTCAGGGCCAGCCGGTCATGGCGCTGTATCGCTTCGATCTAGGCCCCGATGAGGACGGCAAACCGCGAAAGGTCTTTGCGCCGTTGACCTGGTGCAAGCGCTCCAATGGGCAAACCACGCAATGGCGCTGGCAAGGATTGTCTGAGCCTCGGCCACTGCTGCGCCTGGATGAGCTGGCACAGCGTGCCGATGCACCCGTGGTGCTGTGTGAGGGCGAGAAAGCTGCTGACGCCGCCGCCGAACTGATGCCCGACTACGTCGCCACCTGCTGGCCGAACGGCTCCAACTCTTGGCACAAGACCGATCTGACGCCACTCAAAGGACGCACGGTGGTGCTGTGGCCGGATAACGATGCCAGCGGCAAGACCTGCATGGACGCCATCGAGCTCAAGTTGATTGAGCTGGGCGCCGCTTCGGTACAACGAGTCTCGCTCAATGTGTTCAAGCTCAAGCCAAGCAGCAAAGGCGGAAAGCCGACACTCGTCAAAGGTGGAAAATTGGCAGACGGAGACGATGCAGCAGACGCATTAGCCAAAGGCTGGACCGCTGACCACGTCGCCGAGCTGGTGCGCGACGGTGCATTTTTCGGCAGCGTCGCTGAGACCACTGAGCCTCAACAACCGAAGGCTAAGGCGCCGGCCAAACGCCCTGCGAAATTGCAAAATGACCTGTTGCCGGGTGGCTTTCGCCTGACCCCTGAGGGGGTGTTTTATTCCGGTGATGATGGCGAGGCGCGCCCCGTCTGTTCGCCTCTAGAAATCATCGCTCGCACTCGCGACGACAAGGGCCACAACTGGGGTTTGTTGGTCGAGTTCGACGACCCGGACGGCGCCAAAAAGCGCTGGAATATTCCGGCCAGAACCATGACTGGCGACTTCGGCAAGGATGTACTCGGTCCACTGGTAGACATGGGCCTGCGCCTCGCGGGAAGCCGATCTGGTCGTAACGCACGCAACGACCTGCAGAGTTACCTCGGCGGCTTCGATAGCGCCCAACGCGCACGCTTGGTAACGCGCTTGGGCTGGCACGACAAGGCGTTTCTATTGCCCGAACAACAGATTGGCTCGCACGCCGAACACCTGCATTTTTATGAGGCCGGTGCACAGTTGCCACCGATCAGCGAGGCGGGCTCTCTGGAGCAATGGCAGCAGCAAATCGGCGCACTGTGCGTTGGTAACCACCGCTTAGCGTTTGTCGTCTCTGTGGCGTTTGCAGGGCCTCTGCTGAACCTGCTGGGGCACGAGTCAGGTGGCTTCCATCTCTACGGGGACAGTTCCGGGGGCAAGACCACCCACCTGCAAGTTGCTGCCTCAGTTTATGGCGGGCCGCGTCTGGTGCGTTCGTGGCGCTCGACAGACAACGCTCTGGAGTCCATCGCCGCCGCACACTCAGACGGCCTCCTGGTGCTGGATGAAATCGGAATGTGCGACCCGCGCATTATTGGCGAGACGGTGTACATGCTCGGCAATGGCACCGGTAAGGCCAGGGCGAATGATCGAGGACAAGCGGGCCGACAGGTGCAGGAGTGGCGCTTGCTGTTTCTCTCGACCGGCGAGAAGACGTTGGCGCAGCACATGGCAGATGCCAACAAGGAGCTGAAAGCCGGTATGGAGGTGCGCATGCTGGCCGTGCCTGCGGATGCGAGCAAAGGCCTAGGCATGTTCGATGTGCTGAATGGTTTTGAGGACGCAGCCGCCCTTTCCGACGCGCTCAAGGCCCGCGTAGCCAAATACTACGGCACACCCCTCGCCGCCTTCCTACACGCACTGTGCGCGCCAGGAGAAATGCTCAGATGGACGGTGATCATTCGCCGCACGGTAGAGCAGTTCATCACCCAGAACCTGCCCGCCTCGGCCAGTGGTCAGGCCCAGCGTGCCGCCCTTCGCTTTGGACTCGCCGCTGCTGCAGGTGAGTTGGCCACCGCCTTCGGCGTCACCGGCTGGCCCGATGGCACGGCCACAACCGCTGCACGGGTGTGCCTGCATGCGTGGCTGGCCGAACGTGGCGGCGCCGGTAACTTCGAGGGTGATGCGATCTTGGCGCGGCTGCGCCAGGTCATCGAACGCTTTGGAGAAAGCCGCTTTACCCGTTGGGAATCTGCCGCCGCCAAGATCGATGAGCACGGCCCACGCACGATTGATCGGTTGGGCTTTCGCAAAACCCTGGAACACGGCATGGGCGACGCCCTGCACACCACCAACACCTACTACGTGCTGCCTGAAGCCTGGAGGGCCGAGATCTTCAAGGGCATGAATATCAGTGCGGTGAACAAGGAGCTGCTGCAACGGGGCGTGCTCGAGCCGGGAAGCGACGGCAAGGCGTACAGCTTGATTCGGCTACCTGGGCTGGGGCCTCAACGCTGCTACGTGGTGAAGACCGTTCCAGGAACGGATGAAGGCGAGGCCAAGGCCGCCTAACGGCATGCCTGCTGATCGAGGTAGCGCCGGCTCATTCCCGGCCTCGCCAGCCGTTCGACAACCATCCCTATCAACCGCAGTACCCAGAGACAATACAGATGAACACTATCCAAGAACTGAAAGACCGCCGCGACGAACTGACCCTCGAAATGGAGAGCATTCAGGGTGACCTGGCTCCCTTCGAAGAGGCGCTGGAAAGCCCAGAGGTCATCCAGCAGGGCCGTCAACGAGCCGTGCAAGATGAAATCAACGATCACAAAAGACGCATCGACTTGCGAAATCTGGAGATCAGCAACCTGAATCAAAAGATTGATCGCCTCGAGGCACTGGCGAACCGTGAGAGCTTGGCTGCGGACTACATCAACGCCATGGCAACCTGGAAAGCCGACGAGATGGAACTCAACGAAAAGCGCATCAGTATCGAGACCCGGTTGCAGCAGGTCCGCCAGAGCGATCAGGAGGACATGGCAAAAGCTCGACAAGCTGAAACGGACGCAGCCACTGCTTATGCGCAGGCTGTCGCCTGGGGCGATGTGGAGGGCGAGAAAGCGGCCAACGCCGAAGCTCAAAAAGCAGCAAAAAATCTCACGATTGCGGTTGAACATCACCGCCGTCAACAACTGCTCATCACCGCGCTGGAGCAGGAGCTCGTGACGATTGATCAGCACATCACAGAGGCACAAAAAGAACGCGCGAAAATCGAAAACCAAGCGGCTCATCTGGCGAACACAGTGTTAGAAGAACAATGGAATGAGGCTGCGAAAGCACTGCTTGAGACAGGCGGCAAGCTGTGGGCAGCACGCAACCTGATTAGTCGTGACCCCGTCGCACTGATGAAGCTGGATATCCCCGAACAGGGCGAGCACTTTGGAAGCTGGACCTGGCGCGAACTCGTGGATCGCTCGCACCAACACAGCCTGCTTGACCTGCTGGCTGCCTAACCCAAACCTACCCCGAAGTAACCTGCGAGAGCTGGTTGCTTCGGGCCTACCATCGGTCCAATCATGAACAAACCACCACAGAACAGCGCACAGATGCCTGATTACCTGAAGTCCCGAAAGCTTCATTTGAACGGGATAATTGTCGTCCTGGCTGGCATGAAAAAGCGCAACGCTAGAGAAAACCAAGACACTAAAGTCGAGACGCTCACAATTAATGCAGTCAAGGCCGAGCTTGATCTCATTGACTTCCAGCTCAAAAGAAAAAACGGATGATCGACAGGCGGAGGCTTAAGCAGCTTCCGCGTCACTAGATCCTATCCTTACAGGCAAAAAACTCAGACCTTTTCGGCCGAGCCTGTGTAAAAACGTTTTAGAGCAAATCTTACGGTCAGAACCAGAGCGAAAATTGCGTTCCTACGCAAACTTCAGGTGTGCTGACTAACCAAGTACTGGCAAATTTCACGTAGCAACGCAGACTGCCAAATGGCGTCTGCGTTTTTACACACTGGGCCACGAGCAGTCATACGGGCGTGTCAACGAAGACAGGCAACTCAAATCTGCCTCGTGGAGTCAAGTGAGCTCATTCGCAATCGCTGCCCTTTTGGGTGAGCCCCGACAACACTATGAGCACGGGCAGATGGGTATCACGCTTGTGCTTGTTAACGGTAAGATGCTTTAACATCAAGGTCTATTAGGAATAAGGCATGGACGTCAGATCGATCAGTACTTTTGGAGCTGTCGCTGCAGAAGATGAGCCAGTGTTGAATTACTTTGTGGAAACAAGTGCCGTCAGTGAAATTGGTGAAGGCGAGAAATTTTTAGTATTGGGTAGGAAAGGGTCTGGAAAGACAGCCCTCGTGCGGTACTTTAATGAAAAAAGACAAAATGGACTTGTTTCAATTGCTCTTAACCTACGAGGATATCCTTGGGCTCTGCATGCCAAGCGCTCTGACTCAGATGTAGACGAGTCAGAACGGTATGAGGCTAGCTGGCGATATCTCATAGTTGTAGAATTTGCTCAGTTAGTAGCTAAGAGACTAACTGGACTATCGAAATGGACAGATGAGGCAAAGAATCTCATTGAGTTTTTTTCTCAGAATTATGGAGGCATCGATGTAGGCTTGGGCGATTTTTTGCGCCCAGAAAAACTGAGACTTACCAAGGCGTCATTCGAGCCTCAATTGCTAGGGGTAAAACTAGGGGGCATAACGCTTGAACGTAAGAGCGAGCAAGGAGGTCTGGCACGAGAGCTAAATCTCCTATCTGATCTCATACTGAAAAATGCGCTCTACCTATGCGGTCGTGAAGGCATTGAAAAAATCTTGATTCACTTTGACGAGCTTGATCAAGGTATGTTGAGATTCGATAGTCCTCGACAACAGATGCTCACAGGTTTGATCTTAGCCACAAGATCGGTTAACCGTGAAGCCGCTAAGAACTCCGTTAAGCTGAAGTCAGTTATATATTTACGTACTGATTTATGGAACCAAATAAATTTTTCAGATAAAAACAAAATAACCACAACTTCAGTTTTAGATATCTCTTGGGATGAAGCATCTCTTTTGAAGGTTGTAAACTCTCGAGTGAATAGTATCACTGGGAAGAATTGGGATGCGATCCATGATGCAACAACGATGAGGGGTCGACAGCAAAAATTTTCTTATATTGTAGCTAGAACATTCTTACGTCCGCGCGATGTCATCAGCTATTTAAATATTTTGCTTTCAAAGGCAAAGGAGCGCATCAACACTAAAGGCGGAGCAACTGTCTTTACAAACAAAGATATTGTGGATTCCAAACGTGAGTACTCTACATATCTCAGGCTTGAGTTACATGACGAAATATCCCCTCACTGGAGAGAGTGGGAAGATGCACTTAAAGCAATTTCTAAAATGGGTCTTTTATCATTTGCGCGCATTAGCTTTGAGCAACGGTATCCTCAAGCCGTAACTGCAGGAAATATTTATACCTCCGAACAAGCGTTGGAGACGCTTTACGAGTACTCCGTACTAGGCGCGTACCGGGCATCTGGTTATGGTGGTAAGAAGTGGGTCTATAGGTACTCTGAACCAGGGGAGGCGTGGGACAGTTCAGGTAACTTGTTCAAAGTGCACCTAGGGCTAAAGGAACATTTAGCTCTCAAAGAGTAACCTTCCATCATGTATTTGGTGCGAAAGGATAAGAGATCGGAGCTCCGCTCTTGGCCGCTCACTGTCAATCACCACAGGCAGGATTCGGCCAAAATCGGACGCTTTATTCCGTGCTGCTCTAGCCACCCACTCATAATGACCCAATACAATGAGTGGAGATTACATGATGGTTAATGTAGATAAAGTCACTGGAAGGCTGCTTCAACGGCGCCCTTATTGAGTTAATTAAAGCCATCACACAAATCCTCACTGAAGATCAATGGCTATCCGATAAATACGCTCAGCAATCTTGCGAGCAGTTTTATTTCTCATCCGGCTAAGCGTGTGATTTAGTGCATCCTTTAAAATCACACCAGATTGAATAAGTGCACCGTGCCTTGTTAACTCTTCAAGAATGCTCAGCCACTCTAAGCGGATTTCCTGAGGAACCTCCTCATCCCGAAGAAGCCGAATCTGATTATAAGCGCCACGCAAACGGTCGCGAACATCCCCCTCACCGACCGCAAGGCAATAGAGTGCGCGCCGGAATTTTTCCCTGTATCTAAGACTGACCATACCTATATTACCTGGCTTGAGCGATAAGACTGGGACTTTCTAAGTTATTTTTCTGCGGGAATTTTACAACAAAATTTATTCATTCGGACTTTTAGCTAGCTGGATTGCACCGCTAAGCGCTCAACGCAAGTCGAAAATTAAAATTGCCATGGAGTGGATCCACATTACTGGCCTATACGAAGCACGCCCATAGTCTTTCAACGGGCACTTCTGCCAATACGGACCGTCAGCTTTGGGCCAATTAGAGCCGATCACGGAGGGATAGCCATTGTAGCTTTGGTTGAAAGCTGCCATTCGCGATTGGCAGCTCCCACCCAAAAGCGAGCAATCCGGCCGTTCCGCCCTCGAACACTCGAGCTTTTTCCCTCCAAACCCGTCGGATGCACTTCGGCACCTTGGCCGAAATCCACTTTTACGATCAGCGTAAAGAAAGACTGTTAGGTAACAGTTTTCTGTCATTCAGCGCTGCTTAAGTTTGAAAAGCAGCATTCCCGACCGCGGGCCTTCATCCGAGTCGCCCATCAAGCCTGCGGAGCCTCGATCGCCTCGTCGAGCTTTATCACGGTCTCAAGCATGCGCCTAACGACCGAGGCGTCGAACTCTTCCTCCCGGTCCTCTTCATGGGCTCCCTTGTTCATGTAGCTCCACTCAACTTTGTGCTTTTCGCCGTATCCAAGCATCTCGCCTAGGTGCGGCAGGGCGTTTTGGAACAAAACCACGTCCTTCTTGCCGAGAAATTGGTGGAGGCCCGTAGCCAAGCTCATGAGATCAGGATCTCCCGGCCCCCTCATCCCGACAGTTATTTGCGCCGACAGCTTCTTATTTGCAATCTTCTTCCAGAGACGATTGAGTTCTTCTTCAAAGGCCTTCCGAACATAACTCAGGGAGTCGCGCGTTCGCCCCTCTTCGTAGCTTCGGGCCGCCACCGTGAGGTAGTGCCGGGGCGAGTCGAGCTTCACGCTGATCTTCTTGGCAGCAAACGGCACAAGGAAGTCGATTCGGGTTACCGTTTCCCCGTACCTCTTCATGGGCACCGCATTCTCGAGGCGCTTCACAAAATCCTCACCGTGAGTCGTGATGATTAGTTGCCTTTTGCCGATCTCTTCCGGATTCAAGATAAGGTCGATAATCGCGCCCCGATGCTCGTCGTCGATCGAGTTAACAACATCGTCGAATATTAGGAAAGGAAGGCGGTCCCTGGTGATTTTCGCCAACAAAATCGCGAGCCCGAGGCACCGAATGTGACCCTCGCTAAGAACTTGGAGAGCATCGCACGTGTCCCCATTCTCGAACTCGATCTCTATTCTCGCGCCAGCGGCCGTCGGCAATATCAGGGACTTGAGCCTGTCGGAAGGGTGGTCGTTTTTGTTGATTTCGTTGTAGAACTTTAGCGTCTTCTCGTTTAGATCCGCAGCTAACGCCAAGGGCAGTTCGGCGTTGTAGGCCAGAAGCTTCCCGCGAAGCGAGCCATAAGCGACGCTGAAGCTCAGGTTTCTTGCGACTCCGAGTTTTTCAGCTTCCACTACCTTGATGAGCTCCTCGTTCTCCTGGTTGAACTTCTCGATAGCCTGAGTCGCCTCCATCTCACTCTTAGTGTTCGCATCGACTAGGATCGAGATGGCGACGATTTCCTCGAGGTCCTTGAAAATCGCAAGGTTATCGTCCTCGAGCGTCTTGATCGCGGCTTTGGATTGTTCGACCTTTCCGTTGTGAGTCGTGGATGCGTCCTTCAGCAACTTGAGCAGCTCGCGCGTTGCCGGCACTGCCCTAAGGAAGCTCTCGATGCCCACCAGATCCTTGGCGGCGGAGGCCTCCGCGCTGAAGGAGCCGATCTCGGGCGCTTTGACGAATCCGATAGCCCCGGCGGACGCTGGAAGCTTGGCGATTTTCGAAAGAAGATCCCGCCAGCCAAGGTTGAGCGCCTCCAGGATTTCCTTGATGCGCCCTTCGGCTTTTAGGGCTGCATCGAATTGCTTTAGCTTTTCCTCTGCGTTGCCGTACGGATCCACAGGAACTGCGAGTCGACCGTCACGGTAGAGTTCGGAGGCGCATGCGGGACACTCGTTCTCGAACCTTACGCGGTTGGCTAGAATGGCGCCGTAAAGATCCCGAAGGGAAAGTTGTTCCTTGTACTGCTTGAGGAAATCCTCCGATTTCGCCTTCTCTTCGATAAGCCGGAGCAGTTCATCGGCGTCGGCCAGGATGCCGTCCGTCCCGGGGTCAGCGGCCGTTTTGAGATTCTGCAAGCGGCCGATTTCAGTATTGTTTGCCTTTTGCTTTCCGCCGTTGCCTTCGGGTCCAGTTAGGCCTGTCTTGATTTCCTCTAGGTTCTTGCAGTCCGGATACTTCGCGAGCAGCACTGCACGTTGCGTTTCTGCGATTTTGGCTTTCAGCGGGAGACCAATGAGTATCGCTTCGTGTCCGGCGATACCCTTCGCGCGTTCCGCGAGATCCTTCCCCTCTTTTCCGACGCAGTCTAGGTAAAGGTCGAGGCTCTCGTTGAACTGCGTTGCGAACGCGTTGAACTCTTCCAAGCCGAACAGTGCAGCCAACCGCGCCTGCTGGGCACTAGGGGTATTAGCCGCCACTCGCGCGAATCCGTCGATCCTGTTCTTCTCAATAAAGCAAAATTCGAAACTGCGGGGGTCCGCTGCCACTTCGACTCCCATCTCCTTCGCAGTATCTCCGTACAGAACGGGTTTCGCCGACTTCTTCAATGTTGCGTTCTTGATGTAGTCCGAGACGGGGATCCGCTTCGAATCCGCTTCGTGGATCGAGGCGAGCAATCCGTATTCAAGCGCCTCACAGAGACTCGACTTCCCCGTCCCGTTAGGTCCGTAGACGAACGTGTATGGTTTTTTGAATTCGAAAGTGTGCTTCTCGGAAAAACCACGAAAATGCTCGACCTCCAGTTTAGTAAGCCGGACGATCTCACTCTCGTTGACGTTCCCTTCGTCGGCCGCGATTTCGAGTGCAGGAGATGCCGCATCTCCATTGTCTACGATCAGCTTCGCCAAGACTTTACCGCGTCGGCCTCCCGCAACTCCGACTGCCGCAATTTCGTCGAACCTCATAAGCATGATGTTGGCCAGCTTTTTCTCGTGTTCGGACAGCGTCGGGGCAGACTTCGCCAAGAAGCGTTTGAATTCAACTAGGGACTTGGACATATCCATTCTCGGAGCAGTTGTTGTCGATTATGCGGTCGGGCGAGAGTTGCTGCATGTAGATAAAACCACGACGTCTCAGGGCGCTGAGTGCCAGCTTTTTTCAGTAGATGTTGGGTGTATTAGCGTGCAAGACCCAAATTCTCGACGTCGACCTAGAGCCCCTCAAACAATCTCTGCTTCTCTTCGCAAGCTGCCTCTGGAACACTCTTTTGTTTACGGTTTCACACCGCGAGCGGCCAGCATTGCGTGGATTTCATCAATACGTGTTTGTGTATCAGCTTCACGCTTTGCATAGGCGTCACGAGTGCGTTTACCCAACAAGGTCCGAATCTCTTCCTTGGCGCGTTTATAAGAAGGCTGCTCGTCGAGGTACTCTTGGTCGTGCATCCAATTCTTGCCCGTCATAGGCCCAGAGCTCATGCCAACGTGGGCGCCCTGCGCATTGTCCGCCTGGAATCCCAGCCTCTCATACATGGGGACCAGCTCCAGAGGGCAGTCCAGCGTCAGCACTGAATACTGACTCTTGAGCTCGTTCAGCATTTGCGTGAACAGGCCTTTGTTGCGATGCTCTTTAGCGACTGCGGCATACCCGATTGAGGCAACACCAGTGGTCATCAGGCGAGGCTTGTACTGAATAAACCCGGCGAGACGCGGTTTTTCTGCCTCGTCGTCAATCGCTGCGACAATGCCTACTTTCAATTCACATATCTGGCCATCCATCTGCTGGACAACTCCAGCACCGACCATACGCAGGGACTCTCCCAGCAGAATTCGTACCTCTGTCTCTGCGAGAAGCAGCAACGGGCTGTCTCCATGGATGTGCTGGCTAACCATGGCCGGAGCCTCGGATACAGCGAGCTCAATGCTCTGCTCCATCACCAGAGGGTTGATGCCATTGGTAAAATGTAGGATTTCCATATTTTCGTAACCTCCATAGTCGAGGACTCGGAAGGAGCCCCCCGTTGCCCACCTTCGACGGCGGGACTTGAGAATACCTGGTGCTACTTTCGATTATTAATGACACTCAGGCCCATGCAAGAGTCGCCGATATTACTATGCCAGCACAAGTTCAAATACACGCCAGACCGTCTGCTTATCCACAGCCAGGCATCGCTTGCTCTGATCCATGCGGGCGTGCAAAAAATGGTCCTCACTATCAAGACATCACCGGTGGCAGCCAAGACTTTTGCAGCAATTGAACGCTTACCACTTGCAATGAGCCCAGTTTGATACGCGCTTAACCATCAAAAACCGCCCCTCCCAGTTCAGTTATTAGCGTAACACCTACTTGCCATGTAACACGTTCATCCGCAAACCGGTCACAGCTACGTTACGTCATATAAACCATTTAAAATCACATACTTACACGATCATGTAACACGCGTAACACCCGTAACACGGTTCTATTAGGGTCTCCCCTAGCCCCGTTGGTATTGCTCCTTCAGCGAAACTGAGGTGGGTCATGCTCTTGGCTTTGGTTCGATGGTGGGGACCCTGGAACATTCTTCTAGGTACGGGGTAGGAAACCCGCGGGATCGTATTAGCGGCAGTCTTTCCTACGTCGGTTGACAGGTTGACGGGGTTGACACCCATCACCATGGTTGACGCCATGCAAGCGTTCACTATCAGCAACAGATACAGCAACCTTTACCGAAGCTGTAACGATGGCCCTCTTTCTTCAAGATCCTTTCAATTTCAACGATTGAAATTTCAGTAACTTCCAACGCCTCCCACTAACTCGATCCCGCGGGTTTCATGCCCCGTGTGACGCACAAATAGCCAGGGGCCCCAGCAGTTTTCGTCGTTTCAGGGCAGCGCTCCACTCGCCCCATCTCTACCGTCATCCTCGTTCGGTTCATGGACATGTGGGCAAGGGAACCGGTAGTGTCGAATCGGCGCCGTTGAGCGTATCCCTTTTGCTGTGGGAACTGCACGGACGCTAATGAGGGAGTGCTAATACAAACACTGGATCAGTGCTCGCTTTCACCTATAGAAGAAGGAAAGGATCATGAGTCGCGTATCGTACTTCAAGATTTATAAAGACACGGCTGGCGAGTGGCGGTGGAGGTTCACAGCTAAGAACGGAAAGATCATCGCCGTAAGCTCCGAGGGATATAACAACCTCGTTGACTGCGAAGACTCTGTCAGCCTAATCAAATCCGAATCACCGACAGCGCCAGTGATTGGGGACGATGAGTACGACAAGCTCAGAAAATAGTGATTGAGTAATACAGTTCGGGGATGCGTTACCGCAGGTATTTCGGCGTGTATCCCCCTGCTGTATTCCCATCTCCAGAACCTGACGTAAGCCAATCATTGCTGATGATTCTGAGCCAAGTTCAAACGATCCCATCCCTTGGAGAACACTCATGGAAGATGTCTCATTGCTCGCATCATTGCTTAAGCGCATGAATGAAAACCAGCTGGCGCTGGGGGCAGCTATCGAGGAGCTGTCAAACTGGGTTGAGCAAAGAGGATCTACAGAAGTGGCACAGAACATTCGAGGGGCACTGGATACCCTGGATGGAAATGCAGGATTCATCACCCTTGGGCTCGCCTCACTGGCGGCAGAAGGTCGAACCAAAAAGTAACTACTCTGCTGGATGGCAACACATCAGCCAACATTTGGTGTTGCTTTACCCTACGGGGATACCTCGAAAAAGAGGGCAGAAGGAAGCGCCGTGTATGCCCACGTGTATGCCTAACCGAAGAACCACCAAGCACACCCAATGAATGCGGGCCTTTTGCTGACCAGTTCAAACGACGCCGGGGCACCAGATATGAATGAAAAAGCCCCAAGATCGTGAGATCTGGGGCTTTTTTGTGCGTTTCGACTCAGCGCTTGCGCAACACCTCCAACCGCGCCGGCAAGTCTTCGTTTGGAAAGCGCTTATGCAGCGCCAGCAGCTTTTCATCAGCCGCCTTGCTCTCCCCTGCCTCACGCAGCTTCACGATGGCCTGCAACTCCTGCTCCAGAGATGGCAATGCATTCGGCACCGCCTTGCTGAGTCTTTCCGCTGGCGGGGCCGCCATTACTTCAGCGATTTCAGCCTGTGCAGGCGCACTTTCAACCCGTGGCGCCATCGCCATGCGGGCCATTGGCGCGGGGGCGGAAAGCGCTTGCGGCGCTGGGTGGGCGGCTTCTTCGTGGCGCAGCGCGGAGAACGTCGCCGTAGAGATTTCGGGTTGCGGCACGGGGGAGCGCATGACCACGCCGATCATCAGCGCCAACCCGGCGACGGTGGCGAATGCCATTTGCCAGCGCGGGCGTTGGCAGGCTTGCAGCCAGCGTTGCCACAAGCTGGGTTGCGGCTGCGGGGCTTCGCGGCGGGCGGCGTTGAGGATGAAGGCGTCGAGGGACGCGGGCGGTTCGCCGGTGCTGTGTTGACGGTAGTGCTGGAGCAGCGCGTCGTCAGGGGTGTGTCGGGGGTCAGTCATACAGGTACCTCCTCGGCCAGCAGGCGCCGCAATTTTTGTAGGGCGTAGCGCAAGCGGCTTTTTACGGTTTCCAGCGGGGCGCCGGTGAGGGTGGCGATTTGCGGCACTTCGAGGTCGCCATGCAGGCGTAACAAAAACACCTCGCGCTGGTCTTCGGGCAGTTCTTGCAGGGCGGCGTCGAGGCGCGCCTGGTCGCGGCTCAGGCTCAGTTGTTGCTCGGGGCCGGCGCTGTCGTCGGGTTGGGCGTGCAACTGTTCGTCGTAGCTGTCGTGCAGGGGGTTGTGGATGCCGTGCCTGCGCCAGTGGTCGATCAGGCGGTTGCGGGCGATCTGGAACAGCCAGGTACGAAAACTCGCCCGGCCTTGTGGCTGGGTGGTGCTGCGGATCAGGCTGAGCCAGGTGTCCTGGTAGATTTCCTCGGCCAGTTCGGCTTTGTTGCACAGGGACACGAGGAAGCGGTACAGGCCCTGACGGTGGCGCGTGTAGAGGGCTTCAAACGCGCCAGCGTCGCCGGTTCGGTAGCGGGCCAGCAGCGATTCGTCGCTGGGTGGATCGTCTGGGACGGCCATGTAATGGGCGAACTCCTTTTTGTCAGCCGAAGCAGGATTACTGTGGGAGGGGGCCTGCTCCCGATAGCAGTGGGTCATACAGCACATCGGATACTGACACACCGCCATCGGGAGCAAGCCCCCTCCCACATTTGAACATCGTTGTGGGCCAGATCAGGGTTTGAGGCTTTGGGCCAGTTCCACCAGTTGCACGAATTCGTTGCGCAGCCCGAACGGGTCATCGCCGCGGGCCGAGCGGGCCAGTGTGGCGGTGTCTTGCAAACTCATGTTGCCAGTGTAGCGGCCATCACCCTTGAGCTGTTGGGCGAACGCGGCAACGGCAGAGGAGAAGCGCAGGTCGTCGCTGGCCGGGGTGGCCTGGTTGGCGATAGGCCGCTCGATCAATTGGCTCTTGCCGCCCGCAGCGGGCTTGTAGCGCACCCGTAGCATCGCCAGCTCGGCGGATTTGCCTTCGGTCGTAGGCGCGGCGGCATAGCGTAAAGGCTCCAACCAGCCCTTCTCACCCTTGGGCACAATTTCATACAGCGCCGTCACTGTGTGCCCTGCGCCAATTTCGCCGGCATCGACCTTGTCGTTGTTGAAATCCTCACGCTTCAAGGCGCGGTTTTCATAGCCCAGCAGGCGGTATTCGCTGACCTGGGCGGGGTTGAATTCCACCTGCAATTTCACATCCCGTGCGACCACGGCCAGGGTCGAGCTGAGTTGCTCCACCAGCACCTTGCGCGCTTCACGCAGGTTGTCGATGTAGGCGTAGTTGCCATCGCCCGCGTCGGCCAGTTGTTCCATCAGGTGTTCGTTGTAGTTATCCACACCGAGGCCAAGGGTGGTCAGGGACACGCCGCTTTTGCGCTGGGTCACCGCCATTTGCTTGAGGCTGTCGAAGTCGCTGATGCCCACGTTGAAGTCGCCATCGGTGGCCAGCAGGATGCGGTTGATACCCTTGTCGATAAAACCTTCGCGGGCCATCTGGTAGGCCAGTTCGATGCCGGACGCGCCTGCGGTGGAGCCGCCGGCGGTAAGTTGGTCGATGGCGTTGCGGATCTTGGCTTTTTCAGCGCCCGAGGTGGGCTTGAGCACCACGCGGGATTCACCGGCGTACACCACCAGTGACACACGGTCCTGATCACGCAGTTGATCGACCAGTAATTTCAGCGTGCTTTTGACCAGCGGCAAGCCTTCGCGACGGTCCATGGAGCCGGACACATCCACCAGGAAGACCAGGTTGGCGGGCGCCAGTTCTGCCACGGCTTGATCGGAGGCCTTGATACCGATGCGCAGCAGTTTTGTACGCGGGTTCCACGGCGTGGCGGCCAGCTCGGTGGTTATGCCAAATGGGGAGCCATCGGTGGGCAGTGCGTAGTTGTAGGGGAAGTAGTTGACCATTTCCTCCAGTCGTACCGCACCTTCGGGTGGCAGGCGGCCTTGGTTGAGGAAACGTCTGACGTTGGCGTAGCTGCCGGTATCGACGTCGATACTGAAGGTGGAAACCGGGGTTTCGGCGACGCTATGCACCGGGTTATCCGGCAGGTTGGCGTATTGCTCGCGGGGTTCGCTGCGGTAGTCCATCGTCGCCATTTCTCGCACCGCCATCGGTGCCGGCATCGCCATACGCTTGACCACTGCATTCTGGATCGGCGCGCTGTGAAGTTCGGCGAGAGGCGCCGGTTCAATCGGTTTGGCGACTTCGGGAGACGATGACAGCCCACACCCGACCAGCACCACCAGCAGGGTAACGGCAAAGCCTTGGGCAGCAGGACGCAGCAGTAGCAGAGAGCGGGACATGGGCTGAACCTCGTGAATGAATGATCCGTTCAACAGATCAGACGTGAGGCGGCACTCATACGGGTTAAACACTTTATCCGCTCCGATCGCTGCCTCACACTTGGAGACACAACCGACTGAACCGGCCGTCACCAGCAACCACATATCGAGAGCTCGCCTCCCAGTCAGAACCGTCTGTTTCTTGAGCTTCCTGGAGGCTTTTCACATCAGAGAAACCACGATGACCTTCGTAAGCAACAACCTCACACACCGCTATGAGCATCCAGCAGTCGGCCAACGAGCCAGTTATGCCAGCGCACTGGCACACGCAAGCAATGCGCCAACCTGGCCCGCCCAGGTCAGGCCTCAACCGCCGACGCCAGGGCAAGTAGCACCGTACACGCCCCGCCCCGAACAAATGGCCGTGCCACAACAAGCGCCGTTCTCCTTGCAGAACTACGCCAACGCATCCCTTAAGGGCACGCCGATGCATACCGCGGCCAGGGCCGTGGGCACGATTCGCGAAGTGAGCGTCACGCGGGACTCATGGGGCTACGAACGTGTGCATACGCGTTCGTTGGGTACCGGCTCGCTGATCAACGATGGCAACAGCGTACTGACCAACCAACATGTGCGCGACGCGCTGGCCAAAGGCAGCAAGCTCGAACTTTGGCTGGGGTATGAACAAGACAGCACCGGCCGAATGAAGGTAGAGCGCAAAGTGCCGCTGGACCCCAACCCGCTCAGTGGCGATGCACGGTTGGACTACGCCGAGCTGCGTGTCGACTTGCCCGTCGGCGAGAAAAAAGCCTTGGCCGAGCAGTTCCGGCCGCTCAAGTTGGCCTCCGGCCCCCAAGCATCGCCTGGGCAGAAAGTCTTTATGCCCAACCATGGGCAAGAGGCCCTCGGCATTTCATTTCTAAATACCAAGGGCCAACCCTCCACACTCAAGGGATACGACCAGCACAGCCGTAATCAGGGCACGGTCTACCATGATGCCTTCAAGAAACCCGGCACTTCCGGTTCACCGCTGATCAGCGTCGACACCGGCGAGATCGTTGCCTTGCACAACGGTTCCATCGGCGCCAGCGTAAACGGGCAGCGCGACTCAATGGGCACGGCCACCCGCATCGACTTGATCCAACAGCACCGTCGTCAGAGGTGACGCGGTTCAGTCCGTGCCGTACTTGGGATTACGCGGACCGTACAGAAGCCCGGTGCGTTGCCCCGCCGACAGCAGGCGCGCACTGGTGATACCGGCAATCGGATGCGCCGCATCGGTGGAGCTGTTGATCACCTGCTTGACCGCGGCCGTGATCAACATGCCCACCAGGCCGCCACCGTTGTTATTGCCCTCCTCGCTCGACGCACGCGCCGAACCGGTCCACAAGGTGGTGCCGGTGCGCAGGTCCACCAGTTTGGCCGAGGCCGTCACCGAAGTGTCGCTGGAGATCAGCATGTACTGGGTGCCGTACTCGCTGATGGTGATGTACAGCGCCGCGTCCGCACCAAAGATGTCATGCAGTTTGGCCGGCTGTACGGCCTGGATATCGTTGGCGGTGGTGAGGCCGTTCTGGCGGAAGGTTTCGTCCACCAGGGCAATCGGCAACACGTAGTAGCCGGCTTCGGCCAGTGGGTAGGTGACTTGCGACACCAGGCTGTAGGACGCCTGCACTTCCGGCGATTCATTGATCGGCGGCAGTACCAGGATCGACTTGGGCCGCGCCTGTTTGTACGCCGAATAATCAACCGTCTTGGGCGCGGCGCAACCGCCGAGCAACGCCAGGGCCAGCAAGGCGCCGGTGAGTTTTAACAGGCTCATTTGGTGGCGACTCCGGCTTTGGCGTTTTTCAACAGAAAGTCCATGTACGCAGCAGATTCGGGGAACAGGGCCTTCTCGGTGCGAAACTCCTGCACCATCTGGTCATCCTTGCCCATGTTCATGTACAGCATGCCCAGGTGCGCGTGGTAACCCGGCGGTGCCTTGCGGCCACTGGCGTTGATCTTCTGCAGATCGCGCTCCAGTGCTTCCACCTGCGCTTCCTTGGGCTCGCCCTTGAAGTACTCGTAAACCTGCGGCTGGTAGCTCTCCCATTGATACAGGGGCTGGGGCGCCGTCTGGCACCCGGTTACCGTTGCGATTGCCGCCAGCGTCAGCGCTAACCTCACTGCCTTGCTCATCCGTGTACTGCTCCTTGTGGTGTGGCTGATCAGTTACGCGGGTTCCAGGCGCCGGCGTTGATGCCGTCGACCAGGCGGTTGATCGCTTCGCGCATGGCCAGGTCCAGCACCTTGCCATTGAGGGTGGAGTCATAGCTGGCGGTGCCGCCGAAGCCGATCACTTCACGGTTGGACAGCGCGTACTCACCGGCGCCCTGGGTGGAATACACCACTTCGGAGGTGTTGATGTTGACGATATTCAACGCGACTTTGGCGTAGGCCACTTGGGTCTTGCCACGGCCGAGGATGCCGAACAGCTGGCGGTCGCCGGTTTCTTTGCGGCCGAACTCGGTCACATCGCCGGTCACCACGTAGTCAGCGCCCTTGAGCTTCTGCACGGTGCCTTTGATTTTGGCTTCCTGGGAGATCTCGCCCATGTTGTCGCGGTCCAGCACGCTGAAGCGGTTGGTCTGCTGCAAATGGGTGATGAGGATGGTCTTGGCCTGGCCGCCGAGACGGTCGACACCATCGGAGAAGATGCCGCGCATGTAGCTGGAGCGGTTGTCGAACTTGCCCACGGCAATCGGCACACGCACGCCGGAATAGGCTACGTGGGCGCTGGCGACTTGCTCCACCGGCATCGCGCGGTTGCTCTCGGTGGCGCAACCGGCCACGGTCAAGAGCGCCGCGGCGGTGAGGCCCGACAGCAGGATTTTGGACAGTGTCTTCACAGGGTGCTCCTTGGGTGAGGAAAACAGCGTTGCCGGGTTTTCCAAGGAGTCAGGCAGCCTGAAAACGCGCTGGCCTGGATTCTTCCCTGAAAGACGGTGATGCAACGGCTGCGGCATTTTACGGGGTTGAGAGAGGTTCTCAAGTTGTTTCGGCCGTATGACTGCCGACCGCAATACTCAAAGCAACAAAGATCCAATGTGGGAGCTGGCTTGCCTGCGAAAGCGCCAGTACAGCAACAGATACACCGCCTTCACAAACAAGCCCTAACGCCACGCCTACTACTGTAGGAGCGAGCTTGCTCGCGAAAAACGTCAACGATAACGGGGGCGTGCTGAATGAACGCGGCGCCTGTGAGTTTTTCGCGAGCAAGCTCGCTCATACAAAAAATCCTTAACTGACTGGCATTACACCAACAGCACCCAGCCTTCGCACAGTCCTACTTGAGCTCCTTCACCAGATACTGCGCAGAAATCTGCGTAATCCCTGTCAACGCCCGGCGCAAGGCTTCAGGGTCAGTGCGGTAGGTCAACGGTGTATAGCCATAGACATTCTGACCATTGAACGGCGTGACCGCTTCAAAGGTGCGCCAGATCATCTCATCGCCGCGATCCATCTGCGCTAACACGTTAAGGGTCGGATAAATCACACTGCTGAAACCCTGGGTCAGGCGAAAGCCCCACTCGGACACGGTCAGCTGAATCTGCGCATCGGCGGGCTCATCGTCGCCGACCACCTTGAGCGTCGAAGTCTTGCCCAACTCATCGACAAAGCCCTGCTTGAGCAACACGCCTACATCGAGTTTTTCCGCCTCCATCACCGTCAGGATGGCCACCGGCGTCGGCATCTCGGCCAACTGCCCGAGCCTCATGCCCGCGGCAAACCCGGCGCCACTCAACGCCGCCGTACCCAGCTTGGACGCCCCGCTGGCCATGCCAACACCGGCGCCAACCCCGGCACCCAGGGCCGCGCCCCAGGCCTGTTCGCGGCCGAAGTACACCATGTTCTTTTCCCACTTCACGGGCAGGACTTTGACGGTCTTGATCTGAGCGCGGTTTTCGGGGGTGAGGGGGTGGCTGACGCAACCGCCGAGAATGAGGGTGGCGAAGAGAATGAGGAGGAGGTTTTTCACATTGGTCCTTTAATGTTTGGGGTGAGGCTTTCAGATTTGCATAGTCGTAGTGCGTTTGTTCGTGAGCAGTATGTCGGCAATGGGTGGCAAGACGTTAGTAGCTGCGTACACGCTCCGAAGCGGCGGCATTTTGATGCCTTGCGCGGGCTTGGTGGTGCGGCTTATAGTCCGGCCGTCACCCAAAAGGTGACCGGGTTTGGCGACCCGAAGAACGAGCCCTCAATAATCCAGAGAGCTTAATGATGAATCGATACATGCCCCTAACCGGCCACGACTGCACCGTCCCAGCGCTGATCATCGACACCCAGGCACCTCTCGACGTCCTTCACGACGCGGCTGTGCATCGCATTCGGGCCGTCACCCAACTGCTGGAAAACCTGGCCTTCCGCGAACAACTCAGCAGCGATGCCGTAGTGCTTTCAGACTTCGCCCACTTGCTGGCCATTCCGCTGCGCGATGGGTGTGATTTGCTGGATGTCATCAGTCGCAGGCTGAATGCCGATCCGTCCTGAGTGAAAATCGGGCGGCCTTTGTGTCGCCCGCTTTGCGCTCAATTCCCTTGGCCACTCTCTTTACGATTTTTCAACCAGGACTGTATCCAAACGCCTACCCCAGTAGGTATTGCATAGGCAAAAACACCGGGTAACATATCTACGATTTCAGCCCAACTAAAGTCCCATACACCAATCTTTGAATAATTAACCAGCGCCCCCATGAGCTTTGCGATAACCCCCACCAACAAAAACAATAAAAACAGATAAATCAACAATAACAAAAACGCCTGCCACCTTGATCTAGGCTTAATCACTTTCCCTTCCCATTTCCTTCCCTTTTCTCCCAGAGTCACCTCAACAAACTATAAACAAACAAAGAAAATGTTTCACATAACTTCTTAACACTCATATCTGCAGAGTCTATTTTCACTACAGCCCATTTATCATTTTTATCAAAACCGACGCATCGCCCCTGCATATCATCACCAAAAATCATAACACTTTCGAATTGCGCCGCAGTCTCATCATCAAAAATATCACTTGCCTCTAGGAGGCCGTTATAAAGCATAAATCCGGCTGTTTCAATTTCCCCACTTCCGAACTCCTGCAAAAACTCCAAGTAATCATCAGGAGCATTTTTCTGCCCTACCTTTATTGCATTAAGACTGACATCATCTACAGCAGCCAAGCCATCAAGCAAATGCTCTTCTTTCTTACTCTTCAAAAAAGTTTTAATATCCACCTTCACCCCCTACTTTTTATCTGAAAAAATCTCTCTGGGCACACCTCCAGCACGATGTATTCCACCCTGATGCTGATCCGGAAATCAGAAAAGGGGGACAGATTTTTTAATAGATTTTTCAACCCTAATTCAAATAAATCTGCTCCCTTTTTTTCCGCTCCCTTTTTTCACTTCTCTAGCAAGATCAAACAAACCGCCTCCTTTTGTTCTCAATTATCTTTTGGAAAATTTATCGAAAAAGCCGAAAGTAAAGTCTCAATAATTTTTCGATCTGCATCATTCTTCGCAAAACGCTTAAGCACTGGGACAAGATGATAAAACAATAACTCGAGCCTGCTAGGATCTTTGGGCAATGCATCGTTAATGCATGCAACCATTAACTTAACTGGCATAATTGACGCGAAGGTTTCATATCCTCTAGCGCTAGAGAACGGAATTTTCTTAAAATAATAATCCGCTAAACGTTTCTGCTCTGGTTTTTTCCAAGATCTATGAGGAAGGAGTAATAAAGCTTCACCCCAATTATCTGAAGTAAGCGGGTACCGGCTCAATATCCAAGCTGCCGCCTGATCAGAAGTCATTTTCGCCAACTCTTTACAGAGTGATATCAATCTTGAATCCATACCAAACTATTTCCTTGGATTAAATGAGTTTTCCGGTAACCCAGAGTTAGCCTTTAGGGTAGCAGGTGGCTGATAATGACCGGAACTATTATCCCATCTTGTTATTTTTCCTCGCTCTGGACCGTCATTATTACCAAAGCGTATAGAGCCGGCATATTTAACTTCCCCCCCACGCTACCCCAGATGGGTTGAAAATTGCTCATTCACATTTGGGCGGCTTACCTTGATAGTCCCATCCGGCAATGTGACAAAATCGTAAGAACCTGAAGGGGTAATTTTCCCCCACCTTGCCCTTGCAACCAATACCGGCCTGATTCGTCCTGGACAAGAGTTCTCACGGGCCGTTGCGAACAAAAGAACAAAAGGAACAAAAGGAACAAAAGGAACAAAAGGAACAAAAGGGGACAGATTTATTTAATATGCTCTTCAACTCTAATTTAAATAAATCTGCCCCCTTTTCTGCTCTAAAAACAAAAATATATCCTATATTCGACTCTTCACCGAAACGGCTCCATGCAAATAGATCTGTCCCCTTCGATCGCAGCTCCATTCGAAACAGACTTATTTTTTACTTAGCCATTTAAATAAATCCGCCCCCTTTTCTCTTCCTTTTCTCTCGCCCCCTTTTCTCTCTTTTCTTTTCCCTTAAAACAACAGTTAAAAGACATAACATCCTTTTACGTTAGAAGTTTCGTATCTCCATGACTTTATTAGCCGATCCGCAGCGACAAAAACCGAATATCGGCAATCTCTAATCCAAGTTATGTAATACCGCCTGCCTCCGTTTTCATCAACAACCTTATCAAAGGTCTTATTTTTATTTACAGGCGACCAATATGAGTCGCCACATCCTCGAGTGCAGTCTTTGTAAAGGTGGGAATCGAAATGAGTACCTACCCATAGATTCATTCCATTTTCCCAATTGGAATGGGAAGGTGCGCAGCCAGCCAAGGCCGACAATAATACTACCAAAAGCCATTTATTAATTTTCACGCTTTTTCTGCGACTCAATTGTTGGGCGGTACTTATCGTACAGTGCTCCATAATTTACAAGCAGAGCAGGCGGCATGCTGCCCAAATTTTCAAAAAACGACATATCAGCTTGTTTGTGAGCTTCCAAGTTAATCATCCAACCATCGTGCAATGTAGCAAACCCATTAAACCCTGTAATTTGGTTTAATATATTGCTGACTGGAGTACCGTGACAAACAGCAGAACAAAGGGGACAGATTTATTTAATAGATCCAAGCGCAAATTTAAATAAATCACCCCCCTTTTCTCGCGTCATTTAACGCAGCACACCTGATCATCAGAAAGATAATAAAGTCCCTCCAGCTTTCCGCAAATGGAAGGAAGATCGAAAACCGATTCCGAGGCATAAGAAATAGGCAGCTCGGATCTAATCGAACCGGCAAACTCTGAACTTTCCCACGCGGGAGTTACTATACCGCTCCAAAAATTTACGACGGCTCCCTTATCAGACAATACAACAGGCTTTAAGCATTCAATTGCGGAATTGGAGTTCCAATACAAATAGCCGCGATACACAGAGTGTCTTTCACCAAAAAAATCAGCTCGAACGATAATCTGAAAGTCTGAGCACGTTTCCTGCTCGGCGAGGGGGCGTACAGTTAACTCATCCTCCACGGTATCGTCCATCGGAAAAAACCAAACGCTGTAGCGATCAAGATCATCAATCGTTAGCTCATATACTTGTTTGTCCGACACAAATCGCCCCCCATGTAATTAAACACAACAAAAGGGGGGCAGATTTAATCAATGGCCTTTGCACTACCACCACGAATTAAGCAAATTCGCCGCCTTCCCCCAACTACCTGACTAACTAGGTAACGGTTTCTTGATCACCATTAACAGATTCAAACAGTACGCCGACAACACCAGCTGCCACAAGTCGCCGTTTCACTTCTTCACTTACTATGATCGCACCCAAATATTTTTTAAGTCTAAATATATGACTTGATCCGACCCTACCCGGGTCAACCACCAAATTGTAGAAAGCACGATAGTTGCCGGCCATATCTGGCCTAACAGGATCATCTACCTCAAACTTTTTATAGCGAGAGCGCTTTTCATCCACGCAATCGATTTGCGTTTCTATAATCATCAAAAAATAGCTCTGGCAAACCACTTTATTGTTTATCTTAACCGGCTCAAAAACGACATGCTGATAAAGTTCGTCTATCTCTGGCAAACCGGCGAGCGAATTTTTTGCCCTCTCGCTTAAAACAGGAACACTGGCGTATCCAGCGAGGGAATAATCAACTTCTTTACCGTCGAACCTTACATCGAGGGTATATGTGCCTGGCTCCGTAAAATTAACTGCAGGATCACTGAAATGCCAGTTATCTACATGATGTACATCTCCGAGCACCCACCTATCGCAGACAGTTACATCTTGTCGCATTAAGTAATATCTCATTTCAGTCCCTCGTAAGCCATTTATCAACTTCACTACCCACGATTACTGCTTCTGACTTAATCCCTTCCAATATTTTTGTCACGAATCAACGAAAAAAGGGGACTGTCTAGTCCTGAAATAGGTTTACACCTGCTTCAGGACTAAACAGCCTTTAAACTCTAGTCTAGATAAATCTGCCCTCTTTTCTTGTCCCTTTTCTTCAGTCCCCTTTTCTTCAACTTATTCATCATCCCAAAACTGCCCCGGCGGCGCATAGTTGCCATCTTCCAAGATGCTGCACCATCCAAAAAGCCTATAAAACATTTCAAGATCCAATATTTGGTAGATATCAATATCAACTTTTTTTAACGACACCCGACCGTGTGCATAGTGAGAGTATTGCCCACCTACCCCACCTATCGCTCTTTTTTCAAGTTCTGCACGATCCCACTCCAGAACGGTTCCTGCAGCTTCTGGCAAAGGGTCCAAAAATTCAATTTCAAACTCCGTTGCAATTTTGCAAATGCAAGGAATCAGCCTTTGCTCGAGCAGGCTGTGGGTTAACAAATTCTCGGGAAACTTAATGCTTAATTTCATTTCAGAGCATCCTTTGGAACAACAACATAACCTGAAAAATTCTTTTCAAAAGTAGTCGCGGGGCTAAAATACTGCTTACCATGAGGATCACGAATTGCTACGACAGAAATGCCATTTCTGGTCGTAATGCCGTCGACCACAACAAAATGGGAAAATCCGGTACCCGCTGCTTTATCCACCACTTGGACAATAACAGGCGTTCCGTTTGCTGTGTATCTTGCCAAATCAGCAACGTTACGGCTTGCATAAACTGCCGTGTTGACGCCCTCAGACTTCATCAAATTCGCAACGTCCTGAGGGAAAATCCCGTCTTTTCCGGGTGGAAGCTTTTCAATCAGATTTCCTATGTCTACTTTATGTCCCATGGTATCCAAAACCATGCCACATGAGTTGTGACCACATGTAGGTACGGGCCCTTGATTCACAACTAAACGATCACCGCTTCGGGGTAGCGAATCACCAAGAAGTGGATTTTTAGGACCTGCTCCTGAAGGTAAGCTCTTTGCTAGCTCTTCTACCAAATCCGCAGACTCAGCAACCTTTCCTTCCAAATACAGCTTTTTAGCCTTGCCTAAAACTTTTTGTGCCGCATCCCCGGCGCCCGGGATGAGTCCAATACTCGCCATGGCATAGTCAAACGGATCCTCAGCCTCATAGAAGCCCTTTGCATCGCCGTAAACCGGAATGAAGTCTGAACCAAATTCAGCGAGCTGCTCAGCCAGGCGCTTTGTCTGAGCAAGCGCAATCGGGCTATCTACTTGCTTAATGCTTCGAAGCTCCGCCTCAATGGAATACGCCGCAAGCTCTTTATTCTGCTCAACTTGCTTAGCCTGCTCTTTAGCCTCAGGGCCAAATCTCGCAACCACAAGGCTTCGAGCAGCCTCCGAAGCTTCTCGCCGTAAAGAACGACAGGTAGCACCTGCACCATTCGCACTGCAGGCTGTGGTTAGCGCCAAATCTCGACTTTTATCTAGAGCATCCAGAGCGTCAGCACGCCCACACGCAGCACTATCTCCTCCCTGGCATTTCTTCTTGGCAGCCCAGCGCTCTTGGTTTTCTTCATGGTTGAGGTAGTTGTACTGTGTCGAACTGCCCGCCACCCATGCTCCAGTTTGCAAACTCTCACCGTCAGCATCACTGTCCACCGACGCCGCAAGCACACCAATCAACTGCGAGCTCATCACCAGCAAGCTCTTTCTCTTATCCTCCGGCATGCTGGCGTACTGTTTGGCGAGGCTGTCTACCAGGGCTTCGTTCACACCTGCTGCCAACGCACCAGTACGGAAATCGCCGCCAGCAGCTTCAGCTGCCAGCCCGCCCATCAACGCATGCAGTCCAATCTTGGTGATACCGCCGTCGGCGAACCGATTCTTGGAGACATCACCAATCATGTTGAAGCCATAGGCAGCAAATGCATTGGCAAGGCTGCTTTGCAATGCATCCCCGAAGCTGGCTTCTCCTCCCAGCGCTTTAGTCAGGATGGCCGATGTGCCGTTTTGCAGAACCTGATTCGCAGTAAATTGACCAACACCTTGCCAGGTACTCAATGGGCTCGCAGATGTCACTGCGCCCGAGTTAGGCAGCGCAGTAGTAGTGCCTGTCTGCGTGCTGGTCCAGTCGTCGTAGAACCCTGCGGTCAGCCCCGCGGTAACACCCGAGACAACATAGCCCCGCATCGCATCGCTGGAGGTTACGTCCTTGACCACTGCGCCTAAATTGCCACGATTATTGATCGTGCTGATCGCACCATTACTCGCCATACCGGCAAGCACAACGCTGCCCGCAGCATTGGCCCAGCCTGCGGCAGATGTGGCAGTGGCAGCAGCCGTCGCACCAGCCATCGACGTGCCCGTCCCAGCAGCTGCAATTGCGCCGCTTGCTGCCCCCATCGTGAAGTAGGTAACAATGATCGCTATGACAATTTGCGCGCCGGCGCCCAGGCCGGAATTACTGTATTTGAAGCTGTCGTGCAGCTCTTTGACCTCGCGCCAGTCAACATCGCCACGCTGCTCCATTTGCTTGATCCAGGCGAGGCTTGGGTCCGCCTGGACCATCGCGTCGATGGTCTGGCTTACCGTGTTCTGGTTAACCTGCCTTACATCAATCTTCAAGCCGTCCACGGCCTTGATCGCCAGCTCGCCCTGCGCCACCAACTCACTCTGACGCAATGTCTCGTCGGTATTCCCCTTACCCTTGGCGCTGGTCCACGCCAGGTCACCCTTGCTCTTCTCGTGGCTCTCTTGATGCAGGTCCTTGACCGCCTCGAACGTCACCGCACCGCCACTGGTGATGGCCAGGTCGTTACCACTTTCAAGCTTGGCCCGCTGATACAACTGATCACCGCCACTGACCAGCGACAGATCACCACCAGTCTTGATCTCAGTCCCCACATTCGTGACGTGGGTCACCTCATCACGTTTGGTCTTCTTCGCGCCCCAGCCCCCCTTCTCCTTCATGTCGTAAAGGCTGTAGGTGCTGTTCTGCGCCGCCAACAAACTCAACTTATCCCCGCTATACAGATAAGCCTCATTCCCCGCGCTGATCCTGCTCGCCACAATCGTGGTATCACGCCCCGCCTGGCTGACAAAATCCCCACCCGCCGTCAGCACGCTCGCCACTTGAGTGGTCTGGTCGTCCGAGGTCTTGATGCGTTTTTTGCCGTCCTTTTCCTTGCCCTCGACGTTGTGCATGTCGCTGACCGAGGCGACGTTGAGGTCGCGGCCGGCAGCGATGGTGAGGTCTTTGCCGGCGGTGGCATTGCTGCCAATGATGTTGACGTCTTGGCCGGCCTGCATGTTGAGGTTGCCGCCCGCCGTGACGCTGGCGGCGAGGTTTTTGACGTCGGTGGTGATGCTGGATTTCTCGCCGCCGTCGCGGGTCTCGTGTTTGACGCTGGTGTCGCTGGCGGCGATGAGGTTGAGGTCGCGGCCGGCGGTTAAATTAGCGTCGTTGCCAGCGGTGAGTGCGCCTCGGTTGGTGAGGTCGCGCCCGGCGTCGATGGCGAGGTTTTCGCGGGCGACGATGGTGCCGGCGCTGGTGTCGGTGAGGGTGCGCATACCGGCGCCGTCACGCACCTGGATGGCGGTGGTTTCGTTGGTGATGTCGCCTTTGAGCGCCGTAAGGCTGACTTGTTTGCCGCGGATTTCGCCGGCCATGGCGTTGCGGATGCTGTCCTGGGCCAGCAGGTTGAGGTTGTTGCCGGCTTCGACCAGGCCACCGGTGTAGATACTGCCGCTGCTGATGGCGGAGAGGTTGTTGCTGGCGCGCAGGGTGCCGACGTTGATCAGGTTGCCGCCGGTGACCAGGTTGAGGTCGCGGCCCTGGATAAGGCTGTTGCCGCGCACGTTGCGCGAGTCGGCCTGGGCCAGGTACAGCACCGGTACGAGCACGGTCTGGCCGTCGATGACGCGGTTTTCCATCCACACGATGTCGTGGGTCAGGGCGCCGACTTGCTGGTCGGTGAGGGCCACGCCCAGGCTCAGGCGCAGCGCGTCTTTGCTGGCAAGGCCGTTGTCCATCAGGTAGCGGAACTGGTCGGCGTCGCTGTACAGGCCGCCGGCGAGGAAGCGTTGGCCGGTTTGCGCGAGGACGGCGTCGCGGATCAGGCGGGTTTCGTACTGGCCGTCACCGAGGCGGCGCCAGGCATTGTCGGAATTGAAACCGAGTTTGCCGAGCATGTAGTCGGAGCTGAAGAAGCCCGACGCCGAGGTGAATTCGGGGTTGGTCTCGATCAGGTAGTGGCTGGTGGGGTCGGCGTTTTTGACGAACAGGCCGTACTCGCCCTTGGGCAGTTGGAAGGTCGGCGAGCTGGTGGGGTCGACCGGCGCGAAGGCGGTGCCGGTGTAGTCCACGGGCACGAAGCCGCCACCGGGGGCCACACCGACTACGGGCAATACGCTGCCGGGCGCCTGGGCGCTCGGGTCGTTGGCGTGTTTGCTCAGGTTGATGTTGATACCGCCGACGGGGATGCCGGTCTGGTCGTCGCCGAGGGTGCCGGTCAACTGGGCCAGGGTGTTGTTGTGCAGCGTGCCGTTTTGCAGGGTGCGGGCGACGTTGAGGTTGACCGTGCCGCCGGCTTGCAGGGTGGCGTCGTAGCCGGGGCCGCTGTTGTTGGTCCAGGTGGTGACGTCACTTGCGTAGGCGAACGGCAGGCTATTGGGTGAGCGGCTTTTGAGTTCTTCGAAGCGCGCCTTGTCGAAATTCCCGGCCGCCGTGGCCGCATTGAACGCGGGCACGTCGACATATTGCATGCGTTCAAACAAATCGTCGGAGACGTGACCTGGGGTGCCGATGACAAGCTTGCGCTGGCCCGTGCGCGTGGCGGCGCCCTGATTGAGCAGGTCACCGGCAGTAATGCTCAGGTCGCCATTGGCGGCCATCAGGCTGTAGCGGTTCTGCACATTGTCGCCTTGCAGCAACATGTTTTTGCCAGCCACCAGGCGCGCCGCTACCGAGTCCTTGGTCGCCGCCTCAAGGTACGTCTCGTAGATGGTGATCTCGCCACGTTCCCAGTTGTCGCTCTCGCCGCAGTGCTGGCCACAGATCCAGCTCAAGCTGCCGGTGGTCAGTGTCTGCCCGAGTTCGAATTCGTCTTTGGCGTTTTCGATAAAGCCTGCATTGATGCCAATTGAGCCTTCGCTTTCCACGGTGCCGGAGCGGTTGCTGAACAGCACGGCACGCCCGCCATCGCGGGCGGCGAAACTCAGGTTGCCTTTGCTGTAGACATCGCCATAGCTGTTGCTGAAGCCATTGCTGCGCAAGGTCATGTCACCGCCGCTGAACAGCAGCGTGTCGGCGGCGTTGGTGATGCCGTTGACGGCGGTGAGGTTCACTGCGCCCTGGGCACCGAGGGTGCCACGGTTGTTGATTTGCGCGGCGGCGATGTCCAGTTGCTGGCGGGCGGTGAGGAAGCCGAGGTTGTCCAGGGTGCCGCCCAGGGTCAGGCGGGCATTGGTTGCGGCCAGGCGGCCGCCGTTCTGGCTGAGGTTGTTGGCGGCGACGGTGAGTGTTTGCAGGGCCGAGACGCGGCCGCTGTTGGTGATATCGCCGGTGGTGATGCTGATGTCACCGTCGCTGAGCAGTTCGCCGCCGTTGTCCAGGCTGGCCACGTTGAGGATCAAGCCCTTGGCGCTGGCCAAGCGGTCGCCGGCCTTGAGGGCCAGCCCCTGGTCGCTCTTGTAGGTGAGCACGTCGTTGAGTTGCACGCGGCCCAGGCCGTCGACGTTGCCGAACGCCCAGTCGGCGCTGCCCATGCCCTGGATATTACCCTGGCTGCCGGAGAGGCTGGCGGTGTTGAGGTGGAACAGGCCGGTGCCGGCGTGTTGCAGCATCCCGTTCTGGTTGTTGAGGCTGGCCGCGTCAAGGCTGAAGGCCTGGCTACCGAATTCGAGGGTGCCGTTCTGGTTGTTCAACGCACCGCTGAGGTTGACGCGGCTGCTGGCGCCGCCCAGGGCACGCAGTTGGCCGTTGGCGCTGTTATCGAGGTTGCCGCCAGTGAGGGTCAGGCCCTGGTTGGCTTCGACCAAACCGCCCTGGTTGGTGAGCGTGTCGCGTGAGGTCAGGTTGATCTGATTGCCGCTGACCTGGCCGCCCGCGCTGTTGTCGAGGGTGGCGCCGCTGACGGTCACTTGTTCTTTGCCGAACAGTTTGCCGCCACGGTTGGCCAGGGCTTCGACGGTCAGTTGCAGGTTGCCGACCAGGCTTGCCATCAGGCCGCCGCTGCCGTTGTCGACGCTGTTGGCGGTGACGGTCAGGCTGTCGCCTTGCACGGTGCCGCCCTGGTTATCCAGGCGGGTGGTATTCAACTCGGTGAGGGCGCCGCCGCTGAGGATCAGGCCCTTGCGGTTGCTCACATCCTGGCCGCTGTAGCTCAGGCCTTCGGCGCCGGCCAGCAGTTGGCCGTTGTCGTTGTTCAGATGCTGGGCGGCGATGTCCAGGCGCTTGCCGCGCAGGGTGCCGCCGTCGTTGTTGAGAGTGGTGAGTTGCTTGACCAGCACGCTGCGTTCGCCCGCGTCGATCTGGCCACCGACGTTGGTCAGCAGGTCGCTGACCTTGAGCACAACGTCACCGCCATCGCTGACCAGCGCGCCTTTGTTGCTGTTGTTGAAGGTCTGTGCGGTGACGTCGACGGTCTGGCCCAGCAGGATGCCGGCGCTGTTGTCGAAGCGCTCGCCTTGCAATTGCAGCAGGCCCTCGCTCTGGATGCGGCCCTGGGCGTTGAGCAACTGACCCGGGCCCTTGAGCAGCAGGCTTACGCCCTGGGCGCCACCGGCCAGCAGGCCGGCGTTGCGGTTGTCGAGGCCCGAGGCGCGTACGTCGAGGTGGTCGCCCAACACGCGCCCGGCGCGGTTGTCGATATCGCCGCCAGCCACGTCGAGCAGCAGTTGCTTGCCGACGATTGTGCCGCTCTGGTTATCCAGGTTCGCGGCGTGCAGTTCGATATCGCCCTGCCCGGCCTGCAAGCGGCCCTGGGCGTTGTTGAGCTGTTGCGCGGCGGTGAGGGTGAGCTTGCCGGTGTCGGCGCTCAGTACGCCGCCTGCGTTGCTGCTGAGGGTACCGGCAGTAACGTTCAGATCGGTGCTGGCCTGGGCGAAACCCTGGTTGTTGTTGAAGGTGTTGGAAACGGCGAGGTTGAGCGCGCCACCGTCGGCCTGGATCAAGCCCTTGAGGCTGTTGTCGAGGTTGCTGGCAGTGACGGTCGCGGTTTTGGCCACCAGTACGCCGTTCTGGTTGTTCAGGCTGCCGGCGTTGACGGTCAGGTCGTTGGCGATAACTTGCCCGCCGCTGTTGTTCAATTCGGCACTGGTGAGCACCAGGCTGCCGCCGGCCATTTCGATACGGCCCTGGCGGTTGTCCAGCGATGCGCTGTTGAGCGTGGCGGCCTGGCCTTCGCCGAAGCGGATCAAGCCGCCGAGGTTGACGATGGCCGGCGAGTTGATCGCCAGGCTCTGCTCGCCAAACAGGCGAGCGCTGGCGCCCTGGTTGGTGAGTTTGGCGCTGCTGACCTCGACGGTCTTGGCCTGGATGATCGCGCCCTGGTTGGTCAGCGCTTGCGCGGCGGTAATCGCCAGGGCGCGGCTGGCCAGCAGGTTGCCGCTGGTGGTGACGGTTTGCGCGTTCACCACCAGATCGCCGGTGGTGTTGCGGCTGTTGTCGGCGGCGACGCCGGCTTCGATGATGCCCGGGTTGTTCACGCTGGCCGCGTTGATCTCGATGCGCTGGCCGGCGGCGATGCTCTTGCGGTTGACCAGGGCCTGGGCGCTGGTGACCTGCACATTGCCGTTGGCGTAGACCTTGTCGGTGAGGTCGATGTTTTGCGCGGTGACGTTGACGTTACCGGTCGCCACCGTTTGCGCCATGCTCAAGCGACCATTGGCGTCGAGCTGAATATCGCCACCACTGGCGGCCAGGGTGCCGTCGAGTTTCACGCCCACACCGGCTTCGGTGCCTACCAGTTTGATCGCGCCGGCATACATGCCGCCCAGGGCCGAGGAGTCGATCGCCAGCTCCGGCTTGGCGCTGCCGTCGTCGGCGCGGGCGGTGGTTTTCAGGCTTTGTGCATCGACGTCGTTGCGCCCGGCGATCACGTTGAGTTCGCGGGCGTTGATTTGTGCATTGATCTTGGCCGAGCGGGTGATGATGTCGAAGCGTTCGACGTTGCTGGCGTTCAAGCCCTGGCCGTCGATGGTCACGGCGCCGCCGTCCACTTCATAGCGCTGCAACTGGCCGCTTGCGTCGAGCACCGGTTTACCGGTGGTGAGGGTGACGTTGGGGGTGTTGATAAAGCCGCAACCGCTGCACGTCACGCCGTACGGGTTGGCCACGATGACCTTGGCCGACTGCCCCGCCACTTCGGTGTAGCCGCGCAACTGGCTGGGGCTGCCGCCGTTGACTTCATTGAGGATGACGTTCGCCGCGCCGCCCTTGAGGTTGGGGTTGCCGACAATGATCCCGCCCAGTTGGGTGTTGACCATGGCACCGTTGCCATTGTTGAGGATCACGCCGTTGGGGCCGACGTTGTAGTCCTTGAACTGGTTATGGGACAAGCCCGCGCCATTGGGGGTGGCGATGTTCACCACCGGCACGCCATTGCCCGCCGCGCCCACGGTGGTGCCCGGCGCACTGACCACAATGCCCTCGGCCTGGGCCAGCAGCGGCTGCCAGAACAATGCGTTGGCAAGGATCAACGCCAGCCCGCGCTTGGGCAGGCCGAAGAACGCGTCCCGGCGCTTCAGGGCGGCAGAAGGTTGGCGGGCCAGGAAGGCGAATTGGCGAACATCCATTGTCAGGCTCTCATGCAGCGGGGCGTTGAATTACAGGAAGAAATCCATGCGAAAGTAGATCGGCGCTTCGCGCTCGGTAACTACACCGGGTCTTTCTAACGAATGAGCAAAGGTCACGCTGGTGCTGACGTGTTTGCCACGGGCGAACAGCTCCAGGGAGTTGCTGGACACCCGTCCGTGAACGTTGTCGTTGTAGCGGTCGTTGCGGATCACGCCCTGGTCGTAGCCGACGCTCGCGCCGTATTCAAAGAACGCCGGACGCATCCAGTCGAGGGTCACCGGGCGTGCCCAGCGCACTTCGTTGCGCCAGTAGCCGCCGCTGTCGCCGGTCAGCAATTGGTCCTTGAAACCGCGCACCGAGGCCGAGCCGCCGAGGCTCATGCGTTGCGGCGAAAACAGCGGGTCTTCGCTGCGCTGCCCGGTGGCCAGGCTGCTGAAGCTGAACGACTCGCCCCACAGGCTGAAGGGTTGCAGGTAGCTGACCGTGGCGGTGTATTTGCGGTAGCGCGAGTTCGGTTGGCGACGGCCTGCTGGGTCACGCTCGTCTTGGGCCTGGGCGTCGAGCAGGCCGATGCCGCTTTGCATGCCCAGGTCCAGGTTGACGAAGGCACTGCCGATGCGCCGCCCGTGGTTGACGCCCAGTTGCAGTTCGCTGAGGCGGTTGCTGCTGGGCGCGGTGCGCACGTCGAGGATGTAGTTGTTGGTGCGCAGGTGCGCCAGGCCGACGTTGACCGAGGTCTTGCTGACGTCATCGCGGTGGATCACACGCTCGGCGCGCAGTTGGTGGTTCTGGTTGTCGCCGTCCTGCTTGTATTTGAAGCCGTCGGCGATGCCGTAGGTGCGGTAGTCGCTCTCGCTGTAGGTGTAGCTGAAGTTCCACCAGCCCCAGGGCACGTTGTAGTAGAGCATGGTGTTTTTCGAGGTTTTCTGGTGGTCGCTGATGGCGTCGTGGCCGCCGCGCAGCATCAGTTGGTCGCCAAGGCCGAGGGGGCTGTCCCACTCCAGGCCAGCGCCCCATTGCTGTTCGCCGGTGCTTTTCTGCCCGTCGTTGTTGCGCGACAGGCTGGCGCGCCAGGGCTTTTGCGCGGTGTTCTTGACCACCACGTCGCTACCGCCGATCTGCTTGCCGGGGGTGAGCTCCATCTGCGCTTGTTTGGACGGCAGGCGGTTGAGCTGGTCCACCAGTTGCTCGATTTCACGCAGGTTCAGCGCTTCGCCGACCTTGCCGGGAAAGGCCATGGCCAGTTCGCGGTCGGTCACTGTGCTGCCTTCGGCGCTGCGCAGGGCTTCGAGCTTGCCTTCGACCACAAGCACTTGCAGGTGGCCGGTGGAAAGGTCCTGTTGCGGCAGGTAGGCACGGCTGGTAACGCGGCCTTTGCCGAGGTAGTAGTCGGTGATGGTTTTGAGCAAATCGTTAAGCTGCGACACGCCCAGGCATTGGCCGATGTAGGGCTTGAGCAGGCGCTCGCGCTCGGGCGCCGGCAGGCTGTCGGCACCTTTGAGTTCGATGGTTTTGATCGGGAAGCACCGAGTGTCGGCAGGGCTTGCCGGGGCTTGGGGCTTTTCCGCTTTGCCGGGCAGGTCCTGTAGTTCCTGGAGGCGCCGCTGCTGCTCTTCGAGCAAGCGGTTCTGCCGGTCACGGATCAAGTCCTGATCGCCAGGCGTGGGGGCGGCGGATGCACTGTTCAGGCTCAGGCAGGTGAGCAGGAACGTGCAGAGAAGAAACCGAGTCCGTGGCAATAACGAAGACATGTTCGATCCATCGAAAATCAAGGGCCGCGAAACTAACATCGAACTTCCAGCTAGCCTAGAAACGGGCGAAGTTGGGCCGTTCGCTGAAATAGTCTTCAAGCTATTGATTAATAAATATAAATTTTCATCAAAAGGGCTGAGCCTTTTCAACGGAAGTGATTATTCCGACAAGTGGCAGCGATTTTGATGGCAATTCGACGAAGGGTTTTTTGATTGCCATTATTTAGCCATCAAGTTTCGTCGAGTTAGGTTAGTACCGAGAAAAGGAGAAAAGTTCGCGGGGGTTTTGTGAATTGGATCCCATTTATCGGAATTCCAAGGAGAGGGTTGAACCACTGCAATCTAAAGGGTGGGAAATAACCAATGTGGGAGCAAGCCCCCTCCCACATTGGGTAGTCGCAGCATTGAGGATGTCAGCCAATGCCTTTGTCTTTGTCGGCGCCGGGTACCAGGGTCAGTCCAGGGCGTTCGACGTCGCGGGAGACGTGGGACTTCACCTCTTCGACGCCGCCCTCTTCATCGTTGTGGATCACCAGCACGCCAGGGCGGCGCAGTTGTTCCAGGTCGCCATCGCCCAGGTTGAAGCTTTCACTCAGGTGCTTGTCGCTCAGGGCATTGGCCTCTGCGCGGCGCTGGGCAAACTGGCGGCCGCGGCGCTGTTGATAGCGCGCCCAGCCGATCAGGATCAACGCGTTGAACAAGGCGATCCACAGGTAGATCTGCAAGGTGTTGAGCGCGGCAAAGATCGGCGCCTCGATGCGTGGGCCGCCATGGGTCTCGAGCATGGCGCCGATGCCACGTGCCAGCAGCCAGACCAGCCCGCCCCAGGCCAGCAGGGTCAGCAACACATCGATGATCCACATCACAGGGCTCTGGCGAGTTCTGACCAGTTTCATGCTCACGCCTCCTCTTGGGCAGGTTTGATGCCACGGTCCGGGCTGACCCAGCGTGCGCGTTTTTGATGCTGGTTGAACAACACCTTGGGAAAGCTCACCAGCGTGGTGAACAGGCTCACCAGCCAGAACACCATCGGGTACCACACGGTCCAGAACAGGGTTTTCCACAGGTCTTTTTCGTAGCGCCGGTCGATCAGGATGCTGACCGCAAACTGCAGCAGGCACACCATCGCCAGCACCAGGCCGGTAAACGCGGGTGGCACCAACGAGTCCACGGTAATCGCCGCCGGCAGCGTGACGAATTTACCCACGGCCCAGAAGATCACCGACAGCAGGAAGGTGAAGGCCCAACCGGTGGACAGGCAGTATTCGAACAGCAGCGGCCACAGGTAGCGATGGCGCCATTGCCAGATGCCGCGAATATTCTTGAACAGCACTTCGGCGCCACCCTGGGCCCAGCGCAGGCGCTGTTTCCACAGGCCGCCGACGGTCTCGGGCATGAGGATCCAGCACAGGGCACGCGGCTCGTAGAAGATCGACCAATGATCCAGTTGCAGCTTCCAACTGACATCGATGTCTTCGGTGATCATGTCGGTGCTCCAGTAGTCGATGCGGTCCAGCGCCTTCTTGCGAAACGCCACCACCACACCCGAGACCGTGAAGATCCGTCCGAACACCCGCTGGGTGCGCTTGATCAAGCCGATGATCGAGGAGAACTCGCCGACCTGCACCCGGCCGATCAGGGTGGAACGGGTACGGATGCGCGGGTTGCCGGTGACGGCGCCCAGGCGCGGGTTGTCGAGCATCGGCGCGACCATGTAGGCCGCCGCGTTCTTGTCGAGTAACGCATCGCCGTCGATGCACACCAGGTATTCGCTGCGGGCGGCCACCGCACCCATGCGCAGGGCCACGGCCTTGCCCTGGTTCTGCGCCAGGTGCAGCACGCGCAGGCGTGGGTGTTGCAGTGCCAGGGCATCGAGTACCGCTGCGGTGTTGTCGCTGGAGCCGTCGTTGACCGCGATCACTTCGATGTTTGGGTACACCTGGGCCAACGCGGCCGCCATCGTGTCAGCGACGTTATCGCCTTCGTTGTAGCAAGGGATGATGATCGAAATCAGCGGCTCGCCGGCCAGGATCGGCGCCGGGGTGTCTTCCTCCCACGGCCAATGGCGCTCCCAGTGCAGCCAGAAGTACAAGCCGCCGGCGATCCACAGCGCCGACATGAACAGCGGGTAGAAGAACACGAAGTCCATCAGAAACTGCCCGGTGATCAGGAAGATCAGGCCCAGAGGCAAGCCCAATACCAGCGCCAACACGAATAGAGCCAGGATTCTGTCGAACATGATCAAGGATTCCATTGGTTGGAGAGGGCCGGACGTATCGTCTTCAAGTCCGGGGAGTTTTCCAGGAAGTTGTCCGGGTAGTAGCCGAAACTGGTGACGCCCTGGCGTTTGAGTACACCCATCCACTCTGCCAATTGCTCAGCGCTGATATCCGGCGCGGCTTGAGTGCGCCAGTCTTTGGCTTGCAGTTCGAAGACGGTCTTTTCCAGTGCGCCGGGGCGTGCCTTGACCGTGGCCACCAGCTTTTCCAGCCAGGCATTGGAGTCTTTCAGCGACTGGCCTTCCATCAGCGGCATGGCCATGGGCGCCGTCCAGTCGTAGGTCTTGAGGAAGTCATCGAGGTTCTGCGCAAACCAGGCTTCGCTGCCGGGGTTGAGCATCGGCTCGGCGAAGATATTGCGAGCGGTGAGGATCTGCGGGCCGCGAATGGCGCGCACCTTCACGGTCAGCTCGTTGGTGAAATCAGTCAGGTAGCGGCTCTTGAAGCGAGTCCAACGCTGCATCACCGCAGGGTCGGCACGCAGCGCAGCGATATTGTCCGGCAAGCCCTGGGCAGCATAGGCCTTGAGTGCGGCGGGGCTAGCGTCTTCAAAGTCGCTTAGCAGCGCATCGTCGTGATACAGCACGCCGTCGATGGCACTGTTGCTGGTACGCGCCAGGTCTTCGTAGATCTCGCCGATGAGCTGCCGCACTTTCGGATCAAAGGGCGACAGGCGCTTGTATTGATCCGGATCGGTAGCAACCTTGCCGGTCTGCGGGTCCCAGCGGGTCACGCGTGGCAGCTTGGCGTCGAGGGCAAAGCTGAGCACCGGCATCCACGCAAACACACTGGCGTGGGCACGGGTATGCAACTGCCAGGAAACGCGGTTGAACAGGTCGGCGCGCATCGGCAGGTGGCGGTTGGGGAAGTACACCGAATGCACCAGGCCATCACCCTTGGGGTCGGCGTAGGCTTGCAGGAACACCGTGACGGCGCCCATGTCCACCACGCGCTGCACCAGCACATCGAGGTTGTGCGCCTGTTGAACCGGGTCGGGGTCATAGACGTGATCCAGGTCCACATGCACGACGCGCAACGGAGCCTTGGCCTGAACCGAAACCATGCTGCTGGCGAAGTGTTCCCCATCCGGGTCGGAGGCCACCAAAAATCGCGGGCTGTTCATCAGCTTGTTGGAATCATCCAAACCGTCATCCAGCGTAAGCGCCATCTCATAGCCGTGCTCACCGACCACGGCCAGGGTGGTGCCATCGGCCGCGCCATACGGCCACACCCATACCCGTGGAGCCTTGCCAGTGACGGTACGGATTTTATTGGAGATGGCTGCTACGTCAGTACGCATCCGCGCCTGGAACTGCGCTTCGGTTTCATAGCGGCCGGTCGCCGGGTCATAGCGGCGCGTGGTGGCCGCCGGTTCGAGGTTGCCTTGGGGATTGGCGAGTATGCCTTTGTGATTGGCGTCGGTATGGGCGGCGATTTCCACCAGGCCCGATCGGGACACTTCACGAATCTGCTGCCAGGTCAGGAAGTCGCCCCGTGGGCGCGGTGTACCGGCGAAGTCCACCGGCTGGTTCAGCGGCGTGTCGATCCAACTGCCCACTGGCGCCAGCACGGCCGGCCAATTGTAGGCCCGCAGGATCGGCATCACACGGGTGTAGAAGCTGGAATAGCCGTCATCGAAGCTGAGCATCACGGCCTTGGGCGGCAGTGTCGGCCCGCCCCGGCGCGCAGCAAGGACTTGATCCACGCTGACCGCCTGGTAACCGTTCTCGCGCAGCCAGGCCAATTGCTCGATCAAGCGCTCGGTACGCACCGCCACCACGGCCTGGTCAGGGTCGTTGTCCGAGACGTCGTGGTAGGCAATGCCCAGGAAATGGTTCTTCGGCCACGGCGCTTCGCTGGCCAGTGTCGGCCGCTCGGCAGGTGGAACGAATGGCGCGGGTTGCTGGGCGCATGCGGCGGCCAGCATTACACCCAGGACCAGAAAAAAACGACTGAGGAGGGTCATGGTCAGGCTCTTCTAGAAACGGTAAGTGAGGTCCAGGAGCAGGCGCAGATCGCGTTCGCGCTCGCCGTCGTAAGGTCGGCTGACCAGGCTCAGGTTGGCGCCGGCTTCCAGCACGTCATTCCAGCGAAAGCGTTGGCCGTACCCGATCAAGCCGACGCCGCCGGTGGAGTAATCCTTTTGGCTATAGGTACCCGCACCGAGCTGGAACTGCTGACTCCACTGGGTTTCGTAGCGGTGATAAAGCACATGGTTGACGTTGACGGTAGGCAACACGCTGAAGTCGGACTTGGGGTTGAAGTAGATCGTGTCTTCCTTGCTGTTGCGGCTGGCACCGACTTCCAGGCCCAGCTCTACTTGCACTTTGGGCGAGCTGTAGATGCCTTCGCGGCCGGTGAGCAAGGCTTCGACGCGGTCGTTGCCATCGCTGAAATGCGACGGGCTGACGGCCAGTTTCCACTCGCGGCTTTCGTTGGCGCGCCAGCGGATAAAACCGCTGCCGCCGTTGGCCGTGACACCTTCATTCAACGCTCGCAACGGTGTGGTGTTGAGCAGGTAGCCAAGGCTGCCGCCGTACTGCCAGTGGTCGTTGATGTCGCGGGCGATCGACACGCTCGCGCCTTGTTTGGCGCCATCGCCATAAGAATGGTTGGACACTTCGGCTTCGATGGTCATGTCGCGGGTGCGCCGCTCCACGCCCACACGCTGCCAACGGTGATGGCCGGTACCTTCGGCGAAATCGGCAGTGCCGTAACCGACACCGGCGAACAGGCGCCAGTCCTCGTCGATGGGCGGGGTGTAGATCACGCTTTCTATGCCCCAGTCACGGCTACCCGACACCGCGCCGGCCTCTTGGTTGTTGCCGCCACCGAAGCTTTTGCCGGTGTAGGCTTCCACCCGCACTTCGGCCATGTCGTGCACGTCGCGCAAGCGTTTGAGGCGCTGTACCTGGCGGTTGTCCGGAGCGCGGGCAACGACGTCATCGGTGAGCAGGTCCAGTTGCCGCCATTCCTGCAGGTCCAACGCGGTGAAGCCTTGGGACATTTCCACCCCGATGTCACGGGGGCTCTGGTTTTCGGTCTCTTTGAGGGAGTCTTCAGCGCGTCTGGGCCATTCACGGGCACGGTACATTTCTGCCTGTGCCAAACGTACACCGATGCTGCCCGGAGCTTTGCTCCCCAGGTCTTCCAGCGCTTGTTCGCTGGCATTCAGGTCGGCGCCATAGGTACCGGCCTGGGCCGCCAATTGCTGGGCGTCCATCCATTCGTCGTTAGGGTTGCCGATAGGCAAACCCTTGAGTTCAACCCGAGGTTTCTCGGTGCTGGCCAGCTGCGTGGCGACCGCACGCGCCTCATCCACCTGATCGTTTTCCAACAAGGCGTAGAACAGGGCGGTGCTGTCTTTGACATGATCACCGACGTCGGCATCCGCTGCAGTCAGCGCCTGGCGATACAGCGGCGCGGCTTTTTCCGGCAGGCGCTGGTCGAGGTAGGATGCGGCGACCCAGCGCACGGCGTAGGTCGGCAACTGCACGCCTTGGGCGGTGAGCACTTCGTATTCGCGAATCACCTCAGCGGTGCGTGCACGGGCCTTGAGTGCCCCAAGCCGGTCGATACGCCAGCGCACGACGTCGTCGTGGGCAGTGGCGTCCGGGGCCCAGCGGCTGATCAGCTTGTCGTAATCCTGCAAGGCGCGATCGGCGATGACGTAGCGTTCTTTTTCGGTACGCGTAGCGAACTCGGCCATGCGCACACGCTCGGCGGCAAGGTCGCCTTCCAGGCGGCGCTGGGTGACCGCGTCCACCAGGCCCGGGCGCTTGGCCGACAGGCGCAGGGCGGCTTCGGGCAAGCGCGCCTTTTGCAGGGCGACGATGTATTCACGGGCCACTTCCGGCTTGTCGCCGGCACGGATAAAGGCTTGGTCGAACTCGAACAAGGCGTCGTAATTCAAGCCGGCGCGTGTCAGCGCATAACCCAGGGCCATGCGGCGGTTCGGGTCATTGGGTTGCGCCGCCACCATCGTGCGCAAGCGTTGCACCGCTTCGTTGGCCTTGCCGCCATCGGCCTGGGTCAGGGCCTGGCCCAGTTGCAGGTCGACGTTATTCGGTTCACGCAGCAGCGCCTGGCGATAGACCGCTTCGGCCTGAGCCCATTGTTTTTGATTGCGATAGGTGCGCGCCACCGTGGCAAGTGCCTGGGTGGTGAGGTTGCGGTGCTTACCTTGTGCTTCGTACACCTTGAGCACTTCGTCGTCTTGCCCGGCCCAACCGGCAATCACCAGGTGGTCGCTGACCTGGCCTGGGGTTTGGCGTTCGGCAGACAGTTGGCGCAGTTGCGTCAACGCCGGCGTGAAGTGACCGTTGCGGGCCTGGATGATCAGGGCATCGTAGGCGGGATCGGCAAACGCAAGGCCAGGGGCCAGCAATTGGCTGCACAGGGCGGCCCCGATAAGCAGACGCAACCGGCCTGAAGCACTGTAGGGGAGGTTTCGCAGCATATCGTGAGCTTCCTTACACACGGAAAGCCCTAACGATAGATGGTCCTGAGCGAAACGCATCAGGGTGTCGGCGTCTCGGGACCCGACCTAGCTTTCCTGTAGGAACTATCTCTTAGCGACGTAGGGGGAAGTACAATTCAGAACAATTGTTCAGAATTGTGCGATCGCGATTTTTTGCCCTCACACAAAACGAATGTGGGAGCCGGGTTTGTGTGGGAGCCGGGCTTGCCCGCGATGCAGGCACCGCGGTCGTTCAGCCAGACCGGGGCGATGCTATCGCAGGCAAGCCAGCTCCCACACAAGCCTGCTCCCACATTTTTTTACTGCATTTTCAGCGCTTACTGGGCGCCGCTCACCGCACCGACTTTCGACATCACAAAGCCAATGAACTGCTCAACGGTCATCTTCTGGCCGTTGAACGTCACTTCGTTGTTGGCGTAGTGCAGCTTGGAGACCACATCGGTACCCACCAGGGTCGCCAGTTGGGTGCCGACTGCCATGCCGCTGACCATCTCGGCCGCCATCTGCGATTGCTGCTCGATGGCTTTGGGGTCAGTCACGCCACCGACCTGCGCTTGCAGGGCGGCTACGTCGCTGACCATCGGCTTGGACAGGGTCAGGTTGGCATCCAGCAGCGCAATCATCTGCTTGCCCAGTTCAACCGGCGGCAGCTCCATGGACGTTGGCTTGGCCAGGTCCACCACCAGGTTGAACTTGCTTTCGCCGTGGGTGGTTTTCAGCGACAGGTTTTCCACCGCCAGTTGCGGCTTGGCAGCCAGTACCTGGTTGACGTTGGCTTCGGCCAGGGCCTGCTCGGCTTCGGTCAATTGCAGCTCCGGCACCGGTTGGCCGGCAGCGGCAGCGGCTTGCACCGGTTGCATCTTGTCCTGGTAGAGCTTGGTCAGCACCAGCATCGCCGGGATATCGACGTTCTTCATGCTCACGGCCATGGCGGCCGAGCCGACCGGTTTGCCCTGGTAACCGATCTCGTCGATCTTGTAGTCGACGCGGCCGGCCAGGTTGTTGTCCTTGGCTTGGGTGGAGTCTTTCTGCTCGAAGCCCTTGAGGGTCAGCACGGCTTTCTGCGGGCCGAAGGTGACCTTGGTATCGGTCAGTTCCACGGTGTTCTGGCCGGTGTAGAAGCCAAAGGTGGATTTCTCCAGGTTGCTGGCGACAGTCAGGCCGGCCAGTTCCGCTTCGAACGGTGCGCCATTGGCATCGATTGCCGCGACCTTGAGGCTGTTCATGAAGCCATCAGCCTTGACCTTCTGGCCTTCGGCGCTGCTGTCGAATTCCAGGTTGGCGCCAGAGAAGCTCACCGAGGAGGTGTCGTCCTTGAACTCCAGCGGCAGCAATTCGATGTTGCCGCTGACCGAACGGCTGTAGCCGATGTTCGCCACGCCTTTGAGCGGCGACACGTCTTTGCTGGCGGCGAACCATTTTTCAGTGGTGGGATTCTTTTCCAGTTCGTAGTGACTGGTGGCCATGACCGGCAACCACTTGAGGGTCACCAGGCGCGAGAACGGCAACGGGCCGTGCTCGATATGGTCGACGAACAGCAACTCAGGGTTCGGGTTGTCTTCGCCGAACACGCTGCCCTGGCCCTTGAGGCGATAGTGCGCTGTGCTGCTGAACACGCCACGGTCCAGAGACACCAACTCCAGAGCCACGCTGCCGTCGACGCCGGCCATGGAGGTCTGCAACTCTTTGTTGGCGTTCTGGATGGCGGTTTGCAGGACCGGCTCCAGTTGTTTACCGGTGTACCAGGCGCCGCCCGCACTGACGGCGCCGATGGCGACAACAAAACCCAAGAAAACAACTGCTGGCTTATTCATGAAGTGACCTGATCAAATCCTGTGAGAAGTGGGCTGTCTTCCTTGAACCCCGAAGGGGTTGGCTCAAGCCCGCCGAAAACGGGGGAAGATTAGCACTGGCGAGCGCAAACGGCCCAGCCTTTCAGAGGGATCAGTTCAGCAGGAGTTCAGGAGTACTCCAGCTCGATTTCGTCCAGCTGGTGATCAAAACTCTTCAAGCGGGCGGTCCAGGTGTACACCAACACCTCAAACTCGCGGTGGATCACGGCATTGCCGGGGGTGTCGGTCTTGGGGTCGCAAAAATCCAGTTGGTAGCGCTCGCGGGCCATTTGCGTGGCGACATCGGACAATTCCCGCGCGTTATCGAGCCAGTGCCTACCGTCTGCGACCTGTCGATCCAGCAGCACGCATTGTTTTTTCAGGACTTCGAGGCTTTTTTCCAGCGGCGTGCCGGTAAGGTCGCCCATGACCTCCTGGAAGGTGCGCCCCGGCTGCCAGTAGCTGCCCCAGAAATAGCGGTCGAATACGGTTTCGACGCGGCGCAGGGCAACCTTGGTGTCCCAGATCGCCACGCGGGTCTTGCCTTGTTCGAGGAGCTTTTTCTTCACTCGCTGGTTTTGATAAGACGCCCAGGCCACTACGCCGATGGACAGGGTGCCGATCACCAGGCAGGCGCTGTCCAGGAACACCATGGCCTTGTCGAGTTGATGGGCGAGCATGACACCGTAGAAATACGCGGCCGATAACAATACCAGTGCGAAAAGCACGCACCAGAAAGCGGGAGCATAAGGGTTTTTCATTATTGGAATCCCCATGAGCAAACGCGAGCTTTGTCGGGTGAGACGTCACGGCGCCTCACCTGACAAAGCATAGCAATCACCTCACGGTTTGCCGGGTTTTACCCCTTGCGTTCGTCCGCTTTCCCAACCGCCGCCCAGGGCCAGGAACAGATCGATCTGGCTCATGGCAACCTGGGTGTTGGCCGCCGCCAATTGCGCGCGCATATCGGTGTAGGTGCGCGTGGCTTGCAGGTCGGCCAGGAACGATTCGCGGCCGGCCTGGAAGAAGCGATGGGTCTGGCCTGCGGCTTCTCGCGCCGACTGTTCGGCTTCGGCCAGGGCGTCGCGGCGCTGCAGCACCGCGGTGTATTGCGCCAGGCCGGTCTGGGTTTCGCGGATGGCGTTGAGCACCACGCCGTCGAAGTGGGCCAGGGCGCCCTGGGTCGCGGCTTCGGCTTCATGAATACGCGCACGGGCGCCGTTGGTCGGCACGGTCCAACTGATCATCGGGCCAAAGCCCCAGCGGTTGGTGGCCGGTGTGCCGAGGTTTTCCAGCAGGCCCACGGTGCCTACCGTGGCGCCGATGCTGATATCCGGATACAGCGCGCCGGTGGCCACGCCGATTCGTGCGGTCGCGGCAGCCAACTGGCGCTCAGCCTGGCGCACATCAGGGCGGCGTTTGAGCAGCGTGGCACCGTCGCCCACCGGCAGCAACTGGGCGATGTGTGGCAGCTCGGCGCAGGTGCCAGTGCCGGCCGGCAGTTGGTCTACGGGCTTGGCCAGCAGCATCGACAGGCGGAACAGCGCGGCCTGGCGCGAGGCTTCATAGCGCGGGATGTCGGCGCGCAGGGATTTGTATTGGGTTTGCGAGCGGGTCACCTGGGTTTCGTCGCCGCGCCCGGCATCCCGCAGGCGCTGGGTCAGCTTGGTGCTCTGCGCTTGCAGGTCGAGGGATTCGTTGGCAATCGCCAGCTCTTCGTTGGCCGCGCACACCTGGGTGTAGGAACGCACCACATCGGCCACCAGGGTGATGCGAGCGATATCCGCCGCCGCCTGGGTTGCATCGGCGCTGGCCTTGGCGCTTTCAATACCGCGCTGCAAGGTGCCGAACAGGTCGAACTGATAGGACGTGGTGATGCCGACGCTGCCGATGTTGCCGACCGGAACTTTGTCCGGCAGCAAAAATGCTTCGCCAGATTCCTGCAAGCGCTGGGCCTCGGCCTTGGCGCCGGCACTCCAGCCGCCGGCGGATTCGGCTTGCTGCACCTGGTAACGCGAACGCTGCAAGTTGGCGGCGGCCACGCGCAGGTCGGTGTTGGAGGCCATGGCCTGCTGCACCAGCTGGTCCAGGCGCGGGTCTTTATACAGCTTCCACCAATCGGCCGGCACCGGCGCCGAGACCACGTTGCTGCCCTCGCCCATGATCGGTCCTTGCAGGTCGCCACGGTTGACTGCGGCCTGTTCCGGCAGTTTGTAATCCGGGCCTACTACTTGGCAGGCCGACAGCAACAACCCCAGGGAAGCGGTTGCCAGGAGCCGCTTCATGGTTTGTCCCCGTCTTTAACCTTGTCGTCGATGATCGACACCGTCGCCGTGCGCCCGGCGATCATGCGAAAGTCCGCCGGCACATCGTCAAAGGCAATGCGCACGGGGATCCGCTGGGCCAGGCGCACCCAGCTGAACGCCGGGTTGACGTTGGGCAGCAGGTTGGAGCCGCTGCTGCGGTCGCGGTCTTCGATACCGGCGACGATGCTCTGCACATGCCCGTGCAGGCGAGCATTGTCGCCGATCACGCGGATATCCACGCCCATGCCGACGTGGATGCCGTCGAGCTTGGTCTCTTCGAAGTAGCCGTCGATGTGGAAGGAATTGCTGTCCACCACCGACAGCACCGGGCGCCCGGCGGTGACGAACTCCTGGGTACGCGGCGCGCGGTCGTTGACGTAGCCGTCCACGGGGCTGCGGATCACCGAGCGGTCGAGGTTGAGTTGGGCGGAGTCCACCGTCACTTGGGCTTCGGCCAGGGCGGACTGGGCGCGAGCCACGCGGGACTGGCTTTCTTCCAACTGCTCGCTGGGCACCAGGTTACCGAGGCCACGGTTACGCTTGTACTCGCGCTGGGCCTGGGCCAGGGTTTCCTGGCGGTCGGCCACGGCGGCCTGGGCTTGGCGCAGGGCCAGCTTGAAGCGGTCCTGATCGACGGCAAACAGCACCTGGCCTTTGGTCACCAACTGGTTGTCACGCACGTCCACCCGCTGGATCAGCCCGGAGACGTCCGGGGCGATCTGCACGATGTCGGCGCGGATGTGGCCGTCACGAGTCCAGGGGGCAAACATGTAGTACATGACCATGCGCCACACAACGACGACCGCGAAACTCACGATCAACAACGTCAGGACGACACGGCCGATAGTCAAAAAAGGTTTTTTCATGTCATCAGATATCGACTGAGTGAGTCCACCGCGCCCAGCAACAGCGCGTACAGCCCCACATTGAACAATGCCCGGTGCCAGACCAGGCGATAGAAGTGCATGCGCGTCAACAGCCCGTGCACCACCAGAAACAACACATAGGTAATGCCCATCAGCACCAGCAGCGTGGGCAGGAACACCCCGCTGATATCCAGATCACCGATCATAAAGGCGCTCCATCGGGTAGCGGCGCTTCCATTTCCGTGCCGCCAATGAATTCCACACCGGGCAACAACGCCAGGCGCAGGCCGGCCAAGGCGTGCAGCAGGTGCAGGCGGGTGTCGTCTTCGTCTTGCAGGCCCTGGCCGTTGAGGGCGCGACGCGTGCGGTCCAGGGTCATCAGCAGACCGCTGGGTGCGGGCAAGCGTTCACCGGCCTTGAGGCACGCTTTGAAGTACCCGCCCACCCCTTCCACCACCTGGTTGAGCAACACCCGTGGCACACCGAGGATGCGCGGCGAGTAGGCCAGCAGGTCGAGCAGGTTCAGCGCCACGCGCAGGTCGCGCAGGGCGCTGCCGGTGTCTTGGCCGGTAAGGGCCAGGCGCGGCAGGTGTTGCATCAGGCGGTCGAGCATTTGCGCGGCCATGTGCCGGTGTTCGTTCAGGGTTGCGGGCTCGGTCAGGCCAACGATGTCACGCCAGCTGAAACGGGTCAGGCGCTTGGCCGCCAGTTCGGCGCCGAAGGGCCGGGCGATCAAGGTCCACACAAATGCGAACAGCAGGCCCACGGGCCCGGCCAGGTTGACGTTGGCGAAGTTGAGAAAATCCGCGTCATAGGCGCCCTGGATGCTGATGAACGACGAGGTGTTCACCAGCGTCAGCAACATGCCCAGGTAGAATCGTGGCTGTACCGTGAGGGTGCCGATGCAGATAAACGGCACGGCAAAAGCCAGCACCAGCATGGGGAAATCGTGCAGGTTGGGCAGCACCAGAAACAGATACAGGCTGGCGAACAGCACCGACATGGCGGTCCAGAAAAAGAACCGGTAGATCTGCGGCGCCGGGTCGTCCATCGAAGCGAAGAAGCTGCAGGCGACGGCGGCCAGGATCACGGCGCTGCCGCCATCGGTCCAGCCCAGCAGGATCCACAGCACCGAGGCGACGATGATCGCGGTCACGGTGGAAAACGCCGAGTAGAACATCAGCCCACGGTCTAGAAATGGCGTGAGCCGGCCCAGGCGCCAGTGGCGGTAGACGGCGCGCCAGGTGTCCTGGCTTTCGCACTGGATGGCGGCTTGCAGGCTGCGACAGTCTTGCCACAAGTCGACCCATTCGCCGAGGCGGTACAGGGCGTTGGAGAACAGCAACGTGTGGCGGTCATCCAGCGCTTCGCCCTGGGGTTGGGCGGCGTCGATCTGGTCACGCAGCACACGCCAGCGTTCCAGGGGCGCTTGTTCAGTGGTGCTTTGCAGCCAGGCGTTGGCTTCCTCCAGCAACGGTTTGAGCCGGTCGAGAAACTCCGGTGCGCGATGCTCGATGGCGTACACCGCGTCATCCAGCGCGTCGATTACCGGCAGCAGATGAATCATGCGCCCGCGCAGTTCTTTGGTGTTGCGCACCGTTTGCGGCCGCGCGCCTTCGTGGGGCAACTGGCCGATCATCAACTCAAGGGTGTTGAAGGTGGCAACCATGCCGCCGCGCAGGTTGCTGACCGCTTCAGGGTCAATCTGGCGGGTGAGGAAGCGTTGGCTATAGACCTGAGCATCGCTGAACCACTTGGCCACCGAGCCATCGAACACCGGCATCAGGCGCCGTGGCCAGAACATTGCGCCCACCACCGCTGCGACCGCGATGCCAAGGAAGATTTCTTCGGTACGCGCTTCAGCCACGTCCCACACCGCCAGGGGGTTATCCACCACTGGCAGGGCGATCAGCGGCAAGGTATAGCCGGCCAGCATCAGGGCGTAATTATTGGCCGTGCGCAGGTGCATGGAGAGGAACAGCAAGGTGCCCGTCCATAACGCGATCACCACCACCAGCAGGTAAGGCGACTGCACGAACATCGGCACAAACAGCACCGCCGCCGCTGCGCCCATAAAGGTGCCAATGGCGCGGTACAAAGCCTTGGAACTGGTGGGCCCGACAAACGGGCTGGAGACGATATACACGGTAGCCATCGCCCAGTACGGACGCGGCATTTGCATCAGCATGGCGATGTACAGCGCAATCATCGACGCGGCGAACGTGCGGACCCCGTAGAACCAGTCGCGGGCGGGCGGAAAACCGGTAAAAAATCCGTTCAAGGCGCCACAGCCTCGGCCGCTTCGAAGGCGCGCAGCACGCGCAGTGCGGCTTCCAGGTCGGTGGGCGCGATATCCACAAGGACTTCCTTGCGCAGGCGAACCAGTTGGGCTTCTACCGCCTGCACCAGTTCACGGCCGCGCTCGGTGAGGCTCAGGGCCTTGGCGCGACGGTCGTGGATGTCTTCGGTGCGGCATACGTAGCCGTCGCCGCACAGCCGATCGAGCAGGCGCACCAGTGACGGGCTCTCCATGCCGGAGGCCTGGGCTACTTTGACCTGGTGCACACCGTCACCCAGGCGGCCGATCATCAACAACGGCACGGCGCAGGCTTCGGAGATGCCATAGCTCACCAGCGTGGTCTGGCAGATCTTGCGCCAGTTACGGGCGCCCACCACCATGCTGCTGCTCAGGTTCATCTGAAGTTGTTCGAGGGATTGGGACACTGGATAGTTCGCATACAGTTAGTTTGCTAACTATTAATATGGTGGAGGGGCGAGTCTTCGTCAAGTTTTGAAACAATTTCTCGATGGATGGAGCGATTCAGCGGCCACACCGCCGGGCGAATGTGGGAGGGGCTTGCTCCCGATTGCGATGGGCCAGCCACAGATGCATTTACTGACACGCCCTCATCGGGAGCAAGCCCCCTCCCACATTTGGATCAGCGTCGGATGCCCGGGCTATTTTTCAGCCCAAGGGACTGATGGAGATGGGCATAACCAACCAAAGACATCGCGTAACCTCAGAAAAAGCTCACTGAAGCGATTAAAGCCCAGATTTTTTCAAGTTTTAGCGTAACGGCTAAGTTTTTTACACCCCTCGCCCACCCCGCAACATCAGGTTCAACTCATCCACCACCTCCGCCCAATCCGCATCCTCCAGAATTTCCTCACGCAAAAACGCCTTCTGGCTATCTGTCCAGAAGAACGCCTCCGCCAATTTCAACTCCGGCTTGAGCGGCGAATGAGCGGCCACAAACTGATCAATGCTGACCGGGTCATCTTCCAACCCAAGCTGTTTGAACAATGACGGCAAGCTATGCACTGGCGATTCCATGATGAACTCCTGAGGGTGAAGGGTTAACCGAGTCTAGCGGCAACCCTCGGGCTGCGGTGCTGGCACGTTGCACAGCACGAACAGACGCGCCCGCGCGCCACCGCCGTCCTGGCGACTGAGTTCGTGCCAGCCTTGCGGCAGCGGGGCAAAGTCGTCGGGGGCTTCGTTGCTGCTGATCAGCCATACGCGCCGGGTGGTGGCCGGCAACGCCGATAGACGGTCGAGATAGATTCGCCCGCCATCCTGATCCACCAGCGTGCCGAAGCCATAGGCATTCGGTCGTGTCGAGGTGCCGTCGGGTTTTGGCGGGGTGTAGAGCTGAAGTTGCGCGTCGGTCTGGTCGTAATACACGTAGCTCAGATACCACATCATGTCGCTGAGGACGATGCGGTCGTCTTCCTGGTAATTGCGATTGACGAACTCCACCGGCACGTTGAATTGGTCGTGCTCATCTACCTCGAAGTTGTTCTTCAGGCCCAGCAGTTCCATGCCCACAAACAGCACCCACAGCGCTGCGCCCAGCCATGACAAGCGTGACGGCAAGCGGTCGATGGCAAGCGCCAGGACGATCGGCAAACCCAGGGCATACACCGTGAGGTAGCGCTCGATAAAGACCGGCGAGATAAACGACACGCCATACACCAACAGCAACGGCAACAAGAAAAACAACGCCGGCAAACGCGCTGCCGGGTGGCGCCAGGCCGTCATCCACACCACCGCGACCAGCAGCAGCGGAAATATCCAGAACAGCGGCGCCCACAAGTCAGCGCCGTCATCCTGCAACACGAACTGCCAGATCATCGAGGGCACAGACAGCAGGTTGACCGGCTCTTCCCAGCCGATGTCGCCGCCCACCTTGAGCTGGTCGACATGCTGCACCAGGTCCAACAGGTTCGGTAGCCAAGGCAGGTACAACAACACGATCGCCACGTTGGCCGCCCACCATGCAGGCCGCGTTATCAAACGTTGGCCTGGCGCCTGCATTCCCAGATAAGCCCAATGCACCAGCACGCACAGCGCGGTGAAGTAATGCGTGTAAAAACCGGCACTCATCAACAGCACATAGACGGCCAGGTAACGCGTGCGCTCGGGCTGACGCATCCAGTACACCAGCGCCAGCGTGGCGCCCAGCAGCCACACGCCCAGCAGCGAATACATGCGCACTTCCTGGCTGTAGCGCACCGCCGTCGGCAACAGCGCCAGCAGGATGCCCGCCAGCACCGCCGCGCGCCGGGTGGACAGTTGCCGCGTCAGCCAGATGCCCAAGCCAACCACGGCTACGCCTGGCAGCGCGCTCATGCTGCGAATGGACCCGATGCTGTCGCCGAACACTTCGATCCAGCCGCGCAGCAGGAAGAAATACAGCGGCGGATGCACATCATGGGCCGCGTGAAACCACAGGTCGGCCATGGCGTATTCACTGAGCAGCAGGCTCGACCCTTCATCGCCCCAGATTGCCGCCGAGGTGAGGTGGTAAAACCGCAGGGCCATGGCCAGCGCCAGGATCGGTACCCACCAGAGACGGCTGAGCCGACCAGCACCTTGCCAGGTCAGGCGCTGCAAGGCTGGCAGCGCTCCGGCTTTTTCGTTTTGCTCAACCACAGACCGACGCACTTCAATACCCCTGGCATTAGCTCGCTTGCCTGAGCGCAAACACCGCCACTCTAGGACAAAAGCCCAGGCTTCGCCGCTGGAATCGGACAAATCGGTATTTTGCGTAGGACCTCACCGAAGCACCGCTCAGAACAGGCTATTATTGGGGCCCTCCAAGGACTCAGGATCAAGGACACGTCATGCGCATCGGTTTTTTGTCACCTCTGGCACTGGCCCTGCTGGCCGGTATTTCCCTACAGGCCCAGGCCAGTTCCGACGATTCATGCTACCCCGACTGGCGCGTCTCGCGTGACAGCCTCGAACCGTGCAGCAACCAGCCCTTTCTCAGCCCGGGCAACGACAGCCGGGTCAACCTGCGCCTGTTGCTGGCCGACAAAAAAGCCGCGCCGCTGACGCCCAATGCCTTGGGCGAAGACGATTTGGCCCAGGGTTTCGGCCCGGTGCCGTTTCCGGTGTATCGCCTGGTGCCGGTGCCGGCCGCGAATGATGAGCCCGATAACAAAGCGGACGATTCACGCACGGCCGAACTCGACACCCTGCTCCAACCGCTGGGCATCAAGCGCGAGGAATACAAGACTGCCGGTGAAGCGTTCCTGAATGGCGAAGGCAGCCGCTGCCGCAGCAACAGCGATGACAGCGCCACGGCGTTTATCAGTCAGGTGATCAAAGCCGATATGCCGCCAGCCGAGCGCGACGTGCTGGTGAAAGCGCGGTTGCAGTTGCTGACCACCTGTGACTTCACAGGCCAGGTGGTGGACGCGCAGTTGACGCCCTCGGCCAATGCCCAGCTGTTTCGCACTTATCTGCAGGCCGCCGCCGATTTCTACGGCGGTCGCTTCGTTTACGCCGAGCGCGGTTTCGCCGCCGCCTCGACCAGCGAGGTGCCCTGGCTGAAAGAAACCGCGCTGTACATGACCGCACGCACCTCGTTGAACCGGGCCCAGGCCGAAGCCTTCGATGAGTACGGTATGCCGCAACGCGAGCATGTGGATAAGTCTGCCTTGAGCGACGCCGAAGAAGGCTTTCTCGGTTACCTGAAACATTATCCACAAGGCGATTACGTTGCATCCGCCCGTGGCCTGTTGCGCCGCGTGCACTGGCTGGCGAACGACGACGCCAAGCTCGCCGAAGACTTCACCTGGCAATTTACCGAGGCCACTGACGGCCAGCGTAACGTGAGCGTCGACGAGTTGGTTGAAGAAGCCGACCTCAAGTTGCTCATGGTCGGCAACAACTCGGCGAACAGCCCGATGCTGCAAGTGGTCAGCGACCTGATGGCGATGCGCGCCCATACGCCGCCGCTGTTGAGCCGCGAAGACCTCGACAAGCAAAAGGGCACATTCGCCAACGAACCGGCCTTGTTCGACTACCTGCAAGCGGCGTACGCCCTGTACGTCGAGCATCAACCTGATGCTGCCCTCAAGCATCTGCCTGCGGACGTGCCGTCGAACCTCGACTACTTTGCCTTCAGCCAGCAGACCTTGCGCGCCTTGGCACTGGAGGCCAAGCAGGATTGGAAGGGCGCCGAGAGCCTGTGGCTGCAAATGCTACCGCTGGCCAAGCAACCGCTGCAACGCGATCAACTGGAGCTGGCCCTGGCGATGAACTATGAGCGCAGCGGCCAACTGGCCAAGGTGTTCGCAACCGACTCGCCGATCAGCGCCAAGCAAGTGCGCTACATCCTGCTGCGCAACGTCGCCGGGCCCGACCTGCTGCGCCAGCAGATCGCCAACGCCAGCGACCCGACCGAACGCCAGAGCGCGCAATTCGTGCTGCTCTACAAAGACCTGCTGCACCGCCAATTCGCGACCTTTGCCGACGACCTAAAGCAGGCCTCGTTCTCCGAAGAAAAACTCGGTACCAGCCTGGGCTACACCTACACCAGTGGCCAAACCCTGAAGCTGTTCCAGTGGAACGGTGACAAGGCCGAATCCGGCTACGCCTGCCCAAGCATCGCGCAAACCGCCGCGACCTTGCAGGAGGATGCAAAAAACCCGCACGCCTTGAACTGCTTCGGTGAATTCATCCTGCGCAACGGCCTGGACGGTATGCCGTTGGAGCAACCCCGCGCCGCCGGCAGCCTGGGCAGCACCGCCTCGCAGTTCAAGGGTGAAACCTTCTCGCGCCTGGACGGCTACAAACAGGTGATCGCCAACGCCAAAGCACCGAAAACCGACAAGGCGTACGCGTTGTTCCGCGCCATCAACTGCTACGCGCCGGCCGGTTACAACAGCTGCGGGGGTGAAGACGTCGCGCCCGCGGTGCGCAAAGCCTGGTTCCGCCAGCTCAAGACCGGTTTTGCCGATACCCAGTGGGGCAAATCGCTGCAGTACTACTGGTGAAGTCGCTGTGGCTGGGCTTGTTGTTGCTGGCAAGCCCGGCTTTCGGCGCCGTCGACGCCCGCGACTATGACGCTTTCTGGCTGTGGAGTGGTGTCACGCCTCAACCTGTGATCAAGCAGGCAAAAACCCTGTACATCCTGCAAGGCCAGATCAACTCCACACGCCGCGCGCCCCAGCGCGGCGTGCAATTGATCGCCCAAGGCATCAGCGTACCGCGCCTGACCCAAGGCGAAATCTGGGTGGTCTATCGCGCCCACACCTTGCACTGGCCGGAACAGGTCTACACCCAACTGCTCGGCCAGGTGCAACGCTGGCGCGACGCGGGTAACCCTGTGATCGGCATCCAGATCGACTTTGACGCCCGCACCCAGTACCTGCACGAATACGCTGATTTTCTGCGCGACCTGCGCCGGCGTCTGCCTGCCGACCTGCGGTTAAGCATCACCGGCCTGATGGACTGGAGCAGCAACGCCGACCCGGCCGCCATCGCCCAGCTCAAAGGCGTGGTGGACGAAGTGGTGGTGCAGACGTATCAGGGGCGGCACAGCATCCCGGATTACGCGGCGTACCTGCCACGGATGAACCGAATGGGAGTTCCGTTCAAGATCGGTTTGATTCAAGGCGGCGAGTGGGAGGCGCCAGGGTATTTGCAAGGGAATGAGTGGTTTCGGGGGTATGTGGTGTTTTTGCAGAACCCTTGAATCTTCCAAACATTGAAAAAACCGTCTATCAAACCGGTTTTTTTTGAGTGTGGCCTTAGCGGCTTGGATGATATAAGTTGCCCTTACTGCTTTAAGGGGTGATATATCATGCATGAAACAGGCAAGCCATACCCCCACAAAGGGTATATCTCAGAGAGAAGCGCTGAACTGATGAGAGGTATCGGGAACGGTATCGAAATAGCCCGCATTCGTCGCCGGTTGAAAATCTCGACCATATGCAGCCGGGCGGGCATTACACGACAGACGTATCAGCGGCTGAGACAGGGCGAGGCCGGCGTATCCCTCGGCGTGCTGATGAATGTGCTTAGCGCGATGGACCTGGAAGAAGGTATGGCGAGCATTGCGTCACCAGAACTTGACCAGGTTGGGATTACCATGAGCCTGGCCCGTGAGCCTGAGCGAATTCGCACTGAAGGAGAACCCGATGTCCTGGAAGCCGATTGGTAATACCTTCGTCTTTTCAGCTCACTGCGTCGGTGACCCGGTTCCAGTTGGCGAAGTGGCCATGCATGGGAATGGATTCGTTTTTCGCTACGCTAACAGTTGGCTCACGACGGTAATGTGCTGATCGGCAATAGCGACGACCACCTGAAACAAACCGGACTGCTATTGACCAGCGCTTCGGGCTATTCCCTTGCACCAGTATTTGACGTGTTGCCTCACCCCACGCAACTAGGCTTGCAGGCGTTGATCATCGGGAATGAGGGCAGGGTATCGTCTGTCAGCAACTTGCTGAGTACGCCTGAACGCTTTGGGTTGGGCGCGGAGGAAGCAAGGTCCATCGTCAAGGATATGTATGCCGTCGTGCGAGAAGCCTCCGGCTTTTTCGAAGCGGCAGGCTGTAGCGGTGCCGATGTGCGCATGCTTTCCAATGTGTGTACACGATTTGCAGCGGACCTGGTGTAGGGTCAAAGATCTCGGGCGGCAACAGAGCGCACCTTTGACGGGTGCGCGCCGCGGCAAATATCACGTAAACGCTTAGTTACCAATCGTACGTCAGGCTCGATACCACCGTGCGCCCTTCCCCGTAGTAGCAATCCAGATCACTGGTGCACTGCGAGACGTAGGTCTTGTTGGTGAGGTTCTGCACGTTCATCGCCAGTTTCACGCCTTTGAGCTTGAGCGGCGAGGCGCCCAGGTCGTAGCTCAGGCTCGCATCGTAGACGCTGTAGGACGGTACGTTGAAGGCACCCTCGTAGTAGTCGCCCAGGCTTTGACGGGCATAGCGCACGCCGAGGCCCGCACCCAGGCCAGCCAGCGGTGTGTCACCCAACACGGTGTAGTTGACCCACATCGAGGCGGTGAGCGGGGAAATGCCGGCCGGGTGGCGACCTTGGCGGCCGTCGTTGTCCTTGGTGTACTTGATGTCATTGCGCGACGCCGAGGCAACCACTTCCCAGGCGTCACTCAAGACGGCCTTGGCTTCCAGTTCAACACCCCGCGAGCGCATCGCACCGCTTTGGGTACTGAAGGTGGTGTCTACCGGGTTGGTGGTCAGCACATTGTCCTGGTCCAGTTGGTAAACAGAGGCTTGGATAAAACTCTTTTGGCCAGGTGGCTGGTACTTCACGCCCACTTCGTATTGTTTGCCGGTGGACGGCTCAAACGGTTTTCGATTCGCATCGGTGCCGGCCAGCGGCAAGAAGGACTCTGAATAGCTGACGAAGGGCGATATGCCGTTATCGAACAGATACACCAGGCCAGCACGGCCAGTGAAGGCCTGGTCTTTACTGGCGAAGCGCGTGTCCTGGATCGGTTCTTTGTTCACCACATTGGCCCAGTCGTAGCGGCCACCGAGTACCAGCACCCATTTATCCAGCTTGATCTGGTCCTGCAGATACAGGCCGGTCTGGGTGATCGTGCGGTCCCAGCGGTACGGTTGGCCGAAATTCAGGCGCTGGCCGTACACCGGCTTGAACAGGTCGATAACCGGTGGGTTACGGTCATACAAGCCATGAAACTGCGAGTTGGAATGGTAGTAGTCCAGGCCAGCGATGAAGGTATGGGACAACGCGCCCGTGTCGAATTCAGCCTGGGCGATGCTGTCCACGCCGAACACTTTATTGGTCTGCGACCAGTCCACGCCGAAGCGCTGCAGATAGCGTTGGTCCTGCACCCCAGTGTTTGGGTTGGCGACAAAGCGGTAGCCGTGCAACGGCGCGGTGTAGCGGTCGTCGACCTCGGCGTAGCGCGCGTTTTGCTTGAGGGTCCAGACGTCGTTGAGGCGATGGGAAAGCTCGTAGCCCAACACGTATTGCTCGCGGTTGTATTGGTTGACGCCCGGCTCGCCGATAAACACATCGCGCTTGATCTTGCCGTTGGGGTTGTCCCACAGCGTGCCAGACGCCGGCAAGCCTTGGGCTTCGGGCACGCCTTTGTCTTTCTGGTACTGGGCGAACAGGGTCAGGCTGGTGTCGTCGTTGGGCCGCCAGGTGAGGCTGGGGGCGATGAACTGGCGCTTGTTTTCGACGTAGTTGATTTCGTCTTGCGCGTCGTTGGCCAGCCCGGTCAGGCGGTAGAGCAACTGCCCCTCCTCGTCCAGCGGGCCGCTCAGGTCGATGGCCGCGCTTTTGTGTTCGTAGGTGCCAGCCTCCAGCACCACTTGGTGTATCGGGGTTTCGCTGGGGCGCTTGCTGACCATATTGACGATGCCGCCCGGCTGGTTCTGGCCGTAAAGCACAGACGCCGGGCCCTTGAGCACTTCGATGCGCTCCAGGGAATACGGCTCGATCTGCAACGCGCCCCCGGTGCTGCCTCCGCCGTAGGGCAAGTGCAAGCCGTCCAGATACAGCGGCGTGGGCGCGAAACCCCGGGAAGTCGGCTCATCGAACAACTTGACCCGGTCTGCAAAGCCGCCGGCACTCATGCCGGGTGTGTAAAGCAACGCCTGAGTGACACTCTGGGCGCCACGGGCCTTGATCTCGGCTGCGGTGATCACGTTGATCGTCTGGGGGATTTCCACCAGCGCCGAGTCGGTCTTGCTGCCGGAGGCGCTGCGCTTGGCGACAATGCCGCCCACCGGGCCCCAGGCGTTTTCCTGTTCCTGTCGGCCACTGATCTGCGTCGCGCCCAATTGCAACGCCCCGTCGCCGGAGATGGCTTGCAACGACCAACCCCCCTGGGACTGCACAGCCGCCAAACCGCTGCCCGCCAACAAGCGCTGCAACCCTGAGCCTATGCCGTAACGCCCTTTCAAGCCGGCGCTGTGCTTGCCTTCGGTGAGCGCAGCATCGACCGACAGCAGGATGCCCGAGGCACTGGCGAAACGGTTCAACGCCTGGTCGAGGTTACCCGCCGCAATGTCATAGGTGCGCAGTGCTTCGGTGCTTTCTGCAGCCTGGACCAGGCTGGGCAGTACAGGCATCGTCGCCAGCACGCCGGCAAACAGGCCACGACGCAGAGCGCGGGCCAAGGGTTGGATTGGGTGATGCGACATTGCAGGACTCCCCGTGAGAACGCTTCTTGATTGGCTTTCAAGAGGTATCCCGCACGACGCGCAGAAACCGACAAGCGTCGGCAGAATTTTTTTCAGGCACGCGCCTTGATCGTCACCCAGTAGCGCGTCACAGCCTGCACCCGCACCGGCAAGGAGCGCTCCAGGGCCGAAAGGATCGCGTCGGTATCGTTGAGCGGGAACACGCCGGTCAACAGCAGGTTCGATACCGCTTGGTCACAGCGCAACAGGCCCGGGCGATAGCGGCTCAACTGCGCCACGAACTCGCCCAGCGGCTGGCGCTCGGCAACCAGACGATGTTCGGTCCAACTGCTGGCATTGGCGCCCACCGCCGGCAGCGCAGCGCTTTGGTGCGCGTTGAACCACAGGCTGTCACCGGCATTCATTTGAATCGCCGTGCCATGCAGCGGCGTAACCCGCAGGCGGCCTTCGTAGAGGTCGACGCGACTGCCGTCGGGCAGTTCGCGCACGGCAAAGCGTGTGCCCAAGGCCTGCACATCACCGGCAGGCGTTTCGACGATCAACGGGCGGGAGGGATCGTGGCCGCTGGTCAGCAGCACTTCGCCACGGATCAAGCGGATACGCCGTTCGGTGGCGCTGAAACGCAGGTCCACGGCGCTGTCGCTGTTGAGGTCCAGTAGCGTGCCGTCGCTCAACGTGACGTGGCGAATTTCGCCCGTGGCCGTGCGGTGCTCGGCCAAGGCGGCCTGCCAGGGTTCACTGCGCTGGACCAGATAACTGCTGCCCCCGGCCACCAACAGCAAACCGAGCAACTTCAGCGCGGCGCGGCGCTGGGTATCCGGGGTGTCGCGCAACACGGCGCGAGCGCTGTCGGCGGGCACGCCGCCAAGGGTGTGTTGCAACTGCTGCAAGCGCTGCCAGGCGCGGCGGTGTTCCGGATCGGCCGCCTGCCATTGGGCAAATGCCTGGCGTTGTTCCCCTTGCAGTTCGCCGCCCCATTGCAGCATCAGCCACTCGCTGGCTTGCTCGACAATCGCCGGCGCGATGGGCGCATCGTGATTCATTCTTCGTAGACCACCTGGTAACAGGCGACGATCGCGCGGGTCATGTACTTCTGTACCGAGCTGACGGTGACGCCCAGGCGCTCGGCGATCTGCGCATAACTCAAGCCTTCGAACTGCGCGAGCAAAAATGCGCGGCGCACATTGTCAGGCATGTGGTCGAGCATGGCGTCGATCTGCATCAGGGTTTCGAGGATCAGTGCGCGGGTTTCCAGGGACGGCGACTCGGGCTCGGGCAGGTGCGCGATGCTTTCCAGGTAGGCGCGCTCGATACGCAGGCGCCGCCATTGATCGATCACCAGGTTGCGCGCGATTTGTGCCAGGTAACTGCGGCTTTCCTTGTCACCCGGAAAACGCCCGGACACCAACAGGCGCAGGAAGGTGTCCTGCGCCACATCGGCGGCGTGTTCGCGGTCGCCCAGGCGCCTGCGCAACCAGCCTTGCAGCCAGCCGTGATGGTCGCGGTACAAGATGTGAAGCTGTTGCTGGCCGTCAGTCGCGATGCCCATGAAAAGCTCAGAGTGTTATTGAGAGCAATTATCATTACATCTTATTTGGCAGCTGACAAAAACTCTTTGTCGCTCAGCGCCCGGCGGTCTGCAACGGATACACCGACTCCCACCCTCCTCCCAACGCCTTGTACAAGCCGACCATGGCCAATGACACGCCGGTGGAGCTTTCCACCCACTGCTCTTGAGTTGCCAGCAATGCGCTTTGCACGGTGAGTACGTTGACGAAATCCGCCACACCTTCGACGTACTGATGTTGCGCGGTGGTCAGCGCGATCTGATTCTGGCGCACCGCTTCGGCCAAGCTGTCGCGACGCAGTTGGCTGGCGTTGTAGCGGGACAATTGATCGTCGATTTCATGCCAGGCGCGCAGTACGGTTTGCTGGTAGGCCACTGCGGCTTCCTGTTGTTGGGCTTCGCGCAAATCGACCATGCCTTGCAGGCGCCCGCCGTTGAAGAGCGGCAGGCTCAACTGCGGGCCGAAGGCAAAGGCGCGGGAACCCCAGGAGCCGAAATCCGAGAGTTGCATGGATTGGGAACCGAGGCTGCCGGACAGAGTGATACGCGGGTAAAAATCGCCCTTGGCGACGCCAATGCTGGCGGTGGCGGCGTGCAGGCGCGCTTGTGCCTGGCGGATGTCTGGGCGCCGTTCAGCCAACTCCGAAGGCAGGCCGATCGCGACCTGGCGCTGGGTTTGCGGCACGGGTGCATCCTTGGACAGCTGCGTGTGCAGGGCCTGGGGTGGCTCGCCCATCAGCAGGCTGAGGGCGTTGATCAGTTGGTCCTGGCGCTGTTGCAAATCCGGCAGACGCGCTTCGATGGCCGCGACCTGGGCGGCGGCTTCGGCCACGTCCAGGTCGGTCGCAACACCATCGGCCAGACGCAGTTGCGAGAGCTTGAGGCTGTGGCGGGCGACGTCGAGGTTTTGCTCGGTGACGGCACGGGTGTTCTGCACGCCGCGCAGTTGGATATAGTCCTGGGCGGTCTCGGCCAACACCGACAACAGCACGGCACGACGGTCGTTTTCGGCGACTTCCAGCGTGGCGTCGGCTGCTTCGGTTTCACGCTTGACCCGGCCCCAGAAATCCAGCTCCCAAGAGGCCGAGAAGCCCATGTCCCATTGGTTGAAGGCCGCGCGGCCGTTCTCGCCCGAAGGGTCGTTCAAGCCTTTGCCACTGTTACGTTTGCGCTGGTAGCCGCCACCCGCATCGACATTGGGGTAACGCTCGGCGGTGGTCACCTGGCGTACGGCGCGGCTCTGTTGCAGGCGGCTGCTGGCCAGTTTCAAGTCGAGGTTATCGCTGAGGGCGCGGCGTGTCAGGGCGGAAAGCTGCGCGTCGTGGAACACGTCCCACCAGCGCTCCTGCAAGGGATCGCTGACGGCACGGCTGGCAGCTTGTCGGCCCTGGGGTTCGCTCCACTGATTGATCTGCGGGCTCTCGGGCCGCTGGAAGTCGGGGCCGACCGTGCAGGCACTCAGGCTGATCAGGCTCAAGGTGAGCCAGGCGACGTGTTTCATTGCTGGGCCACCTCGCGCTGTTGCGCGACCGGCCGCGTATCGACGCTGGCTTCCACCGACATACCGACGCGCAGGCGCTCGGTCAATGGCTGGTTCGGCTCAAGCACGATCTTCACCGGAATACGCTGCACCACCTTGGTGAAGTTGCCGGTGGCGTTGTCCGGTTTGACCGAGGCAAAGGTCACCCCCGTGGCCGGCGCCAGGCTTTCCAGATGGCCTTTGAGCAGTTCGCCGTCAAGGCTGTCGACGCTGACCTGCACCGCTTGCCCCGCGTGCATATGCGACAGTTGCGTCTCCTGGAAGTTGGCCACCACATAGGCCTCGGCCAGCGGCACGACCGCGAGGATCTTGCTGCCCGGCGTCACATAGGCGCCGACCCGCACCGCTCGCTCGCCGACCATGCCATCGACCGGCGCGACAATGCGCGTGTAGGACAGCTGATAACTGGCCATTTCCAACGCCGCCTGGGCGCGCTTGAGCCCACCTTCGGCGGCGTCACGCTGGGCGGTGAGGATTTCCACCTGCTTGCGTTCGGCGGCCAGCACTGCGGTGGATTTAGCCAGGCGTGCGGTGGCCTGGTCGATACGGGTCTTGGCTTGTTGGGCGTTCTGCACGGTACCTGCGCCGACGCCAGCGAGGTGGTTGTAGCGGTTCAGTTCGTGTTCGGCGAAGGCGACTTCGGCGCGATCCGCCGCGACGGTGGCTTGGGCCTGGGCGATCACCGAGCTCTGGCGCTCCAGGGTCGCGCTGGCGTTTTTCAACTGGGCCTGGGCGACCAAGGTGTCGGCATCGGCGGCCTGGGCGGCGGCGCGAAAGTCGCGGTCGTCGATCAACGCCAACAGTTGGCCGGCCTTGACGCGCTGGTTGTCTTCTACCAGCACTTCCTTGATGAAGCCCGCCACCCGCGGCGCCACCAGGGTGAAGTCGGCGGCGACGAAGGCGTCGTTGGTGGTCTGGTGCTTGCTGCCCAGTACGCCCGGCGCAACCAGGTAAACCAGCACGCCGACGGCAAATACAGCAATAACGGAGACGGCAATTTTGTCTTTGCGTTTCATGGAAAGTCCTTGTGGTCAGGCCGGAGCGCGAGGCGGATAGATCCGCGTGGGCATCCAGAAAATCAGCAGGATCAACGCCACCGCGACACCGGCCATGACGACGTAAAGATCCGAAGAGGTCAGCACCACGGTCTGCTCGTGCAAGCGGTGGGCGAGGCCCGGCGCCTCAGTGTCGGCCAGGGGCGAATTGCCGAGGCGGTCCACCAACATGGTTGAATGGAAATGCCCGCGCTGGGTGGTCAATGTATCCAGCACCGCAGTGGCGATCACAGCGGCCAGGCCCTTGACGGTATTGAACCAGGCCGAAGCGAACGGCCCTTCGATGGGTTGAATACTGCCGGTGGACAACATCAGCAGTGGCAACACGGCCATCGGCTGGCCGAAAATCTGCAACAGGTACCAGCCATAAAAATCGTCGCGGATCCACGCCGAGGTCAGGTGTGAACTGCCGATGCAGCACAGCACCAACATGCCAAGGCCAATCCCCAGCACCCAGCGACAATCGACCCAGCGCAGGTTGCACAACGCCGCCACCAACGGCAACGCGATCAATTGCGGCAACGCCATCAGCAGCATCACCGGCGCAGTTTGCAGCGGCCGGTAACCCTGGACCTGGGCAAGGAAACTGGAGGGGATGATGATCACCGAGGTCAGCACCATCAGCACGCCTGCCAGCACGATCAGGGCGAAGGCCAGGTTGCGCAGGCCGAGCATCTGCAATTTGAAGAAGGGTATTGGCTGCGACCATTCGTTGAGCATGAACAACACCAGCAAGAGCGTGCCACCACACAACAGGAAGGTGATCAGGCCCGACTCGAACCAATCCAGGCGATTGCCCTGCAACAGCCCGATCACCAACATGCAGATAGCCGGAAAGCCCAGCAGCAGGCCGCGCCAGTTGAACTGTTTGAAGCGCTCCAGGCGCAGCGGGTCCTGCGGTATGCCATAGGCCACGGCGACCATCGCCAGCAGGCACGGCGCGACGATTTGCCAGAACGCCCACTGCCAGCCGACGTATTCGGTCCACAACGCCGCCAGCGGGGTACCCAGGCTCGGGCCGAAGGTGGCGGTCAGGGCGTAGCCGGCCAGGCCATACAACTTGACGTTGGCGGGCAGGAAACGCAGTGCCACGGTCATCAGCATCGGCGGCAGCGCGCCACCGGCCAGGCCTTGCACGGTACGCAGCAGCAGCAGGCTTTCGTAGTTGGGTGCGAACGGGCAGAGAATGCCCAGTACGGTGAACAAGCCGATGGCGCACAGCGTGAAACGGCGCAGGGAAAACGTCACCGAACACCACGGCGCAAAGGCCATGGCCGCCACGGACGTGGCCGTGTAGGCGGCGACCAGCCAGGTGCCTTCATCAAAGCCGATGTACAGCGCGCCGCGGATATCGGCGAGGGCCACCTTGGTGACCATCTCGTTGAGACCGGACACCAGCACCGCCAACAACACGCCGACCAGGCCGATGATGATGCGCGGGCCGAACACGGGCGGGGCCGGGGCAACAGGTTTGGCTGCGGCCTGAAAAGCGGGGGCAGCGAGGGATGTCATGAACAGGTAACTCGGAATGAGAAATACCTGAGCAGTTTAATCAGGCACATGCATGACAAAAAGTGACTTATTGGTAGGTTATAAGTGCGCCAGACGCAACTTCAGGCATCACCACTTAACCTTGTGGGAGCTGGCTTGCCTGCGATCGCGGTGGGTCAGACAACACATTTTTCACCTGGCAGGCCGCTATCGCAGGCAAGCCAGCTCCCACATTGACCGCGTTGGCTTTATACCGGTTGAGCTTCCAGCCAGGTGGCGTGGCAACTCTCGCGCATGGTTTCACGCAGCCATTTGTGCGCGGGGTCTTTGTCAAAACGCGGGTGCCAGGATTGGGCCAATACCAGGGTCGGCAAGGAGATCGGCAGCGGGAATGCACGCAATGGCAGGTTCAGGCGTTTGGCGCTCAGGAGCGCTTCCTTGGGCACCGGCATGATCAGGTCGGATTCAGGCAACATGAACATGGCACCGTGGAAGCCTGGCGCGATCATCGCCACGCGGCGCTCCAGGCCCTGCTCGTTCAGCGCGGTGTCGATCGGCCCGCGGGCGATGCCGCGGCGCGAGATACTGATATGGGAATAGCTGGCAAAGCGTGCGGCGGTGATCTCTTCGTCGAACAGTGGGTGATCTTGTCGCGCCAGGCCGACGAAGGTGGTGGAGAACAGGTTCTGCACCTTCACTTCGGGGCTGACCGGCATGGTGTTGCTCACCCGCAGATCCAGGCGCCCTTCGCGCAGGGCTTCGTCGTCGGTGTCGCCTTCAGGCACAAAGCGCAGCTCGCACAGCGGGGCCACACGCTCCATGGTGTCGAACAACCGACCGCCATATACGCCGATGAAAAAGTCATTGGCGCGTACACTGAAGCGGCGGCGCAAGGTACTCAAATCGACTTGATCCGCCGAGCGAAACAGCAACGCCGCCTGCTCCACCACGTTGCGTACCTGGCCTTGCAACTCAAGCGCCTTGGGCGTCGGCACCAGGCCGCGGCCGGCACGTACCAGGATCGGGTCACCGACAGCTTCACGGATACGCGTGAGGGTACGGCTCATGGCTGCGGGGCTGAGGTTCATGCGCCGTGCGGCGCCGACCACACTGCCCTCATCGAGCAACGCGTCGAGGGCGACCAGCAGGTTCATGTCTGGTAATTGCATGCCAAGCACTCGTGATCTGTGGGGAGTGAACTGGGTGCAATCGTAGCAGGGATCGACGGTTCAGCGCTGCATGCCCCAGCGTTTCACCGTCAACCGTTCGAAGGTGTTGAACACCAGGTTTTCTACCAGCAAGCCAATCAGGATCACCACGGCCAAACCGGCAAAGACCTTGTCGGTGTACAGCTCATTACGGTTCTGGAAGATATACCACCCCAGCCCGCCCTTGCCGCTGGTGGCGCCGAATACCAGCTCCGCGGCGATCAGCGTACGCCAGGCAAATGCCCAACCGATCTTGAGCCCGGCCAGGATCGACGGCAGCGCCGCCGGGATCAGGATGAACAGTACGAAGCGCATGCCCTTGAGGCCATAGTTACGACCGGCCATGCGCAGGGTTTCGGATACGCCGAGGAACCCCGAATAGGTGTTGAGCGCCAGAGCCCACAACACCGAATGCACCAGCACAAAGATCAGGCTGTTCTGCCCCAGCCCGAACCACAGCAGCGCCAACGGCAGCAACGCGATAGCCGGCAGCGGGTTGAACATCGAGGTCAACGTACTGAGCAAGTCGCGACCCAACTGGGTCGACACCGCCAGTGTGGTCAAGGCAAACGCCAGCACGATGCCGATCAGGTAGCCCTTGAGCAGCACCGCCAGCGAGATACTGACTTTGCTGAGCAACTCGCCGCTGAGCAGGCCATCGAACAGCGCCTGGAAGGTCTGCAAAAAGCTCGGCAGCAGCAGGTCATTGTTCTGGTAGCGGGCGACCACTTCCCAAATGATGGCGAGCACGATCAGGATCAGGCCCTTGCGCAGCCAGCCTTGTTGCCACAGACGTTGGCGAAACGGCAGCTCGCGTTCCACAGGGACGCTGAGCAATGGTTCGAGGGTTACTTCAAATTCCTGGCGCATACGTCGGCCCCTTCAATAAGCGATGCGAATATCAGCGAAGCCCAACTCGCGTTCGGCCTCGGCCGCTTCATCGAACAGCAGGCGATGAATACGCCGCGCCGACGCCTGGAATTCCACACCGCCGAGGCTGTGCAGGTCGTATTGATGGCTGTGGATTTCGGCACGCACGCGCCCGGGGTGAGGCGATAGCAACAGGATGCGATTGCCCACCACCAGTGCTTCCTCGATGGAGTGGGTGACGAACAACAGGGTGAAACGCACCTCCTCCCAGAGCAGCAGCAATTCCTCCTGCATCTTGCGTCGGGTCAGGGCGTCGAGGGCGGCGAAGGGTTCGTCCATCAGCAGGATTTTCGGTTGCATGGCCAACGCGCGAGCTATCGCCACACGGGCCTTCATGCCGCCGGAAAGGGTGTGAGGGTAGGCGTCGGCGAAAGCACTCAGGCCAACTTTATCGAGATAGTGCAGCGCACGTTCCTCGGCTTCAGGGCGCCTCAGGGTTTTAGAAGCCAGCAGCGGGAACATCACGTTCTGCTTGACGGTTTTCCACGGCGGGAGCTGGTCGAACTCTTGGAACACCACGATACGATCCGGGCCGGGTTGTTCGACCTTCTGCCCCAGCAAGCGAATCTCGCCCTCGCAAGGCTTGATAAACCCGGCGATGGACTTGAGCAAGGAGGACTTGCCGCAGCCCGATGGACCCAGCAAGACGTAGCGGTCCGCCGGGTCGATCTTGAAACTGACCTGATGGGTGGCCCGCACAACGCGCTCAGGGGTGCGGTATTCAAGGCTGACGTGGTCCACGGCCAAGAGTGGCTCGGCGGTGTTCAGGCTGCTGGCCGTGTGGCCTTGCAAAAGCGCGTTCATATCAGCTTCCTTGCAAGGGCTTGGCGTCCTGGAAGAAGTAGTCCTTCCAAGATTCAGGCTTGTTCTTGATGGCGCCCACGCGATAGAGGAATTCGGCCAGCGGGTAGGTGTTTTTCGGGGTGACGCTGAATTCGAACTGCGGGTTGTCGATGATTTTCAGCAGTTCGGCACGGTCGATCTTGGCCTTGGTGACACGAATGTAGGTGTCAGCCGCCGCGCCTTTGTCGTTCTGGGCGAATTGCGCAGCTTCGGTCAACGCTTCGACAAATGCCGCGTAGGTTTTCGGATTGTCTTTGCGGAATTTTTCGGTGGCGAACAGCACCGTCGGAGAATTCGGGCCCAACAAGTCATAGGTGTTCAGCACCACATGCACGTTAGGGTTGCTCAGGGCCTGGTTCTGGAACGGCGGGTTGGAAAAATGCCCGGTCAACTCGGTACCGCCGGCGATCAACGCTGCGGTAGCGTCAGGATGCGGGACGGCGACGGTGTACTTGTCGAGGCGATTGAATTCCTTGTCACCCCACTGTTTGGCTGCGGCGTATTGCAGGAAGCGCGACTGCACCGACACCCCCACAGCCGGCACCGCAATACGGTCTTTTTCGGTGAAGTCGGCGATAGTTTTGACCTTGGGGTTATTGCTGATCAGGTAATAGGGGAAGTTACCCAGGGAGGCCACAGCCTTTACGTTCTGCTTGCCGTGAGTACGGTCCCAGATGGTCAGCAAAGGGCCGACGCCGGCCCCGGCGATGTCGATGGAGCCGGCCAACAAAGCGTCGTTGACGGCTGCGCCGCCAGACAACTGGGTCCAGTCGACCTTGATGTCGATGCCCTCTTGCTTGCCGTATTTTTCGATCAGGTTTTGGTCGCGCACCACGTTGAGCAAGAGGTAAACGATACCAAACTGCTCGGCGATGCGAATGTTGCCTTCGGCCTGGGCGGCGGTCGGTGCGATCAGGCTGCCGGCCAATAGGCTGATGCCCAAGCCTATTGTCAAAGCCAAGCGTGCAAATGGAAGACTTCTGGACATGCTCATGCTCCGAATCAGAAAGGCGAATCGCCCTGGATGGTGGTGCGGTACAACTTGCGGCGCAGGTGGCTTGGGCAACCGGCGGCCAGGTGGATCAGCGAGCGGTTGTCCCAGAACACCAGGTCGTGAGGCTGCCACTGGTGGCGGTAGATGTTTTCCGGCAGCACGCTATGGGCATAGAGTTGGGCCAGCAAGTCACGGCTTTCGTCATCGGGCAAGCCGACGATACGAGTGGTGAAGCCTTCGCTGACGAACAACGCCTTGCGGCCGTTTTCAGGGTGGGTGCGCACGACGGGGTGCACCACTTCGGCGACCTGGGCGAGTTGTTCAGGGGTGAGGGTCGGGCGCCAGTTGCCTTCGAATTTGGTTTCGCTGTAGCGCGCCGTGTAGGAGTGCGCAGCACTGCGGCCTGCAACGGCTTTGCGCAGGTGCTCGGGCAATTGCTCCCAGGCTTTGTGCATATCGGCGAACAGGGTGTCACCGCCTTCGGCAGGCAGTTCCTGGGCGTGCAGCATCGAGCCGAGGCTGGGCAGTTCCTTGTACGACAGGTCCGAGTGCCAAAACTTGCCCGCGTCCCCTAGGCCGATGGATTGGCCGTTCTCGATGATGTTGGAGACGATCAGGATTTGCGGGTGGTTGGCCAGCAAGAATTGTTTGAGTACGTGGATCTGCAGCACACCGAAACGGCGGCTGAAGGCGATCTGTTGTTCGGGGGTGATGCGTTGGTCGCGGAACACCACGACGTGGTGGTCCAGATGTGCGCGATGGATACGGGCGAAGTCCTGGTCATTGACCGGGCGGGATAAGTCCAGGCCAATGATCTCGGCGCCGACGCTGCCAGGGAAGGGCCGGATGTCGAAGGTTTGGGTGGTGGTGGGGGCAGCAGCGGTGGCGGACATTGGTTTCACTCCCGGCGGACAGGGGAGTGAATTTATAGGCATAAGAATGGAAGTTTAAATACTGTTAGGGCATATCGATATGGCGTTTGGTTTGAGGTGCTCGGGGATGCTGATGGCCTCATCGGGGGCAAGCCCCCCCACATTTTGATTTGCGAACACATTCAAATGTGGGAGCTGGCTTGCCTGCGATGAGGTCGGTACAGGCGCTGAAGATCAACGCTCGTGCAACGCCTCGGCCCGCGCCTTGATGATCGGCTTGAGCAGGTAGCTGAGGATGCTTTTCTTGCCGGTGATGATGTCCACCGAGGCAACCATGCCCGGGATGATCAGCAACGGCTTCTCATCGGTGCCCAAGTGGCTGCGGTCGGTACGCAGGGTGATCATGTAGTAAGTGGTCTTCTTGTCTTCATCGGTGATGGTGTCGGCACCGATGCGTTCGAGCTTGGCCTTCAGCCCGCCGTAGACGGTGTAGTCATAGGCGGTGAACTTGACCACCGCTTCTTGCCCCGGGTGCAGGAAAGCGATGTCTTGTGGGCGGATCTTGGCTTCCACCAGCAGGGTGTCGTTCAGCGGTACGATTTCGACCATGTCGCTGCCCGGCTGGATCACGCCGCCGACCGTGTTGACCAATAGTTGCTTGACGATCCCGCGCACCGGCGAGGTGACCAGGGTACGGCTGACCCGGTCGTCCAACGCGCGGCCCGTGGACTCGGCCTTGTTCAGTTCAGTGCGAGCCTCGTTGAGCTGGGTCAGGGCTTCACTGCGGAACTTGCCACGGGTTTCGTCGATCTTGCGCTGCACTTCCTTGATCGCCGATTCGGCGCGGGGGATTGCCAGGGTGGTGGCGTCCAGTTGGCCACGGGTTTCCATTTCGGCACGCTTGAGGCGCAACACTTCCACCGGCGATACCGCGCCCTGAGCCACCAGTGGCTCGGACATGTTGATTTCCTGGCGCTGCAGAGACAACTGGCTGCGGTACTGGCCCTGCTTGGAGGTGAACTCGCGCAGTTCCTGCTGGCGCTGTACCAGTTGCTCCTGCAGGCCGCCGACTTCGTCTTTCAGCTGCTGGCGTCGGCTCTCATACAAGGAGCGCTCGTTGGCAGCCTGGCTCGGCGCGGCCTTGAGTACGTCGTCGGGGATGTTCAGTGGGCGATCATCCACCTGCGCACTCAAGCGTTCGACACGCAGTTGCATGGCCAGGCGCAAGGCTTCGGTTTCTCCGGCGTTGGAAACGAACCGAGTGTCGTCGAGGCGAATCAGCGGCGCGCCGGCTTCTACGATCTGGCCTTCCTTGACGTACAGCTCGGCAACGATACCGCCTTCCAGGTTCTGGATTTTCTGCAATTTGGACGATGGAATTGCCTTGCCGTCGCCACGGGTCACTTCGTCGATCTCGGAGAAACCCGCCCAAACCACCAGGAACACGAAAAACCCGATAATCGCCCAGATGGTCAGGCGAATGACGCGCGGGGCATCTTCGATCAGCGCTTTGTTGACCTCGGGCAGGGGCTGGCCCTGCAGCGAGTCGGTGCCTTTGAAATAGCGGCCGACCGCACTCTTGATGGACTTAAGCAACACTGATCTGCCCCTTCTTCAACGCTTCCATGACCACGGCTTTCGGGCCGTCCGCGAGAATCTGCCCACGGTCGACCACCAGCAGGCGGTCCACCAGCGAGAGCAGTGAGGCTCGGTGCGTGACCAGCACCACGGTCTTGTTTTGCACCACGGCTTGCAGGCGTTGTTTCAAGCGTTCTTCACCGGTGTTGTCCATGGCGCTGGTGGGTTCGTCCAGCAGCAGGATGGGCGGGTTGAGCAACAGCGCGCGGGCCAGGGCGACGTTCTGACGCTGGCCGCCGGAGAGGTTCTGACCACGCTCGCCCACTTGCAACTCGTAGCCCTGGGGGTGCAGACGGGCGAATTCATGTACACCGGCCAGCTCGGCGGCTTGCAGGACCATTTCGTCCTCGACGTAGCGCGCACCGCTGACCAGGTTGTCGCGCAGGGTGCCAGCGAGCAATTGGATATCCTGGGCGACGTAGCCAATGTTGTGGCGCAGCTCGCTGACGTCGATCTGGCGCACGTCCACGCCGTCCACCAGCAGGGCGCCGGAGTCGGGCTGGTACAGGCCAACGATCAATTTGGCCAGGGAGCTTTTGCCCGAGCCGCTGCGACCAATGATGCCGATTTTTTCCCCGGGCTTGATCACCAGGTTGATGTTCTTCAGCGCCAGGTTCTGCTGGTTGGGGTAGGTGAAGTTCAGGCCCCGGCATTCGATGGCGCCTTGCAGGGTGCGGCGGCTCATGGGGCGCTCTTCGAAATTGCGCTCTTGAGGCAGCTCCATCATCTGGTCCACCGAGGTCATGGTGACCTTGGCTTGCTGGTAGCGCGTGAGCAGGCCCGACAGCGAAGCCAGCGGGCTCAAGGCGCGGCCACTGAGCATGTAGCAGGCAATCAGGCCGCCCATGCTCAGGTTGCCGTCGATGATCTGGTACACGCCGAACACGATCATGATCACACCGGCCAATTGCTGGATCAGCAGGGTCATGTTCATCGACAGGCCCGACAGCAACTTCACCCGCAGCTCAAGCCGGCTCAGGGTGCCGATGGTCTGTTCCCAGCCATACTGGCGCTCGCTCTCGGCATTGTTGACCTTGACCGCATCGAGCCCGGCGAGGGTTTCGATCAGGCTCGACTGGCGTTCAGCGGCCAGGGCCATGGTGCGTTCCATGGTGGCCACCAAGGGCTTTTGCAGGGCGTAGCCGATGCCCAGGGCAAGCGGAAACGCCAGCACCGGGATCCACACCAGGTGCCCGCCGAGGATGGCGATCACCATAAAGATCAGCAGCGTGAACGGCAGGTCGATCAGGCTGGTGAGGGTCAGCGACGCGAGAAAATCGCGCAGGCTTTGAAACTCATGGATGTTCTGGGCGAAGCTGCCGACCCGCGCCGGGCGGTACTTCATGGACATGCCGACGATGCGTTCGAACAGCGTGGCCGAGATGATCAGGTCGGTTTTTTTACCGGCCAGGTCCAGGCACAGGCTGCGCAGGCTTTTGAGGATCAGGTCGAACAGGTATGCACCACAGATGCCCACGGCCAACACCCACAGGGTGGCGGTGGCCTGGTTCGGTACGACGCGGTCGTACACGTTCATCACGAACAGCGGCGCGGCCATGGCGATGATGTTGATCAGGAAGCTGGCGGCGATGGCGTCGGTGTAGAGCCAGCGCGAACGCATGAGGGTGTCACGGAACCACGAACGCGCCCGTGGAATCAGGCTGCCGTGGTTGACGTCGAATTTGTGTTGCGGCTGGGCGAAGAAGACCTTGCCGATGTAGTCGTCGGCCAATGCCTCGCGCTTGATCAGCACTTCACCGCCGTCGCTTTCGCTGAGCAGCACCCGCGCCTCATCATCGCCCTGCCAACCCACCAGCACGGTACTGCGCCCGTCCTTGAGCAACAGCAGGGCCGGCAATGCAATCGTCGGGATCTGTTCCAGCTTGCGTTGCAACAGTCGGCCCTGCAGCCCGGCCCGCGCAGCAGCACGCGGCAGCAGTTCAGCACTCAAGCGTTGCGAGGGCAGCGGCAGGCCAGTGGTGAGCATGGCCGCGCTGGCAGGCTTCTGGTGCAGTGCGCAGAGCGCCAGCAACCCGTCGAGCAACGGGTCGTCGTGCAAAGCGCGTGGATCATGACTGAGATGAACTCGACCGATTTCAGATTCCACGCGGTGCACTCTCGACTAACAGATGGGGCTATTGGGGTGGCTCAATTCATCCCAGGCAGTTGGACTTTAGGTTTCACGTCGTTCTGCACGACGGAGGCCATCGGTGCGACCACTCCCTGGCTCTTGAGCAATTCGCCCATGGTCGCCTTGATTCGGTACTGAGTAAATAACTGAATGTTCTTGATTTCTTCCAGGCGGCGGGAAGCGGTGAACAATTCATTCTCGCTGTCCAGCAAATCCAACAGGGTACGTTGGCCAAGGCTGAACTGCTGCTGGTAGGACGTGCGTACGCGGGTGCTGTGATCCACATACTGCTGGGCGACCGGCAATTGCGCGTTGGCGTTGTTCAAGGCGTTCCAAGCCAAGCCTAGCTCTTCATTGAGTTGGCGCAAGGCGTTGTTGCGAATATCCAGGGCCTGGTTGGCCTGGTAGGACTTCGATTGCAGGTCAGCCTTGTTGCTGCCACCGGCAAACAGATTGAAGCGCATGCGCACCATGGCTTCCCAGCCGTTGCTGTGGTTGGGATCACCGGAGACGTTGTTGTCGGCGTTGGTGCCAAGCTCAGCATCAAAGCGCGGGTAGAAGGTGGACTTGGCGGCTTCGTACTGCTTCTCGGCGGCGGAGATATCCGACTCAGCCGAGCGCAGGACCGGGCTGTTGTCGAGCATCTGGCGACGGGCTTCATTCAGGTCCGCCGGCAGCATGGCCATGAACGGGGCCGGGCGCTCGAGTTGGTCTGGCATCTGGCCTACGGCGCTGAGGTAGTTGACCTGTGCGTCGGCCAGGTTGGTTTGCTCGGTGATCAAGTTGTTGCGGGCCTGGGCCAGGCGCGCTTCGGCCTGGTCCTGGTCGGCACCGTTGCCGACGCCGCGCTCCGTGCGCAACTTGATCTGGTCGTAGATGCGCTCGTGGTTGCGCAGGTTGTCTTCGGCCAGACGCACGAACTCACGGCGGGTCAATACTTCCAGGTAAACCTGGGCAACGGTCAGCGCTGTGCGTTCGGAAGTACCGAGCAAGGAGTAAGCGCGGGAATTAACGTTGGCTTGTTGACGCCCGACTTCGCTGGAGGTAGCGAAACCGTCAAAAATCATTTGTTGCAGGCGCAGGCTGGATTCACCGCGGTTGAGCGTGTCCCAGTGATTGCCGCTGGGGTTGTTGGCGCGGGTAGTGGCGTTGTCAGTCCCTTGACGACCGTAACCGGCGTTCAGGTCGACACGCGGCAGATAACCGCCTTGAGCAGCGCGCAATTGGTAATCGGCGGCGATACGGCTGTTTACACCCGCCTGGATTTCCGGGTGTACATCCAATGCCTGCTGCATGGCTTGGGGCAGTGTCTGGGCTTGTACGAAACTGGCGGCGAGAACGAACGGTATTGCCTTGAACAGGTGCAGACGCATTAAAAAATTCCCCAGGACTTCTTGTCTCAAATCACAGCGATGAGTACCGCTGCGTCGGATAATGGCTACCGTAATGACCGTACGTCGGAAAGTTCAAAAAGCGGAACTGCTTCACACATGTAGGACGGTTCGCCGCATAAATATCAATGTGACATTACAGAGGCGATTGTTTAGGATGGCGACCATAAGGTCAATACTTTGGCACAAACTAGATCGCTAAAAAATCTAGCCAAATATTTGACGTCAATACATATATAGACTACGCCCTCCCAATTGGCAGCGCTAATAGCGCGCTGCGAAATGGAATTTGTCGAAACGGATCGCCGGAGAAAATTTTAATGAGCAGTGTTGTTGCCATCGTCAAAAGCATTGTTGGTCAAGTTTTCGTTATTTCTCCGGAAGGAACACGTCGCGTCCTTGTAGAAGGTGACCGCCTGTTTGCAGGCGACCAGATCGACACAGGCATGTCGGGCGCAGTCAGCCTGGAACTCGCCGACGGCCGCATCCTGGACCTGGGCCGGGACACCCAGTGGAGCGCCGATATGCCGGACTCCACTGCCGATCTGGCCGCGGCCAGCGAACAAGCCGCGCCATCGGTTGCCGAGCTGCAACAAGCCATCGCCGCCGGCGCCGACCCGACCACCGAACTGGAAGCCACCGCCGCAGGCGCAAACGCTACCGGTAATGGTGCCGCCGGGGGTGGCCACAGCTTTGTGGTGCTGGACGCGACCGCCGGCCGTGTCGACCCGACCATCGGCTTCCCCACCGCGCCTATCGGCCAAGGCACTTCGGCACTCAACGCCCTGAGCGGAGCGCCAGGCTCGGCGGACTCGGGCAACCAGGTGCTGCAGCCTTCGACCCTGACCCTGAGCGCGACGCCAACCATCACCGAAGCGGGCGGCGTGCTGACCTACACCGCCACCGTGACGCGGCCCTCCACCAGCGACCTGACCGTCACCTTGACCAATGGCGCGGTGATTACCATCCCGTCGGGCCAGTTGACCGGCACCGTCAATGTGCCTCTGGCCCCTAACGACAGCCCGTACATCGACCCGGGCCAGATCAGCGTCGGCGTTACCGGTACCACCGGCGGCGGCAACCTGGTATTGACCATCGACCCTAACCCGGCCGTAACGCAGATCACCGACACCATCGACACCACCACCGTCACGCTGACGGCGGGCAATACCGTGACGGAAGGCGGCCAGATCACCTACACCGCCACCCTGACCAACCCGGCGCAGACCCCGGTGAATGTCACCTTGAGCAATGGCTCGGTGATCACCATCAAGGCCGGTGAATCGACAGGTACCGTTGTGGTCGATACCCCGGCTAACGACGTCTATAACAATGGCTCGACCGTCAGCACCACCATTACCGGTGCAACCGGCGGCAACTTTGAAAGCCTGGTACCGAGCACTACGCCTGCGGTCACCACCATTACCGATTCGGTCGACACCACCACCGTTACCCTGACAGCTGACGGCAGCGTGACCGAAGGCGGCCAGATCACTTACACCGCCACCCTGACCAACCCGGCGCAAACCCCGGTGAATGTCACCTTGAGCAATGGCTCGGTGATCACCATCAAGGCTGGCGAGTCGACCGGCACCGTTGTGGTCGATACTCCGGCTAACGACGTCTACAACAACGGTTCGACCGTCAGCACCACCATTACCGGTGCAACCGGCGGCAACTTTGAAAGCCTGGTACCGAGCACTACGCCTGCGGTCACCACCATTACCGATTCGGTCGACACCACCACCGTTACCCTCACAGCCAACAGCAACGTGACCGAAGGCGGCCAGATCACCTACACCGCCACCTTGACCAACCCGGCTCAGACCCCGGTGAATGTCACCTTGAGCAATGGCTCGGTGATCACCATCAAGGCTGGTGAGTCGACAGGTACCGTTGTGGTCGATACTGCGGCCAACGACGTCTACAACAATGGCTCCACCGTCAGCACCACCATTACCGGCGCGACTGGCGGCAACTTCGAAAGCCTGGTACCGAGCACTACGCCTGCGGTCACCACCATTACCGATTCGGTCGACACCACCACCGTTACCCTCACAGCCAACAGCAACGTGACCGAAGGCGGCCAGATCACCTACACCGCTACCCTGACCAACCCGGCGCAGACCCCGGTGAACGTTACCTTGAGCAATGGCTCGGTGATCACCATCAAGGCTGGCGAGTCTGTCGGCAGCGTGGTCGTGGACACCGCGCCCAATGATGTCTACGTCAACGGCAGCACGGTCAGCACCACCATTACCAGCGCGACTGGCGGCAACTTTGAAAGCCTGGTGCCGAGCACAACTGCGGCAGTCACCACAATTACCGATTCGATCGACACAACTACCGTTACGCTGACTGCGCCGACCGAGGCGAATGAGGGCGGGCAGATTACGTACACCGCTACGCTTTCCAACAAGGCGGGCACTGACGTTACGTTGAAGTTGGATAATGGCTCGTTGATCACCATCAAAGCTGGCGATACCGTCGGCACTGTGACCGTGCCTGCGCCGACCGATGACGTGTTCATCGACAAGAGCACGCAGACCGTTCAAATCACCGAGGCCACGGGCGGCAACTTCGAGAAGTTGGAAGTTGCAGGCAACGGCGCCACTACTACGATCAACGACACCATCGACAAGGTGGACGTAGTTCTGACCGCCACCACCACCGTCGGCGAAGGCGGCAACATCGTCTACACCGCCAGCCTTGTGGATAAAAACGGCGCGCCGGTGACTAACATCACCAATCCGTTGACTGTCACTCTGGATAACGGTCAGACCATCACCATTGGTGTGAATCAATCCAGCGGTACTGTTACTACCGTAGCGCCGGATGATGTCTACAAAGGCGATCAGACCGTTACCACCGCCATCAGCGGCGTTACGGGCGGCGAGCACTTTGAAAACCTGGTGCCGGGCACTACGGCGGTGAACACCACCGTTACCGATACCCCAGGTACCGATAACCCCACGACTGTTACGTTGACTGCGCCGAGTGCCGTTAACGAAGGTGGCCAGATCACCTACACCGCTACCTTGAGCAACAAGGCCGGTACTGACGTCACGTTGAAGTTGGATAACGGTTCGTCGATCACCATCAAGGCTGGGGACACTGTCGGCACCGTAACTGTGCCGGCGCCTACCGATGACGTGTTCATCGACAAGAGCACGCAGACCGTTCAAATCACCGAAACCACGGGCGGCAGCTTCGAAAAACTGGAAGTTGCAGGCAACGGTGCAACCACCACGATCAACGACACCATCGACAAGGTGGACGTAGTTCTGACTGCCACCACCTCCGTAGGTGAAGGCGGCAATATCGTTTACACCGCCAGCCTTGTGGATAAAAACGGCGCGCCGGTGACCAACATCACCAATCCGCTGACTGTCACCTTGGATAACGGCCAAACCATCACCATCGGTGTGAATCAGTCCAGCGGTACTGTTTCCGTCTTGGCACCGGATGATGTCTACAAGGGTGATCAAACCGTCACCACCGCCATCCAAGGCGTGACCGGTGGCGAGCACTTCGAGAACTTGGTACCTGGGACCGATAAAGTCACCACGACTGTCACTGACACTCCGGGCACCGATAACACCACGACCGTGACGCTGACAGCTCCGTCCGAAGCGAATGAAGGTGGCCAGATCACTTACACCGCCACGCTTTCCAATAAAGCGGGTACTGACGTCACTTTGAAGTTGGATAACGGCTCGTCGATCACTATCAAAGCGGGCGACACTGTCGGCACCGTGACTGTTCCGGCGCCTACCGATGATGTGTTTATCGATAAGAGCACCCAGACGGTCCAGATCACTGACGCTTCTGGCGGCAACTTCGAGAAGTTGGAAGTTGCGGGCAACGGCGCAACCACCACGATCAACGACACAATCGACAAGGTCGATGTGGTTCTGACCGCCACCACCACTGTTGGAGAAGGCGGCAATATCGTTTACACCGCCAGCCTTGTGGATAAAAACGGCGCGCCGGTGACTAACATCACCAATCCGCTGACCGTCACGCTGGATAACGGCGAGACCATCACCATTGGTGTGAATCAGTCGAGCGGCACCGTTACCACCGTAGCGCCGGATGATGTTTACAAAGGCGACCAAACCGTCACTACTGCTATCAGCGGCGTGACCGGCGGCGAGCACTTTGAAAATCTGATTCCAGGTACCGATAAAGTCACCACGACTGTCACTGACACTCCGGGCACCGATAACACCACCACTGTGACGCTGACTGCACCGTCTGAAGCAAATGAAGGTGGCCAGATCACCTATACCGCTACCTTGAGCAACAAGGCCGGTACTGACGTCACGTTGAAACTCGACAACGGCTCAAGCATTACCATCAAAGCTGGCGACACCGTTGGCACTGTGACCGTCCCTGCGCCTACCGATGACGTGTTCATCGATAAGAGCACCCAGACCGTCAAGATCACCGAGACCACTGGCGGCAACTTCGAAAAACTGGAAGTTGCGGGCAACGGCGCAACCACCACGATCAATGACACCATCGATAAAGTCGATGTAGTCCTGACCGCCACTACCACCGTCGGTGAAGGCGGCAACATCGTCTACACCGCCAGCCTTGTGGATAAAAACGGCGCACCAGTAACCAACATTACTAACCCATTGACTGTCACTTTGGACAATGGCGAGACCATTACCATTGGCGTGAATCAGTCGAGCGGCACTGTTTCGGTCTTGGCACCGGATGACGTCTACAAGGGCGACCAGACCGTCACCACTGCTATCAAGGGTGTGACCGGTGGGGAGCACTTCGAGAACTTGGTACCTGGGACCGATAAAGTCACCACGACGGTGACTGACACTCCGGGAACCGATAACACTACGACTGTAACGTTGACTGCGCCGAATACAGTGAACGAAGGTGGCCAGATCACCTATACAGCGACCTTGAGCAATAAGGCCGGTACCGACGTCACGCTGAAACTCGACAACGGCTCAAGCATCACTATCAAAGCTGGCGACACCGTCGGCACTGTGACCGTCCCTGCACCGACCGATGACGTGTTCATCGACAAGAGCACACAGACCGTCCAGATCACCGAAACCACGGGCGGCAACTTCGAAAAACTTGAAGTTGCAGGCAACGGTGCAACCACCACGATCAATGACACCATCGATAAAGTCGATGTAGTCCTGACCGCCACTACCACCGTCGGTGAAGGCGGCAACATCGTCTACACCGCCAGTCTTGTGGATAAGAACGGTGCGCCGGTGACTAACATCACCAACCCGTTGACCGTCACTCTCGATAACGGCAAGACCATCACTATTGGCGTAAACCAGTCGAGCGGTAGCGTTTCGGTTCTAGCTCCTGATGATGTGTATAAGGGCGACCAAACCGTCACCACCGCTATCAAAGGTGTGACCGGTGGCGAGCATTTCGAGAACCTGGTCCCGGGCACTACGGCGGTGAACACCACCGTTACGGATACCCCAGGCACCGATAACACCACTACCGTGACACTGACCGCGCCTAACGCCGTTAACGAAGGCGGCCAGATCACGTACACCGCTACGCTTTCGAATAAAGCGGGCACTGACGTCACGTTGAAGTTGGATAACGGCTCGTCGATCACTATCAAAGCGGGCGACACTGTCGGCACCGTGACTGTTCCGGCGCCTACCGATGACGTGTTTATCGATAAGAGCACCCAGACGGTCCAGATCACTGACGCTTCTGGCGGCAACTTCGAGAAGTTGGAAGTTGCGGGCAACGGCGCAACCACCACGATCAACGACACAATCGACAAGGTCGATGTGGTTCTGACCGCCACCACCACTGTTGGAGAAGGCGGCAATATCGTTTACACCGCCAGCCTTGTGGATAAAAACGGCGCGCCGGTGACCAACATCACCAATCCGTTGACCGTCACGCTGGATAACGGCGAGACCATCACCATCGGAGTGAATCAGTCCAGCGGCACTGTTTCGATCTTGGCACCGGATGATGTCTACAAAGGTGATCAAACCGTCACCACCGCGATCAAGGGTGTGACCGGTGGCGAGCATTTCGAGAACCTGGTCCCGGGCACTACGGCGGTGAACACCACCGTTACGGATACACCGGGTACCGACAACACCACGACTGTTACGCTGACCGCGCCTAGCGCCGTTAACGAAGGCGGCCAGATCACGTACACCGCTACGCTTTCCAATAAAGCGGGTACTGACGTCACTTTGAAGTTGGATAACGGCTCGTCGATCACTATCAAATCGGGCGACACTGTTGGCACCGTGACCGTGCCTGCACCGACCGATGACGTGTTCATCGACAAGAGCACCCAGACCGTTCAAATCACCGAAACCACGGGCGGTAACTTCGAGAAGTTAGAAGTCGCAGGCAATGGTGCAACCACCACGATCAACGACACCATCGACAAGGTCGATGTGGTCCTGACCGCCACGACTACTGTGGGTGAAGGCGGCAACATCGTCTACACCGCAAGCCTTGTGGATAAGAACGGCGCCCCGGTGACTAACATCACCAACCCGCTGACCGTCACCCTGGACAACGGCGAGACCATCACCATCGGTGTGAATCAGTCGAGCGGCACTGTTTCGGTCTTGGCACCGGATGACGTCTACAAAGGCGATCAGACCGTCACCACCGCTATCAAGGGTGTGACCGGCGGCGAGCACTTTGAAAATCTGGTTCCAGGTACTACGTCAGTAAACACCACCGTTACGGACACACCGGGTACCGACAACACCACTACCGTGACGCTGACAGCTCCGTCCGAAGCGAACGAAGGTGGTCAAATTACGTACACCGCTACGCTTTCGAATAAAGCGGGCACTGACGTCACCTTGAAGTTGGATAACGGTTCGTCGATCACCATTAAAGCGGGCGACACCGTCGGCACTGTGACTGTGCCTGCGCCTACCGATGACGTGTTCATCGACAAGAGCACCCAGACCGTTCAAATCACCGAAACCACCGGCGGCAACTTCGAAAAACTGGAAGTTGCGGGCAACGGCGCCACCACCACGATCAACGACACCATCGACAAGGTCGATGTGGTCCTGACCGCTACCACTACCGTCGGTGAAGGCGGCAATATCGTCTACACCGCCAGTCTTGTGGATAAGAACGGTGCACCGGTGACTAACATCACCAATCCGCTGACTGTCACTTTGGATAACGGCCAGAGCATCACTATTGGTGTGAACCAAAGCAGCGGTTCTATCTCGGTTTTGGCACCGGATGACGTGTATAAGGGCGACCAGACCGTCACTACCGCCATTACTGGTGTCACTGGCGGTGAGCACTTCGAGAACCTGGTCCCGGGCACTACGGCGGTGAACACTACCGTTACGGATACACCGGGTACCGACAACACTACGACTGTAACGTTGACTGCGCCGAGTGCTGTCAACGAAGGTGGCCAAATCACCTATACCGCTACCTTGAGCAACAAGGCCGGTACCGACGTCACGTTGAAACTCGACAACGGCTCGTCGATCACCATCAAAGCGGGCGACACCGTCGGCACCGTGACCGTCCCTGCGCCTACCGATGACGTGTTCATCGACAAGAGCACGCAAACCGTTCAAATCACCGAAACCACGGGCGGCAACTTCGAGAAGTTGGAAGTCGCGGGCAGCGGCGCCACCACCACGATCAACGACACCATCGACAAGGTGGACGTAGTTCTGACCGCTACCACTACCGTCGGTGAAGGCGGCAATATCGTCTACACCGCCAGCCTTGTGGATAAAAACGGCGCGCCGGTGACCAACATCACCAACCCGCTGACCGTGACCTTGGATAACGGTAAAACCATCACCATCGGCGTGAACGAATCGAGCGCTAGCGTTTCGGTTATTGCTCCTGATGATGTGTACAAAGGCGATCAAACCGTCACCACCGCCATCAAAGGCGTCACTGGCGGCGAGCACTTCGAGAACTTGGTGCCTGGCACTACGGCAGTGAACACCACTGTCACCGATACCCCCGGTACCGACAACACAACGACTGTCACGCTGACTGCCCCAAGTGTCGTTAATGAAGGTGGCCAGATCACCTACACCGCGACCTTGAGCAACAAGGCCGGTACTGACGTCACGTTGAAGCTGGATAACGGTTCTTCGATTACCATCAAAGCTGGCGACACCGTCGGCACTGTGACTGTGCCTGCTCCTACCGATGACGTGTTTATCGATAAGAGCACTCAAACCGTCAAGATTACTGACGCTTCCGGCGGCAACTTCGAAAAACTCGAAGTGGCAGGCAACGGTGCAACGACCGCGATCAACGACACCATCGACAAAGTCGATGTGGTTCTGACGGCCACCACCACCGTTGGCGAAGGCGGCAATATCGTCTACACCGCCAGCCTTGTGGATAAAAACGGCGCGCCGGTGACCAACATCACCAACCCGCTGACCGTGACCTTGGATAACGGTAAAACCATCACCATCGGCGTGAACGAATCGAGCGCTAGCGTTTCGGTTATTGCTCCTGATGATGTGTACAAAGGCGATCAAACCGTCACCACCGCCATCAAAGGCGTCACTGGCGGCGAGCACTTCGAGAACTTGGTGCCTGGCACTACGGCAGTGAACACCACTGTCACCGATACCCCCGGTACCGACAACACAACGACTGTCACGCTGACTGCCCCAAGTGTCGTTAATGAAGGTGGCCAGATCACCTACACCGCGACCTTGAGCAATAAGGCCGGTACTGACGTCACATTGAAACTCGACAACGGCTCAAGCATCACCATCAAAGCTGGCGACACTGTCGGCACTGTGACCATTCCAGCACCTACCGATGACGTGTTCATCGATAAGAGCACCCAGACGGTCAAGATCACCGACGCTTCCGGCGGCAACTTCGAAAAGCTCGAAGTGGCAGGCAACGGCGCAACCACCACGATCAACGACACCATCGACAAGGTCGATGTGGTCCTGACCGCCACCACCACCGTCGGTGAAGGCGGCAATATCGTTTACACCGCAAGCCTTGTGGATAAGAACGGCGCCCCGGTGACTAACATCACCAACCCGCTGACCGTCACCCTGGACAACGGCGAGACCATCACCATCGGTGTGAATCAGTCGAGCGGCACTGTTTCGGTCTTGGCACCGGATGACGTCTACAAAGGCGATCAAACCGTCACCACAGCTATCAAAGGCGTCACTGGCGGCGAGCACTTCGAGAACCTGGTCCCGGGCACTACGGCGGTGAACACTACCGTTACGGATACACCGGGTACCGACAACACAACGACTGTCACGCTGACTGCCCCAAGTGTCGTTAATGAAGGTGGCCAGATCACCTACACCGCGACCTTGAGCAATAAGGCCGGTACTGACGTCACGTTGAAACTCGACAACGGCTCAAGCATCACCATCAAAGCTGGCGACACTGTCGGCACTGTGACCATTCCAGCACCTACCGATGACGTGTTCATCGATAAGAGCACCCAGACGGTCAAGATCACCGACGCTTCCGGCGGCAACTTCGAAAAAGCTCGAAGTGGCAGGCAACGGCGCAACCACCACGATCAACGACACCATCGACAAGGTCGATGTGGTCCTGACCGCCACCACCACCGTCGGTGAAGGCGGCAATATCGTTTACACCGCAAGCCTTGTGGATAAGAACGGCGCCCCGGTGACTAACATCACCAACCCGCTGACCGTCACCCTGGACAACGGCGAGACCATCACCATCGGTGTGAATCAGTCGAGCGGCACTGTTTCGGTCTTGGCACCGGATGACGTCTACAAAGGCGATCAAACCGTCACCACCGCTATCAAAGGCGTCACTGGCGGCGAGCACTTCGAGAACCTGGTCCCGGGCACTACGGCGGTGAACACTACCGTTACGGATACACCGGGTACCGACAACACTACGACTGTAACGTTGACTGCGCCGAGTGCTGTCAACGAAGGTGGCCAAATCACCTATACCGCTACCTTGAGCAACAAGGCCGGTACCGACGTCACGTTGAAACTCGACAACGGCTCGTCGATCACCATCAAAGCGGGCGACACCGTCGGCACCGTGACCGTCCCTGCGCCTACCGATGACGTGTTCATCGATAAGAGCACCCAGACCGTCAAGATCACCGAAACCACGGGCGGCAACTTCGAGAAGTTGGAAGTTGCAGGCAATGGTGCGACCACCACGATCAACGACACCATCGACAAGGTGGACGTAGTTCTGACCGCCACCACCACCGTCGGTGAAGGCGGCAACATCGTCTACACCGCCAGCCTTGTGGATAAAAACGGCGCGCCGGTGACCAACATCACCAACCCGCTGACCGTGACCTTGGATAACGGTAAAACCATCACCATCGGCGTGAACGAATCGAGCGCTAGCGTTTCGGTTATTGCTCCTGATGATGTGTACAAAGGCGATCAAACCGTCACCACCGCCATCAAAGGCGTCACTGGCGGCGAGCACTTCGAGAACTTGGTGCCTGGCACTACGGCAGTGAACACCACTGTCACCGATACCCCCGGTACCGACAACACAACGACTGTCACGCTGACTGCCCCAAGTGTCGTTAATGAAGGTGGCCAGATCACCTACACCGCGACCTTGAGCAATAAGGCCGGTACTGACGTCACATTGAAACTCGACAACGGCTCAAGCATCACCATCAAAGCTGGCGACACTGTCGGCACTGTGACCATTCCAGCACCTACCGATGACGTGTTCATCGATAAGAGCACCCAGACGGTCAAGATCACCGACGCTTCCGGCGGCAACTTCGAAAAACTGGAAGTTGCAGGCAATGGCGCAACCACCACCATCAACGACACCATCGATAAAGTCGACGTGGTTCTGACCGCCACGACTACCGTGGGCGAAGGCGGCAATATCGTCTACACCGCCAGCCTGGTGGATAAAAACGGTGCGCCGGTGACCAACATCACCAACCCGCTCACCGTGACATTGGATAACGGCAAAACCATCACTATCGGTGTTAACGAATCGAGCGCTAGCGTTTCGGTTATTGCTCCTGATGATGTGTACAAAGGCGACCAGACTGTCACCACCGCGATCAAGGGTGTGACGGGCGGCGAGCATTTTGAAAACCTGGTACCGGGCACTGCGGCGGTAAACACCACCGTCACCGATACCCCCGGCACTGACAACACCACGACTGTCACACTGACTGCACCAAGTGCTGTCAACGAAGGTGGTCAAATTACGTACACCGCCACGCTTTCCAACAAAGCGGGCACTGACGTTACCTTGAAGTTGGATAACGGCTCGTCGATCACCATCAAAGCGGGCGACACCGTCGGCACCGTGACTGTGCCTGCTCCTACCGATGACGTGTTTATCGATAAGAGCACGCAGACGGTCAAGATTACTGACGCTTCCGGCGGCAACTTCGAAAAACTCGAAGTCGCAGGCAACGGCGCAACCACCACCATCAACGACACCATCGACAAAGTTGATGTGGTCCTGACCGCCACCACCACTGTTGGCGAAGGCGGCAATATCGTTTACACCGCCAGCCTTGTGGATAAGAACGGCGCGCCGGTGACCAACATCACCAACCCGCTGACCGTGACTTTGGACAATGGCAAGACCATCACCATTGGTGTGAATGAAACCAGCGGCACTGTTTCGGTTCTTGCTCCTGATGACGTGTACAAAGGCGATCAAACCGTCACCACCGCCATCAAAGGCGTCACTGGCGGCGAGCACTTCGAGAACTTGGTGCCTGGCACTACGGCAGTGAACACCACCGTCACGGACACACCGAGTACCGACAACACGACTACTGTCACGCTGACTGCGCCGAATGCAGTGAACGAAGGTGGCCAGATCACCTACACCGCTACCTTGAGCAACAAGGCCGGTACTGACGTCACGCTGAAACTCGACAACGGCTCAAGCATTACCATCAAGGCTGGCGACACCGTCGGCACCGTGACCGTCCCTGCACCTACCGATGACGTGTTCATCGATAAGAGCACCCAGACCGTCAAGATCACCGAGACCACTGGCGGCAACTTCGAAAAACTCGAAGTCGTAGGCAACGGCGCAACGACCACGATCAACGACACCATCGATAAAGTCGATGTAGTCCTGACCGCCACGACTACCGTGGGCGAAGGCGGCAACATCGTCTACACCGCCAGCCTTGTGGATAAGAACGGCGCGCCGGTGACCAACATCACCAACCCATTGATCGTCACCCTCGATAACGGCAAGACCATCACCATCGGCGTGAATCAGTCGAGCGGCTCCATTACCACCGTAGCGCCTAACGACGTCTACAAAGGCGACCAGACCGTCACAACCGCCATCAAAGGCGTGACCGGCGGCGAGCATTTCGAAAACCTGGTCCCTGGCACTACCGCAGTAAATACCACCGTCACCGACACGCCGGGCACCACCGACCTGACCACCGTCACCCTGACCGCCCCGACGGCTGTCAACGAAGGCGGCCAGATCACTTACACCGCTACCTTGAACAACAAGGCCGGCAGCGACATGGTGGTCCAGCTCGATAACGGTTCGAGCATCACCATCAAGCAAGGCGCGACCGTGGGCACGGTGACCGTCCCTGCGCCGACTGATGATGTGTTCATCGACAAGAGCACCCAGACCGTCAACATCACCGGCACTACCGGCGGCAATTTCGAGGGTGTGAGCATCACACCGGGCGGCGCCACGACTACCATCAACGACACCATCGACGACGTGACTGTGGTGCTCAAAGCCACTGGTTCTGTCAGCGAAGGCGGGCAGATCGTGTACACCGCGTCCCTGGTCGACAAGAACGGCGTGGCGGTGAACAACGTTGGCTCAGACCTGGTCGTCAAGCTGGATAACGGCTCGACCATTACCATCGGCAATGGCAAGTCCACCAGCTTCACCACCGCCACAGCACCTAACGATGCGTATGTCGGCGCCAATGACGTCACCACCAAAATCACGGGTGTGGTCAGCGGTGGCGACAAGTACGAACACTTGATCGTCGACGGCAGCACCGTGGTCACCAAAGTGACCGATGTGGTCAGCAACACCACCATCAGCATTACCGGCGATGCGTCGGTGACTGAAGGCGGTACGGCGCACTACACGCTGACCCTGAGCAACCCGCCGCAAACCGACGTGACCGTGACGCTCAAGTACAGCGGCACCGCTACCGACGGTTCGGACTTCAATGGCGTGTACACCGTGAAGATCCCGGCAGGCTCCAGCAGCGTACCGTTTGATATCCGCACGCTCGACGACAAGATCACCGAGCCGACGGAAAATATCGTCATCACCATCGACAAGACCACTGGCGGCAACTTCGAAAACCTGGTGGTCGGCAATGGCAGTGTTACCACCAACATCATCGACAATGATGCGCCGCCGGTCATCGACCTGGATGCCAACAACTCCAGCGGCGCCAGCGGTGCGGACTTCAAGACCACCTTCACCGAAGGCGGCACCGGTGTGTCAATTGCTGACACTGACATCAAGATCACCGACCCGGACAGCACCCAACTGACCGGCGCCACCGTGGTATTGACCAACAGCCAGCCAGGCGACTCGCTGAACTTCAGCGGCGTGACAGGCATCAACGTGACCCCGACCACCGACCCTGTGACCGGTAAAATCACCTTGACCCTGACCGGCACGGCGTCGCTGGCCGACTACATGCAGCAGATCAAGAACATCACGTTCACCAACAACAGCCACGACCCAAGCACCACGCCACGCACCATTACCGTGAGCGTGACCGATGGCGGCAACTACTCCAACGTTGCCACCACCACCGTCAACGTGGTGGCGGTCAATGATGCGCCGGTGGCGACTGGCGGTGCCGTAACCGGCACTGAAGACACCGCGCTGGCCCTGACCTGGGCCAACTTCGGCGTGACCGATGTGGACTCGCCGCAAGCCAGCCTGGGGGTGAAAATCACCGAGCTGCCAGTCGCCGGCAAATTGCAGTTCCTGGCAGCGGATGGCAGTACCTGGACCAACGTGACCAACGGCCAGACCTTCACCAAGGCCCAGATCGACGGCGGCCAGTTGCGCTTTATGCCTAACGCCAACGAATCCGGTGCCGATGGTTACGGCGGCACCGGTGTGGGCAACAAGCAAGCGGACTACGCACAGTTCAAGTTCCAGCCAACCGATGGCAAGGACCTGGGCACCAGCGCCACGGTGAAAGTCGATATCACGCCGGTAGCCGACGCGCCGACCCTGAGCGTGGCAGACAACAACGTTGCCTCCACCGGCCTGGTCAAACAGGGCTGGAACAGCATTGCCGGCCTCGGCAACAACGGCAACGGCGCTGCACCGGACGTGCTGAAAAAAGCCATCGATAACGCGGGCACGCCGAACAACACCTCGGTGGTGACCAACGTCGAATCTGTCGACAACGTCACCGCCGGCTCTGGTTCCAAGATTTCCGGCCTGATCTACATGGAAGCGGGCAAGAGCTACACCTTCAGCGGCATCGCCGATGACAGCGTGGTGGTCAACGTTGGCGGTAAAGACGTGGCCAGCGGCTTGTGGGGCACCAACAGCGGCAAGTTCAGCGGCTCGTTCACGCCAACCACCACCGGTTACTACAGCCTTGAGATCTACCAGGCCAACCAAGCGGGGCCTGGCAGCTTTGACGTCAACCTGTCGATCAACGGCGGGGCGGTGCAGAACCTGAGCACCAGCACCGTGCCGTTGTACACCGGCCTTACCGACCTGACCAACGCCGGCGTCACCGTGTCCGACCTGCATGGCAGCAACGGTGACGGTTACTACGTGGGCTACAAGCTCAACGAAGGCCAGGAAAACGGCACGGTCAAACTGTCCAAAGTCACCACCGCACTGACCGATACCGACGGCTCGGAAACCTTGAGCGTGAAGGTCAGTGGCATTCCGGCAGGTTCGGTACTCACCGATGCGTCGGGCCACACCTTTACCGCAAGTAAGACCGTGGGTGAAGTCAACGTCACCGGCTGGGACCTGAACACGCTGAGCATCAAGCCGCCGACCTACTACAGCGGCCAGTTCAACCTGACGGTCACCTCGACCTCCACCGAAAGCATTGGTGGTTCGGCGACTACCACCGCGCAATTGCCAGTCACGGTGCACCCGGCAACCTACAACCCGGTAACCGGCACTTCGGGCAGCGACACCATCAATGGCAGCGATGGCAACGACATCGTCGTGGCCGACGTCGCCGGCCTGAACGTGGTGCAGGGCAAGAACTACAACATCGCGTTCATGATCGATACGTCGGGCAGTATGGGCGCGAACTCGATAGCGGCGGCGAAAGCCTCGCTGACCACCACGTTCAACTCGCTGAAAAACAGTATCGGCTCCAGCACCTCTGGCACGGTGAACATCTTCCTGGCTGACTTCAGTGACCAGGTCAATCGCACGGTCACAGTCAACCTGAAAGACCCAGGTGCGTTGGATTCGCTGCAGAAAGTCCTGGATTCCATGGTATCTACCGGCGGGACCAACTACGAAGACGTGTTCAAGGCCGCGTCCAACTTCTTCAAAAGTGCCCAGGCGACTGGCAACACAGACGCAATCAACACAACGTACTTCATCACCGATGGTCAACCGACGTTTTACCAGGCGGCCGAGCAGACCAACCCGTACTTGTACGGCAACGTCAGGCTTGATGATGTCGTCACCATGAACAACTACACCATAGGTACCGCCACCCGGATCAACATCGACTCGAGTCATTTAATTGATATCGACTCTGCTGGCAAGGTAACCCTGTGGACCAACAACTGGTGGGGCTGGACGCAGTCCAACCCTGGAACAATCCATGCCCAAGGGGATGGCACCTATGAAATATCCGTACAAGGCGGCCTCGGGTACGATACCGACTACTCCACCACCCTCAACTCCAACAGCGCGTTCGCACTGCTCAAAGGCCTGTCCACAGGTGGTGTAGAAGCCATCGGCCTCAACAGCGGGGTCAGCTTGAACCAGCTGGCTCCGTACGACAGCGATGGCAAGCCGCAAGCCAACATCGATCCGAAGGACCTGGCCAACGCGATCCTCGGCCACACCGAGGCGACGTTGCCTGGCGCAGACACCGTCATCGGGGGCGATGGCAACGACATCCTGTTCGGCGACCTGGTGAGCTTCAGCGGGATCAACGGTGAGGGCTACAACGCACTGCAGGCATTTGTGGCGCAGAAGACCGGCGTGACCGTCTCTTCGGTGACCGCCTCTAACGTTCACCAGTACGTTACCGAGCATTACGTGGACTTCGACGTCTCCGGCGCCAAGGACGCCAACGACACGCTGCTGGGCGGCGCTGGCGATGACATCCTGTTCGGCCAGGGCGGCAACGACCTGCTGGACGGCGGCAAAGGCAATGACATCCTGTTGGGCGGCACCGGCAACGACACGCTGATCGGCGGCCAGGGCAACGACATCCTGATTGGTGGTTCGGGTGCCGACACCTTTGTGTGGAAGGCGGGTGACATCGGCAACGATGTGATCAAGGACTTCAAGGCCTCGGAAGGCGACCGCATTGATCTGCGTGATTTGTTGAAAGGTGAGACTGACAGCACCATCGACAACTACCTGAAGATCACCACGGTAGATGGCGTGTCGACCCTGCAAGTCAGCAGCGAAGGCAAGCTCAACGCCGCCGGTGGCCTGGCCAATGCCGATGTGACCATCAAGCTGGAAGGCAATGATTGGTCCCATGTCAGCATCAACTCGCTGATCACTGGCGCCGACCCTACCATCAAGATCGACCATAGCTAAGATGCAATGGATCGGCCGCCTTCCCGGGCGGCCGATTTTTTTTGCCTTATGGGCCGCTGGCCCTGGCGGGCGGTGCGTCGCATACTCACGCTCATACACGCAGCGTTGACCTATGCTGTTGAACGCATGTGGCTCATATTCGAGGGGTTCTTATGTTTTACGTGCAACGTGATGCACTGGGCGCGCTGATTCGCGTAGAGGCGGCCGCCTTTACCGAGTCCACCGAAACCCTGCCGGCCGATCACCATGAGATCCAGGCCTGGTACGCCAACGAAGTGGTGGAAACCAGCCTGGCCCAACTCAAGCAGAGCGACCTGGAGATGATCCGGGTGCTGGATGACTTGATCCAGGTGCTGACCCGCAAAGGCGTCATCAGCGTGACCGACCTGCCGCCGGCGGCACAGGCCAAGTTGATGGACCGTAACCACGCGCGGGAAGCGTTGGGTGGGTTGAGCCAGTTGATTGATGATGACGAGAAAGGACTGATCTGAGCCCTGACGCCGAACCTTTATTCAAATGAGGGAGGGGGCAAGCCCCCTCCCACATTTGAATGTCCTGATGTCAGTGTGATTTCCAGGGCGCAGGCTCGCCAAACAGCTGGCCCTGCACACCAAAAATCCCCATCTCGCGAATGACCTTCAGCTCGCCCTCGGTCTCCACACGTTCGGCAATCAACGGCAGATCGATGCTGTGGGCTGCACGCTGGATGGCTTCGATAAACAGACGCTTGTCACTTTCCTGGTCGATGTCGCGAATGTAGCTGCCATCGATCTTCAGGTAGGCCAGGCCCAGGCGTGCCAGGTTGCCGATCATGCTGAACCGCCCACCAAAACGCTGCAGGCTGAGGGAAAAACCCAGCTCGCGCAGGCGGTGGGTAATCTGTTCCAGCACCGGCTGCTCGGGGAGTTGCTCTTCACCAATCTCCAGGGTGAGGCGTGAGCCCAGGTTGCTGTGCTGGCGCAGCAGGTCATAAATCCGATTCAGGGCCTGGGTATCCTGGAACGTTGCGGCCGAGAGGTTCAGCGCCAGGTTATGGTTGTGGCTGGCCATCTGCTTGAGGACTTGTTCCAGCATCAAACGGTCCAGGCGGGCCGACCAGCCGAAGCGCTCGAGCCACGGCAGAAAGCGCCCGGCCGGTATCGTGTGGCCTTCCTCGTCCTGCAGGCGCGACAGTACTTTGTAATGCAAGACCAATTGTGGGTCCTGGCTGGCGACGACCGGCTGGAAGTACAGCTGGAAGCGCTGCTGGGTCAGGGCCTGGTCCAATAATGTGTGCCAGGCATGGTGATCGTCACCGACGCTGGCGGCGGCGCTGCTGTCCAGGCACACCCAACTGGTATCGCCCTGCGCTTCGGCCTGGGCCAGCGCCTGATCGGCGAGGGTCAGCAGTGCTTGTGGCGCATCGCCATGGCTGAACGGCGCCAGGCCGATATAGGCCACCGGCATCACATCGCTGGCGCCGGTCGCCTGCAAGCTGAGCAAGGTGCTTTCCAGGTTCTGCGCCAATTGCAGCGCTTCTTCACGCATCAGTCCCGGTGCCAGCACAGCGAATTCGCCGCCGCGGATACGGGTAACGAGGTTATGGGTTTCCGGGTACGGCTCGCACTGACGCAGCAGTTGTTGGCCGACCGCTTGCAGCAATTGGTCGGTGCGCTGGCCGCCCAGGCGTTGGTTGAGGCCGGCAAGGTCCTTGACCCGCAGTAGCAGCAAGTAACCGGAGTTGGTGTCTTCCGGGTTACTGACACGGGCGTTGAGCTGCATTTCGAAATAACGCCGGTTAGCGAGGCCGGTGAGGTTGTCCTGATAGGACTCGGTGCGCAGTTTTTCGCTGCGTTCGGCCTGTTCCTGGAACAACGCCTTGAGCTTTTCCACCATCTGGTTCATGGCTTGCACCACTCGCCGCAGTTCCGGCGTGCGAGGCAGGTCGGGCAGGCTGAGGAATTCTCGGCGGGCAATCGCGTGGGACTGTTTGACCATGTAGTCCAACGGCTTCAATTGCCGGCGCAGTAACAGCCCACCGAGCACCACACTGACCGCACCGCACAGCAGTAGCCAGCCCAGGCTACCCAAGGCGCTTTGCCAGAGCTTGGCCAGGGCGAACATTGGATGGCTGACCACTTCGACTCGCGCCGCCTGCTCCCAGCCACGGCTAACCAGCGCATCACCACCTGCCGGCTCCAGGCCGATCAACTTTACGAACCAGTTGGGCACGCCGTTGTTATCAGGAATGCCGCTGCGCTCGACGATGGTTTTATCCGTCGCCAGGTCCACCACACGGATGCTGGCGTAGTAGCCGCTGTCGAAGATCGAGCTGACCAGCAGCTCCACCATGGCTGGGTCGTCGATATTGGGGGTCAACGACAGCGCCAACGCCGTCGCGGCATCCTGAGCATGGGAGCGCAGCTGGTTGACGTATTGGGTGCGCGAGCTTTCCAGGCTGACCATGAAACTGCCGCTGAAGGCGACCACCAGGAACAGACAGATTGCGATCAATAGTTGTTTGAACAGAGACATCCGATCAGTTACTCCTAGTTGGCAGGCTCGGCTGGGAAGCCTTCCGCACGCATTTTTTTCAACACATCCTGCCAGCGCGACAAGCGTTTGGTATCACCGATTTTCTTGTTGCCCTTGGCGCCGGGCAAGTACAAGCCCTCGGCGTTGAATGAATACACCGGGACCAAATCGGTGCGGCGGGTAGCCGGCAGGATTTCGTCCATCAGGCTGTCGAGCACCAGCGGGATAGCGTCAGGCGTCGAATAATAGGTCAGAACCATGTGCGCGCGATTCTGCCGCAAAGCCTTGACGTAGGTAATGCGTAATTTGTCGCTGGACACACCCAGATGACGCAAACTGAAATACTTTGCGATCGCGTAGTCTTCACAGTCACCGGCCCCCTTCCAAAGGGCCTCGACGGGCGTCTCCCAATAATCGACAGCGTGCCAGAGGTCGATGTCTTCCACGTAGGTCATTTGCTTGTTGAAGAACAAATTCACGACCTTGAGCTGCTCCGGCTCGCTGACCTGTTTTTGGCTCGCCAATAGCCGCTGCCAGGCGTCGATACGCTGCTGCCCTTCGCCGAGCGGCCCGTACACGGCGGTAGCCTTGCGGCTGATCTGAGAGAAATCCCAATCGGCACGCAGCCCGCCAAGCATCAAGCCGGCCAACAGAATTGCTGATAACAGCCAGCAAAGAACTCGATAGGGAATAAAACTTACCGCCAAGGCGTTCTGTCCATGAAAGAGACGCAATTTCGAGGAATGGTGAAGCCTGGCCCTACAAAAAACAATGGCACAGTGCAATCATTCATAGGAGGACCGAGTTTATAACCGCCCCTTGTGGGAGACACAAAGTATGCTGTGTAAGCCCTTACAAACGGAAACTTTGGCTGTTTGACAAGCGCTTGGGCCGTCTTTAGTGTGCATTGGATCCAATTGACCACACTATTATTCAAGAAAGGAGGATAGCGTAACCGTGACGCAGAAGCCGAACCCTTTAAGCAGCATCAAAATAAGCGGGCCTATTCCCGCCCATCTTGCTCGCGCCGTCATTGAAGAAACGTTGCGCAACGCCATCCTCGATGGGCGATTACCCTGTGGCACCGCGATGCGCCAGCAGGAACTGGCGAGTCTGTTCGGCGTCAGCCGTATGCCCGTGCGCGAAGCCTTGCGCCAACTGGAGGCGCAATCCCTGCTGCATGTGGTGACCCACAAGGGGGCCGTGGTGGCGCCGTTGATCGAGGACAATTCGGCTGAGACCTATGCACTGCGCATGTTGCTCGAATCTGAAGCCCTGCGCTTGTCGATCCCGTTGCTCAGTGACGCCGACCTTGCCGAGGCCGAGGCCTGTATCAATGCGCTGGAATGTGAGAAAGACTACAGAGAGATTGGCCGCCTCAATCGCCTGTTTCACATGGTCTTGTACGGCAAGGCCCCCAATCAGCGACTGCTCGATCTGGTGGAGCACGGGCTGAATGAAGAGGAACGCTTTCTGCGCTTCAATCTTGAAGCGATGGGATTGGGCGAAACGTCTCAGGAGGATCACCGTGAACTGTTGAGCCTGGTGGCGCAGAAAAAGATCGACGAGAGCATTCTGACGCTGCGTAATCACTTGATGCGCGGTATGGAAGTGATCGCTAACTACCTCAAGGGTCTCGAAAGCGCCGACAAAAAAGTCGCGCAATAGGGCCTTCATTACTCGCTGATCATTACACTATGCGGGGTAACTTTCCATCAGGAAAGTTACCATAATGACAGGCAGTAAAACTTACAAGGCTACTAACACCGAGGAACTCTCCCACACTTAAACAACCCGTTGCTCCTGCAACAGCTTGCGGACAAAACATCTAATACTTTTATAATCCGCCCCTAACGTTTAATCAGCTTATTATCTTCGCCCGACCAACCGCACCCCTTCAATCCACTGGGCACAACTCTATCAAGAGTTGCGCTATCTGCGCGGCCTTGACTAAACGTTACACTTCCAACACAACTAAAAAAATCCCAACACTGCTTTTAGAGCACTTGCAACAACTTATAGGCGTCAACCATGCATCAACATTTTATCGAACAAAGAAAACAAAAACTTTTCGGCCATCCGTTATTTATAGAAATAACCTCACTCGCCAAGTTGCGATACTTTATGGAGCACCATGTATTCGCCGTTTGGGACTTCATGACTCTGACCAAGCGCCTGCAACAAGACCTGACGTGCACTCAAATCCCCTGGCTCCCTCCCGCAGACCCCCACGCTGCCCGCTTGATCAATGAAATTGTGCTGGGCGAGGAATCGGATGAGCATCCAACACGCGGCCATTGCAGTCATTTCGAGCTTTACCTGGACGCCATGACAGAGGTAGGCGCCAACACCGCCGCCATCACACGCCTCATTGATCTGCAGCATCAGGGCGTGGAAGCCAGCGCGGCTTTGCAGATGATCGATGCGCCCCGTGGCGTGGTGCAATTTGTCGACAGCACATTGCAAATCGCGCTCAGTGCGCCCACCCACTGTGTGGCGGCGGCCTTCCTGCATGGACGCGAGAGTGTCATTCCCTCGATGTTTGAAGGCTTGATGCACAGCAACGCGTTCATTGAGCGTGAAACACCTACCTTCTTCCACTACCTCAACCGCCATATCGAAGTGGACAGCCACGACCATGGGCCAGCGGCAGAACAGTTGCTCCAGCGTTTGATCGGCACAGATCCGCTTCGCCAGAAACAAGCCGATAACACCGCCCTTGGCGCCGTGGAGCGCCGTATTATGTTCTGGGACAGTGTGCTGGCTACGCTGCAAGAGGTTCGCCCATGAACGCCGTCAATTACCAATCCTTTGCCGATGATTGGGAGCGTCGCGCTACCATCCGCACACGCCCCCGACGCGTACTGGAAAACGACGGCAAACTCATCTTTCCCCTGTGCCGCCAACCGCTGGTGCTGAGTGCAACTTTCCTTGAACACTGCCCGCAGTGGCGCAACTTCGTGCTGACGCAAAGCTTCTATAAATTCGTCAATGATGTGGTGATCTTCGAAACCGAAATCGTCGACAAGACCGCTCGCAGCATCGCGAAAAACCGCTTCTCCCTGCCCTTCCCACTCGCTTGCCGCTACGACGCGATGACGGTCGTTGTGGACGAGGATTACCACGCGTTGGTCGCGCTGGATTTTCTTCAGCAAGCCGTGGAAATGACCGGGATCGAACCGCTCAATCTACCCGGGCAAATTGAATTGAGCCGCGCGCTACCGGCAGCGCAGGCAAAGGTGCCGGCGCACTTGCACGATGCCGTTGAATTAATCGTCGTGGCCATTGCTGAAAATACCGTTACCCATGATGTGGCAGCGTTCTCAAAAGACGCCAGCGTCAAATCGTCTGTGCGCGGCCTGATGGCCGATCACCTGTTCGATGAGGGCCGTCATGCGCGGTTCTGGGCTCAGTTGGTGCGTATTTACTGGCAGTCGGCAACCCCGCAAGATCGCGACAGCATCGCTCAAGCGCTGCCTGTTTTCCTGGCGCGCTACCTGACCAACGATCTGCAACAAGACTTCGACCTGCAACTGATCGAACACCTGGACATCAGTGCCGATACTCGTCTTGCGCTACGTCATGAAATCCATGCGCTGGATTTTCCCATCACCCACCAACATCCACTGGTGGCCAATATCATGGGGTTGCTGCGCCACAGCGGTGTACTGCAAACGCCCAGCGTCGCCCAGGCATTGAGCGCCTACCTGCCGGTACCAGGGAGGTTGGCATGCGGCGTTTAAAGATCGCGTGGAGTACCTCCAGCAAAGCCCTGGACGAGCTCAAGCAAGTGCTGGAGCAATACGGCCATATCGCAGGAGCAGGGTCTGTCGACCTGATAATCGAAGATGGGGGGCAGCCGCTGCCGCCATTGCCAACCGACGTGCCATGGATAAGCCTGCGCGTGGGTATCGGCCCGCTATCCGAGCACGGGCTGCCCTCGCTGCAGTTGCGCTGCTATGACCGCGAGCGCCGCCTGTTGGCTGTGCAGGGCGTCGCCGAGGAACCCAGCGGCAACGGCCAGCGATTACACCAGCAGGCAACGCACGCATTGGTGGAGTGGGCAGCTTGGTTGGTCTGTGGTTTTTCAAGGGATCCAGGTTATTTCTCTATAGCCGCTACCGCTAACGACTGGCCCGAACAGGGCCTGCAAGGGCTGGAAGCAGTGGCATTCATGCATCGGTTCAACCGCACGACAGACCCGGCCTTACTGCGGGCAGCCCAGATGCCCATGATTGAAGCGCTACAGGCCAGTCTTGAGACCTTCGCGAATCGAACAGCGTTGAATATCGCGGGGGGCATGCTGACTTATCAGCAACTTCATCGCCATGCCATAGCGATCCAGCAACGCCTGCTTCCCTTGCTGGGAGGCGTGCAAGCACCACGGGTGATCGGCGTGTGCCTGGAAAAATCCACCGAGCTGTATGCAAGTATTCTTGCGGTGCTGGGTTGCGGCTGTGTGTATTTGCCGTTGGCCCCGGATCACCCGGTGCAGCGTCAGCGCAGCATGTTGGAAAGCCTCCAGGCCTTTGTGCTGCTGGATAACGGTCATCATCCTTTGCGAGATGGCTTCGCGTCCCTTGATGTCAGCCAAATCGCTGTGCACGACGTCGACGCGATACAACCGCTGATGCGCCATCACCCCCTTGCCGACGAGCCTTGCATGGCCTTGTTCACGTCGGGGACCACCGGCCAGCCCAAGTGTGTACTCCTGAGCCACTACAATCTGGCGCATTTCAGCGCGTGGCTCACAACCTGTGTGGGGTTGGATCAACACAGTCGCGTCCTGCAGTTTTCGCCACTGGGCTTCGACTCGTCATTGATCGATATTTTCCCGGCCTTGATCGCCGGCGCTGAATTGATTGTCCCCAGCGCAGATCAACGTCACGACCCTCACCAACTGGTAGAGCTGATTCGCCAGCAACGCATCAGTCATGGATTTCTGCCACCGGCGCTGCTCAGCATTCTGCCGCTGGATAAGCCACTGGGCCTTACTCACTTGCTGACCGGCGGCGATTTCTGCGAGCCCTATGTGATCGAACAACTGGCGGGGCAATGCCAGTTGCATAACCTTTATGGGCCCACCGAGACCACAGTGTTGGCAACACACCGGGTATTCCAACAAGGTGATAGCCATCGCAACATCGGCTACCCCATCGCCAACAGCCAGGTGTTAATCCTCGACGAAAACCTGCAACCGGTGGATGAACAGGTCACGGGCGATTTGTACATTGCCGGTCCAGGCGTCAGCCTCGGCTATTGGAATGCACCGCCGCAACCCGACAGTCCATTCGTTACGCTGAGGCTGCCGAATGGACAGGTTCTCAAGGCTTACCGCAGCGGCGATTTGGCGAAATGGACGCAAGATGGCATCGAGCTCGGCGGGCGTCGGGATGATCAAGTCAAGATCCGTGGCTTTAGAGTCGAGCCTCAGGAGATTGAGCAGTGCCTGCGCGACAGTCGATTGTTTCGCCAAGTGGCAGTGGTGATCGATCCGACGCACAGAGTCATAGGTTTTGCCGCCCAGCCCGAACCCGGCGCTACGCTGCAGAGCCTGAAGGAACATGCCCGGCAGTGGTTGCCTGTACATATGCAGCCGGTCGCCTGGAGCGAGTTGGCCTGTATGCCCGGTACGAGTAACGGCAAGGTCGATCGGAAGGCATTATTGGCCCTGCCAATATCCACGCTGGCCGGGGCGACTCGCAACCCTGTACAAACACCTCTGCAGGAACAGTTGGTGGACTTATGGGCAGAGTTGTTGGCCTTATCCGCAGGCGAAATTTCGATCGATGACAGTTTCTTCAACCTCGGCGGCCACTCCATCCTGTTGTCGAGCCTATTGTTGCGCCTGCGTGAGCAGTTTGGTCGTAGCTTCTGCCTGAGCCCCTTTTTCGAGACACCGACCATCCGCACGTTGGCCGCACTGATGGACGGCGGGGCGCTGCCTGATACCCCTACCCACCGGATGGAAAAAGATGCAGCAAGAATGCTGGGGATCGAGGTGCTGCCTGATACCCGCATGGGTGACCCACGCAAAGCGATCGTCACCGGGGCGAACAGTTTTGTCGGGGTACATATCGTCCAAGCGCTACTGGCCGGCGGGGCGCTGGAAGTAGCGTGTCTGGTGCGGGAACTGCCCGGGCATTCGGCGGCGGCGCGATTCACCCAGGCACTGCGGGAATACCGCCTGGAACATTTGGACCTGAGCCGAGTGCGGGTGTATGCCGCTGACATGCGCGAACCCCGCCTGGGCTTGGCCGGCAATGTGTATGACTATCTTGCCCGTCATTATGGTGTGCTGGTGCATAACGCCGCACAGGTCAATCATGTACTGGATTATGCGTCACTCGCCAGAGACAACGTCGAGCCGGTGTTTGAGTGCCTGCGCCTCTGCGAGACCCACTGTAAGAAGGTCCTTAACTTCATCTCGACGCTGTCGGCCTGCAGCAGCGTGGACGCCGATGGGCACGTCCTTGAATCGCCCGCCGGGCGCGCGCAGCCGCTGTATGTGAAAAATGGCTACAACCTCTCGAAATGGGTAGCTGAGCGATTGCTGGGAAGGGCCGTCGAACAAGGGGCCTGGGTCAATATTCATCGGCCGGGAAATATCAGTTTCAACAGTCAGAGCGGCGTCTGCCAACCGCAGAAGAACCGCCTGATGCTGATGCTCAAGGGGTCTCTGCAATTGGGGCTGGTCCCCCGGTTGGAGGTGAACTTCGATCTGATGCCGGTGGATTTCCTGGCTGGCTTCATAGCCTTCCACAGCGCCCAATTTGCCTTTGGGCGAAACGTGTTCAACCTGCACAACCCACAGCCCTTGAGCTGGGATAAGTACCTCGACGCATTCAGCCAGGCCGGGCACGCCTTCGACCGGGTAAGCGTTGAAGACTGGCAGCAGGCGCTGCGAACGGTTGGCCGTGATAACGCGTTGTTCGGTGTGCTGGGTTTCTACCTGGACGAACTGGACGAAGACATCGGCGATACGTCGATGATCCGTTACGACAATGCCCGATGGGGTCTGGAAAGAATGGGTATGGACTATCCGTCAAAGAGCCCGGCGCTGTTACGCAAAGGCTGTGATTACCTCAGGGCCATCAGCTTCCTCTGAACAGCTTCAGAAATTGCCGACAACACTACTGCGCCAATCAGCATTCGGAGCGAGAGGCCTCGCTCCAATGCAAACAGGATCAGATCTTGAAGCTATCAACCAATTGCTTCAATCGACTGGCCTGCTGGGACAGTGCATCGCAGTCTTTGAGCGTCTCGTTGAGGTTGGCCACACCCTGCTGGTTCAACAGGTTGATCTGGTTGATGTCGACGTTGAGGGTTTCAACAACAGCGGTCTGCTCTTCGGTGGCAGCTGCAACCGACTGGTTCATTCCATCAATCTCAACGATACGCTGCGTCACGCTGATCAGGCGCTCACCCGCCTGGTTGGCCACTTCAACGCTTTCTTCGCTGGAAGTCTGGCTGGCATTCATGGTGGTCACCGCTTCACGCGAGCCCACCTGCAACGAAGTGATCATCTTGTGGATCTCCTCTGCCGACTCTTGGGTACGGTGTGCCAGGTTGCGCACTTCATCTGCCACTACGGCGAACCCACGCCCGGCTTCGCCAGCACGGGCGGCTTCAATTGCCGCATTGAGGGCGAGCAAGTTGGTCTGCTGGGAAATGCCTTTGATCACATCCAGAATATGCCCGATGTTGTCGGTACTGGCGTTAAGGGTTTCGATCTGAGTGCAGGACAGACTGATCTTCTGCGACAGCTCTGACATCGCCAGGATGGTTTGCTCAACCACCTTGCGGCCATCGTCAGCCTGTTCGCTGGCACCGCTGGCATGCTGCGAAGCATCTGCTGCATTGCGGGCGATTTCCTGGGTGGCAGCGCCCAGTTCGTTGATGGCCGCAGCTACGCTGTTGGTACGCGCACTCTGTTCGTCGGAACCGATGATCGAAGCATTGGACGATGCCATTACGCGCTGGGACAAATCATGCACCTGACGCGTTGCCGAAGACACCTCGGAAATCGAGGCGTGGATGCGTTCGACGAATTGATTGAATGCACTGCCGACTTCGCCGAATTCGTCTTTGCTGGTCACTGCGAGTCGTCGGGTCAAATCGCCTTCGCCTTGGGCGATGTCTTGCATGGCGACGCCCATGGTGGTCAACGGACGCAGCAACACTTGAATCAACAGGCTCAAGAGCACGGCAATGGCCACAACGGCGATCAGCATTGCAATCAAAGCCGAGGTACGGAACTTGCCCAGCGGGGCGTAGGCTTTTTCTTTATCAATGGATAGACCGATGTACCAGTCGGCGCCGGGCAAACCGCTGATAGGCGTGAACGAAAGAATACGATCCTGGCCATTGAGAACAACGTCCTGGTTGAGCTTCTCGATGCGCACGTTGGTGCCAGGGTAGATGTCCTTGAGATTTTTCATCACCTGGTCCTGGTCAGGGCTCACGATGACCTGACCATCGCCACTGACCAGAAACGCATGGCCAATGCCGCCGAAGTCTACCGAGTTGATGATCTTCACCAGGGTTTGCAGGCTAAGGTCACCCCCAACAACACCCAACAGTTCGCCGTTCTTCTTCACCGGCATGGCAATTGTCACGATCTGACCGCCTACAGCCGCCATATAAGGCGGGGTAAGCATTGTTTTGTCTGCAGCTACTGCCTGCTTGTACCAAGGGCGCTGACGAGGGTCATAGTCGTCAGGCATCTTCGCGTCAGGGCGTTGTGTAAATACGCCATTGGTTTGGCCCACGTAGGTGAACTGGAAGTTGGAGGTAAACGCTGGCTGATCCACCAACCCGGGAAGATCGACGGCACTGCCTTGATGGGCAACGTTCTGCGCCAGATTCTCGAGGACCAGGATGCGACCACTGAGCCAGTTCTGCACACTGCTGGCGGTAAGCTCGCCGGATTGCTCGATAGACGAGGCCAGGTTTTGCCTGATCGTGCTGCGTTGCAGGTAGTCGTTGTAGAGGGTGAATAACGCGAAGGCTAAAACCACGACGCCTGACGCGGCCAACAGAATTTTATGACTGAACTTGAGATTCATTTCATCGACTTCTTTTTGCCAAAGGGGGGTGAGCGTGCCGAGTAGAACATTCCATGTAACGGGATAGGCGGACTCTGCGGTCGCTCTATTTCGGTGCACGCATGGCTCGTCAGGCTTTCGGCCAAACATCGGCAAAGCTTAGAAATTTGTGTGAAGCATCTTCTTTTTACGTAGGAAACCGACAGGCGGTAGCTGAAGGCGGGAGGGTGTGAAATAGAGCCTTAAACGACAAAACCCCTGTCTGCGTTAGCAGACAGGGGTTTCGGAATTCAATCTTGACGATGACCTACTCTCACATGGGGAAACCCCACACTACCATCGGCGATGCATCGTTTCACTGCTGAGTTCGGGATGGGATCAGGTGGTTCCAATGCTCTATGGTCGTCAAGAAATTCTGTGTACCAGACCGTTGCGTTGGCAACGTGCCGGTGAAATTCATGAGCTTCTACATAAACAAAACCCCTGTTTGCGTTAGCAAACAGGGGTTTCGGAATTTAATCTTGACGATGACCTACTCTCACATGGGGAAACCCCACACTACCATCGGCGATGCATCGTTTCACTGCTGAGTTCGGGATGGGATCAGGTGGTTCCAATGCTCTATGGTCGTCAAGAAATTCGGGTACTGAGTCGTGACCAGCTGGCCTCGCTTCAGCAAATTGGGTATGTGACAGCTTTCGGTGTTTTGTGAGCGTCGAACTTTCGGTTCATCTTCGTCTTCACACACCGCAATCTGATGCTCTTTCGAGAAACAAATTGCTTGGGTGTTATATGGTCAAGCCTCACGGGCAATTAGTATTGGTTAGCTCAACGCCTCACAGCGCTTACACACCCAACCTATCAACGTCGTAGTCTTCGACGGCCCTTCAGGGAACTCAAGGTTCCAGTGAGATCTCATCTTGAGGCTAGTTTCCCGCTTAGATGCTTTCAGCGGTTATCTATTCCGAACATAGCTACCCGGCAATGCCACTGGCGTGACAACCGGAACACCAGAGGTTCGTCCACTCCGGTCCTCTCGTACTAGGAGCAGCCCCTCTCAAATCTCAAACGTCCACGGCAGATAGGGACCGAACTGTCTCACGACGTTCTAAACCCAGCTCGCGTACCACTTTAAATGGCGAACAGCCATACCCTTGGGACCGGCTTCAGCCCCAGGATGTGATGAGCCGACATCGAGGTGCCAAACACCGCCGTCGATATGAACTCTTGGGCGGTATCAGCCTGTTATCCCCGGAGTACCTTTTATCCGTTGAGCGATGGCCCTTCCATACAGAACCACCGGATCACTAAGACCTACTTTCGTACCTGCTCGACGTGTCTGTCTCGCAGTCAAGCGCGCTTTTGCCTTTATACTCTACGACCGATTTCCGACCGGTCTGAGCGCACCTTCGTACTCCTCCGTTACTCTTTAGGAGGAGACCGCCCCAGTCAAACTACCCACCATACACTGTCCTCGATCCGGATAACGGACCTGAGTTAGAACCTCAAAGTTGCCAGGGTGGTATTTCAAGGTTGGCTCCACGCAGACTGGCGTCCACGCTTCAAAGCCTCCCACCTATCCTACACAAGCAAATTCAAAGTCCAGTGCAAAGCTATAGTAAAGGTTCACGGGGTCTTTCCGTCTAGCCGCGGATACACTGCATCTTCACAGCGATTTCAATTTCACTGAGTCTCGGGTGGAGACAGCGCCGCCATCGTTACGCCATTCGTGCAGGTCGGAACTTACCCGACAAGGAATTTCGCTACCTTAGGACCGTTATAGTTACGGCCGCCGTTTACCGGGGCTTCGATCAAGAGCTTCGCGTTAGCTAACCCCATCAATTAACCTTCCGGCACCGGGCAGGCGTCACACCCTATACGTCCACTTTCGTGTTTGCAGAGTGCTGTGTTTTTAATAAACAGTCGCAGCGGCCTGGTATCTTCGACCGGCATGAGCTTACGGAGCAAGTCCTTCACCCTCACCGGCGCACCTTCTCCCGAAGTTACGGTGCCATTTTGCCTAGTTCCTTCACCCGAGTTCTCTCAAGCGCCTTGGTATTCTCTACCCAACCACCTGTGTCGGTTTGGGGTACGGTTCCTGGTTACCTGAAGCTTAGAAGCTTTTCTTGGAAGCATGGCATCAACCACTTCGTTAACTAAAAGTTAACTCGTCATCAGCTCTCGGCCTTAGAATCCCGGATTTACCTAAGATTCCAGCCTACCACCTTAAACTTGGACAACCAACGCCAAGCTGGCCTAGCCTTCTCCGTCCCTCCATCGCAATAACCAGAAGTACAGGAATATTAACCTGTTTTCCATCGACTACGCTTTTCAGCCTCGCCTTAGGGACCGACTAACCCTGCGTCGATTAACGTTGCGCAGGAAACCTTGGTCTTTCGGCGTGGGTGTTTTTCACACCCATTGTCGTTACTCATGTCAGCATTCGCACTTCTGATACCTCCAGCAAGCTTCTCAACTCACCTTCACAGGCTTACAGAACGCTCCTCTACCGCATCACTTACGTGATACCCGTAGCTTCGGTGTATGGTTTGAGCCCCGTTACATCTTCCGCGCAGGCCGACTCGACTAGTGAGCTATTACGCTTTCTTTAAAGGGTGGCTGCTTCTAAGCCAACCTCCTAGCTGTCTAAGCCTTCCCACATCGTTTCCCACTTAACCATAACTTTGGGACCTTAGCTGACGGTCTGGGTTGTTTCCCTTTTCACGACGGACGTTAGCACCCGCCGTGTGTCTCCCATGCTCGGCACTTGTAGGTATTCGGAGTTTGCATCGGTTTGGTAAGTCGGGATGACCCCCTAGCCGAAACAGTGCTCTACCCCCTACAGTGATACATGAGGCGCTACCTAAATAGCTTTCGAGGAGAACCAGCTATCTCCGAGCTTGATTAGCCTTTCACTCCGATCCACAGGTCATCCGCTAACTTTTCAACGGTAGTCGGTTCGGTCCTCCAGTTAGTGTTACCCAACCTTCAACCTGCCCATGGATAGATCGCCCGGTTTCGGGTCTATTCCCAGCGACTAGACGCCCTATTAAGACTCGCTTTCGCTACGCCTCCCCTATTCGGTTAAGCTCGCCACTGAAAATAAGTCGCTGACCCATTATACAAAAGGTACGCAGTCACCCAACAAAGTGGGCTCCCACTGCTTGTACGCATACGGTTTCAGGATCTATTTCACTCCCCTCTCCGGGGTTCTTTTCGCCTTTCCCTCACGGTACTAGTTCACTATCGGTCAGTCAGTAGTATTTAGCCTTGGAGGATGGTCCCCCCATATTCAGACAAAGTTTCTCGTGCTCCGTCCTACTCGATTTCATGACTAAGAGATTTTCGCGTACAGGGCTATCACCCACTATGGCCGCACTTTCCAGAGCGTTCCGCTAATCTCAAAGCCACTTAAGGGCTAGTCCCCGTTCGCTCGCCACTACTAAGGGAATCTCGGTTGATTTCTTTTCCTCAGGGTACTTAGATGTTTCAGTTCCCCTGGTTCGCTTCTTGCACCTATGTATTCAGTACAAGATAACCATCTTATGATGGCTGGGTTCCCCCATTCAGACATCTCCGGATCAAAGTCTGTTTGCCGACTCCCCGAAGCTTTTCGCAGGCTACCACGTCTTTCATCGCCTCTGACTGCCAAGGCATCCACCGTATGCGCTTCTTCACTTGACCATATAACCCCAAGCAATCTGGTTATACTGTGAAGACAACATTCGCCGAAAATTCGAATTTCTCGATTAAGAGAACTCACAAATTTTACCTTAGCCTGATCCGTTACCAGTGAAAGTAACGTTCAGTCTATCTTTCTATCACATACCCAAATTTTTAAAGAACGAACTAGTCAAAGACTAGAAATCAACATTCACCATCACAACGATGGAATGCTCATTTCTAAGCTTTATACAAACAGAAGCAGTAGTGGTGGAGCCAAACGGGATCGAACCGTTGACCTCCTGCGTGCAAGGCAGGCGCTCTCCCAGCTGAGCTATGGCCCCGTATTTCTACAGGCGTTTCCCACACAAAATTGGTGGGTCTGGGCAGATTCGAACTGCCGACCTCACCCTTATCAGGGGTGCGCTCTAACCAACTGAGCTACAGACCCAATTTCGGGCTGCTTCTTTCGTCTTCTTCAATGAATCAAGCAATTCGTGTGGGAACTTATGGAGCAGCTGATGTCGTCGATTAAGGAGGTGATCCAGCCGCAGGTTCCCCTACGGCTACCTTGTTACGACTTCACCCCAGTCATGAATCACACCGTGGTAACCGTCCTCCCGAAGGTTAGACTAGCTACTTCTGGTGCAACCCACTCCCATGGTGTGACGGGCGGTGTGTACAAGGCCCGGGAACGTATTCACCGCGACATTCTGATTCGCGATTACTAGCGATTCCGACTTCACGCAGTCGAGTTGCAGACTGCGATCCGGACTACGATCGGTTTTATGGGATTAGCTCCACCTCGCGGCTTGGCAACCCTCTGTACCGACCATTGTAGCACGTGTGTAGCCCAGGCCGTAAGGGCCATGATGACTTGACGTCATCCCCACCTTCCTCCGGTTTGTCACCGGCAGTCTCCTTAGAGTGCCCACCATTACGTGCTGGTAACTAAGGACAAGGGTTGCGCTCGTTACGGGACTTAACCCAACATCTCACGACACGAGCTGACGACAGCCATGCAGCACCTGTCTCAATGTTCCCGAAGGCACCAATCCATCTCTGGAAAGTTCATTGGATGTCAAGGCCTGGTAAGGTTCTTCGCGTTGCTTCGAATTAAACCACATGCTCCACCGCTTGTGCGGGCCCCCGTCAATTCATTTGAGTTTTAACCTTGCGGCCGTACTCCCCAGGCGGTCAACTTAATGCGTTAGCTGCGCCACTAAAAGCTCAAGGCTTCCAACGGCTAGTTGACATCGTTTACGGCGTGGACTACCAGGGTATCTAATCCTGTTTGCTCCCCACGCTTTCGCACCTCAGTGTCAGTATTAGTCCAGGTGGTCGCCTTCGCCACTGGTGTTCCTTCCTATATCTACGCATTTCACCGCTACACAGGAAATTCCACCACCCTCTACCATACTCTAGTCAGTCAGTTTTGAATGCAGTTCCCAGGTTGAGCCCGGGGATTTCACATCCAACTTAACAAACCACCTACGCGCGCTTTACGCCCAGTAATTCCGATTAACGCTTGCACCCTCTGTATTACCGCGGCTGCTGGCACAGAGTTAGCCGGTGCTTATTCTGTCGGTAACGTCAAAATTGCAGAGTATTAATCTACAACCCTTCCTCCCAACTTAAAGTGCTTTACAATCCGAAGACCTTCTTCACACACGCGGCATGGCTGGATCAGGCTTTCGCCCATTGTCCAATATTCCCCACTGCTGCCTCCCGTAGGAGTCTGGACCGTGTCTCAGTTCCAGTGTGACTGATCATCCTCTCAGACCAGTTACGGATCGTCGCCTTGGTGAGCCATTACCCCACCAACTAGCTAATCCGACCTAGGCTCATCTGATAGCGCAAGGCCCGAAGGTCCCCTGCTTTCTCCCGTAGGACGTATGCGGTATTAGCGTCCGTTTCCGAACGTTATCCCCCACTACCAGGCAGATTCCTAGGCATTACTCACCCGTCCGCCGCTCTCAAGAGAAGCAAGCTTCTCTCTACCGCTCGACTTGCATGTGTTAGGCCTGCCGCCAGCGTTCAATCTGAGCCATGATCAAACTCTTCAGTTCAAACATCTTTGGGTTTTTAAGAAACCCTAAACTTGGCTCAGCAATCGTTGGTTACATCTTTGATTTCTCGCGGAGTAACTTGTGATGCTGATAATCTTGTTGACTATCAGTCTGACTCCACAAGCACCCACACGAATTGCTTGATTCAGTTGTTAAAGAGCGGTTGGTTAAGATCTTTCGTCTCAACCGAGGCGCGCATTCTACAGCAGCCTCATTTGCTGTCAAGTGATTATTTTCAGAAGCTTTCGAAGATTTCTTCAACAACTTCAACCACTTGCGCTTAAGATCTCTCCGAAGCGGGAGGCGAATTCTACAGCGTTACACGCTGCTGTCAACACCTCTTTTTCAACTTCCTTTTGGCTTCGATGAACTGAAGCAACCTACTGCCGAAAACTACGTAACTCATTGTTTACCAAGGAGTTTTCCGTTTCGACTGCGCCGGAAGTGGGGCGAATTATAGGCTTCCAGAATCTGCCGTCAACTCTTAATTCCGCTTTTCTATCAATTAGTTAGAATTGATTAGAAAACCACCACCACTTATAGGAACGCCATGATTTCCCTCTATATAGAAGGAAATCATTCAGACGATACCCGCCTCCTTCAACGCAGCCACATTAGCTGCCCCTAGCCCCAAAATCCCCTGCAGCACCTGAAGCGTGTGCTCCCCCAGGAGAGGTGGTGCATTTCGATATTCCACTGGCGTCTTGGACAAGCGTATCGGGCTGGCCACCTGAGGCACCATCCCCGCCAGCGCATGGGGAAGCTCCATCGCCAGGCCGCGCGCCTTGACCTGAGGATCGGAGAAAACTTGCGCCAGATCATTGATCGGTCCACAGGGCACGCCCACTCTCTCCAATTGCGACACCCACTCAGCCGTTGTCTTGAAGACAGTCGCCTGGCGGATCAACGGAATCAGTGCAGCACGGTTGGCCACTCGCGCCTGGTTAGTGGCGAAACGCGGGTCATCCCCCCATTGCGGCTGCCCAGCAACTTCAGCGAACTTGCGGAACTGGCCGTCATTACCCACCGTCAGGATGAAATCACCATCAGCCGTAGGAAAATCCTGATACGGCACGATGTTCGGATGCGCATTGCCCAGGCGTTTTGGCGACACTCCGGTGGTCAGGTAATTCATCGCCTGATTAGCCAGGCAAGCCACCTGCACATCCAGCAGCGCCATATCGATATGTTGCCCACCGCCATCATGATCGCGGTGAGCCAACGCTGCCAGGATCGCGACGGTCGAATAGAGCCCCGTGAGAATATCGGTCAATGCCACACCGACTTTCACCGGTCCTGCGCCCTCATCACCTTCAGGCCGGCCGGTCAGGCTCATCAACCCACCCAGCCCTTGAATCATGAAGTCGTAGCCGGCACGCGCTGCATAAGGCCCCGTCTGCCCAAAGCCCGTGATCGAGCAGTAGATCAACTCAGGATTTATCTCCTTGAGCGACTCGTAATCCAGCCCATAAGCCGCCAGACCACCGACTTTGAAGTTCTCGATCAGGATGTCCGACTTGGCCGCCAGATCACGCACCAGTTTCTGCCCTTCAGGCTTAGTGAAGTCGATGGTCACCGATTCTTTATTTCGGTTAGCGGACAGATAGTACGCCGCCTCACTGGTATTTTCGCCGTATGCGTCCTTGAGGAAGGGCGGCCCCCAGGCGCGCGTGTCATCACCGCTGCCTGGCCTTTCGACCTTGATCACCTCGGCCCCAAGGTCCGCAAGAATCTGCCCGGACCAAGGGCCCGCCAGTACACGCGATAAATCCAGTACCCGCAGGTGGGAAAGCGCGCCCATGTCCGTGCTCCTATTAATAGAACGCCTGAAGACCGGTCTGTGCGCGCCCAAGAATCAAGGCATGCACGTCGTGGGTTCCCTCATAGGTATTGACCACTTCGAGGTTGACCAGGTGGCGCGCCACCCCGAACTCGTCGGAGATGCCGTTGCCGCCCAACATATCGCGGGCCATGCGGGCGATGTCCAGGGACTTGCCACACGAGTTACGCTTCATGATCGATGTAATCTCGACCGCTGCGGTCCCCTCATCTTTCATCCGCCCCAGACGTAGGCACCCTTGCAGAGCCAAGGTGATCTCGGTCTGCATATCGGCCAGCTTCTTCTGGATCAACTGCGTTGCGGCCAATGGCCGACCAAACTGCTGACGATCCAGAGTGTACTGACGCGCGGTATGCCAGCAGAACTCAGCAGCCCCCAACGCCCCCCAGGAGATACCGTAGCGCGCCGAATTCAGGCAAGTAAAAGGCCCCTTCAAGCCACGCACATCCGGAAAAATGTTCTCGTCCGGCACAAACACGTTATCCATGACAATTTCGCCGGTAATGGACGCTCGCAAGCCGACCTTGCCGTGAATCGCCGGGGCGCTAAGGCCCTTCCAACCTTTTTCCAGGACGAAACCACGGATATCGCCTGCATCATCTTTGCCCCACACCACAAACACGTCAGCTATCGGGCTGTTGGTGATCCACATCTTCGCGCCGGTCAGGCTGTAGCCGCCATCTACCTTTCGCGCACGGGTAATCATCGCGCCCGGATCAGAACCATGGTTGGGTTCGGTGAGCCCGAAACAGCCAATCCATTCGCCGGACGCCAATTTCGGCAAGTATTTTTGTTTTTGCGCCTCGGTGCCGAACTCATTGATCGGCACCATGACCAGTGACGACTGAACACTCATCATCGAACGATAGCCGGAGTCGACACGCTCCACCTCACGCGCAATCAGCCCGTAGCTGACGTAGTTCAAGCCGCTGCCACCGTATTGCTCGGGAATCATCGCGCCCAGCAAACCGGTTTCTCCCATCTCACGGAAGATAGCGGGATCAGTCTTTTCATGACGAAAGGCTTCGAGCACGCGAGGGGCCAGCTTGTCCTGAGCAAACTGCTCGGCACTGTCACGCACCATGCGCTCCTCTTCAGTGAGCTGTTGATCCAGCAGCAGTGGATCGATCCAGTTGAAGCTTGCCTTGCCAGCCATGAATAAGTCCTCGCGGATAAAAACGGAAGTCGTGATTCAGACTAGGCCGGCCACGCGCAGAGGGCAAACGAGGTTTCTGCATAGGGTTGTGCTAATTTCTCACTCCGTAATACTCGAAAAGCCCATAAATGCGCCTTATCTGTGAGGGCAACGTACATGCGCAGAAAAATCCCTAGCACCACCGCGCTTATCAGCTTCGAAGCGGCAGCCCGTCACGAAAGCTTCACCAAGGCGGCACAGGAGCTTTCCATCACCCAAGGCGCCATCTGTCGACAGATCGCCAGCCTTGAGGAGTTTTTAAGTGTCGAACTGTTTCGCCGCTCGCGTCGAGGGGTGAAGCTGACAGAGGCAGGGCTCTCTTACAGCCGCAGAGTTGCTACACAGCTGGACGCCGTAGAGCGCGACACCCTCTCGGTCATGGGTCAGCAGGGCACCAACGCCATCGAGTTGGCGGTGGTACCGACCTTCGGCACGCAATGGCTGATTCCACGCCTCAAGGACTTTCAGGACCGGCACCCGGAGGTGACCGTGAATCTGACCAATCGGACACGCCCGTTCCTGTTCGCCGACACTGCGTTCGACGCCGCGATCTACTTCGGCGATGCCGATTGGTCCGGCACAGAGTCACACCGGCTGATGGGAGAAAACCCTGTCCCGGTGTGCAGTCCACACTTACTTGGAGGCCGCGCGCACTTAACTCCTCAAGAGATCGCCGAATTACCGCTGCTACAGCAGACAACACGCCCCTATGCCTGGCGTCAGTGGTTCAACGCGCAACAGCTGAGCCTGCCGCGCGACATGACAGGCCCTCGATACGAGCTATTCTCGATGTTGTCCCAAGCGGCTATGCATGACATGGGCATCGCACTGATACCTCCCTTCCTCATCCAGCGCGAGCTGAAGGAGCAGCGACTGGTGATTGCGAGCACCGAAACGCTAAGCAGCGAAAAGGCGTACTACCTCATGATTCCCGATAAAAAAGTCGAATCGGCCTCGCTACACGCATTCAAGGACTGGCTGATTGAACAATCAAAGCGCTACAACCCCGGCATTTAAAGGATAAAGCTAACTTGCTGACCCTGTAGTCAGGTTATTTTTAATCCTACAGATATACGTATATGTCGCATTTAGACAGTCTGTACCGGTCGAGCGAAAATAAGGCTCAAGGCCATGATCTACATGGCTTGTAGCGACTAATACCAGCCTATAAGCGACCATTCACGTCGGCGATTGGAAAACATCGAATAAATGCCCTTGACCCTTTAAATACTTGTATTTAAAGAGGTTATTTAAGTCGGTTGCGACAATCAGTCACAGGGTGACTTGTAGTTAATTTTTCGTCACCCGTCATAATCTCTTGAAGGCCGTAAAGTTCGCCTGCAAAATGCCGCGCCCCGCTGTCATTTCAGCGGGATCGTGCTGATCGGTCGCCCCAGTTGCGCCACTCGCGGTGCACTGGCCTTTTTACAAAAAGATCAAAAGCAAAAAGATCATGCAGGAGATTTGACGTGCACATTGGTGTTCCTCTCGAAACCCAGACCGGTGAAACGCGGGTGGCTGCCACCCCGGAAACCATCAAGAAGCTGATCGGCCAGGGCCATAAGGTCACTGTACAAAGCGGTGCAGGCATTAACGCCAGCATCGTCGACAGTGCTTATGAAACGGCAGGCGCAACCATTGGCAGTGCCAGCGATGCGTTCGGCGCCGAGCTGATCCTCAAGGTGGTTGCCCCCAGCGACAGCGAACTGGCGCTGATCAAAAGCGGCACCGTATTGGTGGGCATGCTCAATCCGTTCAGCAACGAAACCATCGCCAAGCTTGCCGAATGCGGCATCACCGCCTTCGCCCTCGAAGCCGCGCCGCGCACTTCACGGGCCCAAAGCCTCGACGTACTGTCTTCGCAAGCCAACATCGCCGGTTACAAGGCTGTGTTGCTGGCCGCCCATCACTACCCACGCTTCATGCCGATGCTGATGACCGCCGCTGGCACTGTGAAAGCTGCGCGCGTGTTGATCCTCGGCGCCGGTGTGGCGGGCCTGCAAGCTATCGCCACGGCAAAACGCCTGGGCGCGGTCATCGAAGCGTCCGACGTCCGTCCGGCGGTAAAAGAGCAAATCGAATCCCTGGGCGCCAAGTTCGTCGACGTGCCCTACGAAACCGATGAAGAGCGTGAATGCGCCGTCGGTGTCGGCGGCTACGCGCGCCCGATGCCCACCAGTTGGATGCAGCGCCAGGCCCTGGCCGTGCACGAACGTGCCAAGCAGGCCGACATCGTCATCACCACCGCACTGATCCCAGGCCGCAAGGCGCCTACCCTGCTTAGCGCCGATACCGTCGCGCAGATGAAACCCGGCTCGGTGGTCATCGACCTCGCCGCAGCTCAGGGCGGCAACTGCCCGTTGACCGTCGCTGACCAAGTCGTGGTGGAAAACGGCGTGATCATCTGCGGCCCGACCAACCTGGCAGGCGCTGTCGCCGCGGATGCCTCGGCCTTGTACGCACGCAACCTGCTGGACTTCCTGAAGCTGGTCTTCACCAAGGAAGGGCAGTTTGAAATCAACCTCGAAGACGACATCGTCGCCGCGTGCCTGATGTGCCGCGACGGCCAAGTCATCCGCAAAAACGCCTAAGCAGGGATTCAGACGATGGAAGAGCTTATCTCCCCCGGTATCTACAACCTGATCATCTTTGTGCTGGCGATTTATGTCGGTTACCACGTGGTCTGGAACGTTACCCCCGCGCTGCATACGCCATTAATGGCAGTGACAAACGCGATTTCCGCGATCGTGATTGTGGGCGCCATGCTGGCCGCCGCCCTCACCGTGACGCCGTTGGGCAAGACGATGGGCACCCTGGCGGTAGCTTTGGCTGCGGTTAACGTGTTCGGCGGTTTCCTGGTTACGCGTAGGATGCTTGAGATGTTCAAGAAGAAAGCGCCCAAAGCTGTGAAAGAAGAGGTGCAGAAGTAATGAGCATGAATCTGGTGACGACGCTCTACCTGATCGCGTCGATCTGCTTCATCCAGGCCCTCAAAGGCCTGTCGCACCCCACCACCTCCCGACGCGGCAACCTGTTCGGCATGCTCGGCATGGCACTGGCGGTGCTGACCACCGTAGGCCTGATCTATAAGCTCGGCGCGGAGCTGGCCACCGCCGGTATCGGCTACGTCATCGTCGGCCTGCTGGTCGGCGGCACGGCCGGCTCGATCATGGCCAAACGCGTAGAGATGACCAAGATGCCGGAGCTGGTGGCGTTCATGCATAGCATGATCGGCCTGGCAGCGGTGTTTATCGCGATTGCAGCGGTCGTCGAGCCACAGTCCCTGGGTATCGTCAAACACCTGGGCGATTCGATCCCGGCCGGTAACCGCCTGGAGCTGTTCCTCGGTGCCGCCATCGGTGCTATCACCTTCTCCGGCTCGGTGATCGCATTCGGCAAGCTATCCGGTAAGTACAAGTTCCGCCTGTTCCAAGGCGCACCGGTACAGTTTGGTGGGCAACACAAGCTGAACCTGGTGCTCGGTTTGGCAACCCTGGGTCTGGGCCTGGCGTTCATGTTCACCGGCAACCTCACTGCGTTCGCGCTGATGCTGGCCCTGGCCTTCGTGCTGGGCGTGCTGATCATCATCCCGATCGGCGGCGCCGACATGCCGGTAGTGGTATCGATGCTCAACAGTTATTCCGGCTGGGCAGCGGCGGGCATTGGCTTCTCGCTGAACAACTCGATGCTGATCATCGCCGGCTCCCTGGTCGGCTCCAGCGGCGCGATCCTGTCTTACATCATGTGCAAGGCGATGAACCGCTCCTTCTTTAATGTACTGCTGGGCGGTTTCGGCAATACGCCAGACGCCGGTGCAGCAGCTGGCTCTAAAGAAGCTCGCCCGGTGAAGTCCGGCTCCGCCGACGACGCTACCTTCCTGCTGACCAACGCCGACACGGTCATCATCGTGCCGGGCTATGGCTTGGCCGTTGCGCGGGCACAACACGCGCTTAAAGAGTTGACCGAAAAGCTCACCCATCGCGGCGTCACCGTGAAGTACGCGATCCACCCGGTGGCGGGCCGTATGCCTGGGCATATGAACGTGCTGCTGGCCGAGGCCGAAGTGCCTTACGACCAGGTGTTCGAGATGGAAGACATCAACTCTGAGTTCGGCCAGGCTGACGTGGTGCTGGTGTTGGGCGCCAACGACGTGGTCAACCCGGCGGCCAAGAACGATCCGAACTCACCGATTGCCGGTATGCCGATCCTCGAGGCGTTCAAGGCCAAGACCATCATCGTCAACAAGCGCTCGATGGCCAGCGGCTATGCAGGCCTGGATAACGAGTTGTTCTACCTGGACAAGACCATGATGGTCTTCGGTGATGCCAAGAAGGTCATCGAAGATATGGTCAAAGCTGTCGAATAACACTGCGCCAGCGCAATACCCGAAACCCTGGCCTCACGTAGGCTGGGGTTTTTTATTAGCGGATGAAACCCGACCAAAGGCTCTAAATCGCCACCTGGCATTCGACCATGGTAGCGGGCCGAAACTTTTTGAAATCACTACACTGCCCACCTTGCTTCCGTAGCCTGAGATAACAATTCATGTACCGTGATCGTATCCGCTTGCCTTCGTTGTTGAACAAGGTCATGAGCGCGGCAGACGCCGCTGCACTGATCGAGGACGGCATGACCGTCGGCATGAGCGGCTTCACCCGTGCCGGTGAAGCCAAGGCCGTCCCCCACGCCCTGGCCGAACGCGCCAAGACTTCGCCCCTCAAAATCACGCTGATGACGGGCGCCAGCCTGGGCAATGACCTGGACAAGCAACTGACCGAAGCTGGCGTACTGTCGCGACGTATGCCGTTTCAAGTCGACAGCACGCTGCGCAAGGCGATCAATGCTGGCGAGGTGATGTTTATCGACCAGCACCTATCGGAAACCGTCGAGCAACTGCGCAACAACCAGCTCAAGTTGCCGGACATTGCGGTAATCGAAGCGGTCGCCATCACTGAACAAGGGCACATCGTGCCCACCACGTCCGTAGGCAACTCAGCCAGCTTCGCAATTTTCGCCAAGCACGTGATCGTCGAGATCAACCTCGCGCACAATCCGAACCTGGAAGGGCTGCATGACATCTATATCCCGACCTACCGGCCGACGCGCACGCCTATCCCGCTGGTGAAGGTCGACGACCGCATTGGCAGCACTGCGATTCCGATCCCGCCAGAGAAAATCGTCGCTATCGTGGTCACTAACCAGGCCGACTCTGCCTCAACCGTGACGCCGCCTGACGATGACACTCAAGGCATCGCCAACCACCTGATCAACTTCCTCAAGCAGGAAGTTGACGCCGGACGCATGACCAACAAACTCGGCCCGCTGCAAGCCGGGATCGGCAACATTGCCAACGCGGTGATGTGTGGCTTGATCGATTCGCCCTTCGAAGATCTGACGATGTACTCGGAAGTGCTGCAGGATTCGACCTTCGACCTGATCGACGCCGGGAAGCTGAGCTTCGCCTCCGGCAGCTCGATTACCTTGTCGGAGCGCCGCAATGCCGACGTTTTCGGCAACCTGGAGCACTACAAGGACAAGCTGATATTGCGCCCACAGGAAATCTCCAACCATCCTGAAGTGGTGCGCCGCCTGGGCATCATCGGTATCAACACCGCGCTGGAGTTCGATATCTACGGCAACGTCAACTCCACCCACGTCTGCGGCACGCGGATGATGAATGGCATTGGCGGCTCCGGGGACTTCGCGCGCAACGCGCACCTGGCAATCTTTGTCACCAAATCGATTGCCAAGGGGGGCGCGATTTCCAGCGTGGTGCCGATGGTCAGCCATGTGGACCACACCGAACATGACGTGGACATCCTCGTCACCGAAGTGGGCTTGGCCGATCTGCGCGGCCTGGCACCGCGGGAGCGTGCGCGGGTGATCATCGACAACTGTGTGCATCCGGCCTACCGCGACGCGCTCAATACTTACTTCGAAGCCGCCTGTGCCATCGGTGGGCACACGCCGCATATCCTGCGCCAGGCACTGAGTTGGCACATCAACCTGGAAGAAACCGGGCATATGCTCAAGGCTTGATGAATACAGATCCGAGCTGATGCAACTACAGTTTCATCAGCTCGGCAGCCTAGCCAGTGTCTATGCAATAAACTGTACTACTGTACCGCTCATTTCCTACTTAAATATCCCACAACTCATCTTGAAAACACCAATTTCGCACCTTTTAGGTGCGCACAGGTACAGTTGCCCCATTTCCGTACCGTACAGCCGTATTAAACAGTTAACTGGCCCCTCACAATACAGGTGAACTGTATCTAGAGAGTCTTGCGCCGGAGGAGGATCATTGGCATCAGTTAAACCACTACCTAATCCCGCCACAAGCGGAAGGATGTCATCATGGAACGTACACTCAGTTCCGAACTGTTCTTCGAAGAGAAAGCTGTAAACACCAACGCTTCCCTGCCTTTGCGCGTTCTCGCCAACCTGATGTTGTGGCAGCGCCGCATCTCCAGCCGCCACCAATTGGCTCGCCTGGATTCGCGTCTGCTGGCTGACGCCGGTATCAGCGAAGCTCAACGCTACGAAGAGCTGAGCAAGCCGTTCTGGCGCTAAGCAGCGCCCGCTGGCCCTGACCCACCGGGTCCACCGCCAGCACTCTGATTTGTTAAAGCAAAGCCCGCCCCGGGTAACCGGAGGCGGGCTTTGTTGTTTCTGCGAAAGGGCATTGAATCGGTAGGATTTCCACCTACAGGTACAGTTTTAATAAAATAATTATTAACCAGTACAGTTAAATTACAGGCTTCCTGTTGCACCGGTCCAAGCCTAATATCCACTCACCACGTGGCGAACCCTGTAGAGCGAGCGTCTGATGCTCAACAGTCCCAGTCCGTCTCACTGTGGCCGCGTCGCGCCACCTTATTTCGTCTACAGGAGTTACCCCATGTCCCGCCTTCGCCTGCTGTGCACCGCCGCCGTGCTCACCCTGGCCGCCAACGCTAACGCGAGCAGCTTCATCATGACCACTGACTCGATCGTTGGCGCCCTGAAAGCCACTTCCGACGCCACCTCCGATGCGACCTCCTCCCTGCGCGACAATAAGGTCGTACAGGCCGCCCGTGATGACGCAGCCAGCTTCGTCGCCAGCGAAGGCGCTATCCGTGGCGTGAAACTGGAAAGCGCCCTGGCCCACATCCGCCAGCAAGCGCCGCAACTGGCCATCGCTACCGATGCACAGCTGGCACAGGCAATCCTGGCGATCTGATCTGCGGCAACAGACGGGAGCGCCTGCCGCTCCCGAATGCCTCGGCGCTGGCCCTCGCCTGGTCATTGCGCTAGCCTTGGCGCTCGTTTTCAGTTGTCGAGTCCCATGGTTTTTTCATACCGCCTGTTGATTGTTCCCGTACTGTTTTGCGCCTGCTGGTCACCCTTGGCTTTGGCCATGGATGTGTCCACCCAGAGCACCGTTGTCAGCGTGTATGCCACCGGCAAGGTGACCTCTGCGCCGTTCGACAACAAGTTGGTGATGGCGGCCCAGGATGATGCTGCCGCTTTCATTGCCACTGACGGCCAATGGCGTGGCGCGCGCCTGGAGTCCGCGCTGGATTATCTGCGCCGCAGCCGGCCAAAACTTCATGCGAGCGACCTTGAACTGGCGCAAGCAATTCTCGTCCAATAGTTATCTTTGTATTTCGGAGTCACTCGATGCGTAGCCCGTTGATCGTCGCCGCCCTCGGCCTGCTGTTTTTGGTCGATGTCGCCCAGGCGCAAACCTTGAAGGCCACCAGCAACATCATCGTGCGTGCATCGGCGCGCACCATTGATTTCACCTCGGACACCACCACGTCCATCCGCGACTCCAAAATCGTGCGCGAAGCCCACGACGACGCCGCCAGCTTCGTCGCCACGAATGGCGAGATCCGCGGCGCCCAGCTTGAAGCCGCGTTCGATACCCTTCGCACCCGCGTGCCAGAAGCCCGTGATGCCAGCGACCAGACCCTCGCCGAAGCTATCCTCGCTCTGTGAGGCGCATCAAAACCTGGCTCCTGGCCGGGGCCGTGCTGCTGTGTGCAAGTACAGCCCAGGCCAGCCTGCAACTGCGGCTCAAAACCGATGGTTTGAGCGCGGCCGAACAGCGGGCCAGCCAGGCATTGCTCGATGAAGCGCTGAACGCCTTACCGCCACGTTTTGTCGAGCAACTGGATCGGCGGATTGATGTCGGCTGGACCGACAAGATGCCTGAAAATGCCTATGGCCAGGCGTCCCTGGTGTCGGAGCTGGACCTGAATCAAAACCTGCTCGCCAGCCTGACCGACGGCAGCGCCGCCGCCCTCAAAACCAATCGCCCCCACGGCACAGTGCGCAAGGAATTGCTCGCCACGGTGCTGCATGAACTGACCCACATCTACGACCGCGCACGCCTGTGGCCCAAAGACGAGCGCGCACTGATCCAGCGTTGCAGTCGCCAGAACAACATCACCGGCTTGATCGGCCTGCCCGATCAATGCCGTGGCCAGAACGACCGGCGCTTCACTCTCAGTGATGATCCACGCCTGCTGGACCTCGCCGGCTGGCCACAATATGTCGGCCGCCGCGGCGAACGTGAACAGCACAACAATCAGGTGGTGCGCAGCCCGGACATCTACGAAACCACCAGCCCGTTGGAGTTCGTGGCGGTCAACATGGAGTACTTCCTCCTCGACCCCAGCTACGCCTGCCGACGCCCTGCGCTGTTCCGCTATTACAAGGAACATTTCGGCTGGGCGCCGCCCGAACAGCAACCCTGTGCCAAGACATACCCCTTCCTGAACGCCGGCAATGACTTCGCCAAGACGCCACTGGGGCAAATAGACCCGGAACGGGTGTATGAAATCGATTACCTGCTCGCCGAAGCCAACCAGAATCTGGTGAGCCGCTGGGGCCATAGCATGTTGCGCCTGGTGATCTGCGCGCCAGGTCGCCCGCGTGGCCCCGATTGCCGGCTGGATCTGGACCGCCACCTGGTGCTGTCCTACCGCGCCTTCGTCGGTGACGTACAGCTGTCGAGCTGGGATGGGCTGGTGGGCAAGTACCCGTCGCGACTGTTCGTATTGCCGCTGGCCCAGGTCATCGATGAATACACCAAGACCGAATTGCGAGGCCTGGCGTCGGTACCGCTGAAGCTCAACCGCCAGGAAATCAACGACACCGTCGAGCATGCGGCTGAAATGCACTGGAGCTATGACGGCAACTATTTCTTTATCTCCAACAACTGTGCGGTTGAAAGCCTGAAACTGTTACGCAGTGGCAGTGCCAACCCGCAATTGACCGGCCTGGACAACATCACCCCCAACGGTTTGCTCGAAGTCCTCAGCGCGCGCGGCCTGGCCGACACCAGCGTATTGAATGACAAGCGCGAGGCACTGCGCCTGGGGTATCACTTCGACTCGTTCCGTGAGCGTTACCAGGCGATGTTCGATGTGCTGCGCAAGCGCCTGCCGATCAAGCAGACCCAGGTCGAAGACTGGCTGGCCCTGGATGCGCAAGCGCGCCGCCAGTGGTTCAGCCAGGCCGACCTGCGTACCAGCGCTGCGTTGTTGTTGCTTGAACAAGCCAGCTATCGCAAGCAACTGATGCTCGCCCAGGACGAAGTCAAACAGCGCTATCTCAATGCCCGCGAGCTGAAAAATGGCGGCATGGAGAAAGCCAACAACACGCTGCAACAGATCCTCGCCAACAGTGGCTTTCTCAGTCGCCCGGCCGAGTTGCTCGACAGTGGCGGCTATGGCCTGCCGCAACCTTCGGAAGCCAAGCGCCTGGAGTCGGAGAGCGCCGAACGTCAGAAGCAGTTGCAATCATTGACCGGCGAGCTGGATAAAGAGGTAAGGGCGCTGCTCGATCCGGCCCGTGCTGCCGAGATTGCGGCGTGTGAGGCCAACCTCAAGCAGCTGGGTGAGCATTTGCGTGCGCTGCATAAAGCGGCCGGCGGCCTCGAACTGCCCTGATATTTTCGTAGCAACCACTGTTCTAATGTGGGAGCTGGCTTGCCTGCGATGACGATGTCACAGCCATAGGAAATGTCGGCTGATACACCCTCATCGCAGGCAAGCCAGCTCCCACATTTTGTTCTGCATGAGCCTCAAGACCAGATGTCGCCCCTTCATCAACAGTTTTAGTGGCGAAAGCTGGCTGAAAGCTTACCCGTCTAGGATCGCCCCAACTGCCGGCAACAGACCGGCTGTAAACAACAACAATGGTGATTCCCGATGTCCGCTCGTACCCGCCTGTTCGCACCCACTCCCCCCGTACGCCTCGTGCCTTTCGTTCTGCGCTGACCCTCACCCGGTTCGCCATTCCCTAGCCGCGCTACGCCTGGAGTATTCCTATGCTGACTTTCCTTGGCTTTGCCATGGTCATCACGTTCATGTTCCTGATCATGACCAAGCGCCTGTCTGCGCTGATCGCCTTGATCATCGTGCCCATCCTGTTTGCACTGTTCGGCGGTTTCGCGCCGAAGATCGGCCCGATGATGCTCGAAGGCATCACCAAGCTCGCGCCAACTGGCGTGATGCTGATGTTCGCCATCCTCTACTTTGCCTTGATGATCGACTCCGGCCTGTTCGACCCGGCCGTGCGCAAGATCCTCAAGATGGTCAAGGGCGACCCGCTGAAAGTCTCGGTCGGCACTGCCGTGCTGGCTTTGGTGGTATCCCTGGACGGTGATGGCGCCACCACCTACATGATCTGCGTGGCCGCCATGCTGCCGCTGTACCAGCGCATCGGCATGAGCCCGCGGATCATGGCCGGTCTGATCATTCTCGCCGGCGGTGTAATGAACATGACACCCTGGGGTGGCCCGACGGCTCGTGCGGCCAGTGCGTTGCATGTGGATCCGTCCGACATCTTCGTACCGATGATTCCGGCCATGGCCGCTGGCGTCGTGGCGATCCTGGTAATTGCCTACATGTACGGCAAGCGTGAGCGCGCACGCCTGGGTGAACTGCACCTGCAGGGCGACGAGATCGACCACAGCGAAATCAGCGTGTCGCAATTCCCCGACGCCCGCCGCCCGAAACTGATCTGGTTCAACGGCGCCCTCACCCTGGCCCTGATGTGCACCCTGATTGCCGGCCTGTTGCCGCTGCCGGTGCTGTTCATGGTGGCGTTCAGTATCGCGATGATCGTCAACTACCCGTGCCTGCAACAGCAGAAAGACCGCGTCGCAGCCCACGCCGGCAGCGTCTTGGCGGTCGTCGGACTGATCTTCGCCGCCGGGATCTTCACAGGCATCCTGTCGGGTACCGGCATGGTCGACGCCATGTCAAAAAGCCTGCTGGCGGTCATCCCGGAAGCCATGGGCCCGTACCTGGCAGTGATCACTGCGCTGGTGAGCATGCCGTTCACCTTCTTCATGTCCAACGATGCGTTCTATTACGGCGTACTGCCAGTATTGGCCGAAGCGGCCAGCCACTACGGCATCACCGCGGTCGAAATGGCCCGTGCGTCGATCGTCGGGCAACCCGTGCACCTGCTCAGCCCGCTGGTACCCTCGACTTACTTGCTGGTGGCGCTGGCGGGTATTGAGTTCGGCGACCACCAACGCTTCACCTTGAAGTGGGCAGTGCTGGTATGCCTGTGCATAATGTTCGCCGCATTGCTGATGGGGATTTTTCCGCTGTTCAGCACTCTATAATCGTACTGACTCACCGCGCGGCGCTACAGCTTGCGCGGTTTAACACTTGCTCAAAGGAATACACATGGAATGGCTGACCAATCCGGAAATCTGGATTGCCTTCTTCACCCTGACGGCTCTCGAGATCGTCCTGGGCATCGATAACATCATCATGATTTCGATCCTGGTCAGCCGCATGCCCAAGCATATGCAGGCGCGTACCCGGATCTTCGGCCTGGCACTGGCCATGGTCACGCGCATCCTGTTGCTGCTGTCGATCACCTGGGTCATGCAACTGACCGCCGACCTGTTCGTGGTGTTTGGCCAGGGCATTTCCGGCCGTGACCTGATCCTGTTCTTCGGCGGCCTGTTCCTGCTGTGGAAAAGCTCCCAGGAGATGTACCACGCCCTGGAAGGGGAAGACGAAACCAACGACGAGCCCAAAGGCGCCGGTGGCAAGTTCATCTACACCATCATCCAGATCGCCATCATCGACATCGTGTTCTCCCTGGACTCGGTAATCACCGCCGTCGGCATGGTTTCCCATGTGCCGGTGATGGTGGCTGCAATCGTCGTGGCCGTACTGGTGATGATGCTGGCTGCCGGCACTATCAGCGAGTTCATCGACAAGCACCCGTCGCTGAAAATGCTGGCGCTGTCGTTCCTGCTGGTGGTGGGTACTGTGCTGATCGCCGAATCCTTCGACGTGCATGTGCCAAAAGGCTATGTCTACTTCGCCATGGCGTTCTCGCTGGCAGTGGAAGCGGTGAACATCAAGATGCGCACCGCCATCGCCAAAAAGAAGAAGCAGCAGGATCCAGTGAAACTGCGTAAAGACATTCCGGGTCAATAAACCTGACCCGCTGCTGAAATGGGGCGCTTGCGCCCCATTTTTTCGTCTGCCAAAAAGTTGATTTCATGACAGTTTTGTTTCAATCCGGAGTTTAGCTATGCGATGCTGGCGCAGAGCCCATTAGCCAACTACAGCTTAAGTACAAGACGTAGAACGGCACGCGGTAACTTTCCTTCGCTCCTCCTGGAGCGCACCTACACGGGGGGCCGAGCATGCTGACCCTGCTCAATCTGCTTTCCGCCGTGACCCTGCTTATCTGGGGCACGCACATCGTCCGTACCGGCATCCTGCGGGTCTACGGCTCCAACTTGCGCCAAGTCATCGGGCAGAACATGTCCAAGCGCTGGCTGGCCTTTATCGCCGGGATCCTGGTGACCGCCATGGTGCAAAGCAGCAACGCCACGGCGATGCTGGTCACTTCCTTTGTCGGCCAGGGGTTGATGAGCCTTACACCGGCCTTGGCCACCATGCTTGGTGCCGACGTCGGTACCGCGCTGATGGCGCGGGTACTGACTTTCGACTTGTCCTGGCTGTCGCCGCTGCTGATCTTCCTTGGGGTGATTTTCTTCCTGTCGCGCAAACAGACGCGGGCAGGGCAGTTGGGCCGGGTGGGGATCGGCCTTGGGCTGATCATCCTCGCGCTGCAATTGATCGTCGAGGCCGCCGGACCCATCACCCATGCCCAGGGCGTCAAGGTGATCTTCGCCTCGCTGACCGGCGATATCTTGCTCGACGCCCTAGTCGGCGCGCTGTTCGCAATGATTTCCTACTCCAGCCTCGCCGCCGTGCTGCTTACGGCCACCCTGGCCGGCGCCGGCGTGATCGGTTTGCACGTGGCCATCGGCCTGGTGATCGGCGCCAATATCGGCAGCGGTGTGCTGGCATTTCTAAGCACCAGCATGCAAAACACCGCCGGCCGCCAAGTGGCCCTGGGCAGCCTGTTGTACAAACTGATCGGCCTGTTGCTGATCATTCCTGTACTTGACCCGCTCGTGGGCTGGATGGACGGCCTGGACTACAGCGCCCAAGGCATGGTCATCACCTTTCACCTGCTCTATAACGTCACGCGCTGCTTGATTCTGCTGCCCACCATTGGCCCTATGGCGCGGCTGTGCGCCTGGCTGTTGCCCGAGCGCGAAGAAACCAATGGCAAGGCCAAACCACGCCACCTCGACCTGGCCGCGCTCACCACGCCGAGCCTGGCCTTAGCCAACGCCGCGCGAGAAACCCTGCGTCTGGGTGACCTGATCGACAATATGCTCACCTCCATGCAGGAGGTGCTGCGCGGTAATCAAACCGCAATCACCCAGCAAATGCGCAGCCTCAGCGATGACGTCGAGGCGCTCTACAGCGCGATCAAGCTCTATCTGGCGCAAATGCCCCGTGAAGACCTGAGCGAACAAGACAACCGCCGCTGGGCGGAGATCATCGAGTTGTCGATCAACCTGAAACTGGCAGGTGACTTGATCGAACGCATGTTGCGCAAGGTCCAGCAGCAGAAAACCTCGCAGCGACGGCAGTTTTCCGAAGTGGGCCTGGAAGAACTCAGCGGTCTGCACAGCCAGTTGATCGCCAACCTGCGCCTGGGTCTGTCGGTGTTTCTCAGCGGCGACCCGGAGAGCGCTCGCCAATTGCTGCGTGAAAAACGCCGCTTCCGCGCCCAGGAACGTCGCCTGGCTCACGCCCATGTCAGCCGCCTGCAGCGCAAGATCGTACAGAGCCTGGAAACCAGCTCCCTGCACCTGGAGCTGATCGCCGACATGAAACGCTTGAACTCGTTGTTTTGCAGCAGCGCTTATGTAGTCTTGGAAACGTCCGACACTGGCGCACTCTCCACCGAAGATATTGCCGACATCACCCATTCGCCCTGAACGTACGACGGCCAGTGAAGTCAGTTAACAATGGACCTCACTCGCCAGGAAGCTTGTTATGCGTCGCCTGTTACTCGCCTGCCTGCTTCTAGGATCGGCACACACCTTTGCCTTCGACCGTCAGCAAGTCGAGGGCTACACCTTGCCCAACGGCCTGCAGCTGCTGCTCAAACCGGGCACCGAACGCGGGCACGTGGCCATCCGCCTGGTGGTCGGCGTGGGCCTGGATGACTTCGGTTGCGAAGACAAAGAGCTTCCCCACCTGTTCGAACACCTGCTGTTCAGCGGCATCGACGGCGGTGGCGAAGGCGACCTCGAAGACCGCATGCAAGCGTTGGGCGGCGAATGGAACGCCTACACCAGCAACGCCGACACTACATTCGTCATCGAGGCCCCCGCGCACAACCAGCGCAAGGTGCTGGACCTGCTGCTGGCAATCCTGACCCGCACGCAGTTGACCGATGCCAATATCAACGCCGCCAAGCAGGTGGTCGAGCGCGAAGACGGCGGCCATTATTCGCACCTGCAACGTTTGCTGGATCGCCAGGACCTGGGCCACAGCGCCAGCAACCAATTGGCCGTCGAGTTGGGGCTCAAATGCGCCGAACGCGCGCAGGTCGGCCACCTGACCCGCGATCAGTTGGAGAAACTGCGCAAAGCCTGGTACGCGCCCAACAACATGACCCTGATCGTCGTCGGCGATCTGGACAAGCTGCTGCCAGCCTACCTGGAACGCACCTACGGCCAGCTCGACCCGGTAGACCCAAGCGAGCATCGCCCGCTGCCGCAGATCCAGCACACCGCCGCCACCCAGCGCGACCTGGTCCATGGCTGGGTCGGCGATGGCGCCAAACTGCACTGGCTGTTCCCCGAGCCGGTGCTGGACGACCAGCATGACGAAACCTACGACCTGCTCAAGGATTATCTCGATTGGGCGCTGTATCGACAGCTGCGTCTGAAGCACGGTTTGTCCTACGGCCCTTGGAGCGAACGCGAAGTGCTCGGCGGCGTAGGCTTCCTGAGCCTGAACGCCGACCTCGAACGGGAAAATCTCCCTGAAGCCGAGCAAGTCTTGCAAGACCTCAAGGCACAACTGCTCAAGGACGGAATCGACCCGAAGGTGTTCACTCGCCTGCAGCAGGCTGCCATTGCCCGCCAAGCCTGGGCGGTACAGGGCAACAGTGCGCTGGCCGATTATTACTGGAGTGCCGCCGGCGACTACGCTGACGGCCGTTTCAGCGACCCGGTCAAGCGCATCAAGGCAGTGAGCCTTTCGCAAACCAACCAGGCCATGCGCGAGGTCTTCAAGCAACCGGGCTACTGGCGCATCGAAAAGCCGTTGTTGAGCTATGACGCCCTGACCTGGATAGGTGCGGGCGTGCTTGGGCTCATCGCCATAGTGTTGATTGGCATTCGGCGTTATCGCCAACGGATCGTGGAATGAAGCACCGGGCCCAGCGCTAAGACGTTATTCTGTCTGGGATTTTTTCCTACAAAGACTGCGAACCGCCGAATGCCAAACCTGACCCATCTAATCCAGCGCATCCTCGAACTGATCAAGCGCTACCCAGGGGTAATTGCACTCGGCGGTTTTATCTCGGGTGTGGGCAGCTTTATCCTGGTGGACCGCCAGCAAGGCATGGCCAGCTGGATCGCCGTCATCATGCTGGTCAGTTGGTTGTGGCTGATGCTGGAAAACAGCTTCACCCAACTGTTTGCCAAGCTCTTCAAGCGCGAGATCCCGGAACCGCTGCTGCGCTATGCCACGCAGATGATCCACCAGGAAAGCCTGTTCTTTGTCCTGCCCTTCTTTTTCGTCACCACCGCCTGGAACAGCGGCCAGTCGTTGTTCACCGGCCTGCTCGGCGCGGCGGCACTGGTGTCGATCATCGACCCGTTGTACTACAAGTGGCTGGCGCCCAAGCGCTCGCTGTTCCTGGCCCTGCACACCCTGACCTTGTTCGCCGCATTGCTCACCGCGCTGCCCATCATCATGCACCTGACCACTGCCCAGAGTTACAAGCTGGCACTCGGTGTGGCCATGGCGCTGTCGATCCCGAGCCTGGCGGTCAGCCTGCCGCTGCGCAGCCTCAAAGGCTGGGCGATGCTGCTGGGGGTCACGGCGGCGATCGGTTGCGCCGGCTGGTTCCTGCGCAGCTGGGTGCCGCCGGCCACCCTGTGGATGACCGAAGTCGCCATCAGCACCCAACTGCAGGATCGCACCCCGGGCGATGACCTCAAGGAGGTCACCGCCGACCAGTTGCGCAGCGGTGGCCTCTACGCCTATACCGCAATCAACGCCCCACGCGGGCTGGATGAGCGGATCTACCATGTGTGGAAATTCAACGGCAAGGAAGTCGACCGCATTGCTCTGGATATCCACGGTGGGCGCAAGGAGGGCTATCGCGCCTGGACGCACAAGCAGAATTTCCCGGGCGACGCAGCGGGGCGCTGGCAAGTGCAGGTCCTCACCGAGGACGGCCAGGTGATCGGCGTCTTGCGCTTCAAGGTGATCGACACAGCACAAGCGGACAACCCAAAGTAGGTCAGATCGTGCTATTACGTAGCCATTGTGGATAGCCAAACAAGCTCGGAGCTTATGACCACTCGCACGACCGCCGGCGCAGCCCATCTTGATACGTCCAGCACCCCGCCCTCACTGCGGATTACTGGCGACTGGACGCTTGCCCACTACGCCAACCTGAAAAAGCTGTCGGACACACTCGACGGCCAATACGACGCCGGCGCCCGCATCGACCTTAACGGCCTCGGTGCGCTGGATACCGCCGGCGCGTCACTGCTGGTCGAGCTGCTGGGCCCCGACCGCATCCAGCACTGCGCCGAGCAGACCGATTGCAGCCTGTCGGCCGCCGACCGGGCGCTGCTCAAGACGGTCTACCGCTCCCTCAATGATTTTTGCGTCCCGCTCAAAGAGCCGGAAGAAAGCGCTGGCATCCAGGTGCTGGCCCGTATCGGCCGCGCGGTGGACACCGTCTGGCAAGACGCCAAGAAACTCCTGGGTTTTATTGGCCTGATCCTTGAGACCTTCGTCCGCGGGATGTTTCGACCCAAGCGCTGGCGCCTTACGCCGATGGTCGCCCATATCGAACAGACCGGTCTCGATGCCGCACCTATCGTGGCCCTCCTGACCTTTCTGGTGGGCGCGGTGGTGGCGTTTCTTGGCGCCACCGTGCTCAAGAGTTTTGGCGCAACGATTTTTACCGTGGACCTGGTGGCGTTCTCTTTCCTGCGCGAATTCGGCGTGCTGCTCACCGCGATCCTGATCGCTGGCCGTACCGCCAGTGCGTTCACGGCACAAATCGGCTCAATGAAGGCCAACGAAGAAATCGACGCCATCCGCACCCTGGGCCTGGACCCGATGGAGCTGCTGGTGTTGCCGCGGGTTCTGGCGCTACTGGTGGCGCTGCCGATGCTGACTTTCCTGGCGATGCTCTCGGGGATTGTCGGCGGCGGCGTGGTGTGTGCCGTGGCACTGGATATCTCACCAGCGATGTTCCTCTCGCTGCTGCAATCGGACATTGGCGTGCAGCACTTTTTGGTGGGCATGGTGAAGGCACCGATCTTCGCTTTCCTGATCGCGGCCATTGGTTGCCTGGAAGGCTTCAAGGTCAGCGGCAGCGCCGAATCAGTCGGCGCGCACACCACATCCAGTGTGGTGCAGTCGATTTTTGTGGTGATCGTGCTGGATGCGGTCGCCGCGATGTTCTTCATGGAGATGGGCTGGTGAGTCGTCTACACCGTACGCCCACTGAGGCGGTTATTGAGGTACGCGGCCTGTGCAACCGCTTTGGTAGCCAGAGCGTGCATGAAAACCTCGACCTGGATTTATACAAAGGCGAGATTCTGGCAGTGGTCGGCGGCTCCGGCAGCGGCAAGTCGGTGCTGCTGCGCAGCATCGTCGGCCTGCGTCGGCCCAGCGAAGGTGAGGTGCGGGTGTTCGGCAAGAACCTGCCGAGCCTGTCTGAGCACGAACGCTCGCTGGTGGAGCGGCGCTTTGGTGTGCTGTTCCAGAAGGGCGCGCTGTTTTCCTCGCTGACCGTTACCGAGAACGTTGCCCTGCCATTGATCGAACATGCCGGCCTCAGTCGCGCCGACGCCGAGCACTTGGCGGCAGTCAAGCTGGCCCTGGCCGGGCTACCCCTGTCAGCGGCCGACAAATACCCGGCTTCGTTGTCCGGCGGCATGATCAAGCGCGCGGCCCTGGCCCGTGCGCTGGCACTGGACCCGGACATCCTGTTTCTCGATGAACCCACCGCTGGCCTCGATCCGATTGGCGCAGCGCAGTTCGACCAACTGATCCTGACCCTGCGCGATGCGTTGGGCTTGAGCGTGTTCCTGGTCACCCACGACCTCGACACGCTGTACACCATCACCGACCGCGTGGCGGTGCTGGCGCAGAAGAAAGTGTTGGTGGCCGACGCCATCGATGTCGTCTCGGAAACCGACGACGCCTGGATTCACGAATATTTCCACGGCCCCCGGGGCCGCGCGGCGTTGGATGCCGCTCAATCGCTCAACGAGGTATGACATGGAAACCCGAGCCCATCATGTGATGATCGGACTGTTCAGCGTAATTGTGGTGGTCGGGGCCATGCTCTTTGGCCTATGGCTGGCCAAATCCAGCGTCGACAGCGCCTTCCAGGATTACGAAGTGATCTTCAACGAGGCGGTCAGCGGCCTGTCCCAGGGCAGTGCGGTGCAGTACAGCGGGATCAAGGTGGGCGACGTCACCAGCCTACGCCTGGACCCCAAAGACCCGCGTCGCGTCCTCGCCCGCATCCGCCTGGCCGGGCAGACGCCGATCAAGGAAGACACCCAGGCCAAGCTGGCGCTGACCGGCATCACCGGCACCTCGATCATCCAGCTCAGCGGCGGTACCCCGCAGAGCCCGGAACTCAAGGGCAAGAACGGCAACCTGCCGGAAATCATCGCGTCCCCATCGCCCATCGCGCGCCTGCTCAATAACAGCAACGACCTGATGACCAGCGTCAACCTGCTGCTGCACAACGCCAACCACATGTTCTCCCGGGAAAACGTCGAACGCTTGAGCAACACCCTGGATAACCTGCAACAAACCACTGGTGCCATCGCCGAGCAACGCGGCGACATCAAGGTGGTGATGCAGCAATTGATGCAGGTGAGCAAACAGGCGGGTGCCGCGCTGGAGCAAACCACCGTGTTGATGCGCAGCGCCAATGGCCTGCTCAACGAGCAAGGCAAGCAAGCCTTTGGCAGCGCCGAGCAGGCGATGAAATCCCTGGAACAAAGCACCGCCACCATCAACAGCTTGCTGACCAACAACCAGGACTCGGTGAACAGCGGTATGCAGGGCCTCAACGAACTGGCGCCAGCGGTGCGTGAGCTGCGTGAAACCCTCGGTTCGCTGCGCGCCATCTCCCGTCGCCTGGAAGCCAACCCCAGCGGTTACCTGCTGGGCAGTGACAAGAACAAGGAGTTCACGCCATGAAGCGTGCTTACCTGATGATCGCCCCTGTGGCCCTCGCATTGCTCAGCGCCTGCTCGATTCTGCCCAAGCCTGACCCGTCAGACGTGTACCGCCTGGCCTCCACTCAACCAACCACCCAAGGCACGCCGGTGAGTTGGTCGCTGCGCGTAGCCAAACCCCAGACCAGCGAGTTTCTCGACAGTCCACGCATTGCCGTGGTGCCTGACGGCAACCTGATCAGCAGCTATGCGAACTCACGCTGGAGCGACCCGGCGCCGGTACTCTTACGCAACCGCCTGCTGGACGGCTTCCAACGCGATGGACGGGTAACGCTGCTGAGTACGGACGAGACCAACCTGCAAGCCGACTATGAGTTGGGCGGGCAGTTGCAAGCGTTTCAAAGTGAATACCGGGGTGACGCGGTGGAGGTGGTGATTCGCCTGGATGCGCGTTTGGTGCGCGGCAGCGATCAGCGGATTATTGCCAGCCGGCGGTTTGAAGTGAGGCAGCCGGTGAGTGACGCCAAGGTGCCAGCGGTGGTGGCTGCTTTTGGCCAGGCCGGGGATCAGTTGAATAAGCAGGTGGTGGATTGGGTAGTGGCGCAGGGCAATACAGCACCTAGACGCTGAGGGCCTCATCGCAGGCAAGCCAGCTCCCACTTTTGAATGTATTCACAAATCAAAATCTGGGAGGGGGCTTGCCCCCGATAGCAATCTAAGGCTTAACCGAAGAACCAGTAGCACACCGCAATAGCCGCCACGACACCGGCAAACTCCGCCAGCAACGCACAGCCCACCGCATGTCGCGCGCGCTGGATGCCCACCGAACCAAAGTACACCGCCAACACATAGAAGGTGGTCTCAGTACTGCCCTGTATTGTCGCCGCCACCAAGGCCGGGAAGCTGTCCACGCCCTGGGTCTGCATGGTCTCGATCAGCATCGCCCGCGCCGCACTGCCGGAGAACGGCTTGACCATCGCAGTCGGCAGCGCGTCGACAAACCGTGTATCCATGCCCGTCCAGGCCACCACATGGCGAATCCCTTCCAGGCCGAAGTCCAACGCGCCCGAGGCCCGCAACACGCCCACCGCACACAGCATCGCCACAAGGTAGGGCAACAGGTTCTTGGCCACGTCGAAGCCTTCCTTGGCCCCTTCGACGAAGGCCTCGTATACCTTGACCTTGCGCAACGCGCCGATCACCAGAAACAGCATGATCAGGCCAAACAACGTGAGGTTGCCCAGGATCGAGGATAAACCGGCCAGCGCCGTGGCCGAGAGTGTCGCCAGCAGCGCCATGAAGCCGCCCAGCACCAACGCGCCAGGAATCAGATAAGCCAGCACCACCGGGTCCCACAACCGCAGGCGTTGCATCACCGCCACCGACAGCAGGCCCACCAGGGTCGATGCGCTGGTGGCCAGCAGGATCGGCAGGAACACCAGCGTCGGGTCGGCGGCGCCTTGCTGGGCGCGGTACATGAAGATGGTCACCGGCAACAGGGTCAGCGAGGACGCATTGAGCACCAGGAACAGGATCTGCGCGTTGCTCGCCGTGTTGGGGATGGGGTTGAGTTCCTGCAAGGCCTTCATGGCTTTCAGGCCGATGGGCGTGGCGGCGTTGTCCAGGCCCAAACCGTTGGCGGCGAAGTTGAGGGTGATCAGGCCGATGGCCGGGTGACCGGCAGGCACTTCCGGCATCAGCCTTCGAAACAGCGGGCCGAGCGCCTTGGCCAGCCAATCGACGATCCCGGCTTTTTCAGCGATGCGCAAAAAGCCCAGCCACAAGGTCAGGGTGCCGAACAGCAGCACCATGACTTCCACCGACAATTTGGCCATGGCGAAAATGCTTTCGACCATTGCCGCAAAAATCCCGGCGTTACCGCCCACCAGCCATTGCGCCAGTGCTGACACCATTGCCACGACAAAGAAGCCAAGCCACAGGCCATTTAGCATCAGTTGAATCCCCCGAAAGATGGGGCGAATGATAGCGGGGCTGACAGAAACGACAAACCCCGGAATTATCCGGGGTTCGTGTCAGCGCAATCGTGCTATCAGCCGCGAGTGGTCTCGCCGGCCGGCAACGCTTCCTTGCTGCGCCAGTGCGGCAGGGAGTTCCAGTAGCGCTCGCCCTTGGCGTCGTCGTACATGCCTTCCCAACGGGAGATGACCAATACGGCCAAGGCATTGCCGATCACGTTCAGTGCGGTACGCGCCATGTCCATCACACGGTCGACACCGGCGATAAATGCCAAGCCTTCCAGCGGGATGCCCACGCTGCCCAGGGTAGCCAGCAACACTACAAAGGACACACCCGGCACGCCGGCGATACCTTTGGAGGTCACCATCAGGGTCAGGACCAGCATCAGTTGCTGGCCGATCGACAGGTCGATGCCATACAGCTGGGCAATAAAGATTGCCGCGATGCTCTGGTACAGGGTCGAACCGTCGAGGTTGAACGAATAACCGGTCGGCACCACGAAGCTGCAGATCGCCTTCGGCGCGCCGTAGGCTTCCATCTTCTCGATCACCCGGGGCAGCACGGTTTCGGAACTGGCGGTGGAGTAAGCCAGTACCAGCTCATCCTTGAAGATGCGCATCACTTTCAGGATCGAGAAGCCAAACAGACGGGCGATCAGGCCCAGTACCGCGAAGGCGAAGAACAGGATGGCGACGTAAACCAGGATCACCAGCTTGGCCAGCGGCAGCAAGGAGGCAAAGCCGAAGTTGGCGACGGTCACCGCGATCAGGGCAAACACGCCGATAGGGGCGTACTTCATGATCATGTGAGTGACTTTGAACATGCTCTCGGACACGCCCTGGAACATCGTCACCAGCGGCTCGCGCAGCTCAGGCTTGAGGCTCGACAAGCCCAGGCCGAACAGCACCGAGAAGAAGATGATCGGCAGCATTTCACCACGGGCAACCGCCGCGAAGATGTTCGATGGGATCAGGTTGAGGATGGTTTCGATGAACGCATGTTCGTGCTGCACCTCGGCGGCGGTCGCCTGGTACTTGGAGATGTCGACGGTACCCAGGGTACTCATGTCGATGCCGGCGCCCGGGTGGAACAGGTTGGCCAGCAGCAGGCCAACCACGATGGCGATGGTAGTGACCACTTCGAAGTAAAGGATGGTTTTGACGCCGATGCGACCGAGCTTTTTCGCGTCACCCACACCGGCAATGCCGACGATCAGCGAGGAAATCACAATCGGGATCACGATCATCTTGATCAGGCGGATAAAGATATCGCCTGCCGGCTGCAATACATTGCTGATCCACCAGGCCTTTTCAGCACTGAAATGGTTGAGCACTGCACCGATTGCGATCCCCAGTACCAAACCGATGAGGATCTGCCAGGCGAGGCTTAGCTTTGCCTTCTTCATGTCATTACCCTTACTTCAAGTGGACTTATGGCAAATGCGCCAGCTGCAACGCTCGAAAGCGAAAAAGTGTGTGCATCAGCCTCCATGGAAGGTCACCGCAGCGTGGCCGAAATGGCTTACTGGTAGGCGAAAAAAGGCGCAACTATTCCCATGCAAGGGAGCGACGTCTAATGCCGTAAACGCCTACCCTATGCCGAATCGGCATGGCTTTTTTTGAAAATAATTGTCCAAACGGTCAGTTCGAATACGCCATTCAGGCGGGTGAATATGCCGTGAGGCGGCCAAATCAGGCTCGCTCAGTGATGCTGAACGACTTGCAACGTTTGGCAGAAATGCGTGAGAAATCCACCACCTAGCACCGGAAATGTCCTATGGCGCGTATGAAAATTTCTCGATAGATGGTCGCCTCGACATACCCGGTAATGGTTGGCGAGAGGCAAAAAGCAAAATTGCGACTATGAGAGGCATAAAGCGAGAGCCATGAAGCGAGAGCCAAGCGCGGGCATGAGAGTCGTAAGCCCGCCGCAAGTTCAGCAAGCTTGAGGACTTGTGAACTTGCGTCGCAGCTTTTCGCCTGACCCGGCCCTTTCGCAGGCACTCCCTGTACCCGTAGGTCACGCCGATCTTGATCGATCAGAGCAACCCGGCCCCCTGGTCATGCACCACCCTTGGCGAGTGATGCAAACAGAAAGAAGCGCAGGGGCTTCTTTCTATGGACGCTGGCTCCGTCTCAGACGGAACCTAGTACCAATTCGGATCTTTCTTCAGTTGTTCCATCAACAGCTTTTGCATGCCTTCATCCGGCTTACCGAGGAAACGGTAATCAGCATGCCGTGTCGGGGACTTGTCGGCCGGCAAACCGGCTGGGACTTCCACCAACATCGCGTAGGCATCTTCCTTATCGAAACTGAAGGCCACAATGAGGCGCTTGTTCAAGCAGGTATCCGCAGTTTCGCAAAGGGGGCCCACCAGATACTTGTCACCGTCCTCTTCAACAGCATTCATTTGTTCGGCCGTACCCGACAGGTTCATGACCCATTCCGGCAGGCGCTGTTCTTTCTTCACCACGTCTTGCCAAGTCTCACGGTACTGCGGGTCCGCGCTGAGCAATTCGTTAGCCCGGGACTGACCGTCATTGGCGGCCGACGCCAGGCTGCTGCCGCCCAAGAGCAGGGCGGCAGCAATGGCTTTAAAGGGCAGAGTGGTCATATTCAACCTCGGCCTTTACGACCAAAGAAGAACGAAGCAATGAACATCACCAGGAAGACGACAAACAGGATCTTGGCGATGCCGGTGGCGGTGCCAGCGATACCACCGAAGCCCAGGACTGCAGCGACAATGGCGATGATCAGAAATGTGATTGCCCAACTCAACATGGTGATTCTCCTTATGCTTCTATAGGGGTAACAGCGGTAGTGCCGTGCAGTCGCTCAACACAAGCGACTTGTTCTTGCCTAGAACACCCAGCGCTCTTGAGCAGGCAGTTCGTCCAGAGTGGAATCCTGATCGACCAAGCTCAATTGCGGGGCAGTTACATTAGCGCTGGCGCTGCCAATGGAACGGAAATGGGTCTGGGTCATGACCGGACGCTCAAATTGCGGGGCTGGCTGCTCACTCTGCTGCCAGTGCTGCATCTGCTGGCCGGCAATCAACGTGACCATCAAGGCCAGGCTGGCAAAAAGGCCCTGCTGCATACGCAGCGGCGATACACGCAATTGGCTGAGGCTTTGGCGAGTCATGCTGCTGTTCTCCCGCATTCTGATTATTCGTTCATGACACTCTTGGGAGGAATATTGCAGACTGCGTGCCAGCTTTATTGCAAAATAAAACACAATAAAATCAATATGTTATGTGGCGCGCAAGGATGTAGCACCCAGCATCCTGCACGATGCCTCTTTAGATGCCGTGCGAAATGCACGATGGCCAGTGGTCGGGTCAGAGGATCGAAAGCGCACGCTCAGTTGCCTAAGTCGCGATAACGCACAAGAAGGCCATCAGCCGGCGCTTTGTAGGAAGGCGTGTAGATACCTACACGAAGATGCCTTTTATGAATCAGAATAAACCATGCAACTTGCCCGATTATTCCGGGACTAAACACCATCTTATTTAATAGTTAAGGAGCGCGGGACAGATGGATTCAGCCAAGGAGCTTCAAGGCCGCATTCTTTTAGTGGATGACGAATCCGCAATCCTCCGCACGTTCCGTTATTGCCTGGAAGACGAGGGCTACACCGTTGCCACCGCCAACAGCGCCGCCCAGGCCGATGCCCTGATGCAGCGCCAGGTGTTCGACCTGTGCTTTCTGGACTTGCGCCTGGGCGAGGACAACGGCCTGGATGTACTCGCGCAGATGCGTATCCAGGCTCCGTGGATGCGTGTGGTGATCGTCACGGCCCACTCCGCCGTGGATACCGCCGTGGACGCAATCCAGGCCGGTGCCGCCGACTACCTGGTCAAACCCTGCAGTCCGGACCAATTGCGCCTGGCCACCGCCAAGCAACTGGAAGTGCGCCAGCTCTCTGCGCGACTGGAGGCCCTGGAAGGCGCAGTGCGCCAGCCCAAGGATGGCCTCGACTCTCACAGCCCATCGATGATGGTGGTACTGGAAACTGCGCGCCAGGTGGCCGGGACCGATGCAAACATCTTGATCCTTGGCGAGTCCGGCACCGGTAAAGGTGAGCTGGCCCGTGCCATTCACGGCTGGAGCAAACGCGCCAAGAAGTCTTGCGTGACCATCAACTGCCCGTCACTGACCGCCGAGCTGATGGAGAGCGAACTGTTCGGCCATAGTCGCGGCGCGTTCACCGGCGCCAGTGAAAGCACCTTGGGACGCGTTAACCAGGCTGACGGCGGCACGTTGTTTCTCGACGAGATCGGCGATTTTCCCCTCACGTTACAACCAAAGCTGCTGCGCTTCATTCAGGATAAGGAATATGAGCGTGTGGGCGACCCAGTCACCCGCCGCGCCGACGTGCGCATCCTCGCCGCCACCAACCTGAACCTGGAAGACATGGTGCGCGACGGCCGCTTCCGGGAAGACTTGCTGTACCGCCTCAATGTCATCACCCTGCACCTGCCGCCGCTGCGCGAACGCAGTGAAGACATCCTTACCCTGGCTGACCGCTTCCTGGCACGCTTCGTCAAGGAATACGCCCGCCCCGCGCGCGGCTTCAGTGATCAGGCCCGTGAAGCGCTGCTCAACTATCGCTGGCCCGGCAACATTCGCGAGCTGCGTAACGTAGTGGAGCGCGCCAGCATCATCTGCCCTCAGGAGAAGGTAGAGATCAGCCATTTGGGGATGGCCGAGCAACCGACCAACAACGCGCCCCGTATCGGCGCGGCGTTGAGCCTGGACGAGCTCGAAAAAGCCCATATCGGCGCCGTCCTCGCCACCAGTGACACGCTGGATCAAGCAGCTCGCACCCTCGGAATCGACGCGTCGACCCTGTACCGCAAACGCAAACAGTACAACCTGTGAGCAGGACCTTATGAAGCTCGCGATGAAACTGCGCACTCGATTATTTCTGAGCATTTCAGCGCTGATCACCGTGGCCTTGCTGGGATTGATCCTGGGCTTGGTCAGCGTCATGCAAATGGCCAAGACCCAGGAATCGCTGATTCGCAGTAACTTCATCACCCTGGACCTGGGACTCAAATTGCGTCAGAGCCTGGGCGACCAGCTGATCATGATGCTGGAGAAACGACCCGACCCTGAGGCCCTGAGGGCCTCCAAGCAGCATTATTTCGACCTGCTGGACCAAGGCGTCGCCCATGAGCAGTCGATCGGTAAAAGCCATGGCTTTGGCCAGGCCCGCTCCGACTATCAGAACCTGCTCGAAGCGTTCGACCAATCCCAGCAGGAAACACCGCCGCCGGGCAGCAAGGAAAAAATCACTGAAACCTTCAACATACTGCGCAACGGACTGATTGCCGATCACAAGCAGGCACTGGAGAACATTAGCGCCAGCGAGCACAAGTCCCGTGAGCGCGCGTTATTGATTGCAGGGCTGCTCGGGTTGGTGGGACTGGCAGTGTTGATCATTGGCTTTGTCACGGCCCATGGCATCGCGCGGCGTTTTGGCGGACCGATCGAGGCACTGGCCAAAGCCGCCGACAAGATCGGACAGGGCGATTTTGAAGTGACGCTGCCTATCTCCTCAGCAGCGGAAATGAATCAGCTGACCCGCCGTTTCGGCATCATGGCCGAAGCATTGCGCCAGCATCAGGCCACCAATGTCGATGAACTGCTGGCCGGCCAACAGCGTCTGCAAGCCGTGCTCGACAGTATTGATGACGGCCTGCTTATGATTGATCGGCAGGGCTGCCTGGAGCACCTCAACCCGGTTGCACAGCGCCAACTGGGCTGGGACGAAGAGCGCCTCGGTCAGGGCCTGGGCGAAGCTCTGGGTCGTGCAGAGATGGATGAACAACTGCAACTGGTGCTGCGCGGCGGCAACCTGGAGCGGGCGCCGGATGATCTGGAAGTGGAAGTCGAGGGCGAACTGCGCCTGCTGACCTACAGCCTGACCCCTGTGAGCCATACACAGGGTCATATTCTGGGGGCTGTGATGGTGCTGCATGACGTTACCGAACAGCGCGCCTTCGAACGAGTGCGTAGCGAGTTCGTGTTACGCGCCTCTCATGAACTGCGCACGCCGGTGACCGGCATGCATATGGCCTTCGGCCTGTTTCGCGAGCGCGCGAAGTTCCCGGCAGACTCCCGTGAAGCGGACCTGCTGGATACGGTCAACGAAGAAATGCAGCGCCTGATGCAGTTGATCAACGACTTGCTCAACTTCTCGCGCTACCAGAACGGCCTGCAAAAACTCACCCTGGGGGCCTGCGATGTCACCGACCTTCTGGAACACGCACGGGCGCGATTTGCCGAACCCGCCAATGCGCAGCACATTGAGTTGCTGGTGGAAGCCCAGCCGGAGTTGCCGCGACTGTATGCCGACCAGGTGCAACTGGAGCGCGTGCTCGACAATTTGCTCGGCAACGCGTTGCGCCACACCGCCGAAGGCGGGCAGATTCGCCTGCAGGCACGGCGTCATGGCGAACGGGTGATTATCAGTGTTGAAGACAACGGCGAAGGTATCGCCTATGGCCAGCAAGGGCGAATCTTCGAACCCTTTGTGCAGGTGGGTCGCAAGAAAGGCGGCGCGGGCCTGGGGCTGGCCCTGTGCAAGGAGATCGTGCAGTTGCACGGCGGCCGCATGGGCGTGTATTCACGGCCGGGGCAGGGTACGCAGTTCTATATGGCATTACCGTTATAGGAGCGAGCTTGCTCGCCCCTACATCTACACAATCAGCGCTGGTTCAAGGCCCGCAGGATCGCAGCACTTTCAGCATCCGGAGTGCCATCAAACAATGAAGGGCGGAAGCGCATCTGGAAGGCGGCGATCACGTGCCGCGTGGCCACATCCAGCTCCCCGGTCTGCGGCGTCTGATAGCCCAGGCGAGCGAGTTCTTCCTGGAACCAGGTGATGCTCGGCAGCTGAGCGCCGTACTGCACCTGGAACCGGGCCACGGCCTGTGCATCCGGCCAGACGGCCAGACCTTCTGCGGCCAGACGCTTCCAGGGAAACAGCGGCCCCGGGTCCAGCTTGCGCAGTGGGGCAATGTCGCTATGCCCGATGATGTTCTTGGGTTCGATACCGTTACGCTTGCTGATGTCCTTGAGCAGCACGATCAGCGACTGCACCTGCGCTTCGGAATACGGGTACCACACACGCCCTGTGGGCGTATCACGGAACCCAGGGTTGACGATTTCGATGCCGATGGAGCTGGAATTGAGCCAGGTGCGCCCCATCCACTCGCTTTCCCCCGCGTGCCAGGCACGCTGGCTTTCATCCACCAGCTTGTAGATGGTGCCTGAGGCGTCGTCGCCGATCAGGTAATGGCTGCTCACCTGGCCATGGGTCAGCAACGCCAGCGAGCGCTCAAGGTTGGTAGAGGTGTAATGCACGACAACGAACTGCACGCGGTTGTCGTGGTTCACCGAAGGGTGGCTGGTATTCAGCCGCGGGCCGCTGGCGCAACCGGCGAGCAGGAGAAACACAAAAGCAATAGACAAGGATTTCATGGCAGGAGCAGTACACTGAGAGACGATAATGCAACAGTGTAACGTAACGTAATTAGCCCGGCGGTCAAATTACAAAATGGAACATCTTTTATGCCCCCTGCACTTGATTGCGTCCCGCTGCCTTGGCCCTGTAAAGCGCTTCATCGGCTCGCTTTAGGGCCAAGTCGCTGCGCTCGCCAGGTTGAAACTGTGCTACGCCCATGGACACCGTGATCGTCACCGGCTCGCCCTTGAAGTGGAACGGGCATGCCTCGATGGCCGCGCGCAATCCTTGAGCGACAGCCAAAGCATCCGCCAAGGCTGAGTCGGGCATCAGCAGCACAAACTCCTCACCGCCGAAACGCGCGATGAAGTCGGTGGGCCGCAGGCGCTTGCTCAGCACGTTGGCGATGATCTTGAGTACCTTGTCGCCCGCCAGATGACCGTAGCCATCATTGATGCGTTTGAAATGATCCAGGTCGAGCATCGCCAGCGACAGGCTGTTGCCGCGTTGATGCCAGGCGTTGACCTCGTGATCAAGGCGTTCGCTCCACGCTGCCCGGTTGGGCAGACCGGTCAGCGGATCGAGCAAGGCCTTCTGGCGCTGTACTTCCAGGTGCTCACGGTAGCCCTGGGCTTCCTGCTCCATGTTGGCCACTCGCTCAGCCAGGGTTTTGAGGCGCGCCGCCACTTCCTGCTCACGTTGGTCACGCTGCTGCTGATGCTCGTCCATGGTACCGAGCAAGCCTTCGAGATGGCTTTCGAGTACCTGCTTGAGGCTGTTCAGATCGGCGGCTTCCTGCACGCTGCTTTGCAACCCGTCGACCTGTTCACGAATCTGCGTATCCAGCTCCCGCGCGGCCAGGCTGCTATCGGCATGGCCCTCGCTGGCAACCTGCAGGTGGCCCTGAAATGCCTCAAGGCGCTCGTTGAGTTGCTTGAGATAAGCCTCGAACTCGTGCTGGCCACTGTCGGTGATCGCCAGCATCAGCACCGCCAGGTCATCCAGGATCGGGATCAGTTCGTACCAATTCAAGCCGTGGGCAAGCCGTTCGCGCATGGCTTCGGCCTGGGGCCGGTGACGTTCAGGCAGGGACAGGTCTTCCAACAAGCCCAGTAACGTATCTTCAATGTGCTTGGCCACCGAGCTGTAGGACGGCTCAGGCGAGTCGGGCAGGGCGTATATCCCATCGGACTGCAGTTCGTCGGGCTCGGGAATTTCCAGCACCGGCGGGAGAGACAGGCTACCTATGCTGGTTTGATCCGGCGCGTCGACTTCAACCTGCGGCGCTTCAATAAAGGCGGCGAGCGCGCTTTCAGGGGCCGGCTCTTCTAACGGCGGCTCAGGGGCCTGCGCAGGTGAAACAATCGGGGCCGCTGGAGGCGGTGCCTCGAATGCGAAGGTGTCGCGGGCCGCTTCCACCGGGGCCGGCGCTACCGGTTCCGATGCGGGAGCGATGGCCGTTTGTGGTTGCGGTGCAAAGGCACGCAAGGCCTGGGTCAACTCTTCGGACTGTACGGGCTCCTGCGGCTCGGGCGAAGGTGGCGGCGCAGCGGGCTTTGACGGCGCCACCTGTGCGGTGGGCAGTGGCGCAGCGTCAACCTGCGGCGCATCACTTGATGCCTCCTTACTGCCAAACAGGCGCTGCAGCAGCCCAGGACCTGCGCGCGAGGCTTCGCTTTCAGGCTCCAGATTATTCAGCGCTTGCCCTTGCAGGCTGCTTAGCTCACTGAGCAACAGCGGTATCTCCCGCGCTTGGCCGACGCGGCTATCGAGCTGTTTGGCAAAGGCTTTCAGCGGGCGGGCCACCTCACGGGGCAACGCAAGCTTTTGCAGCTGGGCAACCAGGGCCGTGAGTGCGGTGCTGATCTGGTCAACCCGGGTTTCGCGGCGCTGCTCGGAATCCAGCACAGCCTTTTCCAGGCGCGGCAACAGCGCGGCGAGGGCTGCGTCCATGTCGTCCGTACGCACCACATCACGCATTTCTTTCATGCATTGATCAACGGCGCGGTCAGTTCCTTCAGCCGCCAGCGTGCTGCGTACCAGGCCGCGGCGCAGCAGGTCGAGGCGGGCGGCCCAGCGGCGTTCGAGCTTGTCTTGTTGCTCTATGCTCTTGAGGTATTTCTCTTTCCAGCGCTGGGCGTCGTCGCTCATGCAAGAGGTCCGCGAGGGCCTGGGCTCAACGCGGGTAATGCATCAGCGGTAAGCGAACCCGGCAGACGAATCTCTACCGCGACGGGCAGGTGATCGGAAATGGGCTGCGCCAGCACTCGCACACTTTCCAGTGTAAGGCTCGGGCTGAGCAGGATGTGGTCAAGGCAGCGCTGCGGGCGCCAGCTGGGAAATGTGGCTTCGACTTGCGGGGCCAACAGGCCCAGGTCGCGCAGCGGGGAATTCTGCAACAGGTCGTTGGCATGGGTGTTCATGTCCCCCATCAACACCTGGTGCTTGTAGTTACCAATCAGGTCACGCACATAGGCAAGCTGCAGGTTGCGGGTACGCCCACCGAGTGCCAGGTGCATCATCACCACCACCAAGGCTTCAGGACCTTCACCGAAACGCACGAGGATCGCACCGCGGCCTTTCGGCCCCGGCAACGGGTGATCCTCGATGGCGGTCGGCTTCAAGCGGCTGAGCACACCATTACTGTGCTGTGCCAGGCGCCCCAGGTTGCGGTTGAGCTGCTGATACCAGTACGGGAACGCGCCGAGCTGGGCAAGATGCTCCACCTGGTTGATGTAGCCCGAGCGCAGGCTACCGCCGTCAGCCTCCTGCAAGGCGACCAGGTCGAAGTCGCTGAGCAGGTCGCCGATCTTTTGCAGGTTACCGGTACGCCCCTTGTGCGGTAGAACGTGCTGCCAGCCACGGGTGAGGTAGTGCCGGTATTTCTCGGTACTGTTGCCCACCTGAATGTTGAAGCTGAGCAGGCGCAAGCGGCTGTCTGCCGGCAGGCCCGTGGCTTGCAGGTGGTGTTCGTTGACCTGCGGCTCGTGCAAGCCAACGACGCGTTCGGTACCCCAGCGGCGCATGGCGGGCCCCTTACTTGGCTGCGCGTTCTTTGGCGATCAGTTGGTCGGCAACATTGAGGACCGCTTCAGGACCACCGGCAGTGCCCAGGTCGAAACGGTACTTGCCGTTGACGATCAGGGTTGGAACGCCTTGCACACCGTACTTCTGCGCGAGTTCCTTGGCCTGCTTGATCTGGCCCTGGATGGCGAAGGATTTGAACGTTGCCAGGAACTTGTCCTTGTCCACGCCCTGGGTGGCGACGAAGTCAGCCATTTCGTCCGGCTTGGTCAGGCGCTTGCCCTGTTTCTGGATCGCTTCGAAAACAGCGTTGTGTACTTTGTGTTCCACGCCCATGGCTTCGAGGGTCAGGAACAGTTGGCCGTGGGCATCCCATGGGCCACCGAACATGGCGGGAAGGCGACGGAAGTTAACGTCCTTGGGCAGTTTTTCAACCCATGGGTTGATGGTCGGCTCAAAAGCGTAGCAATGCGGGCAGCCATACCAGAACAGCTCCACCACTTCGATTTTGCCGGGTACCGACACCGGTACAGGGTTAGCCAATTCAACGTAGGTTTTACCGGCTTCAAGCGGCACATCGGCTGCTTGCGCGGTCATGCCGAAGAGGCTGGCAGTGACGAGAGCGGCGCTGAGGATCAGATTACGCATGCTTTACTCCTGGACAAATAAAGTCGCCTCACGCGACCTTTGTTGTGACAGGTCTACGCGGGCATGAGTTCGTTAGTGTAACGGCAGCGGCCACAAAAAAGGGCGGCCTGAGCCACCCTTTTTATGCTTGCATCGCGGGATTAATCGAGCGTTAACGTCGAGCCCGGTCAGTGCAGGCCCTGGATATAACTGGAGAGGGCTGCGATGTCTTCGTCGCTCAGCTTACGAGCGATGGTGCGCATGGTCATTGCATCGCCATCATTGGCCCGGCCGGCTTCTTCTTTACGGAAGTCAGTCAACTGCTTGGCGATGTAGGTGGCGTGCTGGCCGCTCAGGTGCGGGAAGCCAGCGGCGGCGTTGCCTGCGCCATTTGGCGAGTGGCAACCGGTGCAGGCTGGCAAGCCTTTTTCCAGGTCACCGCCACGGAACAGCTTTTCTCCGCGAGCGACCAATTTAGGATCAGCAGCTCCCACACTGCCTTTCTGGCTGGCAAAATACGCCGCGAGGTCCGCCAGGTCCTGATCGTTGAGATTGGTCAGCATGCCGGTCATTTCCAGCACTGTGCGCTTGCCGTCCTTGATGTCGTGCATCTGCTTGCTCAGGTAACGTTCACCCTGGCCGGCCAGTTTGGGGAAGTTCGGCGCCGGGCTGTTGCCATCCGGCCCGTGGCAGGCACCACATACGGCGGCTTTCGCTTGACCGGCAGTGGCATCACCTTTGACGGGGCCCTCTGCAGCGACGGCAGCGCCTGTGATGCCCAAGGTCAACAGCAGACTCACGATCAGTTTGTTCATCAGCTAATCCAACTACGGCTAAGGGTTTAAGAGTTATCTACCGGGTTTACTCACCGCCAACTCAATGACGGCCTGGTAATCCTCAGTACTGCAGTCCATGCACAAACCACGCGGCGGCATTGCCTTGAAACCCTGGGTCACGCGCTGCATCAGCGTGACCACACAAACACGGTTGTACAGCGCTTGTGGATCCTGTGTAGCCTGAGCGCCATAAAGCGGGTTCAGGACACCAAAAGCGGCAACCATTGAGGCCATACATCGACCTTTTCAGGGTTTGAGAGCGTTTTGCGTTCTAATGCGCAATAAAGGTCTTTCGCTCCCGTGAGCTTCATCCTTCGCTGGGACAAAGCACACACAAAATCTGCGGCATTATATACTGGCGCTACTGAAACGGAAACGACACCGCTTGCCGCACCCTTTTTCGGCACCGCCCACATCGGAAATCTCATGCAACTCAAGAATCCCATCCTCGGCCTGTGCCAACAGTCCACGTTCATGCTCAGCGCCGCCAAAGTGGACCAATGCCCCGATGACGAGGGCTTTGAAGTCGCCTTTGCCGGCCGCTCCAACGCTGGCAAATCCAGCGCACTGAACACCTTGACCCACGCCAGCCTGGCGCGCACCTCGAAAACCCCGGGTCGCACGCAACTGCTCAATTTCTTCAAGCTAGACGATGATCGGCGTCTGGTCGACCTGCCGGGCTACGGTTATGCAAAAGTACCTATCCCGCTGAAGCTGCACTGGCAGCGTCACCTTGAGGCTTACCTGGGTGGCCGGGAGAGTTTGAAGGGTCTGATTCTGATGATGGACATCCGCCATCCGATGACTGACTTCGACCTGCTGATGCTCGACTGGGCCGTCGCCAGCGGCATGCCGATGCACATCCTGCTGACCAAGGCCGACAAGCTCACCTACGGCGCAGCCAAGAACACGCTGCTCAAAGTGCAGTCCGACATCCGTAAGGGCTGGGGCGATACGATCACTATCCAGCTGTTCTCGGCGCCGAAGCGCATGGGCCTGGAAGAGGCTTACACCGTGCTGGCCGGCTGGATGGAATTGGCGGACAAAGGCGCAGAAGCTACCGAGTAACTTTTCTGCGGGCAAAAAAAACCCCGGACTTCGTATGGGGAGGGAAGTTCGGGGTCCAAGTTCCGGACCGCTAGGGCGGGGTCCAGATATCTGCCAACACTTAACACAACATAGGAGCATTGAAGGGCTTCACCACCCATTCAGTAACTCTGAGTGGCAGTTCACAGGTTAAGTTCCGGCAGCTCCAAAAAACTATTGGAAATAACTGACGGCGATTTGCGCTCTAAAGCACTGCGCCAGCACCCTCGGTGTTGGCGCAGCTCTGCAATCAGTGCGCTTCGTCCCAGTTATCGCCCACGCCCACATCCACCACCAACGGTACGTCCAGTTGGGCTGCAGCACTCATATGTTCGCGAATCTTCTCGCTGACTTGTGGGACCAGGTCCTCACGTACCTCCAGCACCAATTCGTCGTGCACTTGCAGGATTACCTTGGCATCCAGGCCCGACTCGGTCAGCCAGTTATCCACCTGCACCATGGCTTTCTTGATGATGTCCGCCGCCGTGCCCTGCATGGGCGCGTTAATGGCTGTGCGCTCTGCCGCAGCGCGCTCCTGAGGCTTGTTGGAGTTGATATCCGGCAAGTACAGGCGCCGCCCGAAGAAGGTTTCCACATAGCCTTGGTCCGCTGCCTGGGCACGCGTGCGCTCCATGTATTCGCGAACACCTGGATAGCGGGCGAAGTACACATCGATGTAGGCCTTGGCGGTCTTGGTATCGACGCCGATGTCCTTGCCGAGCTTCTGGGCACCCATGCCGTAGATCAGGCCGAAGTTGATCGCCTTGGCACTGCGGCGCTGGTTGGACGTGACTTCAGCCAGCTCAACCTTGAATACCTCGGCAGCCGTGGCGGTGTGCACGTCCAGATCGTTTCGGAAGGCGTTCATCAGCCCTTCGTCCTTGGACAGGTGCGCCATGATCCGCAGCTCGATCTGGGAATAGTCCGCCGCCAGCAGCTTGTAGCCCTTGGGCGCGACAAACGCCTGGCGAATCCGCCGCCCTTCGGCGGTGCGCACCGGGATGTTCTGCAGGTTCGGATCGCTGGAGGACAAGCGCCCGGTTGCCGCTACCGCCTGATGGTAAGACGTATGAATGCGCCCGGTGCGAGGGTTGATCTGCTCCGGAAGGCGGTCGGTGTAGGTACTTTTGAGCTTGCTCATGCTGCGGTACTGCATCAGCACCTTGGGCAACGGAAAATCATCTTCGGCCAGTTTGGCCAGCACTTCTTCGGCGGTGGAAGCCTGCCCCTTGCCGGTCTTTTTCAACACCGGCATCCCCAGCTTCTCGTAGAGAATCGCCCCAAGCTGCTTGGGTGAGCCAAGGTTGAATTCTTCACCGGCGATCTCGAAGGCCTGGCGCTCCAGCTCGACCATCTTGTTACCCAGCTCGATGCTCTGGATGCCCAGCAGCTCCTTGTCCACCAATGCGCCCTGGCGCTCGATGCGTGCCAGTACCGGCACCAACGGCATCTCGATATCCGTCAGCACACTGGCCAGGCTCGGGATCGCGGCCAGCTTTGCGTGCAGCTCCTGATGCAGGCGCAAGGTCACATCGGCATCTTCGGCCGCGTAAGGGCCAGCCTGTTCAAGGGCAATCTGGTCGAATGTCAGCTGCTTGGCGCCCTTGCCGGCAATGTCCTGGAAGCTGACCGTGTCGTGGTCCAGATACTTTTTCGCCAGGCTGTCCATGTCATGGCGGGTCGCCGTGGAGTTCAGCACGTAGGATTCGAGCATGGTGTCGAAGGCGATGCCACGCACAGTGATGCCCTGTGCAGGGTCGCCACCGATGGCGCAGTTGGCGAGGATGTTCATATCGAACTTGGCGTGCTGGCCAACCTTGAGTTTGGTCGGGTCTTCCAGCAGCGGTTTCAAGGCCAGCAGCACGGTGTCCCGATCCAATTGATCCGGCGCGCCGATATAGGAATGGGTCAGCGGGATGTAGGCGGCTTCATGGGGCTGCACAGCAAACGAGACCCCAACCAATTGCGCCTGTTGAGCGTCAATGCCGGTGGTTTCGGTATCAAAGGCAAACAACGGCGCATCGTTGAGTTTTTTCAGCCACACGTCGAAGGTGGCCTGGTCCAGGACGGTGGTGTAAACCGCCTCTACCGGTACCGATATAACGGCCTCGACCGGCGTTTCGGCGGCAGGTGCAACCTCGCTCGCCGACTTGAGCTCCACACGCTTGGCATCGCGCTGGATCTCGTCGTACCAGCTCTTGAACTCAAGCAGCGTGTACAGCTCCAGCAGCTTTTCGCGATCCGGCTCGATCAGGTGCAGGTCATCCAGGCCCACGTCCAGTGGCACATCGATCTTGATCGTCGCCAACTGATAGGACAGGAATGCCATCTCCTTGTGCTCTTCAAGCTTGGCTGGCAGGGTTTTGGCCCCGCGGATAGGCAGCGTCGGCACAATATCCAGCTGCTCATAAAGCTCTTTGAGGCCGCCATTCACTCCCACCAACAAGCCCGAGGCGGTCTTCGGCCCAATACCCGGGACGCCTGGGATGTTGTCGGACGAATCGCCCATCAACGCCAGATAGTCGATGATCTGCTCGGGAGCGACGCCGAATTTCTCCTTTACGCCCTCAACGTCCATCGAGCTACCGGTCATGGTGTTGACCAAGGTAATGTGCCCGTCCACCAGCTGTGCCATGTCTTTATCGCCGGTCGAAATCACCACCGGGCGGCTGGCGGCCGCGCTGCTGCGGGCCAGGGTGCCGATCACGTCGTCAGCCTCGACGCCTTCGACGCACAGCAACGGGAAGCCCAGGGCGATCACGCTTTGATGGAGCGGCTCGATTTGCAGGCGCATGTCATCGGGCATACTCGGGCGGTTGGCCTTGTACTCGGCGTACATCTCATCGCGAAAGGTCCCACCCTTGGCGTCGAACACCACCGCGAACGGGCTGTCCGGGTACTGCTTGCGCAGGCTTTTGAGCATGTTCAACACGCCCTTGACCGCACCGGTCGGCAGGCCTTTGGAGGTGGTCAACGGTGGCAGCGCGTGGAAGGCGCGGTACAGATAAGAAGAACCGTCCACCAGGACGAGGGGCGCTTGGCTCATGAGCAGGATCAACCTTTTCGGCGGGTCAGGCGCTAGAATAGCCGGACCAATGAAAACAAAGGGACAAGGTTATCATGCGTACATTCAATCGCCTGCTGTTGACCGGTTTGATTGCACTCGCTCCGATGGCTGCCATGGCGGCAGACGATGCCCCTTCGGCAGACCCGGAAGTTACCATTCGCACGGAAGGCGACAAGACTATCCAGGAGTATCGCCAGAACGGCTTCCTGTACGCCATCAAGGTTACCCCGAAGGGCGCTCCACCTTATTTCCTGGTGCGCGCTGACGGAACCGATGCGAACTTCATCCGCTCTGACCAGCCGGATATGCTGATCCCGTCATGGAAGATCTTCGAATGGAAATGATTTCTTAATTTTAACCGGCGCTGCTAAGCCAGCGCCCGTAACGGCAGTTTTAACCATGTCTGTGTTCACCCCCCTGGCTCGGCCCGAGCTGGAAACCTTTCTCGCCCCTTATGGGCTCGGCCGCCTGCTTGATTTCCAGGGGATTGCCGCTGGCAGCGAAAACACCAATTTCTTTATCAGCCTGGAGCAGGGTGAGTTTGTCCTGACCCTGGTTGAGCGCGGCCCCGTGGCAGAAATGCCGTTCTTCATCGAACTGCTCGACGTGCTCCACGACGCCGACCTGCCGGTGCCGTACGCCTTGCGTACCACCGACGGCATCGCTTTGCGCGAACTCAAGGGCAAACCCGCCTTGCTGCAACCGCGCCTGGCCGGCAAGCACATCAAGGACGCCAACGCCCAACATTGCGCCCAGGTCGGCGGCCTGCTCGGCCACCTGCACTTGGCGACTCAGGGCGAAAAAGTGCTGGAGCGCAAGACCGACCGCGGGCTGGACTGGATGCTCAGTGAGGGCGCGCAGCTGATTTCACACCTCAACGACGCGCAGCAGCGCCTGTTGCAGGACGCGTTGAGCGAGATCGAAACCCACAAGGCTGACATCCTCGGCCTGCCACGGGCCAACGTTCACGCCGATCTGTTTCGCGACAATGCGATGTTCGAAGGCACGCACTTGACGGGCTTGATCGACTTCTACAACGCCTGCTCGGGGCCGATGCTCTACGACGTGGCGATTGCCTTGAATGACTGGTGTTCGGACGCCGATGGCGCGATCGACGGGCAACGCGCCCGGGCGCTGCTGGGGGCTTATGCAGGGCTGCGACCGTTTACTGCGAAGGAAGCCGAGCTATGGCCGACCATGCTGCGCGTGGCGTGCGTACGGTTCTGGTTGTCACGGTTGATCGCGGCGGAGTCGTTTGCCGGGCAGGATGTGTTGATTCATGACCCGGCGGAGTTCGAGCACCGGCTGCTGCAACGCCAGCAGGTCAGCGTCCACCTGCCGTTCGCGCTCTAAAGAAATGTGGGAGGGGGCAAGCTCCCTCCTGCATTTAAAGCGATTCCAGGCAACCGGCCAGGTCATTGCCCAGCTTTTCCAACACCTGCTCATAGCCCTGCGCCGTCGCCGGGGTATAGCCGCCCAACGCATCCAGCTCCGCCAGCTTCACCGGTAATCCAGCAACCAATGTCTCGGCCAAACGCGGGCGCAGCGGCGGCTCGCTGAACACACAGGTCTTACCCACCTCCTGCAACCGCGTACGCATCGCCGCCACATGCTGGGCGCCTGGCTGCACCTCGGCGGCCACGCTGAACACGCCGGCGTGCTTGAGGCCGTAAGCCTCTTCGAAGTAATCGAAGGCTTCGTGGAACACGAAGTAAGGCTTGCCTTCGACACCCGTCAAACGCGTTTTCAAGCGCGCATCCAGCGCGTCCAGACGCTCACCAAAAGCTTTGGCGTTGCTCTGATAACGCTCGGCGTTCACTGGATCAGCCGCACTGAGGTCCGCAGCCATACGCGTGGCGATTACCCGCGCATTGACTGTCGACAGCCACAAGTGTGCATCGACGCTGCCAGGACGATGATCATGATCATGGTCGCTGGCTTCATCAGCGTGAGAGTGGCTATCTTCGCCGAAAATGCGCAGTTTCATGCCCGGCAGGTCCTGCACCGCCACGGTATTTGCCGTACGGCCTTTCAACACGCGCGGCAAAAAGGTTTCCATGTCCGGCCCGATCCAATACAACAGGTCCACCGACTGCACGCGCCGTACGTCGGATGGGCGCAATGCGAAGTTATGCGGCGACGCACCCGGCGGCAGCAATACCTCCGGAACCGCCACACCGTCCTGCACCGCCGCGGCAATCAGCTGCAACGGCTTGATGCTGGTCAGCACCTTCACATCGGCCTGAGCGGCACCCGCAACGAACAAACTGGTGACAAATACGACAAAAACGGGAAAAAGTCGGGACACGATGACCACTCAATGGCGTAGGAACGGGTAACATAATAACGTCTCTATCAAATATCTGTCGCCGCTCATGCCTAAAACACCGCTTGCCAGCCGTCCCCACGACCACTCTCACTGCGTGCACACCGCATTGTCAGAGGCCGATACCCTGTGCGCACAAAAAGGCTTGCGCCTGACCGCCTTGCGTCGCCGGGTGCTGGAGTTGGTGTGGCAGAGCCACAAACCGCTGGGCGCGTACGACATTCTTGGCGTACTCAGCGAACAAGACGGCCGCCGCGCTGCACCACCTACCGTGTACCGCGCACTGGATTTCCTGCTGGAAAATGGCTTGGTTCACCGTATCGCCTCGCTCAACGCGTTTGTCGGTTGCAACCACCCGGAGCACGCGCATCAGGGCCAGTTCCTGATCTGTCGCGAGTGCCACGCGGCCATCGAGCTTGAACAAAAAAGCATCAGTGACGCCATTATCCAAAGCTCTGCCGACGTCGGCTTCAAGGTCGAGGGGCAAACGGTTGAAGTGGTCGGCCTGTGCGCGGGCTGCCAGGGGGCTTGATGAGCAACGCGTTGATCCGTCTGGAGCAGGTCGGCGTCACGTTCGCCGGGCAGAACGTGCTGGAAAACATCGCGCTGAGCGTGGAGCCGGGGCAAATCGTCACGTTGATCGGCCCCAATGGCGCAGGCAAGACCACCCTGGTGCGCGCCGTGCTTGGCCTGCTCAAGCCCGACAGCGGCAGTGTATGGCGCAAGCCCAAACTGCGCGTGGGCTATATGCCGCAAAAACTGCATGTGGACCCGACCCTGCCGCTGTCCGTATTGCGCTTCCTGCGCCTGGTGCCCGGTGTCGACCGCGCCCGTGCACAGGCCGCACTCAAGGAAGTCGGCGCCGAGCAGGTGATCGACAGCCCGGTGCAAAGCATCTCCGGCGGCGAAATGCAGCGCGTGCTGCTGGCCCGCGCCTTGTTGCGCGAGCCAGAGTTGCTGGTGCTCGATGAGCCCGTACAAGGTGTCGACGTCGCCGGCCAGGCCGAGTTGTACAGCCTGATCACCCGCCTGCGCGACCGCCATGGCTGCGGCGTGCTGATGGTCTCCCATGATCTGCACCTGGTGATGAGCACCACCGACCAGGTGGTCTGCCTCAACCGCCACGTGTGCTGCTCCGGCCACCCGGAACAGGTCAGTGGCGACCCGGCGTTCGTGGAACTGTTCGGCAAAAACGCCCAGAGCCTGGCGATCTACCACCATCATCACGACCACGCCCATGACCTGCATGGTGCCGTTGTCGATACTCCCCACGTTCATGGAGATAGCTGCAAGCATGGCTGATTTTCTGCTCTACGCCCTGCTGGCAGGCTTGGCTCTGGCACTGGTGGCGGGCCCGCTGGGCTCGTTTGTGGTCTGGCGGCGCATGGCCTATTTCGGTGACACCTTGTCCCATGCAGCGTTGCTGGGCGTGGCCATGGGCTTTCTGCTGGACGTGAGCCCGACCATCGCCGTGACCGTGGGCTGCCTGCTGCTGGCGGTACTGCTGGTGACCTTGCAACAACGCCAGCCGCTGGCCTCCGACACCCTGCTGGGCATCCTCGCGCCAAGCACCCTGTCCCTGGGCCTGGTGGTATTGAGCTTCATGCATGAAGTGCGCATCGACCTGATGGCCTACCTGTTCGGCGACCTGCTGGCGATCAGCCCGACTGATCTGGCCTGGATCCTCGGCGGCAGCGCTGGCGTACTGGTGTTGTTGGTGGCCCTGTGGCGCCCGATGCTGGCGATCACCGTGCATGAAGAACTCGCCCGGGTTGAAGGCTTGCCCGTCGCGGGGCTGCGCATGGCTCTGATGTTGCTCATCGCCGTGGTGATCGCTGTCGCGATGAAGATAGTCGGCGTATTGTTGATCACGTCGCTGCTGATCATTCCCGCCGCCGCCGCCCAGCGTCATGCCCGCTCACCGGAGCAGATGGCAATCGGCGCCAGCCTCTTGGGAATGTGTGCAGTGTGCGGGGGCCTGGCGCTGTCCTGGTTCAAGGACACGCCAGCCGGGCCGTCGATTGTGGTTACGGCGGCCGCCCTGTTTCTGCTGAGTTTTGTCCTGCCCCGTCGAGGGGTGTAGACTTGCTCGCTTTTTGCGCAAATAGAGAGTCGCAGGAATGAAGCCGTTCACCTCCCGTTATCTGCTCCTTGCCGCATTTTCCCTGCTGCTGGGTGCCTGTCAAAGCACGCCGCCCGCTGCCCCAGAGGCCCCGGACGCACGCGCTGTGGCCATCGCGCAGCTGGAGCAAAACCTGGCCAGCAGCGAGCTGGCAACCGCCGAAGACCAACTTGCGGCGTTGCAGGCCCAGTCCCCCAACGATCCCGCACTTGAGGCCTATCAGCGTCAACTGGCCGAAGCCTACCTGCAGCGCAGTCAGATCGTGCTGCAAAAAGGCGATGTCAATGCCGCCGCCACCGCCCTGAGCCGGGCCCGCGCACTGATGCCAAAAGCCCCGGCACTGACCGGTGGCGTCAACAGCGCTATCAGCCATGCGCGCAAGGCCGAGCTGGATCAGGCAGAAGCCGCGTTGAAAGCCGCCGAAGCCAAGCCTGCGGCCAAGGTCATCGACCCCGCAGCGCCGAGCACCACCGTGGCGCTGAACCTCGCGGATGTCGAAGACATGCGTCATCAGTTGGATGCCATCGCCACCGACGTGGTGAATTACCAGTGCGATGTCAGCATCCAGGTGCCACGCACCCAGGATTACCCGTGGCTGGCCACATTGCTGACCAAACGGGTGAAGCGAATTGATTCGGGGTATGACCTGAAGATTCACCGGCAGATCCTGAAACACATTCCGGCGCAGGTTGTGCTGATTCCGCGCAAGGCGGACTAAAAGCATCGCAGGCAAGCCAGCTCCCACATTTGAAGGGTGAACACATTCAAGTGTGGGAGCTGGCATGCCTGCGATGACGATCTAACAAAAAACCGATAATTTAAGCCGGAATCGCCTTGGATTTCGGCTCCCGCTCCCAAACCCGATGCTGGGCAATCGCCGCAAAGAAGGCCTTGAACGCCTTGGCATCCGCGCCCACGATCAACCCCGCATCCGCTTCCAGCTTCAGCAAGTCCAGCAACGGTTTCACATCACTGGCCACCGCAATCGCCTTGAGGTGCTTGTACGCTTCCAGTACGTAATGCAACGCCACGCCATCGCCGCTCAACGCCTTCACCGACTCCTTACCGCCCGGGATAAACACCGCGTCGAAGGCAATGGACGGCATGCCTTCCATCGAAGCGTCTACGGGTAGCGTCTTGCCATCGGCAGTGGTCACAGGCGCCGAAGTCGGGCCCAGCAACTTGGCATGGGCACCCTCTGCCTCCAGCGCTGCCTTGAGCGCATCAATTGCCGCACCATCAACGCCGTTAGCCGCCAGAATCGCCACTTTGCGCGTCTTGATATCGCCAGACAGCAAATTCACCTGGCTTAATGCCGGTGATTCCTTCAGCGATGTTTCACGTGCGGGCACTGTGCCCTTGGTCGGCGCAGGCAAGCCCAGGTTCTGCGCCACGCGCTTGGCCAGTTCCAGGTCAATGTTGGCCAGGATCTCGTTGACTTGGCGCGCCCGGATAAACTCGCGCTCAACCTTGCCCAACTCGAAGCTGTAGGCCGCGATGATGTGCTCTTTCTCGTGGTGGCTCATGCTGTTGTAGAACAACGTGGCCTGGGAGAAATGGTCGCCGAACGACTCGCTGCGCTCGCGCACCTTATTGGCATCGACGCGCTCGTAGTAGGACTCGAAACCTCCATCGGCAGGACCGGCAGGCGTTTCTTTCGGCCAGCCACCATCAATCGAGTTCGGCTCGTACGAGGCCCGCCCTTTATCGATCACGGTGCGATGTTGAGCGTCGCGCTGGCCGTTATGGAAAGGCACCACCGGGCGGTTGATCGGAATCTCATGGAAGTTGGGGCCGCCCAATCGACTGATCTGCGTATCCGTGTAGGAAAACAAGCGGCCTTGCAGCAGCGGGTCGTTGGTAAAGTCGATGCCCGGCACAATATGGCCAGGGCAAAACGCGACCTGCTCGACTTCAGCGAAGAAGTTATCCGGGTTACGGTTGAGCACCATCTTGCCCAGCGGCGTGATCGGCACCAGCTCTTCAGGGATAATTTTGGTCGGGTCGAGCAAGTCGAAATCGAACTTGTGTTCGTCTTCTTCCGCCACGATCTGCACACCCAGTTCCCACTCGGGGTAATCGCCGCTCTCAATCGATTCCCACAGGTCACGGCGGTGATAGTCGGTGTCCTTACCGGCCAGCTTTTGCGCCTCGTCCCATACCAGGGAGCACGTGCCTACTTTTGGGCGCCAGTGAAATTTCACGAAGCTGGATTTACCTTCGGTGTTGATCAAGCGGAAGGTGTGCACACCAAAACCCTGCATGGCGCGCAGGCTTTTTGGAATCGCCCGGTCAGACATGGCCCAGATCACCATGTGCGCCGACTCCGGCTGCAACGACACGAAATCCCAGAAGGTGTCGTGTGCCGAGCCGCCGGTAGGAATCTCGTTGTGCGGCTCAGGTTTTACCGCGTGTACGAAGTCAGGAAACTTGATCGCATCCTGAATGAAAAACACCGGCATGTTGTTGCCCACCAGGTCGAAGTTGCCTTCGTCGGTGAAGAACTTCACGGCAAAACCGCGCACATCGCGCACGGTGTCGCCGGAACCGCGCGGGCCCTGCACCGTGGAAAAACGCGCGAATACCGGCGTTTTATGCTCGGGCGTACGCAGGAAACCGGCCTTGGTCAGCGCCGAATGGTCACCATAGCTCTGGAAATAACCATGGGCGCCGGTACCACGGGCATGCACGATGCGCTCAGGGATACGCTCATGGTCAAAGTGCGTGATCTTTTCACGCATGATGAAGTCTTCCAGCAGCGAAGGGCCACGGGCGCCGACTTTCAGGCTGTTCTGGTTGTCGGAAATCTTCACGCCCTGGTTGGTGCGCAGGGCCTGGCCGGTCGCATCGGAACGGAATTCTTCCAACGCCTGCAATTTGGCGTTGGTATTGCCTCGGTCCAGGGTATCAGTGCCCGCGACTTCACTCTTGGGCGGGGTGGCTGGCTTCTTGGTACTCATCAGTCAAAACTCCTTAGTCAAAGTGGCCAGAGCGGTCCCCGGCTCGTTTGAGCGAAACCCCAGGCACGGCACCCGGGAGATCGAATTGCTTAAGTAGTGACTGACAGGGTTTTGCGCCGTTCCTTTTTTATGACCTTTGGTCTCGTTATTGCCAAATCGCTGGATGGATACGAAATAAATGCTAAGAAACACTAGATGGACAGGCTAAAATGCGCGCCCGGCTAACCGCTGATCCCTTTTCAATGCGCCCCACAAGGTTCGCTACGTGATCGAGTTTCAAAACGTCCATAAAACCTACCGCGTCGCCGGTAAGGATATCCCCGCACTGCACCCCACCAGCCTGCGCGTCGCCAATGGCCAGGTGTTTGGCCTGATTGGCCACTCGGGTGCGGGTAAAAGCACACTGCTGCGTCTGATCAACCGCCTGGAAGAACCCAGCGGCGGGCAGATCACGGTCGACGGTGAAGAAGTCACCGCCCTGGATGCCAACGGCCTGCGTCGCTTGCGCCAGCAGGTCGGGATGATCTTCCAGCACTTCAACCTGCTGGCGTCCAAGACCGTGGCCGACAACGTCGCTCTGCCACTGACGCTTGCCGGTGAATTGTCGCGCAAGGAGATCGACCAGCGCGTGGCTGAGCTGCTTGCTCGCGTCGGCCTGTCGGACCACGCCAGGAAGTACCCGGCGCAGTTGTCCGGCGGTCAGAAACAGCGCGTCGGTATTGCCCGCGCCCTGGCGACCAAGCCAAAGATCCTGCTGTGCGACGAAGCCACCAGCGCCCTCGACCCACAGACCACCGCGTCAGTCCTGCAACTGTTGGCCGAGATCAACCGCGAACTGAACCTGACCATCGTGCTGATCACCCATGAAATGGATGTGATCCGCCGCGTGTGTGACCAAGTTGCAGTGATGGACGCTGGCGTGATCGTCGAGCAAGGTTCGGTCGCCGATGTGTTCCTGCACCCAAAGCATCCGACCACCAAGCGTTTCGTTCAGGAAGCCGAACAGGTTGACGAAGGCGAGCAGCGCGACGACTTCGCCCACGTGCCGGGCCGTATCGTACGCCTGACGTTCCAGGGCGATGCGACCTACGCGCCATTGCTGGGTACTGTCGCTCGCGAAACAGGCGTGGACTACAGCATCCTGGCCGGTCGTATCGACCGCATCAAAGACATCCCTTACGGGCAACTGACCCTCGCCGTCACCGGCGGTGACATGGACGCCGCGTTTGCGCGCTTCACCGCCGCCGACGTTCACATGGAGGTCCTGCGCTGATGGACGTTTTCCTGAGCTTCTTTGCCAATATCGACTGGTCCGAAATCTGGCTCGCCACCGGCGACACCATGACCATGCTGTTCGGCTCGCTGTTCTTCACCGTGCTGTTGGGCCTGCCTCTGGGTGTGCTGCTGTTCCTGACCAGCCCGCGCCAGCTGTTCGAACAAAAAGGCCTGTACGCGCTGCTGTCGCTGATCGTGAATATCCTGCGCTCGCTGCCGTTCATCATCCTGTTGATCGTGATGATTCCGTTCACCGTCCTGATCACCGGTACATCGCTGGGCGTTGCCGGCGCGATCCCGCCGCTGGTCGTAGGTGCTACGCCATTCTTTGCGCGGCTGGTAGAAACGGCCCTGCGCGAAGTCGACCGCGGCATCATCGAAGCCACCCAATCCATGGGTGCAAGCACTCGCCAGATCATCACCAACGCCTTGTTGCCCGAGGCGCGCCCCGGCATTTTCGCGGCGATTACGGTGACTGCGATTACACTGGTTTCCTACACGGCCATGGCCGGTGTAGTCGGTGCTGGTGGCCTGGGTGACCTGGCGATCCGTTTTGGTTACCAGCGCTTCCAGACCGATGTGATGGTAGTCACCGTGGTAATGCTGTTGATCCTGGTGCAAATTCTGCAAACCGTCGGCGACAGGCTGGTGGTGCATTTTTCTCGAAAATAACGGCCATTGCCGGCTCACAGCCGGCAGATGCCCGAATAAGGAGCTTGCTGGATGAAAAAACTACTGGTTGCCTTCGCTGCCGTTGCCGCGTTTTCCGCCCATGCCGACACGATCAAGGTCGCCGCCTCGCCGGTGCCTCATGCGGAAATCCTCGAATTCGTGAAGCCTGCCCTTGCCAAAGAAGGCGTGGATTTGCAGGTCAAAGTTTTCACCGATTACGTGCAGCCAAACGTGCAAGTGGCTGAAAAACGCCTGGACGCCAACTTCTTCCAGCACCAGCCGTACCTGGATGAGTTCAACAAGGCCAAGGGCACTCACCTGGTGAGCGTTGGCGGCGTGCACCTGGAGCCGCTGGGCGCATACTCCAGCAAGTACAAGAAACTGGCCGACCTGCCTGACGGCGCCAACGTGGTGATCCCTAACGACGCCACCAACGGCGGTCGTGCGCTGTTGCTGCTGGCCAAGAACGGTCTGATCACCCTGAAGGACCCGACCAACATCCTGTCGACCATCAAGGACATCACCGGCAACGATAAAAAACTCAAGTTCCGCGAACTGGAAGCCGCCACCCTGCCACGCGTGCTGACCCAGGTCGACCTGGCGCTGATCAACACCAACTACGCCCTGGAAGCCAAGCTGGACCCATCCAAGGATGCCCTGGTCATCGAAGGCAGCGACTCGCCTTATGTAAACATCCTGGTGACCCGGGAAGACAACAAGGATTCGGACGCAGTGAAGAAGCTGGTTGCAGCTTTGCACACGCCTGAAGTGAAAAAATTCATCGAAGAGAAGTACAAAGGCGCGATCAAGCCGGCGTTCTGATGCCCCGATCTCCAACACACCGGAGATCAAAATGTGGGAGGGGGCTTGCCCCCTCCCACATTTGCTTTGTGTTGCCTGCTACTTGCGCTGTAGCAAGCCTGGTAACTGCGCTACCAGCTTCTGGTTGTTCAACGGCGCACGGATAAACCCACGCTGGGTACCGTCCGGGCCGATCAGCGCCAGGTTGCCGCTGTGGTCCACGGTGTAGTTCGGCTTGCTGGTATCTGCCGGAATGAAGGGGATGCTCACGGCATTCGAAACCTTCTGCACATCCTCAACATTCGCGCCGGTCAGGCCCTGGAATTGCGGGTCGAAGTAACCCAGGTACTGCTTGAGCTGGGCCGGAGTATCGCGGTTCGGATCGACGCTGACCAAAATCACCTGCAACTTATCCACAGCCTCTTTGGGCAGCTCGCTCTTGATCTGGCGCAGCTGGGCGAGGGTGGTCGGGCAGATATCCGGGCAGAAGGTGTAGCCGAAGAACAACAGGCTCCACTTGCCTTTCAATTCATTGGCCAGCACCGGCTGGCCGTCCTGGTTGGTCATGCTCACTGCGGGCAACTGGCGGCTTTGCGGCAGCAGGATGATGCCGGCGTCGATCAGCGCGGTCGGATCGCCCTGGCCTTTTCCCGAGAGCACTTTGTTGACGGTCAGGCCCATGATCAACGCCACCAGGGCCACGAGGATGAAGACGGTTTTTTGAGTTCGAGTCATAGGTTCAACAGTAAGTAGTGGTCTACGAGCAGGGCGATAAACAGCAACAGCAAGTACCAGATAGAGTACTTGAACGTGTTGATCGCCGCGTGCGGCTGGGTGCCACGGTACAGCACCCAGGCCCATTGCAGAAAGCGTGCGCCCAAAACCAGGGCGCAGGCCAGGTAGAGCACGCCACTCATATGGATGACATAGGGCATCAGGCTCACCGCCAGCAAAGCGAAGGTATATAGCAGGATATGCACCTTGGTGTAGTGCTCGCCATGGGTGACCGGCAACATGGGGATGTCGGCCTTGGCGTATTCCTCTTTGCGGTGAATGGCCAGGGCCCAGAAGTGCGGCGGGGTCCAGGCGAAGATAATCAGCACCAACAGCAGCGGCTCGGCACTCACATGCCCGGTGACGGCCACCCAACCCAGCAGCGGCGGTGCTGCCCCGGCGAGGCCACCGATGACGATATTTTGCGGGGTCGCTCGCTTGAGAAAGCCGGTATAGATCACCGCGTACCCGAGCAGCGACGCCAATGTCAGCCAGGCCGCCAGAGGGTTGGTGAACGCCAGCAGCAGCGCCAGGCCCGCCACCGCCAGCAACAACGCAAAGGCCAATGCTGCAGCGGGCGATACACGGCCCTCAGCCAGTGGCCGCTTATGGGTGCGCGCCATCAGCGCATCAATCCGCCGATCGACCACATGGTTAACCGCCGCCGCGCCGCCTGCACACAGGGCAATGCCCAGGTTACCGAACACCAGCACCGTCCACGGCACGCCAGCGCGAGTGGCCAGGAACATGCCCACCAGCGAGGTGATCAGCATCAGCACCACCACTTTGGGCTTGGTCAGCTCCAGATAGTCACGCCAGATTGCCCGATCGTGACCTGCGCCGATCAGGGTCGCCATGGCATCTCTCCTTTAAGGGTGATCAGGCCTGATACCTGTTTGCGCGGGACAAACCGCCAACCCAGCGGCAGTGGGTCGCGAACCCGGACCAGGCTCGTGCGGGCGTGGTAATTGACCAGCACCAGGCTCAGCAACAAGGCCGCTCCACCCGCGTTGTGACCCACCGCCACCGGCAGCGGCAGGCCGAACGCCACATTGCTCACACCCAGGCAGATTTGCGCAGACAGGGCGATCAGCAGCAAGCCCGCCAACCGCGTCATGCCCACTGCACGCAGTTGCCAGGCCAACCCCAATAGCACCAAGGTGACCAGTACCGCGCCGATGCGATGGGTCAGGTGGATCGCCGTGCGCGCCTCGCTATCAAGTTGGCCGCCCAGGTAATTGGGGCCGATATGCTGGGTCAGGTGAAAGCCATTGGCAAAATCCGCCGCCGGCCACCACTGGCCGTGGCAGGTCGGCAGGTCGACACAGGCCACGGCCGCGTAGTTGGAACTGACCCAACCGCCCAGCGCGATCTGCCCGATTACCAGTACCAGCCCCGCCGTTGCCCAATATTGCAGGCGCCTGGGCACGATCAGCGCCGGCAGCACGCCGGATAAACGCAGGGTCAGCAAAAACAGCAAGCTCAAGGTCGCAAAACCACCCAACAGGTGCCCGGTGACGACTTGTGGCCACAGCTTCAAGGTCACCGTCCACATGCCAAAGGCCGCCTGGGCGAACACCACCACCAATACAAACAATGGCAGCTTCACCGGATGGCCCGGGTCGCGTCGATGGCTCCACGCACGCGCCGCCAGCAGCGCGATCAGCAGACCCAGGGTGCCGGCGAAGTAGCGATGGGTCATTTCTGCCCAGCCCTTATCGGCCTCTACCGGCGTATCCGGAAAATGCAGTTCGGCGTGGGCCAACTGGGCTGCGCTTTGCGGCACGCTGATAAAGCCGTAGCAACCGGGCCAGTCCGGGCAGCCGAGCCCCGCGTGGGTCAGCCGGGTATAGGCGCCGAGCAGCACGACGATCAGCGCCAGCAAGGTGGCAAACAGCGCGAGGCGAAATCCAGGCTTGGCCATGACGGTGCCCCTATCCGATGTTCGACAGTTTCAGCAGCAGGCGCAGGTCGTTGAGCAAGTCCTTGCCCTTGACCTTGGCGTCGTAGCGCAGCACCAGGTTGCCGTGGGGGTCGACGATCCACAGTTGAGCCTCGCCGGGCGCCGCGGCGTTCCTGGCAAAGGTCGACACATCCAGAGGGTAGCGCTGCAGTTGTGGGTATTCAGCCTTGAGCTTGGCCTCGTAGTCGGTGCTCAGCGGTTGCGCAGCCGCCAGGGCATGATTGGCGCGGGACGCATCACGGCCAAGGCTGATTTGCAGTTGGCGCGCCAGGTACACCAGTTGTTGGCAATCGCCGGCGCAGGCGGTAGGTGCGGTGACCAACAGTTGCCAACGACCTTCAGCGGCCTGCACGCCGATATCGGCACGGGTCTGGCCGTTGCCGATCAGTTCACCGTGATAGCTGCGGCTGTCCGGCACCCAGAACTGCAACTTGTACATGAAGGTGGCCAGCGCCATCGGACCGATCACCATCATGAGGATCAAAATCAGCTGCCAGCGCCCTTTGCGCCGGTCCGGCGTTTCAGACGTGCTGGGTGGATTCATGGCCGCTCCCATGGGGCTTCTCCTTTTTGTTGTGCCATCCGAGGTAGAGGTAAAGCACCAGCAACGCCAGTGCCATGGCGAACCACTGCACGGCGTAGGCCAAGTGTTTTTCCGGGCCCATGGCAACGATTGGCCAGGTGGTTTCGTACGTACCGGGGCCCGCTTCGGCACGTAGTTCGTAGGCAAAGCCGCTGCGCCCCAGCTCGCTCCACAGCGCGGCGGGATGCAGTGCAGTGAGCAAGCGTGGCCATTGCGCGCTGGCAGGGTCGGGATGCAGCTGGAAGGTCTCGCCGGGGGCGACGTACACCCACGCGTCGAGATTCAATGCCTGCTCAGGCGTGGAGAAGGCCGGCGGCGTGCGCCGGTCCGGCCACGGCAACCAGCCACGATTAAGCAGTAGCCACAGGCCGCTGGCCTGGTCCTGAAAGGGTTGCAGCAGCTCGACACCCGCCTTGCCGTCACGCATACGGTTATCCAGCAATACGCTGTGCGCAGCGTCTAATTGCCCGCGAAGATGGACGCGGCGAAAGGCAGGGTCGGCCATATCATTGAGCTGCGCGCTGCTGATCGGCTCGGCAGCGCGGCGCTCGGCATAACGCTCCACCAGCAGCTGTTTTTCATGCCCACGGGACAGTTGCCAGAACCCCAGGCTCACCATGAGCGGCAGCAACACCAGCACCACCAGCGTCGGCGCGATACCTGGACGAAAGCGCTGCATGGCACTGGCTATACTGGATCTCATCGCCCCTCCCTCTGTAGCCCTGGAGCCAGACCATGCTCAAAGCAGCCATTGCCCTGATGCTGATCGCGACTGTCGTGAGCCTGTTCAGTGGCCTGTTCTTCCTGGGCAAGGACGAGGGCAACTCCAACCGCCTCGTCACTGCCTTGACCGTGCGTGTGGTACTGGCCGTGATCACCGTGGGCTTGATCGCCTGGGGCTTTTTCAGCGGCCAACTGGTCTCTCATGCGCCTTGGTAATCCGCCTCACAGCACATAAACAAAGAAAAACAACCCGATCCACACCACGTCCACAAAGTGCCAATACCAACTGGCCGCCTCGAAGCCGAACTGGTGCTCGGCGTTGAAATGCCCACGCAGGATGCGCATCAGCATCACGAATAAAATGATGGTGCCGATGGTTACGTGGGCGCCGTGAAAGCCCGTCAGCATGAAGAACGTGGCGCCGTATACCCCTGAACCCAGAGTCAGGCCCAGTTCTTTATAGGCGTGGATGTACTCCTCGGCCTGGAACCCGAGAAACGCCAGGCCCAGCAGCACGGTGATCGCCAGCCAGATCTTCAGCGCACCCCGATGGCCTTTACGCAGGGCATGGTGGGCGATGGTGATGGTCACGCTGGAGCTCACCAGCAGGATGGTATTCACCAACGGCAGGCCCCACGGGCTGATGGTGCCTTCAGGCGCAGGATAGAGCTTGGGGTCAGGGTTATTGAGCAAGGGCCAGGCGAACTCGAAGTTCGGCCACAGCATATGCGCAACGCCTTTAGAGCCCTCACCTGCCAGCCACGGCGCCGACATGTGCCGCACATAAAACAGTGCACCGAAGAACGCGATAAAGAACATCACCTCCGAAAAGATGAACCAGGTCATGCCCCAGCGAAACGAGCGGTCCATTTGCGCGCTGTACAGCCCGGCGCGACTTTCCTTGATCACCGCACCGAACCAGCCAAACAGCATGTAGGCCAACAACAGGCCGCCCACGAAAAAGATCCACGGCCCGTGGGATTCGGGGCGCGCAGCCTTCAAGTCGTTGAACCACACCGCCAGGCCGTACACGGTGACCAGCAGGCCAATCGTGGCAATTATCGGCCATTTGCTTTGCGCTGGTACGTAGTACGTATCATGAGTCGACATGTATTCGCTCTCCTGATTGAGGGGGCAAACAGTAGCTAGCCCCCGGTCCTCGCGGCCACCGGCGGTTGGCGCGCAGTGATATCGAACAGCGTGTACGCCAGGGTCAAATGCTTCACATCCTTGGGCATCGCCCGATCGACGATAAAACGCACCGGCATCTCGATACGCTCACCCGGCTGAAGCACTTGCTGGGTGAAGCAAAAGCATTCGGTCTTGTGGAAATACATGGCCGCTTCGGCCGGGGAAATACTCGGGATCGCCTGGGCGGTCATCGGCTTATTGGTGGGGTTGTAAGCCACGAACAGCATCTCGTTGACCGCCCCCGGGTTGACCACAATCTCATCGGCCTTGGAATGAAATTCCCAGACCATGTCGATGGCGTTGGTGGACAGAAACTGCACCCGAACCTGACGTGAGGGGTCGACCATTTGCTCGCCCTCGTACTGCCCGGCGGTCTTGCCATTGATGCCGAAGGCCTTGCACATCACGTCGTAGATCGGCACCAGCGCGAAGCCGAAGGCGAACATCGCCAGTACCAGGATCAGCAGGCGGGTGACCAGGCGTTTGATCGGTACGGACTCAGCCATGACACTCACCCAAGGCTGGTGCGCCCCTCCCACATGGACCGCGTTCGCAACACACAGAGGTATTCATTTGACCTCCGGCGGTGTGGTGAAGGTGTGATACGGCGCGGGCGAGGGCACGCTCCATTCCAGGCCCTCGGCGCCATCCCAGGGCTTGGCCGGTGCCGGCGTACCCCCACGGATGCACTTGATGACAATGAACAGGAAGAAGATCTGTGTGGCGCCGAACATAAAGGCACCAATGGACGAAACCATGTTGAAGTCGGCGAATTGCAGGTTGTAGTCCGGCACCCGCCGCGGCATACCCGCCAGCCCTACAAAGTGCATGGGGAAGAACGCCATGTTCATGCCCACGAAAGACAGCCAGAAATGCAACTTGCCCAGGGTTTCGTCGTACATGTGGCCAGTCCATTTCGGCAGCCAGTAGTAGGCCGAAGCGAAGATCCCGAAGATCGCGCCGGGCACCAGTACGTAATGGAAGTGCGCCACCACAAAGTAGGTGTCGTGGTACTGGAAGTCCGCCGGGGCAATCGCCAGCATCAGCCCGGAGAAGCCGCCAATGGTGAACAGGATCACGAAGGCCACCGCAAACAGCATCGGCGTCTCGAACGTCAGCGAGCCCTGCCACATGGTGCTGACCCAGTTGAATACCTTCACCCCCGTGGGCACGGCGATCAGCAGGGTGGCGTACATGAAGAACAATTCCCCCACCAGCGGAATGCCCACCACAAACATGTGGTGCGCCCACACGATGAACGACAGGAACGCGATGCTCGCCGTGGCGTAGACCATCGAGGTGTAGCCAAACAGCGGCTTGCGCGAGAAGGTCGGGATGATCGAGCTGACGGCGCCAAACGCCGGCAGAATCATGATGTACACCTCGGGATGGCCAAAGAACCAGAACACATGCTGGAACAGCACCGGATCACCGCCACCGGCCGCGCTGAAGAAGCTGGTACCGAAGTGGATATCCATCAGCATCATGGTCACGCAGCCCGCCAGCACCGGCATCACCGCGATCAGCAGGAACGCGGTGATCAGCCAGGTCCACACGAACAAGGGCATTTTCATCAAGGTCATGCCGGGGGCACGCAGATTGAGGATGGTGGCGACCACGTTGATCGCGCCCATGATCGAACTGATGCCCATCAGGTGGATGGCAAAGATAAAGAACGTCACGCTTTCCGGCGCATAGGTGGTGGAAAGCGGCGCATAGAAAGTCCAACCGAAGTTCGGCCCGCCACCGGGGCTGAACAAGGTGGAAACCAGCAGCAGGAACGCCGCCGGCAGCAGCCAGAAGCTGAAATTGTTCATGCGCGGCAGGGCCATGTCCGGCGCGCCGATCATCAGCGGGATCATCCAGTTGGCCAGCCCGACGAAGGCCGGCATCACCGCGCCGAACACCATGATCAAGCCGTGCATGGTGGTCATCTGGTTGAAAAACGCCGGTTGCACGATCTGCAGACCCGGCTGAAACAGCTCGGCGCGGATCACCATGGCAAACGAGCCACCGAGCAGGAACATGGTGAAGGCAAACCACAGGTACATCGTGCCGATGTCTTTGTGGTTGGTGGTCAGCACCCAGCGCATCAAGCCTTTGGCGGGGCCGTGGGCATGGTCGGCATGACCGTGGTCAATCACAGTGCTCATGGCCGTTCTCCTGCAAGCGAGTGAGCGGGGCGATTCAGGGTATTGGCGTTGAAAGTAGTCATTTGCTTTCGGCCTGTTTCAAAGCCAGCACGTCTTTGGGCGTGACCATGTCGCCTTTGTTATTGCCCCAGGCGTTACGCTCGTAAGTCACCACGGCGGCGATATCCACTTCCGAGAGTTGTTTGCCGAAGGCTGCCATCGCGGTGCCGGGCTTACCGTGGAAGACGATGCCCAGGTGATCGGCGGCGGGGCCGGTAGCGATTTTCGAGCCCTTGAGCGCCGGGAACATCGGCGGCAAACCTTGGCCCTCAGCCTGGTGACAGGCAACGCAGGTGGTGTGATAGACCTTGTCGCCACGGGCCACCAGTTCGTCCAGCGTCCACTCTTTGGAGGTCAGCTCCTTGAGCTTGGCCGCTTCTTCCTTGCGCTCGCCGAGCCAGGTGTCGTAGTCGGCCCTGGACTTGACCTCGACCACGATGGGCATGAAGCCGTGGTCCTTGCCGCAAAGCTCGGCGCACTGGCCGCGGTAGATGCCGGGTTTCTCGACACGGGTCCAGGCCTCGTTGACGAAGCCCGGGATGGCATCGCGCTTGACCGCAAAGGCCGGCACCCACCAGGAGTGGATCACGTCGGCGGCGGTCACCAGAAAGCGCACCTTGGCACCCACCGGCAACACCAGCGGCTGGTCGACTTCCAACAGGTAATGTTCGCCCTTGGTGGCCTGGTTATGAATCTGCTCGGCGGGCGTGGCCAGGTTGCTGAAGAACTCCACATCCTGGCCCAGGTATTTGTAGTGCCACTTCCACTGGTAGCCGGTGACCTGGATATCGATATCCGACTCACTGCTGTCGTAGATGTTGATCAGGGTCTTGGTCGCCGGAATCGCCATGGCCACCAGGATCAGCAGGGGCACGACCGTCCAGAGAATTTCCACCGTGGTGCTCTCGTGGAACTTGGCTGCGACCTGGCCCGTGGATCGCCGGTGCAAAATCATCGACCAGAACATCGCGCCAAACACGACGATGCCGATCACCACACAGATCCAGAAAATGGTCATGTGCAGGTCAAACACGGCGTGACTGACTTCAGTAGCCCCTGGCGCCATATTCGTTGTCCAGGCGGCGTGCGCCTGGCCGAATACCGACCACAACAGGAGGCCCATCCATACGTGTGGATGTCGCGTCATTGCGGGTTCCCCTTTATGTTTCTTGTTATCCCGCCGGTTTGCACCTGCGGCCAAGGGAGCGGCTTCCATACTGCTTACAACCGCCAAGCCTTGCCTGCGCCATGCAGTTGGGCGTCATCAGCTAATTGCGTACAAAATCGAGTATAGACAGCCCTAGCAACCCCGCAATGTGTGGGGGCAAATGAATAGAAACAGACAGACGGACCCCGTAAAATGGGCGGCGGAATCGTTTATCCGACGAACGATGGCATTTCGATATAACGCCTGCGTATAACCATGAAATAATTATGACAAATGCGTCTTAGGCGTTCGTATAAACGAACTACCTTATCCTCTCCCTTTTCCTACGCCTGTTTCACTGGAGCCTTCATGAACACCGCCGCATTGCGCGAGCAGATTTCCCGTGCCCATCAACACGAAGCCAGCACCGGCCAACTTGCCACTCAGTTGGGACAACAATTGCCGCACCTGCACTCAGCCATTTCCCTGGCTGACGGTGATCGCAACATCGTTATGACGCGCTTTGTCACCGCTTACATCGACCTGGTTCCCGATTTGCTGGACGCTGCCAATGACGTGGCCCGCGAGGCCGGAATTGAAAGCCAGATCAAGCCGGTGCTGAAAATCGCCGAACACTTCTTCCTGCAACCCCCCGCGATCCTGGCCGGCCACGAAGGTCTGGACGGCCTGCTGGACGAAGCTTACCTGGCCCATCGCTTGGTGGAGGAGGTCAACGATCTGTATATCAAGCATTTCGGCCAGCCGTTGATTCCGGCGGATACCACCGTGGCCAACGTGATTGCCCATCAATTGATCGGCGAAACATTCGCCAACCAATTGGATGAAGCCGTACACCACGCAGTGGATGAAATGCTCAACGAAGACAGTTTTGCGCTGGAGTCGGTCGAGGCGTACCGCGAGACCCTGAAGAGCCCGAGCACCGAAGCGGCATGGAAACGCTGGCCGTGCCTGTCGCGCCAGCTTGGGGTTGAACTGACGCTGGATCAGCCTGCATAAAACTGCCATTTTAAGGCGATCAAATGTGGGAGGGGGCTTGCTCCCGATTGGGGTGTATCAGCCAAAGAGACTTTGACTGGTCCACCGCTATCGGGAGCAAGCCCCCTCCCACATTTTTTTGATCGGGTTTCGTCAGGTAACGGACGGCGCCGAACCTATCCCCACCGTCGTACGCACCCGGCCTTCCAGCCGGCGCTTCAATCCCCGTGCCTCGATCACCAGCGTCGAGCCCTTGGCCGCATTGGCCCGTCCCCACTCCTCCAGCAATTCCAGACAAGAGTGGTCGATGTAACTCAAGTTACTCAGCGGCACATGCAACGTGGTCCCCGCAGGCACCGCCGACAGCACCTGAGTCAGCGCCGGCACTTTCAGAAAGGTCGCCGCACCCGTCAAGCGCAGCTCCATCTCCCCCTCTTGAGGCAGGTCGATCAAGCTGACTTTCAGCCGCGAAGCCTTGAAGGCCAGTTTGAGCAGCGTAAGTCCGAAGCCCACCAGCACACCGGTCAGCAAGTCGGTGAAGATGATCGCCAGTGCCGTGGCCGCATAGGTGAACATCGGCATCCGCCCGTAACGCCCCAGCGCCTTGAACGCCTTGACGTCCACCAGCTTGATCCCGGTGTACACCAGCACACCCGCCAGGCTCGCGACCGGAATGCTTTGCAGCACGCTCGACAGCAAGAGCACGAAACCGAGCAACCACAGGCCATGGAACATCGCCGACAACCGAGTGGTGGCCCCGGCCTGGACGTTGGCCGAGCTGCGCACGATCACGCCGGTCATCGGCAGGGCACCCACCAGGCCGCAGAGCATGTTGCCGACACCTTGGGCAGACAATTCCTTATCGAAATCGGAACGCTGGCCGCTGTGCATACGATCCACCGCTGCGGCAGACAGCAGGGTTTCGGCGCTGGCGATAAACGCTACGGCGAAAGCTGCGATCAATAGCTGTGGGTCGGCTAGGTTGAGCAGATCGCTGGGGCGCAGCCAGTCAATGGCATCCGCGAGATTTTCCGGGACCTCCACGCGCTTGACCTGCAGGGCCAGCACCAGGCTGGTGACGGTCGCCAGCCCCACCCCCAGCAGGGCGCCCGGCACAAAACGCAATTGCCGCGGGCGGAATTTGTCCCACAGGTACATGACCAACATGGTCGACAGACCGAGCAGGCCGGCCTGCCACCCGAGCCCGCCACCCAGGGTCGGAAGCGCTTCAGCCACCGCCGCCGGGAAGCCTGCCAGGTTATCCAGCCCGGATGGCTTGGGCGCCCCATCGAGCATCACATGGATCTGCGAAAGCACAATCAACACGCCGATCCCCGCCAACATGCCGTAGACAACCGCCGGCGCGGTGACACGAAACCAGCAACCCAGGCGCAAGCGCCCGGCCACCAGCTGCAGGAAGCCGGCCAGCAGCAGGATCGGCCCCAGCATCATCATGCCGTGTTGGCGCACCAGTTCGAACACCAGTACCGCCAAACCAGCCGCCGGGCCGCTGACTTGCAGCGGCGACCCAGCCAACCAGCCCACCACCAGGCCACCGATGATCCCGGTGATCAGCCCCTTGGCCGGCGGCATACCGGATGCGATCGCAATGCCCATGCACAGCGGCAGGGCAACCAGAAAAACAACCACCGAGGCGAGCAGCTCTCGTGGCAAAACAGCTTTCAATTGAGCAGCACGCATGATGACTCTCCCGAGGCATTCGCCGGGCGCGGTAAAGCCTGGCTGCGTCCATGGCAGCCACCGCGTTACCCGGCAGGGAAGTGTTTTAGAAGCGCGCTTTAGGCGTCGCTGAAGGGATCGGCTCGGTGCCGTTCAGCGGTCGGAACGCCGCTTTGTCCGCATCGTAGGCCCGAATTTCGCTGGTCTCGATGTTGTAGATCCAGCCATGGATAAACAAATGACCATTGGCCATGCGCGAAGCCACGGAAGGGTGGGTGCGCAAATGTTGCAGTTGGGCGATAACGTTTTCTTCGGTCAGCACCGCCATGCTCTCGCCTTCGTTGGCGCAGTCGCAGTTGTCATGGACCATGGTCTTGGCGACCTCGGCGTGACGCAGCCATGCCTTGACCGTCGGCATCTTTTCCAGGCTGTCTGGGTTGAGTACCGCGCGCATCGCGCCGCAGTCGGAGTGCCCACACACAATGATGTGCTGTACGCCAAGGGCAAGCACCGCATACTCGATGGCCGTGGAGACGCCACCGTTCATTTGGCCGTAGGGAGGCACCACGTTACCGACGTTACGGGTCACGAACAGGTCGCCCGGGGAGCTTTGGGTAATCAGCTCGGGCACGATGCGCGAGTCGGCGCAGGTAATGAACATTGCCCGCGGGCTCTGGGCCGTGGCAAGTTTCTTGAAGAGTTCTTCCTGCTGGGGGAAGACGTCGTGATGGAAATGCAAAAAACCGTCAACGATGTGTTGCAGCGCTGCATCGGCGGACTCCGCCACAGGGGCTGAAGCCGACGCAGCCAACGGCTGTTTATCCTTGTCACTCATGATTCATCCTCTTGATCAATGCAGGGGAGGGTTCAGGTCAGTTCGACGCCAGGGCACTGAAATAGTTGTAAAAACCACCGCAGACCAGGGCACCGACTCGTCAGTCACTCGCTGAACAAGGTAACCGCTGAAACTTAACTCAAACTGAATGAAACGCTCTAGATCGCGGGTTTCATTGATGTCAAAAGGCGACTATTCCTACGGTAAATTCACCGCCATCTTCTTCAGTTTACAACAATGCCATCTGTCTGCCCGGGGGGCAGAATGCGGTGCAATCCAGGTTGAATCCTTCGCGTCGATTCAGCCCCAAACGCTTGATCGCCTTGCTGAAGCGTTGAGCCAGCAAATCGGCAAAGGGCCCTTCACCCCGCATGCGCACACCGAAGCGGCTGTCATACACCTCACCACCGCGTACCTGACGCACCAGGCTCATCACATGAGCCGCACGCTGCGGGTAGTGTGCCGCCAGCCACTCCTCGAACAGCGGCGCCACTTCCAACGGCAGGCGCAGCATCATGTACGCCGCGCTTTGCGCACCGGCCGCATGAGCCTCGGCCAGCAGGCTTTCCAGCTCACTGTCGTTGATCATCGGAATCATCGGTGAGCACAGCACACCCACCGCAATACCTGCGTCGCGCATCACCCGAATGGCCCGCAACCTCGCCTTGGGCGCCGCCGTGCGTGGCTCCAGGATGCGCTTGAGCTCGTCATCCAGGCTGGTGAGGCTGATCATCACCGCCACCAGGCGCTGACGGGCCAACTCGGTGAGCAGGTCCAGATCACGCAGGATCAGCGAGCCCTTGGTGATGATCGTCACCGGGTGACGGTAGCGTAGCAGCACTTCAAGGGTTTGCCGCGTGATCCTGTATTCGCGTTCGATAGGCTGGTACGGATCGGTGTTAGAGCCCAGGTTGATCGGCGCGCACACATAGCCAGGCTTGGACAGCTGCTGCTCCAGCACATCGGCCGCATTGCTCTTGGCAATCAGCCGGGTCTCGAAGTCGAGCCCCGGGGACATGTCCCAATAGGCATGGCTGGGCCGCGCGTAACAATAGATGCACCCATGCTCACAACCACGGTAAGGGTTGATCGAGCGATCAAACGGCAAGTCCGGCGAGTTGTTGCGGGTGATGATGGTCTTGGCCGTTTCGATACGCACTTCGGTGCCTTGAGTGGGCGGCACTTCCTTGTACCAGCCATCGTCCTCGGCCACGCTGAGCGTAGGTGCAAACCGGTTGTGCAGGTTGGTGGCCGTACCCCGACCCCGGGGCGGCAGCGCAGTAGTCATGAAAACGCCTCGATACTGTTTTTATATACAGTATCGAGGCGCGGGGTTGCTGACCAGTGCCGTTGGGCGGCTAGAGTGGGATCAGTGCTTTTGCGTCACCTGCCCCAGATCATCACCCGACGTAGTGCGCATATCGCTTTTGCGCAGGCCTGCCACATCGCTGGCGTTTACCGGCGCACCTTGGTTACCCCAGCTGCCACGGATAAAACTGACCACATCGGCTACTTCCTGGTCCGACAGGCGCCAGGCGAACGCCGGCATGGTGAAGGTGGACGGCGCGGTATGCGTCGCCGGCAAGGTACCGCCGTTCAACACAATGTTGATCAACGACGTGGCGTCCGCCGTCTGCACTACAGGGTTACCCGCCAGCGCCGGGAACACCCGCGTATAGCCATGACCATCGGTGCGGTGGCAGGCCGCGCAATTGTCGATATACACCGAGGCGCCCGGTTTGCTGTCATCACCTTTCCAAAGCGCCTCGGCCACCTGCTTGTCGTACTGGTGCGGCTGATCCTTGGGGTCCACCGCCGGCAGGCTCTTGAGGTAACGGGCGATAGCGGTCAAGTCATCTTCTGACATGTACTGCATGCTGTGGACGACAACATCGCTCATACCACCGAACACCGCACTGCGGTCACTGCGACCGGTCTTGAGAAACTGCACCAGTTGCTCTTCGCTCCAGCTGCCGAGGCCGTCCTTGTGTTCGCCACGCAGGCTTTTCGCAATCCAGCCCTCCAACGGCGCGCTGCCGGACAGGAAGTCGTTGCCGTCAGTGGCGCTCAGGGCTTTTTCCTGCATGGTCAGGGCACGCGGCGTATGGCAGGCGCCGCAGTGTCCCAGGCCTTCCACCAAATACGCGCCACGGCTGATCACCGGATCCGCTGCGGCTGGTGACGGTTGCGCCTCGACCGCCGGCGCAAACATCCAACGCCACGCGGCCAACGGCCAACGCATACTCAAAGGCCAGGGGATATCACTGTCCTTGTTCTCTTGGACGACCGGCTCGACGCCCTTCATGAAGTACGCATACAGCGCTTGCATATCGCTATCGCTGACACGCGCGTAGGACGGGTAGGGCATCGCCGGGTAAAGCGTACTGCCGTTCTTGGCGACGCCATGGCGCACGGCCTTGTCGAAGTCTTCGAAGCTGTAGTCGCCCAGGCCGGTCTTGTCTGGGGTGATGTTGGTGGAATAGATCACGCCGATGGGCGTTTCCATCGGCAGGCCACCGGCGAAGGGTTTGCCGCCTTTGGCGGTGTGGCAAGCCACGCAGTCGCCGGCACGTGCCAGGTATTCACCCTGCTTGATCAAGTCAGATTCCGCAGCGCTCACCGAGCAGCTGCTGAAGAGCGCCAGAGAGGCGATAACGAGTGCTTTCATGGTCATCGCTCCTTATGCCTGAACCAGTGGGCCGGGGTTTTTCAGGTACTGCTCGCGGATTGCTCGAGCCGACCAATAGGTCAACGCTGCCACCAGGCCGGTAGGGTTATAGCCCAAGCCCTGTGGGAAAGCAGACGCGCCCGGGACGAATACGTTATGCACATCCCAACACTGCAGGTAGCGGTTCAACGCACTGGTTTTCGGGTCGGTGCCCATGATGGCGCCACCGTTGAGGTGGGTGGTCTGGTAAGAGGCGGTATTGAAGTGATCACCGACTTTTTTACCCAACACCGCGATAGCCTTGGGGTTCATCGCCTGTGCGACCTTGCCCATTTTCTCGACCATGAAGCGGTTCATCTTGATGTCGTTTTCCTGCCAGTCGAACGTCATGCGCAGCAGCGGCAGGCCGTAGGCATCGCGGTAAACCGGATCCAGATCCAGGTAGTTACTCCGGTAGGATTGATGGGCGCCGTGGGCATCCATCGACACCTGATGGGTGTAGTAATCGGCGGTGGCGCGCTTCCAGGCGCTGCCCCAGGCCGGCGTGCCCGGCGGGTTGGAAGTACCGGCAATCGGTCGGCTGCCCGCCTGGTTGACCCACATCGGCGAGCCCCCCACGAAGCCATGGGGGCCGTGGTCGAAGTTGTCGGCGTTGAAGTCGTCGATGGCCACGCCATTGCCGCCCGCGCCGATGAAGTTGTTGGTGTGGGTGTCCTTATCAAAGAACGCCTTGATGGTGCCCATGTTCTGGTAGGCGAAGTTGCGGCCCACCACGCCCTCATTGGTAATCGGGTCGTAGGGTTTGCCGATGCCCGACAACAGCATCAGGCGCACGTTATGGAACTGGAATGCGCCGAGAATCACCAGGTCTGCCGGCTGTTCGCATTCGCGGCCCTGGGCATCGATATAGGTCACGCCGGTGGCTTTTTTCTTGGTGCTGTCGAGGTTGACCTTGAGCACATGGGAATTGGGCCGCAACTCGAAGTTGGGCACCTGGCGCAGGGCCGGCAGGATGTTCACGTTCGGCGACGCTTTGGAATACATGTAGCACACGTAGCCACTGCAAAAACCGCAGAAGTTGCACGGTCCCATCTGCGCGCCGTAGGGGTTGGTGTATGGCCCCGACGTATTGGCCGACGGCAGGTTGTAAGGCTTGTAACCCACCTCGGTCGCTGCTTTCTGAAACAGTTGTGCGGAGACCGTATTCTTCTGCGCCTCCAACGGGAACGGGTTGGAGCGATCCGGCGCGTAAGGGTTGCCCCCACGGCCTTCGCCTACCAATTGGCCTTTGACCGTCCAGGCCTGCCCGGAGGTACCGAAGACTTTTTCCGCATAGTCGAAAAACGGCTCCAGCTCTTCATAGCTGACGCCGAAATCCTGGATGGTCATGTCCTTGGGAATGAAGTTCTTCCCGTAGCGTTCCTCGTAATGGCTGCGCATACGCAACTCGATCGGATCGACACGAAAATGCACGCCCGACCAGTGCAGCCCCGCGCCGCCCACGCCGTTACCCGGCAGGAACGCACCGAGTTGACGGTTGGGCAGGGCCACATCATTCACACTATGGCGAATGGTTACTGTCTCTTTGGAAATGTCCTGGAACAGCTTCTTACGCACGCTGTAGGTCAATTCGTCGATGACCTGAGGATAGTTGCCGTCCGGATAAGTGTCCTGCATCGGGCCGCGCTCCAGCGCTACCACGTTGAGGCCTGCTTCCGTCAGCTCCTTGGCCATGATCGCGCCGGTCCAGCCGAAGCCTACAATCACCGCATCCACTTTCTTCATGATGGTCGCCACGTTTATGCCCTCTCGCCGCGAATGGAAACAGCCGGGAAGGGGTATTGCTCGTTGCGTTCCACCCAATCCATGAAGTCGGCGCGGGCGCCGGGGAAGCCGATCATGGTCCAGCCGACCATGCCTTTATTGCCACCATGGATCGGGTCGCAGAAGAAACCTTCCTTGGTGTTTTGCAGCAACAGGTTAAAGAACATCTTTGGCGGTACGGCGTCGAAATGCGCGGCAACTTCGCTGCCGCCAGCCTCCAGACGGCGTAGCATATCGTCTCGGGTAGCGCTGTCTTGCGCAGCAAAAGCCTTGCCGTTGAACGCTTTCGACCAAGCGTCCGTTGCAGCGATACCCAGGCGATAGATTTCCTTGGGTACCAATTTGCTCTGCCAGCCCATTTCCGGCGGCGCATCGGCGTTGAAGGGACCTTGCATGAACCACAGGGCGCCGCTGGCGTAGGGCGTGTTCATCTGACGGTCGATGTATTCCGGCGCGCCAGCTTCCAGTGCGCCAGGGCCTTGGGCATCAGCCGGAATCAAGCGCTCGACGGCGGCGTTGATGAACGCCCATTCCTCGGCCGTGAAATAGCTCGGCTCATAGGCTTTATCGCTCGTCGCAGGTTTGGCCGGCGCCGCTTGGGCAGGCTCCGGCGTGGCCATCAGCATCGAACCACCCAGGCCGGTGCTGGCAACCGTGACCACCGGGATCAAGGTCAAGGATTTGCGTAGAAAGTCACGCCGGGGGTTGTCTTGATCTTGATCAGACATGGGTACACCTCATCATGTGGTCACGGGTTTATCCGCCGCTTCTGGGAGCAGCGTGAAGGCTTGCCAAGCAATGGGATCCAAAAACATAGAACACATTGGCAAACAATAGTTACAAATGATAGCAGGCTAAGAATTGAGAAGAGTCGATTCAGCGAGAAAAACACCGGATCAGATCGGATGAATCACAATTCTTTGACGAAGACCTCACGCGACATTGACCGCCCTTAAGTGACTCTGCGGCCCATCAGCCACTTCCTTATTCGGTCACACTGTCCATGTTCAACACACGATTACTGCCTATCCTCGGCTTGGCGGTCATGGCCCTGTTCAACACACTTCAAGCCCAGGCCGATGACGCGGTCTCGATCCGCTCACCGGAATGGGCCCAACCAGTGGGTGACCAATACAACCTGCATCAAATGACACCCACGCTCTATCGCAGTGCATTGCCAGACGGTGATGCGCTGCCCATTTTGGAAAAACTCAAAATCGCTACCGTCATCAACTTTTTGCCGGAATCTGATGCGCAGTGGCTTAAATCATCTGATATCAAACAGGTGCAGTTGAGCTATCGCACCAACCATGTCGACGATTCCGACGTGTTGGCGGCGATCAGAGCGATTCAGACAGCAGAAGCAGATGGCCCGGTGTTGATGCACTGCAAGCACGGCGCCGACCGGACCGGCCTGATGGCAGCGATGTATCGAGTGGTGGTTCAGGGATGGAGCAAGGAGGACGCGCTGAACGAGATGACCTTGGGTGGTTTCGGCAGCAGCAATGGCTTCAAGGACGTGGTTCGCTACATGATGAAAGCCGATGTCGACAAGTTGCGTACAGCTTTGGCGAATGGCGATTGCAGCACCAGTGCGTTCGCGTTGTGCTCAATGAAAGACTGGGTCACCACGACGGGTAAGGAAGAGAAAAAACTGTAGGAGCGAGCTTGCTCCTACAGTGAGTCAGGTTTTAGTCTTTTTTGAGCTTCGGGTTAGGAAAGAATTGCACCGCCTGCACTTTCGGATCCGCCGGCGCTTTCAACGCAGACGTATTGACCCGCGTGCCCAGCTCCTTGGGCACCGACAAGCCTTGATCATTCAGCGTATCGGTATACCCGCAGGCCACGCATTCGCGGTGCGGCACGTTGTCTTCGGTCCACATCTTCAATTTGTCCGGCTCACTGCACGCCGGGCAGACCGCCCCGGCGATAAATTGCTTTTTGGTAATCACAGGCGCTTCACTCATGCTGCCGCGTCCTCACTCAGGCCGCTGTGGCGCAAGAGTGCGTCAATCGACGGCGCCCGTCCGCGGAAGTCGACGAACAGCACCATCGGCGCCTGGGAACCGCCACGCGCCAGGATCGCTTCGCGAAACGCACGCCCGGTCTGGGCATTGAGCACACCGTCTTCTTCGAACTTGGAGAAGGCGTCGGCCGAGAGCACTTCGGCCCATTTGTAGCTGTAGTAACCCGCCGCATAACCACCGGCGAAGATGTGCGCGAAGCTGTTGGGGAAGCGGTTGTAGGCCGGCGGACGCATCACCGAGACTTCATCGCGTACACCTTCAAGCACCTGCGCCACGCTGCGGCCATCGCCATGAGTGGCGTGCAGCTCAAAGTCGAACAACGAGAACTCGAGCTGACGCACCATCATCAGGCCGGACTGGAAATTCTTCGCCGCGAGCATTTTTTCCAGCAGGTCCTGGGGCAATGGCTCGCCCGTTTCGTAGTGGCCGGAGATCAGCGCCAGACCCTCGGGCTCCCAGCACCAGTTCTCCATGAATTGGCTCGGCAATTCCACCGCGTCCCACGCCACGCCGTTGATCCCGGATACACCGGCGTGCTCGACGCGAGTCAGCAGGTGATGCAGGCCGTGGCCGAATTCGTGGAACAGGGTGGTGACTTCATCGTGGGTCAGCAGCGCAGGCTTGCCGCTGTCGGCTGGCGTGAAGTTGCACACCAGGTTGGCGACCGGGCTTTGCAGCACACCATCGACGGTGCGACGACGATCGCGGGCACCGTCCATCCAGGCACCGCCACGCTTGTTGGCGCGGGCATACAGGTCGAAGAAGAAGCGCCCGACATGCTCGCCATTTTCTTTGATTTCAAACAGGCGAACGTCCGGGTGCCAGGTGTCGAAGCCCTTCTGTTCGGCAATCTCGATGCCGTACAGGCGTTGCACAATGGCAAACAGGCCGCCCAGCACCTTGTCGATCGGGAAGTAAGCACGCAGGGCTTCCTGGGACACGCTGTAACGCTGCTCACGCAATTTTTCGCCATAGAAACCGCTGTCCCAGCTTTGCAGGTCGGCGCAGCCTTGTTCGGCGGCGTAAGCCTTGAGCTGTTGCAGATCCTGGGTGGCGAACGGCTTGCTGCGTTTGGCCAGATCCCGCAGGAAGCTCAGCACCTGGTCGCTGGAGTCGGCCATCTTGGTAGCCAGGCTCAGCTCGGCGAAGGACGCGTAACCCAACAATTGGGCCAGTTCCTGACGCAGGTCGAGAATCTGTTCCATCACCGGGCCGTTATCGTTCTGACCGGCATTCGGGCCCTGGTCCGACGCACGGGTGCAGTAGGCCGCGTAGACCTCTTCACGCAGGGCGCGGTCCTGGGCATAGGTCATCACGGCGTAATAGCTGGGGAATTCCAGGGTGATCAGCCAGCCGTCGAGGCCCTTGGCCTGGGCGGCGGCAGCCATTTGCGCCTTGGCCGAGTCGGTCAGGCCGGCGAGGGTGGCTTCATCGGTGACGTGTTTGGTCCAGGCCTGGGTAGCGTCCAGCAACTGGTTGGAGAATTTGCTGCCCAGCTCGGACAGCTTGCTTTGCACTTCGGCGTAGCGCTTTTGCTGCTCCGGCGGCAGGTCGATGCCCGACAGGCGGAAATCGCGCAGGGAATGTTCCAGAATGGTTTTTTGCGCCACGTCGAAACCAGCGGCCTCTGGGCTGTTGGCCAGGGCTTCAAAAGCCTGGAACAGTTCACGGTTCTGGCCCATCTCGGTGGAGTAGGCGCTCAAGGCGGGCAGGCAAGCCTCGTAGGCTTCACGCAACTCGGCGCTGTTGCACACTGCATTGAGGTGGCTGACCGGGCTCCAGGCAGCGCCAAGGCGGTCGTTCAGTTCATCCATGGCCAGGACCAGACCGGCCCATGTCGGATTTTTGCCCTGGCTTTGCAGGATGTCTGCGATAGCCACACGGTTGTCGGCGAGGATCTGTTCGATGGCCGGCTGGACGTGCTCGGCACGGATCGCCGAGAACGGCGGCAGGTCGTAGGACTGCAAAAGAGGGTTGTTCGCGCTCACGGTTGGCACCTTGGCTGAAGAAACATGTAAGAACAAAGATGGGGCCATCTTAATTACAATCAACACCCACCGCAGCTATCAGCAGAAGAGAGAGAGGCTATCGTGACCCTTCGCACCTATCAGAACCACACGCCAACCCTGGGCGCCGGGGCTTTTGTCGATATTTCGGCGGTGGTGATCGGCGATGTCGAAATCGGCCCCGACAGCTCGGTTTGGCCGCTGACGGTGATTCGCGGCGACATGCACCGCATCCGCATCGGCGCACGCACCAGTGTGCAGGACGGCTGCGTGTTGCACATTACCCATGCAGGGCCGTTCAATCCTGATGGTTTCCCGCTGCTGATCGGCGACGACGTGACCATCGCCCACAAAGTCATGCTGCATGGTTGCACGGTGGGCAACCGCGTCTTGATCGGCATGAGCAGCATCGTGATGGACGGTGCCGTGGTCGAGGACGACGTGATCATCGGCGCCGGCAGCCTGGTGCCACCCGGCAAGAAACTCGACAGTGGGTTTTTGTATGTGGGCAGCCCGGTTAAACAGGTCCGCGCGCTGACTGACAAGGAGCGCGCCTTTTTCACCTACAGCGCTGCGAACTACGTGAAGCTCAAAGACCTGCACCTGGCAGAAGGATTCGATCAATGACCCTCAACCACCCAACGGTCCTCTTCGACCTGGACGGCACGCTCACCGATCCGCGTGAGGGCATCACTCGTTCGATCCAGTACGCCCTTGGCAAATTGGGTATCGACGAACCTGACCTGACCAAGCTTGAACACTTCATCGGCCCGCCGCTGCTGCAAGCGTTCATGCAGTTCTACAGTTTCGACGAGGCCAGGGCCTGGGAAGCGGTGAATTTCTACCGCGAGCGCTTCAAGGTCACCGGGCTGTATGAAAACCGCGTATTCGACGGCGTCCTGCCGCTGCTGGAAGACCTGAACAGCCAAGGGCGCCGGCTTTACGTGGCCACCTCCAAACCGTGGGAATTTGCCCGCGAGATTGCGCGGCATTTCGACTTTGCCAAGCACTTCAAGGTGATTTACGGCAGCGAACTGGACGGCACGCGTACCAACAAGGTCGAGTTGATCGCCCACTTGATCCGTGAGGAAGGGCTGGACCCGGCCACTACCTTGATGATCGGTGATCGCAAGCATGACCTGATCGGCGCACGCAGCAATGGGTTGGATTCGGCGGCAGTAGGGTATGGGTTCGGCAGTTTCGAAGAGTTGAGTGCCGAGGCGCCGACCTGGCACTTCGAGACGTTGGCACAGATGCACCAGGCATTTTTGCAGCGCTCTTGAAACCGCTTTCGCGAGCAAGCCCGCTCCCACACTTGAATGTGTTCACATATCAAAATGTGGGAGGGGGCTTGCCCCCGATGAGGCCCTAAGGGCCAACACTCTCCAACTGCCTCAACGCTGCTTTACGCTGCGCAACCGGCAACCCGCCCAACCTTTCCACCGCCTTATAAAACCTCACCCAATCCCCACCCTCCTGCGCAAACAACGCCGCAAACGCCGGCACCCACCGGTCATACAGCCCGAATGGCAGCAGTCGCGCATTGTTCATCGGCTGGTTGATCCAAGCGTCATAGCGCTTGTCGCCACCCCATTGGCGATCACGCATCTGCCGGTATTCAGTGCGCAAGCGCTCGAACTGCACGGCCTTGGCCTGCCGCATCACCTGCGCTGCCAACGGCTGCGCATACAATGCCTCCAGGCGTTTGCGGGTATCGAGAATCAGCCGGATGAATTGATCACGTTGCTTCAACGCCGCATCGCTGACAGGCGCCAGGCCCCGTGCCGCCCGCCACTGACGGGTGCCTTCCTGCTCGACGAACGTGGCGAATGACTCGTTGAACTCGGTGTCATCCTTCACGTAGAAACGCTGGTGGGCCAGTTCGTGGAAGATCAGAGTCGCGAGGCGCTCATCACCCCAACTCATCATCGAACTCATGATCGGGTCGTTGAACCACCCCAGGGTGGAATAGGCTTCGACGCCACCGATCGACACGTCCATGCCTTGTTGCCACAACAGCGCCGCCTCGCCACGCGCCGCGCCTTGGTTGTAGTAGCCGCGATAGGCAACGCAACCGGCGATGGGAAAGCAGTGGTTTTCAGGAGCCAGAGAAAATTCCTGCGTGGCGAAGACATTCCAGACCACATAGGGCCGGCCGATATCGGCGTATAACCGGTAGCTTTGATTATCAGGCAGATGCAAGTGCTCACTGGCAAAGGTGCGAGCTTTTTGCGATTGCACGAGATGCTCGCGCAATAGTTGAGGGCGAGTCTGGTCGGCGATGACTTCGGCAACCGGCTCCCGGGCCCGCAATAACTGCCACTGACCGCTCGCCAACTGGCTGTAATAACTGACGCTGGAACAACCGCTGAGTAGCACAACCATCAACCCTGGAAGAAAACACCTGATCATGCCCCGACTGCTCCTGGGTGATTTATTCGCCAGACTATCGCGCTTGAACGGAATTTTTCCATGGCGCGGCATGTTTATACTCAAGGCTCTTCTCGCGTTGAGTACCTGCCATGCGTCAGTTTCCATTGCCCGTTGCCGCCCTCCTGCTCAGCGCTTGCACTTCGGCCCCCATCCCGCCTGTCGACCCGCAACAGGCCTGGGTGGATTTCACCACGCCGACGCCGGGCTCCAAATTGGTCATGGCTCAGCGCCTGGACGGGAAAAACCTCAACGACGGGCGCTTCTTCCAAATGCCTCCCGGCCCTCACGAGCTGATGGTGCGCTTTGACTTTGAAGTGCCCGCCGGCGGCGGTTTGGGGGGCCTTAGCCAGATGATGTATCGCACCTGTTTCATGACCCTGCAGTACGACCATTTCCAGGCCGGCCAACGCTATGTGCTCGAAGGTCGCTCGCTGGCGTTCACGCCCAACATCCGGCTGTATGACTCAGCGCGCCAGTTGCTGGCCGAAGAACGCAGCGTCAACTGCATCTGAGTCAGTCATTGTTTTTCTGATAGATGATGCGCTTGGTACCGTTTTCGCACGAACCGACGATCATGGCGCTGTCATGGTTCTCGGCTTCTTCGGCAGTGATTATTTCCAGGGTGTAGGACGGAATCGCCTTGGCCTGGATCTTCACTTCGATTTCTTTCCTGAGCTCTTCACAATCTTTTGGCGCGGCCACGGCCGAAGTGGCCAATACACCGCAGATGATTGCCAAGGCAAAACGTTTCATGTGTGTAGCTCCCTGAATGCGCTGCGCACGAGTGTGCGCCTAGGCTGCATGGGCTATTCGACCACATTTTACAAACACGAGTTCTGATTTAACGCACAACTGAAAATGTGGGAGCGGGCTTGCTCGCTCCCACACATGAGTACTGCTGTGTCAGTTGACCAGCGTGGCATCCAAGGTGATGGTTGCATTCAGCACTTTGGACACCGGGCACCCTTCCTTGGCCTTTTTGCTCAATTCATCGAACTGCGCCTGGCTCGCGCCCGGGATCTTGGCTTTGAGGATCAGGTGCACGGCAGTGATCGCGAATCCGCCCTCGACCTGGTCCAGGGTCACTTCGGCCTGGGTATCAATGCTGTCAGCCTTGAGCCCGGCATCGCCGAGAATCATGGAAAACGCCATGGAGAAACAGCCGGCGTGAGCTGCGCCGATAAGCTCTTCAGGGTTGGTGCCCTTGCCGCCCTCGAAACGGGCCTTGAAGCCGTAGGGCGCTTCGCGCAGCACGCCGGTTTCAGTGGAAATGGAGCCCAGGCCTGTCTTCAGATCACCTTCCCAATGCGCGGATGCCTTTTTAACGATACTCATAGCTTTCTCCTCGAACGGTGGTTTTGCGTCAGTAAGGGTTCTGAGGATAGACCCGTGGGCAAAGTTCACCTTGTCGGAGAAACCTAGCGATACAGTAGGAAATTTCGGAGCCACCTATTGAATCTCGGGTATATGCCCTCATTGCATGAAGTATGCACATGCAGCGGCAGGTTTTAGCTGGTTTAAAAAAGCCTGTACGCCCTATTGGAGAAGCAGGCTGATGAAATCGCTGTCCGACGTAAAGTTTTCGACCCTCGACCTGGTGCCCGTGCGTGCCAATGGCAGCCCGGCGCAATCGCTGCGCAATTCCCTGGACTTGGCCCAACACGTGGAAAAGTTCGGCTACAACCGCTTCTGGGTGGCTGAGCACCACAATATGGATGGCATCGCCAGTTCGGCCACTTCAGTATTGCTCGGCTATCTGGCTGGCGGCACCTCGACCATTCGTGTCGGTTCCGGCGGCGTCATGCTGCCTAACCACGCGCCATTGGTGATTGCCGAACAGTTCGGCACTCTGGAAAGCCTCTACCCAGGCCGTATCGACCTGGGCCTGGGCCGCGCGCCCGGTTCTGACCAGATGACCGCTCGCGCCCTGCGCCGTGAACGCTCCGGCAGTGCCGATGACTTCCCCGAAGACGTAGCCGAACTCATGGCCTACCTGGGCCCGCGTACGCCCGACCAACGGGTGATCGCTGTACCGGGCACGGGCACCAATGTGCCAGTGTGGCTGTTGGGTTCGAGCCTGTTCAGCGCGCAATTGGCCGGTGAGCGTGGCTTGCCCTACGCCTTCGCCTCCCACTTCGCACCGCGCCTGATGCATGAGGCGATTCGTGTGTACCGCAATCATTTCAAGCCTTCGGCGGTACTGGACAAGCCCTACGTGATGCTCGGCATTCCACTGGTGGCAGCCGATACCGATGAACAGGCCGATTACCTGGCCACCTCGATGTACCAACGCATCCTCGCGCTGATGCGCGGCCAGAGCCTGGTGCAGCGCCCACCGGTAAACACCATGGACGGCTTGTGGCTGCCCCATGAAAAAGACGCAGTGGGTAGCTTCCTTGGCCTGGCCATGGTGGGTAGCCCGGCGAAGATTCGCGCCAAGCTGGAGGTGTTGATCGAGCAGACCGGCGCCGATGAGCTGATTTTTACCAGTGACCTTTATGAGCACGCCGACCGGATTCATTCCTACGAGCTGCTGGCACAGGTGATGAAGGGCTAAATCCCAGGCGAAAAAAACGACGCACCTGTGCGTCGTTTTTATGTCTGCAACACGAGATTAACCGCGTTTGTAGACGATTTCCTTGGTGCCACCTTCGCAGGTGCCGACCACTTTAGCGTCGGTCGAAGCGCCTTTATCCACGACTTCCAGCGAATAACCCGAAGCGCCCTTGGCGTCGATTTTCGCTGCAATTTCGCTTTTCAGCTCTTCACAAGGCTTACCGGCCGCCAGAGCCGTACCCGCAATGCTCAACAAACCCACCGCCAACAGAAACTTCTTCATCCGTTACCTTCCTTGCGCTGATCAAAAAAGAGCGTGCCGACGCTCATCGCATCGGCACCCGTTGTTTGTAGCGCAGGTTATGGCAATCGGCCAGCGGGCAAAGTTCAATTCACCCGGTCAACTACTGGCAATTCGGAATCCCACTTTAAGGGTGACCTGGAAGTGCGCAGCCTTGCCATCCTTGATGTGACCACGGGTTTCAGTCACCTCGAACCACTCCAGGTGCTTGATGCTTTTGTTGGCTTCAGCCAGAGCATTGTTGATTGCGTCTTCGATGCTGGTGGTGGAAGAGCCCACCAATTCGACTTTCTTGTAGGTGTGATGATCACTCATGGCGTTTCTCCTGTAGGTCGTCAATCAAGACTAGCAGCGAATGTGCTTACTGCTTCTGGCGACCGCTTGGAGGTGAAAGTTCAGAATTACTGCACTTTCTGAAACCGGCGCAGTCGGTATCTACACACGCCACTCAATCACTTCAGGAGATGTCCACATGGCCAACACTTCTTTACGCAAAGCGTCGCTGGAAAGCATGGAAGCCGAGATTTCGAGCCTGCTCAAATCTCTGGAGAGCCTCAAGGACGACGCGTCCGATGAGTCGCGCAAAACGCTGAAGGCCCTGAAAAGCAATGCCGAGAACGCCCTCAAGCACTCTCGCCACCTGATCAGCGACGCCTATGAAGAAAGCAAAGTCAAAATCCGCGAAACCAGCGCTGCCACCCGTGACTACGCACAAGAGCACCCATGGACGACCGCGGGCGTCGCCGTGGGCGCGCTGGGCCTGCTGGCGGCTTACCTGCTGTGCAAGCGCGGTGACTGATTGACCGGTTACACCGGTTGACGCAACAGCTCAGCCTTGAGCCATTGCGCCAACTGCCCGGCGCGCCCGTCTGCGGCGCGCTTGGGTAGCCACAAAGCCAGGTGCGCCGGGGTTTCGCTGAAGCCCCACGGCGCCACCAGGCGACCCGCTCGCAGGTCCTCTGCCACCAGTGGTTCTGGCGCAATCGCCACTCCCAATCCTGCTACTGCCGCTTCCAGCAAATAATACAAGTGCTCAAACCCCTGGCCGAGTTTCAACGCGCCGGGCTCGATGCCGTGTTGCCGCGCCCAGCTGGGCCAGGCTTGGGGTCGTGAGGTGGTGTGCAACAACGCTTCGCTTAGCAATGCCGTTGCTGGAGCCTGACGCAACTGTTCAAAACCTGCGAAACGAGGGCTCAACACCGGGCCGATTCGCTCGCTGGCCAGCTCATACACCTGCATATCGGCCGGCCACGGCGGCTCGGCGAATACCAGTAAGGCGTCCAGGCCAGGCCGCCGGGGGTCCAGATCGCCTTCGCCCGCCGACAGGTGCAGGCGCAAATCGGGCAAGTCGGCATTCAAGCGCCCCAGCCGGGGGATAAACCAGCGCGCCAGCAAGCTACCCGAACAACCGAGCACAAAGGGTGCGTCGGCGCTGCTTTGGGTAAGTTCGGCGCACGCGTCCCGCAACCGCTCGAAAGCCTCCACGCTGGCATCCCGAAGCCGAACGCCTGCATCTGTGAGTTTAAGGCCACGTCCATCCTTGACGAACAGGCTCACACCCAAATGTTCTTCCAGTACTTTCAACTGCCGGCTGACCGCACCGTGGGTCACGTGCAGTTGCTCGGCGGCTTGGCTGACGCTACTGAGGCGGGCGGTGGCTTCAAACGCGCGCAGGGCATTGAGGGGTGGAAGGTCGCGGCTCATCTGTGAGTTTTCCTGACAGGTTACGGCGATCTTATCGGTTTTCAGGCCAAGGCGTCACGAGTAGAGTGACCGTCATTGCCTTTAAACACATCTCTTCCTGGAGCGTCCCATGACCCAGTCCCAGACCGATCTACGCAACGGCCCTGACGCCAACGGCCTGTTTGGTGCGTTCGGCGGCCGCTACGTGGCTGAAACGCTGATGCCGTTGATCCTCGACCTGGCCCGTGAATACGAAGCGGCCAAGGTGGATCCAGCGTTCAATGAAGAATTGGCCTACTTCCAGCGCGATTACGTCGGACGCCCAAGCCCGCTGTACTTCGCCGAACGCCTGACCGAGTTCTGTGGCGGCGCCAAGATCTATCTCAAGCGCGAAGAGCTGAACCACACCGGCGCGCACAAGATCAACAATTGCATCGGCCAGATCCTGCTGGCGCGACGCATGGGCAAGAAGCGCATCATCGCCGAGACCGGTGCCGGTATGCACGGCGTAGCCACCGCTACCGTTGCCGCGCGCTTCGGCCTGCAATGCGTGATCTACATGGGCACCACCGATATCGAGCGCCAGCAGGCCAACGTGTTTCGCATGAAGCTGCTGGGTGCCGAAGTGATCCCGGTGGTCGCCGGCACCGGCACCCTCAAAGACGCCATGAACGAAGCCCTGCGTGACTGGGTGACCAACGTCGACAGCACCTTCTACCTGATCGGCACCGTGGCCGGCCCACATCCTTACCCGGCCATGGTGCGCGACTTCCAGGCCGTGATCGGCAAGGAAACCCGCACCCAACTGCAAGCCCAGGAAGGCCGCCTGCCGGACAGCCTAGTGGCGTGCATCGGCGGTGGCTCCAACGCCATGGGCTTGTTCCACCCGTTCCTGGATGACACCAGCGTCGAAATCATCGGCGTCGAAGCAGCGGGCCATGGCATCGAAACCGGCAAGCACGCCGCCAGCCTCAACGGCGGCGTACCCGGCGTGCTGCACGGCAACCGCACCTTCCTGCTGCAGGACGACGACGGCCAGATCATCGACGCTCATTCGATTTCCGCCGGCCTCGACTACCCCGGCATCGGCCCTGAGCACGCCTGGTTGCATGACATCGGCCGCGTCCAGTACACCTCGGTAACTGATGACGAAGCCCTGGATGCATTCCACAAATGCTGCCGCCTGGAAGGGATAATTCCTGCGCTGGAAAGCGCCCACGCCCTGGCTGAGGTGTTCAAGCGCGCGCCGACCCTGCCCAAGGATCATCTGATGGTGGTCAATCTCTCGGGCCGTGGCGACAAAGATATGCAGACCGTGATGCATCACATGGAACAGTCCAAGCAGGAGAAACACTAAATGAGCCGCCTGCAAACCCGCTTTGCGCAACTCAAGGAACAAAACCGCGCCGCCCTGGTGACCTTCGTCACCGCTGGCGACCCGGGTTATGACGCCTCGCTGGCGATCCTCAAGGGCTTGCCGGCCGCCGGCGCCGACGTGATCGAGCTGGGCATGCCCTTCACCGATCCGATGGCAGACGGCCCGGCGATTCAACTGGCTAATATCCGTGCGCTGGACGCCAAGCAAAACCTGGCGAAAACCCTGCAAATGGTCCGCGAGTTCCGCACCGACGACAGCGACACCCCCCTGGTGTTGATGGGCTACTTCAACCCAATTCACAAATACGGTGTGCCGCAGTTTATTGCCGATGCGAAGGCAGCCGGCGTCGACGGCCTGATCGTGGTCGACATGCCACCTGAACACAACGGCGAGTTGTGCGACCCGGCTCAGGCCGCGGGCATCGACTTTATCCGCCTGACCACGCCGACCACCGATGACGTGCGCCTGCCGACGGTGCTCAACGGCAGTTCCGGGTTTGTGTATTACGTGTCGGTAGCAGGCGTTACCGGTGCCGGCGCCGCCACGCTGGAACACGTCGAAGAAGCGGTCACGCGTCTGCGTCGCCACACCGACCTGCCGATCAGCATCGGTTTCGGTATTCGTACACCGGAACAAGCAGCGGCCATTGCGCGCCTGGCCGACGGTGTAGTGGTGGGTTCGGCACTGATCGATCACATCGCCAATGCCGGCAGCGACCAGCAAGCGATTGATGGCGTGCTGAGTCATTGCGCGGCGCTGTCGGCAGGTGTGCGCAACGCACGCAAGTAAGCACCTGTGTTTTGATACTTGCGCTACGCTGAGGGGTGACACCACGTCACCCCAACGCACTTCCATGCCTATTGCCGTCTAACCACCCTCGCAAGCCCCCCGCATTTCTTGCTTCCCGGTCGTTAAGTTAGTTGCATCAGAAGTCATCCCTGGCTCTCAGGAGTACATCATGGCCTTTGATCTCATTACCTCTTCAGACTCCCGTCACTCAACCTTGCAAAAGGGCTTCAACCTACGCTGGCCGTTGGGCAATGTGCAGGGTCAGTCTTCGCAAAATGGCGCCAACCTGATCTACCTCTGCCGCAGCCCACAAGACATCATTGACGCCGCCGCGCAGGCATTGGCCCTTCCCGAGGGACGCATCACCGTACGCAGTGGTGGTCATTGCTACGAAGGCTTTGTCGCCAACAAGATGCCCGACAGTCCACTTGAGGTACTGTCGATTCTGGATATCAGTGCGTTGAACCAGGTGGTCTACGACGCCAATGGGCAAATCGGCTCCGAGCTGGACCCCAGCGCTGCTGAACGCCACAGCTTTCGCCTGGAAGCCGGCGGACAAAACTGGGATGCCTATGTCGCGTTATACAAGCTGGCCAACAAAACCCTGCCCGGTGGCTCGTGTTATTCAGTGGGTTTGGGCGGGCATATTTGCGGAGGCGGCTATGGGCTGCTGTCGCGCAAGTATGGACTGGTATGTGACTGGCTCAGCGGTGTGGATATCCTGGTGCCCGACAGCCTTGGCAAAGGCCTCGAACCGCGCCACGTTTCTCGCAACAGCACCAATCAGGACGAACTGGACCTGTTCGCCGCGTGTTGCGGTGCCGGTGGCGGACAGTTCGGCATCATCACCAGCTATTACTTCAAAGACCTGCCACCGGCACCGAAAGAGGTACTGTGGCTGGTGCTGGAATGGGACTGGTCGGTACTGACCAAGCCTGCACTCGATAACCTGCTGGTGGCCTATCAGTCATGGTTCGCCAGCAATCAAAGCAACACGGACACTTGGGGCCTGGCGACCAAGCTGGAGATGCGCCACCAGCACACAGGCAATGTGACCCTGGGTATTCACTATGTGGACAAGGATGGCGAGCTGAACGATCGGGCGCCCTTCGATGACTTCGTCGACAAGATGCTCACAGCCATTGGCCTGCCCGCTACAGAGTCCCTGGTCCCATTTCACGTCATCCATCTGCCGCGCAGCACTACCAACGGGCGCACCATCGACTCAGTGTCATCCGCCCGAGCAGCCTCTCAACGCTTGGACTGGCTGGTGTGCCAACAGACATTGAACGGTTCGGGGGACAACCAGCGTGGGCGCTATAAATCGGCCTACCAGAAGGGCCCTTTCAGCCCTCAAGTGCTGGACGCCATCTGGACCACATTGACCTGGCCAGACCCTGATAACCACCTGACACAAAGCCTCATTCAGATTCAGTCTTTCGGCGGCCAGATCAACGCCGCCAGCGGGCCGGTGCGCCGGGATTCGTCGGCCGCTCAGCGCTCGTCATACCTCAAGTGGCAACCACAATGTTACTGGCGCGGTGACAGCGCCGCCTCGGATCAAGCCCATGCCGACTGGATCCGAGGGTTGTACTTCAACGCGTTCGCCGATGATCAGGGCGTACCGATCAACGACGAGTTTGAAGGTTGTTACATCAATTATCCCGACCTCGATATGACCTACATCGGTGGCAATCCGGCCAATGGCAAAAACCCACAGTGGTACAAGATCTTCTTTCCCGACCTGATCATCGAAAGCCGCCTGCGGCGTACCAAGCAGCGCTGGGACCCACACAACATTTTCCATAACGAAATGTCGGTGCCGTAATCGCGAAAGAAGGGCGACTCCAAGGTCGCCCTTTTTTACAGCTCGATCCGCTCGACCTTGCCTACCAGTAATATGTAGGAAAGCGCGCCGAGCAACGCCAGCACCGCGATGTAAGTAATCGCCGGTGCAAACGATGAACCACTGGCCAGAAAGCCAATCACGATGGGCGTAGCGATTGCCGACAGGTTACCGATGAAGTTGAACACGCCTCCGGTGAGCCCCAGCAACCGCGCAGGCGCCAAGGTCGAAACCAGCGACCAGGTGATCGACGCCAGGCCATTGCCGAAAAATGCCACCGCCAGAAACGCGATGACCCACGCCGTGGAGTCCACGTAGTTGGCACCGATGATCGCCGTGGAAATCAGCAGCCCACTGATGATCGGCAACTTGCGGGCAAAGCCCACCGAGGCGCCACGACGGATCAACCAATCGGAAAACACCCCCGAACACAGCACGCCCACAAAAGCGGCCAGGAACGGCAAGGAGGCCAACAAACCAGACTGGATAAAGTCCATGCCGCGGTATTTCACCAGGTACGTCGGGAACCAGGTCAGGAAGAACCACAGCGTGGAGTTCAGGCAAAACTGGCCCAGGTAAATGCCCCACAGCTTGCGCTTGCTCAGCACGATGCCGAGGTCGGTCCAACTGAAGGGTGCCTTGACGGTTTTCGCCTGCATGTCCACCAGCCCGCCACCGTCGCGGATCAATTGGATTTCGGCTTCGTTGGCGCCTTTGAAATCTTTGGGCTCGCGATACACCGCGTACCAGATCGCGGCCCACAGGATGCCAACGCCACCGGTCACCACAAACACCATGTGCCAGCCGTACTGATGCTGCAGCCACGCCAGTACCGGGGTGAGGAACGCCAGGCCGACGAATTGCCCGGAGGTGTAGACGCCGATAGCCGTGGCGCGCTCGCGCTCGGGAAACCAGGTGGTGACCACTCGGCTGTTGATGGGATAGGCCGGCGCCTCCAACGCGCCAACGGCCATGCGCAACACGAACAACGCGATAAAGCTGGCGGCGAAACCGAGCATCACGGTGGCAATCGACCACAGCAGCAGGGCGGCCGTGTAGAGAATGCGCGGCGGCACGCGGTCAACCAGCCAGCCGCCGGGGATTTGCATGGCCGCGTAAGTCCAGCCGAAAGCGGAAAAAATAAGCCCGACCTGCACCGGGTCGATACCCAGCTCGCTGGTCAGCGCAGGCGCGGCAATCGACAGGTTGCTGCGGTCTAGGTAGTTGATCACCACGGTGATGAACAGCAGCACCATGATGAAAAAACGCTTTCGGCTGGGCGTGACTAAGGGTGCCTGCCCTGTGAGGGATTCAGGGTGCATGGGGTGCCTCTTTTTATGTTTGTTGAGGACAAAACGTGCTGAAGGAACGCGGTCAATGTGGGAGCGCATTCCTTCAGATAAAAATCACCACTCGGCAAAACTGCCATCGGCATGGCGCCAGATCGGATTGCGCCAGCGATGGCCGATAGCCGCACGCTCAATCACGTACTCCTCGTTGATCTCGATGCCCAGGCCCGGGCCGTTGGGGATCTTCACAAAGCCCTGGTCATAGTCGAACACGCCCGGGTCGCGCACGTAGTCGAGCAGGTCGTTGCTTTCGTTATAGTGGATACCCAGGCTTTGCTCCTGGATAAATGCGTTGTAGCAAGCCGCATCCAGTTGCAGGCACGCTGCCAGGGCAATCGGGCCCAGTGGGCAGTGCAGGGCCAGCGCCACGTCGTAGGCTTCGGCCATGTTGGCGATCTTGCGGGTTTCGGTAATCCCGCCCGCGTGGGAGGCGTCCGGCTGGATGATGTCGACGTAGCCTTCGCTGAGCACGCGCTTGAAATCCCAACGCGAAAACAGGCGCTCGCCCAGGGCAATCGGCGTACTGGTCAGCGGCGCCAGCTCTTTCAATGCTTCGTAGTTTTCGCTGAGCACCGGTTCTTCAATGAACATCAGTTTGTAAGGGTCGAGCTCTTTCATCAGCACCTTGGCCATGGGCTTGTGCACGCGGCCATGGAAGTCGACGCCGATACCGACGTTAGGGCCCACCGCATCGCGCACGGCAGCGACATTGGCCAGTGCCAGGTCGACTTTGTCGAAGCTGTCGAGGAACTGCAGTTCTTCGGTGCCGTTCATTTTCACCGCAGTGAAGCCACGAGCCACGGCCTCTTTGGCTGCACGGGCAGTGTCGGCGGGGCGGTCGCCACCGATCCACGAGTACACGCGAATCTTGTCACGCACCTGGCCGCCCAGCAGATCGCTGACCGAGACGCCCAGCGCCTTGCCCTTGATGTCCCACAACGCCTGGTCGATACCGGCGAGGGCGCTCATGTGCACGGCACCGCCGCGATAGAACCCGCCGCGATAGAGGACCGTCCAGATATCTTCGATATTGCGTGGGTCTTTGCCGATCAGGTAGTCGGACAGTTCTTCGACGGCGGCGGCCACTGTGTGAGCGCGGCCTTCGACCACGGGCTCACCCCAGCCAGTCACGCCCTGGTCGGTTTCGACCTTGAGGAAGCACCAGCGCGGCGGGACGATAAAGGTCGTCAATTTGGTGATTTTCATCTCTTGTCTCTCTTATGGATGCAGCGCCTGCGGGCGCGGAACTTGCTATCAGCTCAGGGCTTTCCAGGCGGCGACATAAGCCTGGGCACGGCTCGCGACCTGATCCACTGTCATTCCCGGCTTGAACAACCCGGAGCCCAACCCGAACCCTTTCGCGCCGGCGTCGATAAACACCTGCATGTTGTCCGGCGTAACACCGCCTACCGGCAGCAGTAGCGTGCCCGCCGGCAATACCGCCAGCCACGCCTTGATCACCGAAGGGCCGATCTGCTCGGCCGGGAACAGCTTCAATACGTCGGCGCCTTCGGCCAGTGCGGCAAACGCTTCGGTTGGTGTCGCCACACCAGGCGACAAGTACAGGCCTGCGGCCTTGGCGGCGCGCAGTACTTTGGCATCGCTATGGGGCATGACAATCACCTGGCCGCCAGCCGCCTTCACCTGCTCGACCTGTTCAGGCGTCAACACCGTGCCGGCGCCAATCAGGCAATCGGCGGGCAGGCTGTCGCGCAGGGTGCGAATGCTGGTGTATGGCTCCGGCGAATTGAGCGGGACTTCGATCACACGAAAACCCGCGTCGTACAACACCTGGCCGATGGCCTGGGCTTCGTCCGGGCGTACGCCACGCAGGATTGCGATCAAACCGTTTTGCGCGAGTGCTTGCTTGAGCATGTCAGGCCTCCGTTACAGGTTGAGTGAGCCCAGCCGCCACGGCCAATTGCCACAGGCCGCGCTCGGTGGCTTCCTGCGCCAGGCTGACGTGGGCGAAGCCGCAAAGGGCGAGAGCGCGTTGATAGCGGGCGCAGAGTGGGGCGGCGCCAACCAGGATGATCGGTTTGGTTTTGGCGCTGTCTGGCAAACCGGCGAGTTCGTGGCCGATCAACAGGCCGGACAGGTAGTCGGGCTGCTGGTTGGGCGCAAGCTCAGCCGTCAGGCCCAGGGTACGGGCACTGAACAAGGTCGACAGCACGCCACGCCTGCCATCCTTTGAAAGCGCCACGTGCACGCCACGATCAAAGGCCTCGGCCTGGAGTTGTTCGCTCGGCTGTTGAGTGCGACCCAGGATGCTGTGTTTACTCAACACCGCGAACAGTTCGCCGGTCATGAAGGTGTCGAAATGCGTAATGCGGCCTTCACTCACCTCGACCCATTTGGAGTGGCTGCCGGGCAACCCGATCAACACTTGGGCCCCAAGCCCCTGCAGCACGCCGAGTACCTGGGTTTCTTCGCCGCGCATCACATTGGGTAAACCCGCGTGCTCGATCACCCCCGGCACAATATGCACATCCACCCCGCGCAGGCTGCGCACGCGGTGCAACGCCAAGCCCAGGCTGGCGACATCCACAGGCGTGGCGCAATAAGCCGCCTCGCTCCAGCCCTGTGCGCTGCCGACCATACCGCAGGCAATCACTGGCAATTCAGGCTGGGCGTCGAGCCAATCGCCGCAGGCGCTATCGAACGCCAACTCGAAGCCGTCAGTGCAATGAATACCGTTGATGTCCCGTGGCTCGCTGGGCAAATGCATGATGCCCCAGGCTTGCGCGCGCTGTTCCAGCACAACGCCCGCCGAGCCGAGTTTGTAAGCACGAAGGGAGCTGGTCCCCCAATCGAGCGCGATCAATTGCGCCTGCATCGCTTCACCTGAAATGAGTGGGTGCTGAAAAAAGCAGATGGGCGAATATAAACCTACGCGCTGGAATATCTCAATATATAAATATCAATCCCATATAATGAGACGAAGCAAGATTAATCCTACGCCGCTCCCTGTTTTTACTTAGGGAAAGGCAAGGTTTTATCTGATAAGGAAAGTTAAAAAACCGACAGATTTAGCTCGCGCATAGCACCCATCCAGATCGCGTAGTCGGTGTGATCCTTCAGGTCATCGCCGGTTTCAGGATGCAGGAAGACCACCAAGCCATCGCGGTGCAGCGCCAGCCACGGCAACACCACGCCGATGTATTCCGGCTCGAATGCCAGCTGGCAGCTCCAATCCGGATGCGGGCCCACCGGCCGCTCATGCACACGGCCCATGCGCAACGGGAACAGCCTGGCGGCGTCCTCACACAGCGTGCGCGCCTGGTTGATGGTGCTGGCGTCGAAGTAGATATGGGCGTGATAGCCCTTGATACGTTGCATGACGGACTCCGGATCCACGATGTGCCGATCCTAGACCGCAATCGAAGGCAGGGCCAGCCCGCTCAACGACTGCGCACTGCTGGCTTGTTCCGCCATCAGCCATTGGACAAAACGCTCAACCAACTGCCCGCGGCGTTTGCGCTGGGGTTGCACCACGTAATAACCGAAACGCGAGGTCACCGTGGGGCTGATCGGTCGGCACAGCCAGTTCTGTTCCAGCAGGTTATCCACCAGGTGGCGCCAGCCGATGGCAACGCCCTGGCCGGCAATCGCAGCCTGAATCAGCAAGGTGTAGTTGTCGAAGCGCAATTGTCCGGGAGTTGGCGCAGCGGTTATACCCAATTCGCGAAACACCCCGCTCCAGTCGAACCATTGGCTGTTGTTTTCCTGGCGCAGGTGCAGCAACGGGTACTCGGGCAAGGATTGCACCGTCATTGGCGCGGCCTGAGCCTTGAGCCACTGCGGGCTGCATACCGGGAACACTTCCTCATTAAACAACCACAGGCTGTCGCCCTGCCTGAAACGGCCATCGCCGAACAGCACCGCCACATCGATATCGCTGCGCAGGCTGGCATGGTTGCGCTCACTGGTAACCAGACTCACATCCACCTGCGGGTTGGCCTGGTGAAAGCGATGCAGGCGCGGCATCAGCCAATAGGCGGCGAAGGCGAAGTCGGTAGCCACTTGCAGCACTTCGTGCTGATCCTGTTGGGTGATGGTGCTGAGCCCTTGATTGATGCTTTGCAGGGCGCCCTGTACGTGCTCGAACAACAGCACGCCGGCGTCGGTCAGTTCGATACCGCGATAGATGCGGTCAAACAGGCGGATTGCCAGTTGTTCTTCAAGCCGCTTGATCTGCTGGCTGACCGCCGGCTGGGTGGTGCCAAGCTCCATCGCCGCGGCGGTAAAACTGCGGTGGCGCGCCGCCGCTTCGAAGGCTCGCAGCAGATCGAGAGAGAGGTTACCCAGCGCTTCATACATAAGCTGTCGTTATCCTAGGCATTGCTTGTCATGGGCTTTACCCTGCTTTCCATGGGCCGCATTCTCATTGGCATAAACACCGACTATGGAATGCCGAGAAACCATGAAGCGCAAGAACATTCTTTTCATCATGGCCGATCAAATGGCCGCGCCCATGCTGCCGTTCTACGGGCCTTCCTCGATCAAGCTGCCCAACCTCAGCCGCCTCGCCGCCCAAGGCGTGGTATTCGACGCCGCCTATTGCAACAGTCCGTTGTGTGCGCCGTCGCGCTTCACCCTGGTCAGCGGCCAGTTGCCGAGCAAGATCGGCGCCTACGACAACGCAGCCGATTTCCCCGCCGATGTGCCGACCTATGCCCACTACCTGCGTCGCCTCGGCTACCGCACCGCGTTGTCGGGCAAGATGCATTTCTGTGGCCCCGACCAGTTGCACGGCTATGAAGAACGCCTGACCAGCGATATCTACCCCGCGGACTATGGCTGGGCGGTGAATTGGGATGAGCCCGACGTACGCCCCACCTGGTACCACAATATGTCTTCGGTGCTGCAAGCGGGCCCGTGCGTGCGCACCAACCAGCTGGACTTCGACGAGGAGGTGGTGTTCAAGGCGCAGCAATACCTGTTCGATCATATCCGCGAGGACGGTGATCGGCCGTTCTGCCTGACCGTATCGATGACCCATCCCCACGACCCTTACACCATTCCCAAGCCGTTCTGGGACCTGTACGACGACGCCGACATCCCTTTGCCTGCAACGCCGGCCCAAGCAGAGCTGGACCCACACTCCCAACGTCTGCTCAAGGTCTATGACTTGTGGGATAAACCACTGCCTGTGGATAAGATCCGCGATGCTCGCCGCGCCTACTTCGGTGCGTGCAGTTACATCGACAGCAATGTCGGCAAACTCCTGCAAACTCTGGAAGACACCGGCCTGGCTGACGACACCCTGATCATCTTCTCCGGCGACCACGGTGACATGCTCGGCGAGCACGGCCTCTGGTACAAAATGCACTGGTTTGAAATGGCCGCCCGCGTGCCGCTGCTGATCAGTGCGCCGGGCCAATTCGCGGCTGGGCGGGTCACTCAGGCCGTGTCCACCGCCGACCTGCTGCCGACCCTGGTGGAGCTGGCCGGCGGCGAGCTGGACCCGCACTTGCCGTTGGACGGTCGCTCTCTGGTCCCGCACTTGCAAGGGCAGGGCGGGCATGACGAAGTGTTTGGCGAATACATGGCCGAAGGCACCATCAGCCCATTGATGATGATTCGCCGGGGCGCCTACAAATTTATCTACAGCGAAGACGACCCTTGCCTACTGTTTGATGTGCGCAACGACCCGCACGAGCGGGAAAACCTCAGCCTGTCAGCAGAGCATCGCTCGCTGTTCGAGGCCTTTTTGCATGAGGCGCGGGCCAAATGGGACATCCCGGCGATCCATCAGCAAGTGCTTGCCAGCCAGCGTCGCCGCCGTCTGGTGTTTGAGGCACTGACTCAAGGCACGCTCAAGAGCTGGGATCACCAGCCACAGGTGGATGCCAGTCAGCAGTACATGCGCAACCATATCGACCTCGACGACCTGGAGCGCAAGGCACGTTATCCACAACCCTGCCAAAACCAATAAACAGACAGAGGGAAGGCCATGCAAAAGTTGACCGTGGTACTGAGCATATTGGCGCTGGGCAGCGCCAATGTGTACGCAGACGCTCGCTGTGAAACGGTAAAGATGGCCGATCCAGGCTGGAGCGACATTGCCGCCACCAATGCCATTACCGGTTTTTTGCTGACGGGCATGGGCTACAAAGCCAAGGTCGATACCCTGGCGGTGCCGATCACTTTTGGCGGGCTCAAGGACGGCCAGGTGGATGTGTTTCTCGGCAACTGGATGCCGGCGCAACAAGGTTTTTATGACAAGTTCGTGGCCAACGGCGATGTGGTGCAACTGGCGAAGAACCTCGACGGCACCGAGTTCACCCTCGCGGTGCCGGACTACGTATGGGACGCCGGCGTACGTGACTTTGCCGACCTGAACACGTTTGCCGACAAGTTCGACAAGAAAATCTACGGCATCGGCTCCGGCGCGCCGGCGAATATCTCGTTGCAGGAGATCATCAAGAAGAATGACTTCAACCTGGGCCAGTGGAAGCTGATCGAATCCAGCGAGCAGGCGATGCTCGCCGAGGTGTCGCGAGCGGTGAAGAAACAGCGCTTCGTCACCTTCCTCGGCTGGACGCCGCACCCGATGAACGTGCAGTTGAAAATGCATTACCTCAAGGGCGGCGAGCAGTATTTTGGCGCCACCGGTAGCGTGTATACCTTGACCCGCAAGGGTTACGCCCAAGCCTGCCCGAATGTCGCCAAACTGCTGACCAACCTGAGTTTCACCCAGGAGATGGAGAACGGCATCATGGCGCAGGTGGCCAACAACAAGGTCAGCAATGCCGAGGCGGCCAAGGCGTGGATCAAGGCCAACCCCGCGGTGCTGGACAAGTGGCTCGACGGCGTGAAAACCCTGGATGGCCAGGATGCGTTGCCCGCGGTCAAAGCCCAACTCTAAGATGCGCCTCGATCCAAATGTAGGAGGGGGCTTGCCCCCGATGACGGCCTATCAGCTATGAATGTATTGGCTGAAACACCGCTATCGGGAGCAAGCCCCCTCCCACAGGGAGCCGGTGTGTACTGATACTCTAAGCCAAACCTTCTACCCGAGCCTGCGATGCCCCGGCCCAACCGCCACACACTCTTCCCCTTCCTCAGCTGGCTCCCGCGCCAAACCCGCGCCAGCGTCGGCCGGGATGCCATCGTCGGCCTCAGTGGCGCCGTACTGGCCCTGCCACAGTCGATTGCCTACGCACTGATCGCCGGCCTGCCACCGGAATACGGGCTCTACGCGGCGATCATCCCGGTCTTGATCGCTTGCCTGTGGGGCTCTTCCTGGCACCTGATCTGTGGGCCCACGGCGGCGATTTCCATCGTGCTTTACGCCAGTATCAGCCCATTGGCGGTGCCAGGTTCCCAGGACTACATCACCCTCATCCTGTTACTGACCTTCCTCGCCGGGGTGTTCCAGTGGTTGCTCGGCCTTCTGCGCTTTGGCGCGCTGGTGAATTTTGTCTCCCATTCGGTGGTGCTGGGTTTCACCCTGGGCGCCGCGGTGGTGATTGCCCTGGGGCAGTTGCCGAACCTGCTGGGGCTGGACTTGCCGAGCCAGGCCACCGCCCTCAACAGCCTGCTGGCGCTGGTCGACCATGGCGGTGAGTGGGATCGTGCGTCCGTGATCCTCGGGCTCGGCACTTTGCTGGTGGGCGCACTGCTCAAGTCGCTGGTGCCACGCTGGCCGACGCTGTTGATCGCTTTAGTCTTGGGTAGCCTGACGGCATGGCTGTGGCCGACGATGTTCGGGCATGTGGCGCTGGTCAGTTCGTTTATCGGCCAGTTGCCGCCGTTCAGCCCATTGCCGATGGACCTGGACCTGGTACTGCGCCTGTTGCCCAGCGCGGTGGCGGTGGGGATGCTGGGGTTGGTGACCAGCCTGTCGATTGCACGCTCACTGTCGGCTCGCTCGCAACAATTACTCGACGCCAACCAGGAAGTGCGCGCCCAGGGTTTATCCAACATCGTTGGCGGATTTTTCTCCGGCTACCTGTCAGCCGGTTCGTTCACCCGTTCGGGCCTCAGTTACGAGGCGGGTGCTTGTTCGCCCCTGGCTGGGGTGTTTTCCGCGCTGTGGGTGGCGTTATTTGCGTTGTTCGGCGCGACGTTGATCGCGCATATTCCCATCCCCAGCATGGCCGCCAGCATCCTGCTGATTTGCTGGGGTTTGGTGGATCATCGAGGGATTCGTGCTTTGTTTCGTGTCAGCCGCGCCGAATTCGTGGTGATGGGCCTGACGTGTGTCGCCACCTTGCTGCTGGAGCTACAAACGGCGATTTATGCCGGGGTGTTGGCATCGCTGTTTTTCTACCTCAAGCGCACCTCGCAACCACGGGTTCAGCAATGGCGCGATGGGGACGAGGATGTATTACGCGTGGGTGGCTCGATCTTTTTTGGCGCCAGCCATTACCTGCAAGTACGCCTGCAAAGTCTGCAGGGCACGCGGGTGGTGATCGAAGCGCAGCAGATCAATTTTATCGACTACTCCGGGGTGGAGATGCTGCATCAGGAGGCACGGCGGTTGGCGCGGTTGGGGCGTAGCCTGACCTTGCGTGGGGCCAGGCCGCAAGTAATCGAAGAGTTAAGAAAACTGGAAGGGGCCAAGAGTTGCCCCCTCCATTTCCAAGATTGAACACGATCAGGCCAATTGACGGCGTAGTTCGGCTAACACCGGCGCTGAATCAGGGCGCACACCACGCCACAGGAAGAAGGCTTCCGCTGCCTGCTCCACCAGCATCCCCAAACCATCCATCGCCACCACAGCGCCGTGTTCCGCAGCCCAGCGGCAGAACGCGGTAGGTTCCTTGGCGTACATCATGTCGTAGCAGAACGTCTTGCCCGGCTCGATCAGGCTGCCGGCAATCGGCGGTACATCGCCTGACAGGCTTGCGGACGTGGCATTGATGATCACGTCCACCGGCTCACGTAGCCAATCGAAACCACTGGCAGACACCGGGCCCAGGTCGTCGAACAGCTCAGCGAGCAGCTCGGCCTTTTCCACGGTGCGGTTGGCGATGATCAACGAAGAGGGTTGCTGTGCCAGCAACGGCTCAAGTGCACCGCGCACCGCGCCACCGGCTCCCAACAACAGAATGCGTTTGCCTTGCAGGTTCAGCCCGGCGTTGACCGTCAGGTCGCGCACCAGGCCGGCGCCGTCGGTGTTGTCGCCCAACAACGTACCGTCCGCCAGTTTGCTCAGGGTGTTCACGGCTCCAGCGCGCTGGGCACGTTCGGTCAAGGTATCGGCCAAACGATAGGCGTCTTCCTTGAACGGCACGGTCACGTTGGCGCCACGGCCATGGCGAAAAAACTCACGGGCGCAGTGGGTGAAATCCTCCAACGGCGCGAGCAACGTGCTGTAGTCCAGCTGTTCGCCGGTCTGCTCGGCGAACATGCGGTGGATCAGCGGCGATTTACTGTGGCCGATGGGGTTGCCGAACACGACATAACGGTCCATCACACCGCCGCCTTGGGTGCAACGACGCCGAGCCAGTCGCGGTCTTGCAGGAAATAATCGGTGAGGCGCGCCTCCTCGCTACCGGCCTCGGCCTTCCAGTCGTAGCTCCAACGGACCTGGGGCGGCAGCGACATCAGGATCGACTCCGTACGCCCGCCCGACTGCAAGCCGAACAGGGTGCCACGGTCATAGACCAGGTTGAACTCGACGTAGCGACCCCGGCGGAACTCCTGGAACTGACGCTGCTGCTCGGTATACGCCATGGCCTTGCGGCGTTGCACAATCGGCAGGTAGGCATCGATATAGGCATCGCCGATGGCACGGATAAAGGCGAAACAGGTGTCGAAGCCCCATTCGTTCAAGTCATCGAAGAACAGGCCACCGATACCGCGAGGTTCATTGCGATGCTTGATGTGGAAATAGGCGTCGCACCAGGCTTTATAGCGTGCGTACACGTCCGGGCCAAAGGGCGCACAAGCTTGCTCGGCCACACGGTGCCAGTGGACGCAGTCTTCTTCGTTGCCGTAATACGGGGTCAAGTCAAAGCCGCCACCGAACCACCACACCGGCTCTTCGCCTTCTTTTTCAGCGATGAAAAAGCGCACATTGGCGTGGGATGTCGGCACATGGGGGTTATGCGGATGAATCACCAGTGACACGCCCAAGGCTTCAAACCCCCGACCAGCCAGCTCAGGCCGATGGGCACTGGCGGACGGTGGCAAACCGCTGCCAAACACGTGGGAAAAGTTAACGCCGCCTTTTTCGATCACCGAACCGTTCTCGATCACACGGGTGCGACCGCCACCACCGGCAGGCCGGGTCCAGGCGTCTTCGATAAAGCGAGTATCCGTCTCGAAGGTTTCCAGGGCGTTGCAAATGCGATCTTGCAGGTCAAGCAGGTAGGCTTTAACGGCCTCGGTGCGGGTAGTCATGGCATCACCTTGAATCGGGCAAAGCTACGCGAGGCCATTGGGCGTCGGCGGCAAATGGGCGCACAGGATACCACTGCGCCCACATGCCACTGCACTTAGGTGCGCGGCAGTTGACGAAGATCAAGCTTAGGAGTCCGATAGGGGGCTACGCAGATTCGAACCCAAGGAGAAGTGCAGATGGCCAAACGTATCCAGTTCAGCGCCCACGGCGGCCCCGAAGTACTTGAGTATGTGGACTACACGCCAGCGGAGCCTGGCCCACAACAGGTCCGGGTGCGTAACGAGGCCATCGGTCTGAACTTCATCGATACCTATTTTCGCAGTGGCCTCTACGCACCGCCCGCGCTGCCATCGGGCCTGGGCGCTGAAGGCGCTGGTGTCGTCGACGCCGTGGGCAGTGAAGTCACCCAGTTCAAAGTCGGCGACCGTGTGGCCTACGGCAGCGGCCCGCTGGGTGCCTACAGCGAGTTGCATGTGTTGCCCGCCGCCAACCTGGTGCACCTGCCGGATGACATCAGTTTCGAGCAGGCCGCCGGGGCCATGCTCAAGGGCCTGACCGTGCAATACCTGCTGCGCCAGACCTACGAATTGAAAGGCGGCGAAACCATCCTGTTCCACGCTGCTGCCGGTGGCGTGGGCTCCCTGGCCTGCCAATGGGCCAAGGCTCTGGGCGTGAAGCTGATCGGCACCGTGAGTTCGCCGGAAAAGGCCGCCCTGGCCAAATCCCTGGGTGCCTGGGAAACCATCGACTACAGCAAGGAGAATGTCGCACAACGTGTGCTGGAATTGACTGACGGTAAAAAGGTGCCGGTGGTGTACGACGGCGTCGGCAAGGACACCTGGCTGACCTCTCTGGACAGCGTGGCGCCACGGGGTTTGGTCGTAAGCTTTGGCAATGCGTCGGGCGCGGTGGACGGGGTGAACCTGGGCATTCTGTCGGCCAAGGGCTCGCTGTACGTGACCCGCCCGACGCTGGCGACCTACGCCAACAATCCGGCGAACTTGCAGGCGATGGCGGACGATCTGTTTTCGATGATCAAGAGCGGCAAGGTGCGCATTGATATCAACCAGCGCTACCCGCTGGCGGATGCGGCCAAAGCGCAGACCGAGTTGTCGGCGCGACGCACGACTGGCTCAACCATTCTGTTGCCTTGAGTGCGTCATCGCAGGCAAGCCAGCTCCCACATTTGACCGCGGTGACTGATCAAATATGGGAGCCGGGCTTGCCCGCGATGGCCGCGCCTCGGTCTCAGGAGGGGCGCACGACCTCACCTGTCGCCAGGTCCCGAATCAGGCTTGGGTTCTTGCGCCCACCCAGCGCGCCACCCAACACCAAGTCCACTTGCCCGCGGAAATACTGCTCCACGCGAATACGCGTGCGTGCCGCCGGGCGCCCCTGAGGGTTGGCCGACGTGGAGATCAACGGCCCGACCTGGGCGCACAAATCTCTCACCAATGGGTGATCAGTAACCCGCAACGCCACGGTGTCATGTATACCCGTGACCCATTCGGGCAACAAGTCCTGGTGGGGCACCAGCCAGGTATTCGGCCCGGGCCAGGTGCTGGCCATGCGATCGATCCAGGTGTCCGGGAAGTCTTCGAACAGGAAGTCGAATTGACGAATGTTGTCCGCTACCAGAATCAGGCCCTTGTCCACTGAGCGGTTCTTGATCGCCAATAGCCGATCCACCGCTTCTTCATTCCACGGGTCGCAACCCAGGCCCCAGACCGCCTCGGTCGGATAGGCAATCACCGCGCCTGCGCGAATTTCCCGTGCGGCTTGCAGCACACGCCACCTGTTGACCATTATTTAATCTCCGGACTAAAGCTCTGGGCAGTTTACCGATCTTCGTTACAAAACCCAGCGCCAAAAACCGGCAGCTCCTAAACCTGGCAACGCGCCAGCCAGCGCCCGCTTTCGCAGATGACCTGGCCTTCCAGTTCCAGCTCCGTAAGAGTTGCCAGCACCTGGGACAACGGCCGACCACTGGCAATCGCCAGGGCTTCACTGGTATGCGGCGCAGCATGCAGCAGTGCCACCAGTGGGTGAGTGATCGGCACCGGCGCAGGGCGCGATAACGCCTGCCAACCGCGCAGCGCCTCAAGGATGTGTTCGATGGTTTCCACCAGCACCGCGCCATCACGGATCAGTTGATGGCAACCCTTGGCACCGGGATGGTGAATGGAGCCCGGGATCGCATACACCTCGCGCCCTTGCTCTGCGGCCAGCCGTGCGGTGATCAGCGAACCGCTGGCCATGCTGGCTTCCACCACCAGAACCCCCAGCGACAGCCCGCTGATAATCCGATTGCGCCGTGGAAAATTACCGGCCTGGGGCCCCGCGTCCAACGGAAACTCAGAAATCACCGCGCTGCCTTGGGCAATCATCGCGGCAGCGAGCTTGCGGTGGCGCTGTGGATAAAAATTTTCCAGCCCGGTGCCAAGCACCCCGACTGTACGACCGCCCACCTCCAGCGCTGCCTGGTGTGCTGCGCCGTCAATGCCCAGCGCCAAACCACTGGTGATGACAAAACCGGCGCTCGCCAGGCTGCGGGAAAAGGCGGCGGCCGTGTCCATGCCGGGGCGGGAAGCACGCCGGCTACCGACCATGGCCAACTGTGGTTTTTCCAGAATGTCCGGGTCGCCCGCAACGAATAACAGCGGCGGTGCGTCGTCGATCTGAGCGAGCAAGGCCGGGTACTCAGGTTGGTCCCACATCAGCAAATGCTGGGCCGGACGCTCTAACCAGGCCAATGCCGCACTGGCGCCATCACGGATTTGCGGGCTACGCCGAGCATCTGCGCTGATGGCGGGCACCCCGAGGGAACGCCAGGCACTGGCAGGGGCACTGAGGGCCTTGGAGGCGCAGCCGAACGCTTGGATCAATACGTGAAAACGCTTGGGACCCAGTTCTGGCAGCCTGTGCAAGCGTAGTCGGGCTTCCAGCTCTGCCGGAGAAATTTCGCTACTGTTTATCGGATTCATTTGATCATCCTTGACCGGAACAAGCTGTGGATAACTCTGTTGGTAACTTATTTAGCAGGCTATTTATTGCGCTTGTTGACGGGTCTCGAACCGATCCTTTACAGCCAGCGCGCGTGAAGCACTGAGCACCAAGGCGTAACTGAGTTTTTCATAGGTGCGAAACACCAGAAGGGTGCCGGCCGGTTCTTCCGGGAGCTGTGTTGGCGTGCCGGTAAGGACGTCTCGCACCGTGGCACCCGCCTTGATCACCGTCAGTAACTGGCCTTCGATCAATCCATCGCGGCGGCCCTTGTTCAGGGTCACGGCGTCCAGCACACCAATCTGAGTGACGCCCCTGGGGATGTCGATGATGTGCCCTGCGATAAAAGCCGTTGATTTGGCTGACTCCAGGGTGTTCAGCGCGACTGGACGTTGGGCACCAAGCAAGCGGTCACCTGGGCGGATTTCCTGGGTAACCCGCTGCACCACCAGGGTGGTGAGGTCGTCGGCGAGCACAAAGCGTGCGGTGCCGATATCGTCGGCATTGATGCCTAGTAGCTCCTGGGTGCCTGGGTCGGTGTAGACCTTGCCTCGACGAAAGATCCCGTAGCTTGGCTGGGCCGGGTCCAGATGACCGCGAGCATGCACGCGCTCACCATTGGCCCCCAGCACACGACCGCCTTGCGCTGCGACGATATAAGGCGCGTTGTCCAGGTCCTGGGGCGTATCGACAATCCGGTTATGCAGTAAAAAATGCTGGATGGCCTGTTGCGTCGCGTGATCCAGGCGTTCAGCGGGCTTGGGAATCAACGCCATGGTGACGGGGGCCCACAGCAGCAAGACGAGTAGCGATTTCCTCATGGGGTGAATCTCCTTTATTATGTGCGTTCGCGTGAAATGCCTTGGCCCTCGTGGCTTCTGAGCGTTTCACACCGGCCGTGTGGGTCCATCCCACCGCCGATTGGTCTTTACCTCACATGTGCAGCAATTACGCTTATGGCTATTTTGAACATCCTCGAATTTCCCGACTCGCGCCTGCGCACGATCGCCAAGCCGGTGGCCGTAGTGGACGACAAGGTTCGTCAGTTGGTCGATGACATGTTTGAAACAATGTATGAAGCTCCGGGCATCGGCCTCGCCGCTACCCAGGTCAACGTGCATCTGCGTGTCGTGGTCATGGACCTGTCGGAAGATCGCAGCGAACCCCGGGTGTACATCAACCCCGAGTTCGAACCGCTGACCGATGAGATGGGCGAATACCAGGAAGGCTGCCTGTCGGTGCCGGAGTTCTACGAGAACGTCGAACGCCCGTTGCGCGTGAAGATCAAGGCCCTGGACCGTGATGGCAAACCGTTTGAGCTGATTGCCGAAGGTCTGTTGGCAGTGTGTATCCAACATGAATGCGACCACCTTAACGGCAAGCTGTTTGTCGATTACCTGTCCACGCTCAAGCGGGACCGGATCAAGAAGAAGCTGGAAAAAAAGCATCGCCAGCAAGCTTGATGCCCTTCTTCCAAAGGCTTGCTGCGGCAAGCCTTTTTCTTTTGTGACTGTTTTTAACCGAGAACTCCCATGACCGAGCCATTGCGCATTGTTTTTGCCGGCACCCCTGAATTCGCCGCCGAACACCTCAAGGCGCTGCTTGCCAGCCCTTATGACATCGTCGCGGTGTACACCCAGCCGGATCGCCCGGCCGGTCGCGGGCAAAAACTGATGCCGAGCCCGGTCAAGCTATTGGCGCTTGAACACAACATAGCGGTGCTGCAACCGCCGACCCTGCGTAACGCCGAAGCCCAGGCCGAACTGGCCGCGCTGAAACCGGACCTGCTGGTGGTGGTGGCCTACGGTTTGATCCTGCCCCAGGCGGTGCTGGATATCCCGCGCCTGGGTTGCATCAACAGCCATGCTTCGCTGCTGCCTCGCTGGCGTGGTGCGGCGCCGATCCAGCGCGCCGTGGAGGCGGGCGACAGCGAAAGCGGCGTGACCGTGATGCGCATGGAGGCGGGCCTGGACACCGGGCCGATGCTGCTCAAGGTCACCACCCCGATCACCGCGCAAGACACCGGTGGCAGCCTGCACGACCGCCTTGCCGAAATGGGCCCACCTGCCGTGATCCAGGCCATCGCCGGCCTCGCAGCAGGCACCCTGGAAGGCGAGGTACAGGACGACAGCCTGGCCACCTACGCGCACAAATTGAACAAAGACGAAGCGCGCATCGACTGGAGCCGCCCGGCCGTGGAGCTGGAGCGCCTGGTACGTGCCTTCAACCCATGGCCAATCTGCCATAGCACCCTGAACGGCGAAGCCTTGAAGGTGTTGGCCGCGACCCTGGCCAATGGCAAAGGCGCCCCCGGCGAGATTATCGGCGCCAGCAAAGACGGGCTGTTGGTCGCTTGCGGTGAACAGGCGCTGTGCCTGACACGTCTGCAATTGCCCGGCGGCAAAGCGCTGAACTTCAGCGATTTGTTCAATAGCCGCCGTGAGAAATTTGCCTTGGGCACGATCCTCGGGGTGGCCGCTCAATGAACCCACGTCTGGCCGCCGCCAAGGCTCTCGCTGCCGTGCTCAACGGCAAGGCTTCGCTGAACAGTTCATTGCCCACGCAATTGGACAAGGTCGAAGACCGGGATCGCGGTTTCACCCAGGACCTGGCCTTTGGCACCGCCCGCTGGCAGCCAAGGTTGTCGGCACTGGCAGCCAAGCTGCTGCAAAAACCGTTCAAGGCGGCAGACGCTGATGTCGAGGCGCTGTTGCTGGTGGGCCTCTATCAATTGCTCTACACCCGCGTACCGGCCCACGCCGCCATCGGTGAAACCGTCGGTTGCGCCGACAAGCTGAAAAAGCCTTGGGCCAAGGCCCTGCTCAATGCCGTACTGCGCCGGGCCCAGCGTGAAAGCGAAGCGCTGCTGGCCGAGTTGGAACATGATCCGGTGGTGCGCACCGCCCACCCGCGCTGGCTGCAAAAATCCCTGAAAGCGTTCTGGCCCGAGCAATGGGAAGCTATCTGCGCGGCCAACAATGCGCACCCGCCGATGATCCTGCGGGTCAACCGTCGCCACCATAGCCGTGATGCGTATCTGCAATTACTGGCCGACGCGGCCATCAACGCCACCCCGTGCGTGTACAGCACCGACGGCATCGTGCTGGAAGCCGCCACCGATGTGCGCAGCCTGCCGGGCTTTGCCGAAGGCTGGATCAGCGTGCAGGACGAGGCCGCGCAATTGGCGGCCGACCTGCTCGATTTGGCCCCCGGCCAGCGCGTACTCGACGCCTGCTGCGCGCCAGGTGGTAAGACCTGTCACATCCTTGAAGTTGAAAAAGACCTGGCCGGTGTAGTGGCTGTGGATCTTGAAGCCAAACGCCTGGTGCGCGTGCGGGAAAACCTTGCACGCCTGGGCCTCAGCGCCGACCTGATCGCCGCCGACGGCCGCAACATCGCGACCTGGTGGGACGGCAAGCCATTCCAGCGCATCCTGCTGGACGCACCTTGCTCTGCCACCGGCGTAATCCGTCGGCACCCGGACATCAAGCTGACCCGCCAGCCCGACGACATCGCCGCCCTCGCGGTGCTGCAAGGCGAATTGCTTGACGCCCTGTGGCCAACCCTGGAAGTCGGCGGCATCCTGCTGTACGCCACCTGCTCCACGCTACCCACCGAAAATACTGAGGTCATCCAAGCCTTCCTCGCCCGCACCAGCGGCGCGCGCGAACTGGACCTCGCTACCAGCGCCGGCATCAAGCAGCCCCACGGCCGCCAACTGCTCGCGCAGGAAGGCGGGCACGATGGCTTCTACTACGCCAAACTGATCAAGATCGCCGCCGCGCGCGGCTGAATGGTTTTAAGGGAGTGACCGGATGAAAATCATCATCCTTGGGGCAGGGCAGGTTGGTGGCACACTGGCCGAACATCTGGCCGGCGAAGCCAACGACATTACCGTGGTCGACACTGATGCCGAGCGCCTGCGTAACCTGGGCGACCGCCTGGATATCCGTACGGTGCAAGGCCGCGCATCGTTTCCGACGGTGCTGCGTCAGGCGGGTGCCGACGATGCCGACATGCTGGTCGCGGTGACCAACAGCGACGAAACCAACATGGTCGCCTGCCAGGTGGCCCATACCTTGTTCCATACCCCGACCAAGATCGCCCGTGTGCGCGAGGCGGCCTACCTGACCCGCGCCGGCTTGTTCGATAACGATGCCATTCCCGTCGACGTACTGATCAGCCCGGAACAGGTAGTGACCCACTACATCAAGCGCCTGATCGAGATTCCGGGCGCCTTGCAGGTGATCGACTTCGCCGAAGGCAAGGCGCAATTGGTGGCGGTGAAGGCTTACTACGGTGGGCCGTTGGTGGGCCAGCAACTGCGCCAGCTGCGCGAACACATGCCAAATGTAGAAACCCGCGTAGCAGCAATTTTCCGTCGTGACCGGCCGATCCTGCCCCAGGGCGATACGGTGATTGAAGCCGACGACGAAGTGTTTTTCATCGCCGCCAAAGCGAATATTCGCGCCGTCATGAGCGAGATGCGCAGGCTCGATGAAAGCTACAAACGCATTGTCATCGCTGGCGGTGGGCAGATTGGCGAACGTCTGGCCGAAGCCATCGAAAGCCGCTACCAGGTGAAGATCATCGAGATGAGTCCGGCGCGTTGCCGGCATTTGTCCGACACCCTCGACAGCACCGTCGTGCTGCAAGGCAGCGCCTCGGACCGCGACCTGCTGATGGAAGAGAACATCGCCGACGCCGACATCTTCCTGGCCCTGACCAACGATGACGAAGCCAACATCATGTCGTCGCTGCTGGCCAAGCGGCTGGGGGCGAAAAAGGTGATGACCATCATCAACAACCCGGCCTACGTCGACCTGATCCAGGGCGGCGATATCGATATCGCCATCAGCCCGCAGCTGGCCACCATCGGCACCTTGCTCGCCCACGTACGCCGTGGCGATATCGTCAGCGTGCACTCATTGCGCCGGGGCGCGGCGGAAGCCATCGAGGCGATCGCCCACGGTGACTCGAAGTCGAGCAAAGTCATCGGCAAGGCCATCCGCGATATTGGCCTGCCGCCGGGCACCACTATTGGCGCAATTATTCGTGATGAAGAAGTGATCATTGCCCACGACGACACGGTGATCGCCACCGGTGATCATGTGATTCTGTTCCTTGTGGATAAGAAACATATCCGCGACGTGGAGAAACTGTTCCACGTGGGCCTGAGCTTTTTCTGATCAAACGGAGTGACCGACATGCTCGAATCCCTGGAAAAAATGCTCGCCAAGGGTGTGGATAATTCGCTGCTGCGCTTCGGCTTGGGCAAGGGTTATATGGACTTGAAGGACAACGCCAAAGCCGCCGAGCATCTGGGCAAGTGTGTCGAGTTCGATCCAAAGTATTCGGCGGCGTGGAAGTTGTTGGGCAAGGCACACCAGGCCCAAGGTGACAGTGCCGCAGCACGACAGGCGTGGGAAAAAGGCATTGAAGCGGCCCAGGCCCACGGCGACAAGCAGGCCGAAAAAGAGATGACCGTGTTCCTGAAGAAACTCGATCGCCAGGCTTGATACAGGACTAAATGTGGGAGGGGGCTTGCTCCCGATGGCAGTGTGTCAGCCAATGCATATTTGACTGAACCACCGCTATCGGGAGCAAGCCCCCTCCCACATTGTTTCTATATCGGTCTTGAGTCAGGTGTGAATCAGTACCACCGCGCCTCACCCGGCGGGCGCTTCTTGAAGCGCTTCATGCTCCACATGTACTGGCTCGGGTAGGCGCCGACATAGCGCTCCACCACTTTGCTCATCGCCGCGCAGGAGGTGGCGGTGTCGGTGCTGTACATGTCTTCCGGCGCCGCTTCCAGGATCACTTTGTAGCCTGAGCCGTCCGGCAGGCGCAACGCGTGCAGGAATACGCCAACAGCCTTGTGGCCCGCGAGCATGTTCGGCACGAATTTGCTGGTGAGGGCCTGGGTGGCGAAAAACGGTACGAAGATGCCGGCGGACTCGGCTGGTTCCGGGTCGGCAGGAATGCCTACCTGGCCGCCTTTGCGCACCTCCTTGATCACGCTGAGAATGCCTTCCTTGGTCGACGCCGCCACGCGGTTGCCCAATTGCACGCGTTGTTTGCGCAGCAGTTCGTCCACCGCCTTGAGCTTGGGCGGGCGATAGAAAATGATCGGTTTGCACTGGCTGCAATAGAAGTGGTTCAGCACTTCCCAGTTGCCCAGGTGACTGGTGATACCCACCACGCCTTTGCCCGAGGCCAGGGCTTGGTGCAGCACTTCCAGGCCCTCGACTTCCCGCACCAGGTCGATGGAACGCTGGGCTGGCCAGATCCACGCGCAGGCGCTTTCGGTGAGAGACTTGCCGATGTCCATCAGGCTGCGGCCCACCAGGCGCTCGCGCTCGGCCGGGTCCATGTCCGGGAAGCACTTGGAGAGGTTGATCCGCACGGTGTCGCGGGAGCGGTTGGGGGTTTTCCACATGATCCAGCCGATGCCCGTGCCGACGGCTTGTACAGCGCGCCAGGGCAGCAGGGCAAACAACCGGAGAGCGCCTACCAGCAAGGCGCCTTTAAACTTTTCCACAGGTCACTCCTGATCGTGTGTGGTGCGCAAAACCGGCATTCTAACCGGCGTTGACCAAGTCCGCGTAACGGTCACAGTCCTGGGTGTGGTCCATGACCATGCCCGAGGCCTGCATGAAGGCGTAGCAGATGGTCGGCCCGACGAAGGTGAAACCGGCTTTTTTCAAGGCGCGGCTCATGGCTTCAGCCTCGGGTGTAATGGCCGGGACGTCGCTGCGATCCTTGAAGTGATTGACCTTGGGTTTGCCGCCGACAAATGACCACAGCAACCCCACCGGGTCTTCCAGCGCCAGCCAGGCCGCCGCGTTGCGCCGTGTAGCATTGAGCTTCAAGCGATTGCGCACGATGCCCGGATCCTGCATCAGCGCCTCGATTTCTTCATCGCTTAACCGCGCCAGACGCTGCGCATCAAAGCCGAACAAGACCTTTCGATAATGCTCGCGTTTGCGTAAAACAGTGATCCAGGACAGACCCGCCTGGAACCCTTCGAGCAAAAGCAACTCGAACAAACCCTGCGCATCGCGCAGCGGCGTTCCCCACTCTTGATCGTGATAAGCCATGTACAGCGGATCTTCAGAACACCAAAAGCAGCGTGGCATAAGGCTCCAGGGAGTGGTGGCGGGGCCGAATCGGGTATACTCCCGCTCTTTAAATCGCAGCCCAAGTAACAGGTGAATTTCGTGAGCCAGCCTACGCCAGCCGTGCGTACCTTCCAAGACTTGATCCTCGCCCTCCAGCAATACTGGGCCGAGCAAGGTTGTGTGGTACTTCAGCCCTACGATATGGAAGTAGGCGCCGGCACTTTCCACACCGCTACATTCCTGCGGGCCATCGGCCCGGAAACCTGGAACGCCGCTTATGTGCAGCCCAGTCGCCGCCCGACTGACGGCCGCTACGGCGAAAACCCGAACCGTCTGCAGCACTACTACCAGTTCCAGGTGGTATTGAAGCCCAACCCGGACAACTTCCAGGAACTCTACCTGGGCTCGCTCAAGCATGTGGGCCTGGACCCACTGGTGCACGACATCCGTTTCGTCGAAGACAACTGGGAATCGCCAACCCTGGGCGCCTGGGGCCTGGGCTGGGAAGTCTGGCTCAATGGCATGGAAGTGACGCAGTTCACTTACTTCCAGCAAGCGGGCGGCATCGAATGCTACCCGGTCACCGGCGAGATCACCTATGGCCTGGAGCGTCTGGCCATGTACCTGCAAGGCGTGGATTCGGTCTACGACCTGGTATGGGCTGATGGCCCATTCGGCAAGGTGACCTACGGCGATGTGTTCCACCAGAACGAAGTGGAGCAGTCCACCTACAACTTCGAACACGCCAACGTCGACAAGCTGTTCGAACTGTTCGACTTCTATGAAAGCGAAGCCAAGCGGCTGATCGAACTCGACCAGCCGCTGCCGTTGCCAAGCTATGAAATGGTGTTGAAGGCGTCCCATACCTTCAACCTGCTGGACGCCCGCCGTGCTATCTCGGTAACTGCGCGCCAGCAATACATCCTGCGTGTACGCACGCTGGCGCGTTCCGTCGCCCAAGCCTACCTGCTGGCGCGTGCCAAGCTGGGCTTCCCGATGGCAACCCCTGACCTGCGTGATGAAGTGTTGGCTAAGCTGGAGGCTGCACAATGAGTGCTCAAGATTTCCTGGTTGAACTGGGCACCGAAGAGCTGCCACCCAAGGCACTCAATACCCTGGCCGATGCCTTCCTGGCCGGTATCGAAAAAGGCCTGCAGACTGCCGGCCTGAAGTTTGAAGCCAAAAAAGTCTACGCCGCGCCGCGCCGCCTGGCTGTGCTGCTGACCGCGCTGGAAACCCAGCAGCCGGACCGCAACATCAACCTGGACGGCCCACCGCGCCAGGCAGCTTTCGATGCCGACGGCAACCCGACACAAGCCGCCCTTGGCTTTGCCAAGAAATGTGGCGTAGAGCTGAGCGAGATCGACCAGAGCGGTCCGAAACTGCGTTTCAGCCAGGTCATCACCGGCAAGCCGACCGCCAGCCTGCTGCCGACCATCGTTGAAGACTCCCTGAACGACCTGCCTATCCCCAAGCGCATGCGCTGGGGTGCGCGCAAGGAAGAGTTCGTACGTCCGACCCAATGGCTGGTAATGCTGCTCGGTGACCAGGTCATTGATTGCACCATCCTCGCCCAGAAGGCTGGTCGTGATTCCCGTGGTCACCGCTTCCATCATCCCGAAAGCGTGCGCATCACTTCGCCGGCCAACTACCTCAACGACCTGCGCGCCGCTTACGTATTGGCCGATGCCAATGAGCGGCGCGAGCTGATCAGCAAGCGCACCGAAGAATTGGCCCGCCTGCAGGAAGGCACCGCCATCGTGCCGCCAAGCCTGCTGGACGAAGTTACCGCTCTGGTGGAATGGCCGGTGCCGCTGGTGTGCTCGTTCGAAGAGCGTTTCCTCGACGTGCCACAAGAAGCCTTGATCACCACCATGCAGGACAACCAGAAGTATTTCTGCCTGCTGGACGCAGACGGTAAGTTGCTGCCGCGTTTTATCACTGTGGCCAACATCGAGAGCAAGGACCCGCAGCAGATCATCGCCGGTAACGAGAAAGTCGTTCGCCCGCGCCTGACCGATGCCGAGTTCTTCTTCAAGCAAGATAAGAAGCAGAAGCTCGAAGACTTCAACCTGCGCCTGCAAAACGTGGTGTTCCAGGAAAAACTCGGCAGTGTCTACGACAAGGCCGTACGGGTTTCCAAGCTGGCGGCCTACATTGCGCCACGCATCGGCGGCGACGCAGCCTGGGCCGCCCGTGCCGGCTTGCTGTCCAAGTGCGACTTGGCCACCGAAATGGTCGGCGAGTTCCCTGAGATGCAAGGTGTCGCCGGTTACTACTACGCCCTCAACGACGGCGAGCCGGACGACGTCGCCCTGGCCCTGAACGAGCAGTACATGCCACGCGGTGCCGGTGCAGAACTGCCGACCACCCTGACGGGTGCGGCCGTGGCCATCGCCGACAAGCTCGATACGCTGGTGGGTATCTTCGGTATCGGTATGTTGCCCACCGGTAGCAAAGACCCGTATGCCCTGCGCCGTGCGGCATTGGGCGTGCTGCGGATCCTGATCGACAAGAAGCTGGATCTCGACCTGACCCAGGCCGTGGTGTTCGCCGTCGGCCAGTTCGGGGCCAAGGTCAAGCAAGCCGGCCTGGCCGAGCAAGTGCTGGAGTTCGTGTTCGACCGCCTGCGTGCGCGTTACGAAGACGAAGGCGTGGACGTTTCCGTCTACCTGTCGGTACGTGCCCTGCAACCGGGTTCGGCACTGGACTTCGACCAGCGCGTACAAGCCGTACAAGCGTTCCGCAAGCTGCCGGAAGCCGATGCCCTGGCGGCCGTGAACAAGCGTGTGTCGAACCTGCTGAGCAAGGCCGACAACCTCGGCAATGCCGACGTTGACCCAAGCCTGTTTGCCGATGCCAAGGAGTTCTCTCTGAACTCGGCCATCGCCAAGGCCGAGAACGCCGTGAAACCGCTGATCGCCGAGCGTAACTACGCTGAAGCGTTGGCGCGCCTGGCGTCTCTGCGTGAACCGGTAGACGCCTTCTTCGAAGCGGTGATGATCAATGCCGACGATGCCGGCGTGCGGAAAAACCGTTACGCCATGCTCGCGCGTCTGCGTGGCCTGTTCATCAATATCGCTGACATTTCCGTATTGGGCTGATCATGTTGAAACTGCTGATTCTCGATCGGGACGGGGTGATCAACTACGACTCCGACGCTTACATCAAGTCGGTACAGGAGTGGATCCCCTTGCCCGGCTCGATCGAGGCCATCGCGCAGTTGAGCAAAGCCGGCTGGACGGTGGCGATCGCCACCAACCAGTCCGGCATCGCCCGCGGTTACTACGACATCGCCACCCTGGACGCCATGCACGCGCGCTTGCGTACGTTGGTAGCCGAACAGGGCGGTGAGGTGGGGCTGGTGGTTTACTGCCCTCACGGGCCGGATGAGGGCTGCGATTGCCGCAAGCCCAAGTCTGGCATGTTGAAAATCATTGCAGAACATTACAAGGTGCCCTTGGCTGGGATATGGTTCGTCGGGGACAGCCTCGGTGACCTGGAGGCGGCCAAAGCCGTCGACTCTCAGCCAGTTTTGGTAAAGACCGGAAAAGGCGAAAAGACCCAGGCGAAAAACCTGCCGGTAGGCACTTTGATTTTTGACGATCTGGCGGCGGTTGCCGCAGAACTTATTAACAACTAGCCGCCCTCGACTTCCTGACCAAGGATTGTTCGGGAGTGCGCTTTTAACAGGCGGGCCGTGTCCCGCAACGGTAAATGCCGCCATGTCGATCTTGCAGGCCATCAGAACCTTTTTCTTTTACCTGCTGCTGGGCACCAGTTCGTTTCTCTGGTGCACCCTGAGCTTTTTTATTGCCCCCTTCCTGCCGTTCAAGGCGCGTTATCGCTTCATCAACGTTTATTGGTGCCGTTGCGCGTTGTGGCTGAGCAAGGTGTTCCTGAACATCCGTTTCGAGGTCAAGGGCGCAGAAAACGTCCCGGACCAACCCTGCGTGATTTTGTCGAACCACCAAAGCACTTGGGAAACCTTCTTTCTTTCCGCGTACTTCTCGCCCCTGAGCCAGGTGCTTAAGCGTGAACTGTTGTACGTTCCGTTCTTTGGCTGGGCCATGGCCATGTTGCGCCCGATCGCCATTGACCGTGACAACCCCAAGGCGGCGCTCAAGCACGTGGCCAAGAAGGGCGACGAGTTGCTCAAGGACGGCGTCTGGGTGCTGATCTTCCCCGAAGGTACGCGTGTGCCCTACGGCACCGTAGGCAAGTTCTCGCGGGGCGGTACCGCATTGGCGGTCAACGCCAACCTGCCGGTGCTGCCCATTGCCCACAATGCCGGCAAGTTCTGGCCGAAGACCGGCTGGGCCAAACGCGCGGGCACCATCACCGTGGTTATAGGCGAGCCGATGTACGCAGAAGGCGAGGGGCCGCGTGCGATTGCTGCACTGAACGACCGCGCAGCAGCGTGGAATGAAGCGCAGCAGCGAGCCATGGGTTCCCTGCCTCCTGAGCCCTTGGTAGTCGAGACCCCGGCGATTTGAGAATCTGTGGATAACCTGTGTACGCTTTGTTGGCGAATTGGCTTTTTTGATTCATAACATGCTGATTTAGCTGCATATTTCTGAAGGTCATAAAATCTCGAAAAACGTGCATAAGTTTTTTCTTCATAAAAAAACCGGTCCTTGTGACCGGTTTTTTATGCACAGCAGAAAAGTCGGTTTTTTAGTCTTCCAACTGCGGCAATAACAGGATGAATGTCGAGCCCTTGCCCAGCTCACTTTCACAAACGATGCGTCCGCCGTGCCGTTCCACCACAGCCTTAACCATCGTCAGCCCCAGTCCAAGACCGTCACTGCCCTGGGCCGAATCGAAACGCCGGTATTGGCTGAACAGTTCCGGTAAATCATCGGGGGCAATCCCCGGCCCCTGATCGCTGATGCGGCATTCCAACCACCCCTGTGCACTGCCGTGTCTTAACCTGACGGTAGTGCCGGATGGGGAGTATTTGATCGCATTCTCCAGCACGTTGAACAACGCACGGGTGAGCAGTGATTGATCGGCATGGATCATGGCTTCATCCGCTTCATCCAGGTCGTGGACCAGGTGGATGCCCTTGAGTTGCGCAATCACCGCCACTTGATCAAAGGCGTCCATCACCAGCATGGCGAACAAGGTAGGCTGGAACTGGTAACCGTCAGCCTCGGCCTTGGCCAATTGCACAAAGGATTCGGTAAGGCTCAAGGCCCGTCTGACCTGTTGCTCGACCTGGGCAAAGATTGGCGATTCGCCGTTATGCACATCCAGCAGGGCGAGGATCGCCGAATGGGGTGCGCGTAGGTCGTGGGAGAGGAAACGCAGCATGGTCTCGCGATGCTGCTGGGCTTCTCGCTCCTTGCTCAGGTCCGTCAGGCTCAACAGCCATCCGAGGGCGAAGTCACCTTCGGCCGGAAGCAACGGCGCAAGCTCCATCCGCAGACTGCGTTGGTGGATATCGCGGAACTCGACCAATTCCAGTGCTGACAGGGCAGGGCGTACGCCGTTATGCAGCGGGGGATAACCCAAATCGGCGAGTTGTTCGATGAGGTTTGAATTGACCAGGTCGTTACCGAACACATCACGGGCTACACGGTTGGCCAACAGAATATTGCCCTGTGGGTCGGTTATCAGCGTAGCCACCGGCAGGCATTCCAACCCGTCAGCCATAAAGCGCCGCGTATCACGCGTACGACTGACTGCCTGCTCAAGGGCAAAGATCCGCCCCTGCAACACATCACCCTTGCTGGCGGGCGCACGACGACGCTCCGGCAGCACCTTGGGCTCGTTATCCAGCCGCGCCAGTTCCCAACCAAAGTAGGCCAGGATGACGCTCAGGCGCCGCCAGTTCCAGATGAGATAGCTGAGTAACAGCCCGATCAAACATGCGGCGGGAGACCACCAATGCCCAAGGCGCAGCAATGCCCATGAGCCCACGAGCGCCGCGGTCATGCCACCCAGGGTCATCCACAGGGCGTAGCGAGGGCGATACAGCAGAAGGCCCAGCAGCAAGGTCACCAAGGATGTCGCCAACAGGGCAGCAAGCCATCCGGGCAGGTCGACAATGCTGCGTCCCTGCAACAGACCATTGAGGATATCGGCCTGGATCTCCACTCCTGCGGTCGTGCCGACGGTGGAGGAGAGCGGTGTCACAAAACGATCGGCCATTCCATACGCCGTGGCACCTATCAGAATCAGCCGGCCGCGCAGTGTCTCGGGAGGTACCTCGCCGCGTAATACGCTGAGGTAGGACACGCTGGGAAAGTGGTCATCTTCCGAGGTGAAAGGCACGCGGATTTCATGCTCCTGATGCCACTGCTGGCTGCTGGGCTCCTGGGCAAGGCCCGGCATTACCGGTGCTTGCTCACTCAGCGCGAACGCCAGCCATGCCAATTGAGGGAGCGTGCTTCCCGGTGGGCCTTCACGCAGATACACGCTGCGTACGATGCCGTCGCTATCCGCTTCGACGTTGATATGCCCCACGCCCTTGGCGCACTTGAGCAACGGTGACAGCGGCTCTCCTGGCAGGCTGGGACTTACACTGCTATCACCGACGATGGGCAGCAGTACATTGCCAGCATTGCAGACCGCATCAGCCAACCGTCGTCCATCGGCCCCCTTGCTAGGTTCGCTGAAGACTACGTCAAACAGAATGCCTGCCGGCTGGGCGGCGCTAAGGCGTTCAATCAGATCTGCATGCACGCTGCGCGGCCACGGCCATGGGCCGAGTACTTCCAGGCTGGGCGCATCAATGGTGACCAGCAGAATCCGTGGATCCACCGGTAAAGGTGTCAGTCGGCGCAGGCTGTCGTAGAGAGGGTTATTCAGTGCCAGGCCCGGGCTCAAGGACAGGTAAACGGTAAAGGGAAGTAACACCAGCCCGATCAACAACCATTCACGGACCAACCCGTGGAACAACAGCTGTGCCTGGGTGGGTTGGCGTTTCTCGGCTTTACGCCATAGTTTCACAGGGCTACCGCCGAAAGTATGCGAAGGCAATGATGGTCATCGGGTAAAGGTGTCATATGCCCACTCCCTCTCCATGTGGTGACGTTCAACAGTGTTCTGAAACAAGTGAAGCTTATTTCGGTCTCAGTTGAGGACTTTACCCAGAACCGTGCAACAAACCATACCTCACCTTGTTGCAGGGCAGGGGTATGAGCGAGTCCTTTTCCTCACAGACAGGAGCCGGTATCTTTGCTCTGAGCATCACGGGATCTTATCAGCGTATCGAGAGATACAAGGATCGTAGAATCCGCCCATAATTGTTCAGATTCAGAGGCTGGCTTTGCACAGTCGCCTCTCATTAAAGCAGTCGTATTTTTTGTAGGAAGGACCCCCATGCGAGTCGCAATACTGGATGACGAGCCCGCCGAGTTGCGACGGGTGGAACAGACACTGCGACAGATTCCCAGCACTGCGGAACAGCCATGGTCGCTGCATTTCTTTGAGCGCGGCGAAGACCTGCTGCGCCAACTGCGGCGGGAAACCTTTGACCTGCTGATCCTGGATTGGCAACTGCCGGATATCTCGGGCATTGCCTTGTTGCGCTGGACCCGCGAACACATGGAATCGCCCCCCGCGGTAATCATGCTCACCAGTCGCGATGCCGAAAGCGATATCGTCACCGCACTGAACAGCGGCGCAGATGATTACGTCAGCAAACCCTTTCGCCCCAACGAGCTCAAAGCACGCGTCAGCGCCGTCCTGCGACGTCACGGCCTGCAGAAGTCGGCTACCCAGGAAGTGCAGAGCTTTAATGACCTAACGTTCGACGATGCCGAACTGACCGTCACCCGCGCCGGCAAACCCATTAACCTGACAGAACGGGAATACCGCCTGGCCAGTTGCCTATTTGCCAACCTGGCCCGGCCGCTGTCTCGCGAGTACCTGTATGAGCGGTTTTGGAGCCATGAGGAAATGGTCTCGTCACGGCCTTTGGATACTCATATCTACCGTCTGCGTAACAAGCTCGGGCTGACGGCGGATCGCGGCTGGCAGCTGTTGACGATCTATGGATATGGGTATCGTTTGGAGAGTGTGGCTACTACGGCGCAAAGTTGAAATCTTGATGTTCCACGTGGAGCATTTTAAAACGCTTAACCATCACCCAATAAAAAAGGCCAACGCTAAGCGCTGGCCTTTTTGTTCAAGCAGGTTTACCTGATCAGAAATCCAGGTTAGACACCGCCAAGGCGTTGCTCTCGATGAAGTCACGACGAGGCTCGACCGCATCACCCATCAGGGTGTTGAAGATCTGGTCTGCGCCAATGGCGTCTTCGATAGTCACACGCAACATACGACGCTGAGCCGGGTCCATGGTGGTTTCCCACAGCTGGTCCGGGTTCATCTCGCCAAGACCTTTGTATCGCTGGATGGTATGGCGCTTGGTGCTTTCAGCCATCAGCCAGTCCAGGGCTTCCTTGAACTCTTTGACCGCTTTCTTGCGCTCGCCACGCTGAATGTAGGCACCATCGTCCAGCAGGGTGCTCAGTTGCGCGCCGAGGGTGACGACCGTTTTGTAATCGTTGCTGCCGAAGAAGTCGCGGTTGAAGGTGACGTAGTTCGACAAACCGTGGGAGATCAGTTCGACCTCCGGCAGCCACACGTTACGTTCGCGGTCTTCGCGCAGGCTGGCTTTGTACACCAGGCCAGACTTCTCGACGGTACGCAGACGCACTTCGTACTGGGCCAGCCAATCCTGCATGGCGGCGTGATCGCCCAACTGCTCCAGGCTCACGGCCGGCAGGTAGATGAAGTGCTCGGTCAGCTCCTGAGGATACAGGCGCGACAAACGCTTGAGCGTCTTCATGACCATACGGAAGTCGTTGACCAGACGCTCCAGCGCCTCGCCGGAGATGCCCGGGGCTTCGTCGTTCAGGTGCAGGCTGGCATCTTCCAGGGCCGACTGCGTCATGTACTCTTCCATGGCGTCGTCGTCTTTGATGTATTGCTCTTGCTTGCCTTTTTTCACCTTGTACAACGGCGGCTGGGCAATGTAGATGTAGCCACGCTCGATCAGCTCTGGCAGCTGACGGAAGAAGAACGTCAGCAGCAGGGTACGAATGTGCGAACCGTCGACGTCAGCATCGGTCATGATGATGATGTTGTGGTAACGCAGCTTATCGATGTTGTACTCATCACGGCCAATACCGCAGCCGAGTGCAGTGATCAAGGTGCCGACTTCCTGAGAGGAAATCATCTTGTCGAAGCGCGCCTTCTCAACGTTGAGGATCTTGCCCTTCAACGGCAGGATGGCCTGGGTGCGACGGTTACGACCCTGCTTGGCGGAACCGCCAGCAGAGTCACCTTCCACCAGGTACAGTTCGGAGAGGGCAGGGTCCTTCTCCTGGCAGTCAGCCAGTTTGCCAGGCAAGCCGGCAATATCCAGCGCGCCTTTACGACGGGTCATCTCACGGGCTTTACGCGCGGCTTCACGGGCGCGGGCAGCATCGATCATCTTGCCGACAACCAGCTTGGCCTCGTTGGGGTTTTCCAACAGGAAGTCGGAGAAGTACTTGCCCATTTCCTGTTCAACCGCGGTCTTCACTTCGGAAGACACCAGCTTGTCTTTGGTCTGAGAGCTGAACTTCGGATCCGGAACCTTGACCGAGATAATCGCCGTCAGGCCTTCACGGGCATCGTCACCGGTGGTGGCGACTTTATGCTTCTTCGCCAAACCTTCCGCTTCAATGTAGGTGTTCAGGTTACGCGTCAACGCAGAACGGAAACCCACCAAGTGAGTACCGCCATCGCGCTGGGGAATGTTGTTGGTGAAGCACAACAGGTTCTCGTTGAAGCTGTCGTTCCACTGCAGGGCGATTTCCACGCCGATGCCGTCTTCACGTTGGATATTGAAGTGGAACACCTGGTTGACCGCAGTCTTGTTGGTGTTCAGGTATTCAACAAAAGCACGCAGGCCGCCTTCGTACTTGAACAACTCTTCCTTGCCGCTGCGCTCATCCTTGAGGACGATGCCGACACCGGAGTTGAGGAAGGACAGTTCACGAATCCGCTTGGCCAGGATGTCCCAGCTGAAGTGGATGTTCTTGAAGGTCTCAGCCGACGGCTTGAAGTGGATCTGGGTACCGGTGGTTTCACTGTCACCAACGATTTTCATCGGTTCCTGTGGCACACCGTGGACGTAAGTTTGTTCCCAGATCTTGCCGCTACGGCGAACGGTGAGAATCAACTCTTCGGACAGAGCGTTCACTACCGACACACCTACACCGTGCAAACCGCCGGATACTTTATAGGAGTTGTCGTCGAACTTACCGCCGGCGTGGAGCACGGTCATGATGACCTCTGCCGCCGAAACGCCTTCTTCTTTGTGCACGTCTACCGGGATGCCGCGACCGTTGTCACGCACGGTAATGGACTCATCCGGGTGGATGATAATGCTGATGTCGTCGCAGTGACCGGCCAGAGCTTCGTCGATGGAGTTATCGACCACCTCGAACACCATGTGGTGCAGACCGCTACCATCATCGGTGTCGCCAATGTACATACCGGGACGTTTGCGTACGGCATCCAAACCTTTCAGCACTTTAATGCTGGTCGAGTCGTACGTGTTTTCTTCGCTCATGCCTTCACTCCCGATGGTCGTGGGTCTGGGTGATACGGCCTTGTTCCACGTGGAACAAAGCGACTGGCGTTTCCGTCTGCCAGCCTTCCCTCAATAATTCGTGGTCTACACAGGTAATGAATACCTGGCAGCGTAAGTCTTCCAACAAGCGGCATAGCGAACGGCGGTGCTGTTCGTCGAGCTCCGACGGCAAGTCATCCACCAGATAAATACACTGACCGCGCCTGGCCTGGCTAACCAAGTGCCCTTGCGCAATACGCAGCGCACACACCACCAACTTCTGCTGGCCGCGGGACAAAATATCCGCAGCATTATGTGCACCTAATCTAAGGCGCAAATCAGCGCGTTGGGGGCCGGCCTGGGTGTGTCCGATTTGCTGATCCCGCTGCAGGGACGTCGCAAGCACAGCACTGAGCTCACGGTCTTTGTCCCAACCTCGGTAGTAACTCAGCGTCAGCCCCTCGAGATCCAGCAACTCGCTCAAGGTCTGCTCAAAGACTGGTTTCAAGGCTTTGATATAGGCACGACGGTATTCATCTATTTCGTCGCTGGCCAGGCACAGCTCTCGGTCCCAGGCTGCTTGCGAAGCGGCGTCAAGTGTACCATGCCGCAGCCATGAGTTCCGCTGCCGCAGGGCCTTCTGCAGGCGCTGCCAAGTGGCCATGAAGCGGGGTTCCACGTGGAACACACCCCAATCGAGGAATTGGCGGCGGATTTTCGGTGCACCTTCCAACAGACGGAAGCTGTCGGGGTTGATCAACTGCAACGGCAGAATTTCTGCAAGTTGTGCGGCACTGCGCGCATTTTGCCCGTCGATACGAATCTGAAATTCCCCGCCGCGATCGCGGGATATCCCCAGTGCGCTTTGACCACCTTCCGCCAACTCGACTTGGCCAAACACTGTACACGCCAACTGTTCGTACTGAATCACCGGCAACAGGCGGGCACTGCGAAAGGACCGAGCCAGCCCCAGCAAGTGGATAGCTTCCAGCACACTGGTTTTGCCACTGCCGTTGGCGCCATGGAGGATATTGATGCGGGGGGAAGGGGAGAAGGTCACCGGGTGCAGATTGCGCACCGCGGTGACAGAGACGCGACTAAGGGACATCTAGCTTCTGCTGAGCATGATTACAGGCGCATCGGCATGACAACATAAGCCGAGTCGTCGTTATCGGATTCTTGCACCAGGGCGCTGCTGTTGGAGTCCGACAGGATCAGGCGAACCTGTTCGGTAGTCATGACGCCCAACACGTCCAACAGGTAGCTCACGTTAAAGCCGATTTCCAGAGAGCCGCCGTTGTAGTCGACGCCCACTTCTTCTTCTGCCTCTTCCTGCTCCGGGTTGTTGGCCTGGATTTTCAATTGGCCGTTGGCCAATTGCAGGCGAATACCACGGTACTTTTCGTTCGACAGAATCGCAGTACGACTGAACGCTTCACGCAAGGCCTGGCGATCGCCAATCACCAGCTTGTCGCCACCTTTAGGCAACACACGCTCGTAATCCGGGAACTTGCCGTCAACCAATTTGGAGGTGAAGGTGAACTCACCAGTGGTCGCGCGGATATGGTGCTGACCCAACACGATGCTGACATTGCCGTCCGGCTCGGTGAGCAAGCGCGCCAACTCAAGGATACCTTTGCGGGGGACGATCACCTGGTGACGATCAGGCTGGCCGATATCGGCACGCATCGAGCACATCGCCAGACGGTGACCGTCAGTGGCAACCGCACGAATGATGCCTTCGGATACTTCCAGCAACATGCCGTTAAGGTAGTAGCGCACGTCCTGCTGGGCCATGGCGAAGCTGGTGCGCTCGATCAAGCGGCGCAGCTTGCTTTGCTCCAGGCTGCACGTCAGCGAGCCTGGCCCTTCTTCCACGGTAGGGAAGTCATTGGCCGGCAAGGTCGACAGAGTGAACCGGCTACGGCCAGCCTTGACCACCAATTTTTGCTCATCGACCTTGATGTCAATCAGCGCATCGTTGGGCAGGCTTTTGCAGATGTCCATCAGCTTGCGCGCCGGAACAGTGATTTCGCCGGGTTCGGCGGGCTCTTCAAGCTGCACACGACCAACCAGCTCGACTTCCAGGTCGGTACCGGTCAAGGACAACTGCTGGCCTTCGACCACCAGTAATACGTTGGAAAGCACCGGCAAGGTCTGTCGGCGCTCGACGACGCCTGCGACCAGTTGCAGGGGTTTCAACAGGGCTTCGCGTTGAATGGTGAAATGCATGGTCTAGTCCCTTGCCTTAATAAGCTGCGCTGGTGTCATCACGTAGTCAGTGTACGCAGCAGGTTCTTGTAGTCCTCGCGAATATCCGCGTCGGATTCCTTAAGTTCGTTGATTTTGCGGCAGGCGTGCAAGACCGTGGTGTGGTCGCGACCGCCAAACACATCGCCGATTTCCGGCAGGCTGTGGTTGGTCAGCTCCTTGGAGAGAGCCATGGCCACCTGACGCGGGCGTGCAACCGAGCGCGAACGGCGCTTGGAAAGCAGGTCGGAAATCTTGATCTTGTAGTACTCGGCCACGGTGCGCTGGATGTTATCCACACTCACCAACTTGTCCTGCAGGGCCAACAAGTCTTTCAGGGATTCGCGAATCAACTCGATGGTGATATCACGGCCCATGAAGTGCGAGTGAGCGATGACCCGCTTGAGCGCGCCCTCCAGCTCACGCACGTTGGAGCGAATGCGTTGGGCAATAAAGAAGGCAGCGTCGTGAGGCAGATCAACCTTTGCCTGATCGGCCTTCTTCATCAGGATCGCGACCCGGGTTTCCAGCTCCGGCGGTTCTACCGCAACGGTCAGGCCCCAGCCGAAACGCGACTTCAGGCGCTCTTCCAAGCCTTCAATTTCTTTCGGGTAACGGTCACTGGTCAAGATGACCTGCTGGCCACCTTCGAGCAAGGCGTTGAAGGTGTGGAAAAACTCTTCCTGGGAACGTTCCTTGCGAGCAAAGAATTGAATGTCATCGATCAGCAAAGCATCAACGGAGCGGTAGAAACGCTTGAACTCGTTGATCGCATTGAGCTGCAAGGCCTTGACCATGTCAGCCACGAAGCGCTCCGAATGCAGGTACACAACCTTGGCGTTCGGGTTCTTCTTTAATAGGTGGTTACCCACGGCGTGCATCAAGTGCGTCTTACCCAAGCCAACGCCGCCATAAAGGAAGAGCGGGTTGTAACCGTGCTTGGGGTTATCGGCGACTTGCCAGGCAGCTGCACGGGCCAGCTGGTTGGACTTGCCCTCGACGAAGTTCTCGAAGGTGAAGGTGCGGTTCAGATAACTGGTGTGCTTGAGCCCACCCTCAACCTGCACAGTGCGCTGTTCGGCACGAACGGGAGCCTGCTGGGAGCTGGCGCCTGCCATCGGATCGAAGCTGTCGCGAGACGGTTCTTCATGCTCCGGCGCATTTTTTTGCGCAGAGGATTTGGACGGCGTTGCAGCAGGCGCAGCAGAAGCAGCAACCGGTGCCGCTGCCGCCTGAGCTTGCGATGCCGCTGCAGCCAAAGGCGCGTTCGGCGCAGCACGGGGTGCCGAGCTACGTTTGCTGCCTATTAATAAGGAGAGCACGGGCGCGAGGCCATTGCCATGTTCGTCGAGCAATTCGAGAACGCGGCTCAGGTACTTCTCATTGACCCAGTCGAGAACAAAACGATTGGGTGCGTAGACACGCAACTCGTCGCCTTCGGCTTCGACCTGTAGCGGACGGATCCAGGTGTTGAATTGCTGGGCAGGCAGCTCATCGCGCAAAAGCTCCACGCACTGCTGCCAAAGTTCCACTGACACGGATATCCCCTAAGTTGAAAGCCGGTGAGGCAAAAACAGCCGCCATTGTAGCGACCAGCCGCCCACTTATCCACATGTAGGTTGCTCACAGGGCACCCAAAATCAATGTGTTAACCGCAGAAAAGGCGACCAATGGTCTGTGCATAAGCTCTGTGGATAAGCCACCCTGAGCTCGTTGCACAAGTGGGGGCAAAAGTCTGTGGGTAACTGGCCTGTGGATAACAACCCATTCCACGCACAGCTTATCCGATAGCGCAGCACAGGCAGAGCACTGCTTCTCCCCCGTGTTGTCATTCTCTGTACAGCACGCAGAATAAGGGCTAAAGGCAGTTATCCACAGATGATCGCCTGGCTAGCTTTTATAAGCTTTACAGAAAAGCTTTAAATAACTTCCTTCTTTATTTTTATATCTATGGCATGGCGGATGAAAGCAGAACGGCTCGGAAGGCAACAAAGATCTAATTGAAGGAAAAGCTGGTTGGAAATTGACCTAGAGGCTTGCTTTCTCTAGAATCGCCGGTCTCTTAAAACGGGGGCCATTCCGGCCCGTTGTGGACGAACCAGGTAACAACGCCATGAAACGTACTTTCCAACCAAGCACCATCAAACGCGCCCGTACTCACGGCTTCCGTGCTCGCATGGCTACCAAGAACGGCCGTGCTGTCCTGTCGCGTCGCCGCGCCAAAGGTCGTGCGCGTCTGGCAGTTTGATAATCCGGTACTGGTGGTGAGTCAGGACTTCAGTCGGGAAAAGCGTCTGCTTACCCCCCGGCATTTCAAGGCAGTCTTTGACTCCCCCACCGGCAAGGTTCCGGGGAAAAATCTCCTGCTCCTTGCGCGTAACAACGATCTTGATCACCCCCGTCTCGGGCTGGTGATTGGCAAGAAGAGCGTCAAGCTCTCCGTTGAGCGCAATCGCCTCAAGCGTCTGATGCGCGAATCGTTTCGCCTCCACCAGGACACTCTGGTTGGTTGGGATATTGTTATCGTCGCGCGCAAAGGCTTGGGTGATGTAGAAAACCCCGAATTGATTCAGCATTTCGGCAAGCTCTGGAAACGTTTGGCTCGTACCCACAAGCCAGCACCAGCAGTCAGCACCGAAACTGTAGGGGTAGACAGCCTTGATGCGTAAACTGGCAATCGTTCCGATCCAGTTTTATCGCTATGCCATTAGTCCTCTGATGGCCAGCCACTGTCGTTTCTACCCCAGTTGTTCCTGCTACGCGTTAGAGGCCATAGAAAATCATGGTCTTCTGCGCGGTGGCTGGCTGACCTTTCGTCGTTTAGGTCGCTGTCATCCGTGGAATCCCGGTGGTTATGACCCGGTTCCACCTATCCCTACCTCCCGTTCTTCTTCGATGGCCGAGTAATCATGGATATTAAACGCACAATCCTGATCGTCGCCCTGGCAATCGTGTCCTATGTCATGGTCCTTAAATGGAACCAGGACTACGGCCAGGCTGCCCTGCCGACTCAGAATGTTGCTACCAATCAGGCTGCGCCGGCTATTCCGGACACCCCGCTGGGTAACAATGCGTCCGCGAGTGCCGATGTTCCCAGCGCGAATGGCGAGACAAGTGCCCCGTTAGAAACGCCAGTGGTCACCAACAAAGACCTCATCCACGTGAAAACGGATGTGCTCGACCTGGCTATCGACCCACAAGGTGGTGATATCGCACAGCTGAAGCTGCCGCTTTATCCACGTCGCCAGGATCATCCGGATGTTCCGTTCCAGCTGTTCGATAACGGCGGTGAACGTACTTATCTGGCGCAAAGCGGCCTGACCGGCACCAATGGTCCGGATGCACGTGCTACCGGTCGTCCGGTTTATTCGACCGAGCAAAAGACTTATCAACTGGCAGACGGCCAGAACCAGTTGAACGTCGACCTGAAATTCAGCCTCGACGGCGTCAACTACATCAAGCGTTTCAGCTTTACCCGTGGTTTGTACGATTTGAAGGTCACTTACCTGATCGACAACACCAGCGACAAAGCCTGGAGCGGCAACCTGTTTGCCCAGCTCAAGCGTGACGCCAGCTCCGATCCGTCTTCCAGCACCGCCACCGGCACCGCGACTTACCTGGGCGCCGCCCTGTGGACAAGTAACGAGCCGTACAAAAAAGTGTCGATGAAAGATATCGACAAGGGCACGCTGAAAGAAACCGTCCAGGGTGGCTGGGTAGCGTGGCTGCAGCACTACTTCGTAACCGCCTGGATTCCGAACAAGGGCGACGCGAACCTGGTTCAAACCCGCAAGGACAGCCAGGGCAACTACATCATTGGCTTCACTGGCCCGGCGTTGACCGTCGCTCCAGGTGCCAAGGCTGAAACCAGCGCTACGCTGTACGCCGGCCCTAAAAGCCAGGCCGTATTGAAAGAGTTGTCCCCAGGTCTGGAACTGACTGTGGATTACGGCTTCCTGTGGTTCATTGCCCAGCCGATCTTCTGGCTGTTGCAACATATCCACAGCATCGTCGGTAACTGGGGCTGGTCGATCATCTTCCTGACCATGCTGATCAAGGGGATCTTCTTCCCACTGTCGGCAGCCAGCTACAAGTCGATGGCGCGTATGCGTGCTGTTGCCCCGAAACTGGCGGCACTGAAAGAACAACATGGCGATGACCGGCAGAAAATGTCGCAGGCCATGATGGAGCTGTACAAGAAAGAGAAGATCAACCCGCTGGGTGGATGCTTGCCTATTCTGGTACAGATGCCGGTGTTCCTGTCGCTGTACTGGGTACTGCTGGAAAGCGTGGAAATGCGCCAAGCGCCGTTCATGCTGTGGATAACTGACCTGTCGATCAAGGACCCGTTCTTTATCCTGCCGATCATCATGGGCGCGACCATGTTTATCCAGCAGCGTCTGAACCCAACCCCGCCGGATCCGATGCAGGCCAAGGTAATGAAAATGATGCCAATCATCTTCACCTTCTTCTTCCTGTGGTTCCCTGCTGGCTTGGTACTGTACTGGGTGGTCAACAACGTGTTGTCGATCTCTCAACAGTGGTACATCACACGTAAGATCGAAGCGGCTACCAAAAAAGCCGAGGCGTAATTTACTCTGTGGATAACCACTCAAGACGCCCCCTAGTGGGGCGTTTTGCTTTCCGTCACTTTTGTTCTGGAACCTGCTGATGAGCGCTCCTCGTGAAACCATCGCTGCTGTCGCCACCGCTCAGGGCCGAGGCGGAGTCGGTATCGTTCGAATTTCCGGGCCCTTGGCGGGCGTTGCGGCCAAGGCAATCAGTGGCCGAGAGCTGAAACCCCGTTATGCCCATTACGGCCAGTTTCTGGATGCCGACCAAAGCGTATTGGACGAGGGTTTGGCGATCTATTTTCCGGGACCAAACTCTTTCACCGGTGAAGATGTCCTGGAATTACAGGGGCACGGTGGTCCTGTGGTCCTGGATATGCTCCTGCAGCGTTGTTTGCAACTGGGTTGCCGCCTGGCACGGCCAGGGGAATTCAGTGAACGGGCATTTCTGAACGACAAGCTAGATTTGGCTCAAGCCGAAGCGATTGCGGATTTGATCGAAGCCAGTTCTGCACAGGCTGCGCGTAACGCTTTGCGCTCATTGCAGGGGGCTTTTTCCCTGCGTGTGCATAACTTGACCGAGCAATTGATCAGCCTGCGTATCTACGTTGAAGCGGCGATCGATTTTCCCGAAGAAGAAATCGACTTCCTCGCGGATGGCCATGTGCTGGCGATGTTGGATAAGGTCCGTGAGGAATTATCCACAGTCCTGCGTGAAGCCGGGCAGGGCGCGTTGCTACGCGATGGCATGACCGTAGTGATTGCCGGCCGGCCCAATGCCGGAAAATCCAGCCTGCTCAACGCCCTGGCAGGGCGCGAGGCGGCGATCGTCACCGAGATTGCCGGCACTACCCGGGATATCTTGCGCGAACATATCCACATCGACGGCATGCCGCTTCACGTCGTCGACACCGCCGGGCTGCGCGACACCGACGACCAGGTGGAAAAAATTGGTGTGGAACGCGCGCTCAAGGCTATCGGGGAAGCCGATCGTGTGTTGTTGGTTGTCGATGCCACGGCACCGGAAGCTGTGGATCCTTTTGCGCTGTGGCCAGAATTCCTTGAGCAACGGCCTGACCCGGCCAAAGTCACCTTGATTCGTAACAAGGCCGACCTGACGGGTGAAGCGATTGCCCTGCAAACCAGTGAGGATGGCCATGTCACTATCAGCCTGAGCGCCAAAGCGGCAGGTGACGGCCTGGAATTGCTGCGTGAGCATCTCAAGGCCTGCATGGGCTATGAACAGACCTCGGAAAGCAGCTTCAGTGCACGTCGCAGGCATCTTGAGGCACTGCGCCATGCCAGTGCCGCCTTGGAGCACGGCCGGGCGCAGCTGACCTTGGCGGGTGCTGGGGAGCTGCTGGCTGAAGATTTACGTCAAGCACAGCAACTGCTGGGAGAAATTACCGGCGCGTTCAGCTCGGACGATTTGCTGGGCAGGATCTTCTCCAGCTTCTGCATCGGTAAATAGACCTTCGTTGTCCACAGACAGGCCATTCGCGCCTGTCTGTTCAGCCCGTTTCAGGGCAACCCAATCATTTTTTGACTGACTCGCCGAGCAATCGGTGTTTTTCCGTGCGCGCTATTCGCCTCGGCTGGTACTTTTCTGTGGATTAAACCCTGTGAGTAACCGCACCTGTGCCCAGTTGATAACAGGGCTTGAAACCTGAGTAAAAACCCGTCTGTGGATAACCATCACTTTAATCCACAGGCTTAAAGCACTTATCCAAGGGCCTCATTGGCACATGACCACAGACTTTTGAATCGCTGTACACATTGAATATAAAGGGCTGTAGAGATATATCCACAGAAACGTTGCTCAGTAGAAATAAACATAAAAACAAAGATTTAATAAATTTCTCTCTTTTAATTTCTATTGTCTGTGATTCATCCACAGCTGGTTAAATTTTGTGCAAAGGGTTCTTTAGGAAGGGCGAAGTCCCTATACTTGCCGCCATAGCTCCAAAACTCTTTCAACAGACAATTCCTGATTACCTACATAAGCAGGCACGAGGTGCGTGGTGGATTTCCCTTCCCGTTTTGAAGTGATCGTCATCGGCGGCGGTCATGCCGGTACCGAGGCAGCACTGGCGTCAGCACGCATGGGCGTAAAAACCCTGTTGCTTACGCACAACGTGGAAACCCTCGGTGCCATGAGTTGCAACCCCGCTATTGGCGGGATTGGCAAAAGCCATCTGGTCAAGGAAATCGATGCCCTTGGCGGTGTAATGGCGATGGCCACCGACAAAGGTGGTATTCAATTTCGCGTGCTAAACAGCCGTAAAGGCCCGGCCGTAAGGGCTACCCGAGCCCAGGCCGACCGCATCCTGTACAAGGCAGCGGTGCGCGAAACCCTGGAAAACCAGCCGAACCTGTGGATATTTCAGCAGGCTGCCGATGACCTGATCGTCGAGCAAGACCAGGTACGCGGCGTCGTTACGCAAATGGGTCTGCGTTTTCACGCAGACTCGGTAGTACTGACCACAGGGACGTTCCTCGGCGGACTTATCCACATTGGTATGCAAAATTATTCCGGTGGTCGCGCCGGTGATCCGCCGTCGATTGCCCTGGCAAAACGTCTGCGTGAACTGCCGCTGCGCGTCGGCCGCTTGAAAACCGGTACCCCGCCACGCATTGACGGGCGCTCTGTGGATTTCTCGGTGATGACCGAGCAAGCCGGCGATACGCCGATCCCGGTGATGTCGTTCATGGGTTCCAAAGAGCAGCACCCCAAACAGGTCAGTTGCTGGATTACCCACACCAACGCCCGTACCCACGAAATCATTGCCGCGAACCTTGATCGTTCGCCGATGTATTCCGGGGTAATCGAAGGCATTGGCCCGCGGTATTGCCCGTCGATCGAAGACAAGATCCACCGCTTTGCCGACAAGGAAAGCCACCAGGTCTTTATCGAACCCGAAGGCTTGACCACTCACGAGCTGTATCCCAACGGGATTTCCACCTCGCTGCCGTTCGACGTGCAGATCCAGATCGTGCAATCGATTCGTGGTATGGAAAATGCGCACATCGTGCGTCCCGGCTACGCCATCGAGTACGACTACTTCGACCCGCGTGATCTGAAATACAGCCTGGAAACCAAGGTAATCGGCGGTTTGTTCTTTGCTGGCCAAATCAACGGGACCACCGGTTACGAAGAAGCCGGCGCCCAAGGTTTGCTGGCCGGAACCAACGCGGCATTGCGTGCACAAGGCAAAGACAGCTGGTGCCCGCGTCGTGATGAAGCGTACATCGGCGTATTGGTCGATGACCTGATCACCCTGGGCACCCAGGAACCGTACCGCATGTTCACTTCCCGCGCGGAATACCGTCTGATCCTGCGCGAAGACAACGCCGATCTACGCCTGACTGAAAAAGGTCGCGAGCTGGGCCTGGTCGATGACGCGCGCTGGGCTGCCTTCTGCAAAAAACGTGAAAGCATTGCGCTTGAAGAGCAACGCCTGAAAAGTACCTGGGTTCGCCCGGGCACCGAACAAGGCGATGCGATTGCGGAAAAATTCGGCACGCCTCTGACCCATGAGTACAACCTGCTGAACCTGCTGTCCCGTCCGGAAATCGACTACGCTGGCTTGGTCGAAGTAACAGGCCAGGGCGCGGAAGATCCACAGGTTGCCGAACAGGTCGAGATCAAGACCAAGTACGCCGGTTACATTGATCGCCAGCAGGACGAAATCGCTCGCCTGCGCGCCAGTGAAGATACCAAGCTGCCTGTGGATATCGACTACACCGGGATTTCCGGGCTGTCGAAAGAAATCCAAAGCAAGCTGGGGATAACTCGGCCGGAAACACTTGGCCAGGCTTCACGCATTCCAGGCGTCACTCCTGCAGCCATTTCGCTGTTGATGATTCATTTGAAAAAACGCGGCGCGGGCCGTCAGTTGGAGCAAAGCGCTTGAGTTCGTTGGTCACCTCGCAACACGCCGAAGAGTTATCCACAGGAGCGCGCCAGTTGGGTGTGGCCCTCACCGAAGCCCAGCAAGAGTTATTGCTGAGCTATCTGGCCCTGTTGATCAAATGGAACAAGGCTTACAACCTCACCGCTGTGCGTGATCCAGATGAGATGGTGTCACGGCATCTGCTCGACAGCCTCAGCGTGATGCCGTTCATCGAAAACGGCCGCTGGCTCGACGTCGGCAGTGGCGGCGGGATGCCTGGCATTCCATTGGCGATCCTGTTTCCCGAGTCTCAAGTGACCTGCCTGGACAGCAACGGCAAGAAAACCCGCTTCCTGACCCAGGTCAAACTCGAACTCAAGCTGGATAACCTGCAGGTTATCCACAGCCGCGTGGAGGCCTTCACGCCTGAACAGCCTTTCAACGGCATTGTGTCCCGGGCGTTCAGCAGCATGGAGAATTTCAGCAACTGGACCCGCCATCTCGGCGACCGTGACACCCGCTGGTTGGCAATGAAGGGCGTCCATCCAAGCGACGAGCTGTTAGCATTGCCGGCAGACTTCCACCTCGATAGCGAACACGCCTTGGCCGTACCCGGTTGCCAAGGCCAACGCCATCTGCTGATACTGCGCCGCACGGCATGATTGGGAACACAAGCAAGAATGGCTAAGGTATTCGCGATTGCGAACCAGAAAGGTGGCGTGGGTAAGACCACCACCTGTATCAACCTCGCAGCATCCCTGGTCGCCACCAAGCGTCGGGTGCTGTTGATCGATCTCGATCCACAGGGCAACGCCACCATGGGTAGCGGTGTGGATAAACACGGCCTGGAAAACTCGGTCTATGATTTGCTGATTGGCGAATGCGACCTGGCGCAGGCCATGCACTATTCCGAGCATGGTGGTTACCAACTGCTGCCAGCCAACCGCGATTTGACCGCGGCGGAAGTGGTGCTGCTGGAAATGCAGATGAAAGAAAGCCGTCTGCGTAGCGCCCTGGCGCCCATTCGAGAGAATTACGACTACATTCTGATCGACTGCCCACCGTCGCTGTCGATGCTCACGCTCAACGCCCTGGTGGCCGCTGATGGGGTGATTATCCCAATGCAGTGCGAGTACTTCGCCCTCGAAGGCTTGAGCGACCTTGTGGATAACATCAAGCGTATCGCCGAGTTGCTCAACCCGAACCTGAAAGTCGAAGGCCTGCTGCGGACCATGTACGATCCGCGTCTGAGCCTGATGAACGATGTGTCGGCGCAGCTCAAGGAACATTTTGGCGACCAGTTGTACGACACCGTCATCCCACGCAACATCCGCCTGGCTGAAGCGCCAAGCTATGGCATGCCTGCGCTGGCGTACGACAAGTCCTCGCGTGGTGCCATTGCCTACCTGGCGCTCGCCGGCGAGATGGTTCGCCGTCAACGCCGCAATTCACGCACCGCTGCCGCCCAGCCAACTTAAGGAATCCCCATGGCCGTCAAGAAACGAGGTCTCGGACGTGGACTGGATGCACTGCTGAGTGGTCCTACCGTCACATCGCTTGAAGAACAAGCGGTGCAGGCCGACGAGCGCGAGCTGCAGCACTTGCCCCTGGATTTGATCCAGCGCGGCAAATACCAGCCACGGCGGGACATGGATCCCCAGGCGCTGGAAGAACTGGCCAACTCGATCAAGGCCCAGGGCGTGATGCAACCGATTGTGGTGCGCCCGATTGGCGCTGGCCGCTTTGAGATCATCGCCGGTGAACGTCGCTGGCGCGCCAGCCAACAGGCCGGCAAGGACACCATCCCGGCGATGGTGCGCGATGTGCCGGATGAAACCGCCATCGCCATGGCCTTGATCGAAAACATTCAGCGCGAAGACCTCAACCCGATCGAAGAAGCGATCGCATTGCAGCGTTTGCAGCAGGAATTTCAGCTTACCCAGCAACAAGTGGCCGAGGCGGTGGGAAAATCCCGTGTCACGGTTTCCAACTTGCTGCGTCTGATCGCCTTGCCGGAAGTCATCAAGACCATGTTGTCCCATGGCGACCTGGAAATGGGCCACGCTCGTGCTTTGCTGGGTTTGCCGGAAAATCAACAGGTTGAAGGGGCGCGACACGTTGTCGCACGAGGGCTCACCGTTCGTCAGACCGAGGCCCTGGTTCGCCAGTGGCTCAGCGGTAAACCTGCACCGGTTGAAACCGCCAAACCTGATCCGGATATCGCGCGCCTCGAGCAGCGCCTGGCCGAGCGGCTAGGCTCTGCGGTGCAAATTCGCCACGGCAAGAAGGGCAAAGGGCAACTGGTCATCGGATATAACTCCCTCGATGAGCTTCAGGGCGTCCTTGCCCACATCCGCTGAAACATTTGCTTATGTAGCGCGTGATCGGAAATCACTACCCGACAGTTGAATAGGGGCAGAACCGCCCCTATACTCTGCGCGCATTTTGTCGGCACAAATTATGCCAAGTTATTGATTTCCGGCAGCCGACCATTGAGGAGCAAGAGTGATGGAAACCCGCACGCCAAACACGTTGCCGTTCCATCGCTTGGCTGTTTTTCCGGTTTTGTTGGCTCAATTTGTCATTTTGCTGATCGCCGCTTTGGCGCTTTGGTACTGGCATGGAGTCGTAGCCGGATATTCAGGACTCTGCGGAGGCCTGATAGCCTTGCTGCCCAATATGTATTTTGCTCACAGGGCCTTTCGGTTTTCCGGCGCCCGAGCAGCCCAGGCTATCGTGCGGTCTTTTTATGCCGGCGAAGCAGGGAAACTGATTTTGACGGCAGTGCTGTTTGCACTGACCTTTGCAGGTGTGAAGCCATTGGCGCCGCTGGCTGTATTCGGCGTCTTCGTGTTGACCCAACTGGTCAGCTGGTTCGCTCCCCTGCTAATGAAAACAAGACTTTCGAAACCTTAGGGCGTTTGAGGCAACCATGGCAGAAACAACCGCTTCGGGCTATATCCAGCACCACTTGCAGAACCTGACCTTCGGTCAGCTTCCTAATGGCGGCTGGGGCTTTGCCCACACCGCAGCAGAAGCCAAAGAAATGGGTTTCTGGGCTTTCCACCTGGATACTCTGGGTTGGTCGGTCGCATTGGGTCTGATCTTCGTCCTGATTTTCCGCATGGCGGCAAAGAAGGCGACTTCCGGTCAGCCAGGTGCTTTGCAGAACTTCGTTGAAGTATTGGTCGAATTCGTCGATGGCAGCGTGAAAGACAGCTTCCATGGCCGTAGCCCGGTGATTGCACCGTTGGCACTGACCATCTTCGTCTGGGTGTTCCTGATGAACGCCGTCGACCTGATCCCGGTGGACTGGATTCCTCAGTTGGCCATGGCGATCTCCGGCGATCCGCACATCCCATTCCGTGCCGTATCCACCACTGACCCGAACGCTACCCTGGGCATGGCCCTGTCGGTGTTCGCGTTGATCATTTTCTACAGCATCAAGGTCAAGGGCATCGGTGGCTTCATCGGCGAACTGACCCTGCACCCGTTCGGCAGCAAGAACATCTTCGTTCAAGCCCTGCTGATCCCGGTGAACTTCCTGCTGGAATTCGTGACCCTGATCGCCAAGCCGATTTCCCTGGCTCTGCGACTGTTCGGCAACATGTATGCCGGCGAGCTGGTGTTCATTCTGATCGCTGTGATGTTCGGCAGCGGTCTGCTCTGGCTTAGCGGCCTGGGCGTAGTACTGCAGTGGGCGTGGGCTGTGTTCCACATCCTGATCATTACCCTGCAGGCCTTCATCTTCATGATGCTGACCATCGTCTATCTGTCGATGGCGCACGAAGAGAACCATTAAGACCAGTCTCGACTAGTCTGATGTCCTTCCCGGTCAAACGGGAAGGTGGCCCAACAGGGCTATGAAACGATTTGTTTTACCGCTTTAAAATCTAAAAAACCTAAACCATACGACGTAAAAGTCGGGAGGAAAGATGGAAACTGTAGTTGGTCTAACCGCTATCGCTGTTGCACTGTTGATCGGCCTGGGCGCCCTGGGTACTGCCATTGGTTTCGGCCTGCTGGGCGGCAAATTCCTGGAAGGCGCAGCGCGTCAGCCAGAAATGGTCCCAATGCTGCAAGTTAAAATGTTCATCGTCGCCGGCCTGCTCGACGCCGTGACCATGATCGGCGTTGGTATCGCACTGTTCTTCACCTTCGCGAACCCCTTCGTTGGTCAACTCGCTGGCTAATCACTCGAATTTTCGAGTGATTGGGGTGATGGACAACGAATGAGCGAGGTGTTGGCGTGAACATTAATGCAACCCTGATTGGCCAATCCGTTGCGTTCTTCATTTTTGTAGTGTTTTGCATGAAGTTCGTGTGGCCTCCGGTCATCGCGGCTTTGCACGAACGTCAGAAGAAGATCGCGGATGGTTTGGACGCTGCCAGCCGTGCAGCTCGCGACCTGGAGTTGGCCCACGAGAAAGTGGGTCAGCAACTGCGCGAAGCTAAAGCACAGGCAGCCGAGATCATTGAGCAAGCCAAGAAACGCGGTAACCAGATCGTCGAAGAGGCTGTTGAAAAAGCCCGCGTCGAAGCTGACCGTGTGAAGGCTTCGGCTCATGCCGAGATCGAACAGGAACTGAACGGCGTCAAAGACGCGCTGCGTGCCCAACTGGGTGCTCTGGCGGTCGGCGGTGCTGAGAAGATCCTCGGTGCCACAATCGATCAAAACGCGCACGCGGAGCTGGTTAACAAACTGGCTGCTGAAATTTAAGCGAGGGCGATCATGGCAGAACTGACCACGTTGGCCCGACCTTACGCTAAGGCAGCCTTCGAGCACGCCCAGGCCCACCAGCAGCTGGCCTCTTGGTCAGCCATGCTCGGCCTGGCTGCAGCAGTGTCGCAAGACGACACCATGCAGCGCGTGCTCAAGGCCCCGCGCCTGACGAGCGCAGACAAGGCCGCCACTTTTATTGAAGTGTGCGGCGACAAGTTTGATGTGAAGGTGCAGAACTTCATCCACGTCATTGCCGAAAACGACCGTCTCCCGCTATTGCCGGAGATCGCCGCTCTGTTCGACCTGTACAAGGCCGAAGCAGAGAAATCGGTAGACGTTGAAGTGACCAGTGCTTTCGCATTGAACCAAGAACAGCAAGACAAACTCGCCAAGGTTCTCAGTGCACGACTCAATCGGGAAGTGCGCCTGCAAGCTTCGGAGGACGCATCCCTGATTGGTGGTGTTGTTATCCGTGCCGGCGACCTGGTTATCGATGGCTCGATTCGCGGCAAAATCGCGAAACTTGCCGAAGCATTGAAATCTTGAGTTTGAAGGGGCAGCAGAGCAATGCAGCAACTCAATCCTTCCGAAATAAGTGAAATTATCAAGGGCCGCATCGACAAGCTCGATGTGACCTCCCAAGCCCGTAACGAAGGCACTGTCGTCAGCGTATCTGACGGCATCGTGCGGATTCACGGTCTGGCCGACGTAATGTACGGCGAGATGATCGAGTTTCCGGGCGGCGTCTACGGTATGGCCCTCAACCTGGAGCAAGACTCCGTAGGTGCCGTTGTATTGGGCGCGTACACCAGTCTGGCTGAAGGCATGAGCGCCAAGTGCACAGGCCGCATCCTGGAAGTTCCGGTTGGTAAGGAACTGCTGGGTCGCGTAGTCGACGCACTGGGTAACCCTGTTGACGGTAAAGGTCCACTGGGCAACACCGAGACCGACGCGGTCGAGAAAGTTGCTCCAGGCGTGATCTGGCGTAAGTCGGTAGACCAGCCTGTACAGACTGGCTACAAGGCTGTCGATGCCATGATCCCGGTCGGCCGTGGCCAGCGTGAGCTGATCATCGGTGACCGTCAGATCGGTAAAACCGCTCTGGCGATCGACGCGATCATCAACCAGAAAGACAGCGGCATTTTCTGCGTCTACGTAGCCATCGGTCAGAAGCAATCGACCATCGCCAACGTGGTTCGCAAGCTGGAAGAAAACGGCGCCCTGGCCAACACGATCATCGTGGCTGCCAGTGCTTCGGAATCTCCTGCGCTGCAATTCCTGGCACCGTACTCCGGTTGCACCATGGGTGAATTCTTCCGCGACCGCGGTGAAGACGCGCTGATCGTTTATGACGATCTGTCCAAGCAAGCAGTGGCTTACCGCCAGATTTCCCTGCTGCTGCGCCGTCCACCAGGCCGTGAAGCCTACCCAGGCGACGTGTTCTATCTCCACTCCCGTCTGCTGGAGCGCGCTTCCCGCGTTTCGGAAGAATACGTAGAGAAGTTCACCAACGGCGCAGTGACCGGCAAAACCGGTTCCCTGACCGCACTGCCGATCATCGAAACCCAGGCTGGCGACGTTTCCGCGTTCGTTCCGACCAACGTGATTTCCATCACTGACGGTCAGATCTTCCTGGAATCGGCCATGTTCAACTCCGGGATCCGTCCTGCTGTGAACGCCGGTGTTTCGGTATCCCGTGTGGGTGGTGCCGCTCAGACCAAGATCATCAAGAAGCTTTCCGGTGGTATCCGTACCGCTCTGGCTCAGTACCGTGAACTGGCGGCATTCGCCCAGTTCGCTTCTGACCTGGACGAAGCGACCCGTAAGCAACTTGAGCATGGTCAGCGCGTTACCGAGCTGATGAAGCAGAAGCAATACGCCCCAATGTCGATCGCTGACATGGCGTTGTCGCTGTATGCCGCTGAGCGTGGGTTCCTGACCGACGTTGAAATCGCCAAGGTCGGCAGCTTTGAACAAGCGCTGATTGCTTACTTCAACCGCGATCACGCCGAATTGATGGCGAAGATCAACGTGAAGGGTGACTTCAATGACGATATCGACGCTGGCATGAAAGCCGGTATCGAGAAGTTCAAGGCCACCCAAACCTGGTAAGCCGCAGCGGGAGCCGCAAGGCTCCCGCTTGCTAACCTGATAGGTGTTACATGGCAGGCGCAAAAGAGATTCGCAGTAAGATTGCGAGCATCAAAAGCACGCAAAAAATTACCAGCGCCATGGAAAAAGTGGCGGTCAGCAAAATGCGCAAGGCACAAATGCGCATGGCTGCTAGCCGTCCTTATGCGGAGCGTATCCGCCAGGTAATTGGGCATCTGGCCAACGCCAACCCGGAATACCGCCACCCGTTCATGATCGAGCGCGCCGTCAAGCGTGCAGGTTATGTGGTAGTGAGCAGTGACCGTGGTTTGTGCGGTGGTCTGAATACCAACCTGTTCAAGGCCCTGGTCAAGGACATGGCGGTAAACCGCGAAAACGGCGTCGAGATCGATCTGTGTGTGGTGGGTAGCAAGGGTGCGGCCTTTTTCCGCAACTTCGGCGGTAACGTCGTTGCAGCTATCAGCCATCTGGGTGAAGAGCCGTCGATCAATGATTTGATCGGCAGTGTGAAGGTGATGCTGGATGCGTACCTGGAAGGCCGTATTGACCGCCTTTCCGTGGTATCCAACAAGTTCATCAACACCATGACCCAGCAGCCAACCGTGGAGCAATTGATTCCACTGGTGGCGACTCCGGATCAGGAACTCAAGCACCACTGGGACTACCTCTACGAACCAGACGCCAAAGAGCTGCTTGACGGCTTGATGGTGCGCTACGTGGAGTCGCAGGTGTACCAGGCGGTGGTCGAGAACAACGCAGCTGAACAAGCGGCGCGGATGATCGCGATGAAAAACGCTACCGATAACGCCGGTGATCTGATCAGCGATTTGCAGCTGATCTACAACAAGGCGCGTCAGGCTGCGATCACCCAAGAGATCTCGGAAATCGTCGGCGGCGCTGCCGCGGTTTAACGGTTCAAATATTCAGAGGATCCAGCTATGAGTAGCGGACGTATCGTTCAAATCATCGGCGCCGTTATCGACGTGGAATTTCCACGCGACAGCGTACCGAGCATCTACAACGCGCTGAAAGTACAAGGCGCGGAAACTACCCTGGAAGTTCAGCAACAGCTGGGCGACGGCGTAGTTCGTACCATTGCGATGGGTTCCACCGAAGGCTTGAAGCGCGGTCTGGACGTTGTCGACACTGGCGCTGCCATCTCCGTACCGGTCGGTAAAGCGACCCTGGGCCGGATCATGGACGTACTGGGCAACCCGATCGACGAAGCTGGCCCGATTGCCACCGAAGAGCGCTGGGGCATTCACCGCGCAGCACCTTCGTTCGCAGAACAAGCGGGCGGCAACGACCTGCTGGAAACCGGCATCAAGGTTATCGACCTGGTTTGCCCGTTCGCCAAAGGCGGTAAAGTCGGTCTGTTCGGTGGTGCCGGTGTAGGCAAGACCGTAAACATGATGGAACTGATCCGTAACATCGCCATCGAGCACAGCGGTTATTCCGTGTTCGCAGGTGTGGGTGAGCGTACTCGTGAGGGTAACGACTTCTACCACGAGATGAAGGACTCCAACGTTCTGGACAAAGTGGCACTGGTTTACGGTCAGATGAACGAGCCGCCGGGAAACCGTCTGCGCGTAGCACTGACTGGCCTGACCATGGCCGAGAAGTTCCGTGACGAAGGTAACGACGTTCTGTTGTTCGTCGACAACATCTACCGTTACACCCTGGCCGGTACTGAAGTATCCGCACTGCTGGGCCGTATGCCTTCTGCAGTAGGTTACCAGCCGACCCTGGCTGAAGAGATGGGCGTTCTGCAAGAACGTATCACTTCGACCAAGGAAGGTTCGATCACCTCGATCCAAGCGGTATACGTACCTGCGGATGACTTGACCGACCCGTCGCCAGCCACCACCTTCGCCCACTTGGACGCCACCGTCGTTCTGTCCCGTGACATCGCTTCCCTGGGTATCTACCCAGCGGTCGATCCACTCGACTCGACTTCGCGCCAGCTGGATCCGAACGTGATCGGCCAGGAGCACTACGACACCGCTCGCGGCGTTCAGTACGTGCTGCAGCGTTACAAAGAACTGAAGGACATCATTGCGATCCTGGGTATGGACGAGCTGTCGGAAGCCGACAAGCAGTTGGTAAACCGTGCTCGTAAGATCCAGCGTTTCTTGTCGCAGCCGTTCTTCGTGGCTGAAGTCTTCACCGGTGCCTCGGGTAAATACGTTTCCCTGAAAGACACCATTGCTGGCTTCAAAGGCATCCTCAACGGTGACTACGACCACCTGCCAGAACAAGCGTTCTACATGGTTGGCGGCATCGAAGAAGCGATCGAGAAAGCCAAGAAACTGTAATCCAGGCGCCCGGCAACGGGCGCTCATCAGGTTGAGGCAATCAGATGGCTATGACAGTCCATTGCGATATCGTCAGCGCGGAAGGGGAAATTTTCTCCGGTCTGGTCGAGTTTGTAACAGCGCACGGCGACTTGGGTGATCTTGGTATCGCCATGGGTCACGCTCCGCTGATCACAAGCTTGAAGCCAGGTCCGATCACTCTGACCAAGCAAGGCGGGGAAAAAGAGGTGTTCTACATCTCTGGTGGTTTCCTCGAGGTTCAGCCGAACATGGTCAAGGTACTTGCCGACACCGTGCAACGTGCTGGCGACCTGGATGAAGCCTCCGCTCAGGAAGCCGTCAAGGCTGCCGAGAAGGCCCTGAACGAAAAAGGCGCAGACTTCGACTACAGCGCTGCTGCAGTTCGTCTGGCCGAGGCTGCAGCTCAGCTGCGTACGCTCCAGCAGATCCGCAAGAAGTAAGCGGCCTTGCCGTTACACTTCATGCGTGATTGATTAAAAAGGGTGGCCTCGGCTACCCTTTTTCTTTTTTTGCAAAACACTTCTTTGGTCTGAACCCGGACCGCCCAGGATTGGTAGCCATTCATGTCTCTTGAAATCGTCATTCTCGCCGCAGGCCAGGGCACCCGTATGCGTTCAGCCCTGCCCAAGGTGCTGCACCCGGTCGCGGGTAACTCCATGCTGGGTCATGTTATCCACAGCGCCCGGCAATTGGACCCGCAACGTATTCATGTGGTGATCGGCCACGGTGCCGATGTGGTCCGCGAGCGCTTGGCAGCGGACGACTTGAATTTCGTATTGCAAGACAAGCAACTGGGCACCGGCCACGCTACCGCGCAAGCCGTACCCTTCATTGCCGCCGACACGGTGCTGATCCTCTATGGCGATGTACCGCTGATTGAAGTAGAAACCCTGCAACGTCTGCTCAAGCACGTTGTGCCTGGCCAGATGGGCTTGCTGACTGTTGAGTTGGACGACCCTACCGGCTATGGCCGCATCGTGCGCAATGCCGACGGCAAGGTTGCCGCGATCGTCGAGCACAAGGACGCCAGTGAAGCCCAGCGCGCCATTACCGAAGGCAACACCGGCATTCTTGCCGTACCTGCCGATAAGCTGGGCGACTGGATGAGCCGTCTGTCCAACAACAATGCCCAGGGCGAGTACTACCTCACCGACGTCATTGAGATGGCCGTCAGCGATGGCCTGGTGGTCGCCACTGAGCAGCCCCACGACCCGATGGAAGTGCAGGGCGCCAACGACCGCAAGCAGCTTGCAGAGCTGGAGCGTCACTACCAGTTGCGTGAAGGCCTGCGTCTGATGGCCCAGGGCGTGACCCTGCGTGACCCGGCGCGTTTCGATGTGCGTGGCGACGTAACAGTAGGCCGCGACGTGCTGATCGATATCAACGTGATCCTCGAAGGCCGGGTGATCATTGAAGACAATGTGGTCATCGGCCCGAACTGCGTGATCAAGGACAGCACCTTGCGCAAAGGCGTGGTCGTCAAGGCCAACAGCCATGTCGACGGTGCCGTGATGGGTGAGGGCAGCGATGCGGGCCCATTTGCACGGTTGCGTCCGGGGAGCGAGCTGGGGGCCAAGGCCCATGTGGGTAACTTTGTCGAACTGAAAAACGCTCACCTTGGCGAAGGTGCAAAAGTCGGTCACCTGACTTACCTGGGCGATGCCGTCATCGGCGCCCGCACCAATATTGGTGCCGGCACCATCACCTGCAACTACGACGGCGCCAACAAGTACCAGACGACGATTGGTGAAGATGTATTCATTGGCTCCAATAACTCGCTGATTGCACCCGTCACCATTGGCGATGGTTCAAATACAGCGGCAGGCTCGACCATCAACCAGGATGTGGATAAGTCCCAGCTGGCTGTAGCCCGCGCCCGTCAACGCAACATCGACGGTTGGAAACGCCCGGTCAAAATCAAGAAGACCTGAGTTATCCACACCGTTGGCAGTTTCAAAACTCCAATGTGGGAGGGTGCTTGCTCCCGATAGCGGTGGACCAGTCAACTCATCAGGTGACTGACACAGCGCCATCGGGGGCAAGCCCCCTCCCACATTTGTCGGTGTTGTTTCAAAAAATAGTTATCGCCCCGCTTGACGATCTTTCGCCAATAGGTTTTGATTGCCTTCGTTATCTTTCGAAACGAAACTTATCATCGCCATGTCGAAACGAAATACTCCCCAGCGGCGCCACAATATCCTGACCTTGCTCAATGAACAGGGCGAAGTCAGCGTGGACGAATTGGCCAAGCGTTTCGAAACTTCGGAAGTCACCATCCGCAAGGACTTGGCCGCCCTCGAAAGTAACGGCCTGCTCCTGCGTCGCTACGGTGGCGCAATCACCATGCCCCAAGAGCTGGTAGGCGACGCCGCCCAGCCCGTCTCGGCCTACAAGCGTGCCATCGCGCGTGCGGCCGTGGTGCGCTTGCGTGAACATGCGCGCATCATCATCGACAGCGGCAGCACCACCGCCGCCATGATTCCGGAACTCGGTCATCAACCCGGGCTGGTGGTTATGACCAATTCCTTGAATGTGGCCCGCGCCCTGAGCGAACTGGAACATGAACCGGTGCTGTTAATGACCGGCGGTACCTGGGACCCGCATTCGGACTCGTTCCAGGGGCAGGTCGCCGAGCAGGTGCTGCGTTCCTACGATTTCGATCAGTTGTTCATCGGCGCCGACGGCATCGACTTGCAGCGCGGCACCACCACCTTCAACGAACTGCTGGGCCTGAGCCGTGTGATGGCTGAGGTCGCCCGTGAAGTGGTGGTGATGGTCGAGTCCGACAAGATTGGCCGCAAGATTCCCAACCTGGAACTGCCCTGGAGCAGCGTCCATACCCTTATTACCGATGATCGCCTGCCACTTGAGGCCCGCGACCAGATCCAAGCCCGCGGCATTACGCTGATATGCGCGGCAGTCATCTAGGAGAAACACCATGTGTGGAATTGTTGGCGCAGTCGCCGAACGTAACGTAACTGCCATCCTGATCGAAGGCCTCAAGCGCCTGGAATACCGCGGCTATGACAGCGCAGGCGTGGCCGTCTTCACCAACGCCGGCAAGCTGGAGCGTATGCGCCGCCCGGGCAAGGTCAGCGAGTTGGACCAGGCTCTGGCCGGCGAGCCTCTGGCGGGTCGCCTGGGTATCGCCCACACCCGTTGGGCCACCCACGGCGCGCCGTGCGAACGCAACGCCCACCCGCATTTTTCCGGTGACCTGGCGGTGGTGCACAACGGCATCATCGAAAACCACGAAGTGCTGCGTGAGCAACTCAAGGGCCTGGGCTACGTGTTCACCTCGGACACCGACACCGAAGTGATCGCCCACCTGCTCAACCACAAGCTCAAAGACCACAGTGACCTGACCACGGCCCTCAAGGCCACAGTCAAAGAGCTGCACGGCGCCTACGGCCTGGCCGTGATCAGTGCCAGCCAGCCTGACCGCTTGGTTGCCGCGCGCAGTGGCAGCCCATTGGTAATCGGCCTGGGCCTGGGCGAGAACTTCCTTGCCTCCGACCAACTGGCCCTGCGCCAGGTGACCGACCGTTTCATGTACCTGGAAGAAGGCGATATTGCCGACATCCGCCGCGAAAGCGTACAGATCTGGGACGTTGACGGTCAGTCGGTCGAGCGTGAAGCCGTGCAATACCGCGACGGTGCCGAAGCCGCTGACAAAGGCGAGTTCCGCCACTTCATGCTCAAGGAAATCCACGAGCAACCATCCGTGGTGCAACGCACCCTGGAAGGTCGCCTGAGCCAGAACCAGGTGCTGGTCAACGCCTTCGGCCCGCAAGCCGCCGAACTGTTCGCCAAAGTGCGCAATGTACAAATCGTTGCCTGTGGCACCAGCTACCACGCCGGTATGGTCGCGCGTTATTGGCTGGAAGAATTGGCCGGCATCCCGTGCCAGGTCGAAGTCGCGAGCGAGTTCCGCTACCGCAAAGTGGTAGTGCAGCCAGACACCCTGTTCGTGACCATCTCCCAGTCCGGCGAAACCGCCGACACCCTGGCTGCCCTGCGCAACGCCAAGGAGCTGGGCTTCCTCGGCAGCCTGGCCATCTGCAACGTCAGCATCAGCTCGCTGGTGCGTGAATCCGACCTGACTTTGCTGACGCAGGCTGGTCGCGAAATCGGCGTGGCCTCCACCAAAGCCTTCACTACCCAATTGGTAGGCCTGTTGTTGCTGACCCTGTCCCTGGGTCAAGTACGCGGCACCCTCGCCGAGGGCGTCGAAGCCACTCTGGTGGAAGAACTGCGTCGTCTGCCGACCCGCCTGGGTGAAGCCCTGGCCATGGACAGCACCGTGGAAAAAGTCGCCGAGCTGTTCGCCGACAAGAACCACACCTTGTTCCTCGGCCGTGGCGCGCAATACCCGGTGGCGATGGAAGGCTCGCTGAAACTCAAGGAAATCTCGTACATCCACGCCGAAGCCTATCCGGCCGGTGAGCTGAAACACGGCCCATTGGCCCTGGTGGATGACGATATGCCAGTGGTTACCGTGGCACCAAACAACGAACTGCTGGAGAAGCTCAAGTCCAACCTGCAGGAAGTACGCGCCCGTGGCGGCCAACTGATCGTCTTCGCAGATGAGAAGGCAGGCATGACCAATGGTGAAGGCACCCACGTGATCAACATGCCGCACATTCACGACACCCTGTCGCCGATCCTCTACACCATCCCGCTGCAGTTGCTGTCGTACTACGTCGCTGTGCTCAAAGGCACCGACGTTGACCAGCCGCGTAACCTGGCTAAGTCGGTGACGGTGGAGTAAGGCTTACTGACGTACCCAAAAGGGTGGATTTAGAGAATTAAAACTGTCGCTAGCTAATTAAAACTGTCGCAGCACAGGGGAGCGCTCGCTGGCTCCCTTGATGTCGCGACAGGCTTCTCCCGCCCGGTTCCTAAATTGGCACCAATGCACTTTGTACTCGGCGTACTCAGTGTGCTCACCGTGCTGCTGGGTGTAGGGTGTGGGAAGAGGGGCATGGCTAGGTGGGGGTAGCATCCTTTTTTGCACCTTAGGGCACGATCGCCTTCATCTATATCGGACCTTGGAAGTCGTAGAGAGGAAGCCCTATTGCGCACTTCAGCTCATATAGGCTCTTATCCGCACAACACGGATGGAGACTTTCATGTACCTCGCTGAGCTGACTATTAAGAATTTCCGCAAGCTACGTGACGCCAAGCTGAAATTTCAGCCTGGGTTGAATGTGCTGGTAGGTCCAAACAATGTTGGCAAAAGCGCTGTAGTGGATGCGCTTCGGACCCTTCTCGCCGGTCATGACGAACCGTATCCCCGCCTTGATATCGCCGACCGGCACCGTCCGCTTGAAGGCGAACCGGGTGGCGACATTTCCTTCCATTTTGTCTTTCGTGATTTAAGCCACGATGATGAAGCGGACTTTATCGCTGCGCTCAAGCCTGCTGCTGATAAGACCATGGACGCCCATATCCATGTCCGCTATACCGACGCAGATCAGACAGGACGCTTCAGGGTGAAGCGTTGGTGTGGCGATCATCAAGATGTGGCGCTTACCTCAGACATGATGGAAAACCTTAGGGGCGTTTATCTCCAACCCCTACGAGATGCCGCTCAGGGACTTCGACCCAGCCGCAACAGCCAGCTGGCACACCTGCTTCACTTGCTCACGGATGAACCTGGCCGTGACGCGATTAACCAAGCATTGAAGGAACTGGACGAAAAGCTCCAACAGACCGAAGCGATCCAGAACACCCATACCGCGATTTCGTCCCGACACGGTCTTATGATGGGCGATCAATTGGCACAGACACTCGCTGTTGGGCTTAGCGCGACGGACTTTCAGCGGTTATCTGCTCGGCTCTCCCTCACGGCTCAAGCAATGGACATTGAGCAGAATGGCCTGGGTTTCAACAACCTGATTTTCATGGCGGTAGTGCTAAGCGAGCTGGCCAAGAATCCGGACGCCGCGTATCGCAGCTTGATTGTTGAAGAGCCGGAAGCCCATTTGCATCCTCAGCTGCAGCGCGTGTTGTTGCGCTACCTCGCAGGCGTGCCAACGAGCGAAGGTGAAAAGGCGGTGCAGCTGTTCGTCACCAGTCACTCCCCCAATTTTGCCAGCAACTCCAAGCTCGAATCCCTGGTGTGTTTGGTTGAGAACGATGCCGGCGTAGAGACCTTCTTCCCGCGCGACATCAAGTTTGGTAAGGGAAAACGCGAAAAGCTGGAACGCTATCTGGACGTGACCCGAGCCGAACTTTTTTTTGCTCGTCGGGTAATATTCGTGGAAGGCGCCGCCGAGCTCATGCTCGTCGATGCTCTGGCCACGCTCATGGGGCTAGACCTGCGAGAGTTCGGGGTCAGCCTGATCAGTGTCGAAGGACTCAATTTCGATTCTTTCCTACCTTTGTTCGGTGAAAACGGACTTCGGATCCCGGTTGCTGTCGTAACCGACGCCGATCCTTTCGAGGAGGAAGAGGCCAACGAGCTTGCGGAAGGTGCGCTGGATGCAGCTGACATCGAAGACATTCTTGCCGAGGCTGCGTATCTCGAAGAAACGGATGCCTCTGTCGCCGATGGTCCTGACGCGGATGATCCGTTAGCTGAGCCTGCCAAGAAAAAGAAGAAGCTAAAACGGAAAGAAGTCTACCCGTCGCTGGGAGACGAAGTGAGGCTATCGAGCAACACCGTCAAGATGAAGGAATCGGACGACGCTTTCGTCAAAGTGTTCCACGGTTTGAAAACGCTGGAATACGACCTTGCATTGCTTGAGGCGAACCGCGACTCGATGCTCAAGGCCTTGGCTGACCCTCATCCGATCATTTCTGCAGCGCTACGCAAGATCGTCGATGCTCAGCCAGACAACACTGCGAAGGCAAAGGCGCTGTTTTGTGGCATGTTCGAGCGTAAGGCGAGTAGCGGTAATCTGCAAAAGGGGCGGTTTGCCCAGGCTTTGGCTGAACAGATTGCCTGCACGCCAAAGTGCGAAGTACCTGACTATCTCCGCAAAGCGATTGAACATGTCTGTCAGGGAGCGATCAAGCCATGAAGCTCTCCGATGAGCAGAAGGAAATAATCAATGCGCCTCTTGGACCTATCGCTGTTACAGCCTGCGCCGGTAGCGGCAAGACGTCCACGGCGATCAGGCGGCTGATTGCCGTCCGGCAAAAAATGGAAAATAGTCGGGGTCGGGTTGTACTTTTGTCGTTCTCGAATGTTGCGGTCAATACCTTCAACAAAGGCTACGCCCAGCTCGCTTCAGACCTTCCAGATGATGCCAACCGCAAACGCGTGGAAGTGGACACGCTAGACGGCTTCTTCACCCAGCATGTGCTGCGTCCCCACGCTTATCGAACAATGTCCTCAGACCAAGCTGCGTACCTTGTATCCGGTACCGAGCCGTTCCTAGCAAACTTTAAATACTGGCCTGAGGAAGGACGTCCGACCCACATCAAGGACGTCAAAGTGGGGCTGGAGCATGGGAACTTCTACTTCTTTACCGGCACCCTCGATGATTTGGTGAAGCTCGATACCGCTAAGGCATTAGATGCGATCAGGCGTCTGGGCCGCATTGGGGCCTACACGCACGAGCTTGGCCGGTATTGGGTGTACCGTACGTTGATCGGGCAACCAGCAGTCTTGCGAGCGCTTGCCGCACGCTACCCGCAGATTTTGGTCGATGAGTCCCAGGATCTGGGCACCTTGCATCAGGCTATTTTGGAATTGCTCATCAAGGCTGGAGTTCAAGTCTCGCTCATCGGTGACGTAAACCAGGGCATTTACGGCTTCGCAGGAGCTGACGGTTCATTCCTGAGCACCTATTACAATCGTGCGGGGGTGAATGACTACAAGCTCTCGCGCAATTATCGTTCACTGCCTCCAATCATCAGCATCGCTAATTCACTCTGTGGCCGCGAGGATGAGGCCGATCGGGAGCCTGAAAACGGGGGGGCGTACTTCGTCGGATACAAGGACTCCGAGCTTCCTAAGCTTTTTGAATCGTTCAAAGCGCAAATTGATGACTTGGGCATGCAATATCAAGATGCGGTGATCCTCAGCCGGGGGACTGACCGGGCGGCAGTGCTATCCGGCAAAGCTGCTCCCCCAGGTCAAGGTACGGTCGCTCTTTTCACCAAAGCAGCATTGGTCCGAGACCAGCAAGGCCGCTATCAAGATTGCTTCAAGCTTGTGTGCCGAGCGGTGGAGGGTTTGATGGAGAAGCCACCGCATGGCCTCAGCACTAACCTTCAGGGTGCCCCGCAGGATGCGTGGATGTTTGGGCTTAGACGACTGCTTTGGGGTTTCATCCGCGACGCTAAGGCCGGGCTACCTTCATCTACGCTTTTGGCTAAAACCGAGTGGCATCCCCAATTACTGACCAATATCAAAAAGCTTCTCTCGACCACCGAAGGGCAATTTGGGTTGAAGGCTGCAGGCAAGCTGGGCAACAAGCTGGCTAAAACTGGGTTGTTGGATCTTCCCCTAACTGGTGCGGTAGAGGAGAAGGATCGGGCCACCGGGATTAGAGTGGAAACCATCCACCAGGTGAAGGGCGAGTCTATCGGTGCGGTTCTGTACGTAACCAAAAAGCCGAACGTTGACGCCTTGCTTGCCGGCACCCTTACCGAGGAAGGTCGCATCGGCTATGTCGCGGTGACCAGAGCGCGGAACCTGTTCTGGCTGGCCGTGCCACATACTTGCTTGAAAGCACTTCGCCCGAATCTGATTGCCGCTGGTTTTGAAGAGTTTCCGGCCCGCAAGTAGCCAGGATCAAGCGGCATTGCTCAGATGGGCATCAAGGCACGCTTGCAGGTTCAGGGAATGTATGGAAAGGGCTGAAAAGTGAAAGGCATGTAAATGGCCCCTGGTTTGCTGGGCATACCTCGAGTTTAGCTTTTTCACCAACGTATCTAGTTTTTGATAGCAGATGGCCCGTCCTGCTAGCTACGATGACTCTCAGTTATCTGCATTGGGGGGCCGTATGGAGCAAACCGAAATTGAGCCGCTTTTGGCGACGGTATACGCGGTTCTCCGCGCGGAGGGTGCTGATGAGGCTGCGGAGGTAGTCCGCGGTCATCCTGCGAATGCGGAACTGACGGGCAACGACAACTGGAATGGTGGAACCAACTATTGGGAGATCCACTTCATCATTCCTGCTTTGGAGTACGCCAAGCTCGGGGTCAAACGGGTCCAGCTCCAGGAAAGGATCACAACCGCGCTGAGGACTGTAACTGAGCACGAGCAAAGCAACGCCTACTCGGCGCTGATCGTGCCTGCACGTGAGTACCATGTGGATTCCCGCCGGAGTCAGTGAAGCAGCTAAGGGCGCTGAGAACATCAAGAATATCCTCCGCAATCTCACGCAGTTGAGAGGTTTGTACGGTACCGGACATGGGAAGGACGGCCAACATCGCGGGCTACAGCCCAGGCATGCTCGGCTTGCGGTTGCCGCAGCAGTGGCATTTATCGATTTCGTATCTGAAACGCATCGATACCGAGAAGCTTCCGAGCCGTAGAGGTAAAGAGCTTGGCAGATCAGTTGTTTGATGGACCCGATGGGCATAGCCTCGACCGTCTCGCTTCCAGCCAGACGCTTCTAGATACCCCTATCAACAAGCAGCGGGCTGGCGCCCGCTGTGGCTGAGAAAAACTTAACGCGGTATCCGAACTTAGTTGACCACTACAGCTTGACCAAAAGCCGATTGGCTTCTAAACAATAAGATGAGGTGCCCCAGTGGCAATTTAATAACTATTTCCCCACGCTCTCTTTTATGCCTTTGTCATAGGAGTGCCAAGCTTGAAGGACCGCCAAAGCATCACCTGGGTCGGAGGCAAACAAGCGCTCCGGTCTAGAGGTAGGGCCAAGTTGAGGGTGTTCAATAGGCCTATGGATGATTCCGAGTTGCCTAACGTGAACGAGTCACTTCGCAAAGTGCTGCTGGAGTGCGGTACACCCTCTTTGGAGGGTGTGTCGCCTAGGGAAGAGGCTATTGAGCTCTTGAAGCTATCCGCGCCCGCTGAGCAAGGCTCTGCTCCAGCGTACTCATGCGCAGCCAACCTTGAAGCGTAAGAACGTCGGCGGGCTGCAGTGCGAAGGGAGAAATTGGACGAGGCATGCCTGGAACCATCTCGGGGCGAGGGGTGTACAGTAGATCGTTGTACGTTAGAAAATAAACTAACCGCTCACGACACTAGTATAAAGCTTTCAAAGGTGGTTCATTGTTGTTGATATCAAATTATCTTTGAATTATGCTTGATGTGAAAGACGGTAGAAGATTTTTATAGTGTGATTCTAGCGTTTCATCCTCAGGCAAATATTTATTTTGCAAGGAGTTTTCTTTGAGCTTGGTCGCAACAAAAGTCTCAGCGGATGTATTATATGACATGCTTGAAATAGTTGAGGCTCAGACTTGGGTCAAAGCGTATTTAGATGAGTTTTCAGATCTTTGGAATATCTGTGATCATCGAAGCGAACAAGTATTTTTGAAAGAGCTGATAAAAGAATTTGTGATACTGGACTCGATAAAAGAGCGAAATGCATACAGAGATCTCAGTGCTAAAATCACAGCTTGGGCGTTGAGTCCAGAAACCACGTGGATAGTTGCAGCCTGTAACGATATCGAAATTGATGGCTCTGTAGCAGCCATGCAAAAGCTTAAAAATAAGTTAGATCCCTATGATGATTGGCACCTTCGGATGTTACCTAGCATTCCTAGTGGGGCGAAGTCTATACAGAACGGTGACGTCGTCGTGCTTTTTGATGACTTCATTGGTAGCGGTGGAAAGCTAATTACAAAGGCAAAGTGGCTGACCAAACTTCTTTCGAAAAGAGGAGTTGAAGATTTTACCCTTTATTATATGTCTGTTGCAGGCATGCGGTTTGGATGCGATCGGATTGCGGATGAAACCGGATGCGAAGTATTTACAGCGATATCTCTAGATCGAGCTATTTCAGACAAGTATGAGCCTAAAGTGGCTGATGAATATAAGCTACTTATGCTTGGGTTGGAGCAGAAACTGCACGAAAACTATAAAAATAAAAAAATAAAAGACTACAGCTTTGGGTTTTCCAAAAGTGAAGCGCTGTACTGCGTAGAAAATGATAATTGCCCTAACAATGTCTTCCCTGTGTTTTGGTGGGCAAAGTTGAAAAGCGGGGATAGCTTTAGAACCCTCTTGAGGCGGGCGGGCTGATCAATGAGCTCAAAAAGAACAGCGCTTAAAGAGTTTATTGAATTTATTTCTGATCGGAAGTGGCACGAAATTTATGATTTTCACTTTCAGTATGGCGTCTCCCCTCTGCTAATTATAGAGGTCATGGATTTTATGGTCCGTAATGATTTAATTGTTAGGGAGGGTCGAAGCGTTCGACTTTCACCAGATCTATCTAATGCTAAGATCGCGTTGCTAAACAGGCTCCGTAAAACTCAACGGCCTAGTGTGTTGGATGAGTACACTCCTAAAGCCTTGACCGGAGCACATCGTTATGTATAATGCGCCCGTTGGGGTCGGCTCTAGTAATCGAAGGTGTATCCGCCTTTATCATTCAGGCTGTTTTTAGCCACGAATGAATTCAACTCTATCGCTCCACTCGCTTCGCTCGCTCCTCGATAGAGTTAAATCCATTCACTACGTGAATGAATTTAAGTGAAAAGAGCAAGCTGGTAGGGTCGGCCTTCAACACTAGTTAGGTTTTCTATGCAGATAGATTCGCACTTACATATGCTCCTTGGTATTTCCACCGAGGAGGAGCTTTCTGTATTGTCACGTATTATAGCAAGCCCATCGAGCTTCTATAGAGAATTCAAAATTTCAAAAAAAAGTGGTGGAACTAGGACAATAAGTTCCCCATACCCTTCCTTAGCGATTATACAGAGTAATATTCTGAATAATTTGTTTTTTTCTTTTGAGTCCAACTCCTCTGCCTATGCATATGTGAAAGGTAAGAGCGCGATTGATCATGCTCGTATTCATGTCAATGGTAGGGAGTTATTGAAGCTTGATATAAAAGACTTTTTTCCTAGTATTTCTAGGCAAATGGTCTTCGAAGCTCTTCAGAGAAATGGGGCTAAAGCTGATGTGTGTTTTTATACTTCACTTATTTGTATCTTGAATAATGGCCTTCCACAGGGCGCATGTACAAGTCCCGCACTTAGTAATCTAGTGTTCAGCCCGATAGATGTCAGACTTGCCGGACTAGCAAATTTTTTTGGTTTAAAATATTCTCGTTATGCAGACGATCTAGCATTTTCAGGGGAGTTTATACCTAGGGATTTGGCGTCATTGGTAGGCGAGATTTTATTGGAGTATGATTTTCATCTAAATCATAAAAAAACGCAGCTAAAGTTGGCTGGTAGGAAAAAGATTGTAACGGGCATCTCAATATCTTCTGGGCAAGTTAGGGCTCCGAAATCATTTAAGAGAAAGCTCAGGGCTCAGATTTATGAGTTGGAGAAAAATGTTGGTAGTCTAGCGCGGCTGCCAGATTTTGATCCGTTAATTTATGAGCGTTTAATAGGTCGAATTAATTACCTTCTCCAAATCGAACCCGAAAACAAGTATGCGAAGGTGAAGAAAGCTTACCTGAGTAAATGCCATCAAGATTTTCTCGGACTTGTTGATGAGCAGATTATCAGTGCATTTGTGTAGTTTCGTTTGAGCTATAAAAATAGTATTCGACTGTTATCTGTTATATCGCGCAATTGAAATTATGCTTTAGATCGCTTTTGCTAATACTTTAAAGCTTTTAGATTCCATACCTTTTACACCTTATTTTTAAGCTCTTTTTTCACCCGATAGACTGTTGCGACACCACAACCTGCCAATGTTGATATTTGATCTGCTGATGCACCTGGAAACTTTTCTAGAAGCACCTTAGTGCAATTTCTCCGGCCAGATATGTCGTCGCGAGCAGCACCTCGCTTGCACATAAACTCGGCAAGCCCCCAACATCGCGGTCTGCAGCCCAGGCATGCTCGGCTTGCGGTTGCCGCAGCAGTGGCATTTATCGATTTCGTATCGGAAACGCATCGATACCGAGAAGCTTCCGAGCCGGAGAGGTGAAGAGCTTGGCAAAGCAGTCGTTTGATGGGCCCGAAGGGCATTAGCCCTGATCTGCTTGCTTCCAGCCAGACGCTTCCAGATACCCATCAACGAACAGCGAGCTGACGCCCGCTGTGGCCGAGGAAAAACTTAACGCGGCGTCCGAGATTAGTTGACCACTACAGGCCGCGAGATACGGGCCCTAGCTGCGACAGTTTTAATTCGCTAAATTCAAGGGGCTGTTTTCAACAGCCCCTTTTTTACGTTTTGGATTCGCTTAATTCAAGGATGCGTACTGATGCAACACCCTTCTGCTACTGTCCACGCACGTTTGCACGATCGTCGGTTTGCGGTCGGGAACAACGCCTGAGGGTTGTCCGGCACCGGCACCGTGTTTCATTACCAAATCGAAGATGGCGTGATTTCGAGCACTTACCAGGGTGGCCGAATTCGCGTGGGCACGCAGGTCGGGCGGGTGACCGGTGCAGAGACCATCGAGCTGCTATTTCAGTGCGTAACCCTGGAAGGTGAACTGCTCGCGGGGTGGTCACGTGGCACGGTAGGCGTGGATCACGCCAGGCGCACGACGCTGAGTTTCGTTTGGGGCTGGCTATCGGGTGCGATAGGCGGAGGGGAGTCTAGCTATGTCGAGATCACTGCTGCACCAGTTTCAGACTTTGCTTAAACCCTGAAAGCACCACAAGTCAAAGGTGGGAGGGGGCTTGCTCCCGATTGCGGTGTATCAGCCAGCATAGGCAGTTACTGACAAACCGCTATCGGAGGCAAGCCTCCTCCCACATTTTGATCTTCATTGGTGCTGAAAAAGGGATGGGGTCAGGTCCACCAGTAGCGCACGAGGTGAAAGAAGATCGGCGCCGCAAAGCACACCGAATCCAGCCGATCCAACATCCCGCCGTGCCCTTCGATCATGTGCCCCCAGTCTTTTACGCCGCGGTCACGCTTGATCGCCGACATCACAATCCCGCCGGCAAAGCCCAGCAAGTTGATCAGCAGCGCGATCAGGAACGACTGCCAAGGGTTGAACGGCGTGGTCCACCACAGCGCTGCACCGATCAGTGAAGACAACAGGATCCCGCCGACAAAACCTTCCACGGTTTTCGACGGTGACAGGTTGGGCGCGATCTTGTGTTTGCCGAACAGCTTGCCGCATACGTACTGCAGTACGTCCGAGAGTTGCACGACGATCACCAGGTAGGCGATCAGCAGCAGGTTGCGGCCTTCGTAGCCGGGAATGTCCAGCGTCAGCAGGGCGGGGACGAAGGACACGCAGAACACCGCGATCATCAGCCCCCATTGCACCTTCGAGGCGCGTTCCAGGAAGTGTGTGCTGTCGCCGCCCAGGGAGGCGAGGATCGGTAGCAGCAAAAACACGTACACCGGAATGAAGATCGAGAACAGCCCGTACCAGTCGGCGTAGATCAGCACGTATTGCAGTGGCAGGGCCAGGTAGAACGCGGCCACCAGGGCCGGGTAGTCGCTGCGCCGAGTCGGGGTGAGGGTGAGGAATTCGCGCAGGGCGTAGAACGACACCGCGTAGAACAGCAGGATCACCGCGCCGGTGCCGAGCCAGAAGGCGACGCCGATCACTACCACCATGACCCACCAGGCGTTGATGCGGGCGTTGAGGTTGTCGATGACTGCGTTGGGGCTGCCACGGGTGCGCAGCTTGAGGATCAGGCCGATCAGCGAGGCGATGACCAGGATCGCGCCGATGCCGCCGAACAACATCAGGGTTTGGCTATCCATTTCAGGAGTGCTCCGGGGCGAGGGCGAGCAGGGCGTCGCGGGTGCGGGCGAGGAATGCGGCTTTGTCTTCGCCTTCCTCCAATTGCAGGGGGGCACCGAAGCTGGTTGTGCATAACAACGGCAGTGGCAGCACGCGCCCTTTGGGCATAACCCGGTTGAGGTTGGCTATCCACACGGGAACCAACTCAGCCTGTGGGTAACTTTTTGCCAGGTGATACAAGCCGCTTTTGAACGGCAGTAAACCGTCCTCCAGATTGCGCGTGCCTTCAGGAAAGATGATCAGCGAGTCACCGCCTTCCAAGGCTGCGAGCATGGGCAGCAATGGGTTATCCACAGGCTCTTTGCGCTCGCGGTCGATCAGCACGCCATTGAACACCCGGTTGATGATGTAGCGGCGTAGCGCGCTCTTGTTCCAGTAATCGCTGCCGGCCACCGGGCGTGTGAATTTGCGCAGGTTCTGCGGCAGTGACGCCCACACCAGCACGAAGTCGCCGTGGCTGCTGTGGTTGGCGAAATAGATACGTTGCACCGGTACTGGCGCGCACCCCAGCCACAGGCTGCGAGCGCCGGTGACGGTGCGGGCCATGGAGGTAATCAGCGTGGCGACCACGGGTTCGAACATGGGAATTCCTTATCCGGCGAAAGGCAGCCAAGGGCTGGCGAGGATGACGCCCAAGGTCAGCAGCGCTTGCGCGCCCAGCAACCAGGCTTGTTTACGCAATAGTTTAAGGGCGCCACGGCGGCGTTCGGTCCACGGCCGACCGGCTCGCTTGGACGATTGCAGGCCGAGGGTTTGCAGGGCCTGATCAAGGTCTGGGGTGCGGGTAACGTCGCGGGCCAGCAAGGCGAACAGGTCGGCGTCGAAGGCCACCCGCAGCGCCCAGTACTTTTGCAGCAGGCCCAGCACGATCATCCACAGGGCCAGCAGCAGGCAGATCGTCGAGATACTGGCCAACAACAGTTGGGCGAGGCCGAACAGTACGCCGAGCAACGTCAGGCCTGTGGATAACTGATCCAGGGAACGGCCACGGCGTAGCAGGCTGGCGACTACCTGGAGTTCCATATCAGCGGGCATGGTGCAAACCCTCCAACGCTTTACGGTGTGCGGGGTGCAGGACCACAGTGGCCCGTGCTGTACGAATAATAGCCAGTGCTTCATCGACCGTGGCGGCTCGGCCAGTATTCAGCAGCCAGGCGGCGATAGCGGTGGCGCTACGGGAGTAACCGAGGGCGCAGCACACCAGCAAGGGGCCGCTCGTTCGCAGGCGTTCAATGGCGTTCGCGGCTTCCAGGCATTCGTCGGGTGTCGGGGTGATGAGGTCCAGTACCGGTACGCAGGCATAAGCGCGGCCCAGTGGATTAATCGGCAGTTCGGCGCACAGATCGACAATGGCCTTGAATGAACCCTGCTCGCTGGCCGTAGGAATGCGCCCCAGCCAGACGTTATCCACAATCAGGTCCGGCTGTGGATGTTTGCGTGTCCACAGCCGCGAATTGACCCACGCACCCGCTAAATAAGGCGCATACAACCAGCGGGCTGCAGGCGTAAGGCGGCCATCCGCACGTTTTTGAAAGCCCGACGCGCCGATCACAAGGGAGTTGGCGGTGATCAAACCCAGGGAAACCGCTGGCCACAGCAGCCACAGCCAGCCGCCGCCCAGTACCAGGGCAAGTGCCAGCAGTAATAGCGTACCCAGCCCGTAGCGCACGGCCAAGCGCCAGCGTTGGGTATCCCGCGTCAACCGCGCACTCAACAATGGGCTCGGGTGCTCCACTGGCCATAACCACACGCACAGCCACCCCGCGAGGGCGCCTGTGGGTAAGTCGATAAAGTGATGTTGATAAGTGGTCAGCACCGAGATGCCGATCAGCGCAAACCAGCCATGCACCACCCAGCGCCAGACTCCCTGGGTGTGCCGCTGATACATGACCCACAGGATCACCAGCAGCGCGATATGCAGCGAAGGTGCCTGGTTGAACGGTTTGTCGAAACCGGCCAGCACCGCGAATAGCCAGCCAAACACCCCGTCCAGCTCTGGCCGCTCAAAGGTGAAGCGCAGCGGCCAGATCAGGAAGCAGCTGACGGCAATCACCTGCGCACTCAGCAGGCGCAGTGCATGTTGTTTCAGCTCATGCCGTGTATTGGGTAGCAGCAGAGAGAAGCCGTAGAGCAGGTCGATGGACCAATAGGGCACGATGGTCCAGGCCCAGAACGGCATATGGCTTTCCCAGCCGAACACCAGCGTGCCGACGTCGCTGCGCTGGCTGGTGACCCAGGTGGCGAAGCCGTAGGTGCTGAAAAACAGCGGCGCCAATAGCAGCAGCCAGAGCACCGCGGGTTTCAATAAACCGGGTTCGCGCATGTTCAGATCTTCTGTGCCAGGGACACAGTGAAAATGCCCCACTCATCCACGCGCTGGGTGATCTTGCGAAAGCCCGCGGCTTCAACCAACTGGTCCATTTCCGCCTGGCTGCGCCGACGCATCACCCAGGCCTGGCCCTGGCGGTGGCTGGTGAGCGCGCGGGCAATCAGCTCCAACTGCGGGTGCCACGGCTGCCCGGTGTAGACCAGGTAACCGCCAGGTTCCACAGCTTCGGCCAGCCCCGCCAGTGAACCACCGACCATGGCGTTATCGGCGAACAACTCATACAGGCCCGACACCACGGCCAGGGTCGGCCTGGGGTCCAGGGCGGCCAGGTCAGTGCGGTCGAACGCATCGCCTTTGACGAACTGGGCGATGTCCCCCAAGCCCTTCTCGCGAATCAGCGCGCCACCGTCGCGCACGTTGATGTCGCTGTAGTCGCGCAGCAGGATCGACTCCGGCAACGGCGATACGCCCTGCAAGGCTTCAAGGATGTAACGGCCGTGGCCGGCGGCGATATCGACGATACGGACCTCGCGGTGCTCGTCACGCAGCTTGGTCATGGCCAGGCGCAGCAGTTCCTCGACGTTCAGCTTGCGCTGGCGAATACCGCGCCAGCCAATGGAGTTGAGGTAGTTGGTGTCGATCATCCGCCCCAGCCCGCCCTTGCCGGTAGGCTTATTGCGATACACGTAGTCCAGCGTGCTGCCGGAGTCGAAACCGGTGTCGAAGCCCAGTTTCACGCCGTCCGACAGGTTCTTGCCCAGGCCCATGCTGGCGCGGGTCATGCGCCAGTAGAGGTCGCGCAGCGAATTGCGTGGCAGCGGCGCGGCAAGGGATTCGGATTCGGCGCAGGTGGCGCCAAGTTTGTCGGCGTCCAGTAGAGAGGCGCGGTCCAGCGGGTGTGCGAAGTTCTGCAAGATAAAGCGTTTGGCGCTGCTCACGGCCACGGCTCGATCACGTTCACCGAGGGTGTCGTGGAAAAACCCAGGGAGGATATGCAGCTCTTTTTTCAGGCTGCCGAGGCGGTCGAAAAATTGCTGCTGGGGTTTACGGTGCACCACAAAATCGGAGCCGGAGATAAGCAACTGGGTTGGTACCTGGATCGCCTGGGCGTCGGCTACAACCCGGTCGGCCGCTTCGTACAGGCCCAGCAGCACATTCACCGAGATGGCCTTGGTGATCAGCGGATCGCTGTCGTAGGACGCTACCCGTTCCGGGTCATGGCTGAGGAACTTGGCCTTGACGTAGCTGTTGACGAAAAAGTTGCCGCGAAACCTGCGCATCAAGGCCAGGCCCGGGCGGGCGAAGGGCACGTACAGCTTGACCTTGAAAGCGGGCGAGGCGAGCACCAGGGCGCGGATTTTTGGCGCGTAGTCGTGAACCCAGGTGGCCGCGATCACTGCGCCGACGCTTTGGGCGATCACGGCCAGGTTTTGCTCTTCGATGCCGTAGGTGGCGCCGATATGGTCGCAGAAGGTCTGCACATCACGGGCACTGGTGGCAAAGCTGGGGCTGTCGCCGCGCTCGCCGGGCGATTGGCCGTGGCCGCGGGCGTCCCAGGCGAAGAAATCAAACCCCGGCAAGTCCAGTTCATCCACCAGGTGGGCAATACGTCCGGAGTGCTCATGGCCACGATGGAACAACAGGATTGCCTTGCGCGGCCCGGCGTCTGCCGTGGCCGGCCAGTGCCGGTAGAAAAGCTCGACGCCATCATGGGTACTGAAGGTGTGCTCTTGCTGTTCGCGCATCGCAAAATCCTTATGCAGAAGGGGGAGTTTGTTGCTGTTCTTTGAGGCCCTGACGCACCCGGTTGACCAAGGTATAGGCGAGCAGGGCGGCGATCAGCCACATCACTGCCTCGACCCAACCGGCGCCGAGCCAGCCCAGCGCCACGCCGGTGGCCAGTACACCCAGTACAAAAGCCCGATCACTCTTGCCCATCGGCCCGTCATAGCGACGCGATGCGCCCACCATCGGCCCCAACACACCGGCGTACTCGCTGAAGACCGCAAGCAGTGTCACCAGCACCACCGGCACCGGGCTCACGCCGGGGATCAGGGCAAAGGGCAGGATCAGCGCGCTGTCGGCGATCACATCGCACAGTTCATTGAGGTAAGCGCCGAGGCGTGACTGCTGGCCGAATTCTCGAGCGAGCATGCCGTCGATGGCGTTGAGGGCCATGCGCACGATCATCCATAAAGGGATCAACGCAAACAGCCAGAGGTGTTGGGCGAAGCCTGCGATCAACAACCCCACCAGCAGCGAAACAACTCCGGCCAGCACGGTGATCTGGTTGGCGGTGGTGCCGTTGTCGTAGAGGCGCTGCACAAGCGGGCGCAGCAGGTTTTGAAACCGCGGTTTGAGTTGGTAGATGGAAATCATGGGGTGGCGCTTCCTTGTCCGTGAACCCGCGAAAAGCTGTTTCGGAGTGTGCCGATTAATCGCAGCCGACACCAGTGATGGCTCGTGTTTATAGGGGGTTAGTCACAATCCAGAGAGCACAGCAAAACAAATGTGGGAGGGGGCTTGCCCCCGATTGCGGTGTACCAGTAACTAATCAGTCGACTGACACACTGCTATCGGGGGCAAGCCCCCTCCCACAAGGGATTCAGAGTGGATGCAAAAGCGAACAAAAATTTCACGCTTCGTGTTATATCGTAACGAATTGTGTACAGGTGGGCATTGAGCGGATGCAGGTGGATTTAGAAGCTGATGGCGCTTCGGTAGAAGGCCTGGCGCGTTTTCAGCAAGGGCTGTTCCATGCCCGTCGGTTACGCCAAGCGGGTATCAGCCTGACGACCCTGGCGATCAGCGGATGGGTGTTGGCGCTGTTCGTGGCGTTGTTTGCGCCACTGTCGATCTGGCCGGTGGTGTTGATCAACTGCGCTTCGGCCCTGCTGCTGTTGGTGGCCGGGTTGCAGTCGGCCTGGTGGGTGGCTGATTGGCGTGCCCAGGCGCTGGAGGTGCCGAGCGCTGAGTTGATTGAGCAACCCATTGAGCCCACTGCCTGGCACAAGGGGCTGATCAACCGTTTCGGCAACGGCCTGCTGGCGCAAGTTGGCGCACCGGTGCTGTGGTTGGCTGGCTGGTCGTTGCTGGCGTTGGTCAGCGTTATCCAGTTCTGGGACCTGGCCTTGCCTGCTGCGGCCATCGGTCAGTCCGCCAGCATCGGTGCGGCGCTGGCATTGGGGCTGGCTTTTGGCTTGCTGGTGTTCGAGCGTCGCCTGGCCCAGGAAACCGCCGCCCAGTGGCCGGAAGCTTCACAGCTGGCGCAGTTGAGTCGGGTGGCGATTATCTGCCTGGTGCTGAGTGCCATCTGCCTGTTGTTTGCCAATGCCGAGTCGGTGTGGCCGCTGCGTCTGGCGACACTCGTCGGCCTGTTGCCGGCGCTGGTGGCGCTGGAGTTCCTGCTGCGGGGCGTGCTGTCGCTGTTCAGCCCGCGCCAGCCGCGCCTTGAGCCGCGCTTGATGGCGCAGAGTTTTATCGCCGGCCTGCTGCGTTGGCCGCCACAACCGTTGCTGGCGTTGCAGCATGAATTGCACAACCGTTTTGGCATCGACCTGCGCCAGATCTGGGCCTTCACCTACATGCGCCGGGCTTTCCTGCCGGTGTTGCTGGTGGTGCTGGCGGTAGGCTGGGCGCTGACCGGCGTGCATGAAGTGCCCCTGCAAGGGCGTGGGATTTATGAGCGCTTCGGCAAACCGGTCGAGGTGTTCGGCCCCGGTCTGCATACGGGTTTGCCGTGGCCGCTGGGCCGCGTACTCAACGTGGAGAACGGCGTGGTGCATGAACTGGCGACCAGCGTCAGCGAAGCCGCCACACCGGAGTTGGCCGCTGCCGAAGGCCCGGCGCCGTTGATTGCCAACCGCCTGTGGGACGCCAGCCATGTGAATGACAAATCCCAGGTCATCGCCAGCAGCAGCGGCGATAAGCAGGGCTTCCAGATCGTCAACATGGACGTGCGATTTGTCTACCGCATCGGCCTCACCGACCAGGCTGCGCTTGCCGCCACATACAACAGCGCGGACATACCCACCCTGATCCGCAGCACCGCCAGCCGCATCCTGGTGCATGACTTTGCCTCGCGCACCCTCGACGAATTGCTCGGTGAACAACGCACCAGCCTCGCCGACGAGATTGGCCGCACGGTGCAAGCAGACCTGCACACCCTCGACAGCGGGGTGGAGATCCTCGCCACGGTGGTTGAAGCGATCCACCCACCGGCTGGCGCCGCCAACGCTTACCACGGTGTGCAAGCCGCCCAGATCGGCGCCCAGGCACTGATTGCCCGTGAACGTGGCGCGGCCAGCGAGCAGACCAACCTGGCGCTGCTGCAAGCCAGCACCGTCCGTGATCAGGCCCAGGCCAGCGCCCGCGAAGTGAATGCTGGCGCCCAAGCGGCGAACCTGCGCTTTGCCGCCGAACAAAAAGCCTATGCCGCGGCGGGCCAGGCTTTCGTACTGGAACAGTACCTGAGCCAACTGAGCCTGGGCCTGGCCCACGCCAAGCTGCTTATTCTGGATCATCGTTTGGGCGCCGACAGTGCGCCGACGATTGATCTGCGTTCTTTTACTTTGCCCGCCGATCCACTGGCGCCGCGCAAAGCCGTTCAATAAGGAGTCTGTCTGTTGAGCGCTCATTCCCACGATCACGGTCATCATCATCACGGCCACCACCATCACCACCATGGTGATGAGCAAGCGGCCGGGCCTTTCCCTTGGCGGCGCATGGCCTTGGCGGCGTTACTGGTGCTGTTTGCCGTGGCAGCGGCGAGCCTGGTGCAGGTGCGCTCCGGCGAGGCCACGGTGATTACCCGCTTCGGCAACCCCGCGCGAGTGTTGTTGGAACCGGGCCTGGGCTGGCGCTGGCCGGCGCCATTCGAAGCGGCAATCCCGGTGGACCTGCGCCTGCGCACCACGTCCAGTGGCTTGCAGGACGTGGGCACCCGCGATGGCCTGCGGATTATCGTGCAGGCCTATGTGGCGTGGCAGGTGCAGGGCGATGCCGACAATGTGCAGCGCTTCATGCGCGCAGTGCAGAACCAGCCGGACGAAGCGGCGCGGCAGATCCGCACCTTCGTCGGCTCGGCGCTGGAAACCACGGCGGCCAGCTTTGACCTGTCCAGCTTGATCAACACCGACGCCAGCCAAGTGCGTATCGCCGATTTTGAAGCGCAGTTGCGCCAGCAGATTGATCAACAATTGCTCGCCACTTACGGCGTGCGCGTGGCGCAGGTCGGCATCGAGCGCCTGACATTGCCTTCGGTGACACTCACCGCCACGGTTGATCGTATGCGCGCCGAGCGGGAAACCATCGCCACTGAACGTACCGCCGTGGGCAAGCGCGAAGCGGCGCAAATCCGCTCCGCCGCCGAGCGTGATGCGCGCATCGTGCAGGCCGATGCCACGGTGAAAGCCGCCGATATCGAAGCGCAATCGCGGGTAGAAGCCGCGCAGATTTATGGCCGTGCCTACGCGGGTAATCCGCAGTTGTACAACCTGCTACGCTCGCTGGATACCTTGGGCACGGTGGTCACGCCGGGTACCAAAATCATCCTGCGCACCGACGCCGCGCCGTTCCGCGCCCTGGTGGATGGGCCGAAGGACATCCAGCCATGAGCGAACGCGACAGTCCCGACAGCCCCTGGATTCAGGCCGGGCGCCTGACCTTCCTGGCGCTGTACGCGGTCACTGTGTTGGCGGCGTTGGCCTGGGCCTTTTCCAATGTGCGCCAGATCGACCCGCAGAATCGCGCGGTGGTCCTGCACTTCGGCGCCCTTGATCGCATTCAGAACGCCGGGCTGTTGCTGGCCTGGCCGCAGCCGTTCGAGCAGGTGGTGTTGTTGCCGGCGGCGGACCGGGTGATCGAGCGCCGAGTGGAGAACCTGCTGCGTTCCGATGCGGCGTTGCAGGCCGATCGCGTGGCCAGTTTCGCTACGCCGTTGAGCGATGCCCTGGCCGGTTCCGGCTACCTGCTGACCGGCGATGCCGGGGTGGTGCAGTTGGATGTGCGGGTGTTCTACAAGGTGACCGAGCCCTATGCCTTCGTGTTGCAGGGCGACCACGTGTTGCCTGCGCTGGATCGGTTGGTGACGCGCAGCGCCGTAGCCCTGACGGCAGCGCGGGATCTGGACACCATTCTGGTAGCACGCCCTGAACTGATCGGCAGCGACAATGGCGCCGCCGAACGCCGCGAGCGACTGCGCGGCGACTTGGTGCAAGGCATCAATAAACGCCTGGCCGAGTTGGCTGCCAGCGGCTTGGGCCTGGGCATCGAAGTCACCCGCGTCGATGTGCAATCGAGCCTGCCGGGCCCGGCGGTGAATGCCTTCAACGCAGTGCTGACCGCCAGCCAGCAAGCGGATAAAGCGGTGGCCAACGCCCGCACCGAAGCGGAAAAACTCACCCAGACCGCGAATCAGGAGGCTGACCGCCAGGTGCAAGTCGCCCACGCCCAGGCCAGCGAACGTTTGGCCAATGCCCAGGCGCAAACCGCTACCGTCGCCAGCCTCGCCCAGGTCAAAGACCCCGGCTTGCTGTTGCGCCTGTACCGCGAACGCCTGCCGAAGATTCTCGGCCAGGCGGGTTCCGTGACCACCGTCGATCCCAAAGACGACTCCCGCTTGATCATCCAGGGAGCCGAACAATGAGCGCACCCATGCTGACCTCGGCCGAACAGCGCAGCGCTGCCCGGCAATTGACCCTGGCCATGCTCGCCCTTGGGTTGCTCGTGCTGGGCCTGGTGTGGCGCTGGCTGGCGCCGGATCAGAACGGTGTGAGCCAATTGCTGCTGGGGGTGGCATCGCTGTTGGTGGCGGTGCCGGTGATGCGTTCGGCCTGGTACAGCCTGCGCTTTCCCAGCTTGCACGGCATCACCGACCAACTGATTGCCCTGGCCATGCTTGGCGCCTGGGCCACCGGCGATCTGCTCACCGCCGCGTTGTTGCCGATCATCATGATCTTCGGCCATGTGCTGGAAGAGCGCAGCGTAATCGGCTCCCAGGAAGCGATCCATGCCCTGGGCAAACTCACCCGCAGCCACGCGCGTTTGGTACAGGCTGACGGATCCATCACCGAAGTGGATAACGCCACGCTGAACCCCGGCGATATCGTCGAAGTGCGCGCCGGCGACCGCGTGCCGGCCGATGGCGTGGTGCTGTCCGGCCAGGCGAGCCTGGACACGGCGCCGATCACCGGTGAGTCAGTGCCGCTGGAAGCCGGCGTTGGCGTGCAGGTGTTTGGTGGCGCGATCAACCTTGATGGTCTGTTGCGCCTTGAAGTGACGCGCACTGGCAACGAATCGACCTTGGGCAAAGTCATCGCACTGATGCAGAACGCCGAGCGCTCCAAGCCGCCGATCACTCGGCTGCTGGAGCGTTATGCCGGTAGCTATATGGTGTTGGTGCTGTTGCTGGCGGCGGTCACCTGGTTCGTCACCAACGATGCGCAGGCGATGCTGGCGGTGCTGGTGGCGGCGTGCCCGTGTGCCTTGGTGCTGTCGGCGCCGGCCACGGCGATTGCCGGGATCGCCGTGGCGGCGCGTCATGGGATTCTGATTCGCAGCTCGGCGTTTCTCGAAGAATTGGCTGACCTGACCTCGTTGGTGGTCGACAAGACCGGCACCCTGACCTTTGGCACCCTGCGTTTGCAGTCCATCGAGACCACCGCACCGGATCGCCAGGAGCTGCTGAACCTGGCGGCCAGCCTCGGCTCGGCGAGCAGTCACCCGGTCAGCCGAGCGTTGGCGGGGTTGGCGACTCAGGAGCAGTTACTGGCGCTCACCGACATTCGCGAGCGTCAGGGCCTGGGCGTGGTCGCACAGACCGAACAGGGCGAAGCGGCGCTGGGGCGGCCGGAGTTGTTCGAACAATTGGGCATCGTCACCAGCGGCGTTCCCAGCCATGACGGCCCAATTGCCGGGTTGGCGTTGAACGGCGATTTCCTGGCCTGGCTGTTGCTGGCCGACAGCGTCAAGCCGGAGGCGCGCCAGGCCCTGCAAGAGTTGCGTGATTTGGGCCTGGGCCGCCAGTTGCTGCTGACCGGCGACCGCCAAAGCGTGGCCGACAGCCTGGCGCTGGAGGTGGGCATCAGTGATGTCGAAGCCCAAGCCTTGCCGGAAGACAAGCTCAACCGCGTGCTGGGTGAAATCAGCAGCGGCTTCCGGCCGATGGTGGTGGGCGATGGCATCAATGATTCGTTGGCGCTCAAGGCCGGTGTGGTTGGTGTGGCGATGGGGGCGGGCGGTGCCGATATCGCCCTGGCATCGGCGGACGTGGTGTTGATCGGCAGCGACTTGCGCCGCCTGGGTACCTGCGTGCGCTTGAGCCGCCAGTGCCGGCAGACGTTGCAGGTGAACGTGATCATCGGCCTGGGCTGGACGTTGGCCATCGTGGTGTTCGCGGCCTTTGGCTGGTTGGGCGCGGCGGGTGCCATGATTGCGGCGGTGCTGCATAACCTCAGTACCTTGCTGGTGCTGGGTAACGCTGGGCGGTTATTACGCTTCCAGGAGCCTCTGTTGAAGCTTGATGAATAATTTCAGAAATATTTGCACACGGCTGTAACGCCGATGGGGGGCCTCACTCTAGTGGTGTGTCGAGACTGAACAATCCGTTCGGACCGGCTCCACTACTGATGATCATGAGGAATACAACAATGAGCATTAAATCCGCTGCTGCTGGTGCCGCCCTCGCGATGGCCGCTGCTTCTCTGTTCGCGGGTGTGGCCACTCAGGTACAAGCCGCAGACGCCACCGTTCACTGCTACGGCGTGACCTCCTGCAAAGGCATGAACGACTGCAAAACCAAGGACCACGCGTGCAAGGGCCAGGGCGAGTGCAAAGGGATGGGCTTCAAGGCCATGACTAAATCGGCCTGCGACGCCGCTGGCGGTAAAGTCGGCGAGTAACCGGCAAACGAGTGCAACCGCGGCGGCTGCCTGCCACCGCTGCGGACACTTTGCCCAGGAGTGAGTCATGTCCGCGTCCCTTCCAAGTCTGGGTTACGGCCTGGGTTTACGCAGTGAGTACTACCAGCAGATCCTCGAACAGTCGCCGGCCGTGGATTGGTTCGAAGTGATCTCCGAGAATTATCTGGTGCAGGGCGGCAAAGCCTTGTACTACCTGGATGCGATAGCCGAGCGTTACCCCGTGGTAATGCACGGTGTGTCCTTGTCCATCGGTGGGCCCCATGCCCTCGATACCGATTACCTTGCGCAAATCAAACAGCTCGCCGAGCGCATCCAGCCGGCGTGGATTTCCGATCACCTGTGCTGGAGCCGCGGCAGCGCGCACCAGTTGCATGACCTGCTGCCGCTGCCCTACACCGAAGAAAGCCTCTATCACGTGGCCGGTCGTGTGCGTCAGGTGCAGGACGTGTTGCAGCGCCCGCTGGTGCTGGAAAACGTCTCCAGCTATGTGCGCTCCAAGGCTGATGAGTTCACCGAGTGGGAGTTCCTCAACGCTTTGGCCCACCTGAGCGGGTGCCAGTTGCTGCTGGATGTGAACAATGTGTATGTGAGTGCGCGTAACCATGGCTTTGATGCCTGGACGTTTATCCGCAACCTGCCGCCCGAGAGCATCCGCCAACTGCACCTCGCCGGGCATATGGACTACGGCGACTATGTGGTCGACACCCACGACCATCCTGTGTGCGACCCGGTGTGGGCGCTTTACCAACAGACCCTGGAGCATTTGGGGCCGGTGTCGACGCTGTTGGAGCGCGATGATCATTTCCCGCCGTTCGAAGAGTTGCTCACTGAGTTGAGCAAGGCCCGCGAGCTGGCTGCCAGCGCCCTGGCCAGGAGATCGCTATGCGCCTGATCGACTGGCAATTGGCTTTTGAAGAGCTCCTGTTATCTGAACCTTGCGCTGCCAACAGCAGCTTTGCCGCCACCTTGCTGGGGGGGCCGACCCTGGATGTGGACACCGGCCTGGCGATTTACCACAACGCCTATCTGTCGCGATTGAAGGAAGTGCTGTGCCATGACTTCAGCGCTATCCGATATTGGCTGGGTGATGATGAATTTGCCGCGCTGAGCGAAGCCTACGTTCGCCGTTACCCCTCGGCCCACTACAGCCTGCGTTGGCTCGGTGAGCGCTTTTCGATGTTTATCCTTGAGCACTTGGTCGCAGAACAAAGTGCACCGCTGGCTGAATTGGCGCGCCTGGAGTGGGCGTTTACCCTGGCGTTCGATGCACCCCAAGGTACGCCGCTGACCGTGAATGACATGGCGCAATTGGCACCCGGGGACTGGCCGACGCTGCAGGTAAGCCTGGCGCCTTCAGTGCAGCATTTGCTGTGCCGTTTCAACACGGTGGCGATCTGGCGAGCCAGCAAGGATGCATCGGGTTTTCCCGGCAGCCAGGCGCTGGACCCGATGCAAATCTGCCTGGTATGGCGTCATCAGAATGTGTGTCACTACCGCAGCCTGGGGCCTGACGAAGCCTGTGCACTGGCAGGGATGGTGACTACCGGCTGGAATTTTTCAGAACTGTGCGCAGAGTTGGCAGTCACTTATTCAGAGGGTGCGTCGCTGCAAGCGGCCACGTGGCTGAAACAGTGGATCCAGGACGGTTTGCTCGAATTCCGAGCCCCATAGAGACGTGCTATTAAATCGATAGCCTCCTACTTTGTCTTCGGATGGTCTACCCTCACTCCAGACGTCTGAAACAAGGGGGGATTACTCATGCTCGCGCAACTTCCACCGGCCTTACAGAATCTTCAGCTACCGTTGCGTCTTCGACTCTGGGACGGCCATGAATTCAACTTGGGACCTGAGCCCAGTGTGACGATTGTGGTCAAGGACCCCACGATGGTGTCCAAGCTGACCCACCCAACGCTCGATTCACTGGGCGAAGCCTTCGTCGAAGGCAAACTGGAGCTGGAAGGCTCCATCACCGAGGTGATCAGGGTATGTGACGAGTTGAGCCACGCCTTGATCGATGACGACGAAGGCAGCCGTCCGGTGCGCTCGATCCACGACAAGGCCACCGACGCGGCAGCCATTTCCTACCATTACGACCTGTCCAACGAGTTCTACCAGCTATGGCTGGATCAGGACATGGCGTACTCCTGCGGTTATTTTGAAACCGGCAGCGAATCCATCGACCAGGCCCAGCAAGACAAATTCCGTCACCTGTGCCGCAAACTGCGGCTGCAGCCGGGCGAGTACCTGCTCGACGTGGGGTGTGGTTGGGGCGGGCTTGCGCGGTTTGCGGCGCGGGAATTCGGAGTCAAGGTGTTTGGTATCACCTTGAGCAAGGAACAGCTGGCGCTGGCCAGGGAGCGTGTGAAAGCCGAGGGCCTGGAGGATCAGGTCGACCTGCAACTGCTCGACTACCGCGACCTGCCCCAGGATGGCCGCTTCGACAAAGTGGTGAGCGTGGGTATGTTCGAACACGTCGGCCACGCCAACCTGGCGCAGTACTGTCAGACGCTGTTCGGTGCCGTGCGTGAAGGCGGCCTGGTGATGAACCATGGCATTACCGCCAAACACACCGATGGTCGCCCAGTGGGCCGAGGCGCTGGGGAGTTTATCGAGCGCTACGTATTTCCCAACGGCGAACTGCCTCACCTGGCGATGATGACTGCCGAGATCAGCGAGGTCGGGTTGGAAGTGGTGGATGTCGAAAGTTTGCGCTTGCACTACGCCCGCACGTTGGACCATTGGAGCGAGCGCCTGGAAGACAATCTGGAAGCGGCGGCGAAGATGGTGCCGGAGCAGGCGCTGCGCATCTGGCGGCTTTACCTGGCCGGTTGCGCTTATGCGTTTGCTCGGGGCTGGATCAATTTGCATCAGATATTGGCGGTCAAACCCCATGCCGATGGGGGCCATGAGTTGCCGTGGACGCGGGAAGATCTCTACCGCTGAGCCGATTTTCCAGAACACTGAAGATCCAAATGTGGGAGGGGACTTGCCCCCTCCCACATTTTCCCTGCGTTGTCTGTTAGAGAATCGGTGAGATCAAGCGCGCCACCCGCATCCCCAACTGTTGCAGGCGTCGCGTCTCGCGGCTTTCTTCCTGACTGACTTCATGGGACAGGGCAAAATCGTCCAGGAGCATGTGTTCAACCTGGCTGGCGAAAGCCTCATCCACCGTCAGCAACATCACTTCGAAATTGAGCCGGAACGAACGGTTGTCCATGTTGGCGCTGCCAATGGCGCTGATTTCGCTGTCTACCAACACCACCTTCTGATGCAGAAACCCGGGCTTGTAGCGGAACACCCGCACACCTGCGCGCACGGCTTCGATGGCGTACAGGCTGGACGCCGCATACACGATGCGGTGGTCGGGCCGTGACGGCAGCAGCAGACGCACATCCACCCCGCGCAATACCGCCAGGCGCAGTGCGGCGAATACGGCTTCGTCGGGGACGAAGTACGGGCTGGTAATCCATACCCGCTCGGTCGCGGCGTGGATGGCCTCGACGAAAAACAGCGAGCAGGTTTCATAGGGGTCTGCCGGGCCACTGGCGAGCAGTTGGCAAAGCACGCCGTCTTCGGGGTAGGCGTCCGGCAGGATCAGCGGCGGCAGTTGCCGTGCCGCCCAGAACCAGTCTTCGGCAAACGACTCCTGAAGGCAGGCCACCACCGGGCCTGTGACCTGTACATGGGTATCGCGCCATGGCGCCAGCGGCGGCTTTTTGCCCAAGTACTCATCGCCCACATTGTGCCCGCCGACAAAGCCGGTGATGCCGTCCACCACCACGATCTTGCGATGGTTACGGAAGTTGACCTGGAAACGATTGAGCCAGCCGCTGCGGGTGGCGAACGCCTTGACCTGCACCCCGGCGTCGCGCAGCGATTGTACGTAGCGATGGGGCAGGGCGTGGCTGCCGATGCGGTCGTACAGCACGTAAATGTCTACGCCCTGGGCGGCCTTTTCCTTCAATAGCACCTGCAATTGGCGGCCAAGCTCATCGTCATGGATGATGAAAAACTGGAACAGCACGGCGGTCCTGGCATTGCGAATCGCCTCGAAAATCGCGCCGAAAGTAGCCTCGCCATTGATCAACAGGCGCACTTCATTATTAGCCAGACACGGCATGCGCCCGAGCTTGGGCATGGCTCGCAGGGAGGCATAGGCACTGGAATTGCGCGCCGCGAGCGCTTCCTCTACCCACGGGCGCCAATTCAGTTCGGCGATCGCCGTGTGCATTTCCTGGTTGGCCTGGCGACGGGCCTGGATGTACGCGTCGAAGGTGCTGCGGCCGAAGATCAGGTAAGGGATCAGCGTCAGGTAAGGCATGAACATCAGCGACAAGGCCCAGGCGATCGAGCCTTGGGCGGTGCGGACAGTCAGTACCGCGTGAATTGCGGCGAGGCTCCCGAGAACGTGCAGCGTGGCAATGAAGTAGGCGAGCAGGTGCGGGCCAAAGAAATCCATGAACGACATTACTCCAGGCAGTCCAGTGCGTAACAGACCATGAACCGTTGCGAATGTCGCTATTTTATTTGCCGTGCAACACTGGCCGCATTGCGACGTCTAACACGCACAATTACCCAGGAGTTACCCGATGAATGCTCGTCTGCTTGGTTTGGCCATGGTTGTTGGTTTGTCGCTGCCGGTGGCGGCGCAGGCGCAGATGCTGGCGCCGGGCTTGTGGGAGTTGACCACCAGCAATATGAAAGTCGATAACCAGGACCTGCCGGACCTGTCGCTGATCCTCGGTCAGCTCAAGCAACAAATGACTCCTGAACAGCGCGCCATGCTCGAAAAGCAAGGCATCAACATGGCCGGTAAGGGTGTGCAGGTGTGCCTGACCCCAGCCCAGGTTGCCACCGATTCCATCCCGCTGACCGACCCGCAATCGGGCTGCAAGCAGGAAGTGACTGACAAGACCGGCAACCAATGGAAGTTCCGTTTCAGCTGCCCCAAAGCCCAGGGCACGGGTGTAGCGACCTTCCAAAGCCAGAAGGAATTCACCACCACCGTCAATGGTACGTTCAATGCCACGGGCATCCAGCAGAAGGGCAGCCTGGACAGCCACGCTCAGTGGCTGGGCAACGATTGCGGTACGGTCAAACCCCGCGCTTAACGCAGAAAGTGCAGGGGCAAGCCCTGGCAACTGTCGACCACCTGGCCGTTGTGCCAGGCCAGGTGGCCGGACACCAGCGTGGTGCTCACGCTGTGACGAAAGCTGCGCTCTGCAAAGGGTGTCCAGCCGCAACGGGCGAGAATCGGTTGGCTGCTGACCGGTTTGCCCTGAGGCTCAGGTTTGATCAACACCAGATCGGCCCAATAGCCTTCACGCAGGTAACCGCGATCAGGAATGGCAAACAGGTCGGCCACCCGATGACTGGTTTTCGCCACCAGTGTGGTCAGAGGCAAATGCCCGTCGGCCACCAACTCCAATAGTGCCGGCAGGGCGTGCTGCACCAGGGGTAAACCCGAGGGTGCTTCACGATAGCCCAATTGTTTTTGCGCCCAGGTATGCGGCGCATGGTCAGTGCCAATCACATCCAGGCGATCACTTAATAACGCCAGGCGCAGCGCGTCGCGGTCGGCGCGTGTCTTGATGGCCGGGTTGCATTTGATCTGGTGGCCGAGGCGGTGATAGTCGCGGTCGTCGAACAGCAGATGATGCAGGCAGACCTCGGCGGTGATGTGTTTTTCGGCCAGGGGCTTGTCTTCGAACAGCGCGAGTTCGCGGGCGCTGGTCAGGTGCAGCACGTGCAGTCGCGTGCCGTGGCGCTGGGCCAGTTCCACGGCAAACGATGACGAGCGATAACATGCTTCGGCGTCGCGGATCAGTGGATGAGCGACAGCGGGAATGCGCTCGCCAAAGCGCTCGCGCAAGCGTTGCTCGTTGGCCAGGATGCTCGGGGTGTGTTCGCAGTGCGCGAGCAGAATGGTCGGCACTTCGGCAAACAAACGGTCCAGAATACGTGGGTCGTCCACCAGCATGTTGCCGGTGGAGGCGCCCATGAACACTTTGACTCCAGCCACTTCACAGGGGTCGAGGCCGGCGACGGTATCCAGATTGTCGTGGCTTACGCCAAAGTGAAAACCGTAGTTGGCCACTGAGTGCAACGCAGCGCGGCGCTTTTTATCGGCCAGGGATTGCAGGTCCAAGGTGGCTGGGTGGGTGTTGGGCATGTCCATGAAGCTGGTGATACCGCCGGCCACCGCGGCACGGGATTCGCTGTAGAAACTGCCTTTGTCTGGCGCGCCGGGTTCGCGAAAATGCACCTGGTCATCGATCATTCCCGGCAGCAACCACTGGCCTTTGGCGTCGATTTCTACCGGTTCGTCAGCGCCTTCAATGCTGGCGGCAATCTTCTCGATACGGCCATTGGCGACCAGCACGTCGGCGTCGAATACCTGGCCCTCATTGACCAGGCGGGCGTTGCGTATCAGCAGGCGACTCATGGTTCAGAACTCGTTTTGCAAGGCTTTGTAGCCGCGCACCAGGTCGACGTTGGTGCGTGCCACGTCTTCGGAAAACTCCGAGGCGCTGACACTCACCGGTGGGAATTGCGACAGGTCGGTGTTGGGCCCGATGCGGGTGGTGGAGGGTACGTAGAAGGCCGCGGGCAAGTCGCGGCCATCGACCACCGAGTTGTGGCGCACCACGCAACCATCGCCGACGGCGCAATTGAACAACACGCTGTTGAAGCCGATGAACACGCGGTCGCCGACTGTGCAGGGGCCATGGACGATGGAACGGTGGGCGATGGAGGTGAACTCGCCAATGGTCACCGCCGCGCCGGACTTGGAGTGGATCACCACGCCGTCCTGGATGTTGGAGTTCGCGCCGATCGTGATCGGGTCCATGGCGCCGCTGGCGTCGACTTCGTCGGCGCGGATCACGGCGTAGGGGCCGACGAAGACGTTCTCGCCGATGATGACCTTGCCGCAGATGATCGCAGTCTTGTCGACGTAGGCTGATTCAGCAATTACCGGCAGGTCACCTGAAGGGTTTTTGCGGATCATGGTTTGCTCAACGCCGCGCACAGGGTGTTCAGGTTGTATTCGAACAGCCCGATAAAGGTGCTGGCCGGGCCTTGAGCGGCGAGGGCGTCGGAGTACAGCGTGCCGCCTATCTGCGCGCCGCTTTCATCGGCAATCTGCTTGAGCAGGCGCGAGTCCTTGATGTTTTCGATAAACACGGCTTTGACCTTGTCTTTACGGATCTGGGTGATCAGCGCGGCGACTTCGGCGGCCGACGGGTCACGCTCGGTAGACAAGCCCTGGGGCGCGAGGAATTGGATGCCATACGCCTGGCCCAAATAGCCGAAGGCGTCATGGGAGGTGACGATGCGGCGGTTGCCCGACGGCAGTGCAGCGAACTTGGCCTTGGCCTCGGCCAGCAGGCTGTGGATTTGTTTAAGGTAAGCCTGGCTGTTGCGCAGGTAGTCGCTTTTATTGGCAGGGTCGGCGCCCACCAATGCCTTGGTGATGTTGCTCACATAAATTTCGGCGTTGGCCAGGTTGTGCCAGGCGTGTGGGTCGGGAATGGTCTCGCCGTCTTCGTCCATGGTGTGCGAGATCACGCCTTTGCTGGCGGTGACGACCGTAGCGGTGGTTTCAGTGCTGGTGACCAGGCGATCCAGCCACGGCTCGAAACCTAGACCGTTCTTGATGATGACCTTGGCCTTGAGCAGCGCTTTGGCGTCATCCGGTGTGGGTTCATAGGTATGAGCATCGGCGTCCGGGCCGACCATGTTGCTGATCTGAATATGGTCGCCACCGATCTGGTGGGTGATGTCATCGAGAATACTGAAGCTGGTGACTACCTGGAGTTTGTCTGCGGCGTGAGCCATCGACAGCGGCAGCAACAGACTGAACAACACAAGAAGAGCGCGCATCGGGAAACACCTCATGAGGATGTAGGCAAAGGAGGGCGGCGCAATAAGCCATGCACCGGACCGAATACCACGGACAACACATATCCGGCGCCCGCCACCAGCACGATCGCCGGGCCGCTGGGCAGTGAGTAGTAGAACGACAGCAGCAAACCCAGCCACACGGAGAGGCATCCCAGCACCGCCGATACTGCGATCAACACCGGCAGGCGCCGGCTCCAGAAGCGTGAAGCGATGGCCGGCAGCATCATCAAGCCCACCACCATCAGTGCGCCGATGGCTTGAAAACCGATCACCAGGTTCAGCACCACCAGGGTCAGGAACAGGCCGTGGGCCAGTGGGCCAAGGCGGCTGACGGTTTGCAGGAACAGCGGGTCAAGGGTGTCGAGCAGCAGGGGTTTGTAGATCAGTGCCATGGCGATCAGGCTGAAGCTGGACACCCAGAGCATTCCGGTCAGTGTGGTTTCGTCCACGGCCAGGGCGGAGCCGAATAACAGGTGCAGCAGGTCCAAGCGTTTGCCGGCAATGCCCAGGATCAATACACCGGCCGCGAGCGAAATGGGGTAGATGGCGGCGAGGCTGGCGTCTTCGCGCAGGCCGGTGCGGCGGGTGATCCACGCCGCCAGGCCGGCCATGCTCAGGCCGGCGCCGAGGCCGCCGAGGGTCAGGGCGGGCAGGCTTAGCCCTGCGAACCAGAAGCCCAGTGCGGCGCCCGGCAGAATGCCGTGAGCCACGGCGTCACCGATCAGGCTCATGCGTCGCAGGATCAGGAACACGCCCAAGGGGGCGGTGCTGCAAGCAAGCACCAACCCGCCGATCAGTGCGCGGCGCATAAACACGAAATCCTGAAATGGCATCCACAAGTGAGCGGTGAGGTGCATCAGGCCACCTGCATCTGTGGTTGCGGGCGGATCAGCTCTTTGCTGGGGCCGAACACGCAGCCGGTGTTTTTAAGCTGCAGCACGTGCTGGGTGTGGTGACGCACGGACGCCAGGTCATGACAGACGACCACCAGCGTGCGGCCTTGGTTGTGCCAGGCATGGATGTGTTTCCAGCACAGTGCCTGGCCGTCTTCGTCGAGGGCGGCGTGGGGTTCGTCGAGCAGCAGGATGGGAGAGTCGGCCAGGCTCATACGGGCGAGCAGGGCGCGTTGCAGTTCACCACCGGATAACGCCATCAGCGAGCGCTGTTCCAAACCGCTGAGACACCAGTCTTCCAATACCGCGTGCAGGCGCTCGTTGCGTTCATGTGAATTCAGCTGGGTGCCCCAGAAACCGGCAGCCACCAGCTCTTGCAAACTGATCGGAAACTGACGATCCAGGTGTTGTTGCTGGGGCAAGAACGACAAGCCGCCGCGACGTGGAACATCGACATGCACCTTGCCCGTCAGCGGCTTTTGCACCCCGGCGATTACTTTGAGCAGGCTGCTCTTGCCGGTGCCATTGGCGCCGATAATCCCCGTGAGGCTACCTTTTTCCAGCGTCAGGTTCAGCGCCGGCGTCAGTGGTTGGCCGGGGGCGCCCCAGCGCAAAGCGTGGCAGGTAATCATGCAAAGTCTCTCGTCCAACGGCTTTCAGCCACCGCATCGTGGGCGTGCAGGCTTTCGGCGTGGATCACTTTGAGGTGGAAGGCTTTGACGGCATTCGAGCGCTTCAACGCGAGGTTCAAGCGGCGTGCGGCGTCTTCGCAGAACATGAGGTTCTGTCCGTTAACCAGGGCGAACGCTTGTTCATCCGCACGTTTCACCGCGGTTTGTACGGCAGTGCCCAAAGCTGCTTCGGCAGCGTTGATCAAGTCGACTATCGCCAGATCGTCACCCTGCAGCTGAACGTTTAACTGCGCGGTACTGCGTTGGCTATGGGGCGTGGCCACAATACCGTTGGCGCTGCCCAGCCAGCTCAACACGTCCTCATGCTGCAGAGGTGTGTGGGCAAAATCTTCGAGAAACTGCTGCTGAATCAGCTGTCTGGCCAGGGCAGCGGAGCAAGGGCACGTTGAGGAATAAGTAACGTCAATTTTTAGTTCCACGTGGAACATCTGATTTTCCAGGCGCGCTTCGATGCTGACCGGATAGCTTTTCCACCCCTCCAAAGGGCTGACCAACGCGGGGCGTTTTAACAACAGATTTGTGTGAATACGCAGGTAGGCGTTCTTAGATAAATCTTCATGTGTGTCGAGAAAACGCTGCAGTACATTACGCAAAAGTGCAGGTGTCAGGGGTTGCTGTTCGAGCATTTCCAACGCCAGGTAGAGGCGTGACATATGAATGCCACGGGCCGTGCCGTCGTTCAGGCTTACGCCCGCATCGGCTTTAGCGGCCAGGTGTTGGCCGTCGAGCAACACAGGCAGGGCAATGCCGCACATGCCCACCCAGTCAAGTGGCAAGGCTTGGCGTGAAGCCTGCGCGGCGATATCCGGCAGAGTCAGCGCATTCATGAGCAGGTCCATCGTTGGAAATGATTGGTCATGTTATAGTATAACAATAGTCGTCACGATGAAATTTCTGTCCCAGCCTTTGTTCAGTCCTGTCGAGTAGGGATGCTCCTTTATCTGCGGTATATGTCATGCACAGACGTCAGCTCCTTAACCTGCTGCTGGTCAGCCCCTTGTTCACGTTGCCTTTGGGGGCCTACGCCACGCAGATCCGCAATGCGCGGCTGTGGCGCTCTGACGATAAGCTGCGGCTGGTGTTCGACCTTAGCGGCCCGGTGCAATACAAGACGTTCTCCCTGACGTCGCCGGATCGTCTGATCATCGACTTGAGTGGCGCCGGGCTCAGCGGCGACTTTTCCCAACTGGCGCTGAAGAACAGTGGGATTACCTCGATCCGCTCCGGGCATTTCGGCAAGAGCGATACGCGTATCGTCCTGGATTTGGTCGCGCCGATGCAGCTCAACAGTTTTGTGCTGCCGCCCCAGGATGGCCAAGGCCATCGCCTGGTGCTGGACCTGACCAACGCCACGCACGCGCCCCGTCAAATCGCTGCTGAACCGGCGCCCTTGGTGGTGCCGGCGGACAAGGCGCATCCCAAACGCGACATCATTGTGGTGGTTGACCCCGGCCATGGCGGCAAAGACCCGGGCGCTGTCGGCTCCAAGGGCCAGCGCGAAAAAGATGTGGTGCTGTCGATCGCCCAGTTGCTGGCGAAACGTTTGAAACGTGAAAAAGGTTTTGCCGTAAAGCTGGTGCGCAACGACGACTTCTTCGTACCGCTGCGCAAGCGCGTGGACATCGCCCGCAAGCACAAGGCCGATATGTTCATCTCGGTGCACGCCGACGCCGCGCCACGGCTTACTGCATCGGGCGCTTCGGTGTATGCGTTGTCGGAAGGCGGTGCCACCTCTGCCACGGCGCGGTTCATGGCCCAGCGCGAGAACGGCGCAGACCTCTTGGGCGCCACGACGTTACTCAATCTGAAGGACAAGGATCCGATGCTGGCCGGGGTGATCCTCGACATGTCCATGAACGCCACCATCGCCTCCAGCCTGCAATTGGGCAGCGCGGTATTGGGCAGCTTGCAAAGCATCACCAGCCTGCATCAGAAGCGGGTGGAACAGGCAGGGTTCGCGGTGCTCAAGTCACCGGACGTGCCTTCGATTCTGGTGGAGACCGGGTTTATCTCCAACGCGCGAGACGCCCAGAGGCTGGTGACGGCGCGTCATCAACAAGCGGTGGCGGATCGGCTTTTTGAAGGTTTGAAACAGTACTTCCAGAAGAACCCGCCCATCAACAGCTACATGGCTTGGGTGCAGGAACAGCACAAAACCCAGGCTTAACAGCCGGTCATTCGGTTACAGGTGAACTTGGCGCTGGCGCCGCCTGAACTGGAAAACCGGTTGATGGTGGTCCAGCCCACGCGACGCGTGTAGCCAACCCACGCCTCGCCATCCGATGCCAACCCGGTGAAGAACGTCAGTTGCCCATAGCGGCTATTGGTCTGCGCCCAATAGCGTTTGCCGATCACTTCGAAACCGCGCAGGTAAGTGATGTTGCCCGCAGTCGCCACGCTGTAGGCATTGCCCAGCGGGTCCACGCAAGCCAGCAAGGTGGCGCTGCGGGTGCAGTTGGCCAACGGGCTTGGGACTTGGGCGCAGGCAGGTCCTGCGGTTGCCAATAGCAGGGCGCACAGCACGTATCTCATCGTGTTTCTCGGGGGGCGAAAGTGATCAAGCATTGCGCCCTTCGTCGTGAGGAGCAAGGGAGGTTGGCTTATTTGTATTGTTATACTATAACATAAACGCACAGCCCCACCCGTGAACCGTTTCCCATGACCGAACAAGAACTGCTGGCCCAACCGGCTACTGACTACATGAATGAAGCCCAACAGCGCTTCTTCCGCGAACTGCTGCTGGCTCAGCGCGATGAACTGCAAGCGCGTATCGACGCTGAGTTCCAGGCGCTGCGCGAGCAGGAAACCAACAGCGACCTGGCGGATATCGGCAGCGCCGAAGAACAACGCCAATGGCAACTGCGCTTGCTCGAGCGGGAAAAAAAGCTGTTGGACAAGATCGACGACGCCATGGAGCTGCTGGCCCGCGGTGAATACGGCTGGTGCCGTGAAACCGGCGAGCCCATCGGCCTGCAACGCCTGCTGCTGCGCCCCACCGCAACCCTGTGTATCGAAGCCAAAGAACGTGAAGAGCTGCGCGAACGCCATAAACGGGCAGTTTGACCGGCCAACCCTGATGAGGAATACCTGATGCCCAATCGTCTCCCCGTGACCGTGTTGTCCGGCTTTCTCGGCGCCGGTAAAAGCACACTGCTCAACTATGTCCTGCGCAACCGCGACAACTTGCGGGTGGCGGTGATCGTCAACGACATGAGCGAAATCAACATCGACGGCAGCGAGGTGCAGCGCGACGTCACGCTCAATCGTGCCGAAGAAAAACTGGTGGAGATGAGCAACGGCTGCATCTGCTGCACCTTGCGTGAAGACTTGCTGGAAGAAGTCGCCAAGCTCGCCAAGGAAGGGCGTTTCGATTATCTGCTGATCGAATCCACCGGTATCTCCGAGCCGCTGCCCGTGGCCGAAACCTTCACCTTTCGCGATGAAAACGAGCAAAGCCTGGCCGACATTGCACGCCTGGACACCATGGTTACCGTGGTCGATGGCATGAACTTTCTGCTCGACTACCAGGCCGCCGAAAGCCTGGCTTCCCGCGGCGAAACCCTAGGTGAAGAAGATGAGCGCTCCATCACTGACCTGTTGATCGAACAGATCGAATTCGCCGACGTCATCCTGATCAGCAAAATCGACCTGATCAGCAGCCGCGAGCGTGAAGAATTGATGGCCATCCTTGAGCGCCTCAACGCCCAGGCGGAAATTATCCCGATGGTCATGGGCGAGGTGGCGCTGCACAAGATCCTCAACACCGGCCGTTTCGACTTCGAACGCGCTGCCCAGGCGCCGGGTTGGTTGCAGGAGCTGCGCGGTGAGCATGTGCCGGAAACCGAAGAATACGGTATTGCCTCCACCGCTTACCGTGCGCGCCGCCCCTTCCATCCACAGCGTTTTTTCGACTTTATCGATCGCCCTTGGGTGAACGGCAAACTGTTGCGCTCCAAGGGCTTCTTCTGGTTGGCCAGCAAACATCAGGACGCCGGCAGTTGGTCCCAGGCCGGTGGCTTGATGCGCCATGGCTTTGCCGGACGCTGGTGGCGCTTTGTGCCAAAAAGCCAATGGCCACAGGACGAGGAAAGCGTGGCCGCGATCATGGGCAACTGGCAACTGAGCACAGGGGACTGCCGCCAGGAGCTGGTGTTTATCGGGCAAAACATCGACTTCAACCTGATGCGTGCGGAGCTGGATGCCTGCCTGCTCAATGATGAAGAAATGGCCCTGGGTGTCGAAGGTTGGCGCCAGCTGCCTGATCCTTTCGGCCCTTGGTATGAGCAGGTCGCCTGATGCTGGCCCCGGTTATCCCCCTGCGCCCCGTGATCCGCCAGACGTGTGGGCAAACTCCGTTGGCACTGTCCGATATCCTCGAAGATGGCGTCAACCTGGCGCTGTGGCAACGTCAGCTGCCCCTGCATATCGCCGAGTTCGGCGCTTTGCTGGTGGCGCTCAATGAGCCGCTCGCCGAATCCCTGGTGATTGAGCTCGAAAACGAGGACGCCGTGCCGAACTTGCAGGGTCTGGCATCCAGTTGCCGCGATCTTGAGGGTTACGAAGGTTTTATCGCCGATGTGTCATGGCTGGTCAGTGCATTTGCCTGCCTGCTCGGCGCCAAGCGTATTGGCGTACGTTTGCGGCTGTTGGACAAGGCCATGTGCCCGCGTTTTCACGTTGATCATGTGCCGGTTCGGCTGATCACCACCTATGCCGGTATCGGCAGCCAATGGTTGCGCGAAGGTGTGATGGATCGCCGCAAACTGAGCCAGGCGGATGCTGAACCTACCGGGCGTATCGAGCAGATCCACTGCGGTGAGGTGGCGCTGCTCAAGGGCACCAAATGGCACGGCAACGAAGGGCATGGCCTGATCCATCGTTCGCCAGCGCTCAAGGCCGATGAGCGCCGGTTGATCCTGACGCTGGATTGGCTGGCATAACCGCGTAGGATCAAACGCTCTACACGGCCAGAATGATGTTTCCAATGTTGCAGAACATACCCACCCATGTGATTGCCGGCCCATTGGGCGCCGGCAAGACCAGCCTGATCAAGCACCTGCTCGCTCAGCGCCCGGCCAACGAGCGTTGGGCGGTGCTGATCAACGAATTTGGCCAGATCGGCCTGGACGCTGCCTTGCTGACTCAAGACGCTGACGGCGTCGCCTTGGGCGAGGTAGCGGGTGGCTGCCTGTGCTGTGTGAATGGTGCACCGTTCCAGGTAGGCCTGGGCCGTTTGCTGCGTAAGGCCAAACCGGATCGGCTGTTTATAGAACCTTCAGGTTTGGGTCATCCTGCGCAGTTGCTCAAACAACTGCGGGAAGCTCCATGGCAAGACGTGCTGGCCGTGCAGCCCAGCGTGCTGGTGCTGGATGCCCAGGCGTTGGCAGCAGGCAAGCCCTTGCCGCAGGCACAGCAAGCGGCGCTGGCAAGTGCTGGCCTGCTGGTGTTGAACAAGGATGAGGCCCTGAATACCGCACAGCGTCAGGCGATTGAACGGCAGCTACCCGATTGCGCGCTTTACTGGACACGCCAGGCTCAGCTGCCAATCGACCAGTTGCCGGGCTTGAATGCGCAGGCCCAAGCGGCTGTGGATAACTTCGCGGCGCCTGAAGGCCTTGCGCAAATGCCGGCCATCTGGAGCGATCCTGCCTTGCCCATCTGTTTGAGTCAGGGCCAGGAGGGGGGGTGGAGTATCGGCTGGCGATGGCACCCCAGCCAGCAATTCGATGTCAGCCGTCTGCATCGCTGGCTATCAGGCCTCGACTGGCATCGTGCCAAACTGGTTATCCACAGCGGCGAAGACTGGGTTTCGGCCAATGCTGTGGATAACAGCGTCCTAACCTGGCAACCCAGCGAATGGCGACGCGATTCGCGTATCGAATTGATCTTCAGCGAACCACGGGACGTGGCCGCATTGCAGGCTGCGCTGGCAGCCTGCCGCTACTGACGGTTCTTGGTGGCGTGGTCCTGGCGCCATTGGCTCAATTCGATCACTTCGGCGCTAGGCAGTGGTTCCTTGGCTTCGAACGGGTAGGGTGCCAGTTCGATCTGCGCACTGTGGGCGCCGAATTGGGTGATCGTCCCGGCATGGCGGGTTTCCCCGGTCACGGTGAATTCGAAATTATAGACGCGTGCCAGGCGCCGCCGGCCATTGGCATCCTTCACAAAACCGATGCGTTTCAACGCAACCGCACCATCGAGCAATTCGATATCAAGCTTGGCGCAATGCTGCTTGACCCGCTCCAGCGCCCGCTCACGCAGGCCGTGGTTGTGCCAAACCCAGGCGGCGCCAGTCGCCAGCAGCATCAGCACGAAGATGTTTCCCAGGGTCAGCATTCCATGAACTCCAACAAAGTGAGAGCAGCTTAACTGCGTCGCCGGTCTGTCGTACAGGCTGCGTTTAGTCGCATACTGCGCGGCCAGAATTTCAACGGCTTTACGGAAATCTCCCGCATGAAACGCACACCTCATCTGCTTGCGATCCAGTCTCATGTGGTCTTTGGCCACGCCGGAAACAGCGCCGCCGTGTTCCCCATGCAGCGTGTGGGAGTGAATGTCTGGCCGCTCAATACGGTGCAGTTCTCCAACCACACTCAGTATGGACAGTGGGCGGGCGAAGTGTTGGCGCCGCAGCAAATTCCGGCCTTGGTAGAAGGCATTGCCGCGATTGGTGAGCTGGGCAACTGTGACGCGGTGCTGTCCGGCTACCTGGGCAGCGCCGATCAGGGCCGTGCAATCCTTAGCGGCGTGGCCCGTATCAAAGCGATCAATCCGAAGGCGCTGTACCTGTGCGACCCGGTGATGGGCCACCCGGAAAAGGGTTGCATCGTGCCACAGGAGGTCAGCGATTTCCTGCTTGATGAGGCTGCGGCCATGGCAGATTTCCTGTGCCCCAACCAACTGGAACTGGACAGCTTTGCCGGGCGCAAGCCGCAATCGCTGTTTGATTGCCTGGTCATGGCCAAGGCGTTGCTGGCCCGCGGGCCCAAAGCGGTGCTGGTCAAGCACCTGGATTACCCAGGCAAACTGCCGGAAGGTTTTGAAATGCTGTTGGTGACGGCTGAGGGCAGTTGGCACTTGCGTCGGCCGCTGTTGGCGTTCCCGCGTCAGCCGGTGGGTGTGGGTGACCTGACGTCGGGCCTGTTCCTGGCGCGGGTGCTGTTGGGCGATAGCCTGGTGGCAGCCTTTGAATTCACCGCCGCAGCGGTGCATGAAGTGCTACTGGAGACCCAGGCCTGCGCCAGTTATGAACTGGAACTGGTGCGGGCTCAGGACCGTATTGCCCACCCTCGTGTGCGCTTCGAAGCCACACCGATCAGTTTGTAAGCACAGGGAGCCCGTGGGTTTACAAATTACGGCGCGTCGGCTTTGATCTCCCGGTAACGCTTTTCCAGCTCCTGACGAATCTGCCGACGCTGCTGGGCCTGCACAAAGCGGCGCTTGTCTTCGCTGTTCTGCGGCTGCAGCGGCGGCACGGCGGCAGGTTTGCGCTGGTCGTCCACGGCCACCATGGTAAAGAAACAGCTGTTGGTATGGCGCACCGAGCGTTCACGGATGTTCTCGGTCACCACCTTGATGCCCACTTCCATCGACGTATTGCCGGTGTAGTTGACCGACGCGAGGAAAGTCACCAGTTCACCGACATGGATCGGTTCGCGAAAAATCACCTGGTCCACCGACAGCGTGACCACATAACGACCGGCATAACGGCTGGCGCAGGCGTAGGCCACTTCGTCGAGGTACTTGAGCAGCGTGCCGCCGTGGACATTGCCTGAGAAGTTGGCCATGTCAGGGGTCATCAGTACCGTCATCGACAGCTGGGCGTTTCCGGGTTCCATAGCACACTCACGGGTTGTAGGCATTGGTTGGGGGGAGGGCACCTCTGCGGGTGCTGGAGTCTTTGCAGCGCCATCCCTAACGGGACGCTGGTGGGCAGCTTGCCGTCACGCGTGCATCGATCTGTTTCCATATATTGCACCGGCTTTTCAGCAGAAGTCGCGGTGTTAACCTTCAAAAGCCCATCTCAGGGCATTTCTTACGATCAAGGCAGACTTTTCCTTCCGCTCTTTGCGACCGTACAAAGGCGGCCGGAAGTGGGAAAAGCGCTGGTACCTCAAGGAGTCCCTCGCCATGCACGCCATCAGCTTTATCCAGGACCTGGCCGTGATCATGCTGGTGGCAGGGGTTGTGACCATCCTGTTTCACCGCCTCAAGCAGCCGGTGGTGCTGGGCTACATCGTCGCGGGTTTTATTATCGGGCCGCATACCCCGCCGTTTGGCCTGATCCATGATGAAGACACGATCAAGACCCTGGCTGAGCTTGGGGTGATTTTCCTGATGTTCTGCCTGGGCCTGGAGTTCAGCCTGCGCAAGCTGTTCAAGGTGGGCGCCACGGCGTTTATCGCGGCCTTCCTGGAAATCGTCCTGATGATCTGGATCGGCTATGAGATTGGCCGCTGGTTCGACTGGAGCACCATGGACTCGCTGTTCCTCGGCGCGATCCTGGCGATTTCCTCGACCACCATCATCGTCAAGGCCCTCAATGACCTGAAGATGAAAGACCAGCGTTTCGCCCAGCTGATTTTCGGGGTATTGATCGTCGAGGACATCCTGGGCATCGGCATCATTGCCCTGCTGTCTAGCATCGCCGTCAGTGGCACGGTCAGCTCAGGCGAAGTGTTCTCCACGGTCGGCAAACTCTCACTGTTCATGATCGTCGCGCTGGTGATCGGCATTTTGCTGGTGCCGCGCCTGCTGGCTTACGTGGCCAAGTTTGAAAGCAACGAAATGCTGCTGATCACCGTGTTGGGCCTGTGTTTCGGCTTCTGCCTGCTGGTGGTGAAGCTGGAGTACAGCATGGTGCTCGGCGCCTTCCTGATTGGCGCGATCATGGCTGAATCCCGTCAGTTGATTAAGATTGAGCGCTTGATCGAACCCGTTCGCGACATGTTCAGCGCGATCTTCTTTGTCGCGATTGGCTTGATGATCGACCCGCAGATCTTGCTGCAATACGCGTGGCCGATCGCCGTGATCACCGTGGCTGTGGTGCTGGGCAAAATGCTCTCCTGTGGCCTGGGCGCTTTTATCGCGGGCAATGATGGTCGTACTTCGTTGCGGGTCGGTATGGGGCTGTCACAGATTGGCGAATTTTCTTTCATCATCGCAGCGCTGGGGATGACTTTGCAGGTGACCAGCGACTTCCTGTACCCGGTGGCCGTCGCTGTTTCGGCGATTACGACCTTGCTCACCCCCTACCTGATTCGCGGGGCTGACCCGCTGTCGTTGAAGATCGCAGCGGTAATGCCCAAGCGCATGAGCCGGGTATTCGGACTGTATGGCGAATGGCTGCGCAGCATCCAGCCCCAGGGCGAGGGTGCAATGCTGGCCTCGATGATCCGCAAGATCATCCTGCAAGTCGGGGTGAATCTGGCACTGGTGATCGCGATCTTCTTCGCTGGCAGTTTTTTCGCGGCGCGCATCGGCGGGTATCTGGAAGGCTGGATCAGTGATCAGAGCTGGCAGAAGGCGTTGATCTGGGGCGGGGCGCTGCTGTTGTCGCTGCCGTTCCTGATTGCGGCGTATCGCAAGCTCAAGGCGCTGTCGATGTTGCTGGCCGAGATGAGTGTGAAGCCGGAGATGGCCGGGCGGCATACCCAGCGTGTGCGAAGGGTGATCGCGGAGCTGATTCCGCTGCTCTCACTGCTGGTGATCTTCCTGTTACTGGCAGCCTTGTCGGCCAGCATTCTGCCGACCAACAAGTTGCTGGTGCTGATCGCCGTGGTCACGGCTGCAGTGGCTGCGGTGCTCTGGCGCTGGTTTATCCGGGTGCATACGCGGATGCAGGTGGCCTTGTTGGAAACATTAGATAACCACAAGGATACGCCGGAGCACTAAAGGTTGGGTGTGGGACTCAGCTTTCCAGCCAGACGTCCCGCGCCCAGTGCCACACCGACTCCCAGGTTTCTTCGGTAACGAGTTCTTCTTCACCGGACCACAGCACCACGGTGCCGTCTTCTTCGACGCAGTAGTAGTCATCGCCGTCCTGGCAGATCGGGATCATGCTGCGGTCGACGCCGGCGTCCCAGGCGTTGGCGGCAACGTCCGGCAGGTAGGTATGGGATTGTGGGTCGGTGACGGTCACCGGCTCCAGGCTGCCGTACACCACGTCGCTGACAGTCAGCAGGAATTCGCGGAAGACAAAGGGGATGTCGATGAACAGTTGTTCCTCGATCTCCACCAGCAGGTCTTCGTCAGGCAGCTCCAAAGGAACCGGGACCGGTTCGTTGGCTTCACGCAATTGTTCGATGATTTCTTCCACGGCCGGGATCCTCTTGCTAGATGGCGCGGTTTATAGGGGCGTTTTATACAGTAGCTCGCTATAAGTGCAACCGTGAAATAGAAAACCCCGGACATGTCCGGGGTTTTTGTTACCGCTTGCTCAAACGCGTGAGTATCAGCCGTTCTGGCGGATACCGGCGACCAGCCATGGCTGGTTCTCGCCCTGGGCACGTTCCATGTTCCAGCTTTCGCTGAACACTTCGCCCTGGTCGAAACGCGACGACTTCGACACGCCGCTGAAGGTCAGGGTGGCGATAGTCTTGTCGGCACGATCATCCACACCTTCAAGCTGTACGCGCAGGTCGTCGATGTAGGTCGACTGGAACGCATCGCCGATCTCGGCGCGTTCGCGCTTGAGGAACTCCAGCAGTTGCGGGGTCACGAACTCGGCAATCTTGTCCATTTCGTTAGCGTCCCAGTGCTGTTGCAGGGACTGGAAGTGGCTGCGGGCCGCTTCTACGAAACGCTCTTCGTTGAACCAGGCCGGAGCATTGATCACCGGACGGGCGGCGGCAGGTGCTGCCGAACCACCGAAGATCGAACCCATGGCTGGCTTCTGCTCGAACACTTCACGCTGCATCGGCGCGCCGGCTGGAGCAAGGTGCTCCTGCTGCTTGCGGCGACGGGCAGCGATAAAGCGGAAGATCACGAAGGCGATGACGGCCAGGATCAGGATGTCGAAGATCTGCATGCCCTGGAAGCCGCCGCCCATGAACATGGACGCGAGCAGGCCACCGGCGGCGATACCGGCCAGAGGGCCCAACCAGCGCGAAGCACCGCCGGCCTTGGCAGCAGCGCCAGCCGCACCGGCTGCACCCGCAGTTGCGGCAGCACCGCCGGCACCGGCGGATGGAGCCATTTGACTGGTTTGGTGAGTCGGCGCTGCGCCAGAGCTTTTGCCGCCACCGAAGCGTTTGGCGTTGGCGTCCAGGCTCATCGTCAAGCCGATGCACAACGCCATGGCGATGCTAAGAAAACGTTTCATAAAGGGAATTCCCATTTGTGGATTGCACGCGCGCCATGTTGCACAGGTGTCGTGGCAGTGGCTAGCGGCATAATGTTTCGGGCTTTTGCGTAAGACCAAATCCGAAGGGTCTGTAGGACTAACTACAGATATTGGCCCGTGCTCTTCTAAAACAAGGGCGGGCCAATAATCTTCATGTTACGCAGTGTTTCTTGTGGCGAGGGAGCAAGCTGCCTCGCCACAAACAGCTCGCTTCAGACCGCTTCGAGCTTCGCGTAACCCATCATCAGCCACTTGCTGCCTTCGGCGAAGTTCACCTGCACCCGGGCCTGGGCACCGGCGCCTTCGAAATTGAGGATCACACCTTCGCCGAAGATCGCATGTTTGACCTGCTGGCCAAGGCTGAACGGGGTTTCAGGAATCTCGGAACCGGCAAACATAGTGCTGGAGTTCTGCTGCTGGCCGCCCCCGAACGGGCGACTGACGCTGTTGGACAGGCGCACTTCCTGGATCAAGCCCTTCGGCACTTCACGTACGAAACGCGACACCTTGTTGTAGGTCTCGCTGCCATACAGGCGTCGGGTCTCCGCGTAGGTCATCACCAGGTTCTGCATCGCCCGGGTAATGCCCACGTAGGCCAGGCGGCGTTCTTCTTCAAGGCGGCCGGGCTCTTCCAGGCTCATCTTGTGGGGGAACAGGCCTTCTTCCATGCCCACCAGGAACACATAGGGGAATTCCAGGCCCTTGGCGCTGTGCAACGTCATCAACTGGATGCTGTCTTCATGCTCATCGGCCTGGGTATCGCCGGCTTCCAGTGATGCATGACCCAGGAAGGCGGCGAGCGGCGTCAGCTCTTCATCTTCCTCGGTGTTTTCAAAGGCGCGGGCAGCGCTGACCAGTTCCTCAAGGTTTTCGACCCGGGCCTGGCCTTTCTCGCCTTTTTCCGCCTCGTGGTAGGCGATCAGGCCGGACTGCTCGATCACGGTCTGGGTCATCAAGTGCAGGGGCATTTCTGCGCACTTGGCGGCCAGGTTCTCGATCAGCTCGACAAACACCCCCAAGGCCCCGGCGGCGCGGCCGGTCAAGCCTTTGTTGGCGATCAGCAAACGCATGGCTTCCCACATCGACACATCGGCATGGCGCGCATGGTCGCGGATCGCTTCAACGGTTTTCTCGCCAATGCCGCGGGCCGGGATATTGATCACCCGCTCCAGCGCCGCATCGTTACCACGGCCTTCGAGCAAGCGCAGGTAGGCCATGGCGTTCTTGATTTCGGCACGCTCGAAGAAACGCTGGCCGCCGTAGATGCGGTACGGGATACGTTCGCGCAGCAAGGCTTCTTCCAGTACCCGCGATTGGGCGTTGGAGCGGTACAGAATCGCGATATCGCTACGGGCCAGCCCGGTTTTCAGCGCGCTTTCGATGGTTTCCACCACGTAGCGTGCTTCATCGTGTTCGTTGAACGCGGCATACAGGTTGATCGCTTCGCCTTCGCCGCCGTCGGTCCACAGCTCTTTGCCCAGGCGCCCGGTGTTGTTGGCGATCAAGGCGTTGGCGGCCTTGAGAATCCCGGCGGTGGAGCGGTAGTTCTGCTCCAGACGAATGGTCACCGCGTCCGGGAAGTCCTCGGAATACTGATAGATATTCTCGATTTTCGCGCCGCGCCAGCCGTAGATCGACTGGTCGTCATCACCCACCACCATGAGGCTGTCGCCGCCCTTGGCCAGCAGGCGCAACCAGGCGTACTGCACGGCGTTGGTGTCCTGGAACTCGTCGACCAGGATGTGGCGGAAGCGCTTCTGGTAATGGGCCAGCAAACCGGGGTTGTCACGCCACAGGTCCAGAGCGCGCAGCAACAGTTCGGAGAAGTCGATCACGCCGGCGCGTGCGCAGGCCGCCTCGTAGGCTTCATAAATGCTGCGCATGGTGGCCAGGAACAAGTCGCCGCTGGCCTGGATATGTTGCGGGCGCAGGCCCTCGTCTTTCTGGCCGTTGATAAACCACTGGGCCTGACGCGCCGGCCAGCGTTGTTCATCCAGGCCCAGTTCGCGGATCACCCGTTTGACCAGGCGTTGCTGGTCATCGCTGTCGAGGATCTGGAAGGTCTGGCTCAGCCCCGCTTCCTGCCAATGGGCCCGCAACAGGCGGTGCGCCAGGCCGTGGAAGGTACCCACCCACATGCCGGCCGGGCTGATGCCCATCAACTGCTCGATGCGATGGCGCATCTCGGCAGCGGCCTTGTTGGTGAAGGTCACCGACAGGATGGAATGCGGGGACGCGTTTTCGACCTGGATCAACCAGGCGATACGGTGCACCAGCACTCGGGTTTTACCGGAGCCAGCACCGGCCAGGACCAACTGACGGCCAACGGGGGCCGCTACGGCCTGGCGTTGGGCATCGTTGAGGGAGTTCAGCAAAAGAGAGAGATCATCGCGCATCGACGCATTCTATGGGCCTAAAGGGGCTCGGGCAAATCCCAATGCCCGGTGGTCGACGCAAAACACTTCGCACACCACCCAGCGGGCAAAGATTCTGTCGCGAGGGATGACCGGTCGGTCATGGGCCGCAGCCCGCGCCGCGTCTTGCTCAAGCTGTCTGGGCCAAAGGTTTGCGGCCCATTGCAGGCGGTTTTTTATGACGTGGGGCAGTTTGGCCCAGGCGCTTGCTTGTGTATGCTCCGTCGACGTTTCGGGTTCACCATTATAAGAACATCGCCTATGACCCTTAGCACTGACCTGTTTGGCCCCTCGGTGGCGCCCGCGCAGGTCATCCGCAAACACTATGCAACCCAAATGGCGGTCGAGCGCACACGCCTGCTGTATCAGGGCTCGTTGCTGCCGACGCTGCTGATGCTGGTCAATGGCCTGGTCTGCGCCTGGTTGCTGTGGAATCCCGAGCACTACCTGCTCGACAGTCTCTGGTTGCTCTGGTTACTCGCTCTGGTGGCGATGCGCGTGATCCAGGTGGCGGCTTTTGATTCGGCCATGCCCAGCCGCCAGGCCCAACCGGTGTGGCGGCGTATGTTCATGCTCGGCTCAGCGGTCAGCGGCCTGACCCTGTCCATTGCCGCCATTGCCCTGGTACCCACCGACAGTTTCATGCATCAGGCCTGGGTGTTCGGCCTGATCGGCGCCGCTACCTTGTCGGCCAGCGTGGCCTATGCCGTGAGCCTTTGGGCCTTCCTGTCATTTGCCTTGCCCTGCCTGTTGCCGGCCATTACTTATCTTTTCTGCAATGGCACCCCACAGCAGCAGGGCTGGGGCGTGCTTGGCCTGATCCTGCTGGCGTCCCTGAGCCTGGTGGCGTGGCAGGTCAACCGCTTGATCCAGCGCGGGCTGTTGCGTCGCTTCCAGAACCAGGCCCTGATCGAGCACCTGCAGCAGGCCCGGCAGCGCAGCGAGCAGCTGAACCTGGAGCTGGTGCGTGAAGTCGAGCAGCGCCGCCAGGTCGAGCAGGACCTGCGCGAAGCCCAAATCGGCCTGCAAGACCGCGTGGCGCAACGCAGCCAGGAACTGGATGCCGCCAGCCTCGCCCTCAATACCAGCGAAGCGCGCCTGGCCATGGCCCTGCAAGCCAGTGAACTGGGCCTGTGGGACTGGAACCTGCAAACCGACGAAGTCCATCACACTCAGCTCAAGGAGCTGTTCGGCCTGGAGCCTGAATACGTCAAGGCGATGCTCAGCCACCTCAAGCCGCGCCTGCACCCCGACGACCTGCCATTGCTCAAGCACGCGCTGGTGGAGCACTTGAAAGGTCGCAGTGAGGATTATCAGGTGGAATACCGGATACGTCATGGCGATGGGCATTGGATGTGGATCCAGGACCGTGGGCGCGCAGTAGAACGTGCGCCTAACGGCCGCGTCGTGCGGATGCTCGGCACGCGCCGCGACATCAGTGCCAGCAAGGCGCTGGAAGAACAGCAACGGCTCGCCTCGACGGTGTTCGAGGCGGCCAGCGAGGGGATCGTGATCCTTGATCCCGAGTACGCGCTGATTGCGGTGAACCAAGCGTTCAGCCGTGTCACCGGTTTTGACATCCACGACATGCTTGGTCGCAATGTCGTGGAGCTGCCCAGCAGTCGCGATGCGCGACGCCACTTCCCGATGATCCGCCAGGCCCTGCTCAGCCGTGGCACCTGGCAGGGCGAGTTGATAGAAACGCGTAAAAACGGCGAGCTCTACCCGCAGTGGTTGCAACTGAATGTGGTGCGCGATGTTCGGGGAAACGTCAGCCATATTGTAGGCTTTTTCGCCGATCTTTCGGCACGGCGCGAATCCGAAGAACGTATGCGCTACCTTACTCACTATGACGAGCTGACCGGCCTGGCCAACCGTTCGCTGTTTCGCGAACGGCTGCACGAAGCCCATCAACGCGTGCGCCAGGGCGGGCGCAGCCTGGCGCTGCTGCATATCAACCTGGACCGCTTCAAGCTGCTCAATGACAGCCTGGGCCATGAAGTGGCCGACCAGTTGTTACAGAAAATGGCCCGGCGTTTGATCAATGCGCTGCCCGAAGCCGACACCATTGCGCGCTTGTCCGGCGATGAGTTCGCGGTGCTGTTCGATGCCTACGGCAATTTGTCGAGCCTGGCGCGCGTGGCGACGCGGCTGTTGGCGAAACTGCGGGTACCGGTAACGGTGGAGGGGCACGAACTGGTGGTCAGTGCTTCTATGGGTGTCAGCTTGCTGCCAGATAATGCGCGGGAAATCTCTGCGTTGGTCAGCCAATCGAATATGGCCATGCAGCACGCCAAGCATCTGGGCGGCAATAATTTCCAGTTTTACACCGACAGTTTGCAAGCCAGCACCCTGGAGCGTCTGCAGCTGGAAAACCACCTGCGCAAAGCGATCGAGGAGCGCCATCTGAGCGTGTTCTACCAGCCGAAGTTGTGCCTGGCGACCGGCAAGCTGAATGCCGCCGAGGCGCTGATTCGCTGGGAGCATCCGCAGTGGGGCATGGTGCCGCCGGGGGACTTTATCGGCCTGGCTGAAGAAACCGGCTTGATCGTGCCGTTGGGAGAGTTCGTGCTGCGCCAGGCGTGCTGGCAAGCTTGCGAGTGGCAGCGCCAGGGGCTGGCGCCGATTCGCGTGTCGGTGAACCTGTCGGTGCATCAGCTGCGTCAGGGCAAGCTGGTCAGCCTGGTACGCCAGGTCCTGGAAGAGACCGGACTGGACCCGCAATACCTTGAGTTGGAACTCACCGAAAGCCAGTTGCTCGATAGCGTTGAGCACATCATCGCCACTTTCCAGCAGTTGCGTGACCTGGGGGTGAAGCTGGCCATCGACGACTTTGGTACCGGTTATTCGTCCCTCAGTTACCTCAAGCGTATTCCTGTGGATTACGTGAAGATCGACCAGGCCTTTATCCGTGGTCTCGGTCAGGCGCGTGAGGATGCCGCTATCACGCGGGCTATCATTGCCATGGCCCATGGGCTGGCGCTCAAGGTGGTGGCCGAGGGCGTGGAGGATCAGCAGCAGCTGGATTTTCTGCGCGGTGAACAGTGCGATGAGGTGCAGGGTTATCTGATCAGCCCGCCAATGCACGCCGAAGGGCTGGCGGATTTGTTACGCAAAAATGCAGATTTTTCTTAACGCCGCGTTGGCTGCCTTTATGGCTACATGGCGTCTGCCCGCTGAAACCAGAGGGGAGCAGGGCGATTTAGTGATGCATCGAACGGGCAAAACGACAATTCTTGTAGTATAACTACAAGCTTGCTACATCCCTGGCACCTGCCAATAACAAGAGTCCTGCCCTTTGAACCTGTTGCAACATATCGCCCAGTCGCGCCACCTGTTACGCAAATCGGAACTCAAGGTTGCCGATCATGTGCTGCTTGACCCTGCGGCCGTGATGCACAGTTCCATGGCCGATCTGGCTCACAGCGTGGGTATCAGCGAGCCGACCATCGTGCGCTTCTGCCGCGCCATTGGTTGCTCCGGGTTTCAGGATTTGAAACTCAAGCTGGCGCAAAGCCTGGCGGCCGGCGCGAGCTTTGGCCAGTTTGCCATCCATGAAGACGACTCCGTCGCCGACTACAGCCTGAAAATCTTCGACACCACCCTGCACACCCTGATGGAAGTGCGCGAGAAGCTCGACCCGGTGGAGCTGCAAAAGGCTGTGACCGCGATGTCCCAGGCCCAGCGCGTCGAGTTCTATGGCTTTGGCGCTTCCGGCGCGGTGGCTGCTGATGCCCAGCACAAATTCTTCCGTCTGCTGCTGACGGCCGCGGCCTACAGCGACCCGCACATGCAGGCGATGTCGGCAGTGACGTTGAAGCCCACTGACGTGGCCATCTGTATTTCCCAGTCCGGTCGCTCCAAAGACCTGCTGATCACCGCCAACCTGGTGCGTGAAAGCGGCGCTTCGCTGATCACCCTGTGCCCGAGCCAGACGCCATTGGCGGAGCTGTCCACGGTTAACCTGGCGATCGACGTGCATGAAGACACCGAAATCTACACACCGCTGACCTCGCGTATTGCCCACCTGGTGGTGATCGACGTGTTGGCGATGGGCGTGGCCATGGCTCGCGGCCCGAGCCTGGTCAACCACCTCAAGAGCGTTAAACGCAGCTTGCGTAGCCTGCGTCTGTCACCCAAGTCCGTCAAAGCCCTCGACGACTAAATACCTGCACACAGAGCTCAATGTGGGAGGGGGCTTGCTCCCACATTAGATTCTCCATGCATCCAGAATCTTCATGAGGCTGTCATCCCCCCGTCATCCGTCGCGCCCATCCTGTACTCCCCCGTACTCGCATTGGGAGACTCCACATGACTCGGCACTACGAAGACAGCAACAGCACCGTCAAGACCCGTCGTCAGCAGGAAGACCAGCGCCGCATGGCGTTCCGTCGCGCCATCGAAGACCGTTGCGAAGAGCGCCAGTTGCTCCAGAGCATCAGTGACTACCCGGAACTCCATTGGCAGGCACCCGTGGCTGCCCAGCGAAACGCTCAGCCAGCGCGCTGATCTGCACCCGTTCGCTGCGGATAAAGCCCAGGAACGCATGGGCCACCGGTGACAGGCGTTTGGCCTTGGCCTGCACCAGGCACCAACTGCGGTACAGCGGCAGTTCTTCCACCGGCAGCTCTTTGAGCCCGCCGGTGGCCAGTTCCAGGTTCAAGGCGTGGCGCGTCAGCAGCGCCACACCCAAACCTGCGACCACGCACTCTCGTTGCGCCTCGGCCGAGGCCACTTCCACGGTCTGTGTGAAGTGCACGCGTTTTTCCTTGAAGTACTCTTCGCACGCCAGCCGCGTGCCGGAACCTGGTTCGCGGACAAGCAGCGTGTAAGGCTCCAGGTCTTGCAGGCGCAGCGGCCCTTGCAGGCTCAACGGATGATCCGGCAGCGCCACCGCGACAATCGGATTATTGAGAAACGGCAGGAATTCCAGGCCCATGTCCTGGGGCACCATGGACATGATCACCAGATCATCGCGGTTATCCGAAAGCCTGCGGATTACCTGGGCACGATTGACCACGGTCAGGTGCAGTTGCACTTCCGGGTGCTGGCGCTTGAAAGCTGCAAACAGGTGCGGCACGAAGTACTTGGCGCTCGATTCCACCGCCAGCTTCAGTTGGCCCTGCAGTGAGCCCTGCATGTCCGATAGCTGCATATCGAGGTTTTCCAGGCGTCCGAAAATATCGCGACTGGCCCGTTGCAGGGCTTCGGCGGCCTCGGTCATGTAGAGCTTCTTGCCGACGTAGTCGAACAACGGTTGGCCGATCAGTTCTTCCAGCTGGCGGATTTGCAGGCTGACGGCCGGTTGCGTGAGGGACATTTCCTCGGCGGCACGGCTGTAAGAGCGCAAATCGCACACCTCATGAAAGATCTGAAGTTGCCTTAATGTCAGCCTCATCAATGACTTACGCATTATTTATCCCCTCTCAGCCCCGGCCATACCGGCAACTATAAGTCTTTGCTTATGCATGACCCAATAATTATTGATTTTTGTTAATCCATTGGCGGGCTTAGTGTGTGTCTCGCGACTGTCATGAAACATTTGGTCACGCGCCGACCCACCTCAAGCGGGTCGAAAAACGCAGCAATCGGCTCAAGGGAATTTCCAAGTGATAAAAAAGATCCTGATCGCCAACCGTGGTGAAATTGCCGTACGAATCGTGCGTGCCTGCGCCGAGATGGGCATTCGCTCGGTCGCGGTTTACTCGGACGCCGACCGCCACGCGTTGCACGTCAAACGTGCCGACGAAGCCCACAGCATCGGTGCCGAGCCCCTGGCCGGCTACCTCAACCCGCGCAAGCTGGTGAACCTGGCGGTGGAAACCGGTTGCGACGCGCTGCATCCCGGCTACGGCTTCTTGTCGGAAAATGCCGAACTGGCGGATATCTGTGCCGAGCGCGGCATCAAGTTCATTGGCCCTTCGGCCGAAGTGATTCGCCGCATGGGCGACAAGACCGAAGCGCGCCGCAGCATGATCAAGGCCGGTGTGCCGGTCACTCCCGGCACCGAGGGCAACGTCGCGGATATCCACGAAGCGCTGACCGAAGGCGACCGCATTGGTTACCCGGTGATGCTCAAGGCCACTTCCGGTGGTGGCGGGCGCGGTATCCGTCGTTGCAACAGTCGCGAAGAACTTGAACAAGCCTTCCCCCGCGTCATTTCCGAGGCCACCAAGGCGTTCGGCTCGGCGGAAGTGTTTCTGGAAAAATGCATCGTCAATCCCAAGCACATCGAAGCGCAGATCCTCGGTGACAGCTTTGGCAACGTGGTGCACCTGTTCGAACGCGATTGCTCGATCCAGCGTCGCAACCAGAAGCTGATCGAAATTGCCCCCAGCCCGCAATTGACGCCTGAACAGCGCGCCTACATCGGCGACCTGTCGGTGCGTGCGGCCAAGGCCGTGGGCTACGAGAACGCCGGTACCGTGGAGTTCCTGCTCGCCGAGGGCGAGGTGTACTTCATGGAGATGAACACCCGGGTGCAGGTGGAACACACCATCACCGAAGAAATCACCGGCATCGACATCGTCCGCGAACAGATCCGCATTGCCTCGGGCCTGCCGCTGTCGGTGAAGCAGGAAGACATTCAGCACCGTGGTTTCGCGTTGCAGTTTCGCATCAACGCCGAAGACCCGAAAAACAACTTCCTGCCCAGCTTCGGCAAGATCACCCGTTACTACGCCCCCGGCGGCCCCGGTGTGCGTACCGATACAGCGATCTACACCGGCTACACCATCCCACCGTTCTACGACTCCATGTGCTTGAAACTGGTGGTGTGGGCGTTGACCTGGGAAGAAGCCATGGACCGCGGCCTGCGTGCCCTGGACGATATGCGCCTGCAAGGCGTGAAGACCACCGCCGCCTACTACCAGGAAATCCTGCGCAACCCGGAATTCCGCAGCGGCCAGTTCAACACCAGTTTCGTGGAAAGCCACCCTGAGCTGACCAACTACTCGATCAAGCGCAAACCCGAAGAGCTGGCCCTGGCCATCGCCGCCGCCATCGCCGCCCACGCAGGCCTGTGAGGAATATAAGAATGAGCAAGAAGATTTTCGTAACCGACACTATCCTGCGCGACGCCCATCAATCGTTGCTGGCCACTCGTATGCGCACCGACGACATGCTGCCGATCTGCGACAAGCTCGACAAAGTCGGCTACTGGTCCCTGGAAGTCTGGGGTGGCGCAACGTTCGACGCCTGCGTGCGCTTTTTGAAAGAAGACCCGTGGGAGCGCCTGCGCAAACTGCGCGCTGCGTTGCCCAACACGCGCCTGCAAATGCTGCTGCGTGGCCAGAACCTGCTGGGCTACCGCCATTACAGCGACGATGTGGTCAAGGCCTTCGTGGCCAAGGCTGCCGTCAACGGTATCGATGTGTTCCGCATCTTTGACGCCATGAACGACGTGCGTAACCTGCGTGTGGCCATCGAAGCGGTCAAGGCTGCCGGCAAACATGCCCAGGGCACCATCGCCTACACCACCAGCCCGGTGCACACCGTCGATGCATTCGTGGCCCAGGCCAAACAATTGGAATCCATGGGTTGCGACTCTATCGCGATCAAGGACATGGCCGGCCTGCTGACTCCTTATGCCACTGGCGAACTGGTCAAGGCGCTCAAGGCCGAGCAGAACCTGCCGATCTTTATCCACTCCCACGACACCGCGGGCCTGGCTGCGATGTGCCAACTCAAGGCTATCGAAAACGGCGCCGACCATATCGACACCGCCATCTCCAGCTTCGCGTGGGGCACCAGCCACCCGGGCACCGAGTCGATGGTCGCCGCCCTTAAAGGCAGCGAGTTCGACACCGGCCTGGACCTGGAGCTGCTGCAGGAAATTGGCCTGTACTTCTACGCGGTACGTAAAAAGTACCACCAGTTTGAAAGCGAGTTCACGGCAGTCGACACCCGTGTGCAGGTCAACCAGGTACCGGGCGGGATGATTTCCAACCTGGCCAACCAGTTGAAAGAGCAGGGCGCCCTCAATCGCATGAGTGAAGTGCTGGCCGAAATCCCACGTGTACGTGAAGACCTCGGCTTCCCGCCGCTGGTCACTCCAACCTCGCAGATCGTCGGCACCCAGGCGTTCTTCAACGTGCTGGCCGGTGAGCGCTACAAGACCATCACCAACGAAGTGAAGCTCTACCTGCAAGGCGGCTACGGCAAGGCCCCGGGCACTGTGAACGAAAAGCTGCGCCGTCAGGCCATCGGCAGCGAAGAGGTCATCGACGTTCGTCCGGCTGATTTGCTCAAGCCGGAAATGACCAAGCTGCGCGGTGAAATCGGCACGTTGGCCAAGTCCGAAGAAGACGTGCTGACCTACGCCATGTTCCCGGATATCGGGCGCAAATTCCTTGAAGAACGCGACGCAGGCACTCTGGCCCCTGAAGTCCTGCTGCCGATTCCGGAGGCAGGCGGTGTGGCACGTGCCGGTGGCGAAGGCGTGCCGACTGAATTCGTCATCGACGTGCACGGTGAAAGCTACCGTGTGGACATCACCGGTGTCGGCGTGAAAGCTGAAGGCAAGCGCCACTTCTACCTGTCCATCGACGGTATGCCAGAAGAGGTGGTGTTCGAGCCGCTCAACGAGTTCGTCAGCAGTGGCGGCAGCAAGCGCAAGCACGCCACCGAACCCGGCCATGTCAGCACGGCGATGCCGGGCAATATCGTTGATGTGCTGGTCAAGGAAGGCGACGTGGTCAAGGCCGGCCAGGCTGTATTGATTACCGAAGCCATGAAGATGGAAACCGAAGTGCAGGCCGCGATTGCCGGCAAGGTGACCGCTGTTCATGTGGCCAAGGGCGACCGGGTCAACCCGGGTGAGATCCTGATTGAGATCGAAGGCTGATAACAGCCTTCGACACTACCGCTTAATCCTCGGGGGGGCAGGTGCCCTCCTTTTTTTTGCCTGGAGTTCAGGCCTCTGTAGAGGGTTTGCGCCTGAAACTGACAAAGACCCCGCTGGGTGTGTAGATCAGCCTCGGCGTCAAGGTTTTAAGGTTGCTGGTGATCCTGTTGAAGCGTCCCTCAATCTGAGCAGCGTCGATAACACGTAACTGGCGGGTAAGCAGTTCGTCGTTTTCGTGTTCGACCTGGATATTCAGTGTTGTGCCCTTGAGGCGGGCGCTGTTGCCGACTTTCAAGGTGCTGTGCGCTTCTCCCATGCCGAGGATGAAGGCCAGGGTCGACCCGTTTGCCAGGTCAAGGTCGTGCTTGATTCGCGTCTGGCTTTTCAGCGCAGGGTCCAGCAGCAGCGTGCCGGCAACGTCAAGATTGGTTACCGTGCCTGCGGTGTAAGTTGCGCCTGCATCAATCGTCATTGAGCCACCGATGTGACTCTGGTTGATCAGCGTTGCCCCGCGAGAGACTCGGCCTTGCTGATTGGCGTCCAGCGCACCGTCGAGGGTCCAGGAACCGCTGCCTATCCACAGGTGCTGGATACGGCGGGCGCCGTTGAAAGTGCCACCTTGGACATCGTCCAGCACGACGTGATTGGTGCCACTGCCACCGTCTACTTTGCCGTTGAATTGAGCGTTACCGCGCACAGTCAACACATCATCGCCACCCCCCATATCCAGGGCGATGCCTTCGGTGCCGCTTATCAGCCCATCGTTGGTGACTTGGTCATTGTGTTCTCCGATCAGCCTGACGCCGTAGCCGTTGCGACCGGTGATGATGCCCTCGTTGATCAACGAGGTGCTCCCATAGGCCGGCCCCAAGTCCCCATTGTCTACCAGCACCCCATGATGTGCGCCGCGAATAACTCCACGGTTATAGATTTCGCCGCCGCCCATGGCGATGCCTTCGCTGGTGTTGGGGGCTCCGTTCTTGTCCGCGCCATTGGCCCCGGTGCCTTCAATGAGCCCGTAGTTGTGCACGCGTGCACGTTTGTCGATGTCCAGGCCATCACCGTCGCCATCATTCTCTTTGGATCGCTGGGCATCCGCGCCCCTGATGATGCGGTAGTTGACGACGTCTGCATTGCCCTTGGATTTCAGACCGGCCCCTTTATGGCCGATGATTACGCCGTGATTGATCAGCGTCACATCGTCGGTGGCTTTGATGCCGTTGCTGCCACCCGCTACCGCTCCGTGGTTGACGATTATGCTTTCTGCGCTGTTCGCGCTTATGCCGCTATACGACTCCTTGAAGCGCGTGGAAGGCCCGGTGGATATGTGCCCGTAGTTGGTAAAATGACCACCGGTGGCGAGTTCGATAGCGTTACTTTTTTCAGCATAAACAGGGGCTGTTGCCGGACAGCCAGGCAGGGGGATATAGGCCGCAAACTGGTGGGGTACTCGTAACATTGGGTTTCGACCTCAAGTGTGCTTGAGGTCGAAAACTAACGCAGGTAACAGCCGACAGATGTCGGCTGGCAGAGCAGATGATTGTAAGAAGGCTCGCTGTCGGGATGTCGTCTGACGATGCTCGGTTAAAAGCTCATCGTCCATTGCCCCTTCAAACCCTGGTTGCGGCTATGGGTGCCAGCTTGGCCGCTGTAAGCCAGGCCCAGGGTGTGTTGCTTGGATAACGCAAGATCAAGGCCCAGGTTTACGTCGAGGCTATTGCGGTCCAGGGACGTGCCGGTAATGGTGAAGCCATCAAGCGCAACGGGTGCATTGCGATAGGTTTGGTGCACCTGGCTGTCAACCGCGCCGTAGAGGTGTTTCCAGCCGGCGCTGAGGTGAGGCGTGAGGCTGACCTGATCATCGAGCCTGTAAACCGTCGCCAGGCGCAGGCCAACGGTGCTGTTAAGGTTCTGCTGGGTCTGCGCGCCGACGTTCAGCGCGGTCAGGCCGCCACTTTCCTTGAAACCGTCGCGGTGATGACGCTGGTAGCCGAGGCCAGCGAAAGGCTCGATGTGGAGGTCCTGGCTGCCCAATTGATAGCCCAGCTCAGAGAACAGCGTTTGGCTTTGGGCATCGTAACGAGACTTGAGCGAGTCCTTGTAATCGAGCAGGTTGACGTCGCGCCGATTGGTCCCGGCATGGCTGCTGTAAATCGCCCCCAGGCGAAGGGCCAGCGGGCCGTCCTGACGCACCGCGTATGCGCCCAGGTGCAAGCTGTCCAGTTCGGTGGAGAAGCGGTGCGCCTTCAGGTCACTGGCGGATTTTGCCCCCATAACACCCACACGCCAGGCGTTATCCACTGCCCAGTCGGCGCCCAGCATCAGACCCTTGCTATCGTGCTTCAGTCCGGCGCTGCCGCTTCGTGGGTCGAGGTGGCCGCCGTTACTCAACCCTTGTACCCAGAAACGACCGTTGTCGTCGTCGGGCAGGTTGCGCAGGGACGAGAGCAATTGGCTGCTGATGTGGCTGGTGACGGCGTATGTGGCGCTGAGCAGGTTCGCGTTCTGGCTACCGGCCAATTGCTCCAGGGCTGCGCCGATCCCGCCGGGCTGTGCGGCGAGTGCGTCATTTACCTTTTGCAGCTCCTTGAGCTCCTCCGAGGTCAATTCGCCGGACTTGAGCAGTTCAAGCAGCGCCGGCTCCAGCACCTTGGCCACTTGCACGCCATTGTAGGTGGAGGCTTGGCCAATGAAGTAGCCGGGGTAGGGCCCAGGGATTGGCGGCGTACCGACTTCAGGTTCGAAGGCCCACTCAGTGTCGAGCGAATCATAGGGTTGGTAAGAAAATGATGTGTATTCGATGTCACCCCGCGCTTGTGCAGGTTGCACACTGACGGCAATAACAAGGCTGATGAACGCTGCGATTCTTTGGGATGTAAAGGGCATGAATTCCCGACCTCTGATGAATGAGGTCGGGAATGTAGCGGGAGCGTGGGGCGATAACTGTCAGGCCATTGACCGCTGGTTTGCGGGAGTTGTCTTTAGTCAGGTGCGATTAAAAACTTATCTGCCAGTGGCCAAACTGTGGTGCTTGTTTCGCTACCGCGCCTATTGGTTCTACGCATTTTAATGCAGATTAAAAGCTGGGTTTGCGCTAAAGTATGCACTATATTGCATATTTAACGTCTGATATGCGTAGATAAACGCATTAACTTGCAGGTGCGAACCATGCTCCGTCTGACCTTACAAACCTACGTCGAAGGCCATTGGCGGGATGCTATGTTTCTGACTTTTGATACACCGCAGCAAGGTTTTGAAAGCCGATGCAGTTTTGGCTATGACCAGCACTACTTGGTGGAACATCTTGAGGACATGAGCCGCCTCTTCGACAAGGCTGTTAGCGCCAGATTTCCTCTGGAATGGGGAGGTAACAGAGCCTCATGTGCTCCCGCTTTTGTGCATGACCTCGCCCCTGCGGGGGCGGCTAAGCGTTTTCTTATGGCGCGTGTGGGTCGGGAAAAAACGGATGACATAAGCGCAGATCTATTTCTGCTGATGCGCAGCACGCCCGCTCCCATCGGTCACATGCGCATCAAGGAGTCGATTGAAGCCTTGGACATGCGACCCCCCATGGGATTTGAGCGCCATGACGTGGTCCAGCGCGACAGCCGCTTTCTTGAATACGCCTATGAGCAAGGAGCGGCCATCGGTGGTGCGACAGGTGCGGGCGGTGAGGCGCCCAAACTGCTGCTGACAGAAAACCAACAAGGTTTGCTGTACCCGGATGCCGTGCTGGATGATCAACAGGTTAAACAACATTGGTTAGTGAAGTTTGCGCGCAATAAAGGCACGCAGACGGATCAGGATATCCTGCGTAGTGAATACCACTATTACAAAGCTCTGCAGACCTTGGGCATGGATACCGTAGCTGCCTCAGGGCTGGCTCTGGAAGAAGCGAGCAAGCCGAGTGTGTGGATGCACCGCTTTGATCGACAGGTCACTGCCCAAGGCGTTCAGCGTTACGCGGTGGAATCAATTTACTCATTGGCGGGTGTCACCGTTCCCGGCAGTGCCATGGCACATCGTGAAGTACTTGAGTTGTTGATTGGCTTGTGGCGAGAGGCGGGTCAGTCGCACGAGGTGCCAGCCCTAGTCGCTGAATACCTTAAGCGCGACCTGTTGAATAAAATCCTCGGTAACTCGGACAATCACGGCCGTAATACATCGATTATCCGCGAAGCGAACACCCTGCGCCTCGCACCTATATACGACATGGCACCCATGGTAATGGACGACGAAGGGGTTACGCGCAGTACCAAGTGGCCTAAAGAGCTGGAGCGAGCAGGGGAGGTGGATTGGCGAGGGGTTTGTGACAGTCTGGGTGACCTTGTCGACAGCCAGAAGCTATTCGAAGATCTCAGGGTGATAGCGCAACAGCTATCGGCGTTGCCGGATATTCTGAGCACCAGTGGCTTGCCGGCAGTCACCATGAATCACCCTGCGATCGCCTTGAAGAATTTGCCGCGACGTCTTAAAGAATGGGGGCTGACATGAGCCGCAGCGTTGAAGAGCGAACCCTGCTGATCGAAAGCATTCAGACCTCCCTCGCCGATGGGACATTGGAACTCGCCGAGGCTGTACGTCGCCTGCGCACCGAAGTTACGGGTTTGCACCAGAGTCAGTTTGCCAGAATGTGCAAAATCTCTGTGCGCACCCTCGTTCACATCGAACACGGCGAGGGCAATCAGACCGTGAAATCGCTTAACGCGGTCTTGCGACCTTTCGGTATGCAGATGGGCGTGGTCAAGTTGCGACGCAACAGATCTTGAGCTTCAGCCGCGCCGCACATACCCCTTGCCGAAATGCCGCTCCATGCGCGCCTGGATCAGCTCCAGTCCGAGTGAAAGCACCCAGTAAATGATTGCCGCCGTGGTGAGCATCTCGATGTAGCGGTAGCTGGAGCGGCCATAGGACTGTGCCAGGAACATCACTTCCCATACTCCCATCACCGAGACCAGCGACGAGTCCTTGAGCATCGAGATGAACTGGTTGGTGGCCGGGGGGATGATGGTGCGCATGGCCTGGGGCAGGGTGACGTGCCAGAAAATTTCCCGGTCACGCATACCCAGGGCCAGCGCGGCCTCGCGTTGACCATGGGGCACGCCGAGGATGCCGGCGCGGAAAATCTCGCTCAGGTAGGCACCATAGTTCAGCGACAACGCGATGATCCCGGCGACGATGGCGCCCGGCACCAGGCCCAGTTGCGGCAGGCCCAGGTAAATCAGCAGGATCTGGATCAGCAGCGGCGTGCCACGAAAGAACGAGGCGTAGAAACTGGCAATGCCAAACGCCACCGCGCTTTTCGACAGGCGCCCCAGCGCAGTGATAAAGCCCAGCACCGATGACGCAAGCATGGCGCACAGGCACAGGAACAGCGTCAGCGCCGCACCTTGCAGAAAACCGTTGGGCGCCAGGTGCAGGCCGACCAGGTTGGGCAGCTTGTCGAGAATGATCGAGAACTTCAGGTCAAAGCTCAGGAAGAAACTGGCAAACAGGGCGAACAGCGCCGCCCAGGTCAGGTAAAGCCGTATGCGAAAACTCATTGGCTGATGTCGGCGCCGATCCATTTTTGCGACAGCTTGCTCAAGGTGCCGTCCTGTTTGAGCTGGGCGAAGACCTCACGCACTTTGCTGTCCCACTGCGCGTCGCCTTTCTCGATGGCCACCGAGTTGGGCTCCGAATACAGCGGTGCGCCGGCCAGCTTGAAGCGCTTGTCCTGGGTCAAGCGCGGCTGCGCGGTAACCAGGTTGGTGAGGATTGCGTCCAGGCGCACGCCGGCGCCCAGGCCGAGGTCCTGGAAGGCCACGTTGTCGGTATCGTACGGGGCGATCTGCACGTCTTCGAACGGGTACTGCAGCTGCGTGTCTTCGGCGCCTTCGATGACCAGGCTCTTGTTCAGGTAACTCTCGTAGCTGGAGGCGCTGGTGAGCCCGACTTTCTTGCCGCTCAGGTCCTTGGCTTCGTGGATGCGATCATCCTTGGCGTTGACCACGATCACCGCGGGCGAGGCGTAATACTCAACCGGGAAGTCGAACACCTCGGCGCGTGCCTTACTCGGGGTCATGGAGCAGATGCAAATGTCATAGCGCCCGCTCCAGCGGCCAGCGGCAATGACGTCCCATGAAGGGGTTTCCAGGCGCAGCTTCACGCCAAGCTTTTGCGCCACGGCCTTGGCCACATCCACATCGAAACCGTCGAGCTGGTTCTGCTCGTTGAGAAATGAAAACGGCGGGTAGCTTTCCATCAGCACGCCGACCAGTTCCTTCTTCTGCTCGATACGATCCAGCGTGGCACCGCCAAAGGCTTGGGTGGAAGCAGCCAACATCGTCAGGCCCAGGGCCAACAGCGGTCTGAATTTCAAAATCGAACACCTGAATAAAAAAGAGGTTGTTATTAACCGAACGGTACGCATTAAATAGTTATAAGAACGACTCTCATAGTGAGTTATTTTCATAAGCATATGAGTAAAAAGCATATGGGCGCAGCACGCACAGTAATTCTCGATGGTGGCATGGGCCGTGAACTGCAACGCCGTGGCGCGCCGTTCCGCCAGCCGGAGTGGTCGGCATTGGCCTTGAGCGAAGCGCCGCAAGCGGTGGAGGCGGTACACGCGGCCTATATCGACAGCGGTGCCGACGTGATTACCAGCAACAGCTACGCGGTGGTGCCCTTTCATATTGGTGAGGCGCGCTTCGCCGCCGAAGGCCAGGCGCTGGCCGCATTGGCCGGTGAGTTGGCGCGACGGGCGGTGCAGGCGTCCGGCAAGGCGGTGCGTGTCGCTGGCTCCTTGCCGCCGCTGTTTGGCTCCTACCGGCCCGACTTGTTCCTGCCGGAGCGGGTCAGCGAGTTGCTGACACCGCTGGTGCAGGGCCTGGCACCTCACGTCGACCTGTGGCTGGCGGAAACCCAGAGCTCAATCGTTGAAGCGCGAGCGATTCATGCCGGGCTGCCGCAGGACGGTAAACCGTTCTGGCTGTCGTTCACCTTGAAAGACGAAGACACCGACGACGTACCGCGCCTGCGCTCCGGCGAACCGGTAGCGGAAGCGGCCGAGGCGGCGGCGCAGTTGGGTGTGCAGGTGTTGTTGTTCAACTGCAGCCAGCCGGAAGTGATCGGCGCGGCGATCGATGCCGCGCGGGAGACCTTCGAGCGATTGGGCGTAGCGATTCAGATCGGTGCCTACGCCAACGCCTTCCCGCCGCAACCCAAGGAAGCCACGGCCAACGATGGCCTGGACCCGTTGCGCGACGACCTCGACCCACCGGGTTACCTGCATTGGGCTGCTGATTGGCAGGCGCGTGGCGCCAACCATTTGGGTGGGTGCTGTGGCATCGGGCCGGAGCATATTGCGGTGCTGGCGCAGCGCCTGACCAACTGATCCACCGCAGATTAAAGTGTGGGAGGGGCGGTGCGAGTGAGATCTAGATCCGGCAGTCGGCCAGCGTTTTCAGCTGGCCCGAACCACTCTGGTTCGCCTCAGACAACCAGGCCTCAAATCCCGCGCCCACTTTGGGCCATTCCGAATCCAGGATCGAATACCACGCCGTATCCCGGTTCTGCCCCTTGACCACCATATGCTGGCGGAACACCCCCTCAAAACTGAACCCCAATCGCTCGGCCGCATACCTGGAGCGCGCATTGCTGTTGTTGCACTTCCACTCCAGGCGGCGGTAGCCCTGTTCGAACGCGTACTTGGCCAGCAGGTAAACCGCTTCGGTACTTTTTGGCGAGCGCTGCATCGGCGCGCCGAAGGTGACGTGGCCGATTTCAACGCGGCCTTGGGCTGGGACGATGGACATCAGGCTGAGGATGCCCTGGACCTGACCGCTCGCGCGGTCGATCACGCTGAAAAAATACGGGTCGCTATGGGCCGCATGGTTGTTCAGCCAGGTATCAAAGGCGCCGCGCTCGGGAAACGGGCCGTAGGGCAAATAGTCCCATAGCTTCGGGTCAGCACCGGGCCCTTGTAGGGCTTGCCACAGTTGATCGCCGTGGCGCGCCGGGTCGAGTTTTTCCAGGCGGATAAAGCGCCCTTCAAGCAGTTGAACCGTGGGTGACGGGACGCCTTTCCAGTCGGCGAGGGAAGTGGACATGCTGGGCTCCTTAAAGACCTTGGCGAAATTGGATGAAACCAGGGCGTTCGGCGATGCGTTCGTAGAGTTGGATCGCGGTGGCGTTGGTCTCGTGGGTCAACCAGTGCACTTTGCAGCAGCCATCGGCCTTGGCGGTGGCGTAGACGAACTCGATCAGCTTACGACCCACGCCGGTGCCGCGTTGGGATGGATCCACTAAAAGATCCTGCAGGTAGCACGAGTTCTCGATGCTCCAGTTGGAGCGATGATAGATGAAGTTAACCATGCCCACCGCCTTGCCGTCCTGCCAGGCGAGCGCCGAGTGGGTCGGCTCGCGAGCGTCTATCAGGCGTTGCCAGGTGCTTTGGCTGATGGCGTCCGGTAGTTCGGTGTTGTAGAACTTCAAGTAGGCCAGCCACAACGGTAGCCAGGCGGCGTGGTCCGCGGCGGTGACTTGGCGGATGTCGATCGGGGTCATTCTGCAACTCCTTGGGGAATGAAACGGGCGAGATTCTGGTCGCGCAGATCAGCGCTGCCGGCCAGGGCTTCACGTACGCCGGCCATATCGGCTGCGCTGCGGTTCTGGCTGAGCTTGCGTTTGCCGACCAGGCGGTCGATAGGCAGGGCAAAGCCAACGATGGCCTTGAGCATCGCGTCGATGTAGTCGTCCGGCGCGTCGCCGACGGCCCAAGGTTGGGCGCGGCCGCGTTCGTGGTGATCAGTGAGGGCGCCGACGACCTTGAGTAATCGCTCGCCGTCGCTGAACACCTCGGCCTTGCCGTAAGCGTGCACGGCGAGGTAATTCCAGGTGGGCACCACTTTGCCGTGCTCAGCCTTGGAGGGGTAAAACGCCGGGCTGACATACGCCTCGGCGCCAGCAAAGATGACCAGTGCTTCACTGCCGTTTTGCAGGTCGCGCCACTGCGGATTGGCTTTGGCCAGATGCCCATAAAGCGTACCGTTGGGTCCTTCGTCGGGATTGAGCAGCAACGGCAGGTGGCTGGCCTGCAGGCCGTTTTCACCCACGGTCACCAACTGCGCAAGGCGCGTGTGCTGGATCAGTTGCTGGATTTGGGGCAAATCATCGAGGGCGAAGGCGCGAGGTGTGTACATGGAAATTTTCCTTGGCGAATGCCTGCATCCTAGGCAGGCTAATGGCTCGTTGTAAGAGCCATCTAGCCCTCATTTCATAGGTCCAATATGCCGCCCCTCATCCCCTCGATGTCGTTCGACCCTGCTGGCATCGAGTTGGATCGCCGCCAGGGCCTGACACGCCAGCTGTACGATGCGCTGCGCCAGCGCGTGCTGGATGGGCGACTGGTCAGTGGCACGCGCTTGCCTGCCACCCGTGATATGGCGGCGGCGTTGTCGATCTCGCGCAACAGTGTGGTACGCGCTTACGATCAGTTGTATGCCGAGGGGTTTATTGAAAGCCGGGTGGGAGACGGCACCTACGTCTCGCAGCTGCCCACAGCAAAAAAACTATCCACAAAACTATCCACAGGGTTTTCAACAGGCTTACCCACAGCCTTATCCACAAATCGTCTGGATAATGCGCGCCCTCAGGCCAGTGAAGTTATCCACAGTGGTGGCCTGGACAGGGTCAAACATAATCATTTGGTTCAGCCTCCTTGTGGTCCGCCGCGGGCTTTTCGGGTGGGGGTACCGGCCTTCGATCTATTCCCTTTTGAGGTGTGGGCCAAGCTCAACGGGGCGTTCTGGCGCAAGCCGGACCTGGCGCAGTTGTGCTACGGCGACCCGGCCGGTGACCAACGTCTACGTGGCTTGATCGCCGCTTACCTGCGCACTGCGCGAGGTCTGCAGTGCACGACTGAGCAAATAGTGATCACCAGTGGCGCACAACAGGCAATCAGCCTTTGTGCACAGTTGCTGGTGGAGCCTGGGGATGGCGTGGCAGTGGAAAATCCGGGTTATCGCGCGGCAGGCCATGCCTTTGCGTTGGCAGGTGGCCGATTGCATGGCGTGCCGGTGGATGGCGATGGTATTGACTGCGAGGTCTTGAACCGCCTGAAGGATTGCCGGGTGACCTATGTCACGCCGTCCCATCAGTACCCGTTGGGCGTGGTGATGAGCCTGGCGCGGCGCCTGGAGTTGCTGGCCTGGGCCGAGCGTACTGGCGGCTGGATCGTCGAAGACGACTATGACGGTGAGTACCGTTACACCGGAGCGCCCCTGTCTCCCCTGGCGGCGCTGGATCGCAACGGCCGAGTGCTGTACGTCGGCACCTTCGGCAAGGTGGCATTCCCGGCTTTGCGCCTGGGTTACCTGGTATTGCCGCCGGGTCTGGTAGAGGCCTTTACTCGGCGCCGCGCCGTGGACATGCGTCATTCCGAAGTCAGCACTCAGGCCGTAATGGCCGAATTCATGGCGGCGGGGCATTTCCAGCGCCACGTCCGGCGTATGCGCCGTGCGGCCCTGAGCCGCCGCAACGCTTTGTTGGTCGGCTGGCCCAGCGAACTGCCAGGTGTCGGCGCCTTGCCTAGCGTTGCGGCAGGCTTACACGTGACGGTGCGCGTGGACAGTCTGGCCCGTGAGCAAGCGCTGCTTGCCCAAGCCCGCGCGGTGGATGTCGAGATCAACGGCTTGAGCGGCTACTGGCTGGCAGATACCGGCCCACCATCGGACCAGCGTGCCGGACTGGTGCTGGGGTTCGCTGCCGTGCCTGAGGCGGCCATCGCACAGGCGCTGGCCCGCTTGCGTCGGGTGTGGCTGGCTTGAATACGATCCGGCACTGAGGTTACTTCACTTTGAAAAACAACCGCTGGGCCTGGTCCCGGTTTATTTCGCTGAGGTAGAACGCGGTTTTTTGCTGTTCGTTGAGGCCGTCAAGACTGTCGGCATCTACTCCCCGGGCGTGCTCTTGCGGGGTTTTCAGGCGCCCCCTGAGAAAAGCCCTGGCGGGCACCCATTCGGCCGAATAATGGAAGTGTGCATACCACAGCACAGTTTTATCACTGCGGTTACTCAGGGTGTACTCATCCAGGTAGACCTTGACAGGCCCTTTGAGCCGGCGGCGCTTGACGGTTCTCTTGATTACGATCTCGTTGTTTTGCTTAAGCCATTCCACGCTACTGATGGTGGGTGGGCGTTTCTTGATCATTTGCAGTTTCTGGCGAGCCGCCTCTTGATAGAGTGCCTGCGCCGCTTCGCCCAGTTGTTTGTTGACCAGAGCCGCAGAGCCCCCGTTGCTCTCGGTGGAGTTGCTTTGGGTCAGGGCCTGCTCAATGTTTGCAGAGGCCTGTTCCAGTTTTAACGCGTGCTCGTGGTACAGCCATTCGATGCCAGTAGCGCTGCGCTCCGGTTTGATCGCCTGTTGGCCAGTGCGCTGCTTGAAGGCCCCCAACCCGTCCAGAAGCTTCTGGGCCAGGCTGATACTGGTGGCGACGTCCAGAGTAGTGGTGGTAGTGGTGGTCTCGACGGGATTGACGTGCTGCACCCACACACCTGGGGTTTTTTCGTGGAAGGTCGCCATGATCTGCTGGTTGAGAGGAGAGATGACATCCACCATGCCGGTTTCATCGCCGGCCTCTGTCAGTCGTGGTATTCCCACCAATACCCCGTTGTAGCGCGTGTGAATGATTTTTTGCTTTGCTCTTGGCGGTGTTAAAGGCGGCGTCGGGCGGCTTCTGAGCGTGTCCCGATCCGCGTGCAGCAGCTCCAGGCTACCCAGGGTTTCGCGGTAGAAATCGCGGATTTTTTCGCGCAGGGTCGTGATACGTGCAGGCAGCGCTGCGTCAGGAAACTCGTCGGGGAAATCCTGCAGGCGTTCGTCGATGATCTTGAACTGTTCGACCAGGCTGCCAAGGGTTTCGATGCGTTCATCCAAGCGCGCCTGGCTACGCTCCATCGACGTTTCATGCAAGGCCTGAATCGACAGGTTGGCGGTGTCGACGATGGTGTCAATGGCACTCCAGGCTGACGAGGCTGTGGCGATGCTGTCGCCGTCCAGGCATAAGTTGCGCGCCAAAGACACTTGCAAGGCCCTGAGGTCGCGGGCGGTGTAGCTTGGCAATTGACTCCGGTAGTTGCGAATTTGCTCGAATCCCAGCTCACCCAGCGCTTTGAGTTGGGTAAGCCGCGATTGGCTGTAGTTCAGGCGCTGGATCATGTCCTGGCTCAATTCGCTCATGATGCGGGCATCGTCGATATGACGTTCCTCTGGATGGCTGATTTGATGTTCGACCTGGTCCAGCACGGTTTTGAGTTTAGGTGTGAAGGCGACTTGCGCTTCGGTGATACCGGTCCGGGTCAGCTCCAGTTGGGCGTTCACGTAGCGGATTGCGTGTTGCTGATAGTCCGCGCTGGGCGAGAACGTATTCAATATCTTGAGCTGTTGCAGTGCCTTCTCGTAGTCGCTGCTCTGGCTCTTGAGTTTTTGCAGGTAGGTTTGGCGGCTGACTTCGGATGAAGTGGATGACGCGGTGTCCGACATCGCCAGATGGGCCTGCTGCAACTCCAATTGCGCAGTGGGTTTGTTTTGTTCAAATAGCGTCAGGCGTCTTTTGGCTTCTATCGCGTTGATCTCAGCTTTGGATTTTGACTGTTCCTGCAGCTGCTTGGAACCGGCGCCGCGCAGGCGCAGACGAGTGTCGATGAACCATTGGCCCTGAGCGTTGTGAATCAACGCAGGTCCTGTTCGACCGGGCTGCTTCGGGTCGATGATGACTACCGCTTCATCTTCACCGGCACTGACCTCAAACCAGCGTTCCCCCACAGGGGCGTAGTACTTTTGTGCCTGATGAAAGAGATGCTGGTACTGGTTTTTTGCGGTTTGCGCCGCGCCGAGGCCTTGCGGTTTGCTGACCTTGAAGCTGTCGAGCACGGTTGCGAGTTCGCTGGGTATGCGCTTGATTGCGCCGCTGGTGTGCAGGTGCGGTAAATGTGTGGCCGGCAACTCCTTGGTCAGGGTCACCTCTTGTTTGATCGTGACCTGCTTTGTGCTGGTCGCTTTGGTCCGCTTTGGCGTGGTCTTGCGTGGGTAGCCGGTACGGTGGCTGCGGCTGGCGGCGTGCAACGTGATCGCCATGCCGAGGTTCAACAGGACATCGGTGAGTGCCGACCACTCGGCTTGTTTTTCGTCGTGGTCATGCGCTTGCACAAAGGTTTGCAGCTGATCGACCACCTGCCAGATCCAGGCGCCCGTGCCGATGGTGCGCCCCAGAAACGGCAGCACCCCATTGAAGATCACCCAGCCTGCGTGTTTAAAGGTCGCCCAACGGCTTTCGGCGTTGGACACCGATTGGCGGTCGGCCAGTTCTATCAGGGCCTGGGCATTGGCCTTGAACATTGTGGTGAATCGATCACCGTTGAGTACTTCGGTGCCCAAGGTCATTGGCCCGCTCATGGTCCATAGCTTGTCGGGCTCCACCAGGTAATCGGCGACCGCCCAAGGTGAAGGCAGCGAGCCGGGAAATACATAGTTGGTATAGTCGCTGCGGACCGCATCCGGCAGCCAGGCCAAGACCGACTCGCACAAGCTGCTCGATTGCGCGATCGTATAGATGAGGTTGGCCGGCGACGGGAACTGCATCAGGGCCGGCGTGAACAGCGGCCGGTACAAAAGGCATGGCCCGGCCGCCGGGTCTTCGGGGCCTATCACGTACATGTTGGCGACCGTGTCCACAGAGGTATCCGTGCGCCGGGTGGGCACGAAGGCCAAGGGCCTGAGTACGATGGTTTGCCCGTCCACTTTGCTGTCAGTGGCCTTTTCTTGCATCACGGCGGTCACATAACGGTAGCCACGCTCGTCAATGTTGTCTTCCTGGCGGATCTTGGCCTGCAAGGCCTGCATCGGCAGTTGGATACGCAGGTGTTGGCTATATAGCGTATTACGGCGTGCAGATTCCCGAGTGTCATCCAGCAGCTTTTCCTTGATCAGCGCAGGGTAGGTACGGCCAATATCGGCATCGGTGGCCAGCGATTCAAAATAGGCAGGGGTCATCCACTCAGGCAGGTTTGAACCATTGCTGGTCTTGACGACTTTGTTACCGACGGGCACTGCAATCAGGTTTTGCAGGGCCAGTTCAACCAGGCTGAACCTGTTGCTCTCAACCTGGCCCGGGACGACGAAAGTGCCCCACACGACCGGGCTCTCTATTTGCAGGAAGATCTTCTCCAAGGGCAGGTTAGTGCTATCCGGGTGGTCCTTGATCACCTTTGCCTTGATGACCTTCAACGCGTACGCCTCGATAGTAGGGACGTCGTCCAGGAACGACCGACCGGCATTCTGGTTATGCAGCGCGGCGAGGTCTTTGAGGTGCCGAGCATAGAAATTCGAGTCGCTGGGTGAAGCATTTGTCAGCCAGTCGGGCATCTGCTCGCGGTACCAGGCCAGATCCGGGCTGCTTTGCGCAGGCGGCGGGGCAGCAGCAGGTGGCGTGCCCAGTGCCATATCGACGTTGTTGGTTTTGCGCAGGTCGGAGAAGTCGATTTCAGCGATGGTATCGATCTGCAATGACACCAATGCACAGGCTTGGTGATCAAAGAAATTGCCATCCGGTTCAAACAGACGCCATTGGATTTGCGGGTCCGTGACAGAGCCCGACAGGTGCGCGGGCAAGGATTGGCCCAGGAGCTCCAGCGAAGGAAACTTTTCATAACCCTTGAGCAGCGAATGCGTGAGGACTGTGGTTTTGCCTTCGTGTTCGCCGATCAATACCGCGATGATCACATCATTGACGTGCTTGACCTGCCCTTCATCGTCGACTCGGTCGATATCAACCAGGCAAGCCCTGAGCTTGTAGAGGTCGTTGCCCTTTCTGTCGGCTTTGTCGGGGTGAGTGAACAGGGCGCGAGCCATGGCACACTCGGTGGCGGTCCAGTCATCGGCGGCCTCGACATTCCACACCGTGCGCAGCAGGTTCGACAGCTCGTGCCAATGTGGGCCGCTGCCGTTGGTTTGATTCCAATAGTTGATCGTTTGTTGCTGATAGGCCCGCAGCATCGAGGGCGCCAGTTGGTTGATGGTCTTGGCGATTTCATTCACGCGCACGGGCAGGTGTACTGCCGGCTCGATGATCGGTTGCTGCGTGAGAAAGTGCTCGCCCTGAAGGTACAAGATCGGCACCGCCAGCACTGCCTGCCTGGCAAGGATGTCACTCAGAGCCTGGTACTCGGTGGGGCCGGCGCTGACCCGGTCGTCATCCAGGTTCCAGGTGGGCGTTGCGAGCATGACGGTGTCCGGGTCGATATCCAGCGTCGGGTACTGCTCCTGTAGCGCCTCGCGCAGCAGCAGGGTTGCAGTCTCCCTGAACGAAGGACCTGTAGAGAATTGGGTGAGCAGCGCTATGCGTGCATCCTGACGTGATGTGTTCGAGGGCGTGGTCGTTGAAGCGGGGGCGTTCATGGTGAGGCTTCCCTGTCTGGCCGTTTGGTGGAACCAGCCCTGAGGTCAAGGCTAGAAATTTCCATGCTAGGGCGCGGCCACACAGAGAGGCGGTGCTTAGATAGGCCACCTTCACAAGCGCATTCGAAGGTACACGTCAAACCAAGGTGCTTCAGGTGCCGGATTTGATCCTGGTCCAAGCCCTTGTCCTGGCGCGTTCGGCTTTGCTGTCCAGGGGGATGAGGGTGTAGAGCGTGGCCATGGCGGTGTCGGTCGGGTACAGGTTGGGGTTGTGGCGAATGGCCGGGTCGACCCTCTCGGTAGCGTCCTTGTTTGGGTTGGGGTACCCGACGAAGTCACTGATGGGTGCGATCACTGTGGGTTGCAGCAGGTAGTTGATGAAGGTGTAGGCGTCGTCCGGGTTTTTGGCGCCTTTGGGAATGGCGAGCATGTCGAACCAGATCGGCGCGCCTTCCTTGGGCAGGCGCATGTCCACGGTCACGCCATTCTTGGCGTCTTTGGCACGGTTGGCGGCTTGGGAAAAACTGCCGGAATAGCCCACCGCCACGCAAATATCCCCGTTGGCGATGTCGGCCATGTATTTGGAGGAGTGAAAGTAAGTGATATACGGGCGGATCTTTATCATCAGCGCTTCGGCCTTGTCGTAGTCCTTGGGATTGTCGCTGTTGGGGTCCAGGCCAAGGTGTTGTAACGCCAGGGGCAGGATTTCCGAGGGCGAGTCCAGCAGTGCGACGCCGCATTGCTTGAGCTTGCTGAGGTTTTCCTCCTTGAAGATCAGGTCCCAGCTGTCCACGGCGGCGTTGTCGCCCAGGGCTGCCTTGACCTTGGCTGGGTTGAAGCCGATCAGGATGGTGCCGTACATGTAGGGCACGGCGTATTGATTGCCGGGGTCGTTGGCTTCGATCAGCTTCATCAGCTTGGGGTCCAGGTGTTTCCAGTTGGGCAACTGGCTTCGATCCAGGGGCTGGAACACACCGGCTTCGATCTGCTTGGCCAGGAATACATTGGACGGCACCACCACGTCATAGCCGGAGTTGCCGGTGAGCAACTTGGCTTCCAGGGCTTCGTTGGTGTCGAAGATGTCATACACCAACTTGATCGACGGGTGCTGGGCCTTGAAGTCTTCCAGCGCCTTGGGCGTGATGTAGTCGAACCAGTTGTAGACCTTCAGGGTTTTTTCTTCGGCCTGGGCTGCGCCACTGACAACCACGGCGCACAGGGCGAGCGACTTGAGTATGTTCATTGGGCTGCTTCCTCGAAACCTTCCAGCACGTTGACGGCGTTGATTCCGATTTCCTCCACTGCGTAGCCGCCTTCCATCACGAACAGCGTGGGCTTGCCCAGGCGGGCAATGCGCGCGCCCATGGCCAGGTAGTCCGGGCTGTCGAGCTTGAACTGCGAGATAGGGTCGTCCTTGAAGGTGTCCACGCCCAGGGACACCACGATGATGTCGGCGGCGTAGCGCTCGATCTCTGTGCAGGCTTGTTCAAGCGCTGCGCTCCAAGCCTCCCAGCCTGCACCTGCGGGTAGCGGGTAATTGAAGTTGAAACCTTCTCCGATGCCTTCTCCCTGCTCATCTGCATACCCGAGGAAGAACGGAAACTCTGCCTCCGGATGGCCGTGGATCGAGGTGAACAGCACGTCGTTGCGTGGGTAGAAAATCGACTGCGTGCCGTTGCCGTGGTGGTAATCCACGTCGAGGATCGCGACCTTTTTGCAGCCCTGATCAAGGAACGCCTGGGTCGCGATGGCTGCGTTGTTTAGGTAGCAATAACCGCCCATCAAATCGCTGGCGGCATGATGCCCGGGCGGGCGGCACAGCGCGAAGGCACTGTGGGCGCCCTGCGCGATGGCGGCCTGGGCTGTGAGGGCGACTTGCGCGGCGCTGTAGGCCGCTTGCCAGGTGCCGGCGGTGATCGGCGCGCCACCGTCGAAACTGTAATAACCCAATTGGCCGTGCAGGCTGGTGGGCATCACGCGGCGCAAGGTGCGGGCGGGCCAGGTGTAGGGCAACAGGTCACCGTCCTGGCCGTATTCGGTCCAGCGTTGCCAGGCGCCCTTGAAGAAGTCCAGATAGTCGCGGCTATGAACGCGTTGCAGCGGCGCCAAGCCGAAATCCTGCGGTGCCTGCACCGGTCCCAGTTCCCGCGCCTTGACCCGTTGCAGCACGTGGTCGGCACGCGAGGGCATTTCAAAGCAGGGCATCAGTTGCCCGTCCATCAGTTCACAACGGCCGTGGTGCAGGTGGTGATCGTCCGAGTAGATCGTCAGCATTTTTTGTTCTCCGCAGGCTGTATCGGTGCATGCAGTCTTGCGGCGAGCGCGGTTTATGAGAACGTCAGGAGAGGCCAAAAGGGGATCAATGTGGCCAATTTGTGTGTCCGTAATTCGCCCCGCATTGGGGCGTCATGCGCGAAATTGGCTCGGCGTTACGCCGCTCCAGCGCACGAAGGCATGCCTGAAACTCGCCGTTTCGCTGAACCCCAGCGTCTCGGCAATTCGGTGGATCGGCCACAGGTTCTCAGCCAACAACTGTTTGGCGCGTTCAAAGCGCAACTCATCGAGCAGTTCCTGATAGCTGCAGCCCAGGTCATGCAGGTGCCGGCGCAGGGTGCGCGCCGAACAGTTCATCTGCTGCGCCAGGCCATCGAGCCCAGGGGCGGCGTGCAGTTGTGCGGCCAGCAACTGGCGGATTCGCCCCAGCCAGGCCTCGCGCCCGGTGAATTCGGTATTTTGTTTGCGGCAACGTTCGACCATGGCCTGGTGGGTGACCGTGTCGGCCAGGGGCAACGGTTGGGCAAGCCAGCGTTTATCAAAGGCGAACGCGTTGGCGATAGCCTGAAACTGTAGCGGGCAGTCGAAGCTCTCGGCGTAGCGCGCCTGATAATCCGGCGCGTCGTGCTCAAAACGGGCGCCCAGCAAGGGCAGGGGATGGCCGAGCAGGTCGTCACAGATGACCTTCAGTGATCCCAGACACAACTCGACATTGAAGGCGGTCAGGGCCGGGTTTTCGCGGTAGTCGCCGGCCGTGAACCAGATACGTTCGCCGTCTTCCTCCAGGCTCAGTTCGAAGAGTGTTCCCAACAGCGCCGGATACCGCAGGGCCAGGTGCAAAGCGTCACCGAAAGTGGCACTGGTGAGCAGGGCATAGCCCAGTATGCCGTAGGAAGAAACATGCATACGCCGGCCAACGATCAGGCCGATATCGCGCTGACGGGCCACGGCATTGGCGCACACTTGCATCTCTTGGTGCGTGGCGATGCGCGTGTCGGCGCGGCTCAAGTCCGCCGCGCAGATGCCGCTGCCGGCCAGCAACGCTTCGTGGGGCAAGCCTTCGGCCTCGAAGGTACTGAGTACCAAGGACACGGCATTGAGGGTGGTGAGGTGGGAGTGCAGCATGGGAACTTCCAGCCAGGAGAGGCTGGAAGTAGAGCAAGTTACATGCCGGTCAGCTCAGTTCGCCGCACAGGTCCAATTCCACCAGGCGACGGATTTCGCTGGTCTCCAGCCCGGCACCGAGCAGGGCGTTGAGCTTGCCGAACGCTGCCTCGCGGGTCATGCCGCCACCGGACAGTACGCCCACATCGCGCAGGCGGCTGCCGGCCTCGTAGACGTCCAGCTCTACACCGCCTTCATGGCATTGGGTGATAGCAACCACCACCACATCCTGGTCCTGCGCACGTTGAAGGCTGGCCAGGAAGGCTGGGTTGTCACTTGGCCCGGTGCCGCTGCCGAAGCACTCCAGTACCAACGCCTGAATGCCGCTGCCGATTACGGCGTCCAGTTGCGCGGCATCAATACCCGGCACCAACGGCAGCACGGCGACATTCGCCAAGGCTTTGGGCTGACGGTAATCCAGCGCGGCCGGCAGGGACTCGGCGCGGGCAATGCCACCCTGGCGTTGCAAGGTCGCAAACGGATTGCGCCCGAAACTGCGAATTTTTGCGCAACGGGTCGGCGCCATCAGCGCGCCGTGGAAGTACAGGTGTACACCCGCTGCCAGGCCTTCGCCCAATGCGGCCAAAGCACCGCTGACATTTTCCCAGGCATCGCTGTCCGGCACGCCGGCCGGCAACATCGAGCCGGTGAACACCACCGGTGCGGGCAAGCCCAGCAATTGGAAACTCATGGCCGCCGCGCTGTACGCCAGGGTGTCGGTGCCGTGCAGGATCAGCACCGCGTCGCAGCCGTCGTCCACGGCTTCAACCACGGCGGTACGCAGGCGCTGCCAGTAGGCAGGGGTCATGTTGGCGCTGTCGATCAGTGGCGACATTTCCTGGAAGCGCCACGCGGGCACTGGCGCGTCGGCAAGCTGTTCGCGCATACGCGCCTCAAAACCTGAAGCGGGCGCCAGGCCATTGGCGCTGGCCTGCATGCCGATGGTGCCGCCGGTGTAGAGCACCATCACGTTGTTAGCTGGTTGCATGAGAAATCTCCTGAACGAAAAACGCCGCCGGGCCCAGAGCATGCCCAAGGCCGGGCGGCGTGTCATCTAGCGGTGATCAACGTTGCGCTTGAGCGCTCAGTTCAGCCGAGGGTGCTGCTTCAGGCTTCACCGGATTGGCCGGCCAGGCCTTGCGGTCCAGGTCCAGGTCGGGGAACTGGCTGGAATCGAACACCGGAGTCTTGATGCCCGCCGCGCGCTGGTTGTCGTAGTCGTTGAGGATGCGCATGGCGATCTTGAACAGGAACGCCAGGGCGAACAGGTTGACGAAGGCCAGCATGGTCATGGTGATGTCGGCGAAGGCGAACACGGTGCTCAGGTTCTCGATCGAACCCCAGAAAATCAGCACCAGCACCAGTGCGCGATAGCCCATCAGCACCTTGCGGTTATTGCCGACCAGAAAGCGCAGGTTGCTCTCGCCCAGGTAGTAGTTGTACATGATCGAGGTGAACACGAACAACGCCAGGGCCACCGAGATGAACATGCGGCCCCAGTCACCGACCACCGCCGCCAGGGAGTTCTGGGTCAGGGCAATACCGTCGCCTTCAAAACCCGGGGTGTAGAAACCGGAGAGCAGGATCAGCAATGCGGTGCAGGTGCAGATGATGAACGTGTCGAGGAACACACTGAACGCCTGCACCACGCCTTGGGCAATCGGATGTTCTACCGAAGCCACCGCCGCAACGTTGGGTGCGCTGCCCAGGCCGGCCTCGTTGGCGAACACGCCGCGCTTCACACCCATGATGATCGCGCTACCGACCAGGCCGCCGAAGGCTTGGTCAAGGCCAAAGGCGCTCTTGACGATGGTCGCGAGCATGGCCGGCACGTGGTCGAATTGCAGCACGATTACGTACAGGGTCACGGCGATGTAGACCAGGGTCTTGACCGGCACCAGCAGGTCGGCAATCGAAGCAATACGCTTGATCCCGCCAATGAACACCAGGCCCAGCAACACCGCCAGCGCCAGGCCGGTGTAAGTGGTATCCAGACCGAAGGCGTTGTTCAGCGAGTGGGTCACGGCGTGGGCTTGCAGGCCGTTGAAGGCAAAACCGAAGGTCACCAGCAGCAGGAACGCCATGACCATCCCCAGCCAACGCTTCTGCAGGCCGTGCTGGATGTAATAGGCCGGGCCGCCGCGATAGGTGCCTTCAGCGTCGGTGCGCTTGTACAACTGGCCGAGGGAGCACTCGATAAAGCTCGAAGACATGCCCACCAGCGCGGTGACCCACATCCAGAACACCGCCCCCGGACCACCCAGGGTCACAGCAATACCGACACCCGCGATGTTACCGGCACCCACGCGGCCGGCCAGGCTGAGCATCAGCGCCTGGAACGAGCTGAGTTGACCGGCGCTGCTCTTGAGGCTGTCTTTAAACACCGAGAACATGTGGAAAAAGTGACGCAATTGAACGAAACGCGAGCGGATCGTGAAATAACCGCCGAGCCCGACTATGAGCACGATCAGTACTTTCCCTGAGAGGAAGTCGTTGATGACTTCGAGCATGGAGTGTTCCTCGCTGATTTTTCTGATGGCAAACGCAGGACGGTCCGACGCATCGCTCAGCACCAGGCAGTGCACGACGCTTCGATCCCCATCCTTTTGCGGGTGTTGTTATTCATGCGGTTTCGCGTGGTACCCGGGCCTCGTTACCGATGGCCGCAGACGCGAGAGGGGCGGCACTATACCTAGGCGAGACTGATCCGTCTGCACGGGCTGATTAAAGGTTTCAGCCACGCGGTGGCAAGCAAGGTGGGTTTGCAGGGCGATATTGGAGTTTTTATGGGCTTCATTTCACAACCTTGAGGCAAAAAAAAGGGCCTGAAGAACGAGCCTTCAGGCCCTCAAAAGGTGAGAGGTGTCTAGTCCCTCAGCCTGGTGAGCGGTGCAACAAACGCTTAGGCCTTCAGCGGGACCAAGCGTGGAGCGATCATGTTTTCCGGGCGCAGGATGTCGTCGAGCATGGCGTCGTCGAGCAAGCCTTCTTCGCGCACCAGTTCCAGCACGCCGCGGCCGCTTTCAAGAGCGATACGCGCGATGCGGGTGGCGTTTTCATAGCCGATGTAGGGGTTCAGCGCGGTGACCAGGCCGATGGAGTGCTCCACCAGTTCGCGGCAGCGTGCTTCGTTGGCGGTGATGCCGACGATGCAATGCTCGCGCAGCATGTCCATGGCGCGTTGCAGCAGGCGGATCGAGTCGAAGATCTTGAAGGCGATCAGCGGCTCCATCACGTTCAGTTGCAGTTGGCCGCCTTCGGCTGCCATGGTCAGGGCCAGGTCGTTGCCGATGACCTGGAATGCCACCTGGTTAACGGCTTCCGGAATCACCGGGTTGACCTTGCCGGGCATGATCGAGCTGCCTGGCTGGCGCGCCGGCAGGTTGATCTCATTGATGCCGGTGCGTGGGCCGCTGGACAGCAGGCGCAGGTCGTTGCAGATCTTCGACAGCTTCACCGCGGTACGCTTGAGCATGCCCGAGAACAGCACGAAGGCGCCCATGTCGGAGGTGGCTTCGATCAGGTCAGCCGCCGGTACCAGCGGCTGGCCGCTGATGGTGGCCAGGCGTTGGACGGCCAGGGCCTGGTAGCGTGGGTCGGCGTTGATGCCGGTGCCGATGGCGGTGCCGCCCAGGTTCACTTCGGTGAGCAGCTCCGGCGCCAGGGTCTTCAGGCGCGCCAGGTCTTCACCCAAGGTGGTGGCGAAGGCGCGGAATTCCTGGCCGAGGGTCATCGGCACGGCGTCTTGCAATTGGGTGCGGCCCATTTTCAGTACATGGCTGAACTCGGCGCCTTTGGCGGCGAACGCCTGGATCAGGCTGTCGAGGCTGGCCAGCAGCGCGTCATGGCCCAGCAGCAGACCCAAGCGGATCGCGGTCGGGTAGGCGTCGTTGGTCGACTGCGCCATGTTCACGTCGTTGTTGGGGTGCAGGTATTGGTATTCGCCTTTCTGATGGCCCATGGCCTCCAGCGCGATGTTGGCGATGACTTCGTTGGCATTCATGTTGGTTGAAGTGCCAGCGCCGCCTTGAATCATGTCCACCACGAACTCTTCGTGGAAATCGCCGCGGATCAGGCGGGCACAGGCTTCGCTGATGGCAGCGTGCTTGGCTTCGCTGAGCTGGCCCAATTCGCGGTTGGCGTCAGCTGCTGCTTGCTTGACCATTGCCAGGCCGACCACCAATTTCGGGTAATGCGAAATCGGAACGCCCGAGAGGCGGAAGTTGTTCACCGCTCGCAGGGTCTGGATGCCGTAATACGCTTGAGCAGGTACTTCGAGTACGCCAAGCAGGTCTTTTTCTGTACGGAAAGATGCAGCAGAGGACATGACGGAAATCATCTCGATATGGACCCGGAACTGGCCGGAACGCTGCGAATGCTAGGCTTGTAGAAGTTTTTGGGCCAATGCTGTTAAACACTGGGCTATGCACAAACGGCATAATGCGGATGTGACCCAGCCATGATGGCGGGCGTGTGTGCCAAAATGGTGCATTCGGCGTGGGAGGCAATGATGAACCTTGAAAGCAAATGGCTGGAAGACTTCAGCGCCCTGGCGGCGACCCGCAGCTTTTCCCAGGCTGCGGAACGGCGCTTTGTGACCCAGCCGGCGTTCAGCCGGCGTATCCGCAGCCTGGAAGCCGCGTTGGGCCTGACCCTGGTCAACCGCTCGCGCACGCCCGTGGAGCTGACAGCGGCGGGGCAGTTGTTCCTGGTGACGGCGCGCACCGTGGTCGAACAGCTCGGTGAAGTACTGCGGCATTTGCATCACCTGGAAGGCGGGCAGGGTGAAGTCATGCAAGTGGCTGCCGCCCACTCCCTGGCACTGGGCTTCTTCCCGCGCTGGATCGCGCAACTGCGCAACGAGGGTTTGAACATCGCCACCCGACTGGTCGCCACCAACGTCGGCGATGCGGTGCACGCCCTGCGTGAAGGCGGCTGTGACCTGATGCTGGCGTTCTACGACCCGGACGCGGCGATGCAGATGGACGCGGAAATCTTCCCGTCGCTGCATCTGGGCAACACCGAGATGCTCCCGGTGTGCGCCGCCGATGCCGATGGCAAACCGCTGTTCGATCTGGAAGGTGAGGGCAGTGTGCCGTTGCTGGCCTACAGTGCTGGTGCGTTCCTGGGGCGTTCGGTGAACCTGTTGCTCCGCCAACGCGCCCTGCGTTTTACCACCGTGTACGAAACCGCCATGGCTGACAGCCTCAAAAGCATGGCGCTGGAAGGCTTGGGGATTGCCTGGGTGCCGCAGTTGAGTGTGCGTGCCGAACTGGCGCGTGGCGAACTGGTGGTGTGCGGCGGCCCGCAATGGCATGTGCCGCTGGAGATTCGTCTGTATCGCTGCGCGTTGGTGCGCAAGGCGAACGTGCGGTTGCTGTGGCGCAAGTTGGAGGGTGGGGCGGCGAGTCCTGGAGGTTGAAAAAGATGAAGGCCGCGGGGTTGGACCTTCACCTTTATTTGGATGGGCAGCGGCGATCAATCAATCGAACTGGCCAAGGTAGGTTTTGATGGTCTCTCTGTTTCTGTCGCTAAATCGATAGGCATTGAGGCGCAAAACTGAGAATTCGTCATTTACGTGCATGGTTGTTTCGTTCCACCAGCCATTGTAGATGATCTCTCCTGCGTCATGCTCCGCACCCAGCATGTGCCCTACTTCATGTGCGGCCGTTCGGTAGTTTTGGAGCGTCGCGATTGCAAATTGACCTCCAATTTCATTGACGAACCCCCGTGCCTCACTTGGGACCGGGATATGGCGAGTGAGCAGGATGAACTTGTCAAGGGGGGACGTGGTTTGCGATGTTTTATTTAAATATTCAGTCACCGCATTCACCCATCGGGTGCTGGCGTCGAGAGTGGTGTCCGAGTGGTATTTGAATTTATACAGTTCGGGTGCGGACTCTTTTTTTATTTCTATGAGTTCAACAGTGCGACCTGATAATTGTTCAATCTCATCAATCACCCAAGAAAAATAATATTCTTTTATTGAGGCAAAGGTGTATGTTTTGAGTGACCATTTAAAATAAAGGTCCGATAAAAATTGCCAGGTGTTAAATTCAAGATCCTGATGAAGAATGATGTGAAGTTTTATCGGTCGTAATGGCTTTTTCTCGTTTTCTGCGATTGCGGTAGGAGGCGTCTCCGGTACGTTAGCGGGTTGATTATTCTCTGGTGCTCCTGCGGTTATTTGGTTTTTTTTCCAGGCCTCCAATGCAGGAAGCGCATGGTTCTTTAGACACTCGCCAAAAAAATCGAAATCTCGGTGATTTATCCAATAACGACGAAGGGTGTTCTGCAAGTGTTCGGGCGGGATGGGCGGGTGATCCGCCACTGACCACATATGGATGAGATTTTGTTTTTGTTGGTCGATCAGCCCCTGGATGTAGTCACTGAAGAATAATTGATCCGTTGAAAAGCTGGCCAGGCGAATGTTCTGCTCATCCAATTTCCTTTGAGTGATCAAGCGATGAGTGGCAGCGCGTTGACTGAAGGCGATGCACGGGAATAGTGGGTTTTTTTCTATCTGCGGATTGATAAGATAAATAGCCAGATAGGCCTTTACCATGGCAACAGAATCAAATTGCTGTATTTTCATTCGGGGCATATACAGCACGCAGGGATTCTTGTCACCGATGTGGTTTTCAGGTTTCAGTGTGATCAAAAAGGCGCCGGTGAGCGGAATGTCAGGCTGGGATTCTGACGCTGGTAGTGTAAGCGATATCTTATAGAAGCACACCGCGGGTACGATGTTTAAATCTGCAAGGCGTAAAAGTAAAGAAGCACTTTCCAGGTTAAGAGAGCTATCCGCTGTTCTCACGCTTCTGGCGCACTGTAATTGGACGGCCATGGCGTTGGCGACATAGTCTTTGTTGGTGAGTGGCAATGCTTTATGAGGGGCGGTCCAGAAGTTATCGACCAGATCCAGGTAATAGTTGATGCCCTTGAGTTTAAACAGGACTGCGTGGATTACAGTTTGATAGTCGATTGATAGCAGATGTGGCCTGGGGCCTCCTGTGCTGAGAAAAACGCAGTCACTGTTGTAGCTAGTCGGTGCCGAATCGAAGAATAGTATTGAATGGATAATAGCGATCAGTTTATTTTCGCTCGGTATTGGCGCGTTGTCTGAGAGCGCTTGCGAGGTGAGGAAGACAATCTCATCGAGCGTGGCCTCATGCAAGAATGGTTCGAGGGCTTGGTTCAGTAATGCGAATGCACTCGTTATGAAGTCGGGGAAATCAGCCAGTGTGTGTCTTACGTTTTCGTTAAACCTGCGCAATATAAATGCCGGCAAGGGCATTTCCATCGTTATGATGCTTTCAGCCGATGGCTGGTCAGGGGTAGGGAGCGTCATACTTGTTATCCTTAACATTCTATTTAAAGGGTTTTATAAAGCCGTTAATAGAATAAAGTTCTCGTTATAAGGTGTCTTGACGATTAAGCATCAGAGGTTGTCGTAACCGTCTACCATTTACCGAATAAAAATCAAAAAGGAGGCGAAGATGTTTTGCTTGTAGAGGGGGCTCGGTTTGTTGACCCGCAAGACAAGACGGTGTGTTTTAACCGTGTAAGACAGATGGTCATCTCAGGGGCTGTTTATCTGGATTATTACGGTATACTGCGCGGCCTTCGGCCGGTCCAACCGGCCTTAATTCGTACACCAAGCCACGCCGGATTTCCCGCGTGGCTTGTTGTTTTTTGACGCGCCTGCGGGCGCCCAGAGAGAAGAGGCACGACGATGAGTGCATTGGTTGGCGTGATCATGGGCTCCAAGTCCGATTGGTCCACCCTTAGCCACACCGCCGATATGCTGGAAAAACTCGGCATTCCGTATGAAGTGAAGGTGGTCTCTGCCCACCGCACCCCGGATTTGCTGTTCCAGTATGCCGATGAAGCAGAATCCCGTGGCATCGAGGTGATCATCGCCGGTGCCGGCGGTGCGGCGCACCTGCCAGGCATGTGTGCGGCCAAGACCCACCTGCCTGTCCTGGGCGTGCCGGTGCAGTCGTCAATGCTCTCGGGCGTGGATTCGCTGTTGTCCATCGTGCAGATGCCGGCTGGCATTCCGGTGGCAACCCTGGCGATCGGCAAGGCCGGTGCGATCAACGCAGCCTTGCTGTCGGCCAGCATCCTGGGCGCCAAGCACCCGCAGTTTCATGCGGTGCTGAAAAAATTCCGTGCTGAGCAGACAGACAGCGTGCTGGACAATCCAGACCCACGCATCGCCTGAGGTTGTTATTGATGAAAATCGGAGTAATCGGTGGCGGCCAATTGGGCCGTATGCTGGCCCTGGCGGGTACGCCGCTGGGCATGAACTTCGCCTTCCTGGACCCTGCGCCGGACGCCTGCGCCGCAGCCCTGGGTGAACACCTGCGTGCTGACTACAGCGACCCGGACCACCTGCGCCAACTGGCCGATGAAGTCGACCTGGTGACCTTCGAATTCGAAAGCGTCCCGGCCGAAACCGTGGCCTTCCTGTCCCAGTTCGTGCCTGTGTACCCGAGCGCCGAAGCCCTGCGCATCGCTCGCGACCGCTGGTTCGAAAAAAGCATGTTCAAGGACCTGGGCATCCCGACGCCGGCCTTCGCCGATATCCAGTCCCAGGCAGATCTGGATGCGGCCGTCGCCAGCATCGGCCTGCCTGCGGTGTTGAAAACCCGCACCCTGGGTTACGACGGCAAGGGTCAGAAAGTCCTGCGCACCGCGGCCGATGTGGTCGGTACCTTTGCCGAGCTGGGAAGCGTTGCCTGTCTGCTGGAAGGCTTCGTGCCGTTCACCGGCGAAGTCTCGCTGATCGCCGTACGCGCCCGTGATGGCGAAACCCGCTTCTATCCGTTGGTGCACAACACCCACGTCAACGGCATCTTGAAAGTGTCGGTAGCCAGTACTGACCACCCGCTGCAGGTCCTGGCCGAAGATTATTCCAGCCGTGTGCTCAAGCAGTTGGATTACGTTGGCGTGATGGCGTTCGAGTTCTTTGAAGTCGACGGTGGCCTCAAGGCCAACGAAATCGCCCCGCGTGTGCACAACTCCGGGCACTGGACCACTGAAGGCGCCGAATGCAGCCAGTTCGAAAACCACCTGCGGGCCGTGGCGGGCTTGCCGTTGGGCTCCACGGCCAAGGTCGGCGAGAGCGCCATGCTCAACTTCATCGGCGTGGTACCGCCGGTTGAGCGGGTGATTGCCATCGATGATTGCCACCTGCATCACTACGGCAAGGCGTTCAAGGCCGGACGCAAAGTCGGCCACGCCAACCTGCGCTGCAAGGATCGTGCGACGCTGCGAGCGCAGATTCTCAAGGTTGAGGCGTTGATCGCCGAACAATAAGCCTGGCCACGGCGGGAACCATTGGGGCTCGCCGTCTCTCTGATTGCAGGATGCCAAAGCCTGACTAGGCTTTGGCATGACTCATACCAATCAGAGGGAAATGCCATGGGTATCATCGGAACCATTTTTATCGGCTTGATCGTCGGCCTGCTGGCGCGCTTCCTCAAGCCTGGCGACGACAGCATGGGCTGGATCATGACCATCCTGCTGGGTATCGCAGGTTCGCTGGCGGCCACCTACGGCGGTCAGGCCCTGGGGATCTACCAGGCAGGCCAGGGCGCGGGCTTCATCGGCGCGCTGGTAGGTGCCATCGTGTTGCTGGTGATCTACGGCCTGATCAAAAAGAAGTAATCAGCCGACAAAGTCCTCTGCGCTGCGCAGGCGCAGAGGGCTAGAATGCTCGGCACTTGTATTTGCCGAGCCTCTCCATGCGCCGTCTATTCTTGACTCTCCTCCTGCTGGGCTCTGGCCTGGCGCACGCTGGCGAACTGCCGGAAACCGACTGGCTCGACCTGATGCCGCTTTCGGACCAGAAAGCCCTCGAAGCCATGCCCGAGATCGACCATAACTCCCCCGAAGCCCAAGGCACGTTCACCGAAAAGGGTGGCTTGAAGCAGAGCAAGGGCCTGCCCGCGGTGATGTATTCCACCAAGACCGTGGCGGCCATGAACGGCAAGAATATCCGCATTGGTGGGTATCCGGTGCCATTGGAGACCGATGCCAAAGGCCGCAGCACGCTGTTCTTCCTGGTGCCGTATCCGGGCGCCTGCATCCATGTGCCGCCACCGCCGCCTAACCAACTGGTGCTGGTGCGGTATCCCAAGGGGTTGAAGCTGGATGATATCTACACGCCGCTATGGGTCACGGGCACGTTGAAGGTGGAGAAGGTCAATAACGACTTGGCGGATGCAGCGTATGCGCTGGAGGCGGGGAAGGTGCGGGTGGTGAAGGAGTCCGATCTCTAAAGCCCAACACATAACCAATGTGGGAGGGGGCTTGCTCCCTCCCACATTTGATTGGGTTTACAAGGTGATACTGGTGATGCTCACGCCCAGAGTGTGGCTTTCACCGGCCGCCAGGCTTACCACATCATCCAGCACATTCGCCGTCTCGATGCACAACATGCCCTGCCAGCCATCGTCAGCCATGTCATCAAGTGCCTTGGCCCGTTCGGTCCAGGGGTTCCAGATCACAGTGGACTTCGAGCCTTCGCTGGTGAGTTGGACGCGGCGCTGCCAGTCTTTATCGACAATGCTCAACTGCGCCGGTGTATCCAGGTAGATGCGATCGGTTTCGCCAGTGAAGTGCAGCAGCCCGGCTTGCTGCTTCTCGGTCCACCCATCAGCAGTATCGATATAGGCCAAGCCATCCACCCCCTCGACCTGCACGTTGCGCACGTCGCTCACAGCGAAGTAGGTGTGCAGTGCCTGGCTGAAGGTCACGGTGTCGGTGCCGCGGTTGTGGCTGGTGAGGCGGATATGCAGTTGGTCGTCCAGCAGCAGGCTCAACTTCAAGTCGACCTTATGGGGCCAGCCGGGGAAGCCGTTCGCAGGAGTCGGCAGCACCAGCTCGATACGCAGGGCTTCACCTTCGATTGCCGTCCCGGCCAACTCCCAGAGCGCGGTGCGCACAAAGCCGTGGGCGCCGGCAGGCTGATCGCTTTGGCGCATGGCTTTTACACTCTGCGGGTTACGGTCGAAAACACCAAACCACGGCCAGCACACCGGCACGCCGGTACGGATGCCTTTGCCCCGCTTGAACACCGCCGCAGGGTTCGGCCAGATCAGTGGCTGTTCGCCCTCGCGCTGGTAACTGAAGATATGCGCACCCTGTTGGGCCACCATCAGCTCGGCGCCGTTGTGGCGGATGCGCCAGCAGTCCAGCTCGTCGATTTTCATCGTCTCAACGTGGGGCGTAGGCATAACAAAGCTCTCTCAAGTGGCAGGCAATGGGGCAATTGACCGTTAAAACCCGGCGAGGTTTAACGCGCCCGTGACGGTACCGAACGGGTGCGACCGCTGCCGTCGATGGCGACGAACACAAATACCGCCTCGGTGACCTTGCGCCATTCGCTGGACAGCGGGTCATCGCTCCACACTTCGACCATCATCTGGATCGAGCTGCGACCAATTTCCAGAGCCTGGGTATAGAAGGAAAGCTGTGCACCCACGGCTACCGGTACCAGGAAGGCCATGCGATCAATGGCGACGGTGGCTACGCGCCCGCCGGCGACCTTGCTGGCCATTGCCGTGCCTGCCAGGTCCATCTGCGCGACCAGCCAGCCGCCGAAGATATCGCCAAAACCATTGGTTTCACGCGGCAGTGCAGTGATTTGCAGGGCGAGATCGCCTTGCGGGATAGGATCTTCTTGTTCGAGTTCGATCATGCCGAGGGTGCCTCTGACCCGTGACGCTTCATGGGTATTTGAAGTGGATAGCCGTCTTCTGGAAAAACGTTTCAGCACCAACATACACCGCTCGATGCGTTTCTCGTAAGGCGAACTAAAGGGAAACTCTGCCAAATCGGCTGGATGGTACCCAACAACGTTTTGGCACAGCAGCCCCTCAAGACAGCGGGTCTGGCGCTTGCACTGGCGAGTATATCGAGACCCTGGCGCCACGACGACCTCCGGACGCTCATTTGGTCGGTAAATAGACGCTGTATCGGGGCTTTTGCGCGCAACTGTGTTCCTGGCGCTGTGCTTTTTCAGGCGATTTGCTATCTTGCCAAACCCGCCGCAAGTCACGGGCGTGCAGTCCTTTACGATGATTACTATAAGAGAAGCCTTGCCATGTCCTCCGTGCCCGCAAGCAGTGCGCAGCCCTCGCGCCCGCTGACCCGCAACGACTACAAAACCCTGTCGCTGTCTGCCTTGGGCGGGGCGCTGGAGTTCTACGACTTCATCATCTTTGTGTTTTTCGCCACCGTGGTCGGGAAACTGTTCTTCCCCGTCGACATGCCCGAATGGCTGCGCATGATGCAGACCTTCGGCATCTTCGCCGCCGGCTACCTGGCCCGCCCCTTGGGCGGCATCATCATGGCGCACTTCGGCGACCTGCTGGGGCGCAAGAAGATGTTCACCCTGAGCATCTTCATGATGGCCGTGCCGACCCTGATCATGGGCTTGCTGCCGACTTACGCGCAGATTGGCCTGTGGGCGCCGCTCTTGCTGCTGCTGATGCGCGTCATCCAGGGGGCGGCGATTGGCGGCGAAGTACCGGGCGCCTGGGTGTTCGTCTCCGAGCACGTTCCGCCGCGCCACATCGGCTACGCCTGCGGCACCCTGACCAGCGGCCTCACCGCCGGTATTCTGCTCGGCTCGCTGGTAGCTACTGCGATCAATACGGCCTATACCCCGGAGCAGGTCTCCGATTACGCCTGGCGGATCCCATTCCTGCTTGGTGGTGTATTCGGTCTGTTGTCGGTGTATCTGCGCCGCTGGCTGCATGAAACACCGATCTTCGCTGAGATGCAGCAACGCAAGACCCTGGCTGCCGAGCTGCCGTTGCGCGCAGTGCTGCGTGACCACCGTGGCGCCATTGTGTTGTCGATGTTGCTCACCTGGCTGCTGTCCGCCGGCGTCGTGGTGGTTATCCTGATGACGCCGACCGTGCTGCAAACCGTCTACCACTTCAGCCCCACGGTGGCACTGCAAGCCAACAGCCTGGCCATCGTGACCCTGAGCCTGGGTTGCATCGCCTCGGGTGCCCTGGCCGACCGTTTTGGCGCCGGTCGCGTGCTGGTCACCGGTTGCGCACTGCTGCTGGCGACCTCCTGGACGCTGTATCACAGCCTGATGGCCCACCCGGACTGGCTGTTTCCGTTGTACGCATTGACCGGTTTGTTCGTGGGCACCATCGGTGTAGTGCCCTACGTGATGGTCAAGGCGTTCCCGCCGGTGGTGCGTTTCAGCGGCCTGTCGTTCTCCTACAACGTTGCTTATGCCGTGTTCGGCGGGTTGACGCCATTGGCGGTGTCGCTGCTGATGAAGGAGAGCCCGATGGGCCCGGCTTACTATGTGGCCGTCCTGTGTGTGATGGGGATGTTGGTGGGTGGGTATCTGTGGAAACGCGGCCGCTGACGCCAGCCTGATCTACTGTGGTGAGGGAGCAGGCTCCCTCGCCACAAGGAGAGTGTGTGTTCCGTTTTTGACTTCGCATACCTTTGCTTCCCGATAGTGGCCTTTCATCTAATTGTCACATTGCAGACATAGAGTGTTCACACGGCCTCTCGATACTTGGCCCCGATCCAATTATCCCTATCTGCTAGGAGCAAGGCATGAAACTGAAACGTTTGATGGCGGCAATGACTTTTGTCGCTGCTGGCGTTGCGACCGCCAACGCGGTGGCCGCTGGTGTTGATCCGGCAATCCCGGCGTACGTCAAGACCACTGGTGTGTCGGGCAACCTGTCCAGCGTCGGCTCCGACACCCTGGCTAACCTGATGACTTTGTGGGCTGAGGGTTACAAAAAGGAATACCCGAACGTCAACATCCAGATTCAAGCTGCCGGTTCCGCCACCGCGCCACCTGCGCTGACTGAAGGCACCTCCAACCTGGGCCCGATGAGCCGCAAGATGAAGGACACCGAACTGGCGGCCTTCGAGCAGAAGTACGGTTACAAGCCAACCGCTATCCCGGTTGCCGTGGACGCCCTGGCGGTGTTCGTGCACAAGGACAACCCGATCCAGCACCTGACCATGGAGCAAGTCGACGCGATCTTCTCCTCGACTCGCCTGTGCGGCGCCAAAGCTGACGTTAAAACCTGGGGCGACCTGGGTGTGACCGGCGACCTGGCCAACAAGCCAGTGCAATTGTTCGGGCGTAACTCGGTATCCGGCACCTACGGCTACTTCAAGGAAGAAGCCCTGTGCAAAGGCGACTACAAGCCAAACGTGAACGAACAACCTGGCTCGGCTTCGGTCGTGCAGTCGATCAGCTCCTCGCTGAACGGCATCGGTTACTCGGGCATCGGCTACAAGACCGCCAGCGTGAAGACCGTGGCCCTGGCCAAGAAAGGCAGCACTGACTTCATCGAAGACAGCGAAGAAAACGCCCTGAACGGCAAATACCCGCTGTCGCGCTTCCTCTACGTGTATGTCAACAAAGCCCCGAACAAGCCGCTGGCCCCGCTGGAAGCCGAGTTTGTGAAACTGGTGCTGTCCAAGCAGGGCCAGGAAGTTGTCGTCAAGGACGGCTACATCCCACTGCCTGCCAAAGTGGCCGCCAAGGCCTTGGCTGAGCTGGGTCTGAAAGAAGGCAACTAAGCCTGCGATACCCGGTGTAATACCGGGCCCGTGTGGGAGCCCGCTCCCACACAAAGCCCGGTTACATCCCTAATTTTAAGTCCGCTGCCAGCTTTGCTTCGCGGCGGATTTGTTGCGTCACTGCACTGTCATCTTTCTGTCATACAGGATCGCTAGGGTGTGCGCATGAATGATCTGGCCAATTCCACCATGACGACAACTTCTCCCCCCAAGCGCATTGATTTCAATACGCCTGAGCTGCAACGCAAGCGCCGCATTCGCGCGCTCAAGGATCGCCTGACTCGCTGGTACGTGCTGGTCGGTGGCCTCGCCGTCCTCGGCGCCATCACCCTGATCTTCTTCTTCCTCGCCTACGTCGTTGCACCTCTGTTCCAGGGCGCCTCGTTGACCAGGGAAGACGCGCTGACACCCGCCTGGATGCAGGACGCCGGCAAGCCGTTGATGATCTCCCTTGAAGAACAGAACCAGGTTGCCATGCGGGTTTCCGACAAGGGCCAGGCGCTGTTTTTTGAAGTGGACTCCGGCGCTGAGCTCAAGCGTGTCGACTTGCCGCTTCCGGCCGGTGCCAGCGTTGCTTCTATTGGTGAAGACCAGCCGGGAAGCCCGCTGGTTATCCTTGGTTTGTCCAATGGCCAGTCCCTGGTGTTCCGCCACACCTACAAGGTGTCGTACCCGGATGGCAAGAAGACCATCACCCCGGCGATCGAATACCCCTACGGCGAAACGCCGATTGTGTTGGATGACGCCGGACGACCACTGGAACACGTCGCCCTCAACGCCACCGACTCCACCCTGGTGGTGGCCGGCTCGGCCGGTTCGCACCTGAACGTGCTGTCGTTGAGCCGCGAGGAAAACATGATGACCGGTGAAGTCACCAGCGAGCAGAAGCGCATCGAGCTGCCGCAGATGACCGAGCCTGTGAAAGCCATCTTTGTCGACCCACGCCAGCAATGGCTTTACGTGATCAACGGTCGCGCCCTGGCCGACGTGTTCAGCCTGCGCGACAACAGCCTCAACGGTCGCTACAAACTCCTGGAAGACGGCGCAGCCGAAGTCACCGCCAGCACTCAGCTGGTGGGCGGTATCTCGCTGATCGTCGGCAACTCCAAGGGCGGCCTGGCCCAGTGGTTCATGGCCCGTGACCCGGATGGCGAGCAACGCCTGAAACAGATCCGCACCTTCCAGATGGGCACTGCGCCCATTGTCGAAATCAGTGCTGAAGAGCGCCGCAAAGGTTTCACCGCGCTCGACGCCTCGGGTAAGTTCGGCGTGTTCCACAGCACCGCCCACCGTACCCTGCTGGTGGACCCGGTGGTCGACGGCCAGGGCCTATTCGGCATGTCGCCACGGGCCAACCGTGTGATCGTCGAGGCCGGCGGCAAGCTGCAACCGTTGCTGCTCGACAACCCGCACCCGGAAGTCTCGTGGAGCGCGTTGTGGAGCAAGGTCTGGTACGAGAACTACGACGAGCCTAAATACGTCTGGCAGTCCACCGCCGCCAACACCGACTTCGAACCCAAGATGAGCCTGGCCCCGCTGACCTTCGGCACGTTGAAGGCTGCGTTCTACGCCATGCTGCTGGCCGCGCCACTGGCGGTTGCCGCCGCGATCTACACCGCGTACTTCATGGCCCCGAGCCTGCGCCGCAAGGTCAAGCCAGTGATCGAGCTGATGGAAGCCATGCCGACCGTGATCCTCGGCTTCTTCGCCGGCCTGTTCCTGGCGCCGTATGTGGAAGGGCATCTACCGGGGATTTTCAGCCTGCTGATGCTGTTGCCGATTGGCATCCTGGTCGCCGGTTTTGTGTTCAGCCGCTTGCCCGAATCGATTCGCCTGCGGGTGCCGGACGGCTGGGAAAGCGCGATCCTGATCCCGGTGATCCTGTTCGTGGGCTGGCTCTCGCTGTACATGAGCCCGTACCTGGAAACCTGGTTCTTTGGCGGCGACATGCGCATGTGGATCTCCCATGACCTGGGGATCACCTACGACCAGCGCAACGCCCTGGTGGTTGGCCTGGCCATGGGTTTTGCGGTGATCCCGAACATCTACTCGATCGCCGAAGACGCCGTGTTCAGCGTACCCCGCGGCCTGACCCTGGGCTCCCTGGCCCTGGGCGCCACGCCCTGGCAGACCATGACCCGTGTGGTGATCCTGACCGCCAGCCCGGGGATTTTCTCGGCGCTGATGATCGGCATGGGCCGTGCCGTGGGTGAAACCATGATCGTGCTGATGGCCACCGGTAACACCCCGGTGATGGAGATGAACCTGTTCGAGGGCCTGCGCACCCTGGCGGCCAACGTCGCGGTGGAAATGCCCGAGTCGGAAGTCGGTGGCAGCCACTACCGCGTGCTGTTCCTCTCGGCGCTGGTGCTGCTGTTGTTCACGTTCATCATGAACACCCTCGCCGAGCTGATTCGTCAGCGTCTGCGCAAGAAATACTCGTCGCTTTAAGAAAGGTAGAAGTCTGTGAAACAGAACTCCCTGAATGGATGGTTCAAGAGCGGCGCCCCAGGCGTCTGGATCAGCGGTGGCGCGGTGTCCATCGCGGTCATCATGACCATTGGTTTGCTGGCTGTGATTGCCGTGCGTGGTCTGGGCCACTTCTGGCCGGCCGACCTGATCCAGGCCAACTACAACGTGCCGGGCCAGGCCAACCATATCGTCATCGGCGAAGTGGTACAGAAAGAAGAAGTGCCGCGTGAGCGCCTCAAGAGCGCGGGCCTGCCGGTGCCGGACCAGGGCCCGGAATTCATGACCCGCGAGCTGATCAAGGTCGGCAACCGCGACTTGAACGGCAACGACTTCACCTGGATCGTCGGCGAATGGTTGAAGGACCAGACCAAGCCGGCCAACCTGATGACCATTGAGCGTCGTGAGTGGGGCAACTTCTACGGCACCCTGGTCAACGTCAAGCAGGACGGCAAGGTCATCGCTGAAGGCGAGGCCGCATGGCCAGAGCTGCAAGCTCGCGTGGACCGTGTCAACAAGCTCGCCGCCCAGCTCAAGACCCTGGAAAAAACCGATATCGGTGCGATCAACGCCGGCCTGGAACGCATCCGCCTGCACGGGCGCAAACTGGAACTGGAAGGCAAGCTCGACGCCGCCGCCCAGGCCGATATGGACGCCGACCGTGCCGAACTCAACGCTCGCTATCAAGATATCGAAGCGCGCCTGGCCGACCTGCACGCCCAGTTCAACCGCGACGCCCTGACCGCCCGCGATGGCAACGGCAAGGAAGTGGAAATCGGCATCGGCAAAGTGGTGCACGCCTACCAGCCGAACGCCATGGGCACCCTGACCAAGATCGGCTTCTACTTCAGCAAGGTCTGGGAGTTTCTCAGCGATGACCCACGGGAAGCCAACACCGAAGGCGGGATCTTCCCGGCCATCTTCGGCACCGTGATGATGACCCTGATCATGGCGATGATCGTCACCCCGTTTGGCGTGCTGGCGGCGGTGTACCTGCGTGAGTACGCCAAGCAGAACACCCTGACGCGGATCATCCGTATCGCCGTGAACAACCTGGCGGGCGTACCGGCCATCGTCTACGGCGTATTCGGCCTGGGCTTCTTCGTCTATGTACTGGGTGGTTCGGTTGACCGCCTGTTCTTCGCCGAAGCCTTGCCGGCGCCGACCTTCGGTACTCCGGGCCTGCTCTGGGCCTCTCTGACCCTGGCGCTACTGGCGGTGCCGGTGGTGATCGTGGCCACCGAAGAAGGCCTTGCGCGGATCCCTCGCACGGTGCGTGAAGGCTCCCTGGCACTGGGCGCGACCAAGGCGGAAACGCTATGGAAGATCGTGCTGCCGATGGCCAGCCCGGCCATGATGACCGGCATGATCCTCGCCGTGGCCCGCGCCGCCGGCGAAGTGGCGCCGCTGATGCTGGTGGGGGTAGTGAAGCTGGCGCCGTCGCTGCCGCTGGACGGCAACTATCCGTACCTGCACCTGGACCAGAAGATCATGCACCTGGGCTTCCATATTTATGACGTCGGCTTCCAGAGCCCCAACGTCGAAGCCGCACGGCCGCTGGTGTACGCCACCGCGTTGCTGCTGGTGCTGGTGATCGCCACGCTCAACCTGTCGGCGGTGTGGATTCGTAACCACCTGCGCGAAAAATACAAGGCGCTGGATAGCTGACACGGTCCAATGTGGGAGCTGGCTTGCCTGCGATGCAGACGACGCGGCGTATCAGTCAGACCGCAGTGATGCCATCGCAGGCAAGCCAGCTCCCACAGACACAGAATTTGAGTAAGCCGCCCCGGCGGTTCAACGAAACGAATTGGTAGCACAGGGAGCATCCCATGCAACACGAAAACCAACCTCACGGCATCAACATGTCTGCCCTGGGTCGCGACAAACAGAGCCTGAGCCTGGCCCAGGAAACCGTGGCCATCGAAGTCCCGGGCCTGAGCCTGTACTACGGCGAAAAACAAGCGCTGTTCGACGTCAGCATGAACATCCCCAAGCAGCGCGTGACCGCCTTTATCGGCCCGTCCGGCTGCGGCAAGTCGACATTGCTGCGCACCTTCAACCGTATGAATGACCTGGTGGACGGTTGCCGTGTGGAAGGCGCGATCAATCTCTACGGCACCAATATTTACCGCAAGGGTGAAGACGTGGCCGAGTTGCGACGCCGGGTGGGCATGGTGTTCCAGAAGCCCAACCCGTTCCCCAAGACCATTTATGAGAACGTGGTCTATGGCCTGCGCATCCAGGGCATCAACAAGAAGCGCGTTCTCGACGAAGCGGTTGAATGGGCTCTCAAGGGCGCCGCGTTGTGGGACGAGGTCAAGGACCGTCTGCACGAGTCGGCACTTGGCTTGTCCGGCGGCCAGCAGCAGCGTCTGGTGATCGCCCGTACCATCGCCGTAGAGCCGGAAGTGCTGCTGCTCGACGAACCGTGCTCGGCGCTCGACCCGATCTCGACCCTGAAAGTCGAAGAGCTGATCTACGAGCTCAAGTCCAAGTTCACCATCGTTATCGTGACCCACAACATGCAACAGGCGGCGCGGGTTTCGGACTACACCGCGTTCATGTACATGGGCAAGCTGGTGGAGTTCGGCGATACCGATACCCTGTTCACCAATCCGGCGAAGAAGCAGACCGAAGACTACATCACCGGTCGCTACGGCTAGGAAGCTGTGGTTCTGATTGCACTGACGCTGCGGTTCTCCGCACCTTACCGGACGCTCCAAGGACGCCAACATGATTAGCAAAGAAGGCCTTACCCATCACATCTCCGCGCAGTTCAACGCCGAGCTTGAGGAAGTGCGCAGCCACCTCCTGGCGATGGGCGGGCTGGTGGAGAAGCAAGTCAACGATGCCGTCACCGCGCTGATCGAGGCCGACTCGGGCCTGGCCCAGCAGGTGCGCGAGATCGATGACCAGATCAACCAGATGGAACGCAATATCGATGAAGAGTGCCTGCGCATTCTTGCCCGTCGCCAGCCGGCGGCCTCGGACTTGCGTTTGATCATCAGCATCTCCAAGTCGGTGATCGACCTGGAGCGCATTGGCGACGAAGCCACCAAGATCGCCCGCCGTGCCATCCAACTGTGCGAAGAAGGTGAAGCGCCACGCGGTTACGTGGAAGTGCGCCATATCGGCGACCAGGTGCGCAACATGGTACGCGATGCCCTCGACGCGTTTGCGCGTTTCGATGCAGACCTGGCGTTGTCGGTGGCTCAGTACGACAAGGTCATCGACCGCGAGTACAAGACCGCCTTGCGTGAGCTGGCCACCTACATGATGGAAGATCCACGCTCTATCTCGCGGGTCTTGAGCATTATCTGGGTGCTGCGCTCCCTGGAGCGGATCGGCGATCACGCGCGTAATATCTCGGAACTGGTGATCTACCTGGTGCGCGGTACCGACGTTCGGCACATGGGCCTCAAGCGCATGAAGGCCGAAGTTGAGGGCTCCGCCGATCAAACGCCTAATGTTCCAGGCGAATCTGACGATAAGTAAGGTTGCCCGTGAAATTAACGCCCGGCCATTGGCCGGGCGTTTTCGTTTGTGGCAGCTGAATTTTTTGCGCGGGCGGCGAATAAAGTCCGAACGTGACTGCAAGGTTTTGGCAAAATGCCATCAGTCAGGCGTACTGCCAGCCGAGGTTTTTATAGGATGAAGGGTCGATGAGCAAAGTCAGTGTATTGGTGGTGGATGACGCCTCGTTTATTCGCGACCTGGTGAAGAAGTGCCTGCGCAATTACTTCCCCGGAATCAAGATCGAAGATGCGGTGAACGGCAAAAAGGCGCAATCCATCCTGATGCGCGAAACCTTCGACCTGGTGCTGTGTGACTGGGAAATGCCTGAGATGTCCGGTCTTGAGCTCTTGACCTGGTGCCGCGAGCAAGCGCATCTGAAGGCCATGCCGTTCGTGATGGTGACCAGCCGTGGCGATAAGGAAAACGTGGTTCAGGCGATCCAGGCCGGCGTTTCCGGCTATGTCAGCAAACCGTTCACCAACGAGCAACTGCTGAACAAGGTCAAGCAGGCCCTGCACAAGATCGGCCGCCTCGACGCACTGATCGCCAGCGCGCCGACCAAGATGAACTCGGCCTTCGGCAACGACTCCCTGAGCGCCCTGACCGGCGGCAGACCCGAAGCGGTCAAGCCGGCTCCGGTGGCGGCGCCCAGTAAAGGTCTGCTCAACACCCCACCCGTGAAGGCCCCGGCAGCAGCGGCGCCGGCTGGCAGTCGCGGTCAGGGCCAGTTGCGCCTCTCCAGTGGCACTCAGCAATGCGTGATCAAGGCCCTGAGCATCAAGGAAGCGTTGCTGGTGGTAAAGCGCGGCGACGTCCTGCCTCAGGTACTGGAAAGCGCCGTGCTCGACCTTGAGCAGGGCGACAATGCCGAAGTCGCACGCCTCAACGGCTACCTGCATGCCATCGTCGCCTACGAGCCCAGGCCCGACAGCGACTGGTTGCAACTGACCTTTCGCTTTATCGACCAGGATGCGCAGAAGCTGGACTATATCTCACGCCTGATCGCCCGCGGCACGGCGCAGAAGCATTTTGTGCCGGGTGCCTGATGGCCTGAATCAAGCAACCGACCGGTTGTCTGATTCCTGCTAGATGGCTTGATTTATATCTGTTCCGATATAGGCTCTCGATAACGCTTCAGTGTTGTCGAGCCTTTGCTATGCCTTGAAACAAAGCTGCACCGCCTTTGGTTGAGTCGTCGATTACGCTTTTTCTTTCCAGGAAAGGAGAAATCAATGCCAAGGCACAAGGATGTGGTGTTTCTAGGAAGCTCGCTCAAGGATCTCAAGGATTTTCCTCTCGACGCCCGAAGGGCAGCCGGTTTTCAGTTGGATCTGTTGCAACAGGGTGAGCAGCCCTTCGATTGCAAGCCGATGAAAACGATCGGAAGGGGCGTCAATGAGATTCGGATCACTGAAGAGTCGGGTGCGTTTCGAGTGTTCTACGTGGTCAATCGGCCGGAAGCTGTCTATGTGCTGCACGCGTTGCGCAAGACCACACGGAAAACCGAAGGGCGGGATATCGAATTGGCGCGTGCCAGATTGCAGGAATTAGGTTAAGCCCATGACAAATCAAAAGTTACATACCGAACGTTTCAACTCTGTGTGGGATGCTCTGGAGGACACGCCAGCGCAAGCCGCCAATATGCGCCTACGCTCAAAGTTGCTGTTGGAGTTGTGCAGCACCATTCGTAGCTGGGAGCTGTCCCAGAAGGATGCGGCGCTAAGGCTGGGTATCAGCCAGCCTCGCCTGAACGACGTACTCAATGGCAAGATCGACAAGTGTTCTCTTGATGCGTTAGTCAATCTGTCGGCCGCGGCGCAGATGAATGTGGATATCTGTTTCAACGCGCTGCCTGCGTGACGATCGTTTAGGTCGTCACGACGCTTGGGATATTGCCCAATTTTGCATTGGGCAATCGAAGGTCAGTCCAGCAGCAAGACCTTGGCCAGTACTATCTTCGGCCCTTTCATCTTCTTGATGATGATCCGCAAGCCTTCCACTTCCAGCACTTCCTCTTCTTCCGGCACGCGCTTGAGGGTGTCGTAGATCAGGCCGGCCAGGGTTTCGGCTTCGATGTGGTCCAGGTCGACGCCCAGCAGGCGTTCGACTTTGAACAACGGCGTGTCGCCACGTACCAGCAATTTGCCGGGCTGGTAGGCGAGGATGCCGCGTTCGGCCTTGCGGTGTTCATCCTGGATATCGCCCACCAGTACTTCCAGCACGTCTTCCATGGTCAGGTAGCCGATGATCTTGCCATCGGCTTCCTCCACCAGGGCGAAGTGCGCGCCGCCTTTGCGGAACTGCTCCAGCAGTTGCGACAACGGCATGTGCCGCGAGACGCGTTCAAGCGGGCGGGTCAGTTCGGCCAGGTTGAAGGATTCGGGAATATGGTCCAGGGCGGCCAGTTCCAGCAGCAGATCCTTGATGTGCAACAGGCCCACGAACTCATTGCGCACCGCGTCATACACCGGGTACCGGCTGAATTTGTGGCGACGGAACAGCGCAAGAATCTCTTTGAGCGGGGCGTTGAAGTCCAGGGTTACCAGGTCTTCCCGGGAGTTGGCCCAGTCCACCACTTCCAGCTCGCCCATTTCCACCGCAGAGGCCAGTACGCGCATACCTTGGTCGCTCGGGTCCTGGCCACGGCTGGAGTGCAGGATCAGTTTGAGCTCTTCGCGGCTGTAATGGTGCTCATGGTGCGGGCCAGGCTCGCCTTGGCCTGCGATGCGCAGGATGGCGTTGGCGCTGGCGTTGAGCAGGTAGATGGCCGGGTACATCGCCCAGTAGAACAGGTACAGCGGCACCGCGGTCCACAGCGACAGCAACTCGGGCTTGCGAATCGCCCAGGATTTGGGCGCCAGCTCGCCGACCACGATGTGCAGGTAGGAAATCACGAAGAAGGCGGCAAAGAACGACACGCCCTTGATCACTTCCGGCGACTGCACGCCGATCGCGCCCAGCATTGGCTCGAGGATGTGCGCAAAGGCCGGTTCACCGACCCAGCCCAGGCCCAGGGACGCCAGGGTGATACCCAGCTGACAGGCCGACAGGTAGGCGTCGAGCTGGCTGTGTACGGTGCGCAGGATCTGCCCGCGCCAGCCGTTCTTGTGGGCGATGGCCTCGACCCGCGTGGCGCGCAGTTTGACCATGGCAAATTCCGCCGCAACGAAGAAACCGTTGAGCAGTACCAGGATCAGTGCAAAAAGAATCATGCCGAAATCGGCGAAGAGTGTAGCGAGGGTAATGCCAGGGGAAGGGTCCATGATGGGGTTTTGCAGGTTCCGTGTGTTCAATAAGGGATGACAGGTGAGCCTGAAAGGCAGGCGCAAGTCGGCCAATGTAGCGGCTGACGGGGCGCTTGCCTAGTGCCCGCTGCCGGGCGGGGCAAGGAACCTGTTCTCCAAAAGCATACAAATCCAATGTGGGAGGGGGCTGTATTTGAGTTATTCATCATTGTCGATCACTGGCGAACGCGTCACCTGCGTTGTTGGAAAATGGCAGGTAAACGTACTGCCATGCCCCAGCACGCTGCTGATTTCCAGGCGTGCCCGATGGCGCAACAACACATGCTTGACGATGGCCAGGCCGAGCCCCGTGCCGCCGGTGTTGGAGTTGCGGCTGGAGTCAACGCGGTAGAAGCGTTCGGTGAGGCGCGGCAGGTGCTTGGCGTCGATGCCGATACCCGAGTCCTGCACGCTCAGGTGCGCGCCCTGTTCGTCGGCCCACCAGCGAATACGAATATTGCCCTTGTCCTGGGTGTACTTCACCGCGTTGAACACCAAATTGGAGAACGCGCTGCGTAACTCGCCCTCACTGCCCTTGAGCAGCACCGTTGGGTCGGCTTCCAGGGTGATCTGCTGGCCGCGTTCACCGGAGAGCGCCTGGGCGTCATTCTTTATGGTGTGCAGCAGGCTTTGCACTGCCACCGGGTGGTTATCCGAGGGGTAATCGGTGGCTTCAAGCTTGGCCAAAAGCAGCAAGTCGTTGAGCAGGGTCTGCATGCGCGAGCCCTGCTGCTGCATCTGCTGCAGGGCGCGGCTCCAGCGCGGGTTGATCTCGTCGACGTTGTCCAGCAGCGTCTCCAGGTAGCCGCAGATCACCGTCAAGGGCGTGCGCAACTCGTGGGAGACGTTGGCGACGAAGTCCTTGCGCATCTGTTCCAGCTGGTGGATGCGGGTGACGTCGCGCACCAGCATCAGGTGCTCGTTGTTGCCGTAGCGCGTCAGGTACAGCTGGATGCGGACGCGGTCATTGGTGGGCGAGGGGATTTCCAGGGCCTCTTCGTAGTTGTCCTGCTCGAAGTATTCCTTGAAGCGCGGGTGGCGTACCAGGTTGGTCACCGGCTGGCCGCTGTCCTGGGGCGTCTTGAGGCCCAGCAGGGTCTCGGCCGCGCGGTTCCACCATTCAAGGTTGCCGTCGCTGTCGAGCATGATCACCGCGTCCTTGAGTGCGGCGGTGGATTCCTGCACCCGGTCGATCACCGCTTGCAGGCGCCCGCGTACCCGTTGGTCGCGGCGTTGCAGGTGGTAGATGCTGTCGAACACCTCGCCCCACAGGCCATAGCCATCGGGCGGCGCCTCGTCGGGTTTGTGCTGGCGCAGCCATTCATGCAGGCGCAGCAATTGTTTGAGGGTCCAGCCCAGGTACAACGCGATGCCGGCGGCCAGGCTCCAGCCGTAATAGCCACTGATCAGCCCGACCAGCAGGCAAGCAGTGATCAACAGAAGCATGTGGCGGATCAGGGTGCCATGCCAGTTCTGGTTCACTTAAACATGCGTCCTTGTCAGCTGTTAAGGGAGGAAGGGGCTGGCTCAGCTTTTGGTGGAAAACCGATAGCCGGTGCCGCGCACGGTTTGTACCAGATTCTCGTACGCGTCGCCCAAGGCTTTGCGCAAGCGGCGGATATGCACGTCCACGGTGCGCTCCTCCACATACACATTGCCGCCCCACACCTGGTCCAGCAATTGGCCGCGGGTGTAGGCGCGCTCCTGGTGGGTCATGAAGAATTGCAGCAATCGGTATTCGGTCGGGCCCATCTCGGCGGGCTTGCCGTCGATGGTCACGCGGTGGCTGATCGGGTCCAGAATCAGGCCGTCGACTTCGATCGGCGCTTCGCCATCGGTCGGGCCGGCACGGCGCAATACGGCTTTGAGGCGCGCCACCAGCTCCCGAGGGGAAAAAGGTTTGGTGATGTAGTCATCAGCGCCCACTTCCAGGCCCTGGATCTTGTTGTCCTCTTCACCCTTGGCGGTGAGCATGATGATCGGGATATCCCCGGTCAGTTCGTCACGCTTGAGGCGCCGGGCCAACTCGATGCCGGACGTGCCGGGCAGCATCCAGTCGAGCAGGATCAGGTCCGGCTTGCGGTCGACGATAATGGCGTGGGCCTGCTGGGAGTTTTCCGCCTCCAGGCAGTCATAGCCGGCCATTTCCAACGCAACGGCGATCATCTCGCGAATGGGCGCTTCGTCGTCAACAATCAGAATGCTCCTGCCAACCATGCTCGAAATCCTCTTGTCATTTAACTGTCTTGCGCCGCATTAGATAACGGAATTATTGCAGTCGTGTGACAGTAATTTAGTCGCTTGGGCAATTCAGGGCACTCTGGACTACCCTTTGGGTCCGAATCCTGACAACCACAAAAGGAAGGTTCCGATGACTTACAGCACGATTTCCTGGAAAGCCCTGCTGCTATCCGCAGCGTTGGCGCTGCCAGGCCTGGCGTTTGCGGCAGAGCCTGCGATGACTAAAGACGGGATGTTGGTGGATCACAAGGGCATGACGCTCTACACCTTCGACAAGGACGCCGATGGCAAGTCAGTGTGCAAGGACCAGTGCGCGACCAACTGGCCACCGCTGAAGGCAGAATCCACCGACACCAAGACCGGTGATTGGACGGTGATCACCCGCGACGACCAGACCAGCCAGTGGGCCTACAAAGGCAAGCCTGTCTACACCTACAAGGACGACAAGAAGGCCGGTGACAAGACCGGGGATGGCAAGGGTGGTGCCTGGCACATCATCAAGCCATAAGCCTGCGGTGCTGCTGAATCCATCGGGGGCAAGCCCCCTCCCACACTTGATTTGTGAATGCTTTCAAAATGTGGGAGGGGGCTTGCCCCCGATGGCGTCAGTCCTGCACTACCGAACCGCGTAATCCAGAACAATCCCGACAAAAATCGCCAACCCCGCCCAATGGTTGTGCAAAAACGCCTTGAAGCACTTCATACGGTCCCGATCACGGGTGTACCAGAACTCCCAGGCAAAACAGCCCGCCGCCGCCAGCAACCCCAGTTGGAACCAACCTCCCAGTTCAAACCGCGTGCCGGCCAGCAACAGACACACCAGCGACAGCCCTTGCAGGGTCAGGATGATCACACGATCAGCATCGCCGAACAGAATGGCGGTGGATTTCACCCCGATCTTCAAGTCGTCATCACGGTCGGTCATGGCGTAATAGGTGTCGTAGCCCACGGTCCACAACAGGTTGGCGATATACAGCAACCACGCGGTGGCGGGCAGATGGCCGGTCTCGGCAGTAAACGCCATCGGCATCCCCCAGGAAAACGCTGCGCCCAGCACCACCTGCGGGTAGTAGGTGTAGCGCTTCATGAACGGGTAGCTGGCCGCCAGCGCCAGGCCGCCCAGCGATAGCAGGATAGTGCTGGTGTTGGTCAGCAGCACCAGCAGGAAACTGACACCCATCAGCACGGCAAAAAACACCAATGCCTCTTTCGAGCTGATCTTGCCGCTCACCAGTGGGCGTTGCTCGGTGCGCTTCACATGGCCATCGACCTTGCGGTCAGCCCAATCATTGATCACGCAGCCACCGGCGCGGGTCAGCACCACGCCCAACACGAAAATCACGATATTAAGCAGCGACGGCGAACCCTCGCCGGCAATCCACAGTGCCCACAATGTCGGCCACAGCAACAGGTAGATGCCAATGGGCTTGTCCATGCGCGTCAACTGAATGAAATCCCAGGCCCTGGGGTTCAGGCGGTTCAAGGACTTGAGCAGACGTTGATACATCAGCAGTTCTCCGGATGGTCATGCAGCGCGTGCCAGAAACTCGGCAGGAAGACTTCTGCCACCAGCACGCTCAGCGCGCCGCGATCGAAGCGAGAGCGGCGCGCCCACAAACCGTCGGTCTGGTCCGCTGCCGGTAGCCATGGGCGAGGGTAATGGCACACTTCGATGGCCTGGCGGGTAAAGGCGCGGTCGCAGAACAACAGCTCCCCCAGCGAGCGACTGCCCAGCTCGTCCATGTGCAGCCCGTCGCCCTGCAAGGCACTGCGTGCCGCCACGCTGCGGGCAAACACCCACGGCTGGTCATGCCCACGCAGGTACACCTCGCGCACCCAGCCGATGCTGGCAGGGGCCAGGCCCAGGGCGGCACATTCATCGTCGCGCAATGGCTGCCAGCCTTCGAACAGCGGCGTCACGCTGAAACCCTCGTTGGACAGCCAAGTCAGCCGTCGCGTCAGCGAGCCTTCGTCAAACAGCCAGTTGAGGGTCAAGGGCGTGGGCAAGGGACTCAGAAGGCTCTGGGTCAGCCATTGGCAAGCATCGGAAGGGGCGATTGAGTGCGGCACGGTGAGTCAGTATTGGCAGCAAAAGAGGCGGCGAGCTTACCATGGCACCCTGAACTTTTGCCGCGCCAAACCGGCCGTTTGCGTCGATCGTGCTTGCATCTGCCGGCCCCGATCAGTACAAAACGCCCTGAGCTGTGCGGCAACGCTGGATCCATCGACCGCCGGCCAAAATGCCTGGACTTGAGGAAGCTCGTAATGAAGAAGTGGCAATGTATCGTCTGTGGCTTGATCTACAACGAAGAGGACGGCTGGCCGGATGACGGTATTGCACCAGGCACCCGGTGGGAAGATGTCCCCGCAGATTGGCTGTGCCCGGACTGCGGTGTGGGCAAAATGGATTTCGAAATGATCGAAATCATCTAATTAAGAAACGTACTACAAGGAGAAGGGAATGAACGCACCCGTCGTGATCATCGGCACAGGATTGGCCGGTTACAACGTAGCCCGGGAGTTTCGCAAGCTCGACAGCGAGACTCCATTGCTGCTGATCACCGCGGATGACGGGCGCTCCTACTCCAAGCCCATGCTCTCCACCGGCTTTGGCAAGAACAAGGAAGCCGATGGCCTGAGCATGGCCGAACCCGGCGCCATGGCTGAGCAACTCAAGGCCCAAGTGCGCACCCACACACGCATCAGCGGCATCGACCCGGGCCACAAGCGCCTGTGGATCGGCGAGGAAGCGGTGGCCTACCGCGACCTGGTCCTGGCCTGGGGCGCAGAAACCGTGCGTGTACCGGTCGAAGGCGATGGGGCTGAACTGATTTTTCCGATCAACGACCTGGAAGACTACGCGCGCTTTCGCGCCGCGGCTGCCGGCAAACGTCGCGTGTTGTTGCTTGGCGCCGGCCTGATCGGCTGCGAATTTGCCAACGACCTGATCCTCGGCGGCTATGAAGTCGATCTGGTTGCGCCGTGCGAGCAGGTCATGCCGACCCTGCTGCACCCGGCGGCTGCTGCAGCGGTGCAAGCCGGGCTGGAAGGCATCGGCGCGCGTTTCCACCTGGGCCCGGTGCTCAATCGCCTGCAACGCACGGCTGATGGCCTTGAGGCGCACCTGTCGGACGGTGATGTGATCCACTGTGACCTGGTGGTGTCCGCCATCGGCCTGCGTCCTCGTGTAGACCTGGCCGCCGCCGCCGGCCTGCAAATCAATCGCGGGATCATGGTGGACCGTCACCTCAAGACGTCCCACGCCAACATCTACGCCCTGGGCGACTGCGCCGAAGTCGACGGTTTGAACCTGCTGTACGTGATGCCACTGATGAGTTGCGCCCGTGCCCTGGCGCAAACCTTGGCCGGCAACGCCACGGCGGTGAGCTATGGGCCTATGCCGATCACCGTGAAAACCCCGGTCTGCCCGCTGGTGGTGTCACCTGCGCCACGGGGCACCGAAGGTGTGTGGAGCGTCGAAGGGCAGGGCGCCGACATCAAGGCCCTGTGTCGCGATGCCAGCGGCCGCCTGCTGGGTTACGCGCTGACCGGCAGCGCCGTTATGGAAAAACTGGCCCTGAACAAAGAACTTCCGCCATTGCTGGCGTAAATGCCAGCCGTTCTGTCGGAATCAGCATCGTTTCGCCTGTAGAAAGGTCGCCTGGAGACTGGCGGAGCGTGCGAGGGCGTGCCATCCTCACTCCCGTCTGCCGCAGAGTAGAGCCTGCGGCGCCTTGGGCGCTGCTCCACCAGAGAGCAGCACGGACATAACAACAAAAAACCGTCAAAGAGGCTTCATTTATGCGTAAACCAGATCTCGCAGCCGCCATCGCTGAAAAAGCAGACCTCACCAAAGAGCAGGCCAACCGCGTCCTTAACGCCGTACTCGAAGAAATCACCGGCGCCCTGCACCGCAAGGATAGCGTCACCCTGGTGGGTTTCGGCACCTTCCTGCAACGCCACCGCGGCGCCCGCACCGGCAAAAACCCGCAAACCGGTGAGCCTGTGAAGATCAAGGCAAGCAACACCGTAGCGTTCAAACCGGGCAAGTCGCTCAAAGACAGCGTCAACCCGTAAGTTAAGCGGTACCGTCTCGAAGGGAGACGGGGCGGTAAAGAAAATGGGCACGTCGACTGGGTCGGGTGCCCATTTTTATTGGGGGTGAAAAAAGGGCAGTGGGGAATATAAGCAGTTGTCTCCTGCAGAATTATTAATGGTCGAAGTGGAAGCTGAGTTGTAGCGAGTTTTTATTGAGTAATAATCGAATTATATAGTTGATATGGAACTACATCGGTACGGATTGACACATACGGCATGAGACAGCAGGGAGCGCGCTCTAAACTAATTTTTAGAGGTGTATATATGCAAATCTTCGATCAGCCCCTTGTTCCATTGCTCACGCCATTAACCCAGCAAAAAAAGACGGAGATCAAATCGCCGTCGACGTCGGGTAGTACGGGTACCGAGGCAAATAGTTCAAACGATAAACCGGATTACAGTCAGAACAAAGGGAGCGCTCAATACCCTCAAGCGACCCCTGAGGAACTCGTTAGTCGAAGCAAACGTGCTGCTGAAAGACTCGGCACGCCAAGGATCAGCTTCAAGCCCAAACCCAAGCCCAAACCTAAACCCGAGTCCAAGCCCAAGCCTAAGCCCGCGCCTCCCGCGCCCAAGCCGAAACCCACGCCCCCAAAGCCAGCGGGAGGATCGAACGGTCCCGGGGCGGCACGTAACACTGGAAATGACATTGTCGGCTTGCAACAGAACAACGCTTTCCCACCGGTTTCGCCGTCAGTCGCGATGACTATACGTAATGCGCTTCTAACGTCAGGGACCAGCAATTTGGTCAATAGCGGTTTTACCGTGGGGCAGCATTTCGTTTCCAAAGGCCTGGAAGAAAGGGTTGCAGCACAGGCAAAGATGCCTGGAGCAGAAGTAAAGAAACCAGACGGCACGACGGGTACCGTAGACCCTGCCGCGACGGAGGAGCAAAAAATGCAGGCGCGTCTTACAGGCGCAGAAATAAACACTGAGTCTCTGACCAACAGCATCATTTTCATCAACGAAGGCCCAGACGCGAAGGCTGTGGTAGCTAGCCCCGACGCGCCAACGGATACACAGGGGCGTTTAACCAACCTTGAGAAGCGGATGGACGCGATAGAAAGCCAAATGCCCGACATCGCTAAGCGTTACGGGCTTATCTATACCCCGTATGAGGCGTCTGAGTCATCGGAGGCGCCGACTGACAAGGCGCGTATGGAAAATGTTGAAAAGCGCTACGCGTTTATGAATAAGATGGTTAAAACATTGGTCACACTTAAGCAGAACGAAGCTGACGCTGACTAGATTTGTAAATGCAATGAGGGCGGATTTAGCTGAATAAATCCGTCCCGTCCTCTTTTTAGATTTTTTATGTGAAATAAAACCTTGAGGTTACTTGAAGATTTCCCACGTTGTTTCCCCCTCGTAAGTTTGCACAGCCATCCGATAGATATCGGTCCATATATCCCCTGTCGGCCTTTTAACAAGGTGTTTTGCACCAAATACATAAACAGTCTCACCTAGCGATATCCTTTCTTTGATGTGCTGCGCTGTAGGGGGTACCAGGAATTGATGCAAAAAGACCATAGGGTGCCCCTGATGATACAGCCAGGCAGGTTCGCCTACCCATACGGGTTTATCCTTCATGCAAAGGTATTCGTTATCGAGTCGCTCCGTTAGCCATTTTTTTTTATTTTTCGGTGCGCCTTGCGCTACATATTCTTCGTAAAGCTTGCGAGCAAAATCCTCTGCGCTTTCATCTTCCATCGAGGCAGATTTTTTTTCCGCGACAGTCATTGCCGTGCCCCAGAAAACGTGAAAATCAGTCAACTCACTCATATCTGCTGCTCCTGAAAGGGTTCTCTAAAATTGCCCTGTGGTTTTTACAATTCTCACCAAATCCCAGCCGGTATGGCGATACTTGTCCATTGACTCATGCCCCCAAGGCGTCGCCTTGGTCAAGTTCCAATCTTCATGAGCCACTTTTGATCCGGCGCGTTGTGGAATGTATTGATGATTCAGCTCCATCGACACCGTGATTTCCTTGGTCCTGCCAACACGTCCCTTTAGTCGGCTTCTCAGAGTATTACGATAACGAACCTCTATTCTCATCTGCGGTGCCTTGCCTAGGGCCATTCGAGCCAGGTTTCTAGTTGAGTACTGGCCTGGCCGGGCATTGGCACCCGCGGCTTTCCAAACACCTTTCCTTGCTGTGCTCCAACATTTCCAGCCCCACGGGTCGATCCAGGCGATCGGATTCGGCCCATATTGATAGAGATTGATCCCTCCCGCCAACCCAAGAGGATCCGGTGTGGTAAACCGCCCGATATCCGGGTCGTAAAACCGGAATGTATTAAAATGCAGTCCCGTTTCTCGATCTAGATATTGCCCCTGAAACCGTAAGTTCTGCTCTTCGATGTAGGTAGGCTCGCGCACTTCCTCCACCGTACCGCCCCACATTCGGTAACTGGTCCGCCAGATGACTTCGCCGTCTTCTTCGGTTAGCTGCTCCGGCTGGCTATTGAGGTCGTTATGGTAGTGACGGATTTTTTGCACAGGCCCCGTGCCGTCGACCCGGGCTACGGGCTTGTAGCCTTCATCTTCATAGATATAAAGGCTGGACTGACTATGCCTGGATTCCTGCAAGAGACGCAGCTCGTCCCAGAGGAAGCGCGTCATCCCCAACTGATAGCCATCGCTGCCATACTCGGCTTTTTCAATGCGACGCCCCAGGGGGTCATAGGTCATCCTTATCCTGTTGCCGCTATCATTTCGTACTTCAATCAGACGACTTTCCGCATCGTAGACAAAGCGCTGTAAACCGCGAGAGGCACTGCGCTTTTCGACCAGGCGACCCAAGGCGTCGTACCGGTAACGCTTATCTTGATAGGTCAGCAGCCGGTTATGTTTTACCAAGCCACCTTGATGTGAACTATCGAGCAGGTTGGCTGCGGCATCATAGGCGCAGGTTTCGCTCCGTCCTGCCTGGTGGCTGACAAGAATCCGTTCGGTACTGTCGTAACCCAGATGCTCTTGATGATCGTGCACGCGATCGACACGATGACGTCCAATCACGTTGTCGCTGGGATCGTAGCTATAGTCGGTCTCTACCAGTGGTGGCAGCTGCCACGGCTGATCGATGCTGCGCCGCTGACGCGAGCGGACCCTTCCACTTCGATCATAGGCGGTACTTGTCTTGAGTTGACCCTGGGTACGCTGCACTTCGCGATGCAAGCGATCACGCTCGAAGTCGCTGATAACCTTTCCATCGAGATTCAACTGATGCAGGTGGCCACTGCCGTAATACAGGCGGTTCAGCCATCGACCATCAGGCAAGCCGGTTTGAATCAGATTTCCCAGTTCGTCGTAACGATGCTGCACAGACCCTGCCGAGCTTTTCTCCTCAAGGAGCTGCCCCATGGCGTCATAGCTGAAGCCAAGTAATTGCTCATTACCATCAGGCGCCGTGAAAGTAACACCGACCAGTTGGTCGTTGAGGTCGTGCGCGTAGCTGGTGGTACCGTCCGCAGTTATTTTGCTGACCAGGCGTCCCACGGGATCTCGCTGAAACTGATGTGACAGCGGCGCTACCGGCTCACCTTCCGTTCCCGGCAGGTAGTCAACGGCGACGACATCATCCAGCGGGTCATAGGTGTAGCAGCGCCGGCTTTTATCCAGGTCCTGCTGCTGCACCATGCGGTCGGCTGCATCCCACTCAAAGCGATAACTCTCACCGTTCTCGTTGGTCAGCTTGCTCAGACGTCCGTAGGCATCATGATCGAACATGACCGAACGGTTATGCGCGTCCCAGCGCTGTTTGACCAGACCGCGAATGTCATAGGCATAGCGTGTGGTGCTGCCGGCAGGGTCTACGTGGGCAGTCAGATAACCACTTGCGCTGCGTTGGAATTGTTCGACGCGGCCGTCCGGAAGCTGACATTCCAGAAGCAGCGCCTGAGGGCCGTATCGGTAACGCACCGATTCACCTTCGGCATTGGTCTGCACCACCAGATTGCCAAACGCATCGTATTGATAACGCGTCGGATAACCCGAACAATCCACTTCTTCGACCAGTTGGCTCCACTCGTTCCAATGCAATGTTCTGGATTTTTCCGTCGCATCGATGATGCGCACCGGCTGTCCGAAACCGTCATAGACATAGCGCGTGCGGTTGCCCAGTGGATCGACTTCCTCAATGCAGTTGCCACGTTGGTCGTAGCGGTAATGCCAACTATTGCCCGCAGGGTCGGTTTCAACCTGAGGCAATGCCCAATGCGCAAGCCATTGTGTGCCACGGGTCCTGCCCAGCGGATCGGTCACTGTACTCAGGTTGCCGGAGTCGTCGTAACAGAAGCGCCATCTGCCGTTCTTTGGGTCAATCGCGCCTGCAAACTGGCGATCTTCGTTCCATTCGAATTCCCAGATACTGCCTGCGTTATCAACGTATCGGGTGATCTGATATTGCGGGTTCCAATGCCGAGTGCTGACGCGCATCAACCCATCGGTTACGCGTGTAATGCCCGCATCCAAGTCGTAGTCGAAGGTGTATTCATCGCCCGCATCTGTCCAGTGCCGACTGACGCGCCATTCCTGGCCGTCTGGTCCAGGTACTTGAGCCCATTGGTAGAAGCAACGCAGACCACTCGCCAATTGGTGCTCGACCATGCGTCTGCTGCTGTCGTAGGCAAAGCGTCGTAGGGTCGTGCCTTGTGCATCCAATACTTCGGCAAGATCGCCGTTGCTGTCATAGCGATAACTGACAAGTACGTCGCTGCGTGCATCGAAGTGGTCCTGGCGCAGGTATCGCCGCTCGATGTGGCTCACACGACGCGGATGCTGAGTTGTATAACTCAACTCGACGTGCATGAAATCATGGGTGTCACGCAAGCGGTGAAGCCTTCCCTGGGCATCGTAATCGAGAAAGATCCGCCCTTCATTGCGATCACCCAGCAGGTGCAAGCGCATCCGTGAGTTGTTCTGCGGGTCGATTTCGAACAGCCGATACAGACCGTCGATGCTCTCAATCAATACCGCGCCTTCACCGCTGCGTCTCACCGCAAGGCCTTCGCCCGGATCGAACGCTCCACCGGACAACGGGATATAACCGATCTCCAGGCGCCGTCCCTGCTCATCGATATAGAACAGGTTTTCGTCGGCATCTATTTCGACCGACACCTCATAGTCGACGCTCCAGCCTGCGCCGAAGAGGCCGTTGCGACGTGTATCGAGACTGTTGTAGAAACGTTGCCAATCGATAGGGAGCAGGCCGGGCAGAACAAAGTCCAACTCCTCCTCTTCGCCCAAGACCTTGGCCCCTGTCGCGCTGTGCACCGGATTGGGCGAGCCATTCATGGCGCCCTTGAGCGCAGAGGTGACCTTGGCGGTCCCATAAGAAATCGCGCCGCCCACCAACGCACTTCCGATCATGCACGGCAGTTTGGTCCAGAAACACTTCACATTGCCCCGCAATGCCATCACCACGGCAATCGCCAGCCCCACCCCCGGCGTTTTCCCGCTGCGAATCTCCTGCACCACGATGGTCTCGCCACCAATGCGCACATCCGGCGAAATCAGGCCCTCAGCCGTCCCAATCTTCGCATCGCAGGTACTGCGATCCCCGCTGCGTGCCGCCGGCTGACCATTGATGAATACCGAGCTGGAACCCTCGGCAATGAATTGCAGCGGCATCGGCGGGTGCTTGTTGCACCCCACGGTATCCAGCGGGCACGGCTCGGTGCCGGGCGCAGGCGAGGCGACGGTCGGGCGCCACATCTGCGAGAAAAACTCACCTGCCATATCCAGGAAGCTCGGCGCTGCCGGCTCGCTGGGCGCGACGGGCACAGCCGTCATCTTGCCGGCAGCGCGGGCAGCCTTTTTGCCATTGATGAACACGTTGTGCGAGCCGCTGGTGATGAACGCATCGATCACCGGCGGGAACACCCAGTTAGCGGCGGACTCGCACCAACTGGATATCTTCAGGTCCGCCCCCGTGAGGCCCGCGGTGATGCCGACGACCGCGCCCACTACCAACACCAATGCGACGCCACCAGTGGCAATGGTTGCACCGGTCGCGAGGAAAACCGCCCCGGCAACGGCCAGGCAGCCCACGGTAGTGATCGCCGCATAGGCGGCCACTTCCAGCACACCGCCGAGAATATCGGCCATCACCGAGGTGTGCAGCAGTGCGTCGCCTTCGCGGGCAGCCCAGAGATCGTCACTCATGGCTTAGGATCGAGCTGAGCGGCTATTGGGTTCATGCGTAATAGTCGATGAAGTCTTCCAGTGAAGACTGGACTGTATTTTTTCTGGAGGCGCTTTTGATTGATGGGATATGCGGCAATATGTTTGTTTTAAGTTCATTGGCCACTGAAGCCATGTCGTTATCGAGTGCTTCGACAGTGTTGTCCGACATGATGTCAAGCAGTGCGGCAAACAGTCGATACTCATCGCTGTCCGCCCGGTTGTCAGGATCCAACGGAGCATCATTCTGGCCTACCAAATAATCCAGAGGGTTGAATAGCTCAAAACCGAAATACTGATCGTCCGCCAGGATTATCGTGAAGTCCTTTCCAAGGTTGACTCGGGTGAGAGCCTCTTTTTTAGTTGGAGGGCGCATGAAGCAAGACAACTGTCGGCCAAGAGGATCAAATAGTCTGAGCATGGTCGGCAGAACGTTAAAGACCGGCTTATGAAGTTTGATGCGGCCGGTTATTGTTTTATCGATTCTGAAAATACCCAGATGATTTTCTCCCGGTACGGAGAGCTCCAGGCAAGCCAGGTCGCCGTTTTCAGAGAATGAAAAGAGGTCCGAATTCTCTGAAATCCAATGCTCGGAGTTCGTATGCGGTTTGCGTGATGTGTCGAGGCGGACCACGGAAGAATTGGTGTCGAAAACCCATCTGACAGACGCATCCTCATAATAGAGTTGCGAGGTTTCTATCAATTCAATGTTGGGGGTGATCAGCATTTTTAAAAACCGTCCATTTTGGTCGCGGGGGGGATGAACCCACCGTTTGGTCTCGGGATTTCCCCTTTCAAAATCATATCAGGTGTTATTGGCAGGCCTGGATCAGTGGATTTGCCACCATAAATAGCCGCACCGCTTTCGCCACGGGGTCCGCCAGGCCCATAGCTGGTAATCACGTTCCCCTGAGCCCCACCCTTGCCATGGGTTACCACGATATTGCCTTCATTGTGGAATATCAGGTTGCCGTTCTTGGCTTGGTAGACCCCTTGAGGGCTACTTAAAACATGTTGCTCCAGGTCATTACCCAATCGCCCGTGATAATCCTTTCCACGTCGCACTTTTCCATTTTTGGCGTTGCCAATGATTTTGCTTATCGGGCACCCGGCGAGTCCGAGCGGGTCGATCCAGGTGATCGGATTTTTACCGTAAGCGTATAGATTTATTCCTCCCGCCAAACCGATGGGGTCCGGGGTAGTGAATCGTCCTATATCGGGGTCATAAAATCTGAGTGTGTTGTAGTGCAACCCGGTTTCACGGTCCAGGTATTGGCCCTGAAAGCGCAGATTTTGTTCTTCGATGTAGTAGGGTTCACGAGTTTCCTCAGTCGTATTTCCCCAGACGCGATATCGGGCCTGCCATACCTTACTGCCATCCGCCTCAGTTAGTTGCTCAGGCAGGCCATTGAGATTGTTGTGGTAGTAGCGAATGCGTTGATGTTCACCGGTGCCATCCACACGGGCCAGCGGTTCATGGCTACCAGTTTCATACAAATACAGGCTGGTTTGGCTGTGGTGATGTTCTTGGAGCAAGCGCAGGCCGTCCCAGTCAAATCGAACTTGCGACAGGCAGCGCCCTCGGTTGTCATACTCTGTTTTGGCGATGCGCCTTCCGATCGGGTCATAAGTCATTTTGACCACGGTTTCCCGCTCACCCTTACAGTTGCGTATTTCGATCAGCCGGTGCTCTGCATCGTAGGCAAATCGTTGCAAGCCGCGGGTATTACTGCGTTTTTCGATCATTCGACCAAAGGCGTCGTACTTGTAACGTTTATCTTCGTAGACAAGCAGACGGTTGAGTCGAACCAGACTGCTTTGTCGTGGTGCGTCCAAAAGGTTGGCCGCCGCGTCGTAGGCATAGGTTTCGCTCTGGCCCGGCTGAAGGCTTGCAAGGATCCGCCCGCTACTGTCGTAGCCCTGTTGCTCTCGATGATCATGCTTGTGGTTGATATGCCGGCGCCCGATCAGGTTGTCGCTGGGATCGTAGGTGTAGTCGGTCTCCACCACCGGTGGCAGTTGCCAGGGTTGGTCAATGGTGCGGCGTTGATGTGAGCGAATCCGGCCACATCGGTCGTAGGCTGTACTCGTCTTTTGCTGGCCTTGAGTGCGTTGTATTTCACGATGCAGGCGGTCACGCTCGAAGTCGCTGATGACCTGTCCGTTGAGATTCAACTGATGAAGGTGGCCGCTGCCGTAGTACAGGCGGTTCAGCCAACGACCGTCGGGCAACTGGGTCTGAATCAGGTTGCCCAACTCGTCATAGTGATGCTGCAAGGACCCTGCAGTGCTTTGCTCCTCCAGCAGTTGCCCCAGCGCGTCATAGCGAAAACCCAGTACTTGCTCTGCACCGTCAAGTGGGGTGAAGGTGACGCTCAGGAGTTTATCGTTCAGATCATGCTCATAAAGGGTGGTGCCATCCGCAGTGGTTTTGCTGGTCAGACGTCCAACTGGATCTCGCTGAAACTGTCGGGACAACGGCGCTACCGGTTCGCCTTCCTTCCCTGGTAGATGGTCCACGGCTACCACATCATCCAACGAATCATAAATGTAGCAGCGCCGACTCTGGTCGAGATCTTGCTGCTGCACCACGCGGTCGGCCGCGTCCCATTCAAAGCGGTAGCTTTCGTCATTTTCGTTGGTCAGTCTTAAAAGCCGTCCGTAGGCGTCATGATCGAACACAACTGTGCGGTCATGTGCATCCCAGCGTTGGCTGACCTGGCCGCGCAGGTTGTAGGCATAGCGAAAAGTATTGCCGGCAGGATCGACATAAGTTGTGAGATAACCACTGGCGTTGCGCTGAAATTGTTCGAGGCGACCATCCGGTAGTTGCCGCTCAAGGAGCAATCCCTCAGCGCTGTAGCGATGACGCAGCGATTCTCCTTCTGCATTGGTCCGAACTATCAGGTTGCCGAAAGCGTCGTATTGGTAGCGAGTGGGATAACCCGAACAATCCACTTCTTCGACCAGTTGGCTCCACTCGTTCCAATGAAGTGTCCTGGTTTTTTCCGTGGCATCAATGATGCGCACCGGCTGCCCGAAACCGTCATAGACGTAGCGGGTACGATTTCCCTGGGGGTCGATTTCTTCGAGGCAATTGCCACGCTGGTCATATCGATAGTGCCAACTATTACCCGCAGGGTCGGTTTCGACTTTGGGCAATGCCCAGTGCTCCAGCCACTGTGTGCTGGTGGTTCTGGCGAGTGGGTCTATTACCGCGCTCAGGTTGCCTGACTCGTCGTAATTGAAGTGCCACTGGCCGTTTTTCGGGTCGATCGCGCCTACCAATTGACGGTCTTCGTTCCAATCGAACTGCCAGGTATGGCCCAGGTTATCGGCGTAGCGAGTGATCTGGTACTGCGGGTTCCAATGCCGGGTGCTGACCCGCATCAGGCCGTCAGTGACGCGGGTGATGCCAGCTTCCAGATCGTAGTCGAAAGTGTATTGATCTCCTGCATCGGTCCAGTGACGACTGACGCGCCATTCCGAGCCTTGCGGTCCAGGCACCTCAGCCCATTGGTAGAAGCAGCACAAGCCACTTGAACGTTGGTGTTCGATCATGCGCCGAGCACTGTCATAGGCGAAGCGCCGCTGGGTTGCGCCTTGTGCATCCACCACCTCAGCCAAGTCGCCGGAGTGGTCATAGCGATAGCTGACGAGTATGTCGCTGCGCGCATCGAAATGGTCCTGGCGCAGGTAACGCCGTTCGATGTGGCTCACGCGCCTTGGGTGTTCAGCCGAGTAGCTCAGTTCAACATGCATCAAGTCATGGGTGTCGCGCAGGCGATACAGTCGCCCCTGACTATCGTAGTCGAGGAAGATCCGCCCTTCGTTACGATCACCCAGAAGGTGCAAGCGCATCCGCGAGCTGTTTAGCGGGTCGGTTTCGAAGAGCCGGTACAAGCCTTCGGTACTCTCGATCAGTACCGCCCCCTCTGCGCTGCGCCTGACGGCCAAGCCCTCGCCAGGGCTGAAAGCGCCGCCAGACAACGGGATATAGCCAACCTCCAGGCGGCGCCCTTGCTCATCGATATAGGTAAGGTTTTCATCGGCATCAATCTCTATCGCCACCTCATAGCCGACACTCCAGCCCGCGCCGAAAAGACCATCCTGACGTGTGTCAAGGCTGCTGTAAAAACGCTGCCACACGATGTTGAGCAGGCCGGGCAGGATGAAATCCAGCTCTTCGTTCTCGCCCAGGACCTTGGCCCCCGTCGCACTGTGCACCGGATTTGGCGAGCCATTCATGGCGCTCTTGAGCGCAGAGGTGACCTTGCTGGTCGCATACGAGACGGCGCCACCGAATACTAAGCCACCCACTAGACACGGCAACTTGGTCCAAAAACATTTCAAGTTGCCCCGCAATGCCATCACCACGGCAATGGCCAGCCCCACCCCTGGCGTTTTGCCGCTACGAATCTCCTGCACCACAATGGTCTCGCCACCAATGCGCACATCCGGCGAAATCAGACCCTCAGCCGTGCCAATCTTGGCGTCACAGGTACTGCGATCCCCGCTGCGTGCCGCAGGCTGCCCGTTGATGAACACCGAGCTGGAACCCTCGGCAATGAACTGCAGGGGCATGGGCGGGTGCTTGTTGCACGCCACGGTGTCCAGCGGGCAAGGCTCTGTGCCGGGCGCAGGCGAGGCGACCGTCGGGCGCCACATCTGCGAGAAAAACTCTCCGGCCATATCCAGGAAGCTTGGCGCTGCCGGCTCGCTGGGCGCGACGGGTACAGCCGTCATCTTGCCGGCAGCGCGGGCAGCCTTTTTGCCATTGATGAACACGTTGTGCGAGCCGCTGGTGATGAACGCATCGATCACCGGCGGGAACACCCAGTTGGCGGCGGACTCGCACCAACTGGATATCTTCAGGTCCGCCCCCGTGAGGCCCGCGGTGATGCCGACGACCGCGCCCACTACCAACACCAACGCGACGCCACCAGTGGCAATGGTCGCACCGGTCGCGAGGAACACCGCTCCGGCAACGGCCAGGCAGCCCACAGTAGTGATCGCCGCATAGGCGGCCACTTCCAGCACACCGCCGAGAATATCGGCCATCACCGAGGTGTGCAGCAGTGCGTCGCCTTCGCGGGCAGCCCAAAGATCGTCACTCATCGCTCAGGCTCGACTCAGGGCGTAGCAGTAAAATTGAGCGTGTTTTTCAGCGTTGCCCAATGCGCCGCCTCGGCAGGGCCCAGGGGCTGGGTCTTGACGTAGCTCAGTGCAATCAGTTGGCGGGTGCCGGGTATCTGCATTGCCAGCTGATATTGGTAAATGTTGTCGCTGCCTTTGTTGAAACGGTTCTGTACTTCAAAGGCGTCGATGTCCTGCGTCGGACCGACCTTGACCGCTTGTGCAGGGGAATAGCGCAGATCCTTGACCTGCTGCTCGAGTTTCTTCAGCTGGCCTTCGAAATTGCTTTGCAGGCTCTCGCCGTCCGCCAATGGGCTGCGGCTCACCACTAGGGTGGTGCCCAGCTTGGCGAACTTGAGGATATTGATCGAGGTGTCCTGTACCTCGGCATCGGGCAGGGTGAATTGGGCTTCGTTGATCAGGTAATTCATGATGAAGAAATCTCGTTATTGACCAGCGCCGGGCTTGCCGGGGAATTTTGATTCGACGGCGGACTTGATCGTGTCTTGCACGCCCTGTGCGCCGGGTGATGTGCCCTTGTCACTGCCCAGGTTGATGTCCAGTTTGCCCTTTGTCTGGATCTTGCTGCTGCCGGTGGAAAACAGGTTGAACGAGCCGCAGGTCAGGTTGATATCCCCGCCTGCCTTGAGCTCGATCACGCTGTCACCGCACACCAGGCGAAGATTCTCGCCGGCTTCGATGGTGTAGTGCGTGGCGGCACTGTCGGACTTGGCGCCACCGACGATCACCGTGTCGTTGTTGCGCACCACCCGCAGGCGATTGCTGCCGATGGTCACCGTCTCGTTATGGCCAATACTCTTGTTGCGGTCATGCCCCACCGAGTGGCTTTCATCCACCTCCACCACGATGTCCTGATTGCGCTCGGCATGGATATACAACTGTTCCAGACCCTTCTTGTCCTCCATGCGGATTTCATTGAAGTTGGCCGGCGTGCCGCCTTTGCTCGATCGGCTTTTCATGCCGCTCTGGGTGGCGTTTTCCGGCAGGTCGTAGGGCACGGTCTGCTCGGCGTTGTACACCCGCCCGGTGATGATCGGCCGGTCGGGGTCACCTTCGAGGAAGCTGACGATCACTTCCTGGCCAATCCGTGGAATCTGCATCGAGCCCCAGTTCTTGCCGGCCCAGGATTGCGACACACGGATCCAGCACGAGCTGTTTTCGTTGGATTGGTCGTGGCGGTCCCAGTAGAAATGCACCTTCACGCGGCCGTACTGGTCGGTCCAGATTTCCTCGCCTTTGGGGCCCACCACCAATGCAGTCTGCGGGCCTTTGACGATAGGGCGATGGGTGTTGGCCAGCGGGCGGAAACTCTGTTGTGCATCGATGCAGGTCAGGCTGCTTTCGAATTGCGCCGAACCGGAGCCGCCGCCGCTCTCCAGGCTTTCCTGGACGATGTAGTAGCGACAGCCGACGATCAGGTATTCGCGGTTCTGATCCTGACGACTGAAGCCGGTGAGGCTGAACAGATGGCCCGACCCCAGGCCACGCGCATTGCCGGCGAACTCGATCTGCTCATGCAGGGTTTGCAGCGCTTCGATGCGGGTACGTGCGTAGTGTTCGCCATCGGCGCTTTGCACGTAGGTGCCGGGGTAGTCGTACAGCGGATAGTCGCCGCCGGTGTGCGGACGCGGCATGGCCGAGCGCACGTCGATGCTCGCGCTGGGGCGCTGGAAGTCGTAGTCGTTGAGCTCCAGCGAACCCGGCTGCACCTCCTGCGCCAAGTGCCAGTTGTGCATATGGTCGCGTTCGCGTTGCTGCTCGTCCTTGGGGTAGTAGGGGATCGACCCGTAGCCCGGCACCGTGGTGTGGGCGCCATAGGCGTCGGCCAGCACCAGCACGTGGCGATCCTGTTCATGGCGAAAGAAATAATAGATGCCTTCTTGTTCCATCAGGCGGCTGACGAAATCGAAGCTGGTCTCGCGGTACTGCACGCAGTATTCCCACTCGCGATACGGTCGGCTCAGGGCGTCTTCGAAATCGGAAAAACCCAGGTCGCGGAACACCTGCTTGATGATCTGCGGGATGCTCAGGTTCTGGAAAATCCGGCAATCGGAGGTGCGGCTGAGCAACCACAGCCATGGGCGCAGGGTGACCTGGTAACTGGCGAACTGACCCTGGTCGATGTTCTGGCTGCAACGCGCGACGATGCCGTGAAAGTGCCGCTCGCCACCGTCCGCCAGTTGCAGGCCCACGCTTATGGGCTTGCCGAGCAACTGGTTGAGGTCGATGTTGGCGTCCAGGGACGTCAGTTGCAGCTCATAGTTGAACAGCCTGCCCAGCTCTTCACCGCCGCCCATTTCATTGAGCAACAGCACATCCGGCCCGAGAGGGCTGGTGATCTTGGCCAGGCGTGAGGCTTGGTTGAATAGCATTGGGCGTCCTGTAAAGGTCTTGATTACTGAAGGAACCGAATCCAATGTGGGAGCTGGCTTGCCTGCGATAGCAATTGAACATTCAACATTGATGTTGACTGATACACCACTATCGCAGGCAAGCCAGCTCCCACATTTTGACCGTGTCCCGTCAGGTCAATCTGCGTCGCTGAAGTCGTAGTGCAATTCATTATCCCGACTGCTGATCCGCACCCCCGCCAGCGCCTTGCCTTCCAACATGCGCGTGAGGAACTCACGGCTCATGTCCGGCAGCAGGCTGTTGGTGAGGATAGTGTCGATCATGCGCCCGCCGCTTTCGGTTTCAGTGCAGCGCGAGACGATCAAATCGACCACTGCATCGTCGTAGTCAAAGGCGACTTTGTGGGTGTTCTCCACACGCTTCTTGATGCGGTTCAGTTGCAGGCGCGTGATCGCCTTGAGCATCTCGTCGCTCAGCGGGTAGTAGGGAATGGTCACCAAACGCCCCAGCAGCGCCGGTGGGAAAATCTCCAGCAACGGCTGGCGCAGGGCCTTGGCGATTTCTTCCGGCTCGGGAATGTTCGCCGGGTCCTTGCAGACGTGGGAGATCAGCTCGGTACCGGCATTGGTAGTCAGCAGGATCAGGGTATTCTTGAAGTCGATCACCCGGCCCTCACCATCCTCCATCACGCCCTTGTCGAACACCTGGAAGAAGATCTCATGCACGTCCGGGTGAGCTTTCTCTACCTCATCCAGCAGCACCACGCTGTAGGGTTTGCGCCGCACCGCTTCGGTCAGCACGCCGCCTTCGCCGTAGCCGATATAGCCCGGTGGCGCGCCCTTGAGGGTGGACACGGTGTGGGCTTCCTGGAACTCGCTCATGTTGATGGTGATGACGTTCTGCTCGCCGCCGTACATGGCTTCGGCCAGTGCCAGGGCGGTTTCGGTCTTGCCCACACCCGAGGTGCCGGCCAGCATGAACACGCCAATCGGCTTGCTCGGGTTGTCGAGGCCGGCGCGGGAAGTCTGGATGCGCTTGGCGATCATCTGCAGGGCGTGGTCCTGGCCGATGATGCGTTTTTTCAGGTGCTGGTCGAGGTTGAGCACGGTCTCCAGTTCGTTGCGCGCCATGCGGCCCACCGGGATGCCGGTCCAGTCGGCGACCACCGAGGCCACGGCCTGGTAATCCACGGTCGGCAGGATCAGCGGGGTTTCGCCTTGCAGGGCGGTGAGGCGTTGTTGCAGGTCGATCAGTTGCGTGCGGAGTTCATCGCTGCCGCTGTCTACGACGCCGGCCTTTTCGCGCAAGGTGGCACGGGTGGCGAGCAGTTCATCCACCAGGGCTTTCTCTTCGGCCCAACGGTTTTCCAGGGTCGCCAGGCGCTCGCGCTCGGTGCTCAACAGGGCTTCGCTGTTGCTCTGGCGCGTACCAATGGCAATGCCGATGGCCTGTTCGCGGGCGATGATTTGCAGCTCGGTTTCCAGCGCTTCGATGCGGCGACGGCTGTCGTCCACTTCGGCGGGCACTGCGTGCAGGCTGATGGCGACACGGGCGCAGGCGGTGTCCAGCAGGCTCACGGACTTGTCCGGCAACTGGCGCGCCGGGATGTAGCGGTGCGACAGCTTGACCGAGGCTTCCAGGGCTTCATCGAGGATCTGCACCTGGTGGTGTTTTTCCATGGTCGAGGCCACGCCGCGCATCATCAGCAGCGCCTTGTCTTCCGACGGCTCGGCAACCTGTACCACCTGGAAACGGCGGGTCAGCGCCGGGTCTTTCTCGATGTGTTTCTTGTACTCGGCCCAGGTCGTCGCGGCCACGGTGCGCAAGGTGCCACGGGCGAGAGCGGGCTTGAGCAGGTTGGCCGCGTCACCCGTACCGGCGGCACCGCCGGCGCCCACCAGCGTATGGGCTTCGTCGATAAACAGGATGATCGGCTTGGGCGAAGACTGCACATCTTCAATGACCTGGCGCAGGCGCTGTTCGAACTCGCCCTTCATGCTGGCGCCGGCTTGCAGCAGGCCCACGTCGAGGCTGCGCAGTTCCACGTCTTTCAAGGCGGGCGGCACATCACCGGCGACGATGCGCAAGGCGAAACCTTCGACCACGGCGGTCTTGCCCACCCCGGCCTCACCGGTGAGGATCGGGTTGTTCTGGCGTCGACGCATGAGGATATCCACCAGTTGGCGAATCTCTTCGTCACGGCCGACGATAGGGTCGAGCTTGCCGCTACGGGCCTGTTCGGTCAGGTCAACGGTGAAGCGCTTGAGCGCTTCCTGCTTGCCCATCGCACTCGGCGCCATCGCACCGCTGGCTTCACCCGGCACTGCACCGGCATTGAAACCATCGCTGGCGCTCAAGGCATTTTCCGGCGAGTCGCCGACATACTCGTCAAAGCGCTCGCTCAGGGCTTCGGCCTTGATTTTGTCGAATTCGGCGGACAAGCCCAGCAGCGCATGGCGCAGGCTCGGCGTTTTCAGAATGCCCAGCATCAGGTAACCGGTGCGCACCTGGCTTTCGCCAAACATCAGGCTGCCGTACACCCAGCCACGTTCCACCGCTTCTTCCACGTGGGAGGACAGGTCGGTGATGGAGGTCGAGCCGCGCGGCAGGCGGTCCAGGGCCTCGGTAAGGTCACGGGCCAGGCGCGCCGGCTCTACATTGAACTGGCGGATGATGCGGTGCAGGTCCGAGTCCTGCAATTGCAGTAACTGGTGAAACCAGTGGGCCAGCTCCACATACGGATTGCCCCGCAACTTGCAGAACACGGTGGCGGCTTCGATGGCCTTGTAGGCCACGCTGTTGAGTTTGCCGAACAGTGCGGCGCGACTGATTTCACCCATGCTCTGGATTCCTTGAGGTAGTGGCGTGATCGGCGTAATGCCGGGCCAGGATTAGGTCGTTGGCGTCATGCGCAGGTTGGCCGAGCCAGGTGTTGAAACCCAGGCGGAACTGGCCGTTGAGTTGCAGTGCCGGAACTTCGGGTTGTTGCAAAACCAGGTTCAGGTCCCAGTCCAGTTCATGGCCCAGGTACTCGGCCACCCAGGCCACCAGCTCGTTGAATGGCTGGCTGCCGGGCAGCATGCCCATGTAGTCGTCCAGCTTGAGCGGGCCCAGGCGGATACGGAATTTATGCTGGCGGTCCCACACAAAGCGGCCCAGGCAAAAATCCACGCCCAACTGGTTGGCGCTCACACCGACGCGGCTGCGCTCGGGTAATTCCAGCCATTGGCCGACGTATTCCTCGATCGCTACCGGCAGGCCGAAATACTCGCCAAGGATCGCCTTCAAGCCATCCGGGTAGCGGGTTTGCGCCGACAGGTGGCCGCTGTAGTGCAGCTTGGCGGTATCCGGGATAAGGCCCTGATTCTGCAGGCTTGGCATACCGCGGCCACTGAGGGCGGCGAGGCGTGCGGACCAGTAGTCATCGTCCGGCCGGTCGTGGCTGACCGTCGGACGCGCCTCGGCCCAGGCTCGGTAGAACAGCGTCAGCAAGCGATGGTGGAACACATCCAGGAACTGCTTGCTGGTGCTGTCGGCGTTATTGCGCTGACGCTCGCGCACGTACTCGGTGATATGCAGCGGCAGTGGGCCGTTGGGGCCGCCGAGGCCGAAGAAGAACTGCTCCAGCCGCGCCGGCTTGCCGTCGCCGCCGGGGTCGACCGACGCCAGCGTGGCCGGCGCGAAGGTGCAATCGGCCTGTTGCCCGAGGCGCAACGGGTCATCCGACAGGCGCAGGGAATGGCCCAGGCGCGGCAGGTCCGGCGATTCGCACTCGATACGCCGCAGCGCCTGGAAGAAGTCATATTCCCAGGGCTCCTGATGCATCGCATCCAGGGTACTCACAGGGTCGGACGCCGTCCGGGCTTGGCTTTCCATCGCATGATCTCGCCGCGTTCGGTGGTACGGATCACCGTCTCGGTAAAACTGTTGATCGACACATAGCGTGCCAGGAAGCGCTCCAACACCGCACCGAGCAGGAACACACCGGTGCCGCGAAACGCGTTTTCATCGAATTGCAGGGTGATTTCCAGGCCCCGGCCAAACACGATCGGCCCGGGCATCGGCAGGCGCCGGGTCACCGCCTTGCTGCTGACTTCGCGCAAGCCTTCGATCTGCAATTGCAGAGCGGCGTCGTTACTGTCGCCGTACAGGCGCAATAACTCACGCAGGGCGCCGGCACCCTGGCCCTGTTCGCTCAAAGACAGGTAATTGAGCGACAGCTGGCTGATCAGGCGCCAGGCCTTGGCATCGTGGGCATGGCTGGCGCGTGGGCGGCTGGGACCTGCGACGCAACGCACTGAAAGCACCGGAGCGCTGTCGGCCAGGGTGAAATCGGTCTTGCCGTTGCCCACGCTCATGAACAGCGGCAAGTCACGGTTGGTGCACAGCGCCGTGACGCCCAACTGGCGCAAATCATGGCCGTAGGGCGCCTGGCGGCTGTCCACCAGGCTGACGAAGGTTTCGCTGCCCACGTAGGTGGAGCGCGGGCCGTTGCGGCGCTGGTCGCTGGACAGCACGCGTGGCTCGCGGCGCACCGTGTAGTAAGCCTGGTCACGGCCATAACGCGACGGATCACGCACTGCATAGAAGGGTAAAAACGGCTGCTCCGGCCCGGTGCCGTGGCCAGTGATGCCGCTCAACGAGTGAATCTCGAAATCCATCGGCCGCGTGCGGTCGGCGATCACGTGGTGTTCGTTGACCCGGTCAGACAAGTGGATGCGGTCTACACGTTTTGGGAACAGGTTGATCGCGGGGGTGCAGAAGGGCAAAAACTGCGCTGCGCCAACGCTGCCTTCCAGGCTCGGTTCGTGGCGGTCGAACAGCACGATCAGTTCCAGCTCCTGGCCGTCGCAACGCTTGACCGCCCGGCCCAGTTCGGCGAACTCGACGAACAGGAAGCGGTGGGGCAGGGCGAAGTATTCCTGCAACAGCCGGTAGCCCTGGAACGCCCGCGCCACTACCGGCATCGCCGCGTCGGCATCGTCAAACCCGCGGGAGCGCAACGCGTCTTGGGGCAAACGCTCAACCCAATCGCCGCCGGGTTGGCGTGCAAACACCGCGCAGGCATTGCCCAGCAGTTGTTCGTAGAGGCGGAATGGTTGCTCATCGGCGCCGCTGAGGTACAGCGGCAGGTTATCCAGCTCAAGGCTGCTGAACGGCAATTCGGCACCGGTGCGCAGGGTCAGGCGCAAACCCGCCTTGGCTTTCGGCTCGCTGGCGGCCAGGCGACCGAGCACGGCGGCGGGGTTGCCGAAGTATTCGGCGGCGCTGACCTGCAACGGCCACAGCGTTACTGGATGTGCGGTGCGGTACTCACAGCAGGTCTGGGTTTCGCGGCCCAGGGCGGCGCGCAGTACCGTGTCGCGGGGCAGGGGGAAACCGCTGGCCAGAGAGCCTTCATCCGGGTCGGTCTGCAACTGCACCACGGTCATCGACGGGGTGGGCGCCAGGTAGTGCGGGTAGGCGATTTCCAGCAGGTTGTGGGTGAAGGTCGGGTACTCGGCGTCGAGCTTGAGCTGCACCCGGGCCGTGAGGTAGGCAAAGCCTTCAAGCAAGCGTTCGACGTAGGGGTCGGCGCAGTCCATGCCGGACAGGGTCAGCCGACTGGCGATCTTCGGGTATTCCTTGGCGAACTCGGCGGCGCTTTCGCGCACGTGGTGCAGTTCCTGGTTGTACAGCTCCAGCAGGCGCGGATTCATGGGCGTCTCCGCTGGTCGGCATTGACCACGCGTACATGGCCCGACTCCAGGTCGAGGTCGGTTTGCAGCAGCAGGCGCAACGGCACTGGCTGTGCCCACAGGTCGCCTTCGATCTCGAAACTCAGGGCGTTGTGGTTCATCTCGCCATGGCCGACACGGGCTTTGACCCGCAGGGTGTGGCGCAGGATGCGTGGCTCGAAGGTGGCGATGGCCTGGTAGATCAGGGCTTCCAGGGCCTTGATGTCGACACTGGAAACGCTGTTGCCCGCCAGTGCCGGCAGGCCGTAATTGACCACCGAGGTACCGGCCGGGGTGTGCAGCGTCGCATCGGCATCAAGCAACGAGGTGGTGTTGAGCAGCCACGCCAGGTCACGCAGTACCGAGGCTTTCAATTGGGTCAGGGATAGCACGCGTTTGTCGGCGCTTTCCTTGGGATTGGTCGGGTCGTCGTCGGTCAGCCGGTCCAGCAGGGACGGTTGCAGACGGTCGCGGGAAGCGATTTCAGTTACCACCAAAGCAGCTCCACGGACGGGTTGCGAGAGGGACAAGATGCCTGTGGCCGTGGCGCGGGGTCACGGCCACAGGGGCTATCAGCGCTTGGTGTTGGAACGGATGTTCCAGCCAAACTTGATCGCGCCGCCGTCTTTGGTGCCGTCGGCTTTCTGCGGCTGGTAGTCGACCATCACTTGGGCGAAGTTCAGGGTCACGTTCTCGGTCAGGCGATCATCGGTGCCCGAGCCGCCGGTGCTCAGGGACGTGACCAGCACTTCTTCCAGGTTGATCACCATGTACTCGACCTGGCTTTCGCCACCGGCCTTGCGCACGGTCAGCTTGACCTTGTCGATGTGCTTGCCGCTGGCGCAGTGCATCATCAGGTTGGGCGAAGCCTTGTCGACGTACTTGGTCAGCGACAGGTCCTGGATATTCACCTTGCCCGCGCCGCCGCCACCGCCAACATGCATGTTGCCGGACTGGGCCATGCCCCAGCTCCAGTTCAATACGTCGATTTCGTCCTTGTGGGCCTTGTCCATGGACTCGCCCTTGATGTCGCCGATCTTGATGAAAATATCAACAGCCATGTTTTCTCCCTGTGTGGACTCAGCCACTGTATTTGTTAACGCCGCCGACCCCTGTAGGAGCGAGCTTGCTCGCGAAGGTCGTCAACGGCGACGCGGGCATCCTGGATGAACGCAGCGCCTGCAAGTTTTTCGCGAGCAAGCTCGCTCCTACGGGGAGCGAGCCAGTCCCGATTTTTAAGCGCTTTTTGCCGAAGGCAGCTTCGATACCAAACGCAACGACACCGTCAGCCCTTCAAGCTGGTAGTGCGGGCGCAGGTAGAACTTGGAGTTGTAGTACCCCGGGTTGCCTTCGACTTCTTCCACGATCACTTCGGCAGCCGCCAACGGGTGCTGGGCCTTGGTGGTTTCGGTGGAGTGCGCAGGGTCGCCGTCGACGTAGTTGAGGATCCAGTCCTGCAACCAGCGCTGCATCTCGTCCTTCTCTTTGAAGGAGCCGACCTTGTCGCGCACGATGCACTTCAAGTAGTGGGCGAAACGGCAGGTGGCGAACAGGTACGGCAGACGTGCGGCCAGGTTGGCGTTGGCGGTGGCGTCCGGATCGTCGTATTCAGCCGGCTTCTGCAACGACTGGGCGCCGATGAACGCGGCGAAGTCGGTGTTTTTCTTGTGCAGCAGCGGCATGAAACCGTTCTTCGCCAGTTCCGCTTCACGGCGGTCGCTGATAGCGATTTCGGTCGGGCACTTCATGTCCACGCCACCGTCATCGGTAGGGAACGTGTGGGCCGGCAGGTTTTCCACTTCACCGCCAGACTCGATACCACGGATACGCGAGCACCAGCCGTAGTGCTTGAACGAGCGGTTGATGTTCACCGCCATCGCGTAGGCTGCGTTGGCCCAGGTGTACTTGGAGCTGTCGGCGCCGTCGGTGTTTTCTTCGAAGGCAAAGGCTTCCACCGGGTCGGTCTTGGCGCCATATGGCAGGCGCGCCAGGAAGCGCGGCATGGTCAGGCCGATGTAGCGCGAGTCTTCCGATTCACGCAGCGAACGCCAGCCGGCGTATTCCGGGGTGGTGAAAATCTTGGTCAGGTCGCGTGGGTTCGACAGTTCCTGCCAGGAGCCCATGCCCATTACGGTGGGCGATGCGGCCGCGATGAACGGCGAGTGCATGGCGGCGCAGACTTTCGACAGCTCGCCCAGCAGTTCCACGTCGGGTGGCGACTGGTCGAAGTAGTAATCGCCTACCAGGCAACCGTAAGGCTCGCCGCCGAACTGGCCGTATTCTTCTTCGTACATCTTCTTGAAGATCGGGCTCTGGTCCCACGCGGTGCCCTTGAATTTCTTCAAGGTCTTGTGCAGCTCCGGCTTGGAAATGTTGAGCACGCGAATCTTCAGTTGCTCGTCGCTCTCGGTGTTGTTGACCAGGTAGTGCAGGCCACGCCAGGCGCTTTCCAACTGTTGGAAATCCTGGTGGTGGATGATCTGGTTAACCTGGGCGGTGAGCTTGGCGTCGATGGCGGCGATGATCGATTCGATCGACTTGATCGCGTCGTTGGACACCAGGTCGGTTTGCGCCAGGGCTTGTTCGGCCAGGGTGCGCACCGCGGTTTCCACGGCTTCGCGGGCACGCTCGGTCTTGGGTTTGAATTCTTGCAGCAGCAGGTTGGCGAACTCGCTGGCTTCTTCGGTAGCACCCAGGATCTGGCTGCCTTCGCGGGCGGTATTGTCAGTCATGATTACTGCTCCCCTGCAGGCTTGGGCGCGCTGGCAAGTGCCTGAAGCAGTGCCGGGTCCTTGATCGCCTTCATGATGATTTCTTCAGCGCCGGTCTTGCCGTCCATGTAGGTCAGCAGGTTGGCCAACTGAGTGCGGGCTTCGAGCAACTGGTTCAGCGAGTCAACCTTGCGCGCTACGGCGGCCGGGCTGAAGTCGTCCATGCTTTCGAAGGTGATATCCAGGCTCAGGTTGCCTTCGCCGGTCAGCTCGTTGGGTACGTGGAACGCCACGCGTGGCTGCATGGCCTTGAGGCGTGAGTCGAAGTTGTCGACGTCCACTTCAAGGAACTTGCGGTCGGCCACGGGTGCCAGCGGCTCGGCGGGCTTGCCGGCGAGGTCGGCCATCACACCCATTACGAAGGGCAGCTGGACCTTTTTCTCGGCGCCGTAGAGCTCGACGTCGTACTCGATCTGCACTCGAGGCGCACGGTTGCGCGCGATGAATTTCTGAGAACTTTGCTTCGCCACGTTGCTGCTCCTGGTCGCTTGAGCGACGGTGTTGTTACTGCACGGTCCGGCGGCTTACTCGCTGTCCGGGCCGCGCAGGTTTTCAAATTGGGACATGCCGTCGGGAATCAGATTGCGCACAATGGCCGCGAAGTCGGCGTGCACCAGATTTTTCGCTCGGTTCAACAACACCGGCAGCGGGCTCGAAGGCTCGTGCCGAGTGTAGTACGCAAGGATTTTGTCGAGGCTGCGCAGCACATCATCGCGAGTAGCGATGTCGCCCGTCGGGCGAGGGGCTGCGGGCGCAGCGGCGAAATCGACCGAGGGGGCATTGTCTTCACTGACGGCCTCGGGTTCGCTGCTGCTGTCGGTGCCAGGCACCGCTTGATTGAGTATTTGCAGGGCCTGTTTGAGCGGTTGCTTCAAGGCGCTGAGGTCCACGCCCTGGGCGGAGCCGACCTGGTCATTGACCTGTTGCTCGATGGCTTCGCAGGCCGTACGCGCTGCGATCAACGCGTCGCGGGTGGCTTGCAGCAGCTCGGGGTCGCTGTCGAGGAATGCTGCGTTGAGCTGCTGGTTGCCCAGCTGCTCGTCGGCAAAATTCTGCAGGCCGCTGGCATTGAGCGCGGCGCGCAGGCTTACGGGCCCGAAGGTGCGTGAGCGTGTCAGGATGCTTTCGCGCAACAGGCGAATATTGGTGTCGCAGGTCAGGCCGGTCAGGGCGTTGATGCGCACGGTGGGGTCGTTGTCGTCGTCGGCATCCAGGCGTGGATGTACGTCGGCCCAGTATTCGCGCAGCAAGGCGTTGATCAGGACAAGGACTTCAGCCAGCCCGGCCACGCCCTGCAAGGCGAGGGAGCTTTGCAGCAGGAAATGAGTGATGCGCAGGTCTTTGCTGCGCTGCAACAAGTCGAGGCTCTGCTGCTGGATGCTGCGCCACTCCGGCGGCTCGGCGGGCAGGATCGAGTCGCCCATGCTGCGTTCGGGCTGGCCCTTGGCATCACGTTCCAATTGCAGAAATTGCGCGTCATATTCCATGTCTTCGCCACAGGGCGAAGTTGCAGAAACGGCGGTGAGCAGCAACGGCACATCCACTGAATTCGATCTCCTTATCAGCCCGCTGGAAGGCGGGCAACGCATGCATTAGTTGCGCAATGAACTGTGCATGTTTTCTTGGTCATACAATCAGAGTGCCACTACTGCGCCATCACTGATGTTCAAGAAGTTGTGCATTTTTGGTGTAGTACTTATGCCTTGTCAAGGTAAGCTATTCGCCCTCTGTGACAGATGTGCGGTGTTTAACAACCTGCGCGACTGGCGGGTCGAAAGGCGTGCCCATGGAGGATTTTTGTCATGCAAGCCAGTTAAGATCAGCGATCATGCTGGTAAAAGCAGATTTTGGCGGTCGTTTTCGCGACCGCGGGCAAATCTTCAGGGAAGCGTGGCCCTTTGGGTAGACCGCGCGCGATGCATCAGCAAGGAGGCAAGATGTCGCTGTGTTTGACTATCACTAGTTATCACAAGATTACCCCAGGGCAATGCGCTGAAAAGTCCATGGATCAGGGCAGGATAGCTATTGGTCGCAGTTCGGATAATGACTGGGTATTGCCTGATCCTGAGCGTCTCGTCTCCTCCCAGCATTGCGTTATTCAATACAAAGATGGCCGTTATTACTTAACCGATAACAGCACCAATGGTGTGGAGTTGGTCAAGGCCGGTATTCGTATGCGCCGGGGTAACAGCGAGCCGCTGCAAGATGGCGAGTTGATCCGCATCGGCGATTACGAAATCCAGGCGCGCATCGACTTCAACGTGCAAGCCGTCGACAGCCAGCCGTTTGCCGGTGAGTCGCCAAACAGCTTCGAAGCGCTGATGGGCGCTGTGGTGAGTCCGCCTGCGCCTACGCCGATGATCGCGCCGCAATTCCACGGCGCCTCGTCGATGGAGACCCTGCCAGACCTGTTCGACTTCCTCAGCCCCACCGCCGTGCCGCCGCCCACCGTGGCGGACCATGTGCCATCCGAACAACACGATTTCCGCCCGCCGGCTTCGGTTGCTGTACCGCTAGTGGAGAAACCGGTGGTGCAAGGCGCTGTCATTCCTGAAGACTGGGACCTGTTTGGCGACGCGCCTGCGCCCGCGCCGGTCGCCAATGCCGCGCCTGCCCCGGCGCCGATTGCCCCAGCACCGATTGCTCCGCCGCCCGTGGTCGAGCCGGTTGCGCTCACCGTGGCCGACGCTGCGCAACCTACCGACCTGTTGCAAGCCTTCCTGCGTGGTGCCGGTCTCGACCAGTTGCGCCTGGACCAGGCCGACGCCAGCGCCCAGATGGAAAGCATCGGCCGCAGCTACCGGCTGATGGTCGAGGGCCTGATCGACGTATTGCGCGCCCGGGCTAGCCTCAAGGGCGAGTTCCGTATGCAGCAGACGATGATCCGCCCCGCCGAAAACAACCCGTTGAAATTCGCCCCGAATGCCGACGAAGCGTTACTGCTGCTGCTTCGTCATGGCAACCAGGCGTTTATGGCGCCGGACATCGCGGTACGGGACAGTTTCGACGATTTGCGCGCCCACCAGTTGGCCGTGATGGCCGGCGTGGAGGCGGCGATCAAACACCTGCTCACGCGCTTTGAACCGGCGCAGTTGGAGGAACGCATGGGCAAGCCCGGTGGCCTTTCGAGCATTTTCAACGGCTCGCGCCAGGCCCAGTACTGGCAGCAGTTTACCGAGCTCTACAGCAACATTTCGCGCGAGGCCCAGGAGGATTTCCAGGACCTGTTCGGTCGCGAATTCAGCCGGGCCTACGAAGAGCATAGCGCACGACAGCGACGCTAAAGCGCGTCGCACTTATGGATAAAACGGATAGCTAAACACGTCATTGAGGACGCAGGATGATTCCCAGGTTTTTACTCGCAGCTGCTACCGCGCTGCTGCTGACCGCGTGTGCAAACGATGCGGCCAAACCCGAAGCGGCTGCCGACACGCAAGCCAACAGCGCCGCCGTCGAGTTGCATTTCCACGCGATCGCCGGGCTTAACCCCGGCGCCAATGGCCAGGCTGCGCCGGTGCGGGTGCGTATTTTCGAACTGAAAAACGCCGCGACCTTTTCCCGCTCCGATTACTTCGCCCTGGCTGACCGTGCGCAATCCACCCTCGGCCTCGACCTGCTGGACCAGGATGAAGTGGTGGTGCAACCCGGCCAGCAACTGAGCATTCAGCGTGACCTCAACCCGGCCACGCGCCAGATCGGCGTGCTGGTGGGCTATCGCGAGTTGGACCGCGCGCAATGGCGCGCCGTGATCAACGTAGCGCCGCGCCAATCCAGCGAATACCAGATCAGCCTCGATGTGCGTGCCGTGCGCGCCGACGTCGTGGTTTCCCCCTCCAGCCCAGCCCAATAACAAGCAATCGGAGCCCCCATGTCCTGGAACAATCGCGTGGTCTGGTCGGAAGGCATGTTCATCGCAACGCAGCACTTCCAGCAGCATGACCGTTACCTGGAAAACCTGATCGACGCGCGCAGCCGTCCGTTGTCGGCAGGGGCCTGGGGTTTTTCCGAGTTGCTGATCGACCAGGGCCTGCTGGCCCAGGGCAAGCTGGCGATCGTATCGGCCCGCGGCCTGTTGCCCGATGGCACTCCCTTCAATATCCCCCAGGATGACCTGGCGCCGAGTCCGTTGAGTATCGACGACAACCTGCGCGACGGCTTGGTGTACCTGGCCCTGCCGCTCAAGCGTGCCGGTGCGCGTGACACGGTTGAGGAAGGCGAAGCCCTGGAAGCTGCGCGTTATGTCAGCCAGGTGCGTGAAGTGCGTGACGACAACGCGCCGTTCGAAAACCGCGCCCCGGTGGCCGTGGGATCGCGGGCATTGCGCCTGCTGACGGCGCAGGACGGCATCAGCGACTATGCCGCGATTGGCCTGGTACGCATCAAGGAAAAACGCGCCGACCGTGCGCTGGTGCTCGACGACACCTACATCCCGCCGGTGCTGAATGTGACCGCAAGCAAACCGCTGACTGCGTTTCGCAGTGAACTGCTCGGCCTGCTGCACCAGCGTGGCGAAGCCCTGGCGGGGCGCGTGGTGGCCTCCGGCGCTGGCGGCGCTTCGGAGATTGCCGACTTCATGCTGCTGCAGCTGGTCAATCGCGCCCAGCCGCTGATCCAGCATTTGAGCCAGTTGAGCCCGCTGCACCCGGAGCGCTTCTTCAGCGAACTGGTGAGCCTGGCCGGTGAGTTTTCGACCTTCTCCACTTCAGGTCGCCGCCCTCAGGAATACCCGCAATACCAGCACGATGACCTGGCGCTGAGCTTCACTCCGGTGATGGCGGCCCTGCGTGAAGCGCTGTCGATGCTGATCGACAGCAAGGCCACGCCGATCCCGATTGTGGAGAAGGCCTACGGTATCCACGTGGCGATGCTGGCCGACAAAACCCTGCTCGACAACGCCAGTTTCATCCTCGTGGTGCGTGCCGATGTGCCCGGCGAAACCCTGCGCGCACGCTTCGGCCAGCAGAGCAAAGTCGGTTCGGTGGAGCACATTCGCGACATGGTCAACCTGCAACTGCCAGGCATTGGCTTGCTGCCGTTACCGGTGGCGCCGCGCCAATTGCCGTACCACGCCGGTAGTACCTACTACGAGCTGGACCGAGGCAGCGAGCACTGGCAGCAGTTGAGCAATTCCGGCGGCTTTGCCTTCCACATCGCCGGGCAGTTCCCGGGCTTGAACCTGGCCTTCTGGGCGATCCGAGGATAATCCGCGATGCATCCCAATGACGATGACCGCACCCAGTTCATGCCGCGCCCGGGTGGCCGAGCGCCGGAGCCTGCACGCGCAGAACCGGCGCCGCTGTCGATGCCGGCTGCGCCGATCCTCACTGGCAAGAGCCACGGCCTGAACCCGCTGGAAAGCGCCGCCGGCCCTTTACTGGCGTTGCTGACGCGGCTGCGCAACACCATCGCCCACCCGGCGCCAGCCAGCCTGCGGGCGCAGTTGTTGGCCTATCTGCGCCAGTTCGAAGAACGCGCCGAAGCGGCTGGTGTGGCGCGCAACGAAGTGCTGCTGGCCCGTTACGCGCTGTGCACCGCCCTGGATGAAGCGGTGTTGAGCACGCCGTGGGGCAGCACCAGTGATTGGGGCAAGCAAAGCCTGCTGATCACCGTGCACAACGAAGCCTGGGGCGGTGAAAAGGTCTTCCAGTTGCTCGACCACTGCCTGCAAAGCCCACGGGAACGCCTGTACCTGTTGGAGCTGTTGTACCTGTGCATGTGCCTGGGTTTCGAAGGCCGCTACCGCGTGATGACCGACGGTCGCAGCCAATTGGAAGCCTTGCGCGAGCGCACCGCCGCAGCGATTCGCAGTGCCCGTGGCGAACACGAGCGTGAGCTGTCGCCGCACTGGCGCGGCGTGACCGTGGCCCGTGATCGCCTGGCGCAATTCATGCCGCCGTGGATCGCTGTGGCGATTGGTCTAGCGCTATTGCTGGCGTTGTTGTTTGGCCTGCGCATGAAACTGGCCTCGGACGCCGAGCCGGTGTTCAAGAATATCCATGCCCTGGGCGAGATCCCGGTACAGGCCATCGACCGTCCGGTGGCGCAGCCAAAAGTGATCGAGCGGCCGCGCCTGGCCGGCTTCCTGGCCGAAGACATCAAGGCCGGTCGCGTGGCCGTGGAAGACAAGGTTGACCGTTCGGTGGTGACCATTCGTGGCGATGAGCTGTTCGCCTCCGCCAGCTCCAGCATTGTCGATGCTTACCAGCCGCTGATGCTGCGCATCGCTGATGCCATTCGCAAGGTCAAGGGCCAGGTGCGTGTCACCGGCCATAGCGACAACCGCCCGATCGCCACGCTGCGCTTCCCGTCGAACTGGGCGCTGTCCGAAGCCAGGGCCAAGTCGGTGCTGGAGATCCTCGCGGCCAAGACCGGCCAGGCTGATCGCTTCAGCGCCGAAGGCCGTAGCGACACCGAGCCGCTGGCGAGCAACGGGACTGCCGAAGGCCGTGCCCGCAATCGTCGGGTTGAAATCACCGTATTGGCGGAGGGCGTCGAGTGAAGGCGTTTTTCAGTTTTATGATTCGCTGGGTGATCCCCGTTCTGGGCCTGATTGCCCTGAGCCTGATCATCTGGTTTGTCGGGCCGTTGCTCGACGTGTTGATGCCCGAAGGGCGACGTTGGGCGCTGATCATTCTGGTATTTGCGCTGTGGCTTGCCTACCGCGTGCTCCGCATCATCCAGGCCCGCCGTCAGGCCGCCGAAGTGATGCGTAGCCTGGCCGCCGAAACCCCGGCTGATCCCAACAGTGTTGCCACTGCCGAAGAGTTGTCGACCCTGCGCCAGCGCATGGACGAAGCCCTGACGCTGCTGAAAAAAGCCAAGCTTGGCGGTGACGAACGCCGCAACCTTTACGAGCTGCCGTGGTACGTGATCATTGGCCCGCCGGGTTCGGGCAAGACCACCGCACTGGTCAATTCCGGATTGCACTTTCCGCTGGCGGCGCAGTTGGGCGCCGGTGCCGTGCGCGGCGTCGGTGGTACGCGTAACTGCGACTGGTGGTTTACCGACCAGGCCGTTTTGCTCGATACCGCGGGCCGCTACACCACCCAGGACAGCAACTCGACGGTGGATAAAGCCGCGTGGCTGGGCTTTCTTGACCTGCTGAAAAAGCAACGTTCGCGCCGACCCATCGATGGTGCGTTTATCGCCATCAGCCTGTCGGATTTGCTGCTGGGCACAGACGCCGAGCGCGCCGCCCATGCCGCCGCGATTCGTCTGCGTATCCAGGAGCTGTACACCCAGTTGGGCGTGCGTTTCCCCATCTACCTGATGCTCACCAAGCTCGACCTGGTGCCGGGCTTCATGGAGTTCTTCGACAACCTGAGCAAGGAAGAGCGCGCCCAGGTGTGGGGCATGACCTTCGCCCTGGACGACGGCAAGCACAGCGACAGCCCGTTGGCGCACCTGCAAAGCGAATTCGCCGGGCTGGAGCAGCGCCTCAACGAACGCCTGGTCGAGCGCCTGCAACAGGAACGCGACCCGGCGCGCCGCGACCTGATCTACGGTTTCCCGCAGCAGTTCGGCGCGTTGAAGGACTGTCTGCAAAGCTTCCTTGAAGGTGTGTTCAAGCCCAACGCCTTTGAAGAGCGCGTGTTGCTGCGTGGTGTGTATTTCACCAGCGGCACCCAGGAAGGCAGCCCGATTGACCGCCTGATCGGCGCCATGGCCCAGAGCATGAACCTGGACCGCCAGCACCTGGCGCGTCAGAGCGGCACCGGGCGCAGTTACTTCATCGAAAAACTCTTCACCGCTGTGGCCTTTGCCGAGCGTGGTTTGGTGGGTGTGAACCCAAAGGTCGAACGGCGCCGCAAGTGGATTGCACGTGGTGTGCTGGCGGCCACCGTTGCGCTGGTCGTGGTGGTCAGCAGCCTGTGGTGGGTGAGTTATCGCGCCAACCAGGCGTATATCGCCCAGGTCGATCAGAAAGTTGCGCCCCTGGGCCAGACCGTGCAGAACCTGAGCCCGGCACAACGCGAAGTGCTCGCGGTGCTACCACTGCTCAACGCGGTGAAGAACCTCGCGGGGGATTCGCCGAGCTGGTCCGAAGGGCTGGGGCTGTATCAGGGCGATATGCTTGAAGCCGAATCCGCCAGTGTCTACCGCAAGCTGTTGATCGCCGTGTTCGCGCCACGTTTGGTGACGCGCATCGAAGAGCAACTGCACGGCGGCGGTAACTCCGACTTCCTCTACGAGGGCCTCAAGGCCTACCTGATGCTCGCCGACAGCGAGCATTACGATCCGGACTTTATCAAGGCCTGGATCGCCCTGGACTGGGACCGCAACCTGCCCCGCGACCTTCCGGCCGATCAGCGTCAGGCGCTGGCCGGGCACCTGCAAGCGCTGTTCGAACGGCACCCGCCGAGTGCTCGCCTGGACCCACGCTTGATCGATGACCTGCGACGCCAGTTGCAGCAACTGCCGGTGGCCCAGCGCGTGTATGACCGGGTCAAGCGCCAGAAACTGCCCGAAGGCATCCCGGACTTTCGTCTCAACGAAGCCGCTGGGCGTGACGCCGCGCTGGTGTTCAGCCGCAAAAGCGGCAAGCCGTTGGGTGAGCCGTTGAGTGGTTTCTTCACTGCCAAGGGCTATCGTCAGGCGTTCTTGCTGAGCAGCCTGAACCAGACCGGCACCCTGGCCGAGGAACAATGGGTGCTGGGCCACGAACAGGCCGATCAGCAGAACGTGGTGAGCCTGGCCGCGGATGTGCGTCGCTTGTACTTCCAGGACTACCAGCGTCAGTGGGATGCACTGCTTGCCGACATCGACTTTGTGCCGATCACCAGCGTGGCCCAGGCCGCCGACGTGCTGCGGGTGATTTCCGGCCCGACCTCGCCGCTGAAAAAGCTGCTGGTGGCGGTCGCCAGGGAAACCGACCTGCAAGCCGAAGAGCGCCAGTTGGCGGCCAAGGGTGTACCGGTGGAAGGTGGCGTCGACAAGCTCAAGGAGCGCCTTGGCAGCTTGCTTGGCCAGGAGCAACCGACGGCGAATGCCCCGGCAGCGTCGGAGGATCCGGTGACCGCGCACTTTGCCGAACTCAACAGCATCGTCAGCAAAAACGAAGGCGAACCGGCGGCCATCGACGGCCTGCTGTCGGACATGAATGCGCTGTATGTGCAGGTCAGCGCCATGGTCGGCGCCAGCGGTGATGCACTGCTCGGCGAGGCCAAGAACCAGGCGGCGGCTGCGGCCACGCGGGTCAGCCTGAATGCCGAGCGGCAGCCGCCGCTGGTGCAGGGCATGGTCAAGTCGGTGGTCAATTCCACCACCAACAGCATGATGGGCGGGGTACGCAACCAACTGAACGCGGCCTGGGTCAGCGAAGTGGTCAACGTGTATCGCCAGTCGTTGGCCGGTCGCTACCCGATGTCGCCGGGCAGTGCGCGGGACGCCACCCTGGATGACTTCGGCCAGTTCTTCGGCGTGGGCGGGGTGATGGACAACTACTTCCGCAAATACCTGCAGCCGTATGTGGATACATCGGCACAGACCTGGCGCTGGCAACCGGGCGCGGCGCAGAAGCTGGGGATTGCCCCGGGCGTGCTGCAAACCTTCCAGCGGGCGGCGACAATTCGCGATGCGTTCTTCAGGTCCGGGGGCACCCAGCCCATCGTGCGTTTCGAGCTCAAGCCGGTGTCGATGGACCCGACCATCACCCAGTTTCTGCTTGATCTGGATGGCCAGCAGTTGAGCTACGACCACGGCCCGAGCCGCCCGGTGGCGATGCAATGGCCGAACCCCGGCAGCATCGGCGTGGTGCGTATTTCCATCATGCCGCCGTCGGCCAGTGGTCGCTCCGGCATCACGCTGGACGGCCCGTGGGCCTGGTTCCGTCTGCTGGAGCAATCGGATCTCACCGCGGGCAATTCGCCGGACCGCTTCAACCTGCGCCTGCGGGTCGATGGTGCGAGCATCGCCTACGAGCTGCGCGCCAACAGTGCCTTCAACCCGTTCAGAAGCCGCGTGCTCAGCGGTTTCAGCCTGCCGGAGCGGCTATGACGACTGTGGGTTTCTACGGCAAGTTGGCCAGTCGCGGGGATTTTGTCAGCCGCGCCTTGCCCCAGAGTTTTATCGGCCCGTGGGACAGCTGGCTGGCGGCGGGTTTGCTCGCCAGCCAGAACAGCCTGGGCGGTGACTGGCTCAACGTGTACCTGGTCAGCCCGTTGTGGCGCTTTGTACTGGCGCCGGGCGTATGCGGGCCCGATGCCGCGGCGGGCGTGGTGATGCCGAGCATTGATCGGGTCGGGCGGTATTTTCCGCTGGCCGTGGTCACCTTGCTGGATCACGACACCAACCCCGCCTCCCTGGTGGGCGGGCCGGACACCTGGTTCGAGCAGGCCGAAGAGCTGTTGCTCAGCACCCTGGACAGTGGCGCTACCTTCGAAAGTTTCAACGCGGGTCTCGACGCCCTGGGCTTTCCTGCGAGTGAGCCGCGTGCGGTCGACAGCCGTTTCGCCGGCCTGCAGCGCGTGGCCGTTACGGTGCCCCATCAGCGCATAACCGCACTGGCCGAACAGGCGTGCGAGGGCGCGAGCCTGTGGTGGGGCCGTGGTTCGCAACGTATTTCACCTGGTTTATTACGGTGCCAGGGCTTGCCTGCCGCCGATGATTTTGCGCAGTTTTTGCTCGGACAAGAAGGTGTGGTGTAGATGGGCGCGACGTACAAATCCGCGAGCAAAAGCCATGTGGGCATGGTTCGCCAAGTCAACGAAGATGCCTTTCTGGACCTGCCGGAAAACCGCCTGTGGGTGGTGGCCGATGGCATGGGCGGGCACGCCGCGGGGGACTATGTCAGCAGCTTGATCGTCGACAGCCTGCGCCATGTGCCGCTGGGCCGCTCCCTCGACGAATACACCGCGGCGCTGCGCAATGACCTGCTGCGCATCAACACCGCTGTACGCGAAGAAACCGCCAACCGTGGCGTGACCATGATGGGCAGTACGGTAGTGGTATTTGCCGCCCGTGGCTTGCGCGGTGTGTGCCTGTGGGCCGGCGACAGTCGCTTGTATCGCCTGCGTGACGGCGTGCTGGAAAGCATCTCCCGCGACCACAGCTACGTGCAGGACCTGCAAGACAGCGGCTTGCTCAGCGAAGCTGACGCCCGCACTCATCCGCGCTCCAATATCGTCACCCGCGCTGTCGGCGTGGAAGCGCAACTGGACGTGGCGTCGGTCGAACTGTTGATTGCTCCCGGCGACAGCTACCTGTTGTGCAGCGACGGCCTGAACAAGACCGTCGAAGACCGCGAAATCCGCGACGTGCTCAGCCATGACGCACCGGATGAAATCGTGCGCAGCCTGGTGCACCTGGGGCTCAATCGCGGCGCACCGGACAACATCACCACCCTCGTCGTGAAGGTTTCGTCATGAACATTGTCATTCCAGGTTATGACATCGAAGGCGAGATCGGCGAAGGCGCCATGGCCAGCGTGTACCTGGCGACCCAGCGTTCGCTGGAGCGCAAGGTAGCGTTGAAGGTGATGGCCGCGGCGCTGGCGGCCGATCCGAGTTTCTGCGAGCGCTTCCTGCGTGAGGGCAAGACCCTGGCGCGCCTGTCGCACCCGCACACGGTGACCATCCATGACATCGGCAACGTCGGTGAGCTGTATTACATGGCCATGGAATACCTGCCCAACGGCACGCTCAAGGAGCGCATCGCTGCCGGCCTGACGCCGGAGCAGGGGGTGACGCTGATCCGTCAGATCGCCTCGGCGCTGGGTTATGCTCATGCCCAGGGGTTGGTGCACCGCGACGTCAAACCGGCGAATATTCTGTTCCGCGCCGATGGCACCGCAGTACTTTCCGACTTTGGTATCGCCAAGTCGCTGGACGACCGCACCCAATTCACCCAGGCCGGGTTTGCCGTGGGTACACCCAGCTACATGAGCCCCGAGCAGGCGCGGGGCCAGGAGATCGACGGGCGCGCCGATCTCTACGCACTCGGTGTGGTGCTGTATGAAATCCTCGTCGGCAAGCTGCCCTATAGCGGCACCGATGCGCTTTCCACTGCGCTGGCGCACCTGACTGAGCCGTTGCCGGAATTGCCTGTGCATCACGGGCGTTACCAGGGTGTGCTGCGCAAGTTGTTGGCCAAAGACCCGGCGCAGCGTTATCCGGATGCGGCAGCGTTGTTGTTGGCGCTGGATCAACTGCCGGCGGATGAATCGGACGCCACGCTGGTACGGCCGCTGCCGATTCCATTGAGCTTTGATCTGGCAGGCATGACCCCCGTCACCATCGACATTCCGACTGATAAACCGCAGCCGCAGCCAATAGTGCGCCAACCGGTGGTAACGCCGACCCAGCACAGTGCCCCCTCCGAGCAGCACCGTGGTCCGGTATTGGCCTTGGCCGCCGTGGCGGTCGCCGTCGCGTTGGCCATTGGTGGCGCCAGCTACTGGTGGTTGAGTGGCAGCGATGAACCGGCTCAGCCGCCAGCCGCCGTGGTGCCCACGGTGACGCCACCGGTGGCTGTCGCTGCAGTGGATGGCGGTCAACGCCCGTTGCTGATGGCGGGCAAGAAGACCCTGTTCCAGCGCGTACTCAGCAAGCCCGGCGCCCAGCTTTCAGCAGACGCGGGCAGCACGCCGGGTAAGGCGTTGCCGGCGTTTTCCGTGCTCTACGTGTACCAGCGCAAGGAAGTGGATGGCAGCCCGTGGGTACGCGTGGGCGCCGCCACCGATGGGCGCAGCGACGGTTGGTTGCCGGCCGCCCAGGTCAGCGACTGGAAACAAAGCCTGGTGCTCAAGTTCACCGAGCGCTCGGGGCGTGCGCCCGTGATGTTCCTGCGCCAATCCGGCGAGGTGGAGAAACTGTTGGCCGATCCTGCTGCCGCGAAAAGCGTGCTGACCAAGGCGCAGAACAACCCTGAGGACAACCAGCAAGTCCTGGCCCTTGAGCCGACAGCCAGCGCGGTGCCGCAAAACCAGTTCTACCTGTTGCCGATTTTCGACTCAAAAGAGAGCTTCGACGAAAACGGCCAGCCGGTGCAGTTGCTCAACGTGGCCTCCATCGACCCAGGCCGCAGCGCGGCTGCCAAACCGGCAACCCCGACGCTCAGCGCCAATGCCGATGCATTCCGCACCGCCGTGGTGCTGGTGGTGGATACCACGGTGTCGATGCAGCCCTACATCGACCAGATCCGCGACGTGGTACACGAGCTGCAAACCCGTATCGCCGAGCGCGGCGAACTGGACAGCGTCAGCTTCGGCCTGGTCGGCTTTCGCAGCAGCATCAAGAAAACCCCTGGCCTTGAGTACGTCGCCAAGACCCTGATCAGCCTCGACCAGGGGCGCGATCCGCAGCGCTTCCTCGATATGGCGCGCCAGGTCAAAGCCTCAACCGTCTCCAGCCATTCCTTCAACGAAGATGCGTTTGCCGGGGTGATGCAAGCGGTGGATGGCATGGACTGGTCGGGCTATGGCGGGCGCATCATCCTGCTGGTCACCGACGCGGGTGCGCTGCGCAAGAACGACCCGTTCGCCGCTACCCAGATGAACGAAGCCGAAGTGCGACAGGCCGCACTCGGCAAGCAGATCAAGATCTACGCGCTGCACCTGCGCACCGATGTCGGCAAGAAAACCCACGCCGGTGCCGAGAGCCAGTACCGCATCCTCACCGCCGACGCCAACCCGCAGATCGGCGACCTGTACACGCCAGTGCCGGGAGGCGATGTGCGCAAGCTGGGTGAGCGCGTCGATGAGATCGGTACAGTGTTCGCCGACCTGGTGCATCAGGTGCGCAACAACACGCCGCAACCGGTGCCGCTGCTCGGTTCGGCGCCAAGTCTGGCGGACAAATCCACCGCGGTCGGTTATGCCATGCACATGGACTTCCTCGGGCGCAAAACCGCCAGCCAGGCGCCGCAACTGGTCAGCGCCTGGACCGCCGACCGCGACCTGACCAACCCGGCACTGCCAGCGTTCCAGGTGTGCGTGATGCTGACCAAGCTGCAACTCAATGACCTGCAACAGTCGCTGAAGTTGATCGTGGATGCGGCGCGCAAAACCCAAAGCTCGCCCAAGGATTTCTTCCAGGAAATCGCCAGCGCCTCGGCCTACATGAGCCGGGACCCCCAAGCCCTGCGCAAGGGCGGTAACCTGGCCGACGGTGGTCTGCTCGGTGAATACCTGGAGGGCCTGCCGTACCGCAGCAAGTCGCTGAACATGACCCAGGATTTGTGGTTGTCGTTGAGCGTGGCCGAGCAGGAAGACTTTATCGACGAGCTGGATTCGAAAATCCGCCTGTATGAAACCTTCCATAACGACGTGGCCAACTGGGTCCGTTTCGGCGACGCCGAACCGGGTGATGCGTTGTACCGCGTGCCGCTGTCGACGCTGCCGTAATGTTGAACCTGAGCGCAGTGCACAAGAGCCGGGGCGTTGGTAGCCAGCGCTACAGCCTGGTGATTCCGGCGTTGCACCTGCAAGCGGGCGAACAACTGGCGATTGTCGGCCCCAGTGGTTGCGGCAAAAGCACGTTGCTGGATCTGCTGGCGCTGGTGTTGGCGCCGAATCAGGTCGGGCAGTTTGCGTTCAACCAGCAGGACATCGGCGCGCTGTGGCGTGCCGACCGGCAATCCGCCTTGGCCGCGTTGCGCAGCCAGCACTTGGGCTATGTGCCGCAAACCGGTGGGCTGCTGGGATTTCTGGATGTGCGCGGAAATATCACGTTGTCCCGGCAATTGCTGGGCTTGAAGGACGACGGCAGCGTGGCGCGTCTGGCCGAGCAGTTGCAGGTCAGCGATCAGTTGGCCAAGCGCCCGGCGGCGTTGTCGGTGGGCCAGCGCCAGCGCGTGAGTTGTGCCCGCGCCCTGGCCCATGCGCCGCAACTGGTGCTGGCGGATGAGCCGACCGCTTCCCTCGACCCGCTCAACGCCGAGCGGGTGATGCAGGCGCTGCTGGCCCGGGCCCGTGAACAGCGGGCGGCCTGTGTGATCGCCACCCATGACGAACCCCTGGCCCGCGCCAGTGGCTTGCAGGTGCGGCGTATCGGTTGCCGTCGCGATGCTGACGGCGGCGTCACCGCAACCCTCGGGGAGGCGTGCTGATGCGCATCGGTCTGCTTGCCTCACTCGCCTGGCAGGACTATCGCAACGACGGTTGGCTGTCGGCCTGTTCGGTGCTGGCGCTGGTAGCGGTTATCGCGCCATTGCTGGTGTTATTCGGCCTGAAATTTGGACTGGTTAGCAGTTTGACCGAACGCTTGGAGACCGATCCGGCTACCCGTGAAATTATCCCGTTAGGCGGTGGCCGATTCAGCGCAGCGTTTATCGAGCAGTTGGGGCAGCGCAGCGATGTGGCGTTTGCTTTGCCGCGCACACGGCAGATTGCGGCAACGGCCCAAGTGGGCGCGCTGACCCTGGAAATGTTGCCAACCGCAGCGGGTGATCCGTTGTTGGCAGGCTTACCGATGCCTCACGGTTTGGATCAGATTGTGCTCAGCCATACCGCTGCCGAAAAGCTTGCAGCAAGGCCCGGAGACTGGCTGGAAACCAGCTTTGCGCGGCAAGTGGCGGGGCGCGTCGAGGCCCAGCGCACGCGGTTGCAAGTGCTGGCGGTGTTGCCGTTGGAAGCATTTGCCCGTGATGGACTGTTGACTGATTTAGCGCTGCTGGAAGCGGCGGAAGATTATCGCGATGGCCGTGCGGTGCCGGCGTTGCATTGGGACGGCGAGGTGGCGGGCGTGAGCGAACAGCGTATCTATCCGGCGTTTCGCCTGTATGCGCGCAGCCTCAGTGATGTGGAACCGCTGCGGGTGTATTTCGCCGGGCAGAACCTGCTGGTGTCGACCCAGGCGCACACTATCGCCCAGGTGCAGTCGTTGAGCCGCAACCTGTCGATTGTGTTCTGGATCATCGCCGGGTTGGCCCTGGCCGGAGCCTTTGCGGCGATTTTTGCCGGCGCGTTGGCGGCGGTCGCGCGCAAGCGCCGGGAATTGTCAGTGTTGCGCCTGCTTGGGTTTTCCACCGGCGCGCTGTTGCTGTTTGTGCTGTTGCAGGCGCTGTACAGCGCCGGTTTTGCGGGCTTGCTCAGTGTCGGGCTTTATGGCCTGGCCGAAGCGGGTTTGAATCAACTCTTCGTGCAGGTGCCGGGCGAATACGCCAGCCATCTGTTGGCGCGTCACTACGGCCTGGCCCTGGCTGCCGTGCTCGGTGTCAGCGCCGTGGCGGCGGCCTGTGGGGGGTGGCGGGTGGCGCGTATCCAGGCTTCTGAAGGAATCAGAGATGTATAAGTTACTGGGCGCCTGCGTGGCGCTGAGCCTGGCCTCGCTGGCCTGGGCGGATGAGGCAAGCGACAAGCTCGACAATCCCAAACCGTTGCCGGACGACGTGAGCCTGCCGCTGCCGTGCGAAGGCAACATGGTGTTCCGCTACGCCTACGTGCTGGCCCAGGGCACCCTGGATGACCGCGAAGTCAGCCTCGGCTACCCCTTTGCCGAAGGCGAGGCCGGTTACCAGCAGTCGTTTATTTCCGGTTACCGCCGCGACTTCATCAACGGCCAGTTCACCCTCAAGGACTTGCCCAAGGCCTGGAACAAGGTCATCGCGCCGCTGATGCCAAAGACCGACGCCAAGACCCCACTCAAGCCCATGCTGTACTTCATCGGCAAGTACGAAGTGACCGCACGCCAATACGCCCAGGTGATGGGCCAGGCGCAATCCCTGGCCAGCGGTGAACCGGCACCGGCGTGTGACGCGCCCACCGGCATGGCCGGGCGGTTGCCCAAGGTGAAGCTGTCGCGTTTTGAAGCCGAGCGTTTTTCGGCGGTGTACAGCGCCTGGCTGATGAAATACCACCGCGAGTTGTTGCCGGTGAGCGGGCGTGGCGCCTCGGCCGAAGACGGCGGCCTGGGCTTTGTGCGCCTGCCTACCGAGGTTGAGTGGGAGTACGCCGCACGCGGCGGCCAGGCGGTTAGCCGTCAGGACCTGGAAGGCCGCTTGTATCCACGGCGCGCCGAGGGCAGCGAAAGCGATGGCCCGCTGGCTGATTACGCGGTGTTCAACCAGGTCGCTGGCGGCACCGGTCAGGCGGCACGGCTGATGCCCATCGGCACCAAATTGCCCAACCCCATCGGCCTGTTCGACGTGATCGGCAACGCTGCGGAAATGGTCCAGGAATCGTTCCAGCTGGTACATGCCGGCCGACGCCAGGGCACCTATGGCGGCTTTGTGGTCAAGGGCGGCAATTACCTGGAAGGCGAGGGCACCTTGTTCACCGGTATGCGCCGCGAATACCCATTGTTTGCGGCCGATGGCACTGAGCAAAGCAACGAGACCACCGGCTTTCGCGTGGCGATTGGCGCACTGTCGGCACCGCGCTCGCGTTACAAGGAATTGTTTGCCCAATGGCAGAAGGAAGGGCGCCTGGCCTCATTGACTGACGCCATCGACGACGCCCAGGACCCGACCAAGCGCCTGGACAGCATCATCGCCGCCAGCGTCGACCCCAAGCTGCAAGCCGAGCTGGGCCTGGTCAACGAAGAGCTCAAGCGCAACGTTTCGCTGATCGCCCAGCAGCGCGAAGAGGCCGCGGGCAACCTGATCCAGTCGGCGGCGTTGGTGGCCGAGACCATCAGCAACTACAACATTCGCCTGGCCAACCTGCAGAAGAGTCGCCAGCAGGCCGTGGACAGCAAGGACGAAGCCAGCGCGCAGCTGTTCGCCACCGCCATTGCCAATGGACGCAGCGCTCTGGACGGCGCGGTGGCGATTTATATCGACAACCTGGCCACCGGCACGCGCTACACCGATGCGGTGATCCAGGCGCAGTTTCAACGGGTCAAGGAAGAGTTGGATCGCAAGCCAGTGCTCGGCAAGAGCCTGGTGACGCGCGCAACACTGTTCGTTCGCCATGTCGGCAACTACCGCAAGCAACAGCGGGCCGACCCGGCAACGATCTTGAAGGAATTGCTCGCAGCGAGCGGTCAGCGGTCTTGATCGTTGGCTGTCTAGCGAGCTTGGAAGGGACTCAGGCGGCGGTGGGCCGTGCTGGGCAAGTCAAACTTAACAGAGATCACATCTATGCTTTTTTCCCGTAAGTCGGTTTCCAAGCGTCACCTGCTGCTGATCGCGGCCGGTTTCAGCACCGTGTTGACCGGTTGCGCTACGTCGCCTGCGTCCAAGGTCGCGTCGAGCACCAAGGTCGAGTACTACCCCAACTGCTACGAGCCGGTGCAGCACCTGCGTGCCACCGATTCGAACATGACCAAGTCGGTGGTGACCGGTGCCGCCATCGGCGCGGCTGGCGGTGCGTTGTTGGGTGCCCTGACCGGCGACAAGGAAAAACGTGGCCGTAATGCCGCCATCGGTGCTGCCGGTGGCGCCCTGGCCGGCGGCGCGGCGGGTTACTACACCGAACGTCAGAAGCAGATCGCCGATGACAACCAGCGCATCGCCTCCTATGCCGCTGACGTGAATAAAAGCGTCTCCGACATCGACCGCAGCACCGCCTACGCCAAGGCGTCGCAGCAGTGCTACCAGAGTGCGTTCACCAAGCTTGTGGCCGACCGCAAGGCCAAGACCGTCAACGATACCGAAGGCCGCAAGCGCCTGGCGGAAATCGTTGCGGGCCTCAAGGAATCCAATGACCTGATCGTCGCAGTCAACGGCAAAGCCGGCGAAGACCTGAACAACTACACCCAGGCTTACGAAAAAGACCTGCAACAAGTCGGTGTGCAGCGTGCCGACGTAGTTACCGTGGCACAGGCCGAAGTGGCGCCTGTCGTGACGCCGACCAAGAAGAAAGGCGCGGGCACCAAGCCACCGAAAAAGCCGGTGCTGCCAACCGTGCCGAAAGAAGCGGTCACCACCGAGAAGACCTTGCAAACGGCCCAGGCCAAGCAAGCTGAAAGCAAGCAGGTAGCCAACGCAGGTGATTCGCAGCTCAAGCTCAACTGCACCAACCCGAACCTGGTTGACTGGGCGCCGGTACCTTGCCCTAACGTCTAAGTACTTGTTGCTATAAGCGTTAAACGCCAGCCGATCTGTGCCTAAAGCGCAAGATCGGTGGCGTTCTATTTGCAAATCGTTACACTGCTGCGGCCACTCCAATAAATACACCGAGGCCGTGTGCATGAAATTTCGTCTTCTCCTGTGGGTGCTTGGCCTGATGATGGGCAAAGCCAGCCGCACCAATCCCGCCTTCCAGCAGCAACTGGGTGACAAAGACCTGGCCTTCCAGCTGCAGACCCTCGACGGCAAGGTTGCCCGTCACTTCATTGTCAAAGACCAGCGCATCACCAGCCGTTCAGGTGTTCACCCTGAGCCTGCCTTTGCGATTGCCTTCAAAGATGCCGCCTACGGTTTTGCCACGATGCAGGCGAAGAACAAGCAACTGGCGTTCATGACGGGGATTCAGGACAAGTCGATCCAGATCAAGGGCAACCCGGCGTTGGTGATCTGGTTTCAGGGGTTGACCAAGTATTTGAAGCCGAAGAAAAAGAAGTAGGGTTTTCAGGTATACCGAGTTGGATTCATCGCAGGCAAGCCAGCTCCCACAGTCTGGCTGCGTTCCAACGCTGGAACTCGGTCAACTGTGGGAGCTGGCTTGCCTGCGATAGCGGTTTATCAGGTGAAAGATTTAGCCCTGGCTGAACTGCGATGCCAACTCGCGCAACAGCACCTCGGCATCCAACACCTTGGCGACCACTTCCTCAGCTTTTTCCCGGCTCAAGCCCAAACGCTCCAGCAACGCATCCGGAATCGCCTCATCTGGCCCCGATCCAATCCCCCGGCTACGCAACAATCGCACCGCCAGACACACCAAGTTCGGATACTCGGCATATTGACCGTCATAGGTCGGATCGTGCTGAAAGCGCAGGGCCGTGGACAGTTCATCCGGCATGTCCCAGTAGCGCATCAGCCACGCACCAATCTGCTCGCGGCTGATCCCCAGCAAATGTTGCTCGACATAGCTGTGGCACAGGTGCGGGTTGACCTCCAGGTGTCGGCAGATCAGCGAGAAATGCGGTGGGAACACATGGGCTAGCAGCAGGTAGCCGAAGTTGTGCAACAGCCCGGCCAGGTAGGTCAGGCCGGCTTCCGGGCGCTGGGCGCGGGGCATGGCGCGGGTCAGTCCCTCGATCACAGCAGCGGTGTAGATCGACTGATGCCAGTACGGAGTTGACTGATGCGGACGGTCTTTGGGCAGGCTCAGGGTTTTACCCAGTGCCAGGCCCAGCGCCAGGTTGATCACCAGATCGAAGCCCAGTACGCGCACGATGGCGTCTTCGACTGAACGGATCTTGCCCGGCGAGGCGTAGTAGGGCGACGCGGCCCAGCTCACCACTTGGGCGGCCAGCGCCGGGTCGGTTTCCACCACGCCGGTGATGTCATCGATGGTGGCGTTGGGATCGACGCGCAGCTTGATGATCTTCTGCGCCGTGTCGGCCAGCGGTGGAATCTCGATGGTCGCTTCCAGGCGTTGCTGAATGCGGCGGGCGGTGAACGCCTGCATCGCCTGGGTGATTTCCTCGCGGTCATCATTGGGGCGGTCCAGGTTCGGGCGAATGTTGCTCAATGGCTCGCCGAACTGGGCGGCACTGGCCTTGGTGAGCAGGCTCTTGAAGGCGTCACTGGGGATTTCCAGCAACAGCCCGGCTTCGCCCGAATGCACCAGCAGGCTCGGTTCGTTGAGCAGGCTGCCTTCATACAGGCACGGTGAACTGGTGAGCGGCGGCAGCCCGGGCAGCAGGCTCAGGTCATGCTTGCCAAGCATACGCTCGACGCGCTCCGGGGCTACGGCCGTAAGGCGGCGACCAGTGAGTTCGGTGAGGCGGTTGAGGTCAAGCAACTGGCTTTGTGGGAACAGCACCATGAGTGCGCCGACCGCATCCTCAAGCAGCACCGCCTGGACCTTTCGCGCAGGGTTCAGGCCCGCGTGTTCGGCGACTTCCGTGTAGGGGACGGCGAGCTTTGCGAGCAGCGCCCGAATGACCGGCGGGGCGGTCAGTGGGGCTGTGGCGAGGGCAACTTCTGACATGGCCTGATCCAATTTCTTACAGTCATTGGAGTATAACCAGCTTGATACGGGTGATGGTCGGATAAGTGCGTCGGGCGTCACACTTGGCCGTATTGCTGCCCGTGCCGCAGCCAGCGATCCAGCAGCGGGCTGACATGTTCGGGCCAGCGTTCCAACAAGGCTTGTGCGGCGTCGCGCACAGCAGGCAACAAGTCGGCGTCACGCATCAGGTCAGCGACCTTGAATTGCAGCAGACCGGTCTGGCGCGTGCCGAGCATTTCACCCGGGCCGCGCAGTTCGAGGTCTTTTTCGGCGATGACAAACCCGTCGTTGGTTTCGCGCATGATGCCCAGGCGCTGGCGGCCGATCTGCGACAGCGGCGGGTGATACAACAGCACGCAATGGCTGGCAGCGCTGCCCCGGCCGACGCGGCCGCGCAATTGGTGCAGTTGCGCCAGGCCAAGGCGCTCGGGGTTTTCAATGATCATCAGGCTGGCGTTGGGCACGTCTACGCCCACTTCGATCACCGTGGTAGCCACCAGCAATTGCAGGTTACCGGCCTTGAACTCGGCCATCACTGCGGCTTTCTCTGCCGGTTTCATGCGGCCATGGATCAGTCCGACCTTGAGTTCGCCCAGGGCGCTGGTGAGGTCTTCGTAAGTGGTTTCGGCGGCCTGGCAGGTCAGCTCTTCGGACTCTTCAATCAAGGTACAGACCCAGTACGCCTGGCGGCCTTCGGCGCAGGCGCCGCGTACGCGCTCGATCACTTCGACGCGCCGGGTGTCGGTGACCAGCACGGTGTTGACCGGCGTACGCCCGGGCGGCAGTTCATCGAGGATCGAGGTGTCGAGGTCGGCGTAGGCGCTCATGGCCAGGGTGCGCGGGATCGGGGTGGCGGTCATGATCAACTGGTGCGGATTCATGCGCCCGCCCACGCCTTTCTGGCGCAGGGCCAGACGCTGTTGCACGCCGAAGCGATGCTGCTCGTCGATGATCACCAGCGCGAGGTTCTTGAACTGCACTTCGTCCTGGAACAGCGCATGGGTGCCTACCACCATCGGCGCGCCGGCAGCGATTTGCTCCAGGGCGCTCGCACGGTTCTTGCCTTTGAGCTTGCCGGCCAGCCACGCCACTTCCAGGCCCAGCGGCTCGAGCCAGCGCTTGAAGGTGATGAAGTGTTGTTCGGCGAGAATTTCTGTCGGCGCCATCAGCGCGACTTGGTAACCCGCCTCTAGTGCTTGCAAGGCGGCGAGGGCGGCGACCACGGTTTTGCCTGCGCCCACGTCGCCCTGGATCAGGCGCAGCATGGGTTCTTGCTGGCTGAGGTCGTAGGCGATCTCATTGCCCACGCGCTGCTGTGCTCCGGTCGGCGCAAAGCCGAGGTTGGCCAGGTATTGCGCGGGCAGCCGCGTAGCCTTGGGCATCGCCGGCGCACGCAGGGAACGCATGCTTTCACGCAGGCGCTGCTGGGACAGTTGGTGGGTCAACAGCTCTTCGAAGGCCAGGCGATGCTGGGCCCAGTGATGGCCGAGGGCGAGTTCGTCCACGTCGGCATCTGCCGGCGGGTTATGAAGATAGCGAATCGCATCGGCCAGGGGCGCCAGTTGATAGTCACGCGCCAGCTCCAACGGCAGCCAGTCGGGCAAGCTTTGCGGGCCGAGCAGGGTCAGGGTCTGCATGCACAGTTGGCGCAGGCGTTGCTGGGTCAGGCCCTCGGTCAGCGGGTAGATTGGCGTGAGGGTGGTGTCCACCGGTGGCGGTTCGTCGCCGGTGATGGCGCGGTATTCCGGGTGATAGATCTCCAGGCCCGATGCACCGGGACGTGCCTCGCCGTAGCAGCGCACACGGGTGCCACGCTTGAGGCCTTCTTTCTGCGCGTTGCTGAAATGGTAGAAGCGCAGGCTCAAGCCGCCAGTACCATCCTGCAGGCGCACCACCAGGCTGCGGCGCTTGCCCATCACCACGTCAGCGCCGCTGACAGTGCCTTCGACCACCGCATCCTGGCCTGGGCGCAAATGGCCGATGGGCACGACGCGGGTGCGGTCCTGATAACGCAGGGGCAAGTGGAACAGCACGTCCTGGAGGTTTTCCAGGCCGACCTTGGCCAACTTCTCGGCCATGGCGTCACCGACACCCTTGAGTGCCGTCACCGACACCTGCGACAGCTCAGTCATACGGTTGCTTAGCTCGCAGCGGGCGGCTTGGCCACCGAACACAGGCGGATCGAGTCGGCGAGAATCTCAATTGCCTTGGGGCGTGGGAAGCTGGCGCGCCAGGCGATCGCCACGGTACGGAACGGCACCGGAGGCGTGAGTGGGCGAACTTCGATCACGCCTTGAGCGTAGTGATGGCTGTCTACCGCTGACAGCGGCAGGATCGAAATACCCAGGCCGGAAGCGACCATATGGCGAATGGTTTCCAGGGAGCTGGATTCCACCGTGGTGTGCTTGGCGCCGTCGTTGCCCTTGGTCAGGGTCGGGCAGGCTTCCAGTACCTGGTCGCGGAAGCAGTGGCCTTCGCCGAGCAGCAGCAGGCTCTTGTCGTTGAGCAGGCCGGCGTCGATGGTGTCCTTTTTGGTCCACGGGTGCGAGGCCGGCATCAGCACGTAGAACGGCTCGTCGTAGAGCGGCAGGGTCAGCACGTCCGCCTCGTTGAACGGCAGGGCGATGATGATCGCGTCCAACTCGCCGTTGCGCAGTTTGTCGCGCAGCACGTGGGTGAAGTTTTCTTCGATATACAGCGGCATCTGCGGCGCGACGCGGTGCAGTTGCGGGATCAGGTGCGGGAACAGGTAAGGGCCGACAGTGTAGATCGCGCCAACCTTGAGCGGTGCGGTCAGCTGGTTCTTGCCGGCCTGGGCCAGCTCGCGAATGCTTTGCGCTTGTTCCAGGACCTTCTGGGCCTGGGCAACGATGCCTTCGCCCACTGGGGTGAGGCGCACGGCGCTCTTGCTGCGCTCGAAAATCAGCACACCGAGTTCGTCTTCAAGCTTTTTCACGCCCACCGACAGCGTCGGCTGGCTGACGTGGCAACGCTCGGCGGCATGGCCGAAGTGCTGTTCTTGGGCGAGGGTCACGATGTAGCGTAATTCTGTAAGAGTCATAGCGGGCGTCCATGAAGTTGCGGGCCAAGCATACCGGCTGCAATCGATAGACGCACGTTATCAGAACTTTGCTGTGGATTGAGTGGGGAATGTCGGAAATTGTTGTCGCGGTGAAAGACGATGCGGGAGGGTGCGAGCCCCTCCCACATTGCTCTGCTAGCGGCGACGTTTATCGATGTTGTAAACGAAGGGCGCAACCAGTTCGACACTGCCGTTTTTCAACAAGTCGGCAGGCGGTTTGGGCAAGGGTTGAGCCTTGCGGATCATCTCCAGGGTCGCACGGTCCAGGTCGGCGTTGCCGGAGCGGCCTTCCAGTTCGTAGGACAGTACATTGCCTTCGCCATCGACCACGAAGCGCAAGCGGTTCATGCCTTCCTTGCCACGTTGCTGGGCGCCCGGCGGGTACTTCTTGTACTTCTGCAGGTGCGCCAGCAGGGTACTTTGCCAGGATGCCTGGGCGGCAAGCTGTTGTGCCGAAGGACCGGGAGCGGGCTGGGCGGATTTTTGCGCAGGCGCGTTGCTCGGCGGCGTTTCGCTCGGTGGCTCCTCGGACGGTTTCTCCTTGGGCGGATCGGGCTTTTTCTCCACGGGCTTGGGCGGTTGCGGCTTGGGTTTGGGCTTGACCGGCTTGGGCACCTGGATCGTCGGTTTGGGCGCCTCGGCCAATTTCGGCAGGGGCAGCTCTTCAACCGGTGGCGGCGGTGGCGCCACGACCTTGGGCGGTGCCGGCGGCGGCGGTGGCGCTGGCAGCGGCGCCAGGTCGATGACCATCGCGGCCGGCGGCAACTGGATCACCTGCGGCGCGGACCATTGGAGCGCGATGATGATCGCGACGGCATGCACGCCCAGCACGACGGCGAGGCTGGTGCCGTAACGCGTCAGTTTGTGGCGCGTCGTGATCATTTCTTGGCTGCCGTCTCAAGTCCGACCAGGCCTACCTTGAGGTAGCCGGCTGCCCGCAGGGCATCCATCACGCTCATCAGGTCACCGTAGTCCACGCCCTTGTCGGCCTGGAAGAAGATCGTCGTGTCTTTCTTGCCCTGAGTCTTGGCGTCGAGCACCGGCCCCAGGGTTTCAGCCTTGACCTCTTCTTCGCCCAGGAACAGGCGTTGATCCGCCTTGACGCTGAGGAAAATCGGCTTCTCCGGCCGCGGCGCCGGCTTGGCGCTGGAGGCGGGCAGGTCAACCTTGATGTCCACGGTGGCCAACGGTGCAGCCACCATGAAGATGATCAGCAGCACCAGCATCACGTCGATAAACGGCGTAACGTTGATTTCGTGGTTCTCGACGAGTTCGTCGTCGCCTTGATTCAAATGCAGGCCCATGGCCGATTACCCCACTTTCACCATGTGCGGTTGCGAGCTGCGCTCGGTAGGTAGGTGATCGAGGTCACGGCTGACCAGCAGCAGGACTTCTGCCGACGCATCCGATACCTGAGCCTTGTAGCCGGCGATCGAACGGGCGAAGACGTTGTAGATCACCACCGCTGGAATCGCGGCAACCAGGCCCAGGGCAGTGGCCAACAGGGCTTCAGCGATGCCGGGGGCAACGACGGCGAGGTTGGTGGTCTGGGTTTTGGCGATGCCGATGAAGCTGTTCATGATGCCCCATACGGTGCCGAACAGGCCGACAAACGGCGCGGTGGAACCGATGGTGGCGAGTACGCCGGTGCCGCTGCTCATGTTACGGCCGCAAGCGGCAACCAAGCGCTCCAGGCGGAACGCCACGCGTTCCTTGATGCCTTCTTTTTCGCGGGTGTTGGCCGACAGGCGCATTTCTTCCAGCGCGTCGTGCACCAGGGTGTTGGCCAGGGTGCCCTTTTTGGTTGCGGTTTCGCTCGCTTCCTTGAGGGTAGTGGCTTTTTTCAGGTGGACGATTTCAGCGCGCAGACGACGCTTGGCGCCCAGCAGCTCGAAGCCTTTGGCAATCCAGATGGTCCAGGTGATGATCGACGCGATGGCCAGGCCGATCATCACGGCCTTCACCACTACGTCGGCATTCTGGTACATGCCCCATGGCGACAGGTCGTGGGCCATGCCCAGGGTGTTGTCTTCTTCCAGCACAACGCCGGTTTCGTTGGCAGGTGCGGCGTCGCCCGTGGCCTGGGCCGGGTCGGTAGCCACTGGCGCAACGGCAGGCGCCGTCGGGGCAGCAGCATTCTGCTCGGTAGCTGCCGGAGTGGCGGGTGCGGTGGCATCAGCGAATGCGGCGGTCGGGGCCAGCAGGACGCTGAACAGCATCGCAGCAATCGCACGCCAGGCGCGGGATGGGCTGTGAGGCTTGGTTGGCGAAGCGGGGGTTGTATTACGTGTCATGCTGGCCGGACCTGAGAGAAAAAATGGGTGATCGTCCTTCCAGACCCTTTTGGGTCGAGGACAAATGGGCGGTTATTATTGCAAGTAATTCTTGTTAACTAAAGTGGCACTGTTACTTTATTTCGCTTTTTACTGGCCGTTGATCCACTCGCGCGGCTAATCTGCGCCTTTGAGAATGGAGTTTTATGATGTCTGCGCCTTCTGTTGTGATTGCCGGTTGCGGTGATGTGGGTAGTCGGCTGGCTAGCCAATTGCTGGCCTCGGAATGGGAGGTCCACGGCCTGCGCCGCGATATTTCACGCTTGCCCGACGGCGTGATCGGCATCGCTGGCGATCTGTTCAAAAAGGATTGCCCGGACACCTGGCCGATCGGCGGGGTGGATTATCTGGTGTACTGCGCCGCTGCCACCGACCACGACGAGGCCGGCTATCGCGCCGCCTACGTGCAAGGGTTGCAGCATGTATTGGAGTGGCTGGACGACTACGGCCAGACGCCCAAGCATTTGCTGTTTGTCTCCAGCAGCAGTGTGTATGGGCAGCAGAACGGCGAGTGGGTCGACGAAACGTCAGAGACGCAAGCGAAGGGTTATTCCGGGCAGGTGATGCTGGAAGCTGAGCAAGTGGCGCTCAATAGTGGTATTCCGGCCACCATCGTGCGGCTGACCGGGATTTACGGCCCGGGTCGTGAATGGCTGTTGACCCAGGTGCGTCAAGGCTACCGCGTAGCGGTTGACCCGCCTTTATATGGCAACCGGATTCACGCCGATGATGCGGCCGGGTTGTTGGCCTTTTTATTGCGGCACGTGGAGCAGGGCGGTGCATTGGACAAGGTGTACATCGGTGTCGATGATGCGCCTGCGCCACTGGCAGAGGTGGTGGGTTGGTTGCGCGAGTACCTGGGCGTAACCGAATGGGCTGAGGACGCCAGTGTGCGCCGTGCCGGCAGTAAGCAATGCAGCAATGCGCGCATCAAGGCGCTGGGTTGGGTGCCAACATACCCGACTTACCGGGAAGGCTATACCGCCATCCTGAAAGGCTGAAACCCGGTCAAACATGTGGGAGGGGGCAAGCCCCCTCCCACCTTTAGATCCAGATGACGCTGTTATTACTTTTCAAGCAGCCACTGGCGTGGGCCTGGGGTGAACTGAGGCACTTCATCCGCCTGCGCGGTGTTGATCGCCTGGAAGATTTCCAGCTGCTCACCCTTGCGTACGAAGATCCATGGATTGCCCTGGCCGTTCAGTTGCAGCCAGATGCTGTCGTAGCCGCCGCTCATGGAGGCGCAATCACCCGCCAGGCACAGTGAGTAACGGTCAACGCCAGGCAGACCGGCGATCTTGCCGTCAGCCTGGAACTGCACTGTGGCGCCGTTGCCGGTGCCGTCGGTTATCTTCCAGTCGCCGCCCATGTAGGCCGCATACAGTGCCCGTTCGAAGTTGGCACCCAGTGGTGCGCCTTCGGGGGCCGGGTCTTTGGCGCGGGCGAACAGCTGCTCTGGCTCATTGTCGTTGGCCACTTGCAGCAATTGTTTGCCTTTGCGCTTGAGTTCGGTGGCGGAGCTGCCGTAGAAGTCCACGCTCCACGCGCCGGGTTTTTCACCCGACAACTTGCCTTCCGCTACTTCAAAACCGTTGTAGTAGCGCGCCTGCAACGCCTTGGTATTGACCTCCCACTCAAGGTTGGGGCCATAGGATTGCAGGGCTTCACGCAAAGGGCCGCCCTTGGCTGCCGCGTCGATGGCGGCCTGGTTGATCCAGGTACCGCTTACGTCCAGGTCGGCCGGGTTGCTGGCACAGCCGCCCAGCAACAGTGCGAGCAACGAAGAGGCTACAAGCGCTTTGCGCATTACGAAATCCTTATGAAACGAAGCCGGCGCAGCCTTTTGGGGCTGCGCCGGGTGTTTTACTCGATGACCAGAATGGCGTCCATCTCAACCTGTGCGCCCTTTGGCAGGGCGGCAACGCCGATGGCGGCGCGGGCTGGGTAGGGTTGTTCGAAGTACTTGCCCATGATCTCGTTGACCTTGGCAAAATGGCTCAGGTCGGTGAGGAAGATGTTCAGCTTGACGATGTCCTTGAACGAACCACCGGCAGCTTCAGCCACGGACTTGAGGTTTTCGAAGACTTGTACGGTCTGGGCTTCGAAGCCTTCAACCAGCTCCATGGTCTTTGGGTCCAGCGGAATCTGGCCGGACATGTAGACGGTGTTGCCCGCCTTGATCGCCTGGGAGTAGGTGCCGATGGCGGCTGGGGCTTTATCGCTGGTGATAACTGTCTTGGTCATGAATGACTCCTTGTAATGGATCGGTTATGCACGCATACGGGTGATGCGGATCACACCGGTCAAGGCGCGCAGTTTCTTGATCACGCGGGCCAGGTGCACGCGGTCGTGCACACTGACCACCAGTTGGACCACGCTGATGCGACCATCACGTTCGTCCATGCTGATTTTCTCGATATTGCCGTCGGCCGCGTTGACGCTGCTGGCCAGCAGGGCGATCAGGCCGCGCTGGTGTTCCAGCTCCACCCGCAGCTCGACGTTGAACTCGCCGGTGACATCCTTGGCCCACGAGAGCTGGATGCATTTTTCCGGGTTGTGGCGGATTTCGGTGATATTGCGGCAGTTGTCCAGGTGCACCACCATGCCCTTGCCTGCGGACAGGTGGCCGACAATCGGGTCGCCCGGAATCGGTGTGCAACATTTTGCGTAACTGAGCACCAGACCCTCGGTGCCGCGAATCGCCAGCGGGCCTTCCGGGCTCGGCAGCTGTTCGCCTTCGCCCAGCAAGCGACGGGCGACCACGTAGGCCATGCGGTTGCCCAGGCCGATATCTTCGAGCAGGTCTTCGATGGTTTCCTGGCGATACTCGTGAAGCATCGCCTGCACGCGCTCTTGCGCAATCTTGTCCAGGGCACTGTCGAAGCCGTTGAGCACCTTGTTCAGCAGGCGCTCGCCCAGGCTGATGGACTCTGAGCGACGCTGCAGTTTCAGGGCGTGGCGAATATGCGTACGGGCCTTGCCGGTGACCACGAAGTTCAGCCATGCCGGGTTGGGGCGTGCGCCTGGAGCACTGACGATCTCGACCGTGGAGCCGCTTTGCAGGGGCTCGGACAGCGGCGCGAGACGACGATTGATCCGACAGGCAATGCAGCTGTTGCCCACGTCGGTGTGCACCGCGTAGGCAAAGTCGACCGCCGTGGAGCCCTTGGGCAGCTCCATGATCCGGCCCTTGGGCGTGAACACGTAGACCTCGTCCGGGAACAGGTCGATCTTCACGCTTTCGATGAATTCCAGGGAGTTGCCGGCACGTTGCTGCATTTCCAGCACGCCCTTGACCCACTGACGGGCGCGGGCATGGGTGCCTTTGGGCTGCTCGTCGCCGCTGGACTTGTACAGCCAATGGGCGGCGATGCCGTTGTTGGCCATCTCTTCCATTTCGCGGGTACGGATCTGAATCTCGATCGGCACGCCATGCATACCGAACAGCGTGGTATGCAGCGACTGATAGCCGTTGGCCTTGGGGATCGCGATGTAGTCCTTGAAGCGGCCCGGCAAGGGTTTGTACAAATTATGTACAGCGCCCAGCACGCGGTAGCAGGTATCGACCTTGTCGACGATGATCCGGAACGCGTACACATCCATGATCTCGTTGAAGGCCCGGCGCTTGCCGCGCATCTTCTTGTAGATGCCGTAGATGTGCTTCTGGCGGCCACTGACCTCGCCTTCGATTTCGTCGATCGCCAGGCAATGGCTCAGGGATTCTTCGATCTTGTTGACGATTTCCTTGCGATTGCCCCGGGCGCGTTTGACCGCCTGGTAGATGCGCGCCGAACGCATCGGGTGCATGGCTTTGAAACCAAGGTCTTCGAATTCGATACGAATGGCGTGCATGCCCAGCCGGTTGGCGATGGGCGCGTAGATTTCCAGGGTTTCCTTGGCGATGCGCCGACGCTTTTCGCCGGACAGCACTTCCAGCGTGCGCATGTTGTGCAGCCGGTCGGCCAGCTTTACCAGGATCACCCGAATGTCTCGGGCCATGGCCATGGCCATCTTCTGGAAGTTTTCCGCCTGGGCTTCGGCCTTGGTCTCGAAGTTCATCTGGGTCAGTTTGCTGACCCCGTCGACCAGTTCGGCCACGGTTTCGCCAAATTGCGCGCTGAGCGCTTCCTTGGCAATGCCGGTGTCTTCGATCACGTCATGCAGCATCGCGGCCATCAGGCTCTGATGGTCCATGTGCATGTCGGCCAGGATATTTGCCACCGCAAGGGGATGGGTGACATACGCTTCACCGCTACGTCGGCGTTGGCCGTCGTGGGCTTGTTCGGCGTAGAAATACGCTCGGCGGACCAGGTTGACCTGGTCGGGGCCGAGGTAGGCCGATAAGCGATCGGCGAGGGCGTCTATGCTCGGCAAAGTGTGAACTCCTGCCGATGACTGTGACCCTGCGCCGTGCTACGTCGACCTGGCATAGGCTTAGACGGCCTCGTTGGACTCGTCCTCGAACGCTGCAAACAGCGGTTCGTCTTCAACGATTTCGGCGTTGGCAATGAACTCGTAGCTCATCAGGCCTTCAGCGATTTCACGCAGGGCTACAACAGTAGGCTTGTCGTTTTCCCACTGGACCAGGGGCTCTTTGCCGCCAGTGGCCAGTTGACGGGCACGCTTGGTAGAGAGCATGACCAGCTCAAAGCGGTTATCCACGTGTTCTAGGCAGTCTTCAACGGTTACGCGGGCCATGGTATTCCTCGGAGCGAATGCAAGATGCGCGCTGCCCGGTTGGGCGAGCGGACTGAGCAGTTTAAAAAATCACCAGCGTTTAGGGAAGCGCTGATTTTTCGCAGGTTCTCGCAAAACCGCTACAAGTGCCAATGTAAGGCCCTTGCAGCGGTTTTGGGAAGCGCCAATCAGCCGAGCAGTTCGGCGAGTAATTTGCCGAAACGCTGCTGTTGACGCTTTTGCTGGAGCTGATTGGCACGGAAAATCGCCTTCAAATCATCCAGAGCGTGGGCAAAATCGTCATTGATGATCAGGTAGTCGTAGTCGACATAGTGGCTCATTTCGCTCACGGCTTCACGCATACGCCCTTCGATGATCTCGTCGCTGTCCTGGCCACGGTTGGTCAGGCGCTGGTGCAAGGCTTCAAGCGACGGCGGCAGGATAAAGATCGAGCGTGCCTTGGGCATCAATTGGCGCACTTGCTCGGCGCCCTGCCAATCGATTTCCAGGATCAGGTCGTGGCCTTCGTCCAGGGTCTGCTGCAGATGACTTTGGGAGGTGCCGTAGAGATTGCCGAAGACTTCGGCACGCTCCAGGAAGTCGCCGTGTTCGATCATCTTGACGAATTCGGTACGCTCGACGAAGTGATAGTGCACGCCGTTCACTTCGCCCGGGCGCATGGCGCGGGTGGTGTGCGACACCGAAATGCGGATCTGCTCGTCAGCGTCGGTCAAGGCTTTGACCAGGCTGCTTTTGCCCGCACCCGAAGGGGCGGAAATGATGTAAAGGGTGCCGGTGCTGTGGGTCATGGAGGTTGCCTTACTCAATATTCTGTACTTGTTCGCGCATTTGCTCGATCAACACTTTGAGGTTGACCGCCGCCGTGGTGCTGCGCGGATCGAACGCCTTGGAGCCCAGTGTATTGGCTTCGCGGTTGAGTTCCTGCATCAGAAAGTCCAGGCGCCGACCGGCGGCGCCGCCAGACTTGAGCACGCGGCGCACTTCAAGAATGTGGGTGCTCAGGCGGTCGAGCTCTTCAGCCACGTCGCTTTTCTGGGCAAGCAGGACCATTTCCTGTTCCAGGCGCGTCGGGTCAAGGTCGGCTTTCATGTCGGTGAAGCGGTCGAGGATCTTCTGGCGTTGGGTGGCAAGCATCTGCGGCACCAGTTCGCGCAGGGTGACCACATCGGCTTCGATCGATGTCAGACGCTCGTTGATCAGGCGCGCCAGTTCAGCGCCTTCGCGCTCACGGCCGGCCTTGAGTTCCTTCAGGCCCTGGTTGAACAGCGCGAGGGCTTCGGCGTTCAGGGCCTGCGGGTCGGTTGCGTCGCCCACCAGTACGCCGGGCCAGGCCAGCACTTCCAGAGGGTTCAGCGCGGCCGGTTGCTTGATCAGGCCGGCGATGGTTTCGGCGGCGGCCACCAGTTGTGCGGCGCGGTCGCGGTCCAGCTGCAGCGGTTTGCCGGTGGTTTCTTCGGTAAAACGCAGGGTGCATTCCAGCTTGCCACGGGAAATGCCCTGGCGCAGCGCTTCACGGACGGCGCCTTCGAGGTCGCGGAACGACTCGGGCAGGCGCAGGTGTGGCTCCAGGTAACGGCTGTTGACCGAGCGCAATTCCCAGCTGAGGGTGCCTTGAACCCCGGCTTTTTCGACACGGGCGAAGGCGGTCATGCTGTGCACCATGGAGGTACCTCGTGTTGGATAGATAGAGATTGGCCAGGCCGACCTGTAGGAGCGAGCAAGCTCGCTCCTACAGTCGAGAGGCGCAGGATTGTAGCGCAGTGCGCAGGAGGCGCCCAAACATGCGCATTCGTAACCGAATTTTTAGAAGTGCCCCGAATCGGCTCGCGGCTCTATAATGCTCGGCAGTTTTTCGTCCTCAGTACAGGTATCCCCTATGAAACGTCCAAGTGGTCGCGCTGCCGATCAGCTCCGCTCGATCCGCATCACCCGCAACTACACCAAACACGCCGAGGGATCCGTACTGGTCGAGTTTGGCGATACCAAGGTGATTTGCACCGTCAGCGTCGAAAACGGCGTGCCGCGCTTCCTCAAGGGCCAGGGCCAGGGCTGGTTGACCGCAGAGTACGGCATGTTGCCGCGCGCCACCGGTGAGCGTAACCAGCGTGAAGCCAGCCGTGGCAAGCAAGGCGGGCGTACCCTGGAAATCCAGCGCCTGATCGGCCGTTCCCTGCGCGCCGCGCTGGACATGTCCAAGTTGGGCGACGTGACCCTGTACGTCGACTGCGACGTGATCCAGGCTGATGGCGGTACCCGTACTGCATCCATCACCGGCGCCATGGTGGCCCTGGTCGACGCATTGAAAGTGATCAAGAAGCGTGGTGGCCTCAAAGCGGGTGACCCGCTCAAGCAGATGATCGCCGCTGTGTCGGTCGGCATGTACCAGGGCGAGCCTGTGCTGGACCTGGATTACCTGGAAGACTCGGCCGCCGAGACCGATCTGAACGTGGTCATGACCAGCACCGGTGGTTTCATCGAAGTGCAGGGCACCGCCGAAGGCGCGCCATTCCAGCCGGCTGAGCTGAACGCGATGCTGGCCCTTGCCCAGAAGGGCATGACCGAAATCTTTGCACTGCAAACCGCTGCACTCGCTGACTAAGCCTGCCCCAAGGAGAAGCGCCATGAATGACAGCCAATTGCCGGTTCCGGCACCGTCCAAGGAAGTACGCCAGTTGGCAATGCTGTGTCATTTCGCGGCGTTTGCAGGGTTGGTGTTCCCCTTCGGCAGCGTGTTGGGGCCGCTGATCCTGTGGCAGTTCAAGAAGGATGTGGACCCGCTTATCGATGATCAGGGCAAGGAAGCTCTGAACTTCCAGATCACCGTGGCCATCGCCTGGTTGGTGTGTCTGGTGTTGGGCTTCGTGGTGGTCGGCTTTTTGCTGATGACCGTACTGGTGATAGGGGCGTTGATACTGACGATCATTGCCGGGATCAAGGCCAACAAGGGCATTGCCTATCGCTATCCGTGGACTTGGCGTCTGGTCAAGTAACCGAGCGGCCACAAAAAAACCGACATTGCTGTCGGTTTTTTTTGTGCCTGGAAAAGGACCTCAGATGGTCAAGGTCCAGTCGTAGTCCACGATCAGCGGCGCGTGCTGCGAGAAGCGCGGCTGGCGTGGCAGGCGAGCGCTGCGTACGAACCGGCGCAGTCCCGGGGTCAGCAGCTGATAGTCGAAGCGCCAGCCCAGGTTGAGCATCTCGGCCTGTTCGTTATCCGGCCACCAGCTGTACTGGTCGCCTTCGCGGCTGACTTCGCGCAGGGCATCGACATAGCCCATGTTGCCGACAATCTCGTCCATCCAGGCCCGTTCCGGCGCCAGGAAGCCCGGTGATTGCTGGCTGTCGCGCCAGTTCTTGATATCCAGCTTCTGTTGCGCCACGTACAGCGAGCCACAATAAATGTACTCGCGACGTTTGCGTCGCTGTTTATCCAGGTAACGGGCGAAGTCGTCCATTAGCTTGAACTTCTGGTTCAAGTCTTCATCGCCGTTCTGCCCCGAAGGAAGCAGCAAGGTCGCGATGCTGACCTTGTCGAAATCGGCTTGCAGGTAGCGCCCGTAGCGGTCGGCTGTCTCGAAGCCGAGGCCGCTGATGACCGCCTTGGGTTGCAACCGCGAGTACAAAGCCACGCCACCTTGGGTGGGCACTTCGGCATCGCAGGCATAAAGGAAGTAGCCATCCAGTTGGAAGGCTGGGTCGTCCAGTTCAAAGGCGGAGGCGCGGGTGTCCTGCAGGCAGATGACGTCGGCATTCTGGGCTTGCAGCCAACTGAGCAAACCACGCTCGACTGCAGCCTGAATACCATTAACGTTCACACTGATGATCCGCATAAATGGCCCCAAAAATCGCGTGCGTGTATGATACACGCCGTCCACCTAATTAGCTAAATCCGTGGTATCTGAGGCTTTTTTCATGCAGGCGTATCAACGCGATTTCATTCGTTTTGCCATCGATCGCGGCGTTTTACGCTTCGGTGAGTTCACTCTCAAGTCCGGGCGCACCAGCCCGTACTTCTTCAATGCAGGCTTGTTCAACTCGGGTTCGGCCCTGGCTCAGCTGGGTCGTTTCTACGCGGCAGCCATCGTTGAAAGCGGTATTTCCTTTGATGTGCTTTTTGGTCCGGCCTACAAGGGTATTCCCCTGGCTGCGGCTACAGCGGTGGCCCTGGCGGAACATCATGGGCAGGATCTGCCGTGGTGCTTCAACCGTAAGGAAGCCAAGGCCCACGGTGAAGGCGGCAGCCTGGTAGGGGCTCCGTTGACCGGCGATGTGCTGATCATCGATGACGTGATCACCGCCGGCACCGCGATTCGTGAGGTGATGCAAATCATCGCTTCCCAGGACGGCGCCAAGGCCGCCGGCGTGCTGATCGCCTTGAACCGCCAGGAGCGTGGCAACGGTGAGTTGTCGGCGATCCAGGAGGTGGAGCGTGATTTCGGCATTCCCGTGGTAAGTATCGTGTCGTTGAACCAGGTGTTGCAGTTCCTGGAGGATGATCCGCAGCTCAAGCAGCATTTGCCGGCTGTGCGTGCATACCGCGAGCAGTTTGGCGTCTGATACTGAATTTTGTTGAAAGGGGCTTGTGTAGGAGGGGGATCTCCATTGTCCTCTGGCTCTATACAAAAAGGCCCCGCTCAATCGGATTGAGCGGGGCCTTTTTATTTGCAGCGGTTAAGGACGCTTGCGGTTACTGATCAGCGTGCCCACACCGGTATCAGTGAAGATTTCCAACAGGATTGCATTCGGCACACGGCCATCCAGGATCAGCGAGCTGCCTACACCACCTTGCACTGCTTCCAGCGCGCAACGGATCTTCGGCAACATGCCGCCGTAGATGGTGCCGTCGGCGATCAGGTCGTCTACCTGCTGGGTGGTGAGGCCGGTCAGTACCTTGCCTTCCTTGTCCATCAAACCGGCGATATTGGTCAGTAGCATCAGCTTTTCAGCCTTCAGTGCTTCCGCCACCTTACCGGCTACCAGATCGGCGTTGATGTTATAGGACTCGCCATTGGCACCCACGCCGATCGGCGCAATCACCGGGATGAAGTCGCCCTTGACCAGAAGGTTGAGCAAATCGGTGTTGATGCCGATCACTTCGCCCACCTGGCCGATGTCGATGATTTCTGGAGTGGTCATCTCCGGCGTCATCCGCGTCACGGTGAGTTTCTTGGCCCTGATCAGTTCGGCATCTTTGCCGGTCAGGCCAATCGCGCTGCCACCATGGCTATTGATCAAGTTGACAATGCTTTTGTTGACTTGACCGCCCAAAACCATTTCGACCACGTCCATAGTTTGTGCATCGGTCACGCGCATGCCATCAATGAAGTGGCTCTCGATAGACAGACGCTTGAGCAGGTCGCCAATTTGCGGCCCGCCGCCATGTACGACTACTGGGTTGATGCCCACTGCTTTCATCAGCACGACATTGCGAGCGAAGCCATTTTTCAGCTCTTCGTTCTCCATGGCATTGCCGCCATACTTGATCACCAGCGTCTTGCCGACGTAGCGTCGAATATAAGGCAACGCTTCGGACAGGACCTTGGCGGTGTTGGCAGCGGCTTCGCGTTCGAGGGTCATTCAGGGCTCCGGGCAAAAAATCAGAACGGTAATTGGAGATCAGGGGCAACACGTTTCAACTGGGCGTGGAACACGTCCTTGATGCGCTGCAACTCGGCCTCGGTATCCGCCTCGAAACGCAGGACCAGCACCGGTGTGGTGTTGGACGCGCGAACCAGGCCCCAGCCTTTGGCGTAATCGACTCGCACACCATCAATGGAGGTCAGGTTGGCCCCTTCACCCCATTGCGCATCGTGCAATGCGTCAATGATGCTGAATTTGCTCTCCTCGGTCACATGGATATTGATCTCTGGCGTAGAAATATCATTCGGGAAGGTCTGAAACAGTTCTTCGGCGGTGGATTTTTCCTTGCTGAGGATCTCCAGCAGACGAGCGGCGCTGTAAATGCCGTCGTCAAACCCGAACCAGCGCTCCTTGAAGAAGACGTGGCCGCTCATTTCGCCGGCCAATAGTGCACCGGTTTCCTTCATTTTCTTTTTGATCAACGAATGACCGGTCTTCCACATTAGCGGGCGACCGCCGTACTCCTTGATCAGTGGCGTCAGGCGGCGGGTGCATTTCACGTCGAAGATGATCTCGGCATTGGGGTTGCGCGCCACGACGTCACGGGCAAACAGCATCAGCAGGCGGTCGGGGAATACGATCTCGCCGGTTTCGGTCACCACGCCTACGCGGTCACCGTCGCCATCGAAGGCCAGGCCGACGTCGGCGCCCACTTCCTTGACCTTGGCGATCAGGTCCACCAGGTTTTCCGGCTTGCCCGGGTCCGGGTGGTGGTTGGGGAAGTTGCCGTCGACGTCGCAGAACAGCGGGATCACTTCGCAGTTCAGCGCTTCGAGCAATTGCGGGGCAATCACGCCAGCCGCGCCGTTTCCGCAATCCACCACCACTTTGAGGCGGCGCGCGAGCTTGACGTCGCGGGTGATTTCATCGGAGTAGCGCTGCAGGATGTCGACCTTGGTGATGGTGCCGGTGCCGCTGGTCAGGTCGTTGGTCTTCAGGCGGGTGTGCAGGGCCTGGATCTGTTCATTGGCCAGCGTATCGCCAGCGATGACGATCTTGAAGCCGTTGTAGTCCGAAGGGTTATGGCTACCGGTGAGCATCACCCCGGATTTACCGGCCAGTACGTTGGCCGCGTAGTACAACGCGGGTGTCGGCACCAGGCCGACGTCGCTGACATGGCAACCGCTGTCGGCCAGCCCCTGGATCAGTTGCTCGACCAGCTCGGGGCCGGACAAGCGGCCGTCACGACCCACCGAGACGTTGGGTTCGCCCTGGGCAAGGCTCTGCGAACCGATGGCGCGGCCGATCCAGTAGGCGGTTTCGGCGGTCAGGGTCTTGGGTACCACGCCACGAATGTCATAGGCGCGAAAAATGCTGTCGGGAAAGGTCGGGGCTACGCGGGCTGCGGTACTCATCGCGGGGGAAACTCCATCTGAAAGGGGGCAAGGCGGGCCTGATGTGGCTGGCCGGCAGGCTCAAACTGAAGGGTATGACGGCGTTTTCGGCAGAGAGTTCGTGGTGTAAAAATGCCATCGGCGCATTGGCGCTAGCATTATTTTTACGTAGTCCTTTGATTTCATTGGAGAAATCTCGATGATTATTTCCGCGCATTCTTCATCCTGAAAAGCCGGGCGGTGGCGCGTGGCCGGACGATTGCATCCGGCCACGTTCAGCTTAGTCAGTGACTGCCGGAATGCCCAAAACCGCCTGCGCCGCGTTGGGTTTCGTCGAATTCCTGCACCAATTCAAAATGCGCCTGCACCACCGGCACCAGGACCAGTTGGGCGATGCGCTCGCCGACGGCGATGTTGAAAGCAGTCTGGCCACGGTTCCAGCACGAGACCATCAGCTCACCCTGGTAGTCGGAGTCGATCAGGCCGACCAGGTTGCCGAGCACGATGCCGTGTTTGTGGCCCAGGCCGGAGCGCGGCAGGATCAGCGCCGCCAGGCCCGGGTCGCCGACATAGATCGACAGGCCGGTCGGGATCAGGATGGTCTGGCCCGGCTCAAGGATGGTGTCCTCCTTGAGCATGGCGCGCAGGTCCAGGCCGGCGGAGCCTGGTGTGGCGTAGGCCGGCAGGGGAAATTCGTTGCCGATGCGGGGGTCGAGGATCTTGGCTTGCAAAGCGTGCATGAAAATTAAACCTGGTTCAGCCGTTGGGCGATAAAAGAGATCAGTTGGCGGGCAATCTTGCCCTTGCTGGTCTGGGCGAAAAGGGTGGCGTGCAGCTCGCGGTCGATCACGCTGCAGGCATTTTCCTCGCTGTTGAAGCCGATGCTCGGGTTGGCGACATCATTGGCAACGATCAAGTCGAGATTTTTGTCTTTCAGTTTGCGCGCGGCGTAGTCCAGAAGGTGCTCGGTCTCGGCAGCGAAACCGACACTGAACGGACGGTCCGGACGGGTGGCGATGGTGGCCAGAATGTCCGGGTTGCGCACCATTTGCAGGAGCAGGCCGTCGCCGCTTGTAGGGTCTTTCTTGAGCTTTTGCGGGGCTACGACTTCCGGGCGGTAATCCGCAACCGCTGCCGAGGCGATGAACAGGTCACAGGGAATGGCGGCTTCACAGGCCGCCAGCATGTCCCGGGCGCTGACTACGTCGATTCGCGTGACGCGATCAGGGGTCGGCAAATGCACGGGACCTGTGATCAGGGTCACCCGTGCGCCTGCCTCGACCGCAGCTTCTGCCAACGCAAAGCCCATTTTTCCTGAGCTATGGTTGGTGATGTAGCGCACCGGGTCGATGTTTTCCTGGGTTGGGCCTGCGGTGATCAGCACGTGCTTGCCGGTCAGGGCCAGATGCTGGAAGCAATCGGCGGCGCACAGCGCAAGGTCGGTGGCTTCGAGCATCCGGCCCATGCCGACGTCGCCACAGGCCTGGCTGCCGGATGCGGGGCCAAACACTTTGAGGCCACGGCTTTGCAGGAGTTGGGTATTGGCTTGGGTGGCTGGGTCGCGCCACATGGCCTGGTTCATGGCCGGGGCGATCGCCACGGTGGCGTCGGTGGCCAATACCAGGGTGGTCAGCAGGTCATCGGCGATGCCCTGGGCCAGGCGGGCGATCAGATCGGCGGTGGCCGGGGCGATCAGCACCAGGTCGGCCCATTTGGCCAGTTCGATATGGCCCATGGCGGCTTCGGCCGCCGGGTCCAGCAGGTCGAGGTGAACCGGGTGGCCGGACAGGGCCTGCATGGTCAACGGGGTGATGAACTCACTGCCACCACGGGTCATGACCACGCGCACTTCCGCGCCCTGGTCCAGGAGCCTGCGAACCAACTCTGCGCTCTTGTAAGCGGCAATGCCGCCGCCGACGCCGAGAACGATGCGTTTCCGATACAGACGCTGCATTGGTTTGCCTTTCCAGTTCAGTGATGCCAGTTCAGTGACGCCTGCGATGACCCCTCCCCAGGTGAAATCGCATGCAAAAAAGAGGGCCTACGATAACACAGCGTCCGCCGCGCAACAGCGCAGCAGATACAGACGGAGGTGGGATGAGTATTCGTGATTGGCCTGTGGCGGAGCGTCCACGGGAGAAGCTGTTGGAGGGCGGCGCGGCGAGCCTGTCCGACGCCGAATTGTTGGCGATCTTCCTGCGTACTGGAGTTTCCGGTCGAAGTGCGGTGGATCTGGCGCGTGATCTGCTGGTGCAGTTTGGCGGCCTGCGCCCGCTGTTGGAGGCCAGCCAGACGCTGTTCAGCCAGCATATGGGGTTGGGGCCGGCGAAGTTCGCCCAATTGCAGGCGGTGCTGGAAATGTCCCGGCGCCATCTGGCCGAACGCTTGCGCGCCGACTCGGTAGTGGAGAGCCCGCTGGCTGTGCGTCAATACCTCAAGGCGCTGTTGCGCCATGAGCCTCATGAGATATTCGGCTGTCTGTTCCTGGACTCAAAGCATCGTGTACTGGGGTTCGAGGCGTTGTTTCAGGGCACCATCGACACTGCGATTGTTTACCCGCGGCAGGTGGTCAAGCGTGCCTTGGCGCATAACGCGGCAGCGGTGATTTTGTGCCACAACCATCCCTCCGGGAATGCGGAGCCCAGTGCATCTGATCGCAGATTGACCAAAATGCTGCAAAAGGCGTTGGAAGTGGTGGATGTGCGGGTGCTGGATCACATCATTGTGGGAGATGGTGATCCGCTGTCGATGGCTGAATACGGATGGGTATAGCCACCTCTGTCCCTGTAGGAGCGAACAAGCTCGCTCCACAGGGAAGGGGGTTGCGCCCTAGGGCTTGAGGCTGATTTTCGAATAATCCTGGCGGCCGAACGGGCTTACCTGGTAACCCTCGACATTCTTGCGCGCCAATGCAAACGCCGTCGGGTGCGCCAGCGGCAGCCACAGCGCCTGCTGCTGGATCTGCGCCTGGGCCTGCTGGTACAGCTTGGTGCGTACGCCTTGCTCGCTGGTGGTCTTGCCGGCACTGATCAACTTATCCAGAGCGGGGTCGCAGTAGCGGGCGAAGCTGGTGCCGGATTTCAGCGCTGCGCAGGAAAACTGCGGGGTCAGGAAGTTGTCCGGGTCGCCGTTGTCGCCGGCCCAGCCCATGAACAGCAAGTCGTGCTCGCCGGCCTTGGCGCGGCGAATCAATTCGCCCCATTCGATCACACGAATTTCAGCCTGGATGCCAACCTTGGCCAGGTCGGCCTGTAGCAGTTGGGCGCCGAGGTTCGGGTTGGGGTTCAGCAGGCTGCCGGTAGGGCGCGTCCATATTGTGGTCTTGAAACCGTCCTTGAGCCCGGCACGTTCCAGCAGCGCCTTGGCCTTGGCCAGATCCTGTGGGTAGCCTGGCAAATCCTTGGCATAGCTCCAGGTATTGGGCGGGTACACACCGTTGGCTGCTTCGGCGGTGCCCTCGAAGACGGCCTTGAGGTAGCTGCCCTTGTCAAAGGCCAGGTTGATCGCCTGGCGTACTTCGGGTTTGTCCAGCGGTGGGTGCTGGCTGTTGATGGCGACGAAAGCGGTCATGAAGGCAGCGGTTTTTTCCACCTTCAGCGCCGGGTCTTTTTCGGCTTCGCCTACATCCAGGGGCTTGGGTGACAGGGCAATCTGACATTCGTTGCGATGCAGTTTCTGCAACCGTACGTTGGCGTCCGGGGTGATGGCAAAGATCAAGTTATCCACAGCCGGTTTGCCCGCGAAATAGTCCGGGTTGGCCTTGTAGCGCACCACGGCGTCTTTCTGGAAGCGCACGAACACGAACGGGCCGGTGCCGATGGGCTGACTGTTGAGTTTCTCAGGCGTGCCGGCCTTGAGCAGTTTGTCGGCATATTCAGCCGGGTAAATCGAGGCAAAGCCCATGCTCAACGCCGGGAGGAAGGTGGAGTCGGCGTGGTCGAGGGTGAAACGCACCGTCAGCGGATCGAGGGCATCGATCTTCTTGACCAGTGCCGGCAATTGCAGGGACTGGGCGTGGGGGAAGCCGCTCTGGGCGATCTTGTGCCACGGGTTGGCCGGATCGAGCATGCGCTCGAAGCTGAAGCGCACGTCTTCGGCGGTCAGCGTGCGGCTTGGGCTGAAATAATCGGTACGGTGAAATTTCACGCCCGGGTGCAGCTTGAAGGTGTAGGTCAGACCATCGGGGGAAACTTCCCAGCTGTCTGCCAGGCTCGGTACCAGCTTGCCGCTGGCCGCATCAAAGTTCACCAGGCGGTTCATCAGCACGTCCGCCGAGGCGTTGGTGGTGGTCAGCGAGTTGTACTGCACCACATCGAACCCTTCGGGGCTGGCCTCGGTGCAGACGCTCAAGTTGGTGGCTGCAACGGCCATCGGTGCGATAAAGAAGGGGGCAAGCAGTAGTGGTAGGGCAGCGAGGCGCATATTCGGTTTCCTGTGCAGATCGAAGGCCCATCTGCGAGTGCAGTCTGGAAAAAGCCTACCGTAGAGGTCTGATTGATAAATGACTAGCCCATTTTTGCCTGTGCTTTTGGCCAAAATGCTGTTTTGATGGCGCCTCAGCGCGTTTCGCCGTGCACTTCCCTGTGCCTGCGGGCGCTGTAAATCATTCTGTGCGACGAGCGGTCAGCTGTTACAGCGGCCCCTACTGGCAGCGGTTCGGGCGTCCGGCACCAAGATTTACGCTGGTAAAAACACACGGGCTGTTGTTGCACTGGGGTCTTTCTGGTATAAAGCAGCGCTCTTTTCTAGGGGCCCGGTTCCTTCGCTTGTAGGTGTAGCCGGTAAGACCCTAAAGAAACGCGGCGCCTGGCGCCAAATGACTGAGAGATTAAGCGGCCAACCCATGCCGGGTTGGGCATGTGGTTTTAGAGGGCTGAGGCATGTCGAGAGTCTGTCAAGTTACCGGTAAGGGTCCGGTGACTGGGAATAACATTTCCCACGCAAATAACAAAACCCGTCGTCGTTTCCTGCCGAACCTGCAGCATCACCGCTTCTGGGTTGAAGAAGAGAAACGTTTTGTTCGCCTGCGTGTATCTGCCAAAGGCATGCGTATTATCGACAAGCGTGGCATCACTGTCGTGCTGGCCGAAATCCGCGCCGCCGGCAAGATCTAAGGAGCTCTATCATGCGTGAATTGATTCGAATGATCTCTAGCGCCGGTACTGGTCACTTCTACACTACCGACAAGAACAAGCGTACTACCCCGGACAAGCTCGAAAAGAAAATGTTCGACCCGCGCGTTCGCAAGCACGTGATCTACAAAGAAGGCAAAATCAAGTAATTGATTTTCTTCCTTGTGAAAAAAAGCCCGTATCTCACGATGCGGGCTTTTTTTTGCCTGGGATTTGCTGATCAGGCTTTCTGCTCGAACACCACGTAGATCTTGCGGCACGCTTCCAGCACTTCCCAGGTGCCCTTGAAGCCAGCGGGGATCACGAAGCGGTCGCCGGCGCGCAAGGTCTTGGCGTTGCCCTCGGCGTCACGCAGCACGGAAACCCCCTGCACAATTTCGCAGTATTCATGCTCGGTGTAGTTGACCTTCCACTGCCCGACTTCACCTTCCCATACCCCTGCATTCATCTGGCCACACGGGCTGTTGTAGTGGTTGTAGATCGTTTGCTCGGGATCGCCCTTGAGGATTTTTTCTGCGTCAGGGCGGTAGCGTTCGGGGGCCGTGCTGGCTTGGCTGAAGTCGACGATATCCTGGATGCTCATGTGCGTGTCCCGTCTGGCCTGCGGTTGGAGAGCCCAAAGTCTATGTTTATTAAAATGAACATCGCAAGGGCGTTTACCGTCGTTATGTCAAATATATTGAAACATCCCCAGCCGCTGGTTTAGGGTGGCAGCTGCCTTGCGCCGAACAGCTGGCTGGCGGGCAAGAATTCTTTGAGGCTGCCGGGGGGACACCCGCCTGGCCCTCTATTCAATAAGAGGAGGACACTCGCATGACCACCCTGACCCGTGCCGACTGGGAACAACGCGCCAAGGATCTGAAGATCGAAGGCCGCGCCTACATCAATGGCGAATACACCGCTGCCGTTTCCGGTGACACCTTCGAATGCATCAGCCCGGTCGACGGTCGTCTGCTGGCCACTGTCGCCAGCTGTGACGCGGCTGACGCCCAGGGCGCCGTGGAAAACGCCCGCGCCACCTTTAATTCCGGTGTCTGGTCGCGCCTGGCGCCGGCCAAGCGCAAAGCCACCATGATCCGTTTCGCCGCGCTGCTCAAGGCCAATGCCGAAGAGTTGGCACTGCTTGAAACCCTGGACATGGGCAAGCCGATCAGCGACTCCCTGAACATCGACGTTCCCGGTGCGGCAAATGCCCTGAGCTGGAGCGGTGAGGCAATCGACAAGATCTACGACGAAGTCGCGGCCACCCCTCATGATCAACTCGGCCTGGTGACCCGCGAGCCAGTCGGCGTGGTCGGCGCTATCGTGCCGTGGAACTTCCCATTGATGATGGCCTGCTGGAAACTCGGCCCGGCGTTGTCCACCGGTAACTCGGTGATCCTAAAACCGTCCGAAAAATCCCCGCTGACCGCCATCCGTATCGCCGCCCTGGCCGTCGAAGCCGGCATTCCAAAAGGCGTGTTCAACGTATTGCCAGGCTATGGCCACACGGTGGGTAACGCCCTGGCGGTGCATATGGACGTGGATACGTTGGTGTTCACTGGCTCCACCAAGATCGCCAAGCAACTGTTGATCCGCTCCGGCGAATCGAACATGAAGCGTGTGTGGCTGGAGGCGGGCGGCAAGAGCCCTAATATCGTGTTTGCCGATGCGCCGGATCTGCAAGCCGCCGCCGAATCTGCGGCCAGTGCCATCGCCTTCAACCAGGGTGAAGTCTGCACTGCCGGTTCGCGCCTGCTCGTGGAGCGTTCCATCAAGGACACCTTCCTGCCGCTGGTGATCGAGGCGCTCAAAGGCTGGAAGCCGGGCAACCCACTGGACCCAGCCACCAACGTGGGTGCGCTGGTGGATACGCAGCAGATGAATAACGTGCTGTCCTACATTGAGTCCGGTCATGCCGACGGTGCCAAACTGGTCGCTGGCGGTAAGCGCACACTGGAAGAAACCGGTGGCACCTACGTCGAGCCAACTATTTTCGATGGCGTGACCAATGCCATGAAGATCGCTCAGGAAGAGATCTTTGGCCCGGTCCTGTCGGTGCTCACTTTCGACAGCGCCGAAGAAGCCATCGCCATTGCCAACGACACCCAATACGGCCTGGCCGCAGCGGTATGGACGGCGGATATCTCCAAGGCGCACCTGACGGCCAAGGCCCTGCGTGCCGGCAGCGTCTGGGTTAACCAGTACGACGGCGGCGACATGACCGCACCGTTTGGTGGTTTCAAGCAGTCGGGTAATGGCCGCGACAAGTCGCTGCATGCGTTCGACAAGTACACCGAGCTGAAGGCGACCTGGATCAAACTCTAAGCAGCACTGCAGGCCAAATGTGGGAGGGGGCTTGCCCCCGATAGCTGGGTGTCAGCCACTGCATGTGGTGACTGGCCCACCGTTATCGGGAGCAAGCCCCCTCCCACACTGTTTTGTGCGACCCCGTAAATTATCCACAGGAGCGTGGCAATGCGTTGGGCGACTTATTTCGCCGTGCTGGCATCGGTACTCAGCGTTGGCCTGGCCTTGGGCGTGAGCATGCCGTTGGTATCCCTGCGTCTTGAAGGCTGGGGCTACGGCAGCTTCGCCATAGGCGTGATGGCGGCGATGCCGGCATTCGGCGTATTGCTGGGTGCCAAGGTCTCCAGCCGAATGGCGTCCTGGCTCGGCACTGCCAACTTGATGCGCCTGTGCCTGTGGGCCGGGGCGCTGTCTATCGGTTTGCTGGCGATCCTGCCCAGCTACCCGGTGTGGCTGGTGCTGCGGTTGATGATCGGGGTGATCCTGACCATCGTATTTATTCTGGGTGAAAGCTGGATCAACCAACTGGTGGTCGAGCAGTGGCGCGGCCGCTTGGTGGCGCTGTATGGCTGCACTTATGCCTTGAGCCAGCTGTCGGGACCCTTGCTGCTGGGCCTGATGGGCACCGATCATGATTACGGGTTCTGGGTGGGCGTCGGCCTTTTGGTAGTGGCGCCGCTGCTGTTGCTGGGGCGATCCGGGGCGCCGACGGCTGATGCGTTCAGCGTCACGTTCAGCGAGCTGTGGCGCTTTTGCCTGAGCTTGCCGGCGATTGCCTGGGCGGTGGCGTTATTCGCCGCATTCGAAGCGATGATTCTGACGCTGTTGCCGGTGTACTGCCTGCAACAGGGCTTCACTGCCGAGATTGCCTTGGCGATGGTTAGCACAGTGGTCGTGGGTGATGCGCTGCTGCAATTGCCCATCGGCGCCCTGGCCGATTACTTGCCGCGCCGCACGTTATTCCTGGGGTGTGCACTGCTGTTGTTGGCGTCGAGCCTGGCGGTGCCGTTGTTGATGCACACACTGCTGATCTGGCCGGTGTGGGTGCTGTTCGGCGCCAGCGCGGGTGGGTTGTTTACCCTGTCGCTGATTTTGATTGGCGAGCGCTACCGTGATGATGCGTTGGTGCGTGCCAACGCCCACGTGGCGCAGCTGTGGGGCATTGGTTGCCTGATCGGGCCGCTGGTGGCGGGTGCGGGCAGCCAATGGGTCAGCGGTCATGCACTGCCATTGCTGATGGCGGCGGGGGCGTTGGGGCTGGTGGTGCTGTTGCTGCGCCAAGGGGCGTTTGGAGCAGCGCAGCCTGCCTGAACTTCTTTGGTCTTAAAGCATGCGTTCCAGGCCAACTGACGTGGCGAACCAGGCATTGAAACGGCGCCACCAACTGCCGGGCTCGCGGGTCAGGGTGTGCAATTGCCCGTTGTCCTCGGTGACCCACACCACATTGCCATCCTGCAATTTCGCCTCGTAGCTCAGCGTCGGCGCCATACCTTCCAGCGCCAGGTTACGCACATGCTCCGCCAGTTCTGGGCTGTCCACCAGTACGCCGACTTCGGTGTTCCACAGCACCGAACGCGGGTCGAAATTGAACGAGCCGATAAATGACTTCTCGCGATCAAAGATCATTGCCTTGCTGTGCAGGCTCGAATCGGAGCCGTAGAGGCTGCCGCGACGAAACAGGTGCGGGCCACTGCTGGCACTGGGGTCGCCTGGTTGTCGGCGCAGCTCATAAAGTTTGACCCCATGCTCCAGCAATGCCTTGCGATAGGGCGCGTAACCGCCGTGCACGGCCGGTACGTCAGTGGCTTCAAGGGAGTTGGTCAGCAAGCTCACCGACACCCCTGCATCGGCCCGACCCGTCAGGTACACCAGCCCGGGCGACCCCGGAACGAAGTACGCCGAAATCATGATCAGTTCACGGCTGACCCCTTCCAGCTCCGGGGCCAATTGGGTGGTGAGCAGCAACTGCGGGTCCGGATCAGCCTTGGCCAGCACCTTGCTCGGTGCGTCCCACAGCGCCTGGTTCCAGGCCCAGATCAGCTCACGGCGCCAGATGTCCATACGGGGTTGGGTCTGATAGGTACGCAGGCGGTTATACAGCGCGTGGTTCTGCTGACGCGATTGCGCCAATGAAGCTTCCAGGCGCCCGCGGGCGACGGCCAGATCGATTTTGGAGGGCATCTTCGAGACAAACTCATCAATAGGTTTGCTCAGTGCGCTGTTCCAGTACTGATCGAAACTGTGACCCAGTTGCTCTGCCACCGGCCCGACGCTGAGCATGTCGATATCGGTGAAGTTCAGGTTGGGCTCGGCGTCGAAATATTCGTCCCCCAGATTGCGCCCGCCCACAATGGCCACGCTGTTATCCGCCAGCCACAGTTTGTTGTGCATGCGCCGATGTTGCAGCGACAGGTTGAATACACGGCCCATAGCGCGTGTAACGCCGGTGCTGCGCCCCAGATGCAGGGGGTTGAACAGGCGAATTTCGATTTTGGGGTGGGCGGCGAGGGTGGCGATGACCTGGTCGAGGCCGTCGCTGGTGGTGTCGTCCAGCAGGATGCGCACACGCACGCCGCGGTCGGCGGCCTTGAGCAGTTCGTCCACGAGCATACGCGTGCTGATGCCGTCGTGAACGATGTAGTACTGCAAATCGAGGCTGGATTGGGCGTTGCGGATCAGCTCGGCGCGAGCCATGAAGGCTTCACTGCTGTTGGGCAGCAAGCGAAAGCCCGAGCGCCCCTGGTGCGGCGCCGCCTGGGCCTGGATCGAGCGCCCGAACGAGGAGCCGTTCGCCGGCAGGGCATTGCTGGGAATACGCGGTGAGTCGACCGTGGCGCAGCCGCCCAGGGCCAAGGTGCCCAACAGCAAAAACGGTAATAGCCGTCGAATTATCAAGGGAGCTGCTTCCAGGTCGGGGCGGTTATCGATATATGACGGCCTTTTCCGGCGAAAGGTCAGTGCAGCGTCTCTGCCAGCATTTTGAGCGCGGCGGCGCCGACCTTGCGCACCGCTTCTTCAATCTGCGGGGTTGGCTTGGCGGCGTAGTTCATTCGCAGGCAGTTACGGTACTTGCCGGAGGCAGAAAAGATGCTGCCTACGGCCACTTGTACGCCTTGCTCCACCAACACGCGATTGAGCTTCAAGGTGTCGAAGCCCTCCGGGAGTTCGATCCACAGCAGGAAGCTGCCTTGGGGCCGACTGGCGCGCGTGCCTGCCGGGAAGTAGCGGCTCACCCAGTCGAGCATCAAGTCGCGATTGCGCTGGTATTGCGTGCGCATCCGGCGCAAATGCGGTTCGAAATGGCCGTTTTTGAGAAATTCGGCAATCGCAATCTGCGGCTGGGTGGCGGTAGAGCCGGTGCTGATGTATTTCATGTGCAACACCCGGTCCAGGTAGCGCCCTGGCGCGACCCAGCCAATGCGTAACCCGGGTGCCAGGGTTTTCGAGAATGAGCTGCAGAGCAGCACGCGGCCATCGTCATCGAAGGATTTAATGGTGCGAGGGCGTGGGTAGCTGTAGGCCAGTTCGCCATACACATCGTCTTCGATGATTGCCACGTCATAGCGCTGCGCGAGTGTCAGCAGTGCGCGTTTGCGCGCCTCCGGCATGATGTAGCCCAACGGGTTGTTGCAGTTGGGCGTGAGCTGGATGACTTTGATCGGCCACTGTTCCAGCGCCAGTTCCAGCGCTTCCAGGCTAATGCCGGTGATCGGGTCGGTGGGGATTTCCAGGGCTTTCATGCCCAGGCCCTTGAGGGTCTGCATGGCGCCGTGGAAGCTGGGCGAGTCCACCGCAACAATATCGCCGGGCTCGCAGATCGCCCGGATGCTGGCCGACAGCGCCTCATGGCAGCCGGTGGTGATCACAATGTCTTCAGCGGTCAGTTGGCAGCCGGAGTCCAGCGACAGTCGAGCGATTTGCTCGCGCAATTCCATACAGCCAAGGATGTTGTCGTAATACAGGCCCGGCAGATCCTGGCGCCGACTCACCCGCGCCAGGCTGCGCAGCAAAGGTTTCAGGGTGGGTGACAATACATCTGGCATACCACGGCCCATCTGTATGACGTCTTTGCGGGGTACCGCGCGAATCAGCTCAAGCACCTGGTCCCACTGGGAGATCTCTACCGGTCGTTGGGCCGGGCGGCCTATCTCGGGCAGGGCCGGCAGCTCGCGACCGGCGGGTACAAAGTAACCGGACTTGGGCTTGGGCATCGCCAGGCCGTTGTCTTCCAGCAACCGATAGGCCTGCTGCACGGTGCTCAGGCTGACCCCGTGCTCCACGCTCAAGGCTCGCACCGAGGGCAAGCGATCGCCGGGGCGATAGAAGCCTTGTTCGATGCGAGTGCCGAGCAATTCAGCGAGGTTGACGTAAAGGGTCATGGCGGCCGCTCCTGATAGACCAGTACAGATAGAGGGAAAATACAGGATTCAGCCGTCCATAGGCAGTATCTGTATGGATTTAATAAAAACAGGCTGGATCTGTAATGGTTTTGCCCGTGCCCCCATCCTAGTCACTCAAGGCAACAAGCCAACGAGGGGCAGCAAAATGAACGGCATGAGCGATGTGCGGCTGGCGCTACACAGCCAAGAACTGGAAGCAGGGCAGGAGCGGGCAACGACTGCGCCTGTCGGCAGCCGCTGGAGCCTGTTCTGGCACCGTCGTCACACGCGCAAGGCGTTGCTTACGCTGACCCGCGAGCAGCTGCTGGACGTGGGTTTGACCGCTGAACAGGCGCGCCAGGAAGGCTTGAAGCCGTTCTGGCGCAGTTGATCAGACCAGTTCTTTGAGGCGGTGCCAGAGCATCCCTAGCGCCAGCAGCGGTGAACGCAAGTGTTTGCCACCGGGGAAGGTGATGTGCGGCACCTGAGCGAACAGGTCGAAACGCCCCTGTTGCTGGCCGCTGATGGCTTCGCCGAGCAACCTGCCCGCAAGGTGCGTGGCATTCAGGCCATGACCCGCGTAAGCCTGGGCGTAATACACATTGGGTTGATCCGCCAACCGGCCGATCTGCGGCAGGCGGTTGGCGCCGATGCCGATCATGCCGCCCCACTGGTAGTCGATCTTCACGTCGGCCAGTTGCGGGAATACCTGCAACATTTTCGGTCGCATATAGGCGCCGATATCCTTGGGGTCGCGTCCGGAATAGTGGCAGGCGCCGCCGAACAACAGGCGGCGGTCGGCGGACAGGCGGAAGTAGTCTACCGTCACGCGCTGGTCACACACGGCCATGTTCTGCGGCAGCAGGCGGGTCGCTTGCGCTTCACTCAAGGGCTCGGTGGCGATGATGTAGCTGCCGGCCGGTAGTACCTTGCCACTCAACTGCGGGTTGAGCCCATTCAGGTAGGCGTTGCAGCACAGCACCAGGGTCTTGGCACGTACGTGGCCCTGGGCGGTGTGCACCTTGACGTCGGGGCCGTAGTCGATGCGCGTCACTTCAGACTGCTCGAACAACTTCACGCCCAACTGCTGCGCGGCGGCCGCCTCGCCCAGCGCCAGGTTCAGTGGGTGCAGGTGACCAGAGCCCATGTCGATCATGCCGCCCACATAGCGCTCGGAGCCGATCACGCTGCTCATCTGGCTGGCTTGCAGCAGGCGAACCTCGTGGCGGTAGCCCAGGCTGCGCAGTTCTTCGGCATCTTGCGCCAGGCCCTGCAAATCACGGGGTTTGTTGGCCAGGTCGCAGTAGCCCCAGGTCAGGTCGCAGGGAATCTGGAAGCGTTCTACGCGTTCACGCACGATCTCCACGGCTTCCAGCCCCATCAGCTTCATCTGGCGCACGCCGTCACTGCCGATCACGGACGCGAACTGATCCAGCCCGTGGCCGACGCCGCGAATCAACTGGCCGCCATTACGCCCGCTGGCGCCCCAGCCGATTCTGCGTGCTTCCAGCACCACCACGCTGAAGCCGCGCTCGGCCAGCTCCAAAGCCGTGTTGAGCCCGGAATACCCTGCGCCAATCACGCATACATCGGCGCGCAGCTCGCCTGTCAACGCCGGGTATTCGGGGTGCGGCACGCTGCTGGCGGCGTAGTAGGACGCGGTATGCCGGGCGCTGGCGGTCATGGGGAGCCTCCCTGTTTGGAAAATTTGACGCAGGATACAGCGGTCCGATGAAGCTGTCTGCGCGCTGCGTTTTGCGTCAGAATCCACGCCTATTCGCCGTTGGGTATGTGTTTCGATGAGTTGCAACAGTCAGAAAGTCAGCGCGCTGCGCAGACAGATTCCTTCATTTGAATGTGTTCCGGGTTGCCATGACTGCTGTGGGCCGGTGACCACTTCGCCTGAGGAAATGTCGCGCCTGCCACGCAAGACGGCCGCCGAGCAGGAGGCCGCCATGGATGAGCTGAACTGCGTGCACCTGGGGCCCCATGGGTGCACGGTGTATGACGAGCGGCCACTGATCTGTCGCCTGTTTGGCACCACCAAGACCTTGCCATGCCCCAATGGGCGCCGACCGGTTGAGCTGATTCATCCGCGGGTCGAGAAGCAGATCCACGAGTACATGGCGAGTACCCGGCAAGTGCTGGTCTGACTGAGTCAATCGGGGATCGGCAGGTTCAGGCTCTCCTTCACCTCTTCCATCACGATATAGCTCTTGGATTCGCGCACATGGGGCAACTTGAGCAGGATATCGCCGAGCAACTTGCGGTACGAAGCCATCTCCGAAATGCGCGCTTTCACCAGGTAGTCGAAGTCCCCTGATACCAAGTGGCACTCCAGCACATGAGGCAGTTTCAGCACGGCGCGGCGAAACTCTTCAAAGGTGTCGCCAGACTTGTAATCCAGGCTGATCTCGACAAATACCAGCAGGCTGCCTTTCAAATGCTGCGGGTTGAGCCGCGCGTTGTAGCCCATGATGATCCCTTCGCGCTCCAGGCGCCGCACCCGCTCGGTACAGGGAGTGGTGGACAGCCCGACCTTTTCCCCCAGCTCCGTGAACGAAATGCGCCCGTCGGTTTGCAGGATGCGCAGGATATTGCGGTCGATCTTGTCCAGCTCCCGCTTGGTCTGGGTGTTGGTACGCATAGGGGATACGCCTCTGTGAAAAGGGTTTTTGCCAAGAATTGTCGCCAAATATAGGCATTTATATAGTGAAATGCACTGGTGATTGTTTTTTACACTGCGCCCATCATTGCTCGAATAACACACGTCAGCGGCTAAGCCCGTGATGAGGATATAAAAATGCGCGTTCTGGTCTTGGGTAGCGGTGTCATTGGGGTGACCAGTGCCTACTATTTGGCGCGGGCCGGCTTCGATGTCGTGGTGGTCGACCGTCAGCCTGCCGCTGCCATGGAAACCAGTTTCGCCAACGCCGGCCAGGTGTCCCCTGGCTACGCCTCGCCATGGGCCGCGCCGGGTGTGCCGCTCAAGGCGATCAAGTGGTTGCTGCAGCGCCACGCGCCGCTGGCGATCAAGGCAACCGCCGATATCGATCAATACCTGTGGATGGCGCAGATGCTGCGCAACTGCACGGCCAGCCGCTATGCGGTGAACAAGGAGCGCATGGTGCGCCTGTCCGAGTACAGCCGCGACTGCCTCGACGAATTGCGTGCCGAGACCGGCATTGCCTACGAAGGCCGCAGCCTCGGTACGACCCAGCTGTTCCGCACCCAGGCCCAACTTGACGGTGCCGCCAAGGATATCGCGGTGTTGAAAGAGTCCGGCGTGCCGTTCGAATTGCTTGATCGCGCCGGTATTGCCCGCGTTGAACCGGCCCTGGCCAGCGTCACGGATATCCTCGCCGGTGCTTTGCGGCTGCCGAACGACCAGACGGGCGACTGCCAGATGTTCACCACGCGCCTGGCCGAGATGTGCAGGCAGTTGGGCGTGGAGTTCCGTTTCGAGCAGGACATCCAGCGCCTCGATTACGCCGGTGATCGCATTAACGGTGTGTGGATCGACGGCAAGCTGGAAACCGCCGACCGCTATGTACTGGCCCTCGGCAGTTACTCGACGAAGCTGCTCAAGCCACTGGGGATCAAGGCGCCGGTCTACCCGCTCAAGGGCTACTCGCTGACCGTACCGATCACCAACCCGGCAATGGCGCCCACCTCGACCATTCTCGATGAGACCTACAAGGTCGCGATCACCCGTTTCGACAACCGCATTCGTGTCGGCGGCATGGCTGAAATAGCCGGTTTTGACCTGTCGCTGAACCCACGCCGACGTGAAACCCTGGAGATGATCGTCAACGACCTTTATCCTCAGGGCGGCGATTTGGCCCAAGCCAGTTTCTGGACCGGCTTGCGCCCGACCACGCCCGACGGCACGCCGATTGTCGGTGCCACCCCATTCAAGAACCTGTTCCTGAATACCGGTCACGGCACGCTCGGCTGGACCATGGCCTGTGGTTCCGGTCGTTTGCTGGCCGACCTGATGGCAAAGAAAACGCCGCAGATCAGCGCCGCCGGCCTCGATATTTCCCGTTATGGCAATCACCAGGAGTCCGCACAACATGTCAATCCAGCGCCAGCTCACCAATGAGCGCATGAGCCAGATCGTGGTTCACAGCGGTACCGTGTATCTGGCCGGGCAAGTCGGCGACGACCTGAGTGCCGGGATTGAACAGCAGACCCGTGAAACCCTGGTCAATATCGAGCGTTTACTGGACCTGGCCGGTACCGACAAGTCCAGGTTGCTGTCGGTGACCATCTACCTGAAGGATATCGACGCCGACTTCGCCGGCATGAACGCGGTGTGGGACAAGTGGCTGCCCAAAGGCGTCGCCCCGGCCCGTGCCACGGTTGAAGCCAAATTGTGCGAGCCGCAAATCCTGGTAGAGCTGTCCGTCGTGGCGGCGCTGCCTTAGCAACGATCCCTCTCCCGGCGCCGACGTTGTTGGTCGGCACCGGTTTTTCTTCACCTTGCTGCCTAGAAGCCTGCCGCCATGCGTCCAGCCCGTGCCCTGATCGACCTTCAAGCCCTGCGCCACAACTACCAATTGGCCCGTGAAGTCACGGGGGCCAAGGCGCTCGCCGTGATCAAGGCCGATGCCTACGGCCATGGTGCCGTGCGCGTGGCCCAGGCACTGGAAACCGAAGCCGACGGGTTTGCCGTGGCATGCATCGAGGAAGCCCTGGAACTGCGTGCCGCCGGCATTCGCGCGCCGGTGCTGTTGCTGGAAGGCTTTTTTGAGGCGGACGAGTTGCCGCTGATCATCGAACAGGATTTGTGGTGTGTGGTGCATTCGTTGTGGCAGCTTGAGGCCATCGAACAGGCCAAACTGAGCAAACCACTGACCGTGTGGCTCAAGCTGGACTCGGGCATGCACCGTGTCGGCTTGCACCCCAAGGATTATCAAGAGGCTTACCAGCGCCTGCTGGCCAGCGGCAAAGTCGCGAAGATCGTGTTGATGAGCCATTTTGCCCGCGCCGATGAGCTCGATTGCGTCAGCAGCAACGAACAAGTCACGGTATTCGAAGCAGCTCGCCAAGGCTTGGCTGCCGAAGTCAGCCTGCGTAACTCCCCATCTGTATTAGGCTGGCCAGGCGTGGCCAGCGACTGGGTACGCCCTGGCATCATGCTCTACGGCGCAACGCCATTTGGCGAAGACCAGGCCTTTGCCGCACGGTTGCAGCCGGTGATGACCCTGGAGTCCAAAATCATTTGTGTACGCGAACTGCCGGCTGGCGAACCCGTGGGCTATGGCGCCAGGTTTGTCACGCCCAAGCCGATGCGCATCGGAGTGGTTGCCATGGGCTATGCCGACGGTTACCCCCGCCACGCGCCAACCGGTACGCCGGTGCTGGTGGCGGGCCAGCGCAGCCAACTGCTGGGGCGCGTGTCCATGGACATGCTGTGTGTCGACCTCACCGACTTACCCCAAGCGGGCCTTGGCTCAACCGTGGAGTTGTGGGGCAAGAACATCCTCGCCAGTGACGTCGCCACTGCTGCCGATACCATTCCGTACCAGATTTTCTGCAACCTGCGCCGGGTGCCAAGGCTCTATTGCGGCGCTTGATGGCCGGGTACGAATGCAGCTGCCCGGGATTTAGGCCCAAGTGTTGTAAATACTGAACGCTGTCGCCATGATAACGCTCAATTACAACAAAGCCTGAATCCTAGGAGGCTCCTGCATTGGACGTCGGCGAACGACTGCAATCCATCCGTAAACTCAAAGGTCTTTCCCAGCGCGAGCTTGCCAAGCGCGCGGGCGTCACCAACAGCACCATTTCGATGATCGAGAAAAACAGCGTCAGCCCCTCGATCAGCTCCCTGCGCAAGGTGCTGGGCGGTATCCCCATGTCCATGGTCGAGTTCTTTTCCGAGGAGATCCTCCAGGAAATACCGACGCAGATCGTCTATAAAGCCAATGAGCTGATCGACATCTCTGACGGTGCCGTCACCATGAAACTGGTGGGCCGGGCGCACCCGAGCCGGGCTATTGCCTTTCTCAACGAAATTTACCCGCCAGGCGCCGACACGGGCGAAGAAATGCTCACCCATGAGGGCGAGGAGACCGGGATCCTGTTGGAAGGTCGCCTGGAATTGGTGGTCGGTCTTGAAACTTTTGTGCTCGAAGCTGGCGATAGCTACTACTTTGAAAGCACCAAGCCCCATCGTTTTCGCAACCCGTTCGATGTGCCGGCGCGACTAATCAGCGCAGCCACGCCCGCGAACTTTTAACAAAAGAGGCGCCCTGCCAGCGTTGCAGAGGCTCCCATAGCTGTATCCGTGTGGCCGTATCTCCCTTTATTTAATAGGGTTGTTTCGGCAGCCCGGGCTAACCGTTATACTTTCGCCGCCTGCGAAACCGTGGCCGCAGGCGTGAATAGCCACCATTGAGGGTGAACGCGTGAACCTAATTATGAAAATGCTGGCTGCACCAGCAACCGTACTGGCCCTATGGGCTGTCAGCGCTCAAGCTGCGACCAATGATGACATTGCCAAGCGCCTGGAGCCTGTGGGCCAGGTTTGCGTCCAGGGCCAGGAGTGCAAGGGCATGGAGGTCGCTGTGGCAGCGGGTGGTGGCGGTGGTGCGAAAACGCCGGATGAGGTGATCGCCAAGCACTGCAATGCGTGCCATGGTACCGGTCTGCTGAACGCGCCGAAGATTGGCGATACGGCCGCGTGGAAAGAGCGCGCCGATCATCAGGGCGGCCTTGATGGCATCCTGGCCAAGGCCATCACCGGTATCAACGCCATGCCCCCTAAAGGCACGTGCAATGATTGCTCGGATGACGAGCTTAAGGGCGCTATCCAGAAGATGTCAGGTTTGAAATAAGCTTAAGTTCGCCAAAAAGCCGCTTGCGAGCGGCTTTTTTGTGCTCGCGATTTGTGTTTCGACGCTGTTCATTGCAGCAAAGACCCGGCAAGCTCGGTCCAACTCCAATTCATGGAATGTTCGGGAGCAGTCCGATGGTGCAGTTGTGTTCAATCGAGCAAGCAGTTGACGACGTACTGGCGCGGTTGCCGGCGCATATCCACATGGGCATGCCGCTGGGTCTTGGCAAGCCCAATCTGTTCGCCAACGCGCTGTACCGGCGTATTGCCAAACTGCCGGAGCGGGCGCTGACGATCTACACCGCGTTGAGCCTGGGCCGCCCGACGATGGGCGATGGCTTGCAGAAGCGCTTTCTCGAACCGTTCATCGAGCGGGTGTTCGGTGACTACCCCGAGCTGGATTTCCTCGCAGACCTGCACAAGGACAGCCTGCCGCAGAATATCCAGGTCAAGCAGTTTTTCATGCAGCCCGGCAGCCTGCTCCATAGCGCCTCGGCGCAGCAGGATTACGTCAGCAGCAACTACAGCCATGCCGCCCGCGACATCAACGCCGCCGGCCTGAACCTGGTGGCGCAACTGGTTGCCAGCAGCGCCGAGCATCCTGATCGGCTGAGCCTGAGCTGCAACCCGGATATCACCCTCGACCTGCTGCCGATGATCGCCAAGCGCCGCGAAGCCGGGGAAACCATCCTGGTTGTCGGCCAGGTCCACAGCGATTTGCCCTACATGCCCGGCGACGCCGAGTTGGGCATGGACGCGTTCGACTACCTGCTCGATGAAAAAGACAGCACCACATTGTTTTCCACGCCGAACATGCCGGTGGGCTTCCAGGATCATTTTATTGGCCTGCACGCCAGCACCCTGGTACGTGACGGCGGCACCTTGCAGATTGGTATTGGCTCCATGGGCGATGCGCTGACCGCCGCCTTGCTGGCGCGCCAGGCCGATAACGAAGCCTATCGATTGCTGCTGACGGACCTGGATGTGTATCAGTGGGCGCCACTGATCAGCCGAGAAGGTGGCGTCGAGCCTTTCGCACGTGGCCTTTACGGATGCAGCGAGATGTTTGTCAACGGGCTGTTGGTTCTGGCCGATGCGGGGATTGTGCGCCGCAAGGTCTACCCGGATGTGGCGACCCAGACGCAGGCCAACGAAGGCACCCTGGACGATGCGGCGCAACCCGATGGCGTGTCGATCCACGGTGGCTTCTTTCTAGGGCCGCGCAGTTTTTACCAGCGCTTGCAGGAAATGACCCACGCCAAGCGCCTCGAATTCAACATGACCGGCATCAGCTATATCAACGAGCTGTACGGCCAGGAAGAACTCAAGCGGCTGCAGCGCCTGGATGCGCGATTTATCAACAGCGCGATCATGGTCACATTGCTCGGTGCCGGCGTGGCCGACCAATTGGAAGACGGTCGCGTGCTCAGCGGTGTGGGCGGGCAATACAATTTCGTTGCCCAGGGGCATGCGCTGGACGGTGCGCGTTCAATCCTGATTTTGCGCAGCTGGCGGGAGTCGGCGGGCGAGGTCAGTTCCAATATTGTCTGGGAGTACGGCCACTGCACCATTCCCCGGCACCTGCGGGATATCGTCATTACCGAGTACGGCATTGCCGACTTGCGCGGGCAGACGGATGCCAAGGTGATCGAAGCGCTGCTCAATATCACCGACTCGCGTTTCCAGGGCGACTTGATTGAGCAGGCACAAAAGGCCGGCAAGCTGCCCAAGGACTTCCAGCTGGATCCGCGCTTTGCGGACAACACGCCGGAACGCCTCCAGGCGATTCAGGCCAGGCATCGACGGTTGTTCCCGGAATACCCGTTGGGCAGTGATTTCACGGATGAGGAGCGGGACTTGTTGCGAGCGTTGAACTGGCTCAAGAGCAAATTCAAGCTGACGGAGATTCTGGAGTTGGGCAAGGCGGCACTGGATGCACCGGAGCCGCAGGCGTATCCCGAGCATCTGGTACGGATGCGTCTGGATAAGCCGGAGGGGTTTAAAGAGGATTTGTATCAACGGTTATTGCTTGCTGGGCTACAGGCCACCGCCCGCTGACAGGCAACACAAATCAAATGTGGGAGCTGGCTTGCCTGCGATGAGGGCCTGACAGTCGACATCTCTGTCGTTTGACACTCCGCTATCGCAGGCAAGCCAGCTCCCACACGTTGATTTAGTCGATGAAGGTCACGATACCACCCGCCAAGGACTTCACCCGCGCCAGCGACTCAACCCGATAACCCTGCGCATCGAGCTCCGCACGCCCACCCTGGAACGACTTCTCGATCACGATCCCCAAGCCCGCAACAGTCGCGCCGGCCTGCTTGATGATCGAAATCAGCGCCTGGGACGCTTTGCCGTTGGCCAAAAAGTCATCGATCACCAGCACGCGGTCGCTGCTGGTCAGGTGGCGTGGGGAGATCGCCACGGTGCTTTCGGTTTTCTTGGTGAAGGAATACACCGTTGCCGACAGCAGGTTTTCCGTCAGGGTCAACGACTGCTGCTTACGCGCGAAGATCACCGGTACACCCAGGTTCAGCCCGGTCATGATCGCCGGTGCAATACCTGAGGCTTCGATGGTGACGATCTTGGTGATCCCCGAATCCTTGAACAGCGCGGCGAATTCGTCGCCGATCAGTTTCATCAGTGCCGGGTCGATCTGGTGGTTCAAAAAGGCGTCGACCTTGAGAACCTGATCGGAAAGCACGATGCCTTCTTCGCGAATTTTCTTGTGCAGTGCTTCCACGGAAAGCTTCCTCTGATGGCGCAGCAGGCGCCGAAAGTAGATTGAAAAGTAGTCGATTCTAGCGCTTTAGCATTGCGCGTATATCCGCCAGGGCGGTGTTGCCGCGAACGGCCTTCACCTCGGTGGGGGTGTCGTCATTGCCTTCCCAGGCCAGGTCATCGGGCGGCAGCTCGTCAAGGAACCGGCTGGGGGCACAATCGATGATTTCGCCGTATTGCTTGCGCTTGGCGGCAAAGGTGAAGGCCAGGGTCTGACGTGCGCGGGTGATGCCCACATAGGCCAGGCGCCGTTCTTCCTCGATGGTGTCGGCTTCGATGCTGGAGCGGTGCGGGAGGATTTCCTCTTCCATGCCCATGATGAACACGTAAGGAAACTCCAGGCCCTTGGAGGCATGCAAGGTCATCATCTGCACGCCTTCGGCACCGTCTTCTTCTTCCTGCTGGCGTTCGAGCATGTCACGCAGCACCAGCTTGCCGATGGCGTCCTCGACGGTCATTTCGCCGTCTTCGTCTTTTTCCAGGGTGTTCTTCAGCGCCTCGATCAGGAACCAGACGTTGCCCATGCGGTAATCCGCGGCTTTGTCGCTGGAGCTGTTGGTGCGCAGCCAGTTTTCATAGTCGATGTCCATGACCATGCTGCGCAGGGCGCTGATCGGGTCTTCGCCGGCGCACTGTTCGCGCACCTTGTCCATGAAGCGCTTGAAGCGTGACAGGCGATCGGTGAAGCGCGTGTCCAGATGTTCGCCCAGGCCGATTTCGTCGGTGGCGGCATACATGGAAATCTTGCGTTCGGTGGCGTAGTTGCCGAGCTTTTCCAGGGTGGTGGAGCCGATTTCCCGGCGCGGTACGTTGATCACGCGCAGGAAGGCGTTGTCGTCGTCCGGGTTCACGATCAGCCGGAAGTAGGCCATCAGGTCTTTTACTTCCTGGCGTCCGAAAAAGCTGTTGCCGCCCGACAGGCGATACGGCACCTGGTGGTGCTGCAGTTTCAGCTCGATCAGCTTGGCCTGGTAGTTGCCGCGATACAGGATCGCAAAGTCGCTGTAGGGTCGGTCAGTGCGCAGGTGCAGGCTGAGGATTTCCACGGCCACGCGTTCGGCTTCGGCGTCTTCGTTGCGGCAGCGGATCACGCGGATCTCATCGCCATGGCCCATCTCGCTCCACAGTTGTTTTTCAAACTCGTGGGGGTTGTTGGAGATCAGCACGTTGGCGCAACGCAGGATGCGGCTGGTGGAGCGATAGTTCTGCTCCAGCATCACCACTTTCAGCGACGGGTAGTCCTCCTTGAGCAGCATCAGGTTTTCCGGGCGGGCGCCGCGCCAGGCGTAGATCGACTGGTCGTCGTCGCCCACCACGGTGAACTGGTTGCGCGTACCAATCAGCAACTTCACCAGCAGGTATTGGCTGGCGTTGGTGTCCTGGTATTCGTCCACCAGCAGGTAGCGCACCTTGTTTTGCCACTTCTCCAGGATGTCCTTGTGTTCCTGGAACAGCTTGACCGGCAGCAGGATCAGGTCGTCGAAGTCCACTGCGTTGAACGCCTTGAGCGTGCGCTGGTAGTGGGTGTAGACGATGGCGGCGGTCTGCTCCTTGGGGTTGCGTGCAGCTTCCAGGGCTTCGGCGGGCAGGATCAGGTCGTTTTTCCATGAGCCGATCATGTTCTTGATTTCGTCGACGCCGTCGTCGCCTGCGTATTCCTTCTGCATGATGTCGGTCATCAGGGCCTTGACGTCGGTCTCGTCAAAGATCGAGAAGCCGGGCTTGTAGCCCAGTCGCACATGCTCCTTGCGGATGATGTTCAGGCCCAGATTGTGGAAGGTACACACCGTCAGGCCGCGGCCTTCGCCGCCCTTGAGCAGGGTGCCGACCCGCTCTTTCATTTCCCGCGCCGCCTTGTTGGTAAAGGTCATGGCGACGATGTACTGGGCGCGGATGCCGCAGTTCTGGATCAGGTGCGCGATCTTGCGGGTGATCACGCTGGTCTTGCCGGAGCCGGCGCCGGCGAGCACCAATAGAGGGCCGCCGACGTAGTTCACGGCTTCTTGCTGCCGGGGATTGAGTCGGGACATACGGAGTTTTAGGAGTCGTTGTTCAAAAGGGCGGGCATTTTAACAGGCTGGCAAGATTCTGCTGCCTTAGAACGACGGTGTGACGTACCACTCGATCTAAATTTGCCGGTTTTGCTACTTTGCCGCAGGATGTGGGGAATACTCAGACTATTTTTCACAGTCTGCGTGTTTGATAACACCTATCATCTGTCATGCATTTGTCACGCATTTATCATTGCCAGGCCGCACGTCATAATGCCATCGCTCACGAAATTTAGCAGAGTCTAGGGAGTTAGCTTGTCTACGCCTGTCGAACCCTTGCGTTTGCTGCTGCTGGCCGAAGAGCCTGCATGGGCAGCGTTGTTGCGCGAGTGCCTGGTGCCGATGGGCGAAGGGGCTGTGCTGATCAGTGCACCCAACTGGGACTCGGTGAGTCGTCTGTTCGATGACGATCAGGGCGCCGTGTTATTGACCACGCCCAGCCTGCAGCCCGGTCCCGGCCGCTGCAGCTTGCCGTGTGTATTGCTGTTGGAGCAGGAGCCGCTGGTGTCGCCGCTCGGTGTCAGCGACTGGTTGATCCTGAATGGGCTGGACCCTGAAACATTGCGCCGCTGCTTGCGTCATGTGCGCGAGCGCGGCGTTCTGGAGAACACCTTGCAGCGTTTGGCCGAGCAGGACCCGCTCACCGGTATCGCCAACCGTCAGGGCTTCCAGACACTGCTGGCGGCGCGGCTGGCGGAAAACGAAGGCCGCGGCCTGGCTCTGGGCCATCTGGACCTGGACAACTTCCGTCATGCCAACGATGCCCTTGGCCATCAGGCCGGCGACCGGTTGATCCTGCAAGTGGTGTCGCGGCTCAAGAGCCAGCTCGAAGCCGGGGACCAGCTGGCGCGGCTGGGCAGCGATGAATTTGCCTTGCTGATCGACACCCGTCGCGCGCCCCAGCGTGCCGAGTGGATGGCCGAGCGCATCACCGAAGTGATGGCCGAGCCTTACTGGGTCGATGGCGAAAGCCTGTTGATCGGCTGCAGCCTGGGCGTGGCACATGCCCGCGCCCGCGCCGGCGCTGACCCGTTGATGTGGCACGCCCATATCGCCATGCAGCAGGCCAAAAGCACCCAGGGCTGCACCTTTCACATCTTCAATGAACGCATCAACCGCAACGCTCGCAGCCTGGCCGACCTGGAAAGTGAACTGCGCCGGGCTTTGCGCCGCGATGAGCTGGAGCTGCATTACCAGCCGCGCCTGGACTTGGACGACGGTCATATCGTCGGCCTCGAAGCCCTGGTGCGCTGGCGCCACGGTGAGCGCGGCTTGTTGCCACCCAGCGAATTCGTGCCGCTGGCCGAGCAGAGTGGCCTGATCGTGCCTTTGGGCTACTGGGTGATCTCCCGGGCCCTGCGCGACATGCAAGACCTGCGCGAACGCGGCCTGCCGCCGCTGCACATGGCCGTCAACCTGTCGTTTCGCCAGTTCCAGGACAGCCAATTGCTCTCCACACTCAGTCGCCTGATTGCCGAGCGTGGCGTGGAAGCGCAATGGCTGGAGTTCGAATTGACTGAAACCGCGGTGATGCGCCGCAGCGATCTGGTCAAGCAGACCATGGACGCCCTGGGCCGCCTCGGCGTGCGGTTCTCCCTGGATGACTTCGGCACCGGGTTTTCGTCATTCGTACACCTCAACAGCCTGCCGATCGCTTTGTTGAAGATCGACAAAAGTTTTGTCGGCGGCATGGAAGAGCGCGAAGAAAACCGCAAATTGGTACACGCGATGATCAACCTGGCCCACAACCTCAACCTGGAAGTGGTGGCCGAAGGTGTGGAAACACCCGAGCAGCTTGAGCTGTTGCGGTTGTTCGGTTGTGACCAGGCCCAGGGGTACCTGATCAGCAAGCCGTTGCCGTTGGCGGAACTGGTGGAGTACCTGATGTTTGGGCAAAGCCAGCAGGCACTGTTGGGCTAAGCCTTCAAAGTGGTTCAAATGTGGGAGCTGGCTTGCCTGCGATAGCGGTCGTTCAGCTAATAATGATTAGCCTGACACACCGCTATCGCAGGCAAGCCAGCTCCCACATGGACCGCGTGCACTCGCTAGTCAGGCAGTGCCGCTTGGAACCCAACAGGAGCATCCGGCTCCCGCCGAATCATCCGCTTCATCTTCGCCTCAAACGCCCAGGTCAGACTTACCGCCGCGCACGCTAGTCCCAGCGCCAAGCCCCACCACACCCCGGTGGGCCCCCAGCCTAAAGTGAACGCCATCAGCCAGGCCGAGGGCGCACCGATCAGCCAGTAGCAGCCCAATCCCACCAGAAAGGTAGTCTTGGCGTCTTTCAAGCCGCGGATGCAGCCCATGGCAATGGTCTGCACGCCGTCGAACAATTCAAACCACGCGGCGACGGCCAGCAGGCTGACGGCCAGGACGATGACGTCATGGAACGCCGGGTCGTCATGGTCGAGGAACAGCCCGATCAACGGGTCGGAAAACAGCCACAACACTACGGCAAATCCCAGCATTACCATGGCACCAAAGCCTATGCCGACCCGACCGGCCATGCGTGCCTGCAACAACTGCCCGGCGCCGTAATGCTGGCCGATGCGCATGGTCACCGCGTAGGACATCCCCGCCGGCACCATGAACGCCACCGAGACAATTTGCAGGGCAATCTGATGCGCGGCCAACTGGGTGCTGCCCATGGTGCCCATGCACAACGCCGCAAAGGCAAACAGCCCGACCTCTACTGCATAGGTGCCGCCGATCGGCAGGCCCAGGCGCCACAGCTCGCGCAGGTAATGGGTATTCAGGCGCAGCAGGCCGGTGCCCAGCGGGTAGGCGGCATAGGCACGGTTGCTGCGGATGTACCACATCAACGCCAGCGCCATGCCGTTGGCAACGATGGCGGTCACCAGGCCAATGCCCATCAGGCCCAGTTTCGGCAGGCCGAACATGCCTTCGATCAACGCGTGATTGAGCAGGTAGTTGACCACGGTGCCGCACAAGCTGATCACCATCACCGGCGTCGCCTTGCCGATGGCGCTGGTAAAGCCGCGCAGCGCCATGAAAGTCAGATAGCCGGGCAGGGCGAAAGGCAGGATGGTGAGGAATTGCCCCGCCGCTTGTACGTTGGTTTCAGTCTGGCCGAACATCAGCAGCACCGGCTTCAAGTTCCATAGCAGCAGCGCCGCTGCCAGGGCCATCAACCACGCCAGCCACAGCCCGGCCTGGGTCAGGCGCGTGGCGCCGTCGATATCGCCTGCGCCGTGACGAATGGCGACCAGCGTGCCCACCGCGGCAATCACGCCGATGCAGAAGATCGCCACGAACGAATAGCTGGCCGCGCCCAGGCCGCCGCCGGCCAGGGCTTCGGGGCTCAGGCGCGCCATCATCAGGGTGTCGGTCAGCACCATCAGCATGTGCGCCAACTGTGAGGCAATCAACGGCCCCGACAGCCGCAGAATGGCCCAGAGTTCGGTACGTGCCGGATGTTGCATGATCATCACACTCAAATAGTCAGGAAATGGGGGAGAGATTGATTCTCGGCGCTTTGGGCGCGTTGCACAAAAGGATAAATGCGATCGCTCACATGATTAAAACTCATGCCTGACTGATTCTGGTAGGGTGCCGATATTGCGCCGTTGGAGCTTTCCCTATGTCTCGTCGTCTTCCTCCCTTGTATGCCCTGCGTGCATTTGAGGCCGCCTCCCGGCACAACTCCTTCACCCGCGCGGCGCAGGAACTGTCCATCACCCAAAGTGCAGTCAGCCGGCATATCCGCACCCTCGAGGAGCATTTCGCCTGCCGCCTGTTCCAGCGCAGCGGTCGCAATCTGCAGCTCACCGAAGCCGCGCGCCTGTTGCTGCCCGGCGTGCGCGAAGGCTTCGCTGCGTTGGAGCGCGCCTGTCATACCTTGAATACTGAAGATGACATTCTGCGTATGAAGGCACCGTCCACCTTGACCATGCGCTGGCTATTGGCGCGCCTGAGTCGCTTCCGCGCCTTGCAGCCAGGCAATGAGGTGCAACTGACCAGTGCGTGGATGAGCGTGGATGAAGTGGACTTCAACCAGGAACCCTTCGACTGTGCGGTGTTGTTGAGCGATGGGCGTTTTCCGGCGGACTGGGAGGCCAGTTACCTGTTCCCCGAATTGCTGATCCCCGTGGGCGCGCCGAACCTGCTGGATGATGGACCTTGGGACGCTGCCCGCCTGGCGAGTGCCGAGTTGTTGCATCCCACGCCTGATCGTCGTGACTGGCGCAGCTGGCTGGAGCGCATGGGGTTGTCGTCCCGGGTGTCTCTCAAGGGCGGGCAGGTGTTCGATACCCTTGAGTTGGGCATGATCGCGGCGGCGCGTGGCTATGGCGTGTCCATGGGCGATTTGTTGATGGTGGCCGAAGATGTCGCCCAGGGACGCCTGAGCCTGCCGTGGCCCAGGGCAGTCGCCAGTGGGGAAAGTTACTACCTGGTGTGGCCGAAAACCCGCCCCGGGGGGGAACGCTTGCGACGGCTGGCGGAGTTTCTTCAAGGTGAAGTCAAAGCGATGGAGTTGCCCCAGGTTGAACGTCTCGATTGAGTAGGGGCCGGCGGTTGATGCAATCGTTTGCGGGATACCCCTGTGATTCGCTCAAGTATTACCAAGTGCCGCCGAAGAAGGTGTGTTGGAACCATCGTGCACCAACGTTTCCCACTTAGATAATTTGCCGAGCAGCGCTATGAGATCAGGATGATCCTGGCCTCGGCCAGGAGCTGTCATGTCTCAACCTCGTGCCCGGATTGCCTCCCAGTTAGGTCTCGCCCTTGCCGTGATTCTGGCTGTCGTTATCAGCGGCAGCACTGTGTTTGCCCTGCGTTCCCTCGACTCCGCCAACCTCGACACCCGTGAGGAGCACCTGGCCAGCGAGGCGCGTTTGCTCGCCGACCAACTCAATACCTTCCACAGCACCTTGCGCGAGAGTACCCAGCGTTTGAGCGGGCTGTTTGAAAAACGCTTCGGCGCCGGCCTGAGTGTGCGTGCCGACCAACCGGTGGCCGTGGCCGGTGTACAGACGCCGAGCCTGTACCTGGGTAATGAGGTGCTGAACAACAACTTCGAAGAAGTGGACGAGTTCAAGCAAATGTCCGGCGGTGTGGCTACCGTATTCGTGCGCAGCGGCGACGACTTTATCCGCGTGAGCACTTCCTTGACCAAGCAGGATGGCAATCGTGCCATCGGTACGGTGCTTGACCGCCAAGGCGCGGCATACCAGCGTGTTGCCGACGGGCAAACCTATATCGGCCGTGCGGTATTGTTCGACCGTTCCTACATGACCCAGTACAGCCCGGTACGTGACAGCAACGGCAAGGTCATCGCCGTGCTGTTTATCGGTTTCGATTACACCGACGCGCAGAACGCCCAGTTTGAAAACCTCAAGCGCTTCCGCCTCGGCCAGACCGGCTCCCTGGCGCTGCTGGATGAGCAGAAGCATTGGCTGGTGCCGCCAGCCGGCGTACAGGCGCCGGACCAGGCCATTACCGTGATGCTCGACCTGGCAAAGACGCCGGGGGCAGGGCGTTTCTGGAGCGACAAAAACGAAGATTTCTACAGCGTTTCGGTGCCGTTCGAAGGCGGCCCCTGGGCGGTGGTGGCAAGTATGCCCAAGGCGGAAATTCGCGCCGTGACGTGGGAAGTCGGGATCCGCCTGGTGATCGGCAGTGTGCTGGCGATGTTGCTGGCAGTGGGCGCCACGGTGTGGCTGTTGCGCAGCAAGCTGGCGCCACTGAGTGATTTGGTACGCCAGGCGCAAGCTCTGGGTGCGGGCGACTTGAGCGCACGCCTTAACGTGTCCAGCCATGACGAGATCGGGCAGTTGGCGCGCAGCTTCAATCAGATGGGTGAAGCGCTGTCGACCATGGTTTCGCATATCCGCAGTGCTGCCGAACAGGTCAACAGCCGCGCCCAGGCGCTGTCGGGGCTCTCCGGTGGTGCCTACGAAGGCATGGAGCAACAGTCTGGCGAGATCACCAGCATGGCCGGCGCGGTGGAAGAGTTCAGCGCTACCTCGTTGAACATCGCCGACAACATGGGCAATACCGAGCGCCTGGCGCAAGAGAATGCCCAGCAGACCCGGATCGGCCGCACCTCGATGCAAGAGGCGTCATCGTCGCTGGAGCATATTGCCACTGCCCTGAACAGCACAGCCGCAGTGATCAACACCTTGGGCCAGCGCTCCCAGGAAATCGGCGGGATCGTCGGTGTGATTACCTCCATCGCCGAACAGACCAACCTGCTGGCGCTCAACGCCGCCATCGAAGCCGCCCGCGCCGGTGAGCAAGGCCGCGGTTTTGCCGTGGTCGCCGACGAAGTGCGTAACCTGGCCTCGCGCACCCGCCAGGCCACCGATGAAATTTCGGCGATGATCCAGAGCATCCAGCAGGAAACCGGCAACGCCATCAGCACCATGGAACACGGCAAGGTATTGATGCAGGACGGCCTGTCGCGCAACGCCGACGTCGCCTCGGCCCTGGCGCGTATCGATGAGCAAAGCCGCTCGGCCGGCCAGCAATTCGCTGCGATCACCACCGCCACCCAGGAGCAGAGCAGCACCGCAACCCTGCTCAGCAGTAACTTGCAAAGCATTGCCCTGGCCAACAGCGAGCAGCGTGAAGTGGTGTCGAACCTGGCAGTCACCGCCAAGGAACTGGAAACCCTGGCGGCAGGCCTGCGTCAGGAGGTGGACCGGTTTCGTTGAGGCTTAGTGGTCGCCCAGCCCTGGGTCTACGCGCTTGCCGATGTCCTTGAGCCGCGCCAGTTGGTCGACCATGCCTGGCGCTTCATCCATGCTGGTCACGAAGGTCCACAGGTAAGTCATCACTGCGTAGATGTGGCCGGCCTTGACCGCTGGGGACAAGGCCAACTGGCTGATCGCGACCACAAACAGCAAAGCCGCGAGCGTACCGAGAAACAGGTACGCCGCAGCCTCGCGGTCTGAAAGCCAGATGCGCAGGCGTGACAGCACCTGGTAGTGACGTCGCAGGGTCGGCGCGCCGACTTTTTCGACCAGGCCGATTTCTTTCTCCAGGCGGTTATTCAGGCGCTCGTGTAGTTCCTGATTGCGCTGTGCAAAGCGTGGCAACAAGGTGATGCACAGCAGCAGCGCGGCCAGACAGGCCATGCCTACCCACGGCTCAATCACGATCAACATTACCGCAGCGCCCACGATCGATACCAACGCCGTGGCGATGATTGGCACGTGCTTTTCAAAGAAGTCGACAAACTCCCGTGCCAGCACCACCCGTGCCGCCGATTTCGAGGTGCTGTGGTTCTGTTGGCGCTGGTTGAGGATGACTGGCACCGCAAGGTCGGCGTAAATGCGCGTGAACGTGCGTGTATCCAGCGCTCGCCGTGCCGCCCCGACCACCCAGAACGCCATGACTACGGCGGCATAGAACAACGCACTGGTGGCATCGCCGCGGATAATCGAATCCACCGCGAACCCGGCAAACAGCGGGTAGGCCAACAACAGTGCGTTCTCCAGCGCCACCAGTGACAAAGTGCAAGACAGCTTGCCGGGATAAGCTTTGGCAATAGCCTTGAGTGTCTGGCTGGCGGACTGCTGGCCGATTTTCTGGCTTTGTTCGATCAGAATTTGTGGGGTGACGGATGTCATGGGTGCACCAAAGGAGTGATAGACGCTATTATTGAGCGACTGCTCAAGTATCCTTGAGCGATCGCTCAAAAAGCAAGCGCCGCTCATCTACCGGCGCCCGAAGGAATTGCCCATGTCGCGTATCGACCGTAAAGACCAGATCATCGCCGCCGCTCTTGAGCTGTTTCGCAGCAAGGGTTTCGCCGATGTGTCCACCCGTGACTTGGCCGAACATGCCGGGCTGTCGCGTAGTCACGTCTATCACTACTTCAGTGACTGGAATGAACTGCGTCGCGAAGCTTTTGTGCGCTTTGCCAATGAGCAATTGGATGAAGTGCGCGAGCCGTTGACCGATGCTCCACCGCTAGAAGCGCTTATGGGGTTCTTGCGCGACTGTCTGCCCAGCACCGCTGACGCCGCTTGGGCGCTGTGGCTCGACGCCTGGGACGAAGCCATGCACGACCCGCAAATGGCCCAGGCTTACCTGGTGATCAACGCCCAGTGGCAAGGCATGCTTGCCGAAGTGATCGAGCGGGGCGTTGCCGATGGCGTCTTTCGCTGCGAGTCGTGTCAGCGCGCTGCACGGCAGATCTTCGCCCTGGCGATGGGCTATGCCGATGACCTGATGCTCAAGCCTTCCGCAGAGTCGGCAGAAGCGGTGCTGGAAGAGGTGCTGGAAGTGGCGAGGCTGCTGCTGGATTTTGCCTGACAAGTGCTAGCCATGAGCGGCTGGTCGGTACTGCAGCGCCTCCGCCAAATGATGGCGGGCGATGCCTTCCACTTGCTCAAGGTCCGCCAGGGTGCGAGCCACCTTGAGCAACCGATGGGCTGCACGCAGCGATAATGTCAGTCGTTCGCACGCGCTTTCCAGCCAGCTTTCATCGGCTTTGGTCAACTGGCAGTGTTCGCGTAGCCGTGGCAGATCGAGGAATGCATTGGCACAACCCTGGCGCTGGTGCTGGCGTTCACGGGCTTGCGCCACCTGGGCGGACGCTTGCGCGGTGGTGTCACCGGCCTGTTGGGAGGGGCTCAGCGCAGTGACCTCCCGGGCGACTGTCAGGTGCAAATCAATCCGGTCCAGCAGCGGCCCGGATAGCTTGTTGCGATAGCGCTGTATCTGCTCCGGCGTGCACCGACAACGCCCGCTGGGTTCGCCCATGTAGCCGCACGGGCAGGGGTTCATGGCCGCGACCAACTGGAAGCGTGCCGGGAAACTCACCCGGTCCCTGGCTCGGGAGATCACGATATGCCCCGACTCCAATGGCTCGCGCAGCACCTCCAGTACCTTGCGATCAAATTCCGGCAGCTCATCCAGAAACAGCACGCCGTGATGGGCCAGGGTGATTTCCCCCGGCTGCGGCTTCGAGCCGCCACCCACCAGCGCCGGGCCGGATGCCGAGTGGTGCGGCTGGCGAAACGGGCGATTAGGCCAATGGCTAAGGGGGGTCAGGCTGACCACGGATTGGATCGCGGCCACTTCCAGCGCCTCCTGCTCGCTCAGCGGTGGCAGCAAGCCCGGCAGGCGGCTGGCCAACAGGGTCTTGCCGGTACCGGGTGGTCCGCTGAACAGCAGGTTATGTGCGCCGGCCGCCGCAATCAGCAAGGCACGCTTGGCTGCCAGTTGGCCCTGCACTTCACTCAGGTCCGGGTAAGGCTTGTTCAAGTACAGCAAGCCGTCGGACCTGTAGGGCTCAATCGGCACATGCCCATTAAGGTGCGCCACCACTTGCAGCAGGTGGTCCACCGCAATCACTTTGAGCCCCGACGCCAGGCAGGCTTCCTCGGCATTGGCCCTGGGCACTATCACGGTGCGCCCGGCCTTGCGCGCCGCAAGCGCGGCCGGCAACACACCCTTCACCGCCCGTACCTCGCCCGATAACGCCAACTCACCAAGGCACTCCACGTCATCAAGCATCAAGGCCGGCACTTGCACACTGGCCGCCAGGATCCCCAGGGCAATCGCCAGATCAAAGCGCCCGCCGTCCTTGGGTAGGTCGGCGGGCGCGAGATTGAGGGTGATGCGCCGGGCCGGGTATTGCAGCGCCGAGTTGAGAATGGCGCTGCGAACGCGGTCCTTGCTTTCCTTTACTGCAGTTTCCGGCAGGCCCACCAGCGTCAGCGATGGCAAGCCATTGGCCATATGCACTTCAACGGTGACGGCGGGGGCTTCGACGCCGACCTGGGCGCGGCTGTGCACGATAGCGAGGGACATGCTCGTTCCTTGAATGGGGGGCCGCTTCCTGCGGGTTTTTCAAGGGTAGACGAGGGGGGCGTCCAGCGAGGGAGGGAGGTTTTACAGAACGTATCCGGGCGGCAATGCAAAACAAATGTGGGAGCTGGCTTGCCTGCGATAGCGGTATGTCAGCAAAGAATCATCCGCTGATGCACCGCCATCGCAGCATAGATATCTACACAACTTTGTAGTCGCCAATGGTAACCACGATGCGAAGCGAGCCGCTCTTGATCTTGATCTTGATCTGCTTTTGATCTCAGGCGGCCCCCCAAATCACTGTCGGATTACGGGCACACCGAGCCTAAGCGAGGTGCCGAGTGGTGGGGCAAGAGCCTTTTGGTTACTTTTGGCTGGGCCGGCATTCCGGCTCTTTTCAAAAGTGACCCGCTGTAAAAGCGGAACCAACAGTGGCCGTTACCCAAAAAACGGATATGTACTCAGTCTGATCCAGCGTCTTGGTCGGCCCTGAGGCCGCCATCGGGGGCAAGTCGAATCGTCGCACCGCCCCTCCCACATTTGGATCGCGGTGCATCAGTTAGATAGCTATAAGCTGACAGGCAGCAAGCTCCCTTGCAGAGGAGCAGCAGCGTACCAAAGTTGTGTAGATACCCATGGCCATCGCAGGCAAGCCAGCTCCCACACTAACCGTGTTTATTCAGCAGAGGATGGCGCCAACCGCGCTTCAAGCTCAGCCACCTTCGCCTCCAGGCTCTCCAACCGCGCACGCGTGCGGGCCAGTACGACCATCTGGCTGTCAAACTCTTCCCGGCTGACCAGGTCGAGCTTGCTGAAGCCACTTTGCAGCAATGCCTTGAACTGGCTTTCGATTTCATTGCGGGGCAGCGGGGTGTCGCCGCTGAACAGGCGAGAGGCGTGGCCGCTCAGGGCGTCGAGGAGGTCTTTGGGCGCGAGCATGGGAAATATTCCGGAAAACAGTTGGCCGGCAGTGTATCACGCAGCGTCTATAGTCTTTTTCATGCTGCGTTGCGCACGGTTTTCGCGCATCAAAGCGGGCGGCTGCGCACCGTTTTGATGCGCATTGCGGCTGCACGTACGCCCCGTGGGTGGGCACGAGTGAGCAAGGGACTGATTTCAGTGATTTTTACGGAGCTGGCAAGGTTTCTGCTTAGACGATCATGACCCATGCACTGATGCAGTCGCTGTGACGAATGCAGTGCGCCGACGGATCAGGGGTACAGGTTTCGTCACCAGTGGATCGCTGGCGTCGCAACGGCAAATGCCGAGGCGACGATGCGTTACAAAGCCAGGCACTGCGCTTAGACTTGAGACGGGTTTGTTTTCCTGGGGCAAGTCCACCAATTCGGGAGAGAGTTTTCATGAAGCTAGTCACTGCCATCATCAAGCCGTTCAAGTTGGACGATGTACGCGAGTCACTGTCCGAGATCGGCGTGCAGGGCATTACCGTTACTGAGGTCAAGGGCTTCGGTCGGCAGAAGGGTCATACCGAGCTGTATCGTGGCGCGGAATACGTAGTCGATTTCCTGCCGAAGGTGAAGATTGATGTCGCCATTGACGACAAGGATCTTGAGCGGGTTATCGAGGCGATAACCAAGGCGGCCAACACCGGCAAGATCGGTGACGGCAAGATCTTCGTGGTCAATCTGGAACAGGCTATTCGCATCCGTACCGGCGAAACCGATACCGACGCAATCTAAGCCGCCAAACCCCAACGCCCCAGGAGAAAACACTATGACTCTGCGTAAATTCGCAGGGCTCGGAGCCCTGTTGTCCATCGTAATGCCAAGCCTGGCCATGGCGGCAGACGAAGTGGCTGCTCCAGTCCTCAACTCCGGCGACACCGCCTGGATGCTGACCGCCACCGCTTTGGTGCTGTTCATGACCATCCCTGGCCTGGCGCTGTTCTACGGCGGCATGGTCCGCTCCAAGAATATTCTGTCGGTGATGATGCAGTGCTTTGCCATCACCGGCCTGATCAGCATCCTGTGGGTCGTCTACGGCTACAGCATCGCGTTTGATACCACCGGTATGGAACAGGGTGTGGTCAACTTCAACTCCTTCTTCGGCGGCCTGGGCAAGGCGTTCCTGGCGGGTGTCACCCCGGCCAGCATCACCGGGCCTGCGGCGCTGTTTCCGGAAGCCGTGTTCATCACCTTCCAGATGACCTTCGCCATCATCACCCCGGCGCTGATCGTCGGTGCTTTCGCAGAGCGCATGAAGTTCTCCGCGATGCTGATCTTCATGGCTATCTGGTTCACCCTGGTCTACGCGCCGATCGCGCACATGGTCTGGAGCGGCAACGGTGGCCTGATGTGGGACTGGGGCGTGCTGGACTTCGCCGGCGGCACCGTCGTGCACATCAACGCGGGTGTGGCTGGCCTGGTGGCGTGCATCGTGCTCGGCAAGCGTAAAGGCTTCCCGACCACACCGATGGCTCCGCACAACCTGGGTTATACCTTGATCGGCGCGGCCATGCTGTGGATCGGCTGGTTTGGCTTCAACGCCGGCTCCGCTGCGGCGGCCAACGGCACGGCGGGCATGGCGATGCTGGTCACCCAGATTGCCACGGCTGCTGCGGCGCTGGGCTGGATGTTCGCCGAGTGGATCACTCACGGCAAGCCAAGTGCACTGGGCATTGCCTCAGGTGTGGTGGCCGGCCTGGTCGCCGTGACGCCAGCCGCTGGCACCGTGGGCCCGATGGGTGCCCTGGTGATCGGCCTGGTCGCCGGTGTGGTGTGCTTCTTCTGCGCCACCAGCCTCAAGCGCAAGCTGGGCTACGACGACTCCCTGGACGCCTTCGGCGTGCACGGTATCGGCGGTATCGTCGGTGCGATCCTCACCGGTGTGTTCGCTGCCCCGGCACTGGGTGGCTTCGGCACTGTGACCGATATCGCGGCCCAAGTCTGGATCCAGTGCAAAGGCGTAGGCTTCACCGTGATCTACACGGCGATCGTGACCTACGTCATCCTCAAGGTGCTGGACATGGTCATGGGCCTGCGTGTCACTGAGGAAGAAGAGGCGGTTGGCCTCGATCTGGCGCAACACAACGAACGCGGCTACAACTTGTAAGTACGCGAAAAAAACATGCCCGGCTTGCCGGGCATTTTTTTGTCTGGTGTTTGTCTTTGGCTAAAGGTGTATGGGTTTTTTATCAACTTTGTGATGGGATCCACACGGCACTTTTCAGAGTGCAAATGTCTTACAGGCATGAAGGCGTATTCGGCACTTTGTTTTTTCCCAGAGCGCGCTAGAATGCGCGCCGATGGGCGGAGAACTGTATGTGGCAACAGACCCTGATTACCCTGCGGGCCAAGCCCCGGGGCTTTCATCTGGTAACGGACGAGTTGCTTGCCGGCTTGCCTGAATTGAAGGCGTGCCGTGTGGGCCTGTTGCATCTGTGGCTGCAGCATACCTCGGCCTCTTTGACCGTCAACGAGAATGCCGACCCGGCGGTTCGCCGTGACTTCGAGCGTTTTTTCAACCTGCTGGTGCCACAGGGCCGCGCAGGTTTTGAACATAATGACGAAGGTCCGGATGATCTGCCGGCGCACTTCAAGGCCAGTCTGCTGGGCTGCCAGCTGAGTTTGCCGGTCAAGGCCGGCCGCTTGGCGATGGGGACCTGGCAAGGTGTTTATCTGGGCGAGCACCGTGATCATGGCGGTGCTCGTAAAGTCCTCGCCACCTTGCACGGTGAAGAGGCATAAGCCACTGGAAACCCGGTGGATGTTGATTTTTTTCCGGCGACCTCGACAGAGGGTGAAGCTGGGCTATAACTAATCTGCTTTTCGCAAGTCATGAGGTAGAACATGAGCGACGATGATCTGGAAAACGACGAACTCGAAGTAGGTGACGACGATGACACCGAAGAAAGTATTGACGTAGCGGCGGAAGACGTTGCTGACGATGCCGATGATGGCGGTGCCGATGATGCGGCTCCCAAAGCCAAAGGCAAAGCCAAGGCTGCGGTTTCGGTAGATGAGTTGCCGAGTGTTGAAGCCAAGAACAAAGAGCGCGATGCCCTGGCCCGAGCGATGGAAGAATTCCTCGCGAAGGGTGGCAAAGTGGTCGAGGTCGAGGCTAACGTGGTAGCTGACCCACCGAAGAAGCCGGATAACAAGTACGGCAGCCGACCTATCTGAAGTCCGCCTCTTGCTTGTAAGAAAAAGCCCGCCGTCGCTGCGGGCTTTTTCATGCCTGGAGCCATTACCAGTTCGCTGCAATACCTTGTGGGAGCAGGCAAGCCAGCTCCCACATTGGGGGGTAGTGTTAACCCCAGCGACTCAGCAGTGGCGGCAACTCCGTCAGGCTGCGAATCTGCGCATCCGGGTGCTTGTCACCCTCCCAGGCCTTGCCCGCGGGGTTAAACCACACCGCCCGCAACCCGGCCTGCTGTGCCCCGGCGATATCATCCCCAGGGTGATCGCCCACATGCACGGCCGCACTGGCGTCCACCCCTCCACGCTGCAACGCTTCGTCAAACAGCCGCGCATCCGGCTTGGCGATGCCGATATCTTCAGCGCGCAGGGCAAAGTGAAAGTAGTCCGCCAGGCCCACACGCTGCACATCGGCATTGCCATTGGTGATCACGCCGAGCAGGAAGTGCTGGCGCAGCGCCTTGAGCATCGGCTCGGCTTCCGGGAACACGGTGAGTTGGTGGCGTGCGTGGATGAACGCTTCGAAGCAGACATCCGCCATCTCTGTGGCCTCAGGCTGGGGATAACCGGCCTCCTCGAACGCATGCATCAACACGCGATGACGCAGCAGGCTGATACGGTGTTTGAGTTCGGGATGACGCTGCAGCACCTGCTGGCGCAGGCTGGCGAAATGTTCCAGGGGCAGATCGCCCACCTTGGCGGCGTTGGCTGCCAGCCATTCGCGCATCGACGCTTCGGCGCTGATGATGACGGGTACGTTGTCCCAGAGGGTGTCGTCCAAGTCGAAGGTGATCAGCTTGATACTCATGAGTCGCTGCCTTTGATGCGTTTGGCCCGTGGATGGGCGCTGTCGTACACCGTTGCCAGGTGCTGGAAGTCCAGGTGTGTATAGATCTGAGTGGTCTTGATGTCGGCGTGGCCGAGCAGTTCCTGTACGGCGCGCAGATCCTGGGAGGACTCCAGCAGGTGGCTGGCGAAGGAATGGCGCAGCATGTGCGGGTGCAGATTCTGCCCCAGCTCCCGCTCGCCGGCGGCCTTGACCCGAAGCTGGATCGCTCGGGGCCCCAGGCGTCGGCCTTGCTGGCTGACGAACACCGCATCGTCCGCCGGGTTGGTCAAAAGGCGCAATGGCAGCCATAGCTGCAAGGCTTCGCGGGCTTTTCTGCCCACCGGCAGCACGCGGGTCTTGCTGCCTTTGCCGAGCACTTGTATCAGGCCATCGGCGAGGTCCAACTGATCGAGGTTCAGGCTTGTCAGCTCCGACAGGCGCAGGCCCGAAGAATAGAACAGCTCAAGGATTGCCTGGTCGCGATGGGCCAGGAAGTCATCTTCTACCGCACCATCGAGCAGCTGCAAGGCACGATCGGTATCCAGGGTCTTGGGCAGGCGCCGCTCGCCTTTGGGCGGGGACAGGCCATTGGCCGGGTCGTGATCGCACAGGCCTTCGCGATTGAGGTAGTGATAGAGGCCGCGCACTGCCGACAGCAGGCGAGACAGGCTGCGCGAGGACTGGCCTTGCTGGTGCAACCGGGCGATCAGGCTGCGCAGGGCCTGGATATCCAGGGCCTTCCAGCTGCTGACGTGCTGTTTTTCGCAATAGGCCAGGACCTTGTTCAAGTCCCGCCGATAAGCTTCCAGCGTGTGGGGCGACACTTGGCGCTCATTGCGCAGGTGAGCGCAGTAGGCGTCCAGTTGCCGCTCCATGGTCAGCGCACCGCGCGCAGTGTGGTGGTGTGACGCGGCAGGACGCGGCCCAGCACTTCGGCGATGTAGGTCAGGAACAGCGTGCCCACCGAGCTTTTGTAGTGCGCAGGGTCACGGCTGGCGATGGCCAGCACGCCGTGCAAGCCTTGATGGCTGACGGCGATGACGGCGGTAGAGCCGATCTGCTTGCGCTGCTCGGCGCCAAACAGGAAGTCCAGTTCATGTTCACGCAAGGTGCCGCTGACAGTCTTGCCTTCGGACAGCAGGCCGCCGATGGCTGTCTGTGCTTCGCCACCTGTGACCCAGCGACCCACCGGCATCGGGTTGTCGCTGAACAGGATCAGGCTGACAAAGGGCACCTGGAAGTCCTCGCGCAGGCTGTCTTCCACGGCAATCACCGTTTCTTCCAGGCTGGCGGCGTCCATCAAGGTCAGGATCAGGCGGCGGGTCTTGTCGAACAGGCGGTCGTTGTCACGGGCCACATCCATCAGGTGGGAAAGCCGATGGCGCATTTCAATATTGCGCTCGCGCAGGATCTTCATCTGCCGCTCCACCAGCGACACGGTATCGCCGCGCTGGTGGGGAATGCGCAAGGCCGGCAGCAGTTCTTCATGCTCGACGAAGAAGTCCGGATTAGCCTCAAGGTACGCCGCGACAGCAGCGGCCTCCAGGCTTTCACTCGGGGTAGCGTGTGCGGGTACTTGAGGCTTATCGGTCATTGGCTTGGCTCACTCATAGACGGACCTGTCCTTCGTATACACGCGAGGCCGGCCCGGTCATCATCACCGGGTGGCCAGGGCCTGCCCATTCGATGGACAAGCGTCCACCGGGCAGGTCGATCAGCAGCGGCGAATCCATCCACCCCTGGCTGATCGCGGCTACGGCAGCGGCACAAGCGCCGGTACCGCAAGCCTGGGTTTCGCCGGCGCCGCGTTCCCAAACGCGCAATTGCGCGCGGGTACGGTCGATCACCTGCAGGAAGCCCACATTGACCCGCGCGGGAAAGCGCGGGTGATGTTCGATCTTCGGCCCCAGTTCGTGCACCGGGGCATTATTGATGTCGTTGACCCGCAATACCGCATGGGGGTTGCCCATGGACACGGCGGCGATATCCACGGTTTTGCCATCCACGTCCAGCGGGTAACTGAGGGCCTGCTCGGTGGTCTGGAACGGAATATCCGCCGGCACCAGGCGTGGCGCGCCCATGTTGACGCTGATCTGGCCGTCACTGCGAATATCCAGTTCGATCACGCCACCCTTGGTTTCGACGCGAATCTGGCGCTTGGCGGTCAGGCGCTTGTCCAGCACAAAGCGTGCAAAGCAGCGCGCTCCGTTGCCGCACTGTTCCACTTCGGAACCGTCGGAATTGAAGATCCGGTAGCGGAAATCCACCTCCGGGTTGCTCGGCGCCTCCACCAGCAGCAACTGGTCGAAACCGATGCCGGTGTGACGGTCGCCCCACTGTTTGGCGTGTTTGGGCAGGATGTGCGCGTGCTGGCTGACCAGGTCGAGAACCATGAAATCATTGCCCAGCCCGTGCATCTTGGTAAAACGCAGCAGCATGGCTTACTCCGGCAGCAGGCTTTCGCCAGCATACAACTGGGCTACCGTCTCGCGGCGACGCACTTCAAACGCTTGATCACCGTCCACCAGCACCTCGGCGGCACGGCCGCGAGTGTTGTAGTTGGAACTCATGACAAACCCATAGGCACCCGCCGAATGCACGGCCAGCAGATCGCCTTCTTCCAGGGCCAGCTGACGGTCCTTGGCCAGGAAGTCGCCGGTCTCGCAGATCGGGCCGACGATGTCGTAGGCGCGGGCTTCGCTGGCGCGCGGCGTCACGGCGGTGACATTCATCCAGGCCTGGTAAAGCGCCGGGCGGATCAGGTCGTTCATCGCCGCATCGACGATGGCGAAATCCTTGTGTTCGGTGTGCTTGAGGTACTCGACCTGGGTCAACAGCACGCCGGCGTTGGCGACAATATAGCGGCCCGGCTCGAACATCAGCGTCAGGTCGCGGCCTTCGATGCGTTCGCGCACGGCCTGGATATAGTCGCTAATCAACGGTGGCTCTTCGTCTCGATAACGTACGCCGACGCCGCCGCCCAGGTCGATGTGTTGCAGGTAGATGCCGCACTCGCCCAAACGATCGATCAAGGCCAGCAGACGGTCAAGGGCATCCAGAAAGGGTGGCAGTGTGGTCAGTTGCGAGCCGATATGGCAGTCGACACCCAGTACTTCCAGGTTTGGCAGTTGCGCGGCGCGGATGTACACCTCTTCGGCGTCGGCGATGGCGATGCCGAACTTGTTCTCTTTGAGACCGGTGGAAATGTACGGGTGGGTGCCGGCGTCGACATCCGGGTTGACGCGCAGGGAGATCGGCGCACGAACGCCCATCTCGGCGGCAACGACTTGCAGGCGCTCCAGCTCGTCGGTGGATTCGACGTTGAAGCAATGTACGCCGACTTCCAGGGCGCGGCGCATGTCTTCGCGGGTCTTGCCGACGCCGGAGAACACGATTTTCTCAGCCTGGCCGCCGGCGGCCAATACGCGTTCGAGCTCGCCACGGGAGACGATGTCGAAACCGGCGCCCATGCGCGCCAGGACATTCAGCACACCCAGGTTGGAGTTGGCCTTGACCGCGTAGCACACCAGATGCGGCACGCCATCGAGGGCGTCAGTGAACGAGCGGTATTGGGCTTCGATATGCGCACGGGAGTACACATAGGTCGGGGTACCAAAGCGCTGGGCAATCGCGGACAGCGCCACGCCTTCCGCGAACAGCTCGCCGTCCCGGTAGTTAAAAGCGTCCATAAGTTTCCCTTAGTAGGTGTCGTGCTTATGCGCTTTTGACGGCTTTTGCGACGATTGCGCCTGTTCATTCGGATCTTTGCTGTCATCCGGCAGGTACAACGGGCCTTTCTGGCCACAGGCACTAACGAGGCAAGCGACCGCGACGAGCGCAGCAAGGGAAGAGATCAGGCGCTTCATGGCGAAATCCTTGAATATGCATTAATTGCGCCCGAGTATACCGACCACCCGGCAGCTTGCCTATGCGCCGCACTACCCGTCCGGCGGGGCTTTGCCGAGGAGCACAAGAAGCGGGCTACGCTGCTTGATGATATTTCGTACTGCCATCTGTAATGAAATCGGTATCCTTTGCAATCGGCGAAGCGCGTCCGTATTGTGCCCCGCTTGAGCAAAACCAGACACTTTTGAGGTTGCCACAATGAGTTTGACCGAAGCCCGTTTTCACGACCTGGTGGATGCCACCCAGGAGAAGCTGGAAGATATTTTCGACGACAGCGACCTGGATGTGGATCTGGAAAACTCGGCTGGTGTGCTGACCGTCAAGTTCGAGAACGGCACTCAGTTGATCTTCAGTCGCCAGGAGCCGTTGCGCCAACTGTGGCTCGCAGCGCGCACCGGTGGTTTTCACTTCGATTACGATGAAGAGGAAAACCGTTGGACGCACGACACCACTGAGGAGTTGCTGAGCGAAATGCTTGCTCGTCTCACGAAGGAACAGTCCGGTGCTGACCTGGACTTCGACGAGATCTGACCGTGACCCAGCCTGTACCTGTACGCCCGCCCAAGCCGCTGTTCAGCAATGTCAGCCCGGCGGTGCCGTCACCTTGTATCAGTTTGTGTCGCCTGGACGAGCAGAAAGTCTGCCTCGGCTGCTTCCGCCACGTGGAAGACATCCGTGAATGGCGCTCCGCCGACGATGCGCGGCGCAGGGTGATCTGTGCCCAGGCAGAGCAGCGCAAGGCATACGCCTGATGCCATCTTGTTTATTTGTGTCGCTGTGGTAGTGTCCGGGTACACCTCAACTCATCGAGGTCCGTGAGAACCCCGCCTTTTCTGGCGGGGTTTTGCTTTTTTTGTGCAGAAAAAAGGAGTCTGCCTGAATCATGACTGCACCTTCCATCATTCTTACCCGTCTTGACGTGCAGCGTCTTGAGCAACTGATCGACCGCTTGGGCGACGAGTTTCCCGGCGTCGAAGCGTTGCAAGCCGAACTCGACCGCGCCGAAGACGTGGTCGGTCACGATGAAGTGACTGCGGGTGTCGTGACCATGAACTCCAGCGTGCATTGCCGTGAGCAAAGCAGCGGCAAGGACTATCACCTGACGCTGGTCTACCCCAAGGACGCGAACGCCGACGAAGGCAAGATCTCGATCCTGGCGCCGGTAGGCAGTGCTTTGCTGGGTCTGCAAGTGGGCCAGCATATCGACTGGCCTGCACCGGGTGGCAAGACGCTCAAGCTGGAATTGCTCAGTGTCGAAGGCCAGCCCAAGGATGGCGGGGCTTTCTCGCTCTAAATCTGGCCCAGTGCGGCATTGAGGGACTGTTCCAGTTCGGCTTTGTAGCGCAGGTACAAATTGCTCGGGCTTTGCACATCACCGAGCAGTCCTGACAAGTCCAGATCAGTGATGTAGCAACGGTAACGTTCGGTTTCCCGGCGTTGCCCGACGATCTCCCGGGCGACCACGGCAAACAGCTGGTCGCCAAATTCCAGTTCGCAAAATTCCCGCTGATTGCAGTAAAGGGTGATCCCCACCTGGCCAGGCGCACCTTTGCCGATAATTGCCTGCACGTCATAAAACGGCTTGTTGGCAGGGTTCTGCGGCGCCGATCGTGGCTCCACGCCGCGCGCGCGGCTGCTGCCCGATGGCAATAACTGATAGTACAAGGTGTGCACTTCACCCAGGGGCTGTCGGGAATCCAGGGACGACAGCGCTTCGCGGCGATAGAGGATCGATTGCAGGAAGCGTTGCAGCGGAGCCAGCAGACTTTGTTCATCATGAAACGGCAAGCGCTGCTGCCAAAGCGCGTTGAATTCGTCGAGCACGTACAGCTGGGCGAAGCCTTCATTGACTCGATAGAACACTTGCACGCAATCGGCCTGGCCCATAGGCAGGAGCAGCGCCAGGTCATGGTCTTCCAGGGCCATGGCGTCAAGGTGCCAAGGGCTGTAGCTGGCCAGTTCCTCACTGAGGTAGGCAATCAGCGCGTCCTGGGTTGGCAGTGACACATGATTGGCCTGGCCCGGTGTCAGTTCCATGACGTGATAGTGCTGTTGCACCTGCAACAGGTAACGATGATTGGCTTGGCCAAGCAGCAGGTGTTGTGCGGTGTCGAACACCTCTTCTACACGCTGGGCAATGAACTGCGCACGGTTGTGACAGAAGCAGCGCACCCGCAGCCGTGGCAGATGACCCGGCGGTAGTTGGTTGAGGTAGTCGCGCAGGCAGTCGAGCAGGGCGTGGGGCCCGTCGTAGCGGCTGACCATCACCTCATTCCAGCTGTTGAGCATGACCTGGTCCAGGGTCAGCACCAGGTTTTCGCGTACACCGGCGTAGCTCAGGGAGTCGGTGCGCTCTGTTGTCATCAGGATATTCAGGTCGCGATGATGCTTGAGCGGGTCCACGCCGACGTTGATCAGCAACAGTACCTCTTCCGGCACTGCCGGGCGCAGCAAGCGGCTCTCATCGACACTGGCCAGGGGCAGGGTGATGGTCTGTTGCAGGCTGCCCAGCAGGTTGAACAGTTCGAACTCGGTCATGTCGCTGACACCGGGGTGTAGCGCCAGGCGGGTACTGCTGTCGATCACGCCGTTGCGATGGCACCAGGTGAGCATTTCCAGCAGGTCCCGGCTGCGTTTGATCGGCGCGAAGTGCTCCCACTCCAAGGCCGTCAGGTTGCCGTTATACAAACCCCAATGGTGCTGGCCCGGCTCCTTGCGGTTGGGCGACTGCACCAGGGTCAGGGTGTCTTCGGCCAGGTCCGGGGCGATGCCTGGGTTAATGAACTCAACCTTGCCGGCCTTGCGTTCGAACGCCGCATACAAGCGCCGGCCCAGTACATTGAGGTCGCGTTTGTTGATCAGGCTGGCAGTCTGTTCGCTACGGGCGAACTGGGTGAGGAAACGGTAGCTGTAGTTCAGTTCATTGACCAGGGCGCGGCGCTCGGAAGCAACCTGACGCACTTTCCACTGGCTGCGACTGTCCAGCAGGGCCAGTTGGCGCTGGTCCCAACCCCATTCCCGGGCCAGGCGTTCCAGCAGCAGTCGCTGCCAAGTGGCGGTGCGCTGGCCGGCGCTGAGCTTGCGGTTGATCTTCAGGTACAGGCTGCGTCGTACCAGTTCCAGGCGATCCGGCTCGTTGCGGGCCTTGAGGTATTCCTCGATGCGGCGATACACCACGATGTAAGGGTCCAGCTCATCCAGGTCCACTTGGTTGGCGAACACCGCTCGCTTGAAACGCAGGCTCAGGCAGTACACGTTCGGATGTTCGCTGGCGTAGACCTCGGTCAGCAGCAGCTTGAGCACCGATTTGTACGGTGACTCGATGCCCTTGAACAATTGCCACAGCCCGGCACCTATGAACTCGCCCGGCGGGATATGGGCCAGGTGACCCAGGTCGAGGGTTTCATCGGCGCGGATAAACCGCTTGGAAATCAGGGCGTGGGTAAATTCGGCGTAGCGCTTTTCTTCGTAGACCGGCACCAGCCACCAGATCGGCGTGCGCCCGGCCAGCCAGATGGCTGTGCGGTAGAACTCGTCCAGCAGCAGGTAGTGCTGGGTAGTACCGCAATCGTCGGAGCTTAGTTGCGTGTCGCGTTCACCCAGGACAAAGCGTGTAGGTTCGATCAGGAAAAAATGCGCCTCGGCGCCCATGCTCAAGGCCCAGGCTTCCAGCAGTTGGCACTTCTTGCGCAGCTCTGCCAGTTCGCTTTCGTCCAGGTCGGGGGCGTGGCACACCCACACGTCCATATCGCTTTGATCGGCCTGGGCCAGCGTGCCGAGGCTGCCCATCAGGAACAGGCCGTGGATGGGGCGGGGCGGGTTGCCATGGCGCGGTTTATAGGAGAACGAGCGGGTCAGGCGTTGGGCTTCGGCCAGGGCCTGGGCGTCAGGTTCGAAATTCGACAGCCCCGCCGGGGTGCTGCTGGAGACATAGCCCGGCAACAGCGGGTGATTGACGTGGAAAAACAGCGGCAACAAAGTCAGCACGCCTTGTTGGCGTGGTGTCAGCCCCTCGACAGCCCGGGCCATGCGGCCCTCATTGAGGGCCATGAAACGCGCGCGCAACTGGGTCAGCACCTTGCGGTCGATGCCTTCGTCCAGATCGGGGCGGATTTCGTGGGTGCGGGTCATGTCGAACTCGGTGGCTAGCTGGGCCCGACGTGGGCAGCCATGCAGGAGTCTACAGACAGTAGCGTAGGAGTTTTAGAGGGAAGTGGCTTTTTGGCGTCAGAATTTTTGCGCCACACAACAGCGCCCTCGGAGTCCGCAACGGGCGGACCCCATGGGCGGGATCAGGTGTCAGGCAGCTTCTTTGGTGCTGGCAGTGGTCAGAATGGTCAGCAGGGTTTGAGCCTGTTCTGCAGCATCCCGGCCAAGGCTCGTCAGGTAGCCCCCGTCCGGCTGATCGATCAGTCCTTTCGCATGGAGGCGCTTGGCAGCGGCGATGGCGGTAGGAGCGGCGGTCTGATGGACTTTCAAGCCCTCCTTGGTGCTGTCCAAGGGGAAGAGTACAAGGATTTCCAGTTCGGCAACCAACTCAGGGGTATACGACATAAGGACTCCAGACTTTCTAAAATTTATTAGAGGCTAGCAGGCCATAAGGTGAACGCACTTTGCCGAACTGTCCAGCGTGTTGCTGCGTGCCGGGGTTATTCCTTTTCCGGCGGCAACTCGGGCAGTGCTCGCAGCGCCGTTTCATACCAATCGGTATTGAAGGCGCGGTCATCTTCGAGCATGGCGTCGATCTCGAAGGCCAGCACGTGAGCCATCAGATTCAGGATGTCGTCGCGCTCGTAGCCCACCAGGGTCAGTTTGTTGAACGTTGCCTTGGCCGCTGGCGGGTTGTCGCTTTCGATCTGGTTTTCGATGGCTTCGATCAGCGTGGTTTCGGTGAATTCTTCTTCGTCATTGTCGATATCGGTCGGCTCGCTCATGGCAGGCTCCTCAAGGAAAGGGTGCCAGTCTACCGCCATTCAGGCAGGTGATGCTGCTGGTCAGGCCGGGCGCCTGGAACTATAACTCTTGCAGCCAACCCCACACCCGGCCTGGAGGCATCTGCAATGCTCAAGCTCTACGGATTTTCAGTCAGTAACTACTACAACATGGTCAAGCTTGCACTTCTGGAGAAAGGGCTGGCTTTCGAGGAGGTGCCTTTTTATGCAGGCCAGACCCCCGAAGCCTTGGCGGTGAGCCCGCGAGGCAAAGTGCCGGTGCTGGGCGTCAAGCAAGGGTTTATCAATGAAACCAGCGTGATTCTGGAGTACATCGAACACACTCAGGAAGGCCCTTCATTGCTGCCGGCCGACCCTTTTCAACGGGCTCAGGTGCTGGCGCTGTGCCGTGAAATCGAGCTCTACATCGAACTGCCTGCGCGAGCGTGTTTCGCCGAGGCTTTTTTCGGCATGACGGTGCCGGAGGCGATCAAGGAGAAATCCAGGGCCGAGCTGCTGCTTGGGATCGGTACGTTAGGTCGGCACGGTAAGTTCGCGCCTTATGTGGCTGGGGAGAACTTCACCATTGCGGATTTGTATTTCATGTACAGCCTGAACCTGGCGTGCGGCGTGGGCGAGAAGCTGTTCGGGCTGGACCTGCTGGCGCAGTTGCCGCAGGCGAAGGCATTGCTGGGGCGCCTGAATGAAATGCCCAACGCGCAGAAGGTAGAGGCGGACAGGCAGGCGGCGATGCCGGCATTCATGGCGATGATTGCGGCCAAGAAATAAACCTTTGGCATCTGTAAGGGCGCCATCGCGGGCAAGCCCGCTCCCACATTTTGATGTGTGAACCCAATCAAGTGTGGGAGCTGGCTTGCCTGCGATGCTTTTAGCGGCTGGCGAGCAATTCTTTGCCGCGCACGACCGCTGCCTTGACCTGTGCCGGCGCAGTGCCGCCCACATGGTTGCGGGCATTTACCGAGCCTTCCAGGGTCAGCACGGCAAACACATCCTGTTCGATCTGGTCGCTGAACTGGCGCAGTTCTTCCAGGCTCATTTCCGCCAGGTCCTTGCCGGTGTCCACACCGTATTTCACCGCGTGGCCGACGATTTCGTGGCAGTCACGAAATGGCAGGCCACGGCGCACCAGGTAGTCCGCCAGGTCGGTTGCCGTGGAGAAACCACGCAGGGCTGCTTCACGCATGATCGCGTGTTTGGGCTTGATCGCGGGGATCATGTCGGCAAAGGCGCGCAGCGAATCACGCAGGGTGTCCGCGGCGTCGAACAGCGGTTCCTTGTCTTCCTGATTGTCCTTGTTGTAGGCCAGGGGCTGGCCTTTCATCAGGGTCAACAGGCCCATCAGCGCGCCGAATACACGGCCGCTCTTGCCGCGCACCAACTCAGGCACGTCAGGGTTTTTCTTTTGCGGCATGATCGAGCTGCCGGTGCAGAAGCGGTCCGGCAGGTCGATGAACTGGAATTGGGCGCTGGTCCATAGCACCAGCTCTTCGGAGAAGCGCGACAGGTGCATCATTGCGATACTGGCGGCGGCACAGAATTCGATGGCGAAGTCGCGGTCCGACACGCCGTCCAGGGAGTTGCCGCCCACGGCGTCAAAACCCAGCAGCTGCGCGGTGTACTCGCGGTCGATCGGGTAGGTGGTGCCGGCCAGCGCAGCGCTGCCCAACGGCATACGGTTGGCGCGCTTGCGGCAATCGACCAGGCGCTCGTAATCGCGACTGAGCATTTCGAACCAGGCCAGCAGATGGTGACCGAAGGTCACTGGCTGGGCGGTCTGCAAGTGAGTGAAGCCGGGCATGATGGTGTCCGATTCACGCTCGGCCTGCTCCAGCAAACCTTTTTGCAGGCGGGTGATTTCGGCCAGGATCAGGTCGATTTCATCGCGCAGCCACAGGCGAATATCGGTGGCTACCTGATCGTTACGGCTGCGGCCGGTGTGCAGTTTCTTGCCGGTCACGCCGATGCGATCGGTCAGGCGTGCCTCGATGTTCATGTGCACGTCTTCCAGATCGACGCGCCAGTCGAACGTGCCTGCCTCGATTTCACCGCGGATGGTGGTCAGGCCGTCGATGATGCTGTCACGCTCGGCGTCGGTCAGCACGCCGACCTTGGCCAGCATCGTGGCATGGGCGATGGAGCCCATGATGTCGTGGCGGTACAGGCGCTGGTCGAAGGTGACGGAGGCGGTGAAGCGCGCGACGAAGGCGTCGACGGGTTCACTGAAGCGGCCGCCCCAGGACTGGTTGGTCTTGTCGGTGCTCATGGATTCGCTCGTGATCTGCTTGAAAGAGGCATGAAGGTGTACCGGCGATAATAACAGGGTTGCCCGTGAAGGCGGTGCCGCGGGTGATCGGCAATTTTATTTGTGTCGTAGATGGCTAAGTGCCTTGCCGCCGAACGCATCCGGGACGAGACTGGAGATACGTGCTTGTTGAAACGATATTTGACGATTGAGCAATATCGTCTCAGTGAGCGTCTACAGTTGGACTGCTAGTGTGTGAATGCACCAAAGTCTGGTGATGCGGTCATAACCAGACTATCCATTAAACAGGGGGGTATTCGGATTGTGTATCAGTGAACCCTACGACGATGCCCGAAGGCAGCAGGTCTTGGGCGCTATTGAACAGGTCCGGGTAAATTTGGGTGCCGCTCTCAGGGCACTTTTTGCCGCTCGCGCTAGTCTTAGCGTGGATCGCTGTGACGCAAGTCACCGCACCTGTCTACGCTATCCTTGTGCGAGACTCACGCAGGAATCCAGCGCAATATGAATGTCCTGATCGTTGATGACGAACCCCAAGCCCGCGAGCGACTGAGCCGTCTTGTCAGTGAACTCGAGGGTTATACAGTCCTTGAACCGAGTGCCACCAGCGGTGAGGAGGCGTTGACGCTGATCGACAGCCTCAAGCCGGATGTGGTGCTGCTCGATATCCGTATGCCGGGCTTTGATGGCCTGCAAGTCGCTGCCCGCCTGAGCGAGCGCGAATCGCCACCTGCCGTGGTGTTGTGCGCGGCCCAGGAAGAGTTCTCTGCACAGACGCTGGAAGACAGCAGTGTCAGTTTTCTCGTCAAGCCGGTCACCGCCGAGGCCTTGCTCAAAGCCTTGAAAAAAGCCGAGCGTCCCAGCCGTGCCCAACTTGCCGCACTGACCCAGCCTGCGGCCCAAAGTGGTAACGGGCCACGCAGCCACATCAGTGCGCGCACCCGCAAAGGCATCGAGCTGATCCCGCTCAACCAGGTGGTCTACTTTATTGCCGATCACAAGTACGTGACCCTGCGCCATGAAGCCGGCGAAGTGCTGCTGGATGAGCCGCTCAAGGCTCTTGAGGATGAATTCGGCGACCGTTTTGTGCGTATCCATCGCAACGCGCTGGTAGCCCGCGAACGTATCGAGCGCTTGCAGCGCACACCCCTGGGGCACTTTCAGCTCTTCCTGAAGGGGCTCAATGGCGATGCGTTGATCGTCAGCCGACGCCATGTCGCTGGCGTGCGCAAGATGATGCAGCAGCTTTAGCCCAAGGGCTGGGGCGCGGTCTGCCTTCCTTATCCCGGTGCGATGTGGCCAGGGAGGCCCCGCACTTGCTGATTCAAATCAAAGCGTATTTGCCTGAGCTGTTATTATCCGCCGTATCTATTCAGTACGGATTGATCCATGTCCTCTCGCGAAATCCGCATCGCCACCCGTAAAAGCGCCTTGGCCTTGTGGCAGGCCGAATACGTCAAAGCACGCCTTGAGCAGGCTCATCCGGGCCTCAAGGTATCCCTGGTGCCCATGGTCAGTCGCGGCGACAAGCTGCTGGACTCACCCCTGTCGAAAATCGGCGGCAAGGGTCTTTTCGTCAAGGAGCTGGAAACTGCGCTGCTGGAAAACGAAGCCGACATCGCTGTGCATTCGATGAAAGACGTGCCCATGGACTTCCCTGAAGGCCTGGGCCTTTTTTGCATCTGCGAGCGCGAAGATCCGCGTGATGCCTTTGTTTCCAATACCTACGCGTCCCTGGATGACTTGCCGCTGGGCAGCATCGTCGGCACCTCCAGCCTGCGTCGCCAGGCTCAGTTGCTGACACGTCGGCCCGACTTGCAGATTCGCTTTTTGCGCGGCAACGTCAACACGCGCCTGGCCAAGCTGGATGCCGGCGAATATGACGCGATCATTCTTGCCGCCGCCGGCTTGATCCGCTTGGGCTTCGAAGATCGCATCACATCGGCCATCAGCGTCGAAGACAGCCTGCCCGCCGGCGGGCAGGGCGCAGTCGGCATCGAATGTCGGACCGTCGACAGCGAAATCCACGCACTGCTCAAGCCCCTCGATCACGCCGATACCGAAGTTCGTGTGACCGCCGAGCGCGCCCTGAACAAACACCTCAATGGCGGCTGCCAAGTCCCCATCGCCTGTTATGCCGTACTCGAAGGTGAGAGCCTGTGGCTGCGCGGCCTGGTGGGGGATCCGGATGGCGGTACCCTGCTGACTGCCCAGGTGCGTGGGCCGCAACGAGACGCCACGGCCTTGGGGATTCAGGTTGCCGAGGAGTTGCTGGACAAAGGCGCCGGTGCCATTTTGCAAAAAGTCTATGGCGAGGCCGGTCCGCAGTGACCGACTGGCGAGTGCTGCTGACGCGGCCTGCCGAGGAGTCGACAGCCCTGGCGGCGTTATTGTCCCAGGCCGGTATATACAGCAGCCGTCTGCCGTTGTTGGAGACGCAAGCGTTAGCGGTTACGGCTGAGCAACAAGCGGTGTTTGACGCGTTGCAGCGTTATTGCGCGGTCATTGTTGTGAGCAAGCCGGCCGCGCGCCTGGCGCTGCAACGGTTGGGGAATGCCGTGCCACCAATGCCGTGGTTCAGCGTCGGTGCGGCGACGGCGCAGATCCTGGCCGGTCATGGCCTCGACGTTCATTATCCCGCCACTGGCGATGACAGCGAGGCCTTGCTTCAATTGCCTGCATTGCGCGAGGCTATCGCACAGCCGGGCGCCAAGGTGCTGATCCTGCGTGGCGAGGGCGGCCGAGAGTTGCTGGCAGAGCGTTTGCGTGAGCAAGGTGCTAGTGTCGACTATCTGGAATTGTATCGGCGTTTTCTCCCGGTCTACGAGACGGGTGCGCTGATGCAACGCATCCGGTTGGAACGCTTGAACGGCCTGGTGGTCAGCAGTGGACAGGGTTTTTTACACCTGCAAGCCCTGGCCGGCCGTGATTGGCCCCTGGTGGCAAAGCTGCCGTTGTTCGTGCCCAGCCCGCGCGTCTATGAGATGGCGCGGGCCGCTGGCGCAAAAAAAGTTGTGGATTGTCGCGGCGCAAGTGCCGCGGCTTTGTTAGTGGCGTTGGGGAGCTATCCCGTTCCCACTCTCTGATACGCAAAGGACGGATACGTGAGCGAAACAGCCTTGCCTAAAGATGAAGCTCAGCCCGCGCTTGATGCGCCGGTCGAGACACCGGTCACCGCGCCGCGCCGCGGCAATGGCCTGGCGGTCGTCGCCTTGCTGCTAGGGGCTGCTGGCTTAGCTGCTGGCGGCTGGGGGATCTGGCAGGTCCGCGCCCTTCAAGCCAGCAACCAACATCAATTGAGCCAAGTGCAGACCCTGGATGACCAGTCCCAGAGCCTCAAGCAAAGCCAGCAACAGTTGGCCGCCCGCCTGGCACAATTGCCGGGTGCGGACGAGCTGGAAGAACGCCGCCGTCTGGTTGCCCAGTTGCAGGGCGATCAGCAACGCCTGAGCCAGCGCCTCGAAACGGTGTTGGGCGCCAGCCGCAAGGATTGGCGCCTGGCCGAGGCGGAGCATCTGATCCGTCTGGCCAGCTTGCGTTTGTCTGCCTTGCAAGACATCAACAGTGCGCAGTCGCTGGTCCAGGGCGCCGACGAGATTCTTCGCGAGCAGAGCGACCCAGGGGCTTTCACCGCCCGTGAGCAACTGGCCAAGAGCCTTGCCGCACTGCGCAGCACTGAGCAACCAGACCGCACCGGCCTGTACCTGCAACTGGCGGCCTTGCGTGACCAGGTCGTGCAACTGGCGGCGATTGCCCCGGAGTATCAGCTTACGGAGCCTGCTTCCCAAGGGCGCCCCACAAGCGATACGCAGAACCAGTTGAGCCAGTGGTGGGAACAGATTTCCCGCTATTTCCGCATCGACTTCAACCCGGATGACAATATCCGGCCATTGTTGGCAGGCCAGGGCTTGAACCAAGTGCGCCTGGCCCTGAGCCTGGCGCTGGAGCAGGCGCAGTGGGCCGCGCTCAACGGCGAGTCGGAGGTATACAGCCGCTCGCTGGGCGAAGCGCGCAGCGTATTGCAAGACAACTTCAATCAGGACAACCCGCAGAGCAAGGCGATGCTGGCGCGTATAGCTGAACTTGAGCCCAAGGCCGTGTCGGTGGTGACGCCGGACCTGGCTGCGAGCCTGGCCGCCGTGCAGGCTTACCTTGAACGTCGTCATCTGTCTGCCGACGAAGCCAAGGCTGCGGCCGGCAACCCGGCGACCCAGGAGTAGAGCTGATGAAGCGTTTCTATGTGATCCTGGTGCTGGCGATTGCAGTCGCCCTCGCACTGGCCGTGGGTATTTCGAAACACACCGGCTACGTGCTGATTACCTATCCGCATTTGCTGCATTACGAGTCAAGCCTGTGGGCTACCCTGGTGGCGGTGTTTGCCATCGGCCTGGCGATCTACCTGGTTCGTGTGTTGCTGAGCCTGATCACGACCTCCGGTGGCGTGGTCAATCCATGGTCGCGACGCAACCGCAGCCGCCGTGTGCAGATCGCGATCGAGCAAGGCCAGATGGACCTTGCCGAGGGCCGCTGGGCCAGTGCCGAGCGCCACTTGCACCGCGCTGCCGAAGCAGAGCGTCAGCCGCTGCTCTATTACATCGGTGCTGCCCGTGCGGCCAATGAGCAGGGCCGCTATGAGGAATCCGACGGCTTGCTGGAGCGCGCCCTGGAGCGCCAGCCCCAGGCGGAATTGGCCGTAGCCCTGAGCCATGCGCAACTGCAGATGGACCGCGGCGATACGGAAGGCGCCCTGGTTACGCTTCAGGCGATGCACGAGCGTCACCCGCATAACGCGCAGGTACTCAGGCAGCTACAGCGCCTGCATCAGCAGCGTGGCGATTGGTCCTCGGTGATTCGCCTGCTGCCTGAACTGCGCAAGGACAAAGTCTTGCCCGCCAGTGAGCTGGCCGAGCTGGAACGTCGTGCCTGGGGCGAAAACCTGAGCCTGGCTGCCCAGCGTGAAGAGCAGGGCGAGGCGGGCTTGCAGTCTCTGGAACGGGCCTGGGAGCAACTGACCTCGGCCCAGCGCCAGCAGCCACAATTGGTGCTGGCTTATGCCGACCAACTGCGTCGGCTAGGCGCGGATGCAAAGGCCGAGGAAGTGCTGCGTGGTGCCCTCAAGCGCGACTATGACAGCCATCTGATTCGGCTGTATGGCCTGTTGCGTGGCAGTGACCCGGCGCGCCAGTTGAAGTTTGCCGAAGGCTGGCTCAAGGACCATCCGGGCGATGCCAGCTTGCTGCTGACGCTTGGCCGTCTGTGCCTGCAAAACAGCCTGTGGGGCAAGGCGCGGGACTATCTGGAAAGCAGCCTGCAAGTTCAGCGCAACCCCGAAGCCTGTGCCGAATTGGCCCGCCTGCTGGCCCAACTGGGCGACACCGAGCGCAGCAACCAGCTGTTTCAGGAAGGTCTGGGGCTGCTCGACAATCGTCTGTTGTCCTCGCCTCTGCCAGTACCCGCGCGTATTTGAAGTAGGAAAGGGTGAATGGATTGGCTCGGATCTATCCGACACCCGATCCTTAAAACCCCAATAAACACTCGGTATAACTGACGTGATGACTAATTCCTACTTGTTGTAACTGGATTTCCGCCATGCCTTGGCGGAATGTCCTTGCTTCTTCGCGGAATTGTCTGCTCCGGGGCGTCTTGAAAGGGGTCGGGCCTTTCCTCTACCGTAGCGACCTATCTCTTGCAGTGCGGATAAACAATGTCTTTGGCCCCTTTACGCTCCTTGTTTTTGCTGGCGTTCATGGCGGGTGCGCTGACGTTGGGCGCGTCCTTCTATCTGGAATACGGCGCGTTGCTACGGCCTTGCTTTCTGTGCCAGGTACAACGTCTGTTTCTGGCCACTTTTGCGCTGATCAACCTGATGGCCGCCCTTCATAATCCCGGGCGCTCCGGCCTTTGTCTGTATGGGCTGGCGAGCACCGTGTGTGCATTATTGGGCGCTATCACTGCCGGGCGCCAAGTGCTATTGCAGAATATTCCGTCAGGTGCGGGCCGGGATTGCTGGCCCAGCTTGCACTACATGATCGAAAACCTGTCGTTCTGGCAGGCGGCGAGGTCAGTGTTCAACGGGACTGTCGATTGCGTTGAAATCAACTGGACGCTATTTGACCTGAGCCTGCCGGAGTGGAGCCTGTTGTTCTTTGTGGCGATGTTGATCCTGGGTGTCATGCAATGCTCGCGGCTGTTGTTCAGTAAGCATTTGCGCATCACAACGTCATGAAAACGGGACGCGCGTTGTAGGAGTGGATTAAACACTTGTATGAACATTCTCTCCTGCGTACCTTGAAGCCATAGTCATGCGGGCATAATCTGGCCCGCACGCGTATCCAAACCATTTGTCAGAAGCGGCTTTGTTCGACTGCTGCTTAATCCTTCAAGTGTTGCGCAGGTACAGAGCAGCAGCGCCCCTATAGGGAAGAGAGATCATCATGCTGGAAAGTTGTCAGAATGCTCAGGAACGTTGGGGTGGGGTGCACAAGCTGATCGATAGATGGCTGTTGGAGCGCCGCGAACTGATTCAGGCCTATGACACTCTTGGTGCCCATCCCGATGCATTGGCTGAGAAGCAAAAGCCTCTGCAAGAATTCTGCGGGTCTTTGGTGGATTACGTGTCTGCGGGTCATTTTGAGGTTTATGAGCAGCTGACCGGCGAAGCGAAAGCCTTCAATGACAAACGCGGATTGGAATTGGCCGAAACCCTTTACCCGCGCATTGATGTGATCACCGAGAAGCTGCTGGCCTTCAATGATCTGTGTGATGAAGGCAAGTGTGTTGCTGAAAAATTCAAGGAGCTCGGCGGTCTGCTCCATGAGCGTTTCGAATTGGAAGATTGCCTGATCGAAGTGTTGCACACGGCCCACAAACAAAAGGCTGCTGTCCAGGCCTGATCCTTGGCGGCGAGATAAAAAACGGTGCGCATGTCGCACCGTTTTTTATGGGTCAGTGGCGAGTGCCGAGCAGTTCGACCTCGAACACCAGCGGCGTATAGGGGGGGATCAACTCACCTGCGCCGTCTGCGCCATAGGCCTGGGCTGAAGGAATCACCAGACGCCATTTCGCACCCACCGGCATCTGTTGCAATGCACTGCTCCAACCGCTGATCACGCTGTTCAGGCGAAACCATTGCGGTTGCGTACTTTTGTCGAAGACAGTTCCGTCAGGCAGTCGGCCCACGTATTTCACCTGCACTTCATCGCTGGCTAACGGCTTGTTGCCAGTGCCCGGTGCCAGCTCGGTGAGCAGAATCCCATTTGCCAATTCACGAACACCACTGGCGGCTTTTTCCCGAGTTAGAAATTGCTGTTCGGCGGCGAGTGCTTTTTCGCTTTGAGGTAGTTGGGCGTTGGCGGCGTTTTGCGCTTCGTGCGCGGTAAGAATCTGTTCGATGCGCGCGTTGTCGAGCGCCAGCGGCTTGCCTTGATAGGCTTGCTTGAGGCCGTCGATCAGGGCCTGGATCTGCAGGTCGGGGACTTCCTGGCGCAAGCGTTCGCCGAGGCTTGCGCCCAAGCTATAGGCTAGATCATGCGCCTCTGTGGCAGTGGTTTTTGACGGCGATTGCTCGCTCGCATCGGCCACGAAGATCGCCAAGCCAAGCACTAGAAAAAGATAACGCGACATGGACATTCTCCCGGCGAAAGTGCGACGGATTATGCCAGTGTGAGTGCGTAAAAACTGGTGAGCATTTGCGTTATATCGATAAGAATTTTCGTACCGTGCAACGCAAGCCCAACGATACTGTCAACATGCGCTAGCGGCGGTAAGAGCAGAGGGCTAGTATGAGCCGCACCCACGTCAGCCAGGAGGTAAACCATGTCGGCCAAACAGAAGCCTGTAAATACCCCGTTGCACTTGCTCCAACAACTTTCGGGCAGCCTGCTCGAACATCTGGAAAGCGCATGTTCCCAGGCGTTGGCCGATGCAGAAAAACTGCTCGCCAAACTGGAAAAACAACGCGGTAAAGCGCAAGAAAAGCTGCACAAGTCCCGTACCAAACTGCAAGACGCCGCTACTGCCGGCAAGTCCAAGGCGCAAGCCAAAGCCAAGGGCGCTGTCAAAGAACTTGAGGACCTGCTGGACGCCCTCAAGGATCGTCAAGCTGAAACCCGCAGCTACATTTCCCAACTCAAAAAAGACGCTCAAGAAAGCCTGAAGCTGGCCCAAGGCGTTGGTCGTGTGAAGGAAGCCGTAGCTAAAGCGCTGGGGGCTCGTACACCCGCAAAAGTTGCAGCCAAGCCCGCTGCCAAAACCGCTGCTGCCAAGCCAGTTGCTAAAACTGCAGCTGCCAAACCGGCAGCCAAGCCAGCCGCTAAAACTGCAGCTGCCAAACCGGCAGCCAAGCCAGCCGCTAAAACTGCAGCTGCCAAACCAGCTGCCAAACCAGCAGCCAAGCCAGCCGCTAAAACTGCAGCCGCGAAACCAGCAGCCAAGCCAGCCGCTAAAACTGCAGCCGCGAAACCAGCAGCCAAGCCAGCCGCTAAAACTGCAGCCGCGAAACCAGCAGCCAAGCCAGCCGCTAAAACTGCAGCCGCGAAACCAGCCGCCAAGCCAGCCGCTAAAACTGCAGCCGCGAAACCAGCCGCCAAGCCAGCCGCTAAAACTGCAGCCGCGAAACCAGCCGCCAAGCCAGCCGCTAAAACTGCAGCCGCGAAACCAGCAGCCAAGCCAGCCGCTAAAACTGCAGCCGCGAAACCAGCAGCCAAGCCAGCCGCTAAAACTGCAGCCGCGAAACCAGCAGCCAAGCCAGCCGCCAAAACTGCAGCCGCGAAACCAGCAGCCAAGCCAGCCGCTAAACCTGCAGCCGCGAAACCAGCAGCCAAGCCAGCCGCCAAACCTGCTGCCGCGAAACCAGCAGCCAAGCCAGCCGCTAAACCTGCTGCTGCCAAACCAGCAGTCGCCAAGCCAGCCACTCCACCGGCACCGACAGCATCCACCGCTCCAACCGCATCGGCCAGCACCACGCCTGCACCGGTAGCGCCAAGCACCACCCCAACCAACGCTTCCTAAGCGTCGGTGGCCGCGACGCGCAGCGCCTGCAGCGCGTCGTGGTCAAGGTTGGCGGCTTCGGTCGCCACGCCTTCAAGCCATTCGTACTGACCCACCACCTCATTGATCGGCCATGCCTGCGCCAAGGTTTCCAGGCGCGCCAGCAGTGTTCGTTCAGCCTCCAGCTCCAGGGCTTTGACCCGCTCGCGCAACGATGCCAGCTGCGTATCCTGCTGCGCCAGGGCTCGCCATTGCACGCGCAGGTATCGCAACGGTTCGACAACCTGCACCCGCCACGGACGGGCAAGCTGTTGCAGCGCCTGCACCCGCTCAGGTGTATGTGCCACACCGCGCCGCTCCAGCCACGCACCACACAGCAGCAGGCATACATCCGCGCCATGTTCCTGCAAACGCAGGCAAGCGGCCTCTACACCCGGGCGAGCGTAGGTAGAAAGGGCAAAGCTCCACAGGTCAGCGCACATATTCACACCCAAGCCAGCGGCCAACGAAGCTGGTAGACTCCGCCGCCATTATGATCCGACTTCAAAGCCTAACATTACAGCGTGGCCCGCAACGTCTTCTCGAAGACGCCGAGCTGACCCTGCACGCCGGTCACAAAGCCGGCCTGATCGGTGCCAATGGCGCCGGCAAATCCACGTTGTTCGCCTTGCTGCTCGGTGAGCTGACCCCGGATTCCGGGGACTGCCTGCTGCCGGCCGACTGGCGCATCGCCCATATGCGCCAGGAGATCGACACCCTGGACCGCATCGCGATCGACTACGTGCTCGATGGCGACCTGCGCCTGCGCCAGGTGCAACACGACCTCGCCGAAGCCGAAAAAGCCCAGGACGGTGCCGCCCAGGCCCGCCTGCACGCCGAGCTGGACAGTGCCGACGGCTACACCGCCGACGCCCGTGCCCGCAAAATGCTCGCTGGCCTTGGCTTTACCAACGAACAGATGGACCGCCCGGTCGCCGACTTCTCCGGCGGCTGGCGCATGCGCCTGAACCTGGCCCAGGCACTGATGTGCCCCTCCGACCTGTTACTGCTCGACGAACCGACCAACCACTTGGACCTCGATGCGATCCTGTGGCTGGAAGATTTCCTCAAGAGCTACCAGGGCACCTTGCTGCTGATTTCCCACGACCGGGATTTCCTCGACGCCGTGGTCGACAACATCGCCCACGTCGAGCAGAAGAAAATCACCCTCTACCGTGGCGGCTACACCGCGTTCGAACGCGCACGCGCCGAACGCCTGGCCCAGCAGCAACAGGCCTTTGAAAAGCAACAGGCGCAACGTGCGCACATGGAAAGCTACATCGCCCGCTTCAAGGCCCAGGCCACCAAGGCCCGTCAGGCCCAGAGCCGCATCAAGGCGCTGGAGCGCATGGAAGAACTGTCGGCGGCCCACGTCGATTCGCCGTTCGATTTCGTGTTCCGTGAGTCGGTGAAGATCTCAAGCCCTCTGCTCGATCTGTCGGACGCTCGCTTGGGCTACGGCGACAAGACCATCCTGGAGAAGGTCAAGCTGCAGCTCACGCCGGGCGCACGCATTGGTTTGCTCGGCCCCAACGGCGCGGGCAAGTCGACGCTGATCAAGAACCTGTCGGGTGAGCTTGAGCCACTGGCTGGCCGCCTGACCCGTGGCGAGAACACGGTGGTGGGTTACTTCGCCCAGCATCAACTGGACTCGCTTGATGCCAAGGCCAGCCCGCTGTTGCACCTGCAGCGCCTGGCGCCCACCGAGCGCGAGCAAACCCTGCGCGACTTCCTCGGCGGTTTCGACTTCCGTGGCGCACGGATCGACGAGCCAGTGCTGAATTTCTCCGGTGGCGAAAAAGCCCGACTGGCCCTGGCCCTGATCGCCTGGGACCGTCCAAACCTGCTGCTGCTCGACGAACCGACCAACCACCTGGACCTGGAAATGCGCCTGGCACTGACCATGGCCCTGCAGGAGTTCAGCGGTGCGGTACTGGTGGTGTCTCACGATCGCCACCTGCTCAAGAGCACCACCGACAACTTCCTGCTGGTGGCCGACGGCAAGGTCGAAGAATTCGACGGCGACCTGGACGACTACGCACGCTGGCTGACCGATTACCGCCTGCGCAATGCGCCGGCCAGCAACACCCCGGTCAACCCGGACAAGACTGACAAGAAAGCCCAGCGCCAGGCCGCCGCCGCGCTGCGCCAGCAACTGGCGCCGCACAAGCGTGAGGCCGACAAGCTGGAAGCCGAGCTGGGCAAGGTGCACGAGCGCCTGGCCAAGATCGAAACCAGCCTGGGTGATAGCGCCGTGTACGAGGCGGCGCGCAAGGATGAGCTGCGTGACCTGCTGGCCGAACAGGCCAAGCTCAAGGTGCGCGAAGGGCAATTGGAGGAAACCTGGATGGAGGCCCTCGAACTGCTCGAAACCTTGCAAGCGGAGCTGGAGGCGCTGTCCTGATGGAAGCGTTGCAACTGCCGGTACCGGCGCAATGGGTCGAGCCCGTATGGATCGGCGTGCAAATCCTGCTGATCCTGCTGGCCGGCTACCTGGCCCAGCGCTTCGTCGCCAAGGGCCTGACGCGCCTGGGTGAGCGTTACCCGTTCCCGCCGCAACTGCTGATGCCCCTGCGCGGCGGCTTGCGCTGGCTGATCATGGGCAGTGCGCTGATCTTTGTGCTGGGGCGCCTGGGAGTGTCTGCCACGGTGCTGTGGACGGCGCTGTCAGGGTTTGTCGCGGTAGCGGCAGTGGCGTTCTTCGCCATGTGGTCGGTGCTGTCCAACCTGTTGTGCGCAATTCTGATCTTCACCGTCGGGCCGTTCCGCCTTGGGGATATTGTCGAGTTGGTGGACACCGTCGACAAACCCGGCGTGAAGGGCAGGGTCGTGGCGATCAACCTGCTTTACACCACATTGATCGAAGTAGAAGAAGCCGGGACCAGCAGCGCGATGGTGCAAGTGCCTAACAGCTTGTTCTTTCAGCGCTCGGTGCGCCGTTGGCCTGGCACCCATGTATTTCCGGGCGACCGCTAGCGTTTACATCTTGTAAAAATCTATAGCCAGCCTTCGGTCGGTAGAGTTAGCTTAAAGGCACAATCGCTGACTCCCTTCTGAGGTGCGCAATGGCTCTCGACACATGGCTGGCCTTTTTCCTGGCCAGTTGGATCATCTCCCTTTCTCCTGGCGCCGGTGCCATCGCCTCGATGTCCAGCGGCCTGCAATACGGTTTTGTCCGGGGCTACTGGAACGCCATTGGCCTGCAACTGGGCCTGGCGATGCAGATTGCCGTGGTCGCGGGTGGCCTGGGGGCCATTCTGGCGGCGTCGTCTACCGCATTCTATGCGATCAAATGGTTTGGCGTGGCCTACCTGGTGTACCTGGCCATCAAGCAATGGCGCGCCCTGCCCATGGACATGACCGATGACGCCGCCGTGCGCCCGATCGGCAAGCCGATGGCGATGATGTTCCGCGGCTTTTTGGTCAACGCCAGCAACCCCAAGGCCCTGGTGTTCATGTTGGCGGTGTTGCCGCAATTCGTGAACCCGCAGGCGCCGCTGTTGATTCAGTACCTGATCCTCGGTGCGACCATGATCAGCGTCGATATGATCGTGATGGCGGGTTACACGGGGTTGGCGTCGAAAGTCTTGCGTCTGTTGCGTACGCCTAAACAACAGAAGCGCGTAAACCGTACATTCGCCGGCTTGTTTGTCGGCGCTGCCGGATTTCTCGCCAGCCTGCATCGCGCTACGGCGTAATTGCCGAAACCGAATCGAAATGTGGGAGGGGCTCCCTCCCACATTGGATTTAGGGGTGATATGAAATAACACCTTGAGTCGAATTCATTAAAGCTCAACAATAGTGTTACTTCGTATTTCCACTTGAGATTCATTCATGACTGCCCCTTTCCGCTTTCTTGCGTGGCTGCTGTTGCCGGCGCTGATGTCGTGCAGCTTCAATCTCTTGGCCGCGACCGCCGAAGGCGCGCCACAGGCCCTGCATTTGCTGGATTACATCGGCGCCGACTACCCACCTACGGTAGAGGCAGGCAAGGTGGTGGACGACTCGGAATACCGCGAGCAGGTGGAGTTCCTCGGAGTGCTGCAGGGTTTGGTGGCTGATCTGCCCGACAAACCCGAGCGCGCTGAGTTGATAAGCGGCGTTAATGAATTGCTGGCGGCGGTCACCGCTCATCAGGACGGCGCAAGCGTGGCCCGCCAGGCTCGTCAGTTGGGCGCCAAGCTGGCCGTGGCGTATGAAGTCAGCCAAGCCCCGGCCATCACGCCGGACCCGACACGCGGCGCGCCGCTTTATGCCCAGCATTGTTCGGTGTGCCACGGCACTGTCGGCGCCGGTGATGGTCCGGCTGGCATGGGCATGACGCCGCCCCCCGCTAACCTGCGTGACGCCACGCGCCTGGATCGCTTGAGCCTGTATGCGATCTACAACACCCTCGGCCTGGGTGTCGAAGGCACTGATATGCCGTCGTTCGCTGATCAACTGGATGATCGCCAGCGCTGGGACCTGGCGACCTATATCGCCGGTTTCACCGCCGATCCGGCTGCCGCCAAAAGTGAGCAGGTGTTCAACCTCGCCGACCTGGCGCGCCAGACCCCCAATGAAGTGCTCGCCGCTGACGGCCCTGGCGCTGCGGCGACGTTCCGCGCCCAGCGTGCACAGCCGCCACAGGTTCAGCGTGGTCCCGCGCAGTTGCTCGACTACACGGCCGCCACGCTGGACAAGAGCCTCGCGGCCTTCCGCAACGGCGACCACGAGCAGGCCTATGATTTGTCCGTCGCTGCCTACCTGGAAGGCTTCGAGCTGGTGGAAAGCTCCCTGGATAACGTCGACGCCAATGTGCGCAAAGACACCGAGAAGGCCCTGATGGCCTATCGCCAATCGTTGCAGGATGGTTTGCCTGTCGAGCAGGTGCAGCAGCGTCTGGACGTTGCCAAAGGCAAACTCACTGAATCCGCCGGCTTGCTGGGCGGCGATGGCCTGAGCTGGTCATTGAGCTATATCTCTGGCCTGCTGATCCTGTTGCGCGAAGGCCTGGAAGCGATTCTGGTGCTGGCGGCGATCCTCGCCTTCCTGCGTAACACCGGCCAGCAGTCGGCGGTGCGCAGCGTCAACGTCGGCTGGGGCCTGGCGCTGTTGGCAGGCTTGGCTACGTGGGCCTTGGCGGCGTATGTGATTGACGTCAGCGGGGCCCAGCGAGAACTGCTCGAAGGCTGCACGGCGCTGTTCGCCAGCGTGATGGTGCTATGGCTCGGCGTGTGGATGCACGACCGGCGTCACGCGGCGGCCTGGCAGGATTACATCAAGAGCAGCCTGGTGGGCGGCGGCGGCCGTTTCGGTTTTGCCGTGCTGGCGTTCTTCTCGGTTTATCGCGAGCTGTTCGAAGTGATCCTGTTCTACGAAACCCTGTGGCTGCAGGCCGGCCCTGCCGGGCACAACGCGGTGCTGGCCGGTGGTGCCACTGCGCTGGTGCTGCTGGTGGGCCTGGCCTGGGTGATCCTGCGTGGCTCGGCGAAGTTGCCGTTGGCGCTGTTCTTCGGCATCAACGCTGCGTTGCTGTGCGCGCTGTCGGTGGTATTCGCCGGGCACGGTGTCAAGGCCTTGCAGGAGGCGGGCATCTTCGGCACGCGGCCGGTGGCGTTCTTTGACTTCGACTGGCTGGGCATTCATGCCGATGCGTATTCGTTGGGTGCGCAGGCTGTGGCGATCCTGGCGATTGTGGTGCTGTATGGCCGTAGCCGGCTGACCGAAAAGCACCGGGCGGCGGCGTAGCATGCGGGTATGGATCGACGCCGACGCCTGCCCTCGGGCGGCCAAGGACCAGGTAGTGAAGTTTGCCCTCAAGCGCCAGTTCGAGGTGGTGCTGGTGGCCGGGCAGAGCCAGAGCAAACCGAGCTTTTCCTGTGTGAAGCTGATCGTGGTGCCCAGTGGCCCCGACGCGGCCGATGATTACCTGGTTGAGCACGCCGTACCCGGCGAACTGGTGATTTGCAGTGACGTGCCCTTGGCCGATCGGCTGGTGAAGAAGGGCGTCACCGCCCTCGATCCGCGAGGCAAGGAGTTCAGCCCGGCGAACATGAGTGAGCGCCTGGCGGTGCGCAACCTGTTCACCGACCTGCGTGAGCAAGGTCAGATGGGCGGCGGACCACCGCCCCATGGCGAGAAGGATAAGCAGGCGTTTGCCAATGCCCTGGACCGAATCCTTACCCGTCTTATGCGCCCAGCCTGACCTGTGGCGAGGGAGCTTGCTCCCTCGCCACAGGCGCCTACCCGTCAGTCGTTCTCGTGGGTCAACTCCAGCACCCGATCCACCAACTTGTTGATCCCTGACGCCACTTCGCTGATGTTCTTGCCGAGCATATACGCCGGCGTACTGACCAGTTTGCGCGCCTTGTCCTCGACGATATCTTCCACCGTGCATTCGTGGTGCGTGGCGCCCATCTTGTCCAGGGCAGCCGCTGTGTCGGCATCGTTACCGATGGTGCAGGTCACGCCAGGGCCGTAGATCTTCGCGGCCAGGGCCGGAGAGATGCAGATCAACCCCACCGGCTTGCCTGCTTCGGCAAACGCTTCAGCCAACTCCAGCACCTGCGGGTTGACGCTGCAGCCGGCGCCCTCCACGGCGAAGTTCGACAGGTTCTTCGCTGCGCCAAACCCGCCGGGCACAATCAGGGCGTCGAAGTCGGCGGCGTTGGCTTGGCCAATATCCTTCACTGCGCCCCGGGCGATACGCGCAGACTCCACCAGCACATTGCGCGACTCGGGCATTTCTTCGCCGGTGAGGTGGTTGATCACGTGCAATTGCGCAATATCGGGTGCAAAGCATTCCACTTGAGCGCCGCGCTGGTCCAGGCGCAGCAGGGTGATCACGCTCTCGTGGATCTCTGCGCCGTCGTATACGCCACAGCCGGAAAGGATCACTGCAATCTTTTTGCTCATGGGCATTTCTCCTGATTCATGGCGTTAAATGTCTACTAATTTGTAACCTGTTGCCAATGGGATCTCACGTCGCTGCACCTAATCTTGATGTAACAAAAATAGACCGGACTAGCCCATGGACTTTGTGCCTTACGCAGTACCGTTTTTTATCGCCCTGATCGTTGTGGAGCTGCTGGCCGACCGTTGGCGCGGTGCACGCAACTACCGAGTAGCGGATGCCATCAACAGCCTCAGCACCGGTGTGCTGTCCACCACGACCGGTTTGCTGACCAAGGGCGTGGGCCTGCTGACCTACGCGTTCGCCCTCAAACACCTGGCGCTCATCGAGTTGTCGGCCCAGAGTGCCTGGACCTGGGTGTTCGCCTTTGTGTTCTATGACTTCTGCTATTACTGGCTGCATCGCATGGGCCATGAGCGCAATATTCTCTGGGCCGCGCATTCGGTGCATCACCAGAGCGAGGACTACAACCTCACCACCGCCTTGCGCCAGACCAGCACCGGTTTTCTGCTGAGCTGGATCTTCTACCTGCCTCTGGCTGTGGTCGGCGTGCCGCTGGTGGTGTTTATCAGCGTGGCTTCGCTCAACCTGTTGTATCAATTCTGGGTCCATACCCGCCACGTTCCCAAGCTGGGCTGGTTTGAGTGGTGCTTCGTGACGCCGTCCAATCATCGGGCCCACCACGCACAGAATGCTCTCTACATGGATCGTAACTACGGCGGGGTGTTCATTATTTGGGACCGGCTGTTCGGTACTTTTCAAGAGGAAGACGACAACGAGCCGGTGATCTTTGGGGTAACCACACCTCTGGCCAGTTGGAACCCGCTGTGGGCCAACCTGCAGTTTTATGCGCAATTATGGAGTGACGTCCGGCGCACCGAAAGCTGGTGGGACAAGTTGCGCATCTGGTTCATGCGCACCGGCTGGCGCCCGGCGGACGTCAAAGCCAAATACCCGATAGCCAAGCCTGACCTGAGCCAGTTTCGCAAATTCGAAGTGCCTTTGGATGCGCGGCAGCAGGTCTACATCGCCTTGCAATTTGCTGCTTATGTGGGCTTTGGCAGTTATCTGATGAATTTCGGTGAGGGCCTGCCTACGGCGGCGTTGGTGCTCGGCTGGGGCGCTATGGCGCTGGGCCTGTTTACGTTGGGGGTGGCGCTGGAGAATCGCCCATGGGCGTTGAAGGCCGAGCTGGCGCGCCTGGCGCTGAACCTGCCGTTGGTATGGCTGGCGCCGCTGGTCGGCCTGTGGCCTGCCAGCCCTCTCGCCTGGCTGGGCCTGGCGAGCTACAGCCTGCTCAGCGTGATTGGTCTCTACTGTTGCAGAGGCCGTTTTACTCGGTTGGCGTCTTAGGCGTTTCGACCGAGGCTTGCTCGACAGCCTGGCGCGCCTTGGCCTCGGCACACGCTTGGCGGGCGATGCGGGCATTCTTGAAGCGACGTCGCAGCCACAGGCCAAAGCCCAGCAACAGCAAGGCGCCCAGTACCCATAGCTCGTACTTCTTGACGCTGCCGAGCATACCTTCCAGCACCGCACCGAAATGATAGGCCGCAGCCCCCAGTGCAGCGGCCCAGATCGCCGCACCAATACCGTTGAGGATCAGGTAGCGCATCGGCGGGTAACCGGACAGGCCTATCGCCACAGGCATCACCGTGCGCAACCCGTAGACAAAGCGAAAGCTCAGTACCCAGATATCCGGGTGCTTGCGGATATGCTCCAGTGCCTTGTCGCCCATCAACTGCCAGCGCGGCTTGCGTGCCAGCAGCTTGCGGCCGTGCTTGCGCCCCATGTAGTACCAAAGCTGGTCGCCGGCGTAGCTGCCAAAAAAGGCAACGACCACCACCAGGTTGATATCCATGTAGCCACGAAACGCCAGGAAGCCTGCGAGTACGAGGATGGTCTCGCCTTCGAAAAACGTGCCGAGAAAGAGGGCAAAGTAGCCGAAGTCATGCAGAAATTGTTGAAGCATGGTCTAGGGTGCTGGCGAAATGAACGCGCAGCCTACGCCTTCACGAAGATTCATGAAAGTATCGAGATGTGTCACGAAGTGAACAATTCCTACATAAATGACGAATGCGACTACAGGTCGCATCGATAAGCACAACTGTCATTCCTTCGTCATAATGGCCGCTTATAACTGCAACGCTCGCCCGTAAACGCGGGCTCAGGAGTCTGTCGTGAGCTTTACCCCTGCCAATCGCCTGTTCCCCGCCACTCGTCTGCGTCGCAATCGTCGTGATGATTTTTCTCGCCGCCTGGTACGTGAAAATGTACTGACGACGAACGATCTCATCCTGCCGGTCTTTGTGCTCGACGGTGAAAATCGTCGGGAAGCAGTCGCCTCGATGCCGGGTGTGGAGCGTTTGACCATTGATCAGTTGCTGATCGAGGCGGCCGGTTGGGTCGAACTGGGGATCCCGGCACTGGCGCTGTTTCCGGTGACCCCCCCGCAGCTCAAGTCTCTGGACGCCGCCGAAGCCTGGAACCCACGAGGGATCGCCCAGCGCGCCACCCGTGCCCTGCGCGAGCGCTTCCCGGAGCTCGGGGTGATCACTGACGTGGCGTTGGACCCGTTCACCACGCACGGCCAGGATGGCATTCTTGACGAAGAGGGTTATGTTCAGAACGACATCACCGTCGATGCACTGGTCAAGCAGGCTTTGTCGCACGCAGCGGCGGGCGCCCAGGTGGTTGCGCCGTCGGACATGATGGACGGGCGTATCCAGGCGATTCGCGAAGCCCTTGAGCTGGCCGGTCACGTCAATGTACGAATCATGGCCTACTCGGCCAAATACGCCAGCGCCTATTACGGCCCCTTTCGCGATGCGGTGGGGTCGGCGCTGAACCTGGGCAAGGCCAACAAGGCTTCGTACCAGATGGACCCGGCCAATAGCCAGGAAGCGCTGCACGAAGTGGCGGCCGACCTGGCCGAAGGCGCCGATATGGTGATGGTCAAGCCCGGGATGCCGTACCTGGACATCCTTTATCGGGTCAAAGAGGAATTCAAAGTGCCGACCTTTGTCTATCAGGTCAGCGGTGAATACGCCATGCACATGGCGGCGATCCAGAATGGTTGGTTGAGTGAAGGGGTGATCCTCGAATCCCTGACTGCCTTTAAACGTGCCGGCGCTGATGGCATTCTGACCTACTTCGCCGCCCGCGCTGCCCAATTGCTTAGAGAGCAACAATAGCCCTCACAGGAACACTCGATGAATACCGAAGGACTCTCCGAAGTTGCCGTAAAAGACGCTCACCCGGTGGTTGAACAAGTTTCCCAGACCCCGCCGGAGCTGGAGCCTGCCCCGCCAGCGGTGGTTGCCGAAGCACCTGCGCCGGCACCGGTGGCCGTGGTCACCAACCTGGATGACAGCAGCCTGTACATCCATCGCGAGTTGTCACAACTGCAATTCAACATCCGCGTGCTGGAACAGGCGCTGGATGAGTCCTACCCGTTGCTGGAGCGGCTGAAATTCCTGCTGATCTTCTCCAGCAACCTGGATGAGTTCTTCGAGATTCGCGTTGCCGGCCTTAAGAAGCAGATCACCTTCGCCCGTGAACAAGCCGGGGCCGACGGCCTGCAACCGCACCAGGCGTTGGCGCGCATCAGTGAGCTGGTACATGGTCATGTGGACCGCCAGTACGCAATCCTCAACGACATCCTGCTGCCGGAACTGGAAAAGCATCAGGTCCGCTTCATTCGTCGTCGTCACTGGACCGCCAAGATCAAGACCTGGGTGCGCCGTTACTTCCGGGACGAGATTTCGCCGATCATTACCCCCATCGGCCTGGACCCTACGCACCCGTTCCCACTGCTGGTGAACAAGAGCCTCAACTTCATCGTCGAGCTTGAAGGTATCGATGCCTTCGGTCGCGATTCGGGTCTGGCGATTATCCCGGCCCCGCGTCTGTTGCCACGCATCATCAAGGTACCGGAAGAGGTAGGGGGCGCTGGCGACAATTATGTATTCCTGTCGTCGATGATCCATGCTCACGCCGATGACCTGTTCCAGGGCATGAAGGTCAAGGGCTGCTACCAGTTCCGCCTGACCCGTAACGCCGACCTGGCACTGGATTCCGAAGACGTCGAAGACTTGGCTCGCGCCCTGCGTGGCGAGCTGTTCTCGCGGCGTTATGGCGATGCGGTGCGTCTGGAAGTGGCGGATACCTGCCCTAAACACCTGTCGGACTACCTGCTCAAGCAGTTCAACCTCGCCGAATCCGAGTTGTACCAGGTCAACGGCCCGGTGAACCTGACGCGCCTGTTCAGCATTACCGGCCTGGACAGCCATCCGGAGCTGCAATACAAGCCGTTCACGCCACAGATCCCGAAACTGCTGCAAAACAGCGAGAACATCTTCAGCGTTGTGAGCAAGCAGGACATTCTATTGCTGCACCCCTTCGAGTCGTTCACCCCAGTGGTCGACCTGCTGCGCCAGGCCGCCAAGGACCCGCATGTTCTGGCCGTGCGCCAGACCCTCTACCGCAGTGGCGCCAACTCGGAAATCGTCGATGCGTTGGTGGATGCTGCGCGTAACGGCAAGGAAGTCACCGCGGTGATCGAGTTGCGTGCGCGCTTTGACGAAGAGTCCAACTTGCAACTGGCCAGCCGTCTGCAAGCCGCCGGTGCGGTGGTGATCTACGGCGTGGTCGGCTTCAAGACCCACGCCAAGATGATGTTGATCCTGCGCCGCGAGGCCGGGGAGATCGTGCGCTACGCTCACTTGGGCACCGGCAACTACCACGCCGGCAACGCCAAGCTCTACACCGACTACAGCCTGCTGACATCCGACGACGCACTGTGCGAAGACGTCGGCAAGTTGTTCAGCCAGCTCATCGGCATGGGCAAGACCTTGCGCATGAAAAAGCTGCTGCACGCGCCGTTCACCCTCAAGAAGGGCATGCTCGACATGATTGCCCGCGAGACCCAGTTTGCCCTCGATGGCAAGCCGGCGCACATCATCGCCAAGTTCAACTCGCTGACCGATCCGAAGATCATCCGCGCGCTGTACAAGGCCAGCCAGTCGGGCGTGCGCATCGATCTGGTGGTGCGTGGCATGTGCTGCCTGCGCCCGGGTATTGTCGGCGTGTCGCATAACATCCACGTGCGCTCGATCATCGGCCGCTTCCTGGAGCACACCCGTGTGTTCTACTTCCTCAACGGTGGTGAAGAGCAGATGTTCCTCTCCAGCGCCGACTGGATGGAACGCAACCTCGATAAGCGTGTGGAGACCTGCTTCCCGGTAGAAGGCAAGAAGCTGATCATGCGGGTCAAGAAGGAGCTGGAAAGCTACCTCACCGACAACACCCACAGCTGGAGCCTGCAATCGGACGGGCGTTATGTACGCAACACCCCGACCGGCAACCAGAACCCGCGCAGCGCGCAGGCGACGTTGCTGGAAAAGTTGGGTAGCCCGATTCTTGCGGTGAACTAAAACCCAGCACCAGCAAGGTCTAAAAAATGTGGGAGGGGGCTTGCTCCCGATAGCGGTGAATCAGTCGACACATTAGTCGGCAGGGCCACCGCCATCGGGAGCAAGCCCCTTCCCACATTTGTTTTGCAGTGCGCTTTAGCGCAGGTTCAGGCTGAACCCCACCCGCGTCAGCCATTCCGCTTCCTGGGCGAAGTCCGCCTGGGTCAGCTGGTTTTCATCCAGCCAGCCCTTGGGGAAGATCACTTCCAGGCTGTCATCAGCAGCGCGCAGTTTTACCTGGGGCATTTCCTGGGTGCCACGAATGTGGTGGAACAGGATTGCAAAGCGCAACAGCGCGCACAGGCGAATCAGCTTGATGCCGTCTTTGCCGAATTCGGCAAATTTGTCCTTGGGAATATTGCGGCGATGGCCGCGCACCAGCAGCGCGAGCATCTGTTGGTCTTCGCGGGAGAACCCAGCCAGGTCCGAGTGCTCGATCAGGTAGGCGCCGTGCTTGTGGTAATGGTAGTGGGCGATGTCCAGGCCCACTTCATGCACCTTGGCAGCCCAGCCCAGCAGCTCGCGCCAGACGCCGTCTTCCAGGTCCCAATCGGCGGCCACCTGGTCGAAAGCGTGCAAGGCTTTACGCTCCACACGGGCGGCTTGTTCCAGGTCGACGTGGTAGCGCTCCATCAGCGAGCTGAGGGTGCGCTCGCGCACGTCTTCGTGGTGATGACGGCCCAGTAGGTCATAGAGCACGCCTTCGCGCAGGGCGCCGTCACAGTGGTCCATGCGTTGCAGTTCTAGGGCGTCGAAGATGGCTTCGAGAATCGCCAGGCCCGCAGGGAAAATGGCGCGGCGATCAGGTTTGATGCCGTCGAAGTCGATTTTCTCCGCATCCCCCAGCTTGAACAGCTTGCGCTTGAGCCACGCCAGACCTTCGGCATTCACCTCGCCAGTGCCATGGCCGCCAGCCTTCAAGGCCAGACCGATGGCGCGGATGGTGCCGGACGAGCCGATGGCTTCATCCCACGTCAGGCGGTGCAGGGCATGTTCAATGCTCATGATCTCCAGCCGCGCCGCCGTGTAAGCCTGGGCATAGCGCGCCGGCGTGATCTTGCCGTCCTTGAAGTAACGTTGAGTGAAGCTCACGCATCCCATCTGCAGGCTTTCACGCAGCAGTGGCTCGAAACGCTGGCCGATGATGAACTCGGTACTGCCGCCACCAATGTCCGCCACCAGGCGTTTGCCGGGCGTGTCGGCCAGTGTGTGGGAAACGCCGAGGTAGATCAGGCGCGCCTCTTCACGGCCAGAGATAACTTCCACCGGGTGCCCGAGGATTTCCTCGGCACGATGGATAAACTCATTGCGGTTTCGGGCTTCGCGCAACGCGTTGGTGCCGACGATGCGCACGGCGCCAGGCGGCATGCCATTGATCAATTGCGCAAATCGCTTGAGGCAGTCGAGCCCGCGCTGCATGGATTCTTCATTGAGCTTGCGCTCGTCGTCGATCCCGGCGGCCAGTTGCACTTTTTCGCCGAGCCGCTCAAGGATGCGGATCTCACCGTTCTGGGCCTTGGCCACGACCATGTGAAAGCTGTTGGAGCCCAGGTCGATGGCGGCGATCAAGGACAGATTCTTGGCTTGGGATTGCGGCATGGTTTGGGGATCTCGGTCGATAACCTTGCCATCGTGCCACGATCGACCGCTGACGCCAACGCGTAGTGCTTCGGGAAGCTCTCTGAGGTTGTCTGTAAGCAATCCCTGACGCAAAGGTAGGTTGCCGTTCCGGGCTTCTGTTGGTGTATACGTGAGGGCTGTAGGAGTTTTTAACTTAGAGCTGTTTTATCGCCGATTATGATTTCGCCTACAAACTAAGCTTCGATATTCTATTTGTTTTTTTGTTTAAGACTACTGCTGGGAGAGGCTTGGCCCACAGTTTGTTTTTATCGATCCCACGATAATTGGAGTGTCGTCTTATTCTTCAGTGAAGTGCCAAAGCGACAGACTGTCACTCGGCAATTTTGCCGTGGTGTTATTTATTTATGACCTTGTATCTTCAAGGCCGAAATAAACATGCCTGATAAATTTCAGTGACAGGTTGAATATGAAAAAAATTGTTGGTTTGACTCTTGGTATTGCTTATCTCGCTGCAGCTCTCAACGCCCATGCATCCACCAGTGCCGAATTGATCGTCAGGGGTACCATCAAGCCCGCCGCGTGCAGCCTCAGTATGACCGGTGGCGGTATTATCAACTATGGCGACATTCCCTCTGGGCAGCTGTCTCCTACAGCGTTCACTCCGCTGGCGGAAAAGACCACGCCCCTGACCGTCAGTTGCGGAACCACGGCCGCTCGTTTCGGGCTGAAGTTTGTTGACCTGCAGTCCGGCAGTAAGGTGCCGGGCATTCTCAATGTGCTTGGAGGAGGCTACACCGAGGCACACAACTATGGCTTGGGCGCTGTATCCGGTCGTAAGACCGGTGGATTTGCGATCACTCTCAAAAACCTTCGGTCGCCGACCACAACCCTGTATCCCATCATGCGTGTCGGGTCAGGTGCCTGGCAGAGCGGTGACGGTAAAGTCGCCCAATCGCCTAGTCAGCATTCGTGGCGCAGCAGTACGGCCAACACTCCGGCCTCCATTACTCAACTGACCGGCACTATCGCGGTGAGGCCGGTTATTAACAAAAGCACGGAATTGGACTTGGGCCGTGAGATTACCCTTGATGGGCGCGCAACCCTTGAATTGAGCTACATCGAACTCTAAGAAATAAAATACAGCTGGTTAGAAAGTGTCCGTTTCTTATCGGCTGTTTTTTCTGGCTACAACAAGTAGTCAGTTTCAAGTTTGGGGGAAACTGAGTGAATGGCCTTTCAGTAAAAAATTGTGCTTTTGTATTTTGTGCAAGTGTGGGGTTGTGTTTTATCCCCATTGCGGCGGCGGATGGAATGTTGCCGGAAACAACAGTGGTCTTGCTCTACGAAGAACAAGGGGAGGCCACGATGAATATCAAAAATACTGATGCGGCGCCCGCGCTGCTTCATTCCGTCGTGCACAACATGCCCGAGGATGTGGAGCCGCTATTGATTGTGACACCTCCCATTACGCGAGTAGAGGCGGGTGAAACCCAGTTGGTCCGTTTCATCAGCACCTTGAAGGAACCATTGAAGATCCAGCGGTTGAAACGCGTGACTTTCGAGGGTTTCCCCCAGGCGCGTGCGGCTGGCGCTGCGACCATTGGTATCACCCTTCGGCAGAGTTTGCCGCTGATCCTGCACCCACGCGGCCTGCCTGAGCATCATTCTCCATGGGAACTGCTGGAGTGGAGGCGTGTGGGAGAGCGTCTCATGGTTCACAACGACAGTGCATACGTAGTGCGCCTGGCGCCGCAGGTGCAGATACTTCCGCAAGGAACCCCAGCTACTTTGCCGCGTGCATACGTTTTGCCAGGTGAAACGTTGGCATTGACGGTTGAAGGGCTATTGGAGGGTATGACTGCAGTTGAGATGCAGCCAGCCACGGTCTACGGCTTTTCGGCGGGCAGCTATCGGGCCTCGATCAATACCGATAGGGGTTGATCGACCCATGACAAACCTGTCGCGTAAACCATTAATGACCTCGTTTTGGTCCCGTCGACCCTCGCTGCTCATGGGCGTTGCGACATTGTGGAGCTTGCCTGGCGCTGTTCCTGCGTTGGAGTTGGGCGAAGGCTTCGACCTTGCGGCATTGACCACGCACGGCATTGACCCGAAAGTCTCTGATTACTTCCGCACAGCCGCGCGTTTTCGCGAAGGTGTTCATGTGGTGGGGGTGCGGGTCAACGGAAACCCGCTCGGGCTTGTGGATGCGAGGTTCGACTCGCAAGGACAATTGTGTTTTACCCCTGGGCTGCTGGAAAAAGCCGGGTTGGTGAAACCCGCTGGCATCGTTGGCGAAGCAGCCACCAAGGATCAGGCCTGCCACGACTTCCTCGGGGTTTTCCCGACGACGATGGTGCGGCTGCGGCCCGGCAGCGATGAGGTAGCGCTGGTGGTGCCGACCGCGGCCCTGCGTGAGCCGCAATGGGAGGCCGGGGAGTTCGCCCGGGGTGGCGCGGCGGCGCTGTTCAACTATGACGTGCAGGGTTTTGACAGCCATTCGAGCAGTGGGCCCAGCCGGTTCGTTTCGGCCAATACCGAGGCGGGTTTCAACCTGGGTGATTGGATTGTTCGCAGTCGTCAATTCTATGTCTCTGACAATGGGACGGCCCGTACCGAGCACCTGTATGCCTATGCCCAGCGGGATATCGCCGCGTTGCAATCGACTTTTCAAGTGGGTCAGCTCTCCAGCAATAACCCGCTGTTCAGCGGCATCCAGCTGTCTGGAGTGCAGTTTTCCCCCGATGGCCAATCGCGTGCACCGGCGGGCAGCAACAATGCGGTGGTAGAGGGGTTGGCCCAGAGCCAGTCGCGGATTGAAGTGCGCCAGTCAGGCGTGTTGATCCACAGCACGCTGGTGCCCGAAGGACCCTTCCGGCTGACGGGCTTGTCGTTGCTCAACGGCACCAGCGACCTGGAGGTCAGCGTCATCGATGTGCGGGGCGCCAGGCGCAGTTTCGTGGTGCCGGCGGCCTCCTTCGCAGGGGCTGCGCCAGCGGTACCAGGCTATTATTTCTCCCTTGGCAAGGTGCGTGAGAACGAGCATGAGCAAGCCCCGTCGCCGGTAGTCGCCATGGCCAGCGGCACGTGGGGCCTGGGCCGTGACTCCTCGGCCGGCTTTGGCTTGTTGAACACCGATGAATACTGGTCGGCAGGCGGTACCCTGAGCAGCGTGTTTTTCCAGCGGGTTTCTGTAGGTGCACGCCATAACGTGTCTCGGGATAGTCGTAATGCCGTATCCGGGTCACGCAGCAGCGTGTCCGTCAGCAGTCCTGTGTACGCCGATATAGATCTTAACCTCAGCGCAACCACGCAGACCCGAGGGTATCGCGAGGTACTTGAAGCGGGCCGGCCGACCAAGGCCGACGTGCTGGACTCGCGCTTCAAGAATCAGTACACGGCGGGCGTTAGCTGGGTCGACACCACGCTGGGCGCATTTTCCCTGGGCTATACACGCAGTTCTCAAGTCGACGGGCAAACGGCTGAGCACGTGTTTGCGTCATGGAATAAATCGTTCAATCGTGTCGATGTCGCGTTGGTCGCCGACTCGCAGGTGGGCGGTACTCATTCGCGCCGCGACGCCAACGGTGTCGGCAGCCGGCGCGAAACGGCCCGGGACAATGAGTTGTCCGTGCGCCTGCAGGTCAGCGTGCCCCTGGGCGGTGATCGTCGCGTGAACAGCTATATCCGTCGTCGCGGGGATCAGTCTCGTGCCGGTACGGCGTTGAGTGAGCGGGTCAATGAGTATGTGAATTACGAGGTGGGTATCGAGCGCGACCTCAGTGCCCGCGAGCAATCGGTACGTGGCCAGGTGGATCTGATGCCTCGTTATACCCGGATCGGCCTGGGGATTAGTCGCGATCCGCTGAGCACCAACTACACGGGGCAGTTGCAAGGCGGCGTGGTGGCGCACGGAGGCGGAGTAACCTTTTCGCCGTATGCCGTGCAGGACACGTTTGGTATTGCCTCGGTAGGGGATATCGGCGCTGCAAGAATCGACACCCCGCAAGGCCCGGTGTGGACCGATTTCAGCGGGCAGGCCGTTATACCTGGCTTGCCCGCGTACACCAACAGTCGCATCGAAGTGCAGACCCAGTCGCTGCCAAAGCGTGTTGACCTGAAAAACGGTACCCATGTGCTCGCCGCCGGCCGGGGGTCTTTCAATACCGTGGCATTCGATGTGGTCAAAGTGCGCCGTGTGCTGCTCACCGTCCACGATCAGCAAGGGCGGCCGTTGCCTCAGGGCGCCTCGGTGTTCGGCAAGGACAATCGTTTCCTGACCAGTGTGGTGGGTGAGGGCATGATTTTCCTGAACGACCTCAACGACTCGCAAACCCTGCGTGTTTCATTGCCGGACTCTTCCTCCTGCCTGCTAAGCCTTACCGCCGAGACTCAACCCGACAATGACAAGTTCTATGAGACAACATCGGCGGTGTGCCATGATCGCTAAGCTGAAAAGCATGGGGTTCGTACTGCTCTGTGGCGTATTGCTGGCTGAGGGCGTGCGCGCTGAAAACTGCCGACTGTCTATAAGCCAGCCGCGTATCGACTATGGCGTTATTCGCCAGGAGGCATTGGACGAAAGCCCCTCAGTCGTGCTGGGTACGCGCACGGTGCACCTGAGCGTACTTTGCGCAGAGCCTTCGGCAATGGCATTACGATTTACCGGAGCAGCGGATGGCCAGGGCTTTCGTTTTGGGCGTGAGGGGCGTTTTCGCCTGACGCTCAAGCATGCCCAAGTGGACGGGCGTGCCGTTGGGTGGGCGCTGTCACACGTGCCCGGTGAGAGTGCCAGCGGGCAGTTGTTACCGGGCCAGGTCCTGGTGGCGCAAACGGCTGGAAAGCAATTGACTGCCCAGGTCGACATCGACACCGACCTTTCCCCAGCCGCCCTGCAGGTACGCAATCAGACGGTACTGGACGGGCAGGGCAGCTTCGAGCTGGTCAGCCCGGCTGTTCAACTGAGCCGATGAAGTTGGCGAGCTCGGGGGTTTGCGGACTGGCGAACAGCACCTTCGGGTCGCCGACTTCATGCACCTTGCCCTGGTGCATGAACACCAGCTTGTCGCCAACTTCCCGGGCAAAGCGCATTTCGTGGGTGACCATGATCAGCGTCATGCCGTCCTTGGCCAGTTGACGCACCACGCTGAGCACCTCATTGACCAACTCCGGGTCCAGGGCCGAGGTGATCTCATCGCACAACAGCACCTTGGGTGACATGGCCAGCGCGCGGGCAATGGCGACTCGTTGCTGCTGACCACCGGACAGCCGATCGGGGAAGGCGTCGAACTTCTCGCCCAGCCCAACGCGTTCGAGCATTTGCCTGGCCAACTGTGCCGCTTTGGCCTTGGGCACTTTTTGCACCACTTGCGGCGCCAGCATCACGTTTTCGCCGACGCTCAGGTGCGGGAACAGGTTGAACTGCTGGAATACCATGCCGACTTTCTGCCGCAGGCTGCGCAGGTCGGCGCGGGCGGCATCCAGGTATTCGCCGTCCACTTCGATCACACCGTCATTGATCGACTCCAGGCCATTGAGAGTGCGCAGCAAGGTGGACTTGCCCGAGCCGCTGCGGCCGATGATCGCCACCACCTGGCCTTCATCCACCGTCAGGTCAATGCCCTTGAGCACATGGTGGTCGCCGTAATATTTATGCAGGGCAGAAATTCTAAGCAGAGGCATGCAGTTTCCTTTCCAGGTAGCGCGCACTGAGGGACAGGGGGTAGCAGAGCAGGAAATAACCGAGGGCCACCAGGCCGTAGACCATGAAGGGCTCGAAGGTGGCATTGGCGAGCATGCCGCCGGTCTTGGTCAGTTCGGTGAAGCCGATGATCGAGGTCACGGCGGTGCCTTTGACCACCTGCACCGAAAAGCCTACCGTGGGCGCGACGGCAATGCGCAGCGCTTGCGGCAGGATCACATAGCGAAGTTGCTCGAGTGGGTTCAGGGCCAGGCTGGCGGAGGCCTCCCATTGGCCATGGGCGATGGAGTCCACGCAGCCGCGCCAGATTTCGGCCAGGTAAGCACTGGTAAACAGGGTCAGGGCGATTGCCGCTGCCAGCCAGGGCGATATATCCACGCCAAGCAGAGCAACACCGAAGAACACCAAGAACAACTGCATCAACAATGGCGTGCCCTGGAACAGTTCGATATAGGTGCGGGCACTATTGCGCAGGAACGCTTTACGGCTGATGCGCATCGTCATCACCAGCAGGCCGATCAGGCCGCCGCCCACGAACGCCACCAATGACAAGAGCAGCGTCCATTGCAGACCGGTGAACAGGTTGCGCACGATGTCCCACAAGGTGAACTCACTCATCGGCTGTTCCTCATCACAAACCGCCGGCCTATCCAGTTGAGCAACTGGCGAATCATCAGCGCCATGCACAGGTAAACAAGGGTGGTCAGGGCATAGGTTTCAAATGCACGGAAATTACGCGACTGGATAAAGTTGGCGGCAAAGCTCAATTCTTCGGTGGCGATCTGCGAACACACCGCCGAACCGAGCATCACGATGATGATCTGGCTGCTCAGGGCCGGCCACACCTTGCCCAGCGCCGGTAGCAGTACCACGTGACGGAACGCTTCGAAGCGCGTCATCGCCAGCGCGGCGGCGGCTTCCAACTGACCGCGCGGGATGGCCTGGATCCCGGCGCGGATGATCTCGGTGGAGTACGCCCCCAGGTTGATCACCATTGCCAGCACAGCGGCTTGCCACTCAGTGATTTTCAACCCCAGGGACGGCAGGCCGAAGAAAATAAAGAACAACTGCACCAGAAACGGCGTGTTGCGGATCAATTCGACATACACACCAAAGATCCATGCAAACGGCTGAATCTTCCAGGCCCGCACCACGGCACCGACGGTGCCCAGTGCAACCCCAAGGAGGGCGCCGATGGCCGTCAGTTCAAGGGTAAACAACGCGCCGCGCAGCAGCAGGTCGGTATTGGCCAGCACCGGCACAAAGTCGAATTGATAGGCCATCGTTCAACTCCGCTTCAGAGGTCAGCAGGCAGCGGTTCTTTGAGCCACTGCAGTGCGTTTTTTTCCAGGCTGCCGTCCGCCTTGGCCGCAACCAGGATCTGGTTGACCTTCTCCAGCAGCGCCGGCTCGTTCTTGTTTACGCCTACGTACACCGGCGAATCCTTGAGCTTGACCTTCAGCGCGGGGACGCGTTTGGGGTTGCGTTCGCTGATTGCGACCATGACCACGTTGCCGCTGGCGATCAGGTCGACCTGGCCGGCAAGGTAAGCGGCGATGGTTGAGTTGTTGTCCTCAAAGCGCTTGATCGTGGCTTCCTTGGGCGCCACGGCGGTCAGCTCGATATCCTCGATGGCGCCGCGGGTCACGCTGATAGTCTTGCCCTTGAGGTCGTCGGTGGTGCTGATTGCCGCCTCGGGTGGGCCGAACACCGCGAGGTAGAACGGCGCGTAAGCCTTGGAGAAATCAATGACCTTTTCGCGCTCGGGGTTTTTGCCCAGGCTGGAGATCACCAGGTCCACCTTGCCGGTGGTAAGGAACGGAATGCGGTTGGTGCTGTTGACCGGGGTCAGTTCCAGCTTGACCTTGAGCTGGTCGGCCAGCAGCTTGGCGGTGTCGATGTCCAGGCCACGTGGCTGCATGTTGGGGCCGACCGAACCAAACGGCGGGAAGTCCTGGGGCACGGCGACCTTGAGGGTGCCACGGGCGACGATATCGTCCAGACCATCAGCCTGGGCGGGTGCCTGGCTCAGCGTCAGGCTGGCAAACAGGGCAGTTAGCAGGGCGCTGTAGCGCTTGGTCATGGCAACTCTCCGAAAAAGGCGAAGGAATTTTCTGAGTTTGCTCAGTGCACAGCCCATGCCAGCCCTCTCGTAATGGTCTGTAAGGCACGGATTCGTTGAAGTGCCATGGTCTTACTGGTCTGAACAGTTGCGGGATTTTTCGCACCCTTTTCGAGCACCGTAAAAAACGCACGAGCCCCTTTGGGGCGTGGCTTGCCGCCAGACTTCAATAGCTTTACAACTAGCGCTTCAGCTGACGGGAACCTTGAGTTTTTTATGAATTCCATCGCCCAAGCCGTACCGGAAGCGGCCTTGCAAGCCATCCGCAAACTGATCAAGGAACAAGGCTTTGGGCCGGGCGATGCATTGCCATCTCAGCGCGATTTGGCGATACGCTTGGGTGTGAGCCGGGCGTCGTTGCGCGAGGCCTTATCTTCCTTGAGCGCATTGGGTGTGGTCAGTGTGCAGCCGGGCAAGGGCGTGTTCGTGCTGGCGCCGGACCCGCCATCCGAGCTCGCCTGGCCGTTTGCGGCGCAGGCCACACCGCTGGACATCTTCCAGCTGCGTTACGCGCTTGAAGGGTTCGCTGCGGGTTTGGCGGCAGTCACATTGACCACGGACGAACTCGACAGCCTGGAAGACAATGTCGAGGCGATGCGCAAGGTCCTCAAAGTGGGTGACTTCGAAGCCGCCGCCCGGCTGGACTTCGAATTTCACCAGCGCATCCTGCTGGCCAGCGGCAACCAGGCCATGGTGAGTATTCTCAGTGCCAGCGCCGAGGTGTTTCTGGAGAGCCAGAAACTACCGTTCATCCGGCCGGACCGAGCCATGGAGACCTGGCAGGAACATCGCAAAATCCTGCGCTCCTTGGCCCGGCGCAGCAGTGCGGCAGCGCAGAAAACCATGCAGGAACACGTTCGCAATGCGGCGTTGCGAACAGGCATCGTGTTTGTGACTGCCGTGACGCCATGAGTGGCTATATCCCCACTCATGCAACGCCATAGCAAGACTCAATCAGAGGCGGCTTCCTGAACGAAGGAAGGGCGGCTATGATGGGCAACGTTTTTTTTGCTTACAACCTGGAGACTTCCATGAGCAGCGATCTTATCAAACACGTTAGCGACGCTAGCTTCGAAGCTGACGTACTCAAGGCCGACGGTGCTGTACTGGTCGACTACTGGGCTGAGTGGTGCGGCCCATGCAAGATGATCGCTCCGGTTCTGGACGAAATCGCCGAGACCTACAAAGGCAAACTGACCATTGCCAAACTGAACATCGACGAAAACCAGGAAACCCCGGCCAAGCACGGCGTGCGTGGTATTCCGACCCTGATGCTGTTCAAGAACGGCAACGTCGAGGCCACCAAGGTTGGCGCGCTGTCCAAGTCGCAACTGGCTGCATTCCTCGACGCGAACATCTAAGCGTCGTCAAAAAAGCCCCGAAAATCTCGGGGCTTTTTCGTAATACAGGGCTAGACGCTCCGAAATTCAGGTGGTACATTCGGCCCCGCACTGGTTTCTCCACTGCCCCCTGCAAGCCGTCGCCGACGCATTCCTTTTCGATTAGTACGCGATCCTGTCGCCTTCTCTGCGGCGCGGCCTCATTAAGCCAAAAGCTTAATTTCCCCCCTCCATAAATGATTACGTCATTCCTATATGAATCTGACTGAACTCAAGCAAAAGCCGATTACCGACCTGCTCCAACTGGCCGAAGAAATGGGCATAGAAAATATGGCCCGTTCGCGCAAGCAGGACGTGATTTTCTCCCTGCTCAAGAAGCACGCGAAAAGCGGCGAGGAAATCTCCGGTGATGGCGTGCTGGAGATTCTCCAGGACGGCTTCGGCTTCCTCCGCTCCGCAGACGCTTCCTATCTCGCCGGCCCAGACGATATCTATGTCTCGCCGAGCCAGATCCGTCGCTTCAACTTGCGCACCGGTGACACCATCGTTGGCAAGATCCGTCCTCCGAAGGAGGGCGAGCGGTATTTCGCCCTGCTCAAGGTCGACACGATCAACTTCGATCGCCCCGAGAACGCGAAAAACAAGATTCTCTTCGAGAACCTGACCCCGCTGTTCCCGACCGTGCGCATGAAGATGGAAGCCGGTAACGGTTCAACCGAAGACTTGACCGGTCGTGTGATCGACCTGTGCGCCCCGATCGGCAAAGGCCAGCGTGGCCTGATCGTCGCGCCGCCGAAAGCCGGTAAAACGATCATGCTGCAGAACATTGCAGCGAACATCGCGCGTAACAATCCTGAAGTTCACCTGATCGTACTGTTGATCGATGAGCGTCCGGAAGAAGTGACCGAGATGCAGCGCACCGTGCGCGGCGAAGTGGTTGCCTCGACGTTCGATGAGCCGCCAACCCGCCACGTGCAGGTTGCCGAAATGGTGATCGAAAAGGCCAAGCGCCTGGTCGAACACAAGAAGGACGTGGTGATCCTGCTCGACTCCATCACCCGTCTGGCCCGTGCCTACAACACTGTGATCCCGAGCTCCGGCAAGGTATTGACCGGTGGTGTCGATGCCCACGCCCTGGAGAAACCGAAACGTTTCTTCGGCGCCGCGCGCAACATCGAAGAAGGCGGCTCGCTGACCATTATCGCCACCGCGCTGGTTGAAACCGGCTCGAAGATGGACGAAGTGATCTACGAAGAGTTCAAGGGTACCGGCAACATGGAGCTGCCCCTGGACCGTCGCATTGCTGAAAAGCGTGTGTTCCCGGCGATCAACATCAACCGCTCCGGCACTCGCCGCGAAGAGTTGCTGACCGCTGACGACGAGCTGCAGCGTATGTGGATCCTGCGCAAGCTGCTGCACCCGATGGACGAAGTGGCTGCCATCGAGTTCCTGATCGACAAGCTGAAAACCACCAAGACCAACGACGAGTTTTTCCTGTCGATGAAACGCAAGTAATACAGCGTTTCAGGTCCAAAAAAATGGCGCCCTTAATGGGGCGCCATTTTTTTTGCGTCGAGATTCTGCGATTTTTGTGGCATAAGTATCCGTTAAGTAACAAAAATTGACGCGTGACTTCGCTCATCCCTTTCGTCGCAGACTGACCACATTCTTATGACCACCCTTGCTTACCGCAGAGACATCGATGGCCTGCGTGCCATCGCTGTCCTTGCAGTCGTGTTGTTCCACTTTGGTGTCCCTGGCATTACTGGCGGTTTTGTTGGCGTTGACGTCTTCTTCGTCATCTCGGGCTTCCTGATTACGTCAATCATCTGGCGTGAGCGTCAAGCTGGACGCTTCAGTTTCATCGACTTCTGGGCTCGCCGTGCCCGACGTATCTTGCCCGCGCTGTTTGTGATGATCGCCGCGACACTGGCAGTGGGTTGGTTTCTGTTGGCGCCCAAGGACTATGAGGAGTTGGGGCGTTCGGCGCACTATCAGGTGACGTTTACCTCCAACCTGCTGTTCTCGCGTCAGCATGGCTATTTCGATGTCTCTTCAGACATCAAACCCTTGTTGCATACCTGGTCGCTGGCGGTAGAAGAGCAGTTCTACATTTTCTTCCCGCTGCTGCTGACATTACTCTCGAGCCGCTTGAAGCACTGGCGCCTGGCGCTGTTTGCGGTGTTGCTCGGGTCTTTTGGCATGAGCGTCTGGGCGGTTCAGCATGAACCGCAGAAAGCCTTCTTCCTCTTGCATCTGCGAGCCTGGGAGTTGCTGGCCGGTGCCATGCTGGCGGTGCTGCCCATGCGTGAATGGCGGGCCTCACCGGCCTTGGCGCAAGGTGTCAGTCTGGCCTCAATGGCGCTGATCCTGATTGCCGTATTGGGTTACGACGCGAAAACGCCCTTTCCGGGGGCCACCGCGCTGTTGCCCGTGTTGGGTGTGGTCGGTCTGATCTGGGCCAACGGGCAGCAACACACCTGGGTTGGGCGCCTGTTGAGCACCCGGCTGATGGTAGGGATTGGGCTGATTTCCTATTCCTGGTACCTCTGGCACTGGCCGGTGTTCGTGTATGCCAACTATGCCGCGGTGGATGGCTTGAGCCCCCTGGAGCTTGCCGGGCTGATGCTGCTTTCGTTGGTGCTGGGCTATCTGTCCTGGCGTTTTGTGGAAACGCCGTTCCGGGAAAAGCGCTTGCTGGCTCCGCGCAAGGCGATCCTGGCGGCAGCGGTCGTCGGCATCTTGGGCCTGGGTTTCACTGGCCTTGCGATACGCGAAGCTGACGGCGTGCCTTCGCGCTTGTCCGAGCAGGCGTTGCGTTTTGCCCAAGCCAAGAAGTGGAGCCCGGACCTGCTGGCGTGCATGGCCGACAAAGATACGCCCGATGAGCGCCTGTTCTGCCATTTCGGCCCGAAAGGCCAATCGGTTTCAGCGCTGGTATGGGGTGATAGTCACGCTACGGCGCTGATACCCGCGCTCAAAGAGGGTGCTGATCGCCACGATATCAGCCTGGTTGAGGCCAGTTTTGCCGGCTGTATACCGCTCGATGGCTTGGAGAATATTGCCCGGTGCGCACATTTCAACCATCGCGTCGAAAAGGCCATGGCCGAGCAGGCATTCAGCGATGTGGTGTTGGCCGCCCGCTGGAGCCTGTATGTGTACGGGCAAATGTCGGGTGACAAGGAACATGCGCTCAAGGACCCCGGCACTGGCCAGTACGTGCGTGCCGTCGCCGAGCAACGCTTCGCCCAAGGCTTGCGCGAACGCATCCAGGGTTTGCGTGCTGCCGGCCATAAGGTCTGGCTGGTCAAGGAAGTGCCGCTGCAGGAAATCATCGTGCCTTACCGTCTCAGCCGATTGGCGATGATGAACCGGCCCGTGAGTGGTGAAGGGCTGGCCGTGGCCGAGCATGTGAAGCGCCAGGCGTTCATCACGCAATTGTTTGACGAACTGGCGGCTGCCGACAGTGGTGTCGCGGTGCTGGACCCTGCGCCCCTGCTGTGCGGCGTCGATGGTTTGTGCCGGGTCGAACTCAATGGTCGCGCGCTGTATACCGACGATAACCATCTGTCAGACGTGGGGGCGCGACACATTGAAGCCTTCCTTGAGCCATTGTTCAGTTCGTTGCAATCACGCGGCGTGACGGCCAATTAAGCTGCCAGCCGCCCTCAGAGCAGGTAGGATGTACGCCTATTTTACGGGTGGCATGTTTAATGAAATTCAAGGATCTTCGGGATTTCGTGCAGCAACTTGAGCAGCGCGGAGAGTTGAAACGTATCCAGATGCCGATTTCTCCGGTACTGGAAATGACTGAGATTTGCGACCGCACCTTGCGCAACAAGGGCCCGGCGCTGCTGTTCGAAAACCCGACCGGCTTTGATATTCCGGTGCTGGGCAACCTGTTCGGTACGCCCGAGCGCGTAGCCTTCGGCATGGGTGCCGAGTCGGTCAGCGAGCTGCGTGAGATCGGCAAGTTGCTGGCGTTTCTCAAGGAGCCCGAGCCGCCCAAGGGCTTGAAGGACGCCTGGTCGAAGCTGCCGATCTTCCGCAAGATCATTGCCATGGCCCCCAAGGTGGTCAAGGACGCGGTGTGCCAGGAAGTGGTCATCGAAGGCGATGATGTCGACCTGGCCATGCTGCCGGTGCAGACCTGCTGGCCGGGCGATGTCGGCCCGCTGATCACGTGGGGCCTGACGGTCACCAAAGGCCCGAACAAGGATCGCCAGAACCTCGGCATCTACCGTCAGCAAGTCATTGGCCGCAACAAGGTGATCATGCGCTGGCTGAGCCACCGTGGCGGGGCACTCGACTTCAGAGAGTGGTGTGAAAAACACCCGGGCAAGCCGTTTCCGGTGTCCGTGGCCCTGGGGGCCGACCCGGCGACCATTCTCGGCGCCGTGACACCTGTGCCCGATAGCTTGTCCGAATACGCCTTCGCCGGCCTGTTGCGCGGTAATCGCACCGAATTGGTCAAGTGCCGCGGTAACGACTTGCAGGTGCCGGCTACCGCCGAAATTATCCTTGAGGGCGTGATTCACCCGGGTGAGATGGCCGATGAAGGCCCTTACGGCGACCACACCGGCTATTACAACGAAGTCGACAGCTTCCCGGTGTTCACCGTCGAGCGCATCACCCATCGGGTCAAACCGATCTACCACAGTACCTACACGGGTCGTCCACCCGATGAGCCGGCCATTCTCGGTGTGGCGCTCAACGAAGTGTTCGTACCGATCCTGCAGAAGCAATTTCCGGAAATCACCGACTTCTACCTGCCGCCCGAGGGCTGTTCGTACCGCATGGCCATCGTGACCATGAAGAAGTCGTATCCGGGCCATGCCAAGCGCGTCATGTTGGGTGTGTGGTCGTTTTTGCGACAGTTCATGTACACCAAGTTCGTTATCGTGACCGACGACGACATCAATGCGCGGGACTGGAACGACGTGATCTGGGCCATTACCACGCGCATGGACCCCAAGCGCGATACGGTGATGATCGATAACACGCCGATCGACTACCTGGACTTTGCCTCGCCGGTATCGGGCCTGGGTTCGAAAATGGGCCTGGATGCCACCCACAAATGGCCGGGTGAGACCACTCGCGAGTGGGGCCGGGTGATCGTCAAGGATGAAGCCGTCACCGCGCGTGTCGATGCGATCTGGAAAGAATTGGGAATAGATTGATGCGTGTAACCCTGCAACCTTCCGGCGCTGTACTGGAGCTGGTCCCTGGCGAACGAATCCTCGAAGGTGCACGCCGCCTGGGGTACGAATGCCCCCAGGCGTGCCGCAATGGCGTGTGCCATGTATGTGCGGCGTTGCTGGTGGAGGGCCGGGTAAGCCAGGCCGGTGAAGTGCGTGACCATGGCGAGTTCTATACCTGCATCGCCGAACCGCTGGAAGACTGCATTGTGTTGTGGGATGGCGTACTGGCGCCAGGAGAGTTGCCGTTGCGCAAATTGTCATGCCAATTGATCGAGTGCGTCGAAGTCGGCGGCGATGTGTGGCGTGTGCGCCTGCGCGCCCCGGCCGGTAAGGCGGTGCGTTACCACGCCGGGCAATATTTGATGCTCGAACGGGAGAACGGCGAGAAGTCGGCGTTTTCCCTGGCTTCCGCACCCCATGCCGGGCGTGAGCTGGAGCTGCATGTGCTGGTGCGCGAGGACAGTGCGCGCAACCTTATCGAACAATTGCAGCGCAACCGGATGGCCCGTGTGGAACTGCCGTTCGGTGACACCCACCTGGCCGAGTTGCCGGACGGACCGCTGGTGCTGATGGCCGCCGGTACCGGTATGGCGCAGATGCACAGTCTGATCGAGCACTGTCGCGCTTCGGGCTTCAAGCACCCGGTGCACCTGTACTGGGGCGTACGGCGCCCGGAAGATTTCTACCAGATCGAGCACTGGGATCAGTGGCTGCAACTGCCCAATCTGTTCCTGCACAAAGTGGTCAGCGACCTCTGTGGCTGGGAAGGGCGCTGCGGTTTGCTGCACGAGGTGGTGTGCGAGGACATTGCCGATCTCAACACGGTACATGTCTACGCCAGCGGCTCACCGGCGATGATTTATGGCACCCTGGATGCATTGGTCGACGCCGGTATGGATGCTCACCGGATGCGCGCTGACGTGTTTGCCTACGCCCCACGGCCCTGAAGTGTTGCGCTGAATAATGTGGGAGCAGGCAAGCCAGCTCCCACAGGGGACAGTGTCGTGTCAGAAGCGTAAGCCAGTCGTCACCATCGCTGCATTGAACCCCAGCAACACCAGCTCCGCCGCGACCGGTCCGTAGTGGGTACCCACAGACGGAATGATCACTGGCGCCACCCCGAATCGATTCAACGGAATCTTGTCGCGATACTCGCCGCGATAGCCCTGGATCAATCCACCAGTCAACTTCGCATACACCGGGTAGTCGGCCATGTCGTAGCGCTTGCCCGCATAGGCATAGTACGAGCGTTGGCGAAACGAGTTGCGAAAGGTCACCCCGCCATACACCAGGCCCGACGCCTCATTGCGCTCCAGGCCGATCAGGTCCTGTTTGTTGTTGTGTTGCGGGTCGGGTGCAAAGTGCCGGGTGTAGACGCTTGTCTGGGCGTACCAGAAGCCTTTGTCGTCAGTCGCCGTTGGCGTTTCGCTCGCCAGTGCAGTGGTGGCCTGGGCAAGCAATAACAGGCCAGGCAATCGGAATTTTTTCATGGCGACCTCGGTAGTCGATTTGATGAACGGCTAAGTGGGTCGTTACAGGCGCGCAGTTTGACGGTTTGGCACGCGCCCAGGCTGAACCGGGGCTGAAAGTACCGGGATTAGCCGTGTGGATCCTGACGAATGGGCGAGCGTGCTTATGCTTTTGCTTATTCTTTTAAGGTATTTATTCTGGTTGATGAATATCTTTAAGCTATATCGCAACGGACTACCGACTTCACCGACCATAACCAGATACTGACCGCCACCGCCCGCCAGCCGGATCGATCGTACGAACTTCGCGCATTGCAGTTCTATTTTTGATTCAAAGGGGAGCGGTATGGGGAGCTACAGGAAACACGCGCTATACACGGCGATTTTGTCGGCCAATTTGCTGACCGTTGTGGGATTCAATCCAGTTCTGGCAGACGAAACTTCTGCGGTTGATGCACCTAAACTCGACACTGTGATCGTCACCGGAACCCGCGCCCAAGAGCGCACCGCCAGTGCATCGCTGTCGCCAATCGACGTAATCTCCGGTGAAAACCTGCGCAGTACCGGCTCCGATGAGCTGGGTGCCGTATTGGCGCGGCTGATACCGTCGATCAACTTCCCCCGGCCAAGCCTGGTGGACGGCGCCGAACTGGTGCGTCCGGCGCAGTTGCGCGGCTTGTCGCCGGACCAGGTGTTGGTGCTGGTCAACGGCAAGCGTCGACATACCAGCGCCTTCGTCAACCTGGGCGGTGCGGTTGGGCGCGGTTCGGCCCCGGCAGACTTGAATGCCATTCCGCTGTCGGCGGTGGACCATATCGAAGTGCTGCGCGACGGTGCTTCTGCACGTTACGGCTCCGATGCGATCGCCGGGGTGATCAACGTGATCCTCAAAAACGCCGACCATGGCGGCTCGGTGTCCAGCAAGTTTGGCGAGTACAAAAAGGGTGATGGTATCCAGCGTAATGTCAGTGGTAATACGGGCCTGGCATTGGGCGACAATGGCTTTATCAACCTGTCTGCCGAAGGCGCCGACAACGACTACACCAACCGCGCCGGCAACGACTACCGCCCCGGCAGCATCGGCTCTACCACCTACGGCCAGCGTGTGTTCCGCCAAGGTGAGCCGGCCACCAATGAAGGCAAGTTCCAGTTCAACTCGGAATATTCCTTCAGCGATGCCGCCGAGTTCTACACCTTCGGTGGCTACAGCAAGCGCCGCGGTGAAACAGCGGCGTTCTACCGGGCCAGCAACGCCTCCAATAACATTGCCGCACTCAACCCCAACGGCTACCTACCGCTGATCAAGGGCAACCTGGAAGACACTTCTCTGGTGGTGGGCCTGCGCGGCCTGCTGGCCTACAACTGGCATTACGACTTGTCGGCCAACTACGGCAAGAACCAGTACGAACTGGGGACTGAAACCATCAACACCTCATTGGGCCTGGCAACGCCGCGTAAATTCAACAACGGCACCCTGAGCAACGATCAGAAGCAAGTCAGCCTGGATCTGTCCCGTGAGTTCGATGTGGGCTTTCTGCCGTATCCGGTCTCCGTGGCGTTCGGCGGTGAATACCTGCATCAGGGCTATGAAATCGAGGCGGGCGAGCCTGCGTCCTATTACCAGACCGGCAGCTCCGGCCTGGGCGGTTTCCGCGATGCCGATGCCGGCACCAGCACGCGGCATAACTGGGCACAGTACCTGGACCTGGAAACCAACTTCACCGAAAAACTCAGCGCCTCGGCCGCCGTGCGCCATGAGGATTACAGTGACTTTGGCTCCAACGTCAGCGGCTCGCTGTCGGCCCGCTACGACTTCACCCCCCAGGTGGCCTTGCGCGGCAGCATCTCCAACGGTTTCCGTGCGCCGTCCCTGGCCCAGCAGAATTTTGCCTACACCTCATCGCAGTTGATCGGCAGCACCATCCAGGAAGCCGGCACCTTCCCGGCCAACAGTCAGGTGGCGCGCCTGCTCGGTGCCGAAGACCTCAAGGCGGAAAAGTCGCGCAACTACAGCCTCGGCCTGGTGCTGGAGCCGGCCGATGACCTGACCGTCACGCTCGATGTATACCGCATCGACATCCGCGACCGCATCAGCCTGTCGTCTAACCTCAATCTCAACCCGGCCACGGTGGCTTACCTGCAAGCCAATGGCGTCGGCAATATCAACTACACCACGGCCCGGTACTTCACCAACGCCACGGACACCAGCACCGATGGGGTCGACCTGGTGGCCAATTATCGCTACCAGTTCGATAACGGCATTCGCTGGAACAGTACCGTGGGCTACAACTACAACCACACCAAAGTCACCGACGTGAAAGCCAACCCCGCGATTCTCGACAGCCTGGGGGCCAACCTGGTGCGGGTGGACCGCCGCGAGCGTATCGGTTTGCTGGGCGATACCACGCCCCAGCACAAGCTGAGCCTGGGCAACGACTTCACCTTCGGTAATTGGGCGCTGCACACTAACCTGGTGCGCTATGGTGAGTTCACCAGTTATCAGGCGGACAAGGTCAACGACCAGACCTTCAAGGCCGCCTGGGTGCTGGACCTGTCAGCCGACTACAAGCTCAAGAACTGGACCTTCACTCTGGGTGGCGACAACGTTACCGACAAATACCCAGAGAAGGTTAATGCTTACGCCAGCAGCGGCGGCAATCTCGCCTACAGCACTTTTTCGCCGTACGGTTACAGCGGCGCGTTCTATTACGGTAAAGTCGCTTACAACTGGTAACACACAGGAGGCGCACCGCTTTTCGCCATGACCGCCATTGAAACCGATCTTCTGCAATTGGCTTACCCTCCGCGGCTCGATCTGGGGCCGCAACTCACTCACGAACAATTGATGAGCTCGATGCAAGCCACCATGGCTCGGCACAAGGGGGGGCCGGTGTGGCTGTTTGCGTATGGTTCGCTGATCTGGCGCCCTGAGTGCTCGTCGACCGAGCGGGTGCGGGCACGGGTTCACGGTTATCACCGTGGCCTGTATTTGTGGTCACACGAGCATCGCGGTACGCCGGAGCTGCCGGGGTTGGTGTTTGGGTTGGATCGCGGTGGTTCCTGCAGCGGGTTTGCCTACCGCTTGCCGGAAGACCAGTTGGAGGCCTCGCTTTACGCTTTATGGCAACGTGAGATGCCTTACCCCTCGTACCGGCCGCACTGGCTCAGTTGCCGATTGGAAGATGGCAGCACCGTGCAGGCGTTGGGGTTTGTTCTGGAGCGGCACTTGCCTAGCTATGCCGGCAACTTGCCCGACATTGTGCTTAATCATGTGCTGCAAAGCGCTTGCGGGCGTTACGGCACGACTCGCGATTATGTCGAGCAGACCGTGAACGCCCTGCGTAGCCACGCCATGCCAGATAAAAACCTGGAGGCGCGGCTCAAGCGTTGTGCCAAAGATTGCTCTGCCGATTAACGCGCCGAGCTGACGCTGTTGGTGTGCCACAGCGTGGGGATCAGGAACGCGATCGCCAGTACACAGGCACCAATCAGCAGTACGAACCCACCGTCCCAGCCGAAATGGTCAACCGTATAACCCATGGCCGCACTGGCTGCTACCGAACCGCCCAGGTAACCGAACAAGCCGGTGAAACCCGCGGCAGTGCCGGCGGCTTTTTTCGGTGCCAGCTCCAGCGCCTGCAGGCCGATCAGCATGACCGGGCCGTAGATCAGGAAGCCGATTGAGAACAGCGCAATCATGTCGACCATCGGGTTGCCCGGCGGGTTGAGCCAGTAAACCAGTGTTGCCACCGTCACCAGAGCCATGAACACGATGCCGGTCAGGCCGCGATTGCCACGGAAGATCTTGTCCGACATCCAGCCGCACAGCAGCGTACCCGGGATGCCTGCCCACTCGTAGAAGAAATACGCCCAGGACGACTTGTCGACCGTGAAGTGTTTGGCTTCTTTCAAATAGGTCGGCGCCCAGTCCAGGACGCCGTAGCGCAGCAGATAGACAAATACGTTGGCGAAGGCGATGTACCAGAGCATCTTGTTGCGCAGCACGTACTTGACGAAGATTTCCTTGGCGCTGAATTCGTCTTCGTGGCTGGCGTCGTAGCCTTCCGGGTAATCGTTCTTGTACTTCTCGATAGGCGGCAAGCCCACCGATTGCGGGGTGTCGCGCATGGTGATGAAGGCGAACGCCGCGACCGCCAGGGCCACGGTGGCCGGCACGTAGAAGGCAGCATGCCAGTCGTTGAACCACGCCATGCCCAGCAGGAACAGCGGGCCGATCAGACCACCGCCGACGTTGTGCGCCACATTCCACACCGACACCACGCCGCCGCGCTCTTTCTGCGACCACCAGTGCACCATGGTCCGCCCACTCGGCGGCCACCCCATGCCCTGGGCCCAGCCGTTGATGAACAGCAGAATGAACATCATGGTCACGCTGGAGGTTGCCCAAGGTGCGAAACCGAAAATGAACATCACCCCCGCTGAAACCAGCAGGCCGAACGGCAGGAAGTAACGTGGATTGGAACGGTCGGACACCAGGCCCATGAGGAACTTGGACAAACCGTAGGCAATCGCAATCGCCGACATCGCCAGGCCCAGTTCACCACGGGTGTAACCCTCGTCGATCAAGTAGGGCATGGCCAGGGAGAAGTTTTTGCGCAGCAGGTAGTAGCCGGCGTAACCGAAGAAAATACCAGCGAAGATCTGCCAGCGCAGGCGTCGGTAGGTACTGTCTATTTTTTCTTCAGGCAGGGGCGCCTGGTGTGCGGCAGGTCGAAAGAAAGCAAACATTCAAGAGCTCCAAATTTCTTGTTTTGACTGCGGATGCGAATGTTACAGTTTCGTTACCGAAAATAGCATCGCCTCTTATCTGCAAACACAGGAAACGAGAGCAATTGCATGTTCTTTTACGAACATGTCGTAAATAGATAAGTTGTGGTCGTAACGAATTCCTCAGAGCCCGCAGAGATCAACTGTGGGAGCAGGCAAGCCAGCTCCCACAAGGATCGCATTTCACTTCGGTCAGCGGGGTTGTACGATGACCTTACCCACTGCCTTGCGCTGCCCCAGATCATTAATCGCCTGGGCAGCCTGCTCCAGCGGATACACCTGCGACACCAACGGCTTCAACTTGCCCTCGGCATACCACGTGAACAACTGCTGAAAATTCGCCGCGTTATCCTGCGGCTGGCGCTGGGCAAACGAGCCCCAGAACACCCCGACTACCGCCGCGCCCTTGAGCAACGCCAGGTTCACCGGCAATTCGGGAATGCGCCCGCTGGCAAACCCCACTACCAGCAGGCGGCCGTTCCAGGCGATGGCGCGCACGGCCTGGTCAAACAGGTCGCCACCCACCGGGTCGTAAATCACGTCAGCGCCGTTGCCATCGGTCAGGCGCTTGATCTCGTCCTTGAGGCTGGTTTCGCTGTAGTTGATCAACTCATCAGCCCCGGCCGCCTTGGCCACCGCGAGTTTGTCGGCGCTGCTGGCGGCGGCGATCACACGTGCGCCCATGGCCTTGCCGATTTCCACCGCGGCCAGGCCCACACCGCCGGAGGCGCCTAGCACCAGCAGGGTCTCACCGGGTTGTAGGTTGGCGCGCTGTTTAAGCGCGTGCATCGAGGTGCCGTAGGTCATGCTGAAGGCGGCGGCGATGTTGAAGTCCATGCTCGGCGGAATCGGCAGCACGTTATAGCCAGGCACCGCGACCTGCTCGGCAAAGCTGCCCCAGCCGGTCAACGCCATTACGCGGTCACCGACCTTCAAGTGGCTGACTTTCTCACCCACCTCGCTGACCACGCCTGCCGCTTCGCCACCGGGTGAGAATGGAAAGGGCGGCTTGAACTGGTACTTGCCCTCGATGATCAGGGTATCCGGGAAGTTCACCCCGGCCGCGTGCACGTCCAGCAGGATTTCGTTCTTCTTGATCGCAGGGCTGGCGATCTCTTCCAGCACCAGGGTTTCGGCGGGGCCGAAGGCTTTGCACAGCACAGCTTTCATCGGACTATTCCTTTTGGCATCGTGGCCGATAAGTGTAGGAGGGTGCGCCCGTGGGTCAACGAGCATACCCGCGCCTGATAAGCCCCCATAAGCTTGTGCTCAGCCTTGCTAGCGTTATGCTACCGGGCAAACGAATTCGAGGAATGAACTGTGAAAGCGTGGATCCTGTTGATGCTGGCCCTGACGTTGCCGATGGCCGTCCAGGCCGAAGAGGCCAAGGAAGGCGAGGCACCGAAAGTCAGCTATATCAGCCTGACCCCGCCGTTTGTGGGCAACTACGGCCTGGATGGCACGGCCAAGCTCAAGGTTTACAAGGCCGATATCGCCCTGCGCGTGACCGGCACCGAAGCAGCCGCGGCGGTCAAAGCCAACGATCCGTTGATCCGCAACCAGCTGGTGGCGCTGTTTACCCAGCAGACCAGCGAGGCCATGAGTACGGTCGAAGGCAAGGAAAAGCTGCGTCAGGAAGCCCTGAAACAAACCCAGCAAGTGATGAATGACGAGACCGGCAAGCCGATGGTGGAAGATTTGCTCTTCAACAATCTGATCATCCAGTGAAGCCGGCGCTTAGCGCCATTCGCGAGGTCCTGCCAGGCGCCTCAGGAAGCCAGGCTCTTGCGAAACCGCGCCAACGCCACCGCAAAAAATACCAAGCCAATTCCCGTCAGGGCCAGCAAGTCTGGCCACACCACGCTCAACCCCGCATCCCTGAATAGAATCGCGGCACTCAAGCTCACAAAATGCGTCGATGGCGAGCCCTGCATCACCCACTGCAACCATTCGGGCATGCTATCCAGCGGTGTACTGCCGCCAGAGAGCAACAGCATGGGAATGATCACCGGGATCGCCAGCAGGCCGAACTGCGGCGTCGAGCGGGCGAGAGTGGCGAGGAAGATCCCCAACGCAGTACTCGCAAATAAATACAGGGCCGTCACCAACAGGAACAGGCTCAACGACCCGGCCAATGGCACGCCGAGCAAGCCTTTGACCACCAGTTCCAGGGACAGCCACGTACACAACACCACCACCAGCATGTTGCTCCAGATTTTTGCCAGCATGATCTCCAGCGCGGTCAGGGGCAGCACCAGCAGATGGTCGAGGGTGCCGTGCTCGCGTTCACGCAGCAGGGCCGTACCGGTCAGCACGATGGCGAGGATGGTGATGTTGTTGACGATCTGGATCACCGCCAGGAACCAGCCACCTTCCAGGTTGGTATTGAACAACGCCCGAGTAGTCAGCAGGGCCGGAGCTTTGCCGGCAGCGTCGGCCTGGCCGCTGTAGGTCAGCAGTTCGCGTTGGAAAATCCGCCCGATGTAACCCGCGCCCATGAATGCCTGGCTCATCGCCGTGGCATCGATGTTCACCTGCACTCCCGGCTGGCGCCCCGCCAACAGGTCGGCCTGGAAATTCGCCGGTACATTGACGACGAAAGTGTATTGGCCGCTGTCCATGACCCTGTCCAGCTGGTCGTAGGCCAGTGGCGCCGGCGCCTGGAATTCCGGTGGTTGCAGGGCCTCGGCCATTTGCCGCGAGAGCGCGCTGTGATCTTCATCGACAAAGGCCACGCTGGCGTTGTGCACGCCAATCACCGAACCGGCAGCGGGCATGTAGATCGCCACGGTGAAGGCGTAGGCCAGAAACAGCAGCAACACGCTGTCGTGGCGCAGGCTGGTGAGTTCCTTGAGCCCCAGGCGCAGGATATGGGCGAGCTTGTGCATCAGGCCTCCTGCTTCTTGAGCATCACCAGGCTCAGCCCGGTAAAACCGACGAAAAATCCGAACAAGGCCAGGCATTGTGGCCACAACTGGCGCAGGTCCAGGGCCTTGGTGAAGGTGCCCACCGCGATATCCAGAAAGTGCCCGGCCGGAAACAGCATGCCCATCAGCGCTGCCGCACCTTCCAGGGACGAACGCGGCACGATCAGCCCGGAAAACTGGATGGTCGGCAGGCTGGTGATGATCATGGTGCCGAGGATCGCCGCGATCTGGGTGCGGGTGAACGCCGAGATCAGCAGGCCCATGCTCGTGGTCGCCAGCACGTACAACAGGCCACCGAAAGCCAGGGTCAGGCCGCTGCCTTTGAACGGTACACCGAACAACCAGCGGTTCATCGCCACCAACAGTGCCAGGTTGACCAGGCTGATGACCAGGTAGGGCGCCTGTTTGCCCAACAAAAACTCCAGGCGTGTCAGTGGTGTGGCATAGAAGTTGGTGATCGACCCCAGCTCCTTCTCGCGCACAATGCCGAGGGCGGTGAGCATGGCCGGAATGAACGCCAGGATCAGCGCCATCACGCCAGGGCCAATGGCATTCACGCTGACCACGTCCTGGTTGTAGCGAAAGCGTGTTTCAAGCTTGACGGCGGCCCGGTTGTTCAAGGGTAAGCTACTGAGTTCAGCCAGTTGCGCAAGGTTGCCCTGGTGCACGGCCTCCACGTAGTTGCGGCTGGTTTCAGCGCGAAACGGCATGCCGCCGTCGAGCCAGGCCGCGACGGTGGGCTGGCGGCCGGCGTAGAGGTCACGGCCAAAGCCGGGTGGGATCTCCAGGGCCAGCTTGATTTCCGAACGTTGCAGGCGCCGGTGCAATTCGTTGGCGTCGCGAATGGGTGCTTGCTCGGCGAAATAGCGCGAACTGCGAAATGCCTCTAGATAGGCGCGGCTTTGCGGGGTCTGGTCCTGGTCGTAGACGGCGAAGGCGAGGTTTTCCACGTCCAGGGAAATGCCGTAGCCGAAGATCACCATCATGAACATCGCCCCGAGCAGGGCGAAGGCCATGCGTACCTTGTCGCGCAGCAGCTCCTTGCCTTCGCGGCTGGCCACGGCTAACCACCGCGCCAGGCTGAAGCCGTGTGTGCTCGCGGGCGGCGCGTGGGCATCGTTGACCGTTGCACGGGGCGCGCTGGGTTCGGGTTCGCCCTGGGCCTGCTCCAGGCAGGTGACGAAAGCCGCCTCCAGGGTATCGCCGTGGAACTGCTGTTGCAGCGCCTCGGGCGTGTCGCAGGCCAACACCTTGCCGGCATGCATCAAGGAGATGCGGTCGCAGCGCTGGGCTTCGTTCATAAAGTGGGTGGACAGGAAGATGGTCACGCCTTGTTGCCGCGACAACTCGATCAGCAACCGCCAGAAATCATCCCGCGCCGCCGGGTCGACGCCCGAGGTGGGCTCATCGAGGATCAGCACTTCCGGGCGATGCAGCACCGCAACCGCCAAGGACAAACGCTGGCGCAGGCCAAGGGGTAACTCGCCGGAGGGCTGTTCGGCCACTTCACCCAGGTCGAAACGTTGGATCAGTTCATCAATGCGCGGACCGCTGTCGGCCTTGGGCAAGTCGAACAGTTGCGCATGCAGCACCAGGTTCTGGCGCACGCTCAGCTCGCCATACAGCGAGAAGCTCTGCGACATGAAGCCCACGCGCTTGCGGGTCGCCAGGTCCTTGGCGTCTACCGGTTTGCCCAGCAGGATTGCACTGCCCTCGGTGGCTGGCATCAGCCCGGTCAGGACTTTCATGGTGGTGGTCTTGCCGCAGCCGTTGGAACCGAGGAAGCCGAAGATCTCGCCGCGGCCAATGGCAAAGCTGACGTTGTTCACCGCGGTGAAATCGCCAAAGCGCAGGGTCAGGTCGTGGGCTTGGATAGCGATATCGGCGTTGCCGCCTGTGCGCGGTGGAATTACCAGCGGCTGGCTGTCGTGGGCACTGTCGCCCTGGAAGTGCGTGAAGGCCTCATCCAGTTTGCCGCTGGGCGTTATCGCCGCCAGTTCGCGGCTCAGTCCATCGGCGATCAACCTGCCACGGTCGAGCATCAGGCAATGCTCGAATTGCTCGGCCTCTTCCATGTAGGCGGTGGCCACCAGCAGTGTCAGTTGCGGGCGCTCACTGCGTACGCTGTCTACCAGCTCCCAGAAACGCCGGCGTGACAGCGGGTCGACGCCGGTGGTGGGCTCGTCGAGGATCAACAGGTCCGGATCATGGATCAGTGCGCAGCACAAGCCGAGCTTCTGTTTCATCCCGCCAGAGAGCTTGCCTGCCGGGCGCTCGGCAAAGCGTGCGAGGTCGGTGGCGAGCAGCAGGTTGTGCATGCGCTGGTCGCAATCGGCTTTCGACAGGCCGAACAAGGTGGCGAAGAAACGGATGTTCTCGCTGATGGACAGCTCGGGGTACAGATTGCCGCCCAGGCCCTGGGGCATAAAGGCAATGCGCGGGTACAAGCTATTGCGGTGGCGACGGTCCTGGATGGAACCGCCGAGCACCTGCAACTGGCCCTCCTGCAGCTTTTTAACCCCGGCGATCAGACCCAGCAGGCTCGACTTGCCGGCGCCGTCCGGACCTATCAACCCGCAGCGGGTACCGGCTGGCAAGCTGAAGGCAATGTCGAGCAGTGCCTGTTGCTTGCCGTAGCGGTGGTTGATCCCCGTGGCGTGCAGCGCCAGGCCGCTCATTGCAGGTGGGCCGGCCAGTCGACATCGGCCGTGCGTACATAGCCCGCGCCGGGCATGCCCGGTTTGGCTTGTGGCACGGCGCTGGGCTGAGTCAGGCGCAATTTGACGCGGAACACCAGTTTCTGTCGCTCATCGCGGGTTTCGACTTCCTTGGGAGTGAACTGCGATTTGGCCGCGACAAAACTGATTTTGGCCGGTAGCGCTTGCTGGGGCAGGGCGTCGAGCAGGATGCGTGCTTCACTGCCGACGGTCAGGCGGCCGGTGACGGAGGCGGGCAGGTAGAGATTCATGTACTGGTCATTGGGGTCAATCAGCAGCAACACGCGCCCACCCGCGCCGAGCACTTCGCCCGGCTCGGCCAAGCGCAATTGGATGATGCCGTCGATGGGCGCACGCAGGCTGCTGTCGTCGATTTCGCTGGTGAGTTGGGCCACCTGGGCCTGGGCTGCGCCGATGGCGGCCTTCACCGCGTTGACCTGGGCTTGGGCGGCGATCACTGCCGCGTTGCCAGTATTCTGGCGCGCTTGCTGCTGGTCGATCAATTGGCTGCTGGCGAAGCCGCGCCGGTACAGCTCTTGGGTGCGCTTGAGTTCCTGGCTGGCCAGCAGTTGCTCGCTTTGGCGCAACTGCACGTTGGCTTCAGCAGAGGCGAAGTTTTCCCTGGCGCGTAACACCTCTGCTTCGGCCTGGGCGCGCTGGGCTTGCAGGGTGCGGGTGTCCATGCGTGCCAGCAACTGGCCCTTGAGCACTTTGTCGCCTTCATCCACGTGCACTTCGGCCAGGCGCCCGGGGATCTTGGCGGCGATTTGTACTTCGGTGGACTCCAGGCGCCCGTTGCCCATGCTCAAGCCCTCGGGCAGGCGATCCTGGGTCGAACGCCAGTAGCCAAAGGCCCCCGCCCCCAGCAGGAGGACGATCAGGGCGATGGCGAACAGACGGGACGTATGGTGGTTCGTAGACATGGCTGCATCCTGCGGCGTTAGCGTCCAGTGTGATGGGTTTGGCCCGTGAGGGTCTTGATATCGGTCAGTTAAAGCAGCTGAAGGATGGCCGCCCATTGTTCAGGCGTGACCGCCATGACCGAAAGCCGGCTGCCTTTCTGCACCAGCGGCATTTCGGCAAGAGCGGTTTGCTGCTTTAGATAGCCCAGGCCCAGCACCTTGGGGAAGGTGTTGACGTGGCCTACGGTGATGGCACTCCACGGATTTTTCTCCGCACTGGCCTTGGCGTCGAAGTAGTGGCTGTCCGGTTCCAGCGCTGTAGGATCCGGGTAGGCGGCCTCGACGATTTTGCCGATGCCGGCAATGCCAGGCTCCGGACAGCTGGAGTGATAGAAGAAAAACTCATCGCCCACCGCCATGGCGCGCAGAAAGTTGCGCGCCTGATAGTTGCGCACCCCATCCCAGCGGGCTTCGCCGAGCTTTTCCAGGTCCTTGATGGACAATTCGTCAGGCTCGGATTTCATCAGCCAGTAGGCCATTTTTGGGCTCCTGAAAAAGGCATTGGGCAAGTTGTCGGGCAATTGCATGACAAACCGACAGTCGGTTGGCGTCAAGGTTTGCGTGTTGGTTCACGTTACCGCAGAATGCGCGCTTTTAGGCTTGGCGCAGCTGCAACGGACTACTTTGGAACGTTGTTGTCATCGTGTACGAGGTGCCTGAAGGGGGGCAATCGATGCAACGTAAACCGGATTTACTATGGATTTTGGTTATTTTGTTTGGTCTGGGCGTTGTGACCACCGGGTATGCCCAGAGCTTGTGGTCGAACAAGGCCGACGCACCGGTTGAACTCTCGCCAGTGCAGCAACAATTCAAGCGTTAATACGGCTTCAAGGCGTCGCTGGTTCCAGCGACGTTTCTGCAACATACCAGTGCTTATCGGTGACAGTGCCCGCCAGCGGCACGTCCCAACTTGCCTGCGCCAAGCGGTCTACCTGCTGACATTCATGGGCCAACCCCAGCAAGGTCGGCTTGCGCCAGCTTTTGCGCCTGGCCAGGTAAGCCAGGCTGCGGTCGTAGAATCCGCCACCCATGCCCAGGCGCCCGCCTTCGCGATCGAACCCCACCAACGGCAACAGCACCAGGTCGAGCGCCCAGACCTTGCGCTGCTGGTGGACATTGACCCGCGGCTCAAGAATGCCAAAGCGGTTGGGCGACAACTTATCCCCAGGCCGCACGCGCTGGAACACCATCTTGGTGCGCGGCCAGGCACTCAGTACCGGCAGATAGGTGGCCTTGCCACGGCGCTGCGCCGCGCGCAGCAGCAGGCGCGGATCGATTTCACCGTCCGTCGGCAGGTATAAGGAAATATGTTTGGACCGGCGAAACAGCGGGTGCTGTGCCAGTTGCCGGTACAGGCCAAGGGCGGCCTGGCGCTGCTCGCTCGGCGTGAGGGCACGGCGGGCCTTGCGCAACATGCGTCGAAGTTGCGGACGGGACAGCGGCGCAGGTTCGGTCATGGCTTATCGGCTCATAAAACAATGCCAGTCCTGGGACTGGCATTGAGTTTGGGAATTCAGGCTCCCCGACAGAGCCGCTGTCGACTTAGCCCTTGAACCCGAAAGTTCAAGGTGGAAGAAGCAGTAGGCTTTAAGGCTTTCCGTCTAGCGGACATGCACACCAGCCCAACGTGCAACTTCCAGGGTAGTGCGAATCGGCTCAGGGACATCGCCGACTGGCAAACACGCCAGGGAGTGGGGCGAGTATACCTTAAACAGACTCGGCAATCAGCCCTTGGGTGCGTCGGAATCGGTGGAAAGCACCAGATCCACGCGTTCGAGCAGGTCACGCACTTGCTCGCGCGTCGAACCGCTGGCCTGCACGTCAGGGCGTTCCTGCTTGTGCAGCAGATCGTGGGTGATATTCAGCGCGGCCATCACGGCGATGCGGTCGGCGCCGATCACTTTGCCGCTGCTGCGGATTTCGCGCATCTTGCCGTCCAGGTAACGGGCAGCGCTGACCAGATTGCTGCGTTCTTCCTGGGGGCAGATGATCGAATATTCTTTGTCGAGGATCTGCACGGTAACGCTATTGCTTGAACTCATGAGTCTTGCTCCAGGGCCTTCAGGCGCGAAATCATCGATTCGACCTTACGCCGGGCGATTTCGTTTTTTTCAATGAGGTGAGCGCGTTCCTCGCGCCAGGTCTTTTCCTGAGCTAATAGGAGTCCGTTTTGACTCTTTAGTTGCTCGACCCGATCAATTAGCAGTTCGAGTCTGGCCATCAGCGCTTGCAGGTCGGTGTCTTCCATTGGGTTCCACTGGATTTGTCTGATGAATGGCAACTGCAGGATAAACGATCTGACGCCCTCGATAGTCTTGGTGCGTCTGCCGGTGCTAGGATACAGCGCTCCATTCTAGACATTGCGCCGTCTGGCGCCTAGCTCACCATGCCCATTCAGAATTCCCCGTACGACGCTTTTTCCAAACTGCTGAGCACCAGCGGTCACCCATGCTCGCCTGCCGAACTGCACGGCGTGCTGTTGGGCCGCAGTTGCACTGGTGTGGGCTTTGATGCCGACAACTGGTTGGCCGACGTGGCCGAGCTGCTGGAAACCGAACCGACCGAAAACGTGCGTAACGCGCTGATCGGCCTGCAAGAGATGGTCAAGGGCGAGCTGACCGGTGACGACGTCACCGTGGTTCTGCTGCTGCCGACCGACGACGCCCCGCTCACTGAGCGCGCTGCCGCGCTGGGCCAATGGTGCCAGGGTTTCCTCCACGGTTTCGGCGTGAACGCCGGTGGCCTGGAGCTTAGCAACGACGCCAAGGAAGTGCTGCAGGACCTGGCGGCTATCTCCCAGGTGCAAGATGCCCTGGAAGAGTCCGAAGACGGCGAAGGCGACTATATGGAAGTGATGGAATACCTGCGCGTCGCGCCGTTGCTGCTGTTCACCGAGACCAAAAAGTCTGCTGAACCTGCTGCACCCAAGCCTTCGCTGCATTAAGAAAGGAACCCCATCTGCCCATGATCCATATCCCCAAAGCGGAATACACCCGTCGCCGCAAGGCGCTCATGGCGCAGATGGAACCCAACAGCATCGCGATCCTGCCGGCCGCCGCCGTGGCGATCCGCAACCGCGATGTCGAGCATGTCTACCGCCAGGACAGCGACTTCCAGTACCTCAGCGGTTTCCCCGAGCCCGAAGCGGTGATCGTGCTGATGCCCGGTCGCCAGCATGGCGAATACGTGTTGTTCTGCCGTGAGCGCAACGCTGAGCGCGAGCTGTGGGACGGCCTGCGCGCCGGCACTGAAGGCGCGATCCGCGACTTTGGCGCCGACGACGCATTCCCTATCACTGATATCGACGACATCCTGCCCGGCCTGATCGAAGGCCGCGACCGGGTATATTCGGCCATGGGCAGCAACGCCGAATTCGACCGGCATGTGATGGAGTGGATCAACGTGATCCGTTCCAAAGCGCACTTGGGCGCCCAGCCGCCGAACGAATTCGTTGCCCTGGATCATCTGCTCCACGACATGCGCCTGTATAAATCGGCGGCAGAGGTGAGGGTGATGCGCGAAGCGGCGCGCATTTCCTGCGCGGCCCATGTGCGGGCGATGCAGGCCAGCCGTGCGGGTTTGCATGAGTTCAGCCTGGAGGCCGAGCTGGATTACGAGTTCCGTAAGGGCGGTGCGAAAATGCCAGCCTACGGTTCCATCGTCGCCGCCGGGCGCAACAGCTGCATCCTGCATTACCAGCAGAATGACGCGTTGCTCAAGGATGGCGACTTGGTGCTGATCGACGCCGGTTGTGAGATCGACTGCTACGCCAGCGACATCACCCGCACCTGGCCGGTCAACGGCAAGTTTTCGCCCGAACAAAAGGCGATCTACGAAATTGTGCTGGCCTCCCAGGAAGCCGCCTTCGCGCAGATCGCACCGAACAAGCATTGGAACCAGGCCCATGAGGCTACCGTGCAGGTCATCACCGCCGGGTTGGTGAAGTTGGGGTTGCTGCAAGGTGACGTTGACGAACTGATCGCCAGCGAAGCCTACCGCGCCTTCTACATGCACCGCGCCGGCCACTGGCTGGGCATGGATGTGCATGATGTGGGCGAGTACAAGGTCGGCGGTGAATGGCGTGTGCTGGAAGTCGGCATGGCCTTGACCGTGGAGCCGGGGATCTATATTTCACCGGACAACCAGAATGTGGCAAAGAAATGGCGTGGCATTGGCGTACGCATCGAGGATGACGTGATAGTGACCAAGCAAGGCTGTGAAATCCTGACCGGCGCGGTGCCCAAGACCGTTGCCGAGATCGAAGCACTGATGGCGGCTGCCCGATGAGCCGGGTCAACCTGGCGATTATTGGTGGTGGCCTAGTGGGTGCCAGCCTGGCCCTGGCGTTGCAGGCTGGGGCCAAGGCACGTGGCTGGAAGATCGTGCTGATCGAACCCTTTGCCCCGGGCGACAGCTACCAGCCCAGTTACGATGCGCGTTCTTCGGCGCTGTCCTTTGGTGCCCGCCAGATTTATCAGCGTCTGGGCCTGTGGCAGGACATTGCCCGCCGCGCCGAGCCGATCAAGCAGATCCATGTATCGGACCGCGGGCGTTTCTCTACCGCGCGCTTGTCCGCCATGGAAGAGGGCGTGCCGGCCCTGGGCTATGTGGTGGAAAACGCCTGGCTGGGCCAATGCCTGTGGCAAGGCCTGGATAAAGACGTCGTCAGCTGGCGCTGCCCCGCGGAAGTCACGCGCATGGAGCCGCTGCCTGATGGCTATCGCCTGACCCTCAACGATGAAACCGTGCTGGAATGCGACCTCGCGGTGTTGGCCGACGGCGGCCGCTCCGGCCTGCGTGAGCAACTGGGCATTGGCGTGAAGACCCGGCCCTACAACCAGAGCGCACTGATCGCCAATATCACCCCGAGCGAAGCCCACAATGGCGAAGCGTTCGAGCGCTTTACCGATGAGGGGCCGATGGCCTTGTTGCCGCTGCCGGACAACCGCTGTGCGCTGGTCTGGACCCGCATCGGCATGGACGCCCAGCGCCTGGCCGATCTTGACGAGCGCAGCTTCCTGAGCGAGTTGCAGGGCGTATTCGGTTATCGCCTGGGCACCCTCAAGCAAGTGGGCGCCCGTCATCTGTACCCGCTGACCCTGGTGGAAGCCGAAGAGCAAGTGCGCTCGAATCTTGCGGTCCTCGGCAATGCCGCCCACAGCCTGCACCCGATTGCCGGGCAGGGGTTCAACCTGTCCCTGCGCGATGCCAATGCCTTGGCCGAAGCCTTGTTGGCCGGCCCGGCAGTGCCAGGTGACCTGGCGACGTTGCAAGGCTATCGGGATCGCCAGCGCCTGGACCAACAACTGACCGTAGGCTTCTCCGATCAGGTCACACGCTTGTTTGGCAGCGGCCAGCCGCTAATGGCGCTGGGCCGTAACCTGGGCCTGCTCGGCCTGGACCTGTTGCCGCCGGCCAAACGCTGGTTCGCCCGCCAGGCAATGGGGCTGGGGGTGCGCTCTGATGTTTGAGCCGGCCCATCACTTTATTGGCGGCCTGTGCCGCACACGAGACAAGGCTTAAAGCATGGACATGCGCGCAGATGTGCTGATTGTCGGGGCCGGAATGGTCGGAAGCGCCCTGGCGCTGGCATTGCAGGGCAGCGGCTTGCAGGTGCTGCTGCTCGACGGCAGCCCGCTAAGCGTCAAACCGTTTGAACCGCAGGCGGCGTTTGAGCCGCGGGTGAGCGCGTTGTCGGCGGCCAGCCAGCGCATCCTCGAACGCCTGGGCGTGTGGGACGGTATCGTCGCGCGTCGCGCCAGCCCTTACGGCGAGATGCAGGTGTGGGACGGCAGCGGTACCGGGCAGATTCACTTTTCGGCAGCCAGCGTGCATGCCGAGGTGCTCGGGCATATCGTCGAAAACCGTGTGGTGCAGGATGCCTTGCTGGAGCGCTTGCACGACTGCGACCTCGGCCTGCTGGCCAATGCGCGCCTTGAGCAGATGCGCCGCTCCGGCGATGACTGGCTGCTGACCCTGGCTGATGGGCGCAAATTGCGTGCGCCGCTGGTGGTGGCCGCCGATGGCGCCAACTCCGCAGTACGCCGCCTGACCGGCACCCCGACCCGCGAGTGGGATTACCTGCATAACGCGATCGTGACCAGCGTGCGCAGCAGCCAGCCGCACCAGCGCACGGCCTGGCAACGCTTTACCGATACCGGCCCGCTGGCGTTCCTGCCGCTGGTACGGGATGGGCAGGAAGATTGGTGTTCGATTGTCTGGTCGACCACGCCGGCTGAATCCGAGCGCCTGATGGCCCTGGATGATGAACGCTTCTGCCGGGAGCTGGAGTGCGCCTTCGAAGGGCGCCTGGGCACTGTGGTCAGTGCCGACCCGCGCGTTTGCGTGCCGTTACGCCAGCGCCATGCCAAACGCTACGTGGCCGAGGGCCTGGCACTGATCGGTGATGCTGCCCACGTGATTCACCCGTTGGCGGGGCAGGGCGTAAACCTGGGCTTTCTTGATGCGGCGGTACTGGCCGAGGTGTTGTTGGCGGCCACCGAGCGCGGCGAGCGCCTGGCGGATGTGAAGGTGCTGAGCCGTTACGAGCGGCGGCGCATGCCCCACAACCTGGCGCTGATGGCGGCGATGGAAGGCTTCGAGCGCTTGTTCCAGGCCGATCAACTGCCGCTGCGCTGGCTGCGTAATGCCGGCCTGAAAATCGTCGACCAGATGCCTGAAGCCAAGGCAGTGTTTGTGCGCCAGGCGCTAGGTTTGACTGGCGATCTACCAGAACTCGCTAAACCCTGAATTGAAATACAGTCCCCTGTGGGAGGGGGCTTGCCCCCGATGAGGCCCTCAACCCTCGCGCATATTCGGGCTGTGCAACATCTGGTAACGCCTCCGCCGAGCGTTACCAAATGTGAGTCCTTATCATTTGCCCTCAATTTGCAAATGAGAGACCGCACCCATGTTGGCACCCAAGCGCCTCCTGACTGCCCTGGCACTCACCCTGATCGGCAGCACCACTGTGCAGGCAGCCGACGAAGTCGTGGTCTACTCCTCGCGCATTGACGAGCTGATCAAGCCGGTATTCGATGCCTATACCCAGAAGACCGGGGTGCAGGTCAAGTTCATCACCGACAAGGAAGCGCCGCTGATGCAGCGCATCAAGGCCGAGGGCGAGAACGCCACCGCCGATCTGCTGCTCACCGTCGACGCCGGCAACCTCTGGCAGGCCGAGCAAATGGGCATCCTGCAACCGTTCACTTCCGCTGTGATCGACAAGAATATCCCGCTGCAATATCGCTCATCGGCCCACGCCTGGACCGGCTTGAGCCTGCGTGCGCGCACTATCGCCTATTCCACCGAGCGGGTGGAACCGGGCGAACTGACCACCTACGAAGCCCTGGCCGACAAGCAATGGGAAGGCCGCCTGTGCCTGCGTACCGCGAAAAAAGTCTACAACCAGTCACTGACCGCCACGTTGATCGAAACCCATGGCGCGGCCAAGACCGAAGAGATCGTCAAGGGCTGGGTCAACAACCTGTCCACCGACGTGTTCTCCGATGACATCGCCGTGCTGGAAGCCATCAATGCCGGACAGTGCGACGTGGGTATCGTCAACACCTACTACTACGGCCGCCTGCACAAGCAGAAGCCGGATCTGGCGGTGAAACTGTTCTGGCCGAACCAGGGCGACCGTGGCGTGCATGTGAACCTGTCGGGCATAGGCCTGACCAAGCACGCGCCGCACCCGCAAGCAGCCAAGGCGCTGGTGGAGTGGATGACCACGCCTGAGGCGCAGAAAATCTTTGCCGACGTGAACCAGGAGTTCCCGGCCAACCCGGCGGTACCGCCATCGGCGGAAGTGGCGAGCTGGGGCAAGTTCGTGGCCGATACCTTACCGGTAGAAGTGGCGGGCAAGCGCCAGGCTGAGGCAATCCGGCTGATGGATCGCGCTGGCTGGAACTGAATGTGTAAATTGCCACAGATCTAAATGTGGGAGGGGGCTTGCCCCCGATAGCGGGGTATCAGTCTAATCATCATTGACTGGCACTCCGCTATCGGGAGCAAGCCCCCTCCCACATTGTTTTGAGTTTGTCTTCAAATAGTCTGTTCTATAGAGAGCTTTTCCTTGGCCCACCCCGCCCAACGCCGCTGGTACCTGCCGGTCTTCACCGTCGCCGCCCTGGTGCTGCTGCCGCTGAGCGTGCTGCTGCTGTCCTGGCAGAGCATCGACCATCAGATCTGGTCCCATCTCTGGGATACCCAGATGCCTCGATTGCTGGGCAACACCTTGACCCTGGTGCTCGGCGTCGGTCTTGGCGTGACACTGTTGGGCGTCAGCCTGGCCTGGCTGACCAGCCTCTGCGAATTCCCCGGGCGACGTTGGCTCGATTGGGCGCTGATGCTGCCCTTTGCGATCCCGGCTTATGTGCTGGCCTTCGTGTTCGTCGGTCTGCTGGATTTTGCAGGGCCCGTGCAGACTCTGCTGCGCGAATGGTTCGGCAATGGGCTGCGTTTGCCGCGAGTGCGCTCCACCAGCGGCGTGATCATCGTGTTGGTGCTGGTGTTCTATCCTTACGTCTACCTGCTGGCGCGCACGGCGTTCCTGGCCCAGGGCAAAGGCTTGATGGAAGCGGCGCGGGTATTGGGACAATCGCCATGGCAAGCATTCTGGCGCGTGGCGTTGCCGATGGCGCGACCAGCGATTGGTGCCGGTGTGGCCCTGGCGTTGATGGAGACCCTGGCAGATTTCGGCGCCGTCTCGGTGTTCAATTTCGACACCTTCACCACGGCTATCTACAAAACCTGGTATGGCTTTTTCAGCCTTTCCAGCGCCGCGCAACTGGCCAGCCTGTTGCTGCTGGTTGTGATGTTGGTGCTGTATGGCGAACGGCGCGCGCGTGGAGCCAGCCGACCGAGCAATGAGCGGCCACGCGGCAAGGCGTTGTACCACCTGCACGGATTCAAGGCCGTGGCGGCCAGCGCCTGGTGCGGCCTGGTATTTGCCTGTGCGTTTGTGATCCCGATGCTGCAACTGGTGGCCTGGTTCTGGCAGCGCGGGCGCTTCGACCTGGATGAGCGCTATACGGGCCTGATCGTCCACACCCTCTACCTGGGCGGTATTGCCGCGCTGATTACGGTCAGCGTGGCGATGATCCTGGCCTTTGCCAACCGCCTGGCGCCGACCCGGGCGATTCGCTCCGGCATCAGCCTGGCCAATGTCGGTTATGCCTTGCCGGGCTCGGTGCTGGCGGTGTCGATCATGTTGGCGTTCAGTTACCTGGACCGCGAGCTGGTGGTGCCACTGTCCGGCTGGCTGGGCGGCGCGGGCAGGCCCGTGCTGTTGGGCAGCCTGTCGGCATTGGTGCTGGCTTACCTGGTACGGTTCCTGGCAGTGGCCTACGGGCCTTTGGAAAACAGCCTGGCGCGCATTCGCCCGTCATTGCCCGAAGCTGCACGCAGCCTTGGGGTGAGCGGTCCACGACTGTTTTGCAAAGTGTATCTGCCGTTGTTGTTGCCCGGCACCTTGAGCGCGGCGCTGCTGGTGTTCGTGGATGTACTCAAGGAAATGCCCGCGACATTGCTGATGCGCCCGTTTGGCTGGGACACGCTGGCGGTACGGATCTTCGAGATGACCAGTGAAGGTGAATGGGCGCGGGCTTCTTTGCCGGCGTTGACCCTGGTGCTGGTCGGGTTGTTGCCGGTCATCGGGCTGATCCGTCGCTCTGCTCGGCAAATCGGTTAGGTGCCAGTCCTACGGCTTGAGGCTACAATGCGCGGCATTCGGTGCGCTCCGTCTTTCGGATCGACCTGCTGTATGTGGCTGTGGGCCTTGTAAATCAAGGTGTTCGGCGCAAGTGGCAGCTCTGCGCACCTTCGCCAAGCCCGGAAGGAGAAACCCATGGGACAGCGTACGCCTTTGTATGACCTGCATCTCGCCCTCGGCGCGAAAATGGTCGATTTTGGCGGTTGGGATATGCCTTTGCATTACGGCTCGCAGGTTGAAGAACACCATCAGGTGCGGCGCGACTGTGGGGTGTTCGATGTATCTCATATGACCGTAATCGATGTCACCGGCCCTCAGGCCAAGGAATGGCTTCAGCACCTGCTGGCCAATGATGTCGATCGATTGCACGGCTGCGGCCGTGCGCTGTACAGCGCCATGCTCAACGAGCAAGGCGGAGTGGTGGACGACATGATCGTCTACCGCACCGAAACCGGTTACCGGTTGGTGGTCAATGCCGCCACCCGCGATCAGGATATGGCCTGGATGCAGGCGCAACTGGGCGATTACCAGGTGCAGCTGCATGAGCGGTCCGAATTGGCCATGCTTGCCATCCAAGGGCCCCACGCCCGGCATAAAATCGCCGAACTGGTCACTCAGTCCCGTGGCATCCTGATCCACCAGCTCAAGCCGTTCGAAGGCCACGCCGACGGCGACTGGTTTATCGCCCGTACCGGCTACACCGGCGAAGACGGTCTGGAAATTGTCCTGCCCGCCGACCAGGCACCGGGTTTTTTCAACGATCTGGTGGGCGCGGGCATTTCACCTATCGGCCTCGGTGCCCGCGATACCTTGCGCCTGGAGGCCGGCATGAACCTGTACGGCCAGGATATCCATCAGCAGGTATCGCCCCTGGCGGCCAATATGGCCTGGAGCATTGCCTGGGAACCTGCCGGGCGCAATTTTATCGGTCGTGCTGCGCTGGAAGCGGAAAAGGCAGCCGGTGTGCAGTTCAAATTGGTCGGGCTGGTGCTGGAAGAGCGTGGAGTTTTACGCGCTCACCAGGTGGTTCGTATCGCCAATGTTGGCGAAGGAGAGATCACCAGTGGTAGTTTCTCGCCTACGCTAAGCAAATCCATTGCCCTGGCGCGCGTACCGGCGGCGACTGCCGACCGGGCCGAAGTGGAAATCCGCGGCAAGTGGTACCCGGTTCGAGTGGTCAAGCCGACCTTCGTACGCCATGGCAAAACCTTGATCTAACTATTTTCCGGCAGGCCAATGGCCGCTGACATTTCTTCTTGAGGACACAGACTATGAGCAATATCCCTGCCGACCTGCGTTTTGCCGAAAGTCACGAATGGGCCCGTCTGGAAGCTGATGGCACCGTGACTGTCGGCATCTCCGACCATGCACAGGAAGCTTTGGGTGATGTGGTGTTTGTTGAGTTGGCAGAGGTGGGTGCCAATTTTGAAGCGCAAGGCCAGGCGGGTGTGGTTGAGTCGGTGAAAGCTGCTTCGGATATCTACTCGCCGATTGCCGGCGAAGTGATTGCTGTCAACGAAGAGCTGAGTGGCAGCCCTGAGCTGCTGAACTCTGACCCTTACGGCGCCTGGATCTTCAAGCTCAAGCCAAGCGACAAGGCTGAACTGGACAAGCTACTCGACGCTGCCGGCTACAAAGCCGCTATCGGCGACTAAACGCAATAGCTGCAACAGCACACATCAATGTGGGAGCTGGCTTGCCTGCGATTGGATCACCCGTGTATCAGCGATACACCGAGGTGCCCGCATCGCAGGCAAGCCAGCTCCCACAGTTGATTGGGGTGTGCCTGCTGGTTGTGTTCAGTCTTTTTTCAGTACCGCTTTAACCGCCGCTACAGCCCGCTCCACATCTGCCTCTGTCATCGCCGTAAACATCGGCAACGACACGATCAAACGCCCAACACGCTCCGCCACCGGGAACATGCCTTCCTTGAAACCCTGTGTCCGATACAGGCTCAGCAAGTGGATCGGCGGGTAGTGATAGCCAATGCCAACGCCGTGGGCCTGCATCTGCTCCATGAACGTTGCGCGAGCAGGCAAGCCGTCTTGGCGCTCCGGCAACACCAGTTGGAACAGGTGCCAGTTGCTGTTCTCGAAGTCCGCCGGCGGCAGTTGCGCGCCATATTTCTCTTCGAAGTCACTGCCAAAACACTGGAAGTAGTGGCGTGCCAGGTGCTGGCGGTGGGCCGTGATCTTCTCGATATGTGCAAACTGCCCCAGGCCAATGGCGGCGGCGATGTCGGTCATGTTGAACTTGCCACCCAGGACATCCACATCCAGGCCATCGAAACCGGTGCGGGTCACGCCCTGCAGGCGATACTTCTCTGCCAGGCGAGCCTCCTCGGCGTTGTTCAACACCAGGCAGCCACCCTCGGATGAGGTGATGTTCTTGTTCGCCTGAAAGCTGAACGACACGAAGTCACCGGTTGCACCGATGCGTTCCCCGTCCCAGCTGGAGCCCAAGGCTTGCGCGGCGTCTTCGACGATACGCAGGTTGTACTTGTTGGCCAGCGCGTAAAGCATCGGCATGTCCAGGGGCAAGCCCGCCAGGTAGACCGGGATGATCGCTTTGGTACGTGGTGTGATTGCCGCCTCAACCTGGGCCAGGTCAATGTTGCGGGTAATCGGGTCGATATCGGCGAACACTGGAGTAGCGCCGACTTCGAGGATGACGTTGGCGGTGGCCACCCAGGAAATCGGTGTCGTGATGACTTCATCCCCAGGCCCGATACCGGCGATGCGCAAGGCGATCTCCATGGTGCAGGTGCCCGAGTTGAAGGTGCGCACCGGCCGCCCGCCAAAGTATTCCGACAACTGCGCCTCGAACGCCTGCACTTTTGGCCCGCTGGTGATCCAGCCGGATCGCAGGACATCGCCGACTGCCGAAATGGTGGCTTCATCAATGGTCGGTTTGGAAAACGGCAGGAAAGGCTGTTGGCTCATGACGAAGAAGGCATCCGTTCAAGATAGGCGATGAATGTTAAACGTGTCAGTAACGCATGGTTGCACGGCAAGACTGAATATAGCCTGTCGCTTATGAACGATTCGTCATAGGGCAGGCAAAAAAATGCCGCTTGAAAAAGCGGCATTTTTTATCGGTGCGGCTGTTACTCGGTTACAGCATTCTTCGCCAGGATGGCGTTAGCCAGTTCCATGTCCGTGGCCTGAAGGCCAGGGTTGTCGGCGCGGACCTTCTGCATGGCCGCTTCCAGGTACGGGCCGCGGATGCCGCCGTCGCTGGCGACGAAGCTGCCGGCGTCGTCCTGGGCGGCGACTACCAGCTTGTGGTCCTTGAATGTCAGGTAAGTCGAGCCAGTGGTGGCGCCCGACGAGATGACATTACGCCAAAAGCTATCGGCCATGGCTGAGCCGACAGGTAGGGAAAGCACAGCGAGGGTTGCGACAGCATATTTAAGACGCATGATGGGTGACTCCGGTGGGTTATCTGTACGTTTTGATTGTAGTTAAGTCGATCCAGTTCCATCACTGACTAAACAGTTTCAACCTCTAAAATCACCCCATCCTGGCCAACCACGCGTACTTGAGCGCCTGCTGGAGCATCGGCACCGGTGACCATCCACACGCCATCGCCGACTTTAATCTTGCCCCGGCCATCCACAATCGCCTGATGCACCATGAAGGTGCGCCCGATCAATTCGGAGCCACGCTCGTTCAACCCCGGTTGATCGCTGACCTTGGCGCTGCTGCGTTGGCGCTTCCACCAATACACGGCCGTCAGGATCGACAGCATGGCGAACAGCAGCAGCTGCCACTCAAGCCCGAGCGGCGGGACCAGGAACTTGATCACCCCCACTGCGGCCGCGGCGATACCCATCCACAGCAGGTACCCACCGGCGCCGAACACCTCAAGAATCAACAGCACAGTGCCCAGCGCCAACCAGTCCCAGAACGACAAATGCAGCAAAAAGTCCCACATGGTGTTGGCCTCAGCCTTTCTGGTTGCCGAAAGTCGCCTTGACGATTTCGCCGATACCGCCCACGGCGCCAATCACCTGGCTGGCTTCCAGCGGCATCAGGATGACCTTGCTGTTGTTGGCCGACGCCAGCTTGCCCAAGGCATCGATGTATTTTTGCGCGACGAAGTAGTTGACCGCCTGCACATTGCCCGACGCGATGGCTTCGGACACCACTTGTGTCGCCCGAGCTTCGGCCTCGGCCTGACGCTCACGCGCTTCGGACTCCAGGAACGCGGCCTGACGGCTACCTTCGGCTTCGAGGATCTGCGCCTGCTTCTTGCCTTCGGCGGTCAGGATTGCCGACGCACGCAGGCCCTCGGCTTCAAGGATCTGTGCACGCTTGATTCGCTCGGCTTTCATCTGGCCGGACATGGCGGCCATCAGGTCGGCGGGTGGGCTGATGTCCTTGATCTCGATACGGGTGATCTTGATGCCCCACGGCGCAGTGGCTTCGTCCACGGTGCGCAGCAGCTTCTCATTGATGCCATCACGCTGGCTGAGCATGGCATCAAGCTCCATGGAGCCCAGGACGGTACGGATATTGGTTTGCAGCAGGTTGCGGATCGCGTGTTCGAGGTTGTTGACCTCGTAGGCCGCCTGGGCGGTGTTGACCACCTGGAAGAAGCACACGGCATCGATCTGCACGGTGGCGTTGTCGGCAGTGATGACTTCCTGGGGCGGAATGTCCAGCACGCTTTCCATCACGTTGATCTTGCGACCGATGCGGTCCATGACCGGGATGATGATGTTCAGGCCGGGCTTGAGGGTGTTGGTGTAGCGGCCGAAACGTTCGACGGTCCATTGGTAGCCCTGGGGCACCACTTTGAAACCCATGAACAGGATGGCGATGGCCAAGCCCACGAAAAGAAGCAGTACGGTTCCGATCTGCATAGCGATTCCTTATCTGAAGATTTCAGTGAACGACGTTGGGCCGATTGTAGCGGTCTGGTCACCGATAAGGACGGTTTCACGGCCCAACAAATAAAGGATTTGTTTCTGAATCCCCAGGCGTGACCCGTAATATTTCCGTCATTGTGGTCACGCCGGCGTTCACTTTATCGATGCCGGCCATGCGCAAGCTGTTCATGCCCTGCGCGAGCGCCTCACGGCGTAGCGCCTGTATGTCCGTACCGGGAGTCACCAGCGCCTTGAGCGCTGGGTCCAACGGCATGATTTCATACAGCCCGGCTCGGCCTCGATAACCGCTGTCACGGCATTCCACACAACCGACGGCCTTGTAGCAGCCTATGTTCTCCACACCCGTCGGACGCTTGCAGTGGGTGCACAAAACCCTCACCAGACGCTGCGCCATGACGCCTATGAGTGTGGCCTTGATCAAATAATGAGCAATGCCAAGCTCCTGCAGTCGGCTGATGGCGCTGGGCGCATCGTTGGTATGCAGGGTCGAGAACACCAAGTGCCCGGTCAGTGCGGCCTGTATGGCCATTTCGGCGGTTTCCCGGTCACGGATTTCACCGATCATGATGATGTCCGGGTCCTGGCGCAGCAGGGCGCGGACGCCGCTGGCAAAGCTGAGGTCGATATTGTGTTGGACCTGCATTTGATTGAACGCCGGCTCGACCATTTCAATCGGGTCTTCTACCGTGCACAGGTTGACCTCTCGGGTCGCCAGTTGCTTGAGGGTGGTGTAGAGGGTGCTGGTCTTGCCCGAGCCGGTCGGGCCTGTGACCAGGATGATGCCGTTGGCTTGCCCAGTCATGGCGTGCCAGCGCTGCTGATCGGCGCTCGACAAGCCCAACTGGTCGAAGTCCTTGAGCAGCACCTGAGGGTCAAAAATCCGCATCACCAGCTTTTCGCCAAACGCCGTCGGCAGGGTCGAAAGGCGCAATTCCACTTCGGCGCCTGCCGGGTTCCTGGTCTTGACGCGACCATCCTGGGGTTTGCGTTTCTCGGCCACATTCATTCGCCCAAGACTTTTCAAGCGGCTGACCACTGCGGTGGTGACCTGAGGCGGAAATTGATAGACGTCATGCAACAGCCCGTCGATGCGAAAACGCACCCGGCCCTGATCGCGACAGGGTTCGATATGAATATCGCTGGCCCGTTGGGCAAAGGCGTACTGCAACAGCCAGTCGACGATATTGACGATATGCGCGTCATTGGCATCGGGCTCCTTGTCGCTGGCGCCGAGGCTGAGCAGTTCGACGTTGCCGGGTATCGCCATTTTCTGATCGGCGCCGCTGACTGACTTGGCCAAGCGGTAAAACTCGTGGAGGCAACGCTGGATTTCGCGGGGGTTGGCCACCACGCGCTTGATGGTGCGTTTGAGCACTTGAGCGAGCCCGGCTTCCCAGGCGCTGATATACGGCTGGGCGCTGGCGATCGTGACGCTTTGGGCATCCACGGCGACCGCAAGAATGCCGTGGCGCTGGGCGAAGGCATGGGACATCAACGGCACCACGCTCGCCACGTCGATCTTCAACGGGTCGATGCGCAGGTAAGGCTGACCTGCATGTTGTGCCAGCCATTGGGTCAGGGTCTCAAGACAAGGGCCTTGGGCTGCGATGCATTCCAGGGGATGTTGAGTGCAAGATGCTGCCTGAATGCTATGTGCCGCCTGCGCGGTAATCAGCCCTTGCTCGATCAACGCCGGCAATAACTGGTGCAGTTCCAAGGGGTGGTCGAGGGAGGCAGCGGTCATGCAGGTTTCCTGGGCGGTTTGGGGTGTAATCCCAGACTAGTCAGCCGCTGGAAATCCTCGTTCCCAGGTGTATTGCAGGTTTTTACCGCGCGGTCGCCGCCAGTGCCTGAGGCCGCTCGGCATCAGCCGGCCACAACTCCAGGTCGCAGACACTGATCAGGTTTCGAATCTTTTCACCGATGACTTGGGCACGGTGCCAGCTAAGGCCGTCGATCACGATATCGATATTCAGCAGGTCGGCGTCCCGGCTCATATTGACGTGGGCTGGCGTCAGGAACTGCAGCGCAAAGTAGTTCAGCACCCGGCACAGCACGTCGGGCTCAGCCTCGGCGACGATCCGATAGTGCGCCTGACACTGGGCGCTGTTGACGGCCCACGCATCGACGCGGGTGACAGGGTGGGCGGTTTCGACGGCGTGCATACTGACTCTCCAAAATCGACTGGAGGAATTTTCACATTCGCCTACGGAGATTTCTTATCTAAGATGAGCCTTATTGGCGCATTATCGAATCAATCAATTCAAAAAATACACACCCACAGGTATTTCTATGCACAGCGAGTTGGACGTCTACGATCGCCGCATTCTGGCCCTGCTGCAAGAGGACGCCTCGCTCTCCAGCGCACAGATCGCCGAGCAGGTCGGCCTGTCGCAGTCTCCGTGCTGGCGACGCATTCAGCGGCTCAAGGAAGAGGGCGTGATCCGGGGCCAGGTCACCCTCTTGGACCGCAAGAAAATCGGGCTCAACACGCAGATTTTCGCCGAGATCAAACTCAACGCTCACGGCCGCTCCAACTTCACTGAGTTCACCGAAGCGATTCGCGGATTTGCGGAGGTGTTGGAGTGTTATGTGCTGATGGGGTCGGTGGATTTTCTGCTGCGCATCGTCACTTCGGACATCGAGGCGTATGAGCGGTTTTTCTTCGAGAAGTTATCGATGGTGCCGGGGATCCAGGAGGTCAACTCCATCGTGGCGTTGTCGGAGATCAAGTCCACCACTAGCTTGCCAGTATTGCGCTGACAGGGCGGGCCTCATCGGGAGCAAGCCCCCTCCCACACAATGTGGGAGGGGGCTTGCTCCCGATGGCGTTTTTACAGGCGCAGGAGGGTCTTCCAGGCCCGGTTCTGATACACCGCAATCGCCTGGTGCATACGCGCATCCAGCGATTCATCGGTGATCGGCTGGTTAGCCAACTGCGCCAGCTTGTTCAGCTCGCCGTACAAACGGTCCAGTTCCGCAATGTCTACCACATGGCGCGCATGGTGCAGCCAGGCCTGGATGCGTTCGATGCGCGGCAGTTGCTCGGCCAGGTCTTCGGGCTGTTGCTGGTAGCGCGGCAGTTGCAGGGCGACGGCGTCGTCGGCCAGCAGGCGTGGCAGCCAGTTGGTGATTTGCGCAGCGCCCTGGCGGTTGCCGCGCACGTTACGCTCGGCGGTCCAGGTGCGGGCCAGCAGCCAGCGCGAGGTGTTCAGTGAGAACAGGCCCCAGCGTACGTCTTGCAACTCTTCAATGAACTGCTCCGGCGCGGCTTTGCGAATGTCTTCATCGTCGTCACCGGCCTGGACCAGCGGACGCCAGTCTTCCAGCAGTGCATCCAGGGCGCTGCGCAGTTCGCTGGTGGATTGGCGCGGCGCGGCCTGGCCGAGGCTGCCGATCAGCGCGCGCAACTCACCCAGGTTCTCGACCCAGTCCTGCAGCAAGCGCCAGTGGCCGTTGAAACGGTATTGCTCGGCCAGGCGCTGGCTGCTGCCCAACAGGTGCCACATGATTGCGGCGAAAGCATCATCCAAAGGCATTTCGGCGTGGATCTGCGGTGCCGGCAGGCTCAAGGAGTAGCTGCTCGCGTCATACAGGCGGTAGCCGCGCTCGGCTTTGCTGATGTCACAGGGCATCAGGGCCAGGGTCGCAGCCAGTTCGGCGGCCAGCTCCAGCAGGGCGGCGGGTTCGCCTTCGCGCAATTCCAGTTCCAGCTCGCAGATTTCTTCCTTCTGCTTGCCGACCACCACATGGCCCAGGTCCAGGGCGGCTTCGATCACCACCTTGGCCTTGCCACGGCCCCAGGCGATTTCGGCGCGTTCACGCACGAAGTCGGTGGTGAAGATCGGCTTGAGGGTCTTTTTGTCCAACTCGGCCAGTTGCTCGGGCCAGCACTCGCCGTCGAGTTTCTTCACATCGAGTTTGGCTTTGGGCAGGTCCCAGTTGTACTCGTTGCGTTCCGACAAGCCGGCGACGCTTTGGCCACGTGTCTTGAGGGTTTGAATGATGTCGTCACCGTCCTTGCGCAGGCGCAGGGCGACCTTGGCCTGCGCCAGGTCGCGCTCGGGGGTGTCGAAGTACTGATTCATCAACTCACGGCGTTCCCAGCCACTTTTGTTGCGTTTTTTCAGTAGCGGGTGCTCACGTAGCGCGGCGAGTGTTTCGCGGCTGACGCGGAGCTTGATTTCGGTTTCTTTCTGCATGGCCGGAAAATCCAGGATCGGGAGCGCAGCCGGGGAAAAGTGTGGCTGCCAAGGTCGTGCAGTGTACAGGACTGAGCCCGGCAACGTGCCGCAACGGTTTATTGTATTGGGCAGATGCCTCTATAGTGAGATTCATCCGGGAAGTTGGGAGACCGCGCATGCCGTTACCGTCCATGAAAGAGCAGTTCGCCGCCTTGATCGCCGCGCCGTCGGTGAGTTGCACCCAAGCGTCTCTCGACCAGACCAACCGCCCGGTGATCGATCTGCTCGCCGCGTGGCTGGGCGACCTGGGTTTCGCTATCGACATCCAGCAAGTCAGCCCTGGCAAGTTCAACCTGCTCGCCAGTTTCGGCAGCGGCCCCGGTGGCTTGGTGTTGGCGGGCCATAGCGATACGGTTCCTTATGATGCGGCACTGTGGAAGACCGATCCGCTCAAGCTGACGGAAGTCGATGGTCGTTGGGTGGGGCTGGGCAGTTGCGACATGAAAGGATTTTTTGCCCTGGCCATTGAAGCGGTGTTGCCGTTGCTCGACCAGCCGTTCAAGCAGCCGCTGCTGATCCTCGCCACCTGTGACGAGGAAAGCTCCATGTCCGGCGCGCGTGCCCTGGCCGAGGCGGGGAGGCCGTTGGGACGGGCGGCGGTGATTGGCGAGCCAACTGGGCTCAAGCCGATCCGCCTGCACAAAGGCGTGATGATGGAGCGCATCGACATCCTCGGCCGCAGCGGCCACTCGTCGGACCCAAGCCTGGGCCACAGCGCCCTCGAAGCCATGCACGATGCCATCGGCGAACTGCGCGGCCTGCGCCTGGCCTGGCAGCGCGAATACCGCAACGCGCAATTCAGCGTGCCGCAGCCGACCATGAACTTCGGCTGTATCCACGGCGGCGACAACCCTAATCGCATCTGCGGCCAGTGCTCCCTGGAGTTCGACCTGCGACCTTTGCCGGGCATGGACCCCGAGGTGCTGCGTGCGGCGATCCGGCAGAAGCTCGAACCCTTGGCCGAGCGTCATAAGGTCAAGATCGACTACGCGCCGCTATTCCCCGAAGTGCCGCCTTTCGAGCAGCCCGAAGACACCGAGTTGGTGCGGGTGGCGGAACGGTTGACCGGTCATCGTGCCGAAGCAGTAGCGTTCGGCACCGAAGCGCCTTATCTTCAGCGCCTTGGTTGTGAAACCCTGGTGCTTGGCCCCGGCGACATCGCCTGCGCCCACCAGCCGGGCGAGTACCTCGAAATGTCACGCTTGACGCCTACAGTGCGTCTATTGCGGGAACTGATCGAACATTACTGCCTGAAACCTGCATAAATTAACCTTTGCCCATTCGTACATAAGGAGAGCGAGCGTGTCGCCAAGCCTGTTCCGACGATAACCATCAGCCCGCTGTGCGTTTTTGCGACTCATCCTTTTTCGGCTGCTTTTTATTACAGGCCCAGGTGTTATGCCCGAATACGTTAATTGGCTTCGTCACGCTTCGCCCTATATCAACGCCCACCGCGACTGCACCTTTGTGGTCATGCTGCCTGGCGACGGTGTGGAACATCCCAACTTCGGCAATATCGTCCACGACCTGGTGCTGCTCCACAGCCTGGGTGTGCGGCTGGTGCTGGTGCACGGTTCGCGTCCGCAGATTGAAACCCGCCTTGAAGCACGCGGCCTGACCCCGGCTTACCACGAAGGCTTGCGGATCACCGATGCGGCGACGCTGGAGTGCGTGATCGACGCGGTCGGCCATCTGCGTATCGCCATCGAAGCGCGCCTGTCCATGGACATGGCCTCGTCGCCCATGCAGGGCTCGCGCCTGCGCGTGGCCAGCGGCAACCTGGTGACGGCGCGGCCGATTGGCGTGCTTGAGGGCGTTGACTATCACCACACCGGCGAAGTACGCCGGGTCGACCGCAAGGGCATCAACCGCCTGCTGGACGAGCGCTCTATCGTGTTGTTGTCGCCGTTGGGTTACTCGCCTACCGGTGAAATCTTCAACCTGGCCTGCGAAGACGTCGCCACCCGCGCCGCCATCGACCTGGGTGCCGACAAATTGCTGCTGTTCGGCGCCGATCCCGGCCTGATCGATGAGAACGGCCGTCTGGTACGTGAATTGCGCCCACAGCAAGTGCCTGCGCACCTGCAACGCCTGGGCAGCAACTATCAAGCCGAGCTGCTCGATGCCGCTGCCGAAGCCTGTCGGGGTGGAGTAGGGCGCAGCCATATCGTCAGCTACGCCGAAGATGGCGCCTTGCTCACCGAGCTGTTTACCCGTGACGGCGGCGGTACGCTGGTGGCCCAGGAGCAATTCGAACTGGTGCGTGAAGCGGCGATTGAAGACGTCGGCGGTTTGCTGGACCTGATCAGTCCGCTGGAAGAGCAGGGCATTCTGGTGCGTCGTTCGCGGGAAGTGCTGGAGCGGGAGATCGAACAGTTCAGCGTGGTCGAGCGCGAAGGCATGATCATCGCGTGCGCAGCGCTGTATCAGATTGCGGATTCGGATGCGGGCGAGCTGGCGTGCCTGGCGGTTAACCCGGAGTACCGCCACGGCGCGCGCGGCGATGTGTTGCTCGAACGCATCCAGACCCGTGCACGTGCGCAGGGGTTGAAGACCTTGTTCGTGCTCACCACGCGCACGGCCCACTGGTTCCGTGAGCGCGGTTTTGTGCCGAGCAGCGTGGACCGCCTGCCGTCGGCGCGTGCGTCGCTGTACAACTATCAGCGCAACTCCAAGATCTTTGAAAAGGCCCTGTAAAAGAGTACGGCTCTGTGTGGGAGCTGGCTTGCCTGCGATAGCCATAGGTATCTACACAACTCTGTAGCGCCAACGGTAACCACGATGCGAAGCGAGCCGCTGTAGATCTTGATCTGCTTTTGATCTTGATCTCAGGCGCCCCGTTAAACCACGCTGGCCGAACGCAGGCTTGAATTCGTGGGTAACCCGGCAGGACGCCGGGTTAGCCGCCCCGCGCCATGGATGGCGCGTGGCGGCGGCCCACGGATTCAAGCCTGCGTTCGGGCACACCGAGCCTAAGCGAGGTGCCGAGTGGTGGGGTAAGAGCGTTTTGCTTACTTTTGCGCTTTTCAAAAGTGAGCCGCTGTCAGAGCGGAACCCTAGGTGGCCGTTACCGCAGGAATGGATATGTACACGGCCCAACTGTGTTGACTGTTAGGCCGTCTTCGCAGGCAAGCCAGCTCCCACATTTGGATTTCGGAGCGTCAGATGGATATGCGCCGGCTGTCAGGCCGTCACGGGAGCAAGCTCCCTCGCCACAGATTTAGCGTCGTGCCGAAGTTGTGTAGATACCTATGCTGCGATAGCAGCGCCTCGGTTTATCTGAACGACCGAGATGCTGGCATCGCAGGCAAGCCAGCTCCCACCGAAGACTGTATTTATTGTGTGATGAATTTGTCGGTCACATAGGCCGAATAATCCGGCAACACCGTCTCCACCTTGCCTTGCTCCTTCAAGAACTTCGCCGTCTCCCCAATCGCCTTCGCCGTGCCGCCCTTGAGCAGTGCTTCGGTCTGCTGCGCCTGTGCATCGGGGAACGTCGTGCCGGCCAGCAGCTCTGGAATGTCGACGGCGTTGGAGCCCGTCAATTTGGCGATCTTCTGCACCGGTTCCGAATCCACCGTCCAACTGTCTTTATGCGCGGCATAGTCGGCGAATGAATCGAGGGTGACCTTGGCGAACCTGGCCACTACCTCAGGATGTTTTTCCGCGAAATCCTTGCGCGCGACCCACACTTCAAACGTCGGTGCGCCCCACTGGCCCACCTGCGCCGCATCGGTCAGGGTTTTGCCGGTCTTGCGGATTTCGCCCAGGGCCGGTGACCACACGAATGCGCCGTCGATATCACCGCGCTTCCAGGCGGCGGCGATCTCGGCCGGTTGCAGGTTCACCACTTTGACTTGCTTAGTGTCCAGCCCCCAATGCTTCAGGGCGCCGAGCAGGCTGTAGTGGGAGGTTGAGACGAAGGGTGTGGCGATGGTTTTGCCGATCAGGTCTTCGGGTTTGTCGATGCCACTGCCATTACGCACTACCAGGGCTTCAGAAGCGTTGATCTGTGCCGATACGATAAACGCGACGATGGGTAGATTGCGCGAAGCGGCTGCGGCGAGGGGGCTGGAACCGAGGTTGCCGATTTGTACATCACCCGATGCAATGGCCGTGACCACCTCCGGCCCACTGTTGAACCGGCGCCAGGCGATTTTCTCACCAATGGTTTTTTCGTAGAGGCCGTCGGCCTGGGGGACTTTGCTGGGATCGATGCCGGTCTGGTAGCCGACCGTCAAATCGGCTGCGCTGACACCAAAAGAAAGTAATACCGATACAAAAACTGTAACAAATTGACGGGAGGATGTGCGTTTGGCCATGATGGCGTCGCCTTTTTGATCGTGAGTGACGTATGCAACCGTACCGTCACACTAATCGATCTAAAAAAGCACTGGTAAATACCCTTTAGGAATTAGCTTATGGAGCGGTTCGTGTCACTCGACCCACCCGCTTCACGCATCCGCTTATTCCCGAATCGTATGAAAAAGAATGAAACAATTCTTTTTGGGTGTATGAAAAACTCATTACCCTGCAGGGACCAAATCAACTGCGATTAGACGAAGGTAGTAGACACACAAGGTTACGATTGACTTGCTAGTCACTATCTGGCGCTAATCGCGCATCTGTGGATCCAGGGCGTCAGACCCGGGGCCAAAGAAATACAAAAATTAGAAACGAGAGGAGCGGTACATGAAGAAGTCCACCTTGGCTGTGGCTGTAGCTTTGGGCGCAATCGCCCAGCAAGCAGGCGCCGCCGGTTTCATCGAAGACAGCAAGGCCACACTGGGCCTGCGTAACTTCTACATCAACACTGACAACCGCGAAGGCACGGCTAACCCGAGCAAGAACGAAGAGTGGGGCCAAGGCTTCGATCTGCGTTTCATCTCCGGTTACACCCAAGGCACCGTCGGCTTCGGTCTTGACGCTATCGGCCTGCTGGGTGTTCGCCTGGATTCCGGCGGCGGCACCAACGGCGCGACCGCCAGCTCGTATGGCGGCACCATCTTCCCGAGCAAGTCCAATGGCGAAGCCGTTGATAACTACTCCAGCCTGGGCCTGACCGCCAAAGCGAAGATCTCCCAGACCGAACTGAAGCTGGGTACCTTGCAGCCCAAGCTGCCGGTCATCGTGACCAACGATGGTCGTATGCTGCCGCAGACCTTCCAGGGTGGCCAGATCACCTCCAGCGACATCAAGGACCTGACCCTGGTTGCCGGCCAGATCGAAAAAGCCAAAGGCCGTAACTCCAGCAACAACGAAAGCCTGTCCATCTCCGGCGCCAACAGCCGCGGTGCGAACTGGCGTTCGAGCAACAAGTTCTACTACGCCGGTGGTGACTACAAGATCACCAAGGACCTGACCGCCCAGTACTACTACGGCAACCTGGAAGATTTCTACAAGCAACACTTCCTGGGCCTGACCCACAACTGGGCTATCGGCCCTGGCGTGCTGAAGTCTGATCTGCGTTACTTCAACAGCTCCGACGATGGTAACAACGGCAACCAGTCCGCCTACTTCTCCACAGGCAACTACGGTGGCGTCAACTCCGGTCGTGGCAAAGTCGACAACAACCTGTACAGCGGCCTGTTCCTGTACTCGGTTGCCGGTCACACCTTCGGTGGCGGTTACCAGGTCAGCAACGGCAGCAGCGACTTCCCTTGGCTGAACCAGGGTGACGGCTCGTCGGCCTACATCACTACCGACATGCAGATCCAGAAGTTCGCCCGTGCCGGCGAGCGTACCTGGCAAGCTCGCTACTCCTACGACTTCGCCAAGGTGGGCGTACCTGGCCTGACCGCTGGTGTGGTTTACCTGAAGGGTGATCATATCGACACCGTTGCCAGCAACCGTGCCGAGTTCACCGGCCAGTCCGAGTGGGAACGTGACATCACTGTTGCCTACGTCGTACCGGAAGGTCCGCTGAAAAACGTCGGCGTGGCGTGGAAAAACGCTATGTGGCGCAGCGACATCGCCAACGCACGTAACCAGGACGAAAACCGCCTGATCGTCAGCTACTCGATCCCGCTGTTGTAAGCCTGTAAAGCCTTGCCCGGCGCAATGCCGGGCAAGGTGTACTGCTTTCAAGTCGGGCTCAACCCCCGCAAGCCCTTCCTGAAACCCTCTTTACTACAGCGACTCAAGGCCTTCTCGAACCTTGAAAACCATGTTGATCTTCGCTTGTGCCCAAGTCCAATGAACACATTTTTAATATTCCTTTATCGTCTAGATAAATCTATATTTATTCTTTTTAAATAATTTCAAATCCATGCACAGTGGGCTCCATAAGCACTCATCAGGAGCCACACCATGAGCCTAAGACTGGGCGACATCGCCCCCGACTTCGAACAGGATTCCAGCGCCGGCAAGATTCGCTTCCACGAATGGCTGGGCGACAGCTGGGGTGTGTTGTTTTCCCACCCGGCAGACTTCACCCCGGTGTGCACCACCGAGCTGGGCTTCACCGCCAAGCTCAAGGACGAGTTTGCCAAACGTGGCGTCAAGGCCATCGCCCTGTCGGTAGACCCGGTGGACTCGCATCACAAGTGGATCGAAGACATCAATGAGACCCAGAACACCGTGGTCAACTTCCCGATCCTGGCCGACGCCGACCGCAAGGTCTCGGACCTCTACGACCTGATCCATCCCAACGCCAGTGACACCCTCACCGTGCGCTCCTTGTTCGTGATCGACCCGAACAAAAAGATCCGCCTGACTATCACCTACCCGGCCAGTACCGGGCGCAACTTCCATGAAATCCTGCGGGTGATCGACTCGCTGCAACTGACCGACAACCACAAGGTCGCCACGCCGGCCAACTGGCAGGATGGGGATGAGGTAGTGATCGTGCCGTCGCTCAAGGACGAGGAAGAGATCAAGAAACGCTTTCCCAAGGGCTATCGCGCGGTGAAGCCGTACCTGCGCCTTACCCCACAACCCAATCGTTAAGGCGGATATCGCCATCGCGGGCCCGGCTCCCACAGTTGACCGCATTCCCCTGTGGGAGCCGGGCTTGCCCGCGATGGCGGCCTCATGAACAGCAAAGGCATCAAGTTGCAAACCGTCTCACACAGCAGGGGTTTTCAGGCCGTTTTGACGGCCTTTTTTTTCGCCTGGCGATTGGTTGAACGCTTATGTATTTATGGAATAAACAAATGAATAAATAAGATTTATAGATATATAAATCTACTGATATGGTCTGTTCCATCTTGGCGCCATCGCTGCACAGCGAAACGCCGACACTTGCTCAAGGAATTTCCTACATGCTGGTCGTAACACTTGGAGGCAGTCCCAGCCAGCGTTCGCGCTCCGGGGTGTTGCTGGATAAAACCCGTCAGTGGCTGCAAGAGCAGGGCGTAGAGGTGGTGAGTTATCAGATACGCGACTTCCCGGCTGAAGATTTGCTGCACGCACGGTTCGACAGCCCCAAGGTCATCGACCTGCTGCAACAGGTCGCCAATGCCGACGGCCTGGTGATCGCCACACCGGTGTACAAGGCATCGTTCTCCGGTGCGCTGAAAACCGTGCTGGACCTGCTGCCCGAACGTGCCCTGGCCCATAAGGTGGTATTGCCGATGGCTACCGGCGGCAGCATTGCCCACATGCTGGCGGTGGACTACGCCCTGAAGCCGGTGCTGTCGGCTCTCAAAGCCCAGGAATTGCTCCACGGCATTTTCGCCGAAGACAGCCAGATCGCTTACGGCGAAGGCAGCGTCCAGGCGCAGTTGGTGCCGGTGCTTGAGAAACGTTTGCACGAAGCCCTGGAGCAGCTCTACAGCGCCATGGCGCGGCGCCCGAAACCGCTGGATCCGGACGTGTTGAATGAACGTTTGTTGAGTGCTCGCTGGAGCATCTGAGCCTTACCCCCGAATCGAGAAATACTCACCTTACTCAGCCGCCAACGGCCAAGCAGGTGCAGCCAAAACCCTAATCGCAACTGTGGAGAGAGCGCCATGCGCACTGTCATCTTGCGTCGTGGTCTGGTCGCACTGTTTGCTGCGGCTGTGTCCTTCGGCGCCATCGTTCAAGCCCAAGCCGCCGAGACCCTGCGGATCGGTTATCAGAAATACGGCACCCTGGTGCTGCTCAAGGCCAAGGGCACCCTGGAAAAACGCCTGGCCGCACAGGGCGTGCAGGTGCAGTGGACCGAGTTCCCCGGTGGCCCGCAATTGCTTGAGGGCCTGAATGTCGGCTCCATCGACTTTGGCGTCACCGGTGAAACCCCGCCGGTGTTTGCCCAGGCGGCCGGCGCGGATCTGCTCTACGTTGCCTACGAACCGCCGGCGCCCACCAGTGAAGCGATCCTGGTGCCCAAAGACTCACCGATCAAATCGGTGGCAGAGTTAAAAGGCAAAAAGGTGGTGCTCAACAAAGGCTCCAACGTGCACTACTTGTTGGTGCGCGCTTTGGAAGATGCCGGCCTCAACTACACCGACGTGAAGACGGTGTTCCTGCCGCCGGCCGATGCGCGTGCTGCGTTCGAGCGCGGCAGCGTGGATGCCTGGGTGATCTGGGACCCTTACCAGGCCGCCGCCGAGAAACAATTGCAAGCGCGCACCCTGCGCGACGGCACCGGTATTGCCGACAACCACCAGTTCTACCTGGCCACCAAACCCTACGCCGAACAGCACCCTGAAGTGATCAGGGCGCTGGTGGAAGAAGTGCGCGCGGTGGGCGAGTGGTCCAAGGCCAACCCGCAGGAAGTCACCGAACAAGTGGCGCCACTGCTGGGCCTGCCCGCCGACATCACCCTGACCTCGGTGAAACGCCAGGGCTACGGTGCGCTGTTCCTGACCCCGGAAGTGGTCGCCGCCCAACAGAAAATCGCCGACAGCTTCTATCAGCTCAAATTGATCCCCAAACCCTTGAGCATCAAGGACGTGATCTGGACGCCGCCTGCCGCTGTTGCCAAAGCGCCTTAATTCGATTTCTTCAGGAGACAACTCCAATGAGCCTCAATATTTTCTGGTTCCTGCCTACCCACGGCGACGGCCATTACCTTGGCACCGCTGAAGGCGCTCGCGCCGTCGATCACGGTTACCTGCAACAAGTGGCCCAGGCCGCCGACCGGCTGGGTTTCGGCGGGGTGTTGATCCCTACCGGGCGCTCTTGCGAAGACTCCTGGCTGGTGGCCGCCTCGCTGATTCCCGTGACTCAGCGCTTGAAGTTCCTGGTCGCACTGCGCCCCGGGATCATTTCGCCAACGGTGGCCGCACGCCAGGCTGCGACCCTGGACCGCCTGTCCGGTGGCCGAGCGTTGTTCAACCTGGTAACTGGTGGTGACCCGGAAGAGCTGGCCGGCGACGGCTTGTTCCTCAGCCACGAAGAACGCTATCAGGCCTCGGTGGAGTTCACGCGCATCTGGCGCCGCGTGCTGGAAGGCGAAACCGTGGACTACGACGGCGAGCACATCAGCGTCAAAGGCGCCAAGCTGCTCTACCCACCGGTCCAGCAACCGCGCCCGCCGCTGTACTTCGGCGGTTCTTCCGAAGCGGCCCAGGACCTGGCGGCCGAGCAGGTGGAAATGGTCCTGACCTGGGGCGAGCCACCGGCCGCCGTGGCGGAAAAAATTGCCCAAGTGCGCGCCAAGGCCGAGAAGCTCGGGCGTACCCTGCGCTTCGGCATTCGCCTGCATGTGATCGTGCGTGAGACCAACGAAGAGGCCTGGAAAGCCGCCGACAAACTGATCTCCCACCTGGACGACGACACCATTGCCCGCGCCCAGGCGTCCCTGGCGCGTTTCGATTCGGTCGGTCAGCAACGCATGGCCGCTTTGCATGGCGGTAGCCGTGACAACCTGGAAGTCAGCCCCAACCTGTGGGCCGGCGTCGGCCTGGTACGTGGCGGAGCAGGCACGGCGCTGGTCGGCGATGGCCCTACCGTGGCGGCGCGGGTCAAGGAATACGCGGACCTGGGTATCGACACCTTTATCTTCTCCGGTTATCCACACCTGGAAGAGTCGTATCGGGTCGCCGAACTGTTGTTTCCGCATCTGGATATCGAACGTCCCGAGTTGCCCAAAAGCGCCGGTTACGTCAGCCCGTTTGGCGAGATGGTCGCCAACGACATCCTTCCCAAAGCTGCGTCACAGAGTTGAGGCGCCGTTATGGACTTTGAAAAAATCAGCCATCGCGTGGCGCCCTGGGTGCTGCCGATCTTGTTGCTGGCGGTGTGGCAGTTGTCGGTGTCGGCGGGGTGGTTGTCGACGCGCATTTTGCCGGCGCCAAGTGCTGTGATCGAAGCCGGGGTCAACCTGGTGGTCAGTGGCGAAATCTGGACGCACCTGGCCATCAGCGGCTGGCGTGCCGGCCTGGGCTTTGTGATTGGTGGCAGCATCGGCCTGGCCCTGGGCTTTATCACCGGGTTGTCGAAGTGGGGCGAGCGCCTGCTGGACAGCTCGGTGCAGATGATCCGCAACGTGCCGCACCTGGCGCTGATTCCACTGGTGATCCTGTGGTTCGGCATTGACGAGACCGCGAAGATTTTCCTGGTGGCCCTGGGCACCTTGTTCCCGATCTACCTGAACACCTATCACGGTATCCGCAACGTCGACCCGGCGCTGGTGGAAATGTCGCGCAGCTATGGCCTGTCGGGGTTCAGCCTGTTCTGGCAAGTCACCCTGCCTGGCGCGCTGCCGTCGATCCTGGTGGGCGTGCGCTTTGCCCTGGGCTTTATGTGGCTGACGCTGATCGTGGCGGAAACCATCTCGGCCAGTTCCGGCATCGGTTACCTGGCGATGAATGCCCGTGAGTTCCTGCAAACCGATGTGGTGGTGCTGGCCATCGTGATGTACGCGATCCTCGGCAAACTCGCCGACCTGGCGGCGCGTGGCCTGGAACGGGTATGGCTGCGTTGGCACCCGGCGTATCAAGTCAAAGGAGGTGCGGCATGACAGCTCAACAACCCCCGCGCCTGCTCAAGGGCATTCCCCTGGCGGTGCGCAAGTTGCGCAAATCCTTCGGCACTCGCGAAGTGCTCAAGGACATCGACCTGCATATTCCGGCCGGTCAATTCGTGGCCGTGGTCGGTCGCAGCGGCTGCGGCAAGAGTACCTTGTTGCGCCTGCTGGCGGGGCTGGACAAGGCCAGTGGCGGCGAGCTGCTGGCCGGCTCCGCGCCGCTGCACGAGGCGATTGAAGACACACGATTGATGTTCCAGGAAGCGCGTTTGCTGCCGTGGAAAAAGATCATCGACAACGTCGGCCTTGGCCTTACGGGCAACTGGCGCCCCAGGGCGCTGGAGGCCCTCGAAGCGGTGGGCCTGGCCGAGCGCGCCAATGAATGGCCGGCGGCCTTGTCCGGTGGCCAGAAGCAGCGCGTGGCCCTGGCGCGCGCGTTGATTCACCAACCGCGCCTGTTGCTGCTCGATGAGCCGCTGGGCGCACTGGACGCCCTGACCCGCATCGAGATGCAGCAACTGATCGAGAACCTCTGGCGCAAGCACGGTTTCACTGTGTTGCTGGTGACCCACGATGTCAGCGAAGCCGTGGCGATTGCCGACCGTGTGATTCTGATCGAAGACGGCGAAATCGGCCTCGACCTCGCCGTCGACCTGCCGCGCCCACGGGCCCGTGGTTCACACCGCCTGGCCGCGTTGGAGGCCGAGGTGCTCAACCGCGTGCTGTCGCTGCCCGGCTCACCGCCGGAACCCGAACCTGTTTCACCGCTGCCGACGCAATTGCGTTGGGCTCAATAACCCACACAGGAAAAACATCATGACTATTAAAGCCATCAACGTGCGTAACCAGTTCAAAGGCACCATCAAGGAAATCGTGGTTGGCGACGTGCTGTCGGAGATCGATGTGCAGACGGCGTCGGGCATCGTTACTTCGGTGATTACCACTCGCTCGGTGAAAGAGCTGGAGCTGGTGATTGGCAGTGAAGTGATTGCCTTTGTGAAATCGACTGAGGTGTCGATTGCAAAATTGTGATTCGCGTCGCTCTTGAGCTCGCTATCGCAGGCAAGCCAGCTCCCACATTTGAATGTATTCACAGATCAAAAATGTGGGAGCTGGCTTGCCTGCGATGAGGCCCGTTTGGACAAATATGCGGGTAAGTAGAGCCCCACATAGGCATCAAACACTCGCATTCCTTCCTCAGCCATGCGCGGCGTAATCAGCCCGTGCTGATGCACCGAGCGCGCATACACGCGGTCGCTCAACTCCAGCGCCAGGGCAAATACATCTACGTCCTTAGGCAAGCTCGGCACTTCGAAATGGCGGTTGAACACCTCCAGCATCAAGTCCCCCAATTCCAGATCATGCTGACGATCGGCCTGGGTCACCTCGGTCAACCCGTGCTGTGCCAGGATCAACTGGCGTGCAGCCGCGTCCTGGTCGTAAACGTTGAGCATGCGCTGTTCGACGATGCAGGACAGGTCGCGCCAATGCTTGAGTGAGTCATGTTCGATGGGCGCCTGGATGGCGGCGCGGAAGGCGGCGTGTACCTGGGCGGTCAACGCCTCCAGCAAAGCCGGCACGCTGGCGAAGAAGTGATACACCGACGACGGCGGAATCTGCGCACGTTCGGCCACGCTGTAGATCGACAAACCGGCCACGCCTTCGGCAGCCAGCAAGGCGCGGGCGGCGTCCAGGATCGCGTCGATCCGCGCCTGGCTGCGGGCGCGGGGTTTGCGAGGGGCGGCGGGGCGGGTGGTCATGGATGTCTCCTACAAGGCAGCGGGCATTGTATGAGCAGGGAGGTGTGTTGTCTTCCAGGCCGCCATCGGGAGCAAGCCCCCTCCCACAGTTGACCCCATTCCAAATGTGGAACTCGGTCAGTGTGGGAGGGGCGGTGCGACGATTCGACTTGCTCCCGATGAGGCCAATTCGGTCTCCCGGAATAAGCCCATAAAAAAGCGCCACAGACCCTAAGCCTGTGGCGCTTCTTCAATGCCGCAACCACTTACACGGTATGCAGGTACCAGTTGTACTCAAGGTCGGAGATGGAGTGTTCAAACTCTTCCAGCTCGCTTTCCTTACAGGCAACAAAGATATCGATGTATTTAGGATCGATGTATTTGGCCATCACCTCGCTGTCGTCCAACTCGCGCAGGGCATCGCGCAGGTTGTTCGGCAGGCTTTGCTCGTTCTGCTCGTAGCTGTTGCCTTCCACCGGAGCGCCCGGTTCGATCTTGTTGGTCAGACCGTGGTGTACACCCGCCAGGACCGAAGCCATCAGCAGATAAGGGTTGGCATCGGCACCGGCCACGCGGTGTTCGATACGCACGGCATCGGACGAGCCGGTGGGGACGCGAATGGCTACGGTGCGGTTGTCCAGGCCCCAGCACGGCGAGTTCGGCACATAGAACTGCGCGCCGAAACGACGGTAGGAGTTGACGTTGGGGCACAGGAACGCCATTTGGGCGGGCAGGGTCTCCAGCACACCGCCGATCGCGTGACGCAATGCGGCGTTCTGCTCGGGATCCTCGCTGGCAAAGATGTTCTTGCCGTCCTTGTCCAGAATGGAGATGTGTACGTGCAACCCATTGCCTGCCTGCCCTGGGTAAGGCTTGGCCATGAAGGTGGTGTCCATCTCATGGTCGTAGGCGATGTTCTTGATCAGGCGCTTGAGCAGTACTGCGTAGTCGCAGGCCTTGATCGGGTCGGCCACGTGGTGCAGGTTCACTTCGAACTGCGCCGGGGCACTTTCCTTGACGATGGCATCGGCCGGAATGCCTTGCTCCTTGGCACCTTCCAGAATGTCCTGGAGGCAGTCGACGTATTCGTCGAGGTCGTCGATCAGGTAGACCTGTGTCGAGTGCGGGCGTTTGCCGGAGATCGGCGAGCGGGGCGGTTGTGGGCGGCCGTTCACGTTCTCCTGGTCGATCAGGTAGAACTCAAGCTCGAAGGCGGCGCAGATGGTCAGACCGAGGTCGTCAAACTTGCTTACAACTTGGCGGAGCACTTCGCGCGGGTCGGCGAAGAAAGGTTCACCTTCAAGTTCGTGCATGGTCATCAGCAATTGCGCGGTAGGGCGCTTTTGCCAGGGTTCATTGCACAGGGTGTCGGGGATTGGATAACAGATTCGGTCAGCATCACCGATGTCCAGGCCCAGGCCGGTGCTTTCCACCGTCGAGCCATTGATATCCAGGGCAAATAAAGAGGCAGGCAGGTTAATGCCCTTCTCGTAAACCTTGTGGAGGCTGGTGCGTTCGATGCGCTTGCCGCGCACCACACCATTCATATCCGCAATTAGAAGGTCTACGTACAGAACCTCAGGATGATCCTTAAGGAACGCGTTCGCTTCGTTAAGCTGAACGGCACGCGGGGGTACCGACATGATGCAACACCTTTGTTGTTAAAAATATCAATCATTGATCTTTTCTGGTTTCAGTCAACCCGAACGGCTTGCCGAAGTCAAGCGAGGCATTTTTTGCCCTAAAAAAGCGCCATGAAGCCTTTTTTGGGGCTTTTTGGGGCGGTTTTTTGGGTTTAAAGGTCTTTGGACCTGCAGGCTTGAGCGGGCCGTGTTGTATTTTTTACGGGGGTGTTGTGTAAAAAAATGAACAAGGCTAAGCTCGATTCAAACCCATAACAGCAATAATACCGGGGTGCTTCATGTTTCACCTGCCGCCATTCGGCGTCTCTGCGTGCTTGCGCCACACATTGTGCGCAGTCCGTTCGTCCCGCGTGAATGCTCACGCACCGGCCAATATTCTTGACGGCCCGTCCGACCTCCTCTTTGCCAACGCCTGCGCCACCCACCCGCCCATATTCGCCGTGCCGATCATGATTCTGCACAACTTTGGCGTGAGGAATGCAACCCATGGGCAAATGGCAGGTAAGCTCCTACCCTGAATGAACAAACGACGCGGATGCTGCGTCAACCAACGCCTGGCTTTTAACGGATGCCAGGAAACCCAGCCCAGAGGCATTTATGAGTAACAACCTCGACCAGCTCACCGATTGGTTGAAAGACCACAAGATCACAGAAGTCGAATGCATGATTGGCGACCTCACCGGTATTACCCGGGGCAAGATCTCGCCGACCAACAAGTTCATCGCCGAAAAAGGCATGCGCCTGCCCGAAAGCGTTCTGTTGCAGACCGTGACCGGCGACTATGTCGAGGACGACATCTATTACGAATTGCTCGACCCGGCCGACATCGACATGATCTGCCGCCCCGACCAGAACGCGGTATTCCTGGTGCCCTGGGCCATCGAGCCGACTGCCCAGGTGATCCACGACACCTACGACAAGCAAGGCAACCCGATCGAGCTGTCGCCGCGCAACGTGCTCAAGAAAGTCCTCAAACTCTACTCCGACCGCGGCTGGCAGCCCATCGTGGCGCCGGAGATGGAGTTCTACCTGACCAAGCGTTGCGAAGACCCGGACTTTCCGCTGCAACCGCCGATTGGCCGTTCCGGGCGCCCGGAGACTGGCCGCCAGTCTTTCTCTATAGAAGCAGCCAACGAATTCGACCCGCTGTTCGAAGACGTCTACGACTGGTGCGAACTGCAGGAGCTGGACCTCGACACCCTGATCCACGAAGACGGTACCGCACAGATGGAAATCAACTTCCGTCACGGCGATGCCCTGTCCCTGGCCGACCAGATCCTGGTGTTCAAGCGCACCATGCGTGAAGCCGCGCTCAAGCACGACGTGGCTGCCACCTTCATGGCCAAGCCGATGACCGGCGAGCCCGGCAGCGCGATGCACCTGCACCAGAGCATCATCGACATCGCCACCGGCAAGAACGTCTTCTCCAATGAAGATGGGACCATGAGCCAGCTGTTTCTCAACCACATTGGTGGCCTGCAGAAGTTCATACCTGAATTGCTGCCGCTGTTCGCCCCGAACGTGAACTCGTTCCGCCGCTTCCTGCCCGACACCTCGGCGCCGGTGAACGTGGAGTGGGGCGAAGAGAACCGCACCGTCGGCCTGCGCGTACCGGATGCCGGCCCACAGAACCGCCGCGTGGAGAACCGCCTGCCGGGCGCCGATGCCAACCCCTACCTGGCGATTGCCGCCAGCCTGCTGTGCGGCTACATCGGCATGGTCGAAGGCCACAACCCGAGCGCGCCAGTAGTCGGCCGTGGTTACGAGCGCCGCAACCTGCGCTTGCCGTTGACCATCGAAGATGCCCTTGAGCGTATGGAAAACAGCAAGACCATCGAGAAATACTTGGGGCAAAAGTTCATCACAGGCTACGTCGCGGTCAAGCGGGCCGAGCATGAAAACTTCAAGCGCGTGATCAGTTCGTGGGAGCGGGAATTCCTGCTCTTCGCCGTCTGATGCGCCGGGCGCGTCCTTCAAACGGCGCGCCCTTCACTGAAAAGTCTAGGAGATTGGTATGTCCAGCAACAACCCGCAAACCCGTGAATGGCAAGCCTTGAGCAATGATCACCACCTGGCGCCGTTCAGCGATTTCAAGCAATTGAAAGAGAAAGGCCCAAGGATCATCACCAAAGCCCACGGTGTTTACCTGTGGGACAGCGAAGGCAACAAGATCCTCGACGGCATGGCCGGCCTGTGGTGCGTGGCGATCGGCTATGGTCGCGACGAACTGGCTGACGCCGCCGCCAAACAGATGAAAGAGCTGCCGTACTACAACCTGTTCTTCCAGACCGCTCACCCGCCGGTGCTTGAACTGGCCAAAGTCATTTCCGAAGTCGCGCCCGCCGGCATGAACCATGTGTTCTTCACCGGCTCCGGCTCCGAAGGCAACGACACCATGTTGCGCATGGTCCGCCACTACTGGGCGATCAAGGGCCAGCCGAACAAGAAAACCATCATTGCCCGCAAGAACGGCTACCACGGTTCTACCGTGGCCGGCGCCAGCCTGGGTGGCATGACCTATATGCATGAGCAGGGCGACCTGCCTATCCCGGGCATCACCCACATCGCTCAACCCTACTGGTTTGGCGAAGGCGGCGACATGAGCCCTGAAGAGTTCGGGATCTGGGCCGCCAACCAGCTGGAAGAGAAGATTCTGGAGTTGGGCGTGGACAACGTCGGCGCCTTTATCGCCGAGCCGATCCAGGGAGCTGGTGGCGTGATCGTGCCACCCGCCACCTACTGGCCGCGCATCAAGGAAATTCTCGCCAAGTACGACATCCTGTTTGTCGCCGACGAAGTGATCTGCGGTTTCGGCCGTACCGGTGAGTGGTTCGGTAGCGATTTCTACGACCTCAAGCCACACATGATGACCATCGCCAAGGGGCTGACCTCAGGCTACGTGCCCATGGGCGGCCTGATCGTGCGCGACGAAGTGGTGGCGGTGCTCAACGAAGGGGGCGATTTCAACCACGGTTTTACCTACTCCGGCCACCCGGTCGCCGCGGCTGTGGCCCTGGAAAACATCCGTATCCTGCGCGATGAAAAAATCGTCAGCCGTGTACACGACGAAACGGCACCGTATTTGCAGAAACGTCTGAGGGAGCTGGCTGACCACCCGCTGGTGGGCGAAGTGCGCGGCGTGGGTATGCTCGGTGCGATCGAGCTGGTGCAGGACAAGGCCACGCGCAAGCGTCATGAAGGCAAGGGCGCCGGCATGATCTGCCGAACCTTCTGCTTCGAGAATGGCCTGATCATGCGCGCCGTGGGCGACACCATGATCATTTCGCCGCCGCTGGTGATCAGCCAGGCAGAAATCGACGAGCTGGTGACCAAGGCCCGTCATTGCCTGGACCTGACGTTGGCGGCATTGCAGGGCTGAGTAGATAAATGCGGGGGCCGGTTGAAAGCGGGCCCCTGAACTTGCCAGACTGTCGTCCTGTTTTGTTGCCCTTTGGCTGGGCCCGAAACATAAACAATGTGCGGCCCAAAAAAGAAAAATCGGAGCATCACCCAATGAAGGCATTAGGTTTGAAAAACGCTGGCAAGACCCTCCTCGCCTTGTCCCTGATGGGCGCAATGGCGGGCGCGGCCCAGGCAGACAATAAAGTGCTGCACGTGTACAACTGGTCTGACTACATTGCACCGGACACCATCGCCAACTTTGAAAAAGAGTCGGGTATCAAGGTGGTGTACGACGTGTTCGACAGCAACGAGACCCTGGAAGCCAAGTTGCTGGCAGGCAAGTCCGGCTACGACATCGTCGTGCCGTCGAACAACTTCCTGGCCAAGCAGATCAAGGCCGGCGTGTACCAGGAGCTGGACACGTCCAAGCTGCCTAACTACAGCAACCTGAACAAATCCCTGCTCAAGGCCGTGTCGGTCAGCGACCCGGACAACAAGCACGCGTTCCCCTACATGTGGGGTTCGATCGGCATCGGCTACAACCCGGAGAAGGTCAAGGCCGCGCTGGGCGTGGACAAGATCGATTCGTGGGATGTGCTGATGAAGCCGGAAAACATCGCCAAGCTGAAAAGCTGCGGCGTGAGCTTCCTCGACTCGCCAACCGAAATGCTGCCAATCGCGCTGCATTACCTGGGCCTGCCGACCGACAGCCAGAAGAAAGCCGATCTCAAGCAGGCTGAAGACCTGTTCTTGAAGATCCGTCCTTCGATCGGTTACTTCCACTCGTCCAAATATATTTCCGACCTCGCCAACGGCAACATCTGCGTGGCCGTGGGTTACTCGGGTGACATCCAGCAGGCCAAGTCCCGGGCGGCTGAAGCCGGTGGCAAAGTCAAAGTCGCCTACGACATTCCGAAAGAAGGCGCCGGCAGCTTCTTCGACATGGTCGCTATCCCCAAGGATGCCGAAAACGTCGAGGCCGCCTACACCTTCATGAACTACCTGCTCAAGCCCGAAGTCATGGCGAGCATCACCAACAGCGTGCGTTTCCCGAACGGTAACGAGAAGGCCACCGCACTGGTCGATAAAGACATCACCAGCGACCCGGGCATCTACCCGTCGGCGGACGTGCAGGCCAAGCTCTACGCGATTGCCGACTTGCCGGCCGCGACCCAGCGTGAAATGACCCGTAGCTGGACCAAGATCAAGTCGGGCAAGTAAGCCCTGGCAGCTGTGGGAGGGGGGTAAGCCCCTCTCCCACAAATTAGATCAAAGAAAGTTTTGCCGGATCGGTTTATCGAGGGTAAGTTGCGCGCCGGTTTTGTTGCCGGGCAACAACTTTGGGCCCAACTATTTAAGAGGACCTCCACTTGCCAATTTCTTTATTTCGCAAAGCCTTGCTGGTGGGTGCAGGTATCACGCTGGCTGTCAGCGTGCAGGCCGCATCGACGGTGCATGTTTATAACTGGTCGGACTACATCGGCCCCGACACCCTGGCCAACTTTGAAAAGGCCACCGGCATCAAGCCCGTGTATGACGTGTTTGATTCCAACGAAACCCTGGAAGGCAAGTTGCTCGCCGGGCGTACCGGCTATGACGTGGTCGTGCCGTCCAACCATTTCCTCGGCAAGCAGATCAAGGCCGGGGCGTTCCAGAAGCTCGACAAGTCACTGCTGACAAACTACGCCAACCTCGACCCGGCCCTGCTCAAGCGCCTGGAAAAGAACGACCCGGGCAACCAGTACGCGGTGCCGTACCTGTGGGGCACCAACGGCATTGGCTACAACGTCGATAAGGTCAAGGAAGTGCTGGGCGTCGACCATATCGATTCCTGGGCGGTGTTGTTCGAACCGGAAAACATGAAGAAGCTCGCCACCTGCGGTGTGTCGTTCATGGATTCGGCCGATGAAATGCTGCCGGCAGTGCTCAACTACATGGGCCTGGACCCTAACAGCACCAACCCGGCCGACTACAAGAAGGCCGAAGAGAAGCTGCTCAAAGTGCGGCCCTACGTGACTTACTTCCACTCCTCCAAATACATCTCGGACCTGGCCAACGGCAACATCTGCGTGGCTGCCGGTTTCTCCGGTGATGTGTTCCAGGCCAAGGCCCGCGCGGCCGAGGCGGGCAAGGGCGTGAACATCGCCTACGCAATTCCCAAGGAAGGCGGCAACCTCTGGTTTGACGTACTGGCGATCCCCAAGGATGCGAGCAACGTTAAAGAGGCTCATGCCTTCATCAACTATTTGCTGCAACCTGAGGTGATCGCCCAGGTCAGTGATTACGTCGGTTACGCCAACCCTAACCCCGGGGCGGACAAGCTGATGGAACAATCGATACGCACCGACGCAGCGGTTTACCCACCGCAGGCGGTTCTCGAGCGGACATTCGTCAACTTCGAGCTACCCCCGAAAGTGCAGCGTTTAATGACCCGTAGCTGGACCAAGGTCAAGACGGGCAAGTAAGGCTCAAACTATCCAAGGCTGGCCCGTATTGGGCGAGCTGCACTCTTTTTTTGGGAGTTTCGTAAATGGCAGTTGCCTCCGGCGCCTATAAGAAAGCCCTCGAGGGCGACCAGACACCGAAAAAGGTGTTGGTCAAAATCGACCGGGTCACGAAGAAGTTCGACGAGACGATTGCGGTGGACGATGTGTCCCTGGAAATCAAGAAAGGCGAGATCTTCGCCTTGCTCGGCGGTTCGGGTTCAGGCAAGTCCACCTTGCTGCGTATGCTCGCAGGTTTCGAGCGCCCAACCGAAGGCCGCATCTATCTGGACGGCGTGGACATTACCGACATGCCGCCCTACGAGCGGCCGATCAACATGATGTTCCAGTCCTATGCGCTGTTCCCGCACATGACCGTGGCGCAGAACATCGCGTTCGGCCTGCAGCAGGACAAGATCCCCAAGACCGAAGTCGACGCCCGCGTGGCCGAGATGCTCAAGCTGGTGCAGATGAGCCAATACGCCAAGCGCAAGCCGCACCAGCTGTCCGGCGGCCAGCGCCAGCGTGTAGCCCTGGCCCGTTCCCTGGCCAAGCGCCCCAAACTCTTGCTGCTCGATGAGCCGATGGGCGCTCTGGACAAGAAGCTGCGCTCGCAGATGCAGCTGGAGCTTGTAGAGATCATCGAGCGCGTCGGCGTGACGTGCGTGATGGTGACCCACGACCAGGAAGAGGCCATGACCATGGCCGAGCGTATCGCGATCATGCACCTGGGCTGGATCGCCCAGATCGGCAGCCCGATCGACATCTACGAAACCCCTACCAGCCGCCTGGTGTGCGAGTTCATCGGCAACGTGAACATCTTCGACACCCAGGTGGTGGACGACGCCGAAGGCCATGCGGTGCTCAAGTGCCCGGACCTGGATCGCGACATCTACGTGGGCTACGGCATCGCTACTTCGGTGGAAGACAAGTCGGTGACCTACGCGATTCGCCCGGAAAAACTGCTGGTCACCACCGAAATGCCGACCTGCGAGCACAACTGGTCCAGCGGCAAGGTGCACGATATTGCCTACCTGGGCGGCCACTCGGTGTTCTACGTGGAGTTGCCGAGCGGCAAGCTGGTGCAGTCCTTCGTCGCCAACGCCGAACGCCGTGGCCAGCGCCCAACCTGGGGCGATCAGGTTTACGTGTGGTGGGAAGACGACAGCGGCGTGGTACTTCGCTCATGAACATGAAGAAATTCAAGCGGCGCTTGGATCGCATAATCCCCAATGGCAAGCAGGTGGTCATCGGGATTCCATTCCTCTGGCTGTTTCTGTTTTTCGCACTGCCGTTTTTCATCGTATTGAAAATCAGCTTTGCCGAAGCCGACGTGGCGATCCCGCCCTATACCGAGATCTACACCTACGTTGAGCAAAAGCTGCAAGTGGTGCTGAACCTGGCCAACTACAGCCTGTTGGCGGGCGACGAGTTGTACATCGCCGCCTACCTGGGCTCGTTGAAGATGGCGTTCTTCAGCACGCTGCTGTGCCTGCTGATCGGCTACCCGATGGCCTACGCCATCGCCACGGCGCGCAAAGAGATGCAGACCGTGCTGGTGCTGCTGATCATGATGCCGACCTGGACCGCGATCCTGATCCGCGTGTATGCGTGGATGGGCATCCTCAGCAACAACGGTTTGCTCAATGGCTTCCTGATGTCCATGGGGCTGATCAGCGAACCGTTGCAGATCCTCAACACCAACATCGCGGTGTATATCGGCGTGGTCTACTCGTACCTGCCGTTCATGATCCTGCCGCTTTACGCCAACCTGGTCAAACACGACCAAAGCCTGCTGGAAGCTGCCTCCGACCTCGGTTCGAGCACCTTCAACAGCTTCTGGAAAATCACCGTGCCGCTGTCCAAGAACGGCATCATCGCCGGCTGCATGTTGGTGTTCATCCCGGTGGTGGGCGAGTTCGTGATTCCTGAACTGCTCGGCGGCCCGGAAACCCTGATGATCGGTAAAGTGTTGTGGCAGGAATTTTTCAACAACCGTGACTGGCCGGTGGCTTCTGCCTTGGCCGTGGTGATGCTGGCGATCCTGATCGTGCCGATCATTCTGTTCAACCGCAGCCAGGCCAAAGAGCTGGAGGGCAAGATATGAAGCGCTTTCGTTTCTCCAGCTTCATGCTGGTCGCAGGCTTGTTGTTTATCTACCTGCCGATGTTGATCCTGGTGATCTACTCGTTCAACGAATCCAAGCTGGTGACGGTGTGGGGCGGTTGGTCGATCAAGTGGTACGTGGGCCTGCTGGACAACACCCAATTGATGGGCTCGGTGGCCCGTTCCCTGGAAATCGCCTGCTACACGGCGGTGGCCGCGGTGGCGCTGGGCACGTTGGCGGCCTTTGTGCTCACGCGTATCAGCCAGTTCAAGGGCCGTACGCTGTTCGGCGGCCTGGTGACGGCGCCGCTGGTGATGCCGGAAGTGATCACCGGCCTGTCGCTGTTGCTGCTGTTCGTGGCCATGGCGCAGATGATCGGCTGGCCCCAGGAGCGTGGCATCGTCACCATCTGGATCGCGCACACGACGTTCTGTGCGGCGTATGTGGCGGTGGTGGTGTCGGCGCGCTTGCGTGAGCTTGATTTGTCGATCGAAGAAGCCGCGATGGATTTGGGCGCGAGGCCGTGGAAGGTGTTCTTCCTGATCACCATCCCGATGATCGCGCCGTCGCTGGCGGCGGGCGGCATGATGTCCTTTGCGCTGTCCCTGGATGACCTGGTACTGGCCAGCTTTGTGTCGGGCCCGGGTTCCACCACCTTGCCGATGGAAGTGTTCTCGGCGGTGCGCCTTGGGGTTAAACCCGAGATCAACGCGGTGGCGAGCCTGATCCTGTTGGCGGTGTCGTTGGTGACGTTCCTGGTGTGGTTCTTCAGCCGCCGGGCCGAAGAGCATCGCAAGAAGGCCATCCAGCAAGCCATCGAAGAAGCTGCAGCGGATGGCTGGCAACAGCCGGACAAGCGCCGCGCGCCTGCACCGGTCTAACTGCCGGAATGCGCTAAAAAATGTGGGAGCTGGCTTGCCAGCTCCCACATTTGATTGCATTTCAAGTCAACTATGCAGCCCATGGCGACGTGCGAATCACCTGCACAAAATTCATCGGCCTGAACCCCGGCTCCTGATCCACCAGCACATCGGTCTTCACGTTGCCAAACGTGGTCTGCGGGCGATGGCGCAAGCCGTCGGCGAAGGCGCAGATGATGCACTCCTTGAACCCTTCACCGCGTGGATGCGCATGCACCACCGCTTCGCGCTGCACCGTGGAAAATGCGGCGTAGTCCATGCCCAGCACGTCCATCTCCACCCCGGCGGTCACCAGCGCCACGGTGGGGCGCAGGTGTTGCGGCACACCCGGCGTGGTGTGCAGGGCGATGGACAGCCACACTTGTTCGATATCGTCATCGCTCAGCCCGTAAGGCTTGAGGAACGCGGCGGCGGCATTGGCACCGTCCACTTCGAAACGCTGGTCGTCACTGCGATGACCTTCCACCAGGCCCAGGTCGTGGAACATTGCGCCGACATACAGCAGCTCCGGGTTGTAGGCCAGTTGTTTGCGCTCTCCGCTCAAGGCGCCGAACAGGAATACCCGGCGCGAGTGGTGGTACAGCAGGTCGGATTCGATGTCGCGGATGTATTCAGTGGTGGCCCTGGCCAAGGCGCTGTCGGGGATTTTGATGCCGGCGATGGTGGTTTTCATGGTGGTGCTCCTCTGGAAAGCATCCAGTCTGTTCGCGCTTGGGCGACGCAGCTATCGAGACGAGGGCGCGTTTTCGGCCAATGTGCTGCCACATCGCGCCAAGGCTGCGCGCGATCTAATGTGTGTGTGGCTTGCCTGCGATAGCATCACCTCGGTATACCTGATGAGCCCAGTTGTCTGCATCGCAGGCAAGCCAGCTCCCACAGGGTTTTGCGTCAGCCCAGAGATAAAGGTCTCCCATGCACAAAACCGTCGCGATCCTGATCTTCCCCGGCGTCCAGTCACTGGACGTGACCGGGCCCATGGATGTGTTCTGCGAGGCCAACCGCTTCCTGGCGCCCGACGATCACTACCAACTGGAGGTTATCGGCTTCGGTCACGGTTCTATGGCTGCCTCCAACGGCCTGTCCTTGCAGGCGCACAAACACTACAGCGAAGCCCGGCAGCCCTACGACCTGTTGCTGGTAGCGGGCGGCCCGCAACTGCCTTTCGAAGATTTCGGTCCTCAGTTTGATGAGTGGCTGCGCGGTGCCGCTGCCAGGGCACAGCGCTTCGGCTCGATCTGCAACGGCGCCTTCATGCTGGCCCGCGCCGGTCTGCTGGACGGCAAAACCGTCACTACCCACTGGAATGACGCCGCCAGCCTGGCGCGCCTGTGCCCTTCTGCCCAGGTCGAGGCCGACCGTCTCTATGTGCAGGACGGCAACCTCTACACCTCGGCCGGGGTCACGGCGGGTATCGATCTTTCGCTGTACCTGCTGGCCCAGGATCACGGCCCGGAAGTGGCGCTGTGCGTGGCCAAGCGCCTGGTGGTGTTCACTCAACGCTCGTGCGGGCAATCGCAATTCAGCCCGTTTCTCACACCCCATGCCGAGGCCACTTCTGCGGTGGCGCTGGTGCAGTTGTACGTGCTGGCCAACCTGACCGGGGATTTGACCATTGCCGATTTGGCCAGGGCGGCCAATATGAGTGCGCGCAATTTCTCCCGGGTGTTCGCCCGTGAAGCGCGGATCACGCCGGCGGAATTTGTCGAGAGAGCGCGGGTGGATGCGGCGCGGGTGATGCTCGAAAGCAGCCAGGCGCCGCTCAAGACGGTGGCCTATCAATGCGGATTTCGCGACGCCCAGCACATGCGCAGCGTGTTCAATCGCCGCCTGGGCGTCACGCCGCAACAGTTCAGGCTTAACTTTGCGGCGCCGGTGTAGCGATAGACAGCTATCTGGCAGGCAACAATTTCAAGGTGCCTCGGGTATTGGCTGTCACTTCCTCATCACTGAAATGCGCCTGCTCATACCCGCCTTCGATATAGCTTTGCGCCTGATCACCATAGTGAGTATCAAACGGTACGCCGCTTTGCCCCACTGGGTTGATGGTCAGTGCGTGGGCAGGGTCGGCGAAGTCGATCAGGCGCCGTGTCGAAGGCCCATAGGTCACCGGCCATGGCGCCGGTCCGATCGCGGCGGTCTGGTTGTTCGGCACTTCGTGGCTGCCCGGTGCGGCGAACGGGCCGACGTTGAAGAGCTTATCCAGCGGTTTCTGCATGCCTAGCGGATGACCATGGGTCAAGGTGTGCGCCTTGCCCCACTGCCACTGCGCCGGGTCGTCGCCGAAGGTCGTCTTGAGGTGGGCCAGGCTGTTGTCCCAGGCGAGCTTGACGATATCCGCGCGCTTGCCCTCCCACCAGGGTGAGTCCGCCGAGGCTGCCAGGCGTGGCAACGCCGCGTCGATCACGCGGGTGGTGATCAGGGTCTTGAACAGTGCATCGCCCAGCTTCGGGTGGAAGGTCGCATCGGCAAGGTTGAACAGGAACTGGTTGAACAGCGTGGCGCTGGTGGAGTCCAGCGGGTAGTCGCCTTTCCAGCTTGCGAGCTGTTCCACCAGCTTGAGTTGAGCCGGGTCCTTGATCCCTTCGCGCAGCACCGGCAGCAGCGGTGCGAGCAGGCGTGGGCCGTAGGCGGTGGTGGTGCCCAGTTGCAAAGCCTGGCTGTTGCTTACATCCCACTTCACGCTGTTGTTGCTCAACTGCGCGTTCAACTGCTGGCCACGGTCCGCGAGGTTGTAATAGCCCGGGATCTCCATGCCGGTGGGCGATGCCGGTTGGGCGTTGGCGGAGACCACATAGCCACGTGCCGGGTTCTCTTCCTGGGGGTTGGCGCTGAACGGGTAGAAGCCCAACTTGTCGGCCTGGGTGGTGCTGCCATCGAGGATGAACGCCGGGTTGACGCCGGCCGGGCGGATCGGCAACTGCGCTGCCGCCCACCAGCCGATATCGCCCTTGGCATTGGCCCATATGATGTTCAGGCCCGGTGCCGACACCTTGGCGGCCGCGGCACGTGCCTTGGCCAGGGTATCGGCGCGGTTGAGTTGGTAGAAGCCTTCGAGGATCGGGTTTTCGGTGTCCAGGAACGCCCACCACATGGCAATTGGCGTGCTGCCGGCGTTCTCACCGAGCACGTCATTGATGATCGGGCCGTGGGGCGAACGGCGCAGCGTGAGGGTCACCGGCGCCTGGCCCTTGACCTGGATCTGTTGCTCGCTGCTGGTCATGTCGACCCATTGGCCGTGATACCAGACCTGGTTGGGGTTGTCCGGGTTGACCTTCTCGGCGACCAGATCAAGGTCGTCGTTCTGGAACATGGTCAGGCTCCAGCCGAAGTCCAGGTTGTGCCCCAGGAACGCCACCGGCACCAGCGCGTTGTGATAGCCGTACAGCTCAAAGCCTGGCGCCGACAGCTGCGCCTCGTACCACACCGATGGCACCGAGAAGCGGATATGCGGGTCACCCGCCAGCAACGGCTTGCCGCTTTTGGTATGGCTGCCGCTGACGGCCCAGGCGTTGCTGCCCTCGAACTGCGGCAGGCCGTTGTCGGCCAGGGCCTGCTCACTCAGGGCGGCGATGGCGCCGAGGGTTTGCCAGTCACTGGCCGCCAGGTTGAGCGCACCCTTGGGTTGCCAGTCGAGATCGAACACTTTCAGGTAGTCGCTGCCCAGATGGTCGCGTACGTAAGTCAGCACCGGCTCGGTACGAAAGGCGGCGGCAAAGCTGTAAGCCATGTACCCGGCGACGCTGATGCTGTCCTCGACGGTAAAGCGGCGCTTGGGGATGCCCAGCACGTCGAACTCCATGGGGCTGGCGTGGCTGTCCTGATATTGGTTGATCCCGTCCAGATAGGCTTGCAGGGCTTTGGACGACGCTGAATCGGGGTCCATGTGCTCTGCGTAGCTCAAGGCGCGCTCACGAATGCGCAGGCTGCGAAACAGCTTGTCGGTTTCAAGCAGTTTGGGCCCCAGCACTTCGGCCAGTTCGCCACGGGCCAGGCGCCGCATGACCTCCATCTGGAACAGCCGGTCCTGGGCATGCACATAGCCCAGGGCGCGGTACAGGTCAGCCTCGTTCTCGGCACGGATATGCGGTACGCCACGGTCGTCGTAGCGCACCGTGACCGAGCTTTGCAGGTGGGCCAGGGTCGCTGTGCCCTGGCGCGTGGGCTGCTTGCTGTAGACATACCAACCGGCGCCGAGGGCGACCAGCGCAATCAGCACCGCGAAAATCTGCAAGACGCGCTTCATGAACATTCCTTACCAGAGTGGACGGGCTACTGATCCTTAGGCCACGAACAATAGCAGCCTACCGCGAGGGTGTGAGTGGCATTCACTTCGCGTCCGGTTCCAAGAGCCTTGAGAATGGGTTCGATAAAACTGTTGCTGGCATTGCACGTCAGCCCTTCGCTGTAGGGGCCGAAATAGGCCAGTTTGCCTGTGCGGTCCCAGATGCCTACGGCCGGGCTGGCGGGTATGCGATCGGCGCCGGGCAGGGCGTCGAGGATTTTCATGTGGCGCAGGTTGTCGGGCAGGGTGCCGTGGCTACCGGCTTTTTGCAGGGCGTAAAACTCGACCCCTTGGGGCTCGTACTGCTCGATCAGCTCACCCAGGTGTTGCTGGTTGCCGACATTGCACGGGCAGGCCGGGTCCCAGAAGTGCACCAGGCGAATCGGGCCAGGGCCGCTGAGGGCGGCGGGCAGTTGCAGCGCATCGCCGGAGAATACCGCCGTGTGCTCGCTGAAGGCGCGCAGGTAGCGGCCCTGGAACCAGTCATACGCGGCCCACAGCACGCCGGCGCAGATAACCAGGATCAGGCTGGCGAACAGGGCGTTGCGGTAAGGCGGTCGCATTCAAAGGTATCCTCGCAGGTCGCGTAGCTTGCCATGCTTGTCCTGACAGATGAATATCGCAGCTCGATATTCATCTTCACCGCCAGTCTGGAAGCCTTTATGCCCGTCACCTTTGACCTTGATCATCTGCGCGAAAGCTTGCGGCCCCTGGTGGACGCGCAACCGCTTAGCGCCGAGGCAAGGGTCTATCAACGTTTCTATGGGCTTGACCTGGCCGCTCGCAAGGTGCCGGCGGTGAGCCGGTTGGGGCGCCTGGAGGTGGGCGGGTTTGAAGTGGTGGCCCAGGTATGGTGGCCGCCTGCGCCGGTGGCAACGATGTTCATGTTCCACGGTTTCTACGACCACATGGGGTTGTACCGCCATGTGGTGGATTGGGCGCTGGACCAGGGCTTTGTGGTGATCGCCTGCGACTTGCCGGGCCACGGCTTGTCCAGCGGCCCGCGCGCCAGCATCGATGAGTTTGCGGTGTACCAGAGCGTGGTGCAGGCGTTGTTCGCTGAGGCCAAGGCGCTGCAATTGCCGCAACCCTGGCACCTGTTCGGGCAAAGCACCGGCGGCGCCATTGTGGTGGATCACTTGCTCAACCACGGCGCCGACAGCCCGGCCCAGGGCAAGATCTTCCTGCTCTCACCGCTGGTGCGGCCGCGTGCCTGGGGATGGTCGCAGTTCAGCTATTACCTGCTGCGCCCGTTCGTCAAAGGCATCGCCCGACGCTTCAGCGATAACTCCAACGACCCTGCGTTCAAACCGTTCCTTGAAGCCGACCCACTGCAGCCGCGCCAATTGCCCACCGCTTGGGTAGGGGCGCTGGCGCGCTGGATCAAACGCATCGAAGCCGCACCCCGCAGCCCACGGCGGCCGGTGATCGTGCAGGGTGAGGAAGATATGACGGTGGATTGGCAACACAATTTGCAGGTGCTACGCGGTAAGTTCGACCGGCCCGAGGTGTTGATGCTGCCGCGGGGCAGGCATCACCTGGCCAATGAGATTCCAGAGATTCGTAATGAGTACTTCAAGTACCTCACCGATCACCTGAACTAACGCATTTTAAATGTGGGAGGGGGCTTGCCCCCGATTGCGGTGTGTCAGTCATATATCTGGTGACTGACACTCTGCTATCGGGAGCAAGCCCCCTCCCACAATTACTGCGTCAGGCTTGAGGTGCTTTGGCCGACAGCCAGCCCTGCGCGAATGGCTGCCAGGGCCGCCTGGTAATACGCCTTACCTTCCGGCGATTCGGCAAACGTAGCGAACTCTTCCAGCTCCGGGTCGGACAAATCCCGGTAGACGTACAACAGCGTGTTGTTCAGGTCCTTGTCGATTTGTTGCATCAACCGTTCGCGCTGCCCATTCAACATGCCTTGGGCCTGACCGCCGCCAAGCAAGCCGGGGATCATCTGGCTCAAGCTGTCGGCCGCCACACCGGCAATCGCCAGGCTGACTTCTGCACCGGCCTCGCGGGCGGGCAGGGCTTGGGCCAGATGGCCGATGATCAGGCTGCGGGTGGCGTCGGCCTGGATTTTCGGCAAGCCCTGGGCGTTTTTCGCCAACTGGTCGCGGCGCGTGGCCAGCAATTCTGCAGCGACGATCTTGCGGCCCAGGGGCGATTGGAAGAACGCCAGGGCCGGTTTCGGGTTGGCCAGGTGCTTGCGCAGTTGCGCCTCGGCACGCTGATCCATGGCTTGGGCGCCAAAGCGCTTATTGCTGTTGTCCACCAGCGCCTGATACACCACCGGCGGCAGGCTATTGCGGTAGCGTTGCTGGGCGGCACTGAGGGCGTCATTGAAATGCGCACGTTGTTCGGCCCAGCCGGCAACCTTGTACAACTGGTCATGGCTGTCTGCCCAGGCGGGCAAAACGCAGAACATCAACACGGTAAAAAACAAACGACGCATATGGACTCCTGTCAGTCGGCCACTATTGTCCGTGTCGGGCGTAGGATTTGTCGAGAAGTCCTATCAGACAGCTGATTTAAAGTGCATTCGGGCGCTCGACGGCGCTGTCGGATTCTCAGGCGTATGGATACTATGCGCGCCATGCAAATATCCCTCGATGACCCGCTGCTGCAACGTATCGTTGACGACTTGGCCGAAAAAGGCTGGTCGCAGCAGAATGGCTTCCTGCCCCAGGCTCTGACCCTGGAACTGGCGGCTGAGTGCCATAAACGTGCGGCCGAAGGTGAGCTGGCACCGGCGGCAGTCGGGCGCGGGCCGGCCCAGGAGATTCGCGAGGGTATTCGCGGTGATCATATTCAGTGGCTGGAGGAGGGTGACGCGGCGGTTTGCGACACCTATATGGCCGTCATGGACAGCCTGCGCCTGGCAATGAACCGCAGCCTGTTCCTTGGGCTGGAAGATTTCGAAAGCCACTTCGCGATGTACCCGCCCGGTGCGTTTTACCTCAAGCATGTGGACCGCTTTCGTGACGACGACCGGCGCATGGTCTCGGCGGTGATCTACCTGAACGACGCCTGGCTGCCCGAGCATGGCGGCCAGTTGCGCATGTACCTCAAGGGCGGCGTCGAATATGACGTGGTGCCCACCGGCGGCTGTCTGGTGGTGTTTTTGTCGGGCGAGGTGCCCCACGAGGTACTGCCTGCCACGCGGGAGCGCCTGTCCCTGACCGGCTGGTTTCGCCGGCGGGGCAACGAGCCGTTCTGAGCAGGCGGCCCCTCCCACATTTGACCTACTGTGTCTTGACTATCGGTGTTCGGCTTTCAAACCACTTCTGCTCCAGCGCTTTCAAGCGGCCATCCGCTTTCACCCGCTCCAGCGCCTTGTCCAGGCTGCTCTTGAACGCGGGGTTGCCCTTCTGAAACGGGATCACCAGTTCAGGTTTGTCGTTATAAGCGGCGCTGACATCGAAACGATCCTTCAGCTCGGCAGTCATAGCGATATGGTTGATTGCCACATCGTACTTGCCGGTCGCCACGCCGTTCATCAGGTCGGCATCATCGGTGGTGATAAACGAGGAGCGTACGTCCATTTCTTTCGCCAGTTGCTCGCCCAGTTCCACTTCAAAGCCGGTGAGCTTGTCGCCTTCCTTGAAATTGAACGGCGGGGTGTTGGCTTCCAGGGCTATACGCAGTTCGCCGCGATCATTGACGTCATCGATCAGCTCGGCATGGGCCAATGGGCTCAGAAGGGCAAGCAACAGTAACAGGCCAGGCGAAAAGCGCATGATCACTCCTAGAGAATTCGAATGGACGAGGCGCTGTTCAGCATCGTTTTGCTATGGTGTCGGGTGCCTTGGACCGCAATTTATCGCGAAGTTGTCATAACCCTACAGATTTCACTGAAAAACTGGAGAAGCGAATGAAAGCCCTTTTGTCCCGTGCAACCCTGGCGTCCCTGCTGCTGGGTGCTTCGATGTTGGCCAGCGCTGCCGACCTGCCGCGCACACCGGCTCCTGCTGGTGCTGAAGTGTTCATTGTCTCGCCCAAAGACGGCGCTACTGTCGACAAAACCTTCACCGTCAAATTTGGCATCAAGGGCCTGGACCTGGAGCCGATCGACAAACAGGTACCGGGCGCCGGCCATCATCACCTGCTGGTAGATCAGGAAGTGGGGGCGCTCAACGCAAACGAAGCGATCCCGGCCACGCCTACATCGATTCACTTCGGCAAGGCGCAAACCGAGACCGAGCTGACCCTCACGCCAGGCAAGCACACCTTGCAACTGGTGGCTGGCGACAACGTGCATCGCCAGTTCGAGCCTACGGTAGCCTCGAAAGTCATCACGGTTAACGTCAAGTAAGATTTGTTCAGATGCAAAAAAGGGAGCCCCGAGGGGCTCCCTTTTTCGTGGTGCGGTTGAAACCTTAGAACAACACGCGGCTACGGATAGTGCCGTTGATGTGCTGCAGCTTCTCTTGCGCCAGGTCCGAGTACTCGGCGTCGACGTCGATCACCACGTAGCCGACCTTCTCGTTGGTCTGCAGGAACTGACCGGAGATGTTGATGCCGTTTTCCGCGAAGACCTTGTTGATCTCCATCATCACGCCCGGGATGTTCTGGTGGATGTGCAGCAGGCGGTGCTTGCCCGGGTGAGCCGGCAGGGCCACTTCCGGGAAGTTGACCGACGATACCGAGGTACCGTTGTCGCTGTACTTGACCAGTTTTTCCGAGACTTCCAGGCCGATGTTGGCTTGGGCTTCAGCGGTGGAGCCGCCGATGTGCGGGGTCAGGATCACGTTATCCAGGCCACGCAGCGGGCTTTCGAAAATGTCATCGTTGGAGCGTGGCTCCACCGGGAACACGTCGATGGCAGCGCCGATCAGGTGCTTGTCCTTGATCGCGTCGGCCAGGGCGTCCAGCTCGACCACGGTGCCGCGAGCGGCGTTGATCAGGATCCCGCCTTTCTTGATCGCGCGGATTTCCTTCTCGCCGATCATCCACTGGGTTTCAGCGGTTTCCGGGACGTGCAGGGTGACGATGTCGGACATGCCCAACAGCTCGGTCAGGCTCGACACCTGGGTGGCATTGCCCAGTGGCAGCTTGGTCAGGGTGTCATAGAAGAACACCTGCATACCCAGGCCTTCGGCCAGCACCGACAGTTGGGTGCCGATCGAGCCGTAACCGACGATACCCAGCTTCTTGCCGCGGATCTCGAAGGAGTTGGCCGCGCTTTTGATCCAGCCGCCACGGTGGCAGGAGGCGTTCTTCTCTGGGATACCGCGCAGCAGCAGGATGGCCTCGGCCAATACCAGCTCCGCTACGGAACGGGTGTTGGAGTACGGGGCGTTGAACACCGCGATACCGCGCTCGCGTGCGGCATTGAGGTCCACCTGGTTGGTGCCGATGCAGAAACAACCGACCGCCACGAGTTTCTTGGCGTGGTCGAAGATCTCTTCGGTCAGCTGAGTGCGGGAGCGAATGCCGATAAAGTGCGCGTCGGCGATCTTTTCCTTGAGCTGGGCTTCCGGCAGAGAACTGGTGATGTACTCAATGCTGGTGTACCCGGCGGCTTTCAGAACGTCGACAGCCGATGGGTGGACGCCTTCCAGAAGAAGGAACTTGATCTTGCTCTTATCGAGAGAAGTCTTGCTCATCTGCGTAAACCTGTATCCCGGAGAAAATTGGCAGGGAGTCGAGCAGCGCAAGCTGACCCGGACGGCAGGAAAGCCGTCACCGCAGAAACGCCCTTTGGGTCTGTCCTGCGGGGGCGGTATGCTAGCATACGCACCCCGCTAAACACCTATTCCTGCGACGTGAAGCGTTCTCAGGATGACCATGAATTGTTCGAGAGTTCTGTCGATGACCCATCCTGCCCTGATTGATGAGCTAAAGACCCTGGTTGAGCCCGGCAAAGTGCTGACCGATGCCGACTCCCTGGAGGCTTACGGCAAGGATTGGACCAAGCACTTCGCCCCCGCGCCCAGCGCTATCGTGTTTCCCAAGACCACCGAGCAGGTGCAGGCCATCGTCCGTTGGGCCAACGAGCACAAGGTAGCACTGGTGCCGTCCGGTGGGCGCACCGGCCTGTCGGCAGCGGCAGTCGCGGCCAATGGCGAAGTGGTGGTGTCGTTCGACTATATGAACCAGATCCTCGACGTGAACCTCACCGACCGCACCGCCGTGTGCCAGCCGGGCGTGGTCACCAAGCAATTGCAGAACGTCGCTGAAGAAAACGGCCTGTACTATCCGGTGGATTTTGCCTCGTCCGGTTCCAGCCAGATTGGCGGCAATATCGGCACCAATGCCGGCGGGATCAAGGTGATTCGCTACGGCATGACCCGCAATTGGGTGGCCGGCATGAAAGTTGTTACCGGCAAGGGCGATGTGCTGGAACTGAACCGCGACCTGATCAAAAACGCCACCGGCTACGACATGCGCCAGCTGTTTATCGGCGCCGAGGGCACCCTGGGGTTTGTGGTCGAAGCCACCATGCGCCTGGACCGTGCCCCGAAAAACCTCACCGCCATGGTACTCGGCACCACCGACTTCGACTCGATCATGCCGGTGCTGCACGCGTTCCAGAGCAAGCTGGACCTGACCGCCTTCGAATTTTTCTCCGACAAGGCCCTGGCTAAAGTCCTCGGCCGTGGCGATGTGCCGGCGCCATTCGAAACCGAGTGCCCGTTCTACGCGCTACTGGAATTCGAGGCCACCACTGAAGAAGTCGCCAACCATGCGTTGGAAACGTTCGAGCATTGCGTCGAGCAGGGCTGGGTACTGGACGGCGTGATGAGCCAGAGTGAAACCCAGTTGCACAACCTGTGGAAGCTGCGCGAGTACATCTCCGAGACCATCTCCCACTGGACACCGTACAAGAACGATATTTCGGTCACCGTCTCCAAAGTGCCGGCATTCTTGAGCGAAATTGATGCGATCGTCGGCGAACACTACCCGGATTTCGAAATCGTCTGGTTCGGTCATATCGGTGACGGTAACCTGCACTTGAACATCCTCAAGCCCGAAAACCTGAGCAAGGACGAGTTCTTCGCCAAGTGTGCCACCGTGAACAAGTGGGTGTTCGAAACCGTCGCCAAGTACAACGGCTCGATTTCCGCTGAACACGGCGTGGGCATGACCAAGCGTGATTACCTGACCTACAGCCGCTCGCCGGTTGAAATCGAGTACATGAAGGCTGTGAAGGCCGTGTTCGACCCGAACGGGATCATGAACCCTGGCAAAATCTTCGCGGTTTAACCGCACCTGAAGGAGTCGTTCCATGAGCTACCAGCACAAGTATGTCGACGGCACCAACATCCACTTCCCTGTGGGCAAACTGGTGTGCATCGGGCGTAACTACGTCGAACACGCCAAGGAACTGGATAACCCGGTGCCCACCGAGCCTTTGCTGTTCATCAAGCCCGGTAGCTGCGTAGTGCCGTTGGAAGGTGGTTTTGCGATTCCCACCGAACGCGGTTCGGTGCATTACGAGGTGGAAATCGCGGTGTTGATCGGCAAGCCGTTGTCGAACAAGCCAAACCGCGAAGAAGTCCTCGACGCCATCTCCGGCTTCGCCCCGGCGCTGGACCTGACCCTGCGCGACAAACAGGCCGAGCTGAAATCCAAGGGCCTGCCGTGGGAAATCGCCAAGTGCTTCGACGGCGCGGCGGTGCTTGCCCCCTTTGTGGTCAGCAGTACCTTTGCGGACGTGACCGACATCGGCATACGCCTGACCATCAACGGCGAAGTGCGCCAGGATGGCAACAGCGCGCAGATGCTCAACCCGATCGTGCCGATGATTCAGTACATGGCTGGTTGCTTCTCCCTGCAGGCGGGTGATGTGATTCTCACCGGCACCCCGGCAGGTGTTGGCCCATTGAATGTGGGGGATGAACTGGTGTTGGAGCTGGCGGGTGTGAACCGTTTCGAAAGTACTGTGCGCTGACTCACTGTAGAAATGCGGTAAAAAATGTGGGGGGAGCAAGTCGAATCGTCGCACCGCCCCTCCCACATTGGTTTTGTGTATATCCCAAGTATGGGCTTTTGCATTTTTTTCACACGCCATCCGGATAATCCCAGCCTCTTGCGCGCAGGCCGTTGAATCCTGTGCTATCCCATACAGCTGACTTTCCGGAAAAGCGCTCAATGGCCGTGCCTCTACCCACTTCGAAAACCTCGCTTCGCTCGCGCTTGTCCATGCGCTGGTATTCCTGGGTATTTTTGGCCGGTGCCATTCTGTATGGCGTGGCCTGGGCCATGCACTGGGATGATCGCGGTGTGCTGTGGGTGCTGGAGCGCTTCGAGAGCCCGGTTGAACGCCAGGAGAGTGTTTGGCTCCCGGACTATCAGGCGGTCATCGACGCCAAGCTGCTGCCCGGTATGGAGAAGGATGAGGCTTCCGACCTGTCCTACAACCCCCAGACCAAAACCCTGTTTTCCGTCATGGGCAAAAACCCGTTTCTGGTAGAGCTGAGCCTGCAAGGCGACGTATTGCGCAAGATGCCGCTCAATGGCTGGAACAATCCTGAGGGCGTGACGGTGATGGAAAACGGCTCGATGGCCGTGGTAGATGAACGCGACCACACTGTGACCGTGGTAAAGGTGGACGCCGGCACCACAGCGCTGAACAAAGCTGATTTCCCAAGCCATGACCTGGGCCCCTCCAAAGACCAGAACAAAGCCTTTGAAGCGATCGCGTGGAACAAGCGCAATCAGCAGCTTGTGCTGGGCGAAGAGCGGCCGCCGGCCTTGTTCACGTGGAAGAGCGATGGCAACACGCTGACCGGCGACAAGCAAAAGCTGGCCAGCACCGAACTGGATGTGCGCAACCTTTCGGCCTTGTCCATTGACCCGCGCACTGGGCACTTGCTGGTGCTGTCGGCCGATTCCCACCTGTTGCTGGAACTGGACGAATCAGGCGAGCAAGTCAGCTTCATGACCTTGCTCGGTGGCTTCAACGGCCTGAAAGACACCATCCCGCGCGCCGAAGGGGTGACCCTGGATGAGAGCGGCAACCTGTACATGGTCAGTGAACCCAACTTGTTCTATCGTTTTGAAAAGCAAAAATAACTGACGAATTACGTCAGACTTTTCTTTATAAACGGCATTCGCCAGACAGTTCGGCGCGTTTAAGTTTAAATTCAGGCGACCTTGATATCTATTCGCCAGTTTTTTCACTGAGCCCGCCCCGATGCGTCGACTTGCCCGCCCCAAACCTGCTGTTTTCATCTTGCTGTTGCTTGCCCTGGTTGCCGCCGGGGTCGTTGCGCAGCAGTTTCGTCTGTTCGAGCGTGCCTGGTTCAACTGGCAGGTGTGGCGCCAGCCTGCCGATGAGCGCGCCATTGGCCTGGCGGATTACCGCGTGACCCTGGAAGGCCAGGTGATCGAAGGGCTCGACGATGATGTCTCGGCCCTCACTTACGATCCGGTGCGCAAAAGCCTGTTTACCGTCACCAATAAAAACGCCGAGCTGGTGGAGCTGTCCCTGGAGGGCAAGATCCTGCGACGCATTCCACTGGTGGGGTTTGGCGATGCAGAGGCTGTGGAGTTTATCAGTGACAACATTTACGTCATCAGCGATGAGCGCCAGCAGCGCTTGATCAAGGTGCATGTGGACGATGACACCCAATTCCTCGACGCTGCCGATGCAGAGCAAATGACCTTGGGCGTGCACATCGGTGGCAACAAGGGTTTCGAAGGGTTGGCCTACGACTCAGTGGGCAAGCGCCTGTTCGTGGCCAAGGAGCGCGACCCGATGCTGATCTACGAGGTCCACGGCTTCCCGCATTTCAAACCGGAAAAAACCTACTCGGTACATGTGATCAACAACCCCAAGCGCGATGCAGGGCTGTTTGTACGCGATCTGTCGAGCCTGCAATACGACGAACGCAGCGGCCATCTGCTGGCGCTGTCGGATGAGTCGTTCCTGGTATTGGAGCTGGATATCGACGGTCGCCCCTTAAGCAGTTTGTCATTGCTTAAGGGGCGCCATGGCCTGAGCAAGCGCGTGCCCCAGGCCGAAGGAATCGCCATGGACGACGACGGTACCTTGTATTTGGTCAGCGAGCCGAACCTGTTCTACGTGTTCAAGAAGCCCTGATCAGAACATCCATTGCACGCCCAGTGAATAGCCGGTTTGGCTGCCTTCGGCATGCCCCAGGCGGCCATTGACCTCGGCGTATACACCCAGCTGTGGGGTGATCGCCAATTGGCTGCCGACTTGCGCGCGGCCAAAGCTCTTGTCCGGTGAGCCGAGCCGAGCGGTGCGCGCCTGGCCATCGGCGCGTGCCGTCAGTTGCAGGTCGTCCAGGCGGCCGTCGGCCAGTTCCTTGACCCAGGCGATGTCGCCATACGGCATCAGGCTCAGGCCATAGGGCAGGGCAACCGCGCCACGCACGCGCCAGCCGAGGCTGGCTTCCAGGGAATCGAAAGACTGTTCTTCATACTCCAGGGCTGTGCGCAGGTTCTGCTTTTCGTGGAACTTGTCGATGCGGTAGTGGCTGTAGTCCAGACCGGCGAAAGGCCCGCTCTTGAGGGCGCCGAAGTCAAAGTCATAGCCGCCCAAGACCCGTGCGCCCAACGCCAGGGCATCGGCCTCGCCGGTCAATTGCTGATTGAGCAGGATCGGCCCGCCATTGGCCTGGATGACCAGGTTGCGCTTGGAATCGAAGCGCGTGTGGCCGACGCTCAGGTCGCCGGCCAACCAGCTTGGCCCGCCATCATTGAGCAATGCATAGGCGGCTGCCTGCCAAGTGTCGCTGTCCAGTTTGCCGCGATGCTCGAGTTTGTCGCGCCCATTGAGGTAGCTCAGGCTGGCGCCGATATTCAGGCTCGAGGTCAGTTGATAGTCGCCAAGCGCATGCAGGCCCAGGCGCCGGGCTTCGGGGTTGGGAGCGCTGTCGAAGCCGCTGTCCGGGCTGTATTCGCCATCCACGCCGATCTCGCCATCAAAGCTGCCGACCTCACGGCTAGCGGCCTGCAGGCTCAGCCAGCGGCGATCATGCAGGCGCACCAGGGCCTGATGCTGGCGTTGCAGGTTGTCTTGCATGTTGCGTGCAACGGCACCGCCGGACGCCGTTGAGGCCATCAGGTCGGCGTTGGTCAGTTCCAGCACCAGGCGGCTGAGCAGGCGCGAGTAGTCACGCAGGCGCTGGTCGATGCGCGCCTGGCCGAAGGCATCGGTGAGCACGGCCTTGTTGTCTTCTTTAGGGTCGTGCCAGGTGGAGCCGCCGGGGATTTTCGGGTTGTCGGTCTGGGTGTAGCCGTCCAGGTCGCCCAGTTCCCAATTAGTGGCTTCTATATAAAGGATTGGGATGTTGAGCGGTTCAAAGGCCTCGCCATCACTGCAACAGCCCGTGCCCTTGGGGTATTTCGGGTCCAGGCCGGGGTTGGTGAACAGTGGGATGTTCAGCTCCTTGGCGATCTGCAACGTATGCTCGCGCAAGGACGCCAAGGCCGGGTTGGCGGTGCTGTTCTGGCCGGCGTGGGCGTACATCATGTCGCCGGTGATCAAGCTGTCGAGGTTGATCATCGCGAGTATATTGGCGCGCTGGCTGGCGCTGAGTGAGTCGACAAAGGCCCGGGAGCCGCGCAAGCCTTCTTCTTCCGCGCCGAAGCCGACTACTTGCAGGCCATTTTCCAATGACAGGCCGCTGAGGTTCTTCGCCACCTCGGTCAACACGCTGGCGCCGGAGCCATTGTCGTCCAGGCCTTGCAGGGCCGGGCGGCCGAAGTAGGTATCGAAATGCGCGCCAATCACCACGTACTGCGGCTGGGTGCCGGCAGCGTAGGTCACAACGTTTTGTGACGCACGGCTGCCGCTGTTCCAGGTGAAGTCCTGGCGGCTGGTGGCATAGGCCGTGCCCATCTGACTTTGCATCCAATCCGCAGCGCCGGCGAAATTAGCCGTGCCGCGATACCTGCCAGGGTAGTCGTTGATCAGTTTTTCCAGGGTGGTGTTGGCGTGCTGGCCGTAATCGTAGGCGTGGGCTTGCGTGGACAGCAGGGCACCGGCAACGCTGATGGCGAAGGCGAGGGGCTTGATCACAAGGGTCTTCCTTGAGGTGAGGGAGATGTTCAGGCCCAGACCCTTTGCACAATGCGCGCCTCATTCCGTGGGCGGCTGCAAATTGGCGCACTGTTAAACGCGTGGGTCGCGTGGCTGTAATTTGTAACGGATTGGATACCAGGTGGGGCGGTGCGTGCCGTGACCGAGCGCACGGTTTTGGAGAGGAGTGCTGCGAAAGGTAGCGTTTTTGTTACAGCGAGGGCTCTCAAATGTGGGAGGGGGCTTGCTCCCGATAGCGGAATGTCAGCTACAGATTAGCTGCCTGATACATTGCCATCGGGAGCAAGCCCCCTCCCACAGTTGTTAAGCCTTGAGGGTTTTCACGCCTTCGGAGGTACCCAGCAGCAACACATCCGCCGGGCGCGCAGCGAACAGGCCGTTGGTGACCACGCCCACTATGGCGTTGATCTGCGTCTCCAGCTCCACCGGATTGGTGATCTGCATATTGAACACATCAATGATGATGTTGCCGTTGTCGGTCAGTACACCTTCGCGGTATACCGGGTCGCCGCCCAGTTTTACCAGCTCGCGGGCCACGTGGCTGCGGGCCATGGGGATGACTTCCACCGGCAGCGGGAATGCACCGAGTACCGGCACCAGCTTGCTGGCATCGGCGATGCAGATGAAGGTCTTGGCCACGGCCGCGACGATCTTCTCGCGGGTCAGGGCTGCGCCGCCGCCTTTGATCAGGTTCAGGTGTTCGTCGCTTTCATCGGCGCCGTCCACGTAGAACTCCAGATCGCTCACGGTGTTGAGCTCGTACACCGGAATGCCATGGCCTTTAAGGCGTGCAGCGGTGGCTTCGGAACTCGCCACGGCGCCGTCGAATGCGCCCTTGTGCTGGGCCAGTGCGTCGATAAAGCAGTTGGCAGTGGAGCCGGTGCCGACACCGACGATGCTCTTGTCGTCGAGTTTGGGAAGGATTAAATCGACGGCGGCCTGGGCCACTGCCTGTTTGAGTTGATCCTGGGTCATGCGGGCTCCGGAACGGGCGGGGAGTTATCGAGGGCGGCGAGTATAACCCAACAAAACCTCGGGATTCGTGTGGTCGCCCGGCCAAACGCTGGGTTAGACTCCTTGGTCCTGCCCAACCCGTGAAGTAGATGCCTGCCGATGCTTGAACACTACGTCAAAAAAATCCTCACCTCGCGCGTTTACGACGTTGCCGTGGAAACCCCTTTGCAGACTGCCCGCCAGCTCTCCGAGCGGCTGGGTAACAAGATTTGGCTCAAGCGCGAAGACTTGCAGCCGGTGTTCTCGTTCAAGATTCGTGGCGCCTACAACAAGCTGACCCAACTGACCGCTGAAGAGCGTGCGCGTGGGGTGGTGACGGCTTCGGCGGGCAACCATGCCCAGGGTCTGGCCCTGGCGGCAAAGGTGTTGGGGGTCAAGGCCACTATCGTGATGCCCAAGACTACCCCGGAGATCAAGGTCGAAGGCGTGCGCTCCCGTGGTGGCAAAGTAGTGTTGCACGGCGATTCCTTCCCGGAAGCGCTGGCCTACTCGCTCAAGCTGGTCGACGAAAAAGGCTACGTCTACATTCACCCCTACGATGATCCGCACACCATTGCCGGGCAGGGCACCGTGGCGATGGAAATCCTGCGTCAGCACCCTGGGCCGCTGGACGCGATTTTCGTACCGGTGGGCGGCGGCGGGCTGATCGCCGGTATTGCGGCGTATGTGAAATACCTGCGTCCGGAAATCAAGATCATCGGCGTTGAGCCGGACGACTCCAACTGCCTGCAAGCCGCCATGGCGGCAGGCGAGCGCGTGGTGCTGCCGACCGTGGGAATCTTTGCCGATGGCGTGGCGGTGGCTCAGATCGGTCAGCACACCTTCGACATCTGCAAGGATCATGTGGATGAAGTGATCACCGTCAGCACCGATGAAATCTGCGCGGCGATCAAGGATATCTACGACGACACGCGCTCCATCACCGAGCCGGCAGGCGCGTTGGGCGTGGCCGGGATCAAGAAGTACGTCGAGACTCGCGGCGTCAGCGGCCAGACCTTTGTCGCCATCGACTCCGGCGCCAACGTCAACTTCGATCGCCTGCGCCATGTGGCCGAGCGCGCCGAGCTGGGTGAAGGCCGCGAAGCCATCATCGCGGTAACCATTCCCGAGCAGCCGGGCAGTTTCAAGGCGTTCTGCGAGGCCGTGGGCAAGCGCCAGATCACCGAATTCAATTACCGCTACCACTCTGGCAGCGAAGCGCACATCTTCGTCGGCGTGCAGACCCACCCGGAAAACGATCCGCGCAGCGCACTGATCGCCAGCCTGACCAGCCAGGGTTTCCCCGTGCTGGACCTGACCGAAAACGAACTGGCCAAGTTGCACATTCGCCATATGGTGGGCGGCCATGCGGCCAAAGTCAGCGATGAGGTGGTGTTTCGCTTCGAATTTCCGGAGCGTCCGGGCGCCTTGTTCAACTTCTTGCACAAGCTGGGCGGGCGCTGGAACATTTCGATGTTCCACTATCGCAACCACGGTGCAGCGGACGGCCGTGTGGTCGCCGGGCTGCAAGTGCCGGCGGACGAGCGCCACCTGGTGCCGGCAGCCCTGGCTGAAATCGGCTACCCGTACTGGGATGAAAGCGAAAACCCGGCCTACCAGTTGTTCCTCGGTTGAGCGACTACGCTGACTGAGCGGCCTTTAAGGAATCGAGACCATGGAAACACTGACCACCCTCAAGGTTATCCACATCACCGCCACCGTGTTGCTGCTGCTCAGCGGCCTCGGCCTGGCCGTACTGGCCTGGCGTAAACGCAGCGCCGGCCCGGCGGTTACCGTGCAACGCCCATGGGCGTTCGTGTGGCTGCTGATGGGCATTTGCCTGGTCAGTATGCCGTTCACCGGTTGGTGGCTGGTGCACCTGATCGGCTGGCCCCTGGGGCAAACCTGGATTTTAGGCTCCAGCATCCTCTACACCGTGGCGGCGCTGGCGTGGTTCTGGCTGGTGGCGCGCCTTAATCGCCTGCGCAAAGGTGAGGGCGGCAGCCTGAATTTTACCCTGGTGCTGGCGGTGGTCAGCCTGGTGGGGTTTGTGGCGATTGCAGGGCTGATGGGCGCCAAGCCGGTTTAAAGCGTTAGGCCGCGTCGCCTTCATCGCAGGCAAGCCAGCTCCCACAGGGGAATGCATTCCAAATGTGGGAGCTGGCTTGCCTGCGATAGCGTCATCAGCTGCGCAGAGTGATCACCGGCCAGCCCCGCTTCTGCGCTTCAGCGCGCAAATTCGGATCCGGGTCCACCGCCACCGGATGCGTCACCTGCTCCAGCAACGGCAAATCATTCATCGAGTCGCTATAGAAGTAGCTGTCTTCCAGGCTGTACCCAGTCTCTTCCAACCAACGGTTCAAGCGCGTCACTTTGCCTTCACGAAAGCACGGTATATCGGTGCTGCGCCCGGTATAGCGGCCGTCGAGCATTTCGCATTCGGTGGCGATCAGGGTCTCGACGCCCAGCAACTCGGCAATCGGCGCGGTGACGAAGCGGTTGGTCGCAGTGATGATCACCAGCTTGTCGCCGGCGGCGCGGTGTTTGGCCAGCAATTGCGCCGCCAGGGGCAGCATCAGCGGGGCGATGCAGTCGCGCATGAAGTCGCGGTGCCACTCGTCCAACTGGGCCATCTCGGTACGGCCGAGGATTTCCAGGCTGAAGTTCAGGTAGGCAGCATTGTCGAGCTTGCCGGCCAGGTAGTCCTGGTAGAACTCGTCGTTGCGGGCCTTGTAGGCCACCGGGTCGAGAATCCCACGCTCACACAGGTAATCGCCCCAGGCGTGATCGCTGTCACCGCCGAGAAGGGTGTTGTCCAAGTCGAATAAAGCCAGGCGCATTGCAGTTACTCGCTGAAAAGTCTGTAAAAAGGCGTCCAGAATACGGTCTTTTCACAAGAGTGCACATAAGGTAAGAAGCCTCGTTGCCGCTGGAACAATCTTTGTGGAACAATGCGGCGACATGCGTTTGCGAGGTTGTTGCCGTGATCGACCCCGATGGTTTCCGTCCTAATGTCGGGATTATTCTTACGAATGATGCCGGACAGGTGCTATGGGCTCGCCGAATCAACCAAGATGCCTGGCAGTTTCCTCAAGGTGGGATAAACCCCGACGAAACCCCTGAAGACGCCTTGTACCGTGAGTTGAACGAAGAAGTCGGCCTTGAGCGTGAAGATGTGCAGATTCTGGCCTGTACCCGTGGCTGGTTGCGCTATCGTTTGCCGCAACGCCTGGTGCGTACCCACAGCCAACCGCTGTGCATCGGCCAGAAGCAGAAATGGTTTCTTTTGCGCCTGATCTCCAACGAGCAGCGGGTGCGGATGGATTTGACCGGTAAACCGGAGTTCGATGGCTGGCGCTGGGTCAGCTATTGGTACCCGTTGGGCCAGGTGGTGACATTCAAGCGCGAGGTTTACCGCCGCGCTCTCAAAGAGCTTGCCCCGCGCCTTTTAGCGCGCGACTGACGACGGAGTTCGACCCCGAGCCATGCTCAATACGCTGCGCAAGATCGTCCAGGAAGTTAACTCCGCCAAGGATCTCAAGGCGGCGTTGGGGATTATTGTGTTGCGCGTCAAGGAAGCCATGGGCAGCCAGGTCTGCTCGGTTTACCTGCTGGACCCCGAGACCAACCGTTTTGTGCTGATGGCCACGGAGGGCTTGAACAAGCGCTCCATCGGCAAGGTCAGCATGGCGCCCAATGAAGGTCTGGTGGGCCTGGTGGGGACGCGTGAAGAACCCCTGAACCTCGAACATGCGGCCGACCACCCGCGTTATCGCTACTTCGCCGAAACCGGTGAAGAGCGCTACGCCTCGTTCCTGGGGGCGCCGATCATCCACCACCGCCGCGTTGTCGGCGTGTTGGTCATCCAGCAAAAAGAACGTCGCCAGTTCGATGAAGGTGAAGAAGCCTTCCTGGTGACCATGAGCGCGCAGTTGGCCGGGGTTATCGCCCACGCTGAAGCCACCGGCTCGATCCGCGGCCTGGGGCGCCAGGGCAAGGGCATCCAGGAAGCCAAGTTCGTCGGCGTGCCCGGCTCGCCGGGTGCTGCGGTGGGTACGGCGGTGGTCATGCTGCCGCCGGCCGACCTCGATGTGGTACCGGACAAGACCGTCCACGACATCGAAGCCGAAATCAAACTGTTCAAGACCGCCCTGGAAGGCGTGCGCGCCGACATGCGCAACCTGTCGAACAAGCTGGCCACCCAGCTGCGCCCCGAAGAGCGTGCGCTGTTCGACGTGTACCAGATGATGCTCGACGACGCGTCCCTGGGTAACGAAGTCAAAACCGTGATCAAGACCGGCCAGTGGGCCCAGGGCGCGTTGCGCCAGGTGGTCACCGATCACGTCAACCGTTTCGAAATGATGGACGACGCCTACCTGCGCGAGCGGGCTTCGGATGTGCGCGACCTGGGTCGCCGCCTGCTGGCGTACCTGCAGGAAGACCGCAGCACCAACATGGTCTTCCCCGATAACACCATCCTGGTCAGCGAAGAGCTGACGGCCACTCAGCTCGGCGAAGTGCCTGAGGGCAAGCTGGTGGGCTTGGTCTCGGTATTGGGCTCGGGTAACTCCCACGTCGCGATCCTGGCCCGGGCCATGGGCATCCCGACGGTGATGGGCCTGGTGGACCTGCCGTATTCAAAGGTCGACGGCATCGACATGATCGTCGATGGGCATCGCGGCGAGGTATTTACCAACCCCAGCGACGTGCTGCGCAAGCAATACGCCGAAGTGGTGGAAGAAGAGAAGCAACTGGCCCAGGGCCTCGATTCGTTGCGCGAGCTGCCGTGCGTCACCCTCGACGGTCACCGCGTACCGCTGCTGGTCAACACCGGCCTGCTGGCGGATGTAGCGCGTGCGCAGCAACGAGGCGCTGAGGGGGTGGGGCTGTACCGCACCGAAGTGCCGTTCATGATCAACCAGCGTTTTCCGAGCGAGAAGGAGCAGCTGGCGATTTATCGCGAGCAACTGCAGGCCTTCCACCCGCTACCAGTGACGATGCGCAGCCTGGACATTGGCGGCGACAAGTCACTGTCGTATTTCCCCATCAAGGAAGACAACCCCTTCCTTGGCTGGCGTGGCATTCGCGTTACCCTCGACCATCCTGAAATCTTCCTCGTCCAGACCCGCGCCATGCTCAAGGCCAGCGAGGGGTTGAACAACCTGCGTATCCTGCTGCCGATGATCTCCGGCACCCATGAGCTGGAAGAAGCCCTGCACCTGATCCACCGCGCCTGGGGCGAAGTACGCGACGAAGGCGCCGACGTACCGATGCCGCCGATTGGCGTGATGATCGAAATTCCCGCAGCGGTATACCAGGCCAAGGAGTTGGCGCGGCAGGTGGACTTCCTCTCGGTGGGCTCCAACGACCTGACCCAGTACCTGCTGGCGGTGGACCGTAACAACCCACGGGTGGCCGACCTCTACGACTACCTGCACCCGGCGGTGTTGCAAGCGTTGCAACACGTGGTGCGCGACGCCCATGCCGAAGGCAAGCCGGTGAGTATCTGCGGTGAGATGGCTGGCGACCCGGCCGCTGCGGTGTTGCTGATGGCGATGGGCTTTGACAGCCTGTCGATGAACGCCACCAACTTGCCGAAGGTGAAGTGGATGTTGCGCCAGGTTGACCTGGGCATGGCCAAGGATTTGCTCGCGCAGTTGATGACCATCGACAACCCGCAAGTTATTCACAGCTCGTTGCAGTTGGCGCTGAAGAACCTCGGGCTGACCCGGATGATCAACCCGGCCTCGGCGAAAACCCTCTAGACCGAGGCGCCTTCATCGCAGGCAAGCCAGCTCCCACAGGGAACTGCATTCCAAATGTGGGAGCTGGCTTGCCTGCGATGACGTCAGTCCAAGCGCCGTCAGATTTCCAGTTCGACCTCGCCCAGCCGCCCGCCGTGCGGGCCAAAGCTACGCTCCAGCATCCTGCGCGTCCCATCGGCATTCACAATCAGCGCCGTGCTCGCCCGTGTCCCATAACTGGGGCTGGCGATAAACACGCTCGACAGCAGGCTTTCGGTCGCCAGGCCTACGCCGGTGTCCGGCAGATCAGCAAACGGTGCCGTTTGCGGATCGCTCAAAATCCCCAGCAAGGCTTCCGGCTGTGGGTCTTCCAATAACGCGCTGAATGCAGCCTTGGCTTTGAGCAACTTCGGCCACGGCGTATCCAGCCCGGCATTGGACAGCCCATAGACTCCTGCTGCCAGCAACGTCGGCTCGGTATCATTGGCGTTGTAATGCCACAGCTCATCCCGCGTGCCAACCAGCAGGTTAAACCCGGCATATTCAATCGAGCGTCCGTTAACGTCGGCTAAATAGTCATCAATGGGCAGCGATCCACTGAGAAAGCGCGCCACCAGCTCGCCCCGCGACTTGCGTGCCGGTGGCTGGTGCGGGTCGCGGATATTGGTCAGCGCAGCAAAACGCCCATCCGCGCTTACACCCAACCAAGTGCCCCCGGCCTCCTGATCGCGGCCAGCGTAGACCTGCGGCGCATCCGGCCACTGGGCCAGCGGCAGGCTGGGGCGGGCATAGAACTCATCGCGGTTGGCCGCGACGATCAGCGGTTGGGCATGGCCCGGTCGCCAGGCGAAAACAATCAGGCACATCGGGTGACCCCTTTTGTGTTTTTGCCACTCTACCCACAGATGTGCAGGCGTTCCATCGTAACGAAGTTGGGCCGTTCACCTTCCATCCGTTAACATGCCGGGCTATTTGGCGTGTATGTGAACTTCTTAATTTGATCTCGCCGCTGTAACGCAGGCTTAATCGCACATCGGCATGGTCCGGTGCGTCATGACTAAATGTTTTAACGAGGAGTCGCAATGCTGCCTTACCCGCAGATCGACCCGGTGGCCCTGGCCATTGGTCCGCTGAAAATCCACTGGTACGGGTTGATGTACCTGATCGGCATCGGCGGTGCCTGGCTGCTGGCTTCCCGGCGCCTGAATCGTTTCGACCCGACCTGGACCAAGGAGAAACTCTCCGACATGGTGTTCTGGATGTCGATGGGGGTGATCGTCGGTGGGCGCCTGGGGTATGTGCTGTTCTACGACCTGTCTGCGTATATCGCCAACCCGACGCTGATTTTCGAAGTGTGGAAGGGCGGCATGGCGTTCCACGGCGGGTTTGTCGGCGTGATGATCGCCGCCTGGTGGTTCGGGCGCCGCAACGGCAAGTCGTTCTTCCAGTTGATGGATTTTGTGGCGCCGTTCGTGCCGATCGGCCTGGGTGCCGGGCGCATTGGCAACTTTATCAACGCCGAATTGTGGGGCAAGCCGACCGACGTGCCGTGGGCCATGGTGTTCCCGCCGTTCAGCGACCCGGCGCAACTGCCGCGCCACCCGTCGCAGCTGTATCAGTTTGCGTTGGAAGGTGTGGCGCTGTTCCTTATTCTTTACCTCTTCTCGCGCAAGCCACGCCCTACCATGGCCGTGTCGGGCATGTTCGCGCTGTTCTACGGGATTTTCCGCTTTATCGTCGAGTTCGTTCGGGTGCCGGATGCGCAGTTGGGCTACCTGGCGTGGGGCTGGCTGACCATGGGTCAGGTGCTCAGCCTGCCGATGATCCTGGCGGGCCTGGGCATGTTGTGGTGGGCTTACAACCGCCCGCAGCCGCTGAAGAACGCCGCGCTTTAAATTCGAACGCCGAGGTTTGCCCGCCTCGGCTTCAACGATACAGGTACTCAAATGAAGCAATATCTGGAACTGCTGCACGACGTCGTGACCAATGGCCTGACCAAGGGCGACCGTACCGGCACCGGCACCAAGGCCGTGTTCGCCCGTCAGTATCGGCATAACCTGGCCGACGGCTTCCCGCTGCTGACCACCAAGAAACTGCACTTCAAAAGCATCGCCAACGAGCTGATCTGGATGTTGAGCGGCAACACCAACATCAAATGGCTCAACGAAAATGGCGTGAAGATCTGGGATGAATGGGCCACCGAAGACGGTGACCTGGGCCCGGTGTACGGCGAGCAATGGACCGCCTGGCCTACCAAAGATGGCGGCACGATCAACCAGATCGACTACATGGTGCACACGCTCAAGACCAACCCCAACAGCCGCCGCATCCTGTTCCACGGCTGGAACGTCGAGTACCTGCCGGACGAAACCCAGAGCCCGCAGGAAAACGCGCGCAACGGCAAGCAAGCCCTGCCGCCGTGCCACTTGCTGTATCAGGCGTTCGTGCATGACGGCCATCTGTCGATGCAGCTGTATATCCGCAGCTCTGACGTATTCCTGGGGCTGCCGTATAACACCGCCGCGCTGGCGTTGCTGACCCATATGCTGGCCCAGCAATGCGACCTGATCCCTCACGAGATCATTGTCACCACTGGCGACACCCACGCTTACAGCAACCACATGGAACAGATCCAGACCCAGCTGGCGCGCACGCCGAAAAAGCTGCCGGAGCTGGTGATCAAGCGCAAGCCAGCTTCGATCTACGACTACAAGTTCGAAGATTTCGAGATCGTGGGTTATGACGCTGACCCAAGCATCAAGGCCGACGTGGCTATCTAACGGCCCATCGCGGTAAAAAACTGTGGGAGCTGGCTTGCCTGCGATAGCGGAGTGTCAGGCGACATCAATGTCGCGGGCCCACCGCTATCGCAGGCAAGCCAGCTCCCACATGGGTTGCGTGTTCGCTTGAGTTTAGTGGCCGTGGCTTCTGCCCACGTGTGAAGGCTCAGCCTCACTGGCCGCAATCCCTCCGCTGACCTCCAACTGCTGCAAAATCCCGCACTGATCCCCACCGCCACAGCGTTGGCGCAGGTCCAGCAACTGCTCCTGCAACGCCAGTAACCCATCGATCCGCGCTTTCACGTGGTGGATATGTTCGTCGATCAACGCATTCACGCTCTCGCACTGGTCCTGGGGGCTGTCGCGTAGGCCTAACAGGCTGCGGATTTCTTCGAGGGTCATGTCCAGGCTGCGGCAGTTGCGGATAAAGATCAGCCGCTCGGTGTGCGCCTGGGTATAGACCCGGTAGTTGCCCTCAGTGCGCGCAGGCGGTGGCAGCAGGCTTTCCTTCTCGTAATAACGGATGGTTTCCACCGGGCAGTCGGTGAGTTTGGCCAGTTCGCCGATCTTCATCGCAGCAATCTCCACATGGGTGCTTGACCCTATAGTGGCTACAGGGTCTTTACTTGGCAACAGGCACCTTTACGGACGCGACCTGATGAGCCACTCCATTCACACCCCACACAAGCACGACCACAAGCACGATCATGACCATGCTCATGATCACCCGCACGATCATGGTCACGATCACCCACATGATCACGCCCCGGCAAAACTCACGCCGGTGGATAGCCACGGCCACTCAGGCTCCTGCTGTTCCGGCGCTGCCGGGCCTGCCGTGGTGACCCTGAGCGAAGCGCCCACCGCCGGCTCGCGCCTGAGCACCTTCCGCATCGAAGCCATGGACTGCCCCACCGAGCAGACGCTGATCCAGAACAAACTGGGCAAGCTCGCCGGCGTGCAGCAACTGGAATTCAACCTGATCAACCGCATCCTCGGTGTCACCCATGACCTGCCGAGCACGGCGCCGATCATTGCGGCGATCAAGTCCATCGGTATGCAGGCCGACCCTATCGAGGAAGGCAGCCCCGCTGCCGCGCCGCCGGCCAAGAAGCATTGGTGGCCATTGGCAGTGTCGGGCGTGGGCGCCCTGGGTGCCGAAGTGCTGCACTTCACCGGTGTGGCACCGACCTGGGTGATCGCACTGGTGGCGCTGGTGTCGATCCTCAGCGGCGGCTTGACCACCTACAAAAAGGGCTGGATTGCCCTGAAAAACCTCAACCTGAACATCAACGCGCTGATGAGCATCGCGGTGACCGGCGCCATCCTGATTGGTCAGTGGCCTGAAGCGGCGATGGTGATGTTCCTGTTTACCGTGGCCGAATTGATTGAGGCCAAGTCCCTGGATCGGGCGCGCAATGCCATCAGCGGCTTGATGCAGATGACCCCGGAGCAGGCCACCGTGCGCCAGGCTGACGGTTCATGGTTGGAACAGGAAGTCAAAAGCATAGAACTGGGCGCGATCGTGCGGGTAAGACCCGGCGAGCGTATCGGCCTGGACGGTGAAGTCAGCGCCGGCCAGTCCACTATCGACCAGGCGCCGATCACCGGGGAAAGCCTGCCGATTGAGAAGACGGTGGGCGATAAGGTCTTTGCCGGCACCATCAACCAGGCAGGCTCCCTGGAATATAAAGTCACCGCAGCCGCCAACAATTCCACCCTGGCGCGAATCATTCACGCGGTGGAACAGGCCCAAGGCGCGCGCGCACCGACCCAGCGCTTTGTCGACAGTTTTTCCAAGGTCTACACCCCGGCGGTGTTCCTGTTTGCCCTGGGTGTGGCGGTGATTCCGCCGCTGTTCATGGCGGGCGTGTGGTTCGACTGGATCTATCGCGCCCTCGTGCTGCTGGTGGTTGCCTGCCCGTGTGCCTTGGTGATCTCCACACCGGTGACCATCGTCAGCGGCCTGGCCGCCGCAGCGCGCAAAGGCATCCTGATCAAGGGCGGCGTGTACCTGGAGGGCGGTTACAAGCTCGACTACCTGGCGCTCGACAAGACTGGCACCATCACCCACGGCAAACCGGTGCAAACCGATTACCTGCCGCTGTTCCCGAATCTTGAAGACAGCGCCCCGGCCCTGGCCGCCAGTTTGGCCGGGCGTTCCGACCACCCGGTGTCACTGGCGATTGCCAACGCGGCTGTGGATAAAAACCTGTCAACTCATGCTGTGGATAACTTCGAGGCCCTGGCCGGGCGCGGTGTGCGCGGCGACATCAATGGCCAGACCTATCACTTGGGCAACCACCGCCTGGTGGAAGACCTCGGCCTGTGCTCAGAGGCGCTGGAAGAAAAACTCTTCGCCCTGGAAAAACAAGGCAAGTCCGTCGTGCTACTGCTGGACAAGTCCGGCCCCCTGGCGCTGTTTGCCGTGGCCGACACAGTCAAGGACAGCAGTCGCGAAGCCATCCAGCAACTTCACGACCTGGGCATCAAAACCCTGATGCTCACCGGCGACAACACCCACACCGCCCAGGCGATTGCCACCCAAGTCGGCATCGACCAGGCCCAGGGTGACCTGTTGCCCACCGACAAGCTGCAAGCCATCGAAACCCTCTACGGCCAAGGCCATCGGGTGGGCATGGTCGGCGATGGCATCAATGACGCCCCGGCTCTGGCCCGTGCCGAGATCGGCTTTGCCATGGCAGCGGCGGGCACTGACACGGCTATCGAGACCGCTGACGTGGCGCTGATGGATGATGATCTGCGCAAGATTCCGGCTTTCATTCGGCTGTCGCGGCAAACGTCGAGTATCCTCAAGCAGAACATCGCCCTGGCGCTGGTGATCAAGGCGATTTTCCTGGCCGTGACCTTCATGGGCATGGCGACCATGTGGATGGCGGTCTTCGCCGACATGGGCGTGAGTTTGCTGGTGGTGTTCAATGGCCTGCGCCTGTTGCGCAAATAGAGGATGAGAGGGTGGTGTGCTGAGTGCTGAGTTAAAGGCGTTTTTCATGGTCGCCCGCTTGGGCAGTATCACCCAGGCGGCGAAAAAACTCGGCCTGAGCCAGCCCACGGTGACCACCCAGATTCGCAACCTGGAAAGCCAATACGGCGTTGAGCTGTTCTATCGCGGCGGCCGTCGCCTGACGGTCAGCGACGAAGGTGCGCGGCTGTTGCCGATGGTCAAGACGCTGTTGCAGCAGGAAGCGGATATCGAGTTTTTCCTGCGCAACAATGGTCAGGTCCAGGGCGCGCTGCGGATTGCCGCGACGGCGCCGTATTACATTCTCGACCTGGTCAAAGCCTTTCGTGAACGCCTGCCGCACGTGGAAGTGTCGGTGGAAATCGGCAACTCCCAGCAGGTGCTCGAAGCGCTGGATGATTACCGCGTCGACGTTGCGGCCTCTTCGCAATTGCTGGACGACCCGCGCCTGATCCGCCGCGTGCTGGGCACCGACCCGCTGGTGCTGGCGGTACATCGCAATCACCCGTTGGCCAAGCTTGAGCATGTGTCGTTGAGCGCGCTGGCCGGGCATACGCTGTTGATGCGTGAAGCCGGCTCCACCACCCGCAGGCTGACCGAAGAACTGTTGAAAAGCGGCGGCGTGGGGTATGGGCCGTTGCTGGAGATTGGCAGCCGTGAGTCGATTCGCGAGGCGGTGCTGCGCAATATCGGCATCAGCATCATTGCTCGCCAGGAAGTGCCCCATGATCCGCAATTGCGTGTGCTGACCATCGAGAATGCGCCGCAGATTCCGGAGTATCTGTATTGCCTTAAAGAGCGTAAAGGTGCGCGGCTGCCGGCGGCATTCCTTGGCCTGGCTCAGGAAATGTCGCCAATTTAAGTTCTGTGGCTGGCTTGAGGGCCAATCGAGAGCAAGCCCCCTCCCACATTTTGACCGCATTCTCATGTTGGAACCCAGTCAACTGTGGGAGGGGGCTTGCTCCCGATAGCGGTAGGACAGGCAACTCATCTCCATGAGTCCTACACAAATCCACCAATACCACTATCACCTCCTTTTGCCTTTCTGCCACACCAACTACGCATTGCCTCCCTAGCATGGCCTTCATCCGTTCGATGAGGTGCCTTGCATGAACACAGCCCTGACCCAACCCGGCGCGCCCATGAAGGTGCGCGGGATCCAGAAACGCTTTGGCGCTTTCACCGCGCTGGACAACGTGTCCCTGGACGTCGCCGCCGGCGAGCTGGTGTGCCTGCTGGGCCCGTCCGGCTGCGGCAAGACCACGTTGCTGCGCTGCATCGCCGGCCTGGAGCGCCAGGATAGCGGTGAGCTTTACCTGGGCGAGCGGGACGTTTCCCTGCTGCCGCCCCAGGCGCGAGACTACGGCATCCTGTTTCAGTCCTACGCGCTGTTCCCCAATCTCACGGTTGAAGCAAACATCGGCTACGGCCTCACAGGCAGCGGCCGCGATGAAGTGCGCAAGCGCGTCGGGCAGATGCTTGAACTGGTCGGTTTGGTCGGCAGCGAAAAGAAATACCCCGGCCAACTCTCCGGCGGCCAGCAGCAGCGCGTCGCTCTGGCCCGTGCATTGGCGCCGGCCCCTTCGTTATTGCTGCTGGATGAACCGATGTCGGCCCTCGACGCCCGTGTGCGCGAGCATTTGTGCACCGAGCTGCGCCAATTGCAGCGGCGCCTGGGAATTACCACCTTGATGGTGACCCACAACCAGGACGAAGCCATGTTGATGGCCGACCGCATTGCCGTGATGAACAACGGTAAGGTCGAGCAGTACGCCACGCCCCAGGAGATCTACGACCGCCCGGCCACGCCGTTCGTGGCCGAGTTTGTCGGCCAGGGCAACTGGTTGCCGTTCAGCCGTAGCAGCGCCAGCCATGCCCAGGTCGGCGGAATGAATATGCGCCTGGCCGACGATGCGGGTGTGGCCAGGTCGGGCCGCCTGTTCTGTCGCCCGGAAGCGATCAGCGTCAACCCGACGGTGCATGAAGAAAACCTGTTCCCGGCCAAGGTTCGCGAAATTACCTTCCTCGGCAACCGCTGCCGCATGAGCTTTGAGCTGGAACAGTTGCCGGGCCATCCGTTGCTGGCCGAACTGGCACCCGAAGCCATGCCACGCCTGGGCGCCCAGGACATCTGGGTGGCCTTGCCGCCGCGCAGCCTGCAGGTGTTTGCCTGAGATGGCCGCCGTCATGACATTGCCGGTACCGCGTCAGGTGTCCCGCGCCGAGTGGGGCGACCGCCTCTTTGTAGTCGGCGGCAAATGGCTCTGGCTCGGCCTGTTGGTGGTGGCTGTCCTGCTGCCGTTGCTGGCGATCTTCTGGCGCGGCTTCAGCAGCGAAGCCGGGCAGGGCGGTGGCCTGGTGGCAGCGCGGGAACTGCTGACCAGCGCCAACTTCCACTGGTTGCTGGGCAATAGCCTGAAAGTTTCCCTCAGCGTGGCGGCCATCGTCGTACCGCTGGCCTACCTGTTTGCCTACGCCCTGCAACGTACGCTGATTCCCGGCAAGACCGTCTGGCGCGGTTTGTCATTGCTGCCCTTGATGGCGCCGTCGATGCTGCCGGGCATTGCCCTGGTCTATCTGTTCGGCAACCAGGGCATGTTGCGCGGCTTGCTCTCGGAGAATATCTACGGCTTCTGGGGCATTGTGCTCGGTGAAGTGATCTACACCTTTCCCCATGCCTTGATGATCTTGCTCTCGGCGCTGTCCCTGGCGGATGCACGCTTGTTCGATGCCGCGTCGAGCATGGGCGCCAGCCCGGCCCGGGCGTTTCGCAGCATTACCTGGCCGGCCACGCGCCAGGCAGTGTTCGCCGCGTTCTGCCTGGTGTTTACCCTGACCATCACCGACTTCGGTGTGCCGGTGGTGGTGGGCGGTGATTACCAGGTGTTGGCGCTGGAAGCCTACAAGGCGGTGGTCGGTCAGCAACAGTTCGGGCGCGGCGCGTTGATCGGCATGGTGTTGCTGCTGCCGGCACTGTTCAGCTTCGGCGTGGATGCCTGGTTGCGCCGTCGGCATGGCGACTCGATGAGCGGTCGCGCCCAGGTGTTTCTGCCCGCGCCATCGCGGCTGCGCGACGGTTGCTACCTGGCCATCGTGTTGCTGATTTGCGCGGTGTTGCTGCTGGTGTTCGGGATGGCGGTGTATTCGTCGCTGGTGAAGTTCTGGCCGTACAACCTGTCGCTATCGCTCAACCACTACCAGTTCGAAGACACCGCCGGCGGCGGCTGGCTGGCCTACCGCAACAGCCTGACCATGGCGCTGTGCACGGCGTTGATCGGCAGTGTGCTGATCTTCACCGGCGCCTACCTGATGGAGAAGACCAAGGGCCAGAAGGGCCTGAACCTGGCGCTGCGCATGCTCAGCTTCGTACCGATGGCGGTGCCGGGGCTGGTGCTCGGCTTGGGCTACGTGTTCTTTTTCAACCTCAACGGCAACCCGCTGCACGTGTTCTACGGGAGCATGGCGTTGCTGGTGGTGTGCACCATTGCGCACTACCTGACCACCGCGCAGATGACCGCGACCACCGCCCTGCGCCAGCTGGACGCCGAGTTCGAGGCGGCGGCGTTGTCGCTCAAGGCGCCGTTGTACCGCCACTATTGGCGCGTCACGGTGCCGATCTGCCTGCCGGCGCTGCTGGATATCCTGCGCTACCTGTTTGTGTCGGCGATGACCACCGTGTCCGCCGCGATCTTTCTCTACAGCCCCGACACCATCCTCGCCGCCGTCGCCGTGCTGAACATGGACGACGCCGGCAACGTGGGCGGCGCGGCGGCCATGTCGACCCTGATCCTGTTCACCTCAGTCGGCGTCTCGCTGTTGCTGGCGTGGGCCTCACGTGGCGCGCTGCGTCGCTCCCAAGCCTGGCGCCAGACCGCGCCCGGCCAATAAAACATCCCTGAAGGAGGTGCTCCATGTTCAAGCCCCTGGCGCTGGTCGCTGCGGTACTCACGGCATTCAGCCTGAATGCCTTCGCCAAGACCGAATTGACCGTGTACACGGCCCTTGAAGCCGAACAGTTGAAGACCTACAAAAAAGCCTTCGAACAGGCCAACCCCGACATCGAGATCAAGTGGGTACGCGATTCCACCGGCATCATCACCGCCAAGCTGCTGGCTGAAAAAGACCGCCCGCAGGCTGACGTGGTGTGGGGCCTGGCCGCCTCAAGCCTGGCGATCCTCGACCAGCAAGGCATGCTCGACAACTACGCGCCCAAGGATTTGGACAAGATCGGCAAAAACTACCGAGACGCCGCCAACCCGCCGGCCTGGGTGGGCATGGACGTGTGGGCTGCGACCCTGTGCTTCAACACCATCGAAGCCGAAAAGCAGGGCCTGACCAAACCGGTGAGCTGGCAGGACCTGACCAAGCCTGAGTACAAGGGCAAGATCGTCATGCCTAACCCGGCATCGTCCGGCACGGGCTTTCTGGATGTCAGTGCCTGGTTGCAGACCTTCGGCGAGAAGCAAGGCTGGCAGTACATGGACGACCTGCACCAGAACATCGGCCAATACGTTCACTCCGGCTCCAAGCCGTGCAAGCTGGCGGCGTCCGGTGAGTTCCCGATCGGGATTTCCTTTGAATACCCGGCGATTCAACTCAAACGCCAGGGCGCCCCGTTGGACATCATTCTGCCCAAAGAGGGCCTGGGCTGGGAGATCGAAGCCACCGCCGTAGTCAAGGGCAGCGCACACGCCGATGCGGCAAAAAAACTCGCTGACTTTTCCGCCAGCCCAGCGGCGATGGAGCTGTACAAGGCTAACTTCGCCATCCTCGCCCAGCCGGGTATCGCCAAGCCGCAGACCGAATTGCCGGCCGACTACGAGCAGCGCCTGATCAAGAACGACTTTGCCTGGGCCTCGAAAAATCGCGACAGCATCCTGGCTGAATGGCGCAAGCGCTATGACGGTAAGTCGGAGAAGGTGGCGGGTCAGTAAGGTTTTCGTTAGGGCTTATGGCCCCTTCGCAGGCAAGCCAGCTCCCACATTTGAAGGTATTCACACATCAAAATGTGGGAGCTGGCTTGCCTGCGATAGCGGCTTCGAATTCAGGACATCACTCCATGACACACCACAGCGACCTGCTGATCATCGGCGCCGGCATCCTCGGCCTGTCCCACGCTTATGCCGCCGCCAAGCGCGGCCTCAAGGTCAAGGTGTTCGAGCGCAGCGCCACACCGCTGGGCGCCTCGGTACGCAACTTCGGCCAGGCCCTGGTCACCGGCCAGCCGCCGGGCCCGATGCTCGACCTGGCACGGGAAAGTCGCGACATCTGGGGCCAATGGGCGCTAGCAGCGGGCCTTGCACTCAAGCGCAATGGCTCCTACCTGTTCGCCCGCACCGAGGCCGAAGAACAGTTGCTCGAAGCCTTTTGCGCCGGGCGTGCCCGGGAGCACGGCTATAACGTGGAGCTGCTGCAAGGCGCTGCGATGAAGGATCTCTACGCCGGCCAGTTCCGCCATCACCGCGCCGCGTTGCATGGCAAGGACGATCAGCAACTGTATTCCCGCGAGGCGATCCCGGCGCTGATCCATTACCTGAGCCAGCACCTGAGTGTGGAATTTCACTTCTCCACGCTGGTACGCGACGTCGAACCGGGCCAATTGCACAGCACGGCCGGCAGCTTTCGCGGCGAGCAGATCATCGTCTGCTCCGGCCACGACTATCAGACCCTGTTGGCCGAATCCATCGCCCCGCTCAACCCGCAGACCTGCCGCCTGCAAATGCTGCGTGCGCGGCCGGTGCTGAACCTGAACCTGCAACACGCCCTGCTCACCGGCTTGAGTTGCGTGCATTACGGCGCTTTCGCCGACCTGCCGGAGGCCGCTGCAGTCCAGGCGCAGATCCTGCGTGAAACGCCGCATCTGCAGGAACACGGCATTCACCTGTTGATCAGCCCTACACCCCATGGCGAACTGATCATCGGTGACTCCCACCATTACGACAGCGACCCGTCGCCCTTCAATGCCGAGCAGGTAGATGACTGGATGATCGAGCTGGCCGAACAGACCCTGGGCTGCAAAATCCAGGTGGTCGAACGCTGGCAAGGCGTCTACGGCGCTCGCGGGCCCGGGCCGTTCTCGTTTGTGCAGGCGGCACCCGGTGTCAGCGCCGCGTTGATGCATACCGGCGTGGGCATGAGCGTTGGGCCGGCGATGGCCGAGCGAAATATCAGTACCTTGTGGGGAGAGACGTGATGAGCCCGGAACAGGCGATTGCCCAAGTGTTTGGCTTGTACGAACAACATGGCACGGCCGATTACATCGGCGAACCGGTGTCGCAGATCGAGCACATGTCCCAGGCCGCGCAGTTGGCCATGGCCGAAGGTTTTGATGATGAGGTGGTGCTGGCGGCGTTCTTCCACGACATCGGCCATCTCTGCGGCCAGGGCGCCGAGAACATGGGCGGTTATGGCGTGGTCAGCCATGAGCGGCTGGGCGCGGATTACTTGCGCCGTGCAGGCTTTAGCGAACGCATGGCCAAGTTGGTGGAATATCACGTACCGGCCAAGCGTTACCTGACCTTCAGCCAGCCGGGCTATTACGCGGGCTTGAGTGAGGCCAGCCGGCGTACCCTGGGATATCAGGGCGGCGTGATGACGGCCGAGGAGGCCCAGATATTTGAGCAGGATCCGCTGTGCCAGATCAGCCTGCGCATGCGCCACTGGGACGAGCAAGCCAAGGAAACGCAGGTGCCGGTGTTGGACTTGCAAATACTCAAGTCCAAGGCTGCGAGGCTACTGGCTACGTAGAGGGGTCTCACGCAATACGCAGATACGCCGCCTAGAGTACCTGTTGTCAGCTCATTAAGGTGCTTGCTTCTTCAATTAAAGGAAGCAGTACGGATGCATTACTTAAAAGCCATTGCCCAGGACCTCCACGGCAACGGTCATGCCGATACGGTCATTTTGCACTTTTATCAGCAGCGGCCCGGTCGCCCCGATGAGCTGATCTACGATATCGTCGGCCAGGAAATGACCCTGGGTGCGAAGTGGGGAGGACATAGCAAGGCCGGTGCGCTGGACCTGGATAAGCGACGGATCGCGACGTTCGCCGACAACTTCTTGAAGCTCAATTGGTTCAATACGGCAAGCTATTGGCAGCGCTCGCTCGTCCTGTACGTGGATGATTTTGGCGAGGCGGGGTGGCCAGCCTCGGTGACGCTGGAGTTCCGAGAGAGCAAGGCGTCTGGGGGGAAAGCTTTGCTGGTCTCCACCGCCATGGGTTATGACATCGACAGCGACGGAGTGCTGGAGACGTTTACCCATAGTGATATCGATCACAACGGGGTTGCCGACAAGGCTGACAAGGCCTTGCTCAGGACGTTGTGCAAAAGCTTCCTGGCGTTTGAGTGGTATGAAACGAAGGAGTGACCATGCGCTACTTAAAAGCCACCGCCCAAGACCGAAGCGGTAATGGAAAGGTCGACACCGTTATATTGCACTTTTTTGAGCGTCGAGATGGCGAGCCGGATGAATTGAGTCATGAGGCCCTGGCCGTAGATATGGACGGCGACTCTGTTATCGATGTGCAGTGCGCCGGCGATATCAATCGTGATGGGCAGCGCACTATTCGAGATAAACAATTGCTCAAGGCATTTGCGAATACGTTTATAAAGTTTGGCTGGTTTAATAAAGGGGATAGCGCTCAACGTACCTTGACCCTGTATGTGGATCATTATGATAAGCAAGGCAAACCTAATGCTATTAAGTTGCAGCTCAACGATATGTTGGGCGGTATTCGCAAGGAGAGCCTGACGTGCAATGCCGCTGCTTATGACGCTGACGGTAATGGTGTGCTTGAGACCTTTACTAACAGTGATATCGATAGGAACGGTATCGCCGACACAACCGATAAGGAATGGATCCGGGCGCTGGGCACATCTTTTCTGGCAATGCAGTGGTACAACAATAAGTCTAGTGTTTGAACCTGGCTAAGCATTGAGTTAAAGCGTTTGGAATTGTTGATGGTGCGACCTTAAGTAAGGCGCAACGCTAAATAAAAGGAGCAGTGCGAGTGCGTTATTTGAAAGTTGTTGTGAAGGACCAGAGTTCCAATGCCCAGGCAGATACTGTGAGTCTATTTTTTATTCAGCGTAATCCAAAACTACCCGATGAAGTGATGCGTAAAGCTACAGCCGTTGATATCACGGCTGACGGTTTGGTTGACTATCAAGTCACTGGAGATATTGACGGTAATGGTATTGTCTCAGGCCAGCAGGACAGGGAGCTGCTTAAGGACTTTGCTAACAGTGTATTGAAACTGAGTTGGCTCAGCCGACCGGCAATGTCAAACCGATCGATAAATTTCTATGTGAGCCGCTTCGATAAGGCAACCAATCCTGTTGAAATTCGATTGGATTTCTATCAGAGTGAGAAACCAATGATTGGCAAGAATAAACTTGTAATGAGCGTCTCCGCTTGCGACTACACTGAACGTGGGGTGATGCGACTGGATGAAGAAGAGTTTCCCGACGGCCTGTTTGATACGGTAGATCGAGACGCTCTGCAGCACATGGTCAAGTTGTACACCAAGTTTAATTGGTGTTAGCCATCAGTGATTGTTGCTCTTTTTAACGTTTGGCGGTAGGCGTTGAGCACTGGATAGGGGGCGGATCTTTGAAACGGCTGACCCATACCGAGATCGACAAAAACGGTGTGGTCGATCAGGCCGACAAAGAACTGTTCCGTTCCCTGCGCAGCAGTTTTCTTGCGTTCAAATGGTAAAAAATAACAGCGGTTGACCTGCGTCTACTGATAACAGCCAGTGCAAACTCATACGAAAAATAGGGAGTCGACGGCTAGAGGTGCGGACGTAAGTAGTATTACTCTCTGTGGTTCTTCAGCTATTAAAACGAGAGTACGTAATGCGTTATTTGAAAGCGACCGCCCAAGACCGTTGCGGCAATGGCGTGGCCGACACGGTCATTGTGCATTTTTATCAACGTCACTCCACAGGCATTGACGAGTTGCATCATGAGGCTGTCGCAACGGATATTGACGCCGATGAGATCGTGGATTTTCAGTGTTCCGGCGACATAAACTTTGACGGTAAAAGTGATGTCGTTGATTATTGGTTGCTCAAGGCATTTGCCAATACGTTCCTGAGACTGAACTGGTTTAACAAGGGTGAAAGTTGGCGACGTACGCTCATGGTGATGGCGATACAAGACGAAGCCAACGGTCTTCCCCACGGCGTGCAGTTAAACTTCCTGGATCGCCGCCACAGCCCTCTGCGTAAACCGGTACTTGTTTACCAGGCCGCCGGATACGATACCGACCATAACGGTGTCTTGGAGTCATTTACCGCTGGCGATGTGGACAGAAACGGCGTCGCTGACAAAGACGACACAGCGTTGATCCGATCCATGTGCATCAATTTCCTTGCGTTCAAATGGTATGACCACGCTCATCCGAGTTTGAATAAATTTGAACAAGGCGTCGATCAATGCGCTATTTAAAAGTTTTCGCACAGGACCATACAGGGGCTGGCCGGGCGGATACTGTAGTGCTTCAGTTCTACCAGAGCACGCAGGGTATTCAGGACAGCCTGGTCAAACAAGCCATTGCCTACGACTTCCCAACTGACGGAAAAATCGACTACAGCAGAGGGGACGTGACGAATGACGGTCGGGAAAGCCGGCTCGATAAACTGTTGTTGGACAGGTTTGCCTCTGCCTATTTGAAGCTCAACTGGTTTAATCCTGGGACGGCTTCCACGCGCTATCTGAAAATCTTCTCCGAAGATTTCTACAAGGACGGTACGCCCGACACTGTGCGTCTGCACGTGCAGGAGGAGGCCGGGATCAACGAACCTCATACGTTGGTCGCGTGGAATGCCGCTTATGACTTTGATAACGACCAAGTGCTCGAATGGAACATTCATTTCGATGTCAATCATGACGGTGTGATCGATGATCTTGATCGGGGTTTGGTCCACCAGTTGGCGGAGCTCTATTTGTTGTTCAGCTGGCACGAGCCTGAAGCCTTTGAGGTCAAGGTCTTGGATATCCCAGCCTCTTGAGCATTGAGTCAGGTGTCTCTCCACTCAATGGGCATTCACTATTATTGATCCTTGAGTGCCTGCGCCAATGCTTGAAGCTGCTCCTGACGTTCAGCCTGGTTTAACTTTGGCTGAGCGTTGAGGGATGACCATTGCGGATAGGCGCGGGCCTTGTGCAGTGCGTCGGGCAGCTTGCCCTCGCGCCAGGTTTTGTCCTGGGGCGTGTCGACCTTGATGCTATGCATCGCCGCATGCCCGCGCAGACTAAGGGCCTTGAGCAACTGACGTTGGCGCAAGGCGAGCAGGCGCAGCACGCTGTCGTCGACGGTCAGCTCGCGTTGGCCTTTGATCTTGCCCAGCAGGCGGCTGCCATAGCTGCGTGCGGTTTGCAGGGCGCCACCGGCGATAGCGCCGGCCAGGGCCGCGGCGCCGAGGGTCAGGCCGCCGACCAAGAGATCCACGCCAGCACCGGCAGCGGCACCGGCGGCGATTCCGCCACCGACCCGCACGCCAAGTTGCTTGAGGGTTTCGGGGTTGAACAAGTCATCGCCCCAGCGACCATCAAGCAACGGTAGATCACTGGCGGCGGCATCCTGTGGGCGAAAGCCGAACAGTTTGAGCAGGGCTTCAACACACTTTTGTTCTCGTTGGCGCACCGCTTTGCGCAGATCGCCGATGGCTTGCTGCTCATCTTCGGTGACGACGCTGCGACGGCAGGCCGCGCAGTCGATCAGCAGTTCGGCGATCAAGCGTGCGGCGCTTTGCTGGCGGGCCTGGCGTTGGGCCTCTTGATCGAGGATCAGGCGTTCCAACTGCGGGCGGGAGTTTTCCAGCAGCAGGGCCAGGCTTTCATACAGGCGACGTTCACCGTCTTCCGGCGGCGCCACGCTGTCGAAGCGCACCAGCGCGTGCAGGCCGAGGCGGGCTAGGGCTTCGCGCCAGTCCGGCTCGCGCTGGTCGCTGCTGGTGACGAAGTTGAGCACCGGCAACAAGGGTTTGCCGCAACTGGCCAGCACTTGCAGCTCATCGCGGTACTTGGCCAGTACTGGCTCGCGGGCGTCGATCACATACAGGCCGGCGTCCGAGGCGAGCAGTTGGCGCAACACCTTGGCTTCCTGTTCGAACCGCTGGCGTGCTTCGCTGCCCTCCAGAAAACGCGCCAGGCGAGCGGGACCGTCCAGGCGTTCACCGGGGCGATCCAGGCGCTCCAGATAGTCGAGCAGGGCGATGGCGTCTTCCAGGCCGGGCGTGTCGTACAGCTCCAGCAAGGCTTCGCCATCCACCGACAAGCGCGCGCCTTCGACATGCCGCGTGGTGCTGGGGCGATGGGAGACTTCGCCGAAGCCCACGTCACGGGTGAGGGTGCGCAGCAGTGAGGTCTTGCCGACATTGGTGTGGCCGACCACGGCGAGTTTCAGCGGTTTAGTCATGCCCGGTCTCCAGCCAGTTCAGTGGTGCGCAATCGGCAAAGGGCAGCTCAAGTTGTTGCAGTGCGGTGTGCCAGTCACCCAGGCGTTCGGCGTCCAGCGCCTGGCCGGGCGGCGCTTGCAGCAGCCATACACGGGTGGCGGTGGCGCTGCGCGCCAGTTCGGCGATCAACGCCAGGCTGCCACGGTCCGGCGAGCGGCGCGGGTCGCAGACGATGACCAGACGTGCGGGCGGGAAACGGCTGAGTTGTTCCAGCAGCTTGTTTCGCGATTCACGGCTGTCGAGGATGCCGGCGTTCTTAACGTTGCTGGGCAGCTTGGGTGGCCACGGGTGTTGATCGTCGAGTTCGATGGCCACCAGCAAGGCGCCGTCGCTGTCCATCTCGCTGACGCCGCCGCTGACGTGGTGCAGCTGTTCGGGCGCGGCATCGTTGACCCCAAGCCGTTCGCTGCTGGGCATCAGGCGTTCGCGCAGTTGGGTGTAGCCTTGCAGGTTGAGGTCCAGGCGCAACGCCGCACGCCCGATTTTCCAGCGCCACAGGCAGAACAGGGCGAGGATCAACCGGGGCAGCAGGCCGTAGACCAGCAATACGCCCACCAGCCAGGCGGCCCAGGCTTGGCGGGCGTTTTCGATATTCAGGGCTGAATCACCGCTGGCGCGGATCATGTCGACGGTTGGCACATTGAAACCCAGCAAAGCGGGCAGGCTGCCGAGGGCCTGGGTCACGGCGACAAACGTGTCGGCGCCGAGAATGGTGGTTTCCCACACAAAGCCGTAACGACGGGTGGCGAGCAGGGTCAGCAGGATCACCATGGCGCTGAGCAAGGCCAGCAGCCACAGGCTGTTGACCAGCACACCCACCGCCCAGCGATTGAGTTTTTGCCGTTGCAACAACAGCAGCAACGCTGGCGCCAATTGTGCGGCTTTGGCGTCACGCGCCAGTTTCTCGCTGAGCCATAACCACAGGCGCCCAAGGCTGGCGCTGTGTTCGCCAGCAAACAGCAGCCCCAGGGCCCAACTGACCAGCAGGATCAGGTTCAACCCGAGCAGGCTGCCCAGGGCCCAGAACACGTTCACCGGCGTCAGGCCATTGCCCAGCGCCGCGAACGCCAGACCGGCGCCACTGATCACGGCCACGACCGCCAGTAATACCAGCGCCAGGCGCGCGCCTTGCAGCCAGCGCGTGAGGGCACCGGTCAGGCCATCGCGCTCGGCCAGGTGCAAGGCGCGTTGGGTAATACGCGTCGACAGGTCGCCCCCGGCCGTGCGGGCCAGGCGGTTGGCTTCCAGGTCTTCCAGGGGGCCGGCGTGTTCTTCACGCAGGCGCACGGCTTCTGTCAGCCAGAGTGTGTGCAGAGGAGTCAGTGCAGTCACGCGCCATCCTGTTGTTTCAGTGAAGGTGGAGCATAACCGCTGACTCGCGGCTCTGGTATTCTCGTCGCCATGAAAAAAACTCTCCCTTTAAGCCTGATCGCAGCCCTCGGTGAAAACCGCGTGATCGGCGTCGACAACAGCATGCCCTGGCATTTGCCGGGGGATTTCAAGTATTTCAAGGCCACCACGCTCGGCAAGCCGATCATCATGGGGCGCAAGACCTGGGATTCCCTGGGTCGACCGCTGCCAGGGCGCTTGAACATAGTGGTCAGCCGTCAGACCGATCTGACGCTTGAAGGTGCGCAAGTTTTTCCGTCATTGGAAGCAGCGGTGGAGCGTGCCGAGGAGTGGGCCAAGGCCCAAGGCGTGGACGAGCTGATGTTGATCGGCGGCGCGCAGTTGTATGCGCAGGGACTGCAGCAGGCCGATCGCCTGTACCTGACGCGAGTGGCGCTGAGCCCGGAAGGGGATGCGTGGTTTCCAGAGTTTGATAGGAACCAGTGGAAGCTGGTGTCGAATGTCGAAAATCCGGCCGAAGGTGATAAACCGGCCTACAACTTCGAAGTGTGGGAAAAAGCCTAAAAGCATCGCAGGCAAGCCAGCTCCCACATTTTGATGTGTGAATACATTCAAATGTGGGAGCTGGCTTGCCTGCGATAGCGGTCTATCAGACCTGCGCTAACTCGGCATGCTCATCGGCATTCAACAGCTTTTTATCCGTCTGCCCCATGATCTGGCTGGTAATCGCCCCCGCCGTCATCGAACCATTGACGTTCAACGCCGTACGGCCCATGTCGATCAGTGGTTCCACCGAAATCAGCAACGCCACCAGCGATACTGGCAAGCCCATGGCCGGCAGTACGATCAGCGCGGCGAAGGTCGCACCGCCGCCTACGCCGGCAACGCCCGCCGAACTCAAGGTCACAATCGCCACCAGCGTCGCGATCCACAGCGGATCCAACGGGTTGATGCCTACGGTCGGTGCGACCATCACCGCCAACATCGCCGGGTAAAGACCAGCGCAACCGTTCTGGCCGATGGTCGCGCCAAACGAAGCGGCGAAACCGGCGATCGACTGGGGGATACCCAGGCGGCGGGTCTGCGCTTCAATACTCAAGGGGATCGAGGCGGCGCTGGAGCGGCTGGTGAAGGCAAAGGTCAGTACCGGCCACACCTTGCGGAAAAAGCGCAGCGGGTTGATCCCGGCCAACGATAGCAGCAGGCCGTGCACCACAAACATCAGGCCCAGGGCCAGGTACGACACCACCACGAAACTGCCCAGCTTGATGATGTCTTGCAGGTTGGAACCGGCAACCACCTTGGTCATCAGCGCCAACACGCCGTACGGGGTCAGCTTCATCACCAGGCGCACCAGGCGCATCACCCAGGCTTGCAGGGTGTCGATGGCGTTGATGACCTTCTGGCCCTTTTCCACATCATCCTTGAGCAGTTGCAGCGCGGCCACCCCGAGGAACGCGGCAAAAATCACCACGCTGATGATCGACGTCGGCTTGGCCCGGGCCAGGTCGGCGAATGGGTTGGCCGGCACGAACGACAGCAGCAACTGCGGGATATTCAGGTCGGCGACCTTGCCTGCGTAATCACTCTGGATCACTTGCAGGCGCGCCATTTCCTGGGTGCCGGCCACCAGGCCCTCGGCGGTGAGGCCGAACAGGTTGGTCAGGCCGATGCCGATCAGCGCCGCAATGGCCGTGGTAAACAACAGCGTGCCGATGGTCAGGAAGCTGATCTTGCCTAGGGACGAGGCGTTATGCAGGCGCGCCACGGCACTGAGGATCGAAGCGAACACCAGCGGGATCACGATCATTTGCAGCAACTGCACATAGCCATTGCCGACCAGATCAAACCAGCCGATGGAGGCTTTGAGCACTGGATTGCCGTCGCCATAGATGGTGTGCAAAGCCGCACCGAACAGCACGCCCAAGACCAGGGCGAACAGGACCTTCTTGGCCAGGCTCCAGTTAGTCCGACGGGTTTGTGCCAGGCCCAGCAAGAGGGCCACGAACACCAATAAATTGAGAATCAGGGGCAGATTCATTGAAGCTCCGTTGAGAAGGCAGCCAATCGCGTGAGCCTGCGATTGCGAACCGGGAAGCCTAACAGCTTGAAATATATTGATTTAATACCAATATGGAATGGTGACTGTCGTTTTTGGAATAAGCGTCTGACGCTAGTGCGCATGGCCGTGGCGGAATCAGAACCAAAGCCGTCGCGCTCGGGTGATAAGTGTCACAGGGATTTGTTAGCGTCGATGTCTTTCACTTGAGGGAGACAACGCCTATGAAGCTCGCGCCGAAACTACTCTTATCCGCAGCCTTTTGCCTCGGACTCGCCAGCCAGGCGTTTGCCGCCACCGAGTTGAAACACTGGCCGGCACCGGCCGCCAAGCAACTCAACGAAATGATCGCCGCCAACGCCAACAAGGGTAACTATGCGGTGTTCGACATGGACAACACCAGCTACCGCTACGACCTTGAAGAGTCGCTGCTGCCGTACATGGAAAACAAGGGTCTGATCACCCGCGAAACCATGGACCCATCGCTCAAGCTTATCCCCTTCAAAGACACCGCCGACCATAAGGAAAGTCTGTTCAGCTACTACTACCGCCTGTGCGAAGTCGACGACATGGTCTGCTACCCCTGGGTTGCGCAGATTTTTTCCGGCTTCACCCTCAAGGAACTCAAGGTGCAGGTCGACGAGCTGATGGCCTCCGGCAAGCCCGTACCGGTCAGCTATTTTGAAGGCGACGTGGTGAAAAAAACCGAGATACAGCCGCCGAAAGTCTTCACTGGCCAGGCCGAGCTCTACAACAAACTGATGGAAAACGGCATCGAGGTGTATGTGATGACCGCCGCGTCCGAGGAACTGGTGCGCATGGTCGCGGCCGATCCGAAGTACGGCTACAACGTAAAGCCCGAGAACGTCATCGGCGTGACCACGATGCTCAAGGACCGCAAGACCGGCGAGTTGACCACCGCACGCAAGCAGATCACCGCGGGTAAATATGACGAGAAGGCCAACCTCGGCCTGGAGCTGACGCCCTACCTGTGGACCCCGGCGACCTGGATGGCCGGCAAGCACGCGGCGATTCTCACCTATATCGACGAGTGGAAAAAACCGGTGATCGTCGGCGGTGATACACCCACCAGCGACGGTTACATGCTGTTCCACGATGTGGACGTGGCCAAGGGGGGCATCCATTTGTGGATCAACCGTAAAGACAAGTACATGACCCAGCTTAACGGCATGATCGCCAAGCACGCGGCGGCTCAAGCCAAGGAAGGGTTGCCGGTGACGGCGGACAAGAACTGGGTGATCGTCAAGCCGGAGGAGATTCAATAAGGGCAGTTGTTAGGTGCAAGCTGCAAGAAGAAGCGGATTTGCGTTTTCTTGTAGCTTGCAGCTTTTAGCTGGAAACCAATCGCTATTGCGATTAAATCTCATCCTCTGCTAGCGTGCACACCTCCTGAACCCCACGTTCTTCTCAAGGTAGTGCCGTGCTCTCCTGGAATTCGCAGATCGCGCGCCTGTTCGCGGAGCAGAAGAAAGCCCTCGAAGCCTTCGTCACTCGCCGCACCGGCAGTGCCCAAGTGGCCGCCGACCTGACTCAGGAGTCGTTCCTGCGCCTGGCTCGCATGGACTGTGGCGATAAAATCGACAATCTCCCGGCGTTCCTCTTCACCATCGCCAGCAACCTGGTGCGCGATCACCAGCGCCAGGCCATTCGCCGCGAACGCCTGGATGCCGGCGAGCCCAGCGAAGAATTGCCGTGCAGCAACCCGGGTATCGATGAGCAATTGGCTGCCTATCAACAGCAACAGTTGATGCAGGACGCGATTTTGGCGTTGCCTGAAGCGACTCGACAGATCTTCCTGCTCTATCATGTCGACGAACTCTCCTATCGCGAGATCGGCGAACGCCTGTCGATCAGCCCGCGCAGTGTGGAATACCAATTGCGTCGCGCCTTGATTGAATGCCGTGGCTTTATCAAGAAGCGGCTTGCCTGCGATGAACAAGGACGTCGGTCATGACCGCTACCCCCACAGCCGACGAACTGTTCGACGAAGCATCCGCCTGGTATTTCCGCCTGCAGGCCGAGGATGTCACGCCTGGCGAACTGCAGGCTTTTGCCATCTGGCTGGAGCAGGGTGATGCCCAGGATGCCGCCTGGCAGGAAGTGCAGGCGATGCTCGGTGGCTTGCATGAACCGGCGCGGGTCGTTCGTCGCGCCGAACAGGCTGCCTGGCGCAAGCCCGCACGGCGCTGGTCGCGCTGGGCCTGCGCCGCGGCCGTGCTGCTGGCGGTGGGCCTGACTGTGCAGAACACACCTTGGCTTGACCGCATGCGTGCGGACTATGCCACCGGCACCGGCGAGTCACGCAGCATCGAGCTGGCCGATGGCTCCCACCTGCAGCTCAATACCGACAGTGCCATACAGGTGCGCATGAGTGCGGGCGAGCGCCAGGTGCGGCTGTTGCGTGGCGAAGGTTTCTTCGAGGTGGCCAAGGACCCGGCGCGACCGTTCGTGGTGCAGTCCGGCGACGGCTGGGTGAAGGTGGTCGGCACCCGCTTCAGTGTGGCGCGACGCGATGCGCAAACCCTCGTGCAGGTGGCGCAGGGCAAGGTGCAGGTCAGTTCCGGCAGTGGCACACCGGTGTATCTGGAGCCGGGACGGGCGGTGGAGTACCAGGACCAACGCCTGGCTGAAGTCCACGGTTTCGACCCGGCCAGCGGGTTTGCCTGGCGCCAGCGACAGTTGGTGTTTCGTCAGCAACCGCTGTCGGACGTGGTCAGTGAGTTGAACCGTTACTGGCCAGGCAAAACCCTGGTACTTGGGGATGCGCTGCGCAATCGAGTGGTGTCGGGGGTGTTTGAAATCGACAAACCCGACGCTGTGATCAAGGCATTGGAATACACCCTCAACCTGCGCGCTGAGCACTACACCCCGTATTTACTGGTGTTGCGTGAAGGAAAGGCGTCGTAAGCACATTTTTTTGAAAAAACTTTCAGGGTTTCCCCGCAAGCGCTCGTCCTTGATCACTGAGGCGTAAATAGTAAGCACTCTCAAGTAGTGCGGCGCCGATCACAGACTTTTGCACCGGGGAGCACCATCCATGGCACACCGATTCGCCGCACGGCCCTTGCTGGCACTGGCCATTTCCATGGCCTGTGGCACTGCATCGACGTATTTGCAGGCCGCCGAGACTACGCAAGCCCAGACGTACCGTTTTGATATTCCGGGGCAAAGCCTGGACGGCGCGTTGGCGGCGTTTTCGGCGGTGACGCGCGTTCAGGTGCTGGTGTCGGGTGAGTTGACCCAGAGGGTGATATCGCCAGGTGTGAAAGGCAATCTCGGTCAGCGCGAAGCGCTCGCGCAACTGCTTGGCGGCACGGGATTGAGCGCGGCGTTTATCAATGCCGATACGGTCACCCTGGAAAAGCGCGTGGCCAGCGGTTCGGCCATCGAAGTCGGCGCCACCACCATCAGCGCCGAACGCCTGGGCGCCACCACCGAGGGTAGCGGCTCTTACACCACGGGCGCGGTGACCCTTGGCAAAGGCGAACAGAAGCTCAAGGACATCCCGCAATCGGTCAGCGTCATGACACGCAAGCAGATGGATGACCAGAACACCACCAAGCTGTCCGAAGTGGTCAAGCGCACCCCCGGCCTGACAGCGACCAAATCCCCTGGGCCCGGTATGTTCATTTTCTCCCGTGGCTTTGAGGTCGGCACCCTGCAATACGATGGCGTGGGCATCCCGCGTAACACCTATGCGTTGGGCAGCTACCTCACTGAAAACATGGCCATCTATGACCGTGTAGAAACCCTGCGCGGCCCGGCCGCCTTGCTGCAAGGCGCCAACAGCCCGGGCGGCACCATGAACCTGGTGCGCAAGCGTGGCCAGCAGGACCCGACCGTGACGATCACCGCAAAAGCCGGCTCCTGGGACCACTACGGCACCCAGGTCGATGCCGGTGGCCCGCTCAATGCCGAAGGCACCCTGCGCGGCCGGTTTGTGGCGGATTACGACACGACGGACTCGTTCGTTGACTATGCCGGTGGCTGGAATCAGACGGTGTATGCCGCCGTGGACTACGACTTCACGCCAGACACCACCGTCGGTGTGGGGGTCAGCAACCAGAAAGGCCACTCGCGCCCCAACTTCATGTCACTGCCCCGTTACGCCAATGGCAGCGATATCGGCCTGCCGCGCTCGACTTTTGTCGGCGCCAGCTGGAACCGCAACGTCAATAACCAGACCCAGGTGTTTGCCGATATCGAGCATCGCTTCAACGATGACTGGAAGGTGAAAGCTGCCCTCGTGGCCATGGATGAACACAACGACGCGACCTACCAGGCGACCTGGGATGAGATTCCCAACCCCGGCACCGCCGGCAATGTGCGTTATGTGGACTGGGTCACCGACTTCAATACCAAGAGCCGTGGGGTGGATGTGTATGTGAACGGCAAGTTTGAAGGTTTGGGCTTGCAACAGGAGATGGTGCTGGGCGCCAACTATTCCAAACTCACCACCAACGACCAGTGGGCGCGAGCAGCGACGGCCGGCGCGGACATTTTCAACATCGATCACAACCGTCCACAGCGCGACAAAAACCAGCTTTTCCAGGCGGGCAATGCTACGAAAAGTTGGTATGACATTCGCCAGAAAGGGGTTTATGGCACTTGGCGCGTCAAGGTTGTGGACCCACTGACCTTGATTCTCGGTGCACGTACCAGTTGGTATGACTATGGCTACACCGACGAGAGCGGTTCCCGGGGTGTGTATGGCGACCCAACCCGCAGCACCACGCAGAGCAATGGTCACGTTACCCCGTACGCCGGCCTGGTCTATGCCCTCAATGACCAATGGTCGGCCTACGCCAGCTACGCTGACGCGTTCGAACCCCAGACCAACCTGACCACGTCTTTGACCGTGCTCAAGCCCATCGAAGGCCAGAACTACGAACTGGGCCTGAAGGGTGAACTGGCGGACGGTCGTCTGAATACCTCGTTCGCCATCTTCCGTTATGACCAGGAAAACCGTGCGGCTCAAGACCTGCAAGGCGGCAAAGTCTGCGGCGGCTGGTACTGCTCGCTCGCCTCGGGCAAGGTTCGCAGCCAAGGCTTCGAAGCCACTTTGAGCGGCGAAGTGCTGCCGGGTTTGCAACTGGTCTCCAGCTACACCTACAACACCACCAAATTCCTCAAAGACGACACTTACGAAGGCAAGATCTTCAGCACCTGGACACCCAAGCACCTGCTCAAGGTCTGGGGTGACTACCAGTTGCCGGGCGATTGGCAGCAGTTCAGTGTCGGTGCCGGCGTAACCGCACAAAGCAGCACCGAAGCCTACGACCGCAACTTCAGCGTACCCGGCAATGCACTGTGGGATTCGCGGGTGGCCTACAAGATCAACCAGGAATTCACCGTGGCGGCGAACCTGAACAATATGTTCGACAAGAAGTACTACATCCCTGCGTATAACGCGACGTGGGGCAGTAACTACTATGGCGACCCGCGTAACGTGATGTTCAGCATGACCTACACCCCACAGTTCTAAAGCCTGACGCATCACTTCTGTGGGAGGGAGCAAGCCCCCTCCCACATTTTGATCATCATTGTGCTTGGGGTTATCTCCAGGCAAAAAAATGCCCCGCACCTGGCGGGGCATTTTGATGCGCGGGGCTTACAGGCCGTCGAGCATTGCCTTGTTACGTACAGCACCTTTGTCGGCACTGGTGGCCAACAATGCGTAAGCCTTCAACGCGGTAGTAACTTTTCGCGGGCGTTTTTCTACCGGCTTCCAACCCTTTTTGTCCTGCTCAACCCGGCGTGCCGCCAGTTCTTCATCGCTGATCAACAGGTTGATCGAGCGGTTCGGAATGTCGATCAGCACCTTGTCGCCATCCTGCACCAGGCCAATCGCGCCACCGGCAGCGGCTTCCGGGGAAGCGTGGCCGATGGACAGGCCCGAAGTCCCGCCGGAGAAACGCCCGTCGGTCAGCAGCGCGCAGGCTTTGCCCAGACCTTTGGATTTCAGGTAGGACGTGGGGTAGAGCATCTCCTGCATACCCGGGCCGCCTTTGGGGCCTTCGTAGCGGATGATCACGATGTCGCCTTCCTTGACTTCGTCAGCGAGGATGCCGCGTACCGAGCTGTCCTGGCTTTCGTAGATCTTGGCGCGGCCTTCGAAGACGTGGATGGACTCATCCACTCCGGCGGTTTTCACCACGCAGCCATCGAGAGCGATGTTGCCGTACAGCACGGCCAGGCCACCTTCTTGCGAGTAGGCGTGCTCGACACTACGGATGCAGCCGTTTTCGCGGTCGGCGTCCAGGGTGTCCCAACGGGTCGACTGGCTGAACGCGGTCTGGGTCGGGATACCGGCCGGGCCAGCCTTGAAGAAGGTGTGCACGGCTTCGTCGTCAGTCTGGGTGATGTCCCATTTGGCGATGCCTTCGGCGATGGACTTGCTGTGCACGGTCGGCAGGTCGGTGTGCAGCAGGCCGCCGCGGGCCAGGGAGCCGAGGATCGAGAAGATCCCGCCGGCGCGGTGCACGTCTTCCATGTGGTACTTCTGGATGTTCGGCGCGACCTTGCACAGTTGCGGCACGTGGCGGGACAGGCGGTCGATATCGCGCAGGTCGAAGTCGATCTCGGCTTCCTGGGCGGCGGCCAGCAAATGCAGGATGGTATTGGTGGAACCGCCCATGGCGATGTCCAGGGTCATGGCGTTCTCGAACGCCTTGAAGTTGGCGATGTTGCGCGGCAGCACCGACTCATCGTTCTCGGTGTAATAGCGTTTGCACAGCTCGACGATGGTGCGGCCGGCCTGCAGGAACAGTTGCTCGCGGTCGCTGTGGGTGGCCAGTGTGGAACCGTTACCCGGCAAGGCGAGACCTAAGGCTTCGACCAGGCAGTTCATCGAGTTGGCGGTGAACATGCCGGAGCACGAACCGCAGGTCGGGCAAGCGCTGCGCTCGTATTCCGCGACCTTCTCGTCAGAAGCGCTGGAATCGGCGGCGATCACCATGGCGTCAACCAGGTCGAGGCCGTGGGAGGCGAGCTTGGTCTTGCCGGCTTCCATCGGGCCGCCGGAGACGAAGATCACCGGAATGTTCAGGCGCAAGGCAGCCATCAACATGCCGGGGGTGATCTTGTCGCAGTTGGAGATGCACACGATGGCGTCGGCGCAGTGGGCGTTGACCATGTACTCCACGGAGTCGGCGATGATCTCGCGGCTCGGCAGGGAATACAGCATGCCGTCATGGCCCATGGCGATGCCGTCGTCCACGGCGATGGTGTTGAATTCTTTCGCTACACCGCCGGCGCGTTCGATCTCGCGGGCGACCAGTTGGCCCAGGTCCTTGAGGTGGACGTGGCCCGGTACGAACTGGGTAAAGGAGTTGGCAATCGCGATGATCGGCTTCTTGAAGTCGTCATCCTTCATCCCCGTGGCACGCCACAGTGCGCGGGCGCCGGCCATGTTGCGGCCGTGGGTGGATGTTTTCGAGCGGTAATCTGGCATGGAGCACTCCGGGCGGCTAATCACTTATTAATCAGGTGCAAAGGGGAGTGAGCTTCTAATTGACGACTGGAACACCCGAAAAATGGCCGTGTGTCCGGAAGTTGCCACTCGCATCGCGGGATCGCCGCTTGCTTGGGCCTCGAGCTCATAAACCCGCCGGGGGATGACTGGCGATGAATAGGGCCGATTCTACACCGCTGGCGGCTGGAGGGAATGGCCGTAACCTTGAAGATAGCCGCTACAGGACATGTGGGCGCTGCTTGATCAGCGCATTCAGGGCGAGCCCGGCGGCACTCAGGATTAGAAAGCACAGGGCTAGCGCGGTGGTCAGGTTGGCGGTGGCCAGGTTGATCACCAGGCTGATCAGGCCGCCGCACATGAAAATCAGCAAGCTACCGGCAGAGGTCGCCGTGCCAGCCAGTTGCGGGTAGAGGCTCATGGCCTTGGAGTTGGCAATGGGTCGACAGATGGTGGTGCCGGCTGTGCAGATCAACATCGGGATCAGCACCGTGGCGGCCGACAGGCCGAACTGCCAGGCCAGCCAGAGCATGACCAGACCTGAAACAGTGATCAGCAACAGGCCAGTGTTGATTTGCCGGTCGGCGTCCATTTTGCGATGCAGGATACTGGCAATCACTCCGCCGCAGACGTAGGCCGCGCCATATAGCAGCAATGCCCAGGCGAATTGATACGTCGACAGGTTCAAGCGCTCCATGAAGATCAGGGGCGACATCACGATAAACGAGAAATGGCAGGCAAAGGCCAGGGCGGAAATCAACCAATAGCTGACGAAACGGAGGTCGGAAAACAGCAGCCAATAGCCGTTGAAGAACTGTAGCGGTGAAGGGCGATGGCTGCTGCGCGAGTCGTGCAGCAGGCGTGCGGACCAGAGCCACACCACTGTGGCTAACACGATAAACACGTAAAAACTCGCCTGCCATCCGCCATAAATTTGCAGCCAGGTGCCCATCAGTGGCGAGCTTGAGATGAACACTCCGCCGGCGGTGGTCATCCAGATTCGAATCCGTTGCAGCTCCCGTCCTGTAAACAAGTCCTGGATAAGCGCCTGCGACAGGGCAAACGCCCCGCACCCTACGGCCTGAACCACGCGAAAGCCGATAAACCAATTGAAATCCGGGGCCAGCAAACAACCGGCTGCACCCAGCGCCGATAAGGCAATACCTGCCAGCAGCAGTTTTTTGCGGCCGAACATGTCAGACAACGGGCCTATCAGCAGCAACGAGACGGCCAGGCCAATGGCAAAAATGCTGACGGACTGGGCGATTTCTGAAGGCGTGTGGCCAAAGTGATTGGAGAGGGCGGGAAAGGACGGCAGGACTACGTCGAGGGGGAAGACGGCGAGCAGGGTCATGGTCATCAACAGTACGATGAAATATGACTTGTTCGATGTGGCTGTACTAATAGGCATCAACCGGACCGCTCTATCCTTCCTTGCTGGGGGGAAGAGAGTCGGTTTGGCGGCAAGGGAAGTCAATGGAAGTGGCAGTGGGAAACATCTGAAAGGCCCGTAGGATCAGTCGTTGACTGTTCCTACGGGGAGCATCCCGCTGTCAGCTATTAGGCAGCAAGCGACAAGTAATGCTCTTGATATACCGAGTCTCGACAATCGCCGGATGCACCGGGTGGTCCGGGCCCTGGCCGCCGCGTTCGAGCATCTGGATATTGCGGTCCAGGTGACGGGCGCTGGTCAGCAGGATGTTTTGCAGATCGTCTTCCGGCAGGTGCATCGAGCACGAAGCGCTGACCAGGATTCCGTCCTTGCTGAGCAGGCGCATGGCTTGCTCGTTGAGGCGGCGGTAGGCGCCTTCGCCGTTTTTCATGTCTTTTTTGCGTTTGATGAAAGCCGGCGGGTCGGCGACGATCACGTCGAAGCGTTCTTCGCTGGCTTTCAGTTCCTTGAGGGCCTCGAACACGTCGCCTTCGATGCAGGTCATCTTCTCGGCAAAGCCGTTCAGCGCGGCGTTGCGCTCTACGCCGTCGAGGGCGAAGGCCGAAGCGTCGACGCAGAACACTTCACTGGCGCCAAAGGCTGCAGCTTGCACGCCCCAGCCGCCGATGTAGCTGTACAGGTCGAGCACGCGCTTGCCTTTGGCATACGGGGCCAGGCGGGCGCGGTTCATGCGGTGGTCGTAGAACCAGCCGGTTTTCTGGCCCTGGATCACCGGGGCTTCGAATTTCACGCCGTTCTCTTCCAGCGCCACCCACTCCGGCACCAGGCCGAAAACCGTTTCGACGTAGCGGTTGAGGCCCTCGGCGTCGCGTGCGGCGGAGTCGTTCTTGAACAGAATGCCGCTGGGCTTGAGCACCTGGGTGAGGGCCGCGATCACGTCTTCTTTATGCGCTTCCATGGTCGCCGAAGCGATCTGCACCACCAGGATGTCGCCGAAACGGTCGACCACCAGGCCCGGCAGCAGGTCGGAATCACCGTAGACCAGGCGGTAGAACGGCTTGTCGAACAGGCGATCACGCAGGGACAGCGCGACGTTGAGGCGGTGCACCAGCAGTGACTTGTCCAGCGGCAACTTGATGTCGCGCGACAGCAGGCGGGCGCAGATCAGGTTGTTCGGGCTCATGGCCACGATGCCCAGGGTCTTGCCGCCGGCTGCTTCCAGGATAGCCTGGTCGCCTGCCTGGAAGCCGTGAAGTGGGGTGGCGGCCACGTCGATTTCATTGCTGTAGACCCACAGGTGGCCGTTGCGCAAACGACGATCGGCGTTGGCTTTGAGACGCAGGCTTGGCAGGGACATGACGTCGCTCCGGAAAAAAGATCGGGAGTATACCCTTTGCGCACTCTTTCATGTGGGAGCTGGCTCGCCTGCGATGCGGGCGGTGCGGTGTATCAGACGTACGGTGGTGATGCTATCGCAGGCAAGCCAGCTCCCACATTCGATCGAGTTTCACTTGGGTTTTTGGGTGTCGGTCACGGCTGCATAAGGGGTAGAATTCGCGCCTAGTCCAGAGTGTGTATTTATGTCCCAAGAGCTTTCCGCCGAGCAGATTCAACAGGCCCTGCAAGGCATCAGCGTGCCGCCCCAACCGCAAATCATGGTGGATTTGCAGATGGAGCAGTACATGCCCGACCCGGACCTGGAAGTGATCGCACGGTTGATCTCCCAGGACCCGGGCTTGTCTGGTGCGCTGCTGAAGATCGTCAATTCGCCGTATTACGGCCTGAGCAACAAAATTGCATCGATCCAGCGTGCGGTAAACCTGTTGGGCAGCCGCTCGATCATCAACTTGATCAACGCGCAGTCGATCAAGGGCGAGATGAGCGACGACACCATCGTTACCCTCAACCGTTTCTGGGACACCGCCCAGGATGTGGCGATGACCTGCCTCACGCTGGCCAAGCGCACCGGCTCGCAAACCGTCGACGAAGCCTATGCCTTGGGCCTGTTCCACGATTGCGGCGTACCGTTGATGCTCAAGCGTTTTCCCAACTACATGTCTGTGCTGGAACAGGCTTACGCCAACGCCGGCCCGGATTGCCGCGTGGTCGATACCGAAAACAACGCGTTCCACACCAACCACGCAGTGGTCGGCTACTACACCGCCAAGTCCTGGCGCCTGCCGGAGCATGTCACCGACGCCATCGCCAATCACCACAACGCCCTGGCGATTTTCAGCGATGAGTCGTCGCGCAACCCGCAGCTCAAGAACCTGCTGGCTATCTTGAAGATGGCCGAGCATATCTGTTCGTCGTTTCGCGTACTGGGGAACCAGGCGGTGGACCATGAGTGGAATGCAATCGGGCACCTGGTGCTGGATTACGTGGGCCTGTCGGATTACGACTTCGAAAGCCTGAAGTTGTCGATCCGCGAACTGGGCGCGCACTGAACCGTCATTCAAGAGGTACACATGCCCGAGTTACCTGAAGTCGAAACCACCCGACGCGGCATTGCCCCGCACCTGGAAGGCCAACGCGTCAGCCGCGTGGTGGTGCGTGAGCGGCGCCTGCGCTGGCCGATCCCGGAAGACCTGGATGTGCGCCTGTCTGGCCAGCGCATCGTGCTGGTGGAGCGGCGGGCCAAGTACCTGTTGATCAATGCTGAAGTGGGCACCTTGATCAGTCACTTGGGTATGTCGGGCAACCTGCGTCTGGTTGAGGTCGGTATGCCCGCGGCCAAGCATGAACATGTGGATATCGAGTTGGAGTCGGGGATGGCCCTGCGCTACACCGACCCTCGGCGTTTCGGCGCGATGCTCTGGAGCCAGGATCCGCACAACCACGAACTGCTGCTGCGTCTGGGCCCGGAGCCGTTGACCGAGCTGTTTGATGGCGAGCGTTTGTTCCAGCTGTCACGCGGCAAGTCCATGGCGGTGAAGCCGTTCATCATGGACAACGCGGTGGTGGTGGGCGTGGGCAATATCTATGCGACAGAGGCGTTGTTTGCGGCGGGGATTGATCCGCGTCGCGCCGCTGGTGGTATTTCACGCGGGCGCTATTTGAAATTGGCGATTGAGATCAAGCGGGTGCTGGCCGCCGCTATCGAGCGGGGCGGCACCACGCTGCGCGACTTTATCGGCGGTGATGGGCAGCCGGGGTATTTCCAGCAGGAACTGTTCGTGTATGGCCGTGGCGGCGAGGCGTGCAAGGTCTGCGGGAGCGAGTTGCGCAATGTGGTGCTGGGGCAGCGGGCGAGTGTGTTTTGCCCCAAGTGCCAGAGCTGATTGCTGGGTGAGGGCTGAGATCGCTATCGCAGGCAAGCCAGCTCCCACATTTGAATGTATTCACATATCCAAGTGTGGGAGCTGGCTTGCCTGCGATCAGGCCTTTACGGGCAATGAAAAGGCTTAGGCCTTACCGGTAATCTTGCGGTACTTCTCCATCAACTGCTCTTCAGTCTCTGGGTGCGCTTCATCCAGCGGAATGCAATCAACCGGGCAAACCTGCTGGCACTGCGGTTCGTCGTAGTGGCCGACGCACTGGGTGCACAGGTTGGGGTCGATCACGTAGATCTCTTCGCCTTGGGAAATGGCGGCGTTCGGGCACTCGGGTTCGCAGACGTCGCAGTTGATGCAATCGTCGGTGATGATCAGGGACATGGAAACTCCTGCCAGGGCACTCTGCCAAGGCATCTGAAAACTAATGCGCGCAATTGTGCCGCATTGGCGCCCGCAGTGCGAGCAGGCACCGATTGAGCGGTCTTACTTCTTGAAGCGCAATGTCAGTGCGTCAGCCACGGCAGGATGCACGAACTTGGTGATATCTCCGCCCAAAGCAGCAATTTCACGAACTAACGTCGAGGAAATGAACGAATAACGCTCCGACGGCGTGAGGAACAGGCTTTCCACGTCCGGCGCCAGTTGGCGGTTCATGTTGGCCAGCTGGAATTCGTATTCGAAATCCGACACCGCCCGCAAGCCACGCAAGAACACATTGGCGTTCTGCTCCTTGGCGAAATGTGCCAGCAGGGTGGAAAAACCCACCACTTCCACATTCGGCAGGTGCTTGGTGACCTCTTGCGCCAGCTCCACACGTTGTTCCAGGGGAAACAGCGGGTTTTTCTTGGGGCTGGCTGCGACCGCGATGATCACATGGTCGAACAGGCGAGAGGCGCGTTCGACCAGATCGCCATGGCCTTTGGTAATCGGGTCGAAGGTACCTGGGTACAACACTCGGTTCATCGCGTCGTCCTGGCGGAGTCCGTTGGGGAACCGGATGGTATCGCAGCCATCCCGGTCGGCCAAGTCGACTTACGTAGATAAATGCCGTGAATCGAACGGTTTTTCACGCTGTTTTCAGACGTTCGGCCAAGGCTGACGCCAGTTGGGCGCTCAATCCATACACCGACAACTGGGGATTTGCGCCGATGCTGGTAGGAAACAGCGAGCCGTCATGAATCGAAAGGTTACGCAGTTGGTGGTGGCGACCGAGGCTGTCGGTTACCGCATGCTTCGGATCTTCGCCCATGGCACAGCCGCCCATCACATGGGCACTGCCAAGGGTTGTGCGGTGCAACTCCAGGTTCAAACCGTCAATCATGCTGCGCGCTTCGGCCAGGCTGTTCACGTACCGTGCGTCGTGATGCAACGGTTTGACCGATTTGGCCCCTGCCGCGAACTGAATCTCGGCCATGCTGTGGAAGGCCCGGCGCAGGCCGTCCCAGGCGTAGGGCGAAACCTGATAATCAAGCACGGGTGTGCCATCGCCGCGTAAATCCACGCTGCCGCCCGGGCTGTCGGGGTGAAAGCCGTCGCGCAGCAGGGCGAGCATGGCGTGGGTGTGAGGCAGTTGGCTCATGTCCAACGCGTTCTGTTTGCCGTAGCCGCCAAACAAGGTGCTGGCCAATCCTGGGTGTAAGGGTGGCGCTTCGAGCTTGTAGGACATTTTGCCGGTAGTGCCGTCCTGCCATTGGAAATGGTCGGAGTAAATCGACTGCGGCGCACCGTAGAACGGGTTGATCACTTCGTCGAACAGCCCCGCCGAGAAGTTGACCAGGTGCAAGAAGGTCCGCTTGCCCAGCCGCGAATGCGGGTCGGGCGCGTCCGAGCGCATCAGCAGGGCCGGGCTGTTGATGCCGCCGCCTGATAGCACGTAGTGTTTGGCTTTCACGCTGATCTTGCGCCCGGTTGGCGCCACGCAGCGCTCGTCCATCGCCACGCATTCCAGGCTGCTGATGGTGTCGCCGCTGTATTTGAGCTGCTCGGCGCGGGCGAGGTACAGCAGTTCGCCGCCTTTCTCCAGGGTGGAGGGGATGGTCGTCACCAGCATCGATTGTTTGGCGTTCACCGGGCAACCCATGCCGCAATAACCCAGGTTGAAGCAGCCGCGCACATTGCGCGGGATCACATGCCAGCTGTAGCCAAGCTTTTCGCAGCCTTTGCGGATCACATCGTTGTTGGCATTCGGTGGAAGCGCCCAGGGTGCGATGCCCAGGCGCTGTTCCATTTTTTCGAACCAGGGCGCCATCTCGGCGCTGCTGTGGCCCTTCACCGCGTATTCGCTGGCCCAGTGGGCGAGGGTGGCGTCGGGTGTACGAAAGCTGGAGGTCCAGTTGATCAAGGTGGTGCCGCCCACAGCCCGACCTTGCAGGATGGTGATGGCGCCGTCCTTGCTCATGCGGCCGATGCCTTCCTGGTAGAGGCTGGCGTAGGCTTCGTCTTCGAGCAGCTTGAAGTCACTGCTGGTCTTGAGTGGGCCCTCTTCGATCAGCAACACCTTGTAGCCAGCGGCGCTGAGAATCTCGGCGGTGGTGCCACCACCGGCACCGCTGCCGATGATGGCCACATCGGCTTCCAGGGTCAGGTCGTTGTCGAGGGCGGCGCCATTGTGGGTTTTCCAGCCACGGGCCAGGCCATCGCGGAACAGATCGGGTACGGGCATCAGGGTCGTCTCTGGTTTTTATTGTGAGGGATGCGAATCAGATCTTCGGCGGGCCGGGATAACCGCAATGGGCCCAGGAGGCGGGCCGGAAATACCAGGCCATGATCACCAACTTGAGCAGCGAGCCCTGGCCCATGCGCAGCAGGTTCAGGTAGCTGTTTTCCCAGCGGTGCAGGAAGTTGCGGATCTGCTCGCTGCTGGCATTTTCCCAACTGCCCCAGATACCGGTCAGCGGGCCGCGGGTGATGCCCATGCCCAGCACGTCGAATAACTGCTGGGTGAGCTTGAACATCTCCGGCGACAAGTTTTGCAGGCTGTAGTCGAGTTTTTTCAGGGTGTCTTCAATGCCTGCGACCACTGTCTCGGCGCTGGCCGCACCCTCCAGCAGCACTGGGATCACTGCGCGCAAGAACGGCAAATCACTGGCGCGCAACATCGCGAAGCCGCTGGCCGGCGTACTGCTGGAGCAACCGCTGAGACTGGCGCCAATCCCGGCCGTGGCGAGGAAAGCGCTGGCGCACAGGCCGATTTTCAAGACGCCGCGCCGAGACAGTGCGGGTGAATCGTTCAGGCTGGGGTTCATTGTTTTTATCGTCCTGAAGGTGACGGTTATCAGCGGATAAACAACTTCTGGATCAACTTCTGAATCGATTTGCCGTAAGGGGGGTAGATCAACTTCGCCGCGTTCAGGCGCTGTTTAACCAGCACGCCCTTGGCCTTGCTGAATGTCAGGAAGCCTTCATGGCCGTGGTAATGGCCCATGCCCGACGGGCCGATGCCACCAAATGGCATGTCGTCCTGGGCTACGTGCAGCAAGGTGTCGTTCAGGCATACGCCGCCGGAATGGGTTTCGTGAAGCACACGCTCCTGCTCGTTCTTGTTGTAGCCGAAGTAATATAGGGCCAGTGGGCGTGGACGCTGGTTGATGTAGGCAAAGGCTTGGTCAAGGCCGCGATACGGCACGATGGGCAAGAGCGGGCCGAAAATCTCGTCCTGCATGACTGTCATGTCGTCGCTGACATTCAGCAGCAGGCTGTGGGCCATACGTCGAGCCTGGCCTTGCTCGTACAGTGGGACCAGGGTAGCGCCCTTGTCGGTAGCGTCCTTGGCGTAGGCATTGAGCCGGGCCAGTTGCCGCTCGTTGATGATGGCGGTGTAGTCCGGGTTGTCGGCCAGGGTCGGATAAAACCCACGTACGGCCTTGGAATACGCCTCGACAAACCCTGCGACGCGGTCCTCCGGTACCAACACATAGTCTGGCGCCACACAGGTTTGCCCGGCATTCAGGGCTTTGCCGAAGGCGATGCGCTCGGCGGCGTCCTTGAGCGGTACATCGGCCGAGACGATGGCTGGTGACTTGCCGCCCAGTTCCAGGGTGACCGGCGTGAGGTTTTCGGCCGCCGCACGCATCACGTGTTTGCCAATGCTGGTGGCGCCGGTAAACAGCAGGTGATCGAAGCGCAATTTGGAAAACGCCATGCCCACTTCGGCTTCGCCCAGCACCACGCACACCAGGTCCTCGGGGAAGATCCTGGCCAGCAGCGCCTTGAGCAGTTCGCCGGTGGCCGGTGTGGACTCGCTGAGCTTGAGCATCACCCGGTTGCCGGCGGCCAAAGCCCCGACCAGCGGGCCGATAGCCAGATACAACGGGTAGTTCCACGGCACGATGACGCCGACGACGCCCAAGGGTTGATAAATGACTTTGGCCGAGGCGGGCTGGAAGGCAATGCCTACAGCGCGGCGGGAGGGTTTCATCCAGCCCTTGAGGTGTTTGCTGGCATAGTGAATGCCATGCAGGCTGGGCATCAATTCGGCGAACAGGGTTTCGTCTGCGCTGCGATGGCTGAAGTCCTGGCTGATCGCAGTGATCAGCGCCTGGCGTTCGTCGCTGAGCACATCGCGCAGGGCCTTGAGCCATTGTTGGCGTTGCGCAGCCGGTGGCATCGGGTTGGCGGCGTAGGCGCGACGCTGGGCTTCGAACAGCTCCTGGAGGTGGTCCAAGGCCTGGGCATCTTGCAGGTAGGCAACGTTGGCAGACATGGCGCAGTTCCCGATTGTTATAGGTCTGCCTGGATTTTTAGAGTCATTGCTCTAAATTGTCAAATAACATTGCAGTAACATCCAGATTTAACCTGGCCAGCATAGGCCGTAAGATGCCCCATCCCGTGTTTGGAAGCTGATCCCCCATGGCACCACGAGTAAAGACCAGCGAGCGCATTGTGCAAACCAGCCTGGAGCTTTTTAACCAGCAGGGCGAGCGCAGTGTCAGCACCAACCATATCGCCGCCCATATGGAGATTTCTCCGGGCAACCTGTACTACCACTTCCCCAACAAGCAGGCGATCATCGCCGTGCTGTTTCGCGAATATGAAGCCCTGGTGGACAGTTTCCTGCGCCCGCCCCAGGGGCGCACGATGGTGGTGGAGGACAAGCGCTTTTATCTGCAAGCCGTACTGGCGGGCATGTGGCGCTATCGTTTCCTGCACCGCGACCTCGAACATCTGCTGGAGAGCGATCCGGAACTGGCCACGGGCTATCGGCGGTTTTCCCAGCGTTGCCTGATCCAGGGCGGTGCCATTTACCAGGGGTTTGTCGATGCCGGCATTCTGAATATGGACCCGGTGCAAACCGAAGCCCTGACCCTGAATGCCTGGATCATCCTGACTTCCTGGGTGCGGTTCCTGTGCACCACCAACGAAAAGTCCACCCACCTGAGCGCCGAGGCGATCAAGCGCGGGGTGTACCAGGTGCTGGTGTTGGAGGCGGGGTTTGTCACGCCCCAGGCCAAAGAAGCGGTGGATGCGTTGTTCAAGGAATTTTACGTGCCCCTGAACCAGGCACTGGAAGAAGTGAAGTAAGACCTTTCCCCTTTGTATTCACAGGAGTCAGTCATGCCGCTTGCCCAACTGATCAGCCCCCAGCAATTGGCCGAGCGCCAGAAGTCGGCAGGGCTGGTGATCCTGGATTGCCGCTTTGCCCTGGAAGACCCGGATTACGGCCTGTGCAGCTACGCCGAAGGGCATATCGAGGGCGCGCAATACGCCGACCTGGAGCGCCATCTGAGTGGCCCGGTGACCAAGGGCTTGACCGGCCGCCATCCTTTGCCTGCGGCGGACACCTTCGCCAAACAGCTGCGAGCTTGGGGCATCAGCGCCGACACCGATGTGGTGCTGTATGACGACGGCCCCGGTGCCTATGCCGCCCGTGCCTGGTGGCTGCTGGCCTGGCTGGGCAAGCGTGATGGGGTGTTTATTCTCGATGGTGGCCTCAAGGCCTGGCACAGCGCCGGTTTCCCCTTGAGCCTGGATGCGCCGCTGACCGAGCCGGGCACCTTCACTGGTGCGCCGGATAATCGGCTGGTGCTGGATGCCGATCATTTGCAAAAACGTCTGGGTCAGCCCGGCCTGACCTTGATCGACGCCCGCGCCCAGCCGCGTTTTCGTGGCGAAGTAGAACCCATCGACCCGATTGCCGGGCATATTCCCGGCGCGCAGTGCGCGGCATTCAATGAAAACCTGGGCAGTGATGGTCGTTTCTTGCCGGCCGAGCAACTCAAGCAACGCTATGCCGCGCAATTGCAGGGGCGCCCGCCGCAGGAACTGGTGGCGTATTGCGGTTCGGGGGTGACGGCGTGCCATAACCTGTTTGCGCTGGCGTTGGCGGGGTATCCGTTGGGCAAGTTGTATGCGGGGTCGTGGAGTGAGTGGATTACGGATCCGGCGCGGGAAATTGCAACAGGCGACTGAGCAATTGGCCCTGTAAACCCTCCCACATTTTTAACTGCGTTGTGTCAGTAACCACTGTGGGATGCGGCGTTCCAAGTAATAGCCGGGACGTTTCAGTGAACCCTCCACAAAGCCCACATGCCCACCCTTTGTCAGCAATTCAAACTCGGTGCACTCCGACAGCTCACTCGCTTCCGGCAGGCTATGAGCAAACACAAACGGATCATCGGCCGCCTGGATGATCAGTGTTGGTGTGCGGATATCGCCCAGGTAGTAGCGACTGGAGGCGCGGCGATAGTAATCCTCAGCACTCAAGAAGCCATGCAACGGCGCAGTCACTCGCCCATCGAAGTCCCAGAACGTGCGCATCTTCTCCAGGGAGCCCAGTGCCTCCAGAGTTTTCAGACCTTCCTCACGTCCATCTTGCAAAAACTGGCGTTGCTTTACGCGAATGTACGCCAGCATCTCGCGCATGAAGTGCTTCTGGTAGATCCGCGAAAACCCCAGCCCGATGCGATCAGCGCATTGGTCCAGGCGGAACGGCACCGAGACCGCCGCCGCGCCTTGCAGCCCCGAGGTCACGCCGGTTTCGCCCAAGTGCTTGAGCAACACATTGCCGCCCAGGGAATACCCCACGGCATACAGCGGTGCCAGTGGCCGTTTGGCGCGCAGATGGGCAATCGCCGCGGCCAGGTCTTCGCTGGCCCCGGAGTGATAACTGCGCGCCAGAAGGTTGGGCTCGCCCGAGCAGCCGCGCCAGTTCAGCGCAACGCTGGCCCAACCTTGGCCGGCGAGGGCTTGTTGCAGGCCGGCCACATAGGGCGAATTGGACGAACCGGTCAGCCCATGCAGCACCAGTACCAACGGTGCGTGCAGGTCATGGGGACCATGCCAGTCGAGGTCGAGGAAGTCGCCGTCTTCAAGCCATAGACGTTCGCGTTGGCGTTCGATATGGGTCGCCGGGCGCCACAGCGGCCCCCACAGTGTTTGCAGGTGCGGGTTGCCGAGGCCGAAGGCGGGTTTGAACAAATCGGAAGAGGGGGTCATGAAACTCTCGGTAGCCAGTGAGCTCGCCGTGGCAAGCTCCCCTGCCACAGGTTAAGCGGCGTTTTCGACCAAGCGGTGCCACAACGCGTAATACACCCGCCCGGACTTTTGCTCCCGATGCAGCCGCCAACTGCCCGGCAGGCCGAGCGTAGACGGCGCGGTCTCGCTTTCAGTGTAGATCCAGGCATCCGCTGCCAGCCACTGGCGCTCTTCGAGCAAAGTACACACAGTCGGCAGCAGGTTCTGGTTGAACGGCGGGTCGAGAAACACCACGTCGTATTCAGTCACCGCCTGGGTTTCCAGGTAGCGCAGCGCGTCAGCCGTCTGTACCTGGCCGGTGGTGCAACGCAGCGTACCCAGGTGTTCCTTGAGGCTGGACACCGCCACATTACTGGCATCCAACGCCTGGCCCTGGGCTGCGCCACGGGACAGCGCCTCCAGGAACAGCGCGCCACTGCCGGCGAACGGGTCCAGCACCTTGGCCCCGCCGATGTATGGCGCGAGCCAGTTGAACAGGGTTTCACGCACGCGATCCGGCGTCGGGCGCAGGCCCACAACGTCGGGGAAGCTCAGCTTGCGGCTGCCCCATTCACCGCCAATGATGCGCAGTTGGCCCACACCGTTATGCACGTTGTGGACAGGTTTTTTCGGGCGAGATGAACTGGCCATTAATGCTCCGGAACCCCGAGCGGCTGCTCGGCAGGTTTATCAGTGGGGGGCGGTAGTGGCTTTTGCGCAATCGTCGGGCCGGCGGTCACGATGACCATCTTGTCGGCGCTCAAGTGTTTGTTCATTGCAGCCTTGACCTGCTCTACGGTCAGGGCCTGGGATTGTTTCATGAAATCTTCCAGATAGCTCAGCGGCAGGTTGTAAAAACCCATGGCGCCCAGCTGCCCGACGATATCGGCGTTGCTGGCGGTGGACAGCGGGAAGCTGCCGGCCAGTTCGCGCTTGGCGTCGTCCAGTTCTTTTTGCGTGGGGCCGTTCTTGAGGTAGTCAGCCAGTACATCCTCAACCAGGCGCAGGGTGCCGCCGCTCATTTCGGCGCGGGTCTGCAGGTTGATCATGAACGGGCCGCGCACTTGCATCGGCGAGAAACCGGAGTACACGCCGTAGGTCAGGCCGCGTTTCTCGCGCACTTCGCTCATCAAGCGGGTGCCGAAGCCACCGCCGCCAAGGATCTGGTTGCCCAGGGACAGAGCTGCGTAGTCCGGATCGGCGCGGTCGATGCCCAATTGCGCAAACAGCAGGTGGGTTTGCTTGGAGGGAAACTCGATACGGCTCAGGCCGGCTTTTGGCTCGGTCGGTTGAGCGATCTTGGCCATGGCCGGGCCCTTGGGCAGTGAGGCCGACACTTTGGCCGTCATGGCCTCGGCCTCGGCGCGAGTCAGGTCGCCGACCACCGCAATCACAGCATTACCCGCCGCGTAGGCTTTGGCGTGGAATGCCTTCAACTGCGCCAGGGTGATCTTCGGCACACTCTCGGGGGTGCCTTCGCTCGGGTGCGCGTAAGGGTGATCGCCGTACAGGCGCTTGAACAGTTCGATGCTCGCCAGCTTGGCGGGGTTCTGCTTCTGATACTCGAAGCCGGCCAGGATCTGGTTCTTGATCCGCGCCAGGGAGTCTGCCGGGAACGTCGGTTGGCCAATAACCTGGTCGAACAGTGCCAGGGCTGCGGTGCGTTTATCGCTGTCGCTCAGGCTGCGCAGGGTGACCAGCGCCATGTCGCGGTAGGCACCATTGCCGAAGTCGGCGCCGAGGCCCTCAAAGCCACTGGCGATCTGGCTGACATCCTTGCCCGGCACGCCTTCGTTGAGCATGGCGTTGGTCATCAGCGCCAGGCCCGGTGTGTCGCCATCCTGGCTGCTGCCGGCGGCGAACAGGATGCGCATGTCGAACATCGGCAGTTCATGGGCTTCGACAAACAGCACCTTGGCGCCTTCGGCGGTGGTCCAGGTTTGCACATCGAGCTTGCGGTTGGTTGGCGCCTTGCCGTCCAGTTCCGCCAGCGACTGCAGGGTGCTGGCCGATTGGGCCTTTTCCAGAGCCTGGCTGGCGACCGACTCGCTCGGGCGCAGGAAATACACGGCACTGGCCGCAACCAGGGTGACTGCGATCAGGCTGGGCAGGATCAGGCGGCTGCTTTTACGATCACTCATGAGCGGTCTCCTCAGGCAAAACATGGGCGACGCTCAGACGTTCGCGGGTGAAATAGGTGCGCGCAGCTTTCTGGATATCTTCTGGCGTCACGCTTTGCAGGTCGGTCAGTTCGGTGTCCATCAGCTTCCAGGACAGGCCGACGGTTTCCAGGGAGCCGATGGCAGTGGCCTGGCTGGTGATGGAGTCGCGTTGGTACACCAGGCCGGCGATGACCTGAGCACGGATGCGCTCCAGTTCTTCAGCGGTCGGCGGCTTGGCTTTCAACTCATCAAGCAGGCGCCACAGGCCGGCTTCGGCTTGGGCGACGGTCTTTTGTTTCTGCTGGTTGGGCGTGGCCGAGAGCATGAACAACGTATCGCCACGGGTATAGGCGTCGTAGTTGGTGGACGCGGCGGATACCAGCTCCTCACCACGTTCCAGTTGCTCGGAGATACGTGCACTGTAGCCGCCGTCCAACAGGGCCGAGATCAGGCGCAAGGCTTGCACCGAGCGTTTGTCTTCGGCGGTGGCCAGGCCCGGTACGTTGAAGCCCAGGAACACGCTTGGCAGTTGGGTCTGCACCCGCAGGGTCAGCAGGCGCTCGCCGGGTTCGGCCAGCTCCAGTGGGATCTTCGCCGGTGGCACATCACGCTTGGGGATCGGGCCGAAGTACCGCTGGGCCAGGCTTTTCACCTCGTCCGGGGTCACATCGCCGACCACTACCAGGGTAGCGTTGTTGGGCACATACCAGGATTGGTACCAGTGGCGCAGCTCCTCAACCTTCATGCGCTCAAGGTCAGCCATCCAGCCAATGGTCGGCGTGTGGTAGCCGCTGGCCGGGAAGGCCATGGCCTTGAAGCGCTCATAGGCCTTGGACATCGGGTTGTCGTCGGTGCGCAGGCGGCGTTCTTCCTTGATTACCTCGATTTCGCGGCTGAACTCGTCGGCCGGCAGGCGCAGGCTGGCCATGCGGTCGGCTTCCAGCTCAAAGGCCACGCCCAGGCGGTCGCGGGCCAGCACCTGGTAATACGCGGTGTAGTCATCGCTGGTGAACGCGTTTTCTTCGGCGCCCAGGTCACGCAGGATCAGCGAGGCTTCGCCGGGGCCGACCTTGGCGCTGCCTTTGAACATCATGTGTTCCAGGGCGTGGGACAAACCGGTCTGGCCCGGGGTTTCGTAGCTTGAACCAACCTTGTACCAGACCTGGGAAACCACCACTGGCGCGCGATGGTCTTCGCGCACGACCACTTTAAGGCCGTTATCCAGAGTAAATTCATGGGTGGGTTGTGGGTCGGCAGCGAAGGCCGAAAGGGGCAGACAAACTGTGCTGAGCAGCAGGCCTGCGGCGCGGCGGGCTAGAGCATTCATTCGTTTTTTAACCTGTTGGGCTGCCCGCTTGGTCTTAGCGTCGGCGGGCGAGGAGGTGCTAGGATACTGATCCGATTTAGGGACGGCCACTGCGGTCGTCATCTAGTCCTGGGTTCAGTCGTAGGAAAGTTGGAGTAGTTGGCGTTTTTCCCCGACAATCTTCCACGTTTCGCCGATTTTATCGCTTCAGTCCCATATTGAAACGATTTGCCAAGGCACTTATTTACGCCTTACAAAATGTTGCGCATGAACAAGCGGGCGTTAAAGCAGTCTGTTCTGCATCGAATTTATTTACCGAGGCGCCCTGGCGCATCGCTACTTTGAGATAGCCGTCCTCCATGTTTGGTTCCAACGACGACAAGAAGAGCCCAGCTGCGGCTGGCGAGAAAAAAGGCCTGTTCGGATGGCTGCGCAAAAAGCCGCAGGAAACCGTCGTCGAACAGCCACAGGTTCAAGCCGAGCCTATTCCAGAGCCTATAGTAGAAGCCGAGCCGGTTGCCGAGACGCCGGCGCCGGTGGTGTTGCCCATCGCGGAGCCGGTATTGCAGCCGGTGGTCGAGGCAGAACCCGAGCCGGAGCCCGAGCCCGAGCACAAACCGTGGCTTGCGCTACCGGTAGCCGAAGAGCCGGTGGCACTGGTTGAAGATGTGCAGGCTGAACACGTGACGCCGCCCATTCCGGTGGCGCCACCGGTAGAGGTAGTGGTCCAAACGCCGCCAGCGGTCGAAATCCCGGTTGAAGTGCCTGCTGTCGTTGCCGCGCCTGCTGTGATCGAAGAGCCTGTCGCGCCTGCCGAAACCAGCAAGAGCGGCTTTTTCGCCCGCCTCAAGCAGGGCCTGAGCAAGACCAGCGCCAGCATCGGCGAAGGTATGGCCAGCCTGTTTCTGGGCAAGAAGGTCATTGACGATGAACTGCTGGAAGACATCGAAACCCGCCTGCTCACCGCTGATGTGGGGGTCGAAGCCACCGCCGTAATCATCCAGAGCCTGACCCAGAAGGTCGCGCGCAAGCAACTGACCGACGCCGATGCGTTGTACAAATCCTTGCAGGCCGAACTGGCTGCAATGCTCAAGCCCGTGGAAGCGCCGCTGGTGATCACCCCGAACAAGCCGTTCGTGATCCTGGTGGTCGGCGTCAACGGCGCGGGCAAAACCACCACCATCGGCAAGCTGGCCAAGAAGCTGCAGGGCGAGGGCAAGAAAGTCATGCTCGCCGCCGGTGACACCTTCCGTGCCGCCGCCGTCGAGCAGTTGCAGGTATGGGGCGAACGCAACAAGATCCCGGTGATCGCCCAGCACACCGGTGCCGATTCCGCTTCGGTGATCTTCGATGCCGTGCAAGCTGCCAAGGCGCGTAATATCGACGTGTTGATCGCCGATACCGCCGGGCGCCTGCACACCAAAGACAACCTGATGGAAGAGCTGAAGAAAGTGCGCCGTGTGATCAGCAAGCTCGACGCCGATGCGCCGCATGAAGTCTTGCTGGTGCTCGACGCCGGTACTGGTCAGAACGCCATCAGCCAGGCCAAACAATTCAACCAGACGGTGCAGCTGACCGGCCTGGCATTGACTAAGCTCGACGGCACGGCCAAAGGCGGAGTGATTTTCGCCCTGGCCAAACAGTTCGGGTTGCCGATTCGTTATATCGGTGTCGGTGAAGGTATCGACGACCTGCGCACCTTTGAAGCCGAACCCTTTGTACAGGCACTGTTTGCCGAGCGGGAGCGTTCATGATTCGATTTGAACAGGTCGGTAAACGCTATGCCAACGGGCATGTGGGCTTGCATGAGCTGAGCTTTCGAGTGCGTCGCGGCGAGTTCTTGTTTGTCACCGGTCACTCGGGCGCTGGCAAAAGCACGCTGTTGCGCCTGTTACTCGCCATGGAGCGCCCGACCACTGGCAAGTTGCTGCTGGCGGGCCAGGACCTGGCTACCATCAGCAATGCGCAAATTCCGTTTCTACGCCGCCAGATCGGCGTGGTATTCCAGAATCACCAGCTGCTGTTCGATCGCACGGTGTTCAACAACATCGCGCTGCCGCTGCAGATTCTCGGGCTGTCCAAAGCCGAAATCGTCAAGCGCGTGGATTCGGCGCTGGAGCGCGTGGCCTTGTCGGACAAGACCGACCTTTACCCGGGGGACCTGTCCACCGGCCAGCAACAGCGCGTCGGTATTGCCCGCGCCATCGTCCACCGCCCGGCCTTGCTGCTGGCGGACGAACCCACCGGTAACCTCGACCCGCGCCTGGCGGCCGAGATCATGGGGGTGTTCGAAGACATCAATCGGCTGGGCACCAGCGTATTGATCGCCAGCCACGACCTGGCCCTGATCGCCCGTATGCGCCATCGCATGTTGACCTTGCAACGCGGCCGCTTGATCGGTGATGGGGAGGCTGGCGTATGAGTGCTACCCGTAGCCCCAAAGTATCCGAACGCGTGGCACCCAAGCCTGCCGATCCGCAACCGCCGAAGAAAAAGCGTGACGAAGACGATGGCCCGGACTTCGGCACCTTGCTGCACGCCTGGATCGAAAGCCATCGCGCCAGCCTGCTTGACAGCCTGCGGCGCCTGGGCAAACAGCCGATCGGCAGCTTTTTCACCTGCCTGGTCATGGCCGTAGCCTTGAGCCTGCCGATGGGCTTGTCGCTGCTGCTTAATAATGTGGAACGCCTCGGCGGTTCCTGGCAGCGGGCGGCGCAGATATCGCTGTACCTGAACCTGGACACCAGCAGCAAGGACGGCGAAGCGCTGCGCGACGACATCAAGAACATTCCGGGCGTGGCGGATGCCGAATACATCAGCCGCGATCAAGCCCTTGAAGAGTTCCAGCAGCAATCCGGCCTGGGCGAGGCGCTCAAGGAACTGCCGCAGAACCCGCTGCCGGGCGTGGTGCTGGTGACGCCGAATGAGGTCGACAAGCCGGCGCTGGAGGCCCTGCGACAAAAACTCGCAGAGATGCCCAAGGTGCAACAGGCCCAACTTGATCTAGTCTGGGTAGAGCGCCTGGCCGCGATCCTCAAGCTGGGTGACCGCTTTGTGTTCGGCCTGACGGTGTTATTAGTGTCTGCATTACTTTTGGTGATAGGTAATACCATTCGTCTTCATATTGAAAACCGTCGCACCGAGATAGAAGTGATTAAACTGGTCGGCGGCACGGACAGCTATGTACGCCGTCCTTTCCTGTACATGGGCGCGCTTTATGGCCTGGGTGCCGGGGTGTTGTCCTGGGGCGTGCTGGCGTTTGGCCTGAATTGGTTGAACGACGCGGTTGTCGGGCTGGCCGGTTTGTATGGCAGTGATTTTGCCCTGGCCGGGGTGCCGGTAGCCGATGGTCTGAGTCTCTTGCTTGGCGCGGTGTTGTTGGGGTATATCGGTGCCTGGATTGCGGTAGCACGGCATTTACGTGAACTGGCGCCGAAGTAGTTAATGCCAGATTAATGTGGTTTCGTTTGTATTGACCGTATCAGTGGTTTAGGGAACTTGTCCTACGGTTCCCAGGTCAATTTTCGCAGTGCTGAACTGCACGAGTTATGTGAGTCGGAGGTTTTTTCGTATGACCACTTCTTTGCAACCTGCTTATGCCTTGGTCCCGGGTGCGAACCTGGAGGCCTATGTGCACACGGTCAACAGCATTCCATTGCTGACACCCGAGCAGGAGCGTGAACTGGCCGAGAGTCTCTACTATGAGCAGGATTTGGGGGCGGCTCGGCAGATGGTGCTCGCCCACCTGCGTTTTGTCGTACATATCGCCCGTAGCTATAGCGGCTACGGCCTGGCCCAGGCTGACCTGATTCAGGAAGGCAACGTTGGCCTGATGAAGGCTGTAAAGCGCTTCAACCCTGAAATGGGTGTGCGCCTGGTGTCGTTTGCCGTGCACTGGATCAAGGCGGAAATCCACGAGTTCATCCTGCGCAACTGGCGCATCGTGAAAGTGGCGACCACCAAGGCCCAGCGCAAGCTGTTCTTCAATCTGCGCAGCCAGAAAAAACGCCTGGCGTGGCTGAACAACGAAGAAGTCCACCGCGTGGCCGAAAGCCTCGGTGTGGAGCCTCGTGAAGTGCGCGAGATGGAAAGCCGCCTGACCGGCCATGACATGGCCTTCGACCCAGCCGCCGAAGCGGATGACGACAGCGCCTTCCAATCGCCTGCCAACTACCTGGAAGACCACCGGTACGACCCGGCGCGTCAACTGGAAGATGCCGACTGGAGCGACAATTCCAACCACAACCTGCACGAAGCGCTGGAAGTGCTGGACGAACGCAGCCGTGACATTCTCTACCAGCGCTGGCTGGCGGAAGAGAAAGCCACGCTGCATGACCTGGCGCAGAAGTACAACGTGTCGGCTGAGCGGATTCGTCAGCTTGAGAAAAGCGCGATGAACAAGTTGAAGTTGTCGATTGCTGCGTAAAGCGCTGTGAACAAAAAATGCCCCGATCGAAAGACCGGGGCATTTTTGTTTGTGTTCGAAAGTTTCAAATCCGGCACAGTCCACTGTGGGAGCTGGCTTGCCTGCGATAGCGGTGTGTCAGTTTGCAGATGAGTTGGCTGACCTGCCCTCATCGCAGGCAAGCCAGCTCCCACAGGTCCCGTATTGTGTCAGTCGGACCAAGGTGCTTTTCGGGAGTTGTTCAGCTCCGCCAAGTAACCACTGCCACCTAATTGACTCATCTGCTGGCGAATCCAGGCCGCTCGTCTGGCCACATACGCGGTCGGATGACTGGCACTCCACACCCTTGGATTAGGCAACACCGCCGCCAGGTAACTGGCTTGTTGCCGTGAAAGCCCCTTGGCGCTCACGCCAAAGTGATGTCGCGCCGCCGCCTCTGCACCAAACACGCCTTCATCCCATTCCACGCTGTTGAGGTACACCTCAAGAATCCGCTCCTTGGGCCACAGCACCTCGATCAACCCGGTAAACCATGCCTCCAGGCCCTTGCGCAAATAGCTGCGGCCGGCCCACAGGAACAGGTTTTTCGACACTTGCTGGCTCAGCGTACTGGCGCCGCGAATCGAACCGCCGCGCTCGTTGTGCAGGATCGCGGCCTGGATCGCGCCAAAATCAAAGCCCCAATGTTGCGGGAAGCGCTGGTCTTCACCGGCCATCACCGCCACTTTGAGGTCATCGCTGATTTCATCCCACGGCACCCAGTTGCGTTGCAGGTCAATGGGTTCGCCGTCGATCCAGGACTCGACCTTGCGCTCCACCATCAACGCGGTGAACGGGGGCGGGACCACACGAAACAGCAGCACCAGCAACACACTGCCGATGGCGAACCATTTCACGACGTTGAGAAAGCGTTTGAAGAGGACACGCAGCATAGAGATGGCTTGGCCGAACCCGTTGAGCGGGCCATTATACAGACCCTGCCCGATGAGTCTGACTGGAGTTCCCCATGCTGCGTAGCTTTCTGATGCTGGCTGCCTTTTTCGGTTTTACCGGTGTCGCCCTGGGGGCGTTCGCCGCCCACGGCCTGAAAAACCGCCTGAGCGCCGACTACCTGGCGATCTTCCATACCGGCGTGACCTACCAACTGGTGCACGCCCTGGCGTTGTTCGGCGTGGCGTTGCTGGCGGCGCATATTCCCGGTCGATTGGTCAGTTGGGCGGGTATCTCGTTTACCGTCGGTATCCTGCTGTTCTCGGGCAGCCTGTATGTGTTGACGATGACTGGCATCAGCAAACTCGGGATCATCACGCCGTTTGGCGGGCTGGCGTTCCTGCTTGGCTGGTTCTTCCTTGGCCTGGCAGCGTGGCGCTTGCAGCTTTGACCGCTTGACGCTTGGAGCTGACCGGCAGGTCCCAATCGCGCTAGAATGCTGGCCCCTAAAAACGATGGCGGCCCGTGGCATGCGCATTCAGTTGAACGGCGAACCCTTTGAACTGCCCGACGGTGAAACCGTCGCGGCCCTGCTGACCCGCCTGGACCTGACCGGGCGTCGCGTCGCAGTGGAGCTCAACCTGGATATCGTTCCGCGTAGCCAGCACGCCGAGATCTCGCTGAAGGAAAACGACCAGGTCGAAGTGGTCCACGCCATCGGTGGCGGCTAGTCCGCCACGGCGGTAACGCATTCTGCAGAACCTCATCCAAACAGAGGATTTCCCATGAGCATCGTTCGTAACGACAAGCCTTTCGTCCTGGCCGGTCGTACCTACCAGTCCCGCTTGCTGGTCGGCACCGGCAAATACCGCGACATGGAAGAGACCCGCCAGGCCATCGAAGCCTCGGGTGCCGAAATCGTGACGTTCGCCGTGCGCCGCACCAACCTGGGCCAGATCGAAGGCGAACCGAACCTGCTCGAAGTGCTGTCCCCAGACCGCTACACCTTCCTGCCGAACACCGCCGGTTGCTACGACGCCATCGAAGCCGTGCGCACCTGCCGCCTGGCCCGTGAGTTGCTGGACGGCCACAACCTGGTGAAGCTGGAAGTGCTGGCCGACCAGAAAACCCTGTTCCCCAACGTGATCGAAACCCTCAAGGCCGCCGAGACCCTGGTCAAGGAAGGCTTCGACGTGATGGTCTACACCAGCGATGACCCGATCATCGCCCGGCAGCTGGCAGAAATCGGCTGTATCGCCGTGATGCCACTGGCTGGCCTGATCGGTTCCGGCCTGGGCATCTGCAACCCGTACAACCTGCAGATCATCCTCGAAGAAGCCAAAATCCCGGTGCTGGTGGACGCGGGTGTGGGCACGGCCTCCGACGCGACCATCGCCATGGAGCTGGGTTGCGACGCGGTGCTGATGAACTCGGCCATCGCCCATGCCCAGCAGCCGGTCATGATGGCCCAAGCCATGAACCACGCCATCGTCGCGGGCCGCCTGGCCTACCTCGCCGGGCGGATGCCGAAAAAACTCTATGCCAGCGCCTCTTCGCCGCTGGATGGTCTGATCAAGTAAGAGCCATTGATGACTGAATCAAACGAAACGCCGAACACCGTGGAAGCGGGCGACGAGTCCAAGCACCGCCGCATCAAGAGTTTTGTGATGCGCGCCGGCCGTATGACCGAAGGCCAGCAAAAGGGCCTGGAGCAAGGCACGCCGCTGTACGTGTTGCCGCTGGCCGACGCGCCGGTGGATTACGACCAGGTGTTCGGTCGTTCGGCCCCGCGGTCCCTGGAAATCGGATTCGGTATGGGTCACTCCCTGCTGGAGATGGCCGCTGCCGCGCCGGAGCAGGATTTCATCGGTGTGGAAGTCCACCGTCCAGGTGTCGGCGCATTGCTCAATGGCGTGCTGACCCAGGGCCTGACCAACCTGCGAGTCTACGACTGCGACGCGATTGAAGTGCTCAACCGCTGCATCGCCGACAACAGCCTCGACCGCCTGATGCTGTTCTTCCCGGACCCATGGCACAAAGCCCGTCACCACAAGCGCCGTATCGTCCAGGCCTCCTTCGCGGAGCTGGTACGCAGCAAGCTCAAGGTGGGCGGCATCCTGCACATGGCCACCGACTGGGAACCGTACGCGGAATACATGCTGGAAGTGATGAACGTTGCCCCTGGCTACCGCAACCTGGCGGAAGACGGCAAATGCGTGCCACGCCCGGCCGAGCGGCCGATCACCAAGTTCGAACGCCGTGGTGAGCGGTTGGGGCATGGGGTGTGGGACTTGAAGTTCGAGAAGTTGGCTTAAACAGTCATCAGCTTGAAATGCAATCAAATGTGGGAGCTGGCTTGCCTGCGATACAGACACCTCGGTATATCAGTGATACAGAGGTGATGCTATCGCAGGCAAGCCAGCTCCCACATTTGTTTTGTAGTGCCTGCTGGATCAGCGGCGGTCTGCCACTACCCCAATCAACACCAGCACCACGATCAACACCGGCGCCAGGCTGTAGTTGTTGAACTGGCTCAGTCCCCGCACAATCCACGGCGTAGCGTAGATCAACGCCGCACCGCTGCCGATCAGGCACAGCAGGGCCATCAAGGGTACGCGCAAGGCGCCGGCAATGTTGCCCAGGCGTGCTTCGACCCAGCCCTTGATATCTGCGCCGAACAGCACCAGCAGACAACCCACCAGGGCCAGGGAGATTTCCGACAGGTTGCTACGGCTCCAGCGGGATACGGTGGCGAGCAGGTCGAGTACCAGATCCATTCGATTTCCTTAAGAGCGATCAGCTCAAAAACGTCTGCAACAGGTCATTGAGAAAGAGTTGCCCGCGGTCGGTTGCCGCCAGGCGTGACGGTTCGACCTGCATTAATCCACTTTGTTCTGCCTCGCGGCGGCCTTCATCGAGGCTGGCCAGATCAAGGCCGGTGCGTTCGGCGTAGAGCTTGGCATCGACCCCTTCGGTGAGGCGCAGAGCGTTCATCAGAAACTCGAACGGCAGTTCGTCGTTGGTCAGCTCTTTCGCTCCGGCCTGGAAGCTTTTGGCCGGGTTGAGGTAGTCCTTGGGTGCGCGGGTTTTCCAGGTGCGGACGATGCGCCCGTCCGGGTGGCTGAGCTTGCCGTGGGCGCCGGCGCCGATGCCGATAAAGTCGCCAAAGCTCCAGTAATTCAGGTTATGCCGTGCCGGCCGCCCCGGTTGGGCATAGGCCGACACCTCGTATTGCGCGTAACCGTGTTCGGCGAGCAGCGCCTGGCCGGCTTCCTGGATATCCCACAGCGTATCGTCTTCGGGCAGCGCGGGCGGCTGGTTCCAGAAGACGGTGTTGGGTTCCAGGGTCAGTTGGTACCAGGACAGGTGGGTTGGCTTCAACGCAATGGCCTGGCGCAGGTCGCTCAGGGCATCGTCGAGGGATTGATTGGGCAGGCCGTGCATCAAGTCCAGATTGAAGTTATCGAACCCGGCCTGGCGCGCCATGCCAGCGGCGCGCACGGCTTCATCGCCATTATGGATGCGGCCCAGGGCTTCAAGCTTCTCTTGCTGGAAGCTCTGGATGCCGATGGACAGGCGATTGATCCCCAGTTTGCGGTACGCCACGAACTTCTCTTGCTCGAAGGTTCCGGGGTTGGCTTCCAGGGTGATCTCGATATCTGCGGCGAACCGAATACGGGCTTCAACGCCTTTGAGCAAGCGGCCCAAGGCGGCGGCGCTGAACAGGCTGGGCGTGCCGCCACCGAAGAAAATCGAGCTCAGTTCCCGGCCATAAACGGCGTGCAGGTCTTGATCCAGATCCGCCAGCAATGCATCTACATACTCTTCTTCCGGCAGCACCTTGCTGGCGGTGTGGGAGTTGAAGTCGCAATACGGGCATTTGCGCACGCACCACGGGATGTGGATGTATAGCGCCAGGGGCGGCAGATGGGGCAGGGCCGCCCGTGGTGTTTGCGCGCCACCGTGGATCAGCGGCTGCGCAGAGGTGTTCTGGGTCATTTCAAGCCCAGGCGCTGGCGCAGCAAGGCCATGGCGCGGGCGCGGTGGCTGATCTGGTTCTTGTCGGCCGGGCTCAGTTCGGCGCTGGAGACATTGCGCTCCGGCACCCAGAATAGCGGGTCATAACCGAAGCCATGCTCACCGCTGGCGGCGTGCAGGATGCGCCCGTGCCACAAGCCTTCGCACAGGATCGGCAGCGGATCATCGGCATGTCGCACCAGGGCCAGCACGCAGACGAACTGTGCACCACGTTCGGCGTCGGGCACGTCCTTGAGCGCGTCGAGCAGCTTGGCGTTATTGGCTGCATCGCCCTTGCCGTCAGCGTAACGGGCCGAATAAATGCCGGGCGCGCCGCCGAGAAAGTCCACCGCCAGGCCCGAGTCATCCGCCAGGGCCGGCAGGCCGGAGATGCGTGCTGCGTTGCGGGCCTTGAGGATCGCGTTCTCAACGAACGACAAGCCGGTTTCTTCCGGTTCGACCTGGCTGAACTCGCCAATCGAACGCAGTTGCACGGATTCACCGAGCATGGCCTGCAGTTCTTTGAGTTTGCCGGCGTTATGGCTGGCCAGTACGAGTTGGGTAAGGTTCATCATTCGGCCGGAAACAGTTCTTGGTTGAATTGGAAACCATGGGCTTTGCCGCCGGTTTCAACGTTGATGGTAAACGTCTTGTATTCGCGCTGGGTCACCGAGTAGGGCGCGAGGTAGCTGATGCCGCCTTTCTCTTCGATTTGCTTGAACGTCAGGATTTCGCTTTTGCCGCCCAGGTCTTTGATGGTACCCGTCACTTGCGCCGCGACCGGGGCCACGCCCTTGATCACGGTCACATTGATCAAGCCCTTCTCCTTGCTGCGCACCACGCCAACATTCTGCGCGGTCTCCGGTGGCAGGAAGCTGGAGGTGAAGGTGTTGTAGTGAACGGTGATATCGCCGAAGTCTTTTTTGCGATTAGCGTCGATAGTGTCGGCGGCCATGGCGCTGGCGCCCAGGCATGCGGTCAATAGAAAAATAGCCAAACGACTCATGAACGTCCCTCTTGAAGATGATTAGACGGCAACTTTGTGGTCGGTCAGGCCAGGACTGCTGACCCGGTAAATACCGATTTCGCCCAGTAGATTGGGCCATAGCTTACTCGCCCAGCCGTGGCGGTGCTGTTGATCGACGGCAAGGCGGTTGATGACCTTGGCTTCACGCTCGCCACACAGGGCTTCGAAGTCTTCGAAGGTGCAGAAGTGGATGTTCGGCGTGTTGTACCACGTGTACGGCAGGAAATCCGAGACCGGCATACGGCCCTTGGTGGCCAGGTACCAGCGGCAGCGCCAGTGGCCGAAGTTGGGGAAGGTGATGATGCATTGGCGCCCGACCCGCAGCATTTCGTCGAGGATGCGGTCCGGGTAGTGCACGGCTTGCAGGGCCTGGGTCATCACCACGATGTCGAAGCTGTTGCTGGCGAAGTTGCCCAGGCCCTTGTCCAGGTCCTGCTCGATTACGTTGATGCCCTTGGCCACGCATTGGGCGATGTTGTCCGGGTCGTTTTCCAGGCCGTAGCCGGTGACTTGCTTGTTGTCGCGCAGCCAGCTCAGCAGTTCGCCATCGCCGCAGCCCAGGTCGAGCACGCGGCTGCCGGCGGGGATCCAGTCTTGGATGATTTCCAGGTCGGCTCTCATGGCGTTCTCACAGTGCGATTCGATTCATGTAGTTGCTAAAGGCCTGCAGGTAACGCGGGATCGGAATCAGGAAGGCGTCGTGGCCTTGCGGTGCATCGATCTCCAGGTAGCAGACGTCCTTCTTGGCGGCCATCAGCGCATCCACCAGCTCACGGGAGCGGGCCGGCGAGAAGCGCCAGTCGGTAGTGAATGACATCACGCAGAACTTGGCCGTGGCGTGTTCGAAGGTTTTCGCCAGGTCGTCGTCATGGTTGGCCGCCGGGTCGAAGTAGTCCAGGGCCTTGGTCATCAACAGGTAGGTGTTGGCATCAAAACGACCGGAGAATTCTTCACCCTGATAGCGCAGGTAGCTTTCCACCTGGAACTCGACGCTGTGGAAGTCGTAGTTGAGCTTCTCGCTCTTGAGGCCGCGGCCGAATTTTTCGCCCATGGAGTCATCGGACAGGTAGGTGATATGCCCCACCATCCGCGCCAGCATCAGGCCACGCTTGGGGATCACGCCGGCTTCCTGGAACGAACCGCCGTGGAACTCGGGGTCGGTGAGGATGGCCTGGCGCGCCACTTCGTTGAAGGCGATGTTCTGCGCCGACAGCTTGGGCGCCGAGGCGATGGCCAGGCAATGGCGCACACGGTCGGGGTAGCTGATGGTCCATTGCAGCGCCTGCATACCGCCCAGGCTGCCACCAATTACCGCGGCCCACTGGTGGATGCCCAGCAGGTCGGCCAGGCGTGCCTGGCTGTGTACCCAGTCTTCTACGGTCAACACCGGGAAGTCCGCGCCGAATGGCTTGCCGGTGTCCGGGTTGAGGCTGCTGGGGCCGGTGGAGCCATTGCAGCCGCCGAGGTTGTTCAGGCTGACCACGAAGAACTTGTTGGTGTCGATGGGCTTGCCGGGGCCGATGCAACTGTCCCACCAGCCGGGTTTGCGCTCGTCAACGCTGTGGAAACCGGCGGCGTGATGGTGGCCGGACAGGGCGTGGCAGATCAGCACGGCGTTGCTCGCCGTGGCGTTCAGTTGGCCGTAGGTTTCGTAGATCAGGTCGTAGGCAGGCAACGAACGGCCGCAGGCCAGGGCCAGCGGTTCGCTGAAGTGCGCCACTTGAGGCACGACCAGTCCAACAGAATCGGGGGGAAAGGCAGCTGGCATCGACCCTGCTCTCGTTTAAATGAGGCGTAAGTCTAAAGAGCGGGGACCCTAGCGGCAAGCAATGGTCTGTACCAGTACGCAGATACAAAATGTGGAAAGGGTTTATGTGGGAGCCGGGCTTGCCCGCGATGCAGGCACCGCGGTTTTCAGACACACCGAGGTGATGCTATCGCAGGCAAGCCAGCTCCCACACAAGCCAGCTCCCATAGGGGCTACGGCATTCAGATCAGGCCGAACAGCTCTTTGGGCATGTAGGCAAAGTACGCCAGGCGTGGAATCACCCAGCTCTGCAGCAACTGAATCACGATAAACGCAAAGATCGGCGAGATATCCAGACCACCCAGGTTCGGGATCAGGCGACGGAAGGGTGCCAGCACCGGTTCGGTGATCTGAGCCACCAGTTCGGCACCCGGGCTACGGCTGCCGGGTGCGACCCACGAGAGAATCACGCTGATGATCATCGACCAGAAAATGATCTTCAGGAACAGCGAGAAAATACCGATCAGGCCCCACGGCAACAGCAGCACGGTGAACGCCTGGTAGCCGTTGAGCATCAGGATCACCACGAACAGCAGGATCTGCAGCAGCAACGCCAGCACCAGCGACGACATGTCCAGGCCGAACAGGCTCGGGATCACCCGGCGCAGTGGCTTGAGCAGCGGTTGGGTAGCCTTGACCACGAACTGGCACAACGGGTTGTAGAAGTTCGCCCGCACCAGTTGCAGGATAAAGCGCATCAGCACGATCAGCAGGTACAGGCTGCCCAAGGTCTGAATGATGAAAATGGCAGCGTCATTGATTCCGAGCATGTTTGATTACCTTGGTAAGGGACGACTATTTGCCCAGTTGCTCAGCCATCTCGGCCGAACGATGTGCCGCGGCACCCAGTGCTTTTTCCACCAGGGCCTCAAAGCCCCCGGCCTGGAACGATTCAATGGCGGCTTGCGTGGTGCCGCCCGGCGACGTTACCCGCCGGCGCAGTTCGGCGGCATCGACATCGCTGCCGACAGCCATTTTCGCGGCGCCCAGGGCCGTTTGCTCAGCCAGTTGTTCGGCAACCTCGTGGGGCAGGCCCAGCTTGACGCCAGCGGCGGTCATGGCCTCGATCAACAGGAAGAAGTAGGCCGGGCCGCTGCCGGAAACGGCGGTGACCGCATCCAGTTGCTGCTCCTGCTCCAGCCATACGGCAAGGCCCACCGCAGACAGCAACTCCTGAGCCTGGTCACGCTGCTGCGCGCTGACTTCAGCGGTGGCGTACAAACCGCTTACGCCCTGGCGCAGCAACGCTGGGGTATTGGGCATGCAACGTACGATCGGCTGGTCACCGAGCCAGGTTTTCATGCTGGCACAGGTGATGCCGGCGGCAATGGACACCACCAATTGATGCGGCTGCAGGCTTGGACGCAGGCTCTCGCACACGGCCTTCATGGCTTGTGGTTTGACCGCCAGCACGATCACGTCGACGCCGTGGATGGCTTCGGCGTTGTCGGCAAAGGTCTTGATGCCGTGTTCGGCGCTGACGCGCTCGCGGGTTTCGTCACCCGGGTCGCTGGCGCGGATCTGTTCGGCGTCCAGGCCCTTGGCCCGCAGGCCACCGATCAGGCTGGCCGCCATGTTACCGGCGCCGATAAAGGCAATACGCGTGTTGCTCATGACAGGTCCTTATTTTCGAGGGAAGTCAGCCGTTTTGCGGCTGGCTGTAGTCGCGGGCGCCAAACAGGGCGGTACCGATCCGCACCCAGGTGGCGCCTTGGGCGATGGCCGACTCAAGGTCATGGCTCATGCCCATGGAAAGTGTGTCCAGCGCCAGGTTCAAGCTGGCTTGCAGGTCGCGCACGCTGGCAAACGCCGCATCCTGTGCGGCCCGGTCTTCAGTCGGCTCGGGGATCGCCATCAGGCCGCGCAGCTTCAAGCGCGGCAGGGCGCTGATCGCGTTGGCCAGGGCCGGCAGGTCGGCCGGCGTACAGCCGGATTTGCTGGCCTCGCCACTGACATTGACCTGGATGCAGATATTCAGCGGCGGCAGGTCGGCCGGGCGTTGTTCGGACAGGCGTTGTGCGATTTTCAGGCGGTCCACGGAATGCACCCAAGCGAAGTTCTCGGCGATCGCGCGAGTCTTGTTCGATTGAATGGGGCCGATGAAGTGCCAACTCAAGGGCAGGTCGGTTAAATCCGCCTGTTTGCCCAGGGCTTCTTGCAGGTAGTTCTCGCCAAAATCGCGCATCCCGGCGGCATAGGCGTCGCGCACGGCTTGTGCGGGTTTGGTCTTGCTCACGGCCAGCAGGTGGATGCTGCTTGCGTCACGTTGCACGGCGTCGGCTGCGGCGCGGATGCGCTGGCTAACTAGGCCAATGTTGTCTGCTATCGTCGACATTCAAGATGCGCCCGTGGATATGGAGTCCGCGGCATTCTACTGGAAATGGAAAGCCCTATGGATATCACGCAATTGCTGACGGCCAGCGTAAGCCGTGGCGCCTGTGACCTGCATTTGTCGGCCGGCCTGGCGCCGATGCTGCGAGTCGATGGCGAGGTCTGGCCGATGGATGAGCCGGTGCTGAACGCAGCGCAACTGGTCGATCTGGTGAGCCCTTTGTTGAATAAACACCAACAAAAGGATTTCGAAACATCTCTTGAAACGGATTTTGCCTTCGAATTGCCGGGAGTCGCACGCTTTCGGGCGAACGTGTTTCGCCAGAATCGCGGTATAGGCGCGGTGTTTCGCGCCATCCCGACCGAGGTCCAGAGCCTGGAAGACCTTGGGTTGGGCGAGGTCTTCCAGCGTATGGCTCAGTTCCCCCGTGGCCTGGTGCTGGTCACCGGGCCTACGGGTTCGGGCAAGTCCACGACGCTGGCGGCGATGATCGATTATCTGAACCGGCACCGGCGCCAGCACATCCTCACGCTTGAAGACCCCATCGAATTTATCCACAGGCCGAAACTGGCCCTGATCACCCAACGCCAGGTGCACCGCGACACCCACAGCTTCTGCGTGGCCCTGCGCTCGGCCCTGAGGGAAGACCCTGATGTGATCCTGGTAGGCGAATTGCGCGACCTGGAAACCATCCGCCTGGCCTTGACGGCAGCTGAGACCGGGCACCTGGTGTTTGGCACCCTGCACACTTCATCGGCTGCAAAGACTGTAGACAGGCTGGTGGACGTCTTCCCGGCCGGGGAAAAGGCCATGGTCCGCTCGATGTTGTCGGAGTCGTTGCAGGCGGTGGTGTCTCAGGTACTGGTGAAGAAGGTCGGCGGCGGCCGTGTGGCCGCCCATGAAATCATGCTGGGCACGCCGGCGATTCGCAATCTGATCCGTGAGGACAAGGTGGCGCAGATGGTTTCGGCAATTCAGACCGGTGGCGCGTTGGGGATGAAGACGCTGGATATGAGTTTGAAGGCGTTGGTCGGCGCGGGGCTGGTCAGCCGGGAAGAGGCGCGGGAGAAGGCGAGGGTGCCTGCAGATATCTAAAACGCACAGATACTCAATGTGGGAGCTGGCTTGCCTGCGATAGCGGGCTGTCAGGCGCTCTCTCTGCCAACTGACACACCGTCATCGCAGGCAAGCCAGCTCCCACATTTGATTGCATTTCAAATGGGGAGCTTCAGTGGCGCCTGGCTTAGCGCTGCACGATCCGCAGGTTGCTGTTCTGCTCTTTAGGCAGCACACGCTTGGCAATCACGTAGTTCTTGTCCCAGAACGGCTTTTTCAGCGTGTCGATGCTCACCGACTTGCCACGACGCGGCGCGTGGATAAAACGGTCGTTGCCCAGGTAGATGGCAACGTGGTTGACCTGGCGGCTCTTGAGCTTGAAGAACAACAAGTCTCCGGGCTTCAGGTCTTTGCGATCAACCTTCAAGCCGTGGCCGGCAGCCATGGCGTTGGAGGTGCGTGGCAAATCCACCGCTTTTACATCGTTGAATGCATATTTAACCAGCCCGCTGCAGTCGAACCCTTTACTTGGGCTGCTGCCGCCCCAACGATAAGGAGTACCCAGCACGTTGACGGCACGGCTGAGGACGTTGCTGCTTTGCTTGGTGTTGACAGCCATCAGGCCGGGTGTTGCTTTACCGTGTGCCTTGCTCAGTTGAGTCGGGCGGTTGACGGTCAGCTTTACCGATTTGGCCTTGGTGGTTGTGCTGTGGACTTTAGGGGTGAAACCATTGACGTTCGGAAGTCGTTGCTCACGATTGGTGGCGTGGGCGGCCAGTGGCATTAATAGGCAGATGGTCAGCCATGTCTTGAAAAATGGTCGCATTAGGCGTGGCTCTTATGGGTTTGCGCGCAACTTTATAACAGCTTTTTGTGTCGTTCTCAGGCCGTTTGTCGACTGAACCTTGGGGTCAAATCCAGGAAAAACGCGACGAATTGCCGCAATTGTCCTACACAAGTCAGGTGGCATAAGGCTTTGAGGGCAGGAAGATACCATTTGCCGTACGTCGGGCGCTCGTAAAAAAGTCACAAAGAAAATGAAAAAATTTATCTATCGAAGCAAAAGAGGTACTCCATGAACACCTATCAACAGGTTGGTCAGCAGCAAGATACCCATAGCAAGGTGATCGGTTACCTGCTGTGGATTTTCGGTTTTACCGGGGCGCATCGCTTTTATTACGGCAAACCCGTGACCGGCACGATCTGGTTTTTTACCTTCGGCCTGCTGGGCATTGGTTGGTTGATCGACGTATTCCTCATCCCGGCCATGGACCGTGAAGCCGACCTGCGTTTTACCGCCGGGCCTATCGAATACAACGTCGCGTGGATCCTGTTGGCGTTCCTGGGCCTGTTCGGTGTGCACCGTATGTACCAGAGCAAATGGATCACCGGCCTGATCTACCTGCTGACCGGCGGTTTGTTCCTGATTGGGGTGCTGTATGACTTCTGGACGTTGAATACGCAGATCTCGATCCGCAATGCCGAGCGCAACAGCGGCCGCTGAATAACCTGTAGGAGCGAGCTTGCTCGCGAAGAACGTCAACGATGACGCAGTGCTGACAGGCTGCCCTCGTCGCCTATGCGTTTTTCGCGAGCAAGCTCGCTCCTACAGTTTTGCCAGCATCAGGCCTGGTAGCTGATCCGCCCATCCATCAAGGTGTAGCGCACCGTCGCCGGCAGGCTGTGGCCAATGAACGGGCAGTTTTCACCCTTGGACAACCAACGCTCCCCTGCCACCGTCGAGCTGCCCAGGTCAAACAGCACCAGGTCCGCTGGCGAACCGACTTCAAGCTTGCCCGCCGGCAAGCGCAGGGCGTCGGCCGGGCCGGCGCTCAGGCGGGCCAATAGCGTCGGCAGGTCGAGCAAGCCGTCTTCCACCAACGTCATCGCCAGCGGCAACAACAACTCCACGCTACTGATACCCGGCTCGGTTGCGCCAAATGGCGCCAACTTGGCGTCACGCTCGTGAGGCTGGTGATGGCTGGAAATCGCCGACACCACCCCCGACTTCACTGCCGCGCGCAAACCGTCACGGTCGGCCTTGGTTCGCAGGGGAGGTTGCACGTGATACAGGCTGGAAAAGTCGATCAGCGCCTCATCCGTCAGGATCAATTGGTACAACGCCACATCCGCCGTCACTGGCAAGCCACGGGCCTGGGCCTGGGCGATCAGGGCAACGCCGCGGGCGCTGGTCAGCTGGCTGAAGTGTGCGCGTACGCCGCTTTGCTCCACCAGCAACAGGTCACGGGCCAGGGCCACGGTTTCGGCGGTTTCCGGGATGCCCGGCAGGCCGAGGAAGCTGGCGACTGCCCCTTCATGGGCCAGGCCGCCTTCGGCCAGGTCGCGGTCCTGGGAGTGGAAGATCACCGTCAGGTCGAAGGTGGCCGCGTATTCCAGGGCACGGCACAGCGTGCGGGTGCTGCGAAAACTTTCCAAGCCGTTGCTGAAGGCCACGCAACCGGCATCGCGCAGTGCGATCAGTTCGGCCAGTTGTTCGCCATCCAGGCCTTTGCTCAGGGCGCCGACGGGAAACACCTTGCAATTGCCGGCTTCACGGGCGCGGTCCAGGATCAGCTCGGTCACCGCCGAAGTGTCCAGCACCGGCTTGGTGTTCGGCGGGCAGCACAGGCTGGTCACGCCACCGGCCGCAGCGGCCTGGGTTTCGCTGTTGATGTTGCCTTTGCGGCTGTAGCCCGGTTCGCGCAGGGCGACATTCAGGTCCACCAGCCCGGGCGCGGCTACAAGGCCCTTGGCGTCGATGCTTTCGATGGCGTTGAAGCCGGCAGGTGCGGCGCCAATGGCGATGATCTTGCCGGCGTCCAGATAAAGATCGGTAACTTGGTCCAGGCCACTGGCTGGATCGATGACTCGGGCGCCGAGAATGCTGAGCTTCACTGGGCCTGCTCCTGCTCGAATTGACGTTGCGCGGTCTGCCCGCTCATGGCCATGGACAGCACGGCCATGCGTACCGCGATGCCGTAGGTCACTTGGTTCAAGATCACCGACTGCGGGCCATCGGCCACCGCCGACTCAATCTCCACCCCGCGGTTGATCGGCCCCGGGTGCATCACGATGGCATCCGGCTTGGCCCCGGCCAAACGGGCGGTGGTCAGGCCGAACAGGCGGTAGAACTCGCCTTCGCTGGGCAGCAAGCCACCGGCCATGCGCTCGCGTTGCAGACGCAGCATGATCACCACGTCCACATCCTTGAGGCCCTCGGCCATGTCGGTGTAGACCTTCACGCCATACTGTTCGATGCCGATGGGCAGCAGGGTTTTCGGCGCGATCACGCGGATATCCGGGCAGCCCAGGGCTTTGAGGGCCAGCATGTTCGAGCGTGCTACACGGGAGTGCAGGATATCGCCGACGATGGCCACCGAGAGGTTTTCAAAGCCGCCCTTGTGCCGACGGATGGTGAGCATGTCGAGCATACCCTGGGTCGGGTGGGCGTGGCGGCCGTCGCCGCCGTTGATGACCGCGACCTGCGGGCACACATGCTCGGCGATGAAGTGCGCGGCGCCGGAGTCGCCGTGGCGGACCACGAACATGTCGGCGGCCATGGCTTCGAGGTTGCGCAGGGTGTCGAGCAGGGTCTCGCCCTTGCTCGCCGACGAGGTGGACACGTTCAGCGTGATCACGTCGGCCGACAGCCGTTGGGCTGCCAGTTCAAAGGTGGTGCGGGTACGGGTGGAGTTCTCGAAGAACACATTGCAGATGGTCTTGCCGCGCAACAGCGGCACCTTCTTCACCGCCCGGCCGCCGACTTCAAGGAACGAATCGGCGGTATCGAGGATTTCGGTGAGCAGTTCGCGGGGCAAACCGTCGAGGGACAAGAAATGTTGCAACTGGCCCTGAGCATTGAGCTGCAGCGGGCGCTTGGCATCTAGAGGCGTCATCGCGGGGACTCTGTACAAGGCGGTTTAAAGGGCAAGGTCTTGCAGTTCGAGTTCGAGCGGCGTGGGACCGGACAATTTTACCCGCTGCCGGGCTTGCAAAGACAGTGTTGCGCCCACGACATCCGGGCTGATCGGCAATTCGCCAGCATCCAGGTCCAGCAGGCAGACCAACGTAATGCTGGCCGGGCGCCCGTAATCGAACAGTTCGTTCATGGCGGCGCGTATGGTACGGCCGCTCATCAATACGTCATCGATCAGGATCAGGTGCTGGCCCTCAACCTCGAATGGCAGGGCCGAAGGTTGCACCTGTGGGTGCAGGCCGTTCTGGCTGAAGTCGTCGCGGTAGAAGGACACGTCCAGCGTACCCAGGGGCGAATCGCTGCCCAGTTCTTCCAGTAACGCCTGGGCTACCCAGACACCGCCGGTGCGGATGCCGATAAAGCGCGGTTCGCTGATGCCGCGGTGTTCCAGGTGCGCCTTGAGGCGTAATGCCATCTGGCTGATCAGTTCGGCGGGATTGGGCAGGCTCATGGGGGCTCCTTTTTAAGTGTGTAGGAGGGAGCTTGCTTGCGAAAAACTCATGGTCACCGCGTTCATCCAGCCTTCACGCGGTATCGTTAACGTTCTTCGCGGGCAAGCCCGCTCCCACAGGATCGCGGCGGGTCAGGATTCAAATAAAGCGGTGTTTTCATCCAGCCAACCCTGCAACAGCAAGGCGGCGGCGATGGCGTCCACGGGGTTGTCGCGGTAACTGCCCTTCTGCCCGCCGCGGTCACGACGCTCACCCTTGGCTTCAAAGGTGGTCAGGCGCTCATCGTGGGTATAGAAGGGCAGGTTGTAGCGGCCATTGAGGCGGCGCGCGAATTTTTCGGCGCGCAGGCACATGTCGCTGGGGGTGCCATCCATGTTCAGGGGCAGGCCGACCACCACAGCGTCGGGCTTCCACTCTTTGATAAGGGCTTCAACCTGGTTCCAGTCCGGTATGCCGTTCTGGGCCTTCAAGGTGCACAGCTCCCGGGCCTGTCCGGTAATAACCTGGCCGACCGCTACGCCGATCTGTTTGGTGCCGTAGTCAAAACCCAGGATCAGACGCAAGGCCATCAGGCGTGCCCCGCCTGGCTGGTCAACAGGCTGAGGTTGACCCGCAGCTTGGCAGCGGCAGCATCAAGGCGCAGTTCGCTGGCGGTGTTGAACAGGATGTCGGCGTCGAACGGGCAGGTCAGCCAGGCATTGCTCGCCAGCTCGGCCTCCAGTTGCCCGGCTTCCCAACCGGCGTAGCCCAGGGTAATCAGGCTTTGCTCAGGGCCGACGCCATCGGCGATCGCGAACAGCACGTCCTGAGACGTGGACAGTGACACGCCCTCAAGATCCACCGTGGCCTGGTATTGTGGCCCGGTGGGGTGCAACACAAAGCCGCGATCGGTCTGCACCGGCCCGCCGATATAGATCGGCACATCCTGGCAGCGGGTTGGTGGGTCGAGTTCCGGGCGCAATTGCTCAAGGATATCGGCCAGGCTCAGCTCCTGTGGACGGTTGACCACCAGCCCCATGGCACCATTGGCCGTGTGCTCGACGATGTAGGTCAAGGTCTGCGCAAAGTTCGGGTCGGCCATATGGGGCATGGCGATCAGGAATTGGTGCTTGAGGTAGGTCGGGCTGACGTTTTTCATGTCCGCTAGTGTGGCGTTGGAGGGGCGAACTGACAAGTGTAGGAGCGGTGTCAGTTGCTGGACAGCCGGTCGCCCTTGGCAAACTTCCAGGTGCGGATGATTTCCAGGCGGTCCACGTCATTCAAGTCGCCGCTGAACGGCGCAAAAGGCGCGGCCAGGCGCACGATGCGCTGGGCGGCCTGGTCCAGCAGCGGTTGGCCGGAGGACTCCAGCACCTGCACTTCATAGAGCGAACCGTCACGGTTGATCGATACCAGCAAGCGCAAGTTGCCATAAATCTGCTGACGCCGGGCTTCGTCCGGGTAATTGAGGTTGCCGATGCGCTCGACCTTCTTGCGCCACTCGTCTTTATACCAGGCACCTTTGTCGCGCATGGTCGACGCGGCGTTCAGGCGGTAGATGCGCGGGCGCTTGGCATACAGCTGTTGTTCGTGAGCCAGTTCGGCTTCCAGGCTGGAAATTTCGTCGGACAGCGTCGAACTGTCGAAGGTTGGCGCGGGCTTCACCGGCTCGGGCTTGGGTTCAGTCCTGGTTTTTTCGCGCTGGGTCGGGGCCTTTTGCGGCTTGGGCGCAACGGTGGTCACGGCGGCCTTGGGCGTTGCCTGCTTGACCTCGGGCTTGGGCACCGGCGGCGGGGTGACCTTATTGACCTTGTTGTCCTGGAAGGGCGCTACTTCAGTGGTCTTGGGCACGGCTTTCTTGTCGAGCGTACCGCTGCCCTGCTGGTTGTCCTGGGCAAGAAAGTCGGCCTTTTCGGGCTTCTTCTCACTTTTGAACGTAGCGAGGGTGATTTCCAGGGTCTTGGTGATCTGCTTGGGCTCGACCATGGTGAAGCCCACGCCCAGCAACAAGGCGAGGTGAATCAATGCGGCGAGAAACAGGGTAAATCCGAGCCGATCAGCCGGGCGCACGCCTTGATGGGTGAGTTCTGGGGGCAGTTCGGACGGGAGTGTCATGACAAGAAAACCAACATCGCGCGTTTCACAGGTTGCGCATGATAACGCAATGTTGGTGTGTGTCCGGCTGTTCTATGTCACTTGGCTTGTAGCTTGCGCTCAATGGCGGCCATCAGCATTTCGCCGATGTTCGTGCCAAATGCATTGTCGATCTCGCGAATACAGGTTGGACTGGTGACGTTGATTTCCGTGAGGTTCTCACCAATTACGTCGAGTCCGACAAACAGCAGACCTTTTTCCCGCAGGGTCGGGCCAACTTGAGCGGCGATCCAGCGGTCCTTGTCCGACAACGGCCGTGCTTCACCACGACCACCGGCCGCCAGGTTGCCACGGGTCTCGCCCGCTGCCGGGATGCGCGCCAGGCAGTAGTCCACCGGCTCGCCGTCGATCATCAGGATGCGCTTGTCGCCGTCCTTGATCGCCGGCAGGTAAGCCTGGCCCATGATCTGCTGGGTGCCCAGCGCAGTCAGGGTTTCGAGGATCACCGACAGGTTCGGGTCGCCAGCGCGGTGGCGGAAGATCGAAGTGCCGCCCATGCCGTCCAGCGGTTTGAGGATCACATCGCCATGCTTGGCAGCGAATTCACGCAGTACATCGGCGCGGCGGCTGACCACGGTCGGCGGCGTGCACTGCGGGAACAGGGTGGCAAACAGCTTTTCATTGCAATCGCGCAGGCTCTGCGGCTTGTTGACGATCAACACGCCGGCGCGTTCGGCCTGCTCCAGCAGGTAGGTGGAGTACACAAACTCCATGTCGAACGGCGGATCCTTGCGCATCAGGATCACATCGAGGTCGCTCAGGGGGCTGTCGATTTCATCCGAAAGCTCGAACCATTTCTCGGGGTTGGCGAATACCTGCAACGGACGCATCCGCGCCCGCGCCTCGCCGTCGCCCTGGTACAGGTCGTGCTGTTCCATATAGAACAACGTCCAGCCGCGGGCCTGGGCGGCCAGGAGCATGGCCAGCGAGCTGTCCTTTTTATAGGAAATGCTGGCGATAGGGTCCATGACAATGCCGACGCGAACGCTCATGGGGGGTTTCCTCTAGCAAATTAGGGCGCATAAAAGTGGCGTCAGAGTGGCGCTGTGGTTGTTGTGGGTCAAGGAAAAACCACCGGGTGGGTGCCTCGATAGATTGCGCCCGGAGACTGTGCTAAAAAGACTGCCACGGCGTAGCAGCCCTTGAATTCCAAGGCTTGCGGCGCTCATCCTGTGCAACATCAGGCAGTACACACCGAAAACCGATTCGCTGTGGCGATGGTAGAGCAGATATGGAACAGCATTCCAACGCCTTGAGAGTGATGGTGATCGACGATTCGAAAACGATCCGCCGCACCGCCGAGACACTGTTGAAGAACATGGGGTGCGAGGTCATCACCGCCATCGACGGTTTCGATGCCCTGGCGCGGATTGTGGATCATCACCCGCACATTATCTTTGTCGACATCATGATGCCGCGCCTGGATGGCTACCAGACCTGCGCCCTGGTGAAGAACAACCCGGCGTTCAAGGCGATCCCGGTGATCATGTTGTCCTCCAGGGATGGCCTGTTCGACAAGGCCAAGGGGCGCATCGTGGGTGTCGATCAATTTTTGACCAAGCCTTTCAGCAAGGAAGAACTGCTGGGTGCGATCAAGGCCTATGTGCCTGCCTTCGCCGCAGTAGAACAAGCACACTGACGCCACCTCACAAGGGCCGGCGCCGACCAATGTAGTGGGGAAAACCATGGCACGTGTTCTGATCGTCGACGACTCGCCGACTGAAATGTACAAACTGACCGGCATGCTGGAAAAGCACGGCCATCAAGTCCTGAAAGCCGAAAACGGCGCGGACGGCGTAGCGCTGGCCCGTCAGGAAAAGCCCGACGCCGTGTTGATGGACATCGTGATGCCGGGCCTCAACGGCTTCCAGGCCACGCGCCAGTTGTCCAAGGAGCCGGAAACCAACGGTATTCCGATCATCATCATCACCACCAAGGATCAGGAAACCGACAAGATCTGGGGTGCACGCCAGGGCGCCAAGGATTACCTGACCAAGCCGGTGGACGAAGACACACTGATCGCCACCCTGAACAAGGTACTGGCCGGCTAAAGGCTCGCGATCATGACCGAGTCGCAAACTGCTTTCGAGCTGCTGCTGGACATCGACCGCCGTTGCCGCCTGCTGGCCGCCGACCTGCCGTCCCAGGAAACCCGCCTGCAACGCTGGAGCGGTATCGGCTTTCGCCTGGGGCCACACTGGTACGTGGCGCCCATGGGCGAGGTCGCCGAGGTGTTGCATGAACCGCGCTGCACCTTGATGCCGGGGGTCAAACCCTGGGTCAAGGGCGTGGCCAACCTGCGCGGGCGCTTGCTGCCGGTGCTGGACCTGGGCGGTTTCCTTGGCCTTGAGTTGTCCAAGGCGCGCAAGCAAAGGCGGGTGTTGGTCGTGGAGTTCAATGACGTGTTTGTCGGGCTGCTGGTAGACGAAGTGGTCGGTATGCAGCACTTCCCATTGGATGCCTGGATAGCCAGCACCGCGTCCGGCGCGCCGTTTATCCAGGGCCAGTTCGACGGCGACCCGCAGTGGCAAGTCTTCAGCCCCTTCGCTTTGGCCCAGGCCCCTGGCTTCATGGATGTCGCCGCATGAGCACCGTTACCACGCCCAAACCCCAGGCCGCTTCGCGCAGCCGTTCGCAGATCATTGTGCTGTTTATCGCCTTGATCGTGTTCATCATGTTGCTGTTCGCCAACTTTGCGTACCTCAACACCCAGTCCACCTACGACAAGCAGTACATCGGCCACGCCGGTGAGCTGCGCGTGCTGTCCCAGCGCATTGCCAAGAACGCCACCGAAGCCGCCGCCGGCAAGGCCGCCGCGTTCAAGCTGTTGGGCGAGGCGCGCAACGATTTTGCCCAGCGCTGGGGCTACCTGAAAAAGGGTGATCCGCAAACCGGCTTGCCCGCCGCACCCAGCGCGGTACGCGCCGAAATGCGTGCGGTGCAGACCGACTGGGAAGCGCTGCTGAAAAACACCGATGCGATCCTCGCCAGCGAACAGACCGTTCTGTCCCTGCATCAGGTGGCTGCGACCCTGGCCGAAACCGTGCCGCAACTGCAGATGGAGTCGGAAAAGGTCGTCGATATCCTGCTGCAACGCGGCGCCCCGGCCAGCCAGGTGGCGTTGGCCCAGCGCCAGTCGCTGCTGGCCGAGCGGATCCTGGGGGCGGTCAACACCGTGCTTGCGGGCGATGAAACCGCCGTGCAGGCCGCCGATGCCTTCGGTCGCGACGCCAACCGTTTTGGCGTGGTGCTCAACGGTATGCTCAACGGCAACCCCGGGCTGCGTATCACTCAGGTCGAAGACCCTGACGCCCGTACGCGGTTGGCGGAGATTGCAGAGCTGTTCGAGTTTGTCTCAGGCTCCGTGGATGAAATCCTCGAAACCTCGCCGCAGTTGTTCCAGGTGCGGGCTTCGGCGAGCCATATCTTCAACCTGTCGCAAACCCTGCTCGATGAAGCCTCGCACCTGGCCACCGGTTTTGAAAACCTCGCCGGCGGGCGCAGTTTCGACACCATCGGCGGCTATCTGCTGGGCCTGTTGGCGCTGGCCTCGATCATCCTGATCGGCCTGGTGATGGTGCGCGAAACCAACCGCCAACTGCGTGAAACCGCCGAGAAGAACGAGCGCAATCAGAACGCGATCATGCGCCTGCTGGATGAAATCGAAGACCTGGCCGACGGCGACCTCACCGTCACCGCCTCGGTTACCGAAGACTTCACCGGCACCATCGCCGATTCGATCAACTACTCCGTGGACCAATTGCGCGACCTGGTCGCCACCATCAACCTGACGGCCGGGCAAGTCGCCGGTGCGGTGCAAGACACTCAGGCCACCGCCATGCACCTGGCCCAGGCGTCGGAGCATCAAGCGCAGCAGATTGCCGAAGCGTCTACCGCGATCAACCAGATGGCGCAGTCGATCGACCAGGTATCGGCCAACGCCGCCGAGTCCTCAGCGGTGGCAGAGCGCTCGGTTGAGATCGCCAACAAAGGCAACGAGGTGGTGCACAACACCATCCATGGCATGGACAACATTCGCGAACAGATCCAGGATACCGCCAAGCGCATCAAGCGCCTGGGCGAGTCGTCCCAGGAAATTGGCGACATCGTCAGCCTGATCGACGACATTGCCGACCAGACCAATATCCTCGCCCTCAACGCCGCGATCCAGGCCAGCATGGCAGGCGATGCCGGGCGCGGTTTTGCGGTGGTGGCCGATGAGGTGCAACGCCTGGCCGAGCGCTCGTCGGCGGCCACCCGGCAGATCGAAACTCTGGTGCGGGCGATCCAGGCCGACACCAACGAAGCAGTGATCTCCATGGAGCAGACCACCACCGAGGTGGTGCGCGGCGCACGCCTGGCCCAGGATGCCGGGGTCGCGCTGGAAGAGATCGAAGGCGTGTCGAAAACCCTGGCGGCGCTGATCCAGAGCATTTCCAATGCGGCGCAGCAGCAGACGTCTTCGGCTGGGCAGATTTCCCTGACCATGAATGTGATCCAGCAGATCACCACCCAGACGTCGTCGGGGTCGACCGCGACCGCCGAGAGCATTGGTAACCTGGCGAAGATGGCCAGTCAGTTGCGCAGGTCGGTGTCGGGTTTCACCTTGCCGCCACCCAAGCAGGTGGACGATTGAAATACGACCTGAAGAACGCCACAGTCCAATTGTGGGAGCTGGCTTGCCTGCGATAGCGGTCTGTCAAATACAGATGTATTGCTGACCCACCGCTATCGCAGGCAAGCCAGCTCCCACATTGGATCTCCATTGTTTGTGAGATACCAGCAACCCACGAATTCAAAGCGGAGCAGTTATGGTTGATCGGCACGACTACGTGGCCCTCGAATGGGTCAAGGGCGACATTGCCGAAACCCTGAAACAGGCCCGTTCGGCGCTGGACGCTTACGTTGAAACCGGCGACGGCGACACCCTCGACAATTGCCTGGCCGGGATCCACCAGGTGCATGGTGCGCTGCAAATGGTCGAGTTCTACGGCGCGGCGCTGTTGGCCGAAGAGATCGAGGAACTGGCCCTGGCGCTCCAGACCGATCGCGTCAGCCAGCGCGAAGAAAGCATCCGCCTGCTGCAACAAGCCCTCGGCCAGTTGCCGCTGTACCTGGACCGCGTACACAGCGCCCGCCGCGACCTGCCGCTGGTGGTACTGCCGCTGCTCAACGACCTGCGCACTGCGCGGGGTGAAAGCCTGCTGTCGGAAACCAGCCTGTTCAGCCCGCAACTGCTGTCGATCGCGCCGCTGCCTGATGAAACACTGGCCCAACGTGCAACGCCGCAGTTGCATGAGCAGTTGCGCCAATGGCACCCCCTGCTGCAACAAGCCCTCGCCGGGTTGCTGCGTGAAGACCACGGCCCGAGCAACCTGGAAGACATGGCACGGGTGTTCGCACGCCTTGAGGCGTTGTGCCAGGGCGCGCCGTTGTTACCGCTGTGGCAGGTGGCCTCGGCACTGGTCGAGGGCATGTTGACCGGCGTGGTCGCCAACAGCCCGGCGCTGCGCAGCCTGCTCAAGGCCAGCGGCAAGCAACTCAAGCGCCTGCTGGCCCAGGGCATTGGCGGCATCAATCAGCCTGCGCCGGATGAACTGCTCAAAAGCCTGTTGTTTTACGTGGCCAAAGTCACCCGACCGACGCCGCGCATGCAAAGCCTTAAAGAGCGCTACGGCCTGGATGAAGCTTTGCCCGACAGCGCCGTGGTCGACGCCGAGCGTGCGCGAATGGCCGGGCCGGACCGCAATGCCATGGGGTCGGTGCTCGGTGCCTTGTGTGAGGAGCTGGTGCGGGTCAAGGAGCGCCTCGATCTGTTCGTACGCAGCGACCGTCAGCACATCGACGAACTCGACGCGCTGCTGGCGCCCCTGCGGCAGATCGCCGACACCCTCGCCGTACTGGGTTTTGGCCAGCCGCGCAAAGTGATCATCGACCAGTTGGCTGTCGTGCTGAGCCTAGCCCAGGGGCAACGCGAACCCAATGACGCGGTGCTGATGGACGTGGCAGGCGCGTTGCTCTACGTCGAAGCCACGCTGGCGGGCATGATCGGCACGGTGGAGCCGCAAAGCCGCGAAGAAAGCCGGCTGCCCACCACCGACCTGACCCAGATCCATCAGTTGGTGATTGCTGAATCCTGCCAGTGCCTCAAACAAGCCAAGGAACTGGTGATCGACTGCATCGAAGCCCATTGGGACCGCCAGCGCCTGGAGTCCTTGCCGCAATTGCTGAGCCAGGTGCGTGGCGCGCTGGCGATGATCCCGTTGCCGCGTGCGGCGAGCCTGATGCGCGGCTGCACCGATTATGTCGACGAGCAGTTGATGATCAGCGACGTCGCGCCTTCGCCGGTGCAACTGGAGCAGTTCGCCGATGTGATCAGCAGCCTGGAGTATTACCTGGAACGCATGCTCCAGGACCCTGACGCCGCTGGCGAGCGTGTGCTGGAGCGGGCCACCCAAAGCCTGGCGGCGCTGGGTTATCTGCCGGCCGAAAAACCCTGGCGCCAGGCATTGGTCGCGCCCGATGGCGCACTGTCGACCGAACAGGCACCGAGCCAATCCCAATTTGACGCACTGGCAAGCCCCACGTCAGGCCTTAATCCTCCGGCTCTGCAACGCCCCGGCAGACTGTTGCCACCGCCGGCGGGTGAAGAGCCGATTGACGATGAGCTGCGCGAAGTCTTCCTCGAAGAAACCGACGAAGTCCTCGACGTGCTGCACCGCAACCTGCCCAACAGTACGGACAAAACCGCCCAGGGCGAAATGCGCCGTGCCTTCCATACGTTGAAGGGCAGCGGTCGCATGGTCCGTGCCCTGGTGCTGGCCGAACTGGCCTGGGCCGTGGAAAACCTGCTCAACCGTGTGTTGGAACGCAGCGTCGCCCTTGGCGCCGAGGTGCAGCAGGTGCTGGATGAGGCCGTGGCCGTGCTGCCGGAATTGATCGCCGATTTTGCCATCGACGACCAACGCCAGCGCGACGAAGTCGACGCCCTGGCCGCCCGCGCCCATGCCTTGGCCAGTGGCGCGGCAACAACCGCTGGCGAGCCCCATGACCCGATGCTGATGGAGATCTTCCGCAACGAAGCCCAGAGCCATCTGGACAGCCTCAACCACTTCCTGCACCACGCCGCCGAACAGGTGCCGTTGCAGGTCAGTGATGAACTGCAACGCGCCCTGCATACGCTCAAGGGCAGCGCCTACATGGCCGGGGTGTTGCCCATCGCCGAACTGGCGCGCCCCCTCGACCACCTGACCCGCGAATACAAGGCCCATCGCTTGCCCCTGGACCTGGACGAAGTGGAGTTGCTGCTGGAGGCCCAAGGGCTGTTCCAGGGTGGACTGCGCGACCTGGACAGCGATCCCCTGGCACCCATCCAGGGCGCGGCGGATCTGATCAGACGCACCCAAAGCCTGTTGGACCAGCAGCTTGCCGCGTTGCTCGAAGCCCCTGGCAGCGGCCTGCCGATCAAGCGCGATCGGCATCTGATCACCAACTTCCTGGCCCAGGGCATGGACATTCTGCTCGACGCCGACAACCTGTTGCGCCGCTGGCAGCAACATCCCGGCGAACGCCAGGAACTGACCGCCTTGCTGGATGAGCTGACCACCTTGGGGGAGGGTGCACACATCGCTGACCTGCACGCCATCGACGCGTTGTGCGAGGCCTTGCTCGACCTGTATGGCGCTGTGGAAGAAAGCAGCCTGGCGGTCAGCGAGCGGTTTTTCCATGAGGCGGAACAGGCTCATGAGGCGCTGATCAACATGCTCGACCAACTGGCTGCCGGCCAGGAAATCAGCCCGGCGCCTGCGCGGGTACAAGCCTTGCACGCGTTGCTGGATGACGCGCTGGACCCGTCCGCCACCGGCCTGATCAAAAGCGACGGCAGCCGCGCCCTGAGCATTTCGGAACTGGGCGCTGCCACTGCGCAGTTGGATCAGCAAACAGCCATGGATGATGAGATTGTCGACATCTTTCTTGAGGAGGCCGTCGATATCCTCGACAGTGCCGGGCAGTCCCTCAAGCGCTGGTTGCTGGAGCCCGAAAGCGCCGCGCCGTTGTCCTCACTGCAACGGGACCTGCACACCCTCAAGGGCGGTGCGCGCATGGCCGAAATCGACCCGGTGGGCGACTTGGCCCATGAGCTGGAGTGCCTGTACGAGGGCCTGGTGGACCGCCGCTACAGTTACACCCCCGAGCTGTCCCAGGTGCTGATGGCCAGCCACGAACGGTTGGCCTTGCAACTGGAAGAACTGCAACAGCAGCAGCCTTTGAGCGACGCTGCCGAGCTGATCGCCAAACTGCGTGAGCTGCGCCAGAACAGCGCGCCGGCGACTCCGGCTGCGGCGGCGCCGGCCTCGGGTGCAGACCCTGAATTGCTGGATATCTTCCTCGAAGAGGCCGCCGATATTCTCGACAGTTCAGGCAGCGCGTTGCTGCGCTGGCAGGCCGAGCCGGGCAACCGCCAGGAAGTCGAAACCCTGCTGCGTGACCTGCACACCCTCAAGGGCGGGGCGCGCATGGTGGAGATCGGGCCGATTGGCGATTTGGCCCATGAGCTGGAGTTTCTCTACGAGGGGCTATCCGCCGGGTTGCTGGCGCCGACCCCAGAGCTGTTTGCGCTGCTGCAAGGTTGCCATGATCGTTTGGCGCAGATGGTCGACGCCGTAGCGGATGGGCTGCCGGTGGGGGCGGTGGACAAACTTATCGAGCGCATCAAAAGCCTGGTGCACCCCAGTGTAGAGCCGGTGGTGCCCGTGGCGTTGCCTGCGGGCAAGGCTGAAGCCGTGGTCGACCCCGCTGCCGACATGGTGAAAATCTCCGCCGAACTGCTCGACGACCTGGTTAACCTCGCCGGTGAAACCTCGATTTTCCGTGGCCGTATTGAGCAGCAAGTCAACGATGCGCGCATTGCATTGAATGAAGTGCAAACCACCATCGAGCGGATGCGCGATCAATTGCGCCGGCTCGACAGCGAAACCCAGGGGCGCCTGCTCAGTCGTCAGCAGGCCGAGGCCGAACGCCTGGGCTACGAAGAGTTTGACCCACTGGAAATGGATCGCCATTCGCAGTTGCAGCAGCTGTCCCGCGCGCTGTCCGAATCGGCCTCCGACCTGCTCGACCTCAAGGACACCCTGGAGCAGCGCCATCAGGATGCCCACGATTTGCTCCAGCAACAGGCGCGCATCAACACCGAATTGCAGGAGGGCCTGATGCGCACGCGCATGGTGCCTTTCGAGCGGATGCTGCCACGCCTCAAGCGCATCGTGCGCCAAGTGGCGCAAGAGCTGGGCAAGGACGTGGAGTTCATCGTCGGCAATGCCGAAGGCGAGATGGACCGCAACGTGCTCGAACGCATGGCGGCGCCACTGGAACATATGCTGCGCAATGCCGTCGACCACGGCCTGGAATCGCGCGAGGTGCGGTTGCAGGCGGGCAAGCCGGAAAAGGGGCGCATTACCCTGGACCTGACCCACGAAGGCGGCGACATCGTCTTTGACATGCGTGACGACGGCGCCGGCGTGCCCCTTGAAGCGGTGCGACGCAAGGCGATCAAGCGCGGCCTGCTCGGCCCGGATCAAACCATCAGCGACCGCGACGTGCTGCAGTTCATCCTGCAGCCGGGCTTTTCCACGGCAGAAAAAATCACCCAGATCTCCGGGCGCGGCGTGGGTATGGACGTGGTACACGAAGAAGTGCGCCAACTCGGCGGTTCGATGGTGATCGATTCGACGCCGGGGGCGGGCGTGCATTTTCGCATTCGCTTGCCGTTTACGGTGTCGGTCAATCGGGCGCTGATGGTGCAATGCGCAGACGACCAATACGCGATTCCCCTCAACACCATCGAAGGTTTGGTGCGCGTGCTGCCCCATGAGCTGGCGGGGCACTACCAGCAAGACCCGCCGCACTATGAATATGCCGGCCAGCGCTACGAGTTGTTCTACCTGGGCGACCTGCTGCACACCGTCAGCCGCCCGAAACTGCTGGGCCAGTATCAGCCGGTGCCGGTGCTGCTGGTGCACTGCAATGAACGGCGCGTGGCGGTGCATGTGGACGCCATGGCCGGAACTCGGGAGATCGTGGTCAAGGGGCTGGGCCCGCAGTTTGCCGGGGTGCAGGGCTTGTCCGGGGCGACCATTCTCGGCGATGGCCGCGTGGTGTTGATCATCGACCTGTTGGCGCATATCCGCGCCCGCCAACCGGCCTTGCCGGCCCAGGCAGTGGATGTGCCACTGGTCCTCAACGACCCGCTGAAAAAACGCCCGCTGCTGGTGCTGGTGGTGGACGACTCGGTCACTGTGCGTAAAGTCACCAGCCGCCTGCTGGAGCGCAACGGCATGAACGTGCTCACCGCCAAGGACGGCATCGACGCCCTCGCCGTACTTGAAGAACACACCCCGGACCTGATGCTGCTCGACATCGAAATGCCGCGCATGGACGGCTTTGAAGTGGCCATCCAGATCCGCAACGACCCGCGCCTGATGCGCCTGCCGATCATCATGATCACCTCGCGCACCGGCCAGAAACACCGCGACCGCGCCATGGCCATTGGCGTCAACGACTACCTCGGCAAGCCGTACCAAGAGTCGGTGCTGCTGGAAAGCATCGCCTACTGGAGCAAGTCCCATGCTTGACCACCGCGCCAGCCAACTCACCGGCCTGCTGCTGCCCCTGGCCGACCGCCACCTGGTGCTGCCCAACGTGGCCATCGCCGAGCTGATCGACTTCCAGCGCGGCGAACCGGCCAGCGATGCACCACCGTGGTACCTGCGGCAAGTGACCTGGCGTGATCGGCAAATCCCCTTGATCAGCTTTGAAGCCGTGTGCGGTGAAGCCAGCGTGACCGGCGAACGCTCGCGGATCGTAGTGTTGAATGCCTTGGGTGGCAGGCCCACGTTGAAATTCATTGCACTGGTGATCCAGGGCATTCCCCGCTCGTACAAACTCGACAGCGAGTTGAGCTATGTGGACGTGCCGCTGTGCCCGCTGGAACTGGCGGCGGTGCAGGTGGGCGAGCAGGTGGCGAAGGTGCCGGATTTGATGGGGCTTGAAGCGTTGTTGGTAGAGTCCGGCCTGGCCTGAACATAAGCCTTGTGAAATTCCAATGTGGGAACTGGCTTGCCTGCGATAGCGGTGGGTCAGCAATACATCTGTATTTGACAGACCGCTATCGCAGGCAAGCCAGCTCCCACACTGAATTGTGCTTGGCCCAAGATCTCAATCAATCCGCGCAAACCGCTCAATTACCGGTTGCTCCCGATGCTCGGCCTGCCATAAGTCGTAGGCACTTTGCATCGACAACCATAATTGGGCTTTACTCACGCCAGCCCGTTCCAACCGAACGGCAAGGTCCGGGCTGACCGGGGCGTGGCCATGCAAGATCCTTGAAAAAGTCTCGCGGGCGAAGCCAAGACGTCGCGCCATCTCGGTAATGGTGATGCCCAGGGCTGGGATAACGTCCTCAAGTAAAATTTCACCTGGGTGAGGTGGGTTGTGCATCGGCATGTTGGTGCGTCCTTCGACTATGGGCATTCAACCGTGAAGGCTAGAAAGACTAGTTCCAAGCAACAACCCCAAAACGCTGTATGAAACTTCCTGCATGCTCTTCGACATAAAAGGCTTCGGATTTTTCCTGCAAGATTTTGGGCCGCGCATGAACTTGTGGTGAGAGGTCCGCACGCCTAGTCTTCGTCCCGTCATCGCAAAAAACGGTGACACGGACGTGCAAGTCCGGTTACATGTCGGCGCACCAACGCCCATAGCCATTCAACGGGCGTTTTTTATGCCTGCTGTACTCGTTATGGCGGCTGTGCGTGGGAGACTCTTCGGAGTCTGCCGGGGTCCGATATGCCCGGTCTTGCACACCTGCGCACAGCTGCCACCTTGATTCGCGTGCAAGCGGAAGAGGGCAGCTTCCATCACATATCGGAGCTGTAAATCATGATCAAACCTACCCCCAATCCACCCCTCTTCACCGTAAACCCCCACCAAAACACCGAAACCCTGCTGGTCAACGCCAGCGAAACCCTGTCCTCCCTCAACGCACTCACCTGCAACCTGGCTTTCGACCTGGACACTTCCCAGCGCGCCGTCATGCTTGGGATCCAGCAAATGGCAGAGTTCGGTCAGTTGTTGGTCGATAGGGCACTTGAGCAAATCAGCCCTTCGCCGGAATTTTCAAACGGTCCCAAATAGGGACTGATCGGTCCTTGTTTGGGACCGCTATCTAGCAGGCGCTACTAAGCAAGTGTGGGAGGGGGCTTGCCCCAATGTCAGTCAGTTAAGGACTTTTTGTAGGAGCGAGCTTGCTCGCGAAAAACTCACAGGCGCTGCGTTCATTCAGCAAGCCCCCGTTATCGTTGACGTTTTTCGCGAGCAAGCTCGCTCCCACCGTAGGCGATGACCGCTTAACTGACTGGCATTGGGGCAAGCCCCCTCCCACATTTTGAGCTTTGTTACTCCAGGCGTAACGGTCTGCCGCTGAGCTTGATTGATGGCCCCCGAATTCACTCCTAAGGTACAGCCCCACGACAGCAAACCCCGTGGAGCGACCATGACAACAACCATCACCCCCGACTCGCGCTGGACGCGGCGGCGCGACGAGAAGCAGCGGCGGCTCGGGCTGGTCAAACAGTATGCAGACGGGGCGGTGTTGCCCAGCGACAGGGTCGTCGAGGCCCTGGAAGCGCTGATCCTCCCAGGCGACCGCGTGGTGCTGGAGGGCAACAACCAGAAGCAGGCCGACTTCCTCTCGCGCTCCCTGGCTAAGGCCAACCCGGCCAAGCTCCACGATTTGCACATGATCATGCCCAGTGTCGGGCGCGCCGAGCACCTGGACCTGTTCGAAAAAGGCATCGCCCGCAAGCTCGACTTTTCCTTCGCCGGCACTCAATCCCTGCGCATCAGCCAGCTGCTGGAAGATGGCCTGCTGGAAATCGGCGCGATCCATACCTACATCGAACTCTATGCGCGTCTGGTGGTGGACCTGATCCCCAACGTGGTGCTTTCCGCCGGCTTCATGGCCGACCGCGCCGGCAATATCTACACCGGCGCCAGCACCGAAGACACCCCGGCGCTGATCGAACCCGCGGCGTTCAGCGATGGCATTGTCATTGTGCAGGTCAACCAGTTGGTGGATGACGTCACCGACTTGCCCCGCGTGGACATCCCCGCAAGCTGGGTCGATTTCGTGGTGGTGGCCGACAAGCCGTTCTACATCGAACCGCTGTTCACTCGCGACCCGCGCCATATCAAACCGGTGCATGTGTTGATGGCGATGATGGCGATCCGTGGCATCTACGAAAAACACAATGTGCAGTCACTCAACCATGGCATCGGCTTCAACACCGCCGCCATCGAATTGATCCTGCCCACCTACGGCGAATCCCTGGGGCTCAAGGGCAAGATCTGCCGAAATTGGACCCTCAACCCACACCCCACGCTGATCCCGGCGATTGAAAGCGGTTGGGTCGAGAGCGTGCACTGCTTCGGCACCGAACTGGGTATGGAAAACTACATCGCCGCCCGCCCGGATGTGTTCTTCACCGGCCGCGACGGCTCGATGCGCTCCAACCGCATGTTCTGCCAACTGGCCGGCCAGTACGCGGTGGACCTGTTTATCGGCGCCACCCTGCAAGTCGACGGCGACGGGCATTCCAGCACCGTGACCCGTGGCCGCCTTGCCGGTTTCGGTGGTGCGCCGAATATGGGCCACGACCCACGTGGTCGTCGGCACGGCACACCGGCCTGGCTGGATATGCGCCATGACGATGCGCCCGAGGCCTTGCTTGAGCGCGGCAAAAAACTTGTGGTGCAAATGGTCGAGACCTTCCAGGAGGGCGGCAAACCGACCTTTGTCGACACCCTCGACGCGGTGGAAGTGGCACGCAAAAGCGGCATGCCGCTGGCGCCGATCATGATCTACGGCGACGACGTTACCCACTTGCTCACCGAAGAAGGCATCGCCTACCTCTACAAGGCGCGCTCCCTGGAAGAGCGCCAGGCAATGATCGCTGCCGTCGCCGGGGTGACGGCAATCGGTATGCGCCATAACCCCAAGGACACCGCCCGTATGCGTCGCGAAGGCTTGATCGCCTTGCCCGAAGACTTGGGTATCCGCCGCACCGATGCCACCCGCGAACTGTTGGCCGCCAAGAGCGTGGCCGACCTGGTGGAGTGGTCCGGTGGCTTGTACAACCCGCCCGCCAAATTCAGGAGCTGGTAAATGCGCGCTCTCAAACAGCATGAACTGAGCCTGGCCGATCGCCTGGCGGATATGGCCGTCGACGCGCTGATCGATGAAGCGGATTTGTCGCCTAAACCCGCCTTGGTAGACCGGCGCGGCAACGGCGCCCACAGCGATTTGCACCTGGGCCTGATGCACGCCTCGGCGCTGTCGTTGTGGCCGATGTTCAAGGAAATGGCCGAGGCCGCCCTTGAATTTGGTGAAGTCGGTGTACCCCTGCGTGAAGCGCTCGGCCGTATTGGCCGTGAAGGCGAGCAAGCGATGCTCATCACCACCCACGGCGTAAATACCCATCGCGGTGCGATCTGGGCCCTTGGTTTGCTCACTGCTGCAGCGGCCCTGCAACCACGTGCCGTTACGCTGAATGCAGCCAAACTGGCGCTGATTAACGATCGCTTTGCGCCGCAACCACTAAGCCATGGCGCACAGGTCGCGCAACGCTACGGCGCACGCGGTGCTCGCGAAGAGGCACAGCTGGGTTTCCCCTCGGTGATGCAACGCGGCCTGCCGCAATTGCATAAAAGCCGCGGGCAAAACGCCGGTGAGCAAAATGCCCGCCTGGATGCCTTGCTCGCGATCATGACCGAGCTGGCCGACACCTGCGTGCTCTACCGCGCTGGCTACGAAGGCTTGACCACCATGCAACAGGGCGCCCAGGCCGTGCTCGATGCCGGTGGCAGTGCAACCCTTGCGGGCCGCCGCCAACTGCACGCCCTGGACCAGCAACTGCTCGCCCTGAATGCCTCCCCTGGCGGCGCTGCTGACTTGCTGGCCGCTTGCCTGTTTATCGACCGCCTCGACGGAGCGTTGTGATGGAAACCTTATCCTTTGAATTCCCTGCCGGGCAGCCGCCAAAAGGCCGTGCGCTGGTGGGGTGTGTCGGTTCCGGCGACCTCGAAGTGCTGCTGGAACCAGGCACCGCCGGCACGCTGACTATCCAGGTGCAGACCTCGGTGAATGGCGCGCAGCAACGTTGGCAGCACCTGTTCGAACGCATCTTCCAGGAGCAGACACCGCCTGCATTGAAGATTGATATCCACGATTTCGGTGCCACCCCCGGCGTGGTGCGTTTGCGCCTGGAGCAAGGTTTCGAGGAGGTCGGCCATGACTGAATTGCTCACCAAGCACAGCTTTGTCGAACTCGGTGCGCGGCAGCGCGCCAAGGCGCTGCTGGATGCTGGCACCTATCGCGAGTTGATCGACCCGTTCCAACGGGTCATGTCGCCGTGGCTCAGCCGTCAGGGCGTAGTGCCCCAGGCGGATGACGGCGTGGTCATCGCCAAAGGCAGCGTCGCTGGTCTACCGGTGGTGATTGCCGCGATCGAAGGTAACTTCCAGGGCGGTAGCCTTGGCGAAGTCGGCGGCGCGAAGATCGCAGGCGCTCTGGAACTGGCCGCCGAGGATAACCGCAACGGCATCCCGACCCGCGCCGTATTGCTGCTGGAAACCGGCGGCGTGCGCTTGCAGGAAGCCAACCTGGGCCTTGCGGCGATTGCCGATATTCACGCTGCGATTGTCGACCTGCGTCAGTACCAGCCGGTGGTCGGTGTGGTGGCGGGCAGTGTCGGTTGTTTCGGTGGTATGTCCATCGCGGCCGGGCTATGCAGTTACCTGGTGGTCACCCGTGAAGCGCGCCTGGGTTTGAATGGCCCGCAGGTCATCGAACAGGAGGCCGGCCTGCAAGAGTACGACTCCCGCGACCGGCCTTTCATCTGGAGCCTTACCGGCGGCGAGCAACGTTTCAACAGTGGCTTGGCCGACCGTTACGTGGCGGACGATGTGGTGCAGATCCAGCAGACCGTGAGCGCGCTGTTGCAACAAGGTGCGCCCGAACAACCCCGCAGCCGGCGCGCTGATTTCTACCTGTCGCGCCTGGCCGAACTCGACGCAACCGCGCAAATCGAACCCGCAACGGTTCGCGCTCTGTATCAGGGAGAACGCTCATGAGAGGGTTGCAGTGGTTCAACGCATTGAGCGTCGGCGCGACACTCGTAGAGGGCTTGCCGGACTCATTGAAAGTCGCAGACGGCGTATTGGGTGAACAGGCGGTGCGCTTTATCGCCGTGGTCCCCGACCCCAATAACCGCTTCCCGCGTGCACGCAATGGCGAAGTCGGGTTGCTGGAAGGTTGGGGGCTTGCCAAGGCCGTCGATGAAGCCATCGTGACGGGTGACAAACGCCCCATCATCGCCATCGTCGATGTGCCCAGCCAAGCCTATGGTCGCCGTGAAGAAGCCCTCGGCATTCACCAGGCCCTGGCCGCCGCTGCCGACAGCTACGCTCGCGCACGCCTGGCCGGCCACCCGGTGATTGCACTGCTGGTGGGCAAGGCCATGTCTGGCGCATTCCTGGCCCACGGTTACCAGGCCAATCGCTTGATTGCCCTGCGCGACCCTGGGGTGATGGTGCATGCCATGGGCAAGGCTTCGGCGGCGCGGGTGACGCTGCGCAGCGTCGAAGAATTGGAAGCCCTGGCCGCCAGCGTGCCGCCGATGGCCTATGACATCGACAGCTATGCCAGCCTGGGTTTGCTCTGGGAGACCTTGTCGGTGAGCCAGATTGAACAGCCGACGCCGGACGATGTGGTACGGGTCAGCGATTGCCTGGTGCATGCCATCAACGATGTCGCGCAGCCCGATTTAAAAGGACGTCTCGGTGCGACTAATCGCGCCGCCTCAAGCCACGTACGTCAACTGCTGCGGGAACAATGGTGAACGCCCACGATTTGCTCTGGGGCATGATGCCGGCGCATCTGCCCGCTGGCGCTCCGGCCTGGGCGCGGGACGCGCTGAGCGCCGGTCATCCAGTAGTGGTGCGGCGCGCCATTACCGAAGCGGGTCAAGTGGCGGTTGGCGTACGTGGGCGTCTACGTGAGCAGCGTTATGGGGCGGTGATGCCTGTTGCTGCGGTGCAACGGCGCGTGGCGCCCGAAGACTTGCGCCAGGTGATCTCGCCACGGGATTTACCGGCGCTGCGGGCGCTCCATCAACTGCGGCCAGTGTTGGCGCAGTATCACTGGGGCGTCAGCGGCAGCGCCGGATTTGAATTGGCGAGCGGCGTCGAAGCGTTGCATGCCATGAGTGACCTGGATTTGATCCTGCGCACGCCCGAGCCGCTTGATCGCAACTCGGCGCGTGCATTGCTGGCGAAACTCGACACCGCGCCATGCGCCGTTGACCTGCAATTGCAAACCCCGTTTGGTGCTGTTGCCTTGCGCGAATGGGCCGCAGGCTCACACCGCGTACTGCTCAAAACCGTTGGCGGCGCACACCTTGTGCTCGACCCCTGGCAGGCCGTGGCATGAGCAGCCTGATGGTGTTTCCGGGGCAGGGCGCCCAGCGCGTGGGCATGCTCCAGGCGCTATCGGCCGAGGTTCTGGAAGAAGCCAGTGATGCCTTGGGTGAAGATGTTCGTCGGCTCGATTCGGCGCAAGCCTTGGCGAGCACGCGTGCGGTGCAACTGTGCCTGCTGATCGTCGGCGTTGCCCATGCACAGCAGTTGCGCCATACGCCTGACTACGTGGCGGGCCTGTCCATCGGCGCTTACCCGGCCGCCGTCATCGCCGGCGCTCTGGACTTCGCTGATGCGCTGAAACTGGTCAGCCTGCGTGGCGAGCTGATGCAACAGGCTTATCCACAGGGCTACGGCATGACCGCCCTGATCGGCCCCGATTTATCCACGGTTGAAGCCTTGCTGGCAGATATCCACAGCGCTGCAACTCCGGTGTATCTGGCCAATATAAACGCCGACAACCAGACCGTGATCGCCGGCAGCAATGAGGCGATGCAGCGTGTCGCCGAGCGCATCAAAGGCAACGGCATCGCCAAGCGTCTGGCAGTGAGCGTGCCGTCCCACTGTGCGCTGCTGGAAGCGCCGGCCAAGGTGCTTGCCCAAGCGTTCGTGCCACTCAAGGCGCCGCGTATCTCCTACCTGAGCAGCACGCGCGCGCGACCTATCCACAACCCCGAGCAACTGCGCGATGACCTGGCTTTCAATATGTGCCGCGTCGTCGACTGGCGCGGCACCGTGCAAAGCGCCTACGAGCGTGGCGTACGCCTGCAAATCGAACTGCCCCCGGGCGCGGTGCTCACTGGTCTGTCACGTCGCGTGTTCGAACAAGGCACGGTGATCGCCTGCGAAGGCGCACGCCTGGATACCTTGCAGGCCCTGCTGCAAGAGGAGGAACGCCGCCACCGATAAAGCAGCACCCAAGGCTTTCGAAGCACAAAAACAACAATTTCGAACGAGCACTTTGAGGACAACAATAATGATTATCTACGGTGTGGCATTGCTGGCGATCTGCACGCTTGCAGGCGTGATCATGGGCGACATGCTTGGCGTGTTGCTGGGCGTCAAATCCAACGTAGGCGGCGTGGGGATCGCGATGATCCTGCTGATCTGCGCGCGGTTGTGGATGCAAAAGCGCGGTGGCATGACTAAGGACTGCGAGATGGGCGTGGGCTTCTGGGGCGCCATGTACATCCCGGTGGTGGTGGCGATGGCGGCGCAGCAAAACGTAGTAACGGCGCTGCATGGCGGCCCGGTTGCAGTGCTCGCGGCCATTGGTTCGGTCGTGGTGTGTGGCTGCACCATCGCCTTGATCAGCCGCACCCACAAGGGCGAGCCCTTGCCGCCCGAAGAGCCGCTGATTCTCGTTGCGGGAGGTCGCTGATATGTGGGACCTCATTGAAAAAGGTTTGGAACATAACGGTCTGATTACCGCTTTCGCGTTCGTTGGCGTGGTGATGTGGATTTCTGTGGTGCTGTCCAAGCGCCTGACGTTCGGGCGCATTCATGGCTCGGCGATTGCCATTGTTATCGGCCTGGTCTTGGCCTGGGTCGGCGGCACGCTTACGGGTGGGCAAAAGGGCCTGGCGGACCTTGCGCTGTTTTCCGGGATCGGCCTGATGGGCGGTGCGATGTTGCGTGACTTCGCCATCGTCGCCACGGCGTTCGAAGTGCAAGCCACCGAGGCGCGCAAGGCCGGGATGATCGGCGTGATTGCACTGCTGCTGGGCACGATCCTGCCGTTTATTGTTGGCGCGAGCATGGCCTGGGCCTTTGGTTATCGCGATGCGATCAGCATGACCACTATCGGAGCTGGCGCTGTAACCTACATCGTCGGCCCGGTGACCGGCGCGGCGATTGGCGCGACCTCGGATGTGATGGCGCTGTCGATCGCAACGGGGTTGATCAAGGCGATACTGGTGATGGTTGGCACGCCGGTGGCGGCACGCTGGATGGGCCTGGATAACCCGCGTTCGGCGATGGTGTTCGGTGGGTTGGCCGGCACCGTGAGTGGTGTGACGGCGGGCCTGGCGGCGACGGATCGGCGGCTGGTACCGTATGGCGCGCTGACGGCGACGTTCCATACCGGGCTTGGGTGTTTGCTTGGCCCTTCGCTGCTGTACTTCATTGTGCGTGGGTTGGTGGGGTAGGTTTGCAGATTGTGGTGTTTGATCGGGCGCAATCGGGGGCAAGCCCCCTCCCACACTTGACCGAGTTTCAACCTGAGAATGCGGTCAAAATGTGAGAGGGGGCTTGCCCCCGATGGCATTTTCAAGCCTGGCGATTGGCATACATCCGACACTCTGCCAACAACGCCAGCAGGTTCGGGTCACGCTCCTTGGCCTTCAAGAACACCACGCCGATCTGCTGCTGCAACTGATACCGGGGTTGCAGCGGTATCAGCTTCACGCGGTTTTCATACACTGCTGCAATCCGCCCCGGCAGCAAGGCATAACCCACCCCTGAACTGACCATGCTCAGCAGGGTGAAGATGTCGTTCACCTGCATCGCCACCTTCGGCTCGAACCCCGCCTGCTTGAACACCCGATTGCCGTCCTGGTGCGTGGCAAAACCCTGGGTGAGGGTGATGAAGGTGGCGTCGCGCACGTCGGCCAGGTCGATTTCCAGATTGCGATCCAGAGGCGAATCGGCCGGGGTGGCGAGGAAGATGTCATCGCTGAACAGGGCGATCTGCTCACAGTCGGGGTCGTTGGCGTGTTCGTCGAGGGAGATGAGGATCGCGTCGACTTCCATGTTCTTGAGTTTGTAGAGCAGGTCGAAATTGGAGCCGAGGATCAGGTCGATGTTGAGTTCGCTGCGGCGGATCTTCAGGCCCATGATCAGTTGCGGTACGGTTTTTACCGTCAGCGAATACAGCGAGCCGAGCTTGAAACGCTCAGCGGAGAAGCCGGCGGCTTCGCGGGTCAGGCGTACGCTGTCGACCACATCGGCCACCAGTTTTTGTGCGCGTTCTTCAAGCACATAGGCGCTTTCCAGCGGGGTGAGGTTGCGACCTTCGTGTTTGAACAGCGGGCAGCGCAGGGCATTTTCCAGGGAGTGGATGGCGCGATGAACGCTGACATTGCTGGTTTGCAACTCGGCGGCGGCGCGGGCCAGGTTGCCGGTGCGCATGAACGCCAGGAAGATTTCCAGCTTCTTGAGGGTGAACTCTTCGTCGATCAGCATGGCCGTGGGCTCTTGTTCGATTGCGCTCGATTGTGCCTGCAAACGCAGCCCTCGTCGCTGGAACGTCACACGCTGCTTGCACTCTTATGCGCAAGGCTGGAGGCTTGCCGACAGTCGTCAACGATGAGGGGAGGTTAACGATAGATGTATCACGGGGAACGGTTCAACGCCTGGAGCCATTTGCTCGGTGCAGTCGCGGCGTGTATTGGCGCCGTGTGGATGTTGGTGGTGGCGAGCCTGGACGGCAGCCCCTGGAAGATCGTCAGCGTGGCGATTTATGGCTTTACCCTGATGGTGCTGTACAGCGCGTCGACCGTGTACCACAGCGTGCGGGGGCGGCGAAAAGAGATCATGCAAAAGGTCGATCACTTTTCGATCTACCTGTTGATCGCCGGCAGCTACACACCGTTCTGCCTGGTGACTCTGCGCGGGCCGTGGGGCTGGACGCTGTTCGGGATTGTGTGGGGGCTGGCGGTGATCGGCATCCTGCAGGAGATCAAGCCGCGCTCGGAGGCGCGGATTCTGTCCATCGTGATCTACGCGGTGATGGGCTGGATCGTACTCGTGGCAGTCAAGCCGCTGATAGCGGCGCTGGGCACGGCAGGGTTTATCTGGTTGGCGTCGGGCGGCGTGTTGTACACCGTGGGCATCATCTTTTTTGCCCTGGAAGATCGCCTGCGCCATTCCCATGGGATCTGGCATTTGTTTGTGATTGGCGGCAGCCTGCTGCATTTTGTGGCGATCATGCATTACGTGCTTTGAATGTGGGAGGGGGCTTCGGTGGTATTAGAGACGTGCCAGTAGCTCACAGGCGCGACTGCCGAAGATCTGCAGCAGCTTGGCCAGCATATGCGGCGGTGGTTCATCGCCACGGGTCAGGGCGTAGAGGGTGATCGGCAGGGGGGGCGTGAGGGTGCGGATGCAGGTGGTTGCCGTCGATGCGCCGAGGGCGGTAAAGGGGTCAATGACCGTCAAACCGGCGCCTGACTCCACCATCGCCCGGGCCAGGGAATAGGTTTGCACCGAGAGGGTCACGCGTGGCGGTGGATCGACGTTCTCCAGGTAGCTGTCCAGCTTGGTCGCCAGCGGATCAGCACTGGACAGCCCGATCAATGGCGCGCCCGCCAGTTCGCTCAGCGGCAATGGCTGGTTGATTTCAGCCGCCGACCAATAGCCCTTGGACGCCAATGCAACCAGCACGCCATTGGCCAGCACCTGGGTGGTCAACCCAGGATGGCCGGAAAAGTTGAGGGTCAGCGCCAGGTCGATTTCGCGCATCAACAACTTCTGGACCAGCTCACGGCTATGGTCGCTGGACAGCTCGCAAGCCATGTCGGGGTATTCGCGCTTCCATTCCAGAATCGCCGGAGGCAGCAGCGACAAGGCCAACGCCGGAATCGCACCAATGCGCACGCTTTGCCCTGGGGCGCGGCGCAGGCTCTTGGCTAGACGCCTTACACCTTGCAAGCTCTCGGTGACTTTCTCGACTTCGCTTTCCAGTGCCAAGGCTTCCGGCGTGGGCTGCAATTTGCCGCGCACCCGCAGAAACAGCGCAAAGCCCAGCTGCAATTCGGCGTGCTGCAACACTTTGGTCACCGCTGGTTGCGAGACGTGCAGCAACTGCGCGGCAGCACTGATCGAGCCAGTCTGGCGAATGGCCTGGAAGATTTCGATATGACGCAAGCGCATGGCAAGTCCATAACCTTTGTTTATAGGTGACCCATCTTTATTCATTGTCGGTGGCCTGTCACCTGCGCCTACGCTTGGTCTTCAGTTAATCAACGGTCGGGGGCTGGGATGGCCAGGCAGGTTTGCATCATCGGTGGTGGGGTTATCGGCTTGGCCAGTGCTTATGCTTTGGTACGGGCTGGCCATGAGGTAACGGTGATCGACGCCCGCGATACCTTGGGCAGCGAAACCAGTTTCGCCAACGGTGGGCAGCTGTCCTATCGCTATGTTGCGCCATTGGCCGACGCGGGCGTGCCGCTGCAGGCGATTGGGTGGCTGTTGCGCGGCGACTCGCCGCTGAAGCTGCGCCCACGGCTTGACCTCCAGCAATGGCGCTGGATGGCCGCGTTCATCGGTGCCTGCCGGGGCTCGGTGAACAAGCGCAACGCTGCCCACTTGCTGCGGCTGGCGAGCCTGAGTCAAGGCACCTTGCAGCAATGGCGTGTCGATGATCGCCTGGACGGCTTCGACTGGCGGCGCAACGGCAAGCTGGTGACCTTTCGCAATGCCGAGACGTTTGAGCGTGCACGCGCCAACGTCACTGACATCCTGCAGCAGCAGGTCCTGTCGATGGCCGATTGCCAACGCCTGGAACCTTCGTTGGCGGTGCAGGGTTTTGTCGGAGGCATCTATACGCCCAGTGAAGAAGTTGCAGACTGCCATTCCTTTTGCCAACGCCTGGCTGCAAGGTTGGAAGCGTCCGGGCGTTGCACATTTTTGCTGGGGCGCAAGGTTACCGGGATTCGTCACGCCGACGGTGCGGTGCAGGCCATCGAGTTGGGCCATGAAGTGATGCCGGTCGACCAACTGGTATTGGCTGCCGGGCATCGCAGCGCCGAGTTGGCATTGCCGCGCTTGTCCCTGCCGCTGTATCCGCTCAAGGGCTACAGCCTGAGCGTGCCGATCGGCGCGCAGCACAAGGCGCCGAACGTGAGCATCACCGACTATGACCGCAAGATCGTTTACGCGCGCATTGGTGAGCAACTGCGGATCGCGGCCATGGTGGATATTGTCGGCTTTGATGCGCGTCTTGAGCCCAAGCGCCTGGCGTTGATAAAGCGTCAGGCGCTGGAAACGTTTCCTTTGGCCGGTGACTACGCCCATGCGGTCGAGTGGGCCGGTATGCGCCCGGCAACACCGACGGGCGTGCCGTTGATCGGTGCCAGCGCCTACCGCAATTTGTGGTTGAACCTGGGGCATGGCGCACTGGGCTTCACCCTGGCCTGCGGTAGCGGCCAACTGCTGGCCGAGTTGATCGATCAGCGTTCCCCTTCCATTGATATGCAGGGCCTGACGCCCCGCGCCGCTTGAGGATACCCCTGTAACGCGGCGTGATTGCGGTACGTAAATAACCTCAAAAACCAACGGAGAATAACAATGAAAAAGATCCTGTTGACCGGCTGCACCCTGGGGCTTTTGTTGGGGGCAAACGTCCATGCGGCCGAAACGCCTCTGGAGGGCACCTTGAGCAAGATCGCCAGCGCCAAGGCCATCACCCTGGGGTATCGCGATGCGTCGGTGCCGTTTTCTTACATTGGGGATAACAGTGGCAAGCCGATGGGCTACTCGGTGGATCTGGCGAGCAAGATTGTCGAGCGCATCCAGCAGAAAATCGGGGTGAGTGAGCTCAAGGTGAAGTACAACCTGGTGACGTCCCAAACCCGTATCCCGCTGGTGCAGAACGGCACCGTCGATCTGGAATGTGGCTCCACCGGCGTGACCGCCGAGCGGCAGAAGCAGGTAGCATTTTCCTACGGGTTCATCTACGTGAAGGGGCAGTTGCTAACGGCCAAGGACAGCGGGATCAAAGGCTTTGTCGACCTCAAGGGCAAGAACGTGGTGACCACTGCCGGCACCACCAATGAACGCTTTCTCAAAAGTTACAACGCTGAACACAAAGCCAATATGTTCGTGATTAGCGCCAAGGACCATGGCGAGGCTTTCAAGATGCTCGAGACCGGCCGTGCGGTCGCGTTCTATATGGATGATGCGTTGCTTTACGGCGAGCGCGCCAAGGCCAAGGACCCGCACCACTGGGTGGTGGTGGGCGAGGAGCAGTCGCGGGAGATCTACAGCTGCATGGTGCGCAAGGACGACCCGCAGTTTCTCGCCGTGGTCAACGAGACTTTGGGTGATCTGTACCGTTCGGGAGAGATCAACGGGATTTACCAGCGCTGGTTTGAACAGCCGATCCCGCCGAAGGGTCTGAACCTGGAATTCCCGATGACCAGCGAGTTGAAGGCGATCATTGCCAAGCCGGTGAGTGATCCGGTGGAGTGATCGCTCCGTTTAGAAATCACCCCAGAGTTGCTGGGCGACCGACAGCGCCACCACGGGCGCGGTTTCGGTACGTAATACCCGTGGCCCCAACCGCGCAGCATGGAAGCCAGCGCCTTGGGCGGTGTCGACTTCGCCGTCGGTCAAGCCACCTTCCGGCCCGATCAGAAACGCCAGGCTCGAAGGCTTCGCGTGACTGATCATCGGCTCGGCGACTGGGTGCAGCACCAGTTTCAGGTCGGCTTCAGTTTGCTTCAGCCAGTCGGCCAGCAACACCGGTGCGTGAATCACCGGCACCGTTGAACGCCCACACTGCTCGCACGCGCTGATGGCAACCTGACGCCAGTGCAGCAGGCGTTTGTCGGCGCGCTCATCCTTGAGGCGCACTTCGCAGCGCTCGCTGAAGATCGGTGTGATCGCATTGACGCCCAGTTCAGTGGCTTTCTGGATCGCCCAATCCATGCGCTCACCCCGGGACAGGCCCTGGCCGAGGTGGATGTGCAGCGGCGATTCATCTTGGCCGGCAAAGCTTCGCGTCAGTTGCACGGTGACGCGTTTTTTACCGACTTCCAGCAGCGTGCCACTAAACTCCTGGCCAGAGCCGTCGAACAGCTGCACGGCATCGCCTTCACCCATGCGCAACACACGGCTGATGTAGTGCGCCTGGGCTTCGGGAAGTTCGTGATCGCCGAGGCTCAGCGGGGTGTCGGTGAAAAAGCGGGACAGTCTCATTTCTGTTCTCTGAAGAGGTGTATGCAGGAGCGAGCTTGCTGTGGCAAGTCGGTTCTTACAGGGGTTGGTATCAACCCGGGTCACGAAAGCCTGGGTGAAAATCTTTCGGCACCGCCACACTGACGTTGCTGTTAGTGGCGATATCAATCCCCTCGCTGGCCACTTCGGCCAGGAAGTCGATCTGCTCCGGTGTAATCACATAGGGCGGCAGGAAATACACCACGCTGCCCAGTGGCCGCAACAGCGCGCCACGCTCCAGTGCGTGTTCGAATACCTTCAAGCCACGGCGTTCCTGCCACGGGTAGGCGGCCTTGGTGGCTTTGTCCTGCACCATCTCGATCGCCAGCACCATGCCCGTCTGGCGCACTTCCGCAACGTGAGGATGGTCCACCAGGTGCGCGGTGGCGGTCGCCATGCGCTGGGCCAGGGCCTTGTTGTTTTCGATCACGTTGTCTTCTTCAAAGATATCCAGCGTCGCCAAGGCTGCCGCGCACGCCAGCGGGTTGCCGGTGTAGCTGTGGGAGTGCAGGAAGGCGCGAAGGGTAGGGTAGTCGTCGTAGAAGGCACTGTAGACATCTTCGGTGGTGACCACGGCGGCCAGCGGCAAGTAGCCGCCGGTGAGGGCCTTGGACAGGCACAGGAAGTCCGGGCGGATGCCGGCCTGTTCACAGGCGAACATGCTGCCGGTGCGGCCGAAGCCCACGGCGATTTCGTCGTGGATCAAGTGCACGCCGTAGCGGTCGCAGGCCTCGCGCAGCAGCTTGAGGTACACCGGGTGGTACATCCTCATGCCGCCGGCGCCCTGGATCAGTGGCTCGACGATCACCGCGGCAACGGTATCGTGGTGGTCAGCCAGGGTCTGTTCCATGGCCAGGAACATGTTGCGCGAGTGTTCTTCCCAGCTCATGCCGTCGGGGCGCAGGTAGCAATCGGGGCTCGGCACTTTGATGGTGTCGAGCAGCAGCGCCTTGTAGGTCTCGGTAAACAACGGCACGTCGCCTACCGACATCGCGGCGATGGTTTCGCCGTGGTAGCTGTTGGTCAGGGTGACGAAGCGCTTCTTGTTCGGCAGGCCGCGGTTGAGCCAGTAGTGAAAGCTCATCTTCAATGCGACTTCGATACAGGATGAACCGTTATCGGCGTAGAAGCAGCGCGTCAGGCCTTCAGGCGTCATCTGCACGAGGCGCTCGGACAACTCGATCACTGGCTGGTGGCTGAAACCGGCGAGGATCACATGCTCCAACTGATCGACCTGGTCCTTGATGCGCTGGTTGATGCGCGGGTTGGCGTGGCCGAACACGTTGACCCACCAAGAGCTGACGGCGTCGAGGTAGCGTTTGCCTTCGAAGTCTTCCAGCCATACGCCTTCACCGCGCTTGATCGGAATCAGCGGCAGTTGCTGGTGGTCTTTCATCTGGGTGCAGGGATGCCACAGCACCGCGAGGTCGCGTTGCATCCACTGGTTGTTCAAGCCCATCGGTGATCTCCTCGAAGCGGTCCTGCGGCGCGCGCAGGCGAAACAATCGCGCAAGCCTATGCAATGGTGGCGAGTGTCACAAGCCATTGTGGGGCAATTGGCGGTAAATGCAGGACGGTCTGTCGCGTTTCTTGGGAATAGTCTTAATCCCTTGTTAATTTATGATACCTAGCCTCTTCATCGTATTTCTCGATATTTCAAAGCGAAATTTTCCGCTTTAATTCGATAGGTAAAACGCTAGTCTTGGGCACAGTTCTTACGGGATTAAGTACATGCAGCTACGCAATTCGCCGGCCCGCTATGGTTGGGTCAGCATGGTTTTGCACTGGGGCGTAGCCCTGGTTGTGTTCGGTTTATTCGCCCTGGGCTTGTGGATGGTCGGCCTCGACTACTACAGCGCCTGGCGCAAAGATGCGCCGGACCTGCACAAGAGCATTGGCATCACGCTGTTCGCGATCATGCTGGTACGTATCGTCTGGCGCCTGGTCAGCCCGCCGCCGCCACCGCTGGCCAGCTATAGCCGCCTGACGCGGATCGGTGCTGCATTTGGCCATGCGTTCCTGTATCTGGGGCTGTTTGCCGTGATGATTGCCGGTTACCTGATTTCCACCGCAGACGGTGTCGGTATCCCGGTGTTTGGTCTGTTTGAAATTCCTGCCGTGGTTTCCGGTCTACCGGACCAGGCAGACACAGCCGGTTGGGTGCATCTTTACCTGGCCTGGGTGTTGGTGGTCTTCGCCGGTTTGCATGGCGTGGCTGCATTGAAACACCACTTTATCGATCGTGATGCGACCCTGACACGAATGCTGGGGCGCAAAGCCTGATGTTCAACCTCGACTCACAAGGAATAGAAAGCATGTTGAAAAAAACACTCGCTGCGCTGGCAATCGGTTCTGCTCTGCTGTCCGCAGGTTCGGCGATGGCCGCTGACTACGTGATCGACAAGGAAGGCCAGCACGCCTTCGTCGATTTCAAGATCAGCCACCTGGGCTACAGCTACATTACCGGTACCTTCAAGGACCTGGACGGCAAGTTCAGCTTTGACGCCGCCAAGCCGGAAGACGCCAAGATTGAAGTTAACGTGCGTACTGCCAGCGTGTTCTCCAACCACGCCGAGCGCGACAAGCATGTCAACAGCAAGGACTTCCTGGAGTCGGGCAAATTCCCTGATGCCAAGTTCGTCTCCACCAGCGTCAAGCCAACTGGCAAAAATGCTGATGGCAAGCTGACTGCTGATGTGACCGGCGACCTGACCTTCCACGGTGTGACCAAGCCGATCCTGGTCAAAGCCACGTTCCTGGGCGAAGGCAAGGATCCATGGGGCGGCTACCGTGCCGGCTTTGAAGGCACCACTAACATCAGCCGCAAGGAATTCAACAAAGACGGTATGGACGTAGGTCCACAGTCTGACAACGTTCAGCTGTACATCACGTTTGAAGGTGTGAAAGCGAAGTAATTTTCGCCGCGCATAAAAAATGCCCTGCATCGAAAGATGCGGGGCATTTTTTTGGCTGACGATTCGTGTTGCCTAGCCGGGCCTCATCGCAGGCAAGCCAGCTCCCACAATTGAAATGCATTCCCTTGTGGGAGTGGGCTTGCCCGCGATGGCGTTGTAACAGTCAACGCCTATGGCTTTGGAACTCAGCGGTTGCGGGTCAGCAGCGCCGGTTTTTCACCACGAGGACGGCCTGGCAGTTGGTCCAACTGCTCAGGTGTCGGGAAGCGATCAGCTTTCGACTCCTTGTGGATAATCTTCGGCGCCGGGCCTCCACGCGGGTTTTGCACCGCTGGCTCGGACAGGCGTGGCTGGTCGTCACGGGCCGGGCGGCGGTTATTGCTGCGCGAGTCCTCGCGACGGGCCTGGCCGTCACGCGGTGCACCGTTGCGCGGGCCGCTGCGCTTGGCAGGCGGAGTACCGGTGGTGCCGCCGCTGCTGTTGCGCGGGCCGTTCTGACGGCCACCCTGTGGCTGGCCGCCACGGGGAGCACCCGCACCGGCGCCTTGTGCCGGAGCACCTGGACGACGGCCACGGCCCTGGGCCGGTTTGGCCTGGGGCACGTAGTCGACGCGGTTACCGAAGTTATCCACATCGTCGTCGAGGAACTCGTCCGGGGCACGGTCAGCGGCGGCGCGTGGCGGCTGGCTCGGCTGGCGCTGTTCGCGGGCCGGGGTGCCTTCACGTGGCTTTTGCTCACGGGCCGGGCGTTCACCTCGGCTGCTGGTGGCGGACTTTTCCTTGCCCTTGTCCTTGCCTTTGTCGCGACGACCACCGCCACCACCGCCGCCGTTCGGGCCATCGCCCTTCGGACCGCGTGGGTTGCGCGGGTTACGCACATCCGGACGCTCGCGGGCTTCAGGTTTCTCGGCCTCCACGGCGCTGGCATCGAAGCCCATCAGGTCGCCGTCGGCGATTTTCTGCTTGGTCATGCGTTCGATGCTTTTCAGCAGTTTTTCTTCGTCCGGAGCGACCAGGGAAATGGCCTCACCCGAACGACCGGCACGGCCAGTACGGCCGATACGGTGCACATAGTCTTCATCGACGTTCGGCAGTTCGAAGTTGACCACGTGTGGCAACTGGTCGATATCCAGGCCGCGGGCGGCGATATCGGTGGCGACCAGGATGCGCACAGTGCCGGCCTTGAAGTCGGCCAGGGCTTTGGTGCGCGCGTTCTGGCTCTTGTTACCGTGGATGGCGACAGCGGTGAGACCGTGCTTGTCCAGGTACTCGGCCAGGCGGTTGGCGCCGTGCTTGGTGCGGGTGAAGACCAGCACCTGTTCCCACGCGCCGTGGGTGATCAGGTGCGCCAGCAGCGAGCGCTTGTGGCTGGCGGCGAGGCGGAATACGCGTTGCTCGATACGCTCGACCGTGGTGTTCGGTGGCGTGACTTCGATGCGCTCCGGGTTGTGCAGCAGCTTGCCGGCCAGGGCCGTGATGTCCTGGGAGAACGTTGCCGAAAACAGCAGGTTCTGACGTTTGGCCGGCAGGCGTGCGAGGACCTTTTTCACGTCATGGACAAAGCCCATGTCGAGCATACGGTCGGCTTCGTCCAGCACGAGGATTTCCACGTGGGACAAGTCGACGCTGCCCTGGCCGCACAGGTCGAGCAAACGACCCGGGCAAGCGACCAGTACGTCAACGCCACGGGACATGGCCTGAACCTGTGGGTTCATGCCGACACCGCCGAAGATGCAGGCGCTGACGAACTTCAGGTCGCGGGCGTACAGCTTGAAGCTGTCATGGACCTGGGCTGCGAGTTCGCGGGTAGGGGTCAGGACCAGTACACGCGGTTGGCGCGGGCCGTGACGCTGGGATTTGTCCGGGTGACCGTTGGGGAACAACCGCTCCAGAATCGGGAGGGCGAAACCACCGGTTTTACCGGTACCTGTCTGAGCCGCGACCATCAGGTCGCGACCTTGCAACACGGCGGGAATGGCCCGCTGTTGCACCGGAGTAGGCTCGGTATAGCCCGCTGCCTCGATGGCGCGGACTAAAGCCTCGGAGAGACCGAGGGAAGCAAAGGACATGAGTAATCCTGTTTTAGTTAGGGCTTGGCCCAAAGGGATAATCTTGCCGGGCGTGAATGGCGCTTAGGGGAGCGCAATCCCGTCCGGTCCTGCTGTGTCTGGCGGGCACTCCACCGGCTCGCGCGGGCTGCAAAGCTGCGCAGTAGCTGGGTTGGGTGCCTTTTTCAAGACCCGAGCGGCCGGGCGTAAGCCTGGCGGAAAGGCCGGAGTATAACAGAGCAATCACGGCGCGCTGCTTTCCTGCTGCTCAACGGCGTGTTCGGAGGCTGATATCGGTGCGGTTTGCGCCTGCATCCCACCATATTTGGCGCTCAAGGCGGCATAGGCCGGCTCTTGCTTGAAACGCTTGAGCTCGGCGGCAAAGCGCTGTACCAACAGGTCCATGCCGGCTCCACGGCGCACCGCGAGAAATTGTTGTTGGCGGCTGACCACCACTGCCGCCTGGCTGACTTTGCCCTCAAGGCCCAGCGTCTTGATGATGTGCTGCCCCACTCGCCGGTCAGTCACGACCATATCGATGCGCCCGAGCATCAGCTTGCCGAAATTGGCTTCATGGCTGGGGGCAGGCTCGCGCTCGAATGCGCTGGACCCACTGAATGTCTCGCCATAGAGGTAGCCGGGCGAGATGCCGACAGTCAGGCCACGCAGCTCATCAAGGGTTGTGGCGGGGTGAGGGCGATCATTGGCGTAGAACAGGACGAATTCGACTTCCGACAAGGGTTCACTGGGGTAGAGCAACTGGGCGTCGCGTTCATGGCTGTGGAAAATATCCAGCGCGCCATCGGCGTGACCCTGCTCGAGCATCGCCAGGCAGCGCTTCCAGGGCAGGAATTGCCATTGCACTTCCACGCCCAGACGTTGGAACACGGCCACTGTGGTTTCGTAATCCAGGCCGGCCCTGGTGCCGTTATCGTCGTAGACATAGGGCGCCCAGGGCTCGGTGACAATGCGCAGTTTCTCGCCATGAGCGACCAGGCTCAGGCAAGAAAAAAGCACAGCGGTCAGTAGCTTGAAAATGGCGGGCATACCTTGAGGTTACGACGCTCCCGACAGAAAGAGAAGCTCTACCACGCGCATTGGCGGGCGGTGTTATTTCGCCGGAGCGTCCAGCAAGTGTTCGTGGATCGCGGCGCGGCGCTCGCCCAGTATCAGCCGCACCACGGGGTTGGCGAACCAGTGTTCCAGTTGGTGGGCATCCAGTGGACGCTTCTGGCGTTCTTCCTGGTTTTGTCGTGCCTTGTCCCACCAAACCGGACCGCAGGCCTGATCGAATTCGTTTTCGTGTTCGTAGCAGCCATAGAGGATTTCACGAATGAACTGCTGCTGGTGCTTGGGCAGCAGCAAGGTAATCAGCTTGTACATCATGCGCTGCACGCGCGGCGGGCGCGGCAGGTGCGAGGAGACCTGGCGGGTATCGGCCAGGGCCTGTGCACTGGTTGGGGCACTGGCGTGTTTGGCGATCCACGCCTTGACCTTGGCCCGGAACAGCTGTTTGCGGCTCCAGTAATGGTGGATCAGGTCCGGGCATTCGCGCACGTTGACGGTGCGGTAGGCGGCGATGGACAGGCAGAACTCTTCCAGGGTGTAGGCGCCCTGGGCGTGGGGGAACAGTTCATCCATCAATTCGATGGAGCGGTCGAGGATGTGTGCATCCTGTTGGGTCAGGCCCATGACCCCGGAATTGAGGGTCATCATGTCATCGTCGGCCACGCCCATCTCCAGCAGGCGCTGATGCAGGGCGGTGTAGAGGATACTTTCGTGGTTGTCGCCGTACTTGGTGTAGAAGGCGTTGCACAGCAGGGTGCCGGGCTGCACGCGCTCGAACAGGGCGATGGGCGAATGTTGGAAGAACGTGTCGGTGTCGATCAGCAGCGCCACCTCGGACTCTTCCAGTACCTGGCGCAGTACCACGTGTTTGGTGCGGAAATGATAACCGTGGGGCTCGCTCCAGCGTTTGCGAGTGGCCTCGTCCAGTGGGCGCACGCGTACCGGCAGCAGGTGATAAGGCTCGGGATTGTCGGTGAACACCTGGATGTCCACGTTCGCGTCCGGGGTGTCCTGCAGGAACGCCAGTGCGCTGGCGATGCTGAATACCGCTTCCTGGTGGTAGGTCTGGGCACCGAAGACCAGATAGACCAGTTGCGGGCGGGAAGTCGGGGACACTGTATTCATGGACTGCGGGGTTCCGTGGGTCACGTAAAACGACAAAGGCCCTCGTCTGAGGGCCTTGGTACAACCGAACAGACCTCAGCGTGGCAGCTTGAGGTTGTTCCAGACAGCAAGACTGGGTTCAGATTGGTTCAGGGTATAGAAATGCAACCCTGGCGAACCACCCTGCAACAATTGCTCACACATCTCGGTGATGACCTGTTCGCCGAAGGCCTGGATGCTTTTGACGTCGTCGCCATAGGCTTCCAGTTGCTTGCGCACCCAGCGGGGGATTTCGGCACCGCAGGCGTCGGAGAAACGTGCCAGCTTGCTGTAGTTGGTGATCGGCATGATGCCCGGCACGATCGGGATATTCACACCCATCGCTTGTACACGCTCGACGAAGTAGAAGTAACTGTCGGCGTTGAAGAAGTACTGGGTGATTGCACTGTTGGCGCCGGCATTGGCCTTGCGCACGAAGTTCTGCAAATCGTCTTCGAAATTGCGCGCCTGGGGGTGCATCTCCGGGTAAGCGGCCACTTCGATATGGAAGTGATCGCCGCTTTCTTCGCGGATGAAACTCACCAGGTCATTGGCGTAGCGCAGCTCACCGCTGGCCATGCCCATGCCGGACGGCAGGTCGCCACGCAAGGCGACGATACGCTTGATGCCGGCAGCTTTGTATTGGGTCAGCAGACCACGCAGGTCGGCCTTGCTGTCGCCCACACACGACAAGTGCGGAGCGGCGGGAATTTTGACTTCGCTTTCCAGCTGCAACACGGTGTTGATCGTGCGGTCGCGGGTCGAACCGCCGGCGCCGTAGGTGCAGGAGAAGAAGTCGGGGTTGTAGCTGGCCAGCACCTTGGCAGTGGCCATCAGTTTTTCATGCCCAGCATCGGTCTTGGTCGGGAAAAACTCGAAGCTGTAGCGACGGTCTTGGGACATGGTAATACCCTTGGAAACTCGAAAGCCTGGAAGGCATACGCAATCGATGCGGGTGCCTGGCTTTCTGTGGGAGCTGGCTTGCCTGCGATAGCATCAGCTTGGTGTTACTGGAACACCGAGGCGTCTGCATCGCGGGCAAGCCCGGCTCCCACAGAAGAGCCGGCGCCAGCAAGGCCGATCAGTAGCGGTAAGCGTGCGGCTTGAACGGACCTTCAACCGTCACACCGATGTAGTCGGCCTGGGTCTTGGTCAGTTGAGTCACGACGCCGCCGAAGCCGCGGACCATTTCCAGGGCCACTTCTTCGTCGAGTTTCTTGGGCAGTACTTCAACGGTCAGGCGCTCGGCTTTCTGGGCTGGCGACAGGTCGGCGTACTTCTGTTCGAACAGGAAGATCTGCGCCAATACCTGGTTGGCAAACGAGCCATCCATGATGCGGCTTGGGTGACCAGTGGCGTTGCCCAGGTTCACCAGGCGGCCTTCGGCCAGCAGGATCAGGTAGTCATCGTTCTGTGGGTCGAAATTGCCGGCGCCGGTACGGTGAACCTTGTGCACCTGCGGCTTCACTTCTTCCCACGCCCAGTTCTTGCGCATGAATGCGGTGTCGATCTCGTTGTCGAAGTGGCCGATGTTGCAGACAACGGCGCGCTTCTTCAGGGCCTTGAGCATGTTCGCATCGCACACATTCACGTTACCGGTGGTGGTGACGATCAGGTCGATCTTGCCCAGCAGGGCCTTGTCGATGCTTGCTTCGGTGCCGTCGTTGATACCGTCGATGAACGGCGAAACCACTTCGAAACCATCCATGCAGGCTTGCATGGCGCAGATCGGGTCAACTTCGGAGACCTTGACGATCATGCCTTCCTGACGCAGGGACTGGGAGGAACCCTTGCCCACGTCACCGTAGCCGATCACCAGGGCTTGCTTGCCCGACAGCAGGTGGTCGGTGCCGCGCTTGATCGCATCGTTCAGGCTGTGACGGCAGCCGTACTTGTTGTCGTTCTTGCTCTTGGTCACCGAGTCGTTGACGTTGATGGCCGGGATCTTCAGCTCGCCCTTGGCCAGCATATCCAGCAGGCGGTGCACGCCCGTGGTGGTTTCTTCGGTCACGCCGTGGACGCGGTCGAGGATCTGCGGGTACTTCTTGTGCAGCAGTTCGGTCAGGTCGCCGCCATCGTCGAGGATCATGTTGGCATCCCATGGCGCGCCATCCTTGAGGATGGTTTGCTCCAGGCACCACTCGTACTCTTCTTCGGTCTCGCCCTTCCAGGCAAATACCGGGATACCGGCGGCAGCGATAGCGGCGGCGGCCTGGTCCTGAGTCGAGAAGATGTTGCACGAGGACCAACGCACTTCGGCACCCAGGGCAACCAGGGTTTCGATCAGTACGGCAGTCTGGATGGTCATGTGGATGCAGCCCAGAATCTTCGCGCCCTTGAGCGGCTGTTCAGCGGCGTACTTGCGACGCAGGCCCATCAGGGCCGGCATTTCGGATTCGGCGATAAAGGTTTCGCGACGGCCCCAGGCAGCGAGGGACATGTCGGCGACTTTGTAGTCGTTGAAATCTGCAGGCGTCATTACAGCGCTCATAGAGAGCCTCCATTCGTAGTGTGCGAATGGGCGCCGTTGTGCGTTTAGTATCAGGCCAGGGCAACCAGGCCGGACAACGCCCCATCCGAGCCTGACAGGTTGAACCTGCTGCAGCGCCCCTCGGACAGGTGGCGGGAGAACGGTATCAATCGAAGATGACCGTTTTGAAACGGAGGCGATTATAGCCGTGTATGTGGCACTTCCCAAGCCTTTCTGTCGGCGGCATGAAGATCGCGCATGGGGGCGATAGGCAATGGCTCATAGAGCTTGGGCCCTGGCTCTGCCATGATGTTGCCCATCATTTGGCAAGACGCTTTGGAGTGATCATGAACTTCCACACCCGCAAATGGGTAAAACCCGAAGACCTCAACCCCAACGGCACCCTGTTCGGCGGCAGCCTGCTGCGCTGGATCGATGAAGAAGCAGCCATCTACGCGATTGTCCAATTGGGCAACCAGCGCGTGGTGACCAAATACATCTCCGAAATCAACTTTGTCAGCGCCTCGCGCCAGGGCGACATCATTGAACTGGGTATCACCGCCACTGAGTTCGGCCGCACCTCCATCACTCTGACCTGTGAAGTGCGCAACAAGATCACCCGCAAAAGTATCCTGACGGTGGAAAAAATGGTCTTCGTCAACCTGGGCGAAGATGGTTTGCCGGCGCCCCATGGCCGTACCGAAATCAAGTATGTGAAGGACCAGTTCCAGGACGAAGGTCTTTCTGAGTAACACCTGCGCGACGTGATTTGCGTTACCGAATCATTCCGTGTGGATCCTTGCGAGGCTCTCTCATCACTCAGGCCTACACCCTGTAGAGAGAGCCTCATGTATGAAAGTCTCCAGTTCCGTTGTAGAAAATAAGCCTCTTTCGTCTCAAACCTTCAGCCAGGACGTGAAGACGCCTTTGGTCAAGGGCGTGGGCGAGCGCAACCTGAGTATTTATCGGCATAGCGATGGCCGCGTCGAGGTGGTGCTGTCCCCGCCGCCGCCTGCTCATTTGGTGCTCAGTGGCGGTGGTGCCAAGGGCATTGCCTTTCCCGGGATGGTGCAGGCGCTTGAAGACGCCGACAAACTCAAAGACGTCAAGGTGGTGTCGGGCTCGTCTGCCGGTGCGATTTCTGCAGCGTTACTCGCCAGTGGCATGGACGCGAAGGCGTTCACGCAGTTGTCGAACAGTCTCGACTTACCTAGCCTGCTCAACAGCAAGGATCCGATCCTGGCCTGGCTGCAGGATGCCAGTTCCAAACTTGGCAAGCTTGCCGGCAATCTACCTGGCCCGGGCGGCAATATTTCGCAACTGCTGCTGACCCTGCTGCCGCGCCTGCAAACCGAGGGGCAGCCCCTGGAAGAATTGATTCGCAACCAGTCACGTCAATCGATTCTTGCCCATGTCGAGCGCATGCCCATGGCGGACCGCCCGCCTGAAGTCACGCAAATCGTCGACCGGCTCAAAGCCGGAGCCGGGCCCACCTTTCGCGACCTGGAGGTGTTGAGCCGCCATATTCCGGCGATCAAGCAACTGAACATCACGGGCACAGGCATGTTCGACGGTCGTCCACAGTTGGTGGTGTTCAATGCCAGCCTGACGCCAGATATGGACATCGCCCGTGCTGCGCTTATTTCGGGGGCGTTGCCGGGCCTGTTCAAGAGCCCGTCCGAACAGGGCCATGGGTTTCAGGCGGATGCAGAGGTTACGGCGTTTCAAGACGGAGGGCTGCTCCTCAATACCCCTGCCCCCGGTGTCATTGAACGTTCGTTTGCGGAGAGCCCTTTGGGCAAGGACGAATCGCTGATCGTCAAGTTCGAATCCGAGCAGAGCTCACCACCGCGCCAGAGCGGTGACTTTTTCAGCCATTTGGCTGACACGTTCACAGGCACGCCGCATACCGCGGCTGAAACCTACCAAAATGACCGGCTCAAGGCGTTCTCGGATCAAACGGTGACATTGCCGTTGAACTCGAACAAAGGCGATTTTCGCGGCCTGCTCAACGGCACCGTCAACTTCACCATGACCCTTGAACAAAAACAGCATTTGCAGGCCCAGGCTCGCCAATCGGTGTCGAGCCACCTGCAAAAGCGTGAGCTGACACGTGAGCGCCATGAGTTCGCCTCCCTGGACGATGCTGTGTTGGCGATGGATGATCAAATGCTTGCCAGCGTGCAGGGTGAATTGCGCAAGGACCCCGCCAGCGTAGACGCACTGCGGTTTCGCGATGAGGCGAAACAGGTGTTGGAGGCGTTGAACAGTGCAATTACCGAAGCCAACCAATCCGACACGTCCCTGAAGATTACTCCGAAGATTGCTGCGGCCTTACGCAATCTGGACTCTCTCGCCAGCAGGCCCGAGCACATCGAGTGGTTGGGCAAACGTCTGAATACGCCGGGCCAGCGTAATTTCCAGCAGCTTTTACAGGTGGGCGCCAAGCAAAAATCGGACAGTGTGCCAAGTATGTCCAAGGTATTCAGCAGCGCGGTCGCCGAGATGCAAAGTCGGGATATCGGGGTGAAAACTGAGAACTTTACGCGGGAGGTCATCTACCCATCGCTGTACCGTCCTGGCCAGCCGGCATCCAACGTTGAGCTGCTGCAGCGTGCGGTGCGTGACTTGAAAGAGGCGAAGACGCCGCAAGACTTCAATAGCGTGCTCGATGGCATCATCAAATACTATCAAGCGCGCAATAAACCCTGGAGCAAACCCTTGAGTTCCACCACCGTGGAACAGGCCAAGGCGTGGCGCATTCCGGTTTAATTGCCGGGCCATTGAACAGCCATCGTCGCGGCATGTCGTAGCTTCAGGCACCCCTCGGACTTTGGTACATCATGGCCACTCAAGCAGACGGCAAGACCCCCAACCTGTCGCAGGAAGAGCAGCAGGACGTCGACAAGAACCAGCCGCCCCGTGCGGCGGTTCTTCACGAAATCATCCGTACCCAGGGCGACCAGGAGCTGGAGCGCAGTGTCGCCGCCTTATGGTGGTCGGCACTGGCCGCCGGACTTACCATGGGCCTGTCGTTGATGGCGATGGGTTTGCTCAATTCACGCCTGCCGGACGCCGAGGGCTTCAAGGTGATAGCCAGTTTTGGCTATTGCGCGGGGTTTCTGGCGGTGATCCTCGCACGCCAGCAACTGTTCACCGAAAACACCCTGACCGCGGTGCTGCCGGTCATGAGCAAACCCACTCTGGGCAATGCTGCACGTCTGCTACGGCTATGGACAGTCGTGCTGGTAGGCAATCTGTGCGGTACTTTGCTGGTGGCTTACGTGATGTTGCATTTACCGATTTTCGATACCAAGACCGACCTGGCCTTTCTTGAAATCGGACGCAAGATCATGGAGAACGATTCTGGCCAGATGTTTGCCAAGGGCATCGTTTCCGGCTGGATGATCGCCACCATGGTGTGGATGATCCCATCGATGGAAAGCGCAAAGATGTGGATCATTATCCTGATCACATACCTGATGGCCCTGGGTGACTTCACGCATATCGTCGTCGGTTCGGCGGAAGTGTCTTACCTGGTGTTTGCCGGCGAGCTGCCGTGGAAGGATTTCTGGCTGGTGTTTGCCGGACCGACCCTGGCGGGCAATATCATCGGCGGCAGTTTTATCTTCGCCCTGATCAGCCATGCGCAGATTCGCAGTGAGAGCAGCTTGCCAGGCAAAGCTGCTGCGGACCCGAGGCATCCGCAGCCGACTAGAAAAGATCAGTGATGTTCAGGCGTGGCCTGGGGTTCGCCCCGGGTCACGTGTTTGACCAGCTTGCCGATGCTCAACCCCTGCAACAGGATCGATGACAGCACCACGATGTAGGTGATGCTCAGCAACAAGTCGCGCTCCGGACCCAAGGGCAGCGCCAAGGCCAAGGCCACCGAGACACCGCCACGCAAACCACCCCAGGTCAGGATGCGGATAGTGCCGCGCGGTACCGTGCGCCAGCGCCGCAGCAGCAAGATCGCCGGGGCCACCGTCAACAGGCGCGAGAGCAGGATCGCCACGGCGAGCAAACTGGCCGCGAATACGTGCAGCCAGTTGAATGGCAACAGCAGCAACTCCATGCCGATCAACGCAAACAGCAAGGCGTTGAGCATGTCATCAAGCAGTTCCCAGAAACCATCCAGGTAGCGACGCGTCATGTCGTTCATCGCCAGCTTGCGCCCCAGGTTGCCGATGATCAGCCCCGCGACCACCATTGCAATCGGTGCGGACACGTGCAGTTCCGAAGCCATGGCCGAACCGCCGATCACCAGGGCAAGGGTCAGCATCACTTCGATCTGGTGCTGTTCGATACTCTTGATCATCAGGTACACGAGGTAGCCGATCAGCCCGCCGAATACCACGCCGCCTATGGCCTCGTGGGCAAACAGCAGGGCAGTGGCGCCCACGGTGGGCGTCTCGCCCAACTGCGCGATACCCAGCAGCACGGTAAACACCACCACGGCGGTGCCATCATTGAACAGCGACTCGCCGACAATGGTGGTCTTCAGTGGTTTCGACGCATTGGCGGTACGCAGCACGCCGAGCACCGCAATCGGGTCTGTAGGCGAAATCAGCGCGCCGAACAGCAGGCAGTAGAGGAAGCTCACGTGCCAGCCGAACAGGGCGAAGATGTAGTACGCCAGGCTGCCGATCACCACGGTGGCGATCAACACACCAAAGGTGGCCAGCAGGCCGATGGGCCAGCGGTAACTGCGCAAGTCGTTCAAGTTGACGTGCAAGGCGCCGGCGAACAACAGGAATGACAGCATCCAGTTCATCAGCAAATCGCCGAAGTCGATCTGGCCGATCAGTTGCTGGATGCGCTCCTCCAGGCCGGGATAGCCGATAAAGCTCAGGCCCTGCAGGATCAGGGAAAAAATCAGCGCAGTGACCATTACACCGATGGTCGGCGGCAGGCCAATAAAGCGGAAGTTCACATAGGTGAGCAGGGTGGTGAGGCAAATGAAGGCGGCGACAAGTTCGAGCATCCGGGGTCCTTGGAGCAGGGAAATGTAGGCGCATGGGGTGCGCCGAGGTGGCGTTTAGTATAAACAGGTGAAGTTACATCACGAATCAATTGAGGCGGTTCTGGTGGTAGCGACAGCCCTGGTGCTGGTGCGCAAGCGTGCGGCCTTCAGCCTGTTCTGGCGCACTCAATGGCGGTTGGGCCTGAGCGTGGGATTGTGCGTGTTGTTGAGCTACGCTTTGGTGCTTTGGGCCATGCAGTTGGGCTCGATTGCCGAGGCGGCGGCGTTGCGGGAAGTCAGCGTGATCCTGGTGGTGCTGTTCGGCATGCGTTACTTGAAAGAACCTTTTGGCCGGCCACGGCTCATAGCTTGTGGGTTGGTGCTGATCGGCATGTTCGTGATGAAACTCTAACCGTCGGATAAATCCAAAAAAGGAATGAGTGATGACAGTCGCTTTCTGGTGTGTGTTGATCGCAATTTTTCTGCCCTATCTATGCACGGGTGTCGCCAAGTTCAGCACGGGAAAGTTCGGAGCTCGGCACAACCACGACCCGCGTGCTTTCCTCGATACCGTTGAGGGTGTCGCCAAGCGCGCCAACAATGCGCAACTCAACAGCTTTGAAGTGACCCCGGCGTTTGCCGCGGCAGTGATCATTGCGCACATGGCCGGCAACGCCGAGCTGGTGACGATCAATGTGCTGGCGGTGCTGTTTATCACCAGCCGCCTGCTGTACATCATTTGCTACCTGGCCGATTGGGCGATTTTGCGTTCGCTGGTGTGGGTCGTGGGAATGGCGTTGATTGCGAGTTTCTTCTTTGTCTCGATCTAACGCCTGAGCAAATCCTTTGTGGGAGGGGGCAAGGGGAGTCGTCTCACCGCCCCTCCCACATTTCATTATCAGCGTCTGTCAGGTGCCGGCGGGGGCATCCGGTACTTGCGGCAGCGCCGCGCCTTTGGGCCACAGCATCCAGATTTGCCCTTGTTGTTTCATATTTCCTGCCAGCTCTCCCGCCGCATCACCTGTGCCCCAGAACAAGTCTGCCCGTACTTCGCCGGTGATTGCGCCGCCGGTGTCCTGGGCCGCGACAGGTCTGGTGATCGGTGAACCATCGGGTTTGGTGGTCGACAACCACAATAGGCTACCCAGCGGGATGACCTTGCGGTCCACTGCCACGCTGTAGCCGGCGGTCAATGGCACGTTCAGCGAACCGCGTGGGCCTTCGTTACTGTCGGGGCGTGCGCTGAAGAATACGTAGCTGGGGTTGCTCGCCAGCAGTTCGGGAATGCGCTGCGGATGTGCCTTGGCCCAGGCGCTGATGGCGCCCATGGTCACCTCTTCTTTTTTCAGCTCGCCTTGCTCTACCAGCCAACGGCCGATTGGGCGGTACGGGTAGCCGTTCTGGTCGCCGTAACCTACGCGCAGTTGGCGCCCACCCGCCAGTTGAATACGCCCTGAGCCCTGGATTTGCAGGAATTGCAGGTCCATTGGGTCGGTCAGCCAGGCGATCGGCTTGGCAGTGGAGCCCTGGCTGTTGACGGTGCTGGCGTCGTCATAAGGTTTGAGCACCCGACCTTCCAGGCGTCCACGCAGGCGCTTGCCTTTAAGCTCCGGGTAGATGCTTTCGAGGTTGACGATAATCAAGTCATCCGGCACGCCGTAGACCGGCACATGGGCGGTAGCAGTTTTGGTCAGGCTGCCGGGGTAGACCGGCTCGTAATAACCGGTGATCAAACCATTGGGTGTGTTGTTGGCCGAACGCAAGCCGAAGACATCGAGGTGTTCCTTGAGAAAGCCGCGAACCGCCACGGCATCGCCCGGTACGCTGGCCGCTGCCGCGCAGGTGGTGCCCCATACCGGGTCGGCCTTGAGGCGCTGGCAGGCGCTGCGCCAGGATTCAAAACCGGCCAGCAAATCGCTGTCGGAAACCACCGGCAAGGCTTCCCAGGGTGCGCTCACATAGGTGGCGACCGCATGGGGTTTGGCTTCTTCTTTGGCGACCTCTTTGCCGGCATCTTTACCTGCATCGCAGCCGGCCAGCAGTGCGATCATTGGCAGAGCCCACGCGAGTCGGCGGCTCCAGGGTTTCGCGGTGATATTCATGTAAGCACTTCCTGAAGCGATTACCCATGCTTCACGGCATTCGGGCAACCCTTATTATTAATAGGGCTATTGGTCTTTGCGGGCGGGGCGAGGATACTGGCCGCCGTTTCCCGTGACCTGAAGCCATCATGATTCTAAAAAAACTGACCGTTGTACTGCTGGCCTGCCTGGCCTTGTCCGCCTGTGGCGGTGTTGACCCCAATTCCCCACTGGGCCAACGCAAGGCGATCTTCAAGCAGATGCTCAAGACCGGCGAAGACCTGGGCGGGATGTTGCGCGGGCGTATCCCGTTCGACGGTGCCAGGTTTGCAGAAGGCGCGGTCAAGCTGGATGCGTTGTCCCATGAGCCGTGGAAGCACTTTCCAAGCGTGCGCGAAGAAGATCACACCAGCGCCAAGGACGACGTGTGGCAGAAACAGGCGCAGTTCCAGCAACTGGCCCGCGACCTTGAGGCGGCCACCGGTGAATTGATGATCGCCAGCCAAGTGCAACCCTACAAGGCCAGCAACCTTCAGCCGGCGGTGCAAAAAGTCGAAGACGCCTGCAGCGCCTGTCATAAACAGTTCCGCGATCACTGATCGTTTTTACTGGTCGAGTTCTTCCACCGCGTCCTGTAGTTCTTTGCGCGACTCGGCCAGTTTGTCCTTACGCTTGTTGATCTTGTCCGGATCGCCTTTTTTCATGGCCTTGTCGAGGTCGGCCTGACGGCGGGAGACTTCGTGCTTGGCGTCGAGCACCTTGTTTTCACGTTCTTTTTTCAAGGAGGCGTCGGTACAGTTGGCGGTGACTTCGCTCAGGGCTTTTTCCAGGCCGGCCTGTTGGGCGCTGTTACCGTGGGCCTTGGCTTGTTCGATCTGGGTGCTGATGGCCTGGCGCTTGGCGGCGCAGCCGGTGAGCGGTTGCGCGTCTTCGGCGGCCAGCAGTGGCATGGTTGTGATACTTGCGAGAGTCAGCAAGGCAAAGGGGGCGAGAAATTTCATCTATAAAGCTCCAAGGTCGCAATCAGGTGGCCGGGTGGCGTTCAAAACCCATCTATCCCGGCCTCGCGTAATGTTTCAGCCAAGGCTTGCACCTGCGGGTCGCGAAAAAACGCGCTCAGTTGCGCTGCACGACCCGGGCCGATGCCGTCTGAGGCCAGCCAGGCTTGGGTGTCTTTGGCGGCCAGCGTCTGCCAGTCGCCCTCCAGGTTGTTGCGCGCCGCTGGCGGTACGCCCAAGGCCTTGAGCCATTGTGAAAAAGGGCGTTGCCGGGCGTTGTTAAAACTGTCGAGCACTCGCTCACGAGTGCGATCACCGAAGCCCTCAATGGTAGCAAGCTGCGCCGCATCCAGGGTTAACCAATCGAGAAAGCCTGCGATTAGACCGGCCTGGATCAATATGTTCCAGGTTTCACGGCCCATATGTGGCAAGGCCAGGCCCTGTTTGCCGCTCAGCCAGGTGAGGCGGGCGAGTAATTGATCTTCGCAGCCGGGCTCCAGTTGCCAGCAACTCAGGGCGTGAAAATCGCGAGGGTTGGGTAGCTGCATGTCCACACGGGTTTCGTTGCGCAGGATCACCTCGTCCAGTCGGGGAATAACCTGGCCCGCCAGGCTGATCGACACATGGTCGCCGGGGCGGATATCCAGGGCTTGCCAGCGTTTCAGGGAGCCGGCGCTGACCCGGCTGATCTGCCGATCATCCAGCCACACGGGTTCCAGTTCGAGGATGGGGGTGATGCGCCCGGTGCGACCGATCCTGAATTGCACCTTGCGCACCAGTGCCAGGGCTTTGATGGCTGGGTACTTCCAGGCGACCATCCAATAAGGCGCACTGGCTTGCCAACGCTCGGCGGGTGCCCGTGCAGCCTGGTGCAGCACCACGCCATCGCTGGCGAAGGGCAGCGGTGCGTTGTACCAATGCGTGCGCCAATGAGTGGCTTCGCTGATGTGCTCAATGGGGTGGCTATAACGCTGTGTATCGCTGAAGCCCCAACGCGTCAGGGTGGCCAGGCGCTCGGTGAAGTCCACCGGGCCGTCAGGCCAGGCCCAGACGAACAAGCCGATGCCTGCCGCTTCAGTGTCGCTCAATTGTCGCCGGTTCATCAGCCCGGCCACTTTGCTGCGCGCATTGAGCCCACCGTTTATCGCTTGCACATGGTGATCAAGGCGCCAGTAAAGTTCGCCTTGCAGCACCACATCAATCGCGTCTGGCAGCTGTTGGACGATACCGGGGATCCTGGCGGCCGAGGCCGACCAATCGTGGCCCAGCACGCCATCGCCTCGGCTGATGAGCTGCTGCAAGCGGCCCTCGCGATAGACGAGCGTCACCGCCACCCCATCCACCTTGGGTTGGATCCATACGTCCTCGCGGGTGCTGAGCCACTCCTTGACTGCCGGTTCGTCTGGCAGCTTTTCCAGGCCGGTGTGCGCGACTGGGTGGCGTAACGTGCCGCGTGAACTGGCCAGCGGGTTATTAACCTGCGGCGCAGGTTGGTGGGTGCATTCGCGCCAATGCGCCAGGCGCTGGCGGGCCTGGTCGTAGAGTTCGTCACTGATGGGGGATTGGCCCTGGCGGTGGTAACTGTCGTCCCACTGGCTGATCTGCCTGGCCAAGCTGTCGAGTTGCAGGTGAGCGTGATCGGCGCACGTTTCTGCCCACGTCCAGCTGGATAAAACACTGAGAAAAAAAGCCATGAACTTATGCATCATGAGCATCCGTGCTCGAAAAGGGAGCCCAGCCTAAGTCATCCAGGCGCCCACAAAAAAGCCCCGATTGCTCGGGGCTTTTTACCGGGTGTTTCTGTATACAGCGCGAACGCTTACAGGCCGGCAGCGATACGCAGGTCGTTGGCGCGGTCGGTTTTTTCCCAGGTGAAGGTGCTGAAGGTGTCTTCGCCAACAGTCTTCTGCGCAGGGGTACGGCCGAAGTGTCCGTAGGCTGCGGTTTCCTGATACATCGGGTGCAGCAGGTCGAGCATGGTGGTGATTGCGTAGGGGCGCAGGTCGAAGATTTCACGCACCAGCTTGACGATTTTCTCGTCGCTGATCTTGCCGGTGCCGAAGGTGTTCAGCGAGATCGACGTAGGCTGCGCCACGCCAATAGCGTAGGAAACCTGAATTTCGCAGCGCTCGGCCAGGCCGGCAGCCACGATGTTCTTGGCCACGTAACGACCGGCATAAGCGGCCGAACGGTCAACCTTGGACGGGTCTTTACCCGAGAACGCGCCACCGCCGTGACGGGCCATGCCGCCGTAGCTGTCGACGATGATCTTGCGACCGGTCAGGCCGCAGTCGCCCACTGGGCCGCCGATGATGAACTGTCCGGTCGGGTTGATGTGGAACTGGGTGTCCTTGGTCAGCAACTCGGCAGGCAGCACGTGCTTGACGATCAGCTCCATCACGCCTTCGCGCAGGTCGGCGTAGGACACGTCCGGGTTGTGCTGGGTCGACAGCACAACGGCGTCGATACCCACGACTTTGCCGCCTTCGTAACGGCAGGTCACCTGGGACTTGGCGTCCGGGCGCAGCCAAGGCAATACCCCGGATTTACGTGCTTCGGCCTGGCGTTGCACCAACTGGTGCGAGAAGGTGATCGGCGCCGGCATCAGCACGTCGGTTTCATTGCTGGCGTAGCCGAACATCAGGCCCTGGTCGCCGGCGCCCTGGTCTTCAGGCTTGGCACGGTCTACACCCTGGTTGATGTCGGGCGATTGCTTGCCGATGATGTTCATCACGCCGCAGGTCGCGCCGTCGAAGCCGACGTCGGAGCTGTTGTAGCCAATGTCGGTGATCACGTCACGAACGATCTGCTCCAGGTCGACCCAGGCGGTGGTGGTGACTTCGCCGGCGATGATCGCCACGCCCGTTTTCACCAGCGTCTCGCACGCCACACGGGCGAACTTGTCTTCAGCGATGATAGCGTCCAGCACCGCGTCAGAAATCTGGTCGGCGATTTTGTCCGGATGCCCTTCAGACACGGACTCGGAGGTGAAAAGGGAGTATTCGCTCATCTCGATGTTTTCCTGATATTTACCGATGGTGAGTGTCGCCAGCCGGTCGCTGAAAATGGCGGACCTGAATCTGGAAACCATTACGTAAACCTACATAGAGGCTTTCCCCGGGAACGAGTCCCGCAGCGGTGGCCCAACGGGCCAGATCGTCCTGTTCAAAACCCAGCCAGAGATCACCGCAGGCCTCCTTGGCCCAATTCTGGTTGTGGCTGCATAAATCCGTAACCAGCAGGCTACCGCCGGGGTGCAGTAACCCGGCCATTTGCTTGAGGGCGTCGGCGGGGGCGGCGAAATGGTGCAAGACCATGTTCAGCACCACGCAATCGGCCCGCAGGCTGGTGTCATTCAAGGCGTCGGCCAACTGCAGGCGCACATTGCCCAGGGCTTCGCGTTCACAGAGTTGGCGCGCCAGTTCAAGCATTGCCGGGCTGTTGTCCAGCGCCGTCACCTGCCCGAAACGTCGTGCCAGGTCGGGCAGAAAGCCGCCATCGCCAGGGCCGACTTCCACGGCCGTTGCTTCACTACTGAAGCTCAGCTTGTCCAACAGCGCCAGTACGCTTTCGCGGTACTGGGGCAAGCCGGCGATCAGGTCCTGCTGGGCGCGAAACTTGTCGGCAACCCGGGAGAAAAAGTCCTGGCTGGCGGCGGCGCGTTGCCCGTGGACCTGGCCGATGCGCGACTGTACGTCGCTCGGCAGGCCCAGGTTATCCACTTCCTCAAGCAAGGCGGCGTGCAGTTTGCCGCCCAGCTGTTCGGTATGGGGCAGGGCGCGGCGGTAAAAAATCGCATTACCTTCGCGGCGCGTGGCGACCAGGTCGGCCTGGGCCAGCACCTTCAAGTGGTGGCTCATGCCGGATTGGCCGATGGCGAAGATCTGCGCCAGTTCCAGCACCCCGAACGAATCGTTGGCCAGTGCGCGCAATACGTTCAGGCGCAACGGATCACCTGCAGCCTTGCAAAGGGCTGCCAGTTCATCGCCGTCGTCAGGACGCAGGGAGGGCACGGGTAGGTTCATAAGGCCAGCAGTCTAGTGACGGGTGTAAATCCCTGCAAGGCCAATATCAAAAAGTTTTGATATTGATCGATAAGTGGCGGTTATAAGCCGCCGCTATAACCTTTAGACGAACCAGTTAAAGGTTTCTGCAACCTATTGCCGTCCAAACCACAGGAAAAACACCCTCAAGTGACTATCTGTCATTGCCCGCAGGCGGTGGCTGAGGGAAAATGCCGGTCCTTTTTTCCGTTTCTTTATAAGTAAACTCCAGGAGATCAGCGATGCCCAGCCGTCGTGAGCGTGCCAACGCCATTCGTGCCCTCAGCATGGATGCCGTGCAAAAAGCCAACAGCGGCCATCCCGGTGCCCCGATGGGCATGGCGGATATCGCCGAGGTACTTTGGCGTGACTACCTGAAACACAACCCGAGCAACCCGTCGTTCGCCGACCGTGACCGCTTCGTGCTGTCCAACGGCCACGGCTCGATGCTGATCTATTCGCTGCTGCACCTGACCGGCTACGACGTCACCATCGACGACCTCAAGAGCTTCCGTCAGCTGCACAGCCGCACCCCCGGTCACCCGGAATTCGGCTACACCCCAGGCGTGGAGACCACTACCGGTCCCCTGGGTCAGGGCCTGGCCAACGCTGTCGGCTTCGCGCTGGCTGAAAAAGTTCTGGGCGCGCAATTCAACCGCCCCGGCCACGACATCGTCGATCACCACACCTATGTGTTCCTGGGTGATGGCTGCATGATGGAAGGCATCTCCCACGAAGTCGCCTCCCTGGCCGGCACCCTTGGCCTGGGCAAGCTGATTGCCTTCTACGATGACAACGGCATTTCCATCGACGGCGAAGTCGAAGGCTGGTTCACCGATGACACCCCCAAGCGTTTCGAAGCCTACAACTGGCAGGTGATCCGCAACGTCGACGGCCACGATCCGGAAGAAATCAAGATCGCCATCGACACCGCTCGCAAGAGCGCGCAGCCAACCCTGATTTGCTGCAAGACCACCATCGGTTTCGGCTCGCCGAACAAGCAAGGTAAAGAAGACTGCCACGGCGCCCCACTGGGTGACGCGGAAATCGCCCTGACCCGTGAAGCGCTGAAGTGGAACCACGGCCCGTTTGAAATCCCGGCCGATATCTACGCCGAATGGGACGCCAAGGAAAAAGGCCTGGCCACCGAAGCCGAGTGGGACCAGCGTTTCGCGGCCTACTCCGCCGAATTCCCGGAGCTTGCCAACGAGCTGGTTCGTCGCCTGGCCGGTGACCTGCCTGCCGACTTCTCGGCAAAAGCCTCGGCCTACATCGCCGAAGTCGCGGCCAAGGGCGAGACCATCGCCAGCCGTAAAGCCAGCCAGAACACCCTGAACGCCTTTGGCCCGCTGCTGCCTGAGATCCTCGGCGGTTCGGCTGACCTGGCCGGTTCCAACCTGACCCTGTGGAAAGGCTGCAAAGGTGTCTCGGCCGAAGACGCCAGCGGCAACTACATGTACTACGGCGTGCGCGAGTTCGGCATGAGCGCCATCATGAACGGCGTGTCCCTGCACGGCGGCCTGGTGCCTTACGGCGCGACCTTCCTGATGTTCATGGAGTACGCACGTAACGCCGTGCGTATGGCTGCGCTGATGAAGAAGCGTGTGATCCATGTGTACACCCACGACTCCATCGGCCTGGGTGAAGACGGCCCGACGCACCAGCCGGTCGAGCAATTGACCAGCCTGCGCACCACGCCGAACCTGGACTGCTGGCGCCCAGCCGACGCGGTCGAATCCGCCGTGGCCTGGAAGCACGCCATCGAGCGCAAGGACGGCCCTTCGGCGCTGATCTTCTCGCGTCAGAACCTGCAACACCAGGTGCGTACCGATGCGCAGATCGCCGACATCAGCCGTGGTGGTTATGTGCTCAAGGACTGCATCGGCGAGCCGGAGCTGATCCTGATCTCCACCGGTTCCGAAGTGGGCCTGACCGTTCAGGCCTACGACAAGCTGACCGCGCAGGGCCGCAACGTTCGCGTTGTATCCATGCCATGCACCAGCGTGTTCGAAGCCCAGGACGCCGGCTACAAGCAATCGGTGTTGCCGCTGCAGGTCAGCGCGCGTATCGCGATCGAAGCGGCTCACGCTGACTACTGGTACAAGTACGTGGGCCTGGAAGGCCGCGTGATCGGCATGACCACCTATGGTGAGTCGGCGCCGGCGCCAGCGTTGTTCGAAGAGTTCGGTTTCACCCTGGAAAACATCCTGGGTCAGGCTGAAGAGTTGCTGGAAGACTAAGTCAGTCTGCGTTGTCTGCACTGGCGCTATCGCGGGCAAGCCCGCTCCCACATTTGGATCGCGGTCCAATGTGGGAGTGGGCTTGCCCGCGATGGCGTCAGAACATTCAACACCGAACTAACCTTGATCGAGAACCCCATGCCCCAACCGCGTCCCTACAAAGTTGCACTCAACGGCTACGGCCGCATTGGTCGTTGCGTCTTGCGTGCTCTGTTCGAGCGAGGGGCGGCAGCCGGGTTTGAAATTGTTGCAATCAACGATCTGGCCGACATGGCCAGCATCGAATACCTGACACGCTTTGACTCCACTCACGGGCGCTTTCCCGGCGAAGTGCGGGTCGACGGCGATTGTCTGCATATCAATGGCAACTGCGTACAAGTGTTGCGCAGTGCCACCCCCGAAGGCATCGACTGGAAAGCACTGGGCGTCGACCTGGTGCTGGAATGCTCCGGTGTCTATCACACCCGTGCCGATGGCCAGCGTTTTCTCGACGCCGGTGCGCCGCGTGTGCTGTTTTCCCAGCCGATGGCCAGCGAGGCGGATGTCGACGCCACCATTGTCTACGGCATCAACCAGGATTGCCTGACCGGTGATGAGCTGCTGGTGTCCAACGCTTCGTGTACCACCAACTGCAGCGTGCCGTTGTTGCGTCTGCTGGATCAGGCGATCGGCCTGGATTATGTGTCGATCACCACGATTCACTCGGCGATGAACGACCAACCGGTGATCGACGCCTATCACCACGAAGACCTGCGCCGCACGCGTTCGGCGTTCCAGTCGGTGATTCCGGTATCCACAGGCTTAGCTCGCGGCATCGAGCGGCTGTTGCCGGAACTTGCCGGGCGAATCCAGGCCAAAGCCGTACGTGTGCCGACGGTGAATGTGTCTTGCCTGGATATCACCATGCAAACCGTCAGCGACACTGATGCGACGGAGGTCAACCGGATACTGCGTGACGCCGCGACCAGCGGCCCGCTCAAAGGCTTGCTGGCCTACACCGAGTTGCCCCACGCCAGTTGTGATTTCAACCATGACCCGCATTCGGCGATTGTCGATGCCAGCCAGACTCGCGTTTCCGGCCCCAGGCTGGTGAACATCCTGGCCTGGTTCGACAACGAATGGGGCTTTGCCAACCGAATGCTGGATGTTGCGGAACATTATCTGCACATCGCCGCTAAACAACCTCAACAGTAATTCAGGAACTGCGACCCATGACCGTGTTGAAGATGACCGACCTCGATCTGCAAGGTAAGCGCGTACTGATCCGCGAAGACCTCAACGTCCCAGTCAAGGACGGTGTGGTCACCAGCGATGCGCGAATCCTGGCCTCGCTGCCGACCATCAAGCTGGCCCTGGAAAAAGGCGCGGCCGTGATGGTCTGCTCCCACCTGGGCCGCCCGACCGAAGGTGAGTTCTCCGCCGAAAACAGCCTCAAGCCTGTCGCCGAGTACCTGAGCAAGGCCCTGGGCCGTGACGTGCCACTGGTCACAGACTACCTGGGCGGCGTGGACGTGAAAGCCGGCGATATCGTGCTGTTCGAAAACGTGCGCTTCAACAAGGGCGAGAAAAAGAACAGCGACGAACTGGCCCAGCAATATGCCGCTTTGTGCGATGTGTTCGTGATGGACGCTTTCGGCACTGCTCACCGCGCTGAAGGTTCGACCCACGGTGTGGCCAAGTTCGCCAAGGTTGCTGCTGCCGGCCCACTGCTGGCTGCTGAGCTGGATGCGTTGGGCAAGGCCCTGGGCGCTCCGGCCCAGCCAATGGCGGCCATCGTTGCCGGTTCCAAGGTTTCCACCAAGCTGGACGTGCTCAACAGTCTCAGCCAGATCTGCAACCAGTTGATCGTCGGCGGCGGCATCGCCAACACCTTCCTGGCCGCAGCCGGCCACCCGGTGGGCAAATCCCTGTACGAACCGGACCTGCTGGATACCGCCCGCGCCATCGCCGCCAAAGTCAGCGTGCCATTGCCGGTGGACGTGGTCGTTGCCAAAGAGTTCGCTGAAAGCGCCGAAGCCACCGTCAAGCTCATCGCTGACGTGGCCGCTGACGACATGATCCTGGACATCGGCCCGCAAACCGCGGCCAATTTCGCTGAACTGCTCAAGGCATCCCAGACTATCCTGTGGAATGGCCCGGTAGGCGTGTTCGAGTTCGACCAGTTTGGCAACGGCACCAAAGTGCTGGCCAAAGCCATTGCTGAAAGCTCGGCTTTCTCCATCGCCGGCGGCGGTGACACCTTGGCGGCCATCGATAAATATGGCGTTGCTGATCAGATCTCCTACATTTCTACCGGTGGCGGCGCCTTCCTCGAATTCGTCGAGGGCAAGGTTTTGCCGGCCGTGGAAGTGTTGGAAACCCGAGCCAAGGGCTAAGGCTCGCGTGATCAGGAAAAGGAGCGTTCCCATGATCAAGTCGTTGGCACTGGTGATCGCAGCGGGCCTGTTGGCCGGCTGCAGCGGCACACCCAGCGCGGCGCCGGAGGCGGACAACGCCAAGGCACCGTTGAACAAAAGCTGTTACCAGGCTGACTGGCAAGCCGAGACCATGCCGGTGATCAACAAGCGCATCGGCAACGAACGGCTGGAGAAATACGACTCCGCGCCCAACGGTCAGGAACAGGGTTGCCCTTGACGGGTCTGATCCACTAACCAACAGCAACGGCGGCCCCAGGTCGCCCTGCGAGGATTGGCAATGAAAGGCGTTTTCGCCCTGGCAGCCCTGGCCCTGTTGGCCGGTTGCAGCAGCATGAACATGTTCAGCAAGGCCGCAGAGCCTGCCGACAAGTGGACCACCTGGACCTGCGACAGCAAGGCCGAGCTCAACTGGCGCTTCGCCAACCAGGCCCGTTCCGAAGTGGATGTACGCCTCGGCGGTTCGGACCAGGTTTACCGTCTCAAGCAAGAGGTAGCCGCCTCGGGCGTGCTGTACAGCGACGGCCAATTGGCGTTTCACACCAAAGGTGAGGAAGGCCTGGTGTACTGGGTGGCCACCGATGATTTGATTGGGCGCGGCTGCAAAGCCAACTGAACCCATCAGCAATAACGATTCAGCAGCTCAAGCTCAACCTCTTGATCTGCAATAACTTGAATAGCAGCCGCCGCTACGGCAGGCTTGCACGATTAACGACCCTCGACCGGGAGAGACAACACAATGGCACTTATCAGCATGCGTCAAATGCTGGACCACGCAGCCGAGTTCGGCTACGGCGTCCCAGCCTTTAACGTCAACAACCTTGAGCAGATGCGCGCCATCATGGAAGCCGCTGACAAGACCGACTCCCCTGTGATCGTCCAGGCTTCGGCCGGTGCGCGCAAATACGCCGGTGCCCCGTTCCTGCGTCACCTGATCCTTGCGGCCATCGAAGAATTCCCACATATCCCGGTGTGCATGCACCAGGACCACGGCACCAGCCCTGACGTGTGCCAGCGCTCCATCCAACTGGGCTTCAGCTCGGTGATGATGGACGGCTCCCTCGGCGAAGACGGCAAGACCCCAACCGACTACGAGTACAACGTACGCGTCACCCAACAAACCGTGGCCATGGCTCACGCCTGCGGCGTTTCGGTCGAAGGCGAGCTGGGCTGCCTGGGTTCGCTTGAAACCGGCATGGCCGGCGAAGAAGACGGCATCGGCGCCGAAGGCGTGCTGGATCACAGCCAGATGCTGACCGACCCGGAAGAAGCGGCCGACTTCGTCAAGAAGACCCAGGTCGACGCCTTGGCCATCGCCATCGGCACCAGCCACGGCGCCTACAAGTTCACCAAGCCACCTACCGGCGACGTGCTGGCTATCGACCGCATCAAGGAAATCCACAAGCGCATCCCCAACACCCACCTGGTGATGCACGGTTCTTCCTCGGTACCGCAAGAATGGCTGGCGATCATCAACCAGTACGGCGGCGACATCAAAGAAACCTACGGCGTACCGGTTGAAGAAATCGTCGAAGGCATCAAGTACGGCGTGCGCAAGGTCAACATCGACACCGACCTGCGCCTGGCCTCTACTGGCGCAATGCGTCGCCTGATGGCCACCAACCCGAGCGAATTTGACCCACGTAAATTCTTCGGTGCCACCGTGACCGCAATGCGCGACGTGTGTATTGCTCGCTACGAAGCGTTTGGTACTGCGGGTAATGCTTCGAAGATCAAACCGATCTCGTTGGAAGCAATGTACCAGCGTTACCTCAAAGGTGAGTTGAACGCTAAGGTGAATTAAGCCTTATGCGTTTGAAGAGAAGCCCGCAGTGATGCGGGCTTTTTTTAGCTGCGATTCCATCATGCTCATCGCCTGCGCGCCCTCTTCGGTCAAATAAAGTTGTTTCCCAGGTTTGTCGGCCATACCTATAATTTCGAAAAGGCATAACCATTATTTCTAATTTATTTAAATAACTGTCAAGAATTACAGTATCGAGCCCTGTCATCTTCCTTCAGTATGAGCTTTCAAAGAATCTAAAGGAGTGGCTGATAATGAAAGGTGTCAATGCCGCAAAAGCGGTATCAGCTCGATCAACTATCAATGTGTTATTGCGTGTGATGGCAGTGATGAGTATGGCCGCCTCGATCGGACATGCATACGCGGCCACTACCTGTCCCACCAGCGAACAAGTCACCTCCACGGACCAACATGAATGATTGCCTGACACTTCGCTAACATAACCTGTTTAAAATTTGGCAGTGCTCGACGTCACGGTATTGGCGAACTTCTTTAAAACAATAACGAAGCGTGTATTTATGAGGAGTGGAATGATGGGGCGCAAGGGTATGAATCTATTGTTTCCAGCCGCTTTGGTTGGGCTGGCAGCTTTGGCCGGATGTGCTCGGCAGCATCCTGCAGCGGTATCAATGTGCCCGGCCATCGGTGCCATTCAGCAAGAGAAACAGGAGCAGGGCTATCGTTACGTCTCTGTTGCGCCGGGCGCTGGTTGGAGTGGAGAAAATCCCTATGCACAGGAGTCCTATCTGGCTGGATTGAAGTTCATTTCCGCCGGGATCAGACCCGGGCAAAACGGACCTTTTGTTGCCTGTGATTATGAGGGCCCTGAACAATTTGCCTTTCTGCGTATGTCCCGGCGTTTCTTGACGCTGCCACAACCCGTACAACCGAACTGGGACGATAATGCCTTCTGCAAGCCAGGCTCTGGCAATGTAGCTGATTGCAGGTTTCTCGGCTATTGAGCTAAAAAAGCTTCCCGAGTGTAGGTATTTACCCTCTCATTGGTAACTAGTTTCTAATTTCAATGTGCGTCGTTGACAGTGCCTCGGTTATTGTTTTGGATAGGTTTTATGGCTGTTCGGCCATGCATTCAATTGACGAACTTGTGGGAATTAGAATATGAGGTTAGGGAAGTTGCTCGCACTCACCGCTGTTGCATTTGCAACCGCTGTTGCGGGGCGTTTTGCGCTGGCGGAGGTCATGACAGCGACGATAGATGCCAAAGGGGAAGTCGTGAAGCAATCCCCCATTTGGATAAAACAAGTAGAGCGCTCTGCACATCCTGACTACTTCTCCGACTACAAAGTCAGGTTCGTACCCGGCGTTTTCAAAGAGGTTCCGTCATTTTGCTCGGTGTCGGTAGTTGATGTCCGTTCCGACGATCATATTTATTACGCGCATGCAAAGTTGGGAAGCATTCCGGCTATCAACTATGTCAACGTGCTGACACTGAAAGTAGGTGATAACAAACCAGCTGGGGATTCCTCGATGAGCTTTATGTTGATGTGTATCAAGTAACCTGATGTGACCCAGAAAGAACCCGCGCTGTCGGCGGCGTACACGCTGAGCAACCCGGCTTTGTTGATGTTGATCACATAGGTGAAGCTCTTCTCCAGCGGCACGTTGGAGGCGACGATGATGACCTGGCTCTCGGCCTCGTCCGGGCGCATGCGCACCTTGGCGACGATGTTGCCGGTCTGGGTTTTTTCCTTGAACTGGTACTCCAGCTTGATCAGTGGTTTCTGGCTGTCATAGGCGTGGATCTGGCCGGATGAGGGCACCTGATTGACCGCCAGGGTGGCGCGCAGGAAGTTGTCGGCCTCGGGGTAGGTCCAGTTGCGCAGGCGCCCGTCGGCGTAGGTTTCGCGCAGTTCGCTGCGTGGGTAAATGGCGTTTTCGGTGCGGGTGCCGGTCACGGGGGGCCAGAACTGCACGTCGCTGCTTTTGGCCTGAATTGCATCAGACGTAAGGTAATTGAAATGTCCGTCATAAGGGACATAATCAGATTAATTTAGTTGAAAGTTCGATATAGGTGACATTTTGCTCATCACGACCCCTCCGCTATTTGAAAAGTGAGTTGAGCGCTAAGGTGAGCTGAGCCTTAGGCGCTTAAAAAGAAGCCCGCAATAATGCGGGCTTCTTTTTAAGACGTTTGCTCACCCGGGGGGCTGGCCAAATCTAACCTTGCTTGTCCTCCTTTTTCCGCATTAGCGAATTTATATGTTCCGCTGATTGAATTGGCCCTGGCTCCGTCATGGTAGAGTGCTTTTACGTCACCGGTATGGCTGTCGGCACTTGTGATTGTCAAGTAACGAGGCTGAGTGGGATTGGCAGTTGTTTCCGGCATACGTTCCCATTGGATTAGGCATTGTTCATGATAAATTTCCCTATAACGTTTGATAAAGGATTAGCTTAAAGCGGCGCATTTTTTGTTGTGCCGTTTTTGTAAGGCTATAGAGAGTTGGTCTGCATGGCGCCTGTGAAATATGACAGTGTCTTATACTGTTTTGGAATTGAAAGTAAATGGCGGCAGATATACAGATAGGCCTCGAAATCTTGCGATTGAGCGAGAACGACCTATTTGTTGTACCTCGCTGAACGATAGGGTATGGAAAATTGGGCAGTTCCATGCTTGGCAGCAGAAAACAGTGTTAATGCATTTGTCTTCATAAAGGAAGGGAGGCGCAATCGAGTTGAACGCAATTACATTTGCGTTGCTTATTTCTAAATTGTATTAAAACCTGTCAATGTTGACAGTGTCGCTAGTTAACGCTCTTGCGCATGCTTGGCTCACTCATCCAGGAAGGGGAATATGCTATGTCACATTCAACTCTTAAGTGGCTTCAGTTTTTTGCGGCGACGGGTGCGTTGATGCTGATAGGTAATGCACAGGCGGCGCAGTTATCTTGCCCAGATTCTTCAACTATCAAGGTTGTGAGCATTCAGTTTTCAGCTGGAGAGCAAGAGCAGCAATGGAGTGGCGAACAGCTCATTGACGATTATTCTGGGGCTGAGGGCGTCAAGTTTCTGGGCGCAGCGATCAAACAAGGTGCAGACAGCGAAACGAAATTGCCTTATCACTACGTAATCTGTAATTACAGCGGGAAAGGCAAGGACGATTATTTTAGGTTGTCTAAGCGGTTTGTCTTGCCTCCCGTGGCTAACGGTTCTGGTTGGAATGAGCATAAAGAGTGTACAAATAGTAAAGTCACGGACTGTGCTTTTGAGCTGATGAACTCAAAGGGGCCTGCCAAGTTCACATTGCCTGTTCAGAAGTAGGGGCGGGGGATTTTCCAATCTTTCGTCGCCTCAAGAAAACCCGCAGAAATGCGGGTTTTTTGTGTCCGGGTTTCGATCAGCTTGGCGGTGATGTATCGAATCCACGGTGTTCAATGACCCGAAACACATCACTCACGTCCTGCACCAGAATGCGTGCGGTGTTGGCCACGTTGTTCAGGTCGCGCTCGGCAAAGTCCGGCAGGCTGGAGCAGGCCATCAGGTTCAGGTGTTCCAAAGCAGCGTTGAGGCGTTCGCGCAGGCAGGCGTGAAGGTCGAGCAGTGGGGCGTCGCTGTCGATGAGAAGCACGGGGTAGTCGGTGGCGGTTTCGGTGCAGGGGGTGAAACGGCGGGGTGGAAGCTGTTGGGTCATGGCAAATATCCTCGTATCTGAAAAGGACTACCGCCATTCGCTGCGAAACGAAGTGGGTGGTAGCTGTGCGCGGGTTCGCAGACCGAGGATACGAGGAACCCGGCAGACCCGGAGGTCTCCCACACACAGCCACCATAAAACAGACGACGGGCGCCGAAGCGCTCATCGTTGTATTCATGATGCTTGGTTACACACGTATCGTTAGGGCTGCGAAACCCTATCGCTGATCAACGCCAGCGACGGGGCGAACTATAAGCGGCGAGCTGGCTGACCGCAACGGTCCTGTAGGACGAACACCAGGCCCTCAGGCCACACAGGCCAAATGTGGGAGGGGGCTTGCTCCCGATTGCGGTGGGTTAGTCACAGCTATTGGAGCTGACACACCGCAATCGGCAGCAAGCCCCCTCCCACAGGGGATTTAATCGTCTGGATTTATCGGGGAATGATCCTTGGGCTTATCGGACGTTGCCTACTCGAAATAGGCTAATCCATTTACTCGTGATCAATATCCAACTTCGCAAACGTCACCCGCGCGCCTTCCTTGCTGTCCCCACTGTTGTCCTGCACATACACCCCCGCCTTGAAGTACAACGGCTTGTCGCCCCAGGCAGCGCCAATGCGTTCATTCCACTCGCTGTCGGCGGCGTACACGCTGAGCAGCCCGGCTTTGTTGAGATTGATAACGTAGGTGAAGCTCTTCTCCAGCGGCACGTTGGAGGCGACGATGATGACCTGGCTCTCGGCCTCGTCCGGGCGCATGCGCACCTTGGCGACGATGTTGCCGGTCTGGGTTTTTTCCTTGAACTGGTACTCCAGCTTGATCAGTGGTTTCTGGCTGTCATAGGCGTGGATCTGGCCGATAACGACTTTGCCGGAGGTGGGTACCTGGTTGACCGTGAGGGTGGCGCGCAGGAAGTTATCGGCCTCGGGGTAGGTCCAGTTGCGCAGGCGCCCGTCGGCGTAGGTTTCGCGCAGTTCGCTGCGTGGGTAAATGGCGTTTTCGGTGCGGGTGCCGGTCACGGGGGTCCAGAACTGCACATCGCTGCCTTCGGCCTGGAAGTATTGATCGTTGAAGCCACTCAGCAGCCTTGGGGTGTCGATGGTCGTGGGCGGGGAGCCGACCGGAATGCTCAGGTTCCAGGTGGAGAGGTCGATCATGGTGTTGGCCTTTTACAGAGGGTGAAAACGTTGGCCCAGAGGCCTTACCGGTTCTTTATAGGCGGTGCTGGTGCAATTGTTAAACAATCGCTGGCAATTAATTGGCGTCAGAGGAATGCCAAAAAGCCATGTTGCCCATGAGCCGCGGGCTGCAGGGCCTTACCGTTAGTCGGCTTCCTGGCTTTTGTTTCAATGAGGGCATCCACGTCACTTCTGCTTTTTTGGAACCGAGGCTAGAGTGAGCCCTCAGTATTTATCCGGGTTTGGTAACAGAACTGACCGGTGCAGCTCCCCAAGGAAGAGACGTAGCATGGATTGCGCTCCACACCCAGGCGATGCCAGTTCGGTCCTTTTGGTGGTCGATGACTACCCGGAAAACCTCGTCAGCATGCGTGCGCTATTGCAGTGTGAAGACTGGCGGGTAATGACCGCCGCTTCCGGCCTGGAAGCCTTGGAATTGCTGCTGGCCCACGACGTCGACTTGGTGTTGCTGGACGTGCGCATGCCCGGTATGGATGGCTTTGAGGTGGCACGTCTGATGCGTGGCAGCCAACGCACGCGCATGACGCCGATTATCTTCCTGACAGCCACTGCCCATTCACCCGACGCGGTGCTTGAAGGGTATGCCAGCGGTGCGATCGACTACCTGTTCAAGCCGTTTGACCCACTTATCCTCAAGCCCAAGGTGCAGGCGTTGCTGGATCACCAGCGTAATCGCCGCGCTTTGCAGCGCCTGAGCCATGACCTGGAACTGGCCCGCGCCTTCAATGCCTCGGTGCTGGATAACGCCGCCGAGGGCATTCTGGTGGTGGGCGAAACCAGTGTGATCGAATACGCCAACCCGGCCATTTCGCGGCTGCTCAATGCCACGATGGCCGAGTTGCAGGGGGAGAGTTTCCTCAGTTTTCTGCAAAAACCTCATGTGCCCACTTGGCTGGGCTTCCCGATGTACGAGGCGTATCGCAAGGGCCAGACGTGGCGCCAGCACGATGCCATTTTGCGTACGGGTCGCGGCCAGCAGGTGCCGGTGGCGTTATCCTGCGCGCCCTTGCCTGCCGAGCAGCAGGCGATGGTGGTGACAGTGCTGGACATGTCTGAAGTGCGCCACCTGCACCAGCAGCTGGAGTTCCAGGCCGTGACCGACCCGTTGACCGGGCTGCTGAACCGGCGGGGTTTTCATCAGGCGGTGGAGAATACGTTGCTGCGCGGCGAACGCAGCGAGCAGGCGCTGGTATTGCTGTACCTGGACCTTGATGGCTTCAAGCGGGTCAACGATACGTTGGGCCACGACGCCGGTGATCGTGTGCTGCGTTGGGTTTCTGAACAAATGCAGGCATGTCTGCGTTCCTACGACATTCTCGGACGCATCGGCGGGGACGAGTTCACCGCCTTGCTGGAGCTGGAGTTCCCCGAGCAGGCTGCGAAGATCGCGGAGAAGCTGATCGAGCGAGTGTCTGTGTGCCAGCAGGTCGACGGTCTGGATGTGATGCTCGGCGTCAGTATTGGCATTGCGACGTTTCCCGATTGCGGCTCGGACCTGAGCGGTCTGTTACGGGCAGCAGATATCGCTATGTACGAAGCCAAGCGCGCCGGACGTCAGCAGTACCGTTACTACGACCAGGAAATGAACGGCCGCGCCCGTTCGCGGCTGATGCTCGAAGACAGCGTACGCACAGCCATTGCGAACAAGGATTTCACCTTGGTGTACCAACCCCAGGTGTGCCTGGAAGATGGGCGTCTGCGCGGTGTCGAAGCACTGTTGCGCTGGCAGCATCCGAGTGTCGGCGATGTGCCACCAGGTTTGTTTTTGCCGCTGTTGGAAGAGGCGCGCTTGATCAGCCAGTTGAGCACCTGGATCTACCAGCAAGTCGCTGCCCAGCGCCAGGCCTGGCAAGCTACCTTCGACCCTGAGCTGGTGCTGAGCGTGAGCCTGAGCAGCAGCCAGTTCAATATGCCCAACCTGGCCAACCAACTGCAGCAGGTACTGGAGCGACATGGGCTGCGTGGGCGGCAGTTGGAGGTGGAAATCGGTGAAGACTGCCTGATGAATAATCTTGAGGAGTCGACCAAACAGCTGCAGTTACTGCGCCGCATTGGCGTGCGTATAGCCCTGGATGACTTTGGTGCCGGCCACTGCTCCCTGGCCCATTTGCGCGATCTTGCGTTCGACACCCTCAAGCTTGACCCGCAGTTGGTGGCGCGCCTGCCGGGCTCGTCGCGGGATGCCGCAATGGCACGCAGCATCATCCAGTTGTGTGGGCATTTTGATGTGTTGGTGATCGCTGAAGGCGTAGAGACCCTTGAGCAAACGGAGTGGCTCAAGGCCAATGGCTGCACGTATATCCAGGGGCCGTGGGCGGCGTTGCCGTTGATGGCCGAGGACGTTGCCGGCTGGTCGTACCCTCGCGTGCGTTGAATTCGCTACACTGGCGCCCGTCCCATTTGCGTTGCACACCCCATGACTGCGTTGAAATACCTCCAGGCCTATCCCGCTGCGCTTCAGGAGCAAGTGCGTCAACTGATCGCCAAGGACCAGTTGGGTGCCTATCTGGAGCAGCGTTACCCCGAACGCCACGCCGTGCAGAGCGATAAGGCGCTGTATGCCTACGCGCTGGCCCTGAAGCAGGAACACTTGCGCAACGCACCGTCCATCGACAAGGTGCTGTTCGATAACCGGCTGGACCTGACCCATCGCGCCTTGGGTTTGCACACCACGATTTCCCGGGTACAGGGCGGCAATCTCAAGTCCAAGAAAGAGATTCGCATCGCTTCGCTGTTCAAGGAGGCCGCCCCGCAGTTTCTACGCATGATCGTGGTGCATGAACTGGCGCACTTCAAGGAATCTGACCACAACAAGGCGTTCTACAAACTCTGCCAATACATGATGCCGGACTACCATCAGGTGGAATTCGACCTGCGGGTGTACCTTACCTGGCGCGATTTGCAGGGCAAGCCCTAACCACAAGGCGACAGACCATGGATGTGAGCAAGACCAAAAGCAGTTTCTATCGCCGCCTGTATGTGGCGTATTTGATCGACAGCCAGTTGGCCAGCAGCGTCCCGGCACTGACCGAGGCCACTGGTATGCCACGGCGCACGGCCCAGGACACGATTGCGGCGTTGGCTGACCTGGATATCGTGTGCGAGTTTGAGCAGGAAGAGGGGGCGCGTAATCACGCTGGGCATTATCGGATTCGTGATTGGGGTGCGATTGACCGGGGGTGGATCGCGGCCAATCTTGCGATGATCAAGCAGGTGTTGGGTTACCCCTGACATAGGTGGTGGCTGGGCTTGCCCCCGATGAGCATGGGTATCTACACAACTTTGGTGCGAAGCCGGACCCTGTGGGAGGGGCGGTGCGACGATTCGACTTGCTCCCGATGGCGGCCTTAGGGCCGACCAGGATGCCGGATCAAACCGAGTACATATCCGTTATTTAGGTAACGGCCACTTAGGGTTCCGCTCTGACAGCGGGTCACTTTGGAAAAGCCTGTACGGACCGGACACATGGTTGACGGGTGTGCGGGGACATGGTGGACACTTTTCGGCGAGCCAACTTCGCCGGAAAGCCATCATGCCTTGGAACACGAGAGATACCATGAGCCTGAAAGAAGAGTTCGTTGCCTTAGCACGGCAGCCCGGCAGTAATAAAAGAGAACTGTGTCGACGCTTCGGCATCAGCCCGCAAACGGCCTATAAATGGCTCAAACGATACGAGATGCAAGGGCAGTCGGGGCTGCAAGAAAAGTCCCGAAAACCAGCTACCAGTCCCAAACTGACCAATGCGGCCCTGGAGGCGGAGGTCGTAGCGCTCAGGCAGGAACATCCGGCCTGGGGCGGACGCACAATCAGCAGCATCTTGAAAAAGCAAATTGCTCCCAGCACAGTAACTAACGTGCTGCACCGACACGACCTGATTCAGCCCGTTCAGAAGGAACAGGAAGCAAAGCTGAGATTTGAACACGATGCGCCTAACGACCTTTGGCAGATGGACTTCAAAGGGCATTTCGCAACTCAAGAAGGTCGATGCCATCCCCTGACCTTGTTGGATGATCACTCGCGATTCAATTTAGCTATTCAGGCGTGTGATAACGAACGCGGGGGCACAGTGAAGGAGAAGATGATTGAGGTATTCCAACGCTTCGGATTGCCCGCTCGTATCAATGTTGATAACGGTCCTCCATGGGGATCGCCGCGCAACCCCGGTGAAATCACAGAGTTAAGTATCTGGTTGATTAGCTTGGGAATCCGGATCAGTTTCAGTCGCCCCTATCACCCTCAAACCAACGGAAAGATCGAGCGCTTTCATCGATCACTCAAGGCGGAGGTGCTTAATGGACGGCAATTTTCCACGATCAAGGAGGCTCAAACCGCATTTGATCAGTGGCGTGAGGTTTATAACCTGCAGCGTCCTCATCAAGCACTGGACTACAAGGTGCCCATGGACCGGTATCGGTCCAGCCCTTGGGCTTACCCGCAGCAGTTATCACCCTTCGAGTACGGGCCGGATGATGTGTCGATCAAGGCGTATCACAGCCGATTTCGTTTTCAGAAACGCTATTTCAGCATCGCCAAGGGCCTGAATGGTCATCACATCGGAATACGACCTAACCCTGAAAAAGACGGTCTCTTTGATGTTTACTTCTGCCATCACTTTCTAAGAACGATCGACCTGAGCAAACCTGACTATGGCCCATAATGTGTCAACCATGTCCCCGCACATGTGTCCACCATGTGTCCGGTCTATACAAAAAGCCCCAAAGTAACCAAAGGGCTCTTGCCCCACCACTCGGCACCTCGCCTGGGCTCGGTGTGCCCGTAATCCGCCAGTGATTTGGGGGGCCGCCGCCACGCGCCATCCATGGCGCGGGGGGGCTAAACCGGCATCCCTGCCGGTTTAGCCCCCAAATCCCTGTCGAATTCCGGCCAGCGTGGTTTAACGGGGCGCCCAAGATCAAAAGCAGATCAAGATCAAGAGCGGCTCGCTTCGCATCGTGGTTACTGGTGGCTGCTACGAAGTTGTGTAGATACCCATGCCCCCGATGAGGCCATCAAGCCCGCCGCATACCAATATGTGGAATATCGTCTTCCAGGTATTCCTCACCCACCACCACAAACCCATACCGTCCGTAATACCCCTGCAAATGCGCCTGGGCCGAGAGAAAAATCGGCATTTCTGGCCAGATACTCTCAATGCGCTTGAGCGCTTCCTCCATCATTTGATGCCCCAGCCCGGTGCCCCGTGCCACCGGCGCGACGATGACGCGGCCGATCACTACGTCGTCGCCCTGGGATTCAGGGTCCAGTAACCGCAGGTAGGCCACCAGCTCATCATCTTGCCAGGCCATCAAGTGGTGGGTATCGCCCGCCAGATCCTGGCCGTCGATGTCCTGGTAAACGCATTGTTGCTCGACGACGAAGACCTCGCTTCGCAGGCGCAGGATGGCGTACAGCTGTTCCTTGCCCAAGTCGTCGTGATGTTTGCAGACCCAATCGACCGTCATGATGTGTGCTCGTATAAAGACGTGCCAAGAATAGTAAGCGCGGCGGGCGCTGGTGTCTAAAATGGTAATTTTGTGAATGGCGTCAATTTGCCATCATTCGGCGCGGGCGCAGCGGGCTTCTTTGTGTAATCTGCAGTGCACGCTCATTGATGAGCTACTGTTATCAGGCCACTGCCTGCCCGCCAAGGACTTTGAGCATGCCGCGATTGACTCGTGCCGTTGCTTTGATCGCCGTGTTGTTACTGGCCCAACCGGTGTTGGCACAACGCCTGCGCCTGGTGGCGGATAGCTGGCCGCCGTTTACCGATGCCACCCTGATCAATGGCGGCCTGGCCACGGATATCGTCAGCACGGCCCTGGCCCGTGCGGGGTATGCCAGTGATTTTGACCAGGTGCCTTGGGCTCGCGCCTTGAAGGGGGTGGGTGATGGGCGCTACGACGTGCTGATCAACGCCTGGTACGACGAGGCCCGTACGCAGTTGGGGCAGTTTTCCCGCGAGTATTTGCTTAACCGTGTGCGCTTTCTCAAGCGTAGCGACGATCCCATTGCTTATCGCAACCTGACAGAACTGCACGACGAGAAGATCGCCGTGGTGCGCGGCTACGCCTACTCGGCAGCGTTTGACCAAGACACACTGTTGCAGAAAGTGCCGGTGCACAACTTTGCCATGGCCGTGCGCATGTTGGCGGCCCAGCGCGTGCGGTTGACGTTGGAGGATGAATACGTAGCGCGTTACTACCTGGCGCGGGAATCGCCGCGGGTGCGCAATGCTGTGGCGTTTGTGGGCGAGCCCTTGAGCCAGAACAGCTTGCATATCCTGGTCAGCCTGAAGAACCCCGAACACGCGCAGATTGTTGCCGGTTTTGATCGGGAAATTGCACGGATGAAGGCGGATGGCAGTTATGCGCGGTTGATGAAGGCGCATGGGATGTAGCGTCTGTGCGGGCCTCATCGGGGGCAAGTCGAATCGTCGCATCGCCCCTCCCACAAGGGAGCGGCATACACCAATCGAATGTGGGAGGGGCGGTGCGACGATTCGACTTGCCCCCGATAGCGGCCTAAGCCGCGCTGGTGTCTTTGATCAAGTGCGCGGCCAACGTGCGCAACGGCCCCAACTGCCGACAAATCAACGCCAACTGCGTTTGCACCAGCCGCTGCGCCTCATCGATCTCATCCGGCATTTGCTCCAACTCTGCCGCCAACCCTTCCTCGGCATCACTCTGGATCGCAATCGGCTGTTTGTTGGCCAGGCCGCTTGCGATCTCATCAATGCTTGCCGCCAGGCTGTTGCCTGCGCCTTCGATCAAATGCTCACGCACGTCGGCCGGAAGCTGGGTTTCGCGGTGCGCACCCAAACCCGACAAATAGCTGAGCAAGGTGTGTGACAGCACCAGAAAGCGAAAGCCTACGTCGGCCTCCTTACGAAAGTGCCCAGGCTCCATCAGCATATTGGCCAGGGTGGTGGATAGCGCGGCATCGGCGTTATGCGCGTTGCGCCGGGCCAGGCGGTAGGCCAGGTCGTCGCTCTTGCCGGCGGCGTATTGCTGCATGATCTGGCGCAGGTAGATGCTGTTGCAGGTCAGGGTGTTGGCCAGCACTTTGTTCAGGCGTCGGCCTTGCCAGTCGGGCAGGAACAGGAACACCGCCAGGCCCGCGATCAGGCTGCCAAGCAGGGTATCGAACAGGCGAGGCAGAAACAGCCCGTAGCCATCGCCCACCTGGTTGAAGCAGAACAGCACCATCAGGGTGATCGCTGCAGTCGCCAGGGTATAGCGCGTGGTGCGGTTGATAAAGAACACCAGGCCCGCAGCGATGGCGAACATCGATTGCACGACCGGGTTGGGGAACAAATCGAACAGCGCCCAGGCCACGGTCAGGCCGATGGCGGTGCCGATGATCCGCTGGCCGAGTTTGCGCCGGGTGGCGCCGTAGCTCGGCTGGCAGACGAACAGGGTGGTGAGGATGATCCAGTAACCTTGGGACGCGTGGATGGCGTGCAGGGTGCCATAGCCGATGGTCAATGCCAGTGACAGGCGCAAGGCGTGGCGAAACAGCAATGACGTCGGCGTGAGTTGGGTGCGCAGGCGCGTCCACATTTCCTTGAAGTTGCGCGGGGCACGGTCCAACAGGTTGCTGTCGGTAGCGTCGGCCAGGGCATCGGGGTTGCTGGCGTCGCCCAGCAGGCGGTCAAGGGTGGACAGGTTGGCGGCCAAGGCGCGCAACGAGCGTAACAGGCCACGCCAGGCGGGGTTGCTCTGGATGCGCAGGTGCTCCAGGGAGGCGTTCAGGTCGCCCAGGGCCTCGGCGAAGCTGTCGTCATAGATGAACGGTTGGCGCAGTTGGATCGACTCGGCCAGGGTCTGGCAGGCTTTGCCTTGCTGGCGCAGCAGGCGCTGGCAGCGAAACAGCACATCGCTGTGGAAAAAGGCATCGGTCAGGGCGTTGTACGGGTAGTGAGACGAACTGGCGCGTTCGTGGATGTCCTGGGCCAGGAAATACAGCTTCAGGTAACGGCTGACCTTCGAGCCCGGTCGACCATTGCCGACACGGTGCAGAATGATTTCCTTGGCCGCATTCAGCGCGGCGACCACCCGGCCATTTTGCTGGGCCAGTTCCAGGCGTCGGGCTTCCACATCCAGTTGGCGGATCGGCTCGAACAAGGATGACTTGAGCTTGAGATAGCGCCCCAGCTCACGGAACAACCGCGCCAGGCTCTGCTGCACCGGCTGGTTGGAAAACAGCGCCTGCCACAGCACTGACAGCACGCCGTACCAGGCGGCGCCGGCCACCAGCAGCAGCGGCTCATGCCAGAAGTCGGTGACGGCGCCGCCGCGTTGGTCCACGCCGATCATGGTATAGACCGACAGAATCAGGGTGGCCGAGGCAATCGCGCCATAGCGTTCGCCCAGCGCACCGAGCATGGTCAGGGAGAAACTGGCCAAAGCCAGGGCGATGGCGAAGATCCAGGGGTAGGGGAACAGCAATTCCACCGACAGCGCGGCGATGCTGAAACACACCAGTGTCACCGCCAGGGCGTTGAGGCGGCCCTGCCAACTGTCATCAGTCTCGGCCAGGGCGCTGGCGATAATCCCCAGGAACAGCGGGATCAACAGCGTCATTTCATCCTGGTACCAACACAGCGCCATGCTGCCGGTGAGGGCGATGAACACCCGTACGCTGTAGCTGAATTTATCCAGCGCCCACAGGCGCCGCATGGACTGCTTGAACGAGGTCGATGACATGAAGTCTGGAGTCTTCCGGGACGTTGTCGCTAAATTGAGCTATCAAGGACGCCACGGCAAGTGTGCTGATCACATCCAACCGCAAATTATTCAAGATCACTACAAAACCAATGTGGGAGGGGGCTTGCTCCCACATTTTTACCGCTTTATGTCAGGCGTATTGCGCGGCTGCGTAGCCCGACGCCCACGCCCACTGGAAGTTGAACCCGCCCAAGTGACCGGTCACATCCAGCACTTCGCCGATGAAGTACAGGCCAGGGCTTTTCAGTGATTCCATGGTCTTGGAAGATACTTCCCGCGTGTCCACTCCACCTAAGGTTACCTCGGCAGTGCGATAGCCCTCGGTGCCGGCCGGTACGAGTTGCCAGCTCCCAAGCTTTTGCGCGATATCGGCAATTTCAGCATGGGTGTACTGCTTCATCGGTTTGGATTCGAACCAGCTCTGGGCCAGCAGGTTGGCCATCTTCTTGGTGAAAATCTCCCCCAGCAGGGTCTTTAGCTCGCTGTTGGGATGCTCGGCCTGTTGCTGTTGCAGCCAGTCATGGGCGTCATGATCGGGCAACAGGTTGATTTCCACCGTGTCGCCGGATTCCCAGTAAGACGAGATCTGCAAAATCGCCGGCCCGCTCAGGCCACGATGGGTGAATAGCATGTTCTCGCGAAAGCTCTGGCCGTTGCAGCTGACCAGGCAATCCACCGAGGTGCCGGACAACTCGCTGCACAACTCCTTGAGCTGGTCGGTGATGGTGAACGGCACCAGCCCGGCGCGGGTCGGCAACAGTTCATGGCCGAATTGCCTGGCCACTTGGTAACCGAAACCGGTGGCGCCCAGTGTGGGGATCGACAAGCCACCAGTGGCAATCACCAGCGACTCGCAGTGCAACTCGCCGAGCGTGGTCTGCAATTGGTAACCGTTATCGAGCCTGGCGATTTCCTCGATGGAGGTGTCCAGGTGCAGGCTCACGCCGGTCTGGATGCACTCATCGAGCAACATGCCGAGGATGTCGCTGGACTTGTTATCGCAGAACAGCTGGCCGAGTTTTTTCTCGTGGTACGGCACGCCGTGCTTGGCCACCAGCCCAATGAAATCCCACTGGGTGTAGCGCGCCAGGGCCGACTTGCAGAAGTGCGCGTTATGCGAGAGGAAGTTGGCCGGCTCGGTGTACATATTGGTGAAGTTACAGCGGCCACCACCGGACATCAGGATCTTCTTGCCGGCCTTGTTGGCGTGGTCGATCAGCATCACTTTGCGCCCACGCCCGGCGGCGGTCAGTGCGCACATCAAGCCTGCCGCGCCGGCGCCAATGATCACAACTTCGGTCGAGCGCAAAACGGTGTCCTCATACAAATTCTGAATTGAAATACAGTCAAATGTGGGAGGGGGCTTGCTCCCGATGGCGGTGGTTCAGTCACATCTATATTGACTGAGACTCCGCTATCGGGAGCAAGCCCCCTCCCACATTTGAATCTCCATTGGTGTGCGAGATATTTACAGGATCCGCACGCGCAACGAACGGCCTTTGATCTTGCCGTCATTCAAGCGCTGCAACGCCTGCTTGGCGATTCCGCGTTCTACGGCCACGAATGCCTGGAAGTCAAAGATCGCAATCTTGCCGACCTGGGCGCCCGGAATGCCGGCTTCACCGGTCAATGCACCCAGAATGTCGCCTGGGCGGACCTTGTCTTTACGCCCGGCGGCGATGCACAGGGTACTCATCTGCGGCAGCAACGGGCCACCGCTTTGCGGCTTGAGGTTGTCCAGTTGGTCCCAGTTCAGCGGCGACTTCTGCAGTTGCTCGATGGCCTGGGCGCGGTGCGCTTCGGACGGTGCCACCAGGCTGATGGCGATACCGGTCTCGCCGGCACGACCGGTACGGCCCACGCGGTGAATGTGGATCTCCGAGTCGCGGGCCAGTTCGACGTTGATCACCATGTCCAGCGAGTCGATGTCCAGGCCACGGGCAGCCACGTCGGTAGCCACCAGCACTGAGGTGCTGCGGTTGGCGAACATCGCCAGTACCTGGTCACGGTCGCGCTGTTCCAGGTCGCCGTGCAGGCCGACGGCGGAAATGCCTTTGGCCGTCAGGTGGTCGACAGTTTCCTGCACTTGCTGCTTGGTGAAGCAGAACGCCACGCAGGAGGCAGGGCGGAAATGCGCCAGCACCTTGGTCACCGCGTCCATGCGTTCTTCTGGGGAGATTTCGTAGAAGCGCTGTTCGATCTGGTCGTCGGAGTGGAACGCCTCGGCCTTCACCTGCTGCGGCGCACGCATGAACTTGGACGCCAGCTGCTTGATGCTCACCGGGTAGGTGGCCGAGAACAGCAGGGTCTGGCGGCGTGGCGGGGTCTTGCTGATGATGTCTTCGATGGCGTCGTAGAAGCCCATGTCGAGCATACGGTCAGCTTCGTCGAGGATCAGGGTGTTCAGGCCATCCAGTACCAGCGAGCCTTTGCGCAGGTGCTGCTGGATGCGGCCCGGAGTGCCGACGATGACGTGGGCGCCATGCTCCAGGGAGGCGATCTGCGGGCCGAGGGACACGCCGCCGCACAGGGTCAGCACCTTGATGTTGTCTTCGGCACGGGCCAGGCGACGGATTTCCTTGGCGACCTGGTCGGCCAGCTCACGGGTGGGGCACATCACCAGCGCCTGGCAACCGAAGTAACGTGGGTTGATCGGGTTCAACAAGCCGATGCCGAAGGCGGCGGTCTTGCCGCTGCCGGTCTTGGCCTGGGCAATCAGGTCCAGCCCCTTGAGGATCACCGGCAAGCTTTGCGCCTGGATCTGCGTCATCTCGACGTAACCCAGCGAGTCGAGGTTAGCCAGCATGGCGGCGGACAGGGGCAAAGTATTAAAAGCGGTGGCGATGGTAGTCACGGGACTGGCTCTGCAAAACAAAATGTCGCGCAGTGTACCAGCCCTGTGGGATTTTCCCCGCAAGTTCTCGACGAGAAGCCCGTCAATGCTCGATATCGTGCTCGCGGCTGACCACGCGTTTGCCGTCTTTTGGCGACAATTGCAGGAAGATCGCCGCCGCCAGCATCGCCATGATGCCCACGGTGAGGAAGGTCAGCTGGAACGCGCCGAGGACACTTTCCACACCGTCATTGCCGGCCTCGGCAGTAAACCCGCCAAGCAACGCGCCGGCACAGGCCACGCCGAGGCTGAGGGACAACTGCGCCACCACCGACAACAAACTGTTGCCGCTGCTGGCCTGGGCGTCGTCGAGGTCGATCAGGGTCACGGTGTTCATCGCCGTGAATTGCAGCGAGTTGATCGCCCCCAGCACCGCCAGCATGGCCAGCAGCAGCGGGTAGGGCGTGTGCTCGCTGACCAGGCCCATGCTCGCCAGCATGATGCCCAGAGCCAAGGTGTTGCCGGTCAGCACGATGCGATAACCGAGGCGCTCGATCAGCGGCCTTGCCACGGATTTGGCAAACATCGCCGCCGCCGCGAGTGGCAGCATGCTCATCCCGGCTTCTGATGGCGAGTAACCTAGTGCCACCTGCAACAAAAGCGGTACCAGGAAGGGCAGTGCGCCGCTGCCCAGCCGCGCAAACAGGTTGCCCAGAATGCCCACGGCAAAGGTGCGGGTCTTGAACAGCACCGGCGAGAACAACGGGTTATCAATATGCCCGGCGCGCAGCCAGTACGCCGCCAGGCAGGCGAACCCGCCGAACAGCAGCAATATGACCCGCAGGTGCGGCAGGTGCAGTTCGCCCAGACCCTCCATGGCGATGGTGATCAGCACCATCGCCGCGCCGAACAGCAGGAAACCCAGGCCGTCGAAGCGCGTGCGCTCGCTGCCGCGCAGGTCGGGGATGAACTTCCATACGGCATAGCAGCCGATCATGCCCACCGGCAGGTTGATCAGGAAGATCCAGTGCCAGGTCAGGTATTGCACCATCCAGCCGCCCATGGTCGGGCCCAGTAAGGGGCCGAGCAGGCCGGGGATAGTGATGAAACCCATGATGCGCACCAGCTCGGAACGCGGATAGGCGCGCAGCACCACCAGCCGCCCGACTGGCAGCATCAGCGCACCGCCTAAGCCCTGGATTACCCGGGCGCCCACCAGCATGGTCAAACTGCTGGACAGTGCGCACAGCAGCGAGCCGAGACTGAACAGCATGATCGCGCCAAAGAAAATCTTCTTGGTGCCAAAACGGTCGGCGATCCAGCCCGATGCGGGGATCAGAAGGGCGACGGTGAGCATGTAGGCAATCACCACCCCCTGCATGCGCAGCGGGTTCTCCGCGAGGTCCCGGGCCATGGCCGGCAGAGCCGTGTTGAGGATCGTCCCATCCAGCGATTGCATGAAGAAGGCAATCGCTACCACCCAGGGGAGCCAGCGGGCGGTCTTGGCATCGAGAGGGGCACGATTCGGCATGGGGACCCTTTTATTAGCAGGCTATGTGTTGGCGATTATGCGCCATTCGTCGCTCATTTTCCCACTGGCGGTTCGTCTAAGTCCGACAACGTTGCGTGCTCTCCGACCAGGAAATCCAGCAATGCACGGTGAACTGCCAGCGCCGCTTCCCGAGACTCCAGGTCCAGCAGGTGGCCGGTATGCTCGGCCACCGCAAAGCTGCTGCGGCCTACATATTGTTTGAACAGCTGGGTCTCGGCGGCCGGGGTGTATTCGTCCAGGGCACCGTTGAGAAAGTGCACCGGCGTCTCGATCTGTCGCAGCGCCGGCAAATAGTTGCCATCGCCCAAGGCCAGGACCTGGTGAATGTGAAAGCGCGCCTGGCGGTACTCGGTAGTGGCCATGGTCGACAGGTGCCGATGGTTGTTGCGCTTGAGGCGCGGCGACAGGTATTTGCCGACCGTCTCGTTGAGCAGGTGGCCGACCGCGGACTTGTCATCGGCCTCGATCAACACGCGCACGCGCTCCACGTATTCAAGCATGGCCTGATTGAGGTTGGGGGCCAGGGCCATCACCACGGAGCTTTCGATGGAGGGTGGGTTGTACGCCAGGGTCAGCAATGTGGAGATGCCGCCCCACGAGGCGGACACTAAATGGTTGACCTCAAAGCGCTCTACCAGGGCGCGCAGGATTTGCACCTCATCGTCCTTGGTAACCAAGTCGAGGTCGGTGTTGTGCTCGCGCGAGTAGCCGGAGAATGGCAAATCGAACAGCAGCACATTGAAATGCTCGGCCAGGCATTTGCTGGTGCGGGCAAAGGAGCGCGTGGTGGACAGGGCGCCATTGACCATCAGCACGGTTTTTCTTTGCGGGTTATTACCGAGCTGCTCTACGTGAACGTTGTAGTGTTTGAACAGCCTTTCAATGACGAAACTTCCATGGTTCATATCAGCGCTCCAGCTTGCCGTTTACCGGGCAAGGTCATGCATCACGTGTGGGCACGTGGGTGGGGTGGCGGGATGCCACTAACCGTTATAACGAGGTTTTTTACAGGCGACAACCAACCGGGCGCTCAAGACGGTGAGTTGGGAATTTGCGGTAGGAAACGGCGAAAAGTCTGACTGAGAGGGTGCAATTCCCTCTGTAGGCGCGGGTGCGCTCGCGCCTACAGAGGGCCGGATTACCGGGGTTTACAATGTCAAGGTCAGGCGTTTGACCAAGGCACCTGGCAGCAGGTTGGAGGCGGTATTGCGCTGGCTGTAAGTGCTGGCCGACAGTAGCAGTTCCCGATCAGCGGTCAGGGCTTCGAGCTGAGAACCCAGCAAGTGATACACACTGTCATCAAAGCGCATGGTGCTGACCGGCGCCTTGATTTCGCCGTTTTCCACCCAGAACGTGGCGAAGCGCGTCATGCCGGTCAGGCGCGCCGCTGGCAGGTCGGAATAGTTCAGGTACCAGAGGTTGCTGATATATAACCCGGTGCCCAACTGCTTGAGGATATCGGCCTGGACCAGGCTGCCTGCCGCCATTTGCAAGGCGCTGGGAGACTCGTCGCTGCTGGCGCCGTTGGTGCTCAAACCGTATTCGGCGGCGCTGCGAGAGTTGATCAACTGGCCCTCGGCCTTGCCTGCCCGGATCAGGGGCACATCCGCGCGCGGGTAGCCTTCGGTGGAAAACGCCTGGCTCAGGGAACCGCTGATCTGTTCATTGATTGTCACCAGCGGGCTCAGTGATTGCTCACCGGCATACAGGCGCTGCAACGAACTGCCTTTGCTGGCGATGGCCTGGGCCGAAAAACCACCCCAGGTAATGATGCTGATGATTTCTTCCAGCGCTGGCGGTGCAAGGTAGGCACGGTATTGGCCGGGCGCCAGCTTGTGCAGCGGCCGCCCCAGGAACGCCAGTTGCTCGCGGGCCTGTTGAAAGCGTGCGGCAAATTCGGTGCTGTCCCAGGTGTGCCCGGCGTAGCTGGCCTTGACCGCTTCGCCATTGGCGTGGAACAGGCTGAAATCGAAGTTGAAGCTGTTGGCGCAATGCCAGCCGAACGCGCCCGAGGAACTGGCGAAACCACGGCTGATGGGGCCGGCGGCGTAGAAGCCGACCAGATCGACGCCGTCGGCAGCCTGGCTGATGTCGTCCAGCACCTGGGCCAGGGCCGGCAGCGGCCGTCGCTGTTCGTTGCTGCTTTGCCAGGCGTTGTGGCTGAGCAGCAGGTACGGATCACGTGGCAGCAGCGGCAGGGTTTCACGCAGCTGTTGCAGGGCATTGGCCAGACGCTGGCGATCCAGTGCCGCCTCGCCGGACAGGGTGATGCCCAGGTCGGCGTGGCGGCCATCGTTGATCAGCTTGAGGTTCAGGCTGGCCTGTTGCACCTGGCCGGCCTGGCGCACCTGTGCGTGGTTGAAACGCACGAACTCGGACGATTCATCCGCGTAACCCAGGTGGAACTGCTCCTTGTCGGTGACGGCCTGCTTGAGCCAGTCCACCAGTGCCTTGAAGTGGTTCATCAGGCATCGCCCCCAAATACGTCAATGTTACTGAATACACAGGCCGGCGACGCATGGCCGACGCGGATCACCTGGTTGGGCTCGCCCTTGCCGCAGTTGGGCGTACCCAATACCTTGAAGGTGCTGGCGTCGCCGACCGCGCTGAGGTTGCGCCAGAATTGCGCGGAAATTGCCCGATAGTTGGGGTTCTTCACCACGCCCTTGAGTTCGCCGTTTTCAATCAACTGGCCCCACTCGCAACCGAACTGGAACTTGTTGCGCGCATCGTCGATGGACCACGAACGGTTGGTCGACATCAGGATGCCGTTTTCAATACCGCCCACCAATTGCGCCATGCTTTTATCGCCGGCCTCGATATTCAAGTTGGCCATGCGATCGATGGGCGGGCGGTTCCAGCCGCAGGCGCGGCTGTTGGCGACGCCTGGCAGGTTGGCGCGAAATTGCGACAACGCACCGCCCAAGGGCTTGAGCAGCAGGCCATCGCGGATCAGAAATTGCTTGCTGGCGCGGGTGCCGTCGTCGTCATGGCCGTAGCTGGCCAGTTGCTCGGGGATATCGGGGTCGAAGGTCACGTTAAGCAACGGCGAGCCGTATTGCAGATGGCCGAAGTCGCTGGCCTTCACAAAGCTGGTGCCGGCGTAATTGCGCTCGTCACCGAGGATACGGTCCAGCTCCAGCGGGTGGCCGATGGATTCGTGGATCTGCAGGATCATCTGGTCGGGCATCAGCAGCAGGTCGCGTGGGCCATGGGGCGTATTCGGCGCGAGCAGCAATTGCAGGGCTTCGTCGGCCACCTTGCGGGCGGCGCCCACCAGGCCAAAGCGCTGGATCACACCGGCACTGCCTTGCTGGCCGAAGTTGGTACCGCCCAGGGTACGGGTCTGGCTGTCGTTGCCGTCGAAGGCGGTGACACTCAGGCCAGGGAAGACGAAGCGCTGGGCCTGGCGCAATTGCGCGCCGGCGCTGTTGAGATAGATCTGTTCAACCTGCGTAGTGCCAAGGCTCACTTCCCAGGTCACCAGGCGCTCATCCCTGGGCACGGCAGCAGATTCATCGCCGAGCAATTGGTAGCAGTCGCTCAGGGACGGGAAGGGCTGGTCGAGGTCAGGGGACAGGTAGTCGGCGACGTCGCTGGACACTGGCTGTTGGTGCAGGTCGAGCAGGGCGTGGGGCTGGATCAGCCGGGCTTGCTGTTCGGCGCGCTCAAGGGCCGCTTGCAGGCCGGCAAGGGAAATGTCGTTGGTCGCGGCATAGGCTTCTACGCCATTGAGACGCACGGTAAGCATGGCGCCTTCATCGTGGCTCAGGTGCGGTGGTTCGGCGACGTTCTTGCGTACCGACAGGTATTGGCCGGATTCGCGTACGTAGCGCAGGGAGAAGAATTCGGCACGGGTGCGCAGGGCACTGAAGTGCTGCTTGAGAGTGGCGTGGTGTTCGAACATGGGGCCTTCCTTGTGGGCGGCTCGGCGCGCGGCAGGCCAACAGAGTAGGCCGGGGCGCAGAGCTGATCAAGGAAAGTGTAGGGGGGGCTTGCGGTGTCGGGTCGGGCCTCATCGCGGGCAAGCCCGCTCCCACATTTTGATTTGTGAACACAGTCAAATGTGGGAGCTGGCTTGCCTGCGATATCAGGCACCGCGGTGTATCAGTTACTGCGCAGTAGGGCCTACTTCACGCATCGGCTTGCCACGCACCGGCGCATCGCCTGCCACGTAGTAGTCGGCGGTGCTGCGCGGCAGTGGCTTGCGGCCACGGATCTTGTCGGCGATTTTTTCGGCGATCATGATCGTCGGCGCGTTCAGGTTACCGGTGGTGATGATCGGCATGATCGACGCATCGACTACACGCAAGCCCTGCATACCATGCACGCGGCCTTCGCCATCCACTACGGCCATCTCGTCGGTGCCCATCTTGCACGAGCAGGACGGGTGGAACGCGGTTTCGGCGTGCTCGCGGATGAACTTGTCGAGTTGCTCATCGGTTTGCACTTCAATACCCGGGCTGATTTCGCGGCCACGGTATTGATCCAGTGCCGGCTGCTGCATGATTTCACGGGTCAGGCGGATGCCATCGCGAAATTCCTGCCAGTCCTGCTCGGTGGCCATGTAGTTGAAGAGGATGCTCGGGTAGTCCCGTGGGTTCTTCGACTTCAATTGCACGCGGCCACGGCTTGGCGAACGCATGGAGCCCATGTGCGCCTGGAAACCGTGCTCTTTCACACCGTTGCTGCCGTTGTAGTTAATCGCCACCGGCAGGAAGTGGTACTGGATGTTCGGCCACTCGAATTCCGGACGCGAACGGATAAAACCGCCGGCTTCGAACTGGTTGCTGGCGCCGATACCGGTGCCGTTGAACAGCCACTCGGCACCGATGGCCGGCTGGTTGTACCAGAGCAGCGATGGGTACAGCGACACCGGCTGGGTGCACGCATATTGCAGGTACAGCTCAAGGTGATCCTGCAGGTTTTCGCCGACGCCCGGCAGGTCGTGGACTACTGGGATGTCGAGGCTTTCCAGCAGCTTGGCCGGGCCGACGCCGGAGCGTTGCAGCAGTTGCGGCGAAGCGATCGCGCCGCTGCACACCAGCACTTCTTTACGCGCACGGGCTTCAACGCGCTCTTCGGCGGCGCCGATCAGGTAGCGCACGCCAACGGCACGCTTGCCTTCGAACAACACTTTGTCGGTAAGGGCGTGGGTGACGATGGTCAGGGTCGAACGCTTTTTAGCTGTGTCCAGGTAACCGCGTGCGGTGCTGGCGCGACGGCCGTTCGGCGTGACGGTACGGTCCATCGGGCCGAAGCCTTCTTGCTGGTAACCGTTCAAGTCTTCGGTACGCGGGTAACCGGCTTGTACGCCGGCTTCGACCATGGCGTGGAACAGCGGGTTGTTGCCCGCTTTCGGCGTGGTCACGCTGACCGGGCCTTCACCGCCGTGGTAATCGTTGGGGCCGATGTCGCGGGTTTCGGCCTTGCGGAAATAAGGCAGGCAGTCGAGGTAGGTCCAGTCTTCCAGACCGGGCAGCTTCGACCAGTTGTCATAGTCCATGGCATTGCCACGGATATAGCACATGCCGTTGATCAGCGAAGAACCACCCAGGCCCTTGCCGCGCCCGCATTCCATCCGGCGGCCGTCCATGTGTGGCTCTGGATCGGTTTCGTAGGCCCAGTTGTAACGGCGGCCTTGCAGCGGGAAGGCCAGGGCGGCTGGCATCTGGGTACGGAAGTCGAGGCGGTAGTCCGGGCCACCGGCTTCGAGCAGCAAAACAGTGACGCCTTCGTCTTCGGTCAGACGGGTCGCCAGGGTGTTACCGGCGGAGCCGGCACCCACAATGATGTAATCGTATTCTTGGGACATGAATGTACCCTCTTTGAAGTGTGGTCAGGTCTGGCGAGTGCTTCGCACTCGATCGCAGGCAAGCCAGCTCCCACATTTGATCGGGTTCACACAGCGCAAATGTAGGAGCCGGGCTTGCCCGCGATGGCCTCACGGGCAATACAAGACTCGCAGGTGTTAGAACACCGAGGCGTAATCGCCCAGCTCAACCTGTACCGATTTGATGCGGGTGAAGTTGTTCAGCGAGCTGATCCCGTTCTCACGGCCCACACCGGATTGCTTGTAACCACCGACCGGCATCTTGGCGTCGGACTCGCCCCAGGCGTTGATCCAGCAGATACCCGCTTCCAGTTGATGAATCACGCGGTGGGCGCGGTTCAGGTCGCGGGTCACCAGGCCGGCAGCCAGGCCGAAGTCGGTGTCGTTGGCGCGACGGATCACTTCTTCTTCGGTCTCGTAGGTGAGGATGCTCATCACTGGGCCGAAAATTTCTTCACGCACTATGGTCATCTCATCGGTGCAGTCGGTGAACACGGTCGGGGCCACGAAGGCGCCTTTGGCGAAGTCGCCGTCGGTCAGGCGATCGCCGCCGCACAGCAGGCGGGCGCCTTCTTCCTTACCTTTGGCGATGTAGCCCAGCACGCTTTCCATGTGGGCGAAGCTGACCAGCGGGCCGAAGTTGGTGTTGTCGTCCTGCGGGTCGCCGACACGGATGCGCGCAACGCGCTCGACAATCTTGGCTTCAAACGCAGCTTGCAGATGCTTGGGCACGAACACACGTGTGCCGTTGGTGCAGACCTGGCCGGAGCTGTAGAAGTTGGCCATCATCGCGATGTCGGCGGCGCGATCCAGGTCGGCGTCTTCGAACACGATCAGTGGCGACTTGCCGCCCAGTTCCATGGTCACTTCCTTGAGCGACGAACTCGAGGCGCTGGCCATGACTTTCTTGCCGGTGTCGGTGCCGCCGGTGAACGAGACTTTCTCGATGCGCGGGTGCTCGGTCAGCCAAGTGCCGACTTCTCGGCCGCTGCCGGTCAGTACGTTGAACACGCCAGCCGGAACGCCGGCTTCGGTGTAGATCTCGGCCAGTTTCAGGGTGGTCAGCGAGGTGACTTCGCTTGGCTTGAAGATCATCGCGTTGCCGGCAGCCAGGGCCGGAGCGGATTTCCACAGGGCGATCTGGATCGGGTAGTTCCACGCGCCGATACCGGCGACTACACCCAGCGGCTCGCGGCGGGTGTAGACGAAGGAGGTGTCGCGCAGCGGGATCTGCTCGCCTTCGATGGCTGGCACCAGGCCTGCGTAGTATTCCAGCACGTCGGCGCCGGTGACGATGTCGACGTACTTGGTTTCGGAGAAGGCTTTACCGGTGTCCAGTGTTTCCAGGGCGGCCAGTTCATCGTTGCGCTCGCGCAGGATGTCGACAGCACGACGCAGGATGCGCGAACGCTCCATGGCGGTCATGGCAGCCCAGATTTTCTGGCCCTTTTCAGCGCTGACCACGGCACGCTCGACGTCTTCTTTCGTGGCGCGTTGCACTTGGGCGAGAACTTCACCGTTAGCCGGGTTGATGGCTTCGAAGGTGGCATCGCTGCCAGCGTCGCTGTAGCCGCCGTCAATGTAGAGTTTTTGCAGGTCGAAACGGGCCATAAAGTCCTCGCAAGTGCATAAGTGGTTGGCGTTACCCGACGTACAGTGGGCCATGGAGTTGTGGCAACACTGAGCGGCGGACGTTCAGGGGTTGAGCGTTTATAAGTGCTCTAACTCACCTGCTTGGCCAATTGGAAATCCATGTATTCGTAAGCGATCCGTTGCGCTTGCTCCGTGTCGAAAGCGTCTCCCGACAGGGCGCCGCGCAACCACAAACCGTCGATCAAAGCCGCCAGGCCGCGGGCTGCGCTGCGTGCCTCGGGTAACGGCATCGCACGGCGGAACTGGCAACACAGGTTGGAATACAGACGGTGATCGTTGATCCGCTGCAACCTGTGCAATGACGGGTGGTGCATGCTGGTGGCCCAGAAGGCCAGCCAGGTTTTCATTGCCGGGCCGTTGACCTGGCTGGCGTCGAAGTTGCCTTCGATGATCACCTGAAGGTGTGCCCGTGGGCTGTCATCCTTCAAGGCACGCCTGCGTTCGTGGACGTTCTCGATCAACGCATTCATCAGGTAGCGCATGGTCGCTGCAATCAGGCCGTTCTTGTCCTGAAAGTAGTGACTGATGATGCCGTTCGAGACGCCGGCCAGCCGCGCAATCAGCGCAATGCTGGCATCTCCCATTCCGACCTGATCGATGGCCGTCAAAGTGGCTTCGATCAACTGCTGGCGGCGTATGGGTTGCATACCGACCTTGGGCATGTAGCACCTCTCCTTAGGCCTGCCGATGGGCGATCCACGTCCGTCGGCTTGAGGGCCAGTCTATTTTGTTTTGATTGAACGTTCAATCAACAAAGAATAAGATCTGCGACAAATGGTCGCTGCCTACAGATATTTCCTACCTGCGAGCTGCAACCTCTGACACCTGCAAAAACCCTTGAAACAGGCCACTTCAGCGCCTGATCACCGCTTCGGCGGGCTCAAGAATTTTCGGGGTGTCTTTATAACACCCGTCCGTCGACTGCCGAAAAATCGATGTCCCGGGATAACCGTTGCCTTGTGTTTCTCTCTCGCACTGCCTGGAGCATCTGCGCCATGAGTTCTGCCTCTCTTATAAAGACCCCGCCGGAAAAGGTCCGGGTCAACGGTTGGGTGTTCTACACCTCCACCGCGCTGATTCTGATATTGACCGCCATCCTGATCATCGCCCCGCAGGAGGCCGGGCGCATGCTCGGCGTAGCCCAGGCCTGGCTTTCCAAGAGCTTTGGCTGGTACTACATGGTGGTCATCGCCGCCTACCTGGTGTTTGTGGTCGGTCTGGCGTTTTCGTCCTACGGGAAATTGAAACTGGGTAGTAAGGACGACACCCCGGACTTCAGCTACGGCGCCTGGGCCGGCATGTTGTTCTCGTCGGGCATCGGCATTTCGCTGTTGTATTTCGGTGCGTCCGAGCCGCTGGACCACTACTTCAACCCGCCCGAAGGCGCAGCGGCCAGCAATGGCGCGGCCCGCCAGGCGCTGCAGCTGACCTTCCTGCATTGGGGCCTGCACGGTTGGGCGATCTATGCCCTGGTCGGCCTGGCTGTGGCGTATTTTGCGTACCGTCATAACCAGCCGCTGGCCTTGCGTTCGGCGCTTTACCCACTGGTGGGCGAGCGTTGGGTGAGGGGCGCGGCCGGCCATGCGGTAGACGGTTTCGGCATGTTCGTCACCTTGCTGGGGCTGGTGACCAACCTGGGTATCGGCTCGATGCAGGTGTCCTCGGGGCTGGAAAACCTGTTCGGCATGGAGCACAGCAACACTAACTTGCTGATCGTGATCATCGTGATGAGCACCGTGGCAACCATCGCCGCTGTATCGGGCGTGGAAAACGGTATTCGCCGCCTGTCCAACCTCAACATCGTGCTGTTCAGCGGCTTGCTGATTTTTGTGCTGCTGTTCGGCCCGACCCTGCACCTGCTCAACGGCCTGGTGCAGAACACCGGCGATTACCTCAACGGCATCATTCTGAAAACCTTTGACCTGTATGTGTACGAAGGCGACGCCGACAAGACCGAGCGCTGGATGGGCCTGTGGACCCTGTTCTACTGGGCCTGGTGGATTTCCTGGGCGCCATTTGTGGGCATGTTCATCGCACGTATTTCCCGCGGTCGTACCGTGCGTGAGCTGGTAGCTGGCGTGTTGCTGATCCCGCTGGGCTTTACCCTGGCGTGGCTGTCGATCTTCGGTAACTCGGCCCTGGACCTGGTGTTGAACCACGGGGCGGTGGAGTTGGGCAAGACGGCGCTGGAGCAACCGTCCATGGCCATCTACCAACTGCTTGAGCATTACCCGGCATCGAAAATTGTCATCGGCGTATCGATCTTCGTGGGCTTTGTGTTGTTCCTGACCCCGGCGGATTCCGGCGCGGTGATGATGGCCAACCTGTCCTGCAAAGGCGGCAATGTGGACGAAGATGCGCCGCACTGGTTGCGGATCTTCTGGTCGGCGGTCATTACGCTGGTGACGATCGGCCTGTTGTTTGCCGGCAACTTCGAAGCCATGCAAACCATGGTGGTGCTGGCAGGGCTGCCGTTCTCGGTGGTGCTGATCTTCTTTATGTTCGGTTTGCACAAGGCGATGCGCCAGGACGTGGCCATCGAACAGGAGCAGGCGCAACTGGCTGAACGCGGGCGTCGTGGGTTCAGCGAGCGCTTGACGGCGCTGGACCTGCAACCGAGCCAGGCCACCGTGCAACGCTTTATGGACAAGCACGTAACGCCGGCGCTGGAAGAAGCGGCGGTTGCGCTGCGTGAGCAAGGGCTGGAAGTGCAGACACTGCTGGGCAAGTCCAAGCGCTGCATCGGCGTGCGGATCGAGATGGAAGAGGGCAACCCGTTTGTCTACGAAGTGAGCCTGGATGCTTACTCGTCGGCGCCGGCTGACTTGCCTGAAGAAGAGCGCACCCGTTATTACCGCGCCGAGGTGTACCTGCACAACGGGCCTCAGGAATACGACCTGATGGGCTTCACCCAGGAACAGATCACCCGGGATGTGCTCGATCAGTTTGAAAGCCATCGGCAGCTCCTTGGCCGGGTCTATAGCTGATAGTTGAGCTGGCGGCGCCTTCACTGGCGCCGCTGTTGCAAGCATTGAATGCGGTCGAATGTGGGAGCTGGCTTGCCTGCGATAGCAAGGGTGAATCCAACATCGCTATCGCAGGCAAGCCAGCTCCCACATTGACCGCATTGCTTTAGTGAGCGTCAGCCCAGGTTCTTGCCCAGCAGGGCATGGTAGAGCTCACTGTCACCCAAGATCCCCACCACCTTGTTGTTGTCATGCAACACCAGCTTGTTCCCCGTCTGGTAGCGAATCTGCAACGCATCGCGCATACCGATGTTGGAGTCCACCAGCGTCGGCACCCGGCCCAGACCTTCCACCGCTTGCCCCGGCGCCCAATTCTGCAGGTTCATCGCCACGCCATTCTGGCGTGCGCCCTGGATGGTGTTGCCTTCGGCCAGGTCCAGCCACGAGTCACCACCCGGATCAAGGCACACCGAACCGTTCACGCGCTTGCAGTTGTCCAGCGTGCGCATCAGGCTGCGTCCGCACAGCACGTTCAGCGGGTTGGTGTGGGCGACGAAGGTGCGCACATAGTCGTCCGCCGGGTTCAGCACGATCTCTTCCGGCACGCTGTACTGGATGATTTTGCCGTCTTTCATGATCGCGATACGGCTGCCCAGTTTCAGCGCTTCATCCAGGTCGTGGCTGACGAACACGATGGTCTTGCTCAACTTGCGTTGCAGCTCCAGCAGCTCATCCTGCAAGCCTTGGCGAATCAGCGGGTCGAGGGCCGAGAAGGGTTCGTCCATCAGCAGGATATCGGCGTCCATCGCCAGGGCGCGGGCCAGGCCGACGCGTTGCTGCATACCGCCGGACAGCTCGTCGGGCTTCTTGTTGCGCCATTGGCTCAGGCCCACCAGTTCAAGCTTTTCATCCACCAGCGTGCGCCGTTCCTTCTCCGGACGGCCCTGCATTTCCAGGCCGAAGCTGATGTTCTCGCGCACCGTCAGCCAAGGCATCAGGGCGAACTTCTGGAACACCATGGCGATGCGTTTGGTGCGCATCATTTTCAACTCGGCGGGGGTGCAGGAGGCGATGTCGATCTGGCGACCTTCATGCTCTACAAACAGTTGGCCACGGCTGACGGTGTTGAGGCCGTTGATGCAGCGCAGCAGGCTCGACTTGCCGGAACCCGACAAGCCCATCAGCACACAGATCTCGCCTTTCTCGATATCCAGGCTGGCCTTTTCAACGCCGACAATCTGCCCGGTCTTCTTCAGAATTTCGTTACGGCTCATGCCCTGGTCCAGCAGCTTGAGCGCTTCGCGTGGGTCTTTGGAAAAGATCACGTCGACATTGTCGAATCGGATAATGCTCATGCATCACCCCCTACTTTAGCGTCGGGTTGTTTGCAGATACGGTCGAGCATGATGGCCAGCAAGACGATCGCCAGACCCGCTTCAAAGCCCAAGGCGATGTCAGCGGTGTTCAGTGCGTTGACCACCGGCTTGCCGAGGCCGTCGGCACCCACCAGGGCGGCGATCACCACCATCGACAACGACAGCATGATGCATTGGGTAATGCCGGCGGCGATGCTCGGCATGGCGTGGGGCAACTCGATGCGCGAGAGCAACTGGCGGCGCGAGCAGCCAAAGGCTTTACCGGCGTCCATCAACTCTTGCGGCACATCGCGGATACCCAGGTAGGTCAGGCGGATCGGCGCGGCAATCGCGAACACCACCGTGGAAATCAGCCCGGGCACCACCCCCAGCCCGAAGAGGGTCAGGGTAGGGATGAGGTAGACGAAGGTCGGTACGGTCTGCATCAGGTCGAGCACCGGCCGCATCATGGTGTAGAACATCGGCTTGTGCGCGGCAACAATGCCCAGCGGCACGCCGATGACCACGCAGACCAGGGTGGCGAACAACACCTGCGCCAGAGTCTCCATGGTTTCCTGCCAGTACCCCAGGTTGAGGATCAGCAGGAAGGAGGCGATGACAAAAACCGTCAGGCCCCACTTGCGTTGAATGAAGTGAGCCAGCAGCGCAATCAGACCGATCAATGCCAGCGGATTGAACCAGGTCAGCGCAAACGTCACGCCGTGGATCATCGTTTCCAGTGTCGATGCGATTGCGTCGAAATAGTTGGCACCGTGTTGGGTCAACCAGTCGACGAAGGCAGCGATGTACTGGCCTAGAGGGATTTTCTGTTCAGTCAGCATGGTAGTGAATGTCCACATGCGAAGGGGAAAACATCCCGGGCCAGCGCACCGGCCCGGGGTCAGCGGGTGCTATTTGGCGAGGTAAGCTTTAACGGCATCGAGCCCTGGTTTGCCATCGACGGTGGTGACACCGGCGAGCCAGGTGTCGAGCACTTGCGGGTTCTTCTGCAGCCAGGCCTTGGCGGCGGCGTCGGCCTTCATCTTGTCGTCCAGGACGTTACCCATCAGGGTGCTTTCCATGTCCAGCGTGAACACCAGGTTTTTCAGCAACTGGCCGACGTTGCTGCATTCCTGGGTGTAACCCTTGCGGGTGTTGGTGTAGATGGTGGCCTGGCCATAGTTGGGGCCGAACGAATCGTCGCCGCCGGTCAGGTACTTCATCTTGAAGCGGGTGTTCATCGGGTGCGGTTCCCAGCCGAGGAACACGATGGCCTGGTTGCGCTTGGAGGCGCGTTCAACCTGGGAGAGCATCCCGGCTTCGCTGGACTCGACCACCTTGAAACCGGCGGTCTTGAGGCCGAAGGCGTCTTTGTCGATCAGTGTCTGGATGGTGCGGTTGCCGTCGTTGCCCGGCTCGATGCCGTAGATCTTGCCGCCCAGCTCATCCTTGAATTTGGCGATATCGGCGAAGTCTTTCAGGCCCTTGTCGTACAGCGCCTGTGGGACCGCCAGGGTGTACTTGGCGTTCTCCAGGTTGGCGCGCACGGTTTCCACGGTGCCGGCATCACGGTACTGCTTGATGTCGTTTTCCATGGTTGGCATCCAGTTGCCGAGGAAGATGTCCATGTTCTTGCCGTCGGCCAGGGACTTGTAGGTCACCGGTACCGAAATCATCGTGGTGCGCGGCTTGTAGCCCAGGCCCTTGAGGATTTCGCTGGTGGTCGCGGTGGTGACGGTGATGTCGGTCCAGCCGACATCGGAGAAGTTGACGGTCTTGCACTGTTCCGGTTCTGCGGCGTGTGCCATGAGGGGCAGACTCAGCATGGCGGCCAACAACAACGAGGGTGAACCTTTCATCGGGGTAGACTCCTGTGTCTTTTCTGGCGGCATTCGCCGCGCTTTATAAGTGTTGCGGTTGGAGCGTGCGAGAACAGCTCTGGCGCGGTGCCTTGCAAACGAGTCGAGACTGATCATGTACCAGTGAAAATCTGACGCCTACAGGGGGCGTCGTATCCAGTACAGGGAGGGTCGCATCCAGTACCGATGACGTCGCTTACAGCTTTTTCCCAAGGTAAAACTGCTGTTTTTACCCATCTGCACCGCAAAAAACGGCCAAAACAGGCGTTCGCACGCGAGCGACGCTGGTGAGCATGGATGCGTCGGTGTGAGACGCCGTGGCGAGCAACAAAAGCTTGATGATGCCGCCATCTGGGCGATCTGAGCGTAGCACCTCGTTCAAGCCCGGCCCGCGCTTATCGAGGAGTTACACGTTAATGGCTATCAGCGTTTTCGACCTGTTCAAGATCGGCATCGGGCCTTCGAGTTCTCACACCGTGGGCCCCATGCGCGCCGCGGCGTTGTTCGTGCAGGCGTTGCGTGAGCGTGAACTGTTGGAACGGGTTCGGCGTGTCGAAGTGCAACTGTACGGCTCGTTGTCAGCCACTGGCATCGGCCATGGCAGTGACACCGCAACCATCATGGGCCTGATGGGCGAGTGGCCGGACGCAATCGACCCCTCGCAAATCGGCGTACGCATTCAAACCTTGCGTGAAACCGACACCCTGTTGCTGGACAGCCGCTTGCCGGTGCCGTTTGTGTGGGCGCGGGACATGCGTTTGCTCGACGAGAACCTGCCGTTCCACCCCAACGCCATGACCCTGGTGGTATGGGGCGATGACGGCGAACTGCATCGCGATACCTACTATTCGGTCGGCGGCGGCTTTGTGGTGGATGAGGCCCAGGCCCGAAGCGGCGTGGCCGATATGGACCGCACCGAATTGCCTTACGATTTTTCCAGTGCGGTTGAGCTGTTGCAGCTGTGCAAGACCCACAACCTGCGCGTCGCCGAACTGATGCTGGCGAACGAAAAGACCTGGCGCTCCGAAGAAGAAATCCGCAGTGGCCTGATGAAACTCTGGCGCGCCATGCAGGATTGCGTGGAGCAGGGTCTCAAGCACGAAGGCATCCTGCCCGGCGGCCTCAATGTGCGCCGCCGCGCCGCCAAGTTGCATCGCAGTTTGCAAGAGCTGGGCAAACCCAATGTGATCGGCTCGACCTTGAGCGCCATGGAGTGGGTCAACCTGTTCGCCCTGGCGGTCAACGAAGAAAACGCCGCCGGTGGGCGCATGGTGACGGCGCCGACCAATGGCGCGGCGGGGATCATCCCGGCAGTGCTGCACTACTTCATGAAGTTCAGTGAGGAGGTCACCGAAGCCAACGTGGTCGACTATATGCTCGGCGCGGCGGCGGTAGGTATCTTGTGCAAGAAGAACGCTTCGATCTCCGGTGCTGAAGTCGGCTGTCAGGGTGAAGTAGGCTCGGCTTGCGCGATGGCCGCAGCTGGCTTGGCGGAGATTCTAGGTGCCACGCCGGAGCAGGTGTGCAACGCCGCCGAAATCGGCCTGGAACATAACCTCGGCCTGACCTGCGACCCGGTCGGCGGCCTGGTACAGGTGCCGTGTATCGAGCGCAATGCGATTGCGGCGGTGAAGGCCATCAATGCGGCGCAAATGGCCCTGCGTGGCGACGGCCAGCACTTTATCTCCCTGGACCGGGTGATCCGCACCATGCGTGATACCGGGGCCGATATGCATGACAAGTACAAAGAGACATCACGCGGTGGGTTGGCGGTGAGTGCGGTTGAGTGCTGAGACCCAGTCGCCTGCATCGGGGGCAAGCCCCCTCCCACACTTGATTTGTGAACACCTTCAAAATGTGGGAGGGGGCTTGCCCCCGATAGCAATAGTGCAGACACAATTGCTCATAAAGTGAACACCAGATCAAAAAACGCCACCTTTTAGCGCGTCGCAAACAGATAAGTAGCTACCAAACGATTTCCCTCTCGTCACCTGCGCATTGTGCTTTGGGTGACAGACATGTCCTACGCCCGCAAAGCGCCTTCCCACAAGTGCTACCGATTTGCTCACACGCTTTGAGTAGCACCCTTCTCACGTCATATCCCGCACCCCACGCGCGGGCTTATATAGACGCATCAACAGGTCGTTTTCAGGAGTTATTGAATAGCCATTCAATTTTCGGCATGGCATTTGCTCTGTCAATTCAAAGCCTCTCTCCCCTCGCAGGGGATGAGCGCAATAACAAGAGCCTCGCCTGAGGCCATCACCCGCTTTGTGTGAGGAGATACCGCGATGACGTCGTTCAACTCCGGGGCCCAACCCCAGAACCGTGCGCCTCAATCCATCGGCTTTTTGCTGCTGGACAATTTCACGCTGATTTCACTGGCGTCGGCCGTGGAACCCCTGCGCATGGCCAACCAGTTGTCCGGCCGCGAGCTGTACCGCTGGACAACCCTGAGCGTGGACGGCAACCAGGTATGGGCCAGCGACGGCCTGCAAATCACCCCGGACGCCTCCATGCACAAAGCGCCAGCGCTGGACACGGTCATCGTCTGCGGAGGCGTGGGTATCCAGCGCACGGTCACCCGTGAGCATGTGTCGTGGCTACAAAGCCAGGCGCGCCAATCCCGTCGCCTGGGTGCCGTGTGTACCGGCAGTTGGGCGCTGGCTTGCGCGGGTTTGCTCGACGGTTTTGATTGCAGCGTGCATTGGGAATGCCTGGCGTCGATGCAGGAAGCCTTCCCGCGCGTCGCGATGAGCACGCGTCTGTTCACGCTCGACCGCAACCGCTTCACCAGCTCCGGCGGCACTGCGCCGTTGGACATGATGCTGCACCTGATCAGCCGCGACCACGGCCGTGAATTGTCGGCTGCCATCTCCGAGATGTTCGTCTACGAACGCATCCGCAACGAACAGGATCACCAGCGCGTGCCGCTCAAGCACATGCTCGGCACCAACCAGCCGAAGCTGCAGGAAATCGTCGCGCTCATGGAAGCCAACCTGGAAGAGCCGATCGACCTGGATGAGCTGGCGGTGTATGTCGCCGTGTCGCGCCGCCAGTTGGAGCGGCTGTTCCAGAAATACCTGCACTGCTCGCCGTCGCGGTATTACCTCAAGCTGCGCCTGATCCGTGCACGGCAGTTGCTCAAGCAAACACCGATGTCGATCATCGAAGTGGCGTCGGTGTGCGGGTTCGTGTCCACGCCGCACTTCTCCAAGTGCTACCGCGAATACTTCGGCATACCGCCACGCGATGAACGTGTCGGTTCCAACACCACCCAGCAAGTGGCGATGATGCCGATTCCGCAGGCACTGGTGTTGTCACCGTTGTCGGGGCCGATGTCGGCGTTGAGCCAGGCCAGGAACGAGTCGACGTTTGCCAGTGTAAGGCTCTAAACCGAGTCGTCTGCATCGCAGGCAAGCCAGCTCCCACCTTGGAATGCGTTCTCCTGTGGGAGCTGGCTTGCCTGCGATAGCGGTATTTTCAGGCGCCGGAGTTCTGTTTGAATTGCATCAGCGCCGGCAACAGCTGCTTATCGATCGCCTGGCGTACCGCCGGCAAAATGGTCGCCTTGCCGGTATACATCTGCTCCACCATCCCCTTGAGCGCCTTGGCTCGCGCTTCGCTCAAACCGCGCACCGCACATTCACACGCCTGCTCGGCACTGGAGCCGCTGGATACTTCAAACCCCAGCGAGCGCAGTTGGCTCAGCAGGTCATCCTGGTCAATCAAATCCGCGTGCATCATGACGTTTATCCTGGTGTAGGGAACAGGGATTGACCTGGATTCTGGTAGGCCCCCGCCGGGTGGGCAAGCGCAGAATCGAGCAATGGCTTGGATGGCTATGAACAGGTCGTTTTCGGGTCACTTGGCAATACGGTTAATAGGCACACTGATCCCAGGCACGCAGCTTGACGGTTTGGTCACCCTCCAGATGCACAGCTCACACAAGGCCCCTCTGCCCCGATCCAGTCACGGCTGGCTCGGGGCTTTTTTTGCCGGTAAACCGATGACGCGGCCAAGCAGGGCGGGCCTTGGCAGCTCGGCCTGTGCAGCGCTGATCGCGGCGAGCCGTTGCAGCGTGGCCTCGGTGAACGGCGTAGCCTGCGGCCCGGCCAGATCGACGTGCAGCAGCATCTGTTCATTGCCGGCCAGTTCCTTGTCATCGCCCACCCGGTGCAGGCTGTGATAAAGGTGCAGGCGCTTGGCGTCATGGGCGATCAGTTGGGTGTGCACTTCAACCTCGGCGCCCAGTTTCACTTCGTGCAGGTAGTTCAGATGCAACTCCAGGGTGAACAATGAGTGGCCGCTGGCTTCACGGTTGTCGCTGTCCAGGCCCAGGGTGTCCATCAGCGCGTCGGTGGCGTAGCTGAAGATCAGCAGGTAGAACGCGTCGCGCAGGTGGCCGTTGTAGTCCACCCAGTCGGGAAGGACTCGGGTGGTATAGGTGGTCAATGCGGGCATTATCGGTTCCCTTTATTCGGCGAAGGTCATGCCGTGCCGGGCCTTGGTGGTTTTCACCGCCTCAAGCACTGCCAACAGGCAATCATCACGATAGCGCTCCAGCGCCGAAATGCTGTGTTGGCCCAACTGATCGCTAGTGCCATCGACCACGTCGTCAATCAGCTTGTCGGTCAGTTCCGGTGCTGGCAGGTAGGTCCATGGCAACTGCAATGCCGGGCCGAACTGCGCCATGAAGTGCCGCATACCGGCATCACCGCCTGCCAGGGTGTAGGTGAGGAAGGTACCCATGAACGACCAGCGCAGGCCGGCGCCAAAGCGAATCGCGTCATCGATTTCGCCGGTGGTGGCCACGCCGTCATTGACCAGGTGCAGCGCCTCGCGCCACAACGCTTCGAGCAGCCGGTCGGCAATAAAACCGGGCACTTCCTTGCGCACATGCAGCGGGCGCATACCGAGGGATTCATACACCTTGATGGCCGCCTGGATCGCTTCAGGCGCAGTGTGCTTGCCGCCCACCACCTCCACCAAGGGCAGCAGGTAAACCGGGTTGAACGGGTGGCCGACCACGCAGCGTTCCGGGTGGGTCGAACCTTCATAGAATTCGCTTGGCAACAGCCCGGACGTGCTCGAACCGATCAACGCATTCGGCTTGGCCGCCGCGCTGATCTGGCTGTGTAGCTGCAGCTTGAGCTCCAGGCGTTCCGGGGCGCTTTCCTGAATGAAGTCGGCGTCCTTGACGCATTCCTCGATGGTGCTGACAAAGCGCAGCCGATGCTGGGATGCACCCGGTGCCAGGCCTTGTTTTTCCAGCGCGCCCCAGGCATTGGCGACGCGTTTGCGCAAGGCTGCTTCGGCACCGGGGGCAGGGTCCCAGGCGACCACATCGAGGCCGTGGGCGAGGGCACGGGATACCCAGCCGCTGCCGATAACACCGCTGCCCAAGGCAGCGAAGGTTTTGATGTCAGTGATAAAGCTCATTGGCACATTCCTAGAGAGTTCGGGGATCCCCTGTGGGAGGGGCGGTGCGACGATTCCACATGTTTAACCGCGTTTGGTCATGCCCATCTTGATTCGCCCCTCGGCCGGGGTCATGACCCGCGCACCCAGCCGGCTGAGGATTTCAATGGCGCGTTCCACCAACTGGCCGTTGGTGGCGAGCACGCCTTTGTCCAGCCACAGGTTGTCTTCCAGGCCCACCCGTACATTGCCGCCCAGCAGCACCGCTTGCGCGGCCATCGGCATTTGCATGCGACCAATCCCGAACCCTGCCCACACCGCGTCGGCGGGCAGGTTGTCGACCATGGCTTTCATGGTGGTGGTATCGGCCGGCGCGCCCCAGGGAATGCCCAGGCACAGTTGGAACAGCGGGTTATCGAGCAGCCCTTCCTTGATCATCTGCTTGGCGAACCACAGGTGGCCAGTGTCGAAAATTTCCAGCTCGGCCTTTACGCCCAGGGCCTGGATACGCTTGGCGCCGGCCCGCAGTTGCGCCGGGGTGGACACATAAATGGTGTCGCCGTCGCCGAAGTTGAGGGTGCCGCAGTCCAGGGTGCAGATCTCCGGCAGCAGTTCCTCCACATGCGCCAGGCGGGTCAGTGGGCCGACCAGGTCAGTGTTGGGGCCGAAGTCCATCGGGTTCTCGCCGCCACCGATTTCCAGGTCGCCGCCCATGCCGGCGGTGAGGTTGACGATGATGTCGATGTCGGCCTCGCGGATGCGCTCCATCACCTCACGGTACAGGGCTACATCGCGGCTGAATTTGCCGGTGTGCGGGTCGCGTACATGGCAGTGCACCACGGTGGCGCCGGCCTTGGCGGCTTCTACTGCGGCGGCGGCAATTTGTTTGGGGGTGACCGGCACGTGCGGGCTTCTGGCGGTCGTGTCGCCAGCACCGGTGAGTGCGCAGGTGATGATGACGTCGTGGTTCATGAGGCGGTTCCTTACAGGCGTGGTGGTGCCGTTCGCGGCCGCAAGTGGCCGCGAAACGGTGGTTCGGAGAAGGTTATTTGCGGGTGAGTTTCAGGTTGGCGGCCGCGGGTTTGCCATCGAACGTGGTCACGCCCTCCAGCCAGCGCTGTTGGTCTTGAGGGTGATCCTTGAGCCACTGCCTGGCGGATTCCAGGGCATCCTTGTGATCGAGCAGCGGCTGCATCATGCGGCTCTCGTCGGCGGCGGTGAACGTCAGGTTGGTCAGCAGCGTGTGCACGTTGGGGCACTGCTCGGCGTAGGTTGGCGACGTGACGGTCCATACGCTGGCCCGGCCTTCGTTCGGCCCCAGGGCGTCTTCGCTGCCGGTGAGGTAGGTCATCGCCACATTCACGTTCATCGGGTGCGGCGCCCAACCAAAGAACACCACGGCTTCCTTGCGGCGCACGGCGCGGTCCACAGCGGCCAACATGCCGGCTTCGCTGGACTCCACCAGTTGGAACTTGCCCAGGCCAAACTGGTTCTTGGCAATCATCGCCTTGATCTGGGTATTGGCACCTGAGCCGGGCTCGATGCCGTAGATCTTGCCGCCCAGCTCTTTCTCGAACCTGGCGATGTCAGCGAAGGTCTTCAGGCCCTTGTCTGCCAGATAAGTCGGCACCGCCAGGGTGGCGCGTGCGTCTTCCAGGCTGGGTTTATCCAGGACCTTGACCTGCCCGGCTTCGACAAACGGCGTGATGGTCTGGGTCATCAGCGGGTTCCAGTAGCCCAGGAACAGGTCCAGGCGTTGGTCGCGGATACCGGCGAAGATGATTTGCTGGGAGGCGCTGGTTTGTTTGGTCTTGTAGCCGAGGCCGTCGAGCAGCACTTGAGTCATGGCGCTGGTGGCGATCACGTCGGTCCAGTTCACCACGCCCATGCGTACGTTCTGGCATGAAGCGGCATCCGCTGCCATGGCGTTAGTGCTCAAAACGGCGCTGGCGCTGAGTGCAAGTACGCAACGGCGAATCAGTCGGTTCATGGTGGGTCCCTCGGCAGGTCGTTATTGTGGGGGCCGGTGTCTTTGTGCACCGTGACGCCACGTTACGCAGCTTGGCGAGCCACAAAACGCACGACGGCGACCGGCTCTTGCACTGCAGCGACCTGTCCCCTTGAATCCGTGCATGAACGGGAGTATCACAGTGCCACGCTGCCCGCCCCACGAGAGCGCCACCATGTCCCAGGATTTCTACTTCTTGCTGATGCCGGGTTTTTCGGCCATCGGTTTTATCTCAGCCTTGGAACCGCTGCGGGTCGCCAACCGCTTTCGTGGCGAGTTGTACCGCTGGCACATATTGAGTGCAGATGGCGGCGCGGTGCTGGCGAGCAACGGTATGTCGGTCAACGCCGACGCCGCGCTGGAGCCGCTGGAAAAAGGCGCCACATTATTAGTGGTGGCCGGTTTCGAGCCTTTGCAATGCTCTACCCCGGCGCTGGAGCATTGGCTGCGTCGCCTCGATCACGACGGCGTGACCCTGGGCGCCATCGACACCGGCGCCTGTGTGCTGGCCGAAGCGGGGCTGCTCGATGGCCACCGCCTGACCCTGCACTGGGAAGCCATCGACGCCTTCAAGGAAGCCTATCCGCAGTTGAGCGTGACTCAGGAGCTGTTCGAGATTGACCGTCGCCGCATCACCTGCGCCGGCGGCACCGCGTCCATCGACTTGATGCTCGATCTGATCGCCCAGGCCCACGGCTCGGAACTGGCGGTCCAGGTCTCGGAGCAATTCGTGCTCGGCCGTATACGCCCACGCAAAGACCACCAGCGCATGCAGATCGCCACGCGCTACGGCATCAACAACAAGAAACTGGTGCACGTGATCGGCGAAATGGAACAACACACTGAGCCGCCCCTGAGCACCCTGGCCCTGGCCGACGCGATCAAGGTCACCCGGCGTCAACTGGAGCGCCTGTTTCGTCTGCACCTGAACGACACCCCGAGCAACTTCTATCTCGGCCTGCGCCTGGAGAAAGCCCGGAAACTGCTGCGCCAGAGCGACATGAGTGTGCTGGAAGTGAGCATTGCGTGTGGGTTTGAGTCGCCGTCCTATTTCACCCGCAGCTATCGCGCCAGGTTTGCCAAGTGTCCTAGGGAGGATCGGCGACGGGAGGTGGTTTGACGGACAATTATAGTCAATTATACTCTTCGCTATAATTTATAGTCCTTTCCATAATTGAGTATAAAACCATGTCCACGCACAGCGGCTTTGTGTTTCGCCGCCCCACCCTGGCAAGCAGTATTGCCGATGGCCTAGTGGGGGCCGGTATTCAGGATTTCACCTCCGGCCTGTTTCTTGCGGCGCCCCGACGCACGGGCAAAAGCACTTTTCTGCGCGAAGACCTGATTCCGGAATGTCAGCTCCGGGGCTGGCTGGCGGTGTATGTCGACCTGTGGGCCAACAAGGAAAAAGACCCCGCCGAGCTGATCGCGAGTGCCATTGCGGGGGCGTTGGTGCCGTTTGAAAAGGGCATTCGCAAACTGGCAAAGAACATTGGCATCGAGAAACTAAGCTTTCTGCGTACGCTTTCCTGGGACTTTACCAAGCCACAATTGCCTGTCGGTGCGACGCTGACCCAAGCGTTGGAATTGCTCCATCGGGCTGCAGGAAAACCCGTTGTGCTGGTGATTGACGAAGCACAGCACGCATTAACCACCGAATCAGGTATCAATGCGATGTTCGCGTTGAAGGCTGCGCGGGATCAGCTCAACCAAGGCCGTGACGAGGAGGGCAGCGGTTTGCGCCTGGTGTTTACCGGATCCAATCGCGACAAACTCGCCCATTTGGTATTGGGTAAAAGCCAGCCATTCTTCGGTTCCAGCATCACGCCGTTTCCGCTGCTGGGCAAAGAGTTCACCCAGGCCTACACCGTGCACCTCAACGCGCACCTGGCCAAGAACAACCAATTCAACGCGGCTGATATTGATGAGGCGTTTGAGCGGGTAGGTCGGCGTCCCGAGATGTTGCGCACGATCATCGGTGAAGTCGCATTGGAGCTGGGCGAGGCGAGCAATCTGGGCCAACTGCTGCACAGTCGTGCAGAACTGCTGCGCGCGGGTGTATGGACCGAGTTCGAAAGCGCCTGGAACGCCCTGACCATCCCTCAGCGCGCCGTGCTGGAGGTGATGGTGGAGCGTTCTCAAAACAACGAACCCTTTGCGCCATTCACCGATAGCACCCTCACGGCTGTCAGCAAGGCGCTGGAAAAGATGGGTAGCGACGTGGTGCCGGGTACCCAGACCATCCAGGCCTGCATCGATGCCCTGCGCGACAAGGAACTGGTGTGGAAGTCGAGCCGAGGCGGCTATGCCCTGGAGGACAAAACCTTCGGTGACTGGCTGCAACACAAGAACCCTGCACCGCGCTAAAAGGCCGGCTCCTAAAGAGAGCGGGTGTGGCTTATTTCTTTACCAGGGCCGAGCATGCCGCCTTGTAGGCTTCATGCTGGTACTTGTTCAGCGTCGCGGGCAGATCAAAGGTGTGCTTCTTGTTCTGTGCATTGATGGTCTGCGGCGACAGCAGCGTCACCTCCACCCCGCCCAGCAACTGAAACACCCCTTCAATCTTGAACGTCGTCGGGCCACCGGCGAATTCGCCTTTCTTGCTGCGCTTCTTGATGGCGATGCGTTCAATGGCGTTGTCCTGCACGAACGCCTTCACCTGGGCGGCGAAGGCTTTGACATTGGCGGCCTCATCGTCGTCATCGAGGGCGATTTTCTTGGTAGCCAGGGCGACGTGGGTCAGCGCCTGATTGTCCAGAGCGGCGAGGGCGATGATGGCTTCGCTGCCTTTGATTTCGATGCCGCAGATGATCATGACGTTGCCTTGAGCGGATAAAGAGGGCGTGAATGGTAGCAGCCCGGGCCTGGTTCGCGGTGTAGACCGTTCGTCAGACACTGTGCCGAACCTGTCAGATCTGACAGTAGCTCCTGATGCTGGATCTCAACTAGATTCAAGGCTGGAGCCCGTGCGCGGTTCCATGCTTTCGGATGGAGTGGGTTAGCAATGAATATACGCAAGGAAATTCGAACACTGAGCGGGCCTGAACGACTAGCGTTTACCAATACTCTGTTGGCCCTCAAGCGCAATGGCGGATATGACAAGTATGTGCATTGGCACCACGCAGTGATGGTGCCTACGGTTCATCCCGATGAACCCCAAGACCCCGACTATCGTAACGGGGCTCACTTGGGTCCGGCCTTTTTGCCGTGGCACCGTGAGATGTTGTTGCAGTTGGAGGCCGACCTGCAATCGATTACGCCTGGCATCACGATACCTTACTGGGATTGGACGTTGGATGCGGCCGACCCGACGAACTCACCGGTGTGGGAGCAAAGCTTGATGGGTGGTGACGGTAACGCTACCGATGAGTCCAGGGTGCAAGATGGGCCCTTTGCACACCGTTACGGCAATTGGCCCGTGCCTGCGTACCCTGAAGACGACCTGCCGGGCCCGGGCCTGAAGCGACAATTCTCGCAATGGGTCACCTCGCTGCCTACGGCTGCCGACGTGAAGATGGCAATGAATGAAGGTTTGTATGACGAGCCCAACTACAACGCCAGCCCGTTCAACCGAGGCTTCAGGAACCGACTTGAAGGATGGATCACCCAGAAGGGCGACCCGCAAGTCAGCACACCGGGCTCGCAGTTGCACAACCGAGTCCATCTGTGGATCGGTGGCAACATGTTGGCAATGACGTCCCCCGAGGATCCGGTGTTTTTTCTGCATCACTGCTTTATCGACAAGATCTGGGCCGACTGGCAGGCGCAAATGAAGCTGGATAAGCCTGATCTGGCGCCTCATTACTGCCCAATGCAAGATGGTCCGGCCGGGCACAATTACGATGATGTGATCAAACCCTGGCAGCGTCGTATCCGCGACGTGATGGACATCACTACCCTGGGTTATGCCTACGCACCAGGCGTGCCGCTGACCAAGAGGCCGTTCAAGTCACCTTTCATGGCTTGAATGGGGCAAGGCCCTTCCCGCGTCTCAGCCGTGTGGAAGGGCGTTTACTCCTGCCCAATCGACTCCAGAAACTCTGACCGCTCATCACTCATCCGCGCCAGGCAATCATTCTGCGCAATCGCATACTCCTTGCTGCCATTGACCGCCGGGAAGGTGTCCACCGCGCAATCGGCATCGCGCAGTTTTTCCCATTTCTGCTGGGCGTCCTTCAGACGGGCGGTAATGTCGGCCAGTTTGGTCTTGTCGCTGCCGTAGGTTGAAGCCATGCGCTCCAGCAGGCCCTGATAGTTATCCTTGAGCAATTGCTCGGCGGTGGTTTTGTTGTAGGCGGCGCAGGCCAGGGTCTGTTTGTCGTTTTCGATGCCGTCGCACGGCGTGCTGTCGGTGTCTTCGGCTGCGTGAACGCCGGTTGCGATGAGTGCCAAAGCCAGGAAAATCGATTTCATTGCGCCGTCTCATATCACGTGATGCGCAATTCTGGCTCAAGCGTAAGACAAAGAACAGTCGCCCGTCAGGCATGTCTGCACAGCCTTTGTCGTGGATTGACGCTTTCGGCAATTCCCCTGTCGTTTTTGCACCCGGCTCGGGTTGTCCCTGGGCATATGCTGGCCCCAAAGCGCCGGCAGACGATTCGGCGCATGAATCGCCAATAAGGGGACGCCTGATGAGCCCAGCCGAGTTGCACGCCGACAGCATCGTTATCGACGGTCTGATTATTGCCAAGTGGAACCGCGACCTGTTCGAAGACATGCGCAAAGGTGGCCTCACCGCCGCCAACTGCACAGTATCGGTGTGGGAAGGCTTCCAGGCCACGATCAATAACATTGTCGCCAGCCAGACCCTGATCCGCGAGAACAGTGACCTGGTGATCCCGGTGAAAACCACCGCCGACATCCGCCGTGCCAAGGAACAGGGCAAGACCGGCATCATCTTCGGCTTCCAGAATGCCCATGCGTTTGAAGACCAGCTCGGCTATGTCGAGATCTTCAAGCAGCTCGGCGTTGGTGTGGTGCAGATGTGCTACAACACCCAGAACCTGGTGGGCACCGGCTGCTATGAGCGCGACGGCGGGTTGTCGGGCTTCGGGCGCGAAATCGTCGCCGAGATGAACCGTGTCGGCATTATGTGCGACCTGTCTCACGTCGGTTCCAAGACCAGCGAAGAAGTCATCCTCGAATCGAAAAAGCCGGTGTGCTATTCCCATTGCCTGCCGTCCGGGCTCAAGGAACACCCGCGCAACAAGTCCGATGAAGAACTCAAGTTCATCGCCGACCACGGTGGGTTTGTCGGTGTGACCATGTTCGCGCCGTTCCTGGCCAAGGGCATCGATTCGACCATCGACGACTACGCCGAAGCCATCGAATACACCATGAATATCGTCGGCGAAGATGCCATCGGCATCGGCACCGACTTCACCCAGGGGCATGGCCAGGATTTCTTCGAAATGCTCACCCATGACAAGGGCTACGCCCGCCGCCTGACCAGCTTCGGCAAGATCATCAACCCGCTGGGCATCCGCACCGTGGGTGAATTCCCCAACCTCACCGAGACCCTGCTCAAGCGTGGCCACCCCGAGCGCGTGGTACGCAAGATCATGGGCGAGAACTGGGTCAACGTCTTGAAGGACGTCTGGGGCGAATAAGCCAGACACCTATCGGCAACACCACAACGAATTTTTCTGGAGTTAAGTTTCCATGGCCAAGATCGCCCCGCAATTGCCAATCGAAGTCGACAGCGAAACCGGTGTCTGGACCTCCGACGCCCTGCCCATGCTGTACGTGCCGCGCCATTTCTTCGTCAACAACCACATGGGTATCGAAGAAGTGCTGGGCGCTGATGCCTACGCCGAGATCCTCTACAAGGCCGGCTACAAATCCGCCTGGCACTGGTGTGAAAAGGAAGCCGAGTGCCACGGCCTGGAAGGCGTCGCGGTGTTCGAACACTACATGAAGCGTCTGTCGCAACGCGGATGGGGCCTGTTCAAGATCCAGGACATCGACCTGGATAAAGGCACCGCCAGCGTCAAGCTTGAGCACTCGGCGTTCGTCTACGTGTACGGCAAGGTCGGCCGCAAGGTCGACTACATGTTCACCGGCTGGTTTGCCGGTGCCATGGACCAGATTCTTGAGGCTCGTGGCAGCAAGATCCGCACTGTCGCCGAACAAGTCTACGGAGGCTCCGAAGAGGGCCACGACGATGGCCTGTTCACCGTCAAACCGTTGTAAGCCGAGGACCGTGCCATGGCTTTCGAAGCAATGTTTGCGCCGATCCAGATCGGCAAGCTGACCATCCGCAACCGCGTGCTCAGTACCGCCCACGCCGAGGTGTATGCCACCGACGGCGGCATGACTACCGACCGCTATGTGAAGTATTACGAAGAGAAAGCCAAGGGCGGTATCGGCCTGGCGATCTGCGGCGGCTCCTCGGTGGTAGCCATCGACAGTCCCCAGGAATGGTGGAGCTCGGTGAACCTGTCCACCGACCGCATCATCCCGCACTTTCAGAACCTGGCCGACGCCATGCACAAGCATGGCGCCAAGATCATGATCCAGATTACCCACATGGGCCGTCGCTCACGCTGGGACGGCTTCAATTGGCCGACCCTGATGTCGCCGTCCGGCGTGCGTGAGCCGGTGCACCGTGCTACCTGCAAGACCATCGAGCCGGAAGAAATCTGGCGCGTGATCGGCAACTACGCCCAGGCGGCGCGTCGTGCCAAGGCTGGTGGCTTGGACGGGGTTGAACTGTCTGCCGTGCACCAGCACATGATCGATCAGTTCTGGAGCCCGCGGGTCAACAAGCGTACCGACGAATGGGGCGGCAGCTTTGAAGGCCGCATGAAGTTCGGCCTGGAAGTCCTGAAAGCCGTGCGTGCCGAGGTCGGTGACGACTTCTGCGTGGGCATGCGCCTGTGCGGTGACGAATTCCACCCGGACGGCTTGTCCCATGAGGACATGAAGCAGATCGCCAAGTATTACGACGACACCGGCATGCTCGATTTCATCGGCGTAGTGGGGTCGGGGTGCGACACCCACAACACTCTGGCCAACGTTATCCCCAACATGAGTTATCCACCGGAGCCTTTCCTGCACTTGGCAGCCGGGATCAAGGAAGTGGTCAAGGTCCCGGTGCTGCACGCGCAGAACATCAAGGACCCGAACCAGGCCACGCGCATCCTCGAAGGCGGTTATGTGGACATGGTCGGCATGACCCGTGCGCACATCGCTGACCCGCACCTGATCGCCAAGATCAAGATGGGCCAGATCGACCAGATCAAGCAATGCGTAGGCGCCAACTACTGCATCGACCGCCAGTATCAAGGCCTGGACGTGTTGTGCATTCAGAACGCCGCGACCTCCCGTGAATACATGGGCGTGCCGCACATCATCGAGAAGACCACCGGGGCCAAGCGCAAAGTGGTCGTGGTGGGCGCAGGCCCCGCCGGTATGGAGGCTGCACGTGTCGCCGCCGAACGCGGCCACGACGTAACCCTGTTGGAGAAAAAAGAGTTCATCGGCGGGCAGATCACCACCGCTTCCAAAGCGCCGCAGCGCGACCAGATCGCCGGTATCACTCGCTGGTACCAGCTGGAGTTGGCGCGCTTGAAAGTCGACCTGCGCCTCGGCGTGGCGGCGGATGCCGAGACCATCCTGGACCTGCGTCCGGACGTGGTGGTGCTGGCGGTGGGCGGGCATCCGTTCATCGAACAGAACGAACATTGGGGCGCCGCCGAAGGCTTGGTGGTGAGCAGTTGGGATGTGCTCGACGGCAAAGTCGCGCCGGGCAAGAACGTGTTGGTGTACGACACCATTTGCGAGTTCACCGGCATGTCGGTGGCGGACTTCCTGGCCGACAAAGGCTGCCAGGTGGAAATCGTCACCGACGACATCAAGCCCGGTGTGGCAATTGGCGGTACGTCGTTCCCGACTTACTACCGCAGCATGTACCCCAAGGAAGTGATCATGACTGGCGACATGATGCTGGAAAAGGTCTATCGCGAGGGCGACAAGCTGGTGGCGGTACTGGAGAACGAATACACCGGCGCCAAAGAAGAACGGGTGGTGGACCAGGTGGTGGTGGAGAACGGCGTACGCCCGGACGAAGCCCTCTACTACGGCCTCAAGGAAGGCTCGCGCAACAAGGGCCAGATCGACGTCGAAGCGCTGTTTGCGATCAAGCCGCAGCCATGCCTGAGCGAAGCGGGTGAAGGGTACTTGCTGTTCCGCATTGGTGACTGTGTGGCCCAGCGCAACACCCACGCCGCAATCTACGACGCCCTGCGCTTGTGCAAGGATTTCTGACCCGACACCGAACCAATGTGGACTCGGTTCAAATGTGGGAGGGGCGGTGCGACGATTCGCCTTGCCCCCGATGGCGGAGTGTCAGTTGATACAGCTGTAGCTGACCCACCGCTATCGGGGGCAAGCCCCCTCCCACATTTCAAGGCCAGTTTCACAGTAGACCTGTGTGGTCTGTGGGAGCTTCATCATGTTGAACACCTTGTTGCCTATTCTCTTGTTTGCCGCTTTGGGGCTCGCCGTCCTCGGCGCCTTGCGCCGCATGAGCATGTGGCGCCGTGGACGTGCATCCAAAGTCGACTTGCTTGGCGGTCTTTTGGCTATGCCCAAGCGCTACATGGTCGACTTGCACCACGTTGTCGCCCGCGACAAATACATCGCCAACACCCACGTCGCCACGGCGCTGGGCTTTGTGCTCTCGGCGTTGCTGGCGATTGTGGTGCATGGCTTTGGCCTGCATAACCGCATCCTCGGCTATGCGTTGCTGCTGACGTCGGTGCTGATGTTTGTCGGTGCCATCTTCATGTACCTGCGCCGCCGCAATCCGCCTGCGCGCCTGTCCAAGGGCCCATGGATGCGCCTGCCGAAAAGCCTGATGGCGTTTTCGGTGAGCTTTTTCCTGGTGACCTTGCCGGTGGCCGGGATTCTGCCCGCTGACTTTGGCGGCTGGCTGCTCGCTGCGCTGCTGAGCGTGGGCGTGCTGTGGGGCGTGTCGGAAATGTTCTTCGGCATGACCTGGGGCGGGCCGATGAAGCACGCCTTCGCGGGTGCCCTGCACCTGGCCTGGCACCGCCGCGCCGAGCGCTTCGGTGGTGGCCGCTCCACCGGTCTGAAGCCGCTGGACCTCAGTGATAAAACCGCGCCGCTTGGCGTGGAAAAGCCCAAGGATTTCACCTGGAACCAGCTGCTCGGCTTCGACGCCTGCGTGCAATGCGGCAAGTGCGAAGCAGCGTGCCCGGCGTTCGCTGCCGGCCAGCCCCTGAACCCGAAAAAGCTGATTCAGGACATGGTCGTTGGCCTGGCCGGTGGCACCGATGCCAAGTTCGCCGGTAGCCCATACCCAGGCAAACCGGTGGGCGAACACGGCGGTAACCCGCATCAGCCGATCGTCAATGGCCTGGTGGATGCCGAGACGTTGTGGTCGTGCACCACCTGCCGCGCCTGCGTGGAAGAGTGTCCGATGATGATCGAGCATGTCGACGCCATCGTCGACATGCGCCGCCACCTCACCCTGGAAAAAGGCGCCACGCCGAACAAGGGCGCCGAAGTCCTGGAAAATCTGATTGCCACCGACAACCCCGGCGGTTTCGCACCGGGCGGTCGCCTCAACTGGGCGGCTGACCTGAACCTGCCGTTGCTCAGTGACAAGGGCAGCTGCGAGGTGCTGTTCTGGGTCGGCGACGGTGCCTTCGACATGCGTAACCAACGCACCCTGCGGGCGTTTGTCAAAGTGCTCAAGGCGGCGGGGGTGGACTTTGCGGTACTTGGCCTGGAAGAACGCGACAGCGGTGACGTAGCGCGGCGTCTGGGCGATGAAGCAACTTTCCAATTGTTGGCCTCGCGCAATATCCAGACGTTGGGCAAATATAGCTTCAAGCGCATTGTTACCTGCGACCCGCACAGTTTCCATGTGCTGAAAAACGAGTACGGCGCCTTCAACGGCAATTACTTCGTACAGCATCACAGCACCTTCATGGCCGAGTTGATCGGCGACGGCGCGCTCAACCTGGGTCAGCACAAAGGCAGCAGCGTGACCTACCACGACCCTTGTTACCTGGGCCGCTACAACGGCGAATACGAGGCACCGCGCCAAGTGCTGCGGGCGTTGGGCATCGAGGTCAAGGAAATGCAACGCTCAGGCTTCCGTTCGCGCTGCTGCGGCGGTGGCGGCGGCGCGCCGATCACTGACATTCCCGGCAAGCAACGTATCCCCGACATGCGCATGGAAGACATCCGCGAAACCGGTGCCGAACTGGTGGCCGTGGGTTGCCCGCAGTGCACAGCGATGCTGGAAGGTGTGGTCGAGCCGCGACCATTGATCAAGGACATTGCCGAGTTGGTGGCCGACGCTTTGCTTGAAGACCCCGTGCCGGCAAAAGCGCCTAAACGTGAACCCGCGGAGGTGCATTGATGAGCGACATTATTCGCCGTGACCCTCGGGCCGAATGGATCGCCCGTAACCGTCTTCACCCCTTGCACGCGGCCATGCAGCCCGTGCAGCAGAGCTGGATGGGGCCCAACGGCATCATTCGTAAAAACGTGCACGGTGTCGGTTTTATCGGCCCCAACGGCATCAAGCGTATTGACCGCAGCGGCGCCCAGCAGGGCGGTGCGGCCAAGCGTACAGCGGCGGTGGAAGTGCAGTTGCCACTGCATCAGGTGCCAACGCCCGCGTTCTACATCAGTGTGGTGCCGGACATGGTCGGTGGCCGCTTGAGCAGCCACGACCGTGACTTGCTTGGCCTGGCCAGGCAACTGGCTGGCAGCGACGGCGCGGTGCTGGCCGTGGTGTTTGGTGAACACAAGGAAAACGCCTTTGCCACTGCCGGTGTCGATCGCCTGCTGGTACTGGATGGCCACGCGTTCGACGGTTATTCACCGGAACAACGCGTGCAAGGCCTGCGGGCTGTGGATAACCAGTTCAATCCACGCCACTGGCTACTACCGGACAGCCGCAGCGGCGGCGGCGAACTGGGTCGGCGCTTTGCCGCCAGCCTCAAGGAACGCCCGGCGACACGTGTTTGGCAAATCAAGGGCGATGAGTGCATCGGCCGTGCGGGGGCGGGCCAGCAAGATTTGGCCCGGCCGCTGCCGCGCCTGATCCTGGCGGCCGTTGAGTGTGCCGACCCGGTCAGCGAGACCCGGCATGAAGTACTGCCCGTAGAGTTATCCACAAGCCTGGCGCGCAGTTTGTCGCGTATCGAGGACCTGGGGGCGGTGGCGGTGGATCCGGCGGCGATTCCCATGGCCGAAGCGGAATTCATTTTCTCCGGTGGCAATGGCGTGAAGGACTGGGCGCTGTTCCACCAGACCGCCGCGGCCCTGGGCGCCACCGAAGGTGCGTCGCGGGTGGCGGTGGACGATGGCTTCATGGCGCGTGATCGTCAGGTCGGCGCCAGCGGCACCTGGGTCACGGCGCGGGTGTATGTGGCCGTGGGTATTTCCGGGGCGATCCAGCACCTGCAAGGCATCGGGGCCTGCGACAAGGTGGTGGCGATCAACTTCGACCCGACCTGCGACATGATCAAGCGTGCCGACCTGTCGGTGATCGGCGAAAGCGCCGCGATTCTGCAAGCCTTGATCGATGCGGTGCAGGCCTACCGCAACGGCGCCAAGCGCGATGCAGCTTAGGGACATGACCATGACAACCACTGTAATCAGCTTGGTATCCATCGGCGCCCACCCCACTTCCGGGCGCCCGCGCCGTGCGGAGCAGGACGCCCGCGCTGTCGAGCTGGGCCTGCAAATGGCTGGGGATAAGTTGCAGGTGCTGCACGCCGGCGATATCAACGAGCCGACCTTGCGCAGCTACCTGGGGATGGGGCTGGCGCAACTGCATGTACTGGAACAACCGCCCGGCGCCGATGCCTTGCCGGTACTCAGTGAATACCTGCATGACGCCGGCGCCCAGGTGGTACTCACCGGCAGTCAGGCGGAAACCGGTGAAGGCTCGGGCATGTTGCCGTTTCTGCTGGCAGAACAATTGGGCTGGCCCCTGGTTGTAGGGTTGGCCCAGGTGGAATCCATCGACGCCGGCGTGGCCCATGTACTGCAAGCCTTGCCTCGCGGCCAGCGGCGGCGCCTGAAAGTGCGCCTGCCGTTTCTGGCCACCGTGGATAACGCTGCGCCCAAACCGCGCCAGAGTGCATACGGCCCGGCGCAACGTGGCGAACTGGCGGCCCATGAGGTGGAGATCGAACAGGACGAGTTATTCACAGGCGCCCTGCTGCAACCGGCCAAGCCAAGGCCCAAGCGTCTCAAGGTGATCAAGGCCAAGAGCGGCGCCGACCGTATGAAGGCTGCCACAGCCAAGGCCAGTGGCGGTGGTGGGCAGGTGCTCAAGGGTGTGAGTGCTGAAGAGGGCGCTCAGGCGATTCTCAAGCTGTTGATTGAAGAGGGTGTCGTACGCTGATCCGCTGTGGGAGGGGGGCGCTCCCTCCCACAAGAGTTCTGCGGTTTACCCACAATCGCTGTTGATCCGCTTGTGGATAACCTGTTCGCGGTTGTCCACACCCCCTGTGTATCAAGCCTTGCAGCCCTCTGTACGAAAAATAGCCAGCCTAAGCTGCGGTTTTTCCAGGAGTTTTCCCGGTTGGCAGTACTGACTTTCCCCCAAAGTCTGTTGGCGCATCTGTGGATAAGATGTTCGCTATCGTCTGTAAGCCACGTAAACAAAGGCTTTAAGAGGGTCGATCAAAAATTGATCAATTTCGGCTTTTTTCTGCATTGAAACCCCGGGAAGCCCGATTTATACAGGGTTTGTGCGCTTTTCCACAGGTTGGATAAAGTTGCCCCCAAAGTCTGTTGGTGCATCTGTGGATAAGGTGTTCGCTTAGTGCTGTAGGCCATATGAATCGAGGTCTGCACGGATATGATCAATAAATGATCAGGTAAGGATAGATACCTTGGTTTCAAATAAGTCACGGATTTTCTTGATTTAATTTAAGCCGCACACCGACTTGCCCACAATTGCTGTGGGTGGCTTTGTGGATAAGTTGTTGGGCAAAGGCTGGAGGGCAGGGTGTTAGCGGTCTGCACGAGAGTTGATCAAATAGTAGGCAGCGCCTGCTTGAAGTGTGGAGGGGGGCTTGCTCCCGATAGGGATGGCTCAGCTTGCACATGCATTGGCTGATACTCCGTTATCGGGAGCAAGCCCCCTCCCACCTTTTGATCCTTGGGGTGTCAGTTACTCGTGTGCAGCCACACCTTTGAGGTACGGCGCAGGCGCGGCCCCCAAGTTGTTCAACATGCGCTCGCTGTACCAATCCACAAAGTTCACCACGCCAAACTCATAAGTCTTGGAGTACGGGCCAGGTTGGTAGGCGGTTGAGTTGATGCCGCGCTGGTTCTCCTCGGCCAGGCGACGGTCCTGGTCGTTGGTGGCGTCCCACACCTGGCGCATGCGCTCCACATCGTAGTCCACGCCTTCCACGGCGTCCTTGTGCACGATCCACTTGGTGGTGACCATGGTTTCCTGGGCGCTGATCGGCCACACGGTGAACACGATGATGTGGTCGCCCATGCAGTGGTTCCACGAATGGGGCAGGTGCAGGATGCGCATCGAGCCCAGGTCCGGGTTCTTGATGCGACCCATCAGTTTGGCGCAGCCCTGCTTGCCGTCCAGGGTCATCGACACAGTGCCCTTGAGCAGCGGCATACGCACGATGCGGTTACGCAGGCCGAAGCTGGCGTGGGCGTAAGGGATCTTCTCGGCATCCCAGGCGGCGGCGGAGGCGGCTACGTGGTCCTTGAACGCCTGGTCGGCGCGCGGGTCGGTGACGTCGTCCCATTCCAGCAGGGTTTTGAGCAGTTCCGGGTGCGAGGCGTTGCAGTGGTAGCACTCGCGGTTGTTTTCCAGCACCAGCTTCCAGTTGGCTTTTTCGAACAAGGTGGTCTGGATCGCCACCTTGGTGTTTTCCATGTCGTAGGGTTCCATGTAATGGCTGAGCGTCGACAGGAAGTCATCGATGGCCGGCGGGGTCTCGGCCAGGCTGATGAAAATGTAGCCGCCGGCAGTCTTCACGTTTACCGGTTTCAAGCCGTACTGCTTCATGTCGAAGTCGGCGCCCATCTCGGTACCGGCGAACAGCAGGCGACCGTCCAGTTCGTAGGTCCACTGGTGGTAGTGGCAAACCAGTTTGGCGACCTTGCCCTTTTCGCTGGTGCACAAGCGCGAACCACGGTGGCGGCAGACGTTGTGGAATGCATGCACCACCCCGTCAGCGCCACGGATCACGATGATCGGGTTCTTGCCCACTTGCAGGGTCAGGTAGTTGCCCTTGGCGGGGATTTCGCAGGTCATGCCGGCGATCAACCACTCTTTCTGGAAGATCTCCTGCATGTCGATATCAAACAACCGCTCGTCAGAGTAAAACGGCTGCGGCAGCGAATAAGTGCGCTCGCGCTCTTGCAGCATGTGCGCGGTGGCCTTGCGTGCGGGTTCCAGCGGATCGCCCAAGCTTAAGGTTGCGGTGACGTCCATCGTGTGTGTCCTCATGGCCATTCTGTGTGGCCGGCGAATAGTGGCTGATCAGGTTTGCAGCAAGGCGTAAAGAACGCGTCTTTGTTGGGAGCGAGTGTGGGCCCGGCGTTGGGTCGAACCTTATCCATGGGCGACATGGCCCAATCTGATCCCGACGCGCAAGGCCCTGTCTTTGGGGGCTGGTCGCCGTAAGTATGTGAATGTCGCAGATAGGTAAATGGGTGGCCCCGGCGTTACGCAGAATCGCCACCATAAGGCCGACGTCGGCGGTGGAGAACAACATGTCTAGCAATTTCCTGAATCCGGTAACCACCCAGACCTGGGCCAATGGTCGGCACATCGTCCGTTGCGTCAAAGTCATCCAGGAAACCTGGGACGTGCGCACCTTCTGTTTTATGGCTGACCAGCCGATTCTGTTCTTCTTCAAGCCCGGGCAATTCGTCACCCTGGAGCTGGAAATCGAAGGCCAGCCGATCATGCGCTCCTACACGATCTCCAGTTCACCGTCGGTGCCTTACAGCTTTTCGGTAACCATCAAGCGTGTACCGGGCGGGCGTGTGTCCAACTGGCTGCATGACACGCTGCACGAGGGCCAGGAGCTGGCGGTGCACGGACCTGTCGGGCTGTTCAACGCGATCGACTTCCCCAGCCCGAAAGTGCTGTACCTGAGCGGCGGGGTGGGGATCACCCCAGTCATGTCCATGGCGCGCTGGTTCTACGACACCAACGCTAATGTGGACATGACGTTTGTTCACAGCGCGCGTTCACCCAAGGACATCATCTACCACCGCGAGCTGGAGCACATGGCGTCGCGGATCGACAACTTCAGCCTGCACCTGATTTGCGAAAAGCATGGCCTGGGTGAACCCTGGGCCGGCTACCGCGGTTATCTGAATCACAAGATGCTGGAACTGATGGTGCCGGACTTCCTGGAGCGCGAAGTATTCTGTTGCGGCCCGACGCCTTACATGAGCGCAGTGAAACGCCTGCTGGAAACCGCCGGTTTCGATATGGCGCGTTATCACGAAGAGTCTTTTGGTGCGACGCCGCCGGAAGCGCGGGCCGACGCCGTGGAGCAGGCCGAGCAAGCGGCGGATGCGCCGGAAGTCGACCTCGCGGATCTGCATCAGGTGGAGTTCATCGCATCGGGCAAAAGCATTCGGGTGGCACCCGGCGAGACTGTCCACGCGGCAGCTGCCAAGCTTGGCCTGTTGATCCCCAAAGCCTGTGGCATGGGTATCTGCGGCACGTGCAAGGTGATGAAGCTGGGCGGGGAGGTGGAGATGGAGCACAACGGCGGGATCACCGAGGAAGACGAAGCCGAAGGCTACATCCTGTCGTGCTGCAGTGTGCCCAAGGGCGATGTGCGCATCGAGTTCTAGTCAGTACAGAACGGGCCTTCGATCATGGTGAACATGGTTATGCTCGCTGATGAACTTGTCTCTGGCCTCGGCCAGAGGCAGTTGAGCGACTAGCCGCTGTTCCCGCTGATGGGAGACTGCGCCGGCCAACGGGTAACCGTCGGCATCGACAATGGTCGAGCCGCCTACCCAATTGATGCCTCGCTCCTCGCCGTAGCGGTCGCAGGCGGCAATGAACATGCGATTGACTGCCGCGCTGGCTTGGACGCGGACAATTTCCCCCGGCCGCTCGCCGGCCGGGCGTGGACCTTCCGGCCAGTTCACTGGAGCGCATAGCAGGTCGGCACCGGCCAACGCGGCCAGACGCACCCACTCAGGCAGTTCCAGGTCGTAGCAGATCATCGTGGCGATCCGGCCGACCTGGGTGTCGACGACCGGAGGTGGCTCGGCACCCGGCGTGAAGATCAGCTTTTCCCGGTTCCATAAGTGCACTTTGCGATACACCGTCAGCCGGCCTGCGGGTTGGATCAGTGCGACGCTATTGGCGACCCGTCCAGCACTCAGGCGCTCACAGAACCCGGCGACGATGATGAGATCCAGTTCACTGGCCAGGGCACACCACAGGCGCAAGGTTGGGCCGTCTTCTGTCTCGGAAGCCGCATAGGCTTCAGCGCGATTATTGAAGGCGTAACCGCTTTGCATCAGTTCGGGTAGAACGATGACCTGGGCGTCGCTTGCGCCACGGATCGCGCTTTCACTGAGCGTGCGGTTGTAATCAAGATCGCCAATACGGGGTGCCAGTTGATGGCAAACGACCGTTATCGATGTCATTGGCTATTCTCCTTCCAGAAGCCGGTCACTGGCCTCTACGGCGCGGGTCTCAAGAGCGTGATCGCGGTGACGGGCCATGATGCAGTAGGTGGCTGCCGAGACCGTCAGGCCGACCACGAATGCGATGTCAGCGCCGCCCAGCCACAGCGCAACAGGGCCTTGATAGAACCCCAGAGACATGAACGGCACCATCGCCGCGATGCCCAGAAAATAGGCAGTGAGCCCGGCGCTTGACCAGCGACCGTAGATGCCAGCAGGGTTGAACAGGTCGCTGATTGCGTAGCGCCCTTTACGTACTGCATAAAAGTCCGCGAGATTTACTGCCGTCCAAGGCACCAGAAAATACAGCATCAAGAGTACGAAGTTATTGAAGCTGTGCAGGTAACTCTCAGGGATGCTCAGGGCGATCACAAAAATCACTGCGGCTACCAGGCTGATGCCGATGATTCGACTCTTGAGGCGTGGTTTGATCGAGATGAAACCATCGATGGCACTGATTCCGGTGAGCATGGCGCCATAGCAGTTGACCGCCATGATGCCCACCAGTGCTGGTACCGCGATCAATACGGTGAAGGTACCAAAGCCGGGTATGACTTGGTTGCCCACGGCCTGAACGCTGGCGATAGCATCAGGGGAGGGCAGGGCTGATGCAAGGAAAGCCCCCAGTGACATCAGCCATAGCGCCGAGCCGGCGGCTCCCAGGTAGGTCCAGGTAACGACGCTTCGCGTGGGTGTGGTATGCGGCAGGTAGCGCGAGTAATCCGAAACGTACACGGAGTAGCTGATCTGGTACCCCGCAGCGGCTGACAGTTGAATCAAGAAGGCCGACCAGGAAAAGTGTGCGTCGACCACTGCCGAGTCGGCTTGCAGGCTCATTAATGCAGCCACCGTCAACACGGCAAAAACACTGATCATCACGTACGTCAGCCAGCGTTGTATGGTGTGCAGGAGGTCGTGGCCGACTACTGCAATGATCACTGCCAGGATGATCATCAAGGCGTACCAGGGCGCGCGCTCGCCGGGCAGCACGGTGTTGATCGCGTCGGTTGCGAGAATCACGTTGAAGACGTTGAAACCGATGTACACGAAGACCACCGCGATGAACGGTACTATCGCCCCCCGCAAGCCGAACTGCGCCCGCGACTGGACCATCTGCGGCAAGCCCATGCGTGGGCCTTGGTTGGCGTGGAAGGCCATGGCAAAGGTGCCCAGGCCTACACCGATGACAATCGCTAGAAGCGCATACACCAGGCTCAGGCCCAAGGCTGCACCGGTAAACCCGGTAACCATGGTCGTCAGTACGAAGTTGCCGGTGAACCAGAAAGGCGCCTGGTGCCAGACTTTGCCGTGGCGTTCATGACGCGGTACGTAGTCAATGGAACGGGTTTCGATCTTCAGTGTGGGGCTGGAGGCTGCCGCTCGGTCGCAGGATGTGCTCATAGGTTTCGCGGTCTGTTTTTATTGAGTGATCGGCGAAGAGTCTGTCAACCAAAAGTACAATTGAATCGGTATTTGTAAATAATCACTTCAGGAATTTCTGAACTGATTGCGCAAGACCTTGCAAAGGTGAGGTTTGCCTTGGGAGGCGTTTTTATCTCGAAGTGATATAGAGACAATTCCTACGATCTTCTACGCTAAGAGTTGAATTCGTCGTTGTCGCCCTTCGCAGTGAAGCAGTAGGTGGACGTCCTCTTCTTGCCAAGGATGCTCAACATGTCTGCTATTCCTTCCCGCACTAAAGGCGCGGTGCGCTTGCTGGCTAACGATGTCACCGCACTTGTTCCAGACTTCCCTTTTCATTACGCCCGGTTCCTTGATCAGGCTGCCAGCAACGGTACGCCGTTGGGGCAGGTTTCCAGTAGTGCCCTGGGCAGCAAGGTACTGATCGTCGGGGCGGGCGTTGCCGGCCTTGTCGCGGCTTATGAAGCCATGCGCATGGGCTTGCACCCTGTGGTAGTGGAGGCTGGCGACCGCATTGGCGGGCGACTCTATTCCTATGTGGCGGGCGATCCAAAAGACCCAGCCAACAGTGTCATCTGCGAGATGGGCGCCATGCGTTTTCCCGTTTCCGGCAAGGCGTTGATGCACTATTTCGACAAGGTCGACATGAGGGCCAATTCGGCGGATTTTCCTAATCCCGGTTCGCCCGCAACCCCCAGCACATTGGTCGATTATCAGCAGCGCCAGGTCTATTACGAAGGTGATAACTTGCCCGAGGAATATGCCGAAATTGAGCGTAAGTTGTTCGATGTTTTCCTGGAGCAGGACCCAATCAAGTTCAGTGAGATGGAAGCTGCAATGTCCGAGGGCAGCCTTGATCAGGCGAAAATCAAGACACTGTGGAACGCGATTATTGACGCAGGGTGGGACAATCTCAGTTTTTTTGCTGCCATGGTCGAGCAGGCTGGCTGGAGCCGCGAAGACATCGACCTGTTTGGCCAGATCGGTTTTGGTACGGGCGGGTGGAATACCGACTATCCGAACTGCTTTCTTGAGGTGCTGCGAGTGCTGTACACCGGCCTGGATACCAACCATAAATTGATGTACGACGGTTCCAGCGAGCTGCCTTGCCGGCTGTGGGGACGTAGCCCTGATGCGATGGGCGACAGCATGGCCCACTGGTCTGCAGGTACCACCGTCGAGAGCCTGAGCACCCAGGTCATTCCCCAGATTTTCAAGCAGGAGGTGCGACAGATCATGCGGCGCTCGGACGGCCAGTTCGACGTGTGGATTTTTGATCACAACCTGGGAAGCAGCCACCAATACACTTTCCCTGCCGTGGTCTATACACCCCACAAACGGATTCTGGACAAGTTCCGCTATATGGACGGTGCCGAACGCTTCAATCTCATGAATGGCCTGCTGTCTGCTAAGGAATGGGAAGCGGTGATGTACACCCATTACATGCAGTCGGCCAAAATCTTTGCCCAGACCAAGAAGCCCTTCTGGACCGATGTGGGTGTGGACCAACAATACCGGATGAGTGTGACGTTATCGGACCGTATTACCCGAGGCACCTACCTGCTGGACTACACTGCGAGTCACGGTGCCTACAGGGGCAGCGGAATGTTTTTGTCTTACACCTGGAATGACGACAGTCTCAAGTTCCTGGGTGATCGCGTCGCGCCGTTGCCGTCCCATGTGGCGGTATGTTCGACCTTGCTGGATTCGGTGTATGCCCATCATCAGTTGGACCTTGCCGCAGAGTTCGGCATGACCGATCCATTTGTCGAAATCAACTGGGAAGAGCAGCCGTTTTTTCTATGTGCTTTCAAGATGAACCTGCCGGGGCAGTACGAATACCAGCGCCTGTTGTTTTCACAGTTCATGAACGGTGTGCATAGCGAGAATCCCGATGGGTTCATTCTTGCAGGGGATGATGTGTCCTTTACCGGCGGATGGGCGGAAGGCGCGGTGACCACTGCGCTGAACGCGGTTAACAAGCTGGCGGTGAAGTTCGGTGGAGGCACCTTTATCAATAACCGCGGCCCCATTGACGATTGGACGGCGCTCCAGCCGAAGGCATTGTAGGTAAGCGATGGTCAGTACCGCGTCGGAGGTCATGAGTCTTCGGCGCGGGCCCTGGGCGTTAACAGGATTATTGGGCGTAAATATGGACGACGAAGTGCTGGCCTTGTGCTGTCAATTCATAGACTTTTTCGTAAATCCTCAACGTCTTCGATGGCTCGCGGATGGTATCTCCGACTTTGGCGTACTTTCTGAATTCATCCCAGTCGATAACGGTGGTGCTGATGGTGCCGTCACTTTGCAGGGTATTGCCATTGCTTTGATATTCCATGATTAAGCTCTCCATTGGATTCACGTTTCCAGCCGGTTATTCGGCGGGCAGCGAGCCCGGAAGGCGGCAGATATCACTGCGTTTTCCTTCCGGGTTCCAAGAGGCTAGTCAACGAAGATCCAGCGTGCTGCTGTCAGAAATATCAAAAAACAGACTCGGCAATCGGCCATTACTCGCTGGCCTAACTCCCACGTTAAGCCCTCATGACTTCCCTGATATCGGCGGCTAATTCTCTTACGCGCTCTTCTTCTGTGTCCCACGCGCACATGAATCGCGCGCCACCTTTGCCGATAAAGGTGTAGAAGCGCCAACCCTTGGCTGTAAGCCCTGCAATGGCGGGTTCCGAGAGCTGCAGGAACACGCCGTTGGCTTGCACAGGGAACATCAATTCCACGCCGGGGATGTCCGCAACCAGGCTGCTGAGCAATTGCGCGCAGTGGTTGGCATGGCGTGCGTGCTTGAGCCAGGCATCGTTTTCCAGCAAGCCTACCCATGGGGCAGACAGGAAGCGCATCTTGGATGCCAACTGGCCGGCCTGTTTGCAGCGGTAATCGAAATCTTCGGCCAGTTTGTGGTTGAAGAACAGGATGGCCTCACCTACCGCCATGCCGTTCTTGGTGCCGCCAAAGCACAGCACGTCCACCCCGGCCTTCCAGGTCAGGTCGGCCGGTGAGCAACCCAGGAACGCGCAGGCGTTGGAGAAGCGGGCACCGTCCATGTGCAGGTTCAGGCCCAGCTCTTTGCACGTGGCGCTGATGGCGCGGATTTCTTGCGGGGTGTACACGCTGCCCACTTCGGTGGCTTGGGTCAGGGTGACCACACGCGGTTTGGGGTAGTGGATGTCCTGGCGCTTGAGGGCGATCTCGCGGATCGATTCCGGGGTCAGCTTGCCGTTCTCGGTGCGTGCAGTGAGCAGCTTGGAGCCATTGGAGAAAAACTCCGGTGCGCCGCATTCGTCGGTTTCAACGTGGGCGGTTTCCGAGCAAATCACGCTATGGTAGCTCTGGCACAGCGAGGACAGTGCCAGGGAGTTGGCGGCGGTGCCGTTGAAGGCGAAGAACACTTCGCAGTCGGTTTCGAACAAATTGCGGAAACCGTCGGCGGCGCGATGGGTCCACTCGTCATCACCGTAGGCGCGTTGATGTCCGTGGTTGGCTTGTTCCATGGCGGCCCAGGCTTCCGGACAGATGCCGGAATAGTTGTCGCTGGCGAATTGTTGGCTCTTGTCGGTCATGGCCCATTCCTGTGGTCGATGTTGGTGCGCACTGTAACCAAGATTGTCGCGGGTGCGCACGCACTGTAAATGCAAAGTCACTGGGGAATTATGCACGGTACACAAACGTTGGCTGTCGGACGCGTCCGCGATGGCGCACTGGATCTGCTCAAGTGGCTGGCGCTGCTGAGCATGGTTCTGGACCATTTGCGCTATGTCGGTTTGAGCCTGGACGGCCTGTACGTGCCGGGGCGCCTGGCGTTCCCGTGGTTTTGCCTGGCAATTGCAGCCAATTTGCATCGGACCAGGAATCTGCCGGTGAGCGGCCAGTGGCGCTACTTGGGCTGGCTGTTGCTGTTCAGTGTGATCAGTGAAGTGCCCTATCGGATGTTTATCGAGGATGCCGATACGTTGAACGTGCTGCCCACCTTGGCATTGGGTCTGTTGGTTGCGCGAGGGTGGCAGCAGAAGACGTTTATTGATCGAGGATTGGCGCTGATCGCGCTGGTAATTGCTGAGGTGTTCAGTGCGCAGTTGATGTTCGGATTCTTTGGTGTATTGCTGCCGATGGCGACGTTATTGGTATTTCATCGGCCGTGGTATTTCAGCATGTTGCCGGGGTTGGTATGTGTCGCCGCCAATCAATGGCAGATCTTGCTCGGTAGCGGCACGCAGGTCGCGCTGGCGGGCTTGGCGACCTGCTTGATTGCTCCTCTGGCAGGTGTGCATCTGTTGCGTCAGGCCCGCCAGTTTTCACCGCCCCCGATGCGGCGTTGGGCATACGCGTTGTATCCGGTACACTTTCTATTGCTACTGGCGGTTCGTCTGGTTATTGAGTGACGATGTCTTGTTAGCCATGAAGGAGAGAAAGGATGCGTTTCATACAGTTCGCGCATCCTTGTTACGTCGCGGTATGCAGCGTCACTCAAGCATCAGATTCGTTTCCAGGGCTGTGCTGCCTGTTTTCGTAATATACATTGTGGCCATACGAGGAACGTCAGGGTGTCCATCACGGCTACGTCCACTTTGTCGAACGCGCTGGAGGGGGAAAGCTGACTGCGGGTCAGTTCAAATCGATATACGCTTGCGTTTGTAATATCGACGGGTTTTGCGTCGGCCTTAACCTGCTGAAGATCGTCGTTGGTTGCAACTCGAAATGACGTCACTCTCCACTTTTGATAAGCAGGGCCCATCGAGCGACGCACTTGCCATAATGCATAAACACGCTGTTGATATTCCTGGCTGTTAACTTTGCCAGTGAGCGCCAAGGTGAACTTTCCGTTCAGTGCGTTCTGTGTGTAGTCGCCATATAGATATGATGTATATGAGATGTAAGATTTTTCATTATTGATGTAATGCTTGGGGGGCGTGATACCGTCCCAGGATAATCCACCATTCAAGCCGATTTCGGTGTCCAGCATCGGCTTGATGGTTTGGCCATTGGAAGACTCAAATTCCTGTGCCGAGTCAGGCGCCACGGCAGGCCAGTATGAGCTACGCGCGGCGCAGAGCTTGGCATCTTCGGGAAACGGGCTGCCTAGTGTATAGGCTGCCAAGTGCAGTAACTCATCTTCATTGGTATCCAGGCCGGTATCCCAGCCAGGGGCGAACGTTCCGGCGGCGGCATCTGGCAGGCATGACGCACGTTGTGCTGAAGCGACCTTCGGTCCGATTGGGAAGGAGGTATCTGCATATGAGTTTTGCGCAACAATCGCCGTGATCCCGACATCATCTTTGTCAAAGGAAGACGCAAATGATTGGATGTTGGCGGGCATGCGGTTGTCGGACAAGCACCTGGGAGGCACTGGAAAAATTTCCCTCGCATCCTCGATAGGCAAACTGTCTAACCAGTCACTCAGACGGCGTTGAGTACACAGCGGATAAAAGTCCGGCGCACACAATAGTGAATACGCGGCAATGCGTCTGGGAATGCTGTTATCCAGCGCAACGCACTGACTATTGATCGAACCGTCTGCCGTAAAGTCCAGATAGTGCTGCGCGTTGTAGCTGCCTTTGCGCAGTTCATCCATCATGTCGGCTTGTTGATTGAGGTCAACGACGTTACCGTCGGCGTCCACCTCATGGCGCAGATGCACAAATTGGGGGGCGCCAGGAAATAGCACCATGCTCGATTCCACCAGATCGGGGCGCGCGGGCACTCTGAACGTCAGCGGTTTATCCAGGTAATGTGCGGGCTCAACCAGGCGGTTATGAGCGAGGGCGCAGAGCAAGCCTGCTCCGTAACGGTCTTCTTCAAGCCATCGAGCAAGCCCTTCTGTCATTACGAATGGCGGATGACTGATATCGGGTTCGCCCCAGCCTGAGTCTGCCCCCAGATAGGTGTGAATACGACGCAATTTTTCATTCTTGTGACAGGCCTGAAGTTCAACGTCCAGGTGCATCCCTGCGATGCATTCGTCGCCATTGAACAGTTTATGCAGAGGCACCCAGAAGTCCCGCGTGTCGTCATCCTGGGTAAAGCGCATTGGGCCGAAGCTTGCAAGGTTCCCCTTGCGCTGGATCGCCACGTAGGCACTGTAGCGTGCGGGTAAAACACGGATGCCATGGTCATCACCCTCAATGAAAGGTAAAAAGCCTCGGCGCTGTGCGTCATAAAGAGCAGGGGCTGTGCCCACCCGTGATACGCCGGTTCGCGAAAAGCACAGGTCTGCATGGGTTTTGTGAACGGTATCGGGGGCGGGGCGATATTCGTAGGCAAACACGACAACCGCCAGCGGTGCACCTTGAGCGCGTTCTTTGAGTTGTTCGATGCTGGGCGGTTCTATGGCATAAACCCAGTTCAGCACGGTTTCCAATTCAGCGGGGGTGGGGTACGTCTGTAGTGGATTTCCCAGTGCATCTTGCGCCACGTTCGGGTTGGCCAGTGCGTGGTACAGCAGGCTCTGCGCAGGCACGCCAGGTTCGATACCGCGCGTGGCTGTCGCGCAGAAATCCTCGAACCCCGATTGGGACCTATCGATTCGCAGAGGTTTGCGAAGCTCATGTTCAAGCGAGGGGGCCAGTATGTCGAGGCCGTGGTGCAGCAGCAAGTTATGCCAGCCGCCTGAGGCCAGGCGATTACACAGAGCAGTTACTTCACTAATCAATGTCATGCGGTATCTCCTGATGGACGTCAGTATCATGAACGCAGTAATGGACGTTGCACGGTGAGTTATACGCCGAGAAATTATTGGTAACTCGAATAGTCAGTAAGTCCAATGGGGTTTGTGTAAGAACTTATTTGTTTAATTATTTTGATTTTATATTTTTAAATGAAATTTTATGTTTTTTATGAGTTGAGGGAACTCTGAAAAAGACTTCCAGATTTGGTGAAGTGCATACCTCTAACGCGATTGAGCCTCGATGAAACAGATGTCCTTCGCCGATGCCGAGTACGCTGGCAAACGTAAACATCGCGTAACAGGCCACGCTATCTGCCTTGTCGAACCTTTGGATGGTGCGAAAACGGTTGTTGAGAATGGGGGAACTGCGTCCGTGATGTGAGTTAAGTGCCCCCAAGGTCTGATTATTCGACCGAGTTTGATTTTTTGAACCTTGGGCAACGAGGCCTGCAAAAATCGGTGAGTACTTCAGACCGTCCATTGCTGTTACTTATGCGTGACATCCTCGCAGCTTAATTGATGGCGTCAAATCCTTGGATTGGCTCATATTTTAAACGTCATGTTAATTGTTCCCAGCAGATATCTGCGCTGATGATCAAGCGCGTCGTCATTATCGCGATTGAGCGGTAGATGAACGTCCCCTCCTGAACACTGAGGACACTCAACATGACTGCTATTCCTTCGCGCACCCAAGGTGAGGTGCGGTTGCTGGCCAATGACGTCAGCGCACTTGTTCCGGACTTTCCCTTTCACTATGGCCGTTTCCTCGATCATGCGGCCAACAACGGTGCGCCGTTGTGGAACGTTTGCAGCGCACAGTTCGGTCGCCAGGTATTGATTGTGGGCGGTGGCGTCGCCGGTATGGTGGCGGCTTATGAGGCCATGCGATTGGGTTTGCATCCCGTGGTGGTGGAGGCCAGCGATCGCATTGGCGGGCGCTTCCATTCCCATGTAGCAGGCGACCCCCAAGACCCCAATAACAGTGTTATCTGCGAGTTGGGCGCTATGCGCTTTCCGGTGTCCGGTAAGGCATTGATGCACTATTTTGACAAAGTTGGCATGATGGCCAACTCGACGGATTTCCCCAGCGCAGGTACATCTGCAACGCCCAGTACTGTGGTGGACTACAAGGGCGACCAGGTCTATTTCGAAGGCAATAATCTGCCGCCCGAATATGCCAGTATCCAACAAAAGTTCGGCGCCTTTTTGTACCAGGATCCGATCAGATTCGCGGAAATGGAAGCGGCAATGTCAGAGGGGACCCTTGATCAGGCGAAGATCAAGACACTCTGGAATGCCCTTCTGGACGCGGATTGGGACAATCTCAGTTTTTTTACCGCCATTGTGGAAAAAGCTGGCTGGAGCCGTGAGGAGATTGACCGGTTCGGCCTGGTCGGCTTCGGTACGGGCGGTTTCAACGCTGGCTTCGGAGCCTGCTTTCTAGAGGTCTTGCGGGTTTTGTACACCGGCCTGGATGCCAACCATAAGTTGATGTATGACGGTTCCAGCGAGTTGCCTTGGCGGCTGTGGACGCGCAGCCCGACAACATTGGGCGATACGATGGCTCATTGGCCAGCAGGCACTACCGTGATGGACTTGAGCACCCGAGTTATTCCCCAGGTGTTCAAGCAGGAGGTGCGGCAAATCATACGGCGTCCTGATGGCCATTTCGATGTCGGGATTTTTGATCATAACCAGGGAGTCATCCAGCAATACACTTTTCCCGCAGTGGTTTATACACCCCATAAGCGGATACTGGACAAGTTCCGCTATATGAACGGTGCCACCTGCTTTAACCAAATGAGTGATCTTCTGTCTCCCCAAGAGTGGGAGGCGGTGATGTATACCCATTACATGCGGTCGGCGAAAGTGTTCGCGCAGACCAAACGGCCTTTCTGGACGGACCTTGGTGCCGATCAGCAATACCGAATGAGTGTGACGGTATCGGACCGTATCACTCGTAGTACCTACCTTTTGGACTACGGTCCCAGTCAAGGCGCGCACAGAGGAAGCGGGGTGTATCTGTCTTACACCTGGAATGAAGACAGCAGCAAGTTCCTGGGAGATCGCGATGCACCTTTGCCGTCTCATGTGCAGTTATGCACAAGCATGCTGGATTCGTTATATGCCCCCCATCAATTGAACCTGGCTGCTGAGTTCGGTATGACTGATCCCTTTTCCGAAATCAACTGGGAAGAGCAACCGTTTTACCTCGGCGCATTCAAAATCAACTTGCCGGGGCATTATGAGTACCAGCGTCTGTTATTTTCGCAATTCATGAACGGTGTGCATGAGGCGAATCCCGACGGGTTCATTCTTGCCGGGGATGATGCGTCCTTTACTGGCGGTTGGGCGGAAGGTGCGGTCACCACGGCCTTGAATGCTGTGAATAAATTAGCGGTGAAGTTCGGTGGAGGCACGTTTATCAATAACCGTGGCCCCATTGATGAATGGACTGCGCTCCAGCCGAAGGCTTTGTAAGGGGCGATCAGCCGCTCAGGCTTGGCGCTGCCCTTTATCCCGACTCAATCAGCGGGTGTTTTGCCAGTTCCAGCGCAAATATTCACCTGTGGGTGATGTTTAGGCGTACCTCGCCTAAACATGCGACCCACGCCACCAGCCTGACAAGCTCCCCAAACGGATCAACTGGTATACCGAAAAGCCCAGCAGCAACTGGGCGCTGAGCTTTTCGCGACCGATCAGCTTGGTCTTGCGCAGACCGCCCACGGTCTTTAACCAGCCAAATCCTTCCTCGATTCTTTTTCGTATTTTCATGCTGACGCCATACCCCGGATGACGTGTCGTGCGACCATCGATTGCGCTTTTGGCCATTACCCATGATCAGCTTCTTGAACGGTCGACAGGTTACACGGCGTTTACGGGTAGACGCTTGAGCTTCATGGGCCGAATAGCCAGCAACGATTCGGTTTCACGAAGTTCACGACTGATCGTGGACGGGCTACGCCCCAACATCCGGGCTATTTCACGCTGACTGAGTTTCTTGTATTGCCCGACTTGAATCGTCGCGCTCATCTTCAATGCTGAGTTCTGTATAGGACATGGCGGCACCCTTACCGGAGGGTGAGGTGTCGTACTCCGTTTTTGCGGCCGCCATGCTATTGGCGGTTCGGCAGACGCTTGCCTGACGGCCAATACTTATTCGGGCAAACGGTCGTCCAGCCAATGAGGAGCAAAAGGATGGGCGGCGTAGAACTCGTGCATTTTGCGCACATCCTTTTCGAACCAGTCCTGTATCCATTGGTGATATTGCATTGAAATAGCCTGTGCATTTGTTGGTGCGGCATATTCGTCGGTGATGCATTGTGCAGCCATCATTCCGGACATCAAGGCTTTGAGCACGCCATGGGAGGCGCCAGGATCCAGCACCGTAGCGGCATCTCCGATGATGAAATAGCCGTTGCCAGCCATTCGATTGCAGGCTCTCCAGGTGACGTCTGCCCCGTGTATTTTTCCCGCGCTGGCCAATTCTGCAACGGACTGCGGAGCCGCAGAAGCCTTGCACACCTGATCCAGTGCAAAGTACAGCCGCGTCCAGGTGTACAGCTGCGGGCCGATATGAGCTGTCCAGTACCAACCCGATCGATCCGCGAAGATTCCGAGGGCGCTCTGCTCGAGGCGTCCTCGCTTATAGCCGTAAAGCGCTGTCAGCGCAGGTGAGTAGCGGTGCGTTGTCAATTGAAGCTGGCGTGTCAGCCAGCCATGAGCCCCGCTTGCGTCAACCAGGTGCCTGCAAAACAGCGGTTCGGTTCGGGTCTGGATGCCAATGACACGACCTCTTTTCACAAATACTTTGTTTGCCTCGCAGGGTTGCAGGACGTGTACACCCGATGCAATTGCTCTTTCCAGTAAAAGCTCGTCAAGCGTTGCCCTCGGAATTTGAAACCCGCGCCAGGCTCCACTGGCATCGTTTCCGAAAGGAATGAACATTCGTTCTTTTTCCCACTTCACCCAATTTCCTGCAGGCCGGATAAATTTTTCACTTAGGACTCTTTCAATCACACCCAGTTCTTGAAGAAGAGGTTCTATGCCCGGATGTAATGTTTCACCCGGACGATGGCGTGGAAAGGCAAGGCGCTCAACAATGGCCACTTTCAGGCCACGTTGAGCGCACGAAATAGCTGCCGAACAACCCGCGGGGCCGGCACCTATTACGATAACGTCGTAGTTATTCATTGTGTATGATCAGAGACTTTTCTAGAGGCGCCGCCAAGGTTGAATGCCCTGTTGGTGCAAAATACCGGTTGGCCAAATGAGGTATGTAGAAGTTTCTATCAGTGTGATACGTACTTGGTCATGCATGGGTGATTCAACCGGCTCATAACGAAACATCTTCAATTGGTAACCCACTTCCTGTGGGGTCGCAGCTAAGTCGGTATTCTGCATAGATACTTTAAAGTCTTCGGGCGTTGCAATATTGAAACTGTCAATAAACCACTCTGCAGCCGAATCGCCTAATGACAGTTTGACGCGCCGAAAGGCATCGATACGACGCCGGTACTCCTGTGAGTCGACTTTACCCGTGAGCGCCAGCGAGAACTTTCCTTCCAGTGCGTTTTCCGTGTAGTCGGCGTAGAGGTAAGCTTGATAAGCCCTATGTGGCATACCATTAGTGTTATAGCTTTGCGGGGGCGGAGTGCCGTCCCACGGGAAGCCGGCACCTTTGCCAATTTCCTGATCCAGCATCGGTTTGATGGTCGGTCCGGCTCCCCCATCCGGCTCATAGGATTGGGCTGAATCTGGTGCAACTGCCGGCCAGAATGAACTCAGCGCAGCACAAAGCTTGGCGTCCTCAGGAAACGGGCTGCCCAGCCTGTAAGCCGCCAGGTGTGTGATGTCGTCCAGCTCGGTTTCGTGAGCAACGATACCAACGTCCCAGCCTGGCGCGAACACCCCGGCTCCAGCGTCAGGTAGGTACGAGGCGCGTCTGGCAGAAGCGGCCCTTGGCCTCTTCAGATCGGTAGCAAAGGCGGGCGCGGAATGAAGCTGGGCAACGATCGCCGTAATGCCGACATCTGTACCGCTGAAGGTCTCTGGAAAAGATTGGATGTTGGCAGGATAACGAGAATCCGACAGGCATTGCGGTGGGGTAGGAAATACGTCGTTGCGCACGTCTGGAGCCAGGTTGTCCAGCCATTCGATCAGGTGTCGCTGATTGCACAGAGGATAAAAGTCAGGTGCGCAGAGCAATGAATAAGCGGGTATGCGTTGTGTAATCGCGATGTCCAATGCGGCGCACTTGGCTTGAATCCACCCATCGGCGGTATAGTCCAGATAGTGCAGGGCTTTGAAATTGCCCTTCTCCAATACCTCGAGCATGTTCGGTAGTTGATTGAGGTTGATGACCTGTCCAGCGTCGTCGACTTTATGGCGAATGTGCGCGTATTCCGGGGCATTCTCGGGAATGCGCAAGCTGGAAACCAGCAATTGAGGCGCGTTCGGGACATTAAACGTCAGCGGTTGACCCTGGTACCGGGCCGCTTCAACCAGATGTTTTCGGGGGGTGGCGGCCATTAATCCGGGGCCGAACACGGGCTCGGGAAGCCAGTCACCGAGGCCTTCGGTCAGTACAAAGGGAGGTTGGCTGATATGGGGCTCCTCCCAGCCTGACTCTGCTCCTAATTGCAGGTGTATGCGGCGTAGTTTCTCGTTTTTGTGTTGGGCCTGGAGCTGTACGTCCAGGGTTATGTCGGCAATACACTCGTTACCGTTGAACAGTTTATGCAACGGCACCCAGAAGTCATGGCTGATGTCTTTTTCACCAAAACGCATAGGCCCGAAACTGGCACTGTCGCCTTTGAGCTGGACCGCGATGTAGGCGCTGTATCGCGCCGGCAGGACTCGAATTGCATGACTGTTCTCTTCGACAAAAGGTAGAAAACCTCTGCTTTGAGCATTGTATAAAGGTGCCATTGTTCCGACCCGAGATACACCGGTTCGTGAAAAGCACAGATCGGCCTGCACCTTATGTACGGTGTCCGGCGCTGGGCGGTATTCGACCGCAAAGACGACGACCGCCATCGGGTGTCCATTAGCACGCTCTTTGAGTTGCTCAAGGCTGGGTGGCTGGCAGCCATAAACATAGTTGATAACGGTTTCAAGTTCTGTGGCTGTGGGATAAGCCTGGAGGGGGTTGCCTTGGGCGTCCGTTGTAACGTTGGCATGGGCCATCGCGTGGTACAGCAAACTGTGTGCTGGCTTGCCTGGCTCAATGCCACGTGTGGCGGTCAAGGCGAAGTCTTCAAAACCAGGAAGTGTGCGGTCCGCACTTAGCGGTTTACGAAGTTCCTGTTCAAGATTGGGCGCGAGAATATCGAGACCGTGGTGCAGCAGTAAGTTGTGCCACCCACAGGGGGCCAGCCGTTTGCATATATCGATAACTTGGTTAAGTAAGGTCATGCCTGTGCTCCTGACTTGGAGGTGGTTTTCAAGCTGGGTTTACAAGGTTTGGTGTGGGTGGTTACGTGCCGCATAGTTGATGTTGATGTGTTTTTTTTGCAAAAATAACTTTGTAAAGAGTTATTTGTTTTGGGTTTTTTAATTTTTAATTTCTATGTTTGTTTTTATGATTTTGTAGGCTGTAGCTGTCAGATGTCATGGTATTCAAATGTTTTGTTTAGTTGGAGGCGCACTTTAAATACGTGTTATCGGTTCTCTGTGGGACCAGGCCGTGCTCGTTTTTATTTGCTTGCACGTGATGCCATGTCGTAAACGCACCTTTGCGTGGCGTGCGCAGGCATTTGACCTGTACGCGCCAGCCCTACCATCGCATCAAAGGGCCCTGCGAGGGCTTCAACAATACGAAAGGCTGGGAGAGACGCGATGTTCAGCAAACAAGACCAGATCCAGGGATATGACGACGCACTGCTGGCGGCCATGAATGCCGAGGAGCAGCGTCAGGAAGACCATATCGAGCTGATCGCGTCGGAGAACTACACCAGCAAGCGCGTCATGGAAGCCCAAGGCAGCGGCCTGACCAACAAATACGCCGAAGGCTACCCGGGCAAGCGCTACTACGGTGGCTGCGAGCATGTGGACAAGGTCGAGGCCCTGGCCATCGAGCGCGCCAAGCAGCTGTTCGGCGCCGATTACGCCAACGTGCAGCCGCACTCCGGTTCGTCCGCCAACAGCGCGGTGTACCTGGCGCTGATCAATGCCGGTGACACCATACTGGGCATGAGCCTGGCCCACGGCGGTCACCTGACTCACGGTGCCAAAGTGTCGTCCTCGGGCAAGCTGTACAACGCAGTGCAATACGGCATCAACACCGACACCGGCCTGATCGACTACGACGAAGTCGAGCGCCTGGCGGTCGAGCACCAGCCGAAGATGGTGGTGGCCGGTTTCTCTGCCTACTCCAAAACCCTGGATTTCCCACGCTTCCGTCAGATCGCCGACAAAGTGGGTGCGCTGCTGTTCGTCGACATGGCCCACGTCGCCGGCCTGGTGGCCGCCGGCCTGTACCCGAACCCGCTGCCCTACGCCGACGTGGTCACTACCACTACCCACAAGACCCTGCGCGGTCCTCGGGGCGGCCTGATTCTGGCCAAGGCCAACGAAGCGATTGAAAAGAAACTCAATGCTGCGGTGTTCCCCGGTGCCCAGGGCGGCCCGCTGATGCATGTGATCGCCGGCAAGGCGGTGTGTTTCAAGGAAGCGCTGGAGCCTGGCTTCAAGGCGTATCAGCAACAAGTGATCGACAACGCCCAGGCGATGGCCGAGGTGTTCATCAAGCGTGGCTACGATGTGGTCTCCGGCGGCACCGATAACCACTTGTTCCTGGTCAGCCTGATCCGTCAGGGCCTCACCGGCAAAGACGCAGACGCCGCCCTCGGTCGCGCCCACATCACCGTCAACAAGAACGCCGTGCCGAATGACCCGCAGTCGCCGTTCGTGACCTCGGGCCTGCGCATCGGCACTCCGGCGGTGACCACCCGCGGTTTCAAGGTGCCGCAGTGCATCGAGTTGGCAGGCTGGATCTGCGACATCCTCGACAACCTCGGCGACGCCGATGTCGAGGCCAACGTGGCCAAACACGTGTCTGCCCTGTGCGCTGATTTCCCGGTTTATCGCTGAGCGCGGTTTTGGAGTAATGACTATGCAACGCTACTCAGGCTTCGGCCTCTTCAAGCACTCCCTCAGCCATCACGAAAACTGGCAGAAAATGTGGCGCACGCCCACGCCGAAAAAAGTCTACGACGTGGTCATCGTCGGTGGCGGCGGGCATGGTCTGGCGACCGCCTACTACCTGGCCAAGGAACACGGAATCACCAACGTGGCCGTGGTCGAGAAAGGTTGGCTGGGCGGCGGTAACACCGCGCGCAACACCACCATCGTGCGTTCCAACTACCTGTGGGACGAGTCGGCGCACCTGTACGAACACGCGATGAAACTCTGGGAAGGTTTGTCCCAGGACCTGAACTACAACGTGATGTTCTCCCAGCGTGGCGTGTACAACCTGTGCCACACCCTGCAAGACATCCGCGACTCCGAACGCCGCGTGAGCGCCAACCGCCTCAACGGTGTGGACGGCGAACTGCTCAATGCCCAGCAAGTAGCTGACGAGATTCCATACCTGGACTGCTCGAAAAACACCCGCTACCCCGTGCTGGGCGCCACCGTGCAACGTCGCGGCGGCGTGGCCCGTCACGATGCCGTGGCCTGGGGCTTTGCCCGTGCCGCCGATGCCTTGGGCGTGGACTTGATCCAGCAAACCGAAGTGATCGGGTTCCGCAAGGAAAACGGCGTGTGCATCGGTGTGGAAACCAACAAGGGCTTTATCGGCGCCAAGCGCGTCGGCGTCGTCACTGCCGGTAACTCCGGGCACATGGCCTCGCTGGCCGGTTTCCGCCTGCCGATCGAATCTCACCCGTTGCAAGCGTTGGTGTCGGAGCCGATCAAGCCGATTATCGACAGCGTGATCATGTCCAACGCCGTGCACGGCTACATCAGCCAGTCCGACAAGGGCGACCTGGTGATCGGCGCCGGTATCGACGGCTACAACGGCTACGGCCAGCGTGGTTCGTACCCGGTCATTGAGCACACCATTCAGGCCATCGTCGAGATGTTCCCGGTGCTGTCGCGGGTGCGCATGAACCGCCAGTGGGGCGGCATCGTCGACACCACGCCGGATGCCTGCCCGATCATTTCCAAGACCCCGGTACCGAACATGTTCTTCAACTGCGGTTGGGGCACCGGTGGCTTCAAGGCCACACCGGGCTCAGGCAACGTGTTTGCTGCGAGCCTGGCCAAGGGTGAAATGCACCCGCTGGCCGCACCTTTCTCCATCGACCGTTTCCACAACGGTGCGTTGATCGACGAACACGGCGCTGCGGCCGTCGCCCACTAACAGGAGAAATTCCCTATGTTGCATATCTTCTGTCCTCACTGTGGCGAACTGCGCTCCGAAGAGGAATTCCACGCGTCCGGCCAAGCGCACATCCCGCGCCCGCTGGACCCGAATGCCTGCACCGACGAGCAGTGGGGCGATTACATGTTCTTCCGTGACAACCCGCGTGGGCTGCACCACGAACTGTGGATCCATGCCGCCGGTTGCCGCCAGTATTTCAACGCCACCCGCGACACCCTGACCTACGAAATTCTTGAAACCTACAAGATCGGCGAGAAGCCGCAATTCACCGCCAAGGCTGCTGGAGAGAAGGTATGAGCCAGATCAATCGCCTGTCCAACGGTGGCCGCATCGACCGCAACAAAGTCCTGACGTTTACGTTCAACGGCCAGAGCTACAAAGGCTTTGAAGGCGACACCCTGGCTGCCGCCTTGCTGGCCAACGGCGTCGACATCATCGGCCGCAGTTTCAAGTACTCGCGCCCTCGAGGTATCTTTGCCGCCGGCGCCGAAGAGCCGAACGCCGTGCTGCAGATCGGTGCTACCGAGGCCACGCAAATTCCTAACGTGCGCGCCACCCAGCAGGCGTTGTACCAGGGCCTGGTTGCCACCAGCACCAACGGCTGGCCGAACGTTAACAACGACGTGATGGGCATTCTCGGTAAGGTCGGCGGCAAGCTGATGCCGCCGGGTTTCTACTACAAAACGTTCATGTACCCGCAGTCGTTCTGGATGACCTACGAGAAGTACATCCGCAAGGCCGCAGGCTTAGGCCGCTCGCCGACCGAGAACGACCCGGACACCTACGACAACTTCAACCGTCATTGCGACGTGCTGGTCGTGGGCGCAGGCCCTGCCGGCCTCGCGGCTGCATTGGCCGCTGCGCGCAGCGGTGCGCGGGTGATCATCGCCGACGAGCAGGAAGAGTTCGGCGGCTCGCTGCTCGATTCCCGTGAAAGCCTCGACGGCAAGCCGGCCACTGAGTGGGTTGCCAGCGTCATTGCCGAATTGAAAGCCCTGCCGGACGTAGTACTGCTGCCCCGCGCCACCGTCAACGGCTACCACGACCATAACTTCCTGACCATTCACGAGCGCCTCACCGATCACCTCGGTGACCGTGCGCCGATTGGCGTGGTGCGTCAGCGTATCCACCGTGTGCGCGCCAAGCGCGTGGTGCTGGCCACCGGTGCGTGCGAGCGTCCGCTGGTGTACGGCAACAACGATGTGCCGGGCAATATGCTCGCGGGTGCGGTCTCCACCTATGTGCGCCGCTACGGTGTGGCGCCGGGCAAAAAACTGCTGCTGTCGACCAACAACGATCATGCCTATCGCGTCGCGTTGGACTGGTTTGATGCGGGCCTTTCGGTGGTGGCGGTGGCTGATGCCCGTCACAACCCACGTGGCGCGCTGGTGGAAGAAGCCCGCGCCAAAGGCATTCGCATCCTCACCGGCAGCGCCGTGATCGAAGCGCGTGGCAGCAAGCATGTGACCGCTGCCCGCGTGGCCGCGATTGATGTGAAAGCGCACAAAGTCACCAGCCCCGGCGAGTGGCTGGACTGCGACCTGGTCGCCAGTTCCGGCGGCTACAGCCCGGTGGTCCACTTGGCCTCGCACCTGGGCGGCAAACCGACCTGGCGTGAAGATATCCTCGGTTTCGTGCCGGGCGAAGCGCCGCAGAAACGCGTGTGCGTCGGCGGTATCAACGGTGTCTACGGCCTTGGCGATTCCCTCGCCGATGGTTTTGAAGGCGGCGTGCGTGCGGCCAGTGAAGCTGGTTTTGCGCCGGTGGAAGGTGTGCTGCCTAAAGCCTTGAGCCGTCTGGAAGAGCCGACGCTGGCGCTGTTCCAGGTGCCTCACGAAAAAGCTACTGCCCGGGCGCCGAAGCAATTTGTCGACCTGCAAAATGACGTCACTGCAGCCGCCATCGAACTGGCCACACGTGAAGGTTTCGAATCGGTCGAGCACGTCAAACGCTACACCGCGCTGGGCTTCGGTACTGACCAGGGCAAGCTGGGTAACGTCAACGGCCTGGCCATCGCCGCCCGTTCGCTGAACGTGACCATCCCGCAGATGGGCACCACCATGTTCCGTCCCAACTACACGCCAGTGACCTTCGGCGCGGTGGCGGGCCGTCACTGTGGGCACATTTTCGAACCGGTGCGCTACACCGCGCTGCAAGCCTGGCACGTGAAGAACGGCGCCGAGTTTGAGGATGTCGGCCAGTGGAAACGCCCATGGTATTTCCCGCGTAACGGTGAAGATCTGCACGCTGCGGTGAAGCGCGAATGCCTGGCGGTGCGTGACAGCGTCGGCCTGCTGGATGCCTCCACCCTCGGCAAGATCGATATCCAGGGCCCGGATGCGCGTGAGTTCCTCAACCGCATCTACAGCAACGCCTGGACCAAGCTCGATGTGGGCAAGGCGCGCTACGGTCTGATGTGCAAGGAAGACGGCATGGTGTTCGACGACGGCGTCACTGCCTGTCTGGCCGACAACCACTTCCTGATGACCACCACCACGGGCGGCGCCGCCCGCGTTCTACAGTGGCTGGAAATCTACCAACAGACCGAATGGCCGGACCTCAAGGTGTACTTCACCTCGGTCACAGACCATTGGGCGACCATGACCCTGTCCGGCCCCAACAGCCGCAAGCTGCTGGCGGAAGTCACCGACATCGACCTGGACAAGGATGGCTTCCCGTTCATGACCTGGAAGGAAGGTTTGGTCGGCGGCGTACCGGCGCGGGTGTTCCGTATCTCGTTTACCGGTGAGCTGTCGTACGAAGTCAACGTGCAGGCCGACTACGCCATGGGCGTGCTGGAAAAGATCGTCGAGGCCGGCAAAAAGTACAACCTGACCCCGTACGGCACCGAGACCATGCACGTCCTGCGCGCCGAGAAGGGCTTCATTATCGTCGGGCAAGACACCGACGGCTCGATGACCCCGGACGACCTGAACATGGGCTGGTGCGTAGGCCGTACCAAACCGTTCTCGTGGATCGGCTGGCGCGGTATGAACCGTGAAGACTGCGTGCGTGAAGAGCGTAAGCAACTGGTGGGCTTGAAGCCGATTGATCCAAATGTATGGCTGCCGGAAGGCGCGCAGTTGGTGTTCGATCCAAAGCAGACGATTCCGATGAAGATGGTCGGTCACGTCACTTCAAGCTATGCGCACAACTCCCTGGGTTATTCGTTTGCCATGGGTGTGGTGAAGGGTGGCTTGAAGCGCATCGGTGAGCGGGTGTTCTCACCGCAGGCCGATGGCAGCGTGATCGAGGCGGAGATTGTGTCCTCGGTGTTCTTTGACCCGAAAGGTGATCGCCAGAACATCTGATAGACCGAGTCGCGGCCATCGCAGGCAAGCCAGCTCCCACAGGGGAATGCATTCCAAGTGTGGGAGGGGGCTTGCCCCCGATGAGGCCAGAACAGTCACCACAGAATTCAGGAAAGGTGCTTTATGACAGCAGCCAATGTTTACCAACAACGCCCCACCACCAGCGCCAAGGCCGAATCGTCGCTGCACCATGCCGACCTCGCCAGCCTGGTCGGCAAGGGCCGCAAGAACGCCGGCGTGACCGTGCGCGAAAAGAAACTCCTCGGCCACCTGACTATCCGTGGCGATGGCCATGATGCCGCCTTCGCCGCTGGCGTACTCCAGGCCGTCGGCATTGAACTGCCCGGCCCGCTAAGCGTGACCGTCAACGGCGAGACCAGCCTGCAATGGCTCGGCCCGGATGAGTGGCTGTTGATCGTGCCGAGCGGTGAAGAATTTGCCGCTGAACAAAACCTGCGTGCCGCCTTGGGGGATTTGCACATCCAGATCGTCAACGTCAGCGGCGGCCAGCAGATTCTCGAACTCAGCGGCCCTAATGTGCGCGATGTGCTGATGAAGTCCACCAGCTACGACGTACACCCCAATAACTTCCCGGTGGGCAAGGCGGTAGGCACGGTGTTCGCCAAGTCGCAATTGGTGATCCGCCATACCGCTGAAGACACCTGGGAATTGCTGATCCGTCGCAGCTTCTCCGATTACTGGTGGTTGTGGCTGCAGGATGCCTCGGCCGAATTCGGTCTGAGCGTTCAAGCCTGAGGAATCACCCATGAGCCGCGCACCCGATACATGGATTTTGACCGCCGACTGCCCCAGCGTGCTCGGCACGGTGGACGCGGTCACCCGCTACCTGTTCGAGCAGGGCTGCTACGTCACTGAACACCATTCGTTCGATGATCGCCTCTCGGGCCGGTTTTTCATTCGTGTGGAGTTTCGTCAGCCTGACGGTTTTGACGAGCAGGCGTTCCGCGATGGCCTGGCGACCCGTGGTGAAGCCTTCGGCATGATCTTCGAGCTGACGGCGCCGAACTATCGGCCGAAAGTGGTGATCATGGTCTCCAAGGCCGATCACTGCCTCAACGACCTGCTGTACCGCCAGCGCATCGGCCAACTGTCGATGGACGTGGTCGCGGTGGTGTCCAACCATCCGGATCTCAAGCCGTTGGCCGACTGGCACCAGATTCCCTACTACCATTTCCCGCTCGACCCCAACGACAAACCATCCCAGGAGCGGCAGGTGTGGCAAGTGGTGGAAGACACCGGCGCCGAACTGGTGATCCTTGCGCGCTACATGCAGGTGCTGTCGCCGGAGCTGTGCCGCAAGCTGGATGGCAAGGCCATCAACATTCATCACTCGTTGCTGCCGGGCTTCAAGGGCGCCAAGCCGTATCACCAGGCGTACAACAAGGGCGTAAAACTGGTGGGGGCCACGGCGCATTACATCAACAACGATTTGGATGAGGGGCCGATCATCGCCCAGGGTGTGGAGGTGGTTGATCACAGCCACTATCCCGAGGATTTGATCGCCAAGGGGCGCGATATCGAAGGGCTCACATTGGCGCGTGCGGTGGGGTATCACATCGAGCGGCGGGTGTTCTTGAACGCCAATCGCACCGTCGTTCTTTAGATCGCTATCGCAGGCAAGCCAGCTCCCACATTCCAGGATGTGTGAACCCGATCCACTGTGGGAGCTGGCTTGCCTGCGATGAGGCCCTTACAAGCAACACAAGAAACAGCATCTGTACCCGAGCACTAACGCGCTGCCCACCCAAGCGGCAACGCAGTTCCATAAAAACAACAGCGAGGTGAAAGCATGTCTGGTAATCGTGGTGTCGTGTATCTCGGCAATGGCAAGGTCGAAGTACAGAAAATCGACTATCCCAAAATGCAGGACCCCCGTGGCAGGAAGATCGAGCACGGCGTCATCCTGCGCGTGGTCTCCACCAACATCTGCGGCTCCGACCAACACATGGTGCGCGGCCGCACCACTGCCCAGACCGGCCTGGTGCTCGGTCACGAGATCACCGGCGAAGTGATCGAGAAGGGCAGCGACGTCGAAAACCTGAAAATCGGTGACCTGGTTTCCGTACCGTTCAACGTGGCGTGCGGCCGCTGCCGCTCGTGCAAGGAACAGCACACCGGCGTATGCCTGACTGTTAACCCGGCCCGTGCCGGTGGTGCCTACGGCTATGTAGACATGGGCGACTGGACCGGTGGTCAAGCGGAATACGTGCTGGTGCCGTATGCCGACTTCAACCTGCTCAAACTGCCCGACCGCGACAAGGCCATGGAGAAAATCCGCGACCTGACCTGCCTCTCCGACATCTTGCCCACCGGCTACCACGGCGCCGTCACTGCCGGCGTTGGCCCGGGCAGCACCGTTTACATTGCTGGTGCCGGTCCGGTCGGTCTGGCCGCTGCCGCCTCGGCACGGCTGTTGGGTGCAGCCGTTGTAATCATTGGCGACGTCAATTCCATCCGCCTGGCCCACGCCAAGGCCCAGGGTTTTGAAATCGTCGACCTGTCTACCGATACGCCGCTGCACGAACAGATTGCTGCGCTGCTGGGCGAACCTGAAGTGGATTGCGCCGTCGACTGCGTAGGCTTTGAAGCTCGCGGCCATGGCCACGACGGCGTCAAGGCCGAAGCCCCGGCCACCGTGCTCAACTCACTGATGGGCGTGGTGCGTGTGGCAGGCAAGATCGGTATCCCTGGCCTCTACGTCACCGAAGATCCGGGTGCTGTCGATGCCGCCGCGAAAATGGGCAGCCTGAGCATTCGCTTTGGTCTGGGCTGGGCCAAATCCCACAGTTTCCACACCGGGCAGACGCCGGTGATGAAGTACAACCGCCAGTTGATGCAGGCGATCATGTGGGATCGGATCAATATCGCCGAGATCGTCGGCGTGCAGGTGATCAGCCTGGATGATGCGCCACGCGGGTATGGCGAGTTCGACGCGGGTGTACCGAAGAAGTTTGTGATTGATCCGCATAAGTTGTTCAGTGCGGCGTAAAGCGTTGGGCAAATGATAAAGGGCGACCCTTGGGTCGCCCTTTTTTGCGTCTGCGCTTAAGCCTGCAAACGCCGGCTGATGAAGATCAAATGTGGGAGGGGGCTTGCTCCCGATAGCGGTAATTCAGTCAGTACTGTTGTGACTGACCTGCCGCTATCGGGAGCAAGCCCCCTCCCACAAGGGTTTTATGGTGTTTAGGGATCAGCGAGTAGCCAATGCACCCTGATAGACGGTCGGGCCTGTGGGTTGTTTGCTGATGGAGCCACCCTTGGTCTCCGAACTCACCATCAACTCCACCGGCTTGCTGATGGTTTCCTGCTGGCGCGGGTTCAGGCCGATGATGCCCTCGCCGTCTTCCGGCAACAGGCCCAGCGACACCGGTGTGCCATCTTTAGGGATTGCCCACAGCTCCAGGCTTTGGTCTGGCGCCGGCGCCGTGGAGGCAATCGGCTGCACTTCAAGATAATCCTTGTGGGCCATGATTTGCGCGGCCGGCTGCTGGGTAGTGTTCACCAACGTTGCGGCGGATTTGACGCTGTCCTGGGTGTAGAGCGCGCCGCCGATACCGGCAACCACCACCACACAGGCGCCGATGAACAGGCGTGGGCGGCTCCAGAATGGAGGCTTTTGCTCAATCACTTGGGGTTGGATCGCAGTCATAAGTCTCTTCTCGACAAATTTTGTAGTCAGTCCATGGACCCGATTATCCCGATTGGGTTCCGGGCAGGGCCTGGAACAACCGACGGGATACCTAGTCCAACGCTTGCTTTTGCATCCATCTCCTGAGGTTGTATTGATGAAGATTTCACGCGGTTTTGCCCTTTCCTGTCTGCTGTCCATGGCCGCCGGCCCGGTGTTCGCTGCAGGTTTCAGCCTTGGCGATGCAGCCAACGCCATTTCCGGTATGCAGGGTGGCAACAATAAAGCCGCTGCCGCCGCACCCTCGTCCGAGACGGCTGGCCTGCTGAGCGCTCTGACCTCGCAACTGAATATCACCCCCGAGCAAGCGGTGGGCGGCACGGGCGCCATGTTGGGGCTGGCCAAGAATAAACTGAGCGGCAACGACTATTCGCAACTGGGCAACAGCGTGCCGGGCCTCGATCAGTTGTCGGGCAACAACGCACTGGGCAGCCTCGGCGCGTTGAGCGGGATGCTCGGCCAGAGCGGCGGCAGCAAGACCAGCGGCCTGGACGGCTTGTTGGGTAATGTGAAGAGTACTAACGACTTGAACACCGCGTTCAGCGCCCTGGGCATGGACAGCGGTATGGTCGGCCAGTTTGCTCCGGTGATCCTGCAGTACCTGGGTGGTCAGGGTGCCAGCAGTTCAGTGTTGGGCAAGTTGGCTCAGGCGTGGGGGACGGGTAGCTAGTTACCTGCGTGCGCACGGAGTCATTTTTATTGATATGAGCGCTGAAAAATCCCACCTGTTAAAAATCATTCGGTTGTAGGGAACCGTAGGAAGAAATACGCCACATATCGTTACCTTTCAACGGTCGCTCACAACGACCTTGGAAGGTTTTCCCTAGTGATGTATGAGAGGTGGCGTTATGGATTTTAAGGGCCTGAGCATCCCAGACATAAAAAACTATATCAATGTGTCTGGGCTTCAGCGGGACGAGAGTCCAGAGAGCTCATATGAACAAGCGCTGCGTGAGCGCCTTGAAGAGCTGGGTATTAACTATGATGATTACAAGAAATCAACGGCTCGCTCCAAAAGGAATTCACAAGAACCACCCGCTGACCTTCGCCTTACTGTGCAAGACGCACTACACAACCTCGCAAAAGCAAGGGATCCTGAACAGCCCCTTAGCCAAATACTCGCTGGCGTGGCCGATTATTTTGCCCCTGGTGCAGAGAATCGTTTTGATTCAACGGCATTGCTTGACCACTTGCAGTCTGAGGCGATAGGGGTGGCAGACAGTTCGAAGAGTCATTTTGCCAAGTCTGAAACGCTGAACAATCCTGATCCAGAGATGTACGACAAAGTAGCAGGGGATTTGGCCGATAGTTTACTTAAGTTCTCCGGCTCAAACTTCAATGGCAAGCATTTTGGCGAGTCGCTGAGAGCCGCGCTCAAAGAGGCAAACCAGGCCGGCCTGGATTCGGCACAGTTGGTCTCTAAAGTTATGGAGGTTTTAAAAGAAGCTGTTTGAGGGGATTTATACCCGTGGTGATCTTTCGCAGGTTCATTCAAGAACCTCGTCTATCCGCTGATCTTTCTCAAGCCAGAGCTGGTTAACCCAGTTCTGGACGGTCTGGCGAAACGCCGGATCATTCTCGTAATCCCCTTGCCACAACGTCGGATCCAGTTCGCGGGTGCGGATATCCACGATCACCTTCGGCACCGCACTGCTGATCAAGTCCCAAAACCCCGGAATCTTTTGCTGCGGATAAACCACCGTCACATCGAGCACTGCATCCAGTTGTTCAACTACCCGCTGCTGATCGGCGCCAAGGCCCTGCGTGAATTTGGCGCGGCGGTAAACCCGGCACGTCGCTACACTGCCGACAAACCGGACTGCTGATTGAACCCATGCCGAACATCCTGATTGTCGAAGACGAAGCGGCGATAGCCGACACGCTGATCTTTACCTTGCAAGGCGAGGGCTTCACCACCACCTGCGCCGGTTCAGCGAAGTGCCAGTGATGTTCCTCAGTGCCCAGGCTTGGGGGGGGCGGCGGCTAAGCTGCCTTTCTCCAAGGATCGCGTTTCCTATAATTATCAATGAGTCATATTTCATGATGAGTGGGATGTAGGCGAAATAAATTGTAGTGGATCAGTAGGAACGGTAGGAAAGTTGGGCGCCACATAGTAGTCACCTTCGTAACACCACAGCAGTACTGTTTGAAGGGTAATCGACCGAATAACTACATGGTGATCTGATGAATTCTATTAACCTGCAAACCACGCTCCAGAATCTATACAACCAGGTTGGCGCCCATGTGCCGACCAGCAAGGCTAGGCTGATCGACCCCAATGTGTTGCATAACCTGGGATTGAGCGCGAATTTGCTGCAGAACTTGCGCAACGATCTGAGTGGCGTCGCTAATGGGTCGAATCCTGAGCGGGCACTCAATAATTTGATGTCTGGGCTGAAACAAGTTTCGGGTTCTAGCAATGCTCTGGCCAAAGAGTGGCCGGCCGGCAAACCAGTGCCTGAAGGTGGCGTGCGTCTTGCGGACCTCGGTGCCCAAGAGTGGCCGGCAGACAAACCGTTGCCTGAAGGTGGCGTGCGTCTTGCGGACCTCGGTGCCAAAGATTGGCCGGCAGGCAAACCATTGCCTGAAGGCGCCGTGCGTCTTGCGGACCTCGGTGCCCAAGAGTGGCCGGCAGACAAACCGTTGCCTGAAGGTGGCGTGCGTCTTGCGGACCTCGGTGCCAAAGATTGGCCGGCAGGCAAACCATTGCCTGAAGGCGCCGTGCGTCTTGCGGACCTCGGTGCCAAAGATTGGCCGGCAGGCAAACCATTGCCTGAAGGCGCCGTGCGTCTTGCGGACCTCGGTGCCCAAGATTGGCCCGCAGGCAAACCATTGCCTGAAGGCGCCGTGCGTCTTGCGGACCTCGGTGCCCAAGATTGGCCGGCAGACAAACCGTTGCCTGAAGGTGGCGTGCATATTGTGAAGGGCGCGGACGGCCAGCTACGTGAGGTCGATGCATCCGGAGCGCCGCGCAGCGATTTGGCAAATGTGCCCTCGTCTGTGCAGACTTCCGCTGACGCAGTGATTTCCAATCTCCTTGGAGTGTTGGGCGCCCAGGCCGCTGGAGGCAATATCTCGCAAGCATCAGAAAAGATGCGTGCGGCTTTGGATTCCCTTTTTGACAGGACCAACCCTACGCAGGTACGAGATGCTCTGCGCAACAGCATAAATGAGCTGGCTTGAGCGGTAGCTTCGAAACAGTAGGGAACTGTAGGAAGCAAGACACCACTATGGATTACCTTTCAAGGTCTCGTGTATGACCTTGGAAGGTTCCATCATCGCTGGCTTTCGCATTGCATGCCTTCGTTTTCCAGCAGTTCATGGATTCGACGGTCCTTTTCCGTCCAGAGCTGGTTGACCCAGTTCTGGACGGTCTGGCGAAAGGCCGGATCGTTTTCGTAATCCCCTTGCCACAACGCCGGGTCCAGCTCGCGGGTGCGGATATCCACGATCACCTTCGGCACCGCGCCACTGATCAATTCCCAGAACCCCGGAATCTTTTGTTGCGGGTAGACCACGGTCACGTCGAGTACCGCGTCCAGCTGTTCACCCATTGCGGCCAGCACAAACGCGACGCCGCCTGCCTTGGGCTTGAGTAGCCGGGTAAAGGGTGAATCCTGTTGCGCGCGCTTGGCCTCGCTGAACCGCGTGCCTTCCAGGTAATTGACCACCGTCACCGGCTGGCGCTTGAATAGCTCGCAGGCCTTCTTGGTGATTTTCAGATCCTGCCCTGCCAGTTCAGGATGCTTGGCCAGAAATGCCTTGGTATAGCGCTTCATGAACGGGTAATCCAGCGCCCACCAGGCCAGGCCGAGGAAGGGCACCCAGATCAGCTCTTTTTTCAGGAAGAATTTGAAGAACGGTGTGCGCCGGTTCAGCGCCTGGATGAGTGCCGGAATATCTACCCAGGATTGGTGGTTGCTGATGACCAGATAGGAGGTGTCACTGCGCAGGTCCTCACCGCCGCGGATATCCCATTGGGTTGGAATGCACAGCGAGAAAATCAACTTGTCGATCTCGGCCCAGGTCTCGGCGATCCACATCACCGCCCAGGACGCATAGTCACGCGAGCGGCCCGGCGCCACCAGCTTGAGCAGGGCAAAGACCATCAAGGGGCCGATCAGGATCAGCGTGTTGAGTAACAGCAGTAGTGTGACCAAACAGCCGGTGAGCAGGCGGCGCATAAATAACTCTTGGGATCGTGTGGGCGGGTCATGATAAGCAAGGTGAGTCTAGAGGCCAAATCGCAAATCAGCGGACGAATGTTTCACAATGTGCCGTGTAGGGTGGCAGTCACTAACTAAGTGCCGCGTTTGCGGTCTAGAATCCGCCTACTTCTTTCCGAGGAACTCACTTCGTGAAACTGTTATTTGCCTCCCTCGCTCTGCTGGCCCTGCCTGTCATGGCTGCCGAACCGACCCTTTATGGTCGCTACGAATACATCCAGTTGCCGGAGATCGGCGAAACCTTCAAGGCCAAGATGGATACCGGCGCACTGACCGCCTCGCTGTCGGCCCGGGACATCGAGACCTTCACCCGCGACGGCGACGATTGGGTGCGTTTCCGCCTCGGCGGCAAGGACGCCGGCAACAAGGTCTACGAGCACAAGGTGTCGCGCATCAGCAAGATCAAGAGCCGCGCCGACGAAGATGACGACAAGGACGAAGCCAGCGTGGCCAAGCGTCCGGTGATCGATCTGGAGATGTGCCTGGGCGACGTCAAGCGCACCGTCGAGGTCAATCTCACCGACCGCAGCAGCTTCAACTACCCGCTGTTGATCGGCGCCAAGGCCCTGCGTGAATTTGGCGCGGCGGTGAACCCGGCACGTCGCTACACTGCCGACAAACCGGACTGCTGATTGAACCCATGCCGCACATCCTGATTGTCGAAGACGAAGCGGCGATAGCCGACACGCTGATCTTTGCCCTGCAAGCCGAGGGCTTCACCACCACCTGGCTGACGCTCGGCCAGGCGGCGCTGGAGCATCAGCGCCAGAGCCCGGCCGACCTGATCATCCTCGACATCGGCCTGCCGGACATCACTGGCTTTGAAACCTGCAAGCACCTGCGCCGGTTCAGCGAAGTGCCAGTGATGTTCCTCAGTGCCAGGGATGCCGAGATCGACCGGGTGGTGGGGTTGGAAATCGGTGCCGACGATTATGTAGTCAAGCCCTTCAGCCCTCGGGAAGTAGCGGCGCGGGTGAGGGCGATTCTCAAGCGTGTTGGTCCGGGTGCGGCCCCGATGCTGTTCCAGGTGGACCTGGAGCGCATGCAGATCCACTATCGCGGGCAACCCCTGAGCCTCACGCGCCATGAGTTCCGCCTGCTGCAAAGCCTGTTGGAACAACCCGAGCGCGTGTTCAGTCGCGAGCAACTGCTGGACGCCGTAGGTGTGCCCGCCGATGCCGGCTACGAGCGCAATATCGACAGCCACATCAAAAGCCTGCGCAGCAAATTGCGTAGCGTGGCGGCGCAGGCCGAGCCGATCCAGACCCATCGCGGCCTGGGCTACAGCTACAGCCCGAGCCACAGCTGATGCGCCTGGGGCTGCGGATTTTCCTGGTGTATGCGCTGTTTATCGGCCTGACTGGCTACTTCGTACTCAACACGGTGATGAAAGAAATCCGCCCCGGCGTTCGCCAGTCCACCGAAGAAACATTGGTGGACACCGCCAACCTGCTGGCTGAAATCCTGCGCGAAGATGTGAAGAACGGCACCCTGGGCCAGAGTCATTGGCCAGCGCTGCTCAAGGCTTACGGCAATCGCCAGCCGGGTGCGGTGATCTGGGGCCTGCCGAAAAACCAGGTCAACCATCGTATTTATGTGACCGACGCCAAGGGCAGGGTCCTGCTTGACTCCAGCGGTGAAGCGGTGGGCCAGGACTATTCGAAGTGGAACGATGTGTACCTGACCCTGCGCGGCGAATACGGTGCGCGCTCCACTCGCAGCGACGTGGACGATCCCACGTCATCCGTGATGCACGTGGGAGCGCCGATTCGCGATAACGGCCAGATCATTGGCGTGGTCACCGTGGCCAAGCCCAACAGCTCGTTGCAACCCTACGTGGATCGCACTGAGCGCCGCCTGCTGTGGTATGGCGCGGGGCTGGTGATTCTGGGCCTGTTGCTGGGGGCGCTATTGTCGTGGTGGTTGACCGTCGCCCTCCGACGCCTTACCGCCTATGCCGAAGCCGTGAGCGAGGGCCGCCGCGCCGAGTTGCCGCATTATCGCGGCGGCGAGCTCAAGCAGTTGTCCACCGCCGTGGAACACATGCGCACGCAGCTGGAAGGCAAGGCTTATGTAGAGCGCTACGTGCACACGCTGACCCATGAATTGAAAAGCCCGTTGGCGGCGATTCGCGGTGCGGCGGAGCTGTTGCAGGGCGATATGAGCCGTGAGCAGCAGCAGCGGTTTGTCGGCAATATCGACAGCGAAAGCGCGCGCCTGCAACAGTTGATCGAACGCCTGTTGAACCTGGCCCAGGTTGAGCAACGTCAGGGGCTGGAGGAGCAATCGTACATCCCGCTGGCGGTGTTGGTCGATGAGGTGCTCAAGGCCCAATGTGCGCGAATCGAAGGTGCCGGCTTGCAGGTGGAGCAGGTCATCGCTGCCGATGTGAAGGTATTTGGCGAACCCTTCCTGCTGCGTCAGGCCCTGGGCAACCTGCTCGACAATGCGCTGGATTTCACCCCACCCGGCGGCACGCTGAGGTTCAGTGCCCAGGTGCGGCATAACGATGTGCAGGTCAGTCTGTTCAACCAGGCCGCGGCGATTCCCGATTACGCGCTGCCGCGCCTGAGCGAGCGGTTCTACTCGCTGCCACGTCCGGCCAGCGGGCGTAAAAGCACGGGCCTGGGGCTCAACTTTGTCGAGGAGGTGATGAAGCTGCACGGCGGCTCGCTGCAGATCGGCAATGTGCCAGGCGGCGTGCAAGCGGTGCTGCATCTCCACACAGTCTCCACATTGCCCACATAAATCCCCCATATCGGCTGGGCAGACTCTCCCCCATTCAAACAGGGAGAGACCCATGAACCGCAGCCTGCTTTTCAAACTTGGCGCGATTGCGCTGCTGATTCTGCTGTTGCTGATTCCGTTGCTGATGATCAACGGCATCATCACCGACCGCCAGCAACTGCGCGACGGCGTATTGATGGACATCGCCCGCAGTTCCAGTTACGCCCAGCGCCTCACCGGGCCGGTGATGGTGGTGCCGTTTCGCAAGACGGTGCGTGAATGGAAGCTCAATGAAAAGCTCAACAAACGCTACGAAGAAACCCGTGAAGAGCGTGGCCGGTTGTATTTCCTGCCGGAGCATTTCGAGCTCGACGGCAAGGTGCAAACCGAACTGCGTGCGCGGGGTATCTACCAGGCGCGGCTGTTCCATGCTGACAACCGCATCAGCGGGCGTTTTGAATTGCCTGCGCAGTTGGGGATCACCGAAGACTTTGCTGATTACCGCTTTGAGCCTGCGTTTCTGGCGGTGGGCATCAGCGATATTCGCGGCATTGAAAACGCTTTGAAGCTGGAGCTGGGTGATCAGCGCCTGGAGTTCTCGCCGGGCTCGCAGGTGGACTGGCTGGGCGAGGGCGTGCATGTGGTGTTGCCAACGCAAGACGGCAAGAAACCTGCCGTGCTGGATTTCGCCTTCGACCTGCGTCTGCAAGGCACCGAACAACTGCAAGTGGTGCCGGTGGGCAAGACCAGCCAGGTGTCCCTGGCGTCCAACTGGCCGCACCCGAGTTTCATCGGCAACTTCCTGCCAGCTCAACGGGAAGTCAACGACCAGGGCTTCAGTGCCAGTTGGCAGACCTCATTCTTCTCCACCAACCTTGAACAAGCGCTGCAAAGCTGCCTGGACCGCCAGGGCTGCGAAGACTTCAACAACCGCAGCTTTGGCGTGAACTTCATCGACCCGGTGGACCAGTACCTCAAGAGCGACCGTGCGATCAAATACGCACTGTTGTTTATCGCCCTGACCTTCGCTGGCTTCTTCCTGTTCGAAGTGCTCAAGAGCCTGGCGGTGCACCCGATTCAGTATGCATTGGTGGGCGTGGCGCTGGCGTTCTTCTACCTGTTGCTGTTGTCGCTGTCCGAGCATGTGGGCTTTGCCTTGGCGTACCTGATATCGGCCAGTGCCTGTGTGTTGTTGATCGGTTTTTACGTGTGCCATGTGCTGCGCAGCGTCGTCCATGGGCTGGGGTTCTCGGCAGGGTTGGCGGCGTTGTATGGCTTGTTGTTCGGGTTGCTCAGTGCCGAGGATTACGCGCTGCTGATGGGTTCGCTGTTGCTGTTTGGCCTGCTGGGCACGGTCATGGTGCTGACGCGCAAACTGGATTGGTATGGGGTGGGTAAGCGCAAGGTGGAGCAAGGGCAATGATTGGGTTGCGGGAGGATCAGCAAGCGGGGGCGCAGTTGGCCTTAAGGATCGCCACCTTCCTCAATACCACCACCGTCCCCTGTGGGAGCGGGCAAGCCCGCGATAGAGGGGGTTCAGAAGCAGATGTACTGAATGACACGCCGCAATCGCGGGCAAGCCCGCTCCCACAGGGGGTAGGTATACATGTCAGGCGGGCGGTTGGGTCTGCTGCATCGAAGGCCGCTGGCTGACCTCGGCGTACCAGGCGGCGAGCTTGGGGGTGTCCGAGCGCCACTGCATATCCGGATGGCGAAAGTCGAGGTAGCCCAGGGCGCAGGCGACGCTGATCGAAGCGATATCGAAATGGCTGGCCAGTTCGGCGATGGCGTCCTGCTCCAGCTCGGCGAGAGCGCGACGAATCTTGTTGCGCTGTTCGTCCAGCCATTGATCCCAGTGTTTTTCCAGCGGGCGCATGGCGGTCTCGTAACGCACCAGCACGGCGGCATCCATGATGCCGTCGGCCATCGAGGCCAACGTCAGGCGCCGCCAGCGCACCGAGCCATCACGGGGGATCAGCGGGTTGCCGACATGCTGGTGGTCGAAGTAATCGAGGATCACCCGGCTGTCGTGCAGGACCGAACCGTCGGCCAGGCGCAGCGCCGGGATCTTGCCCACGGGGTTGCCTTGCAGCACTTGGGCATCCGGGTTGACCGGTGTCGGCAGGCAAGCGTGCAGGGCCACACGGTCCTGCTGGCCGGTCTCGATCAGCAGCACGCGCACTTTACGCACGAAGGGCGAGGCCGGGTTGTGGAACAAGGTCATGCTGGGGGCGGACATGGGCATTCCTCGAAATGGACTGGGGCTAGCGTAGATGCTTGCGCAGTGGCTGGCGAGGGGGATTTTTGTGATCCTGAGGGCCTCATCGGGGGCAAGCCCCCTCCCACAGTGGACGGCGTTCACAAATCAAATGTGGGAGGGGGCTTGCCCCCGATAGCGCCCTCAGCCGCGCCGCTTGCCCAACGCCCAAGCGCCAATGGCAGCAGGTACGCCCAACCCCACCCAGCTCAAAGAATCCCACACCCCATCCCCCAGCAACGCCGCAAACAACCCGGCGGCACTGAGCAGGCCAATTCCCAGCGGAATGCCAAACACCTTCCAGAAATTCGACTGCCGAGGCTTCATACCTTGGCCGCCTTGCGCCGCACGATCCACAAGTAAATGCCGCTGACCAGCACGACGATGGTCAGCACATCCAGCACTGCCCACAAGATCTTCATCGGCATCCCGCCGTAATCACCGAAGTGCAGCGGTTGGGACATGCCCATGGCGTCCATGTACCACGGGCGCTCGGCGATGGCGGTGACGGCCAGGGTGCTGGCGTCGATCAGCACCGGCGTGAGCAGATGGGAGGTGAGGTGCGTGCTGCCTTTCATGAACACCGCATAGTGATGCTCGCTGGAGAAGCGCGTGCCGGGGAAAGCGATAAAGTCCGGCTCCATGCCCGGCGCTGCCTGGGCGGCAATGCTCAGCAGCTCGGTGGCCGGTGCGCGGTGGGTCAGCGGCGGGGCGTTCTGGTAGGGTTCGATCATGGCGCTGAGGCTGTCCTGGCGCCAGGCGGCGATGATCAGGTCGGCGCAGGCGCTGATCACGCCGGTCACGCCCACCACCAGCGCCCACGTCAGGGTGACCACGCCGATCAGGTTGTGCAGGTCGAGCCAGCGCAGGCGGGTGGACTTGTCCTGACGCACGGTGGCGAACTTCAAGCGGCGCATGAACGGCAGGTACAACACCGTGCCCGAAACAATCGCCAGCACAAACAGAAGGCCCATGAACGCCAGCAGCAACTTGCCCGGCAGGCCGGCGAACATGTCCACATGCAGGCGCAGCAGGAACAGGGTCAGCCCACCATTGGCCGCCGGGGTTTCCACTGCTTCGCCAGTGCGGGCGTCGAGCATGAAGGTGTGCGACGAGTTCGGCTCGGTGCCGGCCGTGGCGGCCATGATCGCGATCACACCGTTCTTGTCGTCTTCGTCCCACGCCAGGTACTGCATGGCCTCGCCGGGTCGATGGGCCTGGGCTTTGGCCACAAGCTGCTCAAGGTTGAGCTGCGGCGTATCGGCCGGCATCTGTGCCAACTCGGGCTCGTTACCCAGCAGGTGGTCGATCTCGTGGTGGAACACCAACGGCAAGCCGGTGAGGGCGAGCAGTAGCAGGAATACGGTGCAGATCAGGCTGGTCCAGGTGTGGATGAAGGACCAGCGGCGGATGGTTTTGCTTTTCATTTTCGAGCCTTCAGATGCACTCAAGCCGCCCTGTGGGGCGGCCTGGTTGTTAACTCAAGCTGATCACCACTGATAGGTGGCGCTGGCGACGACGCTGCGTTGGTCGCCGAAGTAGCAGTACGAGCCATCACAGGTGGAAATGTAGTCCTTGTTGAACAGGTTGGTCGCGTTCAGTTTCACCGACGCGCCTTTAAGGCTGTTGTCGAGGCGACCGAGGTCGTAGTGCACGGCGCCGTCGAACACGGTGTAGGCATTGGCCTTGCCGGCCCAGGTATTGGCTTGGTCGCCATAGGTATTGCCGGTGTAGCGTGCGCCGAAGCCGATGCCGAAACCGTCGAGGGCGCCGGTGTGCCAGGTGTAGTCGGTCCACAAGGAGGCTTGTTGGTTGGGCATCAATTGCAGGCGATTGCCCTTGAAATCGCCTTTTTGCACTTCGGATTTGGCCAGGGTATACGCCGCGATTACCTTGAGGTTTTCGGTGACGTCAGAGATGGCTTCCAGCTCCAGACCTTTGACTTTCACTTCGCCGGTCTGGTCGGTAACAGATACACCACCGGACTGGAAGCTGCTGACCAGAACGTTCTTCTGGGTCAGGTCATACACCGCTGCACTGAGCAGCGTGTTCGAGCCCGGCGGTTGGTACTTGATCCCCAATTCCCACTGCTTGCCCTCGGTGGGTTTATAGGACTCTGTAGGTGAAGCGCTGGCGTTGCTCGCCGGTTGGAACGATTCGGCGTAGGAAATGTACGGTACGAAGCCCGAGTCGAACACATAGCTCAGTGCCGCGTTACCGCTGAAATTCTTGCTGCGGTCAGTATTGGTCGCGTCGTTTTTGTTGAAGTAAGTTGTACCTTGGTGCACCCAGTCTTCACGGCCGCCCAGGGTCAGGCGCCAGTTGTCCAGCGCCATTTGGTCCTGCACGTAGAGACCGGTCTGGATGGTTTTCTGGTTGTAATCGTAGAAAGCGCCGGAGCGTGCGGGGCGTTCAACCGGCGTGGTGTTGACCGGGTTGAAGATGTTGACTCTTCCGGCCTGCCCGTAAATCGACAAGTACGAGGTATCGGTACGCTGGTGGTCCAGTCCGAGCAGAAGGGTGTGGGTGACGTCACCGGTGGCGAAGTCGGCCTGAAAGTTGTTATCGACCGCCAATTGTCCGATGTTCTCGTCCACGTTGGTGGACGATCGATCGATATTGCCCTCAGCGTCGACCGGCGCCCAGCCATAGGCCCCCACGGTCAATTGCTGGAACGACAGTTCTGATTTGGTGTAACGCAGGTTCTGTTTGAACTGCCATGTATCGTTGAAACGGTGCTCGAATGCGTAGCCGAGTGCGTAATAGGTACGGTCGTAGTACTCGTAGTCCGGATCGCCCAGGTTCTTATGATGCGAAACGTCACCCAGCGGCGACTTGATCTTGGTGCCGACTATCGGCAGGAACTGGCTGGTGGCCCCGGTATCGTCACGGGTGAACTGTGACAGCAAGGTCAGCTTGGTATCCGTGTCGATATTCCAGGTCAGGCTCGGTGCGATGTTGTAGCGCTTGTTGTCGATGTGATCGACCTGGGTACCGGCATCGCGCACCACGCCGCCAACGCTGTAGAGAAACTGGCCTTCATTATCGATCTTGCCAGTGCTTTCGAAATTGATCTGGCGGTAGTTGTCACTGCCGTATTGCACCTGGATGGCGTGGCTCGATTCAGCGCTGGGGCGGCGGCTGACCATGTCCAACAGGCCACCCGGTGGGGTCTGGCCGTAGACAGACGAGGCCGGACCGCGCAGCAAAGCGAGGCGATCCAGGTTCCAGGTTTCGGCTTTCGGGTTGGCATACACCCCCCGTGGCAGTGGCAGGCCATCGAGGAATTGCGTCGGCTCGAAGCCGCGTACGCGCATCCAGTCGTAGCGAGTGTCGCTGCCGTAGCTGGCGGACACGATACCGGGCATGTATTTGACGGCATCGTCGAGGTTTTGGACGTTGCGGTCTTGCATCTGCTCGCGGGTGGCTACCGAAATCGAGCGTGGCGCCTCGACCAGCGCGGTATCGGTTTTGGTGCCGGCGGCGGTGCGCTTTGCCACATACCCCTCCACCGGCCCCCAAGCGCTTTCATAGCTGCCCTGGCCGGTGATGTTGGTAGTCGGCAAGGCGACGACGCCCTCCGGAACCGGCACCAGGGTGTAAGTGCCCGTACTGCTTTGTTCCAACTGCAAGCCAGTACCGCGCAACGCCTCACGCAACGCGCTCTGTGCATCGAACTGGCCCTTGACCGGGGCCGAGGTTTTACCGGCGGCGAGTGCCGGGTTGAGGGTCAGCGCCAGGCCAGCCTGGCTGGCGATCTGGTTCAGGGTGCTGGCCAATGGGGCGGCCGGCAGGTTATAGGCGCGCACGCTCAAGGCTTGTTCAGCAGCGATCAGCGAAGTGCTCGCCAGCGGAGCGCTGAGGGCGATGGCCAGGGCTAACAGACTGGGGCGCAACAAGGTGTCTAGCGTGCGGGACATAAGGGCGGCTCCTGAATGGAAATATTTCTCAATTGCCTAGGTGCCGAGCGAGAATCGGAAAGTGATAGGGCTGGGTGAAACTATTTTTTGGCGGTGTGTTTCAGGGCCTCATCGGGAGCAAGCCCCCTCTCACATTTTGATGCGTGAGTACCTTCCAATGTGGGAGGGGGCTTGCTCCCGATGGCGATTGCCCGGTCACCACAGAATCTAAGGCTTGGCAGCGACAGTCACCCACCACGGCGTGTGCTGCTTGATCTGCACCGGCAAGGTCGGCAACAGCGCATTCAACGCCAGCGTGGTGTCGTGCAGGGGGAAGCTGCCGGTGATGCGCAGGTCGGCCACGTTGTCATCCACGCCTAGATGCCCGGTGCGGTAGCGGCCCAGTTCTTCGATCACATCGCCCAGACGGGCGTTGTCGACCACCAACATGCCACGGGTCCAGGCGTCGGTGGCGTGGGTCACGGCCAGCAGCGGGCCAAGGCCATCGCTGCGCATCAACACTTGCTGGCCTGCTTTGAAAACGTGCTCCTGATGCAGCGCTTCAGGCTGGGCAGCCACGGCGGACTGCAACACGCTCAAGCGCGTAGCGTCGTCTTCGCGCTTGACGATAAACCGGGTACCCAGCGCTCGCAGGCTGCCGTCGCGGGTTTGCACATAGAACGGGCGTGAATCGTCGTGGCCGGTTTCGACGAGGATTTCGCCCTCCTGCAACACAATCAATCGGCGCTTTTCGTCGAAGCGCACATCTATGGCGCTATGGGTATTGAGGTTGATCGAGGTGCCATCGTCCAGTTTCAGCGTGCGTTGCTCGCCGGTGGCGGTGCGCTGGTCGGCCAGCCAGTAGTGGATCGGCACGTAACGCTCGCCGGCAAACAAGCCCAGGCCACACACCAGTACGATACTCGCCAGGCCACGGCCCAACTTGCGTACGCGCTGGCGAATGCCGTGGCGCGATTGCAGCAACGCCGCCCGGGCCGGGCCGGCGGCCACGCTGAAGCGCTGATCGAGCATGCCCAGTTGGCGCCAGGCGCGGGCATGTTCCTCATCGCTGGCCAGCCATTTGGCGAACTCTTGCTGTTCCACCGCGCTGCCGTCGCCCGAGTCCAGAGACAGTTGCCACGCAATCGCGGCATCCAGCACCCGTGCCGAAACCGGTTTGGAGCCAATGGCTGTCACGAGGGCTCGCCATACAGCGCGATGTAGCACTGGCGTATACCCTGGGCCAGGTACTGGCGCACACGGGGCACCGACACACCGAGGCGCTGGGCGATTTCGGCGTGGCCCAGGCCGTCGAGGCGGTTGTAGAGGAACGCGGCGCGGGCCTTGCTCGACAGCTTGCCGAGCAGGCGGTCGATGGCCTTGAGGTCTTCAAGGATCAGTTGCTGTGCTTCCGGCGATGGGTGTTCGCTTTCGGGGATCAGCATCAATTCGGTGAGATACGCCTGTTCCAGAGCGGCTCGACGGAAGTAGTCGAACAGCAGGCCCTTGGCTATGGCCACCAGGAACGCCCGGGGTTCACGGGGCTCGCGCAAGCCGTCGCGGCCCAGCAGGCGCATGAAAGTGTCCTGGCTCAGGTCTTCGGCGCGGCTCGGGCAGGCCACATTGCGGCGTAGCCAGGCCAGCAGCCAGCCACGATGGTCGCGATACAACGCGCCAACAAGCTCACTGTGTGGGGTCTGGACCGACGACAAGGCATCACCGAATAAATAGTAGGTTTAAACTAACGAGAATTATTCGCGATTGTGTCAGAGGCGTGGGATGGGCGCAATTAGCGTCTGTCGGGAGGTGACATTAAAACGATGGCGCTTGTTGGCGCCGTTTCCACTGGGCCAAACGCTCTTGCAGCGCGTGGGGCGTGTCGATCTGCTGCTGCCGTGCACGGCTGAACAGGATCAGCATCAGCTCCGCCGTGACCAGTGCATCGGCGCTGGCGTGATGACGCTCGCCGACCTGCAGTTGGAAATGCTTGACCCAGTCGTCCAGCCCGGCCTCGCGTAGCGTGGCGTCGGGGCACAAGAGCGGTGCCAGGTCGGCCACGTCGAGAAACGGGTGAGCCAGGCGATAACCCAGGCTGTCCTTGAGCGCGCGGCCCAGCATGTGTTGATCGAACGGTGCATGGAAGGCCAGCAACGGGCTGTCGCCCACGAATGCCATGAAATCCAGCAGCGCCTCGGCCGGGTCGCTGCCGGCGGCAATCGCACTGGGGCCGAGACCATGAATCAATACGCTGGGGCTGAGCTTGGTGTCGGTGCGTTGCAGGGTGCGTTCGAACAGTTGCGAAAAATCCACCGCACCGTCCTCGATCACCACGGCGCCGATGGACAGCACCTGGTCACGGTTCAGGTTCAGGCCGCTGGTTTCCAGATCCACCACGACCCAGCGTTGGTTGCGCAACGAACCATCGCCCAGTGCGCAAGGCTTGGGCAGTTGTTCCAGGCGCTGTTGTTGCGCGGCATTCAGCCCGGGTTTTTGCTTATGAAACCAGCCGAACCAACTCACAGTTGATACCGCAAGGTCAGGCTGCTTTGCAGGCGCTGGGCCTGGCGCAGGGATTCACGCAGGATGCGTCGGTCGAGGTGGTTGAGGCTGTCGGGGTCGACGCGGTTGGAGTAGGGCTGGTTCTCGCGGGTCTGCAATTGGTGCTGCTGCATACGGGTTTGCTGAATGAAGTGGTAGGCCTCTTCGTAAGCCGCGCCATCCAGGGGCTCGATCACTTGCTTGTCGACCAACTGACGCAGGCGCTCCAGGGTGTTGTTGGCGTGGATACCATTGGCCAGGGCGAGCAGGCGTGCGCCATCGACAAAGGGAGTCAAGCCCTGCACCTTGAGATCCAGGGTGGCCTTTTCGCCGCCCTTGCGGGTCAGCACGAACTCGCGAAAGCGTCCCACCGGCGGGCGCTGGCGTAATGCGTTTTCGGCCAACATGCGCTGGAACAAACGGTTGTCCGCGACCTGATCGAGAATGCCCTGACGCAGTTGCTCGCAACCACGCTCGTCGCCCCACACTGCACGCAAATCAAAATAGATGCTCGAGCTAAGCAGGTTCTCCGGCGTCGCCTCGCGAATAAACGCGCCGAAGCGCCGCGCCCACTCCACTCGGGACAAGCACAGCTCGGGGTTGCCGGCCATGATATTGCCCTTGCACAGGCTGAAGCCGCACAGCGCCAGGCTTTGATTGATGTGCTGTGCCAGGGGAAGCAGCCGGTCACGGATCTGGGCAGCTTCGACGGCGTCCTTGGCCTCGAACAGAATGCCGTTGTCCTGGTCGGTGTACAGCGTTTGCTCGCGGCGGCCTTCGCTGCCGAAACACAGCCAACTGAATGGCACGCCGGGGTCGCCTTTTTCCGCCAGGGTCAGCTCGATCACCCGGCAGACGGTGTGGTCGTTGAGCAGCGTAATGATGTGGGTGATCTGGGTGGACGACGCGCCATGAGCAAGCATACGTTCCACCAATTGGCCGATTTCACCGCGGATTGCCACCAGGTTGTCGACCCGGGGCGCGTTGCGGATAGTGCGGGCCAGGTGCACCAGGTCCACGCGTTGCAACGAGAACAAGTCACGCTCGGACACCACGCCGCACAGGCGCTGGTCTTTGACCAGACACACATGGGCGATATGCCGTTCGGTCATGGCGATAGCGGCGTCGAAGGCACTGTGGTCCGGGCTCAGGAAGAACGGCGCCTGGGTCATATGGCCGTCAATGCCCTGGCTGAAATCGCTGGTGCCGTCGGCCACCACCTGGCGCAGGTCACGCAGGGTAAAAATGCCCAAGGGCGCCTTGTGTTCGTCCACGATCACAATGCTGCCGACCTGTTGCTCGTGCATCAACGTGACCGCTTCACGCAACGGCGTGTGCGGGCTGCACGTCACCGGGTGGCGCATGGCCAATTCGCCCAGGCGGGTATTCAGGGAGTATTGGGTGCCGAGGGTTTCCACGGCTTTTTGCTGCACTTGCTGGTTGACCTGGTCGAGCAGACTGCTGACGCCACGCAAGGCAAAATCACGAAACGGGCTGGAAAGGGCAAACAGCTTGATAAACGCCGGCTTGTTCAGTTGCAGGCAGAAGGTGTCTTGCGCGGCTTTATGTTCGGTGCGGGTCGCACGTTCACCCAGCAACGCAGCGAGGGGGAAGCACTCGCCGGTGGTGATTTCGAAGGTGGGATCTGGCGAGTCAGGCCGCTCGCCAACCACCCGACCCTGTTTGACGATATAGAAATGCTCGACCGGCCCGCCCGACGGTTTGAGGATGCTGTCGCCCTGGCCATAGAAGCGCAGTTGGCACTGTTCCACCAGGAAGGCCAGGTGCGCTGGCTCCATCTGGTTGAACGGCGGGAAGCGTTGCAGCAATTGCAAGGTGCCGTGGATGTTCTGCAACACAGCAGTTTTACCCGCCTGTGCGAATGCATCAGCTTTACTCATAACAGTGACCGCAGTTTTTTTGTCGTTATCGTACTGCATGGTCGACTCCTGCACCGCGGGTGCCCATTGGACGTAAGTCTAGGTCGGTGAAAACGCTACAAAACTAGGGAAAAACCTTACATGACTATCGTCCAAACCCCGTAGAACGCCCACTAGGCAAACTTTCCGACGAAGTGCACATTGTTCGACCTTGCACAGATGTCTGACGAGTGCTGGGAGATTGATTCAGAACTGCTGAGAAACGTATGTCCGACCACGATATTTTGAGTGATGCCGAGCGCGAGGCGTTGAGCGCCGTGATGCTCGAGCCTGATTTACCGCCCCAACGCGTATTGATCGTGGACGACGACAAGGATGCGCGTGAACTGTTGGCGGAAATCCTGGGGCTGGACGGTATTCGTTGCTTGACCGCCGACAGTGGTGAGGCGGCGTGGGATTTGTTGAAATCGAGCAGCTCTATCGGTTTGCTGATCACCGACCTGCGCATGCAGCCCAGCAACGGCCTGGAGTTGATTCGTCAGGTGCGTGAGTCGACCCGGGCGGCGCTGCCGATCATCATCATGTCGGGTGACGCCGAAGCGCCGGATGTGATCGACGCGATGCACTTGAGTGTGGTGGACTTTTTGCTCAAGCCCATTGATAGCGTGAAGTTGGCGAAGTTGGTGAAGCGGGAGTTGGGGATGGTGCAGTAAAACGGCCGTTGGTCTGGAGTCATGCAGAACTGTCAACTTTGACAGTAGCAAGGACGCTTGTACGAGCTGTTTACTGACTTGGAACGTGCTGATGGATGATCGGTACTTCATAAGCCTGCCTGTTAACAGGAGTTATCATGAGCACTGGTTTCTTTTCTGGAATAAAAAGTCTAAGCGTTGCTCAGGGAACTGCGTCCTTTGAAATATTAATAGATGGGCGACCCGCGCCAACCTTTACACCCAATGATTTCTTGGCTACCCCGGGCCTCACTCAATTTTATGGTGAGCAGCTAACGCAGTTCCATATTAGGTATCGCAAATCCTTAGGTCCCGGCGATTACAAACTCGATGCATCGGAGCTGGGGCTGGCTATTCTTTGTAGAGACCACAATTATCTTCCTTACGCGCGAGACGAGAGGGCCGAAGGCCAAGTCATAGTGTCCGTCGAGCGTACGGGTATAGATTGGCGTTTTAAAGGCAGCGTGGATATAACGTACCCTCGTCCTCTGCCAATCATTCGGGTAAAAGGCACCTATGATGTTTCGTTTTTATATGAATAGTCTGTGACCGACAAAAAAGCCCTGATCGCAAGATCAGGGCTTTTTCTTTTACAGGCCGTTTTTAGCCTTGAACTCCCGACGCCTGCGGTGCAACACCGGCTCGGTATACCCATTAGGCTGCTTGGTCCCTTCAATTACCAACTCCACCGCTGCCTGGAACGCGATATTGCTGTCGAAATCCGGCGCCAACGGACGATACAACGTGTCCCCGGCATTCTGACGGTCCACCACCGGCGCCATGCGCTTGAGGCTTTCCATCACCTGGTCTTGGTTGACGACGCCGTGGCGCAGCCAGTTGGCAATGTGCTGGCTGGAGATACGCAAGGTGGCGCGGTCTTCCATCAGGCCCACATCGTTGATGTCCGGTACTTTCGAACAGCCAACGCCCTGGTCAATCCAACGGACCACATAGCCAAGGATGCCCTGGGCGTTGTTGTCCAGTTCATTGCGGATCTCTTCGTCCGACCAATCGGTGTTGCTGGCCAGAGGAATGGTGAGGATATCGTCCACCGAGGCGCGTTCGCGCTTGGCCAGTTCGGCCTGGCGGGCAAATACGTCGACCTTGTGATAGTGCAACGCGTGTAGCGCCGCAGCGGTCGGCGACGGTACCCAGGCGGTGTTGGCACCGGCCAATGGATGGGCGATTTTCTGCTCAAGCATCGCCGCCATCAGGTCGGGCATGGCCCACATGCCTTTACCGATTTGTGCACGGCCTTGCAGGCCGGTGCTCAAGCCGATATCGACGTTCCAGTTTTCGTAGGCGCCGATCCATTTTTCCGCCTTCATGGCGGCCTTGCGCACCATCGCGCCGGCTTCCATGGAGGTGTGGATTTCGTCGCCGGTACGGTCGAGGAAGCCGGTGTTGATAAACACCACGCGCTCGCTGGCGGCCTTGATGCAGGCCTTGAGGTTGACCGTGGTACGGCGCTCCTCGTCCATGATCCCGACTTTGAGCGTGTTGCGCGCCAGGTTCAGCACCTCTTCGATGCGACCGAACAACTCGTTGGTGAACGCGGCTTCTTCCGGGCCGTGCATCTTCGGTTTGACGATGTACACCGAGCCTGTGCGGCTGTTCTTGCGCGTGTTGTTGCCATTGAGGCTGTGAATCGCCGCCAGGCTGGTGATCAGGCCGTCGAGGATGCCTTCGGGCACTTCGTTGCCGTCTTTGTCGAGGATCGCGTCGATGGTCATCAGGTGGCCAACGTTGCGCACGAACAGCAGCGAACGGCCGTGCAGGGTCACGTCGTTACCGTCGATGCCGGTGTAGACGCGATCAGGGTTCATGGTACGAGTAAAGGTCTTGCCGCCCTTGGCCACTTCTTCGGCCAGGTCGCCCTTCATCAGGCCGAGCCAGTTGCGGTAGATCACCACCTTATCATCGGCATCCACGGCGGCAACGGAGTCTTCGCAGTCCATGATGGTGGTCAGCGCGGCTTCCATCAGCACGTCTTTGACGCCGGCGGCATCGGTCTGGCCGACCGGAGTGCTGGCGTCGATCTGCAACTCGAAGTGCAGGCCGTTGTGTTTGAACAGGAGCGCAATCGGCTCGGCCGCGGGGCCCTGGAAACCTATCAACTGGGCATCGTCACGCAGGCCGCTGTTGCTGCCGCCTTTGAGGCTGACGATCAGCTTGCCGTCGACGATCTTGTAGCCGGTGGAGTCGACGTGGCTGCCGGCGCTCAGCGGTGCGGCTTCGTCGAGGAAGGCGCGGGCGAAGGCGATGACCTTGTCGCCACGCACCTTGTTGTAGCCCTTGCCCTTTTCGGCGCCGTTGGCTTCGCTGATGGCGTCGGTGCCGTACAACGCGTCATACAGCGAGCCCCAGCGCGCATTCGAGGCGTTGAGGGCAAAGCGCGCATTCATCACCGGCACCACCAGTTGCGGGCCGGCCATGCGCGCGATTTCGTCGTCGACGTTTTGGGTCGAGGCCTGGAAGTCTGCGGCTTCTGGCAGCAGGTATCCAATGTCTTGCAGGAAGGCTTTGTAGGCCACCGGGTCGTGGGCCTGGCCGGCGTGAGTCTTGTGCCAGGTATCGATCCGCGCCTGGAAATCGTCGCGTTTGGCGAGTAGGGCTTTGTTCTTCGGTGCCAGGTCGTGGATGACCTTGTCGGCACCGGCCCAGAACTGGTCGGCAGTAATGCCGGTACCGGGAATGGCTTCGTTGTTCACGAAGTCGAACAGGACTTTGGCGACCTGCAGGCCACCGACTTGAACGTGTTCAGTCATTGCTTGCCTCACTCTGCGGAGCTTATGCGCTTTTTCAGATTTTCATTATGTAGTGCACGGTTGGGCATACTACATGATGACTTGCGGTTGTGAAAATTAGACTAAATACGTCGTTTAGCGACCCACTTTGGTCGTACGGTCACAGCGGAGAACCGGATGTTCTCAAAAAACTATTGGATTGTTCCAGATAAATATAAAAATGGTACACGATTTGTTTTCGAGGGCTCCCGGGTCCACCTTGTAGATTGAATTCCAGAGGGCTTCGCCATGGACCATCTTGTACTCACAATTATCGCCGCCGACAAACCCGGCCTGGTTGAACGCATCGCGCAGAACATTGCCGCCCACGGTGGTAACTGGCTGGAAAGCCGCATGGCCCACATGGCCGGGCAGTTTGCCGGGATCCTGCGGGTCAGCGTGCCGACGGAGCAACGTCAGGCACTGGTGGGCGCGCTGGAAGACTTATCCACACACGGCATACGCGTGCTGGTGGGCGAGGGCAGTACAGGGCAGGCGGCAGTGTCCAAATCGATTGTGATGACGCTGGTGGGCAATGACCGCTCGGGCATCGTGCGCGAGATTACTGCGCTGTTGAGCCAGCAGGGTGTCAACGTGGAGCGCTTGAGTACCGATGTACGCCCGGCGCCCATGAGCGGGGACCCCTTGTTCAACGCCGAGGCTTTGTTGCAGGTGCCGTCCACGTTGTCTCTGGAGCGCTTGCAGGAATCGCTCGAGACCTTGGCCGACGATTTGATGGTGGAACTGCGCAACGAGGAATAACCACCCACAGGGTTATGCATGGAAATCTTGCATGGGCCTGTGGATAACCTGTAGAGACCCGGCGCCAGGCCACGTCGGCCGGACTTCTCCGTCAGCTGAGCAAAAAACGAGCAGTTTCAAGGGCTTGTGCACAAATGGCGGGGATCAGGCTGTGGATAACCTTGGGGTGAAACGCTGCAAGCCACGGGCGCCGTGGCTTGCAAAGGTTTGTGCGTTATTTGATCAGCGTTTGCGCACCGTCAGCCATGCATCCACGCTGTAGATCACCAGCCCGGCCCAGATGAAGGCGAAGGCAATCAGCGTGGCTGGCGCCAGGTGTTCGCCGAACAGCAATACCGCTTCCAACAGCACCAGGGTCGGCGCCACGTACTGCAAGAAGCCCAGTGCGGTATAGGGCAAATGCCGTGCTGCGGCGTTGAAGCAGACCAATGGAATCAGGGTTACCGGGCCTGCGGCCACCAACCACCAGGCTTCGGAGGTGCTCCAGAATTCCAGTTGTGCACTGTGGGCCGATGGATTGAACAGCAACCAGGCGACGGCAATCGGCACCAGCATCCAGGTTTCCACCACCAGCCCCGGAAGTGCCTTGACCGGGGCCTGTTTACGGATCAAGCCGTAGAAACCGAACGTCAACGCCAGCGCCAGCGACACCCATGGCAAGCTACCCACCTGCCACACTTGTTGCGCCACACCGACCGCTGCCAACCCCACCGCCACCCATTGCAGGCGGCGCAGGCGTTCACCGAGGATCAACATACCCAACAGCACATTCACCAGCGGGTTGATGTAGTAACCCAGGCTGGCTTCAAGCATGCGCCCACTGTTCACCGACCACACATAGGTCAGCCAGTTGGCCGCGATCAGCGAACCGCTGAGTGCCAGGATCGCCAGGCGCTTGGGGTTGTCACGCAGTTCGCGAAACCAGCCAGGGTGCTTCCACACCATCAACAGCAAGCCGCCGAACAGCGCTGACCACAGCACGCGGTGCACGATGATCTCGGCGGCGGGCACGCTGGCGATGGCTTTGAAATAGAGCGGGAACAGACCCCAGATGACGTAGGCGCTCAGGCCCAGGATGTACCCCTTGCGAGGGTTGGCGGCTTGCATTGCAGAATCCTTGCTTAGGCAGCTAACAAAGCGCGATTGTAAGGATATTTGTCAGATAATGGGGACTTGCTTGGCAATGGGGATTTTTATGTGGGAGGGGGGCTTGCTCCCACATAAAGCAAAGCAGTCAGAAGAGTTTTAGCGGTTCTTCATTGAGCGCCGACAGTTGCTCACGCAACGCCAGCACCTGGTCGCCCCAATACCGCTCGGTGCCAAACCAGGGGAAGCTGTGGGGAAACGCCGGATCGTCCCAGCGCCGTGCCAGCCAGGCGCTGTAGTGCATCAGGCGCAAGGCGCGCAACGGTTCGATCAGGGCCAGTTCGCGAGGGTCGAAGTCGTGGAACTCCTGGTAGCCGTCCATCAGTTCCGACAGCTGGCCCAGGCATTCCTGGCGGTCGCCAGCGAGCATCATCCACAGGTCTTGCACCGCCGGGCCCATGCGGCAGTCGTCGAGGTCGACGATATGGAACATCTCGTCGCGGCACATCATGTTGCCGGGGTGGCAATCACCGTGCATGCGGATGTTCTTGTGCGGCGTGGCTTTATAAACCTCTTCCACACGCTTGAGCAGGTCGCGGGCCACGGATTCATAGGCCGGCAACAGGCTTTTGGGAATGAAGTTGCCTTCGAGCAAGGTGGTGAGGGAGTCGTGACCGAAGTTCTTCACGCCCAGGGCTTCGCGATGTTCGAACGGGCGGGTGGACCCCACGGCGTGCAAACGGCCGAGCAACTGCCCAAGGCGATAAAGCTGGTCGAGGTTGCCTGGCTCCGGCGCGCGGCCGCCACGGCGGGGAAACAGGGTGAAGCGGAAACCTGCGTGTTCGAACAGGCTCTCGCCGTTGTGAATCAGCGGGGCCACCACGGGTACTTCGCACTCGGCCAGTTCGAAGGTAAAGCGGTGCTCTTCGAGGATCGCCTCGTTGGTCCAGCGTTGGGGCCGGTAGAACTTGGCGATCAGCGGTTCGGCGTCTTCGATACCCACCTGGTACACGCGGTTTTCGTAGCTGTTGAGCGCCAACACGCGCGCATCGCTGAGAAAGCCGATGCTTTCGACAGCGTCCAGGACCAGATCAGGGGTGAGTGTTTCAAACGGGTGGGCCATGCGAACTCCTGCGCGCAGCAGGGCGCCGCGTCCGGCCGGGTATGGTAACGCACCGGGGCAGGGATAGGTGGTGGCTGTGCAACTGCTATCGGGAGCAAGCCCCCTCCCACAATTTTGATTTGCGAATACATTCAAGTGTGGGAGGGGGCTTGCCCCCGATGAGGCCCTGTCAGGCGCCGACAATCCCACCATCATCCCGCCGAATCGCCATCACCGACGAACGTGGCTTGCCATTGGGCAGATGCTCAGGCCAGGTTGACCCCCCGGTTTCGCCTGGATGCTGAATGCCCACGAACAGCGTCTTCTGATCCGGCGCAAAACTGATCCCGGTGACCTCACACGCCACCGGCCCGACCATGAAACGGCGGATTTCCCCGGTGCTCGGGTCGGCACACAGCATCTGGTTGTTGCCCATGCCGGCAAAGTCGCCCGCGTTGCTGTAGTCGCCGTCGGTGAGGATCCACAGGCGCCCGGCCTTGTCGAAGCCCAGGCCATCGGGGCTGTTGAACATGTTCTGTGGGTTGATATTGGACGAGCCGCCCTTCGGTGTACCACCGTGCACACCCGGGTTACCGGCCACTACGAACAGGTCCCAGGTAAAGTCTGTGGCGCCGTGGTTATCGGCGTCGGCTTTCCAGCGCAGGATCTGGCCGTAGACGTTTTTCTCTCGCGGGTTGGGGCCGCCCACCGGCTGGCCGTCTTCGCCGCGCTTGGCGTTGTTGGTCAGGGTGCAATAGACCTGGCCGTCGGTGGGGCTGACGACGATCCATTCCGGGCGGTCCATGCGCGTGGCCTTCACTACGCTGGCGGCCAGGCGCGCATGGATCAGCACCTCGGCCTGGTTGGCGAAACCGCTGCCGGCGTCGATGCCGTTTTTGCCATGGCTGAGTTCAACCCATTGGCCCTTGCCCTTGGGATGGTCGGCGTTACCGTCGCCCGCATCGAAGATGGCCACGTACAAGGTGCCGTGGTCGAGCAGGTCTTTGTTGGCTTTCGGATTGCTGTGGTTGATCTGATCGCGGCTGACGAACTTGTAGATGAACTCGCCGCGTTCGTCGTCGCCCATGTACACCACAGCGCGGCCGTCGCGCGTTTCGGCCAGCGCCGCGTTTTCATGTTTGAAGCGGCCCAGGGCCGTGCGCTTGACCGGAGTGGATTGCGGATCGAACGGGTCGATTTCCACCACCCAGCCATGGCGGTTGAGTTCGTTGGGGTTCTTGGCCATGTCGAAGCGTGGGTCGTGCGGGTGCCAGTTGATGTCTTTGCTGGCGGCCACTACGCCGTAGCGTTTCTGCCCGGCGTCGAACGCTTGCTGCGGGTTGCTGCTGCCGAAGCAGTCGGTGAAGTTCTCTTCGCAGGTCAGGTAGGTGCCCCACGGTGTCTTGCCGTTGGCGCAGTTCTGAAAAGTACCAAGGACTTTCTTGCCGGTTTTGTCGGCAGCGGTTTTCAACCAGTCATGGCCGGCAGCGGGGCCGCTCACGCGGATCGGTGAATTGCCATGGATGCGCCGGTTGTAGCGTGAGTCCTGGACGAACTGCCAGGTGTCGCCCTTGCGCCGTACTTCGATCACCGAAACGCCCTCGCTGGCCAGGGCCTTGCGTACCTCCTCGGCCGATTGCGGCGCGCCGCCGTGGGCGTAGAGGTAGCGGTAGTTGGTGTATTCGTTGTTGATCGCCATCAAGGCACGGTTGTCGTCGCCCGGGAACGGAAACAGGCTCATGCCGTCGTTGTTGTCGCCAAATTGCTGTTCCTGGGCCTTGGCTGTGCCATTGCCCGACGGGTCGAAAGCCGGGGCGTTCTTGTGCAGCGGCTGGCCCCAACTGATCAGCACAGAAGCGCTGTAGCCAGGGGGCAGGGTGATGGTGTCGCTGGTGGCGGCGGCGATGCTGGTAAAACCCAGCAGCGGGCTGGCGGAGGCAGCATTCACCGCCAGGGCGCTGCGGCTCAGCAGGTTACCGCCGAGGAACATCGCGGCGCCGCACAGGGCGCCCGCGCCGATAAAGCGACGGCGGGTCAGGCCGACCATTTGTTCAAGGTCAGTGGCTTGGTTTTCTTCTAATAGGCTCATCTCAGGCTCCCGCGATTTTTGCAGATACCTTAAGGAGCGACTGTGACCAAATTGTTGCAGCCTGAAGACGTTATACCGGGGTCCCGAGCAGCACATTGCTGGGTGCGAATTGCACCTGGATCGGCTGGCCCTCGGCAGCGTTGAGTACCAGGAGTGCAGCGGGCGGTGCCAGCGCGCATAACACCTGGCCGTTGGGCAAGGCGATACGCACCTCGCTGGGGCCGTCCTGAGCATCTAGAATCGTCTCGATCACACCGCTCATGCAATTGTGTCCAGGTGTTTCTGGGTGCCCGATCGCCCGCAATTCCAGCCATCCCGCTTTGATCAGGGCGACCACTTCCACGCCGGCCTGCAGCTCCAGTCGTTGGGTGCTGTCGTGGGTAATCTGGGCGTCGAGGTACAGGTCGCCGGCCAGTTGCAGGCGAATCCTGTCGTTGCGGCCCTGGCTGTCGATGGCGATGACCTGGCCGTGCAATTGGTTGCGCGCACTGGTGCGCAGCATCAAGCGGCCGAGCAGGTTGAAGTCACTGGCCGCTTCGTCCGAACCGAGCAGCTCGGCCTGCAGCACTTGCAGGCGCTGATAAAGGCGCAGCACTCGTTCACCTTCTTGCGTCAGCTTGGCGCCGCCACCGCCTTTGCCCCCGACGCTGCGTTCCACCAGCGGTTTTTGCGCCAGGTTGTTCAGTTCATCGATGGCGTCCCAGGCGGCCTTGTAACTCAACCCCGCACTTTTGGCGGCGCGGGTGATGGAGCCCTGCTCGGCGATATGCCCCAGCAAGGCAATGCGTTGGGGGCGACGGATGATGTGCTGGCTGAGTGGGCTGGGCAGAGACATGGGCATACGCTTGGATGAGATAAGCCGACGTTGCCGCTCTGAAGCAGGGGAGTCAAGTCAGGGGCCGGGCTTGGGGGTGCGGGCCAGGCAATAGACATCGACCTGGCGTGCGCCGGCGCCCATCAATAACCGCGCCAGGCTGTGGGCGGTAGCGCCGGTGGTGAGTACATCGTCCACCAGCGCCAGGTGTTGCCCTGCGACTTGAGCGCCGGGCGCCAGGGCAAAGGCGTTGAGCAGGTTACGCTTACGCGTCTTGGCGTCGAGGTCTTGCTGCGCCACGGTTTCAAGCGGGCGCAGCAGCGCGTGCTCATTGAGGGGAATGTCGAGCGCGCTACTGAGCCAGCGAGCCACCATCTGCGCCTGGTTAAAGCCGCGTTGGCGCAGGCGTTTGCGGGCCATGGGGACCGGCAGTAGATAGTCGGGGCGGTTGAGTTCGGCGTTATCGAAGCGGTGTTGCAGGTGCTGCCCCAGCAGGCGCGCCAGCATGTGGCCCAGCGGCCAGCGCGCCTGATGCTTGAAGCGGCTGACCAGGGTGTCGATGGGGAAACTGTAGGTCCAGGGTGCGATCACCTGGTTAAAGGCCGGAGGGTGTTTTTGGCACTGGCCGCAGATCAACCCGTCCATCGGCAAAGGCAAGGCGCACTGCTCACAGTGCTCAAGCAGCCATGGCAGTTCTGTTTCGCAGATATTGCATACGTTATCGGCGGAGTCTGTGAATTCGTCACAGATCAGACAGGTTTGTTTGTTTTTTAACCAGATGTAAGCTTCGTGTTTGTACTCAGGTTGACAGTGCATGAATCTTCCTTAAATATGCCGAGCATCCGTGTCGTGCCTGTGGGTATTGCCCTTCCCGCAGCGTTAGCCAAAGCATAATCAAGGAATCGCCCATGAGCGCCAGCACCTCTGCCACCCTGCGTCACGACTGGTCTTTGGCCGAAGTCAAAGCCCTGTTCGTGCAGCCGTTCAATGACCTGTTGTTCCAGGCGCAGACCGTGCACCGCGCGCATTTCGACGCCAACCGCGTGCAGGTATCGACCCTGCTGTCGATCAAGACCGGCGCCTGCCCGGAAGATTGCAAATATTGTCCGCAGTCGGGCCACTACAACACCGGCCTGGAAAAAGAGAAGCTGATGGAGGTGCAGAAGGTCCTCGAAGAGGCCGCCCGCGCCAAGGCCATCGGCTCGACGCGCTTTTGCATGGGCGCGGCGTGGAAACACCCGTCGGCCAAAGACATGCCCTACGTGCTGGAGATGGTCAAAGGCGTAAAGGCCATGGGCCTGGAAACCTGCATGACCCTGGGCCGTCTCGATCAGGACCAGACCGAAGCGCTGGCCCAGGCCGGCCTGGATTACTACAACCATAACCTCGACACATCGCCAGAGTTCTACGGCTCGATCATCACCACCCGTACCTACAGCGAGCGCTTGCAAACCCTGGCCTACGTGCGTGATTCGGGGATGAAGATCTGCTCGGGCGGCATCCTCGGCATGGGCGAGTCCCTCGACGACCGTGCCAACCTGCTGATCCAACTGGCCAACCTGCCAGAGCATCCGGAGTCGGTGCCGATCAACATGCTCGTGAAGGTGGCTGGTACGCCGTTGGAGAACGCCGAGGACATCGACCCCTTCGACTTCATCCGTATGCTGGCGGTGGCGCGCATCCTGATGCCGCAATCCCACGTGCGCCTGTCCGCTGGCCGCGAAGCCATGAACGAGCAGATGCAGGCCCTGGCGTTTTTTGCCGGCGCCAACTCGATCTTCTACGGCGATAAATTGCTGACCACCGCCAACCCTCAGGCTGACAAGGACATGCAGCTGTTCGCACGCCTGGGCATCCTGCCCGAAGCTCGTGAAGAGCACGCCGATGAAGTGCATCAGGCGGCGATCGAGCAGGCGCTGGTGGAGCAAAAGAGCAGCGAGCAGTTCTATAACGCCGCTGTTTGATCGAGGCCAGCATGTCTTTTGATCTCGCCGCGCGCCTCGCGGCCCGCCGTGCCGAACATCTTTACCGTCAACGCCCGTTGCTTCAGAGCCCCCAAGGCCCTGAAGTGGTGGTGGATGGCCAGCCATTGCTGGCGTTCTGCAATAACGATTACCTGGGCCTGGCCAATCACCCGCAGGTGATCGAAGCCTGGCGCGCCGGTGCGGCCCGCTGGGGCGTGGGTGGCGGCGCTTCGCATTTGGTGGTGGGCCACGTCACGCCGCACCATGAGTTGGAAGAAGCCCTGGCTGACTTGACCGGGCGCCCGCGTGCGTTGCTGTTTACCACCGGCTATATGGCCAACCTGGGCGCGGTCACGGCGCTGGTGGGGCAGGGCGATACGGTGCTGGAAGATCGCCTCAACCATGCTTCGTTGCTGGATGCCGGCTTATTGTCCGGGGCGCGATTCAACCGCTACCTGCATAACGACGCGGACAGCCTGGCCAAGCGCCTGGAAAAGGCCACCGGCAGTACGCTGGTGGTCACCGATGGTGTGTTCAGCATGGACGGCGACCTGGCCGACCTGCCAGCGCTGGCCCGGGAAGCCAGGGCCAAAGGTGCCTGGCTGATGGTGGATGATGCCCATGGTTTTGGCCCGCTGGGCGCCCATGGCGGCGGCATCGTCGAACATTTTGGCTTGAGCCAGGACGATGTACCGGTGCTGGTTGGCACCTTGGGCAAAGCCTTCGGCACCGCCGGGGCATTTGTGGCAGGCAGTGAAGACTTGATCGAAAGCCTGATCCAGTTTGCCCGGCCGTATATCTACACCACCAGCCAGCCACCGGCACTGGCCTGCGCCACCCTCAAAAGCCTGGAGTTGCTGCGCAGCGAACACTGGCGGCGTGAGCACCTCAATGGGTTGATCCGCCAGTTCCGTCGCGGTGCCGAGCAGTTGGGCCTGGCATTGATGGACAGCTTTACGCCGATCCAGCCGATCCTGATCGGCGACAGCGCCCGGGCGTTGCAGCTGTCACAGATGCTGCGCGAGCGTGGGCTGATGGTGACTGCAATCCGCCCTCCGACTGTTCCGGCCGGCAGTGCAAGGTTGCGCGTGACATTGACGGCCGCGCACAGCGAAGCGCAGGTGCAGCTATTGTTAAACGGATTAGAGCAATGTTTCCGGTTGTTGAACGCAGCGGAGCCCGACCATGCGTGATCGCCTGATACTGCTGCCCGGTTGGGGGCTCGGTGTGTCGCCGCTGGAACCGTTGGCCGCGGCACTGCAGGGCCTCAACGAGCACCTGCGGGTACAGATCGAACCCTTGCCGGCGCTGGACTCCAGCGATCTGGATGAGTGGCTTGACGAGCTCGATGCGACGCTGCCGGACGATGTCTGGCTCGGGGGCTGGTCGCTGGGTGGGATGCTCGCTTCAGAGTTGGCGGCGCGCCGTGGTGAGCGTTGCTGCGGTTTGCTGACCCTGGCGAGCAACCCGTGTTTCGTCGCCCATGATGGTTGGCCCCACGGGATGCCCGCCGAGACCTTCGATGCGTTTCTGGCGGGCTGCCACGCCGACTCTCAGGTCACCCTCAAGCGCTTCGGCCTGTTGTGTGCCAAGGGCGCGCAGGAGCCTCGCGGGCTCTCGCGTTTGCTGGTCAGCGGTGCGCCGCATACCGCCCCCAGCGTATTGATGCCCGGCCTGGAGCTGCTGGCCCAACTGGATACCCGGGCGGCCTTGCAGGCATTTCGCGGGCCGCAGTTGCATCTGTTTGCCGGCCTGGATGGGCTGGTGCCTGCCGAAGCCGCCAGTGACCTGCTGGCGTTGCTCCCGGATGTAGAAGTCGGCCTGATTGAGCAGGCCGGTCACGCGTTTCTTCTGGAAGACCCCCACGGTGTAGCGGGGGCCATCCAGGCTTTTTTGCATGAGTGTGTTGATGACTGACTTATCCCACCCTTGTCTGCCGGGTGCCTTGCCGGACAAGCGCCAGGTTGCTGCCTCGTTCTCCCGTGCAGCGGCCAGCTACGACAGCGTGGCCGAGTTGCAGCGCGCGGTCGGGCATGAATTGCTCCGCCGTTTGCCCAGCGAGCTTTCGCCACACCGCTGGCTGGATATGGGTTGCGGCACAGGGTATTTCAGTCGAGTGCTGGGTGAGCGTTTGCCCGGGAGCGAGGGCGTGGCGCTGGATATCGCCGAAGGCATGCTCAACCACGCGCGTCCGTTGGGCGGCGCCGCGCATTTCATGGCTGGCGATGCTGAACGCTTGCCGCTGAAGGCTGACAGCTTCGAGCTGCTCTTCTCCAGCCTCGCTGTGCAATGGTGTGCCAACTTCGATGCAGTGCTCAGCGAAGCTCAGCGCGTATTGCAACCTGGCGGTGTGTTGGCGTTCGCAAGCCTGTGCGTGGGTACCCTGGATGAACTGCGCGAAAGCTGGCGAGCGGTAGACGGCCTGGTGCACGTCAATCGCTTTCGCACCTTCGAGGCTTATCAGCAGTTATGTGCGGCCAGCGGCTTGCGGGTGGTGAGCCTTGCGCGACAGCCCCATGTGCTGCATTACCCGGATGTGCGCAGCCTGACCCACGAGCTCAAAGCGTTGGGCGCCCATAACCTCAACCCCGGCCGCCCCGGCGGCTTGACGGGGCGCGCGCGGATTGTTGCACTGGTAGACGCATACGAGCAGTTCCGTCAGGCTCAGGGCCTGCCCGCCACGTATCAGGTGGTGTACGCCGTACTGGAGAAACCGCTATGAGCGTCGCTTACTTCATCACCGGCACCGACACCGATGTGGGCAAGACCACTATCGCGGCCGGCCTGTTGCATGCTGCCAGGCTCGCGGGCAAAAGCACGGCCGCCGGGAAGCCGGTGGCGTCGGGGTGCCGGTTGACTGCCCAGGGTTTGCGCAATGCCGATGCCCTGGCGTTGCTGGCCGAGTGCTCATTGCCGCTCAGTTATGCCGAGGTCAACCCGGTGGCATTCGAGCCGGCTATCGCGCCGCATCTGGCTGCGCGCGAGGCGGGCGTGGGGTTGACGGTGCAATCGTTGCTCAAGCCGATGCAACAGATTCTGGCCCGTGGAGCCGACTTTACCTTGATCGAAGGGGCGGGCGGCTGGCGCGTGCCCTTGGCCGATCAGGCCAACCTGTCTGACCTGGCCATCGCGCTCAAACTGCCGGTGATCCTGGTGGTGGGTGTGCGCCTGGGCTGCATCAGCCACGCGTTGTTGACCGCCGAAGCGATCGCACGGGACGGCTTGCCGCTGGCCGGTTGGGTGGCGAATATCATCGATCCCAAGACCTCCCGTCTGGAAGAAAACCTCGCCACCCTGGCCGAGCGCTTGCCGGCGCCCTGCCTGGGGCGCGTGCCGAAGCTCAAGGATGCAGGTGCCGCCGCCGTGGCGGAGTACCTGGAGTTGGACCTGCTTGACTGATTTTGGCTATCGCAAGGCATTATGCCATTAGTGTTTTTGACGGGCCTTTTGCCGGGATGTCTGCTTCAATCCACCTTCACGATTCTCTCAAGGCAGGCTTAAGCCATGGAAATCTCTGGAAGCAGCGCGTTTTATTCGGGCCTGAGCAGTATTCAGACCGGGCAGAGCCGTGTCGACCAGGCGGCCGGCAAGATTGCCAGCGCCGCAACAGCCCAGCCATCGGCCGCGCAAAGCGATCGTCTGCAAGCCAATGACCGCGCCCAAGCATCAAGCTCGGCGAGCAATATGGTGGAAATGGCCCAGGGCAAGTTTCAAGTCGAGCTGGGGGCAAAAGTCGCCAAGGCTTCGGATGAAATGCTCGGTACGTTGATCGATACCTACGCCTGATCCCGTCCCACCCTGTAGGAGCGAGCTTGCTCGCGAAAAACGCCAACGATAACGCGTGCCGCCTGAACTGGCGCGGTGTGCTGATGTCCTTCGCGAGCAAGCTCGCTCCTACATAAAACTTCATCTTTCCTGAAAATTCTGTGTGGCATCCCGCCGCAGGCCTTGCCGTGCCTGGCGATGACCTGCGTCAAGACAAACGGCATCTGGCCGACGCTTGACAACCCTGGGTCGTAAACGTATGTTTCAAACACCTGTTTGACCGCCATAACAAATCCACGCGGTTGTTCATCCCAGATACATCAGCAGAGGTTTATCGCTATGCCTGACTACAAGGCCCCCTTGCGTGATATTCGCTTCGTTCGTGACGAACTGCTCGGTTATGAAGCGCACTATCAGAGCCTGCCGGCTTGCCAGGACGCTACCCCGGACATGGTCGACGCCATCCTCGAAGAAGGCGCCAAGTTCTGTGAGCAAGTGCTGGCACCGCTGAACCGCGTGGGCGACATCGAAGGGTGTACCTGGAGTGAGTCAGGCGTTAAGACCCCTACCGGTTTCAAAGAAGCCTACAAACAGTTCGTCGAAGGCGGCTGGCCGAGCCTGGCCCATGACGTGGAGCACGGTGGCCAAGGCCTGCCGGAGTCCCTGGGCCTGGCTGTGAGCGAAATGGTCGGCGAAGCCAACTGGTCGTGGGGCATGTACCCTGGCCTGTCCCATGGCGCGATGAACACCATTTCCGAGCACGGCACCCCCGAGCAGCAAGACGCTTACCTGACCAAACTGGTGTCGGGCGAATGGACCGGCACCATGTGCCTGACCGAGCCACACTGCGGTACCGACCTGGGCATGCTGCGCACCAAGGCCGAGCCTCAGGCTGACGGCTCCTACAAAGTCTCCGGCACCAAGATCTTCATCTCGGCCGGTGAACACGACATGGCCGACAACATCGTCCACATCGTACTGGCCCGCCTGCCCGACGCACCGGCCGGCACCAAAGGCATCTCGCTGTTTATCGTGCCCAAGTTCCTGCCTAACGCCGATGGTTCGGTGGGCGAGCGCAACGCGGTCACCTGTGGTTCCCTGGAACACAAGATGGGCATCCACGGCAACGCCACCTGCGTGATGAACTTCGACGCGGCCACCGGTTTCCTGATCGGCCCGGCGAACAAAGGCCTGAACTGCATGTTCACCTTTATGAACACCGCTCGCCTGGGCACCGCCCTGCAAGGCTTGGCCCACGCCGAAATCGGCTTCCAGGGCGGCCTGAAATATGCGCGTGATCGCCTGCAAATGCGCTCCCTGACCGGCCCTAAAGCACCGGAAAAAGCCGCTGACCCGATCATCGTGCACCCAGACGTACGCCGGATGCTGCTGACCATGAAAGCCTTCGCCGAAGGTAACCGCGCGATGGTGTACTTCACCGCCAAGCAAGTGGACATCGTCAAGTACGGCACCGACGACGAAGCCAAGAAACAGGCCGATGGCCTGCTGGCATTCATGACCCCGATCGCCAAGGCGTTCATGACCGAAGTCGGTTTTGAATCGGCCAACCACGGCGTGCAGATCTACGGTGGCCACGGCTTCATCGCCGAGTGGGGCATGGAACAGAACGTGCGCGACAGCCGTATTTCGATGCTGTACGAAGGCACCACTGGCATCCAGGCCCTGGACTTGCTCGGCCGCAAAGTGCTGATGACCCAAGGCGAAGCGCTCAAGGGCTTTACCAAGATTGTGCACAAGTTCTGCCAGGCCAACGAAGGTAACGAAGCGGTTAAAGAGTTCGTGGCACCGCTGGCGGCACTGAACAAGGAGTGGGGCGAGTTGACCATGAAGGTCGGCATGGCCGCGATGAAAGACCGCGAAGAAGTCGGTGCCGCTTCGGTGGATTACCTGATGTACTCCGGCTACGCGTGCCTGGCGTACTTCTGGGCCGACATGGCGCGCCTGGCCGCCGAGAAACTGGCTGCCGGCACCAGCGAAGAGGCGTTCTACACCGCCAAGTTGCAGACCGCGCGCTTCTACTTCCAGCGCATCCTGCCGCGTACCCGTACCCACGTGGCAACCATGCTGTCGGGCGCCAACAACCTGATGGACATGAAAGAAGAAGACTTCGGCCTGGCTTACTAAGCCTTACCGGTTCTTTCTGAAACCGCCGCCTCCCTCGGGACGCGGCGGTTTTTTTTGCCCTTCTACAGAGTGTGGGCATAAAAAACCGCAGTAATGCACTCAGGGATTACAACCCGCTGCCGTTACAGTAGTGGCAATGTGATACGTGTCAGCCCGGTTGTGCTTAACTGGCTGCATAAAGGCACAGTGCCACTATTTTTGCGGGTCGGAGTTTTACCCTTGTCACGCGTGTCTGCTGTACGTTTCAGTCATTTCCTACCTTCGCTGCTGCTGTTGCTGGCCGGGCTTTCGGCTGCGTACGTCAAGGACCTCAACGTCTTCTTCACCTCGCTCTTCAACGTGTTGCCGACCCTGGTCCTGCTGCTCGGCGGCGCCTACTGCGCGGTCTATCGGCGCCAGCGTGAACTGTTCCTGATGATCACGGTGTACGTCGCCTATTTCCTGCTGGATACCCAGACCGATTTCTACCGCGACAATGGTCGCGTGCGTGACGACGCCGCGGTGGTGTTCCACCTGTGTTGCCTGCTGTTGCCGCTGCTGTTCAGCATCTACGCGCTGTGGCAGGAAAAAACCCATCTGTTCCGTGATTTCGTCGCCCGCTGCGCGGTGTTGCTGGCGGTGGGCAGTGTGGCGCTGGCCCTGGAGCAAAGTTTCCCCCAGGCTTTGCTGGGCTGGTTGGCGGAGATTCGCTGGCCGATGCTGCATGGCGCGTGGATGAGCCTGATCCAGCTGTCCTATCCCATGTTCCTGATCGGCTTCCTTACCCTGGCCGCCCAGTATTGGTATCAGCCGCGCCCGCTGCACGCTGCCCAATTGGTGGGGTTTTTGGGCCTGTTCTGGATGTTGCCGCAAACCTTCATCCTGCCGTTCACCCTCAACATCATGTGCAGCCAAGTGATGTTAATGATTGCTGCCGGTGTGGCCCACGAAGCCTATCAAATGGCGTTCCGCGACGAACTGACCGGCTTGCCGGGACGACGCGCCCTCAACGAACGCATGCAACGGCTGGGGCGCAACTATGTGCTGGCGATGAGTGACGTTGATCACTTCAAACGTTTCAACGACACCCATGGCCACGACGTGGGCGACCAAGTGCTGCGCCTGGTGGCGAGCAAGCTGTCCAAGGTCAACGGCGGCGGGCGCGCCTACCGGTATGGCGGTGAAGAATTTGCCGTGGTGTTTGCCGGCAAGACCTTGGATGAATGCATGCCGCACCTGGAGGAGATTCGCGAGATCATTGCCGGCTACGCCATCAAGTTGCGCAACCCGGATCGTCCTTATGACGACCATCAAGGCCGTCAACGGCGTGCGGGCAGCGGTGCCTCCAGCGTGTCGGTGACGGTCAGCATCGGCGTGGCCGAGCGTCAGGCCGAGCAGCGTAACCCTGAAGACGTGCTCAAGTCCGCCGACCAGGCGCTGTACGCCGCCAAGGGCGCCGGGCGTAACTGCGTGATTGCGGCAGGGCAGAACCGCCGTGGTGCGGTGCGCACGCAAAGCGCTGTGGGTTGAGTCAGCGCGCTGTATTTACTGTGACTTAAAAATACCAGATAGTCACAAGCAGACCCTATGTGTCTGAAAAGTTGTTCGGGTACACTCGGGGTCTGTAAAACCGATCCTATCGAATCACTTTTCATGTTCCCACGAGGTTTGCCATGGCTGATTACAAAGCGCCGTTGCGTGATATGCGCTTCGTCCTCAACGAAGTTTTTGAAGTCGCCAAGACTTGGGCCCAACTGCCGGCATTGGCAGACACCGTTGATGCCGAAACCGTTGAGGCGATCCTCGAAGAGGCCGGCAAGGTTACCGCCAAATCCATCGCGCCCTTGAGCCGCGGCGGCGATGAGCAAGGCTGCCATTGGACCGACGGCGCGGTGCGTACCCCGGACGGTTTCCCCCAGGCTTATGCGACCTACGCCGAAGGCGGCTGGGTGGGTGTGGGCGGCGATCCGACCTATGGCGGCATGGGTATGCCCAAGGCGGTGTCGGCGCAGGTTGAAGAAATGATCAACTCGTCGAGCCTGGCATTCGGCCTGTACCCGATGCTGACCTCCGGCGCCTGTGTCTCGATCAACACCCACGCCAGCGAAGAGCTCAAGGCCGCGTACTTGCCGAAGATGTATTCCGGTGAGTGGGCCGGTTCCATGTGCTTGACCGAAGCCCATGCCGGCACCGACCTGGGCATGATTCGCACCAAGGCCGAGCCTCAGGCGGACGGTTCCTACACGGTCAGCGGCACCAAGATCTTCATCACCGGTGGCGAGCACGACCTGACCGAGAACATCATCCATCTGGTGCTGGCCAAACTGCCGGATGCTCCGGCGGGGCCCAAGGGCATCTCGCTGTTTCTGGTGCCCAAGTTCATGGTGAACGCCGACGGCAGCCTTGGCGCGCGCAACCCGGTGACCTGCGGTTCGATTGAACACAAGATGGGGATCCAGGCGTCCGCGACCTGCGTGATGAACTTCGACGAAGCCGTGGGTTATCTGGTCGGTGAGCCTAACCGTGGCTTGGCGGCGATGTTCACCATGATGAACTACGAGCGTCTGGGGGTGGGCATCCAGGGCCTGGCGTCCGGCGAGCGCTCCTATCAGAACGCGATTGAATACGCCCGCGACCGCCTGCAAAGCCGCTCCCCGCTGGGTGCACAGGCCAAGGATAAAGTGGCAGACCCGATCATCGTGCATCCGGACGTACGCCGTATGCTGCTGACCATGAAGGCGGCCAACGAAGGCGGTCGTGCGTTCTCCACCTACGTGGCGACGCAGTTGGACATCGCCAAGTTCAGCGACGATGCGCAGGCGCGCGAGCGCGCCGATAACCTGGTGGCGTTGTTGACACCCGTGGCCAAGGCGTTCCTCACCGACCTGGGCCTGGAAACCACTGTGCTCGGCCAGCAAGTGTTTGGTGGCCATGGCTACATTCGCGAATGGGGCCAGGAGCAGCTGGTGCGTGACGTGCGCATCACCCAGATCTACGAAGGCACCAACGGCATTCAGGCGCTGGATTTGATGGGACGCAAGATCGTCGGCAGCGGCGGTGCGTTCTACACGCTGTTCGCCGATGAGATCCGCCAGTTCATCGCTGAATCGGGGGCCGAGCTGGCCGAGTTCACCACGCCGCTCAGCGCAGCGGTGGATAACCTGGATGAATTGACGGCCTGGGTACTGGACCGCGCCAAGAGCAACGCGAATGAAATCGGCGCAGCGTCGGTGGAGTACTTGCATGCATTCGGCTACATGGCCTACGCCTATATGTGGGCGCGCATGGCCAAGGCCGCGTTGGGCAAAGAGGCCGAGGAGGCTTTCTACGCCAGCAAATTGGGGACTGCACGTTTCTACTTTGCCCGTCTGCTGCCGCGTATCCATTCGTTGAGCGCGTCGGTAAAAGCCGGTAGCGAATCGCTGTTCCTGATGGATGAAGCACTGTTTTAAGGGCCTGTAGGGCGTGTAAGCAATCTCTTACATGACGTGCTGCTAATCGTCCTCTATCGCCAAATTGGATCCACGGATAATCTACTTCACATGGACGTCGCGCAGGAAGCGCAAAGCAACAACACGGACACGTAGGATTCTGCCAGGACGGCGGAGTGAAATGGATGTCAGGGAAACAGTCTGCAAAGCCCCGCTTCGGCGGGGTTTTCTTTTGCCCGCGAAAAAGTCAGGCGCTTGCCTGCGGGGCATTCATCACGTCTTCCAGCAGGGTGCGCAGCAATGCGACGGTGGCCTGTTGGCGTTGCACATCGCGGCAGACTAGCCCCACCTTCAATGGCACCCTCGGTTCGCTCAAGGGTTTCCACAAAAGCGCCTGGCTGTTGTGTTCGTCCTGGGAGCGCCCCGGTAGCACCGTCGCCAGCTTGGTGTGGGGCAGGCTGTCGAGTATTCCCACCATGGTGTTGAGCTCCGCTTGCACCTGCGGGCGCCGCCCCAGGTTGGCCAACTGGCCCTGCCAGATCTGCCTGACTTGAAACTCCTCCCCCAACAGCAGCATCGGTAACTCGGCAGCTTGTTTGAGCGAGACTTTCTTGAATTCGCGCAGCGGATGGTCGTCGGGAATCACCACCTTCAACTCATCTTCATACAGCAGCACACCGTGCAGGCCCGGCTGACGTGGCGGCAGGTAGCTGATGCCAATGTCGAGGGAGCCGTTGAGCAACCGCCGTTCAATCTCAAGCCCCGTCAGTTCGTAAATCTGCACCACCAAATGAGGCTGGGCCTTGCGCACGCGCTCAAGCATTTGCGGCACCAGGCTGGTGTGCACGGTTTGCAGCACACCGATGGCCAGCGTCCGCATGGCCTGGCCCTTGAAGTTGCGTAGCGCTTCGACGGCTTGCTGCATGCCATCAATGAGTGGCAACGCGTGGTTGTATAAAGTGTGCGCCGCCAGGGTCGGCAGTAGCCGCTTGCTGCTGCGTTCGAACAGACTTACATCAAGGTTCTGCTCCAGCTGGCGAATCTGCTGTGACAAGGCCGGTTGCGAGATCGAAAGACGTTCCGCAGCACGCCCTACGTGGCCTTCCTCATACACCGCGACGAAATAACGCAGTTGCTTGAAATCCATAAGGCTTACTTATCGAAAAAGCTGGAAAATCGAAATGGCCGCTGGCCCGCGAGGGGCCTAGTCTAGCGCCTATTCGCAGGGCTTACAGGGCCGGATCGGACAATGAACAGCGTTTTTGTTGATAGCGTTTACATAGGCAAGGCAAAAAAACCTCAGGTGCAATGGTCCGGCCGTAACCACCAAGGTCAGGTTGCAAACGGGGGTAAGTTGTGAATCTGTTCAACATCCGCCGCCCCGCCCCGAGCCTGGATGACCTGATCCAGGATGCCCCACGCGACACGCATTCAACCGAGCATTTGATGCCCACTGTGGCGCGCCCACCTCAAGTGTTTGTGCGGGGCCAGGGCTCGTGGCTGTGGGACAGTGATGAGCGTGCCTATCTGGACTTCAGCCAAGGCAATGCCGCCAACAGCCTGGGCCATAGCCCACAGGTATTGATCAAGGCCCTGGCTGCGCAAACCCAGGCGCTGATCAATCCCGGCAATGGCCTGCACAACCGTGCCCAACTCAATCTCGTCGAGCGTCTTTGCCAGCATACCGGCAGCGACCAGGCTTACCTGCTCAATAGCGGCGCGGAGGCCTGCGAGGCGGCAATCAAACTGGCACGCAAGTGGGGGCAACTGCACCGTGGCGGCGCCTATCGCATTATCAGCGCCAGCAACGGTTGCCATGGACATGGCTTCGCTACGCTGGCGGCTTCGGCCGGTACCTTGGTAAACCGTTTCGAACCGCAATTGCCGGGCTTCAGTCACGTCCCCTTCAATGATCTTCCCGCCCTGCATGCTGCCGTGGATGCCCAGACGGTGGCCATTCTGCTGGAGCCGATCCAGTGCGAAGCTGGCGTGATCCCGGCGACCGAACACTATCTCAAAGGCGTCGAGCGGCTGTGCCGCGAACTGGGGATCCTGCTGATCCTCGACGAAGTGCAAACCGGCATGGGCCGCTGTGGCACCTTGCTTGCCGAGCAACAGTACGGCGTGCATGCCGACATCATCACCCTGGGCAAGGGCCTGGGCGGCGGTGTGCCGTTGGCGGCGCTGCTGGCACGGGGCAAGGCCTGTTGCTTTGAAGTGGGTGAGCTGGAAGGCACCCATCATGGCAATGCATTGATGGCCTCGGCTGGGTTGGCCGTCACCGATACCGTGCTTGAGCCCGGTTTTCTTGAGCATGTACGCGTGTCGGGCTGTCACCTGGGCGAAGGGCTTGCCCGCCTGGCCTATCGCTACGGCCATGGCCCATTGCGCGGGAATGGCCTGATGTGGGGGCTTACCTTATCGGATGATTCTGCAGATGCGGTGGTAAAAGCCGCGCTGCAAGAGGGACTGATCCTCAGCGCGCCGCAACCCGACTGCCTGCGCTTCACACCGGCGCTGACGGTGAGCAAAAGCAACATCGACGAAATGCTCCTGCGCCTGGCCCGCGCCTTCTCACGGGTGCGCACCGCGCAACTGCAATGCCGAAAGGGCATTGCTGTTTAACCGTCCAATTCCTGAACCGTCTCGCGGTATACGCGGCGCCCTCAGCCTGATTCTTTTGGCTGGGGGCGTTTTTTTGCCTGAGTAATTTCTGGTGTGAAAACGTTTATTGAGTCTCTTTGGAAACGATGGCTTTTTAGCGAGCGTCGGCAAGGACTGCCGGTGGGGCACGACGTGCTCGACTTTTAATCTATACCACTGGGTGGTATGTTTTAGGAAGGGATCTCCATGAGGCTCAGGTTGTTCAAAACAAGGCGATTTGCCGAGGCGGCCACTAAAGTCTGGATCTGCGATTCTGAGTTGAGGAAGGCGTTTGGCGAAATGTTGAGGGGGCAGGCAGATAATCTGGGAGGTGGTGTCTGGAAAAAACGTCTCAACCAGAATCGGCATCGGTCTGTTGTATTGGCCAAGGGCAGGCATTATTGGGTTTATCAGTTTCTGTTCGCGAAGCAGGATCAAAGCAATATAACGCAGAGCGAACTTGTCTGGTTTCGAACACTTGCCAAAACTTATGAAGGGTTAAACGAAGCACAGATTCAGCGCATGCTGGATCTCAGGGAGTTTGTGGAGATATATCATGACCAAGAAGTATAAAAGTGAGGCGCTTGAGTCCATTCATCAGTCTGCCGAAGCGCTTCATGCCATCGGCGCCATCAGCAAAACCACGCTTCGAGAATATGATGAAGCATGCTTATCTGCCATGCCGGACCAAATCCCTGCCGAACAGATCAAGCAACTGCGTGAAAGCAGCCATGTCAGCCAACCTGTATTTGCCCGCTACCTGAACACCAGTGCTTCCACGGTCAAAAAATGGGAGTCGGGCGAGAAACGGCCCAGCGGCATGGCACTCAAGTTGTTGAGCGTCGTGAAGAAGCATGGTCTGCAGATTCTGGCGTGAGATGGCCCGATGCCAGAATCCACTGAACCCTCACGAACCGCCAATGTCGATTAGCTACACGGCTCACACGAGCCGATTTTCTGGAGCTGACCCATGGACATTATTCGTATCATCATCGCTATTCTGCTGCCGCCACTGGGTGTGTTCCTGCAAGTAGGTTTCGGCGGTGCATTCTGGCTGAATATCCTGCTGACCCTGTGCGGTTACTTCCCTGGCATCATCCACGCGGTGTACATCATCGCCAAGCGTTGAAGCCCTCAGCCTTTTGCAATGAGCCGTGAGTTGCGCTCATTGCGAAAGGCCAGTTGCTCGATGGTCTGGGTGGCATGTTCGGCTTCTTCCCGTGCCTGAAGGATGATGCCGTGCTGCTCGGACTTACTGCATACAGGGTCGGCATTGCTGGCGTCACCGGTGAGCATGAACGCCTGGCAACGGCAGCCGCCGAAATCCTTTTCCTTTTCATCGCATGAGCGGCAGGGCTCGGGCATCCAGTCGTAGCCGCGAAAGCGATTGAAACCAAACGAGTCGTACCAGATGTGCTGCATGCTGTGGTCGCGCACATTGGGAAACTGCACCGGCATCTGCCGCGCGCCGTGACAGGGCAGGGCGGTGCCGTCCGGTGTCACCGTCAGAAAGATGCTGCCCCAGCCGTTCATGCAGGCTTTCGGACGCTCTTCATAATAATCCGGTGTCACGAAGATCAGCTTGCACGGATGACCTTCGGCTTCCAGTTTGGCGCGGTATTCATTGGTGATGCGTTCGGCGCGCACCAACTGGTCTCGGGTCGGCAATAAGCCCACGCGATTAAGCTGCGCCCAGCCGTAGAACTGGCAGGTGGCGAGTTCGACAAAATCCGCTTCCAGCGCGATACACAGCTCGATGATGCGGTCGATCTTGTCGATATTGTGCCGATGGGTGACGAAGTTCAGCACCATCGGGTAGCCGTGCGCCTTGACCGCACGGGCCATTTCCAGTTTTTGCGCGAAGGCTTTTTTCGAGCCTGCCAGCAGGTTGTTCACCTGTTCGTCGCTGGCCTGGAAACTGATCTGGATATGGTCCAGCCCGGCCTTTTTGAAGTCGCTGATTTTCTGCTCGGTCAGGCCGATACCGGAGGTGATCAGGTTGGTATAGAAGCCCAGCTTGCGGGCCTCGGCGATCAGTTCGGCCAAGTCCTGTCGCACCAGTGGTTCACCCCCGGAAAACCCCAGCTGTGCGGCACCCATCTCGCGGGCTTCGCGAAACACCTTGATCCATTGCTCGGTGCTCAGCTCTTTGCCCTGCTCGGCGAAATCCAGCGGGTTGGAGCAGTACGGGCACTGCAGCGGGCAGCGATAGGTCAACTCGGCCAGTAGCCACAGCGGCAGGCCGATGGCGGGTTTTTCAGGCAAGGGTGATCCAGTGCTCAGCACGAGCGACCTCCATGAATTGCTCGATGTCTTCACCGAGCTCCGGTACGTCGGGGAATTGTTGGTCCAGCTCGGCGATGATGGCTGCCACGTCGCGCTCGCCGTCGATCAAACCGCCGATCAACGCGGCGCTGTCGTTGAGCTTGATCATGCCTTCCGGATAGAGCAACACATGGCCTTTTTGCGCAGGCTCATACTGGTAACGGTAGCCCTGGCGCCAGGTCGGTATTTTGCTGCGATCAAAGCTCATAGGGTGATCCCTTTATGCCACACCCGCTGCTCGGTCACGCTGTGATAGGGCGGGCGTTTGAGTTCGTAGGCCATGCTCATTGCATCGAGCATGCTCCATAGAATATCCAGTTTGAACTGGAGAATTTCCAGCATGCGCTCCTGACCCTCGCGGGTGGTGTAGTGCTGCAAGGTGATCGCCAAGCCATGTTCCACATCGCGACGAGCCTGGCCCAGGCGGGTGCGGAAGTATTCGTAGCCGGCCGGGTCGATCCACGGGTAGTGCTGCGGCCAGCTGTCGAGGCGCGATTGGTGGATCTGCGGCGCGAACAGCTCGGTCAGCGAGCTGCTGGCAGCTTCCTGCCAACTGGCGCGGCGGGCGAAGTTGACGTAGGCGTCCACCGCGAAGCGTACGCCGGGCAGCACCAGTTCCTGGGAGCGCAGCTGGTCCGGGTCGAGGCCAACGGCCTGGCCCAGGCGCAGCCAGGCCTCGATACCGCCGTCTTCCCCCGGTGCGCCGTCGTGGTCGAGCAAACGCTGGATCCACTCGCGGCGGATCTCACGGTCCGGGCAGTTGGCCAGGATCGCGGCGTCTTTCAGGGGGATGTTCACCTGGTAATAGAAGCGATTGGCGACCCAGCCCTGGATCTGCTCGCGGGTAGCGCGGCCTTCATACATCGCCAAATGGTAGGGGTGATGGATATGGTAGAAGGCGCCCTTGGCCCGCAAGGCTGCTTCGAACTCGGCGGTCGTCAGCGGTGTGTCAGTCATTTCAGTGGCTCCTACAATTCAATGCTCATGCCGTCGTACGCCACTTCGACATTGCGCCGCACCAACTCGGCTCGCTCGGGGGAATCTTCATCGAGGATCGGATTGGTGTTGTTGATGTGGATAAGCACCTTGCGCTGCTTGGGTAGTTGCTCCAGCACTTCGAGCATACCGCCAGGGCCGTTCTGCGCCAGGTGGCCCATCTCGCGACCGGTGCGGGTGCCGACGCCACGGCGCTGCATTTCATCGTCATCCCACATCGTGCCGTCTACCAAAAGGCAATCGCTGCCGCCCATGATATCCAGCAGCGGCGCGTCGACCTTGCCCAGGCCCGGGGCGTAGAACAGTTTACCGCCGGTGCGCAGGTCTTCGACGATCAGGCCGATGTTGTCACCGGGGTGCGGGTCGAAGCGGTGCGGCGAGTAGGGCGGCGCGGCGCTGCGCAACGGCAGTGGGGTGAAACGCAGGTTGGGGCAGGCCGGTATGGTGAAGCTGGCGTCCAGTTCGATGCGGTTCCAGGCCAGGCCGCCGTTCCAGTGGGTCAGCATGGTGAACAGCGGGAACCCGGTGCTCAGGTCTTCATGGACCATGTCGGTGCACCACACCTGATGCGGGCAGCCTTCACGCAGGCTCAACAGGCCAGTGGTGTGGTCGATCTGGCTGTCCATCAGGATGATTGCGCTGATACCGGTATCGCGCAGGGCGCGCCCGGGTTGCATGGGCGCAAAGCCCTGGAGTTGCGCGCGGATATCCGGCGACGCATTGCACAGTACCCAATTCACACCGTCGTCGGAGATCGCGATGGACGACTGGGTGCGCGCCTGGGCCCGCAGGCTGCCATCGCGAAAGCCTGCGCAGTTCACGCAGTTGCAGTTCCACTGCGGGAAGCCACCGCCGGCGGCGGAACCTAGAATCTGGACAAACATGATCGCTCCATCAAGCACAGCTCAAAACAAAAACGCCCCGGGCGAACCGAGGCGTTGTATTACTCAGCCAATCAACGGCTGGCGAAGTACATGGTGACTTCGAAACCAATACGCAGATCAGTGTAAGCAGGTTTGGACCAGGTCATATTCTTACTCCTATCAAGGGATGGGACGTTCACTACCAAGTAATACATATAGTCCACCTCCCATTGGAGATGTTCAGATATTGCTGCGCAATGTTACGCAATTCTTTTCAAGTTAGCGCTGTCTCGATGGAAAAAGCCTGTTGCAGGGTTGGCAACGATCATTGTGCCGCTTGCCAGTCATCGCTGATACGCGGGCCGTTAGCCACGCAGCGCCAGCCGCCTGCTGCTTCAAGGAGTTGTTGGGCTGCGTGCTGCAAGTCCTCGCGTGTGCGGCTTTGGATCAGGTGTTGAAGTTGATCCAGGTAACTCGACGAATGACCCGCTAACTGCGCGTGCCAAAGCAAATCGGCGGCTTGGCTGACGGGGAGTGCCTGCGCCGTGAATTGCTGCGCAAGAGGCTGATTGCCGACGTCTGCGCTGCGTTTGATCAAAGACGGCAGTTGTTGCAGGAAGGTTTGCAGGTGTTCGGCGATCCTGCCCAGTGACAGGCTGGGCGATTGCACGCCAAACAACAGGCCGGTTTGCCCGTCGACTTGTCGGATGCCGCTGAACACGGCGTAGCCGATTTGCAGCTCAACTCTCAAACGTTGGTAGAACGGGCCCTGGAGCATATGCCCGAGCAGCCGCCAGTTGGCCTCATCGACGAGAGATTGGCTCGGCACTGGACAAAAAAGCAGCAGCGCAGCGTCGCTGGATGCAGTGTTCACTGGGTGCCAGATCCGCTGCCCTTCAAGAACTTCAGGTGTGCATTGAATATGGGCCGGCTGCCCTGGCAAGCGGGCGGCTGCGATTTTGATCGCCGCTTCACAGGCTGCCGGCAAACCCGCACCCAGCCCCTGCCAGTGAGCGGTGGACCACGACGCTGGTGTCTCCGAGGAGTCGGCTGAAACACCGACGCAGCAAGCCGGCAACGCCTTGAGAAGTTCGCGAATGGCGATCATCGGCGGGGGCGTCGGTGATGACAGATGTGCATCCGAGCTGCTCAGGCAGCGCGCCAACGCTTCGAGCACGGCCGGCATCGGTTCGTGAAGGCCGTGCATGTTCACCCGCCAATCGTTGCCAATGGTTTCGCAAGACAACTCGACACCCGCTTGACGGGCTTGCTCGCGCAACGGCTGCAACAAGCTTTCCAATCCGGCGGGTACGGCAGCGTCAAACCGCCAATGCAGGTACAGCGCGCCTTCGTCGGTGTCATCCGCCAGTGCGTTGCTGAAGGTCAGCGCCGATAGCTCCCTCCGGCCCCGTAAGCGATCCTGGGCAAAGGTACGCAAGCCCCGATGGGCGCTGGTTTGGCCGCGGATCAAACCGGCGCGTTCTTCCTTGGCCGGCGGACGAAGAAAGGGGTTGCCAGGTGGGAGTTGCCAACTGTGTTCAGACGCGGGCAGATGCAGCGATGCAAGCATGGCCTTGAGGGCTGCAATGCCTTGGTCCGACAGGTCTTCGCTGTTGTCGCGAGCCAATGTCAGGGCGCCTTGAACCTGCTGTTGACGCGCATTGAGCAAGGCAAGCTCTTCACGTAATGGATTCCAGTCGCTGTGTGCGAAAAAGCTCAGCCAGTCATACAACAAGGCTTCGATCTGCGTCGCCGGTTGGCGGTCGCTATCGAGGGTAACGTCGATATCCAGTACCGCCTGGTCCGCGTAGTGGTACAGCACAGACGCATGCAGCGCGCTGGCCAGTTGGCGAGCTTTCAATTCGGCCAACAACCCGCCCGACGCCGAAGCGTTGAGCCAGGTGCAGAGAAACTCCAGTGCTTGGCGAGGGGCGTTACAGGTGATGACCTGATGCAGGTGCCGGCTGGCGGTGTATTGATAGCTGCGTGCCTGGCCGTGCATCAGGGGTGGTGGTGCGGTTTGCGGGTGCAGGGGGCCGGCAATCAGTTCGTCACCGAACTGCTGGGCAAGGGCTTGCAAGTCTGCCAGCGATTGCGGACCGGCGAGGCTCAAGGTCATCTGCCCGCTTTGATAGAAGTGCCTATGGAATTCGCGCAAGGTTTGCTGAAAATCGTCGCTTTCCACCGTCAGGCTGTCGCGGTTACCGGCATGGAATCCTCGCAGCGGGTGATCGGCCGCTAAACCTTGCAACAACGCAACTTGGTGTTGTGCCCTGGCGTCCTCGGACCAGGCCACGAACTCCGCGTGCAGCACTTCGCGTTCACGTCGTTGATCGTCGAGCGTCAGGCGTGGATGAGTCACCATGTCTGCCAACCGCGCCAGCCCGTCAGCGAAGGCCGACCCCGGCAGCTCAAAGAAATACTCGGTGGTTCGCTCGCGGGTACTGGCATTGACCTGCCCACCGAGGCGCTGCACGTAGGCCATCAATCCTTCCCCGGCCGGAAAACGCTCGGTACCGAGAAACAGCAAATGCTCAAGAAAGTGTGCCAGCCCCGGCCAGGCCAATGGCACATCGTGACTGCCGGCAGCCACACGCAGAACGGCGGCGCAACGCTTCAAGCGCGGCGCATGGCGCAGGGATACTCGCAGGCCATTGGCCAGGGTCAGATGAACGGGGTGAGGGTGAACCGGCGCAGGCATGGGCACTTCCGAGGCGTGAGAAGTGCCTATGCTAGCAAACCCGTGGGGTCAGGGCTTGTGCAGCGCGCCGTAGAGTTCGGGGCGGCGGTCTTGCAGGTAGTGGTTGGCGGCGCGTGCGCTGAGGATTGACTGGCGGTCCAGGGTGCCGACGATCAAGGCTTCGTCCAGGCCGGCCTGGGCGATACGTTGGCCATCCGGTGCGGCAATGCTGCTTTGTCCACAGTAATGAATCTCGCCTTCGTGCCCGCAGTAATTGGCATAGGCCACAAAGCACTGGTTTTCAAACGCCCGCGAACGCACGGTGACGTCGGCGACAAAATCGAACGGCACCATGTTGGCGGTGGGCACCAGAATCAGTTCGGCGCCGGCCAGGGCCAGACGCCGGGTATTCTCCGGAAACTCCAGGTCGTAGCAAATCAGAAACCCCAGCTTCCAGCCGTTGAGTTCTACCACCGGAAAATCATCGTCGCCTGCGCTGAACATGGCGTGATCCAGATCGCCAAACAAGTGGGTCTTGCGATAGTTACACAGGCGTTGACCCTCGGCGTCGATCAACTGGACGGCGTTGTAGATCTGCCCATCGTCAGCCCGCTCCGGATAGCCGTAGAGAATGGCCAGCCCGGCGTTTTTCGCGATCTCGGCAATGGCTTGGGCAGACTCCGCATCCCGCGCCTCGGCCAACGCGCCAACGGCTTCGGCGCCGATGTTATAGCCCGAGAGAAACATCTCTGGCAGCACCAGCACATCGGCGTCGGATGCCTCTTGCGCCAGTTGGCGCAGGCGCTGGATATTACCGGCCACATCCAGCGGCAGCGGCGGGCATTGGTACAGGGCGACACGCATGTTCAGCTCCTTACTCGGCCAGGGCGATTGGCCCGATTTCATCGAACACATCGCCGGGGCCCGGGTTCTCTGGGTGGGTGCTGCCACCGAAGTGGGTCATGATGCCCCACACCGCGTTGAGCGAGGTTTGTACGGCGCCTTCGACCCACGCGGGCGTCCACGATACGTCGTCACCGGCGATGAAAATCCCGCGTTGTTCGGCGGGCATGTCTTTCTGCATGAAGTGCGCGTACATCCGCTGGTTGTAGCGATAGTGGCCGGGCAGTGCACCTTTGAAAGCCCCGAGGAAGTGCGGGTCGGCTTCCCAGGAAACCGTGATCGGGTCGCCGATGATGCGTGCCTTGATATCGACGTTGGGGTAGATCTTGTTCAACGCGTCCAGGGCCAGCTTCACCCGCTTGTCGATAGGCTGGGGTAGCATTTTCAGGGCGTCGCTCATCCACGAGTAGGAAAGGCAAATCACCCCCGGCTTGTCGTCGCCATTATCGAACAGATAGGTGCCGCGGGTCAGGCGGTCGGTGAGGGTCATGCTCATCAGGTCGCGGCCGGTTTGCGGGTCTTTGTCTTTCCAGAATGGGCGGTCAACCATCACGAAGGTTTTCGACGACTGCATGTAGCGCGTGCGGTCCAGGGCCATCCACATTTTTTGCGAGAACAAGGTTTCGTCGCATTCAATCTGGGTGGTCAGCAGCCAGCTTTGGCAGGTGGTCAGCACCGCGGCGTACTCGCGGGTATCACCGTAGTTGTCAGTGACGGCGAAACGGCCATCGGCCGCATGAGCAATGCGTTTGACCCCTGCCCGTGGTGCACCTCTATGCAGCGAGCTGAGGCTGGTGCCGGCCGGCCAATGGGCGCAGCGCTCCGGCACATGACGCCAGATGCCCATGGGCACTTGCGCTACGCCGCCGACGACCAGGTGTTGATGGTCGTCGCAGTTGGTCATCACCACGCGGAAGATTTCCAGCATGGAGTTGGGGAAGTCCGAGTCCCAGCCGCCGGTGCCGAAGCCGACCTGGCCAAACACCTCGCGGTGATGGAACGACAACTTGGCAAAGGCCTTGGAGGTTGCGACGAAGTCGTAGAAGGTACGGTCATCCCACAGCGGCACGAGCTTGTTCCACAGTTCTTTGAGCCGCGGTACATCACGGTCGCGGATCGCCTGCTGGATATCGCCGAACTGCGAGCCGGCTTCCAGTGCATCGGCCCAGGCATCGGCCACTTCCTGAAACAGCGCAGGCAAGTCGGAGAGTTTTTGTGCGTAGTGGGTCTGGCCTTCCAGATCAATCACAGTGCTGCCGGACGCCGGGGTCAGCGGGTTGGGAAAGGGTTTGGTTTCCAGGCCCAACTTGTCTACGTAATGGTAGAACGCCGTCGACGACACCGGGAAACGCATCCCGCCCAGCTCGGCGATGATGCCTTCGGCGCCTTCGAAGGCCTGGGAGCGCAAGCGGCCACCCATCTTCGAGGCTTCATACACCACTGGCTTGAGCCCCAGCTTCATCAGCTCGTAGGCCGCGACCAAACCAGCGATACCGGCGCCCACGATCGCCACTTCGGCCCCATGGTTGGCGGCGGGAATACTGCCCAGCCCGGCGGGGTGCTCGATCCAGTCATCAAATGCGAACGGGAAATCCGGGCCGAAAATGGTGATGGGTTTCTTGCCGTCTGCTGGGTGGCGATTGGTCTTGCTGATAGTGCTGGACGGAATGCTCATGGCTGACCTTACTGACGGCTCGGCGGGATATGGCCCGTTGAGTATAGGAAAAGATGGCAGCCAGTTTAGGGAGCGTAGCGCTCGTTAATAAGACGCAATGTGTCGTCGGATTGCACTGATTTTTGTCAATATGACGAAGTGATCGATCAGATTGGCTGTCCGCGATCCAATTTGTTGCTGAGGATGATCGAGGTGGTGGTTTTCTCCACACCGTCGACACTGCCGATCTGATCGAGCAGTTGATCCAGTTGTTCCGGCGAATCGGTGCGCAGCCATGCCACGTAATCGAACTCGCCGCTGACCGCACACAACTGCTGCACCTGCGCCATGGCACTCAGCCTGCGCAGCACCTCTTTGCCTGAGCGTGGTTGCACGGTAATCCCCACATAAGCCTGCAAACCCCCATCCGCTACGCGCTGGCCCAGGCGCACGCCGTAACCGGTGATCACCTGGGTTTTCTCCAGGCGTGCCAGGCGTGACGTGACTGTGGTGCGCGCAATCCCCAGTTGCCGGGCAAGCATGGCCACGCTTTCGCGGGCATTGAGCTGCAGGGCGGCGATCAGTTGGCGGTCGATTTCGTCTAAGGCGGGCAAGGGGGGACTCCGGTGCGGACGACAATGAGCACGCATGGTACAGGCTGGGTCCGGCCGAAAGAACCGTTACACCAGACACGCAAAAGCCGCGCAATGCGCGGCTTTCAAGTTGGTGGGCCCAGCAGGACTCGAACCTGCGACCAAGGGATTATGAGTCCCCTGCTCTAACCAACTGAGCTATAGGCCCTCAGTAGGTCGCGGATTATAACGATGGTTTGTTCACTGTGCCATCCGAAAAATCCTCCAGCTTCGTACGAAGGAAGCTCGCGGCAAAAAGCTCCGGCGGCAGGGGCAGGCTGACGATGTAGCCTTGCATCTGTTCACAGCCTTCGGCGGCGAGGAATGTTTGCTGTGCGGGGGTCTCCACGCCTTCGGCAATGATGGTGAATTGCATGCTGTGGCCCAGCGCGATGATGGCGCGCACGATGGCGACGTCGTGGGGATCGTCGGGCAGGCCTCGAACGAAGGATTGGTCGATCTTGAGGAAGTCCAGGGGCAGGCGCTTGAGGTAGCTGAGGGACGAGTAGCCAGTGCCGAAATCATCGATCGCCAGCTGGACGCCCAAGCGTTTGAGTTGATGCAGAACCCCCAGGGCTTCTTCGGCCTGGCTCATGATGAAGTTCTCGGTGATCTCCAATTGCAGGCAGCCAGGTTCAAGGCGGTAATCGCGCAGCAGTTGTTCGATGCGTGACAACAGGTTGGGGTGACGCAGTTGCGCGCCTGCGAGGTTGACCGACAGTGGCCCGAAATCGTCGAAAGCCTCTTGCCAGGCGTGCAACTGCCGACAGGCTTGTTCCAGCACCCAGTCGCCAATTTGCAGGATCGTGCCGTTCTCTTCGGCCAGGGCGATGAAGTGTTCGGGCGGGACGTCGCCCAAGGTGGGGTGACGCCAGCGGATCAGGGCTTCGGCGCCGATCAGCTCTTGGGTCAACAGGCTGCGCTTGGGTTGGTAATAGAGGCTCAGCTCTTCACGTTCGATGGCACGGCGCAGCTCGTGCTCCAGCGCTACGCGTTCATTGGCTTGGGCCGTCAGGTCGCGGGTATAGCTTTCCACACGGTTGCGGCCCTTGGCCTTGGAGCGATACATCGCAGCATCGGCGTTCTTGACCAGAGTAGCGACGTCGGTGCCATCCTGTGGGTAAAGGCTGGTGCCAATACTGGCGCTGATAAAAAACTCATGCTCACCGGCCTGGAATGGGGGGGTAAAGCAGTCGAGCAGCTTGTTCGCCAGATACTGGGCATCGCCGGCCTGCTGCAAGCCGGGCAGCAAGATGATGAATTCATCCCCGCCCAGGCGGGCGACGGTGTCGACGTCGCGCAGTTGCTGCTTGAGGCGTACGGCGATGTCTTTGAGCAGCAGGTCGCCGACCGGGTGGCCGAGGCTGTCGTTGATGTGTTTGAAACGGTCCAGGTCAAGAAACAACACCGCGCCTTGCCTGCCGCTTTCCTGCTGGCCGTTAAGGGCGGCCTGCAGTCGATTTTCAAACAGGGTGCGGTTGGGCAACCCGGTCAGCGGATCGTGGTGGGCCTGATAGTCCAGGCGTGCCTGGGCCAGCTTGAGGCTGGAGATGTCGGCAAACACGGCAACGAAGTGCGTGATCAATTGGTCGCGGTTACGCACGGCGCTGATGGTCAGCCAGCTTGGGTACACCTCGCCGTTCTTGCGGCGGTTGGAAATCTCTCCCTGCCAGTGTCCATGGGCCGTCAATTGGTGCCACATCGCCGCATAGAATGCGCTGTCATGCAGGCCCGAGGCGAGCAAGCGCGGGGTATGGCCGAGTGCTTCGATTTCGCTGTAGCCGGTGATCTCACTGAAGGCGCGATTGACGGCACTGATGTTCTGTCGTGTGTCGGTGATCAAGACGCCTTCAGCGGTGCTCTCGAATACCGTGGCGGCCTGTTGCAGTTTTTCCTGCATCTGCTGGCGTTCGGTGATGTCCCGAGCGATGGTCAGCATGCAGTCTTCGTCACCGATGGGCAGCGGGCGACTGGAGACTTCGCAGAGGCGAAGCTGGCCGTCGGCGCGACGGATATGGCAGATGAAATCACGCACGAAGCCGTCGCGCTGCATCAATTCCAGCATGTGCTTGCGTTCGTTGAGATCGACCCAGATACCCAGGTCCAGGGTTGATTGGTCGAGCGAAGAGGCGCTGGTGAAGCCGGTCAGATGGCTGAAACCTTCGTTCACCTCAATCAATAGGCCATCCCTTTGGCGACTCAGCAGCAAGCCGTCGGGGGACGCATGGAACGCCTTGGCGAATTTCTCTTCGGAGGTTTGCAGTTGCTGTTGGGTTTCCTTGAGCTGGGTGATATCGCGCACCACCACCACCAGGGCTTCGGTGGTGTCGAGTTGGAAGGGCTCAGCTGAGATCAGCCCCGTAAACGCTTCGCCGTTGCTGCGCAGAAAGGACATTTCCAGGTTGCGGATACTGGTGGTCTGTACCCGCTGCAGCAAATCCGGCCCGACGCCCTGAATACGCCATATATTCAGATCTGAGGCGGCTTTGCCTACCACCTCGTCGGCGGTCAGGCCAATCTGGTCCTCGAATGCCTTGTTGACCTCCAGCAGGCAGCCATCGGATAGCCTGGCGATCACCAGAATGTCGGGGCATTGCTGGAACACCGACGCAAACTTCTGCTCGGACAGTTGCAGGGCTTCCTCCGTGCGCTTGGCTTCGCTGATATCGATCATCAGGCCGCGCAGCACTGGCTCATGGCCGTGTTCAATCAGGCTGACAATATCGCGCACCCACAAGCAACGGCCGTCCGCCGTGATGACCCGGTAATCGACGCTGTGATCACGATTGGCACGGGTTTCCCGGTAGCAATACGCTTCGGTGCGCGTGAGGTCGGCCGGGTGAATGATGTTGCGCCAGAAGCCCGGAATCAGCCAGTGGGCGCGCGGATAGCCGAGCAAGTCTTCAGCATGGGGCGATACGTAGCTGTAGGTGAAGTCGCTGATGCTTGCTTCCCAGGCGATGGCGGACAAGCTCTCTACCAGGCCGCGATAGTGGTATTCGCTGCTGCGCAGTTCTTGTTCAAGGGCGACCCTGCGGGAAATTTCCGAACTGAGCCGGCGATTGATCCGAATGACCACCGCCAGCACGGTACTGAGCAACAATACGGCGGGCAGGCCGTACGTCAGCAGGTCGACCCAGAAGGTGCGGTGATCGGTGAAGCTGCCGACCCAATGTTGCTGGATCGCATCGGTTTCGGCTGAGCTCAGGTCGGCGAGGACTTTGTCCAGGATGCCCACCAGCATTTTCTGTTCCTGCGGCACGCCCATTGCCAATTGGTAGCGATAGGGCGTTTCGCCGCTGACGTACAAGCCATCGAGCTTGAGCTGGCGCAGACTCCAGACGCTGGATGCCAAGTCGCCGACGACGGCGTCCACTTCATCGGTGGCCAGGGCTTGCAGCGTCGAACTGACGTTGGGCATCGCCACCAGATTCAGGTCCGGGTGGTGAGTGCGCAGCAATTCATGGGGCGCATAGTTTTCCACCACGGCAATTTTCAGCCCGTACAAACCCTTTAGGTTGCGTGGTTTCGCGCCGCCTTCATGGGCAAGGATGACGATGGGAAAGTCGAGGTAGGGGCGTGTAAAGGCCAGGTAGCTTTGGCGCTCCGGAGTGGACATGATGCCGGGTAGCAAGTCGAGCTGGTTGCTCCGGGCTTGTTCAAGTACAGCGGTCCAATTTGCCGGTTCGATCAGCTTGATCCTGACACCCAGTCGGTCCTGGATCAGGCGTACATAGTCGGCAGCCAGGCCCTGGTAACGACCATTCTCATCACGGTATTCAAAGGGGGGCCAGGACGCGTCCACCCCAAGGCGAAGCTCCTGATGGTCCGCCAACCAGCTACGCTCATCCTCCGTGAGAGTCAACGCGCCAGCCGTTGCGGTCCAGGTCAGCAGCGACAGTAGCAACACGGTCGGCAATCTGGGCATAACGGTCTCGTTATGGCACGGGGAATAGTTCGAGTGTAGACGGGCATTTCAGGGGAGGGGTGTTGCAGGGAATTTTATCTGTGCAAAACAAAACCCCCGGCCTGGGCCGGGGGTTCTGGTATCACTCGTCGAGGAAGGAGCGCAAATGCTCGCTTCGCGTCGGGTGGCGCAACTTGCGCAGTGCCTTGGCTTCGATCTGACGGATCCGCTCGCGGGTCACGTCAAACTGCTTACCGACTTCCTCAAGGGTGTGGTCGGTGTTCATGTCGATGCCGAAACGCATGCGCAGTACCTTGGCTTCACGGGCAGTGAGGCCGGACAGTACATCGCGAGTCGCTTCCTTCAGGCTCTCAACGGTGGCGACATCGATTGGCGACTGCATGGTCGAGTCTTCGATGAAGTCACCCAGATGGGAGTCTTCGTCATCACCAATCGGCGTTTCCATGGAGATCGGCTCTTTAGCGATCTTCAATACCTTGCGGATTTTATCCTCAGGCATTTCCATGCGTTCGCCCAGCTCTTCCGGGGTCGGTTCGCGACCCATTTCCTGCAACATCTGCCGGGAAATACGGTTGAGCTTGTTGATGGTCTCGATCATGTGCACCGGAATACGGATGGTGCGGGCCTGGTCGGCGATCGAGCGAGTGATCGCCTGACGGATCCACCAGGTGGCATAAGTCGAGAACTTGTAGCCGCGACGGTATTCGAACTTGTCTACCGCTTTCATCAAGCCGATGTTGCCTTCCTGGATCAGGTCCAGGAACTGCAGGCCACGGTTGGTGTACTTCTTGGCGATCGAGATCACCAGACGCAAGTTCGCTTCAACCATCTCTTTCTTCGCGCGGCGGGCCTTGGCCTCACCGATCGACATGCGACGGTTGATGTCCTTGATTTCAGCAATCGTCAGACCGGTTTCGGTCTCAAGCGCAGTCAGCTTCTGCTGGCAGCGGATGATATCGGGCTGCAGGCGGCCGATGGCTTCGGCGTATTTCGCCTTGCCCTTGGCCAGTGCGTCGGTCCAGCTTTCGTCAACTTCGTTGCCCGGGAACTGGCGCAGGAAGTCGGTACGCGGCATACGGGCATCACGCACGCACAGCTGCATGATCGCACGCTCTTGTGCACGCAGACGCTCAAGGGCGCTACGAACGCGCTCGACCAAACCTTCGAATTGCTTGGGCACCAGCTTGATCGGCATGAACAGCTCAGCCAGCGCCACCAGCTCGGCAATTGCCTGCTTGTTGGAGCGACCATGCTTCTTCAGGGCCTTGCGGGTGATTTCCATTTGATCGGAAACCGCACCGAAACGCTGGGCCGCGACGATTGGGTCCGGGCCGCTTTCGACTTCATCTTCGTCGTCGCTGCTGGCTTCGGCGTCGTCGTCTTCGGCGTCGTCATCCGCTTTCGCGGCTTTGGCGTCGACAGGCGGCGGTACTTCGGCGGCAGGCGGCGCAATGCCGTCGTCCGGGTCGATGTAACCGCTCAGGACGTCGGACAGGCGGCCACCTTCGGTGGTGACGCGGGTGTACTCGGAGAGAATGTGGTCAACCGTGCCTGGGAAGTGCGCAATAGCGCCCATCACTTCACGGATGCCCTCTTCGATACGCTTGGCGATTTCGATTTCGCCTTCGCGTGTCAGCAGCTCGACAGTACCCATTTCACGCATATACATGCGCACCGGGTCCGTCGTGCGGCCGATATCGGTCTCTACTGCAGCCAGCGCGGCAGCAGCTTCCTCAGCGGCGGCCTCGTCGGTATCAGCGTCGGCCAGCATAAGGGAATCCTTATCTGGCGCGACTTCGAATACGTTGATCCCCATGTCGTTAATCATGCGGATGATGTCTTCCACCTGCTCTGGATCTGAAATATCCTCAGGCAGGTGGTCGTTGACCTCCGCGTAAGTCAGGTAACCCTGCTCACGACCAAGTGTGATCAACTCTTTGATACGAGACTGCTGTTGCGCTTTTCCGGACATAACACCCTATCCACTGAAGGTCTTGGCGGGCAAAAAACAAGCCGAGGATTATACCCGAGCTATGACCTCACACGCCAGCTGAGGTCGGGTTTGATGCGTAAACATTCTGTTTTAAGAGGTCGCGCATCTGTTTTGCTATCTGAATCTGCTCTTCAGCCGACAATCCCGGCTGCCTTGCTCTCTTAATGAGCTCATCGAGGGTCTGAGTGTGTTGACCCGCAGATAACCTATTAATGGTGTCTAAAAACTGTTGTTCAAGGTTGTCGCCGTCAATTAGCCACTCCTTTTCCGCCAACGCTTTCAATAAACGGCCTTGTTCCGTGCCGTGCCAGCGAGCCATCAGCTGGATTGAGTTTAGCTTGGGATTTTTCTGCACCGCCTCGATCAGGGCAATCAGCACCTGGGCGTAGGTGTTGCTTTCGTTGGCAAAGTGGTCGGCGCTTTCAACCTTGCCGGCCAGTTGTGGGTGATGAATCAGCGTACGCAGCGCAATAAGCGTCGGGGCTTCCACTGCTACGGGTGTGCGTGGAGCGTAGGCTTCATCGCGATCACCGCGCTTGCCGTTTTTGCTCCAGGGTTTCTTGTCCCATTTCTTGCCGCCGGCCCCGGGCTTTTTCGGCGTCCACTCCTGTTGGGGGGCAAAGGCCTCCTGAGGCTGGTGAAAGTCGGCATAGTCCGGCATGGCGTCGTAATCCATGCCTGGATCGTAGGCTGGCGGCGCATCTTGCGGTGCGCTATGCACCAGCTGGCTCACGGCTTCGCCACTCAAACCGGTAATTTCCAGCAGGCGCTGGCGCATCAGCGTGCGCAAATTGGCGCCTGGCACCTTGTCGATCAATGGCGCAGCGAGGGTGGCCATATGAGCCTTGCCTTCGAGCGAGCGCGGGTCGGCTTCTTCGGTCAATTGCTGGAAAAAATAATCCGCCAGCGGCTGCGCATGTTGATTGATGCGCGCACGGAACGCGTCGGTGCCCTCCGAACGGACCAGGGTGTCCGGGTCTTCGCCTTCGGGCAGGAACAGGAAACGTGCGCGGCGCCCGTCCTGCAGGCTTGACAGTGTGGCCTCAAGCGCACGCCAGGCGGCGTTGCGGCCGGCCTGGTCGCCGTCAAAGCAGAACAGCACGCTGGGCACGACGCGGAACAGGCGCTTCAAATGCTCTTCGCTGGTGGCGGTGCCCAGGGTTGCCACGGCGTTGCGCAGACCTTGCTGGGCCAGGGCGATCACGTCCATATAGCCTTCAACCACGATGATTTCGTCGAGGTTGCGGTTGTTCTTGCGCGCTTCGAACAGTCCGTAGAGTTCCTGGCCCTTGTGGAACACCGGAGTTTCCGGGGAGTTCAGGTACTTGGGCTTGTCGTCCCCGAGTACGCGGCCACCGAAGGCGATGATGCGGCCACGGCTGTCGCGGATCGGAAACATCACGCGGTCGCGGAAACGGTCATAACGCTTGCCGGTCTCGGCGTTTTCTATCAGCAGGCCGGCATCGATCATGGCCTTTTGCTGCAGGGTGTCGCTGCTCAGGTGTTTGTACAGGTTGTCCCAGCCGGGCGGGGCGAAGCCGAGGCCGAAGTCGCGGGCGATTTCACCGGTGAGGCCGCGGCCCTTGAGGTAGTCAACGGCGGCCTTGCGCTGCGGATGGCTTTTAAGCGCCTGGCGATAGAAGTCGGCGGCCGCGGTCAGCAGCGGATACAGCGGCGAATCGGTGGGTTGCCGAGGTTTGTGCGGGCGGCCACTTTCTTCCCGGGGGATTTCCATGCCCGCGGCTTTTGCCAGATCCTCGACGGCCTGGGGAAAGTCCAGGTTGTCGTGGTCCATCAGGAAGCCGAGGGCGTTGCCGCCAGCGCCGCAACCGAAGCAATAATAGAACTGCTTGTCGGGGCTGACACTGAATGACGGCGTTTTTTCTTTATGGAACGGGCAGCAGGCGGTGTAGTTTTTGCCGGCTTTTTTCAGCTGTACGCGTGAGCTGACAACATCGACGATGTCGGTGCGGTTCAGAAGGTCGTCAATAAAGCTCTGGGGAATCAGCCCGGCCATGGCGTTCTCGTCATCACTGCGTGTAAATGAGGGCCCGTGAAGTGTTCAAGCGCACGTATGGAGTGCTTGATCATCATCGTCTGCATGGGTCTTCAGGAAGTGTATCTGCCGAATATTCACTGAGGGTAGTTTCTGATCAGTGTTCGGCATAGAAATGTTGCCCGGGCGTCCGGTCTAGGCCAACGGTGGGCCTCGGAAACGCATCGATGGGCACAGCCGATACAGTTGATCGCCTGCTTGAAGAATAGGTGTGCTCGTCAGTAGCCTTGTTAGGCTCGTCAGAAGAGACGTGCACCGCTGGCAAAAGAGCCAGCCCTGACGTGTGAAGCAGTGTCTCGGTCGCATGTGCGGCGTCGACGGTGAAGCATCAAGCGATATCCGCAAATGCCAACAGCCCGGCTGAGGGCCGGGCTTGGCAGAAGCTTGCTACGAACGTCTGTGTATTAGTACAGACGAACGGCGCGGCGCTGTTCGCGCTGAACTTTCTTGGCGTGACGCTTAACAGCGGCTGCTGCTTTACGCTTACGCTCAGAAGTTGGCTTCTCATAAAATTCGCGGCTACGAACTTCAGCCAGAACACCGGCTTTTTCGCAGGAGCGCTTGAAACGACGCAGAGCTACGTCGAAGGGTTCGTTCTCTTTTACTTTGACGGCTGGCATCCAGAGCTACCTTCTTTCATTACCGGGAATCAACGTTCTCGTCGCAAAAAATTCGCGGCTGAGGTCGTCGGTTTTTAAGGGTTGCGGATGTTAACCCCTCATTGGCCGGAATGCAAAGCCTCTGATCGAAAACCGCTAGTCGGGAGGGGGAGTGGCGACTATTATGCGCGCCTTCGAATTCAGCCTCTACAAGGCGCAAACCCATGCTAGTACTGGGACTTGAAACCTCCTGCGACGAAACCGGAGTCGCACTATACGACAGTGAACGCGGGCTTTTGGCCGATGCACTGTTCAGTCAGATCGACCTGCACCGCGCCTATGGCGGCGTGGTTCCGGAGCTGGCCAGCCGTGATCACGTCAAACGCATGCTGCCGTTGATTCGCCAGGTGCTGGATGAGGCCGGCTGTGTACCGACCGAGATCGACGCCATCGCCTATACGGCAGGCCCCGGATTGGTCGGAGCCCTTCTGGTTGGGGCCTCTTGCGCCCAGGCGCTGGCCTTTGCCTGGGGTATTCCCGCCCTTGGCGTGCACCACATGGAAGGCCATTTGCTGGCGCCGATGTTGGAAAAAACACCTCCAGAGTTCCCGTTCGTCGCTTTGTTGGTGTCGGGTGGTCATACGCAGTTGGTTCAGGTCGATGGAATCGGCCAATACACGCTGTTGGGCGAGTCCCTGGATGATGCCGCCGGTGAAGCGTTCGACAAAACCGCGAAGATGATGGGGCTTAACTATCCCGGTGGGCCGGAAATCGCCCGTCTGGCCGAGAAAGGCGTCGCCGGGCGCTACGTTTTCCCGCGTCCGATGTGTGATCGGCCGGGGCTGATGTTCAGTTTCAGCGGTTTGAAAACGTCCGCGCTGAATACCTGGCAGCAGAGCGTCAGCGCCGGGGACGACGGTCAGCAAGCCCGTTGCGACATCGCACTGGCGTTCCAGCAGGCCGTGGTAGAGACTTTGACCATCAAGTGCAAGCGCGCCCTCAAGCAGGCAGGTATGAAGCGGCTGGTGATCGCAGGCGGCGTCAGCGCCAATAAGGCATTGCGCAGTTCGCTTGAAAAAATGCTCGGCGACATGCAAGGCCATGTGTTCTACGCCCGCCCGGAATTCTGCACTGACAACGGCGCGATGATTGCCTACGCCGGCTGCCAGCGCTTGCAGGCCGGGCAGCATGAAAGCCTGGCGATCAGCGTGCAGGCGCGCTGGCCGATGGAGCAGTTGCCGCCGCTGTAGGGCTTACGTGAACCGGTTTCGCCCGGCGTATTTAAAAATGCCGTTCGCGCCCGGCAAACAGGTCGCGTAGATTGCCGCGGTGGCGCCAGACGATCAGCAGCGTCAGCACGCTCATCGGCAGTAACGCCTGCGGTGCCTGCCAGGCCAACAGCGGCAGGGTAAGCGGCGTGGCAATCAGCGCGGCCAACGAGCTGGTACGGGTCAGGTAGAACGTCAGCAGCCAGGCGAGCATGGCCAGCAATGCTGCCGGTGGGTAAATGCCCAGCAGCATCCCGGCCGCGGTGGCGACACCCTTGCCACCGCGAAAGCGGAAGTACAATGGGAACAGGTGACCGAGGACGGCGCATATGCCCACCCAGGCCTGCTGTTGCAAGGTAAGGCCGGCGAGACTGGCGATCAGCACGGGCAGCAGGCCCTTGCAAACGTCGCCCAGCAGGGTCAGGACGGCAAGTTTCTTGCCGGCCAGACGCAACATATTGGTGGCGCCGGCATTGCCTGAGCCACTCATTCGCGGGTCGGGATTTCCCGTCAGGCGGCTGAGCAAAATGGCGAAGGACAGCGAGCCGAGCAGGTAGGCGAAAATCGCCAGTGACCAAAACATGCTAACTATTCCGGGCGAGGACGCCCTGATTCTAACGGGGCATCGCGCCCTTGTCGTGCTGCGGAGAAGAGTGCTTGGACAGAGTGTTTATCGAAGGCCTGGAAGTGGACACCGTGATCGGGGCCTACGACTGGGAGCGCGGCATCCGTCAATGCCTGCGCCTGGACCTGAGCTTTGCTTGGGATAATCGCCCGGCCGCCGCGGGTGATGACCTGACCCTGGCGCTCGACTACGCCAGTGTATCCGCGCGTATCCAGGCCTTTGCCGAGCAGTCCCGGTATCAGTTGGTGGAAACCTTTGCCGAGCGCCTGGCCGAAGTGCTGATGAGCGAATTCCAGATTCCCTGGTTGCACCTCAAGTTGACCAAGCCAGGCGCGGTGCCCGCTGCCAAGGGCGTGGGCGTGGAGATCGAGCGCGGATGTCGTTGACTCAGGTTTACCTCGGGCTTGGCAGCAACATCGAGCGCGAGAGCCGTCTATGTGCCGGCCTGGATGCGCTGGCAGGGTTCCTGACGCAGATGCGCTGCTCGGCGGTGTTCGAGAGCCAGCCGGTGGGTATCAAGAGCGGGCCGTTTTTCAACCTGGTGGTGTCGGCCTATACCGACCTGCCGTTGATGGAGCTGGACCGTCGACTCAAACTCATCGAGGCCGATAATGGCCGGTATGCACCTGGTCGCAAAGGGTTACCGCTGGATATCGATGTGCTGTTGTATGGCGACTTGGTGGGGGATTTTGATGGATTGATCCTGCCGCGAGCAGAAATTCTTAAAAACGCTTTTGTGTTGTGGCCGCTTTCGATGATGGCGCCGGACCGTGTTCACCCTGAGGCAGGCAAGACAATGGCCGAGCTGTGGCGCGATGCGCAGATCGACCAGGTGCTGGCGCCTGTCGGCTTTGAGTGGCAAGGCCAGCAACTTACACCGGACAATCTCCTGTAGGAGCCGAGCTTGCCACAAAGACCGTGACTACGGTGAAGGCTGTTCCTTGTAGGCTTTCAGCGCGTTCAGCCGTTCGCGCTTGAGCGCTTCTCCCAGCTCGGGGCCTTTGAAACCTTTTTCCAGCAGTGGTGCGACCGGTACTTCGCGTGCAGCCTTTGCCGCGCCGCGCAAATAATCCGCCTGTGGATAACTGCGCTGCTCAAGACCCTTGCGGCCCCGGGCATCCATTTCGCAGGCCATCACAAACTCTTCGAAGCGTTGCGGCCGGCGGTACACGTCAAAGCTTTGCAGCAACTCCAGCAAAGTCGAGGCTTTCAGCTCCAGCGCTCGATGCCCATGGGTATGATATTGCCCCACCAGCAAGGCCAATTCCTGGCAATCCCTAGGTACCTTGAAGCGTTCGTTCACCGCCTTGATCAGCTTCAAGCCACGGTGCTCATGGGCAATATGCTGCGGCAACTTATCCACAGGCGTCAGGCCCTTGCCCAAATCGTGCAGCAGGCAACCCCAGCGTACGGTCAGCGGCTGTTTGTGCAATGCAGCTTGTTCCAGCACGCTCAAGGTGTGTACGCCAGTATCTATTTCCGGGTGATGGGCTTCGGGTTGCGGTACGCCGAACAGGGCATCTACCTCCGGCATCAGGGTTTTCAGCGCATCGCAGTCGCGTAGCACCTGGATGAAAACCTGTGGCTGATCCTCCATCAGTGCGCGGGAGATTTCTTTCCAGCTGCGCTCGGGGGTAAGGGCCTCCAGTTCGCCGGACTCACTGAGCTGGCGCATCAATTCCAGCGTCTCGGGTGCGACCTTGAAACCCAGGTGTGCATAACGTGCGGCAAAGCGGGCGACGCGGAGTACTCGCAGGGGATCTTCGGCGAACGCGGGGGAAACATGACGCAAAATGCGCGCTTCAAGATCGCGTTGGCCGTGATAAGGGTCGGTCAGGGTGCCGTCATCGTCTTCTGCCATGGCATTGATGGTCAGGTCGCGACGAATCAGGTCTTCCTCCAGCGTGACATCGGGGCTCGCGTGAAACACAAAACCACCGTAGCCTCGGCCACTCTTGCGTTCGGTGCGGGCGAGGGCGTACTCATCGCCGTTTTTCGGGTCGAGAAATACCGGGAAATCGGCCCCTACGGGCTTATAGCCTTTGGCGAGCATCTCTTCGGTGGTTGCACCTACGACGACACGATCGATATCGGTGACCTTGATGCCCAGCAGGCGATCACGCACCGCACCGCCGACTTTGTAGATTTTCATGAAAAAGCCTCCATTAGCGGCACAGGATAACGCCTGTGCCTTAGCAATGGAGGCTTTGCTGTTTCAGAGATGAACGACGGCCATGTCCAGGCGGCCGTAGTCGTTGTCGTTATGATCGCTGCGCGGTGGCACATGATGGGTTTTCATCACCTGATCGCCTTGCAGGGTCTCCAGGTGGATGTCAAACCCCCACAGTCGGTGCAGGTGCTTGAGTACTTCCTCGGTGGAATCGCCCAACGGCTTACGGTCGTGTTGCTGATGACGCAGGGTGAGCGAACGGTCGCCGCGCACATCGATGCTGTAGATCTGCACGTTGGGCTCGCGGTTGCCCAGGTTGTATTGGGCGGCCAGGGTTTCGCGAATGATGCGGTAGCCGGGTTCATCATGGATAGCCGGCACCACGAGGTCGTCTTTCAGGTCGTCATCCAGAATGCTGAACAGCTTGAGGTCACGAATCACCTGAGGTGACAGGTACTGCAGGATGAAACTCTCGTCCTTGAAGCTGCTCATGGCGAACTTGATGGTCGACAGCCAGTCGCTGCCAGCGATCTCCGGGAACCAGCGACGATCCTCCTCGGTGGGGTGTTCGCACATGCGACGGATATCGCGGTACATGGCAAAGCCCAGGGCATAGGGGTTGATGCCGTTGTAATACGGGCTGTCGAAGCCGGGTTGGAAGACTACGCTGGTGTGGGACGTGAGGAACTCCATCATGAAGCCGTCCGTGACCAGGCCCTCGTCGTACAGGTCGTTCATCAGCGTGTAGTGCCAGAATGTTGCCCAGCCTTCGTTCATCACCTGCGTTTGACGCTGGGGATAAAAATACTGGGCGATCTTGCGCACTATGCGCACAATCTCACGCTGCCAAGGCTCCAGCAGCGGGGCGTGTTTTTCCAGAAAATACAGGATGTTTTCCTGGGGTTCGGCGGGGAAGCGTGCATTGTCCTTGTCGTTGTTTTTGCCGGCGCGCTTGGGAATGGTGCGCCACAGGTCGTTGATCTGTTTCTGCAGGTGCTCCTCGCGTTCCTTCTGGCGCAGGCGCTCTTCCTCGGCTGAGATCGGATAGGGACGCTTGTAGCGGTCGACCCCGTAATTCATCAGTGCATGGCAGGAGTCCAACAGGTCTTCCACCGCATCAATGCCGTGTCGTTCTTCGCACTGCATGATGTACTGCTTGGCAAACACCAGGTAATCGATGATTGAGCTGGCGTCGGTCCAGGTTCGAAACAGGTAGTTGCCTTTGAAGAAACTGTTATGTCCATAGCAGGCATGAGCCACTACCAGCGCCTGCATGCAGATGGTGTTTTCTTCCATAAGATAGGCGATGCACGGGTCGGAGTTGATCACGATCTCATAGGCCAGGCCCATCTGGCCTCGCGTATAAGACTTCTCGGTGCTGAGGAAGTGTTTGCCATAGGACCAGTGGTGATAACCCAGCGGCATGCCCACCGAGGCATAGGCATCCATCATTTGCTCAGCGGTGATCACTTCAATCTGGTTGGGGTAAGTGTCCAGGGCATAACCTGCCGCGATACGGCTGATTTCCCGGTCATAGGCCTGGATCAGTTCAAAGGTCCACTCGGAGCCAGTGGATAGGGGTTGGCGCTTGTTCTCTTTTTTGGCGGTCATGTCACTAACCTGCGCTGGAAGAGTTCACGGAAGACCGGATAGATATCGCCGGCCGAGACCAGTTGCTGTTGGGCGAACGTGTCGGCAAAGGCTTCGCCGATGCGCTCGTATTCGAACCACAGGGCCTGATGCTCACGGGGGGTGATTTCAACATAGGTGTAGTACTGCACGAACGGCATGATCTGGTTGATCAGAATGTCGCGGCAGATCGGCGAATCGTCGTTCCAGTTGTCGCCATCCGAAGCTTGGGCGGCGTAGATGTTCCATTCGTTGGCAGGATAGCGCTCGGCCATGATTTCCTGCATGAGCTTCAGTGCACTGGAGACAATGGTGCCGCCGGTTTCCCGCGAATAAAAAAACTCTTCTTCGTCCACTTCCCGTGCGCTGGTGTGATGGCGAATGAAAACTACGTCAATCTTGTCGTAGTTCCGTTTCAGGAACAGGTACAGCAGGATGAAGAAACGCTTGGCGATGTCCTTGGTGGCCTGGGTCATGGAGCCGGAGACATCCATCAGGCAGAACATTACGGCTTTGGAGCTGGGATTGGGTTGCTTGACCAGCAGGTTGTATTTCAAATCAAAGGTGTCGAGGAACGGCACGCGGTGAATGCGTGCGCTGAGTTTCTCGATTTCTACCTCGATTTCCTGGATATCGCCGAAGTTGTCTGGTTCTTCACGCTTCAAACGCGCCAGCTCTTCCTTGGCCGCCTTCAGTTTTGCGCGGCTGCTGCCCGAGAGGGCGATGCGTCGTGCATGGGCTGAACGCAAGGTGCGGATGATGTTGATGCGCGAGGGGTTGCCTTCGTTGCTGATCCCGGCGCGTACAGTCTTGAACGTGTCGGTGCCGGTCAGGTTGCGCTTGACCAGGTTGGGCAACTCCAGGTCTTCGAACATGAATTCGAGAAATTCCTCCTGGGTGATCTGGAACACGAATTCGTCCATGCCTTCGCCGGAATTACCGGCCTTGCCCGGACCTTTGCCGCCACCGCCGCCTTGTGGGCGCTGGATGTGTTCGCCGGTGGTGAATTCCTTGTTACCGGGGTGCACGACGGTCTGTTTGCCGCCGCGCCCGTGGTGAAGCACGGGCTCGTCGATGTCCCGGCCAGGAATGCTGATTTGCTCGCCATGCTCCATGTCGGTAATGGAGCGGCGGCTGACGGCTTCTTCTACGGCCTTTTTGATGTGGTCACGGTAACGCCGCAGGAAACGCTGGCGGTTTACCGTGCTCTTGTTCTTGCCATTAAGGCGTCGGTCGATCACATAGCTCATGGGGAGCCCTCCGGGCAGCTTCACGTTACAAGCTTCAAGCCGCGAGCTGGAAGCTTAGAGACAAGCGGTCAGCCGCCAGGCCGGATGCCTGGCAGCGTTGGCTTGTCGCTGCCTTACTGCGATTTACGCACCCGCAAGTACCACTCGGAGAGCAGTCGTACCTGTTTGTCGGTGTAGCCGCGCTCGACCATTCGTGTGACGAAGTCGTTGTGTTTTTGCTGATCCTCCTTGCTGGCCTTGGCATTGAAGCTGATGACCGGCAGCAGATCCTCGGTGTTGGAGAACATTTTCTTTTCGATGACCACCCGCAGCTTCTCGTAGCTGAGCCAGGTGGGATTCTTGCCATTGTTGTTGGCACGGGCGCGCAGTACGAAGTTGACGATTTCGTTGCGGAAATCCTTCGGATTGCTGATGCCGGCCGGTTTCTCGATTTTCTCAAGCTCTTCGTTGAGCGCCACGCGATTGAGGATTTCGCCGGTTTCCGGATCGCGGTACTCCTGGTCCTGAATCCAGAAGTCGGCGTACAGCACATAGCGGTCGAAGATGTTCTGACCGTACTCGCTGTAGGACTCCAGGTACGCGGTCTGGATTTCCTTGCCGATAAACTCGATGTAGCGCGGTGCCAGGTATTCCTTGAGGAAGCGCAGGTAGCGTTCGCGGGTTTCCGCCTGGAATTGCTCCTGTTCGATCTGCTGCTCCAGTACATACAGCAGATGCACCGGGTTGGCGGCGATCTCGTGGGGGTCGAAGTTGAAGACTTTGGACAGGATCTTGAACGCAAAGCGTGTCGACAGGCCATTCATGCCCTCATCGACGCCCGCTGTATCGCGATACTCCTGGATCGACTTGGCCTTGGGGTCGGTGTCCTTGAGGTTCTCGCCGTCATACACCCGCATTTTCGAATAGATATTCGAATTCTCCGGCTCCTTGAGGCGCGACAGTACGGTGAACTGGGCGAGCATCTTCAACGTGTCGGGTGCGCAGTGGGCCTTGGCCAGGGAGCTGTTGAAGAGCAGCTTGTCGTAAATCTTGATCTCATCGCTGACCCGCAGGCAGTACGGCACCTTGACGATATAGATCCGGTCGATGAAGGCTTCGTTGTTCTTGTTGTTGCGGAAGGTGTGCCATTCCGATTCGTTGGAGTGGGCCAGCAGGATCCCGGTGAACGGAATCGCGCCCAGGCCTTCGGTGCTGTTGTAGTTGCCTTCCTGGGTAGCGGTGAGCAGTGGGTGGAGCACCTTTATCGGCGCCTTGAACATCTCCACGAACTCCATCAAGCCCTGGTTGGCCCGGCACAGCGCGCCGGAGTAGCTGTAGGCGTCAGCGTCGTTCTGTGGGAATTCTTCGAGTTTGCGGATATCGACCTTGCCCACCAGTGCCGAAATATCCTGGTTGTTTTCGTCGCCCGGTTCGGTCTTGGCCACGCCGATCTGGTTGAGGATCGACGGGTAGAGTTTCACTACGCGGAATTGGCTGATATCACCGCCGAACTCGGCCAGGCGCTTGGTGGCCCAGGGCGACATGATGGTGTTGAGGTAGCGCCGCGGGATACCGAAGTCTTCTTCGAGAATCGCGCCATCTTCCGTGGCGTTGAACAGGCCCAGGGGCGACTCGAAGACCGGCGAGCCCTTGATCGCGTAGAAGGGCACCTTCTCGATCAACTGCTTGAGCTTTTCCGCCAGGGACGACTTGCCGCCGCCGACTGGCCCGAGCAGGTAAAGGATCTGTTTCTTCTCTTCCAGGCCTTGGGCGGCATGGCGGAAGTAGGAGACGATCTGGTCGATGCATTCTTCCATGCCATGGAAGTCTTCAAAGGCCGGATAGCGGCGGATCACCTTGTTGGAGAATATTCGCGACAGGCGCGAATTGTTGGCGGTTTCCACCAGCTCCGGCTCGCCGATCGCCAATAGCAGGCGTTCGGCGGCAGAGGCATATGTGCTGCGGTCCTGCTTGCACAGCTCGAGATACTCTTGAAGCGTGAGTTCTTCCTGCTGCGTGGACGCGAAGCGTTGTTGGAAGTGGCTAAAGATACTCATGACGTCGTCACCTCGCTCGATACGTGGAGCCGACGCCGGATCAATCAGCGGATGCTGGCAGTCATTGACGTACGCCAATGGCTGTTTTCCCCCCAGAACACCCTGAAACGCTACCGATGACCCGTACGCCGGTGTACCGGCTCTCCCCTGATTCGGATGGCCTGCGCTTAAGGATAGTTCGGAATCCGGGAGGTCAAGGCGCGATGCGCAATTAGTTTGGCTGCGCCGTTCGTCAGAAACGGCGCAAGCCCAAGCGTCACGCGGGGTAGCGGGGTATGAAAAAAATTATTGCGAATCGCCTGAGGAAATTTCCGAGGGGTAAGTCGCACGCCACAGCTCAAAGCCGCCGTCCAGACTGTAGACATCGGAGAAGCCCTGGCTAATCAGGTAGGCGGCCGCGCTTTGGCTGGAGTTGCCGTGGTAGCACGCCACGATCAGCGGCGCATCGAGGTCGGCGGCGCGGATGAAGTCGGCGATGTTGACGTTGTCCAGATGCTTGGCGCCGCGGATATGAGCTGCCGCATAGGTAGGCTGGTCGCGGATATCGACGACCACCGCGCCTTGCTCGCGCAGCGCTTGGGCTTCTTGGGGAGGGATACGTTTGAATTCGGTCATGGCGGGCTCCTATGGTTTGGCGGCGGCCGGCTGGGTAATGGAAAGAGGGGATTCACACTGGCAGCCGAAGCGCTCGCCGGTGTCGATGTTCATCAGGGTCATGGCGCCGCCCCACACGCAGCCGGTGTCGAGGGCGAACACGCCGGGTTCGTCGCATTTGCCTTCCAGGGCGGCCCAGTGACCAAAGATGATCTTCGTATCACGGGTCTTGCGCTCCTTATGGGCGAACCATGGCTTGTAGCCGGGAAGGGCGGTGTCGGCGCCTTCCTTGCTCTTGAGGTCCAGTTTGCCTTCGGCCGTGCAGAAGCGCATCCGCGTGAAGTAGTTGGTGATGACTCGCAGGCGGGCCACGCCCGTGAGGTCGTTGTCCCACTTCACCGGATCGTTGCCGTACATGCCGTCGAGGTAAGCGGTGTACAGGTTGTCATCGGCCAATGCACTTTGGACTTCAGCGGCGCATTTGAGGGCTTTTTTCAGCGTCCACTGAGGTGGAATGCCTGCATGCACCAAGGCCATGTTGCGGCCCTCGTCGTAGTGCATGAGTTTTTGCCGGCGCAGCCAGTCGAGCAGTTGAGCGCGGTCCGGGGCTTCGAGGATTTCCCGCAGGGTGTCGCCTTTTTTGAGGCGCTCGATATTGTTGCCGGCCGCAAGCAAGTGCAGGTCATGGTTGCCCAGCACGCATACCAGCGAATCACGCAGGCTATAGAGGTAGCGCAGGGTTTCGAGGGACTGCGGGCCGCGGTTGACCAGGTCGCCCACCAACCACAAGCGATCATTTGCCGGGTCGAAGGCTACGCGCTCCAGCAGGCGCTTGAGAGGTTCCAGGCAGCCTTGCAGATCGCCGACCGCGTACGTCGCCATCAGTGCAGGGCTCCTGGCACGGCCAGGCGGAAGGGCTTGATGATTGCATCGAACAGTTGGCCGTCGGTGGCCTTCATTTGATACGAGCCTTGCATGGTGCCGACCTTGGAAGTCATCACCGTGCCGCTGCTATAAGTGTGGCTGGCGCCTATGTCGATCAACGGCTGCTGGCCGACAACGCCTGCCCCGCGCACTTCCTCGACCTGACCGTCGCCATCGGTGATGACCCAGTGGCGCGACAGCAGCTTGGCCGGCACCAGCCCGTTGTTCTTCACTGTAATGGTGTAGGCAAAGGCGAAGCGATTATGTTCGGGTTGCGATTGGTCCGCCAGGAAGCGGGTGACGACGCTGACGTCGATCTGATAGCGAGGATCGGACATGCAAGAGGCCTTAAAAGCAGAGGACAGCAGATGCGGGTCAGTCTAGGCCATCAGGTGGGCACTAGGCCAGACATGCCGTCTGGGATGACGTGATCCAGAATGTGGGAGGGGGCTTGCTCCCGATAGCGGTGTGTCAGTTGAAAATGTATCCACTGATACTCCTCTATCGGGAGCAAGCCCCCTCCCACATTTGGATCATGTTGTCCTTTTGTCTTATTCCGCCGTCGGAGCAGGCTGGATAGCCAGCTGGTCGGCCAGGCGTACAAATGCGGCCAGGTCCAACTGCTCGGGGCGCAGGCTGCCATCGACACCGGCAGCTTCGATTTCAGCGTTGCTCAGCAGGGCCTTGAGCGTGTTGCGCAGGGTCTTGCGGCGTTGGTTGAACGCTTCACGCACAACGCGCTCCAGCAGCTTGTGATCCTTGGCTGGGTGGGGCAGCACGGCATGCGGCACCAGGCGTACGATGGCTGAATCAACCTTCGGCGGCGGGTTGAACGCGCCCGGGCCGACGTTGAACAGGTGCTCCACGCGGCAATGATACTGGACCATGATCGACAAACGGCCCCAATCACCACCGCCAGGGCCTGCGGCCAGGCGCTCCACCACTTCCTTCTGCAGCATGAAGTGCATGTCGCGGATGATCCCGGCGTTGTTCAGCAGGTGGAAAATCAGCGGTGTGGAGATGTTGTACGGCAGGTTGCCCACCACCCGCAGGCTATTGGGGGCGGCATTCAGGCTATTGAAGTCGAACTTCAGCGCATCGCCCTGGTGCAGGTTGAAGTTGGGCTTGCCGGCGAACTGCTGGTTCAGGATCGGGATCAGGTCCTTGTCCAGTTCCACCACGTCCAGTTGCCCGCCGCTGGCCAGCAGGCCCTGGGTCAGCGCGCCCTGGCCCGGGCCGATTTCCAGCAGGCGGTCTTCTGGCTTGGCGTGGATGGAGCGCAGGATGCGATCGATGACACCCGCGTCGTGCAGGAAGTTTTGCCCGAAGCGCTTGCGCGCCCGGTGTTGGTAATGCTCAGTCATATGCGGGTCTCGGCCATCTGATAGGCGGTTTCCAGGGCTACGTGCAGGCTGCCGGTATCGATCTTGCCGCTGCCCGCCAGGTCCAGGGCTGTGCCATGGTCGACGGAGGTGCGGATGATCGGCAGGCCCAGTGTCACGTTGACTGCAGCGCCGAAGCCTTTGTACTTCAGCACGGGCAGCCCCTGGTCGTGGTACATCGCCAGCACTGCGTCGCAGTGCTCCAGATATTTGGGGGTAAACAGAGTGTCTGCAGGCAATGGGCCACGCAGGTCCATGCCTTCTTGGCGCAGGCGCTCTAATGTCGGTTCAATGATGTCGATTTCTTCATGGCCCAAGTGGCCGCCTTCACCGGCATGGGGGTTTAGCCCGCAGACCAGGATACGCGGTCGGGCAATGCCGAATTTGTGTTGCAGGTCGTCATGCAGGATGCGCGTGACGCGCTCTATGCGCTCGGCGGTGATGGCGTCGGCAATATCGCGCAGTGGCAGATGCGTGGTCACCAGCGCAACACGCAGGCCACGGGTCGCCAGCATCATCACGACCTGTTCGGTATGGGTCAGCTCAGCCAGGAATTCGGTATGGCCGGAAAACGCGATGCCGGATTCGTTGATCACGCCTTTATGCACGGGCGCGGTGATCATGCCGGCAAAGTCGCCGTCGATGCAGCCTTGCCCGGCGCGTGTCAGGGTTTCCAGCACAAAGGCTGCATTGGCCTTGTTCAGTTGCCCGGCGACCACCTTGGCCTGTAAAGGGGTGTCCCATACATACAGGCTGCCGGCCGGGGCGGGCAGGTCCGGCCAATTGCCCGGTGCCACTTCCAGCAAGTTGACAGCCACGCCCAACTGCGCGGCCCGCTCAAGGAGCAGGTCGCGGCTGGTAATGGCAATCAGGGGGTGTGGCTGAGGTTGCGAGGCGAGCAGCAGGCACAGGTCTGGACCAATGCCGGCCGGCTCGCCGGGTGTCACCGCGAAACGCTGGGGTTTCACTGGGCTGCCTGGTCGGTGCCTGTTTGCTCGGCGCCTGGCAGCTTGTTCTCTACGTAGGCTTCGTCACGGATCTGACGCAACCAGGTTTGCAGCTCTTCGTCGTATTTGCGGTTACGCAGCACGGTGAGGGCTTGCTGCTCGCGGGCCTGGTTGGTGTTGTCGGTGGCGCGACGGCCAAGGACTTCCAGCACATGCCAGCCGTATTGAGTCTTGAACGGCTTGGACAATACGCCTTGCGGCGTGTCGGCCATGACCTGTTGGAACTCGGGCACCAGAGCTTTCGGGTCGATCCAGTTCAAGTCGCCGCCGTTAAGGGCAGAACCAGGGTCTTCCGAAAAGCTTTTGGCCAGGGTGGCGAAGTCTTCACCGCTTTCGATGCGGTCGTAGATCTTCTGCGCCAGTTCCTTGGTTTGTGCCTCGGTACGGATTTCGCTTGGTTTGACCAGGATGTGACGAACGTGCACTTCGTCTTTCAGCGAGGTCTCGCCGCCGCGCTTGCCCAGCAGCTTGAGGATAATGAAGCCACCTGGGGTACGTGCCGGTTGGGTGATGCCGCCGACTTCCATGGAACTCAGCTCGCGATCAAACGGAGGTGGCAGCTGTGCGGCTTTGCGCCAGCCCATGTCACCGCCGTCCAGTGCGTTATCGCTGCCGGAGACGGCAATGGCGGTCTGGGCAAAGTCAGCACCGGCTTTCAGGCGGTCGTACACCGCTTGGGTCTTGGCCGCCGCCGCGTTCAGTTGCTCGGCGCTGGCGCTGTCTGGCGTCGGGATCAGGATATTGGCCAGGTGCAGTTCTTCGGAGAGCTGCATCTTGCCAAGGTCCGAGGCCAGGAAGTTCTTCACTTCCTGCTCCGATACCTGGACCCGCTCGGCCACACGGCGCTGGCGCACACGGCTGATGATCATCTCGCGCTTGATCTGGTCGCGGGCGTCCTCATAGGACAAGCCGTCGTGGGCCAGCGCGGCGCGGAACTGGTCAATGCTCATGTTGTTGCGTTGAGCGATGGTGCCGACGGCCTGGTTCAGTTCTTCGTCCGAAATCCGGATGCCGGAACGTTCGCCGATCTGCAACTGCAGGTTTTCGACGATCAGACGCTCCAGTACCTGGGGTTCCAGGACGCTGGTCGGCGGCACACCACCGCCACGCTTGGCGATGGTTTGCTGAACTTCCTTGACCCGTTGGTCCAGCTGGCTCTGCATGATCACGTCGTTGTCGACAATGGCCGCTACTTTATCCAGCTGTTGAACCGCGGCGTGTGCCGAAACAGTACCCAGGAACAGCGCGCCCAGCACTAGCGGGCGCAAACACTCAGAAAGCTTTGTCTTCACGTTCACGATAACCTTCAATGCCTTTGTCGAGGAAGCTCTCTACCTTGGCGCCGGTCAGGCCGCCGAGTCCTTTGAGGACGATCTGGAAGAAGAGCCCGTGGTCACCCTTTTCGTTAAGCGGGGCGATCTGGCTGTATTCGTCGTTGGAAACCCAATAGCGATTGATGACGCGCAGTTTCCAGCAGCAGTTGTCGTACTCGAAACCACCGAAGGCTTCCAGGGTGCGGTTGCGGGCATAGTCATACTGCCAGCGGGTGATCAGGTTCCACTGAGGAATGATCGGCCACATCATCGAGAAGTCGTGTTGCTGGATTTTGTAGTAATCCTTCACGTAGTTCGGTTCACTTGGTTGGCCGTAATCACCACCAAACTGCCATTTGCCGGTCAGCTGGTTGTAGACCACCTGGTCGTTGCGATAGCGATAGCCGAGGTTGACGACCTTGTTCGGGTTGTCTTCCGGCTGGTAGTGGAACATCGCGCTGCCCGAACGAGGGGCGTGGCTTTCAGGGTCCCAGTTGTAGTCGGCTGTTGCACGCCAATCGCGGTTGAAGCGGAACGCGTATTCCAGAGCGATAGGCGAGACGTTTGAGCGTGCATCGTCGCGATCAGCGGCCAATACACCCGGCAGTTGGACTTCGCGATCCTTGAAGTAGACAGCCTGACCGACGGAAACACGCTGGCGTTCAAAGCCGTTTTCTTCGATCCAGCGGCTGGTTACGCCCAGGGAAAGCTTATTCTCATCACCGATCCTGTCTGACCCGCTGAAACGATTATCGCGGAACAGGGAGGAGTAGCTGAACGAGTACTCACCTGTATCGAAGACCGGGATATCGCTTTGATCTTTGTTTGGTACGTAAAGATAGAAGGCGCGAGGCTCAAGGGTCTGGTTGTAGTCCTTGCCGAACCAATTGGTGGTGCGGTCGAAGTAGAGGCCGCTGTCGATGCTGGCGATCGGGACTGCACGATCTTGTGAACTTTTGAACACGCCGCCGGCGTAAGGAGCTGCACCAGGCTGAGCAGCATCCTGCTGCGCGCGGACAATGTCACCCTTGCCTATGCTATCGAGGTCAAGATCATATTTGGTATAGACGTACTTGAGTTTCGGCGTAATGAAGCCATAGCTCCAGTTCATTGGGTACTCGACAGCGGGAGCTACGTTCAAGCGTGTTCCGTTTGCACGGGTCAGGCCGTTTACGTAGGTATCCAGGCGTCGTTCACCGATGGTGCCATCAAGTGGGTTGATCGGCCCGCCATCTTCATTGACCACATTACCCTTTCGAAGGTCTCGGTCAAATCTTACGGCTTCAGTCTCGTAGGAGAAGTTGAGCCCACCCGGGTGATACGGCAGTTGACCATTGAAGGTGATCTGCGGCAAACGGTCATACGGAGTGATCTGCGAAATCGTCGCCAATTGATACGACTGCAGATTCACGCGAGCTTGATAGCTGTCACCACGGTAGGTCACCGAGCCTTGCTGATTCAGGTAGTCCTGGCTCTCAACGCCTTCCTGATACGACTTCAAATCCTGGAAGTAGAACGGATCACTGATCTTGGTGTAATCGACCTGAGTCGTCAGGCGCGAATCCAACCCACCCTTATGCTGCCAATTGAGCATATAACGGGTTTTTTCGTAATCGGTCTGCTTCTTCCGCTCGTCGCTATCATCGTTGAGATACGCCCCACCAAACTGCCCTTCACTCGACTTGGTCAGGTAGCGGAATTCGCCTTCCATCAACAAACCGCGCTTGGTCATGTATTGCGGGTACAACGTGGCATCGTAGTTCGGCGCCAGGTTGAAGTAGTACGGCGTTACCAGCGTGAAGCCAGTCTCGCTGCCGGTGCTGAAGCTCGGCGGCAGGAAGCCGGATTGACGACGGTCGTCGATCGGGAAGTAGATATACGGGGTATACAGGATCGGGATGTTCTTGACCCGCAACGTCGCGTTGGTGGCCGTACCGAAACCGGTGGCCGGGTTCAACGTGATGTTGTTGCCCTTGAGCTGCCAGGCGTTGCTGTCCGGCTCGCAGGTGGTGTACGTACCGTCCTTGAGACGGATGATCGCGTTCTCGGCACGCTTGGCGTACAGGGCGTTACCGCGAATGCGCGACTTGTGCATCACGTATTCGGCGTTGTCGATCTGGGCGGCGCCGGTGTCGAGCTGGACCTGGGCATGGTCGCCCACGATCAGCGCGCCGTTGTCGCGCAGTCGCACTTTGCCGTTCAGCTCGCCACGGTTCTCGGCCTGGTACAGGCTGGCTTCGTCCGCTTCAAGCTGCATGCTGCCCTGGCGCATGACCACGTCACCGGCCAGGGTGGCGACCTGCTGTTCCTGTTCGTAACGCGAGGCCTTGGCACCGATGAAGGTCGGCGCATCGCTCTTGTCCGTCTTGTCGTTCATGCCAGGACGAGTCGGCTCGATGTAGGCACCGCCGCAGTAAGGGCCGGTCTCGGCCAGCTGCGCTGCAGTCAGCTTGTCGCGAGGCACCCAGTCCAGGTGGCTGTAGTCGGCGCTGCGCGAGCGCAGGCCACGGCCCTTGGATTCGGTGACCAGCACAGTCTTGGGCTCGGCGTCGACGCTGCCGCCAGCCTTGCCTTGCGGCGTGCCGTTGGCCGAGCTGACGGCAGAACCGTCATGCACCGGGCGCGGTGGCAATGGGGCTGCGGCGGTCTTCGGCGCGCAATCCCAGGCACCCGAAGCAGAGACTGAGCAGTCATACTGTTCCGCGGCGACCACGAATGAGGTGGCGAAAGGTTGCAAGGCCAGCAGACTGCCGGTTACCAGCAACGGAAATTTTCTACGAAACGCGGGGGATTTCAATGCCATCTTATTAGTCCGGGCTTCCTGCGTGCCATCTGCCCGCGGTTTGGGCCGCACGCCTCTCGATGGTCTGAAAAAGATGCGTGATAATAAAGCATGCCCCGCTTGACGGCTAGCGCCGTCGGAGACCCTTGTAATGCCCGAGCAAGATCTACGTTTACAACAGCTGGAAGTCTGGCTGGATGAGCAGTTGCCGATCCTCTTCAACGCTCAGGACTGGGGCCCCGTACCCCCGGCCACATTGACCGCGGCCAGCAGCGACGCGAGTTTCAGGCGTTACTTCCGGTGGGAGGGCGGTGCCCATACGTTCGTCGTAATGGACGCGCCACCCCCCCAGGAAAACTGCAAACCTTTCGTCGATATCGCGCATTTACTGGCGAAATCAGGAATAAATGTGCCAAAAATTTATGCAGAAGACTTGCCTCGTGGCTTTCTTTTGCTCAATGACCTGGGCAGAAAAACCTATCTGGACGTGATTGACGCTGAAAATGCCGATCAATTATTTGCCGACGCCATCGATGCGCTGCTGGCTTTCCAGCAATTGCCGATGGACGCACCATTGCCCAGCTACGACGCGGCCTTGTTGCGTCGCGAGCTGGAGTTGTTCCCGGAATGGTATGTGCGCCGTCACCTGGGGATCGACTTCGACGCTGAGCAACACGCCCTCTGGCAACGCGTCAGCGAAAAATTGATCGACAGTGCCCTGGCGCAGCCCAAGGTGCTGGTGCATCGCGACTATATGCCGCGCAACCTGATGATCAGTGAGCCGAACCCCGGCGTACTGGATTTTCAAGATGCAGTCTACGGCCCGGTGACTTATGACATTACCTGCCTGTTCAAAGACGCCTTCCTCAGTTGGCCCCAGTCGCGTGTGCGTGAATGGCAGCACGGCTACTGGCAGCGCGCCGGGCAGTTGGGGATCCCGGTGCAGGACGACTTCGAAGACTTTCTGCGCGCCAGCGACCTGATGGGCGTGCAGCGTCATCTCAAGGTCATCGGTATTTTTTCGCGTATTTGCCACCGTGACGGTAAACCGCGCTACCTGGCCGATGTGCCGCGTTTCTTTGCCTATATAGAAGCGGTGCTCGCCGACCGACCCGAGTTGAGCGAACTGGGCGAACTGCTCGCCAGCCTGCGCCAGCCCGCCGAGGCCATTGTATGAAGGCAATGATCCTGGCAGCGGGAAAGGGCGAGCGCATGCGTCCGCTTACCCTGCATACGCCCAAGCCGCTGGTGCAAGCCGGCGGCAAGCGGTTGATCGAGTATCACCTTGAAGCCTTGGCGAAGGCCGGCTTCACCGAGATCGTGATCAACCATGCCTGGCTGGGCCAGCAGATTGAAAACTACTTGGGTGACGGCGCCCAGTTCGGGCTGCGCATCCGCTACTCGCCGGAGGGTGAGCCGCTGGAAACGGGGGGCGGGATATTCCAGGCGTTGCCGCTGCTGGGGGATGACCCCTTCCTGGTGGTCAATGGCGATATCTGGACTGACTACGATTTCACCCGCCTCAGGCAGCCGATCCAGGGCCTGGCGCACTTGGTGATGGTCGACAACCCTGAGCACCACCCGTCAGGCGGGGATTTCTACCTGGATGAAGGTCTGCTTCATGATGCCGCGCCCGGTGCCGATAAGCTGACCTTCAGTGGCATTTCAGTGCTCGACCCCAAATTGTTCGCGGGTTGCAGCGCCGGTGCCTTCAAGTTGGCCCCGCTGTTGCGCGCGGCCATGGCTAAAGGTCTGGTAACGGGGGAGCACATGACGGGACGCTGGGTGGATGTCGGGACGCTGGAGCGTCTGGGGCAAGTCGAAACCTTGCTGACAGCGGAGCAGTAGGATGTTGTGGCCAGGGACGCTGATCGGCGCCGGGGCTGGCTTTGCCATTGCCAGTATTCCGGGGGCCTTGTTGGGTGCATTGCTGGGGCAGGCGCTGGATCGTCGCCTGCAACTGCACAGTTGGGCGCAGTTGCGCGAACGCCTGGGCGGGCGCCCGGCGTTGCGCAACGACGAACTGTTGTTTGTGCTGTTGGGGCGGTTGGCCAAGAGTAACGGCCGGGTTGTGGATGGGCATATCCAGCAGGCGCGTCAGGAGATGCGCGCGTTGGATATGTCCGAGCCGGCCCAGCGTCGCGCTATCAGCGCCTTCAACCGAGGCAAGTCTGGCAGCGACCGTGTGCGCAGCTACCTGCGTGTACTCAAGGCGCAACCCCATGCGGCGGAAGGCGTGCTACGTGCCTGTTGGCGCATGGCCTGGGCGGACGGACGGGCGGATGACGCCGAGCGCGACCTGATCGACCTGTGGGGCAAATGGCTGGGCTGGACGCCGCAACAACTCCAGGCACTGGCAACCGATTACGCGCCGCAGCGCAAACCGCTGGCCAATCGTGGCGGAGCCTATCAGGAGGCGTTGCGGGTCCTGGGTGTGACGGCGACCACTGAGCCCTCGGTGATCAAACGCGCCTACCGTCGCCTCCTGAGCCGCCACCACCCGGACAAGGTCGCCGGCACGGGCGCCAGCCCTGCACAAGTGCGTGAAGCCACCGAGCGTACCCGGGAGCTGCATAACGCTTATGCATTGATTCGCGAGCGTCGGGATTTTCGCTGAGGCTATTGGCCTGAGAGTCCCCTCCCACATTGTTTCTGCAACAGGTTCGAAGACATGATCAGTCTGCGCCGCCCTGCGGGCTGAGCCACCCGCGAACCCGCCGATACAACTGTTCCTGCTCTGCTGCGCTATTGCCGGGCAACGCCGTGAGCGATACCTGCTTGTAACCTTCATTTTTCGAACGCTTGGCCGCCTGGATACGCTCCTGCGCGTTTTTGCGTTCCTGAGGGGCGTCTTGATAGAACACATCCGCCGTGGGCACCTTCAAGCTCGGCGCCAGTTGTTGCAGGTCCGGTTGGCGAGCCGCCGGCGTCTTCCCGGCCACCATGATCAGCTTCTGCACCTGGGATGGTTGTTTCTCGCTCAGGTAGCGTGCGGCCCACCAGGCGCCGGTGCCGTGGCCGAGCAACACCACGCTGCGCGCGCTTTGGGTCTGGGCGAAGGCAACAGCGGCGTCGATGCGGTCGAAGATGCGCTTGGCGTCGGTCTTGTCCTGTTCATCCGCACCCGGCACCACCGCAGGGTCAGTGCCTTCGGCCTCGGCGCTTGCGGCCTGTTCGACAGGTTTGGCGGCCGTGCTGCCGTCCTTGCTGCTGGTGTCGACCGCAGCTTTTGGCGGTTCGATGACCCGTGGCGGCAAGGTGTCTACATTTACGTCCGGCAGTGACAGGCTCAAGGTGCCCCAGGCCGCATCCGGTAGCTTGCGCCGCAAGGGGGCGATTGCTTGCGGCCAGTCGGCGTTCTCCCCGGCGCCCGGTACGATAATCACCACACCTTCGGCCTCTGCGCCGTTGGCGGGTTTCCACAGGGCCAGGAACGAATCGCTACCGGCTTGCAGCTGTTGTTGTTCCGGTTGCGGAATCTGGCGCTCCAGAGCGCTGGCTTGCGACTGGCTGCGCTCGGGCAGGGGTTGGCGCTCAGCTGGTTTTTCGGCAGCGGGCGCGGGCGCGTCGGCGGCGTGAACAGGCAGGGCGCTGGCACATAGTAGCGACAGGCACAACGTTGGCAGTGCCGAACGGTGGAGAAAAAGCATCGTTAATTTCCGGCCATAAGTGATGTGAGCAGCCTAATGGGTTGGTCAGTATTTGTCAGTGATGTGGGGCGTGGTTTTCTGCCAGCAGGTTATCGGCGATGACCATTCAACCAGTGAATGGCAGACAACACGCGATGGGCAGCTATTCTTGTGCCAGCCCATCATTCATAAGAGGCCGCGCACATGAGTACTTCCTCATTCAAGATCGCCCATAAACTGCTGACCGGCGCGGGCGCCATCGAGCAATTGGCCGCGGAACTGACCCGGCTGGATGTGGATAACCCGCTGATCGTCACCGATGCGGCTCTGGTCAAGTCTGGCACCGTGGCCCTGGCCCTCGAACAGCTGGGCGATCGTGCTTACGAAATCTTCGATCGCGTACTGCCCGATCCGGAAATCGCCATCGTTGAAGACTGCATGCGTGCGTACCGCGAAGGCGGGCATGACGGCCTCATTGGTGTGGGCGGCGGCAGCGCTATTGACATCGCCAAGAGCGTGGCGGCGTATGCCGGTTATCACGGTGCGCTGGCGGATTTGTTCGGCGTAGATCAGGTGCCGCGCAAGGGCCCGCCGCTGATCGCCATTCCGACCACGGCGGGCACGGGTTCGGAGGTGACCAATGTGGCGATCCTCTCCGACAAGGCCGCACAGCTGAAAAAAGGCATCGTCAGCGACTACCTGCTGCCGGATGTCGCGCTGATCAGCCCGCAAATGACCCTGACCTGCCCGCGCAGTGTCACCGCCGCCAGTGGTGTGGACGCCTTGGTGCATGCCATCGAATCCTACCTGTCACTGAACGCCTCGCCGATCACCGACGCTCTGGCCATCGGCGCGATCAAGCTGATCGCCAACGCGCTGCCCAAGGCTTACGCCAACCCGGCCAACCTGCAGGCCCGTGATGACATGGCTACTGCCAGCCTCATGGCCGGCATGGCATTCGGGAATGCCGGAGTCGGTGCCGTGCATGCGCTGGCGTATCCGCTGGGCGGGCGTTTCAATATTGCCCATGGTGTGAGCAATGCGCTGTTGCTGCCGTACGTCATGCATTGGAACAAGCTGGCCTGCGTCGAACGTATGCAAGATATTGCCCAAGCCATGGGCGTGAACGTGACGGGCTTGAGTGTCAGCGAGGCTGCCGACCGCGCGGTGGAGGCGATGACGCGACTGTGCGCCGCCGTCGAGATTCCCGCAGGGCTGCGCAGTTTCGGGGTGCCCGAGGACGCCATTGCCTCCATGGCCACGGAAGCTGCGGGTATCGAGCGCCTGATGCGCAATAACCCGCGTCAGCTCAGTGCGGCCGATATCGAGAAAATCTACCGGGCGGCTTACTAACCGTTGAGTTAGGTCACGGTGCGCGCAGCAAAGCATGAGGTATACAATGCGCGCCATCGTGATTTAGCTCAAAAAAGGTGCGTCATGCAGCCCTTCGTCATTGCTCCATCGATTCTCTCCGCCGACTTCGCCCGCCTGGGTGAGGAAGTGGACAAGGTGTTGGCCGCAGGTGCCGACTTCGTGCACTTCGATGTCATGGACAACCACTACGTACCCAACCTGACCATCGGCCCGATGGTCTGCGCAGCGTTGCGCAAATACGGCATCACCGCGCCGATCGACGCCCACCTGATGGTCAGCCCCGTGGACCGCATCATCGGTGACTTCATCGAGGCCGGCGCGACCTACATTACCTTCCACCCGGAAGCCACGCTGCACGTCGACCGCACCCTGCAACTGATCCGCGAAGGCGGCTGCAAGGCGGGCCTGGTGTTCAACCCGGCCACTCCGCTGAGCGTGCTTGAGTACGTGATGGACAAGGTCGACATGGTGCTGCTGATGAGCGTCAACCCAGGTTTCGGCGGGCAGAAGTTCATCCCGGGCACCCTGAACAAGCTGCGCGAAGCGCGGGCGCTGATCGACGCCTCAGGGCGCGATATCCGCCTGGAGATCGACGGCGGGGTCAACGTCAACAATATTCGTGAAATCGCTGCCGCCGGCGCCGATACCTTCGTGGCAGGCTCGGCGATCTTCAACGCACCGGACTACCAGGCCGTCATCGACACGATGCGTGCCGAACTGGCGCTGACGCGTCCATGAGCGGCTTCGAGCAGCTGTTCCCCGGCAAGCTGCCACGGCTGGTGATGTTCGATCTGGACGGTACGCTGATCGACTCGGTGCCTGACCTGGCAGCGGCGGTGGACCAGATGCTGCTCAAATTGGGGCGCAAGCCGGCGGGGATCGAGTCGGTGCGCGAGTGGGTCGGCAACGGCGCGCCGATGCTGGTGCGCCGGGCCCTGGCAAACCATATCGACGCTTCGGGTGTCGATGAGGTGGAAGCCGAGCACGCTCTGGAATTATTCAATGTCGCGTACGAAAACGGCCACGAACTCACCGTGGTCTACCCCGGCGTGCGTGACACTCTCAAATGGCTGAGCAAGCAGGGCGTGGAAATGGCCTTGATCACCAACAAGCCGGAGCGCTTTGTTGCGCCGCTGTTGGACCAGATGAAAATCGGCCGCTATTTTCGCTGGATCATCGGTGGCGATACCTTGCCGCAGAAGAAGCCTGACCCGGCGGCACTGTTCTTTGTAATGAAAATGGCCAATATCCCGGCGTCCCAGTCGTTGTTTGTCGGCGATTCGCGCAGCGATGTACTGGCGGCAAAAGCTGCAGGCGTGCAGTGCGTAGCCTTGAGCTACGGCTACAACCACGGGCGCCCGATTGCCGAAGAGTCGCCGGCGCTGGTGATTGATGATCTGCGCCTGCTAATCCCCGGTTGCCTGGGAGCTGGCGCTGAGATAACGTTGCCCGACATTGATCCGTCCCCTTCTGGAAACGCCATCGTGGTGGTCACTCGCAAACTCTGGATGAAAGTCATCAAGGCCCTGGCCCGCTGGCGTTGGCGCGCCTGACTGATTCTCGCCGCGCTGCGGCACGTTTGCCTACCTGACCGTTTGACCCTCAAGCCACGAGGCTCCCCCATGATCCGTGAAGAATTCCTGCGTTTGGCCGCTGCCGGCTATAACCGTATTCCCCTGGCCTGCGAAACCCTGGCCGACTTCGACACGCCATTGTCGATTTATCTGAAGCTTGCCGATGCGCCCAACTCTTACCTGCTCGAATCGGTACAGGGCGGCGAGAAGTGGGGCCGTTACTCGATCATCGGCCTGCCATGCCGCACGGTGCTGCGCGTGCACGACCATCATGTCAGCATCACCCACGATGGCGTAGAGATCGAAAGCCATGACGTTGAAGACCCGCTGGCCTTCGTCGAAGCGTTCAAGGCGCGCTATAACGTACCGACCATTGCCGGCCTGCCGCGTTTCAACGGTGGCCTGGTGGGGTATTTCGGCTATGACTGTGTGCGCTATGTGGAAAAGCGTCTTGGGAAATGCCCGAACCCAGACCCATTGGGTGTGCCGGACATTTTGCTGATGGTCTCCGACGCGGTCGTGGTGTTCGACAACCTTGCCGGCAAGATGCATGCGATTGTGCTTGCCGACCCTGCTCAAGCGGATGCCTTCGAGCAAGGCCAGGCCAGTCTGCAGGCGCTGCTGGAAAAACTCCGCCAGCCGATCACCCCGCGTCGCGGCCTGGACCTGAGCCGCCCACCCGCGGCCGACCCGGTGTTTCGCTCCAGCTTTACGCAGGATGACTACGAGCGCGCAGTCGATACCATCAAGCAATACATCCTCGCCGGTGACTGCATGCAAGTGGTGCCGTCGCAACGCATGTCCATCGACTTCAAGGCCGCGCCGATCGACCTGTACCGTGCGCTGCGGTGCTTCAACCCGACGCCGTATATGTACTTCTTCAACTTTGGCGACTTCCACGTGGTGGGCAGCTCGCCGGAAGTGCTGGTGCGTGTCGAAGATAACCTGATCACCGTACGCCCGATTGCCGGCACACGCCCACGTGGCGCGACCGAAGAGGCAGACTTGGCGCTGGAAGAAGACCTGCTCAGCGATGACAAGGAAATCGCCGAGCACCTGATGCTGATCGACCTGGGGCGCAATGACACCGGGCGTGTTTCAGAAATCGGTTCGGTGAAGTTGACCGAGAAGATGGTCATCGAGCGCTACTCCAACGTGATGCACATCGTGTCCAACGTGACTGGCGAACTGAAGGCCGGGCTGACGGCGATGGATGCACTGCGCGCGATTTTGCCGGCGGGCACCTTGTCGGGCGCACCGAAAATCCGTGCGATGGAAATCATCGACGAACTGGAGCCGGTCAAGCGTGGCGTGTATGGCGGTGCCGTCGGTTACTTCGCCTGGAACGGCAATATGGACACTGCGATCGCGATCCGCACCGCGGTGATCAAGGATGGCGAACTGCATGTACAGGCCGGTGGCGGGATTGTGGCGGACTCGGTGCCGGCCCTTGAGTGGGAAGAAACCTTGAACAAGCGCCGGGCGATGTTCCGTGCTGTGGCGCTGGCAGAGCAAACTCCACAAGACTAAAGCTGGAATAAAAAGTGTGGGAGCGGGCTTGCCCGCGATGGCGGTGTATCACTCGAGATATTCAGTGACTGATCCACCGCCATCGCAGGCAAGCCAGCTCCCACATTTGTTTTGCGTGGTATTTAGAAATCCAGACTCACCCCCACATTGACCCCTTGCTGGGTTAGGTTGTCATCCTTCCTCACGTTATATGCCGCCCGCAACGCCAGCTCCTGAGTCAGTTTGTGGCTGACCCCAAGGCTCAAACGGTCAGAGTTGCTGCGAGGCGTGTAGCCGTCCAGCTTGAAGTCGATCCCCTGAACACTGTTGAGCGAAATGTTCACCTTCTGGGTGTCATTTTCGAACTCATGCTCGTGGGCCACTTCGCCAAATACCTGGGTTTGCGGGGTGATGCGGTAGCTACCTTGCAGGCCGACGCCCAGGCGCCTGGAGTCGCGTTGTTGGTCATCAAAGGTCAGTGCGGTGGAGCGACTGTTTTTCTCCGAGTAGCCATTCACTTCGACGCGTGCGTAATCGGCGCTGACGAAGGGTGACAGGTGCCAATCGCTACCCGGTGCAGCAAGGTCGTAACCCAAGCGAGCGCTCAAGGCCCAGAGCCAGCCGTCGGTGTCGCCTTTCTCGGACGCTTCGTTGACGCCCAGGGCGAACTTGCGTTTGAGGCTGTCGAAGTCCAGCTTGCCACCCGTTAACGCGGCGTCGGCCCACCATTGATTGTGCTGATATTGCGCGAATGCCGTGCCCATGTAGCTGTTGAGCTTGTAGTCCGAGTCGCTGGCCCCGGCTTCGAGTGTCTGCCGGTACAGGCCGGCTGCAACGCCCACACGCCAATCGTCATCAAGCCGGTAGCTGCCACCGATATTCAGGTTATAGCCGCTGCCGTCACCACTGGCTGAACTGCTCTGATCATCGAAGTCCAGGCGCTGGCCGCCACCGGCCACGATTGCGCGCCATTGGCCGACGGCTTGCCAGTGGCCGTTGTCTGCTTGCCATTGGTTGCGTAGTTCGTCCTGATGGGCGCGCAACGTGCCTTGGGCCATTTCCGGCAGCAAGGTCAGCTCCCAGGGCGCTGCGAGCAGCGAATAGGCATAGTCGGCGATCAACTGTTGCCCGGCTACGGTGGGGTGGACCGAGTCGTTGTAGACCAGCTTGGTCGGGTCCGGGTTGGTGCCGCCGATGCCATAGACCGGGTTGGCGGTGCAGCTGTTGCCGCTGAAGCAGGTGCCGGTCAGGTTTTGCCCGGTTGCGAGGCCGAAGCGCGCAGGATCGGCGAAGGCTTCGTTCAATAGCAGCGGGATGTTCAGTGGAATAACCTGGGCATCGATTTGTGACAGACGCTGTACCAACGATTGGTTGAAAATATTGCTCAGGGCAGAGGTTGCGGCCTGCTGTGGGGTGCCGTTGATGGCTGGCGTCAGCCCCAGGTCGGGCAGCATCCACACCATGATGTAACGCGCACCGGCTTGCTGCAGCACTTGGGCACTGTCGGCCAGTCTCCCACCTGCGGCGACTGCTTGCGCGGGGCTGAGCACGCGGCCCTGAAGGAAGTCATTGCCACCACCGGAGAGGAAGTAGAGCGCGTTCGGGTCGGCTCGCCCGCCATTAGCCGGTAGATAGCCCTGGCGACTGCGCAATACTGTGCCACCGCCAGGATTTCCGGGTGGGATCGCGGCGTTGGAAACCGAGGTAATAGAGTCCAGGATGTTATCGGTGCGGTAGCCACCGACCGCCCAGTTGCTTCCGTCTGGCAAGCCTTGGGCCGCCCGAACCGGTGAGGTGGAGGCATTCAAGTCGTTGGGGGCCACACCCAGTTTGGTGCCCAACAGGGTTGATGAAACCAGGCCGTACTCACCCTGGAAGCTTGGACCTGTCCGGTTGGTAAAACGTAGTGTCGAGCCATTCGAACCGTCGGGGAACTGGCCTGCATCGGCCAGGCTATCGCCAAAAACCACCATGGTTGAATAAGGCGTCGGGGCGGCAAAGGCTTGGGTGCAGGCCAGTGCCAAGAGGCAGCCGGCAAGGGGTGTGAAAAACGCTGGTTTGAGCATGAGAATTCCATTTGGTTGTTTTTATGCAGGAAACAAAACACTAGCAAAACTTCCGGCATTTTCTGTAGGTATATGCGGAATGCGCCTACGCGGGGCCCCGTATTTGCTGCTCCATATTGCACCGCTGGCGAGGCTACGTTACTGTGCCTGAACGTATGAATGAGACCCTCCCCGTGTTGATCATCAGCAAACTCTTGATGCGAGTAGTCAAGGCACACGCCCGTTGGCGTTGGCGCGCCTGACATTTTTCTCTGCCGGCCCGGCCGGACCTGTACCGATCTGCCTTCTTCACCCTGTGTCTGACGCCCCTTGCCGGCCAACCCCGGCAACCGGAACGTGCGTTTGGCAGCGGGTTACTCTCCTGGAAGGCGGTCATTTGAAATCAGTGAATTCAAGAGGTTTGAACCCACATGTTGCTGATGATTGATAACTACGATTCCTTTACCTACAACGTTGTGCAGTACTTGGGCGAGCTGGGTGCGGACGTCAAGGTGGTGCGCAATGATGAACTCACCGTTGCGCAAATCGCCGCCCTGAACCCTGAGCGCATTGTGGTTTCGCCTGGCCCTTGCACGCCGACCGAGGCGGGTATCTCGCTGGAAGCCATCCAGTATTTCGCCGGCAAACTGCCGATCCTGGGCGTGTGCCTGGGTCACCAGTCCATTGGTCAGGCGTTTGGCGGCGATGTGGTGCGTGCGCGTCAGGTGATGCATGGCAAGACCAGCCCGGTGTTCCATAAGGACCTTGGTGTATTCCGAGGCCTGAACATGCCGGTGACGGTGACCCGTTACCACTCGCTGGTGGTCAAGCGTGACACCTTGCCTGAATGCCTGGAACTGACCGCCTGGACCCAGTTGGAAGACGGTTCGGTCGACGAGATCATGGGCCTGCGTCACAAGACACTGAACATCGAAGGGGTGCAGTTTCACCCTGAATCAATCCTGACCGAGCAGGGCTACGAGCTGTTCGCCAACTTTCTCAAGCAGAGCGGCGGCACGCGCTAAGGACTTTTCATGGATATCAAGACTGCCCTGAGCCGTATCGTCGGCCATCTGGACCTGAGCACCGCTGAAATGAGCGATGTGATGCGCGAAATCATGACCGGTCAATGCACCGACGCGCAGATCGGCGCCTTTATGATGGCAATGCGCATGAAGAGCGAGAGCATCGACGAAATCGTCGGCGCGGTCTCGGTGATGCGCGAGCTGGCGGACAAGGTTGAGCTCAAGACCCTCGACGGCGTCGTCGATGTGGTCGGCACCGGCGGTGACGGTGCGAATATTTTCAACGTGTCGACAGCTTCATCCTTTGTGGTGGCCGCCGCTGGTTGTACCGTTGCCAAGCACGGTAACCGCGCGGTATCCGGCAAGAGCGGCAGTGCCGACTTGCTGGAAGCGGCCGGCATCTACCTGAACCTCACGCCTGTGCAAGTCGCGCGCTGTATCGACAGCGTTGGCATCGGCTTCATGTTTGCCCAATCCCATCACGGCGCCATGAAACACGCGGCCGGCCCACGCAAGGACCTTGGCCTGCGTACCCTGTTCAACATGCTTGGCCCGCTTACGAATCCGGCCGGTGTGAAGCATCAGGTGGTGGGGGTGTTCAGCCAGGCGTTGTGCCGGCCGCTGGCCGAAGTCTTGCAGCGCTTGGGCAGCAAGCATGTGCTGGTAGTGCATTCCAAAGACGGCCTGGACGAGTTCAGCCTGGCGGCGCCGACCTTTGTGGCAGAGCTGAAAAACGACGAGGTCACCGAATACTGGGTCGAGCCTGAAGACTTGGGCATGAAAAGCCAGAGTTTGCACGGACTGGCAGTGGAAAGCCCGGCAGCTTCGCTGGAGCTGATTCGCGATGCCCTGGGGCGTCGCAAAACCGAAAACGGCCAGAAAGCTGCGGAAATGATCGTTCTGAATGCTGGCGCGGCACTTTACGCAGCCGACCATGCCTATAGTCTTAAGGAAGGTGTTGCGTTGGCCCACGATGCGCTGCACACCGGTCTGGCTCGAGAGAAGCTCGAAGAGCTGGGTGCATTCACTGCCGTATTCAAGATGGAGAATGAGGGATGAGTGTGCCAACCGTTCTGGAAAAGATTCTGGCCCGCAAGGCCGAGGAAGTGGCCGAACGCCGCGCCCGTGTGAGCCTGGCTGAGCTTGAGGCGCAGGCTAAAACCGCGGATGCGCCGCGTGGCTTTGCCAATGCTCTGATCGCCCAGGCCAAGCTCAAGCAACCGGCAGTGATCGCCGAGGTCAAGAAAGCCTCGCCGAGCAAAGGCGTGATCCGCGAAAACTTCGTACCAGCTGAAATCGCCGTCAGCTATGAGAAGGGCGGGGCGACTTGTCTGTCTGTGTTGACCGATATCGACTACTTCCAGGGTTCGGACCTATTCCTGCAACAAGCTCGCGCTGCCTGCAAGTTGCCGGTGATCCGCAAGGATTTCATGGTTGACCCGTACCAGATCGTCGAAGCCCGTGCTCTGGGCGCCGACTGCGTATTGCTGATCGTCTCGGCGCTGGATGACGTGAAGATGGCGGAGTTGGCGGCCGTGGCCAAAAGCGTCGGCCTGGATGTGTTGGTTGAAGTGCATGACGGCGATGAGCTGGAGCGTGCATTGAAAACCCTCGACACCCCGCTGGTGGGGGTCAATAACCGTAATCTGCATACCTTTGAAGTCAGCCTGGAAAATACCCTGGATCTGTTGCCGCGTATTCCTCGCGACCGCCTGGTGATTACCGAGAGTGGCATCGTCAACCGTGCCGATGTGGAACTGATGGAAATCAGCGGCGTTTACTCATTCCTGGTGGGCGAGACATTTATGCGCGCCGAGAACCCGGGAGCGGAACTGCAGCGCCTGTTCTTTCCGGAGCGCGGTACGACGATCAGCAGTTCGACATTGGATTGATGTGAAATACGCTCGAAACTGTGGGAGCAGGCAAGCCAGCTCCCACATTGGGTTTTGTGTTTATTCAGATAGGTAGGTGTTCGATGCTCCAGCCCGTGATCATGACTGTCGAAGCAGGCCTTGCCGCCGAGCAAGCCCTATTGGCAGCCGTTTGCGCGCAAGAGCAGGAATTCGGGCTGCTGTTCTGGCAGCCCAGCGACCAAGCGCTCGTCATGCCGCGCCGTTTGAGCCGGCTGCCTGCCTTCGCGGTGGCGAGCCAAGTCTCGGCCGATGCGGGTTGGCCGGTATTGCTGCGTGAAACCGGTGGTGAGCCTGTGCCGCAGTCCGGCGCCACGGTCAATATCGCCCTGGTCTATGCCCCGCCCCGTAGCGAAGGCGACCACGGGCGCATCGAGACGGGTTATCAGCGCTTGTGCCAACCGATCTGTGATCTATTGATTAAATTGGGCGGCGATGCATCCGTCGGCGAAATTGACGGTGCCTTTTGCGACGGTCGTTACAACGTCAATCTCAATGGCCGCAAAATGGTGGGCACGGCCCAGCGTTGGCGACAAAGCGGTGGCCGCCCGGTCGGGTTGGTGCATGGGGCGATGTTGCTGGAGAACGATCGTGAGGAGTTGATTGCGGCGGTCAACCGCTTCAATCAAGCCTGTGGCTTGGAGCAGCGGGTTCGCGCCGAGAGCCATATCGCGCTGCACGAAGCCTTTCCCGCACCGGCTGCGATCAATCGGCTCGATACCTTGTACCGTCAGATGCTGGCCAGCTTCCTGCCGGTTTAACGGGTGCCGAATACCACCATCGTCTTGCCTTTGACGTGTACCAGGTTGCGCTCTTCCAAGTCCTTGAGCACGCGGCCGACCATTTCCCTCGAACAACCGACAATGCGCCCGATCTCCTGGCGGGTGACCTTGATTTGCATGCCGTCGGGATGGGTCATGGCATCGGGTTGCTTGCACAACTCCAACAGGCAACGCGCCACGCGACCGGTCACATCGAAGAACGCCAGGTCGCCGACTTTGCGCGTAGTGTCGCGCAGGCGCTGGGCGATCTGGCCGCTCAGGGCGTACAGGATATCCGGATCATGCTGGGCCAATTCGCGAAATTTCGCATAGCTGATCTCGGCCACTTCGCACTCGACTTTGGTTCGGACCCAGGCGCTACGCTCCTGTTCTTTGCCTGCTTGTTCAAACAACCCCAGCTCTCCGAAGAAATCGCCGGTGTTGAGGTAGGCAATGATCATTTCGCGACCGTCTTCATCTTCGATCAGGATGGTGACCGAGCCCTTGATAATGAAGAACAGGGTTTCCGAGCGCTCGCCGGCGCAGATGATGTTGTGCTTGGCCGGATGACGCCGACGCTGACAATGCATCAACAGCTTGTCGAGGTTCTTGATCTTGGGTGTGGGAGTAAGAGCAACCATGGTTGTATCCCGAAAAGACTGCACGGTGTAAGTGGCGTTGTTTTTATCCAGCGGCATCGGCATTGATGCAGGCTGTGAGAATCATGGCAATGCGCCATTGATTTGGCGCCAGCTTACCAGACACATTCTGCCTCGATTAGCCAATTTACCGGCAAACGCAGTCATTTATCGATTTTATCCGGGGCGCTGCTGTTTCAAGGGCCTGTGCTAAGCTGGCGACCCTTTTTTAGCAGTGGAGTCTGGGCGATGAAGGCACGCATCCAATGGGCGGGCGAAGCCATGTTCCTCGGTGAGTCGGGCAGTGGCCATGTGGTGGTCATGGACGGCCCGCCGGAAGCCGGTGGCCGTAACCTGGGTGTACGCCCGATGGAAATGTTGCTGCTGGGTGTGGGCGGTTGCAGCAATTTTGATGTGGTCAGCATCTTGAAGAAGTCCCGCCAGGCAGTGGAAAGCTGCGAAGCCTTCCTGGAAGCCGAGCGCGCCACTGAAGACCCCAAGGTATTTACCAAGATCCATATGCATTTCGTGGTCAAGGGCCGGGCGTTGAAGGAAGCCCAGGTCAAGCGTGCCATCGAGTTGTCGGCCGAGAAGTATTGCTCGGCGTCGATCATGCTGGGTGCCGCGGGTGTGGCCATCACTCACGATTATGAAATCATCGAGTTGGGCTGATTGCGGCAATTGGCAAAAGAAAGGGCGCTTCGAGCGCCCTTTCTTTTGGGTTTAGATCCTGTAGGTGCTTTTGGTCATGACCTTGGCTAAAACGCTCATGCCGAAGCGCACCGGTGCCGGAAAGCGGAAACCGCCTGCGTCCAGCGCGCTATCTGCATGGTGTTCTTCATCGATGCGCATCTGCTCAAGGATGGCGCGGGACTTTTCATCTTCGGCCGGCAGTTGCTCAAGATGTTCGTCCAGATGTTTGCACACCTGATGTTCCGTCGCAGCGACAAATCCAAGGCTGACTTTATCGCTGATCAAACCGGCGGCGGCACCGATACCAAATGACAAACCGTAAAACAGCGGGTTCAGCACGCTGGGGTGGCTGCCCAATTGGCGGATACGTTGTTCGCACCAGGCCAGGTGGTCGATCTCTTCCTCGGCCGCATGCTCCATCGCTGCACGTACCTGCGGCAATTTGGCAGTCAACGCCTGGCCTTGATACAGCGCCTGGGCACACACTTCGCCGGTGTGGTTGATGCGCATCAGGCCGGCGACATGGCGGGTGTCCGTTTCGCTCATCTGGGCATCGGGCTGTACGATGGCCGGTGACGGGCGGTACGGTTGGCCACTGAATGGCAACAGCGTGCGCATGGCCATATCGGCTTGCAGCAGCAGACGGTCAATCGGCGAGTAGTGACGTTGGGTAGTCATGCTGACCTCCGGGAAGAATCTCGGCGGCCAGTTTACCGCAAGAGAGGACGAAGCGTTTGCGCTGAGTCAATTTGACCCTGGGCACTCAACCCGGCGGCCAGTTCATCTGACGTTGACCCAGCACGTGCATATGGATGTGGTAGACAGTCTGCCCACCGTCTTCATTGCAGTTCATCACCACACGAAAGCCTTTTTCGCAGCCCTGTTCCACGGCCAGGCGCTGGGCGGTGAACAAAATATGGCCGGCCAGGGCTTTGTCTTCCTCGGTCAAGTCATTGAGGGTACGAATCGGCTTTTTCGGAATAACCAGAAAATGCACCGGCGCCTGTGGGGCGATATCGTGGAAGGCGAGGACTTGATCATCTTCATAGATAATCTTGGCGGGTATTTCTCGGTTGATGATCTTGGTGAACAGAGTATCCACAGCTGTTTCTCCAGGGTGAAAGTGTAGGTAAGTGTAATCAGGCGGTTAGCGTGGGCAATAGGCTTTGTTGATGGCGCCGGCAATCTTGCGGGTCAGCCAGCGTGGACTGAAACGTGGGCTGAATGCCAGCCAGCGGTTGCGGCGCCCGGGAATGATGATGGCTTTGTTCTTTTCCAGCGCGCGTACGGTGTAGAGCGCGACTTCCTCCGGGCTCATTAGCTGCTGGCTGCGGTCGAGTTTTGCGGTGTCCATCTGCGCAGTGCCGAAGAACGCGGTGCGCGTAGGGCCGGGGCACAGTACTGAAACCTTGATGCCGCAGGTCTTCAGTTCTTCGCGCAAGCCCTCGGAGAAGTGCAATACATAAGCTTTGCTGGCGTAGTAGCTGCTCATCCACGGGCCTGGCTGAAAGGCAGCGATCGAAGCGACATTGAGTATCTGCCCGCCGCCTTGCAGCGCCATGGAGTTGCCGAGGGCATGGCACATACGGGTTAGCGCCAGGATGTTGACTTCGATCAGGTCTTGCTCGGTCATCCAGTCCTGGGCCAAAAATGGCCCGCTGGTACCGATGCCTGCGCAGTTGACCAGCAGGTCGATCTGCCGCTCGCCTTCTTCGAGTTCCAGCAAAAAACCGGACAAACGCAGCGGCTCGCCCAAGTCGCAGGCACGAAACAACACCTCGACGCCGAAGCGTTGGGTCAGTTCGGTGGCAATGCTTTCCAACTGATCACGTTGACGGGCCACGAGAATCAGGCTGCGGCCGCGTCGAGCCAGCGCTTCGGCCAAAGCCAGGCCGATGCCGCTGGAGGCGCCGGTGATCAGAGCGTAACGGGTCATGCCTTTCTCCATCGCAACGTCGCCTGCCTGTGACAGTGGCGTCACAGGCAGGCGGGCGTTTCTTCACTGTTGCGTAGAGTCTACAGGTTCGGCTGCGTCGTCAGCACTTTGCTCTGCGGCTTCATCAGTGATGACGCTTTGATCGGCGCCTTCATCGGAGGTGATTGAGCTGCTTTCGTAGCTGCTGTCCATGTTGGCTTCAAGTTGATCCAGGTAGCCGTTCATGCCCAGGGTCAGGCCGATGATGAGCATCAATGGAATAAACGCCAGCCACAGCGAGGCCAGGATTTTCACCGCAGTAGAGTTCGGTGGTGGCGGTGCGCCGTATTGGTTGGCACCCGCGTTCCCCGGCAATACCAGCAACAGGATAGGGAACACGCTATTGACCACTGGAACCAGGTTCAGCAAGTACAGCCAGCCAGACCAGCCCATATCGTGCAAGCGTTGCACACCGATTTGCACGCTCACGACTACCAGAGCAACAAACAGTGCGAAACCCAGTAGCGAGCCGAGGATGATGGCTATGGTTGGCGAGGCTGTCGCCACTGCGAAGCCGACGGTACTGATGATGCCTGCGGCTACCAGCAACGCGACGGTCAGCGCCAGTGTCCAGGCCAGATAACGCAGGCGCCCGATGCGCCCGTGGATGGTGAAGACCTTGAGTGTGGCGAACTCCGGCAAGTCATCGCCAACCGCTGCGCGTGGCGGGGCATAAGGCGAAGCTTCGGAGCGGGAAAAGTCGGAGCCAGGGGAGCTCGTCTCGTGGGTTTCAGCGAGGCTGAACGCCACGGGCTGTTCGGCTTCGATGCGTGCGTCGACCCCGGCGTTTTTCAATGCCGTCAGGTAGGTTTCGGCATCGGGGCGGGAAAGATCGCGTTTGAGCGCGACCGGGCGGCCGGTAAAGAGTTTTTCGATCGCCTCGACATCGCTCTTGAACAGCTCGGCGAGGTTCAGCTTGGCGGTGGTGCTTTCGACACCCGGAAGCAAGGCTCCGTCAAACACAATCTTGAAACGGCTGTCGCTCATGCGGGCATCCTTGTCACTTAATCAGGGAGGGTGTGCAGGCCCGTCCAATCGGCGGGCCGTGCAGTGGGTCAGCGTGGCCAGCGCAGTTGCGCGGCATGCTCGCGTGCTTTGCGGTATTCGGCATCCAGGCGGGCGACGAGTTCATCGACGCTGGGTAAATCATCGATTTCACCGACGCCCTGGCCCGCTGACCATACAGTTTTCCACGCTTTGGCCTCATCGCTCAATGGTTTGAGCTTGGAACCGAAATTGACTTCACCTTTGCCTTGCAGCGCGGCGAGGTCGAAACCGGCATTTTCCAGGCTCTGGCGCATAAAGCTCGCAGGTACGCCGGAGACTGCCGGAGTGTGCACGATGTCGGCGGCGCGCGACGTGAGCAGCATCTCTTTATAGGCATCTGGCGCGTGGCTTTCGGTAGTACCGATAAAGCGCGTGCCGAAATACGCCAAGTCGGCGCCCAGCAACTGGGCGGCGAGAATTTCGTGGCCGTGGTTGAGGCAACCGGCCAGCAGCAGGGTTTTATCAAAGAACTGGCGAATCTCGGCAATCAGAGCGAAGGGGCTCCAGGTGCCAGCGTGGCCACCGGCACCCGCGGCTACAGCAATCAGGCCATCGACGCCCGCCTCAGCGGCTTTCTCGGCATGTCGCCGGGTGGTGACGTCATGAAACACCAGGCCGCCGTAGCTGTGGACGGCATCGACCAGTTCCTTTACCGCGCCGAGGCTGGTGATGACGATGGGTACCTTGTGCTCTACGCAGATTGCCAGGTCTGCTTCCAACCGTGGGTTGCTGTTGTGCACGATCAGGTTCACAGCATAGGGAGCAGGGTTGTCCAACTGGGCCAAGCCCGCTTCGATTTCTTCCAGCCAGGCCCTGAAACCACTGCTTTCACGCTGGTTGAGCGCCGGGAAGCTGCCAACCACGCCATTACGACAGCAGGCCAGGACCAGTTGCGGATTGGAAATCAGAAACATCGGCGCCACCACGACGGGTAGGCGCAGATGTTGTTCCAGTAAAGCGGGCAGCGACATTGGAAGTTCCCCCGAGTAATTGAAACTAGAACGGTTTGACCACGACCAAAATTACGATAGCCAGCAATATCAGAACCGGTACTTCATTGAACCAGCGATAAAAGACATGGCTGCGGGTGTTTTCGCCACGGGCGAAGCGTTTTACCTGCGCTCCACACATATGGTGGTAGCCGATGAGCAGAACGACCAGGGTCAGTTTGGCGTGCATCCACGCGCCTGACTGGAAAATGCCGGGGTTGAGCGCCAGCATCCAGATACCGAAGACCAGTGTGGCAATCATCGCCGGTCCCATGATGCCGCGGTACAGTTTGCGCTCCATAACGCTGAAGCGCTCCTTGCTGACGCTGTCTTCGCTTTGGGCGTGGTAGACGAACAGGCGCGGCAGGTAGAACAGCCCGGCAAACCAGCAGACGATGCTGACGATGTGGAAGGCTTTGACCCATAGATAGAGCATTTTGGTTATTCCTAGGTTCACGGTAGCGAAGATAGTAGTGGCTCATGCGCCCGTACGTCACGTTGACGGTTGTCGCAGGACGATACGGCCCCTATTATCGACGGCTTTCCAGTGGGTTCGTTGAGGGCAGGTTTATGGTCAAGGTCGGTATCGTCGGCGGCACGGGTTACACCGGTGTCGAATTGCTGCGTCTGTTGGCTCAGCATCCGCAAGCTGAGGTGGTGGTCATCACTTCCCGATCCGAAGCTGGGCTGGCCGTGGCCGATATGTACCCGAACCTGCGAGGCCACTATGACGGCCTGGCGTTCAGCGTGCCGGACATCAAGACCCTGGGCGCGTGCGACGTGGTGTTCTTCGCCACGCCTCACGGTGTCGCCCATGCGCTGGCCGGTGAGTTGCTGGCGGCCGGCACCAAGGTTATCGACTTGTCGGCCGACTTCCGCCTGCAGGACGCCGATGAGTGGGCCAAGTGGTACGGTCAGCCTCATGGCGCGCCGCAGTTGTTGGAGGAGGCGGTGTACGGCTTGCCGGAAGTCAATCGTGAGCAGATCAAGCAAGCACGCCTGATTGCGGTACCAGGTTGCTATCCGACGGCGACACAGTTGGGGTTCCTGCCATTGCTGGAAGCTGGCCTGGCGGATGCGTCGCGCCTGATTGCCGACTGCAAATCGGGCGTCAGCGGCGCTGGTCGTGGTGCTGCTGTGGGGTCTTTGTACTCCGAAACGTCGGAAAGCATGAAAGCCTATGCGGTAAAAGGCCATCGCCACTTGCCGGAAATCCGCCAGGGGTTGCGTCGCGCCGCGGGCAAGGATGTGGGGCTGACCTTTGTGCCGCACCTGACGCCAATGATCCGCGGGATTCACTCCACGCTTTATGCAACCGTCACTGATCGCTCGGTCGACTTGCAGGCGCTGTTTGAAAAGCGTTATGCCAATGAGCCGTTCGTCGACGTGATGCCGGCGGGCAGCCACCCGGAGACTCGTAGTGTGCGTGGTGCCAATGTATGCCGTATCGCCGTGCATCGTCCGCAGGATGGCGACCTGGTTGTGGTGCTGTCGGTGATCGACAACCTGGTCAAAGGCGCGTCGGGCCAGGCGGTGCAGAACATGAACATCCTGTTCGGTCTGGATGAGAAGTTGGGCCTGGCCCATGCGGGGATGTTGCCTTAACGCAGTTTGGTGGTTACGCAAAAGGCCCGGTGATCGGGCCTTTCGTGTTTTTATGGCGGCTGCACGGATTGATATACCGTAACAATAGTTGACCGCTTTTCTAGGAGAAGCGGATAATGCCGGTCATTACGCATATGGCGGCGCTACGCCGGGAGATTATCAGCATGAGCGTTGAATCCTTCACCCCCACGGCTTTGCAATTCACCCACGGTGCTGCGCACAAGGTGAAGAGCCTGGTCGATGAAGAGGGTAATGATCGCTTGAAGCTGCGCGTATTTGTTACGGGCGGCGGTTGTTCAGGGTTTCAGTACGGTTTTACCTTCGATGAAGATGTGGCCGATGACGACACCATCGTCGAGCGCGAGGGCGTCAGCCTGGTCGTGGATCCGATGAGCTTCCAATACCTGGCTGGTGCCGAGGTGGATTATCAGGAAGGTCTGGAAGGTTCGCGTTTCGTGATCAAGAACCCTAATGCCACCACTACCTGTGGCTGCGGATCTTCGTTCTCGATCTGATCGCTAGCGGATACAGAAACGCCGCTTGGCTTTTATGGGTCAAGCGGCGTTTTGCTGTCTGAAGCTAGTTTAGGCCGGGTAGATGGCGCCGAGCACCCGTAACCCACGGGCGCCGGTTACGCTAGGGCGGTTGGCGGCGATGCCTTCCAGGCAGCAGTGCGCCAGCCAGGCGAAGGCCATGGCTTCGACCCAGTCCGGGTCTACCCCGTAAGTGGCTGTGCTACTGACGTGAGTAGAAGGCAATAGCGCGGTCAGCCGATTCATCAGCATCGTGTTGTGCGCGCCGCCGCCGCAGATGAGTAACGTCTCAGTGCTCGTCTGTGCGCTTTGCAGAGATTCGACGATGGTGAGGGCCGTCAGCTCCAGCAGAGTGGCCTGCACGTCTTCGGGCTCAAAGACGGGCAACGGGCTCAGGTGCTGTTGCAGCCAGGCCAGATTGAACACTTCGCGACCTGTGCTTTTGGGGCCTTTGGTCAAGAAGAACGGGTCGCTGAGCAATGCGTTGAGTAGTTGAGGCTGAACCTTGCCGCTGGCGGCCCATTGCCCGTCGCGGTCGAAGTGTTCACCGCGCTGGTGGTGAATCCACGCATCCAGAAGAACATTCCCGGGACCGCAGTCGAAACCCGCTACAGGCTTATTCGCCTCGATGAGGCTGAGGTTGCTGAACCCGCCGATATTCAGCACTGCGCGATTGCCAGTGTGCTCGCCAAACAGAGCTTCATGAAACGCTGGAACCAGAGGGGCTCCCTGGCCTCCGGCGGCAACATCACGGCTGCGGAAGTCGCTGACTACGCTGATCCCTGTCAGCTCGGTGAGCAGGGCAGGGTTGCCGATCTGCACGGTAAAGCTTCGAGCGGGTTCATGGCGGATCGTTTGCCCATGGCTGCCAATTGCGCGGATGTCCTGAGGCTTGAAGCGGTTTTGCTCCAGCAAGGCCCGGATGCCTTGTGCGGCGAGTGTTACCCACTGTTGCTGGGCGATTGCCGAGCGGGCGATTTCATCCGGGCCGCTGGCGCACAGGCTCAGCAGTTCAGCCCGCAAGGTGTCTGGCATCGGGATGTAGTGCGTGGCGATCAGCTTGATCGCCGCACCTTGTTCGATAAGGGCGATATCCAGTCCATCAAGGCTGGTTCCGGACATCACACCGATATAGAGCGGCATACCTTAACGCTTCGCCGAAGCCAGCAAGGTAGAGCGCTCTTGATCCATCCGTGCCATCAACGGCTGGCTCTGTTGCATGAAGCGTGCGCGTTCGGCCTTGGCGATCGGATCGGCCATTGGCAGTTTTTGACCCAGGGGGTCGACGTGTACGCCGTTGACCTGGAACTCATAATGCAAGTGCGGTCCGGTGGACAGGCCGGTGGTGCCGATGTAGCCGATCACTTGACCTTGCTTCACGTTGCCGCCGGTTTTGACGCCCTTGGCGAACCCTTGCATGTGGCCGTATAGCGTACGGTAAGTGTTGCCGTGCTGGATGATCACCGTATTGCCGTAACCACCCCGGCGCCCCGCCAGCAGTACCTTGCCGTCGCCCGCCGCCTTGATGGGCGTGCCACGCGGAGCGGCATAGTCCACACCCTTGTGTGCGCGAATTTTGTTCAGAATTGGATGCTTGCGGCCCATGGAGAAACGCGAGCTAATACGGGCGAAGTCCACGGGCGTACGGATGAAGGCCTTGCGCATGCTATTGCCGTCGGCCGTGTAATAGCTGCTATTGCCTTGTTTGTTTGTGTAGCGAACGGCTGTGTAGGTTTTGCCGCGGTTGGTGAAGCGCGCAGAAAGAATGTTGCCAGTGCCCACCACTTTGCCGTTGGCCACTTTCTGTTCGTAGATCACATCGAATTCGTCGCCCTGGCGGATGTCCTGAGCGAAGTCGATGTCATAGCCAAATACGCTGGCCATGTCCATGGTCATGCTGTGGGACAGGCCGGCGCGGGCAGCCGATTGTGACAAGGAGCTGTTGATCACCCCGTGTACGTAGGCGGAGCGCATAACCGGCTTGGTGGTGATGCGGTTGAAGGCGAAGCCTTTAGCACCTTTGCTCAGGCTGATGCTTTCCAGGTCGCTGAGGCTAGTGTGCAGGTTGCTCAACTGGCCGTCTGGCGTCAGTTCAAATTCAAGCTTCTGGCCGCGTTTGAGCTGGGTGAATTGCTTGGCTTGCTTATCACTGGCCAGCACTTCATTGACAGCGGTGGCAGGCAGCCCAACCTTTTCGAACAGGGTGGATAGCGTGTCGCCTTTGCCCACGATGACTTCGCGATGCTGGGGATTCTTTGCGGCAGCTGCCGCAGGTGCTTCCTGGGCGGCTTGCTGGGTGTCTTCGGGAGCGCTTTCGATCTGTGCGAAAGGTGATTCAGTTGCAGTGTTTGTGGCTTGTTGGGCGTCGGAAGCGTCTTGATCTTGTGTCAGTTGTTCAACTGGGCTTTCCAGATCAAGGCTCAGGGATGTTCGTTTGGCTTCTACGTCACTGGAAGGGAATACCAGCAGTGCCAGGCTGAGAAGGGCGGCGATACCACTTGCGGCGAGCAGGTGGGTCTTCGGGTAAAGCGGCGGCGCTTTAGACGGTTCAGTGGTCATAGGTAATTTGACTTTGAAGATGAAATGGAAAAGATGAATGACATGATGAAGATGAAATAACTGTATAAAATATAACCAAATCATCTGTGGCGCAAGCTCGCGAATGCTGGGCTCGCTGAATGGTGTCCGTGCGCAGGGCAAAACTTGTAATTAGTCCCTGATCTTGTATGGTTGGTTCCCTTTTGAATCTGAGCCTTGCGGGTCTGTTATGAAGTCGGTTGAAGAGCAGCTAGCGCTGATAAAACGTGGTGCGGAAGAACTGTTGGTTGAAGCTGAGCTGATCGAAAAGCTTAAGCGTGGCCAGCCCCTGCGTATCAAGGCTGGCTTTGATCCGACTGCGCCGGATCTGCACCTGGGTCATACCGTGCTTATTAATAAGCTGCGTCAGTTCCAGGAGTTGGGCCATCAAGTCATCTTTCTTATCGGTGACTTCACGGGAATGATCGGTGATCCCAGCGGCAAGAGTGCTACGCGCCCGCCGCTGACTCGTGAGCAGGTTCTCGATAATGCCGAGACCTACAAGACCCAAGTGTTCAAGATCCTTGATCCGGCCAAGACCGAGGTGGCATTCAACTCCACCTGGATGGACAAGATGGGGCCGGCAGACTTTATTCGCCTGACCTCCCAGTACACCGTGGCACGTATGCTCGAGCGCGATGACTTCGACAAGCGCTACTCCACCAATCAGCCGATCGCGATTCATGAGTTCCTCTACCCATTGGTCCAGGGGTATGACTCGGTGGCGCTGCGTGCGGATGTGGAGTTGGGCGGTACCGATCAGAAGTTCAACCTGCTGATGGGGCGTGAGTTGCAGCGCGCATACGGTCAGGAGGCTCAGTGCATTCTGACTATGCCGTTGCTGGAAGGGTTGGATGGTGTCAAGAAGATGTCCAAGTCCCTGGGTAACTATGTTGGTATCCAGGAGGCGCCGGGCGTAATGTACGGCAAGCTGGTTTCCATTCCTGATGCGTTGATGTGGCGTTACTTCGAGCTGTTGAGCTTCCGCTCGATGGACGAAATCAATGCGTTGCGTGCGGACGTAGAGGCAGGCGCCAATCCGCGTGATGTGAAGATCAAGCTGGCGGAGGAGATTGTCGCGCGCTTCCATGGCGAAGAGGCGGCTGCCAGTGCGCATCGTGCCGCTGGTAACCGTATGAAGGATGGTGAGCTGCCGGATGATCTGCCTGAGATTGAACTGACCGCTGCCGAGGCTATGCCGATCGCGGCTGTCCTTAATAAGGCGGGCTTGGTGAAGAACTCGGCGGTCGCTCGTGATCTCTTGGGGTCGGGTGGTGTACGTATAGATGGTGAAGTGGTTGATCGCACATTTATATATGAGCTGGGCGCCACGCACGTTTGTCAGGCGGGCAAGAAGGCGTTCGCGCGAATTACGCTCAAATCCGAATAAGTCTGAAAATAGATGTTGACGGCGAATTATATCTGTCTATAATTCGCCCCACTTCCGGCGCAGTCGAAACGGAAAACTCCTTGTTAAACAATGAGTTACGTAGTTTTCGGCAGTAGGTTGCTTCAGTTCATCGAAGCCAAAAGGAAGTTGAAAAAGAGGTGTTGACAGCAGCGTGTAACGCTGTAGAATTCGCCTCCCGCTTCGGAGAGATCTTAAGCGCAAGTGGTTGAAGTTGTTGAAGAAATCTTCGAAAGCTTCTGAAAATAATCACTTGACAGCAAATGAGGCTGCTGTAGAATGCGCGCCTCGGTTGAGACGAAAGATCTTAACCAACCGCTCTTTAACAACTGAATCAAGCAATTCGTGTGGGTGCTTGTGGAGTCAGACTGATAGTCAACAAGATTATCAGCATCACAAGTTACTCCGCGAGAAATCAAAGATGTAACCAACGATTGCTGAGCCAAGTTTAGGGTTTCTTAAAAACCCAAAGATGTTTGAACTGAAGAGTTTGATCATGGCTCAGATTGAACGCTGGCGGCAGGCCTAACACATGCAAGTCGAGCGGTAGAGAGAAGCTTGCTTCTCTTGAGAGCGGCGGACGGGTGAGTAATGCCTAGGAATCTGCCTGGTAGTGGGGGATAACGTTCGGAAACGGACGCTAATACCGCATACGTCCTACGGGAGAAAGCAGGGGACCTTCGGGCCTTGCGCTATCAGATGAGCCTAGGTCGGATTAGCTAGTTGGTGGGGTAATGGCTCACCAAGGCGACGATCCGTAACTGGTCTGAGAGGATGATCAGTCACACTGGAACTGAGACACGGTCCAGACTCCTACGGGAGGCAGCAGTGGGGAATATTGGACAATGGGCGAAAGCCTGATCCAGCCATGCCGCGTGTGTGAAGAAGGTCTTCGGATTGTAAAGCACTTTAAGTTGGGAGGAAGGGTTGTAGATTAATACTCTGCAATTTTGACGTTACCGACAGAATAAGCACCGGCTAACTCTGTGCCAGCAGCCGCGGTAATACAGAGGGTGCAAGCGTTAATCGGAATTACTGGGCGTAAAGCGCGCGTAGGTGGTTTGTTAAGTTGGATGTGAAATCCCCGGGCTCAACCTGGGAACTGCATTCAAAACTGACTGACTAGAGTATGGTAGAGGGTGGTGGAATTTCCTGTGTAGCGGTGAAATGCGTAGATATAGGAAGGAACACCAGTGGCGAAGGCGACCACCTGGACTAATACTGACACTGAGGTGCGAAAGCGTGGGGAGCAAACAGGATTAGATACCCTGGTAGTCCACGCCGTAAACGATGTCAACTAGCCGTTGGAAGCCTTGAGCTTTTAGTGGCGCAGCTAACGCATTAAGTTGACCGCCTGGGGAGTACGGCCGCAAGGTTAAAACTCAAATGAATTGACGGGGGCCCGCACAAGCGGTGGAGCATGTGGTTTAATTCGAAGCAACGCGAAGAACCTTACCAGGCCTTGACATCCAATGAACTTTCCAGAGATGGATTGGTGCCTTCGGGAACATTGAGACAGGTGCTGCATGGCTGTCGTCAGCTCGTGTCGTGAGATGTTGGGTTAAGTCCCGTAACGAGCGCAACCCTTGTCCTTAGTTACCAGCACGTAATGGTGGGCACTCTAAGGAGACTGCCGGTGACAAACCGGAGGAAGGTGGGGATGACGTCAAGTCATCATGGCCCTTACGGCCTGGGCTACACACGTGCTACAATGGTCGGTACAGAGGGTTGCCAAGCCGCGAGGTGGAGCTAATCCCACAAAACCGATCGTAGTCCGGATCGCAGTCTGCAACTCGACTGCGTGAAGTCGGAATCGCTAGTAATCGCGAATCAGAATGTCGCGGTGAATACGTTCCCGGGCCTTGTACACACCGCCCGTCACACCATGGGAGTGGGTTGCACCAGAAGTAGCTAGTCTAACCTTCGGGAGGACGGTTACCACGGTGTGATTCATGACTGGGGTGAAGTCGTAACAAGGTAGCCGTAGGGGAACCTGCGGCTGGATCACCTCCTTAATCGACGACATCAGCTGCTCCATAAGTTCCCACACGAATTGCTTGATTCATTGAAGAAGACGAAAGAAGCAGCCTAAAGGGTTGTAGCTTAGTTGGTTAGAGCGCACCCCATGCTCTGTGGTAAAGAGCAGGGTGAGGTCGGCCTTAGCAGCTCGAAATTGGGTCTGTAGCTCAGTTGGTTAGAGCGCACCCCTGATAAGGGTGAGGTCGGCAGTTCGAATCTGCCCAGACCCACCAATTTTGTGTGGGAAACGCCTGTAGAAATACGGGGCCATAGCTCAGCTGGGAGAGCGCCTGCCTTGCACGCAGGAGGTCAACGGTTCGATCCCGTTTGGCTCCACCACTACTGCTTCTGTTTGTATAAAGCTTAGAAATGAGCATTCCATCGTTGTGATGGTGAATGTTGATTTCTAGTCTTTGACTAGTTCGTTCTTTAAAAATTTGGGTATGTGATAGAAAGATAGACTGAACGTTACTTTCACTGGTAACGGATCAGGCTAAGGTAAAATTTGTGAGTTCTCTTAACTGAGAAATTCGAATTTTCGGCGAATGTTGTCTTCACAGTATAACCAGATTGCTTGGGGTTATATGGTCAAGTGAAGAAGCGCATACGGTGGATGCCTTGGCAGTCAGAGGCGATGAAAGACGTGGTAGCCTGCGAAAAGCTTCGGGGAGTCGGCAAACAGACTTTGATCCGGAGATGTCTGAATGGGGGAACCCAGCCATCATAAGATGGTTATCTTGTACTGAATACATAGGTGCAAGAGGCGAACCAGGGGAACTGAAACATCTAAGTACCCTGAGGAAAAGAAATCAACCGAGATTCCCTTAGTAGTGGCGAGCGAACGGGGACTAGCCCTTAAGTGGCTTTGAGATTAGCGGAACGCTCTGGAAAGTGCGGCCATAGTGGGTGATAGCCCTGTACGCGAAAATCTCTTAGTCATGAAATCGAGTAGGACGGAGCACGAGAAACTTTGTCTGAATATGGGGGGACCATCCTCCAAGGCTAAATACTACTGACTGACCGATAGTGAACTAGTACCGTGAGGGAAAGGCGAAAAGAACCCCGGAGAGGGGAGTGAAATAGATCCTGAAACCGTATGCGTACAAGCAGTGGGAGCCCACTTTGTTGGGTGACTGCGTACCTTTTGTATAATGGGTCAGCGACTTATTTTCAGTGGCGAGCTTAACCGAATAGGGGAGGCGTAGCGAAAGCGAGTCTTAATAGGGCGTCTAGTCGCTGGGAATAGACCCGAAACCGGGCGATCTATCCATGGGCAGGTTGAAGGTTGGGTAACACTAACTGGAGGACCGAACCGACTACCGTTGAAAAGTTAGCGGATGACCTGTGGATCGGAGTGAAAGGCTAATCAAGCTCGGAGATAGCTGGTTCTCCTCGAAAGCTATTTAGGTAGCGCCTCATGTATCACTGTAGGGGGTAGAGCACTGTTTCGGCTAGGGGGTCATCCCGACTTACCAAACCGATGCAAACTCCGAATACCTACAAGTGCCGAGCATGGGAGACACACGGCGGGTGCTAACGTCCGTCGTGAAAAGGGAAACAACCCAGACCGTCAGCTAAGGTCCCAAAGTTATGGTTAAGTGGGAAACGATGTGGGAAGGCTTAGACAGCTAGGAGGTTGGCTTAGAAGCAGCCACCCTTTAAAGAAAGCGTAATAGCTCACTAGTCGAGTCGGCCTGCGCGGAAGATGTAACGGGGCTCAAACCATACACCGAAGCTACGGGTATCACGTAAGTGATGCGGTAGAGGAGCGTTCTGTAAGCCTGTGAAGGTGAGTTGAGAAGCTTGCTGGAGGTATCAGAAGTGCGAATGCTGACATGAGTAACGACAATGGGTGTGAAAAACACCCACGCCGAAAGACCAAGGTTTCCTGCGCAACGTTAATCGACGCAGGGTTAGTCGGTCCCTAAGGCGAGGCTGAAAAGCGTAGTCGATGGAAAACAGGTTAATATTCCTGTACTTCTGGTTATTGCGATGGAGGGACGGAGAAGGCTAGGCCAGCTTGGCGTTGGTTGTCCAAGTTTAAGGTGGTAGGCTGAGATCTTAGGTAAATCCGGGATCTTAAGGCCGAGAGCTGATGACGAGTTAACTTTTAGTTAACGAAGTGGTTGATGCCATGCTTCCAAGAAAAGCTTCTAAGCTTCAGGTAACCAGGAACCGTACCCCAAACCGACACAGGTGGTTGGGTAGAGAATACCAAGGCGCTTGAGAGAACTCGGGTGAAGGAACTAGGCAAAATGGCACCGTAACTTCGGGAGAAGGTGCGCCGGTGAGGGTGAAGGACTTGCTCCGTAAGCTCATGCCGGTCGAAGATACCAGGCCGCTGCGACTGTTTATTAAAAACACAGCACTCTGCAAACACGAAAGTGGACGTATAGGGTGTGACGCCTGCCCGGTGCCGGAAGGTTAATTGATGGGGTTAGCTAACGCGAAGCTCTTGATCGAAGCCCCGGTAAACGGCGGCCGTAACTATAACGGTCCTAAGGTAGCGAAATTCCTTGTCGGGTAAGTTCCGACCTGCACGAATGGCGTAACGATGGCGGCGCTGTCTCCACCCGAGACTCAGTGAAATTGAAATCGCTGTGAAGATGCAGTGTATCCGCGGCTAGACGGAAAGACCCCGTGAACCTTTACTATAGCTTTGCACTGGACTTTGAATTTGCTTGTGTAGGATAGGTGGGAGGCTTTGAAGCGTGGACGCCAGTCTGCGTGGAGCCAACCTTGAAATACCACCCTGGCAACTTTGAGGTTCTAACTCAGGTCCGTTATCCGGATCGAGGACAGTGTATGGTGGGTAGTTTGACTGGGGCGGTCTCCTCCTAAAGAGTAACGGAGGAGTACGAAGGTGCGCTCAGACCGGTCGGAAATCGGTCGTAGAGTATAAAGGCAAAAGCGCGCTTGACTGCGAGACAGACACGTCGAGCAGGTACGAAAGTAGGTCTTAGTGATCCGGTGGTTCTGTATGGAAGGGCCATCGCTCAACGGATAAAAGGTACTCCGGGGATAACAGGCTGATACCGCCCAAGAGTTCATATCGACGGCGGTGTTTGGCACCTCGATGTCGGCTCATCACATCCTGGGGCTGAAGCCGGTCCCAAGGGTATGGCTGTTCGCCATTTAAAGTGGTACGCGAGCTGGGTTTAGAACGTCGTGAGACAGTTCGGTCCCTATCTGCCGTGGACGTTTGAGATTTGAGAGGGGCTGCTCCTAGTACGAGAGGACCGGAGTGGACGAACCTCTGGTGTTCCGGTTGTCACGCCAGTGGCATTGCCGGGTAGCTATGTTCGGAATAGATAACCGCTGAAAGCATCTAAGCGGGAAACTAGCCTCAAGATGAGATCTCACTGGAACCTTGAGTTCCCTGAAGGGCCGTCGAAGACTACGACGTTGATAGGTTGGGTGTGTAAGCGCTGTGAGGCGTTGAGCTAACCAATACTAATTGCCCGTGAGGCTTGACCATATAACACCCAAGCAATTTGTTTCTCGAAAGAGCATCAGATTGCGGTGTGTGAAGACGAAGATGAACCGAAAGTTCGACGCTCACAAAACACCGAAAGCTGTCACATACCCAATTTGCTGAAGCGAGGCCAGCTGGTCACGACTCAGTACCCGAATTTCTTGACGACCATAGAGCATTGGAACCACCTGATCCCATCCCGAACTCAGCAGTGAAACGATGCATCGCCGATGGTAGTGTGGGGTTTCCCCATGTGAGAGTAGGTCATCGTCAAGATTAAATTCCGAAACCCCTGTTTGCTAACGCAAACAGGGGTTTTGTTTTGGGCGGTCGAAAAAACTAAAAAACCACCGCTCATGTCCTGGGTGCAAACGCCCGGCGTTTCTATGCAATGACCTTACGCATGGCTATTATGCGTGCCTCATTGTGAGGCGATATTTGCATGCTGATGTTGTTGAAACTACTGAAAGACGGTCGATTCCATTCTGGAGAAGCGCTTGGCGCCGCCCTGGGCGTCAGTCGCAGCGCTGTGTGGAAGCAGCTTCAGCATCTTGAGGCAGAGTTAGGGCTGCCCATTCATAAGGTCCGAGGTCGTGGGTATCAATTGGCTGCGCCGTTGGTGTTCTTGAGTGCAGAGCAAATTTCCCTGAATACGGCCTCTTTAACCTGGCCAGTTCATATTTTCGATTCCATCGACTCCACTAACGCCGAAGCTTTGCGTCTTGTTGACTCAGGGTGCGCAGCCCCCTTTGTCGTACTGGCGGAGCAGCAGACGGCTGGTAGGGGAAGGCGTGGTCGAAAATGGGTCAGTCCGTTTGCGCAAAATGTCTACTACAGCCTCGTGCTGCGCATTGAAGGTGGTCTGCGACAGTTGGAGGGGTTGAGTCTCGTAGTTGGCTTAGCCGTTATGCAGGCGTTGCGTGAGACCGGTGTACAGGGCGCGGCTTTGAAATGGCCAAACGACGTCTTGGTCGGGAGCAAGAAAATTTCTGGCATCTTGCTGGAGCTGGTGGGGGATCCTGCGGATATCTGTCACGTTGTCCTAGGGATAGGCATCAATGTGAATATGCAGAAAGCCGATGATGTGGATCAGCAATGGACTTCAATTCAGCTCGAGACCGGTTCTGCTATTGATCGCAACCAATTGGTGGCGCGTCTGGGGATGCAGTTGCAAGGCTATCTGGATCGACATAAGACTGCCGGTTTTGCCGGGCTGCAAGATGAGTGGGAGCGGCATCACTTGTGGCAGGGCAAGCCTGTGTCTCTCGTTGCGGGTGTTACCCAGATTGATGGGGTGGTGTTGGGCGTGGATCATCAGGGCGCGTTGCGCTTGAATGTCGATGGCGTCGAGAAAATATACAGCGGTGGTGAGTTAAGCCTGAGGTTGCGTGATGATTCTTGAGCTCGACTGTGGGAACAGCTTCATAAAGTGGCGCGTGCTTGAGGCGAGTGATGCAAGTGTCTCCGCCGAAGGCGTGGTGGGTTCGGATAATGCGTTGATTGAGAGCCTGATAGCGCTTCCTGGCCTTCTGCTCACGCGTTGTCGGTTAGTGAGTGTTCGAGCGCTTGAGGAAACCGACAAGCTGGTAGCGGCGTTGGTGAAGGCATTTGGCGTTACCGTTTCCTGTGCGGGTTCCGCGCGACAAATGGCCGGTGTGCGCAATGGCTACGAAGAGTTCGAGCGGCTTGGGCTGGATCGTTGGTTGGCGATGCTGGGGGCATATAAGTTAGCGTCCGGCGCATGCGTAGTGCTCGATTTTGGTACGGCGGCGACCGCAGACTTTATTGATGTGGATGGTGAGCACTTGGGTGGGTTTATTTGCCCGGGCTTGCCACTTATGCGCAATCAGTTGCGAACCCATACGCGCAAGATACGTTATGACGATGCCGCGGCTGAGAGAGCTCTTGAGCGTCTCTCTCCTGGGCGGACGACCGTAGAGGCTGTCGAGCGCGGTTGTACGCTTATGCTAAGAGGGTTCGTGTTGACCCAGCTTGAATTGGCGCGAGGCTATTGGGGCGAGGATTTCACTGTCTTCCTGACGGGTGGGGATGCCGACCTGGTGAGGGATGCTGCGCCTCAGGCTTGTTTGGTCCCGGACCTTGTGTTTGTTGGTTTGGCAATGGCGTGTCCTTTGTCTTGAGGTGATTATGCGCTGGCTGTTTTTGCTTTTACTTGTCCTCAATGTTTTCTACTACGTCTGGCATCAGCAAGAAGCGCCATTGCGTGCCAAGGACGTCACACCGTTGAGTCTCTATCGTGGAACGCAGCAAGATATTCGGCTCCTGAGTGAGTCTGCCGACACGGTGGCGCGGCGTGATCGAGCAAGGGGGGCTGATGCACAAAGCACCTGTCTGTACATTGGTGGTTTCTCGGATCGTCACCAGGCGCTCTCTCTCGAGCAGCGGCTGACAAGCTTGGACATAAGGGTCAGGCTTCAATTGTTGAGCGCGCCTGAAGCCTCGGGTTACTGGTTGCGAGTAGCCCCTGAGAGTAGGCGCTTGGCTGACGATCTGCCCTTTGAAAGCCTTGCTAATGAATTCAATGAGTTAAAACATAAAATAATGCTGTGCGAAGGCATTGCAACTCTCGAATAGTTTGCATAGAATGGCGCCCGCTTCGCAGTGAAGACCTTTAAGGGCTTCAGCGCGAATCGAAGGTCAACGCAGCTAACCTCATATTTTTAATGAGAAAATGCTTGACAGAAGGCCGGCGTGATGTAGAATGCCGGCTCGCTTAGGAGGGGTTCCCGAGCGGCCAAAGGGATCAGACTGTAAATCTGACGTCTACGACTTCGAAGGTTCGAATCCTTCCCCCTCCACCATTTTTAGCGTGAGCTGCAAGCTCCGCGGGTATAGTTTAGTGGTAGAACCTCAGCCTTCCAAGCTGATGATGCGGGTTCGATTCCCGCTACCCGCTCCAAGTTTGCAGGTTGTGCAAGGTGTTTTGCTCTTGTAGCTCAGTTGGTAGAGCACACCCTTGGTAAGGGTGAGGTCAGCGGTTCAAATCCGCTCAAGAGCTCCATATAACAAGGCAGATATGAAAATATCTGCCTTTGTTTTAACAGCTGCCTCGGCTTGTATCGTGTTATGTCTGGCTGAGATTGTCAGGTGATTTCAAGTCTGTTGGGGTTGGTTGTTGTAAAGTCTTTTTCAGGCCTGCATAATGGTCGGCCTGATTTTGTTTTAGGTCAGTAGCTCAATTGGCAGAGCGACGGTCTCCAAAACCGTAGGTTGGGGGTTCGATTCCCTCCTGACCTGCCAGATTCACGTGGTGTGTCTGGCTTTCTTTTCACAGGATCTTCATAGATGACTCCTAAGGCTGAAGCTCAAAGCTCTCGTTTCGATCTGTTCAAGTGGCTCGCTGTAGTCGCCTTGGTGGTCGTAGGCGTTGTTGGCAATCAGTACTATTCTGCTTCGCCGATCCTGTACCGTGTCCTCGCATTGCTCGCCCTCGCTGCTGTAGCTGCCTTTGTAGGCCTGCAGACTGCCAAAGGCAAGTCTTTCGCGGTCCTGGTGAAGGAAGCTCGCACCGAAATTCGTAAAGTCGTTTGGCCGACTCGCCAAGAAACCACGCAGACCACATTGATTGTTGTGGCTGTTGTTCTGGTTATGGCGTTGCTGTTGTGGGGGCTCGATTCCCTGCTCGGCTGGCTTGTTTCCTTGATTGTTGGCTAAGGGTGTCCCGTGGCTAAGCGTTGGTACGTTGTGCATGCTTACTCGGGTTACGAGAAGCATGTTATGCGCTCTTTGCTGGAGCGCGTAAAGCTGGCAGGCATGGAAGATGGCTTCGGCGAAATTCTGGTTCCCACTGAAGAAGTGGTTGAAATGCGGAATGGCCAGAAGCGCAAGAGTGAGCGCAAGTTCTTCCCTGGCTACGTGCTGGTACAGATGGACATGAATGAAGGTACTTGGCACTTGGTCAAGGACACTCCTCGTGTCATGGGTTTCATTGGCGGTACTGCTGATAAGCCTGCTCCGATCACTGACAAGGAGGCAGAAGCAATTCTGCGTCGTGTTGCTGACGGTAGCGACAAACCCAAGCCGAAGACATTGTTCGAGCCGGGTGAGGTTGTTCGTGTTACAGATGGTCCGTTCGCTGATTTCAATGGCACCGTCGAAGAAGTTAACTACGAAAAGAGCCGGATCCAAGTGGCAGTGCTCATTTTCGGTCGCTCTACTCCGGTAGAGTTGGAGTTCAGCCAGGTCGAGAAGGTCTAGCTGAAAAAGCATCCCAACCCCGCAGCCTTAGGCTGTGGGGTTTTGTCGTCACTGGGATAAACGCGCAAGTAACCGGGGAGCCTTTTTAGGCGTTTGAACCCGTAATTGGAGTGCCTCATGGCCAAGAAGATTACCGCTTACATCAAGCTGCAAGTGAAGGCCGCTCAGGCCAACCCTAGCCCACCCGTCGGTCCAGCTCTGGGTCAGCACGGCGTGAACATCATGGAATTCTGCAAGGCCTTCAACGCCCGTACTCAGGGTCTTGAGCCAGGTCTGCCGACTCCAGTGATCATCACTGTATATAGCGACCGTAGCTTTACTTTCGAAACCAAGTCGACCCCGGCTTCGGTTTTGTTGAAGAAAGCTGCTGGTCTGACTAGCGGTTCCGCTCGTCCGAACACCGTTAAGGTTGGCACCGTAACTCGTGCTCAGCTGGAAGAAATCGCGAAAACCAAAAACGCGGATCTGACTGCAGCTGATATGGATGCAGCCGTGCGTACCATCGCCGGTTCTGCTCGTAGCATGGGCCTTAACGTGGAGGGTGTGTAATGGCTAAGCTGACCAAGCGCCAAAAGGCTATCGCCGGCAAAATCGAAGCAGGCAAGTCCTACAACTTCGTAGACGCTGCTGCTCTGCTGACCGAGCTGTCGACTGTCAAGTTCAGCGAGTCTGTTGACGTTGCTGTGAACCTGGGTGTTGACCCGCGTAAATCCGACCAGGTCGTTCGTAGCGCTACTGTGCTGCCACACGGTACTGGCAAGACTGTACGTGTTGCTGTCTTCACTCAGGGCCCGGCGGCTGAAGCTGCTCTGGCTGCCGGCGCTGATCGCGTTGGTATGGACGACCTGGCTGCCGAAATGAAAGGCGGCGACCTGAACTATGACGTCGTTATTGCTTCCCCGGATGCAATGCGCGTTGTAGGTCAGTTGGGTCAGATCCTGGGTCCACGTGGCCTGATGCCTAACCCTAAAGTCGGCACCGTAACGCCAGACGTAGCTACCGCGGTTAAAAACGCCAAGGCTGGTCAGGTTCGTTATCGCACCGACAAAAACGGCATCATTCACACCTCCGTTGGCAAGGTCGGCTTCGACGCCGTCAAGCTGAAGGAAAACGTTGAAGCCCTGATCGCTGATCTGAAGCGTATCAAGCCAGCTTCCTCGAAAGGCATCTACGTCAAGCGCGTTACCCTGAGCACCACTATGGGCCCAGGTCTGGTCATCGACCAAGGCTCGCTGGACGTATAAGACACAAATTGGCGCAAGCGATTGCGCCAATTGAAAGATTGGGGTCCCTGCCTGGCGGGGGCTATCCAAGACCGTAGGCGACGCAAGTCTTAAACCAACAAGCCTACGCAGATGGTGCTCCCGGTTCCTTACCGAATCAGACACCAAAACGACATCCGGCCTCGGCCAGATGAAACGGTAACAAGCAGGAGTTAAACCCGTGGCAATTAATCTCGAAGACAAGAAGGCCATCGTCGCTGAAGTCAACGAGGCTGCCAAAGCTGCTCTGTCCGCTGTCGTGGCTGATGCCCGTGGTGTGACAGTAGGCGCTATGACCGGACTCCGTAAAGAGGCTCGTGAAGCTGGCGTATACGTACGTGTTGTACGTAACACCCTGCTCAAGCGCGCTGTTGCGGACACTGAATACAGTGTTCTCAACGACGTGTTCACTGGCCCGACTCTGATCGCGTTCTCCAAGGACCATCCAGGCGCTGCTGCCCGTTTGTTCAAAGAGTTCGCCAAGAGTCAGGATAAGTTCGAGATCAAGGCAGCTGCGTTCGAGGGCAAGTTCCTCGCAGCTAACCAAATCGACGTACTGGCAACACTGCCGACCCGCGACGAAGCCATTTCGCAGCTGATGAGCGTGATTCAAGGCGCTACCAGCAAGCTGGCTCGTACTCTGGCTGCAGTTCGCGAGCAAAAAGAAGCTGCCGCAGCCTAAAGCTGAGCAACTTCTCTCGCGTATTTTTGTTTATTTCGATGGCCGCGTAGGCCGTCCCCCAATTCAGGAAATACAGCAATGTCTATCTCCCAAGACGATATCCTCAACGCCGTAGCTGAAATGTCGGTTCTGCAGGTTGTTGAGCTGATCAAAGCTTTCGAAGAAAAATTCGGCGTTTCCGCTGCCGCTGCTTCCGCTGGCCCAGCTGCTGCTGCTGCCGTTGTTGAAGAGCAAACCGAATTCAACGTCATGCTGACCGAAGCTGGCGAGAAGAAAGTAAACGTGATCAAGGCAGTACGTGAACTGACCGGTCTGGGCCTGAAAGAAGCCAAGGCTGTAGTTGACGGCGCTCCTGCCATGGTTCTGGAAGCTGTTGCCAAAGACGCAGCTGACAAAGCCAAAGCTACTCTGGAAGAAGCAGGCGCTAAAGTCGAGCTGAAGTAAGCATCGACCTTGCGTCTCCAGCCCAAGCGTTAAGCTGAAGGCTGATGGCTGGTGGCTCTTGCCACCGGCCTTTTTCCGTTCTTGGCTGTCGACTCGGTCGCCGCCATTAACGCGCTGTAGCCACCCGAAGCGGTGGTGCAAACCATGGGGTTTGCAAGATTTTCTGGCTGCTCCCGTCGGAGGGGCCAAACAAGCAGGTGACCAAGCTGGGGAACGCTGATGGCTTACTCATATACTGAGAAAAAACGTATCCGCAAGGACTTTAGCAAGTTGCCGGACGTCATGGATGTCCCGTACCTTCTGGCTATCCAGCTGGATTCGTATCGTGAATTCTTGCAGGCGGGAGCGACCAAAGATCAGTTCCGCGACGTGGGCCTGCATGCGGCCTTCAAATCCGTTTTCCCGATCATCAGCTACTCCGGCAATGCTGCGCTGGAGTACGTCGGTTATCGCCTGGGCGAACCGGCATTTGATGTCAAAGAATGCGTGTTGCGTGGCGTTACGTACGCCGTACCGTTGCGGGTAAAAGTCCGTCTGATCATTTTCGACAAAGAATCGTCGAACAAAGCGATCAAGGACATCAAAGAGCAAGAAGTCTACATGGGCGAAATCCCATTGATGACTGAAAACGGTACCTTCGTTATCAACGGTACCGAGCGTGTAATCGTTTCCCAGCTGCACCGTTCCCCGGGCGTGTTCTTCGACCACGACCGCGGCAAGACGCACAGCTCCGGCAAACTCCTGTACTCCGCGCGGATCATTCCGTACCGCGGTTCGTGGTTGGACTTCGAGTTCGACCCGAAAGACTGCGTATTCGTGCGTATCGACCGTCGTCGCAAGCTGCCGGCCTCGGTACTGCTGCGCGCGCTCGGCTATACCACTGAGCAAGTGCTGGACGCGTTCTATACCACCAACGTATTCAGCCTGAAGGATGAAACCCTCAAGCTGGAGCTGATCGCTTCGCGTCTGCGTGGTGAAATTGCCGTCCTGGACATCCAGGATGAGAAGGGCAAGGTCATCGTTGAGGCTGGCCGTCGTATCACTGCGCGCCACATCAACCAGATCGAAAAGGCCGGTATCAAAGAGCTGGAAGTGCCTCTGGACTACGTTCTGGGTCGCACGACCGCCAAGGTCATCGTTCACCCGGCTACAGGCGAAATCCTGGCTGAGTGCAATACCGAGCTGAACACCGAGATCCTGGCGAAAATCGCCAAGGCCCAGGTTGTTCGCATCGAGACCCTGTACACCAACGATATCGACTGCGGTCCGTTCATCTCCGACACTCTGAAGATCGACTCCACCAGCAACCAATTGGAAGCGCTGGTCGAGATCTATCGCATGATGCGTCCTGGCGAGCCACCAACCAAAGACGCTGCCGAAACCCTGTTCAACAACCTGTTCTTCAGCCCTGAGCGCTATGACCTGTCTGCGGTCGGCCGGATGAAGTTCAACCGTCGTATCGGTCGTACCGAGATCGAAGGTTCGGGCGTGCTGTGCAAGGAAGACATCGTCGCGGTACTGAAGACGCTGGTCGACATCCGTAACGGCAAAGGCATCGTCGATGACATCGACCACCTGGGTAACCGTCGTGTTCGCTGCGTAGGCGAAATGGCCGAGAACCAGTTCCGCGTTGGCCTGGTGCGTGTTGAGCGCGCGGTCAAAGAGCGTCTGTCGATGGCTGAAAGCGAAGGCCTGATGCCGCAAGACCTGATCAACGCCAAGCCAGTGGCCGCGGCAGTGAAAGAGTTCTTCGGTTCCAGCCAGCTTTCCCAGTTCATGGACCAGAACAACCCGCTGTCCGAGATCACCCACAAGCGCCGTGTATCCGCACTGGGCCCGGGCGGTCTGACCCGTGAGCGTGCTGGCTTCGAAGTTCGTGACGTACACCCGACGCACTACGGTCGTGTTTGCCCGATCGAAACGCCGGAAGGTCCGAACATCGGTCTGATCAACTCCCTGGCCGCTTATGCGCGTACCAACCAGTATGGCTTCCTCGAGAGCCCGTACCGTGTGGTGAAAGACGCTCTGGTCACCGACGAGATCGTGTTCCTGTCCGCCATCGAAGAAGCTGATCACGTGATCGCTCAGGCTTCGGCCACGATGAACGACAAGAAAGTCCTGATCGACGAGCTGGTAGCTGTTCGTCACTTGAACGAGTTCACCGTCAAGGCGCCGGAAGACGTCACCTTGATGGACGTTTCTCCGAAGCAGGTAGTTTCGGTTGCTGCGTCGCTGATCCCGTTCCTGGAGCACGATGACGCCAACCGTGCGTTGATGGGTTCCAACATGCAGCGTCAAGCTGTACCGACCCTGCGTGCTGACAAGCCGCTGGTAGGTACCGGCATGGAGCGGAACGTAGCCCGTGACTCCGGCGTTTGCGTCGTGGCTCGTCGTGGCGGCGTTATCGACTCCGTTGATGCCAGCCGTATCGTGGTTCGTGTTGCCGATGACGAAGTTGAAACTGGCGAAGCCGGTGTCGACATCTACAACCTGACCAAATACACCCGCTCGAACCAGAACACCTGCATCAACCAGCGTCCGCTGGTGAGCAAGGGTGATCGCGTTCAGCGTAGCGACATCATGGCCGATGGCCCGTCCACCGACATGGGTGAACTGGCTCTGGGTCAGAACATGCGCATCGCGTTCATGGCATGGAACGGCTTCAACTTCGAAGACTCCATCTGCCTGTCCGAGCGTGTGGTTCAAGAAGACCGCTTCACCACGATCCACATTCAGGAACTGACCTGTGTGGCACGTGACACCAAGCTTGGTCCTGAGGAAATCACTGCAGACATCCCGAACGTGGGTGAAGCTGCACTGAACAAGCTGGACGAAGCCGGTATCGTTTACGTAGGTGCTGAAGTTGGCGCAGGCGACATCCTGGTGGGTAAGGTCACTCCGAAAGGCGAGACCCAACTGACTCCGGAAGAGAAGCTGCTGCGTGCCATCTTCGGTGAAAAAGCCAGCGACGTTAAAGACACCTCCCTGCGTGTACCTACCGGTACCAAAGGTACTGTCATCGACGTACAGGTCTTCACCCGTGACGGCGTTGAGCGTGATGCTCGTGCACTGTCCATCGAGAAGACCCAGCTCGACGAGATCCGCAAGGACCTGAACGAAGAGTTCCGTATCGTTGAAGGCGCGACCTTCGAACGCCTGCGCTCCGCTCTGGTAGGCCACAAGGCCGAAGGCGGCGCAGGTCTGAAGAAAGGTCAGGACATCACCGACGAAGTTCTCGACGGTCTTGAGCACGGCCAGTGGTTCAAACTGCGCATGGCTGAAGACGCTCTGAACGAGCAGCTCGAGAAGGCCCAGGCCTACATCGTTGATCGCCGCCGTCTGCTGGACGACAAGTTCGAAGACAAGAAGCGCAAACTGCAGCAGGGCGATGACCTGGCTCCAGGCGTGCTGAAAATCGTCAAGGTTTACCTGGCAATCCGTCGCCGCATCCAGCCGGGCGACAAGATGGCCGGTCGTCACGGTAACAAAGGTGTGGTCTCCGTGATCATGCCGGTTGAAGACATGCCGCACGATGCCAATGGCACCCCGGTCGACGTCGTCCTCAACCCGTTGGGCGTACCTTCGCGTATGAACGTTGGTCAGATCCTTGAAACCCATCTGGGCCTCGCGGCCAAAGGTCTGGGCGAGAAGATCAACCGTATGATCGAAGAGCAGCGCAAGGTCGCAGACCTGCGCAAGTTCCTGCACGAGATCTACAACGAGATCGGCGGTCGCAACGAAGAGCTGGATACCTTCTCCGACCAGGAAATCCTGGATCTGGCGAAGAACCTGCGCGGCGGCGTTCCAATGGCTACCCCGGTGTTCGACGGTGCCAAGGAAAGCGAAATCAAGGCCATGCTGAAACTGGCAGACCTGCCGGAAAGCGGCCAGATGCAGCTGTTCGACGGTCGTACCGGCAACAAGTTCGAGCGCCCGGTTACTGTTGGCTACATGTACATGCTGAAGCTGAACCACTTGGTAGACGACAAGATGCACGCTCGTTCTACTGGTTCGTACAGCCTGGTTACCCAGCAGCCGCTGGGTGGTAAGGCTCAGTTCGGTGGTCAGCGTTTCGGGGAGATGGAGGTCTGGGCACTGGAAGCATACGGTGCTGCATACACTCTGCAAGAAATGCTCACAGTGAAGTCGGACGATGTGAACGGTCGTACCAAGATGTACAAAAACATCGTGGACGGCGATCACCGTATGGAGCCGGGCATGCCCGAGTCCTTCAACGTGTTGATCAAAGAAATTCGTTCCCTCGGCATCGATATCGATCTGGAAACCGAATAACACGTGACGCGAATCGAGAGCGTGGCCGTTTGGTCCGCTCTCTGCTCCGCCAGGAGGAAAGGCCTTGAAAGACCTACTGAATTTGCTGAAAAACCAGGGTCAAGTCGAAGAGTTCGACGCCATCCGTATTGGATTGGCATCGCCTGAGATGATCCGTTCGTGGTCGTTCGGTGAAGTTAAAAAGCCGGAAACCATCAACTACCGTACGTTCAAACCTGAGCGTGACGGCCTGTTCTGCGCCAAGATCTTTGGCCCGGTAAAGGATTACGAGTGCCTGTGCGGTAAGTACAAGCGCTTGAAGCACCGTGGTGTGATCTGCGAGAAGTGCGGCGTTGAAGTCGCACTGGCCAAGGTTCGTCGTGAGCGTATGGCGCACATCGAACTGGCTTCGCCAGTCGCCCACATCTGGTTCCTGAAATCCCTGCCGTCCCGTATCGGCTTGCTGATGGACATGACTCTGCGTGATATCGAACGCGTTCTCTACTTCGAGAGCTATGTCGTTATCGATCCAGGCATGACCACCCTTGAAAAAGGTCAGCTGCTGAACGACGAGCAGTACTTCGAAGCGCTGGAAGAATTCGGTGACGATTTCGATGCCCGCATGGGTGCCGAAGCTGTCCGCGAACTGCTGCACGCTATCGACCTGGAACACGAGATTGGCCGCCTGCGTGAAGAAATTCCGCAAACCAACTCCGAAACCAAGATCAAGAAACTGTCCAAGCGTCTGAAGTTGATGGAAGCCTTCCAGGGTTCCGGCAACTTGCCAGAGTGGATGGTGCTGACCGTTCTGCCGGTTCTGCCGCCAGACCTGCGTCCGCTGGTACCGTTGGACGGTGGTCGTTTCGCGACGTCCGACCTCAACGACCTGTATCGCCGCGTGATCAACCGTAACAACCGCTTGAAGCGCCTGCTTGACCTGTCCGCTCCGGACATCATCGTGCGCAACGAAAAGCGTATGTTGCAGGAAGCTGTCGATGCCTTGCTCGACAACGGTCGTCGTGGCCGCGCTATCACCGGTTCCAACAAGCGTCCTCTGAAATCCCTGGCTGACATGATCAAGGGTAAGCAAGGTCGTTTCCGTCAGAACTTGCTCGGTAAGCGTGTTGACTACTCCGGTCGTTCGGTAATTACCGTAGGCCCGACCCTGCGTCTGCACCAGTGCGGTCTGCCCAAGAAGATGGCACTCGAGCTGTTCAAGCCATTCATCTTCGGCAAGCTGGAAATGCGCGGTCTCGCGACCACCATCAAAGCGGCCAAGAAAATGGTCGAGCGCGAACTGCCAGAGGTTTGGGACGTTCTCGCCGAGGTGATCCGCGAACACCCGGTTCTCCTCAACCGTGCACCGACCCTTCACCGTCTGGGTATCCAGGCGTTTGAACCAGTACTGATCGAAGGTAAGGCTATTCAGCTGCACCCTCTGGTCTGTGCCGCGTACAACGCCGACTTCGACGGCGACCAAATGGCCGTGCACGTACCGCTGACACTGGAAGCCCAGTTGGAAGCGCGCGCGTTGATGATGTCGACCAACAACATTCTGTCGCCAGCCAACGGTGAGCCAATCATCGTTCCGTCGCAGGACGTTGTATTGGGTCTGTACTACATGACCCGTGAAGCGATCAATGCCAAGGGCGAAGGTCGTGTGTTCGCTGACCTGCAGGAAGTTGACCGTGTGTTCCGTGCCGGCGAAGCCGCACTGCACGCCAAGGTCAAAGTGCGGATCAACGAAACCGTCAATGATCGTGACGGCGGCAGCGTGAGCAACACCCGTATCGTCGACACCACTGTCGGCCGCGCGCTGTTGTACCAGGTTGTGCCAAAAGGTCTGTCGTACGATGTCGTCAACCTGCCGATGAAGAAGAAGGCGATCTCCAAGCTGATCAACCAGTGCTACCGCGTGGTTGGTTTGAAAGAGACCGTTATCTTCGCTGACCAGTTGATGTACACAGGTTTCGCTTACTCCACTATCTCCGGCGTTTCCATCGGTGTTAACGACTTCGTTATCCCGGATGAAAAAGCTCGCATCATCAGTGCCGCCACTGACGAAGTGAAAGAGATCGAGAGCCAGTACGCCTCCGGCCTGGTAACCCAGGGCGAGAAGTACAACAAGGTGATCGACCTTTGGTCCAAGGCGAACGACGAAGTTTCCAAGGCGATGATGGCCAACCTCTCGAAAGAGAAAGTCATCGACCGTCACGGCGACGAAGTTGACCAGGAATCCTTCAACTCGATGTACATGATGGCCGACTCGGGCGCACGGGGTTCTGCTGCGCAGATCCGTCAGCTCGCCGGTATGCGTGGCCTGATGGCCAAGCCGGATGGCTCCATCATCGAAACGCCGATCACTGCGAACTTCCGTGAAGGTTTGAGCGTACTTCAGTACTTCATCTCCACTCACGGTGCTCGTAAGGGTCTTGCGGATACCGCGTTGAAAACCGCTAACTCCGGTTACCTGACTCGCCGTCTGGTAGACGTTGCACAAGATCTGGTTGTAACCGAGATCGATTGCGGCACCGAGCACGGCCTGCTGATGACTCCGCACATTGAAGGCGGTGACGTTGTAGAGCCGCTGGGTGAGCGCGTATTGGGTCGTGTGATAGCCCGTGACGTGTTCAAGCCAGGTACCGAGGAAGTTATCGTTCCTGCTGGCACCCTGGTTGACGAAAAGTGGGTCGAGTTCATCGAACTCAACAGCATCGACGAAGTGATCGTTCGCTCGCCGATCAGCTGCGAAACCCGCTATGGCATTTGCGCCAAGTGCTACGGCCGTGACTTGGCTCGTGGTCACCAGGTAAACATCGGTGAAGCGGTCGGCGTTATCGCTGCCCAGTCCATCGGTGAGCCGGGTACCCAGCTGACCATGCGTACGTTCCACATCGGTGGTGCGGCAAGCCGGACCTCCGCAGCCGACAGTGTTCAGGTGAAGAATGGCGGTACCGTCCGCCTGCACAACCTCAAGCACGTTGAGCGAGTGGATGGCCACCTGGTTGCTGTGTCCCGTTCCGGTGAGCTGGCAATCGCTGATGACTACGGTCGTGAGCGCGAGCGTTACAAGCTGCCGTACGGTGCTGTGATTTCGGTTAAAGAAGGTGACAAGGTCGACGCTGGCGCAATCGTGGCCAAGTGGGATCCGCACACTCACCCAATCGTTACCGAAATGAAAGGTACCGTGACCTACGTGGGCATGGAAGAAGGCATCACGATCAAGCGTCAGACTGACGAATTGACCGGTATGACCAACATTGAAGTACTCGACGCCAAAGATCGTCCAGCTGCCGGTAAAGACATCCGTCCTGCCGTGAAGATGGTTGATGACAACGGCAAGGATCTGTTGCTGCCAGGCACTGACGTAATCGCTCAGTACTTCCTGCCAGCCAACGCCCTGGTCGGTGTAGCGGATGGTGCGAAGATCGCGATCGGTGATGTTATCGCGCGTATCCCGCAAGAAACTTCGAAGACCCGTGACATCACCGGTGGTCTGCCGCGTGTTGCCGACTTGTTCGAAGCTCGTCGTCCGAAAGAAGCGTCGATTCTGGCTGAAGTCAGCGGCACCATCGCGTTCGGTAAAGAAACCAAAGGCAAGCGCCGTCTGGTCATTACTCCGAACGACGGTAGCGATCCGTATGAAGAGCTGATTCCGAAGTGGCGTCACCTGAACGTGTTCGAAGGCGAACAGGTAAACCGCGGCGAAGTTATCTCCGACGGCCCGAGCGATCCACACGACATCCTGCGTCTGCTGGGTGTGAGTGCGCTGGCCAAGTACATCGTTAACGAGATCCAGGACGTTTACCGTCTGCAAGGCGTGAAGATCAACGACAAGCACATCGAGACCATCCTGCGTCAGATGCTGCGTAAAGTTGAAATCGCTGAATCCGGCGATTCCAGTTTCATCAAGGGCGACCAGATGGAACTGACTCACGTACTGGTAGAAAACGAGCGCCTGGCGAACGAAGAGAAATTCGTTTCCAAGTTCACTCGCGTGCTGCTGGGTATCACCAAGGCGTCGTTGTCCACTGAGTCGTTCATCTCGGCGGCCTCCTTCCAGGAGACCACTCGCGTACTGACCGAAGCAGCGGTAACTGGCAAGCGCGATTACCTGCGCGGCCTGAAAGAAAACGTGGTCGTGGGTCGTCTGATCCCGGCGGGTACCGGTTTGGCTTACCACAGCGAGCGTAAGCGTCGCCGTGATGCTGACAAGCCGCTGCGCGTGAGCGCCAGTGAAGTGGAAGCTGCACTGACCGAAGCACTGAACTCAAGCGGTAACTGAGTTCTGCGATAGATGAGTCTGGGCCCTGACACTCCCGTTCGTCGGATCGAGGCATTTTTGCCCCGGTTCGGCGCGAGGGGAGGTCGGGGCCTTGCCTTGACTGGGGACAAGATCCTCTTTAGACTCTTGTACCCCTAAATTTGGCGGGAATTCGTTCCTGCCATTTTGCTTTTCTTGCAAGACAATAGCGTCGCAAGACAACAGTGGAGCTAGTAGATGGCAACTATCAACCAGCTGGTACGTCAGCCGCGTAAGCGTATCGTCGAGAAATCCGACGTACCTGCGCTGCAGAACTGCCCGCAACGTCGTGGCGTATGCACCCGTGTGTATACCACCACGCCGAAAAAACCTAACTCGGCACTGCGTAAAGTATGCCGTGTGCGTCTGACCAACGGTTTCGAGGTTTCCTCGTACATCGGCGGTGAAGGCCACAACCTGCAAGAGCACAGCGTGGTACTGATCCGCGGCGGTCGTGTAAAAGACTTGCCAGGTGTTCGTTATCACACCGTACGCGGCTCCTTGGATACTTCCGGCGTTAAAGGTCGTAACCAGGGTCGTTCGAAGTACGGTACCAAGAAGCCTAAGTAGTAGCGGCTTTTTGTAAACCTGAATCATCTTATTTTCTGAGTCGATAAGAGTAAGGTCGGAGGCGTCCCGAAAGGGCACCGATTCCGAGCGAACCTGAAGACCGTTTGAGGGCTTATCCATGCCAAGAAGACGCGTAGCAGCCAAGCGCGAAGTGCTTGACGATCCAAAATACGGAAGCCAAATTCTGGCCAAGTTCATGAACCACGTGATGGAAAGCGGCAAAAAAGCCGTTGCCGAGCGTATCGTTTATGGCGCGCTGGAAAAGGTTAAAGAACGCAAGAACAGCGACCCCCTGGAAATCTTCGAGAAAGCTCTCGACGCCATCGCTCCGCTGGTCGAAGTGAAGTCGCGCCGTGTAGGCGGTGCTACTTACCAGGTTCCGGTTGAAGTTCGCCCGTCCCGTCGTAACGCTCTGGCAATGCGCTGGTTGGTAGACTTCGCCCGTAAGCGCGGCGAGAAGTCTATGGCTCTGCGTTTGGCCGGCGAACTGTTGGACGCTGCTGAAGGTAAAGGTGCTGCTGTTAAGAAGCGTGAAGACGTGCACCGTATGGCTGAAGCTAACAAAGCTTTCTCGCACTACCGCTTCTAATTTTAGCTTCACTAATTTTGCGAGGGCTTTATGGCTCGTACTACTCCGATTAGCCGCTACCGTAACATCGGTATCGTCGCTCACGTGGATGCTGGTAAAACCACCACCACCGAGCGCGTACTGTTTTACACCGGCAAAAGTCACAAAATGGGCGAGGTGCATGACGGCGCCGCGACCACAGACTGGATGGTTCAGGAGCAGGAGCGTGGTATTACCATTACTTCTGCTGCTATTACCGCCTTCTGGAAAGGTTCCGAGAAGCAGTACAAAGACGAGCATCGCTTCAACGTAATCGATACCCCGGGCCACGTAGACTTCACTATTGAAGTTGAGCGTTCCCTGCGTGTACTCGACGGCGCTGTCGTTGTGTTCTGCGGCACCTCGGGTGTTGAGCCTCAGTCGGAAACCGTATGGCGTCAAGCCAACAAGTACGGCGTTCCACGTCTTGTTTATGTAAACAAGATGGACCGTGCTGGCGCCAACTTCCTGCGCGTGATCGGTCAGATCAAGCAGCGTCTGGGTCACACTCCGGTGCCTATCCAGTTGGCTATCGGTTCCGAAGACAACTTCCAGGGTCAGATCGATCTGATCAACATGGAAGCTGTTTACTGGAATGATTCCGACAAAGGTATGGTTCCTGTTCGCAAGCCTATCCCTGAAGAGCTTCAGGAGCTGGCTGACGAGTGGCGCAACAACATGGTTGAGGCTGCTGCCGAAGCCAGCGAAGAACTGATGAACAAATACCTCGAAGGTGAAGAACTCACCAACGTGGAAATCAAGGCCGCTCTGCGTCAGCGTACTATCGCTGGTGAGATCGTCTTGGCTGTTTGCGGTTCTTCCTTCAAGAACAAGGGTGTTCCCCTGGTTCTCGATGCCGTTATCGACTACCTGCCTGCTCCAACCGACATTCCTGCTATCAAGGGTACCAACCCTGATAACGAGGAAGAAGAGATGGAGCGTCATGCTGACGACAACGAGCCGTTCTCGGCTCTGGCGTTCAAGATCGCTACAGACCCATTCGTGGGTACTTTGACCTTCGTTCGCGTTTACTCGGGCGTGTTGGCCTCCGGCGACGGCGTGATCAACTCGGTTAAAGGCAAGAAAGAGCGCGTGGGTCGTATGGTGCAAATGCACGCAAACGCTCGCGAAGAGATCAAGGAAGTACGCGCTGGTGACATCGCGGCCCTGATCGGCATGAAGGACGTCACCACTGGTGAGACTTTGTGCGACGCTGCCAAGCCAATCATCCTGGTTCGCATGGACTTCCCGGAGCCGGTTATCTCGGTTGCCGTAGAGCCTAAGACCAAGGATGACCAGGAAAAAATGGGTATCGCTCTGGGCAAGCTTGCTCAGGAAGATCCATCTTTCCGCGTCAAGACTGATGAAGAGACTGGTCAAACGATCATCTCTGGCATGGGCGAGCTGCACCTGGACATCCTGGTTGACCGGATGCGCCGTGAGTTCAACGTCGAAGCCAACATCGGTAAGCCTCAGGTTTCCTATCGTGAGCGCATCACGAAGAACTGTGAAATCGAAGGCAAGTTCGTTCGTCAATCCGGCGGTCGTGGTCAGTTCGGTCACTGCTGGATCCGTTTTGCTCCTGCTGACGAAGGTCAGGAAGGTCTGCAATTCGTGAACGAAGTAGTAGGTGGTGTGGTTCCTAAGGAATACATCCCTGCTATCCAGAAGGGTATCGAAGAGCAGATGAAGAACGGTGTTGTTGCCGGCTATCCGCTGATCGGCCTGAAAGCAACCGTTTTTGACGGTTCTTACCACGACGTCGACTCCAACGAGATGGCGTTTAAGGTGGCTGCTTCCATGGCAACCAAGCAACTGGCCCAGAAGGGCGGTGGTGAGTTGCTTGAGCCAATCATGGCGGTAGAAGTTGTTACACCTGAAGACTATATGGGTGATGTCATGGGCGACCTTAACCGTCGTCGCGGCATGATCTTGGGTATGGAAGACACGGTTTCCGGCAAAGTGATTCGCGCCGAGGTTCCGTTGGGTGAGATGTTCGGTTATGCGACCGACGTTCGCTCCATGTCCCAGGGTCGCGCAAGCTACTCTATGGAATTCAAAAAATACAACACAGCTCCGGCGCACATCGCTGAAACTGTATCCAAAAAACAAGGCTGATTCAGTCCTTTAGGCAAGGAGTTAATTGTCGTGGCTAAAGAAAAATTTGATCGTTCCCTACCGCACGTAAACGTTGGCACCATCGGCCACGTTGACCACGGTAAAACCACTCTGACCGCTGCTCTGACTCGCGTCTGCTCCGAAGTTTTCGGTTCGGCTCGTGTTGACTTCGACAAGATCGACAGCGCACCAGAAGAAAAAGCTCGTGGTATCACCATCAACACCGCGCACGTTGAGTACAACTCGACTATTCGTCACTACGCTCACGTTGACTGCCCAGGTCACGCTGACTATGTGAAGAACATGATCACTGGTGCTGCCCAGATGGACGGCGCGATCCTGGTTTGCTCGGCCGCTGATGGTCCGATGCCACAAACTCGTGAGCACATCCTGCTGTCCCGCCAGGTTGGCGTTCCGTACATCGTGGTTTTCCTGAACAAGGCTGACCTGGTAGACGACGCTGAGCTGCTGGAACTGGTTGAGATGGAAGTGCGCGACCTGCTGAGCACTTACGACTTCCCAGGTGACGACACTCCGATCATCATCGGTTCTGCTCGTATGGCTCTGGAAGGCAACGACGAAAACGAAATGGGCACCACTGCCGTTCGTAAACTGGTTGAAACTCTGGACAGCTACATCCCAGAACCAGTTCGTCTGACCGACAAGCCGTTCCTGATGCCAATCGAAGACGTATTCTCGATCTCCGGTCGCGGTACTGTTGTGACTGGTCGTATCGAGCGCGGTATCGTTCGCGTTCAGGATCCACTGGAAATCGTTGGTCTGCGTGACACTACCGTCACCACCTGCACCGGTGTTGAAATGTTCCGCAAGCTGCTCGACGAAGGTCGTGCTGGCGAGAACTGCGGCGTTCTGCTGCGTGGTACCAAGCGTGACGACGTTGAGCGTGGCCAGGTTCTGGTTAAGCCAGGTTCGGTCAAGCCGCACACCAAGTTCACCGCAGAAGTTTACGTTCTGAGCAAAGAAGAAGGCGGTCGTCATACTCCGTTCTTCAAAGGCTATCGTCCACAGTTCTACTTCCGTACTACTGACGTGACCGGTAACTGCGAATTGCCAGAAGGCGTTGAAATGGTAATGCCAGGTGATAACATTCAAATGACTGTTACCCTGATCAAAACCATCGCAATGGAAGACGGTCTGCGCTTCGCAATCCGTGAAGGCGGCCGTACCGTTGGTGCTGGCGTTGTAGCTAAAATCATCGAGTAATCTCTCTTTTGAGTGAGCTTTGATGTTTTGAGAAAGCCCCCGCTTAGCGGGGGCTTTTTTATTGGGTTGACACCTATCTAGGGCGTCTATAGAATTGCGCCTCCTTTTAACGGGCGTATTGCGCCCGGTGGGAATAGCAGCCGGAGTCTGAAATCCAATGCAAAATCAGCAAATCCGTATCAGGTTGAAGGCTTTTGACCATCGCCTGATCGACCAATCCACCCAGGAAATCGTGGAAACCGCGAAACGTACTGGTGCTCAAGTGCGTGGTCCAATTCCACTGCCTACCCGTAAAGAGCGGTTCACCGTTCTGGTCTCCCCGCACGTCAACAAAGACGCGCGTGACCAGTACGAGATCCGTACTCATAAGCGCGTACTGGACATCGTCCAGCCAACGGATAAAACCGTTGATGCACTTATGAAGCTCGATCTGGCGGCCGGTGTGGAAGTACAGATCAGCCTCGGCTAAGACTTGGGTCTTAGTCGTGTAACGCTCTGAAATGGGCGGCCATAGCGGGTGAAAGCCCCGTACACTCATGAGGTTTACAACATGACTATTGGTGTAGTCGGTCGTAAATGCGGTATGACCCGTATTTTCACCGAAGAAGGTGTCTCCATTCCGGTCACGGTCATTGAGATCGAACCGAATCGCGTCACCCAGTTCAAAACTGAAGAAACCGATGGCTATCGTGCAGTGCAAGTCACTGTCGGCGAGCGTCGTGCTTCGCGCGTGACTGCTGCTCAGGCAGGTCACTTCGCTAAAGCAAACGTTGCAGCTGGTCGTACTGTTATGGAGTTCCGTCTTGAAGACGGCGACTACCAGGCTGGCGATCTGATCAACGCTGAAATCTTCGCCGCTGGTCAACTGGTTGATGTAACCGGTCAGTCCAAAGGTAAAGGCTTCCAGGGTACGATCAAGCGTTGGAATTTCCGTGGTCAAGACAACACTCACGGTAACTCCGTTTCCCACCGCGTCCCGGGCTCTATTGGCCAGTGCCAGACTCCTGGTCGTGTATTCAAGGGCAAAAAAATGTCCGGTCATATGGGCGCTGAGCGCGTGACCGTGCAGTCCCTCGAAGTAGTGCGCGTCGACGCTGAACGCAATCTGTTGTTGGTCAAGGGTGCTGTTCCTGGCGCTACTGGCGGCAACCTGGTTGTACGTCCAGCGGCCAAGGCTCGCGGTTAAGGGGAAGCTGACATGCAATTAAATGTAAATGACGCTCAAGCGATCGAAGTTTCCGAACTGACATTTGGCGGCGAATTCAACGAGACGCTGGTTCACCAAGCAGTCGTGGCCTACATGGCCGGCGGCCGTCAAGGTAGCAAGCAGCAAAAGACCCGTTCCGACGTACGTGGTGGCGGTAAGCGCCCTTGGCGTCAGAAAGGCACTGGCCGTGCTCGTGCCGGTACTATCCGTAGCCCAATCTGGCGTGGCGGCGGTACCACTTTCGCAGCTCGTCCACAGGATCACTCTCAGAAGCTCAACAAGAAGATGTACCGCGCAGCTCTGCGCTCCATCCTTGCTGAACTCGTGCGTACTGATCGTCTGGTCGTGGTTCAGGACTTCGCTGTTGAAAGTCCAAAAACCAAAGATCTGCTGGGCAAACTGAACAACATGAGCCTGACCGACGTTTTGATCGTGTCTGAAGCTGTTGATCAGAACCTGTACCTGGCTGCTCGCAACCTGCCACACGTTGATGTACGTGACGTGCAAGGTTCCGATCCAGTTAGTCTGATCGCATACGACAAGGTGTTGATCACCGTGTCGGCCGTGAAGAAATTCGAGGAGCTGCTGGGATGAACCAGGAACGCGTATTTAAAGTTCTGCTTGGCCCGCACGTTTCCGAAAAGGCTACGGTTCTGGCTGACAAGAAAGGCCAGTTCGTTTTCAAGGTTGCAACTGACGCAACCAAGCTGGAAATCAAGAAGGCCGTCGAAAGCCTGTTCAGCGTGAAAGTAGAGCGTGTTACTACCCTGAATGTTCTGGGTAAGAGCAAGCGCACTGCTCGCGGTCTGGGCAAGCGTAATGACTGGAAGAAGGCAGTTATCTCCCTTCAGCCAGGCCAAGATCTCGATTTCAGCAGCAGTGCTGAGTAAGGAAGGGGTGCATCATGGCAATCGTTAAATGCAAACCGACTTCCCCTGGCCGCCGTTTTGTGGTCAAGGTGGTCAACCAGGAGCTGCATAAAGGCGCTCCTCACGCACCGCTGCTCGAGAAAAAATCGAAGTCTGGTGGTCGTAACAACAATGGTCGCATTACCACTCGTCACATCGGTGGTGGCCATAAGCAGCATTATCGTCTGGTCGATTTCCGTCGCAATGACAAAGATGGCATCGCTGCCACTGTCGAGCGTATTGAATACGATCCAAACCGTACTGCTCACATCGCTCTGCTGCTGTACGCAGATGGCGAGCGTCGCTACATCATCGCCCCTAAAGGCGTGAGTGCTGGTGACCAGCTGATCGCAGGTGCCCTGGCGCCGATCAAGCCGGGCAACGCTCTGCAACTGCGTAACATTCCAGTTGGTAGCACCGTACACGGCATCGAATTGAAGCCAGGTAAAGGCGCGCAAATCGCTCGTTCCGCTGGTGCTTCGGCTCAGCTGATCGCTCGTGAAGGTGTCTACGTGACCCTGCGTCTGCGTTCTGGTGAGATGCGTAAAGTGCTGGCTGAATGCCGTGCGACCCTGGGCGAAGTCTCGAACTCCGAGCACAGCCTGCGTTCGTTGGGTAAAGCTGGTGCCAAACGCTGGCGTGGCGTTCGCCCAACCGTTCGTGGTGTTGCCATGAACCCGGTTGACCACCCACACGGTGGTGGTGAAGGTCGTACCTCTGGTGGTCGTCATCCGGTATCGCCATGGGGCTTCCCGACTAAGGGCGCGAAGACTCGTGGTAATAAGCGTACCGACAAAATGATCGTCCGTCGTCGCAAGTAAATAGAGGGATACGACAGTGCCACGTTCTCTGAAAAAAGGTCCTTTTATTGATCTTCACCTACTGAAGAAGATCGAAGTGGCGGCGGAAAAGAACGATCGCAAACCAGTTAAGACCTGGTCGCGTCGTTCGATGATCCTGCCACAAATGGTCGGTCTGACCATCGCAGTACACAACGGTCGTCAACACGTCCCAGTTCTCGTTAACGAAGACATGGTCGGCCACAAACTGGGCGAGTTTGCCGGTACCCGCACTTATCGTGGGCACGTGGCAGACAAGAAAGCCAAGCGTTAAGGGGTTAGGAAATGGAAGTAGCCGCTAAGTTGTCGGGCGCTCGAATCTCCGCCCAGAAAGCCCGCTTGGTCGCCGACCAGATCCGCGGGAAGAAGGTGGGCGAAGCGCTCAACCTGTTGGCTTTCAGCAGTAAGAAAGCCGCCGAGATCATGAAGAAAGTGCTGGAGTCGGCCGTAGCCAACGCCGAGCATAACGAAGGCGCAGACGTTGATGACCTGAAGGTCAGCACCGTTTTCGTCAACGAAGGGCGTTCGCTGAAGCGCATCATGCCACGTGCCAAAGGCCGTGCTGATCGCATCGTCAAGCGGTCTTGCCATATCACTGTCAAGGTTGCTGACAAGTAACGGAGTCGAAGAGATGGGTCAGAAAGTACATCCCATTGGCATTCGCCTGGGAATCGTCAAGGAGCACACCTCCGTCTGGTACGCAGACGGTCGGACTTATGCGGACTATTTGTTCGCTGATCTGAAGGTGCGTGAGTATCTCCAAGACAAACTAAAAAGCGCGTCCGTAAGCCGTATCGATATCCATCGTCCGGCCCAAACTGCACGTATCACCATCCACACCGCTCGTCCAGGTATCGTTATCGGGAAGAAAGGTGAAGATGTTGAGAAACTGCGTCAGGACCTGACCAAGCAAATGGGTGTGCCTGTGCACATCAATATCGAAGAGATCCGCAAGCCGGAGCTCGACGGTATGCTGGTTGCGCAGAGCGTAGCTCAGCAGCTGGAGCGTCGCGTAATGTTCCGTCGCGCTATGAAGCGCGCCGTACAGAACGCCATGCGCATTGGTGCCAAAGGCATCAAAATCCAAGTGAGCGGTCGTCTCGGCGGTGCTGAAATCGCACGTACTGAATGGTATCGCGAAGGTCGTGTGCCACTGCACACCCTGCGTGCCGACATCGACTATGCCAACTACGAAGCTCACACCACTTACGGTGTGATCGGTGTAAAGGTTTGGATCTTCAAAGGCGAAGTAATTGGTGGTCGCCAAGAAGAACTGAAACCACAAGCACCAGCGCCTCGTAAAAAAGCTGCTAAGTAAGGGGTACGCCAAATGTTGCAACCTAAGCGTACGAAGTTCCGCAAGCAGATGACAGGCCACAACCGTGGTCTGGCTCAGCGCGGTAGCAAAGTCAGCTTCGGCGAGTTCGCGCTGAAGTCTGTAGCTCGTGGTCGTCTCACCGCTCGTCAGATCGAGTCAGCGCGTCGTGCTCTGACCCGTCACGTAAAACGTGGCGGCAAGATCTGGATCCGTGTATTCCCGGACAAGCCGATCTCCAAAAAACCTCTCGAGGTTCGGATGGGTAAAGGTAAGGGTAACGTGGAATACTGGGTTGCCCAGATTCAGCCAGGCAAAGTCCTGTATGAAATCGAGGGTGTTTCTGAAGAGCTGGCGCGTGAGGCTTTCGCCCTGGCTGCTGCAAAGCTGCCGCTCGCCACCTCCTTTGTTAAACGGACGGTGATGTGATGAAAGCGAATGAACTTCGTGAAAAATCCGCACAGCAGCTGAACGAGCAACTGCTCGGCCTGCTGCGCGACCAGTTCAATCTGCGTATGCAGAAAGCAACTGGCCAGTTGGGGCAGTCTCATCTGCTCTCGCAAGTTAAGCGTGACATCGCTCGCGTGAAGACTGTGCTCAACCAGCAGGCAGGTAAGTGATCATGGCTGAAGCCGAAAAGACTGTCCGTACGCTGACTGGCCGTGTTGTCAGCGACAAGATGGACAAAACCATCACCGTTTTGATCGAGCGTCGCGTTAAGCACCCGATCTACGGTAAATATGTTAAGCGTTCGACTAAGCTGCACGCGCACGACGAAACCAATCAGTGCCACATCGGCGACAAAGTCACTATTCGTGAAACTCGTCCGCTGGCCAAGACCAAGTCTTGGGCACTGGTTGATGTTCTCGAACGCGCTGTGGAAGTCTAAGGACTAGGGGTCGGAGAAATTATATGATTCAGACTCAATCCATGCTCGATGTGGCCGATAACAGCGGCGCTCGCCGTGTTATGTGCATCAAGGTGCTGGGTGGCTCCCATCGTCGTTACGCTGGTATCGGTGACATCATCAAGGTTACCGTGAAGGAAGCAATTCCTCGCGGTAAAGTGAAAAAAGGCCAAGTGATGACTGCTGTTGTAGTCCGCACTCGTCACGGCGTACGTCGTGCTGATGGCTCCATTATCCGCTTTGATGGCAACGCTGCTGTTCTTCTGAACAACAAGCAAGAGCCGATCGGCACCCGTATCTTTGGGCCAGTGACCCGTGAACTTCGTACTGAGAAGTTCATGAAGATCGTCTCGCTCGCCCCAGAAGTGCTGTAAGGAGATCCGACATGCAAAAGATTCGTCGTGACGACGAGATCATCGTGATCGCCGGCAAAGACAAAGGTAAGCGCGGTAAGGTGCTTAAGGTTCTCGCTAATAACCGTCTGGTTATCGGTGGTCTGAACCTGGTCAAGCGTCATACCAAGCCTAACCCGATGTCGGGCGTGCAGGGCGGTATCGTCGAGAAAGAAGCTCCGCTGGACGCTTCTAACGTCGCCATCTTCAATGGCGAAACCAACAAGGCTGACCGCGTTGGTTTCAAAGTAGAAGACGGTAAGAAAATTCGTGTCTTCAAGTCGACCCAAAAAGCGGTTGATGCTTGAACACTGCTAGGTAGATTAGACCATGGCACGACTACAAGAGATTTACCGGAAGGAAATCGCCCCTAAGCTTAAGGAAGAACTTAAGCTCGGGAACGTGATGGAAGTTCCGCGCGTCACCAAAATCACCCTGAACATGGGTCTGGGCGAAGCGATCGGCGACAAAAAAGTCATCGAGCACGCTGTTGCCGACCTGGAAAAGATCACCGGTCAAAAAGTCGTTGTGACTTACGCTCGGAAATCCATCGCTGGCTTTAAAGTCCGTGAAGGTTGGCCGATCGGCGTCAAAGTGACTCTGCGCCGTGAGCGTATGTACGAATTCCTGGATCGTCTGCTGTCGATCTCCCTGCCTCGGGTCCGCGACTTCCGCGGCCTGAATGCCAAGTCCTTCGATGGTCGTGGTAACTACAGCATGGGCGTGAAAGAGCAGATCATCTTCCCGGAAATCGACTACGACAAGATCGATGCTCTCCGCGGTCTGGACATCACCCTGACCACCACTGCCAAGAACGATGATGAAGGTCGCGCCCTGTTGCGTGCTTTCAAATTCCCGTTCCGCAACTGATTGGAGTAGGACCATGGCCAAGATGAGCATGAAAAACCGCGAGCTGAAGCGTCAGCTCACGGTTGCCAAGTACGCCAAGAAGCGTGCAGCACTGAAAGCAATCATCGTTGATCTGAACGCAAGTCCAGAAGCACGTTGGGAAGCTACAGTTGCTCTGCAGAAGCAGCCACGTGACGCAAGCGCTTCGCGCATGCGTAACCGCTGCCGCCTGACCGGTCGTCCACACGGCGTTTACCGCAAGTTCGGCCTCGGCCGTAACAAACTGCGTGAAGCGGCAATGCGTGGTGACGTACCAGGTCTGGTTAAAGCCAGCTGGTAAGTACTTTCAACGTCAAGGTGGTCTGAATCGCAAGATACTGACCGCCGGTGACCTTGAATCTGGATCAAGCCCCTTTTGGGGCTTGTTTCATTTCTGGAGTGTGTCTAAAATACGCGGCTCGCCTGAGCCCGTGTTTTTTGTGCTCGGAGATTCTCGGCGACATATGTAGCCGCAAGGCTAATTTTTTTGTATTAGGAGCGTCTAGCCCATGAGTATGCAGGACCCGTTAGCGGACATGCTAACTCGTATCCGTAATGCCCAGATGGCTGAAAAGTCCGTCGTAAGCATGCCATCTTCCAAGTTGAAGGTAGCTGTTGCCAAAGTCCTGAAAGACGAAGGCTACATTGCGGGTTATCAGATCAGCAGCGAAATCAAACCACTGCTGTCCATCGAGCTGAAGTACTTCGAAGGCCGTTCGGTCATCGAGGAAGTGAAGCGCGTTAGCCGTCCAGGCCTGCGTCAGTACAAGTCCGCTGAAGATCTGCCGAAAGTTCGTGGCGGTCTGGGCGTGTCTATCGTCTCCACCAACAAAGGTGTGATGACGGATCGTGCTGCGCGCGCTGCCGGTGTCGGCGGCGAAGTTCTTTGCACTGTGTTCTAAGGGGGGATAAGCATGTCTCGCGTCGCTAAGAACCCCGTTAAGCTGCCAGCCGGTGTCGAAGTCAAATTCGCAGGCCAACAGCTTTCGGTGAAGGGTGCCAAGGGTACTCTTGAACTGAACATCCATTCGTCCGTTGAGATCGTTGAAGAAGCTGGTGAGCTGCGTTTCGCTGCTCGCAATGGCGATCAACAAACTCGCGCAATGGCCGGTACCACGCGTGCGTTGGTAAACAACATGGTCCAAGGCGTAAGCCAAGGCTTCGAGCGCAAGCTCCAGCTGGTCGGTGTTGGTTACAAAGCGCAAGCAAAAGGCACGGTTTTGAACCTTGCCCTTGGCTTCTCGCACCCAGTGGATTACGAACTGCCAGCGGGCATCACTGCTGAGACTCCTAGCCAGACCGATATCCTGATCAAGGGCATCGACAAGCAGCTGGTAGGTCAAGTGGCCGCTGAGATCCGCGACTTCCGTCCACCAGAGCCGTACAAAGGCAAAGGTGTGCGCTACGCGGACGAAGTCGTCCGTCGTAAAGAAGCCAAGAAGAAGTAGGGCATAGCAAATGACCGACAAAAAAGTTACTCGACTGCGTCGCGCTCGCAAAGCACGCCTGAAAATGCACGAACTCGAAGTCGTGCGTCTCTGCGTGTTCCGCTCGTCGCAGCACATCTACGCCCAGGTCATCTCGGCCGACGGCAACAAAGTCCTGGCAAGCGCCTCGACTTTGGATAAAGAACTGCGTGATGGTGCCACTGGCAACATCGACGCGGCCACAAAGGTTGGCCAGCTGGTCGCTACGCGTGCTAAGGCCGCTGGCGTCTCGCAAGTGGCTTTCGACCGCTCTGGCTTCAAGTACCACGGTCGCGTGAAAGCGCTGGCTGATGCTGCTCGTGAAGCTGGGCTGGAGTTCTAAGTTATGTCAAATAACGACCAAAAGCGCGACGAAGGCTACATTGAGAAGCTGGTTCAAGTTAACCGCGTAGCCAAAACCGTTAAAGGCGGCCGTATCTTCACTTTCACCGCGTTGACCGTGGTGGGTGATGGTAAAGGGCGTGTTGGCTTCGGCCGTGGCAAGTCACGTGAAGTGCCTGCCGCGATCCAGAAGGCAATGGAAGCTGCTCGTCGCAACATGATCCAAGTTGATCTGAACGGCACCACTCTGCAGTACGCAATGAAGTCCGCTCACGGCGCTTCGAAGGTGTACATGCAGCCTGCTTCTGAAGGTACCGGTATCATCGCTGGCGGCGCTATGCGTGCTGTCCTCGAAGTTGCTGGCGTTCAGAACGTTCTGGCCAAGTGCTACGGCTCGACTAACCCGGTAAACGTGGTTCACGCCACTTTCAAGGGTCTGAAAGCTATGCAATCTCCTGAGTCCATCGCTGCCAAGCGTGGTCTGACTGTCAAGGAGATCTTCTGATCATGGCTACCGTTAAAGTAACGCTGATCAAAAGCATGACCGGCCGCATCCCTAACCACAAACTGTGTGTTAAAGGTTTGGGTCTGCGTCGCATCGGTCACACTGTAGAAGTCCAGGATACTCCCGAGAATCGCGGGATGATCAACAAGGCTTACTACATGCTGCGTGTAGAGGGTTAATCGATGAAACTCAATGATCTGAGTCCAGCGCCGGGTTCCCGTCGCGAAAAGCATCGTCCGGGCCGTGGTATCGGTAGCGGTTTGGGTAAGACTGGTGGCCGTGGCCACAAAGGTCAAACCTCCCGCTCCGGTGGCACCATCGCTCCAGGCTTTGAAGGCGGTCAACAGCCGCTGCATCGTCGCCTGCCTAAGTTCGGTTTCGTATCCCTGAAAGCCATGGACCGCGCAGAAGTGCGTCTGTCCGAGCTGGCTAAAGTGGAAGGCGACATCGTTACTGTGCAGACCCTGAAAGATGCCAACGTGATCAACGTCAACGTACAGCGTGTGAAAATCATGCTGTCCGGTGAAGTGACTCGCGCTGTCACTATCGGCAAGGGAATCGGCGCCACCAAAGGTGCGCGTTCGGCTATCGAAGCAGCTGGCGGCAAGTTCGAGGAATAAATGGCTAAGCAAGGTGCTCTCTCAGCGCTCGGCAAAGGCGGTATGTCTGAACTTTGGGCTCGTCTGCGTTTTCTGTTCCTGGCGATTATCGTCTACCGAATAGGCGCACACATCCCGGTTCCAGGTATCAACCCGGACCGACTCGCAGACCTGTTTCGACAGAATGAGGGGACCATTCTTAGCTTGTTCAACATGTTTTCCGGCGGTGCGCTGGAGCGGATGAGCATCTTTGCACTGGGGATCATGCCGTACATTTCGGCCTCGATCATCATGCAACTGATGACAGCCGTCAGCCCGCAGCTGGAGCAGTTGAAGAAGGAAGGTGAAGCTGGCCGTCGCAAGATTAGCCAGTACACCCGCTACGGCACTGTAGTCCTCGCCCTGGTTCAAGCTATCGGCATGTCCGTTGGCCTGGCAGGGCAGGGCGTTGCGTTCACTGGTGACTTTGGCTTCCATTTCGTCGCGGTATCCACGTTTGTGGCTGGTGCGATGTTCATGATGTGGCTGGGTGAGCAGATTACTGAGCGTGGTGTTGGTAACGGTATCTCGATGTTGATTTTCGCAGGTATCGTCGCCGGTCTTCCGAGAGCAATCGGGCAGTCTTTCGAGTCTGCGCGTCAGGGTGATATCAATATCTTCGCCCTGGTTGCTATCGGTTTGCTGGCAGTAGCGATTATCGGTTTTGTGGTGTTCATTGAGCGTGGCCAGCGTCGTATTGCTGTTCACTACGCCAAGCGTCAGCAGGGCCGTAAGGTTTTTGCTGCGCAGACCAGCCACTTGCCGCTGAAAGTGAATATGGCCGGTGTTATTCCGGCAATTTTCGCGAGCAGCATCTTGCTGTTTCCGGCTTCGTTGGGTACCTGGTTTGGTCAGTCTGAAAATATGGGCTGGCTGCAGGACCTCTCTCAGTCGATCGCTCCTGGTCAGCCGTTGAATATTCTGCTGTTTAGTGCAGGGATTATTTTCTTCTGCTTCTTCTATACGGCGTTGATGTTCAATCCGAAAGACGTAGCGGAAAACCTGAAGAAGTCCGGTGCCTTTATTCCGGGCATCCGTCCAGGTGAGCAGTCGGCGCGCTACATTGATGGCGTTCTGACTCGTTTGACCCTGTTCGGTGCTCTATATATGACGGCCGTGTGTCTGTTGCCCCAGTTCCTGGTGGTTGCAGCAAACGTTCCGTTCTACCTTGGCGGGACCTCGTTGCTGATCGTGGTCGTGGTTGTGATGGACTTCATGTCCCAAGTACAATCGCACCTCGTTTCGCACCAGTACGAATCCCTGATGAAGAAAGCCAACCTGAAGGGCTACGGCAGCGGCATGTTGCGCTGAGTACCCCATAAGGTTCGAGGAGTTGGTGATGAAAGTTCGTGCATCGGTGAAAAAGCTGTGCCGTAACTGCAAGATTATTCGCCGCGAAGGTGTTGTTCGAGTAATTTGCAGCGCGGAACCGCGTCACAAACAGCGCCAAGGCTGAGTGTGATCCGCTTGAAGCCCGGCAGCTAGTGCGCTGCCGGGTTGATTATTTGTTATTACAGCGATATTATCTCGCGCCCTATTTCTTGGCTTCCGGGGCGTAGGTAGCTGTCAATTGGAGTCCCACTGAATGGCCCGTATTGCAGGCGTTAACATTCCAGATAACAAGCACACTGTTATCTCGCTGACCTACATCTATGGTGTTGGTCGCACTACTGCGCAGAAAATTTGCGCAGTTGCTGGGGTAAACCCAGCCGCTAAGATCAAGGATCTGAGCGACGAGCAGATTGAACAGCTGCGTGGCGAAGTGGCGAAGTTCACCACTGAAGGTGACCTGCGTCGCGAAATCAACATGAAAATCAAGCGTTTGATGGACCTCGGTTGCTATCGCGGTCTGCGTCATCGTCGTGGTCTTCCAGTACGCGGTCAGCGTACCAAGACTAACGCGCGTACCCGTAAAGGTCCGCGTAAGCCGATCCGCAAGTAATCGCCCCAGCGAATCGACAGGAAAATTATCATGGCAAAACCTGCTGCTCGTCCTCGTAAAAAAGTTAAAAAGACAGTGGTTGATGGCATCGCCCACATCCATGCATCTTTTAACAACACAATCGTGACCATCACCGACCGTCAAGGTAACGCGCTTTCTTGGGCTACCTCCGGTGGTTCGGGTTTCCGCGGTTCCCGCAAGTCCACCCCGTTTGCCGCTCAAGTAGCTGCTGAACGTGCTGGTCAAGCTGCGCTGGAATACGGCCTGAAAAACCTCGACGTTAACGTCAAAGGTCCAGGTCCAGGTCGTGAGTCTGCTGTCCGTGCTTTGAACGGCTGTGGCTATAAGATCGCCAGCATCACCGACGTGACGCCAATCCCGCACAACGGGTGCCGTCCGCCGAAGAAGCGCCGCGTGTAATCCAGGAGATTGTAAAGAATGGCTCGTTACATTGGTCCAAAATGCAAACTCGCTCGTCGCGAAGGCACCGATCTCTTCCTGAAGAGCGGCGTGCGCGCGATCGAATCGAAGTGCAACATTGAAGCAGCACCTGGTATCCACGGCCAACGCCGCGGTCGCCAGTCCGATTACGGCACCCAACTGCGTGAAAAGCAGAAGGTCCGTCGTATTTACGGCGTTCTCGAGCGTCAGTTCAGCGGCTACTACAAAGAAGCTGCTGGCAAGAAAGGTGCAACCGGTGAAAACCTGCTGCAACTGCTCGAATGCCGTCTGGACAACGTTGTATACCGTATGGGCTTTGGTTCGACTCGTGCCGAATCCCGTCAGCTGGTATCGCACAAGTCGATCAGCGTTAACGGTCAGACCGTAAACGTTCCGTCTTACCAGGTTCGTGCTGGTGACGTGGTCGCAGTTCGCGAGAAAGCTAAAAACCAACTTCGCATTGTCCAAGCTCTCGATCTGTGTGCCCAACGTGGCCGCGTAGAATGGGTAGAAGTAGACACTGAGAAGAAGTCGGGCGTTTTCAAGAACGTTCCTGCTCGCAGTGATCTGTCCGCCGACATCAACGAAAGCCTGATTGTCGAGCTCTACTCCAAGTAAGGGCTAGAAAATAGGTGCATCCATGCAGATTTCGGTAAATGAGTTCCTGACACCCCGCCACATTGATGTGCAGGTTGTCAGTCCAACCCGCGCCAAAATTACTCTCGAGCCTCTCGAGCGTGGTTTTGGCCACACCCTGGGCAACGCGCTGCGCCGCATCCTGTTGTCCTCAATGCCCGGCTGTGCAGTAGTCGAGGCCGAGATTGACGGTGTGCTCCACGAGTACAGCGCCATCGAAGGTGTACAGGAAGACGTAATTGAAATCCTGTTGAACCTTAAAGGTCTGGCTATCAAGCTGCACGGCCGTGACGAAGTTACGCTGACCTTGTCGAAGAAGGGTTCGGGGGTGGTTACCGCTGCCGATATTCAGCTGGATCATGATGTCGAGATCGTTAACCCCGATCACGTAATCGCTAACCTGGCGTCTAACGGCGCCCTGAACATGAAGCTCACTGTAGCTCGTGGTCGTGGTTATGAACCGGCCGACTCGCGTCAGAGCGATGAAGACGAAAGCCGCAGCATTGGTCGCTTGCAGCTTGACTCTTCGTTCAGCCCGGTTCGCCGTATCGCATACGTGGTGGAAAACGCCCGTGTCGAGCAGCGTACTAACCTGGACAAGCTGGTTATTGATCTGGAAACCAACGGTACCCTGGATCCTGAAGAGGCTATCCGCCGCGCTGCAACCATTCTGCAACAGCAGTTGGCTGCGTTCGTCGACCTCAAAGGTGACAGCGAACCAGTGGTAATCGAGCAGGAAGACGAGATCGATCCGATCCTGCTTCGCCCGGTTGACGATCTGGAACTGACTGTACGTTCGGCTAACTGCCTTAAGGCGGAAAACATTTACTACATCGGCGACCTGATTCAGCGTACCGAAGTAGAACTGTTGAAGACTCCGAACCTTGGCAAGAAATCCTTGACTGAAATCAAGGACGTTCTGGCCTCCCGCGGTCTGTCCCTCGGCATGCGCCTCGACAACTGGCCGCCTGCAAGTCTTAAGAAGGACGACAAGGCGACTGCCTGATCGTCGTAATCACCGAACGTGAGTTTGGTAAGGAATGAACCATGCGTCATCGTAAAAGTGGTCGTCACCTGAGCCGTACCAGCTCGCACCGCAAGGCCATGTTCCAAAACATGGCGGTGTCGCTGTTCGAGCACGAGCTGATCAAAACTACACTGCCGAAAGCTAAAGAACTGCGTCGCGTTGCTGAGCCGCTGATCACTTTGGCCAAGACAGACAGCCTGGCTAACCGCCGTCTGGCTTTCGACCGTACTCGTTCGAAAGCTATCGTTGGTAAGCTCTTCAACGACCTGGGCAAGCGTTACGCTACCCGTGAGGGTGGCTACCTGCGCATCCTCAAGTGCGGCTTCCGCGCTGGCGACAACGCGCCTATGGCGTACGTCGAGTTGGTTGATCGTGCTACTGCCGGCGAAGCTGTAAGCGCCGAGTAAGACGACAAGCTGCAACAAAAAACCGGGCCTCGCGCCCGGTTTTTTGTGCGCGTAACAAAAGCGCAACTTATACAAGCTTCCATAGACGCTGCGCTGCACTATCGCGAGCGGAGTCTTGTTAGTTATTTTCTATCGAAGCCTGCAATTTAATGAATTTGTAGGTGTAGTGTTGATGATCAATACTCCCTCCAAGCCGATTAGCCGGCAGTTCCAAGTCCGACCTGAGGAAGATGCGCATGAGCCAGAATAAAGTCCTTACCACCGCCAGCGGCGCCCCCGTTGCGGATAACCAGAACTCCCGTTCCGCCGGCCCTCGTGGCCCGTTGTTGCTCGACGATTTCCATCTGATCGAGAAGCTCGCTCACTTCAACCGCGAAAACATCCCTGAGCGTCGCGTGCACGCCAAAGGATCGGGTGCCTACGGTACGTTCACTGTTACCCAGGACATCACCCAGTACACCAGTGCCAAGCTGTTCGAATCTGTTGGCAAGCAAACGCCTACATTCCTGCGATTCTCCACTGTAGGTGGCGAGCGCGGGTCTGCTGACACTGAACGTGATCCACGTGGTTTTGCCCTGAAGTTCTATACCGAAGAGGGCAACTGGGACATCGTGGGTAACAACACCCCTGTGTTCTTCATCCGGGATCCGCTGAAATTCCCGGACTTTATCCACACCCAGAAACGCCTGCCGCAGAGCAACCTGAAAAGCGCGCAGATGATGTGGGACTTCTGGTCGCACTCTCCAGAGGCGCTGCATCAGGTCACCATTCTGTTTTCGGACCGTGGCATTCCAGACGGCTATCGTCACATGCACGGCTTCGGTAGTCACACGTACAGCCTGATCAACGCCAAGGGCGAACGCCATTGGGTGAAGTGGCACTACAAGACCAAGCAAGGCATCAAGAACCTGGCCCCGGCCGAGGCTGCACGCCTGGCGGGTACCGACCCTGACTATGCTCAGCGTGATCTGTTTGGTGCGATCGAGCGCGGTGATTTTCCGAAATGGCGCGTCTGCATCCAGATCATGACTGAGGCTCAAGCAAACGCTCATTATGAGAACCCGTTTGACGTGACCAAGACCTGGTCGCAAAAAGAGTTCCCGCTGATCGAAGTGGGCGAGCTTGAGCTCAACCGTAATCCGCAGAACTACTTCGCTGAAGTGGAGCAGGCTGCATTTGGTCCGAGCAACATGGTTCCAGGCGTTGGCCTGTCACCCGATCGTATGTTGCAAGGTCGAGTGTTTGCCTACGCAGATGCCCACCGCTACCGTGTCGGCACTAACCACCAGCAACTGCCCGTAAACGCGCCGCGCAACCCGGTTAACAGTTACCAGCGTGACGGTTCTATGGCCTTCGGCAGCAATGGCGGTGCGGCTCCCAACTACGAGCCAAACAGCTATGCCGATGCGCCCAAGCAAGCCCCGCAGTACGCAGAGCCGGCACTGGCCCTGAGCGGCGCTGCTGATCGTTACGATCACCGCGAAGATATGGACTACTACAGCCATGCGGGCGCGCTGTTCCGCTTGATGAATGATGAGCAGAAAGCCCTGCTGACCAATAACATTGCCGGTGCGATGGCTGGCGTTTCCAGCGATGTGGTCCAGCGTCAATTGCAGCACTTCTACAAGGCCGACCCGGCTTATGGAGAAGCAATCGCAAAGGCACTGGGTGTATCGCTTAACTGACTCTAAACGATAAGCAGAACCGCCCTCATTTGGGCGGTTTTTGCGTTATTTCAGCTACTTTTCTACGGAAATCTTCACTTTTCTGCCGTTGATCCCGTGACCTTCAAGTCATCATGGTTCAAACTACAGTCTTTCAAGCAGGGAGATGTAGGGCGATGCAAGGTCACCCCGACGTAATCGATTACCTCAACACGTTGCTGACGGGCGAACTGGCAGCTCGTGACCAATATTTCATCCATTCGCGCATGTACGAAGACTGGGGCTTTACCGAGCTCTACGAGCGTATCAACCACGAGATGGAAGAAGAGGCACAGCACGCCGACGCACTGATGCGCCGTATTCTGATGCTCGAAGGCACGCCGCGTATGCGTCCTGATGATCTCGATGTGGGGACCACGGTACCGGACATGCTCGCTGCCGACCTTCGCCTCGAGTACAAAGTTCGCGCTGCGCTCTGCAAGGGCATCGAGCTTTGCGAGCAGCACAACGACTACGTCACCCGGGAAATATTGCGGGTGCAGTTGAATGACACCGAAGAAGATCACACCTACTGGTTGGAAAAACAGTTGGGCCTGATCAAGTTGATTGGTCTGGAGAATTACCTGCAATCGCAGTTCTGATTCCCAGCTGTAAAAAAGCCCCTGTCACCGCAAAGTGACAGGGGCTTTTTATTGGGCCGGAAAAAGTCAGGCCCGGTCGCGCTCCAGCAACGGTTTCAAGTAGTAACCGGTGTGCGACTGTGGCATTTCGCAAACTTGCTCCGGCGTACCCACTGCGATGATCTGACCACCCTTGGAGCCACCTTCCGGCCCAAGGTCCACCAGCCAGTCAGCGGTCTTGATCACATCAAGATTGTGCTCGATCACCACCACGGTATTGCCGTGGTCTCGCAGCCGGTGCAGCACGTCCAGCAATTGCTGGATATCCGCGAAGTGCAGACCGGTGGTCGGTTCATCGAGGATGTACAAGGTTTTGCCGGTATCGCGCTTGGACAGCTCGCGAGACAGCTTGACCCGTTGTGCCTCGCCACCCGAAAGCGTGGTCGCCGATTGCCCCAGCTTGATGTACGACAAGCCCACATCCATCAGCGTTTGCAGCTTGCGCGCCAATGCCGGCACTGCGTCGAAGAACTCGCGAGCTTCCTCGATGGTCATTTCCAGGGTTTCATGGATGCTCTTGCCCTTGTACTTGATCTCAAGGGTTTCGCGGTTGTAGCGCTTGCTTTTGCACACGTCGCACGGCACGTAGATGTCCGGCAGAAAATGCATCTCCACCTTGATCAAGCCATCGCCCTGGCAGGCCTCACAGCGCCCGCCCTTGACGTTGAACGAGAACCGCCCTGGTCCATAGCCGCGCGAGCGGGACTCGGGTACACCCGCGAACAGCTCGCGGATCGGCGTAAACAGCCCGGTGTAGGTGGCCGGGTTGGAGCGTGGGGTACGCCCAATCGGGCTTTGGTCGATATCGACCACCTTGTCCAGGTGCTCCAGGCCCTTGATGCTGTCGTGTGCCGCCGCTTCCAGGGTGGTCGCGCCGTTCAGGGCGGTGGCACTCAATGGGAACAGCGTGTTGTTGATCAGCGTCGACTTGCCCGAACCGGAAACACCGGTCACACAGGTCAGTAGGCCCAGCGGAATCTCCAGGTCGACATTGCGCAGGTTGTTGCCGCGCGCGCCCTTGAGATGCAGTGCCATCTTTTTGTTACGCGGCGTACGCTTGGCGGGCACTTCGATCTTCACCCGGCCAGACAGGTACTTGCCGGTCAACGAATCAGGATGTGCCATCACTTCGGCAGGCGTGCCCTCGGCAACGATATGTCCGCCGTGCACCCCTGCGCCCGGGCCGATATCGACCACGTAGTCCGCCAGGCGGATGGCATCTTCATCGTGCTCGACCACAATCACGGTATTGCCGATGTCTCGCAGGTGTTTCAACGTGCCGAGCAGGCGATCGTTATCCCGTTGGTGCAAGCCAATCGACGGTTCGTCGAGGATATACAGCACGCCCACAAGGCCCGCACCGATCTGGCTGGCCAGCCGGATCCGCTGTGCTTCACCGCCCGACAAGGTATCGGCGCTGCGGTCCAGTGACAGATAGTCCAGGCCAACGTTGACCAGGAACTGCAGGCGCTCGCGAATTTCCTTGAGGATCTTGTCGGCAATTTCCCCACGACGCCCGGTGAGCTTGAGGACACCAAAATATTCACACGCATCGCCGATTGGCAGGTTAGTCACTGCCGGCAACGTTTTTTCGCCCACCCACACATGCCGCGCTTCACGGCGCAGGCGTGTGCCACGGCAATCCGGGCAAGGCTGTGTGCTGAGGAACTTTGCCAGTTCTTCACGCACACTTGCCGATTCGGTCTCGCGGTAGCGACGTTCCAGGTTCGGCACGATGCCTTCGAACGGGTGGGAGCGCTTGACGATGTCGCCACGGTCGTTCAGGTACTTGAAGTCGACATTCTGCGAGCCGCTGCCATGCAGAATGACCTTCTGCTGGTCTGCCGGCAGCTGGTTGAACGGCACTTCCAGGCTGAACTTGTAGTGTGAGGCCAATGACCCGAGCATCTGGAAATAGTAGACGTTACGCCTGTCCCAGCCGCGTATCGCCCCTTCGGCCAGGGTCAGGTCGCCATTGACCAGACGCTTGATATCGAAGAACTGCTTCACGCCCAGGCCATCGCACGTCGGGCAGGCGCCGGCTGGGTTGTTGAAGGAAAACAGCTTGGGTTCCAGTTCGCTGATGGCGTGCCCACAGATTGGGCAGGCGAAGCGCGCGGAGAAGATGATCTCTTCGCCCGGCTCGTCATCCATCGGCGCAACCAGGGCAATGCCGTCGGCCAGCTTCAGCGCGGTCTCGAACGATTCCGCCAAACGCTGCTGCAGGTCGGCGCGTACCTTGAAGCGGTCGACCACCACATCAATGGAATGCTTTTTCTGCTTGTCGAGCTTGGGCGCTTCATCCAGCTCATAGAGCTTGCCGTTGATGCGCGCACGTACAAAACCCTGGGCACGCAGCTCTTCGAAGACCGAAAGGTGTTCGCCCTTGCGCTCGCGGATGACGGGCGCCAGCAGCATCAGCTTGGCGCCTTCCGGCTGGGCCAGTACCAGGTCGACCATCTGGCTGACGGTCTGGGCTTCCAGGGGAATATCGTGGTCCGGGCAGCGCGGAATACCCACGCGCGCATACAGCAGGCGCAGGTAGTCGTAGATTTCGGTAATGGTGCCCACGGTGGAACGCGGGTTGTGGGAGGTCGACTTCTGCTCGATGGAAATGGCCGGCGACAAGCCTTCGATGGTGTCGACGTCGGGCTTTTCCATCATCGACAGGAATTGCCGGGCATAGGCCGACAGGGATTCCACATAGCGACGCTGACCTTCGGCATACAGCGTGTCGAACGCCAGGGACGACTTGCCGGAGCCGGACAAGCCGGTGATGACGATCAGTTTGTCCCGGGGCAGGGTCAGGTCGATGTTCTTCAGGTTGTGGGTTCTAGCCCCACGAATCAGGATCTTGTCCAAGATGGCCTCGCACGGCGGGCGTAAATAATGCCGGAGTATACGGCTAAAGACTGGATGAATATACACTGTCAAAAGGCCGCTTGCAGCCTTAGATGAAAGCTGCGCGGCAAAGCGCCGCATATACCCTCTCAATCGATGGGACTGGTAGAATCGCCGCCGGTTCACACGAGGTTTTTCCATGCACGATCCCCACAGCGAACGCATGAGTAGCGGCGAGACCCGAGCGGCAAGCGGTCTGGCCCTGGTGTTCGCTTTCCGTATGCTGGGCATGTTTATGGTGTTGCCGGTGCTGGCGACCTATGGAATGGATCTCGCAGGCGCGACCCCCGCGTTGATCGGCCTGGCGATTGGCGCCTATGGTCTGACCCAGGCGATTTTTCAGATCCCGTTCGGGATTATTTCCGACCGCATTGGCCGTCGCCCGGTGATTTATCTTGGCTTGATCGTGTTCGCCCTTGGCAGTGTGCTTGCGGCCCAGTCCGATTCGATCTGGGGCGTGATCGCCGGGCGCATCCTGCAAGGCGCCGGGGCGATTTCCGCCGCGGTCATGGCGTTGCTGTCGGACCTGACCCGCGAACAGCACCGCACCAAGGCCATGGCCATGATCGGCATGACCATCGGTCTGTCGTTCGCCGTGGCCATGGTGGTCGGCCCGTTGCTGACGAGCGCTTTTGGTCTGCACGGGTTGTTTCTGGCCACTGGCGGCCTGGCCCTGGTCGGGATTGTGATCGTAGCCTTTATGGTGCCGCGCTCTACCGGCACGCTGCAGCACCGAGAATCGGGCGTCGCACGTCAGGCGCTGCTGCCGACGCTCAAGCACCCGGACCTGCTGCGCCTGGATTTAGGTATCTTCGTATTACACGCAATGCTGATGTGCAGCTTCGTCGCCTTGCCCCTGGCCCTGGTGGAAAAAGCCGGCCTGCCCAAGGAGCAGCATTGGTGGGTCTACCTCACCGCGCTGCTGATTTCGTTCTTCGCCATGATCCCGTTCATCATCTATGGCGAGAAGAAACGCAAAATGAAACGAGTTTTACTCGGCGCCGTCGCGACATTGATGCTCACTGAACTATTCTTCTGGCAGTTCGGCGATAGCCTGCGAGCACTGGTCATTGGTACGGTGGTGTTTTTCACCGCGTTCAACCTGCTGGAAGCTTCGCTGCCGTCGCTGATCAGCAAAGTTTCACCGGCCGGCGGCAAGGGCACGGCGATGGGGGTGTACTCCACCAGCCAGTTCCTTGGCTCGGCGTTGGGCGGCATCATGGGTGGCTGGATGTTCCAGCATGGCGGTTTGTCGGTTGTCTTCCTCGGATGCGCCGGGCTGGCTGCACTTTGGCTGGTCTTTGCTGTTACCATGCGCGAACCTCCCTACGTCACAAGTCTGCGTTTGCCGCTATCGCCCGAGGCGATCCGCGAGGCTGGTCTGGTAGAGCGCCTGAAGGCCGTCGTAGGGGTAACGGATGCAGTCGTGGTCGCTGAAGAGGCGGCCATTTACATCAAATTGGACACCGAATTATTGGATCGCGCGACGCTCGAGCAACTGGTCAACCCAGTGCCGACAGCGCGCCCAGCCTAGGAGAACGTTATGGCCCGTGGGGTTAACAAAGTCATATTGGTCGGTACTTGCGGCCAGGATCCCGAAGTTCGCTACTTGCCTAACGGTAATGCCGTGACCAACCTGAGTCTGGCGACCAGCGAACAGTGGACCGACAAGCAGACCGGCCAGAAGGTCGAGAAAACCGAATGGCACCGTGTGTCGATGTTCGGCAAGGTCGCTGAGATTGCCGGCGAATATCTGCGCAAAGGTTCGCAGGTCTACATCGAAGGCAAACTGCAAACCCGCGAGTGGGAAAAAGACGGCATCAAGCGTTACACCACCGAAATCGTGGTCGACATGCAAGGCACCATGCAACTGCTGGGCGGCCGTCCACAGGGCGACCAACAGGGCCAGGGCGGCATGTCCAACTCGGCACCGCGTCCACAGCAGTCGCGTCCACAGCCAACCCAGCAGCCACAGCGTGAGTCGCGTCCAGCGCCACAACAGGCTGCGCCGCAACCGGCTCAGGATTTCGACAGCTTTGATGACGATATTCCGTTCTGATACTCAGCTTTTCAGAACGTAATCCAAAAAAGCGAAGCCATTGATTTGGCTTCGCTTTTTTATGAGCGCAGATCTTGGTGGTGCAAAAAATACAGAGCCGGAACTCAGCTCGTCTGCTGCAGCAACGGATACAGCGATATCACCAGCAACGCCGCCATGCCGAAGTTGAACACGCGTAACCAGCGCGGGTTGCGCAGCACGTTGCGCAACACACTGCCGAATCCTGCCCAAACCCCCACGCTCGGCGCATTGATCAGGGCGAACACCGTAGCGATGATCACCACGTTCATGGTGTAGCCCTGCAACGGTGTGTAGGTGCTGATTGCACCGATTGCCATCACCCACGCCTTGGGATTGACCCATTGAAACGCCGCCGCGCCCCAGAACCCCAGAGGCTTGCCTTTACCTTCAGTGTCTTCGGATGCCGGGCCCGAACGGGCGATGTTCCACGCCAGGTACAGCAAGTAAGCCGCGCCCGCGTAGCGCAGGATGGTGTAGAGCACCGGATAGGCGGTAAACGCCGCGCCCAGCCCAAGCCCCACCGCCAATACAAGCACCAGAAATCCGGAGCTGATGCCCAGGATGTGCGGGATGGTACGCTGGAAGCCGAAATTAACCCCCGAGGCCAGCAGCATGGCGTTATTGGGGCCAGGGGTGACGGACGTGACAAACGCAAATAAAGCAAACGCCAGCATCAAATCAAACGACAAGGACATGGTTTTTTCCTGGAACGGGCCTTAGCAGGTCACCTGCCACCCGGGTTTCGCGGTTACAGGTGCACGGTGGCCACTTAAAGTTGGGGTCAGAGCAGCGAACTGAGAAAGCCGATGGCAACCATCGAGTAGAACGCTGCGCAAATCAGCCCGAATGACTTGCGGGTCCGGGCAAAAAAAGGTTCTGCCGAATGGGCGGAAAACGCCAGGGCGTAGGTGCAGAAAATCAGGAAACCCAACAACGCACAGGCCGCCACCAGCACAAAACTCGCCCATGCCGGTGCGTTGACGCTCAGCCCCACGGTGGTCACGGTGAACCAGGTCAAGGCCGCCTTGGGGTTGGTCAGGTGAATGCCCAACCCCTGTAGATAGAAGCCCAGGTTGCGCGTCTGTTTTGCTCGCGCTTTGGCCACCGTCGTGGCGTTATGCGCCAGCGCACTGCGCACCGACTTCCAGGCCAGGAAGAACAAATAGCAGGCGCCGAACACCTTCAGCCACAGGATGATCTGGGTGTTGGACATTAACAGCGCCGACACGCCGGCAGCGGTCATCGCGCCCCAGCACAACGACCCGGAAATAACCCCCGCCGCCAGCGCCAGGCCCGGTGTGCGCCCGTAGTTCAAGGAGGTATTGGCGATGGCCAGGTTGCCTGGGCCCGGGCTGGCGGTGCCGATCACGTAGACCCCCAGTGCCGCTGCAAAACTTGAAAACTCAAACATAGGTGCACTCATACCCGTGGCGCCAGCGCGCAGTGAGCACTCCAAGCCACCGCGGCTTGAAGTGATGGTCAAAAAAGCTACTTGAAGCAACGATGATCCGGCTCTTGGGCGCGAATCTTCTCCATCCAGGGCTTGAGTTCCGATTGCTTGTACAGGCGCTCGCCCCAATTTTCCGGCGAGACCGGCAATGGCCGCCCCTGCAGGATGTAGTCGGTGAGCAGGTGAATGAACTGCTGCAGGCAATAGGCGCCCACGTGCAGGCGCAGCGAGGAAGCCGTCTCGGCAGGCGCAACGTTGAAGCGCGCCACGTCGATGATCTGCCCGCTGTCCACCGAAGGGGCCAGGTGATGGCAGGTCGAACCGTAGGTTTCATCGTTGTAGTAGATCGCGTAATGCTGGCTGCCCAGGCCCCGATATTTGGGGGGCGCCGGGTGCAGGTTTATCGCGCCTTTGCGGGCATTCTTGTAGATGCTCTGCGGGAAGATGAAGTCGCCACGGTAGGAGATGATCCAGTCGCCTTCCCAATCATCCAGGTGATAAGGGTAGGGATCGCCCGGGTCCCAGCAAAACACCTCGAGGTTGGAGAACACGGTTTTGGCGAATTCCACGCCGTGATCACACCAGTCCATAGTGCACACCGACAGCAGGACTTTGTCCTTGCATGGTTCGATCGTCTGCATCTTCACTTCTCCCTTTCCAGCTAATGTGGGTGACAACGACCGTCCCCCGGTAAGCCCGCTCGATCGCTAGTAGGCGACAGCCCTGACCACTGCATTGAAGCGCTCGACCATTTGCCCCAGTTCCCCTTCGCTGGTGATAAACGGCGGTGCGAACAGCACATGATTGCCTTGTGTGCCTTGCACTGTGCCGCTGCCGGGATAAATCAGCAGGCCGCGTTGCAGCGCCTCTTGCTTGAGGGCCGCGGCATAGGCGCCGCCGCCTCTGAATGGCGCCTTGGTGGAACGGCTCTCGACAAACTCGACGCCCACGAACAATCCGCGCCCGCGCACATCGCCAACGATATCCAGGTCAGCCAGGCTTTCCCTGAGCCAGACGCGCAGTTGCTCACCCCGTTGGCGCACTTGCGTCAGCAGGTCTTCTTCGACGATGACTTGCTGTACCTCCAGGGCAATGGCGCAGGCCAGCGGGTGGTTGACATGGGTTTGGCCGTTGCCCAGTACACCCGAGCCACGGGCCATCACCGAATGCACCCGGTCACTGATCAACAGCGCCGAGATCGGCATGTAACCCGCCGCCAGGCCTTTGCCGACCGCGACCATGTCGGGCACGATGCCGTCGTCGGTATAGGCGAACAGCTGCCCGGTACGCCCCATGCCGGCCATCACCTCATCAAGGATCAGCAGCACATCGTGGCGCTCGCACACCGCCTTGATCTTGCGAAAATAACCGGGCACCGCAGGCACCGCGCCGTTGGTGGAGCCCACTACGGTCTCGGCAAAGAACGCCGCGACGTTTTCACTGCCCAGGCTACGAATCCTGGCGTCCAGTTCATCGGCCAGGCGCGTGGCGTACTGCTCCTGGCTTTCGTCGGGCCGTTGATCACGGTAGGCGTAGCAGGGGGAGACGAACTCGGCGGGTGCAAACAGTCGACCAAATACCGACTGGCGCTGCGGGTTGCCGGAGATGCTCAAGGTGCCCAGTGTGCTGCCGTGATAACTCTGTTGGCGGGAAATGAACACTGATTTGTCGGGCAAGCCGCGCTCGCACTGGTACTGGTAAGCGATTTTCATCGCCAGCTCCATCACCTCCGAGCCGCCGGACAAGAACTGCGCACGCGCCAGGCCGCCACTGGCTGCCACCAGGCGCTCAGCGAGCTCCTCGGCGGCAGCGGTGGTGAAGCTGCCCGCATGGGCCCAGGCCAGTTTCTTCGCTTCGCGCTCGAATGCCGCGGCGATCCGCGGGTGCCCATGGCCCAGGCTCGACACTGCGACACCGCCGCAGGTGTCGAGGTAGCGTTTGCCCGTTGCATCCTCAAGCCAAACCCCGCTCCCGCCGACCGCCAGGATCGGTGAGCTGTTGAGGTTTTTGTAGATCACTTTTGACATGGGCGCAGTTCCTCAGGCAATAGGCGTTACCGTTTACTCACCGCGTGATCCCAGGCTGTCGGCGCCTGGTGAAAGCGCCGGCCGAAACGGGAAGAGTGAAACACCGAACGCGTCAGCCCGATGGGCAGCAACACGACGATAAACATCAAAAACGCAAGAAATCTCAGCACGGTAAAAGCTCCATTGAGTTAAAGGTAAGGATCAATCCAGTGGGATCTCGCTGCGCCAGTCCACAGCCTCGACGAAGGCCGGTTGGCCGGGGCGTTCCAGCACGTAACGGCCCAGGACCAGTACGTCCATTTCGGTGCGCATGAAGCAGGCGTACGCTTCCTCGGGTTTGCACACGATGGGCTCACCGCGTACGTTGAACGAGGTATTGACCAGCACCGAGCACCCCGTGCGTTCCTTGAAACTGCGCAGCAGGTAGGTGAACGGTGCGTTGTTTTCCTCGGTCACCGTTTGCACCCGTGCCGACAGGTCGACGTGGGTCACCGCCGGCAATTGCGAGCGGATATTGTTGATACTGCCCAGCCCGCGCTCCGGGCCGCCTTCTTGCCGCGACTGCTGGGATTTGATCGAGTCGGTGACCGGCGCGACCATCAGCATGTAAGGGCTTTTTTCGCAGATATCGAAATAGTTGCCGGCGTCCTCGGCCAGCACGGCCGGGGCAAACGGGCGGAACGACTCGCGGTATTTGATCTTCAGGTTCATGGTGCGCTGCATCTCGGGGTTGCGTGCATCGCCGAGAATCGAACGCGCGCCCAAGGCTCGTGGGCCAAACTCCATGCGCCCCTGGAACCAGCCCACCACCGCGCCCTCGGCCAGGCGACTGGCAACCTGGTCATACAGCCCGGCGTCGTCATAGCGGGTGAAGGGGTAGTGGTTTTCCAGCAGGAAGCGGGCGATTTCTTCGTCGCCAAAGCCCGGCCCCAGCAGGCTGCCGCTCATGGCATCAGACTTGCCACCTTCCAGGTGCGGGCGACCGCTGTGCTTGACGGCAAAGTCCAACGCCGCCCCCAGGGCGCAACCGGCATCACCGGCCGCCGGCTGGATCCAGATCGAATCAAAGCGCCCCGAGCGGCTGAGCACGCCGTTGGCCACGCAGTTCAAGGCCACGCCACCGGCCAGGCACAGATTGCGCTCGCCGGTCTGCTTGACCGCGGCAGTGGCCAGGCCCAGCACCACTTCCTCGGTGACTTTTTGAATCGATGCGGCCAGGTCGCACTCGCGCTGTGAGATCGGGCTTTCGGGTTGACGGATCGGCCCACCGAACAACTCTTCAAACGCTTCGCCGACCATGCGCTCACCGCGCAGGTACTCGAAGTACTTCATGTTCAGGGTGAACGAGCCGTCCTCGCGGATATTGATCAGCTCGTCGCGAATCTTGTCGGCGTAGATCGGCTGGCCATAGGGCGCCAGGCCCATCAGCTTGTATTCCCCTGAGTCGACCTTGAACCCGCAATAGTAGGTCATGGCCGAATACAGCAAACCCACCGAATGTGGGTAGGAAATCGAGTTTTTCAGTTCAAGATTGGTGCCCTGGCCGTGCCAGATCGTGGTCGAATGCCATTCGCCGATGCCGTCGATGCACAACACCGCCGCGTTCTTGAACGGTGACGGGTAAAACGCCGCCGCCGCGTGGGAGCGGTGATGCTGGGAGGCCTGGGTGCGCGGCGCCTTGCCCCGGCCCAGGATTTCGAGTTGCTCGTCGACGAACTTGAGCACGTTCCACTTCCAGCGAATCCATTCCGGCATCGCATTGATGAACGTACGTGCGCCGCCGATGCCGCCGCTGGCAAACGACGAAATCACCCGGGAGAATTTTTCCTGGGGGTCTTCGTAATAAACCACCGCCTCCAGGTCATCCAGGCTGATGCCCTCGGCGTCCAGGCAATAGGCAATCGCCTGGGCCGGGAACGCCGGGTCATGGCGCACGCGAGTGAAGCGCTCTTCCTGGGCGGCAGCGACGGGCACGCCGTCCTTGACCAGGGCGGCAGCACTGTCGTGGTAGAAGGCAGAAATCCCTAAAACATAATTAGCCATTTAACTGTGCATCCTCATCACATTCCGCCAATCCATGGAGTCGCCTGCGCCAATCGAACTGCTGGCGTGTAGGCAACCTTCTCTGCGTATCAAGACCACCATTGCGCGAATGGCAGGCTTCGTAGAACCGGGATCAAGGACACCACGAGCACCAGGCTCATGGTGATATTGAACGCCTTTAAACGTTGTGGCTGGGTCAGGAAGCGCCGCAGGTACTGCCCGAAAAACACCCAGACCATCGAACACGGTGAACCGAATAAAAAAAACAACAGCGCAATCAGAAACACCTGCACCGTGTACGAGCCCAAGGGCGAGGTGTAGGCCAGCACTGCGCCTACCGCCATCACCCAGGCTTTCGGGTTGACCCACTGGAACAGCGCCGCAGCGGTGAACCCCAAAGGCTTGCCTGATTGGTCACCCAGGTCGGTGGTGGGGGCACTGGCAATCTGGTACGCCAGGAACAACAGGTACAACGCGCCGACCACCTGCAAGCCGTCATGCAACCATGGGTACTGGCGGAACACCGCCCCGGCCCCCAACCCGACCGCCACCAGCATCAGCGGAAAGCCGATGTTGATACCGGCCACATGGCGCATGGTGCGACCAATGCCGAAATTGGCCCCGGACGACATCAACATCACGTTGTTCGGGCCTGGCGTGACGCAGGTGGCAATCACGAACAGCACGATCGAGTAGTAATCCAGTGCCTGCATGGTCATGCCCTGCTCAACGGTAATCTTCCAGCGTGCCCTGTCGACGAATGTCCACGGACACACAATGGAAGCCGCCGCTCAGACTGCGCGCGTGGCGCATCTTCAGCGGTGCCACATCGATGCCGTGTTTTTCCAGTGCGCGAATCAGCGGCACTTGCTGGTCATTGATCACCGCCAGCGACGGGTTGACCATGATGAAGTTCATGCCCTGCCAGATAGAGGCACGCGGGTACGACCAGCAGTAACCGGTGTCCACCATGTCGGGGGCCCAGATGATGTCCCAGTGCTTGAACACTTCGGGCACCTGATCCTTGCCGATGCGTTCGGGGTTCAACACCACCAGCCCTGGACGCACCAGGGTGATGGTGGTGTCCAGGTGCGTACCGTCGTAGAACCCGCTGAGGGCGTGCACGCGATATTGGTCGCCGAGCACGCGCTTGAGCCACTCGTAGCCCATGCGGTTACCGCTGCGCGACACCAGGTAAAGAATGTCGCGGCCCATGCGCAGCACGTTGGCGGCATCGAAAATCGGCTCATCGTTGGCGATGATCGAGCCCTCGCGCGGGTTGACCCGGTAGGTACTGTCGGGCAGTTCCGGCTTGGGCGCGGAAATCCAGTTGGCGCCGCTGGCGAAGTACGCCTGCAGGTGTTCGCGGTAGGCAAAAGGTTCGAAGTAACGGCTGCGCAAGGCCATCGGCGCTTCAATGATGGTTTTGCCGATCGGCAGCAGAACGTCCCTTGGGCAGTAGTTGTATTCGCCGTCGGTCTTCCAGTCGCCGGTGCCGAACAGTGCCGCGTGATAAGTCTCTTTGGGCCGGCGCACGGTCACCCCATGGCCGACCAGGAAGGCGGCAAAGGCGTCCAGGTCTTCCTGTGCTTCTTCAACCAGTTGTTCGGGGTAAGGTCCTGACGGAATCTCATTGGGCGAGTCGTGGTGCTCGCTGTAGTCGAGGGCGAACAGGCCCTTGTCCGGCCGCGGCACGCGCGCGCCATGGGCAATACCCACGATCATTTCCTCGAGGGGGTCCCATTCGTTATGCACTTCTACCAAAGACATAATTGCTCCTCGTGGCGTTATTGTTCGTGGGTTTGCAGCAATACCTGCCGCGTGATCGGCAGGTGATGCAGATAGCCTTTTGAAGCCGCTGTGCGGGTCGGGCGCGGGAGTACATGGTCGGCCGATGAGAGGCGCAAGCGACGCAACATCGAGGTCCATTTGCCGGGCATCGGCGCCAGGGACTCATAGCCCACGCGCACGCGCTGCCATTGCGCGGCGACCTGCTCGGCACTGGTCAACGCGCGCATGTACGCATCGATCGCATCGGCAGCCCAGGCCGAATGCCCGGTGGACACGTTATCAATGGTGTTGTGCAGGTCGACGAACGCCGTGCTGAACCCGTAGTGCCGTAAAAAGCGCCGCGCCGAACGATAGCTGCCGCCCACGCCGGACAGCTCCATGGCCAGGTTCATGCCGAGCACTTCGGGCATGAACGTCACCGGCAGTTTGCCCAGGCACAGCCAATACACGGGCAGGCGGAAGGAGTCTTCGTCCAGGCGCGGGTCTTGGGCGAATTCACGGCTACCGGTGGGGGCCAGTTCGAAATCCATGTCACGCAGGCCATCGCGATAAATTTTCGGATGATTGAGCGCCTCGATGCCGTTGCCCAATTCATCCCAATAGGTCTGGAACAGGGTGTAGCCCACGTGGGAAGACGCCAGCCCCAGGTCGGTAAAGCCTTGCAGCCACGCACCGTCGATCAGCGTCAGCGGCGCCAGTTGCAGGGTCGACTCGATGATTTCTTCACGGCTGGGCATTTGCGCCGGGTCGCTGTCATCGAACTGTTGGCCGTTCTGGTCATGCTTGTCCAGCAACCAGGCGCGCAGCACATTGGGGCCCCACTGCTCGGGCAATTGGCGCTCGGACGTCTTCAGCGACTGGCGCGAACGCTCAAGCCAACGGCTCACATAGGCATGGGCAAACTGGCGGGTGGCCGGCTGCAGCGCACGCCCCTGCAAGACAAAATAGGCTTCGCGCAGGCTCTTGGGCCAGTGCCCGGTGTCGTCGGGGCTGGCTGAGTCAGGGCGGGGCACCGTGGCGGCGCTGTCGACTGGCTGGCGTGGCAGCTGCGGCGTGGCGCCAGCCTGGGGCAACCAGTCGATCCACTGGCGAATCACGCTCAAGTCTGCCTCGCTGAAGATGCGGAACATGCGCCCGGTCGGCGCCACCAGGCTGGTGACCAGCAGGCTTTTTTTCGAGTTGCCCGGCACGATCAAACGGCTGCGCGACAGCACATCCAGCAGGGGCAACGGGTCGCGCTGCGCTTCTTCGATCCACAGCGCCAGGCTGCGCCCTTCAATCAGGTAATTCTGGTGATACACCGCGCCCACCCGCGCCAGACGCTGCATCAAATGCGCCATGGCCTGTTGGGGCGAAGTGGCGGTCAGCGAGGCGTTATACAGCCGCGCATTCCAGCGTTGCAGCGCGCCGAACAGCCAGTTGGCGCCGCGTAGCAGACGGGCCTGGCGCTCTTCGCCCTGCTCGATGATGCGGTGCGCGACCCATTGGCTGATATGGCGCAACGAAGCCGGCTCCAGGCCGGGGAATGACGCGCTCAGATCCAGCCGGCCGAGTTCCAGCGCCAGCCCTTCAAGCTGGCCCATGGCTGCCCAGCCCGGGCAAAGCCCGACGGCGCGCAAGGCCCAATCGACACCGCAGAGTTCATCACCGTAGGCGTCGCTGCGCCGGCTGAGGGCAAGCAACAGCGCGGGCAGTTCGAACGCGTCGTCATGCAGGTCCGGCAGGGTCGCCAATTGCGCCGGCGCCAAGGCGTAGGTGGTCAGCTGTAGCTGGCCCAACAACGCGTTGAAGTGATGGCCGCGGGAGGCGTTCGGGTAGCCGACGCCGATGTCATGGGCAAACAGTTGCATCAGGCGCAGCTGCGCGGGGTCTTCAAATACCCCGGGTGCGCTCAGGCCCTGCAGCCAGCAGCCGAGCACCGAGGCCATCGGTGCCGAATAAACCGCCAATGCCTGGGCAAAAGCGCGGGCGTTGTGCTGTTCGACGGCGGCGGTGGCGGCGCCGGCATACGCCGACGCCTGTTCCGACTGCCACGCATCGATCCGCTGTGACAGCAGCGGCAACTGCACCGGCTCGACGTCTTTGCCCAGCAGGGTGTCGAGGTACTCCGTATCCAGGAAACATTCAGGCTCCAGCGCCAAACGATAGAGTTCGCGCCACCTGTCGTCTGCGGGGATGCGTGTTGGAATCGAGCCATCCATAGCCATTACCTTCCAGTGCCGCGTCAGAACATCGGATAAATGGAGGAGTCAGGTTTCTTCTTCTTTTTTCCAAACAGGCGCTGGAAAAACTTCTTGATGGATTTCATGTGCAAGTCCTTTTAGCGGGTGACATCGAGAATAAGTTTTGAAACCAGGTCGTTGCCGGCATCGGTGAAATGGATGCGGTCGACGAACTGCCAGTCTTGCGGGCCCAGTGCCTCGGCCAGCAATGGCGTGATGTCGACAAACTCCACCCCCATGGCCCGCGCCCCGTCGCGCAAGCGCTGGGCGTAGTCTTCGCGCACCGAGGTTTGCAGGATGTCGCCATACACCTCGGTGAAATTGCCGAGTTGGTCGAGTTCGGCAAACAGTTGCTCTTCCTGATGGCTGCCGGTCTCGCGGACCCAGCCGGCGAGCGGTTGCAGGATGAACGTCAGCTTCGCACCCATGTCGGTGGCCAGGGCGCGCCAGATATCCAGGTGCTGCAAGGTCAGGTTGGCGGCGTAGTCGATCTGTTCCTGCATCGACGGCGGCGTGGGTTGCTCGGGCTCCTGAGGCTTGCCGAACAGATTCGACAGGCTCCAGTTGCTGGCGGTCGGCTGCTGTGGCGTCAAGGCATCGAAAAACTGATGGCAGTTGAAAAACGCGCCATGCTCGCCCCGATAGGCGTGAGGCTGACGTGCCAGGCCAAGGTTGTTGAAACCGGAGAACAGCACGATTTCATCCACCTTGGGCAGGTGGTGCCGGTTGAGGGTGAACAGCACCAGCTCTTGGGTAGAGTTGAAGCTGCGGCCGCCGAAATTGACCCAGCGCTGGCCACGGGGATCGTTCTTCGTGAGGCGCGAAGCAAGGGTCCAGCTGTCGGCGCTGGCGCCAATGCCGAACACGGTGGAGCTGCCCGCCAACAGGCGTACCGGGCCATTACCCTTGATACCATCGACCACAGAATAGCGGGTGCCCAATGACTCGGAGTAGCGAAAGCCGGATGAATCGGTATTGACCACGGGGGAAGCATGGTCAGTGGGGTGGAAGTACATCAAATAGGGCAGCCATCGAACTTCACCGGCATCGGTGAATTTCTGTTCGTACTCGGCCATCTGCGGTGTGAGCGTCGTCCTTGTCGTCATAGCGCTTGATCCATTTGGTATTCGCTGGGCAGATTCAAACACCTGGTTGGTTTGTCAGGTGCTTGCTTTGTAGGGCATTTCTGAAAATTTGGTGCGTACAGTGCTGCTTTACTATTTTGTAACTACATTTGTACCCACCTTGTCCAAGGTCTCGTGCACTGTTATGGGACCTATCATCCCAAGGCGACGACGTGTATTGCAGATACAGCAGAACTCAATCTTTTGAATACAGATTGGGGTTTTATGCTGAAAATTTTTCAAAAAAAGGCCAATCTGTAACTTCTTAAGCGACAGATCAGAAGCTACAGTCGGGCCTATGACTCTATACCTGAACCTCGCCGAATTCATCAGCAGCCGCATCGAGCAGGGCCTGTACGGGCCCGGTGAGCGGTTGCCATCTGTACGCACCCTCAGCCATGAGCACGGCGTCAGCCTGACGACCGTGCAACAGGCCTACCGTGTATTGGAATGTTCGGGGTTGGCGGTATCGCGTCCCAAGTCGGGCTATTTCGTGCCGTCGGACCGGCGCGTGGCGCCTTTGCCGCAGATGGGCCGACCCATCCTGCGGCCGGTGGACATTTCCCAGTGGGACATGGTCCAGGAACTGATACGCCTCGATCAAGGCGCCGGTATCGTGCAACTGGGGTGCGGTATGCCGGACATCAGCGTGCCGACTCTCAAGCCGCTGCTGACCGCCATGGCCCGTATCAGCCGGCGCAGCGACAACACCAGCCTGCAATACAGCCACATCCAGGGTGTATTGGCCTTGCGTGAACAGATCGCCCGGCTGTCCATCGATGCGGGTGTTCGCCTGACCCCGGCCGACCTGATTGTCACCAGCGGCTGCCAGGAGGCCCTGTCCACCGCGATCCGCGCGATTTGCGCGCCCGGCGATATCGTGGCGATCGCCTCGCCGAGCTATTACGGGATGATGCAGATCCTCAAGGCGGCCGGTCTCAAGGCGCTGGAGATCCCCAGCGACCCGGTGACCGGCATCAACCTGGAAGCCCTTGAGATGGCCCTGGAGCAGTGGCCGATCAAGGTCATCCAATTGACCGCCAACTGTAACAACCCCATGGGCTACATCATGCCCGACGAGCGCAAGCTCAAGCTGATCCGCATGGCCCAACGCTTCGACGTGCCGATTATCGAAGACGATATCTACGGTGATCTGTCGCATCGCTATCCGCGGCCACGCTCGCTCAAGTCCTTCGATGAAGACAACCGCGTGGTGTTGTGCAGTTCGTTTTCCAAGACCGTGGCCCCTGGCCTGCGCGTCGGCTGGATCGCCCCGGGGCGTTACCTGCCCCAGGTGCTGCATATGAAGTTCATCGGCTCTGGCGCCACCGTCACCCAACCGCAATTGGCCGTGGCCGAATTTATCGCCAAGGGTAATTACCAGTTGCACCTGCGGCGTATGCGCAAGCAATACAAGCGCAACGGCGATCTGATGAGTGAATGGGTCAACCGCTATTTCCCGGCGGGGACCCGCGTCAGCCAGCCTCAGGGCGGCTTTACGCTGTGGGTCGAATTGCCCGGGGAGTTCGATACCTACGCCCTCAACCGACTGTTGGAAGCGCAGGATGTGCAGGTGGCCAACGGCAATATTTTCTCGGCAGCGGGAAAATACCGTAATTGCATCCGGCTGAACTTCGCCAACCCACCCACCCGCAAGGTCGAGATGGCCGTGCAAAAGGTCGGGCAAACCGTTGGCCAGTTGATACAGATGGAGTTGGAGAACCCCCTCACCGCGCAACAATGGCAGCCTCAGCCCTCTGCGTTTTGATCGGCTGTCTCCACGATTGAGCCGTGCGGTCCAGGTGGCCACCCATCACGCCAATAGAACGCTTGTTGTAACAGGGCGGTATTTGTTCTCATGGGTCATAAGATTTAGGCTGTAGCCCTCTCTAAAAAGAAGGACAGCAGCGATGACCTGGTCTGCCAAGCAGTACACCCTGTTCGAACAACAGCGCACTCGCCCGGTCCGTGACCTGGTGGCGGCGATTCCCGAAACCGACGTGCGCACTGCCGTCGACTTGGGCTGCGGGCCGGGCAACTCCACAGCGGTACTGGCCGAGCGCTTTCCCCAAGCGCGAGTCACCGGCATGGACAGCTCCGACGACATGCTGGCCGACGCCCGCGAGCGCTTGCCGGCGTTGAGCTTCGAGTTGGCAGATATCGGCGCCTGGAGTCCAGCACAAAAATTCGATGTGATCCTGGCCAATGCCTCACTGCAATGGCTGCCCGACCACGCCGGGCTATACCCGCACTTGGTCAATCAACTGAACCCCGGCGGTACGCTGGCGGTGCAAACCCCGGACAATCTCGACGAGCCCGCCCACCGGTTGGCCCGCGACGTTGCGGCCGACGGCCCATGGTCGGCGAAGATCGGCGCGGTCAAACACAATGAGCGGCATACCGCGAGTTACTACTACGAGTTGCTGAGCAAGCACTGCAGTACGGTGGATGTGTGGCGCACCACCTACCAGCACCCGTTGGCAGATCATGCGGCGGTGGTGGAGTGGTTCAAGGCGTCGGCATTGCGGCCCTTTCTTGCGCCGTTGACCGACGATGAAAAGGCCGCCTTCCTGCAGCAATACCAGGCGCGAATTGCCCAGGCTTATCCAGCCTTGGCCGATGGCACTGTGTTGCTGCCGTTTCCGCGCCTGTTCATCATCGCGACACGCTAACGTGATCGGCGTAAGTGGCGGTCACGCGGCCGCCGTTTGCGTCTGCAAGTATTCCTGCGCCGACATGATGCCCGCATAGCCAAATGCCAGGGATGCCATGAACGCCCCATGCACCTGCGGCGCTGGAATCACCTGGCCGTTGAATGCCTGATCGCGAGTAGCACAAGCGTCATGGATCACCGTGACCTTATAGCCCAGGTCCGCCGCCGCCCGCACCACGGCGTCCACACACATATGACTCATGCTGCCGACCACCACCAGATCGGTGATGCTGCGCTGCTCCAGCAACTCGCGCAGGTTGGTTTGGCGAAACGCATTCACAAAATGCTTGAGCACTACCGGTTCATCACCCTCGTTCAACACCTTGTCGTGCAAGCGGGCGCCGTCGGAGCCGGGCGTGAAGAAAGGCGCGTCGTCGCCTTCAAACTCATGGCGTACATGAATCACCGCATCGCCTGCCTGTCGAAATGCCTGTAGCACCTGCGCCGCCTTGTCCGCCGCGGCTTCTACGCCGTCAAGCGGCCACTTGCCCTGAGGGAAGTAGTCGTTCTGGATATCGATTAGGATGAGCGCTTGCTTGGCCATGTATGTTGCCTCCTGATGGGTTGATGGGCCCAGTATCTTAGCTGGCGCCGAGGTTGAGAATTGGCCGCACCGACAATAACAGGGGGAAAACTGACAATGGCCGTGGAACGCGCGACGCTCGAACTGGGTGTATTGATCTATCAGGGCGCGCAACTGGCCGCCGTGCATGGCCTGACCGACCTGTTTGGGGTCGCCAATCGCATCGCCGCCGAGTACCAATCTGCGCAACTGCCGCTGCTGCGGGTCAGCCACTGGCAGGTGGACGCCCACGGCACGCCTGCGCGCGTGTTCGACAGCGACCCAGCGCCGGCCCAACCGATGATGGCTCTGCTGGTACCGCCGTCGATTGGCGAGTTCACCGAAGACCAGGCGCCGCCGGCACTGCTGGAGTGGATCCGCCAGCAGCATGCCGCTGGCACGGTGCTTGGTGGTGTGTGCATTGGCTCGATCATGTTGGCGCGTAGCGGTCTGTTGGATGGGCGCAGCGCCACCGCTCACTGGTCGTCCTCGGAATCCTTCGCAGCCCGTTACCCGGCAGTGCGCCTGGAAGCGGATAAACCCATCGTCGATGACGGCGACCTGATCACCACCGCCGGGCTGATGGCTTGGTCCGAACTGGGCCTGCGCCTGGTCGACCGGCTGATGGGTCCCAGTGTGGCCGCCGACACTGCGCGTTTTCTGGTGATCGAACACAGCGACAGTGCCCGCCAGTGCGCAAGCAACTTTGCGCCGATCCTCAGGCATGGCGACAGTGCGATCCTGAAGGTCCAACATTGGCTGCAAGCCAGTGGCGCAGTGGATGTTTCGGTGGCGGCGATGGCGCAGGAGGCAAACCTGGAAGAGCGCACGTTTTTGCGCCGTTTTCGCAGTGCGACGGGGCTTAAACCCACCGAGTACTGCCAGCATCTGCGGGTCGGCAAGGCGCGGCAGATGCTGGAGTTCACCAACGGCACGATCGACCACATCGCCTGGACCGTGGGTTATCAGGACCCCAGCGCTTTTCGTGCAATTTTCAAGAAGATTACTGGCTTGACCCCCAGCGACTACCGCACCCGGTTTGGTGTTTGAATCGTGCAGAACGCAGGGGATTTGGGGCATCGTCGTGCAGAATAGAGCAGGCTAACTGCCATCGCTTTTAGTGCAACTCATTGATTTAAGAAACATCCCTCACAAAGCGGCGTTGGCCTGATCCCTGCAACTTTCCCACCACACACATGGCGGGATAGCCAAGGGGGACGCATGACCCCGACAAATCGCAACAAATTGGTGGTCGCACACTCGACGCGCGAAGGTGCGCCATTGCATGAGGTTGAAACCAACCGCGCATTGGCCCGCTGGCTGGCGCAGATATTGGGGCTCAAGTTTGGTGGCAGTTACGACCCCCAGATGCACGCCGGTCGCGAGCTGTACCTGCTACCCACGCAAACTCTGGTCGGTCCCGCCCTGGCGTTGACGCTTGACGTCAGAGGGCCGCGAGATTTGTGGGGAGGCTATGTCGATCACGATTTCATTTGTACCAAAGCGATCAGCCACGGCCTGTTGAGCCCTGAAGCAAAGGCACCTGAAGGTTGGTCGCCGATCTTCTGCGAGCGCGTACGCGACGTTGTGTTGGATGGCTTGAGTGTGTTCGCCCTGGAAGACGCCAAGCCCGCCGCCGCGCGCTTGCTCTATAGTGGCCCGATCCGTATGAAACCGGTGCACGCCTGTGCTGGACGGGGCCAGGAAGTTATCCACAGTCTCGATGAGTTCGACGCGATAGTGGCGCGTCCTGACGCCGCAAAGTTGTTCAGCGCCGGCGTGGTGCTGGAACAAGACCTGCACGACGTGGTTACCCACAGCGTGGGCCAGAGCTTTATCGGTGAGCACGTATTCAGCTATTGCGGCGAGCAATACCTGACCCAGGACGGGCAGGGCGAGGAGGTCTACGGCGGATCCAACCTGCTGGTCGTGCCCGGCTACTATGAAGACTTGCTGCAATTGGCCCTGCCTGACGATGTGCGGCAAGCCATCGAGCAAGCCCGGGTTTTCGATAATGCTGCCGACGAAGCCTACCCGGGGTTCTACGCCTCGCGGCGCAATTACGACATCGCCCAGGGCCTGGACAGTAACGGCCAGCGCCGTAGCGGCGTGCTCGAACAGTCCTGGCGCATGGGCGGGGCCAGCAGCGCGGAAGTCGCGGCGCTGCAGAGTTTCATCAACAACCCGAGCCTCAAGGCCATCCGCGTGTCCTCGGTGGAAACCTACGTGGATCAAGCGCTGCCGGCGGATGCCATTGAGGTGTACCGAGGCCCCGCCGAAAACAGCGACTTTCTTCTCAAGTACGTGACGGTTCAATCTTATGACGGCTAGAAGCGAGAGCATCAGTATCGATGTAGATGACGAACAGATGAGTGGGACATTCCTCAGCCCCAAGTCCAAAGTGCCCGGCGTATTGTTTGTGCACGGTTGGGGCGGCAGCCAGGAGCGCGACCTGGACCGCGCCAAAGGTATAGCGGGGCTGGGTTGCGTATGCCTGACCTTCGACCTGCGGGGGCACGCCGGCACCGGCATTCCCTTATCGCGCGTCACCCGCGAAGACAACCTGCGCGACCTGCTGGCCGCCTACGACCGGCTGCTGTCCCACCCTGCCATCGACACCTCGGCAGTGGCGGTGGTGGGCACCAGCTACGGCGGATACCTGGCGGCGATTCTCACTTCGTTGCGCCCGGTGCGTTGGCTGGCGCTGCGGGTGCCCGCGCTGTACCGCGACCAGGAATGGCTCAAGCCCAAGCGCGAGCTGGATAAAGCCGACCTGATGGATTACCGCGGCACCTTGGTGCGTGCCGAAACCAACCGTGCCCTGCACGCCTGCGCGCAATTTACCGGTGATGTGCTGATTGTCGAATCGGAAACCGACGACCATGTGCCCCATGCCACCATCATGAGTTATCGCGCGGCGTGCCAGCAGACTCATTCCCTGACCCACCGCATCATCGACGGCGCGGACCATGCCTTGAGCGACCCGGTGTCGCAACAGGCCTATACCTCGATCCTGGTGGACTGGATTACCGAAATGGTAGTGGGTGAGCGGTTGAGCATTATCCAATCCCGATAGACGTTAAGCGGGTGTCTTCTTCACCCGCAACGCCTTGGCCTTGGCCTCCACCCCCAGGTACATCACCAACGCAATCAGCAATGGGCAAATAAAGTAGATTGCCCGATACGCGATCAACCCGGCCAGCAGACTCCCGCGCGACGCCTCATGCTGCAACAACCCGATAAACACTGCCTCCAACACCCCAAGCCCGGCGGGTATATGGGTGACCACACCGGCAATCGCGCTGATCAGCAACACGCCCAATACCAGCGGGTAATCGAGTTTGGCGGGCAGCAAGGTAAAAATAACCGCTGCCATGAGTGACCAGTTCAAGGCGCCCAGGGCCAGTTGCAGGCAGGCCATGCGCAGCGACGGCAAATTGATCTCGATGCCGCGGATCGACCACGCACGTTTTTTCGAAAACCGGCACGCCGCCAGGTAACCCAGGCTCGCGATCACCAGCAACACGCCCACACCTTGCAGGGCGCCGGTGCTGAGCTTCCAACCTGGTGGCAGGGTGACCAGCCCGCTGCTGAACACTACCCCGGCCAAGGCCATATAGCCGAACCAATTGGTGGCCAGGCTCAGGCCGAGGATCTTGGCGATATTGCTGGTGCTCACCCCCAATCGCGAATACAGCCGGTAACGCATGGCGATGCCGCCGACCCAGGCGCTCAGATTGAGGTTGAACGCATAACTGATAATGCCCACCGGCAGGATCTGCTTCCAGCGCAGGGGCTGGCGAATGTAGGTCCGGCCGATCAGATCGAAGCAGGCGTACACGATAAAACTGCACAGCGTCAGCGCGCCGGCGATCAGCAATGTGCTGACTTTGAAGTCGCTCAACGTCTGCAGCACTTCGCTCCAGTCGATGCGCCGGGCAAGCAGGGTGAAGAGCACGATCAGCAGCAGGAAGAACGCAATGGTCAGAGGCTTCTTCCAGCGCTGGAACCGTGAGCCGTTTTTCTCAGACGTCATGGGCCGGACTCTCAATGGGTTTCAAACGCGGCTTGTGTGCCGGCAACCAACTCGCCAGCGCGGGAAAGTGGCGCATGACATGGAACACCAGAAACCCCACGGTCAGGCGCCACAACCACAGACGCGGCTTGCGCTTGGCCGGCATGGTCTGGCAATGGTCTCGTGCCAGGGCTTCCAGGCTCTGGTACAGCTGCTGGTTGAAGGCGCGGTCACGAATCAGCACGTTGGCTTCCAGGTTCAGCGCCAGGCTCAGCGGGTCGAGGTTGCTTGAGCCCACGGTGCTCCATTGGTCGTCCACCAGCGCCACTTTGCCGTGCAACGGGCGTTGGCAGTACTCGTGAATCACCACGCCGTCCTTGAGCAGATAGTCGTAGAGCATGCGCGCCGCCAGCTTGGCCAGCAGCACGTCGGGCTGGCCTTGCATGATCAACTGCACCTGCACGCCACGGCGCGCTGCGTTACGAATCTCGCGCAGCAAGCGATAGCCGGGGAAGAAATAGGCATTGGCAATTACCACCCGCTGCCGGGCCTGGCTCAAGGCGTGGATATAGGCTTCTTCGATGTCGTCGCGATGCTGGATATTGTCGCGATAAATCAGGCGCACCCGCCCGTCGCCGTGCTCGTCTGCCCATGGCGAAGGCCGTTGCTGGCGTCGGCGCCAACCTCTACGGGTGCGCACCTGACGGCCACTTTGGGCGAGGGCGAAGTGGTGCAAGTCGGCCACTGCCGGGCCGATGATCTGTACCGCGTAATCCTGCTTGGCTTCGGGGCCGAAGTCCCCCAGGTGATCAGCGGAAAAATTGATCCCGCCGATAAACGCCACGCTGGCGTCCACCACCACGATCTTGCGGTGCAGGCGACGAAACCAGTTGGTGCGAATGCCGAGGGTTTTGGATGCCGGGTCAAACATCTGCACGATCACGCCGGCTTCAGCCAGTTCGCGCAGAAAGGCCGGGCTCAGTTCGCCGCAGCCGAAACCGTCAAGGCTGACCACCACCTTGACCCCGCGTTGCGCCGCTTCGATGAGAATGCCTTGCAGCTCATGACCGACCTTGTCTTCAAAGAGGATGAAGGTCTCCAGCAGGATTTCCCGCTGGGCGTCGCGCATGGCCTCGAACACCGCGGGAAAATAGGCCTCGCCATTTTCCAGCAATTGCACGCGATTGCCGCTCTGCCAGCCGTAGTCTAGGTCGCGGGCCTTGCTGTCATCCGGCGGCTGGTCGGTGGCGATATGTTCTACCGCAATGTTCATAACTCAATCTCCACCGACAGGGGCACATGGTCTGACAGGTGCGACCACGGCCGCGTGGTGAGCACGCGCGGGTTGTGGATGGTCAGGTTGCGCACATAGATGCGATCCAGCGGCAGTAACGGCAGGCGCGCCGGGAACGTACGCGCAGGCTTGCCGTGGGCGTGGATGAACACCTCCTGCAGGCCGCTTTGACTCAGGTCGGCCTTTTGCCGCCAGTCATTGAAATCGCCGGCGACCACCAGGGGCGCATCCGCCGGGATCTGGCCAATACGCTGCTCAAGCAAGCGCAGTTGCTGTTGGCGATGTACCTCGCGCAAGCCCAGGTGGATGCAGATGGCATGCACCTCGCGTTCGCCGTCCGGCAGGCGCAGCACACAATGCAGCAGGCCGCGGTTCTCATGGCCGCTTTGGGAGATGTCGAGGTTGTCGTAACGGATTATCTGGAATTTTGACAGCAGCGCGTTGCCATGGTCGCCATGGGGGTAGACCGCATTGCGACCATAGGCAAACTGCGGCCAGATGCTGTCGGCGAGAAATTCGTACTGCGGCATCTTCGGCCAGTCGCTATAACGCTGGGGATGGCGCTCGTGGGTGCCGTGGATCTCTTGCAGGAACACCATATCGGCACCGACGCTGCGCACCGCTTCGCGCAGTTCGGGCAGGATGAAGCGTCGATTCAGGGCAGTGAAGCCTTTATGGATATTCACCGTCAGCACGGTAAAACGCGTGATGGCGGCGGTGGGGGGCACGGGGATCAGCTCGGGGTGAGTCATGGCAGCACTCCCGGTTCCGGCAACTGCCCGGGTGCTGTGAGCAGGTGCTTGTCCAGCCCGAAGCGCTGCAACAACTGGCGCGCATCGAAAGGCGCGCGCACCTTGATGTCATTGTCGAAAAAACAGAACACGTCACGCTGTTTGCGCACGCGGGGTTTGCGTTGCGGGGCGACAAGGTGCGCATCCGCCGGTTGTTTGCCGTGGGCCCAGCGCTCGATACGGTCACCCCAGCGTTTGAGCGCCTCACTGGTATAGCCACTGGCGTAGAGCTGCTTGTCGCCGTGTAATCGCAGGTACATGAAGTTGGCGGTGACGTCTTCGATATAGGGCCACTTGCCGGCGGTGTCAGCCACTACGAGGGCAACACCGTACTTGTCCAGCAGCTGCACAAACTCCGGTACCGCAAAGCTCATGTGGCGAATTTCCACGGCATGGCGCAAGGGTTTTTTGCCATAGGCTTTCATGCTTGCCTTGCCGTTCAGACGCGGCTCGTGCTGGCGGGCGAGGGCGGCGGCCTGTTGGGTGTTGGTGGGTAAATCGGCCAGGAAGGCTTCGAACAGCGCGGCGTCGAATTTGAAGCTGGGCGGGAACTGCCAAAGGATGGGACCGAGTTTTTCTTTGAGCTCCAGCACCCCGGAGGCGAAGAAATTGGCCATGGGCTTGTGCACCTCGCGCAAGCGCAGGATATGCGTGACATAGCGTGGCGCCTTGACGCTGAACATGAACCCCTCAGGCGTATCGGCGTACCACTGCGCATAGCGCTTGGGGGTTTGCAGCGCATAGAAAGAACCGTTGATTTCAATGCTGCTCACGGCGCGTGACGCAAACTGCAACTCGCGTTTCTGGGTCAGCCCGTCGGGGTAGAAGTCCCCGCGCCAGGGCGTGTAGCGCCAGCCGGAAATGCCGATATGAATCGCCGCCATGGTTGCTCCTGTGGAGGTGGGGTGCGTTATGGGATGACTGCGATATTTGGCTGAAAGTTTCCACGTTCCTACAGACGGTACGGGGTGCGAAATGTGGGAGGGGGCTTGCCCCCGATAGCCATGGGTATCTACACAACTCTGACGTAGCAACCATCAGTAATCACGATGCGAAGCGAGCCGCTCTTGATCTGCTTTTGATCTTGATCTTAGGCGCCCCGTTAAACCACGCTGGCCGGAATTCGACAGGGATTTGGGGGGTAAACCGGGAGGGATGCCGGTTTAGCCGCCCCGCGCCATGGATGGCGCGTGGCGGCGGCCCCCCAAATCCATGGCGGATTACGGGCACACCGAGCCTGAGCGAGGTGCCGAGTGGTGGGGCGAAGGCCTTTTGCTTACTTTTGGGCCTCTCCAAAGTGAGTCGCTGTAAGAGCGAAACCATAAGCGGCCGTTACCGCAGCAACGGATATGTACTCGGTCTGATCCAACATCCTGGTCGGCTGTCAGGCCGCCTTCGCAGGCAAGCCAGCTCCCACATTTGGATCGCGTCGCATCATTTAGATAGTCGGTGGCTGTCAGGCCGCCACGGGAGCAAGCTCCCTCGCCACAGGTTCAGGGCCATGCCAAAGTTGTGTAGATACCCATGCCCCGATAGCGGTGCATCAGTCATGAAGTTGTTGACTGACAGCCTGCTATCGGGGGCAAGCCCCCTCCCACAATTTGAATCACATGCCCGTAAACGCAGGGAACGATCAAGGCTCAAACCCGTCAGTTCCTTACAGACCCTTCTGAAGGAGCCCGCTGTTTTGCTGAATTTAAAGACTGCATTACTGCTAGGGGCGCTGCTGTTCTGCGGCAGCGGCGCATTGCAAGCCGCGGCCACCGCGCCTGAGCCCGACGCGGCGGCCAAGCCCGAGTTGCTGGTGGAGGGCGGCCTGCTCGGGGCCATCAGTTCCAGCATTGATGATGTGCAGCAGAAGCTCGATCTGAACCAGAACTTTATCGACGAGTGGCGCCTGCGGGCCGACCGGGCCGCGAATGAAGTCGGGCGGCTGGTCGACCAGACCGCCGCACGCTCGCCATGGAGTGTGGCCGGGGATTTCCTGCTGTTATCCGCCGTTTGGGTGGGTGCTTTTGCGCTGCTGACGTTACTGGGGCGCTTTATCGTGCGGCGCTTGAGCCTGCGCGCCTTTTTCCGCCGTCGGGCCCGCTTGCTGGGCGTGCTGGGGTATGTAGTGCCTTACACCATCCCTGCGGTTATCTGCCTGCCATTGACGCTGTATGTCAGCCATTTTCTCGCCTCTTCCGTAGGACGGGCACTGGCGCTGTGTTTTGCCTACGCCACCAGTAGCGGCATTTTTTCCACCTCCATGCTGCTGTGCGTGATCGTCATGTTCAATGTCGGCCACAAGCGCCCGGCGGTGCAGATCATTCGCGACTATTGCCCCAAACCGCTGTTCCTGATCGGCTTCCTTGCCGCCCTCAGCGACGCGCTCACCAGCCCGCAGATCGCCCGGCAGCTGGGCGGCAACATCACCAGCAGCGTTGCGGTGTTTACCGGGCTGTTCGCGACAGTGATCTTCGGTGTGCTGGTGGTTCGCCTGCGTCGCCCGGTGGCGCATTTGATTCGTAACCGGCCGTTGGCGCAGCGCCTTAAGCATCCGGCGTTGCAGCAATCGCTGCGGGTATTTTCCGGGCTGTGGTATTGGCCGATCCTGTTGATGGTACTGGTCTCGGCGATCAACTTGATCGGTGCCGGCGACGATAATCAAAAGGCCCTGCGCTGCGCCTTGTTGACCACCATCCTGCTGATCGGCACGGTATTTCTCAGCACGGTGCTGCAACACTTGTTCAAGTCGCGCAGCCAAGTGGCGATACAGCGCAGCAGTGCCTACAAGGAGCGCTTTCTCAGCCTGTTGCACGCGATATTGCGCATTGTGATGGCCATCGCTTTTATCGAGATACTGGGGCGTATCTGGGGCGTGTCGCTGTTCGAGTTCGCCCAACGCAACTCAGTGGGCCGGGCGATCAGCGATTCGCTCAGCAGTATCGGCCTGATCCTGCTGATGACGTGGCTGTTCTGGGTGGTGCTCGATACGGCGATTCAGGAAGCGCTCAAGCCCCCGGTGAGCAAACGCTCCAGCCGCCAGCCCAGTACGCGGGTCAAAACCATCCTGCCGCTGCTGCGTAATGCGGTGAAAATCATTCTGGTGGTTATCTGTGCGATCACCACCATGGCCAATCTGGGCATCAACGTCGCGCCGTTACTCGCGGGTGCGGGGGTGGTCGGCCTGGCGATTGGTTTTGGCTCCCAGCAGCTGGTGCAGGACGTGATCACCGGCCTGTTTATCATCATCGAAGACACGCTCTCGATCGGCGACTGGGTGGTGCTCGATTCCGGCCACGCCGGTACCGTCGAGGGCCTTACCATCCGCACCCTGCGCCTGCGCGACGGCAAGGGCTTTGTGCATTCGGTACCGTTCGGGCAGATCAAGGCGGTCACCAACCAGTCGCGCCAATTCGCCTATGCGTTCTTCTCGGTGCAGTTCACCTACGACACCGACGTGGACAAGGCCGTGGAGCTGATCCGTGAAGCAGGCCAGTCGATTCGTGACGACGTGTTCCTCAAGTACAACCTGCAAGGGCCACTGGAAGTGTTCGGCGTGGACAAGATGGACCTCAATGGCGTGGTGCTCACGGCGCAATTCCGCACGGTATCGGGTGGGCAATATGCGGTGAGCCGGGCTTTCAATCAGCGCTTGAAAAAGCTTGTGGATAACTGTGACGAGGTGCATTTTGCGCAGACTTATCCACAGCAGGTGTTGTTGCCCAAGCGTGTGGCGCAGGAGGATGAGCCAGAGACCGAGCAAGCCAGGCCGCAATGATGAGAGTGGCTGTTCCGGCCCCATCGGGAGTAAACCCCTTCCCACATTTGAATGTGTTCACATATCAAAATGTGGGAGGGGGCTTGCTCCCGATGAGGCCCTAAAGGTCAGCGCCTGATCAACTTCTCCTGCACTGCCTGCTGATCCATCTCCAGCAACACCTGCTGCTTGCCGGCGACCATCACCGCCGCCGGCAGCCCGTCGCGATATACAATCCGATTACCGCTCACCGCCGGCACTTTGGCCCCCGGTAGCAGCGTGCCCACAAGGTTCAATGGATCCGCCCCGCACACCGCGATCAAGCTCCCGTCATGTGCCCGCCGCCGCACCTCGCGCAGCAAGGGTATCGCCTCCGGCAACGCAAACTGTTCGCCCGCCAACCCACTGACAAACCGCCCGCCACGAATCTCCCCGCGTGCCTCCAGCCGATGGAAGGTGCGCAGCAATTCACGCCAGCTCGGCAACCAATCCGCCTCGCGCTCCAGCAAGCGCCAGAACACCACGCCGTAACGGCGCAGCAGGGTCATCGCCACATGCTCCAGGGTCTCGGCCGAATGTGGGCCGGCGGCGCTGGCGGAACGGCGGACCAAGGCCCAGCGACCGGCATCATCCATGCCGCCGACAAACGCCCCGCGCCCACGTCGACTGCTGCGGGCCTGGCGTTTGCTGGCGGGCGTGGTCAGGGCGCGCAGCCCGGCGAAGCTGTCGGCATTCACCAGGCCGGCGCCTACCAGTTCCTGCAAGGCTGTCTCCAGCTCGCTGCGCAGCAGGTGGGCCTCGTGCACCAGTTCATCAAAAAACAAGGCGCCGTGTTCGCGCAGGGACGAGTGGACTTTCTGCGCCTTGGGCGACAGCGTGGTGCTGTCGGTGGGCTCGGTCAGCCCGCTCCACAACGCTACCTGGCTACGGGGGAGCAAAACCACCGGGGTGCTGCGCAACGCCATGGCGCCGGCCTTGTTGCTTAAGCGCGTCCATACCAGCTTGCCGCTGCGGCACAGGTCATCGAGCCAGGTCGATGAATAATCCTTGATGCGCGCGCTGAGCAGGTCAGTGTCCCAGGCCGACGTGGCGGCGGCATAGCCTTCGAGTTGGCTGACTATCTGCGGCAATACGGCGCTGCCCTGGCCGCGGGTGCTGTCGGACAGGTGCTGCCAATCGAACAGAAAGCGCATGAAATCCTGCAATGCCACCGGCTCGATCTCCCGGCGCAGGCGCTTGACCGTGTAGCGATGAATGCGCGCCAGCAAGTGACGTTCGCACCATTGTTCCTGCGTGGCCCCGGGGCTGAAGTGCCCGCGCAGCACGTAGCCCTCCTGCTCCAGGCGCGCCAGGGCCTGAGTGATTGCCGCCACGGGCAGCGCCAGGGGGGCAGCGATTTCGACCAGGTTCAACGGGCCAAAACCACTGAGGCGCGCACGCAGTACTTCTAACAGTGCTTCGTCAAACTCCCAGGGCTCGTCGAACCCGGGCAGCAGTGGCAAATCGTTAGGGTAGAGCGCCTGCAAGCAACTCAAGCGCTCAACGGCGACCCACATGCCGTTGTGCAACTGACAGGCTCGCCCGGCCTTGGCCAAGGCGTGCAGCCATGCGGCCCATTGCGGCGCAACTTCAGGGGCTGCGATGCACGCCAGGCTCATCAGCGCTTCATGCATTTCATCCACGCCATTGGGCGCGGGCCAGGCTTCTTCACGAACGCCGGCGATGGCGTCGGCATCCAGTGCGCCCAGGTCGTCGGTGCTCTGCGGGTCGCTCCAGCGTCGGTTGAGCACGGCCTGGGTGCGGCGCTCTTCCAGCGGGGCGTCGTCGAGAAAGGTGTAGGGCTTGGCGCTGAGAATTTCCGCGGCCATGGGCGAAGGGGCGGGCAGGTCGCGGCTGATCAATCGGACTTCACCGCGTTCCATGCGCCGCAGCAGTGCCAGCCAGGCTTCACTGTCCATGGCTTCATGCAAGCAATCGTCGAGGGTTTGTTCCACCAGTGGGTGATGGGGGATTTCGCGCTCGCCGGCGAGGTTTTCCAGGCAGGCGATCTGGTCCGGAAAGACGCTGGCGATCAGGTCTTCGCTCTTCATGCGCTGGATCTGCGGCGCCACCTTGCGCCCGCCGGTATAACGCGGCAACGCCAGGGCCACGGCGGCATTCCAGCGCCAGCGCACGCCGAACAGCGGCGCATCCAGCACGGCCTGGATCAGGAGGTGTTCAGCACTGTTGCTGTTGAGGTAACGCCACACCTCATCCAAGGCAAAACTGTGGCTGGTGGACAGCGACAGCACGATGGCGTTTTCGCTGGCCGCTGCTTGCAGCTCGAAGTTGAAGGTGCGGCAGAAACGCTTGCGCAACGCCAGGCCCCAGGCGCGGTTGATGCGGCTGCCAAACGGCGTGTGGATGATCAACTGGGTGCCGCCGGACGCGTCGAAAAACCGCTCCATGATCAACGTGTCCCGAGAGGGCAGGGCGCTCAGGGCCTGGCGCGACCGGGCGAGGTAATCCAGCAGTTGTTCGGCGCTGGCGCGATGCAGGCCCAAGGTGCCGGTAAGCCAGTCGAGGGCCGGTTGCAGGTCGCCGGGCGTGGCACTCAGCAAGCTGTCGATCTGCCCTTGCAAGCGCGCCACGGCCACCGACAACTCGTTGCTGCGCCCGGGCGCTTCGCCCAGCCAGAACGGGATGGTCGGCGGTTGGCCATGGGCATCCTCGACGCGCACCTTGCCGGCTTCGACCCGCAGGATGCGGTAAGAGGTATTGCCGAGTTGGAAGATGTCGCCAGCGATGCTTTCCACCGCGAAGTCTTCGTTGACGCTGCCGATGTTCAGGCTCTGGGGCTCCAGCAACACGCTGTAGTCGGCGTTGTCCGGGATGGTGCCACCGCTGGTGACGGCGGTGAGCCTGGCACCGCGGCGGCCGCGCAGGGTGTGGGTCACGGCGTCACGGTGCAGGTAGGCGCTGCGGATACCCTGGCGGCCGTTGTAGCCCTCGCTGAGCATCTGCAACAGGGCCTGGTAGTGGCGCTCATCCAGCTCGGCGTAGGGTGCAGCGCGGCGGACAAGCGCCAGCAGCGCCTGTTCCGGCCATTCACGGGCGCTGACTTCGGCAATGATCTGCTGGGCCAGCACGTCCAGTGGCGCCACTGGAATATGCAAGGTATCCAGCTCGCCACGGCGTACGCAGTCGAGCAACGCGGCGCATTCGATCAAGTCGTCGCGGGTGGTGGCAAACAAGCGCCCTTTGGGCGTACCGCCGACCTGGTGCCCGGAGCGGCCGACGCGTTGCAAAAAGCCATTGATCGAGCCGGGCGAGCCGATCTGGCAAACCAGATCCACCTCGCCAATATCGATGCCCAGCTCCAGGGACGCGGTGGCGATCAGCACTTGCAGTTCGCCGGCCTTGAGCCGTTGCTCGGCGTCCAGGCGCAGTTCCTTGGCCAGGCTGCCATGGTGGGCGGCCACGGCGGTCTTGCCCAGCCGCTCGCTCAGATGCCGGGCCAGGCGTTCGGCCAGGCGCCGGGTGTTGACGAAAATCAGCGTGGTGCGGTGTTCGCGGGCCAATTGCGCGAGGCGGTCATAGACCAGGGCCCACACATCGTTGGCCATCACCGCCGAGAGCGGCACTGGCGGCACTTCGATATCCAGGTCCCGTGGGCGCGCATGGCCGATGTCGACGATGGCACACTTACGGTCGGTGCCGACTAAAAACCGCGAGACCGCTTCGATGGGTTTTTGCGTGGCTGACAGGCCGATACGGGTCAATGGCTCGGCGCACAGCGCTTGCAGGCGCTCCAGGCTCAAGGCCAGGTGGCTGCCGCGCTTGCCGGCGGCGATGGCATGGATCTCATCGACGATCACCGTGCGCGTGCTGGCGAGCATGTGTCTGCCGGAATCCGAACCCAGCAGCACATACAGAGATTCGGGCGTGGTCACCAGGATATGCGGCGCGCGCTTGCGCATCTGTGCGCGGTCTTTTTGCGGGGTGTCGCCGGTGCGTACGGCGGTGCGGATCACCAGCGGCGGCAGGCCGAGCTTTTCAAGTTGCTCGGTAATGCCGGCCAGCGGGTTCTGCAGGTTGATCTGGATGTCGTTGGACAGCGCCTTGAGCGGTGACACATACACCACCAGGGTCTCGTCCGGCAGTTGCCCGCCGTTGGCCAGGCCTTGGTGGACCAAATCGTCGAGTACCGCCAAAAAGGCCGTCAAGGTCTTGCCCGAGCCGGTGGGCGCGGCGATCAGCGTTGACCGCCGCTGGCGGATCAGCGGCCACGCCTGGGCCTGGGCGCCGGTCACCGAGGGGAAGGTGCTGCAAAACCAGGCACTGACGGCGGGGTGAAAACCGTCCAGTGCGCTGGCCGTTGATTCGGGAAGGTTCATGAAGTGATTGATGCCACCTGCTCCAACAAGTTGCAAACACGTACTTTATCCGTGACGGTTGCGCTACAAACCCGCAAAATGCAACGATTCTGGCAACTACCTACGGCAAGGCGCACACGCCTGTCGATAATAACCATCGTTCCAAACAGACCGGGCCTGCTCAATCTATGCGAATGCGCCTTATGTTACTGGGCGGCGGGAATGCCCTCGGGCAGGCGCTGATTCGCCTCGGTGCAGAGGAAGACATCGGTTTCCTCGCCCCCAAACCGCCCCAAGACGGCTGGGATGCCGCGAGCCTTACCCAATTGCTCGACGACACCCGTCCCGATGCATTGATCAACCTCGCCTACTATTTCGACTGGTTCCAGGCCGAAACCGTGAGCGAAACCCGCCTGGCCGCCCAGGAGTTCGCCATCGAACGCCTGGCTGAATTGTGCCAGCACCACAGCATCACGCTGCTGCAACCGTCCAGCTACCGGGTGTTCGATGGCTCGCGCGCCACCGCCTACAGCGAAAAAGACGAGCCGGTGCCCCTGGGCCTGCGCGGCCAGGCGTTGTGGCGTATCGAGCAGAGCGTGCGCGCCACTTGCCCACAACATGTGCTGCTGCGATTTGGCTGGTTGCTCGATGACAGTGTCGACGGCACGCTCGGGCGTTTTCTGGCCCGGGCCGAAAAACCTGATGAACTACTGATGGCCGACGACCGTCGTGGCAACCCGACGCCGGTAGACGATGCCGCACGGGTGATTATCTCGGTGCTCAAGCAGCTTGATTGCGCGGCGCCGCTGTGGGGCACCTACCATTACGCCGGGCATGAGGCGACCACGCCGTTGGCGCTGGGCCAGGCGATCCTGACCGAGGCGCGCAACTTCCACGCGCTGGCGATCGAGTCGCCGACTGCCCAGGCCCATGCGGCCCGGCCGGATGCGGCAGAGGAACCGCAGCACGCGGTGCTGGCCTGCAAGAAAATCCTGCATACCTTCGGCATCAAGCCCAGGGCATGGCGGGCGGGGCTTCCGGCGTTGCTGGACCGGTTCTACCGCCACAGCTGACACGCTACAAAACCAAATGTGGGAGGGGGCTTGCTCCCGATAGCGATGGGTCAGTCCATGAATCTGTTGACTGACACTCTGCTATCGGGAGCAAGCCCCCTCCCACATGGGTTATGCAGTGTTGCTTAGAACTTGTAGCCAATACCCACCATGTAAACCATCGGATCCACGTCCACATTGACCTTGGCCCGAGTGCCCTGGCCCAGCGCATTGTTATCCACAGTCGCCTTGGTGCTGATGTCGATGTAGCGCGCCTGGGCGTTGATCATCCAGTTGTCGTTGATCATGTAGTCGGCGCCGATCTGTGCGGCCCAGCCCCAGGAGTTTTCGGCCTTGAAGTTGCTGAAGCCGGCTTGTTGAGCGCGACCGCCGACGTGTTCGTCGTAGATCCAGGTGTAGTTGATACCGGCGCCCACGTACGGCTGGAATGCCGACTTGTTGTCCAGTGGGTAGTACACGACGCTCAGGGTCGGCGGCAGGTGTTTGAGCGAACCAAGCTTGCCGTTGGCGGCGCCCAGTGCGGTGTTCTTGAGTTTCACGTCATGCTCGAACGGTGTAGCGGCCAGCAATTCGATACCGACGTGGTCGGTGATCATGTAGGCGAAGTTCAAGCCCAGTTGGGTGTCGCTGCTCATGGTCGCCTTGCCGCCCAGGTTGGTGCCGGCCAGCGGGCCCTGGTCAACCTTGACTTTGCCGCTGTCGGCCTCCGGGTTGACGGTGATTGCACCGGCACGCACCAGAATATCGCCCGCCTGGTGAGCGTGTGCGACCGGGGCGACGAGGGCGAGCGCGAAGAGGGACGCGCCGAGCAGAGACTTGTTCATGGGAGCTCCAAAGGACGTTTAAAAGTTGTACGTCCAATGGTAAAGATCGTTCCGTTCGGTCTTTTGACTCAGCTCAATGAAAGGGTGATCAGCGCTACTCCTGCAGCTCGTACATGTAAATCTTCTCGGCCTCCATCTGGTAACCGGCGTCGGCCAGTTCACTCGACGACGGCTTGACCTGCATCGCGCCTTCGATCCAGTACGGCTGGTACAGCTCATCGAGTTTCACCCCGACTTCACTTTTCACATGCACGATCTGGTTCGACGGCGGTGGCGGCACGTGGATGCACGCGCCGAAATACGGCACCAGCAGAAACTCGGTGGTGCGGCCTTCTTCGCTGACTTCCAGTGGCACGATATACCCCGGCAGGCGGATGTGCTGGCCGTCGAGGCTCTGCACCACCGGCGCGTTGGGCAGATCCTGCTTGGCCGCCGGCGCCGCCTCGACGGACAAGGCATCGGCCATGTTTGACAGGTCGTGCAGCGGCTTCATATTAGGCACTTCCGGTGGCGCATCCGGCGGGATCATTTCCTGCCAGGACAGGTCCTTGGGCTGTTCATCCGCCCACACGGGTACGGCCGTCAACAGCAACAGGGCAAACAGGGCACGACGCATCGAAGCCTTCCTCATAAACGGATGGACAGGCCATCGGCCAAAGATTGTCGATAGGCGCGCCACGCGGGCACGCTGCCCATCAACAGCGCTGCGGCGAGGATACCCGCCAGCAGGGTCCATTCATATTCGCTCGGCCAGGACATCGGCAGGTCCAGCCCGTAGTTGGCCTGCAAGTAACCACGGGAGGCGGCGATGCAGACATACAGCAGGCCCACGCCTGCTACCACACCGGACAAGGCCAGGGCGAAGGCTTCGAAGATCAGCAGGCTCGCGATATGCCAGGGGCGTGCACCCACCGAACGCAGAATCGCCATCTCGCGGCGGCGCTCGTTGAGGCTGGTGAGGATCGCCGTGAGCATGCCGATCAAGCCGGTCAGCACCACGAACAGCGAGATCACGAACAAGGCTTTCTCGGCGGTGCCCATCATGCTCCACAGTTCTTGCAGCGCCACGCCCGGCAGGATCGCCAGCATCGGCTCGCCACGGAATTCATTGATATCTCGTTGCAGGGCGAAGGTGGAAATCTTGTTGTTCAGGCCGAGCATGAACGCGGTGATGGCTTGCGGCGTCAGGTCCATATTGCGCGCCTGGTCGGCGCTGATGCGGCCTTTGCCCTGGGCCGGCACACCGTTGTGCCAGTCGACATGGATCGCCTCCATGCCACCCAGGCTGATGTGCAACGTGCGATCTACCGGCGTACCGGTACGCTTGAGGATGCCGACCACGGTGAAGGGTTTGTCGTCGTGCTTGACCAGGCTGACCACCGCTACACCGTGGGCCAGCACCAGCTTGTCGCCGAGTTTGTAATGCAAGGCGTCGGCGACTTCGGCGCCGAGCACCACTTCGAACGGGTCGGTGGCGAAGGCGCGGCCGCTGGCCAGTTCGAGGTTTTGCTTGCGCCCGTACTGGTAATGCTCGAAGTAGGATTCGTTGGTGCCCATCACGCGGTAACCGCGATGGGAGTCGCCGAGGGAAATCGGAATGGCCCATTTCACCTGGGGGCTGGCGGCGAAATGCTCAAAGCTGTCCCAGCGGATGTTGTTGGTGGCGTTGCCGATGCGAAACACCGAATACAGCAGCAGGTTGACCGAGCCCGAACGTGCCCCGACGATCAGGTCGGTACCGCTGATGGTGCTGGCAAAACTGTTGCGCGCCTCGACACGCACGCGCTCCACCGCCAGCAACAAGCACACGGAAAGCGCGATGGCGAAGGCAGTGAGGATCGCAGTAAAGCGGCGGTTAGCCAGGCTGGCCATGGCTAGACGAAACAGATACATCTCAAACCTCTGCGGGCGTGGCGGCGCGATTGAGTTCGGCCAGTGACAGGTTACGGTCGAACAGTGATGCCAGGCTCTGGTCATGGCTGACAAACAACAGGCTGGCGCCCGCTTCGCGGCATTCAGCGAACAGCAACTGGATGAACGCTTCGCGGGCGTCATAGTCCAGGGCCGAGGTGGGTTCGTCGGCGATCACCAGTTCCGGTTGGCCGATCAACGCACGGGCGGCAGCCACCCGTTGTTGCTGGCCGATAGACAGCGAGTCGGCGCGGCGCTCCAGCAAGTCCTTGTCCTTCAAGCCCAGGTGCGCGAGCAGGGTCGCGGCTGCCTGGTCGACACTGCCGTGGCGCTGCTTGGCCCGCTGCGCGCGCAGCTTGGAAAAGTGGCATGGCAACTCGACGTTTTCGCGCACCGATAGAAACGGCAGCAGGTTGAACTGCTGGAAGATGTAGCCGGTGTGGTCCACACGGAAACGATCACGGGCGCCGGCCGAGAGTTCGGTCAACTCCTGCCCCAGCAGGCGGATGCTGCCCTGGCAGGGTTTCTGCACGCCCCCCAACAGCCCCAGCAGCGTGGTCTTGCCACTGCCGCTCGGGCCCTTGAGGAACAGGGTTTCCCCGGGTTCCAGGCGGAACGCGGGGATGTCCAGCAACTGCGGGTGACCGGGCCAGTTGAAGCCCAGGTCGGACAGTTCGATTAACGCTTGAGTCATGGGAAGTCAGTGTCGCCTGGTAGTCGAAAATGGCGCCGATCCACTGTGGGAGCTGGCTTGCCTGCGATGGCATCGCTACGGTGTGCCTGCTGCACCGCGTTGCCAGTATCGCAGGCAAGCCAGCTCCCACATGGACTGTGCTTTCAAGTCAGAACTTCAGGGTGGCGGCGGTGGCCGTCGCGTCAACACCTTGCTGACCGCTTGGGCCGATCAGTTGTACCTGAATTTTCTGCGTCGCAGGGAAGGTCTTGAACACTTGGCTCAAGTCCAGGTTGCCCAAGGCCGTCGGCGTGGCACAGGTGAATTGGTAGTGGGCGTGGATTTCGCTGTGGTCGTGATGGTGCTCGTGGGCGGCGGCGCCTTTGCCGTCGGTGGCGTGGTCATCGTCGTCATGGTCGGCTTCTGGTTTGTCACCGAACAGCGGGCTATTGAGTTCCTGGCTGCTGACCACACACCCTGCGGCCTTGGGCAGGTTGAACAGGGCCAATGGGTTCTCCAGCTGTTTGCGTACATCGGCGACCTTGGCTTTATCGGCGGCGCTGGTCGCTACATGCTCGAAACCCACCAGGTTCATCGCCGGGCTGTCCAGTTCAAGCTCAAGGGCCTTGCCATCCAGCACGGCATTGAGACGGCCGACCCCGTGTTCATGGGCGCCGAGGCTGCCGTGTTCGTGATCATGCTCTTCGTGAGCGTGGGCAACAGCCAGTGGCAGCAGGGCGAACGGCAAAGCAAGCAGCAAACGGCGCATGGGAGGGCTCCAGGATGAAAGTTTTGTTATGTGATCTTATAACAATAGAGCGAGAGTTTGACCGCCTGCTTGGTGTTGCGCAAGCTGCATGGGAGCATGACGGTCAGAAAAATGCAGGAGTACAGCGATGTTGCGAATTCGTGGAACCATCGGCGACCTGCCGGTGGACTTGACCCTGGAACTGGACGACGGCGATTGGGCGCGCTTGGGCGCACAGCTTCAGGCCGCCCCAACGCCCAGTGCGCCAACCGCGGCGCCGGTCAAACAGAACGACGACCTATGGCAGAGCGCCCAGGAGGTGCTGCGCAAGGCAGGGCAGCTCAACGGTCTGGAATTACTCGATCAACTGGAAGGGTTGGCAGGCGATGCGGGCGCGGGCAAGCGCCTGTTGGTACGCCTGCGTCATAGCGCCAAGGTCAAGGTGAGCAGCGGCGGGGATACGCCGCTGTACCGTTGGATCGGTGATTAGTACAACGCGGCAAACAATTTGCGGCGGTACACCGTGACCAGCGGGTGCTCATTGCCCAGTAATTCGAACACCTGCAGCAATGTCTTGTGCGGCAAGCCTTCGCTGTAGCTGCGGTTGCGGGTAAACAACTTGAGCAAACCTTCCAGTGCAGCATCGTACTGCTGGCGCGCCAGTTGCTGGATCGCCAACTGATAGGCCGCTTCGTCGTCCTGCGGGTTCTGTGCCAGGCGGCTCTTCAGATCGGCGGTGTCCGGCAAGTCTGCGGCCTGGCGCAGGAAGGTGATCTGCGCCTTGGCCCCGGCCAGGGCGGCCTTGTGGTCGTCGCTTTTGACAGCGTCAAGCACGGCCTGGGCTTCGCCCAATTCGCCGCGTTCGGCCAGGCAGCGTGCGTACAGGATCAACGCGGGGGCGTTAGTGTTGTCTTCGCCCAACAGCGCCACCAGCAGCCCTTCAGCTTCACTGATGCGCCCTTCGCTGAACAACGCCTGGGCCTGTTCCAGCGGATCCGCCGCAGCCGGTGGTGGCATCTGCACATGGGGTTCCAGCATCGCCCGCACTGCCGACTCCGGCTGCGCACCGGCAAACCCGTCCACCGGCTGGCCATCCTTGAACAGCACCACCGTCGGCAGGCTTTGAATGCCGAAACGCGCGACGATGTCCTGTTCGGCCTCGCAATCGACCTTGGCCAACAGCAACTCGCCGCGATAGCTCTCGGCAATCTGCGCCAGCATCGGCATCAGCGCCTTGCATGGCGCACACCATTCGGCCCAGAAGTCCACCAGCACAGGTTTTTCAAAAGAATTCTGAATCACCGCCTGGTCGAAGTTGGCGGTGGTGACGTCGAAGATGTACGGCGTGGGCTCACTCATGGGGCGTCTCGAATAAAGCGGGAATGGGGGCAACTATAAGGGCTGGCGCCGCGAATGGTACAGACTCACCTTGCGAAACTCCCAAGGCTCGGCCAGGTCTGGCAGGGTCAACGCGTCCAGAACCTCCAGCCGTTGATAACGCGGGTGTTGGAAGTCCCGCACCCGCGAATCCGCCACCAGCGCTTCGCGGCCACGGCTGAGGAATTGATCGAGCAACGGAAGGTTGGCGCGGTCGTAAAGCACGTCGGCCACCAGGATCAAGTCAAAACGGTCGGCTTCGGCGAAGAAGTCGGCGCAATAGCCCAGCTCCACCGCATTGAGTTCGGCGTTGGCGCGGCAAGACGCCAGGGCCAGCGGGTCCAGGTCACAAGCCACTACTTCCAGGGCCCCCGCCTTTACGGCGGCAATCCCGGCCACGCCGGAGCCGGCACCGAAATCCAGCACGCGTTTGCCGGCGACCCACTCGGGATGCGCCGCCAGGTAGCGCGCCAACGCCAGGCCGCTGGCCCAGCAAAAGCTCCAGTAGGGCGGCTCATGCAGGATGCGCCGGGTTTCTTCCTGGCTGAAGGCGCGGTCCATATTGTCGGCATCGAGCAGCCACAGCGACAAGTCGGTGCCCGGCAGCGGGCAGGGCACCAATTGCGCGTCGCCGATCAACTCGCTCAAGGCGCGCTGCAGGTGCAGCGGTGGCGTCATGGCGCCTTGACGAGTTGCAGGGGGCCGGTGCTCTGGGTGATCGCCTGGGTGACGCGCACGGCGGGCAGGTGCAGGATCAACTGGCCGGACTGGCTGGCGCGGCCACGCAATTCAACGCGTGCACCGGCCGGGAAGGCTTCAGGGTTGAAGCGCAGGCGGAAGGCCAGAGGCTTGCCATTGCCGCTCAGCACGCTGCTGGCGAGCAGTTGCTGCGGGCGCGAACGGTCGTCGATCACCAGCAGCGCCATCTCGACTTCGGCGCCGGCGGGCACGTTGGTCAGGCTGCCGCTGATTTCCCGTTGATAGGCGGGCAGGGGGCCGAGGTCTTCAATACCCGGGACTTTTTTCTCTTGTGCCGGTGTCGGTTGAGGCGCGGCCGGTTTGGGGGCTTCGCTGCTGCAGGCGACCAGAAAACTGAACAGCGTGAGTAGAACGAGTGGTCGTAACTGCATGTACGGCTCCAGAAAGGACAAAATCCGTGGCTTAAAAAATATCAAACATATAAGCCTGCCTATATACCGTAAAGGCTATGGCTTGTCTTGCGACGGGGATGCGCTACCATGGCCCTCCCATTTTTTGTTGCCTGCCAACCATGCACTGTCCCTTCTGCGGTGCCAACGACACCAAGGTCATTGACTCGCGTCTGGTCGCCGAGGGCGATCAAGTGCGTCGCCGGCGCGAATGCCTGGCCTGTGGTGAACGTTTCACCACCTTCGAAACCGCCGAACTGGTATTGCCCCGTCTGATCAAGTCCGACGGCAGCCGCCAGCCTTTCGACGAAGAAAAACTGCGCGCCGGTATGCAGCGCGCCCTGGAAAAACGCCCGGTGAGTGTCGAGCGCCTGGAAGCGGCGCTGGTGCATATCAAGCACAAGTTGCGGGCGACCGGCGAGCGCGAGGTCAAGAGCCTGGTGGTCGGCGAGTTGGTGATGGGCGAACTGCAAAAGCTCGACGAAGTCGCCTATATCCGTTTTGCCTCGGTGTATCGACGCTTCCAGGACCTCAATGAGTTCCGCGAAGAAATCGACCGCCTGGCCCGTGAGCCCTCCAAACAATGACGTCTGAACAGGCAGTCCTCGACGCCCATTACATGGCGCGTGCCCTCGAATTGGCGCGCAAGGGCCTGTACACCACCCACCCCAATCCACGGGTGGGCTGCGTGATAGTGCGTGACGGGCAGATTGTCGGCGAAGGCTGGCATGAGCGCACCGGCGAGCCCCATGCCGAGCCGAATGCCCTGCGCGCCGCCGGTGAAAAGGCCCGCGGCGCGACGGTGTACGTGACGCTGGAGCCGTGCAGCCACCATGGCCGTACGCCGCCGTGCGCCGATGCACTGGTGAGCGCCGGTGTGGTGCGGGTGGTGGCAGGTATGCAGGACCCGAACCCGGAAGTGGCCGGGCGGGGCATGCAGCGCCTGGCCCAGGCGGGTATCGAGGTGCGCAGCGGCGTGCTGGAAGCTGAGGCGCGGGCGCTTAACCCGGGGTTCCTCAAGCGCATGGAGCACGGTTTGCCGTTCGTGCGGGTCAAGCTGGCCATGAGCCTGGACGGCCGCACGGCGATGGCCAGCGGCGAAAGCCAATGGATCACCGGCCCCGCTGCCCGCGCCGCCGTCCAACGTCTGCGTGCCGAGGCGAGTGTGGTGTTGACCGGTGCCGATACGGTGCTGGCCGACGGCGCCCGCTTGACTGTGCGCGCCGCTGAGTTGGGCCTGGATGAACAAACCACCGCCCTGGCCATGTCGCGCCCGCCGCTGCGCGTGTTGATCGACGGCCGCTTGCGCGTGCCGCTCAATGCACCCTTCTTCAAGGCAGGCCCGGCACTGGTCATCACCTGCGTAACCCCGGAGAACCAGTTCCCCCGTGGCCCAGAGTGCCTGGTGGTACCAGGCGTGGAGGGCCAGGTCGACCTGCGCTCGGCGCTGGTGGCATTGGCCGCCCGTGGCGTCAACGATGTGCTGGTGGAAGCGGGCCCGAGCCTGGCGGGCGCGTTTGCCCAGCAGGGTCTGGTGGATGAGTACGTCATATTCATCGCCGGCAAGTTCCTCGGCTCCGCTGCCCGGCCGTTACTGGACTGGCCGCTTGAGAAGCTGGTCGACGCGCCCCAACTCAAGATCACTGACATGCGCGCTGTAGGCGACGACTGGCGAGTCACTGCCATTCCCGTCCCGACAGCGAGCGTATAATTCCCGGCCTGCGCTTAAGCGTCAGCCCCTCGTTTTCAGGAGAGCGAAATGTTCACCGGCATTATCGAATCCATCGGCAGCATCCGTGCAATGACCCCCAAAGGCGGCGACGTGCGCCTGCTGGTTGAAACCGGCAAGCTGGACCTCGGCGACGTCAAGCTGGGTGACAGTATCGCCGTCAGCGGCGTGTGCCTGACCGTTATTGAGCTGCCGGGCAACGGCTTTGCCGCCGACGTCAGCCGGGAAACCCTGGACTGCACCGCGATGAACGACCTCAAGGCTGGCAGCCCGGTCAACTTGGAAAAAGCCCTGACGCCGACCACGCGCCTGGGCGGTCATCTGGTCAGCGGCCATGTCGACGGTGTCGGCGAAGTGGTGGCCCGCAGTGAAAACGCACGCGCCGTGGAATTTCGCATTCGTGCGCCCAAAGAGCTGGCCAAGTACATTGCCCACAAGGGTTCGATTACCGTTGATGGCACCAGCCTGACCGTGAACGCCGTCAATGGCGCCGAATTTGAACTGACCATCATTCCCCACACCCTCAGCGAAACCATCATGGCCTCCTACCAGCCGGGGCGCCGGGTGAACCTGGAAGTGGACTTGCTTGCCCGTTACCTGGAGCGCCTGTTGCTGGGCGAAAAGGCCGCAGAGCCTGCATCAGGCAATATCACCGAAAGTTTTCTGGCCGCTAACGGCTACCTGAAATCCTGACCAAGGGGGTGCCGCGTGGCGCTCAATAGCATCGAAGAACTGGTTGAAGACATCCGCCAAGGCAAGATGGTCATCCTTATGGATGACGAAGATCGCGAGAACGAAGGCGACATCATCATGGCCGCCGAGGCGTGCAAGCCTGAGCACATCAACTTCATGGCCAAGCACGCCCGTGGTTTGATCTGCATGCCCATGAGCCGCGAACGCTGCGAGTTGCTCAAGCTGCCGTTGATGGCGCCGCGCAATGGGTCGGGTTTCGGCACCAAGTTCACGGTATCGATTGAAGCCACCACTGGCGTCACCACCGGTATCTCCGCCGCTGACCGCGCCCGTACCGTGCAAGCCGCCGCCGCCAAAGATGCCAAGGCCGAAGACATCGTCAGCCCCGGTCACATCTTCCCGCTGATGGCTCAACCGGGTGGCACCCTGGCTCGCGCCGGTCACACCGAAGCCGCCTGCGACCTGGCGCGCATGGCCGGTTTCGAGCCGAGCGGGGTGATCTGCGAAGTGATGAACGATGACGGCACCATGGCCCGTCGCACTGAACTGGAAGCCTTTGCCGCCGAACACAACCTCAAGATCGGCACCATTGCCGACCTGATCCACTACCGCATGATCCACGAACGTACCGTTCAGCGGATTGCCGAGCAGCCGCTGGACAGCGAACTGGGCCAATTCAATTTGGTGACCTACCGTGATTCAGTGGAAGGCGACGTGCATATGGCCCTGACCCTGGGCAACATTTGCGCCGAAGAGCCGACCCTGGTGCGGGTGCACAACATGGACCCTCTGCGCGACCTGTTGATGGTCAAGCAACCCGGCCGCTGGAGCCTGCGCGCCGCCATGGCCGCGGTTTCCGAGGCTGGCAGCGGTGTGGTGCTGTTGCTCGGTCACCCGCTGGACGGTGACGTATTGCTGGCGCACATCCGCGAAACCGCCGACGCCGTGCCGGTGAAAAAACCGACCACCTACAGCATCGTCGGTGCCGGTTCGCAGATCCTGCGCGACCTGGGCGTGCGCAAAATGCGCCTGATGAGCGCACCGATGAAATTTAATGCGATATCCGGATTCGACCTGGAAGTTGTAGAATACGTGCCCTCCGAATAAAGGCCGGCGATTTTTGCCCCTTGTTCGCGGTTAAATCATCACTGAGGGACGCACTTTTCGCGTCCCGGCTCTTTAAGAGATTTGTCGAATGACCCTGAAGACCATCGAAGGTACCTTCATCGCCCCCAAAGGCCGCTATGCCCTGGTGGTTGGCCGCTTCAACAGCTTCGTGGTTGAAAGCCTGGTAAGCGGTGCAGTTGACGCCCTGGTTCGCCACGGTGTGAGCGAGAGCGATATCACCCTTATCCGCGCCCCTGGCGCCTTCGAAATTCCACTGGTTGCGCAAAAAGTTGCTCAGCAGGGTGAATACGCGGCGATCATCGCCCTGGGCGCGGTCATTCGTGGCGGCACCCCGCACTTCGAATACGTAGCCGGCGAATGCACCAAGGGCCTGGCCCAGGTGTCCATGGAGTTCGGCGTGCCAGTCGCTTTCGGCGTACTGACCGTTGATTCCATCGAGCAAGCCATCGAGCGTTCCGGCACCAAAGCCGGTAACAAGGGCGCTGAAGCTGCCTTGTCCGCGCTGGAAATGGTCAGCCTGCTGTCGCAGTTGGAGGCCAAGTGATTTCCGACGAAAGCGATCGTTTCAACCCGCGTGACGAGCGTCCAGCCGATGCCGGCAAGCCTTCGAAAAGCGAAAAGCGCCGTGCGGCCCGTCAGCTCGCCACCCAGGCGCTGTATCAGCGTCATATGGCTGGCACTTCGCTGAACGAGATCGAAGCGCAATTTCGCGTCGATAACGACTTCACCTTTGCTGACCAGAGCTACTTCCACGACATCCTGCACGGTGTTCCGGCCAACATGACCGAGATCGATGCTGCGCTGTCGCCATGCCTGGACCTGACCCTCGAAGAGCTGGACCCGGTTGAGCTGGCGGTACTGCGCCTGTCCACCTGGGAGCTGCTCAAGCGCGTTGACGTACCGTACCGCGTGGTGATCAACGAAGGCATCGAACTGGCGAAAGTCTACGGTTCGACCGACGGTCACAAGTTCGTCAACGGCGTGCTCGACAAGCTGGCCCCGCGCCTGCGTGAAGCCGAAGTGAAGGAACACAAGCGCTAATCTGCGCTTGAGTCCCGCATGGGCGAGTTCGAGCTGATCCGCAAGTACTTCGCCGCCGCGCCCTGTGCGCAAGGCGGCGATGGCATTGCCCTGGGGATCGGCGACGACTGTGCCTTGCTGGCGCTGCCCGCCGGAGAGCAACTGGCGGTCTCTACCGATACGCTGGTGGCCGGCGTGCATTTTGCCGACCCCTGTGACCCGTACCTGCTCGGCCAGCGCTCGCTGGCCGTGGCGGTGAGCGACCTGGCCGCCATGGGCGCCAACCCCCTCGCGTTTACCCTTGCCCTGACCACGCCGACCGTTGATGCCGATTGGCTGCAATGCTATGCCCAAGGCCTGAACGCCATGGCGCAACGTTGCGGCGTGGGCTTGGTGGGCGGCGATACCACCCGAGGGCCACTGAGCCTGACCCTGACCGTATTTGGCCGCGTACCGGCCGGGCAGGCGTTGACGCGCAGTGGTGCGCAGCCGGGTGACCTGCTGTGTGTGGGCGGCGAACTGGGCAATGCCGCTGGCGCTTTGCCATTGGTCCTGGGCCAACGCACGGCGGATGCGGCAGTCGCCGAGCCGCTGCTGGCACATTACTGGTCGCCGCAACCGCAGTTGGCCCTGGGGCTGGCGTTGCGGGGCAAGGCGAGCGCGGCCATGGATATCTCCGACGGGCTGCTGGCCGATTGTGGGCATATCGCCAAGGCTTCGGCGGTCAGCCTGGTGATCGAACGTCACAGGTTGCCTTTATCCACAGCCTTGCTGACATTCGTCGGCGAGGATCAGGCCCGCGTCGCGGCGGTGAGCGGGGGCGATGACTACGTGCTGGCATTTACCTTGCCGATATCCGCCTTGGCGCCTTTGCGAGCGGGCGGCTGGCCGATTCACGTGATCGGTCGGGTCGAGGCGGGGCTGGGCGTGACCCTGCTCGATGCCCATGGTCAGGACATCACGCCAGCCGTGCGCGGCTATCAGCATTTTCGCGAGACCCCGTAGCCAGCGTCCTGCGCTACCCTTTATCTGATGATTACCATGTAGGAAGCCGTCACTATGGTCGTGCGCTGCTGGCTGCTGATCGCTCTGTGTGCCTTTACCTCTGTACTTCAGGCGGATGAGGCGTCGGTGCCCGGCAAGGTCATGCTGGCCAGCGAAGAGTGGAACGACTACACCAATAAAGATGGCAGCGGCCTGGCCTGGGACGTGGTGCGCCAGATCTTCGAGCCGGTAGGCATCACCCTGCAGACCCGCAGCGAGCCCTACACCCGCTCGGTCGGCCTGGCCCAGCGTGGCGAGGTGGATGGATGCGTCGGCACCTATCGCAATGAAGTCAGCGGAGTGTTGTACCCCCGCTGGAACTTCGACGCCGACCACGTTTATGCCCTTGGGCTCGCCACTGCGCCTACGCCGACACAGGCGACGCTGGGCGACTACCGCCTGGCCTGGGTGCGTGGCTACAAGTACGAGCAATACCTGCCCAATGTGCGCCGCTTCAACCAGATCGAACGGCGCGACGGTATCCTGCCGATGCTGCAATACGGTCGCGCCGATTTCTATATCGATGCCCTCACTGAAGCCAAGTATGTACTCAGCCAGGCGCAAGACCCGGCGCTGTTCAAACTTACGCATATCGCCGAGTTGCCGCTCTACATAGCCTTTGCCGATACCGAGCGCGGCAGGGCGTTGATGGCGGTGTATGACCAGCGTTTGGCCGCCCTGGTCAAGACCGGCGAGCTCAAAGCGACTTTTGCGCGCTGGAAACAGCCGTATCCGTTTCCGGGCCCATAGAACTGACGCGAAGGCCAATCGAACCTATTGATCTTTATCAGCGATAATTCAGCTTAAGCGTCTGTAGGAACCTGCTGTTACAATGGCCGCCTCTGTGAAATCTGAAATCAGGAGCACACGGTGCCCGTCGTTTTCGTCGCCGCTTCCAAGCTGCCTACCCCTTTTGCCACGTTCACCATGAACGGCTTTCTTGAAGAAGCCACCGGGCGCGAACACGTTGTGCTCAGCCTCGGCGACATCACGGATGGCGCGCCGGTGCTGGGGCGCGTGCATTCCGAGTGCCTGACCGGCGATGCGCTGTTCAGCCAGCGCTGTGACTGCGGCTCGCAACTGGAAGCCGCTTTGCAAGCCATCGCCCGTGAAGGCCGTGGCGTGCTGCTGTACTTGCGTCAGGAAGGCCGTGGCATTGGCTTGTTGAACAAGATCCGCGCCTACGAACTGCAAGATGGCGGCGCCGACACCGTGGAAGCCAACGAGCGCCTGGGCTTTGCCGCCGACCAGCGCGACTACGCCATCTGTCTGCCGATGCTTGAGCACCTGGGGGTCAAATCCCTGCGCCTGATGACCAACAACCCGCGCAAGGTCAAAGCCTTGACCGAGATGGGCATCACCGTGGCCGAGCGCGTGCCGCTGCACACCGGGCACAATCCGCACAACAAGCTCTACCTGGCGACCAAAGCCAGCAAGCTCGACCATATGATGGGCAACGAGCACCAGGGCGAGGTCGACCGCGCGTGACTCGCGGCCAGGTGAAACGGCGGTTGTCCTTCAATTGGTGGCAGTACCTGGCTTTGGCATTGCTGCCCCTGTTCGTGATCAATCTGCTGTTTGGCCGGGCTGAATCTCTGCTGCCCGTGCTGGCCATGCCGTTCTTCATTGCCGGCGTGGCCTCGATGTTTCTCAGCCTGCGTTATTTTCACGGCTATAAACATGCGCTGATCGCCACTTCCAAAGCCCTCGATACCCCTGAAGAACCCGCTGCCTGGATCACCCTCGCGGCTCGTCGCCGCACGGCCTTGCTGGTGGCTGCGTTACCGGCCTGGATCGGTGCGCTCGCGGTGTTCGTCGGCCTGGAAGCGGTGCCCCTGTTTCTCTTGGCCCTGTCGACGCTGGTGCTGTTTTACCTCTATCGCATCCCGCGTCAGTTGGGATGAAGCGCTACTGGCTGGCGCTGCTGCTGGTGGTCAGTACGCCGGTGTGGTCGGTCGAACGTGTCGTCAGCCTGGCGCCGTCGCTGTCTGAAATCGTCGTTGAACTGGGTGCTGCTGACCTGTTGGTAGGCGTGCTTGATGGTGGTGAGCGGCCAACGGCACTGGCAACGGTTGCGTCGGTCGGGCATTACGGCCAACTGGATATGGAGCGTCTGCTCAGCCTGAAGCCCGACCTGATCCTGCTGTGGCCCGGCAGCGTCGGCCCGGCCCAGCGTGAGCAGCTTCAGCGGTTGAATATCCCGGTGTATGTCGCCGAGCCCCATAGCCTTGAGCAACTGACTACTCAGGTCCAGGCCATTGCCGAGCAATTGGGCCGAGCTGAGGCAGGGCGCCAGCTCGCTGCACAACTACGCCAGCGCTTGGCCGAGTTGCGCCAGCGCTACCAGCGGGCCGAGCCGTTGCGGGTGTTTTACCAAGTGTGGAACCAACCGCTGTACACCGTGGGTGGTGGGCAGATCATCAGCGATGCGCTCAGTGTGTGTGGCGCGCGCAATGTGTTTGATGATCTGAAGTTGCCGGCGCCGCAGGTCAATATCGAGTCGGTGCTGGCGCGTGATCCCGAGGTGATCCTGGTGGGTGATCAAGCTCAGAGAGATGCGTGGAAGGCATGGCCGATGATGTCTTCGCGGGTGCGATTAGTGCCGGACAAGGGCCTGGAGCGGCCCAGCGGGCAGATGTTGGAGGCGGTGGGGCGGTTGTGTCAGGTTTTATCACCTAACCTGTGAAACCGCTATCGCAGGCAAGCCAGCTCCCACAGGGGAATGCATTTCAATTGTGGGAGCTGGCTTGCCTGCGATGACGTCGGTGCAGGCCCCTCAGAACTCAGGCGTCCATGTCAGCCCAACCATCCACACCCGACCTTCTTCACGATAATTCTGAGCCTCGCCGAGGTAGCTGTACTTCGCCCGTGCATAAGACTTGTCCAGCACGTTATCCACCTTCAGCGACAACGATACCTCCCGGTTCAGCGCCCAACTGCTGCGTAGCCCCAACAAGGCATACCCGCCCAAACGGTTGCGATTGGCTTCATCGTCGTAGCTGCTGCTGATCGCCTGCCAGCTCGCGCCAACGCCCAGCTTGTCGAACTGCCGATCCAGATCCAGGTTCAATGTACGCCGAGCGCGACGTGCCAGGGTGTGGCCGCTGTCACGGTCACGCGGGTCGATAAGCGACAGGCCAAGGTTGCCCTGCCAGCCAAACACTTCCTGCTTGAGCGCCGCTTCAAAGCCGTTGATCCGCGCCGATGCCACGTTTTGCGGCTTGCCGGCGTCAAGGATGATCGCGTCGCTCAGGTCGGTACGATACAGCGAGGCTTCCAGGCGTGTGCTGTCGGTCAGTTGGCTGCGCCATTGCAGCTCGTAGCTCTTTGATGTTTCGGGCTGCAGATTGGGGTTGCTGTACTGCGTGTCGGGGTAATAGAGGTCGTTGAAGGTCGGCGCGCGGAAGCCTTCGCTGTAGCTCAAGAGTAGGTCGTTGTCAGGGTTGACCGGTACGGTCAGGGTGCCGCTCCAGCTATTCTGGCCGCCGAACTGCTGGTTCTGGTCGCGACGCAGCCCAAGCTCGGTAGAAAACCACTCGCTGTGGAAGCGGTGCTGCACAAAAGCGGCGCGGTTCCAGCGGCTGTTTTCGGTAAAGGTGGTGGAGCCGTGGAAGCGGTCTTCATACCAGTCGCCACCGATGATCAGGTTGTTCTGCTCATTCAGGGTCAGGTCGTTCTGCCAGTTGACCGAGTCGCGGTAGGTATTGAACGCGCTGAAATCATCACTGAGTGTATCGCGCTTGGTGTCACGGTTTTCGCTGTGGCCCAATTCCAGGCGCGACTGCCAGGTCTCATTGAGCTTGGCATCGACATAACCGCTGGCGCTGCTGACGGTGTAGTCGGTGTAGGGTTTCTGACCAACGCTTTGCTCGGTGACGCTGTCGTAGCGGCCAAAGCTATTGTCATATTCCGACTTGCCCCGGTTATCCAGCAGATTGAAACCTACCTCCAGCTCATCGTTGAACGAATGGCGGAGGTTCAGGCTGATGGACTGGTTGCGGTAGGCGTCATGGTCGCCGTCGCTGGGGAACGATGCGTGGCTCGCGTTGATACCTGCGGTTTCATCCAGGCTTGCGCCCAGGTTGAAGCGCGTATGTTCATCGCCGCCCGACAAGCCCAGGCTACGTTCCCAAGTCTGGTTACTGCCAAACCCGAGCTTCAAGCGCGGCTGCAAGCCTTGCTCGGCATTGCGCCGGGTAAATACCTGGATCACGCCGCCAATGGCATCGCTGCCGTAGATCACCGAACGGGAGCCGCGCAGCACTTCCACCCGTTCAATTTGGTCGACGTTGAGGTATTGCAAGCCGCTGTCGCCTGAGGTGGTATTGGCGATGCGCTGACCGTCAACCAGCACCAGGCTCTGGGCAGACTTTGTGCCTCGAATGAAGATCCCCGGCAAACTGCCACGCCCACCGGTCGGCGCAACCTGCACACCGGGCACGCGGCTGAGCAGGTCGGTGACGCTGGTGGGTTGCAGGCGGTCGATGTCGGCGCGGGTGAAGACGGTGTTGGCAGCGCTGCTGTCGTTACGCGCCTGCACTTGGCGGTTGGCGCTGATAACCACGTTGGAGAGCTTAAGCGCCTGTTCTCGGGTGTCGGCGAGCAGGTCGGTGCAAGGTAGAAGCAGTAGGGCAAGGCACAGGCGGTTCATGGGCTGTCCATAGCGTTTGAAGGTGACACAAAATCAAATGTGGGAGGGGGCTTGCCCCCGATTGCAGTGGTTCAGTCACAATAGTTACAACTGAAACACCGCTATCGGGGGCAAGCCCCCTCCCACATTTAGTCCCGGTTTCTACAGGGCCAGAAGCGTCATGCGCTCGCGGACCGAGGCTTCGATGCCGGCCTCGTCCAAGCCACACTCAGCCAGCATCTGCGCCGGCTTGGCGTGCTCGACGTACACATCCGGCAAGCCCAGGTGCAGCACCGATTTGAGGATGTTCTCCCGCGCCAGGAACTCGCTGACTGCCGCACCGGCGCCGCCCATGATGGCGTTCTCTTCGACGGTCACCAACAACTCATGGCTGGCGGCGATTTCGCGTACCAGCGCTTCATCCAACGGTTTGACGAAACGCATGTCCACCACTGTGGCATCAAGCTTTTCAGCCACTTTCAGCGCTTCGGCCAGTTGTACGCCAAACACCAGGAATGCAGTTTTGCTGCCTTGGCGACGCACGACGCCTTTGCCGATCTCAATCGGCTCCAGGTCTTTCTCGATCACGGCATTCGGGCCATTGCCCCGGGGATACCGCACAGCGGCCGGGCCGTTGTACAGGTGGCCGGTGCTGAGCATCTTGCGCAGTTCGTTTTCGTCGCTGGGCGTCATCACCAGTATGCCGGGGATGCAGCGCAGGTAGGACAGGTCGAAGCTGCCAGCATGGGTCGGGCCGTCTTCGCCCACCAGGCCGGCGCGGTCGATGGCGAACAGCACGTCGAGGTTCTGCACCGCCACATCGTGAACCAACTGGTCATAACCGCGTTGCAGGAAGGTGGAGTAGATCGCCACCACCGGCTTGGCGCCTTCGCAGGCCATGCCGGCGGCGAAGGTGACAGCGTGCTGCTCGGCAATCGCCACGTCGAAGTAACGCAACGGGAAACGCTCGCTGAACGCCACCAGGTCGGAGCCTTCCTTCATCGCCGGGGTGATGCCTACCAAGCGTGGGTCGGCAGCCGCCATGTCGCACAGCCATTCGCCAAACACACCGGAATACTTCGGCCCGCTAGCCTTTTTCGGCGCGGCTGCGGGCGCGTCCAGGGGTTCGAGCTTGGTGATCGCGTGGTAACCAATCGGGTCGACTTCAGCCGGGGCAAAGCCTTTGCCCTTTTTGGTGACGATATGCAGGAACTGCGGGCCCTTGAGGTCGCGCATGTTGCGCAAGGTGGCGATCAGGGTCGGCAGGTCGTGGCCATCGATAGGGCCGATGTAGTTCCAGCCCAGCTCTTCGAACAGGGTGCCGGGCACCAGCATGCCCTTGGCATATTCTTCGGTGCGACGGGCGATTTCCCACGCTCCAGGCAGACGCGACAGCACTTTCTTGCTGCCTTCGCGCATGCTGGCGTAGGTGCGGCTGGAGAGGATTTTCGCCAGGTAATTGGACAGGCCACCGACATTGCGCGAGATCGACATGTCGTTGTCGTTGAGGATCACCAACATGTTGGCATCCACTTCCGGCGCATGGTTGAGCGCTTCGAAGGCCATGCCGGCAGTCAGCGCGCCATCCCCGATCACGGCAATCGCCTTGCGATCGCTGTTTTGCAGACGGGCGGCAATCGCCATGCCCAACGCTGCACTGATGGACGTGCTGGAGTGGCCGACGCCAAAGGTGTCGTACTCGCTCTCGGAACGGCGCGGGAAGGCGGCCAGGCCGTCCTTCTGGCGCAGGCTGCCCATGCGCTCGCGACGGCCGGTGAGGATTTTATGCGGATATGCCTGATGGCCCACGTCCCACACCAGCCGGTCGTCCGGGGTGTCGAACACGTAATGCAGGGCGATGGTCAGCTCGATCACGCCCAGCCCGGCGCCGAAATGCCCACCGGTCTGGCCGACCGTATAGAGCAATTCCAGGCGCAACTCATCGGCCAGGGTTTCCAGCTCGGCTTCACCCAGTCGACGCAGGCCGTCCGGCGTGGCAGCGCGGTCGAGCAGGGGCGTGGACGGGCGTTTGCGGGGAATCTCTTGAAACGTCGTGGGCATCAGGCGAATCGTTATAGGTATAGAAGAGGCGGCAGTTTACCTCAAGCGGTGCAAACTGCCCACGCAGGGCGCCGAACTTGGCCGATATGCGGCGCAAATGGCCGGGGTTGTCAGTGGCGGCGCTCGACGATATACCGCGCCAGGTCACGCAATGGCTCGGCTGCCGCGTCGAAAGGTCGCAGGGCATCCAGGGCCTGGTCACGCAGCTCGATGGCGTATGCCTTGGCGGCTTCCAGCCCCAGCAGAGCCGGATACGTCGGCTTGTCCCGTGCAATATCGGCGCCTTGGCGTTTGCCGAGGGTGGCGGTATCGCTTTCCACGTCGAGAATATCGTCCTGCACCTGGAAGGCCAGGCCGATCGCGCGGGAATAAGTCTGCAGGGCCGCCAGTTGCTCGGCGTCGGCGCGGCCGCTGGCCAGGGCGCCCAGGTGCACGGCGGCTTCGATCAACGCGCCGGTCTTGTGGCGATGCATGTATTCAAGGGCTTCTTGATCCAGCTTGAGGCTGACCGAACCCATGTCGATGGCTTGGCCGCCGACCATTCCGGCCGGGCCAGCAGCGTGGGCCAGGGCAGTAACCATGCGCAGGCGGATCTCGGCGTTGACGCTGCTTAGTGCCGGGTCCAGCAACGCGCTGAACGCCAGGCTCTGCAAGCCATCCCCGGCCAGGATCGCGTAAGCCTCATCGAAGGCTTTGTGGGTCGTGGGCTGGCCGCGACGCAGATCGTCGTCATCCATCGCCGGCAGGTCGTCGTGTACCAGGGAGTAAGCGTGGATCAACTCCACCGCACACGCTGCGCCATTGGCCTCGGCCGCCGGCGCGCCCAGGGCTTCGCAGGCCGCATAGGCCAGCAACGGGCGCACCCGCTTGCCGCCATTCATCACGCTATAGCTCATGGCTTCATAGAGGCGCGTCAATTCCGGGCTTGGTGCAACAAACAAGGGCTCCAGCGCCGCATTCACCCGGGCTTGGCTACTGGCCTGATACGCGCTGATCATTCCGGCTGTTCCGCATCGAAAGGCTCTTGCGCCAACTCCCCGTCGCGCTCCAGCAGCACCTGGACCTTCTGCTCCGCCTGCGCCAACGCGCTCTGACAGTCGCGGGTCAGGCCAATGCCTTGCTCAAATGCCGTCAACGAGTCTTCCAGCGACAACTCGCCGTTCTCCAGACGCTCGACCAGGGTTTGCAGGTCGGCGAGGGATTGTTCGAAATCGAGTGCAACTTTTTTGCGGGCCATGGCGGCAATTCCGGTAGACGGTAAACCGGCGCGACACTAGCAGACATGGGGGATTGGGGCAAATGAGTGGGGCTGTTACTGCTGGGCGGAATTGATCTGATAACGCGTGCTGCGGCCGCCTCCGGGGAGATGTGTCAGGCAGTTTTTTTCCAGTAGTCGGCCAGGTGGCGTGTTGTTGATTCATAAGGAGAAGCCTGGGGGCGTGTGAGCCGAATAGAGAGAGTATTCGGCTCATTTTGTGAGCTGATTGTGCTTTGTATTCGGCTCATCGTCGAGGCGCTACTGGGCCACAGAGTGCGTTCTCAGGGGCGCGTTTGATATTCAACGGAAGCTGACGTCGATTCTGTCGACTTTTAGTTTTATGAAGCGCTCGTTACATTCAGGATGGTCGTAGTGAATGTCCTCATCGTTTAATGAGACGAAGCTGTGAAATTGTGTGTTGCGTAGGTTTCCATAAAGTAGGTAAGCGTATCCGGAATTTGTCTTTTCAATCAGTGGTGTTCTCGGTTCAACCCTTTCAATCTCGTAATCGTCAGATAGATTCATTGTCAGCTCGACGTCATACGTCTTTCCGACTTCTATCTCATGTGGGGAATAGCTGACGAAGCAATTAATGATGACTCCCTCGATGAGCAGTATTACGTCCTCTTCTATATGGATGCTGGTTTCTATAACTCGTGCTTTCTTTAATTTCACGTCTAGTGCCTAGAAGTAGAAAAAAACACCGGTTTTTCTATCGATAGCTAACTGGGTTAAATGGATTATTTTTTCTAATAGTTCGGGGTTTTCAGGCAAGGATTTTTTTTTTAAAATTCTTAGCATTTCGGTGAGCTCTTCGGAAGTGTTAATGTGTTCGTCCTCATAGTCATCGATGATCTTTTTTAAAGAATCATTGATCTCCTCGTATATTCCCGATTTCAAGAGTTGTTGGTGCTCTATGCTTGTGAGGAGCACACGCTCCATCTGGTCGTTTGGGCACGCATTTAGGTCTAGCAAAAACATGGCTTCGCCAGTCAAGGGCGTGCAAATCAATTTCATCGAGAATTTCCTTTTTTAAAATGTGTGACTTCATTGTATTCGCTTTGTGTTCTTCCCATCTGTTTGCCAGAAGAGGAGGTTTTGTTGTTGGGGATTGCTCCGGCTAAACTAAGATAACGCCTGGATCCCGGCAAGGACGGGTCGTGAATTCTAAAGTAATTACCATTAAGGTCCTCCACTATTTCAATCCCGCTCTGAGGGTTTTTGTATATTTTCTTTCCTTTATCTGTAGTTATTACTATCGGGTCAGGCCCAGCAAATTTAACGATATTTTCGTTCAGGTCAGCGGTCTGCCAATTGGCCGAGTACCGGGCTGCTCGCTGTGCTCCTCCTGCTTTTGGTAGCTCTGGTTGACCCTCATTAACTCGAACTGCCTGGACTGATTCACGCGCTTCAATCTCGGGCTTACAGCCATCTTCACCGGGGCATGCATTTAGACCTAGTGGATCCACCCATCCCGTCGGATTGGGTACATACCGGTACCCATTGATTCCACCCGCCAACTTCACCGGATCCGGCGTGAGGTAACGACCAATGTCCGGATTGTAGTAGCGATGGCGGTTGTAGTGCAGCCCGCTTTCTTGGTCGAAATACTGTCCTTGGAAACGCAGCGGATTGTCGATTTTGCCCACGTCGAGGCGGGCGATCTGGCCGTAGGCGCGGTAATGGGCGGACCAGACGATTTCGCCCTCGGGGCTGGTCAGTTCCTGCGGTGTGCCGAGGTGGTCGAGTTGGTAGTGGTAGGGCTTGGTGTCCTTTGGACCATAGCCTTCCAGCAGCGCCAATGGGCGGAAGCTGTCCGGTTCGTAGATGTAGCTGCGATGACAGTCCGCATGGTGTTCGGCAATCAGCTTGTCGCCTTGCCAGAAAAACTCCGTGGTTTTGTCATCTACGGTTTTGCTGATGCGCCGCCCAAACGGGTCATAGCGATAACTGGCGGTTTCGCCGTTCGGTTTTGTGACGCCGATCAGTCGATGCAGGCAGTCGTAGCGGTATTCGGTGACGAGTTGATGACCCTTGCCTCGCCGTTCGCGGATCAGGTTGCCGAAGGCGTCGTAGTCATAGTGGCGGTCGCCCTGGATCACCAGGCGGTTGGCCGCGACAATGTCTGGGCCAGGGCGGTCTTGAATCAGCAAGTTTCCCGCCGGGTTATGGCCGAAGCGTTCCTGCACGTCCTGCGAATGATCGGCGCGGGTCAGGCGGTTAAGCGGGTCGTAGCGATAGTCGTGCTGGCCCTTGCGGGTGTCGAGCAGGCGGGTGAGGGTGCCGCTTTTGTCGTAGTCGTATTGGCGTTGGTAGAGGTAGTTTTGCTGCTGCGTAACGGCGTGGGCGTGCAGGCGGTTTTGGTCGTCGTAGTGGTAATGGCTGAGCAGTTGACCTTGTTGGCGTTGGTGTTCGCGGCCGCTCTTGAATAAGTGCGAGGTGAGCACCTCACCATTGAGCTCGATGGTGGCGAGGTGGCCGCCTTTGTCGTGGTTGAAGGTGAGGCGGTTGTTGTCGGGTAGGCGCAGGTTTTTCAACTGGCCGCAGGCGTCGTAGCCGTAGCGCAGCGTGCCCCAGCCTTGGTGTTCGGCGGTCAGGCGGTTTTGTTTGTCGTACTCGTAGGCCAACGCCCAGTGACCGTCTTCGACGCTGAGGAGGTTGCCCTGGCGGTCGTAGGCATAGTCGACAACGCTGGCATCAGGCAGGGTTTTTCGTACGAGGCGACCGGCGTGGTCGCGCTCGTAGCGGGTGATGAGCTGACTGCCGTCGTCGCCGTGTTCGGTCTTTTCCAGCAGGTTGCCGTTGAGGTCGTAGACGTAGGCGGTGCGTTGGCCGTCGAAGCCGATTTCCCGCTGGATCAGGCCGTTGGGGTGGTAGTCGAGTTGGTAGGTTTCGCCGACTTCGTTTTCGATTTCGGTCAGCAGTAGCCTGGCGTTGTCGTAGCGGTACTTGACCTGGGTGCCGTCGGCGTTGATGCGGCGGCTGATCAGGTGCAGGCCATTGGCATATTCGTAGCGGGTGACGTGGCCGAGCTCATCGCGCTCGGCGATGATTTTCCCGTAGGGGTTGTAGCTGAACCCTCGTGTGGCGCCGCCTGGCAAGACGAGGCGAATCAACCTACCGACGCTGTCCCATTCATAAACGGTCTGGGCGCCGTGTTCATCCTCACGGGCAATCTGGCGCCCTAAATCGTCATAGCGATAACGCTTGATCCCGCCATTGGGCAATTGCTCTTCCAGCAACTGCCCACGCTCATTCCACACCAGCCGATGGCAACTGTGATCCGGGTACCAAACCCCAGTCAGTTGCCCGTGTTTGTTATAGCTGTAGTCAGTCGCGCTGCCATCCGGATCAATCTTGCGGATGACGTCACTCTGGTCATTGCGCTCATATTTCCAAACCGCCTCACCGCGCCTTACAACCCTTAAGAAGCCGTTGTCATGCTCGTAAGACGTCGGCTCATCATCCCCCGGAAACAACGCCACCAAGCGCCCAGCTTCGTCGTACTGATAAGCCGTCACCGCGCCCAGCGGGTCCTGCTCGACGGTCAGCCGGCCTTTGTCGTCATAGGATTTGAAATGCTCGGCGCCGTCCGGATCGATCCGCTGCACCAACCGCGCCCGGTCGTCGTGGACATAGACTTCCTGGCTGCCATCGGCGTTATGCACGGTGACACGGCCGTCATCCCCCCAGGCATAGCGCGTGTCCATCTGCGAAAAGCTCGCCCAGTGCCGGACGCAGCGCGCCGCCTTGCCAGCGCGCTCCCATTCCCAAAAGAAACTCGCCCCACCGGCCAGCTGCCGCTCAAGAATGACGTGCTGATCGTCGTACCGATAACGCTCGCTTTCACCGACGGCATTGGTCGCGCAAACCAGTCGTCCAGCTTCGTCATAGGCGTAGGAAACAACGTTCTGCTCGGTTTCCCAGACGTAAGGTTCACGCCCTTTGGCGCGATGCACCTGATAGTCCACCGCCACGATGTGATCCAGCTCATAACGCAGCAGCAGCGAGCGACCAGCACCGTTATCCAGCCGCTCAATCCGCCCGGAACGATCACGGCAAATGCGCAGGAGGTTGTCATACGCATCGCTGATAGAAACCAGCAAACCGTCGCGAAAGTGATAGAACCGCGACGCCTGGGCCAGTACCAGCTCATCAGGCGTCGAGCCCAAGTAGATCGCCGCTTCCGCTAGGCTGTTGGTAATCGCGGGTCGAGCAGAAGTCGGCAAGGGCAGGGTGGTCGAGCGGTTCTCATGGTCGGTCCACACCACCGAATCGCCCGACACACAAAGCCTGTGCGCCAGTGCATGACTCCAGCCAAACCCCAACCCGCAATCCACATCCACCGCACTGGTGCGATACAGCCGGGTCCACTCAAACGGCAAAACCCCGTCCAGCGCGCCGTCGGTGAGGGTGAGTAATTCTTCCCCGGTGACCATCGACACCGGGCAGCCGTTGGTGACCGTCTTGTCCGCTGGCGCCGCCGCATCTCCCTTCGGATTCGACGCCATGACCGGCACATCATCCACACGCTCTTTCTGCGTCAGCACCGCGTTCTGCCGCGCCCGCCAGCGCATCTGCATCGTGCCTTGTTTCACCCAGCCGACCACACCGCGAACCGCCACCGCTTTATAACGGTCGACCGCTTGCATGAACTTGGTGAGAATTGCCAGAACCCCCTTCACGAAGCCCACGGCAGCCTTAAGAATTTGTGCGCCATGCTTCACCAGGCGAACGCTCAAATACGCCACGCCCGCTGCCGGCAACGCTATGGTCAACACCGCGCCAATCACCAGGTCAATCAGCAACGACACCATAAAACCTGCGGCCGCTTGCGCGACTTCACGGGGCGGTAACGCGTCCAGCCAGATCATGGCGGTGCGCAGTAACAGGTACAGCGCCGCCTCGTCACTGGCGAGCAACATCGCCTGTTCCATGACCTTGGGCGCATCGGTGGCGATCTGCGCCAACTTGGCCGCCTCGCTACCCAGTTGCTCGACGTACTTCAGCGGATCTTCGAGAATCGCCTGCACCAGCTTGATGCTGTCCCACACATCCGTGATCGCCGCCCAACTGCCCGCCAGCACGCCGCTGCCAATCGCGCTGGCAGTAGAGCGTTCCCAGTGGGGTTTGAAGTCTTTCCACTGTGACCGAAGCCACTGTTCCAAGTCCGCCGTCAGCCCTGCATAGGAGGCAAACAAGGCCTCCACTTGCTGCGCTGAAACACCGCCCTGAACCCGTACCTGATAGCGCCCGCCAGCGGCGCAGTAGTGCGAGCCCTTGCCGTGCTCATCGAGCATCACCCGCGTGTAGCTGCCGTCATCCAGGCCGATCACCTCAACCGGGATGTCGCCAATCGGCACGTCATACGCTGATTCGAATTTGCTCTCGATCTCCAGCACGCCACCCACCGGGCAACGGGCCACGGTGGAGAAATCTGCATCGGTAATGCTCACCGAACGCTGCGAATCCCCAACCCGCAACACTCGGTCCATGCCCAGCAACGACGGCATATCCGCTGCATGGCTGACCGAATCCAGCGCGCGCGAATACCAGGCGTCCATTTGCTGGCGGTACTCCACCAGGCTCTGATGGAAGCCATCCAGCTCATGTTCGATAGCGGCAATGTGGGCAGCGTGGGTCATCCATGACGTCTCGACAGAAGGCAAGGCGTCGGAGTCTGCCGCAGCGAAAAGCGGCTGGATGAACGGTTTGGAAAATCAGATTGCCCTTACACGGGGCTCGCAAAAGTCAGCGGCAACTCATGCGTAAGGGCTACTTCAAATGGCGACACTACTGATTGACGAGCAGTGCCCTTGGGCGTCTTTCAGTTGGGTTTCAAACTCAATCAAGCCCGCCTGCATCCGTTGCAACACGGCGATTTGCGCGGCCAGCGCGTGCTTCTTGTTGGTGATGGCTTGGTCCGCCCTGTCCCAGGGAAAGGCGTCACCGTCGTACCCCAGCAAAATCTCATGCAACTCCTTGAGTTTGAACCCGAGCTGCTGGGCGCATTTGATAAAGGTCAGTCGCTCTACGCTCTGCGCCGTATAAACGCGGTAGCCGCCAAGGCGTTGCGGCTCGGGCATCAATCCAATCGCCTCATAGTGACGAATCGCCTTGATGGTCGTGCCGGACAACTGCGCGGCTTTGCCTATGTACATGAAAATTCCCTTTCTCAAATAATGCGCCGGCCTGTTTCAGCCACCGGGACCGCTGCGTCAACGTAGAGCCCAGCACGGGGCCAAACAGCAGCGTCTTGCTCGGCGTGATGCCGCACAGCGCCAGCGTGGTGCGACGCATCTGGTGGATGGCCGGCATGCGGTAGACCCAGCGGTAATACCACGCCGGCGTGTCCAGGGTCACTAACAAGTGCGCGCTTCGGCCCTTGAGTAGCTTGTCAGGGAATGCCTTGCCTGCGCGGTATTTGAAGGCGAAGCCGGGTAGGAAAACTCGGTCGATAAAGCCTTTCATCAGTGCCGGGATACCACCCCACCAAACAGGGAAAACCCATGTGAGGTGCTCGGCCCAAAGGATGTCGGCTTGGGCGCTGAGCAAGTCGGGTTCCAGTGTTTGAGCCTGGGTATAACCGTGGTGAAGAGTCGGGTCGAATGTGAGGTTACCCAGGTGCAGGATGCGTACTTCGTGACCTGCCGTTTTTGCAGCGTGGATATAGGTCTGCGCCATGGCTGAACAAAAACTATCGGTGGACGGATGGCCGAGAATGACCAGGATGCGCTGACTCATGCTGAAGGCTCCTGAAATGGGCGTTCAGGGTAGGGGGTGCCGTATAGGGGAGAGTCAAGGGCCACAGCCAGTGCCAGCAGGACCTTTCTGCAAGGTACGCGAACTGGTGCTGCTCTACTGGCAGATCGGTCGCGATATTTTGACCCGTCAGAACGATCAAGGCTGGGGTAGCAAAGTGATCGATCGCCTTGCGCAGGATCTGCGGGCGGCCTTTCCAGACATCGAGGGTTTTTCGCCGCGCAATCTGAAGTACATGCGTGCTTTTGCCGAGGCGGGGCCAGAAGCGGAATTTGTGCAACAAGCTGCTGCACAATTGCCCTGGGGTCACAACCTAGTGTTGCTCGATAAGCTTCCGGGTCCCGAAACACGTCGTTGGTACATTCTCCAGGCCGTTAAACACAGCTGGTCGCGCAACACGCTGATGATGCACATTGAAAACCGCCTGCTGGAACGCAGTGGCAAGGCCGTCAGCAACTTTGAAAGCCATCTGCCCAAAGCCCAATCCGATCTGGCGCGTGAAACCCTCAAGGACCCTTACCGCGTTGACTTCCTCAGCCTGGGCCTGAACGCGCAAGAGCGTGATATTGAAAACGCCCTGATCAAGCATGTCACCGACTTCTTATTGGAATTGGGCGCAGGCTTTGCCTTCGTAGGCCGGCAAGTGCTGTTGAATGTGGGCGGTGACGAATTCTTCGTCGACCTGCTGTTCTATCACTTGAAGCTGCGTTGCTACGTGGTGATCGAACTCAAGGCTGGCAAGTTCAAGCCCGAACACTTGGGCAAACTGAGCTTCTACCTCGCAGCTGTGGATGCCGAGATAAAGCACCCACAGGATGGCCCGACGATTGGTCTGTTGTTGTGCAAAGGTAAAATGAGGTGGTGGCTGAATATGCACTGCGCGATAACAACCGACCTATCGGCGTGGCGGAATATCAATTGGTGGAATCTTTGCCCGCAGAATTGCAAACCAGTTTGCCGAGTATTGAGCAGATCGAACGGGAGTTGGCGGGCTAGGGGCGGGCAAGCAACGGAAAAAGCCTGCTTTTCAGGGCAGGCTTATCACGCTGGGTTTGCTTATTTCTGATGAGCTGTCAGCGCCGCGTAACCGTTCATCAAGTTGCGATAGTTGGGAATCCGCTGGGACAACAGGTTACCCAGGCCTTCGATATCGTTGCGCCAGTCGCGGTGCAGCTCACACGCCACCGAGAACCAGTTCATCAACTGCGCACCGGCCTGCGTCATCCGGCTCCACGCCGCCTGCTGCACCGTGGTGTTGAACGTGCCGGACGCATCCGTCACCACAAACACCTCAAAGCCTTCTGCCAGCGCCGACAAGGTCGGGAACGCCACGCACACATCCGTCACCACACCGGCAATGATGATCTGCTTGCGCCCGGTGGCCTTGATCGCCTTGACGAAGTCTTCGTTGTCCCAGGCGTTGATCTGGCCTGGGCGGGCGATGTACGGCGCATCCGGGAACATTTCCTTCAACTCTGGCACCAGCGGGCCATTGGGGCCTTGCTCGAAGCTGGTGGTGAGGATGGTCGGCAGGTTGAAGAACTTGGCCAGGTCAGCCAGGGCGAGCACGTTGTTCTTGAACTCGTTGGGGGAGAAGTCCTGCACTAGGGAGATCAGGCCGGTCTGGTGGTCTACCAGCAGAACAATGGCGTCGTCTTTGTTCAAGCGGTTGTAGGTGGGAGCGCTCATGGTTGAATCCTTTTTGTTTAGGTTGGTTGGGCGTTGCGTTCAACATGGGCACAGATTAATGGGTGGGTGGCGGGGGATAAATCGGGTGGGACGAGTCTTACTGTCAACTTAAAGGAGACAGCGAGCGAACGATTGGGGGCGCCGTACTAATGCGCATAACGCGAATGAATTGCCTGATTTTGAGTAGCCAGCAGGTACGATCCCTTTCATTTGCAGGACGTTTCCGAGAGAATCCCAACCGCTTGCGCCAGTGGAATTGGGTGACTAGGCTGCTGACCGTCACTGCTAATTCAGTGATCGGGTTTAGTCGCCCGGATTCGATTGGCGCATAAGCAACTCATGAGTCAGGCACTCTTTCGCCTGCATCTTATGGTGGCTGTGCGCAGGGCACCTTCGGGTGCGCCGGGTTCCAATCGACCGGTCGACTAACCTGCGTACAGCTGCCACCTTTCGTTTAGTCGCGTAAATGGCAGCTTCAAATTATCGATTGGAGTCTTGCTATGGATAACGTTGTTTCGGATTTGCCGTCGTCAGGCACGACCAACCCATTCACGGTCAATGAAGAACTGAGCTTCGAGGATGCCTGGGTGCAGGTGGCTGAGTTGCTGCATTGTGCGCTGGCTACGTCGCAGGTGATCGGTGAGTCAGTGGCTGCGCCGCAGAGAGCGGTGATGCATTTGGTGGAGATGGCGAAGATGGTGGCGGATCGGGCTGTGGAGTGTTTGCAGCCTAGGTGATATGACGTCGCCTGTTCGTTTTTATCGTCCAGGCGACTTATTCACGATTTCCTTAATCTCGGCTCAGAAATACGGCTTGAATTCGTTGCCGTCGCGAATCAGCAACTGCATCAGCTTTGGATGAATGAACAGTTTTTCCTTTCCGACCTGAACCTCTTGCAGAACATCAATGGAGACCAGCTCTTTGAGGTAGCGAGAAGCAGCCTGGCGCTGGGCGATCTGCTTGTCGACGACGTTGCTAATACGGCAATAGGGCTGCTCAAAAATCACGTCCACCAATTCGCGTGAGTAGGTTTTCGGCAGACGCTCGCGAACAAATTGGCTGGTGTGTTCGGACAGGCTGCGAATGGCGGCAATTTTGGCACTGGTCCAGCGAGCGGTTTCTTCCACGGCAGTAAGCATGTACAGCAGCCAGGGCTCCCAGGCCTGTTCGCGTGTGACATCAAGCAGTAGTCGATAGTAATCGGCTCTATGCGCAATGATGAAATGGCTAAGGTAGAGAATCGGTAGATTCAACAGACCTTCCTGGATCAGATACAGGGTGTTTAGCACGCGCCCGGTACGACCATTGCCGTCTGTGAATGGATGAATAGCCTCGAACTGATAGTGCCCGACAGCCATGCGAACCAGCGGGTCGAGGTCTGTCTCGTTGTGTAGAAAACGTTCCCAGTTGGCGAGCAAGTCGCGTAAGCGATCTTCGCCCTCTGGTGGGGTATAGATGATTTCTCCGGTCCGATCATTGGCTAGCTGGACGCCTGGTACTCGACGGATGTCCATGTCTACACCCTTGAGCGTTCGACAGATCTCTACTGCTGTGCCGGTAGAGAGTGGACGTTCAGCCAGCGACTGGAAACCGTTATGTAGAGCCTTGCGGTACCGGAGGGCTTCTTTGGTCGCGGGATCTGCATGATTGGCGCCATCCTGGGCATGCTGAAAGAGTAAATCTGTAGTAGTGACAATACTTTCGATCTCGGAGCTGTCCTTGGCTTCCAGCAGCGGGATCGTATTGATCAGCATCGTTTGGTTAGGAATCAGCTCGGCTGCTTGTTTCAATTCGGCCAAGGCTGCTCGAGCTTCGATGCAGCGTTTGAGGACTGCTCGGGTTTCCAGTTCTGCCTTTGGCGGCAAGGGTGGAAGCTGGTTATAGGGTCTATCCGCCTGCCAAGGCCGCTGGGGGTTAGTCATGGGCGCACGCTCACTAGGACGTCCAATTAAAGGTGAGGCCGCTTTTATAAGCGCCCTTGTCATGTCGCTAGTGTAAGCCCGCGTGCATAACGTGTCGTTATTTTTGTATTTTTGCGACATGTTTCATCCTCGTGTCGCTGTTGGCGACATGTTGGATATCGATCAGGTTGCTGATTATTTGGGTGAAGCAATGAAGAAGGGGTAATACACCTAAATTGCGTCGAGTCATTTTGATATTGCTGGAGCCCACTGGCCTTTGAATGGCTGCCTATTGCACCAGAGACATGTTCAGGGAGCGCAGAGTGGATCTTTAAGGCTACGTGATTGATGTTTAAGGAGGGGCATTAAAAAGCCGGCTTGTGGCCGGCTTCTCGGGGACTGCCTCAGCTTGTTTTTGACAAACCTCACCAGCCTTCAAATCGCTCAGCCCACATGGCGTCGGGCTGAATAGTAGGGGCATCCGCGGGAACTCCTCCGCATCGCCTGACAGGGCAGATAGCTAAGCCATCCCCCTGCCAAATGTGCGGCGCATTCTACCCACATTCCCCTCAGTTGCCCACCTCCGGTTCCGATTTAGAGCCTTCCCAGCCCAGCAGGTGCTCATCCAGCGGCACGGGCGGGCGGCGGTTGTTAAGGGTGGACCACCAGAATACCCAGCCGACAACCTTGAAGCTTTGTTCGAAGCGTTCTTCGTGGTTGAGGTATTCGTCCGGGTGTTCGGCGGCGTTGTGGCTGCGCAGGCGCAAACCACCGCCAGGTCGGTTGTAGAGGTATTTGATGCGCAGCATCCCGTCGTGCTCTACCGCATAAATTTCGCCGTCGATGATTTGGGTGCGGCCTCGGTCGATGGCAAGGGTGGCGCCTTGTTGGATGATGTCGGTCATGCTGTTGTCGACCATGTAAGCGCCTACCGCGCGGTCGGGATGGACGTTGAGGGTTTGCAGGCTGTGCCGGGAGACGCGGATGCGTTCGCTTGAGGTGAATGTGGGGTGGAGGGGGATCTCCACGTCGGTTGTTTCCGGACGGCAGGCGGGGCCTGTGAGGTATTTGCCGGTGTCTTCGCGGGTGGGCAGTAGTTTCCTTGTGTCGGGGCCTTCCAGCAGGTAGTTGGCGGGCGGGTGTTTGGGGCCTCGGCCGTCGCTTAACCAGCGACTTGAGACGCACAGCAGTTCTGCTATCTCGTTGAGTCGGCCCATGGGAACGCCGCGTTTGAACCAGTTGTTCACGTGTTGAGGCGTGACGCCGCGGTTCTTGGCGAAGTCGGAGGCGGAAAGATTAACTTCCCGGAGTAGCGCTTTTAAACGATCACCTGATGTATTCATAAACGCAGAGTTTACTGGCGGGAAAAACTAATCAAATAAACCATGCGTTGAATTGCATATGTAGGATTTGGCTTAGTTGTGGCTCGATCTTTCAGGTGTGCAACTTAGATAAACAGCGCAAAATAAACATTGAACTTGATGTTTAATTTTGCCCATAAAAAAGCCCCGAACTAACGGGGCTTTTTTATTTGCCGAAGCAAAATCAGGCGCGGGTATCAGCCTTTGTAGGCGGCAACCGACTTCATGATCTCGGCGCGGGCGGCTTCTGCGTTGCCCCAACCGTCGATCTTCACCCATTTGCCTTTTTCGAGGTCTTTGTAGTTCTCGAAGAAGTGCTTGATCTGTTCCAGCAGCAGTGGCGGCAGGTCGGTGTATTCCTTCACGTCCACGTACAGCTGGGACAGCTTGTCGTGTGGCACTGCGATGACTTTGGCATCGCCGCCGCCGTCGTCGGTCATGTTCAGGATGCCGACTGGACGTGCGCGGATAACCGAGCCTGGGGTAACCGGGTAAGGGGTCACGACCAGCACGTCGAGGGGGTCGCCGTCGTCAGCCAGGGTGTTGGGGATGAAACCGTAGTTGGCCGGGTAGAACATCGGGGTGGCCATGAAACGGTCAACGAACAGGCAGTCGCTGTCTTTGTCGATTTCGTATTTGATCGGCGCGTGGTTGGCCGGAATTTCGATGGCGACGTAGATGTCGTTCGGCAGGTCTTTGCCAGCCGGAATCTTGCTGTAGCTCATTGGGCGTTGCCCCCGTTAGTTGGCCATATGACATGGCCGGATTGGCCTAAAAGTGGCGGCGATTATAGGCATATTCTGACGCCGATGCCATGCGCCAAGCGTCGTACGGTCATTCGCCTTGCGGCTGATAACGTGGGTCGCCGGCTTGCAGTTGGGTCAGGCGCGCCAGTGGGTCCTGGCGGTAGAAGCGGCTGAGTTGGGCGTACACCTGTGGATAACGGTTGACCAGTAAATCCGGTGCGCTGAAAAAGTACTCGCTGGTGACGGCAAAGAATTCAGCTGGGTTTTCCGCCGCGTAAGGGTCGATCTCGGTGTCGGCCTCCGGGTTGGCGTCCAGTTGGCGATTGAGGTCGTCGAAGGCGCTTTGCATCACGCTGGCCCATTCCTGCACGCGCATGTCGTGGTGCAGCGGTGGCAGGCCGTTGGCGTCGCCGTTGAGCATGTCGAGCTTGTGCGCCAATTCATGGATGACCAGGTTGTAGCCTTCCCATTGGCCACTGGCGAGCACCCCAGGCCAGGCGAGGATCACCGGGCCTTGTTGCCAGGCTTCGCCGCTGTGTTCGCCGTCCCACTCGTGCTCCACGCCGCTGGCATCGCGATGGCGCTGCGGGCTGAGGAAGTCGTCGGGGTACAGCACGATTTCATGAAAGCCCTGATACCAGTCGAGGTCGCCCAGGTTCATCAGCGGCAATTGCGCCTGCGCGGCGAGCAGCAGGCGTTGTTCCTGGTGCAGGTCGACGCCGGGCAGGGCGGTGAGGTGTTTTTCGGCGAGGAAGATCACGCAGGCTTCGCGCAGCCACTGGTCTTGCTCGGCGCTGATGCCGTCGAGGAAGGTCAGGTGGTGGCGCACCCGTTGCCAGGTGTCATCGGCAATCGGGTGCTTGGCCAGCAGGCGCCGGCGACGCCAGGCGCTTAGGGACCACATGGGCAATCAGTGTGGGTTGGCTTCGGAGGACGTGCGGCCAAAGCGGCTGCGCACCACGCCAATGATCATCGGCACCAGGGACAGCAGGATGATGAACACCACCAGCAGCGACAGGTTTTTCTTGATGAAGGGCACGTTGCCGAAGAAGTAGCCCAGGGTCACCAGGCCACCGACCCAGAGGATGGTGCCGAGTACGCTGAACCCGAAGAAGCGCGGGTAGGGCATTTTGGCCACGCCGGCGACGAACGGCGCGAAAGTACGCAGGATCGGCAGAAAGCGCGCCAGGGTCACGGTCTTGCCACCGTGCTTGTCGTAGAAGTCGTGGGTCTTTTGCAGGTAGTCGCGGCGGAAGATCTTCGAGTTGGGGTTGCTGAACAAGCGTTCGCCAGCGGTTCGTCCTATGACGTAGTTGGTGCTGTCGCCGAGGATCGCCGCCAGCATCAGCAGGCCGGCCAGCAGCACTGGGTCCATACCGCCGCCAGCCGCTACGGCGCCAGCGATAAACAGCAACGAATCACCCGGCAGGAATGGCATGACCACCAGGCCGGTCTCGCAAAAAATCACCAGGAACAGAATGGCGTAGATCCACGGACCGTAGTTGGTTACCAGCATGTCGAGGTAAACGTCGAGATGCAGGATAAGGTCAAGCGGGTTGAAATCCATGGATGGCACCTGTGTGAATGGCCCGGCTCAGCGGGCCAGTGCGGGGACGACGGGTAATAAGGCTACAAGTGTATGTCGTGGTTCTTACAACCTTGAGAGGTCCGCATTATACGGATTGAATGGTGAAAAGCGTGTGGCTTTTGTAGCGGGGAGTGTCGTGAAAGTGTGAAGCGGTTGGCTTGGTTTTTTGTGGGAGGGGGCTTGCTCCCGATTGCGGTGGGTCAGGGACAAATTCGTTAACTGACACCCCGCCATCGGGAGCAAGCCCCCTCCCACAAGAGATCTACAGTGTTTGGGGGATTGGGGGTCAGTCTTCGTTGATCGGTAGCACGTAGTTCTTGAACTCGGTGTCTTCACGAAAGCCTATGGACTCATAGGTCTTCTGCGCCACTTCATTGTCGCTGCTGGTGGATACCCGCAATCGTACGGCCTGGGTTTCCTTGGCCATCTTCTTGGCCGTGCGCATCAGGTTGTCGGCCACCAGTTGCCGGCGGGCATCCTCGGCTACATAGATGTCATTGAGGATCCACACCCGTTTCAGCGACAACGAGGAAAAGCTCGGATACAGCTGGCAAAAGCCCAGCAGTCGCTTGTCATCATCATCGGCCAGGGCCAGGTAGATCACCGATTCCTTGCGTCGCAGGCGCTTTTCGAGGAAGGCCCGGGATGAATCCGGGAATGGCAGGGCCCCGTAAAACTCGCGGTATTTGACGAACAACGGGGTCAACAGGTCCAGGTGTTCCAGGGTCGCTTGAGTAATCCGCATGCCAGGCCTCAACTTCCAAATGGGGTATGACCACGCGAGCGGCCGTGACTTGATGCTGCCTAATGCGGCAAAAAAGCGCAATCGTGCCGCTATCGGTCACTCGGTGGGCTGAGCAGGAAATTGCCCTTCATCAAGTCCGGGTCGTCGGATTCAAGCGTCTGAACCTGTGCCTCATCCTTGAGGTTGACCCCCGACAGTTGCCGGCGACACGCCTCACGCATCAAGTACAGCAGGCGATGGGCCGCCATGCCATAGCTCAAGCCTTCCAGCCGCACATTGGAGATGCAATTGCGATACGCATCGGTGAGGCCCACCTTGGGGTTGTAGGTGAAATACAGGCCCAGGCTGTCCGGTGAGCTGAGCCCCGGCCGTTCGCCGATCAGGATCACCACCATTTTGGCGCCGAGTAATTGTCCGATTTCATCGGCCACCGCCACGCGGCCTTGTTCCACCAGTATCACCGGTGACAAGGACCAGCCTTCGGCGTGGGTCTGTTCCTCCAGGCGCATCAGAAACGGCGCCGTATGTTTATGCACCGCCAATGCCGACAGGCCATCGGCCACCACTATGGCCAAATCCACGCCACCCGGATGCGCCGAAGCGTAGTCGCGCAAGGTTTGGGCCGACTCATCGCTCAAGCGTCGCCCAAGGTCCGGGCGTTGCAGGTACATATGCCGGTCCGTGGCGGCGCTGCGCAGCAACAGGCTGTCGCGGCCACGTTCGGCCAATTGGCCGCTGAGCGCGGCATGGTCGAAGGGCAGGTGCACCGCATCCCGCGCCTGGGCGTGGGCAAACTGGAAGTCCAGCTGGGCACTGGTAGGAATGCTGGTGCCGGTGCGGCCCAGGGCGATGCGCGCCGGGGTCAGGCGGCGTAATTCCAGCCACGGGTTGTCAGGCAATTCTGGTTGCACGGTCGGCTCCTTCATCCCAGTTGCGCCAGAGCGTGGCGAAACGCCGGTGGCAGGCTGTTGCCGAAGCGCACCTTGCCGCCTTCTTGCGTGAAGATGCCCATTTTCGCCAGCCACTGTTCAAACTCCGGCGCCGGTTTTAAACCCAATGTTTGCCGGGCGTACAAGGCGTCGTGGAACGAGGTGGTCTGGTAGTTGAGCATGATGTCGTCGGAGCCGGGGATGCCCATGATGAAGTTGATGCCGGCCACGCCGAGCAGGGTCAACAGGGTGTCCATGTCGTCCTGGTCGGCTTCGGCGTGGTTGGTGTAGCAGATATCACAACCCATGGGTACGCCGAGCAGCTTGCCGCAGAAGTGGTCTTCCAGGCCGGCGCGGATGATCTGCTTGCCGTTGTACAGGTACTCCGGGCCGATAAAACCGACCACGGTATTGACCAGGAACGGCTTGAAGTGCCGGGCCACGGCGTAGGCACGGGTTTCACAGGTTTGCTGGTCGACCCCAAAGTGCGCATTGGCCGACAGGGCACTGCCCTGGCCGGTTTCGAAATACATCAGGTTTTGCCCCAGAGTGCCGCGCTTGAGACTCAGGCCAGCCTCGTAACCTTCCTGCAGCACGCTCAGGCTGATGCCGAAACTGGCGTTGGCGGCCTCGGTGCCGGCGATCGACTGGAACACCAGGTCCAGCGGCACGCCACGGTTGATCGCCTCGATGGAGGTGGTGACGTGGGTGAGTACGCAGGCCTGGGTGGGGATTTCGTAGCGCTGGATGATCGCGTCGAGCATCTCCAGCATGGCGCAGATCGAGGCGATGCTGTCGGTGGCCGGGTTGATGCCGATCATGGCGTCGCCGTTGCCGTAGAGCAGGCCGTCGAGAATGCTCGCGGCAATGCCCGCCGGTTCGTCGGTGGGGTGATTGGGCTGCAAGCGCGTGGACAAGCGCCCGCGCAGGCCCATGGTGCCGCGAAACTGGGTGACCACGCGAATCTTCTGTGCCACCAGCACCAGGTCCTGTACGCGCATGATTTTGGACACGGCTGCCGCCATTTCCGGTGTCAGCCCCGGCGCCAGTGCGCGTAGGGATTGTTCATCAGCCGCGTCACTGAGCAGCCAGTCGCGCAGGCCACCGACGGTGAGGTGACTGACCGTGGCAAAAGCCTGTTTGTCGTGGGTGTCGATGATCAGCCGGGTGACTTCGTCGCTTTCATAGGGAATCAGCACTTCTTCGAGGAAGTGCTTCAGGGGTGTATTCGCCAGCGCCATCTGGGCGGCGACCCGTTCGCCATCATTTTGCGCAGCGACGCCGGCCAGGAAGTCGCCGGAGCGTGCCGGGCTGGCTTTGGCCATCAGGTCCTTGAGGCTGTCGAAGCGGTAGGTGTGTGCACCCACCGCGTGGGAAAAACTTGCCATACAGTGTCTCCTTGACGACGCGAGCAGGCGCCCGCGCCGAGGTTTACGGCACTTAGTGCAGGGCGGCCTCTGCGGCCTGGATCGCCGCGAATTCTTCTTCCGGCGTGCCTGCTACCAAGTGATGCCGGCTGTAGAAAGCAAAGTAAGCAATTAATACTCCATAGATGACCGCCGCGCCAATCACCACGCGTGGGTCGACCAAAAAGCCCGCCACCACGGCCACGCAGGCCAGTACCAGCGCCACGCCCGAGGTGAAGATGCCGCCCGGCGTGCGATACGGGCGCTCCATCTTAGGGCGGCGGATGCGCAGGGTGATGTGCGCGGCCATCATCAGCACATAGGAGATCGTCGCGCCAAATACGGCCACCAAAATTAGCAGGTCGCCCTGGCCGGTCAGCGACAGGCCGAAACCGATAATCCCGGGAATCACCAATGCCAGTACTGGCGCCTTGCTCTTGTTGGTCTGGGACAATTTGCGCGGCAGGTAGCCAGCGCGGGACAAGGCAAAGATCTGCCGCGAGTAGGCGTAGATAATCGAGAAAAAGCTTGCGATCAAACCGGCCAGGCCAATCAGGTTGACGAAGCTGCCCATCCAGGTCGAACCGCCATAGGACAGCGCCAGGGCTTCCACCAACGGGTTACCGGATTTGATCAGCGCATACGTGCCTGCTCCGCCCGGCGCGATCACCAGGATCAACAGGGCAAAACTGGTCAGCACCACAATCGCGCCGATCAGCCCACGGGGCAGGTCGCGCTTGGGGTTCTTGGTTTCTTCAGCGGCCAGGGGCACGCCTTCTACCGCGAGGAAAAACCAGATCGCATAAGGGATCGCCGCCCACACGCCCACATAGCCGAACGGCAGGAAGCTGCTGGCGCCCTTGGCCTCGGTCACCGGAATATCCAGCAGGTTGGCGACGTTGAAGTGCGGCACCATCGACACCAGGAATACGCCCAAAGCGATCGCGGCGACGGCGGTGATGACAAACATCAGCTTCAAGGCTTCGCCGACACCAAAAATATGGATGCCGATAAAGATGATGTAGAACGCCAGGTAGATCATCCAGCCGCCAATGCCGAACAGCGACTCGCAGTAAGCGCCGATAAACACCGCAATTGCGGCGGGGGCGATGGCGTACTCGATCAGGATCGCGGTGCCGGTGAGAAACCCGCCCCAAGGGCCAAAGGCGCTGCGGGCAAAACCGTAGCCACCGCCGGCGGTGGGGATCATCGAAGACAGTTCGGCCAGGGAGAAGCACATGCACAGGTACATGGTAGCCATGAGCAATGTGGCGAGGAACATGCCGCCCCAGCCACCCTGGGCCAGGCCGAAGTTCCAGCCGGCATAGTCGCCGGAGATGACGTAGGCGACGCCAAGGCCGACTAACAGCACCCAGCCGGCAGCGCCTTTTTTCAATTCTCGTTGTTGAAAGTAATCGGTGCCGACTTTTTCGAAGTCGACAGAAGAACCAGTGGGTTCGCTAGGCATGGGAAGTACCTTGGATTGTTATTGTTTTTAACTCGGCATCTGTGTGCCGAACGCGGTAGCAATTACTGGCGAAGTTCAAGTGTGGGAGCTGGCTTGCCTGCGATGGTGCCTTGTCAGCGACCTTTTACTTGGCTGACACACCGCTATCGCAGGCAAGCCAGCTCCCACACGTGATTGCATTTCAAGTTGGAGGCTGGTTGCTTGCTATAAGGCTGGGTTAGAAAAAGCCCAACGGATTAATGTCGTAGCTCACCAGCAGGTTCTTGGTCTGCTGGTAGTGATCCAACATCATCTTGTGGGTTTCGCGCCCTACGCCAGACTTCTTGTAACCGCCAAACGCGGCGTGCGCCGGGTACAGGTGGTAGCAGTTGGTCCACACGCGACCGGCCTTGATCGCGCGGCCCATGCGGTAGGCGCGGTTGATGTCGCGGGTCCACAGGCCGGCGCCCAGGCCGAACTCGGTGTCGTTGGCAATCGCCAGGGCTTCGGCTTCGTCCTTGAAAGTGGTGATGCTCACCACCGGGCCGAAGATTTCTTCCTGGAACACACGCATGTCGTTGGTGCCCTTGAGCAGGGTCGGCTGGATGTAATAGCCGGTGGCCAGATCGCCCGTGAGCTTTTCAACCTTGCCACCGGTCAGCAGTTGCGCACCTTCGCCCTTGGCGATTTCCAGGTAGGACAGGATCTTGTCAAATTGCTGCTCGGACGCCTGGGCGCCGACCATGGTGTCGGTGTCCAGCGGGTCGCCACGCTTGATCGACTCGACCTTCTTCATCACCACTTTCATGAAGTCGTCGTAGATCGACTCCTCCACCAGGGCGCGAGATGGGCAGGTGCACACTTCGCCTTGGTTGAAGAACGCCAGCACCAGGCCTTCGGCAGCTTTTTCGATGAATGCAGGTTCCGCTTTCATGATGTCGGCGAAGAAGATATTCGGCGACTTGCCGCCCAGCTCAACGGTAGACGGAATGATGTTCTCGGCCGCCGCGTGCATGATGTGCGAGCCCACCGGGGTAGAACCGGTGAAGGCGATCTTGGCGATACGCTTGCTGGTCGCCAGGGCTTCGCCGGCTTCCTTGCCGAAACCGTGCACAACGTTCAGTACGCCTGGCGGCAACAGGTCGCCGATCAGTTCCATCAGTACGCTGATGCCCAGCGGGGTTTGCTCGGCGGGCTTGAGTACCACGCAGTTGCCGGCGGCCAGGGCCGGGGCGAGTTTCCAGGCGGCCATCAGCAGCGGGAAGTTCCACGGGATGATCTGGCCGACCACGCCCAGTGGTTCATGGAAGTGATAGGCGGCAGTGAGTTCGTTGATTTCGGCGCTGCTGCCTTCCTGGGCGCGAATGCAGCCTGCGAAGTAGCGGAAGTGGTCGGCGGCCAGGGGGATGTCGGCGTTGAGGGTTTCACGCACGGCCTTGCCGTTGTCCCAGGTTTCGGTGATGGCCAGCAACTCGAGGTTCTGCTCGATACGGTCGGCGATTTTCAGCAGTACCAGCGAGCGGTCCTGGGCGCTGGTTTTGCCCCAGGCGTCAGCGGCGGCGTGGGCGGCGTCCAGTGCTTTGTCGATGTCTTTGGCGGTGGAGCGCGGGAAGTCGGCGATGGGCTTGCCATTGACCGGCGAGGTGTTGGAGAAGTAGTTGCCATCGACCGGCGCAACGAACTCGCCGCCGATGTAGTTGCCGTACTTGGCCTTGAACGAAACGATGGCGCCTTCGGTACCGGGGTGTGCATAACGCATGGTGGGCATCTCCTGCTTTTATGTTTATCGGAGTACAGCGCTGCAAGCGCGTTATAAAGCGTAGAGCAAAGGTCGGGCCAGTGCGTACGGGCCAGGTAAATCAAGGGTTTGGTTTTGTTTACAAGGCATGACTGTGGCTGGGGCGATACAGGCGGGGTGACAGTTTGTGCCACAAACGGTACAGCCTGTGACCGATGGGTCGGACCGGGATTGCAATGGCCCGGTGGCTGGTGGATGCTGGGCGCTCTCACGCAGGGAGAATAATAAGAACATGCACAACGATCATTTCAGTCGCCATGCCCAGCAGGTTCTCACTGTCACCCGGGGGCAAGAGCCGCTCCAAGGGCCGGGCAGCGATCCCTCCATCGCCCGTTCCTGGCTGCGTTGCGTTGAGGACTACCACCTCGACCCTGCGCAGACCGTCGCGCCCACCGTGCTTGAGCATGGCCGCCTGCTGGAAAGCCGCGAACGCCTGCGCCAGGTGCTGCACATCGCCGGCAACGAGATGAACAGTCTGCACCAGCAACTCTCGGGGGCTGGTCACGCGGTGCTGCTCACCGATGCCCGGGGGGTGATCCTCAACTGTGTCACCGCGCCGTCCGAGCGCAAGATTTTCGAGCGCGCCGGGCTGTGGCTGGGCGCCGACTGGAGTGAAGCCTGCGAAGGCACCAATGGCATCGGCACCTGCCTGGTCGAGCGTCAATCCCTGACCATCCACCGTGACGAGCATTTTCGCGGTCGCCATACCGGGCTGACGTGTTCGGCGAGCCCGGTGTTCGACCCTCACGGTGAATTGCTGGCGGTGCTGGATGTGTCCTCGGCCCGCGAAGCCGTGTCGCGCCAGAGCCAGTTCCACACCATGGCGCTGGTGAACCTGTCGGCCAAGATGATCGAAAGTTGCTACTTCCTGCGCCACTTCGAACATCATTGGCTGCTGCGTTTTCACCTGCAGGCCGAGTCGGTCGGGTTGTTCAGTGAAGGCTTGCTGGCGTTCGATGGCGAAGGGCGCATTTGTGCGGTGAACCAGAGCGCCCTGAACCTGTTGGGGCAGCTACGCGGCGGCTTGGTGGGCCAGCCGGTGGACGCGTTTTTCGACTGTTCCCTGGATCAGTTGCTAGGGCGGGCCAGCGCGAATGCCACTGCCAGTTGGCCGCTGCGTAGCCGCGATGGTCGGCCTTTATTTGCAGCGCTGCGAGGCCAGCCCCGCAGTACGCTGGCCCCGGTCGTCAAGCCGCAGGCGCCACGTCCACTGGGTATTTGCCTGGGCGATCCGGCGTTGCAAAATGAGCTGCGCAAGGCCTCGCGCGTATTCGAGCGCGACGTGCCCTTGCTGATCAACGGCGAAACCGGCTGCGGTAAAGAGGCTTTCGCCAAGGCCGTGCACCAGGCCAGCCAGCGAGGCGACAAGGCCTTTGTCGCGCTGAACTGTGCGGCCATTCCGGAAAACCTGATCGAGTGCGAACTGTTTGGCTATCGCGCCGGCAGTTTCACCGGCGCCCTTAAAGAAGGCATGCGCGGCAAGCTGCAACAGGCCGACGGCGGTACGCTGTTTCTCGACGAAATCGGCGACATGCCACTGGCGCTGCAAACCCGCTTGTTGAGGGTGCTGGAGGATCGCCTGGTGGTGCCTATCGGCGGCGAACCTCAAGCCGTGAACCTGCGCATCATCAGCGCGACGCACCGTAATTTGCTGGAGCGTGTGGCCGATGGCAGCTTTCGCGAAGACCTGTATTACCGCTTGAGCGGCTTGGAAGTCGCCCTGCCGCCGTTGCGCGAACGCACTGACAAGGCGCAATTGTTGGACTTCCTCCTGGCCCAAGAGGCCGGCACCGAACAGGTGGTGCTAGACGAGTCAGCGCGCCAGGCCTTGTTGGCATTCCACTGGCCCGGCAATCTGCGGCAAATGCGTACCGTGTTGCGCACGGTGGTAGCGCTCTGTGAGGGCGGGCGAGTCGGTCTTGAGGACTTGCCGGCGCTGATTCGCCAGGCGCGGCCGCTGGGGGCGAGGGTGGATGCGCCGTACGCCTTGCCGCTGGAAAGCGCCGAGCGTCAGGCATTACTCGGTGCGTTGGTGCAGCAGCGCTGGCATATGAGCCATGTGGCTGAACAGTTGGGGGTCAGTCGCAATACGCTGTACCGCAAGTTACGCAAACATGGAATCTCCAGGGACTGCACTCATTAAGGGAGTGCGACACTTGTCGGAGTAACTCAGTTATTGCCGATGGCTCGTGTTTTGTCGCACAGGCTTTAAGGTTTTTTATCGCGCTACGTACTCACGTCGCCCCGGAACGCTGCACGTTGTTTTAAGCACTGATGGAATAAGGGCAGAGCATCACGTGCCCTTAATCACAGTTGTTTGAAACTTCTAGGGTGACAACACATGAATATTACAAGTCCAATAACGACTCCTGTGCCACAACTCCCTGTTCAACTTGACGTTACGCTCACGTCCCAACCGCAACCCTTTACGGCGGGCTGGGACGAACCGGTGGACCACACTCCGCCTGAGCCTGGCACGCAGTTGTCTGCGCAGGAGACTGATCAAACGCCGAAGGTGCGCATCAAGCGTGGAATCTTTGGACTGCGAGGGTGGGGAGGATCCCGCCCCACGCCTCACGTGCCGCCCACGCCATCGCCCAGATTGCCGCCTGCCTCGGTCAGTCCCACGCCCAGCCGGCCCCCAATCACGGCGGGTGGGAAAAAGCCGACGACAAGCCACGATACCCCTGGTGCAAGTGCAAGTGCGACTGCGGGCAGTTCAAGCCAGTCAACCGCAGGTAGGCTCAAGGACGTGCTGAGCAAGGGGCCTCAGACGCCCCCCCTCGGTGGGACCGCCCCTGTGAAACAGAACGATCCGCCCAAGGTCAGCGTGGTCGATGTCACCCAGCGACTGTTGGATGCCGACAGGCTGGTCAAAGCGGGCGTTATTTCTACATCACCCTCTACCAGCAAGACGGTCAAGGACGCGTTCATCAACGCAGGCGTCAATGGTATGGTCAGCGCGCCGATCAATGTGGGGGCGTATGCCGGATCCGTGGCTGCGGGGGAAGCGATCAAGGGCCAATACCTACCGGTGCCAGTGGCGCCACCGCCACCGCATTTGCCGGGCGTTGCACAGCCCGAACAGGACTCCATGCCGCCAACCGTTGCGCCATCCGCACCCGATGAGCCTGCGCTTGAAGCCATGCGCCATCTGGATCGGGTAGAGAAAGTAGTGCTGGAGTTTGCCAATGTCGTCATGATGCTGGCGTCGGGAAGCACCGCAGACCGGCTTGCCATGGACGACGCCTGGCCCAAGGAGCGTGGGGCACGCTTGACTAACCTAGAGCAGTTACTGAGCGTGTCAGAAACCCATATGAGGCAAGTGGCCGAGGACAACGGCGTTATTTTCAAACCTCACATTGAGTCGTCAACCTCTCCCGGCACCGGGGGACGCTTAGGCGTAATAGAGCGTCGGTATGACGCGATGGAAAAAGCGGCCGAACGAATCATGACCTTGAAAGACGCTGAGCTTAAAAAAGCTGGCACCATGGTTTAAGACATCCCTTTTGCCCGCCGGATCCTACCGGCGGGCGTTTCGCCCTCAGCTAAAGCGTGCGAACTTTCCCACCCTACGCTAACCTGCCTCGATGTTTACGAGGTCGACTATGCACATTCATATTCTGGGTATCTGCGGTACGTTCATGGGTTCAATGGCGGTTCTGGCCAAAGAGCTGGGCCATCACGTTACGGGCTCCGATGCCAACGTTTATCCGCCCATGAGCACGCAGCTGCAGGCGCAAGGTATCGAGCTGACCCAAGGTTACGATCCCTCGCAATTCGACCCGGTGCCGGATCTGGTAGTGATTGGCAACGCCATGTCCCGTGGCAACCCAGCGGTCGAGTACGTGCTCAATAAAGGTTTGCCTTACGTCTCAGGCCCTCAATGGCTGGCTGATCATGTGTTGCAAGGTCGTTGGGTATTGGCAGTGGCCGGCACTCACGGCAAGACCACCACCAGCAGTATGCTCGCCTGGGTACTGGAACATGCGGGCATGAGTCCGGGCTTCCTGATCGGCGGCGTGCCGCAGAATTTCTCGGTGTCGGCGCGCCTGGGCGATACGCCGTTTTTCGTGATCGAAGCCGATGAATACGACAGCGCGTTTTTCGACAAGCGCTCCAAGTTCGTCCACTACCGTCCGCGCACAGCGATCCTGAACAATCTTGAGTTTGATCACGCGGACATCTTTCCCGATCTGGCGGCTATTGAGCGGCAGTTCCATCACTTGGTGCGTACCATCCCGAGTGAAGGCCTGGTCATCCACCCGACCACTGAACCGGCGTTGCAGCGCGTGATCGACATGGGCTGCTGGACGCCGGTGCAGACCACCGGTGTGGGCGGGCAATGGCAGGTCAAGTTGCTCAGCGAAGACGGCTCCCGGTTTGAAGTGCTGTTCGAAGGCCAAGCCCAAGGCGTCGTGGAGTGGGATATGACCGGCCAGCACAATGTCGCCAACGCGCTGGTAACCCTGGCGGCTGCACGGCATGTCGGTGTGGTGCCGGCCATGGGCATCGCGGCCTTGAGCGCATTCAAAAGCGTCAAGCGGCGCATGGAAAAAGTCGCCGACGTGAATGGGATTACCATCTACGACGACTTTGCCCACCATCCAACAGCTATCGCCACTACGCTCGACGGCCTGCGCAAGCGCGTTGGCGATGCCCAAATCATTGCGATCGTCGAACCGCGCTCCAACTCCATGAAGCTGGGTGCGCACCGCGATGGCCTGCCGGAAAGCGTCAACGACGCCGACCAGGTGGTCTGGTACGCGCCTGCCAACCTTGGTTGGGACCTGCCGGGGATCGCTGCGCTGTGCACCGTGCCCTCGACGGTGTGTGATTCGCTGGAAGGCATCATTGAGCATGTGAAGCACTTGGCCAAGCCCGGCACCCATGTGGTCGTCATGAGCAACGGCGGTTTTGGCGGCTTGCACGGCAAGCTGGCCGAGGCGTTGCAATGAGTGGCCCCGAACGTATCACCCTGGCAATGACCGGCGCATCCGGCGCGCCTTACGGCCTGCGCCTGCTGGATTGCCTGGTACGTGAAGACCGTGAAGTGCACTTCCTGATTTCCAAGGCCGCCCAATTGGTGCTGGCGACCGAGACGGATGTGCAATTGCCGGCCAAGGTGCAGATGATGCAAGCGTTCCTCACCGAATACACCGGTGCGGCAGCGGGGCAGATCAAGGTCTATGGCAAGGAAGACTGGATGTCGCCCGTGGCTTCGGGCTCCGGCGCGCCGGCGGCGATGGTGGTGGTGCCATGCTCCACCGGCACCCTGTCGGCGATTGCCACGGGCGCCTGCAATAACCTGATTGAAAGGGCGGCGGACGTGACCTTGAAGGAGCGTCGCCAATTGATCCTGGTACCGCGCGAAGCACCGTATTCGAGTATTCACCTGGAACACATGCTCAAGTTGTCGAACATGGGCGTGACCATCTTGCCGGCGTCGCCAGGTTTCTATCACCAGCCGCAGACCATCGATGACCTGGTGGACTTCGTGGTGGCGCGCATTCTCAACCTGCTGAACATTCCCCAGGACATGCTGCCGCGTTGGGGCGAGCACCATTCGGGCGGTGATGAATAAAACGCTGCTGCTATTACTGGCGCTGCAACTGACGGGCTGCGCCACGGCGCGCACCCTGGACGCCGCGCAACCTGGCGCGCCTGTGGTGTATGCCGGTACGCGCCTGGATTTGTATGCGATCAATGGCGGCTGCTGTGCCAAGGACAGGTTTGGGGCCGAGGCGCCGGGCTATCCCCATCTCGACCTGCCGGCCAGCGCGCTGCTCGATACGCTGCTGTTGCCACTGTCGTTGTTGACCGTGCTGGGTGTGGGCTTCAACGCCACTGGCGGACTCTGAGAACTACACGAACCCAGTGTGGGAGGGGGCTTGCTCCCGATGGCGCCGTGTCAGGCAACTACCTTGTTGCTGACCCACCGTCATCGGGAGCAAGCCCCCTCCCACATTTGGATTGGTGTTCTTACTTGCCGAGCTTGCGCAGCTCATCCGACTCCACCACCCGCACGCCATCCTGTTCTTCCAGCGCCAGGCGCCACATGGCGCGAGCCAGTTCGCAGACTTCGATGCCGTGGTACTTGCCCGGAATCAAGCGCGACAACGGCCCGGCAAGCTGTTCGGCCAGACGCGGTTCCAGCCGGTCCCCCAGCAGCAAGGAAGGTCGCACGATGGTCAGTTGCGGCCAGTCCTGGGCTTTGAGTGCCTGCTCCATTTCGCCCTTGACTCGGTTGTAGAACACTGAGGATTTCGGGTCGGCGCCGATCGCACTGATCACGATCAGATGCCGCGCACCCAGTTCCCGAGCGCGCTTGGCGAAGGCCACCACCATGTCCAGATCGACCGCACGGAACGCCGCTTCCGAGCCGGCTTTCTTGATCGTGGTGCCCAGGCAGCAAAAGGCAATGTCCACCCGGCCGCTCAGTTGCGGCAGGAACACCGCAGGGTCGCCCACCGGGTTTTCCAGGCGTGGGTGTTCAGCCAGCGGCTTGCGGCTCGGCGCCAGTACACGGGTCACGGTGGGTTCGTTGAGCAGACGATCAAGCAGGTGTTCGCCGGTGAGGCCGGAGGCCCCCGCCAGCAGGATATGCTGAGGTGTCAGGTACATGATGTTTCCCCCTTGTTACACGTTACAGCTTAGTTGCCTTTGGCTTCCTTGCTATTCATTGAGACGCTTTCGAGCGCCTTTCGTGCCTGCTGTTTGCGTAATAGTTGCCAATGGGCGATCACGCCTTTGGGCGCCCAGATCTGCGGTTCTGAGGCTTCGAAGTTGTCCGCCTGCTCGCGTTCGGCCACATGCAGTTGTGCCAGTTTGAACGCGTGTTGCAAATCGTCCGTTTGGTTGAAGGCTTGTGCGAAAAGGGCATCGCCAAAGTAGGTAAAGTCCGCCTCTTCTGAACAGCCAAAGGACACGCGATCTGCACGGGAAGCCGTCATGATCAGCGTGCGCTCATCTTTCAGGGCCGGAATGAAACCGCCGGAGTAGCAGGCGGAAATCACGATGATCTTGTCGCGGTTTTTCAACGGCGTCAGCACGGCGGCCAGTTCATCGGCGGGCAGGTCGGCCAGTTCCATGCGCGGCTGGTCGAGCACCAACTCATGTTCATGGGTGCCGTGGCTGGTCAAGTAGATAAATACCAGGTCTTCGGGCCCGGTACGTTCGGCCAGGGTTTGCACGGAACGCCGCAGGCTTTCACGGGTGGCCAGTGGACGGTCGGCGATGTGGTCACGATGGTTGACCAGGCGGACCTGCCCGCGTGCGCCGAAGCGTGTGGTGAGCAGGTTGCTGACGTAATCGGCTTCGCGCAGGAACACGCTTTGCTTGCCGTCACCTGCCAACGCCAACGTATAAAGCTCGACGGCAGGTGTCGAGGCCGGCACGGCGGCCAGGGCCTCGTCGAGCAAGCGGCCTTGGGCCAATAGGCCGGTTTCCAGTGGGTCGGGCAGTAACTTGCCATCGGCATCGCGCACGCGCAGGCCATTGACCCAGGTGCCGGCCTGCACGGTGCCGTCGGTGAGCACGAGGGTGCCACGCCCCTGATAGTTGTCGCTGTCGAAGCCACCGATATAGAAGCTGCCATCGGTGAGGTTCAGGCGCCCCTCACCGGTAAAGCGCCAGTCACTGAACTGACCGACGTAGTGGCTGCCATCGGCGCCAATCAACTCGCCTTTGCCACTGAGGGCGCCTTCCTTGAACTGGCCGATCCATACGTCGCCGTCGGCGTTTTCATAGCGGCCTTTGCCGTTGAGTTGGTTCTGCTTGAATTGGCCGATATAGATATCGCCCTCAGCGCTATTGAAGGTGCCATTGCCCTCCAGTTGGCCATCGACAAAGTGGCCGCTGAACTGATTGCCGCTGTCGTCATTGCGCTGGCCTTCGCCATTGGGCTTGCCGTGGGCAAATTGGCCCTGGTACTGGCTGCCATCGGCCAATTCCAGGCGACCGAGGCCTGCATACTGGTCGTCCTTGAACTCGCCGCGATAGGTCATCTGCCCTTCTTTGAGGGTGCCTTCGCCATTGCGTCGACCGTTCTTGAAGCTGCCGACATAGCTGCTGCCCGTGGTAGTCAAGCTGCCCTGGCCATCAAACAGGCCCTGCTGGAACTGGCCTTTATAGACTTCGCCATTGCTGCCATGCCATTCGCCCTGGCCGTGCCACTGGCCTTTATCGAACTGGCCGGCGTACCAACTGCCGTTGGGGTAGTCCACGCGGCCCTGGCCTTGCAGCAGGCCGTTGACCACATCGCCACGGTAGCGGCCGCCATCGGGCAGGCGCGCATCGGGCGGCAACAGCGATTCGCCGTCTCCGCAAGCGGTCAGCAACAGGGCAAGGGCAAGGGGAGCGAGTGGGCGCATAGCGGGATCCGGATAATTGAGCGCCGAGTATGCCGCAGCCGCGAGATTCATACATAAATTTACATACACTGTGGCAAGGTTTATTGCCTCGCCACAGGGTCGGCCTTACACGAAGCAGAGTGACAGCGACTCGGCAATATAGGCAGGTTTCTCCTGGCCTTCGATTTCCAGGGTGGCGGTGGCCTTGAACAGCCATTGGCCGGGTTTTTTCTCGGTGACGTCGGTGAGCGTGACGTTCAGGCGTACCTTGGAGTCGACCTTCACCGGCTGGATGAAGCGCACACTGTCCAGGCCGTAGTTGACGGCCATTTTCAAGCCCTCGGGCATGATCAGGATGTCTTCCATCAGCTTGGGCATCAGTGACAGCGACAGGAAACCGTGGGCGATGGTGCTGCCGAACGGGGTTTGTGCGGCCTTGACCGGGTCGACGTGGATGAACTGATGATCGCCGGTGGCCTCTGCGAACAGGTTGATGCGCGCCTGGTCGATGGTGAGCCATTCGGAACGTCCCAGTTCCTTGCCGACATAATCTTTGAGCTGCGCTACGGGTACATAGGGCATTGCGTCTCTCCTGGGTTCATCATTTTTATCCCCCGTTGATAAGGGGTTTTATATGGGATACAGAGAACCAATGTAGATCATCATGGGCAAATGGCCCGGTCAACCCAACATGCTTTTGGCGAATGCCTGGGCATAGGGCGGGCGTGCTTATAATGTGCATGGGCTTTGAGGGGGGAGAGAGCGGGATGCTGTTACGTGGCCTGACTTGGCTGGTGCTGTTTCAATTGATCGGTACGGCGATCAATCATTTGCTGTTGCCGGTACTGCCGGGGCCGATCATCGGGCTGCTGCTGATGCTGGGCTTTCTGGTCTGGCGCGGTGAAGTCGGCGAGCCGCTGAGCCTGGCGGCTGGCAGCCTGTTGCGTTATCTGCCGTTGCTGTTGGTGCCGCCTGCCGTGGGAGTGATGGTCTACGCCAAGGACATTGTCGCGGACTTCTGGGCTATCGTCGGGGCGCTGGTGTTGTCGCTGGTGATCGCCATGGGCTTTGTCGGTGTGCTGATGCAGCAGATGGTCAGGCGCAAGGAGAAGGACCAATGATGCTTGACTGGCAGGGCGCCTGGACGGCGGTCATTCATCACCCGTTGTTTGGCATCGGTATCACCCTGGGCGCCTATCAGTTGGTGCTGGCGGGGTACGAGAAAACCCGCTGGATCTTCCTGCAGCCGGTGCTGGTGTCGATGTTGCTGGTGATCGGTGTGTTGCTTGCCTGTGGCCTGAGTTACGCCGAGTACCGCGAAAGCACCGAGATCATGGGGATCCTGCTGGGGCCTGCAACGGTGGCATTGGCGGTACCGCTTTATCTTAACCTGCGGCGGATTCGCCAATTGTTCTGGCCGATTTTTACTACGCTGGTGGTAGGCGGGGTGTTGGCTACCGGCTTGTGTGTGCTGTTGGGGTGGTGGTTTGGTGCCGAACACAGGGTGCTGATGACCATGGCACCCAAGTCGGTAACGTCGCCGATTGCCATGCTGGTCGCCGAACAGATTGGTGGCGTGGCGGCATTGGCGGCAGTGTTTGTACTGATCACCGGGGTGGTCGGCGCGATGATCGGCCCGGCGTATCTGTCGCGGCTGGGTGTGCACAGCCCTGAAGCGCGGGGCATGGCGCTGGGCATGACCGCTCATGCGGTCGGCACCTCGGTGGCCCTGCAGGAAAGCGAAGAGTGCGGCGCTTTTGCGGCGCTGGCCATGAGCCTGATGGGCGTGGCGACGGCGGTGTTTCTGCCGTTGGCCGTGTCGGTAATTGTTTAACCCGGGTTTTAAGGAAACCGTTATGAGTCTGGCGCTGTTCCCACTCAACACTGTGCTGTTCCCAGGCTGCACCCTCGACCTGCAGATATTCGAGGCGCGCTACCTGGACATGATCAGCCGCTGCATGAAAAAGGGCGAAAGCTTTGGTGTGGTGTGCATCTTCAATGGCCTGGAAGTGGGCATAGCCCCGGACGGCTACGCGCTGATCGGCTGCGAAGCGTTTATTCGCGACTTCAAACAGCAGGACAACGGCCTGCTGGGGATTCGTGTGGAAGGTGGCCGGCGTTTCCGCGTACTAGACGTCACGGTGCAGAAAGATCAATTGCTGGTGGCCGAGGTTAAATGGTTGGAGGAGGTGCCGGATCGGCCTCTGGAAGAAGAGGACGCCGACTTGCTGGCGCTGCTGGAGGCTCTGGCGGAGCACCCGATGGTAGCTTCGCTGGAGATGAACGCCCATGCCGAAGGCCAGCAGGCCCTCGGCAACCAACTGGCGTACCTGCTGCCGTTTACCGACGCCGATAAGGTCGACTTGCTGCAAATTGACGATCCGCAGCAGCGGCTGGATGCCATTCAGATGTTGCTGGATGAATTGCAGGGTGAGTTGTTCACCTGAGATACGGAATTTTCTGCGGTTGCTTTCGGATTTTGCTACGTCATTTCAGGCGCGACGCCTGCAATATTTTCCGATCACACCATAATGATCGGGGATGACCATGATTCGTCTGACACCATCGGAACAAGTCGCCTGGGACACGTATTTTGTCAGCGTGACCACGCAATTGCTCCAGCAGGACGCCACCCGGGGCGCGGAGTACATCGCCGAGCGCGCCGCCGAGATTGCCGACGAGATGCTGCTGGAGCGACGCGAACGTTGCGTGGAGCGTCGCTCTGCTTCAGTCGACTGGATTGGCCCGGCCAAGGGTCAGTAGGCGTACCTGAGCAATGCATGGGAGGTGCCGGTGAATGCAATGAAGCCGAGCACCGCCACCACCGCCGGCAATACCAGCCACCAGGCTTTTTGCGTCATTGCCGGCAGCGGGCTGCGGTACTGGATCACGGTCAGGCTGAATGCGCATACCGTCATGGCCAGTAGCGTGCCTGCGAGGATGTCGCTGGGCCAGTGAGCGCCCAGGTACACCCGCGACAGAGCAATGAATGCGGCGGGTATGCAGCCCAGCAGCATCCAGGTCAGGCGCAACCGCGTGGGTTGGCCGCGACCGGCCAATACCGCGAGCGCCAGGAAGAACGCAAAAGCGCCGGAGGCATGGCCGCTGGGCATGCTGAAACTGGTCAACGGGTCGGTCAGAATCTCCGGGCGGCCACGGGCAAAGAACAGCTTGGTGCCGGTGTTGATCACCGCCGCGCCTGCCAGGGTCGCTCCTACAAACAGCGCGTGTCGCCATTGCCGGGCCACAAACAACAGGGCGGTGAACACCGCGCTGGCGACGAACATTTTCTTGAACTCGCCCAATTGCGTGATCCGCACCATCACCTCATCCAGCCACGGGCTGCGATGCTCCTGCACCAGGGCGCTCAGGCCCTGATCGAAGTCATTGAGATGCGGGTAGCCGATAAACAGCGCGATCAGCAGGGTCAGGCTGGCACAACCGATCCACAACGTTGCGCGACGATGGGCGCGCAGGCTGCTGTTCAAACTTAATCCCAATAGCGCCGCCAGGCACGCCGCAACAATCGCCGCTTCCGGCCAGAAACCTTCCGGCAAGGGCAGGCGGAACGCGGCACCGGCTGCCCAGCCCGGCAGCAGATACGCCACTGACCAACCGGCGGCGGCGATCACGCTGACGATCGCAAAGCGCGGGAGCGGCATGTCGCACATACCGGCGACCATCGGCAGCATGGGCCGCAATGGCCCGATGAAGCGCCCGACCAGCAAGCTGGCGATTCCGTACTTGTGGAAGTAGGTTTCTGCGCCATTCATCCATTCCGGATGATGGCGCAGGCCCGGCAAGCGCCGGATGTTCTGATGGAAGTGTCGGCCCAGGTAGTAGGAAACCCCGTCGCCCAATAGTCCGCCGAGGAAGCCCAGCAGCAGGGTTTCACTCAGTGACAACGCACCGCTGCCGGCCAGTGCGGCAATCGCAAACAGCAATACCGTGCCCGGCACGATCAGCCCGGCAATGGCCAGGCACTCCACGCACGCGACAATAAACACCGCGGCTGCCAGCCATTGCGGGTTCAGGGTCAGCCAGCCGGTGATGCTATCGAGCCATTGGCCCATACAATCCACTCCATAATGAGACGGTGAATTTCCACTGTGGGAGCTGGCTTGCCTGCGATGGCTGCGGCATGGCCAGCATGGAAGTTGCCTGGCCCACCGCTATCGCAAGCAAGCCAGCTCCCACATGGGATGTGTCGCCCGTTAGATCAAAAAATAATCGCGGCCTTCGACCTGCCCGCGACGCAGCGGGTTCCGCGTGCAGTACGGCGCATAGCCGGCATCGACGAAGCGATACATCAAGTGTTCATCGCGCCCGCTGGGAATGCCCAGCCGGGTGGTCTGGATAATCTGCGTGGGCACCTGGCCCACATCTTCGACATACAGCAGTTCCTGATCGAAGCGCTTGGCGTCCCACATCGGCACTTTCAGGCCCAGCGCCTTGCACAGCAGGGTCTGCCCGGCGCACAGCTTCTGCGCCGGGCGCGGGCTGCCGTCGGGGTTGGGGTTGTTCAACAGCATTTGCGCCAGGCTTGCCGGCCCGCAGATTTCATCGACCCACGGGTAAGCCGACTTGATCAGCACGGCATTCCCCGGGCCGTGGGCGCTGAAGTTCAGGGAATCACCGCCCCTGGCGTAGTACATATAGATATGACCGCCATCCAGAAACAAAGCCTTACGCTTTTCTGTGTAACCCAGCGACGCATGGCTGCCTTTTTCGGCCACGTAATAGGCTTCGGTTTCAATAATTCGCGCCGAAAGCCAGAGATCACCAACACGGTGGCGAATGATTTTCCCCAACAGCTCTTGCGCGAGCAGTTGTGCATCGCGGTCGAAGAAGCCGTCGGGCAGGGCGCTTGCGGGGAGTGGGGCGGTAAGTCCGGGCATGGCGTTCAGGGTTATTACGGCTAAATGTGACGGAATAATAACAACTCTCACCTTAATTACCGCTGAACCCCGGGTTTTTACAGTTCATTTCGACCATCCGCCCCTCACCGCTGTCAGTCGAGCGGCGTCACAGCTATAATCTGCCGCTTTCCTCTTTGCCAAGACTCCCTGACCATGACTGAGTCCGTTCTTGACTACATGACCCGCCTGGGTCGCGCTGCCCGTCAGGCCTCGCGGTTGATCGCCCGTGCGAGCACTGCGCAGAAGAACCGTGCGCTGCTGGCGGCTGCCGATGCTCTGGATGCTTCGCGCTCCGAGTTGACCGCTGCCAATGAACTGGACTTGGCCAATGGTCGCGCCAATGGCCTGGAACCGGCCTTGCTGGATCGCCTGGCACTGACCCCGGCACGTATCGACGACATGATCGAAGGCCTGCGTCAGGTGGCCAAGCTGCCTGACCCCATCGGTGAAATCCGCGACATGCGTTACCTGCCGTCCGGTATCCAGGTAGGCAAGATGCGCGTGCCGCTGGGTGTGATCGGCATCATCTACGAGTCGCGTCCGAACGTGACCATCGACGCCGCGAGCCTGTGCCTGAAGTCGGGCAACGCCACCATCCTGCGAGGCGGCTCCGAGGCGATCAATTCCAACCGTGCTATCGCCGCCTGCATCCAGCAAGGCCTGGCCGTGGCCGAGTTGCCAGCCGAAGTGGTGCAAGTGGTGGAAACCACCGACCGCGCGGCTGTGGGCGCGTTGATCACCATGCCGGAATTCGTCGACGTGATTGTGCCCCGTGGCGGCAAGAGCCTGATCGAGCGCGTCAGCCGCGATGCCAAGGTGCCAGTCATCAAGCACCTGGACGGCGTGTGCCACGTCTTCATCGACATCGCCGCCGACCTCGACAAGGCGATTCGCATTGCCGACAACGCCAAGACCCACCGCTACGCGCCGTGCAACACCATGGAAACCCTGCTGGTGCACGCCGGCATTGCCGAGCGCGTGCTGCCGCCGCTGGCTGCCATCTACCGTGACAAGGGCGTGGAGCTGCGTGGCTGCGAGCGTACCCGTGCACTGCTCGGCAGCGATGTGATCGAGGCGACTGAACAAGACTGGTACACCGAATACACGGCGCCGATCCTGTCGATTCGCATCGTCGACGACCTGGACCAGGCCATCGAGCACATCAATAAATACGGCTCCAAGCACACCGACGCCATTGTTTCCGAGCACTTCAGCGATGCCCGGCGTTTCCTCAATGAAGTGGACTCCGCTTCGGTGATGATCAACGCCTCGACACGTTTTGCCGACGGCTTCGAGTATGGCCTGGGGGCGGAGATCGGTATCTCCACCGACAAGCTCCATGCACGTGGCCCGGTTGGCCTTGAAGGGCTGACCAGCGAGAAGTACGTAGTGTTCGGCGACGGTCATGTGCGCACTTGATGGCTAAACGCATCGGGCTGCTCGGCGGTACTTTCGACCCCGTGCACATCGGCCATTTGCGCAGTGCCCTGGAAGTCGCCGATGCCCTGGCGCTGGACGAGGTGCGGCTGCTGCCCAATTTTCGGCCGCCGCATCGCGATACGCCGCAGGTGTCTGCGCAACAGCGCCTGGAAATGGTGCAGGTGGCCGTAGAGGGCATACAGCCGTTGATGGTGGACGACCGCGAGCTCAAGCGCGATAAACCGTCCTACACTGTCGACACCCTGGAATTGATGCGCGCCGAGATGGGCGCAGATGACCAGTTGTTTCTGCTTTTGGGCTGGGACGCATTTTGCGGCCTGCCCTCTTGGCACCGCTGGGAGGAGCTCCTCCAGCATTGCCACATCCTGGTTTTGCAACGCCCGGATGCCGACAGCGAACCGCCGGATGCCTTGCGCAACCTGCTGGCCGCGCGGTCGGTAAGTGACCCCTTGGCCCTGACCGGGCCGAACGGGAATATTGCATTCGTCTGGCAGACCCCGCTTGCGGTGTCCGCCACCCAGATCCGTCAACTGCTGGCCAGCGGTAAGTCGGTACGTTTCCTGGTGCCTGACGCGGTCCTGGCCTACATCGATGCGCACGGGCTTTACCGTGCGTCGAACTGAAAAGGCGCGCTTGAACGCACGAACCGTGCAGCAAGCGCCCGAACATACGAGCAAAACGAGTTTTATATGACGAACAAAGACGTAAGCAAAGTTAAGCGCAAAGGCACCTTCAAAAGCGCACCGCTGCCGGTTGAAGCCCACGTGGGCCCGGAATTGGCTGGCGAAGAGCTGGTGAAAGTGGCCGTGGCCGCCCTGGAAGACGTTAAGGCCCAGGACATCCAGGTGCTGGACGTACGCGACAAGCAAAGCATCACCGACTTCATGATCATCGCTACCGGTACTTCCAACCGTCAGATCGGCGCGATGCTCGACAAGGTTCGTGAAGCCGTCAAAGCCCAGGGCGTGAAGCCTCTGGGTGAAGAAGGCAAGGGCGACAGCGACTGGGTACTGCTGGACATGGACGATGTGATCGTTCACATGATGACCTCCAACGCCCGCCAGTTCTACGACCTGGAGCGTCTGTGGAAAGGCGCCGAGCAGAGCCGTGCCGCCGATGGCAAGCACCACAGCCCGGAAGTGGGCCACGCGCACTTCGACAAGCTCAACAAAGACCAGGAATAAGGAACGGCTGTGCGCCTGCGTCTGATCGCTGTCGGTTCACGCATGCCCAAGTGGGTGGAAGAAGGCTGGCACGAGTATGCCAAGCGTCTGCCCGCTGAGCTGTCGCTTGAACTGGTGGAAATACCGCTCAATACCCGGGGCAAGAACGCCGATGTGGCGCGCTTTATCCGCCAGGAAGGCGAAGCCATGCTGGCCAAGGTCGGCCCCAACGAGCGTATCGTCACTCTCGAAGTGCACGGCAAGCCCTGGAGCACCGAGCAGTTGGCGGTGGAACTGGATCGCTGGCGCCTGGATTCGCGTACGGTCAACTTCATGGTCGGTGGCCCCGAGGGGCTGGCGCCGGAAGTCTGTGCGCGAGCCGATCAGCGCTGGTCGTTGTCGGCGCTGACATTGCCGCACCCGTTGGTAAGGATTCTGATCGGTGAACAGCTGTATCGCGCCTGGACAGTCCTGTCCGGGCACCCTTACCACAAATAGTCTGCGCCGCCCCCGATGACCCAGCCGATCCGCATCAAGGACCACGAGAAAGACGCACGTCTGGTACGCGCGCGGGTGGTGTTCGGTGCGATTTTGGTGGTGGTGCTGATGTGTGTGCTGATTGCGCGTCTGTATTTCCTGCAGGTGATCCAGTACGACTATCACTCCACGCTGTCGGAAAACAACCGGGTGCATGTGCAGCCGATTCCGCCGACCCGTGGGCTGATCTTCGACCGCAATGGCGTGGTGGTCGCGGATAACCGCCCCAGCTTCAGCCTGAGCATGACCCGTGAGCGTTCCGGCGACTGGCAGCAGGTGCTCGATGTGATTGTCGAGGTGCTGCAACTGACGCCGGAAGACCGGGTGATCTTCGAGAAACGCATGAAGCAGGGGCGCCGGCCGTTCGAGCCGGTGCCGATCCTGTTCGAGCTGACCGAAGAGCAGATCGCCCGAATCGCCGTGAACCAGTTCCGTCTGCCGGGTGTGGAAGTGGTGGCGCAGTTGGTGCGCCACTATCCGCAAGGGGCGCACTTTGCCCACTCGGTCGGCTATATGGGGCGGATCAACGAGAAAGAGCTTAAAACCCTCGACCCGGTCAATTACAGCGGCACCCATCATATCGGCAAGACCGGCATCGAGCGGTTCTACGAGCCCGAGCTGCACGGCCAGGTGGGTTACGAAGAAGTCGAGACCAACGCCCGCGGCCGCGTCTTGCGCGTGCTCAAGCGTACCGACCCGATACCGGGCAAGGACATTGTGCTGAGCCTGGACATCAAGTTGCAGGAAGCTGCCGAGATGGCCCTGGGGGGCCGGCGTGGTGCCGTGGTGGCGCTGGACCCGAAGACCGGCGAAGTGCTGGCGATGGTCAGTCAGCCGAGTTTCGACCCTAACCTGTTCGTCACCGGCATCAGCTTCAAGGCCTACGCCGAGTTGCGCGACTCCATCGATCGACCGCTGTTCAACCGTGTATTGCGCGGCCTGTATCCACCGGGTTCGACCATCAAGCCGGCGGTGGCGATCGCCGGCCTGGACTCCGGTGTAGTCACGGCCTCCAGTCGGGTCTATGACCCCGGCTACTACATGCTGCCCAACTATGATCACAAATACCGCAACTGGAACCGCTCCGGTGACGGCTATGTCGACCTGGACACCGCGATCATGCGCTCCAACGACACCTATTTTTACGACCTGGCCCACAAGCTGGGGATCGATCGCCTGTCTGCCTACATGGGCAAGTTCGGCCTCGGTCAGAAAGTCTCTCTGGACATGTTCGAAGAGTCTCCCGGCCTGATGCCGTCGCGGGAATGGAAGCGTGCGACGCGCCGTCAGGCATGGTTCCCGGGTGAAACCCTGATCCTGGGGATCGGCCAGGGCTATATGCAGGCCACGCCGCTGCAACTGGCCCAGGCCACGGCGCTGGTGGCCAATAAAGGCATCTGGAACCGGCCGCACCTGGCCAGGACCATCGAAGGCGAAAAGCCGGTAGACGACAACCCGATTCCCGACATTGTGCTGCGCGACCCGTCCGACTGGGCCAAGGTCAACCACGGCATGCAGCAAGTCATGCACGGCGCACGGGGTACCGCACGCAAGGCGGCAGCCGGCGCGCAATACCGCATCGCCGGCAAGAGTGGTACGGCCCAGGTGGTCGCGATCAAGCAGGGCGAAAAATATGACCGTTCCAAGGTTCAGGAGCGTCACCGCGACCACGCCTTGTTTGTCGGCTTCGCCCCGGCTGACGACCCGAAAATCGTGGTCTCGGTGATGGTCGAGAACGGTGAGTCCGGCTCTGGCGTCGCGGCGCCCGTGGTGCGGCAGATCATGGATGCCTGGCTGTTGGCCGAGGATGGCAAGCTCAAGCCCGAGTATGGCGGCCCCCCATCAAGCCCCGAGGTTACGGCCCGTGAAGAGTAATTTTGACCGCATCCTCTCCAGCGAGGATGTGATGCGTCGCCGTGCGACGTTGCTGCAACGCATGCACATTGATGGGCCGCTGCTGATCCTGCTGCTGACCTTGGCGGCCGGCAGCCTGTTCGTGCTGTATTCGGCCAGCGGCAAGAACTGGGACCTGTTGATCAAGCAAGCGTCCTCGTTTGGCCTGGGCCTGTTGTCGATGGTGGTGATCGCCCAGCTTGAACCGCGCTTCATGGCGCGTTGGGTGCCGCTGGGGTATGTCGCCGGCGTGTTGCTGCTGGTGGTGGTGGATGTCATGGGCCATAACGCCATGGGGGCCACGCGCTGGATCAACATTCCCGGGGTGATTCGCTTCCAGCCGTCGGAATTCATGAAGATCCTGATGCCGGCTACCATCGCCTGGTACTTGTCCAAGCGCACCTTGCCGCCACAGCTCAAGCACGTGGTGATCAGCCTGCTTCTAATCGGCGTGCCGTTTATTCTGATCGTGCGCCAGCCTGACCTTGGCACCTCATTGCTGATTTTGGCCGGTGGCGCGTTCGTGCTGTTTATGGGCGGCTTGCGCTGGCGCTGGATCCTCAGCGTGCTGGCCGCTGCCGTCCCCGTGGCCGTGGCCATGTGGTTCTTCTTCATGCACGACTATCAGAAGCAACGGATCCTGACGTTCCTCGACCCGGAGAGCGACCCGCTGGGCACCGGCTGGAACATCATCCAGTCCAAGGCAGCCATCGGTTCCGGCGGCGTATTCGGCAAAGGCTGGTTGCTGGGCACCCAGTCCCATCTGGACTTCTTGCCCGAGAGTCATACCGACTTCATCATCGCGGTGATGGGCGAAGAGTTCGGCCTGGTGGGCATTTGCGCCTTGTTGTTGATCTATCTGCTGTTGATTGGTCGCGGCCTGGTGATTACCGCCCAGGCGCAGACGCTGTTCGGTAAATTGCTTGCCGGCAGCCTGACCATGACTTTTTTTGTTTACGTTTTCGTCAACATCGGTATGGTCAGTGGCCTGCTGCCGGTGGTTGGGGTGCCGTTGCCATTCATTAGCTACGGCGGAACTTCGCTGGTGACATTGCTGTCAGCGTTTGGGGTTTTGATGTCGATTCATACGCATCGCAAGTGGATCGCACAGGTTTGAATAAGGTGAAGATGTCAATGCAAGTAATGCGCGGCTGGGCGACTCGGCATGCGACCTGGATGGGCCTGATTGGGCTGCTGGGGGCAACGCAAGAGGCGCAGGCCGGTGACTACGATGGTTCACCCCAGGTCGCCGAATTTGTCGGTGAGATGACCCGCGACTACGGTTTTGCCGGCGAGCAACTGATGGGCGTGTTCCGCGAAGCCCAGAAAAAGCAGGCGATCCTCGACGCCATTTCCCGCCCCGCCGAACGCGTGAAGCAGTGGAAGGAATATCGCCCGATGTTCCTTACTGACGCACGTATTGCCCGCGGCGTGGACTTCTGGCGTCAGCATGAAGCCGTCCTGGCCCGCGCCGAGCAGGAATACGGCGTGCCGGCCCAGGTCATCGTCTCGATCATCGGCATTGAAACGTTCTACGGCCGCAATACCGGCAGCTATCGGGTGATCGACGCCTTGTCGACCCTGGGCTTCGATTACCCGCCGCGTGCCGAATTCTTCCGCAAGGAGCTGCGCGAATTCCTGCTGCTGGCCCGCGAAGAACAGGTCGACCCGATGACACTCAAGGGCTCGTACGCCGGTGCGATGGGCTTGCCGCAGTTCATGCCGAGCAGCTTTCGCGCCTATGCGGTGGACTTTGACGGCGACGGCCATATCAATATCTGGAGCAACCCCGACGATGCCATCGGCAGCGTGGCCAGCTACTTCAAGCGTCACGGCTGGGTTGGCGGCGAACCGGTGGTTATCCGCGCCGATGTCACAGGTGAGCGCGCCGATGAAGGCTTGACCCAGGGTATCGAGCCGGTCAAGACCGTCGGGGAGTTGCGAGCGCTGGGCTGGTCGAGTCAGAATGCGCCACGCGACGACATGCCGGTGACGGCATTCCGCCTGGAAGGTGCAAACGGCCCGGAATACTGGATGGGCCTGAAGAATTTCTACGCAATCACGCGTTATAACCGCAGTGTGATGTACGCCATGGCCGTGCATCAGCTGTCAGATGAGCTGGTTCAAGCACGGGGCAACAAGTAATGCGGGTATCGCCGTTCAAAAAACCGCTCAAGCTGGTGGCGTTCGCCGCGTTGTCCTTGCTGGTTGCCAGTTGCTCCACCACCCCTAACCGTGCGCCTGCCAAGAAGGCCGGCGGCGCGGTGGTGCGCGCCCAGCCGGGCCTGGACATCAACCGTGCGCACAAAGATGGCGCGCCGTGGTGGGATGTGGATGTCTCGAAAATCCCGGATGCCACGCCGACCCTGCATACCGGCCCCTACAAGGCCAACCCCTATACCGTGCTGGGCAAGAATTACTTCCCGCTGCAGGAATCCAAGACCTACGTGCAGTCCGGCACCGCGTCCTGGTACGGCACCAAGTTTCATGGCCAGAACACCGCCAACGGCGAAGTGTATGACCTGTACGGCATGAGCGCGGCCCACAAGACCCTGCCGTTGCCCAGCTATGTTCGCGTTACCAACCTCGACAACAACCGCACGGTGATCCTGCGGGTCAACGACCGCGGGCCGTTCTATTCGGACCGGATCATCGACTTGTCCTACGCTGCCGCCAAGAAGCTTGGCTACGCCGAAACCGGCACCGCACGGGTGAAAGTCGAAGGCATCGACCCGGCGCAGTACTGGGCCCAGCGCGGCAAGCCGGCGCCGTTGATGCTCAACGAACCGGCAACCCCGCAACCGCAAGTGACGGCCTCGACCGGCAAGATCGAGCAGTGGACGCCGCCGCCGGCGCAACATGCTCCGGATACCGTCGTCGTTCCTCATGCAGCACCGGGCGCCTCGATGGTGGGCGGGCAATACCTGCAGGTCGGCGCTTTCGCCAACCCGGATGCGGCAGAACTGTTAAGGTCCAAGCTCAGCGGTATGGTCAGCGCGCCGGTCTTCATCAGCTCCATCGTGCGTAACCAGCAAACGTTGCACCGTGTACGCATGGGCCCGATCGGTTCGCCAAGTGAAGTGGCGCAAGTGCAGAACAGCGTGCGCCTGGCCAACCTGGGGCAACCCAGTGTGGTCACCGCAGAATAAGTAACGGATTGATGGCTCAGGTGCGCCCGCGCGCTTGAGTCCAGGTTGTTGGCTCGTTGAACAATAAAAACCCAGGGGCAAGGGGTGAGCGGGCAACCGAACACGTGACAGTCTGGAAGCGGGCTGTCTGAATAGTTTTGCCCGCGAGGGCAAGTTTCCATAAGCAATTTCGAGAGACGGATGAACATCACCACCTTAGCCAAACGCACGTGCCTGCTTATCTCGCTGATCATCACCCCGGCCGCCTGGGCGGTTGAAATGGTGCCGGCCTCCCCGCAACTGGCCGCCAAGTCGTGGGTCCTCATGGACGCCGCCAGTGGCAACGTGCTGGTCGAAAACGGCGGTGATGTACGCCTGCCGCCAGCCAGCCTGACCAAGCTGATGACTGCCTATATCGCGACCCTGGAAATCCGTCGCGGCCAGATCGGCGAGAACGACCCGGTCACCGTCAGCGAAAACGCCTGGCGTACCGGTGGTTCGCGGATGTTCATCAAGGTCGGCTCGCAAGTCACCGTCAGTGACCTGTTGCACGGCATCATCATCCAGTCCGGCAACGACGCCAGCGTCGCCCTGGCCGAGCACATCGCCGGCAGCGAAGATGCGTTCGCCGACGTGATGAACAAGACTGCAGCCGACCTGGGCATGACCAACAGCCACTTCATGAACCCGACCGGCCTGCCGAACCCAGAGCATTATTCGTCGGCTCATGACATGGCAATCCTGGCGCGCGCGATCATCCGCGTTGACCCGGTGCACTACGCGATCTACTCCCAGAAGGAATTCTTCTGGAACAACATCAAGCAGCCTAACCGCAACCTGCTGCTGTGGCGCGACAAGACCGTCGACGGTCTGAAAACCGGCCACACCGACGAAGCCGGCTACTGCATGGTGTCGTCCGCTGTGCGTGATGGTCAGCGCCTGATCGCCGTGGTATTCGGCACCAACAGCGAGCAGGCCCGTGCGGCCGAGACGCAAAAACTTTTGACCTACGGTTTCCGCTTCTTCGAAACCCAGACCTTCTACCAGAAGGGTGCCGAGCTTGCGACCGCGCCGGTATGGAAAGGCGCCACCTCGCAAGTCAAGGCCGGCCTGGCCGACGACCTGACCCTGACCATGCCTAAAGGCCAGCTGAAAAAGCTCGCCGCCAGCATGACCCTGAACCCGCAATTGGTTGCCCCAATCGCCAAGGGCGACGTGATCGGTAAAGTCGAAGTCAAGCTGGACGACAAGGTGGTGCACAGCGCCGACCTGATCGCGCTGGACGCTGTCGAGGAAGGTGGTATCTTCCGCCGCGTATGGGATAGCATCCGTCTATTCTTCTACGGCTTGTTCAACTGATTGTGTGCACCTGCAAAGCCCCGCGTTGATCCAGCGCGGGGCTTTGCCCGTCGCCACGGCTTAGCGCTTACGAGGCTGTTCTGCCATGACCGATAAAGACGTAGAAGTAAAGGCGCCAAAGATCGAATTTCCAGTGACGGATTATCCCGTCAAGGTGATCAGCGATACCGGTGTCGGCCGCAAGGACAAGATTCTCGAAATCGTCAGGAAACACGCGACGATCAACGACAACCGCGTGGACGAGCGTCAAAGCTCCACCGGCAAGTACACCACGATTCAGTTGCACATCGTTGCGACCGATCAGGACCAGCTCTACAACATCAACAGCGAACTGCGGGCCACCGGCTTCGTGCACATGGTGCTGTGATGTCGCACGTTCTGGGCTTTCGCGAGCTCGGCCAGATGGCCTACGAGCCGGTCTGGCATGCCATGCAGCGCTTTACCAACGAGCGCGGCACCTCGGCCCCGGATGAAATCTGGCTGGTGGAACATCCGCCGGTATTCACCCAGGGGCAGGCCGGCAAGGCCGAGCATTTGTTGCTTCCGGGTGATATTCCGGTGGTGCAGGTCGACCGGGGTGGCCAAGTGACTTACCATGGCCCAGGGCAATTGGTGGCTTACCTGTTGCTGGATGTGCGCAAACTGGGTTTTGGCGTGCGCGATCTGGTCAGCCGCATGGAGGCTTGCCTGATCGAGCTGCTGGCCAGTTACGGCGTAACCGCCGCGGCCAAGCCCGATGCACCCGGTGTGTATGTAGACGGCGCGAAAATCGCCTCTCTGGGGCTGCGTATTCGCCACGGTTGTTCCTTTCACGGCCTGGCCTTGAACGTGGACATGGACCTGGCGCCGTTCCGACGGATCAACCCGTGCGGTTATGCCGGGCTGGCGATGACCCAACTGAGCGATCATGCCACACCGATTAAATTTGCCGAGGTTAGTGCCCGGCTGCGCGCGCAGCTCGTCAAACACCTCGACTATGCAGAGCAGACGACCCTGACGGGCGGAATCGATTGATATGACTACTGATGTTGTGCAAACCATGATCCCGACGCTGGACATCACTGAGCGTCCAGCCCCGGCCCCGCGTGCCAAGGTGGAAGCCGGCGTCAAGCTGCGCGGCGCCGAGAAGGTTGCACGCATCCCGGTCAAGATCATCCCGACCACCGAACTGCCGAAGAAACCCGACTGGATTCGCGTGCGCATCCCGGTTTCGCCGGAAGTCGACCGTATCAAGTCCCTGCTGCGCAAACACAAACTGCACAGCGTATGCGAAGAAGCGTCCTGCCCGAACCTGGGTGAATGCTTCTCCGGCGGCACCGCCACGTTCATGATCATGGGCGACATCTGCACCCGTCGTTGCCCGTTCTGCGACGTCGGCCACGGCCGTCCGAAACCTCTGGACGTCAACGAGCCGGAAAGCCTGGCCATCGCCATTGCCGACCTGAAACTCAAGTATGTGGTGATCACCTCGGTTGACCGTGACGACCTGCGTGACGGCGGTGCCCAGCACTTTGCCGACTGCATCCGCGAAATCCGCAAGCTGTCGCCGAACGTGATGCTCGAAACCCTGGTGCCGGACTACCGTGGCCGTATGGACGTGGCGCTGGAAATCACCGCCGCCGAGCCGCCGGATGTGTTCAACCACAACCTGGAAACCGTACCGCGCCTGTACAAGGCTGCGCGTCCGGGTTCGGACTACCAGTGGTCGCTGACCCTGCTGCAGAAATTCAAGCAGATGATGCCGCACATCCCGACCAAGTCCGGCTTGATGCTGGGCCTGGGCGAGACTGACGAAGAAGTCATCGAAGTCATGAAGCGTATGCGCGAACACGACATCGACATGCTGACCCTGGGCCAGTACCTGCAACCATCGCGCAGCCACTTGCCGGTGCAGCGTTTCGTGCACCCGGACACCTTCGCCTGGTTCGCCGAGGAAGGTTACAAGATGGGCTTCAAGAACGTGGCGTCGGGCCCGTTGGTGCGTTCTTCGTACCACGCCGATGAGCAGGCCAAGCTGGTCAAGGCGAGCCTGGTTTCGTAAGCCGCCCCCAGAATCAATGTGAAATGCTGGCTTGTGTGGGAGCTGGCTTGCCTGCGATAGCATCACCTCGGTGTCACTGATACACCGAGGCGCTTGCATCGCAGGCAAGCCAGCTCCCACATTTCGTTCTGCGTCATATAGGGAGAACCATGGATGACCGCCGCCGTACCTGCACTGCGCCCCGAAGGCACCTTCGGCCTGATCGCCCCCGCCGGCCCCGCCGCGCTGGATGTTGAAAAAGCCGGGCAATGGATGCGTGCCCGTGGCTACCAATTGCACATTTTCCCTGGTGTGTACGAGCGCGACGGCTACCTGGCCGGCAGCGATGAAGTGCGTCTGCGCGATTTGCATGCCGCCTTCGCCAACCCGGATATCGATGCCATCCTCTGCCTGCGTGGCGGCTATGGCACACCCCGCTTGCTCGACGCGCTGGACTTCGACCTGCTGCGCGCCAACCCCAAACCATTCGTGGGTTACAGCGATATCACCGCGTTGCACCTGGCGATCAACCGTTACGCCGGCTTTGTCACATTCCACGGGCCGATGCTCAATGCCGACCTGCTGGGCGACAAGCAACAGCCAACCGAATCCTCCCTGTTCAGCCTGCTGCGTGGCCAACTGGGCGCCGGCAGCCTGCTTGCGCACCCTGCGGCCTACCAATTGACCACGATCGAGCCAGGCATTGCCTGTGGGCGCTTGCTGGGCGGTAATCTGTCGATGATTGCCGCGACAATGGGCACGCCGTATGAGATAGACGCCGAAGGCATCATCCTGTTTATCGAGGACGTCAACGAGCCGCTTTATCGTATCGACCGCCTGCTGACTCACCTGCGCCTGGCCGGCAAGCTGGCCCAGGTCGCCGGTGTGCTGGTAGGGGATGTGGCGGGTGTGGATAACGGTGCGCTGGAGCGGTTGCTGAAGCAGACCTTCGAACCACTGTGCGTTCCGGTGCTGGCTGGCTGGCGCAGTGGGCATTGCGACCCCAACCTGACGTTGCCAATGGGCGCTTTGGTGCGCTTGGATGCGGGGGAGCAACGGGTGGTGTTGGAGCAGGATGTAGTGTTCAACCCCTGAGTTTTTTACAGTCTGCTAAACCGCAATCGGGGGCTTGCCCCCGATGGCGGTAGTTGCCCTAAGCAGATCTATCGGTCCTGCAGTGATTCCAGCAACTTCACCGTCGGATACCCATCCGCTGGCCAGCCCAACGCCTGCTGCGCCGAGCGAATCGCCTTGCGCGTATTGGCGCCGATAATCCCGTCCGGGTTACCGGCGTCATAGCCCTTGGCGCTGAGCGCCGTTTGCAGGTCGATACGCTGTGAGCGGCTCAGCGGCAGTTCATCTTTGGGCCAACTGCCACGAATCACACCGCCGCCGCCAAATCGCTCCGATAGCAAGCCAACCGCCAATGCATAGGACGACGAATTGTTGTACTTGAGGATGGCGCGGAAGTTATCCAGTACCAGGAATGCCGGGCCACGGTAGCCAGCCGGTAACAGCAGGGCGGCGGACAACTGGTCGACATTGGCCGGCAGGCTCACGCCAGGGGGGAGTTGGATGCCCAGTTGCAGCCATTGCGCCACGGTCTTGCGCACGCCGCCATCGGCCAGGCTGTAGTCGAAGCCCGATGGCAGCGGCTGCACTTCAACGCCCCATGGCTGGCCTTTCTGCCACCCGGAGCTTTGCAGGTAATGCGCCGTGGAGGCGAGGGCGTCGGATGGGCTGTTCCAGATATCGCGACGACCATCACCGTCAAAGTCCACTGCATGGGTGTTATAGGTGGTCGGGATAAACTGCGTCTGGCCCATCGCACCAGCCCAGGAACCTTTCATCTGGTCGGCTTGAATATCACCATGCTGGATGATCTGCAGCGCTGCCAGCAGCTGCGCCTGGGCAAAGGCCGGGCGACGGCCTTCATAGGCCAGGGTGGCCAGGGAGCGGATCACCGAATTATTGCCCTGGAACGCGCCGAAGTTGCTCTCCATGCCCCACACCGAGACCAGTGCCTGGCGGTCGACGCCATAGCGCTGTTCGATGCTTTGCAGAATATCGGCGTACTTGACCAGCAGCGCCTGACCATTGCGCACACGCACCGGTGACAGGGCGCCGTCGAGGTATTCCCACACCGGGCGGGAAAATTCCGGTTGGCTGCGGTCGGCGCGAATCACCGCCATATCAGGGGTAACGCCGGCAAAAGCGTTATCGAACACAGCCGCAGTGATCCCGGCTTGCAGCGCTTGCGCACGGAAGCCAGCCTGCCATTCGGCAAAGGTCTGGGTCGGCTGGATATCAAGATTATCCACTGCCAAGGGGGCAACCACAGCCGGTGCGATAGCCGGTGCCGTCTGGAGCTTGGGCAGGGGCTGAGCGTCCGCGGCGGTAGGTTTTTCCGCGCAGGCGACAAGCAGAATGAGGCTGGAGGCAGCGATCAATTGGCGTAGGTGCCAACGACGAGAAAGACTAGAGGGCATGCACAGGTCCAGGGGGTTACAAATCAGGTACAGACCTTATCATGCCAGAGGGGCGCTTGCCTTCAGGCAGCCAGAAAGTAAGAAGCCTCCCAGCTATTAGACTGGAAGGCTTCGCGGCGGTAGCTGCCTTTGCCCTTGCCGGCGCGTTCCTGACGGCTGCGGAACAGTGGCTGGGCGATGATGGATTTGGCCTTGTTGGGGCCATGCTTGGATGGCTTTTTGCTCATGGTGTCTAGTCTCTGTGGGTGGTGGAGCGGGCAAATAATCTGCCTAAGTTGAGCGGCTGTAAAGCCCCGCGAAGTGTAGGAAAGGTACGCAGGTCAAATGTGGGAGGCGGCTTGCTCCCGATAGCGGTACATCAGTGAAACATAAATTCCTGACACACTGCCATCGGGAGCAAGCCCCCTCCCACATTGGATCTATGGTGTTTTCAAGAGAGGGTTATTCGGCTGGCAGGGTGAGGCGCTGGCCGGCCATCAATAGCGACAAACGGCTCAGGCTCATCCACGGCGAGCCGGCGGCCTGGCCCTTGATCTGCGCATCGATGCGTTGCGCTTCCAGCAACAGTTGCGCCCAGCGTTGCGCCGAGTGCCGTTGCAGGGCTTTGCTCATCAGCGGTTTGCGCTTGTCCCACACCGGTGGCCTGGCCTGGCTGAAGCATTTGTCCAGCGGTGTGCCCTGGCTGTATTGCAAGGCGATATTCGCCAGTACTCGCAGCTCCCGGGCCAGGGCCCAGAGGATCACCGGCGGTTCCACCCCTTCGCCACGCAAGCCTTCAAGCATACGCAGCGCGTGGGCAGGCTCACCGTTGAGGATCGCATCGACCAGGCCGAACACATCAAAGCGAGCGCTATCGGCCACTGCGCCTTGTACGGTTTCGACGGTGATCTGCCCATCCTCGGCCATCAGCTTGAGCTTTTCGATCTCCTGGGCGGCGGCAAGCAGGTTGCCCTCGACCCGGGCGGCGATCAGCTCCACGGCATCTTGTGTCGCCGCCAACCCCGATTGTGACAGGCGCTGACGAATCCACTGCGGCAACTGGTTGCTGTCCACTGGCCAGATCTGGATGAACTGGGTTTGCGCACCTTCTACCAGTGCCTTGCCCCACTTGGTTTTCTGCGCGCTGCCGTCGAGCTTGGGCAGGCTGATCAGCAGTACGGTGTCTTCGGCAGGGCGCGAGCAGTACTCCATCAAGGCCGCGGCGCCTTTGTCGCCCGGCTTGCCCGAAGGCAGGCGCAGTTCCAGCAGACGCTTTTCGGCAAACAGCGACATGCTCGCGCCAGCTTGCAGCAGGGTACCCCAGTCGAAACTGGCGTCAGCACTGAACACCTGGCGTTCATCGAAACCTTGCTGGCGCGCGGCAGTGCGGATAGCGTCGGCCGCTTCCTGGCACAGCAACGGGTCATCACCGCTGACGATATAGACAGGCGCGAGGCCACCTTGCAGGTGTTTGGCGAGTTGGGCGGGGGCGAGTTTCATAGGCAGGGCGAACGGGGCGCCAGGGGCGCCCCGTCTGGCTTACTCGACAGGAACTTCAACAGGCGATTGTTTCGGCGTGTTGTCTTCATACTCTTGCGCGGCTTTCAGGGCATCGGCGTCAGCCTTGGCCTTGTTGTCGGCGGTTTGCTGCAGGGCGGCGAGTTTTTCCGGGGTCAGCATTTGCAGGCGAGTCATCATGCGCTGGATCAGCTCACGCCGCATTTCCTTGCGCACCTGGAGGGTCTCGGAGTCCGAACCCACCAGGTTATTGCCATCGTGGCTCACGACTTTCTGCACTTGGATCTTGTCACCCATCAGCGGCAACTGATCGCGACCCTGTACTTCGAAGTAGAGCGCAGTGTTCAACTCCACATCGGACGCACGGCCAGCACTGGCGTAGCTGATATTGCGCTGGGTTTCTCTCTCATCCGTCAGGATCAGTTTGTAGGTCGCACCGTTGTACACGTGCACGCCGCTGTTCTCCAGGGTCTGGCGCAGCTGGGTGACGGTTTCGCCATAGGCGTTGCGGGCGCTGACGTCGAGTTCCTTGAGCGACAGCTCGTTGGTGCCGGTGCCGCGCAGCTGGAAGCCGCAAGCGCTCAGCAGCACGGCAAGGCCCATAACCAGCAGATTGCGTTTGATCATTTTGTTGCTCCCCTTGAAACCAGGTGGGCCTTATCCAGGCCCTAAAGGTTTAGTTCGGCGCAGGGCCCAAGCCCCGCGCCCGATCCGATTTAGCTGGCGACGATGTTGACCAGTTTGCCGGGCACCACGATCACTTTGCGGATCGTCAAGCCTTCGGTAAAGCGCAGCACGTTTTCGTTGATGCGAGCAGCCGCTTCGACCTCTTCACGGCTGGCACTGGCCGGCATGTCGATCTGGCCGCGCAGTTTACCGTTAACCTGGATGACCAGTTGCAGCGTGTCCTGAACCAGGGCGCTGTCATCCTGTACCGGCCAGGCGGCATCGATGACGGCGCCGCTGTGGCCCAGGCGGTTCCACAGGTCGTGGCTGATATGCGGCGTGATCGGTGCGAGCAGCAGGGTAACCGTTTCCAGGCCCTCGTGAATCAGCGCGCGATCAAGTTCGGTGGCCTGCGGGGCTTTTTCCAGCACGTTCATCAGCGTCATCACCTGGGCGATGGCGGTGTTGAACTTGTGGTTCTGCCCTACGTCCAGGCTCGCCTGGCGGATGGCCAGGTGAGTGCTGCGGCGAATGGCTTTCTGCTCGTCGTTCAAGGCCGCGACGTCCAGCTTGCCCGGCAAGCCCTGGCTGACATGGGCATGGGCCAGGCGCCAGACGCGCTTGAGGAAGCGGTGCGAGCCTTCGACGCCGGAGTCGGACCATTCGGCGCTCATGTCGGGCGGCGAGGCGAACATCATGAACAGACGGCAGGTATCGGCGCCGAACTGGTCGATCATCGACTGTGGGTCGACCCCGTTGTTCTTGGACTTGGCCATCTTCTCGGTGCCACCGATTTCCACCGGCAGGCCGTCGGCTTTCAGTTTGGCGCTGATCACCTTGGCTTTGCTGTCACGCTCAAGTTCGACGTCCGCCGGGTTGAACCAGGTGTAGGCGCCATTGGCTTCGCGACGATAGTAGGTATCGGCGATCACCATGCCCTGGGTCAGCAGGTTCTTGAACGGCTCATCGGAGCTCACCAGGCCTTCGTCGCGCATCAGCTTGTGGAAGAAGCGCGCGTACAGCAGGTGGAGAATGGCGTGTTCGATACCGCCGATGTACTGATCCACCGGCAGCCAATGGTCGGCTGCGGATTTCTCCACAAGGCCACCTTCATAGTGCGGCGAAGCGTAACGGGCGTAGTACCAGGAGGACTCCACGAAGGTGTCCATGGTGTCGGTTTCACGCTTGGCCGGTGCGCCGCATTTCGGGCAGTTGCACTCGTAGAACTCGGGCATGCGCGCCAACGGCGAGCCAGCACCATCCGGCACTACATCTTCAGGCAGCACGACGGGCAGTTGGTCTTCCGGTACCGGTACATCGCCGCAGGTCTGGCAGTGAATGATCGGGATCGGGCAGCCCCAGTAGCGCTGGCGGCTGATACCCCAGTCGCGCAGGCGGAACTGGGTGCGCGAAGCACCGAGGTTCTTCTTGATCAGCGCGACTTCGATAGCGTCGAAGGCGCCCTGGAAGTCCAGGCCGTCAAATTCGCCGGAGTTGATCAGGGTGCCGTGCTCGCCGTAGGCGTCTTGCCACGGGGCTGGGTTGGTGTCGCCCGAGCTGGTACGTACTACCGACTTGATCGGCAGGCTGTATTTGGTGGCGAATTCGAAATCGCGCTCGTCGTGGGCCGGCACGGCCATGACGGCGCCGTCGCCGTAGTGCATCAGCACATAGTTGGCGACCCATACCGGCAGTTTCTCGCCGGTCAGCGGGTGCTCGACGAACAGGCCGGTCGGCAGGCCTTTTTTCTCCTGGGTGGCGACGTCGGCTTCCGCCACGCTGCCGCCCTTGCATTCGGCGATGAACGCCTGCAGCTCGGGGTTGTTCTGTGCAGCCTGGGTGGCCAGCGGGTGTTCGGCGGCGACCGCGACGTAAGTCGCGCCCATCAGCGTATCCGGACGGGTGGTGAAGACTTTCAGGGCGCCCGCTTCGCCGATGGAATCGACGTTATACGGGAACTGCACTTCCATGCCCTTGGATTTGCCGATCCAGTTGCGCTGCATGGTCTTGACCTGTTCAGGCCAGCCCGGCAGGTCGTCGAGGCTCGACAACAGTTCATCCGCGTAGGCGGTGATCTTGAAGTAGTACATCGGGATTTCGCGCTTTTCGATCAGCGCGCCGGAGCGCCAGCCGCGACCGTCGATGACCTGCTCGTTGGCCAGTACGGTCTGGTCGATCGGGTCCCAGTTCACGGTGCCGCTCTTTTTGTAGATCACACCTTTTTCGAACAGGCGCGTGAACAGCCATTGTTCCCAACGGTAGTAGTCCGGCTTGCAGGTGGTGACCTCGCGGGACCAGTCCACCGCCAGGCCCAGGCTGCGCAGCTGGGTCTTCATGTAGGCGATGTTTTCGTAGGTCCACTTGGCGGGCGCCACGTTGTTTTTCATCGCGGCGTTTTCCGCCGGCATACCGAAAGCGTCCCAACCCATGGGTTGCAGGACGTTTTTGCCGAGCATGCGCTGGTAGCGGGAAATCACGTCGCCGATGGTGTAGTTACGCACGTGCCCCATGTGTAGCTTGCCGCTGGGGTAAGGGAACATCGATAGGCAGTAGTAAGTCTCCTTGCCTGGCTGTTCGCTGACTTCAAAGGACTTTTGCTCGTCCCAGAAGGTTTGTGCGGCATTTTCTATTTCACGGGGCTGATATTGTTCGTGCATGGCTACTTTTGAACTGAATAGGGGTGGCCTAATCCTCTTCGGTGCATAGTCCGGGTTGTTCGACACCAGAAAGTGGCGCGTCCGTGCCCAAACCCTGCGGGAAGTGGAGTTACAGGAAGCGCCGTAGCATACATGACCCCACTCTATCGAGGGAAACCCTGATTGCGCGGCAAGGGCCGTCTGTCGCGGCACCGGGCAGGTGCAGCAACGGGGGCTACGCTGTTTATTGGGGAGCAAGTATTTCTTCAATGAGGTGAGGGGATGGTTGAATCGCAGCGAACTCTAACGAAACCGCAATTGTATGAAGGACTGATCGACCGTTTGGGTCGGGCATTGGATGCTGCAAGAACCGCAGGCCGATTGCGTGATGAGCGGCCTCTGGAGCTGGAGTTGCGAGGCTTGAGCCAGGCAGAGCTTGAATTGATCAGGACTTACCTGGAGTTGAATCAACACCGCGCCTCTCATGGGCAGGCCTCCCCGCCAGCCCAGGAGCCTCCTCGTTCGGCCAAGGTCATTTGGCTCAAAGACTTGGCGGCCGGTCGCGGCCCGGAAAGGTCCCGGTCCGTACGGTGCAAGTGAAGCACAGTACTATCCATTAACGTTGTCGAAACAGGCTGGTAAAGATTGTCGCTTGATCGCGTTGCATTTAGGCTTCGGGCATCTTTGGAGATGCCCGATGCCTTTTCGTTATTTCATCAAACAATTGCTGTTGCCGCCCGGCATTTTTTTGTTGTTGTTGGCGTGTGCCTGGTGGTTTCGCCGTAGCCGCCCGCGCCTGGCCGGGGTGTGCTTTGCCCTGGGGCTGGGCGGGATGTGGTTGATCAGCCTGCCGGTGATGGTGCAATGGGGCGCCCGTGCGCTTGAGACAGCGCCGCCATTGGCTCGCGAAGACTGGGCCACGCTCGCCCAGCGCGCCGATGCGATTGTGGTGTTGGGCTCCGGGCGCGAGCGTGGGGACATCGCCTGGGGCAGCGACCAGCCCACCGGCGTTGGTCTTGAGCGTGAGCGTTATGCGGCGCGACTGGCCAAGGCGTCAGGGTTGCCGGTGCTGACCAGCGGCGGTTTGCATTACGGCACGCCGCCCAGTGAAGCCGAACTGATGGCCGTTTCGATGCAGGATGACTTTGGCGTCAGCGTGCGCTGGAAGGAAGAGCGCAGCCGTACCACCTGGGAAAACGCCCAGATGAGCGCCGAAATTCTGCTGCCCCAAGGCATCAAGCGTGTGGTGGTGGTGACGCAGGCCTGGCATATGCCGCGTTCGGTGTGGAGTTTTGAGAAAGCCGGTTTCACCGTGGTGCCTGGGCCGGTGGGCTTTCTGGGTGTAGACCATGGCCGGCCGCTGGGCGGGTGGATGCCGGAGGTCAAGGCGGTGTGGCAGAGCGGGCAGTTGATCAATGAAGCGGTGGGGCAGGTGGGGTATCGGTTGTTCTACCGGTAGGTGCAACACAGGAAATCAATTGTGGGAGCTGGCTCCCACAGGTCAGAGCGTTTTGGACATCCGCCCAGCCAGCAGCGCCCAGCCAAACAACCCCAGGCACACGATGATCAACGGCCACGAACGCCACTGCAGGTACGGCGTGAGGTTGTGCATCGGTACCACTTCGCCGTAAAGAATGCCGCGCTCGAACTGCGGGATCTGTGCGGTGATCTGCCCAAACGGGTTGATCAGCCCGGTCACGCCGTTATTGGTGGCGCGGATCATCCAGCGCCCGGCTTCCAGTGCACGCATCTGCGCCATTTGCAGGTGCTGCAATGGGCCGATGGAGCGACCGAACCAGGTGTCGTTGCTGATGGTCAGCAGCAGGTCGCTCTGGGCCGACAGGCCGGCAGCGAATTCCGGGTACACCACTTCATAGCAAATGAACGGCGCAATCTGATAGCCCTTGGCCTGAAGCATGGCCTGATCTGAAGGGCCACGGGCGAAGTCCGACATCGGCAGGTCGAAGAACGCAATCAGCCCGCGCAGCATGTCCTGCAACGGCACGTATTCGCCAAACGGCACCAGCTTTTGCTTGAGATAGGTGCCGTCACCTTCGCCGACTACGGTAATGCCATTGAAGTAGCGCTTTTCATGGTGCACTTCCTGGCGAATCGGTACCCCGGTAATCAGCGCGGTGTTCCGGTCGGCGGCAAACTTGCCCATCATGCCCAGGTAGCCCTCGACCGACTCCTTGAGCACCGGCACGGCGGTTTCCGGCCATACCAGCAGGTCGACACGCTTGGAGCTCAGGCTCATGTCGCGGTACAGCGCCAATTGTGCATTGAGCTGCTCGGGGTCCCACTTCATGCTTTGCTCGACGTTGCCCTGGATGGCGGCGACGCTTAGCGGTTCGCCGGAGGGCGAGGTCCAGGCGTGGTGCTTGAGCGCCAGGCCGATGGCCCAGGGGGCGACCAGCAACACCAGGCCCGCACCAATGAAGGCGTTGCGCTTGCTTGCCAGCAGGCGCGGCAGGTTGCACAGCAGGGCTGCCGTGAGTGCCAGCGCGAAGGAAATCAGCCACATTCCGCCCAGCGGCGCGAGGCCGGTCAGCGGGCCGTCGAGTTGGCTGTAACCGGAGTACAACCAGGGGAAACCGGTGAGGAACCAGCCACGAAATGCTTCCTGGCCAACCCATAACGCGGCGAAGGTCAGGGCATCCGCCAATGGTGCTTCATTGCGGCGCAGCCAGCGCGCCCACAACCAGGCGGGCAGGGCAAAGAACCAGGCGATGGCGGCGGTAAACAGCAGCATCAGGAACCCCGCCAGCAACACCGAAGCGCCGCCGAAGTGGTGAATGCTGTAGTAGATCCAGCTGGTGCCGGCGCCAAACAGGCCGAAACCGAAACACCAGCCGCGGCCCAGGGCCTGGCGGGGTGTCAGCTCCCGCAGGCCGATATAGAACAGGCCGACCGCTACCAGAGCCAACGGCCAGATATCGAACGGCGCCAGCGCCAGGGTAGTGATGGCGCCGGCCACCACGGCCAGCAAGTTACCGGGCCAGCCGGGGCGGTTCAGGCGCTGCATGTAGGGGTGGGTCATCAGCTATTTCCTGTATCGCGCCGGGCCTGCTGCGGCACAGGGCAAGGCGCGAGGAGTGTGGTTTGGTTTTTCCAAATGAACGACGAGTAACGCAGCCCTGTGTCGCAGCAGGCCCGGCCCTTCGGGTTGTCCCTGAGAGCGGGCCATACTGCGTTGCAGGCCTTGAAAAGGGAATGCCATTCCCTGCGGCCTGCGCCTTGCCTGGCCCGCTCTCAGGGGCAACGCGACACAGGAAATAGCTGATGCCCCACCCCTTCCTTAGCGGGCAATAGGTGTCAAACGGATCAGATGGATACGACGACTATCGGCATTCAAAATGCGGAAGCGATAGGCGCCAATCTCGGTGGTTTCGTTACGCTTGGGCAGATGCCCGAACGCACTCATCACCAGGCCGCCGACCGTGTCGAACTCATCGTCGGAGAATTCGCTGTCGAAGAACTCGTTGAAGTTCTCGATCGGCGTCAGCGCCTTGACCAGGAAGTCACCGCTGGGCAGCGGCTTGATGTAGCTGTCTTCTTCGACGTCGTGCTCGTCTTCGATATCGCCGACGATCTGTTCCAGCACGTCTTCGATGGTCACCAGGCCAGCCACGCCGCCGTATTCGTCGATCACAATGGCCATGTGATTGTGGTTGGCGCGAAATTCGCGCAGCAGCACATTCAGGCGCTTGGATTCAGGTACGAAGGTGGCCGGACGCAGCAGGTCCTTGATGTTGAAGCTGTCGCCATTCTCCTTGAGGATCAGCGGCAACAGGTCCTTGGCCAGCAAAACACCCATGACATCATCATGGCTTTCACCGATCACCGGGTAGCGCGAGTGCGCCGAGTCGATCACGGCCGGGAGGAATTCCCGTGGGGTCTGGGTCGCCTTGATGCTGATCATCTGCGAGCGCGGGACCATGATGTCCCGTACTTGCAGGTCAGCCACCTGGATGGCGCCTTCGACGATGGCCAGCGCTTCGCTGTCCAGCAACTTGTTCTGGTGGGCCTCGCGCAGCAGCTCCAGCAGCTCCTGGCGGTTTTTCGGCTCGTGGGCAAAAGCCTGGGTCAGTTTACCCAGCCATGACTTCTGCCCGTTGCTCGATCGGTCTTCGCTCATAGCGATTACTCTAAATCCTTTGATATGACAGTTGAGTGTTGATCAGCTTTCGTCGTCTGCGTACGGGTCGCGGTGACCCAGTTCGGCAAGCAACGTTCGTTCCAGTGCTTCCATTTCCTCGGCTTCATCATCGTCTATATGGTCGTAACCCAAGAGATGCAAGCAGCCGTGGATGACTAGATGGGCCCAATGGGCCTCAAGTTCCTTGCCTTGTTCCTTTGCCTCGCGCTCGACCACCTCGACGCAGATCACCAGATCGCCCAGCAGTGGGATATCCAGCAACTCGTCGGGTACGTCGGCGGGGAAGGACAGCACGTTGGTCGCGTAGTCTTTTTGACGCCAGGTGTGGTTCAGCTCGCGGCCTTCGGGCTCATCCACCAGACGAATGGTCAGTTCCGAATCTGCGGTGCGCTGGCGCAGGGCCAGGGTGCACCAGTGCCGGAACTGTGCTTCGCTGGGGGCGGGCGCTTCGGTGGCAAGCTGCAGGTCTAGCTCAAGCATCGCCGCGAACATCCCTGGCCGGTGCGTCATCCTTGTGGTCGAAACGCTCATAGGCTTCTACGATGCGCTGCACCAGCGGGTGACGCACCACGTCCTTGGGCATGAAATGCGTGAAGCTGATGCCCGGCACATCCTTGAGTACCTCGATCACCTGCGCCAGCCCCGACTTGGTGCCCTTGGGCAGGTCGACCTGGGTGACGTCACCGGTGATCACGGCGGTAGAGCCGAAACCGATGCGGGTGAGGAACATCTTCATCTGCTCGACGGTGGTGTTCTGGCTTTCGTCGAGGATGATGAAGCTGTTGTTCAAGGTGCGGCCACGCATGTAGGCCAGCGGGGCGATTTCGATCACCTGGCGCTCGATCAGCTTGGCCACGTATTCAAAGCCGAGCATCTCGTACAGCGCGTCGTAGAGCGGGCGCAGGTACGGGTCGATCTTCTGGGCCAGGTCGCCGGGCAGGAAGCCGAGCTTTTCACCCGCTTCGACCGCCGGGCGCACCAGCAGGATGCGCCGCACTTGCTCGCGCTCCAGGGCATCCACCGCACAGGCGACGGCCAGGTAAGTCTTGCCGGTACCGGCTGGGCCGATGCCGAAGTTGATGTCGTTGCCGAGGATTTCCTTGACGTACTTCTGCTGATTCAAGCCGCGTGGGCGAATCATGCCTTTTTTGGTACGCAGGGCCACGCTGGCTTCGGCCACCGGGTTGTTGGCCAGGTCCTCCACGGCTGATTCCTGCAGGTACAGGTGCACCGTCTCCGGCGACAGCTCACTACCCTTGGTTTCGCGGTAGAGGCGACGCAGCAGGTTTTCTGCAGACGTGGTGTGTTGGGGTTCACCAATGAGCTCGAACTGATTGCCGCGGTTGCGGATCTCGATGCTCAGGCGTTGTTCGATCAGGCGCAGGTGCTCGTCGAACTGTCCGCACAGGTTGGCGAAACGGCGAGCCTCAAACGGCTCGAGGAGAAAACGATGGGGTTCTGCTATGGGTGCGTTCAAGGTTGCTTTTAGCCGCCCTTTGGCTGATGAGGTGAGAGAGAGAATAACGCCAGGCGCCGGTGTGCGAAAGCACTTAAATAGCCTGGCCCCACTCTCGATAACCATGAAGAACTCCTGTGGGAGCTGGCTTGCCTGCGATAGCGGTGGGTCAGTTGGCACATAGGGCACTGATACATCGCTATCGCAGGCAAGCCTGCTCCCACATTTTGATCTTCATCCGGCCCGCGAGATCAGTTGATCAGCGAGCCGCGCAACGAGTGTGGCTGCGCCGCATCGATGTGCACATCGGCAAATTGGCCGATCAGGGTCGGGTTGTCGCAGCGGAAGTTGACGATGCGGTTGTTCTCGGTGCGCCCCTGCAACTCACCCGGGTCTTTCTTCGAGTAATCGGTGACCAGGATGCGCTGGGTCGAGCCGACCATTTGTCGGCTGATTTCGAAACCCTGTTGGTTGAGGCGATGTTGCAGTGCGTTCAACCGCTCCTTTTTCAACGCCTCCGGGGTTTCGTCCAGCAGGTCCGCCGCCGGGGTGCCCGGGCGCTGGCTGTACACAAACGAGTAGGAAAAGTCGAAACCGACGTCTTCAATCAGCTTCATGGTCTGCTGGAAATCTTTCTCGGTTTCGCCCGGGAAGCCGACGATAAAGTCCGAACTGATGCAGATGCCCGGTACGGCGGCGCGCAATTTGCGCAGCTTGGATTTGTATTCCAGCGCCGTGTGGTTGCGCTTCATCGCCGACAGGATGCGGTCCGAGCCCGATTGCACCGGCAAGTGCAGGTGCTTGACCAGCTCCGGCACTTCGGCGTGGGCCTGGATCAGGCTGTCGGAAAATTCCAGCGGGTGCGAAGTGGTATAGCGGATACGTTCGATGCCATCGACGGCGGCGACCACGCGGATCAGCTCCGCCAGGTCGGCCAGGCGCCCGTCGTGGGTCAGGCCGCGGTAGCCGTTGACGTTCTGACCAAGTAGGGTCACTTCGCGCACGCCGTTTTCAGCCAGGTGGATGATTTCTGCCAGTACATCGTCAAACGGCCGGCTGACTTCTTCACCGCGTGTGTAGGGCACCACGCAGAAAGTGCAGTACTTGCTGCAACCTTCCATCACCGACACGTAGGCGCTCGGGCCGTCGATGCGCGGCTCGGGCAAATGGTCGAATTTCTCGATTTCCGGGAACGATACGTCCACCTGCGGCAGCTTGGTGACGCGTGCGGCGTCGATCATTTCCGGCAGGCGGTGCAAGGTCTGCGGGCCGAACACCACGTCGACATACGGGGCGCGGTCGCGGATCGCAGCACCTTCCTGGCTGGCCACGCAACCGCCGACGGCGATCACCATGTCCGGGTTGGCCAGTTTCAATTCACGCCAGCGGCCCAGCTGGGAGTACACACGGTCCTGGGCCCGTTCGCGGATCGAGCAGGTATTGAGCAGGATCACGTCGGCATCTTCGGCGCGGGCGGTGACTTCCAGGGCCTGGTGTTCGCCCAGCAGGTCGACCATGCGCGAGCTGTCGTACTCGTTCATCTGGCAACCGTGGGTTTCGATATAAAGCTTCTTGGCCATGGGAATCGTCAACTGGTGGTAAATAACCGCGCATTATAGGGGTCATGCCCATCGGTTCCTAGCGCTGTGCATCGGGTGCCATGCTATAGTTCGCGCCCTCTTTTATATCCCCATGTGTTCCCCGCCCACCATGACCAAACGTGAAGCTCCAATCTACAAGGTGATTTTCCTCAACCAGGGCCAGGTGTTCGAAATGTACGCCAAGCAGATCTATCAAAGTGATCTGTGGGGCTTCCTGGAAGTGGAAGAGTTCGTCTTTGGCGAGCGCACCCAGTTGGTCGTCGATCCGGGCGAAGAAAAGCTCAAGGCCCAGTTCGAAGGCGTGGTGCGCAGCTTTGTGCCGATGCATTCGATTGTGCGCATCGATGAGGTCGAACGCCTGGGTACGCCGAAGATCAGCGAAGCACGGGGCACGAGCAATGTGATGCCGTTTCCGATGCCGATGCCTGAGAAGTGATCTGCAATTAATTTGTAGGGCGTTTCCGAAACTGTCTCTCAGTGGATGGACATTTTGTTTGAAAGATAGCAAATTTTGTTTATTCAGAGAGGGCATCATGAATATACCAATAATAAGAAAACCTCGAAGTTTCCCCCGTTCAACTGCGTTTAATCACGCCACTCATTAGCGCCAAGTTCCATCACGCCGTCATTAACGAACTGACTTGTTCGGGAGTAGCCCTGTGCGCGATCCTCGCTATGACATTCTGTTTGAGCCGGTACAAATAGGCCCGGTCCGTACTCGCAATCGCTTTTATCAAGTTCCCCACTGTAATGGCATGGGCCATGTACATCCCTCGGCCATGGCCCGGATGCGCGCAGTGAAAGCCGAGGGCGGCTGGGGTGTGGTGTGCACTGAAGAGTGCGAAATCAGCCCGCTGAGCGAGTTCTCCCCTTATATAGAGGCGCGTTTGTGGGATGAGCGCGACATCCCTGCATTGGCCCGCATGTGTGAGGCGGTACACCAGCACGGGTCGTTAGCTGGGGTAGAGCTGGCATTCAACGGTTACTCGGCGCCCAACCGCTACAGTCGCGAAATTCCCTGGGCGCCTTCCAATACCCCGGTGCGCAGTTACGACCCGGTGCAGGCCCGGGCCATGAGCCATGCCGATATCCGGCAATTGCGCGCCCTGCATCGAGCCGCCGCATTGCGCGCCCGGGAGGCGGGTTTCGACATCATCTATGTGTACGCCGGCCACGACCTGAGCGTACCGTTCCATTTCCTCACGCCACGCAATAACCGGCGTACCGACGAATACGGCGGTACGCTGAAAAACCGTGTGCGCCTGTTGCGCGAGTTGATTGAAGACACTCGCGACGCAGTGGGCGATCGGTGTGCCGTAGCGGTCCGCCTGGCGGTGGACGAACAAATGGCCGACGGCCTGAGTCGCGAGGGCGAAGGTGCCGAAACCTTCTCGATGCTGGCGGACCTGCCGGACTTGTGGGACGTCAATGTCGCCGATTGGTCCAATGACAGCGTGACGGCGCGCTTTGCCGGGGAGGGTTACCAGGAGACATTCCTGCTGGGGCTCAAGGCGCTGACCAGCAAGCCCGTGGTGGGCGTCGGCCGCTTCACTTCGCCAGACACCATGGTGTCTTTGGTTCGTCGTGGCGTGCTGGACCTGATCGGCGCGGCCCGCCCTTCGATTGCCGATCCGTTCTTGCCCAAGAAGATTGAAGAGGGGCGCGCCGAGGAAATTCGCGAGTGTATCGGCTGCAATGTATGCGTCAGTGGCGATCACACCAGCACGCCCCTGCGCTGTACACAGAACCCGACCATGGGTGAGGAATGGCGACGTGGCTGGCATCCCGAGTCGGTCAACCATACGCAGCAACCCGGCCGGGCGCTGGTGGTCGGCGCCGGGCCATCCGGGCTTGAGTGTTCACGGATCCTGGGTGCGCGAGGGATGGAAGTGGCCCTGGTCGATAGCCTGCGCACCCTGGGCGGACGTGTAGCGCTGGAAGCCCGGCTGCCGGGGCTGGCGAGTTGGGCGCGGGTGATTGACTATCGACTGGATGCGTTGAGCCGTATGCCGTCGGTGGAGATCTATCGGGAAAGCCACTTGCAGGCTCAGGACGTGCTGGATTTAGCCGCTGAACATGTGTTCATTGCTACGGGTTCCCACTGGCGACGTGATGGCTTGGGACGCGCCTTGCGCCGATCCTTATCGGGCCTGGACAGCCTGCCCGTGCTGACGCCTGATGACCTGATGGCAGGGGCGTTGCCCGCTTCGCCGGTGCTGCTGTTCGATGACGATCACTATTACATGGGCAGCGTGCTGGCCGAACATCTGGTGGCGCGTGGCGTGGAGGTGATATTCGTCACCCCCGCGGCGGACGTGGCGGCCTGGACCCATAACACCCTTGAGCAGCATCGCATTCAGCGTCGTCTGATGCAGTTGAATGTCACGATCGTGCCGTCCCATACGCTGGTCAGCGTTAAGCAAGAGGGCGTTGTAGCGGGCTGCATCTACACCGAACGTACGCGGTTGATCCCAGCTGCAGCCTTGCTGCTGGTCACTTCCCGGGAGCCTGAGCAGGCGCTGTATCAGGCCTTGAACCACTCACCCGAACAGTTACAGGCGGCAGGCATCCGAACGCTCACGCTGATCGGCGACTGTGTGGCGCCCGGCACCATTGCGGCGGCGGTGTATTCAGGGCATCGCATCGCGCGTGAGTTCGATGCGCCGGAGGGCTCGCTGGTAGTGCGCAGAGAAATTCCATTTATAGAGGTGTAGTCAGTCCAACTGTTCAATCAATAACGAGGAATACAATAATGAAAAAAATACTCCTGATGTTATTCACCGCGCTCCTGATTAATACATCGTTGTTTGCCAACGATTACAACGTGATCCGTTTCGCTGCCGATCCCAACTATGCGCCCTTTGCTTATAAAGACAGCACGGGGACTTTGACCGGTTTTGAAATAGATATCGGCAATGCAATTTGTGCACGTTTGAATGTTCGCTGCCAATGGATCGAGAGTGACTTTGACGGCATGATTCCCAGCCTCAACGCCGGCAAGATCGACGCCATCCTCGCTTCAATGACCATCACTGCCGCTCGGCAAAAGGTCATCGACTTTTCCTCGGAGGTGTTTTCCAGCCCCACCGCCATGGTGATGCGTCCAGGCACTGAGCTTTCCACAGGCATGGCCGTCGGCTATTTGCAGGGCAGTACTCAGGAAGTTTATGCCCGGCAAGTGCTCGCTGGGCAGGGTATGAAGGTGGTGGCTTATGCCGATCAGGAGCAAGTGTACGCGGACCTGCTGACAGGGCGTTTGCAGGCATCGCTGCAGGATGCTCAGCAAGCACAGAGCGGATTTTTGCGTTCACCCCAAGGCGTCGGGTTTGTACTGGGGCCGCTGATTGACAGCGAGTTGATGCCGTCCAAAAGCGGCATCGGCGTCGCCAAGGGCAACCACACGTTGAAAGCGCTGCTGGATAAGGGGCTGGCTGCCTTGCACGCCGATGGCACCTACGCTCGCCTGCAAGAGCAGTACTTCCCCGGTGTGAACATGTTCAGCGGCCAATAACCGCCCTCAACGGCCAGCGAGGACACGATCATGCTACCTGCCTTCACTCAATTCGCCGCGTCCCTGGGCGGTTTTTTGCCGATGTTACTGCACGGGGTCTGGGTCACCCTGCAACTGGCACTGTTGTCATTGCTGCTGGGGCTGATCCTGGGCCTGCTGGGGGCAGGTGCCAAGCTGTCCAGGGTGAGGGCATGGCGCCTGTGCGCGCAGGTGTATACCACCTTGATTCGCGGGGTACCGGACCTGCTGTTAATGCTGTTGATTTTCTACGGGTTGCAGACAGGCCTGAGTCGTCTGACCAGCGAGTTGGGCTGGGCCTACATCGATATCGACCCTTTCAGCGCCGGCGTGATCACTCTGGGGTTTATCTACGGCGCTTATTTCACCGAAACCTTTCGCGGTGCGTTGCTGGCTGTGCCCCGAGGGCAGTTCCAGGCTGCCAAGGCCCTTGGCCTGAGCTTCAGGCAGAGCTTTTTGCATGTGATATTCCCGCAGATGATGCGATTCGCCCTGCCGGGTCTGGGCAATAACTGGATGGTCTTGCTCAAGGCTACGGCGCTGGTGTCGATCATCGGCCTGGCAGACCTGGTGAAAGTGGCGCAGATGGCGGGCAAGAGCAGTCAGCAATTACTGGCTTTTCTGCTGCTGGCGGCGCTGGTCTACCTGTTGCTCAGCAGTGTTTCAAACGCAGCGTTGCGCTGGCTGGAGCGTCGGTATGGTGAAGGTGTGCAGGGATCATCATCATGATCGAGCTTATCCAGGAGTATTGGCGGCCGTTTATCTATTCCGACGGTCAACAAATCACCGGTCTGGCCATGACCTTGTGGCTGACCAGCGCCTCTTTGTGCCTGGGCCTGCTGTTGGCGTTGCCACTGTCCATCGCCAGGACGTCCGGCCGACGCTGGCTGCGCTGGCCGGTGCAAAGCTTTACCTACGTGTTTCGCGGCACACCGTTGTATATCCAGTTGCTGATCTTCTACACCGGCATCTACAGCATTGGCGCTGTTCGCGAGCAACCGTTGCTGGATGCCTTTTTTCGCGAAGCGCTCAATTGCACGCTTCTGGCGTTTGCCCTCAATACCGCGGCCTACACCACGGAAATACTGGCGGGCGCAATTCGGGCAATGCCACGCGGTGAAATCGAGGCTGCTCGTTCCCTGGGCTTCGACGGCTGGAAGTTGTACGTGCACTTGATCATGCCCTCGGCCCTGCGCCGGTCGTTGCCCTATTACAGCAATGAAGTGATCTTCATGTTGCATTCCACCACCCTGGCGTTCACGGCAACGGTGCCGGATATCCTGAAAGTCGCACGGGATGCCAACGCTGCAACCTTCCTCACCTTCCAATCCTTTGGCCTGGCCGCGGCGCTTTACTTATGCATTACGTTCACGTTGGTCGGCTTGTTCCATCTGGCTGAACGACGTTGGCTGAGCTTTCTTGATTCGAGTCGATAGGGGGCAATATGCAGGCTCACAGGCATGAACTGTTAACGGCTGTGCCAGGTACCACGCGGCATATTCATAGTTTTCATTACGGTCCGGCCAATGCGCCGAGCAAGGTTTACATCCAGGCGTCCCTGCACGCCGATGAGCTGCCGGGGATGCTGGTGTTGTGGCATCTGAAACAGCGGCTGGCGGAACTGGAGGCTGCAGGGGCGTTGCGTTGGCAGGTGGTGCTGGTGCCGGTGGCCAATCCGCTGGGGTTGGAGCAGGTGCTGATGGACGTACCGCAGGGGCGTTTCGATAACGACAGTCGAGAGAACTTCAACCGCTTCTTCGTTGACGTCAGCGAGCAGGTCGGCGACCAGGTACAGGATGTTCTGACCGATGATCCTGCGCATAACCTGCATCTGATCCGTGCGGCCCTGCGGCGAAGCCTTGTCGGGCAGATACCGGCGACCCAGCTGCACTCTCTGCGTTTGGTCCTGCAAACGCTGGCCTGTGACGCCGACAGGGTGCTGGACCTGCATTGTGATTTCGAGGCAGTGCAGCACCTGTACCTGGCGCCCGATGCCTGGCCCCAGGTTGAGCCGCTGGCGCGGTACCTGGGCGCTCGGGCCTGCTTTATGAGCCCGGACGCGGGCGGGCATTCGTTCGACGATTGCTACACCTTGTTCTGGGCACGGATGCAGGCGCGTTTTCCGGGGGCCTTTTCGGCGCCGGGTTTTGCCGTGACCGTGGAGTTGCGCGGCGTGGCCGATGTGGACCACGGGCTGGCGCGGCAGGATTGTCAGGCGTTGATCAACTATCTGACGTTGCAGGGAGGCATTGAGGGGCAAGCGCCGCCACTGCCGGCGTTATTGAGCCCGCCAACACCCTTGGCGGGGGTCGAGCCGGTGGTGAGCCCGGTGGGAGGCTTGATGGTCTTTTGCGCGCAGGTGGGGGACTACCTCGAAGCAGGACAGATCGTGGCGCAAGTCATCGACCCGATCACGGACCGAGTGATTGAGGTAGCGTGTGAGCATGAAGGGCTGTTGTATGTGCGATCAGTACGCCGAATGGCAAGCGCCGGTATGACGATTGCCCATGTAGCGGGGCCCACGGCGTATCGACAGGGCGACCTGTTATCGCCGTGATCAGGGCAGGGGGGAGAAGGGCGAGCGCCCATCGGCGCTCTGCAATTCCTGCAGGTAATTACGGAAAATCTGCCCCAGTACCTGGGTCGCCACTTCCAGTTCATCGCGCTGCATGTGCTCGGCGACCTCATCGGCGGTGTCCAGCGCGTCTTCAGCACCGTTGACCGCAGCCATTTTCAGCACGATGTAGGCCTGCACGTTATTGGCCGGTACGCCTTCGCCCTTGAAGAACATATTGCCGAGCTGGAATTGCGCCTGGGCATGGCCTTGCAGCGAAGCCTTTTCGAAGTAGCTCAACGCTTTGTTGAGGTCGACGGCCGGGTTCTTGCTGTCGTGGTAGAACTCGCCCAACTCGTATTGCGCTTGCGCATCCCCTTCATCAGCCTGTTTCTGGCACGCGCTCAGGGCTTCGGCCTGGCTGTCTGGCTGGGTATTGAGGGTGCAACGACCCATCGCTGGGATTAACAACGAGTTGCCGCCTGCCTGGGCATGTGCCAGCAGCGGCTGAAGGAGCAACAGGCAGCCCAGAACCAGGGTGCGGCCGGTGCGTTTCATGGGAATCGACTTACCTCTGACGGGGCGCGCGGACCCTCGGGGAGTCCAATAAGCGCGCATTATGAAATAAGCAGGCCTCTGCTTACAAAGTCTTTACTCGTTTTTCTGCTGCTTGGGCAAGTTATCTGCCGGATTGCAGGGCAATTCTCGAAAAAACCAGGAAATTTCTGTAAGCAAAGTAGCAAATCTGACGCTGCCTGGGGGGCAACGTCAGAACGAGGGTCACTTATTTCAGGGCGGCAAAGGCGCGTTCGGCAGCATCCAGGGTCAGTTTCAGCTCGGCTTCGCCATGGGCGATCGAGGTGAAGCCGGCTTCGAAGGCGCTCGGCGCCAGGTACACGCCGCCTTCAAGCATCAGGTGGAAGAAGCGCTTGAACAGGTCGGCATCGCTGCCCATCACGTCATCAAAGGTGACGATGTCGTCGGCGCCGCTGAAGTACAGGCCGAACATGCCACCGGCCTGGGTGGTGACAAACGGGATACCGGCGGCGTCGGCGCGCTGTTGCAGGCCATCAAGCAGGCGGGTGGTGTAGTCGGTCAGCTCGGCGTGGAAGCCCGGGCGGCTGATCAGGCGCAGGGTGGTCAGGCCAGCGGCCATTGCCAGCGGGTTACCCGACAGGGTGCCAGCCTGGTAGACCGGGCCCAGCGGGGCGATGTGCTGCATGATTTCGCGCTTGCCGCCGAAGCAGCCTACTGGCATACCGCCACCGATGATCTTGCCGAAGGTGCTCAGGTCCGGCGTGACGCCATAGTGTGCCTGGGCGCCGCCGAGGGCGACGCGGAAACCGGTCATCACTTCGTCAAAGATCAGTACCACGCCGTGCTTGTCGCACTGCTCGCGCAGGCCTTCGAGGAAACCCGGCGCCGGCGGTACGCAGTTCATGTTGCCGGCCACCGGCTCGACGATGATGCAGGCCACGTCCTGGCCGACTTCGCTGAGCATTTGCTCGACGGCGGCGATGTCGTTGAACGGCAGGGTCAGGGTGTGCTTGGCGAATGCCGCCGGTACACCGGCAGAGTTGGGTACGCCCTGGGTCAGCGCGCCGGAGCCGGCCTTGACCAACAGGCTGTCGGAGTGGCCGTGGTAGCAACCCTCGAACTTGATGATGTTGTCGCGGCCGGTGAAACCACGGGCCAGGCGGATCGCGCTCATGGTGGCTTCGGTACCGGAGCTGACCATGCGCACCATTTCCATCGACGGAACGATAGAGCAAACCAGGTCGGCCATCTCGGTTTCCATGGCGGTCGGCGCGCCATAGGACAAGCCGTGTTGCAGCTGCTGGCGCACCGCGTCGAGTACGTCCGGGTGGCTGTGGCCGAGAATCATCGGGCCCCAGGAGCCTACGTAGTCGACGTAGCGCTTGTCATCTTCGTCGGTGACGTAGGCGCCTTCGGCATGTTTGAAGAACAACGGCGTGCCGCCCACGCTCTTGAACGCACGCACGGGGGAGTTCACACCGCCGGGGATGTGTTTCTGGGCATTGGCAAACAGGGTTTCGGAACGGGACATGATGGACGTCTCTCTGAAATCAGATTTTAAGAAGGGCATTGAAAGCACGGGCGCGTCGCGTGACTTCCTGAGTACTGTCGGCGCCGAACAAACCGTGCACCACGGCCAGCAGGTCGGCACCGTGGGTCACCAGCGGTTCGGCGTTGTCCAGGGTCACGCCGCCGATCACGCAGATCGGCAGCTGCACGCGCGTGCGGGCCTCGGCCAGCATTTCAACGGTGGCGGCAGGTGCGCCGGGCTTGGTGGTGGAATTGAAGAAGCGGCCGAAGGCGACATAGCTGGCGCCTTCCTTGGCAGCCTGTTCGGCCAGTTCGATCTGGCTGTGGCAGGTAGCACCGATGATCGCCTTGGAACCGAGCAGCGCACGGGCCGGGGTCAGCGGACCATCGGTCTGCCCCAGATGCACGCCCACGCCCAGGCGCGCGGCGAGTTCGGCATCATCGTTGATGATCAATTGAGTCTTGTAGCGCGAGCACAGTTCATGCAGCTTTTCGGCTTCACGCAGGCGCCGTGCCTCGTCGCTGCTTTTGTCGCGGTACTGCAACAGTGTCACGCCGCCGTCCAGCGCCGCTTGGACGTAGGCGAGGAACTTGCCGGCCAGGAGCTGGCTGTCGGTAATGGCGTAAAGGCCACGTAGTTTCATCGGGCAAGCCCCTTGCTGTGACAAGCGATAAGTTACGAGCAGAAATCCAGCGGCAGCCGGCGCGGCACGAACTGGCCATGGCCCAGTTGCTCGGCGTCACGCAGGGTGCGCCAGGTGTAGTTGAGGGCCGATTGCACCGCGCTGGTCAAACCTTCGCCCTGGGCGATGCGCCCGGCCAGGGCGCTGGCCAAGGTGCAGCCCGAACCGTGATAGCTGCCAGGCAAGCGCTGGCAGGTAAAGGTATGGCGCGTGCCGTCGCGGCTGTACAGGCGGTTGTGCACTTCATGTTCGTCGCCATGGCCGCCGGTGATCAGCAGGTGCTTGATGTACGGCAACAGTTTCTCGGCGCATTCATCGGCAGTGCCGTCTGGCAGTTCGGCCAGGATGCGCGCTTCCGGCAGGTTGGGCGTGGCGATCAGCGACAGGGGCAACAGCCGCTCGCGCATCGCATAGCCGACTTCGTCCTTGCCCAGGCTACCGCCGCCACCGGCGCGCAGCACCGGGTCGCAGACCACCGGCAGATGCGGGTGCGCCTGCAGCAGTTCGACCACCGTATCGACCATGGCGGTGGAACCGAGCATGCCCAGTTTGACGGCCGCGACTTCGCAGTCGCCGAGCACGGCATTGGCCTGGGCCATCACCCACTCACGGTCGAGCACGCGGAAGTCGCTGACATTGACGGTGTTCTGCACGGTCAACGCTGTGACGGCCGGGGCCGCGTGGCAGCCCTGGGCGAGCAGGGCTTCGATATCTGCCTGCAAGCCGGCGCCACCACTGGGATCGTGGCCGGAGAGACAGAGGACAACAGGGCGAGAGCTGTAGATATTCATGGTGCGCGAGCTTACCACCAAACGCTTTTTGCGTGGCCGTCTGACGATGGTTGAAGTGTGAGCGCTGAAGCAGCGCTTTTCTGGCGATTGAAACAGCATGAAAATCCTCTGAAGGCCGCGATGTAGAGCCTTTCAAAAAAATAGTTCAATGGTGTCCAATGGCCTCTAATGGCTATGCTAAAGTGCATTCAAACAACTTACTGTATCGCCGGTGTACGTCTTCTCAAAAGGATGGGGGGCTTTTGACATAACCGGACAGGCCACGCTGGGGCTCTATGCGCTATTTGCTGATCTTTATATTGTGCGGGCTACCCTTGCTCGCCGGCGCCGTCGAGTTCAACCAGGACACGCGAAGCCTGCCGCTGGGCCAGGTCATGCAAGTGCTCGAAGACCCAACCGATGCCCTCACCATCGCCGATGTCAGTTCCCCCGCCTACGCCGCCCAGTTCAAGACCCATGACAAAGCCACCCTCAACGCCGGCTATTCGCGCTCGGTGTTCTGGCTCAAGGTCAACCTGCATTACAGCGCAACAGATCCCCGTGCACCGCGCACCTGGTTTCTGGAGTTGGCTTATCCGCCGCTCAATCGCCTGGACCTGTATCAGAGCGACGGCACCGGTCACTACCGCCTGACCGCCCGCACCGGCAGTGCATTACCGTTTTCCAGCCGTGAGGTGAGCCAGAGCAATTACCTGTTCAAGCTCAACTTTGCGCCCGATCAGCAGCAGACCCTGTACCTGCGCTTGCAAAGCCAGGGCTCGATCCAGGCGCCACTGACCCTGTGGGCGGGCACGGCGTACCTGGAAGAACAACCGCTGCGCTTGTATGTGCTCGGGGCTATTTATGGTGTGTTGCTGGGCATGCTGATCTACAACCTGTTCATTTACCTCAGCGTGCGCGACACCAGCTACCTCTATTACATCCTCTATATTGCATCGTTCGGCTTGTACCAGCTGTCGGTCAATGGCGTCGCGGTGCAGTACTTCTGGCCGAACAACCCGTGGTGGGCGAATGCGGCGGTGCCGTTCCTGATCGGATCGGCGGCATTGTTCGGCAGCCTGTTTGCTCGCAGCTTCCTGCACACCGTGCAGCACAGCCGCTGGATCGACCGGATCCTGCTGGCGCTGGCAGCCTGCGGCGGCGTGGTAATGGCGCTGGCGCTGTTGACCAGCTACGCCGTGGCCCTGCGCCTGGCCACCGGCCTGGCGCTGGTGTTCACCGTGACCATCTTTGTCGCCGCGATCAAGGCCTGGTATTGCGGGCAGCGCATGGCGCGCTACTTCATCATCGCCTGGTCGGCGTTCCTGCTGGGCGGAGTGGTCAATACGCTGATGGTGCTGGGCTACCTGCCCAACGTGTTCCTGACCATGTACGCCAGCCAGCTCGGCTCGGCCATTGAAGTTGCACTGCTGTCCCTGGCCCTGGCCGACCGCATCAACGGTATGCGCGAACAGCAGGCGCAAATCCTCCTCGACGCCAGTCAGAAGCTCGAAGCGCTCAACCAGCAACTGGCCCGCAGTAATCGCCTCAAAGACGAGTTCCTCGCCACCCTGACCCACGAACTGCGCACGCCGATGAACGGGGTGATTGGTTCCCTGGAATTGATGCAGACCGTGCCGTTGGGCGAGGACCTGGCGCAGTACCAGCAAACCGCCGCGGGCTCGGCGCGGGACATGATGCGCATGGTCAACGGTATCCTCACCCTGACCGAGTTGCAGGCCGGTCGGATGGTGGCCCAGCCGCAAGCGTTCAGCCTGCGCGGTGTGCTCGACACCTTGCGCCAGCAGTTCACCCCCAGCGCGCAGAGCAAGGGCCTGGCGTTTTCCATTGATGTTGCCGATGAGTTGCCGGACCGGGTGATCGGCGATGCCGACAAACTGCTCCAATGCCTGGATTGCCTGCTGGACAACGCATTCAAATTTACCCAACTCGGCGCTGTGCGCTTGCGCGTGGTCGGGGTGCCCGAAGGGGAGGGTGCATTGCACCTGAGCTTTATTGTGACCGACACCGGTATCGGCTTCGCCTTTCTCGATGAAGCCACGCTGTACCAGCGCTTCTTCCAGCTTGATGGCTCGATGACTCGCGAATACGGCGGCCTGGGCATTGGTTTGGCGATTTGCCGGCAGTTGATCGAGCTGTTGGGTGGGCGCCTGACCCATCATTCGGAGCCGCGCAAGGGCAGCCGTTTTCAGTTGGAGGTGGACGTCAGCGTGGTGCCTGCGCAACCCAAGCCGAGCGGGCAAGCGCAGCCCAGGCAGCGTGCGCCCCAGGATTGCACTGTGTTGCTGGTGGACGACAACAGCGTCGGCCAGTTGGCGGTGCGTGGCATGTTGCTCAAACTCGGCTACCGGGTGAAAACCGTAGATAACGGCCCGGCGGCACTCGCGGCATTACAAGGCAATCGCTTCGATGCGGTGCTGCTCGATGTACCTGAGGGCGGCTTCTCATTGTGCTGTCAGATTCGTGCACTGCCCGACTGTGGTGAGTTGCCGGTGATCGCCTTGAGTAGCTCAAGTGATGGACCAGAGCGTGAACGCTGCCATGGCATCGGCATGACTGATCGCCTAGCTAAACCGGTGCGGTTCGAAGCCCTGCAAGGGGTGCTGGAGCGTCGCGTGTTGCGCTTGAGTGAGGGCGAAAGCGCCGGGCATTCGGCGGGTATGCCACTGTTTTAAGCGTGAGGTCGGTGCTTAACTGAATTCAAGGCCCCTCTTTCACGTGGCCTTTTTCCAGGAGGCCCGTCATGAACCTGCATCAGTTTGCCGAAACCCACGACGTCACCAATCAGCCACCGTCCCTGGACGGCACCAACCTGTATCGCATCGACTTGCCCCTGCAGCAATGGTCGCGTCGCTTTGGCGCCGGCTGGGCCGAATCGCGTATCGATGCTTACGGCGCGCTGGCCGGAGGGCCGTTGATGGCAGCCGGGTTCCTGGCCAACCAGAACAAACCGGTGTTCAGCAGCCATGACCGTTATGGTCATCGCATTGACCTGGTGGAGTTTCATCCGGCTTATCACGAACTGATGCGCACTGCCGTTGAGCATGGCCTGCCGTCGCTGCCCTGGGCTCACCCGCAGGCCGGCGCCCATGTGGCCCGTGCGGCAATGACCTACCTGCACAGCCAGGCCGAGGCCGGCACCGGTTGCCCGCTGACCATGACCTTCGCCTGCGTTCCGGCCTTGCGCCTGCAACCGGACCTGGCAGATCACTGGTTGCCGAAAATCCTTTCGACCCAATATGACCCACGCAACGTCGGCATTGCCCACAAGGCTGGTGCCACCATCGGCATGGCCATGACCGAGAAGCAGGGCGGCACCGACGTGCGGGCCAACACCACACGCGCTTATCCGGTGGGCGCGGGTGGGCCCGGCCAGGCCTATGAACTGGTGGGCCACAAGTGGTTCTGCTCGGCACCGATGTGCGATGGCTTCCTGACCCTGGCCCAGACCGACAAGGGCCTGACCTGTTTCCTGCTGCCCCGGCACCGCCCGGATGACACGCGCAACGAGTTCTATATCCAGCGCTTGAAGAACAAACTCGGCAACTGCTCCAACGCGTCCAGCGAAGTGGAGTTTCGCGGCGCCCTGGCCTGGATGGTCGGTGAAGAAGGCCGGGGTGTGCCGACCATCATCGAAATGGTCGCCATGACCCGCTTCGACTGCATGGTCGGCTCCAGCGCCTTGATGCGCCAGGCGCTGACCCAGGCCAGCCATCACTGCGCGCACCGCCTGGTCGGTGGCCGCGTGCTCAACCAGCAGCCGCTGATGCAGAACGTCCTGGCCGACCTGGCATTGGAGAGCGAAGCGGCCCTGGCCTTGAGCCTGCGCATGGGGCGCGCCCTGGATCATCTTGATGATGCGCAGGAAGCCAAGTTCGCTCGGCTGGTCACGGCGGTGGGCAAGTATTGGATCTGCAAGCGAGCGCCCGCGATGATCAACGAAGCCGCCGAATGCATGGGCGGCGCCGGGTATGTGGAGGACAGCATCCTGCCGCGTCTTTACCGTGAGGCGCCGGTAAACTCGACATGGGAAGGCTCCGGCAATGTGCAATGCCTGGACGTACTCCGCGCGTTGTCCAAAGAGCCGGGCGTGCTGGAGGTGCTGTTTGTTGAGTTGGGAGATGGCCATGGTGACAAGCAACTGGCGCGGCATATCGAGCAGTTGAAGTCGGCGTTTATGGACACCCAGGACATTCAGTACCGTGCGCGGCAGTTGACCGAGGATATTGCCGTGGCGTTGCAGGCCAAGTTATTGCTGGAGGCAGGAAATGCGGCGGTCAGCGACGGGTTTATCGCCAGCCGGTTGGGCGAATCGTCGGGGCGGGTATATGGCACCTTGCCGCGTGGGGTGGATGTAGAAGCCATAGTCGCGCGCTCAACCCCGGCATCTCCCATATTTTAAGGTGCATTCCAATCCGGCTGTTTCGGTGAGGCCGGGATACAGGCAAGATAAAGGCCTGCAAGTCCAGAACACAGGATGCTTACCGTGACCGAAGCTTTTGTTGTCGTTAAAACCGCCGAAGAAGCCGTGGACCGGCTGGCGGCTCTGCATGAGCAAGCCACCGGCGCGCTCAATCAAGCCCTCAAGCAATACCTCAAGGACCGCGTCGAGCCCGACGCCGCACAACGTGCACTGTTTCGCTACCCGGAACTGCGCCTGACCTACCACTGCCATGGCGAAGTCCCACAGACCACCCGTGCATATGCCAAGGTGCAACTGCCGGGTACCTACAGCGTCACCGTGACCCATCCCGCCGCGTTTCGGAAGTATCTGCTGGAGCAATTGGTGCCGCTGATGCACGACTTCACCGTCACGGTGGAAGTGGGCGTCAGCCAGCAGAACATTCCGTACCCGTACGTGGTGGAGCAGGGCGACGAACTGGCTGGCTCCGGCGTGACCGCCGCGACCCTGGCCCGCGTATTCCCCAGTACCGACTTGTCCGCCGCCACCGACGGCATTGCCGATGGCCTCTACGACTGGGAAAACACCGACCCGCTGCCCCTGGCATTGTTCGACGCGGCGCGCGTGGACTTTTCCCTGCGCCGCCTGGTGCATTACACCGGCAGCGATTGGCGCCATGTACAGCCGTGGATCCTGCTGACCAACTACCACCGCTACGTTGACCAGTTCATCCTGCACGGCCTGGAACAACTGCGCAGCGACCCGCGTTTTATCCGCATGGTGCTGCCGGGCAACGTGGTCATCGACAAGAGCATGGACCACGGCGAAGCCTCGGCGATTGCCGCCGGCGTGGTCTGGCATCGCTACCAGATGCCGGCGTATCACCTGCAAGCCAGTGACGGCCACGGCGTGACCCTGGTGAACATCGGCGTGGGCCCGTCCAACGCCAAGAACATCACCGACCACCTGGCCGTGTTGCGCCCGCACTGCTGGCTGATGATCGGCCACTGCGGCGGCTTGCGCCAATCCCAGACCATCGGCGACTACGTACTGGCCCACGCCTATATGCGCCGTGACGGGATTCTTGACCGCGTGGTACCGCCGAACATCCCGATCCCGGCCCTGGCCGAGGTGCAGTTGGCGCTCCAGCAAGCGGCGGCCCACGTCACTGGCGAAAAAGGCGAAGAGCTGAAAAAACGCCTGCGCACCGGTACCGTGCTGACCTATGACGACCGTAACTGGGAATTGCGCTGGGCTCAGGAACGGCCGCTGATCAACCTGTCCCGCGCCGTGGCCGTGGACATGGAAAGCGGCACCATCGCCGCCCAGGGTTACCGTTTGCGCGTGCCTTACGGCACCTTGTTATGCGTATCCGACAAACCCTTGCACAGCGAGATCAAGCTGCCGGGTTCGGCCAACGCGTTCTACGAGCGTGCGGTCAGCCAGCACTTGAAGATCGGCATAGAGGCGGTCGACCTGTTGCGCACCGAACTCAACTCGTTGCACTCGCGCAAACTGCGCAGCTTCGACGAGCCGCCGTTCCGCTAAGCGGTTGGGATGGTCATTTGGCGGTCAGGCCACTAGCATTGTCGGTCCTGACCGTTAGATGTTCCTTTGCCATGTCCCGTCCTACCCGTCCCGATTCGCGCCGCCCAGGCGTGAAACCTTCGCAGCCTGTTCGGCGTGTCGCCAAGGCGCCACCGGCCGAGCCGAAGCTGATCCTGTTCAATAAGCCGTTCGATGTGCTGACCCAGTTCAGCGACGAAGGCGGTCGCGCGACCCTCAAGGATTTTATCGACATTCCCGGTATTTACCCGGCCGGGCGCCTGGACCGTGACAGCGAAGGCTTGCTGCTGTTGACCAACGATGGCCAGCTTCAGGCGCGCATCGCCGACCCCAAGCACAAGCTGGCGAAAACCTACTGGGTGCAGGTGGAAGGCGAGCCGACCGAAGAACAGCTGCAACGCCTGCGCGATGGTGTCGAACTGAACGACGGCATGACCTTGCCTGCCGAGGCCCGTCAGTTGGATGAGCCGGCATTATGGCCGCGCAACCCGCCGGTACGTTTTCGTAAAAGCGTGCCCACCCATTGGCTGGAATTGGTGATTCGAGAAGGGCGCAACCGTCAGGTACGGCGCATGACCGCCGCGGTGGGCCTGCCGACGCTGCGCCTGGTGCGTGTGCGCATTGGTGACTGGTCTATCGACGGCCTGGATCAAGGCCAATGGAAAGCAGTACCGGCGCGCCTATAAAGCGCCGGACTCGATCAAGCCGATCACCACGCTCTTGATGATGAACGCGGCCACGCCCAGGCCCAGCACGAAAAACAGAATGAATGAGCCAAAGCGCCCGGCCTTGGATTTCTTCGCCAGGTCCCAGACGATGAAGCCCATGAAAATGATGAGGATAGTGACCAGGCCGGTCATCATCCATTCTTCAAACAGGGCGGGGTCGATGTTGTTCATGGGACTCTTCCAGCAAGACAAGCGAGCAGTATACGGCAGCGTTACAGACGCAACATTGACCTGAGTCGAAGCACAATCCAAATGTGGGAGGGGGCTTGCTCCCGATAGCGGTGGGTCAGTTGATAAATAACTGACTGACACTCAGTCATCGGGAGCAAGCCCCCTCCCACATTTGAATCTCTGTGTTCTCAGGTGCGCAGGTGAGTCAGGGGCAGTTCGGTGCTGTTGAGTACCTGGTTGAGCACAAAGCTGGAACGCACGCTGGTCACGCCTTCGATGCGGGTCAGATGGCCCAGCAGCAGTTTCTGATAGTGATCCATATCCGGTACCACGACCTTTAGCTGATAGTCCGCATCCATCCCGGTCACCAAACTGCACTCCAGCACTTGCGGCAGGGTGCGGATGGCGGCTTCAAAATTCTCGAAACGCTCCGGCGTGTGCCGGTCCATGCCGATCAATACGTAGGCCGTAAGGCTCAGGCCAAGCATCTTGCGATCCAGCAGGGCGACCTGGCGGGCGATATAGCCGTCGTCTTCCAATTGCTTGACCCGGCGCGAGCAGGGCGAAGGCGACAGGCCGATGCGTTCGGCCAGCTCCTGGTTGGAGATCCTCGCGTCGCGCTGCAATTCCGCCAAAATACTCAGGTCGTATCGGTCAAGCTTGCTCATTGGGTTAGCCTTTGTCGTAACTATTGCGGTGAATTATCCATGAAGGGTTAAAAATTGCGCAAGCACTGTTTATTGACGCAATCTTCGCAATCATCTGTCCGCCCGGCACGCCTATGATTACCAACAGAATCACCGCCTGGACAACAGTCCACAGCAGCGCGCCCAATCAGGCCCGCTGCGGCCGCCGCCCCAGCAGGGTTGAGCCGGCCTCCAGGCTGCACACTGTCCACAAGACGGCGTGAGGTGAGCCAACGTCAAAAGCGTTGAGCACGGACGAAATTCTCAAGGGGTGGCCGACGGGTCACCCCTTTTCTTTTGCCTTGAGAAAATAGTGCCCACGACTGATAACCTGCGTGAGAACCGGGTGAGGCTTTTCCAGTCTCATGTGTAGGCCCTAATCCGCAGTGAGGAAAAGCATGAAGCGCATCTGGCGTATGGCAGGTGTTGGTTTGCTGGTGGCAAGCGTCGGCACGCAGGTAATGGCCGACGAGCGCGATAACTCACCGGGCCCGGGTCAACGGCCTGAGCACAATCAGCCACGTCCACAAAACCCGCAGGATGATCGCGGCGGCCAGCACGAGGGTGGCCAATGGCAAGGTCGCCCGCAAGGTCATGAGCCAGGGCGACCTGCACCGCAACCTTCCAATAACCTGCCGATCCAGGGCCGGCCCGATACGGTGCGCCAGACCCAGGAACCGCGCCAGGGTTATTACCGTGATATCCCCAGGCGCCCCGATGACAATCGACATTGGGAGGCTGGCGGCCCCGGTTCGCGTCCGGGTAACGATCGCCCCGGTGATAACCGCTGGCCAGGCCGCCCCGACGGGCATGGCAACGGCTGGGGCCCGGGCCCGCAATATCGCCCTGGTTATGTCATCGACCGTTTTCCCGACCGCAATTACCGCGTGCCTTACCGTGGCCAGGACTATTTTTTCTCCGGCGGCTACTGGTATCGCCCCCAAGGCCCACGCTACGTGGTGGTGACGCCACCCTATGGCATCCGCGTGCATTACCTGCCGGACTATGCGCGTGAAGTATGGGTAGGGGGCTCGCTGTTGTTCCTCGCCGCTGGCGCGTACTACGCCTATGAGCAAAGCACCCAGCAATACGTGGTGGTGCAGCCTCCTGCGCAAGTGCCATCGCCCCAGCCGGCGCCGCAAGGCAACGGCTATGACGTAGTGGCCTACCCTGCCAACGGCCAATCGCCGGCGCAGGTGCAGCAGGACGGCTACGACTGTTATCGCTGGGCGGCGCAGCAAAGCGGCTTCGACCCGCGCACCGTCACCTACGCCCCGGACCCGGCGGTGGTGCAAACCTACCGCCAGGCCCAGGGCAACTGCCTGGGCAGTCGTGGGTATCAGGTGCAGTACTAGGTTTTGTTGCCGGTGACCACTTCCAGCGGGTCGGCGTGCACCAATACTTCGGCTTTCGGGTATTCCCGGTGAATGGCGTCGGCGGCCTGGTCGCTGATGCCGTGAGCTACCGACAGCGTCAATTCCCCCGGCAACTCCAGGTGCAGCTGCACAAACCAGTGGTTGCCGGAAACCCGCGTACGCAAGTCGTGGGCACCCAGCACGCCGGGTACGCCACGAGCCAGTTCCAGCATGTGCTGGCTGACATCTGGCGGTAACTCTTCGTCCATCAACACCGCAAAGCTTTCCCGGGCGATCTGGATCGCGCTCCACAGAATGTAGGCGGCGATACCCAGGCCAAACCAGGCGTCGACCTGATGAAAGCCAAAACCGGCCAACACCAGCGCAATCAGGATGCTGCCATTGAGCAGCAAGTCCGAGCGGTAGTGCAGCGAGTCGGCGCGCACCGCGTTGGAGCCGGTCTCGCGCACCACGCGGTGTTGCAGCATCAGCAGGGCCACGGTCAGCGCCAGCGACAGGATAATCACGCCAATGCTCAGCCACGGTGCGCCGACCGGCTCCGGATGCTTGAGCCGTTCAAAGGCCTGGAGTGCAATCAGCACCGCACTGCCGGCGATAAACAAGGCTTGCGCCATGCCCGCCAGCGACTCCGCCTTGCCATGCCCATAACGGTGATCGTCATCGGCCGGGCGCAAAGCGTAATGCACGGCCAGCAGATTCAACAGCGAGGTCACGCCGTCGAGCAGCGAGTCGGTCAGCCCGGCGAGCATACTCACCGAGCCGCTGAGCCACCAGGCGATGGCCTTGGTGATAATCAGCACACAGGCCACGCCCACCGAGGCGCGGGTGGCCAGGCGCAAAAGCCTGGCGTGTTCGGGGCTGCTGGTCATGGGCTGTCCTTACGCGGCGGGCTGCAGGCCCAGGGACGCGAGTTGTTGCACACTGCCCTTGAACTGGATCAGGCGCGGATCGTCCAGCGGCAAGCTGCGGCCGGTTTCCTTCTCAATGATGCTTTGCAGCTTGGCATTGTCGACCTTGCCGTCGGCGCCGATGGCTTCGTGCAATTTCTCGGGCGCGACCTGGGCGGTCTTGCCGGGTTCGTAGTAGATCGCGCCCGTGGCGAAGTCGACGCCAAACGCGATCAGGCCCGGGATCACGTAGAACAGCAGGCCGACGGCGTCGAGCACGGCAATGGCTGGGTCGATCTTGCCGTCGATCTGGCCACGGCGGTCGGGGTAGAAAATCGAGCCGCAGGCGGTGAGTTGGCTCAGCAGGGTGACGGCGAGGACACTGCCGATGACGCGGGAAGCGATACGCATGAAAAAGTCTCCTGAACACGATTTAAGGGTGACTATAAGCCAGATCTGCCAAACGCTTATGAACCAATGTGGGAGCTGGCTCGCCTGCGATAGCGTCGGTTCGGGGAATACAGCGGTGACTGTCACACCGCTATCGCAGGCAAGCCAGCTCCCACCTTTGACTGCATTCCCAGTCCAAAGAGTGGGTATTTTTGAGACCAGCATCGGCATCCGGCAGTTCGCCGTTATACTCGCCGTCCTGTCTGGACGCCAATGGTGTTCAAGCTTTTCTGTTTGCAGACGAAACACTGTGCAGTTTACAAAAATCAAGGAAGGATGATGACTGAAGAGCAGCAGGCAAACACACTTTATAACCGGACTTTTTGTGAAGATCTGAAAGCTTTTTTCGTCGAATACTCCAGTTTGTTCCTGGTGTATTTGTTGTTTTCCATGGCGTTGATTTACTGGGGCACTTGTCTGAAACCCGAAGTTGGCGAGCTCTTGAACAAAGCTTACGGTGAAGGACTGGCACCTATTTCTATCGCAGTACTAATGGTCATAACCTGTCTGATCATCGGTATCACCCGTCTTATTGCACCCGTTTCATATGCAGCAAAGGAGCATTGGCTGGTGATCATGGCCTTGGCCCTGACGAAATTCATGATCAGCTTGATGGTTACTTATTACGCTTACCTGTTGGGGTTTCTTGCTGCCTGCAGGTTGCTTGAATTTCCCGTCGACATTGTGCTGTGGAAAGGGGCTTTTATTTTTCCGCTCTTTATATTTTTCATCCACTGGGCTGCGCCGCGAGTGTTCTTTGACTCGTTTCATTCAAATGTCGATTTGGATATTGTTTTAAGTCTTGGGACCCTTGGCGTCGGGGCCATCGTGGTTTTTGTGTGTCTCTATCAAAAACCTGAAGAGAGCTCCGACGAAAAGCAGGACGTCAACTCGATGGTCATGTGTTGGTATGGACGACCCCTACATTAGGCAGTCGCCGGATCGGTTACGCCTCTTAACTGCGCGGATTGCCAGAGAACCCTTATGAATTCGTTGCCGATCGATGATGTTTTACCCGCCCTGCGTGACGCCTTGGCGCATCGCCATGAAGCCGTGCTGGAAGCGCCGCCCGGTGCCGGTAAAACCACCCGCGTGCCGTTGGCCTTGTTGCATGAGCCGTGGCTCGCCGGGCAAACCATCCTGATGCTCGAACCCCGGCGCCTGGCCGCACGGGCCGCCGCCGAAAGACTGGCCAGCGAACTGGGCGAAAAGGTCGGAGAGACCGTGGGCTACCGCATTCGTCTGGACAGCAAAGTCGGCCCCAACACGCGTATCGAGGTGGTGACCGAAGGCATCCTCACTCGCCGCCTGCAGGACGACCCGGCATTGGATGGCGTGGGCCTGTTGATCTTCGACGAATTCCACGAGCGCAGCCTCGACGCCGACCTCGCGCTGGCCCTGAGCCTTAACGGGCGCGAGCTGTTTCGCGACGACCAGCCGCTGAAAATCCTGCTGATGTCCGCCACCCTCGAAGGCGAGCGCCTGGCGGGCTTGCTGGATGACGCGCCGATTCTGCGCAGTGAAGGGCGCATGTTCCCGGTGCAGATGCGCTGGGGCCGGCCGTACCAGGCCGGTGAGTTTATCGAGCCGCGCGTGGTGCAAACCGTCCTCGAAGCCCTGCATGACGAGACCGGCAGCGTGCTCGTATTTTTGCCGGGGCAAGCGGAGATTCGCCGGGTCAACCAGCAACTGGCCGAGGCCCTGGGTGATCGCCCGGATGTGCTGTTATGCCCCCTGCACGGTGAGCTGGACCTCAACGCCCAGCGCGCCGCCATCGACCCGGCGCCGGCCGGCAAGCGCAAAGTAGTGCTGGCCACCAACATCGCCGAGACCAGCCTGACCATCAACGGCGTGCGCGTGGTGATCGACGCCGGGCTGGCGCGGGTGCCACGTTTTGACCCGGGCAGCGGCATGACGCGCCTCGACACCCAGCGCATCTCCCGTGCCAGCGCCACCCAGCGCGCCGGTCGGGCAGGGCGGTTGGAACCGGGGGTGTGTTATCGGTTGTGGTCCGAAGACCAGCATGACGGTTTGGCCGCCTATGGCAGTGCGGAAATTCTCGCCGCCGACCTGGCCGGGCTGGCCTTGCAACTGGCGCGCTGGGGCGTGACACCCAGCCAGTTGGTTTGGCTGGACATCCCACCGACTGCCGCCTATGCCCAGGCTCAGGAGCTGTTGCAACGCCTGGGTGCATTGAACGAAGCAACCCTCACCGCCCATGGCCAGAAGATGGCCGAGCTGCCGGCCCACCCGCGTATTGCCCATCTGTTATTGCGTGGCCAGGACCTGGGGCTGGCTGCCATGGCCTGTGACGTGGCAGCCCTGTTGGGCGAGCGCGATATCCTGCGCGGCGGCGGTGCCGACTTGCACAGCCGCCTGGCGTTGATGGCCGGTGAAGAACGCGCACGCGGCACTCAGGGTGGCGTGCAGCGCGCCAAGCAGTTGGCACGGCAATACCGTGGCTACCTGCGCGGCAAGGCGACCCAGCCGGTGGACAATCCCGACCACCCGCGCTGGCTAGGCGCCTTGCTGGCACTGGCCTACCCGGATCGCGTCGCCCAGCAACGTCGCCCCGGTGGCGCTGAATATCGCCTGGCCAATGGCCGCGCGGCGCTGTTCGCCGAAGCCGACAGCCTGATGAAACAACCCTGGCTGGTGATCGCCGACCTGGGCAGCCGCCAGGGCCAGCGTGAAGAACGCATCTACCTGGCGGCAGATTTTGACCCGGCGTTGTTCGACACGGTGCTGGCCGAGCAAGTGTGCAATGTCGACCAACTCGACTGGGACGAACGCGAAGGCGTCTTGCGTGCCGAGCGCCAACGCAAAGTCGGTGAACTGGTACTCAGCCGCGAACCGTTGACCGGCCTCGACGAATCCGCCCGCAGCCAGGCGCTGGTCAACCTGGTACGCCGCAAAGGCCTGGAACTGCTGCCCTGGACTCCGGAACTGCGTCAGTGGCAAGCCCGTGTGATGCTGCTGCGCCAACTCGATGCGGGCAACACCAGCGAGTGGCCCGACATCAGCGACAAGGCGCTACTGGCCAGCCTCGAACACTGGTTGATGCCTTACCTGGGCAAGGTCTCGCGCCTCAGCCATTTCGCCAACCTGGATATTTCCAGCTACCTGCACAACCTGTTGCCCTGGCCATTGCCCCAACGCCTGGAAGAGCTGGCGCCGCAGCATGTGAAAGTGCCGTCGGGGTCATCGGTACGCCTGGACTACAGCGAGCAGCCGCCGATTCTGGCGGTGCGCTTGCAGGAATTGTTCGGGCTGGCAGACACCCCGTGTATCGCCGGCGGGCGCCTGGCCGTGAAGTTGCACCTGCTGTCCCCGGCGCGGCGGCCGGTGCAGGTCACGCAGGATCTGGCGAACTTCTGGCGCAGTACCTACGCCGAGGTGAAGAAGGATTTGAAGGGGCGGTATCCGAAGCATTACTGGCCGGATGATCCGTTGGTGGCCGAAGCCACAGCACGGGCAAAACCTCGAGGCACCTGAGCAGTAATGGCAGCGCGCCATTAGCCCATCCGCCCTAATTGTGCCTGTCCGAGCCGCCTCCTAAAGTGGCGGCCCGAACAATAACAAGTTGCTGCCTGGCAACGTGTACCCAAGGAACGGAACTGCCCATGTCATTTCTCTTCGAGTTCAAGAAGTTGATCTTCTTGTCGGCTGCGCTGCTGTTTGCCTCCAATTCGGCAAATGCCGAAGAGCCCAATCCGATTGGTGACTGGTGGATTATCTACGGCAACGGCGTGGCCCAAAAAAACATCATGTACGTCGCCGATGCCACGTCGGTAGTGCCTTCTGAAAAAACTAAAGGCGCGACCATGGTCGCGGTGACCCTGGTTTATGAAGAGCCCGGCAAGCCAATGATCGACGTGTACAACCTCGAAGCCCAGTGCTCTACGGGCAAAGTGCGCTTTATCAATGGCCAATCCGTCGAGCGTCTGGCTTACACCCTGCGCCATCTGAAAGTTGCCAATCAATGGCAAACCCCGAAAGAGTTCTGGGTACAGCAAGCGCTGAAGTTTGCCTGTGCGCCGGGCAGTCGAGCTAAAAACGACATGGCCGCCGTGGGCAAGATGGAATACCTGCAGATGATCGAGATGCTGCAGCAGATGTTCTTCAAACTCGCACCGATTCAGGAAAAGAGCCAGATGATGGACAACATCGACAGCCTGCTCGAACTGAATAAATAAGCCTGGACAGCCAATGACTTACATACGCTTATTGTTAACCACTCTGTTGGCCGTCTTGCTCTTGACTGGCTGTTCCACTATTGCGCAAAGCCGCTGGGAAGGGCGTGATATGCAGGAAGCGCTGGACTTGTTCGGCAAACCCGATTCGATGAAAAAGGAACTCGGTTCGAACGGCGAACCCTTGGCGGTGCTGACCTGGTACAAGTCCGCGAGCTGGACCACCACCGAAGCGGCCGGGACATCAATGACCCATACCGGTAATGGCATGGTGTACACCGAACACTATCAACAAGTCGGGCACAGTTCCGATTGCAAATTGCAGGCGAAGATCAATCAACAAAAGAAGATTGCGCAGTTCCTGATCGAAGATGGACGAATTCTTCATGGCAAGTGCACCAATGTCAGGTATGTCCCCGGTTATATTCCCCCAGGAATGTGAGCGGTCTTCGCGGTCAGGGGCCTTGTGCCGTCATGGTGTATTGGGGCCAGAGGGGCGTGGTTGGCTTTTGAATGTCAATGTTTTCCCGTCTGAGCTCCCTTCGCTATGCGCCGTGGTGTGTCAACCCTCTATAAAATCCCCTTTCCAAATGTCAATCCGTCATAGCGTGATTGACAGTCAACGGTGTTTCTCACGCAAACCTCATAAGCCCGGTAAGTCAGGGGCTACAACGCTGTCAATGTCGAAGGTGCTAGGTGGTACGAAGCATTACTGGCCGGATGACCCGTTGGTGGCCGAAGCGACGGCCCGGATCAAACCCAGAAAGCCTTGAGTGTAAGTAACTCCCCAGTCGTTTTGATGACTGGGGGGTTACCTGAAAGCGTTGAATCACAGCAAGGAGGTTGTCTTGAAGGGCTTAAAGCGCTTCAAGTGCACTGTCAAATTGCTTATGCGCGTCTGGCAGCGATTTGCTCGCTTGGGCGTGGATGCCGCAGGTGTACTCGATAAACGAATGCCCGGCGGTTTCAGACTGGGCAATATTGTAGTTCTGAAAGGGCAGCATGGCCCTGCGCACCGGCGACTGATCCAGGATGTTCTTGAATGTGGTGCTCGCGTCATCAGCGATCCACAGCCTTCTTACTTTTCTCTGCTGGTTGCCATCGATGAATTTATGCCGGGCATGCAGGACCCGCAGGTTATCCATCACCAGAATGTCCCCTGGCTCAAGGCTGATGGGGGTAATGTAACGCTCGTTGGTGGAGTAGTGGGTCTGGATGTATTTAAACGCCGCGTTGGCCCATTCGGGGATAAACGCAGTGCTGTCATACCGGTAGCGAATTCTTAACGTTTCGTCATCGATTTTTTCAAAGACGGCGCAATCGATGGACAACAAGTCGTCGCGGCAGTAAGTGACACTGCCGCTGGTCATCAATATTTTTAATGTCTCGGCGTTATTGGCAAGCAGGTCATTGTAGATTTTCTGCCCATCCACCAGGAAGTTGTCGCCGCCAAATTCAGGTTTTGAAACGCACTGGAGAATGACGAATTTGGGTGGCGTGATTTTTTTCGCAGTGCCCTCTACGTAGGCGATGCCATTCAAGAACGACCCATCGGTATGCGGGAAAAAATCGCTCGACAGTTCGCCATGATAATCATCCTTGAAACGTTGCCAGTCCTTGTTGATCGGTTCGCCACCGCCCACCACGCCATGTTCATCGGACTTGGTATGAAACTGAATCAGCCCGAACTTGCCGGCGGTCTCTCTAAAGGCTTCCAGAGAGTGGTCTTGGGGCTTGATAACGCAATATCCATGCTCTTTCAGAAACGTTGAGATTTCTTTGGTTTCAAAAAAATCAAACTTACGTATGCTCATTTCACGCTCCTTGTTTTATTGGAAGAACTTTTTACAGGCCGTTGAAAAAATGATCGAAGATCATCTTCAAACCAAAAAACGTCACCCCTGCCTTTAACAGCATTGCGCCGACACGCTGCGATATACGGTCTCTGAGAAAGCCGCCCAGGTACGAACCCAATGTAGAGGCGGTAATCATGATGATGATCAGGTTGGCGTAATCCATGAACGCGAAACCTGCAATAACAAAGGCGGCGACCTTGAGCCCGTGCAGTACGCTCATTTGCATGGCGTGGGTGACAATTACTTCGTTTTTATTAATATTCATCTTCATCAGGATGGGCTGCGATATCAAACCGGTTACGGCCACGAACAGTGAAAGAAAGGTTTGAAAAAAGCCCACCAGGGCAAAGTTTTTAAATATAAAACCCAGGCGTGCGACGATCTTGGTCCAGGTGATGGCCAGGATGAAGAAGCCGAGAATCAGTGATAAATACTGCTCGGGAAATTTGCCGATGAAGAAGTAACCGATGAACGCGCCGACCAGGCAGCCGATAACGTATTTAGGCAGGATTTCCACTTTTGCACTTTTGAAATCAAACGCGAATCGACTGGCGTTGCTGACCATTTGAATCAAGCCGTGAACCGGTACAACCGCAGAAATGGGGATGAATTGAGGCATAACCGCAAGCAGTCCAATTCCGCCGCCCACGCCAATGGCAGCCGTCATGAATGACGTAATAAAACTGACGCCCACCAATAGATACAAACCATCAGAAAGTTCGAGCATTGTTAATTCCTATCCAATTTTATAAAGCGTAAAGCGTATATATCGATGCGCAGGCTTCTCATCGAGTGAGTAAACCGGGCGCAATCGCCTGCGAGCGCGCTGAGAGAGTCAGGCGCTTTGAATCTGGCGTAGAAGTGGGTATTGCTACGTGAATAAAGGGCAGCAGTGATCGCCGCTACTTATAAACTTCCTGCGATAAGTCATTAGCCTGTCATCACTCTGAAGTGATGCGATACGTGCCAGAAACTACGCCATGACTGAGGGGGGTAGAACATGTATATGTTTTACCCACCGATACGCTCATGGCGAGCCTCTCTTACAGCACTCGATTTACTGCTCAGGCAGGGCCCAGGCGATGATGCTGTCACCTAACTTGGTTGGGATTCGGTCATGACCGCCAACCACCGCCACCACGTACTGTCGACCCTGGCTCATGTAGGTCAAGGGCGAAGCCTGATTGCCTGCCGGGAGGCGTTCTTCCCAGAGCAGCTCACCGCTTTCGCTGTTGTAAGCCCGCATGAACCGGTCAATAGCGGCACCGATGAACGTCACGCCGCCAGCGGTTGTCACGCCGGTTGCATCACTCGGCGTACCGATTTCGAAGCGCATCTTGGAGGCGATCCCCCAAGGTCCACTGTCATAGCCTGTGCCGAACGGGCGGCTCCACACGACATCGCGAGTGCGCAGGTCGATACCGGAGATAAAGCCCCAGGGTGGCGCAATGCAAGGCTGGTCCAGGGATGACATCCACGGATCTTTAATCGCGCCGTAAGGCAGGCCGGCCTGGACGCGGAAGCCTTGGGCATTGCCCGGCGACTCCTGGAACGACTTGGCATTGATGGCGTCGAGCTGTTCGCGCGGTACCAGCCCCTGCATATAAGGAAGGCGCTGGTTGTTGATGATCAGCAGCCCTCGCTTGAGGTCGACCATCACACCGCCCCAGTTCAAGCCGCCATGATGGCCGGGGAAGATCAGGCTTTGCTGGCCCACGACCGGCGGGGTGAAGATCCCTTCGTAGCGTGCCTGGCGAAATTCGAGGCGACATTGCATCTGATCGAAAGGCGTCAGGCCCCAGGCATTGGCTTCGGTCAGCACTTCCGGTGTTTTCGATGGACGCCCCATGGTGCTCGGCATATCCGGGGACAGTGGCTGGGTGGCTGCGGTGTAGTCTCCCGGGGCGGTGCCCTGTGGGACAGGAGCTTGCACGACATCCACCAGTGGTTCGCCGGTGGCGCGGTCAAGCACGAACAACTGGCCGGATTTGGTCGCCTGGATCACGGCCGGACGTGGCCCGGCAGCCGTCGGAAAATCAATCAGGCTGGGTTGCGGGCTCAGGTCGTAGTCCCATAGATCATGGTGGACTGTCTGGAAGTGCCAGCGGACTTTACCGGTGGTGGCGTCCAGTGCGACCAGGGACGAGCTGAACGTGTCTTCTTGTGCTGTGCGGGTGCCGCCATAGAAGTCGCCCGCTGCGTTGCCGGTGGTGACATACACCAGGCCCAGTTCATCGTCGGCCGACAGCGGTGCCCACGAGTTGGGGGTGCTGAGGGTGTAGGTCTCGTTGTTACCCGCGGGGGCGTTGGTGTCTGGCCGGCCCAAATCCCAGGCCCACTTCTGTTTGCCAGTTACTGCATCGTAGGCGCGCACCACGCCCGAGGGGGCAGGGCGCACATCCGAGTCGAGTACTCGGCCACCGGTGATCACCACCCCGCGAATGACCAGAGGGGCAGACGTGATACCCGTCGAGCCTTTTCTGAAAGTGCCCAGCCCGTCTTTCAAATCCGCAAAGCCTGCGTTGCCGAAGTCGGGGCACGCCTGGCCGGTCAGGGCGTCTACCGCGCCGAGGCGAATATCATTGGTGCCCCAAATGATGCGCGAGGCGCACAAGCCACTGGCATTGGGGACTTCGAAATAAGAGACACCACGGCAATAGGCGCCGCCATTGGCGAAGTAGTCCGGGTCGACTTTGGAGTCGAATCGCCAGTTCTCCTTTCCAGTGGTGGCATCCAGGGAAATGATGATTTGCTTGGGGGTGCAGGTGTAGAGCGAGTTACCCACCTTGATCGGCGTGGCTTCGTTCAAGTACTTGGTTTTCTCACCGGGTTGCTTCACGTCGCCGTGGTGGTATTCCCAGGCTTTGACCAGGCCCGACACATTCGAAGGCGTGATTTGCGACGCGGCTGAATAGTGGTTGCCCAGATTGGAGCCTGCATAGGCGGTCCAGTTGGTCTCGGTGTGTGAGGCGGCAATATTGCCGTCTGGAGAGGCGACGGTACTGCGGCTGAAGGCGGCGGCGGGGCGTGTGGTGGCCAGCGTCGAGTCGGCAAGGTGAACGCTTTTCGGGAAGAACAGCGGCACCAGGATGGTAGCCCCCATCACCAGCGGCAGCACACCCATAATGGTGAAGTAATGACTTTTTCTGACCTTGGCAAAATCACGCCGTACTACGGGCCAGAACGCCAGGAACGGCACGCTGAGAACCGCCAGCCAGGCCAGGCGTGGAATATAGGCCCAGCCATCGTAACCAGACTCCCACACCGCCCAGGCATAGGTGGCCACGGAGGCTGCGCCATAAAGGTAGAGGCCCAGGGACTTTTTCAGGCCCAAGAGGATGGCCGATAACAACAGCGCGGTGCCCATCATCGCGTAATAGGGTGACCCGCCCGCGGCCATCAGCACGCCGCCTTTATAGGCCAGCATCACGCCAAGCAGGGCAACCACTGTGTTGTACACCCCGAACAAGAGGTTTGAGACTCCCGCTGCACTACCCAACGTCCTTTCGTTCATGGCCACCATCCCTGTGCGATTCGATACGGATCCGAGTCCGAGCGGCGCGCATGATTGCCTATTGTTGTAACGAAATACAATATGTAGTGAAAAAATTAACTGTTTGGTGATTTTTTTGTATTCTGTTTTGATTAGAAACAATTGTGCTAGGCTGCTTGGCCCGTTATTGGGCGCGGTGATGGCGAAGCTGCGGCACTGACGGGGAGTCAGTGACGTGCTCTAGATTTGGCTTTCTTCTGGCACTGCGCGTTGATCAGTCTTGAGTCGGCCGACTTGATCCAGGTGGCGCCAGAGAAACTGTGCGGCTTCTTCACGCCGATCAGACTCGATGAGGTCGAGCAAATGGATGTGTTCCTGGCATTGCGCCTTAAGACGCGTGCGATCAATGTTGGCCTTGTAGCCCATAAAGCGCCTGAGCTGATTCTGGTGGCGTATGGCGTCGATGAAAAAAACATTGCCGGAGCACTGCACGATCATTTCGTGAAACTGGGCCCCCAGCTGGAACAGTTGCGCGCGGGACAAGGTCTGGATCTCGCCGTCGATCAAGGCCTGTTGCTGTTGCCTGGCCTGGGCAAACGCGGCGTGATTGACCTGATAACCGGGCTCAAGCAGCGCCGCCGGTTCGATGGCCATCCGGAAACGGTAGCTATGAATATGCGCCTGCGTGTTATGCACGAAGTCCTTGAGGCCCCACCCTTGGCCTGGCTTACGCTCCACCATGGCTTCGCCGGCCAACCGGTTCAGCACCTTGAGCAACTGCCCCCGGGGCACCTCATAGCGTCGCAACAACTGCGCTTCGAAAAAGTGCGCCGGTATTTCTCCGCTCAGAATGTCGTCGACCACACGCAGGTAAAAGTCCTCGAATGGATCGCTGGCGCAAGGGACTGCGGCTTCCTGAATCTGCCCGGCACCTTGTTTGAGGAAATAGCCACGATTGGGCTCTTGAATGGCAAGGTCCCACTCGGCGAGCAAGGCAAAAACCCGCCGGATCGGCGAGCGCGACACCCCGAGCGCTTGCGCAAATGTCTGCTCGCGCAAGGGCTCACCGGCTTTCATCGAACGGGCGCGAACCATGTCGATGACGCGTGGGGCCAACTGCAGGGCGAGGTCTTTCTTGATCACAGGTTTTATTCCGAATGGTTAGCTTCAGTCCGTTCCCGTCGGGGCAGATGCCCCCACCGCACTGGAGTGGGAAAATACCATACGAAGAGCATGAGTATTTGCACTGACCACTTTCAATAGCGTGGCGCTGGAGCCGCGAATGAGGCTCCAGGCTGATGATTTGTTTATTCCCAGGATGGATAGTTACCCATGCTCAAATTCAATGCTCACCTCGGTTTCCAGTTCAACGAATTGCCTTTTCTGCAACGCATCGAAGCCGCCGCCGCTGCCGGCTTCAGGGCGGTGGAGTTCCCATCGCCCTATGAATTTGACGCCAGCCTGCTCGCCGATCACCTGGCTCAATACAACCTGCCGTTGATTCAGTTCGCAGCTCCGGCAGGTGTTACCAAAGGCATCGCTGCCTTGCAGGGCAAGGAGCAGGAATTTCGCGATGGGCTGCGCGAGGCGGCCCGCTATGCGAAGGCGCTGAACTGCTCGGATGTGCACATCATGTCTGGCGTGACCACGCCCCAGGATGAGAGCGCGCCTGCCTACGCAAGTAACCTGGAATACGCGGTCAAGTACCTCGAAGATCAGGGTTTGCGCGCGCTTATTGAAGTGATCTGCCCGCAGGCGATGCCCGGCTATTACATGTCTGACTTCAGCAAGGCGCAACAGGTGCTGGAAACCTTTACGAGTGTCGGGCTGATTCTGGATCTTTACCATGCCCAGCTTTTGACCGGCGACGCAGCCGGGGTGCTGGCGCAGTTTTACGACAGGACCGTCCATGTACAAATCGCCGACAACCCGGGGCGTCATGAGCCGGGCACCGGGACCATGGACTTTGCCGCCTTGTTCGCGGCGCTGGAGCAGCGTGGCTACCGAGGATGGATCGGCTGTGAATACCGCCCATCCGGCACCACGGTTGAAAGCCTTGAGTGGCTTAAGCCGCTGCGGGCCCAGGCGTTGAAACCCTAGGGGTTATTGTGCGGCAGGCAGCAGGAAGCGGGCGATCACTGGCAGGTGATTGGAAATCCGCAATGTATCTTCCTGCCGCACCTTCGCTTCCACGCGTTTGATCCGCGAGCTGTAGAACAGGTAATCCAGGGTGCGGTCCGGGCCATCAAGGCTTGGGTCGTTGGGGAAGTGCGTCAGCCATTTCTCACGGTCGATGCCACTGGATTGGCTGTTGCTGGGGATCATCGGGTATTTGTCCCACAGCAGATGCAACTCACTGTCCGGCGAGTACTGGCCGCGCTTGCTCGCGTCCAGGCGCAGGAACTGGCCCAGTGGCAGCAGGTTGAAATCCCCGCCAATCAACCAGGGTGTGCCGCGACCTTCGAGTTTATCCAGCAGTTTTACCGTGCTTGCCACTTGCTCCTGCACCGCGCTGCGCCCAGGTGCACCGCCGTCCAGGCGGGTGTTGAGCACCGCCAGTTGGCCTCCGTCGCTCAATGGCAGATATGTCAGCAGCAGAGCTGGCTTGGGTTGGAACTGGCGGCTGATGACGTTGGCATCGGCGGTCGGCAGTTGCAGGCGTTCGGCGTGCTCGATCTGGTAGCGGCTGAGTGTCGCCAGCTTGCGCCCGACGCTGCCGAAGATATGCAGGCTGGGCACAAAGTCGGCCTTCCAGTCGAAGGCCTGGGCGCTGCACGGGTAGAGGTCGACCAGACGCTCCTGCAACAGCGCAAGCTGGTCCTGATAGTGGGACGGTTTGGCGCCTTCGTCGAGCTCCTGCAACAGCAGGATGTCGGGTTGTTCGTCGCGGATCACCCGGGCCACTTCGTCGAGGCTGAAGGCCATGTCTTCGACGGTCGGGCGATCGTCCGGGCCGCTGCCGTCCGGGGTGTCGTACCAGAACACGTAGTTCTTGCCGGCCAGGTATTGCACATTCCACGTCATGACCTTGAGCGCCTGCCCCGGCAGCAGCGTCGGCGCACGGGGTGCCACGCAGCTGACGGGCAGGGTTTCTTTGTCGGCAGGGCGCCAGGTCAGGCTGTAGATCAGCGCGGCCAGCAGGCCGGCGATGATCAACAGGCTCAACAGGGTGATGCGCAATAAACGGGTCATCGGCTCGGCTTATATGCGTGTCAGAAGAGGCACGGAGCATATCACCGCGCGTCGGCGTCGCCACCGATCAACATGAATAAACGGAACAGCACCACGCTGGTAAACAACTGCAGGAAGCTGTGCGCACTGTCCATCAACAGCCCCAGCAGCGGCGCGGGCTCGGGATACGCCGCCACGCTGGCACCCTTGAGCAGCCACAACGGCGTCATCACGCACAGCAGGCACACCAGGATTCGCCAGAAATGCCCGCGGGTCAGGCGAAAGCTTTCCTTCATCGCCTCCAGGGCCGGCATGCCGCGCAGCACCAGCAGGTATTCGGCAAACGCCAACACCACCATCAGCCACAAGCCCGGCAGGAAATACAGCGACAGGCCGAGCAATATCAACAACGTGCTCATGGCCGTCAGCAAGGCGAAGCGCGGCCACAGGCTCAGCGCCATGGCCCATACATCCTTGGTGCGTGGCGACTCGCCACGGGTGCGGGCGTCGAGAAACAGGATCAAGGCGCCGGTGTACAGCGGGTACACCAATAAACCCACGACCACGCTGTAGCCGGGAAACGCATCCGGGCCCAGCGTGTGGTCCAGTATTTGTTGCAGCAGGGCTTCGAGGATCACCAACGGCAGGCACAACTGCACGATGGCGCCCAGGTTGCGCTGGGTAAAACGCAAGGAGTCGCGCAAAACGTCTAACGGATTCATCAGGGTCATCACAGGCCTGGAAGCAGAGGGCCACACTTTAACCGATCAGGGTCCAAAGGGGCGCAAACGTAAACCTTGAGTAAAGACCATTGAAACAACTCGTAACATCCCCATAACTGGAAGGCACCCGGCCTGATCACAGGCGGGACCGGAATTTTTTATCGGCAATCTAACGAGGTCGCCATGAACAGCGAAGAGCAAACCCTGATCGATGGACTGTTTTCACGGTTGCAGCAAGCCGAAACGGACTCAGCCCCCCGCGACGCCCAGGCCGAAGCGCGGATCAAGGAGCACATGACTCGCCAACCCGCCGCCGGCTACTACATGACCCAGTCATTGCTGGTGCAGGAACATGCGCTCCAGGCTCTGGATGCACAAAACAAGCAACAGGCGCAACAGATCCAGCAATTGCAGGATGAACTGCAGCGGGCCAAGTCTGCGCAAGCGGCGCCGGCCAGTGGTGGTGGGTTTCTGTCGAGCATCTTTGGCGGTAGCTCCCGCGAGCCACAGCCTGCGCCGAACAACTCCGGTGGGGGCTGGCGTGAGCCGGCACGGCCGTCTTTCAACCAGCCAGCACCGCAGCAAAACTATCAGCCGCCGCAAGCACCGGCTGGCGCACCCGTGGGCAGCGGTTTCCTCGGCGGCGCCATGAAGACCGCTGCCGGTGTGGCCGGTGGTGTGTTGCTCGCCGAAGGCATCAGCAGCCTGTTCCACCATAATCAGCAGCCACAGGTGGTGGAAGAAATCATCGAACAACCGGCACCGGCCAGTGACCAGGGTGACTGGGGCAACGATGACCAGAAGTTTGCCGGCAATGACAGTTGGGGCGGCAACAATGCCGACGGCTTCGCTGACAGCGATTATTCCGACGATTCCTCTTCCTTTGGCGACGACGATTCTTTCGTCTGACACCTCTTGGCCCGGGGCGCCACGGCGCTCCGGTCTGATTTTTTCCCGGAAACACTCCCTTGGCTGGCATACTGGCGCCCTTTCCGGGCGCTGGCGCCTGGCTGTCCATGAGGAAGTGCGGTGAAGAAAATTGCAGTGTTCGCCGATGTACAAAACCTCTACTACACCGTGCGCCAAGCCTATGGCTGCCACTTCAACTACGCCGCCCTGTGGGCTGACATCAGCGCTCGCGGGCAGATTGTCGAGGCGTACGCGTATGCCATCGACCGTGGCGACAGCAAGCAGCAGCAATTTCAGCAGATCCTGCGCAACCTGGGCTTTACGGTAAAACTCAAGCCGTATATCCAGCGCAGCGATGGCTCGGCCAAGGGCGACTGGGACGTGGGTATCACCCTCGACATCATGGACGCCGCCGACCATGTCGACGAAATCGTACTGGCCTCCGGTGACGGCGATTTCGACATGCTGCTCGAACGCATCATCCAAAAGCATGGCGTGCGGGCCGTGGCCTACGGCGTGCCGGGGCTGACGGCCAACTCATTGATACGCGCCGCCAGCCACTACGTGCCGATCGAAGGCGCGTTGTTGCTCAAATAGACTGTTGAACGGAGTTGGAACAGGTTTGGAACGTATAGCGGTCATCGACTTTGAAACCACCGGCATCACCCCCAGCAGCCACTGCCGGGCTACGGAGATTGGCGTGGTCATCCTCGAGCGCGGGCAAATCGTGGACCGCTACCAGAGCCTGATGAACGCCGGTGTGCGCGTGCCAGCCTTTATCGAACAGCTCACCGGCATCAGCAACGCCATGCTGCGCAGTGCGCCACCGGCTGAACGGGTGATGAACGAAGTCAATGAGTTCGTCGGCACCACGCCCTTGGTGGCGCACAACGCCGCCTTCGACCAGAAGTTCTGGGACTATGAGCTCGGCCTGATCCGCCGCACCCGCCTGCAGAAATTCGCCTGCTCCCTGCTGCTGGCCCGCCGCCTCATGCCGGCTGCGCCCAACCACAAGCTCGGCACCCTCAACGCCTACGCCAAACTGCCCCACACCGGCCAGGCTCACCGGGCGCTGGCGGATGCGGAAATGGCCGCCAACCTCACGGCGCACCTGGCCCAGCAACTGCGCCAGACCCACGGCCTGCGCGAACTGTCCCATGACCTGTTATGCACCTTGCAGAAAGTGCCTGCCGCCAAAATCAATGAGCACCTGAAAAAGCATCGCGGGTTCTGATCCGGCCACCCCCTCCAGAACACTGGAGTTCCAATGTGGGAGCTGGCTTGCCTGCGATAGCGGTGTATCAGCCAGCCATTTATTGCCTGACCCTCCGCTATCGCGGCATGGGTATCTACACAACTCTGACGTAGCAACCATCAGTAACCACGATGCGAAGCGAGCCGCTCTTGATCTTGATCTGCTCTTGATCTGCTTTTGATCTTAGGCGCCCCGTTAAACCACGCTGGCCGGAATTCGACAGGGATTTGGGGGGTAAACCGGCAGGGATGCCGGTTTAGCCGCCCCGCGCCATGGATGGCGCGTGGCGGCGGCCCCCTAAATCCATGGCGGATTACGGGCACACCGAGCCTAAGCGAGGTGCCGAGTGGTGGGGCAAGAGCCTTTTGGTTACTTTTGGCTGGGCCGGCATTCCGGCTCTTTTCAAAAGTGACCCGCTGTAAAAGCGGAACCAACAGTGGCCGTTACCCAAAAAACGGATATGTACTCAGTCTGATCCAGCGTCCTGGTCGGCCCTGAGGCCGCCATCGGGAGCAAGCCCCCTCCCACATTTGGATCGCGGTGCGTCAGTTAGAAGCTATAAGCTGACAGGCAGCAAGCTCCCTTGCAGAGGAGCAGCAGCGTACCAAAGTTGTGTAGATACCCATGGCTATCGCGGGCAAGCCCGCTCCCACAGGGGTTATGCGTCGTTTATCGAGACTGTGCGCACACCAACGCCTGGTCCACCACTCCCTTCGCCATCTCCACCAAATGCATCACCGCCCGCTGCGGCGCCGTCATTACCTCACCCGACCCATGGGCCGTCTCCACCGCGCAATGCAACAAATCCGCCGCATGGGCCAGGGCGTCTTCGAAGCTCAGGTTGTCATTCAGGATAAAGATCGGCGCATCCGGGGCGGATGCCTTGAGGTAGTAGTCGATGGCGCGACGGTGGAGCAGGGCGTCTTCGCTGAGGAAGTCGGTTTTGGATTTGGGTGGATCGGGGGTGACTTTTTTGGCCATGGTGAAACTCCTTGCTGGAAGAAGTCGACACCGTTCGCTTGCACGCGAATTAGGGTGGCAACTGTGCGTAGGTGTGCAAGACCGGGGCAAGGATCCAAACCCAGCAGGCCCGAAGGCCTCCCACGCACAGCCGCCATAACAGGCATATCGGCTGAAGGTTTATTTATGATCTTGCTTGCCATCGGACTTGCACGTCCGGTCACCGAACATTCGATGACAGGGCGAGACTAGCTACCGAATCCGACGGAAACAAGGCCGTGGGATTCTCTCGGAAACGTCCCGCAAATGAAAGGGATCGATCTTGCTGGCCACTGAAACACCGCGCGGTTGATGGCGTTTTTATGTGTCGTCGGAACAGTCAGTAGGTTAAGTCCTGCGTTGCTGTCGGAGCGTTCCGGTTTTCCTTTTGCTCAAGAGGATTTCTCAACAGACCTTTAATCTCCGGCTCTCGTGACCATAAGGAAAATGAGTTTGATGCGAGTCGAAATCAGCGAAAAAGTCATCCAGCTATTCGTCGATATCATCGGTTTTATCGACCGAAGCGAAGTGACGGAGCAAACCGATTTCATCCATGACTACGACATCATTGATGACGACCTGACCTGCTTTGTCATGCAGATCAAGTGGCAGTTCAAGCTGCAAGCGACTCAGGAGGATTGGAATCACATCACGACCATAAAGCAGATCGTTGATTTGATCGTCCAGCGCAGATCAAGCCCACTGTATTTTCCCATTGCTTTTCGGTGAGGCCTCTGACGCCATCGCAGGCAAGCCAGCTCCCACAGTTGACCGCGTCGCTCGGGCAGTACGCGATCCCTGTGGAAGCCGGGCTTGCCCGCGATGGCGATCGCTCAGCCACCATTTTTCCCATTGGCTTCCAACTGCCCCAACGGCACCCGTCGCTCTATGGCGCTGGACAAAATAATCGAGGTCTTGCTGAACCCGAACTTCGCCACCCGATTAATCAGGTCTTCCAGCTGCGGCATGGTGCCTACCGCCGCTTGCATGATCACGCACGGGTCGCCCGTGACCCGGTGGCATTCGGTCAGTTCGGGAATTTGCGCCAGGGCGTCGTATACCTTCTGGCTGCCGTGATTGGTCAGCCGCAGTTCGATCACGCATTGAATCGGCAAACCCACTTTGGATAAGTCGACTTTGGCCTGGTACCCGGTGATCACTCCGCTGGCCTCAAGCTTGGCCACGCGTTCGGCCACGGCGGGGGCGGAGAGGTTTACGGTGCGCGCCAGTTGCGCGTAGGAAGCACGGCCATCTTCAAGCAGGGCGCTGAGGAGCATGCGGTCGTATTTGTCCATGGTAAGGCTCCGGTTGCGCGTGGCTTTCGAAAGCACGGGTTATAGACCTCATAACCGTGGTTTGAAAAGTGTATGGGCAGTTTAAACAGGTTTTGTAACTTAAGTTTATCCACCTTCGTTTCTAGAATAAGTCTCCCTTTTCCTGCCATTAGAGCCGCCCAATGCCTGGCCCACGTCGCTTTCCCTTACCGTTGATCGCCGCCTTTTTCGCGTTGTATGTGATCTGGGGTTCCACTTACCTGGTGATCCGCATCGGTGTGGAGTACTGGCCGCCGCTGTTGCTGGCGGGGATTCGGTTTTGCACGGCGGGTGTGTTGATGTATGGCTTCCTCAGGTGGCGCGGGGTGCCGGCGCCAACCTGGCCGCAGTGGAAGGCCGCCGGGATGATCGGCATTTTGTTGCTCACCGTGGGCAATGGTGGTGTCAGCGTGGCCGAACACATGGGTGTGTCGTCCGGTGTGGCGGCATTGGCCGTGGCGACCGTGCCGTTGTTTACCCTGCTGTGTGGGTTTTTCTGGGGCGCGCGTAATACGCGGCTGGAATGGGCCGGGGTGATTCTGGGGATCATTGGCATCGCCATGCTCAATATGGGCAGTACCTTGCAATCAAGCCCATCGGGTGCAGTTTTGCTGTTGGTTGCGGCGGCCTCCTGGGCTTTCGGCTCGGTGTGGAGCCGCCACCTGCCACTGCCCCAGGGCGCCATGGCCAGTGCCGCAGAAATGCTCGTGGCCGGCGTGGCGCTGCTGATTGTCAGCGCGCTGTCGGGCGAGCACCTGCAGGCCATGCCGCCACTGGAAGGCTGGCTGGCTCTGGCCTACCTGACGGTATTCGGCTCGATCATCGCCTTCAACGCCTATATGTACCTGCTCAAGCATGTGCGTCCGGCAGCGGCGACCAGCTATGCCTACGTGAACCCGGCTGTGGCGGTGTTGCTGGGGATTGTATTCGTCGGTGAGACCATCGGCCTGGAAGAAGCCTTGGCGATGTTGGTGATCATCAGCGCCGTGTTGCTGATCAGCCTGCCCCAGTGGCGCAAGCCCAAGCCGGAAATAAGGTAAACTGCCGCGCATTACGCCCTTGCGCTGAATTTTTCCTACGGTAACTACATGACTTTCGCCACCCTTGGCCTGATCGAACCCTTGCTGCGCGCCCTTGAGACGCTTGGCTACCAGACCCCGACGCCGGTGCAGGCGCAAGCCATTCCGGCGGTGCTGGCCGGTCGCGACCTGATGGCCGCGGCCCAGACCGGCACTGGCAAGACCGCAGGTTTCGCCTTGCCGCTGCTGCAACTGCTGACCATGGAAGGGCCGAAAGTCGCCGCCAACTCGGCGCGTGCGCTGATCCTGTGCCCGACTCGCGAACTGGCCGAGCAGGTTCACGCCAGCGTCGCTGAATATGCCCAGCACCTGCCGCTGACCACCTACGCGGTGTACGGCGGGGTAAGCATCAACCCGCAGATGATGAAGCTGCGCAAAGGCGTCGACATTCTGGTCGCCACCCCTGGCCGGCTGATCGACCTGTTCCGCCAGAACGCGCTGAAGCTCAACCAGCTGCAAACCCTGGTGCTGGATGAAGCCGACCGTATGCTCGACCTGGGCTTCTCCGAAGAGCTTGCCAACATTTATCGCATGTTGCCGAAAAAGCGCCAGACCCTGTTGTTCTCTGCGACCTTCTCCGATGACATCCGCCTGTTGGCTGGGCAGATGCTCAACGACCCGCTGAGCATCGAAGTCAGCCCGCGCAACGTCGCTGCCAACACCGTCAAGCAGTGGGTGGTGCCGGTGGACAAGAAGCGCAAGCCGGAACTGTTTGTGCACCTGATGCGCAAGGGCCGTTGGAAGCAGGTATTGGTATTCGCCAAGACCCGCAACGGCGTGGACGCCCTGGTGGACAAGTTGCAGGGCCTGGGCATCAACGCCGACGGCATCCATGGCGACAAGCCCCAGGCTACCCGCCAACGCGCACTGGACCGCTTCAAGACCAGCGAGGTGCAAATCCTGGTGGCCACTGATGTGGCGGCCCGTGGCCTGGATATCGAAGACCTGCCGCTGGTGGTCAACTTTGACCTGCCGATCGTGGCCGAGGACTACATCCACCGTATCGGCCGTACCGGGCGTGCGGGCAACACTGGGGAGGCGATTTCCCTGGTGTGCGCTGATGAGGTGAACATGCTCTCGGCGATCGAGATGCTGACCCGCCAGACCCTTACCCGCAAAATGGAAGCGGATTTCGAGCCGGAGCATCGTGTACCGGATACCGATGCCAGCGGGCAGGTGGTGAAGAAGCCGAAAAAACCGAAGAAACCTAAAACGTCCGGTGGTGGCGGTAAGCGCAACCTGGGCAAGTGGGTGGACAGTGGTGACGTGGCGCCGGCTGAGCCGTCGATCAAGCCGGTGCGCAAGGTGCCGGTGTTTAATACCGGGCCGCGTAAGAAGAAGTGATTTTGCGCTGTGGCTGATGGCCTCATCGCACGCAAGCCAGCTCCCACCTTTAAATTGTGAATACAGTCAAAGGTGGGAGCTGGCTTGCCTGCGATGGCGGCCTTGAATCCAGCGCGGCTCTCAGCGTTTAAGCCACTCCAACATCCCCAGCCCAGCCGCTCTGCCACTGGCAAAACACCCCGTCAGCAAATACCCACCAGTGGGCGCCTCCCAGTCCAGCATTTCCCCCGCACAAAATACCCCAGGCAATGGCTTGAGCATCAACCGCTCATCCAGCGCTTCAAACGGTACACCCCCCGCCGTGCTGATCGCCTCATCCATCGGCCGCGTTTTCACCAATGTCAGCGGCAACGCCTTGATATCCACTGCCAACTGCGCCGGATCAGTGAAGTGTTCAGCGGGCGTCAGCTCGCGCAGCAGGGCCGCTTTCACGCCATCCAACCCCAACTGGCTGTGCAAATGCTTGCTCATCGACCGCGAACCCCGGGGCTTGGCCAATGCGGCCTGCACCTTGTCCAACGGCTTGCTCGGCAGCAAATCGATATGCACCGTGGCCGCACCGCTGCGGTTGATCGCTTCGCGAATCGGCGCCGACAAGGCGTAAATCAAACTGCCTTCAATGCCGGTGGCGGTGATCACGCATTCGCCCAGCCGAGGTTTGTCGTCTCCCAAGCCAATGGCGACGTTTTTCAACGGTGCGCCAGCGAATTTGCTGACCATCAACTCGCTCCACGCCGACACTTCAAACCCGCAGTTGCTCGGTTGCAAGCGCGCATAGGGCAGGCCTTTGCCTTCAAACAGGTTCAGCCACGCACCGTCAGAGCCCAGGCGCGACCAACTGCCGCCGCCCAGGGCCAGCAACACCGCGTCGCTGTGGACAACTTTGTCGCCGTCCGGGCTGTGGATAAGTAAATCGCCCTCGGCATTCCAACCGGTCCAACGATGTCGGGTGTGGATAACCACACCTTGATCCCGCAGGCGCTTGAGCCAGGCGCGTAACAGCGGCGCGGCTTTCATGTCGGTAGGAAATACGCGGCCGGAGGTGCCGACAAAGGTCTGGATACCCAGGCCATGGATCCATTCGCACAACGCCTCGGCGCCAAAGCTGCGCAGCAGCGGCGCCATGTGCGGGGCGCGTTCGGCGTAGCGCGACAGAAACGCGGGGTAGGCTTCGGAGTGGGTGATGTTCATGCCGCCCACACCGGCCAGCAGGAACTTGCGCCCCACTGAAGGCATGCCGTCGTACAGGTCCACCTGCACGCCCGCTTGGCTCAAGACTTCGGCAGCCATCAGCCCGGCAGGGCCACCGCCGATAATGGAGACGTGGTGGGCAGAAGTCTGAGGCATGGGCAGGGCTACGGTGATGTGAATAGGCCGAGCATTCTACCCGACCACGACGCCGCTGCCTGATCAAAAAACGTACACTTTCCTACAGGCCATGCGGCCACTCGCTTGCAGCCGCTTACGCTCAAGTTATCCACAGGCCGTTCCACAGGCATTGTGAGTAACACCCAGAATTCAATGACAGCCTGATGACGTCCACACCCGCTGCGCGCTGTGATGCAGGATGCCGTGACGACGGGCGAGGGCGGGGCGGTCTTTGCTGTAACCGCCGCCGATCACGCCCATCACCGGTATGTCGCGGCCCAGGCAGTGGCGCATCACGCTTTCATCGCGGGCGGCGACGCCTGCGTCTGTCAGCTTGAGGTAACCGAGGGCGTCGTCCTTGTGTACATCCACGCCAGCGTCGTACAACACCAGGTCGGGCTGGTAGAGCGGCAGCAAGTAGTTGAGCGCGTCATCCACTACCTTGAGGTAGTCGGCATCGCCCATGCCCATGGGCAGCGGGATGTCCCAGTCGCTTTGGGCCTTGCGTGCCGGGAAGTTCTTTTCGCAGTGCAGCGACACGGTGATGGCGTCCGGTGTGTCGCGGAGGATGCGGGCAGTGCCATCGCCCTGGTGTACGTCGCAATCGAAGATCAACACGCGATTGACCCGGCCGCTGGCCAGCAGGTAGCGGCTGATCACTGCCAGGTCGTTGAAAATGCAGAAGCCCGCCGGATAATCGTAATGGGCATGGTGGGTACCACCGGCCAAATGGCAGGCAAGGCCATGTTCGAGGGCCTGTTCAGCCGCCAGTATCGAGCCACCCACCGCGCGCACGGTACGTCGAGCCAGGGCTTCGCTCCAGGGCAGGCCGAGACGGCGCTGGTCTTCGCGGGACAGTTCACCGCCCATGTAGCGTTCGATATACCCAGGTTCATGGGCCAGGGCCAGGATGTCTGCCGGGCACAGTTGCGGGCGCAGCAATTGGCTGTCCTGGGTCAAGCCACTGTCCACCAGGTGGTCACGCAACAGGCGAAACTTGTCCATGGGGAAGCGGTGGTCCGCCGGGAACTCAGGGCTGTAGTCTTCGTGGTAGATCAATGGCAAGGGCATGGGATTTTCTGACGGGAACCTGCGAAGGATCTTAACAGCGCTGTACACTCACGCACATGGCAAGGCAGGGGGACCCATGGAGCCGATACTGGAATTGGAAAGTGCACGCTTGGTGCTGCGCCAATGGCGCGACAGCGACCTGCCGGAATTTGCGCGCATGTGCGCTGACCCGCAGGTGATGCGCTACTTTCCGGCTAAATTGAGCCACTTGGAAAGCGCCGCGCTGATCGGTCGGATTCGCGGGCATTTTGCTGAATATGGCTTTGGTTTCTGGGCGCTGCAGCGCAAGGACACCGGCGAATTTATCGGCGTGACGGGGCTTGCGAATGTCAGCTTCGAAGCGGGCTTCACCCCGGCGGTGGAGATTGGTTGGCGCCTGGCCCGTGAGCATTGGGGCCTGGGCTATGCCAGTGAGGCGGCCTGGACCGCACTGCGCTGCGGCTTTGATCGCTTGCAGCTGGACGAAGTCGTCGCCTTTACCACCGAAGCCAATCTGCCGTCACAAAAAGTCATGCAGGCCATCGGTATGCATTACGATCCGCAGGCAGATTTCGAACACCCCAAAGTCGCAGCCGGTGACCCGCTGCGCCCGCATGTTTTGTACCGCATCACCCGCGCCCAATGGTTGGACACGCTGCACGGATAAGCAGCCCGGAATGCCCTATTGATTGTAGGAGTTGCTCTATGAGCCAAGTATTGGAAGATCTGGTGGACTTGCTGACCCTGGAGCCGATCGAGGAGAACCTCTTTCGCGGCCGTAGCCAGGACCTGGGCTTTCGCCAGTTGTTCGGCGGCCAGGTGCTGGGGCAGTCGTTGTCGGCGGCCAGCCAGACCGTAGAAGAAGCGCGGCATGTGCATTCCCTGCACGGTTATTTCCTGCGCCCTGGCGATGCCGCGTTGCCGGTGGTGTATTCGGTGGACCGCGTGCGCGATGGCGGCAGCTTCAGCACGCGCCGTGTCACCGCGATTCAAAAGGGCCATCCGATCTTTACCTGTACCACCTCGTTCCAGTACGACGAAGCTGGCTTCGAGCACCAGACCACCATGCCGGTGGTGGTGGGCCCGGAGAATCTGCCGTCGGAGCTGGAGCTGACCCAACAGCGTGCGCACCTGATCCCCGAGCATATGCGCGACAAGCTGCTGTGCCCCAAGCCCATCGAAGTGCGCCCGGTCACCGAAAAAGACCCGTTCAACCCGCAGCCGTCCGACCCGGTCAAGTACGTGTGGTTTCGTGCCGACGGCGCCTTGGCGGATTCGCCGGCGCTGCATAAGTACTTGCTGGCCTACGCCTCGGACTTCGGCCTGTTGACCACCTCGTTGCTGCCCCACGGCAAGACCGTGTGGCAGAAAGACATGCAGGTGGCCAGCCTCGACCACGCGCTGTGGTTCCACGCCGACCTGCGTGCCGATGACTGGTTGCTGTACGCCATGGACAGCCCATGGGCCGGTAACTCCCGGGGTTTCTCCCGCGGCAGCGTGTACAACCGCGCCGGGCAACTGGTGGCATCGGTGACCCAGGAAGGCTTGATCCGCCATCGCAAGGACTGGGCATGAGCCTGTCAGACGTTAAACATTGGGTGTTCGACATGGACGGCACGCTGACGGTGGCGGTGCATGACTTTGCCGCCATTCGCGTGGCGTTGGAGATTGCGCCTGAGGACGACATCCTCACGCACCTTGCCGCATTGCCGGCGGATGTTGCGGCAGCCAAACATGCCTGGCTGCTGGAGCATGAGCGCGAGCTGGCGCTGGGTTCGGTCGCGGCCGAAGGTGCCGTTGAGCTGGTAAGGGAATTGGCCGGGCGTGGTTATCGCCTGGGGATCCTGACCCGCAATGCGCGGGAGCTGGCCCATATCACCCTGCAAGCGATTGGCCTGGCGGACTGCTTTGCCATTGAGGATGTGCTGGGGCGTGATGACGCGCCGCACAAGCCTGATCCGGGTGGCCTGTTGAAACTGGCGGCGGCCTGGGGGGTAGCGCCGAGCGAGATGGTGATGGTCGGGGATTATCGCTTTGACCTGGATTGTGGCCGGGCGGCGGGGGCCAGGACGGTGTTGGTGAACTTGCCGGATAACCCGTGGCCGGAGTTGGCGGATTGGCATGCCGAGGATTGTGCGGCGCTGCGCCGAATGATCTAACCCAGGCAAGCCAGCTCCCACATTTTCATTGGGTTTCGTCAGTGACTACTGCGTGAACAGCACCTTTTCTCCCTCTGGCGAGGTAAACATCTTATCCCCGTCATGCCCCACCCCCGGCACTTCCACCAGCTTGTGACTCAACTGCGGATGGCGCAGCTTGAGGTAATCAAAGTAGTTGTGCCCACGAATCAGCCTATACGCACCCTGGGCTTCGGCTTCGCAGCCTTTATCCAATGCCGGGTGGTTGGGGTCGGTGTCCTGCTGGCCCAACAGGTAGGTGATGTCGCGTGAGACGTAGGCTTTTTCCAGTTGCTGGGCGCCTCGGTCACCCACGTAATCGGGCAGCTTTTGCATGCCGTATTTCCAGTCGTTGAAGCTTGGGCAACTGGTCGTATCGAACGGCACCGGCCGCTGCGGGCTGAAGTAGGCGTAGGACGATGGGTTGGCAACCACGTACCGCAGGCTGATGCCTTCTGTTTGCAGCAACGGGTGGTCATGGCCGGTGAGGGCGAAGCGTTGGACGACCTGGCCGCCACCGGAATGCCCGGCGATCACGATTTCCTTTAGTGCCGGGAACAGCTTGCGGTTGCCCAGGTGCTTGATGATCTGGTCCAGAGCGCCATAAGAACTGACCTGCTCAGGCGCGGTGGAAGCTTCGCCAGCCATCCAGTCGTTGCCCTTCCAACGCAATACCTGATTGCCCAGATGGTTACGCTTCACGTCCGATTGATTCAGAAACTGCGGCGCGATCACCAGCGTAGTGCCGCCAACCCCGGCATGGGTGGCGGCGTCTATACCGCTTTGCAAGTAGGTCTGCGCATTGCGCAAGCGGCCGTGCACGATGATCAGCGCGCGTGTGACTTTGGGCAGCGGCTGGCGCCAGTCCTGGCTCACGCCGAGGCTGAGGTCGCCGGCCTCCAGATGAAAGCGATCGGGGCTGACCACCTTGACGCCGTGTTCGGCCGCCAGGGTGCAGCAGGACACGAACATACCCAGCAGAAACCCCAATCGTTTGATCATTTAGAGACTCTTGGCCGCGAAGGTATCGCATTGAGTGATCTGGCCCTGGGCGAAGCCGGTCTTGAACCAGCGTACCCGTTGCGCCGAGGTACCGTGGGTAAACGAGTCCGGCACCACGCGTCCTTGCCCCTGTTGCTGCAAGCGGTCATCGCCAATGGCGTTGGCTGCATTCAGGGCTTCTTCGATATCGCCGGGCTCCAGCCAGTTCAGGCGTTTTTGCGCCCGGTTGGCCCACACCCCGGCAAAGCAGTCGGCTTGCAGTTCCTGGCGTACGAGCAGGCCGCCATCCCCTTCCATCTGCCGACCCTGTTGGCGCGCCGCCTGGATCTTGGACGAGATGCCGAGCAGGGTTTGCACGTGGTGCCCGACTTCGTGGGCAATCACGTAGGCCTGGGCGAAATCGCCGGCGGCCTGGAAGCGTTGCGACATTTCGCGGAAGAAATCCAGGTCCAGGTAGACCTGCTGGTCAGCCGGGCAATAGAACGGGCCGCTGGCCGAGGTGGCGCCACCGCAGGCGGAGTTCACCCGGCCACGGAACAGCACCAGTTTGGGGTTCTTGTAGGCCAGGCCGTTTTCCTGGAACACCTGGCCCCAGGTGTCTTCGGTATCACCCAACACCGCGCGCACAAAATCGGCGTGCTCATCATTGGCCGGTGGCGCCTGGCGCGATTGCGAACTCACCGACGGCGCCTGCTCCACCTGCCCCGTCAACTGGCCGAGGATCTGCATCGGGTCCTGGCCGGTCAGCCAGCCAATGCCGACGATCAGCACAATGGCCGTCAGGCTCAGGCCCTTGCCGCCGCCAAAGCGCATACCACCACCGCCGCCGCCACTGTCATCGCGGGCATCCACCACGTTGTCGCTGCGTCGGCCTTTTTTCCATAGCATGGGAGCATTCCTCTGTGTGCTAACCGTGATTGATTATGGTCGGTATTAACGGCAATAGCCTTCGCCGGTGGTCACGATCAGGCAGTCTTTTTTATCCGCCAGCCATTTCAGGCCGGTGGCGGCACCGTCTCCGGCGCGCAACAGCTGCGGGCCGTCGGGGCGGGTGAAGGCGATGCCATCTTCGTTCGCTTCACCTTTGAAGGTGCCGGCATCGTCGGCGTCGAGGCCGTATTGCATGGTCAGAAGGTAGTGGCCGCGGCCGATGCTGTCGTCCTTGGCGATGGTCAGGTGCAAGCCTTCGACGCCGATCCATTTGCCGACCCATTGATCGGTGGGGGGCGTCTGCGGCACCAGGGTCGCCTGTACAGACGGCGGCGCGGGCTTGGGGGCTTCCTTGGCTTTATCGCAGGCGGTAAGCAGGGCGAGGGCAGACAGAACAAACAGGATTTTTTTCATAGCGGCAAGGCCTTGATTAAAAAGTGTGCAACGCCTGGGCGAGCGTGCAGGGTTGGACTCGATTCCAGTGATTTAGTGCGCTGTTCGCCCGCTGTTTGGTTATGCTCTTGGAGCAGGCGCTGGCCCGGCTGCTAGATTACCGGGTTGAGTACCATCGCGTTCAGCCCGCCAGCAAGAGAATTCCATGACTGTCAGTACCCCCCTCTCAGGCGTCAACCATCCTTTCAAAGGCATCCTGCTGATTGTGGTGGCGACGTTCCTGTTCTCCAGCCACGACGCCTTGTCCAAATACCTGGCCGGGTTCTACCCCATTGTGATGGTGGTATGGGCGCGCTACCTGGTGCACACCCTGCTGATGGCCGGGATCTTCCTGCCGCAATCAGGCTTGCGCGTGCTGCGCAGCAAGCGCCCGGGTATGCAGGTGGTACGTGCCTTGTGCCTGTTGGGCACCAGCCTGTTTTTCACTGCGGCATTGCACTACATCCCATTGGCCGAAGCCACGGCGGTGAACTTCCTCGCGCCGATCCTGGTGACGGCGCTGTCGGTGCCGCTGTTGGGCGAACATGTGACACGCGGCCAGTGGCTGGCGGTGATCTGCGGCTTTATCGGGGTGTTGGTAATCATCCATCCCGGCGGCGAACTGTTCACGCCGGCGGTGCTGTTGCCGTTGTGTTCGGCGACGTTCTTCTGCTTTTACCAACTGTTGACGCGCATCCTCAGTAAGTTCGATACGCCGACCACCAGCAACTTCTTCGCCGGGCTGTGCAATACCCTGGTCATGAGCGCCATGGTGCCGTTCTTCTGGCAGGTGCCGAGCCTGTGGCATGGCGTGCTGATGCTGGCACTGGGCACCTGCGGGATGACCGCGCACCTGATGCTCACCCAGGCGTTCCGCTTTGCGGCGCCGGCCTTGCTGGCGCCGTTTGGCTATTGCCAGATTGTGTTTGCAGGGTTGTTGGGCTGGCTGGTGTTCAGCCATACCCCCGATACAACCACGGTGGTCGGTATCGGGGTGATCTGCATGAGCGGGTTGGCCGCTGCCTGGCAGCAGCGGCGCAGGTAGGTCAAAGGTCGACGGTAGGAATCTTGCGCGGTGCCATGAAGTACATCCAGGTCAGCGCAATGAAGTACATCGCCGGGATCAGGGTGAATAACACTGTGTAGTTGTTGTTGGTCACCGTGAGGATATGGCCGACGATCTGGGTCATGAACATGCCGCCGATGGCCGCGCACATGCCGCCGAAGCCGAACACCGTGCTCATCATGTGCTTGGGCGTGTAGTCCATCACCAGGCTCCAGATGTTGGCGGTCCAGGCCTGGTGGGCGCCGATGGCCAGGGAGATGGCGAACACCGCGACCCACAGCTGGCTGGAGCCGGCCGCCATGATCACACCGACGATGCAGCAGGCGAACAGCAGCATCGACAAGAGCCGCGCCTTGATCGAGTTCATCCCGCGGCCGATCAGGAATGACGACAGAATCCCGCCCCCCACGCTGCCGAAGTCGGCGGTCAGGTAAATGATGATCAGCGGAATGCCCATCTGCGTCACGTTGATGCCCAGGTTGTATTGCTGGTTCAAGAACGGCGGCAGCCAGTACAGGTAGAACCAGAACACCGGCGCAGTCAGCGCGTAGGCGATGGCGAAGGCCCAGGTGCCACGCATACGCAGGATGCGGCTGAACGGCACGCGGGGCTGTTCGGGCTCGACTTCCTGTTGCACGTAGTCCAGCTCCGATTGTTTAACGCTTGGGTGGTCTTCCGGGTTGTAGTACTTCAGCCCCCAGAACAGCAGCCAGATACCGCCCAGCGATGCCATGCACAGGAACGCCGCCTGCCAGCCCCACACGTGCAGGATCAAGGGCAGCAGCATCGGCGTCATCATCGCGCCGACGTTGGTGCCGGCGTTGAAGATGCCGGTGGCCACCGCACGTTCACCCGCCGGGAACCACAAACGTGTGGTCTTGACGCAGGCGGGGTAGTTGGCGGCTTCGGTCAGGCCGAGGATAAATCGGCAAACCATAAAGCCCACCGCCGAAGTGGCCAGACCGTGGGCGCCGGTGGCCAGGCTCCACAGCAGCACGGCGCAAAAGAACACGCGCTTGACGCCTACGCGGTCGATCAGGCGGCCTTGCAGCACAAAGCCGATGGCGTAGCCGACCTGGAACCAGAAGTTGATGTTGGCGTAGTCCATCGCCGTCCAGCTCATTTCTTTGGCCAGGATCGGTTGCATCACGCCCAGGGCGGCGCGGTCGATGTAGTTCAGGGTGGTGGCAAAAAACACCAGGGCCAGCATGCCCCAGCGCGTTTTACCCACGGCCAGGGCGCCGCGGATCTTGTCGCCGATGCCGGCGTGCGGGTTGCCCGGGCGCGTGGCCAGGGCTGGATTTTGCAGAGGCATGAGGTCGTACCCGTTTTTTTGAAATTCTTATGGTGTGTTCTGGGTCTTTGTTACGTGAACGAATTGCCAGGTCGATGGTGCGCAGTGGTTAAAAAGTCGTCAATTCGCTAAACGGGCATAGTGTTCGATAATCGCACCAAAAACTAACCGGTTCGTACATTTTAATTGCTGCCTGTAGGCTGGGGGCGAATAATTTGCCACAAACAACAATTGCCGGGAGTCTTCCATGCAACGTTCTATTGCCACTGTGTCCTTGAGCGGCACCCTGCCGGAAAAGCTTGAGGCTATTGCCGCCGCCGGGTTTGATGGGGTGGAAATCTTCGAGAACGATTTGTTGTATTACGACGGCAGCCCCCGGGAAGTCAGGCAGATGTGCGCCGACCTGGGCATTGCCATTACCTTGTTCCAACCGTTTCGCGATTTCGAAGGATGCCGCCGCGACCGCCTGGCGCGCAACCTGGAGCGCGCCGAGCGCAAGTTTGACTTGATGCAGGAGCTGGGCACCGACCTGGTATTGGTGTGCAGCAATGCCTCGGCCGACAGCGTGGGCGACGAACGTATTCTGCTCGATGACTTGAGCCTGCTGGCCGAACACGCGGGCAAGCGTGGCCTGCGCATCGGCTATGAAGCATTGGCCTGGGGCAAGCATGTGAACACGTGGCAGCAGGTGTGGAACCTGGTGCGCCAGGTCGATCACCCAAGCCTGGGCGTGTTGCTCGACAGCTTCCACACCTTGTCGCTCAAGGGCGACCCCAGCGCCATTGCGCAGATCCCCGGCGACAAGATCTTCTTCGTGCAAATGGCCGACGCGCCGATCCTGGCCATGGATGTGCTGGAGTGGAGCCGGCATTTCCGCTGCTTCCCGGGGCAGGGCGAGTTCGACCTGGCTGGCTTTCTCGCACCGATCATCCAGAGTGGCTACACCGGGCCGTTGTCCCTGGAAATTTTCAACGACGGTTTCCGCGCCGCGCCGACTCGGGCGAATGCGGCGGATGGCTTGCGGTCACTGTTATACCTGGAAGAAAAAACCCGCCAACGCCTGGCTGAACAAGCCCCCGCTGCGCCCGTGGACATCCTGTTTGAAACCCCGGCGGCCAGCGAATACGACGGTATCGAGTTTCTTGAATTTGCCGTGGATGAAAGCCTCGGCGCCAAACTGACCCACTGGCTGGAGCGCCTGGGTTTCGCCAAGGCCGGTCAGCATCGCTCGAAGAACGTGAGCCTGTTGCGCCAGGGTGACATCAACCTGATCCTCAACTGCGAACCCTATTCCTTCGCCCACAACTTTTTCGAGGCCCATGGCCCATCGCTGTGCGCCACCGCGATTCGGGTCAAGGACAGCGCCAAGGCCCTGGAGCGGGCGGTGGCCTACAAGGGCCAGCCTTATCGCGGCCTGGTCGGCCCCAACGAGCTGGAATTGGCCGCGGTGCGTGCGCCGGACGGCAGCCTGATCTACCTGGTGGACCCCAGCGAAGGCGGGCTGTACGACACCGATTTCAACCTGCAAGCGGCCACACCCGCCAGCGGTGGCTTGTTGCGCATCGACCATATGGCCATGGCGCTGCCGGCGGACAGCCTCGACAGTTGGGTGCTGTTCTACAAAAGCCTGCTGGATTTCGAAGCCGATGACGAGGTGGTGCTGCCCGACCCCTACGGCTTGGTGAAGAGCCGTGCGTTGCGCAGCCGTTGCAGTTCGATTCGCCTGCCGCTGAACATCTCCGAAAACCGCAATACGGCGATTTCCCACGCGCTTTCCAGCTATCGCGGTTCGGGCGTGCACCATATTGCCTTCGATTGCGCGGAAATTTTCGCCGAGGTGCGCCGGGCCAAAGAGGCCGGCGTACCGTTGTTGGATATTCCACTCAACTATTACGACGACCTGGCGGCGCGCTTCGATTTCGACGATGAGTTCCTCAGTGAGCTGGCGTATTACAACGTGCTGTACGACCGCGACGCCCAGGGCGGTGAGTTGTTTCATGTGTACACCGAGGCGTTCGAAGGGCGGTTTTTCTTCGAGATTATCCAGCGCAAGAACGGCTATGCCGGCTACGGCGCGGCCAACGTAGCGGTGCGTCTGGCGGCGATGGCCAAGTCGCGCAGTGGGGCGGTACGCCAGGCCCGGCTATAACCGCAGGCAGGTGCTTCCTTCGGGGAGCGCCGCGGCCCATAATCAGCGCCTGCAAACAATGGCCGTGAGCGCACCATGACCTCGAGTCCCGATCTCCCCGCGGTAGCCGACGCACCGCGCAAGAGTCGCAAGAACAATCCGGAAAAGACCCGCGAGAATATTCTCCAGGAAGCCATTGTCGAGTTTGTTCAACAGGGCCTGGCCGGCGCTCGCGTGGACGCCATCGCCGAGCGCATCCACACCTCCAAGCGCATGATCTATTACTACTTCGGCAGTAAGGAGCAGTTATACGTCGAGGTATTGGAGAAGCTCTACGGCGATATCCGCAACACCGAAACCCGCATGAACCTCACGGCCCTGGAGCCGCGTGAGGCGATTCGCCGGCTGGTGGAATTCACTTTCGATCACCATGACCAGAACGTGGATTTCGTGCGTATCGTCAGCATCGAAAATATCCACAACGCCGAGTACGTCAAACGCACCGAGACCATCAAGGCGATGAACAGCAAGATCCTCGAAGGGCTGGGCGAGACCTTGCGCCGTGGCGCCGAACTGGGGTTGTTTCGCGAAGGGCTGGAGCCGTTGGACGTGCACTTGTTGATCAACTCGTTCAGTTTTTACCGGGTCTCCAACCGGCATACCTTCAGCGAGATATTCCAGATCGAACTGTCGGACGAGGCGATCAAGCACCGGCACCGGGAGATGATCTGCGAGTCGGTGCTGCGCTACCTGCAAGCCTGAGAACACCCAACTCTCAAGGTAGAAATGCAGTCAAAATGTGGGAGGGGGCTTGCTCCCACATTTGAACTCTGTTTCGGCAGTCAGCCATTCATGCTCTGGAAGTGCGCCAGCATCCTGTCTGCATCCGCCACTTCACCGCTGAACAACTCAAACGCCTTCACCGCCTGAAATACCGCCATGTTGCCGCCATCCAGGGTGCGGCAACCCAATGCGCGGGCGTCGCGCAGCAGTTCGGTTTCCAGCGGGAAATACACGATTTCCGCGACCCACAACCTTGCCCGCAACAACGCAGCGGGGACCGGTGTGCCGGGCAATTTGGTCATGCCCATCGGCGTGGTATTGACTAAACCATCGGCCTCGGCCATCGCATTTTCCAGATCAGTGCCGACTTGGGCACGACCAGGGCCGAAGCGCTGCGCGAGGTTATCCACAAGGTCGCGGGCGCGGGAGGCGTCCACGTCGAAAATGCTCAAGTACTCAACCCCCTCTGCCAGCAGTGCATGGGCTACCGCTGCGCCCGCGCCACCGGCGCCCATCTGCACCACGTGTCGGCGGGCAACGTCCTGCAAGTTGCGGCGAAACCCTTCGGCGAAGCCCAGGCAATCGGTGTTGTGGCCGATCCGTTTACCGTCCTTGAACACCACGGTGTTGACTGCACCAATGCCCCGGGCCTCGTCGGACAAGTCATCAAGCAGGGGCAGGATCGCCTGCTTGCACGGGTAGGTAATGTTCAACCCGTTGAAGTGCATCAGCTCGGCGGCCCGCAGTAATTCCGGCAGGGCGGTGAGGTCCAGGTGCAGCGGCTCAAGGTCGATCAGGCGATACAGGTAGCGCAGGCCCTGGGCGTCACCCTCGTGTTCATGCAGGGCAGGGGTGCGGGAAGCCTGGATACCGGCGCCGATCAGGCCGGCGAGAATGCGCGGTTTCATCAGGCGCGTCCCTTGAGTGTCTGGCTGAAGTGCTCCAGCGCCAGGTGGTAGCCGTGGCTGCCAAACCCGGCCAGCACGGCCTTGGCGATGGGCGATACAAATGAATGCTGACGAAACGCTTCGCGCGCGTGCACGTTGGATAAATGCACTTCGATCACCGGCACTTCACTGGCCACCAGCGCATCGCGGATCGCGACCGAGGTGTGGGTCCAGGCTGCCGGGTTGATCACGATACCCGCACAACGGTTACGGGCGCCGTGGATCCAGTCGAGCAGTTCGCCTTCGTGGTTGGTCTGGCGAAACTCGATTTTCAGCCCGAGTTCAGTGGCGCTGCGACCACACAGGGCGGCGATGTCAGCCAGGGTTTCATGGCCGTAAGTGGCCGGCTCGCGGGTGCCGAGCAGGTTGAGGTTGGGGCCGTTGAGCACCAGCACGATGGGCGGCATAGCGGGATCTCCACAGTTCTTATTGGTTATGTGGGTAAAATGTACTGGTTGGTTAGTTTGGTCAATTGATCGCAGCGGATCTGTGCGGTTATCGAACTGTTATCAACAACCTCTTGCAGCCCGATCAGATTAGATATCAATTGAAAATCATTCTCGACAACGCTTAAGATGCCCGCCTGTTTCCTATACATTCCAGGGAGTCGGTTTGTCGGACGTGGATCTCAAGGGCCTGTTTCTCAAGCACGCCGATACCCTGCGCGGGTATCTGGCCCGCAAGGTACGGGACCCGCAATTGGCCGCAGACCTGGTGCAGGAGAGCTTCCTGCGGCTGGCGGAAAAACCGGCCGGTGAGCGCATCGACAACTCCCAGGGCTATCTCTATCGAACGGCAAGCAATCTGCTGATCGACCATATTCGTCAGGAAGCACGGCGCAAGACCGACACCGTGCCCCATGAGGCGCTGGCCGAGATCGAAGATGACGTGGCCGGGTTGGAGGCTCAGGCAATGGCGCAGCAACAGCGACAGGCATTGAAGCAGGCACTGGCGGAACTGCCGGAGCGCACCCAGCAGATTTTTCGCTTGAACCGTATCGAAGGCATGACCCACGCCCAGGTCGCCCGGCACCTGGCTATCTCCGACAGCTCAGTGCAAAAGCATTTGGCCAAGGCGTTGGCCTATGTGATGCAGCGCTTGCAGGAAGGCGAGGTGGCGCCATCCGACGAATGAATTACCGAAAAATGCCAGGCCAGACGTCAGAGCGTCTATATAACGAAAATTCGAGATTCACACGTGAATAGCCAGGGTCCGCAACAGCACAGCATTACCGAGGCGGCTGCCGAATGGGCGGTGCGCCTGCACGCCGGTGCCCTGAGCGAACAGGAGCAGGCCGAGTTGCGCCAGTGGATCGCCCGCGACAGCCGTCACGAAGGGGCGCTGCGGTTTGCCGAGCAGACCTGGGCGGCATTGGGTGAAGTACATAAGGACGAGCCCGTACACCGACAACGGCCAGCCGCGCCGACCCCGCCCGTGCGCCGCACCAAACGCAGAAGGCCGTGGCAACGTGCAGCCGCTGTGGCGCTGGTCGTGGTAGTGGCGGGCGTCGGTTGGCTACACGGGCCCGACGTGTTGCTGCACATGCAGGCCGACTACGTCACGCAAAAGGGAGAGATGCGCACGGTGCACCTGGCGGACGGCAGTAGGGTGGAGCTCGATTCCGCCAGCGCCATTCGCCTGGATTACGATGGCGTGCAGCGGAGTATCAGCCTGCTCCAGGGCTCGGCGGTTTTTGATGTGGCGCCGATGAAAGGCGAAGAAACCCGGCCGTTCGTGGTGCACAGCGCCGGGGGCCAGACCCGGGCGCTGGGCACGCGGTTTGTGGTCGAGCGTGAGGGCCCGAGCCAGGCCTGGGTCGGTGTGCTGCAGCACAGCGTCGAGGTGTCTATGCAGGTATCACCGACCACCGGCCCGGCCGAGCGCGTTGTGCAGCAAGGCCAGGCTGCGCGTTACAGCCCCGTTGAAGGTGTGGTCAGCCTTGATCAGTTTGATGTGGATCGCGCCACCAGTTGGCGGCGCGGTGTGTTGATCTTCGACCGCCAGCCGTTGGCCAAGGTTATCGAGCAACTCAACCGTTACCGCCCCGGGCGGGTGGTGTTGACCGACGCGGCCTTGGGCGAACGCGAAGTCAGCGGTGTCTTCCGCCTGGACATGCTCGACAGCGTACTCGCCACCCTGACCCAGGAACTTCAAGTGCAACGCTTGGACCTGGCCGGCCTCAGCCTGATCTATTGATCCTCTCCCGTCAGAAACCTTCTGCCCTTGCTCCTACAAAAAAATATTACTGACTTCCCGTGTCTCGCGCGTCTTGCTAGGTGAGAAGCATTCGCATAAACAAAAAACGCTTAGCGCAGGGATAACCACACATGTCAGCACTCACCAAGGGGCGTATCACCGGCAGCCGGTTGGCCCTGGCCATTCACTTGGGATTGTTTGCCGTCGCCGCGCCGGTGCATGCCGTGCAGCCTGCGGCTGGCGCAGCCCAATCTGCTGTGTTGAGGTTCGACATTCCTGCGCAATCCCTGGGCAGTGCAGTACTGGCGTTCGCCGATCAGGCGGGCCTGCAAGTGTTGTTCGACAGCCAGCGCCTGCAAGGGTTGAGCAGCTCCGCGCTCAAGGGCAGCTTCGACGTGCAGGAAGGTCTTGGTCGCCTGCTGGGTGCCGCACCGGTTGAATATCGTTTCACCGGCGAGCGCCAGGTCACCTTGACCCGCGTCGAGCAACAGGCCGGAGCGCTGGCCTTGGGGACCACCACCATCACCGGCCTGCACAAGCAGGACTGGGTGTATTCAACACCACGTTCGGTCAGCGTGGTCGATCGCGAGCAACTGGACCGTAACCCGCCACGCCATGCTGCCGAGATGCTTGAAGAGGCGCCTGGCGTCTACTCCGCCGTCAGCCAGCAAGACCCTGGCCTGTCCGTGAATATCCGCGGTATCCAGGACTATGGCCGGGTCAATATGTCGGTCGATGGCATGCGCCAGAATTACCAGCAGAGCGGCCACCAGCAACGCAATGGCACGCTGTATGTCGACCCCGAGTTGTTGTCCGAAGTGGTGATTGAAAAGGGCGCGACCTCAACCCAGGGCGGGGCAGGCGTGATTGGCGGGGTGGCCAATTTCCGTACCGTGGAGGCCGCCGACCTGCTCAAGGACGGCAAGCAAATCGGCGGGCGCATTCGCCTCACCACCGGGTTGGGCGGGCGCAGCAACGGCACGCACTTTATCGGCAGTTCGGCGTTTGCCGTGGGGACCGACGTGTGGGACATGTTGGTGGCCGCCAGTGAGCGTCACCTGGGCGATTACAACCCCGGCACCAAGGGCAGCATCGGCGAGCTGCGTACCGGTGCGGCTTACATGCCGGCCAGTGAAGAGCGCATCAAGCACAGCACGGTCGCCTATTCAGGCTCGGTGATGCGCTCGCGCCTGCTCAAGCTGGGGCTCAACCTGCCAGTTGATCAGCGCCTGCAACTGAGCTACCTGGTTACCGAGGTCGACTACGACGACGTCAACATGATGACCGCCGAAAAGCCCCAGTTGTGGGAAAAGCTCGGCAGCAGCAACGTCAAGGCGCAGAACTTCGCGCTGGATTACAGCTACGCACCGGACAACCCGCTGATCGACTTCAAGGCCAAGCTTTATCATGTGGATACCCGCAATGACCAATCCACGCTGGCCCGGGGGATCAGCAAGGGTTACGACGTTACCTATCAAACCAATACCTATGGCGTGCAGGCGCAGAACATCTCGACCTTTGCCCTGACCGAGCTGGCCGCACTCAAGGCCAACTACGGGCTGGAGTTTTTCTACGATAAGGTTCGGCCCGATTCCAACCAGGCCGTAGAAGCCGGCTCGGCGCTGACCGCGTCGGCGGCGGAAAGCATCACGCCCAAAGGCGACCGCGCGATGGGCAGCGTGTTCGGGCGCCTGGATCTGGACTACGACGGTTGGCTGAACCTCAACGCCGGCTTGCGTTATGACCGCTATCGGCTGCGCGGCGAAACCGGCTTGAACACCCGCACGTTCATCCTCGGCACCACCCGCCAGATTGGGGTGCCGGTCAATTACGACGTGGATCGCGAGGAGGGCCGCTTCTCCCCGACCTTCGGGCTGTCGATCAAGCCCGGCGTCGATTGGCTGCAGCTCTTCGCCACCTACGGCAAGGGCTGGCGTCCGCCGGCGGTGACCGAGGCCCTGGTCAGCGGTCGGCCCCATGGCGGTGGGTCGGAGTCGATTCTCCCCAACCCCTACCTCAAGCCGGAGCGATCCACTGCGTGGGAAGTCGGGTTCAATGTGCTCAAGCAAGACCTGCTGTTCGCCGATGATCGCGCGGGCATGAAAGTGTCGTACTTCAACACCCGGGTCGATGACTTTTCCTATATGGCCCTGGGCGTGCAGCCACCCGGCTATGGCAACGTCAATATCGGCAGTGCGGCCTACGTCAACAACCTGGAAACCACGCGTTTTCGTGGCCTTGAGTACCAGCTCGATTACGACGCCGGCTTTGCCTACGGCCAGTTCAACTACACGCGGATGCTCGGCAGCAACAAGTTCTGCAGCAAAACCGCCTGGCTCGGCGGCGTGACCAAAACCCAGAAGCGGCCCGGCAACCGGGCGCCGGTGGATGCGATGGTACCGGACGATGCGGCCAATGCCGGCGTGGGTTGCAGCGCGATCCTGGGCTCTTCCGAACACATGCCCATGGACCGTGGCACCGCCACCCTGGGCGCACGGTTCCTTGAACGCAAGCTGGATGTGGGCGTGCGCGCTCGCTACAGCGCGGGCTACTACGTCAAAGGCGCCGCCGGGGTGACCACCGCGCAAACCGGCGTCTACCCCGCCGACTGGAAGCCCTACACCGTCTATGACCTTTATGGCAGTTACCGCGCCACCGACCAACTGACCCTGCGCCTGGCCATGGAAAACGTCACCGATCGCGCCTACCTGGTGCCGTTGGGCGACGTGCTGGCCTTCACCCTGGGCCGTGGGCGCACGTTGCAGGGCACCGTTGAATATCAGTTCTGACCGCTTTTGCCCAGTAACGGGCAAAACCACAGCAGGCACTGGCTTGCTGCGGAGTGACCACCCAATGACTTGGAGTTTTGCATGAGCATTTCTATTTCATACAGCACGACCTACGCCGCCAACACCGTCGCCCAGTACCTGAGCGATTGGTCGGCCTACTTCGGTGATCTCAACCACCGTGAAGGTTCGGTCAAAGAGGGTGTGAACACCGGTGGTTTCAATCCTGGGCCGTTCGACGGCACCCAATATGGCGTATCGAGCAGCGTCAGCGACGCGGCGGTGGTTGCCGAAGGCAGCCTGCATTACACCTTGTTCAATCCGCCGACCCACACCCTGTGGGGTTCGCTCGATGGCCTGACCCTGGGCGATACCCTCGCCGGTGGCGCAACCAGCGGTGGCTACAGCATCGCCAACCAGGAAGTCAGCTTCACCAACCTGGGCCTGTCGAGTCTGCAGTCCGAGGGCCGTGACGGCCAGGTGCACAAAATCGTGTACGGCCTGATGAGCGGTGACAGTTCGGCGCTGGCCTCGGCAATCGACACCTTGCTCAAGGGCATCGACCCAAGCCTGTCGGTCAACTCCACCTTCGACCAACTGGCCGCCGCCGGTGTGGCGCATCAGGATTCGGCTGCGTTCGCCGCTGCCGATGTGGGCCTGGTCGGGATTCAGGACGCGCCGCAAGACTTCGCCCTGGCCGCCTGATGCAAAAAAGCCGATGAAAGCTCACGCCTTCACCGGCCTGGTTGAAACCCCGTCGCCGCCCGAGTTTTCGAAGGCCAGGGCGGCGGCGGGGGCAAATTCTGTGGGTACGCCGCAGGTGCTGTCAACGCACCGGGCGAGCCCTTGCTTGACTCTTCAATGGGACAACCTCCATGACTCGGCCCGGTGCCAAGCGCGCGAATGAGATGCTGGCTGCACTCACGGCCTATAAAAGCGCCTTCTTCAACATCGGCCTGTTCTCGGCGGTGATCAACCTGCTGATGCTGGCCCCGGCGCTGTACATGCTGCAGGTGTACGACCGGGTATTGGCTTCCAGCAACCAGATGACCCTGCTGATGCTGACGCTGATGATCCTCGGCCTGTTCGCCTTGATGGGGGCGTTGGAGTGGGTGCGCAGCCAAGTGGTGATTCGCCTCGGCACGCAGATGGACATGCGTTTGAACCAGCGGGTGTTCGACGCCGCTTATGAAGCGCAACTCAAGGGCGGCAGCCAGGCCGCGGGCCAGGCCCTGCACGACCTGACCACCTTGCGCCAGTTCGCCACCGGCCAGGCGCTGTTCGCCTTTTTCGATGCGCCGTGGTTTCCGGTGTACCTGCTGGTGATCTTCCTGTTCCACCCCTGGCTGGGCCTGCTGGCGCTGGGTGGTGCGCTGCTGCTGATCGCGCTGGCGTGGGCCAACCACCATGTCAGCCAGGCGCCGATGGCCCTGGCCAGCCAACTGTCGATCAGTGCCAGTCAGCAGGCCACGGCCAACCTGCGCAATGCCGACACCATCGAGGCCATGGGGATGCTCGCCACACTGCGCGGGCGCTGGTTCAGCCAACACCAGGCGTTTCTGGTGCAGCAGAACCTGGCCAGTGAAAAGACCGCGGTGGTCACAGCCTGGTCCAAGGGCGTGCGCCTGGCCCTGCAATCGCTGGTGCTGGGCCTGGGCGCCTGGTTGGCGGTCAACGGCGACATCACACCGGGGATGATGATTGCCGGGTCGATCCTGATGGGGCGCGTGCTCAGCCCCATCGACCAGTTGATCGGCGTATGGAAGCAGTGGGGTTCGGCGCGCCTGGCCTATGAGCGTTTGTCGTTGATGCTGCAGGATAACCCGGCGCGACCGGCACGCATGAGCCTGCCCGTGCCCAAGGGCCAGGTAAGCCTGGAGCAGATCAGCGCCTGCGCCCCCGGCAGCCGTCGGCCCGCGCTGGCCAACCTGGGCTTCAGCCTGCCGGCGGGTAACGTGCTCGGTGTGATCGGCCCCTCGGGCTGCGGCAAGTCCACCCTGGCGCGGGTACTGGTGGGGGCCTGGGCACCGCTGGTCGGCAAGGTGCGCCTGGATGGCGCCGACCTGGCCGTGTGGGACAAACAGCAACTGGGCCCGCATATCGGTTACTTGCCCCAGGACATCCAGCTGTTCGCGGGCAGCATTGCGCAAAACATCGCGCGTTTTGAAACGGTGGAGGCAGATAAAGTCCTCGCTGCGGCGCAAATGGCCGGCGTGCACGAGCTGATCCTGCAACTGCCGCAAGGCTACGACACGCAACTGGGCGAGGGCGGCGCAGGCTTGTCCGGCGGGCAAAAACAACGGGTGGCCCTGGCGCGTGCGCTGTACGGCCTGCCGGCGCTGATTGTGCTGGATGAGCCCAATGCCAACCTCGACGAAGTGGGCGAGCAGGCGCTGCTGCAAGCCATCACCCAGCTCAAGCAACAGCGCCGCACCCTGATTCTGATCACCCACAAACCCAACGTGCTGAGCCTGACCGACCAGTTGCTGATCCTCAAGGACGGCCAGATGCAGGCGTTCGGCCCGACGGCGCGGGTGTTGGAGGCGCGGCAAAAGCCTGTGGTCAGCAAGCCGGTGTCGAGCATGAGCATGAGCTACCGCTTCGGTGAAGGAAAACCCGCATGAGCCAGAGCAAAGCAGCATGGGTCAGTGAGCCGCCGCACAACGTGCTGGCGCTGGATGACAAAAAATACTCGCGCCTGGGTTGGTGGCTGGTGCTGGGAGGCTTTGCCGGCTTTCTTGGCTGGGCGGCGCTGGCACCGTTGGACAAGGGCGTGGCGGTGGCGGGCAAGGTCATGGTGTCGGGGCATCGCAAGACGGTGCAACACCCGGCGGGCGGGATCGTCGAGCGTATCGACGTGCGTGACGGTGATCGGGTACGCGCAGGCCAGGTGTTGTTGCGCTTGAAAGAAACACCGTTGCGCGGGCAGATGCAGTCACTGCGCAGCCAATACCTGGCGTCGCTGGCCAGCGAAGCGCGCTTGAATGCAGAGAGTGAAGGCTTGCCGGCCATTGCATTTGGCCCCGAGCTGTTGGCCGATCCCGACGCCGCGAACACCCTGAGCCTGCAACGCCAGTTATTCCAGAGCCGTGCCCAGGCCCTGGCCACCGAACAGGCGGGCCTGCGCGAAACCATCGCCGGCTTTGAGGCGCAGTTGCGAGGCACGCGGGCCTCCCAGGCGAGCAAAGTGCAACAGCGGGCGGCGTTGAGTGAACAGCTTCAGGGCCTGCGCGAACTGGCACGCGACGGCTACATCCCTCGTAATCGCCTGCTCGACAGCGAGCGGCTGTATGCGCAGATCGACGGCGCCATCGCCGAGGATTTCGGGCGTATCGGCCAGTTGCAGCGCCAGGTGCTGGAGTTGCGTTTGCGCATCCGCCAGTTGGGCGAAGACTTTCAGAAAGACCTGCGCACTCAGTTGGCCGAGACCCGCACCCGCAGCGAGGACTTGCGCAATCGCCTGGCCTCCGCCGAGTTCGAACTGGCCAACAGCCTGGTGCGCGCCCCGGCATCCGGTGTGGTGGTGGGGTTGCAGGTGTATACCGAAGGCGGCGTGATCAAGCCCGGTGAGGCCCTGATGGACATCGTGCCCCAGGACGAGCCGTTGTGGGTGGAGGCGCGGGTGCCGGTACAGATGATCGACAAGGTGCACCCGGGCTTGCCGGTCGAGTTGATGTTTTCGGCATTCAACCAATCCACCACGCCACGGGTGGCGGGCGAGGTCACGTTGGTCTCGGCCGACCGCCAGGTCGATGAGCGCACCGATGAGCCGTATTACACGCTACGGGCCCAGGTCAGCGCAGCGGGTATGCAGCAACTGGACGGCGTGCAGATCCGTCCGGGGATGCCGGTGGAAACCTTCGTCAAGACCGGCGAGCGCTCGATGCTCAACTACCTGTTCAAACCCTTGCTGGACCGTACCCATATGGCCCTGGTGGAAGAATGAAGGCGTTGTTGTTTACCCTCTGTTTAAGTTGCACGCCCGCGGCAAACGCTCTGGGTCTGTTGGATGTGTATGATTTGGCGCTACGCAACGACCCGACCTTTCAGGCGGCGATCCAGGAGCGTGAGGCCGGTGAAGAAAACCGCGTGATTGGTCGGGCCGCACTGCTGCCGAACCTGTCATGGAGCTACAACAACTCGCGCAATGAGTCCGAAGTCACCCAGAGTACGGCGGTGGGTAATGTCACCAGCGACCGCAATTACCGCAGCTACGCCTCGGCCCTGACCTTGCAGCAACCGCTGCTCGATTACGAAGCCTATGCGCGTTTTCGCCAAGGCACCGCCCAGGCGTTGATGGCCGACGAGCGCTTTCGCGGCAAGAGCCAGGAGCTGGCCGTGCGGGTACTGGGCGCCTACAGCCAGGCATTGCTGGCACAAGAGCGCATCGAGTTGAGCCGTGCCCAGAAGCGTACGTTTGCCGAGCGCCTGCAACTCAACGACCGCCTGCTCAAAGGCGGTGAGGGTACCCGTACCGATGTGCTTGAAACCCAGGCGCGCCTGAGCCTGGCCCAGGCCGAAGAGATCGAAGCCGTGGATGCCCAGGACAGCGCTTTACGTGAGTTGGAAGCCATTGTCGGCCAGCCGCTGCATATCGAAGAACTGGCACCCCTGGCCCGCGCATTCGAGATCGCGCCGCTTGAGCCCAACCGTTTCGAAACCTGGCGTGAACTGGCCATGGCCAACAACCCCGAACTCAAGTCCCAGCATCACGCGCTCGACGTGGCCTCTTATGAAGTGGAGCGCAAGCGCGCCGGGCACTTGCCCAAGGTCAGCCTGTACGCGACCAGTCGCAAGACCAGTTCCGACTCAGAAAGCAGCTACAACCAGAAGTACGACACCAACAGCGTCGGCATCCAGATCAGCCTGCCGCTGTTTGCCGGTGGCTCGGTCTCTGCCTCTACCCGTCAGGCGGCCAACCAATTGTCCCAGGCTCAATACGAGCTGGACGCGCAAACCGCCGCAACCTTGTTGGAGTTGCGCAAGCAATTCAACCTCAACACCAGCGGCGCGGCCAAGGTGCGGGCCTATGAAATGGCAGTGAGTTCCGCCACGGCGCTGGTGAGCGCCACGAAGAAAAGCGTCAGTGGCGGGGAGCGGGTCAACCTTGATGTACTCGACGCCGAGCAGCAACTGTTCACTGCCCGCCGCGACCTGGCCAATGCCCGCCACGCGTACCTGCTGGCGCGCATTCAGTTGAAGTATTACGCGGGGTTGCTGAGCGAGCAGGACTTGCGGGCGTTGGCCGGGTATTTCCGGCCCTCGGCATGAGTGATAACTCGGCTCATAAACACCCATCTTTTGTAGGAGCGAGCTTGCTCGCGAAAACCTCACAGGCAACGCATTTCCCCAGGCAACCCGCGTTATCAATGACGTTATTCGCGAGCAAGCTCGCTCCTACATGTGGGTCGGTATATGCCGCGGATTTATCGGCGGGTCAGCAACACACCCGATTCCATATGGTGCGTCCACGGGAACTGGTCGAACATCGCACATTGGGTAATCCGGTGCGTGTCATGCAGTTGCGCGATGTTGGCGGCCAACGTCTCCGGGTTGCAGGAGATGTACAGGATATTGTCGAAACGCCGGGTCAGTTCGCAGGTGTCCGGGTCCATGCCGGCGCGGGGCGGGTCGACGAATACGCTGCCAAACTCGTAGCTTTTCAGGTCGATGCCGTGCAAGCGGCGGAATGGGCGCACTTCATTGAGCGCCTCGGTGAGTTCCTCGGCGGAGAGGCGCACCAACTTGACGTTACCGATCGCGTTTTCATCGAGGTTGCTCAAGGCCGCGTTCACCGAGGTCTTGCTGATCTCGGTGGCCAGCACGTTACGCACGCGAGTGGCCAGCGGCAGGGTGAAGTTGCCGTTGCCGCAGTAGAGTTCCAGCAAATCGTCGGGGCGATCGCCCAAGGCTTCGTATGCCCAGTTGAGCATCTTCTGGTTCACCGTACCGTTGGGTTGGGTGAAGGCGCCTTCGGGCTGGCGGTAGCTGAAGGTGCGGCCACCGACCTCGAGTTTCTCCACCACATAGTCCTGGCCGATCACATCGCGCTTGCCCTTGGAGCGGCCGATGATGCTCACATTCAGCTCAGCCGCCAGCTTGTTCGCGGCGGTGTGCCAATGCTCGTCCAGCGGGCGGTGATAGCACAGGGTGATCATCGCGTCGCCGGCCAGGGTGGTGAGGAACTCCACCTGAAACAGCTTGTGGCTCAGGGCGGCGCTGGCTTGCCAGGCGGCCTTGAGTTGCGGCATCAACTGGTTGATGCGCTGGCTGGCAATCGGAAACGCTTCGATCAGGATCGGCGTGCGCTTGTCGTCCTGGGAAAACATTGCGTAATGGCGATCACCGCCTTCGCGCCACAGGCGGAACTCCGCGCGCAGGCGGAAGTTCTGCAAGGGCGAATCGAAGACCTGCGGCTCGGGCGCGTCGAAGGGTGCCAGCAGGTCACGCAAGCGCGTGACCTTGTCTTGCAGTTGAGCGGTGTAGCTTGCGGCGTCAAAAGTCATGCGTTGAACCAGCCCAGCTTGATCACAAACAGAATCGACAGGATTACCAGTGCCGGGTTCAGCTCACGGTAGCGGCCCGAAAGCAGCTTGATGGCGGTCCAGGCGATGAAACCGAAGGCGATGCCGTTGGCGATGGAGTAAGTGAAGGGCATCGCCAGGGCAGTGATCACCACCGGCGCTGCAACCGTAATGTCATCCCAGTCGATTTCGGCCAGGCCCTGGCTCATCAGCACCGCTACAAACAGCAGGGCTGGCGCGGTGGCATACGCGGGCACGCTGGCGGCCAGCGGCGAGAAGAACAACGCCAGCAGGAACAGGATCGCGACCACGATGGCGGTCAAACCGGTGCGGCCACCGGCGCTCACGCCTGCTGCCGATTCGATGTAGCTGGTGGTGGTGGAAGTACCCAGCAGCGAGCCGGCCATGGCGGCGGTGCTGTCGGCGATCAGCGCACGGCCCATTTTCGGCATATGGCCGTCCTTGCCCATCAGGCCGGCGCGCTTGGCGACGCCGATCAGGGTGCCGGAGTTATCGAACAGGTCGACGAACAGGAAGGCGAAGATCACGCTGACCAGGCCGATATCCAGCGCGCCCTTGATATCCAACTGCAGGAACGTCGGAGCCAGCGAAGGCGGCACCGAGGTCACACCGATGAAGGGCGTGAAGCCCAATACGATGGAGGCGATGGTCACCGCCAGGATACCGATCAGCACCGCACCGCGTACGGCCAGGGCTTCGAGTGCGACGATCAGGACGAAACCCAGCGTCGCCAGGATTGGCGCCGGTTGTTTCAAGTCACCCAGGCCCACCAGGGTGGCCGGGTTGGCGACCACGATCCCGGCGTTATGCAGGGCAATCAGCGCCAGGAACAGGCCGATACCGGCAGCAATCGCCGAGCGCAGAGGCAGTGGGATGGCGTTGATGATCCACTCGCGGATGCGGAAGATCGACAGCAGGAAGAACAGCACCGCCGAAATGAACACCGCGCCCAGCGCCACCTGCCAGGTGTGGCCCATGTGCAGGACCACGGTGTAGGTGAAGAACGCGTTGAGGCCCATGCCCGGCGCCAGCGCAATCGGGTAGTTGGCGATCAGGCCCATCACGGTGGAACCGATGGCCGCCGCCAGGCAGGTCGCGACAAATACCGCACCTTTGTCCATGCCGGTTTCGCCGAGGATGCTCGGGTTCACGAACAGGATGTAGGCCATGGCCAGGAAGGTGGTGATCCCCGCAAGAATCTCGGTGCGCACATTGGTGTTGTGGGCTTTGAGTTGAAACAGCTTTTCCAGCATGCCGGCTCCCTGTGACGCTATTGTGCGTCGTTATTTGTTGACCTCTAAGTCAAAGCACAAACTGCGCCAAGCGCCTGTGGTTTCAGAGAGGATCGGAAAAAGCGGCGCATCATACCAGCAGCCGAGGCTGTGTGGCGCATGGCCTTGAGGCATACTGCGCCGACGTTCAATACCGGGTCATTGCCAGCATGAAAAAAGCCAACGCGTGGAGTCTAGCTCTGATCGCCAGTATCAGCCTGTGGCTGGGCGCAGCACCGGCGTGGGGCGCGGCTGCACCGGCGTTGAGCGAGGTGCGGGTGTTCAAGGTGGAATCGGCAAAATGCAGCGAAACCATCCCCGAACGGGTGAACACCACCCAGATGTGCGAACACCGTGGGCCCACCCAGGTGTCGGTCATGGAAGTCGGCCTGGGCAACAGCCCGATGGGCCGCTTCAATGGCGCAGAGTTGAACGGGCAACGCACGGCGGTGTGCCAGGTGGGCAACATCAGTGAGGCGTGCAATGGCGTGGGCACCTTGATGGGCTACATCTATGTGTTCGACCTGAATGTCCAGGCCCAGGGCTGGTTCGAATTCACCAATACCTCGATCAACCCCCCGCAAAACACCTTGAAAGCCCAGCTCAATATCCGCTGATCAATCATCTTGAACGCTCAAAATCCCGGGAAGTCGTACCCCTTAAGACGGCGACTTTCCTGAACGCCGCGGATGTACTTCAACCCGTGAGGTGTTTATGAGCGCAAACCCCAATGGCGCGGCGGCCCAGCCGTTTGCCCGCCACCCGATACGCATGACACTCAACGGCCAGCCGCGCCAACTGGATGTGCTGCCCTGGACCACCTTGCTCGACCTGCTGCGCGAACAGCTGGACCTGGTCGGCAGCAAAAAGGGCTGCGACCACGGCCAGTGCGGTGCCTGCACCGTATTGCGTGACGGCAAGCGCGTAAATGCCTGCCTGACCCTGGCCGTGATGTGCGACGGCGCCGAGTTGACCACCATCGAAGGGCTGGCCGAAGGCGACCAGTTGCACCCCATGCAGCAAGCCTTCATCAAACACGACGCCTTCCAGTGCGGCTATTGCACCCCCGGCCAGATCTGTTCCGCCGTGGGCCTGGCCAATGAAGGTCGCGCCCACGACCGTGCGCAGATCCAGGAACTGATGAGCGGCAACCTGTGCCGCTGCGGTGCCTACAGCAATATCCGTGACGCCATTGAAGAGGCGCTGCCGGCGTGCCACCGCTCGGGAGGTGAACAATGAACCCCTTCCACTACAGCAAGCCTGCCGGTGTTCAAGAGGCGGTGCACCTAAGCAACGCGGCCTCGCGCTTCATTGCCGGGGGCACCAACCTGCTCGACTTGATGAAAGAAAACATCAGCCGCCCGGAACACTTGATCGATATCACCGGTTTGCCCTTGCACGAGGTTGAAGAAACCGCCGACGGCGGCGTGCGAATTGGCGCGCTGGTGAGCAATGCCGACCTGGCCTGGCACCCGCTGATCGAACAGCGTTACCCATTGTTGTCCCAAGCGATCCTGGCGGGGGCCTCGCCGCAATTGCGCAACATGGCCAGTACCGGTGGCAACCTGTTGCAGCGCACCCGCTGCTACTACTTCTATGACGCTACGGTGCCGTGCAACAAGCGCGAGCCCGGTAGCGGCTGCCCGGCGCGTACGGGGTTGAATCGCATCCATGCGATCCTTGGCGCCAGTGAGCAGTGCGTGGCCACGCATCCCTCGGACATGTGCGTGGCCCTGGCGGCGCTCCAGGCACGGGTGCATGTAGAAGGGCGTGGGGGTGCACGCGTCATCGAGTTCGCCGACTTCCACCGTCTGCCCGGCGATGCGCCGCAGCGCGACAACCAATTGGCCGATGACGAGCTGATCACCGCAATCGAACTGCCTGCCGACCATCTGGCCCGGCATAGCCACTACTTGAAAATCCGCGACCGCGCGTCCTATGCCTTTGCTTTGGTGTCGGTGGCTGCGGCGCTGGAACTGGACGGCGACACCATCATCGATGCGCGCCTGGCCCTCGGCGGCGTGGCGCACAAACCCTGGCGCGACCGCGCAGTGGAAGCGGCATTGATCGGTCAGACCGTCAGCCGCGAAACCTTCAGCAACGCTGCCGATGCCCTATTGCAAGACGCCGAGCCGCTGGAGCACAACGGCTTCAAGATCAAACTGGCACGACGCGCAATCATCCGTGCCCTGAGCGACGCCGCTGTCGCAGGAGAACAGCCATGAGTGCCATCGGCAAACCCCTGGACCGTGTCGACGGTCTGCTCAAGGTCACAGGCCAGGCGCGCTATGCCGGTGAGTTCCCTGAGGATGGCCTGCTGCATGGCAGTGTCGTCTCCAGCACCATCGCCAAAGGCCGCGTTATCAAGATCGATGCTTCCAAGGCCCTGGCCTTGCCCGGCGTGGTCGAGGTCATTGATCACCTCAATCGCCCCAGAATCGCCAGTTACGACGACGCCTTCCAGGATGATGATGCCGCCGACGGCTCACCCTTTCGCCCGCTGTACAACGACCGCGTGCTTTACAGCGGCCAGCCCCTGGCCCTGGTGATCGCCGATAACCTGGAACTGGCCCGGCACGCCGGTTCACTGGTGCACATCGAATACGCGCCTGAAGCGTTCGAAACCGACCTGCTCACCCAGCAGGAAGGGGCCTACCCTTCACCGCAGACACCGCCCAAACCACGCGGCAACTTTCAGGCCGAGTGGGCCGGTGCGGCGATCAGCCTCGATCTGCATTACAGCACCCCCATCGAACACCACAACCCCATGGAGCCCCATGCCAGCACCGTGCTGTATCAGCCGGACGGCACGTTGCATATCCACGACAAAACCCAGGGTCCGCAGAACTGCCAAGCCTACGTGCAAAAAGTGTTCGGCCTGGATAAAAGCCAGGTGCGCATCTTTGCTGCCTTTGTCGGTGGCGCCTTCGGTTCGGGCCTGCGCCCGCAGTACCAACTACCACTGGCAGTGATGGCATCCCTGGCGCTCAAGCGGTCGGTGCGCGTGACCCTGACTCGCCAGCAGATGTTCACCTTCGGCTATCGCCCACGCACTTTGCAGCGTTTGCAGATGGGTGCCGCCGCCAATGGGCGCTTGCTGGCCCTGGGGCATACCGCGATTGGCCAGACCTCGCGCTTCGAGGATTTCAGCGAGCACGTGGTGGAGTGGAGCGGCATGCTCTATCACTGCGACAACGTGCAGCTGACCTACAAGCTGGTGCCGCTGGATGTATTCACTCCGTTGGACATGCGCGCCCCCGGTGCTGCGCTGGGCGTGATCGGCCTGGAATGTGCCATGGATGAACTGGCCTGCGCCTTGGCCATCGACCCGGTGCAACTGCGGCTGATCAACTACGCCGAGCGCAACCAGAACGAAGACAAACCCTGGTCGAGCAAAGCCCTGCGCGAATGCTACAGCGAAGGCGCCGAACGTTTCGGCTGGAGCCAGCGCAACCCGGAACCGCGCAGTATGCGCGACGGTCGCCAGTTGATCGGCTGGGGCATGGCCGGTGGGGTGTGGGAAGCCATGCAGATGAAGGCCAGCGCCAAGGCACGCATCGATAGCCGCGGCAAACTCACCGTCAGCAGTGCCACCACCGACATTGGCACGGGCACCTACACGGTGATGACCCAGATTGCCTCTCAGGCCAGTGGCGTGGCGATGGCCGATATCAGCTTTCTGTTGGGTGATTCGTCATTGCCCACGGCGCCGTTGCAGGGCGGTTCGTTTACCGTGTCTTCCGTCGGCACCGCCGTACAGCAAGCGTGCGAAGCGCTGAATGCCAAATTGCTGGAGATCGCCCGGCAGACTTACCCGGTATTCAAGGATGCCGATTCGGTTTGGTTTGAAGACGGCCAGCTACACAGTGGTGACGTGAGCGTGTCATTGGCGCAACTGGTCAAGGACAGCGGTGAAGACGCCTTGCAGGTCCAGGTCGACAGCGAGCCCGACAAGAAGCGCGAGGGCTATACCAGCGCTACGCACTCGGCGGTGTTCGTCGAAGTGCGGGTGGATGAAGACCTGGGCACCATCAAGGTCAGCCGTGTGGTCAGCGCGATTGCTGCCGGGCGCGTGGTCAACCCGAAGATGGCCCGCAGCCAGATCCTTGGCGGCGTGGTGTGGGGCATTGGCATGGCGCTGCATGAAGAGACCCAGGTCGACCATCAATTGGGACGCTACATGAACCACAGCCTGGCCGAGTACCACATCCCGGTGAACGCCGATATCGGCGAGATTGACGTGCTGTTTGTCGAAGAACACGACGATGTGGTCAACGCACTAGGGTCCAAGGGCGTGGGAGAGATCGGCATTGTCGGCGTGGCGGCGGCGGTGGCGAATGCGATTTACCATGCCACCGGCAAGCGGGTGCGGGAGTTTCCGATCACCTTGGATAAAGTGCTCTAGCACCGGCCTTCCAAGCACCGAAGCTCCAACTGTGGGAGCTGGCTTGCCTGCGATAGCGGTGCCTCGGCCACCAGAGAGTTGCCTGATACACCGTTATCGCGGGCAAGCCCGGCTCCCACAGGGTACAACGCTTAAGCTTATGGCTTGGTTTCTTCCACCGGCACATGCATACGATCGCGATTGGCGAGGGTCGGGAACAACTTGATCCATACCCCGGTCACCACCAGGGTGCCGATCCCGCCCATTACCACCGCCGGCACGGTGCCGAACCAATGAGCGGTTATCCCGGATTCGAACTCGCCCAGTTGATTGGATGCACCGATAAACAGGCCATTGACCGCGCTGACTCGCCCACGCATCTCATCCGGTGTTTCCAGTTGCACGAACGACGCGCGGATCACCATGCTGATCATGTCCGCCGCGCCGAGCACTACCAGCACCGCCAGGGAGAACCAGAACGAGGTCGAAAGGCCGAAGGCAATGGTCGCCACGCCGAATACGCCAACGGCGGTAAACATCACGCGTCCTACCTTGCGGTCTACCGAGAACCGCGCCAGCCACAGTGACATCAGCAAGGCGCCCACCGCCGGTGCCGAACGCAGCAGGCCCAGGCCCCAGGCGCCGGTCAGCAGGATGTCCTTGGCGAACACCGGCAGCAACGCGGTGGCGCCGCCCAGCAGTACGGCAAACAGGTCCAGGGAGATGGCGCCGAGGATGTCCGGGCGGCTGCGGATAAAGCGGATGCCGGCCAGCAGCGAGTCCATCGTGGCCTTGGCTTTGTTGAGCGGCGTCTGGCGGGCGGGCAGGTTCAAGGTCAGCACGCAGGCAATCAGGTACAGCGCCACGGTCGGGCCGTACACCCACACGCTACCAAACGCGTAGAGCAAACCGCCAACGGCGGGTGCGACGATGGTCGCCAGTTGCTGGGCCGATTGCGATGCCGCCACGGCCCGTGGGAACAACGCGCTGGGCACGATGCTCGGCAGCAGCGCCTGGGTGGTGGGCATTTCAAATGAGCGCGCGGCGCCCAGCAGGAAGGCGAGGATAAAGATCATCTCGCGGGTCACGTTGCCGGTCAGGCCGCCGATGGCCAGGGACAAGGCAATCAGCGCCTGTAACGTCTGGCAAATGGCGGCGACCCTGCGTCGCTCATAGCGATCGGCCACATGCCCGGTGTGCAGCATGAACAGCACGCGCGGTACGAATTCCACCAGGCCAACCAGCCCCAGGTCCAGCACGTTGCCGGTCAGTTGGTAGAGGTTCCAGCCGATCGCCACGGTGAGCATCTGGAAGCCGCTGGCGGTAAAGATCCGCGCCAGCCAGAACGCGATGAAAGGGCGGTGGTGACGTAACAGCAACGCGGGTTCACTGGGCATCGGGAATCAGGTCGGCAGCGGGGGAATGGCGAGATTAGCATCAAGCTGTAACAAATAGTTGCAAGAACAGGACTGAGGCAAGCTGTCACGCGGCAAAAGACCACACAGTCGTACAGCAAAAATGGGACTACTCTTTCAACGATGCTTGATCCAGATCAAAACCTGCCCCGGAATTGCTCTGGCGGCCGCAAGGCCAGAATCCCCACGAGATGGGTAAAAAAAGAAACGAATTGAAATTCGCCACACTCCATATCCGTGGGGGCAGTGGGTGCAGGCTCCCAGCCAGCAGCCGGTATTACCTGACAGAGGAAGACTTATGTTCGGTTTGGAGGCGCTAGATCTCGCCCGAATTCAATTCGCGTTCACCATCTCGTTTCACATCCTGTTCCCGGCGATCACCATCGGCCTGGCCAGTTACCTTGCGGTGCTGGAGGGCTTGTGGCTCAAGACTCATAACGATACCTACCGTGACCTCTACCATTTCTGGTCGAAGATCTTTGCCGTCAACTTCGGCATGGGTGTGGTCTCCGGCTTGGTCATGGCCTATCAGTTTGGCACCAACTGGAGCCGTTTCTCGGACTTCGCCGGTGCTGTCACCGGGCCATTGCTGACGTACGAAGTGCTCACGGCCTTCTTCCTTGAGGCCGGTTTCCTTGGTGTGATGCTGTTCGGCTGGAACAAGGTGGGGCGCAAGCTGCACTTTTTCTCCACGGTGATGGTGGCCGTGGGGACGTTGATCTCCACGTTCTGGATTCTCGCCTCCAACAGCTGGATGCAAACGCCACAGGGCTTTGAAATCATTGATGGCCGGGTGATTCCCACCGATTGGCTGGCGGTGATCTTCAACCCTTCGTTCCCCTATCGCCTGATGCACATGGCCACGGCTGCATTTGTTGCCACGGCATTCTTCGTCGGCTCGTCGGCGGCCTGGCATTTGCTGCGCGGCAAGGACAACCCGGCGATCCGCAAAATGCTCTCCATGGCGATGTGGATGGCGCTGATTGTCGCGCCCATCCAGGCGGTGATCGGTGACTTCCATGGCCTTAATACCCTCAAGCATCAACCGGCAAAAATCGCCGCGATTGAAGGCCACTGGGAAAACATCGGCAACGAGCCGACGCCGCTGATTCTGTTTGGCTGGCCGGACATGAAAGCCGAGAAGACCAAATACGCGGTCGAGATTCCGTACCTGGGCAGCCTGATCCTGACCCACTCCCTGGACAAGCAGGTGCCGGCCCTCAAGGAGTTCCCCCCTGAGGACCGCCCCAACTCGACCATCGTGTTCTGGTCGTTCCGGGTCATGGTTGGCCTGGGTTTCCTGATGATCTTCACCGGTCTGTTCAGCCTGTGGCTGCGCCGTGGCGACAAGATGTACACCTCCAAACCGTTCCTGTACCTGGCGCTGTGGATGGGCCCGTCCGGGCTGATTGCGATTCTTGCTGGCTGGTTCACCACTGAAATCGGCCGCCAGCCTTGGGTGGTCTACGGGCTGATGCGCACCGCAGATGCCTCGTCCGGGCATAGCCTGGCGCAGATGACCATCACCCTGGTGTTGTTCGTGGTGGTGTACTTCGCGCTGTTCGGCGCAGGCCTGGGTTACATGATGCGCCTGGTGCGCAAGGGCCCTGTGACTCACGACAGTACCGAACCGGCCCATGGTGGCCCTGGTCAGAAACGCACCCCGGCGCGTCCGTTGTCTGCCGCCGACGATGGCAGCGATAACGACCACGACCACATCCAGCACAAGGGGAATTGAGATGGGTATTGATCTTCCGCTGATCTGGGCCGTGATCATCATCTTCGGCATCATGATGTATGTGGTCATGGACGGCTTCGACCTGGGTATCGGCATCCTCTTTCCGTTTATCCCCGGCAAAGTCGACCGTGACGTGATGATGAATACCGTGGCCCCTGTATGGGACGGCAACGAAACCTGGCTGGTACTCGGCGGCGCGGCGTTGTTTGGCGCGTTCCCGCTGGCGTATTCGGTGGTGTTGTCGGCGTTGTATCTGCCGCTGATCCTGATGCTGATCGGGCTGATCTTTCGCGGCGTGGCCTTTGAGTTCCGCTTCAAGGCCAAGGACCACAAGCGTCACCTGTGGGACAAGGCGTTTATCGGTGGCTCGCTGGCAGCGACCTTCTTCCAGGGCGTGGCGTTGGGCGCCTTTATCGACGGTATCCCGGTGGTGGACCGCCAGTTTGCCGGTGGCTCACTGGACTGGCTCACACCGTTCACGATGTTCTGCGGCGTGGCGCTGATCGTGGCCTATGCCTTGCTCGGCTGCACCTGGCTGATCATGAAGACCGAGGGCAAGTTGCAGGAGCAGATGCATAACCTGGCGCGGCCGTTGGCTTTCGTGGTGTTGGCGGTGATCGGTATCGTCAGTATCTGGACGCCTCTGACCCACCCGGAAATCGCTTCGCGCTGGTTCACCTTGCCGAACCTGTTCTGGTTCCTGCCGGTGCCGGTTCTGGTATTGGTCACGATGTACGGACTGTTCCGCGCCGTGGCCCGTCATGCGCACTACACGCCGTTCCTGCTGACGCTGGTGCTGATCTTCCTGGGCTACAGCGGCCTTGGCATCAGCCTGTGGCCCAATATCATCCCGCCGTCCGTGTCGATCTGGGACGCTGCGGCACCGCCGCAAAGCCAGGGCTTCATGCTGGTGGGCACGTTGTTCATCATCCCGTTCATCCTGGGTTATACCTTCTGGAGCTACTACGTGTTCCGCGGCAAGGTCACCCACGAAGACGGCTACCACTAGGAGGGTTGAAACATGTCCGGTAAACCTTCACTGCACGAGATTGAACAGGCCGAGAAGCAGCCATTGTGGCGGCGCCTGGGATGGCTGGCGATGATCTGGGTCGGCAGCGTGCTGGCCCTGTTCGTGGTGGCCAGCCTGATGCGCATGTTCATGAATGCGGCGGGCCTGACCACGCACTGACATACCGAACCGGCCTGCCAGCGTGAGAGGCAAGCCCTGCTCTTCTATTGGAAGGGCAGGGCTTTTTTATTTGCGCGCTTTGAGGATGACGAACTTTGGTGTGGCCGCCACTTGTTCGACGCCACGGAACAATCGCGCCAACTTGCTGTGGTAGCCCAGGTGGCGATTACCCACGATATACAACGCGCCGCCCACTACCAGGGCTTCGCGTGCCTGCTGGAACATGCGCCAGGCGAGGAAGTCACCCACCACTTGTTGTTGATGAAACGGTGGGTTGCACAGCACCACGTCCAGCGATTGCGCCTCCTGACCGGCCAGGCCGTCATCGGCACGTACAATCACGTCGCGATCGCCCAGGGCGGCTTGCCAGTTTTCAGCCGCCGATTGCACGGCCATATAGGACTCATCCACCAGCGTGTACTGCGCGTCGGGGTTTTGCAAAGCGCTGGCAATCGCCAATACGCCATTGCCGCAGCCCAGGTCTGCCACGCGGGCGCTGCCAAGGTTTTTCGGCAGGTGCGGCAGGAAGGCACGGGTGCCGATGTCCAGGCCTTCGCGGCAGAAAACGTTGGCGTGGTTGAGCAACTCGATCGCTGGGGCGTCCAGGGTGTAGCGGGTGGGGTAGGGCGAGACTGCGACAGGGCGATCTGCCACGGTGGCGATCAGCAATCGCGCCTTTTTGACCGCAAGCGTCGCGTGCATCGGCCCGATGTAACGCTCCAGCAGTTCACCGGCGGCGCGGGGCAAGTGCTTGACCATCGCCCCGGCGATCACCTCGGCGCCCGGCGCCAATTGCCCCTGCAGGCGGATCAACTGTTCTTCCAGCAGCGCCAGGGTTTTTGGCACACGGATCAGCACCCGATCGAAGGGCCCCACCGGCGCGATGCTGGCGGGTACGAATGGCACGGCATCAAACGCCTTGCCGTTACGCACCAGGTTTTTCTCCAGGGCGTGGGCGGCGAGGAACGAGTCGCCGCTGGAGGTCACCGGCATCTGGCCCGCAAGGCTGGCCGCGAGGGCACCAAAGCTGTCATTGAGTACCAGCACGCGGGTCAGCGCATTGGGTTGCTGTGCGCCAAGGTGGTTGAGCAGGTACTCGTCGGCGGCATCGAAGGCTTGCAGCGGATCATTGTGTTGCTCTGGCTGACGAATCAGATCGAGCTGGGCGAAAGGGCTGTCAAGCAGGGGCATGGGGGAAGAATGCTCTGGGTAATCGACGGAACCGTCTGAGTGAAAGGCGACGCGACCCGCTGAAGGGGGCGGCATCAACACTCAGAATTGGCCGTAAATGTTACGTTTTTTTTTACGCAATGACATGGGGTGTTTAATTGACGATTAGAGCATCCCCGCTTTGGCGAGGCAGAGCACAGCCTGGATCTTACTGGTGACCTTCAATTTGCTGAGTACTCTGCCGACATGAAAACCCACCGTGCGCTCGGACAGGCACAGAATGCGAGCGATCTCCGCGGCGGTCTTGCCCATCGCGCACCATCTGAGAATCTCCGTTTCGCGGGCCGTTAACTTGAACGGCGCCTCGTCGATGGGCTCGCAGGTGTATTGAAGCGCGACTACGGCATGCATCGCATGGCAGAGCCACAAGACTTGACCGGCTTTTTCGTAAAGCTCTTCAGGGCTGACCTCACCCTTGTCACGCACCAGGGTCAGCATACTGAATACACCCTTGAAATCATGCACCGCCTGGGACCAGCCCCTATGCACCCCAAATGACTCAGCCAAGTCCCACAGTTCAGGGGTGTTACCGAAGGCTTGCTTCTCCCAGAGGATGGGCAGTACAGAGTGCTTGCAGTGAACTACAGCCGGATCTTTGTCGAAGAAACCTGCTTGTTGATAGATTCTGTTCCATTCATTTGGGTAGTTGTTGCAGTTGAAAGGCTTTGCTTGGGTATTTTCGGATTGAGTACTCATCGTGAACGAGCAATATTTGAACCCCATTTCCTGAGTGCGGTTGATCACCATTTCATACACGGTGGTGATTTCGCTCTCGCCTTCCAGCTTGGGCAGCCGTGAATTGCGCCAATTGACCATCGGTAACTCTCCATGGGTTTCTTTGTGACTTGGGTACTTCCTGATCCCCAATCCAGCACGAAAACAAGTGTAGGACACGTCGTACAAGCTAGTCTGAAAAAAAATTCATCAGGTGGTTGGTCTACAGGTTTCAGATATGTACAAGCGTTGTTGGTTTGTATGAAAAAACCGATGGGACATTTTTTTTGCACTGGTTTTAATGACTTGCAGGTGATATCAAAATGACGTCTTCGGACGGCGTAGTTTCATCTTGTGGCGTATTCCGGTTGGGTTAATAGCCAAATGATTAGTATGAGTGTGCGGCTCTTTGTTTCCTTCGGATTGCTGGTGAGCCGCTGGCCCACTTGCGTCACTGACAGGCCGTGCATCATGGGTAAATGCAATGCCAGTACAAATCAACGGTGTTTGCGTCATCTGCTTTGAGAGACACTAGCAGCCTGTGCAAAACGGAGCCTCCCATGACGGCCAGTGCTGAGAAATTTACCCGCCAGACCTTGCTCGACGTGCAATCGCTGACCCCCAGCCTCTTCACCCTGCGCACCACTCGCGACCCAGGCTTTCGCTTTACCGCCGGCCAGTTCGTGCGCCTGGGTGTAACCAAGGCCGATGGCAGCACCGTGTGGCGTGCCTACTCTGTGGTGTCATCGCCTTTTGATGAGCATCTCGACTTTTTTTCCATCGTTGTTCCCGGCGGGGAGTTCACCAGCGAACTCAGCCGGCTGCGGGTCGGCGATACCCTGCTGGTAGAGCGCCAGGCCACCGGCTTCCTGACCCTTAATCGCTTCGTTGACGGGCGCGACCTGTGGCTGTTGGGGACAGGGACTGGCGTTGCGCCGTTCCTGTCGATCCTGCAGGACTTTGAGGTATGGGAAAAATTCGAACACGTCATCCTGGTATACAGCGCCCGGGAAGCGAAAGAGCTGGCCTACCAGGCGCTGATCAAAGAACTGGGGGAGCGCGAACACCTGGCCGAGTACGCGCATAAACTCACCTACATCCCCATCGTCACCCGCGAGCAACATCCGGGTGCGCTCAACGGGCGCATTACCACGTTGATCAAGAATGGCAAACTGGAGCGCACGGCCGGCCTTAAGTTAACACCCGAACATTCCCGCGTACTGATTTGCGGCAACCCGCAGATGGTCGATGACACTCGTCAGCTACTCAAGCAACGGGACATGCAACTGAGCCTGAGTCGACGCCCTGGTCAGGTTGCAGTAGAAAATTACTGGTAGAAAAAAGGCGCCTCACGAGGCGCCTTTTTGCAATCGCTGATTAAAGCGGTTTGTTGTTATTTTGAGCCTTGAGCAGATCGCGGATCTCGCCCAGCAGCACTTCTTCCTTGGTCGGCGTCGGTGGCAAGCTAGGGGCTACGGCTTCTTCTCGCTTCAGGCGGTTGATGGCCTTCACACCCATGAAGATCGCAAAAGCGACGATCACGAAGTCGATGATGCTCTGGATAAACTTGCCATAAGCCAACACCACCGCCGGTACGTCACCCTGCGCGGCCTTGAGTGTTATCGCCAGGTCGGCAAAGTCCACCCCCCCGATCAGCAGACCAATAGGCGGCATTATCACGTCGCCTACAAACGAGGAAACAATCTTGCCGAAGGCGGCGCCGATGATGATACCGACGGCCATGTCGACCACATTACCTTTGACCGCGAAGGCCTTGAACTCACTGATCACGCCCATAGGTTATTCCTTGTTACAGTTGAGAAGGGTGGAGGTCAGTGTAATTCAGTCGTACAAGGCTTGCTCGACACAACTGTTAACACTGTCGATTTTTATCGACACATTAAAACGCAAATAGTTTGCAAAGTGCCACCAATCGCGCGCGAATTACCCGTCATTTCAGCCCGTTACCAGATTATTTTCTTAATCGGGCCTGTGGTGTTTTTCTATTTATCTTCTGAGTCGCAGGTCACTAGCCTCTGACAAGCACAACAGAATGTGCGCTAAAAAAACCAGAGGAAACCTCGATGAACACTCCAATCCGCCGCAGGCCCGTGTCCGCGCGTCACGCGCTGGCACTGGTGACCGCAAGCCTGCTGTCCCTCTCCGTGCAAGCCGCCAACCTGACCCGCGATAACGGGGCCAACGTCGGTGATAACCAGAACTCGCAAACGGCCGGAGCGAACGGCCCGGTATTGTTGCAGGACGTTCAGCTGATCCAGAAGTTGCAGCGCTTTGACCGCGAACGCATCCCCGAGCGTGTGGTACATGCCCGCGGTACGGGCGCCCATGGCACCTTCACGGTGACCGACAACCTCAGCGACCTGACCAAGGCCAAGGTGTTCGCCGCCGGTGAAACCACGCCAGTGTTCGTGCGCTTTTCGGCGGTCGTCCACGGCAACCATTCCCCTGAAACCCTGCGTGACCCACGGGGCTTTGCTACCAAGTTCTACACCGCCGAAGGTAACTGGGACTTGGTCGGCAATAACTTTCCGACCTTCTTTATCCGCGATGCCATCAAGTTCCCGGATATGGTCCATGCCTTCAAACCCGACCCACGCACCAACCTGGATGACGACTCGCGCCGTTTCGACTTCTTCTCCCATGTTCCCGAAGCCACGCGTACTTTGACCGAGTTGTACTCGGACTCCGGTACACCGGCCAGTTACCGCGAGATGGACGGTAATGGCGTACATGCCTACAAGTTGATCAACGCCAAGGGCGAAGTGCACTACGTCAAGTTCCACTGGAAGAGCCTGCAAGGCATCAAGAACCTGGATCCCAAGCAAGTCACCGAAGTACAGGGTCGTGACTACAGTCATATGACCAACGATTTGGTCACCCATATCAACAAGGGCGACTTCCCCAAGTGGGACTTGTATGTGCAAGTGCTCAAGCCCGAGGACTTGGCCAAGTTTGATTTCGACCCCCTGGATGCCACCAAGATCTGGCCGGATGTACCTGAGCGTAAAGTCGGGCAGATGGTGCTCAATCGCAACCCGGCCAATGTCTTCCAGGAAACCGAGCAAGTCGCGATGGCGCCTGCCAACCTGGTGCCGGGCATCGAGCCGTCGGAAGACCGCCTGCTGCAAGGCCGGGTGTTCTCCTATGCCGATACGCAAATGTACCGCTTGGGTGCGAACGCCCTGCAACTGCCGATCAACGCTCCACGGGTCACCGTCAACAACGGTAACCAGGACGGTGCGATGAACTTCGGCAAAACCACCACCGGCGTGAACTACCAGCCAAGCCGGCTGTTGCCACGCGAAGAGCCGCAAACCGCGCGCTACAGCCAGTCGCCGCTGTCGGGCAGCACCCAGCAGGCGAAGATCCAGCGCGAGCAGAACTTCAAACAGGCCGGTGACCTGTACCGCTCCTACACCAAGAAAGAGCGTCAGGACTTGATCGACAATTTCGGCGGCTCGCTGGCCACCACCGATGACGAGAGCAAGCACATCATCCTGTCGTTCCTTTACAAGGCTGATCCGGAATACGGCACCGGCGTGACCAAGGTGGCCAAAGGTGATCTGGCTCGCGTGAAGGCGCTGGCGGAAAAACTGACTGACTGATTCGTTGGTTGCGGTCGGCGCCTCTACGGGCGTCGACCTTTGGCAGGAGAAGCCCCTATGCGTATCTCTATCGGTTTACTGATGGCCATGCTGGCCTTTGTCGCCCATGCGGAGTCTCCCGACCCGGTGGCGCTCAAAGCCCAGTTGCAGGATTACTACTTCGACGCCGCTCGCCGTGGCGACCTCGACATGCTCAACACCTTTATCGACTCCGGCTACAGCCTCAACACCCAGGATGACAAAGGCTACACCGCACTGATTCTCGCCGCTTATCACGGCCAGGGCTCGTACGTGGAGCGTCTGCTCGACGCGGGTGCCAACGCCTGCGTACAGGACAAACGCGGCAACACGGCGCTGATGGGCGCAATCTTCAAGGGTGAGCTGAAAATCGCCCAGCGCCTGCTGGCCACCGACTGCAACCCGGACCAACGCAATGGCGCGGGACAGACTGCCGCCATGTACGCCGGGCTGTTCAAACGCGTCGAGTTGCTGGGTGAACTGCAAGCCAAAGGCGCAGACCTGAACGCCGAGGATCCCGTCGGTAACAGTGCTTCACGTTTGGCCAGTGGCGAAATCCGGACCCCGGCGTCGCGCTGAGCTATCATCGCGGTTTTTCGGTTGGAGGTTCTCACATGGCAAAGGCCAAGCGCATGTACGGCTGCACGGAGTGCGGCGCGACCTTTCCCAAATGGGCGGGCCAGTGCTCCGAATGCGGTGCGTGGAACACCCTGACTGAAACCATGATTGAAAGCGGTGGTGCCGCAGCTCCTACCGGCCGCGCCGGCTGGACCGGGCAACAGGCACAGATCAAGACCCTGGCCGAGGTCAGCGTCGAAGAGATCCCGCGTTTCTCCACCGCGTCCGGCGAACTGGACCGCGTACTTGGCGGTGGCCTGGTCGATGGTTCGGTGGTGCTGATCGGCGGTGACCCGGGCATCGGCAAGTCGACCATCCTCTTGCAAACCCTGTGCAGCATCGCCAGCCGTATGCCGGCGCTGTACGTCACCGGCGAAGAATCCCAACAGCAAGTGGCCATGCGCGCCCGCCGTTTGGGCCTGCCCCAGGACCAGTTGCGGGTCATGACCGAAACCTGCATCGAAAGCATCATCGCCACGGCGCGGATCGAAAAGCCCAAGGTCATGGTAATTGACTCGATCCAGACGATTTTCACCGAGCAACTGCAATCGGCACCGGGCGGCGTGTCCCAGGTGCGCGAGAGTGCGGCGCTGTTGGTGCGCTACGCCAAGCAGAGCGGCACGGCGATCTTCCTGGTCGGCCATGTGACCAAGGAAGGCGCGCTGGCCGGGCCACGGGTGTTGGAGCACATGGTGGATACCGTGCTGTATTTCGAAGGTGAGTCCGATGGCCGCCTGCGTTTGCTGCGGGCGGTAAAAAACCGCTTTGGCGCCGTGAACGAGCTGGGTGTGTTCGCCATGACTGACCGTGGACTGAAAGAAGTCTCCAACCCCTCGGCAATTTTTCTCACTCGGGCCCAGGAAGAAGTCCCGGGCAGTGTGGTGATGGCGACGTGGGAGGGTACCCGGCCCATGCTGGTGGAAGTCCAGGCGCTGGTGGATGACAGCCATTTGGCCAACCCGCGGCGGGTCACGCTGGGCCTGGACCAGAACCGTCTGGCGATGTTGCTGGCGGTATTGCACCGTCACGGCGGCATTCCGACCCATGACCAGGATGTTTTCCTTAACGTAGTGGGCGGGGTCAAGGTGCTGGAGACCGCCTCCGACCTGGCGCTGATGGCGGCGGTGATGTCCAGCCTGCGCAATCGGCCGCTGCCCCATGATCTGCTGGTGTTTGGTGAGGTCGGCCTGTCGGGCGAAGTCCGCCCGGTGCCCAGTGGGCAGGAGCGGTTGAAGGAGGCGGCCAAGCATGGGTTCAAGCGGGCGATCGTGCCCAAGGGCAATGCGCCGAAGGAAATGCCGGCAGGTTTGCAGGTGATTGGGGTGACGCGCCTGGAGCAGGCGTTGGATGCACTGTTCGAGTAGCCAGCGACACCGCGAAACCAATGTGGGAGGGAGCAAGCCCCCTCCCACATTTGAGTTGTGTTGGCTTCTAGATTTCCAGCAATGCCGCCAGCTCTCTGTGTAGCTCTTCCTCATCCCCCAGGTTCAACTCAATCAGTCGCCGCAAATGGCTGATCGAATCCAGATCGATATGTTGGCACACGAAGCCCAACTGCCCCTTATCCTCGTGGCTCAGCTTCACTTGCATCTTTATATGCGCTTTCGGATCCAGGCGTATGTCTACGTCGAACGGCAGCGCCTTGTTCCCCTTCCAGTCTTCGGGGCGCTCGACCAGTAGACCCTTTAGCGAGAGATCCACCAGTTTCACCGGAAAATCCCATCCGTTTTGCCGAATTTCGGTTTTGGCATCAAAAGCAATCCGGCGAAAACGGCGGCGATCAGACGGTTGCTCAGTCATGGTGAAGTCCTCGGTGGATAGGAGGATTGTAGCCTTGCGCCATCATTTGGCATTTATTTCGTTTTTTTGCCGCATAGAAGGCTCTAGACCAACGTAGGGGGCTGGTCTTTGAGGCCAACAGCGCTAAACTCGGGCTGGCTGTCCTTTCTGTCCACCCTGGCTGGAATACAAAAATGAAAAATAATAATAGCCTGCTACGCCACCTACCCTGGCTGGTGCTGGCAATCGTAGGAGCGTGCGCCCTTGGCGTAGTGGCCTTGCGCCGCGGCGAGGCGATCAACGCCTTGTGGATTGTGGTCGCTGCTGTGGCCATCTATCTGGTTGCGTACCGTTACTACAGTCTGTTCATCGCCAATAACGTGATGCAACTCGACCCTCGGCGGGCCACCCCCGCAGTGGTCAATAACGACGGTTTGGACTATGTGCCGACCAACAAACATATCCTTTTCGGTCACCACTTTGCGGCGATTGCCGGTGCAGGCCCGTTGGTCGGTCCGGTGCTGGCGGCGCAGATGGGTTACCTGCCCGGCACTCTGTGGCTGATTGCCGGTGTGGTGCTGGCGGGTGCGGTGCAGGACTTCATGATCCTGTTCCTGTCCACTCGTCGCAACGGGCGTTCCCTGGGTGACATGGTTCGCGAAGAGATGGGCCGCATTCCCGGGACCATCGCCCTGTTTGGCTGCTTCCTGATCATGATCATCATCCTCGCGGTGCTGGCGCTGATCGTGGTCAAGGCCCTGGCCGAGAGCCCATGGGGCATCTTTACGGTGATGGCGACCATCCCGATTGCGATGTTCATGGGCATCTACATGCGCTACATCCGCCCGGGCCGCATCGGTGAAATTTCGATCATCGGCGTGCTGTTGCTGCTGGGTTCGATCTGGCTGGGCGGGCAGATTGCCGCTGACCCGGTCTGGGCCAAAGCCTTCACCTTCACCGGGATCCAGATCACCTGGATGCTGATCGGCTACGGCTTCGTTGCCGCTGTTCTGCCGGTTTGGCTGATCCTGGCGCCGCGTGACTACCTGTCGACGTTCCTGAAAATCGGCACCATCATCGCTCTGGCGATCGGCATCCTGGTCACCATGCCTGACCTGAAAATGCCAGCACTGACCCAGTTCATCGACGGCACTGGCCCGGTGTGGAAGGGCGGCCTGTTCCCGTTCCTGTTCATCACCATTGCCTGTGGCGCGGTCTCGGGCTTCCACGCGCTGATCTCTTCGGGTACCACGCCCAAGTTGCTCGCCAGTGAAAGCCACGCCCGTTACATCGGATACGGCGGCATGTTGATGGAGTCGTTCGTGGCCATCATGGCGATGGTTGCCGCTTCGGTGATCGAGCCTGGCGTGTACTTCGCCATGAACAGCCCGGCCGCCATTGTCGGCACCGACGTGGTCACCGTGGCGCAAACCGTCAGCAGCTGGGGTTTTGCAATTACCCCTGAGGCGCTCTCTGCCGTGGCCCACGATATCGGGGAAACCACCATCCTGGCCCGTGCCGGCGGTGCGCCGACGCTGGCGGTCGGTATCGCACAGATCCTGCACAGTGTGCTGCCAGGTGAAAACACCATGGCGTTCTGGTACCACTTTGCAATCCTGTTCGAAGCGCTGTTCATCCTCACGGCGGTCGATGCCGGTACCCGTGCCGGTCGTTTCATGCTGCAAGACCTGCTCGGTTCGTTCGTGCCTGCGCTCAAACGCACCGAGTCCTGGACCGCCAACCTGATCGCGACGGCCGGTTGCGTGGCCATGTGGGGTTACCTGCTGTACCAGGGCGTGATCGACCCACTGGGTGGCATCAACACCTTGTGGCCGCTGTTCGGTATCTCCAACCAGATGCTGGCGGGTATCGCGCTGATGCTGGCGACCGTTGTGCTGATCAAAATGAAGCGCCAGCGCTACATCTGGGTGACCATGTTGCCGGCCGTCTGGCTGCTGATCTGCACCACCACCGCAGGCTTCATCAAGCTGTTCGACGCCAACCCGGCGATCGGCTTCCTGTCGCTGGCCAAGAAATACAGCGATGCCCTGGCCAACGGTCAGATCCTCGCCCCGGCCAAGAGCATCGACCAGATGCAGCATGTGATCTGGAACGCCTACACCAACGCAACGCTGACGGCGCTGTTCCTGTTCGTGGTATTCAGCATCCTGTTCTATGCGCTCAAAGTCGGCGTAGCCGCCTGGGGCAACAAAGAGCGTACGGATAAAGAAGCGCCATTCCAGGCCGTACCGGACGCATAAGCGAGGATTGCCACTATGTTCAATGACATCAGTCGCCTCGGTAAATACCTCGGTCAGGCTGCGCGCCTGATGGTCGGCATGCCCGACTACGACACCTACGTCGAGCATATGCAAACCAAACACCCGGACAAGCCGGTGATGGACTACAAGGCGTTCTTCCGCGAACGCCAGGAGGCCCGTTACGGCGGCAAGGGTGGGCCCAAGTGCTGTTGACCCGGTAACGCGGGCCAATGCGATACCCCTGTGGGAGCAGGGCTTTCTGTGGGAGCTGGCTTGCCTGCGATAGCATCACCTCGGTCTGACTGAAGCACCGAGTTGTCTGCATCGCAGGCAAGCCAGCTCCCACAGGGGCCTTTGCTCCCACTTTTGTTTTGTGTTTATTCAGTTATCAGGAGAATAGTTTTGTCCTCTCCCATCCCCGTCACCATCCTCAGCGGCTTCCTCGGTGCCGGCAAGACCACCTTGCTGCGCCATCTGCTCAAGGCCGAGCACGGCTTGAAAATCGCCGTGATCGAAAACGAATTCAGTGACGCCGGCATCGACACCCAGCTCTTGGGCGACGAGCCGGTGCAAGTCATGACCCTGTCCAACGGCTGCGTGTGCTGCACCATCCACACCGACCTGACCAAGGCGCTTTACCTGCTGCTTGAGCGCCTGGACAGCAGCGAGATCGCCTTTGACCGGCTGGTGATCGAATGCACCGGCCTGGCGGATCCTGCGCCGGTGGCCCAGACTTTTTTCATCGACGAAGAACTGCGCGAGCGCTACATCCTCGACGGCATCATTACCCTGGTGGACGCCGCCCACGCCGAGCATCACCTGACCCAGACCATCGCCCAGGCCCAGATAGGCTTTGCCGACCGCCTGCTGGTGAGCAAGCGCGACCTGGTGGACGACGCCACCTTCGACGCCCTCAGCCAGCGCCTGACCCGTATCAACCGGCGTGCGCCGATCCGTGTGGTGGATCACGGCAAGATCGACTTGGCTGAGTTGCTGGATGTGCGCGGCTTCAACCTCAATGCCGGCATGAGCCTGCGCCCGGTCAGCGCTGCGCCATCGGTCGACCGTATTTCCAGCCTGGTGCTGCGCACCGACCAGCCGCTGGATATCGACCGCCTCAGTGAGTTCATGAACGAACTGCTGGAAGACCACGGCAAGCAGCTGCTGCGCTACAAGGGCGTGCTGAATATTGCCGGGGAGGATCGACGCATGGTGTTCCAGGGCGTGCTGAAACTCTATGGTTTTGACTGGGACACCGAATGGGCCGAGGGTGAAGCGCGGGAGAGTGTGATTGTGTTTATTGCCGATGAGTTGCCGGAGGACAAGATCCGTGAAGGCTTCCAGCGCGTCTACCAATCCTGACTTGAAATGCGATCAACTGTGGGAGGGGGCTTGCTCCCGATTGCGGTGGGTCAGTAAACATATAAGTGACTGACACACTGCTATCGGGAGCAAGCCCCCTCCCACAATTGAATGCATTTCAAATTGAAATAAAAAAGCCCGGCTCAAGAGCCGGGCTTTTCATTCAAGCAACTGCAATCAAGCGCCGTATACCGGCAGCTTCTTGCAGATGGCCTTGACCTTCTCACGTACCGCGTCGATCACGGCTTCGTTGTTCAGGTCAGCCAGGATGTCGCAGATCCAGCCGGCCAGTTCCTTGCACTCTGCTTCCTTGAAGCCACGGGTGGTCACAGCCGGGGTGCCGAAGCGCAGGCCGGAGGTGACGAACGGCGAACGTGGGTCGTTCGGCACGGAGTTCTTGTTTACGGTGATGAAGGCTTTGCCCAGGGCAGCGTCAGCATCTTTACCGGAAATGTCCTGCTTGATCAGCGACAGCAGGAACAGGTGGTTTTCAGTACCGCCGGACACCACGTCAAAACCGCGCTCGATGAACACAGCTGCCATGGCCTGGGCGTTCTTCACCACTTGTTGCTGGTAGGTCTTGAACTCAGGCTGCAGTGCTTCCTTGAAGCAGATCGCCTTGGCGGCAATCACGTGCTCCAGCGGGCCACCCTGGGCGCCCGGGAATACCGCGGAGTTGAGCTTCTTCTCGATCTCGGCGTTGGCGCGAGCCAGGATCAGGCCGCCGCGTGGACCGCGCAGGGTCTTGTGGGTAGTGGTGGTCACCACGTCAGCGTAAGGCACTGGGTTCGGGTACACGCCCGCTGCCACCAGACCGGCCACGTGGGCCATGTCGACGAACAGGTAGGCACCGACCTTGTCGGCGATTTCACGGAAGCGTGGGAAATCCAGGATCTGCGAGTAGGCAGAGAACCCAGCCACGATCATTTTTGGCTTGTGCTCGACCGCCAGGCGCTCGACTTCGTCGTAGTCGATCAGGCCGTTGGCATCGATACCGTACTGGACGGCGTTGTACAGCTTGCCGGAGGAAGAAACGCTGGCGCCGTGGGTCAGGTGACCGCCGTGGGCCAGGCTCATGCCCAGGATAGTGTCGCCGCCTTGCAGCAGGGCCAGGTACACGGCGCTGTTGGCCTGGGAACCGGCGTGTGGCTGGACGTTGGCGTAATCGGCGCCGAACAGCTCCTTGGCACGGTCGATGGCCAACTGCTCAACCACGTCGACGTACTCGCAACCACCGTAGTAGCGCTTGCCCGGGTAGCCTTCGGCGTACTTGTTGGTCAAAACCGAACCTTGAGCCTCCATCACCGCAGGGCTGGTGTAGTTTTCCGAAGCGATCAGCTCAATGTGCTCTTCCTGGCGCACGGCTTCTTGCTCCATGGCGGCGAAGAGATCGGCGTCGTACTTGGCAATAGTCAAATCACGGCTGAACATGGCGGTCCTCAAGGATCGGGGGCAGAAAAGGAGGGCATTCTAACCCAATGGGTTTTGGATGGCATATGAAAGGACATCATGTCGCGGACAAGTGGGGCTCATCTGGAGATGAGTGGTGTCAGTACTGGCCCCCATCGCAGGCAAGCCAGCTCCCACATTTGACTGTGTGGACCCGATCAAATGTGGGGGCTGGCTTGCCTGCGATGAGGCCATAAGCTCCACTGCAGCACTTCAGTCGAACATGAAGAGAGCATCATTACTGAACTGCGCCTCGAACCGATTCGCCGGCATCGGCCGCCCGAACAGGTAACCCTGTACCTCATCACAGCCATGCTCGCGCAAAAAGTCCAATTGCTCGTGGGTTTCCACACCTTCGGCGATCACCGCCAGGTTCAGGCTGTGGGCCATGGCAATGATCGCCCGGGCGATCTGTGCGTCCTGCTCACCGGAGGGCAGGCCATCGACGAAGGTGCGGTCGATCTTCAGCACGTCGATGGGGAATTGCTTGAGGTAGTTGAGCGATGAATAGCCAGTGCCAAAGTCGTCTACCGCGATGCTCAGGCCCAGGTTCTTCAAGCTGGCGAGGATTTGCAGCGCTTCGTTGACTTCGCGCATCAGGATACTTTCGGTCAGTTCCAGCTCCAGGCACGCTGGCGGCAGGCCAGTGTCCTTGAGGATGGTGGCGATGCGCGTGCCCAGCTGGCCGTCGGAAAACTGCCGCGCCGAGATGTTCACCGAGACTTTGGGCACCCGCACCTTGTTCTGGTGCCAGGTCTTGAGTTGGCGACAGGCTTCGCTGATCACCCAATCGCCCACGTCCACCACCAGCCCGAGTTCTTCCAATACCGGAATGAAATCCCCCGGTGGCACCAGCCCGCGACGCGGGTGGCGCCAGCGCAGCAGGGCCTCGGCACCGGTCAGGCGTTTGCCGTCGCCGCTGAATTGCGGTTGGTAATACAGCACGAATTCGTTCTGGTCCAGGGCGTGGCGCAGGTCGCTCTCCAGCTCCAGACGCTCCAGGGCGCTGGCGTTCATGTCGGCCTGGTAGAACTGGAAGTTGTTCTTGCCGCGTTCTTTGGCGTGGTACATCGCCGTATCCGCGTTTTTCATCAGTTGGCTCAGCTCGTTGCCGTCTTGCGGGCTGAGGGCGATGCCGATACTGGCGGTCACGAAGAACTCGCGGCCTTCGAGCACGAATGGCTTCACCAGGCTGGCCAGAATCTGTTCGGCCACATGAATCGCGCGGTTCAGCGCCATTTCGCGGCTGACCCGTGGTTGCAACAGCAGGGTGAACTCGTCGCCGCCCATGCGCGCCACGGTGTCGTCTTCGGCCACGCAACCGAGCAGGCGCGTCGCCATTTCCTTGAGCATACGGTCGCCGGCGGCGTGGCCGAGGGAGTCGTTGATCGGCTTGAAGCGGTCGAGGTCGAGGAACATCAACACCACCCACGACTTCTGCCGTTCTGCCGACTGCAACGCCGTGTGCAGACGGTCTTGGAACAGCGTGCGGTTGGGCAGGTGGGTCAGGGCGTCGTAGTAGGCCAGGCGGTGGATGCGCTGTTCGCTGGCCTTGCGCTCGCTGATATCGCTGAAGAAGCAGACGTAGCTGGCCAGGTCGCCTTCATCGTCAAACACCGCCGTAATGCCGACCCAGGCCGGGTAATGCTCGCCGTTGCGGCGCTTGAGCCACACTTCGCCTTCCCAGGTACTGTGCTGGTGCAGTTGCTTGAGCACATAACGCAGGTGGGCTTCCTGCTGCTCGTCGACGGTGAGCATGTTCGGCAATTGGTCGAGCACGTCCGCCACTTCATACCCGCTGACCCGGCTGAACGCCTCGTTGGCTTGCACGATATAACCGGCCGGATCGGTGATCAGGATCGCCGAGGTGGAGTGCTCGAAGACCGTGGCCGCCATGCGCAGGTCTTTTTCGGCGCGGCGTTGCTGGCTGATATCGCGGCCCACGCCGAGGATGCCCTCAAACGCGCCATGTTCATCCCACACCAGCACCAGGCGCAGTTCGATCGGTACTTTGCGCCCGTCGGCGCGCAGGCAGTCGAACAGGAACAGTTGGGTCTGGACTTCATCGCGCAAGGTGTTCAACGCCTCGGGGTTGCCGAGGGCGCGACTGACCTGTTCCATCAGGCTATAAATGCCGGTCAACTGTTGCGGATTGGCAACGATTGACTGCCAGCCATGTTTGAACACCCAATCCACGTCATAGCCCAGCACGGTGTTGACCGATGGGCTGATGTAATTCAGAGCCAGTTGGCTGTCGGTAGAGCAGATCACGTCGCTGATGCTTTCAGCCAACATGCGGTAGCGCTGTTCGCTGTCTCGCAGGGATTCGCTGGCTTCGATCTGGTCGGTAATGTCCTTGGCCACACCGATGATCCGAGTGACCACGGTGGACGTATCCCGGGCCAGGGCCTGTTCGCGAATATCGAAGCGGCGCCACTGGTTATTGCGGTGGCGAAAGCGCAGTTGGCAGTGCAACTGGGTCGTGTAGCCGACCTGGCGTTGCTGCTCACGCGAATCATGGTAGTGCTCGGCGTCTTCGGGGTGCAGCAGGATTTCCCAGAAGTACTCACCCATTTGCTGCAGTTCGGCTTTGTTATAGCCCAGGGTGTGGCCCAGATGATGGTTGCTGAAAATCATGCGCTGGCTGATCACGTCCTGCACATACAGGTGATCAGGCACCGTGCGCACCACATCCGACCAGAAGCTCTCGCGCTCCACCAGCGACAACTCGATCAGCTTGCGGCTGGTGATGTCGCTGATGCTGAGGATCACGGCCTTGACGTCATCCTGCTGCTCCGGCAAACGCATCACCAGCCACAGGTACTGTTCGTTGCCGGCCACGTCGTTGAGCTGGATTTCCAGCTCCAGCTGTTTTTGCCGGGTCAGTACAGCTTCCAGCACCTGATAGCCGATGGACGTGGCATTGCTCGGGCAATCATCGATCAGGCGCTCCCACGCCTGCTCGCAGGACGCGACGTTGAGCAGGCGCACGGCCATCTGGTTGACCTCGGTGACGCGCAACTCCTTGAGCAGTTGCTTGCGTTCGGCGGGGTTGGCCTGCAACCAGGCGTGCAATTGTTCGCGGCTTTGTACCTGGGTCTTGTTGCAAAACGCCTTGAGCCCCGCCAGGTCGAGCACGCACAAGGCCACGCCTGTGCCTTCGAAGATGTCCTGATAGCGTCGCCGGCCTTCATGCACCTGGCGTTGGCGGCGGCGCATGTTGAGCAGCACGATCACCGGGACCAGTGAAAACGCCAGGCCCAGCAGGCACTTGCCGATAAAGGCAGGCAGCAGTTGTTCCAGCACCGCGCTGCGGTCAAACAGGCCGCGCAGTTGCCAGTCGCTTTTGCTCAAGGGCGTGACCAGCACACTGTGGTTCAATTCTTCCGGTGTCAGAGCGCTGGGCCACTGCGCCGGCATCCCGCTGTCACGGCTGACCACACGATGGTTCAGGCTGTTCTCGATCGCCCACATCGGGCGCTGGCCCTGAATGTCCTGCCGTGTGAGGTTGGCCAGGTAATTGGGGGCCAGGCGCAAGGCCCAGTACACCTTGGAGCCACCGCTGGGTTGGTGCAGCAACAGATAGATGACCGTGCCGTCATTGTCGTTGCTCAGGTAGTAAGACTGGGCGTGACTGCGCTTGACCAGGTCTTCGAGCAGGGCACTGTCTTGGCTGCCTTCGGCAGTGTCGCTGATCAGCGCGCCGCTGGGGGCGAGCAGGGCGAAGCTGCGCAGGTCCGGCAACGAGCGCTGCAATGTGCGCATCAAGGCCTGCTGCTGCTCGGCATTGCGCGGCGGCTCGACAATGGGCAGCAGGTTCAGGGCGATCTGCGCGCTCAGGGCCATGCTCTGGCTGATCTGCTCGGCGAGGTCGGCACTGTAGTCGATGGTGTATTGCTGCTGGTTTTTCTGGTTTTGCTGCAACTGGTCAAGCAGTTGCCAGAACAATAACGCGAGCAACATCAGCACAAGCGTCGCCAATGCGCCCTTCAAGGTACCGTGCAGGGGCGCTCCCGGCGCAATATGAGCGGCGCGCAAGGGAGTGGGCGGCGTGACTTTGGACAAGCTGTGATCCTGCGGTTGGCTGGACTGGCGCGCGACGTGCACTATAAGCCGGACGCCCGGAGGGCGGCTAGCATGCCTTGAGTTGTGGCAAAGTGCCAGTCTTCCCTGGCTGGACTGCCCCAGCGCATTCAGGTAGCTTTGCCGGTTACGCGGGGGCGTTCCAGCCCCAGACATTCAGGCTTTTTCCCCACGCAGGCATTGATGATAGTCAAAGGCCCGCGCGGCGCATGGCCTGGCACGGGCTTCGTCCGCTTAATTCATCAGTCACTGACGCTAGGTTCACCATGGCTCAATACGTCTTCACCATGCATCGGCTGGGAAAAGTTGTTCCGCCGAAGCGGGAAATCCTGAAAAACATTTCGCTGTCCTTCTTCCCTGGCGCCAAGATCGGCGTGCTCGGCCTCAACGGTTCGGGTAAGTCCACGCTGCTGAAAATCATGGCCGGCGTCGACACCGAGTTCGAAGGCGAAGCCCGCCCGATGCCGGACCTGAACATCGGTTACCTGCCGCAAGAGCCGATCCTGGATCCGACCAAGACCGTGCGCGAAGTGGTTGAAGAGGCCGTCAGCGTGATCAAGGACGCCCAAGCGCGCCTCGACGAGGTCTATGCCGCCTACGCCGAACCGGATGCCGACTTCGACAAGCTGGCCGCCGAGCAGGCCAAGCTCGAAGCCATCCTGCAGGCTGGCGACGGTCACAACCTGGAGCGCCAACTGGAAGTCGCCGCCGATGCGCTGCGCCTGCCGGCGTGGGACGCCAAGGTCGAGCACCTGTCTGGTGGTGAAAAACGTCGTGTGGCCCTGTGCCGCCTGCTGCTGTCGGCTCCCGACATGCTGCTGCTCGACGAACCGACCAACCACCTGGACGCCGATTCCGTCGCCTGGCTGGAGCACTTCCTGCACGACTTCCCGGGCACCGTGGTTGCGATCACGCACGACCGGTATTTCCTGGACAACGTTGCCGGCTGGATCCTCGAGCTCGACCGCGGCGCCGGTATCCCTTACGAGGGCAACTATTCTGGTTGGCTGGAAGCCAAGTCCGACCGTCTGGCCGCCGAATCCAAGCAGCAATCGGCTCACGAAAAAGCCATGAAGGAAGAGCTGGAGTGGGTGCGCAAAGGCGCCAAGGCCCGCCAGTCCAAATCCAAGGCCCGTCTGCAACGCTTTGAAGAAATGCAGTCGCAGGAATTCCAGAAGCGCAGCGAAACCAACGAGATCTACATCCCGGCCGGTCCGCGCCTGGGTGACAAGGTCATCGAGTTCAAGAACGTATCCAAGGGCTATGGCGACCGCGTGCTGATCGACAACCTGTCGTTCTCCATGCCAAAAGGCGCGATCGTCGGCGTCATTGGTGGTAACGGTGCGGGTAAGTCCACGCTGTTCCGCATGTTGATGGGCAAGGAAACTCCGGACTCCGGCAGCATCGAGATCGGCGACACCGTGCAACTGGCCTGTGTGGACCAGAGCCGCGACGACCTCGACGGCAGCAAGACCGTATTCCAGCAGATCTCCGACGGCTCCGACCAGATCCGCATCGGCAACTATGAAATCCCGTCGCGCACCTATGTCGGCCGTTTCAACTTCAAGGGCGGCGATCAGCAGAAGTTCGTCAAGGACCTGTCCGGTGGTGAGCGTGGTCGCTTGCACTTGGCCCTGACCTTGAAAGAGGGCGGCAACGTGTTGCTGCTCGACGAACCGTCCAACGACCTCGACGTTGAAACCCTGCGTTCCCTGGAAGAAGCCCTGCTGGACTTCCCGGGCGCCGCCATTGTGATCTCTCACGATCGGTGGTTCCTTGACCGCGTCGCGACCCACATCCTGGCGTACGAAGATGACTCCCAGGCGGTGTTCTTCGAAGGTAACTACACCGAGTACGAAGCAGACCGTAAAAAGCGCTTGGGCGAAGCAGCTGCCCAGCCGCACCGTGTGCGTCACAAAAAACTGGCCTGATTCGGGCTGGTTTGAAAAAAGCGAAGCCTTCGGGCTTCGCTTTTTTTTGGGCGCTGTTCAGGTGGACCGAGGCGACTTCATCGCAGGCAAGCCAGCTCCCACATTAGATCGAGTACCTCTGCTACGACACGGTCCAATGTGGGAGCTGGCTTGCCTGCGATAGCGGTTTAACTATTGGTGCATATCTCGCGTTGAAATCCCTGTTAGAGGGCAAAAATCCTGATTATTTATATCCAATGCACCATTTAAATTCACAAAAGCGACATTTTGCCCTGTCACGGTGCGAAATGAATTGATAAAGTCCGGCTCATTCTCTGTTTAACAACAATCAATTTGCCGAGACTTTTCATGATCGAATCCGTCGAATCCTTCCTGGCCCGCCTCAAGAAACGCGACCCCGACCAGCCGGAATTCCACCAGGCTGTAGAAGAAGTCCTGCGCAGCCTGTGGCCCTTTCTTGAAGCCAACTCCCACTACCTGACCTCGGGCATTCTGGAACGCATTTGCGAACCGGAACGCACCATCACCTTCCGGGTGTCGTGGGTGGATGATCACGGCAAGGTTCAGGTCAATCGCGGTTTCCGTATCCAGATGAACAGCGCCATCGGCCCGTACAAAGGTGGCTTGCGCTTTCACCCTTCGGTCAACCTGGGCGTGCTGAAATTCCTCGCCTTCGAGCAGACCTTCAAAAACTCCCTGACCTCGCTGCCCATGGGCGGCGGCAAAGGCGGCTCGGACTTCGACCCCAAGGGCAAGAGCGATGCCGAAGTGATGCGCTTCTGCCAGGCGTTCATGAGCGAGCTGTACCGCCACATCGGTGCGGACGTCGACGTACCGGCCGGCGATATCGGTGTGGGCGCACGGGAAATCGGCTTTCTGTTCGGCCAGTACAAGCGCCTGAGCAATCAATTCACTTCAGTGCTGACCGGCAAAGGCATGACCTATGGCGGCAGCCTGATTCGTCCGGAAGCCACCGGTTTCGGCTGTGTGTATTTCGCCGAGGAAATGCTCAAGCGCCAAGGTCAGCGGGTCGAAGGCAAGCGGGTGGCGCTGTCCGGCTCCGGCAACGTGGCGCAATACGCGGCGCGCAAGGTCATGGACCTGGGCGGCAAGGTGGTTTCCCTGTCGGACTCCGAAGGCACCCTGTACGCCGAAAGTGGTTTGACCGAAGAACAATGGTCGGCCCTGCTGGAGCTGAAAAACGTACAACGTGGGCGCATCAGTGAATTGGCTGAACGTTTCGGCCTGGAATTCCGCAAAGGCCAAACCCCCTGGGAGCTGGCGTGCGATATCGCGCTGCCATGCGCCACCCAGAACGAACTCGACGCCCAAGCCGCACGCACGCTGTTGCGCAACGGCTGCATCTGCGTGGCCGAAGGCGCCAACATGCCGACCACCCTGGAGGCTGTGGATATCTTCATCGACGCGGGCATCCTGTTTGCGCCCGGCAAGGCGTCCAACGCCGGCGGTGTGGCGGTGAGCGGCCTGGAAATGTCGCAGAACGCCATGCGCCTGCTGTGGACCGCCGGGGAAGTGGACAGCAAACTGCACAACATCATGCAGTCGATCCACCATGCCTGCGTGCATTACGGTGAGGAAAACGGCCGGGTCAACTACGTCAAGGGCGCCAACATCGCAGGCTTCGTGAAAGTGGCTGACGCGATGCTGGCCCAGGGTATCGTCTAAACCTCGGGCTCGATGCTCAGCACTTCGATCAACTGATCGCCGACGGGGCGCTTCCACAGCACCTCGTCGCCCACCTGGGCCCCCAACAAGGCGCGGCCCAGAGGCGAGCCCCAGTTGATCAAACCGGCGTTGGCGTCGGCTTGATCCTCACCTACCAATTGAATGCGCTGCTGCTCGTCCTGCTCATTGGCGAACGTGACCCAGCTGCCGATCTGCACCTTGTCGGTGGCTCTCGCCGGCGCGACCACCTGAGCGCTCTGCACCCGCTGGTTGAAGTAACGCAGGTCCCGCTCAAGATCCGCCTGGCGCTGCTTATCGGCATGCTCACCCTTGGCGGACTCGGCGCTGTACTCAAGCTGCAATTGCGCCACCTTGGCTTGCAACTGCGCCAACCCTTGCGCGGTCAGGCGGTTAGGTTGCGCGCTGACCTGACGCTCCACCGGCTGATCGGCCTGGGCGGCGGCGTTGTCTTCATTTACAAAAGCTCGGCTCATGGTGTTCTCCCTCTATGGCATTTGGGCCATGTTCGCCGTGCTTTAGTTTCGATGGATGTCTGCAAACGACCTATTGCGAGCGATACGCTTTGGCCGCATCGCGGTCTTTTTCCTGCTGCCACTCGTGCTCGCGGTCGTTGTTGCGGTTGTCCTGGTAGTCGCGCAGCTCTTCGCTCTCGCGCATGGCCTTGCATTGGCGGAAACCATCCTCCCAGCCTTCGGCATAGTGCTTTTCTTTCAGATAGCGCGGCACGTTCTTGCGAAACTCTCCGGTGATTACCCCCGCAGCCTGGCGACCGCTGCTGCAACCGTCGTCAAAGCCATCGGCAAACGCGGGTGGGTAACCCTTGGCCAGTAAATCCTGATGGGTTGTTTGGCACCCCGCCAGCCACACCACTGCACACAGCATTAGCGCATACCGCCACATGGCGTACTCCCTGGCCGATTCACGGCTGATATGGAGAGTCTAGAAGGGGATTTGTCAGCTGTATGTGAAAGAGGTGTCAGAGGGATGTGCAGGACTTTTGGCCAAGCACAAAATCAAATGTGGGAGGGGCGGTGCGACGATTCGACTTGCCCCCGATTGCAGGGTGTCAGTCAATCTATTTGTTACTGACCCACCGCTATCGGGGGCAAGTCGAATCGTCGCACCGCCCCTCCCACAGTTTTATCCATAACTCCGGTCTCCCGGTGCAGCCTTTATTCGTAGTAACCCACTGTCTTTTTTAGCTGATCGGCGTATTCGTAAATTTCATCAATGGATGAAATAGCGTGTCGGGTCTCATTCTTTTCCTCGTCGAATACCCCGAGGTACTTTTGGCTACGATTGAAGTGGAGTCGGCAGATGGGCTTACGATTGTTGTCATCCAGTAATATCCCAAAATAGCTTTGGGTATCACGTTGAACGATTCGTTTGGCATCGACAACAGACCGGACGACAGCGCGGACGATGTGGTAACCCTCCATTTCCTCAAGGGTTGTCAGGATTTTATCTTCTGCCTCGTCTCGATCCTGCATGTCTACATTTGTACTGTTCGCGACAGTCAATGACGTTATCGCCGGCTGAATTGCACCACTCATGGCAGACTTCAGTCGCTCATTAATTTGGTCATTCAAAAATTGAGCTAACGCTTTGCGTGTTAGTTCGAAAAATTGCTCCCGCACTTTCTGCGTGATCACTCCTTCGTAAACTCGGGATGCGAAAAATTTCACGAAGTCGTCTTCTGGTTTACTGACTTGTGCGCCAATGAGCTTCTTGAGTTGGCTGACGTATTTCAGCTCTCCCGCTGCGCTTATGATCGAGTCCACATCGAAGGCTGATTTGGTAAGTTTTATCAGCTCTGGTACGGAGTATTCATCAATGTCCAGCAGATCCAGCTCTAAAAATGGCTTTTCGTCCATTTTGTTAGGGGCGTCCAGATCGGTAAAAAATCTGTAGACCTGGCCGTTGGTAAGAATTGAGATTCTTGCGCTTGTAACGTGAAAGTACCGAAAGAGCTGCGACGCGTGGTTAATGCTCAATGACTCGCCAATCTTTTTGCATTCAATGAGTATCTGAACCTCGCCATCTTTCATGATTGCGTAGTCGATTTTTTCACCTTTTTTCGTTCCGACGTCGCAGATAAATTCGGGCGTCACCTCTTGCGGGTCAAACACGTCATAACCCAACACGGTGTTGATAAAAGGCATTACAAAAGCATTTTTTGTAGCTTCTTCTGTTTGGATGGCGGGGCCTTGCAGACGGACTTTTGCTGCCAGGCTGGTGAGTTTTTCAAGAAATTCCATATAAGCCTCTTACCCTATTCGGATCCGTGTATAGAAGTGGTGGCAAATTGATTGCCACTCGATACTAGACACAAAACCTCACAAAGAGAATGAGGTAAGAGGCGGTTTGTTTCGACTGAAAAAAGCTAAAAAGACGTCCGAAATTTCCTGCCTATTTTTCAATGGGTTGCAAGAGCGCCAATAATTTGTGCCTGGCGGCGAAAGACTGGTAATCCTGAGCAGATAATATGGATGGATCAGGCTTGTGGCTTGCCGACTTTGTCCAGCACAGCATATTCAGCCAATTCCTGTCGGATAAACGCCGCAATCATCGCGCGATATACCTGCTCAGTGACCTCAGGATTAGCCCCCGCCGCCAGGGATAGATCCCGCACTTTCGCAATCACCTGTTCAACCCGTTGCGGCGCCTTGACGCCATCGGTGTCTTTTTTGAAGCGTGCGGCTTGGGATACGTAGTGCCCGCGTTCGGCGATCAGAGTGACGATTTTCTGGTCAAGGAGGTCGATGTTAGTGCGGACTTCTTCAAGGGTATTGCAGTAAACGGCCATATTAAGTGGGCTCCTGATTAGGCGAGAAATGCTAACAAAGTGTGGGAGGGTCTTGCCCCCGATGACTATGGGTACCTACACAATTTTGTAGGTTTTAGCAGCCGACGGTAACTACGATGCGGAGCGAGTCGCTTTGGATCTGCTTTTGATCTTAGGCGCCCCGTTAAACCACGCTGGCCGGAATTCGACAGGGATTTGGGGGGTAAACCGGCAGGGATGCCGGTTTAGCCGCCCCGCGCCATGGATGGCGCGTGGCGGCGGCCCACCAAATCCATGGCGGATTACGGGCACACCGAGCCTAAGCGAGGTGCCGAGTGGTGGGGCAAGAGCGTTTTGCTTACTTTGCCGCTTTTGCAAAGTGAGCCGCCGTCAGGGCGGAACCTTAAGTAGCCGTTACCGCAAGAATGGATATGTACTCGGTATAACGGTGTCGGCTGTCAGGCCGCCATCGCAGCGATGCGGCGACCCGACAAGCCAGCCACAGTTTGATCGTGGGGTGTCAGGTAGATAAGCGTCGGCTGTCCGTCGTCACGGGAGCAAGCTCCCTCGCCACAGGTTTAGCGTCGTACCGAAGGTGTGTAGATACCTATGCCCCGATGACAAACTGGCAGTCACTGAATACTGGACTGACACACCGCAATCGGGAGCAAGTCGAATCGTCGCACCGCCCCTCCCACATTTTGATTTTCATCAGGCTTGAGTCAGTAGTGATACCACTTCAATTCAAGCATCACTTCATTCACCGGCGTGGACAGGTGGCTGAACTCACGCTGGGCGCTCAAGCGCAGGCCCAGGTTGCGTGACAGTTCCCATTGCTGGTTGAGGCTGATGCTGCGCCGCACTTCGCCGTTGGTGAAGAAATCGCCCTTGGCTTCCAGGCTCAGGTTGCCCAGTGGGTTCTTCCACAACACGCCGGTGTTGAAGCCGGCGGCGGGGGAGATGGCTTCGCTGAAGTCATTGTTGTGCTCCACACGCACGGTGCCGAGGGCGAAGCCGAGCATGTCGTCGGAGAGCTGCCAGGTGCCGCCGGCACCGCCGTTGATGTGGGCCACCAGGGTTTCGTCGTCGTGCTTGCCCGGTACCCGCTCCAGGCCGCCGGTGACTTGCCATGACCAGGGTTGCAGCAGCGCGTTACGCGGCGTCAGCGAGCGGATGGTGGCCAGGTCCAGTTGCTGCAGTTGCCAGTGATTGCCTTCGTACTGGCGCAGTTTCATTTGCAGGATTTCGATCTGGGCGCCGAGGGGGAAGCCTTCGGCGTTGTCGTTAAGGTCGTGATAGGCCATGCGCAGGCCATATTCACCAAAGGCTTTGTCGCCACGGGTGCCGATGCCGGCTTGCCAGGTGCGCGACTCATGGCCGTTCTCGGGTAAGCCAGGTGGCGTGATCTTAAGGTCAGGCGCGGGGTTCTGATTGATGGCGCGCAGCAGTTCGAAGCTACGTTGGGAGCGTGCGGTGTCACGCTCCAGGCCGTTGGCGCGGTAGCGGCCAAGGCGATAGGCGGCATCCACAATCAGCGCCTGGCGATCACGCGCCAGAGCCTTGAAGGCCGGCTCTTGCAGTTGCTTCTGATCGTCGCTGATTTTCAGTACCCATTGCTGCTCATCGCTATCCAAAGGTTTAGCGCGTTCGAGCAACTCGCGTTCACGGGAGGGCCGATAGTCGATCTTCTCCACCAGGCCCGCTTCCTTGACGGCCTTGACCGTGTCGGTCGGGATCGCGGTGAGCGGGAATTGCTCGGTCAGGCGCAGGCCGGGGCGGGCCACTTGCAGCAGTTCCAGCAGGCGATAGGAGCAGTTTTCGTCGAAAAAGAAATAGTCGAACTGGATCTGCTTGAGCTCCCACACGTGCTCGACCATGCGCTTGGTCTCGACCTCGGTGAGGTTCAGGCGGTATTCCCACAGGTCGCGGTTTTCCAGGCTGCGGTATTCGGAGAGTTTCTCCTGATAGGGCACCAGGGCGAACAGGCCGGGGTAGCCGCCCATCAGGCCCTTCCAGGCATACAGGATGCTGTTGTCGGAGCCTTCGATATAGGCACCGAAGTTGATGGCATAGCTGAGCAGCGCAGTGTTGTTGCTTTGCACGTCGGCCTGGTCGATGCGCAGCAAAGTGTGGCCGAACATCGACGACGGGCTGTTGAGATAGGCCGCGGGGAAGATCATTACCGCGCTATGGGGTGCGACGTCCTTGAACCATTGGGTGAATTCCTTGCAGTCCAGGGCGGGCAGGTCAGTCAGGTGCAACTGATCCTTGAGCCAGCGGGTACGTGCGGGGTACACACACTGGGCGTGCTTCTCACCCAGGCTGGCCGGTGCATACAGCGCTTGCACGGTGGCCTTGAGTTCGGCGTCCGGGTGATGGGCGCCGTCGGCGGCGAGGAAGAATTTCTTGTCGCTGACATAGCTGCGCCAGCCACTGATCTTGCCGGCTTCGTAATGCCCCAGCGAAAGCCAGAACGGGTCATTGGCCAGTTGCTGCAAACGTTGATCGTCGAGGTGCGGTGCCGCATGCAGCGGGGCGCAGGCGAAGAGAGCCAGGCAAGCGAGGCGTTTGAGCATGGGGGCTACTTAAGTCGGACTGAAAAAAGACCCAAGGGGGGCAGGTCGAAAAAATAAAACCCGCGCCTCGAAAGACGCGGGCGGGTCGAGCTTAAGCCTGGGTAGCGTATTTCGCCAGACGGGCATCGCTTTTCAGTACAGCAATGGTGTTGTTGTGCACGTCGTCAGCGGTCACGTCAGCCTTGCTGAAGATCTGCTGGAAGTGCTCGTGGGTCACGGCCGCGAAGTGATCGCGATCTTCCGGGGCAACACCCAGTACCACGGCATAGGTGGTCAGTGCTTCGCCGTTGCCTTTGGCCATGTCTTCGGACAGCTCGTTCATCATGCCATTCATGGCAATCCAGGACTTGCCGCCGTAGGTCAGGGCGCTGTTGGTGCTGCAACCGTTGGTGCCCGAGGTCATGCCGAAGGTGGCGTTACCCGAGGTGCCGTTGGTGGTGGAAGCGAGGAAGTGAGCCGGAGTACCGCGCTGGCCTTCGAACAACATGTTGCCCCAACCGCAGTTCGGGCCACCTGGTGCTTCTGCCATTGCATTGAGGGAGACGACGGTGAAGAGAGTACCAAGAAGGATCCGTTTCATAGCTTTGTTCTCTTTGTGTGCAAACCAATGGACAAGGGTTCAGGTGCTTCTCAGCACCCTAGGGGCCAGTTATTAGTCCAACCCGCGCAGTTTGGAGTTTAGGCACGTTCCTAGGGTTCCGTGTTTTTTTATAAACATTCAATCGCTGGCGATTTTTTTGTAGGGCGCGTGCGGTGGCTATGCTTTCCCGAAAGCGCGCCTTGCCAGAGCGCTCAACCCGGAGCCAGAATGCCCCCATCTGCCCCGCCTGATGTAAGGAAGCCCGATGCCTGATCCTGTTGCTGCCAGCTTGCGTCTAGCGCCCGAAGCGCTGACTCGCCCTTTCTCCGCTGAACAGTTCAGCTTCTCGACCACCAATGATTTGGAGCCCTTTCGCGGTGTGCTTGGCCAGGAACGTGCGGTTGAAGCCTTGCAGTTCGGCGTGGCCATGCCACGCCCCGGTTACAACGTGTTTGTGATGGGCGAGCCCGGCACCGGCCGCTTTTCGTTCGTCAAACGCTACCTCAAAGCCGAAGGCAAACGCCTGCAGACCCCGGCGGACTGGGTCTATGTGAATAATTTCGATGAGCCACGCGAGCCCCGCGCCCTGGAATTGCCGGGGGGCGGCGCCGCGGCGTTTATCGCCGATATCAACGGGTTGGTCGACAACCTGGTGGCCACCTTTCCGGCAGTGTTTGAACACCCCACTTATCAACAGCGCAAAAGCGCCATCGACCGGGCCTTCAACCAGCGCTACGACAAGGCGCTGGATGTGATCGAACGACTGGCCCTGGAAAAAGACGTGGCGCTGTACCGCGACAGCTCCAACATCGCCTTTACGCCGATGCTCGACGGCAAGGCGCTGGACGAAGCCGAGTTTTCGCAACTGCCGGAAGCCGATCGCGAGCGTTTCCACAACGATATTTCCGCGTTGGAAGAGCGCCTCAACGAAGAGTTGGCCAGCCTGCCGCAGTGGAAGCGCGAGTCCAACAACCAGCTGCGCCAGTTCAACGAAGAAACCATCACCCTGGCCCTGCAGCCGTTGCTGGCACCGTTGTCGGAAAAGTATGCAGAAAACGCCGGCGTGTGCGGCTACCTGCAAGCGATGCAGGTATACCTGCTTAAAACCGTGGTCGAGCAACTGGTGGACGACGCCAAGACCGACGCCCAGGCGCGCAAGCTGCTTGAAGAGCAGTACTGCCCGAGCCTGGTGGTGGGTCACCCGGTCAACGGTGGTGCGCCAGTGGTGTTTGAACCGCACCCGACCTACGACAACCTGTTCGGCCGTATCGAATACAGCACCGACCAGGGCGCGCTTTACACCACCTATCGCCAGCTGCGTCCGGGCGCCTTGCACCGCGCCAATGGCGGCTTTCTGATTCTGGAAGCCGAAAAAATGCTCAGCGAGCCGTTTGTATGGGATGCCCTCAAGCGTTCCCTGCAATCGCGTAAGCTGAAGATGGAGTCGCCCCTGGGCGAACTGGGCCGCCTGGCCACCGTGACCCTCAACCCGCAGATGATCCCCTTGCAGGTGAAGGTGATCATCATCGGCTCGCGCCAGTTGTATTACGCGCTGCAAGACGCCGATCCGGACTTCCAGGAAATGTTCCGGGTGCTGGTGGACTTCGACGAAGACATCCCGATGGTCGACGAGAGCCTGGAGCAGTTCGCCCAGTTGCTCAAAACCCGCACGTCGGAAGAAGGCATGGCGCCGCTGACCTCGGATGCGGTCGCGCGCCTGGCGACTTACAGCGCACGCCTGGCGGAACATCAGGGCCGCTTGTCGGCGCGTATTGGCGACCTGTTCCAGTTGGTCAGCGAGGCGGACTTCATTCGCCACCTGGCCGGCGACGAAATGACCGATGCCGGGCATATCGAGCGCGCCCTCAAGGCCAAGGCCACGCGTACAGGCCGCGTGTCGGCGCGGATTCTCGACGACATGCTCGCCGGAGTCATCCTGATCGACACCGCGGGTGCGGCCGTGGGCAAGTGCAACGGCCTGACGGTGCTGGAGGTCGGCGACTCGGCATTCGGCGTACCGGCGCGGATTTCCGCCACGGTGTACCCGGGCGGCAGCGGCATTGTCGACATCGAGCGTGAAGTCAACCTCGGCCAGCCGATTCACTCCAAGGGCGTGATGATCCTCACTGGTTACCTGGGCAGCCGTTATGCCCAGGAATTCCCGCTGGCGATCTCCGCGAGTATCGCCCTGGAGCAGTCCTACGGTTATGTGGACGGCGACAGTGCGTCCCTGGGCGAGGCGTGCACCTTGATTTCGGCCTTGTCGAAGACGCCACTCAAGCAGTGCTTTGCCATCACCGGCTCGATCAACCAGTTTGGTGAAGTGCAGGCGGTGGGCGGGGTCAACGAGAAGATCGAAGGCTTCTTCCGCCTCTGCGAAGCACGCGGGCTGACCGGTGAGCAAGGGGCGATCATCCCTCAGGCCAACGTTGCCACGTTGATGCTCGACGAGAAGGTGCTGCAGGCCGTGCGCGCCGAGCAATTCCACATCTATGCGGTACGCCAGGCCGATGAGGCGTTGAGCCTGTTGGTGGGCGAGGATGCCGGTGAGCCGGACGCCGAGGGGCAATTTCCGGAAGGCACCGTGAATGCGCGGGTGGTGGAGCGTTTGCGCGCGATTGCCGAGATGATCAGCGAGGAAGATCTGAAGGAGGCGGAGAAAGAGCTGGCGCAGCAGGCGTTGGCAGAAGCCAAGCCAAGCTGATTGCTGTCATCACTCGGTTAAGGTGGGAGCTGGCTTGCCTGCGATAGCGGTGTATCAGCCAACTGGGAGGTTGGCTATGAGTCCGTCATCGCAGGCAAGCCAGCTCCCACAGTGGTCCGTGATGTCTTTAGGGACGTTTAGCGTGCCACAAAATTGACTCCATTCTCGGGGACCAACGCCCGTTGGTCCCTACAACCTTGGTTTGTGGTGTTTTTCTTCTATTCTCAGAGTCAGGGATATCCACAGGAGTCGCAGGATAGAAACAGCCTCGCCTTGCGCTGGGGCTGAACACCGATCTACCGAGGGGCGCCGCCATGTCGCGCAACCTTTGCCTTACCCGCCAGTGCCTGGGCCTGGTCACCCGTATCGAATGCTCCATTCGCCCCCTCGCCGGGGATAACGGCATGTGGACGCTATTGTTTGCCGCCGGAATGTCGGGCGAGCAGCCTTCCACCATCAAATCCCAGGGCCCGTTCCATGGGCCCTTCGTGGCCGAAAGAATGCTGGGCACCATCGTTGATAGCCTGACCTTGCATGGCTACGAGCAAATGGACGAGCCGCAGATCTGGTGCCTGCACCTGCAAGCCCATCTGCGCCAACTCAATGGCGGCCAGGAGCAGTTGGCCCTTTAGCGCCGGCTATTTGCTCTCTGGTTTGTCCAGCTTGACCTCGAAGCCGTACTGCACGGTGCTCAGGTCGGTGCGCTGGTAACTCTCCAGCGTAGTCGGCTGGCCGTAGAAGTAATGCACGTCGAACAGCGCGGTGCCGTACTCCTCGGCGCGGTGGCTGACATTGAGGATTTCCTTGAGGTAATTGCCGCTGGCGTCCTTGGCGTAGAAGCGCCAGCTGTCGGAGGGGAAGTCCTTTTGATCGACGATCAGCGCGTTGTCCTTGAGCGACAGGCCCTTGGGCAGCTTGGCGACATCAATCACGGCTTTCTCGATAGTCGCCAGGAACAGCGGTACCGAGCCCACCACAAACGCCGGGGTTTCCGGGAACAGGTTGAGGTCGTAAGTCAGTGTGCCGTTTACTGCGTTCAGCTCGAAAGCCTCGGTTGGCAGCTCGATGGGCTCGCCGCGCTCGCCCTTGTCGTCGGCGGTGAAGAAGGTGATAGGCGCATCACTGTTGTTACGCTCGGCGCCGACCAGGTCGTCGTTAAAGGTGAAAGGGTGGTCAAACACGATTTTCGCGGCGCTGGCGTCTTCGGTCGATTGGCTGATGGTCACGCTGCTTTTGAGTTGGTCCTCGGTCATCGAGGCATCTTTGAGCCAGCTGGCGGCGCCGTCGTCATACACCGTGACCGGCATCGGCAGGGCCTGCACCGTGGTTTGCAGACTGTTCCTGTCGAAGCGTAATACCGGCAGATCCAGGTCTTTGTGGGTAACCGTGGCCTGGGAGAAATCCAGCACATTGACCTGCAGGTTGTCGATCAGCCCGTTGAAATACACCTTGGCGTAATGGCTGGTTTGCTTGTGTTCGAAGGCTTTTTGCTCATCGGTGAGCTGTTTCTCGAAGGCGTCTGACCAGGCGTTCTGCTTGTGCATTTCAGCCAGTTGCTTCTCGTAGAACGCCACTTGCGCGGCACTTTCGTTGATTGAGCCCGAACGGGTCAGAAATTGCCCGGTAGTGTCCCGCGCCTGCACCAGCAAAGGGTTCGGTGATTCGTCGCCCACGTCTGCGGCCAGGGGGGCGCTGTTGGTCAGTTCGATCTCGGCGTAATTCTTTTCCAGCAACAGCAGATTGAGGGTGATGTTGCCCTCGGTGCGTTTATGGCCCACGTCCTTTTTGCTCAGGTCGAAGGTCAGCACTTTGCCCGGCGTGATCACTTCAACCGCGCCCTTGAGGCTGACGGGCTGCGGCTGGCTTTTGTTTTCCGTCTCGATGCCTTCGATAAACGGGTAGGTCACCGTCAGGTCGTCGGGGTTGGTGAGGTTGGAGCTGCTGGGGCTCAATTGGATGCCCGGGTCGGTTTCCGACCATTCCGGCTGAAAGGGAATGACTTTGTTGTTGCTCAGGGTTACCGACTGCCATTCCAGGCCATGGGGGAAGGGGAACTGGTCAGGGGCGTTGAAATTGAACGGGAAGACCGGCTGCAAATCCGTCAGATAGTCCGAATGAGAGCTTTTGCGCAGCACGAACAGGCCGTTGATATAGGTATCCACCAGGGCCTGGGGCGTGGGGTAGTGCTTGAGCAAGGCCAGGGTGTCTTCGCCGTACTCGGCCTCGATGGGCTTGGTGGCGAGCTTGAGGCGCGCCCGTTCCAGCAACAGCAGCGAGCCGCCCAGATCCGCGATGGCATCGCGCAGCTTGGGGTCCTGGATGGTGTCCAGGGACTGTTCGAACTTCGCGGTTTTCTCTTCGAGGGTCGCCTGCTTCTGCTCTTCTTTGGGGGAGCAGCCGCTGGCCATCAGCAACGCCGCACACAGGCCGAGAGTGGCCAAAGGGGATCGCACATCCATCATCTGAGTTTTCCTGTCCGACATCATCGAGCCGAGTTAATGGCCTCGACACTAGCAGAAAAATTCTCTTACAGATGCCACTTGGGTCAGTTTTCTCGCGGTGACAGGGGCCGGGTGGCGGCTGGTATACTCGGCGCCATTTTTAGCCAAGCTGTGTGAGATTCAATGGAACGCTTTATCGAAAACACGATGTACGCCTCGCGTTGGCTGCTGGCGCCGATCTACCTAGGGCTGTCCCTGGGCTTGCTGATCCTGGCGCTGAAGTTCTTCCAGGAAATCATTCACGTGATTCCCAACATCTTCACCATGTTGGAAGCGGAAGTGATCCTGTTGCTGCTGTCGTTGATCGACATGGCCCTGGTTGGCGGCTTGCTGGTGATGGTGATGATTTCCGGCTACGAGAACTTCGTCTCGCAGCTGGATATCGATGAAAACAAGGAAAAGCTCAACTGGCTGGGCACCATGGACTCTTCGTCGCTGAAGATGAAAGTGGCGGCCTCCATCGTGGCGATTTCCTCCATCCACCTGCTGCGTATCTTCATGGACGCCAAGAACGTCGATCCACAGCACCTGATGTGGTACGTGATCATCCACATGACGTTCGTGGTCTCGGCGTTCGCCATGGGCTACCTGGACAAGCTCACCAAGCACTGATGCCCCGCGCCGGCCTTACTGCTCGACGAAGTAGTAAGGCTGGCGGTTGATCGCCATTTGCTTGATCACCGTGACCTTCTCGTTGAGTCGGTCGGTGTGGTCCGTCAGCGCAACGTTGCCGGGCTTGGCGGTGAGGAAGGCGCGCAACTCGGCTTCGGTCTTGAGGATCGGCAGGTAGGCTTGCAGGTAGAACACGCTGGCGCCGGCGATTCGTTCGTTGGGCTGGAACATCGCCACCGTTCGGCCTTCGTCTTGCAGGGTCTGGACCTGGCTGATCACCGGCACGAAGGAGTGGCGCACATCGGCTTTTGGTGCAAACCAGAACGCTGCGCTCAGGTAGCAGGCGATGGCCAGGGTGAAAACCCCGCCGATGATCTGGCGGTGGTAGCGGTACAGCGCCGGCTTGCGGTCTTTGGCCCACTCCAACAGCACCCGCGCATATTCGGCGGCCAGTACCGCCGCGGCTGGCGTCAGCGCCATCAAATACACCGTGCGTTTGCTGGAAGCCAGGGTCAGCAGGGTGAACTGCGCCACCAGCCACACGCTGAAAAACAGGCGATAACGGTTGCGCACCAGGCTTTTGCGGAAATGCCACAGGCCCAGGTACACCAGGATATTCCAGGGCAGGAAGGCCTCGGGCAGTTTCGCGAGGTAATAGTAGAAAGGTTCGTAATGCCCTGCTTCGACAAACGATCCGCTGAAGCGCCCGACGCTATTGGTCCACAACACCTCGCCCACCGCCTGCATCCCACCGCGCTGAAACAGAAACCCCAGCCAGATCAGCAACGGCACCAAGGCCAGCAGCGTGAACAGCGCCGGCTTGAGCCAGTCGCCGATGCGCAGGCGTTTATCCATCAGACTGGTACTGAGCAGGTACACAAAGATCACGATCCCCGGCAGCGCCAGGCCCAACACCCCCTTGCTCAGCGTGGCGATGACCATGCCAGCGGTGAACAACGCCCACGCCCACACACTGGAGCCATCGCGCTCGGGCCGCACAGCCTGGTAAAACGCCAGTAAGGCCGTGGTTACGCCGAGGCAGAGCAACGAATCCTCACCCACCCCGCGCACATTGCCCCAGTAACTGGCCATGGTCGCCAGAATCAGTGCGGCACTGAACGCCAGCGTCTGCGGCCGCCCGAAGCGACGCAGCATCCCGTACAACAGCATCACGCTGAACAACCCGGCAAACGCCGACGCCAGGCGCACCGCCCCGGTGCTGGCGCCAAACAGGCGAATCGCACCGGCATCCAGCCACAGACTCAGGGGTGGTTTTTCCAGGAAGGGCTCGCGAAACAGGCGCGGCACCACCCAGTCATTGTCCAGATGCATCGCCATAGCGATCCCGGACACCCGAGCCTCGGTGGAGCCTTGCAGCTCGTGGTTGCCAAGGGCGAAGAAGAACAACAGACCAGCAAGCAGGAGCAGCAGGGGAGCGGGGCGCGTCATGGAATCTGGCTACCGGGGCATGAGACCGATCGGGCGACCGGTCATGGGTAGTCAGGGAGTATACGAGCGCGATTCTTAACCTTTGGTGAACGGCCGTGGGGTTTTTCTCGGGCGCGTCAGGGCATTTTCAAGCTGGGCACTGCTGCTTTGCCTTGTGCGGTCAGCACCGGCTCCAACTGCTCCCAGGTAAAGCTCAAGTCGTTGTCGCAACCGTCACCATTGGCCGGTGTCGAGAGTTGCAGGCCCTGGGTGTTGAAGCTGAGGTGAAAGTTGGAGTAATCGGTGATCGCGGGGCAGCCCTCGTCGGTGGTGGTTTGCTTGGCCAGCCAGGTGCTGAAGGCGGCCGGCAGCTTCAAGTGACCGGAATAGGCGTCATACCATTGCTGATGGCCGCCGATCCAGGTCCAGGGGTCAACCGATTCACCGGTTTGCAGGTTCCAGGAGTGCAGGCCCCAACTGATGCCCATGGCGCCTTGGCCTGCGGCCCAGCGGTAGAACCGCACGGTGAGAAATTGCGATGACCAATAGGCGGGCTCAACCTCGATCTCACTGGTATAGGCTGAGCCGTTTCGACCCAGGTATTCACGCCGCTCATAAAAATAGTCGGTTAGATCTTCGTCATTGACGGCCAGAGCGGCGAGTTGCTGGTTGATCTTCTGCACCGCCGGGCTGTCACCCTCCAGCTTGAGCGTGACGCGGGGGCCTTGGGTCTTGAGCTGGTAGAGATGGTTGTGGAAAGTCTTCTTCTCGGTCTTGATCGGCAGCGGCGCGGCTTCCATGGGCGCGTTATAGGCATCGCTGCCACAGCCGTCCGTGCCAATGCGGCGCAGGGCCAGTGGCAGCGGCGTACCGCCATCGGTTTTGCTCCAGGCACCCGAAAGGGTATCGCCCTGAGGTTTTTGCAGGGCCCAGAAACCGGTGTTTCCTTCTTCCACCCAAGGCGCGTTGTCGTTGGCCTGGGTCAGTTGAATCGGGGTACGGATGCGCTGGTAGTAATAACTGCCATGCTCCCCGTCGGCGCCGTTGAAACACACGGTGATAGCGGACTTGCCCAAAGTACCCTGCCAAACCCCGGCCAGCTCGGCAGCGGTGGCGAATGAAGGGATGAAGGCGAGGGCGATGACGGCGAAAGGCTTGAACACGGGTATCTGACTTCCGGTTGTCTGATAAAGGCCGTCAGGGTAATGGGAAGTGTGAGGGGATGCCAGTGGGCGAGATGCGGTGAGGCAGCTCGCCCGTTTTCGTGTTTTAGGGTTGTGGCGGATGGGTATTGAATGGCTGGGTGTTCAAGACCCGTTCTACCAGTAACTCACCCAGAACGATCAATTGCTGAGCGGCCAGCAGCTTGTGACGGTGCGCGCCTTCAAGTTCGAAAGCCAGGTCGGTGGTCATGGCGTTGAGAGAGGCGAGGGTTTCGCTGGCTTGGATTAGCAGGGTTTCGGGGTGGATGTCGTCGGCGAGGATGAAGAGGGTGGTTGGGGGATTGGGGGTGATTTTTTTCATGATGAAGCTCCCACACTGTTTAAGGAGCTGCCTCCCCCCTGCTGTCAAACAGGAATAGGTGGCAGCTGTACGCGGGTTGACAGACCGGAAGTGTAGGAACCCGGCGCACCCGAAGATGCCCCACGCACAGCCGCCATGAACGGAGCGGAATGCGTAAGCATGCCGCCTTATCACGGGGTGTGAAAGGTTACACTTTTCGGCCTGTCAAAGCCGGTCGCTGATCATCAGCGACGTAAAGAAGTTAGCGTTGTGAGGTGGCTTGCGCCAGTTCACCAACAGCGCGGCAACTTGCGGGAAAATTCCGAAGCTCGGCCCTGTTGGCGTCCCCCGTCGTCAGGCTCTGTTAAAAGCTCCAGTCCTCAGCCCGAACCAACTGGCAGAACGGCCCGTTGAGCGTGGCATTGTGATGAGCCACGATAGCCTCGGCTTTCATCAAGGGCGTATGAGAACAGGTATGACCGTCGGCGATAAGCACCGCATCGAAGCCAAGATCACGCGCGGCACGGCAGGTGCTGTCGACGCAGTATTGCGTTTTCATCCCTGTGACCACCACGCCTGTAGCGCCGCAAGCGCGCAAACTGTCAGCCAGTTCGGTCATCGCAAAAGCACTGGGCCGGCGTTTTTCGAACACCACTTCCCCACCCAGCAACTTCAGTTCCTCTGCAACCAGCGTAAGCGGGCTGCCCGATTCGATTGGCGAGCCAGCGGGGCCGATGTGGCGAGCGAGAAAAATCGGCGCACCTGCGCTGCGGGCCTTGTCCATCAAGGTATTGAGGGTTTCCAACAGTTCGTCGCAGCGCCAGGGTTTCTCCGGGCCGTGGATGAGTCCGACTTGGATATCGAGTATCAACAGGGCGTACATAGGTGCATCTCCTTGCGTGTGAACCAGCGACACAAGGCATAAAAAAGGCCCTGTCCATCGCTGGCGGGCCTTTGAAGTGTTCGTTGGTTATTGGCTCACGACACCTCGTACGCTCCGCTTGATGCGGTCGTGGTGGTGGTTGTTGAGGTGAGGCAATAGGTAGTCATGGGGCGACACTAGCATCGTGGTTGATGGAATGCCAAGTACAAAAAAGACGTCCTTGGGCGTCTTTTTTATTGATGCCAGGGGAAGCTGAAAAGCTTTCTCAGCTTATTAATTTATATGAAGAATAAGAATCTTAAAAAGTTGGGCTGGAATATTTTGTAAGAAGTTTCCTCATTTTTGGTAGGCTTTTGCCATCAGTCGAGAGGAAATGGAATGCCCGCAGTCATCGTTGAAAACGACACATCGCAGTGGCAAGACGAAACCGGCGCTGTCTATCACTTCCCCAAGCGGTACCAAGCCTGGCTTGCTGAAGGAACCGAAGTGATCTATTACAAAGGACGCATCAAGGACAAAACCTTTGCTTCTATCCGCCTCAGCGCCGATCCGCATTATTTTGGTATGGCACGCATCGGCAAGGTCTACGCAGACCGGAAGAGTGATAAGGGGGACCTTTTTGCTTTGATCGAAAACTTCACTCCGTTTGAAGGCGCTATCCCCTCGAAAATTAACGGAATGTACCTAGAGACGATCCCCGCTACTCGCGTGAACAACTATTGGCGTGACGGGGTTCGGTCCATTTCCCAACTGGATTACGATGCAATCCTAAGTCATGCGAAGCTCCTGTCTTCCCAGGCTGACCAGGGCACACCAAATATCCAAGGCGATCCATTGACCTTTGAATCGGCCAATGAAGGCAGCAAATCAAGTTACTTTGGAACCCGTTACGAACGTCGGAAAGATCTGAGGGTGAAGGCCATTGCTATCCACGGGCTCGCCTGCAAGGCATGTGGCTTTGATTTCGAACAGGCGTACGGCGAGCACGCGAAGGGGTTCATTCACGTTCACCATATAGTGCCGATTTCGGACTTTGGTGGTGAGAAAGCCGTGAATCCTGAGACTGACCTCGTTACGTTGTGCGCCAACTGTCACGCCGTGGTCCATCGCAAGAGGGATATGACGCTGAGCGTTGATGAGCTGAAAGGCATGTTGCGCGGGCGATGGGTAATCGAGCCTTAGTTTTCTACTGTGTTCAGCCAACGGTTTTTTGTGAGGCTGAACCCTGGGTAGTGACATTCTACCGGCGGGCCCATTAGCCGTTACTGTACCCGGCAAGTCGGCTCTCAAGGTATTACGCGGTCTCCTGATCGGTACAGTATAGGTAGCAGCCTTTCATTCCACTGGAAAATGGGACTGGAGGAAGGAGATGGATTTATTTTTCCCCGTGTTTACTGGACTTCAGGCACAAAAAAAGACGTCAAAAGACGTCTTTTTTCGTTCGTTTGGTGGGCCGGGGTAATTTGAATCTGATTAATAACCCTATGATTTATAGATATATTTCTATTTTGTAGACAGCACTTGGAATGCATTTTGGAATACATCTGGTCTAGTGACTAACAGATGGACGACACTCAATCCCATCCTTTAACGCTTTCTTAACTGCGCATAGGAAGCAAGGACCACGAAGAAAATGCGGTAGGCTCCGCATCGTAGTCATTCGAGGAGGACGCCCGACGTGCGGAAAGATCTGATTGGTTTGCAGTGGCTGAGTGTAGATCAAGCACTGCTTTGGTTAAAGGATGAGGCCGGCGTTCAGCTTTCGGACAAGGACTTGCTGGCGCAATGCGATGCTGGCCGGTGCGCTGCATATCTGAACGTTGATGGTTTGAAGGGCGAGTGTGCTGAAGGCCTCATAGATGAGCTGGGTCAGCGGTTCTTTACTGTCTATGGCGTCGGTAAAGGTCAGATCATCAATCCGAGAGGGATAATAGAGGCGGCTGGCAATGGCGAGATAGCAATTGAAATCTCGGGTGAGGTGCGCCAAATCGACCGCGCCGAGGCAGAGGCTTACCATAGCGTCGACTGGGCTACCACATTTTCTCCTGCCAATTGCCATTTGCTTTTCAAGACTTCGGACATTGAAGAACTGGTTCAATCGTTCGCGGGCGGCGTTGTAACACCAGCCGATGTGAAGCCTTCCCAATACCTGACAATAGCCGCTCTTCTTGATTTGGTGCTCAAGCCGGGACGTCCTGTCTACGATCAGGCGGATGTCATCGCAGAGATACTTGATCGTTATCCTGCCACTCGTGGGCTGAGTGAAAGCAACCTTCAGAAGATATTTGCCGATTCCAACACGGCAGCGTTGGACGCAAAAATGCGGTAACCGACAATTTCAATTTCAATTGCAACTGTTGCAGTTGCAGTTGAAATGACTTCCATGGCGCTGGCGGATTGAATGGCCCCACCAGTCCACAACGCACCACAAGGTGCCAAGGAAGTCCACGATGCAACCATCATTGATCAACAATCCCAACCCAGCTAGCTCCGGCTACGCGGGACGCCGGATTTTACGTTTACCTGAAGTGCTGCTCAGGACCGGATTCAAGCGGGCCCACATCTACAATCTCATCAATCAAGGCCGATTCCCTCAGTCGGTTCAGCTAGGCGCTAGGGCCGTTGGATGGGATTCCGTGGCCGTGGATAGATGGGTTGAGGAGCGCCTCGCTGGTGAGCCCGGCTTTCACTCTCCAGCGGCAGGTGCATTCTAATGGCGACTTACGCCTATTCTCTCATCGGAAAAAATCCCAACAATAATTACTGCCAAGTATGTGATGTCGGTGAGCCCGATCAAGCATTCGTGGAAAAGGGGTCGTACGGGTCAGTCCCGGTTCTCAAGAGACCGAAATTTTTAGAGGCTTTGAAGGTTCTTCGAAAAGGGGACACCTTTACAATCTCCTCGTTAAGTGTCTTGAGCATTGACCCGGAGCCGAGACCGAGCGAAATGTTGGCGACCTTGCGGACGCTACAAGCAACAGGCGCCTATGTTGTCTTCGTCCAGGAAGGGTGGGCACTCTCCAGTAGCCTAGGAAAGCAGTTTCTCGTAACGCTTCGAGCTTTGGCGCAGCTTGAGAATACGGTTCGGCGTATCCGGCTGTGAGCTTGCCTCAGCGCTATGCTCTCTTTGTGGTCCAAGACTCGCTCGGACCACAAAGTGCTGGCTCAGAGAGCGTACTTTTTGAGCCGGAAAATATGCGCTGTTTCATCAGCACAAATACTAGTCTCAAAGACGGCTCAAATGTGTTGATTTAATCTGAGCTACTCGATATATTCTGAGCCATACTTTTGAGCTATCGAGTGAGCGCCCTGATGACAGTCTTAGCCTACGTCCGAGTCAGTACTGACGATCAAAGCACTGACGCACAGCGCCATTCGATTGCTGTGCTTCATAACGTCGAACACTGGTTTGCAGATGAAGCCACTTCCGGGGGAACGAAAGCCTTGGAACGTCCCGGGTTTACAGACCTCTTCAAGTTTGCTCGCAAGGGCGACACCTTGGTCGTGTCCGCAATCGACCGCTTGGGGCGGGACACTATCGATGTGCTTGTGACCGTTCAGGCATTAGAGGCAAAGGGAGTAACGGTTTTATCAATGCGAGAAGGCTTCGACCTATCGTCTCCAGTCGGTAAAGCGATGCTTGCAATGCTGGCTGCTGTAGCGGAACTGGAGAGAAACAACATCAAAACTCGACAGATGGCCGGAATTGCTCGTGCTCGGGCAACTGGGCAGAAGCTTGGTGCTCCTAAAAAGATTGATGACGCCGCTGTGAGTGATTGGCGTAGAGCGCGCAAGGCAACCATCCAGGAGACGGCACACCATTTCGGGATTTCAATTGCCGCAGTCAAGCGAGCTTGTGCCAGCAATGCCATTAGCACCGTAGAGGGGGAGTGACCATGTCAGGTAAACAGAAAACCCCAGATCAAGCCGCGCAGGCAGTGATACTCAGGGAAGCAGGTTGGACTATCTCGGCCATTGCCGGTCAATTGGAAATCAGCATCAGCACCGCCCAACGGTTGTTGAAAAAGCACGGCGCAGTATCAGGCGCCAGCACCCAGGCACTGATAGAAAGAGCCAGAGAGGGAATGCTGGACATGGCTTTCTCGTTGGAGAGCGTTCAGCAGAAAGCGGCCTCACTTGTTCTCGACGATCTGGCGCTGAGTGAGAAGATCCGGACAAAGCTCGCGTCTGCTCTAGATGTTCTCGATGTGAGCAATCCAATAGTCTTCCGATCTCTAGCTGCAAGCGCAACGACACTGAAGTTGACGCAGGACGTCGCTCGCCGGGCGTTGCCTCTGGATAAGCTGGATCAGTCGCTTGAAAGAGAGGAGCTTCCAGTGCTCCAGATTCACATTATGAATGAGCATGATGTGGCCGAGATGCGAGCGCAGCAGCGCCGAGAAGATGCGGAGATTAACGGCGACAGTGAAGGTGTCGACGATGCTGTTGAGACGCTCAACTGGTTGGCAGAGAGACGATCAGCTCAAGCCCAGCAGTTAGACAATGACATCGTCAGCGAGGAGTGATCACACCTTGACCGGAGGTTGACCGGGCAAAGTGTCAAACCCTTAGAACCATAGACAAGTGCCGAACCCCCTGGCGACATCCAGGGAACCACGAAAATGAAAATCTGCCCTGGATCTAATTCCGGCAATGAGACAGCCATGACCATCAAACATCAGAGCCCATTCAAGGAGGGGGAGGTTTTACAGATTCAGAAGCGCCTGCTCGATAGCGCACGTATCCGCCATGCTGAAAACATGGTGAAGAGGGAAGCTTATAGAGCACTTTTCGGAGATGAATGGTTTGAGGGCGAAACGGTTGATACAGATTTAAGCGATGACCAGTTATCAGCGGACCTGAATGCGCTACTCGACGAGTGTCCGATGGAGAGGTCAGCGATAAAGCCCGATGAGCCTGGAAAGTGTCCGGCTATTGAACCGGGGCGCTTTGCTGGCGCACCTTCATATCGTGTTGCTACGTCAGCTACGGCTCGTCAGGAGCCGGGACAGGCGATTCACCCTCTCGATGAGCAGCGCATCCCGCGTCCTGCGATTCTTGCCGAACTTAGAGTAAATGCAAAAAGCGGCCGCTCAAATCGCCATGGACAGGCCCTCTCAACTCCGGGCAGGGCAGGGCTTATAGCTGGTTTCAGCTTGAGTCACGCGGCGCACGTTGTAGCTATTAACAAACTACACCCAGACGTTGACCGTGATCAGCTAGAGGCGCTCCTCAAAATAGACGCCTTTATCCAAAAGGTGGTGCGTGATTATCAGGGAGCAGGAGAGCTGCCAGATTGGGAAAAATTTGTCAGTCCAGAAATCAAACAGTTTTTCCGTATCTTCCACCTGTGCGGGAAGCCTGACTCAAAAACCCTCACCATCCGTCTCGATCACAAAACGGCTGAGGCTGCATTGGTCGCTCCACGTGGGCCAGCTAACTACCTAGCTGCGATCATCAAGCGAACTTTGGCAAAGCTGGGGATTGAGACTGATCTGGCTTTCACTCTTGAATTCAATCACACCGGTCGCGCAGAAAATCACCCTGCGCACATCCATGGCACGATATGCATCCCGGACGATAGAGTCGATGAGGTGACCGAGGCGCTCAGGAGTGCGCTGGCGGAAGCTTACAGGCAGCGGTACAAGAACCTTGCAGTTCATATGGAACAGCCTCGGAGCGCCCGTGCATGGGCTGCGTACTGCATCAAAGAGTACGACAACACTGCTAGCAAACTGACGGATGATCGTGGACGAAAAACCCGTCCGGAATACTCCACTCGAGAGCTGACGCAGGACGCGAAGGCTTTCTACCGAACTGTTAGCGCTTGGCTCGGCGAGTAGTTGCCATCGGGAGGTACTTCAGTCAACGCGGTGTATCAGACTGGGATTCATGCTTGAAACACAGACGCCTACAGTACCGGACGCAGGCATTGCGAAACATTTTTCAGTGCTTCTCCGACGACAGGAGCAAACAGGTTACTCTCGGCTGGGGGTGATATCGACCGGCTGCGGGGAAGATGTGATGTCGAGCCGGGCGGTGACTCAGGTGTTGAAGGGCCTAGGCCACACGGCATGACCAAGCCGGTAGGGAGGCCGAAACCCTATTCAGTTTACAAAGCCGAGTGGATAGGAACCTAAACAATGGCGCTTAGCCATCCTAAAATGGTAGCTTCATTCGCTCCCCCTCCGTTAAAAGGATTTTTGGAATGCTTCAGAGTGGATACATAAACTTCTTCAATGCTAACAAATGCGGGCTATATCGTCATTTTAGTGAAACCGCAAGCGGTCTAGATCTCGTCGACACTTTCTCTAGACTTCGCAGTTGGAAGGATGGCCGTAATTTCGAAGCAACAAACCCATGGGACCCCGCTAAAAATAGAAACAAGACGCCTTGTTATTGTCATGCGATACACCATGACAACGAAACCGGCGATTACATGCTCGTACTCTGGAAAGGTGATTCAGACAAGCACGGTCCATTATATGGGATAACCGTCAATCCTGATGGAACCATTGAGCAAGCAGTAGAGCAAACGAAAACTAAAGGAAAAAAGCAAATGATATGGGGGCGTCCGTGTTATTACTGGGTAGTGCCAGAACTAAACATTGTCGCGTCGATTAAGTTTGATAACTCCAGAACGGATTCCGCAATGTTCCAAGAGTGGGTTACTGGCTGTATGAACTTCAGAGTTCCAGTGCCTGAGTATCGAGTAAGCTCGACGGAGAAAGGGTTTACTAGATTTGAAATGATGGACGAGGCCGACAAATTTAAGTACTACTTTCAATTTGATCTATCCATGAAATCGCTCGCGACCTCCTCAGCAGAGATGCAAAATCTGGCGAGGAGAGTAACGCAGATTGTCAGGCGCGAAACGGTCTCAATTAAAGAGGTCGACAAGCGAAAGGGCTTTGCAAAATTATTTAAGAACTTTGAAGTGCCATATATATCCGCAGAGGATAATTCACTTCGTCAAGTGGAGTTGCGCGTTGAGGCGAAGCCCACCGTCAAAGAAATCGAAACTATAATTGAAACCTATGCTGCGGACCACGATAGTAAAGCTTGGGAGGATGTAGGCTTCGTTTTGGATAAATCAAAATCCATTGTCTGGGCGAGCAACTATCGACTTACAGAGCATATATCGATAGAAGATCACGGCAAACCTGTCTTTAAGGCAGATCACATCTATGCTAATATAAAAGCCAATCGCGACCGTTATTTAGGTCCTCTCAGAAAAGACTTAATCAAGAAGCAGGCATTAGCCAATGGTTAAATTGACGATCATGGCCATTACCTCTGCCTTAATTGGCAGTTTGATATTTATTAATCATGCAGTTTTCTCATATGCAGACTTCAAGGATTACTGCAACACATTGCTATCTGTATCAGGCATGGTTTTTACTATCATGGGTATTTGGATTGCATTTGTATATCCTAATGCCATCAAGCGACTCCAAGATCCAGAAAAAATCAAGATCGCAGATTTTACGGCTACAATGCAAGATACTCGCCGATTGGAAAGCATTGTAGGAAGCATAATGCAGTCCGGTTCTGTGGCAATGTGCATCATGCTAATATACTTAATTAAGTTGGTAGCTTCAGGGTTGCCTATCTACCTAGAGTATCGTGATGTAATTAAATCAAGCGGTGCAGGATTGGTCATCTTCCTCACATTTGTACAGTGTTCGGCGGTAGTTAGTGTTATCTATGCTAATTACCTTTTCATAGACGATCTGCATAACCGTCGGGAAGCACAAGAACGCAACGCCGACGTTAAGTAATAATAATGAAAAAATGCCATTGCTATGGCAGCTCATGCGCTACAAGACCCTGGTCTACGAAGGCTGGATATGGGTTTGAAGCCACCAGTTACAAAAAGGCACTAAGCGGTCGCCGCAAGTGCTTTTTTTGTGCCTAATAGGTTTAAATTTGCTCCGCAAAATTTTTTAGTGAATGTCTTCGACGCTGTGAGAAGCCTGGAGAACACCTCATGTGCATGGAATCGATGGCTGAGTGATGAGCATTGAAGCTACCCAACCTCATCTATGGCCCCGTCGGGAGCTGCCTTCATGAGCAGAGCATCGCAATTGTGGGCTGGAGCTGATGAAGAATCCGTAATAGTCTTAACAGACGATTCGACTGGGTCTCTGACGCTTAGATATCGGCATCGTGCTGCATGGAGGGATGGTGCGAGGTGCGATGCGTGGTTCTGTAGAGGCGCACGGCAACACAAAATAGAGGATGTTTGATGTCAGAATGGATTACAGATAGTCAAGACGAGCAGACGTTTGAGGGGCTATTACGCGACGCCGACCAAATTCATGTTCCCATTTTTCAGCGCAGCTATGTCTGGAAACAAAAACAGCTGGATGAGCTATTGACTGATATCAATCAAGTGCGATCAGAAGTCGAGGAATCCCAGTTTCTAGGCGCAATTGTGGCGTACGAGAAACCACGAATTGGCAATACGGTTGGACGGATGCGCGCACTAGAAATTGTCGACGGCCAGCAGCGAATTCTGACGCTATATATCTTTGTAATGGCTATCGTCGAATGTTTTGCGGCTATTGATAAAGAAGAAGCTGTCGAAGTTGTCAGAGAGTACCTTTTGCTGACGCCTCGTCGCGGGCTGGAAATCAATACACGTATTGTTCCGGCTTTTGCCGATCGCAGCCAGTTTAGAGTAGTGTGGGATAGGATTAATAGTCCTGAAATCTTACAGCACGAACTCGAAGATCTAAGCCCCCACCTTCCTCCGCCCAGTGGTAACTCTGATGGCGAGCTGGTTAATCAGTACTCCCGAATCATAAAGCACCTCAAGCGGGAAATGCCTCGAGACCCAGTCGAGCAGTTTGCGTATTTGCGCCAAATTGTAAGTGTAGTAACTCAACATTTAACTTTTGTGCATTTGAAACTTAATGACGCCTCGGCTGCGACGAAAATCTTTGAAAGATTAAATTTTAGAGGTGTCAAGGTAGGTATCGTTGATCTAGTTAGGAATGAGATTTTTTCAAGCCTTGCAGATAATCCAATTGAAACTCAAAAGGTTTTTGATCATGTTTGGAGGCCTTTTGAAAGCACATTTGAGGGGCGCTCGGAGTCTTTTTTCTTTCCTTACTGCCTAATTCTAGATAGCAATACGAAAAAGTCAGAGTTGTTTGTTCAGCTAAGGGCGTCATGGAAAAGCCTCACTCCTCAGAGAATGATTGAACATATGTTGCCTTATCAGCTTCCTTTCATGGCGATTGATAAGTCTGGTTACTATCCGAAAAGCGCGCCAATCTCCGTCAGACTCGATCGGCTAATACGTATGAAGCGACCCGCTTCGATTTACCCGTACGTGATGTCTATGCTGAAATCACACTCGGACTCGACAGTAACAGAAGCAGCGGTGATCGATTTATTTGATGCGCTCGAGTCATTCCTGGTTCGACGGGCAATTGTTGGGTTTGAACCGACTGGTTTGCATGCTCTTTTTAAAGGGCTTTGGTCCCAGATGAAGGAAACTACAGTCGCAGAGTTTAAGCGGCAAGTAGGAAGCCGGCCAACCATTCAGTGGCCAAGTGATGCAGAAGTTAAAAGTGCCATCTCGAAGCGAGCATTAGCGAAGGCAAATATCTGTTCCTATTTGCTTGTGGAGTTTGATAAGAGCTTGAAAGGCGATAATCCGGCGTTGCCTTCCACTATCGAGCATGTCCTCCCTCAGACCTACGATGATAAATCTGCTTGGGCGACGCTTTTTAGTAAAGAACAGCACAAGCAGATGAAGGACCTATTGGCAAACGTCATACCGCTATCCTCGCCGCTTAACTCTTCTCTTCAAGACTCACCTTATGAAGTTAAGAAGGTGCGGTACAGAAAAGAATCAATGTTTACTACTCCTCGCCACTTAGCCGATCAGTGGTCCGAGTGGGAGCCTAACTCCATAGAGCAACGCTCAAGTGAGTTGGCCGACTGGGTTGTCAAACGTTGGCAACATTCTTTATAGAGTAAAGGGTTAGGACCTATAGTTTTTTACAATATGTGCCAGGTGAAATAAAGAATGGCGACTAATAAGTCGCCATTCTTTTTTTTGACTCAGTGTGGTCCCAGAAATCGATCACCATTAAAGTGAATGAGATGAGAGGGGTCCTCTGCGCACCATACCTCTGTCTCCCATGCCAAGACAGTTAAAAATCGGGCCATCAACTGACGGTTAGGAAACGCAGTTACATAAACTAACCCGGCAGTGGCGTTGCCGAATAAATGACTAAGTTCAGCGTGGCGCTTCCCATCCACTGGCCCGACTGAAGTAACGCTTTCTATTAAATAGAGCCAGTTTTTTGACTCCAAATATAAAATGGCGTCTGGCATTTTTCCTCGCTCATGGACGTCAATGCCGAGCTTGAGCATAGCTGCCGTGTCGTGGATGACTCCTTTGTTACCAGTATCCCCAACATACAGGACCTTCGCTCCAGGAGCGAACCTAGGCGCAAACTGTTCAATAATATCTCTTATCAGCTCGCTGTGACCTCCCGGTGACATCATCAGAGCTGAGCCGTCCGGGAGCGTGCAAGGAACCATCGCCATATCGCGTGCTGCCATGTACGTAGCAGTTAGCGTTGGTAGCTCGTTTGCGTATGCTGAGAGGTTTTCAGCCCATTGAGGCGTGTTGTAGCTACTTAAGAGAAGTTTCGCAACGGGTGAAATTTGATAGCACCACTTTGGGGAGTTGGGAGGTCGACTAGGTTCGTCAGGGTTCTGTAATACCAGTCCTCCTGCTACAAATTGATGTAGTGTTTCTTTGCGGAAACTTTCCCTTGAATTTTCTGCATAAGGTCGTTGATAGTCATTGCGACAGAAATCAAGAATTGCTCTGATGCCTAGGAGCGGGGCTTCGAGGTTTTGCCATGAGCCATCCTCTCTAAGCTGCAACAATGCCAAAAGAGTTAGTGCTGACCTGTCATTAACCTGCGCTCGAGGGAAACCAAGCGCAGCTATTATTGCAGCTGCGTCATCGATCTTAGACAATTATGCCTCCTACAATAGTGTCAATTTCATCCTGAGAGGGCAGCACTGAGCCGACGCTCTTGCCCCAATCCTCTAGTGTCGCAATGTCCGGGTAGCGGAGTGCTCGCAAGTCTCCTGCATTTACTTGTGTATGCCCGCTGAAGCGTCTTAGCCATTCGTCAGCAAAGGTTGAACCTAAATACACGGCTAATCCTTTAGCAATGTTTTCTGGCATACCACGCTTAGCTCGGTGGAAGTAATTCATGTGGTTATCAAAACCAATAATTTCACCCTCTGCTGATGAAGGAGTAAACACAGCAGGAATTATCCGGCGCTTTTCTTCCTTTGAAGATAGTCGACGAACGCATACATAGCATCCATTCGGCTTCATCCACTTTAAAGTTTCACTGTTTACGTGTATATAATTTGGCTTTTTTGCGTTCATCTTAGGGTGCCTAACAAACCCTTGCTCAAAATGATGAGCGTATATCAGAGGCGCACAGTTTTGTTCATTTTGCTCGCGCAAGTGTTCTCGGAGTCTGAAGTCCACCACTGGGCCAGTACTGACGGTTAAGTCAATATCTTCTAGAGAGTGCCTATATCGCATTAGCGCTGCTTCAGTGGCACTGTCCTCTTTGGCAGCCTCTAAATGAAAAATCTTTTCCTTGTCTTCTGGTATGACGATCTTGTCAAAGGGCATCGTCTGCGTCGTCACATCCGAAAAGGATGCATCTGCGCTGGTGGAGATTATGACGGCCTTTTGCTTAGCGCCTTTTTTAATATGAAATATTACGTTTTCCTGTAGTACCTCATCCCCCTTGAATGCATGGGTCCGGGACTCGAATACATGAATCTGAACTAAAGCAGCTCGGTTTAGCAAATACTCCCGAAATGGGCGGAAATATGTTCCATTGCAAAAACTCCGAGGGGTGATCGCTACCAGCTCCCCTCCTTCAACTAGAAGGTCGAGAGCAAGTGCAACAAAAGCTGAATAAAGGTTTGTGGTTTCGATACCTGACGTGCGTAACGACTGACGATGATCCGATGCACTGTTTATTTTTTTATACGGGGGGTTTAGGATTGCATGAGTAGGTCTATAGCTTTCATGCTGAGCTGCACGGTTTGAAAAAGCTAGAATAAAATCATCGAAGCGTGTTTCAGCTTCAAATGTTGACCCTGACGATACTAAAAGTTGTTCACAAGCCTCGAGAGTAGTCAGTAACGGCTCTTCTAGCTGCCGGTCTATTTCCCATGCTTCGCAAGTAAGCGATAGTACATTCTCTGCTGCTGCTCGTTGTGCAAAGGCTGCTGTGAGTGACCCTATGCCAGCGCCAGCGTCAAGAAGGTGTACTGCTTTCTTATCAAGCGGGGCGAACATCTGAGTCATGAAGTTCGCAATAACAGCCGGAGTCATGAATTGGCCAAGCATAGTTTTATGCTTCGCCGTTGTCGCCACGGATATAGCTTGGCGGCGTTTGTCTATGCTTTCGATCGCTAGCATCAATCGGTGTTTCCCTTATGGAGATTGGCTTGGAGCGCTTTTGACTTCTTCATGGGGTAATCAATCGGGCGTCCTCGCTAAGGAAGCAAGGATACCAATGGCGGCAGGGTTCGTGGGGGGCTTTGTGCGATTCGATGTGATAGAAGCGACTGAACCTATCTGGCAGATCTCCACGCGGGACCGCACTGCGTTAAGGTCTGTGGCTCCAGCCTAGCCTTGGAGGCGATGTGCATCACCCGGCTTTTACTACGGGCTTCTTCTGCCATAACCGGGTGAGGCGGAGCGGCTCTCAGCACCTCATGTCAATGATTGCAGTCATTGACAGATTCCCGGTAGCAGCCCCTTTGATATGTTCGCTCCACCACTGCATCATTGGGCGCCTCCTCTCAATGTAGTCAGCCCGATTGTAAGCGCTACGTACCTCGTCTTTATCAACATGAGCGAGCGCAACCTCGATCAGCTCAGGGTCCCAGCCCTGCTCGTTCAGTATTGTGCTCGCCATCGAACGCATACCGTGGCTGACAAGACGTCCTGCAAAACCCATGCGTTTTAGTGCCATATTGGCGGTCTGGCTGTTGCAATGAGTGCGCGGGTTACGGTCTGCGGGGAACACATATTCTCGGTGTCCACTGAAAGGCTTAATAGCCTCTAGAAGCTCAAGAGCTTGTTGAGTGAGCGGAATGATATGCGTGCGGCGCTTTTTCATGCGTTCAGGAGGGATCGTCCATATTTTTTTTCCGAAATCGATATCTGCCCAACGAGCCGTCGCCGCCTCCGCTGGACGAGTCATGGTGTGGAGCTGCCACTCGATCAGGCAGCGCGTGGTTCTTTTGATGCTGGCATTGGCAACAGCTACCATCAGTTCCTTGAGCTCATCCGGCGCCAGCGCCGCCATGTTTTGCTTCTTGGGTTTTTTAAAGACAGAGCGAATGCCACTGAGCGGATTTGAAAAAATCAGTCCAGCATTCACTCCGTAAGTCATGATCTCGTTGAGACGTTGGCTCAGCCGCTTAACCGTCTCTAGACTGCCCTTTGCCTCGAGTGGTCTCAGCAATTTAATAACCGCTGGCGCTGTGATTGCTGAAATCGGCGTCGACGCCAGCTCAGGAAAGACGTGGAGCGTTAAAGAGCGCCAGATGTCTTCAGCGTATGCGGAGGTCACTGAGTCTTTCTTAAGATCAAACCAGGCGTTAGCAACGTTTTTAAATGTGTGCTCGGTGGTCGCCTTTAACGTTTGCCGATCCGAGTCACGCTTTTCCTTAGGATCGAGTCCCTGGGCAACCAGCTCCCTGGCCGCAACGGTGCGTTTCCGTGCTTGAGCTAGGCCAACCTCGGGGAAGGTTCCCAAACCCATGTTGATCCGTTTCTTGGTCACCGGATGGATGTAATTGAAGTTCCAAAGCTTCGAGCCATTGGCTCTGACTCTCATCTGAAGGCCGTCACCATCAGTGAGGATGTAGTCCTTCTCCTTTGGCTTAGCGGCCTTGACTTTGATGTCTGAAAGGCGCGCCGCTTGAGCTCCCATGATGTATTCCACGCTGTTTATGTATTCCAAAACTTAGCAGGTGAGCGCTTGGAATACCACTTGGAATACATGAGCTAGCAGATGCTGATGGACGCTCAAAGACGTCTGTGGAGCCTAAGCCCCTGTATTCGCTGGATTTCAGGCACAAAAAAAGACGTCCGTGGACGTCTTTAGATGTTGAAGTGGTGGAGCCGGGGGGATTTGAACCCCCGTCCGCCAGTACTCCGCTGTCGGTACTACATGCGTAGCCGTTTCTATTAAGTTAACCCTCAGCGACCCGAAGGGCAGGGTGCTTTGGGCGAGTTGTGTAAGTTTTAGCCGCTTCGTCCACAACGTACTGCACGGCGATTCTGTTCTATATGACAATCACTTTGGGTTTACAGACATCCCCTGGTGATTGCTGGACCCGAAGGTACCAGAAGCTCAGGGCTAAGGCTGCTTACGCAGCGAGAGCGAATTCCTGGCCGTAGTTTTCGTCATTGGCAACTATAAGAAGTTGCAACAGTGGATTTACGAGTTCTGTTACCAACTCGGCATGCACCTAAAGTTTCGCGACCGGCGTCGAATCCTAAACGGCCCCGTGCTTGTAACTCGTTGTTTCTTAGTGAGTGACAAGCCTGTGCAGTGTACGCCAAAAGCTTGGCGAAGGCCAACCCGAAGGTTGGCCCTATCGCTTACTGGCCGCCTTTCTCGCTGTTCTGCAGGTCTTGCAGGGCCTTGGAGGTGATTTCGATGCACTTCTTGTCATCCCCTGCGGCGTGGGCGGCCTTGGCTTGGGAGACGGCGGTGTCTATTTCGCCACTTTTGCCACTGGTGTCGGTGGCCAGTAGGGCTTTGCCGTTGTTGATTTTGTCCAGGTTGATCTGGCACAGGTCTTTGTCACCGGCAGCGAAGGCGGGAGAGGCGAGCATCGCAGCGGTCATGAACAAGCCAGCAAGAGCGGAACGCTTCATAGGGTGTCTCCTTGCGCAAAAGGGCTCGACGCTGCTGGCGTGCAACCGCTGCCAGCGACATCACTGATGGGCCTCGTTTGTCGAGGCCTATGCAGATGACTGCGCCTGTGCGCCAGGGTTCGGTTTTTTTGCGCGGTCAGTGGGCGCGGGCGCGGGTGACGCGGTCTACCAGGTAGACCAGGCCGTGATAGTCGATGCCGCCATGCTGGCTCAGGCCGATCTCGCAGGTGCGGCTGGTGGAGATGCCTTCGCTGCAATGTTGCACGGCGTGCTTGAGCGAGCGCAGGGCGTGGGCGTTGAGTTGCGGGGTGGTGAAGCCTTTGTCGCCGGCAAATCCACAGCAGTGAATGCCTTCGGGGATGACGACGGTTTTTGCACAGCGCCGGGCCAGTTCGATCAGGGCCTGGCTTTCACCCAGGTGCTGGGTGCTGCAGGTGACGTGTACGGCGATGGGCGCTTCCTGCGGCGTGAAGTCGAGGCGGTCCAGTAGGTGGGTGCGGATAAAGCGTACCGGGTCGTAGAGGTCCAGGCGGGTTTCGCTGAGGTCTTGTACCAGGCGCAGGGTGCAGGGGCTGGTGTCGCAATAGATTGGGTCGAGGCCGCCTCGGCTGGCGTGCAGCAGGGCGCCGATCAGTTCCTGGCGCTTGTGTTCGGCCTGCTCGGCGTAGCCTTTGGAGGCGAAGGGCTGGCCGCAGCACAGGTTGTCTTGATTGTCGGGGAATACGACCTGGTAACCGGCTTTTTCCAGGAGGTTGCGGGTTTTGTCATACAGCGACATCTGTTCTTTATCACCGGCTGCCGGGCCCATGGCGCGTGAGACGCAGGCGGCCAGGTAGACCACCCGCGGGCGCTCATCTGTAACTGGCGGGCTGAAGCGAATGGCTTTTTCCGGTTGTGGCATGGCATTGGTCCACTGCGGGATTTGCCCTTTGGACAGTCTGTTCACGGTGGCCGACCACTTTGTCAGGCGCGGGGCACCCAATAACATGCGTGCACCATTGGCGACGTGCAGGGTGAAGCGCGCGCCTTGCAGTGCGGTGGCGAAATGGCTGGCGAGCCATTCTGCGGTTTTCGTACGGTCGGCATCGCAGCTGCGCAGCTTTTTCACCAGGTCGCCGGTATTGATGCCTACAGGGCAGCGTTGGGCGCATAGCCCGGTGGCGGCGCAGGTGTCGATGCCTTGATAGTGGTAGGCCGCTTCCAGTTCGGTGGTGTCTACGCCTGCGCGGCGTTTGGCCTGGATGTCGCGCCAGATCACAATGCGCTGGCGCGGGCTCAGGGTCAGGCCTTTTGAGGGGCACACGGGTTCGCAGAAGCCACACTCGATGCACTTGTCCACAAGCTCATCGGCGGCGGGCAGGGGCTTGAGGTGTTTGAGGTGGATTTGCGGGTCTGCGCTGAGCACCACATCCGGGTTGAGGATGCCGTTGGGGTCGAGCAGGCGCTTGAGTTGCCACATCAATTGATAGGCGTCGCTGCCCCATTCCAGTTCAACGAACGGCGCCATATTGCGACCAGTGCCGTGCTCGGCCTTCAGCGAGCCACCGAATTCCACCGCCACCAGTTGCGCGACGTCGTCCATGAACGCTTGATAGCGTGCGACTTCTTCGCTGCTGTTGAAGCCTTGGGTGAATACAAAGTGCAGATTGCCTTCCAGGGCGTGTCCGAAAAGGATGGCTTCGTCGTAGTGATGTTTGTCGAACAGTTCGATCAGGCGGTTTACGCCGATCGCCAGTTGTTCGACGGGGAAGGTGACGTCCTCAATGATCACGGTGGTGCCGGTTTTGCGTACGGCGCCTACGGCGGGGAAGGTGTCTTTACGGATCGCCCACAGACGGGCGTTTTCCACGGGGTCTTCGGTAAAGTCGACCTGTTTTTCTACGGGGAACGCCGCCAGAGAGGCCATGATCAGCGTTAGTTGTTCGTGCAGTAATGACGGCGAGGCCGCGCGGGATTCGATCAGCAGTGCGCAGGCATTTTCCGATAAGTGTTGTACGAATGCGGGCATACCCGGTTTGTCTTGTACCGAGCGCATGCTGCGTCGGTCCAGCAGCTCAACGGCGGAAACCGGCTGGGTTTTCAGCACCGTTACTGCGTTGCAGCATGTCTCGACATCCGGGAACACGATCAGCGCCGAGGCTTTGTTCGGGTGATCGATCACCGTGTCGTAGGTGACCGCACTGATAAACCCCAGGGTGCCCTCGGAGCCGACCAGTAGGTGGCTGAGGATATCCAGCGGGTCGTCGAAATCCACCAAGGCGTTGAGTGACAGGCCGGTGGTGTTTTTCAAACGGTATTTGTGGCGAATCTTCGCAGCCAGTTCAGCGTTTGCGCGTGTCTCGCGGCCCAACGTGGCCAGGCGTTCAAGCAGTGCACTGTGTGTTTGGCGGAAGGCTTGCACGCTGGCGGCATCTTCGGTGTCCAGGCGGCTGCCATCGGCCAGCACCAGGCGAATGCCGGCGAGGGTGTGATAGGTGTTTTGCGCCGTACCGCAGCACATGCCGCTGGCATTGTTGGCAACGATGCCACCAATTTTGCAGGCGTTGATCGACGCCGGGTCCGGGCCGATCTTGCGCCCGAACGGCGCGAGCCACGCGTTGGCCTGGGCGCCGATGACGCCGGGTTGCAGGCGGATCTGTGTGCCTTGCCCACGAATTTCGCGATGGTTCCAATTGTCTCCGAGCACGATCAGCACCGAGTCGCTGATGGCCTGGCCGGACAGGCTGGTGCCCGCGGCCCGGAAGGTCACCGGCACGTGATCGCGCTGGGCCAGTTGCAGCAGTGCGACAACTTCGTCTTCTGACTCCACGCGGATCACCAGCTGTGGGATCAATCGGTAGAAGCTGGCGTCTGTGCCGAAGGCGAGAGTGGAAAGTGGATCGTCGAAGCGGCGATCTTGCGGGATCAGTTGTGCGACGTCGCTGAGAAAAGCAGCAGGCAGGCTCATCGGTCCTCCAGAAATAGCAGACGCCGGCATCGTTGTCCGGCGTCGATTCTTACCCTATTACGTGCAGGTCTCAGTGCACCAGCATACCGGTGAACCAGTACGCCTGCGCCAGGGTGATCAGCCCGACGATGGTGGCAAAGAACAGGCTGTGCTTGAGGGTAAAGCGGAACAGATCGGACTCCTTGCCCACCAGGCCCGTGGCTGCGCAGGCCACGGCGATCGATTGCGGCGAGATCATTTTGCCGGTGACGCCGCCGCTGGTGTTGGCGGCTACCAGCAAGGTGTCGTTGACGCCAATCTGGTGGGCGGTGGTGGCTTGCAGCGAGCTGAACAGGGCGTTGGATGAAGTATCCGAGCCGGTCAGGAAAACCCCCAGCCAGCCGAGGAATGGCGAGAAGAACGGGAAGGCGGCGCCGGTGCCGGCCAGTACCAGGGCCATGGTCGAGGACATGCCGGAGTAGTTGGTGACGAAGGCGAACGCCAGCACCATGCCGATGGACAGGATCGGCCAGCGCAGCTCAAAGAAGGTTTCTTTTAAAGTGGTAAGACCAGTTTTGATGTCGATTTTCAGCACCAGCATCGAGACCAGCGCGGAGAAGAAGATCGCGGTGCCGGTGGCCGAAATCGGGTCCAGCTTGAAGACGGCGGGGATGGCGGTGGGGTTGGTGACGATGGGTGCGACTTTGATCACCAATTGGTCCAGGTGGGGGATCGCGAAGTTGAACACCCAGCTGTACATCGAACCGCCCGCGGCGAACATGGCCTTGAAGGGTTTGAGGGTCCAGATGGTGACCAGCACGGTCAGGATCAGGAACGGCGACCAGGCCTTGAAGATTTGCCCCAGGCTGTAGGGTGAAACCACTGTGCTGCGCGGCAAACCGAAGCCGCCGGCGCTGGAGGTGACCGCTACGCTGGAGGTGGCACCGGCAATCTGCGCGCCTGCGGTGCGCTTGGGTTGCCAGATTTTCAGGAACAGTGTGAGGGCGATCAGGCTGGCGAGTGCCGAGGTGATGTCCGGCAGTTCCGGGCCAATGAAGTTGGAGGTGAAGTACTGGGTGACGGCAAAGCTCAAGCCGGCCACCAAGGCTGCCGGCCAGGTTTCACGCACGCCGCGCAGGCCGTCCATCATGAACACCAGCCAGAAGGGCACAAACAGCGACAGCAGCGGCAGTTGGCGGCCGGTCATGGCGCCGATCTTGAACGCATCGATGCCGGTGACCTGGCCTGCGACGATGATCGGAATGCCCAGTGCGCCGAACGCCACCGGCGCGGTGTTGGCGATCAGGCACAAGCCCGCGGCGTACAGCGGGTTGAAGCCCAGGCCCACCAGCAACGCGGCGGTGATTGCCACGGGTGCGCCGAACCCGGCCGCGCCTTCCAGGAAGGCGCCAAAGCAGAAGCCGATCAGCAGCACCTGCAAACGTTGGTCATCGGTGATCGACAAGACGGAGCTGCGGATGATCTCGAACTGCCCACTCTTGACCGTCAGCTTGTAGAGGAACACCGCCGCCACGATGATCCAGGCGATGGGCCACAAGCCATAGGCAAACCCGTAACCGGCCGCTGCCAGGGCCATGTCGACCGGCATCTGGAAGGCGAATATGGCGACCAGGATCGACAATGCCAGGGTGATGCTGCCGGCCACATGGCCTTTGAGGCGGAATACGGCCAGGGCCAGGAAGAAGAACACGATTGGAATAACGGCGGCCAGTGCGGACAGGCCGAGGCTGCCGAGAGGGCTGTAGAGCTGTTGCCAGGTTTGCATATGGGGTGGCCCCTGATTGTTGTTGTTTGATCAGCTTGGATAATTGGTAATACCAATTTACAATCGCTGTGGGCTAGATTAAGAGCCTTGGCAGGGGTGTGTCAATTTGCCGCTCGTCAAACTTTGGTCTGAGAGTGGCTGTCGAGTGTTCTGAACGGGTAAATCGAAGGTGTTCTGATAGGTGCTGCGGGCGCGGCGATAGGCCAGAATAGGGGCCCCGGCGAGTGGTCGGGATGGTGGAGAGTGAGTTATGGGGTTTGATCAGGTGCGTCAGCGCCGTTTGTCTGACGATATTGTCGAGCAGCTTGAGGGCATGATCCTTGAGGGCACGTTGAAGTCGGGCGAGCGCTTGCCGGCCGAACGCGCTTTGGCTGAACAATTTGGTGTGTCGCGCCCTTCATTGCGTGAGGCGATCCAGAAGTTGGCGGCCAAGGGGTTGCTGGTCAGTCGACAGGGCGGCGGCAACTATGTGGTGGATTCCCTGGGTTCGACCTTCAGTGATCCGCTGCTGCATCTGCTGGAAAACAATCCCGAGGCGCAGCGCGACCTTCTGGAGTTTCGCCAGACTCTGGAGGCTTCGTGTGCTTATTACGCGGCATTGCGTGCTACCGAGGTCGACCGTGAGCGACTGACGGCGGCGTTCGAAGCGCTGCAGGACTGCTATGCGCGAGCCGACGAGGTGAGCCGAGTGGAGGAGGGCGCTGCGGATGCAAGGTTTCACTTGGCGATCGCCGAGGCCAGTCATAACGCGGTGCTGCTGCACACCATTCGCGGGTTGTTCGACTTGCTCAAGCGCAACGTGGTGACCAATATTGGCGGTATGTATCAGCAGCGCACCGAGACCCGCGACATGCTGATCAGTCAGCACCGGGACTTGTACCTGGCGATTATCGAGGGGCGGGCCGAGCAGGCGCGCGACGTTTCAACACGTCACCTGTTGTACGTGCAGGAAGTGTTGGAGGAAGTGCGTCAGGAGGTTCAGCGGGTAGCGCGGGCGGAGCGACGTAAGGGCATGTAGCCACGGGGGTTGCCCGCGGCTACATCATCACAAGGGTTAGTCTTCCTTGCCCTTGTTGCGCACGGCGCGATGCAGTTCGCGATTGGAGTCGCGCTCGCGTTCGGTGTCGCGCTTGTCGTATTCCTTCTTGCCCTTGCCCAGTGCGATTTCGCACTTGACCAGGTGCTTGCTCCAGTACCACGACAGGCAGACGCACGCGTAGCCTTTTTGCTGCACGGCCGCGGCGAGCTTTTCGAGTTCGCGGGCATTGAGCAACAGCTTGCGCGTGCGCACCGGGTCGGCAATCACGTGGGTGCTCGCGGTGGTCAGCGGGGTGATATGACTGCCGAGCAGCCACGCCTCGCCATCCTTGAGCAGCACATAGCTGTCGACCAGCTGCAGTTTGCTGGCACGCAGACTTTTTACTTCCCAGCCGGCCAGGACCAGACCAGCCTCGAACCGATGTTCGATGAAGTAATCGTGTCGCGCCTTTTTATTTTGCGCGATGGTCCCTGTGGGGTGTTTCTTTTGTTTAGCCATAGGGGCGGCATTATAGGGAGTTGCGAGCGTGTCGGCTACGGTCAACCTGCGTGCTTGAGCGTGTTGGACGAATCCCGGACAATACGGGCAGTTCTTTGGTTTTTTTCTCTCGCGGATCGGGCTGTACTTTCGCGACGTTTGCCTTAAGCAGTGGAAGTAACGCTCACATGACGACGCATATTCAACGTTCGGCCCTGCTGCCCTATCCGGCACAGGCGCTCTATGACCTGGTCAACGACGTGGCGCGTTACCCGGAATTCCTGCCTTGGTGCTCGACTGCCGAGGTTTTGGAGAGCAGTGATGAGCACATGGTCGCCAGTGTTGGTGTGGCCAAGGGTGGCCTCAGCCAGCATTTTGTTACGCGCAATGTGCTGGTGCCGGGCAAATCCATTGAAATGAATTTGCAGGAAGGGCCGTTCACCCAGCTGCACGGCGTGTGGGTGTTCAAGGCGCTGACAGATAAGGCCTGCAAGATCAGCCTGGATCTTTCGTTTGATTACGCCGGCCCCATTGTGCGGGCGACGCTGGGGCCACTGTTCAATCAGGCGGCAAATACCTTGGTGGACGCTTTCTGTCAGCGAGCCAAGCAATTGCATGGTTGATATTGAAGTGGTGTATGCCGATGTGGATCGCCAGGTTCTGCTGGCGGTGGCGATGCCGGTGGGCACAAGCCTGAGGGCGGCAGTGCTGGCGTCGGGCATTGCAGAGCATTTTCCGCAGTTGGCGTTGGCGGACTGCCCGCTGGGTATCTTCGGTAAGGTGGTGGCAGACGCTGATGTGCGTGCCGTGCAGCCGGGGGATCGGATTGAGATCTACCGGCCATTGCTGGCAGACCCCAAGGAAATACGCAGGCTGCGTGCGGCGAAGGCGGCGATGCTCAAGCGAAAAAACACCTGAGCTTGCCAACCGGCAGGCAACAAAAAGCCCGGCATGCCGGGCTTTTTATCGAGCGCCGCAAAATTATTGCGGGCTGGTGTCCAGAGGCTGTGGCGTCGGGACGGGTACAGTTTCGACACCGTCGACGTCTTTCTGGATCTGGTCCAGCAAGGAGCCTGGCTTGGCCGGCACCTCGGATTTCGGCTTTTCGGCTTCCTGCGCAGGCGCGGTCACGTTGGTGCCGCTGTCCTTGCCCAGCAAGGCTTCATCGCGGCTTACGCCGGGCATGAAGTCACCGGACAGGCTCACGAGCTGGTCATTGCCATTGAAGATGACACTGACGCGCTCCTGTTGGCGTTCACCGCCACCAGGCTGCAGGCTGTAGAGATAATCCCAGCGATCGGCATGGAATGTGTCGGTCAGCAGGGGGTTGCCCATGATAAACCGTACTTGCCGTCGGGTCATTCCCGGGCGTAACTGGTCTATCATGTCCTGCGTGACGACATTGCCCTGCTGGATGTCGATTTTGTAAACCCCGGGGAATGAACAACCGGCGAGTGCGAGCAGTCCCACAAAGGTGAAACTGGTTAGCAAGAGCTTGGTGTTTTGCATCGGTGGGCGACTTCCACTATCTTGGCTGGGACAACGTAAACGCCGATCATACCCGTATTAAGAGAAGCTGCGAAGCAGCATCCGCGAGAAAGCTAACCATGGTTGAAAATAGCGAACTACGCAAAGCCGGTCTCAAAGTGACTCTGCCACGAGTCAAGATTCTACAAATGCTCGATTCTGCTGAGCAACGCCACATGAGTGCCGAGGATGTTTACAAGGCGCTGATGGAGTCTAACGAGGACGTCGGCCTGGCCACGGTCTACCGTGTACTGACCCAGTTTGAAGCCGCAGGGCTGGTGGTTCGCCATAATTTCGACGGCGGTCATGCAGTATTCGAACTGGCTGACGGTGGTCACCATGACCACATGGTTGACCTGGATACCAATGAGGTTATCGAGTTCACCAGCCCTGAAATCGAAGCGCTGCAGCATAAGATTGCTGAGGAGCACGGTTTCGATTTGGTCGACCATAATCTGGTGCTGTACATCCGTAAGAAAAAGTAAAAATCGACGCAGTTTTGCTCTGCGAAACGGTTGAAGGCGACCCTAGGGTCGCCTTCGTGCTTTCTATAAAGAGGAAAAGTACCCGTTCAAGCCTTCGCGGCCACGACCATTTTTTTCGCGTGAGCCAACGACTCCTTGGTCAGGTCGATACCGCCGAGCATCCGCGCAACTTCTTCTACCCGTTCGGACTTGTTCAGCTTGGAGACGGCCGTGTGCGTCGCGTCGCTGCCGCGCACCTTGTGCACAAATAGATGTTGATGCCCCTGAGCGGCCACTTGCGGCAAGTGAGTCACCGTAAGTACCTGGCCGCGATCCCCCAGGCGGCGCAACAACTGGCCAACAATCTCTGCGGTTGGCCCGCCGATGCCAACGTCTACTTCATCGAATACCAGCGTTGGTACCCGTGAGGTCTGGGCGGTGATCACCTGGATCGCCAGGCTGATCCGCGACAACTCGCCGCCTGAGGCCACTTTGGCCAGGGCCTTGAGTGGCTGACCGGGGTTGGCGCTGACCAGCAGTTCTACCTGCTCCAGCCCATGGGGCTGTAGTTCGTGGCTGGCGTTGGCGCGCAGTTCGATGGTGAAGCGCCCGCCCGGCATACCCAGGCGCTGGATTTCCTGCTCGACGGCGCTGGCCAGGCTGGTGGCTGCCTGTTGGCGCAGGTCGCTCAGCTCCTGGGCCTTCTCCTGATAGTGGCGGGCAAACGAAGCGAGTTCCTCGCCGAGTCGCTCGATGGACTCGTCGTTGGCATTCAGTGTGTCGATTTCATCCAGCAGCTTCTGTTGCATGGCAGCCAGTTCAGTGGGCTGGATTCGATGCTTGCGCGCCAGGGTGTAGATAGTGTCCAGGCGTTCTTCTATTTCCTGCAGGCGTGCCGGATCGGCGTCGAAGTGGTCCAGGAAGCGGTTGAGTTCGCCGACGGCTTCTTCAACCTGGATCTGTGCGCTGGTGAGCAGGGTAGTGGCCTCATTCAACGAACCGGAAGCATTGTTCACGCTGGACAGGCGATTGAGGCTGGCTGTCAGTGCGTTGAGCACATTGCCCGAGTCACTCTCGCTGCATTGCTCGACGACCTGGCGGCAGATACCCAGCAAGGTCTCTGCATTGGTCAGGTTCTTGTGTTCCTGCTCAAGCTGCTCCAGTTCGGTCTCGCCCAGGCCCAGGCTTTCAAGCTCTTCGAGTTGATAGCTGAGCAGTTGTTGGCGGGCGCGTTGTTCATCGCCGGAGTTGGAGAGGCGTTCCAGTTCCTGGCGTGTCTGGCGCCAGCGTTGGGCGGCCAGTTGAACCTGGCGGGCAAGGTCGGTGGCGCCGGCGTATTCGTCGAGCAGTCGGCGGTGAGTATCGGTTTTGAGCAGGGACTGGTGTTCATGCTGGCTGTGGATATCGATCAGCAGCTCACCCAGGGCTTTCAAGTCGCCAAGTGGGCACGGCGTGCCGTTGATATAGCCGCGGGAGCGACCTTCGGCAGTGATTACCCGGCGCAAGATGCACGGCCCTTCATTGTTCAGGTCGCGCTCGACCAGCCATGCCTCGGCCTCGGGAATGTCGGCCAGGTCAAAGGTCGCCAGGATATCGGCTTTGTCGGAGCCTGGGCGTACCACGCCACTGTCGGCGCGGTCGCCGAGGGTCAGGCCGAGGGCGTCGAGCATGATCGACTTGCCGGCGCCGGTTTCGCCTGTGATTACGCTCATCCCGCGATCCAGTTCGAGATCCAGATGTTCAACGATTGCGTAGTTATGTACAGACAGGTGCACGAGCATGACGGCCGCTCCCAGGCTTGAGGTCTGGTTATTTATACAGTGTTTTGTTTGTGGCTGACAATCCTGGCGCTTAGCTCGATTTGCTTGATCAATAGTTTTTTTTAGCGTGATGAGGAATGTAGGGGCAGGAAATGATTCGAGTCATGCGAAAGACTTTTGGTAACGCCCGCGCCCTTGAACCTGGAAATTGTGGCCCCATATACCGGAACAGAAGCGCGAGTCGAGATCGCGCATGATTTTGAAAGGAGAAATCTATGGCTGACGAACAGACGCAGGATACGCAAACTCCAGACGCCAATGCGGCTGCCGGTGATGAGCTGGCCACCCGTGTGCAAGTGCTCGAAGAGCAATTGTCCGCTGCGCAGGATCAATCGTTGCGTGTTGCCGCCGATCTGCAGAACGTCCGCCGCCGTGCCGAGCAGGACGTAGAAAAGGCTCACAAATTCGCGCTGGAAAAATTCGCTGGCGATCTGCTGCCGATCATCGACAGTCTTGAACGTGGTCTTGAGTTGTCTGACCCGGCCGACGAAAACATCCGCCCAATGCGTGAAGGCATCGAGCTGACGCTGAAAATGTTCCAGGACACCCTGAAGCGTTATCAGCTGGAAGCGATCGATCCGCAAGGCGGCGAGCCGTTCAACGCCGAGCATCACCAGGCCATGGCCATGCAGGAAAGCCACGACCTGGAGCCTAACAGCGTGATGAAGGTGTTCCAGAAGGGTTACCAGCTCAATGGTCGCTTGATGCGCCCGGCAATGGTGGTGGTGAGCAAGGCTCCTGCACCCGCTGCACCTTCTATTGATGAGCAGGCTTGAAATCCGCCGCAAGGCCCCCATCTATAAGTCAAGCGTTTAAGTGCTACCGCAGTTAGCCACAACTGCTGCGGCAACCAAATTCAAAGTTCGGGAGAGTAAATCATGGGCAAAATTATCGGTATTGACCTGGGGACCACCAACTCCTGCGTCTCCGTGCTGGAAAACGGCGTTGCAAAAGTTATCGAAAACGCCGAAGGCGCACGTACCACTCCGTCGATCATCGCTTACGCCAACGACGGTGAAATCCTCGTCGGTCAATCGGCCAAGCGTCAGGCGGTGACCAACCCGCACAACACCCTGTACGCGGTAAAGCGTCTGATCGGTCGTAAGTTCGACGAAGAAGTCGTACAGAAAGACATCAAGATGGTCCCTTACAAAATCGCCAAGGCTGACAACGGTGACGCCTGGGTTGAAGTAAACGGCCAGAAAATGTCGCCGCCGCAAATCTCGGCTGAAATCTTGAAAAAGATGAAGAAGACTGCCGAAGACTACCTCGGTGAAGCAGTGACTGAAGCGGTGATCACCGTTCCTGCCTACTTCAACGACAGTCAGCGTCAGGCAACCAAAGACGCCGGCCGTATCGCGGGTCTGGACGTGAAACGTATCATCAACGAGCCAACCGCAGCCGCTCTGGCTTACGGCATGGACAAGGCCAAGGGCGACCACACTGTGATCGTCTACGACCTGGGTGGCGGTACTTTTGACGTGTCCGTGATCGAGATCGCAGAAGTTGACGGCGAGCACCAGTTCGAAGTGTTGGCCACCAACGGTGACACCTTCCTGGGTGGTGAAGACTTTGACATCCGTCTGATCGACTACCTGGTAGACGAATTCAAGAAAGAAAGCGGCATGAACCTCAAGGGTGACCCGCTGGCCATGCAGCGCCTGAAAGAAGCCGCTGAAAAAGCCAAGATCGAGCTGTCTTCCGCTCAGTCGACCGACGTCAACCTGCCGTACATCACTGCAGACGCTACCGGTCCTAAGCACTTGAACGTGAAAATCTCGCGCTCCAAGCTCGAAGCTCTGGTTGAAGACCTGGTTCAGCGCACCATCGAGCCGTGCCGTATCGCACTGAAAGACTCCGGTATCGACGTTGGCTCGATCAACGACGTGATCCTGGTCGGCGGTCAGACCCGTATGCCGCTGGTTCAGAAGCTGGTAACCGAGTTCTTCGGCAAAGAAGCACGTAAAGACGTGAACCCGGACGAAGCTGTTGCCATGGGTGCTGCCATCCAGGGTGCGGTATTGGCCGGTGACGTAAAAGACGTATTGCTGCTGGACGTGAGCCCGCTGACCCTGGGTATCGAAACCATGGGTGGCGTGATGACTGCGCTGATCGAGAAAAACACCACGATTCCTACCAAGAAATCCCAGGTGTTCTCGACTGCCGATGACAACCAGGGCGCCGTGACCATTCACGTGCTGCAAGGTGAGCGCAAGCAAGCCGCGCAGAACAAGTCCCTGGGCAAGTTCGACCTGGCTGAGATTCCACCAGCACCACGTGGCGTGCCACAAATCGAAGTGACCTTCGACATCGACGCCAACGGCATCCTGCACGTCGGCGCGAAAGACAAGGCAACCGGCAAAGAGCAGAAGATCACCATCAAGGCCAACTCCGGTCTGTCTGATGAAGAAATTCAACAGATGATTCGTGATGCTGAAGCCAACGCTGATGCGGATGCCAAGTTTGCTGAGCTGGCTGGCGCCCGTAACCAGGGTGATGCGCTGGTTCACTCCACTCGCAAGATGATCGCTGATGCTGGCGACAAAGTGACCGAAGAAGAGAAAACCGCAATCGAAGCGGCCTTGGTTGCCTTGGAAGCCGCCATCAAAGGTGACGACAAGGCTGCCATCGAAGCCAAGATCGAGGAGCTGTCGAAAGTCTCCGCACCGGTCGCTCAGAAAATGTACGCCGAACAAGGCCAGCCGGCTGATGGTGCTGCGCAGCAGGCAGAGCCAGAAGCCAAGCACGACGATGTTGTCGATGCCGAGTTCGAAGAAGTCAAAGAAGACCAGAAGAAGTAACTTGGTCGCCCGGTTGACCGCTCACAAGCGGTGACTGGTAGGATGTCGCCGCGCGGGAGCTTGCTCCCGCGTTGGCGTGTCTGGGGTATGCGAATTTTTACAGCATGCGACAACGCTCGGATGCTGGCGGTGTGATCGGGAATGCTCCTGCTTTCCGAATGGCATTCACCGCGTTTTTGGCCGGGTCCCTGGCTAAAAGCAGTAATGACCAGGATCGTTGAATTGACGTGAGTTGGGTCCGGGCCTGTATTGGGGCTCAACGAGTTTGGCAGGGTTCAGGAGGGCCAGGCCGAACGTCCTTAAGAGTGCAAAGACTTATGGCAAAGCGTGACTATTACGAAGTATTGGGTGTGGAGCGCGGGGCCAGCGAGGCGGACCTGAAGAAGGCCTACCGTCGCCTGGCGATGAAGCACCACCCCGACCGTAATCCGGATAACAAAGAATCCGAAGAGATGTTCAAAGAGGCCAATGAGGCCTACGAATGCCTGTGTGATCCCAATAAGCGTGCGGCCTACGACCAGTACGGTCATGCCGGCGTCGACCCGAGCATGGGTGGCGGCGGCGCCGGTTTCGGCGGTCAGAACTTCTCCGATATTTTCGGCGACGTGTTCAGCGATTTCTTCGGCGGTGGCCGTGGCGGTCAGCGTGGCGGCGCGCAGCGTGGCAGTGACTTGCGCTACACGCTGGAGTTGAATCTGGAAGAAGCCGTGCGCGGCACCAGCGTCAATATTCGTGTGCCGACGCTGGTTAACTGCAAGCCGTGCGACGGTTCGGGTGCCAAGAAAGGCTCCTCGCCGATCACTTGCCCGACCTGTGGTGGCATCGGTCAGGTGCGCATGCAGCAGGGCTTCTTCTCGGTGCAGCAAACCTGCCCGCGTTGCCATGGCCAGGGCAAGATCATTTCCGACCCGTGCGATTCCTGCCACGGTGAAGGTCGTGTTGAAGAGTACAAGACCCTCTCGGTGAAAGTGCCGGCGGGTGTGGATACCGGTGATCGTATCCGCCTGTCGGGCGAAGGCGAGGCGGGTACCCAGGGCGGTCCGACTGGCGACCTGTACGTGGTGATCAATGTGCGTGAGCACTCGATCTTCCAGCGCGATGGCAAACACCTGTTCTGCGAAGTGCCGATCAGCTTTGTCGATGCGGCCCTGGGCGGTGAGTTGGAGATTCCGACCCTTGATGGTCGAGTCAAACTCAAGATTCCCGAGGGGACACAGACTGGCAAGCAGTTCCGCATCCGTGGCAAAGGCGTTGCGCCAGTGCGCGGTGGCGGTGCGGGCGACCTGATGTGTCGTGTGGCGGTGGAAACCCCGGTCAATCTGGGCCGTCGTCAGCGCGAACTGCTCGAAGAGTTCCGCAGCTCCCTGGAAGGCGATGACTCCCATTCGCCGAAAACCACTGGCTTCTTCGATGGCGTGAAACGCTTCTTCGGCGACCTGTAAGGACGTGAATATGCGACGTATAGCCGTAATGGGCGCTGCCGGGCGCATGGGCAAGACGCTGGTCGAGGCGGTGCAGCAACGCTCGCCGGCCTCCGGGCTGACGGCGGCGATTGTTCGCCCAGGAAGCACGTTGATCGGGGCGGATGCCGGTGAGTTGGCGTCGTTGGGCCGCATCGGTGTGTCGTTGACGGGCAGCCTTGAGCAGGTGGCTGACGAGTTCGACGTGCTCATCGATTTCACCTTGCCTGACGTGATGCTGAAAAACCTGGCCTTCTGCCGCAAGGCAGGCAAGGCCATGGTGATCGGTACGACTGGTTTGAGTGCTGAGCAGAAGCAGTTGCTGGTGGAGGCGGGCAAGGATATTCCGATCGTCTTTGCTGCCAACTTCAGCGTTGGCGTGAACCTGTCGCTGAAATTGTTGGACCTGGCAGCGCGTGTGCTGGGTGATGAAGCCGATATCGAGATTATCGAGACTCATCACCGCCACAAGATCGATGCGCCATCGGGCACTGCGTTGCGCATGGGTGAAGCTATCGCTGATGCGCTGGGCCGCGATCTATCGAAAGTGGCGGTATACGGGCGTGAAGGCCATACCGGTGAGCGCGCGCGCGACACCATCGGCTTTGCAACCGTGCGCGGTGGTGATGTGGTTGGCGATCACACGGTGTTGTTCGCCACCGAAGGCGAGCGCCTGGAGATCACGCACAAGGCTTCAAGCCGCATGACGTTCGCCAAGGGCGCAGTGCGAGCTGCACTCTGGTTGGAAGGCCGCGAGCCGGGCCTGTATGACATGCGTGACGTGCTGGATCTGCACTAATCAGTAGCTTAAATGGGGCCTCGGGATTATCCTGAGGCCCCGTTTTTACCCGCTAAGCGACGTCCTGTCGCATTCTCCTGCCTTTAAGGCTCATTAGCGGTGGACCCAAAAAGCCTTTTTCTGTAAGCTACAGCTTTAGTGTGTCCACTAAAAGCGCGCAGAATAATTCGATGAAGAAGCGGGGTGACGTGTCCATACGTCACTCCGCTTTTTTACAACCTGCGATCGCCCTTTCAGGCTTTATTTACGGGAGGTCTTCTTGACTAAGCCAGCCATACTCGCCCTTGCTGATGGCAGCATTTTTCGCGGCGAAGCCATTGGAGCCGACGGTCAAACCGTTGGAGAGGTGGTGTTCAACACCGCCATGACCGGCTATCAGGAAATCCTTACCGATCCTTCCTACGCCCAACAGATCGTTACCCTGACCTATCCGCACATCGGCAACACCGGCACTACGCCGGAAGATGTCGAGTCTGATCGTGTCTGGTCGGCCGGTCTGGTGATTCGTGACCTGCCACTGGTTGCGAGCAACTGGCGTAACACGATGTCGCTGTCCGATTACCTGAAAGCCAACAATGTTGTGGCGATCGCCGGTATCGATACGCGCCGCCTCACGCGCATCCTGCGTGAAAAAGGCTCGCAGAATGGCTGCATCATGGTCGGTGACAATATTTCCGACGAGGCGGCGATTGCCGCAGCACAAGGCTTCCCTGGCCTGAAAGGCATGGACCTGGCGAAAGTCGTCAGCGTCAAAGAGAAGTACGAGTGGCGTTCCACTGTGTGGGATCTGAAGACCGACAGCCACGCGACTATCGAAGCTGCCGATCTGCCTTACCACGTGGTCGCCTACGACTACGGCGTCAAGTACAACATCCTGCGCATGTTGGTCGAGCGTGGTTGCCGCGTGACCGTGGTGCCTGCGCAAACGCCTGCCAGCGATGTGCTCGCGATGCAACCGGACGGCGTGTTCCTGTCCAACGGCCCGGGTGACCCCGAGCCATGCGACTACGCTATCCAGGCCATCAAGGACGTGCTGGAAACCGACATTCCGGTGTTCGGTATCTGCCTTGGCCACCAGCTGCTGGCTTTGGCCTCCGGCGCCAAGACCCTGAAAATGGGCCACGGCCACCACGGTGCCAACCACCCGGTACAAGACCTGGACACCGGCGTTGTGATGATCACCAGCCAGAACCACGGTTTTGCGGTGGATGAGGCCAGCTTGCCGAGTAATGTGCGCGCCATTCACAAGTCGCTGTTCGACGGTTCCCTGCAGGGCATCGAGCGCACCGACAAGAGCGCGTTCAGCTTCCAGGGCCACCCTGAAGCCAGCCCGGGCCCGAACGACGTAGCGCCGCTGTTCGACCGTTTCATCAATGAGATGGCCAAGCGACGCTGACTGAGTGCTCTGCGGGCGGCCCCGAACCTCGGTGGCCCCCGCAGGCTCTTCAAGGATTGTTCTAGACGGCTTGCCGACTGACCTGCGGATTTGAGTGACAAACCCATGCCAAAACGTACAGACATAAAAAGCATCCTGATTCTCGGCGCTGGCCCGATCGTGATCGGCCAGGCCTGCGAATTCGACTACTCCGGCGCCCAGGCCTGTAAAGCCCTGCGTGAGGAGGGCTACCGCGTCATCCTGGTGAACTCCAACCCGGCCACCATCATGACCGACCCGGCCATGGCCGACGCGACATACATCGAACCGATCAAATGGCAGACCGTTGCCAAGATCATCGAGAAAGAGCGTCCGGACGCGCTGCTGCCAACCATGGGCGGCCAGACTGCATTGAACTGCGCCCTGGACCTGGAGCGCGAAGGCGTCCTGGAAAAGTTCGGCGTAGAGATGATCGGCGCCAATGCCGACACCATCGACAAAGCTGAAGACCGTTCGCGTTTCGACAAGGCCATGAAGTCCATCGGCCTGGCGTGCCCGCGTTCCGGTATCGCCCACAGCATGGAAGAAGCCAATGCGGTCCTTGAGACCCTGGGCTTCCCTTGCATTATCCGTCCGTCCTTCACCATGGGCGGCACCGGTGGCGGCATTGCCTACAACCGTGAAGAGTTCGAAGAGATCTGCGCGCGTGGCCTGGACCTGTCGCCGACCAAAGAGCTGCTGATCGACGAATCGCTGATCGGCTGGAAAGAATACGAGATGGAGGTTGTCCGCGATAAGAAGGATAACTGCATCATCGTCTGCTCCATCGAAAACTTCGATCCGATGGGCGTGCACACCGGTGACTCGATCACCGTAGCTCCGGCGCAGACCCTGACCGACAAGGAATACCAGATCCTGCGTAACGCCTCCCTGGCGGTATTGCGCGAGATCGGCGTTGAAACCGGCGGTTCCAACGTTCAGTTCGGCATCTGCCCGGACACCGGCCGCATGGTCGTGATCGAGATGAACCCACGTGTATCGCGTTCTTCTGCGCTGGCCTCGAAAGCTACCGGCTTCCCGATTGCGCGGATCGCTGCCAAGCTGGCTATCGGCTACACCTTGGACGAACTGCAAAACGAAATCACCGGCGGCGCTATGCCGGCGTCTTTCGAGCCGTCTATCGACTACGTTGTGACCAAGCTGCCACGCTTTGCCTTTGAGAAGTTCGCCAAGGCTGATGCGCGCCTGACCACCCAGATGAAGTCGGTCGGCGAAGTCATGGCGATCGGCCGCACGTTCCAGGAATCCCTGCAGAAAGCCCTGCGCGGCCTGGAAGTCGGTGTTTGCGGCCTGGACGAGAAGCTCGACCTGAGCAATCCGGAAAGCATGAGCATCCTCAAGCGCGAGCTGACCGTGCCGGGCGCCGAGCGTATCTGGTACGTGGCCGACGCCTTCCGTGCCGGCCTGAGCGTCGAAGATATCTTCGGCATGAACATGATCGATCCGTGGTTCCTGGTGCAGATCGAAGATCTGATCAAGGAAGAAGAGAAGGTCAAGACTCTGGGCCTGTCGTCTATCGACCGCGACCTGATGTTCCGTCTCAAGCGCAAAGGCTTCTCCGACCAGCGTCTGGCCAAGCTGCTGGGTGTGACCGAGAAGAACCTGCGTACTCATCGCCACAAGCTGGATATCTTTCCGGTCTACAAGCGCGTTGACACCTGCGCCGCAGAGTTCGCCACCGACACTGCCTACATGTACTCCACCTATGAGGAAGAGTGCGAAGCCGCGCCGTCGGATCGCGACAAGATCATCATTCTGGGCGGCGGTCCGAACCGTATCGGCCAGGGTATCGAGTTCGACTACTGCTGTGTACACGCCGCCCTCGCCCTGCGCGAAGACGGGTACGAGACCATCATGGTCAACTGCAACCCGGAAACCGTTTCCACCGACTACGACACTTCCGACCGTCTGTACTTCGAGCCGGTAACGCTGGAAGACGTATTGGAAATCTGCCGCGTCGAGAAGCCTAAGGGCGTGATCGTCCAATACGGCGGCCAGACCCCGCTGAAACTGGCGCGTGCCCTGGAAGCTGCCGGCGTGCCGATCATCGGTACCAGCCCGGACGCTATCGACCGTGCCGAAGACCGTGAGCGCTTCCAGCAGATGGTTGAGCGCCTGAACCTGCGTCAGCCGCCAAACGCTACCGTGCGCAGCGAAGACGAAGCCATCCGTGCAGCCAGCAAGATCGGCTACCCGCTGGTGGTGCGCCCGTCCTACGTACTGGGCGGTCGCGCGATGGAAATCGTCTACGAAGAAGACGAACTCAAGCGCTACCTGCGTGATGCGGTGAAAGTGTCCAACGACAGCCCGGTGCTGCTGGACCACTTCCTCAACTGCGCCATCGAAATGGACGTGGATGCGGTATGCGACGGTACTGACGTAGTGATCGGCGCGATCATGCAGCACATCGAGCAGGCCGGCGTTCACTCCGGTGACTCCGCGTGCTCGCTGCCGCCGTACTCGCTGCCGGCGCACATCCAGGACGAGATGCGCGAACAGGTCAAGAAAATGGCCCTGGAGCTGGGTGTGGTCGGCCTGATGAACGTTCAGTTGGCGCTGCAAGGCGAAGACATCTACGTCATTGAAGTCAACCCGCGTGCCTCGCGTACCGTGCCTTTTGTATCCAAGTGCATCGGTGTGTCCCTGGCCATGATCGCTGCCCGTGTGATGGCCGGTAAGACCTTGAAGGAAATCGGCTTTACCAAGGAAATCATTCCAAACTTCTACAGCGTGAAAGAGGCGGTGTTCCCATTCGCCAAATTCCCTGGTGTGGACCCGATCCTGGGCCCAGAGATGAAGTCCACCGGTGAAGTGATGGGCGTGGGCGATACCTTCGGTGAAGCGTTCGCCAAGGCCCAGATGGGTGCCAGCGAAGTGCTGCCAACCGGCGGTACTGCGTTTATCAGCGTGCGTGATGACGACAAGCCACTGGTTGCGGGCGTGGCCCGTGATCTGATCAACTTGGGCTTCGAAGTCGTCGCGACTGCCGGGACCGCCAAGCTGATCGAAGCTGCCGGCCTGAAAGTACGTCGCGTGAACAAGGTGACGGAAGGCCGTCCGCATGTGGTCGACATGATCAAGAATGACGAAGTCACGCTGATCATCAACACCACCGAAGGTCGTCAGTCGATCGCGGATTCCTACTCCATTCGTCGTAATGCCTTGCAGCACAAGATCTACTGCACCACCACCATTGCTGCTGGCGAAGCCATCTGCGAAGCGCTCAAGTTCGGTCCGGAAAAGACCGTGCGTCGCTTGCAGGATCTACACGCAGGATTGAAGGCATGAGCATAACCAAATACCCGATGACCGTTCAGGGCGCTCGCGCCCTGGAAGAGGAGCACGCCCATCTGACCAAAGTCGTACGTCCAAAGCTGAGCCAGGACATCGGTACGGCCCGCGAGCTGGGTGACTTGAAGGAAAACGCCGAATACCACGCTGCTCGCGAGCAGCAGGGTATGGTCGAGGCGCGGATCCGTGATATCGAAGGCCGTATGCAGAATGCGGTGATCATCGACGTCACGACCATCCCGCATACCGGCAAGGTGATTTTCGGCACGACCGTGGAAATCGCCAACGTCGAGACTGACGAAAGCGTGACTTACCAGATCGTGGGTGAGGACGAGGCTGATTTCAAGCAAGGCAAGATCTCTGTCGGCTCGCCGATCGCTCGCGCCTTGATTGCCAAGGAAGAGGGTGACGTCGTTGCCGTGAAAACGCCGAGCGGCGTCATCGAGTACGAGATTGTCGAAGTCCGCCACATCTGAAAGACGGCGCCCGCTGCGTGCGGGCGCCATGCTTTGGCAGCTCTCTCAGATGCTTTGGGTGGGTGGCCTGTGGCTGTTGCATATGGGTGTATTACCGGTGCTGGGCCTTATTGGTCTGGCACCGTTACTGATCGATGAGATCGACAAATTGCTGAGCGCGCTACTGGTGGGTTTTGCGGCGGCGTGTGTGTTGCTCCAGGCGTTAGTGCTAGTCAAGGCTGAGGGCTTTGAGAGTTTGTGGCGGGACATTCGCGGGCAACTGCTGTTGATGTCGCTGTATGCGTGCGCGATGTTTTGCGTGGTGTATATTTGGCTGCCGCAAGCGTTGCGCTGGCAGTTATTCAGCTATCTTGTGCTAGGGTTTTCCGGTTTGGTGCTGGTCATGCAGCCGGCGCCGGGGTGGAGTGGCAGGGCGCGCGAAGCACGCCCGTGACCCTTTTCATCATTTGAAACGATGAACGTTCGACAGTTGCTTGTTGACGCTGAAGTTCTTGCGATACAGCAGCGCCATCTTGCCGATGACCTGAACCAGGTCCGCTTTGCCCACCTTGCACAGTTCTGCGACGGCGGCCAAACGCGCTTCGCGATCAAGGATATTGACCTTGATCTTGATCAGTTCGTGATCGTTCAGTGCGCGTTCAAATTCGGCTAAAACACCTTCAGTCAACCCGTTGTCTGCCACAATCAGAACTGGTTTCAGATGGTGGCCAATGGATTTGTACTGTTTCTTCTGCTCTTGAGTGAGCGGCATAATCTGACCCCTGCGTCTGATCTTGTAAAAAGCGGCGGCCAGTTTACCCGAGCGAGTCCGGGACCGCCCAGTTAATCACGACCCGTTTTATTTTTCGAGGTGGCCCGTGGCCCGTTCCAAAACCAGCCTTAAGTGGCTACAAGAACATTTCAATGATCCTTACGTCAAAAAGGCGCAAAAGGACGGCTACCGTTCCCGGGCCAGCTACAAGCTGCTGGAGATCCAGGACAAGGATAAACTGATCCGTCCGGGCATGAGCGTTATCGATCTCGGCGCGGCCCCCGGTGGCTGGTCCCAGGTGACCAGTCGTCTGATTGGTGGGCAAGGCCGATTGATCGCTTCCGACATCCTCGAGATGGACAGCATCCCGGACGTGACCTTTGTTCACGGCGACTTTACCGAAGACAAGGTATTGGCCGAGATCCTGGAGGCTGTGGGAAATTCGCAGGTAGACCTTGTGATTTCCGACATGGCCCCCAATATGAGTGGATTACCGGCTGTTGATATGCCGCGTGCCATGTTCCTGTGTGAGCTGGCGCTGGATTTGGCGGGTCGGGTATTGCGCCCGGGTGGCGATTTCCTGGTGAAGGTCTTCCAGGGCGAAGGTTTCGACGAGTACCACAAGAACATTCGCAAGTTGTTCGACAAGGTGCAGACCCGTAAACCGGACTCTTCCCGTGACCGGTCCAGGGAGCAGTATCTGCTGTGCCGTGGCTACCGCGGTGTGGAAGGCGCAGCGAGCGAAGAGCGTTTTTGAGAAATTCGAGGAGGGCGATAGGTTTTTTTATATCGCTTTCGTCACGAAGCTTTACGAATATTGTGTAGTCAAAGTTTCACAAAGGGTTACAGACGGCGCCTGCCAGAGTTGTAGGTAATGTAGTAAGTTAGGCCGGTGAATATCATGCGAAGCGCGCGCCAGTAGCGGAGCTTGCTTCAGAGGGTAGTTAATTGAACGATATGGCAAAGAATCTGATCCTGTGGTTGATCATCGCGGCTGTCCTGGTGACGGTGATGAACAACTTCTCCAGCCCTAACGAGCCACAGACCCTCAACTATTCCGACTTCATCCAGCAAGTCAAGGATGGCAAGGTCGAGCGCGTAGCGGTTGATGGCTACGTGATTACCGGTAAGCGCAACGACGGCGACAGCTTCAAGACCATTCGTCCGGCAATCCAGGACAACGGTCTGATCGGTGACCTGGTGGATAACCACGTGGTTGTCGAAGGCAAGCAGCCTGAACAGCAAAGCATCTGGACTCAGCTCCTGGTGGCAAGCTTCCCGATCCTGGTGATTATCGCCGTGTTCATGTTCTTCATGCGCCAGATGCAAGGTGGTGCGGGAGGCAAGGGCGGGCCGATGAGCTTTGGCAAGAGCAAGGCGCGCCTGCTCTCCGAGGACCAGGTCAAGACTACTCTGGCTGACGTTGCAGGTTGCGACGAAGCCAAGGAAGAAGTGGGTGAGCTGGTCGAGTTCCTGCGTGATCCGGGCAAGTTCCAGCGCCTGGGTGGTCGTATTCCTCGCGGCGTGTTGATGGTCGGTCCTCCGGGTACCGGTAAAACCTTGCTGGCCAAGGCGATTGCCGGCGAAGCCAAGGTGCCTTTCTTTACCATTTCCGGTTCTGACTTCGTCGAGATGTTCGTCGGTGTGGGCGCCAGCCGTGTTCGCGATATGTTCGAACAGGCCAAGAAGCATGCGCCGTGCATCATCTTCATCGACGAAATCGATGCCGTTGGTCGCCATCGTGGCGCTGGCATGGGCGGTGGTCATGATGAGCGTGAGCAGACCCTCAACCAGTTGCTGGTAGAGATGGATGGTTTCGAGATGAATGACGGCATTATCGTCATCGCCGCGACCAACCGTCCGGACGTACTGGACCCGGCGTTGCTTCGCCCGGGCCGTTTCGACCGTCAGGTCGTGGTTGGCCTGCCGGATATCCGCGGTCGTGAACAGATTTTGAAAGTACACATGCGCAAGGTGCCAATGGGTGACGACGTGGCTCCGGCTGTGATTGCTCGTGGTACGCCTGGCTTCTCCGGTGCCGACCTGGCCAACCTGGTCAACGAGGCTTCGTTGTTTGCTGCCCGTACCGGCAAGCGCATCGTTGAAATGAAAGAGTTCGAATTGGCAAAAGACAAGATCATGATGGGCGCTGAGCGCAAATCCATGGTCATGTCCGAGAAAGAGAAGCAGAACACGGCTTATCACGAAGCCGGTCACGCCATTGTTGGTCGCGTTGTGCCTGAGCATGACCCGGTCTACAAGGTGTCGATCATTCCTCGTGGCCGTGCGCTGGGTGTGACCATGTTCCTGCCGGAAGAGGATCGCTACAGCCTCTCCAAGCGCGCATTGATCAGCCAGATCTGTTCGCTGTATGGCGGGCGGATTGCCGAAGAGATGACCTTGGGCTTCGACGGCGTCACCACAGGTGCTTCCAATGACATCATGCGTGCCAGCCAGATTGCACGAAATATGGTGACCAAGTGGGGGTTGTCGGAAAAACTCGGTCCTTTGATGTATGCAGAGGAAGAGGGTGAGGTGTTCCTCGGTCGTGGTGGTGGCGGTCAAAGTGCCAGCTTCTCCGGTGAGACTGCCAAGCTGATCGACTCCGAAGTTCGCAGCATCATTGACCAGTGTTACGGCACGGCCAAGCAGATCCTCACCGATAACCGCGACAAGCTTGATGCCATGGCTGATGCGCTGATGAAGTACGAGACCATTGATGCCGATCAGATCGACGACATCATGGCCGGTCGTACACCGCGTGAGCCTCGCGATTGGGAAGGTGGTTCAGGTACTTCGGGTACCCCACCCGTCGTTCAGAACGAACGCCCTGAGACCCCGATCGGCGGCCCGGCAGCTGACCACTAAGGTTTGAAATGACTTCTGCTTTGTCCTCTACCCGGTTGCCTTGCGGCAACCGGGTTCTTGATTTGGCCCATACGCATGTCATGGGTATTCTCAATGTAACTCCCGATTCCTTTTCCGATGGTGGCCGTTTCAGCCAGCTGGATGCTGCGTTGCGTCATGCCGAGGCGATGGTGGCTGCCGGTGCGACCTTGATTGATGTGGGCGGCGAGTCCACTCGGCCTGGGGCTCGTGTGGTGTCCCCGTTGGAAGAGCTTGAGCGGGTAGCGCCCATTGTCGAGCGTATCGCCCGTGAGCTGGATGTGATCATTTCTGTGGACACTTCAACTCCCGCGGTAATGCGTGAAACCGCGCGTCTGGGGGCGGGGCTTATCAATGATGTGCGTTCGTTGCGGCGTGACGGTGCTCTCGATGCCGCTGCAGCGACCGGCCTGCCGGTGTGCCTGATGCATATGCTGGGTGAGCCCGGTAACATGCAGGACAGTCCTCACTACGACAACCTGGTCGGCGAGGTCACTGGGTTCCTGGCAGACAGGATCGCTCAGTGTGTCGAGGCGGGCATCGCGTGCGAAAAGATCATCCTTGACCCGGGGTTTGGCTTCGCCAAGACCCTGCAACATAATTTAAGCCTGTTCAAGCATATGGAGGCGCTGCATGCCCTTGGTCGGCCGCTGCTGGTCGGTGTGTCGCGCAAGAGCATGATAGGGCTGGCCTTGAATCGCCCGGTGGGTGAGCGCTTGTACGGCGGCCTCGCCCTTGCAGCGCTTGCCGTGACCAAGGGCGCTCGTATTTTGCGTGTGCATGATGTCGCCGAGACGGTGGATGTGGTGCGCATGATTGCCGCTGTAGAATCAGCCGAATAAGAATGATGGAGCACTTATGACTAAAAAATACTTTGGCACCGACGGCATCCGTGGTCGGGTTGGCGAGTTTCCGATTACCCCTGATTTCATGCTCAAGTTGGGTTGGGCGGCAGGCATGGCGTTCCGCAGCATGGGGGCGTGCCGGATCCTGGTTGGCAAGGACACCCGTATTTCGGGTTATATGTTTGAATCCGCGCTTGAGGCAGGCTTATCTGCTGCCGGCGCCGACGTAATGCTGTTGGGGCCCATGCCGACGCCGGCGATCGCTTACCTGACGCGTACCTTTCACGCTGAAGCCGGTATTGTGATCAGTGCGTCGCACAACCCGCATGACGACAATGGCATCAAGTTCTTCTCGGGGCAGGGTACCAAGTTGCCTGACGAGATCGAGTTGATGATCGAAGAGCTGCTGGATGCGCCGATGACGGTGGTTGAATCCAGCAAGCTGGGCAAGGTGTCGCGTATCAATGATGCGTCCGGCCGTTATATCGAATTCTGCAAAAGCAGCGTGCCGAGCAGTACCAATTTTGCCGGGCTGAAGATCGTTGTCGATTGCGCCCATGGTGCGACCTACAAGGTAGCGCCAAGTGTTTTCAAGGAGCTGGGAGCGCAGGTCACCGTGCTGTCGGCTCAGCCTAACGGGTTGAACATCAACGACAACTGCGGCTCCACGCACATGGAGCAACTGCAGGCGGCGGTTCTGGCCGAACATGCGGACCTGGGTATCGCGTTCGATGGCGACGGCGATCGTGTGCTGATGGTGGATCACACCGGCATGATTGTGGATGGTGATGATTTGCTGTTCATCATTGCCCGTGATCTGCATGAGCGTAACAAGCTGCAGGGCGGCGTTGTGGGTACCCTCATGAGCAACCTGGGGCTTGAGTTGGCATTGGCGGAGTTGGGTATTCCGTTTATCCGCGCCAATGTCGGCGACCGTTATGTGATCGCCGAGCTTCTGGAGCGTAACTGGCTGGTAGGCGGCGAGAACTCGGGACACGTCGTATGCTTCCAGCATACGACTACGGGCGACGCCATCATCGCTGCGCTGCAGGTGCTTCTGGCCTTGCGTCGTCGTGACGAGAGCCTGGCGCAGGCGCGTCAGGCCCTGCGCAAGTGTCCGCAGGTGCTGCTCAATGTGCGTTTTGCCGGTGGTGAAAATCCAATCGAGCACCCTGCCGTCAAAGAGGCTTGTGAGCGTGTTACCCAGGCAATGGCCGGGCGTGGGCGTGTGTTGTTGCGCAAGTCGGGCACTGAGCCTCTGGTGCGTGTCATGGTCGAAGGCGAGGACGAAACCCAGGTTCGCGGCCATGCCGAAGACCTGGCAAAACTGGTAACTGAAGTTTGCGCCTGAATTCGGCTTGCCAGTGATGGTGTGGTTGGGTAACATCTGCGCCCACTTTGACCGACGGGGTACAGCATGCGTCGCACTATGGTAGCTGGTAACTGGAAGATGCACGGTACCCGCGCCAGTGTCGCTGAGCTGATCAATGGCCTTCGTCACTTGGCCTTGCCTAGCGGTGTTGATGTCGCGGTTTTCCCGCCTTGCTTGCATATCAACCAAGTGGTTGATGGCTTGAAGGGCAAGTCGATCCAGGTCGGCGCGCAGAATTCTGCGGTGGAGCCCATGCAAGGCGCATTGACCGGTGAGATTTCGCCGAGTCAGTTGGTTGATGCAGGGTGTGCCTATGTACTTGTCGGGCACTCCGAGCGCCGTCAGATGATGGGCGAGCGGGATGCGACGCTCAACCGCAAGTTCGCCGCGGCACAGGCTTGTGGCTTGGTTCCGGTGTTGTGCATAGGGGAGACCCTTGAGCAGCGCGAATCAGGCAAGACTCTTGAAGTTGTCTCGCGTCAGCTGGGCAGCATCATCGAGGAGCTGGGTGTTGGGGCGTTTGCAAAGGCGGTTATTGCTTACGAGCCGGTCTGGGCCATTGGCACCGGACTGACTGCTACACCGCAACAGGCGCAGGATGTGCACGCAGCCATCCGCGCGCAGTTGGCGGCAGAGAATTCTGAAGTCGCGCAAGGTGTGCGGCTTCTATACGGCGGCAGCGTGAAGGCGGCCAATGCGGTCGAACTGTTCGGCATGCCGGATATCGATGGGGGGCTCATTGGTGGAGCCTCCCTGAATGCAGATGAGTTCGGTGCGATCTGTCGCGCCGCGGGAAACTGAAAAAATGCTGGAAACAGTCGTAGTCGTTTTTCATCTGTTGGCTGCCCTGAGCGTAGTTGCTCTGGTTTTGTTGCAACAGGGTAAAGGTGCGGATGCTGGTGCGTCTTTCGGTGCAGGTGCTTCAAATACTGTGTTCGGAAGCCAAGGTTCCTCTACCTTTCTTAGTAAGTTTACTGCTATACTTGCCGCAGGTTTCTTCATAACCAGCTTAGGGTTAGGTTACTTTGCTAAAGAGAAAGCTCATGTGCTGACTCAGGTAGGTTTGCCAAACCCAGCAGTGTTGGAAGTTCCAAAAGCAAAACCGGCTTCTGATGATGTCCCGGTGCTTCAAGAGCAAAAGTCGGCTACTCCAGCGACTGACGTACCTCCAGCTCAAGAGCAGAAGTAAGAAGGGTTGTAAGCGCTGTATTGCCGAGGTGGTGGAATTGGTAGACACGCAACCTTGAGGTGGTTGTGCCCATAGGGTGTAGGGGTTCGAGTCCCCTTCTCGGTACCAATTATCAGGAGAGCCCGCTGTTGCGGGCTTTCTTGTAGGTGGAAGGTTACATTGACCCTGTAAGGGATCGGTCGTATACTTCCGCCCCAGCTTTGTCGCGGGGTGGAGCAGTCTGGTAGCTCGTCGGGCTCATAACCCGAAGGTCGTCGGTTCAAATCCGGCCCCCGCAACCAGTTTTAGCGGAGCCCCTTTTAAGGGGCTTTTTGTTAGCTGGACACTTTCAACGCCGCTGTTCGACGGCGTTTCAAGGATGGGCGTTTCGCCCATTTTTTTATTTTGCACAGCATGCACATACATGCACGAGGGGGTTCAGGTGTCGAGCAAGCTAGAAGAGTTGCAGGCCTTGCTGGCCCCGGTGGTCGTGGCCCTAGGCTATGAATGCTGGGGTATTGAGTTTTCGGCTCAAGGTCGCCACTCAATGTTGCGCGTTTATATCGATAAAGAGGGCGGCGTGCTGGTGGACGATTGTGCCATTGTCAGCCGTCAGATCAGCGGTGTGCTGGATGTTGAAGATCCGATTTCCGTTGAATACACCCTTGAAGTTTCCTCGCCAGGCATGGAACGCCCACTGTTCACTATTGATCAGTTTGCAAAATTTGCCGGTGAACAAGTGAAGATCAAGCTGCGTTCGCCCTTCGAAGGGCGACGCAACTTTCAGGGCCTTCTGCGCGGTGTAGAAGAACAGGATGTCGTGGTGCAGGTAGAAGACCATGAGTTCCTGTTGCCGATCGATATGATCGACAAGGCCAACATTATTCCCAGTTTTGACTGAGACGCGGATCCCGCGGATCCAATGGCTTGCGAAAGGCGAGGCGTACGATGAGCAAAGAAGTACTGCTGGTTGTTGAGTCGGTATCCAATGAAAAGGGCGTACCGGCAAACGTGATTTTTGAAGCGCTGGAGCTGGCCCTGGCCACTGCTACCAAAAAGCGTTTTGAAGACGAAGTTGATCTGCGTGTGGAAATCAACCGCCACACCGGTGCCTATGAGACTTTCCGTCGCTGGACGGTCGTCGAAGAAGCCGATCTTGATGATCCGGCCATCGAAACCTGGCCGAGCAAGGTTGCGCAAACGCACCCGGGCGCCCAGGTCGGTGATGTCGTCGAAGAAAAGATCGAATCGATCGAATTCGGCCGTATTGCTGCACAGACCGCCAAGCAGGTCATCGTGCAGAAGGTTCGTGAAGCCGAGCGCGCTCAAGTCGTTGACGCTTATCGCGAGCGCCTGGGTGAAATCATCTCCGGCACCGTGAAAAAAGTTACCCGCGACAATGTGATCGTCGACCTGGGCAACAACGCCGAAGCGTTGCTGGCCCGCGAAGACATCATCTCTCGCGAAACCTTCCGTGTCGGCGTGCGTCTGCGTGCGCTGCTCAAGGAAATCCGCACCGAGAACCGCGGTCCTCAGCTGATCCTGTCGCGTACCGCGCCGGAAATGCTGATCGAGCTGTTCCGCATCGAAGTGCCGGAAATTGCCGAAGGTCTGATCGAAGTCATGGCTGCGTCCCGCGATCCGGGTTCGCGTGCCAAGATCGCGGTTCGCTCCAAGGACAAACGCATCGACCCGCAAGGCGCTTGCATCGGTATGCGCGGTTCGCGCGTCCAGGCAGTGTCGGGCGAATTGGGCGGTGAGCGTGTGGATATCGTCCTGTGGGACGATAACCCGGCGCAGTTCGTGATCAACGCCATGTCGCCGGCTGAAGTGGCGGCAATTATCGTTGACGAAGATGCCCATGCAATGGACATCGCCGTTGGCGCAGACAATCTGGCTCAGGCCATTGGTCGTGGTGGTCAGAACGTGCGTCTGGCCAGCCAACTGACCGGCTGGACCCTGAACGTGATGACCGAATCGGACATCCAGGCTAAGCAGCAAGCTGAAACCGGTGACATCCTGCGCAACTTCATCGAAGAGTTGGAAGTCGATGAAGACCTGGCACAGGTACTGGTAGATGAAGGCTTCACCAGCCTGGAAGAGATTGCCTACGTACCGTTGGAAGAAATGCTCAACATCGACGGCTTTGACGAAGACACCGTCAACGAGCTTCGCGCTCGGGCCAAGGATCGTTTGTTGACTAAAGCCATCGCTACTGAGGAAAAGCTGGCAGACGCCCATCCGGCCGAAGACCTGCTCTCGCTTGAGGGTATGGACAAGGATTTGGCGATGGAACTGGCGGTGCGCGGCGTAATTACCCGCGAAGACCTGGCCGAGCAGTCTATTGACGATCTGCTCGACATCGACGGCATTGACGAAGATCGTGCCGGCAAGTTGATCATGGCCGCCCGAGCCCATTGGTTCGAGTAATTAGGCGCGGCCTGAGGAGAGAAGTGCATGACGCAAGTCACGGTGAAACAACTGGCCGATGAGGTCAAAACACCGGTAGAGCGCCTGTTGCAGCAGATGCGTGAGGCAGGTCTGCCGCACACCGCCGCCGATGAAGGTGTGAGCGATAGTGAGAAGCAGTCTTTGCTGACTCACTTGAAGAGCAGCCACAAGGCGAAAGTGGAAGAACCGCGCAAGATTACATTGCAGCGCAAAACCACCAGCACCCTGCGTGTTGCGGGTAGCAAGAGCATCAGCGTAGAAGTACGCAAGAAGAAAGTCTTCGTACAGCGCAGCCCGGAAGAAATCGAAGCCGAGCGCAAACGCGAGCTGGATGAACGTCGCGCAGTAGAAAATGCTGCTCGCCAGAAGGCTGAAGAAGAAGCCAAGCGTCGCGCCGAAGAAGAAGCGCGTCGCCAGCCTGCTGCTGCGCAACCTGCCAACACTGAAGCGGTTGCCGCTCCTGTTGAAGCTGTGCGTGAGGCCGTCCCGGTTGCTGCTGCGCCTGCTCCTGCAGCCGACGCCCGCAAGCGCGACGAACCTCGTCGTCCGGACAAACCACGTGCCGACGATAACAATCGTCGCGGTGGTGGTGGCGATGGCGAGCGCAAAAACGCTCCGCATCGTGCCTCGGTCAAAGAGAAAGCGCCTGCTCCACGCGTTGCCCCACGTACTACCGACGAAGAAAGCGATGGCTTCCGTCGTGGTGGTCGCGGCAAGGCCAAGCTGAAAAAACGCAACGCCCACGGTTTCCAGAGCCCAACCGGCCCTGTCGTGCGTGAAGTGAAGATCGGCGAGACCATCACTGTGGGCGATCTGGCCCAGCAGATGTCGGTCAAGGCTGCTGAAATCATCAAGTTCATGTTCAAGCTGGGCACCCCGGCCACCATCAACCAAGTACTGGATCAGGAAACTGCCCAGTTGGTTGCTGAAGAGCTGGGCCACAAAGTGACCCTGGTCAGCGACACTGCCCTGGAAGATTCCCTGGCCGAGTCCCTGAAGTTTGAAGGCGAGGCAGTTTCCCGTGCGCCGGTTGTGACCGTAATGGGCCACGTTGACCACGGTAAAACTTCCCTGCTCGACTACATCCGTCGTGCCAAGGTTGCCGCAGGCGAAGCCGGTGGTATTACCCAGCACATCGGTGCATACCACGTTGAAACCGAACGCGGCATGGTCACCTTCCTCGACACTCCAGGTCACGCCGCGTTTACCGCAATGCGTGCCCGTGGTGCCAAGGCGACCGACATCGTGATCCTGGTGGTTGCAGCGGACGACGGCGTAATGCCGCAGACCATTGAAGCTGTCCAGCACGCCAAGGCTGCCGGTGTTCCTCTGGTTGTAGCCGTGAACAAAATCGACAAGCCGGGCGCCGATCTCGATCGCATCCGTAGCGAACTGTCGGTTCACGGCGTGACATCCGAGGAATGGGGTGGCGAGACGCCATTCGTATCGGTCTCGGCGAAAATGGGTACCGGCGTTGACGAACTGCTCGAAGCGGTCCTGTTGCAAGCTGAAGTCCTGGAATTGACTGCTACGCCTTCGGCTCCTGGCCGTGGTGTAGTGGTTGAATCGCGCCTCGACAAGGGCCGTGGCCCGGTCGCGACCGTGCTGGTTCAAGACGGTACCCTGCGCCAAGGCGACATGGTGCTGGTCGGTTCGAACTACGGCCGTGTACGTGCCATGCTCGACGAGAACGGCAAGCCAATCAAGGAAGCAGGTCCTGCTATCCCGGTCGAGATCCTCGGCCTGGACGGTACGCCGGACGCTGGCGACGAGATGAGCGTAGTTGCCGACGAGAAGAAAGCCCGTGAAGTGGCTCTGTTCCGTCAAGGCAAGTTCCGCGAAGTCAAGCTGGCCCGTGCTCACGCCGGCAAGCTGGAAAACATCTTCGAGAACATGGGCCAGGAAGAGAAGAAGACGCTTAACATCGTCCTCAAATCCGACGTCCGTGGTTCCCTCGAAGCGTTGAACGGCGCCTTGAACGGCCTGGGTAACGACGAAGTGCAAGTGCGTGTTGTCGGTGGCGGTGTCGGTGGTATCACCGAATCCGACGCCAACCTGGCACTGGCTTCCAACGCTGTACTGTTCGGCTTCAACGTGCGTGCCGATGCTGGCGCTCGCAAGATCGTCGAGCAGGAAGGCCTGGACATGCGTTACTACAACGTCATCTACGACATCATCGAAGACGTCAAGAAAGCCCTTACCGGTATGCTTGGCAGCGACGTCCGGGAGAACATCCTGGGTATCGCCGAGGTGCGTGATGTGTTCCGCTCGCCGAAATTCGGCGCGATCGCCGGTTGCATGGTTGTCGAAGGCACCGTGTACCGTAACCGTCCGATCCGTGTACTGCGTGAAGACATCGTTATCTTCGAAGGCGAGCTGGAATCCCTGCGCCGCTTCAAGGATGACGCTGCCGAAGTACGTGCCGGCATGGAATGCGGTATCGGCGTCAAGAGCTACAACGACGTCAAGGTTGGCGACAAGATCGAAGTCTTCGAGAAGGTTCAGGTTGCTCGCAGCCTCTAACTCGCGCACTTCAGGAGCCACACAGCGCGTGGGCATGTACTTGCCCCGCGCCGTGTCCGGACTCTAAACGCAACGCCCGGTCTGGCTTTTGTCAGGCCGGGCGTTTGCCGCTTTCAGACCCCACGGGTTTCACCGTGTGGCAGTAACAGGTAACAAGACATGGCAAAAGAATACAGCCGTACCCAGCGTATCGGCGATCAGATGCAGCGTGAGCTGGCTCAACTGATCCGTCGCGAAGTTAAAGACCCGCGCGTTGGCCTGGTCACCATCACCGCCGTTGAAGTGAGCCGTGACGTGGGTCATGCCAAAATCTTCATCACCGTGATGGGGCAGGACAACAGCGAAGAAATCGCGCAAAGCATCAAGGTGCTCAACTCCGCCGCAGGTTTCCTGCGGATGCAGTTGGCCCGCGAAATGAAGCTGCGCAGCGTTCCGCAGTTGCACTTCCATTACGACGAAAGCGTCGTGCGTGGCGCGCACCTCTCGGCCTTGATCGAGCGCGCCGTGGCTGAAGACAGCCAGCATCCGTCCACACCTGAAGACGCCAAGGAGTAAGCGGTGGCTCAGGTCAAACGTATCCGTCGCAACGTCAGTGGCATCATTCTGCTCGACAAGCCCATTGGTTTCACCTCCAATGCAGCGCTGCAGAAGGTCCGCTGGCTGCTTAACGCCGAGAAGGCGGGACACACCGGCAGCCTGGATCCACTGGCCACCGGCGTTCTGCCGTTGTGCTTTGGTGAGGCCACCAAGTTCTCGCAGTACCTGCTTGATTCAGACAAGGGTTATGAAACCCTCATGCAACTGGGCAAGACAACCACCACGGCAGACGCCGAAGGTGATGTTTTGCAGGTTCGCGACGTGACCGTTGGTCGTGCGGATATCGAAGCTGCATTACCTGCTTTTCGTGGGCAAATCAGTCAGATACCGCCGATGTACTCGGCGCTCAAGCGGGATGGGCAACCTCTTTATAAGCTGGCACGTGCGGGCGAAGTGGTGGAGCGCGAACCGCGTTCTGTTACTATTGCCCGGCTGGAATTGCTCGCTTGTGAAGGTGACACTGCTCGATTGGCGGTGGACTGCAGCAAAGGCACCTATATCCGTACCCTCGTGGAAGATATTGGTGAGAAGCTGGGCTGCGGTGCTTATGTAGCTGAACTGCGACGTACCCAGGCCGGCCCTTTCACCCTGGCCCAGACGGTCACGCTGGAAGAGCTGGAAGCGGTGCACGCCGAAGGCGGCAACGAAGCGGTTGATCGCTTCCTGATGCCATCGGACAGCGGTTTGCTGGATTGGCCATTGCTGCACTTCTCGGAGCACAGCGCGTTCTACTGGCTCAACGGCCAGCCGGTACGCGCCCCGGATGCCCCGAAGTTCGGCATGGTGCGAGTACAGGATCATAACGGTCGCTTTATCGGTATCGGTGAAGTGAGCGAAGACGGGCGCATCGCGCCGCGTCGACTGATTCGGTCAGAATGACCGAACGAGGGTGGCTGTTAATAGGCATGGTCACTTCTCATTTATAGATACGGGGGTATGCCCTCGGCCTATTGAGATCACCCCTTGGGTGGTTTCCTGAAAAAAGGATTGCCTCATGGCTCTCGACGTTCAAGAAAAAGCACAAATCGTAGCTGACTATCAGCAAGCTGTTGGTGACACTGGTTCGCCAGAAGTGCAAGTTGCACTGCTGACCCACAACATCAACAAACTGCAAGGTCACTTCAAGGCCAACGGTAAAGACCACCACTCCCGTCGTGGTCTGATCCGCATGGTAAACCAGCGCCGTAAGCTGCTGGACTACCTGAAAGGCAAGGATCTGGGTCGTTATCAGGCTCTGATCGGTCGCCTGGGTCTGCGTCGCTAATCAGCGATTGCGCTAGAGGTTGGTTGTCTGCCGTGTGCCAGTGGGATTCCCGCTGGCCCATGGTAGGCTCCCAGCCTCAAGTTTTATCTGGATACACGTTTTACCCTGGACGAGGGTCGGGCCGATTCCCGACATTGCCCAAGAATTTCGCAAGAAGACAAGTTCCCCCAAGAGCCACAAAGAAGGTAGGACACCGTGAACCCGGTTATCAAAAAATTCCAGTTCGGTCAGTCGACCGTTACCCTCGAGACAGGCCGTATCGCCCGTCAAGCCTCTGGCGCAGTGCTGGTTACCGTTGACGACGACGTTACCGTACTGGTGACCGTGGTTGGCGCCAAGACCGCTGACCCGAGCAAGGGCTTCTTCCCTCTGTCCGTTCACTACCAGGAAAAGACTTACGCTGCCGGTAAGATCCCTGGCGGGTTCTTCAAGCGCGAAGGCCGTCCTTCCGAGAAAGAAACCCTGACCTCCCGACTGATCGACCGTCCGATCCGTCCGCTGTTCCCGGAAGGCTTCATGAACGAAGTGCAGGTTGTCTGCACCGTCGTTTCCACCAGCAAAAAGACCGATCCGGACATCGCTGCGATGATCGGTACTTCGGCTGCGCTGGCTATCTCCGGTATTCCGTTTGATGGCCCAATCGGCGCCGCTCGCGTTGCTTTCCACGAAAGCACAGGTTACCTGCTGAACCCATCCTACGAGCAGCAGAAAGCTTCGAGCCTGGACATGGTCGTTGCCGGTACCTCCGAAGCCGTATTGATGGTTGAGTCGGAAGCCAAAGAGCTGACCGAAGACCAGATGCTGGGCGCCGTACTGTTTGCTCACGACGAGTTCCAGGTGGTAATCAACGCGGTCAAGGAATTGGCTGCCGAAGCTGCCAAGCCAACCTGGACCTGGGCTGCTGCTCCGGAAGCTACCGACCTGCTGGGCGCTATCCGCTCCGAGTTCGGCGCTGCCATCTCCGACGCCTACACCATCACCGTCAAGGCCGACCGTTACGCTCGCCTGGGCGAGCTGAAGGATCAGGTTGTCGCCAAGTTGTCCGGTGAAGAAGGCCAGCCTTCTGCCAGCGACGTCAAGGCTGCATTCGGTGAAATCGAATACCGCACCGTTCGCGAAAACATCGTTAACGGCAAGCCACGTATCGACGGTCGCGACACTCGCACCGTGCGCCCGCTGAACATCGAAGTCGGCGTGCTGCCCAAGACTCACGGTTCGGCGCTGTTCACCCGTGGTGAAACCCAGGCCCTGGTAGTTGCGACTCTGGGTACTGCCCGTGACGCACAGCTGCTGGACACCCTGGAAGGCGAGAAAAAAGACCCGTTCATGCTGCACTACAACTTCCCTCCGTTCTCGGTGGGCGAGTGTGGCCGCATGGGTGGTGCTGGTCGTCGTGAAATCGGTCACGGCCGTCTGGCCCGTCGTTCGATTGCTGCGATGCTGCCGGCTGCCGACGTGTTCCCGTACACCATCCGTGTCGTATCGGAAATCACTGAGTCCAATGGTTCCAGCTCGATGGCTTCCGTTTGCGGTGCTTCCCTGGCGCTGATGGACGCTGGTGTGCCGATGAAGGCGCCGGTTGCCGGTATCGCCATGGGCCTGGTTAAAGAAGGCGAGAAGTTCGCCATCCTGACCGACATCCTGGGCGACGAAGACCACCTGGGCGACATGGACTTCAAAGTAGCCGGTACCGCTAAAGGCGTAACCGCGCTGCAGATGGACATCAAGATCAAGGGCATCACCGAAGAGATCATGGAAATCGCTCTGGGCCAAGCCCTGGAAGCGCGCCTGAACATCCTCGGCCAGATGAACCAGATCATTGGCCAGTCGCGTACCGAACTGTCGGAAAACGCTCCGACCATGATCGCGATGAAAATCGACACCGACAAAATCCGTGATGTTATCGGTAAAGGCGGCGCGACCATCCGTGCGATCTGTGAAGAGACCAAGGCTTCGATCGACATCGAAGACGACGGCTCGATCAAGATCTTCGGCGAAACCAAGGAAGCGGCTGAAGCTGCACGCCAGCGCGTCCTGGGCATTACCGCTGAGGCCGAGATCGGCAAGATCTACGTCGGCAAGGTTGAGCGCATCGTCGACTTCGGCGCATTCGTCAACATCCTGCCGGGCAAAGACGGTCTGGTTCACATCTCCATGCTGAGCGACGCTCGTGTTGAGAAAGTGACCGACATTCTCAAAGAAGGCCAGGAAGTGGAAGTGCTGGTACTGGACGTGGACAATCGCGGCCGTATCAAGCTGTCCATCAAGGACGTAGCAGCAGCCAAGGCTTCGGGCGTTTAATCACCCCGCGTTCTAGCTGAAAAAAAGGGACTCTTCGGAGTCCCTTTTTTGTGGGAGAAGGAAATTCCCCTAAAATCAGTTGTTTAGTCGCCTGCAAAAAACCGCAACTTGCACGCAGGCACGACCTGCTTCATGCAACTTGCACGATTTCGAAAAGCGCGCTGTTTTTTAACTTGTTGTTTTATAACGATTTTGTCCTGTTATCCCACTTGGCACGCCGCCTGCACTATCCCTGTTAACGCTGCCGCATCAAGGTTCACACGCTGCAGACTTTTAATAAAACAGGAGTTACTCGTATGAAGAAGTTCGCTCTCGCTACCGCAACTGCTACCGCTCTGACCCTGGCCATGGCTAACGCCGCCTTCGCTCAGCCAACCCAGGCGCCAATGACCCTGGCAGCTGGCGAAATGACCAAGGCTAAAGAGTCCACCTCGGATACCTGGATCACCACCAAAGTCAAAGCAGACCTGCTGACTGAAAAAGGCATCCCAGGCTCCGACATCAAGGTAGAAACCAACAAAGGTGTGGTTTCCCTATCTTCGGACGTAGCTATCTCGGACTCGCAGAAAGCGACTGCTGTAGCCATCACCAAGAAAATCAAAGGTGTGAGTGCTGTTTCGGCTGACGGCCTGCTGGCTGGCGGCGCTGTCAAAGCTGACGGCATCGACAAAACCAAAGGTGCGGCTGCTGATGCCAAAGAAACCACCAGCGACACTTGGATCACCACCAAAGTGAAGGCTGACCTGATTACCGAAAAAGGTATTCCTGGCACTGATATCAAGGTCGAGACCAACAAAGGTGTAGTTTCCCTGTCGTCCCCGACTGCTGTGACTGCATCGCAGAAAGAAACTGCGGTTGCCATCACCAAGAAAATCAAAGGCGTTAAAGCTGTATCGGCCGACGGCCTGAAAGCAGAGTAACGTTCAAGGTTTCGTCTGAACGATATAGCGGCGGCTTAGGGTGAGCTAGTTATCCACCCGATGCACCTCTGGAGTTCATGCGACCGACCACACGGATGTGGTCATTACAGGCCCCGGCACTTGTGTCGGGGCCTGTTCTATTTTGGGGTTGAAACAAAAACTGCCAGCCCCCCCAAAAATGTGGGAGCTGGCTAGCCAGCGATGCTGGCACCTCAGTCATTCAGTTGCACCGAGGTGGTGCTATCGCAGGCAAGCCAGCTCCCACATTAGGATAGGCGTTGCTCAGAAGTTACTCAGCATCCAGATGCATTGGGGTGATGACGCGACCATCTTTCTCCGCCTGCCCCAGCTGCGCATCAATGAAGTACACCCGGTCGTCTTCCAACTGGCCCTTGTCCACCAAGTAATCCTTGATGGTACTGGCGCGCTCCTGGCCCAGTTGGCGCAGCAGCACATCACTGCCGCTCCAGAACTTGATCACACCCTCTTTGAGCTTCGCCGAGCGCTCATCGCTGCCCAGGTCTTTCCATTCGGCGGGAGGTTGCTGTTTAAGACGGGTGCGGTAGATACCTTCCAGCAACGGTGCTTTTTCTTTCTCGGGCACTTCAAGCAACGAAGCTTGGGCCGGGACTTTGTCGCCACGGCGCTGGAGGATCTTGTAGTAGTTGTACTGGTATTCACGTTCCAGTCGCTGTGCCGCCAGGAACGGCCCGTCGCTGCTGGCAGCAGCCGTGCCTTCGATTTCCAGGCGCAGGGTAGGGCGCTCTTTCAATGCCTTGGCCAAGGTATTCAGCGCGCCCTCGGCATCTTTGTTCAGCTCACTGGAGCCCGCGGCGAACGAAACATTACCCAAGTCTTCAGAGCCGCCACCCGTCACCAGCCCGCCAATAAACTTGAAGGGCGCCGTCGCTGCGCGGACGACGAGGTTACGCAGGGTCTGCCACACAATCGGCATTACGCTGAATTGCGGGTTGTTCAGGTCGCCACTGACCGGCAGTTCGATCGAGATCTTGCCGTCGCTGTCCTTGAGCAGGGCGATGGCCAGGCGAATCGGCAAGTCCACCGCATCGGAGCTGTCGACTTTCTCACCCAGTTGCAACTGTTCGACCACCACTTTGTTTTCGGCCTTCAACTGGCCCTTGGTGATCACGTAGTGCAAGTCGAGATTCAGCCGGCCCTTGCGGATACGGAAGCCTGCGAACTTGCCCGAGTAAGGTGTCAGGTTGGTCAACTCGACACGTTTGAAGCTGGTTGCGATATCCAGGGCTGCCATCGGATCAAACGGGTTCACGCTGCCCTTGATGGTCACCGGGGCGTAACGGTCTACCTTACCCTTGATATCGACGCTGGCCGGTTTGGCCTGGCGACTATCGATGGTGCCAATCTGGCCGTTGAGCTGTTGAATCGCGGTGGCGAAGTTGGGCGTGAGGCTAAAGTCGGCAAAGTTGGCCGAACCATCGTTAATTGCGATCTGCCCGATGTGGATGCCCAAGGGTTTGTCTTTGCTGGCCGCCGGCTTGGCGGCTGATTTGGCACCACTGTCGGCAGGCTGGGGAATCAGCAAGTCATCGATGTTGGTGGTGCGATCGTCGTTGATCATGAAGCGTGCATACGGCTGCAGCAGGTTGACCTTGTCGATCGACAGGCTCTGACCGTGCTGATAGTTCACACCCTCCAGTACCAGGCGCTGCCACTTGAGGAAGTCGCGGGTCTTGAGGGTGTCCAGGGTATGCAACTGATCGACCTGAGCGCGGCCGGTGATTTGCAGGGCCAACGGCTCGGTGCTCTTGAGGTTCACATCCAGGTTGCTGCCCAACATGCCGCTGCGCAGTTCCAGGCGAATAAATGGGCTGATATACGACTGGGCCACCCGCAGGTCGATGTCCTGGGTATTCACTTTCAGCTTGGCGCTGACCGGGTTGAGGTTAACCTCGCCGGTTGCCTGGATCTTGCCTTGCTTGCCCACGCCACTATCGACCTTCAAGGTGAAGGGGCTTTGGTTGAGGCTGTCGAAGTTCTGCATGTCGACATTCAACGGGCCCAGTTCCAGCGCCACCGCAGGTTTGGCCTGGCGGTCGGCCAGATGTACCTGATAGTTACGCAGTTGCACATCCTTGAGCATCACTTGCCAGGGTTTGCTTGGCGCTGCCGGTTGAGGTTCAGGCGTGTCGGCGTTGGCTGGTGCTGGTGCTGGCTTGCCTGGCTGGCTGGCGAACAGTTTCTGCCAGTCGAGTTGGCCATCGGCTTCAAGAGCGGCCCAGGTTTCCAGCTTGTTGCTGCGGATTTTGCCGACAACTACTTGCTGCTTGGCCAGGTCCACCGTGGTTTCGCTGACATCCAGGCGTTCCAGGCGTACCAATGGCCGGCCATCCGGCGCCTTGATCGCGAAGGGCGCAATGCTGGCGGCGGTGTTGGTCAAGTTCAGTTCGGTCTCTTTGGCCAGGCTGAACTTATAGTCGGTGCTGAAGTTAAGCACGCCGTCCTCCAGCACCAGCGGCAAGGCGTCACGTACATACGGCCACCAGGCTTTCATCTTGCCGTCGGTGACCTTCAAGGTACCTTCGGAGGTGATCGGTACCAGGCTGACATTCCCTTTCCAGTCGATCTGCCCGCCGTCAGGGCCAGCGGCCACCAGGGTCATGTCGGCGTTGTCTTCGGGCAGGGTGCTGAGGTTTTTCAGCTCGAAGTCGAGTTTGTCGTAGAGGAATTCGATAGGTTCGCTGGGGCGCAGATCTCTGAAGTGCAGATTGCCGCCCGCCAGTTTGATGCTGTCGATACGCAGCGGGAACGGTTTGGCATCGGGATCTGCGGGAGTCGGTTCGCTCGGCGGCAGTTTGAACAACTGCGCCAGGTTCAACTGGCCGGATTTGTCGAACAGCAGTTCGGTCTTGGGCTGGTCCAGTTGCACATCGGCCAGGTGCAGGGCGCGGGTCCAGAGACTGTCGGCCTGCAGGTTGGCGTAAAAGCGCTGGAAGCCCACTTGTTCTTTGCCCGGCTCACCGATCTTCAGGCCCCACAGCGTGAGTTCCAGGCTGAACGGGTTGAGCTCGATGCGCTCGATTCGCGCCGGCACCGTGGCGTAATTCGCCAACTGTTGGTTGGCAATGCGAAGAGCGATGCCGGGTAAAATCAGAAAGCCCAGCAAGCTGTACAAAGCCAGGGCGGTCAACAAGGCGCCTGCGGCGCGGATCAATCCTTTGGGCATGGGTGACGCCATCTGTGTCGAACGAGAGTGCCTTGGAGTATGGCACGGTAATTCGGTTCCGAAGAACAGTGGCCGCTGGGAAACTTCCTACAAATGCAGGATCAAGGTCTTTAACGGAGGCTGCTGATCCGTGGAAGGAAAGTCCGCCCCGGGTGTCATGACCTGCCAGTCGCGCACTGGGCGACCGGCTTTTTCTGCGCAACGCAGCACCTGTTCACGCCAGTCATCCATGCTGACTTTGGCCAGGTTGTTACAACAGATCAGTACGCCATTGTCAGCGGTGGTCAGCAGCGCTGGCTTGAGCAAGCTCTGATAGTCGCGCAGCAGGTCGACGGTGCCGAACGCGCTCTTGGCCCAGGCGGGCGGATCAAGCAGGACCAGGTCGTACTGGCGCTGCTCCAGGCGCGGATAGCTCGGCAGTTTTTGGCCGCGACGCTGGGTGATCGGCAGGCCCGCCAGTTGGCGAATGGCCGGGAAGTAATCGGACTGTACGAATTCCATGCTCGGCAATTGTGGGTTGAGCAGGCCGTTTTCACGCCCAACCGCCAGGTTGCCCTCGGCAAAATCCAGGTTGCACACTTCGCGTGCGCCGCCGGCGGCCGCGCTCAAGCCCACGCCGCAGGTGTAGGCGAACAGGTTCAGCACGCTTTTGCCGGCGCTGTGATCCTTCACCCAGCCACGGGTGTTACGCAGGTCGAGGAACAGCAACGGGTCCTGCCCGGCATGGCGCCCCCGCACACGGTAGCTGAGGCCCCACTCGTGGCCGACCAGATCTTCCAGCGCCGCAGGCTCTGCGCGGTATACCGTGTCTTCACGATCGATACGCGAGTTGCCTCGGGCACGGTCGTTGTACACCAGCAGCAATTCCAGGCCCATGTATTGGTTGATCAGCTGATGCAGGTCCAGAAGGTCTGCGCTGTCCAGCGACTGATGGAAGCTCTGCACCAGCAATTGCGGGCCGTAGCGGTCGATGGTCAAGCCGCCGGCGCCTTCCTGGCTGCCGTGGAATAGCCGGTAGCAGTCCGTACCCTGGGCGTGCAGTTCGTTGATCAGGTCTTGGCGGTGATCGAGGGCGGCGCGCAGCGCCTGATTCAGGGGGGTCATGAAGCGCGCCTTGCTTGCAGAAAAATAAGAAAATCGGGGCGCGGAGTTTAACAGTTAACCCCGGCCTGCACAGGCCGGGGATTATCCTGAGCGCTATCGGTTCAGGCGTTTGTCGATCAACCCGTCTACGACGCTTGGGTCAGCCAGGGTTGAGGTATCGCCCAGGCTGTCCAGTTCGTTGCAGGCGATCTTGCGCAAGATGCGCCGCATGATCTTTCCGGAGCGGGTTTTCGGCAAGGCAGGCGCCCACTGGATCAGTTCCGGTTTGGCAAAGCTGCCAATTTCCTTGCTGACCAGGTCCAGCAAGTGCTTTTTCAGCGCATCGCTGGGCTCGACGCCGTTCATTGGCGTTACAAAGGCATAGATGCCCTGGCCCTTGACGTCATGGGGATAGCCGACCACAGCGGCTTCAGCGACCTGGTCATGCAGCACCAGGGCACTCTCGACCTCGGCGGTGCCGATGCGATGGCCGGATACGTTGATCACATCATCGATGCGACCGGTGATCCAGTAGTCGCCGTCTTCATCGCGGCGCGCGCCGTCGCCGGTGAAGTAGTAGCCGGGATAGGGCTTGAAGTAGGTGTCGACCATGCGCTGCGGGTCGCCGTAGACGCTGCGAATCTGCCCCGGCCAGCTGGCCTTGATCGCCAGCACGCCACTGCCGGCGCCGCTGATTTCCTTGCCCTGCTCATCGAGCAGCACCGGTTGTACGCCGAACATCGGCTGTGTCGCGCAGCCCGGCTTGATGCGCCGGGCGCTGACCAGCGGGCTGAGCATGATGCCGCCGGTTTCGGTTTGCCACCAGGTATCGACGATGGGGCAGCGCTGTTCGCCCACCGCATTGAAGTACCAGTCCCAGGCTTCCGGGTTGATCGGCTCACCGACACTGCCCAGCAGGCGCAGGCTGGCGCGGGAGGTGCTCTCCAATGGACCGTGGCCTTCACGCATCAGGGCGCGCAAAGCGGTGGGCGCGGTGTAGAAAATATTCACCTGATGTTTATCGATCACCTGCCAGAAGCGCGAGCTGTCCGGATAACTCGGTACGCCCTCGAACATCAGCGAAGTAGCGCCATTGGCCAGCGGACCGTAGACGATGTAGCTATGTCCGGTGACCCAGCCCACATCGGCGGTGCACCAGAACACTTCGCCCTCTTGGTAGTCGAGTACGTACTTGAAGGTCATCGCCGCTTGCAGCAGGTAGCCGCCAGTGGTGTGCAGCACGCCCTTGGGTTTGCCGGTGCTGCCGGAGGTGTAGAGGATGAACAGCGGATCCTCGGCGTCCATCGGCTCGGGTGGGCAGTTGTCGCTGGCGGCGTCCAGGGCCGCTTGGTACTTGAGGTCGCGGCCCTCGTTCCAGTTCACGCTGGCTCCGGTGCGCTCGACCACCAGCACCGTGCTGACGTTCGGGCAACTGGCCAGGGCTTTATCGACATTCTGTTTCAGCGCCACGGGCTTGCCGCCGCGCACGCCTTCGTCGGCGGTTATCACGGTGCGGCAGTCGGCATCGAGAATACGGTCACGCAGGGCGTCAGGCGAAAACCCGCCAAACACCACTGAGTGCACCGCGCCAATTCGCGTGCAGGCCAGCATGGCGTAGGCCGCTTCCGGGATCATCGGCATGTAGATGCACACGCGGTCGCCTTTTTTCACGCCACGGTTTTTCAGCACATTGGCCAGGCGGCTGACGTTTTGATGCAGTTGGCGGTAAGTGATCGTGGAGGATTTTGACGGATCGTCGCCCTCCCAGATGAAGGCCGGCTGATCGGCGCGTTGCGCCAGGTGACGGTCAATGCAGTTGTAGCTGACGTTCAGTTGGCCGCCGGCAAACCATTGGGCGGCACCGGTATTGATGTCTGACTGCTGGACGGTGTGCCACGGTGTTATCCAGTCCAGAAAGGCCTTGGCCTGTTCGGCCCAAAAAGTGTCCGGCTGTTCGATGGATTGGCGATAGAGGCGCTGATAGTCCTCTTGACTGAGTTGCGCAGCCCGGCGGACGGCATCGGCGGTGGGAAACGTGCTGATATCGAACATGAGCGATCCTTATTCTTGTTTTTGCGACAAGTGATAAAGATGCACCCTGTGGTGGGAGGGTTCAAGGCCAACGTCCAAACAGACGTTGGCCTTGAGTGATCAGCATCAGCCGCGGTGACGACCGCGGAAGTAGTTGATCAGGCCCTGGGTCGAAGCGTCCTCGGCTGAGGTTTCTTCGGCGCCCGTCAGGCGGTTGTAAACGCCTTTGCCCAGTTCTTTGCCCAGTTCAACGCCCCATTGGTCAAAAGCGTTGATGCCCCAGACCACGCTCTGCACGAACACCTTGTGCTCATACATCGCCACCAGCGCACCGAGGCGACGCGGGCTGATGCGTTCGACCACGATGGTGTTGCTCGGACGGTTGCCCGGGATCACCTTGTGCGGTGCCAGCTTCTGCACTTCCGCTTCCGGCAGGCCCTTTTCACGCAGCTCGGCTTCGGCTTCGCCGCGGGTCTTGCCGAGCATCAGTGCCTGGCTCTGGGACAGGCAGTTGGCGTATAGCCACTGGTGGTGATCGGAGACCGGGTTGAAGCTGACGATCGGCACGATGAAGTCGGCCGGGATCAGTTGCGTCCCTTGGTGCAGCAGCTGGTGGTAAGCGTGCTGCCCGTTGCAGCCTACGCCGCCCCAGATCACCGGGCCTGTATCGGTGGACACTGGCGTGCCGTCCTGGCGCACGCTCTTGCCGTTGGATTCCATGTCCAGCTGTTGCAAATGCTTGGTGATGTTACGCAGGTAATGGTCGTACGGCAGGATCGCATGGCTCTGCGCGCCCCAGAAGTTGCCGTACCACACGCCCAGCAAACCCAGCAGCACAGGCATGTTGGCTTCGAACGGCGCGTTCAGGAAGTGCTGGTCCATGGTGTAGGCACCCGACAGCAGTTCCTTGAAGTTGGACATGCCGATGGCCAGGGCGATTGGCAAGCCAATCGCCGACCACAGCGAGTAACGCCCACCTACCCAATCCCACATCGGGAAGATGTTCTCTTCGCGAATACCAAAGGCCACGGCCGCCGCGTTGTTGCTCGAAACGGCGATGAAGTGGCGATACAGCTCAGCTTCCGAACCACCCTGGGCCAGGTACCAGGCGCGGGCGGCCTGGGCGTTCTTCAGGGTTTCAAGGGTGTTGAAGGATTTGGACGAGACAATGAACAGCGTGGTCTCGGCGCGCAGCTTCATGGTCAGCTCGTGGAACTCGCTGCCGTCGATATTCGCCAGGTAGTGGCAACGCACGCCTTTGTGGGCGTAGGACAACAGTGCTTCGGAGACCAGTTCCGGACCGAGGAACGAACCACCGATGCCGATGTTCACCACGTCGGTGATCGGCTTTTCGGTGTAGCCACGCCACAGGCCGTCGTGGATGCGGCCGACCAGGTCAGTGATCTGGTTCAGCACCTTGTGCACGTCCGGCATGATGTTCACGCCGTTGACCGACAGCTTGTCACCCACCGGGCGGCGCAGGGCGGTATGCAGCGCCGGGCGGCCTTCGGAAGAGTTGACGGGCTCGCCGGCGTACAGCGCATCAATCGCGCCTTTAAGGTTCACTTCCTTGGCCAGGTCCACCAGCAGGTCGCGGGTTTCGCTGGTGATCAGGTTTTTCGAGTAATCGAGGAAAAGTCCGCAGCTGCTCAAGGTAAATTGGGAAAAGCGCTGAGGGTCGGCATTGAACGCTTCGCGCATGCTGAAATCCTGCATGGCTTGGCGATGTTGAACAAGCGCTTGCCAGGCGGGCAGAGCGGTAACGTCGTGAGGGGTGCGGTAGTACGCCATCGCTGCGGGTTTCCTTTTATTACAGGGACTGCCTTTAGGACACTTAAAAGCCCGGAACATCCATTCTTGTCTCAACGACTGGGTTCCAGACAGCGCTAACCATAGCGCAGGGCGATTACATTAAACCTAGCGTGTGGATATGTCTTGGCTTTGTCTGCGCTGTGGCCGGTACTTTTTTATACCGGCACAGCCGTCGGGGCAACAGGTGGAGGGTAAAGTGGGGTCAGGCGAGGTTCAGGTGCAGGTTATCGATCAGGCGCGTGGCGCCCAGATAAGCGGCGACCAGGATCACCACATCCCGATCTTCAGCCGTGGCCGGGCGCAAATTTACGCCTTGGCGCACTTCCAGGTAGTCCATGCGTAGCCCTGCGGCTTCAATCTGCTGGATTTGCTCGGCGCGAAGCTTGGCGAAATCATGATCACCGTCTTGGATGGCCGTGGCGATCTGGCTGAGCGCGTGGTACAGCACCGGCGCGATCGCACGTTGTTCCTCGGTGAGGTAACCGTTGCGTGATGACAGCGCGAGGCCGTCCGCTGCACGCACGGTGGGTTCACCGATAATCTGGATCGGCATGTTCAGATCGCGGACCATGGCGCGAATGACTGCCAACTGTTGGTAGTCCTTCTGGCCAAATACGGCCATGTCGGGCTGGACCATGTTGAACAACTTGCTGACCACCGTGGCCACGCCTTCGAAATGCCCTGGGCGGCTGGCGCCGCACAAGCCTTCGGACACTTGTGGCACGCTGACGCGGGTCTGGCCGTTCATGCCATCGGGGTACATTTCCTCGACAGTGGGCGCGAACAGCAGGTTGCAGCCCGCCTGCAGGAGTTTTTCCTGGTCGGCGGCCAATGTGCGCGGGTATTTATCCAGATCTTCGCCGGCACCGAATTGCAGTGGATTGACGAAAATGCTCGCCACCACGAAATCCGCCTGCTGCGCGGCCTTGGTCACCAGGGTGGCATGGCCGCTATGCAGGTTGCCCATGGTAGGCACAAAGCCGATGCGTTTGCCGGCGCTGCGGGCGTGGGTCACGGCAGCCCGCAGTTCGCGGACGGTTTTAACGGTGTTCATGCCGAGAATCCGTGTTCAACGCCTGGGAAAGTCACATTCTTGACTTCGCTGACGTAAGCGCTCAGGGCTGCGTGAATGCTGTCCTGGCCGGCCATGAAGTTCTTCACGAACTTGGGCACGTGACCGCTAATCGACAGGCCGAGCATGTCGTGCAGGACCAGCACCTGGCCATCGGTGGCGGAGCCGGCGCCAATGCCGATTACCGGCACTTTGACGGCCTGGGTGATTTCTGCGGCCAGTTCGCTGGGGACGCACTCCAGCACAATCATCGCGGCACCGGCTTGTTCCAGGGCGATGGCATCGGCACGCATCTGGCGTGCCTGGGCTTCATTGCGACCCTGTACCTTGTAGCCGCCGAGGATGTTCACCGACTGCGGGGTCAGGCCCATGTGCGCACATACCGGTACACCGCGTTCAGCCAGCAGCCGGATCGACTCGGCCAGCCACACGGCGCCTTCGACTTTGACCATATGGGCGCCGGCCTGCATCAGCTTGCCGGCGTTCTGGAAGGTCTGCTCAAGCGTGGCGTACCCCATGAACGGCAGGTCGGCGATGATCAAGGCGCCGTCGTTGCCACGCTTGACGCTGGCGGTGTGGTAGGCAAGTTCATCCGTGGTCACGGGCAAGGTGCTGTCATTCCCTTGAAGAACCATGCCCAGGGAGTCGCCCACTAACAACACTTCAACCCCGGCCTGGCAACAGGCGTTGGCGAAGGTGGCGTCATAGCAGGTCAGCATGGTGATTTTTTCACCCTTGAGCTTGAGGCTCTGCAAGGTGGTCAGGGTAATGTCTGGCATGAAAAGGGTCCTCGTTCAGGCGCTTGGAAACAGCGAGTAACGCGCGTGAGTCTTCGTTTATACAGGCGCACTGTCTTGAAAGCAGTGCTTATAAGGCCTGGATTGCGCCCTGTAGCGCCGGGTTGGCGGCAGCGGGACGCCTATAGTCGTGAGGAGGACACGGGAAGTCAATTGGATGTGTTACCGCATTGTTACGATGGCGGTGTTACCGCTGTTACTGACGCCATTGCGCAACTTGTGCGCGGTTTTACGGCAGAGGAGATCAAATGTGGAAGCTGGCTTGCCTGCGATGGCATCCACGCGGTGTGGCTGATACACCGAGTCGCTTGTATCGCAGGCAAGCCAGCTCCCACATTGACCGAGTCATTCTTGCGGTAAGCGTTCCAGGCCGACGAATGGGCAGGCTGTGAGCAGGGCGCTCAAGCGTTGGCCGTCAGGCAGTTGCAGGTCGGCTGACGCCAGTTCAGCCAGCGGATACAGCACAAAGGCGCGCAGATGCATCTGGTAGTGCGGCACCTTGAGGCGCGGTTCGTCGATCAGGCGATAACCGAACAGCAAGATATCCAGATCCAGTGTGCGTGGGCCCCAGCGCTCAAGCCGTTCGCGGCCCTGGTCATTCTCGATGGTTTGCAGTGCGTCGAGCAGGTCCAACGGCGCCAGGCTGCTGTCCAGTGCCGCAACCGCGTTGGTGTAGCGCGGTTGGCCCGGGAGCAGGGAGTCACTTTGATAGAAGGCGGACACACCAGCGAGGTGGGTGCCAGGCAGTTGCGCCAGCGCCTCGATCGCGCTGCGCAATTGCTGTTGCGGGGCAGCCAGGTTGCTGCCCATGCCGATGTAGATACGTTCCACGTTTATTCGCCCGCGGCGCCCGAGGCATCGGCACTGCTGCGTTTACGCTTACTGCCGCTGCGGCGACGCTTTTTCGGCCCTTCACCGGCACCATCGCCTTTGCTGCCAAGCTCACGAATCATTTCGCGGCGCTGGCTGTCATTGGCGTCCTGATAGTCAGTCCACCATTCGCCCAGGCCATCGGTCTGCTCACCGGCGCTTTCGCGCAGCAGCAGGAAGTCGTAGCCGGCACGGAAACGCGGGTTGTCCAGCAGCAGGTCGGCACGCTTACCGCTGCGACGCGGCAAACGCTCCTGCATGTCCCAGATTTCGCGGATCGGCATGGTGAAGCGTTTCGGGATAGCGATGCGTTGGCATTGCTCGGCGATCAGTTCGTGAGCGGCTTCCTGCATGGCCGGGATCGGCGGCATGCCACGGTCCTGCAGGCGCAGTACGCGCTTGGGCAGCGCTGGCCACAGCAGGGCGGCAAACAGGAATGCCGGGGTTACCGGTTTGTTCTGCTTGATGCGCAGGTCGGTATTGACCAACGCTTCGCTGATTAGCGTGTGGGTGTACGTCGGGTTGTATTCCAGCGCCTCGGCACTGGCCGGGAACAGCGGGTCGAACAACTGCAGGTCGACGAGCATTTCGAAGGTGTCGGCGGCATACCCCGAGAGGAACAGCTTGAGCACCTCTTCGAACAGGCGTGCCGAGGGGATTTCCCGCAGCATGGGCGCCAGATCGCGAATCGGCGTGGCAGTGTGCTTCTCGATACCGAAGTTGAGTTTGGCCGCGAACCGCACGGCGCGCAGCATACGCACCGGATCTTCCTGATAGCGCTGGGTCGGGTCACCGATCAGGCGGATCAGGTTATTGCGAATGTCGTGTACGCCATTTGCGTAATCGAGGATGCGCTCGCTGACCGGATCGTAATAAAGGGCATTGATGGTGAAGTCGCGACGTTGCGCGTCCTCCTCCAGGGTGCCGTAGACGTTATCGCGCAGGATGCGCCCGCTCTCGTTGCGGGAAGACTGATTGGTGTCTTCTTCGTCATCGTTTTGCGGGTGACCGGCGCGGAAGGTCGCGACCTCGATGATTTCGCGACCAAAATGGATATGCACCAGCTTGAAGCGCCGGCCGATGATTCGTGCGTTACGAAACTCGGCGCGCACTTGTTCAGGCGTGGCACTGGTGGCTACGTCGAAATCCTTGGGCGTGATATTGAGCAGCATGTCGCGTACGCAACCACCCACCAGGTAAGCCTGGTAGCCGGCGTTCTGCAAACGTTCGACGATGTTCACTGCATAACGGCTGAATTGAGCGCGCTGCAACGAATGCTGGCTGCTGTTGAGCACTTCAGGCGTGCTGCGTTTGTGTTGCGTACGACGCAAGGGAGAACGGAATGACTGGAACAACTTCTTCAGCATGGGATGCACTGTTTGAAGGAATGTTCGGCCATAACGAAGAATGACCGCATGATGGGCGGGGATTCTAGCATTTAGTCAGGGGATGGTGTAGGAACAAGCTACAGGCATTGCGCCATAAGCGTTTTGGGGGCAAATCCCGGAAACTACAAGGGGAGCCGAAGCTCCCCCAGAAGTAGTTGCGTGCTCTATTTTTATTATTGATTTCGGGCTTCTTGTTTTTGTTGATCGCCCTCGCCATGAAGCTTCACCTTCATGACACTCCCAATCGAGAGTCAAGAGCAAACGGATTGCTTTGGTCGCTGTGTTGCTGATCTACGATCCAACCAGTTCAGGCTCTGCCTTAGGGCAGTTTTTGTTGTTCTCGGCCTGGTTGCGGGGCAAGCCCCAAATGCAACGCCTCTCCAAAAGAATCAGTTAGCTGCGCCTCCGCCGTGTTGTTTTTGTTATGCGTGAGTCGATTCGTCTTATTTTTATTGTCTTGTACAAAGCTTGTTATTGTTTTTGTACTAAGCATATAGCAGGGTGCGTGCCAACTTTTGTGCCGGCCAGAAAAATCAGGGGGTTGAGGTGGTTTTGCAGTTTTCGGGGGCAAAAAAAAGCCGGGGCTTCGTTACCGTAAGCCCCGGCTTTTGTTACGTGAAAAGTCAGCGGTAACAGTTTTTTCACATCTGCAGGTGTTACCTGTGGGGGCGCCCCCTCAACTCTCGCTGGCAACCCCGGTCTTGCGCCGCGGAATGCCCAGGCGCTGGCGCCGCTCCCACAGGCACTTGCGACTCACACCCAGTTTGCGGGCCAGTTCGGTCTCGGTCATATGGTCCTGATGTTCCAGGACGAAATGCTGGAAGTAGTCTTCCAGTGACAAATCCTCCGTCGGCTCATGACTGGTATTGCTACCGCCGCCCTGTTGTGGGGCCAGGCCGATGAAGTCATCGTCTTCCAGGTCACTGAGCTCGATATCGATGCCCAAAAGCTCGGCGGAAATCTCCGGGCTTTCCGACAGGATCACCGCGCGCTCCACGGCGTTCTCCAATTCCCGCACGTTACCCGGCCACGAGTAATGCCGGATTGCCTGCTCGGCGTCCGCGGCAAACTTCAGGTCGGTACGGTTGATGCGTGCGCTCTGGCGTAACAGGAACGCACTGGCGATCTCGTTGACGTCGGCGCCGCGCTCGCGCAGGGCTGGCAATTTGAGGGCGATCACGTGCAGGCGGTAATACAAGTCTTCACGGAACTGGCCGATCTTGGCCAGGCTCTTGAGGTCACGGTGCGTCGCTGCAATAAGCCGCACATCAACCTTTTGCGATTGCACCGAACCGACTCGGCGAATCTCGCCTTCCTGCAACACCCGCAACAAGCGCGCCTGGGCTTCCAGTGGCAGCTCGCCGATTTCATCGAGGAACAAGGTGCCGCCGTCCGCCGCTTCAACCAGGCCGGCACGCCCGGCGCTGGCGCCGGTGAACGCGCCTTTCTCGTGACCGAACAGTTCGGACTCGATCAGCGATTCAGGGATTGCCGCACAGTTCACCGAGATCATCGGTGCCTTGGCGCGCTTGGACAGGTTGTGCAGGGCGCGGGCTACCAGCTCCTTGCCGGTGCCCGACTCGCCCTGGATCAATACATTGGAATCGGTCGGCGCCACCTTGCGGATCTTGCTGTACAGATCCTGCATCGGCGGGCAGGAGCCGATGATGCCGATCTCGCCATTGCTGTTGTCCACACCAGGTTTGTCGGCGCCGTTGGTCGCTTTACCGGCTGGGCGTTGTTCGGCAGGCGCGCTGCTGGCCGACTGACGGTCACGCAGGATGCGGGCCACGGCCTGGAGCATCTCATCGTGATCGAAAGGCTTGGCGATATAGTCCACCGCGCCCATCTTCATCGAGTCGACCGCCGAGCGCAGGCTGGCGTAGCTGGTCATGATCAGCACCGGGGTGCCTTGGCCCAGCTTGATCAGCTCGGTGCCCGGGGCTCCAGGCAGGCGCAGGTCGCTGACAATCAGGTCGAACGTGGGGATGCTGAACCGCTCCTGGGCTTCCTGCACCGAGCCGGCTTCGCTGACCTGGTACTGATTTCGTTCAAGCAGGCGACGCAAGGCAGAGCGGATAATGGTTTCGTCTTCGACGATCAAAATGTGCGGCATTGATTCAATTCTCTCGACGGTCTCAGTTCACAGCGGACGTCGCTTCGACATGACGCGGCAAGGTCACCCGGATACGGGTGCCGCGTTGGCTTTCGGTGTCAGCCGGGCTGTCGATGGTGATTTGTCCATAATGCTCTTCAACGATGGAATAGACCAGTGCAAGGCCCAGACCGGTACCTTCACCGGGGTCCTTGGTGGTGAAGAAGGGTTCGAACAATCGGTCCATGATGTTCTGTGGGATGCCGCTGCCTTCGTCCTCCACGATCAGGTCGACCGTGTGCTCGAAAGCCTCGCTCTTGACGCGCACAGCACTGCCGGCCGGCGATGCATCGCGTGCGTTGGACAGCAGGTTGATCAGCACTTGGGCCAGGCGTTGCGAGTCGCCATCGACCCAATGTTCCGGATCACACAGATTAAAGAACTGTACTTCGAAATTGCGCCGATTCAAGGCCAGAAGCCCAATGGCGTCCTGCGCGACCTCGGCCAGGCATACCGCTTCGTCCTGGTTTTGATGCGCGCCGGAGTGGGCGAAGCTCATCAGCGACTGCACAATGCGCGAAACACGCTTGGTCTGTTCAAGGATCTGCCCGCTGATTTCGGTGATTTCACCGTCTTCCTCGCGCTCTTCGCGCAGGTTCTGCGCCAGGCAGGCGATACCGGTGATCGGGTTGCCGATTTCGTGGGCCACGCCGGCTGCGAGACGACCAATACTGGCCAGGCGCTCGGAATGCACCAGCTTGTCTTCGAGCATCTGTGTGTCGGTGAGGTCTTCCACCAGCAAAACCAGGCCGCTGTTACCGGGGGCCAGGGGCTCATCAATGGCGGCTTTGTGCAGGTTGAGCCAGCGGGTCTGGCCGTCGAGGGCCAGGTGCTGCTTGTGCAAATGCTCGTCGGGCAGGTTGATAAACCCCTGGAGCAGTTCTTTCCACGGATCGGCCAGGGTATTGAGGCGCGAGCCCACTACCCGCTGCGCGGCGATGCCGGTGAGTTCTTCCATGGCCTTGTTCCACATCAGGATTTCCTGGTCCTTGGCCAGGGAACAGACACCCATCGGCAGTTCCTGCAAGGTCTGGCGGTGGTAACGGCGCAAGGCATCGAGTTCGGCGGCCAGGCCGGTGAGGCGTGAGTGGTAATCCTCCAGCCGGCTTTCGATGAAATGAATGTCTTCGGTCACGTAGTTTTCGCCGCCCGCCTTGTAGGGCAGGAAGGTTTCGACCATGTCCTGGGACACGCTGGGGCCCATCAGGCCGGAGAGGTTGGCCTCGATACGGTCACGCAGACGGCGCAGGGCATAGGGGCGACGCTCGTCGAACGGCAGGTAGAGGTCACGCAGTGCTTGCTCGACCTCCTTTTGCGCCGCCTTGGCGCCCAGAGGCTTGGCCAGTTGCGTGGCAAACTCCTGGGGCGAGGCTGCGTGCAGCTCGCGGCGTTGCGGGCGACGCACGTTGTCCACTGCGCAGGCTTCGGCGGCGCTGGTTTCTTCGGCGCTGGCGTTGGTGAACAGTGAGATCAGGGTAAACATCAGTACGTTGGCGGCCAGCGAGGCGATAGCCGCCATGTGCCAACTGGTGTCGTCGAGCACGTAAATCATGTTCAGCAACGGGATGTAGAATCCCTGCAAGTTGCCGACCAGTGGTAGCAACATGGTGACGATCCACACCAGGATCCCCGCCAGCAGCCCGGCGATAAAACCACGGCGGTTGGCGGTCGGCCAGTACAGCACCGACAACACCCCCGGCAGGAACTGCAAGGTGGCGACAAACGCGACAATGCCAAGGTTGGCCAGGTCTTGCCCGGCGCCGAGCAGCAGGTAGAACCCGTAGCCGGCGGTAATGATCGCAACGATCAGCGCACGGCGGGTCCATTTCAACCAGCGGTAGATATTGCCTTCAGCCGGCGGCTGGTACAGCGGCAGCACCAAGTGGTTGAGTGCCATGCCCGAGAGTGCCAGCGTGGTGACAATGATCAATCCACTGGCCGCCGACAAACCGCCGACATACGCCAGCAGTGCCAACGCCGGGCTGTTGGCGGCAATGCCGATGCCCAGGGTGAAATACTCAGGGTTGGTGGTGGCCCCCAGTTTCAGGCCGGCCCACAGGATCAACGGCACCGCCAGGCTCATCAGTAACAGAAACAGCGGCAAGCCCCAGCTCGCACTCACCAGTGAGCGTGGGTTGAGGTTTTCGGTGAAGGTCATGTGGTACATGTGCGGCATTACGATCGCCGAGGCGAAGAACACCAACAGCAGCGTGCGCCACGGGCCTTCCTGCAAGGGTGTGTGCAGGGCGGCGAGGGCAGTCTGGTTTTGCAGCAGCCACAGCTCCAGCTGTTGCGGGCCGTCAAATACGCCGTAGAGCGCATACAGGCCGACGCCGCCGATGGCGATCAGCTTGATGACCGACTCAAAGGCAATTGCGAACACCAAGCCTTCGTGTTTCTCGCGGGTAGCAATATGGCGCGAGCCGAAGAAAATTGTGAACAGGCTGATCAGTGCACAGAAAGCCAGGGCAACACGGTGTTGCACGGGTTCGCGGGTCAGGATGCTGATGGAGTCTGCCACTGCTTGAATCTGCAGGGCCAGCAACGGCAGTACGCCGATCAGCATGAAAATCGTGGTCAGCGCACCGGCCCAGGTACTGCGAAAGCGGAAGGCAAACAGGTCCGCCAGGGATGATAACTGGTAGGTACGAGTGATTTTCAGGATCGGGTACAGCAACACCGGCGCCAGCAGGAACGCACCGGACACCCCCAGGTAACTGGACAGAAAACCGTAGCCGTACTGATAGGCCAGGCCCACCGTACCGTAGAACGCCCAGGCGCTGGCGTACACACCCAGGGACAAGGTGTAGGTCAGCGGATGGCGAATGATCGCCCGCGGAATCATTCCGCGCTCACTGATCCAGGCCACGCCGAACAACGCAGCCAGGTAGGCGGCGCTGATCAGCAGCATCTGGGTGAGGCTAAAGCTCATCGGCATCTTTTTGGCTCTGCAGGATGAAGGTCACGACGATCAGGATCAGCCACAGCAGATAAGGGCGATACCAGGCACCCGTGGCGTCGATCCACCAATCCATGATGGCGGGGGAGAACAGGTAGATCCCGACGACCAGCAACAGGACCAATCGATAGATGTACATATTGGCCTCTGATTAAAAATCTGCGGCGATGGTAACGGATGGCGGGCAACCTGCAAGCGCCTTCAACTCAATTGCGCTTCGGCCAGCGTGAGTGTGCGCGGGATCTGCGTCGCGTCCCAGTGCGTAATGCCCCAATCCAGCAGTTCTCGTGGGCTTGCGTAAAGCAGTTCGTTACCGGCTGGCTGGCCGAGGGCGCGCAGTGCGCGAAGCAGCAAGGGCGTGGCCTGGTCGGTGGTCAATGGTGGGGAACGGTAGGATTTGCCCAGTTTGTTGCCGTCCGGTTGCACAATCAGCGGTACATGCAGGTAACGTGGCTGGCGCAGGCCGAGCAGTTCTTGCAGGTAAAGCTGGCGCGGTGTGGAGTCCAGCAGGTCCGCGCCGCGCACGATATCGGTAACCCCTTGCCAGGCATCGTCGAGGACCACGGCCAACTGATAGGCGTAGAGGCCGTCGCGGCGCCGGATGATGAAGTCGCCGGCGTCGCGGCCCAGATGCTGTCGGAACTCGCCCTGCACGCGGTCGGTAAAGTGGTATTCCAGTTCGGGTACACGCAGACGGATGGCAGCATCCTGCTGGTCGTGGCCGGCATTGCGGCACAAGCCTGGGTAAATCCCGTTGTAGGGTTCCAGTTGCTTGCGCGAGCATGTGCAGGCATAGGCCAGGCCATGGTTGAACAGGTCATTCAGCACTTTGGCGTAGGCGTCATGCCGCTCGCTCTGCCGAACCAGCTCGCCATCCCACTCAAAGCCGTAGCGTTCCAGGGCATGCAGGATCGCTGCCTGGGCGCCGGGCTCTTCACGGGGAGGGTCAAGGTCTTCCATGCGCATCAACCAGCGGCCATGTTGGGCGCGTGCGTCGAGGTAGGAGGCGAGGGCGGCAACCAGGGAACCGAAGTGCAAATGGCCGCTGGGCGTGGGGGCGAAACGCCCGATATAGGTAGAGGCTGTCATGGGCGGATACTACTGCAAAACCGGTAAACGCCAGAAACAAAAATGGGGCGTTTGCACGCCCCATTCGTTCAGCTCGGCAGGGTTACTTGCCGACCTGTTTTTCCTTGATTTCAGCCAAGGTCTTGCAGTCTACGCACAGGTCCGCAGTCGGGCGGGCTTCGAGGCGGCGAATACCGATCTCGACGCCGCAGGATTCGCACCAGCCATACTCTTCGTCTTCGATCAATTGCAGGGTCTTGTCGATCTTCTTGATCAACTTGCGTTCGCGATCACGAGCGCGCAGTTCAAGGGCGAATTCCTCTTCCTGGCTGGCACGGTCTGCCGGGTCCGGGAAGTTGGCTGCTTCGTCCTTCATATGGTCAACCGTGCGGTCGACTTCCTGCATCAAGTCCTGCTTCCACTGCTTCAGGATTTTGGAGAAGTGCTCGCGCATGGGCTTGCCCATGTATTCCTCGCCCTTGGATTCAACGTAGGGCTGGAAACCGCTGATGCTCTGTTGCTTTGCTTGGGTGGACATGAATAGACCGCCTCTCACTCTTCTAATCCATTGCGCAGGATTGCAACGTCACCGACACCTGCCGGCCCTGCGGCTGCAAGCGGGCGAACTTACCAGATAGATTCAGGGTGCGCTACTCCCGGTTGTCGAGCTCCAGGGCAAAGGGGTTGCAAACTGCAGCAGCCCGCCATGACTGGGTATGTATCGCCTCGAATGTTGATTTTAGCTGTTTTACGAGCGTGCGCAGGGTGCACTTGCAGCCCCAATCAGGCAATAGAGCATGTTTTACCGCGAGGGTTCGGTAGAATCCTGATTTTGTCCTCACCGTTAAGGAAGGCTAATGGCTCAGCCCTACAGTGCGCGCAGTCGCGCCATCGAACCTTTTCATGTCATGGCGTTGCTGGCACGCGCCAATGAGCTGCAGGCTGCCGGCCACGACGTGATCCATCTGGAAATCGGCGAACCGGACTTTACCACCGCCGAGCCGATCATCCAGGCCGGCCAGGCTGCGCTGGCCAATGGCAAGACGCGCTACACGGCGGCCCGTGGGGTGCCCGAGTTGCGCGAGGCCATCAGCGGGTTTTACCAGCAGCGCTACGGCTTGAGCGTCGATCCCGAGCGTATCCTGATTACGCCCGGTGGCTCCGGCGCGTTGCTGTTGGCCAGCAGCTTGCTGGTCGACCCTGGCAAGCACTGGCTGCTGGCTGACCCAGGCTACCCCTGCAATCGACACTTTCTGCGATTGGTAGAGGGCGCGGCGCAATTGGTGCCGGTAGGGCCTGAGGTCCGCTATCAGTTGACCGCCGATCTGGTCGCCAGGCATTGGGATCAGGACAGCGTGGGCGCGCTGGTTGCGTCCCCGGCCAATCCTACCGGCACAGTCCTCACAAGGGACGAACTGGCAGGCTTGTCGAGTGCAGTCAAAGCGCGTAACGGCCACTTGGTAGTGGACGAGATCTACCACGGCCTCACCTACGGCACCGATGCCGCCAGCGTGCTGGAAGTCGACGATGAGGCCTTCGTCTTGAATAGTTTTTCGAAGTATTTCGGCATGACCGGCTGGCGCCTCGGTTGGCTGATAGCGCCTCCTGCTGCGATCAGCGAATTGGAGAAACTGGCGCAGAACCTCTACATCAGTGCGCCGAGCATGGCCCAGTACGCTGCCTTGGCCTGTTTTACCCCGCAGACCCTGAGCATTCTTGAAGAGCGTCGCGCCGAATTCGGCCGGCGTCGTGACTTTCTGCTGCCGGCCCTGCGTGAGCTTGGATTCGGTATCGCCGTGGAGCCGGAAGGGGCGTTCTATTTGTATGCCGATATCAGCGCGTTCGGCGGCGATGCCTTCGCGTTCTGCCGTCACTTTCTGGAGACCGAGCACGTGGCTTTTACACCCGGGCTGGATTTCGGTCGTTATCAAGCGGGCCACCATGTGCGTTTTGCCTACACGCAAAATATTGACCGGCTGCAAGAAGCGGTGGAGCGCATCGCTCGTGGCCTGCGGAGCTGGCAAGGCTGATGCGCTTTTATCCTCCTCTTGAAGAAGGGCGGCTGATCCGCCGCTACAAGCGCTTTCTCACCGATATCGAAACCGTTACCGGCGAGTTGCTCACCATTCATTGCCCGAACACCGGCTCGATGCTCAATTGCATGGTCGAAGGTGGCCAGGTCTGGTTCAGCCGGTCCTCGGACCCCAAGCGCAAGTTGCCAGGTACCTGGGAAATTGCCGAAACGCCCCAGGGCCGGCTGGCGTGCGTCAACACTGCGCGGGCCAATCAGCTGGTTGAAGAAGCGCTGCTGGCTGGCGTGATCACTGAACTCAATGGCTTTACGGCGCTAAAGCGTGAAGTGCCTTACGGTCAGGAGAAGAGCCGCATTGACTTTCGCCTGGATTACCCTCAGGGCGCCGCCTTCGTGGAGGTCAAAAGCGTCACCCTGGGTTTTGACGCAACCTCGGTGGCGGCTTTTCCTGACGCAGTGACGCAGCGCGGCGCCAAGCACTTGCGCGAACTGGCTCACCTGGCGCGTGAAGGCGTGCGGGCGGTGCAGTTGTATTGCGTGAATTTGTCGGGCATCGATGCGGTTCGCCCAGCGGTGGAAATTGACGCCGGTTACGCTGCGGCGTTACGCGAGGCCAAGGCCGCGGGTGTCGAGGTGCTGGCGTACGGCGTGCGGGTTACGCCGCAAGAGATGTATGTCGAGCGTCGGCTGAAGGTGTTGTTGGGCGACTAGAGTTCTACCCACAAGCCTTGTTCATCCTCATGGCCGGGCAGGGCGGTGAGACTCTGGCCTGCGCACGGGCCGGCGATGCACTCGCCGCTCTCGATCAGGAACAGGGCGCCATGGGTGGCGCATTGGATCAGGCTGGCGCTGGCGTCGAGGAAGCGGTCGGGCTGCCATTCCAGCGGGATGCCGCGATGGGGGCATTGGTTGCGATAGAAGTAGGCAATGCCGTCCCGGCGCACGGCCAGCAGTTTGTGGCCATCGATATCAAAACCGCGGCTGCTGTTGGGTGCGAGGTCGCTTGAGGGGCAGAGAAACTTCATTTCAATCCTTAAGTGCCTTGACGTTCAAATGCAAACAATTATCAAATGCCCGCTTCGCCCGTCAGCTGACTGGGTGCTCAATACGATGTCCGGCAGCAATTTTCTGTCACATTGATGAGTGCCCGAATGGCCCTGCTCTAGGAAGGAAACCCTGTTATGCGCCTGAGTACCAGCGCTATTGCGCTTGTTGCCTCATTGCTGGTCAACCACGGGGCACACGCCTCTGAACTGCCACAACGCTGGGTCAGTGCAGGAGGGGCGCTATCGGAATGGGTGACGGCTTTGGGCGGCGAATCGAAATTGGTCGGAGTCGATACCACCAGCCAGCATCCACAGTCGCTCAAGGCGTTGCCGAGCATTGGCTACCAGCGGCAGCTGTCGGCTGAAGGCATTCTCAGCCTGCGCCCGCAAATCCTCGTGGGCACCGAGGAAATGGGGCCGCCGCCGGTACTGGCGCAGATTCGCAATGCCGGCGTGCAGGTCGAGATGTTTTCGGCCCAGCCGGATCTGCCGACATTGAAGGGCAACCTTGAACACTTGGGAAAACTGCTGGGCAGTGAGACCCGGGCAGACGCACTGTTTGCCAAATACGGGCAGGCGCTGGAGCAGCAAAAAAGCTGGGTGACCAAGGCCCAGGCGGCGCAAAAGGCTCCGGGCGTGCTGTTGTTGCTGGGCCATGCCGGTGGCAAGCCGCTGATCGCGGGTAAGGACACGGCCGCCGATTGGATATTGCAGCAGGCCGGCGGTCGTAACCTGGCCACGCACTCGGGCTATAAGCCCTTTTCAGTCGAGTCTTTGGCGGGGTTGAGTCCTGATGTGCTGGTGTTTGCCGATCGCGCGCTGACCGGTGATGCGGCGCGCGCAGCCTTGTTCAAGGAAAACCCGATTCTCGCGTCGACACCGGCAGCCAAGCGTGGGCGAGTGTTTGAGCTGGATCCGACCTTGCTGGTGGGTGGCCTGGGGCCGCGATTGCCAGAAAACCTGGTGAAACTGTCCGCTGGTTTTTATCCGTCCCAGACTAAATCGGCCCCATGACCACGCTGCTTAAGCCCAAGACACTGTTTATTGGCCTGTCGCTGCTGTGTGTGTTGGCGATCTGGCTTTCATTGGCCCTCGGACCGGTCAGCTTGCCGTTGATTGATACGCTCAGAGCCGCGTTAAGGCTACTGGGTGTGCCGATTGAGGCGGCGGGGTTGGAGCAGGCTGAATTGATCCTGGGGCAGATTCGCCTGCCGCGGACCCTCTTGGGGCTGGCCGTCGGCGGTGTCCTTGCGTTGTCGGGCGTGGCGATGCAGGGGTTGTTTCGCAACCCGCTGGCCGATCCTGGGTTGGTGGGTGTGTCCAGCGGTGCGGCGTTGGGGGCAGCGGTGGCGATTGTCGGCGGTTCGTTCTTCGGTGGGCTGCCGGATGCGTTCGGTCCCTATTTGTTGTCGCTGTGCGCATTTCTGGGGGGGCTGGGCGTTACCGCACTGGTCTACCGGTTGGGGCGTCGCAATGGCCAGACCAATGTCGCGACGATGCTGCTTGCAGGTATCGCGCTGACGGCACTGGCCAGCTCAACGGTGGGGCTGTTTACCTATCTGGCCGACGATGCCACCTTGCGCACCCTGACGTTCTGGAACCTGGGCAGCCTCAACGGCGCGAGCTATTCGCGGTTGTGGCCGTTGCTGTTGGTAAGCGCTGGCGTGGCGCTGTGGTTGCCGCGCCGGGCGAAAGCGCTGAACGCATTGCTGCTGGGTGAGTCGGAGGCCAATCATCTGGGCATTGATGTTGAACGGCTCAAGCGCGAGTTAGTGTTCTGCACGGCCCTAGGCGTTGGCGCAGCCGTGGCGGCTGCGGGCATGATTGGTTTTGTCGGTTTGGTGGTGCCACATCTGGTGCGGCTGCTGGCGGGGCCGGATCATCGGGTGTTGTTACCGGCGTCAGTGCTGGCGGGGGCGAGCCTGCTGTTGTTTGCCGACCTGGTGGCGCGCTTGGCGTTGGCGCCGGCGGAACTGCCGATCGGTATTGTCACTGCATTTATCGGTGCGCCATTTTTCCTCTATTTATTGTTACGAGGGCGCGCCTGATGCTGCGGGTAGAAGCGTTGCAGATTCGGCGCGGTGGTAAAACCGTGTTGTCCGATGTCACCTTGGACCTGCTGCCGGGCGAAGTGTTGGGTGTGCTGGGGCCCAATGGTGCGGGCAAAAGTACCTTGCTCGGAGCGCTGTGCGGGGAGTTGTCGCCTGACGAGGGCAAGATCTGGTTGGACCAGCAAGAATTGAAGAGTCTGGGAGGGGTGCAACGTGCCCAGCGTCTGGCGGTGTTGCCACAGACTTCCACCCTGGACTTCGCCTTTCGTGTCGAAGAGGTGGTGGGCATGGGACGCTTGCCTCATCAGACCGGGCGAGTGCGCGACGATCAAATTATCCGCGCGGCGCTGCACGCGGCCGATGTGGGCCACCTGAGTGGCCGCAGTTACCTGGCCTTGTCGGGCGGCGAGCGACAAAGGGTGCACCTGGCGCGGGTGTTGGCGCAGTTATGGCCAGGTGAGGCGGGGCAAACGTTGTTGTTGGACGAGCCAACGTCGATGCTCGATCCCCTGCACCAGCACACCACCTTGCAGGCGATTCGCAGCTTTGCCGACAAGGGGGCTGCGGTGCTGGTTATCCTGCATGACTTGAACCTGGCGGCGCGTTACTGCGACCGGATCCTGCTGCTGGAAGGCGGACGCCCTCATGCTCTGGATAGGCCCGCAACAGTCCTGCAACCTGAGCCACTCAAGGCTGTATTTGGTCTGGATGTGCTGGTACAACCGCATCCGGAGCGGGGGCATCCGCTGATCATTGCGCGCTGAAATCAGTAATTTGCAGGCAAAAAAAGACCCGGCAAGAGCCGGGTCAAATAACCGTGATTAGCCTGATGAGGAGATAATCTGAGAGTCCGAACCAATGGTCTTTCAGTTATCGGCTGATCTCGCGACCAGTTGTGATAATCATAACGATTCTCATTTGAGAGTCAACTATTGTTTTATCTGCTCATCCAGTTTTTCTCAAACGCTCGTTTGTAATACTTGTAAACATTGGGCTTGAGGGCCGATCTAGTTTTTCTGCCGCGCTGACAGGGCATCCAACTGGCGGTTCAGCGCCTCCTTGCGTTCAGAGGGGAGGTCGTTCCAGTGCACATCCATCAATGCGCCTTCAATGGCGTACAGCAGAACTTTCGAAGCTCGGAAGCCGCGAGTCCGTACGGCTCGGTAAGCATCGACCGCGCCCAGGCGGCGCAAGTCAGACGCGCTGTGGATACCCACCGCATGCAGCCACTGCGCTGATGTCTTGCCGAGGTTTTTCAGGTGTTGCAGCTCATCGTTCATCAAGCCTCCTTGCGACGGCCGAATGGTGCGGTGGGTATCGTGACCAGGCAGCCTGAAAATGAGTGTAGCGCTCAGTAGGAAAAACGCAGTTCTTTGGGCAGGAACGGCTGAAAAGCTTATAAGAATGTGGCGATGCTTTAGCTGACGGGCAGGCGTGAAACGCCCGGCACGCTTGAGGCGACGCCGGGGTTCAGAAGGTGGATTACTTGGTGCGGTAGCGTAGGCGAGTGCCGAAGTTGACTGACATCAGGATCTCGTCAGCCGTGAGCTCGGGTGGGAAGTAAGTGCCGGAAATCTGCGCGTGGGCCAGGCTGGCGCCTTCCAGCGAGCAGTCGCGTAAATCCAGGCCGCGCAAGTCGGCAGAGCGAAAATAGGCGTCGGTGAAGTCAACACCTGCGGCGTTCAGATCTCGCAGGTCCAGCCCTCGGAAGTCGCCACCGCGCATGTCGATGGTGCCGTCTTGAGGGCGCTGCTGGTTGAATCCGCGGATGTCATCCTTGTGCAGGAGCGCATAGAGCGGGGTATCAAGAAGCTTGGGCTGACTCACGATAGCGACTCCTGTTAGGTGGTGATGTCATTATAGTGGCTATATTGCCGGGTCGTGCGCCATGTGGGCGACGCGACCAGGAAATATTGCTTACAAGCCCGGGAGGCGCTGGCGAATATGCGCGACCAACGCATCCAGCGTTCCGCTTTCATTGGTTTCCACGCGCTTGCTCAGCAACAGCTCTTGCGCCGTCAACGGCTCACGACTGGCTTGCTGCTCTTGGATAACGCTCAGCGTTGCGTCGGACGGATCGTTTTGATCCGCCTGACGTTGTGCCAGCCAACTGCTGATAACCGCTTGAGGTGCGTTGCAATCGAGGATCAGGAATGGCGCGCCGGTGGCTTCGGCGATCTGGGCTGCCGCATCACGTTGAGCGCGTTTCAAGAAGGTCGCATCCAGCACCACCGGGTAACCGGCGCGCAGTACGGTCTCGGCAATTTCGTTCAAGCGTGTATAGGTGGCAATGCTGGCGTCCTGATTGTAGATGCCGGCCTGTGGCGCGTTTTCGACCTGCTGCTCGCCAAACAGACGCTTGCGCTCCACATCCGAACGCAGGCGTACGGCGCCCAGGGCCTCGACCAGGCGCATGGCTACATGGCTCTTGCCCACCGCTGAAACACCATGGGTGATTGCCAGAAAGCGCGACGGAATGGTGCTGTAGCTTTCCGCCAGGTTGGCGTAGTTGCGGTACTGGCGCAGGGTAGTGGCGCGCTGCACCGGGCTTGCCTCGCTCGGCATACTGAACAGCGCAACCTTTGCACGTACCAGCGCACGGTAGGCTTTATAGAAATTCAGCACTTCCAGGCCTTGATAGTCGCCGGTCAGTTCCAGGTACTGGCTGATGAAGCGGCGCGCCAGAGACTTGAGCCCACGGTCTTCAAGGTCCATGGCGAGGAAGGCGGTATCGGCGTAAACATCGGTAAAGCGGAAAGGCTCGTTGAACTCGATGCAGTCGAAGATCACGACGTGGCCGTCAATCAGGGTGGCGTTGCCCAGGTGGATGTCACCGTGGCATTCGCGAGTGAAACCATCGAGCTTGCGTTGTTCAAGCAGTGGCTTGAGGCGCTCGAAGCTGCTTTCGGCCCAGGCTTGCAGGGCCTCAAGTTGAGTCAGGTCGGCTTTGTCGCTGAGGAACGGGCGAATCTGGTCGAAGTTCTGGCGTACCGGCGCCATGACTTCATCCGGCGTGCCGGCCGGGTGCTCTTGCGGGACCTTGGGGGCAGTGAGGTGAAAGTGCGCAATCTGCCTGGCCATCTCGTCGATGTGGGCGTTGGTCAGTTCGCTGTTGGCTTGCAGGGTGCTGAGCATCTGGCTTTGCGGGAATTGGCGCATTTTCAGTGCGTACTCGATGACCGGGCCGTCGCCGCCCAACTGCGGCGCGTCGGCAGTGCCGGTAATCGGCAACACTTCAAGATACAAATCTTTGGTCAAGCGCTGGTTGAGACGCAGCTCCTCATTGCAGAAGTGGCCACGTTTTTCCAGGTCGGTGAAATCCAGAAATCCGAAGTTCATCGGTTTCTTCAATTTGTAAGCATAGGGACCTGTCAGAACCACCCAGGAAATATGGGTCTCGATGACTTGAAATGCTTCAACCGGATGAGGGTATAAAGCCGGGTTTTGCAGGGCTGCGATCAGGGACTGGCTCACGGGCGATCCTTCAAAGTCTGGGAGAAATCATGGTGGCCATTATGGCTGCTGATGCCAGTCGTGCAAACCGCTGTCCGGCTCATGTTGATCATCAATAAAGTGCGTATAATCCGCCGCCATGACTCGAACCCGATCTCCCCGTTCCCGTAAAAAACCTCCTTCCCGCAGCTTGCGCCCCTGGTTGGGCTGGGCGCTCAAGCTGGGCCTGGTTGGCCTTGTGGTGGTCGCCGGCTTTGCGGTGTACCTCGATGCCGTGGTGCAGGAAAAATTCTCCGGCAAGCGCTGGACGATTCCGGCCAAGGTGTATGCACGCCCGCTGGAACTGTTCTCCGGCCAGAAGCTGAGCAAGGAAGACTTCCTTACCGAGCTCGACGCACTGGGCTATCGCCGCGAACCTGTGAGCAATGGCCCCGGCGCCGCAGCCGTCAGCGGCAACACCGTCGACCTGAATACCCGTGGGTTCCAGTTCTACGAAGGCCTGGAAAAAGCCCAGCCGGTACGCGTGCGTTTCTCCGGCGACTATGTGGCTGAATTGTCCTCGCTCAATGGCTCCAAGCTGCCGGTAGTGCGCCTGGAACCGTTGATGATTGGCGGTATTTATCCGAAAAACCTTGAAGATCGCATCCTGATCAAGCTTGATCAGGTACCGCCTTATTTGCTGGAAACCCTTGTGGCGGTCGAAGACCGCGATTTCTACAGCCATTGGGGCGTTTCGCCGAAGTCGATTGCCCGCGCTGTCTGGGTCAACACCTCCGGTGGCAAGATGACCCAGGGCGGCAGTACGCTCACGCAACAATTGGTCAAGAACTTCTACCTGACCAACGAGCGCAGTCTCACCCGTAAACTCACCGAAGCCATGATGGCGATGTTGCTGGAGCTGCATTACAGCAAGCAGGAAATCCTTGAGGCGTACCTCAACGAGGTCTTCGTCGGTCAGGATGGCCAGCGCGCGGTGCACGGTTTCGGTTTGGCCAGCCAGTTCTTCTTTGGGCAACCGTTATCCGAGTTGAAGTTGCATCAGGTCGCGCTGCTGGTGGGCATGGTCAAGGGGCCGTCCTATTACAATCCGCGTCGCAACCCGGAGCGTGCGCTCGAACGTCGCAACCTGGTACTCGATGTATTGGAGCAGCAGGGTGTCGCCACGGCTGAGCAGGTGGCCGCCGCGAAGAAAATGCCGTTGGGTGTGACCACTCGCGGCAAGTTGGCTGATAGCTCGTTCCCCGGCTTTATCGATCTGGTCAAGCGCCAGTTACGTGAAGACTACCGCGACGAAGACTTGACCGAAGAGGGCTTGCGGATTTTCACCAGCTTCGACCCGATCCTGCAGATGAAGGCCGAGGCGTCCGTCAACGACACCTTCAAACGCCTGACCGGCCGTAAAGGCTCGGATGAAGTCGAAGCCGCCATGGTCGTGACCAACCCGGAAACCGGTGAAGTCCAGGCCATGATCGGCAGCCGCCAGGCCAGTTTCGCCGGCTTCAACCGCGCACTGGACGCCGTGCGGCCGATTGGCTCGCTGGTCAAGCCTGCGGTCTACTTGAGTGCGTTGGAAAAACCCAGCAAGTACACGCTGACCAGTTGGCTGTCGGATGACCCGTTGTCGGTCAAAGGCGCGAATGGCCAGGTATGGACGCCGAAGAACTTCGATCGCCGTTCCCACGGCACGGTGTTCCTGTATCAGGGGCTGGCGCATTCCTACAATATTTCCACCTCGCGCCTGGGGCTTGAGGTCGGTGTGCCAAATGTCCTGAAAACCATTGCGCGACTGGGGGTGGAGCGTGAGTTCCCTGCATTCCCGTCCATGCTTCTGGGCGCTGCGGCCATGACCCCGATGGAAGTGGCGACCATGTACCAGACCCTCGCCAACGGTGGCTTCAATACACCGATGCGCGGGATCCGCAGTGTGCTGACCGCCGAAGGCGAACCGCTCAAGCGCTACCCGTTCCAGATCCAGCAGCGTTTTGACGCGGGCTCTATCTACCTGATCCAGAACGCCATGCAGCGTGTGATGCGTGAGGGTACAGGGCGCTCGGTGTACAGCGTGCTGCCGTCGAACCTGACGCTGGCGGGCAAGACCGGTACCAGTAACGACTCGCGTGACAGCTGGTTTGCGGGTTTCGGCCAGGATGTATTGGCCGTGGTGTGGCTGGGGCGTGACGATAACGGCAAGACGCCGTTTACCGGTGCGACCGGCGCACTGCAGGTATGGACCAGTTTCATGCGCAAGGCTGACCCGTTGCCGCTCAACATGCCCCAGCCGGACAATATCGTGCAGGCCTGGATTGATCCGCACACCGGCCAGGGCTCTGATGCCAACTGTCCGGGGGCGGTGCAGATGCCGTATATTCGCGGCAGCGAACCACCACCCGGCCCTGCGTGCGGTGGCAGTGCCCCTGCTGACGCGGATTCGGTGATGGATTGGGTCAAGGGCTGGATGAATTAAGCAAAGAGGGTTTCAAGTGAACAAGTTGTGGATTCCAGCAATTACGGCTCTGGCTTTGCTCGGCGGTTGCTCCAGCGTGCAGCGCGGCTCCATCCCTGTGGTGGACTCAAGCACGTCCGTCTCCAATAACGACCGCATTTCGGCCAATGGCGGCTTCCGCCAGACCGTGGTCAAGCGGCCTGCCCAAGCTGCAACCCAGGCAATTCCCCAGGACTCCGGCGTCGTGGTGATGGTGCCCGGCAGTGGTGCTGCAACCTCGGCGCCTATCAGTGCCGAGCCATGGACCCCAGGCCCGAGCACTTCCGGGCCGGTTAACGCCACGCCGATTCAAACCGCGCCGGTCAACCAGGGCACCTACAACATGCCTTCGACGCCGAGCGGTATTCCGTCATCGTCCAATGCGGGCGGGTTGTCGGCTGACGAACAACTCGATGGCCCGGTGCTGGCGCTGCTCACCACCGCTCAGCAGCAGCAGGCGGGTGGCGATTTGAATGGCGCCTCGTCGAGCCTTGAACGTGCCCAGCGCGTGGCGCCGCGTGAGCCACAAGTGCTGTATCGCCTGGCCCAGGTGCGCATGGCCCAGGGCGATGCGCCCCAGGCCGAGCAATTCGCTCGCCGTGGCCTGAGCCTGGCCAATGGCCGTCCAGACCTGCAAGCCAGCCTTTGGGCCTTGATCGGTGATGCGCGTGCCGCCCAGGGCGATGCAGCGGGTGCCGCCCAGGCGCGACAGAAAGCCAAGGTCAGCCTCTGATGGATGCACGTTTCCCAGCGATTGCCGAACAGCTATTGCTGATCGAGCGAGAACTGCGCGTGCAGGGCTGGTGGGATGAAGAGTCCCCCGGTGCTGAAGCGCTCAGCAGTGTCGAACCCTTTTCAGTCGATACCCTGGACTTCCACCAGTGGCTGCAATGGATCTTCCTGGTACGCATGAAGCAGATCCTTGAACAGGACCTGCCCTTGCCGAATGCATCGGGGATCCTGGAAATGGCCGAGATGGTCTATGCCGACCGACCGTTACAGAGCCTCGGCTTGCGTAACGCGCTGAAAAAGTTCGATCAATTGATCGTCGACGCTCGTTAATTGCCTGACTGCCGGGTTTTTCGGCAGTCTTGCGCACATTTCTACCGCTTGACGACATTCAGGCGAGTTTTATCCCTCCTCAAAGCCCTTTCTTCTACGTTCTCATGCGCTTAGTTGGAAAAAAGCGCAATTATTGCTTGACTTGAAGGGCCTGAAACAGAAGAATCCAAAGTCCGCTGTATCGGGACTGCCAGAAGCAGGCCCGCTCAGCAGATCATGAGGCGCACACCCGCGCCGACCTGTAACACCCGCAACGCGTTACCTCGCGCTGGGTGGGAAAAGCCCGCAACACTTGGGACGATCCCAATACTTGCTCAGTCAGTGCTGACGTAGTCGGCGACCACCGTCGCTCATGCTCTGTTGAGAAGTAAACCTATTAAGACCCGTCGGTTTTTAACGGACGGTATTCTGGCGTTTTAGAGGTGAACAACGTGGAGCTTTTATCTGGCGGTGAGATGCTCGTCCGCTTTTTGCGTGACGAAGGCGTCGACTATATCTACGGGTACCCAGGTGGTGCTCTGCTGCATGTCTACGACGCACTGTTCAAGGAACCGGCTGTTACCCACATCCTGGTTCGCCACGAACAGGCCGCGACCCATATGGCTGACGGTTACGCCCGTGCCACCGGTAAAGCCGGCGTGGTACTGGTAACGTCCGGCCCAGGCGCAACCAATGCCATTACCGGTATTGCGACTGCGTATATGGACTCCATCCCGATGGTGATCATTTCTGGCCAGGTGCCCAGCACCATGGTCGGCACCGACGCATTCCAGGAAACCGACATGATCGGTATTTCCCGCCCGATCGTGAAACACAGCTTCATGATCAAGCACGCGTCGGAAATCCCGGAGGTCATGAAAAAGGCGTTCTACCTCGCACAGTCCGGTCGCCCGGGCCCTGTGGTGGTCGATATCCCGAAAGACATGACCAACCCGGCCGAAAAATTCGAATACATCTTCCCCAAGAAAGCCAAGCTGCGTTCCTACAGCCCGGCCGTCCGCGGGCACTCGGGGCAAATCCGCAAGGCGGCAGAAATGCTCCTGGCGGCCAAGCGCCCCGTGTTGTACTCCGGCGGTGGCGTGATTCTGGGCGGCGGTTCCGCTCCGCTGACCGAACTGGCCAAGCTGCTCAACCTGCCGGTGACCAACACCCTGATGGGCCTCGGCGCATTCCCCGGTACGGACCGCCAGTTCGTCGGTATGCTCGGTATGCACGGCAGCTACACCGCCAACCTGACCATGCACCACGCTGACGTGATCCTGGCCGTGGGCGCGCGGTTCGATGACCGTGTGATCAATGGTGCGAGCAAATTTTGCCCGAATGCCAAGATCATCCATATCGACATCGACCCGGCGTCCATCTCCAAGACCATCAAGGCCGATGTGCCGATCGTGGGGCCGGTGGAGAGTGTGTTGACCGAAATGGTCGCAGCGCTCAAGGACATCGGCGAGGCGCCGAACAAGGAATCCGTTGCCAGCTGGTGGAAGCAGATTGACGAATGGCGTGGTGATCGCGGCCTGTTCCCTTATGACAAGGGCGACGGCAGCATCATCAAGCCACAAACCGTGATCGAAACCCTGTGCGAAGTGACCAAGGGCGACGCCTTTGTAACCTCCGACGTGGGCCAGCACCAGATGTTCGCGGCGCAGTACTACAAGTTCGACAAGCCTAACCGCTGGATCAACTCCGGTGGCCTGGGCACGATGGGCTTTGGTTTCCCTGCGGCCATGGGTGTGAAACTGAGCTTCCCGGATGCCGACGTTGCCTGCGTCACCGGCGAAGGCAGCATCCAGATGAACATCCAGGAGCTGTCGACGTGCCTGCAATACGGTCTTCCAGTGAAGATCGTCTGCTTGAACAACGGCGTGCTCGGCATGGTTCGTCAATGGCAGGACATGAGCTACGGTAGCCGTCACTCCCATTCCTACATGGAATCGTTGCCGGATTTCATCAAGTTGGTTGAAGCCTATGGCCACGTCGGCATTCGCATCACTGATTTGAAAGATCTGAAGCCGAAGATGGAAGAAGCGTTCGCCATGAAAGACCGCCTGGTGTTCATCGATATTCAGGTCGATACCAGCGAGCACGTCTATCCGATGCAAATCAAAGACGGCTCCATGCGCGACATGTGGCTGAACAAGACGGAGCGTACTTAATCATGCGGCATATTATCTCCCTGCTTCTGGAGAACGAGCCCGGCGCCTTGTCCCGTGTTGTCGGCCTGTTTTCGCAACGCAACTACAACATCGAAAGCCTGACCGTGGCGCCGACCGAAGACCCGACCCTGTCGCGCCTGACGTTGACCACTGTTGGTCACGATGAGGTGATCGAGCAGATCACCAAGAACCTCAACAAGCTGATCGAAGTGGTCAAGCTGGTCGACCTGTCGGAAAGCGCCCACATCGAGCGCGAACTGATGCTGGTCAAGGTCAAGGCCACGGGTGCCCAGCGTGCCGAGATCAAGCGCACTACCGATATTTATCGCGGGCAGATCGTCGATGTGAGCGCCAGCGTTTATACCGTTCAACTGACCGGTACAAGCGACAAGCTGGACAGCTTCATCCAGTCGATCGGGACGGCCTCGATTCTGGAAACCGTACGCAGTGGTGTCACCGGGATTGCCCGTGGCGACAAAGTACTCAGCATCTAACCCAAATTAGCGAATGGCCTTACGGCCTGGATATATAGAGGAACCTCATGAAAGTTTATTACGATAAAGATTGTGACCTGTCGATCATCCAGGGCAAGAAAGTCGCCATCATCGGCTACGGTTCCCAGGGCCACGCACAAGCGTGCAACCTGAAAGATTCCGGCGTGGACGTCACCGTTGGCCTGCGCAAAGGTTCGGCTACTGTTGCCAAGGCTGAAGCCCACGGCCTGAAAGTGACCGACGTTGCTTCCGCCGTAGCGGCTGCCGACCTGGTCATGATCCTGACCCCGGACGAGTTCCAGTCCTCGCTGTACAAGAACGAAATCGAGCCGAACATCAAGAAGGGCGCTACCCTGGCCTTCTCCCACGGTTTCGCGATTCACTACAACCAGGTTGTGCCGCGCGCTGACCTCGACGTGATCATGATCGCGCCGAAAGCGCCGGGCCACACCGTGCGTTCCGAGTTCGTCAAAGGCGGTGGTATCCCTGACCTGATCGCGATCTACCAGGACGCGTCGGGCAACGCCAAGAACGTTGCACTGTCCTACGCTGCTGGCGTCGGTGGCGGTCGTACCGGCATCATCGAAACCACGTTCAAGGACGAGACTGAAACCGACCTGTTCGGCGAGCAAGCCGTTCTGTGCGGTGGTACCGTTGAGCTGGTCAAGGCCGGTTTCGAAACCTTGGTTGAAGCTGGCTATGCGCCGGAAATGGCCTACTTCGAATGCCTGCACGAACTGAAGCTGATCGTTGACCTCATGTACGAAGGCGGTATCGCCAACATGAACTACTCGATCTCCAACAACGCCGAGTACGGCGAGTACGTGACCGGTCCGGAAGTGATCAACGCCGAGTCCCGCCAGGCCATGCGCAACGCCCTGAAACGTATTCAGGACGGCGAATACGCCAAAATGTTCATCAGCGAAGGCGCTACCGGCTACCCTTCGATGACCGCCAAGCGCCGTAACAACGCCGCTCACGGTATCGAAGTCATCGGCGAGCAACTGCGCTCCATGATGCCGTGGATCGGTGCCAACAAGATCGTTGACAAAGCCAAGAACTAAGTCGTACGCATCAAGGGAAAACGCGGCTTAGGCCGCGTTTTTTCGTTTGAGGGGTCGGTTCTGGTATAAAGCTGCATCGTTTGCAGGCGAACACTCGCCGCAAGTATCTGTCGAATTTTTTCACACCGTTGCAAGGTAAAGTCCATGAGCGAACGTCCCGAAGAGCCAAATCAGGCTTCCGACGCCGAAAGCATGCTGCCGATCGATGAACATGTCGAAGAAGGGCATGACGCCGAAGGCCGCAAGGTCCGGCATCGTGGCATCTATCTGCTGCCCAACCTGTTTACCACGGCAAACCTGTTTGCCGGCTTCTATTCCATCATCAATTCCATGAGCGCCCAGAGTGCGCTGGCGGCCGGTGATGCCGCGAGTGCCAGCAAATACTTCGGTTTTGCCGCCATTGCAATTTTCGTGGCCATGGTGCTCGACGGCCTGGATGGTCGCGTGGCGCGTATGACCAACACCCAAAGTGCCTTCGGTGCCGAGTACGACTCGCTGTCGGACATGGTTGCCTTTGGTGTCGCCCCTGCGCTGCTGGCTTTTGCCTGGGCATTGGGTGACATGGGCAAGGTCGGCTGGATGGTTGCCTTCATCTATGTCGCCGGTGCCGCGTTGCGGCTGGCACGTTTCAATACGCAGGTGGGCACTGCCGACAAGCGTTACTTCATCGGGCTTGCCAGCCCGGCAGCCGCCGGCGTCGTGGCGGGTATCGTCTGGGCGTTCAGTGATTACGGTATCCAGGGGTCGAAGATGTCGTTCCTGGTAGCGTTGATGGTTGCGGCGGCCGGGATGCTGATGGTCAGCAATATCAAGTACAACAGCTTCAAGGAGCTGGACCTCAAAGGGCGCGTGCCTTTCGTGGCGATCCTTGTGGTGGTGCTTGTGTTTGCTGTGGTGTTCAGTGATCCGCCGCGGATTCTGCTGCTGGCGTTCCTGGTTTATGCCGCTTCTGGTCCGATTCAGTATTTGCTGCATCTGCGCCGGGACAAAACATTGCCTTAATGTAATTTCCCCCATACTCCGCAGTCTATTGGTGCATCAGTTCTCCAATGCTGCGGAGTTGCCATGTTAATCAAACTACCCAAAGCGTCCGATTGCCATGAATCGGATGTCACGCCTGAATCCCTCTATTTCTCTCGTCGCAGTTTGCTCGGTGGTGCGCTGGCCGGTATTGCCGCCAGTAGCTTGCCGCGTTGGGCCCGTGCGGGCGATGCGGCGCGTTATGCCGATGTCGAAGCGGGCAGGGCGCCCAACTGGTTTGCCGAGAAGCTTCCTGGTACGAAATGGCAGGCGGTGACGGTCAAGGACGAGGCGATCACGCCGTTCAAGGATGCAACCCACTACAACAACTTTTATGAGTTCGGTACCGACAAGGGCGACCCGGCGGCGAATGCAGGTTCGCTCAAGACCGAGCCGTGGAGTGTTGTGATCGATGGTGAGGTGGCCAAGCCTGGGCGTTATGCCTTGGAAGACTTCATGAAACCCTATGAGCTGGAAGAACGGATCTATCGATTGCGCTGCGTTGAAGCCTGGTCGATGGTGATTCCGTGGATCGGTTTCCCGATCTCGGCCTTGCTCAAGCAGGTTGAACCTACCTCCAAAGCGAAGTACATCCGTTTTGAAACCCTCCAGGACCCGAAGAGCATGCCTGGGCAGCGCTCCAGTTTCGGCTTGATCGACTGGCCTTATGTAGAAGGGCTGCGTCTGGACGAAGCGATGAACCCGCTGGCGATCCTCGCCGTAGGTATGTATGGACGCGAGCTGCCTAATCAGAATGGTGCGCCGTTGCGCTTGGTGGTGCCGTGGAAGTATGGCTTCAAAAGTGTCAAATCCATCGTGCGGATCAGCCTTGTCAGCGAGCAGCCGAAAACCACCTGGCAGAGCATTGCGGCTGATGAGTATGG
>NZ_CP125376.1:2647500-6207969 GCF_034008255.1 Pseudomonas sp. P9_2
CTACACACGTGCTACAATGGTCGGTACAGAGGGTTGCCAAGCCGCGAGGTGGAGCTAATCCCACAAAACCGATCGTAGTCCGGATCGCAGTCTGCAACTCGACTGCGTGAAGTCGGAATCGCTAGTAATCGCGAATCAGAATGTCGCGGTGAATACGTTCCCGGGCCTTGTACACACCGCCCGTCACACCATGGGAGTGGGTTGCACCAGAAGTAGCTAGTCTAACCTTCGGGAGGACGGTTACCACGGTGTGATTCATGACTGGGGTGAAGTCGTAACAAGGTAGCCGTAGGGGAACCTGCGGCTGGATCACCTCCTTAATCGACGACATCAGCTGCTCCATAAGTTCCCACACGAATTGCTTGATTCATTGAAGAAGACGAAAGAAGCAGCCCGAAATTGGGTCTGTAGCTCAGTTGGTTAGAGCGCACCCCTGATAAGGGTGAGGTCGGCAGTTCGAATCTGCCCAGACCCACCAATTTTGTGTGGGAAACGCCTGTAGAAATACGGGGCCATAGCTCAGCTGGGAGAGCGCCTGCCTTGCACGCAGGAGGTCAACGGTTCGATCCCGTTTGGCTCCACCACTACTGCTTCTGTTTGTATAAAGCTTAGAAATGAGCATTCCATCGTTGTGATGGTGAATGTTGATTTCTAGTCTTTGACTAGTTCGTTCTTTAAAAATTTGGGTATGTGATAGAAAGATAGACTGAACGTTACTTTCACTGGTAACGGATCAGGCTAAGGTAAAATTTGTGAGTTCTCTTAACTGAGAAATTCGAATTTTCGGCGAATGTTGTCTTCACAGTATAACCAGATTGCTTGGGGTTATATGGTCAAGTGAAGAAGCGCATACGGTGGATGCCTTGGCAGTCAGAGGCGATGAAAGACGTGGTAGCCTGCGAAAAGCTTCGGGGAGTCGGCAAACAGACTTTGATCCGGAGATGTCTGAATGGGGGAACCCAGCCATCATAAGATGGTTATCTTGTACTGAATACATAGGTGCAAGAAGCGAACCAGGGGAACTGAAACATCTAAGTACCCTGAGGAAAAGAAATCAACCGAGATTCCCTTAGTAGTGGCGAGCGAACGGGGACTAGCCCTTAAGTGGCTTTGAGATTAGCGGAACGCTCTGGAAAGTGCGGCCATAGTGGGTGATAGCCCTGTACGCGAAAATCTCTTAGTCATGAAATCGAGTAGGACGGAGCACGAGAAACTTTGTCTGAATATGGGGGGACCATCCTCCAAGGCTAAATACTACTGACTGACCGATAGTGAACTAGTACCGTGAGGGAAAGGCGAAAAGAACCCCGGAGAGGGGAGTGAAATAGATCCTGAAACCGTATGCGTACAAGCAGTGGGAGCCCACTTTGTTGGGTGACTGCGTACCTTTTGTATAATGGGTCAGCGACTTATTTTCAGTGGCGAGCTTAACCGAATAGGGGAGGCGTAGCGAAAGCGAGTCTTAATAGGGCGTCTAGTCGCTGGGAATAGACCCGAAACCGGGCGATCTATCCATGGGCAGGTTGAAGGTTGGGTAACACTAACTGGAGGACCGAACCGACTACCGTTGAAAAGTTAGCGGATGACCTGTGGATCGGAGTGAAAGGCTAATCAAGCTCGGAGATAGCTGGTTCTCCTCGAAAGCTATTTAGGTAGCGCCTCATGTATCACTGTAGGGGGTAGAGCACTGTTTCGGCTAGGGGGTCATCCCGACTTACCAAACCGATGCAAACTCCGAATACCTACAAGTGCCGAGCATGGGAGACACACGGCGGGTGCTAACGTCCGTCGTGAAAAGGGAAACAACCCAGACCGTCAGCTAAGGTCCCAAAGTTATGGTTAAGTGGGAAACGATGTGGGAAGGCTTAGACAGCTAGGAGGTTGGCTTAGAAGCAGCCACCCTTTAAAGAAAGCGTAATAGCTCACTAGTCGAGTCGGCCTGCGCGGAAGATGTAACGGGGCTCAAACCATACACCGAAGCTACGGGTATCACGTAAGTGATGCGGTAGAGGAGCGTTCTGTAAGCCTGTGAAGGTGAGTTGAGAAGCTTGCTGGAGGTATCAGAAGTGCGAATGCTGACATGAGTAACGACAATGGGTGTGAAAAACACCCACGCCGAAAGACCAAGGTTTCCTGCGCAACGTTAATCGACGCAGGGTTAGTCGGTCCCTAAGGCGAGGCTGAAAAGCGTAGTCGATGGAAAACAGGTTAATATTCCTGTACTTCTGGTTATTGCGATGGAGGGACGGAGAAGGCTAGGCCAGCTTGGCGTTGGTTGTCCAAGTTTAAGGTGGTAGGCTGAGATCTTAGGTAAATCCGGGATCTTAAGGCCGAGAGCTGATGACGAGTTAACTTTTAGTTAACGAAGTGGTTGATGCCATGCTTCCAAGAAAAGCTTCTAAGCTTCAGGTAACCAGGAACCGTACCCCAAACCGACACAGGTGGTTGGGTAGAGAATACCAAGGCGCTTGAGAGAACTCGGGTGAAGGAACTAGGCAAAATGGCACCGTAACTTCGGGAGAAGGTGCGCCGGTGAGGGTGAAGGACTTGCTCCGTAAGCTCATGCCGGTCGAAGATACCAGGCCGCTGCGACTGTTTATTAAAAACACAGCACTCTGCAAACACGAAAGTGGACGTATAGGGTGTGACGCCTGCCCGGTGCCGGAAGGTTAATTGATGGGGTTAGCTAACGCGAAGCTCTTGATCGAAGCCCCGGTAAACGGCGGCCGTAACTATAACGGTCCTAAGGTAGCGAAATTCCTTGTCGGGTAAGTTCCGACCTGCACGAATGGCGTAACGATGGCGGCGCTGTCTCCACCCGAGACTCAGTGAAATTGAAATCGCTGTGAAGATGCAGTGTATCCGCGGCTAGACGGAAAGACCCCGTGAACCTTTACTATAGCTTTGCACTGGACTTTGAATTTGCTTGTGTAGGATAGGTGGGAGGCTTTGAAGCGTGGACGCCAGTCTGCGTGGAGCCAACCTTGAAATACCACCCTGGCAACTTTGAGGTTCTAACTCAGGTCCGTTATCCGGATCGAGGACAGTGTATGGTGGGTAGTTTGACTGGGGCGGTCTCCTCCTAAAGAGTAACGGAGGAGTACGAAGGTGCGCTCAGACCGGTCGGAAATCGGTCGTAGAGTATAAAGGCAAAAGCGCGCTTGACTGCGAGACAGACACGTCGAGCAGGTACGAAAGTAGGTCTTAGTGATCCGGTGGTTCTGTATGGAAGGGCCATCGCTCAACGGATAAAAGGTACTCCGGGGATAACAGGCTGATACCGCCCAAGAGTTCATATCGACGGCGGTGTTTGGCACCTCGATGTCGGCTCATCACATCCTGGGGCTGAAGCCGGTCCCAAGGGTATGGCTGTTCGCCATTTAAAGTGGTACGCGAGCTGGGTTTAGAACGTCGTGAGACAGTTCGGTCCCTATCTGCCGTGGACGTTTGAGATTTGAGAGGGGCTGCTCCTAGTACGAGAGGACCGGAGTGGACGAACCTCTGGTGTTCCGGTTGTCACGCCAGTGGCATTGCCGGGTAGCTATGTTCGGAATAGATAACCGCTGAAAGCATCTAAGCGGGAAACTAGCCTCAAGATGAGATCTCACTGGAACCTTGAGTTCCCTGAAGGGCCGTCGAAGACTACGACGTTGATAGGTTGGGTGTGTAAGCGCTGTGAGGCGTTGAGCTAACCAATACTAATTGCCCGTGAGGCTTGACCATATAACACCCAAGCAATTTGCATGCTCTGAGCTGAAAAGCGAAAGAGACCAGATTGCGGTGTGTGAAGACGAAGATGAACCGAAAGTTCGACACTCACAAAACACCGAAAGCTGTCACATACCCAATTTGCTGAAGCGAGGCCAACTGGTCACGACTCAGTACCCGAATTTCTTGACGACCATAGAGCATTGGAACCACCTGATCCCATCCCGAACTCAGCAGTGAAACGATGCATCGCCGATGGTAGTGTGGGGTTTCCCCATGTGAGAGTAGGTCATCGTCAAGATTAAATTCCGAAACCCCTGTTTGCTAACGCAAACAGGGGTTTTGTTTTGGGCGGTCGAAAAGCGTCCACCCTGTGTGCGCACGCCTGTCAGGCTGTGTCCGCCCCATGCACCACAGTGCTAAAGTCCACCCCTCGATTTTGCTTTTCCCAAGGAAGCCGTTATGCCGGACGCGACGTCCCTCAGCCCTGGATTCATGGTGGTTCACGGCAACCGCCTGGACGAACTGCGCAGCCTGGTGGTCAGCTGGATGCGCCGTTATCCACTGGCGCCTTTGGAAAATGAAATCGCGTTGGTACAAAGCAACGGCATCGCCCAATGGCTCAAGCTGGCCTTGGCTGAAGATCCGCAAGAAGATGATATGGGCGGCTGCGGCATTGCCGCAGCAATCGACGTGCAACTGCCTGGCAGCTTTATGTGGCAGCTCTACCGCATGGTCCTGGGCCGTGATGAAATTCCACCCAAGTCCCTGCTCGATAAAGCCCCGCTGACCTGGCGTCTTATGCGCCTGTTACCCGAACTGATTGGCCAGCCGCATTTTGAGCCCCTACAGCGCTTCCTGACTCAAGACACCGACCTGCGCAAACGTTACCAACTTGCCGAGCGCCTGGCCGATTTGTTCGACCAATACCAGGTCTACCGCGCTGATTGGCTGGAAGACTGGGCCGCAGGTCGGCACCAACTGCGCAATGGTCGAGGCGAATCCAAGCCCCTCAACCCTGCCAACTGCTGGCAAGCCGAGTTATGGCGTGCACTGCTGCTGGATGTAGGAGAGGAGGGCATGGCTGAAAGCCGAGCTGGCGTTCACCAGCGCTTCATCGAGCGCATCAACAGTCTTGAGCAAGCGCCGCCCGGCTTGCCTTCCCGGGTGATTGTATTCGGCATTTCATCACTGCCGGCCCAAGCACTGGAAGCCCTCGCTGGCCTAGCCCGTTTCAGTCAGGTCCTGCTCTGTGTACATAACCCTTGCCGCCATCATTGGTCCGACATCGTCGCCGACAAGGATTTACTGCGTAATGAATACAAGCGCCAGGCGCGCAAAGCCGGTATGCCGGTCACTATCGATCCCCAAACCTTGCACCAGCACGCCCATCCGCTACTGGCAGCCTGGGGCAAGCAGGGCCGTGATTACATCAGTTTGTTGGACAGCTACGATGACCCCAACAGCTACCGCGCCGCATTTCGCGATGGGCGCATCGATCTGTTCAGTGACAGCGAACCCACCACGCTGCTCAACCAGCTCCAGGACGATATCTTCGAACTGCGCCCGCTGAATGAAACCCGCGAACTGTGGCCCGCTGTTGATCTGGAGCATGATACGTCCATCCGGTTCCACATCGCCCACAGCGCCCAGCGCGAAGTGGAAATCCTCCACGACCAATTGCTCCAACGCTTCAGCGCCGATCCAACGTTGCGCCCTCGGGACATCATCGTCATGGTTCCCGACGTCGACAGCTACGCGCCGCACATCCGCGCGGTCTTCGGCCAGCTTGAGCGAAATGACCCACGCTTCATCCCCTTTACCCTGACAGACCAAGGCCAACGCGGCCGCGACCCTCTACTGATTGCCGTCGAACATCTGCTCAAGCTTCCCGACAGTCGTTTCCCCGTCAGTGAAATCCTCGACCTGCTCGACGTTCCCGCCCTGCGTGAGCGTTTTGCTATCAAAGAGCGCGACCTGCCCACCCTGCATCGCTGGATCGAAGGTGCCGGTATCCGCTGGGGGCTGAACGCCGAACAACGTGTCGGTTTGGGTCTACCCACAGATCTGGAACAAAACAGCTGGCGATTCGGCCTGCGCCGTATGTTGCTGGGCTATGCAGTCGGCACTGGCATGGCCTGTGAAGGTATTGAGCCCTACGACGAAATTGGCGGCCTCGATGCGGCATTGATCGGCCCGCTGGTCGCCCTGCTCGATGCCTTGAATGATGCCCATCAGGCGTTATCACAACCGGCTGCTCCCAGGGTGTGGGGCGAGCGATTGCAACGCTTGATGCAGCTGTTCTTCCTGCCCAGCAGCGAGCACGATGACTACCTCTTGGGCCAGCTTGAGCAACTGAGAGAGACCTGGCTGGAAACCTGCGAATCCGTTGGCTTGCAGGACGAGTTACCGCTTACGGTCGTCCGTGAGGCATGGCTGGCCGGATTGGATCAGGGTCGCTTGTCCCAGCGCTTTCTCGCCGGAGCTGTCAATTTTTGTACCCTGATGCCCATGCGTGCGATCCCGTTCAAGCTGGTCTGCCTGCTCGGCATGAACGACGGCGACTACCCACGAGCACAACCGCCGCTGGACTTCGACCTGATGGGCAGCGACTACCGTCCCGGTGACCGTTCGCGCCGCGAAGACGACCGCTACTTACTGCTCGAAGCGCTGCTCTCGGCCCGCGACCAGCTCTATATCAGTTGGGTTGGCCGCAGCATCCGCGATAACAGCGATCGCCCTGCCTCGGTATTGATCGGCCAGTTGCGCGACCACCTCGCCAGCGGCTGGCAGCACGCCGGCAGCGATAAGCCGCTGATCGACGCAATGACCCAGGAACACCCGCTCCAACCCTTCAGCGCCCGCTACTTCCATGAAGGCGATCCACTGTTCAGCTACGCCCGCGAATGGCAATTGCTGCATGAAGCGCGGGATGTCATGCCCCCAGCGAATGTATTGCTGCAGCATCAACAGGAAGAACCCCTGAGCCTCGGTCAGTTGCAGGACTTCTTGCGCAACCCAGTCAAACATTTCTTCAGCCAGCGTCTGAAAGTATTCTTCGAAGCGGCAGAAGTGCCTCTGGCTGACGAAGAACCCTTCGTCCTCGACGCACTGCAGCGCTATAGCCTCAGCGACAGTCTGCTAAATGCTGCACTGACCCACCCCGATCACCTCGACCAGGCCCTCAACGCCCAAGCCCTGCGTTTGCAGGGCAGTGGCCTGTTGCCGATGGTCGGTTTCGGTGAGTGCCTGCGTAAGGAGTTGATCGAGCCGTTGCCGGATCTGGTGCAGCGCTATCAACAGCTTCTGGCGCTGTGGCCGACCCCACATACCGGCGCTGAACCTATCACTTTTGAGTATCGAGGCATTCAGTTGGAAGGTTGGATCAGCGGCTTGCATCGCCGCAGCGATGGCGGCCTGTTAAGCGTTACCACCATCCCCAACAGCATTGGCTCGATCAAGACACGCAAGTGGCATCGCTTGATCCGCCCTTGGGTCAACCATGTGGTGGCCTGCGCCTGTGGCCTGCCATTGAGTACCGGCCTGGTAGCAAGTGACGACACCTTGCTGCTCGAGCCGTTGGATAAACCTACTGCCCAGGAAATCCTCGGCAACCTGCTGCTGGCTTGGCACACCGGTATGAGCACACCGCTGCCCGTTGCAGTAAAAACCGCTTTCGCCTGGCTCGGCCAAACTGACCCCGCCAAGGCCCAAGCCGCGGCCAGCAAAGCTTACGAAGGCGATGGCATCACCACTGACGGCGAACGCCGCGAAACGCCTGCTCTCACGCGGCAATTTCCCGACTACGCGGCGTTGGTCGCCAGTGAGGAATTCGAAGGCTGGTGCGAAACCCTGTATCGCCCGCTCATCAACGCACCATGGCGATCGCTTTCCAGCGCGGAGGCCAGCGCATGATCGGCAAACCCTTGGCCCTGGCATTCCCGCTTAAAGGCAGCCAGTTGATTGAAGCCAGTGCCGGCACTGGCAAGACCTTCACCATCTCCGCGTTATACCTGCGTCTGGTGCTCGGCCATGGTGGTGATGAGTCCGGCTTCGGCCGCGAACTGCTGCCGCCGCAAATTCTTGTCGTCACGTTCACCGATGCGGCGACCAAGGAGTTGCGTGAACGCATCCGCATCCGCCTGGCCGAAGCTGCGCGCTTCTTTCGCGACGAAATCGAACAGCCCGATGCGTTGATCGCCGACCTGCGCGAGCAATACGCCCCGCAGCAATGGCCGGCCTGCGCCAACCGCCTGGACATCGCCGCGCAATGGATGGATGAAGCGGCGGTCTCGACTATCCACAGCTGGTGCCAGCGTATGTTGCGTGAACATGCGTTCGACAGTGGCAGCCTGTTCACCCAGACCCTGGAAACTGACCATAGCGACCTGCTGGGCGAAGTGCTGCGCGATTACTGGCGATTGTTCTGCTACCCGATGCACGACGATGCGCTCAACTGGGTGCGCAACAATTGGGGCGGCCCCGCGGCGCTGATGCCAAGGGTGCGTGCGCTGTTCGGCAGCGAGCGGCCCACCGACGAAAGTCGCGAGCCGGCCGAACTGATCAACGCTTGTTTGCAAGAGCGTCGCGCCGCGCTGACGACCCTCAAGGCACCCTGGCAACAATGGGCCGCCGAGCTGCGCGATATCTGCCTGCAAGCCGTCGCCGCCAAAACGGTCGATGGGCGCAAAATGCAAGCGCGCTACTTCGAACCCTGGTTCGAAAAGATCAGCGCCTGGGCCGCCGATGAAACCCTGGAGCAATTGGACATCGGTACCGGCTTCACGCGCCTGACGCCCGAGGGCATGGCCGAAGCCTGGAAGGGCGAACCGCCGCAGCACCCGGGGATCGAGGCGATGGCCGGCCTCAAAGCCAGCCTTGACGCCTTGCCAACGCCAGACGCAGCGGTATTGCAACATGCTGCCGGCTGGGTGGGTAAACGCTTCGAAGAAGAGAAGCGTCGCCGCGCTGAAATGGGCTTCGACGACATGCTGATCCGCCTCAACGCGGCCCTTCAGGCAGACGGTGGCGAGCGCCTGGCCAGTGTGATCCGTGAGCAATTCCCGGTGGCACTGATTGATGAATTTCAAGACACCGACCCGGTGCAATACAGCATCTTCGACAGCATCTACCGCATCGACGAAAACCACCTGGACAGTGGCCTGTTCTTGATCGGCGACCCCAAGCAGGCGATCTACGCCTTTCGCGGTGCCGACATCTACACCTACCTGCGCGCCCGGCAGTCCACCACCGGCCGCCATCACACCCTGGGCACCAACTTCCGTTCCAGCCATGCGATGGTCGAGGCGGTGAACCACGTGTTCCAGCGTGCGGAAACCGGCCGTGGTGCGTTCCTGTTCCGCGAGCCGAACGGCGAGAACCCGGTGCCGTTTCACCCGGTGCTGTCCCAGGGCCGCAGCGAGCACCTGCAGGTTGACGGCCAACCGTTGCCGGCCATGAACCTGTGGCACCTGCCTACCGACCAGCCGATTTCCACCGCGGTTTACCGTCAGCACTTGGCTGCGGCCTGCGCCACACAGATCGTCGCGTTGCTCAATGGTGGGCAGCAAGGCACAGCAGGTTTTGTAAAAGAGGGCAGTCTCAAGGGCGTATTGCCGTCAGACATCGCCATCCTCGTACGTGACGGCAAGGAAGCCCAGGCCGTGCGCGCTGAGTTGGCCAGCCGTGGCGTGCGCAGTGTGTACCTGTCGGATAAGGACTCGGTTTTCGCCGCCCAGGAAGCTCACGACCTGCTGGCCTGGCTCAAGGCCTGCGCCGAGCCGGATGTCGAGCGCCCGCTGCGCGCCGCCCTGGCCTGCGTCACCTTGAACCTGTCCCTGGCGGAGCTGGAGCGTCTGAACCAGGACGAATTGGCGTGGGAATCACGCGTGATGCAGTTCCGTGGCTACCGCGCAATCTGGCGCACCCAAGGCGTGCTGCCGATGCTGCGTCGCCTGCTCCACGACTTCAAGCTGCCGCAAACCCTTATCGCCCGCAGTGATGGCGAGCGCGTGCTGACCAACCTGTTGCACCTCAGTGAGTTGCTGCAACAAGCCGCGTCGGAACTCGATGGTGAACAGGCGTTGATCCGCCACCTGGCCGAACACCTGGCACTGTCGGGCCAGGCCGGTGAAGAACAGATCCTGCGTCTGGAAAGCGATGAGCAACTGGTCAAGGTGGTGACCATCCACAAATCCAAGGGCCTGGAATACGACCTGGTGTTCTTGCCCTTCATCTGCTCGGCCAAACCGGTGGATGGCAGTCGCTTGCCGCTGCATTACCACGATGAACACGGCAAGTCCCAGGTGAGCCTGCGGCCAACGGCCGAGCTGATCGCCCTAGCCGATGACGAGCGCCTGGCCGAAGACCTGCGTTTGTTCTACGTGGCCTTGACCCGCGCCAAACACGCGTGCTGGTTGGGTATTGCCGACCTCAAGCGCGGCAATAACAGCAGCTCGGTCTTGCACCTGTCGGCATTGGGGTATTTGCTGGGGGGCGGGACGTCGTTGGGCGAGTCCACCGGCCTGGCGCGCTGGTTGCTGGATTTACAGGAAGGTTGCCCGGCCATCCGTTATGGCCTTGTGCCGGATATCCACGACATCCTGTTTCACCCGCCGCGCAATGAAGCGATGTTGCTTGCTCCGTTGCTGCCCAAACGCAAGGCTGCGGAAAACTGGTGGATTGCCTCCTACAGCGCCTTGCGTATTGGCGACAGCATGAGCGCCGCGAACCTCGAAGCGCCAGAAAGCCCGCAGGCCCAGAAGCTGTTCGATGACGAACGCCTCGACCCCGATGCACCACGGGAAGTGGTGGCGTCCGGCGGTGATATTCACCGTTTCCCACGCGGGCCTAATCCAGGCACCTTCCTCCATGGCTTGTTGGAGTGGGCCGGTGAGGAGGGTTTCAATGTGACACCCGAGGCCATCGAAAAAGCCGTGGGCGCACGCTGTAACCGCCGCAATTGGGAAGGCTGGATCGTCACTCTCAGCGGCTGGCTGGGGCATCTGTTGCAAACGCCGTTGCCGCTGTACAACGACCACGTGACCCTCAGCGGTCTTGATCAGTACCAGATTGAAATGGAGTTCTGGTTCGCCAGTCACACAGTCGATGTGCTCGCCCTCGACAAGCTGGTGTGTAGGCACACCCACGGCGGCGTTTCCCGTGTGGCCGCGGAGCCGGTGCTGCTCAACGGCATGTTCAAGGGCTTTATCGACCTGACGTTCGAACACGAGGGTCGCTACTACGTGGCGGACTACAAGTCCAACTGGCTCGGCCCCGACGATTCGGCCTACACCCAGCAAGCCATGGAGCAGTCGATCCTTGAGCATCGGTACGACCTGCAATATGTACTTTACCTGCTGGCCCTGCATCGCCAGCTCAAGGCACGCCTCCCCGATTATGACTACGACCAGCATGTCGGCGGCGCCTTGTACCTGTTCCTGCGTGGCACCCAGTCGGTGAGCCAGGGGGCGTATTTCACCCGGCCGCCCCGTGAGCTGATCGAAAGCCTGGACCTGTTGTTCCAGGGCAAGCCAATTGCGCCCAAGGTCGAGCCCGTCTGGGAACAAGGAGTGTTGCTATGAGCCTGTCGCCGTTACCGCTGGAGGAGCTGGCACCGCTGAGTCGCGCCGCTGACCTGGTGCAGTTGCTTGAGCGTTGGGTCGAGCGTGGCTGGTTGCGGGCCCTGGACAAAGCCTTCGTCGGCTTCCTGCACGAGCTTGATGCCCAGGCCGATCCCTTGGTGCTGCTGGCGGCCGCGTTGACCAGCCATCAACTGGGCCATGGCCACGTCTGCCTGGACCTGTTCGAAACCCTCAAGGCGCCGGACTTCGCCCTGTCTTTGCCGCCCGAAGGCGACCTGCACACCGGCGCCATGCTGCTGCCGTCGCAGTTGCTGCACGGCCTGGACGGTGCCCATTGGTGTCATGCCCTGGCGGGCAGCCCACTGGTCGCGCTGGCGGTCGATGGCAGCGACGCGGCCCAGAGCCGGCCATTGGTGTTGTCCGGCAAACGCCTGTACCTGCGCCGCTACTGGACCTACGAACGACGTATCGACCGTGCCCTGCGCCTGCGCCTTGCGAGCGTGGAGCCCGCAGCTGCCGATTTGCCACAACGCCTCAACCGCCTGTTCGACCAACCGGCGCCGGATGGGGTGATTGATTGGCAAAAACTTGCCTGTGCGCTGGCCACCCGCGGCGCATTCAGTATCGTCACCGGCGGCCCGGGCACCGGCAAGACCACCACCGTAGTGCGCCTGCTTGCGTTGCTGCAGGCGCCCGCCGTGGAGTCCGGCAGCCCGTTGCGCATTCGCCTGGCCGCGCCCACCGGTAAAGCCGCCGCGCGCCTGACCGAATCCATCAGCCAGCAAGTGCTGTCGCTGACAGTGCCCGACAGCGTGCGGGAAAAAATCCCGACGCAGGTCACCACTGTTCACCGCCTGCTGGGCAGTCGTCCCGGTACTCGCCACTTCCGGCATCACCTCGGTAATCCATTGCCGTTGGACGTGCTGGTGGTGGATGAAGCCTCGATGATCGATCTGGAAATGATGGCCAACCTGCTCGACGCCTTGCCACCCCATGCGCGTCTGGTATTGCTGGGCGACAAGGACCAGTTGGCGTCGGTGGAAGCGGGTGCGGTACTCGGTGATTTGTGCCGCGATGCCGAAGACGGCTGGTACAGCCCGCACACTCGGCAATGGCTGCAAGCCGTCAGCGGCGAAGACCTCAGTGCCAGCGGCCTGCAAGAAGACCTCGACGGCAGCCATCCCCTGGCCCAGCAGGTGGTGATGCTGCGCTATTCACGTCGTTTCGGCGAAGGCAGCGGCATTGGCCAGCTGGCGCGCTGGGTCAACCAGCAAAATGCCGAACAGGCACGTCAGCTGTTGGCCGCAGGTCGTCATGACGACCTGTTTTGCGTCAGCCTCAAGGGCGAGCATGACTATGCCCTTGAGCGCCTGGTGCTGGACGGCCAGGGCGACGGCGCCCAAGGCTATCGCTACTACCTGAATCTGTTGCAATCGGCACGTCCACCCTTGGATACACCACGTGATGACCCGGCCTGGACGCATTGGGCGCAACAGTTGCTGCAAGCCTTCGATGCGTTCCAACTGCTCTGCGCCGTGCGCAAAGGCCCTTGGGGCGTTGAAGGGTTGAATCAGCGCATCACCGCGGCCCTGCGCAAAGTACGCCTGATCGAAGGCGACGAGCAGTGGTACGAAGGCCGTCCGGTACTGATGACCCGTAACGACTACGGCCTGGGCCTGATGAACGGCGACATCGGTATCGCGCTGAAATTGCCCGAAACCGAGGGCGGCTCCCACGTGCTGCGGGTGGCCTTCCCACGTAACGATGGTCAGGGCGGCGTACGTTTTGTGCTGCCCAGCCGCTTGAATGATGTTGAAACCGTGTATGCGATGACCGTGCACAAATCCCAGGGCTCGGAGTTCACCCATACGGCGCTGATCCTTCCGGACGCTTTGAACCCGGTGCTAACCAAAGAGTTGATCTATACCGGTATTACCCGCGCCAAGCGCTGGTTCAGCTTGATCGAGCCCCGCAGTGGGGTGTTTGAGGAGGCGGTACGGCGCAAGGTCAAGCGTTTGAGCGGGCTGATGCTGGAGTTGGACGCCATGCCTGAAAAACTGACTGATAGGTCATGAAATATTTCTGATTCAGATGTCTGATTTTTCTGAAAAAATAGTAGGCCCCATGCTTGGCGTGCGGCGTGGGGTTTCCCGCCGCTGTGCTATCGTTGCGGCATCACCCTGGAAAATACCTGAGAGAAGTGCTGCATGAACGTGGCTGTCTCGCCCACAGAGCGCAGTTTGAGCTGGAGACGGATGTTGCTGGTGGCGGTTCTGTGCCTGCTCGCACCGCGCGTCTGGGCGCAGACGCCGAGCCTTGCCGAGCAGCGCGCCCAGGCGGTCACCCAGGTCGTTCTGGGCATTCTCAGCTATGCGCGATGGCCGGTGGAGCCTGCGCAATTACGGCTGTGCATCGTCGGGCCGACTCAGTACACCGATGACCTGGTCAAAGGCACCACCCAGGCCACCGGTCGTCCAGTGCTGGTACGGCGCCTGCTGGTCGATCATCCGGATATCGTCAATGCCTGCGATGCCGTCTACATCGGCAAAATCACCCCCGACGAACGCAACCGCCTGTTTACCTCATTGATTGGCCACCCTGTACTCAGCATTAGCGAAGGGGGCGACCAATGCACGGTGGGCAGCCTGTTCTGCCTGCGCGTCAGCGATGAGCAGGTGTCGTTCGAGGTCAACCTGGATTCCGTCGCCCGCAGCGGCGTGCGTATCCATCCCAGTGTGTTGCAGTTGTCTCGCCGTCGAGCGCCTGGCTCATGAGCCGCGATAAAGTGCGGCCGACCCTGCGCTCGGTGATTGCCCGCGGGCATATGATTCTGGCGCTGGTGGCGGTCACCCTGGCCAGTGTGTCCCTGACCCTGCTCGGCGTACTTGCCCTGCGGGTTTACGCCGAGCACAACCTGCACCTGATCGCCCGTTCCATTAACTACACCGTGGAAGCGGCCGTGGTGTTCAACGACAGCGCGGCGGCCACCGAAGCCCTGAGCCTGATCGCCTCCACCGAAGAAGTGGCCCAGGCAGAGGTATTCGATATCAACGGCAAGCTGCTGGCGCGCTGGGTTCGCCCGGAAACCGGCATGTTGTCACGGGTCGAGTTGCAAATAGCGCACGCGCTGCTCGAACAGCCCATCAGCCAGCCGATTCTGCGCCAAGGGCAAACCGTCGGCAGCATCCATCTGGTCGGCCACGGTGGCAGCCTGTTGCGCTTCTTGCTCAGCGGCCTGATCGGGATTCTGATCTGCACCGCCCTCAGCGCCTGGGTGGCATTGCACTTGTCGCGGCGTCTGTTAAATGGCATCACTGTGCCACTGCAACGCTTGGCCGCCGTCGCTCACGCCGCGCGCAGCGAGCGAGATTTTGACCGCCGCGTACCCTCGGCGCAGATCGCCGAACTCGACAGCCTGGGCAGCGACTTCAATGCCCTGCTCGGCGAGATGGAGGCTTGGCAGAGCCACCTGCAAAGCGAAAACGAAACCCTGGCCCACCAGGCCAGCCACGACAGCCTCACTGGCCTGCCCAACCGCGCGTTCTTCGAAGGCCGGCTGATCCGCGCCTTGCGTAGCGCCGCCAAGGTCAACGAGCGGGTGGCGGTGCTGTTTCTCGACAGCGACCGCTTCAAAGACATCAACGACAGCTTCGGTCACGCTGCTGGCGATGCCGTGCTGGTGGCTGTTGCCGATCGCGTGCGTGCGCAACTGCGCGAGGATGACCTGGTGGCACGCCTGGGCGGCGATGAATTTGCGGTATTGCTGGCGCCGCTGCACAAGGCCGAAGACGCCCACCGCATCGCCGATAAAATCATCGCCAGCATGGACGTACCGATTCCGCTGCCAGGCGGTATCCAGGTGTTGACCTCCCTCAGTATCGGCATTGCCATTTATCCCGATCATGGCGCCACTCCCGGCACCTTGCTCAACGCCGCCGATGCGGCGATGTACCAGGCCAAACGCCTGTCTTCAGGCGGCCAGCAAACGGCGGAGTCGGAGCATCCCGTCGTCAACGTTCAACACAGGAGTTGATTCCCTTGTTCGCTAACACACGCGTTTTATTTATTTCCTTACTCGTTGCCTTTCTGGCCCTCAGCGGCTGCCAGACGCCCCCGCCCAAGGGGCTCACCCCGGCGCAAGTCGCCGTACTCAAGCAGCAAGGCTTCGAGCTGACCGACGAGGGCTGGGCCTTCGGCCTGTCCGGCAAGGTCCTGTTTGGCAGCGACGTCGAAACCCTCAATAAACCCAGCACCGACATCGTCGAACGCATCGGCCAGGCCCTGGTAGGCGCAGGCATCGAGCGCGTACGTGTCGACGGCCACACCGACGCCTCCGGCAAAGAACCCTACAACGTGGCGCTGTCCCTGCGCCGTGCAAAAAGCGTGGGCAAGGTGCTGACCCGCGTGGGTATGAAAGAAGAAAACATCCAACTGCGCGGTCTGGGCAGCAGCGAGCCGGTGGCGCCGAATACGACCCCGGCAGGCCGCACCGAGAATCGCCGGGTGTCGATTGTTGTGATCGCAGACTAAGCGGGTTCACCTTCCCCCAGCTGAAATGCATTCAATATGTGGGAGCTGGCTTGCCTGCGATGGCGGTTGATCGGTAGATATAGCTTTTGCTGATACACCGCTATCGCAGGCAAGCCAGCTCCCACATTCAGTCTGCAAACCGCATTTCCCGCGTCTGCCCCATCAACAACCCCTGATTCTGCTCCGTCACCTCCCGGATGTAATCCCACAACAACGTAATTCGCTTCAACTTCCTCAAATCCTCCCGGCAATACATCCAGAACTGCCGCGTAATCGCAATCTGCTCTCCCAGCACCGGCAACAAGCGCGGATCCTGCGCCGCCAGAAAGCACGGCAATATCGCCATCGACCGGCCCTGCTGCGCCGCCACGTACTGCGCGATCACGCTGGTACTGCGCAGGCTGGCGCTGGCGCCGGGCACGACGTTGGCCAGGTACAGCAGCTCCGAGCTGAAGGCCAGGTCATCCACGTAGCTGATAAACGGATGCTCGGCCAAATCCGCAGGTTTGCGGATTGGCGGGTGTTGGTCGAGGTAGTCCTGGGTGGCGTACAACTGCAATTTGTAGTCGCACAGTTTGCAGCACACATACGGCCCGTGTTCCGGGCGCTCCAGGGCGATGACGATGTCGGCTTCGCGCTTGGACAGGCTGATGAAGTGGGGCAGGGGCAGGATGTCTACCGAGATCGCGGGATAAGTGTCGACGAAATGGCTCAACTGCGGGGTGACGAAGAAGCTGCCGAACCCTTCGGTGCAGCCCATGCGCACATGGCCGGACAGCGCCACGCCGGAGCCGGATACCTGTTCGCAGGCCATGTGCAGCGTGCTTTCGATGGATTCGGCATAACCCAGCAACCGCTGGCCCTCGGTGGTGAGCACGAAGCCGCTGGTCCGGGATTTCTCGAACAGCAACGTACCGAGCGACACTTCCAGTGAACTGATGCGCCGCGACACGGTGGTGTAGTCCACCGCCAGGCGCTTGGCGGCCACGCTGGCCTTGCGGGTGCGCGCCACTTCGAGGAAAAACTTCAGGTCATCCCAGTTCAGGGCGCCCAGGGAGGTGATGTTTTTTTGCATATTGGACCGGCTTTTATGTGCGTTCTTATTAGAAGTTTGCACATCTATACTCCAAAAACAGTCCGAACGCCTCATTCTTCAAGGCGATTCAACGCCTTGGTTCTCTGCATAACTACAAGATTCTGGAGACCACATGAACGCATCTGCCGATATTTCCGTGCAACAGGTCAAGTTGCTGATCAACGGCGAGTGGGTCGAATCCAAGACCACCCAGTGCCAAGACATCGTCAACCCGGCCACCCAACAAGTGCTGGCCAAAGTCCCGTTCGCCACTGCCGATGAAGTCAACGCTGCCATCGACGCCGCCCATCGCGCCTTCCAGACCTGGAAGCTGACGCCGATCGGTGCGCGGATGCGCATCATGCTCAAGCTGCAAGCCCTGATCCGTGAACATTCCAAGCGTATCGCCGTGGTCCTCAGCGCCGAGCAGGGCAAGACCATTGCCGATGCCGAGGGCGATATTTTCCGTGGCCTGGAAGTGGTCGAACACGCCTGTTCCATCGGCACCCTGCAAATGGGCGAATTCGCCGAAAACGTGGCCGGTGGCGTGGACACCTACACCCTGCGCCAACCTATCGGTGTGTGCGCCGGCATCACTCCGTTCAACTTCCCGGCGATGATTCCGCTGTGGATGTTCCCGATGGCGATTGCCTGCGGTAACACCTTCGTCCTCAAGCCTTCCGAGCAAGACCCGTTGTCGACCATGCTGCTGGTAGAACTGGCGCTGGAAGCCGGCGTACCGGCCGGTGTGCTCAACGTGGTGCACGGCGGTAAGGATGTGGTGGATGCACTCTGTACTCATAAAGATATCAAGGCCGTGTCCTTCGTCGGTTCCACCGCCGTCGGCACCCATGTCTACGACCTGGCCGGCAAACACGGCAAGCGCGTTCAGTCGATGATGGGCGCCAAGAACCACGCTGTGGTGCTGCCGGATGCCAACCGTGAACACACCCTCAATGCCTTGGTCGGCGCCGGTTTCGGCGCGGCGGGCCAGCGTTGCATGGCCACCTCGGTGGTGGTGCTGGTGGGCGCATCCAGGCAGTGGCTGCCGGATCTCAAGGCCCTGGCACAAAAGCTCAAGGTCAATGCTGGCAGCGAAGCCGGCACGGATGTCGGCCCGGTGATCTCCAGGCGCGCCAAGGCACGCATCCTTGAACTGATCGAAAGCGGCGTGAAAGAAGGCGCCAAGCTGGAGCTGGATGGCCGCGATATCAAGGTGCCGGGCTTCGAACAAGGTAACTTTGTCGGCCCGACTCTGTTCTCGGGCGTGACCACCGACATGCGCATCTACACCGAGGAAATCTTCGGCCCGGTGCTGGTAGTGCTGGAAGTCGACACCCTCGACCAAGCCATCGCCCTGGTTAACGCCAACCCGTTCGGCAATGGCACGGGCCTGTTCACCCAAAGTGGTGCGGCGGCGCGTAAATTCCAGAGCGAAATCGATGTGGGCCAGGTCGGCATCAACATCCCGATTCCGGTGCCAGTGCCGTTCTTCAGCTTCACCGGCTCGCGCGGTTCCAAGCTCGGCGACCTGGGCCCGTACGGCAAGCAAGTGGTGCAGTTCTACACCCAGACCAAAACCGTCACCAGCCGCTGGTTCGATGACGACACGGTCAACGATGGCGTCAACACCACCATCAACCTGCGCTAAACCAGGGAGACGACCATGAAGATTGCATTTATCGGCCTGGGCAACATGGGCGCGCCCATGGCCCGCAACCTGATCAAGGCTGGGCACGCGCTTAACCTGTTCGACCTGAACCAGGCGGTACTCAAGGAACTCGCCGAACTGGGCGGCACCATCAGCAGCTCACCGCGTGATGCGGCTCAGGGCGCCGAACTGGTGATTACCATGCTGCCGGCCGCTGCTCACGTGCGCAGCGTATGGCTCAATGACGACGGTGTGCTCGCGGGCATCGGCAAAGGCGTCCCAGCGGTGGATTGCAGCACCATCGATCCGCAAACCATCCGTGATGTAGCGGCAGCGGCAGCGAAACAAGGCGTGGCCGTGGCCGATGCACCGGTCTCCGGTGGCACCGGCGGTGCCCAGGCCGGGACGCTGACCTTTATGGTCGGCGCCAACCCGGAATTATTCGCTACCCTGCAACCGGTGCTGGCGCAGATGGGCCGCAACATCGTGCACTGCGGCGATGTCGGCACCGGGCAAATCGCCAAGATCTGTAACAACCTGCTGCTGGGTATCAGCATGGTCGGCGTCAGTGAGGCCATGGCCCTGGGCGATGCGCTCGGCATTGATACGCAAGTGCTGGCCGGCATCATCAACAGCTCCACCGGGCGCTGCTGGAGTTCCGATACCTATAATCCCTGGCCGGGCGTGATCGAAACCGCGCCATCATCGCGTGGCTATACCGGTGGCTTTGGTGCCGACCTGATGCTCAAGGATTTGGGCCTGGCCACAGAAGCCGCACGCCAGGCGCATCAGCCGGTGATCCTCGGTGCAGTGGCCCAGCAGTTGTACCAGTCGATGAGCCAGCGCGGGGAGGGGGGTAAAGACTTCTCTGCCATCATCAATAGCTATCGCAAACCTCAATAAAGGCAAGTTCCGAGAGCCCCCTTTTGGTGGGTTCTCGGAGGTTGGCTTGTCTATGCGTTCGCAGCATTTCAGGCGCCTTGTGCACCTGCCCCCTCGATATATCCCCTAATACCTGTCCCCATCGTGATTAACAACTTTTGCTGCCTCGCATTACGCGAGCTTCGCAGCTATATGCGTTTTTATTACTAATCAACTAACTGGTTCGCATGAGCCTGTTTGAGGTGTGTACCGCCTTGAAATAAATTATTACAACTTGGAAAAGTTTGATGGTTTTTCTCGGTTTTTGATCATTGATTCATCATGTAGAGCGCATATGTGGAGTGATTAATTATCATGGTGTGATGATGAAAAAATAATTGATGGGCGTCATATATGTGATGGGCATGATCGTTAATTAGGCGTGCTTAATACCTGTTTAGTTTTCCCTTTGATGTCGGCTATTGCCTCGCTAGTATCTGGCTGGCGGGCGTTTTCAGTTGGGTATGCCTCCACAGTTTTCACTGCAGTGTTTTACTCTTTCCAGGTTGTGCAGGTGCCTTAGAAATGGCTAGCGAAAGGAAGCGGACAGCGAGTGTTGCCGAGCGATCAGCTGCTTTGGCCCACACCGGTCAGGGACTCGACAAGGCCAGTCTCATGGCTCTCCATCTCTCCCGATTGCTTGATTTATGGGCTTGCGGGCGTACCCACTCATTGCCGGTGGCGGCGCCTTCCAGGCTTACCTGCCTGTCACATCAATTGCCGTCTGTGAGTCGCGAGTCCGAGCCCATCAACGCGCGACTGCGTGAAGAAACGGGCGTTGGGTGATCGCCACTTAGTCCGAACAGTTCACCAATACCGCAAAAACAAATTTAGCGCTCGACGGTAATCACTGTCGTGGGCATTCGCTCGCGCTGAGCTTTGTGTGTCCATAAATTGAAACGGGTGAGAGATGAAAAATATAACAATTGTCGACAAGGCGACGGGGACGGCGACGGAACATGCCTTGGGAACTACCAGCCTCAAAGGCACCAGCATTGTAAAGTTGCCCTTCGGGCCGGAAAGCGTTCAGTCGTTTCAACAGTCCGGGCAGAATCTGGTAGTCACGCTGAAGTCAGGTGAGACCGTCACGGTTCAGAACTTTTTTGTGGTGGGCGCCGACGGTGCGAAAAACCAACTGGTGCTGGAAGGTGCAGACGGCACTTTGTTGCTCGGCAACTATTCCACGCCTTATTCGGGCTTCACCTTCACTGAGATTTCGACCCTCGACGACCTGGGTGTGGCCGCCATCGCCGCAGACAGTTCTGTTCCGAACTGGGTGCTGTGGGGGCTGGGGCTCCTCGCCGTGGGCGGCGCCGCCGCAGCAATGAGTGGCGGCGGCGGAGGCGGTGGTAACGATTCGCCACCCGCCGCTCCAGGAGCCGCAAGCGGTCTGGCCGTCAACAGTGCGGGCACGCTCCTCACCGGTAAAGGCCAGGGCGGTACGACGGTAACGGTCAAAGATGCCGCGGGTAATGTGCTCGGCACCAGCACTGTTGGCACAGACGGTAATTTCCAGGTCAGCCTGGGCACACCGCAAACCAATGGTGAAACGCTGCAAGTCACCCTCAAGGATGCCTTGGGCCAAGTCTCGCCGCCTGCAACTGTTGTCGCCGGTGACACCACGGCACCTGCCGCCGCTTCAGAGTTGGAGGTCAGCCCTGACGGTTTGACCGTCAGCGGCAAGGGCGAACCCAATTCCACTGTCACCATCAGCGACGCCGAAGGGAATGTGATTGGTACCGGCAAAGTGGGGGCCGACGGCAGCTTCCAGATCGACCTGAACACGCCGCAGACCAATGGTGAAACACTGCAGGTCACCCTTACAGATCCAGCGGGCCAAGTCTCGCCGCCTGCAACCGTTGTCGCCGGCGACACCACGGCACCTGCCGCCGCTTCAGCGTTGGAGGTCAGCGCTGACGGCTCGACCGTTAGCGGTAAAGGCGAACCCAATGCCACGGTGACCATAAAGGATGCCGATGGCAATGTAATCGGCACCGGCACGGTGGGGGATGACGGCAGCTTCCAGGTCACCTTGAACACGCCGCAGACTAACGGCGAAACGCTGAGCGTCATTCTCAAAGACGCTGCCGGCAATGAATCCCCTGCCAGCCCTGTGGTGGCGGGTGATACCACCGCACCTTCCGCACCGACCGACCTGGCGTTGAGCACCGACGGCGCAACGCTCAGCGGTAAAGGCGAACCCAATGCCACGGTGACCATAAAGGATACCGATGGCAATGTAATTGGCACCGGGACAGTGGGGGATGACGGGACCTTCCAGGTTACCTTGAACACGCCTCAGGTTAACGGTGAAACGCTTGCCGTCACCTTGACGGACCTTGCAGGGAATGAGTCTGTCCCGACTAACGTGGTCGCCGTTGATATTGATGACACCGACGCGGACGCGGACGCCGATGCCGATGCTGACGCCGATGCCGATGCCGATGCTGATGCCGATGCTGATGCTGATGCTGATGCTGATGCCGATGCCGATGCCGATGCCGATGCCGATGCCGACGCTGATGCTGATGCCGATGCGGACGCCGATGCCGACGCCGACGCCGATGCCGATGCCGATGCTGACGCCGATGCCGATGCCGATGCCGATGCTGATGCCGATGCCGATGCCGATGCCGATGCCGATGCCGACGCTGACGCTGACGCTGACGCTGATGCCGACGCCGATGCTGACGCTGACGCTGATGCTGACGCTGATGCTGACGCTGATGCCGACGCCGACGCCGACGCCGATGCCGATGCGGATGCGGATGCGGATGCTGACGCCGATGCCGATGCCGATGCTGATGCCGACGCTGATGCGGATGCGGATGCGGATGCGGACGCCGATGCCGACGCTGATGCGGACGCCGACGCGGACGCCGACGCCGACGCCGACGCTGATGCCGACGCTGATGCCGATGCGGATGCGGATGCGGATGCGGATGCGGATGCGGATGCGGATGCCGATGCGGATGCCGACGCCGATGCGGACGCCGACGCCGATGCTGACGCCGACGCCGACGCCGACGCCGACGCCGACGCTGATGCCGATGCCGACGCTGATGCGGACGCCGATGCTGATGCGGATGCTGACGCCGATGCCGATGCCGATGCCGATGCTGACGCTGACGCTGACGCTGACGCTGATGCCGACGCCGATGCGGACGCCGATGCCGATGCCGATGCCGATGCGGATGCGGATGCGGATGCCGATGCCGATGCCGATGCGGATGCCGATGCGGATGCCGACGCGGACGCCGACGCTGATGCCGATGCCGATGCCGATGCCGACGCGGACGCCGACGCCGATGCTGATGCTGATGCTGATGCTGATGCTGATGCTGATGCTGATGCTGATGCTGATGCGGATGCGGATGCGGATGCTGATGCCGATGCCGATGCCGACGCCGACCTAGAAGCCTTCGACGACCTCGCCACAAGCGAAGTGACCATCAAACCCGTTACATCCAACACCAACCTGGCTGATATGCGTGTCTTCACCCTGCTGGGTGTTGGCGGGATCATCCTGGGCGATCACACCAAGGCGCAGGAGTTCACGGTTGCCGAAGGTTCCAGCGGCACGCTGAATCTGCAGTTTGCCCAGGCGGATCTGGTTTCGCTGCTGGGAGGCGGTTTCACCGCGGTCCTGGAGGTGAGCGACGGCGCGGGTGGCTGGTTGCCGGTTCAGCAGGGCAGTAACGGTTCGGGCTTGCTGGATCTGTTGGGCCTGTTCGGTCAAAGCACCACTGCCGAGATCGAAGGGCTGCAGGCCGGGCAATACCGCTTCACCCTCCAGCTGGACCCAAACCTGGTCAGCATCGGTGCGGGGGCGACGGCGGTATTGAGCGTCACCAACAACAGCCTGACTGATTTCACTGGCGAAGCCGGTCCCGAAGTCTCCGGCAACGTCATCACCGACCCGGGTGTGGGAGGCACTCCGGATGTGCCGGGCAACGGCGGGCCCGTCAAGGTGCAGGTCGAGGTCGGCGGTGAATTCGTCGATGCGGACGCCACTACCGGCACGGTGCTGCAAGGCCAATATGGTCAACTGACTATTTTTGCCAATGGTGACTACAAGTACACCCCGAACGGCGATGTCGCCAACATCGGCAAAGTGGATGCGTTCGAATACCACTTGGTCAATGGTGCGGGTGGTTCTGCCGCCGCCACCTTGTATGTGCGCATCGACAGCCCAAGTGTCGACGTGACCTGGAACGCAACAGACCCATCGGCTCCAGGCACGGTCAGCCCGGTAGCGAACGATGACCTGGGCTCGGCGCAGATAGCGATCGTCAACCTGGTGACAGAGAGCGACGCGCCGGCCTTGACCTACAACCTGCCGGCGATCGGCACGGGCTCGGGTACGGGCCAAGTCATAGTCGTCGCGGCCGACTCTACGGCTGTGTTGAAGGTCGATGTCAGCGCTTCCGGCTTGACCCTATTGCCGTCCACCACCGTCAATCTGCAAAAACTGATTGCAGGCCAATGGGAAACGCAACAGACCACCACCCAGTCGTCGCATACGTTCACCGGGCTGGACGCTGGTTCGTATCGGGTCACCGCATCCACAGGCTCGGTGCTGTCATTGTCGACCATCACGGTGGCTCAGACCTTGACCACCACCTTCACCACGCAATTTGTGGCCGGTGAAATGACCAACGCCACCGGCGACTTGTTGGCTGGCAGCCTGGCCGGGCCGGATGTGCTCGGCTCGCCATTGACGGTGTTGAGCGTGCTGGTAGCCGGGGCTTATGTGGTGCCTGGGCAGACGGGGGCGCAAGTCGTCGGTGACCACGGCACGTTGACCGTCTTTGCCGATGGCAAATACGTCTACACGCCGAATGCCGGCCTGACGCTGGATGAGATTGGCCAGGTGGATAAATTCACCTACAAACTCACCACGCCGACGGGTCAGGAAGAGACCGCAGACGTGTACATCCGCATCGACTCGCCAGACCGTGACCTGGTCTGGGACGACGCCAACCCGGGTGCGCCTGCCACAGAGGGTGTCGGCTTTGCCGCAGCCCTGGGGGCGGTGGATCAGACCACGGATGACGCCGCCAGCGTTGATGCTCAGCACCACGATGCGGTGGTGGTTGATGACACCGACTTCACCCACGTCGATGCGGGTGCGGGTGCAAACGGGTTGCTGTGGGAAGGGGGGGATGCTGCCATCAACCTCACCGACCTGATCGGCAAAGTCAGCGATGTACAGAGTATCGACCTGAACGATATCAGCGCCGTTGACCTGACGTTGAGCCTGGAAGACCTGGTGTCCATCACCGGGCCTGAGTCGGATCGCTTGATGATTCAGGGCGACGATCAGGACAGTGTGCACCTGACTGGCGACTGGACTGGCGGTGTGACGCAAGTAGAGAACGGTCTGGAGTACGTGATCTACACCAGTGCGGAAGATCAGGCCCATCAGCTTTGGGTACAAAGCGGCATCAACGTGGTGTAACGCCACTTCCCGATAACCGGGCCGCAATGCCCGGTTTTCCTTACCAACAAGCTTGCAGCGATGGGCCGTGACTGATGCCAGTCACGGTTCGTTGTTGTCCCCCTCCGGTTTGACAACAGTCAGGTGACTTGCAGTGAGGCATAAGAGTTTGGCCAACCAACTGTCTGCCACGGTTCTGGCAGTCGCAATGATCGCGCCAGGGATTGAGCCGGTCATGGCCACGTCGCTTTTCGACGATGAAGAACCCGTCAACATCATCAGCCCCAGCAACCTGGGCACGAATTTACCGGGAGGGCCAGCGGGTGTCAGCGCACCGGTGGCACCCCAGCGCAACATACCGAGCAACCTCGACCTCATGCGCGCCATTCAGTTGGCCGTAGAGTGGCACCCGGCGATTGCCGAGGCGATCGGCCAGCTGTACCAACAAAACGAGAACGTGAACATCGCCCGGTCCGGGTATTACCCGCAAGTCAGCGGTGGCTTCAATTCGGGCTATGACAGCGGCTTGAGTGGCAATGGCCAAAGCCGAGCGTTTTCGTTGTCGGCGTCGCAGATGCTTTATGACTTCGGCAAGGTTTCCAGCTCAGTGGACAGCGCACTGGCGCGGGTCAGCGGCAGCCAGGCGGCGATCCTGTTGTCGATTGACCAAGTGGCCCGCGACACCTCGTTTGCAATGATCGAACTGCAACGCTCGCAACGTTTGGTGACTGTGGCCCGCGAGCAGATCGAGGGAATTTCGGCGATTGCCGAACTGGCCAAAAAACGCAGCGACATGGGCGCCAGCACCCGTTCCGATTTGATCCAGGCCCGTTCGCGGGTCGAGGCGTCAATGGCCACCCAAATGCAGTTCACCGCGCAATTCAACCGCTGGCGCAGCGCCTTGAGCAGTTTGCTGGGGGCCCAGTCGCCGGTGAACGTGGCCAGCGGCTTTCCTGCCAGCCTGGAACAGTCCTGCGTGGGCGTGGTGCCCGATGCCGCCGTCACCCCCACGTTGCTGATCGCCCAGGCCCAGCGGGTCGATGCCTTGGCACTGATTGCACAGGCGCGTGCCGAAGCCTTGCCCACGGTGTCGCTGGACCCGTCCATCACGCACTACCTGGATAACAACGATGAAAGCAACCTGCCCGGCGGCCGCGATCGCACCCGCTATGGCGTGTTTCTCAACGTGAAGATGCCGCTGTACCAGGGCGGCGCAATCACCGCGCGCAAAACCGCCGCGCAGCAGGCGCTGCGCTCGGCCGAGGCGGCCAACGACGCCGCGCGGCTTGCCGTTCGCCAGGGCTTGCTCGAAGCCCGCGACCAGATATCAAGCTTGTCGCAACGTCTGTCGACCCTGGATTTTCGTGAGCGCAGCATCTCCGAAACCCGTGACCTTTATCGCCAGCAATACCTTGAACTGGGCACGCGGCCGTTGCTCGACTTGCTCAATGCCGAGCAGGAAATCCACCAGGCGCGCATGGATCGGGAAAACACGGCGGCAGACCTGCGTCGCCTGAATATCGATTGCCTCTACAACACGGGCGGGCTTCGCACGGCGTTCCATTTGGACAACAGCACCCTGCAGGGTGTGGAGATTCGGCCATGAATGAAGCCGTGAAACTGGATGACGACTTGAGTGCAGCGCCCCCACACCACACACCGCCGCCGACCTTTGATTACGAGGTATGGCTGGAGGCAATTCTTGGGGTGGCCCGCCATTACCGCCTGGAGTGTTCAGCGCAAAGCGTGCGCCTGGCAGCCCAATGGACCGACAGCGCGTCAGTGGAAGACGTGGTGCGGCGTATGGCGCGTCAGGCCGGGTTGAATTGCGTGATCGGCGACTTTAGCGCCGCAACCCTGATGCAACGCCAGTTGCCGCTGGTGGTGCAGTTTGCAGATGGGCAGGTCGGTGTGCTGGAGCTCATCGGTGAGGATGACAGCATCGGCATCGCCTACAGCGGTGATGGCGGTTTGCAAAGCCGTCTGGGCCGCCGCGAATTGCTTGAGCAGGCACGCAAGACGGTGATTCTGCGGCCAATGCGCGCGGTGCGCGACACTCGCGTCGATGATTACATCAAGCCGTACCAAAAGAACTGGTTCAGTGCCATCGTGCTGCGCGACCTGCGGCCGTATGGCTACGTGATGCTGGCGTCCCTGGTCACCAGCGTACTTGGCCTCGCCGGCGTGCTCTTTTCGATGCAGGTGTACGACCGCGTTATTCCCGCCGAATCCATGCCCACCCTGTATGTGCTGTTCGGCGGCGTGATGTTGGCGCTGGTCTTTGATTTCATCATGCGCATCACCCGCGTGCGCATCACTGACATGCTCGGCAAACGCGCCGACCTGCGCGTCTCGGACCTGGTGTTCGGGCACGCCATCCGCCTGCGCAACAGCGCCCGACCCAAGTCCACCGGTTCGTTCATTTCCCAACTCAAGGAATTGGAACAATTGCGTGAACTGATCACCTCAAGCACGGCGACCGCGCTGGCAGACCTGCCGTTTTTCCTGCTGTTTCTGGTGATCTATTGGTTGATCGCCGGTCCGTTGGTCGCTGTGCCCCTGGTGGCCGTGCTGTTTCTGGTGGTGCCGGGCCTGCTGGCGCAGAAAAAACTCGCGGCGCTGGCCACTGAGTCGATGCGCGAAGGCGCGTTGCGCAGCGCGATGCTGGTTGAAACCGTACAAGGCCTCGACGACATCAAGGCCCTGCAAGCCGAGCAGCGTTTTTCGCAGCAATGGAACCATTACAACGCCACGTGTGGCGATGCCAGCCTGCGCCTGCGCCTGCTCACCAATAAGTTGGTGGCATGGAGCAACAACGTCCAGGGCTCGGTGTTTGCCGTGGTCGTCGTATTCGGGGCGCCCATGGTCATGGCCAGCGATATGACCACCGGCAGCCTGGTGGCCGCCTCGATCCTGGCCTCGCGCATGATGGCGCCGATGTCGCAGATCACTCAGGTACTCACGCGCTGGCAGCAGGCCAAGGTGGCATTGCAGAGTTTGAACCGCATCATGGAATTGCCGGTGGACCACGCTGAAGGCAGCAAGCGCGTGCATTTACCGGTGGTGCGCGGTCACTACGTGCTCAAACAGGCGGCCTTCCAGTATTGCGATGAAGCGCCGGTGCCGGCGTTGTTGGTGGCGGATCTGCAGATCCAGCCGGGCGAGCGCATCGCCATTCTCGGCCGTAACGGCGCGGGCAAATCGACCTTGCTGCAGGCCCTGGCCGGGATGCTCGACCTCAAGAGCGGCAACATCAGCCTCGACGGGGTTGCCCTGGGCCATCTCGACCCGGCGGACGTGCGCCGGGATGTGGGGTTGATGACGCAAAACTCGCGTCTGTTCCACGGCACCCTGCGTGACAACCTGATCATGGGGGCGCCGCATGCATCGGATGAGGAAATCCTCCAGGCCCTGGCGGTAACCGGCGCCGCCGACTTCATCGGCAAATTCGCCGACGGCATGGACCACCTGATCCTCGAAGGCGGGCTCGGCCTCTCTGGCGGCCAGCGCCAATCGTTGCTGTTGTCACGCTTGATCATTCGCCAACCGCATATTGTCTTGCTCGACGAGCCCACCGCGTCCCTGGATGAAGCCACCGAGCGCCAATTGATTCAGAACCTGGATCGCTGGGCGGCCCATCGCACGCTGATCATCGCCACCCACCGCATGAGTGTATTGAGCCTGGTCAACCGCATCATTGTGGTCGACAACGGCCAGGTCATCGTCGATGACAGCAAGGACAACGCCATTGCACGGCTATCCAGACCCAAGGGGAAAAACCAGTGAAAACCCATGCGCTGAAAACAATCCCCCTGCTTGCCAGTGAAGACGAACACATCGGCCGCCCCCACGCGGGCGTGGATGACAGTACGGTGCTGCGCGCTACACGGGTGGTGGCGTGGGTGGCCGTCATGCTTGTCGCGTTTGGCGCCTGGGCCTACGTGTTTGAAGTGGACGAGGTGTCCACCGGCAGCGGCAAGGTCATTCCCACCTCCCGCGAGCAGATCATTCAGTCCCTGGAAGGCGGGATCGTCACGGAGCTGAATGTGGGGGAGGGCGATATCGTCAAACAGGGGCAGGTCCTGGCCAGGCTTGATCCGACCAAGACCGAATCCAACTTCGATGAAAGCGCTTCCAAGTACCGTGCGTCCCTGGCCAGCGTGGCGCGGTTGCAGGCGGAAGTGAACGGCAAGCCGTTGGCATTCCCAGCGGAGCTGTCACGTTACCCGGCGCTGATCAGCGCTGAGACCGATCTGTTCAACACCCGACGCAAAGGCCTTGAGGAATCCCTGGCCGGTGTGCGCTCTTCCCTGGGGCTTGTGCGCAGTGAGCTGGAGATTACCGAGAACCTGGCCAAGGTCGGGGCTGCCAGCAATGTCGAGGTGCTGCGCCTCAAGCGCCAGAAGGCCGAGCTGGAATTGAAACTCAGCCAGGCGCGCTCCGATTACCTGGTGCGCGCCGGTGAGGACCTGGCCAAGGTCAACGCGGATGTGCAGACGCTGTCGTCGGTGATGCGCGGGCGTTCGGATTCGGTAACCCGCCTGACCTTGCGCTCGCCGGTGCGCGGTATCGTCAAGGATATCGAGGTCACGACCATCGGCGGCGTCATCCCTCCCAATGGGCGGCTGATGCAGATTGTGCCGCTGGATGAACAGTTGCTGATCGAGGCGCGAGTCTCGCCCAGGGACATTGCCTTCATCCATCCCGACCAGATGGCCAAGGTCAAGATCACGGCCTATGACTATGCCATTTACGGCGGCATGGACGGCAAGGTAGTGACCATTTCGCCGGACACCATTCAGGACGAAGTCAAACCGGAAGTTTTTTACTATCGGGTGTTTATCCGTACCGATGCCGACACCTTGAAAAACAAGGCCGGCAAGACGTTCTCGATTGTGCCCGGTATGATCGCCTCGGTAGACATCAAGACCGGTCAGAAAACCGTGCTCGACTACCTGATCAAACCGATGAATCGGGCACGCGAAGCGTTGCGAGAACGCTAGGGAGGCAGAATGGGTAGAACGTTCGGCATCGGTGTGCTGTTGGGCCTGACGATGGCCTGTACGTCCTGGGTGCAGGCGTTCGATGAGGCGACGACCCCGCTGCGCTGGAATGCGCCCGCCGACCGCGCCACCTGCACTGAGCCGGGTTCGGCGCTGTGGGTCGAGATTGCCCGAGGCGATGCGTGCATTCGTTACTTCGCTGGCGGCGCCCTGGAGCGTGCGCCCGTGGTGATTGTGATGTTCCACGGTGATCGCACGAGCGAGATGCATCGTGCGCCGCAGGCGATTGCCGGCAACACCCTGGCCGCCAAAGTCAGCCAGGCCACGATGCTGACCAAGCGCGCGGGTGTGCCCCTGGTGATCGTAGCGCGCCCCGGCACCTACGGTTCCAGCGGCAACCACGGGCAACGGCGTCAGGCGCAGGAGTTCATTGCGCTCAATGGGGCGCTGGATCAGTTGCGCGAGCGCTATGGCATTGGGCAGTTTGTGTTGCTCGGGCACAGTGGCGGCGCTACGGTCGCTGCTGCACTGTTGACGCTGGGCCGTACCGACGTGAAATGCGCGGTGATGACCTCCGGTGCTTTCTCGCTGGTGCAGCGGGCGCAGATGATCCGCCAGAGCAAGGGCCTGCCTTCAAGGCCTGGGCGTGACACCAATGGGTTGCTGCACCCTTATGACCCGGCCCGGCACATCGATGGTATCGCCGTCGCACCCGCACGGCAGTTGTATGTGATTGGCAGCCCGGACGATCAAGTCGCACCGTTCGCCCTGCAGGAAGCTTTCTTCCAAGCCCTGAAGCGGGCCGGGCACCAGGCGCATTTGATCAAGGCCCAAGGCGTGCCCACGGCCTTTCACCAGTTGCGCCATGACATCGGGCTGAAGACGGCGTCGCAGTGCGCGGGCTAGACCGGCACCGCCTGTTCGCGTGAGGTCAACCAATCACACAGCTGCGACAGCCCCGTCCCGCCCGAGCTCTTGACCATGACCCAATCGCCAGGCTGAAACCACGGTTGCGAGGCGCTCGCCAGTGCCTGGTTCAGCGCCTTGGCATTCTCGAACCATTGCACTGGCAGCTCGTCACGCAACGACAGGTACAGCGCGTGCATCAACGGGCCGCACAGCACCACATGCCGTGGTGCCACCGCCCGCAAAGGCTCGGCCATCTCCAGGTGATAACGTTGGGCGTCGGCCCCGAGTTCGAGCATATCCCCCAGCACCAGCACACGGTGCTGCGGTGGGGCAGGCAGATCGGTCATTGAGCGCAGCGCGGCACTCATCGAGCCTGGGTTGGCGTTGTAGGCATCGTTGATCAGTTGGAAATGGCCGCCTGTGCAGGTAATTGACAGGGTATTGCCGCGGCCTTCGACGGGCATGAAAGTGCCCAGGGTTTCCAGCGCCTGCTCGACCGCAAGCCCGCGTGCAGACAGGGCCGCCAGTACTCCCAGCGCGTTGATTACCATATGCCTGCCGCGCGCCTTCAGACTGAAGTTCAACGGTTGCCCGGCAAGGAGTGCGTTGACGTTCACTTTATGGTCCTCACTGTTCCAATCCAGCAAACGCAGGTCCGCTTCGGGGTGTTCGCCGAAGCTGATCACTTGTAAGCGGGCCCCCTCGGCGGCTTCGGCGAACAGCTCGTAGTAAGGCATGTCGCGACAGAGTACCGCGTGACCACCCGGGGCCATGGAAGCGAAGATCGCGCTTTTTTTGCGCGCCAGGTTTTCCAGGGTTCCGTGATACTCCAAGTGCGCCGGTGCGATGCCGGTGACGACGGCGATCTGCGGGCGAACCAGCGCCGAGTTGATCGGCATACGCCCAACGGCCATTTCCAGCACCCAGAATTCTGCCGGTTCAGTCATGCTCGCCAGGTTCCAGGCAATGCCGTGGGGCAGGTTGGCGTTGGCTTCGGTCTGGCCCACGTTGCCCCAGGGTTTCAACGCCTGGGCAAGCATCGCCACCACAGTGGTCTTGCCGAAACTGCCGGTCACGCCAAACACTGTTCCACTGAAGTGCTGCCGGGCGTGGCGGCCCATCTGCAACATGGCCTCGCTGGTGTCGGCAACCTGCAATACCGGCAGCCCACTGCCCAGGTAGGGGGTGGGGTCTACACACAGGAAGGCTGACGGTCGACGTTCGGGTTTGGCCTGGGCCCAGCGTTGCGCCGATTGCGCTTCATTGGGGCCGACCCGGCTGGGATGGCGACTGAGGATCCGCTGCGGCTTGAAGAACTGCATGGAGGGCGTCAGCCCCGTTGCGCGCCAGCCGGGCGGCGGTGGGGTTGCCCACGTGCCCTGGGTGACTTGCGCCAGGGTATCTGCGTTCCAGGCTTGATCCACGCCGGTTTCGGCCTGGACCCAACTGACCTGAGGGGCACCATCAAGCAGATAACGGTGGTAAGCGATCAGCCCGGAAAGATAGTGTTCTACATCGTCGATCCGTACCCGGAACGCGTGATGACGAATAAAGAAGGCCCCGGCGATGCGCGCCGGGTTGGCAAAATACATCGCCAGTTCCGGCCAGAAATAGCCATTGAGCAGATAGCGGGCGCGATGATGCAGCGCGCGGTAGAACGCGTGCAGATCAATCTCTTCAAGCAGGTGGCGCAGTGATGGTTGCCGGGCGATGCGTGTCAGCATCTGCTGCGCTGCCATCATCAACTCCAGCAACGTCGGAAAGGTGGTGATGCGTTGCTGGACGAACCCCAGATAGCCGGCGACGTTGTTCAGGCCAAAGCGAAAATATTTTTCGTCAGGTCGGTAGCGGGTCAGTTCGTTCACGCAGTAGCTGAGCCAATGGTCATGCTCGCGCCAGTGCTCTTTCTCGATGAAATAATCGAAGGCTTTTTCCACCACGGCCAGCCAGCGCTCGTTGTGGGTCAGCCCATAGAGGCGGATCAACCCGAAAGCGGCCTCGCCATCGTAGTAGATAATCCTGAAGGGCTCTTTGACACTCAGGTCATGGGCATGCAAAACGTGCACAAACGCCCCGCTGACAGGATCCTGCATCCAGGCCATGCCGTTGGCGAGGGCTTCAAGAAGCGGTAGGTAACGGCGAGTGCCGGTGACTTCGCTGTACTTGACCAGTGCCAGCAGGCACACCGCATTGCCGCCCAGCTTGATCTCGTTATCGGTGTCGATGAGAAACGCCGCCACGCTGCCATTGGGCAGCAACGAGGGTCTGATCAGTACCTCGGCGAGGTGATTCAGCGAGCGCTCGATCGCTGCCTTGAGCTGTTCATCGCCGGTCAGTGCCCAGGCCTCGATCATCGAGTATGTGGTGCTTGCGTGGCGCAGCGTGTTGTAGTTTTTGATGGTTCGGTCAAAGCAGGGGAAGTAGCCGTAGATAAATTGCCCGCTGTCTTGCACCTGTGTGCTCAGGTAGCTGGATGCGCTGCTTATACACGCCCGAACATCATCAGGTGCGAGCACTCCCAGGGCACGCCAGCCGGTTTGCGGCCCGCTGCTGTTAAGGGGGTGGGCGATGCCATCTTCGGCGCAGAACACACCGATGGTGTTGAAGGTGAACACGCGGGTTTCGGGGGCAAGCGCTGCCACGATGGCTGCGGCCTGTGAGCCGCTGAACCGCCGCTTGGCATAGGTGACGAAGTTATTGGTGTTGAAGGTCGCGTGGGCAATGTCGCTGCCGCCGTACAGGATGGCATTGGCATTCAATTCCTGTTCGGTGATTGCCAGCTGCATATCGGCATCGAATGCAAGGCCGTGCCTGAAGTAGTTGCGCTTGTGGCGCTTGAGGTGCTCACTGAACTGTTCCCAGGTTATTGGCGCCACGTTGAACGCACGTTCGACGCGGATCCATGAACGATCGGTTTTATCAGACCCTTGGCGTGGAGCGTGGGAGCAGAGACGTTCGAGTTCAAGCTCACCCAATCGCCAGGCAGTTTCGAAGTTGTCAGCGGTAATATGAAAAACCACCGCACGGTAGGTACTATCACTTATTGAAAAAAATAAAGTGCAGGTGTGCGGGGCGTCTGCTGAGACAGCCAGCTCGTTAGCGTGTTTGCTCAAAAGAGTGTGGCAAGCGAGCAGTTGCTGTTTCACAGGCAAAACTCTCCATGCATCATAACTTGGCGACGGCTATTATTAATTGACGCTGGGTACGTCAAGAAATGCAAACTTTCTCGCGGCAGAAGTTATTGTCCGTACGTAGGCTGATGTTCGAATTTATATATCAGGAATACATCGAAGAGTCTTCCTTTGCAGGCTCTCTGACAGGTGAAGCCACGAGGTTTTCGTGCTGTTGGAGGTGATCGCGAATCAGTTTGCGAATGACCTGAGAGATAGTAAGGTCAACGTCGTTGGACAAGGATTCCAGCCGTTGTTTGGTCGGCGCGTCGATGAGGATGGTCAGGCGCGTAGTTTTATCAGGCATTTTTCTAGTCCTTTTACATACAAAAGCGCGGTCTCAACTGCCGCGGGCAGCAAGTGATACGAGAAGTATTGAAGCCTTGAACCGTGCAGTCAGTACAGCGGGATTCTAATTCAACTCTCCTGGTGTTTTCTACAGAGGGTGATTGAAAGTTGAGATAATGTGAGCTCCTGCACCTTTTACCAATATCCCTATTATCATGCGATTGTAATCCAATGAGCCTGAATACTAACAAGGCTCCAATGAAATTATACGAAGTAGTGGGGGCTGTCAAAATTAATACTGTCTATAACTAAAGTAGTGTATAGGCGCGCTGATAAATGTGGTCAGGCGATTCTTGCGCATTATGCCGGGTTTTTTTTCAGCGTTTCGCCGAAAAATACAGATCGAAAAAAAAGCTGTTGTTTGCTTTTGATTTTTGTGGTTGGGACGTAGGGGCGAGGTCGAGGGGGTTAAAGCAAAAAGGGCCAGGATGACCCTTTTTCAGGTGGCGGGATCAAGCAAAAACGAAGTACTTGCGCACGGTCTCCACTACTTCCCAGGTACCTTTCATGCCTGGCTCCACCACGAAGATATCCCCAGCGCGCAGATGGATCGGCGCCATGCCTTCAGGCGTGATCACGCAGTAGCCTTCCTGGAAATGGCAGTATTCCCACTTCACGTACTCCACGTACCACTTACCCGGCGTGCAGATCCAGGTGCCCATGATCTTGCTGCCGTCTTCGCTGGTATAGGCGTTGAGGTTGACGGTGTGCGGGTCGCCTTCAAGCTTTTCCCATTTGCAGGCATCCAGGACCGGCAGTGGGTGGGTGTCGCGCAGTACGGTGATGGGCTTGGACATGATGACTCCGAGGCAGGGAAGGGAAAGCTCAACCCTAAGGCCTTGGGCGCTGCGCCAGTGGTCTGAACTCGACATCGGGATGTCCAGAAGCGCAGGCCATGTGATGAGCTGGAAATCACCCCCATCCCTGTGGGAGCCGGGCTTGCCCGCGATAGCGGAGTGTCAGGCAATGAAGAGGCTGGCTGCGCCATCGTCATCGCGGGCAAGCCCGGCTCCCACAAGGGGCATGTCTAAACGAAAGATTTGTGCAGTAACTGACCATTTCCTCGCAGTAAGTGCGAAATATTTCCCATCTCACGCCAGAATTCGCAAGAAAATTCAGAGCTGGCCCTCGTATCATTCACCCCAGTACCCAGTGAGAGCCTTGCAATGAACCCAATAAAAACGTGGTGGGATATCAGCCCGCCCTTGAGCACGGCGACCCCGACCTGGCCGGGCGATACGCCGTTCCAGGAAGAGCGCGTGTGGCAGTTCGGCCCGGAGTGTCCGGTAAATGTGGGGCGCGTAACCCTGTCGCCGCACACCGGTGCCCATGTGGATGCACCGCTGCATTACAGCGCCGATGGCGCGCCGATTGGCGAGGTTTCGCTGGATGTATATATGGGGCCGTGCCGGGTATTGCATTGCCTGGGCAGCGGCGCGTTGGTGCAGCCGCATCAGTTGCAAGGGCGTGTGGATAACCTGCCGGAGCGCGTGTTGTTGCGTACTTATCCACAAGCGCCACTGACTGAATGGGATTCGAATTTCACTGCCATCGCCCCGCAAACCATTGAGCTGCTCGCCGGCCTGGGTGTGCGCCTGATCGGTATCGATACGCCGTCCCTGGACCCGCAACAATCCAAGACCATGGATTCCCACAACGCCGTGGCGCGCCATGGCATGGCGATCCTCGAAGGCATCGTGCTCGATGAAGTGCCGGAGGGCGACTATGAACTGATCGCGCTGCCGCTACGTTTTGCCCATCTCGATGCCAGCCCGGTCCGCGCCATTCTCCGCCCGCTCAAGGAGCCCACGCGATGAGCCAATGTCCTTTCTCAGCTGATTACCAACCGCCGGAAGAATGGCATAACGCCGAACTGAATTTTTCCGAGTCCATGAGCTATGGCGATTACCTGGACCTGGGCAAAGTCCTCAGCGCCCAGCACCCGCTTTCTCCAGACCACAACGAAATGCTCTTCATCATCCAGCACCAGACCTCGGAGCTGTGGATGAAGCTGATGCTTCACGAACTCAAGGCTGCCCGCGAACATGTGCGCCTGGGTGAGCTGCCACCAGCGTTCAAGATGCTGGCGCGGGTGTCGCGGATCTTCGATCAACTGGTGCACGCCTGGGCCGTGCTGGCGACCATGACGCCGTCGGAGTACAAGGCGATTCGCCCGTTCCTGGGGCAGTCGTCGGGGTTTCAGTCGTTCCAGTACCGCGAGATCGAATTTATCCTGGGCAACAAAAGCCCGGCGCTGCTGCGGCCCCATGCTCATCGCCCGGATTTGCTGCAGCAATTGCAGGTGGCGATTGCCACGCCGTCGCTGTATGACGAAGCGGTCAACCTGATGGTCAAGGCCGGACTGGCGATTGACCCTCAGCGCGCCGAGCGCGACCCGACGGCGGCCACAGTGCATGACGACTCCGTGGAGGCGGCGTGGCGCGAGGTGTATCGCGACCCGAATCGGTATTGGGACTTGTATCAATTGGCCGAGAAGTTTATCGACCTGGAAGATTCGTTCCGCCAATGGCGCTTCCGACATGTCACCACAGTGGAGCGCATCATCGGCTTTCAGCCGGGTACCGGCGGCACCGAAGGCGTGGGGTATTTGCGCAAGATGCTCGACACGGTGCTGTTCCCTGAACTCTGGCGAGTACGTTCCACGCTCTAAACAAAAAAGCCCCGCATCTGCGGGGCTTTTCATTTGGAATGCAGCTAAAAATGTGGGAGCAAGCCCCCTCCCACAGAGTTTACTGGGTGACTGCAACTTTCCCGTTTCTGATCCGAAACCGATAGGCGATGTAGATAATTCCCACCCACACCGGCATCGCATACACCGACTCGCGAATCCCCGGAATCGCCAGCATCACGCCAATGATCATCACCATGAACGCCAGGCACAGGTAGTTGCTGAACGGGAACCAGAAGGTCTTGAACGACGGCGTCACGCCTTGCTCGCCCATGGCCTTGCGGAACTTGATGTGGGTCAGGCTGATCAGCGCCCAGTTGATCATCAACGAAGCAACCACCAGCGCGAACAGCAACTCCAACGCACTGTGCGGCGCGACGTAGTTGACCACCACGCACAGCATCGTCACCAACGCCGAAATCGCCAGGGCCCGCAGCGGAACGCCTTGTTTGTTCAGCTTCATCAGCGCCTTGGGCGCGTCACCCTGCTCGGCCAGGCCGAACAACATGCGGCTGTTGCAGTACACGCCGCTGTTGTACACCGACAACGCCGCGGTCAGCACCACGAAGTTGAGGATGTGGGCGGCGGTGTCGTTGCCGATCAGCGAGAAGATCTGCACAAACGGGCTGCCGCTGTAGGCATCGCCCGACGCGCCGAGGGTTTGCAGCAATTGATCCCACGGGTACAGCGACAACAGCACGGTCAGCGCGCCGACGTAGAAAATCAGGATGCGGTACACCACCTGATTGATCGCTTTGGGGATCACCTTGCGCGGTTCGCTGGCTTCGGCGGCGGTGATGCCGACCAGTTCCAGGCCGCCGAACGAGAACATGATGAAGGCCATGGACATCAGCAGCCCCATGCCGCCGTTGGGGAAGAAACCGCCGTGGCTCCACAGGTTGCTGACCGACGCTTGCGGGCCGCCAGTGCCGCTGAACAGCAGGTAGCAGCCGAGCACGATCATGCCGACAATCGCCACCACCTTGATGATCGCAAACCAGAACTCGGCTTCACCGAAGAACTTCACGTTCAGGGTGTTGATCAGGTTCACCGCAACAAAGAACACCAGCGCGCTGACCCAGGTTGGAATCTCCGGCCACCAGAACTGGATGTACTTGCCTACCGCCGTCAACTCGGCCATGCCCACCAGCACGTAGAGCACCCAGTAGTTCCAACCCGCCAGAAAACCCGCGTAGCCGCCCCAGTATTTGTGCGCGAAGTGGCTGAAGGAGCCGGCCACCGGCTCTTCGACGATCATCTCGCCGAGCTGGCGCATGATCAGGAACGCGATAAAGCCGGCCACTGCATAGCCCAGGATCATCGACGGCCCCGCCGACTTGAGTACCCCGGCCGAGCCGAGGAACAAGCCTGTACCAATCGCGCCTCCCAAGGCGATCAGCTGAATGTGCCGGTTCTTCAGGCCACGCTTGAGGCCCACCGGGTTAACCATGTCATCCGCCATTAACATTCCCTTCTACTTGTTTTTCTCAAGGGTGATTGCACGCCGCATCGGCCCCTCAGAACTGCTGAGGGTCAGATATTACTCTGCGTAAACTTTTCGTAATACAGCTGAACGCCATCAAGTGCCTGATCCACCAGCCATTGTTGAATGGATTCGACCATTGGAGGGGGGCCGCACACGTACATATCCGCCGATCTGTCCCGCAATTCGGCCAGGTCAAAATGTTCGGTGAGGTAGCCGCGCTTGCCGGGCCATTCGGATGAAGCATCGCTGAGTACTTCGGTGTAGCGAAATCCCGGGATTTTCCTCGCGTAGTCCTGGATACGCGCCGCTTCGCATAAATCCTCGGCACTGCGCACGCCGTAGTAGAGGTGCACCGGTTGCGAGCAACCGTTGGCCGCCAGTTCATCGAGCATACCCAGCAACGCCGACAACCCGGTACCGCCCGCCACTAGCACCAGCGGCCGGGTGACATGCCGGAGGTAGAACGCCCCCAATGGCGCCTCCAGCAGCATCGCGTCGCCCGCCTGGCAGCGTTCGCGCAGGTAGTTGCTCATCACCCCATCCGGCAGCAGGCGCACCAGGAACTGCAGTTGGTTACCCGGCCGATTGGCGAAGGAGTAGGAGCGCCAACTGTCGGTGCCGGGCACCGCGACACGAGCGTACTGGCCGGGCAGGAAATCCAGTGGCTGGTCCAGTTGCACCTGCAAGATCGCCGTACTGGTGGAGACCTGCTGCACGTCGCTCACCGTACCGCGTACCTGCACTGGCCCGGATGCATTGCACAGGCTTGAATCGAAGTCGAAGTAGAAGGTGGCGTCGGACTGCACCCGAGTCTGGCAACTGAGCATCTTGCGTTGCTGCAGGTCGAGGCTCGAGAGCGCTTCTTCGTCGACATAGTCCTGGGTGTACTCGCCGGATTCGCAACGCCCCTGGCAGGTTCCGCACACGCCTTCGCGGCAATCGAGCGGGATCTTGATACCGTTGCGCAGGGCTGCATCCAACAGGATTTCATTGGCGCCCACCGGGAAGAACAGGGTTTTGCCATCGGCAAAGCTGAAGGCCACTTTGTGATTCATTGGAAAAACTCCCGGTGCCTATAGGTGATAGAAATCCAGCACCGAGTTGATGGTGTCGTTGAGCAGCAAGGCGTGCTTGCGCATGATCAGCCAGCTGTCGCCCGCAGGCTTCAGGTGGTACGTGGCATGCCCGTAGAACTGCTCGGATGTGGCCAGGCGATAGAACAACGTGTGCCAGTTCAAGCGCACCTCCAAGGTGCCGTCAGCCTGCTCCGAAATGCGCAGGTTATTGATCAGGTGCAGAGTGCGCGGCATTGGCGTGGCCGAGGCAGCCTTGCCTGTGCGCAGGCGGAACACGCGGTCTTCCAGGCCTGAACGGTTGGCGTAGTAGATCAACGACATCTCACGTTTTGGGTCTTTGGTGTAGACGTGTTCCGAGTCCCATTGCGGCAAATGGAATTCGCTCTGGGGGTCGAACAACTGCACGTAGGCGTCCCAGTCCTGGGCGTCGCACAGTTCGGATTTACGGTAAAAAAACTGCTCGACCCGGTACTGCAATTGCGCATTCATCACTTCACCTCCCGCAGGCTCAGGGCCTGCTGGTCCAAACCCTTGAGCAGAAACTGTTGCCAATTGCGGTGCTGGTTGACGTACAAGCCTTCGTGGGTGAATTCAGTGCCGGTCATGGCCGGTTGAATGCCGATGGCTTCACTGTTGGGCGTGGGTCCGGTCTCCCAGCGGTGGCTGCCCCGTGATATATCGCTCCAGCGTTCCAGGCGGCCCTGGAAACCGCGCTGGGCTTCGCGAAACTCCACCAGGTCGTCCGGCGTGCCCATGCCCGAGACGTTGAAGAAATCTTCGAACTGGCGAATGCGGTTTTCGCGATCCGCGTCGGATTCACCCTTGACCCCCAGGCATTGGCTGATGATCTCGGTCTTGTTCCAGGCCACTGGGCGGATGATGCGCAGCTGCGAACTGATCTGGTCGAGAAAGAACAGGCTGGGGTAGATGTTCAGGTTGCGCAGGCGGTGCATCATCCATTCGGCCTTTTGCTGGCCATGTTCGGCCACCAGGCGCGGCATGATGGTGGCGTAGCCGGAACGTACGCTGGGGTTGGGCATGTCGCTGAACAACACACTGTGGCCGTTATTGAAGGCGAACCAGCCGTCATCGGTATTCGCGTCGCCGGCGCCGAGCTTGCTGTAGTCCAGCGTTGTACTCGCGCCTGCGCCGTTCTCGGTATTGACCTGCTGGCGGTGCTGCACCGTGGCCACGTAGTTGTAGTGCACGGTGCTGACGTGATAACCGTCCAGCCCGTTTTCGTTTTGCAGCTTCCAGTTGCCGTCGTAGGTGTAGGCCGACTTGCCCGGCAGCACTTCCAGCTCTCCCGTGGCCGATTGCGCCACCATCATGTCGAAGAACACTTTGGCGTCGCCAAGGAAATCTTCCAGGCTGTTGGTGCCGTTTACGTCAAGGCTGATAAACACAAAGCCTTTGTAGCTTTCGATGCGCGCCTTTTTCAGGCCGCGGGTGGCTTTGTCGAAACCTTCCGGGTATTCCCCCGGCGCCTTGACCTTGACCAGCCGGCCATCGCTCTTGTAGCACCAGGCGTGGAACGGGCAGGTGAAGGTGGACTGGTTGCCCTTGCCCACGCGAGTGAGGGTGGTGCCGCGATGCTGGCAGGCATTGATCAGCGCGTTGAGCCGGCCTTCGCCGTCGCGGGTGATGATCATCGGCTGGCGCCCGGCACGCATCGTCACGAAGTCGTGGTTATTGGCCAGTTCGCTTTCGTGACAGGCATAGATCCAGTTTTTCTCGAAGATCAGTTCCATCTCCAGGTCGAACAACTCGGGTTCGGTGAACATGTCGCGGGCGATGCGGAACACTTCATCTGCCGGGCGAAAGTCCAGGCAGCTTTCGATAAAGGTTTTCCACTGCTCGACGGTTCTTGCACCACTCATGGGAGGCACCTTTTGATAATGGCTAAAACGGGTGAGCCATTAAGGCGCTGCAAGAGGGCGGTGGGCTATCCGCTTAATGGGGGAAGATGGGCCGCAAAGTTGGGCAGCAAATACCCAACACGGTGCGGCGCGGTGACGCAATGGGCTACTGTCATTGCAGGTGACGGTCGCAGAAAATCTGAATTTATCCACATAGTCGACGGTTGCTATCCACGTGGTTGCAACGGTGCCGACGTGGCTTGGAACTTGCTGTCGATGTTCAACGACGCGCCGCCAGAGCGCGCAAACGCCTAACCGCCGTGGGTGCAGCCCGATGAGTAGCCAGACACGCGATATTCACATTCAACGCTTTGACCTCGAAGGCGCCCGCAGCTGGATGTCCGGTATCTGCGGGCCCCATCGCCTGGCGACGGCTAACCCCGAGCGCCTGCGATTTCACCACAGCGCCAACGTGTTCAAGTCCCGCGCCACCACCCTGGGCGTGATTGAGTACGGCACCGACGTGACCATCGACATCGAAGACGCCGAGCATTTCAGCAGCTACAGCCTGAGCCTGCCGTTGGTGGGCGAACAGGAACTGAGCAAGAACGGTGAACGCCTCAGGTCCAACCGCGACCAGGGCGTGATCATTTCACCCAACGAGCACCAGGTGCTGGCGATTTCCGGTGACTGTCGCAAGTTGCAGGTGGTGATCACCCGTGCGGCGATGAGCGAGTCGCTGGAAGGTTTGCTGCAACGGCCCATTGATGCGCCGCTGCGCTTTGAATCGGTGATGGATGCCGTGGACGGCGCCCCGGCTTCGTGGTGGCGCATGGCGCGATACTTCATCGCCGAACTGGAATGCAGCAGCGAGTTGTACGAGCAGGCCGCATTTACCCGGGACCTGGAAAGCTCGCTGATCAAAGGGCTGATCCTGGCCCAGCCGAATAACTATTCTGAAGAATTGCGCGAGGTGTTGGGGGTAAAACTGCCGCACTACCTGATTCGTGCGCGCCAGTACATCCACGACAACGCCCGTGAAGCGCTGCACCTGGAAGACCTGGAGGCGGCGGCTGGGGTGTCGCGGTTCAAGCTGTTCGATGCGTTTCGCAAGTACTTCGCCTTGTCGCCCATGGCGTATCTGAAGAAGCATCGGTTGGGGGCGGTGCGTCAGGAGATTCTTGAACAGGGCTCGATCCGAACCATCTCTGAAATTGCGTTGGGTTGGGGGTTTACCCACTTGGGCAGGTTTTCGGCGGAGTACCGCAAGCTGTTCGATGAGTCGCCCAGCCAGACATTGCAACGCAAGCGCCTGCGCATTACTTGAACCTGATGAAGATCAAAATGTGGGAGGGAGCAAGCCCCCTCCCACATTGGATTTTCAGTGCATATGGAATCTCAGATCAACTCCTCCACCAGTTGCAGGCAATGAGTCAGCCCCGGCGACTGGTCATTCACCCGTCGGCTCAGAATGATCGGCGAGGTCGCAGTCGCCTCCACCACCGGCGTATAGCCAATATCCGCCCGATGCAGCACCTGCACCGACGCCGGTACCAGCGTCACACCCATACCGGCGCCTACCAGGCCGATGGCGGTCTGCAACTCGTTGGTCCACTGCGCCACCTTCAGGCTCAAACCGTGGGCGTCGAACAGCGCGATCACATGGTCGGCATAACTGGGGCGCGGGTTGCCTGGGTAGAGCACAAAGGGCTCGGTGGCCAACTGGGCGAGGGTGGCAGGGGCACCCAGCAAGGGGTGGCCGCTGGGCAGCACGGCCACCAGGCGATCCTCCACCAATACGCGCTGGACGATGGCCGGGTCGTCGATGCGAATGCGCCCGAAACCCACATCGATGCGCCCGGCCTTGAGCGCTTCGACCTGTTGCAGCGTAGTCATCTCCGACAAGCCCAACTCCAGCTCCAGGGCCTCGTGATTGCGCAGCCTGCGAATCAGTTCGGGCAGCACGCCGTACAAGGTCGAGGGTGCAAAGCCGATGCCCAGCCACGTCTTCTCGCCAAGGCCGATACGCCGCGTGTTGTCGCAAACCGTGCCCAGCTGTTCGAGCAGCACATTGGCGTGTTCATAGAAAAACCGCCCGGCTTCGGTCAGGCGCAACGGTCGGCTCCGCTCCAGCAGCAGCACCCCCAGTTCATCCTCCAGCTGCTGGATTTGCCGGCTCAAGGGCGGCTGGGCGATGTGCAGGCGTTCGGCAGCCCGGGTGAAATTGAGGGTCTCGCCCAGCACCTGGAAATAGCGCAAGTGACGCAGTTCCATATCGACTCCTTTCATACCTTGAGGGTATCGCACAAGACCAATTCTATATTGGAAGCCCGAAAAAATGCGGAACAGAATCGACGCAAATCTATAAAGAACCCAACGGGTATTGCCATGCCGATTTGCACCATCGAGTCGATCGACACCCTCATCGTCGATCTCCCCACCATTCGCCCGCACAAGCTGGCGATGCACACTATGCAAAACCAGACCCTGGTGATTATCCGTCTGCGGTGCACCGACGGCATTGAAGGCATCGGCGAAGCTACCACCATCGGTGGCCTCAGCTATGGCAATGAAAGCCCCGACAGCATCAAGGTCAACATCGACCGCCATTTCGCGCCGCTGTTGATCGGCCAGGATGCGAACAATATCAACGCCGCCATGTTGCGCCTGGAGCGCAGTATTCGCGGCAACACCTTTGCCAAGTCCGGCATCGAAAGCGCCTTGCTCGACGCCCTCGGCAAACGCCTGGGCCTGCCGGTCAGCGAACTGCTGGGCGGGCGCGTGCGTGACGCGTTGCCGGTGGCCTGGACCCTGGCCAGCGGCAATACCGAACAGGACATCAGCGAGGCCGAGAAAATGCTCGACCTGCGCCGTCACCGCATCTTCAAATTGAAGATCGGCGCCGGTGAAGCCAGCCGCGACCTGGCCCATGTGATCGCGATCAAAAAAGCCCTTGGCGAGCGCGCCAGTGTGCGTGTCGACGTCAACCAGGCCTGGGATGAGGCCGTGGCGCTGCGGGCGTGCAAGGTGCTCGGCGACAACGGTATCGACCTTATCGAGCAACCCATCTCACGCAACAACCGTGGCGGTATGGCCCGGCTCAACCTGTCGAGCCCGGTGCCGATCATGGCCGATGAGTCCATCGAGTGTGTCGAAGATGCGTTCAACCTGGCGCGTGAAGGCGCGGCCTCGGTGTTTGCCCTCAAGATTGCCAAGAACGGAGGGCCCCGCGCCGTGCTGCGTACGGCGGCAATCGGCGAGGCGGCAGGCATCGGCCTGTACGGCGGCACCATGCTTGAAGGTGGTATCGGCACCCTGGCGTCGGCCCATGCCTTCCTCACGCTGAACACACTGGCGTGGGGCACCGAGCTGTTCGGCCCGTTGTTGCTCACCGAAGACATCCTTGCCGAGCCACCGGTGTACCGCGATTTCCAGCTGCATGTTTCCACCGCTCCGGGCCTGGGCCTGGCGCTCGATGAAGAGCGCCTGGCGTTCTTTCGCCGTGACAAATACTAAGAGGCGCCTGCCATGTTGTTCCACGTAAAAATGACTGTGAACCTGCCCCTCGACATGCCCTCCGAGCGTGCCGACAGCCTCAAGGCCGAAGAGAAAGCCCTGGCGCAACACCTGCAACAAGAGGGCAAGTGGCGCCACCTGTGGCGCATCGCCGGGCACTACGCCAACTACAGCGTGTTCGATGTCGACAGCGTGCAGGACCTGCATGACCTGCTGATGCAACTGCCATTGTTTCCTTACATGGCTATCGAAGTGAATGCGCTGTGCCGGCACCCGTCGTCCATCCATGCGGACGACCGCTAAGCCGGTTTCAACCTGATAATTACAAGATAAGGAGTGCACCATGTCCATCCGCCTGTCCCAGACTGCCCACGCCCAACGCTTTCTCGAAGAAGCCAGCGGCAACCTCAATGACGCCGGCAACCCGCGCGCCAAGGCGCTGATCTACCGGATCCTGCGCGACACTGTGAACATCATCGAAGACCTGGAAGTGACCCCCGAGGAGTTCTGGAAGGCGGTCAACTACCTCAATGATCTGGGTAAAAACCAGGAAGCCGGCCTGCTCGCCGCTGGCCTGGGCCTGGAGCATTACCTGGACCTGTTGATGGACGCCGCCGATGAGCAGGCGGGCAAGTCCGGCGGTACACCGCGCACCATCGAAGGCCCGCTGTACGTGGCCGGCGCGCCGCTGTCCAAATACGAGGCACGGCTGGATGATGGCAAGGATGACGCGGTGCCGTTGTTCATGCGCGGGCAAGTACGCGATACCGAGGGCAAGCCATTGGCGGGGGCGATTGTCGATGTGTGGCAGGCCAATACGGGCGGTACTTATTCGTGGTTCGACCCGAATCAGTCTGAATTCAACCTGCGCCGACGTATCGAGACGGATGCCCAGGGCCACTACCGTTTTCGCAGCATCGTACCCTCGGGCTACGGCTGCCCGCCGACCGGGCCGACGCAGCAGTTGCTCGACCAATTGGGGCGCCACGGGCAACGGCCGGCGCATATCCACTTTTTCATCTCGGCGCCCGGGCATCGGCACCTGACCACCCAGATCAACCTCTCGGATGACCCGTACCTGCATGATGACTTTGCCTATGCCACCCGCGATGAACTGATTGCCGAGATCCGCTTCAGCGACGATCCGCAACTGGCGCGCGAATTTGGCGTGGAAGGGCGGTTTGCGCAGATTGATTTTGACTTTGAGTTGCAGGTGGCTGATGCGCCGGTAGAGCAGAAACGCATGCAGCGCGTACGTGCCCTCGAAGACTGATCTGTGGGAGCTGGCTTGCCTGCGATAGCGGTGGTGAATGTTCCACCGCTATCGCAGGCAAGCCAGCTCCCACATTGGTTTTGGGGTGTTTGTGTTATTTGCGCACGACCAAGTCCAACACCTCATCCCGGTCCTTGATCTTCTGCAGCACTATCTCCGAACGGATATCCATCACCCCCGCCGTGCGGTTCAGGTGGTTCACGATAAAGTCCGAAAAGTGCTTGAGGTTGCGTGCCTGCACCCGCAGCACATAGTTGCTGGCACCGGTGATCACATAGGCGCTCGCCACCTCCGGCCAGCCTTGCACCTTCTTGATAAAGGTCTCATGCCAGTCCTCGATATCCTGGCGCAGCGACAGGTGCACGATGGCTTCGAGTTCGATCCCCAACTGTTCGGCATTCAATACCGCGCGATAGCCGCTGATGATTCCTTCGCTCTCCAACAAGCGCAAACGGCGCAGGCAGGCAGAGGGTGACAGCGCGACTTTTTCCGCCAGTTCCTGGTTGCTGATACGGCCATCCTGTTGCAGAAAATGCAGGAGGCGCAGGTCGGTGGCGTCGAGAATCATGCTTGGAAGATATCCGCGTGTTTTGAGTTTAAATTCGAATTTCCTACAGCTTAAATAGCCGTTTACCCACCACTTTGCACGAAAATTCTCTAAAAGTTCGTTCATTATTTGGTCCATCCTCACTTATAAAAACCAGGACGACCCATGACCACTCGAAGCCATTGCCAAGCCCTCGACACCCAGGACCCTTTGGCTCCCCTGCGTGCCCAATTCGCCCTGCCCGAGGGCGTGATCTACCTCGACGGCAACTCCCTCGGCGCGCGCCCGGTGGCAGCGCTGGAGCGGGCGCAGCAGGTGATCGCCCAAGAGTGGGGCAATGGCTTGATCCGCAGCTGGAACAGCGCGGGCTGGGCAGATTTGTCCCAGCGCCTGGGTAATCGCCTCGCACCGTTGATCGGTGCGCGTGAGGACGAAGTGGTGGTCACCGATACCACCTCGATCAACCTGTTCAAGGTGCTGAGCGCGGCGTTGAGTGTGCAGCGTCAACGCTCTCCGGCGCGCAAGGTGATCGTCAGCGAAGCGAATAACTTTCCCACCGATTTGTATATCGCCGAGGGCCTGGCCGAACTGCTGCAACAAGGCTATTCCCTGCGCCTGGTCAACAGCCCGGCCGAACTGCCCAAGGCCATCGACGCAGACGTGGCGGTGGTGATGCTCACCCACGTCAACTACAAGACTGGCTACATGTACGACATGGCGGCGCTGACTGCGCTGAGCCACGAGTGTGGCGCGCTGAGCCTCTGGGACCTGGCGCACTCAGCGGGCGCGGTGCCTGTGGACCTGCACCAGGCCGGCGCTGATTATGCCATTGGCTGCACCTACAAATACCTCAATGGCGGCCCGGGCTCTCAGGCATTTGTGTGGGTCAATCCGGCGTTGGTGGATGTGGTGCGTCAGCCGTTGTCGGGCTGGTTCGGGCATACCCGCCAATTCGCCATGGAGTCGAGCTACGCCCCCAGCGCCGGCATCGCGCGCTACCTGTGCGGTACCCAACCGATCACTTCGTTGGCCATGGTGGAATGCGGCCTGGACATTTTCGCCCAGACCGACATGGCCAGCCTGCGCAGCAAATCCCTGGCATTGACCGACCTGTTTATCGCGTTGGTCGAAAGCCGCTGCGCCGCCCATGGCCTGGAACTGATCACGCCGCGTGAGCACGCCCGGCGCGGCAGCCATGTGAGCTTCGAACACCCCGAAGGTTACGCGGTGATCCAGGCCCTGATCGCCCGAGGCGTGATCGGCGATTACCGTGAGCCGCGGATCATGCGCTTTGGTTTCACGCCGCTGTACACAAGCTTTACCGAGGTGTGGGACGCCGTGGAAATCCTTGGTGAGATCCTCGACAACGCCACGTGGAACCAAGCGCAATTCAAAGTTCGCAACAGCGTTACTTAAGAGCAACACAGGTCAAATGTGGGAGCTGGCTTGCCTGCGATAGCGTCGGTGCATTCACTACCGTTATCGCAGGCAAGCCAGCTCCCACAGGTTCAGCGTCAGCCACCATCACAATAATAAAGGGGCACTCCAGTGACCACGCCAGACAACGGCTTTGCAGAAATCACCCACCGCGAACTGGGCCTCAGGCGCCAGCTCACTTCCGGCCAGATGAGCATGATCGCTATCGGTGGCGCCATCGGCACGGGGCTGTTCATGGGCAGCGCCTACGCCATTGGCTATGCCGGGCCCAGCGTGCTGGTGAGCTATGCCATCGGCGCCTTGATCACCTTGCTGCTGATGGGCTGCCTGGCGGAGATGACGGTGGCCCATTCCACCTCTGGCTCCTTTGGCGCCTATGCCGAGTTCTACATCAGCCCGCTGGCCGGGTTCCTGGTGCGGTATGCCTATTGGGCGGCGATTGTGCTGGCGGTGGGGGCCGAGGTTACGGCGGTGGCGATGTACATGAAGTACTGGTTCGTCAATGTGCCGGAATGGGTATGGATCGTATCGTTTTCCAGTGTATTGATTGTGCTCAATGCGATCAGCGTGAAGACTTTCGGCAACTTCGAATACTGGTTCTCGACCATCAAGATCAGCGCCATTGTCGGCTTCATCATCCTGGCGGTGTATGTGGTGTTCGGTTCTGGCAACCCGCAGTACGGCGTGCAGAACTACACGGCCCACGAGGGCTTTTTTCCCCATGGCTTGAGTGGCATGTGGATCGCGGTGATCGTGTCGATCTTCAGTTACCTCAGCGTCGAGATGATCGCCGTGGCCGCCGGTGAAGCCGCCGACCCGGAGCAGGCGGTGAAGAAAGCCTTTCGCGCAACCATCGTGCGGCTGGTGGTGTTCTACCTGCTGACCCTGGCGCTGATGCTCGCCATCGTGCCGTGGAACCAGGCCGGTCAGGCTCAGAGCCCGTTCGTCACGGTGATGCAGACCATCGGCATTCCGGGCGCCACCGGGGTGATGAATTTCGTGATTCTGATCGCAGCGCTGTCGGCGATGAACAGCCAGCTCTACATCACCACACGCATGATGTTCAGCCTGTCGCGTGCAGGTTTTGCACCCAAGTCCATGGGCGCCTTGAGCAAGAACGGCATCCCGCTGAACGCCTTGTTGCTTTCCAGCTCGGGCATTGCCCTGGCGACCCTGCTGAATGTGGTGTACCCGGAAAGCTCATTCACCCTGATGATGGCGATCTCGATGTTTGGCGCGATCTTCACCTGGTTCATGATCTTCCTCACGCACCTGTTCTTTCGTCGCTATCGCAAGCGCCATGGCGGGGCGAAGTTGTCGTTCCAGTTGCGCCTGTTTCCCTACAGTACGCTGCTGGGGTTGGTGCTGATGGGGGCGGTAATGATCACCACCTATTTCACCGAAGCGTTCAAGATGACCTTGGTCTTCGGCGTGCCGTTCCTGTTGATTCTGTCGGCGGTGTATTACGGGTTCTTCCGCAAGGGCAGGGCCAAGGCGTCGAACAAAGCCCTGGCGTAACCCGGCAATTGCTCGAACGAGCGTGCGCATAACAGCAACGTGCGGCAGGCCCACTCCTCTTGCAGGGGGTGGGCCTTGAAACGGCGTTCTGACGGCCAGCGCTCCAGGGCTGCCTGAGGCACGATACCCAGGCCCGCGCCGCCGGCGACCATGCGAATCAACCCATCAAAACCGTCGGCGCGAATGCGTGTCTGCAAGCGAAAGCCTGTGTGTAGTGCCTGTTCTTCCAGATAAACCGCCAGCGCGCTATTGGCCGCCAGGCCCACGTAGTCGTATTGCAAGCTGTCGATAAAACTCGGGCGGGTCAACGGGTGGTCCAGGGGCGTGATCAGCACCAGCGGGTCATCGCGAAACGCCAGGGTCTGCAAGCCGTGGGTGTCCACGGCATCGGAAATAATCCCCAGATCGGCGGTGCCCTGGCGCAAGGCTTGGGTGATGCGCAGGCTGGGCAATTCTTGCAAGTCGATATCGAGGTTGGGGTGCTCGCGCAAAAAGTGTGCGAGCAATTCAGGCAGGTACTCGCTAAGGGCGGTGGTATTGCACAGCAAGCGTACCTGGCCTTTGACGCCATTGGCGTATTCGGCCAGGTCCTGTTGCAGGTGTTCGGCCTGTTGCAACAGCAGGCGAGCGTGCCGAGCCAGGGCTTTGCCTGCCGGCGTTGGGGTGACGCCACGGCGGCCACGCTCAAGAAACGCGATGCCCAGTGAAGACTCCATTGCCCGGATGCGTGCGCTGGCGGCCGCCAGGGATAAATGACTACGGGCTGCACCGGCAGTGATATTGCCGCTGTCGAGGATGTGCAGATAGAGGCGCAGGTCGATCAGGTCAAAGTGCATGGCTGCAGGTTTCCGGTGATTGGGCGGGCGTCATCGCAGGCAAGCCAGCTCCCACATTTTGAACTGTGAATACATTCAAGTGTGGGAGCTGGCTTGCCTGCGATGACGGCATCAGCCTCACAAAAAACAAGAGGCTGCCTCAGTATATGGCGAATTTTCAGCCTCTCTCCAGCCCTGCACAATCGGTGCATGAATACCTTCCTAGCGTTCTACCAAAACCTCGGTCCAACCCTGACGGCGTTGGTCATCACCACTTTCCTGCTGGCCGGTACGGTCAAAGGCATCATCGGCCTTGGCCTGCCCACTGTAGCCATGGGCATGCTCGGCCTGGCTATGTTACCGGCGCAGGCTGCGGCGTTGCTGATCATTCCTTCGACGGTGACCAACCTTTGGCAACTGACTTTTGGGGGGCACTTGAGTGCCTTGCTCAAACGCCTGTGGCCGATGCTGCTGCTGATTTTCTGCGGCACCGGGCTAGGCTCCGTGTGGCTGGGCATGGACGGTGGGCCGTGGGTGGTCCGCGCGTTGGGTGCGGCGTTGCTGGTATATGCGTTGAGCGGCTTGTTCCTGCCGACCTTCAAGGTCGCGCCCCGGACCGAGCGCTGGCTGGGGCCCTTGTGTGGGCTGATCACCGGCATCATCACCTCGGCCACCGGTGTTTTCGTGATCCCTGCGGTGCCGTATCTGCAAGCGCTGGGCTTGAGCCGTGATCAGTTGGTACAGGCGCTGGGGCTGTCGTTCACGGTGTCGACACTGGCGCTGGCCGCCGGGCTGGCCTGGCGCGGAGCGTTGGGCAGTGGTGAAATCGGTGCGTCAATGTTGGCGCTGGTGCCTGCATTGCTGGGGATGTGGCTGGGCCAAGTGGTTCGCCGACGCCTCAGTGCGCTGTGGTTCAAACGCGGGTTTTTCACCGGCATGGCGTTGTTGGGAGGCCATTTGTTGCTGGCTGGTTAATAATGACTGTGCCTGTGCCCGCCGATAAATGAAGGACCGCCCGTGAAAGCCCGTTCCGATGAGCTACAGATCTTCGTCAGCGTGATTGAATGCGGCTCGATTTCTGCCGCCGCCGAAAAGGTCGGGCAAACGCCGTCTGCGGTCAGCCGCACGCTGTCGCGCCTGGAAGCCAAGCTCGACACCACGCTGATCAACCGCACCACGCGACGCATGGACCTGACTGAAGAGGGCAAGTACTTCTTCGAGCAGGCCAAGGTGATCCTGGCGCAGATGGACGAGCTGGAAGAGCGCCTGTCGTCGCGCCAGAAAAAACCGGCCGGCCGCCTGCGTATCAATGCCGCAGTACCGTTCATGCTGCACGGGATCGTGCCGTACATCGCCGAGTTTCGCCGCTTGTACCCGGATATCCAGTTGGAACTCAACAGCGACGACTTGATCATCGACCTGCTCGAACAAAGCACCGACATCGCCATTCGTATCGGCACCCTGGCCGACTCGACCCTTCATGCGCGCTCCCTGGGCAGCACGCCGCTGCATATCCTGGCCAGCCCCGACTACCTCAAGCAGTACGGCACGCCGACGACCGTTGCCGAGTTGGCCGATCACACCTTGCTGGGCTTCACTCACACCGAGACCCTCAACCACTGGCCGCTGCGTCATGGCGAAGGTGACCGCTGGCTGATCCAGCCCAGTGTCAGCGCGTCCAGTGGCGAAACTGTGCGCCAGTTGGCGCTGCAGGGGCAGGGTATTTGTTGCCTGTCGAATTTCATGACGGTCGACGATATCGATGCCGGCCGCCTGGTGCCCATGCTGGAGGCGTCCAACAGCGGTTATCGCCAGCCGATCCACGCGGTGTTCTATCGCAACTCGCAATTGGCGCTGCGCATTCAGTGCTTCCTGGAGTTCATTCAGGCCAAGCTGGCGCGGTATGCGCGCTGATTCGTGACTTGCACGCAAGAGTGAATTGGGCCGTACGGGCTTATTCGACAGCAGTGGGGGCTGGATACTGGGCGCATCACTTACCCAGTCAGGAGCAACCTCCATGAATGTATTCGTTACAGGTGCAGCAGGGTTTATCGGCGGTTCCATCGCCACCGGCCTGGTCAACGCTGGCCATGGCGTCACCGGCCTGGTGCGCAGCGCCGAACAAGCCGCCGAAATGACCGCCCTGGGCATTACGCCGGTGATCGGCACCCTTGACGACGCAGCCGTATTGACCGAGCAGGCACAGAAGGCCGATGCGGTGATCAACGCTGCCAGCAGCGACCATCGCGCCGCCGTGGAAACCTTGCTGGCCGCCTTGAAAGGCTCGAACAAGCCGTTCCTGCATACCAGCGGGTCGAGCATTGTCGGTGATGCGTCGGGCGGCAAGGCCAGTGAAGTCATCTACTTCGAAGACAACCTGCCTGAGCCGACCGTCGACAAAGCCGCGCGGGTGGCGATCGACAACCTGATCCTCGCGGCTGCCAGTGACGGTGTGAATTCGGCGGTGATCTGCAACACCCTGATCTACGGCCAAAGCCTGGGCGTAAAGCGTGACAGCGTGCAATTGCCACGCTTGCTCAAGCAGGCACGCAAGAGCGGTGTAGTGCGCCATGTGGGCAGCGGGCAGAACATCTGGTCCAACGTGCACATTGAGGATGTGGTCGCCCTGTATCTGCTGGCACTGACCAAAAACGTCCCGGGTACTTTCTACTTTGTGGAAAGCAGCGAAGCGGCGTTTATCGACATGACCACGGCGATTGCCCAGGCGCTGAACCTGGGCGAACCGCAGGATTGGCCGTTGGCCGAGGCTGAAGCCGAGTGGGGCTATGAAATGGCCAACTATGGGTTGGGCTCCAACAGCCGCGTACGCGGCAAGCACGCCCGCGAACTGTTGGGCTGGGTGCCCAAGCGTACGTCGGTGGTGGAGTGGATTCGCAACGAGATGGTCTGATTCGCTTGAGACCTGGGTGTAGCTATCGGGAGCAAGCCCCCTCCCACATTTGACCGAATTCCAACTTTGGAATGCATTCAAGTGTGGGAGGGGGCTTGCTCCCGATTGGGGCCACTCAGTTCTGGAGGCTAGCCCCACTCGACGCAATTCCGTACCATTCCCCGCCTTATCCCTCGCAATTCCCCGGTACTCCATGAACCTCACCCGTCTGCGCGCCGACGCCCTGGCCGGCCTCACCACGTCTTTTGCGCTGCTGCCCGAATGCATCGCCTTTGCCCTGGTGGCCCACCTCAACCCGCTGATGGGGCTCTACGGCGCCTTTATCATCTGCACTCTCACCGCCTTGTTCGGTGGCCGCCCGGGCATGGTCTCGGGCGCTGCCGGCTCGATGGCGGTGGTGATTGTTGCGCTGGTGGTGCAACACGGTGTGGAGTATTTGCTGGCGACAGTACTGTTGGGCGGGTTGATCATGGTCGCCTTCGGCCTGCTGCGCCTGGGCAAGCTGGTGCGCATGGTGCCGCACTCGGTGATGCTCGGTTTCGTCAACGGCCTGGCGATCATCATTGCGCTGGCGCAACTGGAACATTTCAAGAGCGGCGAACGCTGGCTAAGCGGCACGCCCTTATATGTGATGGCGGGCCTGGTTGTGGTGACCATGGCGATTGTCTACCTGCTGCCACGCCTGACCCGCGCTGTGCCGCCCGCGTTGGTGGCGATCCTTGGCGTTGGTCTGGCGGTGTACCTGCTTGGTCTGCCGACCCGTACGCTGGGCGATATGGCGCACATCGCCGGTGGCTTGCCGACCTTCGCCCTGCCGCAAATCCCCTGGACCTTCGACACTCTCGGCATCATCGCGCCCTACGCGTTCCTGATGGCGATGGTCGGCCTGCTGGAAACCCTGCTGACCCTCAACCTCACCGACGAAATTACCGAAACCCGAGGCTACCCCGACCGCGAAAGCGTGGCGCTGGGCGCAGCGAATATGGTCTCGGGCCTGTTTGGCGGCATGGGCGGTTGCGCGATGATCGGGCAAACCGTGATCAACCTTAGCTCCGGTGGGCGCGGGCGTTTCTCAGGGGTGTTTGCCGGCGTGATGATCCTACTGTTCATTCTGTTTCTGTCACCGCTGATTGAGCGTATTCCGCTGGCAGCGCTGGTGGGCGTGATGTTTGTAGTGTCGCAGCAGACCTTCGCCTGGGCCTCGTTGCGGGTGATCAACAAGGTGCCGCTCAATGATGTGCTGGTAATCATGGCGGTGACGATCATCACCGTGTTCACGGATCTGGCCACCGCGGTGCTGTGCGGTATCGTCATCGCCGCGTTGAATTTTGCCTGGCAGCAGGCGCGAGAGCTGTATGCCGATGAACATCTGGAGGCCGATGGCAGCAAGCTTTACCGCGTGCATGGCACCTTGTTCTTCGCCTCGACCACGCCGTTCTTGAACCAATTCGACCCGGCCAATGACCCGGCCCAGGTGACGCTGGATTGCCGCCACCTGAGTGTTGTCGACTATTCGGCGATCGCTGCGCTGATGACCTTGCGCGAGCGCTATGCCAAGGCCGGTAAGCATCTGCGGGTGCTGCATTTATCCGAGCGCTGCAAGAAGCTGCTCAAGCGCGCCAGGGTTCACCATGACTGAGTGAGCCCCTGTGGCGAGGGAGCAAGCTCCCTCGCCACAATAGACCGGCTCCAGCAGTCAGGGGCCTACCAGGTCTTCAAGCTCCTGGGCGCGGGTCTGGGTCATGTCCAGCATGCAGCCGGAGCCGTTGACCTGATCAATGGTGCCGCCGGTGGCGCTGCCGGCGAAGGCGCAGTTGGCATCGCGGTATTTGATCCACAGGCGCTGCACGTCTTGCAGTTGCTGCTTGTGCGCGCCGTCCTGGGCGGCGAGGGCGGTCTTGTAGGCGCGGTTCAAGCGCTCGTCCTGAACCTTCGCTTGTTTGGCGTTGCAATTGACCATGTCTGCCGTGGTATTGGCGCTGTCCATGCATTTTTTCAACGCGGCATTGTCGGCGGCATACGCTGTGCCGCCCAAGCAGAGAAGCAGGGCGCTGGCGGCGAGTGTGGTGCGAATCATGGGCGGTTTCCTGAGCATGAGTGGATGCGCATTCTATGACTCAAGGGCGGCGCTTGAGTTTCCGGCATTCCTGATCTTCATGTAAGAACATCCCCCGTATTTTCATGGGCTGGCGCTGGACATATCTCCATGCGACAGCGCTTGTCCGTGGGCGAAAATTACTTTCATGAAAATTGAAAATACTCCTCGGTAATGATTTATGAGTTTCACAACCAATTCGACGTGACCCTTTCCGAGGAGTACCGCATGGCCGCATTACCGGGCTTCGGGCTATTGGCATACGCTGCCATTGCCATCATTGCATTGATCGTGCTGATTGCACGTTACCGACTCAACCCGTTTATCGTCATTACGCTGGTGTCCATCGGCCTCGCGCTGATGGCCGGAATGCCGGCGGACACGATCATGGGGTCGTATGAGGCGGGCGTCGGTAAAACCCTGGGGCATATCGCCCTGGTGGTGGCGCTGGGCACCATGCTCGGCAAGATGATGGCCGAGTCGGGTGGCGCCGAGCAGGTGGCGCGTACGCTGATCAACTGCTTCGGTGAACGTAATGCCCACTGGGCGATGGTGTGCATTGCGTTCCTGGTGGGGCTGCCGCTGTTTTTCGAGGTCGGCTTTGTGCTGCTGGTGCCGATTGCCTTTACCGTGGCGCGGCGCGTGGGCGTGTCGATCCTGATGGTCGGCCTGCCGATGGTCGCCGGCTTGTCGGTGGTGCACGCGCTGGTGCCACCGCATCCGGCGGCGATGATGGCGGTGCTGGCCTACAACGCCTCGGTCGGGCAGACGGTGCTGTATGCGATTTTGATCGGTATCCCCACGGCGATCATCGCCGGCCCCGTCTACGCCAAGTTCATCGTGCCGCATATTCACCTGCCGGCCGAGAACCCGCTGGAACGCCAGTTTATCGAGCGCGAACCGCGTACTCGCCTGCCCAGTTTTGCACTGACCATGGGCACCATCCTGTTGCCGGTGGTACTGATGATGATCGGCGGCTGGGCCAATGTGATTTCCACCCCGGGCAGTGGTTTCAATCAGTTCCTGCTGTTTATCGGTAACTCGGTGATTGCCCTGCTGGTCGCGACCTTGGTGAGTTTCTGGACCCTGGGCCTGGCCCAGGGCTTCAACCGGGAGTCGATTCTCAAGTTCACCAACGAATGCCTGGCGCCGACCGCCAGTATCACCTTGCTGGTGGGCGCGGGCGGTGGTTTGAATCGCATTCTGGTGGACGCCGGTGTGACCAATGAAATCCTCGGCCTGGCCCACGCGTTCCACTTGTCGCCGCTAGTGATGGGCTGGCTGTTCGCTGCGTTGATGCGCATCGCCACGGGCTCGGCCACCGTTGCCATGACCACTGCGTCCGGGGTGGTCGCGCCCGTCGCTTTGGGCCTGGGTTATCCACACCCCGAATTGCTGGTGCTGGCGACCGGCGCGGGTTCGGTGATTTTTTCTCACGTTAACGACGGCGGCTTCTGGCTGATCAAGGAATACTTCAATATGACGGTGATCCAGACCTTCAAGACCTGGACCGTACTGGAGACCCTGATTTCGCTGGTCGCCTTCGGTCTGACCTACGGCCTGTCACTGGTTTTATGAGCCTGACCCTCTAACCGGAGCCTCCATGGACATCCTCTACCAGATCCGCGCCCGCCAGGACTCGTTCAGCGCCGGCGAAGGGCGTATCGCCAAGTTGATGCTTGAGGATGTGGGCTTTGCCGCCTCGGCCAGCCTGGAGGCGTTGTCTCAGCGGGCCGAGGTCAGCACCGCGACCTTGTCGCGTTTTGCCCGCAGCGTCGGCTGCCGTGACTTACGCGATTTGCGCCTGCAACTGGCCCAGGCCAGTGGCGTGGGCAGTCGCTTCCTGGACCCGGCGGGGCTGCCGGAACAGTCGGCCTTTCATCGGCAAATCCTGGGCGATATCGAAGCGACGTTGCGCCAGCATTTGTCCGGTTTCAACCAGCACAGCTTTGCCGATGCGGTCACTTTGCTGGGCAAGGCGCGGATGATTCACGCGTTCGGCATGGGCGGCCCCTCCAGCCTGTGCAGCGATGAACTGCAAGTGCGCCTGGTGCGTCTGGGCTACCCGATTGCCGCCTGCCATGACCCGGTGATGATGCGTGTCACGGCCGCGACCCTGGGCCCGCAACATGCCTTGATTGTCTGTTCCCTCACCGGCCGTACGCCCGAATTACTGGATGTGGTGAAGCTGGCGCGCAACTACGACGCGCGGATTATTGCCCTCACCCTCGCGGACTCACCCCTGGCCGAACTGGCGGATGTGTTGCTGCCGCTGCAACCGGCGGAGACCAGTTTTATCTACAAACCCACCGCCGCCCGCTACGGCATGTTACTGGCCATCGACCTGCTTGCCACCGAGCTGGCGCTGGCCTTGCCGGACGACAATCAGGAACGCCTGCGCCGGATCAAGCTGGCCCTGGATGATTACCGCGGCGGCCCTGACAGCCTGCCGCTTGGAGACTGATATGAAATACGACACGCTGATTCGCCAGGCGCTGGTCATTGATGGCAGCAACACCGAAGGGTTTGTCGCCGATGTGGGCGTGCGCGGTGGGCGTATCCAGGCGATGGGTGACCTGTCCACCGACGAGGCCGCGCATGTCATCGATGCGCATGGCCTGGTATTGGCGCCGGGCTTTATCGATGTACACACCCACGATGACACGGTGGTGATCCGCCAGCCGCAGATGCTGCCCAAGCTCAGCCAGGGCGTGACCACGGTGATTGTCGGCAACTGTGGCATCAGCGCTTCGCCGGTGAGTTTGCGCAGTGACCCGCCAGACCCAATGAACTTGTTGGGCAGCCGTGAGCAGTTCTGTTATCCGCGGTTCAGCGATTATCGCAACGCAGTGCAAGGCGCCCATCCGGCAGTCAACGTCGCGGCATTGATCGGCCACACGGCGCTGCGCAGCAACCATATGGATGATCTGCATCGCACCGCCACACCGTATGAAATCGCGGCCATGCGCGTGCAGTTGCAAGAGAGCCTGGAGGCCGGTGCCCTGGGGTTATCCACAGGCCTGGCCTACGCCAGCGCATTCAACGCCGAGACCGATGAAGTGTTGCAACTCGTTGAGGAACTGACGGCCTATGGTGCGGTGTACACCACGCATTTGCGCAGCGAGTTCGAGCCGGTGCTGGAGGCAATGGATGAGGCGTTTCTGATCGGCCGACATGCCAGGGTGCCGGTGATTATTTCCCACCTTAAATGCGCTGGTGCTGGTAACTGGGGGCGTAGTCCGCAGTTGTTGGCGGCCCTGGAGGCTGAGGCGAAAAACCACCCGGTGGGTTGCGATTGCTACCCCTACGCCGCCAGCTCCTCGACTCTGGATCTCAAGCAGGTGACCGACGCGTTTCGCATCACCATCACCTGGTCGACGCCGCACCCCGAAATGGGTGGGCGGGATCTGCAGGCTATCGCTGCCGAGTGGGGCGTTTCGCTAATGGACGCTGCCCGTCGCCTGCAACCGGCGGGAGCGGTGTACTACGGGATGGACGAAGACGATGTGCGGCGCATCCTCGCCCATCCGTTGTCGATGGTGGGCTCCGATGGTTTGCCCGAAGATCCGTTTCCCCACCCGCGCTTGTGGGGGGCGTTCCCGCGGGTGCTGGGGCACTTCAGCCGCGATGTCGGCTTGTTCCCGTTGCACACGGCGGTGCACAAGATGACTGGTCTGTCGGCAGCGCGCTTTGGCTTATCCGAGCGTGGCGAAATCCGCGAAGGGTACTGGGCCGACCTGGTGTTGTTCGACCCGTTGCGGGTGCGTGATGTGGCAGATTTCAACACACCGCAACGTGCAGCGGAAGGGATCGACGGTGTGTGGGTTAACGGCGTACTGAGCTACAGCAATGGGCAGGCCAATGGCCAGCGGCCAGGGCGATTCCTGGCGCGCAGTGGGGATTTGCGTGGCGGCTTTTCGTCTTTATAGTGGGCGTTCTCATACACGGAGCGGTCGCCATGCACTTAGGAAAAGTCACCCCCATCCTGCGGATTTTCGACGACACCAAAGCGTTGGAATTCTACGTCGACTTCCTGGGGTTCAAGGTCGATTGGCAGCATCGGTTCGAGGCGAATTTCCCGTTGTACCTGCAAGTGTCGCTGGGTGAGTGCGTGTTGCATTTGTCCGAGCACCATGGCGATGCTTCGCCGGGCGCGGCGGTGCGGATCCAGGCGCAAAGGGTGGATGCGTACCAGCAGCAATTGCTCGGCAAGGATTACCGCTATGCCAAGCCTGGGGTCGAGGAAACGCCTTGGGGATCGCGGGAAATGAGCATCCGGGATCCGTTCGGGAATCGCTTGGTGTTTGTCGAGGACAGCGAGGGCTAAGTGGCAAATGGCAGGCAATAAAAAACCGCCTTGATAGGGCGGTTTTTTTTGCAAACCCAGTTAGTGGCTGGGGTTGCGGCTTCACAGGAGCACTGGCGTGGTCACAATACTACTGCTGCTTTAGGGCGTTATGCAACACCAGACGAACAAGAGTTTTTCACGGCAGCATTGATCTTTTGTGTTGTTTAACTTTGCAAAAAACAGCAACAGATTTTAAGGCTAGCTGGCCGTTGTTCGTTACACCTTGGAGCAGAGTGCTGAGCTAGTATCGCCCTCGTTCTGTGTTCGTCGTGAAGTAGGTTGGCTGGGTTCGCGCGCAAATTTTGGACCGCCCGCCACGGGCTAGTAATCCGTGCCGGATTCACGCGGGAGGACCATAAACCCAGCCGCCTCACAGGAGCACTGGTGTGCATCCAAAGGCCCACATGTTCCGGTAAGTGCGCTGGAGGTAAGGCCCAACTCACGGAGGGCCGAGTATGTCTAAGTTTGCACGACGTACATGGAACCTCGTAGTGAACTGCCTGCGTGCGTATCACGTATGGAAGTTCCTGCGGGACAGCTTCGATGACCGTTAAGGTCTGAGAGGTGGAGCCGCCTCGGTCTAGATCGAGGCGGCTTTTTGGTGTCTACACCCGGAAATGACTGACCATCTGCTGCAACTGGCTACCCAATCGAGCCAGTTCCACACTCGACTTGGCCGTCTCATCACTGGCAGTCGCGGTCTGCTCGGACACGTCCCGCACATTCACGATACTGCGGCTGATCTCTTCCGCCACGGCGCTTTGCTGTTCGGCGGCCGCGGCAATCTGCTGGTTCATCGACTGAATATTCGACACCGTACGGGTGATGTTTTCCAGGGATATCCCGGCCTTGCGCGTCAGTTCGACGCTGCTGTCGGTGAGGCTGCGGCTGTTGTTCATCACGCTGGCGACTTGTTGGGTGCCGTTCTGCAAGCCGGCCACCAGGCCTTCGATTTCTTCGGTGGATTTCTGCGTGCGCTGGGCCAGGCCACGCACTTCGTCGGCGACCACGGCAAAGCCACGGCCGGCTTCCCCGGCACGCGCCGCTTCAATGGCAGCGTTGAGGGCCAGCAGGTTGGTCTGTTCGGCCACGGCCTTGATCACGTCCATCACGCTGCCGATCTTGTTGCTCTCTTGTTGCAGGTGCGTCATGGCGTCGGTGGAGCGGGCGACTTCGGCGGCCAGGCGTTCGATCTGGGCGATAGCTTCGGCCACCACCTTGTCGCCTTCGCGGGCCTGGCCGTCGGCGTCGGAGGCGGCTTGGGACGCCTGCTCGGCATTGCGCGCAACTTCCTGCACGGTAGCGGTCATTTCATGCATGGCGGTGGCCACCTGATCGGTCTCGATCTTCTGGCTGTTCACACCGGCGCTGGTTTGCTCGGTCACGGCCGATAGCTCCTCAGCGGCGCTGGCGATCTGGGTCACGCCATCGCGGATGCCGCTGATCAATTCGCGCAGGGTCGTGCCCATGCGCTGGATGCCTTGTTGCAATACGCCCAGCTCATCACGACGGGTCACCTGGATGTTCTGGCTCAAGTCGCCTGAAGCGATGCGCTCCACCACCGCCAGGGTGTCCTGGATCGGGCGGGTGATCTGACGGGTGATGACCCAGGCGGCAATCACGCCGACCAGCAGTGCCAGCAAGGTGCTGATCAATTGCAGGCTTCGGGCCTGGGTGCTTTCAGCGTCGCGACGTTCCAGTTGGATGTCGTATAGCTTGTCGCTGATCGTCACGATATCGGCGCCCTGGGTGGTCATTTCGGCGCGGGCGGTGACGATGTTGGCGTTGGCTGCCTTGTAGCTCTGCACGGCGCTGCGATAGGCACCGAGGGCGGCTTCCAGTGCGGACAATGCGTTTTGCTGGCCGGTACTGAACGCCGTGCTAAGGCCCTTCAAACCGCCGACGGCTTTTTCCAGTTGCGCAGCAGCGCGGGCTTCGGTTTCTGCGTTGGGGCTATTGGTATAGCCGCGCACTTCGTAGCGAGCTTGCTGGAACTCATTCTTGGCTTGGGTCACGGCCAGAAATTGCGTGAAGCGCTCCGGGCTATCGGGCGCCTGCTGCACACTGGTTTCCAGTGCATTGATTTGTGCGTTGGCGACATCGGCTTTGGCGCTCATGACGTCGCGCGCAGCGTTGCCATTGCGGTAGGCCTCGCGCATTTTGTTCAGGGACTGGCGGTAAGCAGTGATGACGGCTTTCTGGTCATTGAGCAGTTTGAGGTTTTCCGGGCTCTTGAAGCTGTCCAGCAATTTCTGTTGTTGAGCTGCGAAGGCATCCAGGCTGGTCTGCACATTCTGCGCCACGGCTTCGTCGCCATTGGCCAGCATGTATTGCAGGCGTACGATCCGCAGCTTGGTCAGCGAGGCGTTGAGCTGGGTGATGTCGCTCATCCAGTTGCTGCGGTCGATCAGGCCGCCCAGGCTGGTCCAGCCGGTGAGCGCCAGGATCGAGGTGAGGACCAGCACCAGGCCAAAGCCCAGGCCGAGTTTGAGATTGACGCTGATGTTACCGAACCAGCTGTTCATCGAAAGCTCCTTGAAGAGTGATGTCTGTCTGCTGGACGGTGTGTTGTTGTTTGAGCCAGCCAAGATGTGTAGGGCTGTATCGGCGGCATGGGATAATTCTGAAATACTTTTATTGATGGGCGACGAAGGGTCGCTGGTGCGCTAAGGCGATGCCGGGGTGGGGCTGATCATGGGCCGCTCTTGTGTGCTAGTCTGCGGGCCCTTTTAGTTCTGGGCAGCACGGGAAACCATGTTGTCCTACAGCGGAGCCTCTTCATGTCCGAAGTTAATCTGTCCACCGACGAAACCCGCGTCAGCTACGGTATCGGCCGTCAGTTGGGCGACCAACTGCGCGACAACCCGCCACCGGGCGTGAGCCTGGACGCAATCCTGGCCGGCCTGACCGACGCATTTGCAGGCCAGCCTAGCCGTGTTGACCAGGAGCAAATGGCTGCCAGCTTCAAAGTGATCCGCGAGATCATGCAAGCCGAAGCCGCTGCCAAGGCTGAAGCTGCTGCGGGTGCCGGCCTGGCATTCCTGGCTGAAAACGCCAAGCGTGATGGCATCACCACCCTGGCTTCCGGCCTGCAATTTGAAGTGCTGACTGCTGGCACCGGCGCCAAGCCGACCCGTGAAGATCAAGTGCGTACCCACTACCACGGCACCTTGATCGACGGCACTGTGTTCGACAGCTCCTACGAGCGCGGCCAGCCTGCAGAATTCCCGGTTGGCGGCGTGATCGCTGGCTGGACCGAGGCCCTGCAACTGATGAATGCCGGCAGCAAATGGCGTCTGTACGTGCCGAGCGAACTGGCTTACGGCGCTCAAGGCGTTGGCAGCATCCCGCCGCACAGCGTTCTGGTATTCGACGTCGAGCTGCTCGACGTTCTGTAAGACCTGCTGGTTACCTGTTGGGACGAACGCGTTCGCCCCAACAGGCATTTGCCAGTTTCTTCATGGATGGAACTTGCCATTCAAGTCGGTCGCCGGGCGCAATGCTCGGGCATAGCAGAACAGAAACAAATTCCTCACCACTTCCTTCAGTACTCCAGGCTCACTGGAACTCAGGCCATTGACGTCCAGGTCACCCTGGTCCTGTAGTTCGTTCAGCGCTTCTTCCTCAAGCACCGCACAGACTTCGCCGGTTTCCCGATGCAGGATTCGCAGGTAAGGGTGGGGGCGATCCAGCCAGGCATCTATCAAATAAGTCATGGTCGTTCTCCTTGATGAGTTTCAATGAGAATAATTCTTATTCGTAGAATAGCAAGTATCTATTGGCGGTTTCCGGGTTTTTTTGTGTGGATATTGTTTTCGATCAATCAGGAGGGCGAAACGCCATCCCGCGGCGGGCGCGGGATGGATGCAGCAGCTTCAGACCTTGCGCACGAACTCGGACTTGAGTTTCATCGGGCCGATACCGTCGATCTTGCAGTCGATATCGTGGTCTCCGTCGCACAGGCGGATGTTCTTGACCTTGGTGCCGACCTTGACCACCAGTGAGGTGCCCTTGACCTTGAGGTCCTTGATCACGGTGATGGTGTCGCCGTCCTGCAGGACGTTGCCCACAGAGTCTTTCTTCACGGTCTCATCGCCGGCCACTTCGGCCTCGCCATTGGCGGACCACTCATGGGCGCATTCCGGGCAGACCAGTTGGGTGCCGTCTTCGTAGGTGTATTCGGAATTGCATTTCGGGCAGGGTGGCAACGTGCTCACTAAAGCTCCTTGAGATTCAGGGATGACTAAAAGTCGCACATTATATAGGGTTTTGCGGCGAGAGCGGGGAGGTCAGTGGTGAATGCGATCTAAATGGGGGAGCTGGCTTGCCTGCGATAGCGATTGTGAATTCACTACCGTCATCGCAGGCAAGCCAGCTCCCACATTAATCAACGCGGAATCAGTGAGTACGGGCCACCGCGAACTCACTCAGTTCCACCAATGCATCCCGGTATTCACTGGCCGGCAAGGCTTCCAGGCACTGGATCGCCCGCGCCACGTAGTCACGCGCCAGTTGCGCGGTGTACTCCAGGGAACCGGAGGCTTCGACGGCGGCACGGATGGCCTCCAGGTCTTCGATCCCGCCTTTCTGGATGGCCTTGCGCACCAGGGCGGCCTGTTCCGGCGTGCCTTCGCGCATGGTGTAGATCAGCGGCAAGGTTGGCTTGCCCTCGGCCAGGTCATCACCGACGTTCTTGCCCAGGGTTTCGGCATCGCCCTTGTAGTCGAGCAGGTCATCCACCAGTTGGAACGCCACGCCCAGGTGATCGCCAAAGGTACGCAGGGCTTCGGCCTGTTCCGCGGTGGCGCCACACAGCGCGGCGGCGCTGTGGGTGGAGGCTTCGAAGAGCATCGCGGTTTTGCCGCGAATCACTTCCATATAGGTTTCTTCGGTGGTGCTGGCGTCGCGGACCTTGGACAGCTGCAACACTTCGCCTTCGGCGATGATGCGCGTGGCCTGTGAAAGAATTTTCATCACCGGCATCGAGCCCAGTTCGACCATCATTTCAAACGAGCGCGAGTACAGGAAGTCGCCCACCAACACGCTGGGTGCGTTGCCCCACATGGCATTGGCGGTCTCGCGGCCACGCCGCATACCGGACATGTCGACCACGTCGTCATGTAGCAGGGTGGCGGTGTGCAGGAACTCGATGGTCGCGGCCAGCAAGCGCAGGTCATCGCCTTCGCGGCCCAGCGCCTTGCCACACAGCAGCACTAATAAAGGACGCAGGCGTTTACCGCCCGCCGACGTAATATAGTCGCCAATTTTGGAGACCAGCGGCACTTTAGACGTCAGCTGCTGCTTGATGATGCCGTCGACGGCGCTAAAATCGTCCGCGACCGCGCGGTAGAAAGCTTGGGGTTGCATCAGCGACAGTCGCTCCAGAAGGGTTGCGCGGCATGCTAGGACCCTGACCCCGCAGTGTCAAGGCGCGCCCAGTCACCATGAAAGCTACTGCGCTCGGTAATCCTGCGTCAAAAACAGGCTCGGAATGCTCATTTACAACCAGTAAACTCCGCTTCCTCGCCTGTTTTTTCCTTGTCTTCCCTTCGCTCGTTACGCTTTCAAGGCGACTGGCGGCCCCTTGCAACACCCATTTACCTTGCGTACAATCGCGCACCCTGAACTTCCTGGGCAGCACCTGCCTTACGCAATTGCATTCGGGACGTCCATCCCATGCAGCCATGCCAGCCAATACCTCTTCTTATAAAGCGCTGGGTGAGCAGGATTATCGGAGAAATACCATGTCGTACGCAGTAATTGTTACTGGTGGCAAGCAATACAAAGTCGCCCCAGGTGAATACCTGAAGATCGAAAAACTGGAAATCGCTACTGGCGAATCCGTTACTTTTGATCGCGTTCTGTTGGTCGCCAATGGCGATGACGTGAACATCGGCGCTCCAGTTGTTGCTGGCGCTACCGTTGTGGCTGAAGTGATCTCCCAAGGTCGTCACGATAAAGTCCGCATCATCAAGTTCCGTCGTCGTAAGCACCACATGAAGCGTATGGGCCACCGCCAGTGGTACACCGAGATCAAAATCACCGGTATTCAGGCTTAATTTCAGCCTAATTCCTCACTAGGAGAATTGACTCATGGCACACAAAAAAGCTGGTGGTAGTACCCGTAACGGTCGCGACTCAGAAGCCAAACGCCTTGGCGTGAAGATGTATGGCGGCCAGAAAATCATTCCGGGCAACATCATCGTGCGTCAGCGCGGCACCCAATTCCACGCCGGTTACGGTGTTGGCATGGGTAAAGATCACACCCTCTTCGCTAAAATCGAAGGCGTGATCAAGTTCGAAGTAAAGGGCGCGTTCAACCGCCGTTACGTGAGCGTTGTCGCAGCTTAATTGCGAGATCGCTGGAAAAGCCCTGTCTTGCGACGGGGCTTTTTCGTTTGTGGAGTGAGTCTCTTGCAAAGCTGTTTGTGATGAGCTCAGGCGCAAGTTTTCGGTCGCTGATTGAGGTCGCTGCGCTCATTTTTGCAAGAGTCTTATGTCTTGGTTTCTTAAGCTCGTCCATGCGGCGAGAGGCGTTTTGTTATGAAGTTCGTTGATGAAGTTTCCATCCGAGTAAAAGCAGGCGACGGCGGTAACGGTTGCATGAGTTTCCGTCGCGAAAAATTCATCGAAAACGGTGGTCCGAACGGCGGTGACGGCGGTGACGGCGGCTCCATCTACATGATGGCCGACGAAAACCTCAACACCCTGGTCGACTACCGTTACACCCGGCACTTCGATGCCGAGCGTGGCTCCAACGGCGGCAGCACCGACTGCACCGGCAAAAAAGGTGAGGACCTGGTACTGCGCGTACCGGTCGGCACCACGATCATCGATTCCGCGACACAGGAAGTGATTGGCGACCTGACCAAGGCCGGCCAGAAACTGATGGTTGTGCAGGGCGGCTGGCACGGCCTGGGTAACACCCGATTCAAGTCCAGTACCAACCGTGCGCCGCGCCAGACCACGCCGGGCAAGCCGGGCGAACAGCGTGACCTGAAGCTGGAAATGAAAGTACTCGCCGACGTGGGCCTGTTGGGCCTGCCGAACGCCGGCAAAAGTACCTTCATCCGCTCGGTATCGGCCGCCAAGCCGAAGGTCGCCGACTACCCGTTCACCACCCTGGTGCCAAACCTGGGTGTGGTCAGCGTCGACCGCTGGAAGAGCTTCGTGGTTGCCGACATTCCTGGCCTGATCGAAGGCGCTTCCGACGGTGCTGGTCTGGGCATTCGCTTCCTCAAGCACTTGTCCCGCACCCGTTTGCTGCTGCACCTCGTCGACATGGCGCCGCTGGATGACACCAGCGCTGCGGATGCCGCCGAAGTGATCGTCAGCGAGCTGACCAAGTTCAGCCCGGCCCTGGCCGAGCGTGATCGCTGGCTGGTACTGAACAAGTGCGACCAGATCCTTGAGGAAGAGCACGAAGAGCGCGTCAAGGAAATCGTCGATCGCCTGGAATGGGAAGGCCCGGTCTATGTGATCTCGGCCATTGCCAAAGAAGGCACCGAACGCCTGACCCGCGACATCATGCGTTACCTGGAAGACCGTGCTGACCGCCTGGCGGCCGACCCGGTATTCAAGGCCGAGCTTGCCGAGCTTGACCAGCAGATCGAAGACGAAGCCCGTGCCCAGTTGCAGGCCCTGGACGACCAGCGTGCCCTGCGCCGCAGCGGCGTGAAGTCGGTCCATGACATCGGCGACGATGATTGGGACGAAGAAGACGTGGATGATGAAGACGGTCCGGAAATCATTTACGTGCGCGATTGATTCGTTGCGATAAACTTGAACGCCGCTCCCTGGAGCGGCGTTTTGGTATCCGGGTATAACGTTATGGGCGGCGCTGGGTCGCGCGGCCCTCACTCTAAGGTTGAAGATGATGCGGAGCAAAGTGACAGGTGCGCAGCGCTGGGTCGTGAAGATCGGCAGTGCGTTGCTGACGGCCGATGGCAAGGGGCTGGATCGCGCAGCCATGAGCGTCTGGGTCGAGCAGATGGTGGCCTTGCATGAGGCCGGTGTCGAGTTGGTGTTGGTGTCGTCCGGGGCTGTTGCCGCCGGGATGAGCCGCCTCGGCTGGACCGCGCGACCCAGCGCGATGCACGAACTGCAAGCCGCCGCGGCCATCGGCCAGATGGGCCTGGTGCAAGCCTGGGAGTCCAGCTTTGCCGAGCACGGCCGCCACACGGCGCAGATCCTGCTGACCCACGACGACCTGTCCGACCGCAAGCGCTACCTCAACGCCCGCAGCACCTTGCGCGCCTTGGTGGAGCTCAAGGTCATCCCGGTCATCAATGAAAACGACACCGTGGTAACAGACGAAATCCGTTTCGGCGACAACGACACCCTGGCTGCGCTGGTGGCCAACCTGGTGGAAGCCGACCTGTTGGTGATCCTCACCGACCGCGACGGCATGTTCGACGCCGACCCGCGCAACAACCCCGATGCCCAGTTGATCTATGAAGCCCGCGCCGATGACCCGGCACTGGATGCGGTCGCTGGCAGTGTCGGCGGTGCCCTGGGCCGTGGCGGTATGCAGACCAAACTGCGCGCCGCTCGCCTGGCTGCGCGTTCCGGTGCCCATACCATCATCGTTGGTGGGCGCCTGGAGCGCGTGCTGGATCGCCTCAAGGCCGGTGAGCGCATCGGTACGCTGCTATCACCGGAACGCGGCATGCTGGCAGCGCGCAAGCAGTGGTTGGCCGGGCATCTGCAAACCCGTGGCACCCTGGTGCTGGACGAGGGCGCGGTGTCGGCGTTGTCCCAAGGCAACAAGAGCTTGCTGCCGGTGGGCGTCAAGCTGGTGCAGGGCAGCTTCCGCCGTGGTGAGATGGTGGTGTGCGTCGCGCCGGACGGTCGTGAGATTGCCCGTGGCCTGGCCAACTACAGCGCCCTTGAAGCACAGAAGATTATTGGACAATCGTCTGACGCTATTGTCGGACTCTTGGGCTATATGGCGGAGCCGGAACTGGTGCACCGCGATAACCTCATCCTGGTTTAAACGAAAGGAATACCCGATGCGTGTAATTAAGGGATTACTCGGCCTGTTATTGCTCATGCCACTGCTGGCCTCGGCCGAAGAAATCGCCCAGGTCTCGACGGTGTTCAAGTTTGTCGGCCCTAACGACCGGATTGTGGTCGAAGCGTTTGACGACCCCAAGGTCGACGGCGTGACCTGCTACCTGTCGCGTGCCAAGACCGGCGGCGTCAAAGGCGGCCTGGGCCTGGCCGAAGACCGCGCTGAGGCCTCGATTGCCTGCCGCCAGGTTGGCCCGATCCATTTCAAGGGCGAACTCAAGGACGGGGATGAAGTCTTCAAGGAACGCACCTCCCTGGTGTTCAAGACCATGCAGGTGGTGCGTTTCCTCGACAAGAAGCGCAATACCCTGGTGTATCTGGTCTACAGCGACCGCTTGATCGAAGGCAGCCCGCAGAACGCGGTGACGGCGATTCCGATTCTGCCTTGGCCGACCGCTCAGTAACCTGCAGGCGAGTTTTGTCACCGGCGTCTATGATTGCAGACTCGCCGGTTGTAAGCTCCGAGAGCTGCAATGCAAAGAATATGGGATATCTGGAGTTCGTCATGAGTGCTTTCCACGATCTGAAACTCAAAGCCCTGGACGGACAAGAGCTACCGCTGGCGCCCTTCAAGGGCCAGGTTGTGCTGGTGGTCAATGTGGCGTCCAAATGTGGTTTGACCCCGCAATACGCGGCGTTGGAAAACCTCTATCAGCAATACAAAGACCAGGGGTTTTCGGTGCTTGGGTTGCCGTGCAATCAGTTTGCGGGCCAGGAGCCGGGCTCCGAGGAAGAGATCCGCGAGTTCTGCAGCCTGAACTACGGCGTGACCTTTCCTCTGGGCAGCAAGCTCGAAGTGAACGGTCCTGAGCGCCATCAGTTGTATCGCCTGCTGGCGGGCGAGGGCGCCGAGTTTCCTGGGGATATCACCTGGAACTTCGAGAAATTCCTGTTGGGTAAAGATGGCCGGGTGCTCGCGCGTTTCTCGCCGCGCACGTCTCCGGATGACCCGACTATCATCCTGGCCATCGAAAAAGCCCTGAGCTGAACACCTTTCGGTGTAGCTTCAAGTCCCAAGCCTTAAGCTGCAAGTAGACGCGCCACCGCTTCTCTTGCAGCTTTAAGCTTGCAGCTACCCACTGCTTTCATACCCCTTAATCACCCAGATCAATAGTGCTACTAAGCGCTGCACACTCAGCATATTATCCGCGTCATAAATCCCGTCCTGGTGGAGTGCGCCATGCCTGTCCAAGCCTTGTTCAAACCCTTCCAGCTCGGTGGGCTGCAACTGTCGACCCGCGTGGTCATGGCGCCCATGACCCGTTCGTTCTCTCCGGGTGGTGTACCCAACTCCAAGGTCATCGAGTACTACCGTCGTCGTGCGGCTGCCGGTGTGGGCCTGATCATCACTGAAGGCACCGTGGTCGATCACCGGGCGTCCAACGGCTACCCCAACGTCCCGCATTTCTACGGTGAGGCCGCGCTGGCCGGCTGGAAGAAAGTGGTCGACGCGGTACACGCCGAAGGCGGCAAGATTGTCCCGCAGTTGTGGCATGTGGGTAGCGTGCGCCGTATCGGCACCGAGCCTGATGCCAGCGTGCCTGCTTATGGCCCGATGGAAAAGCTCAAGGACGGCAACGTGGTTGTGCACGGTATGACGCAACAGGACATCAGGGACGTGATCAACGCCTTCGCCCAAGCTGCCAAGGACGCCCAGGCGATCGGCATGGACGGTGTAGAAATCCATGGCGCCCACGGTTACCTGGTGGATCAATTCTTCTGGGAGGGCAGCAACCAGCGCACCGACGAATACGGTGGCAGCCTGGCCAACCGTTCGCGCTTTGCCATTGAGTTGATCGAGGCCACTCGTGCTGCTGTAGGGCCGAACTTTCCGATCATCCTGCGTTTCTCGCAGTGGAAGCAGCAGGATTACACCGCACGCCTGGTGCAAACCCCTGAGGCGCTGGGTGAGTTCCTCAAGCCATTGGCTGAGGCCGGCGTAGATATTTTCCACTGCTCCACTCGCCGTTTCTGGGAGCCGGAGTTTGAAGGCTCCGACCTCAACCTGGCTGGCTGGACGCGTCAGCTCACGGGTAAGCCAACCATCACCGTGGGCAGTGTTGGCCTGGATGGCGAGTTCCTGCAATTTATGGTCAACACCGACAAGGTCGCGCAACCTGCCAGCCTCGAAAAGCTGCTGGAGCGCCTCAATAACGATGAGTTCGACCTGGTGGCCGTAGGGCGTGCGCTGCTGGTAGACCCGGATTGGGCCGTGAAGGTGCGTGAAGGGCGCGAAAGTGACATCTTGCCCTTCAGTCGCGACGCGTTGACCACTCTGGTGTAAAAGGCTGGACTCCCTGTGAGCGTCACAGGGAGTTTCTTCTCTTTAGCGATTAATACTCTGGTCGCTTATTCAACTCTTTACCGTGATCAGTCTTGAGCGCGTCTTTATGGCCAGGCTGGCCGTAGATTGGCGGTTCAGCACGGGCTTGATCCAGCCATTGTTGCTGCTGGGTCCATTGCGCGGTTGGCATGTTGACGCCATTGCGTACACCCATTCCATAAATTGACATGTTCCGTATCTCCTGTGGTTGGCTGATCAATAGGGGCGTACTGGCTGCGTCAGGGTTTGGTCGTATGGATGTGTGGGTTGCTGTGGACGATACGAACCGTAGTCGGGGCGTGTGGGTTGATGTGGACGATGCGAGCCGTAATCGGGTTGTGAGGGTTGCGGACGATGCCAGCCGTAATCGGGTTGTGAGGGTTGCTGCGGACGATGCCAGCCGTAATCGGGTTGTGAGGGTTGCTGCGGACGATGCCAGTCATAATCGGGTTGTGAGGGTTGCTGCGGACGATGCCAGCCATAATCGGGTTGTGTGGGTTGCTGCGGACGATGCCAGCCATAATCGGGTTGTGTGGGTTGCTGCGGACGATGCGAGCCATAGTCGGGACGTGTAGGTTGCTGCGGGCGATGCCAGCCGTAGTCGGGGCGTGGGGGTTGCTGTGGGCGATGCCAGCCATTGTCGGGCCCCGTAGGCCTCTGGCCGAAGGTATCGGTAGTCGGGTACCGTGGAACCATGGATTCGTTTATCAGTGTCGACATAGTTATCTCTCAAGTTTCCATCATGAATGCCTGCCTCTCGGGTGCGATCTGTAAAAGACACCCCTGATAAGACAGGTGTCATGTGGGTGGTGATAAATCCTGTGGCGTTCCAGAAATATCCTGTTGGGGGGCGCTTATTCAGGCGCTCTGGCGCGAAAAAGCCTACCGCCTGGGCCATTACTCGGGGGCTCGTCTGTCAGGCAGGTGAAGTGGCTTACAGTCATTGCTGAGTCTTCAGCCTGCGTGCGGCTGTGTTGGGACGATAAAATGTTCCCCACACACACCTCGCAACTGCTGTTCGAACTGTTCGACAATCGCTGGCCAACCCTGGCGGCTTGCGTGTTGACGGGCATTGAGGCGCATACGGCGTAGACTCTCTGCGTCCTCCAGCAGCCAGTTGGCGGCATCGCAAAACGCATTTTCATCCCCCGGCATCGCCAGCACCCCGTTGTATCCATGACGTATATGCTGGGTGGCGGCAGCCTGGTCATAGGCCACGACACCCAACCCCGACGCCATGGCTTCCAGTACCACGTTGCCAAAGGTTTCGGTCAGGCTGGGGAACAGGAACACATCGCCTGACGCGTAATGACGAGCCAGTTCTTCACCGCGCAAGGCACCGCAGAAAATTGCTTCGGGAAGGTCCTTTTCCAGCATTGCTCGTTGTGGTCCATCACCGACGATGATCAGTTTCATCTGGCGCAATGGGTATCTGTTCTGCAAGGTCTCGAAACAGCGCTTGAGCAGGCCAAGGTTCTTTTCCTGGGCCAGCCGCCCTACATGCAGCACTGCGATTTGCCCATTATTCAATGCCCAGCTTTCCCGCAGAGCGCTGTCGCGTTTGGCGGGGTGGAACAATTGGCTGTCGACGCCCCTGGCCAACATCCCCAGGCGCTCAAAATGCCGACGCTCCAGTTCCAGGCGCTGACTGGCACTCGGTACCAGGGTCAGGCTCGATCGGTTGTGAAACCAGCGCAGGTAATGGGTGACCATGCGACTGAGCAGGCTCAAACCGTACTGGTTCGAATACTGCTGGAAATTGGTATGAAAGCCGCTGACAACACTGATTCCCAGACGCCGCGCCGCACGCAGAGCGGATAAACCCAACGGCCCTTCGGTGGCGATATACAACACGTCCGGGCGCTGGCGGCTCCAGCGTCTGAGCAGTTTGCGCATCGACGATTGGCCCCATTGCAGCCCTGGATAACCGGGTAATGGCCAGCCGCGGCACAGCAGCAGTTGATCGTCACTCGGTCGGCTCTGATCGGCACCCTGGCGTGGACGCACCAGTTCGACCTGATGACCACGCGAGCGCAAACCCTCGCACAGGCGGCCAAGGGTATTGGCCACGCCGTTGATTTCCGGCGGGAAGGTTTCGGTAATAAGGGTGATGTGAAGCGAGGCTGTCGTCATGACCCACAGTGTCACCGTGGGCCATGTCGCCATTGTGTCTGTGTGATGATGAATTTATGACGGGGTCACGGCTTGCTGCGCCATCGCCTCGGCACCTTGCTCACGCACCCAGAACAACGTCGCCCCGGCGACTGCCGCCGGCATCATCAGCAGGTTGACAACCGGCACCAGCAGCACCAGATAGACAATGCCGCCGAAGCTCATGCTCTGCCAGCGCTTCTGGCGCAGCCAGGCGAGCATCTCGTTCCAGCCCAGTTTGTGGTTGTCGGCCGGGTAGTCGATGTACTGGATTGCCATCATCCACACCCCAAACAGCAACCACAGCGGCGCCGCGATCAGGTTGACCACGGGAATGAACGACAGGATAAACAGGCCGATGGCCCGCGGCAGGAAGTAGCCCAGCTTGCGCATCTCCCGGGCCAGAGTGCGGGGCACCATGGCGATCAGCTCACTCCAACTGAACGGCGGAAAGTCATCGGTGCCACGTACCACCACCTCGACTTTCTCCGCGAGAAACCCATTGAACGGCGCGGCGATAATGTTGGCGAGCATGGTGAAGGTGAAAAACACCATCAGCACCACCAGCACGACAAACAGCGGCCACAACAAGTAATTCAAAAAGCCTAGCCAGCTGGGCAGGGTTGGTATCAGGCTATCGACCCACAGGCTGAACTGATGGCCGGCGAAATAGATCAGTCCGACGAACAGCGCCAGGTTGATCGCCAGCGGCAGCAGTACAAACAGGCGCAGGCCGGGGCTCAACACCAGTTTGAGACCTTCACGCAGATATTGCGGGCCGGAAAGAGCAGGGGCAGGCATGGAGAACTCCGAGCAAGGTGACGAACGCGCCGACCTTACCGGCTTTGCACGCGATGTGAAAGCATGGGCCGGCAGGCGACATCCGGGGTTACAAAGGCATCGATTAACCTGACCAGGCGCATAGAGAGTAGCTATGAGCTGGATTGTTAATGCGTATTTCCTTAATCTTGCCCCCCTCGATACGCTGCACCCATTATTTTCAGGACCTGGCGAGTTAAAGCCTTCCCCAAGTGCTTCGCCGTCCTTTTTTATTCCAGCCGCTCTGTGGTCCGGGCGGTCGATAGGAGTGAGTCATGACTGATACCCGTCATTCCCGAGTGATTATTCTCGGTTCCGGCCCTGCCGGTTACAGCGCTGCCGTCTACGCTGCCCGGGCCAATCTCAAGCCGCTGCTGATCACTGGCATGCAGGCGGGCGGCCAGTTGACCACCACCACTGAGGTCGACAACTGGCCGGGCGATGTCCACGGCCTGACCGGCCCGGTGCTGATGGAGCGTATGAAAGAGCACGCCGAGCGCTTCGAAACAGAGATCGTCTTCGACCATATCAACCAGGTCGACTTCTCGAAAAAGCCTTACAGCCTGACCGGTGACAGCGGCGTGTACACCTGCGACGCGCTGATCATCGCCACTGGCGCCAGCGCACGTTACCTGGGCCTGCCGTCCGAAGAAGCGTTCATGGGCAAGGGCGTTTCCGCCTGCGCCACCTGCGACGGTTTCTTCTATCGCAACAAGCCGGTTGCCGTTGTGGGCGGTGGCAACACAGCTGTCGAAGAGGCGCTGTACCTGGCCAACATCGCCAGCACCGTGACCCTGGTTCATCGCCGTGAGACTTTCCGCGCCGAGAAAATCCTGATCGACAAGCTGCATGCACGTGTTGCCGAAGGCAAGATTATCCTCAAGCTCAATGCCACCCTGGATGAAGTCCTGGGCGACAACATGGGCGTGACCGGTGCTCGCCTGAAAAACAACGACGGCAGCTTCGACGAACTGAAAGTCGATGGCGTGTTCATTGCCATCGGCCACACTCCGAACACTTCGTTGTTCGAGGGCGTGCTGGAAGCCAAAGACGGTTACCTGGTGGTGCAGGGCGGCCGTGAAGGCAATGCGACTGCGACCAACATCGAAGGTATCTTCGCTGCCGGTGATGTGGCTGACCACGTCTACCGCCAGGCCATTACCTCGGCTGGCGCCGGTTGCATGGCGGCCCTGGATGCCGAGCGCTACCTCGATGGTTTGAAGGACGCTTCGTTCTGAACCCATTGAACTGAAAAAACCGGCTGCGAGGCCGGTTTTTTTATGTGCGCGATCTAGCCAACACCGCAAAACAAATGTGGGAGGGGGCTTGCTCCCGATAGCAGAGTGTCGGTCAGCCTATCTGTAGCTGACACACCGCCATCGGGGGCAAGCCCCCTCCCACAGGTTGTTTGACTCAGGATTTTCGAGTCAGTGGCAGCGTTGTGAACGTCACGCCGCCCAAGCCCTGTTTGATCAACGCCCGAATATTGCCATGGTCACTGCCCTCAGGCGTCGCGACCACCGACCGGTAATGCTCGCCAAACGCCAGCAACGCTTCCTGATCGCTCAAGCCTTCCAGCAAGGCCAGGCCCAGGGTCTTGCACGAACCTTCGTTTTGCCCGGCTGCGTTTTCCACATCGCCATTGGTGAATGCTTGTGGCTGGTAGTCGTAACCAGCCGCGACAAACGCCAGGGTATCGGCAAAGACGTGTTCGCCACTGTTGAGGCTGGCGCGCAGGGTGTTCAGATCAGTCATGGGGCTTTCCTTTGGCGAACGCGGCCTGTTGGTCTGCGTTGGCTTCTTGCTGGTATTGGGCTTTCCACTCGGCATAGGGCATGCCGTACACCACTTCACGGGCGTCATCGAGGCTGACCTCGATCTGGCGTTCGTCGGCCTCGGCCTTGTACCACTTGGACAGGCAGTTGCGGCAGAAGCCGGCGAGGTTCATCAGGTCGATATTCTGCACATCCTTGCGGCTGTCCAGATGCGCCACCAACCGGCGGAAGGCGGCAGCTTCAAGTTCGAGGCGTTGTTGGTCGTTCATAAGGCTCACTGCAATTGAGAAGGTTAGCGGCTGGCGGCCAGAGTGATCGAAACCGACTCGGCAAAGCGCAGCGCGTGGGGCTTGTCGACTTCCACCTCGGCGTACAACACCGATTCGTTGTTCATCACCAGGTCCAGCAATTCCTGGGTCAGGCGCTCCAGCAAGGCGAAGCGGTTGCCTTCCACATGGGCGATGATCGCCTTGGTGATGGTGCGGTAGTTCAAGGCGTGGTCGATATCGTTGTCGCGCACGGCTTCCTGGGCGGCATACAGGATGGTCAGGTTGATCAGCACATCCTGCTTGTTGAGGATTTCGTCCTCATTGATGCCGATAAAAGTGCGCAGGCGCAGGTCTTTGACCCGGATGCGCGCCATGCCTGGTTGAAGTTGTGGCATTGCTACTTGCTCCGTCCAATCAATTGCAGGAACTCCATGCGCGTGGTGTTCGATTCGCGGAAGGCACCGAGCATCACTGAGGTGTTCATGGTTGAGTTCTGTTTCTCCACGCCGCGCATCATCATGCACATGTGCTTGGCTTCGATCACCACCGCCACGCCGGCGGCCTGGGTCACGTCCTGGATGGCGTCGGCGATTTGCCGCGTAAGGTTTTCCTGGATCTGCAGGCGCCGGGCAAACATGTCGACGATGCGCGCCAGTTTAGACAGGCCCAGCACTTTGCCGGTCGGAATATAGGCCACATGCGCCTTGCCGATAAAGGGCAGCAGGTGATGCTCGCACAACGAGTACAACTCGATGTCCTTGAGGATCACCATCTCGTCATTGTCGGAGGCGAACAGCGCGCCGTTGACGATTTCTTCCAGGTTCTGCGCGTAGCCATGACACAGGTACTGCATGGCCTTGGCGGCGCGCTTGGGCGTGTCGAGCAGACCCTCGCGCTCTGGGTCTTCGCCCAGGCCCTTGAGGATTTCGCGGTAGTGGTGGGGCAGGGAAAGGGTCATACAACATCCTCGCAAACGGCTTACTTGATATGCCGCCCGCCGTTGACGGTCAGGGTGGTACCGGTGACATAGGGGTTGTCCAGCAGGTAACGCACGCTCTGGTAGATCACCTCAGGCCCGGGCTCGATGCCCAGGGCCGACTTGGCCAGGACCTTGGCGCGATAGGCCGCGTCGTCGCCTTCGTTGAACATCACCATGGCCGGCGCGATACCGTTGACCTTGATCAGCGGCGCGAACTGCGCGGCAAACGATAGCGTGAGGCTGTCGAGGCCGGCCTTGGTGGCGCAATAGGCGATGTGCTGACGGCTGCCCTTGCGCACCACGTCATCGCTGATGTGCACGATATCGGCAGGTGTCGAGCGTTGCAGCAAGGGTGAACAATGCAGGTTGATCAGGTACGGCGCAAGCATGTGTACGCTGAACATATCGATAAACGCGCGGCTTTCGTCGCCCGGTGTTTCTGCGACCCAGGCCGAAGCATTGTGGATGATCGCACGCAGGCTTTGGGTATGGGTTTGCAACTGCGCGATGAAGGCAAGAATCCCGGCTTCGCTGGAAAAGTCGGCAAATACGCCGATGGCCCCTCGTTTACGTAGCGCCTGCACACCTGGGCGTTCGCTGCGGTAACTGAAAATCACCGAGTAGCCATCATCCAACAGGCGCTCAGCACAATGCAGGCCGACGCGCTGGCCGGCACCGGTGATCAGGATCGGTGCGTGGGTTGCAATCATGGGAGGCTCAAGTCGCTGGCAGACGCAAACTATACCAGCGACCCGGCCCCTGTGCTCATGCGGCGGCTTCGGTGACTTTGCGCGGTGGCGAGGGGTGCAGCCAGTTCGCCAGCAGATGCGTCGAGAGCGGAATAAAGAGGTAAACCATCAGCGGTGTCAGGGCGGCGGTGCTGACCAGTACACGGCTGAACAGGTCCAACTCGCCAAGCAGCGGGCCGAGACCGAAGTTGAACAACAATGACACCGGGAAGAACGCCAGCCAAATCGCGACCGCCTGTTTCCAGCGCGGCGGGCGTGCCCCTACGGCACCAAACCAGCCATCGATACCGCTGACACGATGCTCGCAAGGGTTGGCAAACAGCTCGCTGCCGCGACTTAGCCAGGCGTTTCGCGAGGCGGAAAATTCCCAGGCGTGCAGGGTTTTCTCATCGGCGAAGCGGAAGATGATCTGGAACTCATCATCATGGGGTGGCGGGGCGAGTACGCCGGAACCCAGGTAACCCGGGAAGTCAGTGGCCAATTGCTCGCCTTCGCGCAGCCAAGCCATCAATTCTTCGTAGCGACCTTTGGCGACGCGGCGCGCAACCATCAAGGTGACGGGGGAGGTAGACATGATGTATCTCCAGGTATCGAGTGCGCTGGGCCGGGTAAGCGGCGCACGAACGAGGCTGCGGGGTGCTGCAGCGACGTAAAAAACAGGCAAGGATTATTCCTGTTTTGCCGAAATACGCCAGAAACTTCGGATGGATCGCCGTAGATCTTGAATCATGGGCTTCAATGGGCGTTAAATAGGATCCAAATCCATATGGATATTGCTGACAGCTGATGTCCCAAATCATAGCTCCGTCTCTTGAAGCAGCACCCGATAGTCAGGCTGACGCCGAGGTGCTGTTTCCAATTCGTGAAGTGGCAAGACTTACAGGTGTTAACCCGGTGACATTACGTGCCTGGGAGCGTCGCTATGGCTTGATTCAGCCCGTTCGCACCGAAAGTGGGCATCGGCTGTACTCAAGCACCGATATCGACACGGTTCATCGCATTCTTGACTGGATCGAACGCGGCGTGGCGGTGAGCAAAGTGGGCAAGATCCTGGCGCGCGATCAACGGCCCGGCGAGCTGGCCACGGCGTCGCGCAGCGATACCGAACTGGAATGGCAGCAGTGGCAGGCGCAACTGCGGGTGGCCATCAGCGCTTTTGACGATCGTGAACTGGGGCAGTTGTACGGCCAGATCTTCAGCGCTTATTCAACCACGGTGGTATTTCAGGACATCCTGATGCCCCTCTGGCAGCAATTGCTGCGTCACCAGGGGCGTTTTGGCCAAGCCAGCGAATGGCTGTTTTTCGACAACTTCCTGCGTTCGCGCACCGCCCAACGGCTGCAATTGGCCTGTGCTTCACCGGCGCCGAGGGTGTTGCTGGCCGCCATTGCCGGGGAGTGCCGTGAGCTGGAACTGTTGGTCGCGGGTTTATTGATATCCAGCGACAAGCTCGCGGTAAAAGTTCTGGGTGTTGGCCAACCGCTCGATGAGTTGACGCTGGTCTGCGAGAGAACTCGGCCACAAGCCCTGGTGCTGTTTTCCAACCATTCTCCCGGTGCAGAACTGCCTTCGCGGCTCAGTCGCCTGGCATTGACGCTCAATTGCCCGTTGCTGTTGGCTGGCGATGCCTCGGACCTCGCCGAGCACAGCCTGGCAGGTTCATCGATAGGTTGCCTGGGCAATGACGGACGTTTGATGCAGCGCCGCTTGCAGCAGTTTCTCAGCGGTCGCCTGGATACCTGAACTCAGGCGTGCACGTGGGGATGAACCAGGCGGTGCTGGTGCAGAATGAACTGGCGCAGGCGCTCGATCTCATCTGCATCACTCTGGTTCAGGCGGTAAGCGAACAGGCCTCGGGCGGTTTCCCGCTCCAGTGTGCCGCGAAGCGCGATACGCTCGTAGCCGGAAGGGCTGAACCACAGGGAAAAGGTTTTGGGCGGTTTGGCCCGGCCGCGCACTTCTACCAGTACACCTTTGAATGATACTTCGTGCACCCACAATGCACTGGGGGAGCCCTTGACGTTTTCCAGCGTCACGGGCGCTTCAAGGGCCAGGCGCCACGGGCGGATCATCGGCCCGTCTTCGAAAATGCTCGGCACGCCCAGGCGCAGATGCACCGCATGAAACTCATCTTCCACCAGGCGCAGGGGGAAGGTAAGTTGCTGGTTGTCGAACTGCGCCTGGATGGTGACCTGGTCGTGAGCGGCCAGCCGCGTGAGCAAATCACGAATCTGCGCGCCACCATTAACCGTCAGGCTCGACCACGCATCCCGCAGATTGAGCTGCGGGTTGTGCTGCATGTCCTGGATAAAGTCCAGTTCGTCCTGCGTCAAAAGCGTGTCGCGGTGCATTGATCTGGCTCAAGGCTGAGGCATTAAAAAGCCATTATCGCTCTAAAGACTGCGTTTTTTACAGTTTGTTAATTCCACTCGTCGCCTTGAGCGCCGCGAGCTCGTTTTTAAGCTCGGCCAACTGCGCTTCCAACTGGGCGACGCGCTGCTGCGCCTTGACTTGAGTGGTGACGTCTTTTTGCACACCGACGAAATACGTTTGCCTGTCCGCCTCGTTGTACACCGTCGAAAGTGACAGCTCATTCCAGAAGTGCGTGCCGTCCTTGCGGTAGTTACGCAGGATCTCGCGACATGCGCCGCCGTTATCGAGGGCGTCACGAATGGCCATCAGTGCCGGCTGGTCACGGTCACCGGACTGGAGGAAGCGGCAGTCCTGATACAGGATCTCGTCCAGGGTGTAGCCGGTCAGGCGTTCGAACGCAGGGTTGACGTAGATCAGCGGTTTGTCCTTGCCCTCACGCTCGGCAACGACGATCCCGTCGTTGGAGGCATTGACGACCATTTGCAGCAGCTTGGCGTTAATCATTGAGCGGTCCATGGCTTGTGTTTGACGGTGCAAGTTTATGGCAAGTCTTGATTCTTGCACGCTGCGCGCTGAATTATCGGCACAGACTGCTAATATCCCAGGCTTTGACTCAACTACAGGATCAGATTGATGAAAGTCGCCATCCTTTCCGGCTCGGTCTACGGTACGGCTGAAGAAGTCGCTCGCCACGCGGAAACAATCCTCAAGGACGCTGGTTTTGAAGCCTGGCACAACCCTCGCGCCAGCCTGGGCGAGGTGCAGGCGTTTGCTCCCGATGCGTTCCTCGCGGTGACCTCGACCACCGGCATGGGCGAGTTGCCCGACAATCTGCAACCGCTGTACTCAAGCATTCGCGACCAGCTCCCCGCTGCCTGGCGCGGGCTGCCGGGTGCGGTCATCGGCCTGGGGGACGCCAGCTATGGCGATACGTTCTGCGGTGGCGGCGAGCAAATGCGCGAACTGTTCGGCGAGCTGGGCGTCCGTGAAGTGCTGCCGATGCTGCGCCTGGACGCCAGCGAAAGCGTGACCCCGGAAACCGACGCCGAGCCTTGGCTGGCTGAACTGGTCGTCGCGCTGCGCGGTTGAGCGAAGGGGGCGCGGTTGTACTATTCTCTTGGCTGACTCGCTCAGTCATCAAGCTGGCTGCGAAGGCAACTCCTTGTGCCACGGCGTCTGACTAGACTGGCTCTCACTTAGACACAATAACAAGTGCGCCAAGGAGGACGTTGCCGTGAGCCTAGCCCCTGCATCATCGCCAGAAAACATCAAAGCCCAGGTCAGTGCTGCCGAATGGCAAACCCGCGTTGACCTGGCGGCCTGTTATCGCCTGGTGGCGATGCATGGTTGGGATGACCTGATCTTCACGCATATTTCGGCCAAGGTGCCGGGCACGGAAGATTTCCTGATCAACCCTTATGGGCTGATGTTCCACGAAATCACGGCCTCAAGCCTGGTCAAGGTTGACCAGGCCGGCAACAAGCAAATGGACAGCCCCTACGAGATCAACCCCGCGGGCTATACCATCCACAGCGCCATCCACGAAGTGCGCCATGACGTGACCTGCGTGTTGCATACCCACACCGCTGCCGGTGTGGCGGTTTGCGCACAGAAGCAAGGCGTATTGCCCATCAGTCAGCAGTCGCTGTTTGTGCTGTCCAGCCTCGGCTATCACGCCTACGAAGGCGTAGCGCTGAACCACGAGGAAAAAGCCCGTTTGCAGGCGGACCTGGGGCAAAACAATTTCCTCATGCTGCATAACCACGGCTTGTTGACCTGTGCTGGCACCATCGCCGATACCTTCCTGATGATGTTCACCTTCCAGCGCGCCTGCGAGATCCAGGTGCTGGCGCAAAACGGCGCAGCGCAGCTGATTGCCATCGAACCGCAAATCCTGGCTGGCGCCAAGGCGATGGTGGCGGCTGTCACAAAAAGCGCCCAAGGTATGGGAGGTGCGCTGGCCTGGCCGGCGCTGCTGCGCAAATTGGACCACCAGAACCCCGGGTATAAAAGCTGATGCCACTCGCCGAGATACCGCTCAGAGCCTGGCGCAAACGCGGCCAGGACTTCGTCTTTCGTGGTCATACCCTGCGGTATTGGGTGGCCGGGCAGGGCACACCGCTGCTGCTGCTTCATGGTTTTCCCACCGCCAGTTGGGATTGGCATTACCTGTGGCAGCCCCTGGCCCAGCGCAATCTGGTGATTGCCTGCGACATGCTCGGTTTTGGTGACTCGGCCAAGCCCCTGAGCCACGACTATTGCCTGTTGGAGCAAGCCGACGTGCAACAGGCGTTGCTTGAACACCTGGGAGTGGAGCAGCCGGTGCATGTATTGGCCCATGACTACGGCGACAGCGTCGCCCAGGAGTTACTTGCCCGGCATTATGAAGGCCGCTTCCAGATGGCCAGTTGCGTATTTCTCAACGGCGGGCTGTTCCCGGAAACCCACCGTCCCACCCTGGTGCAAAAATTATTGCTCAGCCCATTGGGCTGGATGATCGGCCGGGCTTATGGGCGCAATGCCCTGGCCAGCAGTTTCAGCCAGATATTCGGCCCGCGAACGCGGCCCAGTGAAAGCGCTCTGGATGATTTCTGGAGTCTGATCAGTTGCAATGACGGGCCGCGTATCCTGCACAAACTGATCGCCTACATTCCCCAGCGTCGACGCTTGCGTGATCGCTGGGTGGCCGCCATGCAGCACGGCAGCGTGCCGATGCGGGTGATCGACGGCGAGGTGGACCCGATTTCCGGCGGCCATATGGTCGAGCGCTTTGAGCAACTGGTGCCCCACGCCGATACGGTGTTGCTGGCCGATATCGGCCATTACCCGCAGATCGAAGCACCGGTGCAGGTGCTCAGGCATTACCAGGCATTTCGTGATCGCATCGGCCAGCCGTCACCGCAAGCGGTCTATTCCTGAGCCTGGCTTCTATAACGAGCATCATCCTGATGCCTTATTGAGCACCATTCAGCCTCGGTCGTTTTTATTGTGACCAAAGGCCCTGTGCGTGACACTCTGCCTATTCCCATTGTCGCCAGCGGAGTTCGGTATGAGTGAATCAGTGCAGTTCCAGGATAAGGTCGTGATCGTCACCGGTGCCGGCGGTGGCCTGGGCCGTGCCCATGCGCTGCTGTTCGCCAGGCACGGGGCCAAAGTGCTGGTCAATGACTTGGGTGGCTCCACCCAGGGCGAGGGCGCCAACGCCTCGGCGGCCGATCGGGTGGTTGCCGAGATTCGCGCGGCAGGCGGCATTGCCGAGGCCAACCATGACTCGGTCACCGACGGTGACAAGATCGTACAGAACGCTCTGGATGTCTTCGGCCGGATCGACGTGGTGGTTAACAATGCCGGGATCCTGCGCGACAAGACTTTCCACAAGATGGACGACGGCGACTGGGACCTGGTTTACCGGGTGCACGTCGAAGGCGCCTACAAGGTTACGCGTGCCGCCTGGCCCCATCTGCGCGAGCAAGGTTATGGTCGGGTGATCTTCACCGCCTCCACGTCAGGCATCTACGGCAACTTCGGCCAGTCAAACTACGGCATGGCCAAGCTGGGCCTGTATGGGTTGACCCGCACCCTGGCGCTGGAAGGGCGCAAGAACAATATCCTGGTCAACGCCATCGCCCCTACCGGCGGTACGCGCATGACCGAAGGGCTGATCCCGCCCCAGGTATTCGAGCGGCTCAAGCCGGAACTGGTCAGCCCGTTGGTGGTGTATTTGGGCAGTGAAGCCTGCCAGGAAACTTCAGGGTTGTTCGAAGTGGGTGGCGGCTGGATCGGCAAGACCCGTTGGGAGCGCAGCCTGGGGGTGGGGTTTGATCCCGAAGCGGGCTTCTCGCCGGACGACGTGGCGGCGCACTGGCAGCAGATCTGTGATTTCGAAGGGGCTGCACATCCCAAGGACAACATTGAGGCATTGAAGGAGATGATGGCCAACTTGCAGAAGTTCAGCCTCTGATCATTGCCGGAACATCACTGAATCTCGCGGGGCGTCGATGACGCCCCGTTTTATTTCAGGCATAAAAAAGGCCGCTGCATAAGCAGCGGCCGAAGTAAGACGTTGGATCAAGGAGCGACAAATCAACGTCAGTGAACACCGGTAACAGACTGAATACGGGATCAATCCGTTGTAAATCTGCTGTTCTCCCCCAGCAGGGAGCGGGCCATTTGCCCTGAAAGCGAGGTAAGAATAGTCGCTTGTAACAAAATGAGTAATAGCAGTTCAGGACAAGGACTGTTACCAATTACGCAACAGTTGCGCGGCGTTCATCGACTCTTCCAATAACCCCCTACCCACCCCGTTCATGCGCCATCTTCAGGGCACAGGCGCTGGCCAAGGCGACGACGCTGGGCCTGATGGCCTAGGCGCGCAATGCCTGGCGGTATTCGCCCGGGGTGGCCCCCAAGGCCTGGCGAAAGCGCTGGTTGAAATGGCTGGCGCTGGAAAAACCGCACCTCAAGGCCACCTCACCCAGGGGCAGCGTGCTGCTGCGCAGCAGGGTCTGCGCCCGCGCCAGACGGCGTGCCAGCAGGTATTGATGGGGCGGCACGCCGAAACTCTGACGGAACATCCGGGCGAAATGGTATTCCGACAGCGCGCACATCGATGCCAACTGGCCGAGGCTGATGGGCTCTTCGACATGGTGGTCGATGTACTCCACCAGTCGCCGCCGTTGGTGCGCCGCCAGCCCGCCTTTGAGGCGCAGGCCCTCGCGTACGCCGACCTGATTGAGCAAAGTGTGGCTGAGCAACTCATGGGCCAGGCTGCTGGTCAGCAAGCGCTCTGCGGGTTCGAGCCAGTTGAGGCTAATCAGCTGGTGAAAGCGCCGGGCCTGGCGGGCGTCTTCAAGGAAGGTCGTCTCACGCAACTGCAATTCCCGCGGCTCGCGGTCCAGCAGGGTGACGCAGCCGAGGGCAAATTGCTCCGGGCTGAAATACACGTGGGCCAGGCGAATCTCGCCGTTGATCACCCACGCCGACTGGTGCTCGGCCGGCAGAATGCACAATTTGTCGGGGCCGCCCTTGGTACCCGGTCGGTCGCGACGAAAGGTGCCAGTGCCGCCGCCGATATAGCAGGACAAGGTGTGATGGCTGGGCGCCTGATAGTCCTGGGCATCGTGGTGGTTGCTCCAAACGGCCGCAGACAAACCGTCACCGAGCTCGGCGCAGGCTTCCAGGCGTGCGTGGGGCGAGCGGTTGAGGGATTGAAAGACGTGCAGCGATTCCAGCTCTGGCATGGTGTGTTCTCCGACGCCTTGCATCCTACTCCCGGCGGCGAGCGCTGTGAGCCCGTCACCCGACAAAAGCGCAAGAATGTGCAAGAACCTCAGGGCGATTAACCGCAACACTGTGGCTCAATCGTCGGAGCCTGCTATGAACCTCTTCTTGTACTTACTCACGGTCCTGATTTGGGGTACCACCTGGATCGCGCTCAAATGGCAACTGGGCGTGGTGGCGATTCCCGTGTCGATTGTCTATCGCTTCGGCCTGGCGGCGCTGGTGCTGTTCGCGCTGTTGCTGCTCAGCCGCAAATTGCAGGTGATGAACCGCCGCGGGCACCTGATTTGCCTGGCCCAAGGGCTGTGCCTGTTCTGCGTCAACTTCATGTGCTTTCTCACCGCCAGCCAGTGGATCCCCAGTGGCCTGGTCGCCGTGGTGTTTTCCACGGCGACCTTGTGGAATGCCCTGAATGCCCGGGTGTTTTTCGGCCAGCGGGTTGCACGTAACGTATTGACGGGCGGCGCGCTGGGGCTGCTGGGCCTGGGCTTTCTGTTCTGGCCGGAACTGGCCGGGCATACCGCCAGCCCGCAGACCTTGCTCGGGCTGGGCCTGGCGCTGCTGGGAACGCTGTGTTTTTCGGCGGGCAATATGCTGTCGAGCCTGCAACAGAAGGCCGGGCTCAAGCCGTTGACCACCAATGCCTGGGGCATGGCCTATGGGGCAGCCATGTTGGCGACCTATTGCGCAGTGCGTGGCATTCCCTTCGAGATGGACTGGAGCGCGCGGTATATCGGTGCGCTGTGGTACCTGGTGATCCCGGGCTCGGTGATTGGGTTTACCGCCTACCTCACCCTGGTCGGCCGCATGGGGCCGGAAAAAGCGGCATATTGCACCGTGCTGTTTCCGGTGGTGGCGTTGAATGTGTCCGCATTCGCCGAGGGCTACCAGTGGACGGCGCCGGCGTTGGCGGGGCTGGTGCTGGTGATGTTGGGGAATGTATTGGTGTTTCGTAAACCCAAGCCGGTAACCCCGGTTTTCCAAGCGAAACACATTTAACCGAGTTGCCTGGTCTATTTCAGGCCCAGGCGCTTGGCCATGCGCCCAAGGTTGGCGCGGTCCAGGCCCAGTTCGCGGGCGGCGCCGGCCCAGTTGTGCTGATGACGTTCCAGACAGGCGCTGATGATCTGGCGCTGATAGTGCTCGGTGGCCTGGCGCAGGTCGCCAGTGGCGATGGGCGCGGCTTGCACTGGTACTTCAATCACCGCTGCACTGATGTCAGGCAAGTCCAGGTCCTGGGCGCTCAGGCTGAGAATCTTCGGACGTTCGCGACAGTTGCCCAAGGCTTTGAGCGCGCTACGTCCGATCAGGTGTTCCAGTTCGCGCACATTGCCCGGCCAGTTGTAGGCCAGCAGCGCCGCCTGGGCGTCACTGGTCAGGCGCAAGCTGCCCAGGCCCATGCGCGACCGGTTCTGTTCGAGGAAAAAGCCTGCCAATAGCAGCACATCCCGTCCGCGCTCACGCAGCGCCGGCACTTGCAGCGGGTACACGCTCAGGCGATGGTAGAAATCGGCGCGGTAGCGGCCATTGCGCACCTCTTCGGCAAGGTCGCGGTTGGTGGCGGCAATCAGGCGCACGTCCACCTGGTGTTCCTTGTCCGAGCCCAGGCGCTGCAACTGGCCGCTTTGCAGTACGCGCAGCAGCTTGGCCTGCACGCTCAATGACAGTTCACCCACTTCGTCCAGGAACAACGTGCCGCCGTTGGCCAGTTCGAATTTGCCCCGTCGCTCATTCAACGCGCCGGTGAAAGCACCGCGCACATGGCCGAACAGCTCGCTCTCTACCAGGGTTTCCGGTAGCGCGGCGCAATTGAGGCTGATCATCGGCTTGTCGGCACGCGATGACGCGGCATGGATCGCCTGGGCCACCAGTTCCTTGCCGACCCCGGTTTCGCCGGTGATCAGCACGGTCAGGTCGCTGCCGCCCACCAGCTTGATTTCCTCGACCAGCCGTTTGTGCGCTTTGCTCTGGCCGATCATTTCCTTGTGCTGCTGGCCGCTGGCCTGGCGATAGATTTCGGCGCGCTGGTGCTCGTCTTCGGCCCGTAGCGCCAGGCGCTCAATGCGTTCAGCCACATTGACCGTGGCCGCGGCCAGGCTGGCGAAGGCTTGCAGCGCGTCCAGTTCGACCCGTTCAAAGCGTTCGTTGTCGAGGGCGTCAAGGGTCAGCAGGCCCCAGGGCTGGTCGTCGATAAACAGCGGGCAGCCCATGCAGTCGTGGACTTCAAGGTGGCCGTGCAAACCGGCGACCAAGCCGTCATAGGGGTCGGGCAATTGGCTGTCGCTGTCGAAGCGGGTAGGGCCGGGGCTGCTGAGCAATATTTCAAAGCGCGGGTGTTCGCTGATCTTGAAACGGCGGCCCAGGGTATCGGCGCTCAAACCATCCACCGCCAGCGGCACCAGCCATTCGCCATCCAGGCGCAGCAGCGCGGCGGCATCACACGGCAGCAGGGCGCGCATGGCTTGCAGCAGGCGGCGGTAGCGCTCGCCTTCGGGCAATTCGCGGGACAGGTCGGCGACCAGCGGCAGCAGGGCGGTGAGCAGCGATTTTGCAGTCATAATGACTCCTTGTAGTCGTTATGACTATAAAGTGTAAGAAGTCATATTGACTACAAAATATTTAAACCATTGAAAAATAACGATTTATTAATTGGCACGAATACTGACTACCTGAAGGTAATGAGTAAAAAGACCCAGGAGTCTGCCATGCTGAGTGCCCAAGACCGTGCCATCGTCAAATCCACTGTGCCCCTGCTGGAAAGCGGCGGCGAAGCGTTGATCACCCATTTCTATCGCATGATGCTCTCCGAGTATCCCGAAGTCCGCCCGCTGTTCAACCAGGCCCACCAGGCCAGCGGCGACCAGCCCCGGGCCCTGGCCAATGGCGTGCTGATGTATGCGCGGCATATCGACCAGTTGGACCAACTGGGCGACCTGGTGGCCAAGATCATCAACAAGCACGTGGCCTTGCAGATCCTGCCGGAGCATTACCCGATTGTGGGTGCCTGCTTGCTGCGGGCTATTTCCGAAGTGCTGGGCAGCGAGATTGCCACCCCTGAGGTGATGAGTGCCTGGGGCGCGGCCTACGGCCAGTTGGCGGACATTCTGATCGGTGCCGAAGCGGCCATCTACGACGAAAAAGCCCAGGCGCCCGGCGGCTGGCGGGGGGCGCGGCCATTCCTGTTGGTCAAGCGTGTGGAGGAGAGTGACGAGATCATCTCCTTCTATTTCGCCCCGGTGGATAACGGCCCGATCCTGGCTGCCGCGCCCGGCCAGTACATCGGCCTGAAGTTGGTCCTCGATGGAGAAGAGGTGCGTCGCAACTATTCCCTGTCGGCTCTCACCGATACCGGCATGTACCGCATCAGCGTCAAGCGCGAAGCCGGCGGGCGAGTGTCCAACTACCTGCATGACCAGATGCACGTTGGCGCAACGGTTGACCTGTTTCCACCGTCGGGCGAGTTCACCCTGGCTGCCAGCGATAAGCCGCTGGTGCTGATCAGCGGCGGGGTGGGCATTACGCCAACCCTGCCGATGCTCGAAGCAGCCCTGGCGAGCGAACGGCCGGTGCACTTTATTCACTGTGCGCGTAATGGCGGGGTGCATGCGTTCCGTGACTGGGTGGATACCCTGGCGGCCAAGCACCCGCAGCTCAAGCGCTTCTACTGCTACGCCGAGGATGACGGTATCAGCCCGGCGGCGGACAAGGTCGGGATGCTCAATCAGGAGCAACTGGCGGCCTGGTTGCCCGAGGACCGTGATATCGATGCGTACTTCCTGGGGCCCAAGGGCTTCATGGCGGCGATCAAGCGTCATCTCAATGCCCTGGGTGTGCCGGATAAGCAGGCGCGCTATGAGTTCTTCGGCCCGGCGGCGGCGCTTGAATAGATTTTAGCCCATTGACCGTATCGGCATCATCGCGGGCAAGCCCGGCTCCCACATTGGAATGCGTTCTCTGTGGGAGTCGGGCTTGCCCGCGGTGGCGTCCGCATAATCACTACGTTTACCACGATTAATCCGCTGTTAACCCCTCTCTGTTTTAACCACTGCCTGTGTGTAAACTTGTTGCCATCAGGCACAACCATAATCAGAGAAAGGGAAAGACGGGGATGATTGACGACATGCGTTTGGGCAGGGAGCGGCGCTTTCTGGTGTTGCTGGGCATTATCTGCCTGGCGCTGATTGGCGGCGCGCTGTACATGCAAGTGGTGCTGGGCGAAGCGCCGTGCCCGCTGTGTATCCTGCAACGCTATGCCTTGCTGCTGATTGCGGTCTTCGCGTTTATCGGTGCCGCCATGCGCACCAAAGGCGCGGTGACCTTCTTCGAAGGGTTGGTGGTGCTCAGCGCCTTGGGTGGCGTGGCCGCCGCCGGCCACCATGTGTACACCCAGTTCTTTCCACAGGTCAGCTGCGGCATCGATGTGTTGCAACCGATCGTCGACGATCTGCCCCTGGCCAAAGTGTTTCCCCTGGGGTTCCAGGTCGATGGTTTCTGCAGCACCCCTTACCCGCCGATCCTCGGCCTGTCCCTGGCCCAATGGGCGCTGGTGGCGTTCGTGCTGACGGCGATCCTGGTGCCACTGTGCATCTACCGCAACCGTCATCCCAAAGCCTGAGCCCTTGCTCCAACAAGACGCTCCGCCCTTCCTGTGAAGGCCGGAGCGTTTTTGTTTGTAGGGATTTGTGAAAGCGCTGTGACGAGGGGCAACTTAAGGTGCGCGCAACGTGCGACATGTTGTCACACGGACGCTGTCGCAGGACGTTTCTGACCCGCCGAATCGACCCTTAAATTTGCACCCTGCGCACAAATTGTGCTGTCAGTTCGTGGGCCTGGCCGTGCCGTGACGGGCGCGAGGCCGGAAGGCTTGATGGATCTGCGAATCCCTTGGTTTATGGGCACTTGCATCCATTGGTCATGCCCTTACAGCCTGTAAGGGAAGTGGCAGTCTGCCCAATAACACGGCAATTTTTGTGGTTTTTGTTGAGAATCGAACGCGATAAGATCGCGAATCTTTGCAACTTTGGTGAAGGATTGTTGCTGGAATCGATAAAAATTATTTCTTTATAAGACATGGTTTATACATCGCTAGCTAACTACAATCGCCCGCACTGAATGTCCGGTGCTGTTCAATATTTGAGCATTGGAGCGGTCGAGGAGCAGATGGAAGGCTCTGTGCGACCCCAGGTTCCGGCAGCCTTTCAACTATCCGCACCAAATGGAATTGGTCTGTAACAAGGCCTTTAGCCACGAAATCGAATAAGAACTCACTGCAGGTCCGTGAAACGTACAGTTATGACGTGTCGGGCAGGCTCTTATTCAATCGAAGAGAAATGCCAACCCTTGGCAGGGTGAAGTGTTGGCGATCAAAACCCAACTGCATTGCGCAAGCTGCTTTAGAGGTCGTGAGATGAGTAAAAACAGGTACCCCCGATTACTAGGCTTTTTGCCGCTGCTTGGCATGTTTTTAATGCTGGGAGGCTGCAAGTGGACCTTGCTCGACCCAAAAGGACAGGTCGGTCTGGATGAACGAAACCTGATCATCACCGCTACCCTGCTGATGCTGCTGGTTGTGGTGCCTGTGATCGTGATGACCTTCGCCTTCGCCTGGAAATACCGCGCGTCCAACACCAGCGCCACCTACGCGCCGAAGTGGTCGCACTCCACCAAGATCGAAATCGCGGTGTGGCTGGTCCCGATCCTCATCATTATCGCCCTGGGTTACATCACCTATAAGTCGACCCACGCTCTGGACCCGTACCGTCCGCTGGAATCCGACGTGAAGCCTGTGAACATCCAAGTGGTCGCGCTGGATTGGAAGTGGCTGTTCATCTACCCGGACCTGGGTATCGCCACCGTCAACGAGATCCGCTTCCCGGAGCACACCCCGCTTAACTTCCGGATCACCTCCGACGCCGTGATGAACTCGTTCTTCATCCCTGCACTGGGTGGCCAGATCTACGCGATGGCAGGCATGCAGACCCGCCTGCACCTGATCGCCAACCAGAAAGCCGAAATGGAAGGCATCTCCGCCAACTACAGCGGCGCTGGTTTCACCGGCATGAAATTCAAAGCGATCTCGACAAGCCAGGAAGATTTCGACGCCTGGGTAGCTGCAGTCAAGGCCGCACCTAAACAGCTTGATCAAGCTGAATACGACGCCCTGACCAAACCAAGCCAGAACAACCCTGTCGCCTTGTACTCCGCGTATGAGCCGGACCTGTTTCAGAAAATCGTCGACAAGTACGAAGGTATGAAGCCAGGCAAGCCGGTCAAGCACGAGAAGAAAGAAGTGGCCGCGGTTGAAGGTTCTGATACAGGCGCGCATTCAACTGCTGGGGCAGAGGAGTAAACGATGTTTGGTAAATTAAGTTGGGACGCGGTCCCATTCCACGAGCCGATCGTGATGGTGACCATCGCCATGATCGCGCTGGGTGGTCTGGCACTGGTTGCGGGTATTACGTACTTCAAGAAGTGGTCCTACCTGTGGACCGAGTGGCTGACCTCGGTCGACCACAAGAAAATCGGCGTCATGTACGTCATCGTTGCCATGGTCATGCTGCTGCGTGGTTTTGCCGACGCCATCATGATGCGTACCCAGTTGGCCATGGCCACCGAGGGTTCGCCTGGCTACCTGCCACCTGAACACTATGACCAGATCTTCACCGCCCACGGTGTGATCATGATCATCTTCATGGCGATGCCATTCTTCACCGGCTTGATGAACCTTGCCTTGCCGCTGCAGATTGGTGCGCGTGACGTTGCCTACCCGTTCCTGAACTCCCTGAGCTTCTGGCTGCTGGTTTCCGGCGTGGTGCTGATCAACGTTTCCCTGGGCGTCGGCGAATTCGCCAAGACCGGTTGGGTTGCGTATCCGCCATTGTCGGGCTTGCAATACAGTCCGGGCGTGGGTGTGGACTACTACATCTGGGCCCTACAGTTATCAGGACTCGGGACGACATTGACGGGGGTCAACTTCCTGGCCACCGTCCTGAAAATGCGCGCCCCTGGCATGAAACTGATGGACATGCCGATCTTCACCTGGACCTGCACCTGGGCAAACGTGCTGATCGTGGCTTCGTTCCCGATCCTGGCCGCTACCATGGCGCTGCTGTCGCTTGACCGTTACCTGGATTTCCACATTTTCACCAATGAACTTGGTGGCAATCCAATGATGTACGTGAACCTGTTCTGGGCATGGGGTCACCCTGAGGTGTACATCCTGATCCTGCCAGCGTTCGGTATCTTCTCCGAAGTGATCTCGACCTTTACCGGCAAGCGCCTGTTCGGTCACCACTCGATGGTCTACGCATCGGGCGCGATCTCCGTACTGGGCTTCATGGTGTGGCTGCACCACTTCTTCACCATGGGCTCGGGGGCCAGCGTCAACGCCTTCTTCGGCCTGGCGACGATGCTGATTTCCATCCCGACGGGGGTGAAGCTATTCAACTGGCTGTTCACCATCTACCACGGGCGTCTGCGCATGACCAGCCAGGTCCTGTGGACCCTGGGCTTCATGGTGACCTTCGCCATTGGCGGCATGACCGGCGTACTGCTGGCCATCCCGGGTGCTGACTTCGTACTGCACAACAGCCTGTTCGTGATCGCGCACTTCCACAACGTGATCATCGGTGGTGCGGTATTCGGCTACATCGCTGGTTTCAGCTTCTACTTCCCGAAAGCGTTCGGCTTCAAGCTGCACGAAGGCTGGGGCAAGGCTGCATTCTGGTTCTGGATCTCGGGCTTCTTCGTCGCGTTCATGCCGCTCTATGCACTGGGCTTCATGGGCATGACCCGTCGTCTGAACGCCACCACCAACCCTGAGTGGGTACCGTACCTGTACGTTGCCATGTTCGGTGCGGTGATGATCGCTGTGGGCATCGCCTGCCAGCTGATCCAGCTGTACGTCAGTGTGCGTGATCGCAAGAAGAACATGTGCGAGTCCGGCGATCCATGGAACGGCCACACCCTGGAATGGTCGACCTCGTCGCCACCACCGTTCTACAACTTCGCTGTGATCCCGACTGCGAACACCATTGATGCGTTCACCGAAGCCAAGGAAGACGGTACTGCGTACCAGAAGCCCAAGCACTACGAGCCGATCCACATGCCAAACAACACCGCCACTGGCGTGGTGATGGGTGCGCTGTTGACCGTGTTCGGTTTCGCGATGATCTGGCACATCTGGTGGCTGGCAATCGCGAGCCTGGTGGGCACTATCGGTTACTTCATCATTCACGCTGCCCGTGATGATCAAGGCTACATGGTGCCGGTCGAAACGATCGAACGCATCGAAGCCGAGCAGCACGCTCGCCTGGTAGCCGAGAAGAAGATTCCGGCCAACCGTGTAGAAACCTCGTTGGAACAGGCTTAAACCATGTCGAACTTAGTGACCAATGCTGGACACGCCCATGTCGATGACCATGGGCACGATGACCATCACCACGACTCGGGGCCAATAACCGTCTACGGTTTCTGGCTCTACCTGATGACCGACTGCATCTTGTTTGCGTCGATCTTCGCGGTGTACGCGGTACTGGTAAACAACGTAGCGGGTGGCCCATCGGGCCACGACATCTTCGAACTGCCTTACGTGCTCGGCGAAACCGCCTTGCTGTTGTTCAGTTCGATCACCTACGGCTTCGCCATGTTGGCCTTCTACAAAGGCAACAAGAAGGGCGTGCTGACCTGGCTGGGCCTGACCTTCCTGTTCGGCCTGGGCTTTATCGGCATGGAGATCAACGAGTTCCACCTGCTGATCTCCGAAGGCTACGGTCCTAGCCGTTCCGGTTTCCTGTCGGCGTTCTTTACGCTGGTCGGCACCCACGGTCTGCACGTAACCGCAGGTTTGCTGTGGATGGCGGTGATGATCTATCAGGTCAACAAGCACGGCCTGACCAACACCAACAAGACCCGCCTGAGCTGCCTGAGCCTGTTCTGGCACTTCCTGGACGTGGTCTGGATCTGCGTATTCACCGTCGTTTACTTGATGGGGACTCTGTAATGGCTAATGCACACTCCCATGACAGCCACGATTCGAGCCACGGCAGCGTAAAGTCTTACGCCATCGGCTTCATCCTGTCGGTCATCCTGACCCTGATCCCGTTCGGCCTGGTGATGTACCCAACCTTGCCGAAGTCGATCACCTTGATGATCGTCCTGGCGTTCGCGGTGATTCAGGTCCTGGTGCATCTGGTGTACTTCCTGCACCTGGATCGCTCCAAAGAGCAGCGCGAGAACGTGATCGCGTTTGTGTTCGCAGGCCTGGTGATCGTTCTGCTGGTTGGTCTGTCGCTGTGGATCATGTTCAGCATCCACACCTACATGATGGCGAAGTGAGGTAAGACCCGATGTCGCTTAAGCACTTTATCCAAATCACCAAACCGGGGATCATTTTCGGTAACGTGCTTTCTGTGGCGGGCGGTTTCTTCCTGGCCTCCAAGGGACATGTCGATCTGGCCATCTTCCTGGCGGCGATGATCGGTACGTCCCTGGTGGTTGCTTCCGGATGCGTGTTCAACAACTGCATCGACCGTGACATCGACATCAAGATGGAGCGCACCAAGAATCGAGTGCTGGTCCAGGGGCTTATTTCCCTGAAGCTGGCGCTGATCTTCGCGACCATCCTGGGTGTTGCGGGTGTAGTGTTGTTGTACAAGGTGGCCAACCCGTTGGCGGCGCTGTTTGCCGTGATCGGTTTTGTCATCTATGTCGGCCTCTACAGCCTGTACCTCAAGCGCAAGTCGGTTCACGGCACGCTGGTGGGCAGCCTGTCGGGGGCGATGCCGCCGGTGATTGGTTATGTGGCTGTAACCAATAGCTTCGACATGGCCGCGCTGGTGCTGCTGGTGATGTTCAGCCTGTGGCAGATGCCGCATTCCTACGCCATCGCGATTTTCCGCTTCAATGACTACCTGGCTGCGTCGATTCCGGTATTGCCGGTCAAGCGTGGCATCCAGGTGGCCAAGAAACACATCCTGCTCTACATCCTGGCCTTCCTCGTGGCGACCTTGATGTTGACCTTCAGTGGCTACGCCGGCATGAGCTACCTCGCCGTAGCCGCCGCCATGGGCATGTACTGGTTGTACATGGCCTGGACCGGTTACAAGGCGGTGGACGACACCGTCTGGGCGCGCAAGCTCTTCGTGTTCTCGATCTTCACCATCACCGCGCTCAGCGTGATGATGTCCCTGGATTTCCAGGTACCCAAAGAGCTGTTGCTGACCTACGCGCACTGAGTGGTCTTGCAGTAAAAAAGCCCCGCCTTCGAAAGACGCGCGGGGTTTTTTATTGAGCGCTGCGCTAAACCGGATACGCTGCGTTATCGTTGACGTTTTTCGTGAGCGCGCTCGCTCCTACACCCCAATTCTACAAATGCAGGAAGCAATGCAATGAGTAAAAAAGCCGTGATGGTCTTCAGTGGCGGGCAGGACTCGACTACCTGCCTGATCCAGGCATTGAAGCAGTATGACGAAGTGCACTGCATCACCTTCGATTATGGTCAGCGCCATGTGGCGGAAATCGAAGTGGCCCGCAAGTTGGTCAAGCAATTGGGCGCCACCGTGCACAAAGTGATGGATGTGTCGCTGCTCAATGAGCTGGCGATCAGCAGCCTCACCCGTGACAACATTCCGGTACCGACCGTTAACAGCTCAGGCGAAAGCCTGCCGAGCACTTTCGTGCCGGGCCGCAATATTCTGTTCTTGACCCTGGCTGCGATCTACGCCTACCAGGTCAAGGCCGAGGCCGTGATTACCGGTGTGTGCGAAACCGACTTCTCGGGCTACCCCGATTGCCGTGACGAGTTCGTCAAGGCATTGAACCAGGCCCTCAAGCTGGGCATGGAATACGACGTGCGCCTCGACACCCCGTTGATGTGGCTGAACAAGGCCGAAACCTGGGCCCTGGCCGATTACCACAACCAACTGGAACTGGTGCGCGAGCAGACGCTGACCTGCTACAACGGCGTCATTGGCACCGGCTGCGGCAACTGCGATGCGTGCAACCTGCGTGCCCGGGGCTTGAATGACTACCTGCAAAACAAAGCGGATGTCATGCAGAGCCTCAAGCACAAGTTGCAACTGAAGTAACCCTCGTAGGAGCGAGCTTGCTCGCTCCTACGAGATTATTGATAGCGCTTGAACAGCGAACGTGCCCCGTAGGCAGGCAGAATATTGAAGAACGCAAAACCGACTTTGATCGCGATCTGCACATAGATCATGCTCAGGATATCGCTGGTCTGCATGGCGCCGTAGAAGGCAATAAAGCAGAACAGAAAACTGTCGATGATCACCGCAAAGAAGGTGCTGAAGAAAATCCGCAGGTACAGGTACCTGGAGTTGGTCAGCTCTTTGATCTTGCACAGCAGATAGGAATTTATATTCTCCGAGACCAGGAACGACACCGAAGAGGCAACCAGCACCGACGACACCTGCAGGATCACGTCGTTATACGGCCCATCGAGTTTCCAGCCCGGCAGCCCCGGCAGGAACGTTGAGCCATACAACAGGATGATGATCATCGCATTGCTGGCAAACGCAAACATAATGGCTCGCCGGGCCAGGCGCAGGCCGAAGTTCTCGTTCAGCAGATCCACAATCAGGAAGGTCAGCGGGTACAAAAAAGTGCCCGGCGTCACAATGATGCCCATGGATTCCAGGTAGATCGGTTTGGTCGCGGCGATGCTGGTGAAGATGTAAAACGTGAACAGCAACAGGTTCAGGATGATGTAGATCATCCAAGAGTTTTCATTGCGGTCGTTAATGTCGTAGGCGGTGAGTGCTCCTGCTTGTGAATAGAACTTCTTGTAGAGGTTCTTGATTTCCAGCTTGTTGAAGTTGTCCATCATTTCGCTGTTGAGCACCTCACTGAGCTTGATTTTCACGACCTTGCCCGTGGCGATCACCATGATCACCGCCAGGCGCTTGTCATTTTCAAAGCCCAGCAACTTGTATTTGCTGTTTTCCACGGCGCCTTCAAAGGTTGTCATTGAAGCGCTCCTCGAGAATATCGCCGATGACGCACAAGCGGTCTGAGTTGCCGCAGGGTTCAAGGGTGATGAACAGCTTCTTGGTGGCGCGGTCGTACACCAGCTTTTCTTTATCGTCGCTCGATGCGCCTTTCTGCACGATCAGCAAGTCCCCCGGCTCATTGATGCCGGGAATCGCATGCTCCAGGCGAACGCCGATCAAGTTGCAGGAGTTGCCGAAGTAGTAAGTCAGTGGGTAAAGCGTGGCCAGCTCGCCGATGCGCTTGCCCAGGTTCTGCATCAGCAGGCTTTCCTTGAGCACAGGCACTGCCGCCGGGTTCTTGTTGCCCAGGGGGGAAACATTGCTTTCGATGACTTCCTTGGCTTCAAAGTTGACGGTCTCGATTTCTTCGTACGAAACGCCGAAGAAATCAGAGATCTTGCGAATGGTCGACTGTTGCACTTTGACGACCTTGCCTTCCAGGATGTTGTAGATGGTCGTCCTGGTCACGCCGGCGGCATTGCTTAACGAAAGCTGGGTTTCGCCACGACTTTTGATCAAGTACTTGATATTGCTCTTCAAGTGCTCGGTTTTTTCTCGTCTGTGTATCAAGTGCTCACCACTTCCATTTAGTCATCAGTCCATACCCGGCAGAACGTCTAGTTCCAGGCCAGCGGCAGCGCAAGTGTTGCATGGGCTCGCGTTGACAATAAAGTACTGAGTGCAGGGATACGTCCCGCCGCTAAATCAGGCAACTGCTTTCTCGTCATACCGTTATATCCGACCTGTGCGAATCCCTCGCACTTCGACAAGGAGTAGTCACCATGGTCAGCTTCAGCCGCAGGTCCCTTCTCGCTCTTGGGGCGGCGTTACCTGTACTTGGCCAGCTGGATTGGGCGGTTGCCAGCCCGGTGCCGGCTCAACCCGACAAGGTACGGCTCAACTACAACGAAAGCCCCTACGGCCCTTCAGACGCCGCCCGTGAGGCGATGCAGCGAGCGATTGCAGCGTCTGGGCGCTATCCCTACCCGGACATGTACGCCTTGGCCGCGCAGTTTGCCCACCAGCAGGGGGTTGCCGAAGAAAACGTCGCGGTGTTTGCCGGCTCGATGGCGGCCCTGCGTTTTGCGGTGCTGGCGTTTACCAGCCAAACCCGCGGCCTGGTCATGGCGACACCGTCCTATGAACTTGTGCGTCAGGCGGCCGAGTCGATCAAGGCGCCGGTGCATGAAGTGAACCTCGACGCCGGTCATGCCCATGATGTACCGGCCATGCTCGCGGCAGACCCACAGGCCGGCATGTTGTACCTGTGCAACCCCAACAACCCCACCGGCACCCTGACCCCTACCGAGGCCATCCGCCAAGCCCTGGCGAACAAACCCAAAGGCAGCGTGCTAGTGGTGGACGAGGCGTATATCGACTTCTGCGATGCAACCAGCTGTGTGAGTTGGGTCAACGACCACGACGATCTGTTGGTGCTGCGTACGTTCTCGAAAATCTACGGCATGGCCGGAGCGCGTCTGGGGCTGGCAATCGGTCATCCGGCGCTGCTGGAGCGGCTGGCGGTGTTCGGCGGTGACAACGTCCCGGCCGCTGCCAGCCTATTGGGCGCACGTGCCAGCCTGGAGGACGCCACGTTGGTGGGCCAACGCAAAGCGCTCAATGCCAGGTTGCGTGATGAGACAGTCGCCTGGCTCAAAGGCCGGGGCTTTAGCTGCACGGCTTCCCAGAGCAATTGCTTCATGATCGATGTAAAGCAACCCGCTGAGCAGGTGGTTGAGCGGCTGGCCGCACAGAATGTGCTGGTGGGGCGCGTATGGCAGAACTGGCCGCAATGGGTGCGGGTGACAGTGGGCAACCAGCAGGAGATGGAACGCTTTCGCGAGGTGTTTGCCGCGCAGATCGCGCACGTAGGCTGAAACACTACAAACAAGTGGGGGCTAGCGCCTCCACTTGTTTAGTCCAGCGGTGTTGCCTGTAACGCGTTACTGCTGGGCAATGCTGTAGCCGGCAAACGCTGTCTGCTGCTGCAGCGCAGTAATCACACTTTTGCGGCTCAACGGCTGCTCATTACCGGCGTTATCCACGAAGCTTTCCACTTCCAGTTCGGCCTCGTCGCCTTCACCGACGAAGTTGAACCCCAGGAACTCGAATGCTTCGCGGTCCACGCTGAGCCTGGAGCGCGGTGTGCGCAGCGGCAGGGTGACGCTGATGCCATCCTTGCTGATCACGAACACCTCGGCTTCTTTCTTGGCACGTGCTGCCTTGCCCTTGCCGGCACTTGGGTTGCTGATGGCCTGATGCGACTGGTTCAGCACCTTGAGGGCCAGGCCATAGACCAGTTCCTGAAACTGGGGATCGTCCTTGAAGCTGGACAGGATGCGGCTGATCGAGAACTTGCTGCTCAGGTCTTCGAGGGCGGCGTTATCGGCGGCTTCGGCGTCCTTCAATTGTTTGAGCTGGCCCATCAGGTCGTAGGCTTTGTCATCGTCGAAGGCGTCATGGGCCTGGCGGATGGCGATGCGCAACTCGCGGATCTGGTCGCTTTCCTTGGAGGTATGAAACGCGTCCAGCACCATCTCGCTGATGATCTTGGCCGCTGGCACATGCTGTGAAAGATTGATGGCGTTTTCGTATTCGGCTTTGGCATGCAAGGCGGTTACGGATTCTTCGGCGGATTCTGCGGTGTAGGAATCAGGCATTAAAATTTCACTGCGTAGTAAACGGGGAGACAAAAACGTCGGGCATTTTCGGCGGGGTGGGGGATCAGGTCAAGACAGGTTCGGGCAGGTGATGCTATTGATCCAGTTGCGCGAAGCACGCCTGGAGAATATCCAGGCCTTCCTCCAGCACCCAAGGCTCGATGGTCAACGGTGCCAGCAAGCGCACAATGTGCCGCGACTTGCCGCTGGGCATCAGCAGCAAGCCGGCGTCTCGCGCCAGGCCCAGCAACTGAGTGAGTTGCCTGGAGGCCGGAGTGCCATCGACATTCACCAGTTCAATACCACGCATGGCGCCGACGCCGGTGAGGCGGCCCAGGTAGGGCGACAGTTGTTGTGAGCGCCAGCTTTCATGGCGTCTGACAATGGCCGCCTCCTGCTGTGCCCCCCAAGCTTGCAGGTGTTCATCGGTCATCGCCTCAAGGGTAGCCAGCGCCGCCGCGCAGGCGATGGGGTTGCCGGAGTAGGTGCCGCCGAGGCCGCCCTTGGGCAGGTTGTCCATCAGCGCCTTGCGCCCCACCACAGCACCCAACGGCACGCCGCCAGCGATGCTTTTGCCGAGCAGCAACAGATCCGGTTCGATGCCCAGGCGCGAAAAGGCAAAGCGCTGCCCCGTGCGACCAAAGCCGGACTGGACCTCATCGACAATCAGCAGGATGTTGTGCTCGTCGCAAAAGCGCCGCAGGGCTTGGGCGAACTCGATATCAAGGGCGAGGAAACCGGCTTCGCCCTGCACCGGCTCGATGATGAAACAGGCCACATCGTTTACGTCGATTTCCACGCTGAACAGACGGTCCATCGCCTTCAGCGCTTCGGCGCATGTCACGCCGTTATCGGCACTGGGGTACGGCAGGTGATACACCGGGCCAGGCAGTACGCCGACCTTCTGCTTGTAGGGCGCCACCTTGCCATTGAGGTTGAGGGTCGCCAGGGTTCGGCCGTGGAAGGCTCCATCAAAGGCGATCACCGCCGTTCGCCCGGTGGCGCCGCGGACGATCTTCAACGCATTTTCCGCCGCTTCCGCGCCACTGTTGGTGAGCATGCCGCTGACCGGGTAGTGCACCGGGATAAACGCCGTCAGGCGTTGCATCAACTCGATGTAGGGCGTATGCGGTGCGGCGTTGAATGCGTAGTGGGTAAGCCTGGTTGCTTGCTCGCGAATCGCCGCCACTACGCCCGGATGGCAATGGCCCAGGTTGAGTACGCCGATACCGCCGACAAAATCGATGTAGCGTTTGCCCGCGGTGTCCCACACCTCAGCGTTTTTACCGTGGCTGAGGCTGATGGGATGGACGATGGAAATCGATTGGCTGATGCTGGCGTGGCTCATGAATCGCTTACTCGACAAGGCTGGGCGTGGTTTATCTAAGCCGCGCACCGGGCCTTGTCGCAAACGAAATAAAGTCGCCGGGTCATTCCAAATCGGAAGGAGCGCTTATCTGCATTAATCCGACACCCCATCTTTGCCCGCCGCCTTGGACCGATATAGCGCTCGATCAGCCCTCGCCACCAGCGCGGCAGGGGGCTCACCCATGCGCCGCTCTACAATCCCCAGGCTCAGGGTGACGTTGAGCTCGTTGACGATAGGTGACTGTTTGATTGCACGGCGAATCCTTTCGGCCAATTCCTTCGCCGTGTCCAGGTTGCTTGCAGGCAGCACCACCATGAACTCATCGCCGCCCCAGCGAGCCAGCAGGTCAGTTGTGCGTACGCAGCTTTCCAGACGCTCCGCCACCCCTATCAGCGTCTGATCACCGACGCCGTGACCGTATCGGTCATTGACCGGCTTGAAGTCATCGATGTCCATCGCCACCAGCGCCAGGGGCACACGAAAGCGTTCGGCGCGGTCGCATTCTTCCAGCAGGCATTTTTCCAGGCGATAACGGTTGGCGATGCGCGTCAGCGCGTCGCGCTCGGCCAGGGAACGATTTTCGTCCAGCTGTATCTGCAATTGTTGATTGACCCGCGACAGCTCAAGGGTACGTTCTGCCACCAGTGCTTCAAGGGATTGGTTGCGTTTTTGCAGGCGTTCAATGGAGCATTTACGCGTATGAATGTCGCGGTGCGCGCCCACCATGCGCGCCACTGAGCCGTCGGGGTTGCGTGCAATGATGTAGCCACGATCCTCGATCCACAGATAAGTGCCGTCTTCTTTCCGGCAGCGGTATTCGGCGCGGTAAAGGGGCGAGCGTTGACTGATGTAGTCATCAAACAACGCCATCACGCGCGGGTAATCCTCGCTATGGATCACGCTTTCCCAGGTGAACACGTTGTTTTCCAGCGAGTCTCGGGAATAACCGAGCATTTCGTACCAGCCGGGGTTGCGGTAGACGTAGCCAGTCTTGGCGTTCCAGTCCCAGATCCCGTCACTGACCAGTTCCATGATGGCGTGCAGCAGGTCGGCGTGGAGTTCGGAAAAGTCATTGCGTAGTGGCTCGTTGCCGGGTGTATCGTCCATCAGCGCGCTCCCTGCAAGGGCTGGCTTCTAGGGCCAGTTATTATTGTTGACGCCGATACTCCGTGGCTGGCGCTACTCTACCTCGCGGCTTGCACGGTTTGAATAGGGCGGATGTGCTGCTTTCGGATAGTGGCGTTTGGCTATGATTCGGGCACCAGCATCTTTGTGCGAGGCTTTCCATCCGCGTTGTGTTGGTAAATCTCATCCGGCTGGCCCTGTTCATTGAAAAACACCTGGCCAATTCCCGCGCTATTCCACAGCCGCTCACCCGCCTCGGCATGCTCCGGAATATACGGGACTACCTGCATGGTGCGGCGGCGGGTAAACCAGTTGAGCGGCGAGCGTGGGGAATACAGCCAGCGGTTGAGACGGTCGAACCATTCCAGCAAGCGCGGTGGGAACTCATTCTTGATGCCGCTGCTGGTGATTTGCCAGATCCTCGGGCCGCCGTTGCGATGACGGATCAGCACCTGGTAGACGAACGAGTAATGCACATCGCCGGAGAGGATCACGTAGTTACCGGGCGTGCGCGAGTGGCGGAAGATGTTCAGGATCACTTGGGCGGCGCCGCGATGAGCCATCCAGTTTTCGGCGTCCACCAGCAGTGGGAAGCCGCACCAACTGAAGACCTTTTGCACCGTTTCGATCAGCTTGACGCCAAAGATCGGCGCAGGCGAGACGATAATGGCCGACGGATGGTCGAGCAGCTCCTGTTGCAGTTCGCTCAAGGCTTCCCAGTCCAGCAGGCCGGAAGGTTGCTTGAGGGTAAATTCGCTGCGCCAGCGCCGAGTACGGGTATCGAGTACCACCAGGGCAGGGGTGGTGGGCAAAACGTAATGCCATTGCTGGAATTTCAGCAGCGCCTCCAGCAGATCATCCTGGGCGGCAGCCTCCAGATGATTGCCCTGCGCCTGGCCAGTCAGTGCCTGGGTCTGGCTCAGCAGCTCGTCGAACACTTGGGGCTGGTTGCCCCAGCCCTGGCATAACAGGTACGCCAGCAAGGCATTGCCGATGATGCGTTTGGAGAAGGGATGGCCGTAGGCGGTTTGCTCCCACTGAGCGCTGAGGTTCCAATCGTCAGTGATGTCATGATCATCGAAGATCATCAGCGTCGACAGGTGGGTGAACACTCGGGCTACCCCCGGCAGGCCGGTGCGGAATTGATCGATCTGGACCTGTTCGCGGGCATAACGCAGTTGTTCTTGCGCGCTCAGTTGCGGCGGTTGTGGTGTGATCAGCGTCCACGGGGTGGGCGACCAGACCAGCAGGTACATCGCGATGACTTCGGCGAAGGTCACCAGGTGATTGTCAGCGGTGCTGCTGGTGAAGATCGGCTTCTTCACGCCGCCGAAAAAGCGTTCGCGCAGGGTCTCGTTACTGTCCAGCGCCGGAAGCAGGTCGGCTCGGTGGTAATAGCTGGCGCGATGCCCATAGAGGCTGACGCTGTCGTCCACCACGGCGCCCTCCAGGAACTCGTCGAACAGGCCCAGGCGCGCGATCAGCGCATGGATGGCCCGCAGCATGGGCCCGGCGACATCGTCGGCGTAGACCTGGTCGCCGCTCATCATCAGCAAGGCGGGGCGTTCGAGCGGGGTGCGGGCCTCCGCCAACAGGCGATCGACACATAACAAGCCTTCGTCAGCACGGTGATGGGGTTTACGGCAGGAGCCATGCACCAAGTGGTTGATGCGGCTATGCAGCACGAAGCTCGGCGTTGTGGCGTCGGCATACAGCAAGTGCGGCGCCCATTGTGCAATACCAATTCCGTCGACGATCAGGTCGTAACCGATGACCTCGTCCTGAGGCAGAGCGTCGCTCAGCTCTACGTCGATCAAGTGGATAACGGCATGGCGCCCGACGGGCACGATTTGGCAGTGCGTTGCATCGAGCGGGATATTCAGCGCCTCGCCCTGGGGTAATTGCAGCCTCAAGCACAGTGGCAGGGCACGACTGCCCACCAACCAGATAACCAGGCGCTGCGGTTCAAGGCGCCTTAGCAGGGGACCTGCGATGACAGCAGGCAGGATGTCGGGTTGATGCATGAAAAATGCAGCTCATACCAAATGGGACTGGAGAGGATAACGCAGAGGATGTGAGTGTTTTGTTAACGCAAGTGCAGCGCGGTGCGCTGCACTTGTTGCCGGTGACCCGTAACGGTTTAAAGCAGTTTGCCTCCTCCGAGAGAGGTCATACCCGAATCTTTGGGTTTTGGTTGCGTGTCCTGCCCCTGTGGGGGGCCGTCAAGCGGCGAAGAAGTTGGCGCGGGATTGGCTGGAGGCTGGTTATCTTTTAAGCCTTGCTGGACGTTATAGCTGAAGCTGTGAAACGAATTGCCGATGAACATGGTAAAACCCCTTACTCAATTGGAGGACTGTTGTCGCATCAATACTCCCTTTGAGTGCGCACTGATTGAGTGGAGTTGGCCGGGTTTTTCGTTCCCGGCCATAGGTAACCATATGTTTGGCTAGTAGGAATTTGGTGTGTCTCAAGCAGGCTTAGGCACCGTAAACCTGAATTCACTGCCGCGCCCCAATTCACTGTCGGCTTCGATCCGACCACCATGGGCCTGGACAATCCCCTGGGTGATATACAGCCCCAGCCCGCTGCCGGTGGGATTGTTCTCGGACTGGGTCCAATAGCGGTCGAACACATGGGGCAAATGATCCGGCGCAATGCCTTCACCGGAATCGCGTACCGAAAACACGATCTCTTCGCCGTTGCTCATGGCGCTGATACCGATGTTGCCCTGGCGGGGGGTGAATTTGATGGCGTTGCCGATCAGGTTCGACAGCACTTGGAACAAGCGCTCCGGGTCGGCGCTGATCTGCAGGCCAGGCTCGGCGTTGAACGACAGGTCGATACCTTTTTCCGAGGCCAGTGGCGACAGCAGCGAGTATGCCTCTTCAAATATCTGGCTGACGTCCAGCGCAACCGGCTTGACCACATAGCGTCCGGCTTCGATTTTCGAGGTGTCGAGCAAGTCCTCCAGCAGCACATTCATGCGCCCGGCGGCCTGTTGCATGGTGTCGATGGCCGAGGAAATCCGCCGTGAGGTGTGTGGGCCGTCGGAGCTGAAGGCTTTCTGCATCATGCCGCAGAGCATGGAAATGACTGTCATCGGGTTGCGCAGGTCGTGGGAAACCACTGCGACCAACTCGTCTCGGGCACGCACCGCTTGTTGTTCGCGCAGCACCTGGCGGGCCAGATCATTTTCCAGGGCCGAGCGGCGCAGGTCATTGGCGGCAAACAGGTCGCCGTGGCTCCACTTGGTGGAAATGCCGGCCATTTCCACTTTCCAGATTTCAAACGACGTGCGTGGGCGAAGGCGTAGGCCAGTGTCAGAGGTTTCCAGATTTAGCGGCTTGCTCGGGTCACCGCTCCAATTGATGTTCTCTTTGACTTCCGGGCGAAACCACAACACACCGTTATCCACAGGCTTGGGCAGGCTCATGGCGAGCACACCACTGGCCACCGCCTGATACTCGGCGGCCGGTGGGTACACCGAAGCCAGGTTGTGGTTGGAAAATACCGGCTGGCCCAGCGTTTGCAGCCACTTGTGCAGCGCCCGGATTTGCGCTGGTTCCGGGCAGTTGCCGTAACGGTGCAACTGCTTGTCTTCGATGATCGCCACACCGCCCGACAAGGTCAGGTCCATCAGTTTTTTACCGTGGTGGGCCAGGCTGTCGAACACGTTGTCGTCGCTGGCTTTCATCGCCCGATCAAGCAACGCCAGGGTTTCGACTTTCTCCTCTCGCTGGCGGCTTAACTCCAAGGCTTCCATGGCACTGATCTGCAACGACAGCACCTGACCGATGGTTTGGCAGGTCATACGCAGATCGTTCGGCACCAGCAGCGGCTCGCGGTTGCCGCAGCTGATCAGGCCCCAGAGTTTGTCGCCCTTCATCAGCGAAATACTCATGGACGACAACACGCCCATGTTCTGCATGTATTGGCAGTGAATCGGCGACACGCTGCGCAGGGTCGCGAAGCTCAGGTCCAGCGGTTGGCCGGTGTCCGGGCGCAATTTTGGCAATAGCGGTACGGGTTCGTAGGACGCATTCGGGATGATCCGAAGCCAGTTGGTGCGATACAGCTCACGGGCTTGTTCGGGGATGTCGGACGCGGGGAAGAACAGGCCGTTGAATAACTCCATGGCCGGCGCCGAGGCTTCAGCGATTACCTGGCCATGGCCTTCGTCTTCGAAGCGATAGATCAGCACTCGGTCATAACCGGTCATGGCCTGGATTTCATCCACGCTGATGGCGTACAGCGCTTGCAGAGTCTTGGCTGATTGCAGGCGTTGCAACATTTTGCTCAGGTTGCTGGTGAGACCATTGCTTACCTGGGGTTTGAAATCCGTGAGCAGGGGTTCGAACTCCAACACCAGCACGTTCTGATGACGATGCAACAAACCTTCGAACTGAGCACCGTTGAGCGTGACATGCAGGGGTGGGGCGTCGATAAAGGTATTGTGCTCGGCCATCGACTGCACCACTTGGGCGTGTTCACTGCCGATCAACGTATGCAACGGTTGATTCAACAGGGCCTCGGGCGCGTGGCCGAACAAGGTGCCGACGTTGGCACTGACCTGGATGATGTTCAGCTCAGGCTCCGACAGCGTCAGCAACACGCCATGAGGCTGGATTGCCCCGGGGAAGCGGATGGGCTCGTCGGCACAGTTGGCAAGCAGCTCTTCAAAATCTTCGGGTTTCATAGCAGTACCTCCTGGCGTTCGAGCCATTGCTCAAAGCCGCTGAAAGTGGACCGGGCACCCATCACTGCGCGCGCTCGAGCGCTCGCATCCAGTGGCTGATGAGCCAGGTAGTCGAGAAAGTCTTTCCAGCGCCGGCCGGTCTCGGCACCGTAGACATCGAGAAACGCACCGCCGTTGTCGGCTTCGATCGCCAGGCGTGACGCCATTTCCCGGCGTAATACCTGGCCACCGAGCGTTGCGCCTTCCAGTACATACAGGGCGCCGAGGCAAGCGGCAGGCGTGTCCAGCGCGGGGAGTTGGGTGCAGCGGGGAAGGGCAGCGAGGGTGTGACTATCCAGGCCCAGGGCGCGCAGATCGTTGACCAGCGTCGGCGTTTTCACACGTGATGCAATGTCAATTCCATCTGGAATCAGGCCGCCGTTGTACAGCGCCGCCTCCATGGGTTGATAAAAACCGTAGTACGCCTGCAGCAATCGCCGATACCACTGGGCATCCAGGCGTTCGGAAAAAAACGGCAAGCGCTTTTCCAACGCGACATGCAACAGGCCGGTGCCCGTGCGCAACGATTCCAGCAAGGATGGCGCACCAACGTCATGGGCCTGTGAGTGCATTCAATGAGCTCGAACTGTGGGCCTGTCGGCCAGGAATGACGCATGAAAATGGGCGACAATTCTACACAACTCGTTGTCGTCAGCTGAGCGCAAGAAGCGAAAAGGCTGACCAGTAGATCAGAAAAGTCGCTCCCTGTATTCCAAATGACCCCACGGCACGCCACGAGTTCGGTCCGGATGATATCGCGACGCTATCAATGCATGGGCGGTCCCTGCTGGGTCAACGCCGTTTGAACGCACTCAAGCAAGTGATCGGTGCTCCATGGTTTAGGCAGAAACCGCACCGAGCTGCCCAATTGAGTGGCGATCTTCGTATTGCCGGAAGTGAGCACCACCTGCACCTCAGGCCAGCGATGAGCCACTACGCGGCTCAAGTCGTAGCCATTGAGCAGGCCGGGCATTTGAATATCACTGACAATCAAGTCCACAGGGTCGTCGCCTCGCTCCAGATAAATCATCCCTTCATCCGCCGAAGGGAATGAAGTCACCACCGCACCGAAATCCTCCAGCACATCCACCATTAACGCCCGAATGATCTCGTCGTCTTCCAATACTAAAATCGATGGCTGAACCATGATCCTTACTCCACCATCAGGGGTTCAGTAAGGTGGAGTGGGGGTTGGGTATATAGGTTCGATTGGATGTTTTTTAAACGATGGGTGGTCATTCGGCTGGTTCCAGTATGTGGTCTTGCTCCACGCCGTCAGCACGATAATCCGTTAAGGTAAGCGCCACTGCGACGTCCAAGGAATGCCATGTTTAAGCGTAATCCCCTCGTGCCAGAACTCATCGTTACCCACCTCGATGCCAGCCTGGCATTCTGGGTTGACCAGTTGGGTTTCGGCATCGCCTATCAGCGCGCTGAAGAAGGCTTTGCCTACCTCGACCTGCACGGTGCGCAAATCATGCTGGAACAATACGCGCCGCACGCCGGGCAGTGGCTGACCGCGCCCTTGCAGCAGCCTTTTGGGCGTGGCATCAACTTGCAAATCGACGTGCCTGCCGTAGCGCCTATCTTGCGGCGCCTGTCGGAGATCGGCCGCCCGTTGTTCCGTAACGTCGAGGATGCCTGGTACCGCGCGGGCGACGTAGAGGCCGGGCAGCGCCAGTTCATCGTGCAAGACCCGGACGGTTATCTGGTGCGCCTGGTGGAACGGCTGGGGGAGCGGCCGTTCAAGCAGGCATAATTGACGGCAATAACCCCTAGGGAGCCCCTGATGAAGTACGTGTTATTGACCTTCGCCCTCACCGTTGTCGCCGCACCCGCGTTTGCAGCTGGCGACGCCGAAGCGGGCGGCAAACTCTTCACCAAGACCTGCGGCGGCTGCCACAGCATCGGTGAAGGTGCGCGCGGCGGTTTTGGGCCGCAGCTGAACGGCATTCTCGGCCGACCTGCCGGTACGACCCCGGACTATCAGTATTCGGATGCGATGAAGAATTCGGGAGTGGTCTGGACGCGGGACAAACTGGCGGCCTACATCGAAGACCCGAAATCGGTGGTAAGTGGGACGCGGATGATTTTCTGGGGAATCAGTGATTCGCAGAAGATCGAAAATATCCTGGCGTACTTAGATACATTCCAGCCCAAGTGAGCCAACGCGATCAAAGTGTGGGAGGGGGCTTGCTCCCGATGGCGGCCTCATTTTTGAAAAGCGTGTACGGAACGGGCACATGGTGGACGGGTGTGCCTAAGATCAAGAGCGGCTCGCGTCGCATCGTGGTGACGGTCGGCTACCACTAAGTTGTGTCGGTACCTATGTCGCGATAGCGGTGAGTCAGTCAATGAAGTTGGGGCTGACACTCCGCTATCGGGAGCAAGCGTCCTCCCACTTTGAACTGGGTTGGGAGTAACGGACCGATGTCTGGCATACGTCTGCCGAGAACTACAGCTAAGCCGGGCTTCTTGCGTAGAAGCAGGCATCAATAGACCCTAATTACTAGTGTGAGCTGCGAAAACCATACCGTTAAAGGTGTGAGCGCAGCAGTCACACAATGGCTTCATCTGCTACGACTCAGTCTGAACTCTGTGAATGTTTGTTATTCGTTTGAAACTTCGTAATCAAATGCGATGAAGTAATCACTTTCTGAAAGAGAAATCTCATGAGAAAAGTATGGCTGTATCATGGATAACCACTCCGTGCGCAGTTCAAACATGCCGTTATTTACGTCTCGGGCAGTCGATAGCCCAAGACTGGATATCACGGTGTAGTCATCCCCCAAGTCCGCCGAGTTTACTGTTCCGCATAGCCTTTCTGTGGCTCTGTTAAACCATTCCAACCTTACTTTTAGTCCCATGTTGCCCTCACAGATATTTTTTGATGTTTCGTTTCTTGTTTGGCCCTTTTAGCTGCGCGCCGGTTATGTGGTTGTACGCACCTACGTGGCTTCCATCACTTGCTAGATAGACTTCTAGCTCCCCATGTTGGGAATCCCATTCATAGACTTTCCGGCCTTTTTCCTCAATCCAGCGCTCTCTCAGTCCGGCACCTCCCTGTCTGGGAGTCATGGGCTTTGCTTTTATCAGGTTTGCAAAGCCAGTTATGTGTTCAGTGTTAGGCGCTTTGTGGTACTTGTGATCCCCAGCCTTGACACTTACTACCACATACAGTGGTCGAACCCCGGACTCCACTGGGAACACCAGAATGAAATCCCGATACTGCGGCGGGTAAATCGGATTCACCAGAATCTGCGCGGCTGTCTCCGTTGGCGGATAGATCCAAATCACCGGCGCTTGCGGCGCAGCCTCCAGTGCTGGAATACCTAGTGTGTCACCCGGATCAACGGCGGGCGTCCAAATCAGCTCCGCCCCCTCGTCCAACACCGCCACAAACTGACCGCCTCGGTTTTGAAACTGCACCACATCAATCATCTGCCAATCAGTATTGTTGCCGGTGTAAAAGCCGTAGCCTTCGAGCGTGCCGTCATCGCGTTGCTCGATATGCAACCGCATCTGCGAACGCGCCCGTTGTAACGAACGCAGTTGCTCCGCGCTGTAGAGTGCGCTATCACCCAGTTGCGACGGCCAGGCCAGCGCTACCAACCCTGTCAACAGACCACCTGCGACGCCCCCGGCGATTGTGGCAGTCGACTCAAAAAGCGCCGAACGCAATGACAGCTGCCCCAAACCAGCGGGCAGTGCACTGCCGCCGATCTTGCGCAAGGCAACCGCGCCTCGGGTGTCCACTTCGCGTCCCCCCAACAGGCTTAAATGACCGTACTCCTTGATCAGCTCCAACGGAACGTACCCAGAGGGTTTGAAGTAATGGGTGAAGCCGTCAGGCAGTTGGCAGGGCTTGATGAAGACGCAGCCGGGAGGTTTGGCTGGCGCGGGTGTCGGGGCAGGCGATGGCTCGGAAAAATCAATAGGCGGCGAATACGGCACACGCGATGGCTGCGGAGTCAGGATTCGTCGTTTGGTTAACTCTTCTTCGGTCGGTGGATAAAAGCGTTCTGACATGAATAGCTCACTTCCCTGTGCGAAGTGTGAGCCTAAGAGCAGGTATCAGAAGCGGCTATCGTCTTTATTCGCTAGCCTGTGTAGGAAAGGTGGATTGATTTTCGACAAACAAGACAAACCTCCCACCCTCGTACTCCCTACGTCTGCATTGCGTCTGCTGGTCGATATTTTGTGAGAATTGACCCTCGGTAATGCCGTCAAGGTTGTTCCGGTTCATGCTGAATTGACCTCTCAGGAAGCTGCTGACCTGCTTAACGTCTCGTGCCCAAGGCTCAGGCCAGCAGGTGCTTTGATATCAGCCGCGAAATCTCCACAATCGAGGTTTTCCCAGTGAACTCGAACTTCACCTTCCCCAGCGACGAAAAGTAAATCTCCAGCTCCGAATCCAGATCAAACGTCCCTGACGTTTCCACTGAATACGCCACGATGTTTTTGTACGGCAGCGAAGTGAAATCCTTCTTGCTGCCGGTAATCCCCTGCACGTTCACTGCGATGATGCGCTTGGTGGTGAAGACCACGCCGTCGCGCATGGCCTTGTACGCGTCGACCACTTCTTCGCCGTCCAGCAGCAGGGCCGATACGCGTTCGGCGTATTCGTTGTTTTGTTTGAGCTTGAAGAAGCCTTTGTTGTTGAAGTCGATCATGTGCTTGTCCTGGTTGAAGGGTGCCGCTGGTGTATGGCGTTTTGCTCGCGGATCTGTATCTAACGGCCGAGCCTGCAAGGCTCTAGCATGGCGCGTAACACTACAGTGCTGGCGAAGGATTTTACGCCGGCAGCATAAAAATCCAGGAGTTAAACAATGCCCGATATGTCCAGCTTGCTTGCCTATGGCCTGATTTCACTCGGCATGGTGCTCACGCCCGGGCCGAATATGATTTACCTGATTTCCCGCTCGATCTGCCAGGGGCGCACCGCAGGGCTGATCTCACTTGGCGGGGTGGCGCTGGGCTTTTTGATCTATATGGTGTGCGCGGCGCTGGGTATCACCGCGCTGGTGATGGCGGTGCCGCTTGCCTACGACGTGCTGCGGTTCGGCGGGGCGCTGTATCTGGTGTACCTGGCGTGGCAGGCGGTCAAGCCGGGCGGGCGTTCACCGTTTCAGGTGCGGGACTTGCCCAAGGACAGCCCGCGCAAGTTGTTCACCATGGGCGTGGTGACCAACCTGCTCAATCCCAAGGTGGCGGTGATGTATCTGTCGCTGCTGCCCCAGTTCATCGAACCGAACGGCCATGGCAGCGTGCTGTTGCAATCGTTGGTGTTGGGCTCTCTGCAGATTTTCATCAGCGTCAGCGTCAATGCGGTGATTGCTTGTATGGCCGGCTCCATCGCGGTGTTCTTCGTGACTCGGCCGGGGTGGCAGGTGGTGCAGCGCTGGGTGATGGGGTCAGTGTTGATGGGGTTGGCAGTACGGATGGCGGTGGAAGGGCGCAAATAAGGCTGCTTTCAGCGTGCCATGACGTTGACAATCACATGCAGGATGAATGCAGGTCCATAGCAGGGGCGCCCGTGTTCATCTTCGATACGCCATATCGAAGTGACCGTGCAGGTCTCTTTCGGCGCTCCAAACTCTACGGTGATATGCACCGGTTGGCCGGGCAGGGTTTCGGCAATCGGTACCTCGTTGTTAAGGCTGCGCAGGTGGCTGTCCATCACCACTTCCAGGGGCTCGCCTGTAGCCGTGCGACGGGCGATGACGTATTCACCGTCTACTCGAACCAATCGTCGACCGCGCCAGGGGCGGGTACCGACGTTCTGGATCTCCCAGGTTTTCTGAAACGTTTCGCCAGGCAGCACGACGGTTTGGTCGGGCGTGGTGACGTCGGCGTTAAACACCACAATGTCGCCAAGATCATGCAGGCCGATGGCTCGGTTGGTGGTTGCCATTGAATGGGTATCGACCGGTGCGCCTGCCAAATCGGCGAAGTAGCGGAACAGCAATAGCGGGGACACCTGCAGCGCCTTGGCCAGTTTGATCAGGGTGCGTACCGAGGGATCCTGTGAAATGCCACCCGCTAATCCGTAAAGATAGGTACGCGAAATACCGGCTTCCTTGGCCAGGGTTGTCATGGATTTGCCCAGTTCCCGGCTGCGTCTTACGACCAGTGCTCGGAGTGTGTCGCGGGTTTTGATGCTCATATCCGTACGTTGATCCCCGTCCTTGAAAAATCATCATCTTGTTCGCCAAAAAGGACAACTTGCTCGCCGTTGCGTGTAGTGAGCCCTGCACACTCGCAACCTGCTAGCGCCGTTGTGAAGGACATGGATCAGTCCCTTTCTGTTTGGCTATATCCAGTGTCGCGGTTTCTCGCATGCTTGCGAACCTAGTGTGTGTTGCATTCCTTTACAACTATCTTTGGGTATAGCTATGTCTCGATTAAAAGCATGCTGCGAATCCATAGCCCGATCAGGCTTTGGCATTCTGCAAATTCCTGATGCGATGTTGCAGGACTACAGAAAGATCATCGATGGGTATTCGGCCATTCCCCAGGCCATCAAGGATGAATTTTCCTTTGCCCAGGACACGGATGGGTTTTTCCCTTTTGGCGCCGAGTACTCCCTTGCCGAGGATCACCCTGACCTGTGCGAGCGGTTTTGTTACTGGCCCGCGCACGCTTCAAAAAGAACCGCTTTCGAATTTACCCGAAGTACTTTCGTTGACGCAGTCGGCAGTTTTGAACGACAGATGAGCGAGTTGGCCCAGGGGGTGATGGATGGCATTTGCGAGGAATTTGGCGTGGCACCCTTGGCCCCCTTTCGCGCGGCATCGTATATCCAGTTGTGTGTCTACGGTCCACAGGCCAAAGACCATTCTCGTAGATTTGCTCAAGATCCTCATGAAGACGGGCATATGCTTTCGTTTATCAAGCCTACCCGCGAAGGGCTGGTCTTGATGAAGGGACGATCGTTGGAACCTGTACGCCTTCTGGAGAACGAGGTCGCGGTGCTGGCGGGCTCCTTGCTGACAGAGCTCTCCGATCATGCCGTGCCTGCCGCCTACCATGCTGTACTTGCACCCAGCAAACCGGTCGCCAGAAGCTCATTGATTTACTTTGCAAACCCCAATCCGGATCAGTTGCTGACGACCTTTTACCGCCAGAAACCCCTTGACCTGGGCAGCACGGTGAATGCTCGTCATACCGGTTTCGGTAATCAGCCGATTCAACTGCGCTAAATAGTCCTGGAGGGCTCGAACAGTCCATGTTTCCTCACTTCAATGCCCTTTACATCGAAGGTTTGCTCTTGGGTATCGGACTGTTCGCCGCCCCAGGCCCGAAAGACACCCTGGTGATCCGCCAAGGTGTCGGTCGCGGGCCGATCTGGGGCGTTGTCGCCATTTGCGTATTGGCCGATATTTTCCTGATCGCTTTCGGGGTCACGGGTTTAGGGTCGTTACTGGGAAGTCGGCCTGAGGTGATGGCGCTATTGCTGTTGTCCGGCGCGGCCTATCTGCTGTGGTTTGGTGGCCAGCGTCTGTTGGCTTGCATCCGGGATCAGTCCATGCCGGATGCTCAAGGCGGCAACTCGCAAAGAGGGCTGTTGCGCTCGGCGGTCATACTCGGCTTTGCCAACCCTTATGCATGGCTGGATACCGTGGTGCTGATTGGTTCTATCGGTGCCACGAAACCTGCGGGTCAACAGGCACTGTTCGCGACAGGCGCCATGACGGCATCACTCGTGTGGTTTGTGGTGTTGGCGCTGTGCTGTCAGCGGCTGACAGTATTGTTTCGCAAGCCAGCGGTCTGGCGTTGGCTGGATGCAGGGGTGGCGGTATTGATGGTGTACCTGGCCGTTATGCTGATCACCGATTCATTGCACATCTTTCAGATAGCCCTTTAGAACGGTCAGCGGGCAGATCAACTCATCAAGGCGAGAGATGTTTTGCACAGGGGTGGACAGCTTTAGCAATTCACGCCCGAGCACGCTGTCCGCTCCACCCAATGCAATCAACGCCTGGGTGATGCACTCATCGAGCTTAAACTGGATCTCAGCCAAGTTTCCCTGGCGCACCAACAACCCAAACACTTCACGCTCATAGCCATCCATTGCAGGATCATCGCGCAGCAGCGGGCTGCCGTCCTCGGTTTCATGCGCCAGCTTCAGGGCGAACAGCGCAACCGCTTCAAGCATCAATTCCATGGTCCCGCTACCTCCACTGCCACGCCCGGCACTTTTTCACAGGCGAAAAAAAAGACCTTGAATTTCAAGGTCTTTCTTTAAGATGGTGCCCCGAGGGAGACTCGAACTCCCACTCCTTTCGAAAACGGATTTTGAATCCGCCGCGTCTACCAATTCCGCCATCAGGGCTCAATGGCGGCGAAGTATAGAGATGAGATTACCGTTGGTCAATCACGTTTCATGGTCTATTTTCACTATTTCCGCTAGACTTCCCGGCCCTGCTAGACGAACCCCATCATGCGCGTTGCTGACTTTACTTTTGAGCTCCCTGATTCGCTGATCGCTCGCCACCCTTTGGCCGAGCGTCGCGCCAGTCGACTGTTGACCCTGGACGGGGTCAGCGGTGCCCTCGCACACCGTCAATTCACTGATTTGCTTGAGCATTTGCGCCCGGGCGATTTGATGGTTTTCAACAACACCCGGGTAATTCCGGCGCGGCTGTTTGGCCAGAAAGCTTCCGGCGGCAAGCTGGAAATCCTGGTGGAGCGGGTGCTGGACAGCCATCGTGTGCTGGCCCATGTGCGCTCCAGCAAGTCGCCCAAACCGGGTTCGAGGATCCTCATTGATGGCGGTGGCGAAGCCGAGATGGTGGCGCGCCACGATGCCTTGTTCGAGCTCAAGTTTGCCGAAGAAGTGCTGCCATTGCTGGATCGCGTCGGCCATATGCCGTTGCCTCCTTATATAGACCGCCCCGACGAAGACGCGGACCGCGAGCGCTATCAAACGGTGTACTCACAGCGCCTCGGCGCTGTAGCGGCGCCGACTGCCGGGCTGCATTTCGACCAGCCGCTGCTGGATGCGATTGCCGCCAAGGGCGTCGAGACGGCCTATGTGACGCTGCACGTGGGGGCCGGTACGTTTCAGCCGGTGCGTGTGGAGAACATCGAAGACCACCACATGCACAGCGAATGGCTGGAGGTCAGCCAGGACGTCGTGGACGCGGTCAATGCGTGCAAGGCACGCGGTGGGCGAGTGGTGGCCGTGGGCACCACCAGCGTACGGTCGCTTGAAAGTGCGGCGCGTGATGGCGTGCTCAAGCCGTTCAGTGGTGACACTGATATCTTTATTTTCCCGGGCCGGCCATTCCATGTGGTCGATTGCCTGGTCACCAATTTCCATTTGCCCGAATCCACGCTCTTGATGCTGGTGTCGGCATTTGCCGGTTACCCGCAAACCATGGCTGCTTACCAGGCCGCCATTGCCAACGAGTACCGTTTTTTCAGCTACGGTGATGCGATGTTTATCACCCGTAACCCGGCGCCACGCGGCCCAGAGGAACAACTATGAGTCGTATGTCGTTTGAATTGTTGGCCACCGACGGCAAGGCCCGTCGCGGTCGCCTGACCTTCCCGCGCGGCACCGTGGAGACCCCGGCGTTCATGCCGGTCGGCACCTACGGCACCGTCAAGGGCATGTTGCCGCGCGACATCGTCGCTACCGGTGCCGAGATCATCCTCGGCAACACCTTCCACCTGTGGCTGCGCCCGGGCACGGAAGTGATCAAAAAGCACGGCGATCTGCATGACTTCATGAAATGGCAAGGCCCGATCCTCACCGACTCCGGTGGTTTCCAGGTATTCAGCCTGGGCGCCATGCGCAAGATCAAGGAAGAGGGCGTAACCTTCGCCTCGCCGGTGGACGGTGCCAAGGTGTTCATGGGGCCGGAAGAGTCAATGCAGGTCCAGCGCGACCTGGGTTCCGACATCGTGATGATTTTCGACGAGTGCACGCCTTACCCGGCTGACGAAGACGTGGCGCGCATCTCCATGGAGCTGTCCCTGCGTTGGGCCCAGCGCTCGAAGAATGCCCATGGCGACAACACCGCGGCGCTGTTCGGGATTGTCCAGGGCGGGATGCACGAAAGCCTGCGTAAACGCTCGCTGGAAGGCCTCGACAAGATCGGCTTCGACGGCCTGGCCATCGGCGGTTTGTCGGTGGGCGAGCCCAAGCACGAAATGATCAAGGTGCTCGACTACCTGCCGGGCCTGATGCCCGCTGACAAACCTCGTTACCTTATGGGCGTTGGCAAACCGGAAGATCTCGTAGAGGGTGTGCGCCGCGGTGTGGACATGTTCGATTGCGTGATGCCAACCCGTAATGCCCGCAATGGGCATCTGTTCATCGATACAGGCGTGCTCAAGATCCGTAACGCGTTCCATCGCCATGATGATTCGCCGCTGGATCCCACCTGTGACTGCTACACCTGCCAGAACTTCTCCCGTGCCTATCTGCATCATCTGGACAAGTGCGGGGAAATGCTGGGTAGCATGTTGAATACCATCCACAATTTGCGTCACTACCAAGTCCTGATGGCTGGTTTGCGCGAGGCTATTCAACAGGGTACATTGGCCGCCTTCGTCGATGCCTTCTATGCCAAGCGCGGGCTCCCTGTGCCGCCCTTGGACTGAGTTTTCCGACCCTAAGATTCACTATTTGCAACTGGAGTGCTAAATGAGCTTTTTTATCTCTAACGCCATGGCTGACGCCGCTGCGCCTGCTGCTGCCGGCCCTATGGGTGGTGGTTTCGAGTGGATTTTCCTGGTCGGCTTCCTGGTCATCTTCTACCTGATGATCTGGCGTCCACAGGCCAAGCGCGCCAAAGAGCAGAAAAACCTGCTGGGCAGCCTGCAAAAAGGCGACGAAGTCGTGACCACTGGCGGCATCGCCGGCAAGATCACCAAGGTTTCCGATGCTTTCGTGGTACTGGAAGTCTCCGACACCGTGGAAATGAAGTTCCAGAAGGGCGCCATCGCCGCCACGCTGCCTAAGGGCACGCTCAAAGCGATCTAAGTAACAACCTTTACCAATCGACGGGGCGCGCAAGGCGCCCCGCGTTATAAGCGGGCGGCGTGATGCTGAACAAATACCCTCTGTGGAAATACGTACTGATCCTGGCGGTGCTGGCGATCGGTTTTATTTATTCCGCTCCCAATCTCTATCCTGATGACCCGGCGATCCAGATCTCTGGCGCCAGCACTTCGCTGCAGGTCAATCAGGCTGATCTGGAACGCGCGAGCAAAGCGCTGACTGACGCGGGCATCCAGGTTAAAGCGGCAACCTTGGCAGCTGGTTCCAAAGGCGGCTTGTTGCGCCTGACCAAGCAAGAAGACCAATTGCCGGCCAAGGACGTTGTACGCAAGGTCATGGGTGACGATTACGTCGTTGCATTGAACCTGGCACAGACCACGCCACAATGGCTGCGCAGCATTGGCGCGCACCCGATGAAGCTGGGTCTGGACTTGTCCGGTGGTGTGCACTTCCTGCTGGAAGTCGACATGGACAAGGCTCTCGACGCGCGTCTGAAAGTCTACGAAGGCGACGTGAAGAGCCTGCTGCGCAAAGAGAAACTGCGTTATCGCAGCTTGCCGCAGCTCAACGGTGCCATCCAGCTGGGTTTTGCTGACGAAGCGTCCCGCGAGCAGGCCCGTGCGCTGATCCGCAAGAATTTCAATGACTTCGACATCGTGCCGGCCGACTTGAATGGTCAGGCTGTGTTGCGCCTGGCGATGAGCCCGGCCAAGATCGCCGAGATCCGCGAGTACTCCATCAAGCAGAACTTGACCACGGTACGTAACCGCGTCAACGAGCTGGGTGTGGCCGAGCCGATCGTGCAGCGTCAAGGCGCCAACCGCATCGTGGTTGAGCTTCCGGGCGTGCAGGACACCGCTGAAGCCAAGCGTATCCTGGGTAAGACCGCCAACCTGGAATTCCGCCTTGCAGCTGAGCCGGGTGCCACTCGTGCGACCTCCGAAGAGTTCGAGTTCCGCGAGGGCAATCGTCCTCCTGCGTTGATCGAGCGTGGCTTGATCATCACCGGTGACCAGGTGACCGATGCCAAGGCCGGTTTCGGCGAGCACGGCACCCCTGAAGTGAACATCCGCCTGGATGGTCACGGTGGCGAACTGATGAGCCGCGCCACGCGCAGCAACGTCGGTCGCAGCATGGCGGTGATCTTCATCGAGCAGCGCCCTGTTACCACCTATACCAAGCAGATGGTCAACGGCGTCGAGAAAGACGTGCCGGTGCAGACCTTCAAGGAAGAGAAAAAGATCATCAGCCTGGCGACCATCCAGTCGCCGCTGGGTGCGCAGTTCCGCATCACTGGCCTGAACGGCCAGGGTGAGTCCTCCGAGCTGGCGCTGCTGCTGCGTGCCGGTGGCCTGGCGGCGCCGATGTACTTCGCTGAAGAACGTACCATCGGCCCGAGCCTGGGTGCCGACAACATCACCAAGGGTGTGGATGCGGCGCTGTGGGGCATGTTGTTCGTGTCCCTGTTCATCATTGCCATCTACCGCTTCTTCGGCGTTATCGCCACCGTCGCACTGGCGGGCAACATGGTGATGCTGCTGGCGCTGATGTCGCTGCTGGGCGCGACGCTGACCTTGCCGGGTATCGCCGGTATCGTGCTGACCATGGGTATGGCGGTCGACGCCAACGTACTGATCTTCTCGCGTATCCGTGAAGAGATCGCCGCCGGCATGACCGTACAGCGTGCTATCAACGAAGGCTTCGGCCGGGCATTTACCGCGATTCTCGACTCCAACTTGACCACTTTGCTGGTCGGCGGGATTCTCTTTGCCATGGGCACCGGCCCGGTCAAAGGTTTTGCGGTGACCATGTCCCTGGGTATCTTTACCTCGATGTTCACGGCCATCATGGTGACCCGCGCAATGGTCAACCTGATCTTTGGCGGGCGTGACTTCAAGAAGTTGTGGATTTAAGGGGCTGCCATGTTACGTACAATCAACTTCATGGGCGTTCGCAACGTTGCGTTCGGCGTCACCGTGCTCCTTACCGTTCTGGCGTTGTTCAGCTGGTTCCATAAGGGCCTGAACTACGGTCTGGACTTCACCGGTGGTACGCTCATCGAGCTGACCTACGAGAAGCCGGCCGATGTCACCCTGGTGCGCGACGAGCTGGTCAAGGCCGGCTATCACGAAGCCGTCGTGCAGAGCTTTGGTGCCACCACCGACCTGCTGGTGCGTATGCCTGGCGAAGACCCGCAACTGGGTCACCAGGTAGCCGAGGCCTTGCAGAAGGTCGGCGGCGACAACCCGGCTTCGGTCAAGCGCGTCGAGTTCGTCGGCCCGCAGGTGGGTGAAGAACTGCGCGACCAGGGCGGCCTCGGCATGCTGATGGCGCTGGTCGGCATCATGATCTACCTGGCCTTCCGCTTTCAGTGGAAGTTCGGTGTCGGCGCCATTGTGTCGCTGATCCACGACGTGATCGTGACCGTGGGTATCCTGGCCTACTTCCAGATCACCTTCGACCTGACCGTATTGGCGGCCGTACTGGCGATCATTGGTTACTCGCTCAACGACACCATCGTGGTATTCGACCGGGTTCGTGAGAACTTCCGGGTGCTGCGCAAGGCGACGTTGATCGAGAATATCAACATCTCCACCACCCAGACGCTGCTGCGGACCATGGCGACGTCGATCTCCACCTTGCTGGCGATCGCCGCGTTGATGATCTTCGGGGGCGACAACCTGTGGGGCTTCTCGCTGGCGCTGTTCATCGGTGTTCTGGCGGGTACCTACTCGTCGATCTACATTGCCAACGTGGTGCTGATCTGGCTGAACCTCAACAGCGAAGACTTGATCCCTCCTGCTGCTACTGGCAAGGAGGTCGACGACCGCCCTTGATGGGCGTTAGTTGATCGGCTGTTACAAGAAGGGCGCGAGTATTGAACTCGCGCCTTTTTTTTTGCTCCAAGGCTGGGTATAGCGCGGATCTTTCGATCCGTTTGTGATGGTCAGGAGGTTCAACGTGAACAAGTCGTTGCTGGTTGGTGCGGTATTGGGTGCTGTCGGTGTGACTGCCGGGGGTGCTGTTGCCACCTACAGCCTGGTAAAAAGCGGCCCTGAGTATGCGCAAGTACTGGCGGTACAGCCGGTTAAAACCCAGATCAAAACCCCTCGTGAGGTCTGCAAGGACGTCACTGTGACCCGGCAACGTCCGGTGCAGGATCAACATCAAATCGCCGGTACCGTGGTCGGCGCCCTTGCGGGTGGCCTGTTGGGTAACCAGATCGGTGGCGGTAATGGTAAGAAGCTGGCCACCGTGGCCGGTGCGGTCGGTGGCGGTTACGCCGGTAACAAGGTTCAGGAAGGCATGCAGAACCGTGATACCTACACCACCACGCAAACCCGCTGTAACACTGTTAACGACATCAGCGACAAGGTTGTCGGTTATGACGTGCGTTACAACCTGGATGGCAAGGAAGGGACTGTGCGTATGGAGCGTGATCCAGGCGGCCAGATTCCAGTCGACAAAGAAGGTCGTCTGATCCTGGGTCAGAACCAGCAGTAATTTCGGGCCTGGCACTGATTCAAAGGCCAGGTGCAGTTCAAAATGTGGGAGGGGGCTTGCCCCCGATTGCAGTGGGTCAGCACCTGATTAGCTGGCTGACCCACCGCCATCGGGGGCAAGCCCCCTCCCACATTTGATAAGTATTGCTGCTGTTTCACGGGGCTGGCACAAATCCCATGCATAAAAAAAGCACCCCTAGGGGTGCTTTTTTGTGCCCGCTCGCTTAACGCTTCAGCGAAGCCGGCAGGTGCGGCTGGATCGCCGTCAGTACTGCCTTGAAGCATTTGGTGTTGCCGGCAACCACGTGGCCCTTCTCCAGGAAGTCGTGACCACCGGTGAAATCGCTCACCAGGCCGCCTGCTTCCTGGATCAGCAGGGCGCCTGCTGCCATGTCCCACTCGGACAGGCCTGATTCCCAGAATGCATCGAAACGACCGGCGGCGACATAGGCCAGGTCCAGGCTGGCTGCACCGGCGCGGCGGATACCGGCGGTCTGGCCAACCAGGGCGCGGAACATGCCCAGGTAGTTTTCCAGGTTGTCCATCTGGTCGTCACGGAACGGGAAGCCGGTGCCCAGCAGGGCGCCTTCCAGGCTCGTGCGACCGCTGACGCGCAAGCGACGACCATTGAGCTGGGCGCCACGGCCACGGCTGGCGGTGAACTCTTCCTGGCGCACCGGATCCAGCACAACAGCGTGTTCCAGGCGGCCACGGTATTTGCAGGCGATGCTCACGGCAAAATGCGGGATGCCGCGCAGGAAGTTGGTGGTGCCATCCAGTGGGTCGATGATCCACAGGTAGTCTTCGCCTTCGCCGCTACCTTTGTGCAGGCCGGTTTCTTCGCCGAGGATGCCGTGGGTAGGGTAGGCCTTGCGCAGGGCGTCGATGATCTTCTGTTCGGCGGCGCGATCCACTTCGGATACATAATCCTTGGCGTCTTTTTCGTCGACCTTGATGGTATCCAGGCGCTCGATGGAGCGGAAGATCAATTCACTGGCGCTGCGGGCGGCGCGCAGCGCGATATTCAGCATGGGCTGCATGGATGTGTCACCTAAGGTTGTTAAAGAAAGCCGGGCATTCTAGCAGAAACTTTCCTCAGGTGAAGGACGACGTTAGCTTTCATGGCATAACCTTAGGCTGTTCTGTAAGATTTGCTCCCCTTTCCCGTGTCCGAGAGCGCCTCCCTTGCTGCAAAACATTCGTGTCGTCTTGGTCAATACCAGTCATCCCGGCAATATCGGCGGGGTGGCGCGAGCCATGAAAAACATGGGGCTGACGCGCCTGGTGCTGGTCGAACCGCGGGTGTTCCCGCACCACGAGGCCGATGCCCGTGCGTCTGGCGCCAATGACATTCTTGAAAAAGCCCAGGTCGTCGCCACTCTGGAAGATGCCCTTGTTGGTTGCAATCTGGTGCTTGGTACCAGCGCCCGTGACCGGCGTATCCCCTGGCCGCTGCTGGATCCGCGAGAATGCGGCACCAAAGTGGTAGAAGAGGCTGCCGGTGGCGCTGAGATCGCCCTGGTGTTCGGCCGTGAAGACTCCGGCCTGACCAATGAAGAGCTGCAGCGATGTCATTATCACGTGCATATCCCCTCAGACCCTGAGTTCAGCTCGCTGAACCTCGGGGCGGCGGTGCAGGTGTTGACATACGAAGTGCGCATGGCCTGGCTGGCAGCTCAAGGCCAGCCGAGCAAGATGGAGAAGGACGAGGTTGCGTCGACCAAAAGTGGCGAGTTGGCCACCATGGACGAGCTCGAACGCTTCTATGAGCACCTGGAGCAAACCCTGGTGGCCATCGAATTCCTCGATCCTGAAAAGCCACGGCACTTGATGGCGCGCCTGCGTCGTTTGTACGGTCGCAGCTCGGTGAGCCGGGCGGAGATGAATATATTGCGTGGCATCCTCACGGAAACCCAGAAAGCGGCCCGTGGTGAGCTTCTTAAGCGGAAGGATTAAAAATGTTCGAGCGTTTGCGAGAAGATATCCAGAGTGTTTTCCATCGTGACCCGGCGGCGCGCAACGCCTTTGAAGTGCTGACCTGCTATCCGGGCCTGCACGCGATCTGGATTCACCGTTTGTCCGGCGCCTTGTGGGGCATGGGCTGGAAATGGCTGGCCCGGCTGGTGTCGAACTTCGGTCGCTGGTTGACCGGCATCGAGATTCATCCGGGCGCCAAGGTGGGACGTCGCTTCTTTATCGACCATGGCATGGGTATTGTCATAGGCGAGACCGCCGAGATCGGTGATGACGTGACGCTTTACCAGGGTGTGACCCTGGGCGGTACTACATGGAATAAAGGCAAGCGTCACCCGACCCTGGAAAATGGTGTAGTGGTGGGGGCGGGCGCCAAGGTGCTGGGGCCCTTTACCGTGGGCGCCGGTGCCAAGGTGGGTTCCAACGCCGTGGTGACCAAGGCTGTACCTGCTGGCGCCACCGTGGTGGGTATTCCGGGTCGCATCATCGTCAAGCCGGAGGTCGGCGACGAGCAGGAGGCCAAGCGCAAGGCCATGGCCGAGAAGATCGGTTTCGACGCCTACGGCGTCAGCGAAGACATGCCCGATCCGGTGGCTCGCGCCATTGGCCAGCTGCTTGATCATCTGCAAGCAGTGGACGGCAAGCTGGACGGTATGTGTGGTGCGCTGAAGGACCTGGGCAGCCCATACTGTGCGAAGGATCTGCCTGAGTTGCGCGAAGAGGACTTCGCCCAGATCAAGGATGAAGCCGCTACCAAGGCAAGCTGAGGTCTCCTGTGGGAGGGGGCTTGCCCCCGATAGCGGTAGGTCAGTTGATGCCTGATTGGCTGACATTCAGTCATCGGGAGCAAGCCCCCTCCCACATTTTGATCTCCATTGGTCTCGAGATCTCTGCCTGGCCCTGTTCCTGCTGTTCGATCCCACCCCATCCTGCTATGATTCGCGCGCCCTTTTTACGGGTATTCCTGACTAAAGTACTAGGTCTTATAGTTGACTTAAATACTCGGGAATCGCATACTTGCTCCCATTCTGAAACACCTTGGTACTTGTCCATGAGACTGACTACAAAAGGCCGATACGCGGTGACCGCCATGCTTGACCTGGCCCTGCACGCGCAAACTGGGCCGGTGTCCCTGGCCGATATCTCCGAGCGCCAAGGCATTTCCCTGTCCTACCTTGAGCAGCTGTTCGCCAAATTGCGCCGCAGCAATCTGGTTTCCAGCGTTCGTGGTCCAGGTGGTGGCTATCAATTGTCCCGCGACATGCAGGGCATCCAGGTGGCCCAGGTGATCGACGCGGTCAACGAATCCGTCGATGCCACCAAATGCCAGGGTTTGGGTGATTGCCATGCCGGCGACACCTGCCTGACACACCACTTGTGGTGTGACTTGAGCCTGCAGATCCATGAGTTTTTGAGTGGTATCAGCTTGGCTGATCTTGTGACTCGCCGTGAGGTGCAAGAAGTAGCCCAGCGTCAGGACCAGCGCCGTTGCAACACCAAGGCGCCGCGTCTGGACAAGATCGAAGCGTCCGCCGTCGAGTGACAGCCGAAGAGCTAACGGCGTGCCAGCCAGCCTGATTTAGGAGAAAGTCCATGAAATTGCCGATTTACCTTGATTACTCAGCGACCACCCCGGTTGATCCGCGTGTTGCGCAAAAAATGAGCGAATGCCTGCTGGTTGACGGAAACTTCGGCAACCCGGCCTCCCGCTCCCACGTATTCGGCTGGAAGGCCGAGGAAGCGGTTGAGAACGCGCGTCGCCAGGTCGCTGATCTGGTCAACGCCGACCCGCGTGAAATCGTCTGGACGTCCGGTGCTACCGAGTCCGACAACCTGGCTATCAAGGGTGCGGCGCATTTCTACGCGACCAAGGGCAAGCACCTGATCACCACCAAGATTGAGCACAAGGCTGTCCTCGACACCATGCGCCAACTGGAGCGTGAAGGTTTCGAGGTGACTTACCTTGAGCCCACCACCGACGGTATCGTCACCCCTGCGATGATCGAAGCCGCGATGCGTGAAGACACCATCCTGGTTTCCGTGATCCACGTGAACAACGAAATCGGCACCATCAACGACATCGCCGCCATCGGCGAGCTGACGCGCTCCAAGGGTGTGTTGCTACACGTCGACGCCGCTCAGTCCACCGGCAAGGTCGATATCGACCTGTCCAAGCTGAAAGTCGACCTGATGTCGTTCTCGGCTCACAAGACTTACGGCCCTAAAGGCATCGGCGCTCTCTACGTCAGCCGCAAGCCGCGCGTGCGCATCGAAGCGACCATGCACGGTGGCGGCCACGAGCGCGGCATGCGTTCGGGCACCCTGGCGACCCACCAGATCGTCGGCATGGGCGAAGCCTTCCGCGTGGCCAAGGAAGACATGGCTGCCGAAAATGTGCGTATCAAGGCCCTGAGCGATCGCTTCTACAAGCAGGTCGAGAACCTTGAAGAGCTGTACATCAACGGCAGCATGACTGCCCGTGTACCGCACAACCTGAATTTGAGCTTCAACTATGTCGAAGGCGAGTCGCTGATCATGGCGCTCAAGGACCTGGCGGTCTCGTCCGGTTCGGCCTGTACCTCGGCATCCCTTGAGCCTTCGTATGTATTGCGCGCCCTGGGCCGCAACGACGAACTGGCACACAGCTCGATCCGCTTTACGTTCGGCCGCTTCACCACTGAAGAGCAAGTCGACTACGCGGCGCAGAAGGTCTGCGAAGCCGTCAACAAGCTGCGCGTTCTGTCGCCGCTGTGGGACATGTACAAAGACGGTGTCGATATTTCCAAGATCGAGTGGGCGGCACACTAAATATAGAAGCCGCCACCCAAGCTCTGTAGGAACGTGGCGGTAAACGCAGGCGTTTCTACAGGGTTCCAGAGCGGCCCTGATGAGTGAGGATTCAGTACCATGGCTTACAGCGAAAAGGTCATCGACCACTACGAAAACCCGCGCAACGTCGGCAAGATGAACGCGGAAGATCCTGATGTCGGCACCGGCATGGTCGGCGCTCCGGCGTGCGGCGATGTGATGCGCCTGCAGATCAAGGTCAACGATGCTGGCGTTATCGAAGACGCCAAATTCAAGACTTATGGCTGCGGTTCGGCCATCGCCTCCAGCTCCCTGGCGACCGAATGGATGAAAGGCAAGACTCTGGATGAGGCTGTCACCATCAGCAACACCCAGCTGGCCGAAGAACTGGCACTGCCGCCAGTCAAAATCCACTGCTCCGTACTCGCTGAAGACGCCATCAAGGCGGCGGTTCGCGACTACAAGCAGAAGAAAGGCTTGATCTAAGCATTTGGCGACGAGTAAGGAGTCAACGATGGCTATCAGCATGACAGAAGCGGCAGCGCAGCACATTCGCCGCTCCCTGAATGGGCGCGGTAAAGGTGAGGGGATTCGTCTGGGTGTTCGCACCACGGGCTGTTCCGGCCTTGCCTACGTGCTGGAGTTTGTCGACGAGGTGGTTGAAGAGGATCAGGTGTTCGAAAGTCACGGCGAGAAAGTGATCATCGACCCCAAGAGCCTGACCTACCTGGACGGCACCGAACTCGATTTCGTCAAGGAAGGGTTGAACGAAGGCTTCAAGTTCAACAACCCCAACGTGCGCGGTGAATGTGGCTGCGGCGAAAGCTTCAACATCTGAGGCTACTCGTGGGTACTCCTTGTCATTTCGCTTTATTCGAGCTGCAGCCGAGCTTTCGGCTGGACCTTGAGCAGCTTGCCACGCGCTATCGAGAACTGGCGCGTGGGGTGCATCCGGACCGCTTTGCCGACGCTTCCGAGCGTGAGCAACGCCTGGCCCTGGAGCAATCGGCCAGCCTCAACGAAGCCTATCAGACGCTCAAAAGCCCTCCCAAACGCGCGCGCTATTTGCTGGCGATGAAGGGCGGTGAGTTGCCGATGGAAGTCACTGTGCATGACCCGGACTTCCTGATGCAGCAGATGCAATGGCGTGAAGAGCTCGAAGATCTGCAGGACGAAGCCGATGTGGCGGGTGTCGCGGTCTTCAAGCGTCGTCTGAAAACCGCCCAGGACGAGCTCAACGAAAGCTTTGCGGCCTGTTGGGATGATGCGGCGCAACGTGAACAGGCCGAGCGCCTGATGCGGCGCATGCAGTTCCTCGACAAGCTCACCTACGAAGTGCGCCAGCTAGAAGAGCGCCTCGACGATTAACCCAGTGCTGCCCGTGATGCACGCCTGATAGACAGATAAGACCTGATTACCATGGCCCTACTGCAAATCGCCGAACCCGGCCAAAGCCCTCAACCGCACCAGCGTCGCCTGGCGGTCGGGATTGACCTGGGCACCACCAATTCCCTGGTTGCTGCCTTGCGCAGCGGCCTGTCCGAGCCGCTGCCCGATGCCGATGGGCAGGTGATCCTGCCGTCTGCCGTGCGTTACCACCCTGATCGTACCGAAGTGGGGGAGTCGGCCAAGTTGGCCGCGTCCTCGGACCCCCTGAACACTGTGCTGTCGGTCAAGCGCTTGATGGGTCGTGGGCTGTCCGACGTCAAGCAGTTGGGCGACCAGTTGCCGTACCGCTTTGTCGGCGGTGAATCCCATATGCCGTTTATTGACACCGTCCAGGGCCCGAAAAGCCCGGTCGAAGTGTCGGCCGATATCCTCAAGGTGCTGCGCCAGCGTGCGGAAAAAACCTTGGGCGGCGAGCTGGTCGGTGCGGTGATCACCGTTCCGGCGTATTTCGATGACGCCCAGCGTCAAGCCACCAAGGACGCGGCGAAACTGGCCGGCCTGAATGTACTGCGTCTGCTCAACGAGCCGACCGCTGCGGCTGTGGCCTACGGCCTCGATCAGCACGCTGAAGGCCTGGTCGCCATTTATGATCTGGGCGGCGGCACCTTCGATATTTCGATCCTGCGCCTGACCGGCGGTGTTTTCGAAGTGCTGGCCACCGGCGGCGACAGCGCCCTGGGCGGCGATGACTTCGACCACGCCATCGCCGGCTGGATCATCGCCAGCGCCGGTTTGTCTGCCGACCTGGACCCGGGCGCGCAGCGTAACTTGCTGCAAACTGCCTGTGCGGCCAAGGAAGCGCTGACTGATGCTGCATCTGTTGAAGTCAAGTATGGTGATTGGTCGGCACAGCTGACCCGCGAAGCCTTTGACGCGCTGATCGAGCCGATGGTCGCCCGCAGCCTCAAGGCTTGCCGTCGTGCTGTGCGTGACTCCGGTATTGAACTGGAAGATGTCGGCGCTGTGGTCATGGTCGGTGGCTCCACTCGCGTGCCCCGTGTGCGTGAGGCGGTTGCCGAAGCCTTTGGTCGCCAGCCGTTGACTGAAATCGATCCGGATCAAGTGGTGGCCATTGGCGCCGCAATCCAGGCCGATACCCTGGCTGGTAACAAGCGCGATGGTGGCGAACTGCTGTTGCTCGACGTGATTCCGCTGTCTCTGGGCCTGGAAACCATGGGCGGCCTGATGGAGAAGGTGATTCCACGCAACACCACCATCCCCGTCGCGCGCGCCCAGGATTTCACCACCTACAAAGACGGCCAGACGGCCATGATGATTCATGTGCTGCAAGGCGAGCGCGAGCTGATCAGCGACTGCCGCTCCCTGGCGCGTTTTGAATTGCGCGGCATCCCGGCCATGGTGGCGGGGGCGGCGAAGATTCGCGTGACCTTCCAGGTTGATGCTGACGGCCTGCTCAGCGTGGCTGCACGTGAGTTGGCTTCGGGCGTTGAGGCCAGCATCCAGGTCAAACCGTCCTACGGCCTGACCGACGGCGAAATCGCCAAGATGCTCAAGGACTCGTTCCAGTATGCCGGTGACGACAAGGTTGCCCGCGTACTGCGTGAGCAGCAAGTGGATGCCCAGCGCCTGCTCGAAGCGGTGCAGGGCGCCCTTGAAACCGACGGCGAGCGCCTGCTGGATGCCGAAGAGCGCATGGTCATCGACCTGCAGATGCAGGAATTGGCCGAACTGATGAAAGGCAACGATGGTTACGCCATCGAGCAACAGACCAAGCGCCTGTCGCAAGTGACTGATGCCTTTGCTGCCCGTCGTATGGATCAGACGGTGAAAGCCGCACTGGCGGGCCGCAACCTGAATGAAATCGAGGAATAACTGATGCCGCAGGTCACTTTTCTACCGCACGCCGAACACTGCCCGGATGGCATGGTCGTGGAGGCAGAGACCGGCAAGTCCCTGCTTGACGTCGCGCACGACAACCATATCGAGATTGAAAGTGCCTGTGGTGGCGTCAATGCCTGCACCACTTGCCACTGCATCATTCGTAAAGGTTTCGACAGCCTCAATGAGGCTGACGACCTGGAAGAAGACTATCTTGATAGGGCGTGGGGGCTGGAGCCGACGTCGCGTCTGAGTTGCCAGGCGAAAGTGGGGACTGAAGACCTCACCGTTGAAATCCCGAAATATTCGCTCAACCATGCCGCCGAAGCGCCGCATTGATTCAAGGAAGTGTCATGAGTCTTAAATGGGTTGATGTACAAGAGATCGCTATCCTGTTGGCCGATGGCAACCCGGATCTGGATCCTTACTCCCTGAACTTTGTAGCTTTGCGTGACATGGTCATGGCATTGCCCGGGTTCGAAGATGAGCGTGATCGTGGTGGTGAAAAGGTCCTGGAAGCGATCCAGACTGCCTGGAAAGAAGAACAGGACTGACGCCTCCCTCACGCAGTTAGGCAATACCCAATAACCCGCGTATAATTCGCGGGTTTAATTTTTCGTAAATTACCGTTTCTGGAGTTACACCATGGCTGTTCAACGTACTTTCTCCATCATCAAGCCTGACGCTGTTGCAAAAAACGTCATCGGCGAGATCACCACTCGTTTCGAAAAAGCCGGCCTGAAGGTTGTAGCTTCGAAACTCAAGCAACTGTCCAAGGCTGAAGCTGAAGGCTTCTACGCTGAGCACAGCGCTCGTGGTTTCTTCGGCGACCTGGTTGCCTTCATGATCTCCGGTCCTGTTGTTGTTCAGGTTCTGGAAGGCGAAAACGCTATCGCTCTGAACCGTGAGCTGATGGGCGCTACCAACCCTAAAGAAGCGGCTGCCGGCACCATTCGTGCTGACTTCGCTGAGTCCATCGACGCCAACGCTGTTCACGGTTCGGACTCCGAAGCCGCTGCTGCTCGCGAAATCTCGTACTTTTTCGCTGCTACTGAAGTAACCGCTCGCTAAGCATCGGCTTAAAGAGTGAGGGTGAATCCATGACTACATCGACTGTTAAAACCAACCTGCTGGGTCTGACTCAGCCGGAAATGGAGAAATTCTTCGACTCAATCGGGGAGAAGCGTTTCCGTGCCGGTCAGGTAATGAAGTGGATTCACCACTTTGGCGTCGACGATTTCGACGCCATGACGAACGTCAGCAAGGCCCTGCGCGACAAGCTCAAGGCCATTGCCGAGGTGCGTGGTCCCGAAGTTGTCAGCGAGGACATCTCCAGCGACGGCACCCGTAAATGGGTGGTGCGTGTGGCGTCCGGCAGCTGCGTCGAGACCGTGTACATTCCCCAGGGCAAACGCGGCACCTTGTGCGTTTCGTCCCAGGCAGGCTGTGCCCTGGATTGCAGTTTCTGCTCCACCGGCAAGCAAGGCTTCAATAGCAACCTCACCGCCGCCGAAGTCATCGGCCAGGTGTGGATTGCCAACAAATCCTTTGGCAGCGTCCCGGCGACCGTCGACCGTGCCATCACCAACGTGGTGATGATGGGCATGGGTGAGCCGCTGCTGAACTTCGACAACGTGATTGCGGCCATGCACCTGATGATGGACGACCTGGGCTACGGCATCTCCAAGCGCCGTGTGACCCTGTCGACCTCCGGCGTGGTGCCGATGATCGATGAGCTGGCCAAGCACATCGACGTCTCCCTCGCGTTGTCGTTGCACGCACCGAATGACGCATTGCGTAACCAATTGGTGCCGATCAACAAGAAGTATCCGCTTAAGATGCTGCTCGAATCTTGCCAGCGTTACATGGCGACCTTGGGTGAGAAGCGTGTGCTGACCATTGAGTACACCATGCTCAAGGACATCAACGACAAGGTCGAGCACGCGGTCGAGATGATCGAGTTGCTCAAGAACACCCCGTGCAAGATCAACCTGATCCCGTTCAACCCGTTTCCGCATTCCGGTTACGAGCGGCCGAGCAACAACGCCATCCGCCGTTTCCAGGATCAACTGCACCAGGCCGGCTACAACGTCACCGTACGCACCACCCGTGGTGAAGACATCGACGCCGCCTGTGGCCAATTGGTAGGGCAGGTGATGGACCGCACCCGCCGCAGCGAACGTTATATCGCCGTGCGCGAACTTAACGCCGCCGAAGATTTGCCGCAAATTGCTGTGAATCGAATCTGAGAGAGGATCTCTATGCCCTTGCGCCTTGCGCTGCTTTTACTGCTTGCCGGCCTCGTTGCCGGTTGTGTTTCATCGGGCCATGACAGCCCTTTGCACACCACTAAAGGCCGTGATGAGGCGCGGGTTGCCTATGTGCAATTGGGCTTGGGGTATTTGCGTCAAGGTATGAGCGAGCAAGCCAAGGTGCCGCTGAAAAAGGCCCTTGAACTGGACAGCGCGGATGCCGATGCCAACGCCGCACTGGCTCTGGTGTTTCAGGCCCAGGCCGAGCCTGAGCTGGCCGACCGCTATTTCAGCAAGGCCCTGGCTTCACGTCCTGCCGATCCCAGGTTGCTGAACAACTATGGCAGTTTCCTGTTCGAGCAGAAACGGTATGACCAAGCCGCTGCTTATTTCCAGCAAGCCAGCGCCGATACTCTTTATCCTGAGCGTTCGCGGGTGTTCGAGAACCTCGGGGTGACTTCGATGCGCCTCGGTCAGCGCGACAGCGCGCGCCAGCAGCTGGAAAAAGCCCTGCATCTGAACAGTCGCCAGCCACGGGCATTGCTCGAAATGGCTGAGTTGTCTTACGAAGACAGGCATTATGTGCCGGCACGAGACTATTACGAGCGTTTTAGCCTGCTCAGCGGGCAAAATGCACGTAGTCTATTGCTCGGTGTGCGCCTGGCGACGGTTCATGAAGAACACGACACGGCCGCACGTTTTGGCCAGCAACTCGAACGACTCTATCCCGGTACGCCGGAATATCAGCAATACCTGTCGGAGCAATGATGAAAGCCGCGCACCCGGAAGATGTAGCAGCTAATCGCGTAAACCCAGGCGAAACCTTGCGTCAGGCCCGCGAAAGCAATGGTTGGTCGCTGGCGGAAGTGGCCCTCAAGCTCAATTTGACCAGCACGTCCCTGGCCAATCTGGAAGCCGGCGCGTTCGACAAGCTGCCTGGGCACACCTTTGCCCGTGGCTATATTCGCGCCTACGCCAAATTGCTGGGTATTGACCAGGCGGTGCTGGTGCAGGAATTCGACCAGTTCACCGGTACCGATGCCCAGGGCAGCAATGTCCATGGCCTTGGGCGCATCGAAGAGCCAACGCGGGTTTCCCACACGATTTTGCGGATTGTCAGCCTGTTGCTGCTGGTTGCCGTGGTCGGCGGCGGTTTCGTCTGGTGGCAAGACCAGGCCTCCCAGCGCAGCAAAGACCTGACCAGCAACGCCATGGAGCACGTCGAAGTCGAAAGCGCCGATGGCACCACCCAGATTCATCCGCTGGACGAGCCGGAAGACCAGGCGGTTGCCGAAGGGCAGGCCGCACCGCAAGTGCCGGCTACGGCTGAGCAGCCGGCGTCGCAAGTGGGCACCACGCCTGCTGACACTGCGGTGGTACAGGCCCCGGTGACCCCGGCAGCACCCGTGGTTCAAGCTCCTGCGGCACCCGCACCCGCACCCGCGACGCCTGCGCCAGCCGCACCGGCAACGCCAGCAATGTCGCCTCCGACCACCCCAGCGTTGATCGCCGGTGACGGGCGCGTTCAGATCACCTTCATCGCTGACTGCTGGACGCAGGTCACCGATGGCAACGGCAAAGTGCTGTTCAGCGGTTTGAAGCGTAAGGGAGATACGCTTGACCAGGGCGGCAAGCCTCCTTTGACGCTGCGTCTGGGCTTTGCCCGTGGCGCGCAAGTGGCCTACAACGGCCAGCCTGTAGACGTGGCGCCGTTCACCAGTGGCGAGACCGCTCGCCTCAAGTTGGGACAATAGTCATGCACGGCGAATCTCCAATCAAACGTCGCGTATCGCGCAAGATCTGGGTTGGCTCTGTGCCGGTGGGGGGCGATGCCCCTATCGCCGTGCAGAGCATGACCAACAGCGACACCAATGATGTGGCCGCCACCGTAGCCCAGATCAATCGCCTGGAAGCGGCGGGTGTGGACATCGTGCGGGTTTCCGTGCCGGACATGGATGCAGCCGAGGCTTTCGGCCGCATCAAGCAGTTGGTCAAGGTGCCGCTGGTTGCCGACATTCACTTCGACTACAAGATTGCACTGCGCGTGGCCGAGCTGGGTGTGGACTGCCTGCGTATCAACCCGGGCAACATCGGTCGCGAAGACCGTGTGCGTGCCGTGGTGGACGCCGCCCGTGATCGTGGGATTCCGATCCGCATTGGCGTGAACGCCGGCTCCCTGGAAAAAGACCTGCAAAAAAAATACGGCGAGCCTACCCCGGCGGCGCTGGTCGAGTCGGCACTGCGCCACGTTGAGCACCTGGAACGCCTGAATTTCCAGGACTTCAAGGTCAGCGTAAAGGCCTCCGATGTGTTCATGGCGGTAGAAGCCTACCGCCTGCTGGCCAAGGAAATCGTGCAACCACTGCACTTGGGTATCACTGAAGCTGGCGGTTTGCGCTCAGGCACAGTGAAATCTGCCGTGGGTCTCGGTATGCTGCTCGCCGAAGGGATTGGCGATACTATCCGCATCTCCCTGGCGGCAGACCCCGTAGAGGAAGTGAAGGTCGGCTACGACATTCTCAAATCCCTGCGTTTGCGTTCCCGTGGTATCAACTTCATTGCCTGCCCGAGCTGCTCGCGGCAGAACTTCGACGTGGTGAAGACCATGAACGACCTGGAGCTGCGCCTAGAAGACCTGCTGGTGCCGCTGGATGTCGCAGTCATCGGTTGTGTGGTCAACGGGCCGGGTGAAGCCAAAGAGGCTCATGTGGGCCTGACCGGTGGTACGCCGAATTTGATTTACATCGACGGCAAGCCGTCGCAGAAGCTAACGAATGACAATCTGGTGGATGAGCTGGAAAAGCTGATCCGCGAGAAAGCGGCCGAGAAGGTCGCCGCTGACGCAGCGCTGATCGCTCGCGGCTGATTGAACGAATTTAAGGATTTGATGTGAGCAAGTCTCTGCAAGCCATTCGTGGCATGAACGACATCCTGCCGGAGCAGACGCCACTGTGGCGCTACTTCGAAAGCACTGTCGCGCGCCTGCTGGATAACTACGGTTACAAGCAGATCCGCATGCCGATCGTCGAGTTCACCGAGCTGTTCAAGCGCTCCATCGGTGAAGTGACCGACATCGTCGAAAAAGAGATGTACACCTTCGAAGACCGCAACGGCGACTCCCTGACCCTGCGTCCGGAAGGCACTGCCGCGTGCGTGCGCGCCGTACTGGAACATGGCATCACCGGTGGTGGCCAAACCCAGAAGCTCTGGTACATCGGCCCGATGTTCCGCCACGAGCGCCCGCAGAAGGGCCGCTATCGCCAGTTCCACCAGATCGGTTGCGAAGTCTTCAACCTTGACGGCCCGGACATCGACGCCGAGCTGATCGTGCTGACCTGGCGTCTGTGGGGCCAACTGGGCATCCGCGATGCGGTCAAGCTCGAACTCAACAGCCTGGGTACCAGCGAGTCCCGGGGCCGCTATCGCGAAGCCCTGGTCGAATACCTGTCGGCTCACCTGGATAAATTGGACGAAGACAGCCAGCGCCGTCTGAAGACCAACCCGTTGCGCGTTCTGGATACCAAGAACGCCGACACCCAGGCCGTATTGGTCAACGCACCGAAAATGGCCGATTACCTGGACGACGAATCCCGCGTGCACTTCGAGGGCCTCAAGGCTCGCCTGGATGCCGCGGGGATTCCCTACGTGATCAACCCCAAGCTGGTGCGTGGCCTCGACTACTACAGCAAGACTGTATTCGAGTGGGTCACCGACAAGCTCGGCGCCCAAGGCACCGTGTGTGCCGGTGGTCGCTACGACGGCCTGGTCGAGCAAATGGGCGGCAAGCCGACCCCGGGCGTAGGCTTTGCCATGGGCATCGAGCGGCTGATCCTGCTGCTGGAAACCCTGGAGCAGGTTCCCGAAGAAATTTCCCGTCAGGTGGACGTGTACCTGTGCGCTTTTGGCGAGGCTGCCGAACTGGCCGCCCTGGCCTTGAGCGAGAAGGTGCGCGACCAACTGCCGAACCTGCGCCTGCAGATCAATGCCGGCGCCGGCAGCTTCAAGAGCCAGTTCAAGAAGGCTGACAAGAGCGGTGCGCTGTACGCACTCATCCTTGGCGATGACGAGTTGGCCCAGCAAGTGATAGGTTTCAAACCCCTGCGTGGCCAGGGTGAACAACAGAACGTTGCCTTTGATGCGCTCGCTGCGCACTTGGCCACCTGCGTCGTGCAGGGTTGAAGCTGTCGAACAGCCGAATTTAGCGATTAAGGAGTATTGGGGTGTCGAGTACTGATGATGAGCAACTGGCCGAGTTCAAGGACTGGTGGCAGCGTAACGGCAAGCCCCTGGTCACTGGCGGCCTGCTGGCTTTAGTGGTGGTGTTCGGCTGGCAAGCCTGGACCAAGTATCAGGCCAACCAATCCCAGGGCGCCTCGATCGTTTACCAGCAATTGCTGGAAACTACCCTGACGCCGGACGGCAAGCCTGACCCTGCACAGGTGGCAGACCTGGCCGGCAAGCTGAAAAACGAATTCGGCGGTAGCACCTACGCCCAGTACGGCAGCCTGTTCGTCGCGAAAGTCGCGGTCGATACCGGCAAGCTGGATGACGCAGCCACCGAGCTGAAGGCCATTGCCGACAAGCCGACCAACCCGACCCTGGGTGAAATCGCACGTCAGCGCCTGGCACAGGTATTGGCGGCACAGAACAAGGCTGACGAAGCACTCAAACTGCTCGACGGCGATGCTGACAAGGCATTCGTGGCCACTCGCGAAGAGCTCAAGGGCGACCTGTTGGTCCAATTGGGTCGTACCGACGAAGCCCATGCTGCGTACCAAAAAGCCAAGGCGGCGCTGTCTGATGAAGCGGCGGTCGGTGGCTTACAAATCAAGCTCGACGACTTGGCCAAAGGGGATGCGTGACGTGATCCGTTGGAAACATGCAGCATTGCTGGCTCTGGCCGTTTTGGCCGCGGGTTGCAGCAGCAACAGCAAAAAAGAACTGCCGCCTGCCGAGCTGACCAGCTTCAAGGAAGAAGTGGTCCTGCAAAAACAATGGAGCCAATCCATTGGTGACGGGCAGGGCGACCTCTACAACCTGTTGCAGCCGGCGATCGACGGCGACAACATCGTGGCCACTGATTCCACTGGCGTCGTGGTTGCCATGGATCGCATGAACGGCGACGTCAAGTGGAAGAAAGACCTCGAGCTACCGGTTTCCGGTGGTGTGGGTGTCGGCTACGGCATGGTGCTGATCGGTACGCTCAAAGGTGATGTGGTCGCACTCGACTCCAGCACCGGCGAAGAGAAATGGCGCGCTCGCGTGACCAGTGAAGTGCTCTCGGCGCCAGCGACCAACGGCGATATCGTCGTGGTGCAGACCCAGGATGACCGCGTGATCGGTCTGGATGCCTCCACTGGCGACCAACGCTGGTTGTACGACAGCACCCCGGCGGTGTTGACCCTGCGTGGTACCAGTGGTCCGATTGTGACCAACAATCTCGCTGTGGCTGGCCTGTCGACCGGTAAAGTAGTCGCCCTGGATACCCAGAACGGCGTGCCAGCGTGGGAAACCCGTGTGGCTATCCCGCAAGGCCGTTCCGAACTGGACCGCGTCGTGGACATCGACGGTGGCCTGCTGCTGTCGGGTGAAACCCTCTACGTGGCCACCTATCAGGGCCGTGTTGCCGCGCTGGACCTGCAAAGCGGCCGCATCAACTGGCAGCGTGATGCTTCCAGCTATGCGGGTGTCGCCCAAGGGTTTGGCAGCGTCTACGTGAGCCTGGCCTCCGGCACCGTTGAAAGTGTCGATGAGCGTTCCACCACTGCACTGTGGAGCAACGACTCGCTGGCTCGCCGCCAACTGTCGGCGCCGGAAGTCTTCTCCAGCTACGTAGCAGTCGGTGACTTTGAAGGTTACCTGCACCTGCTGAGCCAGGTGGATGGTCGCTTTGTCGGTCGCCAACGTATCGACAGCGACGGCCTGCGTGCGCGTCCGCTGGTGGTAGGTAACATGCTTTATGTGTATGGCAACGGCGGCAAGCTGGAAGCCCTGACCATCAAGTAAGAACCATGCTTGGGGTAACACCCAGGCGGCCCTGCTTTTGCAGGGCATGCGGCATCTGACGATGCTGCCCCGAGCACCAGCCGCTGCCCTGCAGCGGCTTTTGTATTTTCTGAAATAACGAAGTGGAGAGCCGCATGGTTCCCGTAATCGCCCTGGTGGGCCGACCTAACGTCGGCAAGTCCACCTTGTTCAACCGCCTGACCAGGACTCGCGACGCCATTGTCGGCGACTTGTCCGGTCTGACCCGTGATCGCCAATACGGTGAGGCAAAGTGGCAAGGGCGCTCCTACATTATTGTCGACACCGGTGGTATCTCCGGTGACGAGCATGGCATGGACGAAAAAATGGCCGAGCAGTCGCTGCTGGCCATTGAAGAAGCCGATGTCGTGTTGTTCCTGGTGGACGCCCGCGCGGGTTATACCGCCGCTGACCAGATGATTGGCGAGCACCTGCGCAAGCGCAACAAGCGTTCCTATCTGGTCGCCAACAAGATCGACAACATCGATCCTGAGGCGGCCCGTGCCGAATTCAGCCCGATGGGCCTCGGTGATGCGATCCCGGTCGCGGGTGCCCACGGCCGTGGCATCACCCAGATGCTGGAAATCGCCCTGCGCGACTTCCCCAAGGATGATGTCGAGGAAGAAGAGGGCGAGGAAGAGATCGTCGCTGAAGGCGAGGAAGCCAAGCGCATTCCTGGCCCGAGCGAAAAAGACGGTATCAAGATCGCTATCATCGGCCGCCCGAACGTCGGCAAGTCGACCCTGGTCAACCGTATGCTCGGTGAAGACCGCGTTATCGTCTACGACCAGCCCGGCACCACTCGCGACAGTATCTACATCCCGTTCGAGCGTAACGACGAGAAGTACACGCTGATCGACACCGCCGGTGTGCGCAAGCGCGGCAAGATCCACGAAGAAGTTGAAAAGTTCTCCGTGGTCAAAACCCTGCAAGCGATCAAAGACGCCAACGTGGTGATCTTCGTGATGGACGCCCGCGAAGGCGTGGTGGACCACGACCTCAATTTGCTGGGCTTTGCCCTGGAAGCCGGTCGGGCCCTGGTGATCGCGATCAACAAGTGGGACGGCATGACGCCGAGCGAGCGCGATTTCGTCAAGATCGAACTGCAGCGTCGGTTGTTCTTCGTCGAGTTCGCCGATATCCACTTTATCTCGGCACTGCACGGTACTGGCGTGGGTAACCTCTACGCCTCGGTACAGAACTCGTTCAAGTCCGCGGTCACCCGCTGGCCGACCAACCGTCTGACCCAGATCCTCGAAGATGCCGTGGGCGAGCACGCACCGCCGATGGTCAACAACCGTCGGATCAAACTGCGTTACGCCCACTTGGGTGGTGCCAACCCGCCGATTATCGTGATCCACGGTAACCAGATCGAGAAGGTGCCCAAGTCCTACGTGCGTTACCTGGAAAACACTTACCGCCGAGTCTTGAAACTGGTCGGTACGCCGATCCGCATCGAGTTCAAGGGTGGCGAGAACCCATACGAAGGCAACAAGAACACACTGACCGACCGTCAGGTGAACAAGAAGCGTCGTTTGATGACTCACCACAAGAAGGCCGACAAGAAGCGTCGCGACAAGAAATAGCAGGCGCTATAAGTTGTGAGCGACAAGCTGCAAGAGAGGGCTCCTTTGGAGCCCTTTTTTATGCGCGACCGTTTGTGCCTTGACCCGATGCAATTGGCAGCTTAAAACTTGAGGCTCACCTGCAGGGGCCTCCGATGATCACCAGCAAGCTGCCGAACGTCGGCACGACCATTTTCACCACCATGTCGCAACTCGCCGCTGAAACCGGCGCGCTCAACCTGTCCCAGGGTTTCCCGGATTTCAATGGCCCGCAAGGTTTACTCGATGCAGTGGGCAAGCATATCGCTCTGGGTCACAACCAGTACGCGCCCATGACCGGCTTGCCCGTGTTGCGTCAGCAGGTGGCCGCCAAGATTGCTCGCAGTTATGGCGCCACAGTCAATGCCGACAGCGAGGTGACCATCACCCCTGGCGCCACTGAGGCGATCTTCTGCGCGATCCAGGCGGTGATTCGCAGTGGCGATGAAGTCATCGTGTTCGACCCCAGCTACGACAGCTATGAGCCCTCGGTGGAGCTGGCCGGTGGTCGTTGCGTGCATGTGCAACTGAGCCTGGACGGTTTTGCCCTCGACTTCGAGCAGATCAAGGCGGCGCTGTCGCCGCGCACCCGCATGATCATCATCAACTCGCCCCATAACCCGACTGGTGCGCTGATCAGTCGCGCCGAGCTGGACCAGTTGGCCGAACTGATCCGCGACCGTGATATCTACCTGGTCAGCGATGAGGTCTACGAACACCTGGTGTTCGACGGTGTGCCCCACGCCAGCATATTGGCCCATCAGGAGCTGTATCAGCGCGCCTTCGTGGTCAGCTCCTTCGGCAAGACCTATCACGTGACCGGGTGGAAAACCGGTTACGTGGTCGCGCCGCCGGCCCTGACTGCCGAACTGCGCAAGGTGCATCAATATGTCAACTTTTGCGGCGTGACCCCTTTGCAGTACGCTTTGGCTGACTTCATGGCCGAACACCCGGAGCATGTCGAAGAACTGCCGGCCTTTTACCAGGCCAAGCGCGACATGTTTTGCGACCTGCTGGCGCCGTCCCGCTTCAGTTTTACCCGGGTGAGCGGCACTTATTTCCAACTGGTGGATTACTCACAGATTCGCCCTGACCTGGATGACATTGCTATGTCCTTGTGGATGACCCGCGAACACGGCGTGGCGACCATACCGGTCTCGGTGTTCTACCAGCACCCACCCCAAGGCCAGCGCCTGGTGCGTCTGTGCTTTGCCAAACGCGAGGAGACGCTGCAACAAGCAGCCGAAAAGCTATGCGTGATCTGAGTGCACTGCCCAATCTGAACATCGCCCTGATCCAGACCAGCCTGGTGTGGCATGACCGTCAGGCTAACCTTGAGCATTTTGAGCTGCTGCTGGAGCAGGCCAATGGCGCCGACCTGATCATACTGCCGGAGATGTTCACCACCGGATTCTCCATGGAGTCAGCCACCCTCGCCGAGCCGGAAAAGGGCCCGACCCATCACTGGCTCCAGGCGCAGGCAACCAGATACAACGCGGTGATCACTGGCAGCGTGATTATCCAGGCCGCCGACGGTAGCCACCGCAACCGCCTGTTGTGGGCAAGGCCGGATGGCGAGGTGCTGCATTACGACAAGCGTCACCTGTTCCGCATGGCCGGTGAGCACGATCACTACACCCCCGGCGAACGCCAGGTGCAGTTTGAGTTGAAGGGCTGGCGCATTCGCCCACTGATTTGCTACGACCTGCGCTTCCCGGTATGGAGTCGCGATGCCCAGGACACCGACTTGCTGCTGTACACCGCCAATTGGCCCGGTGCACGTCGTCAGCATTGGAACCGCTTGTTGCCGGCGCGGGCGATTGAAAACCTGTGCTATGTGGCAGCCGTGAATCGGGTAGGCACGGATGGCAAAGGATTTGCGTATACCGGGGATAGCCAGGTACTGGATTTCCAGGGTGAAACCTTGCTGAGTGCAGGGGAGGCGGACGGGGTGTTCCAGGTGATTCTGGATGCGGCGGAGTTGGCTGCTTATCGCACCAGGTTTCCAGCGAACCTGGATGCCGATAGCTTTCAGTTTGTCTGATAAACCGCTATCGGGAGCAAGCCCCCCTCCCACTTTGATTTGCGAATACATTCAAATGTGGGAGGGGGCTTGCTCCCGATGGGGCCATCAGCGCCACCATAACCCCAAAGTAAAAAAGGCCCCTGGATTCACACCCAGGGGCCTTTCACATTTCAGCAGCCGATTACGCCGCTTTGGCTTCCAACTGGCTCAACGAGCGGTTCAGCGCACTGAACAGCGCCTTGAAGCTGGCGGTGGTGATGTTTTCATCAATGCCCACACCATGCACCGGACGTTCGCCGTTCACGCGCAGTTCAATGTAGGCGGCCGCCTTGGCATTGGTGCCCGCACCGATGGCATGTTCGTTGTAGTCCATGATCTCCACGCCAATCGGCAGGCCGGCCACCAAGGCTTCCAGCGCACCGTTGCCTTTGCCTTTCCAGTGCAGGTTGGTTTCGCCCTGGCCCTTGCCGGAAACTTCCACCTCGACAAAGCTGTTGCCGTTCTCTTCCTGCAGGCGATGGCTGACCAGCGCGTACGGGGTGTTGGCTTGCAGGTATTCACGCTGCAGCAAGGCGTAGATCTGCGGCGCAGTCATCTCAAGGCCCACGCGGTCGGTTTCGGCCTGAACCACCTGGCTGAATTCGATCTGCATGCGACGCGGCAAGCTGATGTCGTATTCCTGTTCCAGCAGGTAGGCGATGCCACCTTTGCCCGACTGGCTGTTCACACGAATCACCGCTTCGTAGCTGCGGCCAATGTCCGCTGGGTCGATCGGCAAGTACGGCACTTCCCACAGCGCATCGTCTTTCTGCTGGGAGAAGCCTTTGCGGATAGCGTCCTGGTGTGAGCCGGAAAACGCGGTGTGCACCAGGTCGCCCACATAAGGATGACGCGGGTGCACCTGGATCTGGTTGCACTCTTCAACGACTTTGCGCACACCGTCGATATCGGAGAAGTCCAGTTGCGGGTCCAGACCCTGGGTGTACATGTTCAGGGCCACGGTCACCAGGTCGACGTTGCCGGTACGCTCGCCGTTGCCGAACAGGCAGCCCTCGACGCGGTCGGCACCGGCCATCAGGCCCAGTTCGGTGGCGGCGACGCCGGTGCCGCGATCGTTATGGGTGTGCAGGCTGATGATCACACTGTCACGACGGTTGATATGGCGACCGAACCACTCGATCTGGTCGGCATAGATATTCGGTGTGGCGCATTCAACGGTGGCCGGCAGGTTGAGGATCATCTTGTGCTCGGGCGTCGGGTTCCACACCTCGATCACTGCGTCGCAGACTTCCTTGGCGAACTCCAACTCAGTGGCGCTGAACGTCTCCGGGGAGTATTCGAAGGTCCACTGGGTTTCAGGCTGTTGGGCGGCGTATTTGACGAACAGCTTGGCCGCGTTGACGGCGATAGCCTTGATGCCATCCTTGTCCTGGTTGAACACGATGCGGCGGAACGACGGCGACGTGGCGTTGTACAAGTGCACGATGGCTTTTTTGGCTCCGCGCAGGGATTCGAAGGTGCGTGCGATCAAGTCTTCACGGCCCTGGGTCAGCACCTGGATGGTGGTGTCCTCGGGGATGTGGTTGTCTTCGATCAGGGTGCGCACGAAGTCGAAGTCGGTTTGCGAGGCGGCCGGGAACGAGGCTTCGATTTCCTTCACGCCGACGGCGACCAGGGTCTTCCAGAAACGCAGTTTTTTCGCGGCGTCCATAGGCTCGATCAGCGACTGGTTGCCATCACGCAGGTCGGAGCTGCACCAGATCGGCGCGGTGGTGATGGTCTTCGACGGCCAGGTGCGGTCCGGGATGTCGATGGTCGGGAACGCGCGGTACTTCGAAGATGGGTCTTTGAGCATGCTCATCGGGAAATCCTTTGTTGTAGGGGCCGAGAAAAGGCGGCCTGCCGTAGAACTGTTATTGGGGATAAAACTTGAGGACGAGGCAGATCGATTCAGCCTGGCAGTCGTGCGCTGACGAGGCACAGGCTGCGGTGCTGGCGGAGCTGAATGAGGGTGTGAGAGGTTTTCATGCAGTCAACCCTAACCGCGAGATGGGAGGATGGCAAGCAGTGGGATAAAATTGAGAGAAGTTCTATTTTATTGCTTTTTTTTGAGTTTTTATTGCGGCGTTATTCTTTTTTTGTTGTTTTAGTGCTTCTTAGTGTGCTTCCTGCGCAATGGGTAGCCATGCGGCGGTAAGGCCGCATGGTGTTCCTCTCATGGGACGGTCAGACGGTCAGGTTGTCGATGTTGTAGTCAATGTGAATGTCTCCGCGTGGTTCAGGGATGTTGGTGCCGTGCATGAGCTTCAATGGTGGGGGGGGAGTATGAGGAGGCTGACTGGCGAGGCTTGAGCTGCCTTTTAGGCTAGGTGATACGGATACGCCGAGCCCTCCTGTCAACTCTGCAAGACCTGGAACACCGTCATAATTATTCATATGCGCATTTCCTACTACCGCCACATATTTTTCTCCAGCTGGGAGTTCTTCCATGATACGGGCTGCGAAGTAGTTGAACTCGCGTAGGCGCTCAACTGCCCATGTTGGATTAGCTTGCCAGGCTGCAAGGTTATCCATATGCCACGTTAATTGTGGGTGCTCGAGCCCTATGACCTTTATTCCGTGCTTCTGTGCTTCGGCGATGACGTCTTCCATAGTTGGACCGCCACTGAATTCGGGGCGATAGATACGTGGCCCCAGATAATCCGTATGAGACGCCAGTAGGGTCGCGTCTTCTACGCCTGGATAACTGCGCAGAAAAATCGCGTTCTCGAGGTAAACGGTGGTTACACCGCTATTTGCAAAGTTTTGCATCTGGTCGATCAGCAGTTGAAACGTCACAGGTTCGTCATGCAGTTCGCCAAGTACTAAGCCACGTATACCGGGTTGAGACAGGGCGTTTTGTAGGGCCGCCTCAGGTGTTCTATTGGTTGTTATCACCGTCTCGATTGTGCGTGTAGGCGTCGCATTTGTTAGGCGATTGTTGTAAAAGTTTCGCGTATTACGTCTGAACCATCGCCGTATTTGGGTAATGGTCGTTGCGTTCGCGGTAGAAATGTCTTCGGTAGCTGTACCGGAGAGCACTCGGTCCACATACTCAGTTCTGTTCCTTCTGCCACCACTTCCGCCCCTGCCGCCTGGTAATTCACTCAACCGCCATTCCCCGTTTCCAGCCGATTGCAGGGACGCCACGATTCTACTGCCGCGTGGCGCCGTCAGCGGGGCATTGGGGTTGACGATACTGACCTGCCCGTTGCGCGCATGAAACACCGAATCGATCTGATAAACCCTGTTCGTACCGGTACTGTCGGTGTAACGCACATACCAATGGTCGCCCACGTTATAAGTGCCGTCTGCCCTCAGGCGTTGCCCGCTGATGACTTCGTTCGGCACGGTGTAGGCGCTCAGGTCGCGGTTGGGCAGAGCGGTGGTGGTCGAGGGGCGGGTGGCAATGGTGGTGACGCCGCTGCTGGTGGAGGCCACCGCAGGGGGAGGGCTGGTGGGAGCCGGCAGCGCTCTGGGACCCGAACGTGTGGCGATCGGGCCGGCTTGGACGGTGGATCTGAATACCGGCCGCATCGGTGCGGCGCGAAGATTGGTGATGCCTGTGGCAGCCAGGCTGAAATCACTGTAGATCGTCCGTGCCAAGCCAGGCTTTTTGATCAAGTGCGGCAAGATTCTGCTATTGACGCGCAGCGCAGTCACACCGGCTTTGCCCAGACGAACACCTGTGGACACACCTTTGCCGACCACAGGTATCAGGTCCGCGAAGATCAAGGCCACCTCAATGCCGAACTCGATTTTGTTGAGGGTGGATTGCTTTGCCACTTCAGCACTGCTTACGGACTGGTGATCCGCGCGGTCGATCATCATTTGTACGTGTTGTTTGTACAGGTGATCCTGAACATTGCCTTCGATTGGTTTGAAGCTGGTTGCACCCCCCATTAACTTGAACGATGAAATAATCAATTCGGAAGAGATCAGGTTCAAGGGGTTGTAGGCACTGCTTTTAATGGCGTCCTTGAATTGCGCGATATCATCTTTACTGACTGGCGATTTTCTTTTTGTGATATAGGACGCCCACTCGCCTTTGGTCAGAAGGGCATCCAGGGCTTTATGGTCTGCCACTTCGCGAAATGTGATGCCGTCGGGAGCCTTGGGCGTATACAGCACCAACGATGAGTCTGTCTGATTGCCGATCACCATCACGCCCTGCACAACCAGCCCACGGTGGACAAGGCTGTTGGCCACAATGTTGTTTCCATCGACCTGGGGGCGTGTGGCGGGGTCGGGGTGGTCCAATACCATATCAACCCACTGCGCCGCGCGCTTGGTGGTGGTGTTTTCGTGGTTTTGTTCCTTGTAGGCGTCGGGATTGAGTTCTGATAAAAACGCCTCTTTGAACATGGCGCCTTCCAGGCTGGCTTTCCAGGCCGTACGCAATTGCGCGGCGCTGCCAACCTCGGTATCAGTCGCCATCTCTTGTTTAAGCAGCTTGGTGTATTCGCCGCCGACATCGGCGGCATTGACCAGCTTTTTAAGGCTCTCGGTGTCCAGAATCACCTGTTTGCCAGCCAAGTCCCGGACGGGCTCGCCTTGTGTATCCAGCAGCGCCAAGGTCATTTTCACATCGGTAAAAGTGCCTCTCTCGATGGCTGGAAAACCACTGGGATTGCTCAACGCCAAGTCGGTTAGAGAGACGGGGTCATTTTTGGAATAGAGGGGCTGGCCAGTACCCCGTCCGCCGTGGACGCCAGTGCGGGTGTGTACCTGCACCTTTAATTGATCAGCATCGACTATCGCCCCCGGGTATTGCTTGTTGAGGGCCGCATTCAGTCTGTCGCGGGAGAAGGCTCCCAGGGACGGGATTTTTTCGAGCAGCGGCGCCAGCGTATTCAGGCTTTTCTCTTGCACCTGTTCCAAATGTGAAAACACGGCTTCCTGAACGGGGGGCAGATTCTTCAGCCACTCGGGTTGGTTTTTGTCGGCCAGTTTGGCGTCCCTGGCCAGCATGGCATTGCTGCCATCGAGCAGATAAGACCAGTCCGCAGCATTGTCTATGGCTTGGACCGATGCGCTGTCGAGTAATGAGTTGGCGCCGTTACCTGAGGTTAGTGCTTTGCTCATGCCTGCGTTGATTTCTGCCTGCTGGCGCCTGAGCATCCAAGGTACGGCTTCTGCCAACACATCACCGGAAGATGGCGAGACACTGTGCATCAGGTCATCGCCGGAAAAACCGTCAGGTCTGTTTTGCAGGAACGGTGGCAGGGTTTGCAACAATAGTTCGGCGTGGGTGCCGCCTTGATCCAACCGGTCGGCCAGTGCCTGGCGTGCCTGGGCCGGTGTGGCAAACTCTTCGAATCCTTCGCCGGGTGTGTACAGCACGACCGGACCATTGGTGTCGTTGAGCTCAAGCGTGCGCCCATTCGGCCAGGTAGGTGACGTGGCATGTGAACCGTCGCTTTTGGTGATGAGGAACGCGCCCGCCAGCATCGCGCCGCGTTCGGTTTTGTCATCGACCGTGATGGGGTACACGCCCAGGCGAGCACCATTGGCGAATTTTTTTTCCCGGGCTTCCAGGGTGGGGTATCGCAGCGCGTCGTCGATCAGCGCTTTGCTGTCTGTGCTCAGGGTTTGATCGCTGACGCGTAGGGCGGCCAGGCTCGACAATTGGCGTTTGTGCAGGGTCAGCAGTTGATTGAGCGGCGACTCGTGCTTGCTCGGGTCTTCATGAACCGGGCTGGGGGTGTTCCAGTACTGCTCAATCGCCTGCGGGTACTGCATGGCGATGCTGCGCGCGATGGTTTGCAATGTGCTTGCGGTGGTGGCGGGAAATTCCAGATCGTCCGGGCTTTTGCGATGATTGAATTGGATGTGTATGTCGCGTTCAGGCGGCATCTGGTTAGTGGGGTCAGCCAGGATGGCTTGAATCATCCTGGCCAGGGCGGTCATCAGAGGTTCGGACGACTCCAGTGAGACCTCATTGCCGTTAATGCGATAACGACTGACGCTCATCGTTTCCGCGTCCAGAGGTCTGACGTCCGGGAACGCTTGTTCGAGTTGCGCCTGCATGAACGCTTTGAAGCTCGGCTGTTGGTTGTGCAGGCGTTGCATATCTTCCGTCAAGAGGCCGTGTTCAACGGTGTAGGCTAACTGCTTGCTGGGTTTGAAGTGTTTCTCCAACCTGGGGTAACGCAGTTGGGCGCTGGTTATGCCGGGAGATGTGGGGACGGGAGGCGTTTCGGGAGCGTAGGTTGGTGCGGGAGTAAGCTCTTGTGTCGTACTGGAAGGCGTGGGAGGAGACGGGGAGTCGGTGACTGCAGAAGTGCTCAGGGTTTGTCGTTGGAGTTGTGCTGCCAAAGCTTGGGTAAGAGAGAACATAGAATGAATCTCACAGGTTTCGAATTGCCACTGGTCAGGTCATGCTCATTACGCTCCGTGTAAGTTATGGGATAAGTGAATATTGGATGTCGGATGGTTCCTGGCGGAATTGTAAGAGGTGCGCAACAACCTGCTTCGAAGTCCCCTCGCTTGAGGGACAGGTGGTAACGCCAGGCAAGTGTGTTCGGCGTAGCGCGCTGCTACAGCCAGCGCGCCGTCATCAGGTGGATCAAGGCTTTTTAAGGTAAGGGTCAACGTTCTGGTGGACTTGGTAGTCTCCCACCGTTGCATTGGCAGCGAACCGCTCTTCAGGCGCCGGACGCGGGCCGGTATGCTTGACGGCGATACTGCTGGCGCCGGGCGTTGCGTCGTATACACCCACGCTGACGGCCCCGGTTTGTTCAGCGATGCCGGGCACGCCCTGGGTGGTGTTCATATGTCTTCTACCCACCACCGCAATCCACTTTTCCCCTGGCGGGGTTTGCTGAATAACTTTGCTGGCGAAGTAGTTGAACTCTCGCAATCGATCAGTGGTATGCCGAAGGTTAGCAACGTCATCGTCATAGGGGCGAGTTGAGTGCATCGTCAGATGTTCATGTTCGATACCTACGATTTTGATGCCGTGTTGCTGCGCGGCGACCAGCACATCCTCGCGCGTAGGGACTTCGGGTTTATAGATACGATTGCCGGGCTGCGGGGGTATGCGTGAAATTTCATCGGCTGTGTAACCGGTGAAGCCATTCCATTCAGCGCCTTCCAGATAAAGGGTTGTGACGCCTTCATCTGCATAGGCCTGCATGTTCTTTATCAGCATGACGTTGGTAGCAATCTGATTGTGTTGCTCTCCAAATACAATGCCGTTTGAAGTGCTTAGCAGCTCACGTGCCAGTTCGCCCGGTGATGTGTTTGGCGTTATAGCAGGCATGTTCGGACGAGGTGTAGGCGCTAAGGCCTGATTGATATAGCTTTCATTCGCCCCTTCTCTGAACCAGCGCGTCACAAAGCGTCTGTTAATGCCTGAAGCGGTTAAATCAGGTTGTCCTGAGAGCAAATAGTCGGTGTAATTCACCGGCCATTCATGCATCTGCCTGCGTTCTCTACCGCGCCTGCCGCCAGGCAGTTGATTGATGCGCCATTCCCCGTTGCCTGCCGATTGCAGGGAGGCCACTTTCCTACTGCTTCTAGACGCCGTCGCCGGAGCATTAGGATTAATGATATTGACCTGTCCACTGCGAGCGTGGAATGCCGAGTCGATCTGATAAACCCTATTCGTACCGGTACTGTCGGTAAAACGCACGTACCAGTTATCTCCCACGTTGTAAGTGCCGTCGGGCCTCAAGGGGCGGCCGCTGATGACCTCATTGGGCACGTTGTATGCGCTCAAGTCGCGGTTTGGAATGGCAGCGTTGGTCGAGGGGCGCGTTGCGACGGTGGTTGCGCCACTGCTGGTGGAGGCACTCGCTGATGATGGGGCACGCAATGCCTCCGACGACGTGCTGGGCTCTTGACGTGGCACAGGCGCGCGCGCCGTTGTCGACGATTTGAAGACGGGGCGTAGTGGCGAGGCACGCACACCCTTGATACCTGCTGTAGTCAGTACGAAATCAACATAGATCGTCTGCGCCAGGCCGGGTTTGCTTATGAGCTTGGGCAAAAGTTTGCTGTTGGCGCGCAAAGCGACCAAGGCGGCCTTAGTCAGATGAGCACCGGTTCTTGCGGCCTTGCCGATACCTGGCAAAAAATCCAGAAATAGCATGCCCACTTCGACGCCAAATGTGGCTTTATTGATGAACGATTGCCTGGCCACTTCCGCACTGCTGACTGATTGATGGTCTGCCTTGTCTACTATCATCTGAACATTTTGCTGATACAGATGATCCTGAACATTACCCTTTATGGGTTTGAGTTCCGAGCCGCCGAACATGACCTTTATCTCTTTGACGGCCATATCCAAGACTTTGTCGGGCGACAGGACGGTGAACGGATTGTTGGGGATATCCCTGATAGTCTCGTCGCGTTTGGCCAAATCGTCTTTATTGATCGGTGATTTTCTGTCCGCGATGTAGGCTTTCCACTCGTTTTTTTTCAACAAGGCGTCCATTGCTTTTTGGTCCGCTACCTCGCGAAACGCGATGCCGTCGGGCGCTTTGGGTGTGTACAGCACCAATGATGAATCGACCTTGTTGCCAATCACCAAGATTCCATGAATTGGTTGTCCATAGTCGAGCAGGGCATTGGCGATAATCTTCTGGCCATCGACTTTGGGGCGGTCGGCGGGGTTGGGGTGGTCCAGGATTGCCGTAACCCATTGCGCTGCGCGTTTGCTGCTCTTGTCTTCGGTGGCCTGCTCTGTATAGGCCGTGGGGTTGAGTTGCGCAAGAAACGCATCTTTCTCCATGGCGTCACTCAGGTTGGATTTCCATGCCTCGCGTAGATCCGAAGGGGCATCAGGTGCCAGTTCTTTTTTAAGCAGCTTGTCGTATTGGCCTCCCACATCCGCAGTGTTGATCAGGGCTTGAAGCTGTTCATCATTGAGTATGATCGGCTTGCCATTGCTATCGGGAATCGGACTGCCCTTTGTGTCAACCAGCGGCAGGGTCAGTGTGAGGGTGGTTTTTTTCTGGACACTTCTTGGAAGAAAACCGGTGGGATTTTTCAGTGCCAGATCAGTCAGTGAAAGATGTTTTTGTTCTGACGAGCTGGTGATGCGGTTACCCAATATTGACATGGCCAGGTCGGCAATCACTAAGCCGGACGAATTGTCCTGGGTTGTGGTTTCGTCTATCTGCACCTTTAATTGATCGGCATCAATCTGCGCAGTCGGATACAGCTTCTTGATCGCCTCGTTCATCCTGTCGCGGGAGAAGTCTGACAGGGAGGGGATTTTTTGAAGCCTTGGTAGTAACGCGTCAGTGCTTTTTTTCTCCGACTGTTCCAGGTTCAGAAAGATGGTTTCTTGAGCCGGGGTCAGGTTTTTCAGCCACTCTGGTTGTTGTTTTTCAATCAGCTTGGCGTGGTAGGCCAAGAGTGCATTGCCGCTATCAAGCTGGTACGACCAGTCGGCGGCGTCATCAATGGCTTGGGTTGACGCCGGATCGGTCAGTGGGTTACCTGGCGTAGCGGCCGTCAGTGTCTCGGAGAGCCGCTTATTGATTTCTTCTTGCTGGCGCTTGAGCATCCACGGAATGCCCTCTGCCAGAACATCTGCGGTCAAAGGCTCAACGCGCAGTGTCAGGTCATCTCCCGAAGGCTGCTCTGCTCGGTTTTGCAGCGCCAGCGGCAGCGTTTGCAGCAACAGTTCGGCGTCCACCCCACCTTGATCAAGGCGCTTGGCCAATGCCGCGCGGGCTTGAGCGGGCGTGGCGAATTCCTCGAACCCTTCGCCGGGGGTATACAGAACCACCGGACCATGGCTGTCGTCGAGCCACAAGGAGCGACCGTCAGGCCATGTGGGCTCAGTCGCGAAGGAACCGTCGGTCTGGGTTATGAGGAAGGTACCCGCCAACAGTGCCCCACGTTCACTACCGTCATCCACGGTGAGTGGGTACACCCCAGGGCGGGCGCCGTCAGCAAAGGCATTTTCCCGTTCGGCCAAGGTGGGGTATTGCAGCGCTGTGTCGATCAGTTGCTTGCTTGCCGGGCTCAAGGTGCCATCGTTCGCGCGCGCTGCGGCCAGGGTTGCCAGTTGCTGTTTGTGCAAGGCCAATAGCTCATTCTGTGGCGTGGTTCGTACCTGCGGGTTTTGCGAGCTTTGGCGGGGTGTGGTCCAGAATTTCTGCTGCGCTTTCGCGTATTGGATGATGCGCTGGGCAATCGTGTGCAATGAGTGTGCTGAGTTGACCTGGGTGGGCGGCACCCCGGCGCTGCCTTGCGTGAAAAAGCCCGCGTGTACGTTGTTGCCTTCACCTGCTTTTTTCCCAGGATTACGCAACTGTTCCTGGATTTCTTTATTTAGTGCATCGAGAAGGGGGTCTACGGACAGCGTTTTTATACTGCCGTCGTTTTGCTTGCGCCAATGCTTGACGGTGAGGTCTGCGGTATTGAGGTGGGGTTGGTCGGGAAACAGTGTGGTCAGTTGTTGCTGCAGGAAGGTCTTGAAGTTCGGTTGCTCTTTGTAGAGCTGCTGTATCGAACGGGTAGCTTCGTTGTGTTGCTCTATGAGGCTGATATTGCGTGAAGGGGGGACTGTGGCAGTTGGCGTACTTGGTGAGTCGGGTAAAGGCAGATCGTCTGGTGCGTACGTCGAAGGCGTTGCGTGGGGGCCGGTCTGGCTTTTTTTTTGCGGGGGGGGCGTTTCGGCGGGTGGGGCAAAGGATTGATGTTGATCCAAAGCGCGTTGGACTGTAGAGCTGGCTGGCGCAAACATAGAAACAACCTCATCACATAATCGAAATGTTGTCGTTACGGTCCTTGTAAGTCGCCAGTTAAGTGAAGGGGAGCGGTGTGTTGGTTCCGGCTGCAAATGTAGCGATATGTCCGGGGCCAGGGCATTGGGCAGCGCTCAGGGCTGAAAAGCGCCGATAAAGATCGCCGGATCGACACGCGCATCGTTCAGGCTGATATTCCAATGCATATGCGGCCCGGTCGCCCGTCCGGTCGAGCCGACCTTGCCCACTACTGCGCCGCGCACCAGTTGCTGGCCCACCTTCACGTCGATCTTCGACATATGGCAGAACATGCTGATAAAGCCCTGGCCATGGTCGACGAACACCGTGTTGCCATTGAAGAAGTAATTGCCAACCAGAATCACCTTGCCGTTCGCGGGCGTCTTGATCGGCGTACCGGCTGGCACGGCGAAGTCGAGGCCCGAATGCGGGTTGCGCTCTTCACCGTTGAAGAAGCGCCGCACCCCGAACTTGCTCGACAACGGGCCGTTCACCGGTTTGTCCAGCACCAGGTTGCTCGGCAGGGTGGGGCTGAAACTGCGGTAAGCCTTGAGCTGTACCGCCAACTCGCCTTCGATGCGCTTGAGCTGGGCCGGGTCAGGGTTGACCTGGCTTTTATTCTTCAGCGTGATGCGCTGTTCCGGGTACTTCTTGTAACCGACGATAAACGGCAAGTTGCGCCCGCCGCTGCTGATGCGCTCGTTTCCAGGCCTGACCGTCAACGGGATACCGACGATGGCTAGCCAGTTGTCCTGTTCTTTGACCACCAGCACCGGTTTGCCTTGGTAAGTGGCTTTGGGCGCCGTGGCGGCCGGTCCCAGTTCGACCACGGCCACACCACCGGGCACCGGTTTGTTCAAGGTGCGGGTGATATAGCTGTCCGCATAGGTATTCATGGACAGGCACAGCAGCAACAAACTCAGTAGACGTGGCATCAATCAATCCAGTAGCGAAAGGGTGACGGGGGTCAGGTGATTGTCTTCCACCCGCACTTGCAGTTGACCTTCACCCAGGCGCGCGGTCAGACGCTGGCCGGTGTGGGTTTGTGCGGCATTGCGAATCGCCTGGCCGCGTTCATCCAGCAGGATGCTGTAGCCACGGCCCAGGGTCGCCAGCGGGCTGACTACCTGCAACGTCTGCACCTGGCTTTGCAGTTGCAGGCGTCGGGCCTTGAGACCTTCGCGCATGGCTCGGGGCAGGCGTTCGGCGAGGCTGTCCAGGCGCTGGCGCAGCAGCGCCAATTGGCGGCCCGGATGCTGGCCGGCGAGGCGGGTTTCCAGGCGAATCAAGCGCTCGCGACGAGTATTGAGGCTGCGCTCGAAGGCGCGGCGCATACGCATGTCCAGGTCATCCAGGCGTTGTGCCTGCTGGCGCAAGCGCTCGCCCGGGTGACGCAGGCGCCGGGCCATACCTTCCAGGCGCAGGCGGCTGTGGCTCAGGCGGTTACGCATCAGCATCACCAGGCGCCGATGCAGGTTGTCTACCTGGCGCACCAGATGGCTGGCGTCCGGTGCCAGCAGCTCGGCGGCGGCGGAGGGCGTCGGAGCGCGCACGTCCGCCACGAAGTCGCTGATCGACACATCGGTTTCATGGCCGACGGCGCTGACGATGGGCGTGACGCAGGCGTCCACTGCGCGGGCCACGGCTTCTTCGTTGAAGCACCAGAGATCTTCCAGTGAGCCGCCGCCACGGGCCAGGATCAGCGCGTCGAAGCCGCGGGCATCGGCGAGTTTAAGCGCCCGCACGATCTGCGGGATCGCCTCGCGGCCCTGCACAGCAGTCGGGATCAGTGTCAGTTCAATGTTCGGCGCCCGGCGGCGGAACACACTGATGATGTCGCGAATCACCGCGCCGGTCGGCGAACTGATGATGCCGATACGCCGCGGGTGCGCGGGCAGCGGCACCTTGCGCTCGGCGCTGAACAGGCCTTCGGCGCTGAGCTTTTCCTTCAAGGCATCGAAGGCCAGGCGCAGCGCGCCATCGCCGGCAGGTTCCACGGTGTCGAGGATCAGTTGATAGTCGCCACGCCCCTCGAACAACGAGACCTTGCCACGCACTTTGACCGCCAGGCCGTCCTTCAACGCCTGGCGTACGCGTGCAGCGTTGTTGCGAAACAGCGCGCAACGCACCTGGGCCCCGCTGTCCTTGAGGGTGAAATACACATGGCCGGAAGCCGGGCGGGCGAGGTTGGAGATCTCGCCTTCCACCCAGATATTGGTGAACACGTCTTCCAGCAACACCCGCGCGCGGCCGTTGAGCTGGCTGACTGTCAGGACTTCGCGGTCCAGGCCCAGTCGGGCAAAAGGATCTTTAATCATGGCGGCAGTTTATAGGCATTCGTGCAGGGTTTGACAGAACTGCTCCACCAGCGGGTTCGGCACTTGCGCGCAGGCCAGCGCCACGGTGCTGTGGCAGTCCGGGTCGGCCAGGGGTAAAAAGTGCAGGTTGGCGGGGGCGATGTCCTGCATGGATTCTGGTAACAAGGCAATGCCGAAACCGGCCTGGATCAATTGCAACTGCGTGGTCTTGCGCGACATCACCCGCGCGGCCCTGGGGAAAAATCCTGCACGCATGCACAATTCGGCCGACAGATAACTCAGCCCGCCGCGTTGGGGATGGGGGATCGAGATAAACGCCTGGTCCCTTAGCTGCGCCAACTCCACCGGCGCGTCGCTGCGTGCCAACGGATGATTCGGCGGCACCGCCAGCACCAACGGCTCCGTGTACAACGGCAGCACACGCACTCCGTCGCGCTGGCGTAGTACGGGCAAGCGCAGCAGGCCAACGTCCAGGCGACCCTCGGCGATGTCCTCCAACTGGGCTTCGGAGGAGAGCTTGGCGATATCCACCGATACTCCAGGGCAGCGCTCTAGCCAGGTGCTGATGCCGTGCAATAACGCGCCGCTCATCGGCACTGTGCTCGAGTGACTCAGGCGCAGCGTGCCAAGCTGGCCATTGCCTACTAGGGTCGCCACTTCGCTGGCCTTGAGCAACTCACTCAGCAAATTGCGCGCCCGTGGGTAGAACGCTTCACCGGCCGCTGTGAGCCGCGGTTGGCGTGCGGTGCGTTCGAACAATGGGGTTTGCAGTTGATTTTCCAGTTCCTTGATCTGCCGGCTCAAGGCCGACTGCGCCACAAACAGGCGTTCGGCCGCGGCACTGAAGCTGCCGCTCTCGGCGATTTCGACGAAGTAACGCAGTTGTCGCGTGGAGATCACGAGTCATGCCTTTTTGAGATGAGTGGCTAGCTTTGAAGATATTAGTCGCAACAGTCGACAATGGCTAAAGTGAAGGCCATGTCCAACAAGGAATAACCCATGAGCCTGGTTGAGTTGATGAGTCAGTGGTCGTTCGGGGCTGTGGATTGGCTGGTGATCGGCCTGGGTGTGGTGCTGGCCTATGTGGTGTTTGGCATTGCCGGGTTCGGGACGGCCTTGGTCGCCGGGCCGATCCTGATTGTGTTTATGCCGCTGTCGAAGATCATCCCGTTGCTGGTGCTTCTCGACTTTGTCGCGGCGTTTGGCGGCCTGCTGCAAACGCGGCGCGATGTGAACAAACCAGAACTGTTGCGGTTGCTGCCCTGCATGGCCGTCGGCTGCAGCCTGGGCGTGGTGTTTTTGCTCAACCTGCATTCGGACCTGTTGCTGCTGTTGATGGGCCTGTTTATCAGCGCCTACGCGATTTACAGCCTGGCGGTGAAGGCACGGCCGACTGAGCTGGCAGCGGGCTGGTCGATTCCAATGGGCACTGTTGGGGGGCTGTTTGGTGCGCTATTCGGCAGTGGCGGCTTTTTATATGCGATTTACCTGAACAGCCGTTTGCCCAAGGACGCGGCGCGGGCTACGCAAAGCGCGCTGATCAGTTGCAGCACGGTCGTGCGTTTGAGTCTGTTCCTGATTGCCGGCGTGTATGCAGATTTGCCGTTATTGATGTTGGCGGTTTGCCTGTTGCCGGCGATGGCCCTGGGGCTGTGGTGTGGACGCAGGCTGACGATGCGGCTGTCCCGTGAGGCGTTCGTGCGGTTGGTGACCTGGTTGGTATTGGCCAGTGGTATTGCGTTGATCGGGCGGTATGTGAGTACTTGACCTGATTTTTTCAGGGATTAAGCTGCCGTCCTCCCGGGCGTCATCGCGGGCAAGCCCGGCTCCCACATTGGAATGCGATCAACTGTGGGAGCCGGGCTTGCCCGCGATGGCGCCAATAGCCACACCGCAGGACTCCCATGAACTCCCAAAGCATCCTTGTACCGAAAATCTCCACCTTGCCCGTCCACGAACCTCGCGCGCGGGCGATCGTGCGTTGGCTGGTGCGCAAGAACATCATCAAGGAAGAACTCACTACCTGCGGGCGCACCGGCAACCGCATGGGCTACGCCCTGGCCGATGGCGCCCGCGCCGTGGTGCTGCACCCTGAAGCGCTGCCGTTCAACGAGCCGGTCAATGGCCTGGAAATCATCTACAAGCGTTGCATCTACACGCCGGCCAAGGGGTTCCTTGAAGAAGCCGGCTGCCCGGAATGCCTGAAGGAAGTTGGCGAGGCGCTGTTCGAAAGCCTGGAAGACTGGATGCCTGGTCACACCGACAACTTCACCTGCCCGCTGTGTGGGCATGAAGATGACATCAACGGCTTTCTGTTCCTGCAGGAGTGCGGGTTTTCCAACCTGGGGTTCATCTTCAACAACTGGGCGGAGGCGGGGTTCAAGCAGAGCTTTATCGACGAATTTGCCGATTGGTTGGACCAGAAAATGAGCTGGGTCAAAGTCGAGCTTTAATCCTTCTATCAGTATTACCAAGTTTGTCAGAGTTTTACATTGAGCCGGGCAGGGTGCATGTATATAATGGCGCGCTTCCATTTTCCCGCTCGGGAGCCCCCGCGATGCTGCGTATCAGCCAAGAAGCTCTGACATTCGACGACATTCTCCTAGTGCCCGGTTATTCCGAGGTGCTTCCTAACGAAGTCAGTCTCAAGACCCGCCTAACCCGTGGCATCGAGCTGAATATTCCACTGGTTTCCGCTGCCATGGACACCGTCACCGAAGCCCGTCTGGCCATTGCCATGGCTCAGGAAGGCGGCATCGGCATCATCCACAAGAACATGACCATCGAGCAGCAAGCTGCCGAAGTGCGCAAGGTCAAGCGTTACGAAGCCGGTGTGGTGAAAGATCCAATCACCATCGAAGCCGACACCACCGTGCGTGACCTGTTCGAACTCACTCGCATGCACAACATCTCCGGCGTCCCGGTGCTGCATGATGGCGACCTGGTCGGCATCGTCACTTCCCGTGACGTGCGTTTCGAGAACCGCCTTGAAGTCACCGTCCGTGAAGTGATGACGCCTAAAGAGCGCCTCGTTACTGTCAAGGAAGGCGCCGACAAGAACGATGTGCGCGAACTGCTGCACAAGCACCGCATCGAGCGCGTGCTGATCGTCGATGACAAATTCGCCCTCAAGGGCATGATGACCGTCAACGACATCGAAAAAGCCAAGGCTTACCCGCTGGCCAGCAAGGATGACCAGGGTCGTCTGCGTGTTGGCGCGGCAGTCGGCACCGGTAAAGACACGGGCGACCGCGTTTCGGCGCTGGTTGCTGCCGGTGTTGACGTGGTGGTGGTCGACACCGCCCACGGCCACTCCAAAGGCGTGATCGACCGCGTGCGCTGGGTCAAGCAGAACTTCCCTGACGTGCAAGTGATCGGCGGCAACATCGCCACCGGCGCTGCCGCCAAGGCTCTGGCCGAAGCTGGCGCTGACGCCGTCAAGGTCGGTATCGGCCCTGGCTCGATCTGCACCACGCGTATCGTCGCCGGTGTGGGCGTGCCGCAGATCAGCGCTATCGCCAACGTCGCTGCTGCCCTTGAAGGCACTGGCGTACCGTTGATCGCCGACGGCGGCATCCGTTTCTCCGGTGACCTGTCCAAGGCCATCGTCGCCGGTGCTTCCTGCGTGATGATGGGCTCGATGTTCGCCGGTACCGAAGAAGCGCCTGGCGAGATTGAACTGTTCCAGGGCCGTTCGTACAAGGCTTACCGTGGCATGGGTTCGCTGGGCGCCATGTCCCAGGCGCAAGGTTCTTCCGATCGTTACTTCCAGGACTCCTCGGCAGGCGCCGAGAAGCTCGTACCGGAAGGTATCGAAGGCCGTGTGCCGTACAAAGGCACCCTGAGCGCGATCATCCATCAACTGATGGGCGGCCTGCGTTCCTCGATGGGCTACACCGGCAGCGCCGACATCGAAGAAATGCGCACCAAGCCTGAGTTTGTGCGGATCACCGGCGCAGGCATGGCTGAATCCCATGTCCACGACGTGCAGATCACCAAGGAAGCGCCAAACTACCGTGTAGGTTGAGCCTTCCAGCAAAATGTTAAGTAACCGGGGCTGTTCTTTCAGCCCCGAGTTGTTTCTGATTCATTAGACGAGACTGACTTCATGGCCCTCGACATTCACGCCCATCGCATCCTGATCCTCGATTTCGGTTCCCAGTACACCCAGCTGATCGCCCGCCGCGTGCGTGAAATCGGCGTGTACTGCGAACTGCACCCGTTCGACATGGACGACGCAGCGATCCGCGAATTCGCCCCTAAAGGCGTCATCCTCGCCGGTGGCCCCGAGTCCGTGCACGAAGCCAACAGCCCGCGTTGCCCGCAAGCGGTATTCGACCTGGGCGTACCGGTGTTCGGTATCTGCTACGGCATGCAAACCATGGCCGAGCAACTGGGCGGCAAGGTGGAAGGCTCCGAGCTGCGTGAATTCGGTTATGCCCGTGTGGACGTGGTCGGCAAGAGCCGCCTGCTGGACGGCATCGAAGACCACATCGACGCGGACGGCCTGTTCGGCCTCGACGTCTGGATGAGCCACGGTGACAAGGTCACCAAGATGCCGGAAGACTTCCACATCCTGGCCAGCACCCCAAGCTGCCCGATCGCCGGCATGTTCAGCGACGAGCGTCGTTACTACGGCGTGCAGTTCCACCCGGAAGTGACCCACACCAAGCAAGGCGGGCGCATCCTGTCGCGCTTCATCCTCGACATATGCGAGTGTGAAGCCCTGTGGACCCCGTCGAAAATCGCTGAAGACGCCATCGCCCAGGTGCGCGCCCAGGTCGGTACCGACAACGTGTTGCTCGGCCTGTCCGGCGGCGTGGACTCCTCGGTAGTTGCTGCCTTGCTGCACAAGGCCATCGGCGACCAGCTGACCTGCGTATTTGTCGACAACGGCCTGCTGCGCCTGCACGAAGGCGAGCAAGTGATGGCCATGTTCGCCGAGAACATGGGCGTCAAGGTGATCCGCGCCAACGCCGAGGAGCAGTTCCTCAACAACCTGGCCGGCGAGTCCGACCCGGAGAAGAAGCGCAAGATCATCGGTCGTACCTTCATCGACGTCTTCGATGCCCAGTCCAACAAACTGGACAACATCAAGTACCTCGCCCAGGGCACCATCTACCCAGACGTGATCGAGTCGGCCGGCGCCAAGAGCGGCAAGGCTCACGTGATCAAGTCCCACCACAACGTGGGTGGCCTGCCTGAGGAAATGAACCTCAAGCTGGTAGAACCGCTGCGCGAACTGTTCAAGGACGAAGTCCGTCGTCTGGGCCTGGAACTGGGCCTGCCGTACGACATGGTCTACCGCCACCCATTCCCAGGCCCGGGCCTGGGCGTGCGTATCCTCGGTGAAGTGAAAAAGGAATACGCCGACCTGCTGCGTCGCGCCGACCACATCTTCATTGAAGAACTGCGCAAGGCCGACTGGTACCACAAGGTCAGCCAGGCGTTCGTGGTGTTCCAGCCGGTGAAATCGGTGGGTGTTGTTGGCGATGGCCGTCGTTACGCATGGGTTGTTGCGCTGCGTGCCGTAGAGACGATCGACTTCATGACCGCGCGTTGGGCACACCTGCCGTACGAACTGCTGGAAACTGTCAGCGGGCGGATCATCAATGAAATCGAAGGCATTTCGCGCGTGACGTATGACGTGTCGAGCAAGCCGCCGGCGACGATTGAGTGGGAATGATCCTGCAATAGCAGGTGAGTGCTGAATGACAAAACCCCGGCCACGTGCCGGGGTTTTGCTTTCTGTGTCGCCCGTTGAGCCCGGTGCATGGGGAGCTGCTATTGAGTGGCGCGGGCGCTTTTCAAACCGTCAGACCCAAGCCTGTGTAGATTTCACCGCCGCGCAATATCCGAAAAGTAAAACTTATCCAACGTATGCCGCGACTCGGTGTACTCGAACTGCCTTCCATCCTGCAAAAACGTCTGGTTACTCACCACGATCACATGGCTCTGCCCATCGAGATCCAGGTGCGCCTGGTCGTCCTTGCTGCGCGGCAGGGCTTCGATGGTGCGCTGTGCATAGCTGATCTGCAGCTCCAGCGTTTGCTCGATAAACGCGTAGATCGACTGCTCGGCAATCGAGCGGTCCAGGCCGGGGATCAGGTCGGCAACGAAGTGGTTGATGTCCAGGATCACGCGCTTGCCACCGATGCGTCGTACGCGTTTGACGCGGGTGATCAGCGTGCCGGGCTCGGCTTCGATGTGTTGCAGCAACGAACCTTCCAGCGGGATCTGGGTGAACTCGACGACGTCAGTGCGTACGTCATCGCCCAGGTCGGCGTGGGTCTCGTGGAAGCTGACGATGCCGCCCAACTGGAACTCGATCGGGTTGGGCGACAACACAAAGGTGCCCTTGCCATGGATTTTTTGCGCAAAGCCACGCTCCTGCAACTGCTCGATGGCGCGTCGCACGGTGCCACGGCTGGCCTGGTAGGCGTCCATCAGTTCGGTTTCGGAGGGCAGGCGCGTACCGCGTTGCAGGCGTTCGGTGGTGATGCTGGCAAGCAGATCCGTATAGATCTGGTTGTATTTGCTCATGAGATGGCTCTGTGCCTGGCTTGCATTCAAGGCAGGAACCTTAGTGGCAGAGGTGGGGTTTGTCCATTGGATAGCCGTGCAGGCGAGGGAAAAATCTGACAGCAAGCTCCCACATATAAACAAAAGTGTAACTCGTACAGACGAGTTGTTGATTTAACTCGTACAGACGAGTACTTTTCCTTCCTCGGCGTGCTGCCAATGACTGCCACCCATAAAAACAATCACAGTGGAAAACGAGCATGAGCCACGACTATTCGTCTACTGCCCGCGAGATTCTCGAGCACCTCGGGGGCCGCGATAACCTTGAGCAAGCTGCCCATTGCGTGACCCGCCTGCGCCTGGCGCTCAAGGACCCAAGCCTGGTCAACGGCAATGCGTTGAACCAGGTCGATCTGGTCAAGGGCTCGTTCTTTACCGGCGGCCTGTTCCAGGTGGTGATCGGCCCCGGCGAAGTGGAGAAGGTCTATGCCGCCCTGCGCGAGCTGACCGGCCTGGCCGCCTCAACCATTGCCGACGTGAAGAAAGCCGGCGGCGACAAGACCAACCCCATGCAGCGTCTGGTGCGGGTGTTTTCCGATGTGTTCATGCCGATCCTGCCCGCGCTGATCATCGCCGGCCTGTTGATGGGCGTGAACAACCTGATGGGCGCCAAGGGCATGTTCATCGAAGGCAAGACGCTACTGGAGGCCTACCCGAACCTGGATGGCCTGTGGAGCCTGATCAACCTGATGGCCAACACCTCGTTTGTGTTCCTTCCGGCGTTGGTGGGCTGGTCGGCAGCCAAGCGTTTTGGCGGCAGTGAAATCCTCGGCATTGTGCTGGGCCTGATGCTGGTGCACCCCGACCTGCTCAACGCCTGGAACTACGGCAAGGCGGTCGCCGGCCTCGACGGCCAGAGCCTGCCGTACTTCGATATCTTCGGCTGGTTCCAGATCGAGAAGGTGGGTTACCAGGGGCAGATCCTGCCGATCCTGATGGCCGCCTTCGTCATGAGCGTGATCGAGAAGTGGCTAAGGGCGCGGGTACCGAATGCCATTCAATTGCTGGTCGTGCCGATCACCACCATCGTTGTTACCGGCGTGCTGGCCCTGGCGATCATCGGCCCGGTCACCCGCCACCTCGGCATCCTGATTACCGAAGGCCTGGTCACCCTGTTTGAGATTGCACCCATGATTGGCGGGGCGATTTTCGGCCTGCTGTATGCGCCATTGGTGATCACCGGTATGCACCACATGTTCCTGGCCGTCGACCTGCAGCTTATTTCGACCCAGGGCGGCACCTTTATCTGGCCAATGATCGTCATGTCCAACCTGGCCCAAGGCAGCGCCGCATTGGGCGTGTTCTACATGACCCGCAATGCGCGGGACAAAAGCATGGCGTCCACCTCGGCAATTTCGGCTTATTTCGGTATCACCGAGCCGGCGATGTTCGGGGTGAACCTGCGCTTCAAGTTCCCGTTCTACGCCGCTCTGCTGGGCTCGGCGCTGGGCAGTATTTTCCTGTCGCTGAACAAGGTGACGGCTTCGGCCATCGGCGTCGGTGGCTTGCCCGGGTTTATCTCGATCGTGCCGAGTGCGATTCCGATGTTTGTGATCGGCATGATCGTGGCGATGGTCGTGCCGTTTGCGCTGACTTGCCTGTTGAGCATGAAGATCATTCGGCCTGGTTACCGGGTCGCCTGATCAATCGCCATCGGGGGCCAGCCAGCTCCCACAGGTTGAACGCATTTCAACTGTGGGAGCTGGCTTGCCTGCGATGAGGCCAGACGGGCCAGCACCCAACTCTACTGAAGGAACCCACCATGCAAACCTGGCAACACTCGGTGATCTACCAGATCTACCCCAAAAGCTTCCACAGCCACGCGGGTAACGCTACCGGTGACCTGCTGGGCATCGTCGACAAGCTCGACTACTTGCACTGGCTGGGCGTGGATTGCCTGTGGGTCACCCCGTTTTTGCGCTCGCCCCAGCGCGACAACGGCTACGACATCAGCGACTACTACGCCATCGACCCCAGCTACGGGACCATGGCCGACTGTGACCTGCTGATCAGCGAAGCGGCCAAGCGCGGCATCAGGCTGATGCTCGATATCGTGGTCAACCACACCTCCATCGAGCACGAGTGGTTCCAGCAGGCACGCAGCAGCCTCGACAACCCTTACCGCGACTTCTACATCTGGCGCGACCAGCCGAACAACTGGGAGTCCAAGTTCGGCGGCTCGGCCTGGGAATACGAAGCGCAGACTGGCCAGTACTACCTGCACCTGTTCGACCACACCCAGGCCGACCTCAATTGGGACAACCCCAAGGTGCGCGCCGAAGTGTTCAAGATGATGCGCTTCTGGCGTGACAAAGGCGTGGGTGGGTTCCGCCTGGACGTGATCAACCTGATCTCCAAGCCCGCCGATTTCCCCGAAGACACCAGCGACGGCCGCCGCTTCTACACCGACGGCCCGCATGTGCACGAGTACCTGCAGCAAATGCACCGCGAAGTCTTCGACGGCCATGACCTGATCAACGTGGGCGAGATGTCGTCCACCCGCCTGGAACACTGCATTCGCTACTCGAATCCGGCCTCGAAAGAGCTGTCGATGACCTTCAACTTCCATCACCTGAAAGTCGATTACCCCAACCTGCAAAAGTGGGTAAAGGCCGATTTCGATTTCCTGCAACTCAAGCAGATTCTCTCTGATTGGCAGACAGGCATGCAGGCCGGTGGCGGTTGGAACGCGCTGTTCTGGTGTAACCACGACCAGCCGCGGGTGGTTTCGCGATTTGGTGATGACGGCGAACATCGTGTGGTCTCGGCCAAGATGCTTGCCACCGCGCTGCACTTCCTCCAGGGCACACCCTACGTGTACCAGGGCGAAGAACTGGGGATGACCAACCCGGGCTTTGACAGGATCGAACAATACCGCGATGTAGAAACCCTGAATATCTTCCGACTCAAGCGCGATGCGGGAGAGTCCGAAGCATCGAGCATGGCGGCGATCATGCAGAAGTCCCGCGACAACGGGCGTACGCCGATGCAGTGGAACAACCAGGCCAATGCCGGTTTCAGTCGTGGCGAGCCCTGGATTGGCATCCCGGACAACGCCGCGCGCATCAATGTCGAAGGTCAGCTGGATGACCCGGACTCGGTGCTGCATCACTACCGAGCATTGATCGCCCTGCGGCGCCGCGAACCTCTGATCCAGCAAGGCGTTTATCGCCCGCTGCTGCAAGACCATTCCAAGGTTTGGGCCTACCTGCGTGAAGGCCAGGGCGAGCGCCTGCTGGTGCTCAACAACTTCTACGGCACGCCGTGCGAAATCCAACTGCCCGATCAGGTGATCAACGCGGCGTGCGAACAACGTCTGCTGATCAGCAACTACCCCGACTGCCCGGTGCGTACGAGCACGGTGGTGTTGCGCCCTTACGAATCGTTTGTGCTGCACCTCAAGGGCTGAGCCGCCCTACGGGCAATCGCATCACGCAAGACAGTAAGAAAAAACAATAAAAATAAAAGGAGCGCTTCATGAAAACAAAAATAAAGCTGGGTCTTATCGCCTCTTGCCTCGCTGCGCCGTTTGGCGCCCAGGCTCTGGAATTCGCCGGTTACCTGCGCAGCGGCGCAGGCACATCGACGGGCAGTGGCAAGCAGCAATGCTTCCAACTGCCAGGGGCGCAAACCAAGTACCGCTTGGGCAACGAATGCGAGCAGTACGCTGAACTGGAATTGCGCCAGGACCTGCTGACCCTCGATGACGGGTCGGTGTTCAGCGTCGATGCCATGGCTTCCCTCTACAACCAGTACGACCGCGCCCTGAAATTCCAGGGCGAAAACAATGGTTCGGCGCGTATGCCGCAGATGTACGCGCAATGGTCCAACCTGCCCAGCCTCAATGGCGGTTCGCTGTGGGCCGGGCGGCGTTACTACAAGCGTAACGACATCCATATCTCCGACTTCTACTACTGGAACCAGAGCGCCACCGGAGGGGGAATCGAGGACGTGCTGATCGGCGGCTTGAAATACAGCTACGCGCTGTCACGCAAGGACAACCTGTACCAGAAGGAATACGCCACCCGTCACGATTTCAACGTTGCAGGTTTCAATACCAACCCTGGCGGCGAGCTGGAGCTTGGCTTGAGCTACATCGCCAAGGCTGGCGGGCGTGACGCCAACAGCGGATGGGCGCTGACCGCGCAGCATGTACAAGCTGCATTCCTGGGGGGCAAGAACAAGTTTGCCCTCCAGTACGGTGAAGGCCCAGGCACCGGCCTGGGCTATACCGGCAATACCGCGTTGGACAGGAGCAGCAAAAGCTACCGGGTAGTGGAGTTCTTCGACTGGCAGGTGACCCCGCGTTTCGGCGGGCAAGTTGAAGCGGTGTACCAGAAAGACGTGCGCCCAGGGCGCCAGGACCAGAATTGGATCTCCCTCGGCGTGCGCCCGGCGTATGCCATCAGCGAGCAATTCAAACTGGTCGCTGAGCTGGGTCACGATCAGGTTGACGCCACGGGGGGCACGCGCAAGTTGAGCAAATTCACGTTCGCTCCGACCTGGTCGCCCAAAGGTCCTGAATTCTGGGCTCGGCCGGAAGTGCGGTTGTATTACACCTATGCGTCCTGGAACCAGGCGGCCAAGCGTGCGGCCAATGAGCTGGCGGCGGGTTCGGCGTTATCCGATACCGGTGCCTATGGCACTGCGCGGCATGGCTCGAACATGGGTGTACAAGTCGAGTACTGGTGGAAGTAATTCGGTAGCTCCCAATGATCTTAAAAAAACACAACAACAGGTGAAGTCATGACCCCATCTAAACCCCTGATACTGCTGGCGCCCCTGCCCGGGGTCCTGCTGGCGCTGGATCAGGTACCCGACCCGGTATTTTCCGGTCGCGTGATCGGCGACGGCCTGTGCATCGACCCGACCTCGCAGACGCTCTGCGCGCCGTTGGCCGGGGTGATCAGCAACATTCAGGACAGCGGTCATGCGGTCAGTGTCACCGACGACAACGGCGTGCAGGTGTTGCTGCATATCGGTCTGGACACCGTGAACCTGGCTGGCCAGGGCTTCACCCGTCTGGTCGAGGAAGGCCAGCGGGTGGAGGCTGGGCAGCCGCTGATAGAGTTCGATGCCGACCATGTGGCGCTCCATGCACGCAGTCTGCTGACCTTGATGCTGGTGGTGAGCGGCGAGCCGTTTGAGCTGTTGGTGGCGGACCGGGCGTTGGTCGAGGCCGGCCAGCCACTGTTGCGAGTATTGCCCGGGCAGGTGTTGGCCGAGCTGGATGAGGAGGAGGGTAACGCGCTGTTTTCCAAGCCACTGACCGTGCCCAACGCTCATGGCTTGCACGCCCGGCCTGCGGCGGTGCTTGCCCAGGCTGCGAAAGGGTTCAACTCGAGCATTTACCTGCACAAGCAAACCCAGAGTGCGAATGCCAAGTCCCTGGTGGCGATCATGGCGCTGCAGACCTGCCAGGGCGACAGCGTGCAGGTGAGCGCGGCAGGCGAAGATGCCGAGGCGGCGATCCAGATACTGGTGGCGTTGTTGCTCGACGGCTGTGGCGAGACCTTGCCGGTAGCGGTCGAGAAAACCAACACGCCTGCCGCGCCGGCGTCTTCGGCCACCGTGTTGCGAGGTGTCTGTGCATCGCCGGGCTCGGCGTTCGGCCAGCTCGTCCAAGTGGCTGAGCCGGTGCTCGATATTCCCGAAGCTGGCGCCGGAGAAACCTTTGAGCGGGCCGCATTGGCGCGCGGCCTACGGGCGGCAAGCGAGGCGCTGCAAGACATGCAAGCCAAGGCGGCCGGCAGTGCCCAAGCCGAAATTTTCCGCGCCCATCAGGAATTGCTCGAAGATCCAACCCTGCTTGAACAAGCCTATAGCCTGCTGGCCGAGGGCAAGAGTGCCGCCTTTGCCTGGAACCGCGCCACAGTGGCGACCGCCCAACTCTTCGAGGGCTTGGGTAAGGCACTGCTCGCTGAACGTGCAGCGGACTTGGCCGACGTTGGTCAGCGCGTGCTCAAGTTGATCCTGGGCGTGCCCGAGCGATCCATGGAGCTGCCGGAGTGCGCCATCCTGGTCGCCGAGCAACTGACACCCTCACAAACCGCCGGCCTGGATACCGGTAAAGTCCTGGGCTTCGTCACGGTCGCCGGTGGCGCTACCAGTCATGTGGCAATCCTTGCGCGCGCGCTGGGCCTGCCGTCCATTTGTGGGGTGCCGAGCCAGGTATTGGACCTGGCCAACGGCAAACGGGTACTGCTCAATGCCGACAAAGGCGAGCTGCATCTGGAGCCGGACCTGGCTGAAATCGAACAATTGCAGGCGGTTCGCCAACAGCAAAAGCTGCGACTGCAACGTGAGGTGGCACAGGCCTCACGGGCGGCGGTCACCCGCGATGGGCATCACGTTGAAGTCACCGCCAATGTCGCCTCGTTGCAGGAAGTGGAGCAGTCCCTGACCCTGGGCGGGGAAGGCGTGGGCCTGCTGCGTTCGGAGTTCCTCTACCTGGACCGCAACCGCGCCCCGAGCGCCGAAGAGCAGGCTGGCACTTACAGCGCCATCGCCCGTGCCTTGGGCACCGAGCGCAACCTGGTGGTGCGCACCCTGGATGTGGGCGGCGACAAACCCTTGGCCTATGTGCCGATGGAAAGCGAGACCAACCCGTTCCTTGGCCTGCGCGGTATTCGGCTGTGCCTGGAGCGCCCCGAACTGCTGCGTGAACAGCTGCGCTCGATCCTTGCCAGTGCGGGCTTGGCGCGACTGCATATCATGTTGCCGATGGTCAGCCTGCTGTCGGAACTGCACCTGGCGCGCAAGATGCTCGAAGAAGAGGCGTTGGCGCTTGGGCTGACCGAGTTACCGAAGCTGGGCATCATGATCGAGGTCCCCAGCGCTGCGTTGATGGCGGATGTGTTTGCGCCCCATGTGGATTTCTTCTCCATCGGCACCAACGACCTGACCCAATACACCCTCGCCATGGACCGCGACCACCCGCGACTGGCCAGCCAGGCCGACAGTTTCCACCCGGCGGTACTGCGCCTGATCGACATCACGGTCAAAGCGGCCCATGCCCACGGCAAGTGGGTGGGGGTATGTGGTGCGCTGGCCTCCGAAACAGTAGCCGTGCCGGTATTGATCGGGCTCGGCGTGGATGAGCTGTCGGTCAGCGTGCCGCTGATCCCGACCATCAAGGCCACCGTGCGTGAGCTGGACCTGCACGACTGCCAGATCATCGCCCGCCAGGTGCTGGGCCTGGAAGAAGCCCATCAAGTGCGTGAGGCCCTGCGCCTGTACCACGCGGCCACCGTTGAAACCTCATCTGTCGTGGAGCACTGAGCATGTTCGAGAAATTGCAGCGGGCGTTCTGGAAAGCCCTGACCCCGGACCTGGTGGCCGAGACAGTTGCCGCGCCGACACCGAGCCTGTTGTCGGCCGAGGTGCTGAGTGCATTGGGTGGGGAGGGGAACGTCACGTCACAGCAGCGCGTGGCGCTGACGCGTGTGAGGGTGCAATTGAAGGAGGTGGGTGGGTTGGATGAGTCGGCGTTGAAGGCTGCCGGTGTACCCGCAGTAATGGTACTGCCGGGCGGCGTGGTCCATCTGCTCACCGGCCTATAAGGCTACGATGATCAAATGTGGGAGCCGGGCTTGCCCGCGATAGCAGTGTGTCAGGCGCCGAATACCTTGACTGTCAGGCCGCCATCGCGGGCAAGCCCGGCTCCCACAGGGATTTGCGGTGTGCGGGCTGTCGTGATCAGAGTTGAGGGCTGTCTTGCGGCGGCTTGGTCTTGTCCACACCCGGTACATGCAGGTTGCCTTCCACCACCTGGTTGCCTTCCAGCTGCGGCTGGGTCACCCAGGTAAGAATGTCGTAGTAACGCCGGATGTTCGCCACAAAATGCACCGGCTCGCCGCCACGCGCATAACCATAGCGGGTCTTGCTGTACCACTGCTTCTGCGACAAGCGCGGCAGCATCTTCTTCACGTCCAGCCACTTGTTCGGGTTCAGGCCTTCTTTCTTGGCCAGGATACGTGCATCGTCCAGATGACCGGTGCCGACGTTATAGGCGGCGAGGGCAAACCAGGTGCGGTCGGGCTCGGCGATCTTGTCGTCCAGCTCATCCTTGATCCTGGCCAGGTACTTGGCGCCACCCATGATGCTCTGCTTGGGGTCCAGGCGGTTGGACACGCCCATGGCTTGGGCGGTGTTCTGGGTCAGCATCATCAGGCCGCGCACGCCGGTCTTGGAGGTGACCGTCGGTTGCCACAGCGATTCCTGGTAGCCGATGGCTGCCAGCAGCCGCCAATCGACTTTTTCTGCCTTGGCATAGGCACGAAAGTGCTTCTCGTACTTGGGCAGGCGTTGTTGCAGATGCTGGGCAAAGGTATAGGCGCCCACATAGCCGAGTACGTCGACATGTCCGTAATAGCGGTCTTTCAGACGCTGCAACGTGCCGTTCTTCTCGACCTTGTCCAGGTAGCTGTTGATTTCGTTGAGCAGGCTGTTGTCGTCGCCTGCCGCCACGGCCCAGCTTTGGTTGCTGGCATTGCCGAGGTCGAACGCCACGCGCACATTGGGAAAGTACACCTGGTTCATGGCGACTTCGTTGGAGTCCACCAGGGTCAGGTCGATCTGCCCTTCGTCAACCATGCGCAGCAGGTCGACTACTTCAACGGCGTCGGATTCTTCGTATTCGATTGCAGGGTTCTGCTTCTTCAGCGCCGCAAGCTGTTCGGCGTGAGTGCTGCCCTTGAGCACCATGATCTTCTTGCCCGCCAGATCGGCTGCATTGGTGGGGCGCGATTGGCCGTTGCGATAGATGATCTGCGGGGTCACTTCCAGGTACGGGTGGGAAAAACGCACCTGCTGCTGGCGCTGCTCGCTGCTGACCAGGCCGGCGGCGGCCAGAACCGGGCCGTTGGGTTTGCCCAACTGACCGAACAGGTCATCGAGGTTGTCGGCGGTCTCGATTTCCAGCTTCACGCCCAGCTCGTCGGCAAAACGCTTGACCAGTTCATATTCGAACCCGGTCTCACCGTTACGGTCCTGGAAATACGTGGCCGGACTGTTCCGGGTGACCACCCGCAATACGCCATCCTCCTTGATTCGCTCAAGCGTGCTGGGCTTATCAACACAGGCACTGAGCGTCAGGAAGAGCAGGGTGGCGATGAGCCATTTGACCCATCGCGGGCGCAAAACAGTTGGGGAGAACATCTGCGCAGTATACGCAAACGGCCCGTGGCGCCATATCTCGACAGCGCTGCACTTGTCTGCTAGCGCGGTTAAAACTGTGCTGCAGCCCGCAGAAACGCGGCCTGGAGCGCCATTGTGACGGTTAAAATAACTGCCCCCGACACTGCGGATTTCCTGCCGATGCCGTGCAAACCCTGCCAACTGACGTTCGGCAGCGGCCACCGGTGCCGTTTCGGGTGCCGTTGGCGAAGGTTTACGCTAGAATGCACGGCCTCAAAGCACACCCCTTCCCGAGGCTGTCCCGAAGATGTTGATCCTGCGCGGCGCTCCTGCCCTTTCTGCCTTTCGCCACAGCAAACTCCTTGAGCAACTGAGCCAGAAGGTTCCAGCTGTTACAGGCCTGTACGCTGAATTTGCTCACTTCGCCGACGTTACCGGCGTCTTGACCGCCGACGAACAGCAAGTGCTGGCACGCCTTCTGAAGTACGGCCCAAGCGTTCCCGTTCAAGAGCCGACTGGCCGCTTGTTCCTGGTTCTGCCGCGGTTCGGCACCATCTCGCCCTGGTCGAGCAAGGCCAGTGACATCGCCCGCAACTGCGGCCTGGATAAAATCCAGCGCTTGGAGCGTGGGATCGCCTTTTACGTCGCTGGCCAGTTCAGCGATGCCGAAGCCGAGCTGATCGCCAGCAGCCTGCATGACCGCATGACCCAGATCATCGTCAGCCAGCTGGAGCAGGCTGCCGGCCTGTTCAGCCACGCCGAGCCCAAGCCGCTGACCGCGATTGACGTGCTCGGCGGCGGCCGCGCCGCCCTCGAGAAGGCCAACACCGAGCTGGGCCTGGCCCTGGCCGAAGACGAGATCGACTACCTGGTCAACGCCTTCACCGGCTTGAAGCGCAACCCCCACGACATCGAACTGATGATGTTCGCCCAGGCCAACTCCGAGCACTGCCGTCACAAGATCTTCAACGCCAGTTGGGATATCGACGGTCAGAGCCAGGAAAAAAGTCTGTTCGGCATGATCAAGAACACCTACGTGATGCACAGCGAAGGCGTTTTGTCGGCTTATAAGGACAATGCCTCGGTGATCGTCGGCTCCGTCGCCGGTCGCTTCTTCCCGGACCCGGAAACCCGCCAGTACGGCGCGGTGCAGGAGCCGGTGCACATCCTGATGAAGGTTGAAACCCACAACCACCCGACCGCGATTGCCCCATTCCCGGGCGCAGCCACCGGGTCTGGCGGCGAAATCCGTGACGAAGGCGCCACCGGCCGTGGCGCCAAGCCCAAGGCGGGCCTCACCGGTTTTACGGTGTCCAACCTGCAGATTCCGGGCTTCGAACAGCCGTGGGAAGTGCCGTACGGCAAGCCTGGGCGCATCGTCACCGCGCTGGACATCATGATCGAAGGCCCCCTGGGCGGCGCCGCGTTCAACAACGAATTCGGGCGTCCGGCGCTGACCGGTTACTTCCGTACCTTCGAACAGTCCATCACCACCCCGCGTGGCGATGAAGTGCGCGGTTACCACAAGCCGATCATGTTGGCCGGCGGCATGGGCAACATCCGTGAAGAACACGTCAAGAAAGGCGAGATCCTGGTCGGCTCCAAGCTGATCGTGCTCGGCGGCCCGGCGATGCTGATCGGCCTGGGCGGCGGCGCAGCTTCCTCCATGGCCACCGGCACCAGCTCGGCCGACCTGGATTTTGCTTCCGTACAGCGCGAAAACCCGGAAATGGAACGCCGCTGCCAGGAAGTCATCGACCGTTGCTGGCAGTTGGGTGACAAGAACCCGATCAGCTTCATCCACGACGTCGGTGCTGGCGGTTTGTCCAACGCCTTCCCGGAACTGGTCAACGATGGCGACCGTGGTGGCCGTTTCGAACTGCGCAACATTCCAAACGACGAGCCGGGCATGGCCCCGCACGAAATCTGGAGCAACGAATCCCAGGAACGCTACGTGCTGGCGGTCGGCCCTGAAGACTTCGCACGTTTCCAGGCCATCTGCGAACGCGAGCGTTGCCCGTTTGCCGTGGTCGGCGAAGCCACTGCCGAGCCGCAGCTGACAGTTACCGATAGCCACTTCGGCAACAGCCCGGTAGACATGCCGCTGGAAGTGCTGCTGGGCAAAGCCCCACGCATGCACCGTTCGGCGGTACGTGAAAACGAACTGGGCGATGATTTCGACCCAAGCACGCTGGAACTGGCCGACAGCATCGAGCGCGTGCTGCACCACCCGGCCGTGGCGAGCAAAAGCTTTTTGATCACCATTGGCGACCGCACCATCACTGGCCTGGTGGCCCGTGACCAAATGGTCGGCCCATGGCAGGTGCCGGTGGCCGACGTTGCCGTCACCGCCACCAGCTTCGACGTGTACACCGGTGAAGCCATGGCCATGGGCGAGCGCACGCCGCTGGCCCTGCTGGACGCTCCGGCGTCGGGCCGCATGGCGATTGGTGAAACCCTGACCAACATCGCGGCCTCGCGTATCGGCAAGCTGTCCGACATCAAACTGTCGGCCAACTGGATGTCCGCTGCCGGCCACCCCGGTGAAGATGCGCGCCTGTACGACACCGTCAAAGCCGTCGGCATGGAGCTGTGCCCGGAACTGGGGATCACCATTCCGGTGGGCAAGGACTCCATGTCCATGGCCACCCGTTGGAACGAAGATGGCACCGACAAGAGCGTGACCTCGCCGCTGTCGCTGATCGTCACCGGTTTCGCGCCGGTCACCGACATCCGCCAGACCCTGACGCCGCAACTGCGCATGGACAAGGGCACCACTGACCTGATCCTGATCGACCTGGGCCGTGGCCAGAACCGCATGGGCGCTTCGATCCTGGCGCAGACCCATGGCAAGTTGGGCAAACAGGCGCCGGACGTCGATGACGCCGAAGACCTGAAAGCCTTCTTCGCCGTGATCCAGGGCCTCAACGCCGACGGTCACCTGCTGGCTTACCACGACCGCTCCGACGGTGGTTTGCTGACCAGCGTTGTCGAGATGGCCTTCGCTGGCCACTGCGGCCTGAACATCGTGCTCGACAGCGTTGCCGAGGATGCTGCGGAAATCAACGGCATCCTGTTCAACGAAGAGTTGGGTGCAGTGATTCAGGTGCGTCAGGACGCTACCCCGGATGTACTCGCCCAGTTCAGCGCTGCCGGCCTTGCCGAATGCGTGGCGGTAATTGGCCAGCCGATCAACAATGGCGAAGTCAATATCTCGTTCAACGGCGACACGGTCTTTACCGGTCAGCGCCGCCTGCTGCAACGCCAGTGGGCCGAGACCAGCTACCAGATCCAGCGCCTGCGCGACAACGCCGACTGCGCCGAGCAGGAGTTCGACGTGATCCTGGAAGAAGACAACCCGGGCCTGAGCACCATGCTCAGCTTCGACGTCAACCAGGACATCGCCGCGCCTTACATCAAGAAGGGCATTCGCCCACAGGTTGCCGTACTGCGTGAGCAGGGCGTCAACGGTCAGGTGGAAATGGCCGCGGCGTTCGATCGCGCCGGTTTCAATGCGATTGACGTGCACATGAGCGATATCCTCGCCGGTCGCGTTGATCTCAACGAGTTCAAAGGCCTGGTGGCCTGCGGTGGTTTCTCCTACGGCGACGTGCTGGGTGCCGGTGAAGGCTGGGCCAAGTCGGCGCTGTTCAACAGCCGCGCTCGCGACGCGTTCCAGGGCTTCTTCGAACGCAACGACAGCTTCACCCTGGGTGTGTGCAACGGTTGCCAGATGATGTCCAACCTCAGCGAACTGATCCCGGGCAGCGAGTTCTGGCCGCACTTTGTGCGCAACCGTTCCGAGCAGTTCGAAGCCCGTGTCGCCATGGTGCAGGTGCAGGAGTCCAACTCGATCTTCCTGCAAGGCATGGCCGGTTCGCGTATGCCAATCGCCATCGCCCACGGTGAGGGCCATGCCGAGTTCGCCAGCGAAGAAGCGCTGCTTGAAGCCGACCTGTCCGGCACCGTGGCCCTGCGTTTCGTCGACAACCACGGCAAGGTCACCGAAAGCTACCCGGCCAACCCGAACGGCTCGCCGCGCGGCATTACCGGCCTCACCAGCCGCGACGGTCGCGTCACCATCATGATGCCGCACCCGGAGCGTGTATTCCGCGCCGTGCAGAACTCGTGGCGCCCGGAAGAGTGGAACGAAGACGGCGCCTGGATGCGCATGTTCCGCAACGCTCGCGTGTGGGTGAACTAAGGCCGTGTACAAGCTCGCCTTCTTCGTGCCCGACAGCCATGTAGAGACGGTGAAAACCGCCGTCTTCGCAGCCGGCGGTGGGCGCATCGGCGACTACGACAGCTGCGCCTGGCAAGTGCTGGGCCAGGGCCAATTCCGCGCGTTGGACGGCAGTCAGCCGTTTATCGGGCAGGTCGGTCAGGTTGAAGTGGTTGAGGAATGGAAGGTGGAGCTGGTGGTGGCGGATGAGTTGATTGTGGCGGTTGTGGCTGCACTCAAGCTTAGCCATCCGTATGAGACACCGGCGTATGAGGTGTGGCAGTTGGCGGATTTTTAATCGGCTGGCTGCATAAACAAGAAACCCGCTGGGCCAGTTTGGTCAGCGGGTTTTTTGTTGGCTGTAAGTGCCAATCGCAGGCAAGCCAGCTCCCACATTTGACCCCGTTGTCAGACCGTACATCAATCCCATGTGGGAGCTGGCTTGCCTGCGATGGCGTCGGTGCAAGCGCCTCAGAACTTTCCGACAAGCCTTTCAGGTTGTCCGTCGGAACCTGTCTCCCTAGCCTCAATCGGTCACTGATAACTCAGTGATCGGGGCTTGAATTCAAGACCCGTCCAGCAATGATCTTGCGTACGGTTTGAAATTCAATATGCAAATTCCAGATTTCGTTGTTCCTCGCCTCAATACCAGCTCTGCGCTAGGGCAAGCTCTGATTTCAATGTTCAGAGCCATTGAAATGGAATTGACGCTCGAAGGCGCCAGTCCGGGTGCGGTCCAGGTCATTGTATTCGGTGGTTGTGCTGTTCATTTATATACCCACCACCGTGTGTCCACGGACGTGGATGCGGAGATTTATTGCGCAAATACTCAAGACACGCTGCGCCTACGAACATTGCTTGCAGAGTTTCCAGAACAGTTTTTCGATGAGCAGTCTGGCCGTGTCATGGAGTTGAACTATGACCTCCAATACAACACTAGCTTTGGTCCGCTCCACGAAGACTACTGGGAGCGAAGTCTTCCTCTGGAAGAGTTTCCTCTTGAGTCTGCGCTGCATCTTCATGTAGCTGCGCCTATCGACATTGCAATCTCCAAATTGGGCAGAGCCACTGATCAGGATGTAGATGACATCATGGCGTTGCTCAGGGCTGGCTTCATAGTGACCGCTGAGCTCCGTCAGCTGGCATTGCAGGCGATTGATATGTATGTTGGCAACAAAGAGCCACCCAGATCCATACTGACCAATATCTTGCACGATTATCTGGAGACTGCAGATGGCGAAGCCCTTTAACGGTCCGGTCCTCTCGTCCGCCTTGGACACACTGGTCAAAAGCCCCTTGAATCAGGCTGATGATGCTGCGTTGGTCAGTGCAGCGAAAGCTGTGTGGTATTCGGATACGAATCTTGTGGACGAGGTGAGGGCGTTCATTCAGGAGCACTCCAGTGAGGTAGAGCTTCGTCGCGCAGGCTATTTGCTTGAGCGCTTCACACGCTTTTCGTGTGCGACCGATAGTCGGGTAAAGGAAGCGTTGAAGGCGCTTGAACTGTTCTCAGCCTCAAGGCAATACGTGAAATCCCAAGGCGCTGTTGCGTTGCGCAGTCGTCGTGACGAACTGGCAATGTCCTGGGGATTATGTGAGGGTCTGGGTTTGAAGGTTCAGACCTTGATGCCTTTTCAGACCCGCCACTATGAAGCCGAACAGCGTGCGGCGTCTGCCTAGGTATAGATAGCTATCAAAGAACCCGGCTTAGTCCGGGTTTTTGCTGTCTGCGATGTCTTCAGTTCTCGGAGATTTCCGGCAAGCCTTTCAGGTTGTCCGTCGGGACTCGCACAACTAACCTTCTCGCGTCGCTGCCAATTCAGTGACCGGGACTGCAAGCCTGAAAAATCACTAGGAGCCTATTCCATATGGAGTTTAATGATGATCAGCGACAACTTGCTAACTGGTTCAATCTCATCTCAAGCCGAGTCCCGCCAAGCTGGTGATTCACCGTCCGACCAGATCTTCACCGTACTACCCAGTCTGAACAGCGAAACTCTGCTCGCCAACGCCTCCCAAGACCTGGCATCCGTGCAGGCACTGGCGGGTCATCTGGCTTTTGATGTCGACGGTCCCCAGCGTGATGCAGTGCTGGGTATTCATCGGATGGTGGAAGGGATTCAGTTGATGGTGGATCGGGTGCTGGATTTAGTTGAGGTGCCTGAGCAGAAGTGATCAGGCGCCTGTGAGGGCCAATCGGGAGCAAGTCGAATCGTCGCACCGCCCCTCCCACATTTTGAATTGTGAATACCTTCAAATGTGGGAGGGGCGGTGCGACGATTTGACTTGCTCCCGATGAGGCCAGAACAGTCACTACCTCTCTAAACCCTGGCGCCGACCTCACGGGCACTGACCAACCGCTCCAACGCCTCACCCAGCCCAGAGGCCTTGTCACCAATCAACAAGTGCCAAACACCGCTCTCAAGCTGACTCACACCTTGGCAACCGAGTGCAGTGAGCTGAGCTTCAGACAACCCCGAATCATCCCCCAACTCCACCCGCAACCGGGTCATCGCCACCGCTCCTAGTTGGCGTACATTCCCTCGGCCACCCAGAGCATTCAGCCATTTTTCGGCCTCTTGCACATTCACCGTCACGGGCTTATCCCCAGGTGCAACTGCTACAGGTGCTGTGGCAACAAACCCCGGCATCGCCAAGCGAATTTCATCGGCAATGCTATCGGCCATCGGCCCAACCACCACCTGCAAACTACCGCCGTTACCCGGGCGCACTACAGCCATGGCGCCCAGTGCTTTCAGTTCAGCATCCACCGCCTTGTTGCGATCCACCATGTCCAAGCGCAGCCGCGTGGTGCAGGCACCCACACTCAGCAGATTCTCAGCACCACCCAGCGCCTGGATATATGCCGTGGCACGCTGGTTATCACTCATCGCTTCAGCCTGCACCACCTGGATATCTTCACGCCCCGGTGTCTTGAGGTTGAAGCGGCGGATGCAGTAGCTGAACACCGTGTAGTAGATCACCGAGTAGGCCAGGCCCACCGGTACCACCAGCCAGCCATTGGTGGACTTGCCCCAACCCAGCACCATGTCGATAAACCCACCGGAGAAGGTAAAGCCGAGGTGGATATTCAACATATTGGTAACAGCCATCGACAGGCCCGTCAGCACGGCGTGGATCAGGTACAGGAACGGTGCCAGGAACATGAAGGCAAATTCAATCGGCTCGGTCACCCCGGTCAAGAATGACGTCAGCGCCATGGACAGGAAGATCCCGCCCATCACTTTGCGCCGCTCAGGCAACGCATTGCGGTACATCGCCAGGCACGCAGCCGGCAGGCCGAACAGCATCACCGGGAACATGCCGGTCATGAACTGGCCGCCTTTCGGGTCGCCGGCAAAGTAGCGGGTCAGGTCGCCGGTCACCACCGCGCCGGTTGCCGGGTCGGTAAACGTGCCGAACACGAACCACGCCATGTTATTGAGGATATGGTGCAACCCGGTGACGATCAGCAGGCGGTTGAACACGCCAAACACGAACGCACCCAGGCTGCCGCTTTCCATCAGCAACACGCCAAAGCTGTTGATGCCGTGCTGGATCGGCGGCCAGATCAGGCCGAAGATCACGCCCAGGCCCACCGCCGAAAAACCGGTGACAATCGGCACAAAGCGTCGCCCACCAAAGAATGCCAGGTACTCCGGCAGTTTGATGTCCTTGAAGCGGTTATACAGCCCGCCCGCCATCAGGCCACTGGCGATACCGGCGAGCATGCCCATGTTAATGGACGTGTCCATCACCTTGAGCGTGGAGATCATCACCAGGTAGCCAATCGCCCCCGCCAGGCCGGCCGTGCCGTTGTTGTCGCGGGCAAAGCCCACGGCGATGCCGATGGCGAAGATCAGCGCCAGGTTGGCGAAGATCGCCTGCCCGGCATCGTGCATCACCGCGATGTTGAGCAAGTCGGTGTCGCCCAGGCGCAGCAAGAGGCCGGCGATTGGCAGGATCGCAATCGGCAGCATCAGCGCGCGGCCCAGGCGTTGCAGGCCTTCGATAAAGTGTTGGTACATGGCGTGTCTCCCTATTCTTGTTGTTTTCAGCTCAGCGGCCAGTGGTGTTGACAGGCTTGGCGAACGGCCTTGGCGCTGCTCAGGTCGAGCAGCTCAAGGCTCAGTTGCCGGCATTGCGCCGCGTCCAGGTGGCGGACGCGGTCCTTGATTTCGCCGATCTGCGGCGGGCTTACCGACAGTTCGCTGACCCCCAGGCCGACCAGTACCGGCGTGGCCAGTGGGTCAGATGCCAAGGCACCGCACACGCCGACCCAGCGACCATGCTTGGCCGCCCCGGTGCAAGTCTGGGCAATCAACCGCAGCAGTGCCGGGTGCAGGGCGTCGACCCGGGCGGCCAGGCCTGCGTGGTCGCGGTCCATGGCCAGGGTGTATTGGGACAGGTCATTGGTGCCGATGGACAAGAAGTCAGCATGTTTGGCCAACTGCTCGGCCATCAGCGCGGCGGCGGGCACTTCGATCATCACGCCCAGCTCGGGGCGCTGCGTCAGCTCCAGCTCCACGCACAGTTCATCCAGGCGCTGGCGAATCTGCAGCAATTCATCCACCTCGCTGACCATCGGCAGCAGGATGCGGCAGCGCGCCAGTGGCGAGATTTGCAACAGGGCGCGCAGTTGCTGGTCGAGCAGTTCCGGGCGCACCTGGGCCATGCGAATACCGCGCAGGCCCAGCACCGGGTTGGCCTCGACAGGCAGCGGCAGGTAGTCGAGCTGCTTGTCGCCGCCCACATCGATGGTGCGGATGATCACCGACTTGTCGCCCATGGCATCCAGCACGGCCTGATAAGCCTGGCGTTGTTCCTGCTCATCCGGCGCGGTACGGCGGTCGACGAAGAGGAATTCGGTGCGCAGCAGGCCGACGCCGTCGGCGCCGTTGTCAAACGCCACTTGGGCTTCGGCGCTGGAGGCGACATTCGCCGCGACTTCAACCGTCACGCCATCGGTGGTGCATGCCGGTTGCCGGGCTTGGGCCTGTTGCTGCTGGCGTCGTAATTTCTGTGTTTCGCGAATCTGGTGAACTTCGGCGTGACGTGCATCGCTGGGCGCCAGTTCCAGACGGCCGTTGGCGGCATCGAGCACCACCCGCTGGCCTTGGGGTACGTCGAGCACTTCATTGCCCAGGGCGACGAGGCACGGCAGGCCTTTGCCCCGGGCCAAAATCGCCACATGGGAGGTCGCACCGCCTTCGGCCATGCAGATGCCCGCGGCCTGTTGCGCGCTCAGTTGCAGCAAGTCCGAAGGCGTCAGCTCATGGGCGCTGACAATCGCCCCCGCCGGCAATTCGAAATGCCAGGCTTCACCCAGCAACGCACGCAGCACCCGTTGTTGAAGGTCTCGCAGGTCATTGGCGCGCTCGGCAAACAGCGGCTTGCCCAACGCCAGCAGTACGGCGCATTGGGCCTGGATCGCATCACGCCAGGCATGGGTGGCGGCGCTGCCTTGTTCGATGGCGGCGGTGGCTGCGTCGAGTAATGCCGGGTCTTCCAGCAGGGCGAGGTGGGCGGCGAAGATCTCTTCTTCTTCGACATTCTTGCGTTGGCGCGCCTGGTCCAGCGTGTTGCGGATTTCGCCGCGCACTTGGTCAAGGGCGGCATTCAGGCGTTGCAGTTGTTCGTCGACGCTATGATTGCCGCTGTCCTGCGGCAGCTCGATGCCCGTCAGGCGGAACAATGGCCCACATACCAGACCGGGTGCCGCGCATACGCCTTGCAGCACATTGGCTTCGGTATTCGCCCGGCGTGGCGCGGCAACGACCGGCGCGTGATGCTCCTCGTGGATCGCCACGGACAGCGCGGCGACCAGTGCCTGTAACGCCGCCTCGCCATCCTTGCCACGACAGGTCACCCGTACCTCGTCACCTTCGCCAATACCCAACCCCATCAGGCCGATCAGGCTGTCGCAAGCCGCGGTCTTATCACCGAAGTGCAGCTGCGATTGGCTGCTGAAGCCCTGGGCAGTCTTGCGGATCAGCGCGGCAGGGCGCGCATGCAAGCCGCCACGATGGGTGATGCGTACCGTGGCGCTCACTTCTGCGACCGAGTTATCCACAGCGGTTTGAACCGGCGCGGATGTGCGCAGGGCAATCCGCATCAGTGATTCACCGAGCTTCACGGTCTTGCTCGCGATGGGTTGCAGCTCGAAGCGGTCACTGTTGGTCAGGATGATCAGGCTCACCAGGCTTTTGCACTGGCGCGCTATGCGGTCCAGGTCAAACTGCACCAACGGCTGGCCCTCGCTCACCCGTGCGCCATCCTTCACCAGCAAGGCAAAGCCTTCGCCATTGAGCTCCACGGTGTCGATGCCCACGTGCATCAGCACTTCGGCACCGTTGTCGGCGCGGATGGTCAATGCATGACCGGTGCGGGCGACATGGATGATCACGCCGTCACAGGGCGCGTGCAGGCAATCGTTCAACGGGTCGATGGCAATCCCGTCGCCCATGGCGCCGCTGGCGAACACTTCGTCGGGGACGCTGTTCAGGGCCAGCACCGGCCCACTCAAGGGGGCGCTTAAGGTCAATGGATTATTGTTGTTGGGCATGGGCACGGTACTCATCAGGAAAACGCCGCTTTAGTGCGTGCGGGTGACTTTGCTCAGGTGGCGCGGCTGGTCCGGGTTCATGCCCCGTGCCTCAGCCAGGCCGGCGGCCATCACGTAGAAGCTCTGGATTGTCAGGATCGGGTCCAGGCTCGGATGTTCGGCGCGACTAAGGGTCAGGTCGCGTTCGGCGATATCGTCCGGTGCGGCCAGCAGCACGCGGGCGCCGCGTTGGCGCATATCGGCGGCCAGGCTCAACAGGCCGGGCTGCTCGGCGCCGCGTGGGGCGAACACCAGTAGCGGGTAGTTTTCGTCGATCAAGGCCATCGGCCCGTGGCGCACCTCTGCGCTGCTGAAGGCTTCGGCCTGGATCGCCGAAGTTTCCTTGAGCTTGAGCGCAGCTTCCTGGGCGATGGCAAACCCGGCGCCGCGGCCGATTACCATCAATTGCTGGCAGTCGCGCAGGGCCTCGATGGCTTGGGTCCAATCCTGCCGGGCGGCTTCACGCAAACCGTCGGGCAGCGCCTGGCAGGCCTGGAGCAACTCGGTTTCCTGGTTCCAGTGGCCGATCAATTGCGCGCTGGCGCTGAGGGTGGCGATAAAACTCTTGGTCGCGGCCACGCTTTGTTCCGGCCCGGCGCACAGTGGCACGTGGAATTCACAGGCGGCTTCCAGCGGCGAGTCTTCGGCGTTCACCAGCGAGATGCTCAGGGCGCCGCGCTTGCGCAGCAGTCGCAGGCTGTTGACCAGGTCCGGGCTCTGCCCCGACTGGGAGAACCCAAACGCCACCTGGCCGCTGACTTTCATCGGTGCCTGCAACAGGGTCACCACCGACATTGGCAACGACGCCACCGGGATGCCCACATGCTGCATGGCCAGGTAGGCGAAGTAGCTGGCGGCGTGGTCGGAGCTGCCGCGGGCAATGGTCATCGCCACTTGCGGCGGCTGGCGACGCAGGCGACCGGCGATTTCTTCCAACTGCGGGTTCAGGCGTTGCAGTTGTGCCGCGACGGCGTCGCAGGAGGCCAGGGCCTCTTCAAGCATTTTTGAAGTCAATGGTTTCTCCTTCGACCATTACGTCGGTGAGTGTCAGGGAGCGGTCCAGGCGCACGCAGTCGGCATAGCTGCCCGGTTGCAGGCGGCCGCGTTCTTCCAGGCCCAGGTAGTCCGCAGGAAATTGCGACAGGCGCTGTGAGGCTTCACTGATGGGCAGGCCGATTTTCACCAGGTTGCGCAGCGCCTGGTCCATGGTCAGGGTGCTGCCGGCCAGGGTGCCGTCGGCCAGGCGTACGCCACCCAGGCATTTGGTCACTGTGTGGCTGCCCAGCTTGTATTCGCCGTCGGGCATGCCGGCGGCGGCGGTGGAGTCAGTGACGCAGTACAGGCACGGGATCGAACGCAAGGCCACGCGCATGGCGCCGGGGTGTACGTGGAGCAGGTCCGGGATCAGCTCGGCGTATTGGGCGTGGGCCAGCGCGGCGCCGACGATGCCCGGCTCGCGGTGGTGCAGCGGGCTCATGGCGTTGTACAAATGGGTGAAGCTGGTGGCGCCGGCGGCGAGGGCGGCGACGCCTTCTTCATAGCTGCCCAGGGTGTGGCCGATCTGCATGCGCACGCCGCGTTGGCTGAGGGCGCGGATCAGGCCGTCATGGCCGGCAATTTCCGGGGCGATGGTGATTACCCGGATCGGCGCCAGGCGCAAATAGGCTTCGACTTCGGCCATCAACGCGGTGTGGGCGAAGTTGGGTTGGGCGCCGAGTTTGCCCGGGTTGATATAGGGGCCTTCTAGGTGCACACCGAGCACCCGCGCACTGCCGGCAGGACGTTGTTCGCAGAAGTTGCCGAGTTCACTGAGGACCTGGGAGATTTCATCCACCGGAGCAGTCATGGTGGTGGCCAGCAGCGAGGTGGTACCAAAGCGCACGTGGGTGCGGGTAATGGTCTCAAAGGCTTGCGCCCCTTCCATGATGTCGGCACCGCCACCGCCGTGTACATGCAGGTCGATAAAGCCTGGCAGCAGGTAGGGCAGGTCGTTGTCAGCCGGGTCGCAAGGCGTGCCTTCAATGGCGACCACCTTGCCGTGTTCATGCACCAGGCGGCCGCGCATCCAGCCGCTGGGCGTGAGGATATTGTCTTCTGACATGGGCAGTTCTCTAGATTCGCAATTCGGCGGAGTAATCATGACGGCGCAGCTCTGCGACAAAGTCGTAGTAGTCGTTGCGGCAGTAGGTGTCGGTGATTTCAATCGGCGTGTTGTCGGCGGTGTAGCCCACGCGGGTCATCAGCAGCATGGCGGTGCCGGGGGCGATGCCCACCAGCTTGGCGAACTCGTCCGAGGCGTTGATCGCCTGGATATGTTGCAGGGCGCGCACGATGGGCTTGCCGATGCCTTCCAGGTATTCGTACAGCGAATTGCCGATGGCTTGCGGGTGTGGCAACACCGAGGCGGGCATGGCGGTCATTTCAATCGCCATCACCGTGTCATCGGCTTTGCGCAAACGCTTGAGGCGCGCCACTTTGTCGGTAGGCGACAGGCACAGGCGGATCAGCTCTTCGTGGGTCGGCGGGGTGATGTCGCGCTCCAGCCACTGGGAGGTGGGCACAAAGCCCTTGAGCCGCAGCATTTCGCTGAACCCCGACAAGCGCGACAAGGGTTGTTCCAGGCGCGGCGTGATAAATGTGCCGGAGCCCTGGCTGCGGCGGATTAGGCCCTGGGCAAGCAGCACTTCCAAGGCTTTGCGGGCGGTGACCCGCGAGATGCTCAACTGCTCGCTGAGGGCGCGTTCCGACGGCAGGGCCTGCTCGGATTTCCACTGGCCGGCGTGGATCGCCGCCTCAAGGTTGCGGGCCAGTTGCAGGTACAACGGCGTGGATTGCTTGTCGTCGGGGCGCAGCGTCAGGATGGGGTTCATCTGTGAAGTTTCCGATGCGGTTATTGGAGTGTTGTCGCCCGGTAATGGCCGGAAATTAATACCACTTAAATACCATGTCAATGCTACCAAAACGGTGCAAGCCCCGGTTTCAGGGCTCTTTAATGGGGCTTGGTATCAAGTGGTATTAGAGAGGTCTTTGTGTCGCGCACAAGTGCACTGTCCCGCGCGGTGAACTGGTATTCACCGGCAGGCGCTGCTGGAGGCAGGAATTATTTTCGAATTAATTTACGAACGGTACGAGATTACGGCCGGATCTCGATCAGGGTGCCGTCCTTGACCAGGTTCCAGACTTCACGCATATCCACATTACGCATGCCGATGCAGCCGTCGGTCCAGTCCAGGGTGTGGAACCACTGCTCCGGGTAGTCTTCTGTGTCGGGGGTGCCGTGAATCATGATCATGCTGCCCGGTTTCACCCCTTCGCGGCGGGCGCGGGCGGCGTCGCTGATGTTCGGGTAGGAGATGTGCATGGCCAGGTTGAAGCGGTCGCTGGTCTTGCGCCAGTCGATCCAGTAGAAACCCTCGGGGGTACGGCGGTCGCCTTCGATCAGCTTGTGGCCCTTGGGGTTCTTGCCCAGGGAAATGCGGTAGGTCTTGAACGGTTTGCCGTCGTTGATCAATTGCAGCTGATGAGCGGACTTGAGCACCAGGACTTTTTCGACCGGTTTGCCGCCCAGGGTGATTTGGGTTGCGGCTGGCGACAGCGTGGCGAACGACAGGCAGATCAGAGCAAGCAACCAGCGCATTGAAACGGTATCCCTTTGGCGACAATCGGCCGGCTTGTTATTGGGCGGGCTTGGACAGCGGTGGCACGGACTCGCTACGTACCGGGTACACCTGTTGGCGACGGTCAGCGAAAAAGCATTCTAAGGTACGTCCGACCGTGCGGAAAGCCAGCTCGGACCAAGGGATATCAGCTTCATCGAACAGCTTCACTTCCAGGCTTTCCGGGCCTGCGGCAAAGTCCAGGTCGATCAGCTCGGCGCGGTAGAAAATATGCACCTGGCTGATGTGCGGCACATCGATCAGGGTATAGATGTTCAGGTTACGCACCCGGGCGCAGGCTTCTTCCAGGGTTTCACGCATGGCCGCCTGTTCCACGGTCTCGCCGTTTTCCATAAAGCCTGCGGGCAGGGTCCAGTAACCCAGGCGTGGCTCGATGGCGCGGCGGCACAGCAACACTTTGTCGCCCCACACCGGTACGGTACCGGCGACGATATTGGGGTTCTGGTAATGAATGGTCGAGCAGTGATCGCATACATAACGCAGGCGTGCGTCGCCTTCGGGAATGCGTTGGGTCACCGGTTTGCCGCACTGGCTGCAGAAATTCATGCTGGGGTTCCTGAACAATGGGCACATCTTGGCTTGGTGCCGGGCGTTCCTGCAAGTTGTCGTTTAGCGACAGCCCTGCGGTTTTGGGGTTGGGCGCGTTCACGCTTTGGTGCATGATGCAAGGTAGCCAACAGACCGAGATGACTCATGCTGGACGAGCTACTTCGCCGGGTAAGCAATCACACCCCTCACCTGCTTGAGACTGACGGGCGTTTCCCCGAGGCCGCGGTGCTGGTACCGATTACCCGCAGTGATGAACCCGAGCTGATCCTGACCCTGCGCGCCAGCGGCCTGTCGACCCATGGTGGCGAAGTGGCCTTTCCTGGCGGGCGGCGTGACCCTGAAGACCCGGACCTGATCTTTACCGCCTTGCGCGAAGCCGAAGAAGAAATCGGCCTGCCGCCGGGGCTGGTTGAGGTCATTGGCCCGTTGAGCCCGCTGATTTCCCTGCATGGCATCCGCGTAACGCCCTATGTGGGCGTGATCCCTGACTACGTCGAATACCTGGCCAACGACGCCGAAATCGCCGCCGTCTTCAGTGTGCCCCTGGAGTTTTTCCGACAGGACCCACGCGAGCATACCCACCGCATCGATTACCAGGGCCGAAGTTGGTATGTGCCCAGCTACCGCTTCGGCGAATACAAGATCTGGGGCCTGACGGCGATCATGATCGTCGAGCTGATCAATCTGCTCTATGACGACGCCAAGATCAGCCTGCACCAGCCGCCCAAGAGTTTTATCAATATCTAAGCCATCGCATGAATGGCAAGCCGTGAGGGAAAACCATGAAATACCGCCTGGGCGACGCCCGTGTCGAGACCCATCCCAACAGTTGGGTCGCACCCAATGCCACGCTGGTGGGCAAGGTCAAGCTGGAGGAGGGCGCCAACGTCTGGTTCAACGCGGTGTTGCGCGGCGATAACGAACTGATCCTGATCGGCAAGAACAGCAACGTGCAGGACGGCAGCGTGATGCACACCGACATGGGCTATCCGCTTACCCTCGGCACTGGCGTGACCATCGGCCATAACGCCATGCTGCACGGCTGCAGCGTCGACGACTACAGCTTGATCGGCATCAACGCCGTGATCCTCAACGGCGCCAAGATCGGCAAACATTGCATCATCGGCGCCAATTCGCTGATCGGCGAAGGCAAGGAAATTCCCGATGGTTCGCTGGTGATGGGCTCGCCGGGCAAGGTGGTACGTGAGCTGACCGAGGCGCAGAAACGCATGCTCGAAGCCAGTGCCGCGCACTATGTGCATAACTCGCAGCGCTATGCCCGAGACTTGGTTGAGCAGGAAGAATGAGTGCGGTTGAACGGCCTGTAGCCTCGCCATGCGTGAGTATCTGCGCGTTGGATGAGGACGATATCTGTACCGGTTGCCAGCGTAGCGTGGATGAGATCACACGCTGGAGCCGCATGGATAACGCCGAGCGCCGGGTGGTGTTGGGGTTGTGTCATGAGCGGGCGGTGGCGGGTGGGTTGGTGTTTATGGCTTCTGGTAAATCCGGTGCCTGAACCACCGCTATCGCAGGCAAGCCAGCTCCCACCCTTGATGTGTGAATGCGTTCAAATGTGGGAGCTGGCTTGCCTGCGATGAGGCCCTGCCAGACGACATCCTTGTAATTGTGTACCCTGTGCGGCATTACCCACAGGTCCATCCCCATGTTTTTCCTGATCGCCTACATCAGCAGCGTCGTGCTGATCAACTTCGCCTTCTCCACCGCCCCGCACCTGGATGTCATCTGGTCCGCCTGGGGTGGCCTGGTATTTATCCTGCGCGACATGGTGCAAACCCGCTTCGGTCACGGCGCGATCATCGCCATGCTGGCGGCGCTGGTGCTTTCGTATATCACTTCCGACCCGTCCATCGCCCTGGCCAGTGCTACGGCGTTCGCGGTGTCCGAGTGCATCGACTGGCTGGTGTTCAGCATCACCAAACGCCCGCTGCATGATCGCCTGTGGATAAGTTCGGCACTGAGTATTCCCCTCGATACCTTTATTTTCTTCGGCTTGATCGGCGCGCTCACACCGGCGGTGGCGGGCACGGCGTTGGTGTCTAAATTTGCCGGTGTCACCGTGGTCTGGCTGATCATGGCCTGGCGCATCCGCCGCCGCACCATCGCCAACTGAGGCCAATTTTTACAGTTCATGTAAAATGCCGGCCTTTCTCCCCCATGATCCGCTCCCCTGAGGACCTGAGATGACCCGAATCGGAACTCCATTGTCGCCAACCGCGACCCGCGTTTTGCTGTGTGGCTGCGGTGAGCTGGGCAAGGAAGTGGTAATCGAACTGCAACGCCTGGGCGTTGAAGTGATTGCCGTGGATCGCTACGCCAACGCGCCGGCCATGCAGGTGGCGCACCGTAGCCACGTGATCAACATGCTCGACGGCGCCGCCCTGCGTGCGGTGATCGAGGCGGAGAAGCCGCACTTCATCGTGCCGGAAATCGAAGCCATCGCCACCGCCACTCTGGTGGAATTGGAGGCTGAAGGCTTCACGGTTATCCCGACCGCCCGCGCCACGTCGTTGACCATGAACCGTGAGGGCATCCGTCGCCTGGCCGCCGAAGAACTGGACCTGCCGACCTCGCCGTACCACTTTGCCGACACCTTCGAAGACTACAGCAAGGCCGTCCAGGACCTGGGCTTCCCCTGCGTGGTCAAGCCGGTGATGAGTTCGTCGGGCAAGGGCCAGAGCCTGTTGCGCAGCACTGATGACGTGCAGAAAGCCTGGGATTACGCCCAGGAAGGCGGGCGTGCCGGTAAGGGTCGAGTCATTATCGAAGGCTTTATCGATTTCGACTACGAAATTACCCTGCTGACCGTGCGCCACATTGGCGGCACCACCTTCTGCGCGCCGGTTGGCCATCGTCAGGAGAAGGGCGACTATCAGGAGTCCTGGCAGCCACAGGCCATGAGCCCGATCGCCCTGGCCGAATCCGAGCGCGTTGCCAAGGCGGTAACCGAAGCCCTGGGCGGCCGTGGTCTGTTTGGTGTGGAGTTGTTCATCAAGGGCGATCAGGTGTGGTTCAGCGAAGTGTCGCCGCGCCCACATGACACCGGTTTGGTCACACTGATTTCTCAGGACCTGTCGCAGTTCGCGCTGCACGCTCGCGCCATCCTGGGCTTGCCAATTCCGTTGATCCGTCAGTTCGGGCCTTCGGCATCGGCGGTGATCCTGGTGGAAGGGCAGTCGACCCAGACGGCGTTTGCCAACCTCGGCGTTGCATTGAGCGAGCCGGACACGGCGTTGCGCCTGTTTGGCAAGCCGGAAGTGAATGGCCAGCGCCGTATGGGTGTGGCACTGGCGCGGGATGAGTCGATTGAGGCTGCACGGGCTAAAGCTACCCGCGCTTCGAAGGCTGTTGTTGTAGAGCTCTAAAACCGCGTCGCGTCTATCGCAGGCAAGCCAGCTCCCACATTTGATTGGGTTCACATAGTTTGATGTGTGAATGCTTTCTAATGTGGGAGCTGGCTTGCCTGCGATAGCGGTCTATCAGGCGACCTTGTTCAAATCATTATCCCGCGTCTCTTTAAGGCACAGCACCGCAATCAAACTCAACAACGCTGCCGCCGACACATACCCACCGACATAGCTGAGCCCACCCATCGCCACCAGCTTGGTCGCGAAGAACGGTGCTGCAGACGCCCCGACAATCCCACCCAGGTTATACGCCGCCGAAGCACCGGTATAACGCACACGCGTCGGGAACAACTCCGGCAGCAGGGCGCCCATCGGTGCGAAGGTCACACCCATCAGAAACAGCTCCAACGCCAGGAACAGCGCCACGGCCCAGGTCGAGCCGTGGGTCAGCAGTGGCTCCATGGTAAAGCCCGAGAGAATCGCCAGGATCGCCCCAACGATCAGCACCGGCTTACGTCCATAACGATCACTGGCCAGCGCTGCCAGCGGCGTCGCCAAGCCCATGAACAGCACGGCAAAGCACAGTAAGCCGAGGAACGTCTCGCGGCTGTAGCCCAGTGTGGAAACGCCGTAGCTCAGGGAAAACGCCGTGGTGATGTAGAACAGCGCGTAGCACACCACCATCGACGCAGCGCCCAGCAGCACCGGCAGCCAATGCTGGCTGAACAGTTCCACCAGTGGCACCTTCACCGGTGCTTCTTTGGCTACGGAGTTGGCGAACACTGGGGTTTCATGCAGCTTCAGGCGCGCATACAGGCCCACCATCACCAGTGCGGCGCTGAGAATGAACGGAATACGCCAGCCCCAGCTACGGAACTGCTCGTCATTCAGGCTCATGGCCAGGATCAGGAATAAACCGTTGGCCGCCAGAAAGCCAATCGACGGGCCCAGTTGCGGGAACATGCCGAACCAGGCGCGCTTGCCCTTGGGCGCGTTCTCGGTCGCCAGCAATGCCGCGCCGCCCCATTCCCCGCCAAGGCCCAGGCCCTGGCCGAAGCGTAATACGCACAACAGAATCGGTGCCCAGGCGCCGATGCTGTCGTAGCCTGGCAGCAAGCCGATCAAGGTGGTGCACACGCCCATCAGCAGCAGCGAGGCCACCAGTGTGGATTTACGCCCGATACGGTCGCCGAAGTGGCCGAACAACGCCGAGCCCAGCGGGCGGGCGATAAAAGCGATGCCGAAGGTCAGGAACGAGGCCAGCATCTGCGCCGTACCGGAGCTCTGGGGAAAGAACACCGGGCCGATCACCAGTGCGGCAGCCGTGGCGTAGATATAGAAATCGTAGAACTCGATGGCGGTGCCGACGATGCTCGCCGTGGCGACGCGGGCGGTCGAATTGGTCGGGGCGGCGGTCGCAGCCTCTTGGTAGGTGGTGCTCATGGCAGTATCCCTGACGGTCATTGCGCGTTTGGACGCGGATTATTATTGGTCGAACACCCATGGATCAGGGTTGTGCGCGGGGCGGCTCGGGATGGGAGCAAACACCGGTCGGACATGATAAAGCGGTGCCTGGACACGCTGAGTGCGGGTAGCACGCGGTCGGGCGGGGCTTGGGTAAGCCGCAGGGATTATAGGAAGGGGGCTAAGGATCCAACAAGGGGCTGGTGAGGATCTATGGCCTGGAACTGGATCAATGTGGGAGCTGGCTTGCCTGCGATAGCATCACCTCGGTTCAACTGAAGGACCGAGTCGCCTGCATCGCAGGCAAGCCAGCTCCCACATTGACCGGGTTGAGCCTGCTGAGGTCAGGCGGCCACCGGCACATGGCTGGTATGCCAGATCAACACCTTGCTCACCCGGTTGTCCTCGGTTTCGAGGATTTCCAGGCGATAGCGGCCGATCTTCAGGCACACCGCGCAATCGGGGATGGTTTCCAGCGCTTCGGTCACCAGGCCGTTGAGGGTCTTGGGGCCGTCGCTGGGCAGGTGCCAGCCCAGGCTTTTGTTCAGTTCGCGGATCGAAGCGGCGCCGTCAATGATGTAGCGGCCATCGGGCTGGGCCTCGATGTGGGGGTTATCCACAGCCTGATCGCTTTCGAATTCGCCGACGATTTCTTCCAGGATATCTTCCAGGGTAACGATGCCCAGCACTTCGCCGTATTCGTCCACTACCATGCCCAGGCGCCGCTGTTGCTTGTGGAAGTTAAGCAGCTGCAGCTGTAGAGGCGTGCTTTCCGGGACGAAGTAGGGTTCGTGACAGGCAGCGAGCAGCGCCTCTTTTGTCAGGCTTGCGTCGGGGAGCAGATGCTGGACCTGGCGCGTGTTGAGCACCGCTTCGACCTGGTTGATATCACTGTGGAACACCGGCAGGCGCGTGCGTTGGGAACTGCGCAGCTGCTCGATGATCTCGTCGATCGAGTCATCCAGGTTGATGCCATCCACTTCACTGCGGGGCACCAGGATGTCGTTGACGGTGATGTTATCCAGCGCGTGGATGCCGGGCATACCGGGCGCACGGTCTTCGTCGGCCTCGGGCGGGGCTTGGTCGTCATGGTCCGGCAGCGGCTCATCACTGTTTTTCACCACGCCGGATTTGCGCGCGAACGGGCGCAGCAGCAACAGGCTGATGCCGTTGAGCAGCCAGGCCAGCGGGTAGAGGATTTTCAGCGGCACGCCCAGCAGGGCGTTACCGAAACCCAACACCGCTTGCGGATGGCGGGTGGCCAGGATGCGAGGCAGGTAGTCGGCGAGAATCAGCAGCAGTGCACAAGAGATCAGCCAACCCAGCCATGGGCCGTTCTGCGCCCAGGCATAGATTGCCAGCAGCGTGCAAAGGATCACCACGGCGGCGCGGCACAGGCTGTTGCACAGGATCAGGCTATGGCGCGGAAAGCTCAGGCGTGCGGCAGCCTTGTCGCCCTGACGGGTACCGGGGCGCAGGGCCAACAGATGCTGTTGTGCTGCTTCGATGGCGGTAAACAGCGCCGCCCATAAAATCAGCAAGGCAATGACGGCGAGCATCGGCTCCAAAGGCAAGTTATCCATGATCGCTGCCCGTCAGATATGCAGGATGTATTCGCGAACCAGCTTGCTGCCGAAATAGGCCAGCATCAGCAGGCAGAACCCGGCCAGGGTCCAGCGGATTGCCTTGTGCCCACGCCAGCCGAGGCGGTTGCGGCCCCACAGCAGCACGCTGAACACCACCCAGGCCAGGCACGCCAGCAGGGTCTTGTGCACCAGGTGCTGGGCGAACAGGTTCTCGACGAACAGCCAGCCGGAAATCAGCGACAGCGACAGCAGGGTCCAGCCGGCCCACAGGAACCCGAACAGCAGGCTTTCCATGGTTTGCAGCGGCGGGAAGTTCTTGATCAGCCCTGAGGGGTGCTTGTGCTTGAGCTGGTGATCCTGCAGCAGCAGGAGCAGGGCCTGGAACACCGCGATGGTGAACATGCCGTAGGCGAGGATCGACAACAGGATATGGGCAAGGATGCCGGGCTCCTCATCGATCACCTGTACGGTGCCGGTAGGGGTGAATTGCGCCAGCAATACCGTCAGCATTCCCAGGGGGAATAGCAGCACCAGCAGGTTCTCGACCGGAATGCGGTAGCAGGCCAGCAGCGTCAGTGCGATGACGGCCGCGGCGATCAGGCTGGCGGCGCTGAAAAAGTCCAGGCCCAGGCCCACCGGCGTCATCAGGTGAGTGAACAGGCTGGCGGCATGGGCCAGCAGGGCCAGCACGCCAAGGCCGACGAGCAGACGTTTGTCCGCTTTGGCGCCTTGGGCCAGACGAGTGCCCTGATAGAGAGTCGCAGCGGCATACAGAATGGCGGCGGCGAGGCTGGGTAGCAAACTGGGTGACAAGGGGAGCATAAATCCTGGTAGGCAAGCCCGAAAGGCGTTGAGTTTGGCACACACCTGCGCTGCAAGAAAGACTCCCGGGCCAGACAGCGGGTGTGCATGGACGCAGTCTTCGCTATAATCCGCGACCTGCCCACGCCGCAGGCTCGGCGAGCGCTGTTTTTAATAGCGATTGACCACAGCCTGGGCCGCCATTACCTCGGTCTACCTGCATTTCGATGAGTAGGGCCTGAAAGGATCGCGCATGTTTGAAAACTTGACTGACCGTCTCTCGCAGACGCTGCGCCACGTTACCGGCAAGGCCAAGCTGACCGAGGACAATATTAAAGACACCCTGCGTGAAGTGCGCATGGCGTTGCTGGAAGCCGACGTGGCCTTGCCGGTGGTGAAGGATTTCGTCAACTCGGTCAAAGAGCGCGCGGTCGGCACCGAAGTGTCCCGCAGCCTGACCCCGGGCCAGGCCTTCGTGAAGGTCGTCCAGGCCGAACTCGAAAGCCTGATGGGCGCGGCCAACGAAGACTTGAACCTCAGCGCTGTGCCGCCAGCCGTCGTATTGATGGCCGGCCTGCAAGGCGCGGGTAAGACCACCACCGCCGGCAAGCTGGCGCGCTTCCTTAAAGAGCGCAAGAAGAAATCCGTGATGGTGGTGTCGGCCGACGTGTACCGTCCGGCGGCCATCAAGCAGTTGGAAATGCTCGCGGGCGAAGTGGGTGTGACCTTCTTCCCGTCCGACCTGAGCCAGAAGCCGGTCGACATTGCCAACGCGGCTATTAAAGAAGCCAAGCTCAAGTTCATCGACGTGGTCATCGTCGATACCGCCGGTCGCCTGCACATCGACGAAGAGATGATGGGCGAGATCAAGGCGCTGCATGCCGCGATCAACCCGGTCGAAACCTTGTTCGTGGTCGATGCCATGACCGGTCAGGATGCGGCCAACACCGCCAAGGCCTTTGGTGACGCACTGCCGCTGACCGGCGTGATCCTCACCAAGGTCGACGGTGACGCCCGGGGCGGTGCCGCGCTGTCGGTACGTGCCATTACTGGCAAGCCGATCAAGTTCATCGGTATGGGCGAGAAGAGCGACGCGCTCGAACCGTTCCACCCCGAGCGTATTGCCTCGCGTATCCTCGGCATGGGTGACGTGCTCAGCCTGATCGAACAGGCCGAAGCCACGCTCGACAAGGACAAGGCCGACAAGCTGGCCAAGAAGCTGAAGAAGGGCAAGGGCTTCGACCTCGAAGACTTCCGTGACCAGTTGCAACAGATGAAGAACATGGGCGGCCTCGGCGGCCTGATGGACAAGCTGCCCAACATCGGTGGTGTGAACCTGGCGCAAATGGGCAATGCCCAGGGCGCGGCAGAGAAGCAGTTCAAGCAGATGGAAGCCATCATCAACTCCATGACCCCGGCCGAGCGCCGCGACCCTGAGCTGATCAGCGGTTCGCGCAAACGCCGGATCGCCATGGGTTCCGGTACCCAGGTGCAGGACATCGGTCGCTTGATCAAGCAGCACAAGCAGATGCAGAAGATGATGAAGAAATTCTCCGCCAAAGGTGGGATGGCCAAGATGATGCGCGGCATGGGCGGTATGTTGCCCGGCGGCGGCATGCCGAAAATGTAAAGTATTCGAGTGGGAGCCCAGCTCCTGCTCCGACCCACAGGGATGTGGGATCTCCAGCAAACCCGCCGTTGGCGGGGGCTGACTCGCCGTTTTAACCGACGGCTCTATAGCAGATCTGAATGGCACGCTGATAGGCGCCAGAAAAAGACATTTGCAAAAGTCCGGATATTCCTTAGAATATGCGGCCTTTCGGGCACCTATGCCCGCTGTGCATTTAGATTTGCAGCACCGACTACAGGAACGATGTTCACATGCTAACAATCCGTCTTGCCCTTGGCGGCTCCAAAAAGCGCCCGTTTTACCACTTGACCGTAACCGACAGCCGCAACCCGCGTGACGGTTCGCACAAGGAACAGGTTGGTTTCTTCAACCCTGTTGCTCGTGGTCAAGAAGTTCGTCTGTCCGTGAACCAAGAGCGCGTAGCCTACTGGCTGAGCGTTGGCGCACAGCCATCCGAGCGCGTTGCAAAACTGTTGAAGGACTCGGCTAAGGCCGCAGCCTGAGCAATATGAACGCGACGCCAGCTGTTGCTGATGATTTGATCGTTATCGGCAAGATTTACTCTGTTCATGGCGTTCGCGGCGAAGTGAAGGTGTATTCCTTTACTGATCCGACTGAAAACCTGTTGCAGTACAAAACCTGGACGCTCAAGCGCGAAGGGAGTGTGAAACAGGTCGAGCTGGTCAGTGGACGCGGGAGCGACAAGTTCCTGGTCGCAAAGCTCAAGGGTCTTGATGATCGTGAAGAAGCTCGTCTTCTGGCCGGTTATGAGATCTGCGTGCCGCGCAACCTGTTCCCTGAATTGACCGACGGCGAGTACTACTGGTACCAGCTGGAAGGTCTGAAGGTTATTGATCAACTCGGGCAATTGCTGGGGAAAATCGATCATCTTCTGGAAACCGGCGCCAATGATGTAATGGTGGTCAAGCCTTGCGCTGGCAGCCTGGATGATCGCGAACGCCTGTTGCCCTATACCGAGCAATGCGTGTTGGCCGTCGACCTGGCAGCGGGCGAGATGAAGGTGGAATGGGACGCGGACTTCTAAGCGTGGCTAATTTGCGCATTGAAGTGATCAGTTTGTTTCCCGAGATGTTTTCCGCCATCAGCGAGTACGGCATCACCAGTCGGGCGGTGAAACAGGGGCTGTTGCAGCTCACCTGTTGGAACCCGCGAGACTACACGACGGATCGACATCACACTGTGGACGATCGCCCATTTGGCGGTGGCCCGGGCATGGTGATGAAGATCAAGCCCCTGGAAGATGCATTGGTTCAGGCCAAGGCAGCCGCCGGGGAGAAGGCGAAGGTAATTTACCTGTCCCCTCAAGGCCGTCAGCTGAAACAGGCGGCGGTACGCGAACTGGCGAATGAGGAAAGTTTGATCCTGATTGCCGGTCGCTATGAAGGCATTGACGAGCGTTTTATTGAAGCTCATGTCGATGAAGAGTGGTCGATTGGGGACTATGTATTGTCTGGTGGCGAGCTGCCGGCAATGGTCCTGATAGATGCGGTTACACGACTGCTGCCTGGAGCTTTAGGGCATGTGGACTCTGCGGAGGAGGATTCCTTCACGGATGGTTTGCTGGATTGCCCGCACTACACCCGACCGGAGGTGTATGCGGATCAGCGTGTTCCCGACGTATTGCTAAGTGGCAATCACGCACACATCCGGCGTTGGCGTTTACAGCAGTCCCTTGGTCGGACCTATGAACGACGCGCCGATCTTCTGGAAAGCCGCTCGCTTTCTGGAGAAGAGAAGAAGCTGCTCGAGGAATACATCCTCGCGCGGGACGATAGTTAACAACGTATCGATGGTAGGTCCATTGACTTACCTTAGGAGCACAGCATGACTAACAAAATCATCCTTGCACTCGAAGCAGAGCAGATGACCAAAGAGATCCCTACCTTTGCCCCGGGCGACACCATTGTCGTTCAGGTGAAAGTGAAGGAAGGCGACCGTTCGCGTCTGCAAGCGTTCGAAGGCGTGGTAATCGCCAAGCGTAACCGTGGTGTGAACAGTGCTTTCACTGTTCGTAAAATCTCCAACGGTGTTGGCGTAGAGCGTACTTTCCAGACCTACAGCCCGCAAATCGACAGCATGGCCGTCAAGCGTCGCGGTGACGTACGTAAAGCCAAGCTGTACTACCTGCGTGACCTGTCCGGTAAAGCAGCTCGCATCAAGGAAAAACTGGCTTAAGTCCAGCTTCCCGATGCAGAAAAAAGCAGCCTACGGGCTGCTTTTTTGTGTCTGAAATTTGTCCATTTGCCGGTATTGACCATGACCACCCGTCTCGAAGAAATCCAGCGCCGCACCGACCTGTCCGTCACCCGCGTGACCAAGGCCGTGTTCCCGCCGACCACCAACCACCACAACACCCTGTTCGGCGGCACCGCCCTGGCGTGGATGGACGAAGTGTCGTTCATCGCCGCCACGCGTTTCTGTCGCTTGCCTTTGGTGACGGTCTCCACCGACCGTATCGACTTCAATCACGCAATCCCGGCCGGCTCCATCGTTGAGCTGATCGGCCGGGTGATCAAAGTCGGCAACACCAGCCTCAAGGTTGAAGTGGAAGTGTTTGTCGAGAGCATGAGCGCTGATGGCCGTGAAAAGGCGATCCAGGGCGTGTTCAGCTTTGTCGCGATTGACGCGGACAAACGCCCTGTACCGGTATTGCCTGGGTTTGCCGACTGATTATGTGGCGCTGCCGTTTTCCGGTTGAATCACCGCCAGCAGGGTCCAGCCGGCCACGGGCTTCAAGCTGCTCTCGGGCGTAACCACATGCACCCAGCCGCTGGTGTCCCGGGCAAACAGCAAGGTGGCGCGCTCCCCGTGCAACGCCTGGTACTGCTCCCAGCCAAAGCCGTCGGTGAGGTTGGTGCTATACAGTTCGGCGCCCTGGCCCAACAGGCTGGCCAGTTTGGTATAGCTCAGGGGTTGGCTGCCCAGCAGGTGGCCGCGGTGTTCGTGGCTGGCCTTGTGTTTGTCGGTGCGACGGCTTTCCTGGCTGCTGGCCAGGGCGAACAGGCGATGGCCGAAATCATGGCGAAAACGCATGGTCGCCAAGGCGTTCAGCTCGCCGGACGGGGAGAGCGCGAGCAAATGCCCCAGGCCGACCAGATCCAGATGGGACTCGGCATGTTGGGAGGCGGGGTTGCCGAAGTAGGTCGGCAGGCCCTCCATGCGACTGGCGCGGATATTTTCCCAGCTGGAATCCGTCAGCAACACCCGGCTGCCCAATTGCTGCAATGCCTTGCCGAGCGCCCGCGCCGGGCCGTTCGCGCCGACGATCAGGAAACCGCTGGGCGCAGGCTCGGCGACTTTCAGCAGGCGCGCCAAGGGGCGCGCCGTGGCACTTTGCAGCACCACGGTGCCGATGATCACCGCGAAGGTCAGCGGCACCAGCAATAACGCGCCTTCATGCCCTGCCTCGTCCAGGCGAATCGCAAAGATCGCCGATACCGCCGCCGCCACAATGCCCCGTGGCGCGATCCAGGCCAGCAGCGCGCGCTCGCGCCAGTTGAGTCCGGAGCCAAAGGTTGAGAGCGCTACGTTCAGTGGGCGTGCAATAAACTGGATGATCACCAGCAGAATCAGCACGAATGGCCCCAGGGCGATCAAGGCATTCAGGTCCAGGCGCGCCGCCAGCAGGATGAACAGCCCGGAAATCAGCAGCACACTGAGGTTTTCCTTGAAGTGCAGGATATGCCTGACATCCACGCCCTTCATATTGGCCATCCACATCCCCATCAGCGTGACCGCCAGCAGGCCGGACTCATGCATCACCTGGTTGGCAGCGATGAAGATGCCCAGCACACCGGCCAGCGTCGCGAGGTTATGCAGGTATTCCGGCAACCACTGCCGGCGCATGATCTGCCCCAGTACCCAGCCGCCGGCGATCCCGAACAAACTGCCGCAGAGGATGACGCCGCCAAAGGTCAGCAGGCTGTGGCTCAAGCCGTCGCCGGAAGCCCGGGCAATGATGAAGCTGTAGACCACCACCGCCAGCAACGCGCCAATCGGGTCGATGACGATGCCTTCCCAGCGCAGGATATTGGCGATGGAGGCTTTGGGGCGTACCACGCGCAGCATCGGCACGATCACGGTCGGGCCCGTTACCAGGGTCAGCGTGCCGAACAGCAGCGCGAGCATCCAGTCAAAACCCAGCAGCCAGTGAGTGGCCAGGGTGATCACTGCCCAGGTCGACAGGGCGCCAACCGTGACCAGGCGATGCACCACGCTGCCGATTTCCTTCCACTCCGAAAGGTGCAGGGTCAGGCTGCCTTCGAACAGGATCAGCGCTACGGCCAGGGACACCAACGGCATCAGCAGGGGGCCGAACATCTCCTGAGGGTCGAGCCAGCCCAGTACCGGCCCCGCCAAAATACCCGTCAATAACAGAAACAGGATCGCCGGCAGCTTGAGCCGCCAGGCCAGCCATTGGCAGCCCAGCGCCGCCACTCCAATACCGCCAAAGGCCAGCAAAATCTGTTGTTCATTCATTGAAGCTTCCTGTTCCTTGAAGTAGCGGGCTATGAAAGACTAGCGGCCCTTGCCACAGTTCACTAAATAATTCGCACAGCTCCCATGCTGCGCCGCTTTGAGTACCCATGCCCGCCATCGACCACCCTTTGATCGACCGTTTCCTCGACGCCCTCTGGCTGGAAAAAGGCCTCTCGGACAACACGCGCCAGGCCTACCGCAGTGATCTGGCCCTGTTCAACGGCTGGTTGCAGGAAAAAAACCTTGAGCTGATCAACGCCGGGCGCGAGTTGATCCTCGATCACCTGGCCTGGCGCCTGGAGCAGAATTACAAGCCGCGCTCCACCGCACGGTTTCTCTCCGGCGTGCGTGGCTTTTATCGCTACCTGTTGCGGGAAAAGCTCATCGCGGCCGATCCAACTCTACAAGTTGATATGCCGCAATTAGGCAGGCCTCTTCCCAAGTCTTTGTCGGAAGCTGACGTGGAGGCTTTGCTGGCTGCGCCGGATCTCAGCGAAGCCATCGGCCAACGTGATCGCGCCATGCTGGAAGTGCTCTACGCCTGCGGCCTGCGCGTGACCGAACTGATCAGCCTGACCCTGGAGCAGGTCAACCTGCGCCAGGGCGTATTGCGCGTGATGGGCAAGGGCAGCAAGGAGCGGCTGGTGCCCATGGGCGAGGAGGCGATTGTGTGGGTCGAGCGCTACATGCGCGATGCGCGCCACGAATTGCTCGGTGGGCGCCCCAGTGATGTGCTGTTCCCCAGCCTGCGCGGCGAGCAGATGACCCGCCAGACCTTCTGGCACCGCATCAAGCACCAGGCCAAAGTGGCTGGAATCGGCAAGGCCCTGTCGCCCCACACCCTGCGCCATGCGTTCGCCACCCATTTGCTCAACCATGGCGCCGATTTGCGCGTGGTACAGATGCTGCTCGGGCACAGCGACTTATCCACAACCCAGATCTACACCCATGTGGCACGCGCCCGTTTGCAGGATATGCACGCCAAGCATCACCCGCGCGGATAAAACCGTCAGAAATGGCCCATTTTACCTGTCGCGGTCTGCCCTCCCGCCCAACTGTGGTAGGCTTTGCCGGTTCGCAAAGGGGACGGCACCCGTTGTGTTCCAGATCAGTATTCTGCTCCCGTCCCTGCCTCTGCCTTCAGGAGTTCCCATGCGCTTGACCCAGATTATTGCCGCCGCAGCCATTGCGTTGGTTTCCACCTTTGCTGTCGCCGATGATGCGGCCGAGCAGACCATTCGCAAGAGCCTGGCCAACCTGGCGCTCGACACCCCGATCGAAAGCATCAGCGCCAGCCCGATGGCCGGCCTGTATGAAGTCAAGCTCAAAGGCAGCCGCGTGCTGTACGCCAGTGCCGATGGCCAGTACATCGTGCAGGGCTACCTGTTCCAGCTCAAGGACGGTAAGCCGGTCAACCTGACCGAGAAGGCCGAGCGCCTGGGCGTGTCCAAGCTGATCAACGGCATCCCGGTGGCTGAAACCGTGGTGTACCCGGCCATCGGCGAGACCAAGACCCACATCACCGTGTTCACCGACACCACCTGCCCGTACTGCCACAAGCTGCACGCCGAGATACCGGCACTGAACAAGCTGGGTGTGGAAGTGCGCTACGTCGCGTTCCCGCGCCAGGGCCTGGGTTCGCCGGGTGACGAGCAGTTGCAGGCCGTATGGTGCTCGGCCGACAAGAAGGCCGCCATGGACAAGATGGTCGACGGCAAGGAAATCAAATCGGCCAAATGCGCCAACCCGGTTTCCAAGCAGTTCGCCCTGGGCCAGTCCATTGGTGTGAACGGTACACCGGCCATCGTTTTGGCCGACGGCCAGGTGATTCCGGGCTACCAGCCGGCGCCGCAAGTTGCCAAACTGGCACTGGGTGCCAAGTAAGCATTAATCGTCGAGCTTTGACGATCATGACCCGCCGAACTGTCGACGGGTCATTAATTGAGAGCCGCAGTTGTGCGGCTGTTTTCACGGCCGACCTAGCGTCGGCCGTTTCATGGGGAGTTCTTCAGTGAAACCGGTCAAAGTAGGCATCTGTGGGTTAGGGACCGTCGGTGGCGGTACCTTCAACGTACTTCAGCGTAACGCTGAAGAAATTTCCCGCCGCGCAGGTCGCGGGATTGAAGTGGCGCAAATTGCCACGCGTTCGCCAAAGCCTCAGTTCGAAACGACCGGTATTGCGATTACCAACGATGTGTTCGCCGTGGCCACCAACCCTGAGATCGATATCGTCATCGAGCTGGTAGGCGGCTACACCGTGGCCCGCGAGCTGGTGCTCAAGGCCATCGAGCACGGCAAGCACGTGGTCACCGCCAACAAGGCGCTGATCGCCGTGCACGGCAACGAGATCTTCGCCAAGGCCCGCGAGAAGGGCGTGATCGTGGCGTTCGAAGCCGCGGTGGCCGGCGGTATCCCGGTGATCAAGGCGATCCGTGAGGGCCTGTCTGCCAACCGCATCAACTGGGTGGCCGGCATCATCAACGGCACCGGTAACTTCATCCTCACCGAAATGCGCGAGAAGGGCCGTACCTTCGAAGACGTACTGGCCGAAGCCCAGGCCCTGGGCTACGCCGAAGCCGACCCGACCTTTGACGTGGAAGGCATCGACGCAGCACACAAGTTGACCATCCTGGCGTCCATCGCCTTTGGTATCCCGCTGCAGTTCGACAAAGCCTACACCGAAGGCATCACCAAGCTGACCACCGCCGACGTGAATTACGCCGAAGCCCTGGGCTACCGCATCAAGCACCTGGGCGTGGCGCGCAGCACCCCGGCCGGTATCGAGTTGCGTGTGCACCCGACGCTGATCCCCGCCGACCGCCTGATTGCCAACGTCAACGGCGTGATGAACGCGGTGATGGTCAATGGTGACGCCGCCGGCTCCACCCTGTTCTACGGCGCCGGTGCCGGCATGGAGCCGACTGCTTCGTCGGTGATCGCCGACCTGGTGGACGTGGTTCGCGCCATGACCAGCGACCCGGAAAACCGCGTGCCGCACCTGGCCTTCCAGCCGGACTCGCTGTCGGCCCACCCGATCCTGCCGATCGAAGCCTGCGAAAGCGCCTACTACCTGCGCATCCAGGCCCAGGACCATCCGGGCGTGCTGGCCCAGGTCGCCAGCATTCTGTCGGAGCGCGGTATCAACATCGAATCGATCATGCAGAAGGAAGTCGAGGAGCAAAACGGCCAGGTGCCGATGATCCTGCTGACCCATCGCGTGCTCGAGCAGCATATCAACGATGCCATCCACGCCCTCGAAGCCCTGCAAGGTGTGGTCGGCCCGGTGGTGCGCATTCGCGTCGAGCACTTGAACTAACCGATTTGTTCCAGGGGCCCCGCAGCTTCGGCGGCCCCTGTTCGAGAATGTTTTAGAGGAGCCAGTCATGCGTTACATCAGCACCCGCGGCCAGGCACCGGCCCTGAATTTCGAAGACGTCCTGCTGGCAGGCCTTGCCACCGACGGCGGCCTGTACGTGCCGGAAAACCTGCCACGCTTCACCCAGGAAGAAATCGCTTCCTGGGCCGGCCTGCCGTACCACGAGCTGGCGTTCCGGGTAATGCGCCCGTTCGTCACCGGCAGCATTCCGGATGCGGACTTCAAGAAGATCCTGGAAGAGACGTACGGCGTGTTTGCCCACAGCGCCATCGCGCCTCTGCGCCAGCTGAACGGCAACGAGTGGGTGCTGGAGCTGTTCCATGGCCCGACCCTGGCGTTCAAGGACTTCGCCCTGCAACTGCTGGGGCGCCTGCTGGACTACGTGCTGGAAAAACGCGGCGAGCGCGTGGTGATCATCGGCGCCACCTCCGGTGATACCGGTTCGGCTGCCATCGAAGGGTGCAAGCACTGCGAAAACGTCGACATCTTCATCCTGCACCCGCACAAGCGCGTGTCGGAGGTGCAACGTCGCCAGATGACCACCATCTTCGGTGAGAACATCCACAACATCGCCATCGAAGGCAACTTCGATGACTGCCAGGAAATGGTCAAGAACAGCTTCGCTGACCAGAGCTTCCTCAAGGGCACACGCCTGGTGGCGGTGAACTCGATCAACTGGGCGCGGATCATGGCCCAGATCGTCTACTACTTCCACGCCTCCCTGCAACTGGGCGGCCCGGCGCGTTCGGTGTCGTTCTCGGTGCCGACCGGAAACTTCGGCGACATCTTCGCCGGTTACCTGGCACGCAACATGGGCCTGCCGATCAATCAGTTGATCGTTGCTACCAACCGCAATGACATCCTGCACCGCTTCATGAGCGGCAACCAGTACGTCAAGGAAACCCTGCACGCCACACTGTCGCCATCCATGGACATCATGGTCTCGTCTAACTTCGAACGCTTGCTGTTCGACATGCACGGTCGCAATGGCGCGGCGCTGGCCGAGCTGATGAGCAGCTTCAAGCAGGGTGGCGGTTTCAGCGTCGAACAAGAACGCTGGACCGAAACCCGCAAGTTGTTCGACTCCCTGGCCGTGGATGATGCGCAGACGTGCGAAACCATTGCCGAGGTCTATGCCCAGACCGGCGAAGTGCTCGACCCCCACACAGCTATCGGCGTGAAAGCTGCGCGCGAATGCCGCCGCAGCCTGGATATTCCGATGGTGATCCTGGGTACCGCGCACCCGGTCAAATTCCCCGAAGCGGTGGAGAAGGCCGGTGTTGGCAAGGCGCTGGAATTGCCGGAGCACCTGGCCGACCTGTTCGCGCGTGAAGAGCGCTGCACCGTGTTGGCTAACGACCTGAAGGCGGTGCAGGCGTTTGTCAGCCAGCATGGCAATCGTGGCAAGCCGCTCTGATGCCCGCAGTTGATCAGATTACATCCGGCAGTTAGCTTTTTTGCAGTCGGCCAAGCCCGTCCTCGTGACGGGCTTTTTTATTTTGGCGAGCCATACTTGTTCCTTCGCCCAATCAAGGAAGCCAAATCGGTGCAGGTTTTGATTCAATGGACAGTGCGGCTGATGTGCATGCTGTGGCTCACCCAACTACCGGTAAGCCTGGCGGCCGTCAGCCTGCCCTTCAAGCTGGTGCCGGCGTTTATCCCGCTTGAGCCTTTGCCCCTGGCGCCCGCAGAGCAGCAGTGGCTGGCGACGCATCGGACGTTGAAGGTGGGCATTTCCATTGATGACTATCAGCCGATCGATATCACCCGCGACCGCAACCGCTACCAGGGTATCAGTGCCGATTACCTGAGCCTGGTCGGCGCGCGCTTGCAGGTGCCGATGCAGGTGCTGGGCTTTGCCGAGCGGGCCCAGGCGGTCGAGGCGCTGCGCAGTGGAGCCATCGATATCCTGACCAGCGCCAACGGCTATGAGCGCGATGTGCCCGGCTTGCAGTTCACCCAGGACTACATGCCCGATCGGTCAGTGGTGGTGCTGCGTCGCGATGAGCTTCAAGAGGACGACCTGGCGGGCAAGAAAGTCGTATTGCTCGATGGCTACGCCAATGTGCACAACGTGCAGGCGGCCTACCCCGATAGCCACATCATGCTCGCGCCCAACCTCTACAGCGGCCTGGAAGCGCTCAAGCAAGGTGATGCCGATGCGTTTATCGGCAATGAAGTGATTGTGCGGGCCTACAAATCGCTGCGGCCTTACCTGGGGTTGCAGATCAAGGAACAAAGCCGGCTGGCGCCCATCGGCTTTGCTTTCGCCACCCGTCAGGCCGACCCATTGCTGGGGGCGATGATGAACCGCGCCTTGGCGAGCATTGACGAGTCGGTGCAGCGGGAGATCCTGGGCCGCTGGACCACAGGGCTCGGTGTCGGCTTCAGGGGTGAGCGCGTTGAATTGTCGGCCTCGGAGCGCACCTGGCTGTTGCAGCATCCCCATGTCGTGGTGGTGGCGCAGCAGATGTCACCTTACATATTCAAGGACAAGGACGGTCACTGGGTGGGTTTGAATGTCGACCTGCTGCACCGCATATCGCGCATGACCGGTTTGCAGTTTGTCTTCGAAGAGGTGCACTCCACCGCGCAAACCCTGGAATGGCTGGAAACCGGCAGGGCGCAGATGAACACCACCCTGGCGTCGAATCAGGAGCGCAGGGCGCTGCTTGACTTCAGTCACGGCTTTGGCGGCTCCGGCTGGGTGTTCGTCGAACGCGCCGATGCCACGCCGCTGACTGGGTTGAAGCAGTTGGAAGGCAAGGTCCTGGCGCTGCCGGCGCGCCATGTGCTGGAGAGTTACATCCGCCAGATGCACCCGCAGATCAAGCTGCGCCTGGTGGACAATTACGCCCAGGCCCGCGAACTGGTGCAACGGGGCGAGGCCGCTGCCACGTTGCAGACCGAGGTGGAGGTCCAGAGTTACTCCCAGGAAGGCTTGCGTATTGGCCGCAGTGTCGACGGCAAGTGGTCATCCAATTGCTTGTCGGTACGCAAGGACCAGCCTGAGCTGCTGAGTATCCTGAACAAGGCCCTGGAAGCCTTGCCGGTGGCCGAGTTGAGCGCACTGCGCCTGCGCTGGATCGGCGCTGTGGCGATCCCCCTACCGGCCTGGCAACGGGTGCCGCCCTGGGCGTATTGGATGGTGGCCACGGCGCTGCTGTTTGTGCTGGTATCGCTGGTGTGGAACAGCCGGCTCAAGCGTCAGATTCGCCAGCGGCTGGAGGCCGAGCAGCGGCTCAATGACCAATTGGCGTTCAAACGTGCGTTACTCGACGGCATGCCCAACCCGCTGTTTGTGCGCGACCTGGCCGGGCGGCTGGTGACCTGCAACAAAAGCTATGAACAGCAACTGGCGACCCGGCTTGAGCTGATTCAGGGGCTGACGCTGATGGAGAGTGGGGTAATGCCCGAGGCCACGGCGGCGCGCCTGCACGCCGGCCATATGGAACAACTGGCCACGCAACAGTCGTTGTTTGTCGATCGCGAGCTGGAGTTCAACGGCGGCAGCTTTCATGTTTACCAGTGGACGGTTCCGTTCTTCGATGCTCAGGGCCGCTTGCAGGGGCTGCTGGGCGGCTGGATCGATATCAACGAACGCAAAGACCTGGAGCACCAACTGATGGATGCCCGCCAGGCTGCCGACGAAGCGAACTACGCCAAAAGTGCATTTCTTTCTGCGCTAAGTCATGAAATTCGCACACCCATGACCGCCATCATCGGTTTGCTCGAGCTGGAGCAGGAACGCTGCCTGGCAAGCGGCCAGCCCGTCTCTGAAGCATTACAGGTGGCCCATCGTTCAGCGCGTGAGCTGATCGCGCTGATGGGCGACAGCCTGGACCTGGCCAAGATCGAGGCCGGTCACCTGCAACTGGTTCCGCAAACCACCGAGTTGAAGGGTTTTTTCGAAGGCATCCAGCGTCTGTTCGAAGCCACGGCGCAAAAAAAGGGCCTGCATTTGACCCTGGCGTTTGATCCTGCGGCCAAGGGCTATTACTGGTTCGATCCGCTGCGTTTACGCCAAGTGATGCACAACCTGCTGGGTAATGCGCTGAAGTTTACCGAGCAGGGTGGGGTGCGGCTCAGCGTCACCTGCCAGCGGGATGAGTCTGATACCGAATACCTGCACCTGTGCGTCGAAGACAGCGGCCCGGGGATCAGCGCCGAACAGCAGCCAAGGTTGTTCAAGCCGTTTACCCAAGTGAGCGCATTGACCGCGGCGGAACATGGCGGCACCGGGCTGGGCCTGAGTATCTGCAAGCAATTGGTGGAGTTGATGGGCGGTCGCATTCACTTGGCAAGCGTGGTGGGTGAGGGCACCGAGGTGTGCATCGACCTGCGCCTTGATCGGGTCAGCACCGACGATGTGCCGGCCACGCCAGCGCCAGCGTTGCCCCCAGCGGGGCGTAGCCTGTCGGTGCTGGTGGTGGATGATTTGGCGGCCAACCGCTTGGTGCTGGCGCAGCAGTTGCAGTTCCTGGGGCATCAGGTGATTGCTCTGGATTCGGCCGAGGCCGCGTTGCAGCGTTGGCGTGAGCAGCGTTTCGACGTGCTGGTGACCGATTGCCAGATGCCGGGTATGTCCGGCTATGCCTTGAGCGAGGCGGTCCGGCGTATCGAAACCGAAGAACAACGGCCCCGTTGTGCGTTGATCGGTTGCACGGCGAACGCGATGAAAGATGAACAAAGACGCTGCGAGGACGCGGGTATGGATGAGCTGCTGGTCAAGCCGGTGACTCTGGAGGATTGGACGCGCGTGCTGGTGCGGGTGGCGCCGCAGCGTTCGTTTGATATCCAGGCCCTGCGTACCATGACCCAGGCTGACGGGCCTGTGCTGCATAGCATGTTGCAAGAACTGGCAAAAAGCCTGGATCACGAGCATGAGGTATTGGCCAGCGCATTGGCCGAGCGTGATGTTGCGCGCTTGAATGCGGCGCTGCATCGGCTCAAGGGTATTTGTTCGCTGGTGGATGCGCTGCCGTTGGCCAAGGCTTGTGTGGTGCTTGAGCAATGCGCGCGGGAGCAGCGTGGGGCTGAGCTTGAGGAGCCGTGGTTGAGGTTGTCTGAGGTGTTGAAAGTGTTTCGTCGCGATCTGCAGCCTTATCTGGACTGACGGCTGATACGCCTCGTTCCAAATGTGGGAAGAGGCCAGCTCCATTGTAGGAGCGAGCTTGCTCGCGAAAACCTCACAGGCTCCGCGTTTATTCAGGAAGCACCCATTATCGTTAACGTTTTTCGCGAGCAAGCTCGCTCCTACAGGGTGACTTATTTCGGACACGTCCTATGGGACGCTTCGCGTCTTATGGCTACTGTGAAGGACTTTTCCCAGTACCGACTTCATGACCCATGCGCTCTCTCAATGTCCTGATCCTCGAAGACAACCCGTTTCAGCTGATGGCACTGCACCAGATGCTCAATGCCAATGGCGTGTTCAATGTACTGACTGCTGAAGATGTTGAAACGGCTCGCCAGTCCCTGGACAGCAAAGGCCCGGTGGATGTCGCCATCTGCGATCTGTACCTGGAGCAGGGCGATGGGCTGGAGTTGATCCGCGAACTGGCCGAGCGCCGTTTGGCTCAAGTGTTGGTACTGCTCAGCAACGCCGAGCCCGATGTGCTCGAAGGCGTGGCGAACATGGCCCGGCAATTGGGCCTCAACGTGCTGGCGTGCTTGCCCAAGCCGGCCTCGGCAACGCTGATCGGGCAGGTGTTGGCCGATTGTCAGCGGCACTTGCGCCCAGGGCCAGCGGTGCTGTCCTGGGAGCGTGTGCGCCAGTTGCTGGGGTTGAGCGCGCGGGAACAACTGCCACCGTCGGCGGACGTCAGCCAAGCCACCATCGCGGCCTGCGGCAGGGTCTGGTACCAACCCATCGTCAGCCAGGCCGGGGTGTTGCAAGGGGTGGAGGCGCTGGCGCGTTGGCAGTTGCCGCACGCTCAATTGCTGCTGCCCGAAGAGTTCCTGCCGGTGTTGGAGTTTGCCGGCATGGAAGAGGCCTTTACCTGGCATGTGCTGGAACAGGCACTTGGCCTGGCCAACCAGGTCATGGGCGAGACCGGCCAGGTGCTGCCGGTGGCGGTGAACATTCCCGGACGTATGCTTGAGCGCACACACTTCCCACAGATATTGCAGGGGCTGCTGCAACTTCACGGCATACCCGCCCATAGCCTCACCCTGGAGCTGGTGGAAACCTCAACGCTGAAAACCGACAGTGCCCACCTCACTGGCTTGTTGCGCCTGCGGATGCTGGGTTGCCAGTTATCCATCGGGGATTTCGGCATGGGCGGCACCAGCTTGCAGCATTTGCTGGAGTTGCCTTTCACTGAACTGAAAATCCCCCCGGCGTTTGCCTGCGGAATGGCCGATGACGATCGCAAGGCGGCTGTGGTGGCGGGGGCCATGAGCATGGCCGCGCGTCTGGATATCGCGGTGGTGGTTACCGGGGTTGAAAGTGCTGCCGACTACCACGCTGTGGGTGAGTTGGGGGCGGCGTGGTTGCAAGGCTGCTTCATTGCCCGGCCGATGGAGGCCGAGGCGCTTAAGCAATGGATTGCGTTCCAGGCTAGGCCAGCCCGTGTTCCTGCACATAAATAAACAGGGCGGCATCATTGGCCAGCCCCAGTTTGCGCATGGCGCTGACTTTTTGCGCACTGACGGTCTGCTTGCTGCGATGCAGATTCGCGGCGATCTGGCCCACCGTCATGCCAGTGGCCAACAGGCGAATCACCTCCAGCTCCCGGGGTGACAACTGTTCTTGGGAGTGCAGGCGATCGGCACCGACTTCTCCGGCCAGGCTCAGCGCCTGGCGAATGGTCTGGGCCACGTAGGTGCGTTGCTGGCGGACCTGACGAATCGCCTGCGGCAGTTCATCGGCCAGGCTGGCCTTGCTCAAAAGGCCCATCACGCCCGATGTCAGAATCGAATGAAACAAACCGGCATTGTTGAGCATGGTGACCACCACAATCGGCAGGTCCGGGTAGTGTCGGCGCAGTTGGTCAATCAGGCGCAACCCGTCGGCATGGGGCTCGGCAGGCATCATAAAGTCGGTCACCAGCACATCGCAGGCACAGTCTTGCAGCAACGCATTGAGGGCCTGCGGCGAGTTGGCCTCCCCGACGATGCTGATGTGCGGGTCACGCTCAAGCACTGCGCGCAGGCCAATCAGGAAAATCGGATGATCGTCGGCAATGACGACGCGCAAAGGTGTTTCAGACGCAGCTCTCAAGGCAGGCTCCCAGGTAATCCAGGGATTCTAGCGTGTGAGCCTGTGTTTTTTCTCTGTCATCTTTTCCGTGCATGCTCGTTTTCCTCAAGCAGTGGATTACACAAAAGGTAGAACTTTCTGCTTTGAGCACGGGTCACTTGAATGTCAGCCTCTTCGTGACATTTTTGTTTTTCGAACCTTTTTCGAATGATTGAGTGGTGATCGAGATGGAAAGTATCCACCTATTGCTCAGTGAAGCACTGAGCCCTTATCAGGTTACGCTGACCACTTCTGGTGTGCGGGAAGACTGCCTGGTAACCGTAAAGAATCCCGGCGGCGCGATTGTGGTCGAGCGAGACGTCGATCGCGCGCAATTGTCCGACAAGCGTGCGCTGGTGGATGTCGCGGATTGCCTGCTTCGCGACGTGAAAATCGCCGAAGGGCGCCTGGAACCCTCGGTCATTGCTGCATTGCGCAATGCTGCCCAAACCCGTGGCGGCGCACTCGCATGAAACATTATTTTTCTTCGGAACCTTCCTACGCGGCGGTCAGTCAGAGTCCGTAACAGCAAGAGCAATCATTGTGCTCCGGTGTTTGTCGCTTGCTGTGCGTGCCTTTTTAAGGCCACGTTTAACCCCGAGTTGTCTCCCCACTGCTCGGGGTTTCTTTTTGCCCGCGATTCTCAGATCGCGCCATTTTCACGCAGACGTGCAATAGCTGCCGCGTCGTAGCCCAGGGCATTGAGCAGCACATTGTTGTGTTCACCCAGCTGCGGGCCCACCCATTCACAACTGCCCGGTGTATCCGAAAGCTTGGGCACGATGCCCGGCATCTTGAAGTCCTTGCCGTCCGGGAGCTGAGCCTTGAGGAACATCTCCCGGGCCAGAAATTGCGGGTCGCCCAGCATGTCTTCGGCGCTGTAGATACGGCTGGCGGGTACTTCAGCCTTGTTCAGTTGCTCAATCACCTCCTCCAGCGGCAGCGAGTTGCCCCAGCGGTCGATCACGCCATACAGCTCGTCGCGGCGGCTGTCACGCCCATCGTTGCTGGCCAATTGCGGGTCGTTCGCCAAGTCGTCACGGCCGATGGTCGCCATAAAGCGCTTGAAGATTGCATCGCCATTGGCGCCGATCTGCACATGCTTGCCGTCGGCGCTGGTGTGGATAGAAGACGGTGTAATGCCGGGCATGATGTTGCCGGTACGCTCGCGAATAAATCCGAACACATCGAACTCGGGGATCATGCTTTCCATCATGGCGAAGATGGCTTCGTACAGCGCCACATCCACCACTTGGCCCAACCCGCCGTTGACCTCGCGATGACGCAGCGCCATCAGCGCGCCGATCACCGCCCACAGCGCGGCAATCGAGTCGCCGATGGAGATCCCGGTGCGCACCGGCGGGCGGTCTTCGAAGCCGGTGATATAGCGCAAGCCGCCCATGGATTCACCCACGGCACCAAACCCTGGCTGATCCTTCATCGGCCCGGTCTGGCCGAAGCCCGAGAGGCGCACCATCACCAGCTTGGGGTTCAGAGCGTGCAGGGTTTCCCAGCTCAGGCCGAGTTTTTCCAGCACGCCGGGGCGGAAGTTCTCGATCAGGATGTCGGCGTCGGCCAATAGTTTTTTGAGGATTGCCAGGCCGTCGGGGTGCTTGAGGTTGAGGGTCAGCGACTGCTTGTTACGGGCCTGTACGAACCACCACAGCGAGGTGCCTTCATACAGCTTGCGCCATTTGCGCAGCGGGTCGCCGCCGTCCGGGGATTCGACCTTGATCACCTCGGCACCGAATTCAGCGCAAATGCGTGAGGCAAACGGGCCGGCGATCAGGGTGCCCAGTTCGATGACTTTCAGACCGGCAAGTGGTTTGGCGTTGAGCGACATGGGGATCCTTACAAGCGCGGGACGATGGTGTCCTGCTTTTTAACATAGGCGAGCCGCCCGGATGCAGCGCAGTATTCGTTGAATGACCTCGCCATCGGTTAGACTGGCCGCCTTTCCTTGTCTTTAGAAGCCCGTTCATGGCCCAGCCGTCCACGACCTACAAGTTCGAACTCAACCTCACCGACCTCGACCGCTCGGTGTACGAGAGCGTCAAACAGACCATTGCCCGCCACCCTTCGGAAACCGAAGAGCGCATGACCGTGCGCCTGCTGGCCTACGCCCTCTGGTACAACGAGCAGCTGGCGTTCGGGCGTGGCCTGTCGGATGTAGACGAACCAGCCCTGTGGGAAAAAAGCCTGGATGATCGGGTCCTGCACTGGATCGAAGTCGGCCAGCCGGATGCCGATCGCCTGACCTGGTGCTCGCGCCGTACCGAACGCACCAGCCTGCTGGCCTATGGCAGCCTGCGTGTGTGGGAAGGCAAGGTAGTGCCGGTGGCCAACAACCTGAAAAACGTGCACATCGCTGCCGTGCCCCAGGAAGTGTTGGAGACCCTGGCCAAGGACATGCCGCGGGTGATCAAGTGGGATGTGATGATCAGCGAAGGTACGATCTTCGTGACCGACGACCGTGGCCAGCATGAAGTGCAACTGCAATGGCTGGTTGGCGAGCGCGGTTGAAAAGGTGGGAGCTGGCTTGCCTGCGATGCATACCACTCGGTACATCAGACACACCGAGTGGATGCCATCGCAGGCAAGCCAGCTCCCACACTTGATCTTTGTTGCGTTCAATATCTGTGTTTAACCGATGTATTAGAAGAGAAGCGCCCGTCACCCCATGCGTATCGATCCCCGCCCATTGCCCGCCGTCCTGCCTTTTCTCGGTGAATTGCCGCCGCTGTTGACCCGTCTCTATGCCGCGCGCGGGGTGCAATCGGAAGCCGAGCTGGACAAGAGCCTGGCGCGGTTGATTCCCTACCAGCAGCTCAAAGGGATCGACGCGGCGGTGGACTTGCTGGTGACCGCCCTGGAGCAGCGCCAACGCATTCTGATCGTTGGTGACTTCGACGCCGACGGCGCCACGGCGAGCACCGTAGGTACCCTGGGCCTGCGCTTGCTTGGGGCGGCCCATGTCGATTACCTGGTGCCCAACCGTTTCGAGTACGGCTACGGCCTGACGCCGGAAATCGTCGCGGTGGCGTTGCAGCGCGAGCCCCAGTTGCTGATTACCGTGGACAACGGCATCTCCAGCGTCGAAGGTGTGGCGGCGGCGAAAGCGGCGGGGCTGAAGGTGCTGGTCACCGACCACCACTTGCCCGGCGATGAACTGCCGGCCGCCGACGCCATCGTCAATCCGAACCAGCCGGGCTGCACGTTTCCCAGCAAGGCCCTGGCCGGTGTCGGCGTGATCTTCTACGTGTTGATGGCTCTGCGCGCGCGGTTACGCAGCCTGGGTTGGTATGACAACAAACCCCAGCCGAACATCGGTGAACTGCTTGATCTGGTGGCGTTGGGCAGCGTCGCCGACGTGGTGCCGCTGGACGCCAACAATCGCATCCTCGTTCATCAAGGCCTGGAGCGCATTCGTGCCGGTCGGGCGCGGCCTGGCATCAAGGCGATCCTGGAAGTGGCCAAGCGCGACCACGCTCGGATCACCTCCACCGACCTGGGGTTTATCCTCGGCCCGCGTCTGAACGCGGCCGGGCGCCTGGATGACATGAGCCTGGGCATCGAATGCCTGCTCACCACCGACGCTGGCGCCGCACGGGAAATGGCCGCGCAACTGGACGGCATGAACCAGGACCGTAAATCCATCGAACAAGGCATGCAGCGCGAGGCCCTGGCCCAGCTCAAGGACTTGCCGGTGGAGTCGATGCCGTACGGTTTGTGCCTGTTCGACCCGGAGTGGCACCAGGGGGTGATCGGCATCCTCGCGTCGCGCATGAAAGAACGTTACTTCCGCCCGACCATTGCCTTTGCTGACGCGGGCGACGGCCTGCTCAAGGGGTCTGGGCGTTCGGTGCAAGGCTTTCATATCCGCGATGCGCTGGCGGTTGTCGCCAGCCAGCATCCCAACCTGATCAGCAAGTACGGCGGTCACGCCATGGCCGCCGGGCTGACCCTGCCCGAGGCGAACTTCCCGCTGTTTGCGCAAGCCTTTGATGCCGAAGTGCGTCGGCAGCTGCGTGAAGAAGACCTCACCGGCCGCTTGCTCTCCGACGGCACTTTGGCTGTGGAAGAGTTTCACCTGGAACTGGCCCGCGCCCTGCGTCACGCCGGCCCTTGGGGGCAGCACTTTCCGGAGCCGTTGTTTCACGGTGTGTTCCAGTTGGTGGAGCAGCGGGTAGTGGGGGAGCGGCACCTGAAGGTGGTGCTCAAGAGCGAATGCGGGTCAGTGAAGCTTGATGGCATCGCCTTCGGCGTGGACCGCGAGGTGTGGCCGAACCCGACTGTGCGTTGGGTGGAGTTGGCTTACAAGCTGGATGTGAATGAGTTTCGGGGCAATGAGACTGTGCAGTTGATGATTGCCCACATCGAACCGCGCTAGATATTACTGACAATACAAAACAAATGTGGGAGGGGGCTTGCTCCCTCCCACATTTGGTTTTGTGTACAGCTCTGGAGCTACTCGGCTTTGGCCTGGTGTTTGACGATAATATCCACCAAGCGCTTGGCCAGCGCCGGGTAGTTCTCATCGAAGTGGTGCCCGCCCGGCAGCTTCATGGCTTCCCCCACCGCAGTCTTGTCGGTGCAGCCACTCTCGTCGACTTCCTCTGCACCATAGATGCACACGACCTTCTCAGGTGGCAGCTTGGCCATTTCCGGGCCGGTGGCGGCTTCTTTGCCGGCGTTGCCCAGCCAACCTTCCACTTCGATTTCAAAGCTGCCAGTGCGCGCAAATGCCAACAGGATGATCGCATCGACGCGCTGCTGTTCGTTTTCCGGCATACGGTTGTAAATGGCCGGCAGTACATCGGCGCCGAACGAATAACCGGTCAGCACGAAGCGCTTGGTGCCCCACTTCTGCCGATAGTGTTGCATCAACTCGGTGAGGTCCTTGGCGCTTTGCTCCGGGCTCTTGTGCTGCCAGTAGTAGCGCAGGGTGTCGATGCCAACCACCGGGTAGCCGATCTTCGCCATCTCGCCGGCCACATCGCGGTCCAGGTCACGCCAGCCTCCGTCACCGGAGAGGAACAGGGTCACGGTGTCTTTGGCCTGCCCGGCAGGAACTTCCACCACGGGAATCGCCAGGCCACCGTTGTCCGAACCGACCAGTTGCTTGCGCAGCTCGTTGTTCAGCACTTGCGGGTAATGAATGTCGTAGTCGCTGATGCTGGTGGTTGCACGCGGCGTGTCACGTACGAAGCTGGCGCTTTCATCGTCAGGATTGTCGTTCCACGCCACCAGCCAGTTGCCGTGGGCAGAGGTCTTGGGCAGCGGGTCGTTGCAGCCTTCCTGTTTCAGGGCAAAGCCGACGGAGATCGCGTTAGCCTTGTCATCATTCTGAGTGGCCAGCCAGCGCCAGGCGAGCGCAGCGCCAGGGCCGATGCCACTGACCAGGGTCGCCGGGCCCTTGAGCTGGGCCAGGGCGCCTTGCAGCGCTTGTTCCTGCAGCTTGCAGTCATCCTTGGGCAGGATCACCTGAACGATTTGCGCCGCGCCGCCCTGGCTCAGGGCAACCAGTTGGCTATCGGTCAGCGCTTCATCGGCCATCACGGCCACGGCCACACGGGCTTTGGCGGTGCTGGCGGGGGTGACGCGGGTCATTACCGAGCCATCGGCCTGGGGCAATTGCTCCAGGGTCGGTTGCGGGGCAGGGCGGTTCCAGTACCAAAAGCCACCCGCCACGACCAGCGCGAGCAGCACTACAAAGGCCAACACATACCGCCAGGAGCGTCGAATCATCAGCGTTTCACCAATCCAGTCAAGCCGCCCGCAATCAGGGCGGCGGTATCGGCCAGTGCCACCAGCGGATCAAGTCCTGCGGGCACGGCCATGTAACGGGGTTCCCAGTCGGGCTGGAACTTGTCTTTGAAGCGGCGCAAACCTTGGAAGTTATACAGTTGCTCGCCACGGCGGAACACCATCGAGCCCAGGCGCTGGGTCAGCGGTGCGCCACGGCGCGGTTGCAAGCCCGACAGCGGCACCATACCGAGGCTGAAGCGGGCGTAGCCGTGGTTCTTATAATGTTGAATGAGGCCCACCATCATGAATTCCATCGTGAGCTTGGGCGCGTCGGGGTGGGCGCGCATCAGGTCAAGGCTGGCCAGGTCATGATTGTAGGTCTCCAGCAGGTTGGCGAAGGCTACCGGGCGCCCTTCAAAGCGAATGATCGCGATACGAAAGTGCTTGAGGTAGTCGTCGCTGAAGCGGCCCAGGGAGAAGCCTTTTTCCCGCACATTCTTACCTGTAAGCCAGGCATCGGAGATGACTTTTAATTCATCCATCGGCGCCTGGCCCGGTTCGAAGATTTCCAGGGACAAGCCGTCCCGGGTGCCACGGTTCCAGGTGTAGCGCAAATCCTTCATCTCTTTGCCCTTGGCTTCCAGGTCAAAGCGTTTCAGGTCGACGCGGGCTTCTTCGCCCAGCTTGATCGCGGTGAGGCCGATGTCCATGTAGTACGGCAGGTTCTCGGCGCGTACCTGGTAGAACACCGGTCTTGCGTGGTGGATATCGCACAGGTCACGGAACTGCCAGATCATCTCGGCGCGCGGTTGGGTCGGGCCGATCGGGTCGTACAGAGCCACCAGGCTACGCCCGCGACGGGCGTACATCAGGAAGGCTTCATCGTTGGGGTGAAACAGCAGCGCCTTGTCGCCGGTCAGCGCCAGGCCGCCGTCGGGTTGGGACGAGGCCATCAGGATCTTGCTGGCGCGCTCCAGTTCTTCCGGGGTGGGCAAGTGGATGACCGGGCGCGCCGTGCGCAGCAGCCAGGTCAGCGATACGATCACCAGCAGCACCGCAGCGCCCAGCAACGAGCGCAAACCGCGAGGGGCGTTGGCGTCGAGGGTGAACTGCCACCACAGTTGATGGCTGTAAGGCACATCCTGATAGGCGAACAACAGCAGCCAGATCGAGGCGCCGAGTACACAGACACTGGCCACCAGGTAAAGCGGCGAAAACGGCAGCTCGGTCAAGCGGCTGGCGCGGTAGAACGAGCGGCGAAAGATCGCCAGCAGCACCGCGGTCATGGTCATCAGGCTGGCTTCTTCCCAGTCGAAGCCCTTGAGCAACGAGAGCAGGGCGCCGACCAGCAGCAGCACCATGGTCAGCATCCAGGCCGCCGACAAACGTCGACGCAGGCCCTGGGCGAGCAACAGGCACAACACGCCGATCAGGCTGGCACCGAAGTGCGAGGCGTCAATCAGGCGGTGGGGAATCAGGAAGCCGATGTTTTCCAGGCGTGAGTCGATCTCTGGCGTGGCGCCGGAAAACAGCAGGACCACGCCGGACAAAAAAACCAGGACGGCCAATACCGGCGCTGCCAGCCCCGACGCCACCCGCAGGCTTTGCTGGGTCTGGAACAGGCGCTGGGCCTCGTTGACCAGCAGGAACACACAGGCGATCAGCAGCGGCAATACCACGTAGATCATCCGGTACAGCAGCAAGGCGGCAGCCAGGGGTGCGGCACCGAGTTTGTCGGCGAAGGCCGCCAGCAGGATCGCTTCGAATACACCCACGCCTCCCGGCACATGGCTGAGCACACCGGCGGCCAGGGCCAGCAGGTACACCAGCAGGAACGGGCCGAATGGCGGTGCTTCCGGCAACAGCATATAAAGGACGGCAGCGGCAGCGGCCACGTCGAGGGCGGTGATGATCAGCTGCAGGAAGGTCAGGCGGCGGCCCGGCAGGCGCAGGGTGCGACGCCCGGCCTTGACCAGCAGGTTATCGGGGTAGGGCTGTTCCGGCAGGCGACGGCGATAGATGCCGATGCACAGCATGGCCGACAACACCAACACGGCGCCTGAAATACCCCCGAGCAGGCTTTGCGGTAAATGCAGGTAAGTCGAGGCCGCCGGCAAATTGCTAAGTGTCGCCAATGCGGCCAGTGGCGGCAGGGCGCAGCCCAGGGCCAGGCTGGCGAACACGGTCATGTGCGCCACTTCCGATGCGCCGATGCCGTGGCGTGCATATAAACGGTAGCGCACCGAACCGCCCGAGAGCATCGACAAGCCAATGGCGTTGCCGATGGCAAAGGCGGTGAAGCCGCCCAGGGCCAGGGTCTTGGCGGGTAACTTCACGCCGGCATAGCGTGCGCCGGAAAATTCATAACCGAGCAGGATAATGAAACCTGCGACTGCCGCTGCAAATGCACCGAGCAAGGCTGGCTTGGGCACTTCCAGAATCGAATCGTGGAGTGCGTAGAGATCCAGTTCCAGCAGCAGGTGTCGGCAGGCGATCAGGGCGATTGCAAACAACAGCAGCGTTACGGCCAGGCCAATGGGCTGGCGATACTTGCTCAACAAATCCAGCCATCGCAAGCGGGTAGGCGTGATCGGTTGTTCTGCTGTGACGGTGTCTTGTGGTTCAGACGAGTTGGCGCGCATCAATCACCTCGTGGATTGTGCGCGACAGGATGGGGGTATCCGGCCAAGTTACCAATCCCTATGGACAAAATAATTACAAATATTAACGCGGATCACCGGGGGCGGCGACTGCGGCCATTGGTCGTAGAGGGTAGCGCTTGAGCATTGAGCCTAGCGTGCAATGAGATGGACTCTACAAACCGACTACGGTTTCATGAAAGATGCCATGCCATTGTTTCAGAAGAACTTTTTCGTCGGATACAAAAAAGGCCACTCTTTCGAGTAGCCTTTTTTGATGTTTGGTTGCGGGAGCCGGATTTGAACCGACGACCTTCGGGTTATGAGCCCGACGAGCTACCAGACTGCTCCATCCCGCGTCTGTGGGCGGCATTCTACAGCCAAGCGGCGAGGTGTCAACCGTTAATGAGTCGATGGTGCAAATAAGCGCTAATTATTCTGAAATCAAGGCCTTGGCCGCATTTTGCAGAAGCAGGGGGTGAAAAACAGGCACGCACAAAAAAGGCCACTCTTTCGAGTAGCCTTTTTTGATGTTTGGTTGCGGGAGCCGGATTTGAACCGACGACCTTCGGGTTATGAGCCCGACGAGCTACCAGACTGCTCCATCCCGCGTCTGTGTGTCGGCATTCTACAGCGGAACGCGAGTGTGTCAACCTGTAAATCAAACAAAAGCGCTTGTGGTTCAATCGGTTAGCTCTCCAAGGCTGGGTCGTGAAGCGCTTCGGGCCAGTCAGGCTGAGGCTTTCAGCTCTATCGGAAGCCTGAATTCGATTGAGAAAATAAATTCATCGGGGAAACTTCCTACCACTTGGAAGGAAGAATCAAACTACTGGTGCTATATACAGGGGTGAATGCGATACTGGCCACCTGTTGGTTCACACCCCGTTTATATGACGCAGCGCAAAATCATCCACGTCGACTGTGATTGCTTCTACGCCGCCATCGAGATGCGTGACGACCCGAGCCTGGCGCAAAAGCCCTTGGCTGTGGGCGGCTCGGCGGACCGGCGGGGGGTTATCGCTACCTGCAACTACGAAGCGCGTGCGTACGGGGTTCGTTCTGCCATGTCGTCGCGCCACGCCTTGAAGCTGTGCCCCGACCTGACCATCGTCAAACCGCGCATGGATGCCTATAAAGAAGCATCAAAGGAAATCCAGACGATCTTTCGCGACTACACCGACTTGATCGAGCCGTTGTCGCTGGATGAAGCCTACCTCGACGTCTCCGACAGCCCGCATTTTGGCGGCAGCGCCACGCGCATTGCCCAGGACATCCGTCGGCGGGTCTCCAACCAGTTGCATATCACCGTGTCTGCCGGCGTGGCGCCGAACAAGTTCCTGGCCAAGATTGCCAGCGACTGGAAAAAGCCCAACGGCCTGTTTGTGATTACCCCGGACCAGGTCGAAGACTTTGTCTCGCAGCTGCGGGTCAGCAAGCTGCACGGCGTTGGCAAGGTCACCGCCGATAAGCTCGCGCGCCTGGGCATCGAAGACTGCTTGCAGCTGCGCGAGTGGAACAAACTGGCGCTGGTGCGCGAATTCGGCAGTTTTGGCGAACGACTCTGGAGCCTGGCCCGTGGGATTGATGACCGCGTGGTGCAAAACGACAGTCGTCGACAGTCCATCAGTGTGGAAAATACCTACGATGTGGACTTGCCGGATCTTTCAAGCTGCCTGGCTAAACTTCCCGAATTGATGGAAACCCTGGCGGGGCGTATGGCGCGCATCGACAGCAGCTACCGGGCGGGCAAGCCGTTCGTCAAAGTGAAGTTTCATGACTTTACCCAGACGACGCTGGAGCAGGCGGGGGCAGGGCGGGATCTGGAGAGTTATCAGCAGTTGCTGACCCAGGCGTTTAACCGTGGGGGCAAGCCGGTGCGATTGCTGGGGATTGGGGTGCGGTTGCTGGACCTGAGCGGCGGTAACGAACAGCTCGAATTTTCCTGGTAGAAACCCGAAAAAAATGTGGGAGCTGGCTTGCCTGCGATAGCGGAGTGTCAGTCAAGAATGCTTTAACTGATACACCGCTATCGCAGGCAAGCCAGCTCCCACAGTTTGATCTTCACAGGTATTGCGCGATCAGCGTGCGCCAGGATCTGCGACCAACCGCCCAGCATCCTTGGTCAGTGCCTGCACAAACTCCTGCTGCAATTCCGGATCATTGCGGGTCAGCTCGATCAGGCTTTGTTCCAGTTCGCTGGCTTCTTCTTCCAGGCCCAGTTCCGACAGGCGCTTGACGCGGTGCACCCACTGGTTCACTTCGTCATCTTCCAGGTCGTCGTAGATCAGGCCATGGGCTTCCAGCAACTTGCCGCGCAGGGAGTTGCTGACCGCCAGGGTCGAGTCTGTGTGCACATCGTCCTGACCATCTGCCACGCTGATCTTCAAGGTCGTGACGCGGTTCAGGTCCTGCTCGGCAAACGGGCTGTCCAACAGGTTCAGGCGCAGGATGCCGTTGCGGTCGGTGGTCAGCTCATGGGTCTGCTTGCCGGCAGTGACTTGTACCGGGCGCTCGCTCCACGGCAGGCTCGAATACTCCAGGCGCTTGTCGCGCTGGACTTCATCGATAGCTGCCAGGTTCTGTTGCGCACGGCCATGGGATTGCACGTTCATGAACGGGTTGATGCCGTCCACGCCATAGCTTAGCCAGTCTCGCGTCACACTCGTGGGCAGGTTGCCGAGGGCGAAGATATTCGCCACGTTGGCACCCACGCCCGCCACCAACGCCACGGCACCCAGCGGCATCTCATAGAGTTTGCGCCAGGGCTGGTAAGGCGTGTAGCGATCGTAACGACGGGTGACTTCGAATTCGGTGACCTCGAAGGTCTTCTGCTCATGAATGCGAACCCGGCGTTGCGGCAGCTCCAGCACTTTGGGTTCGCCTACATCGATCTGCAGGCTGTGATCGAGCAATTTACGCTCGACCCGCTCCTCGTGCTCACTGCGTTGCGACATCTGATTGGCGCAGCCGCTGACCAGCAGGGCGCCGCACAAGGCGGCGCCCCCCAGGGCTTTGGTGTTTCGCTTGAACATGACTTCTCTTGATCTGGTTTTCAGCGACGAATACGCGCCTGAAGGAAAGACAGCACGTCAGCCACCGGCAACGGTTGGGCTTGCGCTTCGGTCCGGCTCTTGTATTCCAGATTGCCATCGGCCAGGCCACGGTCACTGACCACGATCCGGTGCGGGATGCCAATCAGTTCCATGTCGGCGAACTTGATGCCCGGGCTGGTTTTCTTGTCCCGGTCATCGAGCAGCACTTCAAAACCGGCAGCGGTCAGTTCAGCGTACAGCTTGTCGGTGGCTTCGCGTACTTGCTCGGTTTCATAGCGCAACGGCACCAGGGCCACCTGGAACGGCGCCAAAGCGTCACTCCAGATGATGCCTTTCTCGTCGTTGTTCTGCTCGATGGCAGCGGCGACCACGCGGGAAACACCAATGCCGTAGCAGCCCATGTCCAGGGTGATCGGCTTGCCGTTCTCGCCCAGCACTTCGCACTTCATCGCCTTGCTGTACTTGTTGCCCAGCTGGAAGATGTGCCCGACTTCGATGCCGCGCTTGATTTCCAGGGTGCCCTTGCCATCCGGGCTTGGGTCACCGGCTACGACGTTGCGCAGGTCGGCCACGGTCGGAACCGGCAGGTCACGCTCCCAGTTCACGCCGAAGTAGTGCTTGTCGTCGATGTTCGCGCCGATACCGAAGTCGCTCATCAGCTCGACGGAACGGTCGATGATGATCGGCAGCGGCAGGTTCAGCGGGCCGAGGGAACCGGCACCGGCACCAATGGCGTCGCGCAGTTCGGCATCGGTGGCCATGACCAGCGGGCTGGCTACGCCAGGCTGGTTGGCGGCCTTGATTTCATTGAGCTCGTGGTCGCCACGGATCACCAGGGCGATCAGCTTGCCTTCTTCTTCAGCGCGCACGATCAGGGTCTTGATGGTCTTTTCAATCGGCAGATTGAATTTCTCCACCAGGGCCGCGATGGTTTTGGTGTCCGGCGTGTCGACCAGGCGCAGCTCCTCGGTGGGAGCAGGGCGCGAGGTTTCACGTGGTATGGCTTCGGCTTTTTCGATGTTCGCCGCGTAGTCGGAACCGTTGCTGAACACGATATCGTCTTCACCGGATTCGGCCAGCACGTGGAATTCGTGGGAGCCGGCACCGCCGATGGAGCCGTTATCCGCTTCAACCGGGCGGAACTTCAGGCCCAGGCGCGTGAATACGTTGCAGTAGGCCTGGTGCATGCGGTCGTAGGTCGCTTGCAGGGAAGCCTGGTCGGCGTGGAACGAATAGGCGTCCTTCATGATGAATTCGCGACCACGCATCAAGCCGAAGCGCGGGCGGATTTCATCGCGGAATTTGGTCTGGATCTGATACAGGTTCAGCGGCAACTGTTTATAGCTGCTCAACTCGTTGCGCATCAGGTCGGTGATGACTTCTTCATGGGTCGGGCCGGCGCAGAAATCGCGGCCATGACGGTCCTTGAAGCGCAGCAACTCAGGGCCGTACTCTTCCCAGCGCCCGGATTCCTGCCACAACTCAGCCGGTTGGGTGCTCGGCATCAACACTTCCAGAGAGCCGGCAGCGTTCATTTCTTCGCGAACGATGGCTTCGACCTTGCGCATCACCTTCAAGCCCATGGGCAACCAGGTGTACAGGCCCGAGGCCAGTTTGCGGATCATGCCGGCGCGCAGCATCAGCTGATGGCTGATCACAACCGCGTCGGAAGGCGTTTCTTTCTGTGTGGCGAGCAAATATTGACTGGTACGCATGGTAGGCCGTTGTCGGTTGCTTGGACTTGAAATGACTTGGGATTGTACGGGCGGTTGCTGCTGGAGTACAGGCGTGAGGTGGCGAGGCGTATCTGTGGTAACCGTCGCTTGTGTGGGAGCTGGCTTGCCTGCGATAGCGGCGTTGGGTTCACCATCGCTATCGCAGGCAAGCCAGCTCCCACATTGACCGAGTCGTATCAGTCTTCCTGCGGCGGATTCAACCGGGCGCGCCGGTTCTCCTGGAACCAGTGCAATGCAATCAGGAGCAGCGTCGGCACCCCCAGCAGGCAAGTGATCATGAAGAAGTTGTGATAACCGAACTTCTCCACCATCACCCCCGAATACCCGCCGATCAGGCGTGGCAACAACAGCATGATCGAGCTGAGCAACGCATATTGGGTAGCGGAGAACTTGAGATTGGTCAGGCTCGACAGGTACGCCACGAACGCCGAGGTGGCCATGCCCGAACTGAAGTTGTCCAGGGAAATGGTGACGATCAGCATCTGCAGGTCGGGGCCCATGTCGGCGAGCATCACGAACAAAAGGTTGGTGCCGGCCGAGGCCACGCCACCGATGAACAGGATTGGCAGGATCCCGAACCGCACAATCAACAGGCCGCCCATGCCGGCGCCGAGCAGGGTCATGATCAAGCCGAAGATCTTGCTCACTCCGGCGATCTGGTCCTTGGTGAAACCCTGGTCGATATAGAACACGTTGGCCATCACGCCCATCACCGTGTCGGACATGCGATACGTGGCAATCAGCCCGAGCAGCAGCAGCGCCTGCCAGCGATAGCGCAGGATAAAGTCGTTGACCGGCGTCAGCACCGGCGCCAGGCCCCGACGGCCCATGGCCGAAAGGCACAGGGTGGTGAGGATGATATAAAGGATGGCGCGCAGGAACGCGCGGTCTTCCATCAGCAGTTGCCACAGGCTCACGCCCTGGAACAGCACGCTGGCGAAGTCGGTGTTGTACAGCTGGGTGAACATCGCCGGCACTGACACCAACAGTACGATCAGTACAAACACCGACACCAACTGGTGCATGAAACTGTAGCGGCCGGCCTGCAACTGGGTGCGCAGTGGCACATCAGGTTCACGCATGAGGAAGGTGGTGAGCAACGCCGGCACCATCAACACGCCGAACAGCACATAGGTGCCGGTCCAGGCCGAGTGTTTATAGTTGAAGCCGGTGGAGCCAAAGCCTTCGGCAAAGAACAGCGCACCAGCCGTGGCCAGCAGGGCGGCAATGCGATAGCCGGACATGTAGCTTGCCGCCAGGGCGGCCTGACGGCTGTCGTCGGCGATTTCCAGGCGGTAGGCATCCACGGCGATATCTTGGGTGGCCGACGCGAAGGCGACGATCACCGCGATGGCGATCAACCAGGACAGGTGTTTTTGCGGGTCACAAAAACCCATGCCGATCAATCCGAGGATCACCAGCGATTGGGCCAGCACCAGCCAGGAGCGACGACGCCCCAGTTTACCGAGCAACGGCAAGCGCCATTGATCGAGCAGCGGCGACCAGACCCATTTAAAGGCGTAGGCCAGACCGATCAGGCTTGCATAGCCGATGGTCTCGCGGGCCACTCCGGCCTCGCGCAGCCACACGGAAAGCGTCGAGAACACCAACATGTAAGGCATGCCGGCAGCGAAGCCGAGCAACAACAGCACTAATGTCGAGGGGCTGGCATAGGCGGCGAGCGCGGCGCGCCAGGTTTTACGGGGCATGGGCTGGAGTCTGCCTCAGGTTTGCGGAAACAAAGCGCGCACTCTAACCGCTGTGCTCTACCGGACGCCAGCCATGGCGCTGAATATCAACACGATTGTTCAAGATAGTGACGCCTTCGCTACGCAAACGCGCACGTTGTTCGTCGCCTGAGGCGCTGCCCGCCGGCAGACTTATCCGACCACCGGCGCCCAGCACCCGATGCCAGGGTAATCGGGTGTCTTCGGGCAACTGGCTCAGGGTGCGCCCGACCCATCGGGCGGCACGACCCAGACCCGCCAAGTGAGCCAGCTCGCCGTAGCTCACCACACAGCCTTCGGGCACTTGCGACAAGGTCAGGTACAGCGCGGTACGCCGCATTTCGGCGGGGCTTTGCGGCGTATCGGCGGGTGGCTTCACTATGGGGATATCCGTTGAGATCGTCGCGGTTTTGTCAGAAACGTCTGTAAACATGACGATGAGCATTGAACTCAATATAAATCCTTGAGTCAGTTCTAGCCATGTAACACTATAACGCCCCTATTTTTTGCCACCCCTGAGCCCCGTATCTGCTTATGTTGTCCAGAACCCTGTTGTGCCTTGCTGTTTTCAGTGCTTCCACGCCCTTGCTTGCCGATACCGTCTGGTTGAAAAACGGCGACCGGCTGACCGGCAAGATCAAAGTCTTCGACGGTGGCAAACTGCTGATCCAAACCACCTACGCGGGCTCGATCCCGGTGGACTGGAAGCAGGTCAAGACCCTGGAAAGCGATCAGGAGTTGCTGGTCAAGCAGGACGCCTACAGCGGCGAAAAGGCCAAGTCGTTGCAGGCGTCGGATGACGGCAAGGTGGTGCTGGCCAATGGCGAGGCACCCAAGACGGTCGACCTGGCAAGCATCCAACAGATCATGAAGCCCAAGCCGGTGATCGAAGACCTGGTGTGGAAGGGCAACGTCGACCTGGCGCTGGACTACAAGCGTGCCGACAAAGACACCAACGACTACGACATCGACTTCAAGACCTCGGCCCGTCACGGCCAATGGCGTCATACGGGCAAAGGCGAATACAACCGCGAGTTCCAGGACGACATTACCACCACCGATAACTGGGCGCTGGAGTACAACCTGGACCGCTTCATCACCGAGCACTGGTTCTGGCAGGGCCGCCTGACCTACAAGCGCGACAAGGTCGAAGACCTGGCCCGTCAGCGCGTTGTCGGTACCGGCCCTGGCTATCAGTTCTGGGACGATGAACTGGGCGCGTTCTCCCTCGGTTCGCTGGTCAACCGCACCGACTACGAATACGCCGACGGCGGCAAGGACAACTTCTATTCCCTGGCCATGAAGTGGAACTACAACCGCTACCTGGTGGGCAAGACTGTCGAGTTCTTTACCAACGGCGAATTGGGCAAACCGCTTGCCGGGCCGTCCGAGTATTCCCTGGATGCGGAAATGGGGCTGCGCTACAAGGTCACCGAGTGGGCCTCGCTCAACTTGAAGGCCGAGCGCAACGAGGTCAGCGGCAGTTCCGAGAGCAGCCTGAGCAAGACTCGCTACACCGCAGGCTTTGGTGTGGCCTGGTAAAAGCTGCGTCGGCCACTCTGGCAACCTGCGCGGATATTGATTACCTTGTGTTGAGATCCATTCCCATATGCCATGGGCGGCGGAACACCCGAGGAGTCATACGTTGAGCGCGCACGTTGCCAAGAACGCCCGAGAGCTGTTGCTCAAGGAATACCGTGGGGCTTTGGCCACACAGTCAAAAGCCATGCCCGGTTTTCCCTTCGGCTCGGTCGTGCCCTACTGCCTCGATGAGCAGGGCCGCCCGCTGATCCTGATCAGCCGCATCGCCCAGCACACCCATAACCTGCAAAAAGATCCCAAGTGCTCGTTGCTGGTGGGTGAGCGCGAGGCCGATGATGTGCAGGCCGTGGGACGCCTGACCTACCTGGCCGAGGCCGAGAAACTGGAAGACGGCGCAGCCATTGAAGCCGCCGCCGAGCGTTACTATCGCTACTTCCCCGATTCGGCCAACTACCACAAGGCCCACGATTTCGATTTCTGGGTGCTCAAGCCGGTGCGCCACCGTTATATCGGTGGGTTTGGCGCGATCCACTGGGTCGACCAGCTGACCCTGACCAATCCGTTTGCAGGCAAGGCCGAGCGCAGCATGATCGAGCACATGAACAGCGATCACACCAAGGCCATCGCCCATTACGTCGACCTCAGCGGTTTGCCGGCTGGCGAGCCTGCGCAGTTGGCCGGCATCGACAGCGAAGGCATGCACCTGCGTATTGGCCAAAGCTTGCATTGGTTGCCTTTCGAGACGCCTTGCAACACACCGACACAAGTACGCGAGGCCCTGGTTTCATTGGCTCACGCCGCGGTATGGCCGAAAAAAACCACTGCCGACGCTTGAATTCACACAATGGCGACGTCATCTAAGGTGAACTGGCAAGGCATTCTTGCGTTGAGGAACCATTTGATGCGCCCTTTTTTATTGCTCTTTCTGCTGTTCCCGGTGTTGGAGCTGTTCGTATTCGTCAAAGTCAGCGGTGCGATCGGGTTTTTCCCGGCGCTGCTGCTGATCATCGCAGGCTCCATGCTCGGCGTCATGGTGCTGCGCGTGGCCGGCCTGGCCACGGCGTTGCGTGCCCGTGAAAGCCTGAACCGCGGCGAACTGCCGGCCCAGACCATGCTTGAGGGCCTGATGATGGCCCTGGCCGGTGGCCTGCTGATCCTGCCGGGCTTTATCAGCGACGTGCTCGGCCTGGTGCTGCTGTTGCCGTTTACCCGCAAACTGCTGGCCGGCAAGATGCGCCAGCGCGCCGAAGAAGCGGCGATTCGCCAACGCGCGTTTGCCGACGACCTGCAACCCCGTGGCGGCCCGGCCCCGCGTCAACCGCTGGGGCGTGAAGGCGACGTGATCGAAGGCGAGTTCGAACACCGCGACAACAAATAACCGCTTCACTGGCACGGCACCTTCGGGTGCCGTGTTGCATTGGCCCGGCGAGCAATCTGAGAAAAAATTTCCTCCCGGCCCCCTTGTAATAAGCGCATGCGCCCTTATGTAACGGTCACCGCAAGGTTTCTGGTGGTGACATCAGACAGACTTCCGCGTCTCGCCAAGCGAGCCGCAACCGGCACCGCCGGAATTTAACCCGCCGGAATTGATACCGGCCGATGAAAAACACAATTAGGAGAGATCGACAATGAAGCTTCGTCCTCTGCACGACCGCGTCGTAATCCGTCGCAGCGAAGAAGAAAAGAAAACCGCTGGCGGGATCGTTCTGCCAGGTTCGGCTGCTGAAAAAGCCAACCACGGTGTGATCGTCGCTGCTGGCCCAGGCAAGACCCTGGAGAACGGTGATGTACGCGCACTGGCCGTGAAAGTGGGTGACAAGGTTGTTTTCGGCCCTTACTCCGGCAGCAACACTGTGAAAGTCGACGGCGAAGACCTGCTGGTCATGGCTGAGAACGAAATTCTCGCCGTACTGGAAGACTGATTTCCTCGCTCATTTTCCCGTTACTACAAAGTATTTAAGGAATATCGATCATGGCTGCTAAAGAAGTTAAATTCGGCGACTCCGCCCGCAAGAAAATGCTCACCGGTGTCAACGTCCTGGCTGACGCAGTAAAAGCGACCCTGGGCCCGAAAGGCCGTAACGTGATCATCGAGAAGAGCTTCGGCGCTCCGACCATCACCAAGGACGGCGTTTCCGTCGCCAAAGAAATCGAACTGGAAGACCGTTTCGAGAACATGGGCGCGCAGCTGGTCAAAGACGTTGCCTCCCGTGCCAACGATGACGCAGGCGACGGCACCACCACCGCTACCGTCCTGGCTCAGGCGATCGTCAACGAGGGCTACAAGGCCGTCGCTGCCGGCATGAACCCTATGGACCTCAAGCGTGGCATCGACAAGGCGACCATCGCCATCGTTGCCGAGCTGAAAAACCTGTCCAAGCCATGCGCCGACACCAAGGCCATCGCTCAGGTAGGCACCATCTCCGCCAACTCCGACAGCTCCATCGGTGACATCATTGCCGAAGCCATGGAAAAAGTCGGTAAAGAAGGCGTGATCACCGTTGAAGAAGGCTCGGGCCTGGAAAACGAACTGTCGGTTGTAGAAGGCATGCAGTTCGACCGTGGCTACCTGTCCCCGTACTTCGTCAACAAGCCAGAGACCATGGTTGCCGAGCTGGACAACCCGCTGATCCTGCTGGTCGACAAAAAGATCTCCAACATTCGCGAAATGCTGCCAGTACTGGAAGCCGTTGCCAAAGCCGGCCGTCCATTGCTGATCGTTTCCGAAGACGTTGAAGGCGAAGCCCTGGCGACCCTGGTTGTGAACAACATGCGTGGCATCGTCAAGGTTGCAGCCGTCAAGGCTCCAGGCTTCGGCGACCGTCGCAAGGCCATGCTGCAGGACATCGCCGTATTGACTGGCGGTACCGTTATCTCCGAAGAGATCGGCCTGAGCCTGGAAAGCGCCACCCTGGAAAACCTGGGTAGCGCCAAGCGCGTGACCATCTCCAAGGAAAACACCATCATCGTTGACGGTGCTGGCGTTGAAGGCGACATCGAGTCCCGTATCGCGCAGATCCGTGCCCAGGTTGCCGAAACCTCCTCGGACTACGACCGTGAAAAACTGCAAGAGCGCCTGGCCAAGCTGTCCGGCGGCGTTGCAGTGATCAAGGTTGGCGCTGGCTCCGAAGTTGAAATGAAAGAGAAGAAAGCCCGCGTTGAAGACGCCCTGCACGCAACCCGTGCAGCCGTTGAAGAAGGCGTGGTACCTGGCGGTGGCGTTGCGCTGATCCGTGCTCTGGAAGCCCTGACCAACCTGACCGGCGACAATGCCGACCAGAACGTTGGTATCGCTGTGCTGCGTCGTGCCGTTGAAGCACCGCTGCGCCAGATCGCTGCCAACTCCGGCGACGAGCCAAGCGTTGTGGTCAACGAAGTCAAGAACGGCAAAGGTAACTACGGTTACAACGCTGCGACTGGCGTCTATGGCGACATGATCGAAATGGGCATCCTGGACCCTACCAAGGTGACCCGTTCCGCGCTGCAGGCAGCAGCCTCCATCGGTGGCCTGATCCTGACTACCGAAGCTGCCATCGCTGACAAGCCGAAGGCTGAAGGCGCAGCTGGCGGCGGTATGCCGGACATGGGCGGCATGGGTGGCATGGGCGGCATGATGTAAGCCAGCCTTACCCGGCGCTATAAAAAGCCCCGCCTGCAGTGATGCAGGCGGGGCTTTTTTGTGCACGGCTTGCCTTCCTCTGTAGGAGCGAGCTTGCTCGCGAAAAACGTCAACGATAACGGCGTGCGTCCTGAATAAACGCGGCGCCTGTGCGTTTTTCGCGAGCAAGCTCGCTCCTACAGGAGAAGGCGATTAGGTCGGTACAGCAACAGGCAATACAACCCCAGGCAAATCAGCCAGCAAAAAATCGCTGTCCACACGTTGTGGGAAAAAAAGTGTGCCCCTTGCAGCATACGGCTGACTGAAAACACGCTGCCCAGGCTGACGGCGAATATGAAAGCGTAGCGCGCCAGCTTTGGTCGCCGATCCCTCAGGGCGAAGAACCAGGCGAACAAGGCAAACCCGGTGGCTGCATGTCCGCCGGGCCAACAGCGGCCAGGTTTATCGGTAGGTGGGCGCGGGCTGAGCAGTTCGCTGTAGGTTTCCTGGCCGCCGAACTCTTTGAGACTCCAGGGGCATTGCACGGCGGTGATGGTTTTCAACGGTGCCACGAAGGCCGTTGCCAATCCCAGGGAGAGTACCAGGCAGACCAGTTCGCGACGGTAAGGCTTGAGTCGTTGCAGAATGAAGCTGCCGAGCAGCCCCAGAATCGCCAACACCGAAAACAGGATCACCAGTTGCTTGGCCCGATCATGCAGGATGTCTTCAAGGAAGAAGCTATAGCGGCCGATGAAGCCGCCAGCCTCCGCGCTGTAGAAGCGCCTGGCCAGGTCCATGTCCAATGAGGTCAGTTCCAGCAACAGCAAGACCACTGCGGCGCCGGCAGGCAGGCCCAGGCACAGCCAGAAATTGAGCGGTTTGGAAACCGGTAAAGAGGAGGGGGATTTCATCACGAACCTTGGTGAGAAAGCCCCGTGCTCACCTGCACGGGGCTTTTTGATTAGCGTTTGCTTAAGACTGGCGCCTCTTCCTTGGGCGCTTTCCAGCTCAGCAGTTGCTGTTTGTAGCCGTAGCTGGCGGCCTGATAGTAGGTAATTGCCCGCTGGATCAATGGGTCATCGCTACCGACGCGCAACTCCTGGCTTTCTCCAAGGGCCTGATCGTGGCGACGCAAGCCTTGGCGCGGGCTGAGGATTGCCAGGTCCTTGCCGTCAAACAAGCCCAGATGCTGGTAGTTGCCCACCACGACTCGCGGTGGCAGCGGGTTGTCTTGCAACAGATTACGGCCGAAGAACGTCGACTCGTAGCTGAGGTTGATCAGGCCCAGCAAGGTCGGCGCAAGATCGATCTGGCTGGCCAGTTGCGCGGACTCCCGTGCGTCGATCAGCTTGGGCGCATAGATAAACAACGGGATCTGGTAGTTGGTGATCGGCAGGTCTTCCTTGCCTGCGCTGCCGGCCGTGTGGTCGGCGACGAACACAAAAATGGTGTTATCGAACCAGGGTTTCTGGCGTGCAGCCTCAAGGAACTGGTTGATGGCGTAGTCAGTGTATTTCACCGCACCATCGCGGCCCTTGCCGGATTTGATGTCGATGCGCCCATCCGGGTAGGTATAGGGACGATGGTTGGAAGTCGTCATCAGTTGCAGCAAGAACGGCTGTTGCTTGGCGTAGTCGGCGTCGGCCAGTTTAAGCGTCTGTTTGAACAGGTCTTCGTCGGCCATGCCCCAGGCATTTTTGAACGAGATTTCTGACTCGGGCACGCTGCTTTGGTCTACGACCCGATACCCGTTGCCGCTGAAAAACGCGTTCATATTGTCGAAGTAACCGCGACCGCCGTAGACAAACACACTGTCGTAACCGATGGCCGTGAGTTGTTGGCCGAGGCTCGCGAACCCGCTTTCACGGCCGATGCGCTTGACGATCGAGCGCCCTGGCGTGGGTGGGATCGCCAGGGTAATGGCTTCCAGGCCCCGGTCGGTTCGTGTACCGGTGGCATAGAAGTTATTGAAGTACAGGCTTTGTTTGCGCAATGCATCCAGGTTGGGCGTGAGGTTGCGTTGATCGCCGTTGCTGCCCATGTACTTGGCGCTGAAGCTTTCGATGGTGACCAGCACGATGTTGGGCTTGCGCAGTGTGCCCGGGTTGGTGATGGCGCGGCGAATATCCAGCGGGTCCGGGTCGATAAAGCGCGCGTTGGGCTCGCTGAGTTCGGCGCGCAGTTGCCGGGCGACCACATCGGTGGGCAGGCTCTGATAGAACTGGGTGTAGTCCAATTCGTTATTGCGGAACGCAGCGAAGAATTGATAAGGACCGTTGCTGGCCAGTTCGTTCTTGTAAGCGTTACCGCCCTGGGCACGTGGGCTGTCCTGGCTGATCAGTTGCAGGCTGAGGCCGGCGACCACCAACAGGCCCAGGGCATTGACCAAACGGCCACGCAGTGCCGGCAAAGGTGCCGCCATGGCGGCATTGAAGGGTTTACGCAGGGCCAGGCTCATGAGGATCGCCAGCATTGCCAGCAGGCTCAGCAGCTTGCCGATCGGGTAAGACTCCAGCAGGTTGTTCAGCACCTCATCGGAATACACCAGGTAATCGACGGCGATAAAGTTGAAGCGCACCCCAAACTCATCCCAGAACAGCCATTCGGCCACCGAGGTGAACAGCATGGCAAACAGGCTGATCGTCAGCAGCGCCTGCAAGAACCAGCGGTGGCCGCGGCGGCGCCACAGTGCGGGTGGGCATAGCAGCAAATACAGGCCCAGCGGCAAGGCCGCATAGGCGAGGAAGCCCAGGTCGTAGAGCAGCCCCACGCCAAACACCGGCAGCAAGTTGCCGCCCACTTCATTCAGGTGAGTCACGAGCAGCACGCTGCGAGTGAGCAGGAAAACCAATAACCAGGCACCGGTTATCAACAGCAAATAGCGCATTGGCGCTGTTTTGAAAAAACCCATGTCCAAGTTCCTTATATCAATGGGGGGCGATCTTCGCCCTGAAACTGTAGTCAGCTTGTGAAGCTATAGTGAAAAACTCGTTTGACCATACAAACAGTTGGAAACCCCTATCGACGCGCCTTTCAGCTCTATCCCTGAGCCTCGCTTGGCCTTAAGCTGCGTGAGCCAACAAGGCCGTTACCGCGTACGGAGACACTGCCCATGCGAATTCTATTGGTTGAAGACAACCGCGATATTCTGGCCAACCTGGCCGATTACCTGGGTCTTAAAGGCTACACAGTGGACTGTGCGCAGGACGGCTTGTCGGGCCTGCACCTGGCGGCCACCGAGCATTACGACCTGATCGTGCTCGATATCATGCTGCCTGGCATCGATGGCTACACCCTGTGCAAACGCCTGCGCGAAGACGCACGGCGCGATACGCCGGTGATCATGCTCACCGCACGCGATCAACTGGATGACCGCCTGCAAGGCTTCAAGTCCGGGGCTGATGATTACCTGCTCAAGCCATTTGCCTTGTCGGAACTGGCCGCGCGAATCGAGGCGGTGTTGCGGCGTGCCCAGGGTGGTGGCCGCCGCGCCCTGCAGGTGGGCGACCTGAACTATGACCTCGATACATTGGAAGTCACCCGCGAAGGGCGCCTGCTCAAGCTCAACCCCGTCGGCCTGAAACTGCTGGCAGTGCTGATGCAGAAGAGCCCGCACGTGCTACGCCGGGAAATTCTCGAAGAAGCCCTGTGGGGCGATGACTGCCCGGACAGCGACAGCCTGCGCAGCCACGTTCACCAATTGCGCCAGGTGATCGATAAGCCCTTTGCCAAGCCGTTGCTGCAAACGGTGCACGGGGTGGGTTATCGCTTGGCCGAGGGCCGTGATGGAGTTTAGACAAAGCCTTGCCCAACGGATCATCATCGCCTTTGCCTTGATGAGTGCGTTGGTGGCGGGGGCCTTCGCCATGGGGATCGTTGCGACGGTGCACCTGGTGGAAGAGAAGCTGATCTCGGCGGGCCTGGGCGGTGACCTGCAACGGCTGCTGTTGATGGACAGCATGGAAGACTGGCGACATCGGCCGGAGCCGGACCAGCTGTTTTACTTCAGCGGCGGGCAAGGCGATTTCGAGTTGCCCAAGGATCTTCGGCATCTGGACCCGGGCTTCCACGAAGTATTTCGCGAGTCTCTGTCGTACCACGCCATGGTCGAGGTGATCGACGGTCGGCGGTATGTGCTGCTGCAGGATCAAAGCGATTTTGAGGAGCGCGAGCGCGTGCTGTTTGCCGTGGTGCTGGTGGGGTTCGTGCTCAGCCTGGCGCTGGCGGTGTTCCTCGGCTGGGTGCTGGCCCGCAAGGTGATGGCGCCGGTAGTACGCCTGGCTCGCCAGGTACGGCATCGTGACCAGTTATTAGGGCTGGCGCCGCCCTTGGCTCCGGATTACGCAGCTGATGAAGTGGGCGAGCTGGCGGTGGCGTTCGATGCCACGCTGGGGCGCCTGCGGCAGGCGTTGTCCCGTGAGCAGTTGTTTACCAGTGATGTAAGCCATGAGCTGCGCACGCCCTTGATGGTGTTGGCCAGCTCCTGTGAGCTGCTGCTGGAAAACCCCGCCATTGATCAACGCGGCCGTAACCAGGTCCAGCGAATCGCGCGGGCCTGTGAGGAAATGCGTGAACTGGTGCAGACCTTCCTGATGCTGGCTCGTGCCAAGCACGATGATGCTGTCATGTCGGCTCAGGTCAACCTGACGCAGGTCGCCGAAGATTTGCTTGGGATCTGGCGTGGGCCCATCGAGCAAAAAGGCCTTGAGTTGATCTACTGCCCTGGCAATCCTCTGGATACTCGCTACAACACCACGTTCCTGCACGCAGTGATGGGTAACCTGTTGCGCAATGCACTGCATTACACCGAGCAAGGGTTTATCCGCCTCACGCTGGAGCCGAGTGGTTTTGTGGTGGAGGACTCTGGCGTGGGCATTCCTGAAGACAAGCGCGAAGCGATGTTCGAGCCTTTTGTGCGCGGCAGCGAGAACCGTGGCGAGGGGCTGGGGCTTGGTCTGTCGCTGGTGCAACGGATCTGCGAGAGCCAGGGCTGGAGCGTGAGCCTGACGACGATGGAGCCCAATGGCTGCCGTTTTCATGTCGAGCTGAGCCAGGTCAAAAGCTGACCGTTCAGTCTGTCGTTTTGCGGATGCAGACTGCCTGCTTTTCAGCGAAGATGGCCCGATGCTACTGAATGTTTCTGTAAAGTCTTGAAATGTATGCAGTTGGACAGGACAAGATTTTCACAATGAGTTGACCTGTTGATTACGTTTAGCTGCTTAAGGTTGCAGGCATCAGTTACCGGAGACGTACGATGCCTTCCCCAATCAAGTTGGAATTTTCCGAAAAGTACGACGATCAACACGCGCAACAATATTTGCTCAAACATCAGGACAATCTGGCTCGCCGGTTGTCCCACAAACGCGACGAGCAGCTGGCGCGTGGTGCACTGGCCATGGCCGGTGAGCCGGGCCTGGTGCTGGACCTGCCTTGTGGCGCTGGACGTTTCTGGCCGTTGCTGGCCGAAAAACCCAACCGTGTGATTATCGGGGCTGACAATTCGGCGTCGATGTTGAAGATCGCCACCACCGCTCAACCGGCGGAGGTGGTGAAACGGGTACGCCCTTTGCAGACATCTGCCTTTGATATCGATTTGCCAGATAACTCCGTCGACAGTATTTTCTGCATGCGCTTGATGCACCACATTGGTGAAGCGGAGCACAGGCTGACAATACTGCGTGAGTTTCAGCGAGTTACCCGCGACAGCGTGATTATTTCGCTGTGGGTGGACGGCAATTTCAAGGCCTGGAAGCGCAAGCGCAGCGAAGTACGTCGTCGCAAAAGAGGTGAGCAGGAAGGTTACCAAAACCGGTTTGTGTTACCGGCTGCTACTGTCGAGGCAGAATTCGAGCAGGCCGGTTTCCGTGTTCAGGAATCCCTGGACTTCATACCGCTCTACGCCATGTGGCGAGTGTATGTATTGCGCAAGAGGTAACAGATGGCAGTTGAGTGCGTAGCAGGCAGTCATGTAGCTCCCGAGGAGCGGTTTGATTATTTCTGGCGCCAGAAGGGTGAGTGGGTCGAAGAACCCAATCGCCGGCGTGGCGGTGAAAGTGGTGTGCAGCGAGTGGTCAGCCCTAATGGGCGTTTGCTGTATTGCAAGCGTCAGACCGGGCACATCTACCGCAGTTGGTTGCATCCATTCGGGCGTCCGACCGTGCTGCGTGAGCGTGATGCCTTGAAGGGCCTGCGTTTGCTGGATGTGCGCGTGCCGGAGTTGGTGTTTTGCGAGGCGCGACGCGACCCGGAGCATCAATGGAAAGCCCTGTTGGTGACCGCGTCACTGGACGGTTTCGACGAGATCGAAAACTGGTACGCCGCCGGTGGCCGTGAGCAGTACGGCGAGGCGGTCCACGAGCGTTTGCTCCAGGAGCTGGCCGGCACCCTGGCCCGTATGCACAAGGGTCGCTGGCAGCACGGTTGCTTGTATATCAAGCACATTTTCGTGCGGGTAACCGGTGAGCCTGATGCGGCGATTGTGGAAGTGGCCCTGCTGGATTTTGAAAAATGTCGCCAGCGTTTGACCGCTTATCGGGCCGCGTCCCATGACATGCTGCAATTGCGCCGCCATTCGTCGTGGAACGATACCGACTGGAAAAAACTCAGCTACTTTTACGAGACGGCGTTTGGCAGCGCTATCAAGGGTTTAACCAGATGAAGCTAGAAATAGCACGAGGTTTGTTTTTGGTCGGGGCGTTGGGCATTTCAGCCCTTGCCCTGGCAGCGTGGGAACAACCTCGCACACAAGTGCTCAGTGCGGTAGACGGTGGCGGGCAATGCCTGCTGCCGCGGATTGCCAAGGCAAGTGTGGCGGCCAGGCCTGATCATGATTTGCTGCTATTCATGTTCGGGATGTCTCAAGCAATGAGGCCGCAAAGTTGAAACGAGTAAAACTCCTGGAAAGGGCCTTGCGATGCGAGGCCCTTTTTTTACGCCTGACGCTTTAACGGTAGGAGCAAGCTCGCTCCTGCAGAGGGGCAATTTTCAGATCAGGTGCAGGTGGTTATCCCAAAACCCCGCCGGTAATTCCAATGGCTTGGCCATCAGTCGTTCCTGACGACAATCATAGAAGCGGCAACGTCCCTGTCCCGACGTAACCACAAACCCGTCCGCCACTGCACCCACACCGGCGCAGTCGGGCAACGGCCCATCCAGGCGCAGCTCGGCGCTGTCCATATCCCAGATGAAGAAACGATTGCCACGCGGCGCCGTGAGCGCTACCAGGCGCAGTTCGCTGTGCACCGCCACGCTGGCGGTGTAGTGCCCCATCGCTTGCAGTTGCTCATCGGCTACCGGGAACGCTATAAAAGGCTGGCCCGGGCGCTTGATTGCGAGCAACTCGGAACGCTCCTGGGACGGCCCCATGAACTGCTGCCCGGTGAGGATGGTGCCATCGCTGGCGATCCCCATATGGCGCACGCTGTTCATTTGCTGCCCCAACGTTTCCTTGCTGATCAAGGTGCCATCGCGCTGCATCAGCACCAGGCTCGGTTCCATGGCGTTGAGGTTCATCTCCACGCGGCTTTCGGCTTCGGTGCGAATGCCGCCGTTGGCCACCACCAGGGTTTCGCCGTCGGGCATCCAGGAGACCTGGTGCGGGCCGACGCCGTGGGTGGAAATCTCGCCGCTGTGTACCAACCGCTCGCCTTCGAACTTATACACACCCAACAACCCACGACCGGGATCTGAGGTGTCGTTCTCGGTGGCGTACAGCCAGTCGCCGCTCTTGTGGATCACCGCATGGCCGTAAAAGTGCCGGTTGGCCTTTGAGGTGATGGTTTGCAGCAGCGTGCCATCGCGCAGGTCGATCAGGTAGCTCTCGGTGCCCGGGCGACGGGCGACGAACAGCGCAATTGGCCGTGTGGGGTGGTTGATGATGTCGTGACAGCGCTGGCCGACCTGGGTGGCAAAGACGGGCTTGCCGTCCAGGCGATAGCCGACAGCGTAGTGCTTGCCGTCGGCATCATCGCGTGCCGAGAGCAGCAGCGGCCCCTTGTCTTTGCCTTTGAACAGCGTCCAGCCGCCCAACGTGAGGGCGCTGAGCAGCACGCTACCCAGCGCCAAAGCCTGTCGCCTGAGCATCATCAGTCACCGTCGTTGGCGTTGAAGCCCAGTTGGACGCCCAATGCTTTGGCCAGCTCGCCCTCGTGAAGGCGATGGACCACATTGAGGCTGTCGTAGATATCGTTGAGTTGCTGGCGCCCGGCGTCATCGTTCAACAGTTCATTGAGGGAGCGCTGGTTGCTGGCGAACAGTTTCAGCGACGCAGCATAGGCGGCGTCGATCTTCTCGGCCAACGGCTTCTGATCGCTCGGCAGCAGGCCGCGCAGGCCTTTGTTGTCGACACCGACCCATACGGTCTGGGCGGCGGCGAGGCTGGCCTCCAGGCTTTGCAGGGAGGACTGGCTGCGCCATGCATCGGCCTGGAAGGGTTGCGGGATGCCCTTGGTCTGGCGGCCCATCGGCGTGCCGAGTTTTTTCTTCAGGGTGTCCAGTGCGGTTACTTGCACGCGCAGCAGATCGGCAATGGCTTCGTGGGAATCAGCGTAGCGCTGGTTCGGAAACTTGGTCATCTGCGCGAGCATACCGTCGGTGCTGTTCCAGCTGGCGAGGATCTCTTCAGCCAGGGCTTTCTGACGCTCGCCGATGGCCATCAGCAGCGGGCAGTAGCGGGCTTTCTGGGTTTCGTCGGCAACGTCGGGCTTGGCGTCGTAGAGGATGTATTCGTAGGCCGACAGGCCCTGCACCACCACGCTCGATTTGGCCAGGGCGGCCGCATCGATCTGCGGCTGGGCGCTGACCAGTTGCTCGACCTGGCGACCTACCAGGTTCTTCTTGTCCGGCCAGAACTGTACCTGCCAGGCGCGGTTGCCTTCGGCCAGTGGGCCGATCAGCAACGGTTGCAACTCGGCCCAGGCTTTTTGTGCGTGCAGGAAGTCGGCGCGGGCGGTGTCCAGGCTTTCCTTGCCCTGGCAGTAGGCCAGGGCGCTGACGGCCAGCTGGCGGTCGGCTTCAACCCAGCGGCTGTAGGTCGGCAGGATCACCTGCTTGGCGATCGCCGCCGAGGTCACTGCTTGCGGGTCCTGGGGCGAGCACGCGCCCAGGGCAAGGGCGGCGAGGCTGGTGAACAACAACTTGGGACGAAACATGTCGAGCTCCCTTCTGTGAGTGGGGCAAAGCTTATAAAGAATTCAGGAACGCCAGCAACGCGGCCCGCTGTTCGGCGTTAAATGACAACACATGTTGCTGCGCCGCTTGTGCTTGCCCGCCGTGCCACAGCACGGCCTCAAGCAGGTTGCGGGCGCGGCCGTCATGCAAGAACTGGGTGTGACCACTGACGGTTTGCGTCAGGCCAATGCCCCACAGCGGCGGGGTGCGCCACTCGCGGCCGGAGGCTTTGAATTCGGTACGGTTGTCGGCGAGGCCTTCGCCCATATCGTGCAACAACAGGTCGCTGTAGGGGTGTATCACCTGGTTGGCCAGCTCGGGTTCGGCGGCGTTGGCGGCCGTGGTGAATGTCGGCTTGTGACAGCCCTGGCAGCCGGCCTCGTAGAACAGGTTCTTGCCGGCCAGCACCTGCGGCGTGTTGACGCCTCGGCGTGCAGGCACTGCGAGGTTGCGGGTGTAAAACAGCACCAGGCGCAGGATGTTGTCGCTGACTTCCGGCTCGCCGTCAGGGCCATTGCCGTTTGGCGCCTGCTTGCACGCCACTTGGGCGTCGGTGCAGTCATCAAAGGGTCTCAGGGAGGTCGTGAGGCCCATATCACCCGAAAACGCGTGAACATTTTGTTGGTTGAGGTTGGGTTGCCCGGCTTTCCAGCCAAAACGCCCGAGTACGGTTTTATGCTGGGCGTCATCCCAGACCCAATTAGCGCGGCCGACGATGGCGTCTCTGTCGGCGGTCTTGGGGTCGGTGTTGCGCAGGATATCGGCGTCGCTGATCGCTTCGAGCAGGCCCAGGCCGATCATCGGCGGCGCGATGCGTGCCGAGAAGCGTGTGTCGGGGTGCATCGGGCCGTAGCCGAGCTGGGTGATTTGCAGGTCGGGTTTGCGCAGTTCGACGACGGTGCCGTCCTTGAAGCTGACCTGGACAGGGCTGTAGTCGACCCGCACCTTGCCTTCCGGCGTTACGCCAGGCACGGCCATGTCTTGCAACTGCCCGCCGTAGACCGGCTCGGGCACCACGCCGAGCTGTTCGATCAGCTTGGCGTAGGGGGGCTGCTCTGTAATGGAGAGGGGAATGGAGAGGCGCACCAGCATCGACACGGCATTGGGTGCATCGGGCAGCGGCGGGTGGCCACGGCCGTCCTTGATATGGCAGTTCTGGCAGGCGTTGGTATTGAACAGTGGGCCCAGGCCATCCCGTGCCGTGGTGGTGGCCGGCGCGATCACCCAGGGGTTGCGAAAGAAGCTGTTACCGACGCTGAAATCCAGGCGACGGCTGGGTGCCAGGTTGGCCGAGGGCAGGGAAAAGGCGTTCTGGTCGCGCTTGTTTACCGTCGTCGCGCCACCGGATCGCGATTCACCCGGCTCGGCCTTGGTGAAGCGAGGGGCGTCGTCGCAAGCCGTCAGGCATAGAGCCAGCAACGCTGCAGACAGGTAGGAAAGCGAACGGAACATCGAGATTCCTGGACGAGGGGGCAAAATCTGGTCGCAAAGTCTAACAGGGCCGGGCGGTTTGAATAAGAGCAATTATCGTTTGGTGGCATCGCGATTCTTTCCCGCTAGAATGACCGCACATTTTTTTCTGGAGGTGGCCAATGCAGGCTCTCGACGCTTTGCTCAACCGTGTTTCCGTGCCGCGTTTACTCGACCCGGCACCGACCCAGGAGCAGCGCGACCTGTTGTTCGCTGCCGCCATGCGGGCGCCCGATCACGGTCAATTGCGCCCTTGGCGTTTCCTCACCGTAGAAGGCGCAGCCCGTGAGCAAATGGGCACGCTGTTGGCCGAAGCCGCCCGGCTGCAGGACGCCGACGCACCGCAAGCGGTCATCGACAAGGCGCAGAACGGCCCGCTGCGTGCGCCGTTGGTAGTTGTGGTGATTGCGCGTTTGCAGGAGCACTTCAAAGTGCCCAAGTCCGAGCAATTGCTGGCGGCGGCCTGTGCGGCCCACGGCATCCTGCTGGCGGCGTATGCCCAGGGGATTGGTGCAGTGTGGCGCACCGGTGAACTGTCTTACTCGGCCCACGTCGCCAAAGGGTTGGGGCTGACGGCGGATGAGGAGGTGATTGGCTTCCTTTATTTGGGTACACCGCAGAACCCGCCGCGTACCGCACCGAAGGAAGACCTGACGCCGTTTGTCCAGGCCTGGACCGGCTTTCAAGACAAAAAGTGATCTAAATGTGGGAGGGGCGGTGCGACGTTTCCACATTTTGACCCCAGTGTCTTTGAGATCGATTACACCCTGAACTGATCCATCAACTTCATCTGCTGGCTGGCCAGGGCATTGAGCTGGCTGCTGATCGCCGCCGACTCGGTGGCCTGGCCGGTGAGGGTTTCGGTCACGGTGCGAATCGCCGAGACGTTGCGGTTGACCTCTTCGGCCACCGCGCTCTGCTCTTCGGCAGCGCTGGCGATTTGCAGGTTCATGTCGCTGATCACCGTGACCGCGTCGCTGATCTTGCCCAGCGCCTGCACCGCCTGATGGATCTGCCCGGCATTGCTCTGGGCCTGGTGCTGGCTGGAGTGCATGGTCGCCACTACCCCACGGGTACCGCTCTGGATGCGTTCGATCACCACGCGGATTTCCTCGACCGAATCCTGGGTGCGTTTGGCCAGGTTGCGTACTTCGTCGGCCACTACCGCAAATCCACGCCCGCTTTCGCCGGCGCGTGCTGCTTCGATCGCGGCGTTCAATGCCAGCAGGTTGGTCTGTTCGGCAATGCTGCGGATCACTTCCAGGACTGAACCGATCTGCTCGCTGTTGACCGCCAGGGCTTCGACTTCGGTCACGGCTTTGCTGACTTCCTCGGCAAGGGTGGTGATGTCGCGGGTACTCTGCTCGATGATCGACATGCCTTCACGGGCCGACTGATCGGCGCCACGTGCCGCGCTGGCGGCATTGGAGGCGCTGTTGGCGACGTCGTGGGCGGTGGCGCTCATTTCATTCGACGCCGTGGCGACCTGGTCGATTTCACGGAACTGCACCTGCATACCTTCGCTGGTCTGGCGTGCAATGGCCGAGGATTGATCCGCCGTACCCCGGGCTTCGGTGATGCTTTGTTTGATCTGGGCGATGGTCGGTTGCAGCTTGTCGAGGAAGCGGTTGAACCAGTTCACCAGCTCGCCCAGTTCGTCTTTCTTGGTGTAGGCCAGGCGTTGGGTGAGGTCGCCGTCGCCGCTGGCAATGTCCTTGAGCATGGCCGCCACGCTGTTGATCGGACGGGTCACGCCGGTGGCGGTCAGCCAGATCAGCAACAGGCCCAGCAAGCCGGCGGCGGCTGCCACCAGCAAGGCTTTGACGGTGCCGGTAGCCTGGGCTTCGTCGAGCACGGCTTGCAGCTTTTCGTTATCAGCCAGCATCACGCTTTTAGGCAGTTTGATCACCACACCCCAGGATTTGGCATCGGCAATCGGCTTGACCGGGTACACGGCGCGAATCGTGTCGTCCTGTTCGCGGATCATGGGCCGATCATTGCCCAGCAGTTGCACGATCTCCTTGCCTTCGGCGCCGAGGGTGTCGACCAGGTTCTTGCCGACCCTGGCCGGTTCGCCGCTGTAGGCTGCAATCAGGCCGGTGCTGGACAGGATTTCCAGGTGAGCAGCACCGTTGAACACGTCCTTTTGTGCCGCATCGGTGGTGGCTTGCAGGGCAGTGAGGGCGATGTCGACACCCACGACGCCGATGACTTTGCCATCGACGATCAGGGGCAGGGAAATGGTGGTCATCAGCACAGGTTTGCCGGCCACCGTGTCTTCATACGGGTCCAGCAGGCAGGTGCTGCGGGTGTCCCGTGGGCAGGTATACCAAATGTTGTAAGGCGTGCCGCTGAGGTTGAGGGTGGTCTTGGTCAGGTCATCCTCGACCATGATGGTGTTCAGGCTTTCGCCGCCGGCACGGCTCCAGTAGCTGGAAAAACGGCCTTTTTCGTTGGAGACGCGGGCCTTGTCGTCAACGAATTCACTGTCCTTGCCATCCAGGCCGTTGGGCTCGAACGACAGCCAGATGCCCAGCACCTTGGTGTTGCGCTCGAACGCGGTTTTCACGCTCTGGTTGATTTCTTCGCGCAGGGCGCCGGCTTCAATGGAGCGCTTGGTCCCCAGCTGACGCAGGTCCTTGATCTGGTCGGCGAGGGCGGTAACCGCCAGCAGGTTTTCACCGAAGGTCTTTTGCAAGTGCCCGGCCTGTTCAGCGGCCTTGGCTTGCAGCAGCTGTTCCACGCTGGCGGTGAGCATTCGTGAGCTTGAATCACTGACCAACCGATCGTTCTGGTTGGTGTTGTAGATATTGATGCCGACCACCAGTGCGATCACTCCCAGCAGGCAGAGGCCGGACAGCAGCACGATTTTCAAGCGGATAGAAAGGGTGTCGAACATAGGTTCACTCACGAATGGACTTGTGGGTATGCACGCAGCAGAGCCAAGTCCATTCGGCGCCGTTCCTGAAACATCGGCGTCACAAATCAATTCATGAGTAATAGGCGATGAGCGGTAGGAAAATGCCTACGCCGGGCGTTATACGGGCCGTGCGAGCTGCTCGGGGCGGGACCAGATCCACAGATTGCCCAGGCTCATTCCGGCGATGGCCAGGTACACCGGCCAGCCATGATCAAGCATCACCAGCATCAAGACTGCACACAGGACCATGCTTACGGTGGCGCTGACCTTGGCCCGGCGCGCAATGATCTTGCCGTTGCGCCAGTTGAACAGGATCGGCCCGAACAGGCGGTGGTTTTCCAGCCAGGCGCTTAAGCGCGGTGAGCTTTTGGTGGCGGCCCAGGCGGCCAGCAGGATGAATTCGGTGGTCGGCAAACCCGGTATGACAATCGCGACCAAGCCAATCCCCAGGCTGACGTAGGCCAGCAGGCCATAGAGAAGTTGGGCGATCTTTGAGGTGGATTGGGTTTTGCCGGTCATGCTGCAGTTTTCTGGTGGGAGGGTTTACACATTATCTGCCATGAAATGCACTCAAATGTGGGAGCTGGCTTGCCTGCTCCCACATTGAGCCGATGTCTACCGGAACATTTACGCCATTTCTGGGGCGCTAGCGTACGCCTGTTCCAGCAACACGGTGAAGCGCACAAACGCATCGATCGCGCCTTTTTCTACCGCAGCTTCTTCTTCGGCGCTGAACTCCAGGCTGTCGAGGGTGCGGGTGAAGCTTTTCCAGCCTTCGGCGCGGCCACCGGCCGGTTCGCCCAGGTGGCGGGCCCCGAAGGTTTCGCTCAGGCCCAGGCCCACGGCGCGCTTGATCAGAAACGCGGCGCCCAGCTTGGAGCCTTCGGACACGAACAACCAACCCAGGGCTTCGGCCTGGCTTGGGTTTTTCACCGCGCCGGCGACCGGAGCCGGAACGTCGGTGTCCAGGTCAGCCAGGTCGAGCTTGGCGGCTTCGGCGCGGCAGCGGGCGGCCAGGTCGGGAATGATCGTGTTCAGCGCGGCATCGTTGTACAGCGCCACCAGTTCCGACTGGAACAGGTACTGGGCCACCACGAAGCGGGCGAAGTTGGCTTGGGTTTCGAACGGCGCATGAGCCTTCACCAACGCATCCAGCTTGGTGTGCGGTTCATTGGTGATCTGGTTCAGGCGCTGGGAGCGCAGGCTTGGGCGTTCTGCGGTAGGAGAAGCGGTCATGTAAAAAATCCTTGAAAGAGGGAGCGCCTGGGTGCCCTTAAAGAGAGCTGTTATCAACTAGACGAACAAGAAGACGTGGCACAGTAAAAAATCCTCACCCCGCCGCTGATGGATTCCGGCGAGGTGAGGCGGGTGGATCAGATGTCCCAGATCAGGTTGATCGCAAAGTTGCGTCCGGGCTGGGTCAGGCGGTCGAGGTTGGCCGGGCCGGTTACGCCAGCTTCGCCGACGCTGTCGTAACTGCGCACGTCATCCCAGTTCCAGTACTTCTTGTCGGTGAGGTTGTAGAGGCCACCATTGATGGTCACGTCGTTGGTGACCTTGTAGTAGGCGGTCAGGTCGAGGATGCCGAAGCCCGGGGTCTTGAACGGGCCGTCAGTGCTGCCGTCGGGAGCGTGGAAGGTGGTGCTGTCGACGCGGTTCTGTTTCTTCACCAGAGTCCAGCTCAGCAGGCCGCCGTAGTTGTCCTGGTCGTAGCCCAGGCCAAACACGCCCTTGAGCGGGTTGACGCTGTTCAATGGTTCGCCATTGTCGTCGTTGCGACCGTGGGCGTAGGCAATCGAACCCTGGGTGTACAGGCCCTTCGGCGCGCCGAACGCATCCAGGTTCAGGCGGCCCTTGGCTTCCACGCCCTTGATGGTGGCGCGCTTGATATTGACGGCCCGGAACTGCTCCACGGTGCCGCCGACCACGGCGTTGTCTTCGTCGATAAAGTCGCGGTACTTGTTGTAGTACACCGCGATGTCGAAGGAGCCTTCGTCAAACTTGCCGCGTATCCCGGTCTCGATGCCTTTGCTGGTCTCCGGCTTGAGGTCGGGGTTGGGTTCGACGGTGTAGCCAATGTTGAGGTTTTCGAAGCGGCCATACAGGGCCTTCGCCGAGGGGGTGCGGAAGCCTTCGGCGTATTGGCCGAACCAGGTGTAGTTATCGGTCAGGGCGTAGGTCAGGCCGAACTTTGGCGTGACGCGGTGCCAGGTTTTGTCCTTGCCATCGACGGCATATTCGCCAGTTGGGTTGACGGTGTTGAGGAACTCCTGGGTCAGCTTGGGCTTGAGCCGGGTGTAGTCATACCGCACGGCGGGCAGGAAGGTCCATTTATCCCAGCTGATCTGGTCCTGGGCAAACAACGAGTAAGTGTTGATGGTCGGGTCGGGGAAGTCGCTGGCCTTCTTCACGCTATCGCTTGCTTGCGGGCTGGGCGCGCCGATGGCGGTGCAGCCGCCACCAATGGCCAGGCACGAGGCCGAGCCTTCGCGCGAGCCGGTGACTTTCTGCTGCTTGAGGGTGGTGCCGTAGGTCACCTGGTGGTCGGTTTCGCCGACGCTGAACGCCTTGTCCAGTTGAGCGTCGAAGACCCACTGTTTTTCTTCGTAAAGGGTGTCGCGGGTACGCAGTACGCGGCGACCAGCCTGGTAGATCTCGGCGGTGGTCTGGTCGGTCTTGGCGATCTGGTAGTTGAGGCTGGTCTTGATGCGATCAGCGATCGGCGACTCCAGGGCGAAGGTGTTTTCCAGGCCGAAGCGCTCGCGGGTGATGGTGTCGTTGCCCGAGCGGGCACGGTAGAGGTTCATGCCTCGACCGCCGATGAACGGGCCGCCTACGGCATTCTTCAGGTTGACGTCGCGGTCATCCTTGAACTTCTCGTAGGTCAGGCCCAGGCGGTTGTCATCGCCATAGTTCCAGCCCAGCTTGGCCAGCACGTTGGTGGTGCGCGCGTCTTCCGGGTTGGCGCCGGTGCGGGCCAGGCCGGTGGCGTTGTTGCCGTCGTAGGATTCGGTTTCATGACCATTGCGCTGGCTTAGGTGCAGCAAGCCATCGAAGTCCTGTACCCGCCCGGCGAAGGTGCCGGAGGTCAGCCAGCTCTCGTCGGCGGAGCTGTAGCCGGTCTTCAGGCGGGCACCGACGTCCTTGCCGGGCTTGATGATGTCGTCCGGGTCGAGGGTGAAATAGCTCACCGCGCCGCCGATGGCGTTGCTGCCGTACAGGGCCGAGGCCGGGCCGCGCAGGATCTCCACGCGCTTGACGATTTCCGGGTCGACGTAGTTGCGACGGGTCTTGGCGTAGGGGCCGTTGAAGAAGTTGTTGGGCACTTCGACGCCGTCCACCTGGGTGAGGATGCGGTCGCCGTCGATACCACGGATGTTATAGCCCGCGTTGCCTGAGCGGGTGCCGGCGCCGCCGACGGAGACACCGGGCTCGTAGCGCACCAGTTCGCGGATGTTGTTGGTGTTCTGGCGGTCCAGTTCCTCGCGGTCGTGCACGCTGACGGTGCTGGGTACGCTGTTCACATCCTGTTCGTTACGGGTGGCGCTGATGGTCACCTGTTGCAGGGCGAGGGCGCCGCCCGCGGCGCGTTTCTCCAGTACGATGCTGTTATTGCCCAGTTTGCGGTAGCTCAGGTTGGTCCCCACCAACAACCGCTCCAGGGCTTTTTCCGGCGACAGCGGGCCGCGCACGCCAGGGGACGACACTCCCTGGCCCAGCTCTGCCGGCAGGCCGACTTGCCAGCCGGTCACCGCGGTAAAGGCGTTGAGCGCCGACACCAGCGGTTGCTGCTCGATGCTGAAGTTGTAATTACCGTGGCTGCGAGGGGCGGGTTCGGCGGCGGTGGCGCTCATGACGGGCGCGCCAGCCAGCAGGATCGCAGCGGTCAGCAAGGACAAAACGGGCGAAGAACACCGGCGGTTGAAACGAGAGGACATCGAGAGCGCTCCGGGATACGAATCTTATAGTTGCGAACTGAACCAAATAGGAATCAGTTGCATTGGCTATAACGAGACGTATCGCCGGTTAACATCGAGTAAAAATAATTCTCATTTAGTTCAGGATTACCAGCGCCGGGTATTCCGACAGCTTGGCCGAGGTGATGTGGGCCAGGGAGCGCACCACGTCCAGGGGCTGGTCGAGGCGATAGTTGCCGGTGACGGCGACGCTGGCCAGTTGCTCATTGTTGTTGACGATCCAGCCAGGGTAATAGCGGCGCAGTTCAGCCAGGACTTCGCTCAGCGGGCAATTTTCGAACACCAGACGACCCTGCACCCACGCCAGATCCTTGCCGACATCGAGCTTGGCCGGTTGGCCGAAACCCTTGGGGCCGATGCGGATGCTTTGCCCGGCACTCAGGCGTACGCGGGCATCGTCGAAGGTGTTGCTCAGGTCGACATCGCCACGCTGCACCTGTACCTGGGCCTCGCCATCGAGGTAGCGCACGGCGAAGGCGGTGTCGCGCACGCTGGCACGCACGGGGCCGGCGTCGATTTCCAGGGCCAGACCGCGGCTGGGGGCTATGTCGAAGAACGCTTCGCCCTGGTACAAGCGCGCAATGCGCTGGTGGTCGGTGATGCGGCTGGAAAATGCCGAGTTGGTGTTGAGCAGCACCTTGGACCCATCGTCAAGTTGCAGGCGCTGGCGCTCGCCGACCACGGTGAGGTGATCGGCCTGCAAGCGCATCGGCAAGTTGCTGAAGCTGAACAGACCGATCAACAGCACGGCCGCAGTGGCCAAGGGCTTCCAGTGCGGTTTGATCCGGCGCCAACCGCTTGGCTTGCGTGGCACCGCCAGGGCCACGGCGGCGCTGTGTACCGGTGCACCTGCCCAGGTCGCCTGGGCCTTGCTGAACGCGTGGACATGCGCCGGGTCCTCGGCCAGCCAGGCGTCGAACTCGGCCTGCTGCCCGGGTTGCGGGCACTGCAAGGCGATCAGCCAGTCGAGGGCTTGGTCCATGGCCGTGTCTTGCAGCACCTCATGAGCCAACGCATGGGGGCGCAGTTTATTCGGGTCCGTCACGGTGTTCCTCGGGTCTTCGCCACGTTCTATTCATTTTTTCGTACAGCGTGGATCGATAGCTCTGTCGGATGGAGCTTAAGGCTGATCCAGTCGTTCGGCCACACCTACACAGATGGCCATGATCAATTTCAGTTCCTTTTGTACGGTGCTCAAGGACACGTTCAACTGATCGGCAATCTCCTGGTAGCTGCAACCGTGCAGGCGGCTGAGGATGAAAATCCGCTGCTGACGAGCGCTCAACTGGCCGAGGCTGACGCTCAGATGCTCCAGCAGTTGCTCGGCCTGAATGGCTTCTTCAGGTGTGCTGGCAGGGGCGGCAACGCTTTGCAGCACGTCCAGCGGCACGTCTTCCTGCAACGTGCGGGCCTGGATCCGGCGCGAGCGCAGGTGATCCAGCGCCAGGTTGCGCGCGGTCTGGTACACAAAGGGTTCAAGGTGGTCGATCGGCCGCTCGCTCAGGGCCCGAGTGACGCGCAGGTAGGTTTCCTGCAACAGGTCCTCGGCAGTGCTGTGGTTATTCACCATCCGCTGCAAGGTGCGTAGCAGAATCACCCGTTGGGTGAGAAAGACTTGGTTGAAGCGAGATTGGCTCACAGTGATACCAGACCGATTTGCAGCGAATGATAATGCTTATCATCAACTGAAATGGCAAGTGGCTATTTCCCTGAACCTACTCTGGACAAAATGTAACTGTGGGAGGGGGCTTGCTCCCTCCCACAGTTGGGGTTACTCGGCGTTGCACAGCGCCAGGCAGTTATCCAGCATACGGTTGGAGAAGCCCCACTCGTTGTCGTACCAGGCCAGCACCTTGAGCAACTTGCCGCTGACCTTGGTGTGATTGGCATCGAAGATCGACGACAGCGGGTTATGGTTGAAGTCACTGGAAACCAGCGGCAGGGTGTTGTAACCGAGGATCTTCGAGTGCTGGCTGGCCTGTTTCAGCAGGGCGTTGACTTCATCGGCCGTGGCTTCTTTCTTCAACTGCACAGTCAGGTCCACCAGAGACACGTTGATCACCGGTACCCGCACCGCCATGCCGGTCAGCTTGCCCGCCAGTTCCGGCAGTACCAGGCCAACGGCTTCAGCCGCGCCGGTTTTGCTCGGGATCATGTTCTGGGTGGCCGAGCGCGCGCGGTACGGGTCGGTGTGGTAGACGTCGGTCAGGTTCTGGTCGTTGGTGTAGGCGTGAATGGTGGTCATCAGGCCGCTTTCGATACCCAGCTCACGGTGCAGCACCTGCGCGACCGGCGCCAGGCAGTTGGTGGTGCACGACGCGTTGGAGATGATCTGGTGGGATTGACGCAAAATGTCATGGTTTACCCCGTAGACCACGGTCGCATCCGCGCCCTTGGCCGGAGCCGAGATGATCACCTTGCGTGCGCCGGCGGTAATATGGGCGGCAGCCTTGTCGCGGTCGGTGAACAGACCGGTGCATTCGAACACCACGTCGATCTTGTGTGCAGCCCACGGCAGGTCGGCGGGGTTGCGGATGGCACTGACGGCAATCCGGTCACCATTGACGGTCAGGCTTTCCTGATCGTGGGCGACCTCTGCATCGAAAGTGCCGTGTACGGTGTCGTACTTGAGCAGGTGGGCGTTGATCGAGCTGTCGCCCAAATCATTGATGGCGACGATCTGCAAATCCTGGCGATAGCCTTGGGTATACAGTGCGCGCAGGACATTACGGCCGATACGACCAAAACCATTGATTGCGATACGTAGAGTCATTGGAAAAGTGCCTGTCGTCGATTTGTTGTAAGAATTACAAGATTATTCGCATAAAAATAGAAAACAAGCCTTTTTAGTGGCAATATTTTGTTCAATCTACAACGAGTGACCTGAATCAACTGGTCCGATGATCCAAACGACCCTCTGCCATCCCGTGAGCCGTGGGCGTTTGATCAGCATAGACACTCAGGTCGCCACATCCGTTAGCCTGGAGTTCTATACATGCATCCCCGCGTTCTTGAGGTCACCGAACGGCTTATCGCCCGCAGCCGCGCCACCCGCGAGGCTTACCTTGCGCTCATCCGCGGCGCAGCCAGCGACGGTCCGATGCGTGGCAAGCTGCAATGCGCCAACTTCGCCCACGGTGTAGCCGGTTGCGGCACCGAAGACAAAAACAGCCTGCGCATGATGAATGCCGCCAACGTGGCAATTGTTTCTTCTTATAACGACATGCTCTCGGCGCATCAGCCCTACGAACATTTCCCTGAACAAATAAAGAAAGCCCTGCGTGAAGTGGGCTCGGTCGGCCAGTTCGCCGGCGGCACCCCCGCCATGTGCGACGGTGTGACCCAGGGCGAGCCGGGCATGGAACTGAGCCTGCTCAGCCGTGAAGTCATCGCCATGTCCACGGCGGTAGCGCTGTCCCACAACATGTTCGACGCCGCGCTGATGCTGGGGATCTGCGACAAGATCGTCCCCGGCCTGATGATGGGCGCGCTGCGCTACGGCCATCTGCCGATGATCTTCGTGCCGGGCGGCCCGATGCCGTCGGGTATCTCCAACAAGCAGAAAGCCGATGTGCGCCAGCGCTACGCCGAGGGCAAGGCCAGCCGCGAAGAGCTGCTGGAATCGGAGATGAAGTCCTACCACAGCCCCGGCACCTGCACCTTCTACGGCACCGCGAACACCAACCAGTTGTTGATGGAAGTGATGGGCCTGCATTTGCCGGGCGCGTCATTCGTCAATCCGTACACGCCGCTGCGTGACGCGTTGACCCGCGAAGCGGCGCACCAGGTCACGCGCTTGACCAAGGCCAATGGCAACTTCACGCCGATCGGCGAGATCGTCGACGAGAAATCCATCGTCAACTCCATCGTTGCGCTAAACGCTACCGGCGGTTCCACCAACCATACGCTGCACATGCCGGCCATTGCCATGTCGGCGGGCATCATCCTGACCTGGCAAGACATGGCCGACCTCTCCGAGGTGGTGCCGACCCTGTCCCACGTGTACCCAAACGGCAAGGCCGACATCAACCACTTCCAGGCGGCGGGTGGCATGTCGTTCCTGATCCGCGAACTGCTCGAAGCCGGCCTGCTCCACGAAGACGTCAACACCGTGGCCGGCAAGGGCCTGAGCCGCTATATCCAGGAACCGTTCCTGGTGGACGGCGAGCTGGTCTGGCGCGATGGCCCGATCGAGAGCCTCGACGAAACCATCCTGCGCCCCGTGGCCCGTGCGTTCTCGCCGGAAGGCGGCTTGCGCGTGATGGAAGGCAACCTTGGCCGTGGCGTGATGAAAGTTTCGGCTGTCGCGCCCGAGCATCAGGTTGTTGAAGCGCCGGCGGTGGTGTTCCAGGATCAGCAAGACCTGGCCGACGCCTTCAAGGCGGGCCAGCTGGAAAAAGACTTCGTTGCGGTGATGCGCTTTCAGGGGCCACGTTCCAACGGTATGCCGGAATTGCACAAGATGACCCCGTTTCTCGGCGTGTTGCAGGACCGTGGTTTCAAAGTGGCGTTGGTAACAGATGGGCGAATGTCCGGCGCCTCGGGTAAGATCCCTGCCGCGATCCACGTCAACCCCGAAGCCCAGAGCGGCGGGCCGCTGGCGCGGGTGCAGGATGGCGATATCATCCGCGTCGATGGCGTCACCGGCACCCTGGAGCTTAAAGTGGACGCCGAAGTATTTGCAGCGCGCACGCCTGCCACGGGCCTGTTGGGCAATAACGTGGGGGCAGGTCGCGAGCTGTTTGCATTCATGCGCTTGGCCGCAAGCTCCGCAGAGCAGGGCGCCAGCGCCTTTACCTCTGCCTTGGAGACGCTTAAGTGAAGCTTGCGCTGGTCGGTGATATCGGGGGTACCAACGCCCGTTTTGCGTTATGGCGAGATCAGGAGCTGCATTCGATCCGCGTGCATGCCACAGCGGATCACCAAAGCCCTGAAGAAGCGATCAAGGTCTATCTCGCAGAGGAAGGCCTGGAAATCGGGGACATCGGTGCGGTGTGCCTGTCGGTGGCCGGGCCGGTGAGTGGCGATGAGTTCAAGTTCACCAACAATCACTGGCGCCTGAGCAAGACGGCGTTTTGCCAAGCCCTGCAAGTGGATGAACTGCTGCTGGTCAATGATTTCTCGGCCATGGCCCTGGGCATGACGCGTCTTAAGCCCGACGAGTTCCGCGTGGTCTGCGAAGGCACGCAGGAGCCGTTGCGCCCAGCGGTGGTGATCGGCCCGGGCACTGGCCTGGGCGTTGGCACCTTGCTGGACCTTGGCGCCGGGCGTTTCGCGGCATTGCCGGGGGAGGGCGGGCACGTCGACCTGCCCCTGAGCAGCCCGCGGGAAACCCAGCTGTGGCAGCATATTTACACGGAGATCGGCCATGTCAGCGCCGAGACCGTATTGAGCGGCGGCGGGTTGCCGCGTCTGTATCGCGCTATTTGTGCGGTGGACGGGCACGAGCCGGTGCTGGACACGCCCGAAGCCATCACCGCAGCGGGCCTGGCCGGTGACGCGGTAGCCATGGAAGTGCTGGACCAGTTCAGCATCTGGCTGGGCCGGGTCGCGGGCAATAACGTCTTGACCACCGGTGGGCGCGGTGGCGTGTACATCGTGGGTGGGGTGATACCCAGGTTTGCCGACTTCTTTATCGCCAGCGGTTTCGCCAAAAGTTTTGCGGATAAAGGCTGCATGAGCGACTACTTCAAAGGTATTCCGGTGTGGTTGGTGACAGCGCCGTATTCGGGGCTGACCGGGGCTGGCGTGGCGCTTGAGCAGGCTTTTGCATAGGCTGTGATGGCCTCTTCGCGAGCAAGCCCGCTCCCACATTTGACCCCGTTCCAACTTTGGAATGCAGGCAAATATGGGAGGGGGCTTGCCCCCGATGAGGCCCTACAGAACACCCCATAACAACAAGGAGGCCCCCGTGAGCGTAATCAGTAAATCCATTCTCCTCGTCGACGACGACCAGGAGATCCGCGAATTGCTGCAAACCTACCTCAGTCGCGCCGGCTTCCAGGTCCGTGGCGTGGCCGATGGTGCGGGGTTCCGCCAGGCGATGAACGAGGCGCCGTGCGACCTGGTCATCCTCGATGTGATGTTGCCGGATGAAGACGGGTTCAGTCTGTGCCGCTGGATCCGCCAGCACCCGCGCCAGGCGCAGGTACCGATCATCATGCTCACCGCCAGTTCCGACGAAGCCGACCGCGTGATCGGCCTGGAACTGGGCGCTGACGACTATATCGGCAAGCCGTTCAGCCCTCGCGAGTTGCAGGCGCGGATCAAGGCGCTGCTGCGCCGTTGCCAATTCGGCCAGGAGCGCAGCACTGGCGGTGATGTACTGGTCTTCGATGAATGGCGCCTGGACATGATCAGCCACCGCTTGTTTCACGTTGATGGCGAAGAGGTCATCCTTTCCGGCGCGGACTTTGCCTTGCTCAAGTTGTTTCTTGATCACCCGCAACAGATCCTCGACCGCGATACTATCGGCAACGCTACCCGCGGCCGTGACCTGATGCCGCTTGACCGTATCGTCGATATGGCGGTCAGCCGCCTGCGCCAACGCCTGCGCGATACCGAAAAACCCCCGAGGCTGATCCGCACCGTGCGCGGCAGCGGTTATCAACTGGCAGCCAGCGTGGTTGCCGGCAATGCCCACTGAACCTTTGACCGAGCGCCGCCGCCGCTTTCCGGTGCCACGTTCGTTGCTGGGGCGCATGTTACTGCTGACCTTGCTCGCCGTGCTGTTCGCCCAGGCGCTGTCCAGCGTGATCTGGGTGTCGCAATTGCGCGCCACCCAGCTTGAGGGCCTGGTGACCAGCGCCCGCAGCCTGGCGCACTCGATGACCGCCAGCGTGAGTTATTTTCGTTCGCTGCCGGTGGCCTATCGGCCTTTGGTCCTTGATCAGTTGCGCAGCATGGGCGGTACCCGCTTTGTAGTGACCCTCAATGATCGCCCGCTGGATATGGCGATCCTGCCGCAGACGCCACGCAAGCAAGCGGTGCTGGAGGCGGTCGATGAGGTGCTACGCCAAACCCTGGGCGCCGATGTACATATCTCGGTGGAGTTCGTCAGCGCCGAAGACCTGCGCATCTTCAATGCCGGCCTCAAGCTCGACGAACTGCCACGCTCCTGGGCTCATTACGCGTTAACCCTGGAGCCGGTTAACCCACCGGTATTGGTCACCCAGATTCAACTGGCTCCCGGCGAATGGCTGTACATCGCCTCGCTGTTGCCAGAGCCGTACACCAGCCTTGAAGAACAGGGTCTGCCGTCCCAGCAGGTGTGGTTTATCGTGCTGACCAGTGGTTTTTTGCTGCTCTTTATCGGTTTGCTGGTGCATTGGCAAAGCCGGCCGCTCAAGCGCCTGGCGCGGGCGGCGCGGGATATGTCGCTGGGCGCCGATGTAGAACCGGTAGCCGAAGGCGGCGGCAGTGAAGTGGTGGAGGTGGGCCGCGCATTCAACGCAATGCGCGAACGCATCAGCCGTTACCTGACCGAACGCAGCCAGTTGTTCAGCGCAATTTCCCACGACTTGCGCACCCCGATTACCCGCCTGCGGTTGCGTGTGGAATTGCTCGAAGACGAGAACCTGCAAACCAAATTCGGCCGCGACCTGGATGAGCTGGAACTGCTGGTCAAAGGCGCGCTGCAATGCGTGAAAGACACCGACATCCACGAAAACATCCAGCCGGTGGACCTCAACCACGTACTCGAATGCCTGGTGGAACCGTACCTGGCACCCAACGGCAATGGGCGGGTAACCCTTGATGGCGCGGCCCTGGCGGCCTACCCGGGCAAGCCGCTGGCGCTCAAGCGTTGCATCGGCAACCTGATCGACAACGCCTTGAAGTACGGGCAGAACGCACATCTGCATATCGAAGATGATGGTGTGCAGTTCGTCCTGCATGTGGATGACGAAGGCCCCGGTGTGCCGGAGCAGCGTCTGGAGCAGGTATTTGAACCGCACTTTCGCCTGGCCGGCCAGCAGCAGGGGTATGGCCTGGGGCTGGGGATCGCGCGCAACATTGCCCATAGCCATGGCGGTGAAGTGAGTTTGCAGAACCTGCGCGAAGGCGGACTGCGCGTCACCCTGCAACTACCAAGAACCTTGGACTAACAAACACCTGAGCTCAAATGTGGGAGCTGGCTTGCCTGCGATAGCGGTGGTTCAGTTGACTCATTAGTGACTGACACACCGCCATCGCAGGCAAGCCAGCTCCCACATTTTGCTCTGCGTACATCAGATGCTTTGGCGCAACCGGGCCAGGTCGCGCAGCGGCGGCGCCCCAAACAACCGGCTGTATTCCCGGCTGAATTGCGACGGGCTTTCATACCCCACCCGATACCCCGCAGCCGAGGCTTCCAGTCCTTCGGCAATCATCAAGCGCCGGGCTTCCTGCAAGCGCAGCTGCTTCTGGTACTGCAGCGGGCTCATGGCCGTAATCGCCTTGAAGCGATGGTGCAAGGTCGAGACGCTCAGGTTCACTTCCTTGGCCAGGTCGTCGATGCGCAGCGGTTGTTCGTAGTTGCCGTTCAGCCATTTGATCGCCTGGCTGACGCGATGGCTCTGGCTGTTGGCCACGGCAATTTCATACAGGCGATAACCCTGTGGGCCCCGCAGCAAACGATAGAGAATTTCACGGTTGATCAACGGCGCGAGCATGGCGATGTCTTTGGGCGTGTCCAGCAGGCGGGCCAGGCGCAGCACGGCGTCGAGCAACGGGGTGTCGATGCGGTCCACATACATGCCGCGAGAGGTGGGACGCGACGGCACACCCATAGGCCCGGCTTCGGCAATCAGCGCGGTGAGCTGGGCCGGATCGATATTGATGCGGACCGACAGGTTGGGGTCTTGCGGGGTGGCATCGATGATTCTGCCGGCTACCGGCATGGCGACCGAGAACACCAGATAATTGAGCGGGTCGTAGGCAAAGATTTCGTCGGCCAGGCGCACTTCCTTGCTGCCGCTGGCGAGGATGCACAGCGCAGGTTCCACCAGCACCGGCATGAAATCCCGTGGCGTGTTGTGGCGGTTCAGATACAGCGAGGTGATCGCCGTGCCGTAGGAGCCATCTTCCCAGGTGTGGCGGTGCACGATACTGGCCAGCTCGGCGCGTTGTTTCTCCATCTCGGCATCGACGGGGATGGGCTTTGGTTCGGGCGACGACATGGGGCGTCCTCTACACGCTGCTTTGATGGGCTCAGCTTAGCGGCAGCTTTTGAAAAAGTGTTACGTCGATTCTGCAGGATCCTTGCCTGATCCTGCGATAGGTAGTGAATCAGGCAAGCAGGCCGCCTGTCATCTCCCTGAAACACTGGACCGGTGCATGGAATAAATCCCGGGGGCCAAACGTCCTCTCTATGTTTCTCGCAGGATTGTGCAATAAGCCTGCAGGAATCGACTAACGGCATCCTCAGTCGGGCCGCTATCTTTGATCCTGTGGCAACACACCCTCACCGTGCTTGCCGAGCATCACTTCTCAACGGGAGAGTCGAACATGTCCACCCCCATTCCCGCGAGCCACATGGCCTTTATCCGCGCCCGTAGCGGGTGCAGCACCGAACTCGGTGCACGCTTGAGCAGTTTGATCGAACCGGGTCGCCAAGCCCCAGGTTGCCTGCAATTTTCGTTGCAGCATTCCCAGGTCGATACTGATGTATGGCTGGTATCAGGTTTTTGGAGCAGCGAAGAGGCCATGAGTGCCTACTTCAGCTCACCGGCCCTGATGATCTTTACCGAGCTGTTGAACGACATGGTGGTCCGCAGCATGGACTTCCAGACCTTCACCGATGCATCCGCCGCACACGCCTACGGCGAGTACCTGCAACTGGCCGGTTGAACCGGTTTACAATGGCCGACTTTTCCATTGGCCAGGACCTGCAATATGGCACGTAAAGAGTTTGCCCACCACGAAGCCGTTTCCGCCTTGGTGCGTGAAGAAGAGGGTGGCTATAGCGCTGCCATCGCCGTCAAGGCACTGGATGGCATGGGCGCCCCCAAGTTCCACAAGATCCTCGACGGGCAGAAGTTCAAGACGGCTGCTGACGCTGACGATGCGGCAATGCAGCAACTTGATCTGTTGAATGATGTGAATGCTGACGGCGAACTGAGCTGGGCCCCCGCCGTACTGTAGGAGCGAGCTTGCTCGCGAAAAACTCAAGAGCACCGCGTTCAGCCTGGTGCCCGCGTTATCGTTAACAATCTTCGCGAGCAAGCTCGCTCCTACAGGGGTTATTGAGGTCTGTGCATTTTGAACAGCGCTTGCGGCCCCAACTGGAAGTAATCCGCCGGGCCGCCGCCGCGCAAAATCGGCTCGGCGGCTGCGGTGTCGTAGATGCCATCCTTGAGCAACCACTTGGCGATATGCACCGCAACCACTTCGCCTAGCACCAGCCAACTTGGCACCAGCTCCTTGTCGGCGCGTTGCAGTTGGATGATCTGCGTCACTTTGCATTCAAACGACACCGGGCTCTCGCCGACGCGGGGTACAGCGACGACTTTCGAAGCCACCGGCGTCAGGCCGGACAACTCGAATTCATTCACATCCGCCGAGACCGCCGCGCAACTCTGGTTCATCTGCTCGGCCAACGGGCGAGTGGCCAGGTTCCACACAAACTCGCCGGTCTGCTCAATGTTATTCAAGCTGTCTTTGCGCCCGACACTGGAAAACCCAATGATCGGTGGGATGTAGTTGAATGCATTGAAGAAACTGTAAGGCGCCAGGTTCAGGCGGCCTTCGCTGTCGTGTGAGGAGATCCAGCCAATCGGGCGCGGGCCGACGATGGCATTGAACGGGTCATGGGGCAGGCCGTGGCCATTGGCGGGTTCGTAGAAGTGAATATCGTCGGACATGACCTGTTCTGCTCTCGATTCTGGGGCCCACATCATATCCAATGTGGGAGGGGGATTGTCCCCTCCCATATTTTTTAGTCCGTGGTAATCCGCGAGTGCTTGCGGGTGTCTTTCATGGTCACGTAGACCATCAGCGACACTGCGATACACGCGGTCACGTACCAGTAGTAGCCAGTTTCCATACCGATGCTCTTGAACCACAGAGCGATGTATTCAGCGGTACCGCCGAAGATCGACACCGTCAGCGCATACGGCAGGCCCACGCCCAGGGCGCGGATTTCGGTGGGGAACAGTTCGGCTTTCACCACGGCGTTGATCGAGGTATAGCCGCTGACGATGATCAGCGCTGCCATGATCAGGAAGAACGCGCCCCACCAGCTCTGGATGGTGTGCAGGGTGGTGAGGATCGGCACGGTGAACAGGGTACCCAGGACACCGAAGGCAATCAGGATCGGGCGACGGCCGACTTTATCCGAAAGCCCGCCGATGATCGGCTGCAGGCACATGAACAGGAACAGCGTGGCTGCCGAAATGGTGGTGGAGTCGGAGATGCTCATGCCGACCGTGTTCACCAGGTATTTCTGCATATAGGTGGTGTAGGTGTAGAACGCCAGGGTGCCGCCCATGGTCAGGCCGACCACGGTCATCAGTTCCTTGGGGTGGCGCATCAAGGTGCGCATTGCGCTTTCCTTGGCCTTTTCCTTCTTGGTGAACGACTCGGTTTCTTCCATGCCACGACGCAGATAGAGCGCGACCACTGCACACAAGGCGCCGATGGCGAACGGGATACGCCAGCCCCAGGCGTACAACTGTTCGGTAGTCAGCAGTTGTTGCAGCACGATCAGCACCGCCAGCGCGATGAGTTGGCCGGAGATCAGGGTCACGTATTGGAAGCTGGAGTAGAAACCACGACGTTCCTTGGTCGCCATCTCGCTGAGGTAAGTGGCGGAAGTGCCGTATTCGCCACCGACCGACAGGCCCTGCAGCAAACGGGCAAACACCAGCAGGATCGGCGCACCGATACCGATGAGTTCATAGCCAGGGCTCAGGGCAATCAGCAGCGAGCCGAAGCACATCAGGTAGACCGAGGCCATCAGGGCTTTTTTACGCCCGACCTTGTCGGCATACAGGCCCATCAGCCAACCACCGATAGGGCGCATCAGGAAGCCCACGGCGAAGATCGCGGCGGTGTTGAGCAGTTGGGCGGTGGTGTCGCCTTTGGGGAAGAACGTCTTGGCGAAGTACAGCGAGAAGGCGGCGTAGACGTACCAGTCGTACCACTCGACCATGTTGCCGACCGATCCACTGAAGATCGACTTGATGCGGCTGGAAGTGGTGCGTTCTTTTGCCGGCGCAGACGCCGATCCCAGAGGCAGGGAGTTGGAGTTATCCATTGAAGGATCCTTCATCTAGTTGTTTTTATGGAGCGTGCTTGAGCACTGCCTGGCTTGGGCTATAGCAGAAGCTGTGCCAAGTGGATGAAGGCCCGGAATAGAAGGGTCGCGAGGTTTTTTTGAGCGGAAAGTTGCCGATGATTTTTGGGGGATGAGCGGAAATCCGCTTATGGCTGCTCGCGAAGACGTCCTTACAATCGCTACATAAGCAGGATCAGAGGAACATTTCCCGCACCAACCCATGCCGCTGCATCTTTTCATTGAGGGTCCGTCGCGGCAGTTGCAGCTCGGCCAGCACCGCTTTGATATCGCCTTTATGCCGGGTCAGCGCGGCTTTCAGGCAATGCGCCTCGAAAGCCTCCTGCTGCGCGGCCAGCGATTGCCCAGGTTCAATACCTTCAGGTTCAGGCTCGCCAAGCCCCAGCACCTGGCGCTCGGCGACGTTGGCCAGTTCACGTACGTTGCCCGGCCAGTCATGGCTGAGCAGGCGACTCAGCTGCGGCCCACTCAATGGCTCAAGATGGCGGCCCAAACGCTCGGCAGCGCTTTGGGCGAAATGCTCATACAACAACGGAATGTCTTCGCGACGCTCGCGCAGGGGCGGCAGGCGCAGTTGTGCGACGTTCAGGCGATAAGCCAGGTCCTCGCGAAAACGCCCGGCGCGTGCTTCTTCGAGCAGGTCCGGCTTGGTAGCGGCGATGATGCGCAGGTCGACATTGATGCTCTGGTTGGAACCCAATCGCTCCAACTTCTGCTCTTGCAACACGCGCAGCAGTTTTACCTGTTGCGCCAGGGGCATGCTTTCAATTTCGTCGAGGAACACGGTGCCGCCATGGGCGTACTCCAGCTTGCCGATACGCTTGCCTTGGGCGCCGGTGAAGGCGCCGCTTTCGTGGCCGAACAGCTCGGCTTCAAATAATTGTTCGGGGATAGCCGCGCAATTGAGCGCCACAAACGGCTTCTTCGCTCGTGGGCCGAAGTCATGCAGGCAGCGGGCAACCAGCTCTTTACCGCTGCCGGTCTCGCCACGGATCAACACATTGACCGGCAGTGTCGCCAGGTCCAGCACCTGGCGACGCAGGGTTTGCAGGCCCTTGGACACCCCCAACAGGCTGGATTCCAGTTGTGCACGGTGATCGGCCTGTTGGTGCAGGCGGCGGTTTTCCAGGATCAGGCCGCGCTTGTCCAGCGCCCGGCGCAGGCTGTTGAGCAGGGCATCCGGGCTGAAGGGTTTTTCCAGGAAGTCGTAGGCGCCGTCGCGCATGGCTTCGACAGCCATTGGCACGTCGCCGTGGCCGGTGAGCAAAATCACCGGCAAGTCGGCATCGCGCCGCTGTACCTCGGCCAGCAATTCAAGGCCACTGAGCCCGGGCATACGCACATCGCTCAAGATCACCCCAGGGAAGTCCTTCGGCAGGTGCGCCAGGCATTCCTCGGCACGGCTGTACAGCTGAACGTCAAACCCCGACAGGCTCAGCCACTGTTCGACGGCCGTGCGAATGCTGGCTTCGTCATCCACCACAATCACTGCGTTCAACATAGGTCAGGTGTCTCCAGCGCGACGGGCAGGGTCAGGGTAAAGACTGCGCCGTCCCCATGATTGCCGGCGATCAGGCGCCCGCCCAATTCATGCACGATAGCGTAGGACACCGCCAGGCCCAAGCCGAGCCCGTCACCCACCGGTTTGGTGGTGAAGAACGGGTCGAATACGTTGTTCAGATGTTCTTCGGCAATCCCGCCACCGCTGTCGCTGACGCTTAACTGCCACAGCTGCTGATCGGCGTGCAGACGGATTTCCAGGCGTTTGCGCGGCTTGTCGGCCATGGCGTCCAGGGCGTTGCGCAGCAGGTTGATCAGTACTTGTTCCAGGCGGATCGCGTCGCCGCGTACCCAGGCCGGGCGGGCCAGGTCCAGCACCACGCCGATGGCCTCATCGCGCAGGCGCGCGTCGAGCAAGTGCAGGGACTGGTCGACCACGGTGGCCAGATCCAGGCGTTCGCGCAGGCCGCTGGGGCTTTTGCGCGCGAAGGTCTTGAGGTGGCCGGTCAGCGCGGCCATGCGCGTCAGCATGTCATCCAGCGGCGTGAGCGCCTTGTAGGCGTCGTCCACACGGCCATGGTCGAGCAACAGCCGCAGCGTGGCCAGCTGCATCCGTTGGGTGGTCAGCGGTTGATTGATCTCATGGGCAAGGGCGGCGGACATCTGCCCCAGCGCCGCCAGTTTGGCTGATTGAACCAGGCCATCCTGGGCGGTGCGCAGGGCCTGGGTGCGTTCTTCTACCAAGTGTTCGAGTTCTTCGCGGCTGCGTTGGCGAAGGCGAGCCAGGCGCCAGCGTTGACTCAGGAACAGCACAAGAAACACCAGCGCCAGCCAGGACCCGGCGGCGGCGAGGCCGGCGTTGCGTTGGTCTTCAAACGGGAACTGCGGTTTGCGCAGCAGGTGCAGGGTCCAGCCTTCGGCTTTCAGCGGCAGGGATTCCCAGATGTAGTTGGCGCTGCCGTCCGGGCCGTTGACGCGCATCAGGTGGCTGTTGTCGTCGAAGCGCTGCAGGGTCTGGGTATCCAAGGGTTGCAGCTGCTTCTTGTCGTATTGGCGGGTGGCCTTGAGTTCAGCCAGGTCACTCTCTGACAGCGGCCGCAGGTTGCGATAACGCCAGCCCGGCTGGTTGGCGATAAACACAATGCCGCGTGCATCGCTGACCAGCAGCAAGTCATTGCCCTGGGCCCATTCGCGTTCCAGTTCGGGAAACTCCAGCTTGACCACCATGGCGCCGAGGAACTGCTCGTGTTCATCGACCACCGCGCTGGACAGGAAATACCCCGGAATGCCGGTCGTCACCCCCACCGCGTAAAAGCGCCCGGTGCCTTGGCTCAAGGTCTGGCTGAAATACGGACGGAACGCGTAATTGTGGCCGACATAGCTGCTGGGCAAATTCCAGTTGCTGGCGGCCACGGCCAGGCCGGTGCGGTCCATCAGCTCCAGCGTGGAGGACTGGGCCGCGCCGTTGATGCGTTCGAGCTTGCGATTGAGTACATCCTGGGTGGCACTTTCGAGTGGGCCCTTCAGCGCGCTGATCATTTCCGAATCCAGCGCCAGCACGGCGGGGAGGGCGCGGTAGCGTTCGATCAAGGTATGCAGCGAGTTGGCATACAGCGCCAGCTGTTGATTGGCGCGAGCGGCTTCATCCACCAGGGCCTGACGCTCGGCGTGGCGGGTGGCCAGGGCGGCGGCCAGCACTGCGCCGGCGATGATCAGCAACGAGTAAAACGTCAGACGCAGAGGGCGAGGGATCACGATCATACGATGATGAACAGGCACAGTGAGGGGCGAGCACCATAGCATGAGCTGTCTGGATCTTGTGGCGAACGAGCTTGTGTGGGAGCTCCCACATTTCACAGCGTTCGCCATGGCAATCGCTTCAGGTATAAAAAAGGCGACTGGGCCATGGGCCGCAGTCGCCTTTATGCTTGTGGAGAAAGTGCTTACTGCACTTCCACCGCCAGGCTCTCACTGATCTTTTTCTGCCAGATGGCAGGACCGGTGATGTGTACCGATTCGCCTTTGCTATCGACTGCAACGGTGACCGGCATGTCTTTCACGTCGAACTCGTAGATGGCTTCCATGCCCAGCTCGGCGAACGCCACCACGCGGGATTTCTTGATCGCTTGGGCCACCAGGTAAGCGGCGCCACCCACGGCCATCAGGTACACGGCCTTGTGGTCCTTGATCGCTTCGATAGCGGTAGGGCCGCGCTCGGACTTGCCGATCATGCCCAACAGGCCGGTCTGCTCGAGGATCTGACGGGTGAACTTGTCCATCCGCGTCGCGGTGGTCGGGCCCGCTGGGCCAACCACTTCTTCGCGCACCGGATCAACCGGGCCGACGTAATAGATAAAGCGGCCCTTGAGGTCTACCGGCAGGGTTTCGCCCTTGTTCAGCATCTCGACCATGCGCTTGTGCGCCGCGTCGCGACCGGTGAGCATCTTGCCGTTGAGCAATACGGTTTCGCCCGGCTTCCAGCTCTGCACTTCTTCCGGGGTCAGGGTATCGAGGTTGACGCGGCGAGCCGATGGGCCGGCTTCCCAGACGATTTCCGGGTAGGCGTCCAGCGATGGCGCTTCCAGCGACGCCGGGCCCGAACCGTCGAGCACGAAGTGCGCGTGACGGGTGGCGGCGCAGTTGGGGATCATGCACACCGGCAGGGAAGCGGCGTGAGTCGGGTAGTCCATGATCTTCACGTCGAGCACGGTGGTCAGGCCACCCAGGCCCTGGGCGCCGATGCCCAGTTGGTTGACCTTCTCGAACAGCTCCAGGCGCATCTCTTCGATACGGTTCTGCGGGCCGCGCTTTTTCAGCTCGTGGATGTCGATGGATTCCATCAACACTTCCTTGGCCATCACCGCGGCTTTCTCGGCAGTGCCGCCGATGCCGATACCGAGCATACCTGGTGGGCACCAGCCGGCACCCATGGTCGGAACGGTCTTGAGCACCCAGTCGACGATCGAGTCGGACGGGTTGAGCATGGCCATTTTCGACTTGTTCTCGGAACCGCCGCCCTTGGCCGCCACGTCCACTTCCACGGTGTTACCCGGGACGATGGAGTAGTGGATCACCGCAGGGGTGTTGTCCTTGGTGTTCTTGCGCGCGCCTGCCGGGTCGGCGAGGATCGAGGCACGCAGAACGTTTTCCGGCAGGTTGTAGGCGCGACGCACGCCTTCGTTGATCATGTCGTCCAGGCCCATGGTGGCGCCGTCCCAGCGCACATCCATGCCTACGCGCACGAACACGGTGACGATACCGGTGTCCTGGCAGATCGGGCGATGGCCGGTGGCGCACATGCGCGAGTTGATCAGGATCTGGGCGATGGAGTCACGGGCCGCCGGCGATTCTTCGCGCAGGTAGGCTTCGTGCATGGCCTGGATGAAATCAACGGGGTGGTAGTAGGAAATGAATTGCAGGGCGTCGGCAACGCTCTGAATCAGGTCGTCTTGCTTGATCACGGTCATGAGTCGCGCTCCTCTATAAGGGAACATTCAATAAAGGTGGGCTCAGTGCTGCATCGGTCGGCTGAGCCCACCTTTCCAAGGCACGCCAAAGTGGTGCAGGCGCGACGCTAAAAAGGCGCGGCAGTATAACCCGGCACGGTGGCCGATACACCCGACTATGGTCAAACTGTCGCAGGCATGATTCCCTGTGCGCGCTCCTTATGCTTGAGACCCTGATATGCCTGAACTGTACGTCGGCGAACGCCACTGGTCGGTCACCACCGGCAGCAACCTGCTGGATGCCTTGAATCAGGCAGGTGTGGCCGTGCCCTACAGTTGCCGGGCCGGCAGTTGCCATGCGTGCCTGGTGCGTTGCCATGGCGAAGTCGACGACCAGCAGCCTGACGCGCTGAGCTCGGCGCAACGCCAGGACGGCTGGCGCCTGGCGTGTCAGTGCCGGATCAGCGCTGATCTGAGGGTCGAGGCGTTTGATCCGTTGCGTGATGGCCTGCCTGCGCGGGTGGAGGGTGCCGATTGGTTGAGTCCGACGGTGCTGCGCCTGCGCCTTCAACCTGAGCGTGGCCTGCGGTACAGCGCCGGGCAGCATCTGGTGTTGTGGGCAGGGCAGGTGGCGCGCCCCTATTCCCTGGCGAGCGTGCCCCAGCAGGACCCGTACCTGGAGTTTCATATCGATTGCCGTCAACCCGGGGAATTCAGTGATGCTGCTCGCCACTTCAAGGTCGGTGAGCCGTTACGCCTGGGCGAATTGCGCGGCGGGGCGTTGCACTACGACCCTGACTGGCAAGCCCGGCCCTTGTGGTTGCTGGCCTCTGGCACTGGGCTGGGTCCGTTGTGGGGAGTATTGCGCGAAGCGCTGCGCCAGGATCACCAGGGTGCCATCCGCGTCATTCACCTGGCCCATGATGCCCAGGCTCACTACCTGGCCGAACCCCTGGCGGCGCTGGCCGCGCAGCATCAGAACCTTGTGGTGGAGTTATGGACCGCAGATGAGTTGGCCCAGGCATTGGGGCAACTGCGGCTGGCTTCGCGACAAACCCTGGCCCTGGTCTGCGGGCATCCTGCCAGCGTCGAAGCCTTTTCCAAGCGCTTGTTTCTGGCGGGGCTGCCGCGTAATCAACTGCTGGCCGATGTGTTCCTGCCCCGTGGTTGAGTGCTGACTGTCGAGTACAGGCTTTGCGGGTGTACGCGATTAACTGTGGGAGGGGGCTTGCTCCCGATGAGGCCCGACGGTTTAACACCTGAGCCGGCATTTGAAATGCAAAAAGCCCCGCCATTCTCATGGCGGGGCTTTTGTTTTTTCAGCCTGTCACTCAGACCTGTGGGTCGCCCACATGCAGGATCTTCATGCCATTGGTGCCACCGGTGGTGTGGTAGCTGTCGCCCTTGGTCAGGATGACCCAGTCGCCTTTCTCCACGACGCCGCGCTTGACCAGCTCGTCGATAGCCTTCTGGCTGACTTCGTTCGGTGCCAGCGACGCCGGGTCGAACGGGATGGTGTATACGCCACGGAACATGGCCGCGCGGGCCTGGGCTTCGCGGTGCGGGGTGAACGCGTAGATCGGCACCGAGGAGCGAATGCGCGACATGATCAACGGCGTGTAGCCACTTTCGGTCAAGGCGATGATCGCTTTAACGCCCGGGAAGTGGTTGGCGGTGTACATGGCTGCCAGGGCGATGCTCTGGTCGCAGCTTTCGAAGACCTTGCCGATGCGGTGGCTGGAGGTCTTGCTGGTCGGGTGCTTTTCGGCGCCGACGCAGATGCGTGCCATGGCCTGGACGGCTTCCAGCGGGTACGGGCCGGCGGCACTTTCAGCCGAGAGCATCACGGCGTCGGTGTAGTCGAGCACGGCGTTGGCCACGTCGGACACTTCGGCGCGGGTCGGCATCGGGTTCTGGATCATCGACTCCATCATCTGGGTCGCGACGATCACCGCCTTGTTGTGGCGGCGTGCGTGCAGGATGATCTTCTTCTGGATACCGATCAGCTCGGCGTCACCGATTTCCACACCCAGGTCGCCACGGGCAACCATCACGGCGTCGGAAGCCTTGATCAGACCGTCGAGGGTTTCGTCGTCGGCCACGGCTTCGGCACGTTCGATCTTCGCTACCAGCCAGGCGGTACCGCCGGCTTCGTCGCGCAGTTTACGGGCGTATTCCATGTCGGCGGCGTCGCGAGGGAAGGACACCGCGAGGTAGTCGACTTCCATTTCGGCGGCGAGCTTGATGTCGGCCTTGTCTTTTTCAGTCAGGGCCGGTGCTGTCAGGCCGCCACCGCGGCGGTTGATGCCTTTATGGTCGGACAGCGGGCCGCCGATGATCACGGTGCAGTGCAGCTCGGTCGGGGTCGCAGTGTCGACGCGCATGACTACGCGACCGTCGTCCAGCAGCAGTTCGTCACCGACGCCGCAATCCTTGACCAGGTCGGGGTAGTCGATACCGACAACGTCCTGGGTGCCTTCGGTCAGCGGGTGGCTGGTGGAGAAGGTGAACTTGTCACCGATCTTCAGCTCGATCCGCTTGTTGGCGAATTTGGCGATACGGATTTTCGGGCCTTGCAGGTCACCCAGCAATGCGACGAAGCGGCCATGCTTGGCGGCCAGGTCACGCACCAGCTTGGCGCGAGCCTTGTGCTCGTCCGGGGTGCCGTGGGAGAAGTTCAGACGGGCGACGTCCAAACCAGCCAGAATCAGCTGTTCGAGGACTTCCGGCGAGTTGCTGGCCGGGCCAAGGGTGGCGACGATTTTGGTACGACGGACGGACATGCACAGACTCCTGAGTTCAAGCGCTGGGGAAGGCTACTATGCTCTTTCGTTGTAGTCATTGTTCGTTTGCACTACTTATCGACGATTGCCTTTGTTTTTGCTGCAGTTGGATGGGTAAACAGCCTTGAAGATTTTCGCCCGGGGGTCGATACACTGCACAAGACAGGAGAACCCCCATGCGAATTTTGCTTGTTGCTGCCCTGGCCGTCAGTGTTGTCGGCTGTACCCGCTGGTCGATGGACCACCATTTGAACAACGCCTACCGTGCCTATGGGGTGGGCGACTGCGCACGTGTCACCCTGGAGTTGTCCCAGGTCGATCGCGAAAGCCGTACCCGTCGCTATGTGCAACCGGAGGTTTCGATGTTGCGCGGGCAGTGCCTGGAGCGGCAGAAACTGTTTGTCGATGCCGCACAAACCTATCAGTTCATCATCAGTCAATACCCGTCGAGCGAGTACGCCTACCGCGCTCGCGCCCGGCTCGATACCTTGCAGCAGCTGGGGCATTACCAAGGCGGGAGCGCTGTAAAACCACGGCCCGCGTCTTTGTAATGATATTTGTCATTTCATAGCTGGCCCGTCGCCAGTCTTGGGCTATTCTTTGGAGGTCTGTTTGTATAGGTTTCCATTTGAACGGATGCAAGGCCCGGGTTCGGCAGCCGTCTGGTGAAGAGCGGTACCTGTTGTCAAACCGGGATCCAGGGAGAGCGAGCGGTTGCTCGTTCCGAATCACTGGCACAGTCAGACTCTTGGCTATTGGATGGCGACTTTCATCATGTTTACTGCGCGACGGATCGAACGGCATCAATTGCCTTATTTTTTGCAGGTGTTCAACCGTATCACCGACAAACCAATCGGTTTTTTGGGCAATGTGTCTGAAAACGGGCTGATGTTGATCAGCCAATTACCCATGATGATCAATGTGGATTTTGAGCTGTGCCTGAAAGTACCAACGGCACAAGGCGAATTTCAGACGATTGATCTCACTGCGACCTGTTTATGGAGTCATGAGGATGTCAATCCTCAGCACTATGACTCCGGGTTCCGGGTGCAGAATGCACCCGAAGAGTACGGGCAATTGATTGATGCCCTGTTGCAGTACTTCAGCTTTGACCCTCAACAGGCCTCCGTCTGAACACAGCAGTTAGAAAACCCCGGCTTTTTTCCATCCCAGGTAGCGCGTCACCAGCGTGGCGCCCATTTCTGAAGGCAACGTGTCCAATACTGAAAGCCCATGAGCGCTCAAGCGATCATGGAGCTGGTTTCGACTGTTGAGGTAATCGACGGTGCCACTGTAGGCCAGTGCTTCGGGCAATGTTTGCACAGGGGCCTGGCGCAGTTGATCGAGGATTTCCTCTCGCAGGCTGGCTACCAGTACGCGGTGTCGCCTACCGATTCGTTTGACGGCGCTCATCAGCGCTTCATCATCCTCATCCCGCAGGTTTGTGACGATGATCACCAGTGCCCGGCGTTTTTGGCGTGCCAGCAATTGATGGGCGGCAGCCTCATAGTCGGCGGTGTTTCGGGTGGCCTCCAGATCGTAGACAGCATTGAGCAAAGTGTTCAACTGGCCACTGCCCTTGACCGGCTTCAGGTAACGCGGTTGGTCGCTGGCAAAGGTGCACAACCCCACGGCGTCGCCCTGTCGCAGCGCGACGTAGCTCAAGAGCAGGCAGGCGTTGAGGGCGTGGTCGAAATGAGATAACTCGGCATCCTGGCTGCGCATGCGCTGGCCGCAATCGAGCATGAATACAATTTGCTGGTCGCGCTCGTCCTGGTATTCCCGGGCGATCGGTGTGCGTTGGCGGGCGGTGGCCTTCCAGTCGATCTGGCGCAGGCTGTCACCTTCACGAAACTCGCGCAGTTGATGAAACTCCAGGCCTAAACCCCGGCGTTGATGTTGGCGCACGCCCAACTGGCTAAGCCAGTTATCCACACCCAGCAACTGCGCGCCGTACAAGCGGGCGAAATCCGGGTAGACCCGGGTGGCGTCGTGGGTTTCGATGCATCGCCGTGCCGACCACAGCCCCAATGGGCTGGGCAGCCAAAGTTCGCAGCGGCTGAAGCTGAAATGCCCGCGTCGCAAGGGACGAACGCGATAGCCCAACTCGCCGCGCTCGCCAGGGCGCAATTCAATGGATTGAGGCAGGTTATCCACACTCAGGCCATCGGGCACGTGATCGAATACCTGCACGGTCAGTGGCTGAGGATAGTCGTGCTCCAGGCACAGGCGCACTTCTTCCCAGCGCCCCAGCGCCAGGCTGCCGGGCAGTTTCCTGTGGACGCGGGCCGTGGGGCGACGGTGCAAGCGTGCGGCATCCAGCAGCGCCAGCAGCAGCAAAGCCAGGAGCAGGCCCCAGGCCACTGAATGCAAGGTTTCAGGTACCTTGAGCTGCAACGCGACCGAAGCGCCCAACAAGGTGTTCAGGCCAAGCAGCACACCCAGCCAGATCAGGAGCAGACGGGTCGGTTTCATGGGCGTGTCATTGCCTTGGCGCCGCTACTTGATCCAGCAACTGCTTGAGCACCTGATCCACCTCCAGGCCGTCGATGTCCAGTTCCGGCGCAATGCGTACCCGATGCCGCAGCACTGCCAGGGCACAGCCCTTGATGTCATCGGGTGTCACGAATTCTGCACCACGCAACAGAGCCCGGGCGCGGCCGCCGCGTACCAGGGCGATAGAGGCCCTGGGCCCGGCACCGATGGTCAATCCTGGCCAACTGCGTGTGGCGCGCGCCAGGCGCACAGCGTAATCGAGCACCTGTTCATCCAGGGGCACGTCACTGGCGATCTGCTGCATCAGCACCACATCCTCGGCTTGCAGCACGGTGCGCAACGGCTGTACATCCAGCATGTCTGCCCTGGATGAGCGCGTCACTTCGCGGACCATGTCCAGTTCTTGTTGGGCGTCGGGGTAGTCCATGCGGACCTTGAGCATGAACCGGTCCAACTCGGCCTCGGGCAACGGGTAGGTGCCTTCCTGCTCGATGGGGTTCTGGGTCGCCAGCACCATGAAGGGCTCGCCGATGGGCAATGCCTCGCCCTCAAGGGTGACTTGGCGTTCCTGCATGGCTTCGAGCAACGCTGCCTGGGTCTTGGCCGGGGCGCGATTGATTTCGTCGGCCAGCAACAGGTGGGTAAACAATGGCCCCTTGCGCAGTTTGAACTGTGCGGTCTGCAGGTCGTACACGGCGTGGCCGGTGACATCGCTGGGCATCAGGTCCGGGGTGAACTGGATACGGGCGAAATCACCGCCAAAGCATCGGGCCAGGGCACGTACCAGCAAGGTCTTGCCGAGCCCGGGTACGCCTTCGAGCAGTACATGGCCGCCTGCGATCAAGGCGGTGAGCACATCGTCAATCACCTGATCCTGGCCAATCACTGCCTTGCGCAATTCCACACGCAGGGCCTGGGCTTGCTGGCTGGCACGTTGCAGGTTCTCGGCGGTCAGGGCGGTGACCATTGGAGAGTCGCTCATAAGGCATTCCTGAGGGTTTGCAGGCACGCAACCTGTCGGCTGAAGTCGGCGCTGGAGAGCCGTTTCTGCGTCAGTGGTTCGAGCGCCTGGCTGATGATATGAGGGGGTTGTCGCGTCAGGTGTTCCAGCACCTGCCACTGCTCTGCTGTATCGAGATGCTCAAAGCCTGGATGGCGTCGCCGGGCGGCGCGCAGGATGTCGTGCTGCAAGGCTTGCAGCAAGGTGCCCTGGCCGCTGCGGCGCAGCAGGAAATCGGCGCTGGCCTTCAAATGTTCCTGGAGCTGCCGACGTGCCTTGGGCGCCGGTGCCTGGATCGGGCCCTGGCGCATGGCGGCCTGCCATAGCGCCAGGGCAACCAGTGCCGCAAGGGCGACGAGGGCTTGTGGGAAATATCGAATCAACAGGGTAAACAGATCGTCCGTTTCACTGTTGAACAGCAAGGTGACGTCAGTCTCCTGGGTCAGGTACCACAGCAACCAGGCGTTATCGTGTTGACCGATGCTCGGGGTTTTCCACAGGTCGCTATCGGTAATCACAGTGACGCGGCCGTGCCCCAGGTTGAGTTGCATCAGGTGGCTTGAATGGGCGCTGTTGGCGGAAAACTGCGCCAGGTGTTTGGGGTCGATGAGGTTGAAGTCGGTGTCAAAACTGAAATACGCCGGGGCGGTTTCGTTGTCGACATAAAGCCTGGTCAAGTCTGCCGCAGGCTTTTTACGGGCAGGCGCCGGTTCGTCGAAGGTTTCGCTCAAAGCCTGGTGGATATCAAGGCGATCAAGCAGCAGGTCGCCGCTCTTGCTGGTCTCCTCGTCCCACAATGCCTCGGCGACCAGCAGCAAGTGCCCGCCGGCGTTTGTCCAACCCAGCAGTTGCTCGACCTGGCGCGGGGTCATGTTGCTGCGTTCCCCCAGCAGCAACAGGCTATGACCTTTGGCGGGTAGGTCCGCGAGCCGTTCAAGGCCGTTGGCGCGTTCCACCACCAGGCCTTGCTGGTGCAGGAAATGCTCGGCAGCCAGATAAGGATTGGCGAGTGCATCCGGCGATGGGCCGCGGTCCACCACTTCGTCATAGGGGATTGCCTTGTGCCAGGCGTACAAGCCACCCACGCCCAGCAGGCATACCAGCAGCAGTGCCACCCACAATAATGGCCGGTTCATTGGCTGGCTCCGTCATTGAACAGAGCGCGCCAATCGCTGCACAGCTTTTGTTGGGTCGAGGAGGGCGGCAGGCGATGACCATAGGCGAGGTTTTGCCAGTGACGCGTCAGTTCGTCACTGAAAGCCAGCAACTGCGGTTGTTGCAAGTGTCGAACGCGCTCCAGCACCTGGCCTTCGGTGTCGGCGCTTTTGAGCGGCAGGTCGAATTCATGCAGTAGCCGGCTGAGCAGGCCGCGATACAGCAGGCCAAGGGCTTGCCTTGGCTGAGTGGGCCATAGTTGTTCGGCGGCACTGGCGATATCTTGCGGCAATGTATCGAGCCCCAGCTCCAGCCCGAACAACTGAGCGGGGGTAGGGGTGGCGGTTGCAGGGCGGGCGCGCCGGCTGCGGCTGACAAAGGTGCGTAGCCACTCACGGTAACGCCACACCACCAGGGCCAGCCCACCAATCACCAGGCTCCACAATAGTATTTCCAGGGTTTTGGCGAGGGGTTTGAAGGTGTCGCTGTTGAGATTGTCGAGTAAGGCCTGGAGCCAACCGGGTAATTTACCGTCGCCACGGGCTGTGCTTTTAACCGGTGTTTTTTCTTCACCAAACCGATAACGGGTGACGGTTTCCGGGTTCTTGAAGGGCGGCTTGTCCAGCAGTGCCTTGATGGACTGACTGGCAGCCTGGGTATTGAGTGGCTTATGGCCCGTTGATTCATCGGCCATGGCGGGTGGGCTGAACGGTATGAGCGTCAGCCCGACGACCAGCAACAACAGCGACGCGGCACTGCTCAGGCGCTGACGCAAACGGCGGAATACCAACTCCAGGTCCCAGGCTTCCAGAGCCGTACGACGATTGAGGTACAGGCTGAAACCACAGGCAACGTAGATGGGTTCCCAGAACACCAGGATCAGCGCGTAAAAGGCATTGCCCAGGTGCTCCAGCCACAGCACGTTCGGGCTGGTTGCCAGTGCCAGGCGTTGCCAGTCCCAATCCATTTCCAGCTGCTGCGGGATGAATAAATAGAACAGCGCCATGGCGCCGAACCACAGGCCGATTTCCAGGTGTACGCCGATAATGGTCAGCCAGCGGGCGGCACCAGCGTTACGTTGCAGCAATATCCCCAGGCGCTGTTGCCGCGCCTGACCCTCGAGGCCTTCAAGTTGACTTACCGGCAACGTAAAGCTGCGGCTCATGCTCAGGCGTCGCCAGGTCAGGCTGGCGAACAGTTGCCCCTTGAGCAGTTGCGGCCACTGGCGAATGGCCTGTTTGAGACGGGGGGGGTCGCCAAACAGGGCTTTGGAAAGAATGTACAGCGGCAAGCGGTCAAAGGCCGGCTTGAGCCACCAGAACAGAAACATGGCCAGCGACGGGTAATTCCACAGCAGTACGGTCAGCGAGATAAACACCGGCAGGCTCACCATCGCCCAACTGCCCATCAGCAGCAAACGATGTTCCCTGGCCATCAGTACGCCCAGGTCCATGGCTTCCCAGGAAGTACGCGGGCGAATCACCACGCTGGCGTCAGTCAGGCGCATGGCGATTCCGTCCGGCGAAGATCAGGTAAACGGCCACCAGCAGCCAGAGCGCGGTGCCTACCAGGTATTTGAGCCAGGGCTCGATGTGGGTGGTGGAGGACCAATAGGCTTCGATGAACGCCGCGATCAGCAGAAACACCATGACGCCGCAAAGTATCCGCACACTTTTGTGGGCTGCCAGGCGCAAGGCTTCGCTGCGTGCCAGCCGCCCGGGAGCGATCAGTGACCAACCCAATTGCAAACCCGCGGCACCGGCCAGCGCAATGGCGCTCAATTCGAATGCGCCATGACCGATGACGAATGACCAGAAGGTTTGACCATAGCCAATGTCGGTCAGGTGCCCTGAGACCGCGCCGATGACCAAACCGTTGAAAATCAGGAAGAACACGCTGCCCAGGCCAAACAACAGGCCGGCGGCAAACGTCTGGAAGGCGATGCCGATGTTGTGCATCACGTAATAGCCAAACATCATCCAGTCCTCGCTGGCTGCACGCTCGGCGGCGCGCCCCAGACGACTGGCGGCGGGGTCGTACATGCCCTGCATCTCGGCCACCTGTTGGGCGCTGACGATGCTGTAGATAAGGTCGGGGAACAGGTAGACCAGCAGTGCAATGCCCACCAGGCTGCCGAAGAACAGCAGACCGGAGATCAGTACGAAGCGCCACTGTTCACGTACCAGGCATGGGAAATCGGCGAGCAGGAACGCCAGCATCTTGGCCGCCAGTTGGCTGCGATGGCGATACAACTGTTGATGGCCGCGCAGCGCCAGTTGCTGCAGCCGGTCTACCAGGTAGCTGCTGTAGCCACGCTGTTGGGCCAGGGCCAGGTGTTGGCACAGGCGTCGATACTGGTGAGGGAAGTCAGCCACTCCGCCAGCCTTGGCTTTGCCTTGCTCCAACTGCTCAAGTTGTTGCGCGAAGGTTTGCCATTGCTGCTGGTGGCGGCTTTCAAAAAGACTCTGCTTCATGTCGGCCCCAATAAGCCACGGGCCACACCGTTGAGTTGCTCCACGGCGCGTGCCGGAGGCACTTGCAGGGGCGTGGCGAGGATCGCCGCCAGTTCATGCACGCGTTCGGCAGACAGCTCGGCCTGGCGCTCGGCAAAACCGAGGATGGCCCGCTGTTCGCTCAACTCCAGTGCAAAGGGCAGCCGCAGCGCGGCGGCTTGAGGGATACGCGGGCGCACCAGCGGTAGTTCGCGGTAGACCACCAGTGTACCGGCGGCCAGATCGCCCAGACGCTTGAAGTGCGGGTGTTGCAGGCAGCTGATCGCACCGAGGAAGTAACCAAAAGGCAGCATGTCGACAAAGCGCAGCAGGTTGCGGATCAGCGACGCCGACCAGCCAATCGGGGTGCCGTCATCCTGCACCACTCGCAGGCCCATGACCTGCTTGCCCGGCGAGCAGCCCTGGTTGAGCACTTCAAACAGCACCATGTACCACCAGCTCACCAGGAACAGCAGAAGCGACCCCAGCCCGAGGCCAATATTGCCCAGCAGCGCCAGGGGCACCAGCAGGATGCCCATGATGATGCCACGCACACCCAGGTCGAATGCAAAGGCCAATGCCCGGGATGGCAGGCCGGCAGGGCGCAAGGGCAGGTCGATCCCCTCCGGGGTCTCGATTTGGTAATGGGTATCCAAAGGAGCTGGCGGCATTGCGATCCCTGGCAGTGCAAAGCGGTTAGGAGACACGGATGCTAGCAGTGTCGACGCTGGAAGCAACCATTCAAGGTTTTACTGGATATTTATACAGTAAAGGTATCGCTGGCCCCAGACACCTTGCAGCGCCTAGACTTTGTCGGTCTTCAGCACAGGAATAGCCCGTGACCTCGATTTTCTGGTACGACTATGAAACCACCGGCATCAACCCGCGCAACGATCGCCCGCTCCAGGTTGCCGGTATTCGCACCGATCTCGAACTCAACGAGGTCGGCGAGCCGATCAATCTTTATTGTCAGCCCGGCGACGATATTCTGCCCCATCCGGCTGCGTGCGCGATCACCGGTATCACGCCAGGCGTCCTGGCACAGAAGGGCCTTGCCGAAGCCGACTTCATGACCCGGGTGCACGCCGAGTTGGCCGCGCCAGGCACCTGCGGCGCCGGTTACAACACGCTGCGGTTTGACGATGAAATGACGCGCTACAGCCTGTACCGCAATTTTTTCGATCCTTACGCGCGCGAGTGGCAGGGCGGTAACAGCCGTTGGGATTTGATCGACGTGATGCGCACTGCCTACGCGCTGCGGCCGGAGGGTATTATCTGGCCTGAGCAGGACGGGCGCGTGACGCTCAAGCTGGAGCGGCTGACCCACGCCAATGGTATCGACCATGGTCAGGCACACGATGCGTTATCTGATGTGCGTGCAACCATCGCCCTGGCGCGATTGGTTCGGCAAAAGCAGCCCAGGCTGTACGAGTGGTTATTTCAACTGCGCAGCAAGCAGCGAGTTATGGATGAGGTGCGGTTGTTGCAACCGATGGTGCATATCTCCGGGCGTTTTTCCGCCGAGCGCCATTACCTGGGCGTGGTCTTGCCCCTGGCCTGGCACCCGCGCAACCGCAATGCGTTGATCGTCTGCGACCTTGGGCTCGACCCACAGGGGTTGCTGGAGCTGGATGCACAGACCTTGCGCGAGCGCCTCTATACGCGCCGTGATGAGTTGGCGGACGGTGAACTGCCGGTGCCCCTCAAGTTGTTGCATATCAACCGCTGCCCGGTGGTAGCACCGTTGAAGGTGTTGCGTGCGCAAGATCGCGAGCGTCTGCAATTGGATATGAGCACCTATCAGGCGCGGGCGCTGCGGCTAACTGACGCACAGGAAGTTTGGCGCGACAAGTTGGCGGCCATTTATGCCGAGGAGGACTTTGCCTCGAATGCAGACCCGGAGCAGCAGCTCTACGATGGCTTTATTGGCGATCGGGATCGCCGGTTATGTGAACAAGTTCGCATGGCAGAGCCCGCTCAATTAGCACATCAATCGTGGCCGTTCGATGATCATCGTTTGCCGGAATTATTATTTCGCTATCGTGCACGTAACTTCCCTGAAACCTTGAATACAGAGGAGCAACAACGCTGGAGACTTTTCTGTCAGCAACGTTTGTCAGATCCGCAGTGGGGAGCACCGAATACCCTGATGGCATTTAAGCAGGCGCGCGAGGAGTTGGCGCTTAGTGCCACCTCATTTCAGTGCCAGGTGCTGGATCAATGGCAGGAGTATGCCGATTCTTTAGCGGCCCGCCTGAGCCTGTAGGCTGGTAATTGCTGAGTATTCAGACAATAAAAAACGCCAGCAAGCTGGCGTTTTTAATGTGTAGCGTATCGGGTGAACGTCCGACCAGGCTTAGCCCAGCAGAGTCGCCCAACCTTCAACTACGTCACCGCCCCACTTGGCTTTCCACTCTTTCAGAGTTTTGTGGTTGCCACCTTTGGTTTCAATCACTTCGCCGTTGTGCGGGTTTTTGTATTGCTTGACTTTGCGAGCACGCTTGGTGCCAGTAGTTTTTACAGCGCCGCGCGGCGCTTTAACTTTCGATTCTGGATCCAGCAGCGCGATGATGTCACGCAGGGATTTGGAGTATTCACCCATCAGGGTGCGCAGTTTGCCTTCGAATTCCAGCTCGGTTTGCAGCTTGTCGTCTTGGGACAGGTTCTTCAAACGGGCTTGCAGCTCTTTGATTGCTTCTTCGGTGGCGCGGTATTCGTTGATCAGGGACATGTGGACTACCTTATGTAGAACGCTGATTGACAGGGTGAGTGGCCTAATAATAGTCAGGCAATTTCACCAAGTAAACATTTAAGAAGATATTTATGTGAAGCAGATTGAATGTTTGTGGCAACGCGATGCAAAAGTGTTAATTGGCAGCCGTTACGTCGAAAGATAAATACCTTAATTTTTCGCTAACTGTCTGGGCGTACCGTTGTACGGTCATATAGCGATGGTAAAGCCTTACGCTATTAAGGGCTGTTGCCACCAGGCGGCTGCAGAATAAGGCGCAAGGAATACTGCAGTTTTTCTGCGCAATCGCTAGAATAGCGGCCTTTGCGAAGTTCTGGAGTTTCCCCCTAATGCGCACTTTTCGGCTGGTGATTGCTTGCCCGGACCGGGTTGGCATCGTTGCCAAGGTCAGTAACTTTCTGGCTTCCCACAATGGTTGGATCACCGAGGCGAGCCATCACTCGGACGATCTCAGCGGTTGGTTTTTCATGCGTCACGAAATTCGTGCCGATACGCTGCCCTTTGGCCTGGAAGCTTTCCGCGAGGCGTTTGCGCCCATCGCTGAAGAGTTTTCGATGACCTGGCACATCACCGACACGGAACAGAAAAAACGCGTGGTGCTGATGGCCAGCCGCGAATCCCACTGCCTGGCAGATCTGCTGCACCGTTGGCACAGCGACGAGCTGGACTGCGAGATCGCCTGCGTGATCTCCAACCATGACGACCTGCGCAGCATGGTCGAGTGGCATGGCATCCCGTACTACCACGTACCGGTCAACCCGCAGGACAAGGAGCCGGCATTCGCCGAGGTGTCGCGCTTGGTCAAGCAGCACGAAGCGGATGTGGTGGTGCTGGCGCGCTATATGCAGATCCTGCCACCTGAACTGTGCCGCGAATACGCCGGCAAGGTGATCAATATCCATCACAGTTTCTTGCCATCGTTTGTTGGGGCCAAGCCGTATCACCAGGCTTCCCTGCGCGGCGTGAAATTGATTGGCGCGACGTGCCACTACGTCACCGAAGAGCTGGACGCCGGCCCGATCATCGAACAGGACGTGGTGCGTGTCAGCCACAGTGACAGCATCGAAGACATGGTGCGGTTTGGCCGGGACGTCGAGAAGATGGTGCTGGCGCGTGGCCTGCGTTACCACTTGGAAGATCGGGTATTGGTACACGGCAACAAGACCGTGGTGTTCTGATCGTTCGGGTTTGGTTGAATAAAAAAGGGCCTGGGAGTAAAACTCCTCAGGCCCTTTTTTATTCCTGCTCTCAAGGAGGCCTCTATGACCGATCCACTCGATAAAGCCACCTCCAGGGCGCCCGCTACGGTGGGCGAGGGTTGTCTGAGTCGCTACGACCCGCAGGCGCTGGGCGCCGAGGATGGTACTGAGTTTCCCGATGCGGCCCGTTTGTGGGAACAGCTGCAGGCGCAGGACGAGCCGCCTGTCGACCGTGTAAAAGACGCTTGAGCAGCGGTTTGCCGACCATCAGCACAAAGACCGGGGCGCCGGCCAGCAGATAGAAGTAATAGGTGACCGCCCGCCAGATCAGGATTGCCGCTGCCGCAGTGGACTTGCCGACCATGGGGGCCAGTAAGGCCGCTGATGTCAGCTCTGCTGCTCCCGCCCCGCCCGGCAACAGACTGAACTGCCCCGCCGTCAGGGACAGCATCTGGATCAGGAAGCTCAAGGCCCACTGCACATCCCCGCCCAAACCGCGCAGCGCCAGGTACAACACGCTGTAGCGCAACAACCAATGCAGGCTGGTCAGCGCGAACACTCCGAGCAACAAGGGCCAGGGTAATTTCAGTGTGGCAGTGAACGCCGCGAGAAAACGCAGCAACCTGCGAGCCCAGCGCCGACGGGCGGGGGCCCTTACCCTAATGGCCTTGAGCATCGCGCCGGCCAGGCGAATCAGCCGACGATGAAAACGCACCACCGCCAGGCCACTGATGATCCCGCCGATCATCGATATGACACTGAGCCCCAGCAACCATTCCAGGCGCGGGTTGAGGCTATGGAACAGCGCATACAAAACGATTCCCGCCAAGGCGCACAGAAAAAACAGCAAATCGCTCAACTGGTCCATGGCGAATACCGCGCTCGCACGGGCAGGGCGTATGCCATTGCGCGCCAGCAACGCCATCAGGGTCAGCGGTCCGCCGCTGCCGCCGGGCGTGGCGCACATGGCGAACTCGGTCGATATCACTGCCCCCAGGCTTTTGAGCCGTCCCAGTTGGCTGCCTTGCTCGCCCAGCAACAGGCGCAGACGCAGGCTGTTGATCAGCCAGCAGCCGATAATCATGGCAAACATCCCCACTAGTTGGGGTAAGGGAAACTGCCGCAGGCGCGTAACCGTTTCGCCGCCGCCCAGCCATACGGGTATCAACAGTGCGACCAAGAGGGCCAACAGCAGCCAGATCAGTCGGCCCATGACTGCGTCTTCAGCCAGGCGGCCTTGGTGTGGGGGCGACGACCCGCGTTGAGCAGGCGTTGCAGGGTTTGCAGCCAATAACCACGGGAAAACTCGTGGCGCATGTCCACCGGGTGCAATCCCAATCGGATCAACGGGGCCTCGCGCCAGCGCTGCTCGCGCCGGTCGCTGAGCACTTTGGACAGCCCGCGGCGCCAGGCGCTGCGAGCGCTCCAGACCAGACCCGGGGCATCGATAGGGGTGAAGTCAGGCAGGCGATAAAGATGCTGCGGGTCGCTGGTGTAGCAAAGCGGTAACTGGCGCAACGCCTGGCGGGTGCCTTCGCTCATCAACCAGGCCGGGGCGACAAAGCCGTGCAACGGCCAGTCATTGCGCTGGAATATTTCGATGCCGGCAGTAAGACGCCGCAACGCCTCGGCCTCGGACAACTGGTAAAACTCGCCTTCATGGGTGTAGATGCGCCGCATGAACCACTCTTTCGGCGAACGCGGCGCAGGTTGGTCGTCGCAGTGGTAATAGCCGTGCAAGGCGAGTTCGTCGCCCTTGGCGATGCGGCTGTCGAGCAGTTGGCGAAAATCGCGGTGGGCTGCCAGGGCATCATGGTGATGGAAGTCTGGCACCACCAGCCAGGTGATGGGCACGTTGCCCAAGGCATCGACGGCCTCGACAAAAGGCCGGTAGTCGGCCCAGGTGCTCGGTGCCACGTCGTGCAGCACCAGCATCAGCGCAGGTTCAGCCATGGGCGAGCATCGGCTTGTGACTGCCCAGCACCGCGTGGTAATGCCCCAGCAGGCTGTCGACCACCGTGTCCCACGCGTAATGCTGCTCGACATGGCGCCGAGCCTGGGCGCCCAAACGCCGGCTGTCGGTGCTGAACAGTTCGCGCACCGAATCGGCCATCGCCTTGGGGTCGTTGGGGGCACACAGCAGGCCACAGCGCTCATCGACAATCTCGGTAAAGGCCCCGGCCGCGACGGCGACGACCGGGATGCCACTGGCCATGGCTTCCAGAATCACCAGGCCGAAGGTTTCCTGGTCGCCACCATGCAACAAGGCGTCGGCGCTGGCCATCAGGCGGGCAACATGGTGGGCGGGGCGGAAACCATCTATCACAGTGACATTGTCCGGCACGCTGGCTGGCATACCGGAGCCCACCAGCAACAAGTGGTAGCCCTCGCCCAGGCGCTTCATGCAGTTGAGCAGTACCGGCAGGTTCTTCTCCTTGGAACCGCGTCCGGCGAAGATCAGCAGCCGTGTATCCTGGCCAATCCCCAGTTCGGCGCGCAGGCCGGGGTCGCGCACATCCGGGGTGAAGGTGTGCAGGTCAACCCCCAGAGGTTGGACGAAGACGTTTTTTACCCCGAGTCCACTGAGTTTGTCGGCCATTACCTGGCTGGGGGCGAGCACCCGGTCAAAATTCCCATAGAGTTTGCTTACATAGGCTTCAACGTTGGGAGTAAACCAGGGTCCCATGCGGTTGCTCACCAGCAGCGGCAGGTCGGAGTGGTAGAAGCCGATGACCGGCACATCCAACTGACGCCGGGCATCCAGCGCGGCCCAGGCAGTCAGGTATGGATCGCCGACCTCGATCAGATCGGGCTGTAAATCGTGCAGGACATTTCGCCAGGGCGCCAGGCGAAGGGGGAAGCGGTAACCCTTGCCAAAGGGCAGGGCAGGGGCCGGTACTTTGAAGACCCCGTCCTGTTCGCTCAAGTGCGCGCCGGGGATCAACAGGCTGTGGCGAATCCCGGGCTTGAGCGCCAGACGTCGATGCTTGGCATCGAGGTAAGTGCGTACGCCACCGCTTGCCGGGGCGTAGAACATGGTTATGTCAGCGATATGCACGATGAACATCCCTCCGATCCATTGCTCTCCCTAGATGGACCTGAGGTAAGGATAGATGTTCGGTTTAGATTCGCAGGATGAAGGTGGCGGGAGCGGACAAATGCACTGTGTAGGAGCGAGCAAGCTCGCTCCTACAGGTGGATTAAGGTGGGGGACCTCAGATCCGGAAGCTACCCACCAATTGCTTCAGGCGCGAGGCCTGTTGTTCCAGGTCCGAGCAGGCGCGCAGCGTCGATTGCAGGTTTTCCACCCCTTCCTGATTGAGGGTGTTGATCTCGGTGATGTCCATGTTGATCGACTCCACTACCGAGGTCTGTTCTTCAGTGGCGGTGGCGACCGACTGGTTCATACCGTCGATCTCGCCAATGCGCTGGGTCACGCTGTTCAAGCGCTCACCGGCCAAGTTGGCGATTTCCACGCTGTCCAGGCTGTGACGCTGGCTTTCACTCATGGTACTGACCGAATCGCGCGCGCCCACTTGTAGCTCCTCGATCATCGTTTGCACCTGTTGCGCCGATTCCTGAGTGCGATGGGCCAGGTTGCGCACTTCATCGGCCACTACCGCAAAGCCACGCCCGGCTTCCCCGGCGCGCGCCGCTTCGATAGCGGCGTTGAGCGCCAGCAGGTTGGTTTGCTGGGAGATGCTGGTGATCACTTCGAGGATCTGGCCGATATTCACCGTCTTGTTGTTAAGTGCTTCGATATTGCTGCTGGAGGCGCTGATCATGTTCGATAACTGCGTCATTGCCTTGATATTGCGCTCAACCACTTGCTGGCCGTCTTCAGCCAAATGCCGGGCGTCGCTGGCCTGATTGGAGGCTTGCGCGGCGTTGCGTGCGATCTCCTGGGCGGCGGCACCCAACTGGTTGATGGCAGCGGCGACGCTGTTGGTGCGGTTGGCCTGTTCGTCGGAGTTGACCATCGACGAATTGGAGGCGCTGACCACGCGCAGCGCCACTTCATTGACCTGCTCGGTGGCTGACGACACTTCGCGAATCGAGGTGTGGATGCGCTCGACGAAGCGGTTGAAGGCCGTACCCAGGGTGCCGAACTCATCGTTGTTCTGGATGATCAGGCGCCGGGTCAGGTCGCCCTCGCCGTCGGCGATGTCCTGCATGGCCCGGGTCATCAGGTGCAGCGGTTGCAGCAGCACGCGGATCAACATGCCCAGCAAGGCGATGATGATCACCACCGCGATGATCGTAGCGATCACGGCTGATGTGCGGAACTCACTGAGCATGGCGAACGATTTGGCTTTATCCACCGAAACACCCAGGTACCAGTTCACCGATGGCAGACCCTTGATCGGGGTAAACGTCACGATGTTGGTTTTGCCGTTGGCTTGTACTTCGCTGAAGTCGCTGCTGATCTTCGGCGTGTCCTTTGGATACACGTCAGCCAGGGTCTTCATCACCAGGTTTTTGTCCGGGTGCACGAGCACCTTGCCGTCGGCACTGACCAGAAAGGCATAGCCCATGCCGCCAAAATCCAGCGCGCCAATGTTATCCACCAGGGTTTGCAGGCTCAGGTCGCCGCCTACCACGCCGACACTTTGGCCGCCCTTGGCGCTGGGGGTGGCCACGGAGATGATCAGTTGCCCGGTGGCCGCATCTATATAAGGTTCGGTCAGGGTTGAGCCATTGCTGGCCTGGGCGCCCTTGTACCAGGGGCGAACACGCGGGTCGAAGCCGTCGGGCATCTTGGTGTCAGGGCGAATGGTGAAGGTGCCCTGGCTGTCACCCACGTAGGTCGCCATGAACGAAGACGTCAGCGCTTTCTGTTCCAGTAGGCCGGCAACCACAGACGGTTCAGGATTGATGGCAATGTTTTGCGCAGCGTTTTCCACCAGGGCGATACGCCCGGTGAGCCAGGTCTGGATATTGCTGGCGGTAACGTCGCCCATTTCGTGCAGGTAGTTATTGAGGTCGTCACGAATCGCATTGCGCTGCAGGTAGTCGTTGTAAAGGGTGAACAACGCGAAGGCGGCGATGACGATAAGGGAGGCTGCAAGCAGGATCTTGTGGCTGAAGCGCAGATTTTTATTCATGGCTTGTAGGGTCCGCTAAGGTCTTAATATCCGAGGCGCGTCCTATAGGGGAGGCGCAAAATGGCAGCGTTAAAAAAGGTGTGGTATTTCTGGTGATAGCTCCGTTGGTCCATATCGGAATTATCTGACCGTTTTTTAGTCTTTGTCGGGCTTACATCCGTCTATATCGACCTCGCGGCACTAAAGATTAACCATAGGTGACGAAATGCCTGACTCCACACAACTGCTTATCGGTGCCGGCCTTGACGGCCAGCCCATCGCCCAGTCCATGCGCCTGGCCAACCGTCATGGGTTGATCGCCGGCGCCACCGGCACCGGCAAGACCGTCACCTTGCAGCGCCTGGCCGAAGCCTTCAGTGATGCGGGCGTGGCGGTGTTCGCCGCCGACATCAAGGGCGACCTCTGTGGCCTGGGCGCCGCCGCCAACCCTCAGGGCAAAGTGGCCGAGCGCATTGCCGGTATGCCGTTCCTGGACTACACGGCCCAGGCGTATCCGGTCACCCTGTGGGATATCCACGGGCAGTCCGGTCATCCGCTGCGCACCACCATCAGCGAAATGGGCCCGTTGCTGCTCGGCAGCTTGTTGGAGCTGACTGACAGCCAGCAATCGGCGCTCTATGCGACCTTCAAGGTGGCCGACCGTGAAGGTCTGTTGCTGCTGGACCTCAAGGATCTCAAGGCACTGCTCAATCACCTGCGCTATCACCCGGAGCTGCTGGGTGACGACGCGGCGTTGATGACCACCGGTTCCAGCCAGGCGCTGTTACGGCGCCTGGCGGTGCTGGAGCAGCAGGGCGCCGAAGCCTTGTTTGGCGAGCCGGCCCTGCAACTTGAAGATATTCTGCAACCGGCCAGCGATGGCCGCGGGCGCATTCACCTGCTCGATGCCAGCCGGCTGGTGCATGAAGCGCCGAAGGTCTACGCGACCTTCCTGTTGTGGCTGCTGGCAGAGTTGTTTGAGCAATTGCCGGAGCGTGGCGATGCCGACAAACCGCTGCTGGCGCTGTTTTTCGACGAGGCGCATTTGCTGTTCGCGGATACGCCAAAAGCCTTGCAGGAACGTCTGGAGCAAGTCGTACGCTTGATCCGCTCCAAAGGCGTCGGCGTGTACTTTGTCACCCAATCGCCGGGCGACTTGCCGGATACGGTGCTGGCGCAATTGGGTTTGCGCATTCAGCATGGTTTGCGCGCGTTCACCGCCAAAGAGCAGAAATCCCTGCGGGCGGTGGCCGACGGTTTCCGGCCCAACCCGACCTTCGATACCTTGTCGGTGCTCACAGAGTTGGGGACGGGTGAGGCGTTGGTGGGAACCTTGCAGGAAAAGGGCACCCCGGAAGTCGTCCAGCGCGTACTGGTTGCTCCCCCGCAATCGCGGATCGGACCGCTCAGCGCAGCAGAGCGTGCGGCGTTGGTCGCCAGTTCGCCGCTGTTGGGCCGCTATGACAAGCCGGTTGACCGGGAGTCGGCCTATGAAGTGCTGATGGCTCGCAAGGAACTTGGGCCCACCGAGGAAACCGCACCGACCGCCGAAGAACCGAGCTTTACCGACAAGGCCGGTGCGTTCCTGGGGACTACTGCCGGCAAGGCGCTGAAGTCAGCCATGCAGCAGGCGGCCAATCAAATGGGGCGCCAGTTGGTACGTGGCCTGTTGGGCTCGTTGCTGGGCGGCAGCAAACGCAAGTAGTGTTCAGGCTTTGGGCCGGGCATGGGCGGCCAGCCGTTCCAGGGCTGCGCGCAAGCCTGGGTCGCTGATCCCTTCGGCGGTTGCCTGGAGGGTTTCGGCCGCATTTTCCGACAGGTCCATCGTATGCCCCACTGCGCCTTGCGGCACGGTGGGCGGCTGTACCTTGAACTGAATGCGCGTCAAACCGGCGAACTCATCAAAGACCATCAACTGGCGCTGCAAGCGTTTTTGCTGATAGCGCAAGCGTGTGGCCCAATGGCCATCAGTGACAATTAATAGCAGATTGCCTTCTCGCCAGGACGCCACATGACAATGCTCACGTGCGGCCGGTTGCAACTGGCTTTCAAGCAGGCGCTGCAAACGGCCCAAGCGTTGCGCATGGCCAAAGATGGCTTTCAACGGCTTGGCTTCGCGAAGCAACACGCCGGGAGCGCGGGCTGTAAGAGGGCGAAATGCCATGTTTAGACACCTTAGGTAACAGAGCGGTTATCTTACCAGAAAGCGCCGGTACGCCCCGCAGCCATGCGTTGGCTGGGCTTTACCCATGAAATCAATAAGTAACTTCTGCGCTCTATGGGTTGAAGTTCGCGCAAAAGCCCTTATTTTAAACAAGCCCTCTCATAGCGCCGCGCCTGCATCGGGAAACAACGTTACTTTCCTCACCCACGATTCCGGGTAGAATGCGCGTTCGCAATGCGGCCGTGAGGGCTGCTCGGGCCACTCACGGTGCGCCCTCCATCCCTATGTGTGGAAGAACCTGCCGATATGTTTGCGCCTTTGTTAAAGAAACTTTTTGGAAGCAAGAATGAGCGCGAAGTCAAACGCATGCTCAAGACGGTGCAGCTGGTCAATGCCTTCGAGGAGCAGATGGTTGCTCTGTCGGACGAGCAATTGCGCGCCAAGACCCAAGAGTTCAAGGCCCGCATAGCCAAAGGTGAAACCCTCGACAAGCTGCTGCCCGAAGCCTTCGCGGTCGCCCGCGAAGCCGGTAAGCGCGTTATGGGCATGCGCCACTTCGACGTCCAGTTGATCGGCGGCATGACCTTGCATGAAGGCATGATTGCCGAAATGCGTACCGGTGAAGGCAAGACCCTGGTGGCAACCCTGGGCGTTTACCTCAACGCACTGTCCGGCAAGGGCGTGCACGTTGTGACGGTGAACGACTACCTGGCCCGCCGGGACGCCAACTGGATGCGCCCGCTGTATGAATTCCTCGGCCTGACCGTCGGCGTGGTAACGCCGTTCCAACCGCCGGAAGAGAAGCGCGCTGCCTACGCCGCCGATATCACCTACGGCACCAACAACGAATTCGGTTTCGACTACCTGCGCGACAACATGGCGTTCAGCATGGAAGAAAAATTCCAGCGTGAACTCAACTTTGCCGTGATCGACGAAGTCGACTCCATCCTCATCGACGAAGCCCGTACGCCGCTGATCATCTCCGGCCAGGCCGAAGACAGCTCGCGCCTGTACACCGAGATCAACAAGTTGATCCCGCGCCTGGAGCAGCACATCGAGGAAGTCGAAGGCGTGGTGACCAAAGAAGGTCACTTCACCATCGACGAGAAGACCCGCCAGGTCGAACTCAACGAAGCCGGTCACCAGTTCGTCGAAGAGATGCTGACCCAGATCGGCGAGCTGGCCGAGGGTGAAAGCCTGTACTCGGCGCACAACCTGGGCCTGTTGACCCACGTGTATGCTGGCCTGCGCGCCCACAAGCTGTTCCATCGCAACGTCGAATACATCGTGCAGGACGGCCAGGTCGTGCTGGTTGACGAACACACCGGTCGTACCATGCCCGGTCGCCGTCTGTCCGAAGGCCTGCACCAGGCCATCGAAGCGAAGGAGCACCTCAACATCCAGGCCGAAAGCCAGACGTTGGCGTCAACCACCTTCCAGAACTACTTCCGTCTGTACAACAAACTGTCCGGCATGACCGGTACGGCCGACACCGAAGCGTTCGAGTTCCACCAGATCTACAACCTGGCCGTGATGGTCATCCCGCCGAACAAACCGTTGGCGCGTAAAGACTACAACGACCTGGTGTTCCTGACTGCCGAAGAGAAATACGCGGCGATCATCAATGACATCAAGGATGGCATGGCCAAGGGCCGCCCGATCCTGGTGGGTACCGCCACCATCGAGACCTCCGAGCACGTGTCCAACCTGCTCAACAAGGAAGGCATCGAGCACAAGGTACTCAACGCCAAGTTCCACGAAAAAGAAGCCGAGATCATCGCCCAGGCCGGTCGCCCAGGCGCACTGACCATCGCCACCAACATGGCCGGTCGTGGTACCGACATCCTGTTGGGCGGTAACTGGGAAGTGGAAGTGGCCTCGCTCGACAACCCGACCCCTGAGCAGATCGCCCAGATCAAGGCTGACTGGCAGAAGCGCCACCAGGCCGTGCTGGAATCCGGTGGCTTGCAGGTGATCGCCTCCGAGCGTCACGAATCGCGCCGTATCGACAACCAGCTGCGTGGCCGTGCCGGCCGTCAGGGTGACGCCGGTTCCAGCCGTTTCTACCTGTCGCTGGAAGACAGCCTGATGCGCATCTTCGCCTCCGATCGGGTGAAGAACTTCATGAAGGCCCTGGGCATGCAGTCCGGTGAAGCGATCGAGCACCGCATGGTGACCAACGCCATCGAGAAAGCCCAGCGCAAGGTCGAAGGCCGCAACTTCGACATTCGCAAGCAACTGCTCGAGTTCGATGACGTCAACAACGAACAGCGTAAAGTGATTTATCACATGCGTAACACGTTGCTGGCCGCCGACAATATTGGCGAGACCATCGCTGACTTCCGTCAGGACGTGCTCAACGCTACCGTCAGCGCCCATATCCCGCCACAGTCCCTGCCTGAGCAGTGGGATGTTGCCGGCCTGGAAGCCGCGTTGAAGAGCGACTTCGGTGTCGACTTGCCGGTTCAGCAATGGCTGGACGAAGACGACCACCTGTACGAAGAAACCCTGCGCGAAAAACTGATGGCCGAACTGCTGGCCGCGTACAACGAGAAAGAAGAGCAGGCGAGTGCCGAAGCACTGCGCACCTTCGAGAAGCAAATCGTGCTGCGCGTGCTGGACGACCTGTGGAAAGACCACCTGTCGACCATGGACCACCTGCGTCACGGCATCCACCTGCGCGGTTACGCCCAGAAGAACCCGAAGCAGGAGTACAAGCGCGAGTCGTTCACGCTGTTCTCCGAGCTGCTGGATTCGATCAAGCGCGATTCGATTCGCGTGCTGTCCCACGTTCAGGTGCGTCGCGAAGACCCGATCGAGGAAGAGGCACGCCTGCGTCAGGAAGCCGAGGCACTGGCTGCGCGCATGCAGTTCCAGCATGACGAGGCTCCGGGCCTGGAAGCGCCTGAAGCGTTGGGTGAAGAGGTCGACGTGGCCCTGGCTCAAAGCCCGGTTCGCAATGATCAGAAACTGGGCCGCAACGAGCTGTGCTTCTGCGGTTCGGGCAAGAAATACAAACACTGCCACGGCCAGATCGAATAAGATTTTCGCCTGACGCTGCAACACCCCCGCGCCGCGACCGGCACCAGCCGTCGCGGCGTTTTGCCATTAATTCCCACCGTCGATAGCGACGGCACAGACATCATCTATATTCAAGGAGCGCATACATGGCTGTTGGTCTTGGTCCTTTGCCCACATTGCACCCGGTCGCCGGTTTTGAACTCGGTATCGCTTCGGCCGGCATCAAGCGCCCGGGGCGCAAGGATGTGGTAGTGATGCGCTGTGCCGAAGGCTCGACCGTGGCAGGTGTATTCACCCTCAACGCCTTTTGCGCCGCGCCAGTGATCCTGGCCAAGCAACGGGTGGCCGGGTCGATTCGCTACCTGCTGACCAATACCGGCAACGCCAACGCCGGCACCGGCGAGCCTGGCCTGGTGGCGGCTGCGCGCACCTGCGCCAAGCTGGCGCAACTGGCCGGCGTGGACGCCAGCCAAGTGCTGCCGTACTCCACCGGCGTGATCGGTGAGCCGCTGCCAGTGGAAAAAATCGAAGGCGCCCTTCAGGCTGCGCTGGATGACCTGTCTGTGGATAACTGGGCGGCTGCGGCCACCGGCATCATGACCACCGACACCTTGCCAAAAGGCGCGAGCCGCCAGTTCGTGCATGACGGCGTGACCGTCACCGTGACCGGTATCAGCAAGGGCGCAGGCATGATCCGTCCGAACATGGCCACCATGCTCGGTTATATCGCCACCGACGCCAAAGTCTCCCGCGATGTGCTGCAGCGCCTGATGCTCGATGGCGCCAACAAGTCGTTCAACCGCATCACCATCGACGGCGATACTTCCACCAACGACTGCTGCATGCTGATCGCCACTGGCCAGGCCAACTTGCCGGAAATCACATCCACCGAAGGCCCGCTGTTCGCGGCGTTGAAACAGGCCGTGTTTGAAGTGTGCATGGAGGTGGCCCAGGCCATCGTGCGCGACGGCGAGGGCGCGACCAAGTTCGTCACGGTTGAAGTCAATGGCGGCGGCAACCATCAGGAATGCCTGGATGTGGGTTACACCGTGGCTCACTCGCCGCTGATCAAGACTGCATTGTTTGCATCGGACCCGAACTGGGGGCGTATCCTGGCCGCCGTTGGCCGTGCCGGCGTGCCGGACCTGGACGTGAGCAAGATCGACGTGTTCCTGGGCGACGTATGCATCGCCAGCCGCGGTGCCCGTGCCGAAACCTACACCGAAGCCCAAGGCTCGGCGGTGATGCAGCAGGAAGAAATCACCATCCGCATCGAACTGGGCCGCGGCGAGTGCAGCGAAACCATCTGGACTACCGACCTGTCCCACGAATACGTGAAGATCAACGCGGAATACCGTACCTGATACCAAGAGGAAACTGGTGGTGAAACGAGTGCATGTAGCAGCAGCGGTGATCCGCGGTGTCGACGGCAGGATCCTGTTGGCGCGCCGTGCCGATACCCAGCATCAAGGCGGCCTTTGGGAATTTCCCGGAGGCAAGGTGGAGGCCGATGAGTCGGTCGCCACGGCCTTGTCCCGTGAATTGCAGGAAGAGCTGGGCATCCAGGTCACCACGGCGCGGCCGCTGATCAAGGTGCAGCACGACTACCCGGACAAGCAGGTATTGCTGGATGTCTGGGAAGTCTCGGCTTTTACCGGCGAGCCTCATGGGGCCGAAGGGCAGCCGTTGGAATGGGTGTCGCCGCGGGACTTGCTCAACTACGAGTTCCCGGCGGCGAATGCGCCGATTGTTGCTGCTGCGCGCCTGCCCGCCGAGTACCTGATCACCCCCGGTGAGCTGGAAACCCCGATGTTGTTGCGCGGTATCCAGAAGGCCATCGCCGGTGGCATCAAGCTGGTTCAACTGCGTGCGCCCAACGGTTATGACCCCAAATACCGCGATCTGGCGGTGGACGCGGTGGGCCTGTGTGCCGGCAAGGCACAACTGATGCTCAAGGGGCCGTTCGAATGGCTGGGGGATTTCCCTGCCGCCGGCTGGCACATGACCTCGGCGCAACTGCGTAAGTATGCGAGCAAAGGCCGACCGCTGCCGAAGGATCGCTGGTTGGCGGCTTCTTGCCACAACGCCGAAGAGCTGGCACTGGCAGAGATGATGGACGTGGACTTTGTCACGCTGTCGCCGGTACAGCCGACCCAGACGCATCCGGATGCGCAGCCTTTAGGTTGGGAGCAGGCGGCTGAGTTGATCGCCGGCTTCAGTAAGCCGGTGTTTCTGCTGGGCGGGGTTGGGCCTGCGCAGCGGGAGCAGGCCTGGGAAGCCGGGGCGCAAGGCGTGGCTGGGATTCGGGCGTTCTGGCCGCAGGTTTGATGTTGCGCTGATGGGCCCTATCGGGAGCAAGCCCCTCCCACACTTGAATGTATTCACAATTCAAAATGTGGGAGGGGGCTTGCTCCCGATGAGGTCTTGCCAGTCACTCGATCAATCTCAGTGTGGCTTGGCAGCGGCCTGCCACAACACTTCAGCAACACCTTGGCGCCGGGCAATCACCCTGGCCGCCACAAACAGCAAGTCCGACAACCGATTGATATACGCCAATCCCACCCCCTCCAGCGGCTCCAGCGCATTCAGGTGCTGACACCGCCGCTCCGCACTGCGCGCCAGGCTACGACACACATGGGCTTGGGCGATCAACGCCGAGCCGCCAGGCAGGATGAAGTTCTCCAGCGGCCCAACCTCCTCATTCCAGCGATCAATCGCCGCTTCCAGCCGATCCACTTCCGCCGCATTCAATGCCTTGTACACCGGCATCGCCAGCTCGCCGCCCAGGTCGAACAGGCGATGTTGGCAAGGTGTGAGCACCTCAATCACATCCATTAGCGCCGGGTGCTTGCCGCTTTGCTCTTCAAGGTTGGCCAGCAGCAAGCCCAACTGGCTGTTCAGCGTATCCACCTCGCCAATCGCCTCCACGCGTGGGTGGTCCTTGGGTACGCGGCGGCCGTCGCCGAGGCCGGTCTCGCCCTTGTCGCCGGTACGGGTGTAGATCTTCGACAGGCGAAAGCCCATGGTCAGTGCTCCAGTTGGGTAAGTTCAGTGGGGGGCAATTGGCTGCCGGCAAGCGGCAGGCGCAAGGTAAAGCACGTGCCCTGGCCCAGGGTGGAATGCACTTCCATCTGGCCCTTGTGGTTGTTGGTAATGATGAAATACGACACCGACAGCCCAAGCCCGGTGCCCTGACCGATTTCCTTGGTGGTGAAGAACGGCTCGAACGTGCGTTTGCGCACGTTTTCGCTCATGCCGATGCCGTTGTCTTCCACCTGGATTTCTGCCCACGGCGGGTTGAGGCGGGTGCGCAGGATAATGCGCCCCGGTTCGCTGTCGTCTTCACGCAGGTGAATGGCCTGGGCGGCGTTCTTCAGCAAATTGAGCAGCACTTGTTCCAGCTCGTTGGCGGTGCCGGGCACGGGGCCCAGTTGCGGGTCGAACTGGCGGATGATCGCTTGGCCCTTGAAGTCGAAGCCGATGGTGAGGTCGAAATCGTTGCCGGCAATTTCCACAGCCTGGTCGATCAAGGCCGGCAAGTCGCAGGGGGCCATCTGACGATTACTGCGCCGGCTGAAGCTGAGCATGTGGGTGACGATTTTCGCGGCGCGGGCGCCAGCTTGCTGGATGCCGTCGAGCAACTGCGGGACTTCGCGGCCTTGCAGGTAGCGATTGACCGTGTCCAGTTCAATCCCCACTTGTTCGGCGAGCTCCAGGTTCTTGGGCAGGTCGGGGGACAGTCGGCGGCGAATGTTCTGCACGTTATGCAGGATGGCGCCCAGAGGGTTGTTGATCTCATGGGCCATACCGGCCGCGAGGCCGCCGACCGAAAGCATCTTCTCAGATTGCACCATCATTTCTTCCAGGGACAGGCGCTGGGTGATGTCGTCGATCCGGATCACCACGCCGCGCCCGGCACCGCCCATCAACGGATAGAACGTCAGGGCGTAATGCTTGGGCTCGTCGTCCTTGATCCAGGTGACCCGTTCTATCCGCTCCACCGAGTGTTGCTCTACCGTTGCCTTGATTTGTGGCAGGTACGGCTTGAGCGGCTGGAAGGCCAGAAAGATCGGCTGGTTCAGAGCTTCGTCCAGGCGCGTGCCGGAAAGGGCAGTGGCTTCCTGGTTCCACTGAGTGACGTAGAGCTGTTCATCCAGGGCGATCAGCGCCGAGGGCATCGAGTCGATGATGCTGTTGAGGTAGTTCTGGAAACCGGTGAGTTTTTTCTCGATTTTGCTGCGCACCTGAACTTCCAGTTCGAGCTTGCGGTTGGTATGCCGGGTTTCTTCGGCCAAACCCTGGGCCTGGTCGTAGGCGGCCTGGGAGTCGTCGCGGGCGCGCTTGAGTTGCTGCTCGCGGGCTTCGATACGCGACAGCATGGTGTTGAAAGCTTCGGCCAGGCTGCCGATTTCATCATGGTTGCCGGGCCCTGCGCGCAGGGCGTAGTTCTCTTCGCGGGTGACCTGGCGCGAAAGCTCTTCCAGTTCATGGATGGGGCGGGTAATCAGGCGTTTGATCTGCCGGGCGATGACCAGCCACAGCAACACACTGAAAATCAGGATGCCCAGGCTCGCGGTCAGCGTGCCGGTATAGAAGGCCACCGGCAGCTCACTTGTGGCCACCAGCAGCAAATGCCCGGAAGGCTGGTTGCCGCGGGGCAGGGTGATGACCTGGTTGCTGCGAAATTCGGTAACACGCCACGCTTCAATATGCCGGTAGTGGTCCGGCAGGTGCAGGCGGTCGCCGTGTTGCATCTGCGCCAGGCGGTTGCCTTCGCCGTCATACAGGGCGGCGGCGCGCAACGGTGAATAGCTGGTCAGTTCGTTGAGCAGTGCCTCGGCCTTGGCCGGGGATTCAAGCGCCTGTGCGGCAAGCGACGGGTTGGACACCAGCCGACCGATGGCCTGCAAGGCCTGGGGGGCCATGCTTTCCTGGGAGATCCAGTAAGCAGCGCTGATAAACGTCAGGTTGGCCACCAGCAATACGGTGGTCAACAGTACTAGCAGGGCCGCCAGCAGTTTCTGCCCTACCGGTAGATTTTCAAGACGCTGGCGCAATGGCATCAGGGTTTTCCCAGGTGATAGACAGGTAGGCAGGGTAGCGCGTGCCTCAGTCGCTGGCCAATCCGCGTGCGAGCAAATGCGTCACCAGGCGCGCATGCACCTGTTGCAGATGCGGTACTGCCAACTGATGGCGGGCCGCGGCCTGGCAAGCGTAGCCCAGCAGGTAGCTGATCTCGGTACGTCGGGCGTTGGCGACGTCCTGGTACATGGAGGAATAGTTGGCGGCGGTGGCCTGGATCACTCGCTCGACTTCGCTGTGCAAGTCCTGTGCAGCCGCAGGCTGGCCGCAGCGCTCCAGCAGTTCGGCCAGTTCGGCGCAGAGCGTGGCGACCTCGCAGTGGTGGGCGCTCAAACCGCCGTTGCGGCAGTGGTACAGCACGGTCAGTGGGTTGATGGCGCAATTGAGCGCGAGCTTGCGCCACAGGCGCGTCAGGATATCGGTGGCCCATTCATGGGGAATGCCCGCCGCTTGCAGATCATCCAGCCACAGCGGTGGGGTGGGATGGCTCGCGTCACCCAGCCAAGTGTAGCCATGGCCGGCGAATACCACGCGCCAATCGCCATCGCGAAATGCACCTTCAGTACTGGAGGCAAAGATGCAGCGCGCCGACGGCCATTGCGCAGCCACCGCGTCCTGGCTGCCGAGGCCGTTTTGCAGCAGGATCAATTCGGCGTCCGGCGCCAGCCGATGCTGCAACTGGGCGATGGCGCTTTGAGCGTCGTAGGCTTTGCATGCTACTAGCAGACGCCGAATCGGCTCCGGGCTGTCAGGCGTTTCGCCGATGACCGGATAAGTCTGTTCCACACCGCGTTCCACCAGGGTCAGCCCTTGGCTGGCGCGATAGCTGGCCAGGCGCGCCTGGTTACGAAGAATCAGCCTGACAGGCACGCCGGCGCGCGCCAATCGCGTGGCCCAGAGGGTGCCCAGGCTGCCGGCGCCAAGAATATGCCAGGGGGTCGACATCAGTGTGTGCTCCATAAGGTCGCCAGCGGTGAACGGCGCGAAAGAACCGCTATAATGCCCCGGCATTTTAGCTCGGGCGCGCTCCATCTCTACTGAGCCTGCCCCTTATATTGGAGAAATCACATGCCTTCGTTCGACGTGGTATCTGAACTGGACAAACACGAAGTCACCAACGCCGTCGAGAACGCCGTCAAGGAACTGGACCGTCGCTATGACCTGAAAGGCAAGGGCAGCTTCGAATTCAAGGAAAAGGAACTGACCGTCAACCTGACCGCTGAAGCCGATTTCCAGCTGGAAGCGATGATCGAGATCCTCAAGCTGGCCCTGGTCAAGCGCAAGATCGACGTGCAGTGCCTTGAAGTCAAGGACGCCTATGCTTCTGGCAAGCTGATGAAGCAGGAAGCCGTGCTCAAGGAAGGCATCGACAAGGAACTGGCGAAGAAGATCGTCGCCCACATCAAGGACGCCAAGCTCAAGGTCCAGGCCGCCATTCAGGGCGAGCAGGTTCGCGTCACCGGCAAGAAGCGCGATGATCTGCAAGAGGCTATTGCGGCCCTGCGTGCCAAGACTTTCGATATGCCGCTGCAGTTCAATAACTTCCGCGACTGATGGCACTTTGGGGAACCTGTGGGTGTTTTTGACGTCCCACGCCCCAGAATCAGTGCCTACAATTGAGCCCTTCGGGGCTCAATTGCGTTTTCAGGCAGTCAATAGAGCCCTATCGCCGCACCACAGGAGAAAGTAGATGGATTTGAACGCTGAAATGGATCACCTGATCAAGACCTCCCAGTCTTGGATCCCCATGATCATGGAATATGGCAGCCGGGTATTACTGGCAGTGATCACCCTGGCCATTGGCTGGTGGCTGATCAATGTCTTTACCCATCGTGTAGGCCGTTTGCTGGCCGTGCGCAACGCCGACCTGGCGCTGCAGCACTTCGTCACCAGCCTGGCGAACATTGCGCTGAAAGTCATGCTGATCGTCAGCGTGGCCTCGATGATCGGCGTGGCAACCACCTCGTTCGTCGCTGCCATCGGTGCGGCAACCCTGGCGATCGGCCTGGCATTGCAGGGCAGCCTGGCGAACTTCGCTGGTGGTGTGCTGATTCTGCTGTTCCGTCCGTTCCGCATCGGTGACTGGATCGAAGCCCAGGGCACCTCGGGTACCGTCGATAGCATCCAGATCTTCCACACCGTGATCCGCACCGGCGACAACAAGACAGTGATCGTGCCGAACGGCATCCTGTCCAATGGCATCATCACCAACACCAACCGCCAGCCAACCCGCAAAGTAGTGTTTGATGTAGGCGTGGACTATGAGGCCGACCTGCAAAAAGCCCGTGAAGTGTTGCTGGAGCTGGCCAAAGACCCACGCGTGCTGGCTGATCCTGCGCCTGTAGCGGTGGTATCGACCCTGGGCGACAGCTCCATCACCGTTTCGCTGCGCTGCTGGACCAATACCCCGGATTATTGGGACGTGGTGTTTATGTTTAATGAACTGGCACGTGACCGTTTGAAAGCGGCAGGGATTGATATTCCGTTCCCACAACGGGTTATTCGCGTGATGCAGGAAAGTGCGCCGAAATAACTTGGCGTACTGCTATCGAAGTTGGCCGAAAGGTCAGCTTTGATAAACTAGTTACTTAGCTTGCTAGTTGTTTTGCTGATTGAAATAAAACTGCAATAAAAAAGCCGCTCCCTGTTTAAACAGAGGAGCGGCTTTTTGTTTAAGGCCGAAGCCTCAAGCCATCGTTGTAATTAAACCGGCAATTACAAGATGTTCAGCGGGTAGTTCGCGATCAGACGCAGCTCGTCGATCGACGGCGAACCGTAGTACACGCCATCCCCGGAACGATAAGTCGCTTGACGCAGGCGCAGGCTCAGGTTTTTTGCCGGGCCGCTCTGGATCACGTACTTGGCTTCGATGTCGCGTTCCCATTCTTTGCCGTTGCTGGTAGTGCCGGTGTTGGCGCCGCTACCGGTAACGTAACGCGTCATGAAGCTCAGGCCAGGAATGCCGAAGGTTGCCATGTTGATGTCATAGCGCGCCTGGTAGGACTTCTCGCCTTCGGCGTTGAAGTCGGAACGGGCGATGGAGTTGGCCAGGAACACCGTGCCGCCGCCGTCTACGCCGTAGCCGTAGTCGCCGTCACCGGTAACCTTCTGGGCTGCCAGGGTGAAGGTGTGTGCGCCGATGGTGTAGGCACCCTGCAAGCTGAACGCGCGGTTGTCGAGCTTGGTCACGCCATCCTTCTCTGCACGTTGCAGGCCGGCGCCATCGCTCTTGGTGTCGTAGATGTTGAAGTCCAGCGCGAACGACTGGTCATCGCTCAGGGCGTGGGTCCAGTTCAGGTTGCTGTAGTACTTGCGGAAGTAATCTTCGGTTTTCGCGTAGTACAGGCTACCGGTGACTTCTGGAGTGAAGGCATAGACGCCGCCGACAAAGTCGGTTTTGGTCAGGCCCAGGCTGTCGTGGTAGGTCTGCGCCTGCGCGACGCTTGAGGTGAAGTGGCCGCCCTCAAGCTTCAGGCCCTTGATCTCGTTGCTGGTGATCGAGATACCTTGTGGCAGCTCCGGCAACAGACGGCTGTCATCAGAGGCGAACACCGGTGCGGTGGTGTATTGGTCACCCACTTTCAACACGGTATTGGAGATGCGGAACTTAACCGCGCCGCCGCCTTTGGAGTAGTCGTCCTGGGAGCGACCGTCGGAACCGGTAGGGAACAGACCCGTGCCGGCGCGACCCTTGCCGCTGTCGAGCTTGAGGCCCATCAGGCCGATCACGTCCACACCGACACCGATGGTGCCCTGGGTGAAGCCCGATTCGTACAGGGCATTGAAGCCCAGGCCGGTTTCTTCGGCGCGGCTTTTACGCTTGCCGTTGACGGTGCTGTAACCGCCCCCTGGCTCATTACGGAAGTCGCGGCTGAAGTACAGAGCGCGAGTATTGATGCTGAAAGTACTGTCTTCAACAAAGCCCTTGGAATCGTCCTGGGCGGACGCCATTGCGAACTGCGAGGTGCCTGCTGAAACAGCCAGGGCGATCATGCTCCACTTCATCACGCGCATCGTGATTTGCTCCTTTGGTTTTAGGAAGAGTACTGCCGTCCCACCTGTATTTTTATCTGGGCGGCTCTTTCTTTTTGTGCCGGCGCAAAGTTATCTCACGCAGGCTCTATTGACGATACTTACTCAATTATCCTTTCAGCTTCTTTACGAGGCTGTCGTAAATCGCTAGATCCATGTCGCAAATTCACAGCCCAAAATGTATCCAGGCTGACAACTTCAATGCTGTTTTCAGACTTCTTTCAAAGTTTGAACACTTCCTTGATACACACTGAAACGCCACTACTTTTATCGCGAAACACCTGCTTCCAGACGGGTGCCGTTGCCGACGATACGGGGGTGAATGCAACAAGCGTGCTCAAACCTGCGACCGAATGTCATTTTTTCGTGAAAAACGTGATGGGAATGTAAAAACCGCATAAGCACGGGCCTTTTACGCCGTTTGGTTTGGGCTTGACGTCCAGGGTGTTACCACTGTCGGGTGCCGCGCAAAACCTTCACTTGGGTAAAACGTTACCGGTTCACCCCCATCAGTGGGTAATTGGCGGATCCCTTTGACGCACGAATGGGTCATTTTGGTGCGTGCCGTAAAGGCCCGGTCTAGCGTAGATCAACTGTTTTTCTGCCTCCAAAAGGTGCATTTTTTACCCGCCTGCCTCAACAGTGCCAGGATTGGCCGTGAAGCCTTGGGCGTTCAAAGGTATGCTGGGCGCCTGTCCCGACCTGCCGAACGGAGTGTCCACGTGTTCGCCTTAGATCAACGCCTGCAACAAGACACCTTGGCCATTGGGGACTTCCCGCTCTGTCGCCTGCTAATGTCCAATGACGCCAATTACCCCTGGTTCATTCTGGTGCCACGCATCGACGGTATCAGCGAAGTGTTTCAACTGGATGTCGCAGATCAACAAACCTTGTGGCAAGAAACAACGGCCCTGGCGCAACTGCTTAACGAGGGGCTGGCCGCTGACAAGATGAACATCGGTGCGCTGGGTAACGTCGTCAGCCAATTACACGTGCATGTGATTGTGCGCAAACGCGATGACGCCGCCTGGCCGGCAGCGGTGTGGGGCAAGCACCCGGCCCGGCCCTATACCCAAGAGCAAGTGGCGGCGATTCGCGCTCGATTGCGTGCGCTGTTGCCTGCCGACTTCATCTTTACCCAGGACTGAATCATGGACCTGCAAGAGCGCGTTACCGACCTGGAAAGCCGCCTGGCCTTCCAGGACGACACCATCGAGACCCTCAACGACATCCTGGTCACACAGCAGCGGGCGGTTGAACGCCTGCAATTGCAAATGACGGCCTTGCTCAAGCGCCAGGAAGAAATGGGCGGCCAGTTCGAGTCATCTGAAGAAGAAGCGCCGCCGCCGCACTATTGAAATGCACAGGCCATAAAAAACCGCGATCCAGCCAACGCCGGATCGCGGTTTTTTTTGCTGCGAAGGCTTGGGATCAGCGACGCGGCAGGGCAGCGATGACGTCTTCGGCTTGCAGGCCCTTGTCACGGTTCATCACCGAGAACTCCACGCGCTGGCCTTCGACCAGCACGCGATGGCCTTCGCCACGGATAGCCCGGAAGTGGACGAAGATATCGTCGCCCGAATCGCGGGAAATGAAGCCGAAGCCTTTGGAGGTGTTGAACCACTTGACGGTACCGGTATCCCGGTTGGTCATGTCGTAGTTTTGCGACGCGGCCGCCGGAGACGAACGGTAGAAGCTGATGGCCAGGTGAAGAACAATGGCAACCACCGCAATCACCAGGCTGAGCAGGATAGCCGGATGGCCACCCACTTCAGGCATGGGCGCCAAAAGGGTGAGGGTTTGTACCACAACAGTCAGCACCAGCAGCGCACTGACCAGGTTTTGCAGTTGATGACGCGTGCCTTTGTTCCAGTAAGGGATTACCGGTGCGAGCGTCAGGTTAAGAAGGCCGAACAAGGCCAGGTACAGAGCGTCATGTTGTTGCAGGTAGGGCAGGCTTTCAGGCTGCAGGCTCGGGATAAAGGACAGCAGCAAAGCTGCAACGCCCGTTAGCAGGTGGACGATTTTCAACATTTTGATTAACTCACGTTAAGACGGATCACAAGGAAGAGCTGACTGGCACGGTTCGCTTCTGAACAATGGGAGGCGTTGAGCACGTGCGCGGGTATCAGCCTATGTGAAGTGCCGCAGAAATAAACGGCAGCCACACGGCGTCTATTTAACAGCAAAGGCTGTGCCTACTCAAATCAAGCATTTCGGGGTGTTGCGACGGCAACGGCATTTATGCGGCAAACGCTTGTCCTAGACAGGTGCAGGATTTTTGGGCGGGCATTGCGAGACCGTTCCTACGGCTAAAAAGGCTTGCCAATTCGCGAGTTGCAAGCGATGCGGGGCGATTTGCCGCAGGTCGCCTGGGTGTGACGGGCTGCATGCGGCTCGCTCTCTTGCTAGAGTGGTCCTGCACCTGATCAATGAATACTCGTCAATTGAAGGGGAAAAACATGGCAATCGATATTGGTATCAGTGAAGAAGACCGTAAGTCCATCGTCGACGGACTTTCACGACTGCTGTCCGATACCTATGTTCTGTATCTGAAGACCCACAACTTCCATTGGAACGTCACAGGCCCCATGTTTCGTACGCTGCACTTGATGTTCGAGGAGCAGTACAACGAATTGGCGCTGGCGGTGGACTCCATTGCCGAGCGCATCCGTGCCCTGGGTTTCCCGGCACCGGGCGCCTATTCGATCTACGCCCGTCTGTCTTCGATCAAGGAAGAAGAGGGCGTGCCGAGCGCCGAAGAGATGATCAAGCAACTGGTGGCCGGTCAGGAAGCGGTTACGCGTACCGCCCGAGGCATCTTCCCGCTGCTCGACAAGGTCAGCGATGAGCCGACGGCCGACCTGTTGACCCAGCGTATGCAGGTACACGAGAAAACCGCGTGGATGCTGCGTTCGCTGCTCGAAAACCAGTAACTGTCGAACCCGGGCGGCGCTGTTTCAGCGCTGCCTGCTTGTTTCCCTGCGCTTCCTGGCGTTGTCCTACGACTAACGACTCCCCGTCTTCTGGCTGCTGCACGCTGGGTGCTGTTTTATAGGCCCATCGTTCAATGGGAGAAGCCCATTGGCTGCTGTTTGGCAATGGAGTGTCGGGTGTATGTCACGTGGAATGGGTAAAGGAGTGATGGAAACCTGTGGTTTTCACAAGATAAAGGTCGACCCTTTTGCAAAAGGGTTCGATATGGGACTGGCCAAGCCGTTGTCGCGGTCGGTCAGGCTCAATGGGTTTTCGACCTGCCTGCGGCTTGAGCAGATCTACTGGAACATCCTGACGGAGATCGCCAGGATCAATGCCTGTTCGGTCAGTGCCTTGTTGTCCTATGTCGATCGGGAAGTGCATTTGCGTTACGGAGGCGTGAAGAACTTCAGTGGGCTGGTGAGGGTGGTGTGCGTGGTTCACGTGCTCAAGGGCCGGGTTGCTCCCGCCGCTGAGGGCACCTTTGCGTCGTAGCCCGGCGGCCCTGGGCCCGGCCTTCATCCTTGTGGGCCGGCCCCGGGGCAGAAAGCCGGCTGCGCTGTGTCGATTTACCAGATATAATCCCGCGCTTTGCTGCGCATGCCGGGCTTTATGCACAGGGCAGGGCGTGGCGCTGTAACGATCTGATCGCCGAGACATCTCCATGCCCATGTACGACTATCAATGCGCTTCCTGTGGTCACCAGTTGGAAGCCATTCAGAAGATCAGCGCAGCGCCGCTGGTCGATTGCCCTGCCTGCCAGGCACCTGAGTTGAAGAAGATGTTGTCCATGCCGGGCTTCCGCCTGAGCGGCAGCGGCTGGTACGAGACTGATTTCAAGACCGGTGCCAAGAAGAACCTGGCCGGCGGCGACAAAGCAGACTGAGTTGAACTCTACGCGCAGGCTCCTGCATTATCCGTCCCCTGCTTTAATGTACGGTGACGAGGCGGGCCTGCCACCGAATTTCGAATTACGAGAAGTGAAACCACGACCATGATGCGCAGCCACTATTGCGGCCAACTGAACGAGACCCTGGAAGGTCAGGAAATCACCCTTTGCGGATGGGTTCACCGTCGCCGCGACCACGGCGGGGTGATCTTCCTCGATATCCGTGATCGCGATGGTCTGGCCCAGGTAGTGTTCGACCCGGACCGCGCCGAGAGCTTCGCCGCCGCCGACCGCGTGCGCAGCGAATACGTCGTCAAGATCACCGGCAAGGTACGCCTGCGTCCGGCGGGTGCCGTGAACAAGAACATGGCGTCCGGCGGCATTGAAGTGCTGGGCTATGAGCTGGAAGTGCTGAACGAGTCGGAAACCCCGCCGTTCCCACTCAACGAATACTCCGACGTTGGCGAAGAAACCCGCCTGCGCTACCGCTTCCTGGACCTGCGTCGTCCGGAAATGGCCGAGAAGCTGCGCCTGCGTTCGCGCATGACCACCAGCATTCGTCGCTTCCTGGACGAGAACGGCTTCCTCGACGTCGAAACGCCGATCCTCACCCGGGCCACCCCGGAAGGCGCGCGCGACTACCTGGTGCCTAGCCGTACCCACGCCGGCAGCTTCTTCGCCTTGCCGCAATCGCCGCAGCTGTTCAAGCAACTGCTGATGGTGGCCGGCTTCGACCGTTACTACCAGATCGCCAAGTGCTTCCGTGACGAAGACCTGCGCGCTGACCGCCAGCCGGAATTCACCCAGATCGACATCGAGACCAGCTTCCTCGATGAAAAAGAGATCATGGGCCTGACCGAGCAGATGATCCGCAACCTGTTCAAGGAAGTGCTGGACCTGGAGTTCGGCGAATTCCCGCACATGACCTTCGAAGAAGCCATGCGCCGCTACGGTTCCGACAAGCCAGACCTGCGTAACCCGCTGGAACTGGTGGACGTGGCCGACCAGCTCAAGGATGTCGACTTCAAGGTGTTCAGCGGCCCGGCCAACGACCCTAAATGCCGCATCGCCGCCCTGCGCGTGCCTGGCGGCGCGAGCATGCCGCGCAAGCAGATCGACGACTACACCAAGTTCGTCGGCATCTACGGTGCCAAGGGCCTGGCGTACATCAAGGTCAACGAGCGCGCCAACGGCGTTGACGGCCTGCAATCGCCGATCGTGAAAAACATCCCTGAAGCCAACCTGAACACGATCCTTGATCGCGTCGGTGCGGTTGACGGCGATATCGTGTTCTTCGGCGCCGACAAGGCCAAGATCGTCAGCGAAGCCCTGGGCGCGCTGCGTATCAAGCTCGGTCACGACCTGAACCTGCTGACCTGTGAATGGGCACCGATGTGGGTCGTCGACTTCCCGATGTTCGAAGAGAACGACGACGGCAGCTTCAGCGCATTGCACCACCCGTTCACCGCGCCGAAGTGCTCCCCGCAGGAGTTGGAAGCCAACCCGGCAGGCGCACTGTCCCGTGCCTACGACATGGTGCTCAACGGTACTGAGCTGGGTGGCGGTTCGATCCGTATCCACCGCAAAGAGATGCAACAAGCGGTGTTCCGTCTGTTGGGCATCAACGAAGCGGAACAGGAAGAGAAGTTCGGCTTCCTGCTCGACGCCCTGAAATACGGCGCGCCGCCGCACGGTGGTTTGGCGTTCGGCCTGGACCGTCTGGTGATGCTGATGACCGGCGCCCAGTCGATCCGTGAAGTGATTGCCTTCCCGAAAACCCAGAGCGCTGCGGACGTCATGACCCAGGCCCCGGGTGTGGTGGATGCCAAGGCCTTGCGCGAACTGCACATCCGCCTGCGCGAGACGCCGAAGGCTGAGTAAGGCTGCAGCGTGAAAGCGCGATAAGGTTGTACGCAGTCAAAAAGGCGCATCTTCGGATGCGCCTTTGCGTTTAAAAGAGGGAAATCCCGCCGGGGGCGGGATTGATAAGGTTTCTAGAGAATTTCGGAGTTGTGTTATGGCTGGCCATTCCAAGTGGGCGAACATCAAGCACCGCAAAGAGCGTCAGGATGCCAAGAAGGGCAAGATCTTCACCAAGTGGATTCGCGAACTGACCGTCGCAGCCCGTCAGGGCGGCGGTGACCCGGGCTCCAACCCGCGTCTGCGCCTGGCGCTGGACAAGGCGCTGGGTGCCAACATGAGCCGCGACATCATTGACCGCGCCGTGGCCCGTGGTGCCGGTGCGGCCGACACCGACGATATGGTCGAACTGACCTACGAAGGTTATGGCCCGGGCGGCGTGGCGGTGATGGTCGAATGCATGACCGATAACCGCAACCGCACCGCCGCAGCCGTGCGCCACGCGTTCAGCAAATGCGGTGGCAACCTCGGCACGGATGGTTCGGTGGCCTACCTGTTCGAACGCAAAGGGCAGATCACCTTCGCGCCTGGCACCGATGAAGACGCGCTGATGGAAGCCGCGATGGATGCGGACGCCGACGACGTGGTCACCAACGAAGACGGCTCTATCGATGTGTTTACCTCGTTCGCCAGCTTCTACGCCGTGCGTAATGCCCTGCAAGCCGCCGGTTTCAGCGGCACCGACGCGGAAATCGTGATGCTGCCGACCACCAGTGCCGAGCTGGACCTGGAGGGGGCGCAGAAGGTGTTGAAGATGCTGGATATGCTTGAAGATCTGGATGATGTGCAGAACGTCTATTCCAATGCCGACATCCCTGAGTCTGTGGCCGAACAGCTTGCCTAAGCACGATGAGACCCGATGTGGGAGCTGGCTTGCCTGCGATAGCATCACCTCGATTTGACAGAAGTACCGAGGTGCCCGCATCGCAGGCAAGCCAGCTCCCACAGGGGTTCTATGCTGTTACACAAATGTGTGCCTGGCACATACCGTTGTAAATCCAACCCGCAGGCGTTATGACTTTAATCCTAGGTATCGACCCCGGTTCGCGCATCACCGGTTTTGGCGTGGTGCAGCAGACCCCGCGCGGCTGCATCTATGTTGCCTCGGGCTGCATCCGCACCGGCGCGGGGGAATTGGCCGAGCGGCTGCAGATCGTCTATCGCGGCGTACGTGAAGTCATCCAGACCTACGGCCCGGTCACCATGGGCATCGAAAAAGTCTTCATGGCCAAGAACGCCGATTCGGCGCTCAAGCTCGGCCAGGCCCGTGGCGCTGCCATCGTGGCGGGTGCCGAGGAGGGCATGGAGATCGCTGAATACACCGCGACCCAGGTCAAACAGGCCGTGGTCGGCACCGGTGCAGCCAACAAGGAACAGGTGCAGATGATGGTCATGCACATGCTCAAGCTCACTTCAAAACCGCAGATCGACGCCTCCGACGCCCTGGCCATCGCCATTTGCCATGCACATACCCGTTCCAGCCTGCTGCCTCACGGCTTGGGAACGGCACGTAGTCGTGGCGGGCGGCTGCGTCTCTGATAGCATCAGCGCATTGGTTATTTGCGGTCAGGCCCTGATCTGACCCCCAAGCTTTAAGGATCTGAACCGTGATTGGACGCTTGCGCGGCACCCTGGCCGAAAAACAGCCGCCGCACCTGATTCTGGATGTGAATGGGTTGGGTTATGAGCTGGAAGTGCCCATGACCACGTTGTACCGCTTGCCGTCGGTCGGCGAGCCGATAACCTTGCACACGCATTTGGTAGTGCGTGAAGACGCGCAACTGCTCTATGGTTTCATCGGCAAGCGCGACCGCGATTTCTTCCGCGAGCTGATTCGTCTCAATGGCGTGGGGCCCAAATTGGCCCTGGCCTTGATGTCGAGCCTGGAAGTGGATGAATTGGTGCGTGCGGTATCCGCCCAGGATACCTCGGCCCTGACCAAGGTGCCGGGAGTGGGCAAGAAAACCGCCGAGCGCCTGTTGGTGGAGCTCAAGGACCGCTTCAAGGCCTGGGAAGTGGTGCCGAGCATGTTCGCCCTGGTACCGAACCAGCCGGATATGCCGGCAGGCCAGATCGCCAGCGCCGAAAGCGATGCCGTCAGTGCGTTGATCTCCCTGGGCTACAAGCCTCAGGAAGCCAGCAAGGCGGTATCGGCCATCAAGGACAAGAACCTGAGCAGCGAAGACATGATCCGCCGAGCCCTGAAGGGAATGATTTAAGTGATTGAAGCTGATCGTCTGATCGCGGCCACCGGCCCGCGTGACCGTGAAGAAGTCCAGGACCGGGCCATCCGCCCCCTGAGCCTGGCCGAATACATCGGCCAGCCTACCGTGCGCGAGCAGATGGAGCTGTTTATCCAGGCCGCGCGCGGGCGCAGTGAGTCCCTGGACCACACCCTGATCTTCGGCCCGCCGGGTTTGGGCAAGACCACCCTGGCCAATATCATCGCCCAGGAAATGGGCGTGTCGATCAAGTCCACCTCCGGCCCGGTGCTGGAGCGTCCCGGTGACCTGGCGGCGCTGCTGACCAATCTTGAACCCCATGACGTACTGTTTATCGACGAGATCCATCGGTTATCACCGATTGTCGAAGAAGTGCTGTACCCGGCGATGGAGGACTTCCAGCTCGACATCATGATCGGCGAAGGCCCGGCAGCCCGTTCGATCAAGCTCGACCTGCCACCTTTCACCCTGGTGGGTGCGACCACGCGTGCGGGTATGCTGACAAACCCGCTGCGAGACCGTTTCGGCATTGTTCAACGTCTGGAGTTCTATAGCACCGCTGATCTGGCGACCATCGTCAGCCGTTCGGCGAGCATCCTTGGCTTGCCCCTGGACCCGGAAGGCGCCTTTGAAATCGCCCGGCGCGCCCGCGGCACGCCACGTATCGCCAACCGTTTGCTGCGCCGCGTGCGCGATTTTGCCGAAGTGCGTGCCAAAGGGCACATCACCAAGGCGGTCGCGGACCTGGCCTTGAACCTGCTGGACGTGGACGAGCACGGCTTCGATCACCAGGATCGACGTCTACTCTTGACCATGATCGAGAAGTTCGACGGTGGCCCGGTCGGCGTGGACAGCCTGGCGGCGGCTATCAGTGAAGAGCGCCATACCATTGAGGATGTGCTGGAGCCGTACCTGATCCAGCAAGGCTATATCATGCGTACACCGAGGGGCCGGGTGGTGACGCGCCATGCCTATTTGCACTTTGGGCTAAACATTCCGTCACGATTGGGCGAGATGCCTGCGGTAGACGAATTCCTTGATGCAGTGGACGATTAAAAAGCTGACGCCGGACGATTTATCCGAGCTTTGTGCTGTCCCAGTGTCTGGCGTCGTCATTTGAGTCACTGCAAAAGCGTTCAGGAATGAAAAAACAGTTGTCCAGCCGGATTGGCAACCTGAGGAGTAAGCACTAGAGTATGCGCGCGCAAAACGGGGATCAGTCGTTCGCACATCGCTGTCGCGTTTATTACGAGGACACCGATGCCGGCGGCATCGTGTATTACGTCAACTACCTGAAATTCATGGAGCGGGCTCGAACCGAGCGGCTACGGGAGCTGGGCTTTGCCCAATCCACGCTGGCAGGGGAGGACCTGTTATTCGTCGTGCATTCCAGCGAGGCGCGTTATCACGCACCGGCGCGACTGGACGATGAATTGCTGGTCAGCGCTGAGGTCATCGAATTGAACCGTGCCAGCCTGCGATTCAAACAGCAGGTCAGGCGGGCAACGGATGCAACGCTGCTCTGTGAGGGGCAGTTCCTGGTGGCATGTGTACGCACCAACAGTTTGAAACCTCGGGCCATTCCCGAAACTCTACGCGCGGCCTTTGCCGCCGTGAGCGGCGCGGGTAAACAATCAAAGCAGGAGATTTAGCGTGGAACCTACCGTCGTCGACCATTCCTCCATGTGGAGCCTGGTCAGCAATGCCAGTGTCGTGGTTCAACTGGTCATGCTGACCCTGGTAGCCGCATCGGTTACCTCTTGGGTCATGATTTTTCAGCGCAGCAACATGCTGCGCGCCGGTCGACGTGCCCTGGAGAGCTTCGAAGAGCGCTTCTGGTCGGGTATCGACCTGTCCAAACTGTACCGCCAGGCCGGCAGCAACCCGGACCCGGATTCGGGCGTCGAGCAGATCTTCCGTGCCGGTTTCAAGGAGTTTTCGCGCCTGCGCCAGCAGCCGGGTGTCGATCCTGAAGCGGTGATGGAAGGCGTGGCCCGCGCCATGCGCGTGGCCATCTCCCGCGAAGAAGAGAAACTTGAGCAGGGCCTGCCGTTCCTTGCCACCGTCGGTTCCGTCAGCCCGTACATCGGCCTGTTCGGTACCGTATGGGGGATCATGAACTCCTTCCGCGGCCTGGCCCAGGCCCAGCAAGCCACACTGGCCACCGTGGCCCCGGGTATTGCCGAAGCCCTGATCGCCACCGCGATCGGCCTGTTCGCCGCTATCCCCGCAGTAATCGCCTACAACCGTTTTGCCGCAACCAGCGAAACCTTGATCGGCCGTTACTACACCTTCGCCGATGAATTCCAGGCGATCCTGCACCGTAAAGTGCACACCAGCGAAGAATAAGCAGGTAATTCCCAATGGCTTTAATCGCTCGAGCTCGCAAAAAGCGCAAGCCGGTCGCCGAGATGAACGTAGTGCCCTACATCGACGTGATGCTGGTGCTGCTGGTGATCTTCATGGTGACCGCGCCGATGCTCAACCAGGGCGTGAAGGTTGATCTGCCCAAGGTTTCCAGTGAAGCCTTGCCGCAGGACAACAACACGCAGGTCCTGACCATTTCGATCAAGGCTGACAAGACCTATTACTGGAACCTTGGCAGCGAAGTCGACACCCAGAAGCAGCAGGACAAGGCCCTGACCTTGCCGGCGATGACCGATGCGGTGACCAAGATCATTCGCTCCGGCAACGAAGGCGGCAAGCACACCCAGGTATTTATCCGCGGCGACAAATCGGTCGACTACGGCTCCGTCATGGGTGCCATGGGCGGGCTGCAGAAAGCCGGCGTCGGTAACGTTGGCTTGATTACCGAGGCGCCCTGATGCAGCAACAGCGAGAGCCGTCCGCCTCGGAAAGCTACTTCTGGCCTGGCGTGTGGGCGATAGCCCTGCACGTCCTGGTGTTCGGCATGCTGTTTGTCAGCTTTGCCATGACCCCGGACCTGCCGCCAGCCAAGCCGATCGTGCAGGCGACCCTGTATCAGCTGAAATCGAAAAGCCAGGCCACCACCCAGACCAATCAGAAGATTGCGGGTGAAGCCCAGAAGTCGGCTGCGCGCCAGACTGAAGTCGAGCAGATGGAACAGAAGAAGGTCGAGCAGGAAGCGGTGAAGGCTGCTGCGGAACAAAAGAAAGAAGAGGCGGCTCAAAAGGCCGAGGAATCGAAAAAGGCCGACGAAGCCAAGAAAGCCGACGAGGCGAAAAAGGCTGATGAAGCCAAGAAAGCCGAGAAAGCTGCCGAAGCCAAAAAGGCTGAAGAGAAACAATTGGCTGATATAGCCAAGAAGAAATCTGAAGAAGAAGCCAAGAAGGCTGCCGAGGAAGAGGCCAAGAAAAAGGCCGCTGAAGAAGCCAAGAAAAAGATAGTCGAAGACGCGAAGAAGAAAGCCGCCGAAGACGCCAAGAAAAAAGCTGAAGCAGACGAGGCGAAGAAGAAAGTCGCCGACGAAGCGAAGAAGAAAGCTGCCGCCGACGCCTCCAAGAAAAAGGCCCAGGAAGCAGCACGCAAATCCGCCGAAGAGAAAAAGGCCCAGGCCCTGGCAGATTTGCTTTCCGACACGCCGCAGCGTCAGCAAGCCCTGGCCGATGAACGTGGTGATGAAGTCGCGGGCAGTTTCGACGACCTGATTCGGGCGCGGGCAGCGGAAGGCTGGACACGTCCACCTTCGGCACGCAAAGGCATGACAGTAGTGCTGCAGATCGGCATGTTGCCGGACGGTACGGTGACTTCGGTCAGCGTGGCCAAGTCCAGTGGTGACGGTACGTTCGACAGTTCAGCGGTTGCCGCGGTCAAGAATATTGGCCGGTTGACCGAGATGCAGGGAATGAAACCAAGTGACTTCGCTCCCTATCGTTCATTCAAGATGACATTCACACCTGAGGATCTAGCCTTGTGAGAAACCTTCTTCGAGGAATGCTTGTCGTTATTTGCTGTATGGCAGGGATAGCGGCGGCGGATGAAAAGAACATCCTGGTAACCAGCGGCAGCGATCGGGCTACTCCGATTGCGGTAGTACCGTTCGGTTGGCAGGGCGGCAGCGTGCTGCCGGACGACATGGCCCAGATCGTCAGCGACGACCTGCGTAACTCCGGTTACTACGCGCCGATTCCCAAAGGCAACATGATCAGCCAGCCCAACCAGGCCAGCGAAGTCGTGTTCCGTGACTGGAAAGCCATGGGCGCGCAGTACGTGATGGTCGGCAACATCACGCCGGCCGGTGGTCGCCTGCAGATCCAGTACACCTTGTTCAACGTGGCCACCGAGCAGCAGGTATTGACCGGCAGCGTATCGGGTACCGCCGAGCAACTGCGCGACATGGCCCACTACATCTCGGACCAGTCGTTTGAAAAGCTCACCGGTATCAAAGGGGCGTTCTCGACGCGCCTGCTGTATGTCACGGCTGAGCGTTTCTCTGTAGACAACACCCGCTACACCCTGCAGCGTTCGGACTACGACGGTGCACGTGCAGTGACCTTGCTGCAGTCCCGTGAGCCAATCCTGTCGCCGCGCTTCGCGCCGGACGGCAAGCGTATTGCCTACGTATCGTTCGAACAGCGTCGTCCACGTATCTTCGTGCAGCATATTGATACGGGTCGTCGTGAGCAGATCACCAACTTTGAAGGCCTCAACGGTGCGCCAGCCTGGTCGCCGGATGGTTCGCGCCTGGCTTTCGTGCTGTCCAAGGACGGCAACCCGGATATCTACGTGATGAACATGGCCTCGCGCCAACTGAGTCGCGTGACCAGCGGCCCGGGCATCAACACCGAACCGTTCTGGGGCAAGGATGGTTCGACCATCTACTTCACCTCCGACCGTGGCGGCAAGCCTCAGGTCTACAAGGCAAACGTGAACGGTGGTGGTGCTGAGCGTGTGACCTTTATCGGTAACTACAACGCCAACCCCAAGCTTTCGGCCGATGAAAAGACGTTGGTGATGATTCACCGTCAGGATGGTTTCACTAATTTCCGGGTTGCGGCCCAGGATTTGCAGCGCGGAACCGTTAAAATCCTTACAGATACCAACCTTGATGAGTCAGCCACTGTTGCGCCCAACGGCACCATGGTAATCTACGCCACCCGCCAGCAGGGCCGGGGAGTCTTGATGCTCGTGTCCATCAATGGACGCGTAAGGCTCCCACTTCCTACCGCACAAGGCGAAGTCAGAGAACCATCCTGGTCCCCTTACCTGAACTGACGCGGCGCTACAAAAAGAAGTACTTAACACACTGGGGTTCATTAGGAGTTTCACGATGGAAATGCTGAAGTTTGGTAAGTTTGCTGCTCTGGCTCTGGCTCTGTCCGTAGCCGTTGGTTGCTCCTCTAAAGGCGGCGACAATGCCGGTGAAGGCGCAGCTGTTGATCCAAACGCTGGTTACGGCGCTAACACTGGTGCGGTCGACGGCTCCCTGAGCGAAGAAGCTGCTCTGCGCGCTATCACCACTTTCTACTTCGAATACGACAGTTCGGACCTGAAGCCAGAAGCCATGCGCGCTCTGGACGTTCACGCCAAGGACCTGAAAGCTAACGGCGCTCGCGTTGTTCTGGAAGGTAACACTGACGCCCGTGGTACTCGTGAGTACAACATGGCACTGGGCGAGCGTCGTGCGAAAGCCGTTCAGCGCTACCTGGTACTGCAAGGTGTTGCTCCAGGCCAACTGGAACTGGTTTCCTACGGTAAAGAGCGTCCAGTTGCAACTGGCAACGACGAACAGTCGTGGGCTCAGAACCGTCGCGTCGAACTGCGTAAGTAATTCGTCATGCGAACGTGCCGTCGTGCTCTGACTGTATTGGCTCTCAGCCTCGCCCCGCTTGCGGTGTGGGCTGCGGTTCCTGTAACGGATAGCAACTCAGGCTATAACAATAGCGGGAGCAGTTATCCGCCAGCAGGTTATGGCACGAACGGCGCCTATGCGGGGGGAGCGGCTACGTCCGCTCCCTCGGCACAGGGCGAGCTGTTCAACCAGCTGCAACGCATGCAGGATCAATTGTCGCAGCAACAAGGCGCCATTGAAGTGCTGCAGAACCAGGTGAACCAGCTCAAGCAAGAAGGCCTGGAGCGTTACCAGGATCTTGATCGTCGTATTGGAGCCGGTGTTGCACCTGCCGCTACTCCTGATAATTCTGCTGCCGGTGGCGCGCCAAGCGCTGCTGCCGGTGGTGCTGCAGCTGGGGCCGCCGCGGCTGCCCCTGCCGCCAGCAGTGAACCGGGTGATCCGGCGAAGGAAAAACTGTATTACGATGCAGCCTTCGACCTGATCAAGGCCAAGGATTTCGATAAGGCCAGCCAGGCCTTTACCGCATTCCTGCGCAAGTACCCCAACAGCCAGTACGCGGGCAATGCCCAGTACTGGTTGGGTGAGGTCAACCTGGCAAAGGGTGATTTGCAGGGGGCAGGCCAGGCTTTCGCCAAGGTCAGCCAGCTGTACCCCAAGCACGCCAAGGTGCCGGATTCGCTGTACAAGCTTGCTGACGTAGAGCGCCGCCTGGGTCACACCGACAAGGTCAAAGGCATTCTGCAGCAGGTGGTTGCCCAGTATCCGGGTACCTCCGCCGCTCAGTTGGCCCAGCGCGATCTGCAACGCTTGTAAGCAATACCGCCCGTTTAGAAGAAACCCGCGCCTGGCGCGGGTTTTTTCGTTAGAATCCACGCCCTTTTATGAAACACGCTTCCTGGGGTTGGCGCGTTGGCGCAATCCCTTGAAGTGCCTGACGGAGGCGGACAGCCTGTTTAGCTGTTACGCCCGTGGCGACTATGCAAGACACATTACGTATTACCGAAGTCTTTTACTCGTTGCAGGGTGAAACGCGCACTGCTGGCCTGCCCACCGTATTTGTACGGCTCACCGGCTGCCCATTGCGCTGCCAATACTGCGACAGCGCCTACGCCTTCAGCGGCGGCACCGTGCGCACCCTCGACGACATCCTGGAACAGGTTGCCGGCTACCGGCCGCGCTACGTCTGCGTGACGGGCGGTGAGCCGTTGGCGCAACCCAATGCCATTCCCTTGCTCAAGCAGCTGTGTGACGCCGGTTACGAGGTCTCACTGGAAACCAGTGGCGCCTTGGACATTTCCGCTGTCGATCCGCGTGTAAGCCGGGTGGTCGACCTCAAGACCCCCGACTCCAAGGAAGCCCACCGCAACCGCTACGAGAACATCGACTTGTTGACGGCCAACGATCAGGTCAAGTTCGTCATCTGTTCCCGCGACGATTATGACTGGGCGACTTCCAAGCTGATCCAGTATGGCCTGGAGCGTCGCGCGGGCGAGGTGCTGTTCTCGCCCAGCCATCACGACCTGAACGCCCGTGAGCTGGCTGACTGGGTAGTGGCGGACAACCTGCCGGTACGCCTGCAATTGCAGCTGCATAAGTACCTGTGGAACGACGAGCCGGGGCGCTGATCCGGCGGCTGCGAGAGGCGTTCTGCTCACCGAATTACCGTTCAAATGCGTTTTTTCTGATTTATTTCAAATAAGGTGTTGAATAATCCTTAGAAATCAGTATTATACGCGCCACCACACAGCGGGTCGTTAGCTCAGTTGGTAGAGCAGTTGGCTTTTAACCAATTGGTCGTAGGTTCGAATCCCACACGACCCACCATTTTTGGCGGTTTAGAAAATCCGGAAGGCCCACGCAAGTGAGGATTTCCGGGTTTTTTTTTGCCTGTCATTTGGCCTGGCCGAGTCGACCTTGGGTCAGCGTCTGCTCAGATTTCCGTTGTCGTCCAGACATTCCTTAAATCAATCAAATACTCATACGCGAACCGGTGTTGGCCGAATAGTCCGATCGTTTGTGTGTGTTCAATGTGTATCAAATCTGATACCGCTGGTCGGAAAATCCTTCAAGAATTCAGTCGATATTTATTGCTTTTTAGTATTTACGTTAAAAATCATAAGGTTAGTAACGTGCAGGAAAATTCCTACGGTTTAGTCAGTTTGTTGGCGCGCCATTCCCACGATGTTAGTTTGCCATCCTTCGTCACGCGATGGATCGAACATGTCTGCCTCACTGCCACGGACTCGGTATTCACTGAGCATTGCCCTGCTTGCCTGCCTCGCTTCCCACTGCGTGATGGCGGCAACCCTGCCGGGGGATCAGGACCTGATCCGCGAGCGGCAAAACCGCCTGCTGGAAGACCAACAGCGCCGCCTTGAGCAGCTCAAGGAACTGCCTGGCAAAGAGGCCCGGCCCGAAGCGCCCGTAGCCCCGGTGGACAGCCGTTGCTTCCCGATCCAAACCATTGAACTCCAGGGTGCCGACCACCTGCCTGCCGCTGAACGCGAGCGTCTACTCAAACCGTACGCCGGTCAGTGCCTGGGCGTTGCACAACTCAATGCCCTGCTCAAAGACATCACCAACTACTACATCGACAAAGGCCTGGTGACCAGCCGCGCCTACTTGCCGCAGCAGGATATGTCCAAAGGGCATCTGCAAGTCCTGGTAGTGGAAGGCAAGCTTGAAGGCCTGAAGGGCGCCGGCACCGGCAAGCTGTCGGACCGCGAACTGGCCATGGCCTTTCCCGGCAAAAGCGGAGAGATATTGAACCTGCGAGAAATCGAGCAGGCTGTCGATCAACTCAACCGTTTGCCGTCCAATCAGGCACAGATGGAGCTGACGCCGGGCGAGGCCGTGGGCGGCAGCTCGGTATTGGTCAAAAACAACCCGCAAAAGCCATGGCGTGCCAGCCTGTCGCGCAACAACGATGGCCAGAAAAGCACCGGCGAACAGCAGTGGGGCACCGGCTTTGAATGGGACAGCCCGCTGGGCCTGGCCGATCAGCTGATTCTGCGCGGCGGCCACGACGCCGTCAGCGATCACCAGAAAACCTCCAGGAACGCGATGCTGTATTACAACGTGCCCTGGGGCTGGTGGAACTTTAGCTACAGCTACAACGAGAGCGACTATCGCTCGATTGCCCAAGGCGACGGTTTCAATTTCAAGCAAACCGGCGATAGCCAAAACCACCAACTGCGCGCTGAACGGGTGATCCACCGCGATGCCGTGAGCAAGACGTCGGTCAACGTCGGCCTGTCCCACCTGCGCACCAATAACTACATCGAAAGCAGCCGTATCAGACAGAGCAGTAATCGCCTCAGTGAACTGCAGCTGGGTATTAACCACGGCCGACGTATCGGCAGTGCGTTCGTCAACTTCGATATCGGTATGCAAAACGGCATCGGTGCCTTCGATGCCCAGAGCAACGATCAACAGCGCGACCGGCAAGGCAATCTCACCCCCACCCCGGACTACCGCAAATACACCGCCACCGTCAGCTACCTGCAGCCGTTCAAGCTGTGGGGTGAGTCGTTCAGTTTCACCAGCCTGGCCACTGGGCAGCGCAGTGAAGATGTGCTGTTCAGCCCTCAGCGTTTGAGCCTCGGGGGCTCCTCGTCGGTGCGCGGTTTCAAGGACCAGCAACTCTATGGCGACAGCGGCGGCTACTGGCGCAATGACCTGCGCTGGAGTCGCCCGGTGACCCTCGGTTGGCTGCGCCCGGTGTTCGGTGAATACGGTGCCAGCGTGGGCTACGACCAGGGCGTGATCCGCAACGGTCGCTACAACGGCGAAGTGCACGGCCGCGTCTCAAGCAACTCCCTTGAGCTGTTCGCCCGCGGCAAACACGTCAGCACCAGCGTGACCTTTGCCCACTCGCTGGAACGACCGGCTGCGCTGCTTGAGCGTGAAGCACCGATCTACTTCCGCATGGATTTCTTCCTGTAATTCAACGCCCAGTTGCAACGAGAATTTGAAATGGATGTTCGCCAATTTGCCTTCCTGGTTCGCCAGCCATCTGCTGCCCTGAAAAGCCGTGACGCGTTCCTCGGCCTGCCCAAACGTGGCCTGGCGCTGATCCTGGCCAATGCGCTGTTCTGGCAACCGCTGCTGGCCCAGGCCGAAGGCATCGTGGTCAGCGCGCCCGGCACCTCGGTCGGCCAGGCGGGCAATGGCGTGCCGGTGGTGAACATCGCCACCCCCAATGGCAGTGGCTTGTCCCACAACCAGTTCAAGGACTACAACGTCGGCACCAACGGCGTGATCCTCAACAACGCCACCGAACGCACTCAATCGACGCAACTGGGCGGCATCATCCTGGGCAACCCGAACCTGCAGGGCCGCGCTGCCAATATCATCCTCAACGAAGTCAACGGGGGCAGCCCGAGCCAATTGCGCGGCTACACCGAAGTGGCGGGCCAGTCGGCCAAGGTCATCGTTGCCAACCCCTACGGCATCACCTGCAGTGGCTGCGGCTTCATCAACACCCCCAACGTTACCCTGACCACTGGCAAACCCATCCTCGATAACGGCCGCCTGGATCGCTACCAGGTCGATGGCGGTGCCGTGACTATCGACGGCCAGGGCTTGAACGCCAGCAACGTCGACCGCTTCGAAATCATCACCCGTTCGGCCAGGATCAATGCGCAGATCAATGCGCGCAACTTGAGCGTGGTTGCCGGGCGCAATGATGTAAATGCGCAGACCTTGAACGCCACCGCCCGCGCCGATGACGGCAGTGCCAAGCCGGAGCTGGCGATTGACTCGATGGCGTTGGGTGGGATGTATGCCGGTGCGATCAGGCTGGTAGGCACCGAGGCGGGTGTGGGGGTGAAACTCGACGGTACGCTCATTGCCAGTGGCGGTGATATTCAGCTCGATGCCAAGGGTCAGTTGAAGATGGCGCAAGCCAAAGCCGAAACTGGCGCGATCAACATCAAGGCCGCCAGTGTGCAGACGCAAGGGCATGTACATGCTGGCACGACACTGGATGTGCAAAGCCTCGGTGACTTGAATAATCAGGACAAACTCAGTGCCCGCGACCGCATCACGCTGTCCAGCGGCGGCCAACTGACCAACAGCGGCATTGTCGAGTCCGGGGTCAACCTGGACCTCAGTCGCAATGCCACAGGAGATCTCAGCCTCAGTGGGCAGACCGTCAACAACAACGGCGGCAGCGTGGTCGCCAGCCGTAACCTGACCGTCACCGCCACACAAACCCTGAACAATCAGGGCGGAACCTTGAGCGCCAAACAGGCCGCCAATGTCAGCGCTGGCACCCTGGACAACCAGAACAATGGCCGAGTGTTGAGCACAGGCAGTCTTGAGCTGAACGCCAGCCAATTGCTCAACGCCCAAGGTGGGCTGGTCAACAGTAACGGGCCGCTGACCGCAACTGTCGGCCAGTTGAGCAACCGCAGTGGCGAGGTGTCCAGCCTGGGCGCCGCTACGCTGAATATCGCCACGCTGGACAACGTCGCAGGCTTAGTGACCGCCAATCAGGGGCTGCGCATCACTGCCAGCGGCGACATCAATAACCAGGGCGGCAAACTCACCAGCCTCGATACATTGAACCTCACCGCCAAGGCCGTGGATAACAGTGCCGCAGGGCGCATTACCAGTACTCAGGCCCTGACCGCCAACGTCGCCAGCTTGAACAACAACGCCGGACACTTGACCAGTACCACATCGCTGACGCTGGACGTAAACAAGGGCCAGTTGAACAACCAGAAAGGTTTGGTTCGTGGCCCGACCTTAGTCTTGAACAACTTGGCCGACGTCGATAACCAGGGCGGTGAAATCTCCAGCACTCAGGGCTTCACCGTCGCCGCGAAGAATGTGAACAACAGCGGCGGCAAACTGCTCAGTGAGCAGGGTTTGACCCTGCGGCTGGATGGGGCGTTGACTAACACAACAGGCGAAGTGGCCAGCGCCCATGCCACTGAACTGCATGCAGCCAGCCTGGATAACAAAGGTGGCAAGGTCACGGGCGATACCGGGTTGACGGTCGATGTAAGCGGTGCGCTGAACAACCGCCAAGGCGTGCTCCGTAGCGGTCAAGCGGCATCGATCAGCGCCGCCAGCCTGGATAACAGCCACACCGGCAAAGTGATCAGTGACGCCAGCCTTACCACGCGTATCGCAGGCCTGCTGGACAACCAGAGCAGCGGCTTGCTTAGCGCCAAAGCCAAGATGGATGTGCGGGCGGGCAGCCTCGATAACCGTGGCGGCAGTTTGAGCGGTAAAGACTTGCTGACCCTGACCACCGCCAGCCTCGACAACCGAGGTGGCAATGTCCGCGCTGACAAGGACATGCAACTCAACGTCGCCCAGTTGAATAACCAAGACAAAGGCCTGCTCATCGGGCAGGCGGCGGTCCGTTACCAGGGGGCGACCCTGAATAATCAGGGCGGCCTGCTCAGCGCCGTCGGGCCGGTGCGCCTGGACACGACGACCGTAGAAAACGCCCGCGGGCGTATCTCCAGCAAAGGCGATCTGATCGCCAATGTCACTCATTTCAATCAGCAAAAGGGCGAGTTGGTTGCGTCAGGCACCATGATGCTGACTGGCAGCACACTGGATAACAGTAACGGTGGCACGATAGGTGCGACACAAGCGCTGACGCTCACCGTCGATGACATCAATAACCAGGCCGGAGCAATCTCCAGCGCCATAGACGTCAACCTGGCGGGCACTTACCTCAACAACAGCCGTAACGGCAAGCTGCTGGCTGGCACTGACTTGGGTCTCAAGGTGGCGCAAGTCATCAACCAGAGCGAAGGCCTGTTGTTCGGTAAAGGCAAGGTGACCCTGCAAGGTAAGAGTCTGGACAACAGTGGCGGCACAGTATCCGGTGTACAAGGTCTGACCCTGACCCATAGCGGTGACGTGGATAACACCAGTGGTTTGCTCACCAGCGAAAGCGGCATCACCGCCACAACCGGCGGACTAAATAATACGTCAGGCAAAGTATCGAGTACCGGAGCTGTGGCACTGAGCGCCACGGGCGCGCTGACTAATCACAATGGGGCAGTGACTACCGATAAAGGGTTGACCCTCAACAGTGCCAGTCTGGACAACCGCAGCGGCACACTCAGCGCCAAGGGCGCGGTCAAAGTGACCACCGGCGCTTTCGACAATACCCAGGCCGGTAGCCTGATCAGCAAGGACACGCTGACCCTGACCGCTGGCCAGGTCAGCAACGGTGCGAATAGCCGCATCGTCAGCGACAACGCACTGACCGCCAGTGTCACCGGTTTTGACCAGCAGGGCGGGAAGCTTACCAGTGTGACGTCACTGAGCCTTGACCTGAACAACGGCCAACTGAATAACCAGCAAGGCATGATCAATGCTCCTTTGTTGGTGCTGAAAAACCTCAACGGGGTTAATAACCAGAACGGCGAGATTTCCAGTACCCAGGCGTTCACCCTGGCCAGCAAAAGCCTGGATAACAGCAACGGCAGGCTCATCAGCAACCAGGCACTGACCCTGCGCATCGACCAGGCCCTTAGCAACATCAAAGGCCTGGTTTCTGCGGCTGCGCTGCAGGTGCATAGCGCCAGTCTGGATAACAGCAGCGGCCTGCTCAGCAGCCGTGGCGAGTTGGGTATCACCGTCGATGGAGTGCTCAAGAACCAAGATGGCACGATAGTAGGCGACGCGGGCATGAAGCTGACGGCGGCCAGCCTGGAGAACAATGACGGGGAGATTTCCAGCAAGGGCGACCTCACCGCAGACATCACCAATATCACCAACCAGAACGGTAAGTTGATCGCACAAGGCGCGTTATCCCTTGACGGCCAGACGCTGGATAACCAACGAAAAGGCTACGTGAGCGCCACCCAAAAGACCGACGTCAAAATGACCAAGGTGGACAACCGGGGCGGCGAGATCTCCAGCAAGGCCGCTGTTCAGATAACCGGTCAAGGTTTGGATAACAGTGACGGCGGCATGGTGCTCGCCGCGACCGACTTGACGCTGAACGTCGATGACGTACTCAACCGTAACAAGGGCCAACTCAGCGGCCAGAGTGGTGTGACCCTGGAAGGCACCACGCTGGACAACAGCGGCGGCAGCCTTATCAGCCAAACAGACCTTGGCCTTGAACTCAGCGGCGAGCTGAATAACAACCAAGGTCGACTGAGCAGTGAAGGTCTTTTGACCGTCGAAGCTGGGAGTCTGAACAACCGTAAAGGCAAGCTGTCCAGTGCTGGGGCATTGGACGTCACCGCCCACGGCGCCGTCGATAACCAGGGCGGTGAGATGGTCACCGACGCAGGTCTGACCCTGAACAGCACCAGCCTGGACAACAGCCAGAAAGGTACGTTGAGCAGCAAAAGTGCGTTGGTCATCACCACCGGCGCATTCGACAACAGCCACTCCGGCAACGTCAGCACCCGCGACACGCTGAATATTACCGCAGGGCAATTGACCAACCACGACGGTGGCCGCCTGACCAGCGAAAAAGCGCTGACTGCCAATGTCACCGGCCTGGATCAACAAGGCGGGAAGCTGTTCAGCAACACGTCTGTCGCACTGGACCTGAAAAACGGTCAGTTGAATAACCAGGGCGGCCTGATCAACGGCCCGCTGTTGATGTTGAAAAACCTCAAGGGCGTGAACAACCAGGGCGGTGAAATCTCCAGTGCCCAAGCCTTCACATTGACCGCTGACAGCCTGGATAACAGCAGCGGTAAATTGCTCAGCTACCAGGCCCTGACCCTGCGCATCACCCAGGCCCTGAATAACGTTAAAGGCCTGATTGCCGCCCAGTCCGTCGACGGCCGCGCCGCCACCCTGGACAACAGCGGTGGCACCCTGACCAGCCGTGGCGACACGTTGCTTAATGTCGACGGCCAGCTCACCAACCAGGATAAGGGGTTGATCAACGCGGCTAATGCTCTAACCCTCAACAGCGCTGGTGTGAACAACCAGGGCGGTTCTGTGTTGGGCAAGTCGATTGCCATCGACCTGGGCGGCGGTGACCTGAACAACACCAAGGGCCTGATCACCACCGAAGGTCAATTGACCATCAAACGCCTGCGCGACCTGAGCAACCAGAGTGGTGAGATTTCCACCGCGCAAAACCTCACCCTCAGTGGCCGCACGCTGGATAACAGCTCAGGCAAACTGATCAGCAACACTGTGCTCACTCTGGACGGCACCCAGCTGACTAACCAAGGTGGCCTGATCTCGGGTTGGCAAGGTGTCAGTGTCAATGGCGTGGACTTGGACAACCGCAACCAAGGCACCGTCTCCAGCCGTTTTGGCAACGTCGATGTAACGCTGAGCAACAGCCTGCTCAACAGCGGCGCCGGTGCGCTGGTCAGCCAAAAAGCGCTGACCGTCAAAGCTGACAGCCTCGACAACAGCGACAAAGGCATCCTCTCCAGTGCGGGCGGGCAAACCCTGACTGTCACCGGGGTGCTCAAAAACGCCGGCGGTGGATTGATCGACAGCGGCGCGGCCCTCGATCTGAACGTGCATACACTCAACAACGCAGGCGGCACGGTCAATGCGCAACAGGCCCTCAGCCTTATCGGCACCAGCCTCGACAACAGCGCTGGCAACCTGATCGGCAACGGCAGCGTAACCCTCGACCTGCTCGGCGCCCTGACCAACACCGACGGCAAACTTGCCAGCGCCGGTGCGCTGCTGCTCAAACGCGCCACTGAGGTCAACAACCAAGGCGGCCAACTGGTCAGCCAAAGCTTGCTGACCCTGTTCGCGGGCAGCCTGGACAACCGCAAACGCGGCACCGTCGCGTCCAACGGCACGCTGCTGGCCACCACCACTGGCGCCATCCAAAACGATGGCGACGGGTTGATCTACAGCCAGAACGCCGACCTGAAACTCAAGGCCGCCAGCCTCGACAATGCCAAGGGCTCGATCCAAAGCCAGACCGCCCTGAACCTCGACATCAGCGGAGCCCTCGACAACCAAAGCGGCAAAGTCATCGCGCAAAACGGCGCTGTCGACATCAAGGCCACAACCATCGACAACCGTGGCGGCACCCTGGCCAGCCTCAAGGGCACTCTGCAAGCCAAAGCGCTGGGTGGCTTGCTGCGCAACGACTTTGACCTGAACAACAACCGTCAGGCCGGCATCATCCAGGCCCAAAGCCTGATCCTCACCAGTGCCAGCCTCAACAACAACGGCGGCCGCATCGCCGCGCAAACCGGCGACACCGACATCACCACCGGCGCCTTCGACAACCGCGATGGCGGGCTGTACGCCAAAGGGACGGTCAAGGTCATCGGCAGCAGTTTTGATAACAGCGGTGATGTACGCGGCCAGGTGGCAGGCGGGCAGGTTGACCTCAAGCTCAGTGGCGGGGCACTGAACAACCAGAAAGGCATTATTGAAAGTGACACCACGCTGAAGGTCGAGGCGGATAGCGTGGATAACCAGGGCGGGCAACTGCGGGCTTTGGGCAAGAACGGCAAGACTGACTTTCAGATTGGGGGTGTGTTTGATAACCGCAATGGTGTACTGGAAACCGCCAACAGCGATTTGACGTTGAAGGCCAGTGGCTTCCAGAACGTGGGCGGCAGTCTGTTGCATGTGGGCGCCGGTGCGTTTGACATCAGCACGGCCAACCTGACCAACGTGGGCGGCAACGTTGTCACCCGAGGCGGCCTGACCCTGACTGCTGATGACTGGACCAACAGCAGTGTAATCCAGGCAGGGCGGTTGACCGTTAACGTCAAGACACTTAACCAAACGGCAGAAGGGCAGTTGCTGGCTTCCGATAGTTTGGTGGGCAAAGGTATCAACTGGTCCAACGAGGGGTTGATTGCCAGCGATGGCAGCCTCAGCGTGACGTTGGACGGGACCTATAGCGGCGGTGGCCGAACCACCAGCCAGGGCATCTTTGGGTTAAGTGCGGCGCAGGTAAATCTGGCCAGTACCGGGCGCCTGGCAGGTGGTGGTATTACGTCGATTGATGTGGGGCAGCTCACCAACTACGGGCGGTTGACGTCCAATGAGGTAATGACCGTCAAGGTCAATACCTTGAGCAACTTCGGCACCCTGGGCGCCGCTCAGGACTTGACGATCAAGGCGTCGACGCTTGGCAATGAAGGTGGATTGATATTCAGCGGCCGTGATATGGATCTGCTGGTTAACGACTTCACCAACCAAAAAAAAGGCGCTGTGTATAGCTTCGGTGATTTGGACATTGCCGGGGTAAGCGGTGGGCGCGCGAATGAAGTTAATAATCTGGCGTCATCGATTAACGTTGATGGTGACTTCTCATTGTCTGCCAACAGTTTCAACAACAAAACTGACGGGATCTTGGGGGCAGAAAAATTTTTGTCAGGTGATATCCGATTCAGACTTTCTGGCACCTTTTACGTCGATGAGCGTTATGAGTCCCAATCGTCGATCACGGGAGAGCGGGCTACGGTTTCTGTGGCGGGGAGCTTGGGGGCAAATGTAGGACGATTTACAAATACGGCTTCGCTCATTTCTGCAGGCAAAAATATTACGCTAAACGTTGATACCTTCGAAAACTTAGCGTTGCAGTCGGGTAGTTTTACACGGTCCCGTGTATTTGACGGCGTTCGCAACATTGACCGCTTGGTAAGCGAGCGAGGCGAGGGGCCGCTGGAGGCGTATGCAAGGAGAAACTCTCGTAACTTATATTCCTACGGTGGAATGCGCCACGAGATCGACAAAGGCGGTACAAAGTTTGAGCTGAATGATTTTGATAGACAGGCGACCACTCGCCCCAATTCGCAGTTTGGGATTGGTGCCGAAGTCGCTGTGCCTGCACAGATACTCTCGGGCAGCCTGAAAAGTGACGTTAAAGTCTTCACGGATGGCGGTGGCAGCGTGCCGTCGATCATTCAGGCGGGGCAAACGATCGACATAAACGCCAAAACCACTATCAATAACAGCAGCCTGCAAGCCCATGCGGAGTTTGTGGGCACGGCCAAAGGGGTTGTCGATACACAGGTGGGCAAGGCCACCAGCGCGACTGTTATTCACTTAAATGCTCAATTGCCTGCTGACTTGGCGCAACAACAAGTAAATCCGCTGGCTCTGCCTGGGTTCAGCTTGCCAGAAGGTCAAAACGGACTGTTCCGCCTGAGTGGGCACGGTGCATCCCAAGCGAGCTCGAATGCACCGCAGAGTTGGGTGATGGGGGCTTCAGAAATCAGTGTTGAGCAACGCGAAAAAGAACTACCTCTCAGCAAAGGCGCTGATATTAGTGCTCTGAGCGCCTCCCGGTTGTTGGCGGCCACTACTGGCTTGAACACCGCTGCGCAGCCGGTGGAGAGTGTGGCCGGTGAAGTCAACATTATCCAGATAGATGCTCCCGCCTCCGGTGCAGTAGACCCTGAGATTCCTAATCGTAATCCGGGGAATATCGGAAGTACTTTGACACCAGTTGCGGCGCTTGCCAGTGCGGCTGATAGTCAGGCCATCAATCGTGTTCAAACCCTTCCGGACAGCCAGTTCCGCAGTCATCCAAATAAATACCTGATTGAAACCAACCCGGCCCTGACTGACCTCAAACAGTTCATGAGCTCGGACTACCTGCTGTCCAAACTGGGCTACAACCCCGATGACAGTTGGAAGCGTCTGGGTGATGGTTTTTATGAACAAAAACTTATCCAGCAAGCAGTGGTAGCACGCACGGGTCAACACTTCCTCGCCGGCATGAACACCGACGAAAAGCTGTTCAAGTACTTGATGGACAACGCCATCCAGAGCAAGCAACAGCTGAATCTGGCGGTCGGTGTCAGCTTGAGCGCTGCGCAGGTAGCGGCCTTGACCCATGACATTGTCTGGCTTGAAAAAAATGAAGTAAACGGCGAGCAGGTCCTGGTACCGGTGCTGTACCTGGCTCAAGCCAACAACCGTCTTGGCCCCAACGGCGCATTGATTGCAGCGAACGACATCAACCTGATTGCTGGGGAAAACCTGACAAGCGGCGGCACGTTGCGTGCCAGCCGGAATTTGTCGGCTGCTGCGGGACAAAATTTGGTCAATAGCGGCCTTATCGAAGCAGGCGGGCGTATCGACCTGCTCGCGGGTAACAACCTTGTAAACAAAGCCGGGGGCATCATTTCCGGGCGTGACGTCAAGATGACGGCGATCAACGGCGACGTGATCAACGAGCGCACGGTCAACCAGTATCAGACGATCTACAACGGCGTTAACCAGTTGAATGGTGTTGTAGATAGCGCAGCGCGAATTGAGGCGGCTAACAACCTGAGTATGGGAGCCGGACGCGACGTCAGCTCCGTGGGCGGCGTGATCAGGAGTGGCGCTGACACCGTTATTCGCGGTGGTCGTGACGTCAATGTGGCCTCTGCTCAGCAGGTCGATAGCTTTAATCCGGGCAGCAGAAACAGTAGTCAAACCATTACTCAATATGGCTCCACCCTTGAGGTCGGGCGCGACCTCAGCGTAGTCGCGGCCCGTGATATCAACGCCATCGCCAGCCAGATCGATGCCAAACGCGACGTGGCCATGGCAGCTACCGAGAATTTGCTGCTGTCCTCGGCGGCTGACGAACAGCACTCCTACAGTAAGAAAAAGAAAGTCACCCGCCAGGAAGACCATGTCAGCCAGGTGTCCACCACTGTTACCGCTGGCGGTGATGTGAGCCTCAGTGCAGGCAAAGATATGGCGCTAATTTCCAGTCGAATCACGGCGGGCGATGAGGCGTATCTGGTCGCGGGCGGCAATCTCGAACTTTTGGCCGCGCAAGACAGCGATTACTCACTCTACGACCGAAAGAAAAAAAGCGGTTTGGGAGGCAAGCAAACCAAGCGTGATGAAGTGACCGATGTGAAGAATATCGGCAGCGAAATCAAAACCGGTGGTGACCTTACTCTTGAGAGTGGCGGGGATCAGAAGTACCAGGTGGCGACGCTGGAAAGTGGCAAGGACTTGAGCATTGCCAGTGGTGGAGAAATCACATTTGAAGGCGTCAAAGATCTCCATCAGGAGAGTCATGAGAAAAGTAAAAGCAGCTTGGCCTGGAACAGTTCCAAGGGTAAGGGCAATACCGATGAGACGCTGCGTCAAACGCAACTGATTGCCCAGGGTAACCTTGCGATCAAAGCTGTCGATGGCCTGAAAATCGACATCAAACAGATCGACCAGCAAACCGTTAGCCAAACCATCGATGTAATGGTCAAGGCCGACCCGCAATTGGCGTGGTTGAAAGAAGCCGAGAAACGTGGGGATGTGGATTGGCGGCAAGTGCGAGAAGTGCATGAGTCGTTCAAGTACAGCAACTCCAGCCTCGGGCAAGGGGCGATGCTGGCGATCATCATCGTGGTGACGGTACTGACAGCCGGGGCCGCGAGTGCCGGAGTTGGCACCCTTGCAGGCGCGACCGCAGGATCGGGCTCAGCCATGGCCGCCGGTACCGCTGCTACAGCCGCAACGGCGGCTACGGCGACCACAGCTGCGACTGCGGCAACCTCTGCGGTGGCGGCCGGTTGGGGCAACGTCATGGCTTCGGCGGTGCTCACCTCGGTGGCGAGCAACAGCGCCGTCAGCTTTATCAACAACGGCGGCAATATTGGCGCGACGTTCAAGGACATTACTTCCAGCGATAACCTGCGCAGCTATGCCACGGGCGCGTTGACCGCAGGGTTCACTGCAAGTGTCCTGGACCCGGCATTTGGCGTGACCGGTGATAACGTCAACAAGGTCACGAAAGGCTTTAATCTCAGCTCGGCATCGGATGTCGGCAAGTTTGCGGCTTATTCAGGGGCTCAGGGCGCAGCACAGGCGGGCTTTGGTACCGCGCTACAAGGTGGCAGCCTTGGTGACAACCTCAAACAATCGCTGGTCTCCCAGGCGCAAGGTGTTCTGCGCGGGGTTGCCTTCAATGCGGTCGGCGACTTTGCGGATCATAAAGAATGGGATAACGCGAGCGTTGAGAAAACGACGCTGCACGCGCTGGTCGGTGGCTTGCTCAGTGAGGCGGCAGGCGAAGGGTTTGTCACAGGGGCGATGGCCGCGGGGGCAAACGAGGCGTTAAGCGAGCGTCTAAGTGCGTTGGTGAAGGGTGACAAACAGCTGGAGCTCGCTGCGTCGCAGTTGGTGGGGCTTACGGCCGCAGCGATAGTTGACGGTGATCTGCAAACCGGGATCGATATTGCCAAAGACGCCACGGCGTATAACCGTCAACTGCATCCTGAAGAAAAGCGTCTGTTAAAAGAAAAAGCCGCTCAACTTACCCGCGAGCGACAGCAGCCAACGCTGTCGGGATTCAGTTGGGAAGAGCTTCTGACACTGGCCAGCGACAGCCAACTGGATAACGCGACGGCACATAAATACGAAGCTTTGCGTGCCCAACTGAGCCAAGGTAATCAGCAAGGAAATCCACTGGTTGGAAAGTTCTCCGACGATATGGCTGTTGCCCAAGCCGTTGTAAACCAGATGAGCGCCCAAGGCACGCCGCTGCGATGGAAAGACGGCTCGGTTGTGACTGCGTACGGCAAACCGGTAATAGCTTTCCAGGCTACCGCCCAGCAAAAGGCCGACAGCGGATTATTTGCCGCTAACGGTGCCGGGTCTTATGGGCCGACAGGCGGAACGCTTCAGGCGGATGCCAATCGTTTTGGTGTTAATGCCGCAGTCAATCGTCATCCGGAAATCAGTGTGTTTGATGGATCAAGTGATGCATCGGATAGCACTCGCGAGCGTGTTAAGGATGCGACTGTCGGAGGGCTGAAGGACGTTACTTTACTCGACGTCATGCCGATTGGTCGGGCTGCTGTGGTGGGTCGCAAGGTCGCGGCTACTGTTGAGGCTGAGCTCGCCGAACAAGCGGGTGGTGCGGTATTGCGTGGTAGCGCGACTTATGTCGAGAGCAAGGTTGTGCAGGCCAATACCACGGTGCAATTGAGTGAGACGGTGACATTAGCCAGTGGCAATATTTTGCCGAAGGGGAGTGTCGTTACCGTTTCTGATGATGCTATGAAGGTTGTTTACCCGGATGGGGTAAGTGAAGTAGGCTCTTATAGCAAGGCGTTTTCTCAACCTCTGTTGCTTCCTGGTGCGGGTGCAAAAGCGGCAGGTGAAGTCGTGCCTCCCGCGCCTGTGGTTACTTCTGGTACGACTCGGACAGGTGTTGTTCGTACAAATGCCGCAGACTGGAGAGTACTACGTGATAACTGGGATGACCTTGGATATGGCCAAATCTTAAGTACTGAAAATCGGGCCGCGATTGCTAAAGGGAAGACTCCGAAGGTCGACGATGCATGGGTTAAAGTTTTTCCTGAAGATGCAGGGCTAAAGGGTGAGAGAATACCTATGCATCATGTTCAGGGTTCGCCACTTACTGTGCCCCTGCCTGATACACGGCATTTGGACGCGCATATGCCAGGAGGATTTAGATATAATCCGGGCGGTCCAGGGTCAGCTCTCCCGGCATACCCTCCGAAAAAAGGAGCTGAGTAATGCACTCCATACCGCTAGAGCTTGCGAAGCAAAAGTTAATTTTTTACGTGGCTCAGGATTTGGATCAGTCTATTAGATCTAATGTGCAGCAGCTTGTGAATGAGGTTGCTGCGTCAAGAATATGGAGCGTTACTCCGCCAAGCTTTATTGACGAGATAGACGAGAGTGGTACGGAAGTAGTAGGTGGGATTTTGGAAATTTATTCGGCTTTGCCGCCAAACCTACTTCCTATTGAGATGGACTCGAAAAACCTAGATGACGTAGAGGCGCTGGTAGGTGCCGTAAAAAAATTATCTGAAAATGAAAGTCTTTCCTTTGAGTTTCAGTTAGATACTACTTATGTTGGCGCTATTGAGGACGGTGTTATTGATCGAGTCCTGCTGGACGGTTTGCTAGTACCGTGGCGAAATCACCTCAAAGGGAAAATTTGAGTTGGTGCAAAAGAGGTGCTCGCTGTTAAATGGAGTGCTCAAGAGAAGCACTTTCCAGGTCATAATTCGTACACGCCAGGCCGTAGTGTTTTGAGCAGTGACCCCCGCAAGCTTGCCGAAAGTGCTGGAACTGGACAGCAGGTTGGTAATATTCCAGTTGGCATGCCAGGCTCGAAAGAAAGGGTGAATTTTGGTGGGCCTATAGGGACGTATATAGATGGAGCAGGCGTGGCAACACCTACAGCGAATGGAATAATTCACTACTCTAAGGATGGTATCCACATTGTGCCAGCGAGGCCGTGAATAATGTGTTCTCTTGATGATGTGATCGTGATGGCCCGTCTAAATATTCAAAGAGCATTGTTAGGTGAGGTTTCAGGGAAGCTTCGTGCTGTTATATTTTCAGTATCGGGACTGATTCTGAATATTAGATTCTATTTTGACGGAGAAATCGATGATGATGATTTTGAGTCTGCCTCCTGTGTTGAAACTGAGGTGATTGCTGATTACGAGGATGACTGGACGGTTATAGTGAAGTGCTTGCGGCTAGATGCCTCGGAGCCGATACTTGATCAGGGGATTTGGGTATTTAAGCGGCGTGAAATTTAAGAGTAATTAGGTTGGTGCAAAAGCGACAGGTGCCTCGCTAGGCAACGTAGCTAGTAGTATCCATGCAGGCCAGCAAGGCAAGCATATCCTGGGGCATAACAATTTTCTTCCAAAACGCAGTTATCTTAATGAGGGAGTCGATCCTCAAAAACTGTTGAATGGCGCTCATGCGGGAGAGTTTCCTGTCGTAGGTTATGGTTCAAGAGGGCAGCCAATAGTTGATTTTGGCAAAAATATTGGTGTTGATGGCACAACGGGCTTAGCGACAAAATATGGAACAATACATTCAGGTAAAAGCGGAGCGCATATTGTTCCAATAAATCCTACTACTGTCGGAGCGAAACCATGAAAGCTTTACCTGATTGGTTAGTTTTATGTATTTGGCATGCTCTGATTGGTGAGATATATCCGGCAATAAGGGCGATTGCTATTTCCCTGTCAGATGATAGGGAATTATTTATTCGTTACTATCTTGACAGGCCGTCTACAGCCTTTGACTGGGAAAGCTTAGAGGTTATTGCCACAAATATTTCAGCCTCAATTGGTCAAGACAAAATTTCTCACGTAGATTTAGATTGTAAATTTTTGCTTGATTCAATAGGGCGTCTTGAATGTCTCGACGGCTTCATCTACTGTCGCCGAGAATATGATTTGTAGGTGCAAAAGCGACAGGTGCCTCGCTAGACAACGTAACTAGCCGATAGGCAAAAGTAGGGGTTTGTTTTTTACTGTGTTAGTGGATCGTTCTTTAATAATGTGGCTTTGTTTTTGTGTGCTTGCATAGCTCGATGCTTAGCCAAGCTGGGCGGCTATAAAACGCCCATTTTATTTATGAAAACTCAAGTGTTTCACATATAAATGATGGATGGGGTAGGTCACGATTTCGTATAGAAGCGTGGTGGTCTACCCTCATCTACTTTCCTCTATTAATAATCAGATGGCTGCTGGGGGCGTTTTTCTCAGAGCATCGTTTACTAGAAGTTGCGCGTTTTCAATTAGCTGGGCCAGGCCGAAGGTTTGAAGCCGCTGTGATCCGCTTGAAGCAAATGCTTGTTCATTAGCCATGACTGACGCCGAAGCTAAAAGCTCACTTGCATTTACTAATGCTTCTTCGGAGCTCAAGCCAGGCCTCACATTGAAAACACTGTTAGTCATATCGTAATCATCTATTTGTGTTTTCATGAGCAACACTCCAATGCACCACACATTGAATGAGCGTTAACGGCAGAGTACAAACACCTCACCACGACCTTTACTTCAATATCTCGACAGTTTCGATTTGTAGAAAACATCCACTCGATCCTCAGACAGTTAAGAGGCCACCACCTTCGTTGCGACACGAGTGGGTGGTGGACCGTGCGAGGGTCGCAAACCGGTGTCCGAGGGTACCGGCCGGGCAAAAGCCCGCCTCACACGGTCCACCATAGATGCGGTAAGCAGGCATAAAAAAGCGCCTGCTACAGAGCTATGGCGCTACCGCGCCTCAGACTACTTCAGGTTGCGACACCCGGCCACAGGATTTACTGCGACGGCGAATCTTAGCCAAGTTAGTTCCTAAGGCTCAACCTCGTCAGGCCGTGGGAAAGTTCCGAAGCTCGGTAATACGGTAGAAAGGCTTCGAAAAATTCAGTTTCTAATCAACCATAACGATTTATTCCGCTTCTACGGAGGCTAGGCCGCAAAGGCTGGTCACCCAGGTTCGGCATCGGATGTCGGCAAGTTTGCGGCTTATTCAGGGGCTCAGGGCGCAGCACAGGCGGGCTTTGGTACCGCGCTACAAGGTGGCAGCCTTGGTGACAACCTCAAACAATCGCTGGTCTCCCAGGCGCAAGGTGTTCTGCGCGGGGTTGCCTTCAACGCGGTTGGCGACTTTGCGGATCATAAAGAATGGGATAACGCGAGCGTTGAGAAAACGACGCTGCACGCGCTGGTCGGTGGCTTGCTCAGTGAGGCGGCAGGCGAAGGGTTTGTCACAGGGGCGATGGCCGCGGGGGCAAACGAGGCGTTAAGCGAGCGTCTAAGTGCGTTGGTGAAGGGTGACAAACAGCTGGAGCTCGCTGCGTCGCAGTTGGTGGGGCTTACGGCCGCAGCGATAGTTGACGGTGATCTGCAAACCGGGATCGATATTGCCAAAGACGCCACGGCGTATAACCGTCAACTGCATCCTGAAGAGAAGCGTCTGCTAAAGGAAAAAGCGGCTCAACTTACCCGCGAGCGAGGGCAGCCAACGCTGTCGGGATTCAGTTGGGAAGAGTTTCTGACACTGGCCAGCGACAGCCAACTGGACAACGCGGCGGCACAAAAATATGAGGCTTTGCGTGCCCAGTTGAGTCAAGGCGCTCAGCAGGGAAATCCACTGGTTGGAAAGTTCTCCGACGATATGGCTGTTGCCCAAGCCGTTGTAAACCAGATGAGCGCCCAAGGCACGCCGCTGCGATGGAAAGACGGCTCGGTTGTGACTGCGTACGGCAAACCGGTAATAGCTTTCCAGGCTACCGCCCAGCAAAAGGCCGACAGCGGATTATTTGCCGCTAACGGTGCCGGGTCTTATGGGCCGACAGGCGGAACGCTTCAGGCGGATGCCAATCGTTTTGGTGTTAATGCCGCAGTCAATCGTCATCCGGAAATCAGTGTGTTTGATGGATCAAGTGATGCATCGGATAGCACTCGCGAGCGTGTTAAGGATGCGACTGTCGGAGGGCTGAAGGACGTTACTTTACTCGACGTCATGCCGATTGGTCGGGCTGCTGTGGTGGGTCGCAAGGTCGCGGCTACTGTTGAGGCTGAGCTCGCCGAACAAGCGGGTGGTGCGGTATTGCGTGGTAGCGCGACTTATGTCGAGAGCAAGGTTGTGCAGGCCAATACCACGGTGCAATTGAGTGAGACGGTGACATTAGCCAGTGGCAATATTTTGCCGAAGGGGAGTGTCGTTACCGTTTCTGATGATGCTATTAAGGTTGTTTACCCGGATGGGGTAAGTGAAGTAGGCTCTTATAGCAAGGCGTTTTCTCGACCGCTGTTGATTCCTGGTTCAAAAACAACCTTGCCTGTGGCAACCGATCTTGGGAAAGTTTCATTTGATGCTGCTAATGGGGTCGGAACCATATACTCCCCGAAAGTGACAATGAATGCCGGTGAGGTTATATTTGACGACTTTGCTGTAGGTACATCGAAAGGTTTTATTGGCTATGGTCCGGACGGGGCTTCCGAATTAGTGGGGCCGCTTAAGAAACTTCTAGAATACACTCAGTCTCAGGGAGCCAAGACAGTCACCCTTAAAGGTTATTACGCGTCAGAGGAAGGCGCAGCATTAGGGGCGGGGAAAGTGGGCGAGCAATTCTCTTTTAGTTTTCCTGCTACCAAGGAAGGACTTAGAGATTTTTTGAAGGGGCTAAAGTAGTGAGCCATCCAAAGTCAGTGAGCAAGCATCTGAAAAGCCTTAATGTATCTGGTTATGGAGGCTTTATACCTTTCAGTAGTGACCCCGAACTGGGTCAGGGCGTATATGAGGTTTATTTAGATGGCTGTGCCTTAAATATTTTTGAAAAGGGTGTGGTTATAAAATTTGAGGGGAAAAGTGTTGGTATTCTTTATTCTGATATATTAAATATTACTAGTCATCTATCTGCGGCGGTGTTTTCGCAGGCTTCGGCGACCCAGAATGTGAATATTTCAATTCCTTTAGAAATTCATCTTTCGGAGGGTGTTGTGGTTTTTGAGGTTCAGTTGCTTATCTATTCTAGGGTGTTGATTATTTTAAATGATATGCGGCAAAGTTTGAAAAAGTAAAGAGTCAGCCAGGAATAGCACTTACTTAGCAGTTAGCTAGCTGGCTGATGTAGCTGAAAACAATGAAAAAATTTTGACTTATTCTACGGTGGTAGCTGCGAGCGCACACCCTGTCTAGTCCTAAAATAGGTTTATGTCTCATCCTGAATAAAGTTTACGACTTCTGATCTGCCTTTCAGATGGATCAATGGAATCAAGTAAAAAGCGTAGTCAGCGTGACTACACGCTGAGTTTTAAATTGTCGGTCGTCGATCAGGTAGAAAAAGGGGCGTTGAGAAAAGGGGGCAGATTTGAATGGCACATGCTTAACGTCCACGATTATCCACGTTTCTAAAATCGACCCCTTCTGTCTATAAAAGCTGCACATACAGAGAGTATGGCATCCCCCGGCGTACCTCTTATTCCGCTTTCCCAAAAGTCACATTCAGACCAACCAGATCCCCCCAATAAGGACATTCCGTGCTCCAAACCCTCTTCAAAACCGCCGCACTCCTCACGGCATTGTCCCTGACCGGCTGCGTTTCCTACACCGTCACCGGTCCATTGAGTGCTCCTCCCCACCCCGCGAAAGTCAGCAGTCCCCGTACCGCACAAATCGCCGACGTTTCCGTCGCAATCCTAGACGCTGACGAGGCCACACGCACCGCCATCAGCCGTTCACTCACCCATCAGCTCAACCAATACGTCAAGGCCGGTGGCTATTTCAAGGACGTCACCGAATACCCCGTGCGCCTGGGCGAGAACGACGTGGTGCTCAAGTTCAACATGACATCGCTCAAGGGCCATCGCGCGCCGCACCCTGCTTACATCCCGGGGGCTTTATTGACCCTGACGATCTGGATTTGGGTAAACGGGCCCATCTACGTCGACAGTTTCGATATGGCCGGTGATCTGGTGATCGTTGACCGTAACGGTAAAGAACTGGCTGCCGCCAAGCAGCAGATCAAGTTTGAGCACAACGTGGGGCTTTACGGGCGGGAGTATTGGTCGCCGGTGATGGGGGTCAAGAAGTTGAATGAACTGGTGTCAACCCTGCTCGATAACGCCACGGCAAAGTTGGCACAACCACAACTTAAGGAAGAACAAAAATGATCGGTTCAATAAAGCACTGTGTGGTGCTCGCTGCGGTTCTGTTGTCTGGCTGCGTGACGTATTCGCAAAACGAGTTGCCTCCCGTGCAGAAGTGGCCACCCACGGCCAATGCGCCGCAGCAAAAGCCGAAGGTGTTCGTGCGCACCACGGTCATGAATCAAGTCAACGGTGGGCCGGCCAATACGGCTGCGGGAGCTGCGGCAGCGGTTGGGGAAGCGACGGTTACCGAGGGCTTTCGTGAATCTGGGCGTTTTGCGTGGGTGAGTACGGATAAGGCCGAGGCGGATCTCTATGTTGAGGCTACTTTGTACAACAACGAACAGTTCAGCATGGCGTCGGCCATCATTACCGGGGTGACGTTTTTCATAATTCCTTCTACCGCGAAGAACACCTTCACCCTGGAGACTGTATTCAAGGACAAGGACGGCAAGGAGCTTGGCCGCGTGCGCAAGAGTGAATCACTGCGTACCTGGATGCAGTTGCTGTTGATCGTTGCCGTGCCTTTCCGCCAGGACACCCATGAGGTGGTGCAAGCCCTGACCCGCAGCACGTTGGATGAGGCGGTGCAGCGGCGCTTGTTGTAGTCGATTGTTTTATACCTCTAATCGCCAGGGTTCATGGCGATGCCATCTGTCGTACATGGAGTTTTCAAATGAAGCGAAATCCGTTCAAGCAAAAACTGTTGGCCGTAGTGGTCGGTGCAATCAGCGGCCAGGCGTTGGCGGTTGAAGTGGATATTGGTCAAGGCAAGACTAATTGGATAAGCGAGACGTTCAATGAGTCATTAACGCTCACTGGAACACTGACTCAGCCCACGAATCTGACCGCCAACCAAGGCATTAGTAATTGGAGAGGGGTGAGTGTCGCCAATACCAATATCCAGGGATCTTTGGTCAGTCGCGCAGATATTGTGTTGGACGCCGAAAATCGTTTCATTCAAGCGTTTTCCGTGGATCCGGAGATAGTTCAAACCGTCAACCCTGGCCCCAGCACCATCACGGGTGACGTGATCCAGGCCGGAAAAATCACGATGAACAACGGTGGTTATGAAGGTTTTGAAGTCGGTGGGGCCACCATCGGTGGGAGCATTATCAATTCCGGCACCATTCAATCCACTCCGCCAGCCCCCGGCTTACTGGGCGGCGGCAATGGCATTTATTTGCATGGCACCAAGGTGGCGGGCGATGTCTCCAACACCGGTGTCATCGCATTGGTGGGAGATGACGCGCTGGGTATTGCTCTGGACCGGCGCGGTTCGCAGCAGACCAGTATTGCCGGCAAGATACTCAACTCCGGCACGGTCTCGGTGACCGGTAAAGAGGCCTGGGCGTTTGAGGTAGAAACTGCCACCACGCCTTTACGAATCGAAAACAGCGGCTTGATGTCAGCCTCTGGGGCTGACGCCAAAGGCATCGCTTTTTTTGATGGCAGCGTCGACTACATCCTCAATACCGGCACGCTCCAAGCCCAAGGCGCCGACGCCAAAGCGATCGATCTCCTGGGCGCCACCTTCACCCAAAACAGCCCCACCGGCTCCCGCGGCATCATCAACCGCGGCACGATCATCGCCGATGGCACGGCGATTTCCGTCGACGCAGCCGAGCAAACTTCCATCTTCGAAATCAACCAACAAGCCGGTGAAATCCGCAGCAACTCCGGCATCGCCATCGACGCAGCCAACCGCGCCACCCTGAACTGGACCGGCGGCAAAATCGTCGGTGATGTGCTCAACGTCAACGCGATCAACATCGCCGGCCAGGCTGACTTTTCCGGCAGCCGCATCATCGCGCCGGTGTCGATCAACTCGGGCTCTCTGAACCTGTCGGCCCCTGGCACGGCGCTCACCGGTGACCTCAACGTCGCCAGCGGTGCAGGCATTGATATGCGTCTGGCCAACAGCGTGGTACCAACCACGCCATACCTGACGGTCAACGGTGCGGCGAATTTCGCCCAGGCATCAAAAGTGACCTTGAGCGCCACCCCTGGCGATTTCACTGCCGTGCCGAGCGGCACCGAGTACACCTTGCTGCAAGCCAGCAGTGTGCAGAACAACGGTCTGTCGGTTGCCAGCACTTCGTCGTTGCTGGACGTGCTCAGTTACTCGGCCGATGCACAAACGGTCAAGGCCGTGGTGGGCTTGAAGAGCAATCAGCAGGTGCAAGAGGAGCTGACTAGCGCGGGCGCCACTGACCCTGTCGTGACTGTGGTCAACGAAGCAAAAAATGACGTGCTCGGGCAGTTGGCAACGGATGATCCGGTGTTCCAGGCCCTGGCCAACGCGGGCACGGCGCAGCAGTTGGCGCAGGTGGGCGAGCAACTCAAGCCGGACGTCAACCGTGGTGCGCTGGACGTGGCCTTGTCGGGCCAGACGGTGATCAATGGCGCGATCCTCAATCGCCTCTCGGGCCAGCGTGATAATCGCGAAGCCGTGGGTGTGTGGTTGCAAGGCTTGAGCAGCAACATGGATCAGGATGGCCGTAGCGGCGACAACGGTTATTCGGCCAACAGCAGCGGTATGGCGGTGGGTGTGGATGGTCGGTTGAACGACAGCACCACGGTGGGTGTGGCTTACAGCTACCTCAATTCCAACATCCATTCGGACCTGGGTACCAAGACCGACGTGCAGGGCCATGCGCTGTCGTTGTACGGCAACTGGTCGCTGCAGAACTGGTTTGTCGACGGCAGCCTGAGCTACGGCCATAACGACAATGACAGCAAGCGTCGTGTGGCGGGTACTACCGCCAAGGGCAGCTACGACAGCAATGTGTTGTCGGCCAGCGTATTGGGCGGCTACAGCTTCAAGCTGTCGGATGCTGCCGTGATAGAGCCGCGAGTGGCGGCACGTTATTCCAACGTGCGCATGGACAGCTTCACCGAGAAGGGCTCTTCGGCGGCACTGAGCACCGGCTCGCAACGCTATGAAGTGGGCGAGTTGGGCGCGGGTGTGCGCTTGGCCGGCAACTTCCCGTTGGCCACTGGCAGCCTGCAACCGGAAGCCACATTGATGGCCTACCACGACCTGATGGGCGACCGCGTGGCGCAAACCTCCAGCTTTGTGCTGGGCGGTTCGGCGTTTACCGTCACGGGCGCTTCGGTCGCACGTGACAGTTACGAAGCCAGCCTGGGCCTGAATTATCAGGTGTCGGCGCTGACGGTGGGCGCCAGCTATACCCGCCAGGCGCGTAGCGGGTTTGATGCTGATGGGGTGATGGTCAAGGCGCGTTACGCGTTTTAGGGTTCAACCCGAACAGGGGCTCTTTGCGAGCCCCTGTTATCCCCAAAAGCAATAATCTTTTTTTCTTGAAATTTGCTCGCCGATATTTTGTTTTTTTTAATTTTTACTCGACGTTTTTTCACAGTACCCACCCTAATACGCAATTCCCCGCACCCTTTCTTTGTTTAGTATTGGACCCAGTGGCCACTGAGGCCCAATGGGTCACTCTGTTCAAAAAAAGGAGAAGCGACATGATGCCCAAGGATCCTTCCAACAGTGGCCGGCCTGACCTGCTCGCGGCTTGCTGAAATGAACGCGCATACCCCATTGGCGGCCCTCGCCGGTAACTATCTTCACGGCGACATCGTGGCTGCTCACCGACATGACGAGGGCCAGTTGGTCTATGCCATCAACGGTGTGATGCTGGTGTCGGTGCAGCAGACAACCTGGGTGCTGCCTTCTGGGCACGCGCTGTGGGTGCCCCCGGCGATGGAGCATCAGATCCGCATGACCGGCGAGGTGCGTATGCGCACTTTGTTGATCTCGCCGGGGGCGCACGGTCGGTTGGCGCAGGCGTGTGAGGTGATCAGGGTTTCGCCCTTGCTGCGCGAGCTGATTGTGGCTGCGGGCGATGAGCCTGGCAGCCAGCCGGCGTCGTTGCGTCATGTGCAGATTGTCGAGCTGATTTTCTCGGAACTTGACCGTGCGCAAAGGGTGCTGGCGCATGTGCCGATTCCGGATGAGCCGCGGCTCAAGGCGCTATGTGCCGACTTTATCGACAACCCTTCCCAGGAATCGACACTGGAGAGTTGGGCGGCGCAACTCAATATGAGTTCACGCACCCTGGCTCGGTTGTTCCAGAAAGAACTGGGCATGAGTTATGGCGAATGGCGCAAGCGCACGCGCTTGTTGCTCAGCATGCAGCGGCTGGCCAGTGGCGTGTCGATCCTGGAAGTGGCGTTGGAGCATGGCTATCAGAGCCCGAGTGCGTTTACTGCAATGTTCAAACGCACCATGGGTTACACCCCGAGTAACTGTCGATTGGTGTGATTTGATTTGGCGATAGGCTTCCCTGTCAGCCTCGGTCCAAATGTGGGAGGGGGGCTTGCCCCGATGGCGGTGCGTCAGTTACAGATTTGCTGACTGATACTCCCTCATCGGGGCATAGGTATCTACACAACTTCGGTACGACCCTAAACCTGTGGCGAGGGATTTTTGAGGTTCACTCCGCCAGACAAACCACAGGCATTTGTCAAAAAAAAATGCACCAATGCATTAATGAGTTTGCGTATATGCATATGCGCGTCTAGGGTTACCTCGAGCCAGATCGCAACGCCCCCATCAAATATGGGCCACCTTGAACGTCGAAAGCTCAGCAACACCGCTACGCGCTTACCAGCAGGACGCTGGTTTTCATTCATGGAGGATTGAAAAATGTTATCCACTGAAACAACCCGACTCACCGGCGACACACCGCCCAATTGCCTGGTCGGCCATCTGCTCGATCCGCAACTGGTCGAAGTCAAAGCGGCTGCACAGCCCCAAGCAATGGCTGCCGCCAGTCTCAATTTCAGCATGCAGAGACAAACCCAGAGCAATTGGTGCTGGGCGGCGCTCTCTGCCTCGGTCGGCAACTACTATGGCACCGGGTCCTGGACCCAGTGCGGTGTAGCCAGCAGCGAGCTTGACCGCAACTGCTGCAACCAACCTGGACCGTGCAACGTCTACGGCTATCTGGATTCCGCCTTACGAACCACGCGCAGCTATAACGGCATGAATCAAGGCTCGTTGCAGATGTCGGCCATCCAGAACCAGATTAACAGGGGCCGCCCCATCGGTTTGCGTTGTGCCTGGTACGGTGGCGGTGCGCACTTTTTGGTGATCTATGGGACCAACGGCAACTACTTGTTGATCGCAGATTCGATCTACGGTTACTCGACCCGTGCGTTGAACGCGTTCCCCGGTTCGTACAACGGCGGCGGCAATTGGACCAACACTTACTTCACCGTAAAAAACTGAGGAGGGCTGCATCATGCAACTGATTTATCCAAAGGCGCCCTCAAACGGCGTACAGACACTGCGTCCGGCGTTGCAAGCCGCGCTGCAAACCCAGGGCCTGGGGCGCAATCACTCATTCGCGGCCGCCGCACCGGGCAACATCAGGCTGAGCGAAGCCTATCGTGGCTACTCGCTCACCCTCGAGGATTTGACTCACGGTAAAGGTCTGAAAGACGCTGAGGTCGGCGATTGGCATTACTTGGTGTTTGCCGATGGCGTGACGATTGCGGATGCGCAATTGGCCGACGTAGGCGGGCATGTCGAGTTCGCCTCGCTCAACCACGGGCCCCTGGCCGCGGCGACGGTGGATGCGCTGAAAATGGCGGAACAGTCCCCGCAATTGCAAGGTAAAACCGTTGAGCTGCGAGTGCTGTTCATCTCGGCATTGCACGTTGTGGCAATCTGGCTGCACGCAGACAGCGAAGATGTGCTGATCCCGATTGAGCCGACCCCCAAGGAACTGGCGGTCACTCAGTTGTACAGTGAGGCGGCGCTGCTCATGCTGCTCAAACCGGCGGCTGATCAGGCCCGCAAGCGCTTCGAGGCGGACACCAGTGGACTGTTGGGCAGTTGATCAACTCTTAGGTAATCACCGGACACTGTCCGGGTTTGCCTTGTAAATAAAGGCGCCGCCTGTAAAAAGGCGGCGTTGAATGGAGTTTTTCCATGATTCGTGCACCTTGGGGAAGTAAGCAGTATTGGGATGATCGTGAGGCAAAAGATCTGCAATGGATTGAGCGTGCCGGCAAGATTCTGTCGGAGCCTTCGGCTAATCCCGTATATAGAGCGCAATTTACGTTTGACTTTGCCAAAGATAATTTGCGCGCGGCTATACGGGGCTACTCGAGTGGTGGAAATATTACGACGATTGCAACATTCTTCCCCGGCGTTCTGGATGCATGGGAAATTTCCAACCGAGAGTCCGACAAAATATGCGCTGAAAATGATCTTAAGACTTGCCGAGACTGGACCTTCGAACTGACCGATTTAAACCATTACATCTATTGTTTCTGGCTGGTGGGGCTAGCGCTTGCTCTGGAAATTCCCGATGAGCAGTGGCTTCGATTGGTTGCGTTAATAGGTGATGGGGGGCAGGACATTCTGCTGGATCGGATCATTGCGTACCGCCAACCAGAGCGGGAAATTGGGGAGAAGCTGCTACACGCCAAGCCATATGCGAGACTGCTCAAGGCAATTGATGCGCAACAGGCGCAGCAAGCAACTCTACTGCTGGCGTTCGTGGAGCATTGGTATCCAGAGCTGAACAGGCGCGGTAAACAGCAACCGTGGTGGTACATTTATGGTGATCCGGTAATGCACCCACTTGAGATGGGAAGCTACTTCGGCCGCTGGTGTTTTGAGGCGGTCGCCGCCGTGAAAGTATTTGGGCTTGAGGACAGCGATTGCATTGGGCATGAGCACTATCCGGGTGATTTGCTACATCCCAATGAGAAAGTGATACCAACACCTGATTCAAGTGCCGAGTCTGGGTGGTGGGGGCGGTTGCTGGGGCTGAAAAGCCGTAAAGACAGCAAAGGGCACTAGTATTGGTGTGGCAGTGGGAGAAGGGGATATGGTCTCCAATCCGAAATAGGCTTACACCTGTTTCGGGACTAAATATCCTTTTATCCGTCATCTTGCTATATGGCGTGAAGCTAGTGCTGTTTATTCTTTTTTATTAAAAGTCTCGGTATGTATAATAAGGAGAAGTATGAAATCAAGGTAATAAAGTAAATAATAAATAGCACGCCCGAAGAGAATATTGCATATGTGAATATGTGTGTGCCAAACAATCGCCATTTCAAGTTGTGAGTCGCCAGATCATGCGGGTAAAAATAGCTCACGGATATGATCATATAGATAAAGCTCGATAAAACTATCAGGCCGAACAGATATTTGCTGATGGTCATGTTTGCATATTGATCGGCATCGATGATCATCCCCTTGCGGACCTTCAAGAAAAAGATCACCGCAAATATCGGTCCGAACAAGCCAATGTAGTTTGTTATGACTGTGGAGCTGAAAGGGAAGTTAGACGACCAAAACCCTACCACGCCGAGCAGGTAGGTGTTTATGAAGCTTTCAATATTTGTATAGGGCGCGGATGTGGCCTTTGCAGGAAATAAAAAAGCTATGAAAAATATAGGTGCCATGGTCATTGCAATGAATAAATAGGGCAGAGGTATGCACTGTTTGATTGACTTGTTCATTGCTCGGAAATCCTGTTGTACGATTTTTAATCCTAACACGCTGGGCCCGGACAAGACTCGGCTCGCCCGGACCCTTTGTTTTAGTTAAGAATCAGGTTGTTGATCTCATCGACTTTGGCTGCATCAAAATAGGCAGCGGTGGCTGCCATCATCAAGGCCACCACGACGACTCCAGCGGCAGCCGACGCAAAAACAGGAAAGAAGAACGCCATGCTGGTGGCGAGCAAAATTCCAGCACCTGTGCCGACTGCCATCGCTTCAAGTTCAAGCATCAGAGGCTTCCAGTCGCCGGTTTGAAAACCGGAAACGGTTTTCTCGCGGATGGCTTCTGCTTGTACGACTTTACCGACCACACCGAATGCTTTGCCCAAACGGGTGATGTTATCCGCAAAGCTCGCCTTATCCAGTGCATTCAGCGCATCAACCACTGCTTGGGTGTCCAACGCATTCAGTTTCATAGCGGGGTTAGCGCTGATTTTCTCAAAGGTCGCCATTGCTTCCGCATAACTTCTGACTTTCTTGCCAGCGATCTCAGCCTGCATGTCTTGGGCGACTTTGCTCAAGTTGGCACCATATTTTTGAAGCATTTGTTCGTTGGCGGTCGATACGAAGCTGACAGCGTCTGTATAGGCAGCCTTTTCATCGGGTGTGAGCTCTTTGGTAACGGTAACTGCGGTTTCGCCTTTGATCACGACCTCAAAGGGCATAGCGCCATGAGCGTCAAATACGCTTTGAAGCGTATTTGCAGCCGCTTCGCCGATGGCCGCTTTGAAACCGGCAGGCATCGAATCGTAGGTGTGGTTGGCGGCGGATACAGAGCCGTTAAATTGATAACTACCGTCTTGACCCTTATTGAGGGTGCCTTGCAAGGTCAGGGAAAGATTGTCTATCCACGTTGCAAGCTGCCAGGACGTGGCGTCTGGCGTAAAAGGAATATTGCCAATGGAAATCGGCGACGTTCCAATTGGCGCTGAGGCTAGAACATCATTGAACACAGCGCTTGAGATGCTCGGTGAGTTCAGCCCGAATAGGTTGATTGAGGTTTCGGTTGGAGTACCTTTGCCGTAAAGAAAGTGCCCAACGGCCGCGACCGGAGTCAGGTCACCGCCCGAGAGGCCTGGAGAGGAGGTTACGCCACCTGATTGGAAATATTGCTGGGCGTAATTCAGACCATGGCCAGAAGTCAGGCCCGGATTAAAGTAAAGATAGCTATCTGCAAACGGCACCGATTGCAAATCATGGACGATCCCTGGCGCTGGCCCCCCTGTCATTCCCCAGGTGACCTGTTCGTTGGCGATTTTGATTAGCATCTCGCGCCACAACCCCTGGCGATAATAAGCAAAGCGCTCCAGCATCTGCCCTTGGAACACAACTGCCGGGTTCGGCGCGGGAAACGGCAGGCCTCCAGGATTTGCCGGGTAACCGGGCTCGGTGGCAGTGACGACGATGGGTGGAAGAACGATAGTCATGAGTCGATATCCTTATCGATATATATTTCGGTCAATTGTTGGGAATTACCCCTCTGGCTCGGCCTCGCCGCGCTGCTCGTCGGTAGCGATGAATCGGCATAAGATGAGGCCTACTGATACTGTGTATTCATACAGTGAAGTTTTCAAGGAAAAATATGCATTTGTGCATTTTTTCTGATGTGCGGGTTATTTGCGCACTCAAGACGCGCCGAACGCTCCTGGCGGTCTGCCCTAAAAAGGAGAAACGATATGATGCCCACAACCTCTTCCTGCAATTGCCGACATAGCTCGCTTCCCCCAAGACGAGCAAACCCCGCGATGGCCTGCTACAGCGCCATGCCAGGAGTTGTGTAGAGACCTATGCCCCGATGGCGTTGGGGCAGTTACAGATTTGCTAACTGACACTCCCTTATCGGGGCATAGGTCTCTACACAACTTTGGCATGGCCCTGAACCTGTGGCGAGGGAGCTTGCTCCCGTGGCGGCCTGACAGCCACCGACTATCTAAATGATGCGACGCGATCCAAATGTGGGAGCTGGCTTGCCTGCGAAGGCGGCCTGACAGCCGACCAGGATGTTGGATCAGACCGAGTACATATCCGTTGCTGCGGTAACGGCCGCTTATGGTTTCGCTCTTACAGCGACTCACTTTTGGAGACGCCCAAAAGTAAGCAAAAGGCCTTCGCCCCACCACTCGGCACCTCGCTCAGGCTCGGTGTGCCCGTAATCCGACAGGGATTTGGGGGGCCGCCGCCACGCGCCATCCATGGCGCGGGGCGGCTAAACCGGCATCCCTGCCGGTTTACCCCCCAAATCCCTGTCGAATTCCGGCCAGCGTGGTTTGACGGGGCGCCTGAGATCAAAAGCAGATCAAGATCAAGAGCGGCTCGCTTCGCATCGTGGTTACTGATGGTTGCTACGTCAGAGTTGTGTAGATACCCATGCTTATCGGGGGCAAGCCCCCTCCCACATTTGGATCGAGTACTGCCAAGCCACCTCGCACCTTGTCCCAATCAAAACGATGGTTGTCCAGAACTCGGGAGATGCGCACCCCGCTGCGCTTTTACCCTGCGTCTCTACTTGGCCTTCTGGATTTACTCGATGGGTTCGCCTTCTTTTTCCCCACGGCATGGCCGTCTCTCGCTGCTCGGCGTGGCGGTGGCGTTGTTGGCGGGTTGTTCATCCTGGGTCGCGCATACGCCGGCACAGCCACATCCCGAACGAATCAATGCCCTGAGCCATCTGCCGCAAGGTGTTTCGGCCCAGGCATTACCCGAGCGCTGGTGGCAGTTGTACAACGATCCACAGCTCGATGGGCTGGTGCAGCAGGCATTGCTGCACAACCGTGACCTGGTAGCGGCCCAGGCCCATGTGCAGGCGATGCTGGCCGGGATCATGCAGGCTGATGCCGAGCGCTGGCCGTCCACCCAAGCGTCATTGGGTGCCGCTTACGGCAAGACCGCCGATGACCAGACCCTGGCCAAGGCCACCGATAGCCATGCACCGTCGGAATGGGCGTTCAACCCAGGCATGGAATTGGCGTATCAAGTGGATGTGTGGGGCCAGGTCCAGCGCACGATCGAACGAGCCCAGGTGCAAGCCGCGGCGGCGCAGGACGCCGAAGACCTGTTGCGCATCACGGTCGTGGCGCAAACCACCCGCGCCTATGTGAATGCTTGTGCCCTCGGTGTTCGTGCCAAGGTCCAGCGTCATTCGTTGGACGTGGTCGGGCGCAGCCTGGCGTTGATTGATCGCCAGCGCCAGGCCGGTGTGGTGACGGACCTTGAATACACGCGTATGCAAGCCTTGCAGGGCGAAACCCAAGCCTTGCTGCCGATGCTGGAGGCGCGTCGACAGGCTGCGCTGTACGAACTGGCAATGCTGACCGGCGTGGCTGATTTGGAGCAAGGCGCTGGCGCTGCGAGCTGTGAGGTGGTTCCACACCTCAATGCCGAACTGCCGGTGGGCGATGGCTGGCAATTATTGGCGCGCCGCCCCGACATCCGTCAGGCCGAGAGAGCGTTGCAGGCGGCCACGCTGCAAGTGGATATCGTCCAGGCCGACCTGTACCCCAAGGTCACCTTCGGCGCTTCAGTGTCTTCCTCAGCCAACAAATTCCATGAGCTGGGCGATAGCAGCGCGGTGATGTTCGGCATTGGCCCGCTGATCACCTGGCAGTTCCCCAATTGGCGCGCCAACCGCGCGCGGGTCAAGCAGGCCCGGGCGCTTGAGCAGGTAGAGGTGGCGCAATTCGAGGCCAGCGTGCTCAAGGCCCTCAAGGAGGTGCGCCAGGCCCTGGCGTTATACGACGGCGAACGCCAGCGCCACGCGGCCTTGAGCCAGGCACTGGACAGCAGCCGCCACGCCTACAGGTTGGCCCAATTCAACTACGCCGCCGGGTCTATCGACTTTCTGGACGTGCTGGACAGCGAGCGTGAACTGATCCGCTTGCAGGCCACTCGCGCCGACGCCGACGGCCAGTTGCTGCAACGCCAGATCAGCCTGTTTCGGGCGCTTGGCGGTGGTTGGCAGCCTTCAGCGCCCACCCACGCTCACACCACTTTTTCCGGTACCCAGCCATGAATATCGCCGTTGATGAAAAAACTGCTGTCCAGGATGAACAGGCGCATACGCGCAAGCAACGTCGCAAAAGGCATCTGCTCTTGCTGGGCGGCGCCGCGCTGTTGATCGCTGCGGTGGTGTTCGGCGTGTACTGGATGACGGTCGGCCGCTACCTGGAACAGACCGATGATGCCTATGTGCGGGCCGACTGGATTCCCATCAGCCCGAAGGTCTCAGGCTATGTGGCCGAGGTGGTGGTGGAGGACGATCAGCCCGTCAAGGCCGGGGACGTGCTGGTGCGCATCGAGGACCGTGACTACCAGGCGCGCTTGGCACAGGCCCGCGCACAACTGGCCGAAACCCAAGCCTCGGTGGCGGCGCAAGAGGCCAACCTGCACGTCACCGACAGCCTGATCGCCCAGCAGAAGGCCGGCGTTGCCCAGGCTGAGGCTCACGCCCGCAGTGTGGCCGCAGAATTGCGCCGCGCAAGCCTCGACCAGCGCCGCTACGAAGGCTTGGTGCGCGACCACGCCGCCAGCGCCCAGCGTCTGGAAACAGCCGCCGCCAGTTACACCCAGGCCAATGCCGCGGTGGAAATTGCCAAGGCCATGCAACGCCAACAGGAAACCCGCTTGACCGTGGCCGTCACCCGACGCCAATTGGCCCAAGCCTCGCTCCAGCAACAGATAGCACGGCGCAGCCAGGCCGAGGCGCAGTTGAACCTGGCGGCTCATGCCTTGGAGGACACCTTGATCCGCTCGCCCATCGACGGCGTGGTAGGGCAGCGCAAAGTGCGCACCCGCCAGTACGTCGCGCCAGGCTTGCCGCTGCTGGCAGTGGTGCCCTTGCAGCAGGCCTACGTGGTGGCCAACTACAAGGAAACCCAATTGCGTGACATGCGCGCCGGCCAACCCGTGGACATCAGCATCGACAGCTATTCAGGACGCAAGCTCAAAGGCCATGTGGTGAGTTTCTCGCCAGCTTCCGGGGCGGTGTTCGCACTGTTGCCGTCGGACAACGCCACCGGCAACTTCACCAAGATCGTGCAGCGCTTTCCAGTGAAGATCGTCATTGATGAGCATGACGAGGGCGGGCCAGTTTTGCCGGGCATGTCGGTGATCACCACGGTGGACACCCGCCCAGATGAGCAGGGCGCTGCACATGACTGAAGCCGCTGAAAAGAACGTCTCCTTTCGCGCCTGGGTGGCGGTAATCGGCGGGCTGTTCGGTTGTTTCATGGCCGGCATGAACGTGCACGTGACCAGCGCCGCGCTGCCGGAGATCGAGGGTTCCCTGGGGGCGACGTTCGAGGAAGGCTCGTGGATCTCCACCGCCTACCTGGTCGCGGAGATCGTGATGATCCCGCTCACCGCGTGGCTGGTGCAGGTGTTCTCCCTGCGCCGGGTGATGCTCGTCGGCTCGTTTGTGTTCCTGGTGGCGTCGATTGCCTGTTCCTGGGCGCCCAACCTTGCGGTGATGATCATCATTCGGGTGATCCAGGGCGCGGCCGGCGCCGTGCTGATCCCGTTGTCATTCCAGTTGATCATCACCGAGCTGCCGCCCGGCAAGATCGCAATGGGCATGGCCCTGTTCGCCCTGTCCAACAGCGTCGCCCAAGCCGCCGGGCCGTCCATTGGCGGCTGGCTGACCGATGCCTATTCCTGGCGCTGGATCTTCTACTTGCAACTGGCTCCCGGCATTCTTTTGCTGCTGGCGGTGGCGTGGTCCATCGATGCCAAACCCATGCAGTTGAGCCTGCTCAAGCGCGGCGACTGGAGCGGCATCATCGCCATGATCGTCGGCCTGGGGGGCTTGCAGATTGTGCTGGAAGAGGGCGGGCGCAAGGATTGGTTCGGCTCCGATTTCATCGTGTGGATGTCGCTGGTCGCAGGCGTTGCCCTGGTGTATTTCGTACTGTCGCAGCTGTATGGCACCCGCGCTTTTATCAACCTGCGCCTGCTCAAAAGCTACAACTTCGGAGTGGCCAGCGCGGCGATGTTCATCTTCGGCGGGGCCACGTTCGGCCTGGTATTCCTGGTGCCCAATTACCTCTCCCAGTTGCAGGGTTACAACGCTCGGGAGATTGGTATCAGCCTGATCGCCTACGGCATGGTGCAACTGGTACTGGCGCCGTTTATGCCGCGCCTGATGAAGTGGCTCAATCCGAAACTGATGGTCGCCAGTGGCTTTTTCATCATGGCGCTGGGGTGTTATCTGGGGGCGCATCTGGATGTGGATAGCGCCGCTAACGTGATCATTCCTTCCACGGTGGTGCGCGGTATCGGACAGCCGCTGATCATGGTGGCGCTGTCGGTACTGGCGGTGTCCGGGCTGGCCAAAGACGAAGCCGGCTCTGCCTCGGCGTTGTTCTCCATGCTGCGTAACCTTGGCGGTGCCGTGGGTACGGCGGGCCTGACGCAGATCGTCGCCCTGCGCGAACGCTTTCACTCCGAGCGGGTAGGGGAGTCGATCACACTGTTTTCCCCGTCCTTGCAGGAACGCCTGCGCGCCAGCATGGCTGACAGCGAGGGCTTTATCTTCAACCAACTGTTGCCCGCTCAACAGCAGGTTATCGAGGGCTTGATCCACATCGTGCGTCGCGAGGCGTACCTGATGGCCTATAGCGATGCGTTCTATGTGTCCTGTATCGCGTTGATCTTGTGTGGTGTCGCGGCCTTGGCATTACGGCAGTCAGCCAAGAACGCTTAACCACGCCAAGGAGGTGTTGAACTTGTACAGCCCACTGCGTTTGGTTGGAGCCCACTATCCGCCCCCCGGAAAAGAGGAGCTCTCTCATGCAACAACCCGATACCCTGGTCCGTAACCCGCTCGGCAATCCTGTAGTCGCCCGCGTCACCGTGAATGGCGATGCGCGCAGCGTGTGGAGTATCGTCGGAGATTTTGCGGGGTTCGCGAAATTCATTCCGGCGTTGTCCCATATCGAAATGACGGGCGAGGGCGTGCGTTCGGTCCGCAAGAAACTGTTCAAGGACGGCAACGTGGTGATTGAGCAACTCAACACCCGTGACGACCAAGCCATGACGATGACCTGGTCACTGATTTACACCTCACTGAATATCGGCAACCTGTGGGCGCTGATGGAAGTGGCGCCGCAAGGCCCGAGCCAGAGCCTGGTGACCTGGACCATCATTGGCCAGCCCTGCACTGGCGGCAAGGAGGATATGCCGGCGTTCGAAGCGTTCCTGCAAGGCTTTGCCGATGATGCGATGAAGAACCTGCAGGCGCTGTTCAACTGACATAGAACGAGCAGGCAGTGGCTGATTCCGTGGCGAGGGAGCTTGCTCCCGTTGGGGCGCGAAGCGGCCCTGAGAATAGGACTGCTGCGCAGTCCAGCGGGAGCAAGCTCCCTCGCCACTGAAGCATTCTGCTGTTTTAAGCGTTAGTTGACGGCCTGATCAATCCCCGCCTGCAAGGCCTGGCTCTCTCGATGGCCACCGGCGCGCAGAAGGCCCAGGTTCAAGGCTTGATCCTTGCGCGTGGCGTCGTCCTGTTTCTGGGTCAGTTCGTCCTTGGCCCCGAGTGCGAGGTTGACCGGTGATTTGGAGACATTCAGCCCGACATCGGCGCGGTAGTCGCTGCCTGCCAGTGTGGTTGCGGTGACCCTGGAACCGCCCAGCTCGACCTTGCCATGCTCGGCACTGATCCGCGCACCCGTGAGGCGCGTATCACCACCGACCTGCAGGCTGACGCCCTGGCTGCCGCGAATACCTGACGCCTGAGCGACGCTGTCCTTGATCACATGGCTGACGTCCAGGTTCAGGGTCGGGGTGTAGTTGGTGTTGCCACTCTTGTCACCGAACAACACGCTTTCAGCCGTATCGGCCACCTTGCTGCCGGTGGTGTTCTTGCCGCTGACAACGTAGCTGTCGCTGGTTTTTGGCCAGACCTTGTCCTTGAAGCCCGACAGGCGCGTGCCCAGCGCATCCGTCTTGTCTGCCAGGTAAGCCTTGGCCTTGTCCACGCGGGTGCCGAAGGCGCCGCGGGGCTCGGGGTTCACGTCGTAACTGGCGCTGCGGGTGAGTTTTTCTTCCAGGCGTTCCTTGACGTTGACCACGCTGTCGAGCACTTTGTCCTTGGCCGCAGCCAGGTGCCCGGTGCCCTTGTCGACCACGTTCTCCAATTTGTCGCGATGCTTGTCGAACGCGCCTTCGGCCTTGGCTTTTACGGTGTCCTTGAGTGGGCCGCTGGCTTTGGCGAGTTTATCGACCACGCCAGGCTGGTTTTTCTCGACATCCAGTTTGGCATCGACATGAACCTGGGTGCTGGTGACCTGGTCCTTGCGGCTTTCGACAACGAGGTCGCCACCCACCTTGCCGCTCACCTGCTCGGCGTCGATGCGTGCGCCCGCCAGACGGGTATCGCCGGCACTGTTGATGACCACGGTATCGGCCTTGATCAGGCTGTCGTGCTGGGTGGTGCCTTGCACGTGATCCACATCGACCTTGGCCCGCGCATTGATGCCGCGTTGGGTCTTGGGTGTCTCGTGTTCACCGGGGTCGGCCAAGGTGGTCTTGCCCACGCTGGCGCCCGCGCCCAGGGTCACGCCCCAGCTGTCATGAGCCTGGGTCGACTGTGCCGACTCCTGCAGGACGCCGCCGTTTTGTGCGTCGAGGTTGACGCTGGCCGCGCTGACCTGAGTACCCTGCAAGTGAATGGCATCGGCTGCATCGGCACCGCTGGCGAGGCTGACCTTGCCGGTGCTGTGCAGTTGCCCGACGACTACGGCCTGGTCATCTTCGGCCACCTTGCCGATGTTGAAATTGGCGCTGAGGTTGCCGGTCTTGCTGCTGCTTTCGGCGCTGCTGGTTTTGCCGGCGCCAAGGGTCAGGCCGCCGCCCAGGTTGCTGCCGTTGCTGACGTGGCGGTGGGTGGCGGCTTGCAGGTCCAGCTTGCCGCCGGCATTGAGGCTGATATCGCCGGTCTTGGCGGTGTCGGTACCGATCTGCGTGCCTTGCAGGGTCATGTCGCCGCCGCTACCGAGTTGGATCGGCCCGCTGCCCTGGAGCGTCGCGACGCGGGCCTGGCTGTCCTGGGTGTCGAGGCGCTGGTTATCCAATTGCACACCGGCACCGAGGTTGATGTTGGTGCCATTGGCGCCGGGCGCTGTGCCCACGGTCAATGACGCGTTACCGCGCAACGTGCTGCTGGTGTTGCTCTGGGTGTCGTTGGCCTGGTTGAGCGCCAACTCACCGCCGGTCTTGAGGTTGACGCTTGCCTGGCCGCCGTTGAACTGGCTGCCTTCATAACTCGCATCGCCCTTGGTCTGGAGGCTCACGCCCTGGGTGCCCGCGTAGCTGCCGACCAACGCCGTGCTGCTGGCTTGGCTTACATCACGGCTGCCGCCGCTGCCGCTGCCACGTACATTCACGTCCTCGCCGGTGGTGGTGTAGACCCGCACGCCGACCTTGGCGTCCACGCCTTGCTCGCTGCTGCTGTGGGTATTGGCTGCCGCCTTGGCGATATGCTCGCCGGCATTGATGGTCAGCCCGCCATCGGTGGCGCGGTATTGCGTGCCCTCATCCTGCAACTTGCCGACGCTATCGACCTGCACCGTGGCGCCACTGAATTGGCTGACCACGGCGGTGCTGTCCTGTTGTGTGCGGGTGCTGTGGGTATGCCCGACTTCCACATCCAGCCCGACATTGGGTTGTTCGAATGCGTCCAGCAAACCCGGCTGATGGAACTTGGCCTGGGCCACGCCTTCAACAGCTTTTTCGATCGGGCGGGTAATGCCTTTGTATTCCACATTGGCGCCGACATCGGCGGTCCAGCCGTTTTGCTTGTGGGTACTGGTCTCGGTGGAATGGGCGGCCAGGTTGTCGATCTGGCCCGCGTTGACGCGCAGCTCGGTGCCGGCCTTGGCCTGTGCACCCTCGCTGGTGAAGGTGTTGCCAGCATTGATGGTCAGCTTGCCGGTCGCGGCCACGGTGCTGGTTTGCGCGGTGGTTTTTTCAGCGGTGTCGTGGCTGCTCTGGTGGCTGAACTGAGCACCATTGCCTGCCCGATCAATGCCGCCGGTGTAGTAGAAACTGCCGCCGGTGGTGGTCTTGTCTACGGCTTCGGTGCGCTGGTCGTGGGCGGCCAACAGCTCGACGTTTTTGCCGCTCAGGCTCGCATCGCCATCGGTGGCCTGGAGGTTGGAGCCGCTGATGCTGACGTCACCACCGGCGTTAATCGCCACACTGGCGCCGTTGATGCTTGAAGCCTGCTGCCCGGTGGTGTCGGTCTGGCGGGTTTGCTGCTGGTCTTCATAGCTCAGGCCCGCACGGTACTGGCGGCTGACACCTTCAGTTTCCTTGGCGTAGCCATCGAAGCCGCGGGTATGGGTGCTGGTGGTGTCGTGGGCGGTGTTCTGCTCCGCAACGACCTTGATATCGCCCTTGGCATTCGCTTGCAGTTCACCCGCGGCGGACACCTGGGAGCCACTCACCGTGATGTCCTTGGCGCTTTGCAGCTTGAGGTTGCTGTCCGAGCGCAGGTTACTGGCAACCACGGTGCTGTCCTTGAGGTTCTTGCGGCTTTCATCCTTGGAGATGCCGAAGAACTTGCTGTCGTTGCTGTAGCGGTTGTCGTGGGAGGTGTCTTGTACGCCGTCGATCACCAGCGAGCCTTTGTCGCTGATGACACTGGCCTGCTTGCCGCCTCGGGCCTGGCTGCCGCTGATGCGCACGTCGTCGGCCTGGACGATCAGCTTGCCGTCGGCATTCACCTTGCTGGCGGTGTTCAAGGTCTTGCCCTGGTTGCCGTCGCCGTTCTTGCCGAAGAAGCTGCCGCCGGTGAGGTCGCCTGCGTAGGTATTGTCGCTGCTGCTTTGGGTGCGGCTGGCGCTGGTGATGTCCACTTGGCGGCCTGCCAATTGGATGTCCCCTGGGGTTTTCAGCTCGGCGCCCTGCAATTGCAGTTTCTGTTTACTGGTCAGCTCCAGCGTGTGGCCGGCCTTGAGGCTGCTGGTGATGCTGCGCTGTTCGCTGCTGGATTTGTCCCAGTTGGCTTTCCACAGGTGCTTGCGGTGGTTGCCCTGGTCGCGGGTCTCATGGGTTTCGGTAGCGGCGGTCACCTGCAGGTCGGCGCCGCTGTTGACGCGCAAGGCGTGGCCCGCTTCGACGTGGCTGGCTTTGATGTCGGCCTTGGCGCCGGAAGACAATGCCGCGTCCTGTTGGGCGACGAGCGTGTTGCCGTGCTGGCGGGAATCCTTGTCGGTGGTGGTGCGGTCGTAGGTTTCGTAGGTGAACAGGAAGTTGCTGTTGTCCCACTGTTCACGTTTTTCCTGAAGCTTGCGGCTTTCCAGGCTGCTGAGGGTCAGGTTGCGCCCGGCATCCAGCTTGACGTTGCGCCCGCCTACGTCAGTGGCGGCCAGGTTCAAGTCCTTGGCGCTGCGCAAGTCGACGTCGCCCTGGCGGCTCTGCACCCCGGCGCGGGTGGCGTCGAGGCTGTTGGCGTGGACTTGGCCGCTGATATCGAGGTCGCCGGCCGAGCTGATCTTTACACCGTCAGTGCCTTGCACCTGCACACCACCCACACGTACCCCGGCCCCCTCAGCGGTGCTGATGATATTGATGCGCCCGGCCTGCATCGCGCCGAACAGGCGTGCGTCGATGCGTTGCTCCTGGGTCTTGCCGGCCGGGTCGACCTGGCGTACTTCGCCGCTGGCGAAATCCACCTGGTTGCGACCGACTGTGAGGTTCAATTGATCACGGGCACTGAGGCGACCCTCGCTGTCGATGCGTGGCGCGATCAGCTTGATGGAGCCCTCGCGGTTGTGCAGGCCCTGGCCCTGGATCGTCAGTTGGCCGTTGGCATCGCGGGTGCTCAAGGCTTGCAGCTTGCCGTCGTTGAGTTCCGGGCGGCCCACCACCAGGTTGGCATTCGGGGTGTTGATGAAGCTGCCGCCATTGACCGAAATGCCGTTGGGGTTGGCCAGCACATAATCGGCGGCCTGGCCGAAAATCTCCTGGGCGCCGTTGAGGGCCGAGGCATTGCGGCTGATCACTTCGTTGAGGATCACGCTCGCCGCCTGGCCCTGAAACTGCGGGTTGGCCGCCAGTTGCCCGGCCAGTTGGGATTGGCCGGCCTGCAAGGCGTTGTTCAACACCAGGCCCTGGCGGTCGACGTTGTAGTCCAGAAACTGGTTATGGGACAGGCCGCCGGCATTCGGCGCGACAATGTTGACGATGGGTACACCGCCCTGGTCTTGCAGTTGCGGCGTGCCGCCTGGGCCTGTGACGACGGTCACGCCGCCAGCCAGTACCAACTGTGGCAGCAGAAACAGGCTGGCAATGGCCCAGCGCAGTTTGCCCTGGGGTGAAAGGTGAAAGCTGTGTGAAGTAGTCGGCATAAATAATTTCGCTCTGTGTTGGCTGATCCGCGACGTGCGTTGTTCGTTGCAACGCTGCTGTGGTGGTCAGGTACGGCGGTTGTCTCAGGCTAAAAACAGCGGTGGTTCATATTTGCAGGCTCAGGCGTGTCAGCCAGACCTCCGGCTCCTGGCGAAAACCTGTGGGGGTGTTGAGGTTGCGTTGGTAATCGATGTCCAGTTGCACGTTCTTCCAGCTCAGGTTGAGCCCAGCACTGGCACCGCTCAGGCGTTGGCTCTGGGCGCCGTGTTCGCGCTTGACCCAGCCGTTGTCCACGCCCAGGCGCGGGGTGATCTTTACCGGTAAGTCGCTGTTAAGCGGCAGGCGCAGGGTGTTGCGCCACACCGCGCCAAGCGCGCCGGAGCTGCTGTTTTCGCGGTAGCCACGCACGGCCGAGTCATCGGTGATCAGCAGTTGTTCGATGGCAGGCAGTGCATCCTCGCTGTATTGCACCGACAGCTGGCTTTGCCACTGCCACGGCTGCGCTGACCATTGGCCGTTGCGCCATTGGGTGAGGTTGGCGCGGTACTTGTGGAACTGCGCCTTGGGGTGTTTTTTTTGCACCTGGTCGGCATCCCGATCGGCGCCGAACCACGTCAGGCCCTGGGCGTAATTGACGTCCAGGTTCCACACCGCACTGTTGAGCCAGAACAGGTTGAGGCCCGCTTCGGCCACCGTCAGCGTCGGGCTCTGAATGTCCAGATGAACCTTTTGCAGGTAACTGTCGACGTCCTTGTAGGCCAGTTGCAGGTTGGCGCTCAGTTGGTGGCTCTGGTCGCGCCACAGCACGCGGTCGCTGCGCAGGCTGAGCTGATCGGTGCGGCCACTGTTGTAAAGCGTCGTGCGGCTGAGCTTGAACGGTGAGCGGTATTCGGCATGGCTGGCGAACAGGCTGTAGGTCCAGTAACCGTAAGGGATGGAATAGAACAGGCTGTGGCTGCGGCTGTAGCGTGGCCCATGGTTGAGCGTGTCACTGAAGCTCAGGTTGAGCGAGTCGTTGATTTGCAACGGGCTGTCCAGGCTCACGCTGATGGCGTTGCGATCACGCCCGGTGCCGGCGCTGCCGAGGTTATCGACCCCAAGCCCGAGCGCCCAGCGCGAGGCACTGCTGCGCGAGCGCAGGATGATGCGTGAGGCGCCGGGTGTGCTGCCGGGGGCGATGTCGGCGGTCAGGTCCACCGAGCGCAGGCGGTTGAGCTGGTCCAGGCCCTGCTCCAGGTCGCGCAGGTTCAGCGGTTTGCCGAGCATCCCGGGGAATGCCCCGCCCAGCGCCACCGGCAGGCTCTGATCGGCCAGCTCGATGGCCTCCAGGTAGCCTTCTTCGACATGAATATCCAACGGCTGCCCGGCGGCCGGCGCACTGATCAGGTACGGGCGGCTGGCGATGTAACCGGCCTCGACGTACAGCTGGGTGATCTGCGCCAGCAGGCGGTTGATCTGCGTGACGCCCATGCACGGGGCCAGGTAGGGTTCGATGTGTTTGTCCAGCTCGCTACGGGTGAACAGCGTAACTCCGGCCAGACGCGTACCGCTCAGGGGCCAGCAACCTTCATCCTTGGCAGTCTCTTTTGGCATGGCCGGCGTGGCCGGTTGCGTGCCGAAACTGCCGCGCTGCATTTGGCGCTGGCGTTGCTCCAATTGTAATTGCTGCAAATCGCGCTGCTGTTGCTGCTGCAAGCGCAGGGCTTCCTGGCCGGGCTGTGGGCCATCGGCGGCAGCCACTGGCAGTGCCCACAGGCAGAGCAGGGCGATGCCCAGTTTTCGGGTACAACACAGGTGTGCGGTTGAGAGCTGATGTGGCACTCGACTTCCTTAAACGTAGAAATACACGCGATGCATCCGCCCGAGCCAAACAGTGAACTCAGCGGGACTTGCCACACTTGAGTGAGTGGTAGACGGTTTGTTACATCACTGTAGGATTTATCACACAATACGTAAGAAAGGTCGCGTAATTAAGTGCTTTTATGCACATTTTTGGTGCGGCTTGAGGTGTGCAGGCCCGTCATTCCTGCGTTTAAAGGCGTTTAAGTGGCAGAGGGATGGTTTGGATTGTTGTCAAGACTTCGCCTAATCGGCTGGACCCGATCAAGGGACGGCAGCTCGCCTCGTTGCCAGATTAGGCTTTTGAATCCATTGGATATTCTGTAGCCTTGCGCAGCTTCAGCTTTACCCGTGCTTGATGAACAAAAACACTTCGTCCGGCGGCGCCCGAAGGGCTCCCGAGCCGGTGGTACACTCGACTTTCGCGCTACTGCGCCTGCAGGTCTTGCGAACATGACGCACATTTCCGAACGCCTACTGGTTCAAGCCCACCTCGACGCCAAACAGCCCAAGGTTCTCAGCGTTGCTGAAGAGGCAAGCTTGCGTACTGCCATCGCCGCCGAGCTCAAGGCTCAGGACGCGGTGCTGGTCGCCCACTTTTACTGCGACCCGGTGATTCAGGCCCTGGCCGAAGAAACTGGCGGCTGTGTTTCCGACTCCCTGGAAATGGCCCGCTTCGGCGCAGCCCACCCAGCCAAGACCGTGCTGGTGGCCGGTGTGCGATTCATGGGGGAGACCGCCAAGATCCTCACCCCGGAAAAACGCATTCTGATGCCTACCCTGGAAGCGACGTGCTCCCTGGACCTGGGGTGCCCGGTGGATGAGTTTTCTGCATTTTGTGATCAGCATCCCGAGCGCACCGTGGTGGTGTACGCCAACACCTCGGCCGCGGTCAAAGCCCGCGCCGATTGGGTGGTGACCTCCAGTTGCGCGCTGGAAATCGTCGAGAGCCTGATGGACAACGGCGAGACCATTATCTGGGGCCCGGACAAACACCTGGGCACCTACATCCAGCGCCAGACCGGCGCCGACATGCTGCTGTGGGACGGTGCCTGCATCGTGCACGAAGAGTTCAAGTCCAAGCAGCTGGAAGACATGAAGGCGCTGTACCCGGATGCGGCGATCCTGGTGCATCCGGAGTCACCGACTTCGGTGATCGAATTGGCGGACGCGGTGGGTTCCACCAGCCAACTGATCGCTGCGGCGCAGCGCTTGCCGAACAAGACCTTTATCGTGGCGACTGATCGCGGCATCTTCTACAAGATGCAGCAGCTGTGTCCGGACAAGATCTTCATCGAAGCACCCACCGCCGGCAACGGCGCCGCGTGCCGCAGCTGCGCGCACTGCCCGTGGATGGCGATGAATACGCTGGAGCGTACATTGCAGTGTTTGCGTGAGGGCAGTAACGAGATTTTCGTCGAGCCGTCGGTGATTCCGCAGGCGGTGCGGCCGCTCAAGCGGATGTTGGACTTTACCCAGGCTGCACGGTTGAAACTGGCCGGCAACGCCTGAACACAAATCAAAATGTGGGAGCTGGCTTGCCTGCGATAGCGGTCTTGCAGCCAAGCACCTGTGACTGTTACTCCGCTATCGCAGGCAAGCCAGCTCCCACAGTTGATCGGCGATGTGCTTGAGTTACTTCTTTTGCTTCGGGATCCGCACCAGTTGCGTATCCGAATAGATGTCATGCCAGCTGCGTTTGTGTTTATCGAACAACGACCAGATAAACCCCAGCCCCACGCACAACCACGACGCAATCGACACCACAAAACGCAGCAACGCCTGCCACAGGCTGATCCGCGAGCCGTCGGCGTTTTGCACGCGTACGCCCCACACCTGCATGCCCAGGGTTTGCCCCGAATGGGTCCAGAACTTGGCGAAGAAACCAAACAGTACAAACAACAGGATCGTCGACAACAACGGGTCACCGTCCAGCGCGCCGGACTCGGTGAGTGTGCGCATCTTCGCTTCGCCGATGAAGGCGATCCACACCAGCTTGTAGATGAACGCCGTGACGATCAGCAGGGCGGTGCATAACAGGAAGTCATAGAACATCGCTGCCAGGCGACGGCCCAGGCCAACGGCGGGGAATTCGCCCTGGGGGCTCAACAGGGGTTTGGACATGGCAGGGCTCTCTGGAGAAAGCACGCAGTTTACGCAATGGCGCCCATAAAAAAGCCCCTGATGTCATATCAGGGGCTTTTTGTCGCAGTAGGGATCAGCCTTCTGCTTGTACTTCGTCAGCCTGCAGGCCTTTTTGGCCTTGTACTGAAATGAAGGTGACCTTCTGGCCTTCCTTCAGGCTCTTGAAGCCATTGCCCTGAATAGCGCGGAAATGCACGAACAGATCCGGGCCGCTCTCAGGAGTGATAAAACCAAAGCCTTTTTCGTCGTTGAACCACTTGACGGTACCGCTCTGACGCTCAGCCATTTTCTTCTTTCCTTTGACGCTAAAAATTAATGACAGCCCCTTTCACACGAAAGAGTACTGGGCTGGGTTGCAGGAAAGTTAAGAGACGTCGAACGGGTTGTAGCAACTACTTCAGCTACTGCCCAGGTCCAGGTTCCAAGCGACCCATGCAAACACAGTGAGCAAACTCTACGCCAACTAATATGAAAAAAACAAGCCCCGCGCAAGGCCCCGGTTTTGCTGGGGTGCATGACACTTTGTTGAATGCTGAACGGCTGGCTTATTCGATAGAGTAGTTCACTTGTTATAGGGCTATTCCTATAAAAATGACTATCGTAAATGCACTGTTTTATGGCGGTTGCGTTACAGTTTAGTGCACGTTAACGCAACCGCGTTACTTATAGAAACAATCCCTCAGCCGCGATAGTAACGTTGCGGCACAAATGGCATTTTACTTACACGTAATGGCACCTTTTTCCCACGCACCAACGCAGACACTTCGGTATCCAGTGCAGTGAAGGCCGTGTCCAGGTAACCCATGGCCAGCGGGCCCCCCAGGCTCGGGCCAAAACCGCCGCTGCACACGGTGCCGATCACGGTGCCGTGTTCGTCGACAATCTCTGCACCTTCACGCACCGGGGTGCGCTCCTGAGGCAGCAAGCCCACGCGCTTGCGGCTGACGCCGGCTTGTTGCTGGGTGAAGATCCGGTCGGCGCCGGGGAAAGCGCCGGCACGCGGGCCATCCGCACGCCGGGCCTTGGAGATCGCCCACAACAGGCTGGCTTCGATCGGGGTGGTGTCGGTGTTCATGTCGTGGCCGTACAGGCACAGGCCGGCTTCCAGGCGCAGCGAATCGCGGGCGCCCAGGCCGATAGCCTGTACTTCGGCTTCGGCCAGCAGGCTGCGTGCGAGGCTTTCGGCATTTTCAGCCGGCACGGAGATTTCGAAGCCGTCTTCACCGGTATAGCCGGAGCGGCTGACATAGCAGTCCACGCCCAGCAAACGCAGGGTGGCGAATTGCATAAAGGTCATCCGGGTGACTTCAGGTGCCAACCGCGCCAGCACCTTCACCGCAGCCGGGCCTTGCAGGGCCAGCAGGGCGCGTTCTTCGAACAGCGGTTCGATGGTGCATTGGTCGCCGATGTGTTGACGCAGGTGTGCCAGGTCCTGGTCCTTGCAGGCGGCATTGACCACCAGGAACAGTTCGTCGTTGCCCAGGTTGGCCACCATCAAGTCGTCGAGGATGCCGCCTTGCTCGTTGGTGAACATGGCGTAGCGCTGCATGCCCACCGGCAGGTCGATGATGTCGACCGGCACCAGGGTTTCCAGGGCCTTGGCGGCATTGGCACCGGTCAGGCGGATCTGGCCCATGTGCGACACGTCGAACAACCCGGCCTGATCACGGGTGTGCTGGTGTTCTTTCATAACACCCAGCGGGTACTGCACCGGCATGTCGTAGCCGGCGAAGGGCACCATGCGTGCGCCCAGTTCGAGGTGCAGGGCGTGCAGAGGGGTTTTCAACAGGGTTTCGGTGGACATATTCAGCTCCTGAAAAACGTGCCGACGCGCTTGTGGGCGTCAGCACTCGATAATGTTGACCGCCAAACCGCCACGGGCGGTTTCCTTGTATTTGCTTTTCATATCGGCGCCGGTCTGGCGCATGGTGCGGATGACCTTGTCGAGGGATACAAAATGCTGCCCGTCGCCGCGCAGGGCCATGCGCACGGCATTGATCGCCTTCACCGAGCCCATGGCATTGCGCTCGATGCACGGCACCTGCACCAACCCGCCAATCGGGTCGCAGGTCAGGCCGAGGTTGTGTTCCATGCCGATCTCGGCGGCGTTTTCCACTTGGGACACGCTGCCGCCCAGCACTTCGCACAGGGCGCCCGCGGCCATGGAACAGGCCACGCCCACTTCACCCTGGCAGCCGACTTCGGCGCCCGAGATCGAGGCGTTTTCCTTGTACAGGATGCCGATGGCGGCGGCGGTGAGCAGGAAGCGCACCACGCCGTCTTCGTTAGCGCCCGGGATAAACCGCATGTAGTAATGCAGCACCGCCGGTACGATCCCCGCTGCACCGTTGGTGGGCGCGGTGACCACGCGCCCGCCATTGGCGTTTTCTTCGTTGACCGCCAGGGCGTAGAGGTTGACCCAGTCCAGCACCGACAGCGGGTCGCGCAGGGCGGACTCGGGGTTCTTGCACAATTGCCTGTGCAGCGCCGCCGCCCGGCGCTTGACCTTCAAGCCTCCGGGCAAGATGCCTTCGTTGCGACAGCCGGCGTCGACGCAGTCCTGCATGACCTGCCAGATTTTCAACAGGCCGCTGCGGGTTTCCGCTTCCGGGCGCCAGGCGCTTTCGTTGGTCAGCATCACCTGGCTGATGGACAGCCCATAGGTGGTGCAATGGCCGAGCAGGTCCTTGGCGTGCTTGAACGGGAAGGTCAAGGGCGTTGCATCTTCGACGATCCGGTCGGCGCCGGCAGCGTCTTCATCCACCACAAACCCACCACCGACCGAGTAGTACTCGCGGCTGCGAATCTGGATGCCGGCGGCGTCAAAGGCGCGGAAGATCATGCCGTTGGGATGGTAGGCGAGGGGTTTGCGAATCATCGCCAGGTGTTCTTTCTCGTTGAACGCAATGCTGTGTTCTCCGAGCAGGTTGAGGCGCCCGTCGCTGCGCATCTGCGCCAGGCGTGCAGCCACGGTTTCGGTATTGACGGTGTCCGGGTGTTCGCCTTCCAGGCCCAGCAGTACGGCCTTGTCGCTGCCGTGGCCTTTGCCGGTGGCGCCGAGCGAGCCATAGAGTTCCACTTTGATGCCGGTGGTGGCGCTCAGCAGGTTGTCACGCTTGAGGCCCTCGACGAATCGAGCCGCCGCACGCATCGGGCCGACGGTGTGGGAGCTGGAGGGGCCGATGCCAATCTTGAACAGGTCGAACACGCTTAAAGACATGAGTTGTTCTCCGGTTTCTTATTATTTTCTGAATACCGACTCGGTCAGTGTGGGAGCCGGGCTTGCCCGCGATCGCGGTGGCTCAGGCAACATCGCTGTCAACTGATACACCGCTATCGCAGGCAAGCCAGCTCCCATAATGACCGCGTTTCTCCAGTCAGATCAGGCGTAGCTCTCGATCGATGGGCATGCGCAAACGAGGTTACGATCGCCAAACACATTGTCGACCCGGCCAACCGGCGGCCAGTACTTGCCTTCGATCAGCGAAGCAACCGGGTACACCGCTTGCTCACGGCTGTAGGGGTGGCTCCATTCGCCCACCAGTTCAGCAGCGGTGTGCGGCGCGTTCTTGAGCGGGTTGTCGTCCTTGTCCAACGTGCCGTTTTCCACTGCACGGATCTCTTCGCGGATGGCGATCATGGCGTCGCAGAAGCGGTCCAGTTCTTCCTTGGATTCACTTTCGGTCGGCTCGATCATCAAGGTGCCGGCCACCGGGAACGACATGGTCGGCGCATGGAAACCAAAATCGATCAGGCGCTTGGCCACGTCGTCCACGCTGATGCCGCTGCTGTCTTTCAACGGGCGCAGGTCGAGGATGCATTCGTGGGCCACCAGGCCGTTGCTGCCGGTATAGAGCACGGGGTAATGCTCTTCGAGGCGACGGGAGATGTAGTTGGCATTCAGGATCGCCAACTGCGACGCGCGCTTGAGGCCGGCGCCGCCCATCATGCTGATGTACATCCAGGTGATCGGCAAAATGCTCGCGCTGCCGAACGGTGCGGCGCATACCGCGCCTTCCTTGCGTTCCATGGCCGCGTGGCCGGGCAGGAACGGCGTGAGGTGCGACTTGACGCCAATCGGGCCAACACCCGGGCCGCCACCGCCATGGGGGATGCAGAAGGTCTTGTGCAGGTTCAGGTGGGACACGTCGCCGCCGAACTTGCCCGGTGCGCAGAGGCCGACCATCGCGTTCATGTTGGCGCCGTCGATGTACACCTGGCCGCCGTTGTCGTGGATGATCGCGCAGATTTCGCGGATGCCTTCCTCGAACACACCGTGAGTGGACGGGTAGGTGATCATCAGCGCGGCGAGGTGCTCACGGTGTTCGATGGCCTTGGCGCGCAGGTCTTCGATGTCCACGTTGCCGCGCGCATCGCAAGCGGTTACCACTACGCGCATACCGGCCATGTTGGCGGTGGCGGGATTGGTGCCGTGGGCCGACGACGGGATCAGGCAGATGTCGCGACGTTCTTCGCCACGGCTCTGGTGATAGGCGCGGATGGCCAGGAGGCCTGCGTATTCACCCTGGGAACCCGCGTTGGGCTGCAAGGAGATCGCATCGTAGCCGGTCGCCGCGCAGAGCATGGCTTCCAGTTCGGTGGTCAGTTGCAGGTAGCCGGCGCTTTGCGCGGCGGGGGCGAAAGGGTGCAGGGCACCGAACTCGGCCCAGGTCACCGGGATCATTTCGCTGGCGGCGTTGAGCTTCATGGTGCACGAACCCAGCGGGATCATGGTGCGGTCCAGTGCCAGGTCCTTGTCGGCCAGCTTGCGCAGGTAGCGCATCAGCTCGGTTTCGGAGTGATAGCGGTTGAACACCGGGTGGCTGAGGATCGGCGACTGGCGCAGCAGGGCGGCCGGCAGGGTGCTGTCGGTTGCAGCGAAGGCCGGCAGGGTTTTGCCGTCGGCGAAGATGGCCCACAAGGCCTGGATATCAGCCTGGGTGGTGGTTTCGTCGACCGACAGGCCAACACGCTCGGCGTCCACGACGCGCAGGTTGATGCGCTGGGCGCGGGCCTTGTCATGCAGGGCGGCGGTGTGGGTGCCGGTGTTGATTGTCAGGGTGTCGAAGAAGTGTTGCTGCTCGACTTTCAAGCCCAGGGCCGTCAAGCCCTTGGCCAGGGTCGCGGTCAACTGGTGAATGCGCTGGGCGATCTGGGTCAGGCCCTTGGGGCCGTGGTACACGGCGTACATGCTGGCGATATTGGCCAGCAGCACTTGGGCGGTGCAGATATTGCTGGTGGCTTTCTCGCGGCGGATATGTTGCTCGCGAGTCTGCATGGCCAGGCGCAGGGCCGGCCTGCCGAAGCGGTCTACCGACACGCCGACCAGACGGCCTGGCATATCGCGCTTGAACGCATCCTTGGTGGAGAAGTACGCCGCGTGCGGGCCACCGAAGCCCAGCGGCACGCCGAAGCGTTGTGCGCTGCCAATAGCGACGTCGGCGCCGAATTCACCCGGCGGGGTCAGCAGGGTCAGGGCCAGCAGGTCGGCGGCCACGGCTACCAGTGCGTTGGCGGCGTGGAAGCGCTCGGTCAGTTCGCGGTAATCGAATACATCGCCGTTGCTGGCCGGGTATTGCAGCAGGGCGCCGAAGAACGGGCTGACGTCGGTCAGTTCGCGCTCATCGCCCACCACCACGTCGATGCCCAGTGGCTCGGCACGGGTGCGCAGTACGTCGAGGGTTTGCGGGTGGCTGTGCACCGAAGCGAAGAATGCGTTGCTGCCTTTGTTCTTGCTCAGGCGCTTGCAGAAGGTCATGGCTTCGGCGGCGGCGGTGGCTTCATCGAGCAGGGAAGCGTTGGCAATCGGCAGGCCGGTGAGGTCGCTGATCAGGGTCTGGAAATTGAGCAGCGCTTCCAGGCGGCCCTGGGAAATCTCGGGTTGATAGGGCGTGTAAGCGGTGTACCAGGCCGGGTTTTCCAGCAGGTTGCGCAGGATCGGCGACGGCGTGTGGCAGTTGTAATAGCCCTGGCCGATGTAGGTCTTGAACAGTTGGTTCTTTCCGGCAATGGCCTTGATCTTGGCCAGGGCCTCTGCTTCGCTCAAGCCGTCTTCCAGGCCGAGCACGCTGGTACCCTTGATGCTTTCCGGGATCACGCTGGCGCTGAGGGCTTCGAGGGAATCAAAGCCCAGGCTGGCGAGCATTTGCTGCTCATCTTCCTGGCGCGGGCCGATGTGGCGGGCGATGAATTCGTTGGCGGTGGTCAGATTAACGGTCATGGCGCGCTCCTCAGGCTTCTGCGTTGGCTTTGATCAGACGGTCGTACGCATCCTGATCCAACAGCTTAGCCACTGCATCGGCGTCGGCGGGTTTAAAGCGGAAGAACCAGCCTTCGCCCATCGGGTCTTCGTTGACCAGTTCCGGGCTGCCATCGAGTTTGTCGTTCACTTCCAGCACTTCACCGTCCAGCGGCATGTAGACGCCGCTGGCGGCTTTGACCGATTCCACGGTGGAGGCTTCGGCGCCCTTGTCGTAAGCCTGCAACTCCGGCAGTTGCACGAAAACCACATCACCCAGCGCGTTCTGCGCGAAAGCGGTGATGCCCACGGTGACGCTGCCATCGGCTTCGGCGCGCAGCCATTCGTGATCTTCAGTGAAACGCAACTCGCTCATGGAAACTCCTCAGGGCCAGAATCGTCTGGTGGACGGGATTGGAATAATGGGGAGTTGCTTAGCAATATTGCGGCCAAGGTTATTAAATCTTTATAAATCAGATACTTGATGAAAATAGCTATAACGTTGGCGTGTTTGGGTGTAGCGATTTCGCTACAGTCGAGTGCGTTAAAAAAAGCCTATGTGGATCAAAGCCTTGCATGGCGCGTAGAAAACAGGGTTGTAGCGATATCGTTACGCTGTAGCGCTTTCAGTACACTGAATGTCGTTCCTGGACCAAATTTTGGAATGCTCTCCAAATGTGGGAGGGGGCTTGCTCCCGATAGCGGTGTATCAGTCAAAGATTCATGGCTGACACACCGCTATCGGGAGCAAGCCCCCTCCCACATTTGTTTGTATTCCAACTTGAATCAGGGTTTGTTGGGGATGCCGTATTTGCGCAAGCGATGGGCAATTGCGGTATGTGAGGTCTGTAGGCGGCTGGCGAGCTGGCGCGTCGAGGGGTAGCTGGCGTAGAGCTTTTCCAGCAGATCGCGCTCAAAGTCTTCCACCGCCTGTTCCAGGCTGTCGACTTCGCCATCGCTCTGGCGCGCCACCGACGTACCGGCGATGTCCAGGTCGCCGATATCTACCAGGCTTCCTTCGCAGATGGCCGCAGCGCGGAAGATCACGTTTTGCAGTTGCCGCACGTTGCCCGGCCAGCGGTTGCCCAGCAGCGCCGGGTAAGTGCCGGGCGCCAGGCGGCAGACCGGGCGCTGGATCTGCGCGCAGGCTTGCTGCATGAAATAGCGGGCCAGCAGCAGGATGTCCTGGCCGCGTTCGCGCAGCGGCGGCACTTCAACGTTAAGCACATTGAGGCGGTAGAACAGGTCTTCGCGAAAGGTGCCCTCACTGACCATTTTTTCCAGGTCGCGGTGGGTAGCGCTGAGGATGCGCACATTGACCTTCACCTCACGGTCACCGCCCACCCGACGAAAGCTGCCGTCATTGAGAAAACGCAGCAACTTGGCTTGCAGGTACGGTGACATCTCGCCGATCTCATCGAGAAACACCGTGCCCTGGTTCGCCAGTTCCATCAGCCCTGGCTTGCCACCGCGCTGGGCGCCGGTAAAGGCGCCAGGGGCGTAACCGAACAACTCGCTTTCGGCGAGGTTTTCCGGCAGCGCCGCGCAGTTCAACGCCAAAAACGGCGCACTGTGGCGCGTGCTGATCGCGTGGCAGGCGCGGGCCACCAGCTCCTTGCCGGTGCCGGTTTCGCCCTGGATCAGCAGCGGTGCATCCAGCGCCGCCACCCGTTGTGCCCGGGCCTTGAGGGTGCGGATCGCCGGGGATTCGCCCAGCAGCGCATCAAAACCTTCAGCATGGTCGTGGTGCAGCGCCGATAGCTGTTCGCCGATGCGGTTGGGCTGGTAGAGGGTGAGCAGGGCACCGGCGTCGGTGATCGGCGTGGCGTCCAGCAGCAGGGTCTGGCCATTGACGCTGATCTCGCGCAACGGCAAGCGAAAGCCATGCTCCAGCAAGGTCTCCAGCAGCGCAGGGTCGTTGAACAACTCGGCGATGCTTTCGCCGGCAGGTTCGCGCCCGTACAGCGCGATCAATGCCGGGTTGGCCAGCAAAATCTTGCCCGCGCTGTCCAGGGCCAGCACCGGGTCGGTCATGGCTGCCAGCAGAGCGTCCAGTTGCAGGTGGCGGCGTTGGCCCGGGAGGATGTCGACCACCTTCACCGCTTGCACGCCGTGCACGCTGAACAACGCATCGCGCAGCTCTTCGAGCACCTCGGCGCTGAGGGTGGGGGCGTCGATATAGACGTTGGGCGGCACCATCTCCACCGCATCCAGGTTGAGATTGCGCCCACCGAGCAAGGCCAGGACTTCCTGGGTAATGCCGACGCGGTCGATGAAGCTGACGTGGATACGCATGGGGCGGTTGGCAATTCTGGAGAGCAGAGGTGGCAAGTATGCCTGAGAGGTGATGGAGATCAAAAATGTGGGAGGGGGGGTGCCTGCGACGGCGAACGATCAGTCAATACTTGCGGCGACTGATCCACCGCTATCGCAGGCAAGCCAGCTCCCACACTTGATCTGTTTTGGCTGTGGGGGCGGGGTTACTCCAGGTGTTCGGGTTTGACTGGATCACCTGATTTCACATCCAGCTGATGCCGCACATCCTCGAACATCAAGTCGTACTGCTTGTGCATCGAACCGTTCAACACCGCGACCTTCGGCATGCCGTATTTCTGCGCGATGTTCATTGCATGCCGCGCAAAGTCGAATGCCTGGTCCTTGGGCAGGAAGAACTCCTCCTTGAGGTCCTTGCCCTGCACCGAACCGTGCAGTTTGAATAACATGCCTTTGCCTTCCTTGGGGTCCTGGCTGACTTCATAGTCGATGCACAGGTTGTAGCTGTAGTCGTCCTTGTTGAGCGCGTGACGTTCGACGTGCAAGTGACCGGGTTCAAAGATAGCCATAGGCGTTTCTCCTCTACTTCACAGATAGGTGATGCCAGGTGTGGCCGTGCTGATGCGGGTGCCGGCGCTGCCCTGGACGATGGCTTCGATGTCCGAGAGTGAACCGATCACCGCGGTTTTGCCAGTCTGGCGGGCGAACTCGCAGGCTGCCTGTACCTTGGGGCCCATGGAGCCCGCGGCGAAGCCGAGTTTTTCCATGTCGTCCGGGTGGGCCTGGCCGATGGCCTTCTGGGTTGGCTTGCCGAAGTCGATAAAAGCGGCATTGACGTCGGTGGCGATTACCAGCAGGTCGGCGTCCAGTTGCGCGGCCAGCAGCGACGAGCACAGGTCTTTGTCGATCACCGCTTCAATGCCGCGCAGCTTGCCGTCTTCGCCATACATCGTCGGGATGCCGCCGCCGCCGGCGCAGATCACGATGGCTTTTTTCTCCAGCAGCCATTTGATCGGGCGGATTTCAAAGATGCGTTTGGGGCGCGGGCTGGCAACCACACGGCGGTATTTGTCGCCATCGGGGGCGATGGCCCAGCCTTTTTCGGCGGCGAGTTGTTCCGCCTCGGCTTTGGCATACACCGGGCCAATAGGCTTGGTGGGGTTCTGGAAGGCCGGGTCCTTGGCGTCCACTTCCACCTGGGTGAGCAGAGTGGCGAACGGCACTTCAAAGTCCAGCAGGTTGCCAAGTTCCTGTTCGATGATGTAGCCGATCATGCCTTCGGTTTCAGCGCCCAGTACGTCCAGCGGGTAGGGTGAGACGCTGGTGTAGGCCGCCGCCTGCAACGACAGCAGGCCGACTTGCGGGCCATTGCCGTGGGCGATCACCAGCTCGTTGCCGGCGTGGATCTTGGCGATCTGTTCGGTAGCGATGCGGATATTGGCGCGTTGGTTGTCTGCGGTCATGGGTTCACCACGGCGCAGGAGGGCATTGCCGCCCAGGGCTACGACGATGCGCATAGAGAATGTCCTTTCAGGGAACGCATGAACACCTTGGTCAATGTGGGAGCTGGCTTGCCTGCGATGGGGGCCTGGCAGGCGACCTGCTGTTGCCAGGCCCACCGCTATCGCAGGCAAGCCAGCTCCCACACTGACGGTGTTCACACCGTGGAAATTAAATGTCTGCCAACGCCGACACCAGGATCGCCTTGATGGTATGCATGCGGTTTTCCGCCTGCTCAAACGCGATATTGGCCGGCGACTCGAAGACTTCCTCGGTCACTTCCACGCCGTTGGCCAGGTGCGGATAGCGCGCAGCGATGTCCTTGCCGACCTTGGTTTCGCTGTTATGGAACGCCGGCAAGCAGTGCATGAATTTCACCCGGGGGTTGCCCGAGGCTTTCATCATCTTGGCGTTGACCTGGTACGGCAGCAGTTGCTCGATACGCTCGTCCCACGCTTCCACCGGCTCGCCCATGGACACCCAGATATCGGTGTGGATGAAGTCCACGCCCTTCACTGCTTCTTTCGGGTCTTCAGTGATGGTGATGCGTGCGCCGCTTTCCTCGGCAAACGCCTGGCATTGCTTGATGAAATCCTCGTGCGGCCACAGCGCTTTCGGCGCGCCGATGCGCACGTCCATGCCGAGCTTGGCGCCGATCATCAGCAGCGAGTTGCCCATGTTGTAGCGGGCGTCCCCGAGGTAGGCGTAGCTGATGTCATGCAGCGGCTTGTCGCTGTGTTCGCGCATGGTCAGGGTGTCGGCGATCATTTGGGTCGGGTGGAATTCGGCAGTGAGGCCGTTGAACACCGGCACACCGGCGAACTTGGCCAGCTCTTCGACGATTTCCTGTTCGAAGCCACGGTACTCGATGGCATCGAACATCCGGCCCAGGACACGGGCGGTGTCTTTCATGCTTTCTTTGTGGCCGATCTGCGACGACACCGGGTCGATGTAGGTGACGTGGGCGCCCTGGTCATGGGCCGCGACTTCGAAGGCGCAGCGGGTGCGGGTCGAGGTTTTTTCGAAGATCAACGCGATGTTCTTGCCTTGCAGGTGCGGACGCTCGGTGCCGGTGTACTTAGCGCGCTTGAGGTCGCGGGACAGGTCCAGCAGGTAGTTCAGTTCGCGAGTAGTGTGGTGCATCAGCGACAGCAGGCTGCGGTTGCGCATATTGAAAGCCATGATGGAATCTCCTTAATAGTCGATAGGGTCGCGGATGATCGGGCAGGTCATGCAGTGGCCGCCGCCACGGCCACGGCCGAGCTCACCGGCGCTGATGGTGATGACTTCTACACCGGCCTTGCGCAGCAGGGTGTTGGTGTAGGTGTTGCGGTCGTAGCCAATCACCACGCCCGGTTCCACGGCCACCACGTTGTTGCCGTCATCCCATTGCTCGCGTTCGGCGGCGAAGCTGTTGCCGCCGGTCTCGACCACGCGCAGTGCCTTGAGGTTGAGCGCTGCGGCGACGGTTTCGAGGAAGTTGGTTTTCTCCCGTTGAATGTCGATACCGTGAGGCTTGCTTTCGTCAGGGCGCAGGGTGAACGGCACGATCTGGTTGACCACTTCCGGGAAGACGGTGACCAGGTCGCGGTCGCAGAAGCTGAACACGGTGTCCAGGTGCATCGCGGCGCGGGATTTGGGCAGGCCGGCCACGATGACGCGCTCCACCGCTTTGTTCTTGAACAGGTTGCGCGCCAGTTGGCCGATGGCCTGGTGGGACGAGCGCTCGCCCATGCCGATCAACACCACGCCGTTGCCAATCGGCATCACGTCGCCGCCTTCCAGTGTGGCAGCGCCGTGCTCCTGGTCGGGGTCGCCGTACCAGATCTGGAAATCTGCGTTGGTGAACTCCGGGTGGAACTTGTAGATGGCGGAGGTCAGCAGGGTTTCCTGGCGTCGCGCCGGCCAGTACATCGGGTTGAGCGTTACGCCGCCGTAGATCCAGCAGGTGGTGTCGCGGGTGAACTGGGTGTTGGGCAGCGGCGGCAGGATGAAGCTGGCGTGGCCGAGGAAGTCGCGGAACATCTCGATGGTCTTGCCACCGAAACTGCTCGGCAGGTCATCGGCCGATACGCCACCGATCAAATACTCGCTGATCTTGCGCGGCTCCAGGCTACGCAGCCACGAGCCGACTTCGTCGACCAGGCCCAGGCCCACGGTGTTGGCGGTGATCTTGCGTTGCAGGATCCAGTCCAGCGCTTCGGGGATGGCGACGATATCGGTGAGCAGGTTGTGCATTTCCAGCACATCAATATCCCGCTCGCGCATCTTGGTCACGAAGTCGAAGTGGTCGCGTTTGGCCTGGGCCACCCACAGCACGTCATCGAACAGCAGCTCGTCGCAGTTGTTGGGGGTCAGCCGCTGGTGGGCCAAACCTGGGGAGCACACCATGACTTTGCGCAGTTTGCCGGCTTCGGAATGTACGCCGTACTTAACTTTTTCCGTGGTCATTACAGATCCTCCAGTGAACATACAATTACAGAGTCAGGAAGCCGTCGTAGAGCCCATAGGCCGCCACCAGGGCGCCAATGACCACTGCGGCGAAAATCAGCTTCTCGACGTTGGTGAAAATCGGTTTGCCCAGTTCACGCTTGGCCTTGGCGAACAGGATCGCGCCAGGGGCGTAGAGCAGGGCGGAGAGCAGCAGGTATTTGGTGCCGCCGGCATAGAGCAGCCAGATCGCGTAGATCAGGGCGATGGCGCCGATGAACAGGTCTTTCTTGCGCTCCTTGAGCGCGTTTTCGTAGGTCTCGCCGCGCACCGCCAGCAGCAGGGCGTAGGCCGCCGACCACAGGTAAGGCACCAGGATCATCGAGGTGGCGAGGTAGATCAGCGACAGGTAGGTGCTCGCGGAAAACAGGGTGATCACCAAAAATATCTGCACCATCGCGTTGGTCAGCCACAGGGCGTTGACCGGCACATGGTTGGCGTTTTCCTTGCGCAGGAACTCCGGCATGGTGTGGTCCTTGGCGGCGGCAAACATGATCTCCGCACACAGAAGCACCCACGACAGCAACGCGCCCAGCAACGAGATGATCAGGCCGACGCTGATCAGCACCGCACCCCAGTGGCCCACCACATGCTCAAGCACGGCAGCCATCGACGGGTTCTGCAACTTGGCCAGTTCCGGTTGGGTCATGATCCCCAAAGACAGCACGTTCACCAGCATCAGGAACAGCAGCACAGTGATAAAACCAATCACGGTGGCCTTGCCCACGTCGCTGCGTTTCTCGGCACGGGAGGAAAAGATGCTCGCGCCTTCGATGCCGATGAACACCCACACGGTGACCAGCATCATGTTGCGCACCTGGTTCATCACACTGCCCAGGTCGGGGTTTTTCACACCCCAGATGTCAGCGGTGAAGATGTCCAGCTTGAACGCGAACAGGGCGATGAGCACGAACAGCAGTAGCGGCACGACCTTGGCGACCGTGGTCACCAGGTTGATGAACGCTGCTTCCTTGATGCCGCGCAGCACCAGAAAGTGCACCGCCCACAGCAGTACCGAGGCACCTATCACCGCCGCTGGCGTGTTGCCTTCGCCAAAGATCGGGAAGAAGTAACCCAGGGTGCTGAACAAGAGTACGAAGTACCCGACGTTGCCCAGCCAGGCACTGATCCAGTAGCCCCAGGCTGATGAAAACCCCATGTAATCGCCGAAACCGGCCTTGGCGTAGGCGTACACCCCGCCGTCGAGATCGGGCTTGCGGTTGGCGAGGGTCTGGAACACGAATGCGAGGGTCAACATGCCGATGGCGGTGATCACCCAGCCAATCAACACGGCGCCTACGTCGGCACTGGCGGCCATGTTTTGCGGGAGTGAAAAGATCCCGCCGCCAATCATTGAGCCCACGACAAGTGCAACCAGCGCACCAAGCCTAAGTTTTCCGGGAGAATCAGACATTGCGTGACTCCAATGCAGGAGAAGAGAGATCACAGAATAATTCCGTGCGCTAATAAAACAGCTGACTCAGATCACTTCATTGGCACATTCCATTGTGAATTAACGACTTAGGGTGGCAGTTGCGGGGCGACACGGCCTGTGCAAAGGCGCTCGCTAGAGCGGTCTCCTACAATGTGGTTAATCATTTGGTCAGGGGCATGGATGTTGACGCTAGTTCGTATTTGCGGATGTGCAAACTTTTTGTACGTTGTCTGACGAGCGCTTCATAATTGCCGTATTTAAATTCTAAATAAGCCTAAACTTCCCGCGTTTACATACCCATATGTTATGAAGCGCTAGCGTCATTAAATTGAATTAGTTGAGTGCGCGGTGGTCGGCTCAAACATTTATTGCGAGGAACCTGCATGTCTCAACCAGCCCAGAAACTTCGGCTCAGTGCCCTGATCGCCCTGGTAGTAGGTTCGATGATCGGCGGCGGGATCTTCTCGCTCCCGCAAAACATGGCAGCCCGCGCCGAAGTGGGAGCAGTGCTGATCGGTTGGGCCATTACCGCGGTTGGCATGTTGACCCTGGCGTTTGTGTTCCAGACCCTGGCCAACCGCAAACCGGAACTGGATTCCGGGGTGTACGCCTACGCCAAGGCCGGCTTCGGCGATTACATGGGGTTCTCCTCGGCCTGGGGCTACTGGATCAGTGCGTGGATGGGCAACGTCGGCTATTTCGTGTTGCTGTTCAGCACCCTGGGTTACTTTTTCCCGGCGTTCGGTCAGGGCAATACACCACTGGCCATCGGTTGTGCATCGCTGTTGCTGTGGGCGGTGCATTTTCTGGTGATGCGCGGGATCAAGGAAGCGGCGTTCATCAACCAGATCACCACCGTGGCGAAGATCGTGCCGCTGCTGATGTTTATCGTGATTGCCGCCGTAGCGTTCAAGGCCGACATCTTCACCCGTGATATCTGGGGCCTGGGCAATCCGCAGATGGGCAGCGTGGTCGAGCAGGTGCGCCACATGATGCTGGTCACGGTGTTTGTGTTTATCGGTATCGAAGGCGCCAGTGTGTACTCGGCGCGGGCCGAGAAACGCTCGGATGTGGGGCGCGCGACGGTGATTGGTTTCCTGGGGGTGCTGGCGCTGCTGGTGCTGGTGAATGTGCTGTCGTTGGGCATCATGGGCCAGCCGGAACTGGCGCAGTTGCAGAACCCGTCCCTGGCGGGCGTGCTGGAACACATTGTCGGGCCCTGGGGAGCGATATTGATCAGCCTCGGCCTGGCGGTTTCGCTGCTCGGGGCATTGCTTTCGTGGGCGTTGCTCTGCGCGGAAATCCTCTATGCCACTGCCCATGACAAGACCATGCCGGCGTTCCTGAAAAAGGAAAATGCCAATCAGGTGCCGGTTAACGCGTTGTGGCTGACCAATGTGATGATCCAGGCATTTCTGGTGATCACGCTGTTTTCGGCCAGTACCTACACCACCCTGATCTACCTGGCGTCGTCGATGATTCTGGTGCCGTACCTGTGGTCGGCGGCCTATGCGGTGCTGTTGAGCGCGCGTGGCGAAACCTATCAAGGCGCTCAGCGCCGACGCATGAAAGATCTGCTGGTAGGCTTGATTGCTCTCGGTTACGCGGTGTGGCTGCTGTATGCGGGCGGTTTGAAATATCTGCTGCTGTCGGCGCTGCTGTATGCACCGGGTGTGATCCTGTTTGCCCTGGCCAAGCGGGAGCAGGGCCGCCCGTTGTTTACCTCGCTTGAAAAAGGCATTTTCGGTTGTGTGATCGCGGGCGCCGGGTTAGCCGCGTATGGGCTGTATAGCGGGGTATTGTCGCTGTGAGGTTGGCGTATCAACCGCCTTATGACTGGGCGGCGATGGTGGCGTTCTTATCGGCCCGGGCAATCACCGGGTTGGAAACCGTGGTGGCCGGAGTGTATCGACGCAGCATCAGTGTGGCCGGGCGACATGGCTGGATCAGCGTCGAGCCGGGGGCGGGGGATTGGCTGGAGGTGACGGTCGACTTTCCCGAGCCGACCGCGCTGCCCGAGATCGAGCGGCGCCTGCGCAGGATGTTTGATCTGGACGCCGTGCCCGCCGTGATCAACCTGCAATTGGCCAGGGACCCGTTGATGGCGCAACTGGTTGCGGCTCGACCAGGGCTGCGGTTGCCGGGTACATGGGACGGCCTGGAGTTGGCCATTCGCGCAGTGCTGGGCCAGCAGATCACGGTGGTGGCGGCGATCCGGTTGGCGGGCAAGCTGGTGGCTCAGTATGGCCAGCCGCTGCACACCCCCCACGCCGGTATTACTCACCTGTTCCCGGCACCCGAGGTGCTGGCAGCGGCGGACCTGGCGGCCCTGGGCATGCCCAAGGCGCGGGGCCGCACCTTGTCCGGTGTGGCCCAGGCGTTGTTGGATGACCCTCGGATTTTCGAGCCCAAGGCCAGTCTCAAGGACGGTGTTGCACGGTTGGTGGCGTTGCCGGGGATTGGCGACTGGACCGCGCAGTACATCGCCATGCGCCAGTTGCGCGAGGCGGATGCGTTTGCGTCGGGGGACATTGGCTTGATCAATGCGCTGACGGCGCTGGAAGGCGAGCCGGTGTCGGCACGGCAGTTGCTGGCGCGGGCCGAGGCGTGGCGGCCGTTGAGGGCGTATGCGGCGCAGCATTTGTGGACGTCTTTGGGGCGGGGGGATTGATGGGGGCTGTACTGGCCTCATCGGGGGCAAGCCCCTCCCACATTTGATGTGTGAATACATTCAAAAGTGGGAGGGGGGTTGCCCCCGATGGCGGTCTTCAGTTCACCACTGAGGCCGGTGCGCGCCCAATTCCCCTGCCGGCAAATCCCACTGCAACGGCGTGCCACTGATGCTCAGCGGCGCCAGTAACCGATGGGCCTGGCCCCAGGCGGTCTGCTCTACCACCAAGCCTTGATCATTGATGTCTTCGCCGCGCAACGCTGCCTGCTGCGGCACCTGTCCTGGGTCCACCAGCAACTTGGCCGTGCGCGCCAGTGACAACCGCGCCGAACCGCCCCGGCCTGACGCAAACCGCTCGCTCAAGGCCTGGATCGCACTGGCGGCCATCAGGTAACCGGTAGCGTGATCCAGCGCCTGCACCGGCAGCGGCACGGGCTTATCCGCTTGCTCGCAGGCCATGCCCGCCTCGGCGATTCCGCTGCTCATCTGCACCAGGCTGTCAAAACCGCGACGGTTGCGCCACGGGCCACTCCAGCCGTAGGCGTTGAGGCTGACGTCGATCAGCCCGGGGGCGAGGTGTTGCCGTTCGCCGAGGGTGTAACCCAGCTGTTCCAGTGCATCGGCGCGGTAACCATGGAACAGTACGTCAGCGTCCTTGAGCAAGGCTTCGAATACCTGCCGGCCTTCAGGGCTTTTCAGGTCGAGGCGGGCACAGCGCTTGCCCAGGGTCATTTCCGGTACCACGCCCGGTTCGTTCCAGGTTGGCGAATCGATGCGCAGTACATCTGCACCCAATCCGGCGAGGAAACGACTGGCCACGGGGCCGGCCAATACGCGGGTCAAGTCCAACACCTTGATACCCGCCAGCGGGCGCGCAGGTGAGCCAAGCCAGGGTTTGTCGATACCAGTGTCGAAGACCTGACGCTGTATCAACTCTTCGGCATTCACCGCCAAGCCTTGCGGATGCTGCTGCCAGGCTTGCCGCGTACGCATCTGCGCCGCACAACCGCCGGCGTCGACAATGGCCTGTTCCAGTTCTGCGGCGTTCCATGTAGCGACTTTGGTCGCCATCTCGGCGCGGTGGGCCACAGGCCCAAGCACCCGCTCGGCCGCTGCACGGTGATGGGGCGCGTTGGTGTGCAAACGAATCCAGCCATCGGCGCTGGCGTAGTCACCGGCCACCGGGTCCCACAGCGGCGGCACTTGCCAACCCACGGGGCGAATCGACGACGAAAACCACAGCGAGGCGAGACGCCGATCCACGCTGACGCTGGGCAGCCGCCCGGTCTGTTGCTGGATCAACTGGGCAACAGCCTGGCCAGCGGCGCCGATGCTGGCGACGGCCAGGTCGGTCACGGCGAAGGACGAGGGCAGCGCGCCTGCCGAGGTCTCGGGCAGCGCAATGTGCGGTAAATCGAGTGCAGCTTGGATGGGAGTCAGCAGGTCAGTCATCTAAGGCCCTCCGTAAGAGAAGGGCCACTATAGAAGAACATCACACCGCTGTGGCAGCCCCTGGGACCAAGGGCAGTTCGATGCTGGCGACAAAACCGCCGTCGGGATGATTGGCCAGGATCAGGGTGCCGCCATGGCGCTCGGCAGCACGGCGGGCAATGGCCAGGCCCAGGCCATGACCTTGCGCAGTCTGGCCCGGCGCACGGTAAAACGGCTCGCCCAGTTGGCCCAGGTGCTCGGCATCAACGCCGGGGCCGTGGTCGCGTACGCTGATCAGAATGCGCCCGTTTTGATGCTGGGCCTGCAATTGAATCGGTTGGCCGGCCGGGTTGAAGCGTTGGGCATTGCGCAGAAGGTTATCCACGGCGCGCTCGATCATGGTCGGCCAGCCCTTGAGCCGCAGGTCGACGTCGGTGCTGAGGTGCACCACTTGCTCCGGTGCGCCGAGTTGGGCGTCCTTTTGCAGGGTCTTGAGCAATGGGTTGAGGTCAATGTCTTCGGCGCTGGCGTTATCGGCGTCGACCCGCGCCAGTACCAGGATTTCGCTGATCAAGGCTTCCAGGCGGTCGCATTCGCGGGTCAGGCGCGGCCAGAGTTTTTCCCGCTCTTCGGGGCTGGCGCGCTCGGCCAGGGCCAGGGCGATACGCAAGCGTGCCAGGGGCGAGCGCAGTTCGTGGGACACATCGCGCAGCAACTGGCGCTGGCTACCGATCAGGCTTTGCAGGCGCGCGCCCATGCGGTTGAAATCGTTGGCCAATACACCGAACTCGTCGCGCCTGTTGGCCAGTTGCGCCAGGCTGTTTTGTTGATAGGTGGTTTGCCCCAGGTCATGCACCGCGCCGCGTAGACGGCTGAGCGGGCGGGTGATGGACAAGGTCACCAGCAGGCTGAACAGGGTCAGCACCACCAGGGTGATTGCCAGGGCACTGAGCGGCCACAGCAGGCTGCTGCGGTGCCACGCTTCCAACTCCGGGTGGGGAATACGGTAGATCAGCAGGTAGGTGTCGCCGGTTTTTTCGCTGGTGTACTCGGCGGTCAGGCGCCGCCAGGGCAGGTGGCCGTCCTGGCTGTCATTCTGCCGGGCTTCAAAGGCGGCGGCGCGACGCGGGAAGGTACCGCGCACTACCGGCTCGCCGCTCTCGTTAAGCACTTGCACATCGATGTGGTACTGGCGTTTGCGCTGTTGCAGCAAGTCCTGGGCGGCTTCCTCACCCTGGGCTTCGTAGAGTTGCGTCCACTCTTGCGCCAGGTTGTTGACGCCGGGGTGGCGGCTGAGAATCCAGGCGTCCTGGTTGAGCATATGCCCAAGCAGAATCGACAACCCGCCAACCAGGGCGATGGCCAGCCAGAAACTCGCCAGGATACGCCAGAACAATGAACGCACAGGAAACCCTCAAACAGGAAAAGCCCAGTGGTGTGAACCACTGGGCCGTAGGCATTACGTTCGCATTATTGCGCTTTTTGCGCTTGCTGGGCTTTCCATTCCTGGAATTGCTTCCACTCGGCACGGCGCTCGGCTTGCTTTTTGACGATCTCGTCGTATTGCTTCTGCTGGTCAGGCTTGAGCACGGCGCGGATATTGGCCTGGGTTTTCTGCTTGCCGGCGGCGATCTCGTCCTGCATGGCTTTCTGGTCAGCGGCCGGGAGTTTGTCCAGGTACTTTTGGGTCAGGTCTTTGCGAGCGTGCCATTGGTCACCCATCAGCTTGCGGATCTGCTCACGCTGTTCCTTGCTCAAGTCCAACTGGCTGAACGGGCCGCCTTTACCACGCGGGCCGTGTTCACCGTGGCCTGGGCCGCCCATCATGTGGCCTTCGTGACCGCCCATCGGGCCCGGGCCTTCAGGCATGGCCATGGCGACGGTAGGCAGTGCAGCGGCGAGCATCAAAGCGATAAGGGTCTTGCGCATGGTGATTCTCCTGTCTCTATTCCGGTGAGTCCGGATGTGAGTAGGTTACGCAGAGCAAGGTCAGCGGCGGTCAGGGGAGAGTAAAGCTTCGGTAAAGACGGGTTTGACAGGAGCTGACAAAACCCTTGAAGGTGATGAAATCAATGGTGGGAGCTGGCTTGCCTGCGATAGCGGTGTGTCAGTCCACCGTTATGCTAACTGGCCCACCGCTATCGCAGGCAAGCCAGCTCCCACAGGGTTAAGCGTGATGTTTAGAGGCTGTAGTAGTAGCCGCGACTGCGCAGCGCCACGATCCGCGGCCGGCCATCCGGGTGCGGGCCGATCTTTTTGCGCAGGTTGCTGACGTGCATGTCCAGGCTGCGATCGTAAAGGGTCAACTTGCGACCCAGGGCGATCTGCGCCAGTTCCTGTTTATCGAGGGGCTCGCCGGGCTGGCGCAGCAAGGCTTCGAGCAGGCGGCTTTCGGAGACGGTCAGGGTGAACTCCTGCTCATCGATACTCACCACGCCGCGCACCGGGCTGAAGCACAGGTCGCCCAGCTCAAGCTGGGTCGAGACCGCGGTCGGGTGGCTGCGGCGCAATACGGCACGCAGGCGGGCGGTCAGTTCGCGCGGATCGCAAGGCTTGGCCAGGTAGTCGTCGGCGCCCAGTTCCAGGCCGAGGATGCGGTCCAGGGGTTCGCCCCGCGCCGAGAGCATCAGCACCGGCAGTTCCGGGTGGTCGTTGCGCAGTTGCTTGAGCAGTTCCAGGCCGCTGCCGTCGGGCAGCATCACGTCGAGCACCACCGCCGCCGGGGCGGCTTCGGCCAAGGCTTTACGGGCGCTCAGGCCATCGTGGCAGGCGCGCACCTGGAAGCCTTCCTGGCTCAACCAACTGGTCAGCAGCTCACAGAGCTCCTGGTCATCATCTATCAGTAACAGCTCGCTCATGACTCACTCGATTTAGCCATTGTCGACGGCGACGACCCCACCGGTGACGCCGTGAGCCATTAGGAGTGCGCCGAAACGATTAGGTTCGACGCAGCCGGGTTCAAGGCAGGACTTGCTTGAACGGCTTGATCACCACATCAGCGTAGACGCCTGCTGCGACATAGGGGTCGGCCTTGGCCCAGGCCTGGGCGTCGGCCAGGGAGGCGAACTCGGCGACAATCAGGCTGCCGGTGAAACCGGCGTCGCCCGGGTCATTGCTGTCGACCGCCGGGTGCGGGCCGGCCAGTACGATACGGCCTTCGGCTTGCAGCTGTTTAAGGCGCTCGACGTGGGCCGGGCGTACGCTCAGGCGTTTTTCCAGCGAGTTGGCAATATCGGTGGCAATGATGGCGTAGAGCATGTCAGTCCTCGGTTTTCGGCGTGGTAGGCGCGGTGTCATGCAGGTGACGCGACAGGTAGATCCCCTGGCCGATCAGGAACAATACGGTCATGCCCAGGCTGCCGAACACCTTGAAGTCGACCCAGTAGTCCTGGAAGGTAAAGGCTACGAACAGGTTGGCGGCACCGCAGAACAGGAAAAACACGATCCAGGCCACGTTCAGGCGTACCCACACCGGTTCCGGCAAGGTCAGCGCGTGGCCCATGATCCGCTTGATCAGCAGGCGGTCACCGATGAAGTGGCTGCCGATAAAGACCAGGGCGAACAGCCAGTTGACCACCGGGGCTTTCCATTTAAGGAAGGTTTCGCTGTGGAAGGCCAGGGTCAGTCCGCCAAAGACCAGGCAGGCGATAAGGGTCAGCCATTGGCTTTTTTCCAGCTTGCGCTGGGAGATGAAGATGGCGCCGTAGACCACGATGGAGCTGATGATCAGTACGGCAGTGGCACTGTAGATACCCCCGAACGACAGCTCGTGACCGGCGATTTCGATGACCCTGGGGTCGAGTTTGGTAACGATGAAAAACAGCAACAGCGGGATGAAGTCGATGAATTGTTTCACAGTAAGAGCCAGAAGCTGGATGTGGCGGCATAATAACAAACATCCTTGGTTGCGATAGCGCCAGCTGACTTGAGGTTACATACCCACGTGAATGTTGATTTGCACTGCCACAGCACGGCCTCCGACGGCGCCCTGGCGCCCGCGGTACTGGTTGCGCGTGCGTTTGAAAAAGGCGTGCAAGTGCTGGCGTTGACCGACCACGACACCCTCGAAGGTCTCGATGAGGCCCGCGTAGCCGCGCATTCTTTGGGCATGCAACTGGTCAACGGGGTGGAATTGTCCTGCACCTGGGGCGGCGCCACCATTCATGTACTTGGCTACGGTTTCGATCAGAATGCCCCGCCGTTGGTGGCGGCCATTGCCCAATTGCACGATGGCCGCTGGCTGCGGTCCGAAGAAATAAGCCGCAAGCTCAGCCTTAAAGGTATGCCCGGCGCCCTCGACGGCGCCCGTGCCATCCAGCAGGAACTGGGTGACAGCGGCAACGCACCGGCCCGTCCGCACTTTGCCGACTGGATGGTGCGCGAAGGCTATGTCAAGGATCGCGCCGAAGCCTTTCGCAAATGGCTGGGGGCCGGCAAGTTGGGCGATGTGAAGCTGCATTGGCCGACCCTGGAAGACACCGTCCAGACCTTGCGGGCTTCCGGGGCCTGGGTCAGCCTGGCGCATCCCTGGCATTACGATTTCACCCGCAGCAAGCGCCGCAAGCTGATCAGCGACTATATTGGTGCGGGTGGCCACGCGATTGAGGTGGTCAACGGGCATCAACCGGCGGAACAGGTCGGCAGCCTGGCGATCCTTGCTCGCGAATTTGGTCTGCTGGTCAGTGCCGGCAGTGATTTTCATGGCCCAGGCGGCTGGTCCGAGATTGGCGAGTATCGCCAGGTCCCGGAAGATCTGCCGCTGTTGTGGGGGCGATTCAAGCATGACCCCATTATTGCCACCGTCTGAACAGGTAGAGCACGTGAGTCAATTCTTCCAGATTCATCCGGAAAACCCTCAGGCGCGCCTGATTAAACAGGCCGTGGAGATTATCCGTGCCGGCGGCGTGGTGATCTATCCAACTGATTCGTCCTACGCCATCGGTTGCCAGATCGGCGACAAGGGCGCGGTCGAGCGTGTAAGGCGCCTGCGCCAGCTGGACGACAAGCACAACTTCGCACTGATTTGCAGCGACTTGTCTCAACTGGGCCTGTTCGCCAAGGTCGACACCGGTACGTTCCGCCTGCTCAAGGCCCATACGCCGGGGCCTTATACCTTCATTCTCAATGCCACCCGCGAAGTGCCGCGCCTTTTACTGCACCCCAAGAAGCGCACCATCGGCCTGCGCGTGCCGGAACACCCGATAGCCCTGGCGCTGTTGGCCGAGCTGGGTGAGCCGCTGATGAGCGTGTCGTTGATCCTGCCCGGTGAAACCGAACCGTTGTACGACCCTTACGAAATGCGGCGCCTGCTGGAAAAGCATGTCGACCTGATCATCGATGGCGGCTACGGCGGCAACAAAGCCTCGACGGTGATCAACCTGGCTGACGGCGAGCCTGAAGTGGTGCGTGTGGGCTGTGGCGATCCGGCGCCATTTATGGTCGAGGCCTGAATGTCGGCCGTGGAAACCGCTGATCCCCAGGCCGGCGCCCAGCAGGAACTGCCGTTCGCCATGGTCTATGGCCAGGCGGTCATGGAAATGCCCCTGGACCTGTACATTCCACCGGATGCCCTGGAGGTCTTCCTGGAAGCCTTCGAAGGCCCGCTGGACTTGCTGCTGTACCTGATCCGCAAGCAGAACATCAATATCCTCGACATCCCGGTGGCAGAAATCACCCGTCAGTACATGGGCTACGTCGAGCTGATGCAGTCGGTGCGCCTGGAGTTGGCCGCCGAGTACCTGGTGATGGCCGCCATGCTCGCCGAGATCAAGTCGCGCATGTTGTTGCCGCGTTCGGAGACCGTCGAAGCCGAAGAGGATGACCCGCGCGCCGAACTGATCCGCCGCTTGCAGGAGTACGAACGCTTCAAGGCCGCCGCCGAAGGCATTGACGGCCTGAGCCGCGTGGGCCGTGATGTGGTGGTGCCCAAGCTCGACGCACCCGAGGCCCGTGCGCGCAAATTGCTGCCGGACGTGAGCCTGGAAGAATTGCTGATGTCCATGGCCGAGGTGCTGCGCCGTGGCGATATGTTTGAAAGCCACCAGGTCAGCCGCGAAGCGCTGTCTACCCGCGAGCGCATGAGTGATGTGCTGGAGCGCCTCAAGGGTGGTGGGTTTGTGCCGTTTGTCGAGCTGTTCACCGCCGAAGAAGGCCGACTAGGTGTGGTGGTGACCTTTATGGCGATCCTCGAACTGGTCAAGGAATCCTTGGTCGAGCTGGTGCAGAATGAGCCTTTTGCGGCTATCCACGTGCGGGCGCGAGCCGAATAACGAGCTGAATCGATGAATCTGACTGAACCCCGCGAACTGGCACCCTTGCTGGAGGCCTTTCTCCTGGCCTCGGGTAAACCGCAATCCCTGGAGCGCCTGTTCGAACTCTTTGAAGAAGCTGAACGCCCGGAGCCGCCGGTATTCAAGAAGGCGCTGGAGATCCTGCGCAAGTCCTGCGACGGCCGTGCCTTTGAGTTGCGCGAAGTGGCGTCGGGTTATCGCCTGCAGATCCGTGAGAAGTTTTCGCCGTGGGTGGGTCGCTTGTGGGAAGAGCGGCCGCAGCGTTATTCGCGGGCAATGCTGGAAACCATGGCGCTGATCGCCTATCGCCAGCCGATTACCCGTGGCGAAATCGAGGACGTGCGTGGTGTGGCGGTCAACAGCCATATCGTCAAGACCCTGCTGGAGCGCGAGTGGATCCGCATCGTGGGTTACCGCGACGTGCCCGGCAAACCGGCGATGTTCGCCACCACCAAGGTGTTTCTCGATCATTTCAATCTGAAGAACCTCGACGACCTGCCGCCCCTGGCTGAACTGCGCGAAATGGAAGCCGAGCCGGTGCTCGACTTCGACGATGCGCCGGTGCCGCAAAGCCTGCAGGAGCTGGCCGATGCCAGCGCCGAGCCGGAGGAGCCCAAGGACGAAACCAGCTTCCATACGCTGTTGTTGGAGCTCGATGATATGGAGCAAGGGATCAAGACTGATTTTGACGACCTCTTGCGTGATGCTGCCGACGAGCCGCAGACCGAGGTGAACGTTGAACCCGAGCCCGAAGTCGAAGCAGACATCCTCGGCGTCGCCGATGCCCGGGAAAAACTGCTGGCCGCCGTCGCCGCCCTGGAACAGCCGCCGCTGAGCGACGAAGAAGACGAAGCCCGGGCGCTGGCCGAAGCCATCGAAAACGAACGCCGCCAACTCGAAGACTGACGCAATAAAAACTGTGGGAGGGGGCTTGCTCCCGATAGCGCAGTGTCAGGCAGCAGATGCATCAACTGATCCACTGCTATCGGGAGCAAGCCCCCTCCCACATTGGATCTCCATTGGTCTGGATTGTCTGGGAGAAAACATGAGTTCCACCAAAGACCCCTGCATCAGCATCTGCAAGTTCAGTGACGACATCTGCGTCGGCTGTGGCCGCAGCAAGCGCGAAATCCGTGCCTGGAAGAAGCTCGACAAAGTCGACAAGCGCACGGTGCTGGCTGAAGCCGAGCTGCGATTGCTGGCGCTGGGTGCCACCGGTCGGCGGAAAAGCAAATGACTTGGGCGTTATCGACTAGTCTGTGATGCGCAACACGCGTCATGCGCGTATGATTCGCGACCCCTTGCCGACCTATTCGGCCAAGGCCCCGCTTTCAAGACCCCTCAGGCCACGCCTGAATCGACCCACCGGGAGGTGCTTACGATGAATGACCAAGACCAGAAAGACCAGGAAATCGGCCCAGCAGGCGAAAAGCTGCAAAAAGTGCTGGCGCGTATCGGTGTGGGCTCGCGCCGCGACGTCGAAGCCTGGATCACCCAGAAGCGCATCAAGGTCAACGGCGTCGAGGCTACCCTCGGCCAGCGCGTCGACCTGCACGATGCAATCACCATTGATGGCAAGGTCATCAAGCGTGAAGAGGCCGCCGAATCGGTGCGCCGCGTGATCATGTACAACAAGCCCGATGGCGAAATCTGCACCCGTGACGACCCGGAAGGCCGTCCGACCGTGTTCGACAAGATGCCCAAGCCCAAGGAAGGCCGCTGGATCAACATCGGTCGTCTGGACATCAACACCACCGGCTTGCTGATGTTCACCACTGACGGCGAACTGGCCAACCGCCTGATGCACCCGTCCTACGAGATGGACCGTGAATACGCCGTGCGTGTACGCGGTGAAGTCGATGACGAGATGATCGAACGCCTCAAGGCCGGCGTGGTGCTGGAAGACGGCCCGGCCAAGTTCACCGACATCAAGCAGGCGCCAGGCGGCGAAGGTTTCAACCACTGGTACCACTGCGTGGTGATGGAAGGGCGTAACCGTGAAGTGCGTCGCCTGTGGGAATCCCAGGGGCTGGTGGTCAGCCGCCTCAAGCGCGTGCGTTTCGGCCCGGTGTTCCTGAACTCCGACCTGCCGATGGGCCGCTGGCGCGAAATGAGCCAGTACGAAGTCGACATCCTCAGCGCCGAAGTCGGCCTGACGCCGGTCGCCATGCCGCAGATGAATGCCAAGAGCAAAGACAAGCTTGAGCGTATGCAGCGTAAATCGTCGCGCCCTGTTGCGCGTACCGAGCGCGTGGCTCGCACCCTTCGCCCGGCGCTGAATGCACCGGCAACCGGCGGTCGTATCTCTCGCGAGCCGCAGATCGAAGGTGAGCGTCGCCCAACCGCACCGTCCCGCCAGGAAGGTGATCGTGCGCCACGCACGCCGCGCCCTGCTCGTGGCGAAGCGCCAAGCGGCGGTCGCAGCAACCGTGGTGAAGCCGATCGCCCGGCCGACAATGCCAGTACCAAGCGTCCAGCCAAGCCGGCGGCGAACAAGCGCCCTGGCCCGAAACTGGTAGCTGATGAGCCGTCGGGCAAGCGCCGTGGCGCACCGGCAGGTTCGGGGCAGCGTCCTGGTTTTGGTCGCAAGAAGCCGCAGTGATGCGTTAAGCGCTGCATAAAAACGCCAACCCTAGGGTTGGCGTTTTTTTTGATCTGAATTTGAAATGCAATCAACTGTGGGAGCTGGCTTGCCTGCGATAGCGGTGTGCCAGTCACCTTTGTGCTAACTGACCCACCGCTAACGCGGGTAAGCCTGGCTCCCACAGGGATATCTACACGTCTGATGATCTTTTAAAAGGCAAAGGAGCCATCAAACACCGGCTTGTCATCCAGCGCCAACACCCCACTGGCAAAGATCAAATCCAAGTGATGACTGCCTTTCTGCCCGCCGCCCAGGCCCAGGTGCAGCCCGCAATGGCGCTCCTCGAACCCGGCATTGCGCGCATAAAGATCCTTGACCCCTTCGTTGGTGCCAATCCCTAGCTCCTCCACCCGACGGTTGGACGGGTTGGCATTCAGGTACTTGTTGAAATCATCCGCCAGCCCCGGCACGTCGCTGGCCACGCTGCAAATGGTCGAGTTCTCGATCCACAATTCCAGCGGTGATTGCAGCACGCCGTATTTGCGCGCAAACGGAATAGTGCTGAGGAAGGTACCCACAAACCGCACCTGGCCGTTGATGGCTTCACTGTGGGTGGCGATTTCGCCGGGGGCCAGGTCGTGGTTGCCGACGCCGTTGATATTGGTCCACTTCTTGATGCTGCTCATCGGCGCTTCAAGACGTGAACCGTGCTTGTCGGTAAAGCTCAGTACATTGGCCTGGGACATGCGTCGGATCAGCGTGGCGTTAAGGTCGGCAATACGCTGTGGCTCGACGCTGAAGGTGTCGTAGAAGTAATCACCATAATCCTTGAATAGCAGGGATTTCTTCCAGTGCTCGGCCATCACGCCGTGCAGGGCGCGGATAAAGTCCGGGCCTTCGGCGCGTGGGTTGGGCAGGGTGGAGGAGTCGTAGAGAAACAGGTACAGGTCACAGGCTTCGATGGCTTGCACCAAGGCTTCGCTGGGAGCCAGGTCCAGGCGTTGCAACTGGAAGTTGAAGCGGGCGGCGCTGCCGTGGGTGATTGCCTGGGCGATGGCGTCGTAGCGTTCGGTATGGCCCAGCAGCACGTTGGGGCGACTCAGGCCCTGGAGGGCCGGATGGTGAGCAAGATAGTAGAGAAAGTGTTCGACGGCGCGGGCCTTGTCCATGACGGGTGTCCTTCTGTGCCTTGGGTAAGGGGGCAGGTGCCGTGCACAGCACCTGCCGGATGCCTGCCGGGTATTAGAAAGGCCACATCGCGGTGCCGAAAGGCACAACGGCATCGGCTTGCATCATTTCAACGGCGGCCTCATGGGTCGGCGCTTCAAACCAATCGTCGAGTTGCAGTTCGGTTTCCAGGTCTTTTTCCAGTGCTTGCATGGTGTATCTCCTAGAGGACGTTGATTGAGAACGGCTTGCCCGCGGGCTTCGCGGGCAAGTGGAAAGAACCTAGAAGAGAGTGTTTCAAAATGCAAAAAATTTATTGACACGGTTTCATTTGGATTTTTTCTTCTGTTTTTGGCGAGCTATTTTTTATTCAGAAAAAACAGCTAATTGGCTGAACCGTTTATTCAGAAAATTCACACTGACAATTTTCCGTTGGCTGTCCGTAAAACCTGGCTGTAACGCAGCATTTCCGCATCGTAACGATAAGTTTACGCATTTGCCCCGAGAGTCTTGGGCGACCTGTAGCTGTAAGGATTAGCTGACAGTTTGTCGCGTGCACTCTGTTGGGGCGTGCCGAAGCTGTCGAGCGGTGTACAATGCGCCGCGTTTTACTGTGACTCCCCTTGCGTACCCACGCAAAAGGCCAAGACCTCAGGGTTCGATCCCCCTGATCATTCCGCCTGGCCACGAGCCGGACGGGTTCGATTTCGTCACAGATAAAAACAAACAGGTGACGCATGACCGTTAGAAAGACGCTGTACTCCTGGTGCCTGCGCCGGGGTTTGAGCGGCGCTGCTTGAGTCGGTAATTCAAGGCAGCAACCTGCATTCATATCCTCAAACCTTGCGTGAGACCCTTTCATGAGTGGAACCCATTCCTCTTCAGGCGAGCTGAAACGCGGCCTGAAAAATCGGCATATCCAGTTGATCGCCCTCGGTGGCGCCATCGGCACCGGCCTGTTCCTGGGCTCGGCCGGGGTGCTCAAATCCGCCGGCCCGTCGATGATCCTGGGCTATGCCATCTGCGGCTTTATCGCCTTCATGATCATGCGCCAGCTCGGCGAGATGATCGTCGAGGAGCCGGTAGCCGGTTCGTTCAGCCATTTTGCCCACAAATACTGGGGCGGTTTCGCCGGCTTTCTGTCGGGCTGGAACTGCTGGATTCTTTACATTCTGGTGGGTATGTCGGAGCTGACCGCTGTCGGCAAATACGTGCACTACTGGTGGCCGGAGATCCCGACCTGGGTGTCTGCGGCGGCCTTTTTCGTGCTGATCAACGTGATCAACCTGGCCAACGTCAAGGTCTTCGGTGAAGCCGAGTTCTGGTTTGCCATCATCAAGGTGGTGGCAATCGTTGGCATGATTGCCCTGGGCAGCTATCTGCTGGTCAGTGGCAGCGGCGGCCCGCAAGCCTCGGTGAGCAACCTGTGGGACCACGGCGGGTTTTTCCCCCATGGTGTTGGCGGGTTGGTGATGGCCATGGCGATCATCATGTTCTCGTTCGGCGGCCTGGAAATGCTCGGTTTTACCGCTGCCGAAGCCGATCAACCACGCACCGTGATCCCCAAGGCGATCAATCAGGTGATCTACCGTATCCTGATTTTCTACATCGGCGCTCTGGTGGTGCTGTTGTCGCTGACGCCGTGGGACAGCCTGCTGGCGACCCTCAACGCCTCCGGCGATGCCTACAGTGGCAGCCCGTTCGTGCAGGTGTTCTCGATGCTGGGCAGCAATACCGCCGCGCATATCCTCAACTTCGTGGTGCTGACGGCGGCGCTGTCGGTGTACAACAGCGGCACCTACTGCAATAGCCGTATGTTGCTGGGCATGGCCGAGCAGGGCGACGCGCCCAAGGCCCTGGCGAAGATCGACAAGCGTGGCGTGCCGGTGCGCTCGATCCTGGCCTCGGCAGCGATCACCCTGGTGGCGGTGCTGATGAACTACCTGATGCCCCATAACGCGCTGGAACTGCTGATGTCGCTGGTGGTGGCCACGCTGGTGATCAACTGGGCGATGATCAGCTTCTCGCACTTCAAGTTCCGCCAGCACATGAACCGCACCGGCCAGGTGCCGCTGTTCAAGGCGCTGTGGTATCCGTATGGCAACATTATCTGCGTGGCGTTCGTGGTGTTTATCCTGGGCACCATGTTGATGATTCCGGGCATTGACCGCTCGGTGTACGCGATCCCGGTGTGGGTGGCGTTCATGGGCGTGTGTTACTGGGTCAAGAACAAGCGGGCGCAGCAGTCCATGGATATGGCGGTCCCTGCGGTGAAGTAAGCGTCAATGTTGTTAAGCAGACCCGGCCTTGTGCCGGGTTTGTTGTTTGAGGGGATGGCCAAGGTGCATTCGCGTATCCTAGGGCTTCTTCCGGAGGACCGTGTTACTCATGCTGGTGATTTCCAACAACGTACAGTTGCCCGATGCCGAGATCGAGCTGACCGCGATCCGCGCCCAGGGCGCCGGTGGTCAGAACGTCAACAAGGTGTCGAGCGCAGTGCACCTGCGTTTTGACATTCCAGCCTCGTCCTTGCCGGAGTTCTACAAGGAGCGCCTGCTGGCGCTGCGCGACAGCCGTATTACCAGCGAAGGTGTGCTGGTGCTCAAGGCCCAGCAATACCGTACCCAGGAGCAGAATCGTGCCGATGCGTTGGAGCGCCTGGTGGAGTTGATCCAGAGCGCCACCAAGGTCGAGAAAAAGCGCCGTCCGACCAAGCCCACCCTGGGGTCCAAGAAGCGCCGCCTGGAGTCCAAGACCAAGCGCGGCAGCATCAAGGCCGGGCGAGGCAAGGTCGACTTCTAGGCGTCGCGCGTTTCCCGGGCCTTGGGTGCCTGGCGGTACAGGTACAGACTCAGCAGCAAACCGGCGGCGGCGGCGAGGGCGGCGAACAGGAAGATCGATGCAAAGCCGAAACCTGCTGCCACGGCGCCCGCCAGTGGCCCGGTGATGCCCAGGGACAAGTCGATAAACAGCGAATAGGCGCCTACCGCCGAGCCACGGCTGGAGGCGGGCACCAGGTTGACCGCCTCCACGCCCAGCGCCGGAAATACCAGGGAAAAGCCGAAGCCGCTCAACGCCGCGCCAGCCAGCGCCAGTTGGGCATCCGGCGCCAGCCACAGCAACAGCAGGCCGAGGACTTCTACCGACAGGCAAGCAATCGCGACACGAAAGCCGCCAATACGGTTGATCAAATTGCCAAACAGCAAGCGTGCGCCGATAAAACTGGCGCCGAACAGGCTCAAGGCCCACACCGCGTTATCCCAGTGCTGGGTGGTGTAATACAGGGTGATAAAGGTGGCGATGGTGCCAAAGCCGATGGAGCCCAGCGCCAGCGCGCAACCGTGTGGCAACACGCGGCCCAGCACATTCATGAACGGCAGACGTACGCCGGGCACAATCGGCGCGGCTTGTTTTTTCCAGGCCAACAACACGCCCAGCACGGCGAGCAGAATGATGCTCACGCCCATGCTCCACAGCCCGAAACGACTGACCAACAGCACCCCCAGTGGTGCGCCGACCGCCAGCGCGCCGTAGCTGGCAATACCGTTCCAGGAGATGACTTTGGCGGTGTTCGCCGCGCCGACGCGGCCGATGCCCCAGCCGATTGCGCCGGACCCCACCAGGCTTTCGGCGCTGCCCAGCACCAGTCGACCGATCAACAGGCTGCCCAGGCTCACTGCCGGCAGGCTGGAGAACCACGCCGCCAGCAACATGAACACGCCACTTGAACCGCAGCCCACCAGGCCAATCAGCACGGCGCGCTTGCTGCCCAGGTTGTCGATAATCTTGCCGGCATAGGGGCGGCTCAACAGGGTCGCCAGGTATTGCACGCTGATGACCAGCCCGGCGATCACGGCGCCATAGCCCAATTGGCTATGCACGTAGCCCGGCAATACAGCCAGGGGGATGCCGATATTCAGGTAGCCGATAAAGGTAAACAGCACGATGGAAACGACTTGCAGCGTGACGGCCATGGGTCGCTGGGTATCTGGCATGGGAGAGGTCCACTGTCGCAGCAGGTAAAGATAGGCTGCTAATGATACCGGCGCGCAGGCCGGGCAGGGCGGCAAAAATGTAAAACCTCGGAGCAAAGATGCATCAGGCGTGGGCGGGAGCCAGCAATTGAGTCGTCACCAGGGCTGCCAGGGCGTTTTCCTGGGTGCCGAAGCGCTTGAGCAGTGCCGCTTGCTTGTCGGCACTGAGGCGGTTCCAGACTTCGACCATCTGCAAGGCAGCGTCGAGCACGGCGGCGTCCGGCGTATCGGGAAGGGTTGTGGTCATGATGAGCGTCTCGAATGATTCAGGCAGTGTGGAAAGCGCTCAAAGGTGCGCTTTCCACACGGTCTGGTACGGCGTCAGTCTTGGCGTTTGCTGTCGACTGGTTTTGCTTCTTTGGTCGCAGGCTGCTTGTTGCTGGCCTGCTGCGGTGTTGGCTGCTCGGTTGGGTGCAGGCTTGGGAAGGGGAGATTAGGTATCTCGTGCATCGTCGTCGCTCCTCGCAAGGTCTGTTTTCAATCGCAGGTGATTGCGCGCTCTCAAAAAGCCTTGGCAGGATACAGCACCGTAAATGACAAAAAGACTTTTATCTCGGCGGATGCATAATTTTTCATGCTTGCGACGCAAGTGACATGAGGTCACACCCTAGAACGGTACCTTGCCCAGGATCATGTCGCGGTACATCACGAAATCCCCCAGCAAGCTATAGAACGGGTGCTGAAAGGTCGCCGGGCGGTTCTTTTCGAAAAAGAAGTGGCCTATCCAGGCAAAGGTGTAGCCTGCGATTGGCAGGGCCAGCAACAGGAGCAGTGACCCCCGGCCGATGGCGTATGCGAGGATGCCGATCACCAGGGTGGTGCCGATGAAGTGCAAGCGCCGGCAGGTGCTATTGCCATGTTCGCTCAGGTAGTACGGGTAAAACTCGGCAAAGCTGTTGAATTTCCTGGTGTTTTCCACGGTGCCCGGCCCTCTGGTTGTTGTGCCGCCCAACAGGTGTTCGGCGGGGAGCTTATTTGAGTCTAGAGTGATCACTGGTATCAGCCAGTGACAATAGATGCCACTTTAGTATCCTTGGCTTCCTGGCTGCCGTTTGAGCCTGCTTTCAATAAGAAGACGCCATGAGCGAACGAACAACTTCTGCAAGCTGGGCGATGGGGATAGTCAAGGCGTTGGAAATGGACGGCCTGGATTGCCGTGCGTTGTTCAAGCAACTGGGCCTGGACTATGCCGCCCTCAGTGACCCGGACGCGCGTTTTCCCCAGGATTCCATGACCCGCCTGTGGCAGCGGGCGGTGGAGGTGTCAGGCAACCCGGCGATTGGCTTGAACATGGGCAAGGTGGTGCGGCCGGCCTCGTTCCATGTGGCCGGTTATGCGCTGATGTCCAGCAACACCCTGGCTGAAGGCTTTATGCGATTGGTGCGCTACCAGCGCATCATCGCCGAAAGCGCCGACTTGAGCTTCCGACTCTTACCCGAAGGCTATGCGTTGATTCTGACAGTGCATGGCGATCATCTGCCGCCGACCCGGCAAAGCGCCGAAGCCTCGCTGGCCAGCGCGTTGGCGCTGTGCGGCTGGCTTACCGGGCGCACCCTGCAACCGCGCAAAGTGCTGCTGCAGGGCGATCAACCAGCGGACCTGGCGCCGTACAAACAGGCCTTCCATGCGCCGCTGCAATTCAATGCGCCCTATGACGCGCTGATCTTCGAGCAAGCCGACATGGATGCGCCGCTGCCCACGGCCAACGAGGCCATGGCGCTATTGCACGATCGTTTTGCCGGTGAGTACCTGGCGCGTTTCTCCGAAAGTCGCGTCACCCACAACGCGCGACAGGTGTTGTGCCGCCTGCTGCCCCAGGGGGAGCCCAAGCGCGAAGCGGTGGCCCAGACACTGCACCTGTCCCAACGTACCTTGCAAAGACGTTTGCAGGAGGAGGGCACCAGTTTCCAGGCCTTGCTCGATGACACCCGCCGCGAGCTGGCCGAGCAATACCTGGCGCAGCCGAACATGACCTTGCTGGAAATTGCCTACCTGCTGGGGTTCGCCGACCCGAGCAACTTCTTCCGCGCGTTTCGCCGCTGGTTCAATGCCACGCCCGGCGAGTACCGGGCACGGCTGCAGGAAATGTCGTCGGTCAGTGGCGCCAAAATGCCGGAATACACAGCACGAACACGGTAATGATCTCCAGTCTCCCCAGCAGCATGCCCAGCGACAGAATCCATTTGGCCGCATCCGGCAGGGTGGCGAAGTTACCGGCCGGGCCGATGGTTTCACCCAGGCCCGGGCCGACGCCGGACACGGTGCTGGCGGCACCGGTCAGCGCGGTCATCCAGTCCACGCCCAGCAGTGACAAGGCCAGGGCGATAACGCAGATGGTGATCGCGAAGAAAAACGAAAAGGTCAGAATCGACCGCACGATTTCTTCATCCAGGCGATGGCCGTTGTACTTCTGTTTGATCACCGCTCTGGGGTGGATCAGTTGGTTCAAGTTGGCCTTGAGCAGGATATAGGCGACCTGGAAACGGAAGATCTTGATGCCGCCTGCGGTGGAGCCCGAGCAGCCGCCGATAAAGCCCAGGTAGAAGAACAGCATCAGTGAGAAGTTGCCCCACAGGCTGTAGTCCCCCAGCGCAAAGCCGGTAGTCGTCACCACTGACGTTACGTTCAGCGCCACATGGCGCAAGGCATCGAGCCAATGCAGGTTGGTGGTCCACCAATACCAGGTGCCGAGTACCAGCCAGGTCACGATTAACAGGCCGAGCAAGCCTTGCACCTGCTGGTCCTTGATCAGCGCCCGTCGGTTGCCGCGCAACGTCGCCACATACAGGGCAAACGGCAAGCTGCCGAGGATCATCACCACCACCGCGACCCAGTGCACCGCAGGTTGTTTCCAGTGCGCGAGGGACTCATCCGAGGTCGAAAACCCACCCGTGGAAATTGCCGACATCGCGTGGTTGATCGCATCGAATACGCCCATCCCGGCCCACCAGAAGGCCAGGCTGCCGAAGATAGTGATGCCCACATACGCCGCCACGATCAGCCGCGCCACCATGTGCGAGCGGGGCATGACCTTTTCCGAGCGGTCCGAGGATTCGGTCTGGAACAGGCGCATACCACCAATACGCAGCAGTGGCAGGATCGCTACCGCCATGCCGATAAAGCCGATACCCCCGAGCCAGTGCAGCAACGAGCGCCACATCAGGATGCCCGGTGACATGCTGTCCAGGCCGCTCAGCACGGTGGAGCCGGTGGCGGTGATGCCGGACATGCTTTCAAAGAACGAGTCGGTGTAGCTGATGTGCTGGGTCAGCAAAAAGGGCAGGGCGGCGAAGATGCACACCACCACCCAACTGCTGACCGTCAGCAGGTACATGTCCCGGGGGCGCAAGTGCACATGCTCCGGGCGACCGGGGATGACCAGCGCCAACCCGGCGATAAAGGTGATCAGGCTGGCCCACAGGAATGAGGGCAGGTCGCTGGTGCGTTCGAAGATCACCAGGGTGGCCATCGGGATGACCATGGCGACGGCAAGGGTGATCAGGAAGATGCCGATGATGAAACCGATGATGCGTAGGGTCGGCAACGCCATGAAGTTCGCTCGGGTGATTGGGCAGAGGCGCCATTCTACCGACGGTACAGGGCATGTAAACCAGAGTGCTTCAGGTTATACGCAGCAAAATGTGGGAGGGGCGGTGCGACCGCCCCTCCCACGCGGGATCAGAACTCGTGATCAGCGCTGTCCGGGTTCAGGTCACTGATGCCCAGCTTGCCGGCAGCGGCCTCGATCGAACCGGTCTGCTTGACCAGGGCGGCAATCGCGTCGCGTACGATCTGGTTGCCCTTGTCGTTGCCTGCGGCGATCAACTGGTCGTAGTGCTCGCCGGCGTTGGCGCGGTCGACCATGACCTGGATCTTCGCTTCGGTTGCCGCCAGGTCCGCCTTGAGAGCGGCATCGGCAGCCGGATCGGCCTTGGCCACCAGGGACGACAGGCTGGCGCCGGTCAGCTTGGTGCCGTCAACGCGGGTGTATTCACCCAGATAAACGTTGCGGATGCCCTTGGCGTCGTAGAACTGCGAATTGTGGGTGTTATCGCTGAAGCAGTCATGTTCGTCTTCCGGCGAATTGGCTTCCAGGGACACCTTCATGCGCTCGCCGGCCAGCTCGCCCAACGACAGGCTGCCCATGCCGAACAGCATTTTACGCAGGCCGTCGGTAGCCGGATCCGACTCCAGGGTGGCGCGGTAGTTGTCTTCGACGTTGGGTTTCCAGTTGCCGACCATTTCTTCCAGGTCGCTGACCAGCAGTTGAGTCACTGCGCGCAGGTAAGTGCGGCGGCGCTCATTGTGACCGCCGGTGGCACCGTCACCCGTCAGGTAGTCCGAGGCCGGACGGTTGCCCGCGCCTGGGCCGGTGCCGTTGAGGTCCTGGCCCCAGAGCAGGAATTCGATGGCGTGGTAGCCGGTGGCAACGTTCGCCTCGGAACCGCCCAGCTCATTGAGGCTGGCGAGTTTTTCCGGGGTGATTTCCTTGACGTCGATCTTGTCTTCGCCGACCTGGATCTCGCTGTTGGCAATGATGTTGGCGTTGGCGCCCGGGTTACCCAGGGCGTGCTCGTAGGACTTGTCGACGTAGTCGATCAAGCCTTCGTCCAGGGGCCAGGCGTTCACTTGGCCTTCCCAGTCGTCGATGATGGTGTTGCCGAAGCGGAACACTTCACTTTGCAGGTACGGGACGCGCGCGGCGATCCAGGCGGTACGGGCCGCTTTCAGGGTTTCGTCGTTCGGGTTGGCGAGGAAGGTGTCGACCGCAGTCTGCAGGGTTTTCGCGGTGGATTCGGCATCGCTGTATACCGCAAACACCATGTCTGCGTAGTGCGCGACAACCGCCTTGGCGGCTGCTTCGTCGACCTGGCCGGCAGCCGGTGCGGTTGTGCTGGCGGCGGCGGGTGCTTGAGGCGCGGCGGCCTTGTCTTTACCTTCGCCACAACCGGCGAGAGAAATGGCAATGGCCAGCAGACTGGCGGTGGCCAGGGGCATACGAATCATGGCGAACATCCTGCTTCGAGTGTGAATAGGGCGCGCGGGGAGCGCAAAAGCTGCGACATAATGCGAAAGATTTGCATTTTGTGTAAAGGCTTATACGCGGGAAATATTTGGTATTGGTTGGTTAATTCACAGACTCACTGCGTTATTACGCTCGGACTGCTTCAAATAAGCCGCCAGCTCCCGCGCCTGCAGCGGTTTGCTGTAGTGATAACCCTGACCCTCATGGCAGCCTTCGGAGATGATGTACGCCTCTTGTTCGGCGGTCTCCACGCCTTCGGCAATCACCTGCATACCCAGGCTTTTGCCCAGTTGGATGATGGCGCGCACGATCGTTGCGTCATCGTCATCATCCTGCAGGTCCTGGACGAAGCTTTTGTCGATCTTGATCTTGTCCAGCGGCAAGCTTTTCAGGTAGCTCAGGGATGAATAACCGGTGCCGAAGTCATCAATGGCGATCAGCGCCCCGGAGCGACGCAGGCTCAGCAGGTGCTGGGCGGCGGTGCTGATATCTTCCATCAGGCCGGTCTCGGTCACTTCCAGTTCCAGGCTGCGGGGCGGCAAGCGATAGATCTGCATCAGGTTGTTGACCACCCGCGGCAACTCGGTGTGGTGCAGTTGCACGGTGGACAGGTTGACGGCGATGCGCAGCGTGGTGAAGCCCTGATCGTGCCATTCGCGCAGTTGCCGGCACGCCTGGTCCAGCACCCATTCGCCGATCGGGATGATGGTGCCGTTCTGTTCCGCCAGCGGAATAAACAGATCCGGCGGTACCAGGCCGTGTTCCGGGTGTTGCCAGCGCAACAGGGCCTCTACGCCGACTACGCGATGGTCGCGGTAGCTGATTTGCGGCTGGTACACCAGGTGGAACTGGTCGCGGCTCAGCGCATCGCGCAGGTCCTTTTCCAATTCGCGGCGCCGGCGCATTTCGCTGTCGACGCTGGCGATATAGAACTGATAGCGGTTGCGCGAGCGGCTCTTGGCCAGGGTCATGGTCTGCTCGGCTTTTTGCAGCAACTTCTCGGTGCTGTCGCCATCTTCCGGGAACAGCGTGATGCCGATGGTGGCACGCAGCCTGATCAGGTCATGCTCAAACGCGAACTCCGCCTCCAGGTCATCCAAAATGCTTTGCGCCAGTTCGGCGGCTTCGTAGGGCTGGTCGATATCGGCCTGCACCAGGGCGAACTGGTCGCCGCCCAAGCGGGCAAGCGTGCCGAGGCGTCCGCTGTGGGCGCGCAGGCGATCGGCCAGGGCCAGTAGCAGTTTGTCGCCGGCCTGGTAGGTGAATTGTTCGTTGACGCTCTTGAAATCATCCAGCCCAACGCACAACACCGCCACCCGGCGCTGCCTGCGGCCGGCGTCAGTGAGGATCTTGTCCAGCTGTTCCTGCAGCTTCTGGCGGTTGGGCAGGCCGGTCAGGAAGTCATATTGAGCCATGCGCAACAGGCTGGATTCGGCCTCGTGGCGCAGGTGGGTATTGCGCTCGATGGATTCGAGCAACTGGTTGGCGGTGTTTATCCACTGCCCCAGTTCGTTGCGTTCGTGGCCCTTGAGCTGAGGGATCTTGTGTGCGCTGGGGCGGTCCGGGTTGATCGAGGTCAGGTGCTGGATAATCCGTGACAGCGGTTTGGTCAGCATCCAGTGATACACCAGGTACAGCACCAGCCCCATGGCCAGGGCGCGCAATACGCCCGAGATAAAGATGATGACCGAGCTGACCAGAAAACCTCTGCCATAGGTGGCGGTATCCAGGGTGATACTGAGGTCGCCGTAATATTCGCTGTAGGGGCCTTTGCCGACCAATGCGGTGGTAAAGGAGCGTTCCTGGCCGAGAATCAGGTCGGTCAGCCAGCGGCTGGGGGATTGCTGCAACGCACGGCTTTTTTCCGCCAGCATGGTCTCGTTGGGATGACCGATGGAGGCCATGCGCACGGCGTCGTCCTGGAACAATCCTTCGATCACCTGCATACCCATCTCGCGGTCCAGGCTGTAGACGGCCTGGGTCGAAGGGTCGCGAAACATGTCGAGGATGCGTTGCGCATCGCCAGCCACAGCCTGGCGTGTCTTGTAGGCATCAAAAACGATCTGCGCCACGCTCAACGCCACGCCGACGATCAAGGCCGACAGCAGCACAACCCGTAGCAACTTCACCGACAAGCTGTTTTTGAGTTCCAGCTTCAAAGGGGCATTCCTTGTCTCATGCGGGTGGCCGTCAATATGCCATGAGTATTGGCAATCTGAGGATGGCAGTCAAAGGGACATTGGGGCCGCAGCTTAATTGAGGTTTTGGCCGGATAAACGCAGGAAAGGTCAGGGGGCTCAAAGCCCTGCAGCGGAGAAGGCGGAGGAGGTCCGCCTTCGAGTGGGTGACGATTTAAGAAAAATCGATTTTACCCTGGGGCTTTGGCGCTTCCCCACCGATCTTGGAGCTTTCACCGGCCATGTCCAGGACTTTGCTTGCCATGTCCAGGACTTTGTTTCCGGCATTCATTGCACCGTTTGCCAGATCCAGCCCTTTATCAACAACACCCGCGACCATTGGGATCGCACCTGCAACCCCTGCTGCCATCGAAATAGGATCCATCGTTATTCTCCACATTGAATTAGAACCAGGAGGTTTATTCCTCCTGGCGTTTGTGTGGTGAATTGTTACTGTTGAGTTCCGCTATTTCTGGGCGGTCTGCCTGGCGCGCACAAAAAAGCCCGGCAATCGCCGGGCTCTCTTTACTGAACGCGCTGCTTAGGCAGTGAAGGTCTTGCCTTCGAACTGCTCAGCCACGAACTTCCAGTTGACCAGGTTCCAGAACGCTTCCACATACTTTGGACGCACGTTGCGGTAGTCGATGTAGTAGGCGTGTTCCCATACGTCGCAGGTCAGCAGCGGGGTGTCGCCGCTGGTCAGCGGGTTGCCGGCACCGATGGTGCTGGCCAGGGCCAGGGAACCGTCAGCCTTTTTCACCAGCCAGCCCCAACCGGAACCGAAGGTGCCGACGGACGTTTTGGTGAACTCTTCCTTGAACTTGTCGAACGAACCGAACGCAGCGTTGATGGCTTCAGCCAGTGCGCCGGTTGGTTGGCCGCCGGCGTTTGGCGCCAGGCAGTTCCAGTAGAAGGTGTGGTTCCAGACCTGAGCGGCGTTGTTGAAGATGCCGCCCGAGGAAGACTTGACGATTTCTTCCAGGGTCTTGCCTTCGAACTCGGTGCCAGGCACCAGGTTGTTCAGGTTCACGACATAGGTGTTGTGGTGCTTGTCGTGGTGGTATTCCAAGGTTTCCTTGGAGATGTGCGGCTGCAGGGCATCGTGTGCGTAGGGCAGCGGCGGCAATTCGAAAGCCATGATGATTCTCCTAATCAGGTCAGTTGCGGTGAGCGCAAGGCCGATCACGGGCGGCCAAACATGCGCCGGGGAGTTTGTACTCTTTGCGGCGCAGGGGTCCGATCATAGCACCGGGGGTGCGGCATAACCACGCAACAACTGTGTGGGATAGAGGTTCCAGCGCGTTTTCAACTATTGGTCAGGCGCTGATCAATTGGTAGGCCACCGAGAACATCATCACCGCCACCAGCAAGTCCAGCAGGCGCCAGGTGGCCGGGCGTGCCAGCCAGGGTGCCAGCCACGCCGCGCCGAGTGCCAGGGTGGTGAACCAAAGGAACGAAGCGCTGGCTGCACCGGCCACGTAGGCCCCCGGTTCGGTTTGTTGCGCGCCCAGGGAACCGATCAGCAGCACGGTGTCCAGGTACACATGGGGGTTGAGCAGGGTCACCGCCAGCGCGCTCAACAGGACCGCGCGCAATGAGCGGGTCTTGAGACTGGCATCCTGATCCAGGCTTTGTTTCGAACAGGCCCGGCGCAGCGCACATGCGCCATACCACAGCAGAAACGCCGCGCCGCCCCAGCGTGCCACCGCAAGCAGTATCGGGCTTTGTGCCAGCACGGTGGCCAGGCCGAACACCCCGGCGGCCACCAGCAGCGCATCGCAGATCACGCACAAGGCCGCGACGGGCAAGTGATGCTCGCGGCGCAGGCTTTGCGCGAGGACGAACGCGTTCTGGGTGCCGATTGCCATGATCAGCCCGAGGGCCACCAGCAAGCCATTCATATAGCTCTGCCACATACTGAGGAATCCTTGTTGATGCTTAAACGATGCTGGCTATGGTGCGGGTCGGGCCTGTATAAGAAAAACCAATATTGCTGATCGCTCATTAGGAAAACTGATGTTCGACTATAAATTGCTTTCTGCCCTCGCGGCGGTGGTGGAACAAGCCGGCTTCGAGCGTGGTGCGCAGGTGCTGGGGCTGTCGCAGTCGGCGATCTCCCAGCGCATCAAGCTGCTGGAGGCACGTATCGGGCAACCGGTGCTGGTACGGGCCTCGCCTCCAACCCCGACCGACATCGGCCGACGCCTGCTCAACCATGTGCAGCAGGTGCGTTTGCTGGAGCGTGACCTGCAAAGCCAGGTGCCGGCGCTGGACGAGGAGGGTATGCCCGAGCGCTTGCGCATCGCCCTGAATGCCGACAGCCTGGCCACCTGGTGGGCCGAGGCCATCAGCGACTTCTGCGCCGAACAGCACTTGCTGCTGGACCTGGTGGTCGAAGACCAGACCGTGGGCCTCAAACGTATGCGCGCCGGTGAGGTCGCGGCCTGTATTTGTGCCAGCGAGCGTCCGGTGGCTGGTGCTCGCAGTCTGTTACTGGGCGCCATGCGTTATCGGGCGCTGGCCAGCCCGGCGTTTATTGCCCGGCATTTTCCGGCGGGCGTGCGCGCCGATCAATTGGCGCGCACGCCGGCGCTGGTGTTCGGCCCGGATGATTTCCTGCAACACCGTTACCTGGCTTCCCTCGGGGTGGACGGAGGTTTTGAGCACCATCTATGCCCGTCGTCCGAAGGTTTTATTCGCCTGACGGAAGCCGGTCTTGGGTGGGGCCTGGTGCCCGAATTACAGGTGCGCGACCAGATGGAAACCGGCGTATTGGTCGAGTTATTGCCAGATAAGCCCATCGATGTGCCGCTGTACTGGCATCATTGGCGCAGTGGCGGGCAACTGTTGAGCTTGTTGACCGACCATCTGGCCCAGGTTTGTGGCCACTGGTTGGTGCCGTTGAAGTGATGGCGGGCGTCAAGGCCACAGCGATGAAAAACGAAAGAACACGGAGTACTACATGAAAATTCTGGTCACCGGCGCAAGCGGCTTCATCGGCGGGCGCTTTGCGCGTTTTGCCCTTGAACAGGGCCTGGATGTGCGGGTCAACGGGCGACGCGCCGAGGGTGTCGAACACCTGGTCCGGCGCGGTGCCGAGTTTATCCAGGGTGACTTGAATGATGCCGACCTGGTGCGTGACCTGTGCCGCGACGTTGAAGCCGTGGTGCATTGCGCCGGCGCCGTCGGGTTGTGGGGCAAGTATCAGGACTTTCACCAAGGCAATGTGCTGGTCACTGAAAACGTGGTCGAAGCCTGCCTCAAGCAGCGCGTGGGGCGCCTGGTGCACCTGTCGTCGCCGTCGATCTACTTCGACGGCCGCGACCATTCAGGCATCACCGAAGAGCAGGTGCCCAAGCGTTTCAAGCATCCCTATGCCGCCACCAAATATCTGGCCGAGCAGAAGGTCTTCGGTGCCCAGGAGTTCGGTCTTGAAGTGCTGGCCCTGCGCCCGCGTTTTGTCACCGGTGCCGGCGACATGAGCATCTTCCCGCGGCTGTTGAAGATGCAGCGCAAGAACCGCCTGGCCATTGTCGGCGACGGCCTGAACAAGGTCGACTTCACCAGCGTGCACAACCTCAATGAAGCGCTGCTCAGCAGCCTGCTCGCACCCGGTTCGGCGCTGGGCAAGGCGTACAACATCAGTAACGGCGCACCGGTGCCTATATGGGATGTGGTCAATTATGTGATGCGGCAAATGGAGCTGCCCCAAGTGACCCGTTATCGGTCTTACGGTTTGTCCTACAGCGTGGCAGCCTTGAATGAGGCGTTCTGTGCGATGTGGCCGGGGCGGCCGGAGCCTTCGTTATCGCGTTTGGGCATGCAGGTGATGAACAAAGATTTCACCCTCGACATCAGCCGTGCCAGGCATTATCTGGACTACGAGCCCAAGGTCAGCCTGTGGGCCGCACTCGATGAGTTCTGCAGTTGGTGGAAAGCCCAGGATCCGGGCCTCAAGTAAGCTCATAACCAGCAACACATCGGGAACCGAATTCGCCGGACCGTGTCGACCTATGCGTCTGGAGCACGGTTTATACTTGCGCCGCTCGGCCTCTGAGCAGCCACCTCATTGATTCAAGGTAGATTCATGCGTAACGATGCGAAAGACGACTTCGACAACGTGCCCAGCCTGCGGGCAGACCTCGGGGACGACGATGATTTCGTGCCGACTGCCGCCACTTCGGTGCGCTCGCGAACCACACCAGTGGTCAACGTTAAAAGTGCCAGCACCGGCCCGTTGTGGGCGTTGGTAGGCGCATTGCTGATTGCTTTCGCCGGCCTGGCCTGGTGGAGCTTCCAGCAGATTTCCCTGATGGGCCAGCAACTGGTCGCCACCCAGGAAAGCTTCGCCCGCATCAGCGAGGAAGCGGCGGGGCGCCTGCAGGATATTTCCGGCAAGGTCGTGGCCAGCGAAGCCAGCGTGAACAACGGCAGCGAGGCGCTGAAATTGCAGATCAAGCAGTTGCAAGCCCAGTTGCAGGAGCAGGGCAAGCAACAGTTGGGCGTCGCCGGCCAAGCCACCGAGCTGGACAGTCGCCTGGCCCAGATGAGCGCCAGTACCACCGAACTGACGGCTGCCAATGCCAAGCTGCAAGGCCAGGTGCAGGCCCTGACCGACGCTGTCGCCAGCCTCAAGGCGGCCCAAGGTGAGATCAAGGACTTGTCCACTGATGTGGCAGCCTTGAAGAAGCAGGGCAATCCAGGCGCCGCCATCGCCCGTCTTGAGCAGGATTTGCTGGTACTCAAGAGTGCCCAGGAAAACCAGCCTGCCAACGTCGATGCGCCGACCAACAAGGAGTTTGATGTGTTCCGCATCCAGACCACGCGCAATATCACCACCTTGCAGAGCCAGGTGCAGAATCTGAACCAGCGCCTCAATGCGCCTGCTGCGGCCACACCGCTGGGTCAATGAACGAAGTTATGGTCTTTGAATGAGATCTAAATGTGGGAGGGGGCAAGCCCCCTCCCACATTTCGGATTTTCACTTGGAGATTGATTGTCACCGGATAGTGACATTTCTTCTCTCCTTCGTTACTTGCCCTTGCCGCGCCCTTGTTTAGACTCCGGTCATCCCAAAAAAACAATAAGGGCCACCCATGACCACCCATCCACTGCCTGCCAGCAGTTGGCTGAACGCACCTGCCCACCACGCCTGGCTCGCCGCTGAAGGCCAGCGCCTGTTGGCGTTCGCCAAGGCATCGCGCCTGCCGGACGGGTTCGGCAACCTCGACGATAAAGGCCAGTTGCCCGCCGATGCCCGCGCCGAAACCATGAACACCGCCCGTATGACCCACAGCTTCGCCATGGCCCATGCCATGGGGCTGCCAGGTTATGCCGAGCTGGTGGCGCATGGCGTGACGGCTCTCAGCGGCCCGCTGCACGACAGTGAGCAGGGTGGGTGGTTCGCCGCGGCTCAAGCCCTGGATGGCAACACCGGCAAAGCGGCGTACCTGCATGCATTCGTGGCCCTGGCCGCCAGCTCTGCGGTGGTGGCTGGCGCGCCGGGTGCGCAAACCTTGTTGAACGACGCCATTCATATCATCGACCAGTTCTTCTGGAGCGAGGAGGAGGGCGTCATGCTTGAATCTTTCGCCCGGGACTGGAGTGGTGTCGAAGGCTATCGCGGCGCCAACAGCAACATGCACGCCACCGAGGCTTTCCTGGCCCTGGCCGATGTCACCGCTGACAGCCGTTGGCTGGACCGTGCGCTGCGCATCGTCGAGCGGGTGATCCACACCCACGCCGCCAGCAACCAGTTCATGGTGATCGAGCACTTTGACGCGCAGTGGAAACCTCTACTGGGCTACAACGAAGATAACCCCGCTGATGGGTTTCGCCCCTACGGCATCACCCCTGGGCACGGTTTCGAATGGGCGCGGCTGCTACTGCACCTGGAAGCAGCGCGCCTGCAGGCCGGGCTGGATACGCCGGCTTGGTTGGTTGACGACGCCAAAGGGCTGTTTGCCAGCGCCTGTGAATATGCCTGGGCCGTGGATGGTGCACCGGGCATTGTCTACACCTTGGATTGGAGTCGGCGCCCGGTTGTACGCGAGCGCTTGCACTGGACCCACGCAGAAGCCAGCGCCGCTGCTCAGGCACTGCTCAAACGTACGGGTGAACTGCATTACGAGATCTGGTATCGACGCATCTGGGAGTTTTGTGAAACCCACTTCATCGATCGGCTCCATGGCAGTTGGCACCACGAACTCAGCCCGCACAACCAACCCAGCAGCAAAATCTGGGGCGGCAAACCTGATCTGTACCATGCCTGGCAAGCTGTGGTGCTGCCTGCGTTACCCTTGGCACCCAGCCTGGCCAGTGCATTGGGCAGCGGACGTTATGTCACCAAGTGGTGACATTTGTGCGTCCCTTTGTTACCTGCGCCTGGAAAATCCCTGTTTAAACTCCGTGCAGCGCAAGCTCTAGACTTGCATGCATAACAACAAGAAAAGGTACTCAGATGAACGCGATTAATCGCCTCGCCGTTGCTATTTCCATTGCCTCGTTGTTTCCCCTCAGTGCATTTGCCGCCGACTCCAAAGGTACGGTGGAAGTGGTGCATTGGTGGACTTCCGGTGGTGAAAAAGCAGCTGTGGATGTCCTGAAGGCCCAAGTTGAGAAAGACGGCTTCACCTGGAAAGACGGTGCCGTTGCAGGTGGCGGTGGCGCCACCGCCATGACCGTGCTGAAAAGCCGTGCGGTTGCCGGCAACCCACCGGGCGTAGCCCAGATCAAAGGCCCCGACATCCAGGAATGGGCGTCCACTGGCCTGCTCGACACCGACGTGCTCAAAGACGTCGCCAAAGAAGAAAAGTGGGATTCCCTGCTCGACAAGAAAGTCTCCGATACCGTGAAGTACGACGGTGACTACGTGGCCGTACCGGTGAATATCCACCGTGTGAACTGGCTGTGGATCAACCCGGAAGTCTTCAAGAAAGCCGGTATCACCAAGAACCCGACCACCCTCGAAGAATTCTACGCAGCCGGCGACAAGCTCAAAGCTGCAGGCTTCATTGCGCTTGCCCACGGCGGCCAGCCTTGGCAGGACAGCACCGTTTTCGAAGCGGTAGTGCTCTCGGTCATGGGGGCTGATGGTTACAAGAAAGCCCTGGTCGACCTGGATAACGACGCCCTGACCGGTCCGCAAATGGTCAAGTCCCTCACTGAGCTGAAGAAAGTCGCGACCTACATGGACGTGGACGGCAAAGGCCAGGACTGGAACCTCGAAGCCGGCAAGGTCATCAACGGCAAGGCCGGTATGCAGATCATGGGTGACTGGGCCAAGTCCGAGTGGACTGCCGCCAAGAAAGTCGCTGGCAAGGACTACGAGTGCGTAGCGTTCCCTGGCACCGACAAAGCCTTCACCTACAACATCGACTCCCTGGCGGTGTTCAAGCAGAAAGACAAAGGCACTGCCGCAGGTCAGCAGGACATTGCCAAAGTCGTGCTGGGTGAAAACTTCCAGAAAGTGTTCAGCATCAACAAGGGCTCGATCCCTGTGCGTAACGACATGCTGACCAAGATGGATTCCTACGGCTTCGACTCCTGCGCCCAGACCGCCGCCAAGGACTTCCTGACCGACGCCAAGACCGGCGGCCTGCAGCCAAGCATGGCGCACAACATGGCCACTACCCTGGCGGTGCAAGGTGCGTTCTTTGACGTAGTGACCAACTACATCAACGACCCGAAAGCCGACCCGGCCGACACCGCCAAGAAGCTGGGTGCTGCGATCAAGTCGGCCAAGTAACACTTGGTAGCGGATTTTTGTGGGAGCCGGGCTTGCCCGCGATGCAAGCAACTCGGTGTACCGGTTACACCGAGGTGATGCCATCGCAGCGGTGCGACGAATCGACAAGCCAGCTCCCACACAAACCGCGTTCGACAAGAGACTCACCTTGTAGTCCTTTTTCCCTGTAGTGGATTTTCCCATGAGTTCTGTTGCTGTGTTCAGCAAGGCCTCGCCGTTCGATGTGCTGCAACGCTGGCTACCCAAACTGGTGCTGGCGCCGAGCATGTTCATCGTGCTGGTGGGCTTTTACGGCTACATCCTGTGGACGTTCGTGCTGTCGTTCACCACTTCCACGTTCCTGCCCAGCTACAAGTGGGCGGGCCTGGCTCAGTATGAGCGGTTGTTCGACAACGACCGTTGGTGGGTGGCGAGCAAAAACCTGGCGCTGTTCGGCGGCATGTTCATTGGCATCACCCTGGTGATCGGCGTGACGCTGGCGATTTTCCTCGACCAGAAAATCCGCCGCGAAGGCTTTATCCGCACCATTTACCTGTACCCGATGGCGCTCTCGATGATTGTCACCGGTACCGCCTGGAAATGGCTGCTCAATCCGGGCATGGGCCTGGACAAACTTCTGCGGGATTGGGGCTGGGAAGGCTTCCGTCTCGACTGGCTGATCGACCCCGACCGCGTGGTCTACTGCCTGGTGATCGCCGCTGTGTGGCAAGCCTCGGGCTTTATCATGGCGATGTTCCTGGCTGGCCTGCGTGGGGTTGATCAATCGATCATTCGCGCCGCCCAGATCGACGGCGCCAGCCTGCCACGCATTTATTGGAGCGTGGTGCTACCAAGCCTGCGTCCGGTGTTCTTCAGTGCGGTGATGATCCTGGCGCACATTGCGATCAAGAGCTTCGACCTGGTGGCGGCGATGACCGCGGGTGGCCCGGGCTATTCGTCCGATCTGCCGGCGATGTTCATGTACTCGTTCACCTTCAGCCGTGGCCAGATGGGCATGGGCTCGGCCAGTGCAATCCTGATGCTCGGTGCGATCCTCGCGATCATCGTGCCGTACCTCTACTCCGAGCTGAGGACCAAACGTAATGACTAGTCTCGCCTCCAAACCTGCCATCAGCCTGAGTCGTATCGCGATCTATGCGGTGCTGATCCTCGCCGTGCTGCTGTACCTGGTGCCGCTGGTGGTGATGCTGCTCACCAGCTTCAAGACTCCCGAAGACATCAGCAGCGGCAACCTGCTGAGCTGGCCGACCGTGGTCAGTGGCATCGGCTGGGTCAAGGCCTGGGCCACTGTGGATGGCTACTTCTGGAACTCGATCAAGATCACCGTTCCAGCCGTGCTGATTTCCACCGCCATCGGGGCCTTGAATGGGTATGTGCTGTCGTTCTGGCGCTTCCGAGGTTCGCAACTGTTCTTTGGATTGTTGCTGTTCGGCTGCTTCCTGCCGTTCCAGACCGTGCTGCTGCCCGCGTCGTTCACCCTCGGCAAAATGGGTCTGGCGAGCACAACCACCGGCCTGGTGTTTATCCACGTGGTCTACGGCCTGGCGTTCACCACGCTGTTCTTCCGTAACTACTACGTAAGCATCCCGGATGCGCTGATCAAGGCGGCACGCCTGGACGGTGCGGGTTTCTTCACCATCTTCCGGCAGATCATTCTGCCGATGTCGACGCCGATCATCATGGTCTGCCTGATCTGGCAGTTCACGCAGATCTGGAACGACTTCCTGTTCGGCGTGGTGTTCTCCAGTGGCGACTCCCAGCCCATCACGGTGGCGCTGAACAACCTGGTCAACACCAGCACCGGGGCCAAGGAATATAACGTGGATATGGCGGCGGCGATGATCGCCGGGCTGCCGACCCTGCTGGTCTATGTGATCGCAGGCAAGTATTTCGTGCGCGGCCTCACGGCCGGCGCGGTCAAGGGGTAATCATGGCTACGCTTGAACTTCGCAATGTAAACAAAACCTACGGCGCCGGCCTGCCCGACACCTTGAAGAACATCGAACTGTCGATCAAGGAAGGCGAATTCCTGATCCTGGTCGGCCCTTCGGGGTGCGGCAAGTCCACGCTGATGAACTGCATCGCCGGCCTTGAGACCATCACCGGCGGCGCGATCATGATCGGTGATCAAGACGTGAGCGGCATGAGCCCCAAGGACCGCGACATCGCCATGGTGTTCCAGTCCTATGCGCTGTACCCGACCATGAGCGTGCGCGAGAACATCGAGTTCGGTCTGAAGATCCGCAAGATGCCGCAAGCCGACATCGACGCCGAAGTCGCACGCGTGGCCAAGCTGCTGCAGATCGAACACCTGCTCAACCGCAAGCCAGGCCAACTGTCCGGTGGCCAGCAGCAGCGTGTGGCCATGGGCCGAGCGCTGGCGCGGCGGCCGAAGATCTACCTGTTCGACGAACCGCTGTCCAACCTCGACGCCAAATTGCGCGTCGAGATGCGCACCGAAATGAAGCTGATGCACCAGCGTCTGAAAACCACCACCGTCTATGTCACCCACGACCAGATCGAAGCGATGACCCTGGGCGACAAGGTGGCGGTGATGAAGGACGGCATCATCCAACAATTCGGCACGCCGAAAGAAATCTATAACGACCCGGCGAACCTGTTTGTGGCAAGCTTTATCGGTTCACCACCGATGAACTTCGTGCCTTTGCGCCTGCAACGCAAGGACGGTCGTCTGGTCGCGCTGCTGGACAGCGGCCAGGCCCGTTGCGAGCTACCGCTGAGCATGAACGACGCCGGGCTTGAAGACCGTGATGTGATCCTCGGCCTGCGCCCGGAGCAGATCGTGCTGGCTGCGGGCGAGGGCAACGGCTCGTCGAGTATTCGTGCCGAAGTCCAGGTCACCGAGCCGACCGGCCCGGACACGCTGGTGTTTGTGCAGCTCAACGACACCAAGGTCTGCTGCCGCTTGGCGCCGGACGTCGCGCCGCAGGTGGGCGAGACCCTGACGCTGCAATTCGACCCGGCCAAGGTGTTGCTGTTTGACGCCAAGACCGGTGAGCGATTGGGGACTGCTGGCTCACTGGGGGCATCTGTGGGAGCCGGGCTTGCCCGCGATGGCGTCACCGCGTTGTAACTGCAGGACCGAGGCGCCTGCATCGCAGGCAAGCCCGGCTCCCACAGGAAAAAGAAGATAACCAGTTGTTTTAATTAAAAAATGTAACCCGCGTTAGATAAAAACAGTTTAATAACAATAAAGACGAGGATGTAGGGATGAAAAAGCAACACAACAACACCCGGCTGATCTGCCAGCTGTCAGCGGTAGCAGCCCTGGTTTTGTCCGCCAATGCGATGGCGGATGAAGCCTTCAGTGCCGATTCCAAGTGGATGACCGGCGATTGGGGCGGCGAGCGTACCAAGCTGATCGAGCAAGGTATCGACATCAAGGCCGACTACGTTGGGGAGATGGGCTACAACGCTCACGGTGGCTACAACGACGACAAGACCGGTCGCTACTCTGACCAGTTTGGTCTTGGCGTGGCACTGGACCTGCAAAAACTGTGGGGCTGGGATAACACCCAGGCCAAGATCCAGTTGACCAATCGTAATGGCGAGAACATCTCCAACGACCGTATTGGCGACCCGCGTGCCGGCACCTTGAGTTCATCGCAGGAAGTGTATGGCCGTGGCCACATGGTGCGTCTGACCCAACTGTGGATCCAGCACCAGTTCCTCGACGGCAAACTGGACGTCAAAGCCGGTTACTTCGGTGAAGGCGAAGACTTCAACACCTTCCCCTGCGAGTTCCAGAACCTGGCGTTCTGCGGTTCGCAAGTGGGTAACTGGGCCACCAACATCTGGTACAACTGGCCCGTCAGCCAGGCCGCTCTGCGTGTGAAATACCACATCACGCCTGAACTGTATGCGCAAATTGGCGCGTACAACCAGAACCCATCGCAAACCGAAATGGGCAACGGCTTCAAGCTCAGCGGTAGCGGCACCAAGGGCACCGTGTTGCCAGTTGAATTGGTGTGGTCGCCGAAGGTCAATGGCCTGCCGGGCGAGTACCGCGTGGGTTACTACAAGAGCACGGCTGACGCTGATGATGTGCGCGAAGACGTCAACGGCGGCGACGCTGGCGCCACTGGCGATGCCCTGCGCGTTCGCAACAGCAAAAGCGGCTACTGGGGCGTGGTGCAACAGCAACTCACCACCCACAACGGTGATGCCTCCCGTGGTCTGAACGTTGCGGCTAACGTCACCTTCCACGACAAGGACACCAACTTCATCGACAACTATCAGTCGCTGATGTTTGTGTACAAGGGCCCGTTCGATGCGCGTCCAAAGGATGACATCGGCATCGGTTTTGCCCGTATCCATGTCAACGATGACGTGAAGAAAACCGCAGAGCTGCGTAACGCGGCGGGTGGTTTCACTGACTACAGCCAGGCCGGTTACATGCCGCTGCAAGGTACCGAATACAACTACGAAATCAACTACGGCTTCCATGTCACCAATTGGCTGACCGTACGCCCTAACCTGCAATACATCACCCACCCAGGTGGTGTGGATCAAGTCGACAACGCCTTGGTCGCCGGCCTGAAAATTCAGTCTACCTTCTAACGCTGTTGCGATAAGCTCCTCTCTCTGTGCGCATTTGCGGGTAGCCATGGCTATCCGCTTTTTTTTGGCTTGCACTGTGATATTCGGAACCTGTGCACATGCATGAGCAACCGCTGCAACGCTTTTTCAAATCCCTGCGCGAGCGGCCGGTGTTCGCCTGGGAGCGCTTTCAGATGCGCGATGTGTTGGTGATCGACCACCCCCTGTGCCAGGCGGTGTTCAGTCGCCAGGGTGCGCAATTGCTGCACTTTCAACCGACGGGCCAGAAGCCGTGGCTGTGGTGCGCCGCCAGATGGCCGCAAGTCGGGGCTATCCGTGGTGGCGTACCGGTGTGCTGGCCGTGGTATGGCCGTCACCCCAGCGAAAACGCATGGCCGTCCCATGGCTGGGCGCGCTTGATCGACTGGAAACTGCTCGATAGCAGCACCGATGACGATGGCGTGCGCCTGCACTGGCAATTGCAATTGTGCGACTGGCAGGTGGACTTGCACGCACACCTGGGTGAAACCCTGGAACTGCGCCTGAGCACCGAGCATCAGGACGAGTTGCCGTGCCAGTTGAGCCATGCTTTGCACGCTTACTGGCGTATTGGTCACGTTGACGAGGTAGCGCTGTCTGGGCTCGACGGCGCGCAAGGTTATGATCAGCTCAACCGTCAGGTCTGCCAGCAGGAAGGTGAACTGCGGGTCGATGGCGGTTGCCAGCGGGTGTTCCAGCATGAGGGCGAACTACAGCTCAAGGACCACGCCTGGCAGCGTGAACTGTGCATCGACACCGGCGACAGCGCCGACACGGTGGTGTGGCATCCGGGGAGCCGGCCATTACTGGGCGTGAGCTTTAACGAGGCGTCGGGGTTTGTGTGTGTGGAGTCGGCGATGGCCGGGGCGAGCCTGGCGCCGGGGGAGAGGGCGCATTTGAGTCTGCAGGCTCGGGCTGGAGCTTAGCGGTGTGGCTGATGGCGCTATCGCAGGCAAGCCAGCTCCCACATTTGAAGGTATTCACACATCAAACTGTGGGAGGGGGCTTGCTCCCGATGGGGCCAGTGCAGCCACCACAGGTCCAGTCTTAGTTGAACTCATCCCCTACCGGATACCGGCTGTCATTCAAGCTCTCTTTGATCTTGCGCAAATGCGGCTGGAAATCTACCCCACGGCGCAACGTCATGCCGGTCGCCAACACATCCAGCACCGTCAATTGAATGATCCGCGAGGTCATCGGCATATAGATGTCGGTGTCTTCCGGCAGCGGGATGTTCAGGCTTACCGTACTGGCCTTGGCCAAAGGCGAGTTCTCGGCGGTTACGCCCAGCACCGACGCACCGTTTTCCCGGGCGATACGCGCCACTTCCACCAGCTCGCGGGTACGCCCGGTGTAGGAAATGATCACAAACAACTCACCGGTATGCGCCACCGAAGCGATCATGCGCTGCATCAGCACATCCGCATGAGCGGTCACTGCCAGGTTGAAGCGGAAAAATTTGTGCAGCGCATCCATGGCCACCGGCGCCGAGGCGCCCAGGCCGAAGAAGTGAATCTGGCGCGCCTGGATCAACAAATCCACGGCTTTGCTGATCAGCGCCGGGTCCAGGGCCTGGCAAGCGCTGTCCAGGGACGCGATGGCGCTGCCAAAGATCTTCTGGGTGTAGGCCTCGGGGTTATCATCGGCCTCCACGGCACGGCTGACATACGCGGCGCCACTGGCCAGGCTTTGCGCCAGCTGCAATTTAAGTTCAGGGTAACCGCTGACGCCGAACGAACGGCAGAAGCGGTTGACCGTCGGTTCGCTGACCGAGGCGGCCTGGGCGAGGGCGGCGATCGAGAAGCGTGTAGCCTGCTGCGGGTTGAGCAGGATGACTTCAGCGACTTTGCGCTCGGCCTTGTTTAATTCTTCGAGGCGGTTCCGGATCTGTTCCAGAAGATTTCGCACGCGGTCCATTCAGTCTTTCCTTCGGGCGACGATGCAAATAAAGGGCGGCAACCAATCGACGACTGGCTTTTCGCGGTGGCCTATCCTACTGAGGGTAGCTGAACACCACCACTCGCAATGCGTATTTCCGGAAAATGTTGTGGTTATTACTACATTTTTCCTTGAGTGATGCCTTGAAAAAAGGTATTTGTAGCTTAACTTGATAAAAGAACAAACATCATGCCTTCGATAACCGTAGAACCCTGCACCTTTGCCCTGTTTGGCGCCTTGGGTGATCTGGCGCTGCGCAAGTTATTTCCTGCCCTCTATCAACTCGATGGCGCCGGGCTGCTGCACGACGATACGCGCATCCTGGCCCTGGCCCGTGAAGCCGGCAGCGAGCAGCAACACCTGGCCCATATCGAAAAAGAATTGCGTAAATACGTCGGCAAGGAACTCGACGAAGCCGTGGCCGTGCGCTTCCTTGCGCGCCTGGCCTACGTGCATGTCGACTTCATGAAGGCTGACGACTACGTCGCCCTTGCCGAGAAGGTCGGCAGCGAGCAACGCCTGATCGCCTACTTCGCCACCCCTGCGGCGGTGTACGGGGCTATCTGCGAGAACCTGTCCAAGGTGGGCCTGGCGGAAAACACCCGCGTGGTCCTGGAAAAGCCCATCGGTTCGGACCTGGAATCCTCGCGCAAGGTCAACGACGCCGTGGCGCAGTTTTTCCCGGAAAACCGCACCTACCGTATCGACCACTACCTGGGCAAAGAAACCGTCCAGAACCTGATCGCCCTGCGTTTCGCCAACAGTTTGTTCGAAACCCAGTGGAACCAGAACTACATTTCCCACGTGGAAATCACCGTGGCCGAGCAGGTCGGCATCGAAGGCCGTTGGGGTTACTTCGACAAGGCCGGCCAGCTGCGCGACATGATCCAGAACCACCTGCTGCAGTTGCTGTGCCTGATCGCCATGGACCCGCCGGCCGACCTGTCCGCCGACAGTATCCGCGACGAGAAGGTCAAGGTGCTCAAGGCCCTGGCGCCGATCAGCCCCGAGGGCCTGACCACCCAGGTGGTACGCGGCCAATACATTGCCGGCTACAGTGCGGGCAAAGCCGTGCCGGGTTATCTGGAAGAAGACAATTCCAACACCCAGAGCGACACCGAAACCTTCGTCGCCCTGCGTGCCGATATTCGCAACTGGCGTTGGGCCGGGGTGCCGTTCTACCTGCGTACTGGCAAACGTATGCCGCAAAAGCTGTCGCAGATTGTCATCCATTTCAAGGAACCGTCCCACTACATCTTCGCCCCCGAGCAGCGCCTGCAGATCAGCAACAAGCTGATCATTCGCCTGCAACCGGACGAAGGTATTTCCTTGCGCGTGATGACCAAGGAGCAGGGCCTGGACAAGGGCATGCAACTGCGCAGCGGGCCACTGCAACTGAATTTTTCCGACACCTATCGCAGCGCACGCATCCCGGATGCCTACGAGCGGTTGTTGCTGGAAGTGATGCGCGGCAATCAGAACCTGTTTGTTCGCAAAGATGAAATCGAAGCCGCGTGGAAGTGGTGTGACCAGTTGATCGCCGGCTGGAAAAAGTCCGGTGATGCGCCCAAGCCGTATGCGGCGGGGTCCTGGGGGCCGATGAGCTCGATTGCACTGATTACGCGGGATGGGAGGTCGTGGTATGGCGATATCTGAATTGAAACTGCCTCAGGGCGTTACTGCCCATGAGTACCGTACGCCCACGCTGCTGGCCGATGGCCTGGCCCATGACGTGGCCGAACAACTGCGCGCTGCCATCAGCGCCCGTGGCGAGGCGACGCTGGTGGTGTCCGGTGGACGCAGCCCCGTGGCGTTTTTCCAGAACCTGGCCAAGCAGGGCCTGGACTGGTCCAAGGTCACCATCTCCCTTGCGGATGAACGCTGGGTGCCGGTAGAGCATGCCGACAGCAATGCCGGCTTGTTGAAGAAGCACCTGCTGCAAGGCCCGGCGGCCAAGGCCCAGTTCCTCAGCCTTTACAGCGCCACGGCCAATCTTGAAGACGCTGCCGAGCAGGCCGATCGCCTGCTGGCCGAACTGCCCGGCATTGATGTGCTGGTGCTGGGCATGGGCGATGACGGCCACACCGCCTCGCTGTTCCCCAACAGCCCCAACCTGGCAGAAGCACTGAAGGCCGACGGTACTCGCCGTTGCTGGCCGATGCTGGCGCCAACCGTGCCGCACCAGCGCCTGACCATGAGTCGTGCGCTGCTGGCGACGGCCAACTACACCGTGCTGTCGATTTCCGGCAGTTCGAAATTGACCACCTTGAGCGCAGCGCTGGCCAGCGACGATGTTGCTGCCATGCCGATTCGCGCGTTTTTGCAACCTACTCTCGAGATTTACTGGTGCCCATGAGCCAAGGATCAGCCGCTATGAAAAGCCCTCAACCGACCGTGTCCATGGCGGATAAAGTTGCCTTGATCGACAGCCTCTGCGCCAAGGCGCGGATCCTGCCGGTGATTACCATCGCCCGCGAGCAGGACATCCTGCCGCTGGCCGATGCCCTGGCAGCTGGCGGTTTGACCGCGTTGGAAGTGACCCTGCGTTCCGAGTTCGGCCTCAAGGCCATTCAGGTCTTGCGTGAGCAACGTCCTGAGCTGTGCACCGGTGCCGGTACCGTGCTTGATCGTCACATGCTCGAAGCGGCCGAAGTGGCAGGTTCGCAATTTATCGTTACCCCTGGCATTACCCGCGACCTGCTGGAAGCCTCGGTACACAGTCCGATCCCGCTGCTGCCAGGCATCAGCAACGCCTCCGGCATCATGGAAGGCTACGGCCTGGGTTATCGCCGCTTCAAGTTGTTCCCGGCCGAAGTCAGCGGCGGCGTCGCGGCCATCAAGGCGCTGGGCGGCCCGTTTGGCGAAGTGAAATTCTGCCCGACCGGCGGCGTTGGCCCGGCCAATATCAAAAGCTACATGGCGTTGAAAAACGTGATGTGCGTGGGCGGTAGCTGGATGCTTGATCCTGAGTGGGTCAGGAACGGCGACTGGGCACGCATCCAGGAAGTTACCGCACAGGCGCTGGCGCTGCTGGACTGAGCGGATTTACAGAATCGTTGTTGCTGTGCTTAACGGCATTTTTGCGGTGCACTTGGTCGGTGTGCCGCTTTTTTTTGCCTCTGGAAAATCCCCCGGCTCACCAAAAAACAGTTTAATCCTTGCTCAGCTCGGTAATGGCGTTGACCAGTACGCCGATATCCGCCGCCGTTGTCACCAACCCCGGCGTCACCCGAATACAGGTGCCAAACGCCGCTCCTGTTCGCGTGGTGGTGAACAGGTCGTATTCCTTGAGCAGCCTGTCCACCATTAACTGCTGATCGCGCCCGATGAACTTGAATGCAGTGATGCCGCAATACAAGCGCGGATCATCCGACGTCAGCACTTCAATCCCCGCCAATGGCCTCACCTGGCTTACCCACAGATCTCGCAGGTAATTGACCCGTGCGCCCTTGGCCGCCGCGCCACCCAGGTCTCGATGCTCTTCAAATACCAGCGGCAAAGTCATCAGCGCTGGGAAGTTGGGTGTGCTGTAGGACGTACGAGCGCGCACGTCAGTGGCGGGGTAGTGAAACTCGCCCATGTCCGGGTCGATATCGGCCAGGCGCTCCGGGGCGATGTACATAAAGCCCAGCGTCAGCGGTGCGCCAATCCATTTGTGCAGGTTGAAGCCCGCAAATTGGATGCCCAGTTCGGCGAGGTTGAACTCGATCTGGCCGAGGGCGTGAGCGCCGTCGAGGATCACGTCGATCCCCTGTTCCCGCGCAGCCTGGGCGATGGCCGCAACGGGCATCACCAGGCCGGTGCGGTGAGTGACATGCGTCAGGGCCATCAGTTTAAGGCGCGGATACTGCGCGAACGCCTCGTTATACGTCTGCACCAGGCTGTCGAAACTGGCCGGGTGGGTGTGTGACACCTCGATCACCTCCACGCCGCGAACATCGGCAAGCCAGCGCATGGCGCCCTTGACCGTGTCGTACTCCAAATCGCTGATCAGCACCTGGTCGCCGGGTTGCAGGCGGTTGTAGTTGCGGATCAGCGACTGTAAGGCTTCGGTAGCGTTGCGCGTGAAGGCGATCGACTCGGGGTCGACGTCAATCAATGCCGCCAGCGTGCGGCGAATCTCGACGTTTTCACCTTGCTCGAAACGTTGGCGCACATGTACCGAGTTGCTGCGGTTGATAAAGCTGATGTGCTCAAGGTATTGCGCTTGCACTGCACGGCTCATACGCCCGAAGTAGCCGTTTTCCAGGTTGATCGGCCCGGGTTGCAGCTCATAGCGCTGGGCGATGGTGTGCCAGTGGCGTTCGTTGTCGGCATTCCTTGGCATGGCGAGTCTCTCAATGGCGGGGGGCGGGTTTGCCGTGTTTGGCACGCAGTGGTTCGAGCAGTTCGGCCAGGCCGTTGTGGTCGATTTCCTGCATCAAGGCCAGCAGACCGCCCAATTCGCCATGGGGGAAACCTTCACGGGCAAACCAGTTCAGGTAGGGGCCGGGCAGGTCGGCGATGATCCGGCCCTTGTATTTGCCGAAGGGCATTTCGCGGGTGATCAGCAGTTCGAGTTTTTCAGGATTCATGAGCTTCGCGGGATTGAGGCGAGGTCTTCGAAAATACAGGCATTCTGCATGAAGGCCAAATGACAGATCATGCAAATAACGCACATACAGATGGTTCAATATTTCTTAAGTTATTGAAATTAATAGATAAATTTGTTTTTTAAAACCTGGCACGGGCGCTGCAATAACCAAGACACCCTTCTAACCCGTACAAGGAATTGAAAAATGACTGACATCAATAAAGAATCGATCTCCGTACTGAACGACCTGATCGAAACCAGCATCGACGGCCAAAAGGGTTTCAAGGAATGCGCTGAAGATATCAAGCATCCGGAACTCAAGGCTCTGTTTGCCAAGCGCTCTGCTGATTGCGCCACTGCCGCCGCTGAATTGAAAACCGCCGTGCGTGCCCTGGGTGGCGATCCGGAAGATTCCGGCAGCGTAGCAGGTGCTCTGCACCGTGGCTGGGTCGACGTGAAGTCGATGGTCACTGGCAAGGATGAAGAAGCGGTATTGAACGAAGCCGAGCGCGGTGAAGACCACGCACTGAAGGCTTACCGTGAAGCGATCGAGAAGATCAACAAGCACAACCTGCTGGGTATTCGTGACCTGGTGGAGCGTCAGTACCACGGCGTACAGCGCAACCACGACCAGGTAAAAGCCCTGCGTAACCAGGCTCGTGCTCAGTCCTGAGACCTGCACAGTAACAATTGTGGGAGGGGGCTTGCTCCCGATAGCGGTAAGTCAGTCGACCTATTGAGTGACTGACTCACCGCGATCGGGGGCAAGCCCCCTCCCACATTTGTATTGTGTAAATGCTGAGATTGCAGTTAGCCTCAGCCGATGCTGATCGGCGGCAACTCGGTCAACGTCACCACCTGCTGCTTGCGCGGCGCCAGAATCTCTGCCTCGCCATCTACCACCAACTCATCACGCTGGTTGAATACGCGTGTAGCGATGCGTACGCGAAACTTCGGCAGTTTTTCAAGGATTTCCAGGCGCACGGTAAGGGTGTCGCCAATCTTGACCGGTTTCTGAAAGGTCATCTGCTGGCCGATATAAATCGTGCCCGGCCCAGGCAGCTCGCAGGCTACGGCCGCACTGATCAGCGCACCGCTGAACATGCCGTGGGCGATGCGCTCCTTGAACATGGTTGCCTTGGCGTATTCGGCATCCAGGTGCACCGGGTTGTGGTCGCCGGACATGGCGGCAAACAACTGGATATCACGCTCTTCGACGGTCTTGCTGAAGCTGGCGGTCTGGCCCACTTCGAGCGCCTCGTACGGGGTGTTGGTTACCTGGGTCATCTAAAGGTGCATCCTGTGGCTTATCGGTAATTAATCGGCTGATTTTAAAGCAAAAACTATTCGCAGCGGGTTGGCCTGCGCAACGTCAGCGCCTGTTCCAGCCAGCTCAGAAGGTCGGCGGTGACTTCATCACGGTTGGTTTCGTTGAATACTTCATGCCGCGCCTGCGGGTAGAGGTTCAATTGTATGTTCTGGCAGCCGGCCTCACGCAGGGCATGGGCCAAGTCCTTGAGACGCTTGCCTTCGCTTACCGGATCACATTCGCCGCCCATCACCAGGATCGGCAGGCCCGGGTCGATCTGCGCGAGATTGGACGCTTTGCTGATTTGCTGCAAGCCGCCCAGCAGGTCGATCCACAACTGGTTGGTGCAGCGAAAACCGCAGAGCGGGTCGTTGATGTACTTGTCGACTTCGTCCGGGTCGCGGCTCAGCCAGTCGCAGGCGGTGCGGTTGGGTTTGAACGCTTTGTTGAACGAGCCGAATGACAGGAACTCGATCAACGCACTGCGGCCGCGCAACCCCTGGCGCATTCGTTCGATACGTGCGATCAGGCGTGCCGCGCTATACAGCGCTACCGGCTGGAAATTCGAACCGCTGAGAATCGCGCCATGCAGGCTGGCGCTGTGGTGCAGCAAATAGCCCTGGGCGATGTAGCTGCCCATGCTGTGGCCGAGCAAAATAATCGGCAGGTCCGGTTTTTGCTGGCCGATATGCTGGTTGAGGCTGGCCAGGTCGCCGACCACTTTGTTCCAGCCATCCTTTTCAGCGTACAGCCCCAGGGTGCCCTCATCGGCAGTACGCCCATGGCCGCGCTGGTCCAGCGCATACACCCCGTAGCCGGCGCTGCACAAGGCGTCGGCCAGGCGAGCATAACGACCACTGTGCTCGGCCATGCCGTGGGAGAGCATCACCACCGCCTTGGGCGGGGTGTCTGGCAGCCATTGGTTGACGTACAGGCGGCTGTGGTCATTCGCGGTCAGCCAGAAGGTGCTGTGGGTCATGGCGGCTTCCTTTGCTCAGGGTCGTTGGAGTGTATAGCTCATTCGCAGAGTTGCGGGGTATCTGCCTACACGTTAGACGCAAGATTCATACAATCAATGACACGATTTAGCGTATTTGCCTGTTTGCTCATAGCTGCTAACGTCCCCAAAGCTCCGCTTTTTATAAACGCTTAAAGCGGCCGGACACACTCAGGTAAGAGGACAAGAATAATGCAACCTGATTTCTGGAATGACAAACGCGCGGCGGGCGTTCCCAATGACATCGACCTCACGACCTACAAGTCGGTGATCGAAGTTTTCGAGCGTTCCTGCAAGACCTTTGCCGACCGTCCGGCGTTCAGCAACATGGGCATTACCCTGACCTACGCCGAGCTTGAACGCCAAAGTGCGGCGTTCGCCGGTTACCTGCAACAGCACACCGACCTCAAGCCTGGCGAGCGCATCGCGGTGCAAATGCCTAATGTGCTGCATTATCCGGTTGCGGTATTCGGCGCATTGCGCGCCGGGCTGATCGTGGTCAATACCAACCCGCTGTACACCCCTCGCGAGATGCGCCACCAGTTCAAGGACGCAGGTGTGCGGGCGCTGGTGTACCTCAACCTGTTCGGTTCGCGAGTGCAGGAGGTCTGCACCGACACCGAGATCGACTACTTGATTGAAGCCAGGATGGGTGACTTCATGCCCGCCGCCAAAGGCTGGCTGGTCAACACTGTGGTCGACAAGGTGAAGAAGATGGTCCCGGCCTACCACCTGCCACGGGCCGTGTCGTTCAAGCGTGCGTTGCGCATGGGCGCGGGCCTTGGGGTGACGCGCCATCCGGTAACCCTGGAGGACATCGCCGTGCTGCAATACACCGGCGGCACCACCGGCCTGGCCAAGGGCGCGATGCTCACCCATGGCAACCTGGTGGCGAACATGCAGCAGGTGCGGGCGTGCATGTCGCAACTGGGTGAAGACGGCCACCCGCTGATCAAGGAAGGGCAGGAGGTCATGATCGCACCGCTGCCGCTGTACCACATCTATGCATTTACGGCGAATTGCATGTGCATGATGGTGTCCGGCAACCACAACGTGCTGATCACCAACCCACGGGACATTGGCGGCTTTATCAAGGAGCTAAAGCAGTGGCGGTTCTCCTGCCTGCTTGGGCTCAACACCCTGTTTGTGGCGTTGATGGACCACCCGGATTTCAAGAGCCTGGATTTCTCCCATCTCAAGATCACCAACTCCGGCGGCACCGCTCTGGTCAAGGCCACGGCGGAACGGTGGAAGGCGCTGACCGGTTGCTCCATCGGCGAAGGCTACGGCCTCACCGAAACCTCACCGGTGGCCAGCACCAACCCTTACGGCGGTCTATCGCGCCTGGGGACCGTAGGTATTCCGGTGCCGGGTACGGCGATGAAGGTGATTGATGATGCAGGGCAGGAACTGCCGTTGGGCGAACGTGGCGAGCTGTGCATCCAGGGCCCGCAGGTGATGAAGGGATACTGGCAGCAACCCCAGGCCACCGCCGAAACCCTGGACGCTGAAGGCTGGCTCAAGACCGGTGACATTGCCGTGATCGACACCGACGGCTATGTCAGCATTGTTGATCGCAAGAAAGACCTGATTATCGTCTCCGGCTTCAATGTCTATCCCAACGAAATCGAAGATGTGGTGATGGCCCACCCGGCCGTAGCCAGCTGCGCGGTGATCGGCGTGCCGGACGAGCGCACGGGGGAGGCGGTGAAGCTGTTCGTGGTAGCGCGAGCCCAAGGGGTGAGCCTTGAGGAGCTGAAGGCGTACTGCAAGGCCAACTTCACGGGGTACAAGGTGCCCAAGCACATTGTGCTGAGGGAGTCTTTGCCGATGACGCCGGTGGGGAAAATTCTGCGGCGTGAGCTTCGCGACATCGCCTGAATTGAAATAGGGTACAAAACTGTGGGAGCTGGCTTGCCTGCGATAGCAGTGTTTCAGTCACCTGTTGAATTGACTGATCCACCGCTATCGCAGCATGGGTATCTACACAACTCTGACGTAGCAACCATCAGTAACCACGATGCGAAGCGAGCCGCTCTTGATCTTGCTCTTGATCTGCTTTTGATCTGAGGCGCTCCGTTAAACCACGCTGGCCGGAATTCGACAGGGATTTGGGGCACACCGAGCCTGAGCGAGGTGCCGAGTGGTGGGGCGAAGGCCTTTTGCTTACTTTTGGGCCTCTCCAAAAGTGAGTCGCTGTAAGAGCGAAACCATAAGCGGCCGTTACCGCAGCAACGGATATGTACTCGGTCTGATCCAACATCCTGGTCGGCTGTCAGGCCGCCTTCGCAGGCAAGCCAGCTCCCACATTTGGATCGCGTCGCATCATTTAGATAGTCGGTGGCTGTCAGGCCGCCACGGGAGCAAGCTCCCTCGCCACAGGTTCAGGGCCATGCCAAAGTTGTGTAGATACCCATGGCTATCGCAGGCAAGCCACACACAGTGTATTTTTCGCCCTTGAGAGCCTGTTCCAGAGCCATTTCTGGCGTTATAGAATTTTTGCTCTAAAAGTGACCATTGGATATTCTTGAGTCATGTTTATGACTGTAGGGCCCTCTTTTGGCTCTAGGCGGCCCTCGGCAAAGCTGCTACTCTCGGCGCGCTTTGTGACGTCTCGGCCTGCTTGAAAGCGCCAGATTCACCTAAAAACATACACCAATAATAATCGCATCAAATGCGATGATGAATTCGCGTCGCTGAGGAGTGGGCTTCCATGAATGAAGACTTTTGGAAGGATAAGTACCCCGCCGGGATTGCTGCACAGATCAATCCAGACGAGTATCCGAATATTCAGGCGGTACTGAAGCAGTCCTGCCAGCGCTTCGCCAACAAACCGGCTTTCAGCAACCTGGGCAAGACCATCACCTACGGTGAACTCTACGAATTGTCCGGGGCATTTGCCGCGTATCTGCAACAGCATACCGACTTGAAGCCTGGCGATCGAATCGCCGTGCAACTGCCCAACGTCCTGCAATACCCGGTCGCCGTGTTCGGCGCCATTCGTGCCGGCCTGATCGTGGTCAACACCAACCCGCTGTACACCGCGCGGGAAATGGAACATCAATTCAATGATTCCGGGGCCAAGGCCCTGGTTTGCCTGGCCAACATGGCGCACCTGGCTGAAAAAGTCGTGCCCAAGACCGCCGTCAAGCATGTGATCGTCACTGAAGTCGCCGACCTGCTGTCGCCGTTCAAGCGCCTGCTGATCAACAGCGTGATCAAGTACGTGAAGAAGATGGTCCCGGCCTATCACTTGCCCCAGGCCATCACGTTCAATGACGTGCTTGCCAAGGGCCATGGCCAGCCGGTGAATGATGTCAGCCCGGCCAGCAGCGATGTGGCAGTGTTGCAATATACCGGCGGTACCACCGGTGTGGCCAAGGGCGCGATGCTGACCCACCGCAACCTCGTCGCCAACATGCTGCAATGCAAGGCGCTGATGGGGTCCAACCTCAACGAAGGCTGCGAGATCCTGATCACACCGCTGCCGCTGTACCACATCTATGCCTTCACCTTTCACTGCATGGCGATGATGCTGATCGGCAACCACAACATCCTGATCAGCAACCCGCGTGACCTGCCGGCGATGGTCAAGGAACTGTCGAAGTGGAAGTTCAGCGGGTTCGTCGGCCTGAACACCCTGTTCGTGGCGCTGTGCAACAACGAAGCCTTCCGCAAACTCGATTTCTCCGCGCTCAAAGTCACCCTGTCGGGCGGCATGGCCCTGCAATTGGCGGCCGCCGAGCGGTGGAAGGCCGTGACCGGCTGTGGTATCTGCGAAGGCTACGGCATGACCGAAACCAGCCCGGTGGCCACGGTGAACCCGATCCAGCATATCCAGATCGGCACCATTGGCATTCCGGTACCGTCCACAGTGTGTAAAGTCATCGCCGACGACGGTACCGAGCTGGCGCTGGGCGAAACCGGCGAGCTGTGCGTCAAGGGCCCACAAGTCATGAAGGGCTACTGGCAGCGCGAAGACGCCACCGCCGAGATGCTCGACAGCGAAGGTTGGCTGAAAACCGGTGACATCGCGATCATCCAGCCAGACGGCTATATGCGCATTGTCGACCGCAAGAAGGACATGATTCTGGTCTCGGGCTTCAACGTCTACCCTAACGAACTGGAAGACGTACTGGCAGGCCTGCCGGGCGTGTTGCAGTGCGCAGCCATCGGCGTGCCGGACGAGAAGTCCGGAGAGCACATCAAGATCTTCATCGTGGTCAAGCCAGGCGCCACCCTCACCAAGGACCAGGTGATGGAGCACATGCGCGCCAACGTCACCGGCTACAAGGTGCCCAAGGCTGTTGAGTTCCGTGATGCGTTACCTACAACTAACGTCGGCAAGATCCTGCGGCGTGAATTGCGTGATGAAGAACTGAAAAAGCTGGGTGTGAAGAAATAGCCCGGTAAAGCGTGTTTGCCACAATTGAAAAGTACCCCTCGCTGAGGGGTATTTTTTTGCCTCTGGCGCGGCGTAATGCCCGGCTTGTCACTCCACGGGCTTGTGTGATATCGACTAATAACGACGCACGCTCGCTGAATACGCGACGCTTGCAAGTTGACGGCTGATCGAGGAGTGATGATGGACTTAGGGATTAGAGGTAAATGGGCTGTCGTCTGTGCTGCCAGTAAAGGGTTGGGTTATAGCTGTGCCCAGGCGCTTGCGGACGAGGGTGTAAACATCGTGATTAACGCACGGGGCGCGCCTGACTTAGAGGCTGCCGCACAGCGCTTGAAACTCGGAAATCCTGAGGGAGAAGTCATCACGGTGGTAGGTGATATTACTGACCCTTCGATTCGCCAGGCATTGGTCGATGCTGCCCCGCAAGTTGATATATTGATCAATAATGCCGGGGGGCCCAAGCCTGGGAACTTTCGTGAGTGGACCGATCAAGAGTGGCGTGCAGCAATTGATACCAATATGTTGGCACCTATCGAACTCATCAAGTCAGTGATCGATTCCATGGCAGGTCGAGGCTTCGGCCGGATAATCAATATAACTTCCGGCGCGGTTAAATCGCCCCTGGATGCATTGGGGCTTTCAACCTCAGTCCGATGCGGGCTTACCGGTTTTGTGGCGGGCTTGGCGCGTCAGAAAGACTTCGCATCGAGAAACACCACGATCAATAATATTCTGCCCGGTGCGTTCAAAACCGAGCGATTGGAAAATACCTTTCAAGTGGCGGCAGAGCGTTCAGGAAAAACAGTGAACGCTATGGCTGAAAGTCGACTGGCAACCATTCCGGCGGGGCGCTTTGGTGACCCGGCTGAGTTCGCTGCATTGTGTGCTTTTTTATGCAGTCATCAGGCTGCCTATGTGACCGGTCAGAACATCCTTATCGACGGCGGCGCCTACCCGGGTATCTTCTAATGGTTAGCCAAAGATGTCGTTGTGCCATATGAAATAGTAGAATTTTTAAAATTTAAACCGCCAGCGATGGCGGTTTTTTTATGGGTTTCGCTTTTTTTTGTGTGCCGTAACGGATTGAAGTAAAACGAAAAAATTCAATGAGTCATAGATTGGATCCAATCTTATTCCATTTTGTTATTTGAAACGCGTTAAACCCTAGGATAGGTTTTTAGTGGTTGTAACAAGATATTTCTGTCGCGTCGGTGAGCGTAATGCCCGCTCGCCGATCACATTGGATCTACTGTCTTAGGGAGCAATGCATGTCGACCCAAAAACGCTTGAAAGTCTTTCCTACCTCATCGATCGGCACTATCGCCACCATCCCCTCCTCAAAACCTGAAACACAACGGGCAATTATTGCCGCCAGCCTCGCCTCGGGAACTTCTTATATTTACAATGACCTTCGTTGCCTTGAAACCGAAACAATGAAAAAGGCATGTCGTAGTATTGGTGCAATTATCGAGGAGCAACCAGGCAGGTTAGTGGTAACTGGCACAGGCGGCTTGATCAAGCCTGAAAAGAAGGTGATCGACGCTCTAGGCTCCGGGTTGGTATTTCGAGTGTTTGCTGCGTTGACGTGCTTTACAACGACGCCGGCGGTTATTACCGGCGATGAAGTTCTGCGGGGGCGTGTCATGGAGCCTTTGTTTGTCGCCCTGGAAGGGCTGGGGGCTCATATTTCATGCATCAACCACAGTGGCAAGGCCCCGATTGTGAACTGGGGTGGTTATAAAGGGGGAGAGTGTACGATTGAGGGCAATATCAGCTCGCAATTCATCACCGCGATTCTGTTCTGCGCCCCCCTCGCCAAACAACCTACGGTGGTGAATATCCGCGGTGAAATTCTGTCGCTTTCGTATATCAAGCAGACTTTGGAAACCCTCAGCACTGCGGGGATCAGCTATGACGTGAACGCTGACTATTCACAGATTACGGTGTATCCCGGCCACTATCGCAGCGCGAACTATACGATCGTCGGTGACTACACCTCATCGTCCTATCTGATCGCGGCCGGCATCATCTTTCCGGGCGAGTTGACGCTCAAGAACATGAACAGCAAGAGTTTGCAGGGCGAGCGTGCGATTCTCAAAGTGGCCGAGGCGCTGGGCGTCAATGTTGAGTTCAATGACGCTGCCAATGAAGTACGCATTGTTAATAAGTTGGCTGAGTTAAAAGGCAAGTATCATTTCGATGCGAGTGATTACCCCAATATTGTGCCGACACTGGCGGCGATCGGTGCTTATGTGCAGGGTGAGTTCAAAGTGACCGGCGGCTCCATTACGCGCTTGCACAAGTCGCCACGCATTGAGGCGATGGTGACCGAGCTGGTGAAAATGGGTGTGGACATACAGCCGTTGTTTAAAAACGGCGTCTACGATGGCTTCGTTATTCGTGGTGAACCGAGTTACGCCGGTGATGCAGTGTTGTCAGCCTGGGGTGACCATCGAATTTTCATGTCATTGTTTGTGGCTTCCTTGCGGTGCCAACAGCTTAATGAGTTGGATGGTTATCAGGACGTTCATTGTTCCTTTCCGGATTTCTTCCAGGAATTTGAACGTCTGGGCGTGTCGTTTGAAGAAAGCTCGACAGCCGCCAAGCATGTTGAAGTCTGACTTACTATCTTTGAATTAAAGGGAGGGTGGCCTGGGTCACCCTCTATATAACGGATTATAGATCATGAACTTTCGAGAAAAGCTTGAACGGGATGGGTACGTCGTTATTCCAGGAGTACTCTGCAACGAGCAGGTGGAAAAGTTGCGTAAAACGTATGTCAATAGTTTGGCAGAGACCGAGCAGAGCACGCTGTTGCCAACGGCGTTTCTGCAATTTAGTGATATGGTCAATGCACTGCTCCATCCTGGTGCTATTCAGGCGATAAAGGATATTTTTCAGTCGGATTTTTCGCTGTTACCGAATTTTACGGTGCGCGAGAGCGTTTATATACCATGGCACAATGATGCGTACTTTCTTCCCGACGAAGTGATTTCGCCTAGCGCATTTCCCGAATTCTTACAGTGTGCTTATTATCTTCAAGATAATGATCCTGTGTCGGGCGGCGGCATCACCTTACTGCCGGGGTCGCACAAGCTCAGTAAAGATGAAGTCAAGATCAGGCTCGCCGAACCGGTAAAATTCGAGCGCACGATCATGAGTAAGGCCGGCGATCTGGTTATTTGGGATAATCGAGTAACTCATCGCAGCAGTGCGCCGGATCAGACGCCTGTGGAAACAAAGCTGGCCATTCAATGGACTGTTTCTGCTTCGACCAAACATAACGCATCCTACATTACCTACCTGCGTGCCCGGGCTGAGCGCAGCCTGCATGTTTCGGACTATTTGCCCAACAGCCCCAAGCCATATTTTGCCGATATGCCCAATGTGCGCTACCCCTCTTCTTTTTCACAAGATGCCGTGTTGAAGATGAAGGGCGAGAACATCACATTTATCGAGATCTGAACAGGGGGTTTGCAATGGAATTGCAAAGTACTGGCGAAACCGGTGCACATTACATTCTTCGCCAACTTCAGTCTTTGGGGGTTACGCACTTCTTCATGGTGCCTGGCAAGTTGATCAATGCGTTTATGCGTTGTTATCCCAGTGATGGCTCTACAACGCTTGCCATTGAACCGGTGGTTACAGCGTGTGAAACAGGCGCGTCCTATATGGCCGAAGGCTATGCGCGTGCCAGTGAAACATTCGGGGTGTGCCTGGTGATAGGCGGGCCGGGTGTTACCAACGCGCTGACCGGGATCGCTTCCGCTTACACGGACCACCAGTCGGTCTTGCTCTTGTCGGGCCAGATTGCGTCATCGCTGGAAATGCAAAACGTGCTGCAGGACGGGAGCCAAACCGGCGTGAATCTGTGTGATGTATTCAAACCCATCACCCGCAGTGCCCTCGAGGTCAAGGCAGGGCAACCCTTGTCGGCGTTTTTGCGCGAATCGGTGCGGTTGTTGAAAGGCATGGAAAAAGGCCCGACCTACTTGGCCGTCAGCAAGGAAGCACTGTACGAGAAATCCACGAGCCGCGCCGATATCGCTGCCAACGTACTGGAGTCGTGGAGCAACCAAGCGCTTGCCGTTGAAAAGATCAAAAGCGCGGCGATCAAGGCCGTGTTCAAGCGCTCGACCAATCTCGTCATTCTCGCGGGGCTACGTTGCAAAAACTCCAAGGTTGGCGCTGCGCTCCTGGCATTTTCCGAGCGCTTTTCGATTCCGGTCGCGACCACCTTGAGCGCCAAAGGACTGTTCCCGGAGGACCATCCCAACGCCTTGGGCGTTTACGGTTATTCGGGAAACAAGCGCGCTATCGAGGCGTTCAAGGGCGGTGTGGACGGTGTGATTCTCCTTGGGCTCGATACCACTCAATGGAGCACCATGCTCTGGTCCCATGAGCTAAGGCCTCAATTTGGCGCGATCCAGGTGGATGAGAACCCAGATTATCTGGGACGGTATCTTGGTATTGATCACGGCGTGGTGGCGACGGGGGAGGGTTTCCTGAGGCTGGTCAGCGAGGTTCACGCACAAGAGCTGGAGGCCAGCCAGGAGAGTCGCTCCAGGTGGTCGAATGATCTTCAACGGGTGCCGCTGCATTACCCCGTCGATGCCAAAGCTACGGGCAATCTTGCCGACCATCCCGCCGCCTATATCCCGGTGCTGCAAGCGTTTTTCCCCAGTGATGGCGTGGTGTGTGTCGATTCGGGCTCCCATCGATCCTTCTTCGGCCACTACTGGACTGCGCGGGGGGCGGCGGCCTATTTATCGGCAACCACATTAGGCCCGATGGGCTGGAGTATCCCGGCAGGCATCGGTGCAAGTTTCGCCCGCCCCGAGGGCAAAACCATGGTGATTACCGGTGATGGCTGCATGCTGATGCAGGGCCTTGAGCTATCGACCGCCGCGAAACATGGGTTGAATATCGTCTTCGTCGTTTTCAATAACCGGTCCTATTCGGCAAGTTACTTCAATAACAAAGACAACTTAGCCGCGCTGACGCAAATTCCCGATTACAACTGGTGCCTGTTTGCCCAGAGCCTGGGCGTGAGTGCGACGTGCGTGGACTCGCCACAGGCCTTGCAAGATTGTATTGAAAGCATCATGAGCACCGCCGCCCCTCATCTGATTGAAATCAAATGCGACGGGCGACATACCACGCCCAACAGCGAATACGGCACACGCTTGAAAGACCATCCATTACTGTAAGGAGCCTGTCGTGAATTCTAGAATGGTGATCACCAACTCCTGCCTGATCCTGGTATTGGGGTTGTTTTCCATTGACTTGTACAACCCCGCCTTGCCGGAGATTGCACGGGTATTTTCGGTAACTGACGCGCAGTCCCAAAACCTGGTGGTCTTCTATCTGGCAGGCTTTGCACTGTCCCAGTTGGTGTATGGGCCGATCTCCGATAGAAAAGGGCGGGTACCGGTGATTATGGTCTCCCTTGCCCTCGGCGCCTTGGGCAATTACCTGACGTCGACGGCGGACAGTATTCAGGCGCTCTATCTGTTTCGTTTGTTAACAGGCATCGGTGCTGGCGGTTGCCCCGTGATAAGCCGGGCAATATTGAGCGATACGTTCAAAGATAAAACCGAGTTGTCCAAATCGCTGACGGTGTTCTCCATGGCGTCCCAGGTCTCGCCTGCGCTTGCGCCGGTACTGGGTGGTTTTATAACTGCTGCACTTCCTTGGCAATATAATTTCTACGCATTGACCCTGATCACGCTGCTCGGCGCCGTATTTATCAAGGCCACACTGGTTGAAACAGCTCCGCTGCAGGGCGTGCCTTCCAAACGGCTTGAGGGTTTCAAAGTGCTGCTGCGCGACTTCAACTTCATGGTTTACAGCCTGGTCTCTGCGGTACTGTTTGCGATCACCATCGGCTACTTCACCGCGAGCCCATTCATCTATCAATTGCAGTTCCATCTGCAGAGCCAGGAAAATGGCCTGCTGTTCGTTGGCTACTCTGCGGGTATCGTCTTGGGTTCTTACCTGACCAAGCGTTTTTTGAATCGTTACTCGCCTGAGCGCATCCTGATGACGTCCTTGGTGGCGCTGACGGTGTTGGCGGCGCTCGCTCCGCTGGTTCTCCAGGCATTCAAGTTGGTCACGGCCCCGGCGCTGGTGGCGTATGGCTTTTTGGTAGCTCTCGGCTGTGGCCTGTCCTCACCCTTGTTGTTGGGGATCAGTCTGCATGGCCAGGCAAAACATGCCGGTACCGGGAGTGCGCTGCAAGGCGCGATCAAGATGGCGGGTGCGGCACTGGCGCTGTTCTTTTTCTCTGAGGGGCACACCAGCACCGCCATGGGGCTGATGATGGGGATACTGGTCATGTCGCTGTTTTGCCTGTTCGCCATCGCCCTGGCTCAGCGTATTGCCGGCCGGTCAGTGGCAACCGCCTGAAAGTGCGCGAGAGTGTGACTGCTGGTATAGCAGTCACGCTCTCGCCGGTTAGGGGCGATGGTTACAGAGTGAACTGGGCAAAGCTCACGCCGGCACCCGCCGGGCGCACATCCTTGAGGAACGAGTCCTTGTCGGCACTCAGTTCCAGGGTAATCTCCGGCTTGCGCTTGCCCGCATTGCGTACCACCAACCCTTCCAGCTTTTCGCGCAGAAACACAGTCGGCACTTTCAGGTGCAACAACTGGTCCGTCTCGGCGTTATGCATCAGCAGATGGATCCACTCGTACTGGCCCACGGCAATCCGCGCAACGGGCAGGTCGAACCACCAGATATTGCGCTTGTGGTCCAGGTCGGTGAAATGGCAGTTGTTGACGCCGAGTACGGCACCGCCCAGTTCCTGGTTTCTGCGGGCGATAGCCTGTGCTTTATTGAGTTTCATAACCTTCCTACGGGATCTGTTATTCAGCGTTGCAGCCTGAATGTGCCGGGCATTCTCGTGGGTTGGCCGCAAAACATAAAGCCAAACCTGCGGCAGGCGATAAAATGCCTCGCGAAAATAATTGAAACTCTGCCGAAGCGTCCTGGGTCAACCTCTACGTAATGACCAAAACCCTCGATTGTTCCAGGAGAAATACCATGAGCAGCACATCGGATAAGGCAAAAGGTTTGGCGAACGAAGCGGTCGGCAACATCAAGCAGGGTATCGGCAAAGTCACGGACAACGACAAACTGCGTGCAGAAGGCGTGATCCAAGAGAAAAAAGGTGAAGCGCAGCAAGCAGTCGGGAAAACCAAGGACGCGGTGAAAAAAGCCACCGAATAAGGCGTTCTGCTGGTTTTGCCCAGCAGTATGGCGGCCATCCACGGATGGCCGTTTTTGTGTGAACTGTTGCAACTAAATTTTGGAAATTGTTTCAAAGTCGCCAAATGGGCTACTTTGATGTAGAAAACGGCCCCTGAGTCGCCCACGAACTCAACCTCTTTGCGGCGAAAGGAGACGCTATGATTTTTCCGGTACTCGATGGTCTCAAGCTGCATAAGGTGCTGATACGCACCGTCACGGAATTCGTCGATGACGAGATGCCTACCTACGCCTCGGCACTGGCCTATCAGATGCTGTTCTCGTTGTTTCCCTTCCTGCTGTTCCTGATTGCCCTGATCGGTTTCCTGCATCTGCCGGACTTCTTCACCTGGCTGCGCTTGCAGTCGGAGCTGGTGTTGCCGCCCCAGGCGCTGGAGCAGGTCAACCCGGTCATCGACCAGTTGCAACAGTCCAAGGGTGGCTTGCTCTCGGTAGGTATCGTCATCGCGCTGTGGACCGCCTCTGCGGGCGTACGTTTGATGATGAGCGCGATGAACGCCGCGTACGACGTGGTCGAAGGCCGGCCGATCTGGAAGCGTTTTCCGCTGTCGATTTTCTACACCGTCGGCATTGCCGGCATGTTGCTGGCCGCCGCTGCGCTGATGGTGCTTGGCCCGCAGGTCATGGAATGGCTGGCCGGGCAGATCGGCATGCAGGAGTTCGTCGTCACCCTGTGGACCATCCTGCGCTGGCCATTGATCGTGATCCTGCTGATGTTCGCCGTGGCACTCATGTATTACGTGATGCCGGACGTCGAGCAGAAATTCCGCTTCATTACCCCAGGCTCGGTGTTGGCCGTGGTGGTGTGGATTGTGGCTTCCCTGGGCTTTGGTTATTACGTCAAAACCTTCGCCGACTACAACGCCATGTATGGCAGCATCGGCGCGATCATTGTCCTGCTCCTGTACTTCTATATTTCCGCCGCCGTGTTACTGCTGGGTGCGGAGATGAATGCCGTGATCGAACACATGTCAGCCGAAGGCAAGGACCCAGGTGAAAAGGAGTTTGACGAACCCGGTCATACCGATGAAAAACAGCACGTCTCGGGCCTAGGCCGGGACCACTCCAAGCCCACCCCTGAAGAAGTGCCACGATGATCCGTGAAATCCTGAAAATGGGCGACGAGCGCCTGCTGCGTATCGCTCCGCCGGTGCCGCCGGAAATGTTCGACAGCCCCGAGTTGTGGCAACTGATCGACGACATGTTCCAGACCATGGAACATGTGGGCGGTGTTGGCCTGGCTGCACCGCAGATTGGTGTCGACCTGCAACTGGTGATCTTTGGTTTCGAAGCCAGCGAGCGCTATCCGGAGGCGCCGCCGGTACCGCAGACCATCCTGATCAACCCGCTTATCACGCCCCTGAGCCCGGTGCTGGAAGAGGGCTTCGAAGGCTGCCTGTCGGTGCCCGGTTTGCGCGGCGCCGTGAACCGTTACCAGCAGATCCGCTACGAAGGTTTCGATCCCAAGGGCGAGCCGATTGTGCGTTTTGCCGACGGCTTTCATGCGCGGGTGGTGCAGCATGAATGTGACCATTTGATCGGTCGGCTGTATCCGTCGCGGATCACCGATTTCAGCAAGTTCGGGTTTATCGAAGTGATGTTCCCGGAGTTGGATCCGACAGCTGACGAATAAACACCAGGCTTCCTGAGGTCCCAATGTGGGAGGGGGCTTGCTCCCGATAGCGGTGGACCGGTCGACATTTCAGCGACGGACACTCCGCTATCGGGAGCAAGCCTCCTCCCACATGTTTATCCGGCATCATTCAGGTGATTGAGAACCCCATCGCAATCATCGGCTTGTTCCGTTTGTAGCGCACCAACCGCTCGCTGAGGGACTGCGGCAGCAGCGTGTCCTGACTGAACCCCATACGCTGATACAACCCCTCCAGGTCCGGATGGCACAGCAGCCACACCGTACCCTCCACTCCGGCTACCGCCTGTTCAATCAAGCGCGCCGCCAACCCCTGGCCGCGATAGGCCGGGTCGACAAACACCCCCGTCAGCCACTGCCCACCCACCACCGGGCTCAAGCATAAGCCGGCCACGATCTCGCCATCGCGAGCTACCCACAAACGGCCGCCCTTGAGGGCCTTCATCGAAGAGTTGTGGCTGCGGTAAAACTTGTTCAGCAGCGGCCACAGGGGCTCTGCCAGCGGTTCGATGTGCAATGGGGGCATGGGGTTCAGACAAGCGTTATCCAGGGCCGGGGATTATAAGCGCCTTCTGCCGGGCAATAGGTGGTATACCCAGTGCTACATCCCCTGTTAGTGGAGCACGCATCATGGCCAAAGGTATGGATTCAAAGAAAGCCGCGAAGAAAAAGCCGGCAAAAACCGCGGATGAAAAACGCGCCGACAAGAAGACCAAGAAATCCGAAGCCGGCCTGTTCGGTCACTGAGTTACAAGCTTAGAACCAAACAATCTGCAAGATTTTCCCGCCTCATTGCACAGAGCAGGAAACACCTGCTCTGAGCTGCCGATGGCCAACTACCTTGATCTGACCCACCGCCGGGAAATCGAAGCCCTGGCGACGACCTTTGCCGCAAGAACCGAATGGCCGACCTGGTTGCTGTTGATCGGTGTATATGCCGGTTGGTTCGCCGTGATCCTTGGCAGCCAGTGGCTAGGCCTGTTGCTGAGCACACTGTTGCTGATCCCGATCGTCACGCTGTGGCTGTCGGTGCAACACGAACTGCTCCACGGCCACCCGACCCGTTCGTTGTTGCTCAATAAACTCCTCGGCTATGCCCCTTTCGCGGTGTGGTTTCCCTACACGCTGTACCGCGACAGCCACCTGTTGCACCACAACGACGACGACCTGACCCTACCGGGCATCGACCCTGAAAGCCGCTACCTCAATCAGCAGCAATGGGACAACAGCTCGCTGTTCGAACGTGGCGTGCATTGGTTGACCAAGACCGTGCTTGGCCGCTTCCTGCTGGCTGCGCCGTTGGCCATTGGCCGGTTGGCCCGTCACGAGTTTCAACGCCTGCCCCAGGCATGGCCGATGTGGCTGGCCCACGGCGCCATCACTGTGCTGATGCTGAGTTTCATAGCCTGCTACAGCGCGCTTGCGGTGTGGCATTACTTGCTGCTGGTGAGTGTGCCGGCCTTGTCCCTGGCGTCGATCCGTTCCTACTATGAACACCGCCCACACCTGCAACCGGAGCAGCGCACCGTACTCAACGAAGCGTCCTGGCCATGGTCCTGGTTATTTCTCAACAACAACTTGCACCTGGTGCACCACGACTTGCCGAAACTGCCCTGGTACTTGCTGCCCACGGTCTACCGCGCCCGGCGCGAGCAATGGCTGATGCGTAGCGGCGGCTTCCTGGTGCAAGGCTACGGCCAGTTGATCAGCCGTCACGGCTTCAAGGCTATCGATAGTCCCCGGCATCCTTTTGCGTGAGAGATGTTCATGAGTGACCACTACGCCGAACTGCTGATGTATGTCGCGCCCGAACCTATCCAGCAGGCCAACCAGCAGTGGCTGACGCGCATCCTCGAACGCCTGGGCGTGCAGCGGCTCAATGCCGATCACCTTGACCTGCCCAGCCTATGGCTCGCGCCCGAGTTGCTCGTGACCCAAACCTGTGGCTATCCACTGATGACCCAACTGCGCGGCCAGGTCAGCGTGATTGGCCGCCCGCGCTATGAACTGCCCCACAGCAGCCACGGGCAACATTGCAGCCTGCTGCTGACTCGCGACGACAACCCACGCCAGACCCTGGCACAGTTCTACAACAGCCGCGGCGTGATCAACGGCCACGACTCCAACAGTGGCATGAACCTGCTGCGTGAGCGTCTGGCGCCGCTGCACCGCGATGGGCGTTTCTTCGCCTCTGTTGCCATCAGCGGCGCTCACCGCGAGAGCCTGCGCTGGCTGCGCGAAGACCGTGCCGACCTCGCTGCCATCGACAGTGTGACCTACGACTACCTTGCCCGTTTTGCCCCACAGGAAGTGGCGGGGCTGCGCATCATCACCCGCAGCGCGCCGAGCCCGACCTTGCCCTACATCGGCCCGCTGGGCATGAGTGACAAGCAGGTGGCCGAGATTCGCCAGGCAATGAATCAGGCGTTGCTGGCGTTACCGGAGATTGCCCAGACACTGGGCGTGCAGACCGTGCTGCCGGCCAGTGAAGACGACTACTACGTGCTGCTGGACTACCAGCAACAGGCAGCAAATGCTGGCTACGTGAAAATTCAATAAAGTTATATAAGGAAGACTTTTAAGTATTATTAAAGAATAAGAGGCTTTGCTAGGATCGCTCCACCGGAACACCGGACATAACGCGCAACCTACTCAAGAAGGAGCCACTATGTCCGGCGCCGACACTGCTCACAGCGACTACGTGGGCACATTGTTCCGCAGTCATTACGCGTGGCTGTGCAGCCGCTTGCACGGCCATCTCAAATCGCGTGCACACGCCGAAGACATCGCCGCCGACGCCTTCGCCCAGCTCCTGGGTGCTTCCGGCTTAGCGCCGATCCTTCAGCCCCGCGCCTTGCTGACCACCATTGCCCAGCGCCTGATCTACCAGCTTTGGCGTCGCCGTGACCTGGAGCGCGCCTATCTCGACTGCCTGGATTACGACGAAACCGCCAGCACGCTCTCTGCGGAAGACCTGGCGCAACAGCTCGAAACCTTGCAGACCATCGACCAGTTGCTCGATCGCCTGCCGGCCAAGGTCAAGTCGACCTTTTTACTCTCGCGCCTCCATGGTCTGACTTACCCCGAGATCGCCGCCGAATTGGGGATATCCCAGCGTTCGGTCAGCGACTACATGGCCCGCGCCGTCAACCGATTCTGAATACCGCATCGATCACGTGTTGTGACCGACTGACCAAGAGGCAATCGATGAAAAAACTGAAAAACCTGCTGGGTAGTTCGCTGCTGGCACTTACCGCCCTGGCCCAGCCGGCAATGGCCACCGAAGCCGGCAAACCCATCCACTTCGGCGATATCACTTGGGAAAGCGGCAGCCTGATCACCGAGCTGCTGCGCCTGATCGTCGAGAAGGGCTACGATCTGCCCACCGACACTTTGCCCGGCAGTACCGTGAGCCTGGAGGCGGCTCTGGCCAAGGACGATATCCAGGTGATCGGCGAAGAGTGGGCCGGGCGTAGTCCGGCGTGGGTCAAGGCTGAAGGTGAAGGCAAAGTGTTCGGTCTGGGTGACACGGTCAAAGGCGCCACCGAAGGCTGGTGGGTGCCCGAATACGTGATCAAGGGCGACGCCGAGCGCGGTATCAAGCCGCTGGCGCCGGACCTCAAGTCGGTGGCCGACCTGGCGCGCTATAAGGACGTGTTTCGCGACCCCGAAGACCCAAGCCGTGGACGTTTCCTCAACAGCCCCACCGGCTGGACTTCGGAGATCGTCAACAGCCAGAAACTCAAGGCGTATGGCCTGACCGACAGTTTCGTCAACTTCCGCACCGGGTCCGGCGCGGCATTGGATGCCGAGGTGGCGTCGTCGATCCGGCGCGGCAAACCGGTGTTGTTTTATTACTGGTCGCCTACACCGCTGCTGGGCCGTTTCAAGCTGGTCAAGCTGGAGGAGCCCGCGTTCAACGCCGAGGCCTGGAAAACCCTGGCTGACGCCAACCATCCACACCCCATTGGCACTCGCTCGTTGCCCGCGCACCTGGCCATTGGCGTGTCGGCGCCGTTCAAGGCGCAGTATCCGCAACTGGTGGCGTTCTTTGAAAAAGTCGACTTGCCGATTGATCTGCTCAACACCACCTTGGCGCGGATGAGCGAGAAACGTCAGCCGCCGCGCCAGGTTGCGCTGGCGTTCCTCAAGGAACAGCCGCAAGTCTGGCAGCCGTGGGTGCCGGCGGATGTAGCTGCCAAGGTAAAGGCTGGTCTGTAAGCGAGATTTGCGCTGCCAGCGCCCTGCTGGCAATGCTGGCTGATTAGTGGCCTTGCATAGCGCCAACCCCTGTCTATGCTCACCCAGGACCGTTAATGATGCTTGGCCTATAAAGCGTTTTGAATGGTTATTTCCCCGTGAAGGTTTACCAACACAAGAATGGAATGCGCCGTTCAGGCGCCGGGACTCAAGGGTGATCTGACCATGTTCAACCGCCAGCACAAATCCGACCTTCAAGAAATCCAGCGTTTTTCCTGTGCCCTCACCGAAGCCAATGCCAAGCTCGCAGCCATCAGCCGTTCCATGGCGATGATCGAGTTTGATCGCACAGGCGTGATCCTCGAAGCCAACGAAAATTTCTGCAAGAGCATGGGTTACAGCATCGATGAGATCCGCGGTAAACATCACCGCATTTTTTGCGATGAGGCCTACACCCACACCGACGAATACAGCAAATTATGGCGCGACCTGGCGCGGGGCGAAGCGCTCAGCGGCACCTTCATGCGTTTGAACAAGCACGGTGAAGAGGTATGGCTTGAAGCTAGCTACATGCCGGTGCTGGATAGCGACCATCAGGTGCGAAGTGTGATCAAGGTGGCGTCGGATATTTCCGCGCGAGTACACCATGAACACGAGAACCAAAGCCTGATCGACGCCATCAGCCGCTCCATGGCAGTGATCGAGTTCACCCCACAGGGTCAGATCCTCAACGCCAACGACAATTTCCTGCGCACCGTGCAGTATTCACGTGAGGAAATCATCGGTCAGCACCACAGCATGTTCTGTCATCGCAATGAAGTGGAGTCGCCGGCCTACAAGGCATTCTGGGCCTCGCTCAATCGTGGCGAATACCACTCCCATCGCTTCGAGCGTAAAAACAAATACGGCAAGACCCTGTTTCTGGAGGCGTCCTACAACCCGATCTTCGATACCAATGGGCGCCTGTACAAAGTGGTGAAATTTGCCAGCGACATCACCGACCAGGTCACCACCCTGCGCACCGCCGCTGATTCGGCCCACGCCACCTCCGTACAAAACGACGCCTGCGCCCGCAAGGGCTCGCAGGTGGTGCAGCAAACGGTACAGATTATCGAGGCCATCTCCAGCGACTTGAACCAGGCTGCCCACAGCATCGATGCGGTCAACAAACAGTCCGACATCATCGGCGCCATCGTGCAGACCATCCGCAGCATTGCCGAACAAACCAATATGCTGGCGCTCAACGCCGCGATTGAAGCGGCGCGGGCTGGTGAGCATGGACGTGGGTTCGCAGTGGTGGCCGATGAAGTGCGCAGCCTCGCGGCCCGCACCAGCCAGGCGACGGTGGAGATAGTGGAGGTGGTGCGCAAGAACCACGACCTGTCATTGAGTGCGGTGACGAGCATGCAGTCGAGCTTGAGCCGCACGGGGCTTGGGGTGGAACTGGCCAACGAAGCGGGGCAGGTGATCCTGGAGATCCAGGAAGGCTCGCGGCATGTGGTGGATGCAATCAGTCAGTTCAATTCGACGCTGCAACTGCAATAGCAGCAAAGCCGTCTGTAGGAGCGAGCTTGCTCGCGAAAAACTCAAGAACGCCGCGTTCATTCTGGATGTGCGCGTCATCGTTGACGACCTTCGCGAGCAAGCTCGCTCCTACAGGGGATGGCCTTAGATTGCAGCCAGGGTTTCTTTGACTGCCTGTGCCTGCGGGTCAGCCGTCTTCGCCGCTACCTGTTGCTGTTGCTGCTGCTGGAGCCGCTCGGACACTTGCTTGGCAAACGCGTTTTGTTCCTCCACCGGCAGGGCGTTCAGTTCCTCCAGGGTCAGGCCCCGTTCTTTGAGCAACTGGTCGCGGATGCGCTCGGCCGGGGTCTTGGTCATGTAGTCGGTGAACTCACTGCGTGCTGACCCGGCAGCGTTGCTTGCCGGTACATCGCTATTGGGCGCCGTGGCTTGCAGTTGCACACGGGTCTTGGCGAAGGCCTCGTCGATACGGTCGCCGGCCTTGTCCAGCGCCTTCTGCGCTGCCGGTAGCGTGACGCTTTGCTGCGCAACTTGCAGGGCACCGCTGTAAAGCGCGCTGGCGGCGGCGTTGGCGGGGTCCATGTCGGGGCGCTTGAGTTGCTGGACGGTCGATATGGCTTGAGTGTTGTTGTTAACCAGCATGATCGGTCACCTGTGCAAATGGTCGGTGCGACAGCTGGAGCAAAAAGTGTGCCGACGATCCAACACAGTAGCGGCGGGTAGGCGGACGCTTCAGGCGGCAAGCGATGACCGCGTAGAGACCAATCGTTGCCGCTGGCTAGCTGTTTTGTACGGTGCGAATATCAAACGAGCCATTGAACGAATGGTCCGTGCCTTCGACATCAGCAGTGATTTCGAAAGTGCCGGCTGCATAGCCTGTATTCCCGTCATAGCTGCGCAAGTCAAGCGTGCCGCTCTTTGCACGGTAGGAGGTGCGATGGCCGAAGGCTGTTTCTCGGAAATAGCTGACGTTAACGTCTCTTGGCCAAGGTTGAGGCACGGTAATCGGACCTGGGGGCTGATCCTTGGGAAAGTCGATTTGAATGCCAATAAAGTCGCCACCCTGACTGGGCTGGCGTCCATCCAGGGCGATCCAGCGTCCGGTACTGGATTGGCGATACACGACGTTGCTGGTATCTATTTCACCTTCGAACCCTGTGGATTTAAGCCATCCTGCTGAAGCGTGTTCGCTCTGGTCCATGTTCAATCCGGGTTACCTTCCAATGGCGGCCCACCACGGGAACGCCTGGTCATCAGTAAAGCGGCAATGGGGCATTACGATCTACTGTCAAAGTTGACAGTAGAGTCACTCCACTGACGGACGGTATCGAGCGCCGACGGTGGTCAATGGGCAATATTTTCCAACGCCAGATTACGCGTACGCGGCCCGAACCAACTGATGGTGATCATCACGATCAACATGCTGCTGGCGATAAATGCCAACACCCCCGGCGTGCCTAAGTGTTCGAGGATGAAACCGATCAGCAAACTGCTGAACACCGTAGACAAGCGGCTGAACGAATAGCAGAACCCCACCGCCCGTGCGCGGATATTGGTGGGGAACAATTCGCTCTGGTAGGAGTGGTAACTAAAACTCAGCCAGGCATTGCAGAAGGTGATCATCACCCCGCAGAACACCAGCCCCAGCGCGGTGGTTTGCAGGGCGAACAGGCTACCGAATATCACGGCGCCCATGGCCGAGCCAACGATCTGCCATTTGTTTTCAAAGCGGTTGGCCACCTTCACAAACAGCAACGGCCCCAGCGGGTAGGCGAGGGTGATGATAAAGGCGTACATCAAGCTGTGCGTCACGCTCACGCCCTGGCCCGACAGCAGTGCCGGCAACCAATTGCCAAAGCCGAAAAAACCGATGGCCTGGAACACATGGAACACGATCAGCATCAAGGCGCGGCGCCGGTAGGGCGGTTGCCAGATATCGGCGAAACGCCCGCTGCCCTGAACGCTGATGGCTTCGGGTTGCGGCTCATCCAAGGGCTTGCCGTGATCTTTCAGGCAGCGTACTTCCAGTTTGTCCATGATCGCACCGGCTTCTTCGAAGCGGCCTTTCTGCGCCAGCCAGCGGGGTGATTCCGGCAGGCGCTTGCGCAGTTGCCAGATAAACAGCGCAAACACTGCGCTGCTCAACACCACCCAGCGCCAGCCGGAGATGCCGAACGGCGCCTGGGGCACCAGCCACCACGACATCAAGGCCACAGCCGGCACCGATAGAAACTGGATAAAAAACGCGAAGGCAAACGCCGAACTGCGCATGCGCTTGGGCACCAGTTCCGAGAGGTAGGCGTCGATGGTCACCAGTTCGATGCCCAGGCCTATGCCCACCACAAAGCGCATGCAGATGATGCCCAGGGCGGAGGTTTGAATACCCATCAGCACCGTGGCGACGGTGTACCAGATCAATGCAAAGGTGAAGATTGCCCGGCGTCCGAAGCGGTCGGCGATGGGGCTGAGCAGGCTGGCGCCGAGGAACAGGCCGAGGAAGGTCGCCGAGGCGAACGCGGCCTGGTCCGAAAAACCAAACACGCCCTGGCTGCCGGTATGGAAAATGCCGTCGCTGATCAGCCCGGGGCTGATATAGGCGGTCTGGAACAGGTCATACAGCTCGAAAAAACCGCCGATGGACAGCAGCGCCACCAGGCGCCACACGGTGGCCACGGCGGGCAGGCGATCAATGCGTGCGCTGATATGCGCGGCGCGGAGTGGGTCGAGGCCGTCGGTGGTGGATTGGGCGGGCATGGTGAAAACTCAGTAAGTGATGGGGATTTCAAATACCTGGAACGCATCATCCAGCGGTTGATAGCCCAGCACACGTGTGGTTTCGCTCAAATCCAGACGCTTGAAGCGGTTGTTGGAAATACCGTGGGCGATCAGGTGCTTCACGCCGACGGCTTCCACTGAGCGTTGCAGCAGTTGCACGGCATCCCGCGGGCTGAGCCAGGCGCTGAGGTCGCGGGCGTTGTTCAGGTCGTGGGTTTCGGAGAGTTCAAAGGCACCGATACGCAGGGCGATGGTCGACAGCGGCGTCTTGGCTGCGTAGTAGCCACACAGGGCCTCGCCGTAGCATTTGCTTACGCCATACAGGTTGGCGGGCATCACCGGCATACCGGGGGTGATCTGGCGATCCACCGGGTAGCCTTCGATGGTTTGCGCGCTGCTGGCAAATACCAGACGCTGCACGCCGGCGGCCACGGCGGCTTCGAACAGGTAGGTGGTGGCGAGGATGTTATTGGGCAGCAGTTCGTCGAACGAGGCGCTGGCATGGGGGATGCCCGACAGATGCACGATCACATCGATGCCTTCGAGCAGGGTCGCCAGGCTGGATTTATCGCTGAGGTCGGCGTGTACGAAGCGGTGTTCACCCAGGTCGAAATCCGGCGCGATGCGGTCAGTGAGCGTGAAGCAGTAGCGATCTTTCGAGGCCTGGAAAAATGTCTTGCCGATTCTGCCGCAGGCGCCGGTGAGTAGTACGTTGAGTCCGTTCACGTGGTGATCCCTGTGCTTAGTTGTGGCCGTCGAGGGCAAAGGTCTTGAAGCCGGCGTGCTGGCTGAGCCGCTGATAGTAGGCGGCAATGGCGGGGTAGGGTGGACGCTGCATGGGCGTTGCCTGCCAGCGGTGTACCGAGAGGCCGATGAGGATATCGGCGAGGGTGAATTCCTCCCCGGCCACATAGGCACCGGTCCTGGCCAGTTGTTGTTCGAGAATGCCCATCTTGTCGTTCCAGAGCTGCACTGCGGCGGCGATTTGCGCTGCGTCGAGACCGTCGGGGTTGTTGCGTACCAATGCGGTGAAAGCGTCGCTCCAGGCGCGATTGAGTTCCACGGCTTGCCAGTCGATCCATTGCTCGACACGCGCCCGGGGGGCGGGTTCGACAGGCAGCAGGTCGTGGCGTTGGTACAGGCCGACAAGGTAGCGGCAGATGGTGTTGGATTCCCACAGCACGCCGTGGTCGTCGATCAAGACCGGGATCTGGGCGTTGGGGTTCAGGGCGAGGAACTCGGTGGACTGCGTGGGCTTGAAGCCGATGCCCCAGTCTTCACGCACGTAGTCGATACCCAGTTCCTGGCAGGTCCACAACACTTTGCGCACGTTGATGGAGGAGGTGCGGCCCAGGATTTTCAGTGAGTGTGCCATTGAGCTTCCCTGCGATCATGAGTGCCAGGGGCCAATTTACCAGACGTTTGGGAGCTATAGCGAGGATAGGCAGTGATCAGAAAAGGCAGGCACTTGCCTGACTATGCGCAGTGCTGCCTTGAGGTGGACGGATGTGTAAGCGGTTATGGAGTCGCATTGAAATTTTTAATGTAGTACTCACCGCGTTCGACGGTAATAATTTTTTCTCGGTCGTCGGCTTTGGCGGCTATGAAGGCAAATTTTGCTTCAAGGATATTATCTTCGTTGCTGACAATTTCAAATGTTCCCGAGATGGCCGGATATGGATCCGAACCCCCGTTAGGGTTAGGCACGTTATAAATAACTTGAACATGCTCCTCCTTCTTGGAATGGGAAAGTTTATAGCGGCCTGGTGTGAAGCTCTTGTCTATTTCGAATGCAATAAAATGGCTGTTTTGTATGAATGCCAGTGTGGTGTTTTTTGTGCCAGGGAATGTATTCAGGTGGAGAATGTTGTGAGAATCAAAACTCTCGTTAGTCTCTTTCAGGAAGCCAGTGATTTTATTGGGTAAATTCATAATGAGTCTCCTTGAGGGCAATGAGTATGCGAGGGGGCTGCCCCTGATATTTAGGCCGCATACACCATGCAGGTCTACTGTCATTTATGACAGTTCTCTGGAGCGACCGATGAGCGGTAAGCGTACGTTGAAAACCGCCGGTTGAAAGGCGCTGGTGATTTGGTCGACGTTTGTCTGTCCTCTGAGTCGACAGATACAGGGAGGCTGCTTTACATCAGGCTGACGTGCTTATTGGGCCGAGCCTCCCCTTACTACTAGGCCAGCGGTACTTGTTGGTTCATGGCTTTGCCTACCAGCAATACACTCAGCTCGCTCAATTGATGCATGGCCAGCGCTACATCACGGTGCTTGCCGGTGAGGTCATCGGACAGGTCAAGCAGCAAGGCACTTGCCGCGATGTCAGCCGCTTCCTACAGCCGTCCTACGTACTCTCGCGCACCTGCAACTCAAACCCCATATCCACCACCGGTTTGGCAATCTTGTTGCCCGCCATGATCGTCAGCAAATGCTCCGCCGCACGTCGACCAATCGCCTCGCGTGGCGTGCTGATGCTGCTTAGGCGCGGCACCATGAATGACGACGCGGGCAAGTCGTTGAAGCCCAGCACCGCGACTCGCTCCGGCACCTTGATGCCGTGGCGCAGGGCTTCGAGCAGGGCGCCCTGGGCCAGGTCGTCGTTGCCGAAGAAGATCGCATCCACATCCGGATGCGCTGCCAGCAATTGCAGGAACAGTTCGCCGCCCAGGCCCACGGAGGAGGGGCGGGGTGTCAAAAGCTCCAGTGCCGGATCGTACATACCCGCCTGCTGCAAGGCGCGGCGGAAACCTTCACCGCGCAACAACGTGCGCTGATCCAACTGCGCGCCGATGTAGGCCAGGCGCTTGCGCCCACGGGACAGCAAATGCGCCGCCGCCGTTTCGCCTGCGGCCAACTGTGAGAAGCCCACGCAGTTCACCCCGGCATTGGGGTCCAGATCCATCATGTACACGCACGGGACATTGCTGGCCTCGACCATTCGTCGCGCGCTTTCGGTGCGGTCGAACCCGGTCAGCAGCAAACCCCGTGGCTGGTAGGCCATGTAGTTGCGCAGCAGGTTTTCTTCTTCATCGCGCGAATAATGGGAGTTGCCGATCAGCACTTCAAAGCCCTTGGGCCGCAGTACCTGATGGATGGCTTCCAGTGTTTCGATAAACAACAGGTTGGACAGCGACGGCACCAGCACCACCACCGATTGGCTCTGGGCCGACGCCAGGGCACGGGCGGCGGGGTTGACCACGTAGCTGAGTTCGGCGGCGGCCTGCTGGACTTTTTCCACCAGTTCGGTGGCCACGGTGCTGATACCGCGCAGGGCGCGGGAGGCGGTGATTGGGCTGACCCCGGCCAGGCGTGCAACTTCATTGAGGGTAGGGCGGCCCGTCGTGCGGGTATTTTTATCGTTCTTGGAGGTCATCAGGCGGCTTGCCAAACAAAAATCGAGGCACTAAGGTAGCGCTGTCTCCAAAGGGCTGCAAATTATTGAACCCAGGGTTGCCTGATCCGGTTCGAATGATTGGAGCAGATGCACGCGTCACTCCATAAAAATGACAAGTCGGCGCGGGAAAAGCCTGTTTTTGCACTAGCCTTATGCTGTGCAAAGGTAGCGCTATCTGCGTCCTGAGGTGTTTCATGAGTCAACCTGTTACCGCCCTGGTCATCATGGGTGTTTCCGGCTGTGGCAAGTCCAGCGTCAGCGAAGCCCTGTGCCGCCTGAACGGCGCCACTGCCATTGAAGGCGACAGCTTTCACCCCGCCGCCAACATCGAAAAGATGAGCGCCGGCTACCCCCTTAACGACGACGACCGCGCCGGCTGGCTCGACATCCTGTGCGATGAACTGCGCCGGTCGCTCACAGCGGGCGAGCATCCTGTGCTCACCTGTTCAGCCCTGAAAAAGAAATACCGCGACCACTTGCGCGAAGCCGCGCCGGGCCTGGGCTTTGTGTTCCTGGAGCTGACCCGCGAAGTGGCCGCCGACCGCGTGTCCCACCGCCCCGGCCATTTCATGCCGGCAAGCCTGATCGACAGCCAGTTCGCCACCCTCGAATCGCCCAAGGGCGAACCGCTGACCCTGGCCCTCAATGCCAGTGAAGACAGCGTCGAGGAGCTGGCCGAGCAGACCAACGCCTGGTGGCGCAAGCACGGCTTTGAACCTACTCATTAATTTTTTGCCGGAAAAGATAGCGCTATCCCCGGCAGAAAATTCAACACCCGCTTTAATAACAACAACAAACAGGAGAGACCCCCCATGTTTGGCATGTCCCACGAGTCTTACCTGCTGCTAGATGCAGTAGTCACTATCATCGGGTTGATCGTACTGATCACCAAGTTCAAGGTGCACCCGTTCATTGCACTGATCATCGCGGCCGGTTTCCTGGGCCTGACCTCGGGCATGCCCGTGGACAAGATCATCAAGGCGTTCCAGGACGGTTTCGGCGGCGTGCTCGGCTTTGTTGGCATTATCCTCGCGCTGGGCACGATGCTCGGCAAGATGATGGCCGAATCCGGCGGTGCCGATCAGATCGCCCAGACCCTGATCCGCGCCTTCGGCAAAGAGAAGGTCCAGTGGGCCATGATGTTCGCCGCGTTCCTGGTGGGCATCCCGCTGTTCTTTGAAATCGGCTTTGTGCTGCTGATCCCGCTGGTGTTCATCGTGGCACGGCGTACCGGTGTATCGCTGATCAAGATCGGCATCCCGCTGCTGGCCGGCCTGTCGGCGGTACACGGCCTGGTGCCACCGCACCCGGGCCCGCTGCTGGCGATTGGCGTGTTCGGCGCGGACATCGGCAAGACCATTCTGTACGGCCTGATCGTCGCACTGCCGACCGCCATCATCGCCGGCCCGATCTTCGGTACGTTTATCGCCAAGTACATTCCGGGCAACCCGTCCCAGGAACTGGTGGATCAACTGGCCCGCGAGACGGATAACAAGTCGCTGCCAAGCTTTGGCATCACTCTGGTCACCGTGCTCTTGCCGGTGTTCCTGATGCTGCTCAAAACCTTCGCCGACATCGCCTTTGCCGAAGGCAACGTGGTGCGCAACTGGATGGACATGATCGGTCACCCGATCACCGCCTTGCTGCTGGCATTGCTGCTGTCGCTGTACACCTTTGGCCATCGCCAGGGCATCCATTCCAAGCAGATCCTCAAGCTGCTCGACGCCAGCCTGGCGCCGACCGCCGCGATCATCCTGATCATCGGTGCCGGTGGTGGCTTCAAGCAGATGCTGGTGACCAGCGGCGTGGGTGACGTGATCGGCCATATGGCAGTGAACGCACAGATCAACCCGATCCTGCTGGCGTGGCTGGTGGCGGCGGTGATTCGTATCGCCACCGGTTCAGCGACGGTCGCGACCATTACCGGTGCAGGCATTGTGGTGCCGGTGGTCGGCATGATCCCGGGCGTCAACCGCGAGTTGCTGGTGCTGGCGACGGGCGCGGGTTCGTTGATCCTGTCGCACGTCAACGATGCCGGGTTCTGGCTGGTCAAGCAGTACTTCAACATGACCGTGGCCGAGACGTTCAAGACCTGGACGGCGATGGAGACCATCCTGTCGATCGTGGCGCTGATCTTCATCATGTTGCTGTCGTTGGTGGTGTAACAGGCACCGCAAAACACATGTGGGAGCTGGCTTGCCTGCGATGGCGATGGTGAATCCAACACCGCTATCGCAGGCAAGCCAGCTCCCACATTGATTGGCTTTCTTCAGGTGGATCAGGTCAGGCTTTGCTGACCAACCCATCCGCCCTGAACATCCCGCGAATCCCGCGCACCGCCTGGCGAATCCGGTCCTGGTTCTCGATCAGCGCAAAGCGTACGTGATCATCGCCATACTCGCCAAAACCGATCCCAGGCGACACACACACCTTCGCCTCCAGCAGCAACTTCTTGGCAAATTCCAGCGAGCCCATGGCGGCATACTGTTCGGGGATTTTTGCCCAGACGTACATCGACGCCTTGGGGTTCTCCACCATCCAGCCCAGCTCATGCAAGCCCTTGACCAGCACATTGCGGCGCTGGCGGTACTGCTCGGCGATGTCTTTGACGCACTGCTGATCGCCTTCCAGCGCAGCAATCGCTGCGACTTGCAGCGGTGTGAAGGTGCCGTAGTCGTGGTAGCTCTTGATCCGCGCCAGGGCGTTGACCAGTTCGGGGTTGCCCACCATGAACCCGATGCGCCAGCCGGCCATGTTGTAGCTCTTGGACAGGGTGAAAAACTCCACTGCGATGTCCTTGGCGCCGGGTACCTGCATGATCGAGGGGGCTTTCCAGCCGTCGTAGACGATATCGGCGTAGGCCAGGTCGTGCACCACCAGCACGTCGTATTGCTTGGCCAGGGCGATCACTCGCTCGAAGAAATCCAGCTCCACGCACTGCGCAGTGGGGTTGGACGGGAAGCCCAGGATCATCATCTTTGGCTTGGGGATCGAGCCGCGAATTGCCCGTTCCAGCTCGGCGAAAAAGTCCACGCCCGGCACCAGCGGCACTGAGCGTACCTGGGCACCGGCAATCACCGCACCGTAGATGTGAATCGGGTAGCTGGGGTTGGGCACCAGCACGGTGTCACCCTGGTCCAGGGTGGCCAGCATCAGGTGCGCCAGACCCTCTTTGGAACCGATGGTGACGATGGCTTCCGACTCGGGGTCGATATCCACTTCATAACGGTCCTTGTACCAGCGCGAAATCGCCCGGCGCAGGCGTGGAATGCCTTTGGAGGTGGAGTAGCCGTGGGTGTCTTCACGCTGGGCGACGGTGACCATTTTTTCCACAATGTGCGGTGGCGTGGGGCCGTCGGGGTTACCCATGCTCAAGTCGATGATGTCTTCGCCGCGCCGACGCGCAGCCATCTTCAGCTCGGCAGTGATATTGAAAACGTAAGGGGGGAGTCGATCTATGCGCGCAAAGCGGCGCGGCGAACCTTGGTCGGCCATTGTTGCCTCGAGAGTACGTAAGCGCCCGGAACCGTCCGAGCGACGTCGGCCACTGCGGTGGCCTGCGAGGCAGACAATACGGGCGATGATGGCAAGTTGTCCAGATGCGTAGGAAAAATTTCTACATGGAGTGTGGCGCGGATATGCCCCTATACTCGTTGCGGGTTTGTTCCCTCATAAGAAGGAGACTGTTCGTATGGATCAGCAGACAAAACAACCGTTGGAGCCACGCATGGAAGCCGGCAAAGCGCTGGTGATCGCCGGTGTGCAAGGGCGGTATTCGAAGGCCACCGTGGGTGATATCCCACGGTTGTGGGAGTTGTTCGACACCTGTATCAAGGACATCAAGAAGCGCGTGGGTGGGGTGACCTATGGGGTATGCCACAACCCCCATCAAGGCGAATTCGATTACATGGCGGGGGTTGAAGTCCCGGCCAAGGGCGATGTGCCCAGCAATTTCGAGTTCATCGAAATCCCGCCGCTCAACTATGCCGTGTTCGCGCATTACGGGCCGGTGCAGGCACTTGAGCAAACCTACGAACGCATCATGTTCGAATGGCTGCCGCATTCGGGCTACAAGGTGATGGGGGCGGATTTCGAGCGCTATAGCGCGGATTTCGATGGGAAGAAGGGCACGGGGACGGTGGAAATCTGGCTACCGGTTGGAGAGCGGGGCTGACTGCGCATTCGATGTCACGTAAACACGACAGGCACGCGTGAAAGTCCTGTTTACGTGACATTACCGTTATGAACTGAATATCCAGCGCAACCGGCGCTCATACCCGACCCGTCCCTTGTAGGCCTCGCCGCTGTCCACCCATCCCGCCCCGAGATACAGCCCCATCGCCGCCAGGTTGTGCGTGTCCACAGACAACTCCAACCCTTTGATCTGCGGCCACGTCTCAAGCGCCATGGCCGGCAGCGCCTGCAAACACGCTTTGCCGAACCCACGCCCTTGCCGATGCCGATCTACTTGCAACGCATGCAGCGTGGCGCTGTGTTCATCGGCCCAATGGGGCAGGCACGGTGGGCGCTTGAGCAGGAGGAAGGCGACGGGAATGTCGTTGGCTAAAAACGCAAAGCCCTTGACCCCAGGGCTTGGGTTGGCCAGCAAGGTATTAAGGGCGCAGTACATATCCCCGCAAAACGGCAATTGTTCAGGATGAACTTCGATGGCGCTCACTTGCTGTTGTTGCACAGGGTTGAGCGCCTCGTAGGCAACAAGGCGGGTTTGCATCGGGCTATCCGAACGGTTGCAAATAAGGGCGCAGTTTATCGGGTTTGAGGTATGGGAAATTATTTTTCCGAGGTGTGTCGATTGGTGCGACGGCCATTCGACTAAGGGTGACCTACGTGATTTTCCACCCCAAGGAGTCATCGCCATGAGCACTGCCATCAACCACCTGATCGAGCAATGGAAACACGCTGTCGTCAGTCGCGATATCGACAAGATTGTCAGCTTTTACGCCGACGATATCGTCTCGTTCGATGCCGTAACCGCTTTGCAATTCAAAGGCAGGGCTGCCTACCGCGCACACTGGGAAGAATGCATGAAGCATTGCCCCGGCCCCGGTATCTTCGAGTTTCATGAACTGCATATCGTCCAAGCTCCAGACAGCGCGTTCGCTCACTGGCTGGCCCACTGCGGCGGTGCCGGGCCCGATGGTGAGGTGAAAGCCTGCTGGATGCGCGTGACCGCCGGGTACCAGCGCATCAATGGCCAATGGAAGGTGGTGCATGAACACTGGTCGGCGCCCTTTGATATGCAAAGCGGCACAGCGTTGTTCGATCTACAACCCTGAGCGCCGCGAACTATAGTCAGTCATCCGAACACGGAGAACGCCATGAAATACCTGTGCCTGATCTACAGCGACGAACAGGTGCTGCACACCTCGCCCGACAGCCCCCACGACTCGGAGTGTTTCGCCTATGCCCAGGCCATCCAGGCCAGCGGGCGGATGCTGGCCGCCGAGCCGCTGGAGCCGGTGGCCACCGCCACCACCGTGCGTATGCGCAATGGCAAGTTGTCGATCACCGACGGGCCGTTTGCCGAAACCAAAGAGCAGCTCGCCGGGTTCTACCTGATCGACGCCAGGGACCTTAACGAAGCGATCCAGGTGGCAGGTGACATTCCGGCGGCCCGAGTCGGCAGTGTGGAAGTGCGCCCGGTGCGCGAACTGAACGTGCCGCAATGACGCTCAGTGGTCAGGTCGAAGCCATCTACCGCAGCGAGTCACGGCGTGTGCTTGCCACGCTGATTCGCGTGCTGGGTGATTTCGACCTGGCCGAGGAGGCGTTGCACGAGGCGTTTTTTGTCGCCGTGCAGCGCTGGCCCGAGGACGGCATACCGGATAACCCACGAGCCTGGCTGGTATCGACCGGCCGCTTCAAAGCCATCGACCGCCTGCGCCGCCAGGCGCGGTTTACCCCGTTGCTGCAAGAGCAGGCCGACACGCTGCAAGCAGCTGACTGGAGCGATGACGACGTGGAAGATGACCGCCTGCGCCTGATCTTCACCTGCTGCCATCCGGCGCTGGCCCCTGATGCCCAGGCCGCGCTGACCCTGCGTGAGATCTGCGACCTCAGCACCGAGCAAATCGCCCACGCGTTCCTGGCCACACCTGCCACCATCGCCCAGCGCATCGTGCGCGCCAAGGGCAAGATCCGCGATGCGAAAATTCCTTACCAAGTGCCGTCCCGAGCCGAATTGCCCGAGCGATTGGACAGCGTGTTGCGCGTGATTTACCTGGTGTTCAACGAGGGCTACACGGCCTCCACTGGGGCGGACCTGACCTGTGCAGACTTGACCCTGGAGGCCATTCGCCTGTGCCGTTTGCTGATGCAATTGCTGCCGGAGCCGGAGGTGATGGGCTTGTTGGCGTTGATGCTGTTGCATGAGTCGCGAAGGCCCGCACGCACCTCGGCCAACGGCGAACTGGTGCTGCTGGATGCTCAGGACCGTGGGCTGTGGGATACATCGTTGATAGCTGAAGGCTGCAACCTGGTGGAGCAGGCGCTGAGCACCCGGCGCTTCGGGCCCTATTGCTTGCAGGCGGCGATTGCGGCGGTGCACGCCGAGGCGCCTAACGCAGGGGAAACCGATTGGCGACAGATTATCGGGCTCTACGATGTACTGCTCAGAGCGGTACCCTCGCCGGTGATCGAATTGAACCGGGCAGTTGCGGTGGCGATGGAGCAGGGGGCACTGGCGGGTTTGGCGCTGGTGGAGGGCATTTTGCAACGCGGTGACTTGCACGATTACCACTTGGCGCATTCGGCCCGCGGGGAGTTTTGCCGGCAGTTGGGACGGGTTGAAGAGGCCCGTGCAGCTTACGAAAAAGCTCTGTCGCTGACCCAACAAACCCCGGAAAAGCGCTTCATCATGCGCCGCCTCGCCGAACTCAATTCCCCCAGACAATGACTATCCAAATATGGGAGGGGCTCAGTCGAGCATCTTGCCCAGCAACCAACTCCCAGCAGGCCCCGGTGGGTGTTGGCGCGACCATAGAGCATCCACCGCCACCGAGCGCGGCCAGCTGCGAACCTTGAGTTCAACCAGCTGATTGCCGCCAAAACGTTCCACCAGCCAGCGTGGAATCGGTGCCCAGCCAAAACCCAGTTGCGCCATCTCCATCAACATCAGGTAACTCGGTGCCGACCACACACGCTGAGTGCTGCGGCTTTCATTGGGGTTGATGATGCTCGCCAGCCGCAGCTCCCGGTGTTGCTGCAAGACGTGCGGGAGCACCCTGTCCAGGCCAGCCAACGGGTGTTCAGGCGAAACGAACAGCGCGATTTCAGTACGTTCTTCCACGCAGGAGAAGGTCAGATCCGGCGGGTAAATCTCTTGTTTCTCGATAAACGCAATCTGTGCCCGGCCGCTTTGTACCAGCGCGATCAGGTCTTCGCATTCGGCGATCAGGCATTCCAGCTCAAGGTCCGGATAGCGTTGCTCGAAGGCTGTGAGGGCGATTTCGAATCGATCCGATTGGTAAGTATCGGACATGGCGATACTCAACTTCGGCTCCAACCCTTGGGATAGCTGACTGGCGGCCAACTCCAGGCGACTGCTGGCCTCCAGCACCTGTTCGGCCCGTTGCAGCAGTACCTGTCCCGCCGCAGTCAAGGTGGGTTTGCGGCTGCTGCGATCAAACAGCACAACGTCCAGGTCAATCTCAAGGCTGGCCACCGCCGCGCTGACAGTCGACTGGCTTTTGCCCAGCTTGCGCGCAGCGGCGGAAAACGAGCCTTGGGTGGCGGCCTGGACAAACGCCTGGAGCACTTCGTGGGAGGCCATACTATCGCCTTGGTCGATGGTTATTGGTTATGAAGTATCGAGACAAAACCTGATCATGGCAACCATCGTCATTCACGGAGCCGGGTCATGAACCCTACCAAGTCGATTACTGAACGTGTTTTCCAAGCCCTGGGTTTTGAAGGGTTGGCCTTGTTGATCTGTACGCCGCTGCTGGTTTGGATCACCGGCAGGCCGGCACTGGAGATGGGCGCAGTGACCCTGGGCATCAGCCTGTTGGCCCTGAGCTGGAACGTGGTTTTCAACAGCCTGTTCGACCGCCTCAAAACACACCTGCAACTGGCCAACAGTGGCTGGACCCGGGTGCTGCACGCGCTGCTGTTCGAGGGCGGCCTGATCCTGCTGGCAGTGCCGTTGATTGCGACCTTGATGAAGATCAGCCTGTTGGAGGCGTTCATCCTCGACATTGGTGTGCTGCTGTTCTTCCTGCCGTACACCTATGTGTACCACTGGGGTTATGACGTGTTGCGCGAGAAAATCGTCGGTAAAACCCCAGTAGCCCTGTAGGTGGGCGCCTACAGGAACATCCCGCCCGACGCCTCGATCCGCTGGCCGGTGATCCAATGGCTGCCATCGGCCAGCAATGTCGAAATCGCACCGCCAATGTCGTCCGGCAAACCGGCGCGGCCCAGGGCCGTGTTATTGGCGACCATGGCATTCACATCGCTGTTGTCGCGCACCGCGCCGCCGCCGAAGTCGGTGGCAATCGCGCCCGGTGCCAGGGTGTTCACGGTAATACCGCGTGGGCCCAGCTCTTTGGCCTGGTAGCGCGACAGCACTTCGACCGCTCCCTTCATCGACGCATAGGCTGCATACCCCGGCAGGCTGAACCGCGCCAGGCCGCTGGAAATGTTGATGATGCGTCCGCCATCGCTGATCAACGGCAGCAGTTTTTGCGTGAGAAAAAACGGCGCCTTGACGTGGATCGCCACCAACTGGTCGAACTGGGCTTCGGTGGTCTCGGCGAAGCTGGCGTGGGCAGCGATGCCTGCGTTATTGATCAGAAAGTTGAAATGATCCTGAGCGAAAACATCCTTGAGCAGCGCGCCGACCTGGCCGACGAACCCATCGAAGCTTGCGCTTTGGCTGACGTCCAGTTGCAGCATGGCGGCGCGGCCACCCAATGCCTCCACTTGGGCAACTACGGCTTGGGCCTCGCCTGCGGCGCTGTGGTAGGTGCCGATAATGTCTACGCCTTGCGCAGCCAGGTGCAGCGCAGCGCTTTTGCCCAGGCCACGGCTAGCGCCGGTGATGAGTGCGATTTTACGGGTCATGGTGCAGTCCTCAGTGATAGTTAGTGGAACTGAGTGTATTTGTCCGGTCATGACGTGATAAACAGGCTGATATCGGAATCACTGGCCGGATAAGGCGAACAATCCAATGAACAAGCTTGAGCTGCTGCGCACCTTCGTACGCGTCACTGAGTTATCGAGTTTTACCCAGGCCGGCCAAAGCCTGGGTTTGCCACGCTCTACGGTATCCGAGCATGTGCAGGCGTTGGAGGAGTTGCTCGGCGCACGGCTGTTGCAACGCACCACGCGCAAGGTGCAGGCGACCCAAGACGGGCGTGTGTTGTATGAGCGCAGCAAGGATCTGCTGGCGCATATGGAAGAACTGGAAGGGTTGTTTCGCCAGGATGAAACCCAACTGGCCGGGCGCATACGGGTGGATATGCCCAATGTCATGGCGCGGGGTTTGATCGTGCCGAATTTGCCCACGTTCATGACGCGCCATCCCCTGATCGACATCGAGATCAGCGGCTCGGACCGCCAGGTGGACCTGATCGCCGAAGGATTTGATTGCGTCGTGCGCGTCGGTGCCCAGCCAGACCAAACAGTGGTGGCGCGACGGGTGTGCAGCATGCCGATGGTCAACTGCGTGAGCCCGGCGTATCTGCACCGTTACGGCATGCCTGCGACATTGGCTGACCTGGCGAATCACCAATTGGTGCATTACGTGCGGCCCCTGGGCGCACGCTCGGCAGGGTTCGAGTACCTGGTGGGCAACAAGGTGCAACGGTTGCCGATGGCAGGAAGGGTGACCGTCAACAGCACCGATGCGTATCAGTCGGCGTGCCTGGCAGGTTTTGGCATTACCCAAGTGCCCCAACTCGGGATTCGCGATTTATTGGCCAGTGGCGAGTTGGTAGCCGTGCTGCCGGATTACCAGGCACCGCCTCTGGACGTGTATTTACTGTACGCCGGCCAGCGGCATTTACCGCTGCGGGTGCGGGTGTTCATGGACTGGTTGACCGCCACCCTGCAAGCCCACCTTTAACGGCGCGCCGACAACTGCTGCGGCGCCAGGAACGCATCGTGGAAGTAATCGCGGAAGGCTTGCATCGCCGGGGTAAACGCGCGCTCGCGGTGCCAGGCCAGGCCGACGCTCATGGGCGTGACCGGGTCGGTGACGGTCAGGGTTTCGATGCGCTTGCCTTCCAGCGACCAGGGCCGGTGCACCAGGTCCGACAGAATCGCCACGCCGCTGCCATTGGCAACCATGCTGCGCACCGCTTCCACCGAGCTGGTGCGCAGCCGCACCCTGGGGGTTTGCCCGGCCTGTTCCCAATAGCGCATGGCACTGTGTTCGGCTTCATCGACGGTCAGCAGGATGTAGGGCTCTTGCGCCACGTCCGCTAGGCTGACGGCGCCGCGTTCACACAATGGGTGATGGCTGGGCAGCCACAGGCGGCGTTCGGAGTTGAACAGGATTTCAGAGACGATATCCGCGTGGGTGAGGTTGGCGGTAAGCACCACGGCCATGTCGAACTGGCCATCGAGCAGGCCCTGTTCGATGGCCTGACGTTCCTGCTCGAACACCTCGATGGTCACGTCCGGATGCCAATGCTCCATGCGCTGCAAATGGTGCGGCAGGAAATAACCCAGCACGGTGTAGCTCGCCGCCACCCGCAACACGCCGCTGGCGCGGTAATCCGGCAGCGGGCTGTTCAGGGCGTCTTCTACGCTGCGCACAATCACATAGGCGCGGTTGAGAAAATGCCGACCGGCGTCGGTGAGGTTCATGCCCTGGGCCGAGCGCACGAACAACTGTACGCCGAGCATGGCTTCCAGCTCCTTGATCGCCGTGGTCACCGCCGACTGGGAAATGTTCAGGTGAATCGCCGCCTGGGAAATCTGGCCGATTTCAGCGGTGGCGACGAAGTAGCGAACCTGGCGCAAGGTAAGGGACATGGTCGGTATCTGATTTTCAGAAGATGGGTCATCTGATAATAGATCTTCCCAAGGGGTCAAGCCCCAGCCTACTTTCCTGGCATCACTTATGGCGGAGCAACCTTGATGCGGGCAGTGGATTTCAATTCGGACATGGGCGAAAGCTTCGGCCCCTGGACTATCGGCGACGGCGTCGACGCAGAGCTGATGGCTCACATCAGCTCGGCCAATATCGCCACCGGCTTTCACGCCGGCGACCCTGGCACCATGCGCCGCACTGTTGGGCGCGCCAAGCAATTGGGCGTGGCCATCGGCGCTCACCCGGGTTTTCGCGACCTGGTGGGCTTCGGTCGTCGGCATATCCATGCATCGGCCCAGGAGCTGGTGGACGATATGCTCTACCAGCTTGGCGCGCTGCGTGAAATGGCTCGTGCCCAAGGCGTGACCTTGCAACACATCAAGCCCCACGGCGCGCTCTACATGCACCTGGCCCGCGATGAAGAGGCTGCGCGGCTATTGGTGCAAAACCTGCAAATCATTGAGCCGACGCTGTTGTTGTACTGCATGCCCAATTCGGTGATCTGGCGCATTGCCAGGGAGCTGGGGCAGCCGGTCGTGCGCGAGTTCTATGCCGACCGTGAGTACGATCTGAGCGGCTCCATCGTGTTCACCCGCAATGTGCGTGCCCTGGACGCAGCCACTGTTGCGGCCCGTGTCCTGCGCGCTTGTCAGAGCGGGCGGGTACGTACCGTAGAAGGCGAAGACCTGGTGATTGAATTCGATTCCATCTGCCTGCACAGCGATACCCCTGGCGCCCTGGACTTGGTGCAAGCCACCCGCGAAGCGTTGGATCAGGCCGGTATCGAAGTCCGGCCCCCCCAATAAGAGCCTTACCTCACTTTTTTGCCTGCCTTTCTACAATGATTCCAAGAGGAACAGACATGGCTGAAACGTCCCCCATCCGCTACAGCTTCGGCGGTGATGAACACCTGTTTGCCGAGGTCAGCGACAGCATGTCCCTGGAGGCTTTTTTCAAGGGCATGGCGGTGACCCGCGCCGTGGAACGCCTGGCGCTGGAAGGCGTGCTGGATGTGTGCCTGGCCAATGCATCCTTCCAGATTCGCTTCGACCCCGACCGCATCGCGCCTCACGTGCTGCTCGACGCGGTGCAAAGCGCCGAAGCCCAGGCGGTGGCCGAGCGCACGCTGCACACGCGCATCATCGAGATCCCGGTGCTCTATAACGACCCCTGGACCCACGAAACCCTGATGCGTTTTCGTGACCGCCACCAGGACCCCGGCGGCACTGACCTGGAATACGCCGCCCGTATCAACGGCCTGGCCGACGTGGACGCGTTTATCGCCGCCCACAGTGGCGCACCCTGGTTTGTGTCGATGGTCGGCTTTGTCGCGGGGCTGCCGTTCATGTTCCAGATGGTCGAGCGCGACCGGCAATTGCAGGTGCCCAAGTACCTGCGGCCGCGCACCGACACGCCGAAACTGACCCTGGGCCATGGCGGCTGCTTTGGGTGTATCTATTCGGTTCGCGGTGCCGGCGGTTACCAGATGTTCGGCGTGACCCCGGCACCGATCTACGACCCGCAGCAGCAGTTGGCCTACCTCAAGGAGCACATGGTGTTCTTCCGTCCTGGCGACATTGTGCAGTTCAAGCCGATGGACCGGGAGGCTTACGACCTGGCCGTCACCGAAGTGGAAGCCGGGCGTTTCGATTTGCGCATTCGCCCGGTGGAATTTTCCCTCGATGCCTTTCTCGCCGATCCCATTGGCTATCCGCAAACCCTGCAGGAGGCGCTGGCATGATCAAGGTGCTCAAACCCGGCCTCGCCACCTCCGTGCAGGACCTGGGCCGCGAAGGCTATTACCACCTGGGCATTCCGCCATCGGGGGCGCTGGACCAATACGCGCTGAGTGCAGCCAACCATCTGGTCGGCAATCCCGTGGGCGCGGCTGGCCTGGAATGCACGCTGATCGGGCCTGAGCTGGAGTTCCAGCAAGACGCGCTTATAGCGCTGAGCGGCGCCTTGATGTCGCCGCGCCTGGACGGTGAAGTGGTGCATCAGGACACCGCCTTTAGCGTGCGTGCCGGGCAGGTGCTGCGCTTCGAGTTTCCCGTGGCCGGCGCGCGGACTTACCTCGCCGTTGCCGGGGGCATCGACGTGCCGTTGGTGCTTGGCAGCCGCTCCACCTACACCCTTGGTGCTCTCGGTGGGTTTCACGGGCGGCGCTTGCAGGAGGGCGATCTGTTGCCTATCGGCACGGCCAGCGGTGCGGGGCGTGCGGGCAACAGCTTGCCGATGGCGTTGCGTCGTTCGGTGGGCGGTGATGTCACGTTGCGCGTAGTGCCGGGGCTGTACTACGAGCGCTTGACCGACGCGGCAAAAAGCAGCTTTTTTGCCGAGCCGTGGACGGTGGGCTCCGAGGCTGATCGCATCGGCTATCGCTTCAAGGGCGGCAGCGCATTGAGCTTCCAGCCGCGGGAACAGCCGTTTGGCGCGGGCTCCGACCCCTCCAACATCGTCGACAGTTGCTACCCGATTGGTTCGATTCAGGTACCGGCGGGGTTGGAACCGATTGTGCTGCATCGCGATGCGGTGTCGGGCGGTGGCTACGCGATGATCGGCACGGTGATCAGCGCCGACCTGGACTTGATCGGGCAGATGCAGCCCAATCAGCGAGCGGGGTTCGTGGCGGTGACATTGGAGCAAGCGCTGGAGGCGCGGCGGGTCTACAAAAAGCGCCTGAAGGCCATGGCCGGACTCTTCACACCCTGAAGAAACACAAAACCGAATGTGGGAGGGGGCTTGCTCCCACATTTTGATTTTCTGTGTGTCAGAACAATTGGGTAAAAAGCCAGTAGAGGCTACCCGACAGCAATATCGCCGCCGGCAAGGTCAACACCCACGCCATCAACAAATTGCGGATGGTCTTCATCTGCAACCCCCCGCCATTGGCGACCATGGTCCCGGCTACACCCGAGGACAATACATGGGTGGTCGACACCGGCAGCCCGAACATATCCGCCGCGCCGATGGTCAGCATCGCCACCGTTTCGGCTGAAGCGCCTTGAGCGTAAGTCAGGTGAGTCTTGCCGATTTTTTCGCCCACCGTCACCACGATGCGCTTCCAGCCGACCATGGTGCCCAGGCCAAGGGCAATGGCCACGGCGATCTTCACCCACAGCGGGATAAAGCGCGTGGCGTTGTCGATCTGTTGCTTGAACAGTTGAAGCTTGCCCTGGGTGTCGGCGTCGAAGTTGCCGACCTTGTCTTTGTCCATCAGGCGAATGGTTTCGCTGGTCAGGTACATGTCGTTACGCACGTTGCCGACGGCTTCGGCCGGTACGGCGGCGAGGGAACCATAGCTTTTCACTTCTTCGCCGATATGGCCGGTGATGGCGGCGAGTGCGGGCACCAGTTCCGGCGTGGCCTCTTTGGTGCGAACGTAGGTCGACAAGGTTGCACGTGAATCGCCCGGTGCCGGCTGCGGCGCTGCTTTGACCAAGGCAGCCTGGGTCACTTCAGCGACGGCGGCAAATTGCAGCGACTGATCGGCAGGCATGGTGCGGTTCAGCGCGTAGGCCATCGGCAAGGTGCCCACCAGGATCAGCATGATCAGGCCCATGCCCTTTTGCCCATCGTTGGAACCGTGGGCGAACGACACGCCGGTGCAAGTAACAATCAGCATCCCGCGAATCCACCAGGGCGGCGGCGTGTCGCCTTTGGGCGCCTTATACAGCGCACGGTTTTTGACAAAGGCGCGCAGGGCCAGCAACAGCAAGGCGGCAAACGCAAAGCCAATCAGCGGCGACAGCAACAAGGCATAACCGATCTTGATCGCCTGGCTCCAATCCACACCGCTGGTGCCGTCACGTCCGTGCATCAGAGCATTGGCCACGCCTACGCCGATGATCGAGCCGATCAGGGTGTGGGACGACGAGGCCGGCAGCCCCAGCCACCAGGTGCCCAGGTTCCACAGGATCGCGGCGATCAACAGGGCGAAAATCATGGCGAACCCGGCCGATGATCCCACCTGCAAAATCAGCTCCACCGGCAGCAAGGCGATGATGCCGAATGCCACCGCGCCACTGGAAAGCAACACGCCGAGGAAGTTGAAGAAGCCCGACCACACCACCGCAAAATGCGGTGGCAGCGAGTTGGTGTAGATCACCGTCGCCACCGCATTGGCGGTGTCATGGAAGCCGTTGACGAATTCAAACCCCAGGGCGATTAACAGCGCCACGCCGAGCAACAGGAACGGCGTCCAGGTAGTGAGCTGGGCGCCCATTTCGTGCATATCGTGCATCAGGCTGTAAGCGGTGAACAACAGACCCATGGCAAGTACGGCGAAGAACATGATCACCGTCAACAAGCCTGGTTTTGTGTCCAGCCGGGGTTGGGAGGAGGGTGAAGCGTGGGGGGAGGCAGTCAGGGAAGGGGTGGCCATGCCGGAGCATCCAGTGTGAGGAGGATGGCCTTAATGATCATTGCAAAATATTACAGCGATGCTGCGGCAGGTCAGTGTTTTCGGAAATCGAGTGCACCGCCGGTCTACCAAACGCAGAAGAACCAATGTGGGAGGGGGCTTGCTCCCGATGGCGGAGTGTCAGTTAATAAATTATTGACTGACTACCGCTATCGGGAGCAAGCCCCCTCCCACGTTTTGACCGCATTTCAGGTCAGTAGTCTTTGCGTTTTCGGAAGGCCCACCGCCCGGCAATCAAGGTAAAGGTCGCCACCAGCGCCACTAATATCCAGAAGCCTTCCGGGTCCTGTGACAGCGGCACTCCACCCACGTTCATGCCAAAAAAACCGGCAATGATATTGATCGGCAACGCCAGCACTGTCACCACAGTAAGGGTGAATAACGTGCGGTTGCTTTGCTCATTGAGGTTGGCGGCGATTTCCTCCTGCAACAGCTTGATGCGTTCGCCCAGGGCCGTCAGGTCGTTGATGATCAACGCAAACTCCTCGGTGGATTTGCGCAACTCCTTCACGTCTTCCTTTTGCAGCCAGTGCGGCGGACGGTTGAGCAGGCGTAACAACGAGCCTGGCTCCAGCGCCAGCAGGCGTTGCAGGCGCACCAATACGCGGCGTGCAGCGCCCAGTTCGGCGCGGTTGGTAGACAGGCGTGAGGACAGCAACTGATCTTCGATATGGTCGACGCTGATACTGGTCTTGCGCACGATCTGGGTCAGCACTTCGCCTTGGTCGCGCAGTAAATGCACCAGCAGTTCCAGAGGCGAGCGAAAGTGTTCACCGGCTTTTACCGACGAGCGCAATTTGTCTACCGAATGCAGTGGTTGCAGGCGCGCACTGATCAGCAAGCGGCTGCGCGCGCACACCCACAGCGTGGAAATATCCGACGACACCATGCTGCTGAAGTTGAACACCACATCGTTGACCACCGCCAACAAGGCCGAGTCCACATGCTCGATGCGTGTAGAGCGTGAGCCCTCATGCAAAGCTTCAAAAAACTCTTCCGGCAGCGACAAATGCGCCTGCATCCAGCGCTCGCACGCAGCGTGGGCGAGGTTCAAGTGCAGCCACAGAAACTCTTCCGGATCTTGTGGTTGCTGCAAGGCGGCGAGGGCGGTGGCTGAGTCAATTTGCTGGCCTTTTTCGCCGGGGCGAAAGCGGAAACCGTAAAGCAGGCCAAACAGGTCGGGGTCCTGATGGGCGTGGTCGATGCTGTGGTTCATGGCGGCTCGCAGGGAAAGGGCCTGTAGGACGTTTCATAGGCACTCAGGCGCGAATCATTGCAAGGTGGGATGACGGTTATGTGACGGTTGGGTGTCGCGCATAAAAAAACGCGCCACCCGAAGGTGGCGCGTTTTTTGGGAGATTCGACTCAAGTGTCGAGCTTGTCTGCGAGCACTGCGCCAGTTTTGGCGTCGAGCTTCACTTCGAATTGCTTGCCGGCAGTGTCGGTCAGTTCAACTTCGTAGACCAGGACGCCGCTATTGTTGTGGTCCAACTCGGTGTCATTGATAGTGGCGCCCGCGTGCTTGTCCAATGCGGCAGCGTTGAGTTTGTCGAAAGGCATCACGGCGCCAGACTTGAGCAGGCTAGGAATCTGGTCTGGACGAACATCCGCCTGCGCCAGGCCGGCAGTCAGGGTCAAGGCAGTGGCGGCGAACAAAGCGGTCAAGGTTTTCATGGTGTGTGTCCTTCTTGGGTTGAGCTGTTTAAGTGGCGCCAGATTAACCGGCGCAACTTAACTCATCCTTAATGGCTCACTGACACCAATGCCCTTAGTACTTATGGTCGTTGAGCAGGTCCTGAACGCTGGACGACGGCCAGCGTTTGTAGAACTTCAGCAGCTCGGCGGCACGGTTGGTGAAGATGCCATCGACGCCGGCCTTCATGACTTTCTCGAAATCCACCGGCTCATCCACGGTGTATACATGCACCAACAGGCCCTTGTCGTGGGTCAGCTTGTTCATTTCAGGTTTCACCAGATCGGTGTAGCTCTGGTCGCCGTGGTCGGTCAGCTCAGCCGACGGGCCGGTGCCGATGGCGCCAAGGCTTTTGGCCTGGTCGACCCATTTTTCAAATTCGGCGGCGTCCTTCGGTTCTTGCTTGGCGTAGTAGGCGGCCTTGGTCGGTTCACCGGATTCGGCGAAGGTGACTTTGGATTTGGGTTCGATGCTGCCTTCGCCGACCCACAACAGCAGGATCTTCGGGGTGTTGGGCATTTCTTTCTGCAACTCTTGCAGGCTTGCAACTTCAAAGGTTTGCAGCACCACGCGGCCACGGCCTTGGCCGACGCCGGTGTTGCTTTTGCCCAGCTTGGAGCCGGCGGAACTCAGCCAGCCCTTGTCCAGCAGCTTGTTTTTCAGGTCGGCTTCGATCCCCGGGAACTGCTTGGGCTCCTTGGTTTCGATGTACAGGCCGGGTTTGTGCGAGGGGTTGCCTTCGGCGATCTTGATGATGTCGTCCAGGCTCAGGATCTTCAGGCCAACGAAGCCTGGGCGCGCGCGGTCCGGGTAGGCGGCGTTGAACCAGCTGCCGGCGTCGAGGGTTTGCAGTTCTTTCCAGGTGAACTCGTTGGCAGGCGCGTCTTTGCGCTCGGGGAACTTGGTGGCCACGTCGGTGGTGCGCTGCAGGTTGTTGTCGTGCAGGGCAAACAGCACGCCGTCCTTGCTGCGTTGCAGGTCCAGTTCCAGGTAGTCGGCCCCCAGGTCGCGTGCCACCTTGTAGGCGGCGGCGGTGGATTCAGGTGCGTCGTAGGAGGCGCCACGGTGAGCGATCACGGCAGGGTAGGGTATGCCTTCGTTTGTCGCCAATTCAGCCGGGCTGACCGGGTCGGCAGCCTGTGCCTGGCCAAGGCCGAGCATCAACGCCAGCAGCAAGGCGCTCTTGGTAAACGTGACAGGCATATGCGAAGTCCTTTCGTGGAGGTAACTTTGAGAAGGTGTCCTTTTTAACAATTGATTGCGAAAGGCGCTATCACCAAACCGACATTAACGTGCGCGCGAGCCAATTTTGTCGGTTTTTTTGTGCTGCATTGCAGTATTCTTGGCCATAGCTGCCCCGTCAGAGGGCAGTATTTTTTGCCACGCGTGTAAACCATCTTTCCAGTCCCGATGGGACTTTTCAGTGAGGTTTACCATGCGCATCACTTCAGAACTTATCTGCCAGGCCGCCGACCAACTCCAGGGTTTTGTCGGCCTCAATCGCAAGACCGGCCAGTACATCGTGCGTTTCAGCGAAGATGCCTTCGGCATGGACGTGGCCGATGACGGCATCATCCCCACTGCCGAATTCGTCTGGCTACCGGCCGCCGACCACACCATGACCCTGTGCCGCGAACGCATACAGTTGCTGCTGGACCAGAACATCGATGACCGCATCAACATCACCGAACCGTTGCGGGTGTATATGCGCCGGGTGGAGATCCCGCAGATCAGTGCGTTGCGCAGTTTGGTGAGCTAGCCCGCAGCTTTTTTCTGGTCGGTGAGGGGCAAATGAGGGTTAGTGTTTCAACGAGGGTAGGTGTACGCCCGCTCTACCTTGCATACCCGCGTGTGAAACGCGGTGTACCAAGTGGCCCGCCCTCGCTCACGCGCCTGCCGATGCTCGGCCTGCTGTTTCCAGGCCAGGATCGCCGCTTCGCTGGTCCAGTAGGACACTGTGATCCCCAACCCATCTTCTCGCGCGGACTCCACCCCGAGAAACCCAGGTTGTTCCGCCGCCAGTGCCAGCATCCGCGAGGCGGCCTCGCCATAACCCTGGTCGCCATCGGTACGCAGTGAGCTGAAAATCACCGCGTAATAAGGCAGGGCCGGTGTCTTGGCGATCATACCAATGCCCCTCGACACGCCTTGAGCAGGGCCAGTGCCAAGGGCGGGGTGATGCCGTTCAGCGCAGCGCGTTCAGGCTGGAACAGGGTGGCGACGAAGAACGGATGGTCGAGCAACTCCACGGCGCGCAGATCGCCCGCTGAATCGTGGCCGGTGGGAATCAGGTTGCCTTCAAGCAGTGCACCAGCAAACGTGGGGTTGATGCCGTAGCGGCATCGATAGCCTTCGTGGATATCCACGCTGGCGTAGGCTTGGGCAATACGGGTGTAAGGGGCCAGGCGCACGGTGTCGTTCACTTCTACCAGGGAGCAGCTCAGTGGCGTGATGACGGCGCGTTCAGCGTCTGGAGCCAACTCGCCATGCTCTGCATCGGCCCAACCCAGTACGTTGCGGGCATATTCCAATACAGCATGTTGAAAACCACCGCATGTGCCGAGAAAAGGGCGTCTTTGCTCGCGAGCAAAACGGATTGCCCGCAGCGCGCCCTCGGTGTCGCGGTAGGGGCTGGCGGGGACGCACCAGAAGCCGTCAAAACCGTGCAGGGCAGAGGTGCAGGTGAGTGTGTCGGTGTCGAGCCATTGTACCTGGGCGCTCAGACCCAGGGCGGCAGCGGCCTGCTGTAGCGCCAGCGGGATAGCCCGGTGGGCGATCACATCAGGATTGTAGTCGCCGATCAGGGCGAGGTGCAGGGCGGGGGCTGTCATCGTGTATGTCCCATGGCTTGTGGTGTGCTGATACCCACTATAAATTGGCGTTTGCGCAATCAATATTGGCATTTACGCACATGCTCAATGCAGCCACGCACTATCAACTTGACTACCCCGACCTGTCATTGATCCTTGCCCTGGTGCGTGGCGGCACCCTGGCGCGGGCGGCAGCGTTGCTGCGGGTGGACGTGTCCACGGTGTTCCGTGCGGTGCGGCGGTTGGAGTCGGCCCTGGGCCAGACCTTATTTGAAAAAAGCCGCGCCGGATACTTGCCCACCAGCCTGGCGAGCAACCTGGCGCAACAGGCCGAACGCGCAGAACTCGCATTGGAGGCAGCGCGCATTGGTGTGGAGCAGGGTGGAGAAGTGATCAGCGGCACCGTGCGCTTGACCTGCACCGACTCGGTGTTGCAAGGGTTACTGCTGCCGGCCCTGGCGCAGTTCATGCCGGCCTATCCAGCACTGGTCCTGGAACTGAGCACGTCCAATGACTTCGCCAACCTCAGCCGTCGTGATGCGGATATTGCCCTGCGCCTGACCAGCAAACCGCCGGAGCATCTGGTCGGACGTTGCCTGGGGACTGTGGCGTACCAAGTGTATGCCAGTGCCGACTATGCTCATCGGCATGCAGGCCAGGCGCTGGCCGACCTGGCCTGGATCGCTCCGGACGACTTTTTGCCCGACCACCCCACGGTAGTCTGGCGCCGTGAACAATTGCCAGGCGTGCGTCCCAGTTATTGCTGCAACAGCATGCAGTCGGTGACTGAACTGGTGCGCGCCGGGCTGGGTGTGGCGGCGTTGCCGGATTTTCTAATGGGCGAAGGCTTGCAAGCACTGAGCCCTGCATTGGTAGGGTACGACACCGCGCTGTGGCTGTTGACGCGGCCTGATTGCCGGGCGTTGCGCTCGGTGGTGACGCTGTTTGATGAACTGGGGCGGCATGTGCGCGGGCTGCGAGATTAGGCTTTACGCACAAACTGTGCATGCATTTCGCACGTCAGGGTCTCGATGCGCTCGGTCAGTTGCTTGGTCATTTCCGTCAGCCGGGTATTCTGCTCCAGCAGTTCCATCAATTGCTTGGTGGTCTGGGCCGCCTGGGCCTGGCGTTCGGTGTTGGCGGTGGCGAGGGCTTCGCGATGCTGTGCGTCGGCGTCGGACTGAGCTTTATCCCGCGCAGCCTGGCGCGTCTGGGCCAGCAGGATCAGCGGCGCGGCATAAGCCGATTGCAGGCTGAAGGCCAGGTTGAGCAGGATGAACGGGTAGACGTCGAAGTGGGTGACGCCGGTCATATTCAGCACCACCCACAACACGACGATCGCGGTTTGTGCGCCCAGAAAGGTCGGGGTACCAAAAAAGCGTGCGAAGGCCTCGGCTTTGAGGGCAAAGGTGTCGTTGCCAAAGGTCGGCGCCAGGTGCGCGTGACCACGGTGGAAACGCAAGTGGTCAGTGGGGGCGGATTCGGGTTTGTCTGGGGTCATGGCGGGCTCGAGTGCTTAGCGTAAAGACAACCAACACTATAGACCGAGCCCACCAGCCACCGACATGAAGAACCGGTCAGCGATTGCCCCGGTCGTTGGCGAACGCGCTCACCGCCTGGACCGCTTCGCCGGTGCCTTCGCGAATCTGCAGGATCACTGTGCCCGCCTGGTTGGCCAGTTCTACGCCGTGGGCGGCACGGTCGCGGGTGGCGTCCATGCTGTCGATGGCTTGGCGGGTTTCGTCCTGGATCATGGCGATCATGCCGGAAATTTCGGCGGTGGAGCCGCTGGTGCGCGCCGCCAGCTGCCGCACTTCATCGGCAACCACGGCAAAGCCACGGCCCTGCTCGCCGGCGCGTGCGGCTTCGATGGCGGCGTTGAGAGCCAGCAGGTTGGTCTGGTCGGCGATGCCGCGAATGGTGTTGACGATGGCGGTGATCTGCTGCGAGCGCTCGCCGAGCTTGGCGATCAGTTGCGAGGATGTGTCGATATCCCGAGCAATTTCGCGCATACCGGTGGCGGTTTTCTGGATCACCTCGGCGCCTTTTTCGGCCATCTCCTGGGTGCTCAATGACAGGTGATAAGCCTGGGCCGCGCTCTGTGCCTCGGTGGCATGTTGTTGTACCCGGGCGGTAACATCGGAGGCGAACTTCACCACTTTGCACAGGCGCCCGCTGGCGTCGTACACCGGGTTGTAGTTGGCTTCCAGCCACACCACCTGGCCGTTTTTATCCACCCGCTCGAACTGGCCATTGAACAGCTCGCCCTGGTTCAAGCGTTTCCAGAACTCGCTGTAGGCTGCACTGTTGGCCAGTTCGGGTGTGCAGAACAGGCGGTGATGCTTGCCCTGGATCTGCGCCAGGCTGTACCCCATGCGCTGCAGGAAGTTTGCGTTGGCTGTGATAATGGTGCCATCGAGGTTGAACTCGATCATCGCCATGGCGCGGTCGATGGCTTGCAGCTTGGCGTTGGCTTCACTTTCAGCTTGCAGGCGTGGGGTGACATCCATGGCGTACTTCACCACTTTGGTCACGTGACCGGCTTCATCGCGTACCGGGTTGTAGCTGGCTTCCAGCCACACCGAATCACCGTTGGCACCCACCCGCTCAAAGGTGCCTGACTGAAATTGGCCGTTGCGCAGCTGCGTCCACAGTTGGTTGTACTCGGCGCTGCGGGTGAACGCCGGGGTGCAGAACATCCGGTGGGACTGGCCCAGGACCTGTTCTGCGCGGTAACCCATGGTCTTGAAGAAGTTCTCATTGGCCCGCAGCACAGTGCCTTGCAGGTCGAATTCGATGACGGCCATGGAGCGCTCGATGGCATCCAGCAGGCTGGCCTGTTGGGCAATGCTGTGTTGCAGGGTGCTGATGGTTTTCTTGTGGGTGTTAAATAGCATGTTAGAGGGCTCGGGCATGCAAGCATATGCGGTATCCATGTATTTGCGCCTGACCCCGTAGGGCCCCAGGCCTTACGGTTGACTTGCTCATTGCCAGCTTCCTGATGCTGACAGAGGGGGTGGAACAAGGGGTTCAGAGTGATCGGCCGGTCCAGAAGTTCGCTGCTTGAGCAGGGGCATTTTCGGGTAGCCGACCAATGGCGGCATTATGCTATTGCGGCAGGCTCGCCGACGAAGATTCGGACGAGGTGTTATCAGACAACTGCGGCTGAACAGGCGATCTTCGATCGCTGGTCCTGACGCGGTTGCGGCCGCTGTTCTTGGCAGCGTACAGCGCGCGATCCGCAGCGTTGAGCCACATGACCGCATCCTTGAAGGCCGGTTGAAAATCCGCCAGGCCGATGCTCAGGCTCACGCGTAATTCGGGGATCTGCGCAGTGCGGTAGTTACTGAATTTTTCGCGTATCTGTTCCATGAGTCCTGCAGCATCTTGCAAGGGCATTTTCGGAAGGATCACACAGAACTCGTCACCTCCGTAGCGGCCGGCGAGGTCTTCTTCGCGCAGGTGCTGGCGTAATTCCTGGCTCAACTGGCGCAGTACCGCATCCCCGACGGTATGGCCGTGCATATCGTTGATGCGCTTGAAGTGGTCGATATCGATCAGGGCAATGGTCGCCTGGCTTTGTTGCTGTTGACACTTATGGAACTTGAGGTTCAGCAGGTCTTTCCATGAGCCATGGTTGAGTAGGCCGGTCAGGCTGTCGATACGGCTCAGGGCGCTGAGGGCGCGTTTATGTTGCGACAGTTTGATTGCCAACTGATAACAGACCATGCCGATGGCCATCGGGTAGAGCGTCAGCATCGGCAAGCAGGTGTAGACCTCGGAAAGGCTGACGCTGGAATCGAACTTGACCCCGAACAGGCTCCAGGCTATCGCGATGCCGGCGGCTTGTGCGAGCAGCCCATGCAGGAGCAAGTGTGTGCCACCGGCAGCGACGTTATTCATGGCCATCATCGACAGAATGGTGACGGCCGTCAGTGGCGAAAACTGGGTGGCCGCTGCCCAGAAACCGCCCGACAATGAGTCATACAGCAGATTGCGCCGTTCGGCCTGATAGGGAAACGGCGAATGGGTCGAGATCAGATAAGCCACGTGCGGCCAGGCAAGGCCATTGAACAACAACAACGCCCATACCCAGCCTGGCATTGACAAGGGATACAACGCGCCGATTACGCTGATGCTACCGATACCCAGGCCGATGATCCTTGGCTTGTAGATACGTCTGGCAAATGAAAGCCCTTTGCCTCGTCTGTTTTCCATAGTGTCCTGGGTCAGCTGTTTTTTGCAGATGCGACAGCGTGCGTCAACGGTCGGCGTCGATGATCGGATAATAGCGGCCAATATTGTCGATTATTCCCGTAGGAATAATCAGTGTCCTTTCAGGCCATTTGCGCAAAACAGCGGGTGAATGCGCCAAAAGCGACCTTTAATGTCGCCCCGGCAACAGGTCCTAATACAGGGGTGGGGTGCGCACTTCGTAGCCGGCGAGGAACAGGTCGATTGCAGATTCGATGACGTTGGCCTGGGCGGCCACATCGAGGGTGGGCTGGCCGAGCGTGATTTGCGGCCAGAAGGCAAAGGCCTTGAGCAGGCTCTGGATCTGGTGAGCCGCGAAAGCTGGATCGGTACAGTTGAGGCGGCCGTCTTCCTGGGCGGCGCGCACCCATTGGGTAAAACCTTCTTCCCGTGCGCTGAGGCGATTGACCATATCTTGCGCACGTTCGGGCGAATGGATGGTGGCAGCAATGGCCACGCGCGCCAGGTCGAGGAAGTTGGCGTCCGACATCATCTTCATTTTTGCTTCCAGCAACTTGCGCAGTTGATCGCGCAGCGGCTGGTCGCTGGCGTAGTTCACGTCCAGTTGGGCAACGCTACTGGCCCACAGTTGGCTCAGGATCTCGGCGAACAGCTCTTCCTTGCTGGGAAAGTGGTTGTACACCGTGCGCTTGGAAACGCCGGCGGTGGCGGCAACTCTGTCCATGCTGGTGACCTCGAAACCGTTCTCGCGAAATTCGGCAATCGCCGCCGCCACGATGGCGTCGCGTTTACGCTCGGTGAGGCGCTTGGGGGCAGTCATGGATGGCATTCGACTCAATCAGGAAATTACACTCAGAAGTTTACTTGCTCCGGATTTTGTTGCAATCTAGAAACTACACTGTGCAGTGTAATTCTTCTTCGTACTGTAGGAGTCACTCGGTAATGGCCACGATTTCAACCCGTGTCGACCCTGCGCCTGCAGCGCTCCAGCCTGCCGGGCAGGACCAGGGGCACTTCACCAATGACGCCCCGGTACAACACGGCGGTTTTGGCAAAACCTTGCGCATTTTCTGGAACATGTTGTTCAACAAACCACGCACTACGCGGCCAGTGGGACCGATTCCGGTGCAGCCATTGACCCGCGAGCAGTTGTTGGCGGCACCCGACCACACGGTGTTCCGCCTTGGGCATTCGACGGTACTGCTGAAGATGCGTGGTAAATTCTGGGTCACCGACCCGGTATTCGCCGAGCGCGCGTCACCGTTCAGTTGGGCAGGCCCCAAGCGTTTCCACGCCCCACCTATCAGCCTTGAAGCGTTGCCACCGCTGGAGGCGGTGATTCTTTCCCACAACCATTACGACCATCTTGATCGCGAGGCTGTGGTGCAACTGGCTGACAAGACACGCTACTTTTTGGCACCCCTGGGCGTGGGCGATACGTTGGTCAAATGGGGGGTCGACGCCAATAAAGTCCGTCAGCTGGATTGGTGGCAGGGCACGGAGGTCGATGGCATCCGTTTTATCGCCACCCCGGCACAGCACTTCTCCGGGCGTGGCCTGTTTGATAGCAACCAGACCCTGTGGTGTTCCTGGGTGATGATCGACGATGCGCGGCGCATCTTCTTCAGTGGCGACACTGGCTATTTCGATGGTTTCAAGCGCATTGGCGAGCAGTACGGCCCGTTTGACCTGACTTTGATGGAGACCGGCGCCTACAACGTCGATTGGCCCCATGTGCACATGCAACCGGAGCAAACCTTGCAGGCGCATATCGATCTCAAAGGGCGCTGGTTGTTGCCGATTCACAACGGCACCTTCGATCTGGCATTCCATGCCTGGCACGAACCCTTCGACCGCATCATGGCCCTGGCCTGGGAGCGCAATGTATCGATCACCACCCCGGCGATGGGGCAGGCGTTTCGCTTGAACCAGCCCGAGCGCGGCCATGCGTGGTGGTTGGAGGTGGAGACTGAGGGTACGCAGGAGCGCCTCGCCAGCTGACAGCAACGGCCGCGGAAAAAGGATTTTTCAAGCTGTTTCAAGGCTGCGACAGGCGCCAGTCAAGGGTGCGATGATCTCCGAGAATCTATTTTCGGGGTAGTTCCGATGGAAAGTAAATGTAGTAAGTATTGGCGAGTCGGCATGGCGTGCCCAGCCAAGCAACTGGCGCCTGGGCTTGAGGAGCCCGCTGCGAGTATCCATCCTGCTGCTGGCCCTGCAAACTCACGCAGCATCGCTTTTGGTGCCGATCCTGCTTCGGCCACCAGCATACCAATCCCCGGCTATAACGCACCGGCTCTTCCCCTGAAACCTACGCGCGATCCCTCTTTGTCGTTGATTGCCTTGAGCGGCCTGGAGCCCTCAGGGCCGGTGATGGTCGAGGTGCCGCTGGTACAGAACAACAGCACTTTCAGCGCTGCCTCGACGTTGAGCGGCAGGCGCGTGGGGTTCGCCCAGCGGTGGGGGCATGATCAAACACCGATCGAACACGGGGTGACATTCTTGCGCGCGTTGGATGTTCTGTGCCGGGCCGGAACCAACTTGGTGCCGGTGCCTGCGCGCCACGCCGATGACCCGCGCCCTGGCGGCAATGAAATCGATGAGCTTGTGCACGCGTACCAACTGGACGCTCTGGTGGCCGATAGCCAGAACGTCGCCTTCCACGACGCATGCTGGAGTGGCTACCCAAGGCTTAACGAACCGCTTGAGGATGGTGCAGTGTTGTGGTTCTACGGTGCGCGGTGGTCGAAGGACTCCCTTACGGCACTCGTACTGGGGTACCGCAGTGCTCGACGTCTGGGAGTACAGAAGGTGCTGAACAATCCCACGGGATGAACTAACTATGTCGTGCTTCTTGGCGGGAGGGGAGTTTTTAGACTGGCGCCTGGATCAACGAGGATCCTTCGCCATTTCTTCCTCTCGCAGGAGATGTTTCATGTTTGGTATCGGCTCTGGTGTAAGTTTTTTTGTTAACTACTCGCATAACACTTTACCTGTTCAATCGTCGCCAGCGATTTCAAAACCGATCCCCGCCGGGACGGAATATGCCAGTGTGCGCGAACTGGCTGAGCAGATGTCGCGACCGGGGGGCATCACCTCGCAAGGGCTGGTCAATTATTTGCAGGAGCGCATTCGCACGCTGGATCCGCAACTGAGTTCTGTTATTGAACTCAACCCGCAAGCGCTTGAAAGCGCCCGCGCGCTGGACCAGGAACGGGCCAATGGCAAAGTGCGCGGACCACTGCACGGAATACCTGTCTTGCTCAAAGACACCATTGAAACCGCGGGCATGCAAACCAGCGCAGGTGCCTTTGCTCTGGTAGGGGAGGCGGCGGGTAAAAACGCTCCATTAGTTGAATACCTGATCAGCCAGGGCGCCGTGATTCTCGGTAAAACCAACATGACGGAGCTGGCCGGTTTTCGCGGCGCTCCCGATGGCTGGAGCACCCGCGGTGGTCAGACTCGCAACCCACATCATCCGGACGCGCAGGTGGGTGGTTCCAGTTCCGGCTCTGCCGCAGCCGTCGCCGCAGGGTTGGCACCCTTGGCGGTGGGGGCCGAAACCAACGGCTCGATCATCGTGCCCGCTGCATTCAATGGTGTGGTTGGGCTCAAGCCGAGCGTCGGTTTGTTGGACCGCAATGGCATTATCCCGGCTAGCCAGCACCAGGACACACCGGGCCCGATGGCACGGTCGGTGTTCGATGCGGCGCTGATGCTCAACGCCATGTCTGGCCGCGACCCTCACGATCCGGCGAGCGTGGGCGCTCCCGAAGGGGTTGATTACACGCAGCTATTGGTACCTGGTGCGTTGAAGGGCAAGCGTATTGGATATCCCGCGACGTTTTCTGCAAACGGTGAAGTTCAGGCTGTGGAAAATAGTGCGCAATTCAGCAAAGCACTGGAGGTGCTTGAGGCACAAGGGGCGGTTTTAGTGCCGATTAACCTGCGTATGGCAGATGAGTCACGCTATGAAGAACTGTTGTTATCGGATGTAAAGGAAGAGTTGAATGGCTATTTGGCCAAGCGCACGGGATTGCCAGTCAAGTCACTGGCTGAGCTGATCAAGTTCAACGAAGACCGTGACGGCACGGATACCGATCATCAGCCCCTGCTCAAGCAGATCAATGCCTCCACACTGGCGCCAGAACAGCGCGAAACGGCGTGGGAAAAACTGATCGAGGATTTTCGCAGCAGCGTGGATGAGCCGATCAAGAGTTACAAACTGGACGCCATAGTGTCGGATTTTGATACCAACAGTTACTTCGGCGTAGCAGCGGCCGGCTACCCAGGTATCACCGTACCCTCCGGCACGAACGAAGACGGTTTACCCACGGCCGCCCACTTCTTCGGCACCCGTTGGAGCGAGCCCACGTTGTTGGCGGTGGCCCACGGATATGAGCAGGCCGCACAAACGGCAACCAAGCCTGGGCTTTGATCGGTCAGGTCATTTTGCGTCGCAAAAGGAGTGTCGGGCACTGAACCTGCCGGCCTGAAACTTCACGGTTTACACTCAATGCCATGGAGGGACGCCATGGCATACAGAATTCATATCCTCGGCGCAGCGGGCACCGGTTGCACTACCTTGGGCAAGGTATTGGCCGAGCACCTGAATATTGCCTGTTTCGACTCCGATTTCTATTACTGGCAGCAAACCCTCGAACCCTTTTCCATCTCCCGGCCCCGGGACGAACGCCTCCACCTGCTGCAGGAACACACCGCCGGCCATCAAGGCTGGGTATTGTCGGGGTCACTCTGCGGCTGGGGCGACGCGATGATCCCGCTATTCACCCATGTGGTGTTCCTGCGCGTGGAACCGCAAGTGCGCCTGCAACGCCTGCGTCTGCGAGAAGCGCAGCGCTACGGGGAGCAGATCCTGGAAGGTGGCAGCCGCCATCAAAACAGCGTCGCCTTTCTCACCTGGGCCGCACGCTACGATACTGGCAATCACAGCCTACGTAGCCTGCGTCGGCATGAAACCTGGTTGAAGCCGTTGAGCTGCCCGGTGATCCGGCTGGACGCTACGCACCATTCGGTTGAGGAGTTGGTGAATCAACTGACGCCGTTGTTGAACCCATCAACCGAGAAATGAGGCCTGGTGCTGTGGGCTCGGCGGTTACGGTGTCAAACCGGCGTACACTCATGCCCCACCCCGGCGCAAACCCCGGGAAGAACACCAGCCCTTGCGCCTCCAGGCAAAACGCCAGGATCAAGCGGGTTTCATCGTCGACTTCGCCGTGGGCCTCCAATTGTTGAATCGCCTCTACCGCCACGCCCGCCTGGCGAGCCAGATGTTCGCGGCTCCAGCCCAGCATAACGCGAGCCTGTGCGCAGTGTTTGGCGGTGAATTGGTGCAGCACGATCTGCTGTTCTACGAAAGAGCTCATTGCCAGAGAGGACATGGGGGTTCTCCAGGTTCGACGGGGGAGGCGCAACTATACTGTGTTTTTGTACAGTTGTTTATACCGCTCATCATCTGGATTTTTTCGTCGCGGTTTCAATGCCCGGTTATTCCATCCCCGACGCCTCCCGGATAATCAGGTGATCCAGGTTCTCGATATTCGCACTGAATACCCCGAACGTTTGCTCGGGGTTTTTCTTGCTGGGCACCTGCTTGAGTTCCGGTGTCACTCCGTAGAAGAAACAATACAGCGGTCGCTCGCTGCTGGCCGCCGCCTTGATCTGCTCCAGGAAAACCGTGCGCTTGCGGTAGCTTTCGATGAGCTTTTTGCTCAGGTATACATTGACTGAATAGGGCTTTTTATCGAGCCACACCTTCTTTTCGAAGTCGATGCGAAAGCTGCTTGTGTAGTCTTTGATTTCCTTGATCTTGCCCCAGTAGATCAGGCCCTTGTTGTCTTGCAGGTATTCGATTTTCTTGAAGAACGACCAGTAAGTCGCCGCGTGCTCACCAATCTTCAAGGGCATGGCCTTGAGCTTGTCCTTGTCATCGATGTTCGACACATAGCATTCCACCGGATGGGCGAACACACTGGTTTTGTCCGGGGTTGTGTCGCTGCTGACATGGGATTTCTCAACGCGATTTGAAGGCGTTTTCGTTGGCTCTTGTGGGGCGCCTCCATCGATGCCGGCAGCAGGTGTTTTACGTTCGTACTGACGGCGTGTCAGTACCAATTCCGATGGGAAGTTGTCCTCGCGCTCGTCGTCACTTTCACCGGTCGCAGTCTTTTGGCTGCTGGCATAGCGACAGCCTTCGATATGCCGGGTGCCGGGTTTGTTCTTGAAGTGTGGGGTGCGCAGGTAATTGACGTTCTTGGCGTTGAAGGTGCTCAACACATTGCCGGCATCGAACGCTGCGCGGCACGCGTCGTTGGGGCAGAGGAAGCGGTCCTTGTCGGAATCGAAGTTGGTGGTTTCGTCGAAATTCAGCTCTCGTACGTCGTAGATCGACAACTTGTCATCGAGAGCCAGGCTGTAGGCCGTGTCGAATTTCATGGGCATCGGTCCGTGGGGATTTGGCTATTAATAGCCGGATCCTGTGTAAATATCAGCAAGAACCTGCAACGCGTCGTCCGCTCAAGAAGCCTGACGGTAAAAGCGTCTGCAACGGCTCTCGGCGTAGGCCTCAAAACCACGACGTAAACACCATTCCACTGAGATGCACGGATCAAATGTGGGAGCTGTCGAGCCCCAGCGAGGCTGCGATGGGATCGACTTTGTTCCCAGTCGATTCCCACCCACCCGCATCACCGCTGCAACCGAGCCCGCTTTTTCTTCTTCGCATGAAAGTGCCGAAAATGCGCATCCTGCGCCGCCGCCAACAATTCCCTATCCCCCCGCGTATCGCCCCAGGCCCGCAGCCGATACTCGCCCAAATCCCCATACACCGCCTCAAGCCGCAGTACCTTGTTCTCACAACGGCAATTATTCCCGGTGAGCTTGCCGGTCAACACCCCGTCGACCACCTCAAGCTCAGTCCCAATCAACTTGATCCCAAGGCGATTGGCAAACGGCTGCAACACCAACGCCGGCGACGCCGAACACAGCGTCACCACCGCCCCTGAGCCCAACTCCTGCTCCACCGACAACACCCCCGCCGGGCGCATCAACCGCGCCCAATTGCGCTGGCAATACTCCTCGGCCTTCTGTTGCACCCACGTCTTCTCAACACCGGTCATAAAGGTGCGGATCAACTGCGCCTTCAACTCATCCCGGCTGATCTGCCGCACCAAAAAGCGCAGCCCAGGCACTGCCAGCTTGACCATCCGGCCATAAAACTCACCGGGGCCAAAGGCAAACTTGAGGAAGGGCACGAAACTGTCGTGGTGGGTGAGGGTGCCGTCGAAGTCAAAGACGGAAAGTACTTTGGCGTCTGCGGGGCCGGCTTCGAGCATTTCTGGGTTCACGGGTTGGCCTCGGTCCTATCTAATAGTTTTAAGCGTGCATCAGCTGTGACAGCAGGAGTCTGCTCCCGTGCCCGATGAGAACACTGATGGCAATTGCGGCACAAGGCTACAGCATTGGTGATGCGATCCGAACCCTTCTGGGCAAGGTGCTTGACGCGATATGCTTCAAAAAGTGGCAATTCACCGTGCATAAAAAAGCCCTGAACAAGTCAGGGCTTCATCGTGTTGCTTGGCTTAGGGATCAATCCCAGCTCAGCGCGCCGCCGGTCTGGTACTCGATCACACGGGTCTCGAAGAAGTTTTTCTCTTTCTTCAAGTCCATGATCTCGCTCATCCACGGGAACGGGTTGGTGGTGCCTGGGTACTCTTCCTTCAAGCCAATCTGCGACAGGCGACGGTTGGCGATGAACTTGAGGTAATCCTCCATCATCGCCGCGTTCATACCCAGAACACCGCGAGGCATGGTGTCGCGCGCATATTCAATCTCCAGCTGCGTGCCCTGCAAAATCATCTGGGTCGCTTCTTCCTTCATCTCGGCATCCCACAAGTGCGGGTTTTCGATTTTGATCTGGTTGATCACATCGATACCGAAGTTCAGGTGCATCGACTCATCGCGCAGGATGTACTGGAACTGCTCGGCCACGCCAGTCATCTTGTTGCGACGACCCATGGACAGGATCTGGGTGAAGCCGCAGTAGAAGAAGATGCCTTCCAGTACGCAGTAGTAGGCGACCAGGTTACGCAGCAGTTCCTTGTCGGTCTCGACGGTGCCGGTTTCGAACTTCGGATCGGAGATCGAGCGGGTGTACTTGAGGCCCCAGGCTGCCTTTTTGGCGACCGATGGAATCTCGTGGTACATGTTGAAGATCTCGCCTTCATCCATGGCCAGCGATTCGATGCAGTACTGGTAGGCGTGGGTGTGGATCGCTTCTTCGAAGGCCTGGCGCAGGATGTACTGGCGGCACTCCGGGTTGGTGATCAGGCGGTACACGGCCAGCACCAGGTTATTGGCGACCAGGGAGTCGGCGGTGGAGAAGAAGCCCAGATTGCGCATGACGATGCGGCGTTCGTCGTCGGTCAGGCCTTCGGGGTTTTTCCACAGGGCGATGTCGGCGGTCATGTTGACCTCTTGCGGCATCCAGTGGTTGGCGCAGCCGTCGAGGTATTTCTGCCAGGCCCAGTCGTACTTGAAAGGCACGAGTTGGTTGAGGTCGGCGCGGCAGTTGATCATGCGCTTTTCGTCAACGGCGACGCGGGCGGCGGAGCCTTCCAGCTCGGCGAGGCCTTCGGCGACGTCAAGTTTGTCCAGGGCGGCCTTGGCGCGCACGATGGCGGCCGAATCACTGGCGGTGACGGCGCGGGCTTCGATGGCGGCAGCGGCGCCGGCACCGTCGAGGCGGTCCATGTTGGCTTCGGTGGCGTGGCCGGCGTTGGCGCCTTTGGTGGCTACTTCGCCTTCTTCTTCTTTGTCGAATTCGTCCCAGCTCAGCATGACGTGTCGTCTCCTGCGTGAGGGCTCAAAGGTGCCCGTGTGAAACCGGATGGTTGGGTGTTCACACGGCCCTTGGGCCGCGGTGGATCTTAAGGAATCGTTTGTTGCAGCTAGCGCACGCATTAAACGGAATAGGGCTACGGGTGCTCTGCGTGAGGCTTGAGGTGCGCAGCGGTAGGTGCAAGCTCGCGCGGGATGCCTCAGGTCTGGCTCTTCGTCCCAGTGTAAAGGGATATTGCAGGCCCGATTTACCCGCGCATTATAGGGAAAAATTTGGGTTTGTGTTGCGGCGGATGGTCACTTGAGCGCGCCAAAATGACGTGGTTTTCGGCCAGAGCGAGTGTTTGCAAGGCTTTGCTGGGGATGGAAATTTCTGGCGGGTGTTGGGAGAAATTTTATGGGGAGGGGAGGGAGCAGGTGAGAAGGGCTGTATGGGACGTCGTGGCTGAAACCGCCATCGCAGGCAAGCCAGCTCCCACATTTGATTTGCGGTGTATTCGAGGTGGGTTCTTGGCCGCAAGATTGATTTCTTGCGGCGACCAAGATCCGGGTTGAATCTAAATAACCAAGTTGTTATCCGTTAGAGCAACCATTGCCCATCACTTGATAGTTGAGGATGTGTCGTTGACCTTGGGAGTCTTCATATTCCATCTTTACCGGAACAACTTCACAGACTTCCGGAATACTGCTCATGGACAATACTTTAGCCACATCCAAGTGAGTGCTGTAGGTGTAATCCTCAACAATCGGGGCGTTGTGGCCGGCCAGCTCAGTCGGGGCTTCGTCGGCCAGGGCGGCGGTGGCGCACAAGCTGCTGAGGGCCATAACTAATAGAGCTTTCATTTCTTCATTACCTTCTTCAGGGCGAAAGGGGTCACGGGGCCCTTGTGAGGCCGCGTGTGTAACTTAAAAGTTGGGAAGTTCGGATTAACCTGCCTTCGTGGGGGCTGTTACGTTGTTAATCACAGTGCCTTGGTTGGCGGAAGTGATTCTAAGCCTGCGCGTTATATTCATATACCCGTGCTTTTGATAAACACCTTTGGCGGTTTTTGTAACAATCGGTCGATCAAAGTTTTTTCAGTTACCCGCAACGCACCGCAGACCGCGGGCCAGAGCAGCAAGCAGGCATAGCAGGGCAATTTGTAGGGTCTTGTTACTACCATCGTCGAATGGTTCTATAGGTCCACCCCGGCTACAACAGGGGCCATACAACAACAACTATTGTCACCGAGGTAAGAAAGATGAGTGCGGCTTCCCTGTACCCTGTTCGCCCCGAAGTAGCAGCCAACACGCTGACCGACGAGGCGACCTACAAGGCCATGTACCAGCAGTCGGTGGTCAACCCCGATGGCTTCTGGCGTGAGCAAGCCAAACGCCTTGACTGGGTCAAGCCTTTCACCGCGGTGAAGCAGACCTCGTTCGACGACCACCATGTCGACATCAAATGGTTTGCCGATGGCACCTTGAACGTTTCCTACAACTGCCTGGACCGTCACCTTGCCGAACGTGGCGATCAGATCGCGATCATCTGGGAGGGCGATGACCCAGCCGAGAGCCGCAATATCACCTACCGCGAGCTGCATGAGGAAGTCTGCAAGTTCGCCAACGCCTTGCGTGGCCAGGATGTGCACCGCGGTGACGTGGTGACTATCTATATGCCGATGATTCCCGAAGCCGTGGTCGCCATGCTGGCCTGTACCCGCATCGGTGCGATCCATTCGGTGGTGTTCGGCGGTTTTTCCCCGGAAGCCCTGGCCGGTCGCATTATCGACTGTAAGTCGAAAGTGGTGATCACCGCTGACGAAGGCATACGTGCGGGTAAGAAGATTCCGCTTAAGGCTAACGTCGACGACGCCCTGACCAACCCGGAAACCAGCAGCATCCAGAAGGTTATCGTGTGCAAGCGCACCAATGGTGCGATCAAGTGGAATCAGCATCGCGACATCTGGTACGAAGACTTGATGAAAGTGGCGGGCACCGTGTGTGCGCCAAAAGAGATGGGCGCCGAAGAAGCGCTATTCATCCTCTACACCTCCGGTTCCACCGGCAAGCCTAAAGGCGTGCAGCACACCACCGGCGGCTACTTGCTGTATGCCGCCCTGACCCACGAGCGTGTGTTCGACTACCGCCCGGGCGAAATCTACTGGTGCACCGCGGATGTCGGCTGGGTCACCGGCCATACCTATATCGTCTACGGCCCGTTGGCCAATGGCGCGACTACGCTGCTGTTCGAAGGCGTGCCGAACTACCCGGACATCACCCGGGTGGCGAAGATCGTCGACAAGCACAAGGTCAACATCCTCTACACCGCACCCACTGCGATCCGCGCCATGATGGCCTCCGGCACTGCTGCCTGCGAAGGCGCCGACGGCAGCAGCCTGCGCCTGCTCGGTTCGGTGGGCGAGCCGATCAACCCGGAAGCCTGGGACTGGTACTACAAGAATGTCGGCCAATCCCGATGCCCGATTGTCGATACCTGGTGGCAGACTGAAACCGGCGCGACCCTGATGAGCCCATTGCCGGGCGCCCACGCGCTCAAGCCAGGCTCGGCCGCGCGGCCTTTCTTTGGTGTAGTGCCGGCGCTGGTGGACAACCTCGGTAACATTATTGAAGGCGCTGCCGAAGGCAATCTGGTGATCCTCGATTCGTGGCCTGGCCAGGCGCGTACCCTGTACGGCGACCATGACCGTTTTGTCGATACCTATTTCAAGACCTTCCGCGGCATGTACTTCACTGGCGATGGCGCCCGTCGCGATGAAGATGGCTACTGGTGGATCACCGGTCGTGTGGATGACGTGTTGAACGTGTCCGGCCACCGCATGGGCACTGCCGAGATTGAAAGCGCCATGGTTGCCCACCCTAAAGTCGCCGAAGCGGCGGTGGTGGGTGTGCCGCACGACATCAAGGGGCAGGGCATCTATGTGTATGTCACGCTCAAGAATGGCGAAGAGCCCAACGAAGCGCTGCGCCTGGAGCTGAAAAACTGGGTGCGCAAGGAAATCGGCCCGATTGCTTCACCGGATGTGATCCAGTGGGCGCCGGGGCTGCCTAAGACACGGTCGGGGAAAATCATGCGCCGCATTTTGCGCAAGATCGCTACGGCTGAATACGATGGGCTGGGGGATATTTCCACCCTGGCGGATCCAAGTGTGGTGGCGCATTTGATTGAGACGCACAAGACCATGAACGTCGCGTAAGCGCGGATAGTCAAATAAAGCCCCATCCGGTTTAAGCCGGATGAGGCTTTTCTACGGGATCTAACAATCACCAGATATCCAGTGGGAGGGGGCTTGCTCCCGATAGCATCAGGTCTGTGCCAAATATACTGGCTGACCCGCCGCTATCGGGAGCAAGCCCCCTCCCACATTTGGAGCGCACTTCAACCACCAAGCCAATAAATATCGGTTTTTGCTGTGGGACGTTTCAGAATGTTACCGGCTGGTGCAAATGTGTAACCCCGCCCCCAAACCTGAGGCAATGGACCACGCTCGCGCCCCTGAAAACCGCGTTTTAGACCCCCTGATAAATTAGATTAAACGCCACACTTGCCGTGCTAGAAGGGTTTGCGAATAATAGGCCCGCAATTTGCAGCATCATCAGGTTTAATATCTTTTGTCTCTGCATAAAACTCAGAGGCTGTCAATGAGCTGGAACCGCTTTCTCAGTGCTTCTGTAAATAGTTGTCGCATTGAGGAAATATCGGCTTCCGGCCTGTCGTTAGAATGCCGATCACTCGCTCGTCGTCGCAGGTGTTGCCCGCGCAGGACGCAGCCCCGCTATTCGGTTACACCTTCGCGCATCGTGGGCCATGGCTCATACTGCTGTTTTTGCCCTATACCGATGGAGTCCCAAGATGAAGAAACTCGTGCTGTTGGGCGCCCTGGCGCTGTCCGTGCTGTCCATGCAGGCTTTCGCCGAAGGCAAGCCACTGAAAATTGGTATCGAAGCGGCTTACCCTCCATTTGCTTCGAAGGCACCGGACGGCAGCATCGTCGGGTTTGACTACGACATCGGCAATGCGCTGTGCAAGCAGATGGACGTCAAGTGCACTTGGGTCGAGCAAGAGTTCGACGGCCTGATCCCTGCGCTGAAAGTGCGCAAGATCGACGCGATCCTGTCGTCCATGTCCATCACCGAAGACCGCAAGAAGTCCGTGGACTTCACCACTCGCTACTACCTGTCCCCAGCGCGCCTGGTGATGAAGGAAGGCACCACCGTCAGCGACAGCCTGGATGAGTTGAAGGGCAAGAAGATCGGTGTGCAGCGCGGTTCGATCCACGACCGTTTCGCCCGTGAAGTCCTGGCGCCAAAAGGTGCGGATATCAAGGGTTACAGCACCCAGAACGAAATCTACCTGGACGTGGCCGCCGGTCGTCTCGACGGTACCGTGGCTGACGCTACCCTGCTGCAGGACGGCTTCCTGAAAACCGACGCCGGCAAAGGCTACGCGTTTGTAGGCCCGTCGTTCACCGAAGCCAAATACTTCGGCGACGGTATTGGTATCGCAGTGCGCAAAGGCGACAAGGAAAACCTTGACCGCATCAACGCAGCGATTACCGCGATCCGTGCCAACGGCGAATACAAGAAAATCCAAGACAAATACTTCGATTTCGATATTTACGGCGCTGATGCCAAGTAAATAGTCGCAGCTGTCTGTCCGAAATGGCGCAAGCACCAGTCATCCTGAAGTTTGCGCCATTTTTTCATCCCCCTTTTCGAGGACCTGAATCATGTTGAAAGGCTACGGGGCCGTTATCCTCGATGGCGCATGGTTGACGCTTCAGCTCGCCTTGTCGTCCATGGCCTTGGCCATTGTTCTGGGTCTGATCGGGGTCGCGTTACGCCTGTCGCCGGTGCGCTGGTTGGCCTGGCTGGGTGACCTGTACTCCACGGTGATCCGCGGGATCCCCGACCTGGTGCTGATTTTGCTGATTTTCTATGGCGGCCAGGACTTGCTCAACCGCGTCGCGCCGCTATTGGGCTTTGACGACTATATCGACTTGAACCCCTTGGCCGCCGGTATTGGCACATTGGGTTTCATCTTTGGCGCCTACCTTTCGGAAACTTTCCGTGGCGCCTTCATGGCCATTCCCAAGGGCCAGGCTGAAGCCGGCCTGGCGTATGGCATGAGCAGCTTCCAGGTGTTTTTCCGGGTGATGGTGCCGCAGATGATTCGGCTGGCGATCCCCGGGTTTACCAACAACTGGCTGGTATTGACCAAGGCCACCGCGCTGATTTCGGTGGTGGGTTTGCAAGACATGATGTTCAAGGCCAAGCAGGCGGCAGATGCCACCCGCGAACCTTTTACCTTCTTCCTCGCAGTGGCGGCGATGTACCTGGTGATCACCAGCGTGTCGTTGCTGGCCTTGCGTTACCTTGAGAAGCGCTACTCGGTAGGCGTAAGGGCGGCTGATCTATGATCTTCGACTACAACGTCATCTGGGAGGCCATGCCGCTGTACCTTGGCGGCCTGCTGACCACCCTGAAACTGCTCGCCATCTCGCTGTTCTTCGGCCTGCTTGCGGCCTTGCCCCTGGGCTTGATGCGGGTGTCCAAGCAGCCGGTCGTCAATGGTGTGGCCTGGCTCTACACCTATGTGATCCGCGGCACGCCGATGCTGGTGCAGCTGTTTTTGATCTACTACGGCCTGGCCCAGTTCGAAGTGGTGCGCGAGAGCTTCCTGTGGCCGCTGCTGTCCAGCGCGACGTTCTGTGCGTGCCTGGCGTTTGCGATCAACACCAGCGCCTACACCGCCGAGATTATCGCCGGCAGCCTCAAGGCCACGCCTAACGGTGAGATCGAGGCGGCCAAGGCCATGGGCATGTCGCGCTACAAGCTGTACCGCCGCATCCTGTTGCCGTCGGCCCTGCGTCGTGCGCTGCCGCAGTACAGCAACGAAGTGATCATGATGCTGCAGACCACCAGCCTGGCGTCCATCGTCACGCTGATCGACATCACCGGTGCCGCGCGTACGGTCAATGCCCAGTATTACCTGCCGTTCGAAGCCTATATCACCGCCGGCGTGTTCTACCTGTGCCTGACCTTCATTCTGGTGCGCCTGTTCAAGTTGGCCGAGCGCCGCTGGCTGAGCTATCTGGCTCCACGGAAGCACTGATATGGAACGTATCGATCATCTGCTGCCCTGGGGGCACCTGGGCTGTGAGCGCCAACTGAGCGTATTTCGCTTCGGCAGCGGCGAGCGCAAAGCCTATATCCAGGCCAGCCTGCACGCTGATGAGTTGCCGGGTATGCGTGCCGCATGGGAACTGAAAAAACGCCTCACCGAGCTGGAACAGCAGGGCGCCCTCAACGGCGTGATCGAGCTGGTGCCGGTGGCCAACCCGATGGGCCTTGGCCAGCTGTTGCAAGGCAGCCACCAGGGGCGTTTCGAAGTGGGCAGCGGCAAGAACTTCAATCGCGACTTCGTTGAGTTGAGCGAGCCGGTCGCTGCATTGCTGCAAGACAAACTGAGCGATGACCCGCACGCCAATGTGCGCATGATTCGCCAGGCCATGAGCGATACGCTCACCGCCTTGCCCGAGCCGAGCAGCCAGTTGCAAGGCATGCAGCGCATTCTGCTGAGCCATGCCTGCACCGCCGATGTAGTGCTGGACCTGCATTGCGATGCCGAAGCCGCGCTGCACATGTACGCTTTGCCGCAGCACTGGCCGCAGTGGCGGTCGCTGTCAGCGCATTTGAATGTGCAGGTCGGCCTGCTGGCGGAAGATTCCGGCGGCAGTTCGTTTGACGAGGCGTGCTCGTTGCCGTGGTTGCGTTTGTCGCGCCTGTTCCCCGAGGCGCAGATTCCGCTGGCCTGTCTGGCGACAACGCTGGAATTGGGCGGCCAGGCCGACACAGGCCGTGATGAAGCGATCTTCCACGCCGAAGGCATTCTGGCATTCCTCGCCGAACAGGGCTTGATCAGGGGCCAATGGCCCGCACCGCAACATGAACCTTGTGAAGGCATGCCCTTCGAAGGCACCGAGTTGCTGTTCGCCCCCCATGCCGGAGTGATCAGTTACCTGCGTAAAGCTGGCGACTGGGTAGAAACCGGCGACGAGATTTTTGAAGTGATTGACCCCCTGACCGACCGCGTAAGCACCATTTGTGCGGGCACCTCGGGGGTGTTGTTTGCCGTTGAACGGCTACGTTATGCCCAAGCGGGTTTCTGGCTGGCCAAGGTGGCGGGGCGCGAAGCGCTGCGTCACGGGCGCTTGCTCAACGACTGACCACCTGTTTTTGTGAGAACCGACCGCATGTACAAGCTTGAAGTCCAAGACCTGCATAAACGCTATGGCAGTCATGAAGTGCTCAAAGGTGTGTCCTTGGCCGCAGCGGCCGGTGATGTGATCAGCATCATCGGTTCCAGCGGTTCGGGCAAAAGTACCTTTTTGCGCTGCATCAACCTGCTGGAGCAGCCCCACGCCGGCAAGATTCTGCTCAATAACGAAGAGCTGAAACTGGTGGCCAACAAGGATGGCGCCATGAAGGCTGCCGACCCCAAGCAACTGCAACGTATGCGTTCACGCCTGTCCATGGTGTTCCAGCATTTCAACCTGTGGTCGCATATGACCGCGCTTGAAAACGTGATGGAAGCCCCGGTGCACGTGCTGGGCATGTCGAAGAAAGAAGCCCGTGAAAAGGCCGAGCATTACCTGGCCAAGGTCGGCGTGGGCCATCGTAAGGACGCGTTCCCGGGCCACATGTCCGGTGGCGAACAGCAGCGTGTGGCGATTGCCCGTGCGCTGGCGATGGAGCCCGAGGTAATGCTGTTCGATGAGCCTACTTCGGCGCTGGATCCGGAGCTGGTGGGCGAAGTGCTCAAGGTCATGCAGGACCTGGCCCAGGAAGGCCGCACCATGGTAGTGGTGACCCACGAAATGGGCTTTGCCCGTGAAGTGTCGAACCAGTTGGTGTTTTTGCACAAAGGCGTTGTTGAAGAGCGTGGTAATCCGCGGGAAGTGCTGGTGAACCCGCAGTCCGAACGGTTGCAGCAGTTCCTCTCTGGCAGTTTGAAATAGTCAAGGCTGCTTTTGTGCACCGGGATAGTGCATGCTCCGCAGTCTTGAGGTTAGCCCCGATCTCCTGTGGGAGCTGGCTTGCCTGCGATAGCGATGCATCAGTCAATGATGTGTTAACTGACCCACCGTCATCGCAGGCAAGCCAGCTCCCACTTTTGATCTCTGTTTGTTTTGGGATTTGTAGTTGATTACGGGCTAGCATTGGCCCACGGCTTCTTTCACTGTTTTCGCTCCGGATAGCACTCCATGACCGCCCACAAAATTGGTTTCCTGATTTGGCCCAGCACAAAAGCACTCACGCTTGCGCTGGCTGAGGAGGCCTTGCGCGTTGCTCAGCGGGTGCATCCGGATGTGGTCTACGAGTTGTCTTTTCTGCAGGCCGAGCCGCAAACCGAGGGGGCCTGGCAGTTGCCGGGCGAGCCGTGGGCCGGCAAGTTGGAAGGCTTTCAGAAACTGTTCCTGTTGGCGGATGAACCGCCTACCGTCATCGCGTCGCAGCTCAGCACTGCGCTCAAGCAGCTGGTTCGGGCTGGGTGCGTGATCGGTGGGTTATCGGCGGGTGTGTACCCGTTGGCCCAGCTTGGTCTGTTGGATGGTTATCGCGCTGCCGTGCATTGGCGCTGGCAGGACGATTTTGCCGAGCGCTTCCCCAAGGTCATCGCCACCAGCCATTTGTTCGACTGGGACCGTGATCGCCTGACCGCTTGTGGCGGCATGTCGGTACTCGACCTGCTGCTGGCGGTGCTGGCCCGCGATCACGGCGCGGAGTTGGCCGGTGCTGTGTCCGAGGAATTGGTGGTGGAGCGCATCCGCGAAGGCGGTGAGCGCCAACGTATTCCACTGCAAAACCGCCTGGGCTCCAGCCATCCCAAGCTGACCCAGGCGGTGCTGTTGATGGAAGCCAATATCGAAGAGCCGCTGACCACCGACGAGATCGCCCAGCACGTGTGCGTGTCGCGACGACAACTGGAACGGATCTTCAAGCAATACCTCAATCGCGTCCCCAGCCAGTACTACCTGGAACTGCGCCTGAACAAGGCGCGCCAGATGTTGATGCAAACCAGCAAGTCGATCATCCAGATCGGCCTGTCGTGCGGCTTCTCCTCGGGGCCGCATTTCTCCAGCGCTTACCGCAATTTCTTTGGCGCCACGCCGCGCGAAGACCGCAACCAGCGGCGCAGCAGCAGCCCCTTCGAGTTGTCGTCGGTGCCCTCAGAGCGCGGCTGATTAAACAGTTAGTCTTCTTCTGGTACTGGCAGAGCTGCTACCAGCGGCGTGCCTTGGGAGTCCACGGTGGCGGCCGCGACCTGGAAGTCCACACCTGTGCGTTGGTAGTACTGACGCAAGCGCTCCATGCTTTGCGCCGACAGTGGGTTGCCGCTCAAGTCGCTGTCGCCATTGAAGGTTGCTGACGTCTCCAGCAAGTCCTGTGGTATCTCCCGGATCGCGTTATTGCTCAGGTCCAGCGTTTGCAGTTGATCCAGGCCAAATACGCCCTCTGGAACTTCGCTCAGTGCCGCGTTGCTCAGATACAGCACAGCCAATTTTTGTGTTCGAAGTTATGCAAGGCGGCGTCAAGCAGCGAGACGGTCCAGGTACGTGTGGCGCCCGAACGTATCGGGAACCATGGGATGTTGAGGGCAATACACAGGCGCAAATAGGTGGCCTCGACATCCAGCTCCAGGCCGAAGTTGGCTTTCAGGGCCTGTTCAAGCAGAGGCGTGGCGAACGCCTTGACGTCCTGCAGGCATTTGTAATGCCTGGTCTACCGTATTTGCGCATTCCAGTGGGCGCCCGTCAGGCGCTTGAGTGCGGTTGAGCATTTTCTATTCATCCCCCTCTTCTTCGGACGGAGTGTCGTCGAGTGTTGGAGGGGGCTGTCGGGCTTCAGGCACGCCAAAGTCCACGGCCGTACGACGGTAGTAACGGCGCAGTTTGGCTATCGTTTCTGGCAAGAAGGGGTTGCCGCTGAGATTGAAGCCGTCAGCCATGTCCGCGTCTAATTCAAACAGGTCGTCGGGAAGCTCGGTCATTCGGTTGTTGCTCAAGTTCAGGGCATCGAGCCGTGGCAGGTTGAACAGCTGGTGAGGGGGCTCGGTAAGGCCGGCGTTTTCGATCATCAAGGTTTCTAACCTGGACATTTTGCTGACGTCGGGGGCGATTCCCAAGTTGGGGTTGTGACTCAGAACCAGGTATTCAAGATTGTGCAGGTCGCTCAATTCTGCGGCGCTCGTTGGTGTCAATCGGATATTGCTTTGCGTCAGGTTGAGTGCCTTTAGCTTCGGTAATTTGAATACGCCCGGGGGAATGTCTTGCAATGTATACCGGTGGATAAACAGGCTCTCCAGGTTGGGAAAACGTTCGAGAAATCCCTCGGGGATTGATGTGGTGTCCTCTCCCTCGAGTTCCAGCTTTGAAATATGGTCGAAATTGGCCCTCGGTACCGGTAGATCGCCGAGCAGTGGCGTCGTTAATTTCATTTGATGGAAGTTTGCCGGTGGCACATGTGCTAAATCCTGGCTGGTTTCCCGTCGCCAGCCTTCCTCCAGTAACGTCTTGAACTGGTCTCGAAGGATTTGTTGTCGTGCCCGAGTGTCCTCGTCCAGGGGGGCGCCCGAGTGCTGTTCAGGGACGTTTGCCACCCATTCTCCCAAGCCTGCTTGCAGGCTCTCGTAGTCTGCTTTCAGGCGTACAAGTATTGCCATTGAGTCATCCAGGCCACCGGGCAGCCGGTAAATAAAGTTGTTGGCCTTATCGACGGTGAAGGTGGGGTAGAGCGCCTGGGCCAGCGAACGTTCGGTAGGAAGGGCGTCTGCACCAAAATGTTCGCTGGTCCTCTGGCAATAGCTTTTGATGTGCTCCCGTGCCGTGCGGGAGAGTTCATTGCCTGACAAATTAATCGTTCTGGCGGTTGCTTTGGACACGTTGAAGAGGTTGGCGGGCAGTCTGCTCAAGTAGTTGTTGCTGAGGTTGGCACTCGTCAAAAGAGGGCGACCGATCAAGCCTTCGGGGAACAGGGAGATGTTGGTGTGGCTCAGGTTCAGCGTCTGCAAGTTGGCCATGCGCCTAAGGTCGGGGCTGAGTGACAGTTGGGGGTTGTTAGAGAGGTCCAGATGTCGAAGCCCGGTCAATGTGGCAAGGTCTGCACGGTTTTGAGCGGTCAGGTTGAGGTTGCAATTGCGCATCGTCAGGCTGTTGAGATGGGGAAGCCCTATGACCTCAGAGGGGATTGTGTTGAGGGCAATATCGCTAATCTCCAGCGTGCGCAGGTTGGGGAAGTGAGTCAGGAAGTCGGGTGCGCCTCGGGTGGTGTGGTAGCCCGCCAGTTTCAGGTTGGAAATGTGAATGAAGCGCATATTCAGTGTCGGGAGCTCGCCATATACGGCGTCGAGCTGCAATAGGTGGCCTTCTCTGAAGCCAGGGTCCGGGGGCAGTTCATGACGCCAGGCGCTGATCAGCTGGCGTGTCCATTCCCCGCGAATGAGTTGCTCATCCGCGATTCTCGAGGGAGGGAGTGGGACTTGGGTATCAATAAGGGTTTGCGGGGTGTTGAAATACCAGGCCGAAAGGCGATTTTCGAACTGTGAAAACTCCATCTTCATGGATTGAAGCGTTCGTAGGGGAGAGCCGGGCAGAGTTCGCAGGAAGTTCAGTGCACCGCTCACTTGTGTCGGGAGCAGGCGGGGGTATAGCTCATGTAATAACTGAGCCTCCAGGCTGTTACCTGGGGTTGCCGGGGTGGCACCGTAGCCCTCCATGCCGCCGGGCAGGCGCATCAGCGTCGGGTCGTAAAAGGGTTTGCGCACGGGGTGCTCGGCCAGCAGCGCGCCAAGCGCTTCACGCGTCAATGTGTGCTGACGCAAGGTTTGCCTCAGCAGCGGGCCTTGGCCGATATGAATGCCCAGTGCATCGCGCTGCGCGTCAGGTAGCGCCTGGAGGACGGCAGTGTAGAAGTCGGTTTCTCCAAACAGGGTGCCCTTGCCGTCTTCGGGGATGTAACCACCGTCGACAGCCACGAGAATGCGTTGGATCGGCGCTTGGGGGCTACCGATAGCATCTCGTACCTCGCCGGTACGGCTGAAATCGGTGACTACCAGGCGTACCTGTGGCGACCATCCCGGCAGGTTTTCCAGCGAATGCAGGGCGAGTCGATGTGTATCGCTGCTTTGCAGGGCGTCCATGTACAGCCCTTCATGGGCCCGGCTGATTCGCGCCTCATGGGCGGCCCAGCGTGCGCGATCAATCACCGGTCTGGGCACGCGGCCTTGATCGATATCCAGCAGCTCTTGGCCGGTGGCGCCGCGTAATACTTCTTCGGCAACACTCGTTGGCAGGCCATCGGTGGTGTCGATGATTTTTTGCAGGCGTGCGTTATCGGTTGTTTCAGCTTTTCGATAGCGCGAGTCAAACATGGAGGCACGTTTGTCTTGGGCTTGGCGTGCCAAGCGTTTGCGCAGTGTGGCGGTGCGCACGTGCATTTGGGGAGTAGTGCCGAACTCTTCCTCAAGCAAGGTTTTGCGCTCTGACTCGTCCAAGGTTTCCAGCAGGGTTTTCAGCAGGTCGCCATTGTGCATCTGGGCTTCGTGTATTTGCGCCACGGCGGCGTTTTCCCGGCCTTTATGCTCCCAGACAGTTTCACCTTTTGCATTGAGAAACCGCAGCGTCTTGGATTCGGGCCACAGATGGGTCTGGCTCAGTAGCCACAATTGGGTCTGGGGGTCGGCTTTTTGATAAACCAGGGGGGCGTCACTGTTCATCTGGTCGATGAAGTCTTGTAACTGCTCATCAATCTTTATGCGCTTGAGTGTGTCTACCAGCAGTGGGGGCGGCGGTTGGCGGTCCATGTACGTTTTGCGCAGGACGCCTTCGTCGGTTCCGCTGATGCGATAGGCTTGTTCAAGGCCCGCCTCACTGATGGTGTCGGCCGGCGGGCCGAGGCGGCGCAGCAGGGCGGTGCGATCCCACGTCAGTGGGCGATCCAGTGGTGTCAGCCAGGCGCCCTTGCCATTGCCGATTATCTGCGGACGGTAGGCATGCGCACGGGTGGGATGCGCAAGGTAGGCGTTGCCCGACTGTTGCTCGACAGAAAAATGCAGCCCATCGAGTGGCAGGATCTGTTTGTCTTCATGGGCATGCAATCCCTGCGGGTCGGGGCGTGACCCGGCGACGAGTTGAATGTCATGGGCGTAGGGCGCCAGATCTGGCTTCCACAGGCGGGTTTTGCCGGTGGTGGTGACCGGCAGGAGCGAGTCAAAAAAGTCCCACACCTCCTTCGGTAGCGCCTGTCGCAGCAGGTCTCTGGCAATTGGTATGCCGACCACAAACATGCCCAGTTGAATCATTTGTTCAAGGAAAGACATCAGATGCCCGAATGCCTGCTTCTTGAGCCCTTCGGCCCAATCGATGATGCCTTCGAAAGCATCATCGAGCATTTGATAGGCGGTATAGCCGAGCATCGCCAACCCCAGCGGTGGAATGAAGGGCGCGGCGATGAACGCGGCGATTTCAAGAATGGCTTCACCGATTTTTTGCGCAATACCCCAGCGCTTCCATCGTGCGTTGCTATCGGCGTCGGCGGTGGGTATAGCTGTCACCCGTGCGTCATTGAGCAGTTTGTTGAGCTTGTTCTCATACAGATGCTCGTACAGGTCGCCAGTGATTTTTGTCGCGTAAAATTGCAGGTTGGGTTTGGTCACCGGCTCGTCGCGCCAGGTGGGGCGTGGGTCGCCGGCGACCTGCTCGTGCCACACCACTTCTGACAAGCGGTTGTTGAGGTCGGCGAAGAAGTAGCCTCGATGTTCATGGTTGACGAAACGGCTGAAAAACGCCTGGTAGTCGGCGCTGCGCAGCTTGTTTGCCAGGTCCTGCATGAATATTGTGCCGTTGGCGTAATACTTGAGGGGGGACTGCGGATCGCCGGGAATATAGGCCACCACCGGGACTGCGCTTCGGTGTAACTCCAGGTCGGGGGCGAGCAGTGCAATGCCGGTCAGTGGCGCGTTCATCAGGCTAAGGTCATGGCTGAGCAGCGTTTTGCCATCGAGCTCGCCGTTAAAGTCTTTTAGAAAGCGGCTAAGTGTATAAAAGTCCGGGCGTGTCACATCCTTTTTCAGAAGTGCCATCTGAAGGCTGGCTTGCGCTTCGGCTTTCAGGCTTTTGATGACCTTATCGCGCAACCGGGCTTTGAGAACGGCGTCGTTGAACCCGAAAAACTGCTTCAGGTAGCTTTGATATTCCTTGCCGATATCCAGCTTGCGGCACAGCTCGATGAATTGCGCGATGCTGATTTTGTCGCGCATCTGAGGTAGCGTGTCGAACGGTCCAGTGAGGGACGATTGGGTGATGCCGTTCGACTTTGCAGTACACGCCGTTGTTTCGCTGTCCGGGGTCAGAGTGTCGGGCTGCTCTGTGACGGGCGATTGGATGAGGTAGGTCGACTCTGTGGTATGCGCCGCTGGTTTGCTTTCATCCGCATCGAAGTTGTGCAGCGCCGCCTCCACCAGTGACACGGTCCAGGAGTCGGCGCCCGTCTCGATGGGGAGCCCGGGCAGGGTCCGAGGGGTATACAGGCGCAGATAGGTGGTGCTGACATCGGACTCAACGCCAAACTGCTTTTTGAGGGCTTGTTGCAGTAACGGGGCCGCAAATGCTTGCGGCGACTTGAGCGTTGCCAGGGCCGCATCGACTTGGTTTTGCGCCTCCCAACTGGTCTGCACTGCATTTTTGAGGGGCGCATGTTGCGAGCGATCGGCTTCGCCATACCAATCGGCGAATTCAAGCTTGATGTTTTTCAAGGCTTGGCGCTTATCGCATGAGGCGTTTCCAAGCCATTTCGGAAGGTTGGTGTAGGCCCCGGCGGGCACTCTGCGTGCTGCATCTGTAAGGGCTAGGTTGATAGGCGTTAACGTAGGTGTGTGCACGTGGCTGATCCTTCAGTGAATAACGTCACCGTCATCACAGCAAGCTTGAGGGGCACAAAGGTCACAGATAGTTAAGGGCGTGAGGAAAAATCAGCGCGTCGTACCTCTGCCTCTCAAATGGCGCAGCGTTTACACTGCGCCATTGCGACGCAATATGTCGCATTGCCGTAAACCCGCGTAAAACCGGGGTTGGCGCTATAAGAAGTTGTCGCTTGGCGACAAGGTGGCGCTGAAAACTGTCCTTACAATCCCTGCATCGCCCGCCAGTTCCAGGCAGGCGTTCCTCTTCAGGAGACTCCGATGTCCGTTGAGCAAGCCCCGGTGCAACGTGCCGATTTCGACCAAGTAATGGTGCCTAACTATGCACCTGCCGCCTTTATCCCTGTGCGTGGCCAAGGTTCGCGCGTGTGGGATCAAGCAGGTCGTGAGCTGATCGACTTTGCCGGCGGCATCGCGGTCAACGTATTGGGCCACGCCCACCCGGCGCTGGTCGGTGCACTGACTGAACAGGCCAACAAGTTGTGGCATGTGTCCAACGTCTTCACCAATGAGCCGGCCCTGCGCCTGGCCCATAAGCTGATCGACGCAACCTTTGCCGAGCGTGTGTTCTTCTGCAACTCCGGCGCTGAAGCCAACGAGGCCGCGTTCAAGCTGGCCCGTCGTGTGGCCTTTGACCGTTTCGGCAGCGAGAAATACGAGATCATCGCCGCGCTGAACAGCTTCCACGGCCGTACCCTGTTCACCGTCAACGTCGGCGGCCAGTCCAAGTACTCCGATGGTTTCGGGCCTAAAATCACCGGCATCACCCACGTTCCTTATAACGACCTGGCAGCGCTGAAAGCTGCTGTGTCGGGCAAGACCTGCGCCGTGGTGCTGGAACCGATCCAGGGCGAAGGCGGTGTACTGCCGGCTGAACTGGCTTACCTGCAAGGTGCCCGCGAACTGTGCGACGCGAACGATGCGCTGCTGGTGTTCGACGAAGTGCAAACCGGCATGGGCCGCAGCGGCCACCTGTTTGCCTACCAGCATTACGGTGTGACGCCGGACATCCTCACCAGCGCCAAGAGCCTGGGCGGCGGTTTCCCGATTGCGGCGATGCTTACCCGTGAAGACTTGGCCAAGCACCTGGTGGTCGGCACCCACGGCACCACCTACGGCGGCAACCCGCTGGCGTGCGCAGTGGCCGAAGCGGTGATCGACGTGATCAACACGCCAGAAGTGTTGGCCGGTGTTAACGCCAAGCATGACGTGTTCAAGGCGCGCCTGGAGCAGATCGGCAAGCAATACGGCATCTTCACCGAGGTGCGTGGCATGGGCCTGTTGATCGGTTGCGTGCTCAGCGATGCCTTCAAAGGCAAGGCCAAGGACGTGTTCAACGCGGCCGAAAAAGAGAACCTGATGATCCTGCAAGCTGGCCCGGACGTGGTGCGTTTTGCGCCGAGCCTGGTAGTGGAAGAGGCGGACATCAACGAAGGCCTGGATCGTTTTGAGCGTGCTGTGAAGACGTTGACCCAAGCCTGATACAAATCTATCTGCCGGACCGGATCAAATGTGCGAGGGGGCTTGCCCCCTCCCACATTAGGAACAGTGTTGTTCCTGACCTGTCCGGTATTTTTTTCCATGAGTTTTTCGAGTTAAGGAGTAACACCATGCTGGTGATGCGCCCCGCGCAAATGGCTGATCTGGGCGAGGTACAGCGTCTGGCTGCAGACAGCCCGATTGGTGTTACTTCCTTGCCGGACGATGTTGAACGCCTGAGCGACAAGATCGCCGCCAGCGAAGCTTCTTTCGCGGCCGAGGTAAGCTTCAACGGTGAAGAGAGCTATTTCTTCGTGCTCGAAGACACCGATACCGGCAAGCTCGCCGGCTGCTCGGCCATCGTTGCTTCAGCCGGCTACTCCGAACCGTTCTACAGTTTCCGTAACGAAACCTTCGTGCACGCCTCCCGAGAGCTGAAGATCCATAACAAGATCCACGTGCTTTCCCAGTGCCATGACCTGACCGGTAACAGCCTGCTCACCAGTTTCTACGTGGTGCCGGAATTGGTCGGATCGCCCTGGTCGGAACTCAACTCCCGTGGCCGCCTGTTGTTCGTTGCCAGCCACCCCGAGCGCTTTGCCGATTCGGTGGTAACCGAGATTGTCGGCTACAGCGACGAAAACGGTGATTCGCCGTTCTGGGACGCCATCGGTCGCAACTTCTTCGACCTCAACTATGCCGCCGCCGAGCGCCTGTGCGGGCTGAAAAGCCGCACCTTCCTCGCCGAGCTGATGCCGCATTACCCGATCTACGTGCCGCTGTTGCCGGACGAAGCCCAGGAAGCCATGGGCCAGGTGCACCCGCGTGCGCAGATCACCTTCGACATCCTGATGCGCGAAGGTTTCGAGACCGACCACTACATCGACATCTTCGACGGTGGCCCAACGCTGCACGCACGGGTTTCGGGTATTCGCTCGATCGCCCAGAGCCGCGTGGTACCGGTGAAGATCGGCGAGATGGTCAAGGGCGTCGGTCGCCAGTACCTGGTGAGTAACGCGCAGTTGCAGGATTACCGCGCGGTGATGCTGGAGCTGGACTATGCGCCAGGCAAGCCAGTAACCCTGGACCTGGCGGCGGCCGAAGCCCTGGGCGTTGGCGAAGGCGCGAGCGTGCGTTTGGTAGCGGTATAAAAACAGAGTTTCGCGGGTGGCTGACAACAGCGGCCCGTTCGAGGAGATAGCATGATCGTTCGTCCCGTACGCAGCAGCGATTTACCGGCCCTGATTGATCTGGCGCGCAGCACCGGCACCGGCCTGACCACCTTGCCGGCCAACGAAGAGCGCCTGACCCACCGGGTTGGCTGGGCGGAAAAAACCTTTCGCGGCGAAGCCGGGCGCGGCGATGCCGACTACCTGTTCGTGCTGGAAAACGATGAAGGCCGCGTGGTCGGCATTTCTGCCATTGCCGGTGCCGTGGGCCTGCGTGAGCCCTGGTACAACTTCCGGGTCGGGCTGACCGTCAGCGCCTCTCAGGAGCTGAATATCTACCGCGAGATTCCGACGCTGTTTCTGGCCAACGACCTCACCGGCAATTCCGAATTGTGCTCGTTGTTTTTGCATGCCGATTATCGCAACGGTCTTAACGGCCGCATGTTGGCCAAGGCGCGCATGTTGTTTATCGCGGAGTTCCCGCAATTGTTCGGCAACAAGATCATTGCCGAGATGCGCGGCGTATCCAACGACGCCGGGCGTTCGCCGTTCTGGGAAAGCCTGGGTCGACACTTCTTCAAAATGGAGTTCAGCCAGGCCGACTACCTTACCGGTGTGGGCAACAAGGCGTTTATCGCCGAGCTGATGCCGAAGTTTCCGCTGTACAGCTGCTTCCTGTCCGAGGATGCGCGCAACGTGATCGGCAAGGTCCATCCGGACACCGAGCCGGCCCTGAGCATGCTCAAGAGCGAAGGGTTCAGCTATCAGGGCTATGTCGATATCTTCGATGCGGGCCCGGCGGTGGAGTGTGAAACCAGCAAAATCCGTGCGGTGCGCGACAGCCAGTCGCTGGTGTTGGCCATTGGCACGCCGGGGGACGACGCCACGCCGTTCCTGATCCATAACCGCAAGCGCGAGGAGTGCCGTATCACTGCTGCTCCGGCCCGGCTGGCGGCAGGTACCCTGGTGGTCGATCCGCAGACCGCCAAGCGCCTGCAACTGGTGGTGGGTGATCAAGTGCGTGCCGTACCGTTGTCCGCTGCTCGGGAGTCCAAGTAATGAATTCGCTGTATATCGCAGGTAGCTGGCTGGCTGGCCAGGGTGAGTTGTTCGAATCGCGCAACCCGGTGACCCAGCAGGTATTGTGGGCCGGCAATGGCGCCACCGCCGAGCAGGTCGAGTCCGCCGTGCAGGCGGCACGCCAGGCATTCCCTGCGTGGGCTCGTCTGCCGTTGGAAGAACGCATCAGCGTGCTGGAAGCCTTTGCCAACACCCTGAAAAGCCGTGCCGATGAAATCGCCCGCTGCATTGGTGAGGAAACCGGTAAGCCTTTGTGGGAATCGGCTACCGAAGTCACCAGCATGGCCAACAAGATCGCCATCTCGGTGCAGAGTTATCGTGAGCGCACCGGCGAAAAGAGCGGCCCATTGGGTGATGCCACCGCGGTATTGCGTCACAAGCCTCACGGCGTGGTGGCGGTGTTCGGCCCGTACAACTTTCCGGGGCATTTGCCCAACGGCCATATCGTCCCGGCCTTGCTGGCGGGTAATACCGTGCTGTTCAAACCCAGCGAGCTGACCCCGAAAGTTGCCGAGCTGACCGTGCAATGCTGGGTCGAAGCCGGCCTGCCGGCGGGCGTGTTGAACCTGCTGCAAGGCGCGCGGGAAACCGGCATCGCCCTGGCCGCCAACCCCGGCATAGACGGCTTGTTCTTCACCGGCTCCAGCCGCACCGGCAATCATCTGCATCAGCAGTTTTCGGGGCGCCCGGACAAAATCCTCGCTCTGGAAATGGGCGGCAACAACCCGCTGGTCGTGGATGAAGTGGCCGATGTGGATGCGGCGGTCTACACCATCATCCAGTCTGCGTTTATCTCGGCTGGTCAGCGTTGCACCTGCGCCCGTCGCTTGTTGGTACCGGAAGGCGCCTGGGGCGATGCATTGCTGGCGCGGCTGGTGGCGGTGAGCGCAACGATTGAAGTCGGTGCGTTCGACCAGCAACCGCCGCCGTTCATGGGCTCGGTAATCTCCCTTGGCGCGGCGAAAGCCTTGATGGACGCCCAGGAATTGATGTTGGCCAATGGCGCCGTAGCGCTGCTGGAAATGACCCAACCACAGGATCAGGCCGCATTGCTGACCCCAGGCATCATCGACGTGACCGGCGTAACCGAGCGCGAAGACGAAGAACTGTTCGGCCCGCTGTTGCAGGTGATTCGCTACGCGGATTTCGCCGAGGCAATCGCAGAGGCCAACAACACCCAATACGGCCTGGCCGCTGGCCTGTTGTCGGATAGCGAAGCGCGTTACCAGCAGTTCTGGCTGGAAAGCCGTGCCGGTATCGTCAACTGGAACAAGCAGTTGACCGGCGCCGCCAGTACCGCACCGTTTGGCGGGGTAGGGGCCTCGGGTAACCATCGGGCCAGTGCGTATTACGCGGCCGATTATTGTGCGTATCCGGTGGCGTCGCTGGAAACGCCGAGCCTGGTGGTTCCAGCCACGCTAACCCCCGGCATTACACTGATCTGAATGTAGGAGGGGGCTTGCGCCCGATGGCGGTGTGTCAGTCACCTGATTAGTCAACTGACACCCTGCTATCGTGAGCAAGCCCCCCTCCCACATTTGAACTGTGGTGTGTTCAAGTAATTTGATGCCTATAAAAACAGATGTTCGTGGAGCCTCGCCGATGAAATCCTGTGAAGTCAATTTTGACGGTCTAGTGGGGCCGACCCATAACTACGGCGGTTTGTCCTTTGGCAACGTCGCCTCCCAAAGCAACAGCCAGCAGTCTTCCAACCCGAAGGAAGCGGCGTTGCAGGGCCTGCAGAAAATGAAAGCCCTGATGGACATGGGCTTTGTGCAAGGCGTATTGGCGCCCCAGGAGCGCCCGGATGTGGCCGCCTTGCGCAACTTGGGTTTCAACGGCACCGACGCCCAGGTGATCCAGCAGGCGGCCAAGCAGGCCATGCCGTTGCTGGTAGCCAGTTGCTCGGCATCCAGCATGTGGGTAGCCAACGCGGCCACGGTCAGCCCAAGCGCCGACACCGCAGACGGCCGCGTGCATTTCACCGCCGCCAACCTCAACTGCAAGTACCACCGCAGCATCGAACACCCCACCACCAGCCGCGTGCTGGGGGCGATGTTCGCTGACGGCAAGCACTTCGCTCACCACGCCGCGTTGCCGGCGGTGGCGCAATTTGGTGATGAAGGCGCAGCCAACCACACGCGTTTCTGCCGTGAGTACGGTGAGGCGGGCGTCGAGTTTTTCGTGTTTGGCCGCAGTGCCTTCGACCCCCGTTACCCGGCCCCGCAGAAGTACCCGGCACGCCAGACCCTCGAAGCCTCCCAGGCCGTTGCGCGCCTGCACGGTTTGAAAGATGACGGCGTGGTCTACGCCCAGCAGAACCCGGCGGTGATCGACGCAGGCGTGTTCCACAACGATGTGATTGCAGTGGGCAACGGTGAAGTGCTGTTCTATCACGAGGATGCATTCCTCAATACTGAACAGATGCTCGCCGAACTGCAGGGTAAGTTGGGCAAGCTGGGCGGCAACTTCCAGTCGGTGTGTGTGCCCCGCGCGCTGGTCAGTGTCGAAGACGCGGTGCGTTCCTATCTGTTCAACAGCCAGTTACTGACCCGCGCTGACGGCTCGATGCTGCTGATCGTGCCGGAAGAATGCCGTGCCAACGAGCGTGTGTGGCACTACCTGCAGGGCCTGACCAGCTCCGGTGGGCTGATCCGCGAAGTCAAAGTGTTCGACCTCAAGCAAAGTATGCAGAACGGCGGCGGCCCGGCGTGCCTGCGTTTGCGCGTCGCCTTGAACGAAACCGAACTGGCGGCGGTGAACCCAGGCGTTATCATGACCGCGCCGCTGTACGAAACCCTGACCCAATGGGTTGGCAAGCACTACCGCGACAGCCTGCGCGAAACCGACCTGGCTGACCCGCAGTTGCTGCTTGAGTGCCGGACGGCACTGGATGAACTGACGCAAATCCTTAAACTGGGCTCGGTTTATCCTTTCCAGATCAATTAACGCCATACGGCTGAGATATTTTATTTATGACCGACACCCTGAAGCTGATCCTTGAAGACACCGACGGCACCCAGCTTGAAACTTCCTGCACCCGCGTTGCCGTGGTCTGGCAGGGCAAGGAGATCTGGATCCAGCACGACGGCCGTGGCCAACTGCTGATTGGTGTGGACGTCGAAGAGGGCGACGCCGAGTACGCCAACCTGCTGATGCGTCCCTTGGCGACCAACCTGATGAGCCTGCAACTGGAAATGGAACCGGCCGACGTTGAGGGTGATGACGACGATCACGTCCATGGTCCTGGCTGCAACCACTAAGGAAGCTGCTTATGCTCGCCCTCGGCAAACTGCTTGAACTGACCCTCGCCGGTCGCGAACCGGCGCAAAAAATTCAACTGACTGTCGACGGCGTGCAGATGCGCTGGCTCAGCGAGGGCGCGCTTGAAGTACGTCCTCCTGAAGCTTTGGACAACGGCAGTGACTTGCTGCTGTCGTCCGGCATCCATGGCAACGAAACCGCGCCGATCGAACTGCTCGACCGCCTGTTGCATTGCATCGCCCGTGGGGAAATCAAACCCCGCTCCCGTATTCTGTTTCTGTTCGGCAATCCCGAGGCCATGCGCCGCGGCGAGCGTTATCTCGAACTGGACATCAACCGGCTGTTCAACGGCCGGCATGAACAAAACATCGGCCCCGAGGCCATGCGCGCCGCCGAGCTTGAGCAATTGGCCCGCAGCTTTTTCAGCCTGCCTGGCCGCTCGCGCCTGCATTACGACCTGCATACCGCGATTCGTGGTTCGAAAATCGAGCAGTTTGCGTTGTACCCGTGGAAGGAAGACCGACAGCATTCACGCCGAGAGCTGGAGCGCCTGAACGCTGCCGGCATGCAGGCGGTACTTCTGCAGAACAAAACCTCGATTACCTTCACCGCGTTCACCTACGAGCAACTCGGCGCCGAGGCTTTCACCCTGGAGTTGGGCAAGGCGCGCCCGTTCGGGCAGAACGAGGGCGTGGATGTGTCGCGCCTGGAAGCGCGTTTGAAGCAGATCATCGAGGGCAACGAGCCTGAGACCGGCAGCCTGGACGGCCTTCAACTCTTCGCCGTTGCACGCGAAGTGATCAAGCACAGCGACGCCTTCGTGATGCACCTGCCGGCGGACGTGGAAAACTTCTCGTCGTTGCCCAAGGGGTACCTGCTTGCCGAAGACGTGGCCAAGACACGCTGGGTGATCGAAGAAGAGGGGGCGCGCATTATCTTTCCCAACCCGAAAGTGAAGAACGGATTGCGCGCAGGCATATTGGTCGTGCCGAGCGATGGTAAGGAGCTGGTCTAGTTACATCAGGTTGTAATGCTGGCGCAGTGGAAGTCCTAGCTCCTGGCGTAACCTGTTTTCACTGAACAGCGGGGGCTCGAAGGGCGCAGGCGGGGCCGAGGGCGCTGAATTGTCATCCGCATCGGCAGACGTTGTCGCTACAGGCACGATGGGTAAGCCTGTGGCTTGCACCTCCGCATTGGACACTTTTCGATTGCGGCTGCGTGGATAATTTTCTTCGCTGAGCCCGCTTTCCACCATGCCAGTAACGTAGTAGTAGGCGTGGCACAACTCGTGAAATAGGCTAATGATGCTCGGGGTTGCTTTAAATAGAACGCCTGTGTTGTACCAGATATCTCCACCGTAAGAGGGTGTGCCCGGTTTGTCCCCCTTCATCAAGGCGTCTGGGGCGGTGTCTGGGTCTGGAATGAACTCGCTGTTGTTACGATCAATCAGCTCATGGATGATGATCGGTCGCCCGCTTTTGCGCTCTGCGCGGGTGAGTTCAGCCAGGAGTCGCTTGCCGGTAGGCGAACAGAGCAGCAGGCGTAGATCGTCATTCACCCGGCTGATAAATGAAGGGCTACCCTGTACCTCAACTCCGGTATGCAACAAGCCGCCAGGCTCACTGTGGACAATGTGGGAGGCGAATTCATTAGAGGCGGGTATTTGCGGTGTGTCGGCGTGCGTCATCACGGCACAGTCAGCGGTGAGTGTGGTGTTCTGGCTGTAGTAAGTGGTGTCTTTAGCCTTTAGCCGAGTGACGTCGTCAAGCCCGCGGCCGGTATAGATAACGTTTGTTCCGCGGCCTGCCTCAATTCGGTCGCCGTCCTCGGCACCACTGAGAATGTTGTGCCCTTCGCCGCCGATAATATGGTCCTGGCCGTCTCCACCGTCGATAAACGTATCGCCGTCACCACTGAGTATGTCGTTGCCAGGCCCTCCGTAAATGAAGGTGTAACTGCGTTTGTGAACATGCACCTCGTCATCGCCATCGCCGGCCTCAACATGACTGTTGCCGTCGAGAATAGTGACTAAATCGTCCCCTGGGCCGGTATCTATGCGTGTGAAATGACCTGCGCTGAGGATTCGATCCTTGCCATCACCGCTGCGGACAGTGATATGGGTTGTCACGTCATCATCGATGTGAATGCGGTCATCGCCACCCTGAGTGATCAACATCAGTGTCTGGAGTGGGGCAAGACGGATCAAGTAAACCGTCTCGTTGATACGCATGGCCAGGGACGGTAAGCGCGGAAGTTCGATAGGTCGACGAGGTTTTAAAATCGTCGGCTGGTTCACTGATGAATGCAACGCGCTATGCAGATGTGCGAGCGACCTGATGCTGATAGTGTCAGGCTTGTCGGAAGTGGTGAACCACAATTGATCGAGTTGGCTGGGGCTAAAGATCTGCCGTTCGATAACGACGTTTTCGTCCTTGAAGATCGGATGGATTTCGATTACGCCGTCACCGGCGGGGTTGTCATAGGGGACTTGGCGCACATGTTGCGAGTGTCGCTCGCCGTCGACGCCTTTGTGAACTTGTGCATCCCATGCCTGTGAACTGGCCTCCAGGTCGGGTGAGCGTGGTCGCGGGAATGTGGAGGCCGAAGTGCCTTCACTCTCTATCGTTTTGGTCATGATTCAATACCTGATCGTTTAGGTTAAGAGAGACCCAATGAGGTCTGCGCTTTAACTAAACCAGATACGCGTGTTGCCAAAACGGTAGATATGCACGGAGGGAGTAGGACGCCTTGGGCAGGCTTTTTCACATGTTGAAATGCTATCTGTTCAGGCAAAAAAATGCCCCGCCAATCGAAAATGGGCGGGGCAGATTTTCTTGCGCTTAAACGGCTCGTTTGTGCTGCTCTTCACTGCGACGGATCGCCCGTACTTTATGCAGAGTATCGGCGCAGGTGCGCGCAGCTTCCTGACCCTTGTGCACAAAGTGCTCATAGAAGAACGTGGTGTGCTCGCTGCCGGCGTGGAAGTGATGCGGCGTCAGGGACACCGAGAACACCGGCACTTCAGTTTCCAGTTGAACCTGCATCAAACCGCTGACCACTGACTGGGCGACGAATTCGTGCCGGTAGATGCCACCATCCACCACCAGCGCGGCGGCGACGATGCCGGCATAGCGACCGGTCTTGGCCAGCAACTTGGCGTGCAGGGGCAATTCAAAGGCACCGCCGACTTCAAAGAAGTCGATGTCTGACTCCTGATAGCCCTGGGCGATCATTTCGGCAAGAAAGCCTTTGCGCGATTGGTCGACGATATCCTTGTGCCAGCAGGCCTGGATAAACGCGACGCGCTCGCCGTGATGGTTTTTGCTTTTGCTGTCGATTGCGGTGGGTTGCATGTTCTGACTCCTGTTTAAGAAAAAAACAGGGCGTTATGAATCGAATGGGATTTAAGGGTACGCAAGCACGCCTGGTGCGCGGCCCTTAGGTGCCAATCCCGTTCTCTCTTCATCCGGACTATGACCGTCGGCCCCGGGATCACACCGGGTCTGCTGACCTTGTCGCCGTCCTGCCGGAGCAGTTCGAGACGCCAAGCGCTCGCGGGCTATGCACATTGCGTGCAATTACCGCCGGTGGGGAATTGCACCCCGCCCTGAGAACGTTGCCGCCAGAACCCTGGCGGCGGAGAGTTTTTAACACGGTTTTTCAAAAACTGCACGACTGCCGTATCGATAAGCTATATCGGTTTGTTTGGTTGGTATTCGATTGAATGCAGTGGGGGCTTGATATTGCGTGGCTTTGCCCGCAGTAATCACACACGAAAGGACTTATCCATTCCGTTAGAGGCCCCCTTCATGACCGTGATTGACCTGCGCAGCGACACCGTGACCCAACCCACCCCCGGTATGCTCGACGCGATGGCCGGCGCCGTCAGCGGTGATGACGTCTATGGCGAAGACCCCAGCGTCAACAAGCTGGAGGCAGAACTGGCCCAGCGTCTGGGCTTCGCCGCCGCGCTGTTCGTGCCCACTGGCACCATGAGCAATTTGCTGGCATTGATGGCCCACTGTGAGCGCGGCGAGGAATATATCGTCGGCCAGCAGGCCCATACCTACAAATACGAAGGTGGCGGGGCGGCCGTGCTGGGTTCGATCCAGCCGCAGCCGCTGGAAGTGCAAGCGGACGGTTCCCTGGACCTTGACCACGTGCTGGCGGCGATCAAGCCTGACGATTTCCACTTTGCCCGCACGCGCTTGCTGGCGCTGGAAAACACCATGCAAGGCAAGGTCCTGCCGATGGAGTACCTGGCCAAGGCGCGTGCGTTTACCCGTGAGCATGGCCTGGCCTTGCACCTGGACGGGGCGCGGATCTACAACGCAGCGGTCAAGCTGGGGGTGGATGCGCGTGACATCGCCAAGCATTTCGATTCGGTGTCGGTGTGCCTGTCCAAGGGCCTTGGCGCACCGGTCGGCTCGGTGCTGTGCGGTTCCACGGCGTTGATCGCCAAGGCCCGGCGCCTGCGCAAGATGGTCGGTGGCGCAATGCGCCAGGCTGGTTCGTTGGCGGCAGCGGGGCTGTATGCCCTGGATCATCAGGTACAGCGCCTGGCCGAGGACCACGCCAACGCGCAGTGGTTGGGGGATGAACTGCGCAAGGTCGGTTACACGGTGGAGCCGGTGCAGACCAACATGGTCTATGTGCAAATTGGCGAGCAGGCGCAGGCGTTGAAAGCCTTTGCCGCAGAGCGCGGGATCAAGTTGAGTGCCGCGCCGCGCCTGCGTATGGTCACGCATCTGGATGTCAGCCGGGCACAGATCGAGCAAGTCGTGCAGACATTCGTCGCATTTTCGCAGAAATGACAGTGCAGACCGTCTAATTGACTGTTTCTATCACATAAACACGCTGTACCACCGGCGAAGGGCCGATATAATGCGGCCCTTTGCCGTCGCTCCGTCTGATGATGTTGCGCACTGGCCTTTGGCCGCAGCCTCCGTGGAAGAACCTAATGAAAAGCGCAGAAATCCGTGAAGCCTTCCTTCGCTTCTTCGAAGAGCAAGGTCACACCCGTGTAGCCTCCAGCTCCTTGATCCCAGGCAATGACCCCACCCTGCTGTTCACTAACGCGGGGATGAACCAGTTCAAGGACTGTTTCCTGGGCCAGGAAAAGCGCGCCTATACTCGCGCCACCAGCAGCCAGAAGTGCGTACGCGCCGGCGGCAAGAACAGCGACCTGGAAAACGTCGGTTACACCGCGCGTCACCACACGTTCTTCGAAATGCTGGGTAACTTCAGCTTCGGCGACTATTTCAAGAAGGATGCGATTACCTTCGCCTGGACCTTCCTGACCGGCGTGCTGAAACTGCCCAAGGAAAAACTCTGGGTTACCGTCTACGCGACGGACGACGAAGCCTATGACATCTGGACCCAGCAAATCGGTGTACCTGCCGAGCGCATGATTCGCATCGGCGACAACAAGGGTGCACCTTACGCTTCCGATAACTTCTGGACCATGGGCGATACCGGCCCGTGCGGCCCTTGCACCGAGATCTTCTACGATCACGGTGCGGACATCTGGGGTGGCCCACCGGGCTCGCCGGATGAAGACGGTGACCGCTACATCGAAATCTGGAACAACGTGTTCATGCAGTTCAATCGCACCGCCGATGGCGTGTTGCATCCGCTGCCGGCGCCGTCGGTGGACACCGGCATGGGCCTGGAGCGGATCAGTGCGGTCATGCAGCACGTTCATTCCAACTATGAAATCGACCTGTTCACCAACCTGCTGAGCGCTTCGGCTGCGGCCATTGGTTGCACCAATGAAGGTCAGTCGTCGCTCAAGGTGGTATCGGACCACATCCGTTCCTGCGGCTTCCTGATTGCCGATGGTGTGTTGCCGTCCAATGAAGGGCGTGGCTACGTGCTGCGTCGCATCATCCGTCGTGCCTGCCGTCACGGTAACAAGCTGGGTGCCACCGGCAGCTTCTTCTACAAAATCGTGGCTGCACTGGTTGCCGAGATGGGCGATGCCTTCCCGGAACTCAAGCAGCAGCAGAGCAATATCGAGCGCGTACTCAAGGCCGAGGAGGAGCAGTTCTCCAAGACGCTGGAGCATGGCCTGAAGATTCTCGAGCAGGACCTGGCTGAACTCAAAGGCTCCGTGGTACCGGGCGACGTGGTGTTCAAGCTTTACGACACCTACGGTTTCCCAATGGACCTGACCGCCGATATCGCCCGCGAGCGCGAGCTGACCATCGATGAAGCCGGGTTTGAGCGTGAGATGGAAGCCCAGCGTGTGCGTGCGCGTTCCGCCAGCTCCTTTGGCCTGGACTACAACACCCTGGTCAAGGTTGACGTGCCAACCGAGTTCATCGGCTACAAGGCTACCGCCGGCTCGGCCAAGATCGTTGCCATCTATAAAGACGGCAAGTCGGTCGATGTATTGAATGAAGGCGAAGAAGCCGTGGTGGTGCTGGACCAGACCCCGTTCTATGCTGAATCGGGTGGCCAGATTGGTGATTGTGGTTTCCTCAGCTCGACGTCCGGCCGTTTCGAGGTACGCGACACCACCAAGACCGGCGGTGCTTTCCTGCATCACGGTGTGTTGGTGCTGGGCAGCCTGACCGTCGGCGCGCCAGTGGATACCCAGGTCGATGCCGACGTACGGCACGCAACTGCGTTGAACCACTCGGCCACTCACTTGCTCCACGCTGCCTTGCGTCAAGTGCTGGGCGAGCATGTTCAGCAAAAGGGCTCGTTGGTCGACAGCCAGCGCCTGCGGTTTGACTTCAGCCACTTTGAAGCAATCAAGCCTGAGCAGATCAAGGCGCTGGAAGATATTGTCAATGCCGAGGTGCGCAGGAACACGCCGGTAGAAACTGAAGAAACCGACATCGAAACCGCCAAGGCCAAGGGCGCCATGGCGTTGTTTGGCGAGAAGTACGGCGACGAAGTTCGCGTGCTGAGCATGGGTGGTAGCTTCTCGGTCGAGTTGTGTGGTGGTATCCACGCTAACCGTACCGGCGATATCGGCCTGCTGAAAATCATCAGCGAAGGCGGTGTGGCGTCCGGTGTGCGTCGTATCGAGGCGGTGACCGGTGCTGCGGCCCTGGCTTACCTCAATGCCGCCGAAGAGCAACTCAAGGAAGCGGCCAGCCTGGTCAAGGGCAGCCGTGACAATCTGATCGACAAACTGTCTGCCGTGCTGGAGCGTAACCGTGCGCTGGAGAAGCAACTGGAGCAGTTGCAGGCCAAGGCGGCCAGTGCTGCGGGCGATGATCTGTCGGCCTCGGCGGTTGACGTCAAGGATGTGAAAGTTCTGGCGGCGCGCCTGGACGGGCAGGACGGCAAGGCGTTGTTGGCCTTGGTCGATCAGTTGAAGAACAAGCTCGGCCGCGCAGTGATCCTGCTCGGCAGTGTCCATGAGGATAAGGTCGTTCTGGTTGCCGGTGTAACCAAAGACCTGACTGGCCAACTCAAGGCCGGTGATTTGATGAAGCAAGCCGCTGCGGCAGTGGGCGGCAAGGGCGGTGGTCGTCCGGACATGGCACAAGGCGGTGGTGTAGACGCCGGTGCCCTGGACGCGGCCCTGGCCTTGACCGTGCCGTTTGTCGAGGCAGGTATTTAAGGCACTGTTAATCGGCCCGTGGTCTAGTCACGGGCTTGTTCAGTGCGGGTGGATTGGATATTAGGCGCCCCTTTACGGGCTGAGGCGGCTTGGAAATGGCTTTGATCGTACAGAAATTTGGAGGCACCTCGGTCGGCTCTGTAGAAAGAATCGAGCAGGTCGCCGACAAGGTTAAGAAATTCCGCGATGCCGGCGATGACCTGGTAGTGGTGCTGTCAGCCATGAGCGGCGAGACCAATCGCCTGATCGACCTGGCCAAGGCTATCAGCGGGGATCAACAGCCGTTGCCACGTGAGCTGGATGTGATTGTGTCCACGGGCGAGCAGGTGACCATTGCGCTATTGGCCATGGCTCTGAACAAGCGTGGCGTGCCAGCGGTGTCCTACACGGGCAGCCAGGTGCGCATTCTCACCGACAGCGCGCACACCAAGGCGCGCATCCTGCAGATTGATGATCAGAAAATTCGTACTGATCTGAAGGCAGGGCGCGTGGTAGTTGTAGCGGGTTTCCAAGGTGTGGACGAGCAAGGCAACATCACCACCCTCGGGCGTGGCGGTTCTGACACCACGGGTGTGGCACTGGCGGCAGCGCTCAAGGCTGACGAATGCCAGATCTATACCGATGTGGATGGCGTCTACACCACTGACCCGCGCGTCGTGCCAGTGGCCCAGCGCCTGGACAAGATCACCTTTGAAGAAATGCTGGAAATGGCCAGCCTTGGTTCCAAGGTGCTGCAGATTCGCGCGGTGGAGTTCGCCGGCAAGTACAACGTTCCGCTGCGCGTATTGCACAGCTTCAAGGAGGGTCCGGGCACCCTCATTACTATTGATGAAGAGGAATCCATGGAACAGCCGATCATTTCCGGCATCGCTTTCAACCGCGATGAAGCCAAGCTGACGATCCGTGGCGTGCCAGACACCCCGGGCGTGGCTTTCAAGATTCTGGGTCCTGTCAGCGATGCGAATGTTGAAGTCGACATGATCGTGCAGAACGTTTCGCACGATAACACCACCGATTTCACCTTCACCGTGCACCGCAACGAATACGATGCGGCATTGAAAATCCTGCAGAACACTGCGAGCGAAATTGGCGCCCGTGAAGTGGTTGGCGATACCAAGATTGCCAAGGTATCGATCGTAGGGGTGGGCATGCGTTCCCATGCCGGCGTTGCCAGCCGTATGTTCGGGGCCCTTGCCAAGGAAGGCATCAACATCCAGATGATTTCCACTTCGGAAATCAAAGTCTCGGTAGTGCTCGAAGAGAAGTACCTGGAACTGGCTGTACGCGCGCTGCATACCGCTTTTGAGCTTGACGCTCCGGCCCGACAGGGCGAGTGATGTATTGCCAGGAAGGCGCGGTTTACCGCGCCTTTCATTTTTTTGTGGGGCGCATGTTCTTTTGCGTGGGCTCGACAATACTTAGGTGTGTAGGGCTACGGCTTTTGGGTTGTAGGTCGAATGCCTTTTTTTTGCAGACTGTTGTTCCTGAACTGAAATGCGTGAGGAGAAAGGCATGCTGATTCTGACTCGTCGTTGCGCAGAAAGCCTGATTATCGGTGATGGCGAAATCACCGTGACCGTGCTCGGCGTCAAAGGCAATCAAGTGCGTATTGGGGTTAACGCTCCAAAAGAGGTAGCGGTTCACCGCGAGGAAATCTACCTGCGGATCAAGAAAGAGAAGGACGAAGAACCAAGCCTTTAATTTTTATCGTTTTTTATGTTTGCAAACGGGGATGAACGTGGTTAATATACGCCCCGTGTTGCGGAGAGCTGGCCGAGTGGCCGAAGGCGCTCCCCTGCTAAGGGAGTACACCTCAAAAGGGTGTCGGGGGTTCGAATCCCCCGTTCTCCGCCATTATTTGCTTAGTACGTTGCAATCTGGTTTTTTCGGTAAGTTGTTGAAAATACTCGAAAAAATAGCTTTACATAGAGATTGAACGGCCTATAATGCGCGGCAACAAATGCACTCGTAGCTCAGCTGGATAGAGTACTCGGCTACGAACCGAGCGGTCACAGGTTCGAATCCTGTCGAGTGCACCATTTAAGAGTTAGTTGCAGCGATGCAGGTAACTCGGCTTCAACCAGTTGTGATCTGGTCTAAAAACACAATCTGCACTCGTAGCTCAGCTGGATAGAGTACTCGGCTACGAACCGAGCGGTCACAGGTTCGAATCCTGTCGAGTGCACCATACAAACAAAAAGCCCGCCTAGTGCGGGCTTTTTGCCGTCTGGGGTTTATGTAGGTTTTATCCTGGTGTGGGTCTTTTTATCTTTCCCATGTGTTTTCCCTCTCGTGCGTGTCGTCGCATTTCTATAGGTGCAGCCAATACTGAACATTGGCTCGCAAGCGCTTGTTCTTTCCAGTTTTTTAACGTTTAAAACGGCCGGGCGGTGTATCATGCGCCCGTCAGCCCCGTCGGGGCTTGTGGAATACCTCCATGGACTTACCCAGTAGTGACTCAGTACCCCGTTTTACCAATCATGAATTGACTGATTGATCCTTCCGGCGTGCCCCGCTGCTGGGAGTGGAGTTCGCCTATGACCGAAGTAGAAGTAAAGAAAACACAAGAAAGCCTGCAGGATCGTCTGGCTCAAGTCATCGAGCTGCTGCAGCGCCAGCGCGTGGTCGAAGACCTCACGCACCGCCAGGAAGGTCCGAACCACGACCGCGTTGAAAACCTGGTTCACCGGCAAAACCTCGTGGAGTTACAACGCAAGCTCGATGACCTGCACTCCGCCGACGTTGCCTACATCCTCGAAGCTTTGCCGCTGGATGATCGACTGACACTTTGGCAGTTGGTCAAGGCTGATCGCGACGGTGACATCCTTCTGGAAGTGTCTGACTCGGTTCGTGAGACTCTGATCGCCGACATGGATGATCATGAGCTCCTGGCCGCCGCCAAGGAGATGGATGCCGACGAACTGGCCGACCTGGCACCTGAGCTGCCCCGGGATGTTGTCCATGAGTTGATGGAGGCGCTCGATACGCAGCAGCGTGAGCGCGTGCGATCGGCGCTGTCCTATGACGAGGACCAGGTCGGTGCGCTGATGGATTTCGAGATGGTCACCATCCGCGAAGACGTCAGTCTGGAAGTGGTACTGCGTTACTTGCGTCGCCTCAAAGAGCTGCCGGGCCATACCGACAAGCTGTTCGTGGTCGACTACGAGGGAATTCTCAAGGGCGTGTTGCCGATCAAGCGTCTGCTGGTCAATGATCCCGAGAAGAAAGTAGCTGACCTGATGGCCAGCGATACCGTCAGCTTCCATCCTGACGAAGATGCCTACGACGCGGCCCAGGCTTTTGAGCGTTACGACTTGATCTCGGCTCCGGTGGTCGACAAGAACGGCAAGTTGATCGGTCGTCTGACCATCGATGAAATCGTTGACTTGATCCGTGAAGAGAGTGAAACCGAAGTCCTCAACATGGCGGGTTTGCGTGAAGAGGAAGATATTTTTGCGTCAGTCTGGCGTTCTCTGCATAACCGCTGGGCCTGGCTGGCGGTTAACCTGATCACGGCATTTATCGCATCTCGTGTAATCGGGTTGTTTGAAGGCTCAATCGAAAAGCTGGTGGCATTGGCGGCGTTGATGCCGATTGTTGCGGGTATCGGCGGTAACTCCGGCAACCAGACCATCACCATGATCGTGCGGGCCATGGCGCTGGATCAGGTGAGTACGGCCAACTCTTCACGCTTGCTGCGCAAAGAGCTGGCTGTGGGCCTTATCAACGGTCTGGTGTGGGGTGGAGTGATTGGTGTGGTGGCCTATCTCCTGTATGGCAGTTGGTCTCTGGGTGTGGTGATGACGGCCGCCATGACCTTGAACTTGCTGCTGGCTGCCTTGATGGGGGTATTGATCCCTATGACCCTGGCGCGCCTTGGTCGCGATCCCGCCATGGGAGCCAGCGTGATGATTACCGCCATGACTGACAGTGGTGGCTTCTTCATCTTCCTGGGCTTGGCAACGATTTTCCTGCTCTGATCCTTTCTGCGGGGGCATGTCTGCCCCCGCTTTGCGCCCCATCTCCAAAATTCAGGCAAAAAAAAGCCAGCACATGGCTGGCTTCGGCTTTCAGTGTCAATCAATTGGCTTCTGCGGCCGCCTCAACATCGTGAGCGATAAGCGAGACGAGGGCGTTTTGCTGGCGGTGGGAGAGCTGACGAAAACGCTGCAGCAGTTCGCGTTCGTGCAGTGACAGCTCTGGGCTATCCAGTCGCATGCTCAACTCTTCACCCAAGGCACCTTCCTGAATAAGGCTTTGTTCCAGGCGTGCGATGATTTCAGAGTTCATGCTGCGGTGATGATTGCGAGCCACCTCGGCAATGCGTTCCCGCATTCCGTCTGGCAGACGTACGACGAATTTGTCAGCCGTACGGCTGGAATAAATTGCCTGTTTCAATGGGCGCATATATTTAACCGGTTAGTTCAGGGGAGCGGTTTCTGGAATTGGCCGCAAGATGAGTGTTAAGACAAGGCTCACGACCAAAGTTCAACCCGAATTGCAAAGAGGCCGCATCATGCCTCAGATTTGCCATTTCATTGGCGTCAATTCTGTGACAAATATTGAACCGCCTAAAGGCTTTGTGCCAGTACTGATTTGCATTTTTGCGGACTGGTTTGAAAACTTTGGCGCTGATGCAGTGCTAGTCCATCAACGCGCAGGGCTGCGGCGCATCTGGGTTGAAGGGCGCAGTGCAATATGGCCTTTTGCCCTCAGTCTTAAGCCTAGTGGCAGTTTGCCGATTTGCTAGGGTGATTCGACATAAGGTAGGGGAGGGGGTCAGCGAAGCAATGGATCGAACTTGATTCGGCGACCGGCGATGAGTGCCAACATCAATAGGCTACCAAACACGGCGCTGACGATGAAGGCGGTGGCTTGAGCTCTAGGGCAGTCAGTAGCTAGGCCCAGAAAGCCTGCCATCAGGGTCAAACATAGAAAAAACCAGGCAGGTTTGGACATTGATAGCTATCTCAGAAAACCCAGTACTCGGATGTAGGTGCAGCTTGTGTATCTTGGGTCAGGAGGACGGGCGACTGCTGGGTAGCAGTGACTACCGCCAGCTGGGGGCGTTGTTGCAGATGATGGGGAACTGCTTGGCTGATCAGTGCGGCATCTTGAGTATTGACTGGCTGGAAATGAAATATCACCAGTGCGGCCAGGGCCACGGCATTGAGAGCTAATAGTAGTACGCTATTCATGGTCATGTTCTCCGTGGTGCTTGGTTCGCTTGGTTTATGCAAAGAGCATTGCAGATGCCGTGCCAAACTATTTTACCTTTAAAATCAATTAGTTGATTTGCCTGCGAGGGGGCTTTGGGTTGCAGTTTGCAATGATGGCATTTTGAGGTAGTGCAATTTGCACGATCCCTGCAAGTGCCCGTGTTTGCTGGGTGAAGCTATAAAGGTATGTGCAGGGATCGCCCTACAAGCAAAATGCCTAAGGACGACATGACAAAACCTACCTCGGCCGTTAAGATGCACGCCGTCTGTCGCTGGTCTTATCCGTGACGCGCTTGTCATTTGTCCCAGTAGCTCAATTGGATAGAGCATCCCCCTCCTAAGGGGAAGGTTGGCCGTTCGAACCGGCCCTGGGACACCATCTTTATAGGCTGAACGCCTGCCATGGCGTTTACTGCTATCTACAAGCCATCCGCCTTTCTCTCTGCTGCATTTCCTTCGATCTGAATCCAGCTATCTGTTGATAGCCTGGCATTTGTTGCAGGTTGTTTTTTGCGTCAGGAGGATCCAGTGCGGGCAATGCGCTGGCTCCCTTCTTTATATGCAGAGATTCACAGAGGGCTCCAGGCCTGGTGCACGGCAGGCCAAATGGGCGTTTTGAGTTTTTTGATTTAAGGGGTTGACGCACATGCAAATCCCTGTAGAATTCGCCTCCCGCTTCGGAGAGATCTTAAGCGCAAGTGGTTGAAGTTGTTGAAGAAATCTTCGAAAGCTTCTGAAAATAATCACTTGACAGCAAATGAGGCTGCTGTAGAATGCGCGCCTCGGTTGAGACGAAAGATCTTAACCAACCGCTCTTTAACAACTGAATCAAGCAATTCGTGTGGGTGCTTGTGGAGTCAGACTGATAGTCAACAAGATTATCAGCATCACAAGTTACTCCGCGAGAAATCAAAGATGTAACCAACGATTGCTGAGCCAAGTTTAGGGTTTCTTAAAAACCCAAAGATGTTTGAACTGAAGAGTTTGATCATGGCTCAGATTGAACGCTGGCGGCAGGCCTAACACATGCAAGTCGAGCGGTAGAGAGAAGCTTGCTTCTCTTGAGAGCGGCGGACGGGTGAGTAATGCCTAGGAATCTGCCTGGTAGTGGGGGATAACGTTCGGAAACGGACGCTAATACCGCATACGTCCTACGGGAGAAAGCAGGGGACCTTCGGGCCTTGCGCTATCAGATGAGCCTAGGTCGGATTAGCTAGTTGGTGGGGTAATGGCTCACCAAGGCGACGATCCGTAACTGGTCTGAGAGGATGATCAGTCACACTGGAACTGAGACACGGTCCAGACTCCTACGGGAGGCAGCAGTGGGGAATATTGGACAATGGGCGAAAGCCTGATCCAGCCATGCCGCGTGTGTGAAGAAGGTCTTCGGATTGTAAAGCACTTTAAGTTGGGAGGAAGGGTTGTAGATTAATACTCTGCAATTTTGACGTTACCGACAGAATAAGCACCGGCTAACTCTGTGCCAGCAGCCGCGGTAATACAGAGGGTGCAAGCGTTAATCGGAATTACTGGGCGTAAAGCGCGCGTAGGTGGTTTGTTAAGTTGGATGTGAAATCCCCGGGCTCAACCTGGGAACTGCATTCAAAACTGACTGACTAGAGTATGGTAGAGGGTGGTGGAATTTCCTGTGTAGCGGTGAAATGCGTAGATATAGGAAGGAACACCAGTGGCGAAGGCGACCACCTGGACTAATACTGACACTGAGGTGCGAAAGCGTGGGGAGCAAACAGGATTAGATACCCTGGTAGTCCACGCCGTAAACGATGTCAACTAGCCGTTGGAAGCCTTGAGCTTTTAGTGGCGCAGCTAACGCATTAAGTTGACCGCCTGGGGAGTACGGCCGCAAGGTTAAAACTCAAATGAATTGACGGGGGCCCGCACAAGCGGTGGAGCATGTGGTTTAATTCGAAGCAACGCGAAGAACCTTACCAGGCCTTGACATCCAATGAACTTTCCAGAGATGGATTGGTGCCTTCGGGAACATTGAGACAGGTGCTGCATGGCTGTCGTCAGCTCGTGTCGTGAGATGTTGGGTTAAGTCCCGTAACGAGCGCAACCCTTGTCCTTAGTTACCAGCACGTCATGGTGGGCACTCTAAGGAGACTGCCGGTGACAAACCGGAGGAAGGTGGGGATGACGTCAAGTCATCATGGCCCTTACGGCCTGGGCTACACACGTGCTACAATGGTCGGTACAGAGGGTTGCCAAGCCGCGAGGTGGAGCTAATCCCATAAAACCGATCGTAGTCCGGATCGCAGTCTGCAACTCGACTGCGTGAAGTCGGAATCGCTAGTAATCGCGAATCAGAATGTCGCGGTGAATACGTTCCCGGGCCTTGTACACACCGCCCGTCACACCATGGGAGTGGGTTGCACCAGAAGTAGCTAGTCTAACCTTCGGGAGGACGGTTACCACGGTGTGATTCATGACTGGGGTGAAGTCGTAACAAGGTAGCCGTAGGGGAACCTGCGGCTGGATCACCTCCTTAATCGACGACATCAGCTGCTCCATAAGTTCCCACACGAATTGCTTGATTCATTGAAGAAGACGAAAGAAGCAGCCCGAAATTGGGTCTGTAGCTCAGTTGGTTAGAGCGCACCCCTGATAAGGGTGAGGTCGGCAGTTCGAATCTGCCCAGACCCACCAATTTTGTGTGGGAAACGCCTGTAGAAATACGGGGCCATAGCTCAGCTGGGAGAGCGCCTGCCTTGCACGCAGGAGGTCAACGGTTCGATCCCGTTTGGCTCCACCACTACTGCTTCTGTTTGTATAAAGCTTAGAAATGAGCATTCCATCGTTGTGATGGTGAATGTTGATTTCTAGTCTTTGACTAGTTCGTTCTTTAAAAATTTGGGTATGTGATAGAAAGATAGACTGAACGTTACTTTCACTGGTAACGGATCAGGCTAAGGTAAAATTTGTGAGTTCTCTTAACTGAGAAATTCGAATTTTCGGCGAATGTTGTCTTCACAGTATAACCAGATTGCTTGGGGTTATATGGTCAAGTGAAGAAGCGCATACGGTGGATGCCTTGGCAGTCAGAGGCGATGAAAGACGTGGTAGCCTGCGAAAAGCTTCGGGGAGTCGGCAAACAGACTTTGATCCGGAGATGTCTGAATGGGGGAACCCAGCCATCATAAGATGGTTATCTTGTACTGAATACATAGGTGCAAGAGGCGAACCAGGGGAACTGAAACATCTAAGTACCCTGAGGAAAAGAAATCAACCGAGATTCCCTTAGTAGTGGCGAGCGAACGGGGACTAGCCCTTAAGTGGCTTTGAGATTAGCGGAACGCTCTGGAAAGTGCGGCCATAGTGGGTGATAGCCCTGTACGCGAAAATCTCTTAGTCATGAAATCGAGTAGGACGGAGCACGAGAAACTTTGTCTGAATATGGGGGGACCATCCTCCAAGGCTAAATACTACTGACTGACCGATAGTGAACTAGTACCGTGAGGGAAAGGCGAAAAGAACCCCGGAGAGGGGAGTGAAATAGATCCTGAAACCGTATGCGTACAAGCAGTGGGAGCCCACTTTGTTGGGTGACTGCGTACCTTTTGTATAATGGGTCAGCGACTTATTTTCAGTGGCGAGCTTAACCGAATAGGGGAGGCGTAGCGAAAGCGAGTCTTAATAGGGCGTCTAGTCGCTGGGAATAGACCCGAAACCGGGCGATCTATCCATGGGCAGGTTGAAGGTTGGGTAACACTAACTGGAGGACCGAACCGACTACCGTTGAAAAGTTAGCGGATGACCTGTGGATCGGAGTGAAAGGCTAATCAAGCTCGGAGATAGCTGGTTCTCCTCGAAAGCTATTTAGGTAGCGCCTCATGTATCACTGTAGGGGGTAGAGCACTGTTTCGGCTAGGGGGTCATCCCGACTTACCAAACCGATGCAAACTCCGAATACCTACAAGTGCCGAGCATGGGAGACACACGGCGGGTGCTAACGTCCGTCGTGAAAAGGGAAACAACCCAGACCGTCAGCTAAGGTCCCAAAGTTATGGTTAAGTGGGAAACGATGTGGGAAGGCTTAGACAGCTAGGAGGTTGGCTTAGAAGCAGCCACCCTTTAAAGAAAGCGTAATAGCTCACTAGTCGAGTCGGCCTGCGCGGAAGATGTAACGGGGCTCAAACCATACACCGAAGCTACGGGTATCACGTAAGTGATGCGGTAGAGGAGCGTTCTGTAAGCCTGTGAAGGTGAGTTGAGAAGCTTGCTGGAGGTATCAGAAGTGCGAATGCTGACATGAGTAACGACAATGGGTGTGAAAAACACCCACGCCGAAAGACCAAGGTTTCCTGCGCAACGTTAATCGACGCAGGGTTAGTCGGTCCCTAAGGCGAGGCTGAAAAGCGTAGTCGATGGAAAACAGGTTAATATTCCTGTACTTCTGGTTATTGCGATGGAGGGACGGAGAAGGCTAGGCCAGCTTGGCGTTGGTTGTCCAAGTTTAAGGTGGTAGGCTGAGATCTTAGGTAAATCCGGGATCTTAAGGCCGAGAGCTGATGACGAGTTAACTTTTAGTTAACGAAGTGGTTGATGCCATGCTTCCAAGAAAAGCTTCTAAGCTTCAGGTAACCAGGAACCGTACCCCAAACCGACACAGGTGGTTGGGTAGAGAATACCAAGGCGCTTGAGAGAACTCGGGTGAAGGAACTAGGCAAAATGGCACCGTAACTTCGGGAGAAGGTGCGCCGGTGAGGGTGAAGGACTTGCTCCGTAAGCTCATGCCGGTCGAAGATACCAGGCCGCTGCGACTGTTTATTAAAAACACAGCACTCTGCAAACACGAAAGTGGACGTATAGGGTGTGACGCCTGCCCGGTGCCGGAAGGTTAATTGATGGGGTTAGCTAACGCGAAGCTCTTGATCGAAGCCCCGGTAAACGGCGGCCGTAACTATAACGGTCCTAAGGTAGCGAAATTCCTTGTCGGGTAAGTTCCGACCTGCACGAATGGCGTAACGATGGCGGCGCTGTCTCCACCCGAGACTCAGTGAAATTGAAATCGCTGTGAAGATGCAGTGTATCCGCGGCTAGACGGAAAGACCCCGTGAACCTTTACTATAGCTTTGCACTGGACTTTGAATTTGCTTGTGTAGGATAGGTGGGAGGCTTTGAAGCGTGGACGCCAGTCTGCGTGGAGCCAACCTTGAAATACCACCCTGGCAACTTTGAGGTTCTAACTCAGGTCCGTTATCCGGATCGAGGACAGTGTATGGTGGGTAGTTTGACTGGGGCGGTCTCCTCCTAAAGAGTAACGGAGGAGTACGAAGGTGCGCTCAGACCGGTCGGAAATCGGTCGTAGAGTATAAAGGCAAAAGCGCGCTTGACTGCGAGACAGACACGTCGAGCAGGTACGAAAGTAGGTCTTAGTGATCCGGTGGTTCTGTATGGAAGGGCCATCGCTCAACGGATAAAAGGTACTCCGGGGATAACAGGCTGATACCGCCCAAGAGTTCATATCGACGGCGGTGTTTGGCACCTCGATGTCGGCTCATCACATCCTGGGGCTGAAGCCGGTCCCAAGGGTATGGCTGTTCGCCATTTAAAGTGGTACGCGAGCTGGGTTTAGAACGTCGTGAGACAGTTCGGTCCCTATCTGCCGTGGACGTTTGAGATTTGAGAGGGGCTGCTCCTAGTACGAGAGGACCGGAGTGGACGAACCTCTGGTGTTCCGGTTGTCACGCCAGTGGCATTGCCGGGTAGCTATGTTCGGAATAGATAACCGCTGAAAGCATCTAAGCGGGAAACTAGCCTCAAGATGAGATCTCACTGGAACCTTGAGTTCCCTGAAGGGCCGTCGAAGACTACGACGTTGATAGGTTGGGTGTGTAAGCGCTGTGAGGCGTTGAGCTAACCAATACTAATTGCCCGTGAGGCTTGACCATATAACACCCAAGCAATTTGACTACTCTAACGAGCATCAGATTGCGGTGTGTGAAGACGCAATGAACCGAAAGTTCGACGCTCACAAAACACCGAAAGCTGTCACATACCCAATTTGCTGAAGCGAGGCCAACTGGTCACGACTCAGTACCCGAATTTCTTGACGACCATAGAGCATTGGAACCACCTGATCCCATCCCGAACTCAGCAGTGAAACGATGCATCGCCGATGGTAGTGTGGGGTTTCCCCATGTGAGAGTAGGTCATCGTCAAGATTAAATTCCGAAACCCCTGTTTGCTAACGCAAACAGGGGTTTTGTTTTGGGCGGTTGAAAAGTACCGAGCTATTCAATACCCACAGCTTTTTGCAAAGCCTCAAAGATCAGTCGAACCTTGCAGCGCTTCAGGGTTCACAGCAGGGGCGTCATGTATTTATCTCTACCGTTGTGTACCTACAGACACAGGTGCAACGTCTGAGCTCTTATGCAAAATAATCCCCGGAAACAGGCCGCACCGCCTGTCCGGACCCGACCACCCGGACTATCATGCCGATAGCCCAATCCCTTACCGCAAGGAGCCGCTCGGAACGCCGATGCGCCAGATCTGGAAATCTTTTCGAGCCCTTTATTTCGCCTCTTTGATGATGCTGATTGGCTCCGGCCTGCTCAGTACTTACCTGGCCTTGCGCCTGGCGGCAGACAATGTCGACAGTTTGTGGGTCGGTGCGCTGATGGCCGCCAACTATTTTGGCTTGGTACTGGGCGGCAAGATCGGGCATCGCCTGATAGCCCGCGTTGGACATATTCGTGCCTACGCGACTTGCGCCGGAATCGTCGGCGCGGCAGTGCTGGGTCATGGCTTGATTGATTGGCTACCTGCCTGGATCGTGCTGCGGATAATCGTCGGCCTGGGGATGATGTGCCAGTACATGGTTATCGAAAGCTGGCTCAATGAACAGGCGGATGCCAAGCAGCGTGGCGTAGTGTTCAGCGGCTACATGATCGCGTCCTACCTCGGGTTGGTACTGGGGCAGTTGATCCTGGTCATGCATCCTCACCTTGGGCTTGAACTGCTGATGTTGGTCGCGTTGTGTTTTGCGTTGTGCCTGGTGCCTGTGGCCATGACCCGACGCATTCACCCCGCGCCCCTGCACCCGGCCCCGATGGAGCCCCGTTTTTTTATAAAGCGTGTGCCACAGTCTCTCAGTACGGTGCTGGGCGCGGGCTTGATCGTTGGGTCGTTCTACGGTTTGGCGCCGCTCTACGCGTCTCAGCAGGGGCTGACGACTGAGCAAGTCGGCTTGTTCATGGGTAGCTGCATTTTTGCCGGCTTGGTCGTTCAGTGGCCGCTGGGATGGCTATCGGACCGCTATGACCGCGCGCTGTTGATTCGCTGCTTTGCGTTGTGCCTGGCCGTAACAGCGTTGCCGCTGGCGATCATGACTCAAGTACCGCTGGAAGTGCTGTTTGTGGCAGGCTTCTTCTGTTCGCTGGTGCAGTTCTGCCTTTACCCATTGGCAGTGGCTTTTTCCAACGATCATGTAGAAGGTGATCGTCGGGTTTCGCTGACGGCCATGTTGTTGGTGACCTACGGCATAGGCGCCAGTATCGGCCCACTGTTGGCGGGTGTCGTGATGAAGTTGTTCGGCAGCCAGATGCTCTACGCGTTTTTCAGTTTGTGTGCGTTGATCCTGGTATGGCGCATCCGTCCCAAAGCAGTGACCAACCTGCACCAGGTCGACGACGCCCCGCTGCATCACGTAGCGATGCCTGACAGCATGTCCAGTTCACCGCTGGTAGCAGCGCTCGACCCACGGGTGGATGAGCAAGTGGTGCAGGAGCAGATGCAGGTCACTGTCCCTGACCCGGAACCCGAGCCAGACCCGGTAACTGATGAGCCAGCCAATGAAGAGCCGCAGGAGCCGGTAGACCCGGATGAACATCCCCATGACTTGAGCAGGGCACGCCCCTGAATGAAAACGGGCAGTTCCTATCAGGAACTGCCCGTTTTTTATTTCAGCGTCTAAACCTTAAAGATCATCGTCCTTGTCGAAGCGCCGAGCCTCGCGCTGCAGCTGGTAGACAAAACGCTCCACCTGGCGCTGCACCAAACCACTCATGTTGTGAAAACGCACGCCAGCAAAGGTCGTGTTGATCTTGTCTTCGAAGTGCAGGTAGCGCAGTTCGACGGAGGTGGTCATGCTGCCAAAGGGCAGGGCGGCGATAAAGCGGTCATAGACCTGGCCCAACTGAAGGCGCTCGGAGATATCGCCTTCAAAGCGCAATTTGCAGCCAGTGGCGGAAATGTCCAGAAGTTTGCCGCTGATCGGTGCCTTGAGCTTCTCGCCGCCCAGTTCGATATTCACCAATTGCGCAAGTTTCAGTGCGGCGCGAAATGCATTGCGCCGCTGATGATAAACCACCTCGTCAGGCATGCTGCCGCTATAGATACGGTGGCCGTCTTTTTCGCTGATGTTCAGCGTGCCATTGCTTTCCCAGGCAACCCGTACACCTTCATGGAAGCCTTCGATACGAAAGGGTTCGCCGTTCTCGAGGTAGCGCTCACCGTCTCGGGGGATCATTTCATCCAGGGCCAGCGTTTTGCTGTCCCGATCAATATCCACCAAATAGCTCTGAAAGCGCTGGCTGCGTTCGTGGAAAGTGATGATCAGCGGATCATGGCTTTCTTGCAGCATCCGTAATGTGCTGGCGACTTCCAGAGGCGTAGTGAGCACCTTCGGTGGCTGCGGTGCATCTTCCGCATTAGGGGCGTTGAACACGGTTCTTCCATCTCCAGACAAAGTACGACTACACGCAAGAACCGGCATTTTGCCAGTATGTAGCGCTCCTTGGATAGGTCGCGCTGTAAACCGGTGTCAGGCTTGGCTGCGGGTACTTGGCTTGACCAGGCGAGAGGTGGAGCCTTGGGCGTTGTACAGGGCCGGAGGCTCACCACCGTGCAGTATGCGCAACTGATTGGCGGTCGTGGCTTGCTGAAGCTGGATTGATTGGCCGTTGAGCAGGTTGGCTTCCTGGCACTGGGCAAGCAATTGATTGAGTTCTTTGCTTTGCGCCAGTAATTGATCACCGACCGAGGAGTGGCTAGCCAGTTGTGCCAGGCCTTCGTGATCGGCAGGCAGGCCCAGGCTGATGAGTATCTGGCTGCGCTTCTTGCCGTGTTGTTCGAGCAACACAATCAGCGACTGCTTGCGCGCCAGGATTTCTTCGAGCAAGGGCATGTCCCGGCCGTACAGGGCCAGGGATTCTTCCTTGAGCAGCTCAAGCAACTGGTGCGTTGGCGCCAGATCATCAATGATCAGTTGAAGCAGATGTTCGTCGGGGTGCATGGCTGGCCTTGGGTTTTAAGCGTCCAAAAGCCCTGCGCAGGCTTTTGCCTAGCGCTCGGCTTCGAAGTTAAGCAGCTTATTGGCTACACGGCTGCTGTCGACTTTATAGCTGCCGTCGGCGATGGCCTGTTTCAACTCAGCCACGCGAGCTTTATTGACAACCGGCTGATCACGCAGCGAGTCAGTGACCTTCTGCAACTGTTGAGCCTCATTGCTCAGGTGTACCGATTCCCCGCTCTGGCTGGCGCTGGCCTGCTCTGCCTTGGCGGGCAAGGGCTGGGACTTGGCTTCTACGCTGTCCTTGACACCGTTGGTGCGCGTATTGCCCGGCAAAGCCTGGGTGTTATTCAAACGACTGAAATCAATGACCATGGTGAAAAAACCTCTGGGTATTTGGACGCTTGCCATGTTTTCGGCCATACCCGGGCAAACTTTAGGCTCGATTGACAATAAACCTGTACCGCTCGACATCCAACACACAGTGTAGGAAAAGCCGGCCTGTGATTCCAGTGATCTATAAAGCGACCTCGACCTGACCAGGCGCCGTGACCCGCGCCTTGATCACGCGATTGGAGTTGAGATTCTTGACGCGAATCTGCTCGCTCATGCCGCCATTGGACAGTGCCTCCCCTGGCATCCTTACGTTCAGCCCGCCACTGCTGGCCGAAATCACCACCTGGTCACCCTTGCGAATCACTTCAGCCTGTTCCAGGTGAACCAGTGTGATGACCTGATCGGTGACCATTGGTCGGGTGAGTCTCTGCCCGATAGCCTGATCCACTGAGGTCAGGTAGCCCTGGTTGATCAGGCTGATATCGCGCTCGCGCAGGGCCACATCCTCGTAGCCGATGATGCCGGTGCGTTTCAACGGCCGCGCGACCACTACCACATCGCGGAACAGCTTGACCTGAGCCGGCACGAATACCGTCCAGGGCGAGGCGCCTTCACAGCGAACTTTTACCGTTACGCGTCCGATGGGCTGGGCAGGGCTTTCCAGCGTGGCTGTCAATTCCTTGTCGCACATCGGCATGCGCAAGCGCGGGTCCAACTGGCTGACCTGAATTTCATAACGTCCCGGCGTCTGCGTGGTCGCCAGATAATCTTCTACAGTGAATTCAAGAAAACCTTGGGTGACGCCGATAAGGAGATCAGGCAGGGTGACATTGTCGGCGCGTGCGGTAGCGCCAATGCTCAAGGCAAGCAGCGCCATCACGGCGCAGAACAGCCTGCGGTGGCTAGGGCGTCGGGAAACTGTCGTTTTAATATCCATATTTAATAAATAGCAAAGCTCGTGCCGTTTAGTGTTGGGTGCGCGTCGTACCCCCAGGATTTAGGAGTCAGGGCATGGCAGGTGTAATGGATTCAGTAAACCAGCGCACACAGCTGGTAGGGCAGAATCGCCTGGAGTTGTTGCTTTTTCGCCTGGATGGCAAACAGTTGTATGGCATCAACGTATTCAAAGTGCGGGAAGTGCTGCAATGCCCAAAGCTGACGATCATGCCCAAGTCCAGCCCAGTGGTGTGTGGTGTAGCCAACATCCGTGGCGCAACTATTCCCATTCTTGACCTGGCGATGGCCACGGGCTCGGCGGGTTTGCAAGACCGCCAGAACCCCTTTGTGATCATCACCGAGTACAACACCAAGACCCAGGGTTTCCTGGTGCGCTCGGTGGAGCGTATCGTCAATATGAACTGGGAAGAGATCCATCCGCCGCCCAAGGGCACCGGGCGCGATCACTACCTGACGGCGGTGACACGGGTCGATAACCAGTTGGTCGAAATCATCGACGTGGAAAAAATCCTCGCCGAAGTGGCACCCACCTCGGAAACCATCTCTGTGGGTGTGGTGGATGCCGAGACTGCACACAAGGCGGTGTCCCTGCGCGTATTGACTGTGGACGACTCCTCAGTGGCGCGCAAGCAGGTCACACGCTGCCTGCAGACCGTTGGTGTAGACGTGGTGGCCCTCAATGATGGTCGTCAGGCCCTGGATTACCTGCGCAAACTGGTGGACGAAGGCAAGAAGCCCGAAGAAGAATTCCTGATGATGATCTCCGACATCGAGATGCCGGAAATGGACGGCTACACGCTCACGGCCGAGATACGCAACGATCCACGCATGCAAAAACTGCATATCATCCTGCATACTTCGTTGTCGGGGGTATTCAATCAGGCAATGGTCAAGAAGGTTGGTGCTGATGACTTTCTGGCCAAGTTCCGTCCTGATGACCTCGCATCCCGGGTAGTCGACCGGATCAAGGCAGCAGATCACGGCTAGGGGATTTCCCCCGGCGATCACACGATTTAAGAGGCGGTATCATTGTCTACGGGTAATTTGGATTTCGAACAGTTCCGGGTCTTCCTGGAAAAAGCCTGTGGCATATTGCTCGGTGAAAACAAGCAGTACCTGGTATCCAGCCGTCTCAACAAACTGATGGAACAGCAGGGCATCAAGTCCCTGGGTGAGTTGGTCCAGCGGATCCAGGGGCAGCCGCGCAGCGGGCTCAAGGAAATGGTGGTCGATGCAATGACCACCAACGAAACCCTGTGGTTTCGCGATACCTACCCCTTTGAAGTGCTCAAGAACAAAGTGTTGCCGGAAGCCATCAAGGCCAGCCCGGGCCAGCGCCTGCGCATCTGGTCGGCGGCCTGTTCGTCGGGGCAGGAACCCTACTCGATCTCGATGTCCATCGACGAGTTCGAGCGAACCAACATGGGCCAGTTGAAAGCCGGCGCGCAAATTGTTGCTACCGACTTGTCCGGCACCATGCTTACCAACTGCAAGACCGGTGAGTACGACAGCCTGGCCCTGGGCCGCGGTTTATCCCAGGAGCGCCTGCAGCGTTACTTCGACCCCAAAGGCGCCGGGCGCTGGGCGATCAAGGCACCGATCAAGAACCGCGTGGAGTTTCGCTCGTTCAACCTGCTCGACAGCTACGCCAGCCTGGGCAAGTTCGACATGGTGTTCTGCCGCAACGTGCTGATCTATTTCTCGGCCGAAGTGAAGAAAGACATCCTGCTGCGCATCCACGGCACGCTCAAGCGCGGCGGTTACCTGTTCCTCGGCGCTTCCGAAGCCTTGAATGGCCTGCCGGACCATTACCAGATGGTGCAGTGCAGCCCGGGGATCATCTACCAGGCCAAGTAAGTCGCACGCAGTTAAAGTGTGGGAGGGGGCTTGCTCCCGATAGCGGTGGTTCAGTTGATGTCTTTATCACTGATACACCGCTATCGGGAGCGAGCCCCCTCCCACATTTGTTTCTGCGGCAACGTTGAAGAAAGCGGCAACTCCCCATTGCCGCTTTACTGGCGCCACGCGGAAACCCGTTGCCGCTTTTCTGGCATAGTCGCCGGCACCTACCCTCGAAACCCTTGATATACGGGCTCCTGAAAGACTGGCACGCACCTTGCTATAACCCTGCTAACGAACAGCAGGTCAGCCTAAAGGTTTCCGCCATGAGCATCAGCTTCGATAAAGCGCTCGGTATCCATGAACAAGCCCTGGGCTTTCGCGCCCAGCGTGCCGAAGTCCTGGCCAATAACATTGCCAACGCCGATACCCCGAACTACAAGGCTCGGGACCTGGACTTCTCTGCCGTGCTCGCCGCACAGCAAGACAAGACCAGGAACGGCACCTTCGCCTTGAACATGACCAACAGCCGTCATATCGAAGCGCAAGGCCTGAGCAAGGGTGACGAGTCGTTGCTGTATCGCACGCCGATGCAGCCGTCGATCGACCAGAACACCGTCGACGCGCAGTTGGAGCAATCGAACTACGCCGAGAACTCGGTGAATTTCCAGGCCAGCTTTACCCTGCTCAACAGCAAATTCAAAGGGCTGATGTCAGCCCTGCGTGGAGAATAAGCCATGTCCCTGTCCAGTGTTTTCAATATTGCCGGCAGTGGCATGAGCGCGCAGACCACGCGTTTGAACACCGTCGCCAGTAACATCGCCAACGCCGAGACCGTCTCTTCGAGCATTGACCAGACTTACCGTGCCCGTCACCCGGTGTTTGCCACCATGTTCCAGGGTGGCCAGGCCGGTGGCAGCGATTCGTTGTTCCAGAACCAGGACGCAGCCGGCTCCGGCGTGCAGGTGCTGGGTGTGGTCGAAGACCAGAGCAACCTGGAGGCCCGTTACGAGCCCAACCATCCGGCCGCGAACGAAAAGGGTTACGTCTACTACCCCAACGTCAACGTGGTCGAGGAAATGGCTGACATGATCTCCGCCAGTCGTTCGTTCCAGACCAATGCGGAAATGATGAACACCGCCAAAGCCATGATGCAGAAGGTCCTGACCCTGGGTCAGTAATAAGGGGCGCCAAATAATGGCCATCGTTGATACGTCAAACAACACGGCAGTCCAGGACCTGTTCAATTCCAAGGTCAAGGACGCTTCGAACAATGTCTCGAATGTTTCCAAAGCAGCCACTGGCAACCAGGCGTTGGGCAAGGACGCATTCCTGCAGTTACTGGTAACCCAGCTGAAAAACCAGAACCCGCTGTCGCCCCAGGACAACGGCGCGTTCGTGGCCCAACTTGCCCAGTTCAGCAGCCTGGAAGGCATCAACACCCTGAACGACTCGGTGAATAACATCTCCAGCAACTTCAGCTCTTCGCAAGCGCTGCAGGCTTCATCGCTGGTGGGGCGGTCGATCATTATCCAGACCGACAAAGCCATGGTTGATACCAGCAAGAGCATGAACGGTTCGGTAGAGGTGCCATCGGCGGTGGGCAACGTTTCCGTCAAAATCACCGACAAGGACGGCAACGTCGTGCGCACCGTGGATATGGGCGCGCAGAGTGCCGGCAGCCAGAGCTTTATCTGGGACGGCAAGAACGACAAGGGCGAGGTCGCCCCCGCCGGCACTTACACCTTCAATGCCAGCACCAAGAACGACAAGGGTGACTCGGTTTCCCTGGCCACCTCGCTGCCAGCCACCGTAACCAGCGTGACCTTGAGCAAGACCGGCGGCGAAATGCTGCTCAACCTTGCAGGCGGCATGGGCAGCGTCAAGCTGTCGCAAATTCAGACTATCGGTACATAGAGCCGGCTAAATACGGCAGAGGGAGAGAAACATGTCTTTTAATATCGGCCTTAGCGGCCTCTATGCGGCCAACAAACAACTGGACGTGACCGGCAACAACATCGCCAACGTTGCGACCACCGGCTTCAAGTCATCTCGTGCGGAATTTTCCGATATTTATGCGGCTTCCAAACTTGGCACTGGCCAGAACACCATCGGCAACGGTGTGAACCTGGCGGCGGTGTCGCAGCAGTTCACCCAGGGCGACGTCAACGGCGGTGGCGGCATCCTCGACATGGCGATCCAGGGCGGTGGTTTCTTCGTGCAGAAGGGTGGCGACGGCTCGCTGGAATACACCCGAAGCGGTGCTTTCCGTGCGGACAAGGACGGCTACATCACCAACAACACTGGCACTTCGCGTCTGCAGGGTTACGCTGCGGACGAGAATGGCAAGATCAACAAGGGTGGTCTGGTCGACCTGCAACTGAACCTGGCGAACCTGCCACCGAAGGCGTCCACCAAGGTGGATTCGGCCAGCAACCTTAACTCCTCGTCGCCGGTAATCGACCAGACCAAGAACCCCTTTGACCCAACCAAGTCAGAAACCTTCACCACGCAATACGGCACTACATTGTATGACTCCCAGGGCAACGCGCACCCGATGGTTCAGTACGTGGTGAAAACCGGTGCCAACGAGTGGCAGTCCTACACCTTGATCGATGGCCGTAACCCTGACGGTTCGCCTCCGACCGGTACCGGGCCTGATGTGAAAGCGCCAGTGCCGTCGACCCTGGCTTTCGATGGTGCCGGTAATCTCAAGAGCATCGTGACCGGTGGTGTTGCCGGCAACACCCTGACCATTAAGGATTGGGTACCCGGTACAGTGACCGACGGTGTCTGGAAGGCCAACGATGCGTCAGCGAACAAGGATGGCATCGCTATCAACATGGGCAATGTCACCCAGTACAACTCGGCCAGCTACCGCAACCCGCCGGTCACTGACGGTTATGCCACTGGCCAGATCACTGGCCTGAAAGTCGACGGCAGCGGTGTATTGTTCGCGACCTTCAGCAACCAGCAGAGCAAAGCCATCGGCCAGATTTCCCTGGCCAGCTTCAACAACGAGCAAGGCTTGCAGCCGGCTGGCGGTACTACTTGGAAAGAGACCTTCGCATCGGGCCAGCCGGGTTACGACGCGCCGGAAGCTGGCACGCTGGGTTCTATCAAGGGCTCCTCTCTGGAAGCCTCCAACGTCAACCTGACCAACGAGCTGGTTGACCTGATCAAGGCCCAGAGCAACTACCAGGCGAACGCCAAGACCATCTCCACCCAAAGTACCATCATGCAGACCATCATTCAGATGACCTGATACCGTCGCTCAACACGCGCACAAAAAAAGCCCCTCGATCGAGGGGCTTTTTTTGTGCGCGTGTTATTTGTTTACCGCCTGTTTCATCTCGCCTTGCTGCTGGAACGCCCAACGCCCATTGCGCCACGGACGAGTCACGGGCGCATGCCGCCCATGGATCAGCAGGGAGAGATGCATGGCGATTTACGAGCAGTGGGAAGGGGCACCATCAGGAAGTTATTGGTTTGTCCTGAATAACGATAGTGCGGGCTTATACGGACGCACGAGTCAGCCGGATGATCCCGGAAAAACCCAAGACACCGACGCTGAGTCAGTCAGGCAACTACTCAGCGAATTGATGGATGCCGAAAAAACCTCCAAGAGCCAGACCGCTCAAGACCTTCGCGACAAGCTGAACGATAAGCGCGAAGAACTCGGTGACGAAAAATTCAAAGAGATCATGAACGAGCTGATGGAGAAGGCTGACGTCTCTTGGTTGGACTTTCTGCGGCGCTTGATGAAATTGTGGTTCCCGGAACAGGATGATGCATCGCCAACTCCCTCACCGCCTTCCCCTGGCCCATCGCCAGGTGGTGGAGGTGGCGGCGGTAGGCCGAACCCCGACAATTTCGGCCCCAGCGAGCCCATGAGTAATCTGCCGATTACCGAAGGCTCCAAGCACTTCAACTACAAGCCTGATCAAAGTAACCCAGGGAAAAAACCATACAATATCTGGAGTGGCTTCAGCCAGGGGCCGGACGGCAATTGCGTCACCGTTTCAGCGATCAAGGGCGCAATGATGAAGTTTGGTCAGAAGCCCACTGACGTTTTCAAAGAGGTTAAAGAAACGGCGGATGGCTATCAGGTGACCATGCGCGATCAGTTCAAACTTGATTTGTCCAAGGATGAGTTGAAGCAGGCGGCCAGGTACGCACAGTTCAAGGGCGATAATCCGCAGATGTTGACTGATGCTAACTTCATGTTTGCTGCAAGTGCCAAGCGTGCACAGCTGGAAGGGAATGGCCTGGATGACAACCCGAATACCTCGAAGTTAAGTTTCGCCCATGCGATGCAAAGTCTGAATAACGGCGAAATGCCCCACGAAGCGTTGAATCGCCTGGGGTTGAAAGGGCTTTACAGGCAGTCTTCGAGCAGTGAGCTGGCGAGCGGTAAGCTCGGTGTCGTGGCCTATGATCGCCACTCGATGGCGGTCATCGATGGGCGAGTGGAGTTGTGGGGAAGACGAGGTGGCGCGCCGAAGCAGGGTATTGCCTACGCCTTTCTCTAGGGCGATAAACGAAAAAGCCCGATAAACCCTGTGCAGTCGGGGTCTATCGGGCTTTTTCAATCCAGGGCGTTCAAGCCCTGGACTGATTCAGCTTATTGGCAAGCTTCGCAATCCGGCTCGTCAATCGCGCAGGCCTTTGGCACAGGTGCCGGACCGGCAGGAGCTGCGAGAACCGAATCATCACCATGGTTGCCGCTGGAAACAGCGTTCAACTTACCGGTGTTGATGGTCGACTTCTCGGTGCTGGTCGCGGCCAGGGCACGGAGGTAGTAAGTGGTTTTCAGGCCACGGTACCAAGCCATGCGGTAGGTCACATCCAGCTTCTTGCCCGAAGCGCCGGCGATGTAGAGGTTCAGCGACTGAGCCTGGTCGATCCACTTCTGACGGCGGCTGGCGGCGTCAACGATCCACTTGGTATCCACTTCGAAGGCGGTCGCATAGAGCTCTTTGAGTTCTTGCGGGATGCGTTCGATCTGCTGCACGGAACCGTCGTAGTACTTCAGGTCGTTGATCATGACCGAGTCCCACAGGCCGCGGGCTTTCAGGTCACGAACCAGGTATGGGTTGATCACGGTGAATTCGCCCGACAGGTTCGATTTCACATACAGGTTCTGGTAGGTCGGTTCGATCGACTGCGACACGCCAGTGATGTTGGCGATGGTGGCGGTCGGTGCGATGGCCATGATGTTGGAGTTACGAATACCTTTCTGCACGCGGGCACGAACCGGCGCCCAGTCCAGGGTTTCGTTGAGGTCAACGTCGATGTACTTCTGGCCACGGGCTTCGATCAGGATCTGTTGCGAGTCCAGCGGCAGGATGCCTTTGGACCACAGCGAACCCTGGAACGTCTCGTAGGCGCCGCGCTCGTCGGCCAGGTCGCAGGAAGCCTGGATCGCGTAGTAGCTGACCGCTTCCATGGATTTGTCGGCGAACTCGACCGCAGCATCGGAACCGTAAGGGATGTGCTGCAGGTACAACGCGTCCTGGAAGCCCATGATGCCCAAGCCAACTGGACGATGCTTGAAGTTGGAGTTCTGCGCCTGTGGCACCGAGTAGTAGTTGATGTCGATCACGTTATCGAGCATGCGTACGGCGGTGTTGACGGTGCGTTCCAGCTTGGCGGTGTCCAGCTTGCCGTTGACGATATGGTTCGGCAGGTTGATCGAGCCCAGGTTGCAAACGGCGATCTCGTCCTTGTTGGTGTTCAAGGTGATCTCGGTGCACAGGTTCGAACTGTGGACCACGCCCACGTGCTGCTGCGGGCTGCGCAGGTTGCATGGGTCCTTGAAGGTCAACCATGGGTGGCCGGTTTCGAACAGCATGGACAGCATTTTGCGCCACAGGTCTTTGGCCTGGATGGTCTTGAACAGCTTGACCTTGCCTGGGTACTCGGTGAGGGCTTCGTAGTACTCGTAGCGCTCTTCGAAGGCCTTGCCGGTCAGGTCGTGCAGGTCCGGTACTTCGGATGGCGAGAACAGGGTCCACTTGCCGTCATCGAAGACGCGCTTCATGAACAGGTCAGGGATCCAGTTGGCGGTGTTCATGTCGTGGGTACGACGACGGTCATCACCGGTGTTCTTGCGCAGCTCGATGAACTCTTCAATGTCCATGTGCCAGGTTTCCAGGTAGGCACACACAGCGCCTTTGCGCTTGCCACCCTGGTTAACGGCGACGGCGGTGTCGTTCACCACTTTCAGGAACGGTACAACGCCCTGGGACTTGCCGTTGGTGCCCTTGATGTAAGAACCCAGTGCGCGCACCGGGGTCCAGTCGTTACCCAGGCCGCCGGCGAATTTGGACAGCATGGCGTTGTCGTGGATCGCGTGGTAGATGCCCGACAGGTCATCCGGCACGGTGGTCAGGTAGCAGCTCGACAGCTGAGGACGCAGGGTGCCGGCGTTGAACAGGGTCGGGGTCGACGACATGTAGTCGAAGGACGACAGCAGGTTGTAGAACTCGATCGCACGGTCTTCTTTGTTCTTCTCTTCAATCGCCAGGCCCATGGCCACGCGCATGAAGAACACTTGCGGCAGTTCGAAGCGGATACCGTCCTTGTGGATGAAGTAACGGTCGTACAGGGTTTGCAGGCCCAGGTAGGTGAACTGCTGGTCGCGCTCGTGGTTGATCGCCTTGCCGAGTTTTTCCAGGTCGAAGGTTGCCAGGATCGGGTTCAGCAATTCGAACTCGATACCCTTGGCGATATAGGCCGGCAGGGCTTTGGCGTACAGGTCAGCCATCTCGTGGTGAGTGGCGCTGTCGGCGACTTTCAGGAAGCCCAGGCCTTCGGCACGCAGGGTGTCCATCAACAGGCGCGCGGTCACGAACGAGTAGTTCGGCTCGCGTTCAACCAGGGTACGGGCGGTCATCACCAGCGCGGTGTTGACGTCGGTCAGGGCCACGCCGTCGTACAGGTTCTTCAGGGTTTCGCGCTGGATCAGGTCACCGTCGACTTCTTCCAGACCTTCGCAGGCCTCGGTGATGATGGTGTTCAGGCGGCCCAGGTCCAACGGCGCAAAGCTGCCGTCAGCCAGGGTGATGCGGATCGACGGGTGCGCTTGTACGGCAGCTTCTTCGGCCGGGGAGCGTACGGCACGTTCCTTGGCGCGCGAATCGCGGTAGATCACGTAGTCGCGGGCCACTTTTTGCTCGCCGGCACGCATCAGGGCCAGTTCAACCTGGTCCTGGATTTCTTCGATGTGGATGGTGCCGCCCGAAGGCATGCGACGCTTGAAGGTCGCGGTGACCTGTTCGGTCAGGCGGGCAACGGTGTCGTGGATGCGCGACGAGGCAGCAGCGGTGCCGCCTTCAACTGCAAGAAACGCTTTGGTGATGGCGACGGTGATTTTGTCATCGGTATAAGGAACGACAGTGCCGTTACGCTTGATCACGCGCAGTTGGCCAGGTGCGGTGGCGGACAGATCCGGATTCGAATCAGCGGCCTGCGGCACGGAGCCTTGCGGGTTCTCGCGAGTTGTGTCGGTTTGCATGGGGGGTTGTCTCCACATTCTATATTTATTTGGGCACCATCAAGGTGCCCACCGTTCCGTCCTGAAGCACTTACAGCAGGCCAGGGCCTGGCATAACAACTTCGGGACAGGAGGAAGGGAGCTCATCGCGCCGCTTCCATGCCGAAGTCTTTGGCTTGGGGCCGGGAGCCCTTCGCCGTATTCCTGCTGGGTGACAGTGGCCTGGTTCAAGCCCTGCAACACCCGTACCGTCTTCAGCCAAGCGGGCTTGAAAACGGCTGCCATCCGCGTGCGCGGTTTGGGCTTTGAAAAAATGCTTTGGTTCAACCAAACGTGAGCAAGAAAGCGCTTGAGTTTCTGGTCTGACTTGTGTTTGGTTTTTTCGCTTAAAACCCTACATGTAGGGTTTTTTTAGCGCCGAGGTACAAGATAATGCGTTTTTGGGGGGTTAGCAACGCACTACCTGTGGATAACGCTGTGAGTAAAATGTGTATGAATCGTGGAACACCCGTGTAGGCCGCATTACTACTGGATCACACCGTTTGTCACCGAATATTCCAAGGTGTAAACCGTTGGTGGGAATTTTGAGGGCGCGAACCCTATCACAAAAAAACGCCATCACCGAATGGAATTCCTGGCTTGTATTTATGGGTTGGGGCATGGCTACAATCGGGCTTTGTTATGCCCTTAAAACATGACAAACAGGGTATGGGTGGTGGAGGCCGCGTGAGCCGAAGAATTTCTAATAATAATGAGGTAGCGCATGGAGCAAGAAGCCTGGCAGATACTGATCATCGAGGACGACGAGCGACTCGCCGAGTTGACCCGTGAGTACCTGGAAAGCAACGGCCTGCGCGTGTCGGTGGAAAGCGATGGCGCCCAGGCTGCGGCGCGCATCATCGCCGAGCAGCCGGACCTGGTGATCCTCGACCTGATGCTGCCCGGCGAAGATGGCCTGAGCATCTGTCGCAAAGTTCGCGAGCGTTATGAGGGCGTGATCCTGATGCTTACCGCGCGTACCGACGACATGGACCAGGTGCAGGGCCTGGACATGGGCGCCGACGACTATGTGTGCAAGCCTGTGCGCCCGCGCCTGTTGCTGGCGCGTATCCAGGCGCTATTGCGGCGCAGCGAGCCGGCGTTACCGGCGGCGGGAGAAAACCAGCGCCGCCTGCAGTTCGGCCCGCTGGTGGTGGACAACGCGCTGCGCGAAGCCTGGCTGCACGATGGCGGGATCGAACTGACCAGCGCCGAATTCGACCTGCTGTGGTTATTGGTCGCGAATGCCGGGCGCATCCTGTCCCGGGAAGAAATCTTCATTGCCCTGCGCGGCATTGGCTACGACGGCCAGGACCGCTCCATTGATGTGCGCATCTCGCGCATTCGGCCGAAAATCGGCGACGACCCGATCCACCCGCGCCTGATCAAGACCATCCGCAGCAAAGGCTACCTGTTCGTCCCCGAAGCCGCTGCCGACATGCTGCTGTGAATTCGATCTTCCTGCGCATCTACGGCGGCATGTGCGCGGCGCTGATCCTGGTGGCGTTGCTCGGCGCCCTGGCGTTGCATCTGCTCAACGACGTGCGCAGCGGCCAATACCGCGAACGCCTGGCCCACGGCACCTTTGCCTTGATGGGCGATAACCTGCAAGCCATGAACGCCATCGAACGGCTGCGGGCCTTGGCGGTATGGGAGCGTTTGCTGGGCATTCCGCTGGAGCTGCGCACGTTTACAGAGGCGCAACTGGACCTGGGCCAGCGCAACCGCTTGCAACGCGGCCAGGTGCTGGTGGAACAGACCGGCCCTCATGCGGCGCGGGTACTGCGACTGGTCAGCGAGCAGGAACAGCTGGTGCTCACCGGTGAAGTGCAGCAGATCAGCGAGCAATTGGCCCGTGCAACTATCTACCTGCTGGCCGACGAACTGGTGCGTTTTCCGGTGGCCGAGCAGCCGCAACGCCTGGCCGATATCAAGCAGGCCAAGGGCTTTGGTTTTGAGATGCACTTGATGGCCCTTGACCAGGCCGATATGGACGACGACCAGCGCCGTCGCGTGGCGGAAGGCGATACGGTGATGGCCCTGGGCAAGGGCGGCGATTCGATCCGCGTATTTGCCGGCATGGTCGGTACGCCGTGGGTGCTGGAAATCGGCCCGCTCTATCAAATGAACCCCTATCCGGCGCAGTGGCTGATTCTGATCACCTTGATCGGCCTGACCCTGATCGGCTTGATCGTTTATCTGCTGGTGCGCCAGCTGGAGCGTCGGCTCAAAGGCCTGGAGGCGGCAGCAACGCGGATCGCCAAGGGCAACCTGGAGGTGCGCGTGCCGGCCCGGGGCGCCGATTCGGTAGGGCGCCTGGCGGCCGCGTTCAATGGCATGGCCGAGCACTTGCAGCAATTGCTGGCGATTCAGCGCGAACTGGTGCGTGCGGTGTCCCATGAGCTGCGCACGCCGGTAGCGCGCCTGCGTTTTGGCCTGGAGATGATTGGTGACGCCGCCACTCCCGAGGCACGGCGTAAATACCTGGAAGGCATGGACGGCGATATCCAGGACCTCGATGGCCTGGTGGATGAAATGCTCACCTACGCGCGCCTGGAGCAGGGCGCGCCGGAGTTGAATTTCCAGCGCGTGGACCTCGATGCGCTGCTTGACCAAGTCATTGGCGAATTGTCGCCACTGCGCCCGCAGGTCACCGTGGCTCGCGGTGTCTGCCTGTCATCGGCCCACTGGGAGGACGCCTGGGTCGACGCTGAGCCGCGTTACCTGCACCGCGCCCTGCAAAACCTGGTGAGTAACGCCATGCGCCACGCCAAGGGCCAGGTGCTGATCAGTTATCAGGTCGGCCAACTGCGCTGCCGTATTGATGTGGAAGACGATGGCCCCGGCGTGCCGGAGAGTGCCTGGGAGCGAATTTTCACGCCGTTCCTGCGCCTGGACGACAGCCGTACCCGCGCCTCGGGGGGCCATGGCCTTGGCCTGTCGATTGTGCGGCGGATCATCTATTGGCATGGCGGGCGGGCGTTGATCAGCAAGAGCAACAACCTGGGCGGGGCGTGCTTCAGCCTGAGTTGGCCAAGGGATCAAGACAAACCCTGACACCGCTATCGGGACCAAGTCTATCTAGCGCCGATGGCCACCAGGCTCAACAGCTGCTCCCCTTCCACCCCAAACTGCCCCTCCAACTCTTTGCCATCACCCCATTCTTCAGAAAGATCCGTGAGCAACCGCAGCCGCACATGGCCCGCCTGTGACCACTCCAACAGCTCGGCATGTTCAAAGTAAAAGCGCTTTTGCACGATGGGGTAGAGCGCCTTGAACAGACTCTCCTTGACCGAAAACGTCAGCGTCACCAGCAACCCATGCAGCTCACGCGGTATGGTCGCCATACGCTGCAGCTCGTTGGCTGTCAGAATTTCCCCGGCCAGGCGCTCCGCCCGCTCCAGGGTCAGCAGGTTTTCCAGGTCCATGCCCAGCCCGCGCCATTGCGCCTTGTGCCCGACAATCGCTGCGGCGTGCCCGGTGCTGTGGGTGATGGAACCACTGATATGCCCTGGCCAGACCGGCGCGCGGTCTTCACCGATGGCTGGAATGCAGTTGAGGTTATCCAGGCGTTGCAGCGCTTCTCGGGCGCACAGGCGCCCTGCGAGGAACTCCGCCTGACGCTTGGCAACCGAGCGCTGGATGCTCGCCGGCGGCGGCACAGCGCTGCGTTGGAAATCGCCTGCGTCCAATAAGGCCGGATCGAATCGGGTGCTCAAAAACACCGTGCCAGGTAAGGCGACAGGCAGCGGCCAACGGGCATCGAGCGGGGTGCAGCAAGAGGGTAGGGGCGTCATGCGCGGTATTTTGCCGAGTTGGCGCGCCAGTGCATAGTCCGGCGCGGTTCAGGTGTGGTTAAGAGCCTGTTCAGGGGGAGTTCAGGGGCGCCTGCGTAGTCTGGACCTCACAGCCCAAACGCGTATGAGGTAATCACCATGACTGCGATCAAGAAGCTGATGTTGGCGTTAACCATGCTCGGTGCCACCGCGGGCGTGCAGGCCAGCGATGGCGCCTTTGCGGCCTTTGGCGGCGAAAAAACCAGGAAATCCGGCAACCTGATCCATCGTGTCAGCTTCGAAGACGTCGGCACCCAGGCCGCGCCGTGGGGTCAGGCCCTGGGCGTTACCGCTGCGCAACCCGACTATCGCAGCGGCTACACGCACCTGACGGGCCAGTACAATGGCATTAAACTGCGCCCGCAAGACGTGCAGGGCCGCTATGATATCCCTCTGTCGGACAGTTGAATTGCCTTGGAGAGCCTTATGAAATTGCTGGTGGTGGAAGATGAGGCGCTGCTGCGTCATCACCTGTTTACCCGCCTGACCGACAGTGGGCATGTGGTCGAAGCCGTGGCCAATGCCGAGGAAGCCCTGTACCAGACCGGCCAGTTCAACCATGACCTGGCGATCATCGACCTTGGCCTGCCCGGCATGGGCGGCCTGGACCTGATCCGCCAATTGCGTACCCAGGCCAAGACTTTCCCGATCCTGATCCTGACCGCTCGCGGCAACTGGCAGGACAAGGTCGAAGGCCTGGCGGCCGGTGCCGACGACTACGTGGTCAAACCCTTCCAGTTCGAAGAGCTGGAGGCGCGCATGAATGCCTTGCTGCGCCGCTCCAGCGGCTTTACCCAGTCCACCATCATCGCCGGGCCGTTGCTGCTGGACCTCAACCGCAAGCAGGCCTCCCTGGATGAACAGCCGCTGGCGTTGACCGCCTACGAATATCGGATCCTTGAGTACTTGATGCGTCATCATCAACAGGTGGTGGCCAAGGATCGCTTGATGGAGCAGCTCTACCCTGATGACGACGAGCGCGATCCGAACGTGATCGAAGTGCTGGTCGGTCGCCTGCGCCGCAAACTGGAAGGCCCCGCCGGGTTCAAGCCGATCGATACCGTGCGCGGCTTGGGTTACCTGTTCAATGAGCGCTGCCGTTGATTCGCTCGTTACGTGTGCGCCTGATGCTGGCGGCCGCCACCCTGGCCGTGCTGTTTATGCTCGGCTTGTTGCCGGCCATGCAAGGCGCCTTCAGCCTGGCGCTGCAGGATTCCATCGAGCAGCGTCTGGCGTCGGATGTGACCACCCTGATTTCTGCGGCGCGGGTGGAAAATAACCGCCTGCTGATGCCGGCGCAGTTGCCTGACGAACGTTTCAACCTTACCGACAGCCGCCTGCTGGGCTATATCTACGACCGCGAAGGCCATCTGGTGTGGCGTTCGCGGGCGACCCAGGAAGAAAACATTAACTACAAACCGCGCTACGACGGGCGCGGTAATGAGTTTGCGCGCATCCGCGAGGCCAATGGCCAGGAATTCTTCGTGTATGACGTCGAGGTCCGGTTGCTGGGGGGCAAGAGCGCCGCCTTCAGTATCGTCGCCCTGCAACCGGTGCGTGAGTACCAACTGACCCTCGAAGGCTTGCGCGAGAACCTTTACCTGGGATTCGGCGCGGCCCTGCTGGTGCTGTTGACGCTGCTGTGGCTGGGCCTGACCTGGGGTCTGCAAGCCTTGCGGCGCCTGAGCCAGGAACTTGACCAGATCGAAGGCGGTACCCGCGAAAGCCTCAGTGAAGAACATCCCCGCGAACTGTTGCGGCTGACCGGCTCGCTCAACCGTTTGTTGCACAGCGAGCGCGAGCAGCGTACGCGCTACCGTGACTCCCTTGATGACTTGGCCCACAGTTTGAAAACCCCGCTGGCGGTCTTGCAGGGGGTGAGCGAAGACATGGCCCAGCGTCCCGAAGAGCGCAGCCAGGCGTGGGTATTGCAATCGCAGATTGAGCGCATGAGCCAGCAGATCGGCTACCAATTGCAGCGTGCCAGCCTGCGTAAAAGCGGGCTGGTGCGTCACCAGGTACGTCTGGAGCCCGTGCTGCAAAGCCTGTGCGATACGTTGGAGAAGGTTTACCGCGACAAGCGTGTCACCGTCACCTTTGATCTGCCACCTGAGTGCGACGTGCCCATCGAGAAAGGCGCGCTGCTCGAAATGCTCGGCAACCTGCTGGAAAACGCCTATCGCCTGTGCCTCAAGCAAGTGCGAATCAGCCTGGTGGAAAACCTGGACGGCCTTGAGCTGTGTATCGAAGATGATGGCCCAGGCGTGCCACCGGACCAGCGCGCCCGGATCCTGCAAAGGGGCGAGCGTCTGGACCGCCAGCACCCGGGGCAGGGCATCGGGTTGGCGGTGGTCAAGGACATCATCGAAAGCTATCACGCGCGTTTGACGTTGGGGGATTCAGCGTTAGGGGGGGCTGCGTTCAGGATTCATTTTCCGGCCTTGTGATCTGCACTGGCCTCATTGCAGGCAAGCCACACAATTGAATGTATTCACACATCAGATTTTGTAAACCCGATCAACTGTGGGAGCTGGCTTGCCTGCGAAGAGGCCATCCCAGGCGCTATACCTTTAACTCTCCTGCGCCCTGTAGGCCCCCGGCGTCAACCCCGTCCATTTCTTGAACGCCCGATGAAACGCCGACGGTTCGGAGAACCCCAACTGTTCGGCAATTTCCTGCAAAGACAAATCCGCCCGTCCCAGGTGATAGATAGCGATGTCTCGCCGTAACTCATCCTTCAGAGCCTGAAAACTGCTGCCTTCTTCGCGCAGGTGCCGGCGCAGGGTTTGCGGGCTGATGTGCAAATGCTGGGCGACGGCTTCCAGGTCCGGCCAGGGCGTGCGGTCGCGGCTGAGCAAGCGGCGCAACTGGCTGCTCAGGCTGTCGCCTTCATCCGGGCGCGACAGCAAGTCGGCAGGGGAGCGCTGCAAAAAATGCTTGAGAGTGCGTTCATCCTGCAACAACGGCAGGCTCAGGTAGCGGCTGGGAAACACCAGGCTGCTGGTCGGCGCACCGAACACCAAGGGGCAGGGGAACAGCAGGTCGTACTCGCCAGCATGGTCCGGCATCGGGTAACTGAAGGTGGCCTGTTGCAGCCGGATTCTCTGGCCGATCAGCCAACTGCCCAGGCGATGCCAGATCACCAGCAGGCATTCACTGAGGAAGTGATCCGGGTCCCATAGCTGCGAGTCATCCAGGCTCAGCCGCGCCATATCGCCTTCTTTCGTCAGCTGCCAGCGCGGGCCCTGTGGGAATAGGCTATAAAACAATAAGCCGCGTTCCAGAGCCTTCTCCAGCGTGCGGCAGTGGATCAGGGCGTGGCACATCATGGCGAAGGTGCCACGCTTGCTCGGGCCTTCGGCGAACCCCAGGTATTCGTCATCCAGCCCCAGCCAAAGCATTTGCAGCAACCGCGTAAATTGCTCCGGTGCGATACGGGCGCGGGGCTCGGTCAGCAGTTCGGGGCTGATGCCCACCTGCTGCAACAGCCCTGAGTAGTCGTAACCCACACGACGCGCACCGCCGAGGGCGGCTCGGGCGTAGTGACTGGCGATGGTACGTTCACGCATGAAAGGGCCTCATCCATGGAGTGGCGGATGGTAGTCAGCCCCCGGCGCGACGGCAAGGCGGATATCCGCCAAATTGTAGGACGAGACGGGATGGGCGGGCGGAAATCCGCCACCTTGTTCCACGGCTCAAGCGCGCCAATAAACGCCAAGCCCTGATGTCGAAGGGCCTTCAGGGTGTTTAAGCAAAGTGGCACGCTGTTTGCGATAGGTATTGCAGCGCAGGCTTTCTCCTACAGGCTTCGCAAACAACAAATCCCTCCAGTGCAGGAGGGTTCGCAATTCAAGTGTCGTGGGCAATGGCGGATATTTGCCACACGGGACGATTGAGGAACTTTGCAATGACGACTCGTCAGCCAATCTACAAATCCCTGTATTTCCAGGTGATCGTTGCAATCGTTATCGGTATTTTGCTCGGCCACTTCTACCCGCAGACCGGCGTGGCCCTCAAGCCACTGGGTGACGGCTTTATCAAGCTGATCAAAATGGTCATCGCCCCCATCATCTTCTGCACCGTTGTCAGCGGTATCGCTGGCATGCAAAGCATGAAATCGGTCGGCAAAACCGGTGGCTACGCACTGCTGTACTTCGAAATCGTGTCCACCATCGCCTTGCTGATCGGCCTGGTCGTGGTCAACGTTGTGCAGCCGGGCGCCGGCATGCATATCGACGTCGCCACCCTGGACGCCTCCAAAGTGGCGGCCTACGTCACCGCCGGTAAAGACCAGAGCATTGTCGGCTTTATCCTCAACGTCATCCCGAACACCATCGTCGGCGCCTTCGCCAACGGTGACATCCTGCAAGTGCTGATGTTCTCGGTGATCTTCGGTTTCGCTCTGCACCGCCTGGGTGCCTACGGCAAGCCGGTGCTGGACTTCATCGATCGCTTCGCCCACGTGATGTTCAACATCATCAACATGATCATGAAGCTCGCGCCAATCGGTGCCCTGGGCGCCATGGCGTTCACCATCGGTGCCTACGGTGTGGGTTCGCTGGTGCAGTTGGGCCAGTTGATGATCTGCTTCTACATCACGTGCATCCTGTTCGTCGTGCTGGTACTGGGTGCAATCTGCCGCGCTCACGGTTTCAGCGTGTTGAAACTGATTCGCTACATCCGTGAAGAGCTGCTGATCGTACTGGGTACATCGTCTTCCGAATCCGCACTGCCGCGTATGCTGATCAAGATGGAGCGCCTGGGGGCGAAGAAGTCCGTCGTTGGCCTGGTGATTCCAACCGGTTACTCCTTCAACCTCGACGGTACGTCGATCTACCTGACCATGGCTGCCGTGTTCATCGCTCAGGCGACCGACACCCACATGGACATCACCCATCAGATCACCCTGTTGTTGGTGCTGCTGCTGTCCTCCAAGGGCGCTGCAGGTGTGACTGGCTCGGGCTTTATCGTCCTGGCTGCCACCCTGTCGGCTGTCGGCCACCTGCCGGTTGCCGGCCTGGCGCTGATCCTGGGTATCGACCGCTTCATGTCCGAAGCCCGTGCCCTGACCAACCTGGTGGGTAACGCCGTAGCCACCATCGTTGTGGCCAAGTGGGTCAAGGAGCTGGACACCGACAAGCTGCAAAGCGAGCTGGCATCCGGTGGTACCGGTATCTCCGAAACCCGCGAGCTCGATGACCTGGGTGTGGCCGAAGGCCCTGCCCCTGTGGTCAAGTAAGCCGCTGATGGCGTGATCTGACGCCAAGGCAATTGGCAAACGCCCCGACTGGTTCGGGGCGTTTGCGTTTGTGCGCGGCCACTTTTTGATTATTTTGCTTTACAGTAAACGACGATTCTTCAACGCTGGCAGGAAGGTTTGATGGACAGTGTGGATTTGAATGTCCTGCGTAGCGTCCTGGAATGGCGCCGCGCCGGGCAGCGCGTGGTGTTGTACAGCGTGGTACAGACCTGGGGCAGCGCGCCGCGCCCTCCGGGGGCGATGCTGGCCTTGCGTGGCGACGGGGTGGTCATTGGTTCTGTGTCCGGAGGCTGTATCGAAGATGACTTGATCGCACGCCTGCAGGACGGGCGGCTGGCGGACGACGGACCACCAGTGCAACTGGTGACCTACGGCGTCACCCGCGACGAAGCGGCACGTTTTGGCTTGCCGTGTGGCGGCACGCTGCGCCTGACCGAAGAGCGGGTGGATGATTGGGCCTGGGTCGAGCAACTGTTGGCGCGCTGTGAAGACCACCAGGTCGTCGCACGTGAATTGGACCTGGCCACGGGCGCGGTAACCCTGAGCGCTGCGAGCAAGACTGATGTGGTGAGCTTCGACGGCGAACGCCTGCGCGCCATTTACGGCCCGCGCTGGCGGCTGTTGCTGATCGGCGCCGGGCAACTGTCGCGCTACGTCGCCGAAATGGCGCGCTTGCTGGATTTCGAAGTGCTGATCTGCGACCCCCGCGAAGAGTTCGTCTACGGCTGGGAAGAGCAACATGGCCGCTTCGTGCCTGGTATGCCCGACGAGGCGGTGTTGAACATCCACACCGATGAGCGCACGGCCATCGTTTGCCTGACCCATGATCCGCGTTTGGATGATATGGCGCTGCTGACGGCGCTGAACTCCGCTGCCTTCTACATCGGCGCCCTGGGTTCGCGGGTCAATACCCAGAAGCGCCGGGAGAACCTGGCGGCGCTGGGCTTGTCGGCGGATGCGATTGCGCGCTTGCATGGGCCGATTGGTTTGCATATCGGCAGCCATACACCGGCGGAGATTGCCCTGTCGTTGATGGCGGAAATTGTCGCGATCAAGAACGGCGTGGCACCGATGCAGAAAAAGCCCCTGGCGGTAGCGGCGCAGTGACCGTTACAGCGATTGTGCTGGCAGCGGGGCAGGGCAGTCGCTTTCGCGCCGAAGCCGGGGCGGATCAAGACAAGTTACTGGCTGCTTGCGTGGGGCTGGATGGCGTTATCCGGCCGGTCATCGAGCAGGTGCTGCGCAACTTGCCTGAGCGTGTTGTAACGCGCTGGCTGGTGACGTCGCCGGGGCGCGGGGAGGTTATCCGCCTGGCAGAGGCTTATGGCTGTCAGGTTGTACTGCTGGACTCGAGCGGGATGGGCGACAGCATTGCGGCGGCGGTCAAGGCCAGCGGTGCAGCGGATGGGTGGCTGGTGGTGTTGGGAGATATGCCGTTTATCCAGTCATCGAGTATCGAGCGGGTTATTGCCAGCGTGGAGGGCATCACTGTGCCGGTATCTGCCGGGCAGTATGGGCACCCGGTGGCTTTCGATCACACGTTTGGGCCGGCGCTGATGGCTCTTGGTGGGGATCGTGGGGCCAGGCCGTTGTTCGCACAAACACAGGTGCGAGAGGTGCAGGTAGATGATCCTGGTGTGCTTTGGGATGTGGACGTGCCGCAACGGTTGAGTTTTACTGCAGGTTAAGTGTGGGAGCTGGCATTCCAAGTAGCCATAAAAAAGCCCCGCCTGATTGCTCAGGCGGGGCTTTTTTATGGCTGATGGAATCAGACGAGGGGTTTAGGCTCTTCTTCCACGGCCTTGTGCTCTACCGCCTGGGCAGCCGCTGCGGCAGCTGCTTCGGCTTCCTTGCGGCGACGACGCACTTCACGCGGGTCGTTCGGCGCACGGCCATTTTCGGTAAGGGCGCTGGCAGGTGCAGCTTCAACTACAGGGGCGGACACTTCGGCAACCACTGGGGCTTCAACTTCAACCACGGGTGCAGGCTCCACAACCGGCGTCGGCTCAACCACTGGGGCTGGCTCGGCGACGACTTCAGCAACCGGCGCAGGCGCTTCTTCTACCGCAGGGGCAGGCGTTGGCGCTTCAACCGGGGCAGCTGGCTCAGCGGTCCACTGGAAGGCGGTCTGTTCTTCGCGAACTTCACGCACAACCGGGGCGGCTTCTTCGGCAACCGGTGCTTCTACGGCCGCTTCAACCACTGGTGCAGGCTCGATAACCGGTGCGGGCTCAACAGCAACCACTTCGGTTTCTGGCTGTGCGTCGCGAACCGGAGCAACTTCCACTTGCGCAACCACTGGGGCTTCGATAGGGGTCGTGGCTTCAACAACTGGCGCTTCAACAACCGGCGTTTCAACCACTGGGGTCTGGACAACGGGTGTTTCTACGGCAGCAGTTTCTTCGACGGCGGCGGTAGCGCGCTCGGCTTGCTCGTGAGCCTGGGCTTCAGCAGGTGCGCTGATGACCGAGCTGGCCACGGCAGCGGTAACGGCCAAGCCGGCAGCCAGTTCGGCGCCCGTTGGTTCGTTGCTGGCAACTTCTGCGTTTTCGCCGGCTTCTTCCGAGCCTTCGATCACGTTGCCGTTGGCGTCACGCTGACGCTCACGACGGTTGCTGCGACGACGCTGGCCACGGGAGCGGCGGCGTGGACGATCGCCTTCGGCGTTGTCCTGGCCGTCTTCCTGCAGTTGCTCTTCGCCGGTCAGTACTTCTTCTTCGCTGGCGGCAGCGGCTTGCTCGGCGCGTGGTTGACGCTCCTCACGCGGTGGGCGCGGCTGGCGCTCTTCACGTGGGGCACGCTCTTCACGCGGCTGGCGGGCCGGGCGTTCTTCGGTGGTTGCGGCAGCGGCAGCAGCAACGGCAGGTGCCGCATCCAGCGGCTCGCGCAGTTCACGCACACGCTCTTCACGCTCGCCACGCGGCTTGCGATCTTCGCGCGGGGCACGCGGGGTACGTGGTGCGCGCTCTTCACGCGGTGCACGTTCTTCGCGGGCTACGGCCGGGGTTTCTTCACGGGCTTCGCGAGGAACACGCTCTTCACGGGGGGCGCGTTCTTCACGCGGTGCACGTTCTTCGCGAGGCTTGCGCTCTTCGTCACGGCGGCCGTTGCGGTTGCGGCTCTGCTGGCGGCCGTTGCGACGCTCTTCGTTGCGCGCCGGGCGCTCGGTGGCAGGCTTTTCAACCACAACCGGGGCGGCAGGCTCTTCCTTGGTGGCGAACAGGCTGACCAGCGACTTCACCAGGCCCTTGAACAGGCTTGGCTCAGGCAGGGCGGCCGGTGCGGCAACCGGGGCGGCGGCTTCGGTCGGGACCGGTGCGTTGGCACGTGCCGGCGCGGTCTTGACGGCGGCTTCCTGGCGAACCAGGGTGCGGGTCGCGGCGGCGGGCTGAACTTCTTCCACTTCGGCCGCGGCAGCAGCGATTTCGTAGCTGGACTGCCCGCTATGGGCTTCCGGGCTGTCATCACGCAGGCGCTGTACTTCGAAGTGCGGCGTCTCGAGATGATCGTTCGGCAGGATGACGATACGAGCACGGGTGCGCAGTTCGATCTTGGTGATCGAGTTGCGTTTTTCGTTGAGCAGGAAGGCGGCAACCGGAATCGGCACTTGTGCGCGAACTTCGGCGGTGCGGTCTTTCAGGGCTTCTTCTTCGATCAGGCGCAGGATTGCCAGGGACAGCGATTCAACGTCACGGATGATACCGGTGCCGTTGCAACGCGGGCACACGATACCGCTGCTCTCACCCAGGGACGGGCGCAGGCGCTGACGGGACATTTCCAGCAGGCCGAAGCGCGAGATACGGCCCACTTGTACGCGGGCACGGTCGGCTTCCAGGCACTCGCGGACTTTCTCTTCCACGGCGCGCTGGTTCTTGGCGGGGGTCATGTCGATGAAGTCGATCACGATCAGGCCGCCGATGTCACGCAGGCGCAGCTGGCGGGCGATTTCTTCAGCCGCTTCCAGGTTGGTCTGCAGGGCGGTTTCTTCGATGTCGCTGCCTTTGGTCGCACGTGCCGAGTTGATGTCAATGGACACCAGAGCTTCGGTCGGGTCGATCACGATGGAGCCACCGGAAGGCAGTTCGACCACGCGCTGGAAGGCGGTCTCGATCTGGCTTTCGATCTGGAAACGGTTGAACAGCGGCACGCTGTCTTCGTACAGCTTGATCTTGCTGGCGTACTGCGGCATTACCTGGCGGATGAAGGTCAGGGCTTCGTCCTGGGCTTCAACGCTGTCGATCAGCACTTCGCCGATGTCCTGGCGCAGGTAGTCGCGGATGGCGCGGATGATCACGTTGCTTTCCTGATAGATCAGGAACGGCGCGGAACGGTCCAGGGACGCTTCCTTGATAGCGGTCCACAGTTGCAGCAGGTAGTCGAGGTCCCACTGCATTTCTTCGCTGCTGCGGCCCAGGCCGGCAGTGCGAACGATCAGGCCCATGTCGGCCGGTGCGATCAGGCCGTTCAGCGCTTCGCGCAGTTCGTTGCGCTCTTCGCCTTCGATGCGACGGGAAATACCGCCGGCACGCGGGTTGTTCGGCATCAGGACCAGGTAACGGCCAGCGAGGCTGATGAAGGTGGTCAGGGCAGCACCCTTGTTGCCACGTTCTTCTTTCTCGACCTGGACGATGACTTCCTGGCCTTCGCTCAGGACGTCCTTGATGTTCACGCGGCCTTCGGGGGCTTTCTTGAAGTATTCGCGGGAGATTTCTTTGAGGGGCAGGAAGCCGTGGCGCTCGGAGCCGAAATCGACAAAGGCAGCCTCAAGGCTTGGTTCGATGCGAGTAATACGGCCTTTATAGATGTTGGCCTTCTTTTGCTCGCGTGCACCGGATTCGATGTCCAGGTCGTAGAGGCGTTGGCCATCTACCAGTGCAACACGCAACTCTTCGGGTTGAGTTGCGTTAATCAGCATTCTTTTCATGTTGTACCGTCGGTTTCCGGGCTGCCGGAAACGGCGTTCGGCACACACGACTTCTCACGGTCGGTGTCAGGTGCGTCAAGAGTGGTTGGCCACTCCAGTGTCCAGCAAAACCTGCCAATTGGGCCGGTATCGCGACGGACGCGTCCTGCTCGTTAGCGGTGGTGACAAAGGCACCACTTCAACAAAAGCTAAGGTCAGGAGGAGGAATCAACCGGCGACTGTGGACGAGATGAAGCGTCTGAAACAAGCCTAGTGCTACACAGTCCGACGGTTGTGCATCTCCACCCTACACGTATCCCTGATAATTCGGGTGCTGCCGCGCGCAGAATCCGCAGCGGGTTGGCATTTACCGTGGGCTCCAATGGGGAGTCCACGCTCATGGCTAAACAAGACTAGGTGTGGGCGACTGCGCTCTCACTCAGCTCTTAACAGGCGTTGTTTCCGAAGCATCTGCCATGGTCTGGCTCAAGACTGACTGCACTTTGTGAACTGGCCGTAAATATCGGCGCAAAACGCGAGTATTCACTCTGCTTTTTGCACTCGCTTCAGGCCTCATGTCACCTGCGCTTGTTACAATCCCGAGCCTTCCAAGGTGGCCGAAGCCCCGTAGGACGGCCTCGCGTCCTGATGAATTGCGATGGTCAGGGCCGGCAATTTGCCGCATGTCCTCTGTCCAGGCCGCTTTTGGCGGCGTTCGCGACTATAGCAGCAATGATTAAGTGCTTCAATTCCATAAAAAATTGTTATCATCGCGGCCATGACGACTACCACCCCCCCGACCCCCAGCGTCCAGCTGCTTGAGGTCTCGCCGGAATATGCCGGCCAACGCATCGACAATTTTCTCCTGGCCCGGCTCAAAGGCGTGCCCAAGACCTTGATTTACCGCATTTTGCGTAAAGGCGAAGTGCGCGTGAACAAGGGGCGGATCAAGCCTGAGTACAAGTTGCAGGCGGGCGATATTGTCCGTGTGCCGCCCGTACGCGTGCCTGAGCGCGACGAGCCTGTGCCCTTGGCCCAGGGGCTGTTGCAGCGCCTGGAAGCCTCGATTGTCTTCGAAGACAACAAACTGATCGTGATCAACAAGCCGTGCGGCATTGCAGTTCACGGCGGCAGCGGCCTGAACTTCGGCGTGATCGAAGCCTTTCGCCAGTTGCGCCCGGATGCCAAGGAGCTGGAGCTGGTCCATCGCCTGGACCGTGACACCTCCGGCCTGTTGATGATCGCCAAGAAGCGCAGCATGTTGCGCCACCTGCACACCGCCCTGCGTGGCGACGGGGTGGACAAGCGCTACATGGCGCTGGTGCGTGGCAATTGGGCCAGCTCGATCAAGAGCGTTCGTGCGCCGCTGCAAAAGAGCAACCTGCGTTCCGGTGAGCGTATGGTCGAGGTGGACGAGGAGGGCAAAGAAGCCCTGACCCTGTTCAAGGTACTGCGCCGCTTCGGCGACTTCGCCACCATGGTCGAAGCCAAGCCGGTCACTGGTCGTACCCACCAGATACGCGTGCACACCCTGCACGCGGGGCACTGCATTGCCGGTGACACCAAGTACGGTGATGAGGGTTTCTCCAAGGAGATCCGCGATCTGGGCGGTAAACGTCTGTTCCTGCACGCCTACATGCTCACCGTGCCGCTGCCCGATGGTGGCGAGCTGAAATTGCAGGCGCCGGTCGACGAGATGTGGGCCAAGACCGTGGAGCGTTTGAGTGTCGCACCTTGACTACAAGCTGCTGATCTTCGATTGGGATGGGACGCTGTGCGATTCCATTGGTCGGATTGTCGAGTCGATGCATATGGCTTCGACCCGCTCGGGTTTTGAGTTGTGCAGCGACCTCGCGGTCAAGGGCATCATTGGTCTGGGCTTGCCTGAAGCAATCCGCACGCTTTATCCGCAAATTGCCGACGACGAGCTGATAGCGTTCCGCGAGCATTACGCCGATCACTATATTGCGCTGGAGGCCGAGCCTTCGCCGCTGTTCGACGGTGTGGTGCAGTCGCTGCAGGCTTTGCGTGCCGAGGGCTATCAGCTGGCGGTCGCCACCGGAAAAGCCCGTCGCGGGCTGGATCGGGTGCTCAAGGCGCATGGCTGGGAAGACTATTTCGACATCACCCGTGCGGCCGATGAAACCGCCAGCAAGCCCCATCCTCTGATGCTGGAGCAGATCCTGGATCATTGCGGTGTATCGCCGCGCCAGGCATTGATGGTGGGTGATGCATCTTTCGACCTGATGATGGCGCGCAATGCTGGCATGGACAGCGTAGCGGTCAGCTATGGCGCCCAGGCTGCGGAGGCGTTGCAGCAATACGAGCCGAGGCTCACGATTGATCATTTTTCTGAATTGCAGGCCTGGCTCAGCCGGGCCCGATAAGTCTTTGCTGGGGTTGATGGCATGAGTGACGAGTGGAAAGCGCCCGAAAAGGCCGAAAGCAGTGATGATAAAAGCTGGAAACTGCTGGAGAAGACCCTCCTGGCCAGTGTCCAGGAGCAGCGTCGTTCGCGGCGCTGGGGGATTTTTTTCAAGCTGCTGACCTTTGTTTACCTACTTGGGATGCTGGCGCTATTCAGTCCGCTGATGGATATGGAAAAAAGCGCTACCCGCGGTAGTCACTACACCGCCCTGATCGAGGTGCGCGGTGTGATTGCCGACAAGGAGCCCGCGAGTGCCGACAATATCGTCACCAGCCTGCGCGCCGCCTTCGAAGACCCCAAGGTCAAGGGCGTGATCCTGCGTATCAACAGTCCTGGCGGCAGCCCTGTGCAGTCGGGCTATGTGTATGACGAGATTCGCCGGCTGCGCGCACTCCATCCGGATACCAGGCTCTACGCGGTAATTTCCGACCTGGGCGCCTCGGGGGCCTATTACATCGCCAGTGCCGCTGACCAGATCTATGCCGATAAGGCCAGCCTGGTGGGCTCCATTGGTGTGACGGCGGCCGGTTACGGTTTTGTCGGCACCATGGAGAAGCTGGGGGTGGAGCGTCGCACCTACACCTCGGGTGAGCACAAGGCGTTCCTGGATCCTTTCCAGCCGCAGAAGGCGGATGAAACCGCGTTCTGGCAGAGCGTGCTCGATACCACTCATCGCCAGTTCATTGCCAGCGTCAAGCAGGGCCGTGGGGATCGTCTGAAAGATAAAGACCATCCGGAATTGTTCTCCGGGTTGGTGTGGTCAGGCGAGCAGGCGTTGCCGCTGGGCTTGATTGACGGATTGGGCAGTGCCAGCTCGGTGGCGCGGGATGTGGTTGGCGAGAAGGAGTTGGTGGATTTTACGGTCGAGGAATCGCCGTTTGATCGCTTCTCCAAAAAGCTCGGCGCCAGCGTGGCTGAGAAGCTGGCCCTGTACATGGGCTTCCAAGGCCCGACGCTACGCTGATACCCCGAGCCTGCTGTAGATCAAAAGGTGGGAGGGGCCTGCTCCCTCCCACATTTGGCCGGTGGTGTATTTAAGGGATTTGCGCGCCCTCGGCGAGCAGCATATCCACCAGCCGAATCAGCGGCAGCCCGACAAGGCTGGTCGCATCCGGCCCTTCGGTGCTTTGAAACAGGCTCACGCCCAGCCCCTCGGCCTTGAAGCTGCCCGCGCAGTCATAGGGCTGCTCGATCCGCAGGTAGCGCTCAATACGCTCTGCATCCAGCTCGCGCATGGTTACCGTGAAAGGCACGCAGTCGACCTGGCAATGCCCTGTGTTGCTGTTGAGCAGTGCCAGCCCGGTAAGAAAGCTCACACGCTTGCCGCTGGCCGCCAACAATTGCTCGCGGGCGTTTTCAAAGGTGTGAGGCTTGCCGATGATCCGGCCTTCCAGTGCAGCGACCTGGTCAGAGCCAATGATTAAATGGCCAGGATGGCTGGCGGCGAGGGCGCGGGCTTTTTCTTCGGCCAGGCGCTTGACCAGTTCGATGGCGGATTCGTCCGGGCGGTGGCTTTCGTCGATATCCGGCGAGCTGCAGGTGAAAGGCAGGTGCAGGCGGCTCAGTAATTCCCGGCGATAAACCGAGCTGGACGCGAGTAATAAAGGCAGCATATACGTCTCCTCAAGGCAGTCACCGATTCTAGCGACGCGACCGGCTGACGCACAGGGCTGAATTTCCTTTGACATGGCTGGGTGCATCCCTATAATGCTGCGCCTATGTTGAATGACCCGATTCCACCTCACGTTGACCCGCGCAAATTGGCTGATCGTGGCACCACCCTTCAAGGTGAAGTGCTGCTGGCCGATTTGGAGAGACTCTGCGACCCGCTTTCCGACACTGTCGGTACGGTGCAGGCTAAATTCGTTTTTGAACGAGATGAACGTAAGTCTGTGGTAATCCACAGCTTTATCGACACCGAAGTCAAAATGGTTTGCCAGCGTTGTCTTGAGCTGGTCACCCTGCCGATCCACAGCGAATGCAGTTATGCTGTGGTGAAAGAGGGTGCGAATACCCAGTCGTTGCCGAAAGGTTATGACGTGCTGGAACTGGGCGAAGATCCATTGGATCTGCATGCACTGATCGAGGAGGAGCTTTTGCTCGCCTTGCCCATTGTGCCTGCTCATCATCCGGAAGAATGCCAGCAGCCGGAGGGTCTCGATGACGAGGCCGAGCCGAGCGAGGACGAGGTAACGCGGTCCAACCCGTTCAGTGTATTGGCGCAGTTAAAGCGTGACCCAAACGTTTAGGAGTTAATCAATTATGGCTGTTCAGCAGAACAAAAAATCCCGCTCCGCCCGTGACATGCGCCGTTCGCACGACGCTCTCGAGGCTAGCACCCTGTCCGTGGAAAAGACCACTGGTGAAGTTCACCTGCGTCACCACGTATCGCCAGAAGGCGTATACCGTGGCCGTAAAGTGATCGACAAGGGCGCTGACGAGTAATCACTTGTCTGCCCAAGTCATCGCGATTGACGCAATGGGCGGGGACTTCGGTCCCCGCAGCATTGTTCAGGCCTGCATTGCCAGCCTGTCTGCTACGCCCTCGCTGCACCTGACCCTCGTCGGTCAACCTACCCTTCTTGAAGAACTGATTGCCAGCCATCCGGCGGTGGATCGCGCGCGCCTGACCATTACGCCCGCCAGCGAAACCATCAGCATGGATGAAAAGCCGGCCGCAGCCTTGCGCGGCAAGCCCGACTCTTCAATGCGTGTGGCGCTTGAGCTGCTGCGTGATGGCAAGGTGCAAGCCTGTGTCAGTGCCGGTAATACAGGGGCGTTGATGGCCTTGTCGCGGCATGTGCTCAAGACCTTGCCGGGTATCGACCGCCCGGCGATGGTGGCGGCGATCCCGACGCAGAAGGGCTATTGCCAGTTGCTGGACTTGGGCGCCAATGTCGATTGCAGTGCCGAGCACCTGTTGCAGTTCGCCGTGATGGGCTCGGTGGCCGCTGAAGCGCTGGGCGTAGCCCGGCCAAGGGTCGCCCTGCTGAATATCGGCACCGAGGACATCAAGGGCAACCAGCAGGTCAAGCTCGCCGCCACGTTGTTGCAAGGCGCGCCGGGCTTGAACTACATAGGTTTTGTCGAAGGTGACGGCTTGTACCGTGGTGAAGCCGACGTAGTGGTGTGTGACGGGTTTGTCGGCAACATCTTGCTCAAGTCGAGCGAGGGCTTGGCAACCATGATTGCCACGCGTATCGAAGCCTTGTTCAAGCAGAGCCTGGTATCGCGCATGGTCGGTGCCCTGGCGCTGCCGTTGATGCGCCGCTTGCAGGCCGACCTGGCACCGGCACGGCACAACGGAGCGAGCTTTCTCGGCTTGCAGGGCATTGTGGTCAAAAGCCACGGCTCGGCCGGCGTGCAGGGGTTTCAAAGTGCGATTGCGCGGGCGTTGATCGAGATACAGGAAAACCTGCCGCAACGCCTGCACGGCCGTCTTGAGGATCTGTTGCCTTAGGCGAATTGGCCCGGGAGTGCTTAAATGTGACCGGCCAGTTCAATTGACCATCCAATCTGTCAGTTTCGCGCGCTCCCAACGTTGGAGTGCGCATTTTTGACGACCAGATCATTAGGGGCTTGTTACATGTCTACATCCCTCGCATTCGTCTTTCCAGGGCAGGGTTCGCAGTCCCTCGGCATGTTGGCCGAGCTGGGCGCGCAATACCCGCTGGTCCTGGATACCTTCAAGGAAGCTTCCGATGCCCTGGGTTACGACCTGTGGGCGCTGACCCAGCAGGGGCCGGAAGAGCAGCTCAATCAAACCGATAAAACCCAGCCGGCCATCCTGACCGCTTCGATCGCCCTGTGGCGCTTGTGGCTGGCAGAAGGTGGGGCGCGTCCGGCATTTGTTGCCGGACACAGCCTGGGCGAATACAGCGCCCTGGTGGCGGCGGGTAGCCTGACCCTTGGTGAAGCGGTCAAGCTGGTCGAGCGTCGTGGCCAGTTGATGCAAGAAGCCGTTCCGGCTGGGCAGGGCGGCATGGCCGCGATCCTGGGCCTGGACGATGCGGTAGTAATCGAGGCCTGCGCCGAAGCGGCGCAAGGTGAAGTGGTCAGCGCGGTGAACTTCAACTCCCCGGGCCAGGTGGTGATCGCCGGCGCCAAGGCGGCTGTTGAGCGCGCCATCGAAGGCTGCAAGGCCCGGGGTGCCAAGCGTGCACTGCCGTTGCCGGTGAGCGTGCCGTCCCACTGTGAACTGATGCGCCCGGCTGCCGAGCGCTTTGCCGAGTCTATCGCGGCCATCAACTGGCAAGCGCCGCAGATCCCGCTGGTACAGAACGTCAGCGCGGCCGTGGCCGCCGACCTCGACACCCTCAAGCGCGACCTGCTGGAGCAACTGTACAAGCCGGTACGCTGGGTTGAATCGGTCCAGACCCTGGCCGCCAATGGCGCCACTGAGCTGGTCGAGTGTGGCCCGGGCAAAGTCCTGGCCGGCCTGAACAAGCGCTGCGCCGACGGTGTGTCGACCGCCAACCTCAATACCCCTGAAGCCTTCGCTGCCGCTCGCGCGGCACTGGCCTGAATCCCGTACTTAGGAGAAGCCTGCATGAGTCTGCAAGGTAAAGTTGCACTGGTTACCGGCGCTAGCCGTGGCATTGGCCAGGCGATCGCCCTGGAGCTGGGCCGTCAGGGCGCCGTTGTGATCGGCACCGCCACTTCCGCCTCGGGCGCCGAGCGTATCGCCGCGACCCTGAAGGAAAACGGCGTGCAGGGCACCGGCCTTGAGCTGAATGTGACCAGCGATGAGTCCGTGGCTGCCGTACTGGCCGAGATCACTGCACAGTTCGGTGCGCCGGCGATTCTGGTGAACAACGCCGGTATCACCCGTGACAACCTGATGATGCGCATGAAAGACGACGAGTGGTACGACGTGGTCGATACCAACCTGAACAGTCTGTTCCGCCTGTCCAAGGGTGTTTTGCGCGGCATGACCAAGGCGCGTTGGGGCCGAATTATCAATATTGGCTCCGTAGTGGGTGCCATGGGCAACGCAGGCCAAGTAAACTACGCTTCCGCCAAGGCCGGTCTGGAAGGTTTCAGCCGTGCACTGGCACGTGAAGTCGGTTCGCGGTCGATTACGGTCAACTCGGTGGCCCCAGGGTTCATCGACACCGATATGACCCGCGAACTGCCGGAAGCACAGCGTGAAGCGTTGCTGACGCAGATTCCGCTGGGCCGTCTGGGCCAGGCTCAAGAGATCGCGAATGTGGTCACTTTCCTGGCATCCGACGGTGCGGCATACGTGACTGGGGCTACAATCCCGGTGAACGGCGGGATGTACATGAGTTAAATTGTGACGGATCGCTTCAAAAAAATGTCATACGAGCTGTCTAAAATCCGTTATAAAGCTGCAACTTAATTTATAGGCAGGTGGCCGACCGGGTACAGGGTGAAGCTTTCAGTTGAAAAGCTGAAATGGCTTTCTATACACTTACCCACTGGCCAGCTGCCTGAATTTGTCCATTAGGAGTTAAACAAGGTATGAGCACCATCGAAGAGCGCGTCAAGAAAATCGTTGCCGAGCAACTGGGCGTTAAGGAAGAAGAAGTGGTCAACACTGCTTCCTTCGTAGAAGACTTGGGTGCCGATTCCCTTGACACCGTTGAGCTGGTGATGGCTCTGGAAGAGGAATTCGAGACCGAAATCCCGGACGAAGAAGCTGAAAAAATCACTACTGTTCAAGCTGCCATCGACTACGTTACCAGCCACCAGGCGTAATAGTTTGTAGTCGTCGCTTGCTGTCAGGGAAAAACCGCACTGCTGTAACGGCGTGCGGTTTTTTCTTTAGGCGGTGATGAAAAGTAAGCTGCGAATCGAAGTGTCGTCATTAGAAAAAGGAGAGTGCTGTGTCGCGTAGACGCGTCGTAGTCACCGGTATGGGTATGTTGTCGCCACTGGGTACGGATGTGCCGAGCAGTTGGCAGGGCATTCTGGCTGGCCGCAGTGGTATTGGTCTGATCGAACACACGGACCTTTCTGCCTATTCCACCCGTTTTGGCGGCTCGGTAAAGGGCTTCAATGTCGAGGAATATCTCTCGATCAAAGAATCCCGCAAGCTCGACCTGTTCATTCAATACGGCTTGGCAGCCGGTTTTCAGGCGGTGCGCAACGCCGGCCTGGAAGTCACCGACGCCAACCGTGACCGCATCGGCGTGGCCATGGGTTCGGGGATTGGCGGTTTGACCAATATCGAAGAAACCAGCCGCACGCTGCACGATTCCGGCCCGCGTCGAATTTCACCGTTCTTCGTGCCCGGCTCGATCATCAATATGATTTCCGGCTTCCTGTCCATCCACCTGGGTGCACAAGGGCCTAACTACGCCATCGCAACGGCGTGCACCACGGGCACCCACTGCATCGGCATGGCGGCGCGCAACATCGCTTATGACGAAGCGGATGTGATGATCGCCGGTGGCGCTGAAATGGCCGCCTGCGGCCTGGGCATGGGTGGCTTCGGTGCATCCCGTGCGTTGTCGACCCGCAATGACGAGCCGACCCGGGCCAGCCGTCCATGGGACAAGGGCCGTGATGGCTTCGTGCTGTCTGACGGCGCCGGTGCCCTGGTGCTCGAAGAGCTGGAGCACGCCAAGGCGCGTGGCGCCACCATCTACGCCGAGTTGATCGGCTTTGGCATGAGCGGCGATGCCTATCACATGACGTCGCCACCGTCCGACGGTGCCGGTGCTGCGCGCTGCATCACCAATGCACTGCGCGATGCGAAGGTCAACCCTGACCAGGTGCAGTACATCAACGCCCATGGTACTTCGACGCCGACCGGCGACCTGGCGGAAGCCGAAGCCATCAAGTCGGTGTTCGGTGAACATGCCTACAAGCTGGCCGTCAGCTCCACCAAGTCCATGACCGGCCACCTGTTGGGTGCGGCGGGCGCGGTCGAGGCGATCTTCAGTGTCATGGCGATCAAGGATCAGGTCGCTCCGCCGACCATCAACCTTGATGAGCCGGACGAAGGCTGCGACCTGAACTTCGTGCCCCACGAAGCGCAACCGATGCCGATCGACGTGGTGATCTCCAACTCGTTCGGGTTTGGTGGCACCAACGGCTCCCTGGTGTTCCGCCGGTTCGCCGAGTGATGCACAGCTGGGTCGACGGTCAGCCAGCGGGCAGCGTGCCCCTGAAAGATCGTGGCCTGGCGTATGGCGATGGGGTATTCGAGACCATCGCCGTCAAGGCCGGGCAGCCGTTGCTGCTCGACCGTCACCTGCAACGCCTGGAAGAGGGTTGCAGGCGCTTGGCACTGGTGGCGGATCACGGGTTGATTCGCAACGAAGTGCTTGGCTTCGCCGCCGCGCTGGGTGACGGTGTCCTCAAGTTGGTCCTCACCCGTGGCGACAGCCTGCGCGGTTATGGCATCAACCCCGGCGCCCCGGTGCGTCGTATCTTGCAGGGCAGTGCGCCCGCTGCTTACCCGCCCGCCCATGCAATCGAAGGCATCCGCCTGTTCCCCTGTTCCACGCGTTTGGCTGAACAGCCGCTGCTGGCCGGTCTCAAGCACCTCAACCGCCTGGAGCAAGTGATCGCCCGTGCCGAATGGCAAGATACCGAACATGCCGAAGGCTTGATGCTGGATATGTCCGGGCGGGTGATCGAAGGCGTGTTCAGCAACCTGTTCCTGGTGCGCAACGGTTTGTTACTAACCGCTGATCTGACTCGTTGCGGCGTGGCCGGGGTGATGCGCGCCGAGCTGCTGGCCCAGGCACAAGCGCTGGGCGTCCCGGTGGCCGTGGCCGACATCAATATTGAGCAGTTGCAGCAGGCCGATGAAGTCTTCGTCTGCAACAGCGTATATGGCATTTGGCCGGTGCGTGGATGCGCTGCGATGAGCTGGCCGGTTGGGCCGCTCACCCGTAAACTGCAGGGTATTGTTCGCGCGCTATTGGATATTTGAGTTGATACGAAAACTGGTGTTACTGCTGCAGATCAGCCTGGTCTCGGCAGCGTTGCTCGTGGGCTTTTCGGCCTGGAAACTCGACTCTGCCCTCAAGCAGCCCCTGAAGCTGCCCCAGGAGCAGTTGCTCGACGTGCCGGTTGGCGCTACCCCAACAGGTACTTTCAATCGTCTGGAAGCCGACGGTGTACTCGACGATGCATTCTGGTTGCGCCTGTACTGGCGCTTCAACCTTGAAGGCCAGCCACTGCACAGCGGCGAATATCGCATGACACCCGGCCTCACTGCCGAAGGCTTGATCGGCCTGTGGCAGCGCGGCGAAGTGGTGCAATACAGCCTGACCCTGGTGGAGGGCTGGAATTTCCGCCAGGTGCGCACCGCCCTGGCCAAGCATGAAAAAATCGTACAGACCCTTCCTGGCCTGACTGACAGCGAAGTGATGGACAAGCTCGGCCATGCGGGTGAGTTTCCGGAAGGGCGTTTCTTCCCTGACACCTACCGTTTTGTGCGCGGCATGACCGATGTCGAATTCCTGAAAAAAGCCTACAACCGCCTGGACGATGTGCTCGCCCAGGAGTGGAGCAAGCGTGCCGACGATGCGCCGTACACCGACCCTTATCAGGCACTGATCATGGCGTCCCTGGTGGAAAAGGAGACCGGCGTGCCGCAAGAGCGTGGGCAGATTGCCGGAGTGTTCGTGCGCCGCATGAAGATCGGCATGATGCTGCAGACTGATCCCACCGTGATTTACGGCCTGGGTGAGCGCTACAACGGCAAGTTGACCCGCGCCCACCTCAAGGAAGCCAACCCCTACAACACCTATATGATCGCCGGCCTGCCGCCCACGCCTATTGCGATGGTCGGTCGCGAGGCGATCCATGCAGCGCTGAACCCGGTGCCGGGCAGCAGCCTGTATTTTGTCGCCCGTGGCGACGGCAGCCATATTTTCTCGGATAACCTGGATGCCCATAATGCCGCCGTGCGCGAGTTCCAGCTCAAGCGGCGTGGCGATTACCGCTCCAGCCCGGCTCCAGTGGTGAAACCGCTGGAAGATGCAACCGCACCTGCCGAGGCACCGATTGAGCCCGCGCCGGACAGTACCGCGCCGCAAAGCCCGCAATGACTCTGACTAAGGACTGCCTGTGACTGGCTTGTTTATTACCCTGGAAGGCCCGGAAGGTGCCGGTAAAAGCACGAACCGCGACTACCTGGCCGAGCGCCTGCGTGCGCAGGGCATTGAAGTGGTGCTGACCCGCGAGCCGGGCGGTACGCCGCTGGCCGAGCGTATACGCGAAGTGCTGTTGGCCCCGGGTGATGAGCCAATGAACCCGGACACCGAGCTGCTGCTGGTATTTGCCGCCCGAGCCCAACACCTGGCCGAAGTGATTCGCCCCGCGCTGGCCCGCGGCGCCGTGGTGATTTGTGATCGGTTCACGGATTCCACCTACGCCTACCAGGGCGGTGGCCGAGGTTTGTCAGTAGAGCGTATCGCCACCCTTGAAACCTTCGTACAGGGCGATGTGCGTCCGGATTTGACCCTGCTGTTCGATCTGCCCGTGGAAGTGGGCATGGCCCGCGCCAGCGCTCGCGGTCGTCTGGATCGTTTCGAACTGGAAGGCCCGGTATTTTTCGACGCGGTGCGCAGCGCTTTCCTGCAGCGCGCCAAGGCTGAGCCGGCGCGTTATTACCTGCTCGATGCGGCGCAGCCGTTGAACCAGGTGCAACAGGCCATCGACGCGCTGTTGCCGACTCTGCTGGAGCGCACTCGTGGCTGAGTCCTACCCGTGGCAGGACAGCCTGTGGCAGCAACTGGCCGGTCGTGCCCAGCACGCCCATGCCTATTTGCTGCATGGGCCAGTGGGCATCGGTAAGCGTCACCTCGCCGAGCGCTTGATGGCCAGCCTGTTGTGCCAGCGCCCGGTCAATCTGCAGGCGTGTGGCGAGTGCAAATCCTGCCTGCTGCTCAAGGCCGGCAGTCACCCGGACAACTATGTGCTGGAGCCCGAGGAAGCCGACAAGGCGATCAAGGTCGACCAGGTACGCGACCTCGTCAGCTTCGTAGTGCAGACCGCGCAGATGGGCGGGCGCAAAGTGGTGCTGATCGAGCCAGTCGAGGCGATGAACATCAACGCCGCCAACGCCTTGCTCAAAAGCCTTGAAGAACCGTCCGGCGACACCGTGCTGTTGCTGGTGAGCCATCAGTCCAGCCGTTTGTTGCCGACGATTCGCAGCCGCTGCGTACAGCAGGCGTGCCCGTTGCCGAGCGAGGCCATGAGCCTGCAATGGCTGGCGCAGGCGTTGCCGGAGTGCACCGAGCAGGAACGGGTCGAGTTGTTGACCCTGGCGGCCGGTTCACCCCTGGCGGCAGTGAAGCTGCAAACCCAGGGCGTGCGTGAGCAACGGGCACTGGTTGTGGAGGGTGTGAAGAAGCTGCTCAAGCAGGAGCTGTCCGCCACGCAACTGGCTGAAAGCGCCTGGAAGGATATTCCCCTGCTGCTGTTGTTCGACTGGTTCTGCGACTGGTCCAGCCTGATCCTGCGCTACCAACTGACCCAGGATGAAAACGGCCTTGGCCTGGCGGATATGCGCAAGGTGGTGCAATACCTGGCGCAGAAAAGTGCCCAGGACAAAGTGCTGAATATTCAGGACTGGATCCTCGCGCAGCGCCAGAAGGTACTCGGTAAGGCCAACCTCAACCGCGTGCTGTTGCTTGAGGCGCTGCTGGTGCAGTGGGTTGGCCTGCTCGGGCGCCGTTAATTTTCGCGGCCGACAGGTGTATGGTCGGCCAGACCCTTTTTGTGAATTAAGCCCTGACTTCCTATGCTCGTAGATTCCCATTGCCATCTTGATCGCCTTGACCTTGCCCAGCACGGCGGTTCCCTCGACGCCGCCCTTGAAGCTGCACGCCAGCGTGGGGTAGGGCACTTTCTGTGCATCGGCGTCAGCGCTGAAAACGCCGGCGACGTCAAAGCCCTGGCTGATCGCTACGCCGATGTGGATTGCTCGGTGGGCATCCACCCGCTGGACCTCAAGCCCGGCGAAGCCCCGGCTCTGGATTGGCTATTGGGCGAACTCAACCATCCACGGGTGGTGGCCATTGGCGAAACCGGCCTGGACTACCACTACGAGCCTGAAGCCGCCGAGTTGCAGCAGGCCTCTTTCCGCCTGCACTTGCAGGCCGCCCGGCAGACCGGCAAGCCGGTGATCGTCCACACCCGGGGTGCCCGCGCCGATACCTTGACCTTGCTGCGCGAAGCCGCGCTGCCGCAGGCCGGTGTGTTGCATTGTTTTACCGAAGACTGGGACATGGCCAAGGCTGCTCTGGACCTGGGGTTCTATATTTCCCTGTCGGGTATCGTCACCTTTCGCAACGCCGACGCGCTGCGCGACGTGGCTCGCCAAGTGCCAGCCGACCGCCTGCTGGTGGAAACCGACTCGCCGTACCTGGCACCTATTCCCCACCGCGGCAAGCCAAACCTGCCTGAATATGTGCGTGACGTGGCCGATTACTTGGCGATGCTGCGCGGCGAGTCGTACGAGCGCTTCGCCGAGCAGACCACCGAAAACTTCAAACGCCTGTTTCCGTTGGCCCATGTAGCCGGATAGCACGGCTGAATCGCAGGCAAAAAAAACCCGGGTTCTGGGGGGTGAATCCGGGCTAAGACCATTAGGAGTAAAACAAGGGCACGCAGTCCGTCGGTACCCAGGTCGTCGCGTCACTTGGGGGAGATGTCGCGGCGACAGTTGAAGTATTGATCAGTATCCGATTCAGTCCAGTCAGATCTGATCGTTTTTTAAACAGATTTGGAATACGCCCGCTTAGCTTGAGTTCTCATTGAGCAGGTGAGCAGCTTCAGGCGGCGCGTCTATTTCTGACTGATATCGATAAAAACGTTGGCGTATTGAAAGTTAAGTGCATCGCGGGTTCACATAGACATTGCCCAACGACCGTTCAGTCGGGATAATCCCTCGCATCGGGTAAATCGTATCGCCACGTATCTGTGGCCCTGCGCAACCCTCCCTATTCCGACCTTTGCAGACTTCTTCCTCATGCACAAAGAACCCCGTAAGGTCCGTGAGTTTCGCCGCCGTGAGCAGGAAATTCTCGACACCGCACTCAAGTTATTCCTCGAACAGGGCGAAGACAGCGTCACGGTAGAGATGATTGCGGATGCCGTGGGTATCGGCAAGGGCACCATCTACAAGCACTTCAAATCCAAGGCCGAGATCTACTTGCGCCTGATGCTCGACTACGAGCGCGACTTGAACGAGCTGCTGCACTCGGCCGATGTCGACAAGGACAAGGAAGCGCTGTCCCGCGCTTACTTCGAGTTCCGTATGCGTGACCCGCAGCGCTACCGCCTGTTCGACCGCCTGGAAGAGAAGGTGGTCAAGGGGCACCAGGTGCCGGAAATGGTCGAGGAGCTGCACAAGATCCGCGCCTCGAACTTCGAACGCCTGACCCTGCTGATCAAGGGGCGTATCAGTGAAGGCAAGCTTGAAGACGTGCCGCCGTATTTCCACTACTGCGCCGCCTGGGCCCTGGTGCATGGCGCCGTGGCGCTGTATCACTCGCCGTTCTGGAGCAATGTGCTGGAGGATCAGGAAGGTTTCTTCCAGTTCCTGATGGACATCGGCGTGCGCATGGGCAACAAGCGCAAGCACAGCACTGAACTGCCTGGGCCTGAAAAAGGTAATGAGACCGCGGCTACGTAAGTTATTCGCCGCAGTGATGGGGCAATGATTTACTGCCAGGGGTATTAACCCAGGAATATACTCAGGCAAGGACCTTGCTAAAAGCTGATTTATGAGTCAGCTTTTAGCGCGCCCGAATTATCTTCTGCCGGAGTGATCCATGATCGTTGATCGTCAAGGCAGGCGTTTTCGCAATTTGCGGATCAGCCTGACCTCAGCCTGCAATTACGCGTGTACCTACTGCGTGCCTGACGGCAAGCGGCTGGTGGCTGCCCAGGACGAACTCTCGGCCGCTGCCATGGCCCGGGGCGTGGCTTACCTGATTGAAGCGGCGGGCATCGAACGCTTGCGCATTACCGGCGGCGAACCGCTGGTGAGCCCCAAGCTGGAAGCGTTCATGGACGCGGTAGGGCAGATGGGCCTCAGCGACATCAGCCTGACGACCAACGGCCAACTGCTGGCGCGCAAACTGCCGTTGCTGGTGGATGCCGGCATTCGGCGTATCAATGTCTCCCTCGATACCCTGGATGCCGATGCCTTTCGCAGCATCGCTCGTGGCGGCGACCTGGCCACCGTGCTCGATGGTATGGACCAGGCCAGCGCGGCCGGCATCAAGATCAAGGTCAACATGGTGCCATTGCGTGGCCAGAACCTGGATCAGGTGATGCCTCTGCTCGATTACTGCCTGGAGCGTGGCTACGAGTTGCGCTTTATCGAATTGATGCGCATGGGGCACCTGGCGAAAGACTCCAACGCGTTCCTCCAGCAATTTGTCAGCTTGCAGCAATTGCTCAGCCTGATCGGTGAGCGCCACGAATACCTGCAAGCCAACGCGCCCGTTGACGCTACCGCCGTACGCTACGAAGTACCGGGCAAAGGCTTCTTCGGCGTGATCGCCAACGAAAGTGTACCGTTCTGTCGTACGTGTTCGCGGTTGCGGTTGTCCTCCACGGGCTGGCTGCATGGTTGCTTGTCCTCAAGCAATCGCCACTACGTCGGTGACTTGCTTGATCAACCGCGCCACCAGGCATTGCCGGCCTTGCAGGGCTTGTTGATGAAGGCGCTGGGCGACAAGCAGGAAGTGGCGTTTTCGGGCGGCGCGACGATCATGAAGATCATTGGCGGCTAAGGTCGCGCATGCCTCAATGTGTTGGCCTTCAAGCTGGCGCAGAACCTGCATCTCACGCCCATTCGCCGGTTTTCCGTCACCGGCTTCTGGAGGATTAGGATGCGTAGTCTGGTTTTACTGCTGGCGGCGTTGGCCCTGAGTGGTTGTATGACCGTCAGCGATATGGCCGAAGGCACTCGCTATCAGATGAGCGATGCCGGGCTGCTGGACCATAGCGACACCCGGCGTACGGCCTCGGTGCGCATACAGCCGGATTCCTTTGTGTTTATCGCCCAAGGCGCCTTCGTGCCGCCGGGCAGCGCGTACCCGCGACCCAACGTGGTCGCCGAGGAAGCGTTCAACGGTTTCGTCGAATATTTCCCCATGGTTCGTCGTGCTCGCCAACCCGAAGGTCTTGAGCAGGCCATGGCCGAAGCCCGCGGGGCGGGGGCTCACTACCTGCTGTATTGCCGTTTTGCGGCAGCCGATGACCGTATCGGCAATGCCGATGAGTGGACCGACCAGCAAGCTCTGGACCGCCTGGGGCTGGACAGCGGTGTGATCCAGGTCATGTTGATCGAGACCAGCACCCAGTATTTGATTGATACTGCACGTATTCGCAGTCGTGGCGGTTTACTGACGTTCCACGACACATCGCCACAAGATCTGATTGCCCGCCCCCTGGCGCAATACGCCCGAGGCTTGCTGGGTATGAGCAATCAGTAGACCTGAGGAGAGCCCCATGACCGATTCCGCCAAGGCCAATGACCTATTGGCCCAACTGCCCAAGGGCAAGGGGCCGGCACCGGTGCATCTGTGGAACCCGGATTTTTGCGGCAACATCGACATGCGCATTGCCCGCGACGGCACCTGGTTTTACCAGGGCACGCCTATCGGGCGAAAGCCGATGGTCAAACTGTTTTCCAATATCCTGCGCCGTGATGGCGATGATTATTTCCTGGTGACGCCGGTAGAAAAAGTCGGCATCAGCGTCGATGATGCGCCATTTGTGGCGGTAACACTGGACGTGCAAGGGCAGGGCGAAAGCCAGGTATTGCGCTTTACCACCAACGTCGACGAGCAGGTCGAGGCCGGCCTCGAACACCCGTTGCGGGTGGTGACGGACCCTGTCACCCAGGAACCTGCACCCTACGTGCGAGTTCGCACCAACCTTGAAGCCCTCGTGCATCGCAACGTGTTCTACCAATTGGTGGAGCTGGCGGTGACTCGTCCGATAAACGGTCAGAACTGGCTTGGCGTATGGAGTGCAGGGGAGTTTTTCCCCATCGGCCTGGAACCCTGAGGCTGATTCTGCCTTCACCCTGAAATAATTCCCTTGCTGTAAATGCCCGCTTTCGGTTATCAATTTGTACATGATTAGACATGTTCGATTTGATAAGAAAAAACGCGTCGTCGACGAGCTCATCCGCCGTATCGAAGGTGGGGTCATGGCCGACGGTTTGCTGTTGCCGGGTGAGCATCAGTTGGCCGAGGAGTTTGCGGTCAGCCGTGGCACGCTGCGCGAAGCGTTGGCCGAGCTCAAGCGCCGTAACTATATCGCCACCCAGAGTGGTGTCGGCTCCATCGTCACCTTTGATGGTATGGTCCTCGACCAACGCAGCGGTTGGGCCCAGGCCCTGGCAGACACGGGGGCTCAGGTGAGCACCGACGTGCTGCGTTTCGAAGCCGTGACGCGCCCGGACCTGTTCAGCCGTTTCGGCACCGATCAATTTATTGCCCTGGATCGCCGCCGGAACACGGCCGATGGCGTTGCGGTGTCCCTGGAGCGTTCGTTGATGCCAGCAGTGGGCGGCCTGGAAAGCCTGCCCCGCATTGGCCTGATCGATGATTCCCTGACTATCACCCTGGCGGCCTACGGTTATGTGGGCGCCGAAGGTGACCAGTGGATCGGCGCCGAGCCCCTGAGCGATGAAGATGCTCAATTGCTCGGGCGCGCTACCGGCACGGTATTTCTCAAAGCTTCGCGCACCACCTACGACCGTCGCGAACGCTTCATGGAGCATGTCGAAAGTTTGCTCGACCCGCTGCACTTTCGCCTGCATCTGCAGTTTGGAGCCGCCAAATGACCCGGGAAGATCGCGCACTCGGTGCTTTCTATGGCTTGGCCCTGGGCGATGCCTTGGGTATGCCCACACAATCCTTGAGCCGCGAACAGGTGAAAGCGCGCTTCGGAACTATCACCGCCCTGGAAGACGCCGATGCCGACCAGCCCATCGCACCGAACATGCCCGCCGGTTCCATTACCGATGACACCGAGCAGGCCATCCTGGTCGCTGAGTTGCTGGTGCAAGGCCAAGGCCGGATCGAACCTGCCGTGCTTGCCCAGCGCCTGATCGACTGGGAAGCGGGAATGCGCGCCAAGGGTTCCCAGGACCTGCTCGGGCCGTCGACCAAACGGGCGATTGATATGATCCTGGCTGGCCATACGCCGCAAGAGTCCGGACGCTACGGCACCACCAATGGTGCGGCCATGCGCATCACCCCGGTGGGCATCGCCGCCGATGTGAGCGAGACAGCCTCGTTTATCCAGGCGGTGATCCAGGCTTGCCAGGTCACCCATAACACCAGCCTGGGTATCTCCAGTGCCGCGGCCGTGGCGGCGGTGGTCTCCGCCGGCATCAATGGCGTGGACCTCGGCGAAGCCTTGAACATCGGCATTCAGATTGCCCAGCAGGCTGAAAGCCATGGCCACTGGGTGGCCGGTGGACGCATTTCCACTCGCATCAGTTGGGCCCGCACCCTGAGTGTCGGCAGCGATGACAAGGCCCTGTTTGCCGATTTGCTCTACGAATTGATCGGGACGTCTGTTGCCTCGCAAGAGTCGGTGGTGGTGTCGTTCGCCCTGGCGCAGCAAGTCGCGTCCGGCGATATGAATGCCTTCGAAGCGCTGTGCCTGGCCGCCAGCCTGGGGGGCGACACCGACACGATCGCCGCGATCCTGGGGGCCATGCTCGGCGCGTGCCTGGGGATGCAGTGCTGGCCAGAGGCGCTGATCGAGCAGGTCAAGCAGGTCAATGGCCTGGACTTGCAGCCGCTGGTCCAAGCGTTATTGGCCTTGCGATAAACACGGAACTAAATGTGGGAGCTGGCTTGCCTGCGACAGCGGTTTTCCAGTTGCTGCTGGGCTGGTTGACACACCCCAATCGCAGGCAAGCCATCTCCCACATTAAAAAGCGTTGAGTCAGGAAGACTGCATAAAGATTCGACTCGCTGCCACAACCACAACAATACAGGCACCAGGAGCACCCCTTCATGAGCAGCACCTCTAGTGGCCAAAGCGCCGGGCAGTTGGAAACACGCGGCATCGAGCCGGTCCCGGAAGGCGAGTGCAACGGCCATCCGCTGCAACTGTTCTGGGTATGGTTTGCCGCCAATATCAGCATCCTCGGCTTGCCGCTCGGCGCAACGTTGGTCGCGTTTCGGGGCCTGGCCATCTGGCAGGCGATCATCGTCGCAATCCTTGGCGCAGCGGGCTCCTTCGCGGTAGTGGGCATCATCTCCATCGCCGGCCGCCGTGGTCGCGCGCCCAGCCTGACGTTATCCCGCGCTATCTTTGGCGTACGCGGCAATATCGGCCCGACGGTGGTCTCGCTGATGTCGCGCCTGGGTTGGGAAACTGTCAACACCACCACGGCGGCCTTTGTGTTGCTGTCCTTGTGTTCGATCCTGTTCGGTTCGGCGGTAGAGGCGAAAAGCGCCCCCGTACTCACGTTGATCTTCATCGCCATCTTTGTACTGCTGACCCTGGCAGTGTCCGGCCTCGGCCACGCCACGCTGCTGGTGATCCAGAAGTGGGCCACCTATGTCTTTGGCGGTTTGAATATCCTGGTGGGCGGCTTTCTGTGTGCCACTATCGACTGGAGCGCGGTGTTCAATGCCACACCTGCGCCGTTGAGCGCGATGATCATCGGCGTCGGCACCATGGCCGCCGGCACCGGCATTGGGTGGGCCAACGCCGGTGCCGATATGTCGCGCTACCAGCACCGCAGCGTCAAGGCTGTGCGCCTGGTGGCCAGCGCCGCCTTTGGCGCGGGCATCCCGCTGGTGTTGCTGATTACCCTTGGTGGCCTGCTGTCAGTGGGTAACAACGACCTGGCGTCGGCCACCGACCCCATCATCGCGATCCGCGACATGCTGCCCACCTGGATGGCGGTGCCTTACCTGATCACCGCATTCGGCGGGCTGTTGCTGTCGAATAACCTGTCGGTGTATTCGGCCGGTCTTACCACCCTGACCCTGGGTTTGAAGGTCAAGCGCGTGCACGCGGTGATTGTCGATATCGTGGCGATCTTTGCCGGTTCCATCTATTTCATGCTGATCGCCGACAGCTTCTATGGCCCCTTCATCACCTTCATTTCGTTGCTGGCGGTGCCGATTACGGCGTGGGTCGGGATCTTCGTGGTCGACCTGATGCACCGGCATTACTACAGCCCCAAGGACTTGCTGGATGTCAGTCCGAGCAGCGCTTACTGGTATCGCGGCGGTGTGGAGTGGCGTGCGTTCGGCGCCTGGGCCGTGGCTATCGTGCTGGGGTTCTGCTTCACCACCATCGGCACCACCGCGCAAAATATCTGGTTCGCCGGGCCGCTGTCCGACTCCTGGTTGGGCCACAACGGCCTGGGCTGGATCGTCACATTCCTGGTCGCAGGCGGCCTTTATGCGGTACTGGGCGGCGCGTCTGATCGTCGCCCGGCTTTGGTAGAGGGTACCCATGCCTAGATTACTGCATACCGGCCAGGTCATTGTCGACTTGGTCATGGCCCTCGACACCCTGCCGGCAACTGGCGGTGACGTACTGGCCAAATCTGCCAGTTTCGAAGCGGGTGGTGGCTTCAACGTCATGGCGGCGGCGCGGCGCAATGGGATGTCGGTGGTTTACCTTGGGCGCCACGGCAATGGCCGGTTTGGTGACTTGGCTCGCGCCGCGATGCAGGCTGAAAAGATTGAAATGGCATTGACTGCGAGCAGCGAGAAGGACACTGGTTTGTGTGTGTCCCTGACCGAGGCCACCACTGAGCGTACGTTCATTTCTCATATCGGCGCCGAAGGCGAATTGAGTGCCGAAGATTTGGCCAGGATCGTCCCGCTCGCCGATGACTACGTGTACGTCAGTGGCTACAGCCTGCTCCTTGAGGGCAAGGCGCAGCCGTTGATCGACTGGCTGCTGGCGCTGCCGCGAGAGATCGTAGTGGTGTTCGATCCTGGACCGCTGGTCAAGGCGCAGGATTCAGTCTTGATGCGGGCGTTGTTGGCACGTATCGATATCTGGACCAGCAATGGCCCGGAAGCTCTGGCGTTTACCGGTGCCCTTGAGATCGCCGCGGCGTTGCCTGAGTTGAGTCGACATCTGCCTGCGCAAACCTTGCTGGTCGTACGTGATGGGCCCAATGGTTGCTGGGTAGGGCGCACAGGGGGCATCGAGCATGTGCCCGGTTTCAAAGTGCAAGCGGTCGACAGCAACGGTGCGGGGGATGCGCACGCAGGGGTGTTTATTGCCGGCTTGGCGCAGGGCTTGAAACCTGTCGAGGCGGCGCGTCGAGCGAATGCTGCGGCGGCGTTGGCGGTGACACGTTGGGGGCCGGCTACTTGCCCAGGCGCAGCCGAAGTCGATGCACTAGCCAACGAATACACACCAACCTAAATGTGGGAGGGGGCTTGCTCCCGATGCAGTCGTGTCAGTTAAAGATAAGCAAACTGACATGCCACCATCGGGAGCAAGCCCCCTCCCACATTTCGGATCGATGTTTAACCTGCTTTTTTCAGCGCTTGGACCAACTCATCCTTACTCATGGTCGAGCGCCCACGAATATCCTTGGCCCGTGCTTCTTTCAACAAACTTTCCTTGGATTGCTTACCTAATGAAGCCCTACTGCTGCGCAGGTGCCCCTCACGGTTGGTCGCCGCGCGCTTGGGCGACTCCTTCTGGCCCCGGTCGCAGGGCCAGACCAGAAATGACTTACCGAGGGCCTGCACCGTCGAGCTTGCGAGCCTCATCCACACCCGAGGCGGTGAGCTTGATCGGCAGGTTCAACGAGTATTCACCGGCGTCGTCGGTGGTCACATGCCCATCCTTGATCAACCCGCGATCTTGCAGAAACGCCAAGACACTGGCGACTTCTTTCTCACCGCGGTAGTTGTCCAGTACCTCCTTGCCCAAGCCCTGGGGATGAGCGTGCAACAGGCGGGTGAGGACTTCTTTTTCAAGGTTTCTATCGACGTTCATGTGTACCTCTTCACTGGGAAATGATCGGGTGTTGGTGTTGCCAGGGATCTATCAAGGCGCTGGTTGTTTCGGTGCACCTGGCAGATTCGAGTCGTCGCCTTTATTGATCTTCGGCTCATTGACCGACGGGCCCATTTTGCCGTTGCCGACCGCAGCCGGGGCCTGGCGCTGGGTGTCATGGCCCTGGGTGTGAGGGTCGGCGCCGTTGGTATTGTCGATGATCGCGCCGCCGTTGGTATCCAGGCCAGTGCCCATGGATTTCTGCGATTCAGTCGTCGCGTCGGGCGTCGGGTCGGTGGGGCCGGTCGACGAAGTCGCCGCAAAGGCGCTCAGGGACGCCGCGGACAGCAGGCCGGTGAGGGCGAGGGCAGCAAATTTGGAATTTTTCATGAGGGTGTCTCCATATGATTAATGTCCTTACCCTTTATTGGTCAGCCACCCTTTGCTGTTCGTGCCTTGATGGCGACGAACGGTATCAGCTCACCTGTATCACTTTATGTATCGATACTCGCCGCACGATCAGGCGCGCCACGGTGATCGACCAGTTCAGTGCCGCGATGACCAGTACGCTCAACAGCATCGTCGACAGGCCGAATTCGACAATCATCTTGCCCGCGAGCCACGGGAACCCGAAGACGCCGATAAAGTACGCCAGGCTGAACAGCAATAATGCCTGGGACATGGTGCCGCTGGGTGCTTCATTGGCCACCAGCCCATTGATCACCGAGTACGTCAGGCCATACCCGACCCCCAGCGTGGCGGCAGCCACCAGATAGCTGAAGTTACCGCTCACCCCGAACGCGAATAGCGCAACCGCGCCAAACATGACGCCGGACAATACGCACGCAGCCTGATAGGCATCACGCTTGACCACAAAGCCGGCGATCAGCAGCCGGCTGGTGATCGCAGCAGTCAGGAAACCCGCGAAGAACAGTGAATAATCCAGCTGATGGGCCAGCGCATAGCTGGTCTGGAATGACGACAACCCACCAAACACGCAGCCACCCAGGCCGACCATCAAGATGGCGAACGCTGCCTTGGACGTCAGCACGCGGCGGCTTGCTGTCCAGGTAATCTTCGACGCCGGCACGTTTGCGTGCTGTTTGAACTGCGCGCCCATGCGCCAGAACATCACAACCCCGGCAAGGCTGGCCAACCCGGCAATGTAGAACGCTGTCGTCAGGGGCAAGCCCAGCGCGGTGGCGGCGCGCCCGAGCAACGGGCCGGAACCGATCCCGCTCAACATGCTGCCGGACAGCAGGGCAAAATACTTGGCGCGCTGCTGGGGTTGCACCAGCAGGGTCACGATGATCGGCCCCAGGGTATAGAACACGCCCCAGCCCAAGCCCAGGGATAGCCCGAACAACATCAGGCCCTGGCCAAACCCGGGGGACAGGGCAAACCCGAGGCAGGCCACCACCAGCATTACACCCGTGCCCGCAATCGCTCGCGCTGCGCCCAGCGCATCCGCCAGGTGCCCGGAAACGACCACCGCCACAAAAGTGCTGAGCATTGCCGTGGCAATAACACTGCCGGCGTCGTGCTCGTTGCCGCCGCGTGAATGAATCAGCAGCGACAGCAAAAAGGTCGAGCCGTAGGACAGCGACAATAAGAAACTGGCGAGGCAGAACAGCGCGAATGTCTTCGTGCCAACTGCAGACGTGGTGGGCATGAGCAGGACCTGAATGTTGGAATTATGCAGCTTGTTTACCATGGGCGCTCATTGGGATTGTTCTGTGATTACTGGTGCTGGCATTACTCTGGGGCGGAGTAAAAAGACTTGCGTCGGCATGAGATTGCGCTGCAATCGGTCATCAAACCGCCTTAATATGTGGCCTTTGAAATTGCCCAAGGCGCGCCCATGACCATCGAGATTCGCCCCGCCGTACCCAGCGATGCTGCGCAGATCCTGAGTTTCATCACCGAGCTTGCCGAATATGAGAAAGCCCGGCACGAAGTGATCGCCAGCGTGGTGGATATCGAGCGCAGCCTGTTCAGCGAGGGCGCTACCGCCCATGGTCTGATCTGCCTGCGCGACGGTTTGCCGATTGGTTTTGCCGTGTTCTTTTTCAGCTACTCCACCTGGCTGGGCAGCAACTGCCTGTACCTGGAAGACTTGTATATCAACCCGGAGCAACGCGGCGGCGGAGCGGGCAAGAAGCTGTTGCGCCACCTGGCGAAGATTGCCTGTGATAACGGCTGTGGGCGTTTCGAGTGGAGCGTGCTGGACTGGAATGAACCAGCGATTGCCTTCTACAAATCCATCGGTGCCCAGCCTCAGGAGGAGTGGGTGCGCTATCGCATGGAAGGCGAGGCGCTGAGGGATTTTGCCCAAGGCTGACCGACATTCCAAACCGGCTATCAATGGCCGGTTTTTTTTGTCTTTGTTCACAATATGGGATGCAAATTTATATATTGAGATATTTCAAGGTCTGGGTTTATAGTCGCTTGCATCAGCACTCACTACCAAAAATAAAACAGGTGAAGCGATGCAGGCACAACCGTTGTCCCTACCCGCCGTGCCCGAGCCGACTTACGGCGAGCGGCTGAAGAACAAGGTGGTGATCATCACCGGCGCTGCGCAAGGCATTGGCGAGGCGATCGTGGCTTGCTTCCAGGCCCAGCAGGCGCGGTTGGTGATTGCGGACATCCAGGGTGAAAAAGTCGAGAAAGTCGCCGCCTGTTGGCGCGAACGTGGCGCCGAGATTTGCGCACAACCTGTAGATATCACCTCCAAAGAGCAATGGCAGGCGCTGGTCAATCTCGCCATCGAGCGTTTTGGCCGGGTGGACGTACTGGTCAACTGCGCCGGGGTCAATGTGTTTCGCGACCCGCTGGAAATGACCGACGAGGATTGGCGCCGCTGTTTCGCCATTGACCTTGATGGCGCCTGGTTCGGTTGCCGTGCAGTGCTGCCGCACATGATCGAGCAGGGCATCGGCAACATCATCAATATTGCCTCCACCCATTCCAGCCACATCATCCCCGGCTGCTTTCCTTATCCTGTCGCCAAGCATGGCCTGCTCGGCCTCACTCGCGCCCTGGGCATCGAATACGCGCCCAAGGGGATCCGCGTAAACGCTATCGCCCCGGGCTATATCGAAACCCAGCTTAACGTCGACTACTGGAACGGCTTTCCCGACCCCCGCGCCGAACGCCAGCGCGCGTTTGACTTGCACCCGCCCAAGCGCATCGGCCAACCCATTGAGGTGGCGATGACCGCGCTGTTCCTGGCGACCGACGAGGCACCCTTTATCAACGCCACGTGCCTGATGATCGATGGCGGGCGTTCGGTGATGTACCACGACTAAATCGTTTTCCAATAACAAGAAAGAGGTGGTTCATGTTCAAGAAGACTCTTGGCGCTGTGGCGCTGGCAATGGTGTTCAGCGGCTTTGTATCGGCTGAAGAAGTGAAGATCGGCTTCCTGGTCAAGCAGGCCGAAGAGCCGTGGTTCCAGACTGAATGGGCCTTCGCCGAAAAAGCCGGCAAGGAGCATGGCTTCACCGTGATCAAGATCGCCGTGCCCGATGGCGAGAAAACCCTCTCGGCCATCGACAGCCTCGCCGCCAACGGCGCCAAGGGCTTTGTGATCTGCCCACCGGACGTGTCCCTGGGCCCGGCCATTGTCGCCAAGGCCAAGGTCAATGGCCTGAAAGTCATGGCCGTGGATGACCGCTTTGTCGATGCCAAGGGCAACTTCATGGAAGACGTACCGTACCTGGGCATGGCCGCGTTTGAAGTGGGCCAGAAACAAGGGGCCGCCATGGCCGCCGAAGCGAAAAAACGCGGCTGGGACTGGAAGGACACCTATGCGGTGATCAACACCTTCAACGAACTCGACACCGGCAAGAAGCGCACCGACGGCTCGATCAAATCCCTGGAAGACGCTGGTATTCCCAAGGATCACATCCTCACCGCCGCGCTTAAAACCCTCGACGTACCCGGCAGCATGGACGCCACCAACTCGGCCTTGGTCAAGCTGCCGAGCGGCGCGAAGAACCTGATCATCGGCGGCATGAACGACAACACGGTACTGGGCGGCGTGCGCGCCACCGAAAGTGCCGGTTTCAAGGCGGCCAACGTCATCGGCATCGGCATCAATGGCACCGACGCCATTGGCGAATTGAAGAAAGCCGACAGTGGTTTCTTCGGCTCCATGCTGCCGAGCCCGCATATCGAAGGCTATAACACCGCGCTGGCGATGTACGAATGGGTCACCACCGGCAAGGAACCTGCGAAGTACACCGCCATGGACGAAGTCACCCTGATCACCCGCGAGAACTTCAAGGAAGAGTTGACCAAAATCGGGTTGTGGAAATGACCGCTGCGGCCCTGCGTTTTGACGCGATCGGCAAAACCTTTCCTGGGGTCAAGGCGCTGGACGGCATCAGCTTCACCGCCCACCCCGGGCAGGTGCATGCCCTGATGGGCGAGAACGGTGCGGGCAAGTCGACGCTGCTGAAAATCCTCGGCGGCGCCTACATTCCCAGCAGCGGCAGCGTGCAGATCGGCGCGCAGGTCATGGCGTTCAAGAACGCTGCCGACAGCATCGCCAACGGTGTCGCGGTGATCCACCAGGAACTGCATCTGGTGCCGGAAATGAGTGTGGCCGAGAACCTGTTCCTCGGGCACTTGCCGACGCGTTTCGGTGTGGTCAACCGCGGCGTGCTGCGCCAGCAGGCGCTGGCATGTCTCAAGGGCCTGGCCGATGAGATCGACCCCGACGAGAAGCTCGGGCGCCTGTCCCTGGGCCAGCGCCAACTGGTGGAAATCGCCAAGGCGCTGTCCCGCGGTGCCAACGTGATCGCCTTCGATGAGCCGACCAGCAGTTTGTCGGCGCGGGAAATCGACCGGCTGATGGCAATCATTGCGCGCCTGCGCGACGAGGGCAAAGTGGTGCTCTACGTGTCGCACCGCATGGAAGAAGTGTTCCGTATCTGCGATGCGGTGACGGTGTTCAAGGACGGTCGCTACGTGCGCACGTTCGAAGACATGAGCACGCTGACCCACGACCAGTTGGTGACCTGCATGGTCGGTCGCGATATCCAGGACATCTACGACTACCGCCCACGCGAGCACGGCGAAGTGGCGCTCAGGGTAGACGGCCTGCTCGGCCCGGGCCTGCGCGAGCCGATCAGCTTTGCGGTGCGCAAGGGCGAGGTCCTTGGGCTGTTCGGGCTGGTGGGGGCAGGGCGCACCGAGCTGTTTCGCCTGCTCAGTGGGCTGGAGCGCACCAGCGCCGGCAGCCTGCAGCTGTGCGGGCAAACCCTGCAATTGCGCTCACCCCGCGACGCCATCGCCGCCGGTATCTTGCTGTGTCCGGAGGATCGCAAAAAGGAAGGCATCATCCCGCTGGGCAGCGTCGCCGAAAACATCAACATCAGTGCCCGGGATGCGCATTCCACCTTTGGCTGGCTGTTGCGCGAAGGCTGGGAGAAAGCTAACGCCGACCGGCAGATCCAGGCGATGCGGGTCAAAACCCCGAACGCGGCGCAGAAGATCCTATACCTCTCCGGCGGCAATCAGCAGAAAGCCATTCTCGGCCGCTGGCTATCGATGCCGATGAAGGTCCTGCTGCTGGACGAGCCCACCCGCGGTATCGACATCGGCGCCAAGTCGGAGATTTACCAGATCATCCATAACCTGGCGGCCAGCGGCATTGCGGTAATCGTGGTGTCCAGCGACCTGATGGAGGTGATGGGCATTTCCGACCGCATCCTGGTGATGAGCGAAGGCGCCCTGAGCGGTGAACTGCGCCGTGCCCAAGCGGATGAAGCGCGCCTGTTGCAACTGGCGCTCCCGCGTTCGCGGGCTTGAAGAAATAAGAGGGGTTGGCTATGTCTGAAGTTAAAACTGCAAAGGGTTTCTGGCCGGGGTTCAACCAGCGCAAGTTTCTCGACGACTGGGTGATGCTGCTGGCAGCGTTGAGCATCTTTGTACTCAGCGCGGTATTTATCGACAACTTCCTTTCGCCACTGAACATGCGCGGCCTGGGGCTAGCGATATCCACGGTGGGCATCGCCGCGTGCACCATGCTGTTCTGCCTGGCGTCGGGGCACTTCGACTTGTCAGTGGGGTCGGTGATCGCTTGTGCCGGGGTGGTGGCGGGCATCGTGATCCGTGACACCGACAGCGTGGTTCTCGGCGTGTCGGCGGCACTGGCCATGGGGCTGGTGGTGGGGCTGATCAACGGCATCGTGATTGCCAAGCTGCGCATCAATGCGTTGATTGCCACCTTGGCGACGATGCAGATCGTGCGCGGCCTGGCGTACATCTTCTCCAACGGCAAGGCAGTGGGGGTGATGAATGAAGATTTCTTCGTATTCGGCAATGGCCAACTGATGGGCGTACCGGTGCCAATCATCATCACTGTGCTGTGTTTCGTGTTCTTCGGTTGGCTGCTCAATTACACCACCTATGGGCGCAACACCATGGCCATTGGTGGTAACCAGGAAGCCGCGCTGCTGGCCGGGGTGAATGTCGATCGCACCAAGATCATCATCTTTGCCGTGCACGGTTTGATCGGCGCATTGGCCGGGGTGATTCTCGCGTCGCGCATGACCTCGGGCCAGCCGATGATCGGCCAGGGTTTCGAGCTGACGGTGATCTCTGCGTGCGTGCTGGGCGGGGTATCGCTGAGCGGCGGCATCGGCATGATTCGCCATGTGATTGCCGGGGTGCTGATCCTGGCGATCATTGAGAATGCGATGAACCTGAAGAACATCGACACGTTTTACCAGTATGTGATCCGGGGTTCGATCCTGCTGCTGGCGGTCATCATCGACCGCATGAAACAACGCTGATGTTCGCCCTGTGAAGAGCAAACTGTGGGAGCTGGCTTGCCTGCGATAGCGGTGTGTCAGCCAGCCAATCTTTAATTGACCCACCGCCATCGCAGGCAAGCCAGCTCCCACCTTGGATCTCCTGTGTTCAGGAGGGCGGTATTTGCCATAATGCCGCTCGTTTTCGTACTACCACATAGGCCCGATATGCAGGAAAACGCCCACACCCCCGTCAAAGACGCCGCCCCCACCGGTACCCAAACCCTGTTGCGTGGCCTGGGCGTGGTGCACGCGGTGGCGGCTGGTGCGCGGGATCTGAAAGAGATTGCCCGGCGTATCGGCACCACGCGCAGTACCACGCACCGCCTGGCCAGTTGTCTGGTGGACGAGCGTTACCTGCGTGTAGTGCCGCAAGTCGGTTACCTGCTGGGGCCCAAGCTGATCGAGTTGGGCTTCCAGGCCCGTGAAGAGCTACCGTTGGTAAGCCTGGCGGTACCCTATCTGGACGAGTTGTCAGCCCTGACCGGCGACACCATCCACCTGGCGATCCGTGAATACGACGATGTGCTTTACCTGCACAAGAACCCTGGCCGCAATGGCCCGGAAATGCGCTCGCGGGTCGGCCACCGTATGCCGCTGGCGCGCACCGGTATCGGCAAGGCGTTGTTGCTGGATGATTCGCCGCAGGAGTGGCAGCGCCTGTACCACGCCAGCTTGCCGGCGGCGGGCAAAAGCCTGCAATGGCCGCAGCACCCGGAGCAATCCTGGGCGCAGTTCGAACAGCGCATGGGCGAGTATGTAGCGGGCGGGTATGCGTTCGACCTGGAAGACAACGAACCGTCGATTCGCTGTGTGGCCGCACCGGTGCGCGATGCCGGCGGGCGAATTGTCGCCGGCATCAGCATCGCCAGTACCGTGCCCTACATGCCGCTGGAGAAAATGGCCGAGCTGATCCCTGTGATCAAACAGGTCGCAGCCCGGCTGTCAGCGGAGTTGGGCGCCAAAGCCTGATCAGGCTTTGAGGCTCGCCATGTCGATAACGAAGCGGTACTTCACGTCACCGGCGATCATGCGCGTGTAAGCCTCGTTGATCTTGCGGATGTCGAGCATTTCGATGTCGCAGGTGATGTTGTGCTCGGCGCAGAAATCCAGGACTTCCTGGGTTTCGGCAATGCCGCCGATCAGCGAACCGGCCAGCACTTTACGGCCCAACACCAGTTTCGCGGCATTGACGGGCGGGTCCACCGGCTCGATCAGGCCGACCAGGATATGCACGCCGTCAAAGCGCAGTACATCGAGGTAGGGGTTCAAGTCGTGCTGCACCGGGATGGTGTCGAGCAGGAAGTCGAAGTGCCCGGCAGCGGCTTTCATCTGCTCGGCATCGGTGGACACGATCACATGGTCGGCGCCCTGACGGCGGCCTTCCTCAGCCTTGCTCGCCGAGCGTGTGAACAGCGTCACCTCGGCGCCCATGGCCTTGGCGAACTTGATGCCCATATGGCCCAGGCCGCCCATGCCGAGAATCCCGACTTTGTCGCCGGCCTTCACGCCGTAGTGCTTGAGCGGCGAGTACGTGGTGATGCCTGCACACAGAATTGGTGCAGCGCTGGCCAGGTCGAGTCTGGCTGGGATCTTCACCACAAAATGCTCGCTGACCACGATGCTGTCGGAGTAGCCGCCCATGGTGTTGCTGCCATCCACGCGGTCCGGGGTGGCGTAGGTCATGGTCGGGCCTTCGAGGCAGTATTGCTCAAGGTCTGACTGGCAGGCTTCGCAGTGGCGGCACGAATCCACCATGCAGCCTACGCCCACCAGATCACCGACTTTATGCGCGGTGACGTTGGCGCCGACGGCGGTGACCTTACCGACAATTTCATGGCCCGGCATCAGCGGGTACACGGCAATGCCCCACTCGTTGCGAGCCTGGTGGATATCGGAGTGGCACACGCCGCAGTAGAGGATCTCGATGGCCACGTCATCGACACGCGGGCTGCGGCGTTCAAACGACATAGGGGCGAGGGGAGTGGTGGCCGACTGGGCGGCATAACCGATGGCGGTGTACATGAAGAAACCTCGCAAAAAAGCAATGACAAGTGAGGCGAGCCATTCTGCGTACCGAGCGCACCGGCGGCCATGGCGATTGCTCCGAGTCTCATGCCTATTCGTCCGGCACTGCCTCAAGTTTGGATGTATTGGTCGCCAGACCTGCGATGATGCTCTCATCCCTAATTCGCGAAGTTTTTTACCATGTTGCTGACCCGCCATCTCGATGCCAACGCCACCCTGGTCGCCTTGATTGAGGGCCTTGCATCCCGCGACGGTTTTTCCCCGACTCACCTGCCCGGTGTAAAGGTATTGCGCGCCAGTTGCGATGTGGCGCGCGGGCCACAGATCTACGAGCCGAGCCTGATGTTCGTGGCCCAAGGCAGCAAAGTCGCGTACCTGGGCCCGCGTACCCTGGAGTATGGCGCCGGGCATTATCTGATCCAGGCGATGCCGGTGCCGTTCGAGTGCGAGACCTTTGCCATGGCGCCCGATGCGCCGCTGTATGGCGTGACGGTGGGCATCGACCGGGTGGTGTTGGGCGAGTTGGTGATTGCTATGGGTATGCAGACCGGGCCGCCGCCTACGGCGCAGACGTTGGAGTCGATGAGTTCGGTGGTGCTCGATGACGTCATGCGTGGATGCGTCGAACGGCTGTTGCAGTGCCTGCACGATCCGCTGGAAAGCCGGATCATGGGCCCGGCGCGGGTGCGCGAATTGTTGTTCACCGCCTTGCGCGGGCCGCAGGCGGATGTGCTGCGTGCATTGGTGGAACAACAGGGGCAGTTTTCGCGCATCGCCACCTCATTGAATCACCTGCATGCCCATTACGCCGAACCGCTGAATATCGAGACGCTGGCCGGGTATGCGCACATGAGTGCGTCGACCTTCCATGAGCATTTCAAGCGTTGCACCTTGTTGTCGCCGGTGCAGTACCTCAAGCGCCTGCGACTATTGAAGGCCCAACAGTTGCTGCTGGTGGAGGGCATGAGCGTGGCGCAGGCGGCGCACAGCGTGGGGTATCAGAGTACGTCGCAGTTCAGTCGCGAATATAAGCGTTACTTTTTGCGTAACCCTGGTGAAGAGCGAGCCGCCTGAGTCTACCGGGTACGCCTGTCAGATAAGCCTTGCTTGCATGAAGATCGAATAGGGAGGCAATACCTGATAACTGTTTCAGCGCGGTGGCAACGGAACTGCTCTGGCTCGTTATGCACTCACGATTGCACCAGGCGAATTAGCGTCTGGGACCAAGGAGGTAGTGCGCGTGAAAGTTCAGCCCCTCACTCATACGATGCTTATCAGCACTCAGCAATCCGCTTCTGCGCTGCCTGCAAACACTGTAACCGCAGGTGAGGTTAACGGTTCGGCAGGCATGAAAGTGAGTGTTGCCAACAACACGACAGTCACCCCTGACCCGAATCACGAACTTGATTTTTCCAAGGGTGTAATTTACGGCTCGCTCGATGTAACACCGCCTACTGCGAGGTATACGTTTGGCGAGCGTGAACGGCGAATCAATGCCTATGCTGGTCGCGTTGTTGCGCAGATCCAGACTATGGAAACTGGCGACGAAGGCCAACGCAATATCAGATTCCAGCACTTGCGTCCGTTCTTGGAGCCTGCAGGTTATTTCAGCGGTGGATTGCTGGCGGCGGGGTACGACCCACATCAAAAAATCACGGTGACGTTCCAGTCTTACGTCAAGGAACTCAATGGTGTCTCGCATCTGACTAATCAGGATGAACGCACCTACTTGGCATGGCAAATTGCAGCCGGTGCGTTGAAGCACGATAAAGTGGCGCCGGGGGGCCAGTTGAACGCCCAAGACATGCATATCAATGCGCAGGCCAAGGATATGATCAACGAACTTGAGGCCCTGGGCAGCGTACTTCAACGTCCTTGGGGGCAAGAAGTAGCCAAGCCGATGCGCGACCCTGAGGGCAAGCTAGCAGAACGCTCGGGGAAAGCGGACGCCTATGTGGTCAAGGGAACATTGCAAGGTCTGCATGACGACAAGGCTACGTTCAGTCAGCTTACGCCGGCGGGCCAGAGAGCCATCATTCGTACACTTGGGGACAATGGAAACGTCGTTGTTCCAAATATATACGGTTACTCTCTGGCCGGTTATGCCTTTGTTCCTTATGTCCATTATCACGGTGATTATGACCATCGACCTGATAAAGGCTTAATGGTTGATTTGAGACGCGGCACTGTCAGTGAACTGCACGGGGATGATGACTTTGCCAAATGGGCTGAAAGAAATCGTGCTCATGTGCAGAACAGTTTCAACGCCCGTGACCGGCAAGGCGGCAAAGACGCGCACTGGCCAAGGGCAGACTATGTTCTGGGGGCGCTTATTCACGGTAATAGCGCCACCTTCCCAGGCAGAAAAAATCTGCTTGCGGATAGGGCCGTACCCGTTCGGGAGACATTCAATTACACCCAATCGAGAGACAGCGATTATTACCTGAAGTTTGGCGATCTGAAGAGCGGCATTGCCTCTCACTTTCAGGCTGTTAACGCAAAAGACGCACGGTGGGCCGACCAGACTGAGGTCTTTGGTGCGTCGCAGCAGAACTGGAAAGCCGCGAAAGAATTTTGGGGCAATACCTTCGGTTACCTGCCCATCATCGGTAACACCGGCAACATTGTCTTCGGGGTTCATGACGCCATTGATGGCATGACGCAAAATGATCGAGTAGCCGGCGGTGCCGCAGCGGTGATCTCAGGTCTGCAACTGGCCCATGAAATTGTCATGGCGAAGGCAGATGTAGAGTTGGGAGAACCCTCGTTAACCAATAACGCTGGCGCCCAACACTACCGCTGGGAACTTGACTCACAGACAAACGACCTGCAATTGATGAGGGCACCCAATACTGGCGCGTCTTTTCCAGGTATGCGGGAAATCGAGTTAGGTGGCAAACCCTATTACGTCGCCAATGCCCCTGATGCCGGGGACGGCATGCATTACATTTTGCGTGTAGTCGATCCACATGACCCCGACCAGTTGGCCAGTAGCGCCATTGTTGCCAAGCCCGATGCTCAGGGTGTTTGGCGTCGAAGAGGAGTCATGGGCGGTGGGCTGGATGAACTTGAGGGACGATTGAAAGACCCCGTCGGGTTTGGCTCCCGTGCGATGGTGTATGCCGACCCGGACGATGCTGATTATGTGATCAAAGTAACGTTCCCTTTACCGGCTGCCAAGCGCATTGCCGATATGAAAAATGAGGTGGCGTTATTTAACCGATATTATGGAGAACAGCGTGCGACGTTCCTTGGCAGCAATGCTGCTGACACCGTTTCCTATATGCGTATGCCCAAAGTGCCGGGAGAATCGCTTGAGCAACTGATGGCCGGGGATAAAGCCTTGCCCGAGGGCTTATCAGCCAGCGTGTTGAATATGCTGGTCGAATTGGAAAACGCCGGCATTGCTCACAATGATTTGGCCGCAAGAAATATTCTTTACGACGCCAATACTCGCAAGTGTTATCCGGTGGATTTTGGTTCGGCGAAGACGGCAGGGGTTAACCTGGCACAGTCCGATGACCGCTACAGTATTTGGGAACTGAGGGAGCAGATTCAACCGGATAACCAGTCTCTTGAAGAAATGGTCGAATTGTTGGAGTCGTTGAAAACCAATGCCGTCAGTTGAACCGATCAGCGATTTCAGCACCGCTGACAGCGCGTCCACCGGCTGAATCGAAGAAGCCATTGATTCAGCCGGTGCAGCCTGATCGTAGAACCACTGGTCAAGCGGCCTTACATATTCGGGTAAGTCGGCCCGCCCGCACCTTCCGGCGTTACCCAGGTAATGTTCTGCGAAGGGTCCTTGATGTCACAGGTCTTGCAGTGCACGCAGTTCTGGGCGTTGATCTGGAAGCGCTTCTCGCCGTCCTCCTTGGTCACCACCTCATACACGCCGGCCGGGCAGTAGCGCTGCGCCGGTTCATCGTAGAGCGGCAGGTTGGTGCCGATCGGGATGCTCGGGTCTTTGAGCTTCAGGTGGCACGGCTGTTCTTCTTCATGGTTGGTACCGGAGATGAACACCGAGCTCAGTTTGTCGAAGCTCAGCTTGCCGTCGGGTTTGGGGTAGGCGATCTTCTGGCTGTCTTTGGCCAGCTTCAGGCAGGCGTAGTCCGGCTTGGTGTCGTGCAGGGTGAAAGGAATCTTGCCGCCGAAAATGTTCTGGTCGAGCCAGTTGAAACCGCCGCCGATGATCGCGCCGAACTTGTGCACGGCCGGGCCGAAATTGCGGCTGGCGAACAGTTCTTCGTACAGCCAGCTGGCTTTGAAGCTGTCGACGTACGCGGTCAGTTCATCACCCCCTTCGGATTCGGCAAACAGGCGGTCGGCCACGGCGTCGGCGGCGAGCATGCCGGACTTCATGGCGGTGTGGCTGCCCTTGATCTTGGCAAAGTTCAGGGTGCCGAGGTCGCAACCGATCAGTGCGCCGCCCTTGAAGACCATCTTTGGCAACGAGTTCAACCCGCCTTTGCAGATCGCGCGGGCGCCGTAGCTGACCCGCTTGCCGCCTTCCAGGTATTGGGCCAGCACCGGGTGGTGCTTGAGGCGCTGGAACTCATCGAAGGGCGACAGGAAGGTATTGCTGTAGGACAGGTCGACGATCAGGCCGACCACGACTTGATTGTTTTCCAGGTGATAGAGGAACGAGCCACCGGTGTTCTCGTTACCCATGATATCCAGCGGCCAACCGGCGGTGTGCACTACCAGGCCTGGCTGGTGCTTGGCTGGATCGATTTCCCAGATTTCCTTGAGGCCGATGCCGTAGTGCTGGGCGTCGGCGTCGCTGTCCAGGTTGAAGCGCTGGATCAGCTGCTTGCCGATGTGCCCGCGGCAACCCTCGGCGAACAGAGTGTATTTGCCACGCAGCTCCATACCTGGGGTGTACAGGCCGTCTTTGGGCTTGCCTTCGCGGTCGACGCCGAGGTCGCCAGTGATGATCCCGCGCACCACGCCGTTTTCATCGAACAGAGCTTCCTGGGCGGCGAAGCCTGGGTAGATTTCCACGCCCAGGTTTTCGGCCTGCTGGGCCAGCCAGCGGCACAGGTTGCCCAGGGAAATGATGTAGTTGCCTTCGTTGTGCATGGTCTTGGGCACAAAGAAGTCGGGAACCTTGGTGGAAGTATCGCCGCTGCGCAGTACATAGATGTCATCGCGCACCACCGGGGTGTTGAGCGGGGCGCCGAGCTCTTTCCAGTCCGGGAACAGTTCGTTCAGGGCGCGGGGTTCAAACACGGCACCGGAGAGGATGTGGGCGCCGACTTCGGAGCCTTTCTCGACCACGCAGACGCTGATTTCCTTACCGGCTTCGGCGGCCTTCTGCTTCAGTCGGCAGGCGGCAGACAGGCCAGCCGGGCCGGCGCCGACGATGACCACGTCGAATTCCATGTATTCGCGTTCCACAGGCTATCTCCTACTCAAGGCTCAACAGGCTTTTTTTTCTAATGGGTGGAGGTTCGGTAGCGTCATGCACAACGGCAGGACCCACCTGTCTCTCTAGGTGGCGCATTATATATAGACCACTGGCAGCGTCCAATACAAACGTTTGTTTGAATTGCCCGCAGCCTAGGTAAATCAAAGCAACGGGGCTTATGACTGACCATTTTGCCGTATTGACCAGAATAGGCGTTCCGGTCAAGATACGGTCGGTTTCGCGCTTCCCGTAGGCAGACTGCAGGTTTCAAGAGCACGTCCAAAGGTAAGCTGGTGTGCAGTTTACACGCCGCGATAAAGAATGACCTCTCAGTCACCGCTGACGAACGGTCATCATTTTCCCGTGTGCAAGGCCACTGCCGAGGTCTTTGGAGGTGCCCTTGTGTGCCGATGAGCATCAACCGCCAGGTTCGCCTAGGCGACTTTCTTTTCACCGGAGAGTAACGAGGAATCCATGAAGGTTCTTGTAGCTGTCAAACGCGTTGTCGATTACAACGTGAAAGTTCGCGTCAAGGCGGACAATTCCGGCGTCGACCTTGCTAACGTCAAGATGTCGATGAACCCTTTCTGCGAAATCGCTGTGGAAGAAGCCGTACGCCTGAAAGAGAAAGGCGTTGCGACTGAAATCGTCGTGGTGTCCATCGGTCCGACCACTGCCCAAGAGCAGCTGCGTACCGCTCTGGCCCTGGGCGCCGACCGCGCCATTCTGGTGGAGTCCGCTGAAGAACTGACTTCCCTGGCGGTTGCCAAACTGCTCAAGGCCATTGTCGACAAGGAACAGCCTCAGTTGGTGATCCTGGGCAAACAAGCCATCGACAGCGACAACAACCAGACTGGCCAGATGCTGGCTGCACTGACCGGTTACGGCCAGGGTACCTTTGCTTCGAAAGTCGAAGTCAGTGGCGACAGCGTTGCGGTCACCCGTGAAATCGACGGCGGCGCCCAGACGGTTTCCCTGAAACTGCCGGCCATCGTCACCACCGACCTGCGTTTGAACGAGCCGCGCTATGCGTCCCTGCCAAACATCATGAAAGCCAAGAAGAAGCCGCTTGAATCGGTGACTCCGGATGCTTTGGGCGTTTCCACCGCCTCCACCAACAAGACCATCAAAGTTGAAGCGCCGGCTGCACGCAGCGCAGGCATCAAGGTCAAGTCGGTGGCTGAACTGGTCGAGAAACTGAAAAACGAAGCGAAGGTGATCTGATCATGGCTATCCTCGTAATCGCTGAACACGACAACAAGGTGCTGGCCCCGGCCACCCTGAACACCGTGGCTGCCGCCGCTAAAATCGGTGGTGACATCCACGTACTGGTTGCAGGCCAAGGCGCTGGCGCCGTGGTTGAAGCCGCTGCAAAAATTGCAGGCGTGAGCAAAGTCCTGAACGCTGACAATGCCGCCTACGCGCATCAGTTGCCAGAAAACGTTGCCCCGCTGGTTGCAGAGCTGGGCGCTGGCTACAGCCACATCCTGGCTGCCGCTACCTCCAACGGCAAAAACATCCTGCCACGCGTTGCCGCGCAGCTGGACGTTGACCAGATCTCCGAGATTATCTCGGTAGAAAGCGCCGACACCTTCAAGCGCCCGATCTACGCCGGTAACGCCATCGCTACCGTGCAGTCCAACGCCTCGGTCAAGGTCATCACCGTACGCGCCACCGGTTTCGATCCGGTTGCCGCCGAAGGGTGTTCGGCCGCCGTTGAAGCCGTCTCCGCTGCCCACGACGCGGGTACTTCCAGCTTTGTTGGCGAAGAGCTGGCCAAGTCGGACCGTCCTGAACTGACCGCCGCCAAGATCGTCGTTTCCGGCGGGCGTGGCATGCAGAACGGTGACAACTTCAAACACCTGTACGCCCTGGCCGACAAGCTGGGCGCTGCGGTCGGCGCTTCCCGCGCAGCCGTGGACGCAGGTTTTGTACCCAACGACATGCAGGTCGGCCAGACCGGCAAGATCGTTGCGCCACAGCTGTACATTGCCGTCGGTATTTCCGGCGCGATCCAGCACTTGGCCGGTATGAAAGACTCCAAGGTGATCGTTGCGATCAACAAGGACGAAGAAGCACCGATCTTCCAGGTGGCCGATTATGGCCTGGTGGCAGACTTGTTCGAAGCCGTACCTGAGCTTTCGAAGCTGGTCTAATCCAGCTGCTTCACTTATAAAGAGCCCGGTCTTATGACCGGGTTTTTTTTTACTTATCAGGAGAACCTTGCCATGGAGTTGCGCCCCTGGACTTTACTGCTGGGCCTCACGCTGCTGCCGAGCCTGTCATTCGCCGCCGGCAAATGCGAACGCCTGGTGATCACCGGCAGCCCGGACGCACCGCCCTTGCTGTGGCGCGACCCCCAGGACCCCACGCACCTGATCGGCGCTACCGCCGACGTGTTGCAACAAGTGGGCAAGGACCTTGGGTTGAAAATCGACCTGCTCTACGGCGGCAAGCGCTCCCTGGCCTTGGATGAGGCGCGCAGCGGGCGCATGGATATTCTCGCTGATGCTCCACTGAATCTCGGTGAGCTGGACAACTTCGACTACATCCATCCGGCGTTGATGCAGACCGACTACCTGGTCTGGACGCGCAAGGATTCGCCGCTGGCCTACACCACGGCGGCTGACCTGCACGGCTACAAGGGCGCGGTATCGGAGCGCGCCCGTCTGAGCACTGAATTCGAAACCTTCGCCGGCCAACAGCTCAGCCTGCAACGCCTGCCGAATCTCACGCCGGCGTTCCAGAAACTGTTGCTGGGGGAGGTGGACTACGTGCTGGCGGGACGCTATTCCGGCATGGCCATGGCCCAGACCTTGGGCATGAGTAACGACTTGGTCGCCCATGAGGTGCCTGTCGATCAGCCCGGGCTGTACCTGGCGATTTCCCATAACTCGGCGTGCAATGATCCTTGGCTGCGCGGACAGCTGACCAAAAAGATGACAGAATTGCCCGCGTCCGGTGTCGCGCAAGCCGCGCTGCAGCGCAATCTGGAGCGCTGGAAAGCGCAATTGCAACAACCCGTCGGCACCCCAACAAAGTAGGGATTTACAGTGATTTTTCGACCTCTTTTCGCGGCCCTCGCCGTTGTCGCTCTGGCGGGATGTGCAACCGATCCTGCGCCGAATGAACAAATGCGCCTGACCCAGCAAGCCCTGGAGCAAGCCAACGCGGTCGGGGTCAACGCCGATGAATCGCCCGAACTGAAACTGGCCGAAGAAAAGTTCGCCAGGGCCAAGTCCAACATGGCCGACCAATCGTACAAGCGCGCGCGTATGCGGGCCGAGCAGGCCGAGCTGGATGCGCGCCTGGCCGAGGCAAAAGTGCTGACCGCCAAGAGCCAGGAACAATTGAACGTGCTTAATACCCGTATCACTCGCCTGCGCAAGCAACTGCAATTGGGAGACGCGCAATGAGCCCGATGATCCGTGGTTTGAGCTGTGCGTTGCTCTTGGGTAGCGCGGCACTGGGCGGATGCGCCAGCCAGCCCAGCAGCGAGCAGGCATTGCAACAGGCGGGCGACGACTTCCAGAAGGTCAAGGAAGACTCCAATGTGCTGCGCTTTGCGCCCAAGGATGTGATCCGCGCCGGCGAGTCCCTGGCCCGTGCCGATCGCCTGTCCAGCTACTGGGGCAGCGGCTCCGACGTGGTGCATTACGCCTACCTGAGCCAGCGCTACAGTGCCATCGCCCGCGAACACACCGAGCAGGGCCTCAATGCCGAGCGCGGTACCCAGCTCGAGCTGGAGCGTCAGCGCCTGCAACTGGCCCTGCGCGAAAACAAGCTGGCCAGTGTGCAGCAGCAGGGCAAGTGGGTTGAAGCGCAGATCGCCAGCCTCACCACCCAGACCGACCGAGGCTTGGTGATGACCCTGGGGGATGTGTTGTTCGATACCGGCGAAGCCGAACTGCAAAACTCGGCCAGCCGCACCGTGCTCAAGATCGTGCAGTTTCTGCAACTGAACCCCAAGCGTCGGGTGCGTATCGAGGGCTATACCGACAACACCGGGGGCGAGCAGGAGAACCTCAAACTTTCTCGTGACCGCGCCCAATCGGTGGCAGACCTGTTGATGGACCTGGGTGTCGACGACAAGCGTATCGAGGTTCAGGGTTATGGCGATCAATACCCGGTAGAAGCCAACGCCTCCGAACGAGGCCGCGCACAGAATCGCCGGGTGGAAATCGTATTCTCCGACGAGAAAGGCCAACTGGGCGCCGCTCGCTAAAGTCTGACGCAATTGCATGTGGGAGGGGGCTTGCTCCCGATAGCGGTAGTTCAGTTGCAACATCTTCGACTGATACACCGTCATCGGGAGCAAGCCCCCTCCCACATTTTGTCACGCGTACTCCCTTCACAGTTTTTGCTGTCACTACGGTTCGCGCTCGATTATTGTGTTAACTGTCCCCGTACACTTCTAAACTGTGCTGGTATGTTTCACACAAAAATAAAATAGCCGTGAAATCGAGTGCTGCGTCATGACCAATCTGTTGCTTTACCAACGTATTGCCCAGCAACTGGCTGAAGACATCCGGCGCGGTGTCTACCAACCGGGAGAGCGCGTGCCCTCTGTGCGCAAGATGAGCTCCCAGCTCAATGTGAGCCATGCCACGGTGTTGCAGGCCTACGCCAACCTGGAAGACCAGGGGTTGATTCGGGCGCGGCCGCAATCGGGTTATTACGTGCACCAGACCCCGGCACTCACGGCGCCGACGCCAGACATCGCCCGGGTCGAGCGCCCGGGGCTGGTCACCCGCAGCAGTATCATCCAGCAGGTGTTGGTCGAGTCACGTCGTGAAGGCGTATTCCCCCTGGGCGCTGCGGTGCCGAGTGTGGACTACCTGCCGGTACGGGCGCTGCACCAGCAGTTGGCCAAGGTCACGCGGTTCCAGAGCCCACGGGCCTTCAGCTACATGTTCAGCCCCGGCTTCGAACCGTTGCGTCGCCAGGTGGCGATCCGAATGCGCGATGCCGGCGTAGTCGTGGATCCGTCCGAAGTGGTGATCACCCACGGCTGCGTCGATGCGTTGCAGATGTCCTTGCGCGTGCTGACCCGGCCCGGCGACTTGATCGCCGCCGAATCACCGACTTACTACGGCTTGCTGCAACTGGCCGATTTGCTCGGCCTCAAAGTCATTGAGATCCCCAGCGACCCCGCCACGGGCATGAGCCTGGAAGCCCTGCAATTGGCGGCCAACCAATGGTCGATCAAAGCGTTGGTGCTGACCACGCGCCTGAGCAACCCCTTGGGCGGCACCATGCCAGAGGAGCGACAGAAGCAATTGCTGCGCCTGGCGTCGGATTTCGATATCCAGATCGTCGAGGACGATATCTATGGCGAGCTGATGTTCGAACTGGGCCGCACCAAGGCCCTGAAAGCCTATGACCGTCTTGACCGGGTCATCTATTGTTCGAGTTTTTCCAAGACCTTGTCTCCGGGCGTGCGCATCGGCTGGATGATCGCCGGCAAGTACCAGCAGGAGATTCAGCGCCTGCAAATGTTCAGCACTCACTCTGCCTGCAGCGTCACGCAGATGGGCGTGGCGGCGTACCTGGAAAACGGCGGCTACGACCGTCACCTGCGTTACATTCGCCAGGAATACCGCAAGAACCTCAGCGCCTTCCAGCTGGCGGTACAGCAATATTTCCCCGAAGGCACCCAGATGACCCGTCCGACCGGCGGCTTTATCCTGTGGGTCAGTTTGCCGGGGCGGGTCAATACCCAGGAGCTGCACGTGCGTGCCTTGCAACAGGGCATCAGCATTGCACCAGGGCTGATCTTCAGTAATACCGAACAGTTCAACCACTGTATCCGTCTCAATTGCGGCACCCCGTGGAACCGCGAGGCAGAGCGGGCGTTGATGACCCTGGGCATGCTTGCCAGCCAGCTGTGCCAGGAAACTGCAGCAGGCTTTTGAGGGGGGCAGAGGGGACAACATTGATCTGCGCCCTTGTCATGCCACGCACAACAAGCGAGCATATGGCCTTCTGCCGTTAATGCTGTTGGCGATATGACGTCTATTTTCCGTGTAACTTTGGTGATTGGCCTGTTAAGCCTGTGCAACGTCTGCACGGTGCTGGCTGCAACGCCGGTGGCTGACGTTAAACCCGCCGCGAGTGCCGAGCAAAAAACGTCGGCCAAGCAGCCAACGCCCGCAAAAAAAGCCCCAGCCACCGGGAAAAAAGCGGTGAAGACCAAAAAGCGCGCACCTGTGGCGAGCAAGTCCAAGTCGGCCCATGAAGTGGCCCAGACCAAACTGCCACCGGCACAGTTGGACCTGTCCCTGCCTTCGGACATGGTCAGGCACTTGCAACCGATCGGCACCATGCCCAAACCCAAGAGCGTGCCCTTGCTGCCGCCGATGTTTGGCGAAAAGCCCACCGATAACAGCGCGTTCCAGATCAACGGCCGCTTGCTCAGCAATGAGATGAAGCTGCAACTGCGTAACGATGAGCGTCGCGATGTAGAAGGCGCCGCGCTGGATTTCGAATTCAAGCAATAAACTGTTCAGTCACAGGTGACCCGGGTTGCCGACCATCTGTCGCAGACTGGTCGGTCATCTTTGTTTTGTGCGAAAAACCCCTGTTGGACCATTTTAAAACGGCTGTTTAAGGGCGTACTCTAGCCCGGCCATCCCTATTGAGTCGTCGAGGACCTGCTGGTCATGAAATGCCGTGAAGGCTGTGGCGCATGCTGCATCGCCCCCTCCATCAGTTCACCGCTGCCGGGAATGCCCCAGGGCAAACCCGCAGGCGTGCGTTGCCTGCACCTGTCGGTGGAACAACTGTGCCAGCTATTCGGTCAACCGGAACGTCCGGCGGTGTGCAGTGATTTCAAGGCGGATATCGAGGTCTGCGGTAACGACCAGGCCGATGCGATTCGCTTGATCGGCTGGTGGGAGCAAATGACGGCGGCTTGATGGGCTTTACTATCGGAACTTCAACAACAAGGAATACAACGATGGGTTCGCTGAAACGAATGGCTGTGGTGTGCGGTTTTACGATGATGTTCGCGGCCACTGCCCAGGCTGAGGATTGGCAAGTTGCCAAGGACGAAGACGGCATCAAGATTTCGCTGAGCGAAATGGCCGGCTCCAAGTACAAAGCCTATCGCGGTGTCACGGTAATCAAGGCGCCTGTCGCCAAAATCCAGGCTTTGCAGGAAGACGTCGCGGGGGCCTGCGCGTGGATCCATGAATGCAAATCCCAGAAACTCGTCGACAAGAAAGGCGACGAGGCATGGACCTACACCCAGTTCAAGGCGCCGTTCCCTGTGACGGATCGCGATTCGTATATCCACGTCACCACCACCAAAGCCGCTGACGGCAGCGTTACGCGCAAGTTGGAAGGCGTGCCGACTTACAAGCCTGAAGAAAAAGGCTACGTGCGAGTGGCCCAGGTCGATGGCTTCTGGAAACTGGTGCCCAAAGGTGCCAACGAAACCGAAGTGACCTACCAGGTACACACCGAGCCAGGCGGCAGCGTGCCGTCGTGGTTGGCCAACAAGTTCGTGGTGGACGCGCCGTTCAACACCTTGAAAGCCTTGAAGGAACACGCTGAAAAATAAGCGCTGTTGATCAGGTGCCTCCGGGCTTGAGTGGAACGTTTGGCGAGCCCTCAAGGTCCAGATAAATGTAAGCCCACCAATGGGTTTTATCGAGGAGGCACCGATGCCGAAGTGGAATGTTTCTTTCATCAATGACCGCGGCGAGCCGGTAGTCGAGCAATTCGAGTGCGAGCATGAGCCGACGCTGGAAGAAGCCGCACAGATGGTGCGGGTGCGTGTGTCGCCGGTGTTGGAAAAGCTGGACCTTAACGATCTTGCCGATCGTGTTCCCGATCCCACGGTCAAGAGCCTGCATGATCAAAACGGTATCAAAAATCTCAAGGTCGAACCCGCGGCCTGAATATTTCCGTTATACCCATCCAAGCACCTCTGGTGGAGGTGATAGCTTCGCGCTACTCTGCAATCGAGATCAGCGAACGAATCGCTAAGGTCTGGTCTTGTCAGCTACATGCTTGTTTTCCAGCGGTGTTGTTCCTGCCGTAGTACTCGCGCCAGCAGGGCGCGAGCTTCGGGAAGCACGGAAAGTCTATCCATCATTTGAGGAGCACTTTTCATGAGCACAGCCTATCAAGAAGACATCAGCACCAACGTTCTGCGCCGCATGAAAGAAGGCGGTTTTGATTTTTCGCGTTTTCACCCCATCGAGTTCTACGCCATTTTCCCGGATGAGGAACGGGCGCGCAGGGCTGCGGGTCGATTTCGTGGAGAGTCCCTGAATGCCCAGGTCAGTGCGCGCGACGATGGCGCCTGGTACCTGGAGTTGAGCAAGGTCATGTTCGCCACCTACGATGGTATAGGCGACTTTGAGCAAGACTTTGAAGCGGTGGTCGAACCGCTCGGCGGCATCATCGAAGGATGGGGCGTCAAGCAGGAGGTGCGTGGGTTACCCATGTAGCACGTGTTATGAGCAGCGCAGCGTATCGGCTGACCTTTGGGTCGGCCGTTTTTGTTTGCAGGGCTGCACATCGCAGTCTTGCGCGCAAAAAAAACCACCCGGATAGGGTGGCGGAAAGGGAACCTTGAGGAGTAAATCAGTACAACAGGTAACACATTACCGATTGCGCAAAAGCGTTGGCTGTAGGACATCTCCTGATCAGCTGATGGAAGCGATTATGTGCGGTGTCCGCCGAGCCGTGAAATCAACTCTGACTATGCTGTTGATAGTCAAAGCGCGCGTTGCAATGAAGCACTCCACATCACAGCGGGCGTTCTGCGCACCAGGACGGTGCGGCGAAACCGCTTGGTTTATTCAACTCATTGATAACCAGGTGTTTATGTCGATGGCACGGGCCTTGCGAAGGTCCTTGCGTCCCAGTGACAAGGAGTACGGCATGATCCGCACTTATTACGATGAAATGTACGATGGGGCAGGGCAGGTGCGCGCCCATTACCGCGAGTTCGCCCGCTGGCTGGCCGATACCCCTGCCGAACTGCTGGCCCAGCGTCGGCGCGAAGCCGATTTGCTGTTCCACCGCGCCGGCATCACCTTCACCCTCTACGGAGACGAGCAGGGCACCGAGCGCCTGATCCCCTTCGACACCATCCCGCGCAGTATTCCCGCCAGTGAATGGCGGATCGTCGAACGTGGATGTATCCAGCGGGTCAAGGCGTTGAACATGTTCCTCGCCGACCTGTATCACGAGCAGCGCATCATCAAGGCCGGTATCGTGCCCGCCGAACAGGTGCTGGCCAACGAGCAATACCAGTTGGCGATGCAGGGGCTGGATCTGCACCGCGATCTGTATTCCCACATCTCTGGGGTAGACCTCGTACGTGATGGCGATGGCACCTACTACGTGCTGGAAGACAACCTGCGCACGCCCAGCGGTGTCAGCTACATGCTTGAAGACCGCAAGATGATGATGCGTCTGTTCCCCGAGTTGTTCGCCGCCCAGCGCATCGCGCCCATCGACCATTACCCCAACCTGCTGCTCGATACCCTCAAAAGCGCCAGCCCTCTGGATAACCCCAGCGTGGTGGTACTGACCCCGGGGCGCTTCAACAGTGCGTTCTTTGAGCATGCCTTCCTGGCTCGGGAAATGGGGGTGGAACTGGTGGAGGGCGCGGATTTGTTTGTGCGTGATGATCGCGTGTTCATGCGCACCACCGACGGCCCCAAGGCTGTCGATGTGATCTACCGCCGCCTCGATGATGCCTTCCTCGACCCGTTGGCATTCAACCCCGACTCGATGCTCGGAGTCCCTGGCCTGCTTGCGGCCTATCGCTGTGGCAATGTGGTGCTGGCCAATGCCATCGGCACCGGGGTTGCGGACGATAAATCGGTGTATCCGTTCGTGACAGAAATGATTCGTTTCTACCTGGATGAAGAACCGATCCTGCAGAACGTTCCGACCTTTCAATGCCGCAAGCCTGACGAACTGTCCCACGTACTGGCTAATCTGCCCGACCTGGTGGTCAAGGAAACCCAGGGCTCCGGTGGCTACGGCATGTTGGTTGGCCCGGCGTCCACGACGGCCGAAATCGAAGCGTTCCGTGCGCGTATCAAGGCCAAGCCCCACGCCTATATCGCACAGCCGACCCTGTGCTTATCCACCTGCCCGACCTTCGTCGAAAACGGTATCGCGCCCCGGCATATCGACCTGCGCCCGTTCGTGTTGTCCGGCAAGGAAACCCGGGTGGTGCCTGGCGGCCTGACCCGCGTGGCGCTGCGCGAAGGTTCGCTGGTGGTCAACTCGTCTCAGGGCGGCGGCACCAAGGACACCTGGGTGGTCGAGGACTGATGCCATGCTGAGTAGAACTGCCTCGGATCTGTACTGGATGTCTCGCTATCTGGAACGCGCAGAAAACCTCGCGCGTATGCTGGATGTCAGCTATTCGTTGTCGCTGATGCCTCAGGATGGGCGCGGCGATGGCCTGCACGAACTGGCCATGCCGTTGTTGATCACCGGCACGCTGGAGGATTATCACGAGCGTCATGGCGAACTTCATGCCGAACGCCTGCTGCATTTTTTCGCGCTGGATGCGGCCAACCCGGCCAGCATCTACAGCTGCCTTGGCGCCGCGCGGGCCAGCGCCCATGCGGTGCGTGGGCGTATTACCGCCGACATGTGGGAAAACATCAACGCCACTTGGCTGGACATTCGTGACATCGCCCAGCAAGGGCTGAGCCACTACGGTATGAGCCGGTTTTGTGAGTGGGTCAAGGAGCGTTCCCACCTGTTCCGCGGCGCCACCTACGGCACCATCATGCGTAACGATGCCTTCCGCTTTATCCGCCTGGGTACCTTTATCGAGCGCGCCGATAACACCCTGCGCCTGCTGGATGCCCGCTATGAAATGGCCGGCGACCAGGCGGCGGTCAGCGATGGCACCGCTCACGCGTATTACCAGTGGAGCGCATTGCTGCGTGCGCTGTCGTCATTTGAGGCGTACACCGAAATTTATCGTGATGCCCCAGGTGCCCGGCAGGTTGCCGAGCTGCTGCTATTACGTGCTGATGTCCCGCGTTCACTGCGGGCGTGCAGTGAAGAGATCGACCAGATCCTCGCCAGCCTGCCCGGTCTCAACGGCCGCCCGGCCCAGCGCCTGGCCGCCGAGATGGATGCGCGCCTGCGCTTCACCGCCATCGACGAAATCCTTGAGGAAGGCCTGCACGCCTGGCTGACCGACTTTATCCCCTTGGTCCGCCAGTTGGGCGACGCCATCTACAGTTCCTACCTGGAGGCGGCATGAGACTCTCCATCAGCCACGAAACCACCTACCACTACGAAGACCAGGTACGTGCCAGCATTCAATACCTGCGCCTTACACCCCACGACAGTGAGCGCCAGCACGTGCTCAGCTGGCAACTCGACCTGCCGCGCCCGGTGCGCGCCCAAGTGGACCCCTTCGGCAACATCCTGCATGTGCTGACCCTGGATGAACCCCACGACGCCATCATCATCGGCGCCCGCGGCCAGGTAGAAATTGATGAGTTGCGCGAGGCCGAGCACGAAAGCCAGTCGCCCTTTCCGTTTTTGCGCAGCACGCGCCTGACCGAGCCCGACGAAGCCTTGCGCCGGTTTGCCGAACAACACTGCCATCAGCGTCGCGACCGTACGGCGTTGATCGACCTGATGCAGGCCCTCAACCAGGCGATGATCTACACGCCAGGTGCGACTGCCGTCGATACCTGCGCCGCCCAAGCCTTCGCGGGCGCGGCGGGCGTGTGCCAGGACCACACCCATGCATTCCTGGCCTGCGCGCGCAGCCTGGGGATTGCTGCGCGGTATGTGTCGGGGTATTTGTACACCGAAGACAGCGCGCACCTGGCCAGCCATGCCTGGGCCGAAGCCTGGCTGGATGGCGCCTGGTACAGCTTTGACGTGACCAACCAACTGGCCCGTCCGGAGCGGCACTTGAAGCTCGCCGTGGGCCTGGACTACCTCGACGCCTGCCCGGTACGCGGTATGCGCCGCGGCGGTGGGCATGAGCAGATGCATGCCAAGGTATTTGTAGCCCCGACCTTGGTTTCCGTGCAGCAGCAATAAACTTCCTGAGCACAGCAGGCCAGATGTGGGAGGCTTAAGGTTGCTGTTTACGCCCCGCCATATGCTGCAAATACCCCACCAGCAAATCCAGCTCGTGGTCTGGCAACACGCTGGCCGCAAACGCCGGCATCTTGGCCTGTGACCAGTGCCTCAGGCTTTGTGGGTCGCGGATGTAGCGCTTGAGGAAATCGCCGCCGAAATACTCGGTCGGGTTATAGGGAATATTCAGGTCCGGCCCCATTTGCGCATCGCCGGCACCATTGAGGCGATGGCAAGCCAGGCAGTTCTTCTGGAATAACGCAAAGCCTTGGTTCACCGGGTCATCCGCCGCCAGCTTCGGGTCGGGCAGCAAGGCTGGAAAGCGCTCGGCGACCGTCTGCAATTGCTTGATCGTGGAAATCTGGAAGGGCCATTGTTCCGGGCTGATATGCCCGGCTTGGGGGTTGGTCCACACCAGGTAAAACGGCCCGGCGCTGGGTTTGCCTTGCGCCAGCGCCGGCCACGGATGGGCCGGGTCTTCCACGGCCAGCCAGGCGCGTGCACCGGTTTTTTCCAACAAGGGCGCGGCGGTGAGTTCGGCGGCAAAGCCATCAAGGGCAACGGCTTGCAGGTGGTTCGCAGGCTTCAGGCCCGGCAGGAGTACCGCCAGGGGCACCGCGCGATAGGTCATGTTGCGCTTGTAAGACACGTCGTCGACGATTTGTACGTCCTGCGCCTCGGGGTGCTTGAGCAACTGCGCGGTCTGCCAGGTCTTGCTGGCGTGGTCCAGCTCAATGGTCAATTGCGCAGCCGCAGCGGGTAGGCTCAGCAAAGCAGTAAAAAAAGCGAGGATCAGTTTCACGGCACAGGCCCGACGATAAATGGCGATAGCGCACAAGATACCCGAAACGCACAGGTAAAAAGACAGCGCCCGCAACGGGAACGCTAAGCGCAATATCCCGGCAGGTGCTGCCAAACGCTGCTGGCCCGATGCTGTGTGAGCACGAAGACCGGATGCTGGATCGTCACCCGATAACCTTGGTTAAATTGGGCAAGATCAGAATCAGTGTGGTGGCGAACAGAATAAGTCCCGCCTGACGTACTTTCGAATGTTTGAACATGGCTGACTGCCTATTTGTTGTTATTCCTGAGCGTCAAATGCGTGCCGGTTTATTTCAGTATCGCGAGATGACATTGCACTTTTCTTACAACTGCTCCAGCAAAACCCGGCAGCAGTGTCCTACAGGTTCAACCTTAGAGCGCCCGATCTTCTTCGCTTAGATCCATTTCATATCAACTAATCAGCATTTGCGCTAAAAACGGCATGAGGCTTATTGCCATCTTGGCGCGAGCCCTAGGGCTAGACAGCTAAAACGATTAATCAGGTAATTCCCGTAGCTACCTACCGTTCGTCCGAGCGAGGGGGTCAAAAGCAATGAGCGCATCCGTCATTGAAACCGTGTCAATCGGGCCTAAGGTAGGGGCATACACCCACAGCGGTTCGAGGATGTCATGACCCAAGCTTTGATCTTTGATGCGATACGCACGCCCCGGGGCAAAGGCAAGGCCGATGGTGCCTTGCACAGCGTCAAGCCGGTAAACCTGGTGGCCGGCTTGCTCACGGCGCTGGCACAACGCAGCGACCTCGACACCCGCCAAGTGGATGACATTGTCCTGGGCTGCGTCACGCCGGTGGGCGACCAGGGCGCCGATATCGCCAAGACCGCCGCCCTGGTAGCGGACTGGGACATCAGCGTCGCCGGCGTCCAGGTCAATCGCTTCTGCGCCTCGGGGCTGGAAGCAGTCAACCTGGGGGCAATGAAAGTGCGTTCCGGCTTCGAAGATCTGGTCGTGGTGGGTGGCGTCGAATCCATGTCCCGCGTGCCCATGGGCAGCGATGGCGGCGCCTGGGTGCTCGACCCGCAAACCAATATGCACAGCCACTTCACCCCTCAAGGTATTGGCGCTGACCTGATTGCCACGCTGGAAGGGTTCACTCGCCAGGATGTGGACAGCTTTGCCCTGCAGTCACAACAGAAAGCCGCCAGGGCCCGAGCGGACGGTTCCTTCAGCAAGTCGCTGATCGCGGTGCAGGATCAGAACGGCATCGTGCTGCTGGATCATGACGAATTTATCCGTGGCGACTCCACCCTTGAAGGCTTGGGCAAGCTCAAGCCCAGCTTCGAAATGATGGGCCAGATGGGCTTTGATGCTACCGCGCTGCGGGTCTACAGCCATGTGGAACGCATTGACCATGTGCACACGCCGGGCAACAGCTCCGGCATCGTTGATGGCGCGGCATTGATGTTGATCGGCTCCGAGGCCAAGGGGCGCGAGTTGGGCCTGCAACCGCGGGCGCGCATTGTGGCCACGGCAGTCACCAGCACCGACCCGACCATCATGCTCACCGGCCCCGCACCGGCGACCCGCAAGGCACTGGCCAAGGCCGGCCTGCGGGTAGAAGACATCGACCTGTTCGAAGTCAACGAAGCGTTTGCCTCGGTGGTGCTCAAGTTCATCAAAGACATGGGCATCGACGCCGCACGGGTCAACGTCAACGGCGGCTCCATCGCCATGGGTCACCCATTGGGCGCCACCGGTTGCGCAATTCTCGGCACCCTGCTCGACGAGCTGGAGGTGCGCCAGCAACGCTACGGCCTGGCCACCCTGTGTGTCGGCGGTGGCATGGGAATCGCCACCATCATCGAACGCCTCTGAGCCCAAGGAATTTGTCATGACCGATGCCATTCGTTACGAAAAAGGCCAGGACCAGATCGTGGTACTGACCCTGGACATGCCCGGCCAGAGTGCCAACACCATGAACGCCGTCTACCGCGAAGCGATGGCGGCCACCGTCACGCGCCTGGAAGCAGAGAAGGACCAGATTGCCGGGGTGGTGATCACCTCGGCCAAGAAGACCTTTTTTGCCGGTGGCGATCTCAATGAACTGATCAAGGTCGACAAGGCCCACGCCAAGGATTTCCATGACAGCGTGCTGGTGTTGAAGGCGCAGTTACGCCGCCTGGAAACCCTCGGCAAGCCGGTGGTGGCCGCGATCAATGGCGCGGCCTTGGGCGGCGGCTGGGAAATTTGCCTGGCCTGCCATCATCGGGTCGCGCTGGACGACAAGTCCGTACAGTTGGGCCTGCCCGAAGTCACCCTTGGCCTGTTGCCGGGCGGCGGCGGGGTGGTGCGCATGGTGCGGATGCTGGGCCTGGAAAAAGCCCTGCCGTATTTGCTCGAAGGCAAAAAAGTCCGGCCAGCCCAGGCCCTGCAAGCCGGCTTGATTGATGAACTGGCAGCCGATCGCGAGCAACTGCTGAGCAAATCCCGTGCGTGGATTCTCGCCAATCCCGAGGCCAGGCAACCCTGGGACAACAAGGGGTATCAGATCCCTGGCGGCACGCCGTCCAACCCCAAAGTCGCGCAGATGCTCGCCATTGCCCCGTCGATTTTGCGCAGCAAAACCCATGGCTGCTTCCCGGCACCGGAGAAAATCCTCTGCGCCGCCGTTGAAGGTGCCCAAGTGGATTTCGACACCGCACACCTGATCGAAACCCGCTACTTCACCGAACTGGTGACTGGGCAGGTGGCGAAGAACATGATCGGCACCTTCTGGTTTCAGCTTAATGAAATCAATGCCGGCAGCTCACGCCCACAGGGTTTTGCCCCTCACGTCACCCGTAAGGTCGGTGTACTCGGCGCTGGGATGATGGGTGCGGGCATCGCCTATGTCAGTGCCTGTGCGGGGGTCGAGGTGGTGCTCAAAGACATCAATCTCGCCGCCGCCGAAAAAGGCAAAGCCCATAGCTCTGCCTTGCTGGACAAGAAAGTCAGCCGTGGGCAATTGACCGCCGAACAGCGCGAAGCCATCCTGGCGCGCATTCACCCTACGCAGGATGACGCTGACCTGGCCGGCTGTGACCTGATCATCGAGGCCGTGTTCGAAGAGCGCGAACTCAAGGCCAGGGTCACGGCGGCTGCGCAAAGCGTGGTCGGTGCCGATGCGGTGATCGCCTCCAACACTTCCACCTTGCCCATCAGCGGCCTGGCCACGGCGGTGCCGGCCCCATCCAGGTTTATCGGCCTGCACTTCTTCAGCCCCGTGGACAAGATGCCCCTGGTGGAAATCATCAAAGGCACCCACACCAGCGACGAGACCCTGGCCCGCGGTTTCGATTTCGTCCTGCAAATCAAGAAAACCCCGATTGTGGTCAACGACAGCCGTGGCTTCTTCACCTCGCGGGTCTTCGGCACCTTCACCAACGAAGGCATTGCCATGCTCGGCGAAGGCGTGGCCGCGCCGATGATCGAGACCGAAGCGCGCAAGGCCGGGATGCCGGTGGGGCCGCTGGCGGTGTCCGATGAAGTGTCCCTCAGCCTGATGAGCCATATCCGACAGCAAACCGCCAAGGATCTGCAGGCCGAAGGCAAGGCCCTGCCGAACCATCCGGCGACGGCAGTGATTGATTTGCTGGTGAATGAATACAAGCGCACCGGCAAGGCGGCGGGCGGCGGTTTTTACGATTACCCCGCCGGTGGCCAGAAGCACCTGTGGCCAGAGTTGAAAACCCGGTTCGAACGGCCCGGCAATCGAATTTCACCCCAGGACGTGCGCGACCGCTTGCTGTTTATCCAGGCCATCGAAACCGTGCGCTGCGTGGAGGAGGGCGTGTTGATGTCCACGGCTGACGCCAACGTCGGTTCGATCTTCGGCATCGGCTTTGCCGCGTGGAGTGGCGGCGCGCTGCAGTTTATCAACCAATACGGGCTGAACGATTTTGTCGCCCGCGCTCGTTATTTGGCCGAAGAGTATGGGGAGCGCTTCTCGCCACCGGCGTTGTTGCTGGAGAAAGCGGCACAGGGCGAAGTGTTCGGCTGAGCAAAATGTGGGAGCGGAGCTTGCCTTGAGGGTGTATTTCAAGGCAGGCTCTGGGGTGTGCAATATTCCCATCGCCGTGTCAGGTATTTTTTATGTCGCTACGCGTCTGCATCCTGGAAACCGATATCCTGCGTCCAGGCTTGATCGATCAGTACCAAGGTTACGGGCAGATGTTCAAGCGCCTGTTCGCCAAGCAACCGATTGCCGCCGAATTTGTCGTCTACAACGTGGTGCAGGGCGAATACCCGCCGGATGACGAGGTGTTTGACGCGTACCTGATCACCGGCAGCAAGGCCGACTCGTTCGGCACTGACCCCTGGATCCAGACCCTCAAGACCTATGTGCTCAAGCGCTACGAGCGTGGTGACAAGCTGCTGGGTATCTGCTTCGGTCATCAACTCCTGGCATTGCTGCTCGGCGGCAAGACCGAACGCGCGAGCCAAGGCTGGGGCATGGGCATCCATGATTACAAGCTGGATGCCAAGGCCCCATGGATGAGCCCCCAGGTGCCGGAACTGACGCTATTGATCAGCCATCAGGATCAGGTCACTACCTTGCCGGAAAATGCCACGGTCATTGCCTCCAGTGAGTTTTGCCCGATTGCCGCTTACCACATCGGTGACCAGGTGTTGTGCTTTCAGGGGCACCCCGAATTTGTCCGGGACTATTCCCGCGAGTTGTTGGAGATTCTTCAAACAACCCTGGGGGAACAGGTCTACACCAACGGCGTTGCCAGCCTGGACCGCGACCACCACGGCGCAACCGTGGCGGAGTGGATGATGCGCTTTGTCGCGCACAAGCCGGATACCGCGGCCTAAAGCCAGCCTGAACGCTTGAAGCTGGCCCACAAACCGCCACAGCCCACAGCGATAAACCCGAGCACCGCAAAATAGCCGTAATGCCATTGCAGCTCGGGCATGTTCTGAAAGTTCATCCCGTAGATCCCCGCCACCGCCGTGGGGAACGCCAGGATCGCCGCCCACGCGGCGAACTTGCGCTGCACCACGCTCTGGCGCGACGCCTCCAGCAACACACCGATCTCGATGGTCTGGCTGGCAATGTCGCGCAGGGTGGTGAGGTCTTCCATCTGCCGCGTAACGTGGATTTGCACATCGCGGAAATACGGGCGCATGTTCTTGTCGATAAACGGGAAGCTCAGCTTCTGCAACTCCTGGCTGATTTCCACCATCGGCGCCACATGACGCTTGAGCCGCAGCACGTCACGACGCAGGCCGTGGAGGTGCTGGATATCGCGCTCATTGAGTGAGCTGCACAATACGTTGCGCTCCAGCTCATCGATCTCGGCGTGGATCGCTTCGCTGACCGGCTGGTAGTTTTCGGTGACAAAATCCAGCAGCGCATAGAGTACGAAATCTTCCCCATGCTCCAGCAACAGCGGCCGCGCCTCACAGCGTTGGCGCACAAAACCGTAGGACGCCGAGTGACCGTTGCGTGCGGTGATGATGTAGCCGTTGCCGGCAAAAATATGGGTTTCGATAAACTCCAGCTTGCCGTTCTCGCGCACCGGTGAGTAGGTGACGATAAACAGCGCATCGCCGAAGGTTTCCAGCTTCGGGCGGCTGTGTTTTTCCATGGCGTCTTCAATCGCCAGTTCATGCAGGTTGAACTGGTGTTGCAGGTTGTTCAATTCCTGGGCGCTGGGCTCTTCCAGGCCGATCCACACAAAGTGACCGGGCTTGGCTGCCCAGGCCGCGCCTTCATCGAGGGTGATATCCGAGACTTTTTTTCCGGCGCTGTAGACGGCCGCCGCAACAACTCTACCCATGGTGCTGATCACTTCTTATAAGAGGACAGATGTTGGGCAGCTTAGCCTGAATGGCGTTCCGTTGTTGCTGACTGACATTGCCCATTCCTTTGTAGGAGCGAGCTTGCTCGCGAAGATCATCAACGATGACGCAGCGCTATCAGATGACTCGCGTCGCTTACACGGTTTTCGTGAGCAAGCTCGCTCCTGCAAGTTCACGGTCCATTGTTTCAATGCATGCGGTCATTTGCGCGTGACAGTCCAGCATCAATTGAGGGATGTCATCTACCGTCATGCCAGTGGTAGGAATCGGCGGCAACGACCGTATCAGCAATTCCCCGCTGTTCCAGCGGTTGAGCTGCATCTGCGTTACATAATTGCTGACACACACCTGCACGATAGGCACGCCGGCCGCAATCGCCATATGAAACGCACCTTTCTTGAACGGCAACAGCCCTTTACCCAGGTTGCGCGTACCCTCCGGGAACACCCAGATCGATGTGTCCTTGTGTTGCAAGGTCTGGGTGGTGGTGAGCATGGCGCGTCGGGCCTTGTGCGCATTGCCGCGGTCGATCAGCACATTGCCCGCCAGCCAGAACAACTGGCCGAACAGCGGCACCCATTTCAGACTTTTCTTGGCGATACATACGGTGCGGTGCGGCACTACATTGCCAAGTACAAACAGGTCGTAGTTGGACTGGTGGTTGGCGATCACCACACAGGTGCCGGGCTTGTTGCGCAGCGAGTCGACATCCGTCTTCACCTTCAGGCGCAAGATCCACATGGCTGGCAATGCGTAAAGGCGGGCGCAGAGGCGGCTGTTGTCCGGATTGAATGGCCGGCATACCCCTAAAAGTACGCCCAATACCCCGGCGATCATAAAGTGCAGGCCCATCAACAACATACGTAACAGAAAAAGCATCGAAACGGCCCATCGGAACAAAAGGTGGCGCAGTGTACGGATGTGCACTGTATTGGGCAATTGCCCCACAGATGTAGGAGATAGGCGATGTTTAAGCGTATGTTTCTACGCATGCCAGTAGCGGCTGCCCAGAGCGGCTACAGATGTTTCGGGTTTATTTGTAAGAAAAAGCCCGATACTAGATCGGGCTTTGATAAAGCAGGCGTAGGAGTTAACTCAGGTTATGGCCTTGATCCTGGATGATTGCTTCGTCCAGAGCCTCCAGCAGCGCCCGGCGCACTTTTAACTTGGTGTGCTTGTGAGCGTTCATGTTGATCTTCTTCAACTGCCGCGCCGCCTCCAGGGCTGCCGCGTGCAATTCTTCCGGTGCCACGACCTTATCGAGGAAGCCTGCTTGCAAGGCGCCTTGCGGATCAAACATTTCGGCATTGATCACCGACCGATGAAATGCCGACTTGCGCAGACGATCCCGCGCCAGCTCGATACCAGCGTGATGCATGGTCATGCCGATTGCCACTTCATTCAGACCAATGCTGAACGGGCCTTCCACGCCAATGCGATAATCCGCCGACAACAATAAAAACGCGCCCTTGGCCACCGCATGCCCAGGGCACGCCACGATCACCGGGAACGGATGCGCCAACAAACGCCGCGCCAGGGTCGAGCCCGACGTCACCAGGCTGATCGCCTCTTTAGGGCCGGCGGTCATCACCTTCAAATCATAGCCACCCGACAAAATTCCCGGCGTACCCGTGATGATCACCACTGCCCGATCTTTCTCGGCCTGATCCAGCGCAGCGTTGAATTCGCTGACCACCGCCGGAGAAATGGCATTGACCTTGCCGTTGCTCAAGGTCAGGGTCGCGATACCGTCTTCGAAATGGTAGGCAATCAACTCACTCATGACGCGGTTCCTTGTAGGGCTTGTTATAGAGAGAATGCAGCAGACGTTACCCACCGCGCCCGCCTGGGTAAAGCGCCGTGACTGACTACCCGGTCAGGCTTTTCCTCAATCCCCAAGGGTAGACGCCCCGCGGCACAGCGCAGCAGTCCCGCAAAACTGGTGCCGGGCCTGCCCAAGAATGGCAGAAACACCGCCCGTTATCAGGCGCGCCACGGCATAACCGTCTAACCGCATGAAAATTCTGAAAAAAACCTTTGCCATCAGAAAGGCTTTCGACTACATTAGCGCGCCTCGACAGACTGAACTGGTTTGCCGAGATACGGTGAAGTGTCCGAGTGGCTTAAGGAGCACGCCTGGAAAGTGTGTATACAAGAAATTGTATCGAGAGTTCGAATCTCTCCTTCACCGCCAAATTCGATGTAAACAAAACCCCTGGTTTCGAGAGAAACCAGGGGTTTTGTGATTTCTGGGGTTTGAAAGTCCAGCTTTATCAGGTCATGCGCTTGGCATATCCATTCGCCTTCCTATGACGTCCAGCAAATCGCAGCCGTCGCGCAAAGGGATTGAACAAAGCAACGCAAAATCACTGAGTACAACCGCATCACTACTGATCTCACTGCGTAGTGCGAGGTTCTCAAGGACTTGTGCAACGGCACGAAGTCGATAGGTCGCAGCATCGAGAAGTATTTCCAGTGGCACGGTGGTGTCGACAAAAAGGGCAGGTGTGGCGCTGTCGTTGCTGGTGAGGGCCATGTATTGGTTCATGAGTGATTCCACAAGACAAATATAAATACAACGAGGCCTTTTCACGCTAAGCCGTCAAAAAACGTCAGTTGCTCGAAAATAACGTCGTCTACGTTCCGCCTTGTCATCGAGTCGCCAAACCCGGTCGCTATGTGAGCGACCGAAAGACTATAGGTGTGGCGATTTTAAAAAGGCAGCCTGTCGCTTCTGAATGGAGCGTAGGACGTTGCCCAAAGCCACCAGCATCCGCGTTCAATGCCTATGCCGATGATGCACATCCGGAAAATGCGCATGGCTGTGCTTCATCACCGCATGCACATGCACATGGCTATGAGGCTGCGCCGGATCCCACTCAAACCCATGCTCATGCTGATGATGCTCATCATGCACATGCCAATGCCCATGTTCCGTTGCCTCATGCACATGCTCATGGGCATGTCGCTCCGTCAGGTGCAGCCACACGCCTACGGCCATCAGCGCCGAGGCAATCCAGAACGCTACGGTCACCGACTCGCCAAATACCAGCAGCGCCACTGCGGCACCGAGGAAGGGTGCCGTGGAGAAATAAGCCCCGGTGCGCGCACTGCCCAGCCCACGTAGCGCCAGCACGAACATCACCAGGCTGATGCCATAGCCCAGGAACCCCACCACCAGGATCGGCGCCAATTGCGCCACGCCCGGAATCCGCGCCCCGAGGTAAAGCGCCAAACCGCAATTCACCAGCCCCGCAATCAAACCTTTGGCACCGGCGATAAAGAGCGCGTCAGACGCCGACACCTTGCGCGTCAGGTTGTTATCTATCCCCCAGCACAAACACGCCAGCGCAATGGCGAGCGGCCCGGTCCAGTCCTGGCCGCCGCCGCCGGCGCCCGTCCATGACAACACCACGCCGCCCAGCGCAATGGCGATCATGCCGAGCACGATGCGCCGATCTGCGTTTTCTCTGAATACGACCCAGGCGATCACGGCGGTGAGCACTGATTCGAGGTTGAGCATCAAGGAGGCGGTGGCGCCGGCGGTGCGAATCAGGCCGAACATGAGGGCGACGGGGCCGAGGATGCCGCCGAAGGCGATGGCGCCGAGCAGCCAGGGCCATTGCGATGGGGTCAACCCGGTGGGTTTCCAGCCGCGATCACGGATCAGACGTACGCCGGCAAGGCCAATGCCGCTGCCCAGGTAAAGCAGGCCGGCAAGCAATATAGGCGAGAGGCCCAGGCCAAGGCTTTTGGCGAGCGGAGTGCTGGCGCCAAACAGGGCGGCGGCTACGAGGGCGTAAATGATGCTGAGTTTCATGGGCCATCCTCGAAGGTCAGGCCCATGATACGTCGCTTGCCGGGGTCAGCGCCCTGGCAGTTTCATACTTTATTGCGCGGTTTTCAGCTTGATCACATCACCGGAAATCTTGGTGGTGTAGCCGTTCAATACCCAGGCCCAGAACCACTTTTCTTGCACTTGGGTGTTGATCAGCGCGTCGCCGCCTTTGGCTTTGATGGCTGCATCCTGAGCGCGCACGAAGCGGTTGTTCTGGCCGATCGGGATGACGCCCAGCAGCATGATGCCGGTGGCGCTGGCTTCGCTGTGGCCGAGGACGGTGTATTGGCTGGCGTCGTATTGCTGGGTTTTCATGGCGGTGCCGGTGCAACCTGCCAGGGTGAAACCAAGAACGGCTGCTGCAACTGCTTTAATGACGTATTTCACTTGAAACTCCATGGACTCAACCTCAAGATTCAATTCCCGAGGGGGCGACACTTTAAGCGCTCGGTTGGCAGATTGAAAACAATCTGCCCAGGTTTCATGTTCAGGCTTGTGCGTGCGCCCAGGCGATCAAGCTCGGGTCTGAAGGTTATGCGCTTCTGCGTGCCAGCAAACTCCGGATCAACCGTCCATACACCACGGCGTTGATCAATATCACCACCGCCCCCAGCAGCAGTTGAATATTCGCCGTCAGCCCGGCGGGGTAGATCAGCGTCAGGATGTAGTGCTCGATAAACCCGCCGCCATAACCGTCCTGCCCGGCCAGGTGACGAAACAGGTTTTCCCAGCGGGTGAGCGGGCAGGGCAGGTGCAGCACCTCTACCGCGATCCCCCAGGCCACGGCGGGCAAGTGCAGCCACATTACCCTGGGCCATTTCAGGGCGAGCAGGCCACCGAACAGTACGAACAGGATAAAGGTCAGGTGAAACAGCACGAGGCCGTCGGCGACGAGTCGGTAGAGCATTGTGGGCACTTCGAATGGAGGGGCAAACAGTCTAAAGGGTTGCTCGCCGGCAAGGGTGGCCGTTATTGTGCTGAATCCATTTAGTCCTTGCCCCAAGGTTGTGTCGTGATGAATGCACCGCGTACCGCTGTCCCGATCAAAGCCGTGATTTTCGATATGGACGGGTTGTTGCTGGATACCGAAGGCATCTACACCGAAGTCACGCAGATCATCGCCGAGCGCTATGGCCGTACCTATGACTGGGGGATCAAGCAGCACATCATCGGGCGAGGCGCTCAGGATCTGGCCGATTACGTGGTCAAGGCGCTGGAGTTACCGATCACGCCCGCCGAGTTTCTGGAAATTCGCGAACCGCTGATGAGCGAGCGCTTTCCCAAGGCCCTGGGTATGCCGGGCGCCGAGGCGTTGGTGCGGCATCTGAAGGCGCACAATATTCCGATTGCGGTGGGCACCAGTTCATCGCGTAACTCGTTTGGCCACAAGACCACCTTGCACCGCGAATGGTTTGGCCTGTTCGACACCATCGTCACTGCCGACGACCCGGAAGTCGGTGCGGCCAAGCCGGCGCCGGATATCTTCCTCACGGCTGCGCGCCGTCTGGGTGTGGCGCCTGAGGATTGCCTGGTGTTCGAAGATTCGCCGTTCGGCGTGACTGCGGCGAAGGCTGCCAACATGACCGCCATCGCCGTGCCCGATGAGGCCATGGCGGACAGCAAGTACCAACATGCCGACCAGATTATCCGCAAGCTCGCGGATTTTGATCTGGCGGCCTATGGTTTGCCACCTATGTCCTGACCCAACACAGGGCAAAATGTGGGAGGGAGCAAGCCCCCTCCCACATTGGGTTATGCGCTGAAACCACCATCGATGGTCAGGCTGGCGCCCGTGATATACCCGGCTTCCGGCCCGGCCAGATACGCCACAAAGCTGGCAATCTCCTCCACGTGCCCATACCTGCCCACCGCCATCAACCCGATCAAGCTTTCGGCAAACTCACTGTTCGCCGGGTTCATATCGGTATCCACCGGCCCGGGCTGCACGTTGTTGATGGTGATACCCCGGGGCCCCAGATCCCGCGCCAAACCCTTGGTCAACCCTACCAGCGCCGCCTTGCTCATTGCATAAGGCCCGCCACCGCCAAATGGCATACGCTCGGCGTTGGTGCTGCCGATATTGATCACGCGGCCACCTTCGCCCATGTGCCTGGCGGCTTCCTGGGTGGCGATAAATACGCTGCGCACGTTGATTGCCAGGGTCTGGTCGAAGTCCTCCAGCTTGAAGTCTTCCAGCGGCGCGATGGCCAGCACGCCTGCGTTGTTCACCAGGATATCCAGGCGCCCAAACGCATCGACCGTGGCGTTGACGGCATTGCGAATTGCCGTGGCATCGGCGCTGTCGGCTTGAATCGCCAGGGCTTTGCCGCCTTCGCTGATCACGTCGTGCTGCAACGCCTGGGCCTTGGCGGCCGAACTGACGTAGGTAAAGGCGACAGCAGCACCCTGCGCGGCGAGGCGCTTGACGATGGCGGCGCCGATGCCGCGGGAACCGCCTTGAATCAGGGCGACTTTGCCGGTGAGGTTTTGTGTGGTCATGTCGATCTCCAAGTAGTTGATGGGCTGAGTATCGACCTGCCTCCGGCACGCCGGTAGACCGTGATTGCTATAGTCTGTGTAAACCAAAAGTTTAGAGTGGCCGATATGGAGAGCTTTGGCAGTATCGAATGCTTCGTGCGCAGCGCCGAGGGTGGCAGCTTTGCCGAGGCGGCCCGGCACTTGAGCCTGACGCCCGCAGCCGTAGGCAAAAGTGTCGCCAAACTGGAAGCGCGCCTGGGTGTGCGGCTGTTTCAGCGCAGCACTCGGCGGCTTACGTTGACTGAAGCCGGCAAGTTATTTCTGGAAGAGGTCAGCGCCAGCCTCACCACTATCCAGAATGCCGTGGCCAACCTGGCCAGCGCCGAAGGGCGACCGGTGGGCACGCTCAAGGTCAGCATGGGCACGGTGGTCGGCTGTATGTATATCGTGCCGCTGCTGGGGGAGTTTCTGAAACGCTACCCCGATATCAGCCCGGATTGGCATTTCGACAATCGCCAGGTCGATCTGATTGGCCAGGGCTTCGACGCGGCCCTTGGCGGCGGCTTTGAGCTGCCCCAAGGCGTCGTGGCACGCAAGCTGACGCCGGCTCACCGCGTGTTGGTGGCATCGCCTGACTATTTGGCGGCACGCCCAGCGGTGTTGCAGCCAGAAGACCTGGAGCACTGCGACGGCATCCTGATTCGCTCACCGCAAACCGGGCGAGTGCGCTCCTGGCAACTGACTCATCGCAATGGCGAGCACGGCCCGCTGAGTCTCAAGCCGCGCATGACCATGAGCGACTCGCAGGCCGCCTGCATCTGCGCCGAACAGGGCCTGGGCATTGCACTGGTGAGCATGCCGTTTGCCGTACCCTGGCTGGCGAGCGGCAAGTTGCTGCGGGTATTGCCGGATTGGTATGTGAACGACGGCAATATTTGCATCTACTACGCCGAACATAAACTGCTGCCAGGCAAGACTCGGGCGTTTGTGGATTTCATCATCGAGCAGTTTGCCGAGCAGCAGTTAGGCCAAAGATTCAGCGCAATCTAAAACCTTGTGATCAAAATGTGGGAGGGGGCTTGCTCCCGATAGCGGTGTATCAGCCAGCTATAGATAAGCTGGCTGATACACCGCTATCGGGAGCAAGCCCCCTCCCACATTTGATCTTCAGTGGCCGAACTTGCCGGGCCAACCAATGATCTTCTTGGGTCTTGGCTGCGCATACGTCCTGACTTTGGATGTCGACAACCCCAACCTCACCAACGATTCGGCAACCATCACCGCCGCCGTCACCCCGTCCACCACCGGCACTCCGGTGCGTTTGCGAATCTGCTCATCCAGCCCGGCCATGCCGCCGCAGCCCAGGCAGATCACTTCGGCCTTGTCGTCGTGAATCGCCAGTTCCGCCTGCTGCACAATGGCCTCCATAGCGGCCAGCGGGTCTGCTTCCAGTTCCAGCACCGCCATGCCGCTGGCGCGCACCGAAGCACAGCGCTGGTACAGGCCGGCGAGTTTCAGTCGGTCTTCAATCAGTGGCACGGTGCGGTCCAGGGTTGTGACCACCGAGTAGGCATGCCCCAGGAACATCGCGGTGCTGGCCGCCGCTTCGGTGATATCAACCACCGGCACATTGAGTAATTCCTGCAAGCCTTCACGGCCATGCTCGCCATAGCCGGCCTGGATCACCGCATCAAACGGCTGGTCGTAGGCCATGACCCGGTCCATGACGGCGATGGCCGCCAGGTAACTTTCAAAATTGCCCTCCACTGACTCGGCGCCGAAGTAGGGCGTGAGGCCGACTATCTCGGTGCCCGGTGACGCCACGGCCCGCGCTTGCTGAGCGATGGTGTCGGTGATCGATTCAGTGGTGTTGACGTTGACGACGAGGATGCGCATGAAATGTCCCTATTCAATGACTGACGTTATCGACGGCAATGCTTTCGCCGCTGACATCGGCGTAAACCGGCTGACGCTTGGCGATCAGCATGTACAGCAACCCTGCGATGCCGGCGCCGAACAGCCAGGAAAACGGTGAAACGCTGGCAAACCCTGGCAACAGCGCCAGCAGGATCGCGATCACTGCGGCAGGAATAAACGCCGCCACGGCGCGCATATTCACCCCCCGGCTGTAGTAATAAACGCCATTGGGGTCTTCGCTATACAGCTGCGGCACGTCCACCCGGCTTTTACGGATCAGCCAGTAATCGACCATGATCACCCCGTACAACGGCCCCAGCAGCGCGCCCAGGCCAGAAAGGAAGTACACAATCACCAGCGGGCTGTTGTAGAGATTCCACGGCAGTATCAGCACCGCCACGAAGGCGCTGATCAACCCGGCGCGGCGAAAGTTCAGGTACTTGGGCGCCAGGTTGCTCAGCACAAAGGCCGGGGCGACGAAGTTGGCCATGATGTTCACCGCCACGGTAACGATCAGGAAGGCCAGGCAACCGAGCACCAGGAAGAAGGTATTGGGGATTGCCGCGATGATTTCGGTCGGGCTCTCGATCACTCGGCCATTGAGCTGGAACTGGCCGCCGCACAGCAGCACGGTAATGGCGGCAAACACCAGGATATTCACCGGCAGGCCCCAGAAATTGCCGACCTGGATGGTCCTGCGGCAGGGCGAAGAGCGGGCGAAGTCGCAAAAGTTGAGGATCAAGGTGCCGTAGATCGCCAGCCACAGCGCGCCACCGGCAAAGATATTGCGCCACATCTCGCCGCCGCTCAGCGGTTCACGGATCGACCAGGCGATATGTCCGCCCGCCTGGAAGTACATCCAGCCGGCCAACGCAGCCACCGTGAGCAAAATCACCGGCCCGGCGAAGCCCTCATAGCGGCGTACCATTTCCATGCCATAGGCGAGGATCACCAACTGCACCAGCCAGATCGCGACAAAACATGCCCAGCCCAGGCTCGACAGGCCCAGGATCGAGTTGTGGTCATAATCGGCAAAACCCGGATGAATCGCCGTCAGCAATACGCGGAAAACCACCGATGCCAGGTACGTCTGGATACCAAACCAGGCAATCGCAATCACCGCCCGGATCAATGCTGGAATCTGCGCCCCATGGATACCGAAACTGATGCGGCTGATCACGGGAAACGGCACACCGGTCTTCTGTCCCATGTACCCCGACAAGTTCATGAAGAAGTACACCAGCGCCGCGCCGATCCCCAGGGACAGCAATATTTGCCAGCCGCCCAAGCCCAATGCATATAAGCCGATGGCAAACGAATAGTTGGCGATGTTGTGCACGTCATTGGTCCACAGCGCAAAGATGCTATAGCGCCCCCAGCGTCGGCCCTCGATTTTGGTGGGGGCCAGGTCCTTGTTGTGCAGGCGCGGGCTGAGGACCAGTGGGCCGGGGCTTGCAGCCTCGGGGTGGAGGGTGGAGGAGGGCAGATCCAGCGCGATATTGCTCGAAAGACTTGTACGCATTCCGGCAGGCTCCAGCGCATCGGCAGCAAAGCGGCGGATGGCAAAGTGTATGTAGGTTTTGTATTGATTGTATACAAAGCGTACTTTTCACTAAGCCACATGCGTGCCAGTTTTCAATATATGAAAAGCAGTGTTAATTTCGTTTTTATAGGAGTGTTAAATAAATTGCTGAATTACAAGCAATATAAGTTGACCGCTTGAACAGGTATTTATTTTTTAATCGGGAATGGCGAAATTCGTATACGAGTAAATCAACAAAGAGGGATGTTACGTTTTGGTGCGCTGAAGCTTAAGCTGCACACAAAAATGGCACCGATAGTTACATAGTTGTGTACATTTTTAAGCTATACACAAAACAAGCCCCCTCCCACATTTTTTACCGCATCAACTTTCTGGCCTCAGGCCTTGCTGATGATATTCCCCGCATGCAGCCCGCATTCCTTCTGCGTGGCTTCTTCCCACCACCAGCGGCCTTCGCGCTCATGCTGGTTAGGCAATACCGGGCGGGTGCAGGGCTCGCAGCCGATGCTGATAAAGCCGCGCTCATGCAGGCTGTTGTAAGGCAACTCCAACATGCGGATATAACCCCACACCTCTTCGCTGGTCATCTGCGCCAGCGGGTTGAACTTGTACAGGGTACGTTCCGGGGTGGAGAAAGCCGTGTCGATTTCCAGCGCAGCCACCTGGCTGCGGGTGCCGGGGCTCTGGTCGCGGCGCTGGCCGGTGGCCCAGGCACTCACACCGGCGAGCTTGCGGCGCAGCGGTTCGATCTTGCGGATGCCGCAGCATTCGCCATGGCCGTCCTTATAGAAGCTGAACAGGCCCTTTTCCTTGACGAAGGGTTCCAGCTTGCTCTGGTCCGGCGAGATCAGTTCGATATCGATCTTGTAGAACTCACGGACCTGCTCGATAAACCGGTAGGTTTCCGGGTGCAGACGGCCAGTGTCAAGGCTGAATACCTTGACGTTCTTGTTCAGCTTCCAGGCCATGTCCACCAGCACCACATCCTCGGCACCGCTGAAGGAAATCCACAGGTCATCGCCGAACTGGCTGAACGCCAGCTTGAGAATATCCTGGGCAGACTTGTTGGCATAAGTCGCGGCGAGTTCAGCGACGTCGAAGGCTTGGTTCATCAGGACGGTTCCTACAGGTCAGTGGCGCTGAGCGCTCTATAGGCGGCGATGGTATCAAAATCTGCCGTGCGTTGCGGCGGCGTGCTTGAGTCGCTAGAGTTCGGCAGTCCTTTTGCCCGCTCAACTAATAAATCCAATGGAGTGTCTTGTGGAAATTGCCTGTCTTGACCTGGAAGGGGTGCTGGTTCCGGAAATCTGGATCGCCTTCGCCGAAAAAACCGGTATTGAATCCCTGCGCGCCACCACCCGCGACATTCCCGATTATGACGTGCTGATGCAGCAGCGCCTGCGCATTCTCGACGAACACGGGCTCAAACTGGCCGATATCCAGGCGGTGATTGCTACGCTCAAACCGTTGGACGGGGCCGTCGAGTTCGTCAACTGGCTGCGCGAACGCTTCCAGGTGGTCATCCTGTCCGACACCTTCTACGAATTCTCCCAACCGCTGATGCGCCAGCTGGGTTTCCCGACCTTGCTGTGCCACCGGTTGATCACTGATGAAAATGATCGGGTGGTGAGCTACCAGTTGCGCCAGAAAGACCCCAAGCGCCAGTCGGTATTGGCGTTCAAAAGCCTCTACTACCGCGTGATCGCTGCCGGTGACTCGTACAACGACACCACCATGCTGGGTGAAGCTGATCGTGGGATCCTGTTCCATGCGCCGGAGAATGTGATTCGCGAATTCCCGCAGTTCCCGGCGGTGCACACCTTTGAAGACTTGAAGAAAGAGTTTATCAAGGCGTCGAATCGGCAGTTGAGCCTGTAAGTTATGCGGCGCGACTGATTGCCCCATCGCAGGCAAGCCAGCTCCCACCTTTGATCGCGGCGCGGTCGAAGGTGGGAGGGGGCTTGCCCCCGATAGGGCCGGTACAGCCCCTACAAACTTTCCAAAGTCTGTAACAACACCCGCACCTTCGTCAGCGACTCCTGATACTCCGCCTGCCACTGCGAATCCGCCACAATCCCACCGCCACCCCAGCAACACACCTGCCCGTCCTTGACCAGCAAACTGCGGATGGCGATGGAGCTGTCCATCTCGCCGCGCACGTCCAGGTACACCAGCGAGCCGCAGTACAGCCCGCGGCGGGTGGGCTCAAGCTCGTCGATGATCTGCATCGCGCGGATCTTCGGCGCGCCGGTGATGGAGCCGCCGGGGAAGCTGCCGGCGATCAGGTCGAGGGCGTCTTTGTCGTCGGCCAGTACACCGGTGACACTGCTCACCAGGTGGTGCACGTTGGGGTAGCTTTCCAGGCTGAACAGTTCCGGCACTTTCACCGAGCCTATGCGGCAATTGCGACCGAGATCGTTGCGCAGCAGGTCGACGATCATCAGGTTTTCTGCGCGATCCTTGGGGCTGGCGAGCAATTCGGCGGCGTTGGCGGCGTCTTCTGCAGGTGTTACGCCGCGAGGGCGGGTGCCCTTGATCGGGCGGGTCTCGACCTGGCGTTCGCTGATGCGCACAAAGCGTTCCGGTGACAGGCTCAGTACCGCACCGTCATCGGGCAAGCTCTGGAACCCGGAAAACGGCGTGGGGCAGGCTTCTCGCAGGGCGCAATAGGCTGCCCAGGGATCCCCCATGCAGGGTGCGCGAAAGCGCTGGGCAAAGTTGACCTGATAGCAGTCGCCGGCCTGGATGTAATCCTGGATACGCGCGATGGCTTGGCGGTAGGCCTCTGCGGTGAGGTCGGGTGCCATCGGGCCCTGGAGTTTGAACGTCGCAGAGGTGTCGACAGTCCCGTGGCTGAACAGCGCGATCAACCGTTGTCGTTCGCTATCGGCCAGCGTGGGATGAAACACCAGTTGGCTGCTCCGGGCCTGGTGGTCGCTGATCAGCGCCCAGGCGTACAGCCCGAAGCGCGCGTCTGGCAGGTGCAGGTCATCCACTGCCAGGTGCGGCATGTTCTCAAGGTGCCGGCCGAAGTCGTAGCTCAGGTAGCCGATCAAGCCTCCGGCGAACGGCAACTGTAAATCGGCGGGGATTGCGGCTTCACCCAATCGCGCGAGGTTTTTCCGCAAGTGTTGCAGGAAATCACCGCCGCTTTCGTCCGGCTCTACCGTCAATGTCGCTTCGGGCCAGGCACTGAGCAGGTCATACCGGCCGCGATCAGCCGTCGGCCGGCCGCTGTCGAGCAGTACCGCGCCTGGAGCATGGCGAATCGCCGCAAAATACTCGGCGGGGTTGGCCCGGTAGGGCAATGGGTGTACGGAGCAGGTCAACATGCGGGGTTGGATCAGCCAATGGCGCGGGGGAGGGGGATTGTAGTCCCCTGTAGGATTTGCTCCTAGAGGGGATGTAGGGGATAGACAGTTTGAAGACCGGATCAGCCTTCCACGGGCGGTATATGCCCAAACATCTCCTGCACGAACTTCACCCGCTCTTGCGGGGTTTCCGTCACGCCGGCAGCTTTGAGTTCTTCCAATCGCGCTTCCACCGCATGGGTGCGCAAAGTCAGGCCGCAGTCGTTGGCAATCTGGATGTTCAGCCCAGGCCGTGCGTTCAACTCAAGGATCAGCGGGCCTTTTTCCTGGTCCAGTACCATATCCACGCCGATATAGCCCAGCCCGCACAGCTCATAGCAGCCGGCCGCAAGCTGCATGAAACCGTCCCAGTTGGGCAGTTGCACACCATCGACCGCATTGGTGGTGTCAGGGTGCTTGGTGATGATGTTGTTCAGCCAGGTACCGCGCAGGGTCAGGCCAGTGGCAAGGTCGACGCCCACGCCGATCGCGCCCTGGTGCAGGTTGGCCTTGCCGCCGGACTGGCGGGTCGGCAAGCGCAGCATGGCCATCACCGGGTAGCCCATCAGTACGATAATGCGAATATCCGGCACACCCTCGTAGCTGATGCTTTTGAAGATCTGGTCGGGCACCACACGGTACTCTATCAGCGCCCGGTCGCGGTGGCCACCCAGTGAATACAGGCCGGTGAGGATGCTGGAAATCTGGTGCTCGATCTCTTCATGGCTGATGATCTTGCCGGACACCGTGCGATAGCGTCCTTCAAACCGGTCGGCCACTACCAGGATGCCGTCGCCGCCGGCACCCTGGGCGGGCTTGATCACGAAGTCGCTGCGCCCACCGATGATCTCGTCGAGCTTGTCGATTTCCTTCTCGGTGGAGATCACCCCGTACATTTCCGGCACATGGATACCGGCGGCCAGCGCCCGTTCCTTGGTGATGATCTTGTCATCCACAATCGGGTACAGGCTGCGTTTGTTGTACTTGAGCACGTAGTCGGCGTTACGCCGATTGATGCCCATGATCCCGCGCGCTTCCAGGGCCTTCCAGGTTTTCCAGAAGCCAAACATCAGGAGTCAGCCTTCAGGAATGCCTTGAAACGCACCAGCTCGGTGAGGCGATAGCCGCGATAACGACCCATGGCCAGCATGAAGCCCACCAGAATCAGCAGGATCGCCGGGAAGGTGAACACGAAGTAAACCAGCTCCGGAACGCTCATGATGAGGTGGGCCAACGAGGCGGCGAACAGGGTACCAATCGCCACTTTCAGTGCATGGTTGGCGCCGCGCTCTTCCCAGGTAATCGACAGGCGTTCGATGGTCATGGTCAGGATCACCATCGGGAACAGCGCCACCGACAAGCCACGCTCCAGCCCCAGCTTATGGCTGAACAGGCTGATGGCGGCGATCAGCACCACCACGAAGGTCAGCACCACCGACAGCCTCGGCAGCATCTGCAGTTTCAAATGTTCCAGATACGACCTGAGTGACAGCCCCAGTGCCGTGATAATCGTGAACAGCACAATGCCGAAGCCCAATTGCGTCTCGCGGAACGCCAGGGCGATCAGCACCGGAGTGAAGGTGCCCAGGGTCTGCAGGCCGATCAGGTTGCGCAGGATCAGAATCACCAGCACGCCAATCGGGATCATCACCATGATCATGAAGGTCTGCTGGGTTTGCAGCGGCAGGCCGTACAGAGAGTATTCGAGGAAGTTGGCGTCGGTGTTTTCGTCGGTCAGCTTGGCCAGGCGAATCGCGTTCATTTCGCTGTTGTTGAGGCTGAAGGTCACCATGGCCTTCTTGCCGCCATCGACCGTGATCAGGTTTTCATCGCCGGTCCACCACAGCAGGCGGTCGGCGGGCAGGCCCTGTTCACCGGTCTCCGGGTTGAAGTACAGCCAGTCGTTGCCGTTGAAGCTGCGCAGCCACAGCTCCGGGGTTTGCGGCTGGTCGGCTACCAGGCGGATGGTGTGGACTTTCTCCACCGGCACATGGGCAATGGACAGCAGCAGCTCGACGATCCTGGCCTTGTGCGGCGTCGACGGGTCGCCGGCCAGCAGCAGCTTCACATTGTCGTCGTTGAGGTTGTTGGTGCGCTTGATGGCTTCGCTGATAAAGGTCTCGACGTCGGCCGAGTGCTGGCGGATCGGCGCCAGCAAGGCTTCGGCGGCGATTTTTTCCGGGCCTTCCACGGCGATGCTGTCGCGGAAGGTCGGGCCCTTGATCTTGATCTTTTCGCCGCTGTAACGCTTGGTCAGCACCAATCGGTAATACAGGGTCTGGTTACCCTTGGCCCGGCGCGCTGACCAGGTGACCTTGCGGTTGCCGTCGATGCGGTTGACGCTGACTCCATAGTTGTTGGAGATAAAGCTTTCATTAAGGCTGACGAAGTCGCGGCTCAGAGGCGGCACGAACATCTGGATCTTGACCGGGTCCTTGGGGTTGGCGACGAACTCGACCTTGGCGTCGATGTTCCACAAGTCGTCGGTGGCATCCTCGGTCACGGGGATCCCCAGCACGAAAATCTGATAGGCGGTGACCGAAATGCCGAGCACCACCAGGAAGGTGATCAGGATTTTCAGGTGCAGGGTCAGAGAGCGCATTCGGTTTACTCGGCGGTATGAGCGTCGGCGACGCAGGCGGGTTTGCCTGCTGCATATTTAAGACTGGGGTCGACCAGCGCATCAAAGCGTTTCAGCGCTTCGGAGCCGATCAGCAGCGGGTATTGGAAGCTGCTGCGGTCAGTCAAGTTCACTTCGATGCTGCGTAAAGCAGTGCCCATGCAGATATCCAGGGCAACCACCGGACGGGCGGTGTAGTTCTTGTCCTCATCGGGGTCGTAGTCGCCGGCGCGGCGCTTGATCTTGCTGACGCGGGCCAGGGGCAGTTCGATGGGGTGGGAGTGGGCGGTGTCGATGGCCAGGTAGAAGCGTACCCAGGTTTCGCCGTTGCGCTTGAAGCGCTTTATATCGCGGGCGCTCAACGAGGCGGTCTTGGCGCCGGTGTCGAGCTTGGCCGCGACTTCCAGGTCGATACCGTCCAGCTTGGCGTATTCATTGAGGCCATACACCGTTTTCTCGGCGGCGAAGCCAAGGCTGGGCAGCAACAGTAGGCAAATAAACAGGGGGAAGGGCTTGAGTCTCATAAATCCTGAGGCGGTGCCGTGCGATGTTCAATTCAAGGCGACTGGCATTGCTGCGCAAACTCCCTCGTGCGCCGTTTCATCCAGGGATGTCAGGCAAATACGCCGGGCATTCTAACATGATGCTTTTTTGGCGCCAGCGCTGGCAGGCGGCCATGCCTTGGATGGGTTATTCAGGCGTATTAGACGATTGTCGACAATGTGTATTTATTCTTTGACTGTTAAGGGGTAATTAGCTAGTTTTTGCGGCATTGCTTTTAAAGGTGTCGACAATATGCTGGATCAGGCGGAAATTCCGATAGCGGCGTCAGACGATTCCCAAACCATGTCCGAGAACGTCTTCCGGCGTATCCAAGCCGCCATCGTCAAAGGTGAAATTGCCCCCGGCAGCAAGATTTCCGAGCCGGAACTGGCGCGTACCTACGGCATCAGCCGCGGCCCGCTGCGCGAGGCGATCCACCGCCTGGAAGGCCAGCGCCTGCTGGTGCGCGTGCCTCACGTTGGCGCACGGGTTGTGTCGTTGAGCCACGCCGAGCTGATTGAACTCTATGAGATCCGCGAGTCCCTGGAAGGCATGGCCTGCCGCCTCGCCGCCGAGCGCATGACCGACGCGGAAATCGAAGAGCTGCGCCAGGTATTGCACACCCATGAGCGCGATGCCGCGTTCCAGGCCGGTGTCGGCTATTACCAGCAGGAAGGCGACTTCGACTTTCATTATCGGATTATCCAGGGCGCCGGTAACCGCACCCTGACCCAAATGCTCTGCGGCGAGCTGTACCAACTGGTGCGCATGTACCGCATCCAGTTTTCCGCCACCCCCAATCGTCCACGCCAGGCCTTTGCCGAACACCACCGCATTCTCGACGCGATTGCCGATCGCGATGGTGAACTGGCCGAACTGTTGATGCGCCGGCATATCGGCGCCTCTAAACGCAACATCGCCCGTCACTTCCCGGACGGCGCTCCTTCATCACGAGGTGAGTCATGAGTAATAACAACAGCACTCCCGGCCAGCGTTTCCGTGACGCAGTCGCCAGCGAACAGCCTTTGCAAGTTGTTGGTGCAATCAATGCCAACCACGCGTTGTTGGCCAAGCGCGCCGGCTTCAAGGCTATTTACCTGTCGGGTGGCGGGGTTGCCGCCGGCTCGCTCGGCGTGCCGGACCTGGGTATTACCGGCCTGGATGACGTACTCACCGACGTGCGCCGCATTACCGACGTCTGCGACCTGCCGCTGCTGGTGGACGTGGACACTGGTTTCGGCTCCTCGGCATTCAACGTGGCGCGCACCGTCAAGTCGATGATCAAGTTCGGCGCCGCCGCCATCCATATCGAAGACCAGGTCGGCGCCAAGCGCTGCGGGCATCGCCCCAATAAAGAGATCGTGTCGCAGCAGGAAATGGTCGACCGCATCAAGGCTGCCGTGGATGCGCGTACCGATGACAGCTTCGTGATCATGGCGCGCACCGACGCCCTGGCGGTCGAGGGCCTGGAGTCTGCCCTTGAACGTGCCGCCGCGTGTATCGAAGCCGGTGCCGACATGGTCTTCCCGGAAGCCATCACCGAGCTCGAGATGTACAAGCTGTTCGCTTCCCGCGTAAAGGCGCCGATCCTGGCTAACATTACCGAGTTCGGCGCGACGCCGCTGTACACCACCGAACAGTTGAAATCTGCGGATGTTTCCATTGTGCTGTACCCGCTCTCGGCCTTCCGTGCCATGAACAAGGCTGCCGAGAACGTCTACACCGCGATCCGTCGCGACGGCACCCAACAGAACGTGATCGACACCATGCAAACGCGCATGGAGCTCTACGATCGCATCGACTACCACACCTTCGAGCAGAAGCTCGACGCGCTGTTTGCCGCGAAAAAATAATGCGGTGCGCCTCCCTAATAAATTCAAGATTGGAGAACGAACATGGCTGAAGCAAAAGTATTGAGTGGCGCCGGCCTGCGTGGCCAGGTTGCCGGGCAGACCGCACTGTCGACCGTGGGCCAGGCCGGTGCAGGCTTGACCTATCGTGGCTACGACGTGCGTGAACTGGCCGCCGATGCGCAGTTTGAAGAAGTCGCCTACCTGTTGCTGTACGGCGAGTTGCCGACCAAGACCGAACTGGCCGCCTACAGCGCCAAGCTGAGCAAACTGCGTGACTTGCCCCAGGCATTGAAAGAAGTGCTCGAACGCATCCCCGCCGACGCCCACCCGATGGACGTGATGCGCACCGGTTGCTCGTTTTTGGGCAATATCGAGCCGGAAAAAGATTTCAGCGTACAGCGCGATGTCACCGACCGCCTGCTTGCCGCATTCCCGGCGATCATGTGCTACTGGTACCGCTTCAGCCACGACGGCAAGCGCATCGACTGCGTGACCGACGAGCCGAGCATCGGCGGCCACTTCCTGCACCTGCTGCACGGCAAGAAACCCAGCGAGCTGCACGTCAAAGTCATGAATGTGTCGCTGATTCTCTACGCCGAGCACGAATTCAACGCCTCGACCTTCACTGCCCGGGTATGCGCCTCGACCCTGTCCGACCTGTATTCCTGCGTCACCGCCGCCATCGGTTCCCTGCGCGGCCCGTTGCACGGCGGGGCCAACGAAGCGGCGATGGAAATGATCGAGCGCTTTTCCTCGGCCGAAGAAGCGGTCGAAGGCACCCTGGGCATGTTGGCGCGCAAGGACAAGATCATGGGCTTCGGCCACGCGATCTATAAAGACAGCGACCCGCGTAATGAAGTGATCAAGGGTTGGTCGAAAAAACTCGCTGATGAAGTGGGCGACACGGTGTTGTTCCCGGTGTCTGAAGCCATCGACAAGACCATGTGGGAACAGAAGAAGCTGTTCCCCAACGCCGACTTCTACCATGCCTCGGCGTACCACTTCATGGGCATCCCGACCAAGCTGTTCACACCGATCTTCGTCTGTTCACGCCTGACTGGCTGGGCTGCGCACGTGTTCGAACAGCGCGCCAACAACCGCATCATCCGTCCAAGCGCCGAGTACATCGGCGTTGAGCAGCGCAAGTTCGTGCCAATCGAACGTCGCTGAATGGGATGGGCTGTGTTCGCTGGCTAATGTGCTTTTTTGTGGGAGCTGGCTTGCCTGCGATGGCATCACCTTGGTGTACCTGTCACACCGCAGTGATGCAATCGCAGGCAAGCCAGCTCCCACAGGAAACAAAGCCAGTGTCGACAGTTCACCTTTCGAACTTACCGTGACCGAGTCCTGACGATGAACACTGAATTTCGCAAACCGCTCCCCGGCAGTCGCCTGGATTTCTTCGACGCCCGTGCGGCTGTCGAAGCAATCACCCCCGGCGCCTACGCCACCTTGCCTTACACCTCGCGCGTGCTCGCCGAAAACCTGGTGCGCCGTTGCGACCCGGCCACCCTCAACGCATCCCTGAGCCAACTGATCGAGCGCAAACGCGATCTCGATTTCCCCTGGTTCCCGGCGCGCGTGGTGTGCCATGACATCCTCGGCCAGACCGCCCTGGTGGACCTTGCCGGTCTGCGCGATGCCATCGCCCTGCAAGGCGGCGATCCGGCGCAGGTCAACCCGGTGGTGCCGACCCAACTGATCGTCGACCACTCCCTGGCTGTCGAGGCTGGCGGCTTTGACCCGCAGGCGTTCGAGAAAAACCGTGCCATTGAAGACCGTCGCAATGAAGACCGCTTCCACTTTATCGAGTGGACCAAAAAAGCCTTCAAGAACGTCGATGTCATCCCGCCGGGCAACGGCATCATGCACCAGATCAACCTGGAGAAAATGTCGCCGGTGATTCAGGTCCGTGACGGCGTAGCCTTCCCGGATACCTGCGTCGGTACTGACAGTCACACTCCCCACGTCGATGCCCTGGGCGTGATCGCCATTGGCGTCGGCGGCCTGGAGGCCGAGAGCGTGATGCTCGGCCGTGCGTCGTGGATGCGCCTGCCGGAAAGCGTCGGCGTGGAACTGACCGGCAAGCTGCAACCGGGCATCACCGCCACCGATATGGTGCTGGCACTCACCGAGTTCCTGCGCCAGCAGAAAGTGGTCGGCGCCTGGCTGGAGTTCTTCGGCGAAGGGGCCAGTGCACTGACCCTGGGCGACCGTGCGACCATCTCCAACATGGCTCCTGAATACGGCGCCACCGCAGCGATGTTCTATATTGACCAGCAGACCATCGCCTACCTCAAACTCACTGGCCGAGAAGACGAGCAAGTCGCCCTGGTCGAACAGTACGCACGCCACACCGGTCTGTGGGCCGATGACCTCAAAGGGGCTCAGTACGAGCGTGGCCTGACCTTCGACCTGTCCAGCGTCGTGCGCAACATGGCCGGCCCCAGCAACCCCCACGCCCGTGTTGCCACCCGCGACCTGGCGTCCAAAGGCATCAGCGGCCAGTGGGACGAAGTGCCAGGGCAAATGCCCGACGGCGCGGTGATCATTGCGGCCATCACCAGTTGCACCAACACCAGTAACCCGCGCAACGTCATCGCCGCGGGGCTTCTGGCACGTAACGCCAACAAGCTTGGCTTGGTCCGCAAGCCGTGGGTCAAGTCGTCGCTGGCGCCGGGCTCGAAAACCGTGGCCATGTACCTGGAAGAGGCCGGTCTGGGCCATGAGCTGGAAAAACTCGGTTTCGGCGTAGTGGCCTTTGCCTGCACCACCTGCAACGGCATGTCCGGCGCGCTCGACCCGGTGATCCAGCAGGAAATCATCGACCGTGACCTGTACGCCACCGCCGTGTTGTCGGGCAACCGCAATTTCGACGGGCGCATTCACCCTTACGCCAAGCAAGCCTTCCTGGCTTCGCCGCCGCTGGTGGTGGCCTATGCGATTGCCGGCACCATCCGTTTCGATATCGAGAAGGACGTGCTCGGCCTGGATGCCGACGGCAAGGAAATCCGCCTGCAGGATATCTGGCCGAGCGACGAAGAGATCGACGCGGTGGTCAAGGCATCGGTCAAGCCCGAGCAGTTCCGTGCGGTGTACATCCCCATGTTCGCCATTCACGAAGACACCGGCCCCAAAGTCACCCCGCTGTATGACTGGCGCCCGCAGAGCACCTACATCCGTCGCCCGCCGTACTGGGAAGGCGCACTGGCCGGCGCGCGGCCGCTCAAGGGTATGCGCCCGCTGGCGGTGCTGCCGGACAACATCACCACCGACCACCTGTCGCCGTCCAATGCGATCATGCCGGGCAGTGCCGCCGGGGAATACCTGGCGAAGATGGGCTTGCCGGAAGTCGACTTCAACTCCTACGCGACCCACCGTGGTGACCATCTGACGGCGCAGCGCGCCACCTTCGCCAACCCGAAACTGTTCAACGAAATGGTGCAGGAAAACGGCAAGGTCAAGCAGGGCTCGCTGGCGCGTATCGAGCCGGAAGGCAAGGTCACGCGGATGTGGGAAGCGATTGAAACCTACATGGAGCGCAAGCAACCGCTGATCATCATTGCCGGTGCCGACTACGGCCAGGGCTCGTCCCGCGACTGGGCCGCCAAGGGCGTGCGCCTGGCCGGTGTTGAAGCGATTGCCGCCGAAGGCTTCGAGCGCATTCACCGCACCAACCTGGTGGGCATGGGCGTGTTGCCGCTGGAATTCCTGCGGGGCACCGACCGCCACACCCTCAAGATCGACGGCAGTGAAACCTATGACGTGGTCGGCGAGCGCACCCCGCGCGCGCAGCTGACCCTGGTGATCAACCGCAGGAATGGCGAACGTGTCGAGGTGCCGGTGACGTGCCGCCTGGATACCGCCGAAGAAGTGTCGATCTATGAGGCGGGCGGCGTGTTGCAACGTTTTGCCCAGGATTTCCTGGAATCGGCGGCCACCGCCTGAAGAGGACTACCATGGCACACGTAGCGCAAATCAAGATCCCCGCCACCTACATGCGTGGCGGCACCAGCAAGGGCGTGTTCTTCAGCCTCAAGGACCTGCCCGAAGTCGCGCAGGTGCCGGGGGCGGCCCGCGATGCCTTGTTGCTGCGGGTCATCGGCAGCCCCGACCCTTATGACAAGCAGATCGACGGCATGGGCGGTGCCACTTCAAGTACCAGCAAAACCGTGATCCTGGCCAAAAGCACCCGCGCCGATCACGACGTGGACTATCTGTTCGGCCAGGTCTCCATCGACAAGCCGTTTGTCGATTGGAGTGGCAACTGCGGCAACCTGTCGGCAGCAGTGGGTTCGTTCGCCATCAGCGCGGGCCTGGTTGACCCGGCCCGCGTGCCCGAGAACGGGGTGGCGGTAGTGCGGATCTGGCAGGCCAATATTGGCAAGAGCATCATCGCCCATGTGCCGATCACCAACGGCGTGGTGCAGGAAACCGGCGACTTCGAACTGGACGGTGTGACCTTCCCGGCCGCCGAAGTCCAGCTGGAATTCATCGACCCGGCGGCGGAAGAAGAGGGCGGCGGTGGTTCGATGTTCCCCACCGGCAACCTCATCGACGACCTGGAAGTACCGGGCGTGGGCACCTTCAAGGCCACGTTGATCAACGCCGGTATTCCGACCATTTTCATCAACGCTCAAGACCTCGGCTACACCGGGACCGAACTGCAGGGCGCGATCAACAGCGACCCCAAGGCCCTGGCCATGTTCGAGACGGTACGGGCTTATGGCGCGTTGCGCATGGGCCTGATCAAGCATCTGGACGAAGCCGCCCAGCGCCAGCACACACCCAAGGTCGCGTTCGTAGCCAAGCCTGCGGATTATGTGGCCTCCAGCGGCAAGGCAATCAAGGCCGGCGATGTGGATCTGCTGGTGCGTGCCCTGTCCATGGGCAAACTGCACCACGCCATGATGGGCACGGCGGCGGTAGCGATCGGCACGGCGGCGGCGATTTCCGGCACCCTGGTCAACCTGGCGGCGGGCGGTATCGAGCGTAACGCTGTGCGTTTCGGGCACCCCTCCGGCACCTTGCGCGTCGGCGCCGAAGCCACCCAAGTGAACGGCGAATGGGTGGTGAAAAAAGCCATCATGAGCCGCAGTGCACGGGTGCTGATGGAAGGTTTCGTCCGCGTTCCGGGTGACGCTTTTTAGCTTTATGTGGGAGGGGGCTTGCTCCCGATAGCAGGGTGTCAGTCGCCCCATCCATTAACTGACCCACCGTCATCGGGAGCAAGCCCCCTCCCACACGGATACAAGCAGGCAATCAGACCTGCGCAACGATTAACCCTGACCCTGAGGATGGAACAACCCAACTTTTAGGAGAACTGCCATGAGCGCCAACGTCGACCAGAACAACCGCCCCGGCTACGACCAGGTTTTGCAGGACATCGCCGACTATGTCCTCAACTACCGCATCGATTCCCGGGATGCATTGGACACTGCCCGCAACTGCCTGATGGACACCCTTGGCTGTGGCCTGCTGGCGCTGCGGTTCCCCGAGTGCACCAAGCACCTGGGGCCGATAGTGGAGGGCACCGTGGTGCCGTTCGGCGCGCGCGTGCCGGGCACTTCGTTTCGCCTCGACCCGGTCAAGGCTGCCTGGGACATTGGTTGCATCGTGCGTTGGCTCGACTACAACGACACCTGGCTCGCCGCTGAATGGGGACACCCTTCGGACAACCTCGGCGGCATTCTCGCCGTGGCCGATCACCTTTCGCAAAAACGCGTGGCCAATGGCGAGGCGCCGCTCACCGTACGTGCGGTGCTGGAAGCGATGATCATGGCCCACGAAATCCAGGGAGTGATCGCCCTGGAAAACTCCTTCAACCGCGTCGGCCTTGACCACGTGCTGCTGGTCAAAGTCGCCTCCACCGCTGTCACCGCCAAGCTGATGGGCGCCAATCGTGAACAACTGCTGTCGGCCTTGTCTCACGCTTTCGTTGATGGGCAGGCGTTGCGCACCTATCGCCATGCACCGAATGCCGGCTCGCGCAAATCCTGGGCCGCAGGCGATGCATCGAGCCGTGGTGTGCGCCTGGCGGATATCGCCCTGCGTGGCGAAATGGGCATTCCCGGTGTGTTGAGCGCGCCGCAGTGGGGGTTCTACGACGTGTTGTTCAGCCACACCAATAAGGACCTGGCGCTCAAGCCCACAGACAAGCGCGCCTTCAGCCTGCCTCAGGCCTACGGCACCTACGTGATGGAAAACGTGCTGTTCAAGATCAGTTTCCCGGCAGAATTCCACGCGCAAACCGCCTGCGAGGCGGCGGTGACCTTGCACCCGCAGGTCAAGCATCGTCTGCATGAAATCGAACGTATCGTGATCACCACCCATGAGTCGGCGATTCGGATTATTTCCAAGGTTGGCCAATTGGCCAACGCTGCCGATCGCGACCACTGCCTGCAATACATGACGGCCGTGCCCTTGGTGTTCGGCAATCTGGTGGCCGAGCACTACGAAGATGATTTCCACGCGGCCCACCCGATCATTGATGAACTGCGCGACAAGATGGTCATCGTTGAAGACCCACGTTATAGCCGCGAATACCTGGAGGCGGACAAGCGTTCTATTGCCAATGCGGTGCAGGTGTTCTTTATGGATGGCACCTGCACTGAGCAGGTAGCGGTGGAATACCCGATTGGCCATCGCCGCCGTCGGGTGGACGGTATCCCATTGCTGGAAGACAAGTTCAAAGCCAACCTGGCGACGCGGTTCACTGCGCAGCGCAGCGCCGAGATTGTTGCGTTGTGCAAGGATCAGGCACGGCTTGAGGCGACGGCTGTGAACCGTTTCATGGATCTGTTGGTGATCTAAAAAACAACGCGGCCAATGTGGGAGGGAGCAAGCCCCCTCTCACATTTGTCCTCCATTGGGGCAACTATCGGGTCAGGCGCAAGCTTGTTCAAACCGCAGTATCACCCTGCGGTTGTGCTTGCTCTTCTTTTCGATTTTCTCGCAGAACACCCGGCCGATCTCCTCGGTGTTGAGCACATGGGTGCCGCCGCATGGCTGGATGTCGATCCCGGGGATCTCAATCACCCGTACCGAGCCCGACACCACCGGTGGCGCAACCGCCTGGGTGCGGGTGATCTGTAGCAAGGTCGCGTATTCGGTGGCGGGCATCGACAGGGTCTTCACCGCGTGGGCCTGCTCGATCAGGGCGTTGAGGTCACGGGTTAGACCGTCTTTGTCCAGGGTCATTTCCGGCAGGTCGAAATCCAGTCGGCCTTTATCCGCACTGATGCTGCAACCGGTCACGGGCGCGTCAATGAGCGAGCACAACAAATGCAGGCAGGTGTGCATTTTCATGTGCTGGTAGCGCCGCTCCCAATCCAGGCCGGCGTCTACCTGGATGCCCGCCGTCAACTGCTCGGGGCAATGGTCCACCTGATGCCAGATGATCGAGCGCAACACCGGATCGCGCACGGTACCTGTCACCTCGACCCGCGTGCCATCGGGTAGGGTGAAATGGCCGGTATCGCCCGGTTGCCCGCCGCCGGTGGGGTAGAACAGCGTGTGCTCCAGGGCGATGCCCTGTTCACTGACCGCAATAACCCGGGCGCTGAACGCGTTCTGATAGGGCGCGCTGTCGAACAGCGCCAGGGTTTCCATGGTATGCACGGACATGTTCAACCTCCAACGATCAGTGGGCTGGCTTGCAAGAGATGGCGCACCATCGCGCTCAAGCCAGGGGGAGAGAGCAGGGTGATTTCAAATTCCGGCCCGCAGACTTTCAGGTTCAGCGGCAAGCGCGGCAGTTGTTCGCCGGTATCGACACGGTGCAGGCGAAATTGCAGGTGGTGGCGCTCTTTCACCGTGGGTTCGAGCATTAACCCTTGCAGCGGATGAAAGTCGGCATCCAGCACCGTAACCTTATGACCGGCACTCACCTCACCGACGACGTGCAAGCGCTCATCCAGGGCAAAGGCACCGAGGTAATTGCTGCGGTCCGATTCGTCGTTTTTTTGCAGCTGGATCTGGTTGACTACCTTGACCTTGGTGCCTGCCGGTACGTCCTGGGTGATCACGCAGGAGGGGCTGATAAATACGTTGTCGCCGATCGACACGTAGCCCAGCACCCGGGCACCGGCGCCCACCTCGACGTTGTTGCCCAGGCGCGGGTGGCGTTTGCCGTCCGGATTGTTGGCGATGCCGCGGGCTCCCAGGGTCACGCCGCACAGGATGTAGCAGTCGTTGCCGATCACGCAGGTTTCGCCGATGACGGTGCCGTAGCCATGGTCCAGTACAAAGCGTCGGCCGATACGCGCCGCCGGATGAATCTCGGCACCGGAGAGAATCTTGCCCTGGTTGCTGAGCTTGAGCGCCATGCGCGAAAACATCCCATGGCCAGGGTCGGGGAAATTCCACACCTGGTGCGCAAGGCGGTAGAACAGCACTGCCTTGAACGAGGCATAGGATTCCAGGATCAACTCACCGCGCCCGCGCGATGCCGGGTCGCGATAGGCGTAGGCGATCAGGTCCTCGGCCACTGCTTGGGCGGCGTTCTGGATCAGTGGCGCCAGGTGTGGTTCCAACTGCTTCATCTGCCCGGGCGTCAGGGTCGTGATGAGATGGGTAAGCAACTCATCGTGCAGCAGTTGCATGTCGATAAAGCCCCCCATGGAGGCACCCCCGCATTCTGGATGATTGAAAAACCCGTTACTCGAAACTGGGCAGGTAGCTGTCGGCATTGTCGTAGACCATGGTCAGCACCACCGTTTCAGGCGGCAGTTCGGGGGCGAGTTGGGCGATGGCAACCATGTTGGCGGCGGAGGACAGCCCCAGGCTGATGGCGTCGGTGCGCATGATGCGTTTGATCATGTCCAGGCACGCCGAGTGCGACACCTTGAGCATGCCGTCGATCACGTCCAGGTTGAGGATGCTCGGGATCAGGCCAATCGACAGGCCCTGGATTGCGTGCGCAGCGTGCTGGTCTTTGAGCAGGTCGCATTCCTGCGGCTCCACGCCCATCACGCGGATCGCTGGCCAGGCGGCCTTGAGGGTTTCGCCAATGCCGGTGATATGGCCACCGGTGCCGATGCCGCTGACGAAGTAGTCCACCCGCTGGTCACCGAAGGCGCGGATGATCTCCGGCGCGGTGGTGTCGCGGTGGGTCTGCGGGTTGGCGCCATTGCGCTGCTGGTTGAGCATCACGAAGTTGGGGTTTTCCAACTGCAGTTCCATGCACTTTTCGCCGTGGGAGTTGTTGCCCAGGCGGCTGTCTGACAGCACCACTTTGGCACCATACAGGCGCAGCAATTTCTGCTTTTCGGGGCTGTAGTTGTCAGGGATCACCAGCACTACTTTATAGCCCAGGACATTGCCGGCCATCACCAGGCCAATGCCGGTGTTTCCACCGCTGGGTTCGATGATGGTTTGCCCGGAGTCACGGATCAGCACGCCACGGCGCTCGGCATCGAGGATCATGCCCAGGGCGATGCGCGCCTTGTGGCTGCCACCGGGGTTGAGGGATTCCAGCTTGGCGTAGACCTCGATGCCGAGGTCTTCGGAAAACTGGGCCAGGCGCACGATAGGCGTTTGGCCGATGACGTCGAGAATGGAGTTATGCAGCATCAGCAAGTCTCCACGATCAGTACAGAGGCATGTCGGGTTCGACGTCGCGAACCCAGTGCTTCATGCCGCCCTGCAGGACTTTGGTGTTCGCGAACCCGGCTGCCAGCAGGGTGCTGGCGGCCTGTTCGGCGCGGGTGCCCGCGTAGCAGATCAGGTAATGGGTGTTGTCTCGGCTGAGGTTGTCGAGTTGACCATCCAGTTCGGCCAGGGGAATGTGCAGCACGCCTGGCAGCTTGCACACTTCCAATTCGCTGGCGTCGCGCACGTCCAGCAATACATCGGCGCTGCTGGGGTGCTCAAGCACCTGCTTGAGGTTCTGAGGCTTGATGTAGCGTTCTGCCGCCAGCGACGGTTGGCTCGGTACGGTATCGGCACATACCGTGGGGGCGGCGCTTTCGCTGCTGCGCAGCTCCGAGCAGCAGGGGCAGTCGACGCGGCGCTTGAAGCGGATCTCGCTGAACTTCATCGCCAGCGCGTCAAAGCGCATCAAGCGGCCGGATAACGGTTCGCCAATGCCGATCAGCAATTTGATCGCCTCGGTAGCCTGGATCATGCCCACCACACCGGGCAGCACGCCGATCACGCCGCCGGCGCTGCAATTGGGCGCCAGTTCAGCGGGCGGGGCCTTGGGAAACAGGCAGCGATAGCACGGCCCGCCTTTGTAGTTGAGCACGCTGATCTGCCCGTCGAAACGGTAGATGGCGCCATAGACCAAAGGTTTGCCCAACTGTACGCAAGCATCGTTGACCAGGTAGCGGGTATCGAAATTATCGGTACCGTCGATCACCAGGTCATAGGCGCCTACCAGTTCCAGAGCGTTGTCGGTGTCAAGCGCGGTGTTGTGCGCATTGATCCGGATATGAGGGTTGAGGTCCTGCAGGCGTTGCTTGGCGGACTCGACCTTGGGCATTCCCAGGGTGCTGTTGCCATGGACAATCTGGCGCTGCAGGTTGCTGCTTTCCACCACGTCAAAATCCACCAGCCCCAGGGTGCCGATGCCTGCCGCTGCCAGGTACAGGCTGATGGGCGAGCCCAGGCCCCCGGTGCCGATGACCAGAACTTTGGCTTTCTTCAGGTTCAACTGGCCCTCGCGACCGACGCCGGGCAGGGTGATGTGGCGCACGTAGCGCTGCACTTCTTCGTTGCTCAGGGTGTCGATGTCCATGCCGCCTGAGGTGGCGAGCAACACTTCGATCCGGGATTTTGGCGGCAGGACTTCATCGGCTTCGATCAGCGCCTCCTCGGCGGTAAACAGGAAGTGTTCCTTGAGCTGGTTGTTCTTTTCATGGAACAGGTGCTGACGCAATTGGGGGTGATTGGTGCAGAGATTTTCAATGACTTCGCGCAATGTCGATCCGGCGCCCTCAAGGGTCGATTCCGGCAGCTTGGCCACGCGAACCAGAATGTCGGGGAAAGAGACAGCGTTCATGGACAACTCCGTGTGCAGGTCGTTGAAGGGTTGAGGTGCGAAATGCTTGCCATCCCAGGCAAACAGTTTTGAGCCCAGGACCTGGCGCTGGCGAACATCCACCACCAGATAGCTGACGGGGTAGATCGGCTCCCCCATGAACAGCGCCTTGTCCTGGTCTTCATCACTGAAATAGGCGCCGACATCCGGGTGGGAGTGATAGATCACCACCACCGGGTTGTCGCTGCGAAACGCCTTGTTCAGCAGCAGGGTATCGGCCACCGAGAAGGTGTAGCCGTTGGCCGCGCTGCGGGGGTACATCTGGGGGTTCTTGCGGTGCAGCTCGTTCTGAATATTGCTGCCCAGGTACACACTGCCGTCGGCGAAGACGAAGCCGCAGCACTCTTCTGGGTAGCTGCGGCTGGCGTGGGCGTAGATCTGTTCCAGGGCGGTGGGGCGGAGGACTTCCATGTTTCTCTCGCGTTGGTTGAGGGTCATTTTTTCTTGGCCAGCAGTTTTTCAACCGGCAGCTTGGTGATCGCAAAGCCGGCCAGCAGAATCGCCGAATACAACATAAGGTCGCGGGAAATTTCCACGCCTTCGTACCAGGCACCGATGATCACCGCGAACACCGGGAAGATGATGAAGACGAACGACAGGATGATCGGGCTCAGACGCTTGAGCAGCATGAAATACACAATAAACCCGCCTACCGAGGCCACCAGCCCGAGGTAGAACAGTGCAGTCCAGGAGCGCAGGGTGATGTCATTGAAGGCTGGCGTTTCAAACCACAGGCCGGCGACAAACAACATCAGCCCGGCGATGCCGATGGGCAGGGTGTTGTAGGTAATCACGCTGATGGCGCTGCCTTTCTGCTTGGTAATCACGTAGCACAAGGCGTGCATGATCGCGGCGCTCAGTATCGCCAACACCCCGAAGAACTCGGCGTGGTCCAGGTGCAGGCCCTGGCTCTTGATGATCATGTAGAGGCTGCCAAACCCGATACCGATGCCAACGACCTGGGAGAAGTAGATGCGCTCACGCAGGAACAGCGCCGAAAAGATCAGGATGAATACCGGCATGCAGCTGAACAGCAGGGCCGTCAGGCCGGATGACACGTGCATCTCGCCATAGTTGAGCAGGTAGTAGGGAACGCTGAAGTACGACAGGGTCACAAACACAAAGAACCAGCGGCTTTCCCGTGGGAACAGGATCGGCTCGCGACGCACCATGGCAAAACACAGGAACAGCGGAAACGCGATCAGAAAGCGCAGCCCGGCGGATGTCAGCGGCGGCACGCTCTCTACGGCGATCTTGATGCCCAGCCATGTAGTGCCCCAACTCAGGCACACGATCAGAAACATCACGCTGGTCACCAGCCCGGCGAGCCACTGTTTTTGAGTTTTTGTTTTTGCAGTGTTTTCGAGAACGGCGGACATTGGCATCTTTTATTGCTTCCCTGAGCCGGAATTGAACTCTATATTGAACTTGTAATGAGTTATGTTTATCGGCGATTGAACCCGTAAAAGCACACTATTAGGGCGAAAGATGGCTGTCAAAACAAATATTGACATGGTGTCAATTATGCGTGAGGGCCTGTCCAATGGGCAGGGCGTGAAGTACAAGCGCCTGTCTGATGTGATGGAGCGGGGCATCCTCGAAGGCTTGATTGAACCGGGACGAAAACTGCCGCCCCATCGGGTGCTGTCCGACAACCTGGGGGTGACCATTGGCACCATCAGCCGGGCCTACGGTGAGCTGGAGCGCCTGGGCTTGGTGGTTGCGCGGGTCGGTGACGGAACCTTCGTGCGCAAGCGTGGGATGGAGCGTCAGCGTGATGAAGGCTTTCGCAATTTCAGCGAGGAGCCGCGCCAGTACTTCGACATGAGTCGCAACATGCATATTCCGGGGCAGGAAACGGTGTTTCTTGCCCAGAGCTTCCAAACGCTGTCGACCAACGCCAAGTTCCTGCAGGACATCAGCGCCTATACCCCCGACGCCGGCTTGCCGCGTTACCGTGAAGCCGGGGCGCAATGGCTGGTGCAGCGCGATTTTCATCCGATTCCAGAGCAGGTCATCTGCGTCAACGGCGGCCAGCACGGTTTGCTGTGCGCGATGATGGCGCTGCTGCGTGCTGGCGATACGGTAGTCACCGAGCAACTGACTTATCCTGGACTGATTACGGCTGCGCGCATGTTGGGCGTGCGCCTGATTGGCCTGGAAATGGATGAGGAGGGCGTGTTGCCCACGGCGCTGGATGAGGTCTGTCGTAATCACCGGATTTCGGCGTTGTACTGCACGCCGACTATTCAGAATCCCACGACGGCGGTGTTGTCGGTGGCGCGTCGCGAAGCCTTGGCCAAGGTGTGTCGTGAGCACAACCTGCTGATTCTCGAAGACGAAGCCCACGGCGTGCTGGTTGAAGATCGCCCGCCGCCCCTCAGCTATTTCGCGCCTGAGCGTACGATTTTGATCAGCAGTCTGAGCAAAGCGGTGTCGGCAGGGTTGCGGGTAGGCTACGTCCATGCACCGCCCGCGCTGGTCAGTCGTATTTCCGCGGCGTTGCGCTCGACCTGCTGGATGGCGACGCCTGTGACCCTGGAACTGGCCACCCAGTGGATCGAAAACGGCACGGCGGAATATCTGTTGCGCCAACAAATCAACGAAATCAGCCGCCGCAAGACCTTGGTCGAGGATTTATTGACCGGGCTGGCGTATCGCACCCACCTCAACAGCCCGCATTTCTGGATCGAGGTACCAGAGCCATGGCGTGCGTCGGAAATCGAGGCAGAGCTCAGGCAGAACAATTACCTGATCGCCACCGCAGAGGCGTTTGCCGTGGGGCAGACCGCGGTGCCGCAGTTTATACGGGCGAGTATCTGTAATACCTCGGGCGATGATCAGTTATTGCGCGAAGGGTTTGATGCGCTGGCGACGGCGCTGGGGCAGGGGGGCGGGCGGTTTCATCTGTAAATCCGCGTTACCGTTCATCGCAGGCAAGCCAGCTCCCACAGGGGAACGCATTCCAACTGCGGGAGCTGGCTTGCCTGCGATAGCGTCAGATCAGGCGCCAGAGATCACTTGAAGCGCCGCTCCACACCCTTCTCCACCAGAATCTTCGCCGAAATCTCTTCCACCGAAAAATGCGTGGAATTGATGTGTGCAATATTCTCGCGACGGAACAGATTTTCCACTTCACGCACCTCGAACTCGCACTGCGCATAGCTGGAGTAGCGGCTGTTGGGCTTGCGTTCGTTACGGATGGCGGTCAGGCGGTCCGGGTCGATGGTCAGGCCGAACAGTTTGTGCGAATGGGCGCGTAGGGCGGCGGGCAGCGTCAGGTGTTCCATATCGTCTTCGGTCAGCGGGTAGTTGGCCGCACGGATACCGAATTGCATGGCCATGTACAGACAGGTCGGGGTCTTGCCGCAACGCGACACGCCCACCAGGATCAGGTCGGCCTTGTCGTAGTAGTGGGTGCGGGCGCCATCATCGTTGTCGAGGGCAAAGTTCACCGCCTCGATACGCTCCATATAGTTGGAGTTATGCCCGATGGAGTGGGACTTTCCGACAGAGTATGAAGAATGCTCACTCAACTCCTGTTCCAATGGCGCCAGGAAGGTCGAGAAAATGTCGATCATGAAACCATTCGACGTTGCGAGAATCTCACGAATGTCTTGATTGACGATGGTGTCGAAAATGATCGGGCGAAAACCGTCTTTCTCAGCCGCCAGATTGATTTGTTGTACCATGGCCCGCGCTTTATCCACGCTGTCTATATAAGGCCGGGTGAATTTGGCGAAGGTAATGTTTTCGAACTGCGCAAGCAGGCTCTGGCCCAGTGTTTCGGCTGTGATGCCGGTGCCGTCGGAAATAAAGAAAGCAGATCGTTTCATTTGAGCCCTGGGCCTTAAGCTGATGGCGAATCTTGGATATGATAGGCGCGATTTTGCCGTCCCGCAGTGGGCCGCATTCTCACTTATTTTCCAGGTCCAGGCCACAAGCGCTGGCGTTAGCTCCTACTGAGCAACCCGCGTCCTGAGCTTTTCCAACACAGAAAGTGGAGAGATCACCTTGGTAGAGTACGTAGTTTCCCTCGATAAGCTCGGCGTCCATGATGTAGAGCATGTGGGGGGCAAGAACGCATCCCTCGGCGAGATGATCAGTAATCTTGCAGGCGCTGGTGTCTCGGTGCCCGGTGGTTTCGCCACCACGGCCCAGGCTTACCGCGACTTCCTCGAGCTGAGCGGCCTCAACGCCCAGATCCACGCCGCGCTGGATGCCCTGGACGTCGACGACGTCAACGCCCTGGCCAAGACCGGCGCCCAGATCCGTCAGTGGATCATGGAAGCCGAGTTCCCCGAGAAGCTCAACGAAGAAATTCGCACCGCCTTCGCCACCCTGTCCGCCGGCAACCCGGACATGGCCGTCGCCGTACGCTCCTCGGCCACCGCCGAAGACTTGCCGGACGCCTCCTTTGCCGGTCAGCAGGAAACCTTCCTGAATATCCGTGGCGTGGAAAACGTCATTCGCGCGGCCAAGGAAGTATTCGCCTCGCTGTTCAACGACCGCGCTATTTCCTACCGTGTACACCAGGGCTTCGACCACAAGCTGGTGGCCTTGTCTGCCGGTGTGCAGCGCATGGTGCGTTCGGAAACCGGCACTGCCGGCGTGATGTTCACCCTGGACACTGAGTCGGGCTTCCGTGATGTGGTATTCATTACCGGTGCCTACGGCCTGGGCGAAACCGTCGTACAAGGCGCGGTCAACCCTGACGAATTCTACGTGCACAAACATACTCTTGAGGCCGGCCGCCCGGCCATCCTGCGCCGCAACCTGGGCAGCAAGGCGATCAAGATGATCTACGGCGACGAGGCCAAGGCCGGTCGCTCGGTGAAAACCGTTGACGTCGACAAGGCCGAGCGCGCGCGCTTCTGCCTGACCGATGCAGAAGTCAGCGAGCTGGCCAAACAGGCGATGATCATCGAGAAGCACTACAAGTGCCCGATGGACATCGAGTGGGCCAAGGACGGTGACGACGGCAAGCTATATATCGTGCAAGCGCGTCCGGAAACCGTGAAGAGCCGCACTTCGGCCAATGTCATGGAGCGTTACCTGCTCAAGGAAACCGGCACCGTACTGGTGGAAGGCCGTGCCATTGGCCAGCGCATCGGTGCTGGCAAGGTGCGGATCATCAAGGACGTGTCGGAAATGGACAAAGTCCAGCCCGGCGACGTGCTGGTTTCCGACATGACTGACCCGGACTGGGAGCCGGTGATGAAGCGCGCCAGCGCCATTGTCACCAACCGAGGCGGGCGTACTTGCCACGCGGCGATCATCGCCCGTGAACTGGGGATCCCGGCGGTAGTCGGCTGCGGCAACGCCACCCAACTGCTCAAGGAGGGCCAGGGTGTCACCGTGTCCTGCGCCGAAGGCGACACCGGTTTCATCTTCGAAGGTGAGCTGGGCTTCGACATCAAGCAAAACTCCATCGACGCCATGCCCGACCTGCCGTTCAAGATCATGATGAACGTCGGCAACCCGGACCGCGCCTTCGATTTCGCGCAGTTGCCGAACGCCGGGGTGGGCCTGGCCCGCCTGGAGTTCATCATCAATCGCATGATCGGCGTGCACCCCAAGGCCTTGTTGAACTATGACGGCCTGCCGCTGGATATCAAGGAAAGCGTCGACAAGCGCATCGCCGGCTACAACGACCCGGTGGGCTTCTATGTCGAGAAGCTGGTGGAAGGCATCAGTACGCTGGCCGCGGCGTTCTACCCGAAAAAGGTCATCGTGCGCCTGTCGGACTTCAAGTCCAACGAGTACGCCAACCTGATCGGCGGCAAGCTCTACGAGCCGGAAGAAGAAAACCCGATGCTGGGCTTCCGTGGCGCCTCGCGTTACATCAGCGAAGCGTTCCGCGACTGCTTCGAGCTTGAGTGCCGTGCCCTCAAGCGCGTGCGCAACGAGATGGGCCTGACCAACGTCGAGATCATGGTGCCGTTCGTACGCACCCTGGGCGAAGCGAGCCAAGTGGTCGACCTGCTGGCCGAAAACGGCTTGACCCGTGGCGAGAACGGCCTGCGCGTGATCATGATGTGCGAATTGCCGTCCAACGCCATCCTGGCCGAAGAATTCCTGGAGTTCTTCGACGGTTTCTCCATCGGCTCCAACGACCTGACCCAGCTGACCCTGGGCCTGGACCGCGACTCCGGGATCATCGCTCACCTGTTCGACGAGCGTAACCCTGCGGTCAAAAAGCTGCTGGCCAATGCCATCCAGGCGTGTAACAAGGCCGGCAAGTACATCGGTATCTGCGGCCAAGGCCCTTCCGACCACCCTGACCTGGCCAAATGGCTGATGGAGCAGGGCATCGAAAGCGTCTCGCTGAACCCGGACTCTGTGCTGGAAACCTGGTTCTTCCTGGCGGAAGGCCAAGCGTCCGCTTAAAGTCGCAACGTCAAAAGTGCCGGTCACTCGTGAGGGTGACCGGCATTCTTATCTGTACTGGGCGGGAACTCCTTGCGGACGCCGCCCTTTTTTGTGCAAGAGCATTATGCAAAGCAGCAGCAACCTGTTTCCCGTCGCCTTGATCAGCGCTGAACGTCGTGGCGACCTGAGTGAAGACGTCTACCGGCTCAAGCCCGGCAATAGCCCTGATGGCACCGTCGAGCTGGCGGTTACCCGTTTGGGCCTGGCCGATGTCCCGGAAAACCGGGGCACGCCGATTATTTTGTTGCATGGCAGCTTTTCCAATCGGCGCTTCTGGTACTCGCCCAAGGGGATCGGCCTGGGCGCGTACCTGGCGCGCCGGGGTTTTGATGTGTGGATCCCGGAAATGCGCGGCCATGGGCTGTCCAAGCGCAACCATGAATACGCCAGAAACCGCGTCGCCGATTACGCCCGCTACGATTTGCCGGCCGTGGGTGCCTTTGTGCGTGAGCAAAGCGGGCAGGTCCCGCACTGGATCGGGCACTCCCTCGGTGCCACGACCTTGGCTGCGGCCCTGGGCGGGCAACACTTGGGGGCGCCTGAGGTGGCTTCGGTGGCATTGTTTGGCTGTCAGGTCAGCCGCACCCATTGGCCGTTGAAAATTCCACCGCTGGAGTGGGGTACTCGGTTGATCCTCAAGCGCCTTGCCCATGTGTCTGGCCCACGCTTCAAGCGCGGCCCCGAGGATGAGCCGGCGGGAGTGATGATCGAAGCGATGCGCTGGAATGGCCTGTTCGGCCGCTTCGGCGATGCCGAATGTGACTGGTGGAAAGGCTTGGCGCAGATCGATGTGCCGTTGCTCGCGGTCAGTGCGGCGGGCGATCGGCAAGACCCGGACTGGGCGTGTCGCAAACTCTTCGAGCAGGTCGGCAGCGAGCATCGCCAGTATCTGTGCCTGGGGCGCGAGCAGGGTTTCAGCGAGGACTTCGGGCATGTGCAGATGCTGGTCAGCAAAGCTGCGCAGGCCGAAGTATGGCCACTGGTGGAACGGTGGTTGAACGACCCACTGACACCATTATTCGGGACTCGGCCCCAAGTAGCCGCAGCAGTTTGAGCAAACGCTCTACCAAGGGCGTTTCACTCTTGAGTGGTTGCGGCTAAGATATGACGCGCTGGGCGCTTCTGGTCATATTCAGTCGCGCAACGTGTATTGCGTTGCGCTGATGCGGGTCCGATCATGGCGGCTCACCACTGGCAGGCACTTAAAGAATGCCTGTCGCGGCGCGTTTTTCTGATGTACACCGTGGATGTTCGATCTCTTCTTTGACGACAGGAGCTTCTCGATGAACCATTACGTGACCCCCGACCTGTGTGACGCCTACCCGGAACTGGTGCAGGTAGTGGAGCCGATGTTCAGCAACTTCGGTGGCCGAGATTCTTTTGGGGGTGAGATCGTCACCATCAAATGCTTCGAAGATAATTCCCTGGTAAAGGAACAGGCTGACCAGCCGGGCGCCGGCAAAGTGATGGTCGTTGACGGCGGAGGCTCACTGCGCCGCGCGTTGCTGGGCGATCTGATTGCCGATAAAGCTGCGAAAAATGGCTGGGAAGGGTTGGTGATCTATGGTTGCGTCCGGGATGTGGATGTTCTCGCCCAGACCGACTTGGGTGTGCAGGCCCTGGCCTCCCACCCGATGAAAACCGACAAGCGGGGCCTCGGTGACCTGAACGTCGTCGTGACATTCGCGGGTGTGACGTTCCGTCCGGGTGAGTACATCTACGCCGACAATAACGGCGTGATCGTGTCGCCCAGCCCGCTGAAAATGCCTGAATAAACCCAAGGAGTCTGGATGTTCGAGGAAGAGAACGCGCAATGGGGGCTGGTGCATGCCCTGGTGCTGGATGGTAAAGGCGGTGCGCGTTCGATTGCCCGGACTGAGCTCGACGATCTGCAGTTGCAACCCCAGGAAAGCCTGTGGCTGCATTGGGATCGCAGCCATCCCCAGACCCAGACCTGGCTGCGCAAATCCAGTGGCCTGAGCGAATTTGCCTGCGACCTGCTGCTGGAGGAGAACACCCGCCCACGGTTGTTGCCGTTGCCCGACGCCGAATTGCTGTTGTTTCTGCGCGGGATCAATCTCAACCCCGGGGCAGAACCGGAGGACATGGTTTCGGTGCGTATCTTCGCCGCCGCCAATCGTGTGATCTCCCTGCGTTTGCGCCCGTTGCGCGCCACCGATGAGCTATTGGTGCAACTGGCGGACGGCAAAGGCCCCAAAACGGCGTCTGAACTCATCCTTTATATGGCTCAGTACCTGACCAACAAAGTGCAGGATCTGGTGACAGGGTTGTCAGAAATCGTCGATTCCGAGGAAGAAAAACTCGATGCCGACGAACGGTATACCCCGGAGCACGGCAGCGTTTTGCAGATCCGTCGGCGCGCGGCCGGGCTCAAGCGGTTTTTGGCACCACAGCGGGATATTTTTGCCCAGCTGACGCGAATAAAATTGGCATGGTTCTGCGATGACGATGCTGACTATTGGAACGAGTTGCACAACAGTCTGACCCGTTACCTGGAAGAGCTGGAACTGGCCAGAGAGCGCGTGGGGCTTGTGCTTGAGGCCGAAGACCGGCGCTTGAGCCTGCGCATGAACCGCACCATGTATCGCTTCGGGATCATCACCGGGATCTTCTTGCCGATGAGTTTTCTCACCGGTTTGCTCGGTATAAATGTGGGTGGCATTCCGTTCTCCGAGAGCCCCTACGGATTCATGATTGCGTGCCTGTTGATGGTCTCGGTGGCCCTGGGACAATGGTGGCTATTTCGACGATTACGATGGGTTTGAGCTGAATATGACCTGAACGTAGGAAAGGGTCGATGTGACCCGATGAATTTTACCCTCGTCTTTTAATTCACTTGCGAGAGGTCTCTATGCACGATCCGTTCGAACAGTCTTTGCGTGACATGCTCAATGCTTCGCCATCCAACCGTGATGACGATGCTTGCCTGGGTCGCGTATTGAAAACCGCCAACCGTCAGGTCGGTGCGGGTGATCTGTTCGGTCTGCTCGGGCGTTGGTTGCCGGCATTGATGATGGCCCTGAACAACGGTTCGGCCCATGTGTCACCGGTTTCCCGCCGTAAACCTCTTGCTCGCACTGCTGATAAGGCTGATTGAATATGGAACTTGATCTCTGGACCCAGAGCCTGGTCACTGCGATGACCGCATTGTGGACCAAGGTTGCGAATTTCATTCCCAACCTGTTTGGTGCCCTGGTCCTGGTGTTGCTGGGCTTTGTCGTGGCCAAGTTGCTCGACACCCTGTTGTCCAAGCTGCTCGCCAAACTCGGGCTGGATCGCCTGATGGCCGGCACCGGTTTGACCAAATTGCTGGGTCGCGCCGGGCTGCAGGTGCCGATTTCTACCTTGATCGGCAAGATCGTCTACTGGTTTGTTCTACTTATTTTTCTGGTTTCTGCAGCGCAATCCCTTGGACTTGAGCGAGTTTCAGCTACGCTCGACATGCTGGCACTGTATTTGCCGAAAGTTTTCGGCGGCGCGCTGGTGTTGCTGGTAGGTGTTTTACTCGCGCAATTGGCCAATGGGCTGGTGCGCGGGGCCGCTGAAGGCGTGGGGTTGGACTACGCGGCAGGCTTGGGGCGAATCGCACAGGGGCTGGTGATCATCATCAGTATTTCCGTCGCGATCAGCCAGTTGGAGGTCAAGACTGACCTGCTGAACCACGTCATTGTGATTGTTTTGATTACCGTTGGTCTGGCCGTTGCACTGGCCATGGGTTTGGGAAGCCGGGAAATTGCCGGTCAGATTCTTGCGGGAATCTATGTGCGTGAGCTATATCAGGTTGGGCAACAAGTGCGTGTGGGCGAGGTTGAAGGGCAGATCGAGGAGATCGGCACGGTCAAGACGACAGTGCTGACCGATGACGGAGAACTGGTTTCGCTGTCCAACCGGATTCTCCTGGAGCAGCAGGTCAGTAGCCGCTAATCCGGCAAACCCTGCTAATGTACGCCGCCGCAAACCCGGGTGACCGGGTTGCAACGGACATTGACCTGACTGCCGGCACGACTTGTTTTGAATAAAGCCCAAACGCTGTCCACGCGCTATGACCCCCGTGAGCTCTCTGATGAGGAGTTGGTCGCGCGCTCGCACACGGAGCTGTTTCACGTAACACGCGCGTACGAAGAATTGATGCGCAGGTATCAACGCACTCTGTTCAACGTTTGTTCAAGGTATTTGGGGAACGATAGAGACGCGGACGATGTCTGTCAGGAAGTGATGCTCAAGGTGCTATATGGCCTGAAGAACTTCGAGGGCAAATCGAAGTTCAAGACCTGGCTGTACAGCATCACGTACAACGAGTGCATCACGCAGTATCGGAAGGAACGGCGAAAGCGTCGCTTGATGGACGCATTGAGTCTGGACCCCCTTGAGGAGGCGTCTGAAGAAAAGGCGCCGGCACCCGAGGAGAAGGGCGGACTTGATCGCTGGTTGGTGCATGTGAACCCGATTGACCGGGAAATTCTGGTGCTTCGCTTTGTCGCAGAGCTGGAATTCCAGGAAATCGCTGACATCATGCATATGGGCTTGAGTGCTACAAAAATGCGGTACAAACGTGCTCTTGATAAATTACGTGAGAAATTTGCGGGCGAGACTGAAACTTAGTGCGTAGCAAATATCTCTTACGTGTAGGCAAGTTCTGTTAGACTTGTCGCCGAGTTGTCCCCCGGTTTGTGGGACTGCTTTACAATCACCAGATGGGGATTTAACGGATGAAACTGAAAAACACCTTGGGCTTGGCCATTGGTTCTCTTATTGCCGCTACTTCTTTCGGCGTTCTGGCACAAGGCCAAGGCGCAGTTGAAGGCGAGCTGTTCTACAAGAAGCAGTACAACGATAGCGTTAAGCACATCGAAGACGGCTTCAACCCAGGCGCTCGCATTGGTTACTTCCTGACCGACGATCTGTCGTTGAATCTGTCGTACGACAAGACCAACCACACCCGTTCGAACGACGGCACTGGCAACCAGAAGATCAAAGGTGACACTGGCAGCCTCGTTGCTCAGTACCACTTCGGTCAGGCTGGCGTTGATAGCCTGCGTCCATACGTTGAAGGCGGTTTCGGCCACCAGAGCCGTACCAACGTCAAGGCTGATGGCCACAGCGGTCGCGACCAGACCACTTTCGCCACCATCGGTACCGGCGTGAAGTACTACTTCACCAACAACCTGTACGCACGTGCTGGTGTTGAAGCTGACTACGGTCTGGACAACGGCAAGTGGGACTACTCCGCACTGGTTGGCCTGGGCGTGAACTTCGGCGGTAACGCTGGCGCAGCTGCTCCAGCTCCTACCCCAGCACCAGCTCCAGAGCCAGTTCCAGAGCCAGAAGCTCCGGTTGCTCAGGTTGTTCGTGTTGAGCTGGACGTTAAGTTCGACTTCGACAAGTCGGTTGTTAAGCCTAACAGCTACGGCGACGTGAAAAACCTGGCCGACTTCATGGCTCAGTACCCAGACACCAACGTAGAAGTTGCTGGTCACACTGACTCCGTCGGTCCAGACGCTTACAACCAGAAGCTGTCCCAGCGTCGTGCTGACGCTGTTAAGCAAGTCCTGGTTAAAGATGGCGTAGCTCCTAGCCGCATCACTTCCGTTGGTTACGGTGAGTCCCGCCCAGTTGCTGACAACGCAACTGAAGCTGGCCGCGCTGTTAACCGTCGCGTAGAAGCAGCTGTTGAAGCCACCGCTAAGTAATTAGCCTGGCTTTACAAAAAAACCCGGCTTAGGCCGGGTTTTTTTCGCCTGGAATTTGCCTCAGGCACTGGCCGCCGTCGCCAGGCAAGCCGCCTGCGCAGCATCAGCAACGCTACCAATCACCAGGATAGCCGGGCTCTTCAGGGCGAACGCTTGCGCATCCTCATGCATCCGCTCCAGATCGCTGCGGCATTCGCGCTGCTGGGGCAGCGAAGCATTTTCGATCATCGCCACGGGCATGTCCGGGGTCATCCCACCTTCGAGCAACTGCTGACGAATCTCCTCCAGCTTCGCCACGCCCATGTACACCACCAGTGTGGTTCCACTTTCCGCCAGTGCGCGCCAGTTCAACGGGCTGTCGTCCTGAGTATGAGCAGTGACCAGCGTCACCCCACGGCTCACACCGCGTAACGTCAGGGGAATATCGCAGCTCGTCGCCCCGGCTAACCCCGACGTGATGCCGTTGACCAACTCCACCTCAATGCCACGTTCGCGCAGCCACAGCGCCTCTTCGCCACCGCGACCAAAAATGCACGGGTCGCCGCCCTTGAGCCGCACCACGCATTTGCCCTGGCGGGCATAACGCAGCATCAGGCGATGGATAAAATCCTGAGGGGTGGAGCGGCAGCCACCGCGTTTACCGACGGTAATCACGCGTGCATCGCCGCAGTGTTCGAGCACGGCCGGGTTGACCAGGTCATCAATCAGCACCACGTCCGCTTCATGCAGGGCTCTGACTGCCTTGAGGGTCAGCAACTCCGGATCACCGGGCCCCGCGCCTACCAGCCACACTTTTGCACTCATGTTGTTCCCCTTACACACTGATGGCGATTGGCTGCGGGTTGCTGGCCAAAAGACGTTTGATTTCCGGCACGCAGGAGCCGCATTGGGTGCCGCAGCCCAGGGCCTGTTTGAGGCCATCCAGGTCCAGGCCGCTGCCGATACCGGCACACACGGCGTTTTCGCTGACGTTCTTGCAGTTGCACACAATCTTGTTGCTGGCCGTGGTACCGCCCGGTGGCGCGCTCAATGGCGCCAGCAACCAGCGCCGCAGTTGCTCGTCGGCCCGGCCTTCCAGCCACAGGCTTTGCAACCAGTGGCGGGCCAGGGTTTCGCCGGCCAGGCGCAGGGCGGTGATACGGCCTTTTTCGATTTTCACGCGCTTGCCGATTGAGCGGCGCGGGTCGTCGTAGGCCATGACCGGACCGTCGTTCAGGCCCAGCAAGTGGTCAATCCGAGTCAACAAATGCAGGTCCGGCGCCTCGGTATGGGCTGCCCGTACCAGCAACGCAGGGCGTTCACGGCCGGCCAGGCTCAGGCTGACGTAGGCGAATTCCTCACACAGCGGGCGCAGCGCTTCGAAATGCTGCTGCACATTGCCCTCGATCAACGCGAACAGCTGCCACGGCAGTTGCACGGCTTCCAGGCGCACCCCGCTGTGCTTGAGTTCAGGCTGTTTGGACAGTGGGTCAAACGCCGGTTGGGTGATCACATTGACGCCGCCCTTGAGGAAGCGGTCGCCCCAATGCATCGGCAGAAATGCCTGGCCGGGGCGTACGCTGTCATCGCTGCTGACGGCGACGATCACGCTGCCGCGACGGCTTTTCAGGCTGACCAGGTCACCTTCCTGGAAGCGGTGGCGGCGAAGCTCGTCCGGGTGCAGGCTCAACAGCGCTTCACTGACATGCCCGAACAACTGTGCGGCCGTGCCGGTGCGGCTCATGCCGTGCCATTGGTCACGCAGACGGCCGGTGATCAAGGTCAGGGGGAAACGCGCGTCCCTTTGTTCTTTGGCCGCGCGGTAAGGGTCGGCCACAAACCGCGCCCGGCCATTGTCGGTGGGGAAGATGCCATCGCTATATAGGCGCGCTGTGCCCGCCTGTGCGCCTTTAGGAAACGGCCATTGCTGCGGGCCGAGCTGGTCGAGCAGGCCATGGCTGATACCGGACAAGTCGAGGTCACGCCCGTGGGTGAGCCCCTTGAACTCGTCAAACAGTTGCGCCGGCTGTGTGAAGGCGAACAGGCTGGGCAACCCCGGCCGCAGGCGACGCTCTAGGCGCTGTGCGAAATCTACGGTAATTGCCCAGTCCGCCCGCGCCTCTCCCGGTGCGTTGATGGCGCGGCGTACGTGGGAAATACGCCGCTCGGAGTTGGTGACCGTGCCGTCTTTTTCGCCCCAACTGGCGGCGGGCAACAGCAGATCGGCATAGGCGGCGGTTTCGGTGGTACGAAACGCCTCCTGCAACACCACGAACGGGCACGCCGCCAAGGCCGCACGCACGGCGTTCTGGTCGGGTAAGGATTGTGCAGGGTTGGTGCAGGCGATCCACAGGGCCTTGATCTTGCCTGCCTGTATCTGTTCAAACAGTTCGATCGCGGTAAAGCCGGTGGGTGCAGGCAGTTGCTCCACACCCCAATAGGCGGCCACTTCAGCGCGATGTTCCGGGTTGGATGCCTCGCGGTGGCCCGGCAGCAGGTTGGACAGGCTGCCGGTTTCGCGACCGCCCATGGCATTCGGTTGACCGGTCAGGGAAAACGGCCCGCACCCCGGCCTGCCAATGGTGCCCGTGGCCAAGTGCAGGTTGATCAACGCGCTGTTTTTTGCGCTGCCGGCAGTGGATTGGTTGAGGCCCATGCACCATAGCGACAAAAAGCTGCTGGATGTGCCGACCCACTGCGCACATAGGCGCAGTTGTTCGACGCTGATCCCGCACAACTGCGTGACCATCTGCGGCGTGTAGTCATGCACCAGGCGTTTGAGCTCGGCCAGGCCATCGGTGTGGGCCTGGATGAACGCACGATCAACCCAGTCCTCCCACAGCAGCAGATGCAAAATCCCGTGAAACAACGCCACGTCCGTCCCCGGCAAGATTGCCAGGTGCAGGTCAGCCAAATCGCAGGTGTCTGTACGCCGCGGATCAATCACCAGTACTTTCATCTGCGGGCGCTGCGCTTTGGCCTGCTCCAGGCGTCGGAACAATACCGGGTGGGCGTAGGCCATATTGCTGCCGACGATCATCACGCAATCGCTGTTTTCCAGGTCTTCATAACTGCACGGCGGCGCATCGGCGCCCAGGCTGCGCTTGTAGCCGACCACCGCCGATGACATGCACAGCCGAGAATTGCTGTCGATATTGTTGGTGCCCACCAACGCCCGGGCCAGCTTGTTGAAACTGTAGTAATCCTCGGTCAGCAGTTGCCCCGAGATATAGAACGCCACGCTGTCCGGGCCGTGCTCGGCGATGGTCTCGGCGAACACGTTGGCGGCGTGATCCAGGGCGGTGTCCCAGTCGGTGCGGGCACGGGCCAAGCCTTTGCCCAGGCGCAACTCCGGATACAGGGCGCGGGCGCTCACGTCGCCGGTCAGGTGCAGGCTGGCGCCTTTGCTGCACAATTTGCCGAAGTTGGCCGGATGGCTCGGATCGCCTTGCACCCCCAGGATCTGCTCGCCGTCATGCTCGATCAGCACGCCGCAGCCCACGCCGCAATAACAGCAGGTGGACGCGGTGGTCTGGCGGTTCATCAACCCGCGTCCCGCAGGGCCAGCATCACCCGGCCGTTTTCTACCCGGGCCTGATGATGGTGGGCGCAGCCGATATCCGGCGCCTGGGCTTCGCCGGACGCCAGGTCAATCTGCCAGTTGTGCAGCGGGCAGGCGACGCGCTTGCCATAGATTAAGCCTTGGGAGAGCGGGCCGCCCTTGTGCGGGCAACGGTCGTCAAGGGCGAAGACTTCGTCGTCACTGGTACGAAAAATCGCGATGTCGCCTTTGGGCCCACTGATGATGCGCGAGCCCAGGGTATTGATTTCATCAAGGGCGCAGATATCCAGCCAGTTCATAGCGACACCTCCAGTTGTTTGACCGGGATAACGTCGAACTCCTTTTTCAGCAGCGGCTGTTCCAGGCGTTCCTTCCACGGGTCCTGTTCGAATGACAGCGAGAACTGCAAACGCTCATTGAGCGCCTGGCGGCGGGCCGGGTCTTCGAGTACGGCCTTCTTGATGTGTTCCATGCCCACTCGTTGCAGGTAGTGCACCGTGCGTTCCAGGTAGAACGCTTCTTCGCGGTACAGCTGCAGAAATGCGCCGTTGTATTCGCGCACTTCATCGGCGGTCTTGAGCTTGACGAAAAACTCCGCGACTTCGGTCTTGATGCCGCCGTTGCCGCCGATATACATCTCCCAACCGGAGTCGACACCGATAATTCCCACGTCCTTGATGCCCGCTTCCGAACAGTTGCGTGGGCAACCGGACACCGCCAGCTTGACCTTGTGCGGTGACCACATATTGAACAGGTCATGCTCAAGCTCAATGCCCAATTGGGTGGAATTCTGCGTGCCGAAACGGCAGAACTCGCTGCCCACGCAGGTTTTCACGGTGCGGATGGATTTGCCGTAGGCATGGCCGGACGGCATGTCCAGGTCCTTCCACACCCCTGGCAAGTCCTGCTTCTTGATGCCGAGCAAGTCGATGCGCTGGCCGCCGGTGACCTTGACCATCGGCACGTTGTACTTGTCGGCCACATCGGCGATGCGGCGCAGCTCCGAAGGATTGGTCACGCCGCCCCACATCCGTGGGACTACAGAGTAGGTGCCGTCTTTCTGAATATTGGCGTGGGCCCGTTCGTTGATCAGTCGTGATTGCGGGTCGTCCTTGGCCTCGCCCGGCCAGGTTGAAATCAGGTAGTAGTTGAGAGCGGGGCGACATGTTGCACAGCCATTGGGGGTACGCCAGTTCAGGTAGCGCATGGTGCTGTCGATAGTCAGCAAGTGCTGCTCGCGGATAGCCTGACGGATCTGCCCGTGATTAAGGTCGCTGCACCCACAGATGGCCTTTTCGCTTTTGGGTTTGACGTCAGCCGCGCCGCCCACGGTGTTGATCAGGATCTGCTCAACCAGCCCGGCACAGGAACCGCAGGAGCTGGCGGCCTTGGTGTGTTTTTTCACCTCATCGACGCTGAACAGCCCTTGTTCCTGGATTGCCTTGACGATGGTGCCTTTGCACACGCCGTTGCAGCCGCAGACTTCGGCGCTGTCGGCCATGCTCATGGCTTTGTCCTGGCCTTGATGGCCCACATCGCCCAAGGCGTTCTCACCGAACATCAGGTGATCGCGGATCTCGCCAATTGCATGGTTCTCACGGATCTGGCGGAAGTACCAACCACCATCCGCGGTATCGCCGTACAGGCACGCACCGACCAGGATGTCGTCCTTGATTACCAGCTTCTTGTATACGCCGCCGATCGGGTCGGAGAGGGTGATGGTCTCGGTGCCTTCACCGCCCATGAAGTCGCCGGCAGAAAAGAGGTCGATGCCGGTCACCTTCAGCTTGGTCGAGGTCACCGAGCCTTTGTAAGTGGCAAAGCCCAGTTGGGCCAAGTGGTTGGCGCAGACCTTGGCCTGTTCGAACAGCGGCGCCACCAGGCCATAGGCGATCCCGCGATGGCTGGCGCATTCGCCGATCGCGTAGATGCGCGGGTCGTAGGTTTGCATCGTGTCGTTGACCAGGATCCCACGGTTGCAGGGGATGCCGGACTTCTCCGCCAGTTCGGTGTTGGGGCGGATACCGGCGGCCATCACCACCAGGTCGGCCGGGATGATGTCGCCATTTTTGAATTGCACCGAGCCGACGCGACCATTACCGGCATCATGCAAGGCCTGGGTTTGCTCGCACAGGCGAAACACCAGGCCACGGCTTTCCAGTTCGGTTTGCAGCAACTGGCCGCTGGTCTTGTCCAGTTGCCGTTCCAGCAGCCATTCGCCGATATGCACCACCGTGACGTGCATACCGCGCAGTATCAGGCCGTTGGCCGCTTCCAGGCCGAGCAGGCCGCCACCGATCACCACCGCGTGCTTGTGGGTCTTGGCGGTGTCGATCATCGCTTGGGTGTCGGCAATGTCACGGTAGCCAATCACGCCCTGCAAGGTGTTGCCGGGAATCGGCAGGATAAACGGCGTAGAACCGGTGGCGATCAGCAGGCGATCGTACTCGGCCTCGGTGCCGTCTTCGGCAATGACTTTGCGCTTGACCCGGTCGATCTGCACCACCTTGCGGTTGAGCAGCAGCTTGACGTTGTTATCCAGGTACCAGTCGAGGTCGTTGAGCACGATCTCTTCGAAGGTTTGCTCACCGGCCAGCACCGGCGACAGCAGGATGCGGTTGTAGTTGGTGTGGGGCTCGGCGCCGAACACGGTGATGTCGTACAGCTCGCTGCTCAGCTTGAGCAATTCTTCAAGGGTGCGAACCCCGGCCATGCCGTTGCCGATCATCACCAGTTTGAGTTTTTTCATGTCGTTCTCCGCAATGGCTCGACAAATCATGCGCAAACAAAAAAAGGCGTCCCCGCTAGTCAGCTAGCGAGGACGCCTTTGTCCTGGTCCCGTTCTCTCGGGAAGCTCGACCCTTCGACGTTGAAGGGGCGGCTATATGTGGGTTGTTGGAAGACCTAATGCAGCAGCTGTGCCAAGTTGCAAACCCCCAGTTTTATTGGGCGTTTAAACAGGAGAGAGGTGGATTTTGCTCGTTAGTGGTGCAGCAGCCAGTACAGCAGCACCAGATTGATCAACAGTGAGGCCACTGCCAGGGTTTGCCAGACCTTCAGCGGCTCGCGCTCCAGCAGCGGCCTTGGCCGTACGCTCAGTTCGCGGCGGTCGGCCTGTTCCAGTACCAGCAGCCATTCTTCGGCAGTTTCATAGCGCTGTGCGGGCAGGGCGGCCACGGCGCGCTCCAGGCTGTGGGGCAACCAATCCGGCAGGTCGGGGCGATAGCGGCTGGCGCTGACAGGCTGGTTGAAACGCGGGCGTTGGAAGGCTTCGATTTCGCCGTAGGGGTAATGCCCAGTCAGCAGGTAATACAAGGTCACACCGACACTATACAAATCCTGTTGCGCAGTAGGATGCTCGCCTGCGAAAGCTTCGGGCGCGATAAAACTCGGGGTGCCGGGCAGTAAGTGGGCACGGTCTTCAGAAAGGCCAGGGCAGTAGGCCAGGCCAAAGTCCAGCACCCGCAGTTCCCCGTCATCGCCCAGCAGCAGGTTTTCCGGCTTGATGTCGCGGTGCAGAATCTGTCGACGATGCAGCAGGCCCACGGCGCGCAGCAAGCGTTCGGCGATCGACTGCCATTGCGCCAGTGGCAGCGGGCCTTGTTGTTGAAACAGCTGGGCGAGGGTCTGCCCGGGGTATTCGCGCATCACGTAGTACAAATGCTGACGACCACTGGCGGCATGCACCTCCGGAAAGGCACGGCCAGCGACGCGGCGCAGAAACCATTCCTCCGATAACAAGGCTTGGGCGGCGTCAGTGTCATCGTCTTGGCGCAAGGGCAAGGTCTTGAGCAGCCAGGATTGCCGCTGCGCATCGTGCACGCGATACAGCAACGACTGCCGACTCTGCGCGAGCACGCTTTGCACCTCCCAGCCTTCAAAGATCTGCCCAACCTTCAGCGGCGGCGGCAGTGGCCATTGCTGCAACTGCACCAAGGCGTCGCCGAGGGTGGCGGCGCCGAGTTGGTCGATGCGCACCAGCAAGGCGCTGGCGTTGTCTTGGCTGCCGGCCAGGTGGGCGGCGCTGACCAGGGTGCTGACGGCCAGGTCGAGGTCGTCTTGCTCACGCAGAATCGCGCCAATGCTGTGATCGCCCAACGTTGCCCACACCCCGTCGCTGAGCAAAAGGAAACATTCGCCCTCGCGCAATTGGCCGTCGAGGAAGTCCAGCACCAGGTGCTGATCCAGGCCAAGGGCGCGTTTGAGTACGTGCTGCATACCCGGCTGTTCCCACACATGGTCTTCGCTGAGGCGTTGCAACTCGCCGTCGAACCAGCGATATGCACGGCAATCACCGACATGGGCCAGCGTGAAGCGTTGGCCGCGAAACACCAGGGCGCTGAGGGTGGTGAGCAACGGTTGCCCACCACCGTTGGCTTGCAGCCAGCGATTTTGCGCGACCAACAGACGTTCGAGCGCCTGGGCCACGCCCCAGGTCTGCGGCGTGGCGTAGTAGTCCAGCGCCAGCGCCTGCAAGGTCGAGCGCGCGGCCAGGCCACCGTCGGCGCATTGGCTGACGCCATCGGCCAATGCGCACAGGTAGCCTTTGCTCGCCGCCAGTTCCGCCATCGGTGTGACCACCCGCAGCGCATCCTGGTTTTCACTGCGTGGGCCAATGGCGCTGGCCTGGGCGACGCTCAGTCGAAGGCTCATCAGACGCGGGCGGCGGTGACTGCAGCCGAGCCCCAGGTAGTTCTCCAGCGGCGCTTGACGCCATGCAGGCCAAACCAGGCCAGCACTCCGAGGCTGGCGAACAACCACAGCGCCAACTGGTAACTGCCGGTGCTCTGTTTGATCGCGCCCATGCCGGCGGCGAGGGCGAAGCCGCCGATGCCACCGGCCATGCCGATCAAGCCGGTCATTACGCCGATCTCACTGCGAAAACGCTGCGGCACCAATTGGAATACCGCGCCATTTCCGGCACCCAGGCCGAGCATGGTGCAGACGAAAAGCGCCAGCGCCGCGTAGGAGCTGGGCAGGTTGAAACCCACTGCGGCAATACAGATCACCGCCACGCTGTACATGCCGAGCAGGGTCTTGATCCCGCCAAAACGGTCGGCCAGGGCGCCGCCCAGCGGGCGCATCAGGCTGCCACCGAACACGCAGGCTGCGGTGTAGTAACCGGCGGTCACCGGGCTCAGGCCGTATTGGTCGTTGAAGTAGCCGGGCAGGGCGCTGGCCAGGCCGATGAAGCCACCAAAGGTCACGCTGTAGAAGAACATGAACCACCAGCTGTCGCGGTCGCCCAGGGCCTTGAAGTAGTCGGCCATGGACTTGGCTTTCGGACGTTGTGGCGCGTTGCGTGCGAGCCAGGCGAATACGATCAGGGTAAGGACCAGCGGAATCAGCGCAAAGCCGAACACATTGCTCCAGCCGAACGCAGCCGCCAGCACCGGTGCCAGCAAGGCGGCAAATACGGTGCCGGAATTACCGGCACCTGCGATGCCCATGGCCTTGCCCTGGTGCTCTGCGGGATACCACTGCGATGCCAGGGGCAGAGCCACGGCAAAGGAGGCACCGGCCATGCCCAGAAACACGCCCAGCAGCAAGGCTTGCTCGTAACTGTGGATCCCCAGCTTCCAGGCGCAGAACAGCGCCACGATCACAATCACTTGGCCTATCAGCCCGGCAGTCTTGGGTGACAGCTTGTCGGCCAACATGCCCATCAGAAAACGCAGGACCGCGCCCGCCAGGATCGGCGTGGCCACCACCAGGCCGCGCTGCTGGGTGGTCAGGTGCAGGTCGGCGGCAATTTGCACCGCCAGCGGGCCCAACAGGTACCAGACCATGAAGCTCAGGTCGAAATACAGGAACGCGGCAAACAGGGTCGGGGTGTGCCCGGATTTCCAGAAGCTTGATTTCATCACGCACCTCAACGGTTGGGGGTCTGAAACGAAAAAACGCCGCCACCGGGTTCGCGAGGGCAAACCGGGTGGGCGACGTCTTTGTCGTGGAGGGGCAACCGCCGTTGGTTACCTGTGAGGATTCTTTAGCAAGAGCTGAGCCAGATCAGCCGAGCAACTCGCTCATGGCAATAATCTGCTCTGCCACCTGGATCAGTTTCTGCTGGCGACTCATGGCCTGACGGCGCATCAGGGTGTACGCCTCTTCTTCATTACAGCTCTTCATTTTCATCAGTAGGCCCTTGGCCAACTCGATGCGTTTACGTTCGGCCAATTGCAGGTCGCGGGCCTGCAACTGCGCGCGCAGGGCCTGGTCACTCTCGAAGCGGGCCATGGCCACATCGAGGATCGGTTGCAGGCGTTGGGCCTGAATGCCTTCGACGATATAGGCACTGACGCCGGACTTGATTGCCTGGCGCATCACATTCGGGTCATGCTCATCGGTAAACATCACGATAGGCCGGGGCTGGTCGCGGCTGACCAGCACCACTTGCTCCATCACATCGCGGCCGGGTGACTCGGTATCGATCAGGATCACGTCCGGGCGCACCGTTTCGACGCGTGCGGGCAGGTCGATGGTCAGGCCGGATTCATCGATCACCTCGAAACCGGCTTCGGTCAGCGCGGCCTTGAGGCGCCCGACCTTGCGCGGGGTGTCATTGATCAACAGGATTCGTAGCATCATTGAGCTCCTGTCAGCGCAGCGCTTGACGGTGGTTGTCATCGCCCAGGGCATTGAGGCGGAAGCTGCGGGCGTAACCGGCGGGGTCGGAGCCGTCCCAGATTTTGCCGTCGATCAATTGGCTGCTGCGCATCGGCGCGTCGCCAACGCTGAGGCCCAGCGCATCGGCGGCCTGGCGATACAGCGCCAATTGCTGGACCTGGCAGGCGACGCCGAGGTAGTCAGGGTCTTCACGCAACAAACCCCAACGCCGGAACTGGGTCATGAACCACATGCCGTCGCTGAGGTAGGGCAAATTCACCTCGCCACCGGCGAAAAAGCGCAATGCATGAGGATCCTGCCACTGGTTACCCAAGCCGTCGTCGTAATGACCCAGCAGGCGCGGCTCGATGCAGTCCAACGGGGCGTCGAGGTAGTCGCGAGCGCTGAGCAACTGCGCGGTGGAACGGCGGTTTTCAGTGCTCTGTTCGATAAACCGGCTGGCTTCGAGAATCGCCATGACCAGTATACGGGCGGTATTGGGGTATGCGTCGACGAACGCCTGGGTGCAGCCCAGGACCTTTTCCGGATGATTGGGCCAGATCGCCTGGGTGGTCGCCAAGGTAAAGCCTTGATGATGTTGCACTGCACTGGCACTCCAAGGCTCGCCGACACAAAAACCATCGATGCGTCCGGCCTGCAGGTGCGCCACCATTTGCGGCGGCGGCACCACCACGCTGTTCACATCCTGCAATGGATGAATGCCTTGGCTCGCCAGCCAGTAATACAACCACATGGCATGGGTGCCCGTGGGAAATGTCTGGGCGAAGGTCAGTTTTGTCCGGCTTTGGTGCACGTGGCGTTCCAGCGCCTCAGGAGTGACCACTCCCTGGTGTTGCAGGCCGTGGGACAGGTTGATGCTCTGGCCGTTCTGGTTGAGGCCCATCAGTACGGCCATGTCGGTAGGCGCAACGCCGCCGATGCCCAGATGCACGGCATAGATCAGCCCGTACAGCCCGTGGGCGGCGTCCAGCTCGCCACTGACCAGCTTGTCCCGCAGGTTGGCCCAGGATGATTGGCGCTTGAGGTTCAGTGTGAGGCCGTAGGGCTGGGCGAAGCCCTGGGTGGCCGCGACCACCAGCGAAGCGCAATCGGTCAGGGCCATGAACCCCAGGTCAAGGCTGCTCTTTTCCGGGGCATCGCTGCCGTTTACCCATGCCAGCGGATCGTTCATCAATACCTGCCTTTTCTGAAAAAAAAGCGTCGTTTCCCGGCTTGGCGTGACAGGCCATTGCGGGGTAACGACGCCTTTGTCCGTAGGCCCGCGCCGCCTTTGGTGCGGGCCAGATACAAAGTGCAAAGCAAGGCACATGCCACGGGGGCGTGGTGCAGTCTGCCGTCAACTTTCCATCATGATTGAACCTCTTGCGCCTCGCAGTATGGCCGCTTCTTCAGGCCAGATCGCCCAGGAATACCCACGGTGCACACTGATTCCCCGAACCCCATGAACTGCCGCTGGCTGCACTGCGGGTTACTGTGTGCCGCCCTGTTGCTGGGCAGCCCCGCAGCCTGGGGCCAGGCGTACCAGGCGCAGGATGAAGCTCTGGATACTTTCTTTACCGCGCTCTCGGGGCCATTGGGCCTGCCTGTGGTCACCAGCCGTGCGGTGGCGCGCAGGCGCATCAGCGGAACCTTCGACTTTGCAGCGCCGCAACGGGTCCTGGAAACCCTCGCTGAGCAGCAAGACCTGATCTGGCACCGCAGCGGGCAAGTGGTGCATCTCTACACCGCCGATGAGGTGCGTAGTTCTGCGGTAGTGCTGCGGCATATCTCGGTCAATCGGCTGCGCGGCATCATGCGGCGTGCGGGGCTGGATGAGCCGCGCTACCCATTGCGTGAGAGCGGGGCACGTACGTTCTACGTTTACGGGCCACCGAGCTATGTCGATCATGTCTTGCGGCTGGCCAGCCTGATGGACCAGCCACGCCGCAAGCAGCCCGAAGGCGCAACGGCATTCGGCGTTGTCCAGGTGATCAATGCAGCTGTTCAGGACCGCGAGCAAGGAGCGGGTGCCAATAAGGTCCGCGTACCGGGTATGGCTTCCATGATCGAAGCCCGGCTATCCCCTGAGCAGAAAGGCCAATTGGCAGACGGTAGCCTGGTGTTGGTGGCCTATTCGGATACCAACAGTTTGTTGATCAAGGGCCAGCCTGCTCAGGTGACTCTTATCGAAAAGCTGGTGGCGCAGCTGGATAGAGCCACGGTCCAGGATGACGTTTCGTCAGGCCCTGAGCCATTACCGCCACCTCTCGCGCCTGCGCAATTGAGCACAGCACAACATGAGCGTGTGCAGCGTGCGTTCCTGCGCACGGATCGTGAGTTTTCCCCATGAAAAAGGCGTTTGTCCATGCACCTGGAAATACTGCTGCAGGAGCAATTGATCAGCCGCAAGCGTTTGGCTGCGTTCGCACCGGGGAAGGTGCTGCCTCTGGATCCAGGGGCGACTCGATGTGTGGAGGTACGGGTCAATGGGCAACTGATGGCGTTGGGTGAGCTGGTGCAGCTGGAGGATCGGCTGGGGGTTGAGTTGCAGGAGACGTATCAGGAATGGCTACCCCAATAAATGCGTCAGGAGAATTGTCTGACCGAAAGTTTCCAAAAAAGGGCGTCCGAATGGGCTTTGTCCTAGCGCGAGCCGTAAGCCGGTTTTTTATAGTCGTGACATTGGCAGGTGTGCCGGTACGGAAACTAAGGATGTGAATGTCAGTAGTCCAAAGCAGAGGTACGTATGGCCGTCGTGATTGATGAATCGACGGCCTCCCTGGTCTTCGCTCGCTGGACCTTGCATGGCGATGGCCGGTTGACGGACGGCGATGCGGATATTCAGTTGCCGCCCAAGGAGTGGCATGTGCTGCGACTGTTGCTGGCCTCCGGTGGCACGCTGATGACCAAGGATCGCCTGCTGGAGCTGGCCTGGCCCCGAGGAGAGGTGGCCGATGAGTCACTCACGCGCTGTATCTATTCCCTGCGCAAACATTTGAGCGCCGACAAAGGGTTTATCAAGACGATTTATGGCAAGGGGTATCGCTTTACGTGCCCGGTGCGGGTAGGGGAAGCACCACGGGGTGTCGTGCATGTGTGCTCTGTGTGTGGCCAGGCCAGCAATGCTTAAGGTTTGGAGCGTGGTACTGCTGCTCGGTGGGCTGATGGGCAGTCACCAGGCACTGGCCTATTGCTGGGACGAGGCGGCCAGCCGGTACGATCTCGAACCGGAACTGTTGCAGGCTATCGCTGATGTCGAATCGGGTTCGCGCGCGCAGGCGATCAACTACGCCAACCGCAATGGCACGCGTGATATCGGCTTGATGCAGATCAACAGCATCCACCTGCCGCGTTTGCTCAAACAGGGCATTACCGAGGAGCGGTTGTTGAGCGAACCTTGTTTGTCGGTGCAAGTCGGTGCCTCGATTCTGGCCGAGTTTATTCAGCGTTTCGGCTACAACTGGATGGCGGTGGGTTCCTACAATGTTGGGCCGGGCCCTGGCTCGCAGCGTGAGGCGTTGCGCCAGCGCTACGCCGAAAGGATCTGGGTGCGTTATCAGGCGTTGATTGCTCAGCGCCGATGAGCGCAGCACGCCTCGCATGAGGCGCGCCACCCCGGCTATAATCGCGGCACCTTTTGCCGCCATCCGAGTCTAGCCCGCCCATGTATACCTTGGCCCGCCAGCTGTTGTTCAAACTCTCCCCGGAAACCTCCCACGATCTGTCCCTGGACTTGATCGGTGCCGGTGGCCGCCTGGGGCTCAATGGCCTGGTATGCAAGGCTGCGGCGAAAGTGCCGGTGTCGGTGATGGGCCTGGATTTTCCCAATCCGGTCGGCCTGGCAGCCGGCCTGGACAAAAACGGCGCGGCCATCGACGGGTTTGCACAGTTGGGGTTCGGCTTCGTTGAAATCGGCACCGTGACGCCACGGCCACAGCCGGGAAATCCCAAGCCACGCATTTTCCGCCTGCCGGACGCAGAGGCGATCATCAATCGCATGGGTTTCAACAACCTCGGCGTCGATCACCTGTTATCGCGGGTTCAAGCGGCAAAATACACAGGCATCCTCGGGATCAATATCGGCAAGAACTTTGACACGCCGGTAGAGCGTGCAGTGGACGATTACCTGATCTGCCTGGACAAGGTTTACGCCCACGCCAGCTACGTCACCGTCAACGTCAGCTCGCCCAATACCCCGGGCCTGCGTAGCCTGCAGTTCGGTGACTCCCTCAAACAACTGCTCGAAGCCTTGCGCCAGCGTCAGGAAGACTTGGCCGTGCGTCATGGCAAGCGCGTACCCCTGGCAATCAAGATCGCCCCGGACATGAGCGATGAAGAAACTGTACTGGTGGCCCAGGCCCTGGTGGATGCGGGCATGGACGCAGTGATTGCGACCAACACCACCCTCAGCCGCGTGGGCGTCGAGGGGCTGGCCCATGGCGACGAGGCGGGCGGCCTGTCGGGCGCGCCGGTACGGGACAAGAGCACCCATATCGTCAAGGTGCTGGCGGCCGAGTTGGCCGGGCGTTTGCCGATCATCGCGGTGGGCGGTATTACCGAAGGCAAGCACGCGGCCGAGAAGATCGCGGCTGGCGCCAGCCTGGTGCAGTTGTACTCCGGCTTTATCTATAAGGGGCCGGCGTTGATTCGCGAGTCGGTGGATGCCATCGCTGCCCTGCGCTGACAATCTGCCAGGCAATAAAAAGGGCTCCATAAAGGAGCCCCTGGGCCGAAGCCCGCCGCCCGGATGGGGCGCGCGTGGTTAAGTCGTTACTCATTCAAAGATGTGTGTCGGAATAAAATGCCCCTGATTAGCCGACGGCGTGAAGTTCGTTGAGTCTGTGGATGCCCGCAGTGCCAGTCATACCGTCCCAGTTGTCGCCGCGTCCTTCTCGCCAGCCGTTGATCCAGGCTTGGCGTACCGACGGTAGAGTAAATGGGCAAAGCTCACGGGATTTTCCATGAACGCCATATTGATATCCGCGTAAAAATGCTCTTTCCAACGGATCACGCTTAAGTCTTCTCATAGGGTGTTTCCCTCACTTGTTGACTGTCTAGATATCCTTCGGCCTTGTCCAAGGCCGGGCAGAGTTTTTCTGCCGTTGGTGGGCTCGCTGCCGGCGTGGCGAGCCGATGTGTCGGCGTCGTTACGGCGCCAACCTGTGTTGAGTTCTAACCAATAGGTCACATGTATTCAATGATCGTTTTGTCATAAGCACGTAACGATAACGATGCTATAGCCATAAGCTGGGATGGTTTTTCGCCCCTTTTATGCAGCAAAGCCAGCTATGATGTGCCCTGCACAGCGAAGCGGGTTAATCCTTTAGTGAGAATGCCCGCCTGTTGCAGTCGGTTATTATTCGACGAAGGGTCTGAATATTTCCTTTTGTTGCTTCACATTGTTTCTCTGCCCCGTCAAACAAGGCTCAACGGCCCGGAAAGCGGGGTGGGACGGCACATTCGTGTCACGCGAGCACTCTTCAAGAAAAGTGCTTGATTGAAAACCGAGCCGGCGATGCGTCGCCCGTTCATTTATTGCTGAAAAGCCTGGAATGCCCCATGTCGGACCGTTTTGAACTCTTCCTCACTTGCCCCAAGGGCCTCGAAGGCCTGCTGATCGAGGAAGCCGTCGGGCTTGGCCTTGAGGACGCCCGCGAGCACACCTCGGCCGTTCGCGGCATGGCCGACATGGAAACCGCCTACCGCCTGTGCCTGTGGTCACGCTTGGCCAACCGTGTGCTGCTGGTACTCAAGCGCTTCCCGATGAAGGACGCCGAAGACCTCTACCACGGCGTGCTGGATATCGAATGGGCCGACCACATGGTTCCCGACGGCACCCTGGCGGTCGAGTTCAGCGGTCACGGCTCGGGCATCGACAACACCCACTTCGGCGCGCTGAAGGTCAAGGATGCGATCGTCGACAAGCTGCGCACCCCAACCGGCGAGCGTCCATCCATCGACAAGATCAACCCGGACTTGCGCATTCACCTGCGCCTGGACCGTGGCGAAGCGATCCTGTCCCTGGACCTTTCCGGCCACAGCCTGCACCAGCGTGGCTACCGCCTGCAGCAGGGCGCGGCACCGCTGAAGGAAAACCTGGCAGCGGCGATCCTGATTCGCGCCGGCTGGCCACGCATTGCAGCCGAAGGCGGTGCGCTGACCGACCCGATGTGCGGCGTCGGCACCTTTCTGGTTGAAGGCGCGATGATCGCCGCCGACATGGCCCCCAACCTCAACCGCGAGCTGTGGGGTTTCACCACGTGGCTGGGCCACGTCCCGGCGCTGTGGAAAAAGCTGCACACCGAGGCCAGCGAGCGTGCGGCCATTGGTATGAACAAGCCACCGTTGTGGGTCCGCGGTTACGAAGCCGACCCGCGCCTGATTCAACCCGCCCGCAATAACATCGAACGCGCCGGCCTGAGCCACTGGATCAAGGTGTACCAGGGCGAAGTGGGCACGTTCGAGCCGCGCCCGGACCAGAACCAGAAAGGCCTGGTGATCTGCAACCCACCCTACGGCGAGCGCCTGGGTGATGAAGCCAGCCTGTTGTACCTCTACCAGAACCTCGGCGAGCGCCTGCGCCAGGCCTGCATGGGCTGGGAAGCGGCGGTGTTCACCGGCGCGCCGGACCTGGGCAAGCGCATGGGCATCCGCAGCCACAAACAGTATTCGTTCTGGAACGGCGCGTTGCCGTGCAAATTGCTGCTGATCAAGGTCAACCCGGATCAGTTCGTCACCGGCGAACGTCGCACGCCGGAGCAGCGCCAGGCTGAGCGTGAGCAAGCGGCTTACGACCAGGCGCCGACCGAGCCCGTTGAGCGCCAGTACAACAAGAACGGCAACCCGATCAAGCCAGCCCCGGCCCCGGTGGTCGAACAGGCGCGCTTGAGCGAAGGCGGGCAGATGTTTGCCAACCGCCTGCAAAAGAACCTCAAGCTGCTGGGCAAATGGGCCAAGCGTGAAGGCGTGGATTGCTACCGTGTGTATGACGCCGACATGCCCGAGTACTCCATGGCCATCGACCTGTACCACGATTGGGTTCACGTACAGGAATACGCCGCACCAAAATCCATTGACCCGGAAAAAGCCTCGGCGCGCATGTTCGACGCCCTGGCAGCGATTCCCCAGGCCCTGAACGTCGACAAGAGCCGTGTGGTGGTCAAGCGTCGCGAGCGTCAGAGCGGCACCAAGCAATACGAACGCCAGAGCGCCCAAGGCAAGTTCACCGAGGTCAGCGAAGGTGGCGTGAAGCTGCTGGTCAACCTCACCGACTACCTGGATACCGGCCTGTTCCTCGACCACCGCCCGATGCGTATGCGCATCCAGAAAGAAGCGGCCGGCAAGCGCTTCCTCAACCTGTATTGCTACACCGCCACCGCCAGCGTCCATGCTGCCAAGGGTGGAGCGCGCAGCACCACCAGCGTCGACCTGTCCAAAACCTATCTGGACTGGGCGCGTCGCAACTTCTCCCTCAATGGTTTCTCCGACAAGAACCGCCTGGAGCAGGGTGATGTCATGGCGTGGCTGGAGGCCAGTCGTGATGAGTTCGATATGATTTTCATCGATCCGCCGACCTTCTCCAACTCCAAGCGCATGGAAGGTATCTTCGACGTGCAGCGTGACCACGTGCAGTTGCTCGACCTGGCCATGGCGCGCCTGGCGCCGGGTGGCGTGCTGTACTTCTCCAACAACTTCCGCAAGTTCCAGTTGGAAGACAACCTCAGCGAACGCTATGCGGTCGAGGAGATCAGCGACAAGACCATCGACCCGGATTTTGCGCGCAATGCGAAGATCCACCGGGCCTGGAAAATCACTGCTCGCTGATTAATATCAGCAGTTCTGAATGCGCCGAGTATCCAGTGTGGGAGGGGGCTTGCTCCCGATAGCAGAGTATCAGTCACCAATGTATTGGCTGATCCACCGCTATCGGGAGCAAGCCCCCTCCCACATTAAGCCCCTGCAGTTTTTAGGCTGGTCAAACACCCGACCAATGGCTATAACTTAAACCCCAGCCAACGTGACACCCCCGCACACTGGCGTTGTGAGTGTTGCCTATGCCGATGCAAGCTGTCCGCCCGAAAATCCTTGGTTTTATCAGTGAGCAGGCGTCGGCTTGGCTGGTGGCATTGGTGGTGTTGTTGGCTGGCAGTGCGTTGACGATGGTTGTCGCGTGGGCGACTGCCGACCTGTATCAGCAACAGGTGCGCCAGCGTTTCCAGTTGCTGGTCAATGAGCGCTACACCCGCATCCAGGAGCGTTTTGAGGATCAGGAGCTGCGCCTGGGTAGCCTGCAGCGTTTCTTCATCAACTCTGGCGATGTCTCCCGTGCCGAGTTCGACGGCTTTGCCCAGCCTCTGTTGCTCAATGCGCGTGCCTACGCCTGGGCACCGCGCATATTTCGTGAGCAGCGCAGGGCGTTCGAGCAAGAGATTTCCCGTCAGCGTGGCATCCCTTTCAGCATCCGTGAACTCAATGGCTTGGGTGAGTTGGCGCCCGCGCCCGAGCGCGATGAATACGTACCGGTGTTGTACAGCCAGACGCAAAGCCTGCTGGGTTCGCCCTTGGGGTTTGACCTGCTGGCCCAGCCCTTGCGCCGTTCAGCCCTGGAGCGTGCGCAAAAAAACGCCAGGCCGGCAGTGTCACAGCCCATGCAACTGGTGGGCGTGGAGCCTGCCTACGCGGCCGGCGTGCTGCTGGTGGCGCCAGTGAGCAAAACCGTCGGCACCGAGCCCTACGGCTTTGTCATGGCGGTGCTCAGCATGCGCCAACTGGTGGCCGATGGGTTGCCCAAACCGAATCGCGACAATCTGGTCATGCAGATCGTCGACACCTCCGATACGCAGCAACGGGTGTTGTATGCATCCAGCAATACGGTGGGCAACAGCGACCTGACGGCGACACGCCGCCTCACCCTTGGCGATCACGTCTATGCCCTGAGCCTGCGTGCCAGCGAGGTGTTCGACAAGGCCAATCATTCCTCGATGAACACCATTCTGGGCATGGGTGTGCTGCTCAGCGCCTTGCTCAGTGCCTTGCTCTACGTGCTGGTCAGCCAGCGTCAGCGTGCGCTGAAACTGGTGGAACAGCGCACCGTGCAGTTGCGCTTGCGTGAGCAAGAGTTGCGTGGGGCTCACGGGCAATTACGCAGTGTGCTGAATGCGGCGACTCAGGTCGCGATCATCGCCACCGATTTGCGCGGTGTGATCAACACCTTCAATGCCGGTGCCGAACAGATGTTGGGTTTCAAGGCCGAAGAGGTGTTGGGTCGCCTGACCCTGGAAAGCCTGCACCTGGCCGTGGAACTCGAAGCGCGGGCTGCGCCGTTGAGCCTGGCGCTAGGCAAGCGTATTGCGCCGAGCCAGGCAATGCTGGTGGAGAGCCCTGACAGCCTGCATGAAGCTCGCGAGTGGACGCTGGTGCGCAAGGACGGTACCCAACTGACGGTCAACATGCTGGCCACCGTGCTCCTGGACGACTTTGGCCTGTGGGTCGGGCACTTGGCAATTTACCTGGATATCACCGAGCAAAAGCGCGCCTATGAAGCCCTGGCCGCCCGGGACCGTCTGCTGAAAAAACTCAGTGCTCATGTGCCTGGCGGGATTTTCCAGTTCACCCAGGACCTGCAGGGCAATGGGCGTTTCATCTACGCCAGCGAAGGTATGCGCGATATCTATGAAATCGAACTTGGCGCATTACAGCAGGATGCAGGCAAGGTGCTGGAACGCATTCACCCCTTGGACATCGAGCGAGTGCGTGCCTCGATACGTTTGTCGGCGCTGCAACTGAGCCATTGGCGCGAAGAATATCGCGTGCAGTTGCCTCAGCGAGGCTTGCGCTGGATTCGCGGCGAAGCGACACCTGAAGAGTTACCTGGAGGCGGTACGCTTTGGCACGGCTATGTGTCGGATATTTCCGATCTCAAACGGGTCGAGGAAGAACTGCGCGCGCTTTCCATCACTGACTCTCTGACGGGCATCTATAACCGTCGTTATTTTCAGGATCGGCTCAAGGGCGAGATGCTGCGGATCAACCGCACCTCGGGTGCGCTGTCGTTGATCATGCTCGATATCGATCACTTCAAGCGCATCAACGACCAGCATGGTCACGCCGTGGGCGACGGGGTGTTGCAGGAGTTGTGCAAGCGCATAGGCCAGCGCTTGCGCCGTACCGACGTGTTTTGCCGCCTGGGTGGGGAAGAATTCGTGGTGCTGTGCCCAAGTACCAATGGTGCCCAGGCCTATAGCCTGGCAACTCAGTTGTGGCAGTCGTTGCGCGATACGCCGATGGAACCGGTGGGCATCGTCACTGCCAGCTTTGGCGTAGCCAGTTGGCGGACTGATGAAGATATTGATGGGTTGCTGCTGCGCGCTGATTCGGCAGTGTATGTGGCCAAGCAGGCGGGCAGGGACCGGGTCGAGGCGTGTGGGAGCGAGCAAGCCCTACTGCCTGTAGGAGCGAGCTTGCTCGCGAAAAAACCATAGACGCCGCGTTTGTTCAGGAGACACGCGTTATCGTTGACGTTTTTCGCGAGCAAGCTCGCTCCAGCAGGGTAGTGTGATGCTTTACAGAACCGGCGCGGCTGCAACGGCCTTCGGCTGGCGATACAGGTCCAGGAGCACCTGGTCCAACACCGATGACGCGCCCCAAGGCTTGGAGTCGTTGAGAATCGCCACCACCGCCCAAGTGTTGCCGTTGTTGTCACGGCTGAACCCGGCGATGGCGCGTACGGTGTTCAGGGTACCGGTCTTCACGTGAGCTTCGCCGCGCATCGCTGTGGTCTTCAGGCGTTTGCGCATGGTGCCGTCAGTGCCAGCGATTGGCATCGAGCTGATGTACTCCGCCGCGTAGGGGCTTTTCCAGGCGGCTTGCAGCATGGCCGCCATCTCGCGAGCGCTGACCCGTTCGGCGCGGGACAGGCCGGAGCCGTTCTCCATTACCAGGTGCGGTGCGGTGATGCCTTTTTTGGCCAGCCATTGGCGCACGACGCGTTGCGCGGCCTTGGCATCGTCGCCATCGGCATCGTTGCGAAATTGCGCGCCCAGGCTCAGGAACAGTTGCTGGGCCATGGTGTTATTGCTGTATTTGTTGATGTCGCGAATGATCTCCGCCAGGTCCGGCGAGAATGCGCGGGCCAGCACCTTGGCATCCTTGGGCACTGGCGCCTGGATATCGCGGCCCTGGATGGTGCCGCCCAGCTCCTTCCAGATCGCACGCACGGCGCCGGCGGTGTAGGTGGCATGGTCGAGCAGTGACAGGTAAGTCTGAGAGCTGCAGCCATCAGCCAGTTGGCCGCTGACGGTCACAGTCACACTGCCGTCGGCGGCGGTCACCGGGTTGTAACGCACGTCACCGGTGCACTGCTTGGCGTTGGTGACTTTCACCTGGTTGTCGATGCGAATGCTGGCAATCGGAGGTTCGACCGACACGATCACGCGTCCCGAATCATTACGGGTCACGAAGCGCAGGGCCTTGAGGTTGACCAGCAAGGCATCGGGCTTGACCAGGAACGGCTTGTTCTCGTCGTTGCCGTCGTCATTGAAATCAGGCAACAGCGGCTGGTTGAAGAAGTTGCGATCCAGTACCAGATCACCGGTGACCTGCTGCACGCCATTGGCACGCAGGTCGCGCATCAGCAGCCAGAGCTTTTCCATGTTCAGCTTGGGATCGCCGCCGCCCTTGAGGTACAGGTTGCCGCGCAACACGCCACCGCTGAGGGTGCCGTCGGTGTAGAACTCGGTCTTCCACTGGTGGTTGGGGCCGAGCATCTCCAGGGCCGCGTAAGTGGTCACCAGCTTCATGGTTGAGGCCGGGTTCACCGACACGTCGGCATTGAATACGGTTGGCGTACCGGGGCCGTTAAGAGGCAGCATCACCAGGGACAGCGCGGTATTGGGCAGTTTGGCTTTCTGCAGGGCCTGCGCGACGCTGGGGGGCAGGGCAGTATTGATGGGAGCGGCGGTGGCCGAAAGGGCCAAAGGCAAAAGGACACTGGCAAGTAATACAGAACGCAACGATTTGATCATAAGAAATAAAACCCTACTGCTGAGAAGGGTGAAAAAGGCGAGGGGTATATAAGAAAATCCCTCAATGGTCACGAAAGTGTCGGCATTATGCCCCAAGGTGGCTTCACTTGTAGCTGAACGATAGCTGCTAATCAGGTTTTTTTAACGGCCGATGTGCCGCCCGTCCCAGAGAGTCGGGCAATTGCCGCCTTAAACTGCTAAAGTGCCGCCCGTTATTACTTATGAGGATTGTTCCAATGGCGACTAACCGTTCCCAGCGTCTGCGCAAAAAACTGTGCGTTGATGAATTTCAAGAGCTGGGTTTCGAACTGAACCTGGACTTCAACGAAGGCCTGAGTGAAGAAGCTATCGACGCTTTCCTCGAAGCATTCATCAAAGAAGCCATGGAAGCCAATGGTCTGGGCTATGTCGGCGGCGATGACTACGGTCTGGTTTGCCTGCAGAAGCGTGGCTCGGTGTCCGAAGAGCAGCGCGCTGCTGTCGAAGCCTGGCTGAAAACCCGTTCCGAGCTGACCAAGGCTGAAGTCAGCCCGTTGCTGGACGTGTGGTATCCGGAAAAGCCGATCAACGCGGCTAAGTGATACTAAAAAAACGGCGACCTGAGGGTCGCCGTTTTTTTATGCCTTGCGCCAATTCAGAATCAGCAGCGTCAACACCCCCGCGACAATCCCCCAGAACGCCGAGCCGATGGAAAACAACGTCAAGCCTGACGCGGTGACCATAAAGGTGATCAGCGCCGCTTCCCGCTCCTTCGGCTCATTCATGGCAATGCTCAGGCCGTTGATGATCGAGCCAAACAACGCCAGCGCTGCAATCGACAGCACCAGTTCCTTGGGCAGGGCTGCGAACAATGCCGCCAGCGTGGCTCCGAATACCCCGGCAATCCCATAGAACACCCCACACCACACCGCAGCGGTGTAGCGCTTGTTGCGGTCTTCATGGGCGTGCGGCCCGGTGCAGATCGCCGCGCTGATCGCCGCCAGGTTGATGCCGTGGGAGCCGAACGGTGCCAGTACCAGCGAGGCCAGGCCGGTGGTGGTGATCAGCGGCGAAGCCGGCACGGTGTAGCCGTCGGCCCGCAGCACGGCGACACCAGGCATGTTCTGCGAGGTCATGGCCACCACAAACAGCGGGATACCGATGCTGATGGTCGCCGCCAGTGAGAAATGCGGCGTGGTCCATACCGGCGTCGCCACTTCCAGATGAAAACCGCTGAAGTCCAGCAACCCCATCAGCCCCGACAGCGCTGTGCCTATCAGTAGCGCGGCAAGCACGGCATAGCGCGGCGACAGGCGCTTGATGATCAGGTAGGTGAAAAACATCCCCAGTACCAGGCCGGTGCGATGCTGCGCGGCGACGAAGATTTCGCTGCCGATCTTGAACAGGATCCCCGCCAACAACGCCGCCGCCAGCGATGCAGGGATGCGCTTGACCAGTTTTTCAAAGCTGCCGGTCAGCCCGCATAGGGTCACCAGCACCGCGCAGGTGATGTAGGCGCCGATGGCTTCGCCATAACTCACGCCGCCTAAACTGGTGATCAACAGCGCCGCGCCGGGTGTGGACCAGGCGATGGTGATGGGTGTGCGATAGCGCAGGGACAGGCCGATGCTGCACACCGCCATGCCGATGGAAATCGCCCAGATCCACGAAGAAATCTGTGCGGTGGTCAAACCGGCGGCTTGGCCGGCCTGGAACATCAGCACCAGGGAGCTGGTGTAGCCGGTCATCATGGCGATAAAACCGGCGACGATGGCCGAGGGGGAGGTGTCGGCCAGCGGGCGCAAGGGCGCTTGGGTGGCGTCGGTCATGGAAGGGTGTTCCTTTTACCTGGGATTTGCCGGTGACGGCGCAGATTCAAGCCTAAACTCAAACGTAACCAGTCATTGCAATACAGCCGGGGCCGCAAACAGCCGTACAGTGTGTTGGCGCATTGGGTTGTGTACAATGTGCGCTGTTTTTAGGTGATACTTGCCAGCGACCCGTAGTTGCCGTATTACCTTGAATTTGCCGTATTACCGTTAATTCGCCGCCGTTCTCCCTACCCGAGTGCCCATGAACGAACAGTTGCAACCTCTCAAGAAACAACCGCGAGCCGGCAAGACCGGTCGCAGCGGAACCCAGGACGATATCGTCTATGCGCATATCTTCGAGGCGATCCTCGAACAACGCCTGGCACCCGGAACCAAATTGAGTGAAGAGGCACTGGGCGAAATTTTTGGCGTAAGCCGTACCATCATTCGCCGCGCACTGTCGCGCCTGGCCCATGAAGGCGTGGTACTGCTGCGGCCCAATCGCGGCGCAGTGGTTGCCAGCCCCAGTGTGGAAGAAGCGCGCCAGGTGTTCATGGCCCGGCGTCTGGTGGAGCGAGCGATCACGGAGTTGGCGGTGCAGCACGCTACCGCTGAGCAATTGGCCGAGTTGCGCCAGATGGTCAATGACGAGCGCGACAGTTTCTCCCGCGGTGATCGCGGTGCCGGTATCCGTCTTTCCGGCGAGTTCCACCTGAAACTGGCCGAAGCGGCCAAGAACGCGCCGTTGATCAGCTTCCAGCGCAGCCTGGTGTCCCAGACCTCATTGATCATCGCCCAGTACGAAAGCGGCAACCGCTCGCACTGTTCCTACGATGAGCACACCCAGTTGATTGACGCGATCGAAGCCCGCGATGCGGTGCTGGCGGTGAACTTGATGATGCATCACATGGATCATATCGACAGCAAACTCAACCTCGATGAAGAGAGCGCGTCGGATGATTTGCATGCGGTGTTTTCGCACCTTCTACAGACTAAAAAACCTGGGCGCACGTCTGTAAAGTTGTAAACCCAATCAAATGTGGGAGCCGGGCTTGCCCGCGATGCAGGCGCCGCGGTGTATCAGTTACACTGCGGTGATGCTATCGCAGGCAAGCCAGCTCCCACATTGGTTTTGTGGTGTCTCTGAGATCAGCGCTGGTGCACCAGCTGGCCGGCTGCATAGGTTTGCAACACTGCCCGATCATCCCCCAGCGTCATCAGCACAAACAACGTCTCGGCAATGTTATTGGCCTGCTTCAAGCGATAGCTGAGCAGTGGCGTGGCGTTGTAGTCCAGCACCAGGAAGTCCGCGTCCGTCCCCGGCTGCAATGTGCCGATCCTGTCTTCCAGGCGCAACGCGCGCGCACCGCCCAGGGTCGCCAGATAGAGCGACTTGAACGGGCTCAATCGCGCTCCCTGCAACTGCATGACCTTATAGGCTTCATTCAGTGTTTGCAGGAGCGAGAAGCTGGTACCGCCGCCCACGTCGGTGCCCAGGCCTACGTTCAATTTGTGTTTCTCGGCCATGGGCAAGTTGAACAACCCACTGCCGAGGAAGAAGTTCGACGTTGGGCAGAACGCCACCGCCGAGCCGGTCTCCGCCAGCCGTGCGCATTCGTCGTCACACAGGTGCACGCCGTGGGCAAACACCGAGCGCTCGCCGAGCAGTTTGTAATGGTCGTACACGTCCAGGTAGCCGTTGCGCTCGGGAAACAGCTCGTTTACCCACTCGACTTCCTGCTTGTTCTCACTGATGTGGGTCTGCATGTACAGGTCCGGGTATTCGCCCAGCAATTGCCCGGCCAGCGCCAGTTGCTCAGGCGTGCTGGTGGGGGCGAAGCGTGGCGTAACGGCATAATGCAGGCGGCCTTTGCCGTGCCAGCGTTCGATCAACGCTTTGCTTTCTTCATAGCCGCTTTGTGCGGTGTCGGTCAGGTAGTCCGGCGCGTTGCGGTCCATCATTACTTTGCCGGCGATCATGCGCAGGTCGAGTTTTTCCGCAGCTTCAAAGAACGAATTCACCGATTGCGGATGTACGCTGCCGAACACCAGTGCGGTGGTGGTGCCGTTGCGCAGCAACTCCTTGATGAAGATATCCGCGACGTCATCGGCGTGGGCCTTGTCGGCGAACTGGCTTTCACAGGGGAAGGTGTAGGTGTTGAGCCAATCCAGCAATTGCTCGCCGTAGGCGCCGACCATACCGGTTTGCGGCAGATGGATATGGGTGTCGATCAGGCCGGGGGTGATCAATGCGTCCTGGTAGTGCGTGATGTCGATGTCGGCGGGCAGCGTCGGCAGCAGTTCGCTGGCGTGGCCGAGCGCACTGATCTGGCCGTTATCGATCACCAGCAGGCCGTCTTCGAAATACTCGTAGGAGGCGTCGATGCCAACGATGGCAGGGTCGTCGATGCTGTGCAGGATGGCGGCGCGGTAGGCTTTGCGAGTCAAAGGCATGGTTATCTCAATTGATAGCTTGGCTGCGGCGCGAAGCCGGCAGCAGTTTGGCAATGGGTTCGGCGCCGGCGGTGTGCTGGCCGAAATTGGCGTTATAGGTGGCGATGATTTCGCCGGCGATGGAGATGGCGATCTCTACCGGCAACTTGCCCTTCACCTCGGTGAGGCCCATGGGGCAGCGCATGCGTTGCAACCGTGCGGTGTCGAAGCCGCGGCCACGCAGGCGGTGTTCGAATTTGACGCGCTTGGTTTTCGAGCCGATCAGGCCGAAGTAGGCGAAGTCATTGCGCTTGAGCAGGGCGGCGGTGAGTTCCAGGTCCAGCGCGTGATTGTGGGTCATGACGATGCAGTAACTGCCCGCGGGCAGGTCGGCAATTTCATCGACCGGTTCTTCACTGACGATTTTACGCACGCCTTGCGGGATGTGCTCCGGAAACTCCTGCTCACGGGAATCGATCCAGCGCACCCGGCAGGGCAGGCTTGCCAGTAACGGCACCAGCGCACGCCCGACATGGCCGGCGCCAAACACCGCGATCTGCGCCTGCACCTGGCCCATGGGTTCGAACAGCAATACCGCCACGCCACCGCAGCACTGGCCCAGGCTTGCGCCGAGGCTGAAGCGCTCCAGGTGGGTGGTTTGCTGGCCGCGCACGAGCATGTCGCGAGCGAGCTGCATCGCCTTGTATTCCAGGTGCCCGCCGCCGATGGTGTCGAAGGTGTGCGCGGCGCTGATCACCATCTTGGAACCGGCATTACGTGGCGTGGAGCCCAGCTCTTCGATGATGGTGACGAGCACGCAGGGTTCGCCCTGGTTTTGCAGGGTGGCGAGGGCGCTGATCCAGTTGTCCATGTCTACCTCAACATTTCTGCTGTTAGTTCGGCCACTATCGCAGGCAAGCCAGCTCCCACATTTGATTGGGTTCGCACCTTAAAATGTGGGAGCCGGGCTTGCCCGCGATGGCAGCGCCTGGGTCTAGAGCGAAGCCAATTCAGTGTCAGCCTCGACAGCTTTCGCCACCTGCAACTGCCGCATCTGCTCACACCCCCACAACACCCGCTCGGGCGTCGCCGGCGCATCAATTTGGGGTTGATGGCGATAATCGCCGAGGCTCGCCACCGCATCCTTGATCGCGCACCACGAAGCAATCCCGAGCATGAACGGCGGCTCACCCACGGCCTTGGAATGGAACACCGTGTCCTCCGGGTTCTTGCGGTTCTCCACCAGCTTCACCCGCAGGTCCAGCGGCATGTCCGCTACGGCCGGGATCTTGTAGCTGGCCGGGCCGTTAGTCATGAGCTTGCCCTTGTTGTTCCACACCAGTTCTTCCATGGTCAGCCAACCCATGCCCTGGATAAAGCCGCCTTCGACCTGGCCGATGTCGATGGCCGGGTTCAACGAAGCGCCCACATCGTGGAGGATGTCGGTGCGCAGCATCTTGTATTCGCCGGTCAGGGTGTCGACGATCACTTCGCAACAGGCGGCGCCGAACGCGTAGTAGTAGAACGGTCGTCCGCGCGACTGGCTGCGGTCGTAAAAGATTTTCGGGGTCTTGTAGAAACCGGTGCTCGACAGCGAGACCTGGCCGAAATACGCCTGCTGGATCAACGCTTCGAACGTCAGGATCTGCTCGCGTACACGCACATGGCCGTTGCGGAACTCTACGTCCGCTTCACTGACGTCGTACTTGCGCGCAGCGAACTCCACCAGGCGCTGCTTGATGGTCTCGGCGGCATTCTGTGCCGCCTTGCCGTTCAGGTCGGCACCGCTGGAAGCCGCAGTGGGCGAGGTGTTGGGTACCTTGTCGGTGTTGGTGGCGGTGATCTGCACGCGGTCGATGTCCACCTGGAACACTTCGGCCACCACTTGCGCGACCTTGGTATTCAAGCCCTGGCCCATCTCGGTGCCGCCGTGGTTCAGGTGGATGCTGCCATCGGTGTAGATATGAATCAGCGCGCCGGCCTGATTCAGGAAGCTTGCGGTGAAAGAAATGCCGAATTTCACCGGGGTCAGCGCCAGGCCCTTTTTCAGGATCGGGCTGTGGGCGTTATACAGACGGATCGCTTCGCGGCGTTCGGCATATTGGCTGCTGGCTTCGAGCTCGGCGGTCATCTCTTCGAGCATGTTGTGCTCGACGGTCTGGTAGTAGTGGGTGACGTTGCGCTCGGTCTTGCCGTAGTAGTTGGCCTTGCGCACTGCCAACGGATCGAGGGCCAGATGGCGAGTGATGGCGTCCATCACTTCCTCGATGGCGACCATGCCTTGGGGGCCGCCGAAGCCGCGATAGGCGGTGTTGGAGGCGGTGTTGGTCTTGCAGCGATGGCCGTTGACCGTGGCATCGCCCAGGTAATACGAATTGTCGGCGTGGAACATCGCGCGGTCGACAATCGAGTTGGACAGGTCTGGCGAACAGCCGCAGTTACCCGCCAGTTCCAGGTTGATCCCGTGCAGGCGACCGTTGTCGTCGAAGCCCACGTCGTACTCGATATAGAACGGGTGACGCTTGCCCGTCATCAGCATGTCTTCAACCCGCGGCAAACGCATCTTGGTCGGCTGGCCGGTCAAGCGTGCTACCACCGCGCACAGGCAGGCGGGGCTGGCGGCCTGGGTTTCCTTGCCGCCGAACCCGCCGCCCATGCGACGCATGTCCACAACAATCTTGTTCATCGACACGTCAAGCACTTCGGCCACCAGCTTCTGCACTTCGGTAGGGTTTTGCGTAGAGCAATAGACGATCATGCCGCCGTCTTCGGTGGGCATTACCGAAGAGATCTGGGTTTCCAGATAGAAGTGTTCCTGGCCGCCGATATGCAAGGTCCCCTGGATACGGTGCTTGGCACTCGCCAGCGCAGACGCCGAATCGCCGCGTTGGTGCGTGTGGCTGTCGAGCACGAAATGCTTGTTGCGAAAGGCTTCGACCACATCCAGCACCGGCTCCAGGTCTTCGTATTCGATCACCGCCGCCATCGCCGCCTTGCGCGCGGTCTCCAGGTCACGGGCCGCCACGGCCAGCACCACCTGGCCGACGAACTGCACGGTGTCGATGGCCAGCAATGGGTCGCCGGGCATCAACGGTCCGATGTCTTTCAGGCCCGGTACGTCTTCGTGGGTGATCGCAATGCGCACGCCGTCGAAGGCGTAGCAGGGCGCAGTGTCGATACTGAGGATGCGGGCGTGGGCACGGTCGGACAGGCGCGCATACAGGTGCAACTGGTTGGGAAATTCCAGGCGGTCATCGATGTACTGCGCTTCGCCGCTGACGTGCTTGGCGGCGCTGTCATGCTTGACGCTGCGCCCGACCCCGGAGGTGAGGTCCTGGGCAAACAGTTCGGCAAGTTCGGCTTGGGTCTTTACGACGGCGTGATGGTTAGACATAAGCGGTCACCCGAGTCTCGATGTGCGGCGTTTGCAGTTCGATGAAGTACTTGCGCAGCAGGTTCTGCGCGCTGAGCAGGCGATATTCCTTGCTGGCGCGGAAGTCCGACAGCGGGGTGAAGTCCTGTGCCAGGGCGGCGCAGGCTTTCTCGACCGTGGCCGAGTTCCAGATGGCGCCCACCAGCGCGGCCTCGCAACTTTTTGCGCGTTTTGGTGTGGCAGCCATGCCTCCGAAGGCAACGCGCGCCGCGCTGATCACACCGTTGTCGATGTTCAGGTTGAACGCCGCGCACACGGCGGAAATATCATCGTCCAGGCGCTTGGACACCTTATAGGCACGGAACAGTGCGTGGCCTTTGGGCACGATGATCTTCTCGATGAACTCGCTGTCCTGGCGGGCGGTGACACGGTAATCGATGAAATAGTCTTCCAGCGCCAGCGTGCGGCGGGTGTTGCCTTTGCACAGTACGATCTGGGCGCCGAGCGCAATCAACAGTGGCGGCGAATCCCCAATCGGTGAGGCGTTGCCGATATTGCCGCCCAGGGTGCCCTGGTTGCGGATTTGCAGGGAGGCGAAGCGCTGCAGCAGTCCGCCGAAGTCCGGGTATTCATGGTGTAGCGCGGTGTAGCAATCGGAGAGAACGGTGGCCGCGCCGATCTCCAGGCGGTCGTCGAAATGTTCGATGCGCTTCATGTCTTCAATGTTGCCGACGTAGATCATCACCGGCAGGGTGCGGTGGAACTGGGTGACTTCCAGCGCCAGGTCGGTGCCGCCGGCCAGCAGGCGGGCTTGCGGATAGGCGTCGTAGAGGTCGGCCAGGTCGGCGACGGTCAAGGGCACCAGGCAGCGTTTGTCACCGCTGTTGAGCTCGCCGGTCTGGGTGGGCGCGATGCTTTTAAGGCGAGCGATGGTGTCGGCCTCGCGGCTGTCGAACTGATCCTGGGGCTTGTTGCAGCAGGCTTGTTCGGCGGCGGCCAGGATCGGGCGATAACCGGTGCAGCGGCACAGGTTGCCGGCCAGGGCTTCATGGGCTTTGTGGCTGTCGGGGGCGTCGCTGTTCTTTTGCAGGGCAAACAACGACATCACGAAACCCGGGGTGCAAAAGCCGCACTGCGAGCCATGGCACTCGACCATGGCCTGTTGCACGCTGTGCAGTTGGCCCTGGTGCTTGAGGTCTTCAACGCTGATCAGTTGTTTGCCGTGCAGCGACGACACGAACGTCAGGCAGGAATTGAGGCTGCGATAACGAATCTGCTCGGCGCCTTGCTCGTCGGTGTGCAGCTCGCCGACCACCACCGTGCACGCACCGCAGTCGCCGCTGGCGCAGCCTTCCTTGGTACCGGATTTGCCCACATGCTCACGCAGATAGTTGAGCACGGTCAGGTTGGGGTCCAGGGCGTGCTCGCTACGGAGTTCCTGGTTGAGTAAAAACTGGATCACGGAAGGCCTCGCAGACTCATTATTGTTGTTAACCGCTTTGCGCCGAATCTAGTCATGTCTGACTTTTCGGTCAATGGTTTTCTGACCTAAGGGTCAAGAAAATGCGATCGCAACACTTTCAATTATGGTTCAGTCTTCTGGAACCGGTGTTTTTGGCGGCGCGTGGGCTGTTAACGTTGCTTATTTCATGCCAAATTCGCCACGGTGGGCGTAGCGCCATCAGCGGGCCAATGCGCTACACTGCCGCGCTTGTACCGATAGAAGATTTTGAAGGGAAAACATGACGTTCAAGGCGCCGGACAGTCTCGCCGAGCAAATCGCTCACCACCTCGCCGAACGTATCATTCGCGGCGAACTCAAGCCTGGAGAGCGGATCCAGGAGCAGAAGGTCACGCTGGCGCTCAACGTCAGTCGCGGTTCCGTGCGCGAAGCCTTGCTGATCCTCGAACGCCGCCATCTGATCGCGATCCTGCCGCGCCGTGGCGCCCACGTTACCGAGCTCACCGCGCACAAGGTGCAGAGCCTGTGTACGTTGATGGGCGAGATGTACATCCTGCTCGGCAATGCAGTGGCCGAAGGCTGGCAGACCCAGGCCGATATGGCGCCGTTCCTGCAGATCCAGCAACGCCTGCAGCTGAGCTTGGAGCGCGAGGACATCCGTGCCTTCGTCGAAGAAAGCTTCAGCGTGATGCGCGCCGCGTACCCCTTCGCCAACAACCCGTATTTGCAGGAAACCGTTGAAAACCTGCAGCCGGCGATGAACCGCGCCTATTACCTGGCCCTGGATCAGCGCAAGGCGTCCATGAGCGAGTTTCAGGCCTTGTTCGAGCAATTGCTCGCCGCGGTGCTCGCCCGTGACCTGGTACAAATTCGCCTGGTGCTGTCGGCCTACTGCCAGCGCAGTAGCTCGCTGGTCATCGCTGCGTTGGCGGACGCCTAAGCGTGCGGCTCAAGTGCATCAAGTTGGCGGGGTTCAAATCCTTCGTCGACCCGACTACCGTGAACTTCCCCAGCAACATGGCAGCGGTAGTGGGACCCAATGGCTGCGGCAAGTCGAACATCATCGACGCCGTACGCTGGGTGATGGGCGAGAGCTCGGCGAAGAACCTGCGTGGCGAGTCGATGACCGACGTCATCTTCAACGGCTCCACCAGCCGCAAGCCGGTGAGCCAGGCCAGCATCGAACTGGTGTTCGACAACTCCGACGGTACCTTGGTCGGCGAATACGCCGCTTACGCGGAGATCTCCATTCGCCGTAAAGTCACACGCGACAGCCAGAACAGTTACTTCCTCAACGGCACCAAATGTCGCCGCCGGGACATCACCGATATCTTCCTCGGCACAGGCTTGGGCCCGCGCAGCTATTCGATCATCGAACAGGGCATGATCTCCAAGCTGATCGAAGCCAAGCCCGAAGACCTGCGCAACTTTATCGAAGAAGCAGCCGGCATCTCCAAGTACAAGGAGCGCCGCCGCGAAACTGAAAACCGCATCCGCCGTACCCATGAAAACCTCGCCCGCCTGACCGACCTGCGCGAAGAGCTGGAGCGCCAGTTGGAGCGTCTGCACCGTCAGGCCCAGGCCGCCGAGAAGTATCAGGAATACAAGGGCGAAGAGCGCCAGCTCAAGGCGCAACTGTCGGCCCTGCGTTGGCAGGCGTTGAACGATCAGGTGGGTCAGCGCGAAGCGATCATCGGCACTCAGGAAGTCAGCTTTGAGGCGCTGGTGGCCGAGCAACGTAATGCTGACGCCAGCATCGAACGCTTGCGTGACGGGCACCATGAACTGTCCGAACGCTTCAATCTGGTGCAGGGCCGTTTCTATTCGGTGGGGGGCGATATCGCTCGGGTCGAGCAGAGCATCCAGCACGGCCAGCAGCGTTTGCGCCAGTTGCAGGACGACTTGAAGGAGGCCGAGCGCGCCCGCCTGGAAACCGAGTCGCACCTGGGCCATGACCGCACCTTGCTGCTGACCCTCGGCGAAGAGCTGGACATGCTCACCCCCGAGCAGGAAATCACCAACGCCGCCGCCGAAGAGGCCGCCGCCGCGCTGGAAGAATCCGAAACCACCATGCACGCCTGGCAGGAGCAGTGGGATACCTTCAACCTGCAATCGGCCGAGCCGCGTCGCCAGGCCGAGGTGCAGCAGTCGCGCATCCAGCAACTGGAAACCAGCATGGAGCGCCTGGCCGAACGCCAGCGTCGCCTGCAGGAAGAGCGCGTATTGCTCGCCGCCGACCCCGAAGACGCGGCGATCATGGCGCTGAGCGAGCAACTGGCCGAAAGCGAAATGACGCTGGAAGAGTTGGAAGCCAGCGAAGAACAACAGGTGGAGCGCCTGGAGCAGTTGCGCCAGCAATTGCAAACGGCAACCCAGGCGCAGCAGCAGGCCCAGGGCGATCTGCAGCGGCTCAATGGGCGCCTGGCATCTCTTGAGGCCTTGCAGCAAGCTGCGCTGGACCCTGGCACCGGCACCGCCGAGTGGCTGCGCGACCAGCATCTGGCCGAGCGCCCGCGCCTGGCCGAAGGCTTGAAGGTAGAAGCCGGTTGGGAGCTGGCGGTGGAAACCGTGCTCGGCGCCGACCTGCAAGCGGTGCTGGTGGACGATTTTGGCGGCTTCGACCTGGCCGGTTTCGCCCAGGGCGATTTGCGTTTGCTCAGCCCGGCGGCCGACGGCACGCGGGTACCAGGCAGCTTGCTGGACAAGGTCGAGGCGGCGCTTGATTTGTCGCCATGGCTGGGCCAGGTCAAGCCGGTTGAGACACTGGAGCAGGCCCTGGCCCAACGTGGTCAACTGAGCGCCGGCGAAAGCCTGATCAGTCGCGACGGTTATTGGATCGGCCGACATTTCCTGCGCGTGCGCCGCGCCAGCGAAGCGGAAAGTGGCGTATTGGCCCGCGGCCAGGAAATCGTCAACCTGATCGCCGAACGCGAAGAGCGCGAAGCCACCCTCGAAAGCCTGGAAACCGAACTGCAAACCCTGCGCGCCACCCAGCGCCAGCAAGAGACCGGCCGCGAACACCTGCGCCGCTTGTTGCAAGACGAAGCGCGCCAGCAAGGCGAATTGAAAGCCCAACTGTCGGCGAGCAAAGCCAAGGTCGAACAACTGACCCTGCGCCGCACCCGCCTTGACGAAGAAGTGGCCGAGATGGGCGAACAGCGCGCCCTTGAACATGAGCAGGTTGGCGAAGCGCGCCTGCAATTGCAGGAAGCCCTCGACAGCATGGCGCTGGATACCGAGCAGCGCGAGTTGCTGCTGGCCCAGCGTGACAGCCTGCGCGAACGCCTCGACCGCGTGCGCCAGGAAGCTCGCCAGCACAAGGATCACGCTCACCAGTTGGCGGTGCGCCTGGGCTCTCTGCGGGCCCAGCATGATTCCACGCGCCAGGCCCTTGAGCGCCTGGAGATGCAGTCCGAACGCCTCACCGAAAAACGTGAGCAACTGAGCCTCAACCTGGAGGAGGGCGAGGCGCCGTTGGAAGAGCTGCGCCTCAAGCTTGAGGAACTGCTCGACAAGCGCATGACCGTCGACGTAGAGCTCAAGACCGCGCAGATCGCCCTGGAAGATGCCGACCGCGAACTGCGTGACGCTGAAAAGCGCCGCACCATGGCCGAGCAGCAATCCCAATTGATCCGCGGCCAACTCGAACAACAGCGCATGGAGTGGCAAGCCCTCACCGTGCGCCGCAAGACCTTGCAGGACCAGTTGCTCGAAGACGGTTATGACCTGCATGGCGTGCTCAACACCCTGACCGCCCAGGCCAACGAGAAGGACGCCGAAGAAGAACTTGAGCGGATTGCCGCGCGCATTCAACGCCTTGGCGCCATCAACCTTGCGGCGATCGATGAGTACCAGCAGCAGTCCGAGCGCAAACGTTATCTGGATGCTCAGGATGCCGATCTGGTCGAAGCCCTGGACACCCTGGAAAACGTGATCCGCAAGATCGACAAGGAAACCCGCAACCGCTTCAAAGATACCTTTGATCAGATTAATGGCGGTTTACAGGCGTTATTCCCAAAAGTTTTCGGTGGTGGCAGTGCCTACTTGGAACTGACGGGCGAAGATCTACTCGATACAGGGGTAACGATCATGGCGCGGCCTCCGGGCAAGAAGAACAGCACCATCCATTTGTTGTCCGGTGGCGAAAAAGCCCTGACCGCATTGGCCTTGGTATTTGCCATCTTCAAGTTGAACCCGGCGCCGTTCTGTATGCTCGACGAAGTTGACGCGCCGCTGGATGACGCTAACGTTGGACGCTACGCTCGGTTGGTCAAAGAGATGTCCCAGACTGTGCAGTTCATCTACATCACCCACAACAAGATCGCCATGGAAATGGCGGACCAGTTGATGGGGGTCACGATGCACGAGCCGGGCTGTTCGCGTTTGGTCGCAGTGGATGTGGAAGAGGCGATGGCAATGGTGGAATCCTGAACCATGCCAGGAGAGAGAATTTACGGCACGTCGTAGGGCGATTTACCGGTCTGGCGAAAGTGGCAAATGGACATATTTGTTCAAGGCATTTTGACAGACGGTGTAAAGTTATCTTTGGTCGTGCTAGTTTAATGTCAATTTTTCGTATGCGTGGGCAAAACGTCAGTCAGAACATAGAGTTGGCGCCACGTTTTAAAGCGGTTTGCACGGTGCTAAACCCCTTATTTTTCAGCATTTTTTATTAGAGGCACGGGATTACATGGAAATCGGTCTGCGCGAGTGGCTGATCGTCATCGGCATCATTGTCATTGCCGGTATTCTTTTCGATGGCTGGCGCCGCATGCGCGGTGGAAAGGGCAAGCTCAAGTTCCGTTTGGACCGAAACCTGTCCAACTTGCCTGACGACGACGGCGCCGCCGAGCTGCTGGGGCCGCCCCGTGTGCTGGATACCCACAAAGAGCCGCAACTGGATGAGCATGATTTGCCGTCAATGAGCGCGCCGTTGCGCGAAGCCCGCGAGCCGTCCTCCAAGCGCGGCAAGCGTGGTGGCGCGGCGGTTGCCGAGCCGCATCAAGGTGACCTGAACCTGGACGTCGATGACGGCCCGAGCTTCAGCAGCCGTGATGACGACTTCCCCGACGAGACCCCGACCAAAAGCGCGCCACGCCAATCGGTAAACGATCAGCCGGCCGCCGAGGAAGTCCTGGTTATCAGTGTGATCTGCCGCGATGCCGGTGGCTTCAAGGGCCCTGCGCTGTTGCAGAACATCCTTGAGAGCGGCCTGCGCTTTGGCGAGATGGATATTTTCCACCGTCACGAGAGCATGGCCGGTAACGGTGAAGTGCTGTTCTCCATGGCCAATGCGGTCAAACCCGGCACTTTCGATCTGGACGATATCGACCTGTTCAGCACTCCGGCGGTGAGTTTCTTCCTCGGCTTGCCAGGCCCGCGTCACCCCAAGCAAGCGTTTGATGTGATGGTGGCCGCAGCTCGCAAGCTGTCCCAGGAATTGAACGGCGAGCTCAAGGACGACCAACGCAGCGTCCTGACCGCCCAGACCATCGAGCATTATCGTCAGCGCATCGTCGAGTTCGAGCGTCGTGCCCTGACACAGAAACGCTGAGGTTCGATCATAAGCGTTGTCTGTAGAATCCATGCACTAACATATTGAGCAGCTTCGGCTGCTCTTTTGCTTTATGAGAGAACACCCATGACCGCCGCCCACACCCGCATTCTCGAACTGCGCGCTGAACTGGATCAGCACAACTATCGCTACCACGTGCTTGACGAGCCGAGCATTCCGGACGCCGAGTACGATCGCTTGTTCCACGAGCTCAAGGCCCTGGAAGCCGAGCATCCGGAGCTGGTGACGCGTGATTCACCGACACAGCGGGTCGGCAGTGCGGCGCTGTCGGCATTCACCCAGGTCAAGCATGAGATCCCGATGCTCAGCCTGGGCAACGCCTTTGATGAAACCACCATGCTGGAGTTTGATCGCCGGGTGACCGAGGGCCTCGACCTGCCGGTAGGCGATCTGTTTGGCGCGGGTGCGGCAGTGGAGTACAGCTGCGAGCCAAAGCTCGATGGCCTGGCGGTCAGCCTGCTGTATCAGGACGGTGAACTGGTACGCGGCGCCACCCGGGGTGACGGCACTACCGGTGAGGACATCAGCGTCAACGTGCGCACCGTGCGCAATATTCCGCTCAAGCTGCACGGCAGCGGCTGGCCGGCTACTCTGGAAGTCCGTGGCGAAGTGTTCATGTCCAAGGCCGGGTTCGAACGCCTGAATGCCTCGCAGCTGGAAGTCGGCGGCAAGACCTTCGCCAACCCGCGCAACGCCGCGGCGGGCAGCCTGCGCCAACTGGACTCGAAGATCACTGCCAGCCGCCCGCTGGAATTCTGCTGCTATGGCATCGGCCAAGTGACTGCCGACATCAGTGACACCCATATCGGCAACCTCAAGCAGTTGCAGAAGTGGGGCATGCCGATCAGTCACGAACTGAAGCTGGCCAAGGGTATCCAGGAGTGCCTGGACTACTACCGCGACATTGGCGAGCGCCGTAATGCGCTGGGCTATGAAATAGACGGCGTGGTGTTCAAGGTCAACAGCATCGCGTCCCAGCGTGAACTGGGCTTCCGCGCCCGCGAGCCGCGTTGGGCGATTGCGCATAAATTTCCGGCGATGGAAGAGCTGACCGAGTTGCTCGACGTGGAGTTCCAGGTTGGCCGTACCGGTGCTGTCACTCCGGTGGCGCGCTTGAAGCCGGTCAAGGTGGCTGGCGTGACGGTGTCCAACGCGACCCTGCACAACATGGACGAAGTGGCGCGCCTGGGGCTGATGATCGGTGACACGGTGATCATCCGCCGCGCTGGTGATGTGATTCCGCAAGTGGTCTCGGTGGTCACCGAGCGTCGCCCGGAGCACGCCCGCGCGGTGCAGATCCCCGAGAACTGCCCGGTGTGCGGCTCCCATGTGGAGCGCACGCAACTGGTCAAGCGCAGCAAAGGCAAGGAAACCGTCAGCGAAGGCGCGGTGTACCGTTGCGTCGGGCGCCTGGCCTGTGGCGCGCAGCTCAAGCAGGCGATCATTCATTTCGTCTCGCGGCGTGCCATGGATATCGACGGCCTGGGCGACAAGACCATCGAGCAATTGGTGGATGAGAAACTCATCGGTTCGCCGGCAGACCTCTACAAGCTCAAGTACGAACAGATCATCGACCTGGAAGGCTTTGCCGATATCTCCAGCAAGAAGCTGATCAGCGCCATCGAAAACAGCAAGACCCCGACCCTGGCGCGTTTTATCTACGCCCTGGGAATTCCCGATGTGGGCGAAGAGACCGCCAAGGTGCTGGCACGCTCCCTGGCCTCCCTTGAGCGTGTGCAGAACGCTTTGCCTGAAGTACTGACCTACTTGCCCGACGTCGGCCTGGAAGTGGCGCACGAGATTCATAGCTTCTTTGAAGACAGCCATAACCAGGATGTGATCGGTGCACTGTTGTCGCCGGACGAGTGTGGCCTGCAATTGCAGGAGCAGGGCGATCTGAGTGCCGAATTTGCTGCCAGCACCACCTTGGGCGGCTTGCTCGACAAGTTGCATGTGCCTTCCGTCGGGCCCGGCGCTGCGCAGAAATTGGCAGACAAGTTCGGCTCGCTGGAAGGCGTGATCAAGGCCGATTGGCTGGATATGCGCCAGGCCCTGCCCGAGAAGCAAGCCAAGGCCGTGCGCGAATTCTTCGACAACCCTGACAACGCCCACCATGCCCTGGCCATCGAGCAGCAGCTCAAGGACTTCGGCATGCACTGGCAGAGCGAGAAAAAGGTCGTTGAAGGCTTGCCGGAAGCCGGGCACACCTGGGTACTCACCGGCTCCCTGGAGTTGATGAGCCGCGACGTCGCCAAGGACAAGCTCGAAAGCCTGGGCGCCAAGGTGGCCGGTTCCGTCTCGGCGAAAACCCACTGCGTGGTCGCCGGGCCGGGGGCCGGTTCCAAATTGGCCAAGGCCAGCGAGTTGGGCCTTAAAGTGCTGGATGAGGAGGCCTTCGTCGCCTTCTTGGCCAGCCACAACATCAGCGTCTGACCTCTTCCTGTGGCGAGGGAGCTTGCTCCCGTCGGGCTGCGCAGCAGCCCCTCAAGAAAGCGGAACGATCTCGAGCGAGAAATGATCTAGTCTCTGTCACCCCAGGGAGAGATCGCCATGTTCCGTTACTTCGAGCAACTCAGTTCGCGCATCGCCGCCCCGTTCATGGCTCAAACCTCGCGCAACAGCAAGGTGTGGCAATGCCGCTGCGGCCAGTCTTTATTCTTTCGCAACAGCCAATGCCTGGCCTGCCAGGCAGTGCTGGGTTATCTGCCGCAGCAAAGCCGCCTGTCTTCCCTGCAACCCGGCCCTGTCGTTGACACTTGGCTGGCGGATGACGCGCCCGATGCCGGCACCTGGCGTCGCTGCGCCAACCTCGACTCACCGGCCGCGTGCAACTGGCTGATCCCCGCCCACAGCACTGGGTCGCTGTGCGTGGCCTGCAGCCTGAATCGCACTATTCCTGATCTATCCATCCCGGAAAACCCCGAACGCTGGCGCAAGGTCGAAACTGCCAAGCGTCGGCTGGTGGCACAACTGATCAGTCTGGGCCTGCAGGTGGTGCCCAAGAGCGTTGACGAAGACACTGGCCTGGCCTTCGACTTCATCGGGACTGACCTGGCAGGCAATGCGCCGACCACTGGCCATGCCAACGGCCTGATCACCCTCGATATCAAGGAAGCCGACGATGCTCACCGCGAAAAAGTCCGCGTACAGATGCGCGAGCCTTACCGCACCTTGCTCGGTCATTTTCGCCATGAAGTCGGCCACTATTACTGGGATCGGCTGATTGCCAACAGCCACTGGCTTGACGCTTTTCGCACCTTGTTCGGCGATGAGCGCGCCAGTTACGCCGAAGCGCTCGACCAGCATTATCAGAACGGCCCGCGCCCGGACTGGCAGCAAACCTGCGTCAGCGCCTATGCCACCATGCATCCCTGGGAAGACTGGGCTGAAACCTGGGCCCATTACCTGCACATGATGGACGCGGTGGACACCGCGTTGGGCTTTGGCATGAGCGCCCGCGAGATGGACCTGGACTACCAGCCGTTCCCGCTGACAACGCTGTATGACCCGGCACACCCCGGCGGCCCGGCGTTCCTCTCGTTCGTCAATGCCTGGATCGAGCTGGCCGGTATGCTCAACGAACTGTCCCGCGCCATGGGCCAGCCGGATTTCTACCCCTTCGTGCTGCCGCCGGCGGTGATAGCCAAGTTGCACTTTATCCACCTGGTCATCCAGGAAGAGGGCGGCAGAGCGGACAAGGTTCTGCAGGCTCAGTGATTGCTTCCGTGGGAGGGGTAATTGCAGAGGGCCATGGCAAGTACTTGAAGCTTCTCATTTTTTACGGTTGTAACTTCCGATCAGATCGGTACAATGGCGCGGCTTGCCGAGAGGCTTGCGTCGTTATGGTGACCCCATCGGTCCCCCCGCAACGATTACCCGTGAACCTGGTCAGAGCCGGAAGGCAGCAGCCACAGCGGGAACATTGTGTGCCGGGGTGTGGCTGGTGGGGTTGCCTCCATAACGCTCCCTTCTGTTTTACCTATTCCTGAATCCATATAGTCAGCCAGTCATCTGTGACCCTTATCGCACAGTGCACGACGGCCACTCCACGACTAGTGGCATACTCCCAAGCGTCTCTTTCCCCTGGCTACGAGGCTGTATGCACTCGGAACATTTTGATTTGTCCAGCCCTGTGTTCTTGCCGATCACCGAGCAAGCCTGTGCGGGTTTGCTGAGCGGTGACGGTGCAGCAGCGCTGGTAGCCCTGAGTGAACCGGAGTTGGCGGCGGTGCTGGTGATCCAGAACCTGGCTCAGGTGCCCGAAAGCGACCTGAGCGCCAATGGTGCCGAAAAAGTGTTGGCCAAGCTGATTGACTGGGCGGTAGAGGCCAGCCATTCGGCAAGCGTTTCCCTACTCTCCGAGGCGCAGCGGCTGTTCGACCAAAGGAAGCTGTACTTCGGCCTCAATGTGGTCAAAAGCCTGAAGCTGCGTTTTCTGTTAGCGGAGGAAGTGCAGGCGCGCGACTATCTGTTGCCTAGCGGCAAGTGGGACTTTGAATACAAAGTCCGCCATCTCAAGGCCAATGATCCCTTCAGCAAGCAGATGGTCACGCCCAGGCATCGCGAGCGCTGGTTGAGTGCCGAGCAAGACAAGTTGGTCAGAACCTTCCGCGCCAACTTGAACGAAGACCTGCATGTTCAGGGCTATGCAGGTATCGGCAAGAGTCACCTGCTGGTGGCGCTGATGGAGCACCTGCGCCCGGAAAAGACTTTGTTGCTGGCGCGTACCCCGGCAAAGCTGGAAACCCTGCGTGCCCGTATGGTGGGTGTACGCGAGCGAAAGGCCGGGCACACCTTCCATGCATTCGCCCACGCCTTGATGCAGGGGCCCAGAGCCAAGCCGCTGACTGCGCAGGTGAGGGCGCCGAGCAAGCAGGCACTGGCTCAGGAGCTGAATATCTTCGGCTTTCGTGGCCTGCAAGGGCCGGCTGTGGTCGACGTTTGCCTCAACGTATTGCAAGCCTACTGCCGCTCCTGGGAATACAGCCTGTCGGCGAAGCACTTGCCGCATTTCAAACAGCCGCTGTCCAGCGTTGATGCCAGGGCACTGCTCGAATATGCCAGCCGGCTATGGAGCTATCTCGAAGCGAATCCGGCCTGGGGCAGCCAGACTGGGTTTGAAGCCTTGCTGATGATCAAGCGCGCCAGCCTCGCCGGCTGCGTGGTGCCCGAGCGTTATACCCACGTCCTTATCGACGAGAGCCAGGATATTCCGGCGCCGCTGCTGCAAATCATCGAGCGGGGCCGGCAGGTGCTGATAACCCTGGGGGATGAGTATCAGCAGGCCAGTGGAGTCATGGTCAGGCGCGCCCGTGAGGTGCGCCATACGGATGTGTGTTACTCCGTGCGCTCCGGACGCAATGTCGAGCGCCTGGTCAATCCCTTGATCAGCCAGCATTCGGATAAGAGCAAAGTGCTTTTCGAGGGGGCTCGGGATGCCGACGTCGGTATCGAGTTTTATCCGCTGGGCTTTGTACCGCCGCAAGGCTGCGTGGTATTGACCGCATCCCACTGGGACACAATGAAGTGGGCCATCCAGTTGAGCGAAGCCCGTTGTGCGTTCAGCCTGGCCAGTAAAGAAGCGCAGCAATCGCTCAAGTACTTTATGGACACCGTGGTCGCGTTGTTCAAGCCTGACTTCTACAGCAGCGAGTTCAATGACAGCGGGCCCCATCCGTTTTTCAGCGATATGGCCGATTGGCAGCAAGTACGCGCGGCCTGCCAGTTCGATGAGGCGTTTCTCTGGGTCGAAGCTGAGCTGCAAAAAGGCTTTAATCTGGCGGATGTCACGCGCTTGAACAGGCAAAGCGGCCATCCGGATGAGCGCTGCCTCTTGATGTTGGCGCAAGACGCCGGTGGCATGGAGTTCAACCGGGTGTTGCTCACACCAGCGTTGTTGACCAACGTAAAGTTCCAGGATGCCTACGCGTTCGACCAGCGACTGTGTGCGGTGTACATCGCAATTTCGCGAGCCACCCAGCAGCTCTATCTGCCCTACGATGTGGTTGAGTGGCTCGACTATCACAAGTATCAGAAAACCCGCGAATTACACGGTTACTGAAGGGTTTAATCCAGCTGTTTCACAACTTTGGAAAAGCCCTCTGGACAACCCCCAGACCGCCTTGTTAGCTTGCGCCGGCCACTTGTTTCAGAGCATGACAAGGGCATGGACTTGATATTGAAGTGCTATCGCTTCTCTAACTTACAAGGATGTCTGTCATGAAAAGCCTGCAAGGGTTGCCTCGACTTATCAGTGCCTCAGTCGGCGCTCCCGGCAAAGCCCGCAACTTGCCCGCCGATGTGCAGTGCATCCAATACTTATTCAACCTGATCATTCCCAAAATGGGCTTTGCCTTGCTGGAAAACGGCAAGTGCGATGGCCAGTTGGTGCAGTGCATCAGCCAGTATCAGTTCCGCCATCTCAAATATGCTCATCCCGATGGGGTGATCGACCCCACGGGGCGTACGTTCAACAGCTTGATCGAGGAAGCGGTGAAAGTCCCGGTACGGGCCTTCCCGACCATGCGTATTCCGAGCTTTCTCAACGCATTGGGTAATAACAACGTTGATGCGGTGCAAGCCACGGTCAATGTCTACCTGAACCAGGTGCGTGCGGTGATCGAGGCCGAGCGGCGCAACCGCCAATTAATGTTGCAGGCCACCTGCGATGGCGGCACGACGCTGAGCGATACGGACTTCCAGAATGCTGCCAAGCAATTGGGCAACGGCATCTCGGTGAATGTGGTCAAGGCGTTCGCCACCATCGAGTCGGGCGGGAAGGTGGGGTTCGGGCCGGCCAGGCTGCCGATCATCGCCTTCGAAGGTCATCACTTTCGCAAGTACACCAAGCATATCTACGACCAGTCGCACCCTCTGCTGTCGTACATCTACAAGAAAAAAGCCGGGCCGCAGTGGCAGACCAACAACAAGGACCAGGTCAAGGCCTGGGAAACCATGGCCACCGCTTTTGCTCTCGACCAGGAAGCGGCACTGATGTCGGCGTCCTGGGGGATGTTTCAGGTCATGGGGTTCAACTTCGCGTCGTGCGGGTTCAAGACGGTGTTCGAGTTTGCAGCGGCGTTAAAAGTAAACGCCGGTAATCAACTCAAGGCCTACCTCAGTTTTTGCAGCAAGAGCACGGCGCTGATGAGTGCGATGAAAAACAAGGATTTCACAGCCATGGCTCGTAACTATAACGGCGAGGACTACGGCAACTATGACGTGCTGATGAAACAAGCCTACGAAGCCTTTGAAGGGAAGAAATAAGATGATTCGTTTTCTGGCGATGGGAATGCTGTCGTTGTGCGCCGTGGCCCCCGCGTTTGCGGGTTCGGCCGCTTTGCATTCAGGCAAGTACGAAGGGTTGATGCTGGCGGTGACGCCCGCGAATCAGGTTGAAGGCTTTTATTCCGAAGCGATGGGCGAGGGCGTTAGCCGCCGTTGCACCTTCTACCTGCAAGGCAAGCCAGAGGCGCTTACCACCTGGCTGGATGCTGCCTACCCTGGGAGTGTGGCAGTGGCGTCCGACGGTGTGGTCCTGACAGTGGAGCAGGGCCGGCAACACCCCGGCTGCATCAACGTGTTGATGCCGGAAATCGCCACGGGTCTGGACCTGACCCAGACTGCCAGCAAAAAGTGGATCGGGCTGGTGACGGTGTCTGCCGACAAGGCTTACCTGCTGAAAACTCCGGGGGCCAAGGCGGTCAAGCGTCCCTATATCGTCAAGGGTGATGTAGTGGGTGTGCTGGCGTTCAAGGACGGCTGGGCGCAGGTGGAGTTTATCAACGCTGACGACCGTTCGTTCACGGGGTGGATCAGCCAGGGCCAGTACGCACGGTTGGATGCGCCGAAGCCCTGAGAAGCTCTGAAATGTGGGAGGGGGTGTTAGCCGAAGGTTTCGCGCAGTAGCCCGGAGAATGCATCCCGTGCCAGATGCCGCTGGGTATCTTTGTGCCAGAACAGCAAGTTGTCTACCGCTGCCAGTTCGTCGAACCGATACGATGCCAGCTGATTGGCCTGCTCATAACGCGCCAGGATGCCCTCCGGCGCCAACGCCACGCCAATCCCCGCGCTGACGCAGCCGATGATCGTGCCCCAACTGGTATAGCTGGCAATCGCCGGCTTGAAGTCCTGGGGCTTGAGCCAGTGTTCCAGTGCTGCGCGATAGGGGCAGCCGGGCGGCCACACCAATAGTGTGCGGCCAGCCAGGTCTTCGGGGCTGTGGATGGGCGCGCTGGACGCGCTGGCGATCAGTACCAGGCGTTCGCTGTAGACCACGCTGTGCTCCAGCTTCGTGTGTTTGCCACTGGCGGCCACGAGCGCCACATCCAGACGATGGTGTTGCAGGTCGTCCAGCAGTTGCGCCCAGGCGCCGGTCACCAACTCCAGGCTGACCTCGGGATAACGCCGGTGATACTCCGCCAACAGCGGCGGCAGGCGGCCGCTGGCGCTGGATTCCACCGCGCCGATGCGCAAGGTGCCACGGGGAATCGCGCTGGCATCCACCGCACGCTTGGACTCATCCACCAACGCCAGGATGCGCTCGCAGTAATCCAGGAAGATCTCACCCGCAGCACTGATCGCCAGCCCGCGGCCGGCGCGGATAAACAACGGTGTGCCCAACTCGCTTTCCAGCTGCTTGATGCGCGTGGTGATGTTGGACGGCACACAGTGCAGTTGCAGGGCGGCCTGGGCCACGCTGCCGGTTTGCGCCACGGCTCGCACCATTTTCAGTTGGGCCAGTTCCATTGCTCAGCTCCAGTGATTTCAGAAGTCAGAAACGCTTAATTGTCCTACGCCGGGCCCGGGCCAAGACTGACGGCACTCCTTCTTTTATGGATGCCATCGATGAGTACCCCGTCACCGCTCAAGCTTACGCTAGTCATTGCCAGCGTCATCCTCTGTTGGGCTTATTCACCCATAGGCGTGCATATGGGGCTGCACAGCTACAGCCCTGGCCAATTGGCGTTGCTGCGTTTTTTGATTGCGTCGCTATTCATGGCGGCTGTGGCCTGGGTAGTCGGCATTGGCCGGCCCCAGGTGCGCGACCTGCCGTGGCTGCTGGTGCTGGGTTTCTTCGGGGTGTTCCTGCACCACACCAGCCTCAATCACGGGCAGCAATGGGTGACAGCGGCGGCGTCGAGTGTGTTGGCACAATCGGCGCCGCTGTTCAGTGTGTTGATCGCTTTTTTCTGTTTGCAGGAGCGCGTCAGCATGTGGCGTTGGAGTTGTGTGCTGTTGGGGTTGGTCGGCGTGCTGGTGGTGATCTGGGGCGATCATGGCGTAGGCGATATCGACCCGCGCGGCTTGTTGATCCTGCTGGCGGCCTGCTCATGGAGCGTGTACTTCGCCATCCAGAGGCATTACGCCCATCGCTACAGTCCGTTGACGATGGCGTGCTACATGGTCTGGTCCGGCACCTTGATGCTGTGCGTGAACCTGCCGGGCCTGCCTGCCGCTATCGTGCAGGCGCCGTTGCGGGAGAACCTCGCGGTGCTGGTGCTGGGCATCTTTCCCAGCGCGTTGGCCTATCTGGCCTGGGGTTATGTGCTCAAGCACGTCGAAGTCAGCCGCGCTTCGGTGGCGATGTACCTGATTCCGCCGGTTGCCATGGTGATGGCCGCCACCCTGCTCGGTGAACAGGTGACCCTGCAGGTGATGCTGGGTGCGGTGATCGTGCTGACCAGCGTCGCCGCTATCAGCCTGGAGGGGCGCTGGCGCTCAATCGTGCGGCCAGCACACCCGCAGACGCCATCTGGACGGGCAATCAAGCCAGCTTCGTCAGATTAGACGAGCGTGCCGGATGCAATTTCCCCCCTGCTCCGCTAGCATTACCGGCTTCCGCTTCCCAGTTGCGACGGTTTTCGATGAGTTATCAGGTTCTTGCACGTAAATGGCGCCCGCGCTCGTTCCGCGAAATGGTCGGCCAGACCCATGTGCTCAAGGCTCTGATCAATGCCTTGGACAGCCAGCGGCTGCACCACGCCTATCTGTTCACCGGTACTCGCGGGGTGGGCAAGACCACGATTGCGCGCATCATCGCCAAGTGCCTGAACTGTGAGACCGGTATCACGTCAACGCCTTGCGGCACCTGTTCGGTCTGCCGCGAGATCGACGAAGGGCGTTTCGTCGACCTGATCGAGATCGACGCCGCAAGCCGCACCAAGGTCGAAGACACCCGCGAGCTGCTCGACAACGTGCAGTACGCGCCGAGCCGTGGGCGCTTCAAGGTCTACCTGATCGACGAAGTGCACATGCTGTCCAGCCACTCCTTCAATGCGCTGTTGAAAACCCTGGAAGAGCCGCCGCCCTACGTTAAGTTCATCCTGGCCACCACCGACCCGCAGAAACTTCCTGCAACCATTTTGTCGCGGTGCCTGCAGTTCTCGCTGAAGAACATGACGCCCGAGCGCGTGGTCGAGCATTTGACCCATGTGCTGGGTGTCGAGAACGTACCGTTCGAAGACGACGCCCTGTGGTTGCTGGGCCGCGCCGCCGACGGTTCGATGCGCGACGCCATGAGCCTCACCGACCAGGCCATCGCCTTTGGCGAAGGCAAGGTGATGGCTGCCGATGTGCGCGCCATGCTCGGTACCCTGGACCACGGCCAGGTCTTCGACGTGCTGCACGCGCTGATCGAGGGCGACGCCAAGGCATTGCTTGAGGCCGTGCGCCACCTGTCGGAGCAAGGCCCGGACTGGAATGGCGTGCTTTCGGAAATCCTCAATGTGCTGCACCGCGTCGCTATCGCCCAGGCCTTGCCGGAAGGCGTGGATAACGGCCATGGCGATCGCGACCGCGTGTTGGCCCTGGCCCAGGCATTGCCGGCCGAGGATGTGCAGTTTTACTACCAGATGGGCCTGATCGGCCGCCGTGACCTGCCCCTGGCGCCGGACCCGCGAGGTGGCTTTGAAATGGTGCTGCTGCGGATGCTGGCGTTCCGGCCGGCGGATTCGGCAGACGCGCCGAGACAGCCGCTAAAGCCAGTGGGGATCAGCCAGGCCACAGTTGATTCCGCCAAACCAGTGGCTGGCGCGGCCGTTGTCGCGCCAGCAGTGGCTGCGCCTGCGCCGGTGGCGCCGGCACCTGAGCCCGAATCCGCGCCGGTTGCAGTGGCACCTGTGGTTGAGCCCGAGCCGGTTATCGAGCCCGCCCCCGTGGTCGACCTGCCCTGGAACGATCCGGTCGAAGCAGAGGCTGAGCCCGAGCCTGAGCAACAGCCCGCCGTGGAACCCGTACTGGAAACTGCCGGCGAGCAGCCCGAGCTGACGCCGATGCCTGCGCCGACCCCGGACAGCGTGGTGCCGGATGCCCCTGAGTGGGTATCGGCGCCGGTTCCCGAGCCGACGGTAGCCCAGGTCGAGGCCGCGACCCCCGGCATCGACCTGGACGACGAACCGCCGCTGGACGAAGACTACATCGAGCCGGACATGGATTCGGCCTACAGCTACCTGGACGAATTGGCCAGCGAGCACACCGCCGAACCGGCACCCGAGCCCGAAGCCGAACCGGCTGCGGCGCCGGCTACCGGCCTGGCCCTGCAATGGCTGGAATTGTTTCCGAAATTGCCGATCTCCGGCATGACCGGGAGTATCGCCGCCAACTGCACACTGATCTCCATCGAGGGCGACCATTGGCTGCTGCACCTGGACCCGGCCCACAGCGCCTTGTTCAATGCGACCCAGCAGCGTCGGCTCAACGATGCGCTCAACCAATACCATGGGCGCACGCTGACCATCGCCATCGAACTGATCAAGCCGGAGCAGGAAACCCCGGCCCAGGCCGCGACCCGTCGGCGTCTGAACCGCCAGCGCGAGGCTGAGGATTCGATCCACGCTGATCCGCTTATCCAACAAATGATGCAACAGTTCGGTGCGGTCGTCCGCCACGATACTATTGAACCTGTCGAAGCCCCGGTGCCCCAAGCGTCATGACACCGGGCTATTTATTGATCCACGTACTTTTGAGGTGATTCCCATGATGAAAGGTGGCATGGCCGGCCTGATGAAGCAGGCACAGCAGATGCAGGAAAAAATGGCCAAGATGCAGGAAGAACTGGCCAACGCCGAAGTCACCGGTAAAGCCGGTGGCGATATGGTCAGCGTGGTGATGACCGGTCGCCACGATATCAAGCGTGTCAGCATCGACCCGAGCGTGTTGCCTGGCGTGGGCGAAGATGACCTGGAAATGCTCGAAGCGTTGTTCGCCGCAGCCGTCAACGATGCTGTGCGCAAGATCGAAGCCAATAGCCAGGACAAAATGTCCGGCGTGACGGCTGGCATGCAACTGCCACCGGGCATGAAACTGCCGTTCTGATACAAACCTTGGCTAGACTCAAATGCCGGGCATTGCGCCCGGCATTTTTTTTGCGCGCACGAAACATCGAACCCCGGCCCGTTGCTCATGGTCTGCACCCTATACCGCTGAATTCTCATCGATAAAAGGAGCCCCGCTGATGCCTCAAGACATGACGCTCAACCAACGCATCGTTCTGGTCTCACGCCCTCAAGGCGCACCCACGCCGGAAAACTTCCGCCTGGAACGTGTAAGCCTGCCCGATCTGGCAGACGGTCAGGTGCTGCTCAAGACGCTGTACCTGTCTTTGGACCCCTACATGCGTGGACGCATGAGTGACGCGCCGTCCTACGCCGCGCCTGTGGAAATCGGCGAAGTGATGACCGGTGGTGCTGTCAGCCGTGTCGAGCAATCACGCAACCCGAAATTCGAGGTAGGTGATCTGGTGGTCGGTGCCACCGGCTGGCAGAGCCACAGTATCTGCGACGGCAAGAACCTGATGCCTTTGCCCAAGGGGCTTGCGAGCCCGTCGATGGCCCTGGGCGTGTTGGGTATGCCAGGCATGACCGCTTACATGGGCCTGATGGATATCGGTCAGCCGAAGGCCGGGGAAACCCTGGTGGTGGCGGCTGCGTCCGGCGCGGTGGGCTCGGTGGTGGGGCAGGTGGCCAAGCTCAAGGGCTTGCGCGTGGTAGGGATTGCTGGCGGTGCCGACAAGTGCCGCTATGTGGTGGATGAGCTGGGCTTTGACGCCTGTATCGACCACAAGAGCGCGGACTTTGCCAACGAATTGGCCCTGGCGTGTTTCAAAGGCGTGGACATCTACTTCGAAAACGTTGGCGGTAAGGTCTTCGATGCGGTGCTGCCGCTGCTCAACGCCAAGGCGCGCGTGCCGCTGTGCGGGTTGATCGCCGGTTATAACGCCCATGAAACCCCCAGCGGCCCTGATCGCCTGCCGGCACTGCAGCGCACCTTGCTGACCAAGCGTGTGCGTATCCAGGGCTTTATCGTGTTCGACGACTATGGCGACCGCCAGCCGGAATTCCTCAGCGCTATGGCGCCGTGGGTGCGCGATGGCAAGATCAAGTTCCGCGAGGATGTGGTCGATGGCCTGGAGCAAGCGCCTGAAGCCTTTATCGGCTTGCTGGAGGGACGCAACTTCGGCAAGTTGGTGGTGCGCGTCGCGCAAGATTGAGTATTTGACGCTAATCCGGGGCGCGGGTATAAACCGCGTCTCGTTGTTTTGTCGGACCCTTCGCCCATGAGCTTCAGCCCCCTGATTCGCCAACTGATCGACGCCCTGCGTACCTTGCCAGGTGTTGGCCAGAAAACTGCCCAGCGCATGGCGCTGCAACTGCTGGAGCGTGATCGCAGTGGCGGCACCCGCCTGGCCCAGGCTCTGAGCCAGGCCATGGAAGGCGTGGGCCACTGCCGTCAGTGCCGCACCCTCACCGAAGAAGAACTTTGCCCGCAATGCGCCGACCCCCGTCGCGACGACACGTTGCTCTGCGTGGTGGAGGGGCCGATGGATGTGTATGCAGTGGAGCAGACCGGTTATCGCGGCCGCTACTTTGTGCTCAAGGGCCACCTGTCGCCGCTCGACGGTTTGGGGCCGGAAGCCATCGGTATCCCGCAACTGGTCGCGCGCATTGAAGAACAGGGCACCTTTAGCGAAGTGATCCTGGCGACCAACCCGACGGTGGAAGGTGAAGCCACGGCGCATTACATCGCCCAACTGCTGACCAATAAAGGCTTGATCACTTCAAGGATCGCCCACGGCGTGCCGTTGGGTGGCGAGCTGGAATTGGTGGACGGCGGTACCTTGGCGCACTCGTTCGCAGGCCGCAAGCCGATCGCCCTCTAACGCCCATTGCAGCCCCCAATGTGGGAGCTGGCTTGCCTGCGATAGCATCACCACGGTGTAACTGAAAAACCGAGGCGCTTGCATCGCGGGCAAGCCCGGCTCCCACATTGGTTTTGTGGTGTCGGTGAAAATCGTGTACAGCTTGAAAACCAAGCAAGCGCTTGGTAAGTTCGCTCCATCTCGCCATGGAGCTTGCCGATGTCTGCCTATCAGGAATACTTCGACCCCAGCCACCAATTGGTCCGCGACAGCGTGCGCCGGTTTGTCGAGCGTGAGATGTTGCCGGGCATCGAGCACTGGGAGGAGGCTGAGAGCTTTCCTCGTGAGCTTTACCTCAAAGCCGGAGCGGCGGGCATTCTCGGGATCGGTTACCCCGAGGCATTGGGTGGAAGCCACGAAGGCGATCTGTTCGCCAAGGTCGCCGCCAGCGAAGAACTGATGCGTTGCGGTTCCGGTGGTGTGGTGGCCGGGCTCGGCTCCCTGGATATCGGCCTGCCGCCCATCGTCAAATGGGCCCGGCCTGACGTGCGGGAGCGTATAGCGCCCCTGGTGCTGGCCGGCGAGAAGATCATCGCCCTGGCGGTTACCGAACCGAGTGGCGGCTCGGATGTCGCCAACCTGCACACCCGCGCCGTGCGTGACGGTGAGCACTACCGTGTGAGCGGTGCCAAGACCTTTATCACCAGCGGCATTCGGGCGGATTTCTATACTGTGGCGGTGCGCACCGGCGGGCCGGGCTTCGGCGGTATCAGCCTGTTGCTGATTGAAAAAGACACCCCCGGTTTCACCGTTGGCCAGCCGTTGAAGAAGATGGGCTGGTGGGCGTCGGACACGGCCGAGTTATTTTTCGACGACTGCCACGTGCCCGTCGGCAACCTCATCGGCGCTGAAAACATGGGGTTTGCCTGCATCATGGGCAACTTCCAGAGCGAGCGCCTGGCGCTGGCGCTGATGGCCAACATGACCGCGCAACTGGCCCTGGAAGAAAGCCTCAAGTGGGCCGCCCAGCGCGAAGCGTTCGGTAAACCCATCGGCAAGTTCCAAGTGCTCAAGCATCGCCTGGCGGAAATGGCCACCGCCGTGGAAGTGTCCCGCGAGTTCACTTACCGTCAGGCGGCGAAGATGGCCGCTGGCAAGAGCGTGATCAAGGAGATTTCCATGGCCAAGAACCTGGCCACGGATACAGCTGACCGGGTGACCTATGACGCGGTGCAGATGTTGGGCGGGCAGGGGTACATGCGGGGTAGCCTGGTGGAGCGGCTGTATCGGGATAATCGCATTCTGTCGATCGGGGGCGGGACGCGCGAGGTGATGAATGAAATCATCAGTAAGCAGATGGGGTTATGAACCGGGGTGTTCTCTCGGGCCTCATCGCGGGCAAGCCCGGCTCCCACAGGGGAATGCATTCCAAGGTGGGAGCCGGGCTTGCCCGCGATGACGGCAGTACTGACGACCCTTACCTTTCGGTCAGCCCAAACTGCGTCAGGCAAAACGTGGGAATCCCCATGTCTTCCAACCGCTGCGAACCACCCAGTTCCGGTAAATCAATAATCGCCGCCGCTTCAAAGATCTGCGCGCCCATGCGCCGTACCAGGTTGGCCGCAGCAATCAGGGTGCCACCCGTGGCGATCAGGTCATCGAATATCAGCACCGAATCACCTTCGCAGAGGCTGTCGGCGTGTACTTCCAGTAAGGCTTCGCCGTACTCGGTCTGGTAACCCTCGGCCAGCACATCCGCCGGCAGCTTGCCTTGCTTGCGAAACAGGATCAGCGGCTTGTTGAGCTGGTAGGCGATGATCGAACCTATCAGGAAACCGCGGGCATCCATCGCACCGATATGCGTGAAATCGGCTTCGACATAGCGCTGGGCAAAGCTGTCGGCTACCAGGCGCAGGGCGCGGGGTGATTGGAACAGCGGGGTGATGTCACGAAAGATAACCCCAGGCTTGGGGAAGTCGATGACAGGGCGAATCAGGGATTTGATGTCGAACGAATCGAAGGTCATCGTCGCAGAGTCCTGGGCGGAAAACGGACTCGAAGTATACCTGCGGCCTTGCCGATTGGCGCGGCCGCAGTGTCTGGATCAGACCTCCAGTGAGCCACCGGCCAATGCGCACAGCTGGATCGGGTCGAGGATATGCACTTCCTTGCCCTCGGCAGCAATCAACTGGTTCTGCTGGAAGCGGGTAAACACGCGGGACACAGTCTCAACCGCCAGGCCCAGGTAATTGCCGATTTCATTGCGCGACATGCTCAGGCGGAACTGGTTGGCCGAGAAGCCACGGGCACGGAAGCGCGCCGACAGGTTGACCAGGAACGTTGCGATGCGCTCGTCGGCGGTTTTCTTCGACAGCAGCAGCATCATTTGTTGATCGTCACGAATCTCGCGGCTCATCACGCGCATCAACTGGCGGCGCAGTTGTGGCAATTGCAGGGCCAATTCGTCCAGGCGCTCGAAAGGAATTTCGCACACCGACGTCGTCTCCAGGGCCTGGGCCGACACCGGGTGAATCTCGGTGTCCATTCCCGACAGCCCGACCAACTCGCTGGGCAGGTGGAAGCCGGTGATTTGTTCTTCGCCGCCGTCGCTGAGGCTGAACGTCTTCAATGCGCCCGAACGTACTGCATAGACGGAATCAAACTTGTCGCCCTGGCGAAACAAAAACTCGCCTTTTTTCAGTGGGCGGCCGCGTTTGACGATGTCGTCCAGCGCATCCATGTCTTCCAGATTCAACGAAAGTGGCAGGCAGAGGGGAGCCAGGCTGCAATCCTTGCAATGGGCCTGGCTGTGAGCGCGCAGTTTAACTGGCTCGGACATTTCTTAAATCCTTGTGGGAAAACACACATAAGACGTAAGGGTAACGCACTGGGGGGTATGGAGGCCAGCGTGTACAAAAAACCTGCCGGTATATAAAGATCTGGCTAAAACCGCCGATAGTACTGCCATCGACTACAAACACGGTGGCTCAAACCATGTTAGCCCTCAGTACCCAACTCGCTTCGCGTACTCAGATCCAGGCACAACCCGAAACCAAGAAAGCTGCCGATTCCGATGTCGCCGCGATTCCGACGGCGGATGAAGCCAAGCCTGCCGTTTCGGTGACCATTTCCGGCGCCGCGATGAAAGCTGCCGCGGCGGAAAAAACCTCAAACAGTGACATCGACGAAAGCGGCCTGGCGGACAACGTCAAGAATCTGCTCAAGATGATTCGTGAGATCAAAAAGCAGATTGCCGAGAAACAGGCTGAGATGGCAGCGGTAATGGCCGACAGAAGTCTCAGCCCTGAACAGGCCCGTGCCCGGCTTTCCGGGCTGCAATCGGCCTTGGGTGCGCTGCAAGCCAGCTTGACCAGCGCCCAGGCGTCTCTCACCAAGGCGATGAAAGACATGAGCGCGGGTGATGCAGCCAAGGCCGCGACCCTGGCCATGAAGTAAGACCGTCTAGATGACCCGCGAAAATCGTTGCCTGTTCTGGTGCTCCAGATAGGCATCGAACACCATGCACACTGAACGCACCAGCAAGCGCCCGGCCGGCAGCACACGAATGCCCTGGGCGTCCAACTCGATCAGGCCGTCGGTGGCCATCGTCTCCAACTGCGACCATAAATCGGCAAAGTAGCCACGAAAATCGATGTTGTACGCCTGTTCGATCGTCTCGAAGCCCAGGCTGAAATTGCAGATCAACTGCTGGATCACTTCCCGTCGCAGGCGATCGTCGGTGGTGCAGACCAAACCACGGCTGGTCGCCAGTTGTGCGCCCGCCAAGGCGTTCTGGTATTGGGTGAGGTCGCTGCTGTTCTGGCAATACAAGTCGCCAATCTGGCTGATCGCTGAAACGCCCAACCCAATCAGATCGCAATGCCCGTGGGTGGTATAGCCCTGGAAGTTGCGCTGCAGCTTGCCTTCCTCCTGGGCGATGGCCAGTTCGTCGTCCGGCAGGGCAAAGTGATCCATGCCGATATAGCGGTAGCCGGCCTGGGTCAGTTGTTCAATGGTGGTTTGCAGCATCAGCAGTTTTTCGGCCGGCGAGGGCAGCTCGTCGGTGTTGATCCGCCGTTGGGGCATGAAACGTTCCGGCAGATGGGCGTAGTTGAATACGGACAAGCGGTCCGGCTGCAAGCGGATGACTTCTTCCACAGTACGCGCGAAGTTCAGCGGTGATTGCTTGGGCAAGCCGTAGATCAAATCGATATTGATCGAGCGAAATTGCAGGGTACGCGCCGCATCGATCACTGCGCGGGTCTCTTCCAGGCTTTGCAGGCGATTGACCGCTCGTTGCACCTCGGGGTCAAGGTCTTGCAGGCCGATGCTTACGCGGTTGAAACCCAGCTCGCGCAGCAGGCCCATGGTGGCCCAGTCGGCTTCGCGAGGGTCGATTTCAATGCCATAGTCGCCCGAATCATCATCGAGCAAATTGAAATGCTGGCGCAGGCAATTCATCACCTGGCGCAGTTCATCGTGGCTGAGAAAAGTCGGTGTGCCGCCGCCAAAGTGCAATTGCTCCACTGGCTGCTTCGGATCGAGGTGGCAGGCCACCAGCTGGATTTCCTGCTGCAGGCGTTGCAAGTAGGCCTGGGCGCGACCACGGTCCTTGGTGACCACCTTGTTGCAGGCGCAGTAGTAGCAAATGTTGGCGCAGAACGGTACGTGCACATACACCGATAACGGCCGTACCGCCTTGCGGCTTTCGCGCAGGGCGTGGAGCAGGTCGAAGGTGCCGACCTGGCTGTCCAACTGGACGGCGGTAGGGTAGGACGTGTAGCGCGGCCCCGCCAAGTCGTAGCGGTGAATCAGATCTGTGTCCCAACGAATGGCGTCGAGCATGCGGGCGGTCCCCCGGATTGGCTAGTGGGCCGAGTCTAGGGGCAGGGCTGGCAAGGCATGTTGATTTGCATCAACGGGGAGCGGCGCTATGCCACAGGGGCTTTCAATGACCCATGAGCCAGTGCTGATGCGGGCCCGGCAAGGTCCAGATACCGAAGATGATCACCAACAGGCCGCCGGCCATGCGCACGCTGCGTTTACGCAAGAGCGCGGTGACACGCTCCGCCGCCAGCCCGGTGGCCAGCAGCACCGGCCAGGTGCCGAGGCCGAATGCGAGCATCAGCAACGCGCTGTCCAGCGCATTGCCCTGGCTCGCGGCCCACAGCAGGGTGCTGTAGACCAACCCGCACGGCAACCAGCCCCACAGCGCGCCCAGCAGCAAGGCGCGCGGCAGGCTCGACACCGGCAGCAAACGGTTGGCCAGCGGCTGGATATGCCGCCACAGGCCGCGTCCGAGGCTTTCGATGCGGGTCAGGCCGCTCCACCAACCGGCCAGGTACAGGCCCATGCAAATCAGCAGTAACCCGGCGAGCACGCGCATGAACATCGCCGCCGGGCTGTTGGCCACCGCCCAGCCGGCCAGGCCGATCAGCAGCCCTGCCGTGGCATAGCTGAGGATGCGCCCCAGGTTGTACGCCAGCAGCAGGCGAAAGCGGCGGCTGCGTTGCTCCTTGGGGATCGCCAGGGTCAGCGCGCCCATCAACCCGCCGCACATGCCCAGGCAATGGCCGCCGCCGAGCAGGCCCAGAATCAATGCCGAAACCAGCAGGGGCGCCAGCTCAAGCATGAGGTGGGTCCTTGGGCGGTTGTTCGGGGCCGTTGGCTTCGTCAATGGCGGCCAGGTGGTTAGGGTCCTGGTCGTCAAACAGCGCGCTGTGGGCCGGGCCATCGAGATCTTCGTACTGGCCGCTGTCCACGGCCCAGAAGAAGATATAGATGGCCACACCCACTAACAGCAGCGCCGCTGGAATCATTACGTATAAGGCTGGCATCTGCACTCCATGCCCACGCGGCTCAGGCCGGCAGCGGGCGGGTTACTGGGGCGGTACCTTTAGCGTGTGCGCTCGGCAGGCGAGTCAGGCGCAATGCGTTAAGTACCACGGTCAACGAACTGAGGGACATACCGATGGCTGCCCAGATTGGTGTGATCCAGCCCAGGGCCGCAAACGGCAGCATAAGGCCATTGTACAGCCCGGCCCACAGCAGGTTTTCAATGATCACTCGACGGGTGCGCCGCGCCAGGCTGAAGGCTTGCACCAGTGCCTCCAGGCGGTTGGACAACAGCACTGCGTCGGCGCTGGTTTTCGCCAGATCAGTGGCCGAGCCCATGGCCACGCTGATATCGGCGGCGGCCAGCACCGGCACATCATTGACGCCATCGCCCAGCATCAGCACCTTGTGGCCTTGCCTATGCAGGTTTTGCAGCACCTGCAACTTGTCATCAGGGCGCAGGCCGCCGTGGGCTTCGTCGATGCCCAGCTCAAGGGCCACACTGGCGACCATCGGTGAGCTGTCGCCCGAGAGCAGCAGCGTACGCCAGCCGCGTGCCTTGCACGCTGCGAGCAGGGCAGGGGCGTCGCTGCGCAGGCGGTCGTCGAGTACGAACCAGGCGAGGGCGCCGCTGTTGTCACCCAACAGCAGCCATTGCCCGGCGTCGTCCGGTGAGGCGGGAATCGCGCAGCCACTGAGTTCGCAGACAAAACCCGGTTGGCCGATACGCAACAGGCGGTCCCCCACCCGACCCTCCAGGCCCAGGCCAGGGGTGCTCAACACTTCATCAGCGGCCAGTGGCGCACGCCCAAAGGCTCGAGCAATCGGGTGTTCCGAGCGGTTCTCCAGGGCGGCAGCGAGACCCAGGCACTGGTCGCTGTCCAGCGCGCCCAGGAGGCGGATGGCGCGCAACGCCAGGCGCCCTTCGGTGAGGGTGCCGGTCTTGTCGAAAATTACTGTGTCGATCTGGTTCAGGCCTTCAAGCACATGGCCACGGGTCAGTAGCAACCCCAGGGTGTGCAAGGTGCCGGTGGCAGCGGTCAGGGCGGTTGGGGTGGCCAGGGACAGTGCACACGGGCACGTCGCCACCAGCATCGCCAACACAATCCAGAATGCGCGTGACGGGTCCAGTTCCCACCACAGCAGGCCGATCAGCACGGCGGCGATCAGCGAGCACAGCAGGAACCACTGCGCGGCACGGTCGGCGATTTGCGCCAGGCGTGGTTTCTCGGCCTGGGCGCGCTCCAGCAGGCGCACAATGGCGGACAGGCGCGTGTCGTGGCCCAGGGCGCGCACCTCGACGGTCAGTGCGCCCTCGACATTCAGCGTGCCAGCCGTAACGCTGTCGCCGACCCGCCGCGGTTGTGGCAGGTACTCGCCGGTCAGCAGGGATTCATCGATGCTGGATTGGCCGTCGAGGATCACGCCATCCGCCGGCAGCACCGCGCCGGGATGCACCAGTACACGATCACCCAATGCCAGTTCACTGAGCAGGATGCGTTCGCTCTGGCCATCGTCTTTGAGGCGCAAGCAGGAGGCGGGCAACAGGTTGACCAATTGAGCGGTGGCTGCGGCGGTGCGCTCCCGGGCACGGCGCTCAAGGTAACGCCCGGCCAGCAGGAACAGCGCAAACATGCCCACGGCATCGAAATACAATTCGCCCACGCCGGTGATCGCGGTCCAGATGCCCGCCAGGTACGCACCGCCAATTGCCAGGGATACCGATACGTCCATGGTCAGGTGTCGCGTGCGTATGTCACGCAGCGCCCCTTTGAAGAACGGCGCGCAGCTGTAGAACACGATGGGTGTGGTGAGAAACATCGCAACCCAGCGCAGGATCACGTGCAACTCCGGGCTCAGGTCGATATTGAATTCCGGCCAGGTCGCCATGGTTGCCATCATCGCCTGGAACCACAGCAAGCCGGCAACCCCCAGTTGACGCAGGGCCAGGCGGTTTTCGCCGGCCAATTGTTCGGCGGCCCGGTCGGCCTGGTAGGGATGGGCGGCGTAACCGATATGGCGCAGTTCGCTGAGCAGTTGGCTCAACGGCAATTGCCCATCGGCCCAGCGCACATGCAGGCGATGGTTGGACAGGTTCAGCCGCGCCTCGGCCACCGCGGGCAGGCTGCGCAGGTGTTTCTCGATCAACCAGCCGCAGGCGGCGCAGCTGATGCCTTCCATCAACAGGGTGGTTTCGGCCAAGTCGCCTTGATGGCGCACAAAGGGTTTTTGCACATCGGCGCGGTCGTACAGCGCCAGCTCATCCACCAGTTGCACCGGGAGCGCCTCGGGGTTGGCCGAGGCTTCGCTGCGGTGCTGGTAATAGCTTTCCAGCCCACCGGCCACAATCGCTTCAGCCACGGCCTGGCAGCCGGGGCAGCAGAGTTCGCGGCGTTCGCCGAGGATCCGGGCGGTGAACCGGCTGCCGGGCGGGACGGGCAGGGCGCAGTGGTAGCAGGGGATTGGGCTGGTCATGGGCGCTGCTATTTTTTCAGGTCTTCGGCACCCTGCAATGGTTCGTCACCCAACAGCAAGTCTTTGTCGTGGCTGACCTCTTCTTCCTCGAACATCCTCCAGGTGTTGCTGCCTTCCACGCCAAGCAGTTCCACGAAACGCCGGCCCTCGACCTTGTCGGTGACCTGGCCGATGTAGCGGCCCTGCTCGCTATCACTGCGGGCCAGGACGATCTTGCGATCCTTCTCCGGCTGGGTCGGGGAAATCAGGTTCAGTTCCAGGGTTGCAGGGCCGCTGTTGCCGGTCAGGTGCAACTCGACTTCGCCGGTCAGTTCATCCAGGTGCAACCTGGCACGCAGTTGCAGGGTCTGGGCCAGGCGTTCACGGTCCAGGGAGCGGTTGATGCCTTTGCCGGCCTCGTAGTAATTGTCGTTGACCAGGTTGTCCGGGTTGTTGACCGCGATGGTCACCATGGACAGGGTCAGCGTCACCGAGCAGGCCAGGATCGCGATGATGATCCAGGGCCAGAGGTGCTTGTACCAAGGGCTTGCAGCAGTGGTTGCGGGCATTCTTGTGTTCCCTGTTTAACGAACTTGTGGGCCGATGAATCGGCTCTTGGCTTCAATATGAACGCTGGTGTCATCGGCATCTTTGAGGATGAACGTCACCTCGTTGGTGCTCGACGGCAGTTGCTCCGGCGCACTCGACAACTCCACCGGCATACTGACGATATCGCCGGCGGCCACCTTGATTTCGCGTCGCCCCTGCAACTTGAGGTCCGGCAGGCCGGCGGCGTCGAGCACGTAGGTGTGGTCGTGCTGGTCCTTGTTCATGATCTTCAGGCTGTAGACGTTTTCGATGCGCCCTTCGGCGTTTTCCCGGTACAGCACGCGGTCCTTGCTGACATCGAAACCCACCAGCGAGCGCATGAAGAATGCGCCGACCAGCAAGCCGATCATCGCCAGCAGCACCAGCGCGTAGCCGATCAGCCGTGGGCGCAACTTGTGGGTCTTCTGTCCGGACAGGTTGTGCTCGGTGGTGTAGCTGATCAGGCCGCGTGGGTAGTCCATCTTGTCCATGATGTTATCGCAGGCATCGATACAGGCGGCGCAGCCGATGCACTCGATTTGCAGGCCGTCGCGGATATCGATGCCGGTCGGGCACACCTGCACGCACATGGTGCAATCGATGCAGTCGCCCAGGCCCTGGGCCTTGTAGTCGACGCCCTTTTTACGCGGGCCGCGCACTTCGCCACGGCGCGGGTCATAGGAAACGATCAGGGTGTCTTTGTCGAACATTACGCTCTGGAAGCGCGCGTAAGGGCACATATAGATACACACCTGCTCGCGCAGCCAGCCGGCGTTGCCGTAGGTGGCGAGGGTGAAGAAGCCGACCCAGAAATACGACCAGCCGTCGGCCTGGCCGGTGAAGAAATCGAACACCAGCTCGCGGATCGGCGAAAAGTAGCCGACGAAGGTCATGCCGGTGGCGAAACCGATCAACAGCCACAGCGTGTGTTTGCTGAACTTGCGCAGGAACTTGTTGGCGCCCATGGGCGCCTTGTCCAGCTTGATGCGCTGGTTGCGGTCGCCTTCGGTGACCTTCTCGCACCACATGAAAATCCACGTCCACACGCTTTGCGGGCAGGTATAGCCGCACCACACCCGTCCGGCGTACACGGTGATAAAGAACAGGCCAAAGGCCGCAACAATGAGAATGCCCGAGAGCAGGATGAAATCCTGGGGCCAGAAGGTGGCGCCAAAAATGAAGAACTTACGCTCCGGCAGGTTCCACCACACCGCCTGGTGGCCGCCCCAGTTCAGCCACACGGTGCCGAAGTAAAGCAGGAACAGGCCGGCGCCACCGAGCATGCGCAAATTGCGGAACAGGCCGGTGAAGGCACGGGTATAGATTTTCTCTCGCGAGGCGTAGAGGTCGACGCTGTTGCTCGCGTTTTTGGCAGGCGGGGTAACGTCATGTACCGGTATCTGGTTGCTCATCATTGCATCCCACGGCGGTGGAGATTTGCCTCGGCCAGTACGTGCCAGCCAGGGTCAAATGGGGGGTGTTGCAGTGGCCTAATGATACGCCCCCGATGTTGTGCAAAGGGTGCGACCTTTGGTCGCGTTGGGAGAAATCAAATGATGGTGTACGTGACCTGGATCAATTGACTTGTGAAGTATGGACGGTTTTGGTTGGTGTGCCGGTCATTCGTCCCTCGGGTCAATCAGTGGCGCGCCGCTGGGCCAGAAGTCGCTGATGTGGCGTGAGCAGGGTGAGTCACGGAAAAGCGCAGATCAAGTTTGGCAATATTTTTATATTGCCGTGTCAGGCTGGCTCGGCTGTTTTATAGCCATGGCATAAATTGTAAATATATAGGCAAGCATCAAGTGCGATTGGTTGCTTACTATTTGCTCCGCTTGAAGTTTCCACTGATGGCCAGTCGCCAAGCATGTATACATGCATTTACATGTTTTTGCTCTGCGGATTGAACTGTTTGGTAAGTGGTATTCACTAATGGGTGTGTGGTTTGTTTTTTTCTGGTCTTATCTGCTTTTTGAGGTGTTAGATGATAAGTGATAATGTTTTTACTGCTCCAAGTTCCGGGGTTTTTAATCTGCGCTCTATCTTGGGGCTGCCAACTTCAGATCATGCTGTACCCGCGAGCGCGATGACGTTGCGTAGTTTTGCCGTTCAACCATCCTTTGCTGGCAATCGAGTGCCTGATGACTCGAAGGTGATAGAGGGCGAGGTGGTGGAACGACTGCTGCAAAACTTCAACGTGTTTGAAGATCCAGGCTCTCCAGGACGCATTACGGTTGGGAGTTTGGTTGAAGTGCTTTGCGGGTTTAAGCCTGAGGTGTCGGAAAGGAACGTCGAGTTGGTTAAGATGATTTTTCTAATGCCCGGACTTTTGAATAAGCTTTGTAGTGCCCAGGGTGTTGATAAAGTAGGTGCTCCCTCATCGGATGGCAGTATTGATAAGTTTGATTTGGAACGGCTGGATAATTTTCATGCGCCGTTGCGTAATCGCCGACGGGAATTTAATAAGATGGTTATGTATTAATCTCAGCGAGCAGAGCGAATGATCTGTTGCAGTTGGTGTACGTTGTCTCGATCAATTGACTTGTGAAGTACGGACGGTTTTTGCTCGCAAGACGGTCATTCGCCCCATGGATTGATCAGCGCAACGCCGCTGGACTTGAAGTCGCTGACGTTGCGTGTGACCACGGTAAGCCATGAACCAGAGCGGTTGCGGCAATCGACGAGTCACTCGGAAGCCAGAAACAAAAAAGCCCCGCCAGTTTTCGCTGGGCGGGGCTTTTTTGTGTGCGAGGATTTATTGCTCTTCTGCCTTCTTATCCCCATGGGACAGGCTGTACACATACGCCGCCAGCAAGTGCACTTTGTCATTGCCTTGCAGCAACTCCTGCGCAGGCATCTGGCCTTGACGGCCGTAACGAATGGTCTGCTGCAGTTGCGCGAAGCTTGAACCGTAGATGAATGCGCCCGGGTGCGTCAGGTCGGGGGCGCCCATGGCTGGCGTGCCTTTACCGGCCGGGCCGTGGCACGCCACGCAGTTGGCGGCGAAAAGTTTCTCGCCGTTGGCAACGTCGGCCTTGGCGCCTTCGGGCAGTTTGCGGCCATCGAGGTTGGTCACCACAAAGCCTGCTACGTCAGCCACGCCTTGCTCGCCGATGACTTCGGCCCAGCCTGGCATTACTGCGTGGCGGCCTTGCATGATGGTTTGCTTGATGGTCTCTGGCTCGCCGCCCCAGCGCCAGTCAGCGTCGGTCAGGTTAGGGAAACCGTAGGCGCCTTTGGCGTCGGAGCCGTGGCACACCGAGCAGTTGGAGGCAAACAGGCGGCCTCCCATCTTCAGGGCTTGCGGGTCCTTGGCCACCTCTTCAATGGGCATCGATGCGAATTTGGCGAAGATCGGCCCGAACTTGGCTTCCGATCTGGCCATTTCCTTTTCCCATTCGTGCACGCCGGTCCAGCCGGTCTGGCCGTTGGCAAAGGCGGTTTGCTTGTCGTTGTCCAGGTAGTTATAGCCCGGCAGCAGGCCCTTCCAGTTACCCAGGCCGGGGTAGAGCACCAGGTAGCCGAGGGCGAAGACGATGGTGCCGACAAACAGCATGAACCACCATTTGGGCAGTGGGTTGTCGTACTCCTCGATGCCATCGAACGAGTGGCCGACGGTCTCGTCCGTCTGCTCGGTGCGCTGGCCCTTGCGGGTCGACAGCAGCAGCCAGGTCAGGGCGAAGATGGTACCCAGACTGAGGACTGTGACGTACAGACTCCAGAACGTAGTCATTCTTTGTTACTCCTAGAAGCTTGCTCGACGTGCTTGATGGCTTCGGGATCATCTGCAAAGGGCAGCATGGTCGCGTCGTCAAACTCCGACTTGCGCCGCGGGCTGAACACCCACAGCGCCAGGCCGACAAAGGCCACCATCACCACAACGGTGCCCAGGCCACGAATCATCCCGATATCCATGTAGGTCACCGTTTGCTTTTGATGATGGTGCCAAGGCCTTGCAGGTAGGCCACCAATGCGTCCATTTCGGTCTTGCCCTTCACAGCGGCCGCTGCACCGGCGATGTCTTCGTCGGTGTAGGGCACGCCCAGGGTGCGCAAGACTTCCATCTTCTTCGCGGTGTCCTTGCCGTCGAGCTTGTTTTCCACGAGGAACGGGTACGCCGGCATTTTCGACTCCGGCACCACGTTGCGCGGGTTGTACAAGTGCGCACGCTGCCAGTCATCGGAGTAACGCCCGCCCACACGGGCCAGGTCCGGGCCGGTGCGCTTGGAGCCCCACAGGAACGGGTGGTCCCACACGCTTTCACCGGCGACCGAATAGTGGCCGTAGCGTTCGGTTTCGGCGCGGAACGGGCGAATCATCTGCGAATGACAGCCCACGCAACCGTTGGCGATGTAGACGTCACGGCCCTCCAGTTCAAGGGCGGTGCGCGGCTTCATGCCTTCGACCGGCTTGTTGGTCACGTCCTGGAAAAACAGCGGGACGATCTGGGTCAGGCCGCCGATACTCACGGCAATGACCATGAAGAAGGCCAGCAGGCCGATATTCTTCTCGACTACTTCATGCTTCATCAGTGGGCTCCCACAACGGCGATCTTGGCGGCGGCTTCGGCTTCTACAGGGTCAGAGGCACGCACGGTGCGCCAGACGTTGTAGGCCATCAGCAGCATGCCGCTGGCAAAGAACGCTCCGCCCAGGGCTCGCACGATAAAGCCCGGGTGGCTGGCTTGCAGCGCTTCGACGAAGGAGTAGGTGAGGGTGCCGTCATCATTGATCGCACGCCACATCAGGCCCTGGGTGATGCCGTTGACCCACATCGAAGCGATGTAGAGCACGGTGCCGATGGTCGCCAGCCAGAAGTGCGCATTGATCAGCCCGACGCTGTGCATCTGAGCGCGGCCGAACAGTTTGGGGATCATGTGGTACAGCGCGCCGATGGAGATCATCGCTACCCAGCCCAGTGCGCCGGCATGTACGTGGCCGATGGTCCAGTCGGTGTAGTGGGACAGCGAGTTGACGGTCTTGATCGCCATCATCGGCCCTTCAAAGGTCGACATGCCGTAGAACGCCAGCGACACCACCAGAAAGCGCAGGATCGGGTCGGTGCGCAGCTTATGCCAGGCGCCCGACAGGGTCATCATGCCGTTGATCATGCCGCCCCAGCTTGGTGCCAGCAGGATGATCGACATCGCCATGCCCAGGGACTGTGCCCAATCCGGCAAGGCGGTGTAGTGCAGGTGGTGGGGGCCGGCCCAGATGTACAGGGTGATCAGCGCCCAGAAGTGCACGATGGACAGGCGATAGGAGTAGATCGGGCGCTCGGCCTGCTTGGGCACGAAGTAATACATCATCCCCAGGAAGCCGGTGGTGAGGAAGAACCCGACGGCGTTGTGGCCGTACCACCATTGGATCATCGCATCCGTCGCGCCCGAGTAGGCCGAATAGGACTTGAACAGGCTGACCGGCAACGAGGCGTGGTTGACGATGTGCAGCATCGCCGTGACCAGGATAAACGCACCGTAGAACCAGTTACCCACATAGATGTGCTTGGTCTTGCGCTTGACGATGGTGCCGAAGAACACCACCGCGTAGGTCACCCAGACGATGGCGAGCAGAATCGCGATCGGCCATTCCAGCTCGGCGTATTCCTTGGTGGTGGTGTAGCCCAGCGGCAGGCTGATGATGGCGCCGACGATAACCGCCTGCCAACCCCAGAAAGTGAACGCGGCCAGGCCATCGGAGATCAATCGCGTCTGGCAGGTGCGTTGCACCACGTAGTAGGAGGTGGCAAACAGTGCACAGCCACCGAAGGCGAAGATCACCAGGTTGGTGTGCAGCGGGCGCAAACGACCGAAGGTCGTCCAGGGCAGGTCGAAATTCAATTGCGGCCAGACCAGTTGCGAGGCGATGAACACCCCGAGCCCCATGCCAAGGATCCCCCAGACCACCGTCATGATGGCGAACTGGCGGACTACCTTATAGTTATAAGCAGTCGGACTGATTGCTGTGCTCATTCTAAGGTTCCACGGTTTAGGTTTTTTTATAGGTAAAATCGGTCGCAAGTATGTAGAAAGCGAGGGGCCATTGCAACGCAATGGCTGACCTGTATCAATGCGTTCCACGCCAGATTCTGCGCCCTTTCCATGTTTGGCGTAAGGATTAAATCCGAAATAGAAAGCTGATCAAGTGGACAGGAATTTTAGGGGGCGCAACGGATACCGTCGCCTACGCCAGAATTGCTCCACTGTGGGAACAAGCGTAGACCCGAATATGAGGGGGGGAAAGTTGGGTGTCGCGAGGGTGCGACACTTGGTCGCGACTTATGCCTGTGGCGAGGGAGCTTGCTCCCGCTGGGCTTCGCAGCGGCCCCAAGATCTTGGGAGCGCTTCGCACTCCAGCGGGAGCAAGCTCCCTCGCCACAGGTAGAGCTTTTACTGCGGTTGGCTGTCTGGCGTTGCACCATCAGCATTATGGGACAGGCTATACACGTACGCCGCCAGCAGATGCACCTTGTCATTACCCTGCAGCACTTCCTGGGCCGGCATCTGGCCCTGGCGACCATGGCGGATGGTCTGCTGCAACTGCGCCAGGCTGGTGCCGTAGATAAACCCGCTTGGTTCGGTCAGGTTCGGCGCGCCCATGGCTTCCACGCCGTGGCCTTGTGGGCCGTGGCAAGCCACGCAGGTGGTGCTGAATGCGGCTTGGCCCGCGGCCAGGTCAGCGGTGTTGTCCGCCGGCAAGGGCAGCTTGGCCAGGTCGTGGCGCACATAGGCGGCGACGTTTTTCACCCCGTCCTCACCCAGCACTTCACCCCAGGCCGGCATGGCCGCGTGGCGACCGGCCATGATGGTAGCCTTGATCGCTTCGGCCGAACCACCCCAGCGCCAGTTGCTGTCTGCCAGGTTCGGGAAGCCATAGGCGCCCTTGGCATCCGAGCCGTGGCACACCGCGCAGTTGGAGGCGAACAGGCGACCGCCCATCTTCAACGCTTGTGGGTCCTTGGCGACTTCTTCCACGGGCATCGCCGCGAACTTGGCGAAGATCGGCCCGAACCTGGCGTCGGCTTTGGCCATTTCCTTGTCCCATTCCTTGGTCTGGGTCCAGCCATCTTCATAGCCCGGCAGCACGCCTTTCCAGTTGCCCAGGCCCGGGTAGAGAATCAGGTAGCCGACGGCAAATACCAGCGTGCCGGCGAACAGCATGAACCACCACTGGGGCAGCGGGTTGTCGTACTCCTCGATACCGTCGAAGGCATGGCCCATGGTCTGGTCGACGCTACCCTTGGTTTCGCCCTTGCGGGTGCCGACCAACAGCCAGGTCAGGCCGATCAGGCTGCCGAGGGTCAATACGCAGATCCATGTACTCCAAAAAGTAGTCATGGCCGAGTGCTCCTTGTTGCTGGCTCTGCTTGAGCGTCGGTTGGGGAGGGTTCATCGGCAAACGGCAGCATGGTCGCATCCTCAAACTCCGACTTGCGCCGTGGGCTGAACACCCACAGCGACAGGCCGATAAAGGCGATGGCGACCACCAGCGTGCCGAGGCCGCGGATGGTGCCCGCATCGAATTCAAATCCCATGGCTCACCTCTTGCTCTTGATGGCAGTGCCGAGCACTTGCAGGTAGGAAACCAGCGCGTCCATCTCGGTCTTGCCCTTGAGGCTGGCGACCGCGCCGTTGATGTCGTCGTCGGTGTACGGCACGCCGAGGGTGCGCATCACTTTCAATTTGGTCTCGGTGTGGCTGCTGTCGACGGCGGCGGTGACCAACCACGGATAGGCCGGCATTTTCGACTCCGGCACCACGTTGCGCGGGTTGTACAAATGCGCGCGGTGCCAGTCGTCCGAGTAGCGCGCGCCGACGCGGGCCAGGTCCGGCCCGGTGCGCTTGGAGCCCCACAGGAACGGATGGTCCCACACGCTTTCGCCGGCCACCGAGTAGTGACCGTAGCGCTCGGTCTCGGCGCGGAACGGGCGGATCATCTGCGAGTGGCACTGCACGCAGCCTTCGCGGATGTAGATGTCGCGGCCCTCCAGCTGCAGCGCGGTGTAGGGCTTCATGCCTTCCACCGGCTTGTTGGTCACGTCCTGGAAGAACAGCGGGACGATCTGGGTCAGGCCGCCGATGCTCACGGCGAGCACCATCAGCAGCATCAGCAGGCCGACGTTTTTTTCAATCGTTTCGTGTTTCATCATCGACTCCTCAGGCCATCTGCGCTGCGGCGCTGATTTCGGCTGGCTGCGCCGAACGCACGGTGCGCCACGTGTTGTAAGCCATCAGCAACATGCCGGTGAGGAAGATCGCACCGCCCACCAGCCGCACGATGAAGCCAGGGTGGCTGGCCACCAGGGTTTCGACGAAGGAGTAGGTCAAGGTGCCGTCTTCGTTGACCGCACGCCACATCAGGCCCTGGGCGATGCCGTTGACCCACATCGAGGCGATGTAGAGCACGGTGCCGATGGTGGCCAGCCAGAAGTGCGCGTTGATCAGGCCGAGGCTGTACATCTGCTCGCGACCGAAGACTTTCGGGATCATGTGGTACAGCGCGCCGATGGAGATCATCGCCACCCAGCCCAGCGCCCCGGCGTGTACGTGGCCGATGGTCCAGTCGGTGTAGTGGGAGAGAGCGTTGACGGTCTTGATCGCCATCATCGGACCTTCGAAGGTCGACATGCCGTAGAAGGCCAGGGACACAACGAGGAAGCGCAGGATCGGGTCGCTGCGCAACTTATGCCAGGCACCCGAGAGGGTCATCATGCCGTTGATCATGCCGCCCCAGCTTGGCGCCAGCAGCACCAGTGACATCACCATGCCCAGGGACTGCGCCCAGTCCGGCAAGGCGGTGTAGTGCAAGTGGTGAGGGCCGGCCCAGATGTACAGGGTGATCAGCGCCCAGAAGTGCACGATGGACAAGCGATAGGAATACACCGGACGCTCGGCCTGCTTGGGTACGAAGTAGTACATCATCCCCAGGAAGCCTGCGGTGAGGAAAAAGCCTACCGCGTTATGCCCATACCACCACTGCACCATGGCATCCGTCGCACCGCCGTACAGCGAGTAGGACTTGGTCAGGCTGACCGGGATTTCCAGGTTATTGACGATATGCAGGATGGCCACGGTGATGATGAACGCACCGAAGAACCAGTTACCGACGTAGATGTGCTTGGTCTTGCGCTTCATGATCGTGCCGAAGAACACGATGGCATAGGCGACCCAGACGATGGTGATCAGGATATCGATCGGCCATTCCAGCTCGGCGTATTCCTTGGAACTGGTGTAGCCCAGCGGCAGGCTGATTGCGGCCAGCAAAATTACCAGCTGCCAGCCCCAGAAGCAGAACGCAGCCACTTTTGGTGCGAACAGCTGAGTCTGGCAGGTACGTTGTACCGAGTAGAAGGAGCTGGCGAACAGCGCGCAGCCACCGAAGGCGAAAATCACCGCATTGGTGTGCAACGGGCGCAGGCGGCCGAAGCTGGTCCAGGGTAAATCGAAGTTGAGCGCAGGCCAAACCAATTGGGCGGCGAGAAAAACCCCGAGCCCCATGCCGACGATGCCCCACACCACCGTCATAATGGCGAATTGGCGGACCACCTTGTAGTTATAGGCGGTACTTAAAGTAGTGTTCATGGTTCCCCATCCACGGTTCAACCCAAGCAAGTGCGGCACTTGGGCTGGAGTTATAGGCAGACTAAAAAGCGAGGCAAGCATGGGCAAAGAGCACAAGGCCAGTATTGACGGGGATCAATGGGCGCAGTGTGTGCGTGAACGCGGCTGGCTGTGGGATGTCGCCACGGGCACGGCTTCGGGCGAGCCGGTCACGCTGATCCTGGCCCACGGCGCCGGGGCACCGATGGACTCGGCGTTCATGAACGACATGGCGGCACGCCTTGCCGGGCATGGCGTGAGCGTGTTGCGCTTCGAGTTCCCGTACATGGCCCAGCGCCGTGTGGATGGCGGCAAGCGCCCGCCGAATCCGGCGCCGAAACTGCTGGAGGCGTGGCGTGAGGTGTATGGCGAGGTGCGACGTCATGTCGCTGGGAAACTGGCAGTTGGCGGCAAGTCCATGGGCGGGCGGATGGCGAGTCTTTTGGCCGATGAGTTGGGTGCTGACGGGCTGGTGTGCCTGGGTTATCCCTTCTATGCAGTGGGTAAACCGGAGAAACCACGGGTCGAGCATCTGGCCGGGTTGAAGACGCCGACGTTGATTGTGCAGGGTGAGCGCGATGCGCTAGGCAATCGAGCGGCGGTTGAGGGGTATGACTTGTCGCCGAACATCGAGCTGATGTGGCTGGTGGCGGGGGATCATGATTTGAAGCCGTTGAAGGCGTCGGGCTTCAGTCATGAGCAGCATTTGGAGACTGCGGCCGTCAAAGCGTCAGGATTTCTAGGCTGACGCTTCGCGGCGCTCTGTGGTCTAGGGGCATCCGGGGAGCACTTCTTGTGAGGTGCACACCTTAGCGATCCTTGATTAATGTGAAGCTTCCCTGTGGATGGAGAGCGCTGTACTCGCCGCTGAAAGTGGCATTGAAGGTGCCGCTGGCGGTGCCTTCAGCCGGATTAAGCTTGATGGCAAGTTCTGCGCGGACTGCGCTGACAACTCTGATTCCAGGTTGCCCAGCAGGGCCCGCGATGCTGTGGTGATACTTGAACAGGCTGCCCAGTTCATAGATCGTGTCTATCGGGTTTTCATCTATATAGGGAATGAAAAATTGAAACGCAAATAAGTTTCTTTGACTGGTATGTCCTACTGATCCCATGAATAACCATAATTTCTCATGTGTTAAATGGCCAAATACAGTTTGTTCCGCAGTTATGACGACGGGGGAACCGTTCACTGTCCAATTAAATTCATTGTCAGTGTTTTGGCGTTTGGCAGCATCAGGGAAGAAAATATATTCTCCGTTCATCGTCTAGTCCTTCTCATAGAAGTTGAGGGATTGATTTTTAAATCGGTTTTCAGTTTTCGGAGGGCGCAGTATAAAAATTACCATGAGTCATACTTACAACGTCCCTGATTGTGTGCTGGAAGACGGCTTTACATTGCAGAGGATCTTGAGTCAATGTGAGGGTGATGTTGTATTCACCTTCGTAACCACCTCCAAAATAGGGGAAGTAGAAAAAGTTTGACTTTCCGTCAAGGTGCACAAAGGTTTTATCAGTGATCGTTGCGTTTTCATCGTTGCTATAAATTATGATTGCCCAATCACGGTAATCATGTGTGTCCGGTTGTCCCTCTTCGCCGACTAGATACCATGCGCCACCTCCGTTGGGCTGCTCACTGTAGAATAGCCAACCTTCTGATTCATATTGGATGTCTCCCTCTTTCCAGCGGAAAACTGCAGAAATTTGCGATGTGGTAGTTTCTCCACTCCACTCGCAGCGGCCTTTGATTTCACGTAATCCTGATTGTTTCTCGATGATGCTGCATACGAAGTCTAGCGTTGTCCGGCCAGTCATTTCGTCAATGTTTATCTTGAATTCGCCTGGCAGTCCCAAGTGCTCCTCAGTCTCCGCGCAATTATTATTTGTGTGCAGGATGTGGATGTATTCGAAGCGGTCAGGATTTTGCTTGAGTGTTTGAGGGGGAAAGGGGCTTTTCAATAGTAATGAGTGTCGGGTGTCTGGACCCTGAAGTGTTATCTTCATGCAATATTGATTGTCGTGTGACTGATGTATTGGCATGGCCCAACCTTTCAGTGGGGTTGTTCCGTGTTGTTTTTCTCTCAATTGTACGTGGCCGATTGTCCTAGAGAGTGGTTTCAGTGACGACTGAGACATGGGCTTTTACTCTTTTTGGCGTGATGCCGTAGAGTAAGAGCGCAGAGAGGGGGCGGTAACCTGTGAATAATGACAGTTTGATAGACTGTTTGGTGATAGGTCGTTCGAGTGTATATGGCCGTTGATAATATGCGCTTCAGGATCATGACTTGAAGCCATTGAAGGCGTTCGGGTTCAGTCATGAGCAGCATTTGGAGGCTGCGGCGGTGCAAGTGGCTGGGTTTCTCGGCGCCTGTTCCATGGCGGATTACGGGCACACCGAGCCTAAGCGAGGTGCCGAGTGGTGGGGCAAGAGCGTTTGCTTACTTTGGCCTGGGCCGGCATCCCGGCTTTTGCAAAGTGAGCCGCCGTCAGGGCGGAACCAATAGCTTCCGTTGCCGCAGGAATGGCTATGTACTCGGTCGGATCCGAAATCCTGGTCGGCCCTGAGGCCGCCATCGGGAGCAAGTCGAATCGTCGCACCGCCCCTCCCACAGGTACAGCGCCATACCAGAAGTTGTGTAGATACCTATGTCTATCGGGGGCTTGCCCCGATAGCGGGTCTACCGGTTAAAACGCTCCACCAGCGAGTACTGAGTATTCGCCGTATGAGTCAGCTCTTCACTCAACTGCGCCGAGTTCATGGCCTGCTCTGAAGTCTGATCCGCCAACAGCGCAATGGTGCTGATATTGCGGCTGATCTCCTCGGCCACGGCGCTTTGCTCTTCGGTAGCAGCGGCAATCTGGGTGGTCATGTCGGTGATATTGGCCACCGCCTCACTGATGCCCACCAACGCCTGATCCGCTTCCATCACCCGCGCTACACCCTCTTCAGCCTGGCGATGCCCAGCGTCCATGGTTTGCACAGCTGCAGCCGCCGTGTGTTGCAGCTTGGCGATCAGGGTATGGATCTGCCCGGTGGATTCGGCCGTACGCTGTGCCAGTTGGCGCACTTCATCGGCGACCACTGCAAATCCACGGCCCATCTCACCGGCCCGCGCGGCTTCGATAGCGGCATTGAGCGCCAGCAGGTTGGTCTGGTCGGCGATGCCTTTGATCACATCGACCACGCCGCCGATTTCATCGCTGTCCTTGGCCAGTTGGGTGACGGTCACACCCGTCTCGCCCACCGCAACCGACAGCCGCTGAATCGCCTCGCGGGTTTCCCCGGCGATATCGCGGCCGCGACCGGTCAGGCGGTTGGCTTCCTGGGTGGCATCGGCGGTGCGCTGCACATGGCTGGCGACTTCCTGGGTGGTCGCGGCCATCTGGTTGACCGCAGTGGCCACCTGTTCGGTCTCCACGCGCTGGCGTTCCAGGCCGCTGGAGCTGTTGTGCGCCAGGGTGTTGGAGCGCGCCGCCTGGTCGTTGAGGTGTTCGGCGGTGTCCTGCAAGCGTGTAAGACAGGTCTTCAGACGCGCTTCCTGGCTGAGGATCGACATTTCCAGTCGGGCCTGGGCGCCACGGCTGTCGGTGTACATCTGCGCGATCAACGGATCGGAGGTGGTCTGCTCGGCCAGGCGCAGCAAGCGCTTGAGGCCGCGCTGCTGCCAGCTCAGGCCCAGCAGGCCCAACGGCACCGACAGCGCTGCCGCCAGGGCAAAGCCCCACTGGGAGGTGAGGGTGGCGCCGATCATAAAGCTCAGTTGGCTGACCAGGATAAACGGCAGCCAGTCCTGTAGCACCGGCAGCCATTTGTCGCGCTGGGGGATGGCCGACTTGCCCTGGTTGATGCGTTGATAGAGCGCCTCGGCCCGGCGGATCTGCTCGGCGGTGGGCTTGATGCGCACCGATTCGTAGCCGATCACCTGGTTGCCGTCGAACACCGGAGTCACATAGGCGTTAACCCAGTAATGGTCACCGGTCTTGCAGCGATTCTTGACAATGCCCATCCATGGCAAGCCTTGTTTGAGCGTGGACCACATGTGCGCGAACACGGCCGAGGGCACATCCGGGTGGCGCACCAGGTTGTGCGGGGCACGGATCAGTTCGTCGCGGGTGAACCCACTGATTTCGACAAACGCGTCGTTGCAGTAGGTAATGACACCCTTGGCATCTGTGGTGGAGATCAACCGTTGCTGAGCGGGGAAGGTACGTTCGCGCTGGGTAACGGGTTGGTTATTACGCATGATTGTTCAATCCGCAAGGCTTTCAGGGGGTATCGGCCATGGCGGGCATTTATTTAACTTATTTTTGCAACAATCCTGGGAGCAGTGGGCTGGCTGTGGCGAGGGAGCAAGCTCCCTCGCCACAACAGCTCGCTCCTACAGTAAGAAAGGCTCAGCCGGCCAGCATCGGGTAGGTGAACAGCCCGAAGTGCAGCAGATTCAAGCCAAAGTGCGTGGCAATCGCTGCGCCCAGCCCGCCAAAGCGATACGCCAGGCCGTAACCGACCCCGGCAATACTCGCCAGCATTACCCACTGCCAACCCGCACCAAAATGCGCCAGGCCGAATAACAGCGAGGCCAGCAGCAGCGCGAGGTTCTCGCCGTAGGGCAGGTGTTTGAAACGCTGGCTCAGGCCACCCTGAACATAGCCACGAAACAGCGCTTCCTCCACCAGCGTCACCAGCAGCAGGTTATTGAGCACCCACAGCCATGCCTGGTCCGGCCATTTGGGGGCCCAACTGATCATCCCCATCAGGGCCGCGCCACCCAGGGCAGCGATGGCGGTCAGGGTCAGTGCCAGGGTGGTGACGCAGATCGACAGGCGCAATGAGCGTCGCGCCACAATCCACGGGCAGGCCAGCAACAGCCAGAAGCCGATCAGGGGTTTGTCCTGGTTCAGGTACATCGAGAAGGGCACCGAGTCCGGAGTGAAACGCTGGGGCGCAATACCTCGGCCATTGTAGAAACCCGGCAGCCAGTGCATCGCCAGCCCCAGGGCCAGGACGATAAACAAGCCGTGGCCCAGGTAGCGTGCCCAAGGAGTGCGTTGCTGGCGTACGGCGTAGCCGGCCACCAGCAACAGTGCTACTGACACCGCCGCCAGTATGCCCAGTTGGCCGTAGATCAAGGCCGTGACATAGCCAATGCAAAGTAGTGTGAGGTACAGCCAGGGCAGAGCAATCATGTGAAATCCTTAACAAAAACAGGGCGGCATTATAGCGAGTGGTCTGGTTCGAGGGCATGAAAACGCCTCCACGTACGAGGCAAGGGGGAAAGGATTGCAAAGTATGTTTGCGGCTGGTTATAGTCGTCGCGTCTTTCTCCCTTCAAAAGATCAGCACATGCCAGCTTCCCAGCGCATAGCGGTAGTCGATTCAGCGGTCAACGCTGTGGTCGTGCCGTGCGGCGCAAAGCAGCCTGCGCAGATCAGTCACTACCCCCCACCTGTCAGTAGCACGCCGGTGTACGCAGTCGTATCACCGCCGGGCGTTGGCATTTCGGGCTGATCAGCTGTTTGCTGTTGCCCTGTGCCTGCCTGAAAAAAACCTACTGAAATTCAGTCCTTACTGAATCGGCTTTTTTGCCTGATAACAGGTGGTAACTCATGTCTGTTCTTTCGAAACAATCCGTGGCCGCGGCGGCCTCGACGAGCTTGTTTGTCTTGCTGTGGAGCAGCGGGGCGATCTTCTCCAAGTTGGGCCTGGCCCATGCTTCGCCCTTTGCCTTTCTGCTGATCCGCTTTGCCATCGCCCTGGTGGGGTTGGTGGTGCTGGTGCCGATCCTCAAGTTGAAGCTGCCACGTCCCGGCAAGCCCATGCTGTATGCGGCGGCGACGGGCATGGTGTTGTTGGGGGCCTACCAGATTTTCTATCTGCTGGCCCTGGACCTCAAAGTCACCCCCGGAGTGATGGCGACCATCATGGGCGTCCAGCCGATCCTCACCGTGGTGCTGATGGAGCGTCAGCGCTCGTTACGCCGGCTGTTCGGCCTGGGGTTGGGCCTGGCCGGGTTGATCATGGTGGTGTACCAGGGCATCGGGCTGGCGGGCATGTCCCTGGCCGGGATGCTCTTCGGGCTGCTGGCGCTGGCGAGCATGACGTTCGGCTCGATCATGCAAAAGCGCATCACCGACAACCCCTTGGGCACATTGCCGCTGCAATACCTGGCCGGGATGCTGTTGTGTGCGGTGTTCGTGCCGTTCCAGCCCTTCCATTTCGAGCACAATTGGGGCTTTTACCTGCCGGTGCTGTGGATGGGGTTGGTGGTATCAGTACTGGCGACGCTGTTGCTGTATCGGCTGATCGCCCGCGGCAACCTGGTGAATGTCACCAGTTTGTTCTATCTGGTGCCGGCGGTGACGGCGGTGATGGACTACCTGATCTTCGGCAACCGCCTGGCGCTGTTGAGCCTGTTGGGCATGGCGCTGATCATCGTCGGTTTGGTGTTTGTATTCCGTAAACACTAACCCCCTGTAGGAGCAAGCTTGCCGTGGCGAGCAAGCTTGCTTGCGCTGGGGGGCGAAGCATCCCCGGGAGCAGGGGGACGCTCCTATAGTTTTTGCGGGCGCAGCACCAACCACAACGCCCCGGCAATCAACACCCCGCCATACAGGTGAGCCATGGACAGTGGCTCATCCAGCAGCAACGCCCCCCACAATACGCCGAACGGCGGGATCATGAAGGTCACGGTCATCGACTTGACCGGGCCGATGGATGACAGCAGGCGGAAGTACAAAATGTAGGCGAACGCCGTACACACCAGCCCCAGGCCCAGCAGCGACGCCCACACCTGCCAGCCGCCCCAACTTGCCGGTGGATGGCTGATGGCGCTGTAGGCAAAGAGCGGCAATAGAAACAAGGTAGCGCCGAGCATACTGCCCAAGGCCGACAGGCGACTGTCCAGCCCGCCGCGCTGATCCAGCCAGCGTCGTGCCAGGAAACCGGCAAACCCGTAGCAGGTGGTTGCCAGCAGGCACGCCAGCGCGCCCATCAACAATTGCAGATCAAAGGCCACTGGCCCCGCACGCGTGAGCACGGCGACGCCAAACAGCCCCGAGGCAACGCCCGCTATTTTCGACGGTGTCAGGCGCTCGCTGAAAAACAACCCGCCAATCAGCACGCCCATCAGCGGCGTGGTGGCGTTGAAAATTGCCGAATAACCCGCCGGCAGTACCTGGGCCGCCACCGAGTACATGGTCGCTGGGATCCCGGAGTTGATCACCCCCAACAGCAAAACGGTCTTGAACTTGCCCTGGAAATCCCAGCTCACGCGCAGCATCGCCAGAATCGCCAGCAACCCGGCGGCGGCGATCGACACGCGGAAAAATGCGGTCGGCACGGTGCCGATTTCCGGCGCGATGATGCGCATAAACAGGAAACTCGCGCCCCAGATGGCAGCCAATCCCAGCAAGTAGAGGGTGTCAACAGGTCTCACGGAAAACTCCTACGCCAATCAGGCGGGGAGTGTTGCCCAGCGCTCAGGCCGACACAATCGCTAACTACGACTGCCCCTTAAAAATCCTCCTTCTCCTGCCAGCGTTCACTGGCTAAGCTCTGAGCTTCCCGCTACCCGTTCGAGGTTTTCCGCATGTCGCAGCCCGCCCTCGCTATCGCCCGGATGATCCTCGACGGTTTCGACGATTACCGTGAGCACTTTCGCCAGATCACCGATGGGGCCCGCGAGCGTTTCGAGAAGGCCCAATGGCAGCAAGGGCAGGCGGCGTCTGCGGCACGCATCAACCTGTATGAAGAGAAAGTTGCCGAGGTCACTGCCCGCCTGCGCGCCGGTTTCGAAGCGGGTGCGCTGCAGGACATCGAGCTGTGGCCCCTGGTGAAAAGCGCGTATATCGGCCTGATCGACCTGCGCTTTGACGATGAATTGTCCGAGACCTGGTACAACTCGATCTTCTGCGGCCTGTTCAGCCATGACCTGATCAGCGACGGCTGCATGTTCATCCACACCACCCGGCCGAGCCTGCGCCGGGCGCGGGCGGCGCAAACCCGGGTCTACACGCCGGCCGGTAAAATATCAGACATGCTGGCGCAGATTTTCTCTGACTACAGCTTCAGCGAGCCTTACGCCGACCTTCCTGCCGACCTGCGTCGCCTCGAAGCCCAACTGCGGGAAAACCTGCCGGATTGGGTGTGCAAGGACCCGGACCTCAAGGTCGAGCTGTTTTCCTCCGTGCTCTACCGCAACAAAGGCGCCTATCTCGTGGGGCGCATTTATACCCGCGACGAACAGTGGCCGTTGGTCATCCCGCTGCTGCACCGCGAAGGGCGCGGCATCCAGATCGATGCGTTGATCACCGACGAAGCCGACGTGTCGATCATCTTTTCGTTCACCCGCTCCTATTTCATGGTCGACGTACCGGTACCTGCCGAATTCATCGGTTTTCTCAAGCGCATCCTGCCGGGCAAGCACATTGCCGAGCTGTACACCTCCATTGGTTTCTACAAGCACGGCAAGTCCGAATTCTACCGCGCACTCATCAACCACCTGGCCACCACCGACGATCAGTTCATCATGGCCCCCGGCGTGCGCGGCATGGTCATGAGCGTGTTCACGCTGCCGGGATTCAACACCGTGTTCAAGATCATCAAGGACCGTTTTTCACCGTCGAAAAACGTCAACCGCGCCACGGTGATCGAGAAGTACCGGCTGGTTAAAAGTGTCGACCGGGTAGGGCGCATGGCTGACACCCAGGAATTCGCCGACTTCCGTTTCCCCTTGAGCAAGTTCGAGCCCGAGTGCCTGGCCGAGCTGCTGGAAGTCGCGGCCGGCACGGTCGAAGTGGAAGGCGACAGCGTGCTGATCCGCCACTGCTGGACCGAGCGGCGCATGATCCCGCTCAACCTCTACCTCGACAACGCCAACCCCGCCCAGGTGCGCGAAGCCCTGGAAGACTACGGCCTGGCAATCAAGCAACTGGCGGCGGCGAATATCTTCCCCGGCGACATGCTGCTGAAAAACTTCGGCGTCACCCGTCATGGCCGCGTGGTGTTCTACGACTACGATGAAATCTGCTTTCTGACCGAAGCCAACTTCCGCCATATTCCCGCACCGCGCACCCCCGAGGACGAAATGGCCTCAGAGCCCTGGTACTCAATCGGCCCGCTGGATGTGTTCCCCGAAGAGTTCCCGCCGTTCCTGTTTGCCGACGCCGGGCAACGCAGGTTGTTCGATGAGCTGCATGGCGAGCTGTACAACGCCGATTACTGGAAGGGCCTGCAGGACGCGATTCGCGCCGGCAAGGTTATCGACGTATTCCCCTATCGCCGAAAAGACCCGCTGTAAGGCTTTCTCTTGTGGGAGGGCTTGCTCCCACATGTTTGACCTGCCAGATAAGTCGATTTTCTGCCACACTTGCCGGCCGCGCATAACATAGATGACCGTCGAAGTAGCTGATGACTGACCAAGCACCCACCATCGACCAACTGCTCAAAACCCTCGATCACGCCATGCTCGCCGACCGCCACCGCTTGCGCCGGCAGTTGCTTGAGCTGCGCAAGAAACCCGATGAGGACAAGCTGGCGCAGTGGGTGGCGCGGATGCAGGCATCCTGTGCCCAGGTCACGGCGCGGCGCGCCAGCCTGCCGGTGATTCGCTACGACGACAGCCTGCCGATTGCCGCCAAGCGCGATGAGATCAAGGACGCGCTGCTCAAACACCAGGTGTTGATCATTGCCGGCGAGACCGGCTCGGGCAAGACCACCCAGTTGCCGAAAATCTGCCTGGAAATCGGCCGCGGCCAGTACGGCCTGATCGGCCACACCCAGCCGCGCCGGATCGCAGCGCGCAGCGTCGCCAGCCGTGTCGCTGAAGAGCTGACCACGCCATTGGGCGCCTTGGTCGGCTATCAGGTGCGTTTCGAAGACCAGAGTGATTCCAACACCCTGATCAAGCTGATGACCGACGGCATCCTGCTGGCCGAAACCCAGAACGACCGTTATCTGGAACGCTACGACACGATCATCGTCGACGAAGCCCACGAACGCAGCCTGAACATCGACTTCCTGCTCGGCTACCTCAAGACCCTGTTGCCGCGTCGCCCCGACCTGAAAGTCATCATCACCTCGGCGACCATCGACCTGGAGCGCTTTTCCAAGCACTTCGACGATGCGCCGATTGTCGAGGTCTCGGGCCGTACCTTCCCGGTGGACACCTGGTATCGCCCACTGACCCTGGAACAGGACGAAGAGGGCAACCGCGTCGAGGATGACTTGACCGTCGACCAGGCGATCCTCGCCACTCTCGATGAAATCGCCGCCTATGAGCGCAGCGAGCGACGCAGCCCCGGCGATGTGCTGGTGTTTCTGCCCGGTGAGCGCGAGATCCGTGATGCCGCCGACATGCTGCGCAAGGCCCAGCTCAAGCACACCGAGATTTTGCCGTTGTACGCACGGCTGTCACCGGCCGAGCAACAGCGCATTTTCCAATCCCACCCAGGCCGGCGCGTGGTACTGGCGACCAACGTTGCGGAAACCTCGCTGACGGTGCCGGGCATTCGCTATGTGATCGACAGCGGCACGGCGCGCATCAGCCGCTACAGCTACCGCGCCAAGGTGCAGCGCCTGCCGATCGAGGCGATCTCCCAGGCCAGCGCCAACCAGCGTAAAGGCCGTTGCGGCCGAGTTGAGCCGGGTATTTGCGTGCGCCTGTACAGCGAAGAAGATTTTATCGGGCGCCCGGAATTCACCGACCCGGAAATCCTGCGTACCAACCTCGCCGCCGTGATCCTGCAGATGCTGCACCTGCGCCTGGGCGAAATCACTGATTTCCCGTTTATCGAACCGCCAGATGGCAAGGCGATCAGCGACGGTTTCAACCTGCTGCAGGAACTCTCGGCGGTGGACCGTAACAGCCAACTCACGCCGTTGGGTCGCCAGCTTGCACGCTTGCCGGTGGACCCGCGCATGGGCCGCATGTTGCTCGAAGCGGCCAAGCTGGGCAGCTTGCAGGAAGTGCTGATCGTCGCGAGCGCCATGTCTATCCAGGACCCGCGCGAGCGGCCACCGGAGCGTCAACAAGCCGCCGACCAGGCCCACGCTCAGTGGAAGGATCCGGATTCGGACTTCGCCGGGCTGGTCAACCTGTGGCGTGGCTTTGAAGAGCAGCGCCAGGAACTGACCGCCAGCCCGCTGCGCAACTGGTGTCGCAAGAACTTCCTCAACTACCTGCGCCTGCGCGAGTGGCGCGACTCCCATCGCCAGTTGAGCCTGATCTGCCGCGACATGCAGCTGAACATCAATAAAGAGCCGGCGGACTTCCCCAAACTGCACAAGGCGGTGCTGTCCGGCCTGCTCAGCCAGATCGGCCAGAAGACCGAAGACGGCGATTACCTCGGTGCGCGGCAGCGGCGTTTCTGGATCCACCCCTCCTCCGGTATCGGCAAGAAGCGCCCGCAATGGCTGATGACCGCCGAACTGGTGGAAACCACCAAGCTCTATGCGCGCATGGTGGCGAAGATCGATGCCGACTGGATCGAGCCGCTGGCCGGGCACCTGATCAAGAAAAACCACTTCGAACCCCATTGGGAGAAGAAGCGCGGCCAGGTGGTGGCGTTTGAGCAGATCACCCTGTTCGGGCTGATTGTGGTCGGGCGCCGGCCGGTGCATTACGGGCCGATTGACCCGGTGGTGTCCCGCGAGTTGTTTATCCGGGAAGGCCTGGTACGCGGTGAGATTCAGTCCCGCGCCAAGTGCCTGACAGCCAACCAGCGCCTGCTGGAGCAACTCGACGAATTGGAAGCCAAGGCCCGCCGTCGCGACATCCTCGCCGACGAAGAAACCCTCTACGCGTTCTACGATGCGCGCCTGCCAGCGGAGATTCACCAGACCGCCACGTTCGACAGCTGGTACAAGGTCAACAGCCAGAAAGACCCGCACCTGCTGATCATGCGCGAAGAAGATGTGCTGGCCCGCGAGGCCAGTGAGGTTACCGCTGCGCATTATCCGGACACCTTGCACCTGGGTGACCTGGCGTTGGCCTTGAGCTACCACTTCGAACCCAACCACCCTCGCGATGGCGTCACCCTGCGTGTACCTGCGCCGTTGCTGCCGGCGTTGCCGGCCGAGCGCCTGGAGTGGCTGGTGCCGGGCGTGATCGAAGCCAAATGCATCGCGTTGGTACGCAACCTGCCCAAGGCATTGCGCAAGAACTTCGTGCCGGTGCCGGACTTCGTCAAGGCGGCGCTGCAACGCATCGAATTCGGCCAGGGCTCGCTGCCCCAGGCGCTGGGGCGCGAGTTGCTGCGCATGACCGGTGCGCGGGTCAGCGATGAAGCCTGGGCTGAAGCGGCGCAGCAGGTAGAAAGCCACCTGAAGATGAACCTGGAAGTGGTCGACGGCCAAGGCAAGTTCCTTGGCGAAGGCCGCGACCTGGCCGAACTGACCGCACGTTTTGCAGAGGCCAGCCAGGCCGCGTTGGCCGTACCGCAAACCGCGAAAAGCCAACAGCCGGTAGAAGCCAAGGTGTTCGCGGCGGTGGCTGAAAAGACCCAGCAAAACATCGCCGGCCTGTCGATGACGGTGTACCCGGCGCTGGTGGAAGAGAACGGCACGGTCAAGGAAGGGCGTTTCTCCACCGCCGCCGAAGCCGAGTTCCAGCATCGCCGCGCGTTGCAGCGCCTGCTGATGCAACAACTGGCGGAACCGGCGAAATTCCTGCGCGGCAAATTGCCGGGCCTGACCGAGCTGGGCTTGATGTACCGCGAACTGGGGCGTATCGACGCGTTGGTGGAAGACATTCTGCTGGCCAGCCTCGACACCTGTGTACTTGAGGGCGAAGAAAGCCTGCCGCGTGATGGCGCGGGCCTGGCTGCCCTGGCCGAGCGCAAGCGTGGCGGTTGGACCGAACACGCCGAGCGCCTGGCACGCCTGACCCTGGAGGTGCTGAAACTCTGGCACGGCCTGCAAAAGCGCTTCAAGGGCAAGATCGACCTGGCCCAGGCGGTGGCCTTGAATGATATCAAGCAGCAACTGAGCAACCTGGTGTACCCAGGTTTTGTGCGCGAAACCCCGGCGCAATGGTTCAAGGAGCTGCCGCGCTATCTCAAGGCAATCGAACTGCGCCTGGAAAAACTGCCGAGCCAGGTGCAAAAGGATCGCGTGTGGAGCAGCGAATTGGGCGGCCTGTGGGCGCAATACCAGAACCGCTTGAACAAACACGCCCAGGAAGGCAAGCGTGACCCACAGTTGGAGCTTTACCGCTGGTGGCTGGAGGAATACCGGGTGTCGTTGTTTGCCCAGCAGTTGGGCACCAAGGTACCGATTTCCGATAAACGCTTGAGCAAGCAGTGGAGCCAGGTAGAGCCCTGAACCTTTCCCGGTTTCCCGATCCGGGCAGGGCCAAATGTGGGAGGGAGCAAGTCGAATCGTCGCACCGCCCCTCCCACATTCAAGGTGTTTGTCTAGCCTATAGCGCCAAATCTCCAGGGTTGTGGCAAACTTCGCGGTTACAAGATTGAATAAAGCATCGCCAGTTTGATGCCTGCTGGACGGAATCAAACGACTTTAAGTTTGGTACGACGGTACCAATATCTTCTGCCTGACAGATTTAGAGGAACGACCGTGCATAACGTCGTCATCAGCGGCACTGGCCTGTACACCCCGGCCAACAGCATCTCCAACGAAGAGCTGGTGCAGTCTTTCAATGCCTATGTGCAACAGTTCAACGCAGACAACGCCGCCGCCATCGAGCGTGGCGAGGTGCAGGCGCTGACGGAGTCGAGCGCGGCATTCATCGAAAAGGCATCCGGCATCAAGAGCCGTTTTGTGATGGACAAGGACGGCATCCTCGATCCGCAGCGCATGGCGCCACGCCTGCCCGAACGTAGCAACGACGAATGGTCGGTGCTCTGCCAGATGGCGGTCGGTGCCGCCGAACAAGCCCTGCAACGTGCCGGCAAGACCGCCGCCGACATTGATGGCGTAATCGTTGCCTGTTCCAACCTGCAACGTGCCTACCCGGCGATTGCCATTGAAGTCCAGGAAGCCTTGGGTATCCAGGGCTTCGGTTTTGACATGAACGTGGCGTGTTCTTCGGCCACCTTCGGCATCCAGAACGCGGCCAACAGCATCCAGTTGGGCCAGGCCCGGGCGATCCTGATGGTCAACCCGGAAGTCTGCACCGGCCACCTGAACTTCCGCGATCGCGACAGCCACTTCATCTTCGGTGACGCCGCCACTGCGGTGATCCTGGAGCGCGCTGACCTGGCGACGTCCGAGCACCAGTTCGATGTGGTGAGCACAAAGCTGCTGACCAAATTCTCCAACAACATCCGCAATAATTTCGGCTTCCTCAACCGCACGGCGGAAGAAGGTGTCGGTGCCCCCGACAAGCTGTTCGTGCAGGAAGGCCGCAAGGTGTTTCGCGATGTCTGCCCGATGGTGGCCGAATTGATCGGCGCGCACCTGGCGGAAAATCAGTTGAGTGTGACCGATGTGAAGCGCTTCTGGCTGCACCAGGCCAACCTGAGCATGAACCACCTGATCGTGAAAAAGCTGCTGGGGCGCGACGCGTCGGTGGAAGAAGCGCCAGTGATCCTCGATACTTACGCCAATACCAGCTCGGCCGGCTCGGTGATTGCGTTTCACACTTACCAGGATGACTTGCCCAAGGGCTCGGTTGCCGTACTCAGCTCCTTTGGCGCCGGGTATTCGATTGGCAGTGTGATCCTGCGCAAACGCTGATTGTGTGGGGGCTGGCTTGCCTGTGATGGCATCACTGTGGTGTGACTGATACACCGAGGTGTCTGCATCGCAGGCAAGCCAGCTCCCACAGGACCGGGTGTGCACTTTTAAATAGAGGTTTGAATGGCAGCAGCGGACGACGCGCACCTGCTTGAACGCCTGCTCAAGGGTGAGCAGCGGGCCTATAAGGAATTGGTCACCACTTACCAGAGCGCAATGCGGGCGGTGGCCTACGCCATCGTCGGTCAGCGCCACGCCGACGAAATCGTGCAAGACGCCTGGGTTTCGGTCGTACGCAACCTGGCCAGATTCGAAGGGCGATCGAGTCTCAAGACATGGTTATTGACCATTACCGCCAACGCCGCCAAGGGACGTTACAAACAGAATCGTCGGGAAGTGCTGCTCGACGATTTGCCTTCGCCCCACGGCACCATTGGTGATGATCGCTTCAGCCCGGATGATGGCCATTGGGCTGTCGCACCGTATGCCTGGCACCAGGACACCCCTGAAGCGCTGCTGACCGAAGATGAACTGCGCAAATGCCTGGAGCATACGATTCTGAGTTTGTCCGAACTGCAAAGCAGCGTGCTGGTGTTGCGTGAACGCCAGGGTCTGGAACTGGAGGAAATCTGTAATCTTCTGAGCCTTTCGCTCTCCAACGTTCGTGTGCTCCTGCATCGAGCACGGCTTAAAGTCTTTGCTACGGTGGAGCATTTTGAGGAGACGGGCGAATGTTGACCTGTAAAGAGCAAGTAGCGCGCTCCAGTGACTATCTGGATGGTCAATTGACCTTCCGTGAACGTCTGATGGTGCGTCATCACTTGATGTTCTGCCCGAACTGCCGACGGTTTATCCGGCAGATGCGCCTGTTGCAGGCGACGCTCAAGCGTATGCCGCAGGAGCCGGTGGACGGTGCTGATGCGCTGGCTGAACAGTTGGTGGCCGAGCGCCGTAAGGATATGTAGGAGCGAGCTCACCATCGCAAGCTCGCTCCTACAGTAACGGTTAGAACTTGGCTTCAGCATCCAGCTGCAGGGTGTTGGTGTTGGCATCCCGCTGGGTACGGCTGGCGTAGTCCGCCTTGGTCAGGAAGTAGGTGGCGCCCAGGGCGAAGTTCTTGTCGATGTCGTAGCTGACCTTCATCTTGTGGCCGCGCGAACCGGTGGTACCGTTGGCGAAGTCCGAATCGGTGAACGCGCCTACGACGGCATTACGCTGAACATCGCGGTAGTTGTAGTCCAGGTTGAAACCGAACACCTTGGACTTGGCACCCAGCAACCACGCGGTGTCCTGGTCGGTCACGGCATCGTTGTTTTTCACGTATTGGCCGTAGAACGACAGTGGCACTGCCAGGCCGCCGATGTCTGCCTGGGCAAAACCTTCATACAGGCGGAACTCGTTGTTGGCCGAGTTGCCGTTGACCGCCAACGCGCAAGGCGTGGTGGTGGTTGTGCAGCGGCTGTCCTCGTCATTTTTGTAGGCGTAGACGCTGCCGCCCACGGTCATTTTCAGGTTGTCGGTGACCGAGAAACGCGTACCCAACTGGCCGGACGTCAGGCGCAGGTCGTGGCGGAACTGCACGCCGTCGCCGTCGACGTTGTCCTTGAGGTTGTAGTTACCCAGGCTGCCGAACAGTTCGGCGCTGCTGCCCAGTGGGTATTTGTAGGTGACGGCCAGGCCTTCAGGGTTGATATCGCTATCCCAGATCACGTCGCCCATGTTTACCCAAGGCTGAAGCATCTTGCCGCCGATCACGTGCAGGTTCTTGATCTGGTCCGGGTGGTAGTCGATGTAACCGAGGTCCAGCCAGATCGATTTTTTATCGAAGTAGCCGTCCTGATCCTGGTTGGTAGAACGCGCATCGTCACCACCGCCGGTGGCGATACGGATACCGGTGTCCACCTGCGGGTTGATTTCGGTGTAGGCACCCAGGCGGGCGCGGATACGTTGACGGTCTTTGTCACGCCCACCGTTGTTGGGTTCGCCATCGATCTTGATGGTTTCCTGGCGGAAGCGTACATCACCCTTGAATTGAGTCTTGGCGGCCCAGGCCAGCTTTTGGTCGAAGCTGCTCAGCTCGTTGGTTTTTTTCGCAGTGGCTGCGATCTGCTCGTTGGTCTCTTGTTGAGCTTGGCGTGCGATCTGCTGTTCTTTCTGGTCCTTGGCCAGTTCCGCTTGCAGTTCGGTGTACTGCGACGCGGTGATCTGGCCGTTGGCCTTGAGCATGTCGAGCAATTTAGCGTCGACTGCAGCGCTGGCCGGTACGCTCAGGGCCAGCAACAGGCCGCCGCACAGGAGCGCCGCAGTTTTAGTGGAAGCAAGACGCATATCAATCTCCGAAAGTGAGGAGGGATGGCAAACCATCCAGGACACAACCGACCCATGACGGACGGAAAAAATGTCGCCCGGTAGATCCGGACGCTCTAAAAACTGGCGTCAGTATCGCGACCGTTTATGACGGAGTAGTGGCTAAGTGATTTCATGTAGATGACAGCTTGTAACGGGAAGGAACTAACGCTTGCGCGGTCTGTCGGCGCGTTTTGCAGATGTACGCCAGGCTGCGATAAGCGATACTGCCCAGGCTTTCATGCCGTGAAACAATGAGGATGTCGATGCCACTGCAACGCCTGGACAGCCTGTCCGCAATCGCTGCTCACACTTGGGATGCCCTGGTGCCGCAGGCCCAGCCTTTTGTGCGGCATGGGTTCTTGAGCGCGCTGGAAGACAGCGCCAGCCTGGGCCCGCATACAGGCTGGCAGCCGGAACATCTGCTGCACTGGGAAGGCCCGCGCTTGGTGGCGGCATTACCCAGTTACCGCAAGTGGCACTCTTATGGCGAGTACGTGTTCGACCATGGCTGGGCCGACGCCTGCGAGCGTGCCGGCATTGATTACTATCCGAAGCTGCTGACAGCCGTGCCGTTCAGTCCGGTCAGCGGGCCGCGTTTACTGGCCGCCAGTGCCGAAGACGGCTTTGAGTTGCTCAAAAGTTTGCCGGGTTACCTGGAAATCGAAGGGCTCTCCAGCGCCCATATCAATTTCACCGACGCTTTGGCCGATGATGCCTTGGCCCGGCAGCCCGACTGGATGCAACGCCTGGGCTGCCAGTTTCATTGGCAGAACCGTGGCTATCGCGACTTCCAGGACTTCCTTGATGCCTTGAGTTCACGCAAGCGCAAGCAGATGCGCAAAGAGCGTGAACAAGTGGCCGGGCAGGGCATCGAGTTCGAGTGGCTGCAAGGTCATCAATTGAGCGAGGCCCAATGGGATTTTGTTTATGCCTGCTATGCCAACACCTATGCGGTGCGCCGCCAAGCGCCCTACCTGACGCGGGCGTTTTTCAGCCTGTTGGCCGAACGTATGCCCGAGGCGATCCGCGTGGTGTTGGCCAAGCAGGGCCAGCGTCCGGTGGCCATGGCGTTCAGCCTGATCGGTGGCGACAGCTTCTACGGCCGCTACTGGGGCTGCCTGGGGGCGTTCGACCGGCTGCATTTCGAAACCTGTTTCTACCAGGGCATGGACTATGCCATCGCCCACGGCCTGCAACGCTTTGATGCCGGGGCCCAGGGCGAGCACAAATTGATTCGCGGGTTTGAGCCGGTGATCACGCGGTCCTGGCACTACCTGCGCCATCCGGGGCTCAAGAGTGCCGTGCACGACTTTCTTGAACGTGAACGGGTGGGGATTCTGGCGTATGCCGAAGAGGCGAGGGCGGCTTTGCCTTATCGGCAACCTGACAGCAAGTGAAACACCTTGTAGGAGCGAGCTTGCTCGCGAAGAACGCGTAGGCGAAGCTGGCTGCATCTGGATGCCTGCGTCATCGTTGACGTTTTTCGCGAGCAAGCTCGCTCCTACAGGGATTGGGTCAGGCAGGCTTTTCTGCGCCCAACCATCGGTACGTAATGCCACCGATCACCGCGCCCAGGATCGGCGCAAGCCAGAACAGCCACAACTGTTCGAGCGCCCAGCCGCCGACAATCAACGCGGGCCCCGTGCTGCGGGCCGGGTTGACCGAGGTGTTGGTGACCGGGATCGAGATCAGGTGGATCAGCGTCAGCCCCAGGCCAATGGCGATGGGGGCAAAGCCCGCGGGGGCACGGCGGTCGGTGGCGCCCAGGATGATCAGCACGAACATCGCCGTCATCACCAGTTCACAGACCAACCCTGCTGCCATCGAGTAACCACCGGGTGAGTGTTCTCCATAGCCGTTGGAGGCCAGGCCGCTCGCCAGTTCAAAGCCGGGTTTGCCGCTGGCAATAAAGTACAGCAGCGCAGCGGCGATGGTGGCACCGATCACCTGAGACACGATGTAGGCCGGCAACTCTCTGGCTGGAAATCTTCCGCCCACCACCAACCCCACCGAAACGGCCGGGTTAAGATGACAGCCGCTGATGTGTCCGATGGCAAACGCCATGGTCAGCACTGTGAGCCCGAAGGCCAGGGCCACGCCGAGCAGGCCGATTCCGACATTGGGGAACGCTGCGGCCAGCACCGCACTCCCGCAACCGCCCAACACCAGCCAAAACGTACCCAGCCCTTCCGTTACGGAACGTTTGAACAGTGACATGAACACTTCCTTAGATTGCTCTATCTGATTAACGGTCTGTGAAGCTTCCCTGCCGCCTAAATCAGAGCCCTCCTGGGGCCTGATTGCAGTACAGCAGGATTGTGTCGCAAGACCAGTTCGATAGAGAAAACTGTCAGAATTGTTCGGAATTGCCCGGGCACCTATCCAATGAAATCAGTCTATTCCGACGAATCCGCCGGTCTGGTGCTGCCATAACCGCGAATAAAGCCCGCCCTGCGCCAGCAACTCGGCATGGCTGCCGCTTTCGGCAATCTGGCCTTTCTCCAGCACTACCAAGCGGTCCATTCGTGCGATGGTCGACAACCGGTGGGCGATCGCAATCACGGTCTTGCCCTGCATCAGGGTTTCCAGGCTCTCCTGGATTGCCGCTTCCACTTCCGAGTCCAATGCCGAGGTGGCTTCGTCCATGATCAGGATCGGCGCGTCCTTGAGCAGCACGCGGGCGATGGCGATACGTTGCCGCTGACCGCCAGAGAGTTTCACCCCGCGCTCACCGACATGGGCGTCCAGCCCGGTGCGGCCCTCGGAATCCGACAACAGCGGGATGAACTCATCGGCGCGAGCCTTGTGCACCGCAGCCCAGAGTTCGTCCTCAGTTGCGTCGGGCTTGCCATACAGCAGGTTGTCACGGATCGAACGGTGCAGAAGCGATGTGTCCTGGGTGATCATGCCGATCTGTGCGCGCAGGCTTTCCTGGGCCACTTCGGCGATGTTCTGGCCGTCGATCAGGATGCGGCCGCCTTGCAGGTCGTAGAGGCGCAGCAGCAGGTTGACCAGGGTCGACTTGCCCGCGCCGGACGGGCCGATCAAACCGATCTTTTCCCCGGCCTTGATGTTGAGGTTGAGGCCGCCAATGATCCCGCTCTTCTTGCCGTAGTGGAAATCCACCTGCTCAAAGTGCACTTGGGCATTGGGGACTTTCAGGCGCGGGGCGTTTTCACGGTCGGTCACGGCCAGTGGCTGGGCGATGGTTTTCAGGCCGTCCTGCACGATGCCGATATTTTCGAAGATGCCATTGACCACCCACATGATCCAACCGGACATGTTGACGATGCGGATAACCAAGCCGGTAGCCAGGGCAATCGCACCGACGGAAATCAGCGACTGCGTCCACAACCACAGGGCCAGGCCGGTGGTGGTCACAATCAGCAGACCGTTCAAGATACAGATCACGGTGTCCATGCTGGTGAGCACACGGGCGGCCAGTTGGGTTTTTTCGGTCTGCTCGATGATCGCTTGCTTGGCGTATTCCTGTTCATTCTGCGTATGGGCGAACAGCTTCAAGGTGGTGATATTGGTATAGCCGTCGACAATGCGGCCCATCAATTTGGAGCGCGCCTCCGAGGAAATCACCGAGCGCTCCTTCACGCGCGGTACGAAGTAACGCAGGGCCAGGCTGTAGCAGACGATCCAGGTGATCAGCGGGATCATCAGCCGCCAGTCGGCCTCGGCAAACAGCACCAGGGCGCTGATGGCATAGATCGACACGTGCCAGATGGCTTCTGCCGTCGCCACTGCCGAATCACGCAAGGAGTTGCCGGTTTGCATGATCCGCTGGGCGATGCGCCCGGCGAAATCGTTCTGGAAAAAGTTCAGGCTCTGCTTGAGCACGTAGCTGTGGTTCTGCCAGCGAATCAGGCTGGTCATGCCGGGGTTGATGGTCTGGTGCACCAGCAAGTCATGCAGGCCGTTGAAAACCGGGCGCAGCAGCAGGGCGACCACGGCCATCCAGATCAGCTCGGCGCTGTGGATCTGGAAGAAATTCGCCGGTGGTGTGCCCTGGGCCAGGTCGATGATGCGGCTCAGATAGCTGAACAGCGCCACTTCGATAAGCGCACCGACCAGCCCCACCACCAGCAGTGCGGCGAAGCAGGGCCAGACCTGGCGCAGGTAATAGAGATAGAAGGGCAGGACTTTTTCGGGAGGGGCCGCGCTGGGAGCGTCGCGGAAAATATCGATCAGTTGTTCAAAGCGACGATAGAGCATTGGGTTTGACGCCCGCCGGGCGGGCTCTCCTTTCAAATGCGCGCGGTGCCGTGTGGGCACCACGCGAAGCTACCTGCAGACCTCAGTCGATGCGCTTGGCCGACTTGATCAACACAGGATCGATTGGCACGTTCTGCATGCCTTGTTTGGTGGTGGTCTGGGAGTTGACGATGATGTCGACCACATCCATGCCCTTGACCACTTTGGCGAACACGGCGTAACCGGCATCGCGGCCCGGGTCGAGGAAGGCATTGTCGGCTACGTTGATGAAGAACTGGCTGGTGGCCGAGTTCGGGTCATTGGTGCGGGCCATCGACAGCGTGCCGCGCACGTTATGCAGGCCATTGCTGGCTTCGTTCTTGATCGGTGCTTCAGTCGGTTTTTGCGACATCTGCTGGGTGAACCCGCCGCCCTGGACCATGAAGCCCGGGATCACGCGGTGGAAAATCGTGTTGGTGTAGAAACCCTTGTCGACATAGGCGAGGAAGTTCTTGGTGCTGATCGGCGCCTTGACCGGGTCCAGTTCGATTTCAATGTCGCCATTGGTGGTGCTGATCAGCACGTGAGGCGCGGCGGACTTGGCCGGTGCGGCAGGTTTCACCGGTGCAGCAGCGGTGGCGGCCATCAGGTTGGCGGCAAACAGAAAGGAGCCGGCAAAGAAGGCGATTTTTTTCAGCATGGGTCAGTGATCCTGGGTAGTGGTTTCGACTGTCTTTAGAAAATCGAGCAAGGTCGCGTTAAAGACTTCGGGTTGATCCAAGGGCGTGGCATGGCGGGAATCTTCGATCACCACCAGTCGCGCATCGGGCAGCAGTTTTACATAGATTTCTTTCTGCGCCACGGGGGTGTAGTCGTGGTCGGCGCTGATGACCAGGGTTGGACAGGTAATTCGCGAAAGTTGTTCCTGCACGCCCCAGCCCACAATCGCGTCGAAGCTGGCGAGATAAGCACGTTTGTCGTTGCTTGCCCAGCGTTCGGCCATCTTGCGGCGCAGGTCGGCCTGGGCAGGTTTGGGAAACAGTCGTTCGCCCAGGGCGTTGCCGATGGTGCGCAGGCTGAGTACGCGGGCCAGGGTCCAGCGTTTGGCCCACTGCCAATAGTCACTTGCGCTGTGCACCTTGACTTCGGGCGCGCTGTTGACGATGCACAGGCTTCTGACTCGCGCAGGGTCGTCCACCGCCAGTTGGAAGGCGATCATGCCGCCCATGGATAAACCCACAACGTGGGCGGGCGGCAGGTCCAGGTGCTCGATCAGGGCGAGCAGGTCGAACGTGAAGCCCTGGATGCTGTAGCGCTCGCGGGGCTTATCGGAGCGGCCATGCCCACGCACGTCGACCACGATCAGGCGATAGTGCCGAGCCAGTACCGGCACTTGCAGCTCCCAATCCTGGCTACTGGAGCCCAGGCCGTGGATCAGGATCAGCGGCGCGCCGTGGCCGTATTCCTCGTAGTGCAGGCTGCAGCCTTCGTGGTCGAACCAGGCCATGGATGAACTCCGTTTCAGGCTTGTCGGGGAGCGGCGAAAGGCGCGTCCAGGGGAGCGGTGTCAAACGTGCGCAGCAGCTCCACGAGAATCTGCGTCGCCGGCCCCAGGGGTTTGTCTTTGTTGGAGTAGAGATAGAACGTCGGGTGACGGCTGCCGCCTTGTTCCAGGGGCAGTTGCTTGAGTACACCTTCGGCCAGTTCGCGCTCGATCATGTGCCGTGGCAGCCAGGCAAAGCCCAGGCCGCTGCCCACGAAGGCGGCGGCGGTAGCCAGGCTGCCGACGGTCCAGCGCTGTTCGGCGCCCAGCCAACCCACGTCGCGCGGTTGCTGGCGGCCGGAGTCGCGGATAACCACCTGCATCTGGCTTTCCAGGTCCTGGAAACTCAGCTCGCGATTCATGCGGTGCAACGCATGTTCGGGGTGGGCCACGGCGATAAATTCCACATCGCTCATTTCGGTGCCCAGGTAACCGGGGATACTGAAACCGCAAATTGCCAGGTCGGCTACGCCTTCGATCAGCAGCTCTTCGACGCCGGACAACACCTCTTCACGCAAGCGCACGCGGCAGCCGCGACTCTGCGGCATAAACGCAGTCAGGGCGCGCACCAGGCGCGCATTGGGATAGGCCGCATCCACTACCAGGCGCACTTCGGCCTCCCATCCCTGTTCCATATGATGGGCAAGGTCCTCAAGTTGACTGGCGTTCTTCACCAACTGCCGGGAGCGACGCAGCAGCACTTCACCTGCCTCGGTCAGCACCGCCTTGCGCCCGTCGATGCGCAGCAGCGGCACACCGAGTTGATCCTGCATACGAGCCACGGTGTAGCTCACCGAGGATTGCGAACGGTGCAGCGCTTCAGCCGCCTGGGCGAAGCCGCCATGGTCAACCACAGCCTGCAACGTGCGCCATTGATCGAGGGTAACGCGGGGCGCTTTCAAGATGAGCTCCTCTTGTCCTAAGCTGGCGGTCCTTATTGGAGACTGCCGAATGAGAAAATTGTGTTGTGTGTTGCTGGCGCTGCTGCCGATGAGCGTATTTGCCTACCCTATCGACGTGACGAAAAAGATCGATGGCGTCAGCATTGATTACACCGCCTCCGACGTGGACGCAGACATCAGCTCGATTCAGCTGAACAACTACGGCACCCAGGATGCTGTGTGTTCGGTAATCTTCACCAACGGCCCGGAATCGCCGCGCCGTCGCACCGTGAGCGTGCCAGCAGGCAAAAGCACCAACACCACGGTCAAGTTCAACCGCGCCATCATCAAGATGCGCATTGCCTTGAACTGCAGCCCCAAATAAAGCGATAGCGGAGCCTGTCCACAGGAGTACTCCGCTTATAAACAAATTTATAGATGGGTTATAGCAGTTTTTTGCGCTTTTTTATCGAATGAGCCCTGGTTAATCTTTTCTCCATCGACTTACAACATTCACCGATGGAGCCTACATAGCCATGTCCAACGTTCTGATCATCGAAAGCAGTGCGCGCCAGCAGGATTCTATCTCTCGCCAGCTCACCCAACAGTTCATCAGCCAATGGCGGGCTGCCCACCCAGCCGATCAGATCACCGTGCGCGACGTGGCGCTCAACCCGGTTCCACACCTGGACGCCAATTTGCTTGGCGGCTGGATGAAACCTGAAGATCAGCGTAACGACAGCGAACAGGTATCCCTGGAGCGTTCCAACGCATTGACCGACGAATTGCTCGCCGCCGATGTGTTGGTAATGGCTGCACCGATGTACAACTTCGCCATCCCCAGCACCCTCAAAGCCTGGCTGGATCACGTACTGCGCGCCGGCGTAACGTTCAAGTACACCGCCACCGGGCCGCAAGGCTTGCTGACCGGCAAACGTGCCATTGTGCTGACCGCCCGTGGCGGCATTCACACCGGGGCCACCTCGGACCACCAGGAACCCTACCTGCGCCAGGTGATGGCCTTTATCGGCATTCACGATGTGACGTTCATTCACGCCGAAGGGGTGAACCTGAGCAGCGACTTTCAGGAAAAAGGCATCAACCATGCCAAAGCCCTGCTCGCACAGGTGGCGTGATCCGTTAATCGCCAGATAATCGCGGGCTGTTTATATAACGCCACGCCAACCCTTCAAGTACGCGTATCGAACCTCCCTTTGCACTTGTTGCTCCTGAGTGCTCCTGCCCGACTGCCGCTTTAGCGAGGTCGGGTTTTTTTTGCCCCGTGTTTCTTCAAGGCTGGAAAAGCTTTAATGTCGCGCCCATTCGAAACGAGGCGCGCATGGGCTATTTACTGGTTGTCACCCTGATTCAGGCATTTTCCTTCAGCTTGATCGGCGAATACCTCGCCGGTCACGTCGACAGCTACTTCGCAGTGCTGGTGCGCGTGGTGCTGGCCGGGCTGATCTTTATCCCACTGACGCGCTGGCGCTCGGTGGAGCCTGCGTTCATGCGCGGCATGTTGATGATCGGTGCATTGCAGTTCGGCGTGACCTACGTATGCCTGTACTTGAGCTTTCGCGTGCTGACGGTGCCGGAAGTGCTGCTGTTCACCATCCTCACACCGCTGCATGTGACCCTGATCGAGGACGCGCTTAATCGGCGCTTCAATCCTTGGGCACTGGTCGCGGCCCTGGTGGCGGTGGGCGGTGCGGCGGTGATTCGTTTCGATCAGATCACCCCGCACTTCCTGATGGGATTCTTGCTGCTGCAATTGGCCAACTTCACCTACGCCGCCGGGCAAGTCATGTACAAGCATCTGGTGGCGCGTTATCCCAGTGACCAACCGCACTTCCGGCGTTTCGGCTATTTCTACCTGGGCGCCTTGTTGGTGGTGTTACCGGCGTTCCTGCTGTTCGGCAAGGCTGACTTCTTGCCGCAAGCGCCGCTGCAATGGGGCGTGCTGGTGTTCCTTGGTTTGGTCAGCACCGCGCTGGGTATGTACTGGTGGAACAAGGGCGCCTGTCTGGTCAATGGTGGCACCCTGGCGGTGATGAACAACCTGCATGTACCGGTGGGGCTGCTGTTGAACCTGCTGATCTGGAATCAGCATGAGCCGCTGGGCCGTCTGGCCCTGGGCGGCCTGGTGATTCTGGGCGCGGTGTGGATCAGTCGGCTCGGCGCGCGCCAGGCGGCGTCATCGTGATCACCACTTTGCCTTTGGCGCGGCCTTGTTCGACATAGCTCAGGGCTTGGGCTGTGAACTCGAAAGGGAAGGTGCGGTCGATCACCGGCTTGATAATGCCGGCTTCCACCAGCGCGGTCAGTTCATCCAACTGGGCGCCGCTGGCGCGCATGAAGAGGAAGTCATAACGCACGCCTCGTTTGCGCGCTTTGCGGCGTATACCGCTGCTCAACACACCCATGACCAGGCCCAATAGCCACGACAGCTGCTGCTCGCGAGCAAACGCCTGGGTCGGTGGCCCGGAGATGGAGATGAGTTGACCGCCCGGTTTGAGAATGTCGAGTGACTTTGCCAGTGCGTCCGGACCGAGACTGTTCAAGACGACGTCATAATCATTGAGCAGGGTTTCGAAGTTTTGCTGCTTGTAGTCGATCACTAGATCGGCACCCAGTGCCTTGACCCACTCGACATTGGCGGTGCTGGTCGTCGTTGCGACAAATGCGCCCAAATGCTTGGCAAGCTGGATGGCGATACTGCCGACTCCGCCGGAACCGGCATGAATGAAGACCTTCTGGCCTTTTTTCAGCCTCGCTGTTTCAACCAGTACTTGCCATGCCGTCAATGCGACCAGAGGCAGGGCGGCGGCTTGCTCCATCGTGATGTTTGCAGGTTTGCGTGCCAGTGCGTCCTCGCGTACCGCAATCAGCTCGGCGAACGTGCCGATACGCTGCTGTGGAGGGCGGCCATACACTTCGTCACCCGGCTTGAAGCGTCGCACCGCGGCCCCGACGCTGAGTACCACGCCAGCCAGGTCATTGCCCAGTATCAACGGCAACGCATACGGCAGAATCAGTTTGAATTCGCCCTTGGCGATTTTTGCATCCAGCACGTTGACGCTGCTGGCATGTACTTGAACCAGCACGTCATGCTCACCCACCACTGGTGTTGGCGCTTCGGTGATGCGACCGGCCTGTTTGCCGTAACGTTCGATGGAAAATGCCTTCATGGTTCAACGCTCATCGCTTCGAGAGGAAGGGCAGGCGCATAGTGCGCGCCTGCAACAGGTTGATCAGGCTTCGGTCAGGTACCGCTCCGCAACCTCGGACTGCCTGATCTGCGAGAGCAAGCCTTGTCGGGCTGCCTGCAAGGCATCCCAGCGTGCGCCGTCCTGCAAGGGCGGGATGGTCACGGGCTCACGACGGTCGAAACCGACCAGCGCCGCATCCACCAGGTCACCTACTTCCATCACGTCCGTGAGGGTGTTGATGTCAATGCCCGCCCGGTCCCAGATCTCGGTACGCGTAGCGGCCGGTAGCACGGCTTGCACATAGACACCTTTGGCGCCCAACTCCAGGCTCATGCCCTGGGACAGGAACAGTACGAATGCCTTGGTCGCGCCATATACGGTCATGCCGAACTCCGGCGCCAGGCCCACTACCGAGCCAATGTTGATGATAGCGCCATTGCCTGCTGCCGCCAGGCGTGGGGCAATGGCGCTGGCAAGCCGTACCAGCGCCGTGGTGTTGAGCGCGACCAATTGAGCGACGCTGTCGGTGGACTGTTCGATGAAGCTGCCGGACTGTGCGGCACCGGCATTGTTGACCAGCATACCGATGCTGGAATCTTCGCGCAGGCGTGCTTCGACCGCTGCCAGGTCAGCGATCTGGGTCAGGTCAGCGGGGAGGATATCAACAGTGATGGCGTGCTCTTCACGCAGACGTGCAGCGAGCGCTTCCAGGCGCTTGGTATCGCGGGCGACCAGAACCAGGTCGTGACCACGCTGGGCAAAACGTTCGGCGTAGGCGGCACCAATGCCGGTCGAGGCGCCAGTGATGAGAACGGTCTTGGAAGTGCTCATGGTGTGATGCTCAGTGAGTGCAGGGAGGTTTTATGATGTCGATCATAATCAAAGCTGTCAACGGTTTTGATTATGATCGACATCATAGTAAGATCCCTCTATCGCAGGGCAGCAGGAGCGCATAGAAATGAAGATCACCAAGACGCAATCACAGAACAATCGGGCGCATATCGTCGCGACGGCTTCCGCGCTGTTTCGTGAACGCGGTTTCGATGGGGTAGGTGTGGCCGAACTGATGGCTGCCGCTGGTTTTACCCAGGGCGGCTTCTACAAGCACTTCGGCTCCAAGGCGGATTTGATGGCAGAAGCGGCCGCCAATGGCCTGGCGCAGTCGCTCGCCAGCAGCGTGGAGATGGAGGCGGGGGAGTTTTTCGAGGTTTACCTGTCCAGGCAGCACCGCGATCATCGCGGCGGCGGGTGCACGTTGGCGGCGTTGTGTGCAGACGCTGCGCGTCAATCAGGGACCCTCAAGGAAACCTTTGCCAACGGCTTGGAAAACACGCTGCAAGCGCTGGAGGCAAAGTACAACACGACGCAGGACGAGCCACAGCAAGACGTGCGCGCGAAAATGCTCAACAGGATGGCCCATGCCATTGGCGCAATCATGTTATCGCGGGCGTGCCCGGATGATTCCGCTTTGGCTGATGAAGTGCTTGAGGTTTGCCGCCAGGAGATTACGGCATCACTGCCGTAATCCCGTTCGGATCACTTCACGCCGTTTCGATGGCGGGTAGTTGCGCGGCCCCGGCCAACGCCGGCAATACGCCGGCGCGCAGGTCGTTGCCACTCGGCTGCTGATACAGGCTCAATCCGAACTCCGGCAACACTGCCAGTAGATAATCGAAAATATCCCCCTGGATCCGCTCGTAATCCGCCCACGCGGTGGTGCGGGTAAAGCAGTAGATCTCCAGCGGTACGCCCTGGGCGGTGGTTTGCATCTGGCGCACCATGCAGGTCATGTTCGGCTGGATGTCCGGGTGGCTTTGCAGATACGCCAGGGCATAGGCGCGGAACGTGCCGAGGTTGGTCATGCGCCGGCGGTTGGCCGACAATTGCGCGCTGTGGCCCTGGGCCTCGTTCCAGGCCTTGAGTTCGGCCTGTTTGCGACTGATGTAGCCGGTGAGCAGGTGCACCTGGGTCATGCGCACTTCTTCGTCATCGCGCAAAAAGCGCACGCCGCTGGCATCAATGTACAGGCTGCGCTTGATGCGCCGCCCGCCGGAGGCCTGCATACCGCGCCAGTTCTTGAACGACTCGGACATCAAGCGCCAGGTCGGGATGGAGACGATGGTCTTGTCGAAATTCTGCACCTTGACCGTATGCAGGGTGATGTCCACCACATCGCCGTCGGCGCCGACCTGGGGCATTTCGATCCAGTCACCAACCCGCAGCATGTCGTTGCTGGTCAATTGCACACTGGCGACGAACGACAGCAGCGTGTCCTTGTACACCAACAGAATCACCGCCGACATCGCACCCAGGCCCGACAGCAGCAGCAGCGGCGAACGGTCGATCAGGGTGGCGACGATGATGATTGCGCCAAACACGAACAACACCATTTTTGCCAACTGCACATAACCCTTGATCGAGCGGGTGCGTGCGTGTTCGGTGCGTGCGTAGATATCCAGCAGCGCATTGAGCAGGGCACTCATGGCCAGCACCATAAACAGAATGGTGATCGCCAGGGCCACATTGCCGATAAACAGAATGGCGGTCTTGCTCAGGTCAGGTACCAGGTACAGGCCGAACTGGATCACCAGGGACGGTGTCATTTGCGCCAGCCGATGGAAGACTTTGTTATGTCGCAGATCGTTCAGCCAGTGCAGGGCCGGTTGCCGGCCAAGCAATTTGACTGCGTGCAGGATGAGGTAACGCGCTACCCGTCCAACCAGCAATGCCACCACCAGCAGCACCAGCAAGCCGAGGCTGGAATGCAGGACCGGGTGTTCATCGAGGGCGCCCCAAAGGTCTTGGACGTTGAGCCAGAGCTGTTTGATATCCATGAGTGAACCGATTCTTCTGTAAGACAACACGGGGCGATTAGAGCATTTAAGTGCAACAAAGTTGACGCTCTGGACAAAATCGCTCACAAAAAAGCAGCTGATTAACCCTGTTCGCGTAAAGAAACTCGGTTTGGCCGCCCGAAACCGGTAACCTATGGCGCTGATATTTTGTATTTCTTCGAGGTAGCACCCGTGTTTTCCCAATTCGCCCTGCACGAACGCCTGCTCAAAGCCGTGGCCGAGCTTAAATTTGTCGAGCCTACGCCTGTGCAAGCCGCGGCCATCCCGCTCGCGCTCCAGGGGCGTGACCTGCGGGTGACGGCTCAAACCGGCAGCGGCAAGACCGCCGCTTTCGTCTTGCCGGTTCTGAATCGTCTGATTGGCCCGGCCAAGGTCCGCGTCAGCATCAAGACCCTGATCCTGCTGCCGACCCGTGAGCTGGCCCAGCAGACCCTCAAGGAAGTCGAGCGCTTCTCGCAGTTCACCTTCATCAAGTCCGGCATCATTACCGGCGGCGAAGACTTCAAGGTCCAGGCTGCCATGCTGCGCAAGGTGCCGGACATCCTGATCGGTACCCCGGGGCGCATGATCGAGCAACTCAATGCCGGCAACCTCGACCTCAAGGAAGTCGAAGTACTGGTGCTCGACGAAGCCGACCGTATGCTCGACATGGGCTTTGCCGATGACGTGCAGCGCCTGGTCGCTGAATGCGTCAATCGCCAGCAGACCATGCTGTTCTCCGCCACCACCGGCGGTTCAACCCTGCGCGACATGGTTGCCAAGGTGCTGAACAATCCTGAGCACTTGCAGGTCAACAACGTCAGTGACCTGAACGCCACCACGCGTCAGCAGATCGTGACCGCTGACCATAACGTGCACAAAGAACAGATCCTCAACTGGTTGCTGGCCAACGAGACCTACCAGAAGGCCATCGTGTTCACCAACACCCGTGCCGCCGCCGACCGCATTTACGGGCGTCTGGTCGCGCAGGAATACAAGGCGTTCGTGCTACACGGCGAGAAAGACCAGAAGGACCGCAAGCTGGCCATCGACCGCCTCAAGGCAGGCGGCGTGAAGATCCTGGTAGCCACCGACGTCGCTGCCCGTGGCCTGGACGTTGATGGCCTGGACCTGGTGATCAACTTCGACATGCCCCGCAGCGGCGACGAATACGTGCACCGTATCGGCCGTACCGGGCGTGCCGGCAACGATGGCCTGGCCATCTCGCTGATCTGCCACGGCGACTGGAACCTGATGTCGAGCATCGAGCGCTACCTCAAGCAATCGTTCGAGCGCCGTACCATCAAGGAAGTCAAAGGTACTTACACCGGGCCGAAGAAGGTCAAGGCGTCGGGCAAGGCCGTTGGCGTGAAGAAGAAAAAGACCGACGCCAAGGGCGACAAAAAGAAAACCGGCGCCAAATCGCCGACCAAGCGCAAGATCGCCAACCGGCCGAAGACCGACAACCTGTCGCTCGTCAGCAAGGATGGCATGGCGCCACTCAAGCGCCGCAAGCCAGAAGCGCCTGCTGCCGAATAAGCAGCCAGGCAGAAAAAAACCGGACATTGTCCGGTTTTTTTTCGCCATCAGTTTTTGACTTTGGAGGCGGCTTCTTTCAGTTCTTTGAGCCTTGCGTCGATCAGCTGGCATTTGTCGGGAAACTCGGCGCTTTCGGTGTCCAGGTCCATTTTCTGCAATTGGGCATTCATCTCCTTGGCCTTCTGCGGATTCTGCTCCGTTAGCTGGGTCACTTGCCTGGCCAGTTCTTCGCGTTTGGCCGTGGCCTCTTCAGGCGTGCAAGCCCAGGCGGGCAGGGCGCTCAACAGTGTGGCGGCAATCGCCAGGTTCATCAGGGTTTTCATGGTCGGACCTCCTTGGCGGTATAGGCAGTTGAGGCGGCGAACGTCTGGAAAGTTCAGAGAAATGACGCCCGTCTATCCGGGTGAACGGCCAGTGCCCCCACGTGTCACTACCTATGACGGGCTAATTTTCCATCGGCCTGCAGGAGGAATCAGGATGACGACTTACAACTGGGATCTGATCGAACGTCTGCTGCATGAAGTGCAGAACGGCGAGGGCAGCTTCGCCCCGCGTAAATACGCCGAGCAGGAAGCCGCTGATAAGGCGACGGCTGGCGAGGACACCGGGAACCTGGATACGCTGAAAAGAACCGCTGCGGATTACGAGGCGTTGTTGTTCAAGCGCGGGTTTATTGAGTCGCGCCCCGAAGAGGAAGGCGGCAATGGTGAAAACTTCATCTTGACCGCGCGCGGTGCAAGCCTGCTGGCGTTGATTGACAGTTCGATTCCTGGCCATGAGCACCCCCGTCAAGTGATGGACGAGCAGGAGGACGCGCTGGAGAAGGCGACCTTCGATCAAGTCTCTTCCAAAGCTGCGATTGCCGGTGGCACTATCTAACCCCTGAATCCAATGTGGGTGGGAGCCCTGCTCCCCTCCCTATTGATTTGCGCCGGCTTTGAGGCATTTAAGCGCTTTGAAATCGCCTCGTACGCCGTCGATTTTTTGCCTCAGCTTCTTACGCTGTTGCTCGGTGCTCTCAGCCATCAGGTCCACGATCAGACTGCGCGCCGCCGCTTCGGTCTGGGCATAGGCAGCGCGGTATTCAGGCGTCCATAGGCTCTCTCTGTCCACCAGCAAACGTTGCATTTTCTGCGGGAAGTCGGCGTCGTGGCGGTGCTCGACGGCCTCGATAAACTGCGCCTGCCAATGGGCGCGGTTGCCGATCCACGCCTGGTTCTGTTCGCCCAAAGCGTTGGACCACGCCGTTACGCGGTTTTGCTGGCTGGCGCTCAGCGGGCCGATCCAGGCATCCAGGCGCTTGCTCATGCGCTCGGCGCGTTCCTTGATCTGCTGGGCCAGCGGCGGCTTGAGGTATTCATCCTGGCGTTTGCGCAGGTCCTTGGCCAGGGCGTCGCTCATGTCCTTGACCTGCTGATCGTCCAGGCCTTGCAGCAATTGCACGGCGGAGGGGGTGATTTCCCGCGCAATCTCGGCAATTGCCTGTTTGGCTTCGACAGTACGGGTTTGCAATGCGGCGTCGGTGACCTGGTTACTGTCGACCATCTGCTGCAGGCGGTCGAGCCAGTCCAGGTAGCCCGGCAATTGCGTGGTGCAATGCCAGGCCAGGTGTTCCTTGAGGGTGTCGTTGAACCAGCTCTTCTGCCCGGCATTCATGTCCAGGTAGTCGTTGAGGGTCCAGGGGATGATCACGTCGAGATTACGGTAGGCCAGGCCCACGCGATTGCAGCCGGCGAGCACCAGGCTCAGGGTCAGCAGTACCATCAGGAGTTTGAGCCGGCGCAACATGGGCGAGTCCTTGCACGGATGGGGTTAATGCATGTGAACCTGCGCGGGGTGCGACAGTTCAGCCCATCAATAAAACGGCCGGACGGCCTTCAAGGTCAACAGGCCGTCGCATTGCGAGTTGTGTCCGGAGTAGGCCGAGCAGTCACCGCCGCTGAGGCTGGAGTCGCTGTAGATCAGATCCAGGTCGATGCCTTTCCAGGCCCGGGAGAATTGCACCGACCAGTCGCTGAAACTGCTGATGGCGCCGTTTTCTACCGACACCGGTGTGCCCAATTGGTGGGTGGTGTATTTCATGCTGACGCCGATACCGAACGGCTGGGTGCCGCCGAGGTCGGCGAACAGGGTGCTGTCCTGGCGGTCGGGGTCGTTGCTGAAGGACACGCCGAAGCGGTTGCCCAACAGGTTCAGGCCGCCGTAGAACTCCTGGCTGTCGAGGGGGCTGACCTTGGGGTAGCTGTAGTGAATCAAGCCCACTTCATAGCCCAGGGTCTGGTCGAAAGGGCGTTTGAAACCCAGGTAGGAGTCAACTTCGAGATTGTTGGCCGACGACAGGCCCATATTCGGTGAAAACTGGCCGAAATACAGGCCGCTGTCGTGGGTAAGGTCCAGGCCACCGTGGAACGAGTCACTGCCAGGAGAGGTGGGCTTGACCAGACCCTGGGCCATGCTACGGCTGGGGGTGGTGCCCAATTTCAGGTCGAAGTCGCCCAGTTCACGCTGAAAAATCTGCGCTTCGGCCAAAGGGCTGGCGATCAGAATGCTGACCAGGAAAATACAGCGTTTAAGCATGCTTCACTCCATGAAAAGCGAGGAGCAGTAACGGACGGGTTCGAGCAGATGCCCGTGCTAGACGTGTGCAAGGATACCGGCGAATGCCAGGCATTGAGGCCCGTTCGTCGATTAGCTTGATATTGAAGGGGGTACGAGGGTGTTTCCAACTCTAGTCCTAGCGCCTTGAAGGCAAGACGCTTAGGGACCAGATGCAGTGCGCAGGCAGGACGATTACTTCTTGCCCAGGCTGATCTGCTTGGACGGGCCGAAAGTCTGGCCGCTCACGCCCTTGGCAATTTGCTGGATTTCGCCGCCGGACTTGAGGAAAGCAGCAATCTGGCTATTGATCGATTCGCTGGTTTCAACGGCGGGAGCTGGCTTTGCTTTGCTGTTGGATGCTTTTACACGCATGGCGGCCACTAACCTGTAGAGAATTAACTTGGCCAGGCATCGTACAGGAAATACTTGACAATTGCTTGGCAAATATCCCCTGAGAATATAGACCAGGCTGGGAAAGAGCCCAGGTTTAATGATGAAATAAGCCGCTAACTTACTGTTTTAGCTCGAAACCATGGGCGTATGCGAGGTTGGCGGCCCGGAAAAATTCAACCGATTGATCAGACGAGCGGGGCGATGCTAGTAGAACGCCATGCCAGCCCGCGATTTTTCAGGCGCGCGCGCGTGCAGGGCCCAACTCGGGTAGAATGCCGCCCACGCAATGAGGGTATTGGAAATGGCTTTAGTCGGGCGCTACAACAGCTTGCAAGTGGTCAAGCACACTAACTTTGGTTTGTACCTCGATGGTGCGCAAGATGGCGAAATCCTCTTGCCTAATCGGTATATCCCTAAAGATATTCCCAGTGAAGATGAAGACTGGCTCAATGTTTTCATTTACTTGGACAGCGATGACAAACTTATCGCCACCACTGAAAAACCCAAAGTTCAAGTCGGCGAATTTGCCAGTTTGAAAGTTGTGGAAGTCAACAGTATCGGGGTGTTCCTCGACTGGGGCCTGCCAAAGGATCTGCTGCTGCCGTATTCGGAAGAAAAGCGCCAGCTGACAGCGGGTGAATATTGCGTGGTGCACGTCTACCTCGACAAGCACACCAAGCGCATCACCGCCACCGCACGCCTTGACCGTTACCTGGACAAGACGCCGGCCAACTATCAGGTGGGCCAGGAAGTCGATCTGCTGGTGGCTGAAGCCACGGACATGGGCTTCAAGGCAATCATCAACAACAAGCACTGGGGCCTGATCCACAAGAACGAAGTGTTCAAGTTCCTGCGCCCGGGCAAGGAAGAAAAAGGCTTCATCAAGGAGATTCGCGCCGATGGCAACATCAGCCTGAGCCTGCAACCGGTCGGCCAGGAAGCGGCCTCCAGCCTCAACTCCAAGATCCTCGCCAAGTTGCGTGACAACAACGGCACCCTGCCGGTCAGCGACAAAAGCGATCCGGCGGTGATCAGCAACTTGTTCGGCGTCAGCAAAGGCAACTTTAAAAAGGCCATTGGTGCGCTCTACAAGCAAGGCCAGATCGTGATTCACGCCGACCGCATTGAACTAAGCTGATCGCGCCTGGCTCTCTGTAGGAGCGAGCTTGCTCGCCACAACAAGCTCGCTCCTACAAAGGCTCGTGTCATGTCCAAGAGACCGCTCTTCGCCTACCTCGGCACCTTGCTCGCCTTCCTGCTCCTCGACGGCCTCTGGCTCGGCGTGCTGATGGGCCCCACCTACAAATCCCTGCTCGGCCCGCTGATGCTTGATCAGCCGCGCCTGTTGCCTGCGGTGTTGTTTTATCTGCTGTATGTCCTCGGTTGTGTGGTGTTCGTGGTCTTGCCCAGTGCCAGTTGGCAACGTGCTGCGCGGTTGGGCGCACTGCTGGGCCTGGTGGCCTATGGCACTTATGATTTGAGCAATTGGGCCACGCTTCAGGGCTGGTCCGCCGGGCTCGCGGTGATGGACATGGCGTGGGGCACCTGTTTAACCGCCCTGTGCTGCACCGTCGGCCACCTGTGTGCACGGCGTGTGCATCGGTAGTTGGCGGTTGATCAAGACCGAGCCTGCCACCAACAACCCGGCACCGGCGACGATCAACGCCGGGTGCAGACCACCACCGAGGTGACTGCTCATCGAGGCCAGTAGCGGACCGCTCAGTTGGCCGATGGCAAAGCTGGCGGTCAGTAGCCCTGTGCTGCGTTGGTAGCCGTTGGGTGCAACCTCGCGCAGGCGCGCCATTACCAGTTGCATGCAGGCCAGGAAGGGCGCGCCGCACAACAACACGCCCAGCGCCAGGCCCCAACCGTTACCGAGCAGGCAGGCGAAGACCCCGGCCGCTTGCAGCCACAAGGTCACGATCAGCCAGCGGCGCGTGGTGTCCGGGCTCTTGCGGCGCAGGCTTGCCACCACCACACCTACAGCGGCAGCCAGGCCGAAGCAGGGCCAGAACAGATCGGCCTGCCAGGCTCCGTTGAACTGTGCGTTGGCCATCTGCGACAGAAAGGTCGCGGGGATGATGTAGCCCAGGCCGAACAGGAAATAGATCCAGCACAGATGCGCGATGCTGCCGTTGTTGCTTGCACGGGTTTCAGCAGGCGCCGTGAGGGTTGGCTTGGGTAAAAAGGGCAGGATCGCCAGCAGCATCACCAGGGCAACGATGCCGTAGACCAGCCACAGCATGGCGGAGCCTTGCCCCAGCAAGTTCGAGCCCAGCGCCAGCAGCCCCGTCAGCGCAATCCCCAGTCCCGGCCCGGCAAATACCAGCGCACCCAGACGCGGCCGGCCGGCGGCGATCGCCAGCGGCTGGCTCAGGCTGGTAATCATCACCAGGGCCCAGGCGCTGGCCACGCCGGTTCCGAAGCGCAACAGCAAGTGCGGCCAGAACCCATGGGCCCAGTACGACGCGAGCGTCAGCAGTACGCAGAGCCACAACCCGCCATAAAGGCGGCCGCGTACATGATGATGGCTGCGAGCAAAGATCGAATCCACCGCGCCCACAAAGTAGCCCAAGTAATTGGCGGCCGCGATCAGCCCGGCATCCGCCAGGTCGACCTGACCTTCGCTGAGCAAATGCGGCATTTGCGGGGTCAGGGCGAAGCGGCCAATGCCCATGGCCATCATCAGGGCGATAAAGCTGGCAAGTAAACGAATCTGCGGTGACATGCTTAGGTTTCCTACAGGAAAGCGAATGACTTGTAGGCTAAGGCGGATTGACTTTCTGTAAAATTGAATAATAGTGAGTAACTTGTTCAGTTTTGGAGAAAGGTATGGAGTTCAGTCAATTGCGGATTTTCCAGGCCGTGGCGGAAGAGGGCTCCATCACCCGCGCCGCCGAACGTTTGCACCGCGTGCCATCGAACTTGTCGACCCGCCTCAAGCAGATGGAGGAGCAGCTGGGGGTCGAGCTGTTTGTGCGTGAGCGCCAGCGGTTGCAGCTTTCTCCTGCGGGTAAAGTGCTGCTGGACTACAGCACCCGGCTGCTGGCGCTGCATGACGAAGCTCACGGCGCCGTACAAGGCGGTCAACCGGCTGGTGATTTTGTGCTGGGCAGCATGTACAGCACCGCCGCGGTTCACTTGCCCAAGCTGCTGGCGCGCTATCACAGGACTTACCCCATGGTGAACCTGCAAGTACAGTCGGCGCCCAGCGGGGAGTTGCTGGAAGGTTTGATTACCGGGCGGCTGGATGCAGCGTTTGTGGACGGTCCGCTGACCATCGCGACTCTGGATGGCGTACCGCTGTGCGAAGAGCGCCTGGTATTGATTTGCGAAGCCGATCACCCACCGGTGCGCGGGCCCCGGGACGTTGCCGGGCGACCGGTGTTCACGTTCCGACGCAGTTGCGCCTATCGCACGCGCCTGGAAACCTGGTTTTCCCACGAGCATGTGGCCATGGGGCGGGCTATCGAGATCGAGTCCTATCAAGGGATGCTCGCGTGTGTGATCGCCGGTTCGGGGGTGGCGTTGATGTCGCAATCGATGCTCGACAGCCTGCCAGGCAAGGACAGCGTGTCCGTTCATCCGCTGACCGGGCCTTTTGCCACTGCGACCACCTGGCTGATGTGGCGAAAGGGTATGCTCGGCGCTAACCTTAATGCATGGATCGACCTGCAGCACGAGGACAGCCCGGCAAGCCTGGCAGATACGCGCGCCATCGCTTGAGCGATCCGTCAGGATTTGGATCAATCCAGTAATAGTTAGTTGTGGTTTCGTTCAAGCATTACCCAGGACTTAGGGCTACTATCTCTGTAGGAAACGGCGACAAAACTCACGCCGACCAGCACTACCCTCAAAGGGGGCAACCATGAAAGAGAAAATCCAAAACTGGCTCCACGATCTTGGCGTTGCGCTGGGCTTGATCGAGCCACCGCTGCAACCGGTGCCGATCCGTACGGATGATGAGCAGCGTCGGCCCCGTCGCCGCTAATTACTCGCTCTCGCACTTGTTTGTTCAAGGCGAAAAAAACGGGCGCGACCTCCGACGTCGTGCCCGCTGAAGAAACTCGCTAAATCCTTTTATAGCTCAAACTGTCCGAGCCGCCACTGTATCCGGTCGGCGCGACGCTAAGCTCACCAGCACAAAACTCACCAGGGCTACCGCCAGGCTGCAGTAAATCGGTGTGTTTGCATCCAACCCATCCTTGAACATAAACACCAGCGCGGTTACGAAACCCAGCGCCATGGACGTGATCGCGCCCGAGGTGGTGGCTCGCTTCCAGAATATCGCGCCAATCAGAGGTACCAACATACCGCCCACCAACAGGTTATAGGCCAGGGTCAGGGCGCTGATCACGTCATTCACCACCAGCGCGATGCCCAATACGGCAACACCGGTCATCAGGGTGAACAAGCGGTTGATGCCCAGGCTCGATTGCCTGCCACCGCGCAGCCGTGGTAGCAGGTCTTCGGTCAACACGGTGGACGCAGCGAGCAGGCCGGCGCTGGCGGTGGACATCATCGCCGCCAGGGCAGCCGCAATCACCAGGCCACGAATACCGTCCGGTAACGAGGCTTTGACGATGGCGGCAAAGGCATTGTTGACGTTATCCAGATCCGGGATCAGCACGTGAGCCGCCATGCCAATCAGGGCGCACGCCAGGCCGTAGAGAATGCAGTAGACGCCGGCGAAAGTGCCCGCGTACTGGGCGACCTTTTCATCACGGGCGGTGAACACTCGTTGCCAGATATCCTGGCCGATCAGGATGCCGAAGAAGTAGATCATGAAGTAAGTGATGATCGTGTCCCAGCCGATCGCGGTAAAGCTGAAGTTCGACGCCGGCAGCTTGGCCACCAGTTCATCCCAGCCGCCGACGCGGTACAGGCAGATCGGCAGCAGGATGAACATCAGGCCGACGGTCTTGATCACAAATTGCACGATATCGGTCAGGGTCAGCGACCACATGCCACCGATGGTTGAATACACCACCACCACACCGCCGCCTACCAGCACCGACATCCAGAAGGGCAAGTCGAACAGCACTTGCAACACGGTGCCGATGGCCAGGATCGAGGTCACGCCGATCATCAGTGCATAGGCCAGCATGATCACCGCGCTGGCCTGTCGCGCCATGGGGTTGTAGCGTTTTTCCAGGACCTGGGTCACGGTAAAGATTTTCAGCTTCAGCAGCGGCTTGGCCAGGAACAGGTTCAGCGCAATGATCCCGGCGCCCAGCGCGGCGCACAGCCAGAAACCTGAAATGCCGTGCACATAACCCAGGCGCACGGTGCCGACGGTGGAGGCGCCGCCCAATACCGTGGCGGCCATGGTGCCCATGTACAGCGACGGGCCGAGGTTACGGCCCGCCACCAGATAGTCTTCGTGGGTTTTGGCGCGGCGCATACCGTAGTAGCCGAGCACGAGCATACCGGCGGCGTAGATGAGTACGACGAATAAATCCAAAGCCATGACGGTGATTCTCCGATTATCTTTTTTATGGGCGATCAGGCGGCAGCCGGCTCGGTCAATACGCGAGCGAAGGTCAGGTACATCGTTGGATGGGGATCTGCGCGATCCCCTTGATTGTTATCGTGAAGGCATCAGCGATGCGCGACGCCAGGCAATACGCAGAGCATCTCGTACAGCAAGTTGGCGCCCAGCAGCGAGGTGTTGCCGGTGGTGTCGTAGGGCGGCGAAACTTCCACCAGATCACAACCAATCAGATCCAGGCCCTGGCAGCCACGGATGATCTCGATCGCCTGGATGGTGGTCAGCCCGCCGATTTCCGGGGTGCCGGTGCCGGGTGCCCAGGCGGGATCGATGCCGTCGATGTCGAAGCTGAGGTACACCGGGCCGCCGCCGACTTTTTCCCGCACTTGGGCCATCAACGGCGCCAGGGATTGGTGCCAGCATTCTTCGGCCTGGACTACGCGAAAGCCTTGCTTGCGGCTCCAGTTGAAATCTTCGGCGGTGTAGCCCTGGGCACGCAGGCCGATCTGCACCACGCGGTCGCAATCGAGCAAACCTTCTTCCACGGCGCGGCGGAAGGTGGTGCCGTGGGCGATTTTTTCGCCGAACATATGGTCGTTGACGTCGGCATGGGCATCGATGTGCACCAGCCCGACCTTGCCGTGTTTCTTGTGGATCGCCCGCAGGATCGGCAGGGTGATGGTGTGGTCGCCGCCCAGGGTCAGGGGGATCACGTCATGCTCAAGAATTTCATCGTAGGCTTCTTCGATGATGCGCACGGCGTCGAGCAGGTTGAAGGTATTGATCGCCACGTCGCCGATGTCGGCCACTGACAGTGAGTCGAACGGTGCAGCGCCGGTGGCCATGTTGTAGGGGCGGATCATCACCGACTCGGCGCGGATTTCCCGAGGCCCGAAGCGTGTGCCGGCGCGCAGCGAGGTGCCGATATCCAGGGGCACGCCGATAAAGGCAGCGTCCAGACCCTTGGCCGTTTGCAGGTGGGGAAGGCGCATCATGGTGGCGATGCCGGCGAAGCGCGGCATTTCGTTGCCGCCCAGTGGTTGGTGGAAAATCTTGTCCACGGGATTGCCTCATCGTTGTTTTGTTTATTGATGGCCGATTCTGCGAAAAGCCTGGGGCAGGAAGAATCGGCAGGGGCAAATACTTAGTTCAGATTTTTCTAAACTAATGCAGGGAGGTAGACTGCACGCATCCCTGTCCGGAGCCGACCATGGCCAACGCCTTGCCCGACCTGAAACTCCTGCGCATCTTCGTCAGCGTCGTGCGCCACCAGGGGTTCGCCAATGCCCAGCACGAACTCAACCTGTCGACGTCGGCCATCAGCACGTATATGAGCCAACTCGAATCCGCGCTGGGCCTGGTGCTGTGCCATCGAGGACGTGGCGGCTTCAGCCTGACCAGCAAAGGCGAGCTGTTTCATCAGGAAACCCTGCGCCTGTTGGGCGAGCTCGAGGGCTTCGAGCAATACGCTGCCGCGCTCAAAGGCGAGTTGCGCGGTACGCTCAAGCTGGGCGTGCTTGATTCCACCGTCAGCGACAAGGCCCTGCCGTTCGCCGAAGTGATTGGCGCCTACAGCCTGGAACATCCGGCGGTTCACCTGAATCTGTCGGTGATGAGCCCCTACGAACTGCAACTGGGCGTACAGGACAACCGCCTGGACCTGGCAATCGGTGCGTTCTCCAACCGTATGAGCGGGCTGATCTATATGCCGCTGTACCGCGAACAGCACTGGCTGTATTGCAGCAACCGGCACCCGCTGTTCAGCGAGCGGCGTATTCCCGAACAGGTCATCACTCAGCAACGTATGGTCGGCCGCGGCTACTGGAGCCAGGCCGAGCTGGCGCGCCAGGGCTTCAAACACAGCGCCGCGACCGTGGAAAGTATGGAAGCGCAGTTGATCCTGGTATTGTCCGGCGCCTACATCGGTTACCTGCCCGAACACTACGCCCAGGCCTGGGCCGACAAGGGTGACCTGCGCGTGTTACTGCCGGCGACCTTCGGCTACCAGGCGCCGTTCTCGATGATCATGCGCCGTGGCCGTAGCCGTGAACCGCTGATCCAGACCTTCCGCGACTTGCTCAAGACCCAGCTCAACCAGGCCTGAAAAAACCATGCCCAGACCCCAATGCCCGCAATGCTTGCGGCCGACCACTCATTGCCTCTGTGCACTGATCCCGACCCTCGACAGCCGCACCCGCGTGTTGCTGTTGCAGCACCCGAGCGAGGTCGGCCATGCGCTCAATACCGCGAGGTTGGCGGCGTTGGGCTTGAATAATGCGCAGTTGGTGGTGGGGGAGGTGTTTGATGATCTGGCGACGTTATTAAACCCGCCTGGTTATCGGGCGCGATTGTTGTTTCCGGCCGATGATGCCGAGCCGCTGCACGCTTACGCACCTGACGATCAGCCATTGTTATTGGTGGTTCCCGATGGCACCTGGCGCAAGGCGCGCAAGCTGTTGCACCTCAACCCTTTGCTGGCGGCGTTGCCCCGGGTGAGATTGGCCCTAGGCGGCGTTTCCCGCTATCGCTTGCGCAAGGCGCCGGGGCCTGGCGCCTTGTCAACGGTCGAAGCAATCGTGCAAGCGCTGCAGGTACTGGAAGCGCCGGTATCGTTCGAGCCGCTGCTCAAACCCTTTGAAGCACTGATCGAAGGGCAGATTGCGGCGATGGGGGAGAAGGTTTTTCAGAAAAATCATGGCGGCGGGCGGCGGGAGTAGCAGGTTTATCGAGGTGCGGCCATCGGGAGCAAGCCCCCTCCCACAGTCGACCGTATTCTCATGTTGGAACGCGATCAACTGTGGGAGGGGGCTTGCTCCCGATGGCGTCCCAACCGGCGCCACTTTATTAGCTTATTCCTATAAGCCATAAGCACCACACTTTGCGTGATATGGCCCGCCGGCCTTTCCCGGTATGATGTCCGCCCCCGCAGTCTGGATTGCGAATACGCCATGACCTTGCAGTACCCAACAATCGCCGATTGCGTCGGCAACACGCCCCTGGTCCGCTTGCAACGCATGGCGGGTGAAACCAGCAATACCCTGTTGCTCAAACTCGAAGGCAACAACCCGGCCGGCTCGGTCAAGGACCGCCCGGCGCTGTCGATGATCGCCCGCGCCGAGTTGCGCGGGCAGATCAAGCCAGGCGACACCCTGATCGAAGCCACCTCGGGTAACACCGGCATCGCCCTGGCCATGGCCGCGGCGATCAAGGGCTACAAGATGGTGTTGATCATGCCCGACAACGGCAGTGCCGAGCGCAAGGCGGCGATGACCGCTTACGGTGCCCAGCTTATTCTGGTGAGCCAGGAAGAAGGCATGGAAGGCGCCCGTGACCTCGCCGAGCGTATGGCCGCCGAAGGCCGTGGCGTGGTGCTGGACCAGTTCGCCAACGGTGACAATCCCGAAGCGCACTACACCAGCACCGGCCCGGAAATCTGGCACCAGACCCAGGGCACCATTACCCATTTCGTCAGTTCCATGGGCACCACCGGCACCATCATGGGCAACTCGCGCTACCTGAAGGAGCAGAACCCTGCGATCCAGATCGTCGGTCTGCAACCGATGGAAGGCGCGGCCATCCCCGGTATCCGCCGCTGGCCCGAAGAGTACTTGCCGAAGATCTACAACGCGACGCGCGTAGACCGCATCATCGACATGGCCCAGCGCGAAGCCGAAGACACTACGCGCCGTCTGGCCCGTGAAGAAGGCATCTTCTGCGGCGTGTCCTCCGGCGGCGCCGTGGCCGGTATGTTGCGCTTGTCCAAAGAAGTGGAAAACGCGGTGATCGTCGCGATCATCTGTGACCGAGGCGACCGCTACCTGTCGACCGGCATCTTCGACGAACCCAACTGATGGCCAAGCACGAGAGAGGCCTGCGCTTCCAGCCGACAGGCGGCAGCCGGGCCCCGCAGATCCCGGTGGGCAAGAAACAGCGCCTGACCATCGAACGCCTGGCCAATGATGGCCGTGGCATTGTGTTCTTTGAAGGCCGCACCTGGTTTGTGAATGGCGCGCTGGCCGGCGAAGAAGTCGAAGCGCGGGTGTTGGGCGCCCACGGCAAAGTGGTTGAGGCCCGCACCGAGCGGGTGTTCAAGGCCAGTGAGCTACGGCGCCCGGCACCCTGCGCCCACGTTGGCCGCTGCGGCGGTTGCAGCGTGCAGCATCTGCCCCATGACCAGCAACTTGCCCTGAAACAGCGCATGCTCGCCGAACAACTGTCGCGGGTGGCAGGTGTCGAACCGCAAGAGTGGGCGCCGCCGTTGAGCGGGCCGGAGTTCGGTTACCGGCGTCGCGCCCGTGTGGCCGTACGTTGGGACGCCAAGGCGAAGAAACTCGAAGTGGGTTTTCGCGCCGTGGCCAGTCAGGACATCGTCGCTATCAACGACTGCCCGGTGCTGGTACAAGCCTTGCAACCGATCATGCAGCGCTTGCCGAATATGCTGCGTCGCCTGAGCAAACCGCAGGCGCTGGGGCATGTGGAGCTGTTCAGTGGTTCGTCCATCGCTGTGTTGCTGCGGCATATGGCACCGCTGTCCGAAGCAGACCTGCTGATCCTGAAAGAATTCTGCACCTTCCATGAAGCCCAATTATGGCTGCATGGCGAGGGTCAGCCGGAACCTGTCGAGCCCGACCAGGCCCTGGGGTTTCGCCTGGATGCCTGGAATCTGGAACTGGCTTACCGGCCGGGAGATTTTGTGCAGGTCAACGCCGGGGTCAATCAGGCGATGGTTGCCCAGGCATTGGAGTGGCTCGCGCCACAAGCCGACGAACGGGTGCTGGACCTGTTTTGCGGCCTTGGCAACTTCGCCTTGCCGCTGGCGCGCCAGGTGCGCGAAGTGGTGGCGGTAGAGGGTGTGCAGACCATGGTGGACCGTGCGGCACTCAATGCCGCGAGCAACCATTTGCCTAACGTGCAGTTCTTTCAGGCCGACCTGTCTCAACCTTTGACTGACGCACCATGGGCCAAACAGGGCTTTTCTGCGGTACTCTTGGACCCACCCCGCGATGGTGCCCAAGAGGTTGTGCGCAAGCTCGCCACCCTTGGAGCCAAGCGCCTGGTGTATGTGTCCTGTAACCCAGCCACGCTGGCGCGGGACACGGTTGAGTTGGTCAAGCAAGGCTACCGGCTAAAGCGTGCCGGGATTCTCGACATGTTTCCGCAGACTGCGCATGTCGAGGCCATGGCGTTATTTGAAGCGGGCTAGGATGCCCGTTTAATCCGACTGGCCTGCGTTCTCCAAGGCCTTGGTACTGCTACGGAGCTCGCAGTAAAAGTCGGCGATGATTTTGGCGCATCAAAGGTGCGTCGTAGGGAAGGTAAGCAAGATGGTACAGGTGAGAGCACACCAGCCGATCAACACCGACGGCAGTATCAATCTCGAGGCATGGCTGGATCATGCCGTCAGTGTCGACCCGGCACTGGACCGTGAAGCCTTGAAAGCAGCCTGCGAGTTCGCTCGTGAGTCTGAGCAGCAAGACAATGCGGCCAAGAACCTGTGGGCCGAAGGCACTTCAAGCTTTCGCACCGGGTTGGAAATCGCCGAGATCCTCGCCGATCTCAAGCTGGACCAGGATTCGCTGATCGCCGCCGTGCTGTATCGCGGCGTGCGCGAAGGGCATATTCCGTTGGCCACGGTTGGCCAGCGTTTCGGTTCGGTGGTGGCCAAACTGATTGACGGCGTGCTGCGCATGGCGGCCATCAGTGCCAGCCTCAGCCCACGCCAGTCGATGGTGCTGGGCACCCAGGGCCAGGTGGAAAACCTGCGCAAGATGCTGGTGGCGATGGTCGACGACGTGCGCGTCGCCTTGATCAAGCTGGCCGAGCGTACCTGCGCGATCCGTGCGGTGAAGACCGCCGACGACGAAAAGCGCAACCGCGTCGCCCGCGAAGTCTTCGACATCTACGCGCCGCTGGCCCACCGCCTGGGCATCGGCCACATCAAGTGGGAGCTGGAGGACCTGTCCTTTCGCTACCTGGAGCCGGACCAATACAAACAGATCGCCACGTTGCTGCACGAGCGGCGCCTGGATCGCGAGCGCTTTATCAGCGACGTGATGGGCCAACTGCGTTCCGAGCTGCAGGCAACCGGCGTAGACGCCGACATCAGCGGCCGCGCCAAGCACATCTATTCCATCTGGCGCAAAATGCAGCGCAAGGGCCTTGCCTTCAGCCAGATCTACGACGTGCGGGCGGTGCGCGTGCTGGTGCCGGAAATGCGCGACTGTTACACCGCGCTGGGGATCGTCCACACCCTGTGGCGCCACATCCCCAAGGAGTTCGACGACTACATCGCCAACCCCAAGGAAAACGGCTACCGCTCGCTGCACACTGCGGTGATCGGCCCTGAAGGCAAGGTGCTGGAAGTGCAGATCCGCACCCACGCGATGCACGAAGAGGCCGAGCTGGGCGTGTGCGCGCACTGGCGCTACAAGGGCACCGACGTCAAGGCCGGGTCCAACCAGTACGAAGAGAAAATCTCCTGGCTGCGCCAAGTGCTGGAATGGCACGAAGAACTCGGCGACATCGGCGGGCTGGCCGAACAGCTGCGGGTGGATATCGAGCCGGACCGGGTCTATATCTTCACCCCTGACGGCCATGCCATTGACTTGCCCAAGGGCGCCACGCCGCTGGATTTTGCCTACCGCGTGCACACCGAAATCGGCCATAACTGCCGGGGCGCCAAGATCAACGGGCGCATCGTTCCGCTCAACTACAGCCTGCAAACCGGTGAACAGGTCGAGATCATCACCAGCAAGCACGGCACGCCGAGCCGCGACTGGCTGAACCCGAACCTGGGCTATATCACCACCTCGCGGGCGCGGGCGAAGATCGTCCACTGGTTCAAACTGCAAGCGCGCGACCAGAACGTCGCCGCCGGCAAGACCCTGCTCGAACGCGAACTGGCGCGCCTGGGCCTGCCTCAGGTGGACTTCGACAAGCTGGCCGAAAAGGCCAACATGAAGATCGCCGAAGACATGTTCGCCGCCCTCGGTGCCGGTGACCTGCGCCTGGCGCAACTGGTCAACCTGGCCCAGCAACTGGTCGAGCCCGAGCGCGGCAACGAACAGCTGGAACTGATCCCACGCAAGGCCACCGGCTACAAACCGGGCAAGCGTGGCGATATCCAGATCCAGGGCGTGGGCAACCTGATGACGCAAATGGCCGGCTGCTGCCAGCCGTTGCCGGGCGACGCCATCGTCGGCTATATCACCCAGGGCCGTGGCGTGAGCATTCACCGCCAGGACTGCGCCTCGGTGCTGCAGCTGGGCGGGCGCGAGCCGGAGCGGATTATCCAGGTCAGTTGGGGGCCGGTGCCGGTGCTCACTTACCCGGTGGACATCATCATCCGTGCCTACGATCGTTCCGGCTTGCTGCGTGACGTCTCGCAAGTGCTGCTCAACGAGCGGATCAACGTGCTGGCGGTCAACACCCGCTCGAACAAAGAGGACAACACGGCGTTGATGTCCCTGACCATCGAGATTCCGGGCCTGGATGCGCTGGGGCGGTTGCTTGGGAGGATTTCCCAGTTGCCGAACATCATCGAGACGCGGCGTAACCGTACCCCATGAGTAACTGGGTGAACGCCGTTTAAAGTGTGGGAGGGGGCTTGCTCCCGATAGCTGCCTATCAGTTGATACATCTGGTGACTGAAACACCGCTATCGGGAGCAAGCCCCCTCCCACATTGGATCTTCAGTGGAAAGAGATTGATGTATTCACTAGATGACCTGCTGCACCTGATGAACCGCCTGCGCGACCCGCAATACGGCTGCCCGTGGGACATCAAGCAAACCTACGCAACAATCGTCCCGCATACCCTCGAAGAAGCCTACGAAGTGGCCGACGCCATCGAGCGTGGCGATTTCGATCACCTGCAAGGCGAGTTGGGCGACCTGTTATTCCAGGTGGTGTATTACAGCCAGTTGGCCCGAGAAGAAGGGCGCTTCGAATTTGCCGGGGTGATCGACAGCATCACGCGCAAGCTGATTCGACGCCATCCCCATGTGTTTCCCACTGGCGATCTGTATGCACCGCTGGATATTCCGCAATTGAGCGAAGAACAGGTCAAGGAGCGCTGGGAGCAGATCAAGGCCGAGGAGCGTGCGGAAAAATCCGACGCACCTGAGCAACTTTCCCTTCTGGATGATGTGCCAACGGCCTTGCCTTCACTGTCCCGTGCGGCCAAATTGCAAAAGCGCGCCAGCCAGGTCGGTTTCGACTGGCCAGCCGCCTTGCCGGTGGTGGACAACGTGCGTGAAGAGTTGGATGAAGTGCTCGAAGCCATGGCCGATAACGATCCGCAGGCCATTGCCGATGAAGTCGGTGACCTGCTGTTTGCCGCCGTCAACCTGGCCCGTCACCTCAAGGTTGACCCGGAAACCGCACTGCGCGATGCCAATGCCAAGTTCGAACGACGTTTCCGATTTATCGAACAGGCATTGCGCGATACGCACCAACCCATAGAAGATTGCACCCTCGAAGAGTTGGACGCCCTGTGGGGCGAAGCCAAACGCCAGGAAAAGAATGTGTCCAGCTGCGGTTGAGCAGCTGCCTAAGTGAGTAAGCACCATGAGCCTTTCCCTTCGCGACCAGTTGCTCAAAGCAGGTCTGGTCAACCAAAAGCAGGCCAAGCAGGTCGGCAAAGAGAAGCAGAAGCAGCAGCGTCTGGTCCACAAGGGCCAGGCCGAAGTCGATGATACCCAGGCACGCCTGGCCGCTGAGGCACACGCCGAGAAGGTCAAGCGTGACCAGGAGCTCAACCGCCAGCAGCAGGAAAAAGCCGAGGCCAAGGCGCGTACTGCCCAGGTCAAGCAGTTGATCGAAACCTCGCGCTTGCCCAAGTTGACCACCGAGGACTACTACAACTTTGTCGATGACAAGAAGGTCAAGCGCCTGTCGGTCAACACCTTGATGCGCAACAAGCTGAGCAACGGCTCCTTGGCGATCGTGCACCACGGTGGCGGCTATGAGGTGATCCCGCGTGAAGCGGCGCTGAAGATCCAGGAGCGGGCGCCGGAACGTATCGTGCAGATGAACATCCTCACCGAAAGCCAGGTGCCGGATGAGGATGATCCGTACGCCGCGTACCAGATCCCGGATGATCTGATGTGGTAAGGCTGTAGAAACAACAAACCCCGCTCAAAGGCGGGGTTTTTGTGTGTAGACGGCCCGGCTGCGTGGGCCGGGCGTCCACATGATTTCAGTGTTTCAGGAGCTTTTTGCCTGGCGTTGCAGTTCGAGAGTCTCGAGCTCGTTTTTATAATTGTGGGCGTCGCTCTCGTTGTGGAACATGCCGACCAATACGTCTTGCTGATGGACATCCCAGATGTGAATCCCGTGGCCTACTGCTTCATGGGACATATGCTCATCGTCGCGTTCAGTTACTTTTACAGTCATCTGCTTGCTCCAATCTCTGGTTGATCTGCGGCAAGTCGTCGCAGGCCTTTGTTATATAATTTGTTAGCTTGCTAAGTAAATGGGTTTTGCGCGCAACAATTCATTGCAGGAAACGCAACAATCGCGCAGGCCGCTAAACCCGTGGCATTCGGTCGCAGGGGCATGAGTTTTATGACAAAAGTTTCATGTTTGCTTCTAGCAATAAGACCTTTGTCGGCCCTACCACCGCTATCGGGAGCAAGCCCCCTCCCACATTTGAAATGCATTCCACTGTGGGAGGGGGCTTGCTCCCGATAGCGTCATAAGCTTCACAGTAAAATTTCCAGGCAAAAAAAAGCCCCGCATTCAGCGAGGCTCTTTTCCAGCACATCTGCAATCAGCTGCCCTTGACGGCCTGGCCATCAACGGTGCCATCCTGCAGCATGATGTTGTATTCCTTGCCATCGGTCTCAACCTGGCGCAGGGCAACCAGAATGCCGCCCTGGTCCTTGGCAAACCACATCTGCGTGATGCGCTTGCTCTGGGAGGGATCACGTACGCGTTCAACTTTGATCGCGTCAATGGAGCCTACCTTGGTCTGAACCTTTTCCGGGCCAATCACACGGAAGTCATAGGTATCGACATCAGTGCCTTCGGCCACTCGGTAGCTCATGCTCTTCTTGCCGGCAGCCACGTCGCGCTGAAGGGCGAGCTGATACGTGGACTTGTCGAGCATGCCGCTTTCGAGGGTGACGTTGACCGGATCCTTGTTTTCAAAGCCGGTGATTTTCTTGTTCGCCTGGTCGAAATCCAGGTTGATCTTCTTGGCCTTGCCCAAACCGCCGCGCTCGAAGCTGTAGCTCTTGGGTTGCAGGGTGTCCTTGTCGAACAGGATCACACTGGTTTCGGTCAGGCTGGCAATCATCATCGAGGCCTTGAAGTTCAAGGTCCAGGTGCCGTCGCCGTTTTTGGTCAGGCTGCGTTCAGCCGAACCACTCATGGGCAGTTGCTTCCAGTCGGCGGTGTAGCTGACGGAGAAAGGGTGAAGGTCTGCCGCTTGTACGGCAGGCAAAGCGAACAGCGCAAAAGCGAAGAGCAGGGCGCGACGCATAAAATCTCCTAGGTTCGAATCAAGTGGCCGCTGGCCGCGAGTAACTGACCGTCCAATAATGCACCCTGGTCGCCAAGAATCAACCGTCCCTCGGCAAACCAGCGAACAGCCAGCGGGTAAATCCTGTGTTCCTGGGTATGAACCCGTTGCGCAAGCGTCTGCGCTGAGTCGCCTGACTCTACCGGAACCACTGCCTGTACGACCAGAGGCCCGCCATCGAGTTCCTCGGTGACAAAGTGCACGCTGCAGCCATGCTCGCTGTCGCCGGCGTCGAGGGCGCGCTGATGGGTGTGCATGCCTTTGTACTTGGGCAGCAGGGAAGGGTGGATATTGAGCAGGCGCCCTTCGTAGTGCCGCACGAAATCAGCACTGAGGATGCGCATGAAGCCGGCAAGCACGACGAGCTTGGGATTGAAGGCGTCGATCAGTTCGACCAGGGCGCGGTCGAAGGCCTCGCGGCCGTCGAACGCCTTGTGATCCAGCGAGCGGGTGTCGATACCCGCGTCCCTGGCGCGTTGCAGGCCGTAGGCGTCGCTGCGGTTGGAAATCACCGCAGCGATGCGCACCGGGCTGTCGCCGCTGCGCGTGCTATCGATCAGGGCCTGCAAGTTACTGCCGGTGCCGGAGAGCAGCACCACGACATCACAGGTTGCAGGCATCAGTGCGCCTTAAGGTTCTTCAGTTCAACCTGGGCTGCGCCTTCCGGAGCAGTGGCGATCTGGCCGATGACCCAAGGTTGCTCGCCGGCTTCACGCAATACGTTCAGCGCGGTTTCAACGTGCTCTTGCGCCACGCAGATGACCATGCCCACACCGCAGTTCAGCACGCGGTGCATCTCGGTTTCGTTGACGTTGCCTTTCTCTTGCAGCCAATCGAAGACTGCCGGGCGCTGCCAGCTGGCCACGTCGACAATCGCCTGGGCGCCTTTTGGCAGGACGCGCGGGATGTTGTCCAGCAGGCCGCCGCCAGTGATGTGGGCCATGGCCTTGACGGCACCGGTGTCCTTGATCAGCTTGAGCAGTGGCTTGACGTAAATGCGGGTCGGGGCCATCAGCAGGTCGGTCAGAGGCTTGCCGTCGAGCTGGATGTTCTCGATGTCGGCGCCGGACACTTCGATGATCTTGCGGATCAGCGAGTAACCGTTGGAGTGCGGGCCGGACGATGGCAGGGCGAGCAGGGCGTCGCCGGCAGCCACTTTGGAGCCGTCGATGATCTCGGCCTTTTCCACGACGCCGACGCAGAAACCGGCCAGGTCGTAGTCTTCGCCTTCGTACATGCCTGGCATTTCAGCGGTTTCGCCGCCGACCAGCGAGCACCCCGACAGTTCGCAGCCGGCGCCGATGCCGGTGACCACCTGGGTTGCGGTTTCGACATTGAGCTTGCCGGTGGCGTAGTAGTCGAGGAAGAACAACGGCTCGGCGCCGCACACCACCAAGTCGTTGACGCACATGGCAACCAGGTCGATGCCGATGCTGTCGTGCTTGTTCAGGTTCAGGGCCAGGCGCAGCTTGGTGCCTACGCCGTCGGTGCCGGACACCAGTACAGGCTGCTTGTAGCCGGCCGGGATTTCGCAGAGGGCGCCAAAACCGCCCAGGCCGCCCATGACTTCAGGGCGCGCAGTGCGCTTGGCGACGCTCTTGATGCGTTCGACCAATGCTTCACCGGCGTCGATGTCTACACCGGCGTCCTTGTAGCTCAGGGAGGGTTGCTTGCTCATGATCCAGGCCTTTAGGGGGGGATTCAGGGGTAACGACCGAGCGGGCGGGCGCTTTTTAAAAAGGCCGCTGCCGTTGACGGTCTGCGAAGGCGCGCGATTTTATCAGGCTTGAAGGGCAGCGGCCATCCTCGGGCCGACGGGCAGGGCCATATAGATTAAAAAAGCCGGTTAAAAAATGCTGATCGGCTCTGCCAAGCGGCGTATTAAGGTATAGCCTTGAACCCGCTATCGTTATGACAGTACAAAAACTTACCGAGGCCCTGTGAATGTTTTGCCGGGTGCTGTGGTCACAGCCTGGCTAAACCGATTCACGCGGTCTGTTCCAGCCGCTAAATTTGTCGTTCGGGAATCTTCCATGCGTCTGTGTAAATTCTTCTTTGTGGGCTGTTTGTCGTTGGTCAGCCTGGCGAGTCATGCCGAAACCCTCAATGGCCTCTATCAAGTGCTCGAACCGGTCAGCAGCCAGTCGCCCCAGGAGCGTGACCAGGCCACCCAGCGCGCCGTGCAGACCCTGGTGATCCGCCTCACCGGCGACGCCAAGGCCGCCGACGGCCCGGGCCTGGCGGCAATCCGCAAGGACCCGCAACAAATCATCACCCAATATGGCTACGACGCGGGCCCGCCCGAGAGCCTGCAAGTGGACTTCGACCCGGTCAGCACCGACCGCGCCTTGCGTGATGCCGGCCTGTCGATCTGGGGCAGTAATCGGCCGTCGATTCTCGGTTGGTGGCTGAACGATTCCACCGAAGGCAGCAGCCTGGTCGGCGATGGCCAGGCGGTTGCCCAGACACTGCGCCGCGCCGCGCAACACCGTGGCTTGCCGTTGCGCCTGCCGCTGGGCGACCTGGATGAGCAAGTGGTTGCCACTGCGCCGAATCTGGAAAGCGCGGACGCTGCGCCCTTGCGTGCAGCCTCCGAGCGCTACGGAGCCGATGCGTTGCTGGCTGTGCATGCGCGCCAGGAAGGTAATCAGTGGCAGGCCAAATGGCGTCTGTGGCTGGGCGATAAGTCTGAGCAAGGTACCGTCCAAGGCGCTGATACTGCCGCACTGGCAGATGCTGTATTGCTGGAGGTCAGCCAAAAGCTGGCGCCGCGCTTTGCGGTCAAGCCCGGCGTGAGCAGCGAGCAGCTGCTTGAAGTGCAAGGCATGAACCTGGAGCGATACGCCGCCCTGGGCCGGTTGCTGGAACCCTTTGGCGGTCAGCCGCAGTTGGTGGATGGCAATCGCATTGTGTATCGCGTCAACGGTAGTGCTGAGCAGTTGCGTACCCAATTGAGCCTGGCCAAGTTGCAGGAAGTTCCCGCAGGTGAAGTCCCGGCCCAGCAACCTGTGGTCGATGGCACGCAACCGGCTGCTGTACCTGAGCCTCAGGCGCAACTGCGTTTTCGTTGGTAAATAGTGTTCCTTCTTCTATATAGAAGAAGGGCGTCGATAATAGATGGAGTGGTTTATGGCGGATACGCGTCGTTGGGTGTGGCTTGGCGGGATAGTCCTGCTGTGCGGTTTTGTGTTCTTGCTGCATTCGATCCTGACGCCGTTTCTGGTGGCGCTGTTGCTCGCCTATCTGTTCGATCCCGTGGTGGATCGCCTGGAAAAAGCCGGTATGTCGCGTACTTTGGGCGTGGTCACGGTGTTCGCACTGTTCACGCTGATTATCACCGCGCTGGTGTTGATACTGGTGCCGATGCTGGCCAAGCAGCTGTTTCGCCTCTACGAGCTGGCGCCGCAGATGCTCGACTGGTTGCAGCACACGGCAATGCCGTGGGCTCAGTCCAAGTTCGGGTTGGCGGATGGGTTCTGGAAGTTCGACAAGGTCAAGGCGGCCATCAGCGAGCATATGGACAAGACCACCGATATCGTTACGGTGGTGCTCAGCCAGGCAACCGCTTCGAGCCTGGCACTGATCGGCTGGTTGACCAACCTGGTGCTGATCCCGGTGGTGGCGTTTTACCTGCTGCGTGATTGGGACATCATGATGGCCAAGATCCGCAGCCTGCTGCCCCGTGACCGTGAAGAACGCATCGTCTCCCTTGCTGCAGAATGCCATGAAGTACTGGGGGCATTCGTTCGCGGTCAGTTGCTGGTGATGCTGGCGCTGGGGGTGATCTACGCAGCTGGCTTGATGGCCATCGGCCTGGAGCTGGGGCTGTTGATCGGCTTGATCGCAGGCCTGGCAGCCATCGTGCCGTATATGGGCTTTGTGATTGGTATCGGTGCGGCGCTGGTGGCCGGTCTGTTCCAGTTTGGCGGCGACCTCTACCCAATGCTGGGGATTGTCGCGGTGTTCATGGTCGGCCAGGCATTGGAAGGCATGGTGCTGACGCCGTTGCTGGTAGGCGATCGGATTGGCCTGCACCCGGTGGCGGTGATCTTTGCGATCCTGGCGGGTGGCGAGTTGTTCGGGTTTACCGGCATTCTGCTGGCGCTGCCGGTGGCGGCGGTGATCATGGTGCTGGTGCGTCATGTTCACGACTTGTACAAGGATTCGGACGTGTATACGGGCGTTGATGAGCCCGAGTTGTAATCGCAATGTCACAAACCCGGCCAAGGCCGGGTTTGTTGTTTGTGGGGCAGGGGGCGTCAAACAATCCGCGTAAAACCGCCAGGTTAACGCAAACCTTTGATTTTGCTTGTGGTCTGCTGCATTGTGCACCCGGCGTCACGGGTATAAACTTTGCAAACTTTACACAGAGGCCACTAACGGTTCGATGGGAGCCGTTCAGTCAGCATGAAACCGATTCAGCTGCCCCTAGGTGTGCGTCTGCGTGATGACGCTACCTTTATCAATTACTACCCAGGCGCCAATGCCGCTGCACTCGGCTATGTGGAGCGGCTTTGCGAAGCCGACGCCGGGTGGACTGAAAGCCTGATCTATCTGTGGGGCAAGCATGGCGTGGGGCGTACCCACCTGTTGCAGGCCGCGTGCCTGCGTTTCGAACAGATGGGCGAGCCGGCAGTGTATTTGCCCCTGGCCGAGTTGATGGACCGCGGTGTCGGCATCTTCGACAACCTTGAGCAATACGAACTGGTGTGCCTGGACGACTTGCAGGCGGTGGCCGGCAAGGCGGATTGGGAAGAAGCGCTGTTTCACCTGTTCAACCGCCTGCGCGACAGCGGTCGTCGTTTGCTGATCGCCGCTTCCACATCGCCTCGTGAGCTGCCGGTGAAGCTGGCCGACCTCAAGTCGCGCCTGACCCTGGCGCTGATCTTCCAGATGCGCCCGTTGTCCGATGAGGACAAGTTGCGTGCCCTGCAGCTGCGTGCTTCCCGACGTGGCCTGCACCTGACCGACGAAGTCGGGCACTTTATCCTGACTCGTGGCACCCGCAGCATGAGCGCGCTGTTCGATTTGCTTGAGCAGCTTGACCAGGCCTCCTTGCAGGCGCAAAGAAAATTGACGATTCCTTTCCTCAAAGAAACACTGGGTTGGTAAGGCGTTGATTTGCCAGCAATCGGCAATTTACGGGCGCCAGAAAACCTGCGTTTGAGCCCAGCGGGCCACGCAAGTGCAGTGATAAATGGAATTACGGCTTAGATGGCATAGTCCAAACAATAAGTCACATAGATCACGATTGAATTTGCAAATCGATGTGATAGAGGGCATAGTCTCGGCTTCTTTACACATCAGCCACGGTCGTGCCCATGCTAAATCGCTTCGCACCCCTCGTGCCTCTCGCACTCGTTACCCTATTGTTTGGTTGCGCCTCCCACCCTCAACAGGTGGCAGAACAGCCCAAACCACAGGTTCAAAATCAGGCCAAGTTCGTTGCTGCACAGTCTGCTTCTGTTTATGAAGAAGAGATGGCAACCGAAAAAGAACTCGCCGAGTTTTCAGACAGCAAGCCTTACCAGCTGCCCCTTCTGGCCGACAGCATTCTTGAACGCGGCAAGTCCCTGATCGGTACTCGTTACCGTTTTGGCGGCACCTCTGAAGCCGGTTTCGATTGCAGCGGTTTCATCGGTTATCTGTTTCGTGAAGAAGCTGGCATGAACCTGCCTCGCTCCACCCGCGAAATGATCAACGTGGATGCACCGTTGGTCGCACGCAACAACCTCAAGCCGGGCGATCTGCTTTTCTTTAGTACCAGTGGCCGTGGTCGTGTCAGCCACGCCGGTATCTACCTGGGCGATAATCAGTTTATCCACTCCAGCAGCCGCCGCAGCGGTGGTGTTCGGGTCGATAACCTGGGCGACAGCTACTGGAGCAAAACCTTCATCGAAGCCAAGCGCGCACTCGCCATGGCCCCGACTACGGTTACCGCTAGTAAGTAAAGTTAAAGTGATACTTGAAGTTTGACGTGTAAGCGCTAGAATCCCTGGACATTGTTGTTATCCGTTCGCGCGAGCTTTGCTTGCGCGTTCTGGTTTTCAACGTTCGGCAGCGAAAGCCGCATCCAGACCAGGATTGTTCTGCACATGTCGACCTCGGCCCGCCTGATGCTCATTGTTTGCGCCGCGCTGCTCAGCGCCTGCGCCAGCCGCCCACCGCCGCCCGCGCCTGTAGCGGTCAAGCCCAAGCCGGTATTCAACTACGCCACCCAGAATTTTTCGCCGGCTGCCGAAGACGTGCTCTTCCGTGCGTTGGGCCTGGTCGGCACGCCTTATCGCTGGGGCGGCAACACACCGGATTCGGGGTTTGATTGCAGTGGCCTGATCGGCTTTGTGTTCCGCGACGCCGCCGGCATTTCCCTGCCGCGCACCACCCGCGAACTGATCGTGATGCGTGGCCAGGACGTCAGCGAGCAGAACCTGCAAACCGGTGACTTGCTGTTCTTCGCCACAGGCGGTGGTTCACGGGTCAGCCATGCGGGAATCTATGTCGGGGAAGGGCGCTTTGTGCATGCGCCGCAAACCGGCGGTACGGTTAAGCTCGACACGCTATCCAAAGCGTATTGGCAGAATGCCTACCTGAGTGCGAAACGGGTTTTACCGGGGAATCTGGCACGCAACCCTTGAGTCGTACATAGATCCAAATGTGGGAGGGGGCTTGCTCCCACATTATTTTGTGGTGTGTTTGAGGTGAGTTATTTGGCTGCCGACACCTGCCACACCTTATTGCCCACATCATCAGCCACCAGCAAATCCCCTTGCTGGTCGATCACCACGCCCACCGGCCGGCCCATGGCTTTCTCGTCGCTGTTGAGAAACCCCGTCAGCACATCCACCGGCTGTCCTTTCGGCTGGCCTCCTTCAAACGGCACAAAAATCACCTTGTAACCACTGTGCGGCTTGCGATTCCACGAACCATGCTGGCCGATAAACGCGCCGTTGCTGAATTGCGCAGGCAACTTGCTGCCCTCGGCGAAGGTCAGCCCCAGTGAAGCGGTGTGCGGGCCTACCGCGTAGTCTGGCGTGATGGCTTTGGCAACCAAATCCAGGTTTTGCGGCGTGACGCGCACATCCACATGCTGGCCGTAATAGCTGAAGGGCCAGCCATAGAAGCCGCCATCCTTGACTGAGGTGATGTAGTCCGGCACCAGGTCGCTGCCGATTTCATCGCGCTCGTTCACCGCAGTCCACAGTTTGCCGCTCTGTGGCTCCCAGGCCATGCCGTTGGGGTTGCGCAGGCCGGAGGCGAAAATGCGGTGTTGGCCGGTGGCGCGATCAACTTCCCAGATGGCCGCGCGGCCTTGTTCGGCGTCCAGGCCATTTTCACCGACGTTGCTGTTGGAGCCGACGCTCACATACAACTTGCTGCCATCCTTGCTGGCCACCACATTTTTCGTCCAGTGGTGGTTCAAGGGGCCACCTGGCAACTCCACGACTGTTGTGCCTGGGGATGTGATTGCGGTTTCACCTGGCTGATAAGGAAAACGCAGCAACTTGTCCGAGTCCGCCACGTACAGGTCGTTGCCCACCAGTGTCATGCCAAACGGCGAATTCAGATTTTGCAGAAATACCGTACGCGTTTCGGCCACGCCGTCATGATCGGCATCGCGCAACAACGTAATGCGGTTCGGGCTCGGCACACCGGCACCGGCGCGGCCCATGACTTTTTCCATCACCCAACCCCGCACGCCTTTGGTGTCGTCTGGCTTGGGTGGCGCATTGGTCTCGGCCACCAACACGTCGCCGTTGGGCAGTACGTAGAGCCAGCGTGGATGCTCCAGGCCCTCGGCGAATGCGGCCACTTGGGTGCCGGCGGCAGCCGTTGGCTTGGCGCCTTCAGGCCAACCGATCGCCGGGGCGATGTTGACGGTGGGAATCAGCGTCTTGTTCGGCTCCGGCAGTTTGGGCGAGGGCCCGGTGCCATCGGAGACTTGCAAGGTGGAGCTTTCGCCGCAGGCGGCGAGGCTGCCGGTGAGCATGATCAGTAAGGCCAGTCGGGTTTTAGGCATGGTTTTCTCCTTGATACCTGTAAGGGTAGAGAAGCACGCTGTACGGATGGTTCAAGTACAAGGCCAGCTTTAATTGACGCTCCACCCCCAACCCACTAACCTTCGCGGCTTGTTCCAGGTGCTCTGTGGCGTGCGCGTCGACAGGGTGAAACAGGGAAGCCGGTGAGCGAGCGCACTTGTACACAGTGCTGCCGCGATTCCGGCGCTGCCCCCGCAACGGTAAATGAGTCAAGACGGTGCTGTTTGCCACTGTATCGCCCGCGATATGGGAAGGCGCGCCCTCGGCTGCTTCGACAAGACGCGCCACTCATGAGTCCGGAGACCGGCCTTGAACATTCAACAGCATCACGGTGGGCGATGCTTGGCTGTCTGTTTTTTCTTTTTCCTGCCCGCCGTTTTTGTCCAGCCCCAACGGAGAGCTGCCATGACCGATTCCCCCGACCGCGACGAACGCCACCTGGCGCGCATGTTGCGCAAAAAAGCCGTGATCGACGAGCGCATCGCCAATTCGCCGAATGAGTGCGGCTTGTTGCTGGTATTGACCGGCAACGGCAAAGGCAAGAGCAGTTCGGCCTTCGGCATGTTGGCCCGCGCCATGGGCCACGGCATGCAGTGCGGTGTGGTGCAGTTCATCAAGGGCCGCAACAGCACAGGCGAAGAGCTGTTCTTCCGGCGCTTCCCCGAGCAAGTTCGCTTCCACGTCATGGGCGAAGGCTTCACCTGGGAAACCCAGGATCGTCAACGCGATATCGCCGCCGCCGAAGCAGCCTGGGCGGTGTCGCGGGCAATGCTCAATGACCCTTCCATTGGCCTGGTGGTGCTGGATGAACTGAACATCGCTCTCAAGCACGGCTACCTCGACCTGGACCAGGTGCTAAGCGACCTGCAAGCCCGCCCGCCGATGCAGCATGTGGTGGTCACTGGCCGTGGTGCCAAGCCTGAATTGATCGAAATGGGCGACACCGTCACCGAAATGGGCATGCTCAAGCACGCGTTCCAGGCCGGTATCAAGGCACAGAAGGGCGTTGAACTTTGAATCAGCCCCGCCAATGCCCAGCCGTCTTGATCGCCGCTCCGGCGTCCGGCCAAGGCAAAACCACGGTCACCGCTGCGCTGGCCCGTTTGCATCGCAACCTGGGGCGCAAGGTGCGCGTGTTCAAATGCGGGCCGGACTTTCTCGACCCGATGATCCACGAGCGTGCCAGCGGTGCGCCGGTGTATCAATTGGACATGTGGATGGTGGGCGAGCAGGAAAGTCGTCGTCTGCTGTGGGAAGCGGCCGGGGAGGCCGACTTGATCCTGATCGAAGGCGTGATGGGGCTGTTCGACGGCACCCCCTCCAGCGCCGACCTGGCGCGGCACTTCGGCGTGCCAGTGCTGGGGGTGATCGACGGGACTGCCATGGCCCAGACCTTTGGTGCCCTGGCCCTGGGCCTGGCGCGCTATCAGCCCGACCTGCCGTTCGCCGGCGTGCTGGCCAACCGTGTCGGCACCTTGCGCCATGCCCAGTTGCTCGAAGGCAGCCTCACCGAGGGCTTGCGTTGGTACGGCGCGTTATCCCGCGAGACCGGTATCGAACTGCCGAGCCGCCACCTGGGCCTGGTGCAAGCCAGCGAACTCAATGACCTCGATGTACGCCTGGATGCTGCTGCCCAGGCATTGGGCAGTAGCTGCGAAGTGGCCCTGCCGCCGCCCGTGACCTTTGCCGCGCCCGAAGTGATCAAGGCTGAACCGTTACTTGCCGGTGTGCGTATCGCCGTCGCCCGTGACGAAGCCTTTGCCTTTACCTATGGCGCCAGCCTGGATTTGCTGCGGGCCATGGGCGCAGAGCTGACATTCTTCTCACCTATTCATGATCGCCAACTGCCGCAGGCAGACAGCCTTTACCTGCCAGGCGGATATCCGGAACTGCACCACCAGGCGCTGTCGGCAAACACCTCGATGCTGGAGGCCATCCGTGCTCATCACGCCGCCGGCAAGCCACTGCTCGCCGAATGTGGCGGCATGCTCTATCTGCTCGATTCGCTGACGGATGTAGAGGGCGACAGAGCCGAACTGGTTGGCGTGCTGCCAGGCGATGCGGTGATGCAAAAGAAACTCGCGGCCCTGGCCCTGCAAAGTGTCGAATTGCCGGAAGGCACGTTGCGCGGGCACACCTACCACCACTCCTTGACCAGCACCGCATTGGCGCCGATCGCCCGTGGCCTGAGCCCTAACGGCGGGCGCGGGGCTGAAGCGGTTTACCGACAAGGGCGGCTGACCGCTTCCTACGTGCACTTTTATTTTCCGTCGAATCCTGGCGCGGTGGCCGCGTTGTTCGCGCCAGACCTTGAGACCGCTATCGCAGGCAAGTCAGCTCCCACAGTTGACCGAGTTGAAACCCAATCCAATGTGGGAGGGGGCTTGCCCCCGATGAGGCCATGACTGACAACGCCTTCCCCGAGGCCGACCGCCAGGCCGTTTACCGCGCCATCGCCGAACGCCGCGACATGCGCCACTTCACCGCCGGCAGCGTTGCTCCGGAACTGTTGCACCGCTTGCTCCAGGCCGCGCACCAGGCACCCAGTGTAGGTCTGATGCAGCCATGGCGTTTTATCCGTATCAGCGACCGCCGGTTGCGCAGCCAGATCCAGCAGTTGGTGGAAGAAGAGCGCGTGCGCACCGCGCAGGCCCTGGGCGAGCGCTCCGATGACTTCATGAAGCTCAAGGTCGAAGGCATCAACGACTGCGCCGAGGTACTGGTGGCTGCACTGATGGATGATCGCGAGCGCCACATCTTCGGGCGCCGCACCTTGCCGGAAATGGACATGGCGTCTCTATCTTGCGCAATCCAGAACCTGTGGCTGGCGGCGCGCGTGGAAGGCCTGGGCATGGGCTGGGTGTCGCTGTTCGAACCCCAGGCGTTGGCCGAACTGCTGGGTCTGCCACCCGGCGCGAAACCCCTGGCCGTACTGTGCCTGGGGCCGGTGGCTGAGTTCTACCCGGCACCGATGTTGCAGCTCGAAGGCTGGACCGAGCCGCGGCCGCTGAGTGACATGCTGTATGAAAACACGTGGGGAGTGAGTCAATGAGTGTGGCCTTGCTGTGTGTCGCTGCGGTGGCGCTGGATGCGCTGCTGGGTGAGCCCAGGCGCTGGCATCCGCTGGTGGCGTTCGGCAACTTCGCCGGGCGCATCGAGCAGCGTTTCAATAGCGGTGGGCGTGGCTGGCGCAGCCATGGCGTGACCGCGTGGTTTATCGCAGTGGTGCCTCTGACCTTGCTGGCCACCGCGTTATCGTGGGCGCCTTATATCGGCTGGCTCCTGGAAATCCTGGCGTTGTACTGCGCCTTGGGCATGCGCAGCCTGGGCGAGCATGTGACGCCGGTGGCCCAGGCCCTGCGCAGCGATGATCTGGATGAGGCACGCAAACGCGTGAGTTACCTGGTCAGCCGCCAGACCAGCGAACTGGACCGCACCGAAGTTGCGCGCGCCGCAACCGAGTCGGTGCTGGAGAACGGCAGCGATGCGGTATTCGCCGCGTTGTTCTGGTTTGTGGTGGCAGGCGTGCCAGGCGTGGTGCTTTATCGCCTGAGCAACACCCTCGACGCCATGTGGGGCTATCGCAACGAGCGCTTTGAGCGTTTTGGCTGGGCGGCTGCAAAGATCGACGATGTGCTCAACTACATTCCTGCGCGACTGGTGGCCTTGACCTACGCGCTATTGGGCAAAACCCGCCTGGCCCTCAAATGCTGGCGCACCCAGGGCCCGACGTGGGACAGCCCTAACGCCGGTCCGGTGATGGCTGCCGGTGCCGGTGCGTTGGGCGTCGAACTCGGTGGCGCAGCGATTTATCACGGCGAGGTGCATCAGCGCCCGCAGTTGGGCGAAGGCCCGCCGGCCGATGCCGCCTCCATTGATCGTGGCTGGCAACTGGTGCAGCGCGGCGTATGGTTGTGGCTGCTGGTCTTGTGCGTAGGGGCGCAAATCTATGCTTGAACACGGTGGCCGGCTGCGAAAGGCCGCGATTGAATACGGGATTGCCGAAGCGGATTGGCTTGATCTGTCCAGTGGCCTGGCGCCCTGGCCGTGGCCGATTCCCGAGATCCCGCTGCGTGCCTGGGCCCGCTTGCCGGAAACCGATGATGGCCTGGAGAAGGCCGCCTGCGAGTATTACGGCGCCGCCCAGTTGTTGCCGGTGCCGGGCTCCCAGGCCGCGATCCAGTTGCTGCCGCGTCTGCGCCGCTCCGGCAAGGTCGGCGTGCTTTCGCCTTGCTATGCCGAGCACGCCGAAGCCTGGCGCCGCGCCGGTTATGTGGTGCGTGAAGTGCAGGAGCAGGAGGTCGACTTCTTTCTCGACAGCCTCGACGTGCTGGTGGTGGTCAACCCCAACAACCCCACGGGCCTGAGCCTGCCCCCGCAACGCTTGCTGGACTGGCACGCGCGGCTGGTCCAGCGCGGGGGCTGGCTGGTGGTGGACGAAGCGTTCATGGACGTGACCCCCGATTCAAGCCTGGCGAGCCATGCCGATCAGGTCGGTTTGATCGTACTGCGTTCGTTCGGCAAGTTTTTCGGCCTGGCCGGTGTACGCCTGGGCTTTGTGCTGGCCGAACGCAAGTTGCTCAAGTTGCTGGCCGAACAGGTCGGGCCCTGGGCAGTCAGCGGGCCGACGCGGGTATTGGGCCAAGCGTGCCTGCGCGATACGGATGGGCACACCCGCCAGCGCAATCGATGCATCGAAGCGGGCCAGCGCTTGTTCGAACTGCTTGAGCGCAGAGGCTTTCAACCCCACGGCGGCTGCGCATTGTTCCAGTGGCTGATCACGCCTCATGCCGAGCGCCTGCACGAATTCATGGCCCAGCGCGGCATCCTGCTGCGCCTGTTTGTGCACGACAGCAGCGTGCGTTTCGGCTTGCCCGACACCGAAGCCGACTGGTTGCGGCTGGACGAGGCTTTGGCCGCTTACAAGGAAGCCACATGAGTACGCTGATGGTGCAGGGCACTACCTCCGACGCCGGCAAGAGTACCCTGGTGACCGCGTTGTGCCGTTGGCTGGTGCGCCAGGGTGTCGCGGTGGCGCCGTTCAAGCCGCAGAACATGGCGCTCAACAGCGCGGTGACGGCCGAAGGCGGCGAGATCGGCCGCGCCCAGGCGGTGCAGGCCCAGGCCGCCAACCTGGCACCCCACACCGATATGAACCCGGTGCTGCTCAAGCCCAACAGCGACACCGGCTCGCAAGTGATCATCCACGGTCGCGCCGTGACCAGCATGAATGCCGTGGCCTATCACGACTACAAAGCCATTGCGATGCAGGCGGTGTTGGCTTCCCACGCACGTTTGAGCCAAGCCTACCCGGTGGTGATGGTCGAAGGTGCGGGCTCCCCGGCCGAGATCAACCTGCGCGCCAATGACATCGCCAACATGGGCTTCGCCGAAGCGGCGGATTGCCCGGTGCTGTTGATCGCCGATATCAATCGCGGCGGCGTGTTTGCCCATCTGGTCGGTACCCTGGAATTGCTGTCGCCCAGCGAGCAGGCACGGGTCAAGGGCTTCATCATCAACCGTTTTCGCGGTGATATCGCGCTGTTGCAGCCTGGCCTGGATTGGCTGGAGGCGCGCACCGGCAAGCCGGTTGTCGGCGTGTTGCCCTATGTGATGGACCTGCACCTGGAGGCGGAAGACGGCATCGACCAGCGCCAGATCGACAAGGCCGCCCACGTGCTCAAGGTGGTGGTGCCGGTGTTGCCGCGGATCAGCAATCACACTGACTTTGACCCGCTGCGCCTGCATCCTCAGGTGGATTTGCAGTTTGTCGGGCCGGGCCAGGCGATGCCTGCGGCTGACCTGGTCATCCTGCCTGGCTCCAAAAGCGTACGCAGCGATCTGGCCTTCTTGCGCGCCAATGGCTGGGATGCGGCCGTGGCGCGGCATCTGCGTTATGGCGGCAAGGTGCTGGGGATTTGCGGCGGTTTGCAGATGCTGGGTGAGCAGGTGCATGACCCGCTTGGGCTGGAGGGGGTGGCCGGGTCCAGTGCCGGCCTCGGGCTGCTGGCGTTTACTACAACGCTGGAGGAGCAGAAACAGCTGCGCAATGTGCGCGGACGCTTGGTGCTCGAAGATGCTGAAGTGAGTGGGTATGAGATTCACGCGGGTGTGACATCAGGCGATGCCCTGCTCAGCGCTGCGGTGCTGCTGGACGATGGTCGCAGCGATGGCGCGCTGAGTGCTGACGGGCAGATTCTCGGCACCTACCTGCACGGGCTGTTCGAAACACCGGCGGCGTGCAGTGCCTTGCTGCGGTGGGCCGGATTGCAGGAGGTGCAAGAGGTGGATTATCACGGGTTGCGCGAGCGTGATATCGAACGGTTGGCGGATCTGGTTGAACACCATTTGGACACCGATTTGTTGCGCAACCTATGTGGGATTTAACAGTGTGTACGCGATGCAAATGTGGGAGGGGGCTTGCTCCCGATGGCGGCCTGTCGGTGTACATATCCATTGCTGCGTTCGGCCAGCGTGGTTTAACGGGGCGCCTGAGATCAAAAGCAAAATCAAGAGCGGCTCGCTGCGCATCGTGGTTACGTAAAGCGCCGCATTCATTCTGGTTTTGCGCTCCACCTTTGACTTTTACAGGGCTAATTCCATGCTCCAACTGATCTTGGGTGGTGCCCGCTCGGGCAAGAGTCGCCTGGCTGAAAAGCTCGCCTGCGACAGCGCTTTGCCGGTCACTTATATCGCCACCAGCCAGCCGCTGGATGGTGAAATGAATCAGCGGGTGGCGCTGCATCGCGAACGTCGCCCGGATCATTGGGGGCTGATTGAAGAACCCATCGAGCTGGCGCATGTGCTGCGTGAAAACGCCGCTACCGACCGCTGCCTGTTGGTGGATTGCCTGACGTTATGGCTGACCAATCTGCTGATGCTCGACGATAGCGATCGTCTGGTGTTCGAGCGCGATCAACTGCTGCAAACCCTGGCCTCGCTGCCAGGTGAAATCATTTTTGTCAGCAACGAGACCGGTCTGGGTGTCGTGCCGCTGGGCGAATTGACTCGCCGCTATGTGGATGAAGCCGGTTGGCTGCATCAAGCCTTGGCCGAGCGGTGTCAGCGTGTGGTGTTGACGGTTGCCGGCCTGCCCCTGACTTTGAAAGGTACTGCGTTATGACGGACTCCTGGTGGCTCAACCCCTGCAAGGCCATTGATGCCGCTGCTCATGAGCAGGCGCTGGCGCGTCAGCAACAATTGACCAAGCCCGCCGGTTCCCTCGGCCAGCTGGAAGCGCTGGCGGTGCAACTGGCGGGTTTGCAGGGCCAGGTCAAGCCGTCGGTGGAGCAACTGTGGATCGCGATTTTTGCCGGTGATCACGGTGTGGTCGCCGAAGGCGTGTCGGCATTTCCCCAGGAAGTGACCGGGCAGATGCTGCAAAACTTCGTCAGTGGTGGTGCGGCGATCAGCGTGTTGGCGCGGCAACTGGATGCGCAACTGGAAGTGATTGATCTTGGCACAGTGACGCCCTCGCTGAACTTGCCCGGCGTGCGTCATGTGAATATCGGCGCGGGCACGGCCAACTTTGTTGATGGCCCGGCGATGACCCAGGCTCAGGGGCTGTTGGCATTGCAAGCCGGCCGAGACAGCGCGCACCGCGCTCTGGAACGCGGTGCGCAGGTGTTTATCGGCGGCGAGATGGGTATCGGCAATACCACCGCGGCCAGCGCGTTGGCCTGTGCATTGCTGGATTGCCAGGTGAGCGACCTGACTGGCCCGGGCACAGGTTTGAATGCAGCGGGCGTCAGCCACAAGGTCGCGGTCATCGAGCGCGCTTTGGCGCTGCATGCCGGGCAACGGGGTGATGCGTTGCAAACGCTGTTCAATCTCGGCGGTTTTGAAATTGCCGGGTTGGTTGGCGCTTACCTGGCCTGTGCGCAGGCAGGTATCGTGGTGCTGGTGGATGGGTTTATCTGCAGCGTTGCGGCGCTGGTGGCGGTGCGCTTGAACCCGGCGTGCCGCGAATGGCTGGTGTTCGGGCATCGCGGTGCCGAGCCGGGCCATCGCCATGTGTTGCACAGCCTGGATGCCGAACCGCTACTGGAACTGGGCTTGCGCCTGGGCGAAGGCAGCGGCGCGGCGCTGGCGGTGCCGTTGTTGCGTTTGGCCTGTGCGTTGCACGGGCAGATGGCAACCTTCGCCGAAGCGGCCGTGGCAGATCGCCCCGCATGACCTTGCACCTGGACCTGCTGCGCCACGGCGAAACCGAGCTGGGCGGCGGCCTGCGCGGCAGCCTGGACGATGCCTTGACCGCCAGGGGCTGGGCGCAGATGCGAGCCGCGGTGGTGGGGCAGGGGCCATGGGATCGGTTGATCGGCTCACCGTTGCAACGCTGCGCCTTGTTTGCCCAGGAGCTGGGAGCACAGCTCGGCCTGCCGGTCAGCCTTGAGCCGGCTTTGCAAGAACTCCACTTCGGTGCCTGGGAAGGCCAGAGCGCCGCGGCGCTGATGGAGACCGATGCCGAAGGGCTGGGTTTGTTCTGGGCCGATCCCTATGCGTTCACGCCGCCCCAAGGCGAGCCTGTCAGTGCATTTTCCGAGCGGGTGCTCGGCGCGGTGTCACGCCTGCATCAGGCTTACGCCGGCCAGCGCGTGTTGTTGGTCAGCCATGGCGGCGTGATGCGCCTGCTGCTGGCCCGGGCGCGTGGGATGCCGCGCGAGCAACTGCTGAACGTCGAGGTCGGCCACGGCGCGCTTTTCAGCCTGCAGGTCGGTGCCGACGGCGTACTGAAAGAAGGATCGTGACGATGTTGCCGTTCTGGATTGCCCTGCAATTTCTCAGCTGCCTGCCGATCCGCTTGCCGGGTATGCCGCAGCCTCAGGAGCTAGGCCGTTCGTTACTGTTTTATCCGCTGGTGGGACTGCTGTTCGGTCTATTGCTGTGGGGGTTGAACCTGGTATTGATGGGCGCGCCCTTGCTGCTGCACGCCGCGCTGTTGCTGACGGCCTGGGTGCTGCTCAGCGGTGGCCTGCACCTGGATGGCCTGGCGGACAGCGCCGATGCCTGGTTGGGTGGCTTTGGTGATCGCGAACGCACGCTCAGTATCATGAAAGATCCGCGCAGCGGGCCGATTGCGGTGGTTACCCTGGGCTTGGTGCTATTGCTCAAGTTCAGCGCGTTGGTGGCCTTGATCGAGCAGCATAATGGCGCCGCCCTGATCCTGGCGCCGTTGATCGGACGGGCTTCGATGCTGGCGCTGTTTCTTACCACGCGCTATGTGCGGGCAGGAGGGTTGGGCCAGGCCTTGTCGGACTACTTACCGCGGATTGTCGGCCAGCAGGTGCTGATCCTCAGCGGATTGACCTGCATCCTGATCGGTGGTTTCAACGGTGGCATTGCGGTATTGCTGGCGGTGCTGTGCTTTGTGTGGCTGCGTCACTTGATGATCAGGCGCCTTGGCGGTACCACGGGCGACACGGCAGGCGCGCTATTGGAACTACTGGAAGTCGCTGTCCTGGTCGGGTTGGCGCTGTAACGCTTTCTTGCAATTCCTTAACTCCGGGTATATACACGCTCTATGCTTGCTTCCCAATGTTTATGCACCAACCTGCGACGCGCCGCCCGTGGCGTCAGCAGGCATTACGACGGCGCTCTCGACGGCTTCGGGATCAACGTCGCCCAGTATTCTTTGCTGTGTAACCTGCAGCGCCTCGACCAACCGAGCATTTCCAGCTTGGCCGAAGCCATGGGCCTGGATCGCAGCACCCTGGGGCGCAACCTGCGTGTCCTGGAAGGCGAGGGGTTGGTGCAATTGGTCGAGGGCGATGACCTGCGAAACCGCCTTGTGCTGTTGACTGAAAGTGGCCAGCAGCGATTGGCCGCCGCGTTGCCGGCATGGGAAGCGGCGCAACAGAAGCTGATTGATAAGCTCGGCGCTGAAAAGCGCGAAACCTTGTTGGCCTTGCTGGATGAACTCGCCTGAACGGCGGTTTGTTCGACTACAAGCGGGTATATACCCGCGAGCGGAGAATAAAAAATGACCTCGATGTGGCGCACCAGCGGTTGGATCCTTGTGGGGAGTGCGCTGATCCTGGCGTTGTCCTTGGGCGTACGGCATGGCTTCGGCCTGTTTCTGGCGCCGATGAGCAGCGAATTCGGCTGGGGGCGTGAGACCTTCGCCTTCGCCATTGCCTTGCAGAACTTGATCTGGGGCCTGGCGCAGCCGTTTACCGGCGCCTTGGCCGACCGTTTCGGCGCAACCAGAGCGGTGTTTGTCGGCGGCGTGTTGTACGCCGTGGGCCTGGTGCTGATGGGGATGTCCGACTCCGCGTGGTCACTGTCCCTGAGTGCAGGCTTGCTGATTGGCATCGGCCTGTCCGGTACCTCGTTTTCAGTGATTCTCGGTGTGGTCGGTCGCGCCGTACCGCCGGAAAAACGCAGCATGGCCATGGGCATTGCCAGCGCCGCCGGGTCCTTCGGCCAGTTCGCCATGGTGCCCGGCACCCTCGGCTTGATCGGTTGGCTGGGCTGGTCCGCAGCGTTGCTGGCGTTGGGCTTGATGGTGGCGTTGATCCTGCCGCTGGTTGCCATGCTCAAGGACCGGCCGTTGCCGGTCACGGTCGGTCAGCAAACCCTGCGCGAAGCGTTGAAGGAAGCCTGCTCTCACTCCGGGTTCTGGCTGCTGTCTTTTGGTTTTTTTGTGTGCGGGTTCCAGGTTGTGTTTATCGGTGTGCACTTGCCGGCGTACCTGGTCGACCAACATCTGCCGGCCACGGTGGGCACCACGGTGCTGGCCTTGATCGGTCTGTTCAATGTGTTTGGCACCTATACCGCTGGCTGGCTGGGCGGGCGCATGTCCAAGCCGCGCTTGCTGACTGGTCTGTACCTGCTGCGGGCGGTGGTGATTGTGTTGTTCCTGTGGGCGCCAGTCACTGAAGTGACGGCCTATCTGTTTGGCATGGCGATGGGGTTTCTGTGGTTGTCCACCGTGCCGCTGACCAACGGCACCGTCGCGACGTTGTTTGGTGTACGCAACCTCTCGATGCTCGGTGGGATTGTGTTCCTGTTCCATCAACTCGGCTCGTTCCTAGGCGGCTGGCTGGGCGGGGTGGTCTATGATCGAACCGGCAACTACGATTTGATCTGGCAGGTGGCGATTCTGCTCAGCCTGCTCGCCGCGGCCTTGAACTGGCCGGTGCGTGAGCGGCCAGTGGCGCGTGTGCAGGCGCAGATGGAGGTGGCATGAGGGTAGCGGTGCGCTTGATGGTGATGGCGGCAGGGTTGCTTCTGTTGCTACTGGCCTGGTGGGGTTGGCAGCAAGGTGGCCTGGCGTTGATGCAACTGGGCATGGCGATCTGTTAAGTTCAATGCCTGAACTGACTCAAGGACTTTGATCATGTTGATGCGCTGGCTCGCTGTACCCGTCCTCATGGCTGTTGGCAGCGTGGCCATGGCCGCCAGCTGCCCGTCGCTGCTTACGGGCCAATTGCCCAAACTGCGGGCCAAGGAATCCATTGACCTGTGCCAGCAATTCGCTGGCAAACCCTTGGTGATCGTCAATACGGCGAGCTTCTGCGGCTTTGCCCCGCAGTTCAAGGGCCTGGAAGGCTTATATCAACGCTATAAGGGCGAAGGCCTGGAAGTGATTGGCGTGCCGTCCGATGACTTCAAGCAGGAAGCCAAGACCGGGGAGGAGACCGCCAAGGTCTGTTACGTGAATTATGGCGTGACCTTCACCATGACCGAGCCGCAGAAGGTCAAGGGGCCGGATGCGGTGCATCTGTTCAAGGTCCTTGCCGAGCAGGCCGACGCGGCGCCGAAGTGGAACTTCTACAAGTATGTGGTTGACCGCCAGGGCAATGTTGTCGCCAGCTTTTCCAGCCTGACCAAGCCGGACAGCCCGGAGTTGATCAAGGCGGTCGAGCAGGCGATAGCATCCAAACCCTGATAACCAGCCACTGAAAAGCCCCGCCTCCTTCACAGGAGAGCGGGGCTTTTTTATACGGTCGCGGTTTAGAACTTGTAGGTCATGCCCAGGCCGAAACCGTTGGCACTGTTTTCATACTTGGCGTTGTAGCTGGCCAATTGGTTAGAGCGCGAAACCTTGACGTCTTCTTCCTTCAGGTAGGAGTAGGCCAGGTCGATGGTCATGTTCGGCATGACCTCGTAGCCCAGGCCCAGGCTGAAGATCGTGCGGTCGCCGGTCGGGATGCGTGGCGAACGATCCGTGTTGTTGGTAGGCGACTGGTCGAAAGTCAGGCCGGTACGCAACACCACTTGCTTGGTGAGCTGATACGAAGTACCCACGGCATAGGCCCAGGTATCGTGCCAGTTCTGGTCTTCCTTGATAGTGCCTACCAAGGCAGGGGCGAGCGCGCCGCCTGTTGCGCCGGACACGCCGTCGTTCTTGACGGTGATGTCTTTCAAGCGGCTCCAGCGTGTCCAGGTTGCACCTGCATAGAGTTTCCAGGCGTCGGTCAGGTCTTGGGTCACCGACAGGTCGTAGGACTCAGGCGTATCGATCTTCAGCGACGCATCGTAGCGATTGCTGCGCAGGGCGGCAGCGGTCGCGGCTGGTGCGGTGACTTCGGTGTGGCCGTCCAGCTTGTAGCTGACCTTGGAGTGATAGGTCAGGCCGACGCGGGTGGTATCGGTGGCTTGTACCAGCACGCCGATGTTGAAGCCCAGCGCGGTGTCGTCACCCTTGATCTTGATGTTGGTGTCTGGCGCGAGAGCGTTCAGCGTCAGGTCTGATTCCAGGGTGCCGGCGATGCGGTTGATGGTCGGGCCAAAACCAACGGAAACACGGTCGTTGAAGGCGTAGCTGACCGTTGGCTGGAAGGTGATGACTTTCACTTCACTCTTGCTGCCAAAGCCACGGCCCTGGAAGCCGCTTTCGTAGTCGGTTACCAGGCCGAACGGTGCATAGACACCGAAGCCGACAGCCCACTGATCGTTGAGTTTATTGGTGTAGAAACCGAAAGGGACGGCGGTGAATGGCACCATGTCACCTTTGTTGCTGCCGCGGGAGCGGCCGCTGACGTCGCTGATATCAGTAGAAGCATCAATGGCTGCAACGCCGCCGGTGATCTGTTGACCTTCCAGGCGTGCCATACCGGCAGGGTTACCGAACACAGTGCTTGCATCATCGGCAGAAGAAGATCGACCTGCAAAACCAGTACCCATCCCGCTGACGCTCTGTTCGTTCAGGGCAAAGCCGCTGGCGAATAGTTGGGAGGATGCCATGGCAACGGCGAGGCTAAGTGTGGTCTTGAGCATTACTTTTTTCATTATTAGAACTCCGAGGTGATCACCGCAGCGGAAAGTAACAATAAATTTGCGATCGCGCTATAGGGTGTAATGCAGGAGATAGAGCGGTTTTGTAGGACAATCCGACCAGATTCGCTGTTTTTTGCCGAATCTTGCAATTTGCCCGGTCAGCAGATCACCTGTTTTATGGATGGGGCGCAGCTTTGCCAGGCTTGGGTAAAATCCCGCAGCCTCCCTTGAGGGTGGAATATTTCTTTCCAGATACGCGCCATGGCCAATACGTCGCCTGGGGCGGGCAGTGCCGGGCGGTGTTGTTCTACCAGCAACCAGGCGATTGCCGTGGCGTATCGCAGGTTTACCGTCAACTCCACCTGGGGCGCACTCAGAAACGCATGTTGGCTGGCCAGCCCGCGCACCAGGCTTGCGCGTTCCGGGTCCAGCGCCAGGTATTCGTCCCAGAGGGCACGGTGGCGGGGTTCAGTGATGCTATAGAGGCCATGGCCGCGCCGATCATGCAGGGCCGACCCCAGTTCCGACTGGCTGGCGGCGATGCCCAGTAACAAGGACTCGGCTGTTGGGTTATGGCAGCCGAGGTAGGTCAAGGTCGGCCTGATCACATAACGACACAATTCGCTGGCGGCAATACCCATACAAGCCTCAGTCCATAAATGGGGTGGACGAGCCTGAGAAGGAGGGCTTGGCAGCGGTGAATCGGATCTCAGGCCCGTCGCAAGCGGACGATGCCGCTTGAGTTGAAGTGTAGTGTCATATTCATGATGTAAAGGACTGTTTTTAAAACATCTTGTCTATTCAGTTATAACGTTTATATCTATCGGTGCTTAGTAAATACAGGCCCGCGCCAAATTTCAGGCAATAAAAAACCCTGTTTTTCAGACAGGGTTTTTGTTTTCAGCGACTCGGTCGATCAGGCAGTCAGTGCCTGACGGGTACGCTCGATCACGGCCTGCAGCGGTTCTGCGCTGGAGTATTGATCGGGGTACAGGCGTTCGCTGTGACGAGCGATACCGTGTTCATTGACCAGGGTGAAGCTGAAGCAGCCTTTGCGAGCGGCCATGATCAGGCAGTTCATTGGGGCAAAAGCGTTAGTGAGGGTGCGAATGGCATCCTGAGTGTGGATTTGAGCGTTCATATTATTGGTGTTCCTACAAATGACACGGATAAGAACCGTGCAACGTTAAAACGTTCCAGTAACGCTGATCACCATTGATCAAGCGAAGAACCTGACTGGAACAAAGCAGCCAGTTTGAAGCGCTAATAATTTAGGCGCGCTTGGGCTGGCAGGTAGGTACTTAGGAGGGCAGGCAACACAACAGGGGCAAAGGTTCTGAGCCCGGGGTGAAGATCCTGATCAATTTGCAGGTTGGTTCGGTCAGAGTATGTAAACTTCGCGACACCCTTTGCTTGTTCAAAGGCAGTGTCGTCGCAAGCGATACCTGGAAACCATCGAGGTGGTCGATCCCGTGTGGTTCAGGGGACTTGTTCGACCAGAATTGACTTTCAGCTTGGTACTAACGCCGCGGATAGTAACGGAATGAAACAGGAAAGGGAAGGGGGGTGGCAAAAAACTTTAATCAGCCGCCGAGCAATCCACGATAGACCAGTACGGTCACAGACGCAGCCAGGGCGCAGCCCAGTGCGTAGGCGGCGAGCGTCAGGCGCAAGGACTGGCCGGTCTCGATCAGTTGCATGACCTCGTGCAGATCATTGATCCGGCCGTCACTCAGTTCGATGCACAGGCTCGCGGCGGTAAAGGCGGCCGAGAGCAAAATCGCGATGGCAAACAACGCGCCGTCCGGAGAGGGTAGCGCGGCATTGATTCCCAACGATGTCGCGCAGATGGCCAACAGCAGCATGGCGAAAAGCAGAATTCCTTTCATCGGCCCTACAGAGTTGCGTTGACGGTGGCGCAGTGTGGCGAGCCGGGGCAGATTTGAAAAGCCCTCGGGTTTGTCCGCTCAGTAACATGTTTAACGCGTGTTGAATCAAAAAACGCCGGCGTTATAACCCGCGAATAGGTACTTGTGCACATTAGTTGCGGCGTGTGTAACCCTCCTTTCACTCACCGTGAAGCGCATCCGTTTGCCTGTAATCAAAATTTAAGTCAATGAAAAATCTGGCTTTTTTTTATTGGTGAAAAAATCGTCAGTTTGACCGGGGGCCCCGTTCCATGGGCCTTTGCGCGAGTTCAAGGAGGGTTGTCCACTGAGTTATCCACAGCTTCTGTGGATTGTCCCAAGCGCTTGCTCTAGGACGGGCGTGCAGGTTTTTTTCAGCTTTACCTGTACGAAAAAAAGAGTAGAGTGGCGCGCCTTCCGTTCTGTCCCACAGTGCTTTATGAAGTTTCGCTCAGTATCACCTTCTGTTACCGACACTACTCAAACTGTTACCGCACCCAAGCGTTTTTCCTTGAAGGTCGCTCTGTGGCTGCTCGACAGCCCGCGTCTGGGCCAGAGCAGCAACGTCAAGCACTTCGCCGGGCGCTTGCTCAAGCAGCCTGCCCGGGAAGGCGTGGTGGCCGCACAGAGTCGTCTCGGCCAACTGATGTGCCGTGAGTGCGGAAACGCCCGTGATCGGCGCATTGGTCATGATCTATTACGCTCGGCCGCTCGCGCCGGCGATCGTCGCGCCCAGCGTGAACTGGGCCAGGTCGAAGACTGAGCTGTCTTCGCGCCCTGTGCTTGGTTACCCTTGATCTTTTTTGGTGATGGCAGAAATGGCTATGGTTTTTGACTGGACCAGTATTGCCTTGGGGCTCGTTGGCGCAGCCGTACCGTTACTGGCGCTGTGCTGGCAGATTCAGCGGCGCTTGAACGCGCGTAACACCGGCTGGGAACTGCTGGAAGAACGCCTGGCAAACGCGCAACTGGCCCAGGAAGGGCTCGCCGCCCAACTGGACGCCAGTCGCGATGAAATCAGCGACCTGAGCCAGGCCAACGCCGCCAAACAAGCCGACCTGGCGGCACTGGGCCGCGAAGTCGAACTGTTGCAGATCGACCGCGATAACGCCCGCGATGCCGCCCATGCCTGGAACCTCGATCGCAGCGCCAAGGAAACCGAACTGCGCCGTCTCGATGCCTTGGCCGCAGCCCTGAGCGCGGAATTGCGCGAGCAGCAGGAGAGCCATCAGCAGCGCCTCACTGACCTGCAAGGCTCACGGGACGAGCTGCGTGCTCAGTTCGCCGAGCTTGCCGGTAAAATCTTCGACGAGCGTGAACAGCGCTTCGCCGAAACCAGCCAGGAACGCCTGGGCCAGTTGCTCGACCCGCTCAAGGAGCGCATCCAGTCCTTCGAGAAACGCGTTGAAGAAAGCTATCAAAACGAAGCCCGTGAGCGGTTCTCCCTGGCCAAGGAGCTTGAGCGCCTGCAGCAACTGAACCTGCGCCTGTCGGACGAAGCCACCAACCTGACCCGCGCCCTCAAGGGGCAGAAAACCCAGGGCAACTGGGGGGAACTGATTCTTGAGCGGGTGCTGGAACACGCAGGCCTGGAAAAAGGCCGCGAATACCAGACCCAGGTCAGCCTCAAGGGCCCGGATGGCGAGCGCTTCCAGCCGGACGTGCTGATCATGTTGCCGGGCGACAAGCAGGTGGTGGTCGACTCCAAGGTCAGCTTGACCGCCTATCAACAGTACGTCGCGGCAGATGACGAAGTGATTGGCCAGGCGGCGTTGAAGCAGCATGTGCTGTCTTTGCGCAATCACGTCAAGGGCTTGGCCGGCAAGGACTACAAGCGCCTGGAAGGTTTGCACAGCCTGGATTTCGTTCTGCTGTTCGTACCGATCGAGGCGGCTTTTTCCGCGGCCTTGCAGGCTGAACCGAATTTGTTCCAGGAAGCCTTCGATCGCCATATCGTGATTGTCAGCCCCACCACCTTGCTCGCCACCCTGCGGGTGATCGACAGCCTGTGGAAGCAGGAGCGTCAGAGCCAGAACGCCCGGGAAATCGCCGAGCGTGCCGGTTGGCTGTACGACAAGTTCGTGTTGTTTATCCAGGACCTGGACGAAGTGGGCAACCGGCTGCAGCAGTTGGACAAGGCTTACAGCGCGGCGCGCAACAAATTGACGGACGGGCGTGGGAATCTGGTCAGCCGTACCGAGCAGTTAAGGTTGCTCGGCGCCCGAGCCAGCAAGAGCCTTCCGGCGGATTTACTGGAGCGAGCGATGACAGATTCGGATGGCGTGGCGCATCTCCCCGAATAGAGGTGGGGCCAAATGCGGGAGTGGGCAAGCCCCTCCCACATTTTGACCACGCACGACCCTTTTACAAGGGCAGGTGCCTGCTCAACAGTGCCCTCAACGCCGCCGGCTTCACCGGCTTGGCCAGGTAGTCCAGCCCCGCCCCATGCACCTGCGCCACCATCTCCGGGCGCCCGTCGGCACTGATCACCACGCCGGGAATAGGCTCGGCCAATTGCGCTCGCAGCCAGCCCATCAGTTCGGTGCCGGTTTCGCCGTGGTCCAGGTGATAATCCACCAGCGCCAGTTGCGGTCGCATACCGTCGGCCAGCAGCGCTGCGCACTCGGCCTGGTCGGTGGCGGTCCAGACTTCGCAGCCCCAGCGTGTCAGCAGGCTGCGCATACCGATCAGGATGCTTTCCTCATTATCCACGCACAGCACCCGCGCACCGCTCAGGGGCAGGCCGTTCTCCACGGCGGCTTTTGGCTGCGGGCTGGTCTGGTTGCGCGCCAGCGGCACGCATACGCTAAACACGCTGCCCTTGCCCGGCCACGAGCGCACGCTCAGGCGATGGCCCAACACGCGGCACAGGCCGTCGGCAATCGCCAAGCCCAGGCCCAGGCCCTTCTCGGCGCGGGTCTGGTGGCTGTCCAGGCGCTTGAATTCTTCGAAGATCACTTTTTGCTTGTCCGGCGGAATGCCCGGGCCGCGGTCCCATACTTCCAGGCACAGTTCGCCCTGACGTCGACGTACGCCCAGCAGCACGGGCCCGTCGGCATAACGGAAGGCATTGGTCAGAAAGTTCTGCAACACCCGCCGCAGCAACTTGATGTCGCTGTCCACTCGCAGGCGGCTGCCGCGCCAACGGAAGCGCAAACCTTGCTCATGGGCCAGCGCCTTGAATTCTGCGCCCAGGGTGTCAAATAGCTCATTGAGTACAAAGGGCTGGCGTTGTGGGTTGATCTTGCCGTTTTCCAGGCGCGAGATATCCAGCAAGTCGCTGATCAGGTCTTCGGCTGAGCGCAACGAGCTATCCAGATGCTGCACCAGTTGCCGCGCCTCGTCGGACAGGCCGTCGTGCTGGTGGGAGAGGGCGGCGGAGAACAGCCGCGCCGCGTTCAAGGGTTGCATCAGGTCATGACTGACTGCCGCCAGGAAGCGGGTCTTCGACTGGCTGGCAGATTCGGCCACGCCTTTGGCGTCGGTCAGCGCCACGTTGAGCTGCGACAACTCATGGGTGCGCTCGGTCACTCGTTGTTCCAGGCCTTCGTTTGCCTCGGTCAGTGCCTGTTCGGCTTCGCGGAACGCGGTGATGTCGGTGAAACTCATGACAAAACCGCCACCGGGCATCGGGTTGCCGATCAACTCGATCACCCGGCCATTGGGGAACAGGCGCTCGGAGGTGTGCGCGCGGCCCTGGCGCATCCAGTGCAAGCGTCGCGCCACATGTACTTCGGCTTCACCCGGCCCGCACAGGCCGCGCTCGGCGTTGTAGCGAATAATGTCGGCAATCGGCCGGCCAACGCTGATCAAACCGTCCGGGTAGTTGAACAGCTCCAGGTAGCGTCGGTTCCAGGCCACCAGCTTGAGCGACTGGTCCACCACGCTGATGCCCTGGGTAATGTTCTCGATAGCGCCTTGCAGCAGGGCGCGGTTGAATTGCAGCACCTCGGAGGCTTCGTCGGCGATGCGTACTACGTCCTCCAGCTGCATTTCCCGCCCTTCGATCGCGGCTTTCACCACTGCCCGCGTCGAGGAGGCGCCGAGCACGCCGGCCAACAAACGCTCGGTATGGGCAATCCAATCGTTGTCGGCATTCTGGTTGGGGTTGAAGCCTTTACCCTGGCGATAGGCAAAGCGAATGAAGCTCTGCTGGGCACGTTCTTCGCCGACGAAACGTGCAGCCAGGCTGAGCAGGTCGCTGATCTGCACCGACAACATGGAACGAGCATTGGCGCGCTGGTTGATTTCCTGGCCGATAAACCGGCCGGCCTGCCAGTGCTCGGAAACCCGCGTGCGCGACAGCATCGATACCCAGACGAAGAGGGTGAAGTTACCCGCCAGGGAGAACACTGTACCCAAGGTCAGCGACGTCACCGACAGCCCGAATGGGTGGGAGTGCATCCAGGTCAGGCCGGGGAAAAGGCTGAGCGACCAGCCAAGGCTTTTCGCCGTCACCGGTAGGACCAAGGTGTAGAACCACAGGAATGTACCGGCAGCCAGGCCGGCAAATACACCGCGTCGGTTGGCCTGCTTCCAGTAGAGCGCACCGAGCATCGCCGGGGCCAGTTGGGTCACGGCGGCAAAAGCGATCTGGCCGATGGTGGCCAGGCTGGCAGTCGAGCCGAGCAGACGGTAGCTCACATACGCCAGCAGCAGAATGATCACAATGCTCACCCGGCGTACCGAGAGCATCCAGTGGCGGAATACTTCGAACGGCCGCTCGGCGCTGGAGCGGCGCAGCAACCAGGGCAACAGCATGTCGTTGGAGACCATGGTCGACAACGCGATGCTGGCCACGATGACCATGCCGGTGGCTGCCGAAGCCCCGCCGATGAACGCCAGCACGGCGAGGGCCGGGTGGGCCTGGGCCATCGGCAGGCTGATCACGTAGGAGTCGGGCAGCACCGAACCGGGCAACAGCATTTTGCCGCCCAGGGCGATCGGTACCACGAACAACGCGGCGAGGATCAAGTACGCCGGGAATACCCACTTGGCCAGGCGCAGGTCCTGCGGGTCAATGTTCTCAACGACGGTCACATGGAATTGCCGGGGCAGGCAGATGATCGCCATCATGGCGACGCCAGTCTGCACCACCATTGATGGCCAGTTGATCGTTTCTTTCCAGTATTCCTCCAGGCGCGGTGCGAGCATGGCCTGGCTGAACAGATCGCCGAAACCGTCGTACAAGCCGTAGGTCACAAACGCACCGACCGCGAGGAATGCGAACAGCTTGACCAAAGACTCAAAGGCAATCGCCAGCACCATGCCCCGGTGGTGTTCGGTGGCATCGAGGTTGCGCGTACCAAACACGATAGTGAACAGCGCCAGCACCAGCGATACGATCAAGGCCGTGTCCTGAGCCCGGGTACCGGTGGTGTCGGGGCCGGCGCCGATCAACAGGTTTACGCCCAGCACGATGCCTTTGAGTTGCAGCGCGATATAGGGCAGCACGCCGACCAGACAGATCAGCGCGACCACCACCGCCAGGGATTGGGATTTGCCATAGCGAGCGGCGATAAAGTCGGCGATGGAGGTGATGTTTTCCTGCTTGCTGATCAGGATCATCTTCTGCAGCACCCAAGGCGCCAACACCAGTAACAGCACCGGCCCCAGGTAGATCGGTAAAAATGCCCACAACTGCTCGGCGGCTTGGCCTACCGCTCCAAAGAACGTCCAACTGGTGCAGTACACCGCCAGCGACAAGCTATAGACCCACGCACGCACCCGGGGTGGCAGCGGCGCATGGCGGCGGTCACCGTAAAAGGCGATGGCAAACATAATGGCCATATAGGCCAGGGCAACGGCGGCGATCAGCCCGCTGGACAGCGTCATGGTAACTCCGAGCATAAGAACACCCGGGCATTCCGGGCCCGGTTGGACAGTCTCGCATGATGCCTGTTGTTAGTCAGTGTCGACCAAGGTCGCGTGGGATCTAATGTCGCAGGTGCATTCAGCGCGGGGGCAGGGTTTTCTGGCGCAGGATGTAGATCGTCACCAGCACGGCGCTGGTCAGCATGAAGCCGCGAGCCCACGGCAACGGCACCAGGTAACAGGACAGCGCGATGCTCAGCCACATCAGGCCGATGGCGTAGACCTTACCCTTGAGTGGAATGCCGTTGCCATCCAGGTAATCACGAATCCATGGGCCCAGCCGTGGGTGTTCCACCAGCCAGTGATAGAACCGCGGGGAGCTTCGAGCGAAGCAGGCGGCGGCCAGCAGTAGAAAGGGCGTGGTCGGTAATACCGGCAGGAAAATGCCAATCACTCCCAGCGCTACGCTCAGCCAGCCGATGGCCAGTAGTACGTAGCGCAGGAGCAGTGAGCGGTTGCCCATGGGTGCCACGGGCAAGCGACTCAGTGGTGACGTGGCTTGAGGATCGCCGGTTTTTCGTCAGGCGCGTTGCACAGCAGGTACAGCGCGGTCAGGGCTTCCGGGATCTGCACGATCATGTCGTCCATCAGGTTGGCATCGGCGGCGATGTCGGAGAACTCTGCTTCTTCTTCGAACAGGCCCGAACCAACCATGATCGGCAGGAGCATTTCGCTGACTTCTTCTTCGGCGGTTTCGAACCAGGCGGCTTCACGCAGGAACACGCCTTCCATGAAACCGATGCACCAGCCGCGCAGGTCGGAGTCATCCGGGTCGTCGCCCAGGTCGAGGTCGCATGGCAGCTCGAACTCTTCGTCGGAGGCCAGTTGGCGCGCAATGTGGGCCTTGAGGGCGATCAGGGTGGATTCGATTTCTTCGCGCTGGGCGGCGTCGCTGTAATGAGGCTCTTCAGCGAACAGCGCGTCGATCCATTCACGGTCCGGGACGGTTTCGGAGCAGATCGACAGGGCGGTCAGGTAGCCGTGGGCGGCCACGTAGTCCAGCGCCTCGTCATGCAGCTCATCGGCGTCGAGGAAGGCTTGCAGGCGGGTTAGTTGCTCAGCGAAGGACATTGAAGGGCTACCTTGGGAATAAACGATGCTGAATTCTAGGCTTTCTTGAGCGCCCAGGCCAGCCGCACGGCATATTTGCCCGGTTTTAGAGCGGGCGTCTATTCGTCAGTCGCGCCCTTTGGCCGATGACGGTCGGGTATACTGCCGCGTTTTGTGATGCCCCTGCAGGCTTAGCGCCAATCCGGGAAAACTTCGCTTACGGATTATTTTCCGTGAAAGCGTATTTTTTCGGCCAGCCTGTACAGAGGGATTTCGGCACCATTTTGGAGTTTTACATGCTCGAGCAGGCTCAACGCGTCCTCAAGGACATCTTCGGCTACGACAGTTTTCGTGGCCGCCAGGGTGCGATCATTGAGCGTGTGGCCAGCGGCGGCGATGCCCTGGTGCTGATGCCTACCGGTGGCGGCAAGTCGCTGTGCTTCCAGGTACCTGCGCTGTTGCGCAACGGCCTGGCGGTGGTGGTGTCGCCGCTGATCGCGTTGATGGACGATCAGGTTGCCACCCTCGAAGAGCTGGGCGTCGCCGCCGCTTCCCTGAACTCCACTCTCAGCGCCGAGCAGCAGCGCGACCTGGCCGCACGAATCAAGCGCGGTGAAGTGAAGATGTTGTACCTGGCGCCGGAGCGTCTGGTGCAGCCACGCATGTTGGCCTTTTTGCAGAGCCTGGAAATCGCCCTGTTCGCCATCGACGAAGCCCACTGTGTATCGCAGTGGGGCCACGATTTCCGCCGCGAATACCTGCAGCTTGGTCAATTGGCGGAGCTGTTCCCCGACGTGCCGCGCATCGCCCTGACCGCCACCGCCGACAAACGTACCCGTGAAGAGATCGTCGAGCGCCTGCATTTGCAGAATGCCGAGCGCTTCCTGTCCAGCTTTGACCGGCCGAATATCTTCTATCGCATCGTACCCAAGGAGCAGCCACGCAAGCAGTTGCTCGCGTTCCTGTCCGAGCGGCGCAGCGATGCGGGTATTGTCTACTGCCTGTCACGCAAGAAGGTCGATGAAGTCGCTGCGTTCCTGTGCGAGCAAGGCTACCCGGCGCTGCCTTACCACGCCGGCCTGCCCAATGAAACGCGCTCTGCGCACCAGAAACGCTTCCTCAACGAGGAAGGCCTGATCATGGTGGCGACCATCGCCTTCGGCATGGGCATCGACAAATCCAACGTGCGTTTCGTGGCGCACATGGACCTGCCCAAGTCCCTTGAGGCCTATTACCAGGAAACCGGTCGTGCCGGCCGAGATGGCCTGCCGGCGGATGCCTGGATGGTCTACGGCCTGCAGGACGTGGTGATGCTCAAACAGATGCTGCAGAACTCCGAAGGTGACGAGCGCCACAAGCGTCTGGAGCAGCACAAGCTCGACGCCATGCTTTCGTTGTGCGAAGAAACCCGCTGCCGCCGTCAGACGCTGCTGGCGTATTTCGACGAAGACATGCCGCAACCCTGCGGCCACTGCGACAACTGCATCGACGGCGTGCAAACCTGGGACGCTACCGAGCCTGCGCGCCAGGCGTTGTCGACGATCTATCGCACTGGCCAGCGCTATGGCGTGGGCCATCTGGTGGATGTGTTGCTCGGCAAGGACAATGAAAAAGTGCGCAGCTTCGGCCACGAAAAACTGTCGGTCTATGGCGTCGGCAAGGCCCGTGCCGAGGGCGAATGGCGTTCGCTGTTTCGCCAGATGGTTGCCCGTGGCCTCGTCGACATTGATATCGAAGGCTATGGCGGGCTGCGCCTGAACGACAGTTGCCGGCCGTTGCTCAAGGGTGAAGTCAGCCTGGAACTGCGCCGCGACCTCAAGCCGCAGGCCAGCGCCAAAAGCAGCAGCACCAGCCAGGCCAGCCAGTTGGTGCGGGGCGAGGAGCGCGAGCAGTGGGAGGCGTTGCGTACCCTGCGGCGCAAATTGGCGCAGGAACACAGCGTGCCGCCCTACGTTATCTTCCCAGACTCCACCTTGCTGGAAATGCTCCGCGAGCAACCGACCACCATGGCCGAGATGGCTCGGGTCAGTGGCGTGGGTGCGCGCAAGCTGGAGCGTTATGGCCAGGCCTTCCTCGAAGTGCTCGGCGGCCAGGCAGAAGCGCCGAAGGAAATCGCCGATATTCGCCACGAACTGATCAGCCTGGCCCGCGCTGGCATGACCCCGATCCAGATCGCCGGCCAACTGCAATGCTCGGAAAAAAATGTGTATACCCTGCTCGCCGAAGCCATTGGCAAGCAACAGTTGTCGCTGGATCAGGCCCTTGATTTGCCTGAGGATTTACTTGGCGAAATCCAGGATGCCTTCCTCGACGGAGAAGGCGAATTGCCACCTGTGGTGGAGATCGCTCCGTTGTTCACCGGGCGTGTTCCCGAGGGTGTTTTGTACTGCGTGCGGGCCGCTTTGCAGTCGGAATTCGAAATTTAGTGTGGCAATTACGACAATGTAACGAATCAGTACATACCGGGCCTTGCCTACTGGCATGGCTCATGCTTAGCTGACTAATAATTAGCCACACTTTATTTTCAGTCTTAAACATGAGTTTTTTATGCCGTTAACCGATCAACACCGTTTTGGCATGCAGTTGGCGCAAATGTCCCGAGGTTGGCGCGCCGAGCTGGACCGTCGTTTGGCGGGGCTAGGGTTGTCCCAGGCGCGCTGGCTGGTGTTGCTGCATCTGGCCCGTTTTGTCGAAGCACCTACCCAACGTGAACTGGCACAAAGTGTCGGCGTCGAAGGGCCGACCCTGGCGCGCCTGCTCGACAGCCTGGAAGGCCAGGGCCTGGTGCAACGCCAAGCCGTGGTGGAAGACCGCCGTGCCAAACGCATTTTGTTGTGTGATACCGCTCAACCGCTGATCGACCAGATCGAGACCATCGCCACGGCCTTGCGGCATGAGCTGTTCGTTGGGGTGAATGAAGAGGATCTGCGCGTGTGCATGCGTGTGCATGAGCACATCCTGGCGAACCTGGAAAAGTCCTGACTCCTGATTCGCCGAGAACCAAATGTGGGAGGGGGCTGCTCCCGATTGCGGTGGGCCAGCTACAGAGTTGTTGACTGACACCCCGCCATCGGGAGCAAGCCCACTCCCACATTAGTTCTGTGTTGTGTCAGAAGGTCTGGCCTAGATTCAAGTACACAGCCTTCTGATTATCATCATTGAACCCATAGCTGAAATTCAGCGGCCCCAGTGGCGTATCAAATCCCAGGAAAATACTCGCGGCATTGATATACCCGCTGTCGAATTCGTTGTCGTTGTTCCACGCCCGGCCCCGTTCCAGTGAGGCACCCAGGTACAACGGGAAGTCCAGTGGCAGGTACGAGCGAGGGGTCAGCCGGCGGAAGTACACCGCGCGCATCAGGCTGACGTTCTGGCCCGAAATCGCATCCTGGCGAAAGCCCGACAATTGCCGCGCCCCACCCAGCAGGAAGCTGGAGATCACCACGTCGGAATTATCCAGCGTGCGTCCATAGCGACCGCCGAGTATCAAAGTGTCCGGGCCATGGCTCATGGCCTTGTCCAGTTTGAACTCCCACTGACGGTAGCGCTGGTCCGAACCCAGTCCGGGTTCGAATTCGCGAAAGGCCAGGCCTATGTCTTCGCCGCTGTGTGGGAAGTAGACGTTGTCGAGGGAGTCGAAGGAATATTTAAGCTCATAGAACCCTTCGCTGAAACTCACGCTCGGCAGGTCGCGCTCGCCGATACGCACGTCCGCCTTGCCCCACGCCTCACCTACGCCGAAGCGGATCTCGCCGCTGTTGCCGATCTGGCGTCCTAAGTTCAAGCCAAAGCCATAGCGTTCCAGGCGGTATTCGGAGATGGGGTCGTTGTCCAGGATCAGCTCAACGTTCTGCGCCTCGGCTCTGATATAAGGCGCGACGAAGTAGCGTGAGCCGGTGTCCATCGGTTGGTAGAACTCGCTGTACAACTCCTGTCGATCACCGATCTGCACCCGCGTCAGCCATTCCGCGCCGAGGCGGTTGATGCCGTTCACTCGATAGCTGGCGCCAAGGTTGAACGCGCTGTCCCCGCGCATGTCATCCGACAGGTTCAAGCCCAGGCGCAGGTAGTCGGTGCCGCTGCGCTTGCCCCGCGCGCTGATCACCAGGGTGTTGTCCTGGCCCTTTTTGACCACGCGGTATTGCACCTGCTCGAAGTAATCCAGACCGTACAACGTGCCCATGTCCGACTGCAGGCGGCCCAGGTTCAACGGTTCTCCCAGCCCCTGGCGGATGTAATAGCGGATCACGTCGTCGCTGACTTTGGAGTCGTTCTCCACCTTGATAGCGGTGATCACCGGGGTGCGCTCGCCCGGCGTGCGTGCAGCCACCAGTTGCGCGTCGATGGGCTCGACCGGACGCAGGTTCGCCAGGCGCACATCCAGGGCGCGGGTGGCGCGGTAACCGGCGTCGATCATGTCTTTGGCGCGGCCGAAGTCGGTCACGCCATAGGCGGCCAGAGGCGGTTGGATCAGCACATCCTTGGGGTTCAGAGCCTTGAGTTGCTCCTCGGAATTGCGCCGGGTCATCAGGGTGATGGACTGGTTGAGCACGTCCACCACGGTCGCCAATTGCTTGCGCGAGCGCAGCGGGGTGCCGATGTCGACCACGATGGCAATATCGACGCCCATCTCCCGCGCCACATCCAGCGGGATGTTGTCGGTCATACCGCCGTCCACCAGCAGGCGGCCGTCCAGTTCCACCGGGGCGAACACGGCGGGGATCGACATGCTGGCGCGTATCACCTGGGGCAGGTGGCCCTTGCTGAACACGACTTTTTCGCCGGTGGTAATGTCGGTGGCCACTGCGCGGAACGGGATCGGCAGCTTGTCGAAGTTACGCGTGTTGCTGCTGTGGGCAAACATGCTTTCCAGCAGCAGCGCCAGGTTCTGGCCCTGGATCACACCCAGTGGCAGGCCCAGGCTGCCGTCGTCGCGGAAACTGAGTTTCTGCTTGACCAGGAAATCCCGGTCGTCCTGTTTGCGCCGAAACGGTACGTCTTCGCGTGGTGGGGCGTCCGACAGGGCCTGTTGCCAGTCGATGCCCAGCGCCAGCTTCTCCAGTTCGTCGATCTTGTAGCCCGATGCGTACAGCCCGCCAATTACCGCACCCATGCTGGTGCCGGCAATCGCATCAATATGGATGCCCTGTTCCTCAAGGGCCTTGAGCACACCGATATGCGCCAGGCCACGGGCGGCACCACCGGACAACACCAGGCCGATTTTAGGGCGGGGTGCTTCCAAGGCTTCGGCAAGCAGGGGGACCAGGCACAGGAACAGGCAAGACAGCAGGCGGCGCATCATCAATCTCGAGGCTGGGCGATAAAGGCCGCTATTATAGCCACTCGATTCGCTGGGCCCGTCATGTCAGGAGCCGCTTAAATTATGTCTGCAAGCAAACCCGAGATCGTTATCACTTATTGCACCCAGTGCCAGTGGTTGCTGCGCGCCGCGTGGCTGGCCCAGGAGTTGCTCAGTACATTTGCCGATGACCTGGGGCGCGTGGCGCTGGAGCCGGCCACCGGTGGCGTCTTTCGCATCACCTGTGATGGCGGGCAGATTTGGGAACGCAAAGCCGACGGCGGCTTTCCCGAGGCCAAGGTACTAAAACAGCGGGTACGCGATCAGATCGACCCGCAGCGCGATCTGGGCCATAACGATCGTACGCAATGAAAGTCACCGCCACAGAGGGGCGGTGACCCTACCGCTACTTGGCAGCGAGCTTTTGTTTGATAAAACCGACGGCCCACGTCAATACCAACCCACCGACGCCACCGCCGACAATATTGCTGCCGACCGCGGCAACATCCAGCGCTTCGCCGCTGGTGGTGCCCGTGAGTGCGGCGACAATCTGGCCCAGCACCAAGCCGCCGACTCCGCCGAGAAAGGTATTGAGCCCTGTCCCCAGGCTCTGTTTGGTCATGCCGGCGATGTTGCCACCGACGGCACCGCTGATGATCTGGACCAGCAAGCTGATGAGCATTTCCATGATGAAACTCCTGCATCGCATTGAGGGATGACCACTCGCTTGCAGCAACTTCAGAAAGCACCATGGCTGTCGTCGAGGAGTCTTTATCCGTTGAACGACTACAGACTGTTGCGGACGTTTAAAGTATAGATCAGGCTGTGGCTGCCGGTTGTTTGGCCTGGCCGGCGCTGCCCATCAGGCCGGAAAGCACGATGGCGAGGATGATCAAGGCGCCGCCCAGCAACATGCGCAAGGTCGGGGTTTCGGCAAACAACAGCCAGGCCACGGTGATGCCGTAGACAGGTTCCATGGCAAACACCACCGAGGCGGTGCGCGCCTTGATCACGGCAAGGCTGGCGACAAACAGGCTATGGGCAAGACCAGTACAAAACACTCCCAGCAACCCGATCCACAGCCAGTCAATCCCACGTACATCCGCCAGCCCTGGTGCGGCCACCGGCAGCAGGCAGGCCGCGACCACCACGTTCTGGCACAGCGCGGCCTGTACCGCAGGAATGCGCCCGGAGCTGGCGCGATTGTTCAGCGATAGCAACGAGAACAACAGCCCCGAGGCGATCCCCCACAGTAGGCCGCCCGTGGCCTCGCTGGCGAGGTTGAAATCCGGGGTCACCAGCACCAGGCCAACGGTGACCAGGGCCACTAGCAGCACTTCATTGGCGCGAATGCGCTCGCGGAAGATCAACCCTTCAAGGATCACGGTAAAGGCCGGAAAGGCGGTAAACCCCAGGGTCGCCACGGCCACGCCGGCGACTTTGACGGCAATAAAGAACGTCACCCAATGCGCGGCCAGCAACACACCGCTGACCAGCAGGCGGCGCCAGTCGCGCATCTCCAATGTCTTCCAGGGCGCGTTGCTGGCAAAGCGGGCAAATACCGCCAGGGCGAGCACAGCAAACGCGGCGCGACCAAACACGATGATGGCAGGGGAGGCCGCCGCCAGCTTGCCGAATACGCCGGTGAGGCCAAACATCAATGCGCCGATATGCAGGGCGCCAAGGGCTGAACGGGGAGTCATTGCGATCCTTGAAGCAACGGGGGTAACAGCCTCGCAGTCTAGAGACTTGGTTCGCGGGCGTCTGTCGCCGGCCTCGCGATTTTTAGCGTGGGACTCTTGTCAGTCGGCCTGACGCAGGGCGCTGGGCGTGGCGCCAAACTCGCGCAACATGGCGGCACTGAATGCGCTTTGCGAGGCGTAGCCGACGCGCTCGGCAACCTCACCAATGGCAAGCGGTGTGCCGCGCAAAAGCCCCAGCGCCATGTGCAAGCGACGACTGCGAAGATAATCCATCGGCGTTTGCCCGCATTCGGCCATGAAGCGTGCATGCAGGCGCGCCACGGAAAGCCCGGCGATGCGCGCCAGGTCGGCCACCTGCAAAGGGCGCGCAGCATGGCGCTGGATATGGGCATTGAACGCTGCATAAGGCAGGCGCCGGCCTGGCTGCGGTTTAGCCTGGAGATGATTGAGGCTGGCCAGTAACAGCACCGCACCTTGCTGGACGATCAGCGGATCGTCCACCGGGCTGTGCGCCAGCCACTGCACCAGTTGGCTTTGCCGCGGATCCAGCGTCAGTCGCGCCGGTTGCCCCAGCAAGCGGCGACTGGCATCGGCATGCTCGCCCAAAGATTGCACCACCCAATGTTCGGTCGGCACATCCAGCACCAGGCAGCGGCTGCCATCGCGGCTGCCACAGGCATGGTGGGTGGAGAAGGGCAGCACCATCACACTGCTCTCGCGCACTTGGCTGCCACGGCCATCGACTTCCAGCTCCAGGTGCCCGGACAGGCCGAACACCAACTGCGCATGATCATGGCTATGGGCGATGGGGGCTTCGAGGTAGTGGCGTAGCGTGAGGCTCGGGCTCATCGCGGTCTCCAGTGGCAGCAGGCCGCCAGTCTACAACGCTTCATACGCAATGAGCGCTGTCATCAGACTGACGCACAGCTGTCATGGGCTATTAATCGCCAAGGCGCAAGCTCGCGAAAACAGCGTCGAGGGATGCCCATGACCCATGCCGAGTTCACCAAGCCCAGCCGCAAGCAACGGGTGCGAACCCTGTGGATTTCCGACGTGCATCTAGGCACCCGGGATTGCCAGGCCGAGCACTTGTCGCAGTTTCTCAAGGGCTACCACGCCGACAAGGTCTACCTGGTGGGCGATATTATCGATGGTTGGAAAATGCGCGGCGGCATGTATTGGCCCCAGGCCCACACCAACGTGATCCGTCGCTTGCTGACCATGGCCAAGCGCGGTACCGAGGTGATCTACGTCACTGGCAACCATGATGAATTTTTACGACGCTATTCCAAGCTGATCCTGGGCAATATCCAGTTGGTCGATGAGGCGGTGCATGTGACTGCCGATGGTCGGCATCTATTGGTGATCCATGGCGACCAGTTCGATGTGATCACCCGCTATCACCGTTGGCTGGCGTTCCTCGGCGACTCGGCTTACGAATTCACCCTCACGCTTAACCGCTGGCTCAACCATTGGCGCGCGCGCTACGGTTATGGCTACTGGTCGCTGTCGGCGTACCTGAAGCACAAGGTGAAAACCGCCGTGAGCTTTATCAGCGATTTCGAAGAAGCGATTGCCCACGAAGTCACCAGGCGCGAACTGCATGGGGTGGTGTGCGGGCATATCCACCATGCCGAGATTCGCAAGGTGGGGGAGGTGGATTACCTCAATTGCGGAGATTGGGTGGAATCGTGCACCGCGCTGATCGAGCACTGGGATGGGCATATCGAGTTGTATCGGTTGGCGGATGTGCAGGCCAGGGAGGCGCAGCTCAAGGCTGAAATGGTCACTGGCTAAAAACCTTGCCTCGGTAAAAATGTGGGAGGGGGCATGCTCCCTCCCACATTTAGTCCCGGGGTTTTCAGTTGGAAACGTCGGCGATAGCTTCGGCCAGCAGCGTCAAACGTGTCGCATCCACCCCGGCCACGTTGGCCCGGCCTGAACTGACCATATACACGCTGTGCTTCTCGCGCAGTAGCTTGACCTGCTCGGCACTCAAACCGGTATAGGAAAACATCCCGCGCTGCGCGCCGATATGGGCAAACTTCTCGGCCAAGCCATGGGGCTTCAAGGCTTCCACCAACCCGGAACGCAAGTGCGCGATCCGCGAGCGCATGGCCTCGACTTCCTCGCTCCACAGTTTTTTCAGCTCGGTATCACCGAGGATGGTCGCCACCACGGCAGCGCCATGATCCGGCGGCGTCGACCACAGGTTGCGGGCGATGTTCGCCAGTTGGCTGCGCACATCGGTGAGCTTTTCGGCATCCGCAGCACACAGGATCAGTGCGCCGACCCGGTCGCGATACAGACCGAAGTTCTTCGAGCAGGAACTGGTGACCAGCACTTCCGGCAACTCGGCTGCAAACAGGCGCACCGCCCACGCGTCCTGCTCCAGGCCATCACCAAAGCCCTGGTAAGCAAAGTCGATCAGCGGCAGCAACTGGCGTTCCCGCACGATCTGCAACACCTGGCGCCAGTCATCCTGGGTCAGGTCGAAGCCGGTCGGGTTATGGCAGCAGGCATGCAGCAGCACCACGTCACCCTTGGGTATCGTGGACAGGGTCGCAAGCATCGCCGCCACATCCAGGCGATTGTCGCTGCCTACGTAAGGGTAGTGACTGACCTTAAGCCCGGCCTTGGCAAAAATGGTCTCGTGGATCGGCCAGGTCGGGTTGCTCAACCACACGCCACGGCCAGGCAGGCTCTGGGCGATAAAGTCAGCGCTCAGGCGCAGGGCGCCGGTACCGCCTGGGGTCTGGGTGGCGCCGGCGCGGCGTTCGCGCAACAAGGCCGAATCGGCACCGAGCACCAGCTCACTGATCAGGGTGCCGAAAGCCGCGTCACCATGACCACCGATGTAGGTCTTGGTCACCTGGGTATCAACCAGGCGCTGTTCCGCCAGCTTCACCGAGTGGGGAATCGGGGTCAGGCCCTGGTCGTCCTTATACACGCCCACGCCCAGGTCGAACTTGTTCGGGTTGGCATCCTGGGCATACAGGTCCATCAGCCCGAGGATCGGGTCACCGGGCACGCGGCCAATCGCATCGAAGTGCATTACTTGCGGCCCTCGGCAGTCTTGGCCACTTCGTCGGTGCGCGCAGCCATGATGAAGTCGTTGCGGTGCAGGCCCTTGATGGAGTGGCTCCACCAGGTCACGGTGACTTTGCCCCATTCAGTGAGCAGGCCAGGGTGATGGCCTTCGGCTTCGGAGATTTCACCCATGGCGTTGGTGAAGGCCAGGGCGAACTTGAAGTTCTTGAACAGGAAGACCTTTTCCAGCTGCATGACGCCGTCGCGCACTTCGATGTTCCAGTCAGGGATCTGCTTGAGCAGCACCGGCAGTTCTTCATCGCTGACTTGCGGGGCATCGGCGCGGCAGGCTTCGCAGTGGGCTTGGTTCAAGGTGGTCATGGGAGGTGTCCTGAATTCGAATGTTTGAAGGTCAGTGGCGTTACCCTAAAGCAACGCGCGGCCAGGGAACAGACTCACCTGGCCTAAAAAGGCACAGCTCAAGCAGCCTTGGGCTTTGGCGGGAATTTCGGTGCGTGCAAGCCCAATTCCATACCGCGCTCGACCATGCCCATGATGTCTTCCTGCGCCACGTCGAACAGGCGCTTGAGTTCGGGCAATACGAAGTACAGCGGTTGCAGGATGTCGATACGATAAGGGGTGCGCATCGCTTCCAGCGGATCGAAGGCTTGGTGCTCGGGCTCATCCGACAAGCAATACACGCTTTCTTTAGGCGAAGACAGAATGCCGCCACCGTAGATGCGCCGCCCTTGGGGTGTGTCCACGAGGCCGAACTCGATGGTCATCCAGTACAGGCGCGCCAGGTACACCCGTTGCTCCTTGGTAGCCGCCAGGCCGAGCTTGCCGTAGGTGTGGGTGAATTCGGCGAACCAGGGGTTGGTCAGCAGCGGGCAGTGGCCAAAGATCTCGTGGAAAATATCCGGTTCTTGCAGGTAGTCCAGCTCTTCACGGGTACGAATAAAGGTCGCCACCGGAAATTGCTTGCTGGCGAGCAATTCAAAAAAGGTCTGGAAGGGAATCAGTGCGGGTACCCGCGCGACTTGCCAGCCGGTGGTTTCGGCCAGCACCTTGTTGATTTCGCCCAACTGAGGGATGCGGTCCAACGGCAGGCCGAGCTTGTCGATGCCGTCCAGGTATTCCTGGCAGGCACGGCCTTCGATCACTTTGAGTTGGCGAGTGATCAGCGTGTTCCATACCGCGTGTTCTTCTGGCGGGTAATGGATAAAACCTTGCGCATCGGGCTCGCGGGCCACGTAGTGCGTCTGCTTCATACGGCTCTCCTGCTAGGCATTCGTTCTTGTTATGTCCTGCGATGTACCTATTGATAACCCGAACAGGCCTGGATTCCGTCGCTGTCTTGTCTGGGTGCGTAGGAAAAATTACCGGTTTTTGTAAAGTATTCGTTACGGGTGTAGCCCTTATCCGTGTCTTGGGCTGTGAAAAGGTGACGCGCTGTCACATAATCTTGACGACTATCTGCGCCCAGCGGCAAAAAGACGCGGCGCCTCTCTACTTTTCGAGCCTTTCCATGCGTATCAAAGTGCATTGCCAGAACCGCATCGGCATCCTGCGGGACATCCTCAACCTGTTGGTGGAGTACGGCGTCAACGTCGCCAAGGGCGAGGTCGGCGGTGAGCATGGCAATGCCATCTACCTGTTTTGCCCGAACCTGGTGAACATGCAATTCCAGGCATTGCGCCCGCAGTTCGAGGCGATTGCCGGCGTATTCGGCGTCAAAAGGGTAGGGCTGATGCCGAGCGAGCGGCGGCATATGGAACTCAATGCGCTGCTTGGCGCCCTGGAATTTCCGGTGCTGTCCATCGACATGGGCGGTTCCATCGTCGCTGCCAATCGCGCAGCGGCACAGTTACTCGGCGTGCGGGTGGATGAGGTGCCGGGTATTCCACTGTCGCGCTATGCCGAGGACTTCGATTTGCCGGAACTGGTGCGTGCCAGCAAATCGCGGATCAACGGCTTGCGGGTCAAGGTCAAAGGTGACGTGTTTTTGGCGGATATCGCCCCACTGCAATCCAGTGAGCATGACGACAGTGAGGCCATGGCCGGTGCCGTGCTGACCTTGCATCGCGCTGACCGTGTGGGTGAGCGCATCTACAACGTGCGCAAGCAAGAGCTGCGCGGCTTTGACAGCATCTTTCAAAGCTCCAAAGTGATGGCTGCGGTGGTCCGCGAAGCACGGCGCATGGCACCGCTGGATGCGCCGCTATTAATAGAAGGCGAAACCGGCACCGGTAAAGAACTGCTGGCCCGTGCGTGTCACCTGGCCAGCCCGCGAGGGCAGTCGCCTTTGATGGCCCTCAATTGTGCGGGCTTGCCCGAGTCGATGGCCGAAACTGAACTATTCGGCTACGGCCCCGGTGCCTTTGAAGGGGCGCGAGCGGAGGGCAAGCTCGGGCTGCTGGAGTTGACGGCGGGCGGTACCTTGTTTCTTGATGGCGTTGGCGAAATGAGCGCGAGATTGCAGGTGAAATTGCTGCGTTTCTTGCAGGATGGGTGTTTTCGTCGGGTCGGCAGTGATGAAGAGGTGTATCTGGATGTGCGGGTGATCTGTGCGACCCAGGTGGACTTGTCGGAACTCTGCGCCCGGGGTGAGTTTCGCCAGGATCTCTATCACCGACTGAACGTGCTGTCGCTGCACATTCCACCCTTGCGCGAATGCCTGGACGGCCTGGCGCCCTTGGTCGAGCATTTTCTTGACCAAGCCAGTCGGCAGATCGGTTGCCCGCTGCCCAAGTTGGCGCCCGCTGCCATGGAGCGTCTTAGCCACTACCACTGGCCAGGCAATGTGCGGCAGTTGGAAAACGTGTTATTTCAGGCTGTATCCTTGTGTGAGGGCGGCACGGTCAAGGTCGAGCATATTCGTCTGCCGGATTACGGCGTGCGTCAACCGCTTGGGGATTTTTCGTTGGAAGGCGGTTTGGAGGATATCGTGGGGCGGTTCGAAAAGGCCGTGTTGGAAAGCCTGTACGCCGAGCACCCAAGCAGCCGGCAGCTGGGTAAGCGTTTGGGTGTATCGCACACCACCATTGCGAATAAGTTGCGCGACTATAAGGTGATCAAGTAAGGGTATCGCGATGCTGGACACTGCGTCTTGTGAACGCAGTGTCCGATCTGACAACGGTCCAGTGTGTCAGCCGTAGACACTGTTGTACTGGCCTATTTCTTCAATCTTGCCTGTACTTTTGTCCATCCAGGCCAGCGTTGTGTTTTCGTTGTCAATTTTAAAGAACTCAATCAGGCTGTAGTTCTTGTCATGTTCCAAGTTGCGCAAACTTTTTTGAATCTCGGGAGAGAGTTTTCCGTACTTGCCGTCTTTCAGGTCCTTGGCGGTTACGCCGTAATCCTTGAATTGTTGGGCTTCGGAATTCGAATTCAACAGCTTTAATAAATCCGTACAGCTCGTTGGCGTCATATAGCCGTTTTCTGGCTGTTCAATAAATACAGGCCTGCCACCGTCGACGGGTGCCCAGAGGTAGGTCAATGCGTGTCCGTTAAACTGAGACACCATCCGGTAGTCCCTATGTTCATCCAGTTTCCCCAGTTCCTTGGTAATACTGGGGGAGAGTGGTCCATATTTGCCGCCAAGCAGATCCTTGGTTGTGATATCCATGTCCATACGGATCATGGCCTGTGGCAGTGTGTCGATAAGTTTATCCAGCGCCTTTACGGCCGGGTTCCAATGTTGATTTATTGGTGCGAACTCGTCTGCGAGCCTTGGAGAGACGAGATAAATTGGCCGCTGATCAACGTACCTTTCAGTAGGGTAGTTCCAGTCACGGCGCATGTCTGGTACGCGCCGCTCGGGAAGGTAGTCCCAGTTGCGGCGCATTTGCGGAAAATCCCGGGCAGGGCGATAGTCCCAGTCTGGTTGCATGTCCGAGATGCGTCGGTCGGGGTAATAGTCCCTGGCACGGTGCACCTCTGGAAAGTATCGGTCAGGACGATAGTCTGAAACTTCGGCCCTGTGCTCGTGGGTGCACGCGTGATAATGGGGCGCGGCCGATGGGTAGTTAGGTCGATATATATCATGGTCCGGCCTGCCACCCGCTCTTGTAGGGAAGTAGGGAACACTGAAGGGCAGGGTGGGTACTTGTGGGGTAGTGAACATGATACTGGTCCTGTAGTTAGTGATAGGTGTGTCGCAAGAATGCAACTTTAAATACTCAGGGTGGTGATGTTGCGATGGACAGAATTTACGCAGGCAGTAGGGTGTGTTCAAGTTGTCGTTGTTTAGTAATTGTAAGCGTGTGTCGAGACGGTTTAATTTGGTGTAAGTGTCGTGAGATGTCCGAGAAAGCAAGCGTAAACACATGTATTAACTAAATGCTCAAGTACCTGATAACGATGGGTTTCACTCGCTGTACGTGAATTTGAAATGATAAGTCTGGTAGTCACCGCGTGTGTATTAATAACCCCTTGCAACATTTCCCTCGATAAGAGCGGCCCAGGAAGCTGAAATGGCGACGCACCGGCGTAATTCAGGCATGGGGAGGGCTTCGGGCGTCATGTCTTGCCGCAAGCGGCATAAGTCCGCCGTTTTTTCGACTCTTGGGCAGTGGGTCTGCCCGACGCTCCAGCGCTCAACCCCCGGATTCAGGGGGCTCCTTCGTTTTTTTTAAAGTTGGTTCGCAAATTGCTTAAGCCTCCTCAGTACAGCGGTGGGCGGCAAGCGTCCGTCAGAAAGAGGAAAGAGCGTGGACAAATACCTTTATGTGGCAATGACCGGCGCCAGCCAGAACGCACTGGCGCAGAAGGCCCATGCCAACAATCTGGCGAACATTTCCACCAATGGTTTCCAGCGCGACCTGGAGCAGGCGCGTTCGATGCCGGTGTTCGGCGACAGCTTTCCGGCGCGGGCATTTGCCATGACCGAGCGGCCGGCCACTGACTTCTCCCCGGGCGCGATGATCGAGACCGGTCGTGACCTGGATGTGGCCGTCAGCGGCGACGGCTGGATGGCCGTGCAAACCCCCGATGGCGGCGAAGCCTACGTGCGCAGCGCGAGCATGAACGTGGATGCGCTCGGTGTGCTGCGTGCCGGCAACGGGATGCCGATCATGGGTAACGGTGGCCCGATTGCCGTGCCGCCCCAGCAGAAAATCGAAGTCGGTGCCGACGGCACCATCAGCATCCGCGCCATGGGCGAAGGCCCGCGGGTGATGGCGGAAGTGGACCGGATCAAGATGGTCCAGCCCGACCTCAAGAACATGACCAAGGGCCTGGACGGCACCATCCACACCAAGGATGGCCAGCCAGCCCAGGCCGATGCGAACGTCAAGCTGACTTCGGGCTTCCTGCAGGCGAGCAACGTCAACGCCGTGGAAGAAATGACCGCGGTGCTGGCGCTTTCCAAGCAGTTCGAGCTGCACATCAAGATGATGAACAGCGCTAAAGAAGACGACCAGGCCATGACGCGCGTCATGCAGATGAGCTGATTCAAGCCCATTAACTAATTTGCAACGTAGCGCCCACTACCCGGCGCACGAAGGAGAACAGCATGCTTCCGGCTCTATGGGTTGCCAAGACAGGCCTGTCCGCCCAGGACACCAACCTGACGACCATTTCCAACAACCTGGCGAACGTGTCGACCACGGGCTTCAAACGTGACCGCGCCGAGTTCCAGGACCTGCTCTATCAGATCAAGAAGCAGCCAGGTGCCCAATCGACCCAGGACAGCGAATTGCCCTCGGGCCTGCAATTGGGTACCGGTGTGCAGATCGTCGGCACCCAGAAAAACTTCAGCGCCGGTAACCTGCAGCAAACCGGCCAGCCGCTGGACATGGCCATCAATGGCCGTGGCTTCTTCCAGATCCTGCAACCGGATGGGACTACCTCCTACACCCGCGACGGTACTTTCCACCTGGACTCCAACGGCCAGATCGTCACCGCCAACGGTTTCGCTCTGGAACCGGCCGTGGTGGTTCCGGCGGATGCCAAGACCTTTACCGTGGGCAACGACGGCACCGTGTCCATCACTGTGGCCGGCAACCCGGCGTCGCAAGTGATCGGCAACCTGCAAACCGCCGACTTCATAAACCCGGCCGGCTTGCAAGCGATGGGCAATAACCTGTTCCTGGAAACCGCCTCCAGCGGCGCGCCTCAAATCGGCACCCCGGGCCTGAACGGGTTTGGCACCACGCTGCAAAGCACCCTGGAAACCTCCAACGTCAGCACCGTTGAGGAGATGGTCAACATGATCACCACCCAGCGCGCCTACGAGATGAACTCCAAGGTGATTTCCACCGCCGACCAGATGCTCTCGTTCGTCACGCAGAATCTGTAATCACGTCTATGGGGCGCCCTTGACGGCGCCTGCAACACCATGAGGTAAGGGTCATGAATCGCTATGTTTCCGTTTTGGCATTGAGTGGGATCGCCGTGCTCGCGGGCTGTGTCGCCCCAACGCCAAAGCCCAATGACCCGTACTACGCGCCGGTGTTGCCACGCACGCCGCTGCCGGCGGCGGCCAATAACGGCTCGATCTACCAGGCTGGTTTCGAACAGAACCTTTACAGCGACCGCAAGGCCTTCCGGGTCGGTGACATCATCACCATCACCCTCAACGAGAAGACCCAGGCCAGCAAGAACGCCAACTCGCAGATCGGCAAGAACAGCAAGACCAGCATCGGCCTGACGTCGCTGTTCGGCGGTGGCCTGAACACCAACAACCCGCTGGGCGGTGGTGACCTGAGCCTGGACGCCGGCTACAGCGGCGACCGTGCCACCAACGGCAAGAGTGCGGCGGGGCAGGGCAACAGCCTGACCGGCTCGATCACCGTGACCGTGGCCGACGTATTGCCCAACGGCATCATCGCCATACGCGGTGAAAAGTGGATGACCCTCAACACCGGCGACGAGCTGGTGCGCATCGCCGGCATGGTCCGTGCCGATGATATTTCCACCGACAATACCGTGCCGTCGACGCGCATTGCCGATGCGCGCATCACCTACTCGGGGACGGGTTCGTTTGCTGATGCAAGCCAGCCGGGCTGGTTCGATCGTTTCTTCCTTAGCCCGCTGTTCCCTTTCTAGGTGGCCATTTTGAATTTCAAACAGCTGATGGCGACGGCGCTCTTGCTGGCCTTGAGTGCTGTGGCCCAGGCCGAGCGGCTCAAAGACATCGCCAGTATTTCCGGCGTGCGCTCCAACCAGTTGATCGGCTACGGCCTGGTGGTGGGGCTCAATGGCACGGGTGACCAGACCACCCAGACGCCGTTCACCCTGCAGACCTTCAACAACATGCTGTCCCAGTTCGGTATCAAGGTGCCGCCAGGCTCGGGCAACGTGCAATTGAAGAACGTTGCCGCGGTGTCGATCAGTGCCGATTTGCCGCCATTCGCCAAGCCGGGCCAGGTGGTGGACATCACCGTTTCGTCCATGGGCAACTCCAAAAGCCTGCGTGGCGGCACCTTGCTGATGACGCCGCTCAAAGGTATCGACGGCAACGTCTACGCCATTGCCCAGGGCAACCTGGTGGTCGGCGGGTTTGACGCTGAAGGCCGCGATGGTTCGAAGATCACTGTCAACGTACCGTCGGCCGGGCGCATTCCCGGTGGCGCGACGGTTGAACGCACCGTGCCGAGCGGTTTCAACCAGGGCAACAGCCTGACCCTGAACCTCAATCGCTCCGACTTCACCACTGCCAAGCGCGTGGTCGACAAGATCAACGACATGCTCGGCCCAGGTGTGGCCCAGGCCATCGACGGCGGTTCGATTCGCGTCACCGCACCACTGGACCCCAGCCAGCGTGTGGACTACCTGTCGATCCTGGAAAACCTGGAGGTCGACCCTGGCCAGGCGGTGGCAAAAGTCATCATCAACTCACGTACCGGCACTATCGTGATCGGCCAGAACGTCAAGGTCTCGCCGGCAGCGGTGACCCACGGCAGCTTGACGGTGACCATCACCGAAGACCCGATCGTCAGCCAGCCGGGCCCGCTGTCCAACGGCCAGACCGCCGTGGTCCCGCGCTCGCGGGTCAATGCCCAGCAAGAAGCCAAGCCGATGTTCAAGTTCGGCCCCGGCACCACCCTGGACGAGATTGTCCGCGCGGTGAACCAGGTGGGCGCAGCGCCCGGCGACTTGATGGCCATCCTCGAAGCTTTGAAACAGGCCGGCGCCTTGCAAGCCGACCTGATCGTGATCTGAGGCCATGGCCATGGATATGCGCAAGAGCGGCATCAGCAGCACGGCGGACTCGGGGTCTTACTCCGACCTGAATCGGCTTAACCAGCTGAAGGTCGGTGATGACAAGAACAGCGAAGGCAACATGCGCAAGGTGGCGCAGGAGTTCGAGTCGCTGTTTTTGAACGAGATGCTCAAGTCCATGCGCTCGGCTACCGACGCTCTGGGCAAGGACAACCCGCTGAATACCCCGGCGGCCAAGCAGTATCAGGAAATGTACGACCAGCAACTGGCGGTCTCGATGTCCCGCGAGGGCGGTGGTATCGGCCTGGCCGACGTGCTGATGCGCCAGATGCAAAAGAACAAACCGGTGGAGGCCCAGGCCGCCACCTTGCAAGGCCCGGCGGCGGATGGGCCGGTGAAGAAAGTTGATGTGCCGACTGAGATTGCTGCCGGTACCCAGGCTGAGGGCCCGTTGGGGCGCTCCAATGGGCAGCGTCCATTGTGGGCCTATCGCGTGGCTGAGCCGCAGGCTGGGGCCGTTGCGTCTCACAGCAACGACATGGAGCTGATGAACCAGCGCCGTATCGCCTTGCCCAGCAAGCTGACTGACCGTTTGCTTGCCGGCATCGTGCCCAGTACCCAGGTCGTGGCCAACGCCGCGCCGCTGCGTAACAGTGCCGCCGATGACAACGTCATCAACAGCAGTGCGCGCACCTTTGCCGTACCGAGCGGGCGCATGCAGGTGTATGGCCGCGCCATTGCCCAGCCACCGCTGGCACCGGCGAAGAAAGCCTTCAGCTCCCAGGATGAATTCGTCGCCACCATGCTGCCGATGGCCAAGGCCGCCGCCGCACGGATTGGCATCGATCCCAAGTACCTGGTGGCCCAGGCAGCGCTGGAAACCGGTTGGGGCAAATCGGTCATGCGTGCCGAAGACGGCAGCAGCAGCCACAACCTGTTCGGCATCAAGGCCGGCCAGAGTTGGCAGGGCGGCCAGGCCCGTGCGATCACCAGCGAGTTTCGCGATGGTGCGATGGTCAAGGAAACGGCGCAGTTCCGTTCCTACAGCTCCTACCAGGACAGCTTCCACGACCTCGTGACCCTGCTGCAAAGCCATGATCGCTATAAAGAAGTTGTGAAATCAGCCGACAACCCGGAACAGTTTGTACGCGAGTTGCAAAAAGCCGGTTATGCAACCGACCCGGATTACGCCAGCAAGATTTCGCAGATCGCAAAAACCATGAACAGTTACCAGAACTACGCTGCCGCTGGCGCAACCACACATTTATAAGGTCTGAACCATGAGTTTGCTCAGTATCGGGATGTCAGGGCTCAACGCCGCTCAAGGATCGTTGTCGGTCTTGAGTAATAACATCGCCAACGTTAATACCCCAGGGTACTCGCGTCAGCAGACCACGCAGAATACTAACGCGTCGAACCCGTTCGGCGGTGTGTTCATCGGCACTGGTACCACCCTGGCCGACGTGCGCCGGGTGTACAACGAATACCTGGACACTGCCTACCAGAACAGCACGGCCCTGAACAACGATGCCAAGGCGTATCTGGATCAGGTCGGCGCCGTCGACAAAGTGCTGTCGGACAAGACCACCGGTCTGTCATCGGTGCTCAGCTCGTTCTTCGCTACCCTGCAAACCGCAGCGTCCAACCCCAGCGACCTGTCGGCCCGCCAACTGCTGGTGACCAACGCCCAGACCCTGAGCAGCCGTTTCAACGCGATCTCGACGCAATTGACCCAGCAGAAAGAGACTATCAACAACCAACTGAGCAGCATGAGTGAGCAGGTCAATCAATTGACCGCCTCCATTGCCTCGCTCAACAAGCAGATCTCCCAAGTGCAAGGCGCGTCGGGCAATGCGCCGGCCAACCTGCTGGACTCGCGTAACGAGGCGGTACGCTCGCTCAATGAGCTGATCGGCGTAACGGCCACCGAGAAGAACGGCCAGTTCAGCGTGACCACCGGCAGCGGCCAGTCCCTGGTGGAGGGCGGGATCTCCAATACGATTTCCGCAGTGCCGAGCAAAACCGATAACAGCCAGTACACCATTCAGCTGGACATGAACGGCACCACCATGGACCTGGGCGGCGTCATCAGTGGCGGCAGCATCGGTGGCCTGTTGCGTTATCGCAGTGATGCCTTGATGCCGGCTATCAACGACCTGGGCCGTATCGCCATCGCAACCGCAGACACCATCAATAACCAGCTGGGCCAAGGCCTGGACCTCAATGGTGACTTTGGCGTTTCGCTGTTCAAAGACATCAACAGTGCCGCCGCCATTGCGTCGCGCAGCCAGGGCGCCTCGGGCAACAGTGCCGGGGCCGGCAACCTGAACGTGACGATCAAGGACAGCAGTAAGTTGTCCACGTTTGACTACACCGTGACCTTCAGCGACAAGACCGACCCCAACAAGGTCACCGTGTTGCGCTCGGACGGCAAGGCCATGGGCACCTTTGACATGGGCTCCACACCGCCGCCGACCATGGATGGCTTTACCCTGGCGCTGGACGGCAAGGGCGCCATGGCGTTTGGCGACAGCTTCAAAGTCAGCCCGACCGCCACCGGCGCAAGCGGTATGGGTGTAGCACTCACCGATGCCAACAAGCTGGCGTTTGCCGGCCCGCTGGCGGGTACCAGCAGCAAGACCAACAGCGGCACAGGCACATTTACCCAGCCGTCGTTGACGGTGCCGCTGGACATCCATGGCGGCACCGACACCGCACAGTTGCGCGCCGGTATTGAAAACTCGATGCCGGTGAAGATGGTGTTCGGCAAACCCGCCGCCGACGGTACGCAGTCGTATACGATCAGCGACTCCAAGGGCAACCCGATTGGCACTGGCTCAATCATCCCGGGGCAGGGCAACAAGATCACCGTCGACGTACCGATGCGCGACGCCAGCGGTGCAGCCATCCCCGGCAAGAGCTTCAAGTTCGACACCACTGTCAATGGCTCCCCGGCAGACGGCGACAGCACCACCTTCGCCTTCAACAGCGGCGGCAAATCCGATGGCCGAAACGCCCAGGAACTGCTGAACCTGCAAACCAAGGCCACCGTTGGCATGGGCGAGGGCAACGGGGGCACCAGCCTGGTGGGGGCCAACAGCAAGCTGGTCTCCACTGTCGGCGCCAAGGCCAGCCAGGCCGGGGTCGACAGCGCCGCCACCGGTGCGTTGCTGAGCGCCAATAAAGATGCGCGCAACTCGGTGTCCGGGGTCAACCTGGATGACGAAGCCGGCGACATGATCAAGTTCCAGCAGTACTACACCGCGTCGTCGCAGATCATCAAGGCTGCGCAGGAAACCTTCACCACACTGATGAATGCTCTTTAAGGGAGGCTGGGACGATGCGTATTTCTACACAGCAGTATTTCGAGACCAGCTCTGCCAAGTACCAGAGCAACTATTCCAGCGTGGTCAAGGCCCAGGACCAGGCCAGCACCGGTGTCCGTGTGCAAACCGCCGCGGATGATCCGGTAGCGGCGGCGCGGTTGCTGATGCTGCAACAGCAGAAAGATATGCTGGCGCAATTCAACGGCAATATCGACACGTTGAAGAACTCGCTGACCACTCAGGACGGCGTGCTGGAAAACATCAATATCGCGATTCAGCGGGCCAGTGAGCTGGCGTTGAAGGCGGGTAACGTTGGTATCAGCGACGCTGACCGCAAATCGACTGCCGCCGAGATCGGCGCCATTGAAGATCAGGTCCTGGGCCTGCTCAATACCAAGGACGCCAGCGGTAATTACCTGTTCTCCGGGAGCAAGACCGACACGCCTCCCTACACCCGCAACAATGACGGCACCTACAGCTACCAGGGCGATGACACGCCGCTGAGCCTGAAGGTGGCGGAGAACCTGTCGGTCGCCATGGGCAATACCGCCAAGAGCATGCTTGAAAGCTCTGCGAATACGGGCCGTACGCAAACAGCACCGATCCTCGTGCCGCCAGCGGTCGATGATGGCAAGGTCACCGTGTCTGCCGGGTTGATCGCGGCCAACACCAGCTATAACAGCAGTTTTTCCGACGGCCAGCCGTACAAGCTGACCTTCACCAGCAGCACCCAATATGTCGTAACGGACAATGCCGGCAAGGACATCACCTCGGAGATTCCGGGCAACGGCACTTTCGATGCCACCAAGGAAGGCGGTTCGAGTATCAATCTGCGCGGGGTCAAGTTTGACATCGGCTTGAACCTGGGCAAGGACGCACTGGGCAAAGACATATTGCCCGGCGCGCCATCGGACGCCATCGTCAAGGATCGCCAGTTCAGCTTGTCGGTCAAGCCGGACACCTTCAGTGTTTCACGCACCCCGAGCAATCCGTCCACTGCGCAACTGAGCGGCGGCACGGTGAGCGATCCGGCGGCATACGCCAGCACCTTTCCCAACTCGGGTGTCGTCGTCAAGTTTGGCGCGGCCGGTGTCTATGATCTGTATGCGCAGCCGTATACCGCAGACAGCAAATCCATCGCCAGTGGCACCCTGGCAGCTGGTGCAACGTCAATCACGGCGGCGGGCGTGACCTTCGATGTCACCACCGCACCGGCGCCGGCAGCCGGCGACCAGTTTTCGATCAGTGCCACCAGCAACAAGAACGAGAACGTCCTCGACACCCTGAGCCATTTGCGCAAAATCCTGGAAACGCCGTCAGACGGCAACCCGGCGGCGCAGAAGGAGCTCAAGGATGTGGTGGCCAAGTCCATTGGCAACTTGACCAATGCCTACAGCCAGATCGACCAGGCGCGCGGCTCCCTGGGTGCGCGCCTCAATGGCCTGGATATTCAGTCCAAGGAAAACGTCAGCCTGGACCTGGCCAATACCACCACCATGAATGCCCTGGGCAATGTCGACTTCGCCGAAGCCGCCATCAACCTGAGCTTGCAGCAAACCATGTTGCAGGCTTCGCAACTGGCCTTCGTGAAAATCTCGCAGTTGAGCCTGTTCAACAAGATGTAAACGGCGTTCAGTCAAGCGGCCCGCTCTGGAAACAGGGCGGGCCGTTATCGTTTCTGGGGCTAAATTGTTGAAACGTTTTGCATAAACCACGCAAAATTGAGTGACCTGTGAGTCATAAAGCGCATCTTCACTGTATCGTGTGAAAAGGATAAGTCGTCACAGGGCCTTCATCGGGCGGCTTTCACCGGGATTTTTATGGGGTTATCCCCTTTATTGTCAGCACTTCCGGCGTAGCCCGAGGGGTGTTCTCCAGCTATTTAGTATTGGGAAGCCACAATGATTGGCATAAAAAGCATCGCCAGTTACGTGCCGGCGGACGGGATCGATAACTACGCCCAGGGTGCCAAGTTCGCCAAGGATGAAGAATTCATCATCGGCAAGATCGGCTCGGCGTTCCTGCCGCGCAAGGAAGCTGCACAGGAGACTTCCGATCTGTGTGTCGAGGCAGTCAACGCCTTGTTTGCCAACAACCCGCAATTGAAGCGCGAGTCCATCGACGCGCTGATCGTCGTCACCCAGAACGGCGATGAAGAGGGCCTGCCTCACACCGCTGCCATCGTCCAGGACAAACTGGGCCTGCCTACCCACGTTGCCGCCTTCGATATTTCCCTGGGCTGCTCCGGCTACGTCTACGGCATCTACGCGATGAAGGGCTTCATGGAAGCCGCCGGCCTGAAAAACGGTCTGCTGATCACCGCAGACCCGTATTCCAAGATCGTCGACCCGGAAGACCGCAACACCACCATGCTGTTCGGCGATGCCGCCACCGCCACCTGGATGGGCGAGGAGGCGCCATGGCTGCTGGGCAAATCCAAGTTCGGCACCGACGGTTCCGGTGCACCGCACTTGAAAGTCAGCGATGGGGTGTTCTTCATGAACGGCCGCCAGGTGTTCAACTTCGCCTTGCTCAAAGTGCCGGCGCACTTGCACGAGCTGCTCAATGAATCGGACCTCAAGGCCGATGACATTGATGCGTTCTGCATCCACCAGGGCAGCGCGGCCATCGTCGACGCCGTGGCGCGCCGCTTTGAAGAAGCGCCAGTGGACAAGTTCATCAAGGACATGGTCGAGACCGGCAACACCGTGTCGTCGAGCATTCCGCTGCTGCTCGAGAAGCACGTGATGGACGCCACCTGGAAGCGCGTGGCCATCAGCGGCTTTGGCGTGGGCCTGTCGTGGGGCTCGGCGATTCTCTATCGTCCGTGATGCTTTAACCGCTGCATAAAAAACGCCGATGATCCCACGATCATCGGCGTTTTTTTTTGCGCCCTCTGTAGGAGCGAGCTTGCTCGCGAAGAACCTGAGAGCGCCGCGTGCATCCTGAATGCCCGCGTCATCGTTAACGTTCTTCGCGAGCAAGCTCGCTCCTACAAGGGTGGATGTCTTGAAGGCGAAGTTTTGGCGCCAGTAACCCGTGATTGCTGGCGTTTCATGCCTCTATAAGGCCTTGAAATACAAGGGCTGGCACAGGGCTACTAAAAAAAATCAAAAAAATCCTCAAGCAACCGGCTACCACGACGATAACTATTACGTAGGTTCTCTAGGCCACACCCGGCGGTCGCCAGGGCCGGAAGCCGCAGTATCCAAATCACGAGGATTTCGTCATGGCATTATCAGTAAACACCAACATCACCTCCCTGGGTGTCCAGAAGAACCTGAACAAAGCTTCCGACGCTCTGAGCACTGCGATGAACCGTCTGTCGACCGGCAAGAAAATCAACAGCGCCAAAGATGACGCTGCCGGCATGCAGATCGCTAACCGTCTGGGCAACCAGGTTAAAGGCTTGAACGTTGCAATCGCCAACGCCGCCAACGGTACTTCGATCGCACAGACTGCTGAAGGCGCGATGCAAGAATCCACCAACACCCTGCAGCGTCTGCGTGAACTCGCTCTGCAAGCGGCCAACGGTGATAAAAGCGACGCTGACCGTGTTTCCCTGCAGCAAGAATTCACCGCGAAAGTGGGTGAGCTGACCCGTATCGCCAACACCACTACCTTTGGTGGTCGTAACCTGCTGGACGGTTCGTTCAACAACGTTGCTTTCCAAATTGGTGCCAACGCTAACGAAACCATCTCGTTCGGTATGACCGACATCAGCGCTACTGCTCTGAAAGGTAGCTACAGCGAGGCAAGCGTTAACGGTGCGGCCTTGGCTGGTATCAGCGCTACCGCTACCGGTGCTTCTCTTTCGGGTGCTAAAGCCACTGGTGCTGCGACTGCAGCATTGAACTCTGCTGATCCAACCGGCCTTGCCGCAGCCTCTACCTTGACCATTAACGGTAAAGATGTGGCGCTTGCGGTGGGTAACAAGGGTGCAGATGTTGTAACTTCCATCAACGCTGCTAATGCCGGTGTAACAGCCTCGTGGGATGATGTTGGCAACAAGCTGACCCTCAGCTCCAACTCTGCAATTACTGTTGCTGGCGGCGGTCCGGTTGGCCTTGGCAACGTGACTACTCCAGCAGCACCTGCGACTGGCGCTACGACTTTGGCCGCCGCTGGTGCAATCAAGGTCAACGGCCAAGACGTGGCTTGGGCTGCAAACGCAGCTATCAGTACTGTGCTGACCAGCATCAAAACTGCTGTAGGCGCTGGTGGCGACGCTACTATCGGTTCTGATGGCCGTATCCAAGTTAAGTCCGCTGGCGGCGCTGATGTAGCCCTGTCCAACACGACTGCTGGTTCGCTGTCTGCTCTGGGTCTGTCGGCTGGTACTTCCCAGGCCAAACTGACCGCTGACACTTCGATCAGCCTGAATGGCGTTGAAGTGAAGTTCAAGGCAGGTGACACCACTGATGCGATCGTTTCCTCGATTAACAGTGCAAGCACCGGTGCCACTGCCAGCAAAAACTCGGACGGCAGTCTGGCTCTGTTCTCGAAGAAAGACATCGTTATCGCTGACGGTAGCGCAGGTACCGGTCTGGCCGCACTGGGTCTGACTGCTGGCTCAAGCAAAGCCACTACTCTGGAAACCACCGTTTCCAACCTGAGCATCCTGACTGCGGCCAGCTCGCAACAGGCTATCCAGGCCCTGGACGGCGCGATGCAGCAGATCGACAGCCAGCGTTCGCAGCTGGGTGCCGTACAAAACCGCTTCGACAGCACCACTGCTAACCTGCAAAGCATTTCGCAGAACTCCAGCGCTGCCAAAGGCCGCGTAGAAGATGCTGACTTCTCTGCCGAAGCTGCCGAGCTGACCAAGCAACAAACCCTGCAACAGGCTTCCACTGCGATCCTGGCACAGGCCAACCAGCTGCCATCCGCTGTACTGAAGCTGCTTCAGTAACATCGGTAACGGTTGAATAACGGAAGGGTGCGTTTACGTACCCTTTCGTTTTTTCAGTTATGAGGTGATGACATGGACATGAGCATTAAGCTGAACGCGTCTTACCCGTCTGGTGCAACCCCGGCCACTGGCACGCCTGCTAGCGTGGCCAAACCTGTGGCGCAGGCTGAATCAGCTCCTGCCGATGAACCCAAGCGTGCGGCATTGGAACAAGCTGTAACCGATATTCGTGAGTTTGTTCAGGCAAGCCAACGCAACCTGGACTTCTCCATTGATGACACGACCCATAGAGTCGTCGTCAAAGTGATCGCCACCGATAGCGGTGAAGTGATCCGACAGATTCCCTCGGAAACTGCGCTGAAGCTGGCCCAGGATCTGAGCAAGGCTAGCAGCCTGTTGTTTGATACCAAGGCGTGAGTTGGCACGAAACATGTTTCTGATTACTGTCTGAGCGTTAATGCGCCAAAAAAGCAGCAGCCGCAGGACAAGGAGAATTGCAAATGGCAAGTTCAACGATTTCCGGCCCAGGTTCGGGCTACGACACGCAATCCATCGTCAAGGCACTGGTAGGTGCTGAAAGGGCGCCGAAGCAGACCCAAATTACCGATCAACAGAAAGATGCGACCGTCAAACTGTCGGCTGTTGGCACGGTGAAGACTGCGTTGGAAGCCTACCGGACGGCAATCACCAAGTTGAACAACATTTCCTCGTTCAACGGTCTAGCGGCTACCAGCTCAGAAGAGAAGAACGTTAAAGTGACCCTGGGTGATGGTGCATCCAGCGGCAAGTACACCCTTGTGGTTAACAACTTGGCAACGACGTCGAAAGTGACGAGCAAGGTGTTTGAAGGCGGTACCTCCGCCAAAGCGAACAGCTCCGATGACAATCAGATACTTACTATCAATCAATCGGGTAAAAGTTACGATGTAACCATCCCCGGTGGTGCGACTCTGCAGCAGGTTCGGGACTCCATCAACACCCAGTTGTCGGCGCAAGGCATCAGCGCCAACGTGCTGAGTGACTCAAAGGGCTCGCGTCTGGTTATCGGTTCCAGCAACAGCGGTGAAGGCACGGCGATTACTCTCAGTGGTAACTCGGAGCTGGCCACCGGTTATGATCCGGGCCAAGTGCCGAAGAACGCCAATTACTCGATCGATGGTGTTGCGATGGAGTCCACCACCAACAAGATCAGTTCGGCGATCAGTGGTGTGAGTCTGGAATTGTTGACTGAAGACCCGACCAAGCCGGTTACCACGACTATCACCGTTGGCAGCAGCACGGACACTCTGAAAACGTCGGTGCAATCATTTGTCACTGCCTACAATGCGCTGATGACCACAATCAATGCTCAGACCAAAGTCACGGCTACTGGTGATGCCTCTACCACTACCGCGGCGGCCCTGACTGGGGACTCGTCGATGCGCCAACTGGTAAACAGTTTACGTGCTGAGTTGGTCAACGGTTCGGGCGGGGGCACCATCAGCAGCCTGGCCCAGATGGGGATCACCACCGACCAGAAGACTGGCCTGCTCAGCCTTGATGACAAGACCTGGGACAAGGCTGTGGTCACCGGAGCTGGTGATATCGCCAAGATGTTCACCGGTGACAAAGGCTTGATCAGCCGCATGAACAGTGCGACTTCAGCCTACGTCGGTACCACTGGTACGTTGGCCACTCGTGCCACGGACCTGAACAACAAATTGACTGAACTGACCACTGAGCAAAGTGCGTTGGATCGCCGGATGGAGGCTCTGCAGACATCTCTCACTGCTAAGTACACGGCAATGGATACCATGATTGCACAGCTCAACAACACCAGCTCCAGCATCATGACCACGCTCAATGCTTTGAATAATCCTAAGTCGAACTGATTGAAAGTGGGGCGCGCTCTGCGCCCCCTGGCTTGGGTTCTGGATTAAAGTTTTCGCCGGTGCAGTCGAAAGACTGGATAGAGCAACCCTATTCGCCCGTGGCCTGTTTTGAGGTAGCAACATGAACCCTATGAGAGCCCTTCGCCAATACCAGAAGGTCAATTCCCACGCTCAAGTATCCGAGGCCAGCCCTCATCGTCTTATTCAGATGCTGATGGAAGGTGGGCTTGAGCGCATGGCCCAAGCCAAGGGTGCAATGGCGCGTGGGGATATTCCGCAAAAAGGTTTGTTGCTCACCAAGGCCATCGACATTATCACCGGATTGCGTCAGGGCTTGGATGAAACAAAGGCCGAGGACCCTGCCACCATTCAGCGTCTGGCTGCGTTGTACGACTACATGAACGTGCGCCTTCTGAAAGCAAACGCCAGCAATGATCCGGAAATTATCGATGAAGTTGCCCGCTTGCTGATAACTGTCAAAGAAGGCTGGGATGCCATCGCTCCACAATAAGGCCGATCGCCTTGAGGGACACATCATGAGCCATGCACTGCAACGCATCGACGAAACCCGCGAAGCCCTTCTCGGCGCGCTGGCCGAGCGCAATTGGGAAGCCGTGGGCGAGTTGGACCTGGGTTGCCGCGCGGTGATTGATGAGGTGCTCAGTCAGGCACCGGTAGACGAGGGCGCGTTGCGCGAGAAGCTGGAAAGTTTGTTGGTGGTGTACCAGCAGTTGCTGGAGGTGACGACCGGCGAGCGCCAGGCGATTTTCGAAGAGATGTCGCAGATCAACCAAGCGAAAAATGCGTCAAAGGTTTACCATCTCTTCGGTTGAACGGGCGCAGTTAATCCGCACGGCGCGTCATATATTTGACTGTGCCAGCATTTTTGACTTAACTAGTGCTGTTTTCAGATTTCAGACGTCTAGTAGGTAACAAATCTTACAGGCGTCTTGATTGCCCTCATTCCGGGGCAGGAAGTTTTACTAGGGAAGTTGCTATTGCATGTGGCGTGAAACCAAAATTCTGCTGATCGATGACGATAGCGTCCGCCGCCGCGATTTAGCGGTGATTTTAAATTTTCTCGGTGAAGAAAATTTACCCTGCGCCAGCCACGATTGGCAGCAGGCGGTCAGCTCGTTGGCGTCGAGCCGTGAAGTCATCTGTGTGTTGATCGGGACGGTAAACGCTCCTGGCGCAGTTCTGGGCCTGTTAAAGACACTGTCAACCTGGGATGAGTTCCTTCCGGTGTTGCTGATGGGCGATATTTCTTCTGTGGACCTGCCGGAAGACCAGCGCCGCCGCGTGCTTTCCACCCTGGAAATGCCGCCCAGCTACAGCAAATTGCTCGATTCGCTGCACCGCGCCCAGGTCTATCGCGAGATGTACGACCAGGCCCGCGAGCGCGGCCGTCACCGTGAACCCAACCTGTTTCGCAGCCTCGTCGGCACCAGCCGTGCGATCCAGCACGTGCGCCAGATGATGCAGCAAGTGGCCGACACCGACGCCAGTGTGCTGATCCTCGGCGAGTCGGGCACCGGCAAGGAAGTGGTCGCACGCAACCTGCACTATCACTCCAAGCGTCGCGACGGGCCTTTTGTGCCGGTCAACTGCGGGGCGATCCCGGCAGAGCTGCTGGAAAGCGAACTGTTCGGCCACGAGAAGGGCGCCTTTACCGGGGCGATCACCAGTCGTGCCGGGCGTTTCGAGCTGGCCAATGGCGGCACGCTGTTCCTTGACGAAATCGGCGACATGCCGCTGCCGATGCAGGTCAAGTTGCTGCGTGTGTTGCAGGAGCGCACCTTCGAGCGCGTGGGCAGCAACAAGACCCAGAGCGTGGACGTGCGCATCATTGCCGCCACCCACAAGAACCTCGAAAGCATGATCGAGGTTGGCAGCTTCCGCGAAGACCTGTACTACCGCCTCAACGTATTCCCCATCGAGATGGCCCCGCTGCGCGAGCGCGTGGAAGACATTCCGTTGCTGATGAACGAGCTGATCTCGCGCATGGAGCACGAAAAGCGCGGCTCCATTCGTTTCAACTCTGCCGCGATCATGTCGCTGTGCCGTCACGGCTGGCCGGGCAACGTGCGCGAGCTGGCGAACCTGGTGGAACGCATGGCGATCATGCATCCGTACGGGGTGATCGGCGTGGTCGAGCTGCCGAAGAAATTTCGCTACGTCGACGATGAAGACGAGCAGATGGACAGCCTGCGCAGTGACATGGAAGAGCGCGTGGCCATTAACGGTCATGCCCCGGACTTCGGTGCCACCGCCATGCTGCCGCCCGAAGGTCTTGACCTCAAGGACTACCTCGGCAACCTGGAACAAGGGTTGATCCAGCAGGCTCTGGACGACGCGCATGGCATCGTTGCCCGCGCCGCCGAGCGTCTGCGCATCCGCCGTACCACCCTGGTGGAGAAGATGCGCAAGTACGGTATGAGCCGCAAAGAAGGTGATGAACAGGCGGATGATTGACGCCTGTTTTTCAACTAGCTGATTTATAGGTAGATTTTTTTCGGCACGGGTATTGCTACAGCCCTCGCAACGTTCCGTTTAACTGACGGTCAGCCAAGCGAGAGAGCATCATGCCCCACGCCGCCCAACTATCTTCGGCCCCTGCCATCCAGGGGCTGGTTTCGCCTGTAGAACCGCCGACCCGCCAGGGCCTGGAACAAGCGTTCTCGCAGTTCAACCAGATGTCGAGCCAACTGACTGACTCCTACAGTCTGCTTGAGGCGCGGGTGTCCGAGCTTAAAGGCGAGCTGGCGGTGGTCAGTGCCCAGCGCATGCAGGAGCTGGCGGAAAAAGAACGCCTGGCCAACCGTCTGCAAAATCTTCTGGACCTGTTGCCCGGTGGCGTGATCGTCATCGACGACCAGGGCCGTGTGCGCGAAGCCAACCCGGCGGCCTGCGACCTGCTGGGCCTGCCGCTGGAAGGCGAGCTGTGGCGCCATGTCATCACCCGCTGCTTTGCGCCGCGAGAAGACGACGGCCACGAAGTCTCCCTCAAGGACGGGCGTCGCCTGTCTATCGCCACTCGCTCCCTGGACGCCGAGCCGGGCCAATTGGTGCTGCTCAATGACCTGACGCAAACCCGTCACCTGCAAGACCAGTTGGCCCGTCATGAGCGGCTGTCGTCGTTGGGCAGGATGGTCGCCTCGTTGGCGCATCAGATCCGCACCCCCTTGTCGGCGGCGTTGATCTACGCCAGTCATTTGACTGATGAGCAATTGCCTGTAGCTACTCAGCAACGATTTGCCGGGCGCCTCAAGGAGCGCTTGCATGAATTGGAGCACCAGGTGCGCGACATGCTGGTGTTTGCCCGCGGCGAATTGCCGCTGACCGACCGTGTCACGCCTGCCGGGTTGATGCAGGCCTTGCAAGCAGCGGCGGCGACCCATGTACAGGGCGCCAACCTGCGTTGGCAATGTGACAGCCACCAGGGCGAGTTGCTGTGCAACCGCGACACCCTGGTCGGCGCCTTGCTCAACCTGATCGAAAACGCCACCCAGGCCAGCGGCCCGGATGCACGCCTCAAAGTGCACCTCTACGCCCGCGAACAAACCCTGCGCCTGTGTATCAGCGACAGCGGCAGCGGCATCGACCCCCAGGTGCTGCAACGCCTGGGCGAGCCGTTTTTTACCACCAAGACCAACGGCACTGGCCTGGGCCTGACCGTGGTCAAGGCAGTGGCACGCGCCCATCAGGGAGAATTGCAGTTGCGCTCCCGCTTGGGGCGCGGCACCTGTGCATTGATGACCTTGCCGCTGTTTTCCAGCGCGGCGAGCGCGGAGTAAAAGGATTATGGCTATCAAGGTTTTATTGGTGGAAGACGATCGCGCCCTGCGTGAAGCATTGGCTGACACGCTGCTGTTGGCGGGCCATGACTACCGTGCGGTCGGCTCTGCCGAGGAGGCCTTGGCGGCGGTCGAGCAGGAAGCCTTCAGCCTGGTGGTCAGCGATGTGAACATGCCCGGCATGGACGGCCACCAGTTGCTCGGCCTGCTGCGTGCGCGCCAGCCGCAGCTGCCGGTGCTGCTGATGACTGCTCATGGCGCCGTGGAGCGGGCGGTGGACGCCATGCGCCAGGGCGCGGCGGATTACCTGGTCAAACCGTTCGAGCCCAAGGCGCTGATCGAGCTGGTCGCCCGACATGCCCTGGGCGTGATGTCGGCGGGCGAGGGCGACGGCCCGATAGCCTTTGAACCGGCCAGCGCGCAATTGCTGGAACTGGCAGCGCGGGTGGCGCGCAGTGATTCCACTGTGCTGATTTCCGGCGAATCCGGCACCGGTAAAGAAGTGTTGGCACGCTACATCCACCAGCAGTCCAGCCGTGCCCAGCAACCGTTCATTGCGATCAACTGTGCGGCGATCCCCGACAACATGCTCGAAGCCACGTTGTTCGGCCATGAAAAGGGCTCGTTCACCGGCGCCATCGCGGCCCAGGCCGGCAAGTTCGAACAGGCCGACGGCGGTACCATCCTGCTCGACGAAATCTCGGAAATGCCCCTGGGCCTGCAAGCCAAGTTGCTGCGTGTGTTGCAGGAGCGTGAAGTGGAGCGCGTGGGGGCACGCAAGCCGATCCAGCTGGATATCCGCGTGGTTGCCACCACCAACCGCGACCTGGCCGGCGAAGTGGCGGCGGGGCGCTTCCGGGAAGACCTGTTCTACCGGCTCTCGGTGTTCCCCCTGGCCTGGCGCCCGTTGCGCGAGCGCCCGGCGGATATCATTCCGTTGGCCGAGCGCCTGCTGAACAACCACGTCAAAAAAATGAAGCATGCCCAGGCGCGGTTATCGCCGCAGGCTCAGGCGTGCCTGGTCAGCTATCCGTGGCCGGGCAACGTGCGCGAGCTGGACAATGCCATCCAGCGTGCGCTGATTTTGCAGCAGGGCGGGTTGATCCAGCCGCAGGATTTCTGCCTGGCCATGGGCAATGGTGCTGCGCCGTTGCCGAGCCTGGCCCCGGCTCCAGTGGTCGCCGAGGTTGAATCAGCTGGCGCCCTGGGTGATGACCTGCGTCGTCGCGAATTCCAGATGATCATCGACACCCTGCGCGCTGAGCGTGGCCGCCGCAAAGAAGCGGCCGAGCGCCTGGGCATCAGCCCGCGCACCTTGCGCTACAAGCTGGCGCAGATGCGCGATGCTGGTATGGATGTGGAAGCTTATCTTTTCGCCACATGACCGGTAACAAGTTCTACAAGCTTTGTCGCCTTTTCTTACGAGTTGCTCCAGAGCTGGCACCCTTGTTGCTACCACCCCTAGTAACCGCTGCGTAGTGTCAAAAAATTGCGGGTCGTCGGAGAGAGAAGGTCATGAGCCAGGGTATTGAGTTCAATCGGTTGATGTTGGATATGCGCGCCATGCAAATGGATGCCATGGCTCAACCGAAATCCGTCGCGCCAGCGCCGGAATTGGGCCAAAGCAGTTTTGCCGACATGCTCGGTCAGGCAATCAATAAAGTCAGTGATACCCAGCAGGCGTCCAGCCAGTTGGCCACTGCGTTCGAGATCGGTAAAAGCGGCGTGGACCTCACCGATGTGATGGTCGCCTCGCAAAAGGCCAGTGTGTCCTTCCAGGCCTTGACTCAAGTGCGTAACAAGCTGGTTCAGGCTTATCAAGACATCATGCAGATGCCGGTTTAAGGACGAGATTTAAGTCATGGCAGAAGCACTCTCCGACAACCTCCCCGCCAAGGCAGACGGCAAGCCGCCGTTGTTTGGCCTGTCGTTCCTGGAAAACCTCTCGCAAATGACCATGCTGCGTCAGGTAGGCCTGATGGTTGGCCTGGCGGCCAGCGTGGCGATTGGTTTTGCCGTGGTGTTGTGGTCGCAACAACCCGATTACCGCCCACTGTACGGCAGCCTGTCGGGCATGGATTCCAAGCAGATCATGGAAACCCTCGCCGCTGCCGACATCGCTTACACCGTGGAGCCCAACTCCGGCGCCTTGCTGGTCAAGTCTGATGACGTGGCCCGCGCACGGATGAAACTGGCCGCCGCTGGCGTTGCGCCGTCCGACAGCAATATCGGTTTCGAGATTCTCGACAAGGACCAGGGCCTGGGCACCAGCCAGTTCATGGAAGCCACCCGTTATCGCCGTGGCCTGGAAGGCGAACTGGCGCGCACCATCTCCAGCCTGAATAACGTCAAGGCTGCCCGTGTGCACCTGGCGATTCCGAAAAGCTCGGTGTTCGTGCGTGACGAACGCAAGCCCAGCGCTTCGGTACTGGTCGAACTGTTTGCCGGCCGCTCCCTGGAGCCTGGCCAGGTGCTGGCGATCGTCAACCTGGTGGCCACCAGCGTTCCCGAATTGAGCAAGTCGCAAATCACGGTGGTTGACCAGAAGGGCAACCTGCTCTCCGACATGGCCGAAAACTCCGCGCTGACCCAGGCCGGCAAGCAATTCGACTACAGCCGCCGCATGGAAAGCATGCTCACCCAGCGCGTGCACAACATTCTGCAACCGGTGCTGGGTAACGACCGCTACAAGGCTGAAGTGTCCGCCGACGTGGACTTCAGCGCTGTCGAATCGACCTCCGAGCAGTTCAACCCTGACCAGCCGGCGCTGCGCAGCGAGCAGTCCACCAGCGAGCAGCGCACCGCCGCCAATGGCCCGCAAGGTGTGCCGGGGGCCTTGAGCAACCAACCACCGTCGGCCGCCTCGGCACCGCAGACCACCGGTGGCGCCGCTGCCACCGCTGGCGCGATCCAGCCTGGCCAGCCATTGCTGGATGCCAACGGCCAGCAGATCATGGACCCGGCCACCGGCCAGCCGATGCTTGCACCGTACCCGGCGGACAAGCGTAACCAGTCCACCAAGAACTTCGAACTCGATCGCTCTATCAGCCATACCAAACAGCAACAGGGCAAGATCAATCGCCTGTCGGTGTCGGTGGTGGTCGATGACCAGGTCAAGGTCAACCCAGCCGATGGCGCCGTGACCCGCGCGCCCTGGACCGCCGACGAATTGGCGCGCTTCACCCGCCTGGTACAGGACGCCGTCGGTTTCGACGCCAGCCGTGGCGACAGCGTCAGCGTGATCAACATGCCGTTCTCCGCCGAGCGCGCTGAAGTGATCAGCGACCCTGCGTTCTACACCCAGCCGTGGTTCTGGGACATCGTCAAGCAAGTGCTGGGGGTGTTGTTCATCCTGGTGCTGGTATTTGGCGTGTTGCGCCCGGTGCTCAACAACATCACCGGCGGCGGCAAGAAACAGCTTGCGCTCGCAGGTGGCGACGTCGAGTTGGGTGGCATGGGCGGCCTGGATGGCGAACTGGCCAACGACCGCGTCAGCCTTGGCGGCCCGCAAAGTATCCTGTTGCCAAGCCCTAGCGAAGGCTATGACGCTCAGTTGAACGCAATCAAGAGTCTGGTGGCAGAAGACCCGGGCCGTGTGGCCCAGGTCGTGAAAGAGTGGATTAACGCTGATGAATGATCGAGCCGCTGTGGCCAAGCTCTCCCGGGTCGACAAAGCCGCCGTGTTGCTGCTGTCCCTGGGTGAAACCGACGCTGCCCAAGTGCTGCGCCACATGGGCCCCAAAGAGGTCCAGCGTGTCGGCGTGGCGATGGCGCAGATGCGCAATGTGCACCGCGAGCAAGTCGAGCAGGTGATGAGCGAGTTCGTCGAGATCGTCGGCGACCAGACCAGCCTGGGCGTCGGTTCCGACAGCTACATTCGCAAGATGCTCACCTCGGCGCTGGGCGAAGACAAGGCCAACGGCCTGATCGACCGCATCCTGCTGGGCGGCAACACCAGTGGCCTGGACAGCCTCAAGTGGATGGAACCCCGTGCGGTCGCCGACGTGATCCGCTACGAGCACCCGCAGATCCAGGCGATCGTGGTGGCCTACCTGGACCCGGACCAGGCCGGTGAAGTGCTCGGCCACTTCGACCACAAAGTGCGCCTGGACATCATCCTGCGCGTGTCATCGCTGAACACCGTACAACCGGCGGCCCTCAAGGAACTCAACACGATTCTGGAGAAGCAGTTCTCCGGCAACTCGAATGCCTCGCGCACCACCCTGGGTGGCATCAAGCGCGCGGCCGACATCATGAACTTCCTCGACAGCTCGGTCGAAGGCCAGTTGATGGACTCGATCCGCGAGATCGACGACACCCTGTCCGGCCAGATCGAAGACCTGATGTTCGTCTTCAACAACCTTGCCGATGTCGACGACCGTGGCATCCAGGCGCTGTTGCGCGAAGTCTCCTCCGACGTGTTGGTGCTGGCCCTCAAGGGCTCGGACGAAAACGTCAAAGAGAAAATCTTCAAGAACATGTCCAAGCGTGCATCCGAGCTGTTGCGCGACGACCTGGAAGCCAAGGGCCCGGTGCGCGTCAGCGATGTGGAAACCGCGCAGAAGGAAATCCTCACCATTGCCCGCCGTATGGCCGAAGCCGGAGAAATCGTTCTCGGCGGGAAGGGCGGCGAAGAAATGATCTAAGGCGCCTTGCATGTCGAACAAAGATGAGACGCCCAGCGATCTGATTCGCGCGCGGGATGTCGGCGGGTTCGACATCTGGTCGTTGCCCAGCTTCGACCCCCATGTGCCGGAGCCCGAGCCTGAGCCGGTCGAAGAGCTTCCGGTGGAAATGGAAGAAGTGCCGCTGGATGAAGTCCAGCCACTGACCCTCGAAGAGCTTGAAGCCATTCGCCAGGAAGCCTACAACGAAGGCTTTGCGGCGGGTGAGAAAGACGGTTTTCGCAGCACCACTCTCAAGGTCCGCCAGGAAGCCGAGGCAGCGCTGGGCACCCAGCTGGCCAGCCTGGAACGCCTGATGGGCAACCTGTTCGACCCGATTGCCGAACAGGACACGCAGTTGGAAAAGTCCATGGTCGGCCTGGTGCAGCACATTGCCCGCCAGGTGATCCAACGTGAGCTGGTGCTGGACTCCAGCCAGATCGAAAGCGTGATGCGCGAAGCCCTCAAGCTGCTGCCCCTGGGTGTCGGCAATGTGCGGTTGTACATCAACCCGCAGGATTTCGAGCAGGTCAAAGCCCTGCGCGAGCGCCATGAAGAAACCTGGCGCATCGTCGAGGATGCGGCGTTGTTGCCCGGTGGTTGCCGTGTCGAAACCGAACACAGCCGCATCGATGCCACGGTGGAAACCCGCATCAGCCAGATCATGGCCAAATTGTTGGATCAACTGCATGAGCAAGCTCTGCATCCGGCAGCGCCTGATGTGAGCGTTGACCTGGACGCCCCCGATGCGCCTTGATCGCACCAGCTTCGCCAAGCGCCTGAGCAGCTACGCCGAGGTGACCGAGTTGCCCGGCCAGCCTATCCTTGAAGGGCGCTTGTTGCGCATGGTCGGCCTGACCCTTGAAGCCGAGGGCTTGCGCGCTGCCATGGGCAGCCGCTGCCTGGTGATCAATGACGACAGCTACCACCCGGTGCAGGTCGAAGCCGAAGTGATGGGTTTTTCCGGCAGCAAGATTTTCCTGATGCCGGTGGGCAGCCTGGCCGGTATCGCCCCGGGTGCTCGCGTGGTACCGCTGGCCGACACTGGCCGCCTGCCCATGGGCATGAGTATGCTCGGCCGCGTACTCGACGGCGCCGGGCGTGCGCTGGATGGCAAGGGCGGCATGAAGGCCGAAGACTGGGTGCCGATGGACGGCCCCACCATCAACCCGCTCAACCGCAACCCCATCAGCGTGCCGCTGGACGTGGGCATTCGCAGCATCAACGGTTTATTGACGGTCGGACGCGGCCAGCGCCTGGGCCTGTTCGCCGGTACCGGCGTGGGTAAGTCGGTGTTGCTGGGCATGATGACGCGCTTTACCGAGGCCGACATCATCGTGGTCGGGCTGATCGGTGAGCGGGGCCGTGAGGTCAAGGAATTCATCGAGCACAGCCTCGGTGAAGAAGGGCTCAAGCGCTCGGTGGTGGTGGCCTCGCCTGCGGATGATGCGCCACTGATGCGCCTGCGCGCAGCCATGTACTGCACACGCATCGCCGAGTATTTCCGAGACAAGGGCAAGAATGTGCTGCTGCTGATGGATTCGCTCACGCGTTTCGCCCAGGCCCAGCGGGAAATCGCCTTGGCCATTGGTGAGCCGCCGGCCACCAAAGGCTATCCGCCGTCGGTCTTCGCCAAACTGCCCAAGCTGGTGGAGCGCGCCGGTAATGCCGAGGCCGGCGGTGGCTCGATCACTGCGTTTTATACCGTGTTGTCCGAAGGCGACGACCAGCAAGATCCGATTGCCGACTCGGCGCGGGGCGTGCTCGACGGCCACATTGTGCTGTCGCGACGCCTGGCAGAAGAAGGGCACTACCCGGCCATCGACATCGAAGCGTCCATCAGCCGGGTGATGCCGGCGGTGGTCACCCCTGAGCATATGGCCCGTGCGCAGCAGTTCAAGCAACTGTGGTCGCGTTACCAGCAGAGCCGCGACCTGATCAGCGTCGGCGCCTATGTGGCCGGCGGCGATCGCGACACCGACCTGGCCATTGCCTTGCAACCACAGCTGGTGAACTACCTGCGCCAGGGCCTCAACGACAAGATCAGCATGGGCGAAAGCGAAGCGCATCTGCAGTCCATCTTCGCCCCCGCGCCAGGCGGTTAAGCCATGGCCAACAGCCGCGCCGCGCGCCTGGCCCCGGTGGTGGAAATGGCCGAAAAGGCCGAGAAAACCGCCGTGCAACGCCTGGGTTACTTTCAAGGCCAGGTGCGCCTGGCAGAGAGCAAGCTGGGCGACCTGGAGCGCTTTCGCCTGGAGTACCAACAACAGTGGATCGAGCGCGGCAGCAAGGGCGTGTCGGGCCAGTGGTTGATGGGGTATCAGGGCTTTCTCAATCAGCTTGAAACAGCCGTCGGCCAACAGCGCCAGAGCCTGGCCTGGCACCAGAACAACCTCGATAAAGCCCGGGAAAGCTGGCAGCAGGCGTTTGCCCGCGTGGAAGGTTTGCGCAAGCTGGTGCAGCGCTATATCGACGAAGCGCGGGCGATTGAAGATAAGCGCGAGCAAAAGCTGCTTGATGAATTGTCCCAACGCCTGCCCCGCCAGGAACAATTCTAACTAACGACGCAGGATAGATGTGTTGCTCAGATCCGGTTCGCCTGCTAAACCTTGTTGCACAGTGCCAATGACAAGGAAGCAGTCACATGTCAATCGAGTCCGATGTATCCCTGGATGGGAAGAAGTTGACGATCGCAATCAAGGGCCGGTTCGATTTCGGCAGCCACCAGGCGTTTCGGGACGCCTATGAGCGTTTCTACAAGGTGCCCGAGACCTATATTGTCGATCTCAAGGAGGCCACCTACATGGACAGTTCAGCCCTGGGTATGCTCCTGTTGCTACGTGATCATGCTGGCGGTGATGACGCCGAGGTCCGTGTGACGAACAGCAACCCCGACGTGCGCAAGATCCTCGCCATTTCCAACTTCGACAAACTGTTCGATATCAGTTGAGCGCCTTGGCCCCGGTCCTTGAGGCGCTGACTATCCTGATCGCCGAAGACAGCGCCGCCGATCGGCTGTTGCTGTCGACCATCATCCGTCGCCAGGGCCATCAGGTGCTGACTGCCAGCAACGGTGCCGAGGCGGTGGAGATCTTCCGTCATGAGCGCCCGCAACTGGTGCTGATGGATGCGCTGATGCCGGTGATGGACGGCTTTGAAGCCGCCCGGCAGATCAAGCAGTTGGCGGGGGAGGCGCTGGTGCCGATCATCTTCCTCACCTCCCTGCGCGAAAGCGAAGCGCTGGCCCAATGCCTGGATGCCGGCGGCGACGACTTCTTGCCCAAACCTTACAACCCCCTGATATTGGCAGCGAAGATCAACGCCATGGATCGCCTGCGCCGCCTGCAGGCCACGGTCTTGCAACAACGCGACCTGATCGCCAGGCACCACGAGCACCTGATGCATGAGCAGCGGGCAGCCAAGGCGGTGTTCGACAAGGTTGCCCACTCCGGCTGTATCAATGCCGCACCCAATATCCGCTACCTGCAATCGCCCTATGCCTTGTTCAACGGTGATTTGCTGCTGGCGGCCTACACGCCGTCCGGTGACATGCACGTGCTGCTCGGCGATTTCACCGGCCATGGCTTGCCGGCCGCCATTGGCGCCATGCCGTTGGCCGAAGTGTTCTACGGCATGACCGCCAAGGGCTACGGCCTTACGCAGACCTTGCGGGAGATGAACGCCAAGCTCAAGCGCATCCTGCCGGTGGACATGTTCTGTTGCGCCACCTTGTTGTGCCTGAGCGCCCAGCGGCGTGCGGTCGAGGTGTGGAACGGCGGTATGCCCGAAGGCTATGTGCATGAAGTCGCCACTGGCAAGCGCACGCCGCTGATGTCGCGGCATCTGCCCCTGGGCGTGCTATCGGCGGAAAGCTTCGATGACAGCACCGAGGTCTGGCCCATGGCCTTGGGCGATCGGGTGTTCCTGCTCTCCGATGGCGTGCTGGATACGGCTGACGCCAATGATCAACTGTTCGGCGCCGAGCGGTTGCAACAGGTGTTCGCTGCCAACCGCGAGCCTGACCGCCTGTTTGAGGATATCGAGCACGCCCTGGCTGCATTTCGGGGGCTGGCGCGCGATGACGTCAGCATGGTCGAGATCACCCTGCTGTCCGGCCAGGCGCTGCGAGTGGCCGAGCCGATGTATGCCGACAGCGGCCAGTCGTGCCCGCTGGATTGGTCGGTGGGTTTCGAGTTTCGCGCCCAGACGCTGCAGCGCTACAACCCGCTGCCGTACCTGCTGCAACTGCTGCTGGAGATCCATGGGTTGCGCGAGCAGAGCGGCGCGCTCTACAGCGTGATGGTGGAGTTGTATTCCAATGCCCTGGAACATGGTGTGCTGGGCCTGGACTCACGGCTCAAGCGCGATGCGCAAGGGTTTGCGCAGTATTATCATCAGCGCAATGAGCGTCTGGCGCAGCTGAGCAGTGGCTACGTGCGCGTGCATGTGCAGGTGGTACCGACCGACAAGGGCGGCAAGATGACCCTGTGCATTGAAGACAGCGGGCCGGGTTTTGATGTCGAACAGGAGCTGGCGCGGCCCTTGGAAGTTGACCGTCTGTCTGGCCGAGGGCTGAACCTGGTGCGTCAACTGAGCAGCGCTGTACGCTGGTCCGAGGGCGGGCGCCGTGTCTGCGTGGAGTTTTGCTGGGAAGCTCTGGCATAATCCGCTGATTCTTGATCAAGGAGCGAGCAAGTGGCTGAGATTCATCTGGACCCCGACGTGTTGTCGGGTTTGCAGGACGTCATGGAGGGTGAGTATCCCAAACTGCTCGACACCTTCCTCGATGACTCGCAAAAGCGCATCAAAGCGCTGCGCGACGCGCGCGACGATGCCAAGGCATTGGGACAGATTGCGCACAGTTTCAAAGGCAGCAGTGGCAACCTTGGGGCGGTGCGGCTGGCGCAGCTGTGTCAGCGCCTGGAGGCTGAGTCCGTCAAGCCATCATCGGATCTGGGCGAATTGGTTGACCAGATCGATCATGAGTTCGCGTTGGTCCGGCCGCTGTATGAGTCGGAGCGCCAACGTTCAGTTTCTGAATCATCGCGCTAAACCTGGCCCGACTCTTGCTCTATCTCCACAGACTGCATCCCCGACCCCATGCAGTGGAGAACCTTACCCATGCCAGTCGCCCCCAATTCGCTCCTTCAGGCTGCCCCTGCGGCCAAGCCGTCAGCGCCTGCCGCTAACCCGCCGGTAGCGGTTGCGGCCCCGCGAGACAAGGGCGCAGGCTTTGCTCAAGTGTTTGCCAACCAGGGCGCCAAGCCGACGCTGAAGGGCGACGACACCCCCAATAAGGTCACGCGTGACAAGCCTTCCGATACCGGCGCCAAACCGGCTGCCGGCAGCGACAAGCCTGCCGCCAGCAAGCCGGCGGTTGCCGATAGCGGCAATCCCTTGCCTGCCAAGCCGTCGGCCAAGCCCGATGACAGCGCCGGCACCGAGGGCGATAAACCCAGCGATCCAGTTCTGGCGCAGTCACCTGCGGTAGACCCTGTTGTCGACCCTGCGGTAATCGCCGCCGCGACGCCGGTGGCGGTGCCTGTACAAGTGTCGGCGGTTGACGAGGACGCCAAGGCCCAGCCGGTGGTCGCTGTGGTCGAGGAGGCCTTCGACCCGCAGGCTGATCCCCTGGATGCGATGCCGGCCGTACGCCTGGCGATGGAGCAGGGCGGTCATGTGTCGGCCAGCAGCCAGACGCCGCAGAAAAGCGCAGCCGCCCCTACGGATCAACCGACCGCCGCGCAGAGCTTTGCCGCTGGCCTGGCCACGATGGTCGACCAGCAAGCCACCAAGGACAGCACCGACCAGGGTGGCGACAAGGCGTTTGGCGCGTTGATCGATGACGGCCTCAAGGACCTCAAGAACGCCAGCAGCGACACCCGCGTGGACGATTTCGCCAACCGCCTCGCCGCGCTGACCCAGGCCGCCACGCCCAAAACCGCCAACGCCTTGCCGCCGGTTGCCAATGCACCGCTGGCCATGCACCAGAGCGGCTGGACCGAAGAGGTCGTCAACCGCGTGATGTACCTCTCCAGCGCCAACCTCAAGTCGGCCGAGATCCAGTTGCAGCCGGCTGAGCTGGGACGTCTGGATATCAAGGTCAACATGACGGCGGACCAGCAGGCCCAGGTCAATTTCATGAGCGGCCATGCGGTGGTGCGTGAAGCGCTGGAAAGCCAGTCTGGCCGCTTGCGTGAGATGTTTGCCCAGCAGGGGATGGGGCAGGTGGATGTGAATGTGTCCGACCAGTCCCGTGGGCAGGACCAGCAGCAACAGCAGGGCCAGGCGCGGGGGGTGAGCGGCAGCGGCAGGCGTGCTGACAGCGGCGACGCTGGTGGCCCTGTGGACTTGGCCGAAGTGGCGGGGCCCGTGAGCCAGAGCGTGATCGGCTCCAGCGCGGTCGACTACTACGCCTGACTTCCTGTCCAAACCCGGTCAGTGTGGGAGCTGGCTTGCCTGCGATGGCGGTGTATCAGTGACACATATGTGAACTGACCCACCGCCATCGCAGGCAAGCCAGCTCCCACATTTGATTTGGGTTGCCTTCGCGCCAGACAACTCTGGCATAACACTTGCTCTTGCCTTCCCGTAGATCTATGAATTCCCGAATAGTGACGGATTATTGGCATGGCGAAGAGCGACGACGCAGCAACTCCCCCCGCAGCAGGCAAAGGCAAGCTCAAGCTGATCCTGTTGATTGTGCTGGGCCTGCTTTTGGCTATCGGTGCCTCGATTGGCGGCACCTGGTACATCATGCACAGCAGTGCAAGCAAGCCGGCACCCGCCGCCGATGCCGCCACCAACGTCAAGCAACCGGCAATCTTCGAGCAGATGCTCCCGGCGTTTGTTGCCAATTACAACGTCAACGGTCGCCAGCGCTACCTGCAAGTGAGCATTACCTTGCTGGCGCGCAACCAGGCGGACCTGGATGCCCTCAAGGTGCATATGCCGGTGATCCGCAACAACCTGGTGATGCTGTTCTCCGGGCAGGCCTTCGACAGCCTGGCCACCCCGGTCGGCCAGGAAATGCTACGCCAGAAGGTCACTGCCAGCGTGCAGGAAGTGGCCCAGAAAGAACTCGGCAAAGTCGTGGTCGAGCAGGCGCTCTTCACTAACTTCGTATTGCAGTAGGATCACGACATGGCCGTGCAAGACCTGCTGTCCCAGGATGAAATCGACGCGCTGTTGCACGGCGTGGACGATGGTCTGGTACAGACCGAAATGGCTGCCGAACCCGGCAGCGTCAAAAGTTATGACCTGACCAGCCAGGATCGCATCGTCCGTGGACGTATGCCGACCCTGGAAATGATCAATGAACGTTTCGCCCGCTACACCCGTATCAGCATGTTCAACATGCTGCGCCGTTCGGCGGACGTGGCGGTGGGCGGCGTGCAGGTGATGAAGTTCGGTGAATACGTGCACTCGCTGTACGTGCCCACCAGCCTCAACCTGGTCAAGATCAAGCCGCTGCGCGGCACCGCGCTGTTCATCCTCGACGCCAAACTGGTGTTCAAGCTGGTGGACAACTTCTTCGGCGGCGACGGCCGTCACGCCAAGATCGAAGGGCGTGAATTCACCCCCACCGAACTGCGTGTCGTGCGCATGGTGCTGGAGCAAGCCTTCATCGACTTGAAGGAAGCCTGGCAGGCGATCATGGAAGTCAATTTCGAGTACATCAATTCGGAAGTGAACCCGGCCATGGCCAACATCGTCGGCCCCAGCGAGGCGATTGTGGTGTCGACCTTCCACATCGAACTCGATGGCGGTGGCGGTGACCTGCACGTGACCATGCCGTACTCGATGATCGAGCCGGTGCGCGAAATGCTCGACGCCGGTTTCCAGTCCGACCTCGACGATCAGGACGAGCGCTGGGTCAAGGCCCTGCGCGAAGACCTGCTGGATGTCGACGTGCCCCTGAGCGCCACCGTGGCCCGTCGGCAGTTGCGCCTGCGCGATATTTTGCACATGCAGCCCGGGGATGTGATCCCTGTCGACCTGCCGGAAGAACTGATCATGCGCGCCAATGGCGTGCCGTCGTTCAAGGTCAAGCTCGGTTCCCACAAAGGCAACCTGGCGTTGCAAGTGGTTGAGCCGATCAACCGACGCTGATTCAACCCTAATTCATGATTGTTTGCTGCGCCGAGGACATGTAATGGCTACCGAACACGAAAACACTTCCGCCGAAGACCAGGCCCTGGCTGACGAGTGGGCCGCGGCCCTGGAAGAAACCGGCGATGTCGGCCAGGACGACATCGACGCACTGCTGGCCGCCGACGCAGCCACTGCGCCTGCCGGCAAGCGCCTGCCGATGGAAGAATTTGGCAGCGTGCCGAAGAACAACGAGCCGGTGACCCTCGACGGTCCGAACCTGGATGTGATTCTTGACATCCCCGTGTCGATTTCCATGGAAGTGGGCAGCACCGAAATCAATATCCGCAACTTGCTGCAACTCAACCAGGGCTCGGTGATCGAGTTGGACCGCCTGGCCGGTGAGCCACTGGACGTGCTGGTCAACGGCACGCTGATCGCCCACGGCGAAGTGGTGGTGGTCAATGAGAAGTTCGGCATCCGCCTGACGGACGTGATCAGCCCGAGCGAACGCATCAAGAAGTTGCGCTGAGATGAAGTACTCGATGGCGGGACTGTTGCTGGCGCTGCCATTGAGCGCCCGGGCGGTGGAGCCGGTCGCGCAAGCGGCTTCGGCACCGGTGGTCGGCAGCGTCGGCGGGCAATTGACGCAGCTGGTGCTGGGCCTGTTGCTGGTGATCGGCTTGATCTTTGTGCTGGCCTGGCTGATGCGCCGCGTACAGCGCATCGGCCCGGGCAATGGCCAGGTGATCGAGCTGGTCGGTTCGCGCGCCCTCGGCCCGCGTGATCGGCTGGTGCTGGTGCAAGTCGGCGAGGAGCAGATCCTGCTTGGCATCACCCCCGGACGCATCACCCCGCTGCATGTACTCAAGACTCCGGTGGACGCGGCCAAGACCGAGACCGCCACGCCAGAATTCGCCCAGCGCCTGATGGAGTTGCTGGGCAAGGATCAGAAGGATAAGAAGTAATGCGCGTTTTGCTGACGCTCATGCTGTTGCTGGCCGCGCCGCTGGCCCTGGGCGCCGACCCGTTGTCGATCCCGGCGATCACCCTGGGCACCAACGCGGCCGGCGCGCAGGAATATTCGGTCAGTTTGCAGATCCTGCTGATCATGACCGCGCTGAGTTTTATCCCGGCCTTCGTGATGTTGATGACCAGCTTTACGCGGATCATCATCGTGTTCTCGATCCTGCGCCAGGCCCTGGGCCTGCAACAGACGCCGTCGAACCAGATCCTCACCGGCATGGCCTTGTTCCTGACGCTGTTCATCATGGCGCCGGTGTTCGACAAGGTGAACCAGCAAGCCCTGCAACCTTACCTCGCGGAAAAACTCAACGCCCAGGACGCCATCGACAAAGCCCAGGGCCCGATCAAAGACTTCATGTTGTCGCAAACCCGCTCCAGCGACCTTGAACTGTTCATGCGCCTGTCCAAGCGTACCGACATCGCCACTCCGGACCAGGCACCGTTGACCATTCTGGTGCCGGCGTTCGTCACCTCCGAATTGAAGACCGCGTTCCAGATCGGCTTCATGATCTTTATCCCGTTTTTGATCATCGACCTGGTGGTGGCGAGCGTGCTGATGGCCATGGGTATGATGATGCTGTCGCCGTTGATCATCTCGTTGCCGTTCAAGATCATGCTGTTTGTGCTGGTGGACGGTTGGGCGCTGATTATTGGCACCCTGGCCGGCAGTTTCGGAGGGATATAGGGCCATGACCCCAGAAGTCGCCGTCGACCTGTTCCGAGAAGCGCTGTGGCTGACCACCCTGATGGTCGCCGTGCTGGTGGTGCCGAGCCTGTTGGTCGGCCTGCTGGTGGCGATGTTCCAGGCGGCCACCCAGATCAACGAACAAACCCTGAGCTTCCTGCCGCGTCTGCTGGTGATGCTGGTGACCCTGATCGTCGCCGGCCCTTGGCTGGTGCAAACCTTCATGGAATACATCCTGCAGTTGTACGGCAGTATTCCGCAGTTGATCGGCTGAGCCGATGCAGTCCTTGCTGGCGTTGACCGACACTCAGATCAGCACCTGGGTGGCCTCGTTTATCCTGCCGTTGTTCCGCGTCACGGCGATGTTGATGGCCATGCCGGTGTTCGGCACCACCCTGGTTCCGCGTCGCGTGCGTTTGTACTTTGCCGTGGCGATCACCGTGGTGATTGTGCCGGGCCTGCCACCGATGCCGCCGGTCAACGCGCTGGACCTCAGCGCCTTGCTGTTGATCGCCGAACAGATCCTGATCGGCGCCATGCTCGGGTTTTCCCTGACCCTGTTTTTCCAGGCTTTCGTGGTGGCCGGGCAAATCATCTCGATCCAGATGGGCATGGGCTTCGCGTCCATGGTCGACCCCACCAACGGCGTGTCGGCGGCAGTGATCGGGCAATTTCTGACCATGCTGGTGACCTTGCTGTTCTTGGCCATGAACGGACACCTGGTGGCGTTCGAGGTGCTGACCGAGAGTTTCACCACCTTGCCGGTGGGCGCAGGCTTGGTGGTCAACCACTTCTGGGAACTGGTGGGGCGCCTCGGTTGGGTACTCGGCGCGGCGCTGTTGCTGGTGTTACCGGCGATCACGGCGCTGCTGGTGGTCAATATCGCGTTTGGGGTGATGACCCGTGCGGCGCCGCAACTGAACATCTTCTCGATTGGTTTCCCCCTGACCCTGGTGTTGGGCATGGGGATTTTCTGGGTCGGCCTGGCCGACATTCTCAATCAGTATCAACCGCTGGCTACCGACGCCTTGCAGTTCTTACGTGATCTGGCACGGGCGCGCTGAGCCATGGCCGAGAGCGAGAGTGGTCAGGACAAAACAGAAGACCCCACGGAGAAACGTAAAAAGGACTCCAGGGAAAAGGGCGAAATCGCCCGCTCCAAAGAGCTCAACACCTTTGCCACCATGATCGCCGGTGCCGGTGCCTTGCTGATCTACGGCGGGGGCCTGGCGCTGGACTTGCTGGAGATGATGAAACACAACTTCAGCTTGCCTCGCGAAGTGTTGCTCAACCCCGACGCCATGGGCCAGTACCTGCTGCACTCAGGCAAAATCGCCCTATTGGCGGTGCAACCGATCTTGATCACCTTGCTGCTCGCCGCGCTGATCGGCCCCGTTGCCCTCGGCGGCTGGTTGTTCGCTGCGGGCAGCATGGCGCCCAAGTTCAGCCGCATGAACCCGGGCGCGGGGCTCAAGCGCATGTTCTCCGCCAAGGCCTTGATTGAATTGCTCAAGGCCCTGGCCAAGTTTTTCCTGATTCTGTTCGTGGCGCTGGCGGTGTTGTCGTCTGACATCGACGATTTGCAGCGCATTGCCCATGAGCCACTGGAGTCGGCGATCATCCACAGTGTGCAGGTGGTGGGCTGGAGCGCCTTGTGGATGGCCCTCGGCCTGATCCTGATTGCCGCCGTGGATGCGCCGATCCAGCTGTGGGAAAGCCACAAGAAACTGCTGATGACCAAGCAGGAAGTGCGTGACGAACACAAGGATCAAGAAGGGCGCCCAGAGGTCAAGCAACGCATTCGCCAACTGCAGCGCGAAATGTCCCAGCGCAAGATGATGGCTTCGGTACCCGACGCCGACGTGATCATCACCAACCCGACCCACTACGCCGTGGCCCTCAAGTACGACCCGGAGAAGGGTGGCGCACCGATGCTGTTGGCCAAGGGCAGCGACTTCACCGCCCTGAAAATCCGCGAAATCGCCGTGGCCAACGACATTCTGCTGCTGGAATCGCCGGCGCTGGCGCGCTCGATTTTCTATTCCACCGACCTCGACCAGGAAATCCCCGCCGGGTTGTACCTGGCCGTTGCACAGGTACTGGCCTACGTTTACCAGATCCGCCAATACCGCGCCGGCAAGGGCAAGCGGCCTGATCCGCTCAAGGATTTGCCGATACCACCGGATTTGCGTCGCGACACCTGATTCTTCTCTGACCTGTCAACTTTGACAGTAGCCATTACGCCGCCTTCACTGTTTGATACAGCGATGAGGCGCGCAGCCATGCGCGGCTCGGGAGGCGGTGATGGATAGGGGCACGGTCAGGTGGTTCGATGCGGTCAAGGGCATTGGTTTTATTGCTCGGGATCGCGATGGCAATGCGGTTGCCGTCCAATCGACGAATGTCAAATGCGCCGAACCCCCGCAAGCGCCTGCCGAGCAGCGCAAACCCCGCAAACGCAAAAAGTCAGGGGATGCATGATCCGCAACATTGCCATGCCTACACTCACTGGAAGCCCGCGTCTACCTGTCAACTTTGACAGTAGCCAAAGGGCGTTGCCCGCTGTTTTATTACCCTCCATGCACTGCGCGTATGTAGTAAACGAGATGCAGGGAGAGCGGTTGTGAAGGTGGTTACGGGTACGGTCAGGTATTACGTCTGGCTCAGAGGCGATTGGTTGATCAAGCCCGATGGCGGGGGAGAGGATGTGTTTATCAATGGCAGAGACTGGCGTTGCACTGCGCTGTGGTTTGGCAAGCGCATGGAGTTCCAAATGGTCCATCGACCCGAGGGTATTTATGCGTTGCCCGTCAAACTGTGCAACCCAGGTGAACCGGGTCTCAAGTGAAGTGTAGGGAGAATGGCAATGGCAACTGGCACGGTGAAGTGGTTTAACGCGGAGAAGGGGTTTGGTTTTATTACCCAAGATGATGGAGGGCCCGATGTGTTTGCCCATTACTCGGCAATTGCGACGGCTGGGTACAAAAGCCTGGAGGAGAATCAAAAAGTAGAGTTTGACATCACGCAAGGTCCAAAAGGCCCACAGGCTGAGAATATACGGCCAGTTTAGAAACTGAATCACAGGTGGGAGCTGGCTTGCCTGCGATGGCTGACTCACAGCCAATATCCCAGTGGCTGACACACCGCAATCGCAGGCAAGCCAGCTCCCACCCTTGTCCGTATTATCCGCTGCTTGCTTTGCCCGCCATTGCGGCGCCAAGGTGCACACGATCAGCCAGTAACTGCGCCAGTTCGATCAACTGCGCAACACCGAGCAATTCCTCTCGTTTCGAACCTTCCAGGTCAAAGGCCAGGTCGCAGCTCAAGGCATTGGCCGAGGCGAGGGTTTCGCTGAGGTTGACCAACTGGCCTTCGGTGCTGATGCCGTCGGCTACGGTAAACAGCCGGACGGGGGGATTTGGGGTGGGTTTGATCACTGTGAAGCTCCTTTTACTGAAAGGGAGATGGTGCTTTTGCTCCTAGGTAATCCGGGCCGCGACGCCCGTCCGCTGCGTTTGCAGCGGTGTACGGAGACTAGAGAGCGCATTTCCTAGGGGCAACCCCAAATCCTTGTCAGAAATTTCCTCAGCAATACTGGTTGCACACAAATCCAAATGTGGGAGCTGGCTTGCCTGCGATGGCTGACTCACAGCCAATATCTGCGTGACTGACACACCGCAATCGCAGGCAAGCCAGCTCCCACACTTGAATCGGTTACCACTCGAAAATCGCCCCAAAAGCAAAGTTGGAAGGCTTCTTGCAACCCCGCCTCCAAGTCGCCTCCCAGCGTCAAAACTTTGCTTCAAGGACCCGAGGAATACCGGTGGTAGATCGCTCTCAAATGCTCAACACGGCCCGTGGCACCCTGACTGACCTGTCGCGGGGCAATCTGGGTGTGCCGTTGTTGTTGCTGGTGATGCTGGCAATGATGATGTTGCCGATGCCGCCGTTCCTGCTCGATGTGTTCTTTACCTTCAACATTGCCCTGTCCGTCGTCGTGTTGCTGGTGTGCGTGTACGCCCTGCGGCCGCTGGATTTCGCGGTATTCCCGACGATTCTGCTGGTGGCGACCCTGCTGCGCCTGGCGCTGAACGTGGCGTCCACGCGGGTGGTGATGCTCCACGGCCAGGACGGCCACGCCGCTGCCGGTAAGGTGATCCAGGCCTTCGGTGAGGTGGTGATCGGCGGTAACTACGTGGTCGGTATCGTGGTGTTCGCGATCCTGATGATCATCAACTTCGTGGTGGTGACCAAGGGCGCCGGGCGGATTTCCGAGGTGAGTGCGCGGTTTACTCTCGACGCCATGCCCGGCAAGCAGATGGCCATCGACGCCGACCTCAATGCTGGCCTGATTGACCAGAACCAGGCCAAGTCGCGCCGTGCGGAAGTCGCCCAGGAAGCCGAGTTCTACGGCTCCATGGACGGCGCCAGTAAATTTGTGCGCGGCGACGCCATCGCCGGCCTGTTGATTCTGTTTATCAACCTGATTGGCGGCATGGCGGTCGGTATCTTCCAGCACGGCATGACCTTCGGCGATGCCGGCAAGGTGTACGCCTTGCTGACCATCGGTGACGGTTTAGTGGCGCAATTGCCATCACTGTTGTTATCCACAGCGGCGGCCATCATGGTCACCCGTGCTTCGGGCTCCGAAGACATGGGCAAGCAGATCAGCCGCCAGATGTTCGCCTCGCCCAAGGCCCTGGCCGTGGCGGCGGGCATCATGGCGATCATGGGTATCGTGCCGGGCATGCCGCACTTCTCGTTCCTGAGCATGGCGGCCCTGGCAGGTGGCGCGGCCTACCTGTTCTGGAAAAAGCAGAACGCGGTCAAGGTCCAGGCCGAGCAAGAGATTGCCCGCCAGCAGGATCTGCTGCCATCCCCGGCCCGCGCCCAAGAAACCAAGGAGCTGGGCTGGGACGATGTGACCCCGATCGACATGATCGGCCTGGAAGTCGGCTACCGCCTGATCCCGCTGGTGGACCGCAACCAGGGTGGGCAATTGCTGGCGCGGATCAAGGGCGTGCGCAAGAAGCTGTCCCAGGACCTGGGCTTTTTGATGCCCACCGTGCATATCCGCGACAACCTCGACCTGGCCCCCAGTGCCTACCGCCTGACCCTGATGGGCGTGATCCTGGCCGAAGCCGAGATCTACCCGGACCGCGAGCTGGCGATCAACCCCGGGCAGGTGTTCGGCACGCTCAACGGCATTACCGCCAAAGATCCGGCTTTTGGCCTGGAAGCGGTGTGGATCGAAGTCAGCCAGCGCAGCCAGGCGCAATCGCTGGGTTACACCGTGGTGGATGCCAGCACCGTGGTTGCCACGCACCTCAACCAGATTCTCTACAAGCACTCCCACGAGCTGATCGGTCACGAGGAAGTCCAGCAATTGATGGGCTTGCTGGCCAAATCCTCACCGAAACTGGCCGAAGAGCTGGTGCCGGGTGTCCTGACACTGTCGCAGTTGCTCAAGGTGCTGCAAGCGCTGTTGGCCGAGCAGGTGCCGGTACGTGACATTCGCAGCATTGCCGAGGCCATCGCCAACAATGCCGCCAAGAGTCAAGATACTGCCGCTCTGGTGGCGGCGGTGCGCGTCGGATTGTCCCGTGCAATCGTGCAAAGCATTGTAGGCATTGAGTCCGAGCTGCCTGTGATCACCCTGGAACCCAGGTTGGAACAAATATTGCTCAATAGTATTCAGAAGGCAGGGCAAGGCCAGGAAGAGGGCGTTTTGCTGGAGCCGAGCATGGCTGAAAAGCTGCAGCGTTCGTTGATCGACGCCGCACAGCGCCAGGAAATGCAAGGCAACCCGGTGATCCTGCTGGTGGCCGGCCCGGTTCGGGCGATGTTGTCGCGGTTTGGACGCCTGGCTGTACCGAATTTGCACGTGTTGGCTTACCAGGAAATTCCTGACAATAAGCAAGTGACTATCGTCGCGACAGTTGGGCCCAATGGCTGAGGTAGTGGGTTATGCAAGTTAAGCGTTTTTTCGCCGCCGATATGCGTCAGGCCATGAAACTGGTCCGTGATGAGCTGGGCGCCGATGCCGCGATTATCGGTAACCGTCGGATTGCCGGCGGTGTCGAGCTGACGGCTGCCCTGGATTACACCCCCCAGGCGCTGGCCCCGCGCGTGCCGAACATGGAACTCGAAGACGAGCTGCGCAAGACCGCCTCGCGCATTGTGTCGGCCCAGGCTGAACTGAGTATGCGTGGCGACAGCGATGCCAGCACCAATCGCCAATTGTTCGCCGGCCTGCCGTTGACCGCCGCCGAGCCGCTGGTAGAGCCGACATTTGTCGAACCGCCGCGTCCAGCCGCGCCCGCCCCGGCTGCTGCTGTCGACCAGCGTGTGTTCGATTCGATGCGCTTTGAACTCAATGGCCTGCGTGAACTGCTGGAAGTGCAGCTGGGCTCGTTGGCCTGGACGCAACTGCAAGGCAGCAAGCCCCAGCAAGCCAACCTGTGGCGCCGCCTGCAACGCATCGGCTTGTCCGGCCCTTTGTCCCGCGACCTGCTGGCCTTGACCGCCGAAGTCGAAGAGCCGCGTCAGGCCTGGCGCATGTTGCTGGCGCACTTGGCGCGCATGATCGCCACCCCGGAAATCGAACCCCTGGAAGAGGGCGGTGTGATTGCCATGGTCGGCCCCGCCGGCATGGGCAAGACCACCACCCTGGCCAAGCTGGCCGCACGCTACGTACTCAAGTACGGCGCACAGAATATCGCCCTGGTGAGCATGGACAGCTACCGCATCGGCGCCCAGGAGCAGCTCAAGACCCTGGGCCGCATCCTCAATGTGCCGGTGACGCACGTCGACCCGGGCCAGTCCCTGGCCAATGCCCTCGACCCGCTGCTGCGCAAGCGCGTGGTGCTGATCGATACCGCCGGCCTGCAAGCCAGCGACCCGGCCCTGCGTATGCAGCTCGAAAGCCTGGCCGGGCGTGGCATCAAGTCGAAAAATTACCTGGTGCTTGCAACCACCAGCCAGAAACAGGTTCTTACCGCCGCGTACCATAGTTACAAACGCTGCGGTCTGGCCGGCTGCATCCTCACCAAGCTCGACGAAACCGCGAGCCTGGGCGAAGTGTTGAGCCTGGCCATCAGTCATGAATTACCGGTCGCCTACCTGACCGACGGGCCGCGGATCCCGGATGATCTGCATCTGCCGCGCCGTCATCAGTTGGTCAGCCGTGCCGTCAGTGTGCAAATGCAAGAAGAGCCTAGCGAGGAAGCGATGGCCGATATGTTCGCCGACCTTTACCACCACCCGGCAAAACGGGTCGGTTGAGGCAGGATGAACACCGTGAAATGTACCTACATCGATGGTCTGCAAGCGTTTCAAGCGGCCAAGCCATGTAGCCTGCGTCTAAGCAAGACAAGGTAAAGAAATAAAATGGGCAGCATGCATCCCGTACAGGTGATCGCGGTGACCGGCGGCAAAGGTGGCGTCGGCAAAACTAACGTGTCAGTGAATTTGTCCCTGGCCCTGGCAGAGCTTGGCCGTCGCGTCATGCTGCTGGATGCTGATTTGGGCTTGGCGAACGTGGACGTTCTGCTGGGGCTGACACCCAAACATACCCTTGCCGATGTGATCGAGGGCCGCTGTGAGCTGCGCGATGTGCTGCTCCAGGGGCCCGGTGGCATTCGTATCGTGCCGGCTGCCTCGGGCACCCAGAGCATGGTGCACCTGAGCCCCGCGCAACATGCCGGGCTGATCCAGGCCTTCAGTGATATCGGCGACAACCTCGACGTGCTGGTGATCGACACCGCCGCCGGGATCGGCGAATCGGTGGTCAGCTTTGTGCGCGCCGCGCAGGAGGTGCTGCTGGTGGTGTGCGACGAACCTACTTCCATCACCGACGCCTACGCGCTGATCAAACTGCTTAACCGTGACTACGGCATGAACCGCTTTCGCGTGCTGGCCAACATGGCCCAGAGCCCGCAGGAAGGGCGCAACCTGTTCGCCAAGTTGACCAAGGTCACGGATCGCTTCCTCGATGTGGCTTTACAATACGTCGGCGCAGTTCCCTATGACGAGTGTGTGCGCAAGGCCGTGCAAAAGCAGCGTGCGGTCTACGAAGCGTTCCCTCGTTCGAAGTGCGCACTGGCGTTCAAGGCCATTGCCCAGAAGGTCGATACCTGGCCGTTGCCCGCCAATCCGCGGGGGCATCTGGAGTTTTTCGTCGAGCGTTTGGTGCATCAGACGAGTGCGGGACCGGTGCTATGACATCCAGCGGCTACAACCTTTACAAAAAGTCGGCACGTGACAGCCAGGGCGAATTGATCGAGCGCTATGCGCCTCTGGTCAAGCGCATTGCCTATCACCTGTTGGCGCGCCTGCCGGCGAGCGTGCAGGTCGAAGACTTGATCCAGGCCGGTATGATCGGCCTGCTTGAAGTGTCGACCAAATACGACGCGAGCAAGGGTGCCAGTTTCGAGACGTATGCGGGTATCCGTATCCGTGGCGCAATGCTCGACGAGGTGCGTAAAGGCGATTGGGCGCCGCGTTCGGTACACCGCAATACCCGCATGGTCAGTGATGCAATTCGTGCAATTGAAGCAAAAACCGGTCGTGACGCTAAAGATCATGAAGTTGCGGCCGAACTCCAATTGAGTCTCGACGATTACTACGGGATTTTGAACGATACCTTGGGCAGCCGCCTGTTCAGTTTCGACGACCTTTTACAGGACGGCGAACACGAAGGGCTGCACGAGGACGGCGCGAGTGCACATCTTGAACCGTCGCGCGATCTGGAGGACGAACGTTTCCAGAAAGCGTTGGCGGACGCGATTGCCAACTTGCCCGAGCGTGAGCGCCTGGTGCTGGCGCTGTACTACGACGAAGAGCTGAACCTCAAGGAAATCGGTGAGGTCCTGGGGGTCAGCGAGTCGCGTGTCAGCCAGTTGCATAGCCAGTGCGCCGCCCGCTTGCGGGGGCGATTGGGAGAGTGGCGCGCGCGCTGACAGGCAGTGTGGGGACACTGCAGACGCTACCGCGAAACCGCAGGGTTTTGCGGGTGAGTACCGTGGTGCCCTGGGCAGTCCTTTTTGTGTAACGCCTGTTGATTGAAATGGCGCGTCCAGGTGCTGGGCGCGTTTAAGACTGCTTGGAGGTCGAATTGGACAAGAACATGAAAATCCTCATCGTTGATGACTTCTCAACGATGCGGCGGATCATTAAAAACCTGTTGCGTGACCTTGGGTTCACCAACACGGTCGAGGCGGATGACGGCATTACGGCGATTCCGATCCTCAACAGCGGCAGCATCGACTTTCTGGTAACTGACTGGAACATGCCGGGCATGACCGGTATCGACCTGCTGCGCCACGTGCGCGCCGATGAAAAGCTGCGCAGCCTGCCTGTGCTGATGGTGACCGCCGAAGCCAAGCGTGAACAGATCATCGAAGCCGCCCAAGCCGGGGTCAACGGTTACGTGGTCAAGCCATTCACAGCGCTGGCCTTGAAAGAGAAGATTGAAAAAATCTTCGAACGCATCGGTCATTGATGTCGCCACGGGGGAGCTATGGAGCATAACGAAACGTCACAGGGCGACTTTGAGTCGACCCTGAAAAAACATGCTCACCAGTTGGTCGACAGCCTGGAAAAAGGCCAGTTCGCCGATGCGGTGCAGTTGATCCATGAGCTTAACCAGACCCGTGACCGCGGCCTGTACCAGGAAGTGGGCAAGCTCACACGCGAGCTGCACAGTGCGATCGTCAATTTCCAGATTGACCCGCGCATGCCCCAGGCCGAAGAAATTTCACAGATCACCGACGCCACTGAGCGCCTGTCGTATGTGGTCAGGCTGACCGAGGCCGCTGCCAACCGCACCATGGACCTGGTGGAAAACGCCACGCCTCTGGTCAACGGCATGGCCAGCGAAGCCCAGGCCCTGAGCGTTGACTGGGGCCGCTTCATGCGCCGTGAAGTGGGCGCTGAGGAATTTCGTGAGTTGGCGCGTCGGGTCGACGGTTTCCTGTCGCGCAGCGAGCAAGAGAACCGCACGGTGGCCAGCAATCTCAACGACATCCTGCTGGCCCAGGATTATCAGGACCTCACCGGCCAGGTGATCAAGCGCGTGACCCAATTGGTCACCGAAGTGGAAAGCAACTTGCTCAAATTGGTGCTGATGGCCGGCCAGGTCGACCGTTTTGCCGGCATCGAACACGACCGCGAAGCGATCCTCTCGGAAAAAGATCCACAAAAACATCTCGCCAAGGGTGAAGGTCCGCAGATTCATGCCGATAAACGTGAAGACGTTGTGTCAGGTCAGGATGACGTAGATGACCTGTTATCCAGTTTAGGCTTCTAAGGAGCACCCACATGAGCTTCGGCGCCGATGAAGAAATCCTTCAGGATTTCCTTGTAGAGGCCGGCGAAATTCTAGAGCAACTGTCCGAACAACTGGTCGAGCTGGAAAGCCGACCGGATGATGCGAACCTGCTCAATGCAATTTTTCGCGGTTTTCACACTGTAAAAGGGGGCGCCGGCTTCCTCCAGCTCCATGAGCTGGTGGAGTGCTGCCACATCGCCGAGAACGTGTTCGACATCCTTCGCAAGGGTGAGCGTCACGTTGATTCGGAATTGATGGACGTGATTCTCGAAGCACTGGATGCAGTCAACGGCATGTTCAGCCAGGTGCGTGAACGTGCGCCGATCACGGCGGCTACCCCGGAACTGCTGGCCGCCCTGGCGCGCCTGGCTGAACCGGCTGCCGCTGCGCCGGTTGTGCAAGCGGCGCCTGAGCCGGTGGTAGAAGCCGAACCGGACGTGACCGACAGCGAGTTCGAACAGCTGCTCGACTCGCTCAATGCGGTCAAGGCCGAGGCTGAAGCGCCGGCTGCACCTGTCGCCACGCCGACCAGCGAAGACATTACCGACGCAGAATTCGAATCCTTGCTCGACCAGTTGCATGGCAAGGGCCAGTTCGCGGCCGATGCCGTGGCCCCTGTGGCGCCGCCGCAAGTGCCGGATGCCAATGCCAGCACCGACATTACCGACGATGAGTTCGAAGCACTGCTCGACCAACTGCATGGCAAAGGCACCTTTGTGGCCGAAGCCCTGCCGGAAGTCGCGGCCACAGCTGCCGCCCCGGCCACCAAGGCTGTGCCTGCCGACGACGGGTTGATCTCCGATCACGAGTTCGAAGCGCTGCTGGACGAGCTGCACGGTAAAGGCAAGTTCACCGAAGTGGCGCCAGCTGCCGCCGCAGCGGTCGCCACTGCCGCACCGGCGGCCGCCAAAGCGTCGGCGCCGGTCGCCAAGCCGGCACCCGCGCCGGCACCTGCCCGTGCAGCGGCACCGGCCGCGGCGGAAAAGCCCGCCAGTGAAGCCGAAACCACCGTGCGCGTCGATACCGCACGCCTGGACGACATCATGAACATGGTCGGCGAACTGGTGCTGGTGCGTAACCGCCTGGTGCGCCTGGGCCTGAACAGCGGCGACGAAGCCATGCAAAAGGCCGTGTCGAACCTCGATGTGGTCACCGCCGACTTGCAAACTGCCGTGATGAAAACGCGGATGCAGCCGATCAAGAAAGTCTTTGGCCGCTTCCCGCGCCTGGTCCGCGATCTGGCGCGCCAGCTCAAGAAAGAAATCAACCTGGAACTGGTGGGTGAAGAAACCGACCTGGATAAAAACCTGGTCGAGGCCCTCGCCGACCCGCTGGTCCACTTGGTGCGCAACGCGGTCGACCACGGGGTAGAAACCCCGGAAGAACGCGAAGCCGCCGGCAAGTCGCGTAACGGCAAGGTGATCCTGGCCGCAGAGCAAGAGGGCGACCACATCCTGCTGTCGATCACCGATGACGGCAAAGGCATGGACCCGACCATCTTGCGCAATATCGCGGTCAAGCGCGGCGTGATGGACAAGGACGCCGCCGACCGCCTGACCGACACCGAGTGCTACAACCTGATCTTCGCCCCGGGCTTCTCGACCAAGACCGAGATTTCCGACGTATCCGGCCGTGGCGTCGGCATGGACGTGGTGAAAACCAAGATCAGCCAGCTCAACGGCTCGATCAACATCTACTCGACCAAGGGCCAGGGCTCCAAGATCGTCATCAAGGTGCCGTTGACCCTGGCGATCATGCCGACGCTGATGGTGATGCTGGGCAACCAGGCGTTCGCTTTCCCGCTGGTCAACGTCAACGAAATTTTCCACCTCGACCTGTCGCGCACCAACGTGGTGGACGGCCAGGAAGTGGTGATCGTGCGCGACAAGGCATTGCCATTGTTCTACCTCAAGCGTTGGCTGGTGGCGTCGGCCAAGCATGAAGAGCAGCGTGAAGGCCATGTGGTGATTCTGTCCGTGGGCACCCAGCGCATCGGCTTTGTGGTCGATCAACTGGTGGGCCAGGAAGAAGTGGTGATCAAGCCTTTGGGCAAGATGCTGCAGGGCACCCCGGGCATGTCGGGCGCGACTATTACCGGTGACGGTCGGATCGCGTTGATTCTCGATGTTCCAAGCATGCTCAAGCGTTACGCCGCACGGCGTATTTGATTCTGGTGGGGCAGGGCGGTCATGCCCGCCCCACCTAACGGAGTGTTTATGGCAGTCAAGGTCCTGGTGGTGGACGATTCGGGTTTCTTCCGCCGCCGCGTCTCGGAAATTCTTTCCGCCGATCCAACGATCCAGGTGGTCGGCACGGCCACCAACGGTAAAGAGGCGATCGATCAGGCCATCGCGTTGAAGCCGGACGTGATCACCATGGACTACGAGATGCCAATGATGGACGGCATTACCGCCGTGCGTCACATCATGCAGCGCTGCCCCACCCCGGTATTGATGTTCTCGTCGCTGACTCACGAAGGCGCACGGGTGACCCTCGACGCGCTGGATGCCGGCGCGGTGGATTTTCTGCCGAAGAATTTCGAAGACATCTCGCGCAACCCCGACAAGGTCAAGCAGATGCTGTGCGAGAAGGTGCACAGCATCTCACGCAGTAACCGTCGTAGCCTGTTCAGTGCACCTGCGCCGGCACCTACGCCTGCGCCCGTAGCGGCTGCACCAACCTCATCGTTTGCACGCCCGGCCCCTGCGCCGGTGGCTCGGCCTGCGGTGGCGCCGGTACGTGCCGCCGCTGCACCGAGTGCCCATTCGCCAGCGCCCAAGCGCAAGGCTTACAAGCTGGTTGCCATCGGTACCTCCACCGGTGGCCCGGTGGCCTTGCAGCGGGTGTTGACCCAGCTGCCGGCCAACTTCCCGGCGCCGATTGTGCTGGTGCAGCACATGCCCGCGGCGTTCACCAAGGCGTTCGCCGAGCGCCTGGACAAGCTGTGCCGGATCACCGTCAAGGAAGCCGAGGATGGCGACATCCTGCGTCCTGGCCTGGCGCTGCTGGCGCCGGGTGGCAAGCAGATGATGGTGGACGGCCGTGGTGCGATCAAAATCCTGCCGGGCGACGAGCGCTTGAACTACAAGCCGTGTGTGGATATCACCTTCGGTTCGGCGGCCAAGTCCTACGGTGACAAAGTTCTGGCGGTGGTGCTCACCGGCATGGGCGCCGACGGCCGTGAAGGCGCACGCCTGCTCAAGCAAGGTGGCAGCGCCATCTGGGCCCAGGACGAAGCCAGCTGCGTGATCTATGGCATGCCCATGGCCATCGTCAAGGCTGACCTGGCTGACGCGGTCTACAGCCTGGACGACATCGGCAAGCATCTGGTGGAGGCCTGCCTCTGATGGATGTCTTGAGCCTGATCGGGATCACCATGGCGTTTGTCGCCATCATCGGCGGCAACTACCTCGAAGGCGGCCACCTCGGCGCCCTGGCCAATGGCCCGGCGGCGCTGATCGTGATTGGTGGCACCGTGGGCGCGGCGCTGTTGCAGTCGCCGCTGAGCTCGTTCAAGCGGGCCATGCAGATCCTGGTGTGGATCATTTTCCCGCCACGGGTCGACCTGCCCGGCGGCATCGACCGCGTGGTCAACTGGAGCCTCACTGCCCGCAAGGAAGGTTTGCTGGGCCTGGAAGGCGTGGCCGATGCCGAGCCCGACAGCTACGCACGCAAGGGCCTGCAGTTGCTGGTGGACGGCGCTGAGCCGGAAGCGATCCGCAGCATCCTGGAGGTGGATTTCTACACCCAGGAAAGCCGTGACATCAATGCGGCCAAAGTCTTTGAAAGCATGGGCGGCTACGCGCCGACCATCGGCATCATCGGTGCGGTGATGGGCCTGATCCACGTGATGGGCAACCTGGCTGATCCTTCGCAGCTGGGCAGCGGTATTGCCGTGGCGTTTGTGGCGACCATCTACGGCGTGGCCAGTGCCAACCTGGTGCTGTTGCCGGTGGCCAGCAAGCTCAAGTCGATTGCCATGCGCCAGTCGCGTTATCGCGAAATGCTGCTTGAAGGCATCCTGTCGATTGCCGAAGGTGAGAACCCGCGCTCCATCGAATTGAAGCTCCAGGGCTTCATGGATTGATGGGAGGAACCGCCTGTGAGCCGTCGCCGTCGCGAGCCTGAAGAACATGTCAACCACGAGCGCTGGCTGGTGTCCTACGCGGACTTCATCACCTTGTTGTTTGCGTTTTTCGTGGTGATGTATTCGATTTCGTCGGTCAACGAAGGCAAGTACAAGATCATTTCCCAGGCACTGGTGGGCGTGTTCAACGATACCGAGCGTGCGCTCAAGCCGATTCCCATCGGTGACGAGCGGCCCAAGACCGTCACCCCGGCCAAGCCGCTGGTTAACGACAGCGATGAGATCGCTGCCGGTGTCGGCGGCACCAGTGACCCGCTCAAAAGCATCGCCGATGACATCAGTGCCGCCTTTGGCGACCTGATCAGCTCCAATCAGATGACCGTACGCGGCAACGAGTTGTGGGTGGAGATCGAACTCAACTCCAGCCTGTTGTTTGCCAGTGCCGATGCGTTGCCCAGTGACCAGGCGTTCACCATCATCGACAAGGTGGCGGCAATCCTCAAACCGTTTGAAAACCCGATCCACGTGGAAGGCTTCACCGACAATTTTCCCATCAGCACCGCGCAGTACCCGACCAACTGGGAACTGTCATCTGCCCGTGCATCGAGCATCGTGCGCATGTTGGCCATGCAGGGTGTGAACCCTCAGCGACTGGCGTCGGTGGGCTATGGTGAATTCCAGCCCGTGGCCAATAACGCCACGGTGGAAGGGCGGGCACGCAACCGTCGGGTGGTGCTGGTGGTGTCGCGCAACCTGGATGTACGTCGCAGCCTGACCGGCACTGGCACGGCCAATGCAACACCGGATGCGGCGTTGAAGCGCGCTGGCACACAAACTGCACCGACCCCTGCAAAGTCGCCGGTTCGGGCAAGCGCCGTCAATTCTCCGTCACCGGCTCAATAACCTTATGCCATGTCTCGGTCGCGCCTGTGCCTGCCGGGAGGAACCAACCGAATGAGAGTCTGGGCAGTTGCCAATCAAAAGGGTGGAGTCGGCAAGACCACCACCTCCATCGCCTTAGCCGGCTTGCTGGCCGAAGCGGGCAAGCGTGTGGTCGTGGTCGACCTCGACCCCCACGGTTCCATGACCAGCTATTTCGGCTACGACCCGGATGCGCTGGAACACAGCTGCTATGACCTGTTCCTGCACAAGGGCAGCGTGCCGGCGGATTTGCCCGGGCAATTGCTGCTGCCCACCAGCAACGAGAGCATTTCGCTGTTGCCGTCGAGCACCGCGCTGGCCACCCTTGAGCGCCAGTCGCCGGGGCAGAGCGGCCTGGGCCTGGTGATCGCCAAGACCCTGGCGCAGTTGTGGCAGGATTTCGACTACGCGATCATCGACAGCCCGCCGTTGCTGGGCGTGCTGATGGTCAACGCCCTGGCGGCCAGCCAGCAATTGGTGATCCCGGTACAAACCGAGCACCTGGCGGTCAAGGGCCTGGAGCGTATGGTCAGCACCCTTGCGATGATCAACCGTTCGCGCAAACAGGCGCTGCCGTTCAGCATCGTGCCGACCTTGTTCGACCGCCGTACCCAGGCATCCCTCAGCACTTTGCGCGTATTGCGCGATGCCTACCCGGACACCATCTGGAACGGCTACATCCCGGTGGATACGCGCCTGCGCGATGCCAGCCGTGCGGGGCTCACGCCGTCGCAGTTCGATGGCAAGAGCCGTGGCGTGCTGGCCTACCGTGCGTTGCTCAAGCATCTGCTGTCGCAGCAGCTTGTGGCGCAGGTGGCGTGATGAACCGTCCTGTCGAATTCAAGACCCGGCCGCAACTCGCGCTGGAATCCTACCTGGATGCCCTGCTGCAGGAGGCGACTGACGAAGAGCTGCCGGAACCGATTCTGGTACTTGAGCCTGCTGTCGAGCCTGACACTACGCTGGACGAGTTCCAGCAGGCCGTCATGGAAGAACAGGCGCGTGATGCGCAGGTGGTGGAGGCTCCAGTCGTGGTGCCGATCACCCCTGCGGTGTTGGCGCCGATGGTGGTCGAACCGGTGGTGGACGTGCACCTGCCGCCGAGTATCACGCCACCGCCGGTAACCGGTGACGGCCGCCCGGCGTGGGCGGCCGAGCCGTTCGAGTGCCTGCTGTTCGACGTCGCCGGCTTGACCCTGGCAGTGCCGCTGGTGTGCCTGGGCTCGATCTATTCTTTGGAAGGCCAGGAGCTGACACCGTTGTTCGGCCAGCCGGAGTGGTTTCTCGGCATCTTGCCCAGCCAGGCCGGCAACCTCAAGGTGCTGGACACCGCGCGCTGGGTGATGCCCGACCGCTACCGCGACGATTTCCGCCAGGGCTTGCAATACGTGATTTCGGTGCAGGGCTACGAATGGGGGCTGGCGGTGCATCAAGTCAGCCGCTCGTTGCGCCTGGACCCCAATGAAATCAAATGGCGCAGCCACCGTGGCCAGCGCCCCTGGCTGGCGGGCACCGTGATTGAACACATGTGCGCATTGCTGGACGTCGCTGAACTGGCCGAGTTGATTGCCAGCGGTGCGGTCAAGGCGATGCCACAGAACAAACGTAGTTGATTGAACAATAAGGGCCGTGCGGTTGCGCGGCGCAATAGCACACACGCCGTCGATAGCGGCATTTGAAGGGGTTACACGAATGAACAAGTCAGCGTCCGCACAAGGTTTGGATGATCCGATCCTGCAATGGGTTACCTTCAAACTCGACAACGAGACCTACGGCATCAACGTGATGCGCGTGCAGGAAGTGCTGCGCTACACCGAGATCGCTCCGGTACCGGGTGCACCGAGCTATGTGCTGGGCATCATCAACCTGCGGGGCAATGTGGTGACGGTTATCGACACCCGCCAGCGTTTTGGCCTGGACACGGTCGAAGTCAGCGACAACACCCGTATCGTGATCATCGAAGCCGACAAGCAAGTGGTCGGGATCATGGTCGACAGCGTGGCCGAAGTGGTTTACCTGCGCCAATCGGAAGTGGAAACCGCACCGAACGTCGGTAACGAAGAGTCGGCCAAGTTCATCCAGGGCGTGTGCAACAAGAACAACGAACTGCTGATCCTGGTTGAGCTGGACAAAATGATGAGCGAAGAAGAGTGGTCGGAACTGGAGAGCATCTGATTGTTCCTTGAGGCGGCGGTGATTGTCCTGGCCCTGTTGTGGGCCGGGACCTTGGCGTTTGTACTGCGCTATATGCGTCAACAACGGGAGTTGGCCCTGCAACAGGCCGAACGCGATGCCGTGCGTGATCGGCGCATTCTGGAGCTGGTCAAGCGCGTGGATCATTACCAGCAGAGTGCGGTGCGGGTCGGCGATGAAGTGCATGAACTGCGCGCGATTCTTGCGCCGTTGCCGGATAAGCTGGTGCAATTGGAACAGCGCGACCCTTCGAACCTGTCCTTTGCCCAGGCGGCCAAGCTGGTGGGGATGGGGGCGACGGTGGACGAACTGACCCAGTCGTGCGGCTTGACCCAGGCCGAGGCGCAGTTGATGAGCAAGTTGCACAAGAGCTGATTCGGCTGCGCTTGCTGGGTTCATGTGGGAGGGGATTGCCCTCGATAGCGGCCTGGCAACCGACGCTTCTCTGCCTGACACCCTGCGACCAAACTGTGGGAGCTGGCTTGCCTGCGATGACGGCCTTACAGCTGACACAGTTATACCGAGTACATATCCATTCCTGCGGTAACGGCCACTTAGGGTTCCGCTTTTACAGCGGGTCACTTTTGGAAAAAAGCCCGGAATGCCGGCCCAGCCAAAAGTAACCAAAAAGGCTCTTGCCCCACCACTCGGCACCTCGCTTAGGCTCGGTGTGCCCGTAATCCGCCATGGATTTGGGGGGCCGCCGCCACGCGCCATCCATGGCGCGGGGCGGCTAAACCGGCATCCCTGCCGGTTTACCCCCCAAATCCCTGTCGAATTCCGGCCAGCGTGGTTTAACGGGGCGCCTAAGATCAAGAGCAAGAGCGGCTCGCTTCGCATCGTGGTTACCGTAGGGGGGCTGCGAACTGAAGTTGTGTAGATACCTATGGCCATCGCAGGCAAGCCAGCTCCCACAGTTTGATCTGCGTACATCAATCAATTTTCTCCAGCCACAGACTTTTCCTGTTCTCCAAGGGTCAACATCCTTCAAGCACCTTGACCCAGGAGATACCTTCAAATGACCACCCCCAAAGCCCTGTTGATCCTTCACGGCAAACAAGCCCTGAACGAGGACGTGCGTGCCGCCGTGCTGGCCCGGCGTGAGCAGGGTTGGGAGTTGGCGGTGCGGGTGACGTGGGAGGGTGGTGATGCCCAGCGGCTGGTCGATGAAGCCCTGGCTGACGGCTACACCCACATCATCGCCGGCGGCGGCGACGGTACGCTGCGCGATGTGGCCGAGGCCATGGCGCTGGCCAAGGCCGACGCCAGCCTGGTGCTGATGCCCCTGGGCACCGCCAATGACTTTGCCAAGGCCGCGGGCGTGCCGTTGGAACCGGCCGGCGCCCTGGCGTTGCTGGACGTCCAGCCCAGGGCCATCGACCTCGGCCAGGTGGGCGGGCAGATCTTCCTGAACATGGCCACCGGCGGTTTCGGTAGCCAGGTCACGGCCAACACCTCCGAAGACTTGAAGAAAGTCCTCGGCGGCGCCGCCTACCTGTTCACCGGTTTATCGCGCTTCAGCGAATTGAAGGCCGCCTACGGGGAGCTGGAAGGCCCGGATTTCCACTGGAAAGGCGAGCTGCTCGCGCTGGGTATCGGCAACGGTCGCCAGGCCGGTGGCGGGCATGTGCTGTGCCCCGGCGCATTGGCCGATGATGGATTGCTCGACGTCAGCATCCTGCCAGCCCCCCAGGAAGTGGTCGGCACCCTGCGTGAATTGATGAGCAATGGCTGGGGCCTGGACACCATGTTCGTTCGCGCACGCCTGCCATGGGTCAATATCAAGGTCGCCCAAGGCTTGTACATCAACCTCGATGGCGAGCCGCTGGAAGGCGACGACCTGCATTTCGAAGCGTTGCCCAAGGCGCTTCGCGTGCATCTGCCGCTGGGTTCGCCGTTAGTCGTCCAGGCTGATGATTTGCTCACGCACGGCAAATAACACCAGGCCCGCCACGTCGAAAATCTGCAAGCGCTTCATGATCTGCGAGCGATGGGCCTCCACAGTCTTGATGCTCAAGCCCAGGCCATGGGCGATCTCCCGGGTGGACTTGCCACGTACGATCAGACGCAAAATCTCCAGTTGCCGCGCCGTCAGGTTATGGCTGTGGGCAACGGGAGCGCTGGGGCTCTGGCTGCGGATCAGCGCCTGGTTGATCACCGTGTGGGCGATGGCGGGGCTCAGGTAGCGTTCGTTGTTACGCAGGGCCAGCAGGGCATGTTCCAGCTCGTTGGCGGTGGTGTCCTTGAGCAGGTAGCCGTGGGCTCCGGACTCCAGTGCGCGCATGATCAGGTCTGGTTCGGTGTGCATCGACAGAATCAGCACCTTGCAATTGGGGTAAAAGCGCTTGAGTTGCTGCAAGGCATCCAGCCCACCGGTGTGCCGCATCGACAGATCGAGCAGCACGATATCCGGCTGCAAGGCGCTGTATTGCGCCAGCAGTTGTGCGCCATCGCTGGCTTCGCCGATGACGCTGTAGCCGGGAATATCCAGAATCAGCGCACGCACACCGGCGCGAATCAGTGCGTGGTCATCCACCAGGAGTAAATTGCAGGTCACTCGAGAACCTTAGGGGCGCTGGCCCGTTCGAGAGCGCGGGGCGCCCAGGGGAAAAGTGCGTTGATACGGGTGCCGTTGCCAGGCTGGCTGCTGATGGAAAAGGTGCCCCCCAGCTGGTGGGTTCGTTCGCACATACCGGCCAAGCCCCGTTGGCCTTCCCGGCCCGGGTCGGGGGCAGGCGAGAACCCCTGGCCGTCATCGCAGATCATCAGCGACAGGCCTTCAGGCAGGCGTTGCAGGCGCACCAGCAGGTTGCGCGCCTTTGCATGGCGAAGCATGTTGGTCACCGCTTCCTGGGTGATGCGAAAGGCCGCCACGGCCATTTCTTCGGGGATGCCGGTGAGCCGTTGCTGGCACTCCAGGCTCCAGCACACCTGGGTGTTTTCCAGGGTCTTGAGCAGGTGTGCGCGCAGGCTGGCTTCCAGACCCAGGCTGGTCAGTTGGCGCGGGTTGAGGATGGCGCAGACGTCGCGCACCTTGGCCAGGGTTTCATTGAGCGTATTGCACAGCACCGTGCAATGGGTGTTCAGGTCCGGGGGCAGGCGGCGCTGCAACCATTCGCTTTGCAGTTTGGCGGCGGTCAGCAGTTGGCCGATATCGTCATGCAGTTCGCGGCTGAGCCGGTGGCGTTCGTTCTCCTGCACTTGCAGCAAGCGGTCGGCCAGTTCCTGGGGCTCGAACTTGATGGCTTTGCGCGAATTCCACTGTTGCAGCCCCACCACCACCAGCGTGGCGAAGTTGAGCAGCAGGATCAGCAACGGCAGCGGCGCGTCCTGCAGATAGGCCCACAGGCTGGCCAGCAATGAGCACAGGCACAGCGCAAGGGTGAGGCGGCGCACATGGCTGCGGGACACGGACCTGGCGATAAGTGACTTGAAACTGGCGTACATAGCGGATGGAGCCAATGAGGGTTCACTGCGGTGAGGCCGGTTGACCGGGCTCTGTTTGGAGTGCGCTGCCAAATCGTCTTTAAGCATGTTGAAGTTAAATCACTTCGAGCGGGGCATAGTACCACCCCGCTTACCGTTGGTCGCCTGATTGGTTTATGGCCCACACAAATACTCTGGGCGTTAATCCCAGAGTTGAAAGTGGAAAGTTGTATTAACGAAGTTGGTTTGTATAATTATTACATTGACGGCTAATTGATATTTTCCCATTGCGTCAAAGCCGGTCGTTTTTAGATAACTCGACAGTTAAATACGACCTGCACGACGCTACGACCCCTGATGCAGATGCTGCGGCGGTGTACGGCTCAAATTCTTTTGCGGGATCTGCAAGGCAACCGTTGCGATCAATGAAGTTTGCTCGCTTTCATCCAGGCTCAGTTCACCGGTGCGGGTGTCGATCAGTTCCAGTTGCCAGGCCAGCAGGGTCAGGCAGTCATGCAGCGCGTCCAGCGCCTCGTCATGCAACTGCAGAGGGCTTTGGGCATTGGCGATCAGATTTTGCAGATGCCCCGAGAACTCGCTGATCGCCTGCAGCGCCAGGCCATCGGCTTTTTCAGCCAGTTTAGCCAGGCTGGCTTTCATGCAGTCGATGGCGTCGCTGTCGTTGCGGATCAAATGCAGATGGCTCAAACACTCTTCGGATTTGCCCAGAAGCAGTTGAGCCTCGCCCAGAAACGCGAGAAGTGCTGTTTGCCATTCGTTTGCGCTATTCATCATGCAAGTCTCCGCAACGTAAGGTCGGGTGATGAGATGTCGCACCGGGTGAATGGCTTAAAACTAGCGCTGAAATACGACTTGGACTTGTAGGTCGCTTCCGATGTTTCAGTAGGACGTTTATTGAAATGCTCACGAAAGTCGTATGTAGCCCTTGGGGTGCGGGATGACACGACTTCAGTTGCCGATACGTGAGTGCCTGAAAGGCCCGTGGGCCAAGGGCTGGGGATGGCAAACAAAAGCCTGACTCCATTCATGCAATGAGAATGGCGTCACATTAATGGCTATTAGATATCGCGAATATCAGGTTGGGCCTGATTGCGTATAGGGGAACCCCCTATATGGTGGAACTGCACGTCAGTTCGACTGTCGCGCAAGACGCCTTGAAACAGTATCGAGGGCCGAAGCAGTAAAGCATGATGTCAGTGTGACATCAATGAATTTACATGGCATTTTATTGGGGTCAAGGTCCGGCGCTTGCCGCCGATAATGTACCTATACGACTGCACACCCTCTCAACGCGCCTGCGGCGTGTACACCAGGAGCTTTTAATGGCCGGCATTCTCGACACGGTAGATCAACGCACGCAATTGGTGGGTGAGAATCGCCTGGAAATTCTCATGTTCCGCCTCTTCGGTCGGCAGTTGTTCGCGATCAACGTGTTCAAAGTGCAGGAAGTGCTGCAGTTACCCAAGCTGACCCTGATGCCCCAGCGCCACCCATTCGTGTGCGGGGTGGTCAACCTGCGTGGCCAGACCTTGCCGGTGATCGACTTGTCCCAGGCCATCGGTATGCGCCCTTTGGTGCCGGGGCCCAACAGCACCATCATCGTCACCGAATACAACCGTTCGGTGCAGGCGTTTCTGGTGGGCGGCGTTGACCGCATCGTCAACATGAACTGGGAAGCCATCCTGCCGCCGCCGACCAGCGCCGGTCGCCAGCACTACCTCACGGCCATCAGCAAGGTCGACGACCAGTTGGTGGAAATCATCGACGTGGAAAAAGTCCTCGCCGAGATCGTGCCCTATAACGCCAAGGTCTCGCGGGAAAAACTCGAAGACCCGGTGCTCGAACGTGCCCGTGGTCGCGAAGTGCTGCTGGTGGACGACTCCAACGTGGCCCTGTCGCAGTTGCGCGATACCCTGGGACAGTTGGGGGTGAAGATGCACATCGCCAGCGACGGTCTCAAGGCGTTGAACATGCTCAAAGCCTGGGCCGACAGCGGCCAGGTGATGACCGACAAGCTGCTGATGATCTTCACCGACGCCGAAATGCCCGAGATGGACGGCTACCGCCTCACCACCGAAATCCGCAACGACCCGCGCCTGCGCGGCCTCTATGTGGTGCTGCACACTTCGCTGTCGGGCAGCTTCAATGAGTCAATGGTGAAGAAGGTCGGCTGCGACAATTTCCTCTCCAAATTCCAGCCGGACAAGCTGGTGGATGTGGTGCGCGAGCGACTGATGTTGGACGAAGTGCCCGCCTGACTTTAGGATGACACTTTGTTTCCCAGGAAGGCAGGCCCATGCTTCGTCTCAGCGCGTTGTACCGTTACCCCCTCAAATCCGGCAAGGCCGAAGCCTTGCAGCACATAGGCCTGGATAAACTCGGCCTGCAAGGGGATCGACGTTGGATGCTGGTGGACGAAGCCAGTGGGCGGTTCCTGACGCAGCGGGCGGTGGCGAAGATGAGCCAACTGTCGGCGCTGTGGAACGACGCGGGGGGCCTGACCTTGAGTTCGCCGGGCTACTCATCGTTGGAGGTGGCGTTGCCGGAGGGTGCCAGTGAACTGCGCGGCGTGACCATCTGGCGCGACACCCTGCGCGTACCCGATGCTGGCGATGAGGCGGCCGCCTGGGTCAGCGAGTTTATCGGCAAGCCTACGCGCCTGGTACAGCTTCCCCTGGAACGTGCGCGCACCACCGAAGCCGGCTACGGCAAGGATGACGACAAGGTCGGCTTTGCCGACGGCTACCCGCTGTTACTGATCGGCCAAGGCTCCCTGGATGACTTGTGTGAGAAGATCGGCCGCCCGATGGAGATGCTGCGTTTTCGTCCCAACCTGGTGATCGAAGGCGCCCAAGCCTTTGCCGAGGATGGCTGGAAGCGCTTGCGCATCGGCGATGTGGAGTTCCGGGTGGTCAAGCCGTGCTCGCGTTGCATCCTCACCACCATTGATCCCCGCACCGGCGAGCGCAGCCCCGACCGCGAACCCTTCGCGACGCTGGAGACCTATCGCAAGACCGAGAAGGGCGCGATGTTCGGCCAGAACCTGGTCAACGATGGCATCGGCCACTTGGAAGTCGGGATGCCGGTGACGGTCCTGGAATAAAAAATGCCCGTCTCGCTGGAGACGGGCATTTTTGTTTACCGGTGATACTTAGCCGCGGTATTCACACAGGTAAGCGGTGTCTACGGCGACCTTCAACTGGAACTTGCTGTTGGCCGGTACGTTGAACTGGCTGCCGGCGGCGAAGGTTTCCCACTCGGCGTTGGGCAGTTTGACGATCAGGGCGCCGCAGACCACATGCATGATTTCACGCTGGGCGGTACCGAATTCGTATTCACCCGGAGCCATCACGCCGATGGTCGCCGGACCTTCTGCAGTGCCGAAAGCGATCGACTTGACGGTGCCGTCGAAGTACTCGTTGACTTTGAACATGGGTGAATCCTCGGAAAAAGGGTCTGGAAAGGTCGGCCAGTATGCCCAAGCCCACGGGAGCTGCCTAGACCGGCAAAATCAACGGTAACAGGCGTGCGGTGTTACGCGCGTCTTCCAGGGCGCGATGCTGTTGGCCATTGAACTGCATCCCCGCCAATTGCAGCGCACCATTGAGCCCCAGTGGTTTGTCCAGGCGCCGGGCCTTGGCAAAGCGTTGCTTGAGGTTCACATGGGGCGTTTGCCCCAGGGCGCTGGACAGGCCATGGCGCTGCCATTCGAGTTCAAGTTGCACGCGATCGTAATCACCCCAGCTGGCCCAGCCTTCCAGGCGTGCCTGGTGCTGGCCCAGCCAGCGCTCGAACAGCGGCCACACTTCGGTGATCGGTGTGGCTGCGTCGATATTGGCTTGGGTGATATGGGTCAGCTTGCGGCAAAAGGGCGTCAGCAAAGGCCGTCGCAGTGGCCGCACAAAGCGCTGAAAGTGATCCAGTTCGCGGCCCTGGCGGTTGACCAGGCTGGCGCCGATCTCGATGACTTCCATCTCTGTCACGGGCCAACCGCCGTCATCCGTTGTGGCTTCAAGGTCAATAATCAGCCAATGAGGCATGGTGCAGGTTCCCGTACTCGTCCCTTTCTGATGGGGATAGAGCGTAGCCCGGCCCTGTAGTTCCGCCTAGGGGCGTTATTCGATCTGTAGCAAAACCTGACGATTGCGCACCTGATCGCCCGCCATGACCTGCACCGCCTTGACGATGCCGTCGATCCCGGCCTTCAACGGGTGCTCCATTTTCATCGCTTCGAGCACCAGCAACAGTTGGCCTTTGGTGACTGTGTCGCCGACGCTGACCTGGATATCGACAATGGCGCCATCCATCGGCGCCTTGACCGTGCCACTGCTGGCATCCACCTGGCGGCTGGCGACCTGCTGGGTGCGGTTGGTCACCTTCACGCCGGGTAGCCACAGTTGGTTATCGTCGATGTAGTAGGCGGTACGCCGGCGGATGCCATTGAGCACCCAGGTGGCCCAGCGACCGTCGGTGGTGAGTTGCAGGTCGTCGGCACTCACGGTGTGGGTTTGGCCATTGACCTCCAGGCGGTAGGTGCACGGCACATTGGCGGTGTTGCGCCATCCCGCCAGGCCTTGGGGATGCTGGCCGGCGCTGTGCCGGTAAAACAGCGCTGCGGCCAGGCTGAGCTGTTCAGTCGATGGCGCCTGGGGCGATAGCTGGCCGAAGTGTTCGGCGATAAAGGCGGTGCTAAAATCGCCGGCGATAAAACCCGGCTGCTTGAGCAAATCAACCAAAAACCGCTGATTGGTGGTGACACCCAGTAGCACGGTGTCTTCCACGGCCCGCAGCAACTTTCGGCGAGCTTCTTCGCGAGTGGCGCCGTGGGCGATGATCTTGCCCAGCATCGGGTCGTAGAACGGGCTGATGGTTTCGTCTTCGCGTAGGCCATGGTCGATGCGCACGCAGGCGGCAGGCTCCCAGCGCAGCACCTCACCGGTTTGCGGCAGGAAGCCCTGGGCCGGGTCTTCGGCGTACAGGCGCACTTCCATGGCGTGGCCGCTCAGCACCACATCGGCTTGTGCCAGCGGCAGCGGCTGGCCGGCGGCGATGTGCAGTTGCCAGGCCACCAGGTCGAGGCCGGTGGTCAGCTCGGTCACCGGGTGTTCGACTTGCAGGCGCGTGTTCATTTCCAGGAAATAAAACCGGCCATTGCGGTCGAGCAGAAACTCCACGGTACCGGCGCCGACGTAGCTCACCGCCCGCCCGGCCTTGAGCGCCGCGTCGCCCATGGCCTGGCGCAGTTCGGGCGTCATCACGGGGCAGGGCGCTTCTTCGATGACTTTCTGATGGCGGCGCTGGATCGAGCAGTCGCGCTCGCCCAGGTAGATCAGGTTGCCATGGCGATCGCCGAACACTTGCACCTCAACGTGGCGCGGGTCGATCAGGGCCTGCTCAAGAATCAGTTCGTCGCTGCCAAAAGCGTTCATTGCCTCGGAGCGCGCAGTGCGCAGTTGCTCCAGCAGCTGTTCAGGTTGGTGTACCAGGCGCATGCCACGCCCGCCGCCACCGGCGCTGGCCTTGATCATCAGCGGGAAGCCGATGCGCTCGGCTTCCTGTTGCAGCGTGGCGTCGTCCTGGGCGCTGCCTTGGTAACCGGCGATACAGGGCACACCGGCGTCGAGCATGGCGATCTTCGACAGGCGCTTGCTGCCCATCAGCTCGATGGCTTCGCTGCTGGGGCCGATGAAAACGATATGGGCGTTCTGGCAGGCGCGGGCGAAGTCGGGGTTTTCCGAAAGGAAGCCGTAGCCTGGGTGGATGGCGTCGGCGCCGGTGCGTCGGGCGGCGTCGAGGATGGCGGTGATGTTCAGGTATGACTGTTGTACGGGAGCCGGGCCGATATTCACGGCTTCGTCGGCCATCTGCACGTGCAGGGCATGGGTGTCGGCGTCGCTGTACACGGCCACGGTGCGGTAGCCCAAGGCTTGGGCAGTGCGCTGGATACGGCAGGCGATTTCGCCGCGGTTGGCGATCAGGATTTTAGTGAAGGCGGGCATTGGGTTATCCCTTACTGGATGTGGCGTGTGTTGGGGCCTCTTCGCAGGCAAGCCAGCTCCCACATTTGAAATGTGTTCCCCTGTGGGAGCTGGCTTGCCTGCGATGGCGTCATCGAGACCAACCCGGCTTTCGCTTCTGCACAAACGCCTGCGTCCCCTCAATCCCTTCATCGCTTCTCACCGCCTCGGCAAACCACTGCGCCCCGCGGTCCAGTACTGCATCAAGCGGCTCATCCACGCTTGCCAGCAACAGGGATTTGGTTCGCGCATTGGCCCCCGGCGCGCACTGCAATACCTGCCCCAACACTTCATCCAGCCGCTGCGCCAGTGCCTGGGCATCGTGCTCGACAAAATGCACCACGCCCAAACGGCCAGCCTCGATCCCATCAAACCGCGCCGCCGTCAGCGCCAGCCGCCGTGCCTGGGTCAAGCCGATGCGCTTGACCACAAACGGCGCTATCTGCGCCGGCAACAACCCCAGGCTGGTCTCCGGCAAGCCGAACTGCGCCTTGTGTTCGGCGATCGCAATATCACTCACACAGGCCAACCCAAACCCACCGCCCAGCACCGCGCCTTGCAGCACTGCGATCACCACCTGCGGCAGCGCTTGCACCTCTTGCAGCAAGGTGCCAAACGCGCGGTTCAACGCGTGTAACTGATCCCCCGCGCCGACCAGGTCCTTCACATCGGCACCGGCGCAGAAATGTCCCCCCGCACCGCTGATCACCACGGCGCGTACCTGGCTGTCCAATTGCGCCAGTACTGCATGCAGTTCCTTGACCATGGCCAGGCTCATTGCATTGCGGCATTCGGGCCGGTTGAGGGTGATATGCAGCACGCCGTTATGGGCTTCCAGCAGCAGGGTACTCATGGCTTTTTACCTGGCAGGGTGCCCATCAGTTTGCAGATGATGCCCAGCATGATTTCGTCGGCACCGCCGCCAATCGATACCAGGCGCACGTCGCGGTAGGCGCGGGCCACCGGGTTGTCCCACATGAAGCCCATGCCGCCCCAATATTGCAGGCAACTGTCGCTGACCTCACGGCCCAGGCGTCCGGCCTTGAGCTTGGCCATGGACGCCAGGCGAGTCACATCCTGGCCCTTGATGTACTGCTCGGTAGCCTGGTAGACCAACGCACGCAGACACTCGATTTCGGTGGCCAGTTCGGCCAGGCGGAAGTGGATCACCTGGTTGTCGATCAGCGCCTTGCCGAAGGTCTGGCGCTCTTTGCAGTATTCGATGGTGCTGTCGATGCAGTACTCCAGGCCCTTGATCATATTGGCCGCGCCAAACAGACGTTCTTCCTGGAACTGCAACATCTGCATCATGAAGCCTGCGCCTTCATGGCCGATGCGGTTGCGCTGCGGCACACGCACGCCGTCGAAGAACACCTGGGCGGTTTCGGAGCTGTGCATGCCGAGCTTTTCCAGGGGCGGGCTGACGCTGATGCCCGGCGTGTTCATCGGCACCATGATCAGCGACTTGTTGATATGCGGCTTGTCATCGGAGGTGTTGGCGAGCAGGCAGATAAAGTCGGCGCTGGGCGAGTTGGTGATCCACATCTTGCTGCCGTTGATCACATAGTCGTTGCCGTCTTTACGCGCATGGGTCTTGAGCCCGGCCACGTCGGAGCCGGCGCCGGTTTCCGACACGCCGATGCAGCCGACCTGTTCACCGCTGATGGCCGGGCGCAGGAACTCCTCGCGCAATTCATCGGAGCCGAAGCGGGCCAGGGCCGGGGTGCACATGTCGGTCTGCACGCCGATGGACATGGGGATGCCGCCACAGCGGATGCTGCCGAATTCTTCGGCGGCGACGATGGAGTAGCTGTAATCCAGGCCCATGCCGCCGAACTGCTCCGGCTTGGAAATGCCCAGCAGGCCCAGCTCGCCGGCCTTGCGGAAGATTTCGTGGATGGGAAAGCGCCCGGCTTTTTCCCACTCGTCGACATGGGGGTTGATCTCGCGGTCGACGAAGGCGCGCACGGTGCGGCGCAGTTCCTGATGTTCCTGGGTGAAGATCATTTTTATTGTTCTCCTGATTAGAATCGCGCCACACCAAAGCTGTTCGGTTGCAGTTGCCTTAGTTCAGCCTCATGGCAAATATCCAGCAGGAACCCAAGCAAGGTGCGGGTATCCCGTGGATCGATCAACCCGTCATCCCACAGATTGGCGCTGCCGTAGAGCGCGGTGGACTGGCTGTCGAGCTTCTGCGCGGTGACCTGTTCGAGCATGTCCAGCACCTTTGGGTCGGGCACCAAGCCGTCCTTCAACTGCTTGGCCTCGGTGACGATGCGCAGCACCTTGCCGGCTTGCGCGCCACCCATGACCGCTGTGCGGCTGTTGGGCCAGGCGAAGATAAAGCGGGGGTCAAGGCCGCGCCCGCACATCGCATAGTTACCGGCACCGTAGGAGCCACCGACCACCACCGTGAGTTTAGGCACGCGGGCGTTGGCCACCGCCTGAATCATCTTTGCACCGTGCTTGATCACCCCTTGCTGTTCGGACTCGGTGCCGACCATGAAACCGGTGGTGTTGTGCAGGAACAGCAGCGGCGTACGGCTCTGATCACACAGCTGGATAAACTGCGCGGCCTTGCTTGCGCCCTTCGGCGTGATGGGGCCGTTGTTGCCGATCACACCAACGGCGCGGCCCTGGATATGCAGATGGCCGCAGACGGTATGGGCGTCGAACTCGTTTTTGAACTCCAGGAAATGAGAGGCGTCGGCCAGGCGCGCGAGGATTTCGCGCACGTCGTAGGGCTTTTTCGGATCATCGGGGATCAGCCCCAGCAACTCGTCGATGGGGTACAGCGGCTCGGCATAGGCGTTTTTTACCGCCGGCGGCTGCCGGTCATTCCACGGCAGCAGGCCGACAATTTCTCGCACGATACGCACGCCATCGGCATCATTTTCCGCCAGGTATTCAGCGGTGCCGGCGGTTTGCGCGTGCATCTGCGCACCGCCCAAATCTTCGTCGCTGGCGACTTCGCCGGTGGCGGCCTTGAGCAGTGGTGGCCCGGCAAGGAACAGCTTGGCCTTGCCGCGTACCACCACCACGTAATCCGACAAGCCCGGCTGATACGCACCGCCTGCCGTGGCCGAGCCATGCACCACGGTGATTTGCGGCAGGCCCATCGCCGACATGCGCGCCTGGTTGGCAAAGCTGCGCGCACCTTCGACGAAAATCTCGGCGGCATAATTGAGGTTGGCGCCGCCGCTTTCGGCGAGGGTCACCACCGGCAGTTTGTTCTCCATGGCGATCTGTTGCAGGCGCAGGGATTTCTTCAGGCCCGAGGGGGAAATGGTGCCGCCCTTGATCGCGCTGTTGTTGGCCACCACCAACATGCGCACGCCGCTGACATAGCCGATGCCGGCGATCAGCCCGCCACCGGCGGCGCTGCCGTCCTTGTCGTCGTGGAGTTTGTAGCCGGCCAGGCTGGCCAGTTCCAGAAACGGCGCGCCCGGGTCGAGCAGCAGGTTGAGGCGCTCGCGGGGCAGCAATTGGCCGCGCTTGTCGAACTTGGGCCTGGCCTCCTCAGCCTTGGCCAGCAGGTTGTGTTCCAGTTGATGTAACTGGGCGATGGCGGCCAGCATCGCGGCGCGATTCTGTGCGAACTGTGGGCTGTGGGGATCGACCAGGGTTTCAATCGTCGGCATCGCGTTATTGCTCCGTCTTGAGCACATCCGGCAGATAGGCACGGTGGAACCCATTGAAGGGTTGGCTCGGCGCCTGTGCCTTGTGCAGCGGCCATGCCCGACTGCCCAGGCTGGCGGCACCGTCGATGCGCAGCGTGCTGCCGCTGACAAAGGCCGCGGCCGGGCTGAGTAGAAAAACGATGGCCGCGCTGACTTCCGACTCGGTGCCGATGCGTTTGAGCGGCACATGCTCGCGCAAGGTGGGGATCACGGCCTTGAACGCGCCTTCATAGGTGTCCATGCCGCTGGAGGCGATCCAGCCGGGCGCCACGGCGTTGACGCGCACCCCGGCATAGCCCCATTCAAACGCGGCGGTCTTGGTGAAATTATCCATGCCCGCGCGCGCTGCGCCGGAATGGCCCATGCCGGGCATACCGCCCCACATGTCGGCGAGCATGTTGACGATTGATCCACCGTGCTTGCTCATCGACTGGTTGAACACTTCCCGCGCCACCAGGAAACCACCCACCAGGTTGGTGCGCAGTACGGTTTCAAAGCCCTTTTGGTTGATGGCGGCCAGGGGCGAGGGGTATTGGCCGCCGGCATTATTGACCAGGCCATGGATGGGGCCATGGTCGTGCAGGATCTGCGTGACCAGCGCTTTCACCGCTTCTTCATCACGAATATCACAGACATGCCAATGGGCGACGCCGCCATCTTCGGCAATTTCCGCTGCGACCTTCTGCAGCTTTTCCGCCTTGCGGCCCACCAGGATCACGCGAGCGCCCAGGGCCGCCAGCTCATGGGCGGTGCAGCGGCCAATGCCACTGCCGCCTCCGGTGACAATCACGGTTTGCCCCTGGAACAGGTCGGCTTTGAAGATCGAGTCGAAGGCCACGGCAACGGTCCTTTAGGTGAGTTGGTCGGCAATGTGTTGCGGCACGGCGATGGGGATTTCCAGCAGTTGCTGGGCAAAGGCTTTGCCTTGCGGGTCGATGCGCAGGCTGGCGATACCGCCGCCGCCCAGGGCATTTTCCAGCAGGAAATTCAGGCTGTGGCTGCCGGGCAGATACCAGCGCTCGACGCGGCCGTGAAGGGGGTCGAGCACGTGGCTCATCCAGTCGACGATCACCTCCCGGGTCAGCGTTTCGGCGATCCATGGCAGGTAGTCGGGGTGGCGGGCGATCACGCCGATATTGCTGTGGTTGCCCTTGTCACCGGAGCGCGCCACGGCGAGTTTTACCAGGGGCACGCTGGCGTCGGCGCGGCCTTGGGGTTTGGGCGGTTCGATGGGGGCAGCGGGCGTGCGTAGGGGGAGCGCGGCGGGCAGCTCGACGGCGTGGCGTTGGCCTTGATAATCGACGCTCACTGCACAGGCCGCCTTGTCGATCAGGAACGAAAACAGCCGAATCAACGGGTAGACCGTCGGCCGCCCGCCGACGATGCCGGTGAGCCCCGGTGCCATGCCCGTGGCCGCTTGCGCGATCTCGCGGGCGAACAGCACCAGGGCCTGTTTGCTCGGGTGCCTCACGGCCAGTTTCATCACCACTTCGCGGCAATCCTCACGCCGGGCATGGGCGCCGTAGGTGGCTTCGCTGCCCAGCAGCTCAATGTTCACGTCGGTGTAGGGCGCCCAACCGCGTTGGTTGAACAGTTGCTCGGTCTTGTTGATGATCGCCTGGCTGACCCGCTCGGCCTTGGCCACCGCGTCGATCCCGGCAAGCAGACAACTGGCGGTACAGCGGAAACCATCAGGATAGGTGGCGCTGACCTTGTACCGATCGGTGGGTGGTAGCCCCTTGGCGCCGTGCACACGCACTGAATGCTTGCCTTGCTGCTGCAACTTGACCTGGCTGAAATCGCAGATCACATCCGGCAGCAGATAGGCGCGCGGATCAGCGATTTCATACAGCAGCTGTTCGGCCACGCTGAGTTCACTGATCAGGCCGCCGCTGCCTTCGACTTTGTTGACGGTGAACTGGCCGTCGGCGCTGACTTCGACGATGGGGAAGCCGATGTGCTCGTAGTCCGGTACGTCGCGCCAATCGGTGAAGTTGCCGCCGGTGCACTGGGCACCGCATTCGATGATATGCCCGGCCAGGGCGGCCTGGGCCAGATGATCGTAGTCCTGCCATGACCAGTTGAACTCATGCACCAGGGCCGCGCTGACCACCGCGCTGTCGACTACCCGGCCGGTGATGACGATATCGGCGCCGAGCCCCAGGGCCTGGGCAATCCCCGGCGCGCCGAGGTAGGCATTGGCGGACACGCACAAAGGTGGCAGCGGGGCGCCATTGAACATGTCGGTGACGTTGGGCAGGTGTTTGAGTTGGGGGTGCAGGTCATCGCCGAGCAGCACCGCGATTTTCAGCGCAATGCCGGCCTGGTCGCAGGCCGCTTGCAGGGCGGCGGCGCAGGCCTGGGGGTTGATGCCGCCGGCATTGCTGATCACGCGGATGCCCTGGCGTTGGAGATCCGCCAGCAAGGGCGTGAGGACCTCGACAAAGTCCGTGGCGTAACCGGCTTTGGGGTCTTTCATGCGTGCTCCGGCGAGAATCGACATGGTGACTTCCGCCAGGTAGTCGAACACCAGGTAATCCAGGGCGCCGCCGTGCACTAATTGAGCGGCCGCCGTGCAGGTGTCGCCCCAGAAGGCGCTGGCGCAGCCGATACGAACCGTTTTGCTCATGAGAAATCCGTCCTCCAGGGGCTGGTGTCGAGACTACCAAGCAAGCGCTTGGTTTGTAAACTGTGCGCACAAGTTTTACCCAAGCGCTTGCTTGGGTGGCGGCCACGGCCTAAATTGCCGCCCAAGATGTCAGCACAAGTGAAGGAGAGCAGCATGGATGAGCACAAAGCCCTGGGGGTGATGCGCGCCATGGTCGCCGGTGGCCGATTGACCGACCCCGAGAGCGCCCGGGGCAAATTGCTGCAAACCGCGGCTCACCTGTTTCGCAACAAGGGTTTTGAGCGCACTACCGTGCGTGACCTTGCCAGCGCCGTGGGCATACAGTCGGGCAGCATCTTTCATCATTTCAAGAGCAAGGACGAGATTCTGCGGGCGGTGATGGAAGAAACCATCCACTACAACACCGCAATGATGCGCGCCGCGCTGGAAGAGGCGAGCACTGTACGCGAGCGTGTGCTGGCGCTGATTCGCTGCGAGTTGCAGTCGATCATGGGCGGCAGCGGCGAGGCCATGGCGGTGCTGGTCTACGAATGGCGTTCGCTGTCGGCCGAGGGCCAGGCCCAGGTGCTGGCCTTGCGCGACGTTTATGAAGATATCTGGTTGCAGGTATTGGGTGAGGCCAAGACCGCCGGGTATATCCGCGGTGACGTGTTTATTACTCGGCGTTTCCTGACGGGCGCGTTGTCCTGGACCACTACCTGGTTCCGTACCCAGGGCAGCCTGACCCTTGAAGAATTGGCCGAAGAGGCCCTGCTGATGGTGTTAAAGGCGGATTGAGGTGCACGCTATTAATTTGAGGGCGAACGTTGTCTCCCCCGATAAAAACGCCTAGCTTAGCGCCATCAGAATATTCAACGGTGTGTGCCTCGATGTTTTCGCCATGGCGGCTGGCTGCAGGACTTGCATTATGGGCACTGGGCAGCGCCGTGTGGACGCAGGCGGGCGCTGCGCAATTGGTGAGGATCGGCGCGGCGCACTTTCCGCCTTACACCGTACGTCCTGAACAAGGTGCCGACACCGGTTTGCTGCCGCAATTGATCGAGGCCCTGAACGCTGCGCAAACCGACTACCAGTTTGTATTGGTACCCACATCTATTCCCCGGCGTTTCCGTGATTTCGAGCAAGGCCGGGTCGACATGGCAATTTTCGAGAATCCGTCCTGGGGCTGGCGGGATATTGCCCATACCAGCGTCGACATGGGCCTGGAAGACGCAGAAATCTTCGTCGCCCAACGCCAGCCCGGTCGCGACGAAAGCTATTTTGCCGACCTTGCCGGCAAGCGCCTGGCAGTCTTCAGCGGCTATCACTACGCGTTTGCGGGCTTCAACCCTGACCCCAGGAACATGGCCCAGCACTTCAACGCCACCTTGACCTATTCCCATGACAGCAACCTGCTGATGGTTGCGCGTGGGCGGGCCGATATTGCCTTGGTGACGCGTTCGTACCTGAGTGATTTTCTGGTGCGCAATGTGGACATGGCCAGGCAATTTCTGGTGTCCGAGCGCATTGACCAGGTGTATCACCATTACGCGTTGCTGCGGCCCAAGGCACCGATCACGGCTGAGGCGTTTTCCGCACTGCTCAAGGGCTTGCGGGACAATGGGCAGATGCTGAAGATTTTCGAGCCGTATCGTATTGATCTGACGCCAGTGCCTTGAGACCGAAGAGGCAAAATAAACTGCCTGTGTAGGAGCGAGCTTGCTCGCGAAAAACGTCAACGATAACGCAGGCTTCCTGAATGAACGCGGCGCCTGTGTGTTTTTCGCGAGCAAGCTCGCTCCTACAGTTTGTTTCTGCCGCGCTCAAACCCTGCGTGCAAACGTATCGCTGTGGCTGCCCGACACCTTGCGGCAATGCACCAGCGCATCGCGAATCATGAAGTTCACCAATGTCGGCGAAACCCCCAATTCCTTGGCGATATCCTTTTGCGGCACGCCATGCAGGCGGTACATCTCGAACGCATAGCGGGTGCGCTGGGGCAGTTCCGTCAGGGCGTCGGCGATGTTTTCCAGGGTGTTGAAATTGATATGGGAGGTTTCCGGTGAAGCGCCGTGAATGACCACATTCAAGCCTTCCTCTTCGGTCCCCGAGTATTTGAGCTCCAGGGCCTGCTTGCGGTAATGATCGATCGCCAGGTTGCGCACGATCTGGAACAGGTAACTCAGTTGGGCCTTGAACGATGAAGTGATCGTCGGCGCTGACTGCAATCGGAAGTAGGCGTCCTGTACCACGTCTTCGGCACGGGAACGGCACCCGGTAATGCGAGCGGCGATCTTCACCAATATCAGTCGATTATCGACGAACGCCTGCAGAAGGGGTGAGTCGCACCTGCCTGTGGATACTTGTTCCGTCATGGAAATCACCTTGTCGCAAAAGAGGTTAGGGGAGGGCGTCCTTGCTGAGGCCTCCTACACATCGGGCAACAAATTATGCTGAATGATAATGATTGTCAAATGAGAAGGCGAACTAATCTTATGCCTTTGTGGAAGGTGTGAACCACGTCTCGCTCGCCCCCTGCGACTAATTATTTGCCGGGGCCGTCCGTTCTTCTGGGTGACAGGCTTGTTAACAAACGGCCAAGGATCAGCACCCGCAGGAGGAGCAGATGGGTTTTTATCGTGCATTGGGCATGTGTCAGTTTGGAGTGCTTGCGTGATGAATACGCCTGCCCGGCTGCGTCTGTTTTGCCTGCCCCACTCAGGCGCCAGCGCCTCGGTCTATGCTCGCTGGCGCCGCGTCCTGCCGGATTGGTTGCAGGTATGCCCGCTGGAATTACCCGGGCGCGGCAGGCGCATGGACGAGCCGTTGCAGCGCGATATCAAGGCTCTGGCGGCGCAATTGGCTGAGGAAATCAGCCGTGATCTCGACGGCCCTTATGCCTTGTTCGGCCACAGCCTGGGTGGGCTGTTGGCGTTTGAGTTGGCCCATGCCTTGAGCGCGCGCAATGTGCCTGCGCCCCTGGCGTTATTTGCTTCAGGCACGGCTGGCCCGGCGCGGCGCGATGTCAGCGAATACGCCATCGAGAAGTCCGATGCCCAACTGATCGCCCGCCTGCGCGAATTGCAGGGCACTACCGAAGAAGCCCTGGCTAGCCCCGAGTTGATGCAGTTGATGTTGCCGATCCTGCGCGCCGACTTCCTGCTGTGCGGCAGCTTCATCTACGGCGAGCGCGAGCCGCTTGGCCTGCCAATCCATGTGTTTGGCGGCAAGCAGGACAGCGTACGCGCCGACCAGTTGCTCGACTGGCAACTCGACGCCGCCAGCGGTTTCTCCCTGGACATGTTCGACGGCCATCACTTCTTTCTCGTACAGCACGAAAGCGCCGTATTGCGCTGCCTGCGGCGCTATGCCGACGAGCATCTGGCGCGCTGGCGCATTGGCGCGGCACGGCAACTTGCCGCCGGCTGAACCTCACCGACTTCCCGAATTTCCCGTAAGCCGATCTCAGGCAGGAACCCCATGATGGACGCCTTCGAACTCCCCCGCACCCTGGTCCAGTCCCTTCAACGCCGCGCTGCGCAGGCACCGGATCAGGTCGCGTTGCGCTTCCTCGCCGACAGCGCCGAGCACAGTGTGGTACTCAGCTACCGCGACCTGGACCAACGCGCCCGCACCATCGCCGCCGCCTTGCAAGCCAATGCCGGCCTGGGCGAACGGGCGGTGCTGCTGTTCCCCAGCGGCCCGGACTACGTCGCAGCGTTCTTTGGGTGCCTGTACGCCGGGGTGATCGCGGTGCCGGCGTATCCGCCGGAGTCCACGCGCCGCCATCATCAGGAGCGCCTGCTGTCGATCATCAGCGATGCCGAGCCGCGCCTGTTGTTGACGATTGCCAGCCTCAGCGAGGACCTGGCGCAGATTGAAAACGCGCCGCCGGTGCTGAGCGTGGACACCCTGGAGGCGCAGCTTGCCGAGCACTGGGTCGAGCCCCAGTTGCAGGCCGACGACATCGCCTTCCTGCAATACACCTCGGGCTCCACCGCCTTGCCCAAGGGCGTGCAAGTCAGCCATGGCAACCTGGTGGCCAACGAAGTGCTGATCCGTCGTGGCTTCGGTATCGACCTCAACCCCGATGACGTGATTGTCAGCTGGTTGCCGCTGTATCACGACATGGGCCTGATCGGTGGTCTGCTGCAACCGATTTTCAGCGGCGTGCCCTGTGTGTTGATGTCGCCGGCCTATTTTCTCGGCCGACCGTTGCGTTGGCTGCAAGCGATCAGCGAATACGGCGGCACCATCAGTGGCGGCCCGGATTTCGCCTACCGCCTGTGCAGCGAGCGGGTCAGCGAGTCGGCCCTTGAACGCCTGGATTTGAGCCGCTGGCGCGTGGCCTATTCCGGCTCCGAGCCGATTCGCCTCGATACCCTGGAGCGCTTCGCGGAAAAATTCGCCGCCTGCGGTTTTACTCCGAACAACTTCTTCGCCTCCTACGGTTTGGCCGAAGCGACCCTGTTTGTTGCCGGCGGCACCCGTGGTTGCGGGATTCCCGCGATGCACATGGATGAGCAAGCGCTGGCCGCCAACCGTGCCGAACCGGGTCAGGGCAGTGCGATCATGAGTTGCGGCACCAGCCAGCCGGACCACGCTGTGCTGATCGCCGACCCGCATACCCTCACCGAGCTTGCCGACAACTGTGTCGGCGAACTCTGGGCCACGGGGCCGAGTATCGCCCACGGTTACTGGCGCAACCCCGAAGCCAGCGCCAAGACCTTCGTTCAGCACGCCGGCCGCACCTGGTTGCGCACCGGTGACCTGGGTTTCATCCGCGACGGCGAGGTGTATATCACCGGTCGCCTCAAAGACCTGCTGATCGTGCGCGGCCACAACCTCTACCCCCAGGACATTGAACAGACCATCGAGCGTGAAGTTGAGGTGGTGCGCAAAGGTCGCGTCGCCGCCTTTGCCGTGAATGACCAGGGCCTGGAGGGCATCGGCATTGCTGCGGAAATCAGCCGCAGCGTGCAGAAAATCCTGCCGCCAGAAGCACTGATCAAAGCGATCCGCCAAGCGGTGGCCGAGTCCTGCCAGCAAGCCCCGAGCGTGGTGGTGCTGCTTAACCCCGGTGCGCTGCCGAAAACCTCCAGCGGTAAGGTACAGCGCGCAGCCTGTGCGATTCGCCACGCCGATGGCAGCCTCGATAGCTATGCGCAATTCCCCGGAGTACAAGAGGCTGCGAGCGGGGCGGCGCTGGCGTCTGATGTGCAACAACAGATCGCGGCGATCTGGTGCGAGCAACTGCAACTGCCCAGCGTGGCCGCCGATGACCATTTCTTCCTGCTGGGTGGCAACTCCATCAGCGCCACCCAAGTGGTCGCCCGCCTGCGTGAAACCCTGGGCCTGGAACTGAACCTGCGCCTGCTGTTCGAAGCACCGACGCTGTCTGCCTTTGCGGCGGGCGTGGCGCAATTGCAACAGGACGGCGGCGTCGCGCAGGGCGTGATTCACGCGTTGCCGCGCCAGGAAGAGCTGCCCCAGTCGCTGGCACAGAACCGCCTGTGGATCACCTGGCAGTTGGACCCGCACAGCAGCGCCTACACCATTCCCGGCGCCTTGCACCTGCGTGGCGAGCTGGATGAAGAGGCGTTGCGCGCAAGCTTCCAGCAACTGATCCAACGCCACGAAGCCCTGCGTACGCGCTTTTACGAGCGCGAGGGTCAGGGCTTTCAGCGTGTCGAGGCCGCGACGGATTTTGCGCTGCAAGTCATCGACCTCAGTGACTTGCCCGCTGCCGAGCGCGAAGCGCGTGCGCAGCAGATTCGCGAAGATGAAGCGCGTACCCAATTCGACCTGGAGAAAGGCCCGCTGCTGTGGGTCACCCTGGTGCGCCTGGACGATGAAGACCACCAACTGCTGGTGACGCTGCACCACATCATTGCCGACGGCTGGTCGCTGAATATCCTGATCGACGAGTTCTCGCGCCTATACGCCGCTGCTGTCCAAGGGCAGCCCCTTGAGCTGCCACCGCTGGCCCTGCACTACGCCGACTACGGCAGCTGGCAGCGCCAATGGCTGGCCGAAGGCGAAGGCTCGCGCCAGTTGGCTTACTGGACGGCGCAGTTGGGTGACGAGCATCCGGCCTTGAACCTGGCCACCGATCATCCGCGTTCGGCCCAGCATCGGCACAGCGCCTCGCGGCATAGCCTGCGTCTGGATACACGCCTCAGCGCCGCGATTCGCCAAACCGCCCAGGCTCATGAGTCGACCCCGTTCATGCTGTTGCTTGCGGCGTTCCAGACCTTGCTTCATCGCTACAGCGGCCAGCGCGATATTCGCATCGGCGTGCCCAATGCCAACCGCCCGCGCCAAGAAACCCAGGGTCTGATCGGTTTCTTTATCAACACCCTGGTACTACGTGCCGAGCTGGACGGACGCCTGCCGTTCGACCAACTGTTGGCCGCCACCCGCCACAGTGCGTTGGGGGCCCAGGCCCATCAGGACTTGCCCTTCGAACAATTACTGGAAGCCTTCCCCCAGGCCCGTGAACAGGGCCTGTTCCAGGTGATGTTCAACCACCAGCAACGTGACCTGAGTGCCTTGCGCCGCTTGCCGGGCCTGTTGGCTGATGAACTGCCATGGCACAGCCGCGAAGCCAAGTTCGACCTGCAACTGCATAGCGAAGAAGACCGCAACGGGCGCTTCAGCCTGTCGTTCGACTACGCCGATGAGCTGTTCGAAAGCGCGACTATCCAGCGCCTGGCCGAGCACTACGTCAGCGTGTTGCAAGCGGTCTGCGAGCAACCGCAACAGGCCATCGACGACCTGCCGTTGATGCCGCCCGGCCAGCAGCAACCCTGGGGCGAAGCGCCCTGCGAGCCGGCCCGGCAGTGGTTGCCTGAGTTGCTCAGCCAACAGACTTCGGACGCCACTGCGCTGGTCTGGCAGCACGGCAGCCTGACCTTCGCCCAACTGCATACCCAGGCCAACCGCCTGGCTCACTACCTGCGCGACAAAGGCGTCGGCCCGGACGTGTGTGTGGCCATCGCCGCCGAGCGTTCGCCGCAACTGCTGATCGGCCTGCTGGCCATCATCAAGGCCGGTGGCGCCTACGTGCCGCTCGATCCGGATTACCCTGCCGAGCGCCTGGCCTACATGCTCAAGGACAGTGGCGTACACCTGCTGCTGACCCAAACCGCGTTGCTGGAGCAGTTGCCGACTGCCGAAGGCGTGTGCGTGATTGCCATGGACAGCCTGCACCTCGACAGCTGGCCGACCCAAGCGCCAGGCTTGCACCTGCATGGCGATAACCTCGCCTATGTGATCTACACCTCTGGATCCACCGGCCTGCCCAAAGGCGTGGGCAACACCCATGGCGCGCTGGCCGAGCGTTTGCAGTGGATGCAGGCCACCTATCAATTGAATGAAACCGATGTGCTGATGCAAAAGGCGCCGATCAGTTTCGACGTGTCGGTGTGGGAGTGTTTCTGGCCGCTGATCACCGGTTGCCGCCTGGTGCTCGCGGGGCCGGGTGAACACCGCGACCCGCACCGCATCGCGCAGTTGGTGCAGGAACATGGCGTGACCACGCTGCACTTCGTGCCACCGTTGTTACAGCTGTTTATCGATGAACCGCTGGCAGCTGAATGCACCAGCCTGCGCCGTATGTTCTCCGGCGGCGAAGCCTTGCCCGCCGAGTTGCGCAACCGCGTGTTGGCGCAGTTGCCGGCAGTGCAACTGCACAACCGTTATGGCCCGACCGAAACCGCAATCAACGTTACTCATTGGCATTGCTCCGCCACCGATGGTGAGCGCTCGCCGATTGGTCGGCCGTTGGGCAATGTGATCTGCCGCGTGCTCGACGAGCAGCTCAACCCGCTGCCGGTCGGGGTGCCGGGCGAGTTGTGCATCGGCGGCATCGGCCTGGCGCGTGGTTATCTTGGTCGTGCCGGGCTGACGGCCGAACGCTTTGTCGCCGACCCCTTGGGTGAGGCGGGCGCACGCCTGTATCGCACCGGTGACCGGGCGCGCTGGAGTGCCGATGGCGTGCTTGAATACCTCGGGCGCCTGGACCAGCAGGTCAAACTGCGTGGGTTCCGGGTGGAACCGGAAGAAATCGAAGCACGCCTGCTGGCCCAGGACGGTATCGCCCAAGCCGTGGTGCTGGTGCGCGACGCGCAGTTGATCGGCTATTACACCGCCCACACCGAACTGGATGAGCAACAGGTCAAAACCGCCCTGGCCGCCCAATTGCCGGAATACATGGTGCCCGCGCTGCTGATGCGCCTGGACGCCATGCCCCTGAGCCCCAGCGGCAAGCTCGACCGGCGCGCCTTGCCCGAGCCGGTCTGGCAAACCCGCGAACACGTCGAACCGCACACACCGTTGCAGCTGCAAATCGCCGCGATCTGGCGCGAGGTCTTGGGCCTGCCGCGCATTGGCCTGCGCGATGACTTCTTCGCCTTGGGCGGGCACTCGTTGCTGGCCACGCAAATCATCTCGCGCACCCGCCAGGCGTGTGACGTAGAGCTGCCGTTGCGCACCCTGTTCGAAGCCAGTGAGTTGGGCGCCTTTGTCGAGCAGGTCGGGCTGATCCAGGCGGCGGGGCAGCGCAATCAACAAAGCGCAATCGCCAAGGTCGACCGCAGCGCGCCGGTGCCGTTGTCCTATTCCCAGCAGCGCATGTGGTTCCTCTGGCAGATGGAACCGGACAGCCCGGCCTACAACGTCGGCGGCATGGCGCGCCTGCGCGGCGTGCTGGATGTGCAACGTTTCGAGGCGGCGTTGCAGGCATTGATCATGCGTCACGAAACCCTGCGTACCACCTTCCCGAGCGTTGACGGCGTGGCATACCAGAAGGTTTCGCCGCAGACCGCTGTACGCATGGACTGGCAGGACTTCTGCGCACTGAACGAAACCGAGCGCCAACAGCGCTTGCAGCAACTGGCTGATCAGGAAGCGCACACGCCATTCAACCTGGAAACCGGGCCGCTGTTGCGAGCCTGCCTGGTCAAGGCCGACGAGCAGGAACACTACCTGGTGCTGACCCTGCACCATATCGTCACCGAAGGCTGGGCCATGGACATCTTCGCCCGTGAACTCAGCGCCTTGTACGAAGCTTTTATCGACGAACGCGATTCGCCGCTGGCGCCGCTGCCGGTGCAGTACCTCGACTACAGCGTGTGGCAGCGCCAGTGGCTGGAGTCCGGTGAGCGCCAACGCCAGCTGGATTACTGGACCGCGCAACTGGGCACTGAACATCCTCTGCTGGAGCTGCCCGGCGACCGCCCACGGCCTGCGGTACAAAGCCACCAGGGCGAGCTGTACCGCTTTGACCTGAGCGATGAGTTGGCGGCCCGCGTGCGCGCCTTCAATGCCGAGCGCGGCCTCACGCTGTTCATGACCATGACCGCCACCCTGGCCGTGTTGCTCTACCGCTACAGCGGCCAGACCGACCTGCGCATCGGCGCGCCGGTCGCCAACCGCATTCGTCCGGAAAGCGAAGGGCTGATCGGCGCGTTCCTCAACACCCAGGTGCTGCGTTGCCAGCTCGATGGGCAGATGAGTGTCGCCCAGCTGTTCGAGCAAGTCCGTCATACGGTGATCGAGGGCCAGTCTCATCAGGACCTGCCGTTCGATCATCTGGTCGAAGCCCTGCAACCGCCGCGCAGCGCGGCGTACAACCCGCTGTTCCAGGTGATGTGCAACGTGCAGCGCTGGGAGTTCCAGCAGAGCCGCCAACTGGCGGGCATGACCGTCGAGTACCTGGCCAACGATGCGCGGGCGACCAAGTTCGACCTTAACCTGGAAGTCACCGACCTCGACCATCGCCTGGGTTGCTGCCTGACCTACAGCACCGACCTGTTCGATGAACCGCGCATTGCGCGCATGGCCGAACATTGGCGCAACCTGTTGCAAGCCTTGATTGCCAACCCGCAGCAGCGTCTCAGCGAATTGCCGTTGCTGAGCGCAGATGAACAGCGCGCATTGCAGGACAGTCTCGGGGTTGAGAAGGGCGAGCATCGCCTCGACCAATGCATCCATCAGCTGTTCAGCCATCAAGCCAGCCAGCGTGCCGATGCCCCAGCGCTGACCTTTGCCGGTGTGACGCTCACTTATGCTGAGCTGGACGCCCGCGCCAACCGCCTGGCCTGGATGCTGCGCGAGCGCGGGGTGGGCCCGCAGGTACGGGTCGGCCTGGCACTGCAGCGCTCGCTGGAAATGGTCGTCGGCCTGCTGGCGATCCTCAAGTCCGGTGGCGCCTACGTGCCGCTGGACCCGGAATACCCGCTGGACCGCCTGCATTACATGATCGAGGACAGCGACATCGGCTTGCTGCTCAGCGATGCGGCGATGTTCGAAGCCCTCGGCGAATTACCGACGACCGTGGCGTGCTGGTGCCTGGAAGACGACCTGCCGGTGCTGGAGAATTACCCTGCCGATGCGCTGCCGTTTGTGAGCCTGGCGCAACACCAGGCGTACCTGATCTATACCTCCGGCTCCACCGGAAAGCCGAAAGGCGTGGTGGTGTCCCACGGTGAAATCGCCATGCATTGCCAGGCGGTGATCGAACGGTTCGGTATGCGCCCGGATGACTGCGAGCTGCACTTTTATTCGATCAACTTCGACGCCGCCACCGAGCGTTTGTTGGTGCCGCTGCTCAGCGGTGCCCAGGTGGTATTGCGCGCCCAGGGCCAGTGGGATGCCGAAGAAATCTGCGCGCTGATTCGTACCCATCGCATCAATATCCTTGGCTTTACCCCCAGCTATGGCAGCCAGTTGGCGCAGTGGCTGGCGACCCGGCAGCAGACCTTGCCGGTGCGCATGTGCATCACCGGTGGCGAAGCCTTGACCGGCGAGCACCTGCAACGTATTCGTGCGGCGTTCATGCCTGAGGTGTTCTTCAACGCCTATGGCCCCACCGAAACCGTGGTGATGCCGCTGGCCAGCCTGGCGCCGCAGCAGTTGGAAGAGGGCGCCGGCAGCGTGCCGATCGGCAGCATCATCGGTGCGCGCGTGGCCTACATTCTCGACGCCGACCTGGCGCTGGTGCCCCAAGGCGCCAGTGGTGAGTTGTATATCGGCGGTGCCGGCCTGGCCCAGGGTTACCACCGCCGGCCAGGGATGACGGCGGAGCGGTTTGTCGCCGATCCGTTTGCCGCCAAGGGCGGGCGCCTGTACCGCACCGGCGACCTGGTGCGCCAACGCGCCGATGGCCTGGTGGAATACCTGGGGCGTATCGACCACCAGGTGAAGATTCGTGGTTTCCGTATCGAGTTGGGCGAGATTGAAACGCGCTTGCTCGAACATGCCGCCGTGCGCGAGGCGGTGGTGCTGGCCCTGGATGCACCGAGCGGCAAGCAACTGGTGGCGTACCTGGTCAGCGATGCCGAGCCTGTCGCCTTGCGCGAGGCGCTGAAGGCGCACCTCAAGGCGCAACTGCCGGACTACATGGTGCCTGCGCATTTGATCGTGCTGGACAGTATGCCGCTGACCGCCAACGGCAAGCTCGACCGCCGCGCTTTGCCTGAGCCGGACCCTGAGGCCAATCGCCAAGCCTACGTAGCGCCCCGCAGTGAGCTGGAACACAGCCTGGCCGCCATCTGGTGCGCGGTGTTGAATGTGCAGCAAGTCGGCCTCGACGATAACTTCTTTGAGCTGGGCGGTGACTCGATCCTGTCGATCCAGGTGGTCAGCCGGGCGCGCCAGGCCGGGATCCATTTCAGCCCCCGTGACCTGTTCCAGCACCAGACCGTGCAAACCCTGGCCGCTGTCGCCACCCATTCGCAGCAGGTCACCGCCGAGCAAGGTGTATTGACCGGCAGCTCTGGGCTTACGCCGATCCAGCATTGGTTCTTCGACACCGATATTGCGGCACGCCAGCACTGGAACCAGGCGCTGGTGCTCAAGCCGTTGCAATTGCTCGACCCCCATCGCCTGGAGCAAGCGTTGCTGGCGGTGCTGGAACATCACGACGCGCTGCGCCTGAGCTTCACCCGGCGCGACGCGCAGTGGCATGCCGAACACCTGGCCGTGCCGGAAGGCGGCATGCTGATGCAGGCGCAGGTGCGCGACATGGAGCAATGCACCGCGCTGTTCACCGATACCCAGCGCAGCCTCGACCTTGAGCACGGGCCGCTGTTGCGTGCGTTGCTGGTGGACGGGCCGCAGGGCCAGCAGCGCTTGCTGATCGCGATCCATCACCTGGTGGTCGATGGCGTGTCGTGGCGTGTATTGCTGGAGGATCTGCAAAACGTTTATCGCCAACTCAGTGACGGCCAGTCTGTCAGCCTGCCGGCCAAGACCAGCGCGTTGCGCGACTGGGCCGCGCGTTTGCAGGCGTACGCCGGCAGCGAATCCCTGCGCGAAGAGTTAAGCCTGTGGCAGGACCAGTTGGCCGGCCCGGCGGTGACACTGCCGGTGGCACGTGCGCAAGGCAGCTTGCGCAATCGTGACGCCGAGACGATCAGCGTGCGCCTGGACGCAGAGACCACGCGCCAACTGTTGCAGCAAGCGCCGAGCGCCTACCGCACCCAGGTCAACGACTTGTTGTTGACGGCCCTGGCCCGTGTGCTGTGCCGCTGGAGCGGCCACGACTCGGCGTTGATTCAGCTGGAAGGCCACGGCCGCGAACCGTTGTTCGATGAGATCGACCTGACGCGCAGCGTCGGTTGGTTCACCAGCGCCTACCCGTTGCGTCTGACCCCGCTGGCCGAGCAGGGCGCCTCGATCAAGGCGATCAAGGAGCAACTGCGCGGCGTGCCGCACAAGGGCTTGGGTTACGGCGTGCTGCGCTACCTGGCGGACGATCTGTGCAAACGCAGCATGGCGGCATTGCCAGGCGCCGACATCACCTTCAACTACCTCGGGCAGTTCGACCAGAGCTTTGGCGCCGAGGCGCTGTTCCACCCGCTGGATGAGTCCGCCGGCCTGGCCCATGATCCGGACGCACCGCTGCCCAATGAGCTGAGTGTCGACAGCCAGGTCTACGGCGGTGAGCTGGTGCTGCGCTGGACCTTCAGCCGTGAGCGCCACGATGCGCACACCATCGGCAACCTGGCCGACGCCTACCTGGCCGAACTGCGCAGCCTGATCGCCCATTGCCTGCAGGACGACGCCGGTGGCCTCACGCCGTCCGATTTCCCCTTGGCGCACCTGACCCAGGCGCAACTGGATGCCTTGCCGGTTCCGGCCAGCGCCATCGAAGACGTCTATCCGCTGACCCCGATGCAAGAGGGCCTGTTGCTGCATACCTTGCTGGAACCGGGCACCGGCCTGTATTACATGCAGGACCGTTACCGCATCAACAGTGCCCTGGACCCCGAGCGTTTCGCCCAGGCCTGGCAAGCGGTGATCGCCCGCCATGAAGCCTTGCGCGCTTCGTTCTGCTGGAACGTCGGCGAAGACATGCTGCAAGTGATCCACAAGCCCGGCAGCACGCCGATTGAATACCTGGACTGGAGCGCTGTCCCCGAGACCGAGCAGGAACCGCGCCTGCAAGCATTGCTCAAGGCCGAGCGCGAAGCCGGTTTCGACCTGCTCAACCAGGCTCCGTTCCACTTGCGCCTGATCCGCGTGGGGGAGGCACGTTACTGGTTCATGATGAGCAACCACCACATCCTCATCGATGCATGGTGCCGTTCGCTGTTGATGAATGATTTCTTTGATATCTACATGGCCCTGGGCGAGGGTCGCGACGCGCAACTGGCGACGCCGCCGCGCTACCGCGATTACATTGCCTGGCTGCAACGCCAGAACCTCAATGAAGCGCGCCAGTGGTGGCAACAAAACCTGCAAGGCTTCGAACGCACCACGCCGATCCCGAGCGATCGCCCGTTCCTGCGCGAACATGCCGGCGGTAGCGGCGGCATGGTGGTGGGCGACTGCTACACCCGCCTCGATGCCCGCGACGGTGCGCAACTGCGTGAACTGGCGCAGGCGCACCAGCTCACCGTCAACACCTTTGCCCAGGCGGCATGGGCATTGGTGCTGCGTCGCTTGAGTGGCGATCGCGATGTGGTGTTCGGTGTCACGGTGGCCGGGCGCCCGGTAGAGATGCCCGAGATGCAACGTACCGTCGGCCTGTTTATCAACAGCATCGCACTGCGGGTGAAACTGCCCGAGGACGGCCAGCGCTGCAGCGTACGCCAGTGGTTAAGCGCCTTGCTCGACAGCAATATGCAGCTGCGCGAGTACGAATACCTGCCGCTGGTGACGATCCAGGAGCACAGCGAATTGCCCAAGGGCCAGCCGTTGTTCGACAGCCTGTTTGTGTTCGAAAACGCCCCGGTGGAAGTCTCGGTGCTGGACCGTGCGCAAAGCCTGAATGCCACCTCGGATTCCGGGCGTACCCACACCAACTTCCCGCTGACTGCCGTGTGCTATCCGGGGAATGACCTTGGTTTGCACCTGTCCTACGACCAGCGCTACTTCGACGAAAGCACCGTGCAAGGCATGCTCAGTGAGTTCAAGCGCCTGCTGCTGGCGCTGGTGCAAGGCTTCCATGGCGACATGGCTGATTTGCCGCTGATTGGCGAGCAGGAACGTGAATTCCTGGTGGAAGGCTGTAACCAGAGCGCACATGCCTACCCGCTGGAGCGCAGCTACATCGAGTTGTTCGAGCAACAGGTGGCGCAACATCCGCAGCGTATCGCCGCCAGTTGCCTCGACCAGCAATGGAGCTATGACGAGCTGAACCGCCGCAGCAATGGCCTGGGCCACGCGCTCATTGCGGCGGGTGTGGGCCTGGACCAACCGGTGGCGTTGCTGGCTGAACGTGGGTTGGACCTGCTGGGCATGATCATCGGCAGCTTCAAGGCCGGTGCCGGCTACCTGCCGCTGGATCCGGGCCTGCCGGGTCCGCGCCTGAGCCGCATCATCGACCTGAGCCGCACGCCCTTGCTGGTGTGCACCGAAGCGTGCCGGGAACAGGCCATCGAGCTGCTCGAAGGCGTCGACTGCCAACTGCTGGTGTGGGAGGAAATCCCTGCCCGTGGCGAAAACCCAGGCTTCTATAGCGGCCCGGACAACCTCGCTTACGTGATCTATACCTCGGGCTCCACCGGCTTGCCCAAGGGCGTGATGGTCGAACAGCGCGGGATGCTCAACAACCAGTTGAGCAAGGTGCCGTATCTGGGGCTGAGCGACGCGGATGTGATCGCCCAGACCGCTTCGCAAAGCTTTGATATTTCCGTCTGGCAGTTCCTCGCCGCGCCGCTGTTTGGTGCGCGGGTAGATATTGTGCCGAACACCATTGCCCATGATCCGCAGGGGTTGCTGGCGCACGTTCAAGCACAGGGCATCACTGTGCTGGAGAGTGTGCCGTCGCTGATCCAGGGCATGTTGGCCCAGGAGCGTATCGGCCTGGATGGTTTGCGCTGGATGTTGCCGACGGGTGAGGCAATGCCTCCGGAACTGGCGCACCAGTGGTTGCTGCGCTATCCGCAGATTGGTCTGGTTAACGCTTATGGCCCGGCGGAATGTTCGGATGATGTGGCGTTCTTCCGCGTCGACCTGGCCTCGACCCGTGGCACTTACCTGCCGATTGGTACGCCGACCGACAACAACCGTTTGTACCTGCTCGACGGTGCGCTCGACTTGGTGCCCCAGGGCGCAATCGGTGAATTGTGTGTCGCCGGCACCGGTGTCGGTCGCGGTTATGTCAGCGATCCGCTGCGCACCGTCCAGGTATTCGTGCCCAACCCATTTGGTGCACCGGGCGAACGTCTCTACCGCACCGGCGATCTGGCGCGGCGCCGCAGCGATGGTGTGCTGGAGTACGTCGGGCGGATCGACCATCAGGTGAAGATTCGCGGCTACCGCATCGAACTGGGTGAAATCGAAGCGCGCCTGCATGAACAACCTGACGTCCGCGACGCGGCGGTCGGCGTTCAGGAGGGCGTTAACGGCAAGCATCTGGTTGGCTACCTGGTGGCAACTGATGACGCATTGAACGTCAACGAACGCCTGGACCGCATCAAGCAACGCCTGCGTGCCGAACTGCCGGAGTACATGGTGCCGCTGCACTGGCTTTGGCTTGAGCGCCTGCCACTCAACGGCAACGGCAAACTCGACCGCAAGGCCCTACCGGCCCTGGAGATCGGCCAACTGCACAGCCAGGACTACCTGGCGCCGCGTAATGAACTGGAAACCACCCTGGCCGGAATTTGGGCCGAGGTGTTGAAGGTTGAAAGGGTCGGGGTGCAGGACAACTTCTTCGAACTGGGCGGGCACTCCTTGCTGGCTACGCAGATCGCCTCGCGGGTGCAGAAAACGTTGCAGCGCGATGTGCCGCTGCGGGCGATGTTCGAGTGCAGCACGGTGGCGGAGTTGGCTGAGTATATCGACGGGTTGGCGGCCAATGAGATCAGTGCCGAGAAGGTGGATCGGTTGAGTGATTTGATGGCGGAGTTGGAGGGACTTTAATCGTCGTTGCCTGTCAGGGCCTCATCGCAGGCAAGCCAGCTCCCACATGTTGAGTTGTGAATACATTCAAATGTGGGAGCTGGCTTGCCTGCGATGGCACCTGCGAGGGCGGCGCTTATTTTGGCCCGAGAATCTTCACTAACTTCTCCGGCGAAGGCGCCCCCTGTTGTTGCTGCAACCCGCCTTTATCATCCAGATAGAAAATCGCCGGCGTCGCCGACAACTCCAGTTCATCCATCAACTTCATATTGGCATCGAGCTTGGCCTCGACCTCGGCCGGGATCTTTTCCAGCGCCTTGAGTTTGCTGCCCTTGCCGGCGGCTTCGTGTTCTTGCAGGGCTTTTTGCGGGTCTTTGGCGGCGAGCAGGGCGGCGGATTTGCCTGGGCTGTCTTCGCGGATGATGCCGACCATGATGTGGCGCAGCTGCACCTTGCCGGCCTTGACCCACGGGCGCGCCTGTTCCCAGAACATGTTGCAGTAGGGGCAGTTGGGGTCGCTGAACAGGTAGACGGTGCGCGGGGCGTTTTTGTCGCCGTCCTGGATCCAGCTGCTTTTTTCCATCTTGGCCCAGACTTCCTTGGCCATGGGTGCGTACACCAGTTTTTCCAGAGGCGCGGTGCTCAGGTCATTGCCCTGGGCGTCGTACAGGTTGCCGGCGATCACGTTTTTGCCGTCGGCGGTCAGGTACAGGGCCATGCCACGGTTCTGGTACTGGGCGGCGTAGCCGGTGAGGCCGCTGGGGGCATCGAATTTACCGATGATCCTGGCGCCCTTGGCTTCGATCTGTTTGATCGGCGCCGGCCAGTCTTCGGCCTGGGCCAGGGAGGCGGCGAGCGTCAAGGGCAGCAGGGTCAGCAGGTGGCGGAGGCGAGGCATGTCGGTTTCCTTGTCGTGGTGTCATCGAAGGGTTCCATGGCGCGGGCCAGGCTGGCTTCGGAGAGTTCGCCCAGGTGGCTGTTGATCAGGCGCCCATCGGCTTGGTAGAACAGCGTGGTCGGCAGGGCCATGGAGCCCACGGCTTGGCCGAGGCGGCCGCTGGCGTCGAACAGCATGTTGTCCAGGTTCAGGCCCTGGGTGGCCAGGTAGGTGCTGACGCTTTGCATGCTCTCGGCCTGGTTGACGAACAGAAAGGTCACGTCGGGGCGCATACGCTGGGCGTTTTCCAGCACGGGCATTTCGCGCCGGCACGGCGGGCACCAGGTGGCCCACAGGTTGATCACCAGCGGGCCACCCTGGTAATCCGCCAGTTGCACCACCTCGCCATTGGCGTTGCGCAGGGTGATGTCCGGCAGGCGCGTGCCTTTTTCATACAGGCTGAGGGAAAGGCTGGCCATGCCCCAGAACAACAGACCGGTGATCACCCCGGCGCTGAGCGGCTTGCGCAGGGCCGGGCGACGCCAGCCATACGCCAGCGCGCCGAGGATCAGCACAATAATCCCGGGCCAGGCGAGGAAACCACCGTCACGCAAGTCGACCATCTCCACCCAGTCGTTGCTGTAATAACTCCAGTACATCAGCACGAAGCTGACGCGGGCGGCCAACATGCCCAGCAGGAACAGGCTGAACAGCACCGATTCGGGGTTCTCACCGCCACGCTTGGCCACGCGCCAGCCCACCAGGGTGGCGAGAATCAGCGCGCTGATCAGCAGGATGTGATTCAGGGCGATGGCGAATGTGCCGATGGTCAGGGTCAACATCAGCGCGCGTCTCGGGTTTGCGTCCAGCGTTGCAGGAAGGCGGCGGCATCCACTTCGCCGGTGATGCGTTGGGCGCGACGTTCATCACCGTCCGGGCCGATCCACACGAAGCTCGGTGGCCCCGGCACCTTGTAGCGGCCCAGCAGTTCGCGGCTGGCAGCGTTGTCGGCGGTGACGTCCAGGCGTAGCAGGCGCACGTCTTTGAGCGCGTCCATCACCTCGGGTTTGCCGAACACCTGTTTTTCCATGATCTTGCACGACACGCACCAGTCAGCGTAATAGTCCAGCAGCACCCATTGGCCCTGGGCCTTGGCGCTGTCGAGCTGGCTTTGCAGCACCGCCGGGTCATTGATGGTGGTGAAGGCATCGTGAGCGCTCGGTGCACCGGCGACCTTTGAGCCGCTGTAAACCTTCAACGGTTGCCACAGCTCATCGCTGCCTCCGGCTGCGCCCACCACCAGTATCGCGCCCCACAGGCCCAGCACCAGGGAACCTGCGCCGAACACCTTGGCGGCCAGGCCGAACTCACGGGCCAGTGTCCAGCCGCAGTACGCCATCACCAGCGCCAACGCACCCCACAGGCCGATCCACAGGCTGTCGCCGACCACTGGGCGAATCATCAGCACGGCGGTGCCCAGGAACAGGAAGCCGAAGATACCCTTGAGCACGTTCATCCAGGTGCCCGGCTTGGGCAGGAAGCGATTGCCCACGGTCACCAGCAGCAACAGCGGAATGCCGATACCGATGCCCATGGCGAACAGGATCAGGCCACCGTGCAGCGCATTGCCGCTCTGGGCGATATACAGCAGGGCGCCGGCCAGGGGCGCGGTCATGCACGGGCCCACCAGCAGGCCGGACAGCGCGCCGAGCACACCAGCACCCACCAGGCTGCCACCGCTTTGCTGGCGGCTGACGTTATCGAGACGGTCGCGCAGGAAGGCGGGCAACTGCAATTCAAAGAAGCCGAACATCGGCAGGGCAAGCAGCACGAACAGCGCGGCAAAACTGCCGAGGATCCACGGGGTTTGCAGCAGCGCGGCGAGGTTGGCGCCAAGCAGCGCGGCCATCACACCCAGGCCCGCATACACCAGTGCCATGCACACCACGTAGCTACCGGCCAGGGCAAAACCACGGCGCGGGCTGGCGCCACTGCCCACCACCAGGCCGGCGAGAATCGGCAGCATCGGCAGCGAGCAGGGCGCAAACGCCAACAACAGGCCCAGGCCAAAGAATATCAGCAGGCTCCAGCCCAGGCTGCGTTGTTGCAGGCCGCTGGCCAGGCTTTGGTCCTGGGCCTGCGCGGTAGCGGCTACGGCCGGGTTGCCGCCCAGGTCCACGGTAATCGACTGCGGTGGATAACACAGGCCTGCATCGGCACAGCCCTGCCAGCCCAGCTTGACCTTGCCGGTGGCGCCGGCCGGGATCTTCACTTCCAGGCCCTGGCGATACACTTGCTGTTCGCCGAAGAACTCATCGCTATGGGCTTCACCCTGGGGCAGCACGGGTTGTTCGGCCAAACCGTCGAACTTCATGCGTTGCTGGTACAGGTAGTAACCGTCGGCTATCTGCCAATACAGTTGGGTTTCGCCACTTTCAAGACGTTCGGAGGTAAAGGTGAAGGCTTTGCCCACCGGGAGAAAGTCGGGTTTGGTTTCGAAGGGGTTGCCCGGCGCTGCCTGGGCGAATCCCGCGAACAACACCAGCAGAAAGGTAAACAGATGCCGCATGGTCAAGCCTTAGTTCGATGCAAGTGAGGCACACAATGTGTGGCGCTGATTAACCGATGATTAACCGGCGCTATTCTAGAGTGTAGGGATAATCTGATGTTGTTAACTTTAGCGGCATAATGCGCGCTTAATCTGGCACTTTTCTAATCACCCCCATCTTTCATGAAGGGTTCAGCATGCACGTACTGGTCTGTGAAGACGACGAACTGATCGCCAGCGGTATCGTGGCCGGCCTCGGTGCCCAGGGCTTTACGGTCGAGCGCGTGGCCACGGCCGCAGCCGCCAGGGCGATGCTCAAGGCCGCAGCGTTCGACATCATGGTGCTCGACCTCGGCCTGCCTGACGAAGATGGCCTCAAGCTGCTGCAACAACAGCGCAGCCAGGGCCTGGAAATTCCCGTGCTGATCCTCACCGCGCGGGACTCGGTGACCAACCGCGTCGACGGCCTGCAAGCGGGCGCCGATGACTACCTGCTCAAGCCCTTCGACCTGCGCGAACTCGCCGCCCGCCTGCAAACCCTGTTGCGCCGGGTGGCGGGGCGCAGTGTCAATCTCATCGAGCACGGCCGCCTGGCCTACGACCCCAGCAGCCGCGAGACCTTCCTGGATGGCCAGCCGGTGGACCTGTCCCGTCGCGAACAGGCGCTGTTGCAGGCGCTGCTGCACAACAAGGGCCGTGTGTTGTCCAGCGAGCAGCTCAAGGACAGCATCTACGGATTCAGCGATGAGCTGGAAAGCAACGCGCTCAACGTGCATATCCATCACCTGCGGCGCAAGTTGGGCAATGGCATCGTCGAGACCGTCAGGGGCTTGGGCTATCGCCTGGGGCCGGCTGATGCAGGAGAGAACACTCAGTGATGAGCTTGCGCCTGCGCCTGACGTTCAAGCTGGGCGCCGCTTTTGTGCTGATCTGGGTGCTGGCGGCCGCCTGGATGCTCAATGACTTGCGCAACCAGATGATGTTTTCCCTCGACCAGCGCCTGGTGGCCTCGGCGCGCATGGTTGCCGGGCTCACCGAGCAGATGCCGGGTCTGGCCAGCGTCAGCGGTGGTGCACATTTGCGCACCGAGCAATTGAATGTGCCGGGGGGCATGGCCTGCCAGGTCAGTTCCTTGCGCGGCGAGATCCTGGCACGCAGCCACACGACCCCGGATGAAGGTCTGGAGTCGCGCAGGAGTGGTTTTCGTGACCAGATGATCGATGGTGTGGGTTGGCGCAGTTTCACCCTGTCCCGGGGTGACCTGCTGATCACCACCGCAGACCGCCAGGTGGAGCGTGAGGCACTCAACCTGTCGATCCTGCTGGCGGCATCGGTACCGGTCGGCGTGGCATTGCTCGGTTGCCTGTGCCTGTTGTGGCTGGGCATCGGCCAGAGCCTGGTGCCGCTCAATCGTATGCGCGACGCCTTGATGCGCCGCAGCGCCGACTCTCTCGAACCCTTGCAGATTCACCCGTTGCCCAGCGAGCTCAAGCCGTTGCTCGACACCCAGAACCAACTGTTGCAGCGCATCGCCAAGACCATTGAGCGCGAGCGCCGCCTGACCGGTGACGCGGCCCATGAACTGCGCAGCCCGTTGACGGCAATCAAGACCCACCTGCAAGTGGCGCGCATGACCGAAGGCGCGGCGCGCGATCAGTCGCTGGCGCACGCCGAGGAGGGCGCCGACCGCTTGCATCGCACGCTGGAGCAGTTGTTGCTGTTGGCGCGGGTGGAGGGCAGCTTGTCGTTTGACGATGGCTTGCAGTCCAGTGCCGAAGAAGTCGCCAGGTTGGCGATCCAGGACGCCAATGCCGGTGACAATTCCCGTATCGATCTTATTCTTGCGCCGGACCTCTCCCACGTTCCGGTAGAAATGCCCGTAGGCCTCGCCGTCGCGGCCTTGCGTAACCTGCTGGACAACGCCTTGCGCCATACGCCCGCCGATACCCGCGTGGAACTGCACGTGTTTTCTACCCCGGATAACGTGGTGTTCCGCGTGCGTGACCATGGCAAGCAGATCTCCAGCGAAGACCTGCAATACCTTACCCAGCGCTTCTGGCGTAATGGCAACAGCGAAGGCTGCGGCCTGGGCCTGGCGATCGTGCAGGCGATTGTGCAGCGCTGCGCCTGCTCGCTTGCGTTCGACAGCCAGCCGGACGGCTTGCGGGTTGAGCTGGGTATGCCGCTGCGCCGCTGAACCTTGCTTTTCATGTGTCAAGTAATTACCGCCCGCCTGACATTCAACCCTTCAGGATGGCGGTAATTTTTTTGCGCTTGAACGGGCCGAATGATTCGGCCTGAAATGAAAAGGATGGCTCTTATGTTGGTTATCGACACCAGTTTCCCTGCCAGGGATTTCAACGACCGCCAAGGCGAATCCGTGCAGCAGGTTATCCTGCACTACACCGCGGCGCCTTTTGCTTCGTCCCTGCGTACCCTTACGCAACATGGCGTCAGCGCCCACTATCTGCTGCCCGACCCCGATGAATCCAGCTACCGCGCTGCTGGTTATGAAGAGTTGCGCGTGTTTCGCCTGGTGGATGAGGACAAACGCGCCTGGCACGCAGGGGTGAGCCATTGGGCGGGGAGGGACGACCTCAATAGCCGCTCGATTGGCGTTGAAATCGTCAACCTGGCGCGGGATGACGCGGGGGTATTTACCTTTCCCGAATACCCCGAAGCACAGATCGATGTACTGATTGCATTGGTTCGCGACGTGCTTGCACGTTATCCGCAGGTCGGCCCGACTGACCTGCTCGGGCATTCGGATGTGGCCTATTGGCGCAAGAGTGATCCGGGGCCGCGGCTGCCCTGGCGTGTTCTGCATGAGGCCGGTATTGGGGCCTGGTTTGATGAGCCCACACGGGCGATGTACCAGCGCCGCTTTTGTGTCGGCTTGCCGCCAGAGGTTGAGGTGGAGCGGGCGTTTCAGCGTTTTGGCTACAAGCCCGCGCAGAATCGCCGAGCCTTTGAACAGCGCACCCGGGCGTTCCAGATGCACTTTCGGGCCAGGGATTATTGCGGGTTCCTGGATGCAGAGAGCTGCGCGATCTTGTATGCACTGAACGACAAATATCGCGGGCTATGAAGTGTGGGAGGGGGCTTGCTCCCACATTTGCATCTTCATTCATCAGTTATCGATCACCGCCCCCTAAATCCTGTTCTAGCTGATGCGTTTCCAGAACAGGAAATCCGTGCGCATGCCCTTGGGCCAGCCGCCAACGGATCGGCAGTTTGGTCATCATCAGCGTATTGAGGGATCGAGAGATGTCAGTCGCTACCAGCCGTATCGAAGACGCCCTGGCGCCTGCGGAAACGCTCTACCAGTTTGACGAAACCCCGCTGCTGGCCCGCCAGCGCCAGCAGGAGTCCAACGCCCGCAGCTACCCGCGGCGTATCCCCCTGGCGCTCAAACGCGCCAAGGGCCTGTATGTGGAAGACGTCGAGGGGCGGCGTTTCATCGACTGCCTGGCCGGTGCCGGCACCCTGGCGCTGGGGCATAACCACCCGGTGGTGATCCAGGCGATCCAGCAAGTCTTGAGCGACGAGCTGCCACTGCACACCCTGGACCTGACCACACCGGTCAAGGATCAGTTCGTGCAGGACCTGTTCGGCTTGCTGCCATCGGAACTGGCGCGGGAAGCGAAAATCCAGTTCTGCGGCCCCACCGGCACTGATGCGGTGGAAGCCGCGTTGAAGCTGGTGCGCACCGCCACCGGGCGCAGCACTGTGCTGTCGTTCCAGGGCGCTTATCACGGCATGAGCCAGGGGGCGTTGAGTTTGATGGGCAGCCTGGGGCCGAAGAGGCCGCTGGGGGCGTTGCTGGGCAATGGTGTGCAGTTCCTGCCATTCCCGTATGACTACCGCTGCCCGTTCGGGCTGGGCGGCGCCCAGGGTGTGCGGGCCAACCTGCACTACCTGGAAAACCTGCTCAACGATCCCGAAGCCGGGGTGGTGCTGCCGGCGGCGGTGATTGTCGAAGTGATTCAGGGTGAAGGCGGCGTGATCCCTGCCGATCTCGATTGGTTGCGTGGCTTAAGGCGTATCACCGCGCAAGCGGGGGTGGCGCTGATCGTCGATGAAATCCAGAGCGGCTTTGGGCGTACCGGCAAGATGTTTGCCTTCGAACACGCCGGCATCATTCCGGATGTGGTGGTGATGTCCAAGGCCATTGGCGGCAGCCTGCCGCTGGCGGTGGTGGTGTATCGCGACTGGCTCGACACCTGGCTGCCGGGTGCCCATGCCGGGACGTTCCGCGGCAACCAGATGGCGATGGCGGCGGGCTCGGCGGTGATGCGCTACCTCAAGGATCACGACTTGGCCAGTCATGCGGCGGCCATGGGCGAGCGTCTGTGCGAGCATCTGCGCATCCTGCAGCGCGACTTCCCGCAGCTGGGGGATATCCGTGGCCGTGGGCTGATGCTGGGGGTGGAGCTGGTGGATCCGACGGGCCCGCTTGATAGCCTGGGGCACCCGCCGGTGCATCGCCTGCTGGCACCGCTGGTGCAGCGTGAGTGCCTCAAGCGCGGGCTGATCCTGGAGATGGGCGGGCGCCATGGCGGCGTGGTGCGCTTTCTGCCACCGCTGGTGATCACCGCGGCCGAAGTCGACCAGGTGGCCGAGATCTTCGGGCGCGCCTTGGCGGCGGCGGTTGCCGGCGTGTAATTTTTGCGGTGCCTGGTACGTTTCTACAGATATCAGCGCTGCGCGTGGTGCGCAGCCAGCCTTTGAGCGATGGAGAACAGCAATGACCTCAGTATTTGACCGCGACGACATCCTGTTTCAGGTAGTGGTCAACCACGAAGAGCAGTATTCGATCTGGCCTGACTACAAGGCTGTGCCTGAAGGCTGGCGTACTGTGGGCAAGAGTGGCATGAAGAAGGAGTGCCTGGCGTATATCGAGGAAGTGTGGACGGACATGCGTCCGTTGAGCTTGCGCCAGAAGATGGACGCTGTTGCACTGACTAACTGATTCACCATTGATCCAATGTGGGAGGGGCGGTGCGACGATTCGATTTGCCCCCGATGGCGGCCTCAGGGCCGACCAGGATGTTGGATCATACCGAGTACATATCCGTTGTTTGGGTAACGGCCACTGTTGGTTCCGCTCTTACAGCGGCTCACTTTTGAAAAGAGCGCAAAAGTAAGCAAAACGCTCTTGCCCCACCACTCGGCACCTCGCTAATGCTCGGTGTGCCCTCACTCCGGCTTGAATCCGTGGGCCGCCGCCACGCGCCATCCATGGCGCGGGGCGGCTAACCCGGCGTCCTGCCGGGTTACCCACGGATTCAAGCCTGCGTTCGGCCAGCGTGGTTTAACGGGGCGCCTCAGATCAAAAGCAGATCAAGAGCGGCTCGCTTCGCATTGTGGTTACCTGTGGGGCTACAGCGTTGTGTTGGGTTGCGGGTCCTTTTCCTGCACGCTGCCTGCCGTCACTACCTGCACACTCAAGCGCGGCGTTGCCAGGTCGAGCCCGGCTTCATCCAGGTGCCGCTTGAGCGAGAGGTTGAACGCTCGCGAGACTTCCCACTGCTTGATCGGCGCGGTCTTGAAGCGTGCGCGCAGGATCGCGCTGCCGGACTCGAAACTCTCCACGCCCTGGATCTCCAGTGGCGACCAGATATTGCGGCGTTGCAGCGGGTCGTTGCGCATGGCGTGGCCGACATCGCGCATCAGCTTGATCGCGTCGTCGATTTCCATGTTGTAGGGGATTGCCACCCGGAAGATCGCGTAGCCGAACTCTCGGGAGTAGTTCTTGATGCTCTTGATCTCGCTGAACGGGATGGTGTGCACGATGCCGTCGATATCGCGCAGGCGCACGGTGCGGATGGTCAGGCCCTCCACCGTACCCAGGTGGCCGCCGACGTCCACGTAGTCGTCGATGGCCAGGGAGTCTTCGATGATGATGAACAAGCCGGTGATCAAGTCCGCTACCAGCGACTGCGCACCAAAGCCGATGGCGATACCGATCACACCCGCACCGGCCAGCAATGGGGTGACGTTCATGCCCATGTTCGCCAGGGCCACGATGGCGGCGATGATGAAGATGGTCACGAACAGCACGTTGCGGATCAGCGGCATCATGGTTTGCGCACGCGCGTTGGCCAGGCCCTTGCGTGAGCGGGTCAGAGCGTGGTGGATTGCGGTGTCGCTGAGGATCCAGATCAGCCAGGCGAACAGCAAGGTGCCACCGAGGCCGAACAGCTTCACGGCTATTTCATGGCCGTCACCCTCGGTAAAGCGAATCATCGACAGGCCCCACACCCGCAGCCCCAACTCGATAAACGCCAGCCACACCACCAGGTGCACCAGGGTGTAGACAAACCCTTTGAGGCGTTCGGAGTACAGCGCATGGCGTTTGTGCCCGCGCTGCGGCTTGAGGGCGTGGCGGCGCACCAGGCCGTTGATCACCATGCACAACACCAGCAGCACCGTGCACAGCAGCGACTGGCGCAGCGCAGTGCTGGTGTCGCCGGCCGACAGGAAGGTCGCGAACAGTGAAATACCTACCAGCAGCAAGGCCGGGATGTACCAGAAGGTACCGATGATCGACAGGGTGTCGGTGAGGGCGCGGCGGGTCAGGCGGCGCGACAGCGGCTGGTTGCGGATCAGGTGTGCAATCGGTCGGCGGAAACGCAGGATAAATACGCCGGTGGACAGCGCCGCCATTACATTGGCCACGGTTGCGGCGGTGTGGGCCAGGTGCTGGCCGAGCGCCTCGACCAGGCGCGGATCGCTCAAGGCTTCACCGAAGGCGGCGAAGCTGCCGATCCACCACAGCGGGCGGAACGCCTGATGACGCAGGATATACAGGGCGCGGTGGCGGTGCGGGCCGTCGAGTACGGAGAAGGCAATTACGCAGATTGCCGAAAAACAGGTGCCGACCACCAAGGCATAAGCCAGCACCATCGCCAGGGATTTGCCCAGGGAGGAAGGCAGGGCGTAGCTCAGGTAAACCGTGATCACCAGGGCGATCAACCAGGGGCCCAGCTTGCGCAGGGCAAAGCGCAGCATGTCCCAGGTGCGCGGGTGTTGCGGCAACTCTTCGGGCAGGCCGAAACGCTCGCGTACCCGGTGGCTGAGCCAGATCAGCGCGGCGGCCAGCAGGCTCCACACTGCCAGGATCACGGCAAAGCCAAAGATGATCGGCAGCCATTCGTTGGTCGGCAGCATCAGCGCGCCCAGTTCATCCTTGGCCAGGTCGACTTCATTGGACCAGCGCCCCAATGGGCTGTCGGCGCCGGAAAACTGCTGTTCAAAGCCCGACAGCGTGCTGCCGATCAACCCGAGCACACCTTGCTCTGTCGCGGGTTGGGCCTTTTGCGTGGCGGCGCGCAGCTTTTTCAGGTCGCTCAGCAGCTGGGTGCGCTGTTGGTCGTTTTCGAGGGTCTTGATCACCTCGTCCAGCGACTGCCCCAGGGGCACTTCAGCCTGGGGTTGGGTCTTGCTGGAACCACCCAGCATTCCGGGCAAGCCTACGGCTTGGGCGGATGACAGCGGCAGCAGCGTGAGCAGGGCGATCAGCAGGTAGCAGGGCAGGGCAAACAGACGGGAAAGCACGAGGCGGTCAACCTTCAAAGCAACGAATTGACCGAGTGTACGAGGCCGCTATCCCCAATGCGAGCGCATTTGTCATTGCGCCAGTTTGGCGAGGATCTTGTAGACCACGGTGCCCAGGATCAGCAGCATACCAATCCACATGCCGAACACGCCGAGGGGCTTATCGCGAAAGTTGAAGCCGACCGCGAGCATGATCATGCCGATCACGATGGGGATAAGCATGGCGTGGAACGAGGACATTGAAATCATGGGAGCAATAGCCTTGTCGCAGTGGAAGTTTTGACAAGTCTAGGCGCGATTGCAGGAAGTGCAGGTGATACAAGTCAGTTTGGCAGTACATCTAACCAAATGTGGGAGGGAGCAAGCCCCCTCCCACATTTCGATCACATTTTGCCGGTCAAATCAGGGCAGGTCGCGGCTCGCATAAAACGCCCCCAGCACCTTCACCAGATGCGCCAGGTCATGGCTGCCGCACAGCTCTCGAATGGAGTGCATGGCAAACGTCGGCAAGCCGATATCCACGGTGCGTACACCCAGGTGGCTGGCGGTGATCGGGCCGATGGTCGAGCCGCAGCCCATGTCACTGCGCACCACAAAGCTTTGTACCGGCACTTCTTCGGCCATGCACAGGTGGCGGAAGAACCCGGCAGTTTCGCTGTTGGTGGCGTAGCGCTGGTTGCTGTTGACCTTGATCACCGGGCCGGCATTGAGTTTCGGGCCGTGGTTGGCGTCATGCTTCTCGGCGTAGTTGGGGTGCACGCCGTGGGCGTTGTCCGCCGATACCAGCAGTGATTTCTGAATGGTGCGTACGAACTCATCACCTTCAGGCAACAGGCGCCGCAAGGTCTGCTCCAGCATCGGGCCATCGGCGCCGCAGGCTGAGCAGGAGCCGACTTCTTCGTGATCGTTGCATACCAGCACGCAGGTTTCGTCGGTCTCGCTGGTCAGCAAGGCTTGCAGGCCGGCGTAGCACGACAGCAGGTTGTCCAGGCGCGCACCGGCGATGAAATCGCCATTGAGGCCGATGACCGCCGCGCTTTGGGTGTCGTAGAAGCTCAGCTCGTAGTCGAGCACCACGTCAGCGTTCAGCCCATGCTCGCGGGCCAACTGCTCGGTGAGCACGGCGCGAAAGTCCACGCGTTCGTCACCGGCAAATTGCGCAAGGATCGGCGGCAGCTCGGTCTGGGCATTGATCGCCCAACCCTGGTTGGCCTCACGGTTCAGGTGAATGGCCAGGTTGGGAATGATGGCGATCGGCAGCTTGAAGTCGATCAGTTGGCTTTCGACCTTGCCGTCGCGGCGGAAGGTGACGCGGCCTGCCAGGGACAGGTCGCGGTCGAACCACGGCGCCAGCAGCGCACCGCCGTAGACTTCCACGCCCAACTGCCAGAAGCCCTGGCGTTGCAGCTCAGGCTGGGGCTTGACCCGCAGGCACGGGCTGTCGGTGTGGGCGCCGACCAGGCGGATGCCACCCTGCAACGGCGAGTGGCGGCCGAGCTTGAAGGCGATGATCGAGGAGTCGTTGCGGGTCACGTAATAGCGACCATTGGCCTCGGTGGCCCAGGTGTCGCGCTCGTCGAGACGCTGGTAACCGGCCGCTTCCAGGCGCTGGGCGAGGGCCGCAGTGGCATGAAAAGGAGTAGGGGAGGCCTTGAGGAAGTCGATCAGGCCTTGATTCAACGCTTCGCGCATAAATAGCTCCAGACAGCAATGCGCGGAGTTTACCGTTCGATGGCCAGAAGTGCACAGAACAAATGTGGGAGGGGGCTTGCTCCCGATTGCGGTGTGTCAGTGAGCAAATACAGTGACTGACACTCCGCCATCGGGGGCAAGCCCCCTCCCACATTTACCCGTGTTCGCAGCTTAAAAGGGGGCAGGGCACTCGAAGCGCAAGCGCTCGCCGCTTTGTGGATGGGTGAAACTGAGCATGCTTGCGTGCAGGCACAGCCGCGGCCAGGCAGCCAACGCTTGTTCATGGGCATACAAGCCATCACCCAGTAACGGATGCCCGATGGACAGCATATGCACACGCAACTGATGCGAGCGCCCGGTGATCGGCGTCAGTTCCACGCGGCACCAGTCGCCACAACGCTCCAGCACTTTCCAGAAGGTCAGGGCGTGCTTGCCGAACTCGTGGTCGACCACATGGCGGGGCTTGGTCGGCGGGTCGTAGCGCAACGGCAGGTCGATGCTGCCGCTGTCCAGTTCCGGTTGGCCCCAGGCCAGGGCGGTGTAGGCTTTTTCGGTTTCACGGTCGTGAAACTGGCGGGACAGCTCGCGATGGGTGTCGGCGTCCCGGGCCAGCAGGATGATCCCCGAGGTTTCCCAGTCCAGGCGATGGACGATACGGGCTTCGGGGTAGCCGTTTTCCTGCAGGCGGGTGATCAGGCAGTCCTTGTTGTCGTCGGCGCGGCCAGGCACCGAGAGCAGCAGGGTTGGCTTGTTCACCACCAGGACAGCGTCGTCCTGATGCAGGATATGTATATTGGACAGCGGCATTAAACAGCCTCGTAACAAACGCCAACGGCGGCTCGCCCACCTGGTTCCCGAAGGATCAAGGTGATCGAGCCGCCGTGGCGACCGCCCTTTCGATCAACGATCGGGCAGGGTGATATTGAGTTCCAGAATCGAGCAGCTGCCGTCATTTTCCAGAGCGACATGCACGTCATCGTTGCCGATATTGACGTACTTGCGGATCACCTCGACCAGTTCCTTCTGCAAGGCTGGCAGGTAATCCGGCGTGCTGCGTTGGCCGCGTTCGTGCGCCACGATGATCTGTAGACGCTCTTTCGCTACCGACGCGGTACTTGGCTTTTTGTTGGCGCGAAAGAAGTCGAGAAATTTCATTGTTTAGTTGCCTCCAAAGATACGCTCGAAGAATCCCTTCTTCTTGACATCGAGGAAGCGGTGTTCCACGGTCTTGCCCAGCAAGCGATCGACGGCATCGCTGTACGCCTGGCCGGCGTCGCTCTGGTCGTCAAGAATCACCGGCACGCCCTGGTTGGATGCCTTCAGCACGGCCTGGGATTCCGGAATCACGCCCAGCAGGGTCACGGCGAGGATTTCCTTCACGTCTTCAACGCCGAGCATCTCGCCATTGTTGACGCGTTCCGGGTTGTAGCGGGTGAGCAACAGGTGCTCCTTGATCGGGTCCTGGCCTTCTTCGGCGCGCTTGGACTTGCTGGCCAAGAGGCCCAGCATACGGTCCGAGTCACGTACCGAGGAAACTTCCGGGTTGGTCACCACGATGGCTTCATCGGCGAAGTACATCGCCAGGTGAGCACCGGTTTCGATACCGGCCGGGGAATCGCACACCACGTATTCGAAGGTTTCCTTGAGCTCGGCGAGAACCTTGCCCACGCCTTCCTTGGTCAGCGCGTCTTTGTCGCGGGTCTGGCTGGCGGCCAGTACATACAGGTTCTCAAGGCGCTTGTCCTTGATCAGGGCCTGTTGCAGGTTGGCTTCGCCGTTCACCACGTTGACGAAGTCGTACACCACGCGGCGTTCGCAGCCCATGATCAGGTCGAGGTTACGCAAACCGACGTCGAAGTCGACGATGACTGTCTTGTGGCCGCGCAGTGCGAGGCCGGTACCGATAGCGGCGCTGGTGGTGGTCTTACCCACACCACCCTTGCCGGATGTAACCACGAGAATCTTGGCCAAGGTGTTTCACCCCTAAGGAAAAAGGACTTTCGGTCCCTGAAAAACATCTCTTGAAACTCGCTGCAGGCGGACAGCCTTTGTAGGAAAAAGATGGTGTTTCCGTAGGGAGACACCAACTTCCAAATATTCCTACACAAGTCTTGCCGGTTTCGCTTTGCTATCAGAGTCTAGAGATGCTTGGAAAATGCGGCAGTATCCGTTAAAGCCGGATGATGTTCAACACATCGCCCGACAGGTTGACCTGTACCGAAGCCCCCCACAGTGGATCGCGGCGCAAATCTTCGGAAACCTTGTACTGACCCGCGATGGAAACCAGCTCAGCGGTCAACTGCTGGCAGAAAATCCGTGCTCTGGTATCACCCTTGATGCCGGCGAGGGCACGTCCGCGCATCGGGCCGTATACATGGATGTTGCCATCGGCGAGAAGTTCCGCCCCGGGGCTGACCGAGGAGATCACCACCAGGTCGCCGCCCTGGGCGTAAATCTGCTGCCCGCCGCGTACCGGCGAGGTGATGATCTTTGTCGGCTTGATCGCAGGCTCGGGTGGTTTTTCCGGTTTTTTCTTCTCTTCACCGACCAGCGGTTCCAAGGGACGCTCGCGGGCACCGGACGGAGGCAGTACTGGCAGTTCAATGGCGATGGCGGCGGCAATGTCTTCGATGCGGCTGGCACGAATCGCCAGGGTGCGCAGGCCATGGGAGCGGCACACGCGCATCAGCCCGGGCAAATCAATCACGCCCTGGCCGGCCGGCAGCTTGTCCAGCGCCAGCACCAGCGGGGCGTTGTTGAAAAAGTTCGGCGCCAGGGCAACCTTGGCGGCCAGTTGGCGGTCCAGGGCATCAAGGTCATTGCGCGCCAGTTCCAGCACGGTAATGGCGAGCATGCTGCCTTTTAGCTGGAACACGGGATCTTGGTCTAGCGGTTCGGTTTGGCTCATGGTCGGCGAAAGCGGCTTGTCACGAAAAGTGTCGAGACTTATAACGAGAACACTCACCCGCCGCAAGCCGAGTCGAACCGTTGTAGAATGCGCGGCCCTTGTCTTTACCGGAATCTGTAATGGATCGCCCGCGTTTTCGAGCTGTATTTCTTCACCCGCGTTTTTGGCTGCTATGGCTGGGGCTCGGCCTGCTGTGGCTGGTCACCCAGTTGCCGTACCGGGCGTTGTTGACCATTGGTCGCCTGCTGGGTGCGGGCATGTACCGCGTGGCTGGCGATCGCCGCCGTATCGCGGCGCGTAACCTTGAGCTGTGCTTCCCGGAAAAATCCGTGCAGGAGCGCAAACGCTTGCTCAAGGAAAACTTTGCCTCCACCGGTATCGCCTTTTTTGAAATGGCCATGAGTTGGTGGTGGCCCAAGCCGCGCCTGGCGCGACTGGCCCATGTCGAAGGGCTGGAGCACCTCAAGCAGGCACACTTGGAAGGCAAGGGCGTGATCCTGATGGCCCTGCACTTCACCACCCTGGAAATCGGCGCGGCGCTGCTGGGGCAGAAACACACCATCGATGGCATGTACCGCGAGCATGGCAACCCGCTGTTCGATTTTATCCAGCGCCGTGGTCGTGAGCGCCATAACCTCGATTCCCTGGCCGTGGAGCGCGACGACGTGCGCGGTATGCTCAAGCTGCTGCGTGCCGGGCGGGCCATCTGGTACGCACCGGACCAGGATTACGGCGCCAAGCAAAGCATCTTCGTGCCGCTGTTCGGTATCCAGGCAGCTACCGTCACCGCTACCAGCAAGTTCGCACGCCTGGGCAAGGCGTTGGTGGTGCCGTTCACCCAGGAGCGCCTGGCCGATGGCAGCGGTTACCGATTGGTGATCCATCCACCGTTGACCGATTTTCCGGGTGAAACCGACGAAATCGACTGCCTGCGCATCAACCAATGGGTCGAAGCCTCGGTACGCGATTGCCCCGAGCAATACCTGTGGACCCATCGCCGTTTCAAGAGCCGGCCGCCGGGTGAGCCCAAACTGTATGAAAAGCGCCGTCGATAACGCTGACTTTTCCCACACGGAGTGACGCAATGCGCTCAGTTGAACCGGTCACAGGCTTGATTCTTTCCGGCGGCGGGGCGCGAGCGGCGTATCAGGTGGGGGTATTGGCGGCGATTGCCGAGTTGCTGCCGCCGGGGGCGCCGAATCCATTTCCGGTGATTGTCGGCACCTCCGCCGGCGCGATCAATGCGGTGAGCCTGGCCAGTGGCGCTACCGATTTCTCGGCAGCGATCCAACGGCTGACGGCATTCTGGCAGGGCTTTCGCAGCCACCAGGTGCTGCGCAGCGACTGGCCTGGGGTAATGCGCCAGGCCAGCCGTTTCCTCATCCACAGCCTATTGGGCCTGGGCGCCCAGGTGCCCGTGGCGCTGCTCAACAGCTCGCCACTGCGCGACTTGCTGCAAGAACGCTTGAACCTGGACGGCATCGACGAGGCTATTCGCCGCAAGCACTTGCAGGCAGTGGCGGTGACGGCGTTTGGCTATGAGTCCGGGCAAGCGGTGACTTTCTACCAGGGCGGCGGCACCATCGATGCCTGGCTGCGCCATCGGCGTATCGGCGTGCCGACCCAACTGACGGTGGAGCACTTGCTGGCGAGTTCGGCGATTCCGCTGTTGTTTGCTCCGGTCAAACTCGACGAAGAGTACTTTGGCGATGGCGCGGTGCGGCAGTCAGCGCCCATCAGCCCGGCTTTGCACCTGGGAGCCAGCCGCGTGTTGGTCGTCGGCGTGAGCGGCAACCCCAGGGGCAATGAAGCGTCGACGCAACGTACCTACACCGGCCAGCAACCGACCCTGGCGCAAATCGGTGGGCATATGCTCAACAGCACCTTCATTGACAGCCTGGAAAGCGATATCGAACTGCTGGAGCGCTTGAACCAGTTTAGTCGGGTTGTCCCTGCCGATGCCGCGGTGCAGGGCCTGGCACCGGTGGACGTGCTGGTGATTGCGCCCAGCCAGCCTATCGATGAAATCGCGGCGCGACATCGCCAGGAATTACCGGCGGCGTTGCGCTTGTTCTTGCGCGGGCCGGGGGCGACCAAGACCAGTGGGGCGGGGGTGTTGAGTTATTTGCTGTTCGAGGCGGGGTATTGCAGCGAGTTGATCGAGTTGGGGCGCAAGGATGCGCTGGCCAAACGTGAGGAGTTGTCGCGATTCCTCGGCCTGACGCAGAGCTGAAAATGTGGGAGGGGGCTTGCTCCCGATGGCGGCGATTCAGTCACAGATACTTTGAATGACACACCGCTATCGGGAGCAAGCCCCCTCCCACATTTTGTCCAGCAGTGTTTATTAGAAGTGGTACTTGACCAGGAAGCTTGCGGTGTCCTGAGTCGTCTTGAACGCGCCGCTGTCTTCAATCCCGTACTTGTTCTTCCAGTAGTCGTATTCAAAACCCACATACAACTGCTTGTCGCCCCAATGCAGCGCCTTGCCCAAGTCATATTTGACCTGCGGGTTGAAGTGCAGGTTGGCGTGATAAGTGCCACGGGCGTTCTTGTCGTTATCCACCACCCAGTCCATGAAACCGTCGATCAGCACGTCGGAATTGCCCACGGGGATGGTGTACGACCACACCGGAGTGATCTGCCACACACCGTCACCCGGGCGATTGCCCTCGGTCTGGCGCTGGTAGAAATTCAACTGGAAGTAGTCAAAACCGGGGATGTTCAAGTCGAATGCCGGGCCCAGCAGGTAGGACTCGTTATCGCCCTCGCCGAACTCGTAGGTGAAGGCCAGCAGCACGTCCTTGATCGGGCCGAACGACAGGTCCTTGTCGAAAATCTTGCCGAACGACAAACGCGGGCTGAACTCGCCGTAGTAAGTGTTCGGGCCGACATTGCCGTCTTCCTTGCCGTTGTAAAAGATACGGTCGAGGAAGAAGAAGTTGTCGCCGTACTTCCATGCGTCGGCATGTTCGAAGGTGACGGTTTGCTGGATCTGCGGGTTGACGGTAAAGCTCTTGCCCCACAGGTAAGTCAGGCTGTTGTTCTGCCACTGCAACAAGTCACCGGCTACGGCCTGGCCACCAGCCAGCAGGGATCCCGCCAGCATCAGGCCTTTGAACATGGGTTTCATTCGGTTGCTCCCGAGTTAAAGTTTTATGGTTTTTTTTCTTCTACGCAGGCGCTCTGGTATGGCGCCTTTTGGTTCGCTGCAAAAATCGTCTGTTCGGTCAGCTTTAATGCTGTTAGCAAGAGCTGCGCCAAGGTGTTTGAAAAGCCAAAAAATCCCCGTCGGCTGCAGCGGATGCAGTCGAATTCAGAGGACTTTTGCGCACTTTGGCAGCCAACATCAGGCCGGGATAAGTTGGCCTTGAAGTCAGCTTTTACATTCGCTGTTTTTTTTTGAGTCGATTCGAGCGGGCGCGGAGAATACTGGCTCCCAGGCCTGGGCTCAAGTGCGCTGTAACAGAGCGCGAGGGGCGAGAATGGGGCGCGGCGTGTGGCCGGCCCTGGTTGAAGGCTGTGCATGTGGGTGTTCCCTGTTTGTTGTTATTTTTGTACTAACAAAGGAATCAATGCGTATGGGCGACTTCGGGGCGTTCAGCGCCGCCGAGGATGTTGAACAGGATGTTCAGCGACAACGCGCTGAGTGTGGCCATGGCGATCCCGCTGTGGGTAATCGGGCTCATCCACAGTGGCAGTTGCGCGAAGAACTCCGGCCGTACCACGGGGATCAGGCCCATGCCGATGCTCACCGCTACCAATAGCTGGTTGCGACGGTCGGCGATGTCGGCTTCCTGCAGGATCTTGATCCCGGTCGCCGCCACCATGCCGAACATGGCTATCGCCGCGCCACCGAGTACTGCCGGCGGAATCGACGCCACCAGATAGGCGGCCTTGGGCAACAGGCTCAGCACAATCAGAAAGGCCCCGGCGATGATCGTGACCGAGCGGCAGCGCACGCCGGTCATTTGTACCAGGCCGATATTCTGCGCGAAGGAGGAGTGGGTAAAGGTGTTGAAGAAACCGGCAAAGAACGACGCGCCTGCGTCACACAACAGGCCGCGGCGCAGCATTTTCGGGGTGACCTCCTGGCCGGTGATCTTGCCCAGGGCGAGGAACATGCCGGTGGACTCGACAAAGATGATCACCACCACCAGGCACATCGACAGGATCGGCGCCAACTCGAACTTGGGCATACCGAAGTGCAACGGCGTGACCACCTGCACCCAGGGCGCCTGGGCCAGGCCACTGAGGTCGACCATGCCGATAACGCCGCACAACCCGTAACCCAGGCCCATGCCGATCAGCACCGAGATATTCACCCAGAAGCCGCGCATGAAGCGGTTGATCAGCAGGATGGTCGCCAGCACCAGGGCAGCAATCGCCAGATACACCGGCGAGCCGAACGTGGCGGCAGCGCTGCCGCCACCGGCCCAGTTCACGGCCACGGGAAACAGCGAGAGGCCGATGGCGGTAATGACGGTACCGGTTACCAGCGGCGGGAAAAAGCGCACAACCTTGGACATGAATGGCGCGATCAGCATGCCGAAGAACCCGGCGGCGATAGTCGCGCCGAAGATGCCTTGCAAACCGATACCGGGCATACCGGCCATGGCGACCATGCTGCCGACAGCGGCGAAGCTGGCACCCATCATCACCGGCATACGGATACCCACCGGGCCGATGCCGAACGACTGCACCATGGTGGCGATACCGGCCACCAGCAGGTCGGCGTTGATCAGGAAGGCGATTTCTTCACGGCTCAAGCCTGCGGCCTGGCCAATGATCAGGGGGACGGCGACGGCGCCGCCGTACATCAGCAAGACGTGTTGCAAGCCAACCAGAATCAGTTGCAAGAGGGGCAGCCGCACCATGGCGGGCGCGGCAGGAGTCTGCGTTTCTAACTGGGACATGCAACACCTCGAATCTTTTTATTTTTGTGTTGTTTGCAAAGCAATTTTCAAAACACGGCAGATCTCAATTGTGGGAGCTGGCAAGCCAGCTCCCACATTGGTCCCGTGTGAAACAGTCAGTTGGTGCGGGCCCCCTGATTGATCCAGGTGCCGATCAGGTCTCTTTCCTGCTGGGTCATCTGGGTAATATTGCCCAGCGGCATGATCTGGCTGGCCACGGCCTGCGCTTGAATACGCGCGGCCTGCTGCTGGATCTGTGCCGGTGTGTCGAACATCACCCCTGCCGGTGCGGTGCTGAACAACGGGCTGGTGGGCTTGGCCGAATGGCACACGGTGCAGCGTTGTTCGATCACATGGTGCACCTGGCCGAAGTCGGTCGTGGCCTGGGCTGGTGCCGGTTCAGCGGCGGGGGCGGCAGGCGCCGCGGGTTTCAAGCCACCGCCCAGGGCGGTTTCCGGCAGCGGCTGGTACTCGATCGCAGCAGGTGCCTTGGCAATCGGTTCTGCAGGCTTGGGCCCGGTTACATACGCCAGGCTGATCATCGCCAACGCGCCCACCGGCAAGGTCCACGCATACTTCTGGCTGTCATGCCGGGTGTTGAAGTAGTGCCTTACCAGCACCGCCGCCACTGCGATCCCGGCCAGGATCAGCCAGTTGTATTGGCTGCCGTAGGTACTCGGGAAGTGGTTGCTGATCATGATGAACAGCACCGGCAAGGTGAAGTAGTTGTTGTGGCGAGAACGCAGCAAGCCCTTGGCCGGCAGCGCCGGATCCGGTGTGCGGTTCTCGGCGATGGCTGCCACCAGTGCACGCTGGGCGGGCATGATGATGCGGAACACGTTACCGACCATGATCGTACCGATCACCGCACCCACGTGCAGGTAGGCGCCACGGCCGCTGAACACCTTGCTGAAGCCATAGGCCGCCGCAATCAGCAGCACGAACAGGATCAAGCCGAGCAGGGCAGGGCGCTTGCCCAGGGCCGAGTCGCAGAGGAAGGAGTAGATGAACCAGCCGGCGAACAGTGAGCCGATGCCCAGCAATACGCCTTCGGTGCCGCTGAGGCTGCTGCCGGGGGCGAGCAGGTACAGCGTCGGGTTGAGGTAGAACACTACGCAGAGCAGCGCGACGCCCGACATCCAGGTGAAGTAGGCTTCCCATTTGAACCAGTGCAGGTTGTCCGGCATGGTCGGCGGGGCCAGTTTGTATTTTTCCAGGTGGTAGATACCGCCACCGTGGATCGCCCACAAGTCACCGGCCAGGCCGTTCTTGGGGTTGACGCGATTGAGGTTGTTTTCCAGCCAGACAAAGTAGAACGAAGCGCCGATCCAGGCGACGCCAGTGATCATGTGAACCCAGCGCACGCTCAGGTTCAGCCATTCCAACAGATGTGCTTCCACAGTCTTTACCTCTCGCCTGTCACCCTTGTTGTCGGGTGATCCGGCCTTCTCTTATTGGTGGGGGGCGAGGATCAACCGCTCATCCTCTTTGAAAAAATGCTCATCGCAGTTATTGCCTGTGCCACTGCGATCAACCACCAGGAAGTCATCCCGCTTTTCGATCGTCAGCACCGGGTGGTGCCAGACGCCGCGATGGTAATTGATGCCCTGCCTGCCGTTGGTAACGAAGGCGCGGACCAAGCCTGATACAGGTGCATCGCCAAGTGGCGCGACCACGATCAGAAAGGGGTTGCCGAGCAGCGGTATGAACGCCTGGCTGCCCAGCGGGTGTCTCTCCAGCATGCACACGGTCAGCGGCATGTCCTGCGCGTCGGCGCGGAAGATGCTGATGATGGCGTGGTCTTCAGGCTGTGCTGTTTCGACCGTTGCCAGTTTGTGAAAGCGCATGGTCGACCCGTTGTTGATCATGAAGTGATCGCTGCCATCGGTTTCGATAACGTCTCCGAAAGGGGCGAAGGCTTCTTTGGTCAGGGGTTCGATCATCAGTGTGCGCATGGCTGTCTCTTATCCGAATACTGTGTTGTTTGGTCTATTGCTATCGCGGGCAAGCCCGCTCCCACATTTGGAATGCATTCCCCTGTGGGAGCTGGCTTGCCTGCGATGGCATCACCGCTTATTTCGACACTTTGCCCAAGACGCGCAGGCGACTCACACCACCATCCGGGAACACATTCAGGCGGATATGGGTAATAGGCCCCAGCGCCTTGATCTGCTCGGCGAAGGTGTGTTCAGCGTGCATTTCCAGTTTCTGCGCCGGCAACAGTTCACGCCAGAACAGCGATTGGGTTTCGATCTGGCTGTCGGTGCCGCCTTTGACGAAGGCGCCCTGGATCGAGCAGGTGTCCGGGTAGTTGCCCTTGAAGTGCAGGGTGTCGACGATGATCTTTTCGATCTCGCCCGGGTGGCCCAACGCGACGATCACCCAGTCATTGCCCGGTGTACGACGACGCGCGGTTTCCCAGCCATCACCCATGTTGATGCCACGGCCCGGGTTGAGGATGTTGCTCATGCGGCCAAAGTGTTCATCGGAGCAGGCCAGGGCACGACCGCCATTGAGCGCGGCAGCCAGGTCGACCTGTTCGTTGTCGCCCACCGAAGACCAATCGCGGAACGGCACGCCATACACACGCAGACGGGCGACGCCGCCATCCGGGTAGATGTTGAAGCGCAGGTGGCTGAACGCCTGGTCGTTGTTGATCTCGTGGTAGTGGTGGCTGTTGCCTTGCAACTCTACCGCCGACAGCACTTCAACCCATTGGGTGTTGGCATCCGGCTCGCCCGAGGCCAGGAAGCAGGCTTCCAGGGAGGCCGACGGCGGGAAGTTGCCGGTAAAGAATGAAGTGTCGATGTCCACGCCTTTGATCGAACCGGGCACGCCCAGGCGGATCACCGCGCTGTCGTAGCCTTCGAAGCGCTTGCGGCGTGACTCCCAGCCGTCCATCCACTTGCCGTTGTCATCGAAAACGCCCTCCTTCCACACGGCCGGGGTCGGCTGGAACAGGCGGTTGGCGTCGGCGAACCAGTCATCGGTCACCGAGATGATCTTGGTGCCCAGGCGGGCGTCGGCCAGGTTGACGAACTTTTCGAAAGGTACGGCGTAAGCTTTCATTCTTCTTGTCTGCCTTGGATAGAGTGGCTGGGGATGGTCGTTTAGAGGGTCAATAAACGGAACAACGCGATCTTGTTGATCTCGTCCAGCGCGCACTTGAACTCGGTGTCTGTCGAGTTATGGATGCGCGTTTCGAACGCGGCGAGAATCTGGTGCCGGTTGCTGCCTTTTACCGCCATGATGAAGGGAAACTTGAACTTGGCCTTGTAGGCGTCATTCAGCTCGGTGAAGCGAGAAAACTCTTCGGCCGTGCATTGGTGAATCCCCGCGCCAGCTTGCTCATCGGTGCTGGCTTGGGTGAGTTGGCCCTGGACGGCGGCTTTACCGGCCAGGTCCGGGTGGGCGTTGATCAGGGCCAACTGGCTTTGATGATCAGCGCTCAACAGGATATCGCTCATGCGCTGGTGCAGGGTTTCGATCTGGTCGATCGACGCATCCTGGCCCAGCTCGAAGGCCTTTTCGGCTACCCATGGCGAATGTTCGTAGATGTCGGCGAAGGCAGCGACGAAGGCGTCGCGGCTCAGGGTCGACGGTTGCAAGGTCTGGAACGCAGTCATTTCGCCGCTCCCGTGCAGGGGTGGGTTTGGTGCCAGTGACGGGCGATGTCCACGCGGCGGGTGAACCACACCTGATCATGGCCTTTGACGTATTCAATGAAGCGCTTGAGCGAGGCCAGGCGTGCCGGGCGGCCGATCAGGCGGCAATGCAGGCCGATCGAAAGCATCTTCGGCGCTTCGGCGCCTTCGGCATACAGCACGTCGAAGGCATCCTTGAGGTACTCGAAAAAGTCGTCACCCTTGTTGAAACCCTGCACCTGGGTGAAGCGCATGTCGTTGGTGTCCAGGGTGTAGGGGATCACCAGGTGCGGCTTGCCGTTAGGGGTATTGGGTTCCCAGTAGGGCAGGTCGTCGTCGTAGGTGTCGCAGTCATACAGGAAACCGCCTTCCTCCATCACCAGGCGGCGGGTGTTGGGGCCGGTACGACCGGTGTACCAACCCAGCGGGCGTTCGCCGGTCAGCTCGGTGAGGATGCGGATGGCTTCGAGCATGTGCTCGCGCTCCTGGGCCTCGTCCATGTACTGGTAGTCGATCCAGCGGTAGCCGTGGCTGCAAATCTCGTGGCCGGCGGCGACCATGGCGCGGATTACATCCGGATGACGCTGGGCAGCCATGGCCACGGCGAAGATGGTCAGCGGTATGTCGAATTCTTTGAACAACTTGAGGATGCGCCACACCCCGGCACGGCTGCCGTATTCGTACAGCGACTCCATGCTCATGTTGCGCTCGCCTTGCAGCGGCTGGGCCGAGACCATTTCCGAAAGGAAGGCTTCGGACTCTTTGTCGCCATGCAGGATATTGCGCTCGCCGCCTTCTTCGTAGTTGAGTACGAACGACAGCGCAATGCGTGCGTTGCCCGGCCAGTGGGGGTGAGGAGGGTTACTGCCGTAACCGATCAGGTCGCGTGGGTAGTCAGCGCTCACTGCAGTCTTCCTTCTTGTTCGTGGTAGCTAGGTGTGTGGCGGCCGGGCAGTGGAAAGACTGGGTGGCGTCACAGCGATGAGTGATTGTATACAACTTATCGCAAACTTTGTAAGCCTGCATTTCTGCATTTTTTCTGAACGGTCTCTCTAAAGGTCTCTGCAAGAAACTTGCCTGAGTGGTCAGGTTAAAATGAAAAAGCCCACTGCAGGAGCGAGCTTGCTCGCGAAAAACCTGAGCGCGCCACTTTTCATTCTGAGAGCTCGCGTCATCGTTGGCGTTTTTCGCGAGCAAGCTCGCTCCTACAGGAGGGTGGAAGCGCTGTGAAATTTATTGTGTACAATTTTTTATAAAAGTGTCTTAATCGGCCATCGCCGGCTTTTTCACTGCCCTGAAAGAGTGCGGGTTTCTCTATGACTGACTTCGGGAGGCGCATAAAAGCCATGGGACGTTTGACCACACACGTTTTGGACGCCGCACACGGCTGCCCCGGCAGCGCGATCAAGGTCGAGTTGTATCGCGTCGAGGGCGCGCAGCTTGAACTGGTGGGTAGCGCCGTGACTAATAGCGACGGCCGTTGCGACGCGCCGTTGCTGCAAGGCGATGACTACCGCAGCGGTGTCTACCAATTGCAATTCAGTGCTGGCGACTACTACCGTGCCCGCGGTGTGCAACTGCCAGAGCAGGCTTTTCTCGACGTGGTGGTATTGCGTTTCGGCATCAGCGCCGAACAAGAGCATTACCATGTGCCGCTGCTGATTTCGCCTTACAGCTACTCCACCTATCGCGGTAGCTGAGTCGTCACCTCGCTTCACATCCCCAAATGCTCTTCGTTGGTTTCGCCCGCGCACACTGCGGGCTTTTTTTCGACCGTGCTGCGTTCAACTATCTAAAGCCTCAAGCGCCTGTGCGTTGCCTAGGCTCGGTGTTTTCCTCAATCAAGAAAACACCATGGCCTTACTCAACGACATACCCGACCCAGAAGATCCGGAGGTCGCTGCCCAAGCAACGCTTCAGGGTATACGCAGCCAGCTGACCCGGCGAATCAACGCTCACGCCCATCCAAGCCGTTTGATTAATCAGATTGCTTTTGCCGAACTGCGCTGCGCTGAGGTAATAAAGGTGCTTGCAAGGCTGATAGCGCGCGTGCCCAAAGTTTTGTGGGTGATCCGCAACGAGCTGCGCAAAGAGTTTGAAATAGACCCGGACAGCCTGCTGTTCACCGTGCCAAAACCACCTGCAGAGCCGCAGAAAGTCGACAGCCTGACTGATCGTGCGCTGCTGTCACTGGTCTTGCCCGCAGTGCCGATCAACCTGAATCAGTTCACTGCCCTGAGCGTCAAGGGTGACCCGACTCGGCAGTTGCCTTATACGCCGTTGCAAGTGCTGCAGCGAGTTATCGCCATGAAGCTGCAAGACAGAATTGCCTTGTCGGCCACACCTTATTGGGACGCCCTGCAGCCCGGTTCCGTGCAAACACGCAGGGGGCATTGGGCAGAGCTGCACGCCGAACTCTTCGCTGGCCGGGCTTTTATAGCGCGGCAATTGGACGAACTGTCGAGTGCCGGGATGGCACTGCTGCAGGCCCTGATCGACGCACCGAGTGCTGAGGCACGCCAGCGAGCAGGGGGCGATTGGGCCAATGTGCGAGCGAGTTCGCTGATGTGGCCGGGTACGCCTGCGGTTGCAATTCCCGGTGCCTTGCATATCTACCGTGAAGGCGATCCTGATGGTGCACCGCATGTGATTTACCTACCGGGTGTGGTGCGCAATTTCTACGAGTACTCGTCCTTCTTCGGCCTGCAATGTGGCCTTCTGAAGTTGGTCAGTGAGTCACTGTTCGACGAACTCTGGCAATGCCTGCCGTTAAAGCGCCGCCATGAGCTATGTCGGCCTACGGACCTGACCCCCCCGTCAAGCGTGAGTCGCGGCTCGACAATCTCCGGTGATGCGCTGGCGATGAGCGCGCAAGCGTTGCTGGAAGGTCAATGGGAAAACGAGCTGGCCTGTGCGCTGGCGATCAATCACGCACACGTGTTTTCTCCACAACAGCCGCCACCTCAACCGCTGGCCGCTGTGCCATTTCTGCGTTTTATCGAGCGTGCAAGGAAGGCACTGGTCGGTAAAATCCGACTTGGGGCTCTAGTCGATCAATTGCTCAAGTGGGACGAACAACGACGACGCGCAGAAATTATCTTTGCCAGCACGGCGCCCGGTCTGGCCCTGCTCACCGCGGAACAACAGGTCAAACGCTACGGAAAAGGTCTGCTCGCACTATTCAACGCCGATGATCTAAGCGTCGAGACTGCAGCGCTTGAGGAATTTGTGGTGCTTGAGAACCAACTCAAAGCACATAAAGGCGCGTTGAATTCGCTGATTAAAGATGCGCAGCAGCGGCTCTACGATGTGCCTTTTTGGATTGAGCGCCCAACGGGTGCGCACAAACGCTATGCCTTGTTCCTGCGTGCCCATGTCGAGGCTCTGCGCTGTGAGGTTCAGTTGCAACACCGGCTCAAGCTGATACCCACTGCGCATCTGGATTTGGTGATGGAGGTGGTGGAGCGGCTGTCGGCATCCAAATACGTGGGCGGAAAAGCCCAGGTGTTTTCGGTCTCTGTGGGCAGCGCGCAGGCTGCCTTCTACCCGCTTCATAACGTTTGGGTGGTGGCTCGGGCGACGGCGATGAAGCACCCGTCCCGTGGGGTTCCGGTCGCGCTGTATGCATTCGGGCAATATGGCGGGCTGAAGGCTTTTTCCGGCCTGGATGCTTTAACCCGCGGTCTGAAAGCCAGCCTCGGGAGCTGTGATGATTCGGTCCTGTGGGGCTGTATAGAGCACGATAAGCGTCACGACTTACGTGACCATGCCCGGCGTGAAACCCTGACGGTGCGCTATGAACCCATTGAGGGGAACCCTGCGACGGTTTCTTTCAAACACTTGATGACCTACTACTTTGGCTTGAACAAGCGTATTGAGGGGACTGCCGGTCTGTTCAATGAGGTAAAAGATGCCGAGCTGAGCCGTGTGCTGCTATTGGCTGAGCTGGACGCTCACTTGAAGATTCCAGACAGTCCCGCCTTGGCCCAGGCTCAGGCCAACGTTGATCTTCTGCGCGAGGCTGCGCTTGAGGCAAAAAAACTGCCGCAGTGGTTAGCGGGCGCAACATCTGCCCAGCTTAAGCACTTCAAGCGCTTGCAGCGCCGGTACCTGAGCAGCGCCTTTGCCTCTGAAAACCTGCTTGAACGCTCTCTGACTGACTTGGAAACGTTCGCCCGCCGCAAGTTGATCGCCCGTTTAACCGAGGATGGTTTCTACCCGGAGCTGGACATCGACAAGCCCCTGATCACGATGCCGGATGATGTCAGAGGCAGCTTCTGCGGTAATCAAAGCCACTGCACGCCGGGTGATCGCGGGGAGGTCCTGACCCCAAGTACTCAAACCACAACTTTCAGCATGTTGCAGCTGGCGTTGCATAATCTTGATCCGAAAGCACCCTGGGTGTCTTGGCGATTGAATCGAGCACGCTATCTGCAGCCGCAGTGGAAACAACGGCTGAACAAGGACTATTTGATCAAGACAGTCTCCTCGCTGGATATCGGCGGAAACTACAACACGCAGATCAACCATACCTTCTACCCCACGGTTAAAGCCAACCCGAGTCTGGACGCAGGTCGCATTCCTGCGCTGATCAATCGCACGCTGGATGAATGCGCGCACATGCAGCTTTTTTCGGCGGTTCAACAAGGGCTAAGCACCTTTGCACAGAGCCTGTTCAGCACGGCGATGGCGGCGCGAACGCCTGAGGACCTGCTGAAAAATGGGTATGATTTGAAGTTGCACGTCGTTCATCTGGCGGCGCACACGATGCAGCATGATCGCTATATCTCAGGGATCGTGGTCATGCAGGATCAGGGCAGTGGGCGCTGCGTAGTTTACTGGCCTGCTGCGCCGCACGCCTTGATCATCACCGAGTACATCAGTGTGGCGATGGCGCGGGTAGAACTCAGTCGCATTGCCGCTTCGGTTGACCTTGTAAAGTTACTTGCGCGGCAGGTAGCGCCCGGTTGGGCATTTGACGCAATCATTCATGACCCCGATGAAGCAGGAGAGCCTGGATGGCTTTCTGTCATGCCGGATGCTTATTATTTCGAAGGTAAGTGGAGGCTTCCTGGCTTTGTTCGCTCCTTCAGCATTACACATCTGCAACCGACGCCAGTGCTCGATGAGATCGAAAAACTGATCCACGAGCAAATTGCCAGCAGCCCTTCAAGCTGGCTGGTGATCGTTCCTATGTCCCACAGCGAACCCAGGGCATTGCTGTATTACGCCAATGTGCTGGATTTGCAACGCCGCACTCAAGCGGCGAGTAATTCTGGCAGGAGCCTGGATGAGTATCGTGTCCGCCGCCTTGCGGAGCAGACTGATAGCAGCATGCGAGCGCTCATATCGTTTTTCTTTCCATTATTTGCGCTGGCTAACTCCTTTTATGAATTGCTGGTGGTGGCACGACGTTTTCACCGGTTCGCAGACCCCAATGATGTCGTGGATATTGTGTTTATGACCCTGTATCTGGCGTTCGATTTGTGGCAGACCTTTACCCCCGGCCCCAAGGTCAGAGGCGCAGTGGCGGGTATCGTGCGGCGCCCGCTGGGGGCTGTGTTGAATCGGATACATCGTTCGCATTTCAGTCATGGCCGGGTGCTGCGTCAGGCTGCGCCTTCTGCGGCCGCGTTAAAACCCTTGGAACGTTTCAAAGTCAAGGGCGTGCCGCCGGATGCTGTGGCGCTCAAAGGGCGTGGCAGGGAGGGCGTCTATGTGAAAGATGGTCAGCAATTTGTAACGGATGACACTCACCATTATCCCGTTTACCAACGTGATAGCGAGTCGGCGTTTCGGCTGAGAAACATGCTCAAAAGCGGTGAGGATGAGTTGGTCCTGAATATCCATCAGCCCAAGGAGTGGTTGCTGGAGACCAATAATCTTCAATCTGGGGGCAACTCCGCAGCGCATGACCCATGGCGCGCTCCCCGGCCGCCATTGTCGGATTGGCAACCCCCTCGTGAGCGCATGGCGACTGTGAACCGGATTCTTCAGTCACGTACAACGGACACCCAGTGGCTGAGTTGGCGTACTCAAGTTCACTCCAGTCAAGTTGTGGACTTCCCTGCGCCTCAAGTGTTTGAGGTTGGCACGGCTCCCAGAGGTTCTTCGCTCAATGCCAGGTTTTTGCGCGTGGCTCCTCCATATACCACCTTCGAGGATCCGAACAGCGGTTTTTACCGGATGCTCCCACAGGGCGATCATGCACCGTTGACCGACCTGGTGTTTATCACCCGAAATGAGCCACCGGGGCCATCCGCGCGAGCCGATATCATGCGCTGGACAAGCACTGATATTCGCGACCAACCCATTCCCGTATCACGCCTGCCTACAGGTGAATGGCAACATCATTCGGCACTGTTCGACAGTACGTTGGAGGACTCTGTGGGCAGGGCCTTTCCCTCCATGACGATTGCAGCTCGAAAGTTTACCGTCAGACGGATGATTGAATTGTCAGATCCTTCCCCCTCTGCCACGGCAAGCCATTTGCTCGGCATCCGCGCGACGCTGGACGAATGGCTACCCCCGCTCCCTGCGAGCAGCGGCCAAACGGATGATTTACTACGGATGTTGCGGACTAATGAACGGCGCAACCAATACCTATACGTCGGTTTTGAAGGCAAGGCGCCCGGCTTCACGCGCGTTGATTTCACGCCGCCTCATACGTTAGACCCGAGCCTGCACTATGGTGTCAGACCGGTCAGGACGCAGAGGCTTGAAGCGGAGCGCGCCGCCGTCAGGACCGTGCTGGAGCGCCAGGGTTTCCGCGTCGATGACTTGTCTGTGCGGCGCCCAGGGATGCGTGGCGGAGAACCCAGTATTGAATCAGTCGTTACTCATCCCCGTTCGAGCACAATTTACTACGTGGCCTACCAATGGCTTGAACTGGGGCGAATGACCTTGAGAGGGAAGCTTTCCGATAAGTGGATTCGGATAGCCATCAACTCACACCCCGACTCTCTTTTATTAAGGGGGGTTGACAGCGCGATGCGAGAACAGCGCTTGGTGCGGATTGTCGCCGGCATCCAATGGCCCACAAAGGGGCGGCTCGATCCAACTGTTTATTTCGTCAAATTGAACCCTTAGCGTTGATGAGTGCCATCGCACCGGCGCCGCCGAACAGCGCGGCGCTGGTGCGGTTGAACCAGCTCTGGCCCGAACCGCTGCGCAAATACCGTGCAGCGCCATGGGCACCCAAGCCGTAAGCCAACTTGCACAGCAGGTCGAGCATCGTCCAGGTGGCAATCATGATCAGCAATTGCGGCAGGAACGGCTGTTGGCTGCTGAGAAATTGCGGCAGGAAGGCGGCGAAGAACAGGATGTCCTTGGGATTGCTGGCACCCAGCACGAATGCTCGCCCAAACAACGCACGAAAGCGCGGTACAGACGGCGTTTGTGGGACTTCGGCGCCTTCGCTCGGCAGACGCGATTGCTGCCAGCTCTGCCAGGCCAGGTAGAACAGGTACAGCGCACCGGCGATTTTCAAGGCGCTGAACAGCTGTTCCGAGGCCAGCAACAATGCCCCCAGACCCAAGGCCGAAGCGCTCAACAGGCAGATCGACGCAAACACTCCACCCAAAAACGCCGGGTACGAGCGGCGCAGGCCGTAGTTGAGACTGTTGCTGATCATCAGCAGCGACAGTGGCCCTGGAATCAGGATCACGATCAATGCAGCCCCACTGAACAGCAGCCAGGTATCCAGGTTCATCATTTGCTCCTTTTATAAAAATATGAATTTCGCAATGAAAATCGCGCACAACACCCACAGGCTGACAGAAATCTCGCGGTACTTGCCGGTGCCGGCCTTCAGCGCTACATAGGTGATAAAGCCCAGAGCGATCCCGTCGGCGACCGAGAACGTCAGCGGCATCATGATGGCAGTGACGATCGCCGGAATGCTGTCGGTAGCTTCATCCCAATTGATATGGGCCATGCTCGCCATCATCAGCATCGCTACGTAGATCAACGCGCCAGCGGTGGCATAGGCGGGAATCATGCCGGCCAGCGGTGCGAAGAACATCGCCGCCACGAACAGTACGCCCACCGTTACAGCGGTCAACCCGGTGCGGCCACCGGCTGCCACACCTGCGGCGCTTTCCACGTAGCTGGTCACTGGCGGCACGCCAACCATGGCGCCGAACACACTGGAAGCACTGTCGGCCTTCAATGCGCGGGACAGGTTGTCGATCTTGCCATCGGCCTTCACTAGCCCGGCCCGTTGGGCAACGCCCATCAGTGTACCGGCAGTGTCAAACATGTGTACAAAAAGAAAGGCAAATACCACGCTGATCATGCTCACATTGAACACACCCATCACGTCCATCGCCATCCAGGTCGGTGCCAGGCTCGGTGGGGTGGAGAGAATGCCGTTGTAATGCACCAGGCCCAGGCCCCAGCCGGCGAGGGTCACGGCGATGATGCTGATCAGAATTGCGCCGAATACACGGTGATAACTGAGGATGGCGATCAGCAGGAAGCACACCGCCGCCAGCAGTGGGGCGGGTTCATGCAGGGAGCCGAGCTTGATCAGGGTGGCTGGGCTGTCGACGATGATGCCGGCGGTCTTCAGGCCGATCACCCCGAGGAACAGACCCACACCCGCGCCCATGGCATGACGCAGGCTGACCGGAATACTGTTGAGCAGCCATTCTCGGATGCGTGACAGCGTCAGAATCATGAACAGCACGCCCGAGACAAATACCGCGCCGAGGGCCGTCTCCCAGTTGTAGCCCATGGTGCCGACCACGGTGTAGGTGAAAAACGCATTCAGCCCCATACCCGGCGCCAGGCCCACTGGCCAGTTGGCATACAGACCCATCAACAGGCACCCCAGGGCTGCGGCGATGCAGGTGGCGACAAAGGCCGCACCGTGATCAATACCGGCGTCGGCCATGATGTTGGGGTTGACGAAGATGATGTAGGCCATGGTGATGAAGGTGGTGAGGCCGGCGATCAGCTCGGTCTTCACTGTGGTGCCATGCAAGCGCAGTTTGAACAGGCGTTCCAGCCAACCGCCTTGCGGCGTGGCCAGGTCCAACGTAGGGGCTTCGGTTTTACGGCTATCCACAGCGAGTACTCCTCAATCGTTTTATTGTTATGTCCAGCGCCGGTCACACGAGTGGGCAACAGCGCTTTGAGGTACTGGCGGGTTTGTTGACCAAAAGGTCAGGAACTCGCACGAAGCGAATTATGCTTTTGTATACAAATAAAGCAAATAATGTTTTCGAATGTTTGGGCTAAAGTGGATGAAAGGCTGACTCCCAGGGGGACAGGCAGATTTATTCCGCCCGCCGCCTTGAAACATTGCTGCAATACCCGCACTTTGAGGGCGCAAGCATTCGCTCGGAATGCGCACAGCGGCATAAGGGGAGCCCATGTACAAGGTTTATGGCGATTACAAGTCGGGCAACTGCTACAAGATCAAATTGATGCTTAGCTTGTTGGGGATCCCGTTTCAGTGGATCGATATCGACATCCTCAAGGGCGACACCCAGACCCCTGAGTTCCTGGCGAAGAACCCCAACGGCAAGATCCCGGTGCTGGAGCTGGAAGACGGCACCTGCCTATGGGAGTCCAATGCGATTCTCAATTTCCTCGCCGATGGCAGCGAGTTCCTGCCCACGGAACCGCGCCTGCGCACCCAGGTATTGCAGTGGCAGTTTTTCGAGCAGTACAGCCATGAGCCGTATATAGCAGTGGCGCGGTTTATCCAGTTCTATCTGGGGCTGCCGGAGGATCGCTTGGAGGAATACAAGAAATTGCACAAAGGCGGCTACAAGGCCCTTAAGGTCATGGATCGCCAACTGCAGTTGACCCCGTATCTGGTGGGCGACCAATTCTCCATCGCTGATGTGGCGTTATATGCCTACACCCATGTGGCCCAAGAGGGCGGGTTTGATTTGGACGCTTATCCGGCGGTACAAGCGTGGTTGCAGCGGGTGGCCAGCCATCCTCGGTATGTGCCGATGTTGGACTGATAATGCAATCAAAAGGTGGGAGGGGCACAGCCCCTCCCACATTTAGCTCAATAGTGAGTCAGATAATTCGTGATTTAGCAGTTCAAAGCAGCGCTGCGCCGCCGGGCTCAATGCCATCGCGCTGCGTGTGATCAAGCCGATCTCCCGGTTCACGCCGGGATGATCGATGTCGATTCGCTTCAACCCCTCCAGGCTGTCCGCCGCCGATTCCGGCAGCACGCTGATCCCCAACCCCTGGCGCACCAGCGCCAATACCGTCGACATGTAGTTGGCCTCCATGCCCGCATTCAGCGTCAGCCGTGTCTGGTCAAACAGTGCGTCGACCTGTTCGCGCACGCTGCTGTCACGTCCGGTAAGGATAATTGGCTGGTCGGCCAGTTGCGCCAGGGTCAGTGACCGATAGCGCGTCAGTGCATGATCCAGCGGCACAAACGCGCACAAGCGATCATTGAGCACCGGCTGAAATTGCAGGCCATGGCTCAGGCGCGCCCGTACGCCGATGCCGAAATCCACCTCGCCGTTGCGGACCTGGGCATGAATGCGATGGGCCACCAGGTCATGCAGGCGCACCTCGATCCCGGCAAAGCGCTGGCGAAACAGGCGCAAGGCCGGGGGCAGGGCGCCGGCGCAAACTGACGGCAGGGCGGCGATGGTCACCACGCCGCGACGCAAGGCTGCGAGGTCGCGTGAGCCGGTGACGATGTTGTCCAGGTCCAGCAGCAGTTTTTCCATGGGCCCGCGCGCATCCTGGCCGGCAGCGGTGATGCTCACATGGCGCGGGCTGCGGTCGAGCAGGGCGACGCCGAGCCAGTCTTCCAATTGCTGTACTTGCACGGTCAGGGCCGAAGGCGACAGGTGCAATTCGTTGGCCGCCTTGGTGAAACTGCCGGTGCGGGCCACCGCGAGGAAGGCCTGGATGTGCTGTATCGAGTTCTTCATTTTGTTTCCCGAACATGCTAGGCCGAATATTCCAATTTACAAAGACTAACCCGCTTCCAATACTCCGGGAAAACAATAACCGGCCAAAAACGGCCACCCTGGAGTTATCCATGCTCGCAACCCTGGGCGTCATCACCATTCTCAGCCTGCTTGTCGCTGTCATGAGCAAGCGTCTCTCGCCACTGGTGGCCCTGATCGCCTTGCCGATCATCGCCGCTCTGGTCGGTGGGTTCGGCCTGCAAACCAGTGCCTTCATTATCACCGGAATCAAGAACGTCGCCCCCGTGGTCGGCATGTTTGTGTTCGCGATCCTGTTTTTCGGGATCATGACCGATGCCGGGATGCTCGACCCCATCATTGATCGCATCCTGCGCACGGTAGGGACGCGTCCTACACGAATTGTGGTTGGCACCGCGACGCTGGCGTTGCTGGTGCATCTGGACGGCTCCGGCGCGGTGACCTTTCTGGTGACGGTGCCGGCGATGCTGCCGTTGTATACGCGGCTGGGCATCGACAAGCGCATTCTCGCCTGCGTCTGCGCGATGGCGGCGGGGGTCAACTTTCTGCCCTGGACCGGCCCGGTGCTGCGCTCGTCGGCGGCGCTGCATGTGCCGGTGGCCGATCTGTTCCAGCCGCTGATCCCGGTGCAGATCGTCGGGCTGATCTTCGTCTTCGCGTGCGCCTGGTGGTTGGGCCATCGTGAAGAAAAGCGCCTCGGCCTGGGCGCCGGTTCCAACGTGCAGGCGGTGCCGCAACGGGTGCTCAGCGACGACGACATCAAGCTGCGCCGCCCACGGTTGTTCTGGGTCAACCTGATCCTGACCGTGCTGGTGATGGTGGTGATGATTGCCGGTTGGGTCGACCCCGTGGTGATGTTCATGCTCGGCACCGTGGTTGCGCTGTGCATCAACTACCCCAACGTGGACGCCCAGCGTGCGCGCATCGACGCCCATGCGAAAACCGCCCTGACCATGGCCAGTATCCTGCTCGCCGCCGGGGTGTTCACCGGCATCATGCAAGGCTCCGGCATGCTCAAGGCCATCGCCGAAGTGGCGGTGGCGCAGATTCCGGCGGGCCACGGCAAGTTGATCCCGGCGGTCGTGGGGTTCCTGTCGATGCCCCTGAGCATGTTGTTTGACCCCGACTCCTACTACTTCGGCGTGATGCCGGTGATCGCCGAAGTCGGCAAGGCGCTGGGCGTCGACCCCCTGCAAGTGGCCCAAGCCTCGTTGCTGGGCGTGCACACCACCGGTTTTCCGGTCAGCCCGCTGACGCCCGCGACCTTCCTGTTGGTGGGCCTGTGCAAGATCGAGTTGGCCGATCACCAGCGATTCACGATTCCTTTTCTGTTTGCCGCCTCGGTGTTGATGACCCTGACGGCGTTGCTCCTGGGAGTGATTTGAGATGAACACCTTGCGCATTGGCTCCGGCGCCGGCTATTCCGGTGACCGTATCGAACCTGCCGTGGAACTGGCCGAACATGGCGACCTGGATTACCTGGTCTTCGAATGCCTGGCCGAACGCACCATTGCCCTGGCACAACAGGCGCGCATCGGCGACCCGCAGGGCGGTTATGACCCGTTGCTGAGTGAACGCATGCGCCGAGTATTGCCCTGCGTGGGCCAGCCCGGCGGTCGCCGTCGCTTACGGGTGATCACCAACATGGGCGCGGCCAACCCTGTGTCGGCGGCCATTGAAGTGCGGCGCATTGCTGCCGAGCTGGGCCTGGGTCTGAAGGTTGTGGCGGTGGTGGGGGATGATGTACTGCACGCTTTGCCTGCCGAGCAGTTGCTGGATAACGGCCAGACCGTTGGCTCCCTTGGTGAGCGGTTGATCTCCGCGAATGCCTACCTGGGTGTGGACGGCATTCTTGAGGCACTGCGCGCCGACGCCGATGTGGTCATCACCGGGCGGGTGGCCGACCCTTCGTTGTTCCTGGCGCCGCAGATGTTTGAGTTTGGCTGGGCCGCTGATGATTGGCAGCGCCTGGGGCGCGGCACTTTGGTTGGGCATTTGCTCGAATGTGCCGGGCAGGTCAGTGGCGGTTACTTCGCGGATCCTGGCTTCAAGGACGTCGATGACCTGGCGCGCCTGGGCTTTCCGCTGGCTGAAGTCGATGCGGATGGCCACGCCGTGATCACCAAGGTTGCAGGTTCTGGTGGCCGTGTCAGCCGTGCCACGTGCATCGAACAATTGATCTACGAAGTGCACGACCCAGCGGCGTACCTGACTCCGGATGTGACGGCCGATTTTTCCCAGGTGGGGTTTGTCGAGGAGGGCGTTGATCGGGTTCGCGCCCACGGTGCCGAAGGGCGTGCACGGCCCGAACAGCTGAAAGTCAGCGTCGGTTATCTGGACGGCTGGATCGGTGAGGGGCAGATGTCCTACGGTGGCCCGGGGGCTGTCGCACGCGCGCAGTTGGCGCGAGATGTAGTGCTCAAACGCCTGGAATTGATCGGCGTAAAGATGCAGGAGGTGCGCGCCGAATTGATCGGCATGGATTCATTACATGGTCCACGCAGTACTGTCGAGCCTTGGGAAGTGCGGCTGAGGGTTGCCGCCCGTTGTGACGAACGCAGCGACGCCGTGCGGGTCGGCAATGAAGTGGAGACCCTCTATACCAACGGCCCAGCCGGAGGCGGTGGGGCTAGCAAGAGTGTGCGCCAGGTCGTGGCGGTGGCATCGTTGTTGCTGCCCCGTGAAGCGGTCAAACCGAGGATTGAAGAATGAAACTGCATGCGCTGGCCCATTCCCGCACCGGGGATAAGGGCGACACGTCGAACATCTCGATCATTGCCTATCGCGCGCAAGACTACCCGTTGCTGTGCGAACAGCTTACGGCGGAGCGCGTCACAGAGTTTTTCAAGGATTTGCTGGACCCGTTAGCGGCCCCCGTTCGACGTTATGAATTGCCGAATGTGCAGGCGCTGAACTTCGTGTTGCCGGGTATCTTGCGTGGGGGCGTGACCCGCTCACTGGCGCTGGATGCCCACGGCAAGTGCCTGGGCTCGGCACTGCTGGATCTGGACCTGACAACACTGACTTAACAACACCGCACCGCAAATGTGGGAGCTGGCCAGCCAGCTCCCACATTGACCGCAGCGTGCTTCAGATCGCAGCGAAGCGCTTGTCCAGGTAGTCGATGATCACCTTGGAGTCGTACATCCAGATGGTCTGGCCATTCTCTTCGATGCGCAGGCACGGCACCTTGATCTTGCCGCCTTGCTCCAGCAGGGTCTGGCGGTCCTGCTCGTTGTTCTTTGCGTCCTTCAGGGCTACCGGCACGTTCAGGCGATGCAGGGTGCGGCGGGTTTTCACACAAAACGGGCAGGCGTGGAACTGGTACAGCGTCAGCGCCTTGGCCGCGTCGTTCACCCGCGCCTGTTGTTCGGCGGGGCGCTGCTTTTTGCGTGGGCGGGTCAGAAAATCGCCCGCGATGATGATCTGGCCGAGGCCCACTCGAAGTGCTTTGACGAACATGGCTGTTACCTCTTGCCCATAACTGAGGGGGCGCAGCTTACCTGATTTCTGCAGGCGAAAAAAAACCGGCGATGAACGCCGGTTCTTTCCTACCCAGCCGGTTACTTGATCAGGCTGAGAAATTCGCTGCGAGTGGCCGCGTTATCGCGGAACTCACCGAGCATCACTGAGGTGATCATCGACGAATTCTGTTTTTCCACACCGCGCATCATCATGCACATGTGCTTGGCTTCGATTACCACGGCCACGCCCAGGGCGCCGGTCACTTGCAGCACCGCATCAGCGATCTGGCGGCTGAGGTTTTCCTGGATCTGCAGGCGGCGCGCATACATGTCGACGATTCGTGCAACCTTCGACAGGCCCAGCACTTTGCCGCTTGGAATGTAGGCCACATGGGCCTTGCCGATAAACGGCAGCAGATGGTGTTCGCACAACGAGTACAGCTCGATGTCCTTGACCAGCACCATTTCGCTGTTATCGGAGCTGAACAAGGCACCGTTGGTGACTTCTTCGAGCGTCTGTTCATAACCGCGGCAAAGGTACTGCATCGCCTTGGCGGCACGCTTTGGCGTGTCGAGCAGACCCTCGCGGGAGACGTCCTCGCCGAGTTGGCCGAGAATCTCTGTGTAATTCTGTTCCAGGGACATGAAACTACCTGTGGGATTTTCGCAAAGCGCAAGGTTACGGTGGCGGGCACATCGCTGCAAGCCTGACGATGGCACTTTACTCGTCGCGGCCTTCGAGCATGGTGCGCTTGAGCATCACATACACCGCACCGGCACCGCCGTGGCGGGCCTGGCAGGAAGTAAAGCCGAGCACCTGGGCATGTTGACGCAGCCAGGTGTTAACGTGGCTCTTGATCATTGGCCGCTTGCCATCCAGCCGCACAGCCTTGCCGTGGGTGACGCGCACGCAGCGGATTTCGAATTTAGTCGCTTCGGCGAGGAAGGCCCACAGGGTTTCCCGGGCCTTTTCCACGTTCATGCCGTGCAGGTCGAGGCTGCCTTCGAACGGGACCTGGCCGGCCTTGAGCTTGCGCATCTGGCTTTCCTGCACACCGTCGCGAGCCCACATCAGCTCGTCTTCGGGGCCGACGTCAATCACGAACTGATCCGACAGGCCATCCACGGTAGTGGCATCGCTGCGCACGGTCGCGGCCTGGCGCAGCTTGGCGATCTGTGCCCGGTCGGTCTTGGGTTTGCCGGTGTCGGCGCGGTCGTGCTTGATCGGCTTGACGCCGCGCAGCTCGTTTTTGAACAGGGAAAAATCGTCGTCTTGCATGTCAGCCTCCGCGAAGGGCGGGCAGTTTACCTAAATCGCGGCGGCCAGGGCGCAGCAAACGCTATCCAAGCGCCATCAGTCGTGCTTTTTCATCAGGTGCGAGGCGATATTCAACGACAAAGGCTGACGCATCCGCCGACGGCTGCGGCGCCATAACCATACGCCTAACCACAGCACCAGCAGGCCGATCCCCAACAGGATCGCCGAGCCGCCCGGGCTGGCATTCAACTCGCCCAGTGCCGGCGAATGCCCAAACAAGCCGGCGCCACCAGCGCCGGCCAACAACAAGCCTATGATCGCCAGCAGCGCGGCAATGCCCGCCACCAGGCGCAGACGCCAGTTGCTCGGGCCCTTGGGGCGCAAGCGACGAGCATCAAAACCATCGGATATCTTCATTCCGACCTTTCCTCCAGGGTATCGGCCCTTCGACCGGACAATACACAGGTTGTTCCGGAGGGAGGGGTAAATGCGCCAAATGAAAGGGCTTTGCGGATGAGCGGAGCAATAAACACGCCGCTCAACGCCAGAATGATCAGATCAGATCTTTAGTCAGTGCGAGGGTGGCGAAGTTGTCGGCCATGATCGCCATTTCGGTGTGCTGCACATGTTCGGCGCTCAGGATGCCGCCCTTGTAGGGCAGGTCGCGAGTGGCGCAGGCGTCTTCCACCAGGGTGCAGCGAAAGCCCAGGTTCTTGGCCGCACGCACGGTGGTGCTGACGCTGGAGTGGCTCATGAAGCCGCAGACGATCAGGTCCAGGGAGCCAAGGTCTTGCAAGTGTTTTTCCAGGCCGGTGCCGTGGAAGGCGCTTGGCAGCAGCTTGCCGATGATGGTTTCGTCACCCTCTGGCTCAAGCCCCGGGATGAATTCGCCACGCTCGCCCTGTGGATCAAACAGACCGCCTACGGTGCCCAAGTGGCGCACATGCACAATCGGGCGTCCGGCATTACGCGCGGCGCTGACCAGTTGTTTGATATTAGCGACAGCTGCGTCCATGCCCGAGAGGGCGAGCGGGCCGCTGAGGTATTCCTTCTGGGCGTCGATGATCACGAGGGTCGCATGACTGAGGTTGGCTGCTGCGTAACCGCGACCGCTGAGTTGAAACATCGTCTTTGGAACGGACATTCTGGGGCTCCTGTGAGTGGGGCTTTTGCGACATTGTCCACTGGCTGAGCGCTTCTGTGAATCGCTACTATCGTAAGGTACGCCGTTGCTGGCGTGCAGCCATGTCAAGAGGTGGGCTTGTTTAACACAATGCGGGTCAATTGGATGAAATCCGACGTACGGCGCCAGGGTTTTCGTACATCGTCGGTACAGGTGAAGGCTGTTAGAATTGCCAGTCGTTTTTTCCAGGAGCTTGCCCCGTGATCACTTCCCGCCTGCGCACTTTGCGCGACCATATCCGTTGGGCTGTCAGCCGTTTCCATGGGGAAGACCTGTTTTTTGGCCATGGCACCGACAATGCCTGGGACGAAGCCCGGCAATTGGTGCTCGGCGCCTTGCACCTGCCGTGGGAAATTGCCGACAGCTACCTGGATTGCAACCTCGAAGAAGAGGAAATCTCCCATGTGCAGCGTTTACTGCATCGCCGTATTCACGAGCGTGTGCCCACCGCCTACCTGTTGAAAGAGGCGTGGTTCTGCGGCATGTCGTTTATTGTCGATGAGCGCGTGTTGATCCCGCGCTCACCGATTGGCGAACTGATCGAAAACCGCTTCGAACCCTGGTTGGCGCAGCCGCCGGCGCGCATCCTCGACCTGTGCACCGGCTCCGGTTGCATCGGCATTGCCTGTGCGTACGAGTTCCAGGAGGCTGAAGTTGTACTGGGTGACCTGTCCTTCGAAGCCCTTGAAGTGGCAAACCAGAATATCGAGCGCCACGGCGTCGATGAGCGGGTCTATACCGTGCAGGGCGATGGTTTTGACGGCTTGCCCGGCCAGCGATTCGACCTGATCGTGTCAAACCCACCGTATGTGGATGCCGAAGATTTTGCCGACATGCCGGATGAATACCAGCACGAGCCGGAACTGGGCCTGGCCTGTGGTGACGACGGCCTGAACCTGGTACGCCGGATGCTGGCCGAAGCGGCGGACCATCTGACCGAGAAGGGTTTGCTGATTGTCGAAGTGGGCAACAGCCAGGTGCATGTTGACGCGCTGTATCCGGAAGTCGACTTTGCCTGGCTGGACTTCAAGCGGGGTGGGCATGGGGTGTTCATGCTGACGGCTGAGCAGTGTCGCCAACACCAGGCCGTTTTCGCTGCCCGGATATAACTGCAGAAACTCGGTCAATGTGGGAGCCAGCTCCCACATTTTGATTGCATTTCAATCTATCAGCGGTGCGTGGCAATCCAGATCAACAACCCTGCCTGAAACACCGTAAACGCCACCAGGCACGTGATGGTAAAGCGCAGCCCGCTGTCCTCGCGCTTGAACTTGATGACTTTTTCCTCTTCCTTGCGCAGCTTCACTTCCTGTTCCGCCAGGTTCTGATCGGCCTGTTGCAGCATCTGCGCGGCTTCGAGGATCTCCACGAACTGCACCTTCTCAGTGTTCCAACTGTCCAGCACGTCGCCGACCTTGCCCGGCTGCACATTGCCTTTGAGGTGCTGCACGTCGGCATAGGCCACATCAAATCCCTGGATACGCAGGAAGTGATCACGACGCAGGCGCGTGGCTTCGTTGAGGGCGTCCTTGTTGGCCAGGTCCACGCCGTCGACGCGGTAGTGGGACCACTTCTTCTTCGCCCAGGCGGCGGCCTGAGCGACCAGGAAACGGCCGATCCCCCGGTTGGCCGGTTCGATTTCCAGGCTGTTGCCTGGGCCGAAATGCACGCGATGTTTATCATGGTCCACCCAGATATCCAGGTGGTTCTGCTCGCGGCGTACCCGCTGGCCGGGCAGTTGGATAACCATGCGCAACAGGCTGTGGTGCTTGTCGTGGCGCTCGGCATAGCCGAACTGCACAAAGCGCAACGGCCGTGCGCCAGTGGCACGGTCGGTGGTCAGCGGAGCCAGGCGCAGCATCTTGAAGTGTTCGGCGTGGACGTCCGCCCACGGCAGGGCCGCCGCCTCGACGGCCGCGGTTGCAGTCGAGGTGTCGGCGGTAGATTCGGGTGTTGCTTCGGTGGTTGTCATGCGGCGCGATCCTGTCCAAGCCCAGCAAGCCGACAGTCTTTTTACTGTCGACTCTGGACTTATCGGCCGGTTTGCCCAGGACTGGAGGCAAATTGTCGCTTAACGGGGTTGAAGTCCGTCGATAAACGCGACGATACGCTGGCCCAGTTCCGCAGCCAGGGGCAGTTTCGGGTCATTGTAGGACGCCAGTTGCTGCTTCACGTTGTTGGGCACGATGCGCATCACGTGGTTCATGCCTTCTATGACCGTCAACTGCGCGTCGGGCTTGGCTTTTTTCAACTGCTGGGCATCCGCGATACCGACCTGGATATCGTTGGTGCCTTGGATGATCAACGCCGGCATGTTCAGCCTGGCGAAGGCGGCCGATGGGTCGGCGCGGAACAGGCTGATCAGATAAGGCTGCACGCTTGGTCGGAAGATGCCTTCGAGTGGGCGCGGCACGTCGGCATCCACTTGGCCGGCCTTGAGGTGGTCGAGGATTTCATTGCTGCGCAACAACAGGGCAGGGGGCAAGTGATCGGCCAGTTGCTGGCGAATCACCTGGTCTACCGGGCGCGCGCTGCCCGACAGGGAAATCACCCCGGCCGGCGCCAGTTGCGGCGCGGCGAGGGCGGCTACCAGCGCGCCTTCGCTATGGCCCAGCACTATCAGCGGGCCCATGCGCTTGTCGGCCTTGAGCAGCTTGCCCCAGGCCACCGCATCGGACACATAGGCGTCCAGGGTGAGGTTGCGTTCATCCGGCGTGGCGGCCAGGCTGGCGGCGACCCCGCGCTTGTCGTAGCGCACGCTGGCGATGTTATGCCGGGCGAGCACCCAGGCCAGGCGCTTGAGGCTGTCATTGCGGGCGCCGTCGGCGCTGTTGCCATTGCGGTCGGTGGGGCCGGAGCCGGCGATGATCAGCACCACCGGCACCGGTTGGTCGGACTGCGGCAACAATAATGAGCCAAACAGTTGGCCGCTGCCGGTGTCCAGGCTGATAGGGCGTTGCAGTACCACAGGGGAGGCGGCCTGGACCGCGGCGGTAAACAGGGTGAGGGTGAACAGCAGAACTCGCAGCATCATCGCGCCATCATCAGTGAGGTGCCGGTTGGACCAATGTCTACCGGTAAGGTTTCGAGGATGAACTAGTCGGTTAGCCTGCGTATACTGGCCGCCTTAAGTTATTACGGTTGACTTGATTCAACTGATTTCACGGAGCGCCCTGCATGTCCGGCAATACCTTCGGCAAGCTGTTCACTGTCACCACCGCGGGCGAAAGCCATGGCCCGGCGTTGGTCGCCATTGTCGACGGCTGCCCACCAGGCCTGGAGCTGTCCCTGGAAGACCTGCAGCGTGACCTCGACCGCCGCAAGCCCGGCACCAGCCGCCACACCACCCAGCGCCAGGAGCCGGACGAAGTCGAAATCCTCTCCGGGGTGTTCGAGGGCCGCACCACCGGCTGCGCCATTGGCTTGTTGATTCGCAACACCGACCAGAAGTCCAAGGACTACTCGGCAATCAAGGATGTGTTCCGCCCGTCCCATGCCGACTACACCTACCATCACAAATACGGCGAGCGCGACTACCGTGGCGGTGGCCGCAGCTCGGCGCGGGAAACTGCGATGCGCGTGGCCGCCGGTGCCATCGCCAAGAAATACCTGGCCACCCAGGGCATCGTCATCCGTGGCTACATGAGCCAGTTGGGCCCGATCGAGATCCCGTTCAAGAGCTGGGACAGCGTGCAAGACAACGCCTTCTTCTGTCCCGACCCGGACAAGGTGCCGGAGCTGGAGGCCTATATGGACCAGTTGCGCCGTGACCAGGACTCCGTCGGTGCCAAGATCACCGTGGTGGCCGAAGGCGTCAAGCCGGGCCTGGGCGAGCCGATCTTCGACCGCCTCGACGCCGAACTGGCCCACGCGCTGATGAGCATCAACGCGGTCAAAGGCGTGGAAATCGGTGCAGGTTTTGCCTGTGTTGCCCAGCGCGGCACCGAACATCGCGATGAGCTGACGCCTGAAGGTTTCCTCAGCAACAATGCGGGTGGCATCCTTGGCGGTATTTCCTCCGGCCAACCGATTGTTGCGCACCTGGCGCTCAAGGCGACCTCAAGCATTACCACGCCGGGCCGTTCGATCGATGTACACGGCAACCCGGTGGACGTGATCACCAAGGGCCGTCATGACCCGTGCGTCGGCATCCGCGCCACACCGATTGCCGAAGCCATGATGGCCATCGTGTTGATGGACCACCTGCTGCGCAACCGTGGGCAAAATGCCGATGTGCGCGTGACCACACCGGTACTGGGCCAACTGTGATCGCCGCCGGCAAGCGAGCTTGTTGTTGTGGCGAGCGAGCTTGCTCGCGCTGGGCTGCGAAGCAGCCCCAATAAAATGACCCCACCGCTCCCATACTGGCGCCTCTCCAGCTTCTACCTGTTCTACTTCGCCCTGCTCGGAGCGACCGCGCCGTTCCTGGCGCTGTACTTCGATCACCTGGGCTTTTCCAGCGCGCGTATCGGCGAACTGGTGGCCATCCCCATGCTGATGCGCTGCGTGGCGCCGAACCTGTGGGGCTGGATCGGCGACTTCACCGGCCGGCGCCTGGCCATCGTGCGATTTGGCGCGGTCTGTACCCTGGCCAGTTTCTGCCTGATCTTCGTCAGCAAGACCTACGCCTGGCTGGCGATGGTCATGGCCCTGCACGCATTCTTCTGGCACGCGGTGCTGCCGCAGTTCGAGGTCATCACCCTGGCCCATCTGCACAAGCAAACCTCGCGCTACAGCCAGATCCGTCTGTGGGGCTCCATCGGCTTTATCCTCACTGTAGTGATCATGGGGCGCCTGTTCGACTGGCTGAGCCTGGATATCTACCCGGTCGTGGTGGTAGTGATCATGGCCGGCATCATCGGCGCCAGCCTGTGGGTGCCCAATGCCCAGCCTGCCAACCACGGCAATCGCTTGGCCGGTGACGGTTTCCTCAAGCAATTGCGCAGTCCCGGGGTGCTGGCGTTCTATGCCTGCGTGGCATTGATGCAAATGAGCCATGGCCCGTATTACACCTTCCTCACCCTGCACCTGGAACACTTGGGCTACAGCCGTGGCGTGATCGGGATGTTGTGGGCCCTGGGGGTGGTGGCGGAGGTCCTGATGTTCCTGGCCATGAGCCGTATCCTGGCGCGTTTTTCGGTGCGCCGGGTGCTGCTGGCCAGCTTTGTGCTGGCGGCGCTGCGCTGGTTGCTGCTGGGCGCCTTTGCCGAATTTTTCTGGGTGTTGCTGTTTGCGCAGCTCATGCACGCAGCCACATTCGGCAGTTTTCACGCGGCGGCGATTGCCTTTGTGCAGCGCAGCTTCGGTGACCGTCAGCAAGGCCAGGGCCAAGCCCTGTACGCTGCCTTGGCCGGTACTGGCGGTGCCCTCGGCGCCCTGTATTCCGGTTATAGCTGGAACCTGCTGGGCCCGACCCTGACGTTCAGTATCGCCAGCGTCGCGGCGCTGGCCGCCGCCATTATCATTGGCCTTAGATTGCAAGAGCCGAACCAAGGAACCGTGCAATGAGTTACGTAGCCGTTTATCACATCGCCACCGCAGATACCCCCAACAAGGTGCTGACCCATTTCGACGACATCCAGTCGACCTTGGCCGAACACGGCATAGGCTTTGAACGCTGGCAGCCCGGCATTATCGAGAAAGGCGCCAGTGAGGCGCAAATGATCGCGGCGTACCGTCCGCAGATCGATGCGCTCGGCTATGCCACGGCGAAGGTGATCAGCGTGATGGGCGACCATCCCCAGAAGCATGAATTGCGTGACCCGTTCCTGGTAGAGCGCACCTGCCGTGAAAATAACGCGTATTTCTTTATCGCCGGCCAAGGCCTGTTCATGCTGCATGTGGGTGATTACGTGTACGGCGTGCGCGCCGAGAAAAATGACCTGTTGGTTATCCCGGCGGGAATGTCGCACTGGCTCGACATCGGCGAGAACCCGCACTTGGTGGCGCTGCGCTTGTTCAACACCGCCGAAGGCGAGGTGCCGACGTTCAGCGCAGATAACATTGCCGCGCGTTTTCCAGGGTTGGACGACTAAGCATAAATATCTAAATATTCAACCCGGGCAAGTTGGAACTTGTTGTGGGAAAACGCCTGAATATTCGTAGGGCGAAGCTGTTTGTTCTGTGTTGTACGCTTTCACTCCGCTGGTTATGTAACTCTCTGTGCGGCGCCAATGTTTATGTCATCTGTCAATAGGAGGAGTCCGAAAGGCGGTGCCGCATCAGCAGATATAAGGAGAGAGCGATGAGCAGCCCAGAGCAGACGTGTCCCCCGATCGATAGCGTGCCGACGGCTATCAGAAAACGCCTGAACTTGTCCGGCAAGCCCCTGACCCCGACGGAGCTGGAAATCCTGCGGTGGGCTTCCGAGGGCAAGACCATCTGGGAGATCAGCCAGATTCGCGGCACCTCCGAAGCGGCAGTGAAGTTTCATCTGCGCAATATCTACGGCAAGCTGGACGTGACCAACCGGGTACAGGCGAAAAACGAAGCCACTCGCCAAGGCTTATGCTGAAGGCACAAAAAAGGGCCGCGACGCTCAACGGCGTCGCGGCCCTTTTTATATCTGTTACTTATGCCGAATGGTAGGTCGGCAGCGCAAAGCGGTTCTGGCTTTGCAGCATGGAAATCTGCGGCAGCTCGCTGGCTTGTTCGGCCAGGTCACGGCGAATGGCACTGATCACCCAGGTCAACTGATCGGCGGTGTGCAATTGCTGGTACGAGATCGAGCGCTTGACCTGTTTGCCTTCGCTGTTGCGCAGGGTCAACAGGATGCCACCGTCAGGACGTGGCTGGGTGGTGACGTCGTAGTTGGAGAATACCGAAGCGAATTTATCTTGGATCAGGCTCATGTCTATCAGCTCCATTGGCTCAAGTTGGCAAGCATGGAGTGATAGGTGCAGTGATTGTGCCAGTATTGGTTAAATAAAAAATCCTTTAAAAATCAGCTGGTTGCAAAATTTTCTAATTTTCGTTTTCGTGCAATTTGCATGAAAGGCCATCGTGCATCCTGCATTTTGCGTTATTTACTCGGCGCCTTTGCGAAGGTGTCCGGCTTGCCTTACAGCTATTGACCACCTTTTTTGCCGGAAAATTCCGCTGCCCGCGGCGGCTGCCCTTTGGGATACAAAACTTTTCAAATCCCGCGTGTACAGCCAAAGAAGGGCTGACGTATTTTCCTGTAACGCATTGGCGAGTGCCTACTAGCTCGTCATGTCCCTGGACTCGACCAAAAATAAGAAAAAGGACGTCCCGCCATGAGCCATCGGCAAAACGACATGATTACCTGGGGCATGATGCTGCGAAAGGTGCCTGCCATCGTTCGGGCGCTCCCGCGTGTGGTTCGCGGTATGCGCGCGGCCAATGTCACCGACCCCAGCCAACCCTGCGGCCTGGGCTGGCATTTCGAGCAAGCGACCTTGCGTAATCCTGACGGTGCCGCGCTGCTTTACGCTGACCAGGTGATCAGCTACCGCGACGCCAATCAGCAGGCCAATCGCATCGCCCATCACCTGCATGACCAAGGCATTCGCAAAGGCGACGTGGTAGCGCTGTTAATTGAAAATCGCCCCGAGTTGCTGCTCAACGTGTTGGCCGTGGCCAAGCTGGGCGGCGTCTGCGCCATGCTCAATACATCGCAAACCCAAGGGACGCTGGTGCACAGCCTGACGCTGGTCGACCCGGTTGCCATTGTGGTGGGGGCGGAGTTGCTGAGCTCCTACGCAGCGGTGCGCGATCAGGTGCAGATTCCGGCCGAGCGCACCTGGTGTGTGGCGGATCAACCCGATGGCGCAGTTCCCGAGGGCTACATCGACCTGATGGCGGCCAGTGCCGGGCACCCGGTGGACAACCTTGCGATCTGCGCGCAGATTTCCTACAACGATCCCTGCTTCTATATCTACACCTCCGGCACCACCGGCTTGCCCAAGGCCGGCATCATGAAGCATGGGCGTTGGACCAAAACCGCTGTGAGCTTCGGCAGGATTGCCCTGGACATGGCACCGCACGACGTTCTCTATTGCACCTTGCCGCTGTACCACGGCACCGGTTTGTGTGTGTGCTGGGGCTCGGCCATTATCGGCGCGTCCGGCTTCGCCATTCGGCGCAAGTTCAGCGCCAGCCAGTTCTGGGAGGATGCGCGCAAGTTCAACGCGACCACCCTCGGCTATGTCGGTGAGTTATGCCGCTATTTGCTCGACCAGCCCCCCAGCGAACAGGATCGCGATAACCGCGTGACCAAGATGGTCGGCAATGGCCTGCGCCCCGGTGTGTGGGCGCAGTTCAAACAGCGCTATGAGGTGGAGCATATTTGCGAACTGTATGCGGCCAGTGACGGCAATATCGGTTTTACCAACGTGCTGAATTTTGACAACACCATCGGCTTTTGCCTGCAGCATTGGGCGTTGGTGGATTACGTCCCTGACACAGGTGAACCGTTGCGCGGCAGTGATGGGTTCATGCACAAGGTCTCAACGGGCGGGCAGGGCTTGTTGCTGGCGAAGATCGATGAAAAGTCACCGTTCGATGGCTACACCGACCCGCAAAAAAATCGCAAGGTGGTGATCAGCGACGTGTTCGAGAAGGGCGACCGGTATTTCAATACTGGTGACCTGGTGCGTAGCATCGGCTTTGGTCATGCGCAATTTGTCGATCGCCTGGGCGACACCTACCGGTGGAAGGGTGAAAACGTCTCGACCACCGAAGTGGAAAACGTGCTGCTGCAACACCCGCAAATCGCCGAAGTGGTGGCTTATGGCGTCGAGATCGCGAACACCAATGGCCGTGCTGGCATGGTCGCCATCACCCCGAGTGAGTCTCTGGCTGCCCTGGACATGCGCGAACTGCTGCAATTTGCCCACGGCCAGTTGCCGCACTATGCGGTGCCGCTGTTCCTGCGGATCAAGGTAAAAATGGAAACCACCGGCACCTTCAAGTACCAGAAAATGAAACTCAAAGAGGAAGCATTCGACCCCGCCAAGGCCGGCAATGACCCGGTGTACGCCTGGCTGCCAGGTTCGCAGAGCTACGTGCCGGTTACCGGGCAATTATTGGCGCAGATCCAGGGCGGGCACTTTCGTTATTGATTCTGGCTATGGCGGCTTTTGACAAAAAAGCCATGACAGGGGGGAACTCCATCGCGACACTGGGCGCCTTATTCAGTTACACAAGCCGCCTCAGCAAGGAGCCCCCATGTCAGACCAGCCTAAACAAATGACCGAAGACGAAGCCGCCGAATTTGCCGAGCAGGTCTTCGACGTGGCCCGCCGCGGCGATGCAGCCATGCTTGCTGCGTTATTGGCCAAGGGCTTGCCAGCCAACTTTCGTAATCACAATGGCGACACCTTATTGATGCTCGCGGCCTACCACGGCCACCCCGAGGCGGTAAAAGTACTGCTGGAATTCAAGGCCGACCCCTTGATCGCCAATGACAAGAACCAGTTGCCGATTGCCGGCGCGGCGTTCAAAGGCAACCTGCCTGTGGTTCAGGCCCTGATCGAAGGCGGCACGCCGGTTGAGGCGGCCTCATCGGATGGGCGTACGGCGTTGATGATGGCGGCGATGTTCAACCGCGTTGAAATGGTCGAATACCTGCTAGGTCAAGGCGCCAATCCCAAGGCTACCGACGCTCAAGGTGCCACGGCACTGGCTGCGGCACAGACCATGGGCGCGGTGGATACGGCGGCGCAGTTGCAGAAACTGGTGTAGGCTACGCGCCCTCGAAAACCCGCTCGCTACAGGATCGCCCATGAAAACCGCCCTCGTCGAACTCATCAGCAAAATCAGCGCCGGCGTCATGGCTGAGGACGAGGTGGCACGTATTGCCGACGAAGCGGCGCAAGCCTACGCAGACCCGGCCGCTTTCCTGGCGGCAAACCCGGATATCAACTACGACGACAGCTTCCCGATACCGCTGGGGGAGTGGGTGGTGGTCGGCAGCCTGCCCGACACGGTGTTGTTTCAGGCTGATACCTACGGCGACCTGTTCGCGCAGATCGTCGCCTCGTTTGGTCCGGGCGTGGCGTTCAATCTCAAGCCCAAGCAATTGACCAAGACTGAAGACCTGACCGCGTTGAACCGCATCCAGATTCAGATGAGCGCCCTGAGCCCGGAAGACGGCGGTTATGTGCTGATGAACTTCAGTCAGTTGCTCGATGATGAGATCCAGGCCGTATTGGTGTTCGGCAACGACCTGCCGCGCGTGCTGCAACTGTGCGCTGAAGTCGGCATCAAGGCTGAACCGTCGCTTGAGGCATTGAAGATCGCCGTGCACGTCTGAAATTAAAACGGAACCCCCGCCAAGGCTGACTATCCTACAAGTGCATGCCCTCACTTAGGAGCGACACCATGGGTTCCACTTTCAACGGCCTGATTGGCCTGATCATCCTCGCGCTGGATATCTGGGCGATCATCAACGTGTTCAAAAGCGGCGCAAGCACGGGCGCCAAAGTGCTGTGGATCCTGTTGATCCTGCTGTTGCCGGTACTGGGTCTGATTATCTGGGCTATCGCCGGGCCACGCGGTAACGTGCGGATCTAAGCGCCTCACTCCTCCTGGAGTCGGCGCAGTCAATGTGGGAGGGGCGGTGCGACGATTCGACTTGCTCCCGATAGCGGTGGATCAGTGACAAATAAGCTCACTGACACACCGCTATCGGGAGCAAGTCGAATCGTCGCACCGCCCCTCCCACATTTGTTCGAAAAATTTGTGTATCGAAATATTCGCTGTACAGAATTTTCACATTCCATCCAAGACAATTCGCCGGCTTTATTCGCCTGCCAGGGCTCTATCCCTGGGGCCTTTAAAGACACGGCAAGGTTGTACGTTCAGTAATTAATAGCCTTGCCGGCCTTGATCGGGCACCATTTGTGCCACCGCGTAAACCGCTTACCCCAGCCAGCCTGGGCGAGGGCGGACGCCACTGCATTATTTCGCCACTTAAACTTCCAATGGGTCCTAAAACGACATGGCAAACCCGGACGCCCTGAATCAGCAGCGAGCTTCAAATCGCCTGCTGCAACCGACCGTCAAATCCCATCTGGCGTACACGCTGCTCTGCGCACTGGTCATGATGGTGATGTTCTCCCTGCTGCGCCTGGCGTTGCTGGTCTACAACCGCGAGATGATCCTGGACACGCCGGCCTCGACGTTCCTGGAAGCGTTCGCCAATGGCCTGCGCCTGGATATCCGCCTGGTGATGTACCTGCTGATCCCGTTGCTGCTGGCGTTGTTCAGTGTACGGGCCATGGCGGCACGGGGTTTCTTCCGTTTGTGGCTGACCGTCGTGTCCAGCATCGCCTTGTTCCTGGGCCTGATGGAAATGGACTTCTACCGTGAATTCCACCAGCGCCTCAACGGCCTGGTCTTCCAGTATGTGAAGGAAGACCCGAAAACCGTGATGAGCATGCTCTGGTACGGTTTCCCGGTGGTGCGCTACCTGCTGGCCTGGGCCGTGGGCACGCTGATCCTGAGCATGGCCTTCAAGGGCGCCGACCGTGCAACGCGCCCGCGTGGCCCGTTCAGCGGCGGTACGATCAGCACGCGCCAGGTGGCTCCATGGTACAGCCGCATCGCTGTATTCGTGGTTTGCCTGCTGGTCGCCGTGGTCGCCATTCGCGGCACCCTGCGTCAGGGCCCGCCATTGCGTTGGGGGGATGTCTACACCACCGATTCGAACTTCGCCAACCAGTTGGGCCTCAATGGCACCCTGTCGCTGATCGCGGCGGCCAAGGCGCGGTTCGGTGAAGACCGTGCCAACATCTGGAAAGCCACCCTCGAACAACCGCTGGCCACCCAGACCGTGCGCGACATGCTGGTGTTGCCGAGCGAAAAACTGGTGGATACCGACACCGCTGCCGTGCGCCGTGATTTCACGCCGCCGGCCGAGAAGACCCTGCCGATCAAGAACGTCGTAGTGATCCTGATGGAAAGCTTTGCCGGTCACTCGGTGGGCGCATTGGGCCGTCCGGGCAATATCACGCCGTACTTCGACAAGCTGACCAAGGAAGGCTTGCTGTTCGACCGCTTCTTCTCCAACGGTACCCACACCCACCAGGGTATGTTCGCCACCATGGCCTGCTTCCCGAACCTGCCGGGCTTCGAGTACCTGATGCAGACCCCGGAAGGCAGCCACAAGTTGTCGGGCCTGCCGCAGTTGCTCAGTGCGCGTGATTTCGACGATGTGTATGTCTACAACGGCGATTTCGCCTGGGACAACCAGTCGGGCTTCTTCAGCAACCAGGGCATGACCAACTTCATCGGCCGCAATGACTTTGTCGACCCGGTGTTCTCCGACCCGACATGGGGCGTGTCCGACCAGGACATGTTCAACCGTGGCCTGGAGGAGCTCAAAGCCCGTGAAGGCGGCAAGCCGTTCTACGCATTGCTGCAAACCTTGTCCAACCACACCCCGTACGCGTTGCCGACGCCATTGCCGGTTGAAAAAGTCACCGACCGTGGCAGCCTCAACGAGCATTTGACGGCCATGCGCTACTCTGACTGGGCCCTGGGCCAGTTCTTTGAAAAGGCCCGCAAGGAGCCGTACTTCAAGGAAACGCTGTTCGTGATCGTGGGCGACCACGGTTTCGGCAACGAGCAACAGATCACCGAAATGGACCTGGGCCGCTTCAACGTGCCGATGCTGATGATCGCACCTGGCATGCAGGAAAAGTTCGGCGTACGTGACCACACCGTGGGCACCCAGATCGACATCGTGCCGACCATCATGGGCCGCCTGGGTGGCGACACGTTGCACCAGTGCTGGGGGCGTGACCTGTTGAACCTGCCGGAAGGCGACAAGGGCTTCGGCGTGATCAAGCCATCGGGCAGCGACCAGACCGTGGCCTTGCTTACCGCTGACCGCGTACTGGTATTGCCCAAGGAAATGCCACCCAAGTTGTGGGAATACACCCTTGGCGCCGAACCGACTGGCAAGGTGACCCCTGAGTCGCCGGACGAAGCTGCGCTCAAGCAGAAACTTGAGTCGTTCCTGCAGACCGCTACCAAGAGCCTGCTGGATAACACCGCAGGTGTTGTAGATGGTAAGCCGGACTAACTGACCGGCAATAAAAAAAGAGGCCTCGATCGAGGCCTCTTTTTTTGTCCCGGCTTTTATATCTTGCCGAGCAACAACAGCACCAGCAGGACGACCAGCACCACACCCAGGATACCCGACGGTCCATAACCCCAGTTACGCGAGTGCGGGAACACTGGCAGGCCGCCGACCAACAGAAGGATCAGGATAATGATTAGAATGAGGCTCATGGTTTTATTCCTTATAGGTTCTGTGCAAAAACCGGCTGTTTGACCGTTATCTCGTCCATGTGCATCGGGACGTCTTAACCATTGGGACTCATGTACTTCGCAGAAAATTCATTGTTTTTCTAAAACATTTTGATTAGTTGCTTATTTCTTTTAACGCGTGCGCAACTTGAACTAATCAGTTGAAAAAAATTGAACTTGGGCTATACGCACACCTGCAACCCAGCCCAGGGTTTGCCTAGGGGGCGTTCTCAATTAGTTTCCCCGTCGCGCCGGGTCTGCTGTTGTGCAGGGCAAGGCGCGAGAAGCGTGGTTTGGTCATTCCAAATAAGCTTCGAGCAACGCAGCCCTGCACAACAGCAGGCCCGGCCCTTCGGGTTGTGCCTTAAAGCGGGCCAGCCTGCGTTGCAGGCCTTGGAAAGGGAACAACCATTCCCTGCGGCCTGCGCCTTGCCTGGCCCGCTTTAAGGCGACAACGCGGCGGGGAAACTAATTGAGAACGCCCCCTAGGCATTCATCAATCTGATGGTGCGTGGGTGCGGGAAAAACCTTCGCTACACTGCCGGTCACTTCTTCGGTAAACCACAAGGCTACTTCCTATGCAAAACCGCATGATGATCACTGGCGCCGGGTCCGGCCTGGGACGTGAAATCGCTCTGCGCTGGGCCCGTGAGGGCTGGCAGTTGGCGTTGTCGGATGTCAGTGAGCCCGGTTTGCAGGAGACCCTCAAACTTGTGCGCGAGGCGGGGGGGGAAGGGTTTATCCAGCGCTGCGACGTGCGCGACTACAGCCAGCTCACCGCGTTTGCCCAGGCGTGCGAGGTCAAGCTCGGCGGCATTGATGTGATCGTCAACAACGCAGGCGTGGCCTCGGGTGGGTTCTTCGCCGAATTGTCCCTGGAGGACTGGGACTGGCAGATCGCAATCAATCTGATGGGCGTGGTCAAGGGCTGCAAGGCGTTCCTGCCGCTGTTGGAGAAGAGCAAGGGCCGGATCATCAACATCGCGTCGATGGCTGCATTGATGCAGGGGCCGGCCATGAGCAACTACAACGTGGCCAAGGCCGGCGTGGTGGCGTTGTCGGAAAGCCTGCTGGTCGAGCTCAAGCAGCAGGAAGTGGGCGTGCACGTGGTGTGCCCATCGTTTTTCCAGACCAACCTGCTCGACTCCTTCCGCGGGCCGACCCCGGCCATGAAGGCGCAGGTGGGCAAGTTGCTTGAAAGTTCACCTATTTCGGCGACCGATATCGCCGATTACATCTACCAGCGCGTGGCCGCGGGCGAGTTCATGATCCTGCCCCATGAGCAAGGGCGCATGGCCTGGGCACTGAAGCAGAAAAACCCGCAGTTGCTGTATGACGAGATGACGCTGATGGCCGACAAGATGCGCGCCAAGGCGCAGGCCGTTAAGGGCTGATTTGGATGGAGTCTGTCAGGCAAATTACCTACCTGTGTAGGTAATACCTGATTTTCCAGCAAGCCATTGCCGGTCCATTTCCAAGAGCGCATGGTCCAGGTCCTGCTATTTGAAAAGGACACACGCCATGCTGGTCTTAAGCCGCACCATAGGCGAAGCCATCGCTATTGGCGATGACATCACCGTCTATATTCTCGAAGTGAACGGCACCCACGTGAAATTCGGTATCGAAGCCCCCGTGGGTGTCAATGTGCACCGTGCCGAGGTTTATCAGAAGATCCGCGAACGCCAGGGGCCCGTCACGCACCCCGTGTCGGTACCCAATCCTTAGGCGGGGTTTTCAGTCGAACAGATGCTTGGGCACATCGTGCTTGAGCATCAGTTGGCATTGCTCGCTCTCGGCGTCGAAGACGATCAGCGCCTGGCCCTTGGTCAGTGCCTGGCGTACGCGCAGCACGCGGGTTTCCAGCGGCGTGTCGTCGCCATTGTCGGTGCCGTCGCGGGTTACGAAGTCTTCGATGAGGCGGGTCAGGGTGTCGACTTCAAGTGCATCGTAGGGAATCAGCATACAAGCCTCAGGTGTCAGGTCCCGGCGATGCTACTGCGCCGGGACCTATGTTGCCAGTAGCAGCTGTCGCCGGCGTCAGGACTTGTTTCCGACCAGGCTGTCCACCGACGGCACGCGGGTGTCGCTCTCCATTTGCGTTTCATGCTCGATCTGATGACTGAACCGATCCAGGGAACCCTGGGCCGGTTGCGCATCGCTGGCAAAGACCGGCGGGCTGAGGATATAGGCGCCCAGCAAGCGACTCAGGGCGGCCAGGCTGTCGATATGGGTACGCTCGTAGCCGTGGGTGGCATCGCAACCGAAGGCCAGCAGGGCGGTGCGAATGTCATGGCCGGCGGTAACCGCTGAGTGCGCATCGCTGAAGTAATAGCGGAACAGATCGCGGCGCACCGGCAGGTCGTTATCGGCGGCCAGGCGCAGCAAGTGCCGCGACAGGTGATAGTCGTACGGCCCGCCGGAATCCTGCATCGCCACGCTCACCGCGTGTTCGCTGGAGTGCTGGCCCGGGGCGACCGGGGCGATGTCGATGCCGACAAACTCGCTGACATCCCAGGGCAGGGCGGCCGCTGCGCCACTGCCGGTTTCCTCGGTGATGGTGAACAGCGGGTGGCAGTCGATCAGCAGCGGTTCGCCACTGTCGACGATCGCTTTGAGCGCGGCGAGCAGGGCGGCGACCCCAGCTTTGTCGTCCAGGTGGCGGGCGCTGATATGCCCGCTTTCGGTGAACTCCGGCAGTGGGTCGAACGCTACATAGTCACCGACGCTGATGCCCAGGGAGTCACAGTCGGCACGAGTGGCGCAGTAGGCGTCCAGGCGCAGTTCCACATGGTCCCAGCTCACCGGCATTTCATCCACGGCAGTGTTGAACGCGTGCCCGGACGCCATCAACGGCAATACGCTGCCGCGGATGACACCGTTATCGGTGAACAGGCTGACCCGGCTGCCTTCGGCAAAGCGGCTCGACCAGCAGCCCACCGGTGCCAGGGTCAGGCGGCCGTTGTCCTTGATTGCTCGCACGGCGGCGCCGATGGTGTCCAGGTGCGCAGAGACGGCACGGTCAGGGCTGTTTTTCTGGCCCTTGAGGGTGGCGCGAATAGTGCCGCGCCGGGTCATTTCAAACGGGATGCCAAGTTCTTCCAGGCGTTCGGCGACGTAGCGCACGATGGTGTCGGTAAATCCGGTGGGGCTGGGAATGGCGAGCATCTCCAGCAGCACTTTTTGCAGGTAGGCGAGATCGGGTTCTGGGATGGTTCTGGTCATGGAAACTCCTGATGAGTTGAGGGCATCGATGGTTTCGATGAAGGGGCTGGAGCGTCGTCGCCTGGGCTTGCCCGCGATAGCGCCGGAACAGGCGATACATCGTTCAAGCCGTCGGCTGACTGTGTGGGAACAACAAATCCACAAACTTCTCTGCAGTTGGTTGCGGTTCATGGTTGGCCAGCCCGGCTCGTTCATTGGCTTCGATAAATACGTACTCCGGCTGGTCGGCCGCCGGTACCATCAGGTCCAGGCCGACCATGGGAATATCCAGGGCGCGGGCGGCGCGCACGGCGGCGTCCACCAGCGTCGGGTGCAGGATGGCGGTGACGTCTTCCAGACAACCGCCGGTATGCAGGTTGGCGGTGCGCCGCACGGCCAGGGTCTGGCCCCGGGGCAGGATGCTGTCGTAGTCGTAGCCGGCGGCCTTCAGCGTGCGCTCGGTCTCGCCGTCCAGGGGGATCTTGCTTTCGCCATCGGTGGCGGCCTGACGACGTCGGCTTTGCGCTTGGATCAATGCACGAATCGAATGCTGACCGTCGCCGATCACTTCGGCGGGGCGGCGAATCGCGGCGGCGACGACGTCGAAACCGATCACCAGGATGCGCAGGTCCAGGCCCTCGTGAAAGCTTTCGAGCAGTACGCGGCTGTCGAACTGGCGTGCCGTTTCGATGGCTTGCTGCACCTCCTCGATCGTTCGCAGGTCCACCGCCACGCCCTGGCCTTGTTCGCCATCCAACGGCTTGACCACCACGCGCTGGTGCTCGTCCAGAAACTCGAGGTTGTCGTCGGCACTGCCTGCCAACTGTTGCGCAGGCAACTTCAGGCCAGCGGCCTTGAGCACCTTGTGGGTCAGGCTCTTGTCCTGGCACAGGGTCATGCTGATGGCGCTGGTCAAATCGCTCAGCGACTCGCGGCACCGCACACGGCGCCCGCCGTGGCTGAGGGTGAACAGCCCGGCATCGGCGTCATCCACCTGCACATCGATACCGCGCCGATGGGCTTCTTCGACAATGATTCGCGCATACGGATTGAACCCCGCCTGCGGCCCCGGACCGAGAAACAGCGGCTGGTTGATGCCGTTCTTGTGCTTGATCGCAAAGGTGGTCAGTGCGCGAAAACCCAGCTTGGCGTAAAGGCTCTTGGCCTGGCGGTTATCGTGCAGCACCGACAGGTCCAGGTAGCTCAAGCCACGGCTCATGAAGTGTTCCACCAGGTGGCGCACCAGCACTTCACCGACGCCTGGGCGGGTGCACTGTGGGTCTACCGCCAGGCACCACAGGCTGCAACCGTTTTCCGGGTCGTGAAAGGCTTTCTGATGGTTGAGGCCCATCACGCTGCCGATCACGGCGCCGCTGTCTTCGTCTTCCGCCAGCCAATACACCGGGCCGCCTTGATGGCGCGGTGTGAGGCGTTCGACGTCGACGGGCAACATGCCGCGGCCCTGATACAGCAAGTTGACGGCGTGCCAGTCGGCTTCGCTCTGTACCCGACGGATCCGAAAACCGCGAAACACACGGGTGGCGGGGCGGTAGTCACTGAACCACAGGCGCAAGGTGTCTGACGGGTCGAGGAATAACTGCTGCGGGTCGATACCGAGGATTTGCTGGGGCGCGGCCACATACAGGGCGATATCGCGTTCGCCGGGCTGTTCGTTGAGCAGCTCCAGGGCGAGGCTGGCAGGGTCGGGAAACGTATGCCCGATCAACAAGCGCCCCCAACCGCAATGCACGGCAATCGGTTCGGGGCCTTGCGGGCTGCCGTCTTCGGCAAGACGGGCCTGCAGGCGCTCGTAGGTCGGCGCCTGGCCTTTGATCAAGCGTTGGCTATACGCCGCGGCGTTAGGTTTCATGGATCAGATTCCTTGTTCGCTGAGCCACAGGTTCAGCGCCGCCAGTTGCCACAGCTTGGAACCGCGCAATGGGGTCAGTTGACCCTGAGGGTCCGTCAGCAGGCGATCGAGCATGGCCGGGTTGAACAGGCCACGATCCTGGCTCGGGTCCAGCAGCAGCTCGCGTACCCAGTTCAGGGTGTCGCCTTGTAAATGCTTGAGGCCGGGGACCGGGAAGTAGCCTTTTTTACGGTCGATGACTTCGCTGGGGATCACCCGGCGCGCGGCCTCTTTGAGCACCTGTTTGCCGCCATCGGGCAGTTTGAACTTGCCCGGTACGCGGGCCGAGAGTTCTACCAGGCGGTAGTCGAGGAACGGTGTCCGGGCTTCCAGGCCCCAGGCCATAGTCATGTTGTCGACGCGTTTGACCGGGTCGTCCACCAGCATCACCGTGCTGTCCAGGCGCAGGGCCTTGTCCACGGCGGCGTCCGCGCCCGGCATGGCAAAATGTTCGCGCACAAAGTCGCCGGCAGCGTCGTTGGCGGTCAACCATTTCGGTGCGACGGTGGCTGCGTAGTCGTCGTAGCTGCGGTCGAAGAAGGCATCGCGATAGGCCGCATAGGGATCGCTGGCGCCATCGACCTGCGGGTACCAGTGGTAGCCTGCGAACAATTCGTCAGCACCCTGGCCGCTCTGTACAACCTTGCAATGCTTGGCCACTTCACGCGATAGCAGGTAGAACGCGATGCAGTCATGGCTGACCATCGGCTCGCTCATGGCGCGGAACGCCGCCGGCAGTTGCTCGATGATCTCGCTTTCGGCGATGCGCAGTTGGTGGTGGCGAGTGCCGTAATGCTTGGCGATCAGGTCCGAGTACTGGAATTCGTCGCCGCGCTCGCCACCGGCGTCTTCAAAACCGATGGAGAACGTGGACAGGTCCTGCACACCGACTTCACGCAGCAGGCCGACGAGCATGCTCGAGTCGACGCCACCGGAGAGCAGCACGCCCACATCCACGGCGGCGCGTTGGCGGATGGCCACGGCTTCGCGGGTGCTGTCGAGCACGCGGTCGGTCCAGTCTTGCAGGGTCAGGTGTTTTTCATCCTCATGGGGCCCGTAGGGCAGGGTCCACCAGGTTTTCTGTTCGGTCTTGCCGCTTGCGTCGATGCGCATCCAGCTGGCGGGCGGCAGCTTTTCAATGCCCGCCAACAGCGTGCGCGGTGCGGGGACCACGGCGTGGAAATTCAGGTAGTGGTTCAACGCAACCGGATCGAGGATCGGGTTGATATCACCGCCCTTGAGTAGTGCCGGCAAGGCTGAAGCAAAGCGCAGGCGCTGGCCGGTGCGCGACAGGTACAAAGGTTTTACGCCCAAGCGGTCACGGGCGATGAACAGACGTTGGGCGTCACGTTCCCAGATGGCGAAGGCAAACATGCCGTTGAGCTTGGGCAGCAGTGCTTCGCCCCAGGCGTGGTAGCCCTTGAGCAGCACCTCGGTATCACCGCCGGAATAGAAGGCGTAGCCCAAGGCTTCCAGCTCTTCTCGTAGTTCCGGGAAGTTATAGATCGCGCCATTGAACGCCAGGGACAACCCCAGTTGGGCGTCAACCATCGGCTGTGCGGAGCCATCCGACAGGTCCATGATTTTCAGGCGGCGGTGGCCCAGGGCAATCGGCCCTTGGGCGTGGAAGCCCCATGCGTCGGGGCCACGGGGGGCGAGGTGATGGGTGATGCGTTCTACGGCTGCCAGGTCGGCAGGTTGATGATCAAAGCGTAACTCGCCAGCTAATCCACACATAAGTTCCTTACCGGTTTTTCCGTTGGGGAGGGGTCAATACTCAATACGCCAAACGGCGCGTACCCAGAAACTGACCCAGTGCTATGCGTGGAGTTTTAGACCGATAAGTTATAAGGCAGATGGCCGCCTAGCCATCAATCCTGCTCTTTACGGGCTGCGGCCTGGCCTCGAACCAGAGCGCGCAGGGTAAACCGGTTGGGGTGGCAGGCCGCGGCCACGCTTGCCGGTACCGGCAGCGGTTCGTCATTCAGCCAGGCGGCCAGGAGTTCGCCGCACAGTGGTGCAGTGATCAGGCCGCGGGAGCCATGGCCACTGTTAAGGTACAGTCCGGGCAGCCAGGGGCACGGCGTATCCGGTACTTGCCGGGCGTCTTTGCCTAGCACGGCATAAGCCTGCTGGAACGCTTCACGGTCGGCCAGCGGCCCGACGATCGGCAGGTAATCGGGGCTGGTGCACCGAAACGCGGCACGCCCTTCCAACTGTTCGGCCGCCAGGCGGTCGGCGCCCAAGCGCTGCAGCAGGTCTGTGGAGATCTCGCGCAGCATCTCCAGGTTGCCGCTATGTTCAGCGAGCGTGGGTGTGAGGTCTTGGTTGTTGAAGTCAAAACTGGCGCCCAGGGTATGTTCACCAAGGCGGGCTGGTGCGACGTAACCCTCGGCACAGACCACAGTAGCAAGGGCCTCACTGGCCGGGGTTTGTGCGAGCCGGGTGATCTGCCCGCGAATGCGCTTGAGCGGCATGTCTGCGCTCAAGGGGAAACGCTTGATCTCGGCCGCCCCGGCGAGCACCACCACGCTGGCGCTGGCCAGCACGCGATCGCCTGCGCGGGCGTGCCACTGGTCGTCTCGCCGGTCCAGCTCAAGCGCCTCATGGTGGCTGAGCACCTCAATCAGCGGATGCGTCGCCTGCCACTGGCACAGTGCGGGTGGATGTACCCAGCCGCCCTCGGGGAAAAACAGGCCGCCGTGGGCCAGTTGGATTCCAGCCTGTTGTTGCGCCTGCTCGCGGTCGAGCAGGTGCAGCAGGCTCGGTGCGAAGGCGTCGGCGAGTTGGGCCTGGCGCTGGCCTTCCTTGGCGTCGAACGCCAGCTGCAACACACCACAGCCATCCCAATCCACGCCACGGTGCAAGTGCTCCAGCAGGCGGCGGGTGTGGCCGAAACCGCTGAGTATCAGTTGGGACAATGCGGTGCCATGGGCCGACAGCTTGAGGTACAGCACGCCCTGAGGGTTGCCCGAGGCTTCCTGCGCCAGGCCGGCGTGGCGTTCCAGCAAGCTGACGCGCCAACCGCGGGCGGCCAGGCTGGCAGCCGTTGCGCAACCGGCCAGGCCACCGCCAATAACCATGGCGTGGCGTTTACCGTCGATGGCTGGGGGGCGAGCGAACCAGGGTTTGCTTTTGGCGGGCGGCGGCGTCTCGTCGGGCCAGCCGAGAAACTCGCCGCGCAGGATCTCCCACTTATGCCCGATGCCCGGCGTGCGCTTCATCTTGAAGCCCGCGGCGTTGATCAGGCGCCGTACCCAACCGGTGCTGGTGAAGGTGCTGATGGTCGAGCCCGGTGCCGCCAGGCGCGCCAGTTCGGCAAACAGTTCGGCGGTCCACATGTCCGGGTTTTTTGCCGGGGCAAAACCGTCGAGAAACCAGGCGTCGATCTGTGCATCCAGTTGCGGCAATTGCTCCAGGGCGTCGCCGATCAACAGGGTCAGGACCACGCGGCCGTTATCCAGCACCAGGCGTTGGAAGCCTTGGTGAATGGCGATGTATTGCGCCAAGAGTTGTTCGGCCAAAGGTTGCAGTTCAGGCCAGAGGGCGAGGGCGCGTTGCAGGTCGGCATGACTCAGCGGATATTTTTCTACGCTGACAAAATGCAGGCGCGCGCCGGCCGGTGCGTATTGCTCAAACAATTGCCAGGCGCAGAGAAAATTCAACCCCGTGCCGAAGCCGGTTTCGCCGATCACCAGTCGCCCGCCCGCTGGCAAGCCAGCAAAGCGCTCCTGCAAGCGGTTCTGCTCCAGGAACACATAGCGGGTTTCTTCAAGGCCCGACTGGTCGGAGAAGTACACGTCGTCGAACACCCGCGAATGCGGGCGACCTTGGTCATCCCAGTCGAGCTGGGCGTGGGTGATGGGGGTCATGGGCGGCTCATAGACATACAGCAGGCAAAGACAAGGCGGCCATTCTAGCCGATCGCGGCGCGCAGGGCCGATTCCAGGTGGTAGCCCCATAGGTTTTGCATGGAAATAGCTGCTGCGTCCGGCCTTCAATCCATCAACTATCAGCGTTAATTCTGTGCAAGTTGCTGCGGTATCGTAATGGCTTGATTTATAGGCAATAAAGGACATTGCTGATGCGCCCACAGGACGATTTGAACAGCAAACTGAACCAATTGACCCAGCGGCAACTGCAGTCCGCCTTACTGGAAATGACGGGTGATTTGGACAAGGCCCAGGTGTTGCAAAAGCAACTGCCGGGCTGGATGGTCAACGCACCGCCTGGCGTGTTGGACGCACTGACCAGGGATGCCGCACGGGTTGCAGATGCCCAGGCAGTTGTCGCCGAGCAATTGAAGCCTTTGCAAGCACTGGATGAATTTTGCAGTGAGCGGCTCAAGGCTTACTGTCAGACCCGATGGCAACTGACCGTGGAGCCGAAAAAAGATCTTTTGGTGCGTGCTGTAAACGAGTACGAGAAAGAAGTCTTGCCATTGAAATATGTGAAAACGGTGAGGCTGGTGCAGGACAGTTTGCTGCATGTGGCGATGCAGAATTTTTCCGAGGATGAAGTGCGAGCGCAGCACTTTCCGACGGGCTCGCTGCTGCGCTTGGGGGCTGCCGCTCGCGGGGCCATTGGCATAACCCCCCTGGAGTTTGCCCAGGGGTGCCGTGCCCTGGATCTGGGTGGCCTGTATCAGCAGCACATCAGCGAAGTATTCAAGCTGGGGAGTGATCAGCCCAACCTCAATAATGTCGCAACCGATATCGGCCAGATGAAAACCCTGGATATAAAAATCGACGCCCACATTGCCCTGATGCGCGCAGATATTTCCCAAGGTGTCTACGAGGTGTTGTGCAAATTGCTGGACCGCAAGCTGACAGCGTCTCAGGCTCAGGCGGCAGGGATTTTGTTTGAATGGCGCCCCGTCACATGGCAATGGCTGAATGTACAGGGCAGTTGCCTGTGGAGCATCCTGGTGTTCTCCGGCCGCTCGGTTGCGCAATACCCGCAAGAACCCTGTGTGGTGTACATGCCCAATGAGCCGGAGCGGCCATTGTTCGAGTATTCCTCGTTTGATGACTTTCAGGTCTACCTCAAGGGCAAGCTTGAAGTGCCGGCTTATCGTAGTTTCTTTACCCGGTACCTGAGCCAGGATGACCGGGTTGGCTTCTTCAGCCATTTCGCTCAATCCCGTACCTTGGGGGCGCTGGAGGCAAATCCCATTACGGTTAGCCTGGCGGGGCATTTTTTCGCAACTTACGCCGCCAAACTGCAAGCCGACGCGCGGACCCTGGCGGTACCGGTGGCCGACGTGGATGAGGTGGCCCGCGAGCAGCGCTTGCAAGCGTACCTGGATGCCGGTTTGACAGTGCTCAACCTCGCCGGGTTTGTTGTGCCGGAGTTGGGACTATTGATGACTGGCGTGGCGGTGGGCCAGATGCTCGGCGAGCTGTATGAGGGCATTGAGGACTGGCGCCGTGGCGATAAAGAAGAGGCGTTCAAGCAGTTGGCAGCGGTAGCGCAAAACATCACCTCGATGGTGCTGTTCGCGGCGGGGAGCAAGGTTGTCGGTTCGGCGATGAAACGCAGCGGTCTCAACCTGGATAACTTTTTTCGCCAGTTTGAAGTGGTACGCCCCACAGATGGCAATCTGCGGCTGTGGCGGGCAAATGTCACGCCGTACTTCCATGATCAGCGTCTTGTCGACGACGAGGTTGCGGACGCTACGGGAATTTACAAAGTCGGAGGGCATTCATACGTCAAGGTCAATGATTGCGTACATCGGGTTGCGTTTGACTCGAAACTGGATCGATGGCGGGCCAGTCACCCGCTGCGGCAGACGGCTTATCGCCCGCTGTTGCTGCACAACGGCGAAGGACGCTGGCGATTTGCGTTCGAAACGCCCGACGAATGGGAGGATCAGGAGTATCTCTTTTCACGCCTGAACCCGGCAGGCCCAGGTGCTTCGCTGCATCCCAGGAAACTTGTGCAGATCAAGGCCATTATGGATATGCCCCATGAATGGGGCGTCTATCAGGCCGAAGAGTGCCTGCCCCTTCCCGCACGTTTTCGTGATTTGTATGAGCGTTTCAAGCTGGACCAGTCCATTCGTGATCTGATCTGGCAGTTGGAAAGCGGTGCCTCCCCCAGTGCAGAAAACTTGACCTTGCAGATGCATGCCCTGCCCTTGTTGGACGGGTGGCCGGTGGGGCGCTATTTTGAGGTGCTGGATGCACAGGGCAGCGTCAAGGCGCGTTACCCCACCGGTGGGCCGTTTGACAATGTAGGCCTGCGTTTGACGCTCACTGAGCAGATGCTTCGTGAGGGCAAAGTGTTTGATGTGCTGTTGGCCGAGCTGGACGAGGCACAAAAAATCGACCTGCTTGGAGAGGGGGTTGCTGCTGATCAGGAGCGCGGCGTATTGGAGCGTCAGTTGCTCGCACACCTCAAGGCTGACTGCAGGCCGTTGTTCGAGCAGTTGTATCAGGCCCATGACGGACCTGTACCGCCCGAATGGGCGTTGCTCAGGCGTACCTATCCGCAGCTGCCCTGTACGCTGATGCGCGAATTGATGGCCCAGACCTCAACGGTGCAGCGCGAGACCCTGCGCGATAATCAACGTATCCCCATGGCATTGGCCGAGTCAGTCCAGCGTGCCCTCGGGGAGCAACGCCTGGACCGCGCGCTGATGGGGTTTGAGCAGCCTGAGCTGGCCAGCCTTGATACGGCGTGTGTGGCGGTTCGGTCGATGCCGCATCTGGCAGGGTGGGGCAGGGAGGTGCGGCTTGAGTTGCGCCAGGGGTCGCCACAGGGCGACTTGTTGGCCCTGGGCGCGCGCAATGGCGCCGGTGTGCGACGAATAATGGTCAGCTCGGACGCAGGGTTTGCAACGTTCGACGACAACGGCCTGAGTCTAGGTGGGCCTTACTCCGGACCTGACGGCTTGTTTCAGGCGATTGACTGCGCGCTGAACGACAGCCAGCGCGTAGCAATGGGGTTGCCGCTCAACGAGGCCAACAATCTCTGGCGCCTGCGCTACATGAGCGCTTCCCAGGCCAAGGGGGAACGGGAGCTGGCCGCTGAGGCTTTTTCCAGCAGGGGCAGCGAACCGGTGCTGGACGCGATGCCCTGTGAAATGGCTGATTCGCCGACGGGGCCATTGGCGCACCCTCCCGCGTTAGTGCGCAAGGTGAAGCGTCTGTACCCCATGTTCAGCGATGCACAAGTGTCTTCGCTGCTGATGGCCTTGGGTGCTGACCATCTTGCCCGAGCCAGGGCGGTAAAGCGCTTGAAGGCAGAGCTCACTCGTCTGCGAGCGCTGCTCAAACACTGGAAGACCGATATCCAGGGCATGGAAAAACAGCCGGGCCTGAGTGACATTCGTACCAGCCGCGAGCAGGTGGCCGAGCGCATTGAAGCCTGTTGGCGGCGTCAAAGCTCTGCTCTGGATGAACATCAGATGTCGGTTCCCAGTTTGAACCTGGACGGAATGCGCGTCGGATCGTTGCCGACGCTGCCTGCCGACATTCGTTTCGACCATGTCCGTCAGGTGTCACTCAAGAATATGCGATTGGGCGATGACGTCGCGTATTTCCTCAAGTGTTTCAAAGGCATTCGGCATCTGGCGCTGGACCGTAACCGCCTGACCCGCTTGCCGGAAATATTCTCGCGGATGCTCGACCTCGAAAGCTTGTCGATGCCCCATAACCGTCTTGCACTGACCGAATATACCCAGCTGAAACTGGCTGATCTGAATACGCTGCGCCTGCTGGACCTGAGCCATAACCCACTGGATAAGCTGGTGGATGTCAGCAGCATGCGTGACTTGCAGACCCTCTTGCTGCGCGACAGCAAAATCGTCGATCTGCCGCCAGGTCTCGCAGGGTTGGCCCACCTGGAGCAGGTGGATTTGCGCGATAACCTGATCACGGTATTGCCCGATTGGTTGTTCAGGGTGCCGCGTATTTTCAGCCAATCGATTGACGTGGGTGGCAATCCGTTATCCGAGACGACAGTAGAGGCACTCGAGCGTTACCGCGCCGAAGTCGGTATTGGCATGGGGTATGTAGGCGACGATCAGCCCCGTATGACCGAACTGAAGGCCAGGGCACGGTGGTTGCCGGACGAGGTGTCCGCCCGCGATGCCAACAAGCGTAACGTCTGGGCCAACCTGCGGGACGATCCGGAATCGACAGAGTTGTTCCTGTTGCTGGCTGAATTGACCAGTACTGCTGACAGTCGCCGTGTGCGCGAGGATATGACGCAACGTGTCTGGGACGTATTGCAGGCGACCCATGACAATGTCGGGCTGCGCGAGCAGGTCTTCCAACTGGCAGCCCATCCGACTGGTTGTGAGGATGGGGCGGCGCAGATGTTCAGCCAGATTGAGGTTCTCAAGGAAGTCGAGAAGGCAACGCTGCAGGCGGGTCGTGCACAGAGCAACTCCGGGGCGCTGTTGAACTTGAGTCGAGGTTTGTTTCGCCTCAGCGAGCTGGAGAAAATTGCGGCGACATATGCGGTTGAAAAAGCCTCCTCGGATCCGCTGGAAATCAACCTGGCATTTCGGGTCGGGTTGGCCAAGGACCTGCAACTGCCGGGGCAGCCCGAACATATGGTCTATGACTCGTTTTTCGAGGTGCCCAGCAGCGATTTGGCGATGGCGCAAGCCCAGGTGCGAACAGCTGAGCTGTCGCCCGCCTTCTTGCGTTTTATTACCCAGTTGACGTTCTGGAAAACCCATCTCAAACACCAGTTTCCTGCTGAGTTCCTATCGGTGACTGAGCCCTTCGATACGCAGCAGCAAACACTCTTTGAGAATCGCCAGGACCTTACCGACGGGGAGTATTTCAAACAAATGGAAGCCCTGCGCGCACCGCGACGGCAGGCAATAACCGCAGTGATGGAGCGCTTGACCCAGCAGATGTTGAAGCATCAGGACCTGGGCATTTGCCATGTGCCTGGGCATTAACCATCGGCGCGGTGATTGATCCACGGCAAGCCGAGTGAAATTCCTTGCCTGCCGTGGGGCCCAATCCGCTAGTCTTGAGCCATCTTGAAACGGAGCTGCCCATGTTCGAATCCGCCGAAATCGGTCACGCCATCGACAAAGACACCTATGACGCCGAAGTGCCGGCCCTGCGTGAAGCCTTGCTGGAGGTGCAGTACGAGCTGCAGCAGCAGAAGCGCTTCCCGGTGATCATCCTGATCAACGGCATCGAAGGCGCGGGCAAGGGCGAAACCGTCAAGCTGCTCAATGAATGGATGGACCCGCGCCTGATCGAAGTGCGCACCTTCGACCAGCAGACCGACGAAGAACTGGCGCGCCCGCCGGCCTGGCGCTACTGGCGGCAATTGCCGGCCAAGGGCCGCATGGGGATCTTTTTCGGCAATTGGTACAGCCAGATGCTGCAAGGCCGGGTGCATGGGCAGATCAAGGACGCGCGCCTGGACCAGGCTATCGCCGGTGCCGAGCGCCTGGAAAAGATGCTCTGCGATGAAGGCGCACTGATTTTCAAGTTCTGGTTCCACCTGTCCAAAAAACAGATGAAGGCGCGTCTCAAGGCCTTGGCCGATGACCCGTTGCACAGCTGGCGCATCAGCCCGCTGGATTGGCAGCAGTCCAAGACCTACGACAAGTTCGTGCATTTCGGTGAGCGCGTGCTGCGTCGCACCAGCCGCGACTATGCGCCCTGGCATGTAATCGAGGGTGTCGACCCGCATTACCGTGGGCTGACCGTGGGCAAGATCCTGCTGGATGGGCTGCAAAGTGCCTTGAAGCAGGCCAAGGTCAAGGCCAGCGGCATGAACCCGGCGCCGTTGCTTGCCTCGGTTGACCGCAAGAGCCTGCTCGACAGCCTCGACATGACCCTGCGCCTGGACAAGGACGATTACGAAGAACAGCTGATCACCGAGCAGGCGCGCTTCTCTGGCCTGATGCGCGACAAACGCATGCGCAAGCACGCGCTGGTGAGCGTATTCGAAGGCAACGACGCAGCCGGCAAGGGCGGGGCGATCCGTCGTGTGGCGGCAGCACTGGACCCGCGCCAGTACCACATCGTGCCGATTGCCGCGCCCAGTGAAGACGAGCGCGCCCAGCCTTATCTATGGCGGTTCTGGCAGAAGATCCCTGCGCGTGGCATGTTCACCGTGTTCGACCGCTCCTGGTACGGCCGCGTGCTGGTGGAACGCATCGAAGGCTTTTGCACCCCGGCGGACTGGATGCGCGCCTATGGCGAGATCAATGACTTTGAAGAGCAACTGCGCGATGCGGGGGTGATCGTGGTCAAGTTCTGGCTGGCCATCGACAAGGACACTCAGCTGGAGCGCTTCCAGGCCCGTGAAGAAATCCCTTTCAAACGCTTCAAGATCACCGAAGACGACTGGCGCAATCGCGACAAGTGGGACGACTACCGCGCGGCAGTGGGCGACATGGTTGATCGCACCAGCACCGAGGTGGCGCCCTGGACCCTGGTAGAAGCCAACGACAAGCGCTGGGCGCGGGTCAAGGTGTTGCGCACCATCAACCGGGCGCTGGAGGATGCGTTCGCTAAAACCGACAAGCACGACAAGAAGAAAAAGAAATAGCCCGGTCTTCCCGACCTCCATGCTTTTGCATCCATGCAGTGAATGATCATCGCGGTCGGCCAGGCCTGGATCTATCCTCGATCTACAACCACAAGATCGAGGTGCCCCATGCGTGAAGTAGTGATCGTCGACAGCGTGCGAACCGGCCTGGCCAAGTCCTTTCGTGGCAAATTCAACCAGACCCGGCCCGATGACATGGCGGCTCATTGCGTCAATGCACTGTTGGCCCGTAACGGCATTGACCCGGCCACAGTGGAAGATTGCATCGTCGGTGCCGGGTCCAACGAGGGTGCCCAGGGCTACAACATCGGGCGCAATGTGGCGGTGCTGTCGCAACTTGGCACCGGTACGGCAGGCATGACCCTCAACCGTTTCTGTTCGTCAGGCTTGCAGGCCATTGCCATCGCCGCCAACCAGATCGCTTCGGGCTGCAGCGACATCATTGTCGCCGGCGGTGTCGAGTCCATCAGCCTGACCCTGAAAAGCGTCAACACCGATAACCTGATCAACCCGCTGCTTAAAGAGCAGGTGCCAGGCATTTACTTTCCCATGGGCCAGACCGCCGAAATCGTTGCCCGTCGCTATCACGTCAGCCGCCAGGAGCAGGATCTTTACGCCCTGCAAAGCCAGCAGCGCACGGCCCAGGCCCAGGCCGATGGCTTGTTCAATGACGAAATTGTGCCGATGGCGGTCCAGTACAAGGTCGAGGACAAGCATACCGGCGAGGTGCAGATCCTCGATGGCGTGGTAGATCGGGATGACTGCAATCGTGCGGACACCAGCCTGGACAGTCTTGCCGGGCTCAAGCCCGTGTTTGCCGAGGACGGCTCGGTGACTGCGGGTAATTCCTCGCAGCTCTCCGATGGTGCTTCGATGACGCTGGTGATGAGCCTGGAAAAAGCCCTCGCGTTGGGGCTCAAGCCCAAGGCGTTTTTCCGTGGTTTTACCGTGGCCGGTTGTGAGCCGGACGAGATGGGCATCGGCCCGGTGTTTTCGGTGCCCAAGTTGCTCAAGGCCAAAGGCTTGCAGGTGGCGGATATCGACCTGTGGGAACTCAATGAGGCCTTTGCTTCCCAGTGTCTTTACGCGCGCAATCGACTGGAGATTGATAACGCCAGGTACAACGTCAACGGCGGCTCGATCTCCATCGGTCACCCGTTCGGCATGACGGGCTCGCGACAGGTGGGGCACCTGGTGCGCGAACTGCAACGGCGCAATCTGCGTTATGGGATTGTCACCATGTGCGTGGGCGGCGGGATGGGCGCTACCGGACTTTTCGAAGCCGTACGCTGAGTCAGGTTGGAATACGGCCAATGTGGGAGCTGGCTTGCCTGCGATAGCCATGGGTATCTACACAACTTTGGTACGCTGCTGCTCCTTTGCAAGGGAGCTTGCTGCCTGTCAGCTTATAGCTATCTAGCTGATGCACCGCGATCCAAATGTGGGAGGGGGCTTGCTCCCGATGGCGGCCTCAGGGCCGACCAGGATGTTGGATTAGACCGAGTACATATCCATTGCTGCGGTAGCGGCTGCTATTGGTTCCGCTTTTACAGCGGGTCACTTTTGGAAAAGAGCCCCAAAAGTAACCAAAAGGGCTCTTGCCCCACCACTCGGCACCTCGCTCAGGCTCGGTGTGCCCGTAATCCGCCAGTGATTTGGGGGGCCGCCGCCACGCGCCATCCATGGCGCGGGGCGGCTAAACCGGCATCCCTGCCGGTTTACCCCCCAAATCCCTGTCGAATTCCGGCCAGCGTGGTTTAACGGGGCGCCTCAGATCAAAAGCAGATCAAGAGCAAGATCAAGAGCGGCTTGCTTCGCATCGTGGTTACTGATGGTTGCTACGTCAGAGTTGTGTAGATACCCATGCTGCGATAGCGGTGGGTCAGCGACAGATTGGGTACAGATAAACCGCCATCGCAGGCAAGCCAGCTCCCACATTCAAGACTGTGACGTATCCGAACTCAGTGACTTGCCCCTAGAATGCCTGCTCCACTTCCTCTGGCATCTGGGGCACTCATGCACATCTCCTCCGGCCGCTGGGTCTACGGCTTTTTCCTGACCCTGCTGACCGCGTTTCTGTGGGGCATCCTTCCGGTCAAGCTCAAGCAAGTGCTGCAAGTGATGGACCCGATCACCGTCACCTGGTTTCGCCTCACGGTGGCCGGCACTTGCCTGTTTGTCTATCTGGCTGCCACCAAGCGCTTGCCCAGCCGTAAAGTGCTCGGCCCCAGGGGCGGCTGGCTGGTGGGCATGGCGGTGTGCGGGCTGGTCGGCAACTACGTGCTGTATCTGGTTGGGCTGAGAATGCTCAGCCCGGGCACCGCGCAGTTGGTGGTGCAGATGGGCCCGATCTTTCTGATGGTAGCCAGTGTGTTTGTGTTCAAGGAGCGCTTCAGCCTGGGGCAGGGTGTGGGGCTGGTGGTGCTGATTATCGGCTTTGGTTTGTTCTTCAACCAACGCCTGGTGGAGTTGCTGACGTCCATGGGCACCTACACCGCCGGTGTGCTGACGATCCTGCTCGCCACCACCATCTGGGTGTTCTATGCATTGGGGCAGAAGCAGTTGCTGACAGTGTGGAATTCGTTGCAGGTGATGATGGTGATCTACCTGTCGTGCGCAGTGTTGCTCACGCCGTGGGCGCATCCGCTGGAGGCGTTGCAGTTGAGCCCGCTGCAAGGGTGGCTGCTGCTGGCGTGCTGCATGAATACGCTGGTGGCCTACGGCGCATTTGCCGAAGCCCTGGCGCATTGGGAAGCCTCGCGGGTCAGTGCGACCCTGGCGTTGACGCCGTTGGTGACCTTTGTGGCGGTGGCCTTGGCGGCCTGGCTGTGGCCTGACTATGTGCAGGCTGAGGAGATCAATGCCCTGGGGTATGTGGGGGCGCTGGTGGTGGTGACGGGGTCGGCGATGGTTGCGTTGGCGCCTTCGCTGCTCGCCGGGCTCAGGGCCCGGCGGCTGCGGATGTCGGTTTAAGCGCCGAGCATGTTTTCCGGGCGGACCCACTGGTCAAACTCGGCGTCGGTGAGGTAGCCGAGCTCCAGCGCGGCTTCGCGCAGTGTCAGCCCTTCGGCGTAAGCCTTCTTGGCGATCTCTGCCGACTTGTCGTAGCCGATATGCGGGTTGAGCGCGGTGACCAGCATCAGCCCGCGTTCCAGGTGTTCGGCCATTTGCGCGGCGTCGGGCTCAAGACCCGCGATGCAATGCTCCTGGAAGTTGTTGCAGCCATCGGCCAGCAGGCGGATCGACTCCAGCAGGTTGTGAATAATCACCGGTTTGTACACGTTCAACTGCAAGTGCCCTTGGCTGGCGGCCATGCCGATGGTCACGTCATTGCCCAATACCTGGCAGGCCAGCATCGACAGCGCTTCGCACTGGGTGGGGTTGACCTTGCCGGGCATGATCGAACTGCCCGGTTCGTTGGCCGGCAACTTCACTTCGGCCAGCCCTGTGCGTGGGCCGGAACCCAGCAGGCGCAGGTCGTTGGCGATTTTCATGAGGGCCACGGCCAGGGTTTTCAGCGCGCCGTGCAAGGTGACCAGCGGCTCATGGCCGGAGAGGGCGGCGAATTTGTTCGGTGCGGTCACGAAGGGCAAGCCCGACAGCGCCGCCAGTTCCGAGGCAATCGCCTCGCCGAAGCCATGGGGTGCGTTGAGCCCGGTGCCGACGGCAGTGCCGCCCTGTGCCAGCTCGCACACGGCGGGCAGGGCGCTGCGGATCGCGCGCTCGGCGTAATCGAGCTGGGCGATAAACGCCGACAGCTCCTGGCCGAAGGTGATCGGCGTGGCGTCCATCATGTGGGTGCGCCCGGTCTTGACCAGCTTCATATGCCGCGCGGCCAATTCCGCCAGGCCACCGGACAGCGTCGCGATAGCAGGCAGCAGTTGCTGGTGCACTGCTTGCACCGCAGCAATGCTCATGGCGGTTGGGAAGCAGTCGTTGGAGCTTTGGGAGCGGTTCACATGGTCGTTGGGGTGTACCGGGCTTTTGCCGCCCCGGTTGTTGCCGGCCAGTTCGTTGGCGCGGCCGGCGATCACTTCGTTGGCGTTCATGTTGCTCTGGGTGCCACTGCCGGTCTGCCAGACCACCAGCGGGAACTGGTCGTCATGCTGGCCGTCGAGGATTTCGTCGGCAGCCTGTTCGATCAGCCGGGCGATATCGGCGGGCAGGTCGCCGTTGCGGTCATTGACCCGGGCGGCGGCCTTCTTGATCAGGGCCAGGGCATGCAATACCGCCAGCGGCATACGCTGCTCGCCAATCGCAAAATTGACCAGCGAGCGCTGGGTTTGCGCGCCCCAATAGGCATCATCAGGGACCTGTACTTCTCCCAGGCTGTCGGTTTCGATACGGCTCATCGGGCACCCTCCTTATCCAGTCGTGATTGGTCAGTTTAGGCCCTGGCGGCTGCCGTGGGTTCCCTAAATCCGCATTTGTGCCATTGCGCCCCGCAAAACCAGGGCCTGCGTGGGGTGGGGTTGAGCCGCGAGGTTTTTTAGGCGCAGAATGGGCGCCCTTGGGGTCTTACCTCGCCTGCTAGAAAAGGAAACTCGATGACTCGTCTTCGTGCCATCTGTACCGCGGTTGCTCTGGTTTGCGCCAGCGGCCAGGTTTTTGCCGATACCGCCAGCCACAACGCCAGTGCCGAAGCCTTCCTTACCCTGGCCCACGCTGACAAGCTGGGGACCCCGGTGTACATGCAAGTGCAGCAAATGTTCGCCCAGCGTTTCGAACAGACCAAGGCGCCTGCCGCCAAGCAGTCCGTACTGGACAGCTACCAGGCCAAGGCCAACGCCGCCCTGGACCAGGCCATCGGCTGGCCGAAGCTCAAGCCTGATATGGTCAAGCTCTACACCACCAACTTCAGCGAATCCGAGCTCAAGGACCTGGTAGCGTTCTACCAGTCGCCACTTGGCAAGAAGGTCCTGGAAAAAATGCCGCAGCTGACCCAGCAATCGGCCCAGATGACCCAGGCCAAACTGGAAAGCGCCGTACCGGTGGTGAACAAGCTGTTGGAAGACATGACCAATGAGCTGGCGCCAAAAGCCGCCGCACCGGCCAAGAAGAAGTAAGCAGCAATGACCATGCAACAGCGTATCGAAACGGCGCTCGCCGCCCTGGGCCCGCAACACTTGAGTGTGCTGGATGAAAGCCACATGCACAGCCGTGGGTTGCAGACCCACTTCAAGGCCGTGCTGGTCAGCCCGCAGTTCGAAGGGCTCAACCGCGTCAAGCGCCACCAGAAGGTCTACGCCACCCTCGGTGACCTGATGAGCGAATTTCATGCGTTGGCGCTGCATACCTACACGCCTGAGGAATGGGCGAAAATCGACGCAGCCCCGGCCTCGCCGACCTGCGCCGGCGGGCACTGAAAACCTTTGAGGCCAGCAGGTGCCAAGCCTGCTGGCCTCGATAGGTGGTGTCAGGATCTGGTTACACACGGCTTCTTTTTATACCCCTTTATCGAGGCCGGTACCTCTAGGATTTGTTGACCTTAGTGCAAAACAGGTCATGAATTCATGTCTAACGCCCTTCATCGAAATACGCCTACCTTGACGGCCATTGACCCTCGCGGGTTAGCCGTGCGCACTGTGCAGTATCATCGTGCAACGCTCGCGGACTCCCCTCAGCCGCGGGTCAATCGCCAGGTGTTGAGTGCCAGTGGTTTTTTACTTGAACAGTGGGACCCACGTCAGTTCGCTCTTGGCTCGACCGGGGTGGCGGCGCAATCGAACCTTTACAGCCTGTCCGGTGAAACCGTGCGAACCCAGAGTATGGATGCCGGCTGGCGCTTGGTCTTGTACGGTACAGCTCGGCAGCGGTTGCACAGCTGGGACTCGCGCGGCGCCCTCCAGGCGTTTCACTATGACCGTTTGCTGCGCCCTGTGACGGTGTTCGAACAATCTGCAGAGGACCCGACACCCCGTTGTGTCGAGCGTATGACGTACGCGCCCGCCATCCCGGCCGAGGTCGTCGGCAATCGCTGTGGACGGCTGATTCGCCATGCGGACCCGGCGGGTGTGCTGCTGGCGGAGGCGTACGCGATCGATCAGCGCCTCATCAAGCAAACCAGACGGTTTCGCACCGATATCGCTCTGGTCGACTGGCCACACAGCGATGAGGCACAGGATCTGCTAACGGAACGCCAGGCCTATACCACCACCTGGCGATACGATGCGCTGGGTGCAATGCTGGAGCAGACCGATGCCAAGGACAACCGCCTACAGTGGCGCTATGGGCAACAGGGCTGGCTGCTGGAAATGCTGCTGATCTTCAAGACCGGCGAGCGCCAAGTGTTGATGAATCAGCGGGTGTACAACTCCAGTGGCCAAGCCGTGTCCGAGCGGGCGGGCAATAACGTTACCAAAGTCGCCCGTTACGCCGAGCACGACGGTCGTTTGCAGCAACTTGAGGTGTACCGCCAAGGGCAGGCCGGCACGCCGCTGCAGCAACTGGTATATGAGTACGACCCGGCCGGCAACATCCTCAGCCTCAGCGACCAGGCGCAACCGACTCAATGGCACAGCAACACCCGGATTGATGCGGTTAATCGATACCAGTACGACACGCTTTATCAGTTGATCCAGGCCAGCGGTCGGGAAAACAGCGCCAATGCCGGGGGCCGGGCTTTGCCGACGCAGGTGCAGTTCGGGGCGACGGATCAGGGGCTCTGGCGCAATTACACCCAGCATTATGTCTATGATGAGGCGGGCAATCTGACGCGCCTTCGACACGTGCCCTCCAGCGGCACAGGCTATACCCGCGAAATGCAAGTGGCGGCGCTCACGAACCGCGCTGTGCCCGTAGTGCAAGGGCGGCAGGTGCAATGGAATGGGGCGTTCGATGCCAATGGCAATCAGCTGTCGCTCGACGGCACGCAGCAGGCGGCCTGGAATGTGCGCAACCAATTGACCTACGCCACCCAGGTACAGCGTGAGAGCGGTGACCCTGATGTGGAAAGTTACCTGTATGACAGCCAGGGTCTGCGCGCACTCAAGGTTCGCAGCCGTGAAGCCAGTGCAAAACCTTACACCCAGGAAACCTATTACCTGCCAGGCCTGCAAGTACACAAGCAAACAGCGCAGCGCTTCAATGTGCTGGACATCGATACGGGCGGTGGGCGAGTCAGCGTGGTGCAATGGGAGTCGGGCAAGCCCAGCGAGATGAGTACCCACTCACTGCGATTCAGCATTTTGGATCACCTCAAGAGCTGTGCGCTGGAACTGGACGAGCAGGCTCGCTTGTTGAGCCAGGAGCATTACTTTCCTTATGGCGCAACGGCGTGGTGGGCAACCAGCAATATCGTTCGGGGGCACCCTAAGATTCGCCGTTACTCCGACAAGGAGCGCGACGCCACGGGCCTGTACTACTACGGTGCGCGTTATTACGCACCGTGGTTGCAGCGCTGGATAAGCCCGGACCCGATGGGCGATGTGGACGGCTTGAACCTGTATGCGATGGCCCGGGGCAATCCCGTAGGGTTCAGGGATGCCGATGGCACGCAAACGACGTTTGGCGAGCAATTCCAACCCGGTCGAGGCGATATTCTCTTTGGCTTGGCCGCGACGGTTGCTGCCTACAGGAGTTTCTGGTCGAAGCTGAGTGCACGCGGGGATGCGATGGTGGCCTATTTCTCAGGCGCGGAACTGCAGCGCTGGACTGCCGGGCTGGCGCCTCCCGTTCGCGCCTTCTCTGCATTTCGTAACACGAATGCGGAGCTATTCAGCGACTTGACGCAAGATCCACATGATCCAGCGAAAGCTAACGAACTCAAGGCCGAGCTCATTGAGCAGCTTTCGGTCGGCGTCCGGCCGTTTTACGAGGGCATTGTTTCGAAGTATTCAGGTTGTACGTCAACTTCCTGCAACCAGCAATTCGCGAGGAGGTTTGTCAGTGATCTTGCCGCAGGCAGGTATTCACTCGAGGCCACGGCTCGCCAACACATTGGCACAGACCTATTGGCCATCCAGCAAAAAATCGTCACGCGAAGCAGCAAATCGGCTTTGGAAACCTTGACTAGCCCGCAAAGTGCGGCGATGGTCCATTTCGCTCTCGACAATTTGAATATAGAAGCCGTCGTCAGCAAGCAGCGGGTATCTGCCACGGCCTCCGAGCTGCGCTGGCTTTATCGGCATCGTCTGCAACTGGCAGGTCGCGTGACGTTCTATCAAAACCAACAGCGGGTCGACGCGCCTTGGGAGTCAAACGCGTCCGCTTGGCGTCGCTACAAACCCAGCCGTCCGAGGGTGTCAGGGCGGGCGGCACGCTGACACGTGAGCGGGTCGGGGCGATGCCAGTAACTGGATACACAAAAGCATCCTCCAGCACCACCTTTCTGATCCCCTCATCCCTAGGCTCTCAGGACTACTTGTTCAGCAATAAGGTCCTGAGGTCATGTCTGATTCCATCCATCGAAATACGCCGTCCCTGGCCGCAGTCGACCCGCGTGGGTTAATTGTTCGTAACATTGATTACTTCCGCTCAAGAGCGGAAGTTGAACCGCAAGTGCGCATTCATCGTCAGGTATTTGGCAGTACGGGCTTGATGATTGAACAGTGGGACCCACGTTTGTTGCAGTTGTCACGCTCACAGCCTGACACCGCGCCCAATCAACGCACGGTCTATAGCCTTGGCGGACAGGCGTTGCGCACCGACAGCGTGGATGCCGGCTGGCGACTGACACTGATGGGGCAAGCCGGGCAGTTACTGGAAGAGTGGGATGGACGGGGCGCTCACCAGGCTCATCACTACGATCAATATCTGCGGCCGGTCGCAGTCTTCGAACAGGCGGCCAGTGACGGGCAGGCGCTGTGCGTCGAGCGTCTTGCCTATGCTGCATCTTCGAATGAAGAGGCTGCGCGCAACCGCTGTGGCCGTGTGGTTCGCCACGATGACGGCGGCGGCTCGTTGTTCCACGAGCGGTATGGGGTGCACGCAGAAGTTGCTCAGCAGACCCGACGCTTCCGGAAGGCGGATGCCGCGCTGGATTGGCCGCAGCCCGATGCACAACGCGAGCTGCGCCTGGAGCCCGAGAGGTTCCAGACTTCCATTGGGTTCAACGCGCTGGGTGAGCGCCTGCATCACACGGACGCCAAGGGCAATCGCTTCGACTACGCCTACGGCATTGACGGCCAACCGGCGAGTATCTTTGTGACGCCCAAGGGCGGCGTGCGTACGCAGGTGTTGGGCCAGCGGCACTACAGCGCAGCGGGTCAAGTGCTCAGCGAACGCGCCGGCAATGGCGTTGTGCGTGCCATGCACTACCGTGAATTCGATGGTCGCTTGCGGCAAATGACTGCCCATCTGCCCGCGCAACCGGGCGCAGCGCTGCAAGACCTGCGCTACGAGTATGACGGCGTTGGCAACGTCGTGCGGATCGATGACCTTGCCCAGCCGACGCAATGGTCCAGCAACACCCGAATCAGTTCGGCCAGCCTTTATGAGTACGACACGTTATCGCAACTGACCAAGGCTTGCGGCCGCGAAACCGCCGGCAACCCTGGAGGCTCGGCGTTACCAGCGAGGGTGGCGTTTGGCTCGGCTGACGACAGCGTATGGCGTCGCTACACCCAGCAGTTCAGCTATGACGCCGCCGGAAATATGCTTGAGTTGCAACATGTGCCCAGCAGCGGCACGGGCTTCACGCGGCAGATGAGCGTGGCCGCGGGCAGCAATCATTTTCTGCCGCAGGCCGAGGGCAAGAGCGCGCCGGGGTTGGGCCAGGGCTTTGACCGCAACGGCAATCTGCAAGCATTGGCAGGCGATCACAAGATGGACTGGGATGTGCGCAACCAACTGGTGCGCCTCACGCAGGTGCGGCGCGAGGGCGGCAACGACGATGAAGAGCGCTACGCCTACGATGCCACGGGCCAGCGCATCTTCAAACGCAGGGTCTACCAGGCCAGGAGCGTGGTGCATACGGCCGAGGTACGCTACTTGCCGGGACTGGAAATTCGCCATGACAGCGCAACGGGTGAGCAACTGAATGTACTCAACCTTGATGCCGGTACGACCACGGTGCGCGTCCTGCTGTGGGATCGCCACCCTTCGGGAGGGCGTCAGCAGGCGCAGATCCGTTACGGCTTGTCGGACCACTTGGGTAGCAGCAGCCTGGAACTGGGCGAGCAGGCGCAACTGCTCAGCCAGGAAAGTTATTATCCCTACGGCGGGACTGCGTGGTGGGCGGCCAAGAATGCCAGCGAGGCGAGTTACAGGTTCATCCGTTACTCGGGCAAGGAGCGCGATGCCAGCGGGTTGTCTTACTACGGCTTCAGGTATTACGCGCCGTGGTTATGCCGATGGATCAGCCCGGACCCGATCGGCGATGCCGATGGCTTGAATCTGTACGCCATGGTTGGCGGTAATCCGGTTAGCAAGGTCGATGCGCAAGGGCTGGCTGCCACATCGGCTTTGGAGGAGTCGCAGGATAAACAAATACGCAGGCTTTCCATCAGCCGCAGGCTCGCGAATATAGGCAGGGTTATGCGCCCGAGGATACAACCGGCCTCGTCGGCAGCGATTCGCGATGGTTTATCCACCTATATCGCCAATGCAATCGCGACGGGCGTCGATCTGGCGGTCTTCAGTACCGTCCAGCCCACGGCACAACGCAACCAAATCTTGCGCCTTACCGTTGCGGTGCTGGATGCAGTGTCCACGGCACATATGAGCACCGGTATTGCCGGTAACTGGACGCGATATGCGCCACAGATCGGTGCTATTTTTGCAGGTGCCGCGGGTATGGGGTATGCCATGCATGGCGACTCGATAGGTGATCAAGCCGAGCACAGCTGGGACCCGGTGGCGGTCCAGCGGTTGGGCGGACATGTGCGCGCGCTCTCCAGAGAACTGGTGCAGCAGGTCCTTCGTGGGCACGGTACCGGCATCTCCTGGGGCAGCACGCCCCTGCGCGGCAGGGTCACGCGCACCGCCGGAGCGACGGCCGCCTATGCCCTTGCTACCGTGGCCAACGCTGTTTATGGCGGGGAAGTGCCTGCGCTGATGCAACCCAATGTCTCACCTGCAATAGAAGCCTACGATGGGGCGATGGGAACGATGATGCGTGGCGGTCACCGGACCGCCGTCCACGATCCCCATGGCCAAACCGTACAGCTGCCGGATCCTGTCGCGACGGCGCACGGTGGGCTGAGCAGAATGTTCAATCAGGTGTGGACGCACTGGGCCGCGTCCGGTGTCGAGGCATTGGCCGTTGCGCTGACGGGCCTGCCCCAGGCCGCTCAAGGCCGGACCACTCGAACAATTGTCATGGCGGCCCGCGGCGTGATTGCATCATTGACCGAATGGCGCGGCTTTTTCGTAACGTTTGCCAGGCGCGGGTATACAACCTTGGCGTCGCGATGGGGCGCAGCCCGGCGATCCTGACAAGAACATGAATGGGTCGTCGCTGCGGCCCATTCAACATCCCAGTCGGCTTCAAGGCTGCCTTTGCAGGCAAGCCACACACATTTGAACGGCTCACGCTGGAGGGGCCAGACCGCTACAGGTCTGGCGCAGGAGCAAAAGTTCTGTAGATACCCAGGTCTTTAGGGGGTATCAGTCAGTATGTTGTCGGAGTTCAGCTCTGCATAAGTGTCGTTTTCGTCCTCATTGACGGTGTACCAGGCCCAATAGGTGTTACGCCGCATAAATCCTCCTGCGGTCAATGTCTTTGTCGGGCGCCCGAGGGGGTCGTAGAACTGTCGGTCGCTGTGGCCCAGCTCGCGCATGGATTGATCATTGACGTAGGTGTGCTTGTCGGCGAAGTAGGGGCGGTAGACGCGAATGACCAGGCCCTTGTTGTTGTATTCGACACGCTCGCTGACGCGCCAGCGGGGGTTGGCTTGCACTTGGCGTAGCTGCTTCTTCAAGGTGGCGTTTGCATCCGGTAGTTCGTCGACCAGCAGATTGCCCTTGTCGTCGACCGCATGGGCCGGGCCTGGTTCGGTCTTCTGCTTGGTCTGCAATGAGCGGCCGAAGCCATCCCAGCAGGTCAGGGTCATGCGAACCTGTTGTTCGGTATCGCCGGGGTAGCGGTCGGCTTGCAACATGAGCCCATGTACCGGCGTACGGCTGGCCTTGTCGATCAACGCCTTGAGCTGTTTTGCACTGTCACTGAGGGGCTGGCGACCACCACGCAGGAGCGATCGCGCGTTCATGCGGATATGCCCGCTGGGGAGCAGATAGCCCTTGGTGATCCACTCTGGCTTGACCAGGGCCAAGTCGATGCTACCCATCCAACTGAACGGGGCGTAGCAGTGCGCGCTGGCCATGTCTTGCAGCACGCTTTGCGCCTGTTCGATGGCCAATGCGGGCGTTATATTTTTGAGCGGGCGGTAGCTATCCAGGGCGGCGAAGCCCACTCTGAGGCTTTGTTCGTGGCCGTAAAAGGTGTTGGCGAGTAACTGCCCAAAACCGTCATAAAGCGCTTCTTGAACAGTGCCATTGGGGTCGACGATTTTTGTCGGCAGCAGCAATCGATAGTCGTATTCGGCCTTGGTCACACAACCGTCGGGCATTTTTACGCGCACGGTTTGCAACGTGTAGGGGTCATAGGTGAGCGTTGTTTCGCCATGGGCCTCCGTGGCCCGCAGCGCCCTTATCCGATAAAACTGGGTGGCCTTGCCATAGCGGGGAAAGTGCCGGCGAATCGACCACAGGCGGTTTTCCTTGGGCGGCACCTCGCCGTCAAATAGAAAAAACAGCTCCATGGCGTGATAGCCGCTGTCGGTGAGCTTTTGCACCAGGTCCACCTTGGGTTGGTTGAGCATGGCTGGAATGTCGTTGTAGGCACTCATGGCCTGGTCATCCAGCTCGGCGGTTTCCAGGTAGTCAGTCAATGCCTGGGCAGTGGCGACCCCAGGTTCCAGGGTTTTACCCAAAGCGCCGGCCTGCCGGTAGTACTGGCGCGACAAGCCGCTCAGTGCGCGGCTGGCCCCTGCGGCCAACGGCCCGACGCTGGTATCGATGAACACCTCATAGGCGATACGCGCAGTGTCCAGCCCGCCAGGCGCTGGCGTCTTGCCGAGCACCAGGGCGTTGTCTCGTTGACGGTAGGGCAAGGCCAGGCACCACTGCTGTGCGTCGTCCAGATGAATGGGCTGGGCCAGCGTTTCGTTCAGGTAATAGAATTGTTGCGCGTTGTCATGGGTATCGCGCCACCAGCGCTGCTGGTGCTCATCCACCAGCACGGCGGGTGGCGGGCTGTCGGTGGTGGTACGGCGGGCATAATGCAGGGTCACGCTATGCACCAAATAACCATAGGCATCCCAGCGCAGATTGATCTGGTGCTGGCAGACGGGATCGTTTTCCACGCCTTCATATTGATAGCTGATCGACTCCAGCGCTAATGGCAGCAACCGGGGGTAGAGCGTATGAGCACTGGCCGGTGCCAGTTCACGGACCAGATACCGCTGTTGCGTGACGGCATAGGGCACGGTGCCTTGCGCCGGGTCCGCTGCTGCCACTTCCACCCGTAGCACTCTGCCGCTGAGTGCGCGTGCCACTTCGCGTGCCAGCAGTGGTGCAGGATCGCTGATCAAGTCGTCGTGGTGATCCAGTGGCTGTGCCCCGGGCGTCGCCCTGTGTCGGCTAACCAGTGTGCGGCCCATGGCTTTGGCCTGTGGGTCGTGACTGCTATGGCCGAGGGTGGGCATGTCGATGTATTGCCCGGTATGAAACCAGGTTTTGGTGCGCATGGGGGAGCTGAAACCCTGGCTGTGTTGCGTGTCTTTGCTGCTCTCGGTGTCGGTTTGCAGCAACAGCCCAAAGCCACGAAACTCACGGTCCACGCGGTCGTAATAAGCCTGACGATAGCTCACGCGCTGGGTCAGCTGGTTGCCGGTAATCTCGTCCCGTTGGGCCTGTTGGCTGACCAGCAGCAGCGCAAAGGGCAACTGGCTGATCGCAGACTGGCCCTTGGCAAGCAGCTCGCGTTTTTCGTCCAGCCACTCCTGGGTACTGCTGCGATATTTGATCGAAGCCTGGGCGCCCATGTTGTTGTCGGTGCGCATGAGCAGCCATGGCTTGTGAGTGAAAAAATCGTAGCGCCAGTGAATGGGGGTCTGATGGGCGGCGGTCAGGATCAGGCTGGGGCAGCCCCGGCCGCTCACGTCGACGATGTTGACCTGACAGTGGTCGTCATACCGCACGCCCTCTGGCCACGGGACTTTGATCGCATCCGCCTCGAAGCCGTTGCCGCCTTTATTGAGGAAAATACACAGGTGGGCGGCGCTCAAATACAGCAAGTCCGTAGCGCCACCTCCATTGAGGTCGACGAGCAGTACATTGGACGCTTTGAACACTTCATAACGGAACGGCAACGTGGCCAACACAAACCCTTGGCCAAAACGTCCTCGACCCAGGTTCGGCCAACATTTCACTTCGTTATGCCGGATACGCACCAGATGCTGCTGGTCCGTGGCAAGTACATCGCTGAACGCCACCAGCTCGTTGGACGAGGCGGAAACGATCGGCAAGACGTCATCGAGCTTATGAGGCACCTCAATGGCGGGTTCGAAGCCTTTTCGCCGGCGATTGGCATACAGGCGCACGCTACGGGGGCCGATCATGGCAACGTCAGGACGTCCCGTCCCCATCAAGTCGGCGAGTATTCCCGCGGGATGGAAAAATTCCGACGGGAACGCATCGAACGGCGTGAAGGTTGACCAGTTGCGCTGTTCGTCCAGGCTGAAAAAGCCGCTCATCCCCGGTTGGGCAACCAGCCAGTCCAGACGGCCATCGCCGTTCACATCGGCCAGCGCCTGGTGGATGGGCCGGGTACTGTCGGCGACCGGCACCCGCGCCAACTCCTGGGCCGCGCCGTAAATCACCTCGTCGCCGGTTTTCGTGTGCTGCGGCCTGAGCGGTTCACGGTAGTACCAACTCTTGTCAGCGCGATACAACACACCCGGTATGCCTTCGCCATACAGATCGACCAATTGATAGCGATCGCTGTCATGCAGCCCGGGCAGCGAACTGAAGGGCTTATAGCCGCTCTTGTCCACCTTGAGCTGGCTCGATTGGTAAAAACACTCCAGTGGCGGGCGGCTCACGCTATTGCCTGCGCTGTCGAAGGCCTGCTCATGGATCCCGCTCAACAGGCTGACATGGCTGGATGTGCGGTATTCCAGCAGCAGACGTTTGACCAGCACCGGGTCGGTGCCCATTTGCGCTTCTTTGGGGAAGTGGTGAAACATCAGAATCTGGTTGCAACAGCGCAGGGTGCGTAGCTCGAAGCCGAACGAAAAATCCGAGCAGGGATCGGGTCGTGTCGGCCACTCCCGGGTTTTCTGATACGTCGGCCGCTTATCCAGCTCAAGGTCACGTTCGCCATAGTCAAAGAGCAACTGAAAGTGCCAGCCCATGCCCGGCTCATCGTCGGTCTGCCAGAGGTAGAGCTGTTCCTGCTCCTTGGCGGTGAAGTTGCCGTAGCAGACGCGCTCCAGGTAACACTGGGCTCGACAGTCCCTCGGGTAGCGCGAGGGATCGGTTTCTTTGTTGTAGTGATAATAAATGTGTTCGCCGTGGGTATTCAGGCTTTCCTGCAACAACCATTGCGCCACATGGTGCGGGTGGTCCGGATCGGCAATTCGCGCCAATGGGGTCTTCCCGTAAAAGTGCTGACTGCCATCGGCACTTTGTATCAACCAGAAGCCTGCCGTATCGGTTGCCGAGTGCCAGTGCTCGATACGGTCGAACTGGCTCTCGATCCTGGGAAAGTACCGGGTGGCCGTGTAGGCGATGGTCAGTGGCAAACCATTGAAAGCGGTCGTGGAACGGCTGACGATCGCACCTTCGGCGTCGCGTTCGGGTAGCCATATTTGCGCGTCGGGGCCCACCAGTACGTCGTGCCCCGTGTAGGCCGGCACGCCGTGGGAGGTACGCCGGCTGACGGCCGGCAAGGGTACCCTCCAACCCAATCCGAAGGGGCCGTTACCGGCGCCGCTGTGGTAGGTCAGCGACATGGCCGGCGCGTAGCCGCGCGCCGGAGAGATCGGCAAGGGAATTTCAAAGCTTGCCGTACCACTGGAGCCGACATCGCCCCAGCCTTTGCCGGTGCCTTGAATGGCGCCGCCGCCTTTGGGCAGGGCGGGGGTATTGACCTGGAGGTTGAGCGTATCGTCGTTCATGCCTTGACCTCGCTGGCTGCTGGCACCCTGGCGGTGTAACGCAGGTGAATGACGATATCGTTGATCGATTTGAGTACGGCTTCTTGCTGGGCAGGGTTGGGGAATTCCAGGGTCCAGTTGGAGATGGCCCCGGTGTATTCGAAGGGCAAGTAGCGATCTTGGCTCTCGAAGTTGAGGGTGAACAGGCCATTGTCATCCAGGCCGGTGGACAGTGCGACTTGCTGATGGGCGCGCATGTCGCGGCGCCGCTCGCCTGAGGGCAATACGATTTCGTTATGGGTCTGGGTCAGTATCGCCTTGATGTCCTCATAGGGGCCTAGCGTCGCGGGCAACGACACGCTGATACCTTTTATTCGCCGCAGGATGTGGTGGGGGTAATCCTCTTCAAACAGAGCCTCGGGCAACTTGAAGCACAGCGCGCCGTTATCGACCAGTTGTCGTTTATGCTCGGCCCATGTGTTTTGTGTACTCGATGATTGAGTGCCGGTTGTGTCTGTTGTGGGGGGGGGTGACTTTGCAATCGATCATGCGATGACGCAGGGAGATGGTCTTGACGATTTCCAGGTCCCGAACGTTATGGTTCACATAGGCCGCATTCATCTTCAATAGCGACAGCTTCAGGGCCTCACCCGCCAGGTAGCCGCGGTAGTTGTTGTTCCAGGCACCGGGCTGGATAAACGTGCTCGCATAGTCTGCGACTTCGTACTGCCAGCACGCTTGCGCGGTGCGGCACAGGGAAAGGCTCAGGTCATAGACTTGGTAATAGAACTTGCTCAGTTGTACATTGAGCCAGTCATACAGTTGTGCCCTGGTAAAGCGCTTGGCCAGCAATTGATAGTTCGACCAGGCCTGGGCCAGGGAGGTCTCGGCCAGGCGTAATTGCAGGCGCGTGGCTTTTTCCTGCTCGGCATAAGCTTGTAATTGGGCATCGACCTGGGCCAGTTCGAGTCGGGCCTGATCCTGGGCATGCGCCCATTCTTGCTCCCGACGGTTGAATTGCTCGGAACGGTCCAGGTCTGCGGCAGTGCCGCGCAACACCGTCGCGGTGCCTTGAGCCAAGGCTTGGGCTGCATAAAACGGGCCCTCCCAGCGTGCCCCGCCGGTACTCGTACCGAAGATGTTCGGCGCTATCATCGCGATGCCGGCCCCTGCGGCGGCGGTGGATCCTGCGGTCTCGAATCCGCTACTGAGCAGGTAGAGTTGGCCTGCGTGCGCTTCTGCGGGGCTGATGCCTTCGGTGAGCAGGCGTTCGTAGTGGCGCATCCGGGATTCGATCATGCTCCGACTGGCGCCGAGTGCCTGGCGGTTTTTCTCGTCGAGCAACAATGCCTGGTGTTGTTGGGTTACGACGATATTGGCCAAGTCCCAGGCTTGTTGTTGCTGCAACTCCAGGTATTCAGCCTGTTCCTTGCGCTCAATCAGGCTCAGCACCGTGTTGCCGAATTGAATCACCGCCTCGGTTGCCGTGAGCGCGTGGCCCAGCATGACCTGGAAGCGATAATGGCCGACTTGCGCGTCAATGAACGACGCTACGCCTCCTTCGCCGAAGGCACCGCTGCTGCGGCTGGCCAACAGTTTCAGAGGTGAGAGCGGGGTTGCGTACAGCGACAGGCGCAAGGGTTTGCCAGTGATGTCGAGATTGTACCGCAGGTTATGCAGGCGACTTTCGAGCTTGTCCCAGCGCGCTACCAGCTCGGTATTGAAGGGTAGGCACAGATTATCGGTGTCCGTGAGCGAAGCCAGTGCGATGCCTTCGGTCGCAGGGTTGATAGTGATTGGTGGGTTTGTTTGCTCCAGTTCTACCAGGGCTTTAGAGCGGTTCGTCGTCAAACTTTCGAGGGTGATTTTATCCCACGGTTCAGTGGTGATGACGCGGGGGCGTGGCCCGAGAAAGTGGTTGGCTCGCGTGTACCAGAGTTTGGCCTGGGTCAGGCTGTCGGGGGTAAGCTGCCGATAGGCTGCATCGCCACGATTGAGCAATATATCGAGATAAAGCAGATAGATTGCTTTGCGAAAATGCACCGGTGAGCGAATCGCCAGTTTGTGTGGGTCGTGAGTGACTGAACCGGGGAGCGGGCCCGTACGAACGAGCTCGTTGAACCCCCAAAATTCAGGGCGTTCGCTGTCCGTATCGGCCAACCGCGCTGGGTCGAAGATGTGTTTGAGCCAGGCTTGGGCTTCGACATACTGCTGCTCCTGATTCAGGCGGTGGGCAACCAACCAGGGTACGTACAGGAACAGCTCCCAGAAGTACTTGCTGTGAGCCCCGTTAAAGTCGATGTCCTCTGCTGCTCCATCTGGTGTGAGTGGAGGTTCTTGCCACGTTTTCGGTGTTAACGAAAACAAATGCTCAAGGCTGACATTGGCCGCCTTGACCAGATTGCCGGCAAAACAGGTATTCATGCGAAGGCGGGGGGGCGTGTCGGCAGGCGGGGTTGAGGTGCTCGTTGGGAAATCAATAAATTCGGCGGTGCCGAGTTTTTCCGACGTCTGTCTTTTGATCATCGGCACCAGGTGTTGACTGAGCGATGTGTCAGAGGTGGAAGGGGCCAACTTCAAGGTAGTTGCTTTCAGGGTATAGCCGAGAATTGTCGAGTCGTCTTCTTTGGCAGGCTCAAGCGTCACCACCCCGTGTATCAGGGTGATGCCCGACGTTATTTCCTCCGTGGTCACTGGAATACGCGCCGTGACCCGATGCCCGCTGGGTAATTCGGGATTTGACCCGGTGAGGCTTTCGTGGGCAGTGTCCTGATAGTTGATGATTTGATGTGAGTTGGCATTGATTTTTTCGGTGAATGGATAGTCTTTAAAATTGGCTCTCATAATGATGTGCTTATAGGCACGTAACTTAGATGTGCTCACGGCGGGTTTTTTTATAATCAACGTATTTTGTGCGTGCAGCGACGTCTTTTTGTTCGCGTCTGGGTATTTGCTGTAGCGGTTAAGGGCGACCTGGATGGAGTTTTCTGTACTTGTGTATAAACTGATGAAAGCATTCTTGTCTATATAATGATTTTTCAGCGAGACGGTGTTCCCGTCTTTGGACTTGGGCTTGAGTTTAATGAGTAACCCGCTCTCGGTATGTACAGCATTGGGGAACTCGTCATGCGTGGCCGTGTTTTTAAAATAAAGAGCGTAAAAATCAGTCTGGAGCGCGTTGGTTGGATCGTCAATTTTAGAATCACTGGTCAGTTTAAGTTGAGTGGCTTTCGGATCATCCAGTGCGTCGTCTACTGTCAGTGTGATGTTAATATCCTCACCGCTTGTTTTTTTTATTAGTGTGACGCCGTACGTTTGCTGGAAACTGTCAGTGAGTGTGGAAGTAAATACGAGTTCATTGGTGTTTGAATCAACAGAGACGTCGCTTGCTGTTGGTGTTTTTATTTTTGTTCGATTGTTTTCGAAGTCCCAATGGTCGTTGTTTTCGGTAATCGTTTGCTCCGTGGGGGAAATCGAGTGCTTGTTTGGGGGTGTTACCTTGAACTGCAAGTTTCCTTGGTTTTTATGAGCAAAGAATGTTAGGTATTGCCGAGCGGTGTCAGGCAGCAATTCACTGTAGTACCCGCTCACGCTTTGATCTTTGCCCTGAACTACAGTTTGCACTTTTGTCTTCTGCGATGGATCGAAGTGTTCCAGGAGTCGGTTTATCTCTTCGTCCACCTGTGAGCCGGGCAGCACGCTATAGCGCTCGGGGCTGCCGCCATCGGCGATGGTGGTAATGTTGAAGGACTGGTCGACGTGGACAGCCTGGAAAAACTTTCCAATAAAGTTCTCCTGCTGTTTGGGGTCTTTACGGCTGGTGGCAAGCACACTTAAAAACAGTACCGGGGGGCCGTTACTGTCGACGATAGCCACCGTCTGCGTAATGGTTTTCAGAAAGGCAGGGGGCAATGCGTTGACGTCTTCAGTGGCACAGTACTCCTCAATGCAGGCTTTGGGTGCGCTCCAACTGCCATCGTGCTTTTTATAAGAAAAATTGAGGCGAAACTTGACGTAGCGGCTGTTGATCCATTCGGCCAGCTGTTTTTTTTTCTCTGAGTTTTTTTTCGTCGGTGGGACGGAACTGGTCGGGGAGGGGGGGATGCATTCGGCCCAGATGAAAAATAGCCGATTATTGAAATACACCGGCCGGATACTTTGCTCGGCGGTGGCGTCGGAGACCGACAAGTTGATTTTCTCCCAGCCTGACCAGGCATCCTGAAAAAGTACCGACCCTGCGCGCCTGGACAGGTCGAGGGAGCGCCAGTAATAGGTGTTTGCGGAGCTCGATTTCCCGACGAAGTAATAGGTGCCGCTATACAGGTTGCTCAAGTCGGCGTCGATATAACCGTTGATCGTGCGTATGTTGGCGGTTTCCTCGAATCTGGCCAGGTAATTGTGAACCGCCGTGGTAACGGTATCCGCTTGAATTCGATACTGGCTCAGGTCGTTTTCCAACTGCTCAAAGCTGTCGGTCTTGTCACGCCGTAATGTCGGGTCCAAATAGTTGGCGGGGTGATAGCGCAACTGCTGGTTGGCGTTCCAGAGTGCGTAGGTGTGCAACTGTTCACGCCATAACGTGTCCTGTTGCGTGGTCATGCCCTGCTTTTCATAGCCCGGTTCCAGGCCCAGCTGGATGCGTGTGATGTACTGCTGCAGGCTGGAGATGGCACAGGCTACCGGGCTGGTCGGTACTGCTTGGCTGACTTGTACGTCGAGCAGCCAGTATTCGTAAAGATCGTCGGCCTGGGTGATCTTTTCCTTTAGTTCGGGAGGTACTTTGTAGGTCAGGTAGTACGCGAGCATGGCGTCGCGCAGGCTTTCATTGAGCTGTTGATTAAGCGAGTGAGACATGATCAATCCTTGAGCGGGTCGAATGTGAGTAGGGTGTGAGTGGGTTATGGATACGCACTTGTGACCGCCTCACCGACGCTCTTCCAGTCAGCCAATGCAGAGTCGGCTTTCAGTTCGCTGGCTTTGATCAGCATGTTGGCAGGCAGGCCTGTGTCGATGCTGGCTTGGCGGCAGCGCAGCACCCAGTCCAGGCGGTTCATTGAGGTAATGCGTGGAGGTTTCAGTTGGCTGCTGAAGACATCGATTTCACTGGCACTCCAACCTAAAAGTTGAGCGAGACGCTCGTTCGTTTCTTCACTGGTGTTTTGCGTAGCGCCGTTGGGCAGGGTATTGGCGTGTTCGAAGTAGTTGAGCAGCTGCTCTTCCGTTAGGCCGCAGTGGTGTATGCAATGTTTGAACTGCTGCATGAGGTAGAGGTTGTACGGGGTCAGTTCGAGCAGCGAAGACGCCCTGTACTTACTCGCGAGCCAGTGCGGATTGACCAGAAACTGGTGAAGTGCTTGTGGGCTGAGGGGCAGTTGCAGAATATCGGCGGCGTGAGGTAACCGCAGTATCAGATAACTGAGCGTTTGCAGCGGCGTAGCAGCGGGGGCGTATAAACGCAGGAAATGGTAGTCATTGTCGTATTTTTGATAGCCGTTGGCATTGTTTGGCGCATGGAGGACGGCTTGGGTGATTTCTTTAAGGCGTAGATATAAAGTCCACAACTCATCCCGCGCATTGCTCAGCAGTGTGTTGAACTTAGGCTTCGCTCGGTCGATCAACGTTGTCGTACGTGCGGGCATCGTGCTGATTTGAACGGAAGAGAGCACTTGATCGAGCGCCATCTCGATGCTGTTATTGGGACGCATCCGTTGCAGCGCCGCATAGGCCAAGGACTCCCAGTCAACGGCGGGTAAACGATCTTTTTCGTCACCGGGTTGCTGAGGAAGATCAAGCAGTTGCAACGCTTTGGAAAGAGACGCTTGGTCATAGCTGGCGAACTCCTTCAATAGCTGATTGATGATCGGGTCCTGGACCTGGCTATCCAGCAATAGCTGGCGTCTGAGCAGCGTCAGGCTGCTGCCGTTTTCTTTAAACCAACGGCTCGCCCATTCCAGGTGCATGAGCATGTCGAGGAAGTCAGTCGTGCCCTTGGGTTTGTTGCGTAACGTTGGGTTGCGCAACTGCATGAGAAAGTTCGCATTCCCGAGCATTTGCACCAATTGTCGGCATTCCACGACCGATAGCCCGAACAGGCGAGCGATTCTCGCTTGCCGATAGATCTTGCTGATCGTCTCGATCGTACGGGTTGCAGGCTGGTCGGGAGGGATCAGTAGTTGAAGCGAATCCTGGGTGTCTTGCAGGCCCAACCCGGCGCAGAGTTGTTGCCGGGTGGTATCGTCGAACGTAGCGCTGTCCAGGTACAGGGGAGGCAGGGCGGAACCCGTGCGATTGAACACCTGGTCGAACAATGACATGCGGTCGCCTGAGGCATGGACGGGTAACTGATGAAGCAGGGCGGCAAATTCTTCGGCTTGCAACGTGTAGCGTTTGCTCAAATAGCAAAAGACCCCCAGCGCCCGGAGGGTGTTATGGGTGATCTGCAGCGTGCTGTTGCGATGGCCTTCGCAGCGCATGGCGCTGACTATCAGGGTGTCCAATTGCGCGAAAGGCAGGCCGAGCCAGCGCTGTAGACGAATCATGCGTTGCAGTCTGTCGAAGCGCTCAAGGCTAACGTGGGTCAGCTTGGCGTTGTCCAGGCTGATAGCGGGTGTGGTCGTGCCGTTGATATAGCACGCACCGTAGGCGAGGCCGGGGTTTTGCTTGCAGTTAGGTGATTGGCGTGGTGACTGAGTCTGTTGTGCAAGCAGCGCCTGAAGTTGGTCGGCATCCAGTTGTGTATGGTTCAGAAAGTCAGTGAGCTTCTCTGGTCCTGTTTGATCTATCGTCCAGTTGTAAAACTGGAGATGGAACTTTTTCACCTTTTCCTCTTTTTCCACCTCTGTTTCGGTGACCCATTTAGCTTTCAGCATTGTCTGTTGGTTAGGGCTCAACCCTGATAACTGACATTGGACTTCGTTGTTCTGTTCGCCGACCTGCCCGTAAGTGCTGGTTTCTCCTGCCAAAGGCAACTGGCGACTGATGCGATAGTTCAACTCACCCAACGCCGGCTTGTCGCCCGACAGGCCCTGTTGGCATTGCTGATGGTGCAAATGATAGGGCAGAGAAAACGGATACCAGGTTTCACTCAGCACCCTATAGGTATCTTCCTCTTTGGCCGGCGCGATATTTTTGAGCAAGATCTGGTTGACGATCGACAACATGGGAACCTGGCTCGAAACGCTATGTTGGTTGATCACCTGGTCTTTGAGTTCCGGGCGTCGCTGCGACAGCTTGAGCGCGTTTGTGTCCTTGGTATTTTCTTCCAGCTGCAGGGCGAACAAATAGAGCGCACGCAGGTAGGCAGTCGGTGAATCGAGCGCTGCGATAGACGAACTGGAGCAGAACTGGTCCCACTTTTCCTTGAACAAGGCCTGGTAGGTTGCGCTGGTCTCGGGGGGGAGACTGCGTTTATTGCGCGGTGAAGAAGGAGGGGACGAGACTTGCTGTTCGCGAAATAACGTTTCCAGTTGCGCGGCGGCGCTCTGGGCCTTGAGGTACACCGTGTGGGCATCGTCATCGTTGTACGTTGCCAGTTGCTCGGCAAAGGCTCTTTCGGACAATCGTACGATGTCCAATACCGAGTTGAGGTTGAGGCGCCGCAGGGCGGTCTTGAAATCGTCCCGACCTGGAGCGGGAGGCCGTGAGTGATCAATCAGCTTGGCGAGCAAGGGGCTGCTGTCGGTTTGCATATTCATACGTTCCTTCACGCCCGCCGGGGGGGCCGGCAGGCAATGAAAAACGCTATCACGCAGGTTAACGGGGCCAGGTATAGGTATTTACAGGCGTCTTCGGCGCACGCCGGTTGAGGTGCCCATACACCGATACCACCTCTGTGCAAGACATGAACCCTAGGCTTTTCTGACCATTGTGCAACTCAGGTCATGTGATCATGTCTGCTTCACTTCATCGAAATACGCCCTCGCTTGCGGCATTCGACCCCCGTGGGTTGACGGTCCGCAGTGTCGCTTATCTGCGCGCTACCCCCCAGGCTGAGCCGACGGCCCGTGTCAGGCGTCAAGTCTATGGGGCCAGCGGCCTGATGCTTGAGCAGTGGGACCCTCGTCTGCATACCCTTAAATCGCGTGAACCATTGATCGAGGCGAATCAGGTGTCGGTGTACAGCCTGTCCGGTACGCTGATCCGCAACCACGATGTGGACGCCGGCATGCGGCTGATGCTGGCGGCGCCATCCGGGCAACTGTTGCAGGCCTGGGACGGTAGGGGGGCCTATCAGCGCCACGACTACGATGACTTGCAGCGTCCGGTGGCGGTGTTCGAACAAGCGGCCGACGAAGAGCGACCCCGCTGTGTCGAACGCCTGGTATATGCCACCCCAACATCTGAGCACCGTGCCCTTAACCGCAGTGGCCGTCTGGTGTGCCATGCCGACCCGGCTGGCGCCCAGGTGTTCGAAGCCTATGGGATGACCGGGCGAGTGCTTCGGCAGACGCGGCGATTTCGCGAGGCGCCGGGCGATGTTGACTGGCCGCTTGCTCAGGCCGATCAGGACCAGCAGTTGGACGGCGAGCGTTACACCACACGTTGGACATTTGATGCACTCGGCGGCACGTTGGAACAGGTCGACGCCAAGGGTAATGGTCGGCACTTTGCCTATGGGTTGGACGGACAGACGAAACATATTCACCTCGCCTTGAAAAGTGGCGCGCGCAAGACCGTGATAGAGCGCTACGACTACAATGCTGCCGGTCAGGTGGAGGCGGCCCTGCTGGGCAATGGCGTGAGCAGCCTCGCCGCCTATCGGGCCGAGGATGGCCGTATGCACCGGCTGATGGCGTACCGCAAAAATGAGCGGGCGACGCCATTACAGGATTTGAATTACGGATATGACCCGGTGGGAAATATTTCAGCCCTGCAGGATCAGTCGCAACCGACGAAATGGAGCCACAACACGCAAGTGGAGGCTTCATGCCGCTATGAATACGACTCGCTGTACCAACTGACTCAGGCGACGGGCCGGGAAAGTGCCGCCGCCCCCATCGGCCCGGCGCTGCCTGCACGTATTTTGTTCGGTTCCACCGATGCCGGTTTATGGCGCAACTACACCCAGCACTACGCCTATGACGAGGGGGGCAACCTGACCCGGTTGCGCCATGTGCCGTCCAGTGGCGTCGGTTACACGCGCGATATGCAGGTCGCCATTGGCAGTAACCGCGCGTTGTCTAGCGAGCATCTGGCTGGCGAGTTGGCGCAGGGTTTTGACGCCAATGGCAATCAGCAACGGCTGGGGCGTGGTGTACCGATGGTGTGGAACGTGCGTAATCAGTTGTCCAGGGTCACGTCAGTTGTGCGTGACGGCGCTGACTCGGATGAGGAAACTTATGTGTATGCAGGCGACGGCCAGCGTGCGCTCAAGCTCACGCACCAGCAGGTTGCCGGCAGTCGACAAACAGCGCGTGTCTATTACCTGCCAGGCCTGGAAATTCGCCAGCGGCCATTGCGTCGATTGAATGTATTGCGCCTTGACGTAGCGCGCTGCGCGGTGGAGATCTTGCAATGGGAGCTGGGACTTGATGAGGGGGCTGACGATGAAGCCCTGCGTTTTTGCCTGACCGATCAGCAGTCGAGCCATGGGTTGGAGTTGGGCGAACAGGCCGAGTTATTGAGTCAGGAGAGTTATTTCCCGTATGGGGGGACAGCGTGGTGGGCATCGCGCAACGCGGTGGAGGGCAGTTACAAAACCCGTCGATATTCAGGCAAGGAGCGTGACGGCAGCGGTTTGTATTACTACGGTTTCCGCTATTACGCCCCATGGTTGCAGCGCTGGATAAGCCCCGACCCTGTTGGGGGAGGGACGCAGCTGAATCCTTATCTCATGGCGTTCAACAACCCGGTCACGTTCGTTGATTCAATGGGGTTGCAGCCTACCGACATGGAAAACCCTCAGATACAGGACGAGATCATACTCATCCTGGTTCTGGCCTTGCTGGGCCTGGGGGCGGGAGCGTTGCTGGGCGATGCGAGGGTGGGGGCTGCCGTGGGGGCTCTGGTGGGAGGCCTGCTGGTTGGTACCGACCGCTTCATTACCTATCAAAGCATGCAGCCGCAGGCCCTGGCCAGCGCAGCGCAACAACTGGAAGAAAATTTCGCCAGGGCCGTTTCGGAGACGGCGATTGCTGCGGCGGAGGATGCGGGGCTGAGTCACGAAGAAACGGAGCGGCTGGTGAATTTTGCCTACGCGCGCCGTCATGGTGAAGAAGGCATTACCCTTATGGTCCATCGGCGTCAGGGGACCCTCCGTGGCTACGTGGGGCCTGTGGACGAGGCGGGAGACCTGGAACGCGCACTGGGGGGGAATCGTAACCCGATGCCGGAGTTGAAACGCATGGGCTATGGCGTGATAGTGCTGCGAAGTCCGGCACGTGAGCCCGCTGCCGCGAGCGGTCAGCAGGCGGGGCCGAGCGCGTTCGAGGTTGGGGTGACCACCCAGGTAGCTGGCTCAAGTCGCGCACGCGGTGGTCGGCAAGCACAGGCGCAGGTGCCGTTGGTGGCGCCGGCGGCAGCGAGAGCCACTGCCCCGCAAATGGAGTTCGATACCGCGAGGCTTGTAGATACCCAACTATCGGGCCGCGAGCGCCGCAGTATTGCCCTTACCCTCAGCCACTTGCGTGAAGGGCGTTTTGGCGCGGTTCATTGGCATGCTCACAGAGACCAACTATGGTCCGCTGATTTGCACGGCTACGCCGCTGCTCGTGGACGCGGTGCCTATCGTTTGATGTTCAGCCATCTCGGCGGCCAGCGGTACCGAGTGGAAGGGGTACGTAACCCACATCGCTGAGGACCTATCAGCGGCTGCGTGCCGATGCGATGGCGCCGCACTTTTGTTAGAATGCGCGCCGCGTCGCCTGACCGACGCGTTTTTGAATCCGGTTCACCCCTTACGAGGGTAGCCACCTGGAGAGAACACCCATGACTCAACCGATTGTTGTGGCGGCACTGTATAAGTTCGTCACCCTCGAAGATTACGTCGCCCTGCGCGAGCCACTGCTGCAGGCGATGGTCGACAACGGCATCAAAGGCACCTTGCTGATCGCCGAAGAAGGCATCAACGGTACCGTTTCCGGCAGCCGCGAAGGTATCGATGGCCTGATGGCCTGGCTGAAAAAAGACCCGCGCATGGTCGACATCGACCACAAGGAATCCTACTGCGACGACCAGCCGTTCTACCGCACCAAGGTCAAACTCAAGAAAGAGATCGTGACCCTGGGCGTCGAAGGGGTTGATCCGAACAAAAAGGTCGGCACTTACGTCAACCCGCAAGACTGGAACGCATTGATCAGCGATCCTGAAGTGCTGTTGATCGACACCCGTAACGATTATGAGGTGTCAATCGGTACCTTTGAGGGCGCAATCGACCCAAAGACCACCAGTTTTCGCGAATTTCCCGACTATATCAAAGCCAACTTCGACCCGGCCAAGCACAAGAAAGTCGCCATGTTCTGCACCGGCGGCATTCGCTGCGAGAAGGCGTCGAGCTATATGCTCAGCGAAGGCTTTGATGAGGTTTATCACCTCAAGGGCGGGATCCTGAAGTACCTCGAAGAGGTGCCCCAGGAAGAAACCAAATGGCAGGGCGACTGCTTTGTGTTCGACAATCGCGTGACCGTGCGCCACGACTTGAGCGAAGGCGACTACGATCAATGTCATGCCTGCCGCACACCGGTCAGCGTAGAAGATCGCGCCTCTGAGCATTATGTGGCTGGCATCAGTTGCCCCCATTGCTGGGATAAGCTGCCGGAGAAGACCCGTCGCAGCGCGATCGACCGGCAGAAGCAGATCGAGCTGGCCAAGGCCCGCAATATGCCGCACCCGATTGGTTTCAACTACAAGCAAACTCCTTCCGAGGCCTGAGCCATGTCTGCGCGCCTGCTCTATGTAATGGATCCGATGTGTTCCTGGTGCTGGGGCTTCGCCCCGGTCGCGCAGGCGCTGGTTGAGCAGGCCCAGGCGGCCGGCGTAGACGTGCACCTGGTGGTGGGCGGCTTGCGTACCGGCAGCGGTGCAGCGCTGGAGCCGACCACCCGGCGCTACATCCTTGAACACTGGCAAGCGGTCACCGAGGCCACCGGCCAGCCATTCAAGCGTGAGGGCGCATTGCCTGAGGGGTTTGTCTACGACACCGAGCCTGCCTGCCGTGCCATCGTCACTGCGCGCAGCCTGGCGCCGGATTGCGCCTGGACGCTGCTGGGGCTGATCCAGCGCGCATTCTATGTCGAGGGACAGGACGTGACCCTCGCCCATGTGCTGGTGGAGCTGGCCGAGCAGGCCGGCATTCCGCGTATCGAGTTTGCAGGCGAGTTCGACCGCGCCGAGCAGCATGCTGCCACGGCCGCCGATTTCACCTGGGTGCAGGATCTGGGGATCGCCGGTTTCCCGACGTTGCTCGCAGAGCGCAATGGCCAGTTGGCCTTGCTGACCAATGGTTACCAGCCGCTGTCCGAGCTGTCGCCGTTATTGGGTCGATGGCTGGAGCGAGCTGCCTGTGTATGAGCAACCTCAACGCACTGACCGCCTGACCTGGGCAGAGATTCGCCGTCTGGCGCTGCGTCACAAGAAAGCCCTGTGGATCGCCAATGGCGTGGCCGTGCTGGCGACGCTGTGCAGTGTGCCGATCCCCCTGCTGTTGCCATTGCTGGTGGACGAAGTGCTGCTGGGCCACGGCGATGCCGCGCTCAAGGTGATGAACCACGCGTTGCCCCTGGGTTGGCAGAAAGCCGCCGGCTACATCGGCCTGATGCTATTGGTAACGCTGGCCCTGCGCTGTGGTGCGTTGGTGTTCAACGTGGTGCAGGCGCGGCTGTTTGCGCGTCTGGCCAAGGACATCGTCTATCGCATCCGCGTGCGCCTGATCGAACGCCTCAAGCGGATCTCCCTGGGTGAGTACGAAAGCCTGGGTAGCGGTACGGTCACTACCCACCTGGTCACCGACCTGGACACCCTGGACAAATTCGTCGGCGAAACCCTCAGCCGTTTCCTGGTGGCGATGCTCACCCTGGTCGGCACGTCGGCAATCCTGGTGTGGATGCATTGGCAGCTGGCGCTATTGATCCTGTTGTTCAACCCGTTGGTGATCTACGCCACCGTGCAATTGGGCAAGCGCGTCAAGCATCTGAAGAAGTTGGAGAACGACAGCACCTCGCGCTTTACCCAGGCATTGACCGAAACCCTCGATGCCATCCAGGAAGTGCGCGCCGGCAATCGCCAGGGCTTTTTCCTCGGGCGCCTGGGCCAGCGTGCCCAGGAAGTGCGCGACTATGCGATTCATTCCCAATGGAAAACCGATGCTTCCAGCCGCGCCAGTGGGTTGCTGTTCCAGTTCGGTATCGACATTTTCCGTGCGGCAGCCATGCTTACGGTGCTGTTCTCCGACCTGTCCATCGGCCAGATGCTTGCCGTGTTCAGCTACCTGTGGTTCATGATCGGCCCGGTGGAGCAACTGCTGAACCTGCAATACGCCTACTACGCAGCGGGCGGCGCGCTGACGCGGATCAACGAGCTGTTGGCACGTGCCGATGAGCCGCAGTACGCCGGTGGTGCAGACCCGTTTACCGGGCATGAGACTGTTGGTATCGAGGTGCGTGGCCTGGAGTTCGGCTACGGCGAGGACCTGGTGCTCGACCAATTGAACCTGGCGATCGCGCCGGGGGAGAAGGTGGCGATTGTCGGCGCCAGCGGCGGCGGCAAAAGTACCCTGGTGCAGTTGCTGCTGGGGCTCTACACACCACAGGCCGGCAGCATTCGTTTTGGGGGGGCCACCCAGCAGGAGATCGGCCTGGAAACCATTCGTGAAAACGTCGCCGTAGTCCTGCAACACCCGGCGCTGTTCAACGACACCGTGCGCGCCAATTTGACCATGGGCCGCACTCGCTCCGATCAAGCCTGCTGGCAGGCGCTGGAAATCGCCCAGCTGGATGCTACTGTCAGGGCGCTGCCCATGGGCCTGGACAGTGTGGTGGGGCGCTCGGGTGTGCGCTTCTCCGGTGGTCAACGGCAGCGCCTGGCCATCGCCCGCATGGTGCTCGCCGAGCCCAAAGTGGTGATTCTGGACGAAGCCACCTCGGCACTGGATGCGGCGACCGAGTACAACCTGCATCAGGCATTGGCGCGGTTTCTCAGCGGGCGTACTACACTGATCATCGCCCACCGGCTGTCCGCGGTGAAACAGGCTGACCGAGTACTGGTGTTCGATGGCGGGCACATCGCCGAGGATGGTGATCATCAGCAATTGATTGCCGACGGCGGGCTCTACGCCAAACTTTACGGACACCTGCAACAAGTGCGTTGATTTAGCTTAGGCTGTGCTATCGGAAGCGGATTTTCGCGTGCGTATCAAGCTGTGCATGTGTAAGGGACTTCATGAAGCAAAAGCGGACTCTCGGAACGCCACGGTTGTTGGGTATCGTCTGGCCCTTTATTGCCGTTGTCTTGTTCCAGGCATTGTTAGGCTGTGGCAGTCTCTACGTGCTTTCTGCGGTGCGTGGCTATGTGGCTGGCGAAAGCTTGTGGTCCAAGGGCCAGAAGGATGCCATCTATTACCTGACGCTGTATGCCGATAGTCGCGACGACGCCACCTATCTCAAATACCAGCATGCCATTGCCGTACCTCAAGGCGGGCATGAGCTGCGTGTGGCTCTGGATCGTGCCACGCCAAACCTGGCTGCCGCGCGCCTGGGCATCCTCAAGGGTGGCAATCACCCGGACGACGTCCCCAGCCTGATCTGGCTGTACCTCAACTTCCGCCATTTCAGCTACCTGGAAAAAGCCATTGAACTGTGGACGGTCGGCGATGACTACCTTGAGCAACTGGATGAACTGGCCCAACAGATGCACAGCGCCATCAGCACCGATCAGGTCACCGAGCAGGATGTGCGCGCCTGGAAAGCGCGCATCATTGCCATCAACGAGGGTGTAACGCCGGCCGCCAAGGCGTTCAGTGATGCGCTGGGCGAAGGTTCGCGAATGATCCTGCGCCTGTTGTTGATCACCAACCTGGCCACCGCCCTGGGGCTGATCGTCCTGGCGCTGTTGCGTACCCACAAGTTGCTGGCCCAGCGCCACGCCTTCGCTGACGCGCTGCAAGCGGAGAAGGAGCGGGCGCAGATCACGTTGGAGTCGATTGGTGACGGGGTGATCACCACCGACGTCGACGGCGCCATTGCCTATATGAACCCAGCGGCCGAAGCGCTGACCCACTGGAAGTCCGAACAGGCCCAGGGCTTGCCGTTGGCGGCGTTATTCAAGTTGCTGGATGAAAACGCCGAGCCCGACGGCTTCGCCTTGATTGAACACATCATCAAGGGCCAACTCAGTGGCGGCAGCGAGCATTCCAAGCTGATCCAGCGCCTGGACGGCAGCACCGTCTCGGTCACGCTGGTGGGCGCGCCGATCCGCAGTGCCGGCAAGGTCAGCGGTGCGGTGCTGGTGCTGCACGACATGACCCAGGAGCGCCAGTACATCGCCAACCTTTCGTGGCAGGCGACCCATGATGCCTTGACTGGCCTGGCCAACCGCCGCGAATTCGAGTTCCGTCTTGAGCAGGTACTGCAACAGGTGGCACGCCAGCAAAATGGGCGACATGCCTTGATGTTTCTCGATCTCGACCAGTTCAAGCTGGTCAACGACACCTGCGGCCATGCGGCAGGCGACGAACTCCTGCGCCACATCTGCGCGCTGTTGCAATCTGACTTGCGCGAGGGTGATACGTTGGCACGCCTGGGGGGCGACGAGTTCGGCATTCTGCTGGAGAACTGCCCGGCGCCGGTGGCGGAAAAGATCGCCGAGAGCTTGCGCCATACGGTGCAAAGTCTGCACTTTGTGTGGAAAGGCCGACCGTTCATGACCACCGTCAGCATCGGCCTGGTGCATATCTCGCAAACCCCAACCACCCTGGAAACCTCCCTGCGGGCGGCCGACATGGCCTGCTACATGGCTAAGGAAAAAGGGCGCAACCGCATACAGGTCTATCACGCCGATGATTCCGAGTTGTCGCTGCGCTTTGGCGAAATGGCCTGGGTGCAGCGCCTGCACATTGCCCTTGAGGAGGATCGGTTTTGCCTCTACGCGCAGGAAATCTCGCCGTTGGGCCACACCGAAGCCGGCAATGGACACATCGAAATTCTTCTACGCCTGCATGACGAAGCCGGGCGCATCATTTTGCCCGACAGTTTTATTCCGGCAGCCGAACGATACGGTTTGATGACGTCGCTGGATCGTTGGGTGGTTGAAAACGTATTCAAGATCATTGCTCGATGCATGACTGAACGTCCGGGCCGTCCTATGGCCATGTGTGCGATTAATCTGTCAGGAATAACTATCGGTGATGACGATTTTCTAGGTTTTTTACGTGAGAAATTCGGCGCTTACAACATTCCACCGGAAATGATTTGTTTTGAAATAACTGAAACCAGCGCTATAGCCAATTTGGGTAGTGCCATTCGATTTATTAATGAACTCAAAGCGTTAGGTTGCCACTTCTCACTCGACGACTTTTGCGCCGGAATGTCCTCATTCGCATATTTGAAACATTTACCTGTAGACTTCCTGAAGATCGATGGAAGTTTCGTAAAGGATATGCTGGACGACCCGATTAACCGCGCCATGGTCGAAGTGATCAACCACATCGGCCACGTCATGGGTAAGCGCACAATTGCCGAATTTGTTGAAACACCCCAGATCGAACAAGCGTTGCTTGAGATCGGTGTGGATTACGCTCAGGGCTACCTGATTGAACGCCCGCAATTGTTTACCTTTGATAGCTTGCAGTGTCGACCCGTGCGGCCTCAGCCCCTGGTGTTCAAGGCGCCCGGCACATTCCGCTGAAACATTTGCTGGTCTGTAAAATCACACTTAAAAAGGAGCCCTACAGTGATCGACACATTCAACAGAACCGGGCCGCTTATGGAAGCCTCGAGTTACCCAGCCTGGGCGCAGCAATTGATCCAGGCCTGTAGCGAGAGCAAGCGTCGGGTTGTCGAGCACGAACTGTATCAGCGTATGCGCGACAACGCCCTCAGCGCCAGGACCATGCGCCACTACCTCATTGGTGGTTGGCCGGTGGTGGAACAGTTTGCCTTGTACATGGCGCAAAACCTGACCAAGACCAAGTTCGCCCGCCACCCGGGTGAGGATATGGCGCGACGTTGGCTGATGCGCAACATTCGCGTGGAACTCAACCATGCGGATTATTGGGTGAATTGGGCGCGTGCCCATGGTGTCAGCCTTGAAGAGCTGCAAGCCCAGGACGTGCCGCCGGAATTGCATGCACTGAGTCATTGGTGCTGGCACACCAGCTCGGCGGATTCGTTGATCGTCGCGATTGCCGCCACCAACTATGCGATCGAGGGTGCGACAGGGGAGTGGTCTGCCGTGGTCTGCTCTACCGGTGTGTATGCCGACGCCTTCCCCGAGGAAGATCGCAAGCGGGCGATGAAGTGGCTGAAGATGCACGCCCAGTACGACGACGCCCACCCGTGGGAAGCCCTGGAAATCATCTGCACCCTGGCCGGGAACAACCCTGGCAAGGCACTGCAGGAAGAGTTGCGCCAGGCAGTATGCAAAAGCTACGACTACATGTACCTGTTCCTGGAAAGCTGCATGCGCCTGGAGAACGTAGAGAAAGACAAAGAGAAGGCGCCAGCCATTCGCGAGCGCCCGGTGCGCGTTGCCAGCGAGGCGTAATGTAAACGTGATGGCGGGGAATTACCCCGCCATCGCCAAGCGATTGCGGCCTTCGCGCTTGGCCACGTACAGCGCGTTGTCTGCCCGGCGCAGCAGGCTTTCAGCCGATTCGGCCGCCAGCAGTGTCGAGCAACCCAGGCTCACCGTCAATTCGACCCGCGTGCCTTCCACCCAATAGTCCTGGGCTTGTGCCGCCTGGCGCAAACGCTCACCGACCATCTTCGCTGCATCGCGTCCGGTGTTGGACAGCAGGATCAGAAACTCTTCCCCGCCAAACCGAAATACCATGTCGACGTTACGCAGCTGGTGTTTGATCGCCCCCGCCACGGTGCGCAGCACGCTATCGCCGGCGGCGTGACCATGGGTGTCATTGATTCTCTTGAAGTGGTCGATGTCCAGCATCAGCACGGACAAGGGGTGCAGATGCCGCCTGGCCATGTCGATTTCCCGTTGCAGCGTCTGATCCATGGCCACGCGGTTACCGGTTTCGGTCAGCGAATCGCGCAGGGCGCTGCGGGTGGCTGCACGGTAGAGCAGGGCGTTACGCATTGGATACAGCAACGTCACCAGCAGGGATTCAAGCTGGCTCAATTCCTCGTCGATCAACCGTTGGTTGCGGCGAAACACCAGTTCCCCAAGGTGCTCGCCTTCGTGGCTCAAGGTGTAGCTCACCGAATGGTGGCCACGATGACCGAACTCGAGGCGCAGGTCGCTGGCGGCATGGCGATACTGCAACGCGTCCAGCGGCACCAGGCGTTGTATTTCGCGAAAGAACAGGCCGAGGATGCGCTCCGGCTCCAGGCTGGTTTGCAACTGTTGGCTCAGTTGCTGGCAAAGTTCGCTCAGGGTTGCGGGGCGGCGTGGACGCAGGGAAGGTTGACCAAATCCCAGGCGCTGCAATTTGGCAGTGTCGAAGTCAATCGCGTTGGTCTGGGTGGGTGTTTTCATAAGCGGATGGCCTCTAAGCACTTGGCTGTCTTACAGGCGGGATGAGGGCGGCAAGTGCCAGGCGTCTTACTGTTCCTTCAGTTCCGTAAAACATGGGGAGCAGTTTAAACCGCTTTGCATTGAGTTATAACCCCGAGGCACGTGCCGCACGTCTTGTCATCACTTAACCTGCGTGGGAAGTGTTACAGCGAGATTCGTGCCAAAGCCGTTTTGTTTTAAAAAGTTCTTATAAATCAAAAGACTGTAATTAAAATAAAAATTATCTTTTAATTAATGGCGCCAGTTATTTGGCTGGTAGGGGCCGGCGTTGCAGCCGACCCGTTCAACTTTAATGTCACGGTGGTTCGCGTTGTTTGTCGCGAACAAACAACGTCTCAAATAAACCTCACATAAATGACACCGCCTTCATCACGGCTGGACCAGCGTCGTGCGGTCGATTTGCGCGATGGAAGTGACGCCGGTCAGCGTCATGGCCACGCGCATTTCCTTGGCGAAGATATCCAGCACGTTCTCTACCCCACGTTGGCCTTCGGCGGCCAGTGCATAGGTGGTCGCGCGCCCCAGCAGGCACGCCTTCGCACCCAGGGCGAGCATACGCACCACGTCGAGCCCGGAACGAATGCCGGAGTCCACCAGCACGGTCAAGTCATCGCCCACCGCGTCGGCAATCGGCGGCAACGCCTTGGCGGTGGACAGCACGCCGTCGAGTTGGCGGCCGCCATGGTTGGACACCACGATACCGTCGGCACCGAAACTCACCGCATCCCTGGCATCCTGGGGGTCGAGAATGCCCTTGATGATCATCGGGCCTTTCCAGAATTCGCGGATCCACTCCAGGTCTTTCCAGCTGATCGACGGGTCGAAGTTGTTGGCAAGCCAGCCAATGTAGTCCTCCAGATGGGTGGGTTTGCCCAGGTACTTGGAGATATTGCCCAAGTCGTGGGGGCGGCCCATCAAGCCCACATCGAATGCCCATTGCGGCTTGGTGACCGCCTGCAACATGCGCCGCTGCGCTGCGTACGGCCCGGACATGCCCGAGTGTGCATCGCGGTAGCGTGCGCCGGGTGTGGGCATATCCACCGTGAACACCAGCGTGGTCACGCCTGCCGCCTGCGCTCGCTCCAGCGCATTGCGCATAAAGCCGCGATCCTTGAGCACATAGAGCTGGAACCAGATCGACTGCGGGCTCTGCGAGGCCACTTCCTCAATTGAACACACCGACACCGTCGACAGGCAGAAGGGGATGTTTTTGTTGGCAGCTGCCTTGGCCGCTTGCACTTCGCCGCGCCGCGCGTACATGCCGGTCAGGCCGACCGGGCTAAGAATGACCGGCATCGCCAGTTCCGTGCCGAACAAGTGGGTGCTCAGGCTCAGGCTGTCGACATTGCGCAGGATGCGTTGGCGCAGGCTGATCTCGGCCAGGTCCGAACTGTTGGCGCGCAACGTGTGCTCGGCGTAGGCGCCGCCGTCGATGTAGTCGAACAGAAAGCGCGGCAACTTGCGCTTGGCCGCAGCGCGGTAGTCGGAAGCGGACGAGATGATCATCGACGGTGTCTCCACAGGGCAAAGTGCTACACGATAAGCAAAGTTGTGACATGATAAAAACAACTTTTATCACTGCTATCCAGTCGCAAAAGGAATACTGATGAACCTGCGAACATTGCGTGCGTTTGTCGAAGTGGTGCGCCAGGGCGGGTTCTCCCAGGCGGCCGACGTGGTGGCGCTGACCCAGTCCACCGTCAGCAAGGCGGTCAAGACCCTGGAGGATGAGTTGGGCACGCCGTTGCTCAATCGCCTCGGCCACAAGAACGAGCTGACCGCCGCCGGCGAAATCGCCTACCGCCGCGCCTTGGTGATGCTCGCCGAACGCAACGACCTGCTGGCTGAAATCAACGACCTGCGCGGTCTTACACGTGGCGTGCTACGCATCGGCCTGCCGCCGGTGGGGTGCGGCGTGCTGTTTGCCGCCATGTTCGCCACGTACCGCAGCCGTTACCCGGACATCGACATTGAACTGACCGAGTACGGCAGTAAAAAACTGCGTGAATGCCTGGAGGCAGGGGAGGTCGATCTGGCCGCACTGCTGCTGCCGGTTGATGAGGGCTTTGACTACCAGCCGGTTCGCAACGAACCCCTGATCGCGGTACTGCCCATCAGCCACCCGCTGGCCCGACGCAAGCGCATCGACTTCACCGACCTGGCGGACTCGCCGTTCATCCTGTTCGAAGCCGGTTTCGCCCTCAACGCCAAGATTCTCAGCGCGTGTGAGCGCAAAGGCGTGACCCCGAAAGTCACCGCCCGTAGCGGGCAGATCGACTTTATCGTCGACCTGGTCACCGCCGGCCTGGGCGTCGCCTTCCTGCCGCGGATGCTGGCGCACAAACACCAACACACCGGCATCGCCCTGATCCCCCTAGACGAACCCCAGACTGACTGGCACATCGCCCTGGCCTGGCGCGCCAGCGCCCACCTGCCACCGGCGGCGCGGGCCTGGCTGGATCTGGCGGCGGAACCGGCGTTTTCAACAGGTCATGGCGGTTAATTGAAACGAATGTAACGCAAAGCTTGACTTCTTCTTTTTAATCAGTAACATACGGCGCATTCCGCGATAGCTCAGTTGGTAGAGCAAATGACTGTTAATCATTGGGTCCCTGGTTCGAGTCCAGGTCGTGGAGCCAGATAGAGAAAAGCCTGTAGAAATACAGGCTTTTTTTTGCTTGGGATTTGACCCAGCAAACCAAACGCTTAGCGCGCTTCCCATGACGCCATCGCTAATCCTTCGGCTCAGATAGATTTGCTTTTTGATTTGGTAGGTTTTGGGCTGGCAAGCATTCGATCTAATTCTCCAGCGAGCGCTATCAACTGCTGTTCCAAGGCTTTGACCTCCGAGACGCTGATTCCATTGTTGATGACCTGCAGGGTTTTGGCTTGTTTCTTCGAGGCAGGCGCGAGGTTATGTGCATCCTGGGAAACCAACGCCTGTCGCAGCAGGTTGTTGATCACAGTTTGATAGCCGGTGCCGGCATTTTCCGCACGTTCACGGGCAGCTGAGATCACTGCATCGTCCAGCATGATCGTAATGCGGGTTTTGCCTTTATTCTGCGCGATAGCGCCGCGCTTGGCGTTGCTGAAGTCGTATTCGTCTTTCATGGTTCAAACCTCCAGGTACTGGCGCCGTTCATTTCTGGATGCAAGCCGGGCACTGATGATGCGTACGAAATTGGGATCGCGATAGGTGTAGGCCACCACCAATACGCGTCCCTTTGCATCTGTGCCCATGATCACCCAGCGTTCTTCTCCGTGATCGTGGTCTTGCATGGTTAGGGCTGCCTCGTCGTAAAACACCGGTTCTGCATCAGCAAGGCTTACGCCTCTGTGCTTGCGCTGGTTGGAGATGCTTTTTGCGTTATCGAATTGAACCATGAATGTTTTCATTATGCATATTTTATATGTATTGAAATCGATTGAATGGATCGACAATCAAGGAAAGATCAGCCCGGACGGCTTTGTTGTGGATACGCTATTTCCCACTCGATCAGTTGGAGTGTGATCTTGCAGAGATTGCCCAGGAATGTACGTGCGCCACGGGAGACACGTTGCGTAGCCGGATTCCGTTTCCATTGCCGGAAGGTAGGATTAGGTCGTGGAGCCAGATAGAGAAAAGCCTGCAGGGATGCAGGCTTTTTTGTCTGGATTTGGACGCCATCTCTAATCCTCTGATTCAGAGGTAAGCCAATGAACGTCGCAGCAGTCGTTTCAGTCAGCGTCGAGCCGGACAAACCCTGGTTGGCGCATAGCGTGTACAGCTTCTGTTTATTTATAGAGGAAAGAGGTTATCTACCATATAGTCGATGAACACTCTTGATTTAGGCGACAAGAGACGGCTCGAAGGCCATAAAACCCGAAAGGTAGTAACGTCCTCATTGAAGTCCTCCAATACCGATATCAACGTTCCCTCGGCCAACTGACGTTTGATCGCAATATCAGGCACGCACGCTATCCCGAGGCCATGTTCAACAAACGTGACCAGGGGCTCCAAGGTGTTGGTTATCATGCTGATGGGCAGCTCGAGGTTGCCCGGGAAGCTGGGACCTAGCGGCCAGGTGGCCAACTTCCCGGTACTGCGGTAGCGATACAACATGCACTTGTGCTGCCTCAGGTCTTCCGGCTTATGAGGCACTCCCGCGTGCTTGAAGTATGCGCTGGATCCGACAATGACACGTCGGTAGGTGCCGACTTCACGTGCCATCAACCGGCAATCTGTCGGATCGCCTGTGCGGATAACCGCATCGAAACCTTCCTCGATTACATCTACCAATCGATCCGTGCAGTCAATATCCAGTTCGATATCTGGATAACGCTGTTTAAATTTTGCGAATGCCGGCATGAACAGCATGCCCACAGACGGCACACTGACTCTTAACTTTCCATAGGGGGTGGCTTGCGATTGAGATAATTCATTTTCTGCCGCTTCGACCTCGTGGAGGATTCGCCTGCAGCGCTCCAGGAACTGCGCCCCTTCAGGCGTCAGATTGACCGTACGGGTTGACCGATGAAATAGCCGTACACGCAGTCGTTCTTCCAGGCGGCCGATTGCCTTGCTCACTGCCGATGCCGATATGCCGAGCTGTTTCCCGGCAGCGGTAAAACTTCGCGTTTCACCGACCCGCACAAACACATCCAGAACACCCAAGCTTTCCATAAACCCTGCCTATTATTGACTTACCTGTCATAGATGTTCGGAACCTTACCCTGTTTTTCATTTCCGCGAGGTAGGCCACACTCATATTTGCCAAATAGGATGCAGGTGGCCGGCAAATGGGGCCATCACGGAGTCTTCAACCGTTAGAAGGAAATCCCGATGGATTATGTACATTTAGACGGGGCGGCGGCGCAGGCTTGCGGCTGTACCCGCGTCACACAGCGACTGTCGGGAAATGGGTGTGGTTTGGGTGAATAAAGGAGTGATATCTGAATGACGTCTAACAATACGGCTGGTTTTTCCAGACCTGACACTCTGAGCCCAGGGCTACCCCTTGCCGGCCTTTTGGCGTTGGCGATGGCAGCCTTTATCACGCTTCTGACGGAGATCATGCCTGCCGGGTTGCTCTCCTCGATTTCGCAAGGGCTGAGCGTATCGGAAAGCCTGGCGGGGCAGTTCATCACCGTGTATGCGGTGGGCGCGTTGATCGCCGCTATTCCATTGACGCTTTTGACACAGGGCATGCGTCGTCGCCCGCTGCTGTTGACTGCAATCGCTGGCTTTGCCGTGGTGAATTTGGTCACTGCGCTGTCTGACGATTACATGGTTTCGCTGGTGGCGCGTTTCTTTGCGGGGGTATTTGGCGGCGTTGTATGGTCGCTGCTGGCAGGCTATGCGGTGCGCATGACGCCCAGTCACTTGAGTGGACGGGCAATCGCTATTTCCGGTGCTGGGGCTACGATCGCGCTCGTGTTGGGGGTTCCACTGGGAGCCCTGCTGGGGCGAGCAATTGGCTGGCAAGGCGCCTTTGGCCTGATGACCGTATTGGCGTTATCGCTCATCGTATGGGTGATGGCCACCGTGCCGGATTTTCCTGGGCAGACCAAGGAGCAACGGCAGTCCCTTGTTAATGTGTTCCTGAAGTCGGGTATTCGCTCAGTTCTCTTCGTGGTGTTCACTTTCGTTGTCGCTCACAACGTTCTCTATATCTACATTGAGCCATTCCTGGACGCTTCGGGCCTGGCTAGAGAGTTGGATGTTGTGCTGTTTGTCTTCGGGCTAGGTTCCATCGTTGGTCTATGGCTTGTAGGCGCGACAATTGATCGCCGGTTGCAATTTCTCATCATCGCCAGTGTTCTTGTCTTTGGGTTAGCGTCGCTGTCGCTAGGGCTTTGGGGCAGTATCCCGGCAATGATCTACCCTTCGGTTGCAGTGTGGGGGCTGGCTGTCGGAGGATTTGCAACGATTACCCAGACGGCATTGTCTCGCTTGGCTGGCGATTCTGTTGATGTCGCCCAGTCGATGTACACCACGGCCTGGAATACCGCGGTTGCCGGTGGTGGAGTAGTGGGGGGCGTTTTGCTGGCGCAGGCTGGATCGACGTCATTTCCATGGGTCATTATCGCTATTTTGGCGGTTTCGTTGGCAGGTGTGATCTTCTCGATGAACAAGGCGCTGCCCGCACCTCGTCGCGCTTGAGAGCCCCGTGCGAGCCTGTAGATTCTGCGCCTCGTCGATGCGTGTTGGTTCCCCTTCATCGGCTCTATAACAACTGTCACCGCTGCGCCTGCCATCCGGGTAGACAATAAAGCCCCCGCGACCTCCGGGGCAGGCGTGCAGATACACCGGCGACAGCTCTCGTTGCTTATCGACGTGGGCATTTAAGCGAGCAATGTAGATACCCACCGAAACCGACACGCCAACAATCAGCACCACGCACGCGACCAACTGGGCGGCATAACTGGCGCCGATGTCATCAGGACGCGCTGGTGACATAACTCGATCCTGTGCGCTCGGCATTCTGGCCAATCGGAAACCAGCCGCTGCCGCCCATGCGTCCCCGCTGAGCGTCCGGCGGCAGGAAACCCACCAGCAGGGCGAGGAAAATCAAGGCTAGCAGGGCACCTTTGATCATCGAAGACAGGTTCATGGCGAGGGCGAGCTCTGGATAAGAGAAGCCTTAGCTTAAGCAGCAGTGGGTTAACGTCAGGTAAACGTCAGCAGAAAGCAGCTCGAGTTCCGTTATCCTGCAAACCTCTGCGCACTCCCTGTTCGAGGTTTTCCCCGTGCATATCCACTTGCTGCTGGTCGAGGACAACCTTGATCTGGCCACCACCGTCATCGAGTATCTGGAGATCAGCGGCATTGTCTGCGACCACGTCAGTAATGGTCAGACCGGGCTTAACCTGGCGCTCAATCAGCATTACGACGTCATCCTCCTGGACATCATGCTGCCGCGACTGAACGGCCAGCAGGTATGTGATCGGTTGCGCCAGCAGGGCATCCAGACGCCCATCCTGATGTTGACCTCGCTGGACGCGCTGTCGGACAAGCTCGCCAGTTTCGCTGCCGGAGCCGACGACTACCTGGTCAAGCCGTTCGAGCTGGCCGAGCTGGTCGCCAGGATTCGCGCCCTGAGCCTGCGCCGCAGCGGCCAGACCAGTCGCCTGCAAGTGGATGACCTGGTAATGGAGCTGACCACCCGCAAAGTCAGCCGCGCAGGGCAGGAGCTGCATTTGTCGCCCATCTGCTGGACCTTGTTGGAAAACCTGATGCGCGCAAGCCCACAGCCGGTCTCTCGGGAGCGCCTGGAAGCGAAGATCTGGGGCGATGAGCCACCCGACACTGATACGCTCAAGGTGCATATGCATCGGTTGCGCAAGGCCGTGGACAAGCCTTTTGGCCGGCCGTTGATCCATACCCTGGCGGGTGTCGGCATTCAGGTAAAACCCCATGCGTAACGGCCTGAGTCTGAAGTGGGTAATCAGCGGCAGTTTCCTGTGTCTGATTGCGGTGGTGCTGGTGATCTACAGCAAGCTGCTGCCTGAATTTACCGTGCGCGGCCTGTTCTATACCGCCAGCGCGATGATGGAGGAGGAAGCCCAATATTTTCTCCGGCACTACAAACAGGACCCGACCACGCCGACGCCGCACAATTACTTCTATACCAGCGTCATCGGCAAGCAGGCATTGCCGCAGGACGTGCGTGAGTTGCTCGATACCCCACCGAGCCTGTCCTTCGGTGCGGTGAATATCTTCGGCGATCTCTATTCCGATGACGACGACGAGCCTTTCCAGATCATCCTCGAACAGCCCCTGGGTGACGGCAAAACCCTCTACATGTACGACATCGACCACGATAACGAAGCCGGGGGTGAGGTCGAGACGCCGTTGTCTGACGCCTATTTCGATCAGGTCATAGAGAGTGTCAAGTTCATCAGCCTGGCGGTATTCGTGCCGGCGCTGATCATCATTGCCTTGCTGGTCTGGTGGCTGGTTCGGCCGCTGGGGCGTCTGGTGCAATGGTCCGGCACACTCAAAGACCCTGATGCCCTGGCCAGCACACGACCTGGTTTCAGCTTCAAGGAGTTCAATATGCTGGCCGATGCCCTGGCCAAAAGTGTTGAGCAGGTGCAGGCCGCCAGCCAGCGTGAAGGCCGCCTGTTGCGCTACACCAGCCATGAACTGCGCACGCCACTGGCGGTGCTCAAGGCCAATATCGAATTGTTGGCCCTGCAATCGGGCGGTGTGCTGCCGCCTTCCTTGCAACGCATAGAACGCTCTGTGATGAACATGCAACTGATCGCCGAGACATTGCTATGGATGAGCCGCGAGCGTTCCGAATCGCTGCCCGAGCAAGACGTTAATCTGAGCGAGGTAGTCGGCGAACTGATTGAGAAGCACCGCTACCTGATCGGTAATCGGGATATCAAGCTAAGCATCGACATCCACAACGAACCTTGCCGACTGCCCCCTACGGCGTGTCGTATCGTGATCGGCAACTTCTTGCGCAATGCGCTGCAATACGCAGAAGAGGGCACGGTAGACATCCGTTTCAAATACCCGCGGCTGATGATTGCCAATCACGTCCGCGAGGCCAAGCCGCGACAGGAGTCCGACGATTTTGGGTATGGGCTAGGGTTGCAGTTGATGCGGCAATTGTGCGCAAAGCTGGGCTGGCAGATTGAAGTGATCCGTGAGCAACAGAGGTTTACGGTCATTCTTGATTTTACGAGCGTGCGGGCTGTCGAGTCAGAACATTAAAGGCAGATAGCGCCTCACAATAGCGACGGCTGGGTGGGGAGCGGTTTTTATACCCGCGCCTCAGCATCACAGCCTACGATTCCCGCGCGCCAGTGCTTCAGCACTGCCACGCAAGAACCGCGAGGGCGTTACAACGTCTGCACAATGACCTGGCTTTTCAAGTCGTTGACCATACTTTCAACCGCCGGTTGCATGGCTGCAAAATCCTCTGGGGTGCAGAGAATCTCTGGCTTGCTAAACACATACTGACGGGTGATCAGCACCGTATTGGCCTTCTTCACATAGGTCGAGCGATAGTCGAAGCCTGCCTGTTTCACCGATACTGCCTTGGGCACCGCGAGGATCTTCACCTTGGCGGGGAACTCCAGGCGCGCAACTTCTGAGATCTCACTCGAAAGGCAGGTGAAGGCCTGGGTGCGTTCCTTTTCGACGATCAAGGAAAACACGCTCTGGCCAATACCGCCGGCCAGGCTGGAGAGGGTAGGTACCCCGGTCGGTCCAGGGAGGTTCACCAGATTGCTGGTGTGGCCTTTAATCGCGAATTTGAAGGTATTGGCAGTGCCGTCCAAGGCGTCAGTTTCGATCAACCCGCTGCCGGATTGCCCATACATGCTCAGAATCTGCTGCACCAGCTGATTACGGTCGGCCGGCTGCATGGCCTTGAGCATGAAGCGGTTAAACTCCGCGCCCCAACCGTCGATGGTGGAGTCATTGGTAAAGTCTGCAGCGCCTTTGGCGTTGACCTTGAAGGCTATGGTTGTGTTCACTTTGCCAGGTTGGCCGGACGGCGTTTCTGTGCGTTCACCGGTCTGTGTCAGCAACACCGGTTTGCCGAGTTCGGGCAGAGGCAGGTAGCCAGCGGCGATGGGTGTCGCGGTGGAGTCCAGGTACAGATCGAGGCTGGGTACATAAGTGATCACATGGTTGAGCACCCCCAGGGTTGGCACCTTGGGCAGTACGTGGGCGTTGCCGGCGTTGATCAGGGCGGGCGAGCTTTCAATGGCGACGGCTTTGAGCAGCGCTTCAAGCAGGGCCACATGGTCCTTGCAGTCGCCATAGCGGTTATCCAGCACCGCTTGCGCTGAATGCGGCACCACGCCGCCGGCACCGACGTACACGGCCACATAACGAATGTTCTTGCGTACCCAATCACTTAGCACAAGGGCCTTGCTGCGTGGGTTGTCGAGGTTGGCGGTGAGTTCCTTGGCCAGTTGGGTCATGGCCGGGGTCACTTCTACCTGTGCGCGCGCGGCGTAGGCTTGGGCAAACTGTTTGTAGTCGGTGAACGTCGATACGGCCAGCAGTTGCCCGTAGTCGGTGTAGGCAACGGAGCCTTCTTCCACACGGTTTTTCTTGGTTTGTTCCAAGTCCCAGCGGTACACCGTTCGCCCGTTGGCGTTGGCTGGCGTGGACGCCTTGAAACCCCGTGAGTCGGCGTACAGCTTCATTTCGGCGGGCATGTCGTAGCTCAGGCGCACCTGTTCATTCTGGTAGAAATCCGGCGAGAAAAGGTCTTCGAACTGCCCTGCAAACAACGGCGTATTGCGATGGCGCTGGTACCGCAGCACCATCCGATCGCCCACTTGCAGCTCCGGGAAGATCACCACCTTGACCCGCGAGTCCTGGAACATCGGCGCCTGGGCAGACTCAAGCTCCTGCTGCTCCTTGATCCGGTCGGGTGTTACCACGACTTTGCGGCCATCGGGTTTGAGGGTGTAGGCCTCGACGATATCCAGGGTTTCGAGGGTGCGATTGTAGGTGACCGAGCGCTGGGCGTTGGAGGTGATCGCGCGCTCTTCATTGATCCGCATGACCCGTTCGACATCCAGTACAAAGCTGCCGTCGGCATTCACGACGTAGGACTGAATATTTTTTTCATGGGCCAGGGAAAGGTCGGTGTAATCGGCACGGGCTTGCGTCGTCAACAGCGCGCAGACCATGACTGCCAGCACACCGAACAGGCGTAACGCAGAGAACGGGAGGCTTTGCATAGAGATCCTTCTGAGCTAGGGGCGCGCCGTTTCACCGGGGCGTATGTTCCTGAATATGCCGATGGACAGGACTCGCAAGCGCTTCGCCTATTCATTTGGCTGACGTTCAAGGGTTATGAAGATTTTTTCAGGTTTCTCTCGCACGCAATGGGTGCCGAGATTTTCCTTTGAGTAAGACGTTTTCGAACGATTTTATTTAGCCCTGATTAATCAAAAAGTTAAGCGCCTCGATTATGGCCTTGGAGCACATGCGTGTTTTTTTTGACGGGCCGATGATTTTTTCCCGTTCGTTTTATTCCAAACAGGTCTTTTACCGAAAAATCAGGCCCATGCTTTATTGGTCGAAGCGGGCGGCGACCTTGGGCAATGCGGTCTTCGAAGCGGCAATCAAGCAACCATTGTTTGAGTTAGCGGTGCCTTCAAAAGGATCAACCCATGGCATTCACCACTCTGATACTCGACGCGCCCGACCCGCCGCTGCTCTATGAGGAAATCGATCGATTCCTTGAACTGGGCTTGGCGGTCGTCCTTAGCCTCTATTATTTCACCGATAAACACAGCATCCAGCAGCGCTACGGCGCACGCATCGGGTATGCCGATATCAACGGCCATGATGAGCGGGGTTTTATCGCCGCGGTGGATCAGGCTGGGGGTTACAGCGTGTTCAAGACGCGCTTGAATATTCCGCTGGGCGGCGAACTGATTCGCGCCGCCAGCTCACCCGGGTTGCCCACACCGCTGCGCGCCATCGCTCAGGCCGGGACCGGCCTCAACCATATCGACCGACAGGCTTGCGAGCAGGCGGGAGTGACGGTTCTGCATACGCCGGGTTCCAACGCGACCGCTGTCGCTGAATACGTGTTGGCCCAGGCGTTGTTTCTGTCTCGGGATCTGGACCACTACAACGCGCAAACCCACCAAGGCCACTGGTCAAAAGGCACCTTGGCGCCTGCTGCTGAATACGCCGAACTCACCCTCGGGCTGGTGGGCACCGGCAGCATTGCCCAGCAGGTGGCGTGCAAAGCCAGCGCCTTGGGGATCAAGGTGATTGCCACCGGGTCCGAGCGCTTTACCGAGCAGGAGGCGCGCCGCCTCGGGCTGCAACGCAGGCAAACCCTGGAACAGTTGCTGGATGAGGCCAATATCGTTTCGATCCATGTGCCGCTCACCCCGCACACTCGCGGCTTATTCGGCAGCGCCGAGTTCAAGCGGATGCGCCAGGGTTCGATACTGATCAATACCGCTCGCGGTGGCATCGTCGACGAGCAGCAACTGGCCGCCTTCATGACCCGGTTTCCCCGGCATATCAAGGCGGTCGCCATTGACACCTTCGCCCTGGAAAAAGACCGTTTCAGCTCGCCTTTGGCGGGCATTGCCGGTGCGCAATTGACGCCGCATATCGCCGGCAATACCACCACCGCAATCCGCACCGCTTCGCAGCGCATCGTCGACCACATCCACGCGTTCAGTCACGCCTTGCAGATGCCGTGTCGCTGATACCGCCTGTAACGGCTGAGGTTCTAAGCGAGCTTCACATTCATGGTGATGTGGGCAGTGAATACCTTGACGCCGCCTGCATCGAAGATCTCTACCGGCACGATCTTGTCGCCCGCGGTCTGCCAATCGATAGCGCTGCCATCGGCGACGGCGCGGATATCGGTTTTCGCCTTGGCCAGGTATTCCACGCTCATGCCCTTGGGAATCCAGCGTGCGCCAGCGGGGATCGATGCATCGGTCATCATGCCACCGGCCAGTTCGGCGGCGTTGCACAGCGCAATGGCATGCACCGAAGCCAGGTGGTTGGTGATTTCCTTGCGAAACGGCACGGTGACCACTGCATGGTTGGGCTTGAGTTCCGCGATCTCGGGAGTGATGGTGCTGAAGTAGGGTGCCATCTGGCACGCCAGGTTACTGAATGCGGCAGGGCCTACGCTATTGAACATGCTCAGTGCTTGGCTCATACGAATATCCTCAAGGTTTGATTACGGAATAATATTCCGTAACAGAACAATATTCTGTAGATTCCATGCCTGTCAACCCGAGCTTTCTCTGGCGGTCGCTCAGCCTATAAACTGTTTTGATTTGGCGTTCCCCCCATGCACTCCATCGATCTCATCGAGCGCACCTTCCCCGGCAGGCGCAGCGACCTCAAGCGCACCATCCTGCGTGAGGCGCTGGCCTGTTTTAACGAGGCAGGCATCGAGGCGACCAACATCGAGACCATCCGTGCGCGCTGCGACACCAGCGTGGGCGCTATCTATCACCACTTCGGCAACAAGGAAGGGCTGGTCGCCGCGCTGTTCTTTGCTGCGCTGGAAGACCAGGCCAGCCTGCGTGACCACTACCTGCAAGCGGCGGATACGGCCCACGCCGGTGTGGTTGGCCTGGTGTACAGCTACGTTGAGTGGGTCACCGCCCAGCCGGACTGGGCGCGGTTTGTTTTCCAAAGCCGTTTTGCCGTGTCCAACGGCCCGTTCAAGGACGAGTTGATTGCGCGCAACAAGCAGCGCAACCAGCAGTTGAAGGAGTGGATGGGCGGGGAAGGGCGCAAGGAACACTTCAGCCATTTGCCCGCAGAACTTATTCCTTCGTTGATCATTGGCGCGGCGGAAAGCTATTCGCGTGCGTGGCTGTCGGCGAAGGTCAAAAAGAGTCCCTTCGAGTACCGTGAGCTGCTGGCTGAAGCGGCGTGGAGATCGATCAGCCAGCGTTAGTCATTCCTCCTCATCCCCCTGTGGGAGCTGTCGAGCTTTGGCGAGGCTGCGATAGCGATGGTTCAGGCGATGAAGATGTTGACTGTGCCGCCGCCTTCGCAGCCTCGCTGGGGCTCGACAGCTCCCACATTAGGGCGGTGCTGTTGTCGGGAGTTGTGTTTGTCGCAATGGCCCTGCCAACCGAGATCACCCCAGCACTGCCAATCTCCTGTGGGAGCTGTCGAGCTTTGGCGAGGCTGCGATAGCGATGGTTCTGGCGATGAAGATGTTGACTGTGCTGCCGCCTTCGCAGCCTCGCTGGGGCTCGACAGCTCCCACATTAGGGCGGTGCTGTTGTCGGGAGTTGTGTTTGTCGCAATGGCCCTGCCAACCGAGATCACCCCAGCACTGCCAATCCCCTGTGGGAGCTGTCGAGCTTTGGCGAGGCTGCGATAGCGATGGTTCTGGCGATGAAGATGTTGACTGTGCTGCCGCCTTCGCAGCCTCGCTGGGGCTCGACAGCTCCCACATTAGGGCGGTGCTGTTGTCGGGAGTTGTGTTTGTCGCAATGGCCCTGCCAATCGAGATCAACTCAGCACCGCTAATCCCTGTGGGAGCTGTCGAGCTTTAGCGAGGCTGCGAAGGCGGTGGTTCAAACGATGAGCCTCTGGGCAATGCCTGCGCCTGATCAAATTCCGTCTGGGGCTATACTGGCCTCCTTCCAACCCATCGAGATCCCCATGAGCACCTCCCTTTCCCTGGCGCCTGCACGCAAGCCTGCCGCGCCACTGATAGCCTTTATCATCCTGGTGGCGGGCGCCCTGTTCCTGCAAAACACCGTTGGCGCACGCCAAGTGTTGTTGCTGGTGGTCGGCGCCGCGCTGGGCCTGACGCTCTACCACGCTGCCTTCGGTTTTACCTCGGCCTGGCGCGTGTTTATCAATGATCGGCGTGGCGCCGGCTTGCGTGCGCAGATGGTGATGCTGGCGGTGGCGGTGCTGCTGTTTTTCCCGGCACTGGGTGCGGGCACTTTGTTCGGCCAGCCGGTCGTGGGGCTGGTGGCGCCGGCCGGTGTGTCGGTGGTGTTCGGGGCGTTTATCTTCGGGATCGGCATGCAACTGGGTGGCGGCTGTGCATCGGGCACCTTGTTCACCGTGGGCGGCGGTAATGCGCGCATGTTGGTGACGCTGCTGTTCTTTATCTGTGGCTCGTTGATCGCCACCCACCACGTCGACTGGTGGTTTGCGTTGCCGTCGTTCCCGGCGGTTTCCATCGTCAACAGTTTCGGTGTGCTGCCGGCGCTGGTCCTGAGCCTGGCGGTGTTCGCGCTGATTGCGGTGGTGACCGTGCGCCTGGAAAAGCGCCGTCACGGCCAGCTTGAACAAGGCGTGCACAGCGAGCATCAAGGGCTGCGTCGTTTTCTGCGTGGGCCCTGGCCGCTGGTGTGGGGCGCGATTGGCCTGGCGCTGCTCAACTACGCCACCCTGGCTCTGGCTGGGCGGCCGTGGGGCATCACCTCGGCGTTCGCGCTGTGGGGCGCCAAAGTGGCGAGCGGGCTGGGTGTGGATGTGGCGAGTTGGGCGTTCTGGCAGATGCCGGGCAATGCCAAGGCCCTGGCCGCGCCGGTCTGGGAAGACATCACCAGCGTCATGGATATCGGCATTGTCCTTGGCGCGCTGCTGGCCGCTGGCTTGGCCGGGCGTTTCGCTCCCAGCCTGAATATTCCGGCACGCTCGTTGATCGCCGCCGTGATCGGCGGCCTGCTGCTCGGCTACGGTTCGCGCCTGGCCTATGGCTGTAATATCGGCGCCTATTTCAGTGGCATCGCCTCGGGCAGCCTGCATGGCTGGGTGTGGCTGGTGGCGGCCTTTATCGGCAACGGCGTGGGCGTGCGCCTGCGGCCCTTCTTCTTTACCGGCGAACGGCCCCAGGTGGCCTTGAGTGGTTGCTGAGCAGTCCGCCCACATTCGCCTGGCGCGCACGCAAGACGCCGGTTTATTGCCCGCCATCGAGCAGTGCGCGGCCCAGGCGTTTCGCGCAATCGAAGGGCTGGCCTGGCTGGCGGATGCCGCGTCGATTGGCGTCGAGTGCCATCGGCAGTGGATCGCGCTATCGACCTGTTGGGTGGTGGTTGATCACCACGACCAACCCCAGGGTTTCCTCAGCGCAGAACGCTTTGGCGACGATCTGCATATCCATGAAGTGTCCGTGGCCCGGCCGCTGCAAGGCCAGGGCTGGGGGCGCAGGCTGGTGGAAACGGCGATGAACCACGCCCGCGCCCAGCAACTGCATGCAGTGACCCTGACCACCTTTGTGCATGTACCGTGGAATGCACCGTTCTACCGGCGCCTGGGCTTCGCTACTCACAGTGATCCGCGTCTGGAAACGATCCTGGCAGATGAATACGCCCATGGCTTCGAACCCGGCAGCCGTTGTGCCATGGTGTGTCCGATGACATGTCCGAATCCGTCCTGAAGTAGTCTGCCTTGCGCCTGTCGTGCGCTGTGGGTTGTCCTTACCATGGCTTGCATCGTTCACCCACTGATGCAAGCCAAAAGGACTGTCCATGAGCCGTAAAGCCCTGATCGTGATCGACGCCCAGCACTCGTTCCGTCATTCAACCTATTGGTCCGAAAATGACCTGCCCGACTATCTGGAAAAACAGCAGGCCCTCATCGACGGTTGTGTTCAGCGGGGCATCCCGGTGGTACAAGTCTTCCATGTTGAAGACCAGGGGCATTTCTCCATGCAATCGGGCAACGTCAGGGCACTGAGCGAGCTGTCGATCAATCCGCAGTTGGTCATCCACAAGCGCTACCACAGTGCCTTGGCCGGCACGCCACTGGCCGCTCGTCTGGTAGAGATGGGCGTTACCACGCTGATCATCAGCGGCATCCGCACCGAGCAATGCTGCGAGACCACCACGCGGCAGGCTTGCGACAGCGGCTTCACGGTGGATTTTGTCAGCGAGGCGACGCTGACCTTCCCGATGACCCACGCGCGTAGCGGCCGGGTCTATACGCCGGCCGAGATTCGCGAACGCACGGAGCTGGTCCTCGATGACCGCTTCGCCCGCATCGTGACGGTCGCCCAGGCCCTGGCGGAGTGAATCGATGAGTGTGCCGGTGCTGTTTGTGCTGTTGCCAAACGTACTGATGCTCGACCTGGCCGGGCCTGCCGAAGTGCTGCGCCTGGCCGCCCAGGTCGATGACCCGGCGGCGGTGGATTTCGACTTGCAGTACGTCAGCCCGGTGGCAACGCTGCACACCTCCATCGGGTTGCCGCTGACGGGGCTGGCGCCACTGCCACCGACCTTGGCCCCCGGCACCCTGGTGGTCTTGGTGGGCTCCACGATGAAGGTCAGCAAGACGCACCAGCAGGCGTTCGACTCGGCCAGCAAGCGGCTGACCCACTGGTTGCAAAACGTCTTCGCACCCTCGGCTGAACGCCTTATCTGCGTATGCGCCGGCGCGTTGAGTGCCGCCAGCGCCGGATTGCTGGATGGCCGCCAATGCACCACGCACCACTCGTTGTGCGCCACCTTGCAAGCCATGGCGCCCAAGGCTCGCGTCCTGGAAAACCGCTTGTACGTGACCGATGGCCCGGTCAGTTGCAGCGCCGGTGTCACGGCCGGTATCGACCTGATGCTGCACCTGGTCGCCGAGCTGGCCGGGCCACGGCTGGCGTGCGCGGTAGCGCGGGACATGGTGGTGTACCTGCGCCGCAGCGGCAGCGACCCGCAGTTGTCGCCGTGGATAACCGGGCGTAATCACCTGCACCCGGCGGTGCATCGGGTGCAGGACGCCATCGCCGCAGCCCCCTGTGAAGCCTGGACCGTGACCCGCATGGCGGCCCTGGCCTGTACCGGCAGCCGCCACCTGGGGCGCTTGTTCCAGGAGCATGTCGGTATCAGCCCGCTGGACTACCTGCACCGCCTGCGCCTGGCTGTGGCCCGTGAACTGCTGGCCGAGTCGGACCTGGGCATTGAAACCGTCGCCGAGCGCGCAGGCTTTGGTTCGGCGCGGCATCTGCGGCGCATCTGGGGCAAGTATGAAGCGGCCACCCCTTCAGCCATGCGTCTTACTCAGCAGGTGTCTCGGGGGACGTAACCGGGTCCTGGCCAGCTTCGGTTTCCAGCTTCAAACGGTCGGCCTTGCTGATGTATTTGTCTTTGCTTTTGGGCGCCAGTTTGGCGCTGGCCTTTTTGGCTTTGGCCTTGAAGAGCTGCTGGAGTTTTTTCTGGCGGTTCATGTCGCGGAGCCTGAGAGGGAAAGGCGCGGATGATACCAGTTTCAGCAAGTGTGACCGGGCGCTGGGTCGCTTTTTAGCGCTGATCTGTGCATTGAATCGTCCTTCGTTTCGCCAATAATCGGGCCGAGTATCCAGCGCAAACGGAAAAGCCCCGATGAGCATTCACACCCGTACCAAACGCATGACTGTCCCTCAATTGGTCGCCATGAAGGGGCAGCAGAAAATCGTCTCCCTGACCGCCTACTCCAGCGCTATCGCCAAGCTGATCGATCCGATCGTCGACTTCATCCTGGTCGGTGACTCCACCGCCATGGTCGGCTATGGCCGGGCGTCGACCCTGAGCATGCAACTGGAAGAAATCATCGGCCACACCCGTGCGGTGGTCGACAGTACGCGCTTGGCCTGTGTGATCGCCGACATGCCGTTTGGCAGTTACCAGGAGTCGTATGAGCAGGCTTTTCGCAACTGTGCCCAAGTATTGGCGCGTACCGGTTGCGATGCGGTCAAGCTGGAGGCCAATCAGGCCCTGGCCGGCACCGTGGAGTTCCTGGTTGCACGAGGTGTACCGGTGATGGCCCACGTGGGGCTGATGCCGCAATTCGTCAACGTCATGGGCGGGTTCAAGGCTCAGGGCCTGAGCGCTGAAACCGCTGCGGTGATTGTCGCCGATGCTCGCGCCAACCTGGAAGCGGGGGCCTTCAGTCTGCTGCTGGAAGGGGTGGCCGAAGGTGTGGCCCGGCAGATCACCCTGGACTCAAGCAAACCCACCATCGGCATCGGCGCATCGCCTGCGTGTGACGGCCAGGTGTTGGTCACCGAGGATGTGCTGGGCCTGGGCGGCGGCTCGATGCCGCGCTTCGTCAAGCAATACGCTGATGTGGGGGCGGTGATTCGCGATGCCTGCGAGCGTTTCGCCGACGATGTGCGCCAGGGTCGTTTTCCCGAAGACCGGCACTGCTACGGGCTTTGACGCAGCGCCTGGGCCAGTAGTTGGACGGCCTGGGCAATGTCCTTGCTCCAGTCGAGTGTGTAGCTCAGGCGCAGGTGATCTGGCCAGGCGCCTTGCTGGCTGAACAGTTCGCCGGGGGCGATGACGATGCGCTGGCTTAGCAAGTGCGCGAACACCTGGCGCATATCCACCGGGCGGCTGGCCCGGAGCCAGAAGCTTGCGCCGCCATGGGGTTCGACCACCTGCCATTGGCCATTGCCGTGGGTTAACAGCAGGGCTTTGAGCTGCGTCATGCGCGCCAGTAACCGTGCGCGCAACGCCTTCAGATGGGCGTCGATACGCTTGGACGCAAACAGCTTGGCGATGGCTTTCTGACGGATCGGCGAGAGGCGAAAGCCGCGCTCCAGGAACAGCTGCTGCAACGGCGCCCCAGCACCGCGACACAGCACATAGCCGTAGGGTGCTTCCGAGCCGATGACTTTGTCGAAGGTCGAAAACACCAGCAGTTTGTGCGGGGCGGCGTAGTCGCGATAACGCGCCGGTTGCGGGCCAAAGTACAGCTCGCCGTAGGTGTCGTTTTCGAACAGCCAGATATCCCGCTCGGCCAACCACTGGCAAATCTGCTGTTTATCCTGCGCGGGCATCACACCGCCCTGTGGCATATTCACCGTCGATGACAGCACCGCCAGGCGGATCGGCTCACGCTTGAGCAGCGTGTTCAGAGCGTCCAGGTCAAAACGCCCATCTGCGCCGAGGGGCATCTCGATCACACGGATTTTCGCCGCCTGCAATTGCCGCAGGATCGCCCACGAACAGGGTGACTCCACCAACGCGAGTGTGCCGGCCAGTTCCAAGGCATTGAGCGAGACCTCTAACACGCTTTGCAAATCCGAGCCGATATACACCTGGTCGGCTTGCCAGTAATGGTCAGTAGAGCGGCTATAGCGTTCGGCCAAGGCCGCGCGCAACTCGGGCTCGCCCATTGGCAGATACAGTGGTGCCAGCGAGCGCGGGTACTGCCGGGTCAGTTCACGTTCCAGCATCAACAAAGGCTGCTCCAGCGACAGCAGCATCGCCGGCGCGTCGCTGCTCAGGGCCAGCATGCCGGGTTGGCGTGCGTTGGCGAAGACCTGGTCGAGCAGGGGAGATGAGCTTGGGTTGATGGTGGCAGCCAAGCCTGGGACGATGAAAAAACCGAGCTTGGGCCTGGCCTGGATCCGCCCTTGTTCCTCAAGCAATGCATACGCGTACTTGGTGGTCGACACCGACACGCCCAGGCACAGGGCCAGTTGGCGCAGGGACGGCAATTTGCGTTCGCCGTCGGCAGGGCAGGCCTCGATCAGCTCGATGAGGTAGCGGTACACCGCTTGATAGGCGAAGGTGTCTTTTTTGCCGCTATTCATCGCCGTGGTCCTGGATTAATGGTTCAGCGTGCCAGGAACTCGCTGATCAACGTGATCACCTGCTGCTGGATCACCGGGCGTGGCCGCGCATCCTTGCCGTCCTGGCAAATAATGCCATCGCCGGGCACATCGGCGTCGAGTATCGCCGCCGCGCCCGGTTTGCATTGGGACATAAAACTGAAATGGCTGGCGTCGCGGATCTCCACGTACTGCGTCGAGGCTTTTGGCAACCGCTTGGCCATGTCGGCCGATTCCATCTGCGCCGGCAAATCCGCTGACGGCACACCGGCGGCGATCACCAAGGCCCGCACCGGAAGCGCCGCCAGGCTTGCATCGGTAAACCCGCGCGACAGGCCCAGGTCCAAAGACACCACGGCGCTGACGCGTTTGTCGCTCAAGTCCGCGGCCAATTGCTCCTTCCCGTTCGCAGTGCCCTCAGGATTCATCTCGCGGTAGGCGGTACACGCGACCAGCGTCGGATGGGCGCTGCAGTCCCGGGCAAACAGCGCCGGGTCAAAACGCGCACCGGCCGTCTCCATCACCGTCCAGCCCCCCAGGGAATGCCCCACCACCGCGATCCGGTCGCTATCCACCGCACCGAATGGCGCCGGCTGCGCCAGCAACGCATCAATGGCCCGACTCAAATCCCTCGGCCGTTGCCATAACTGCGCAGCCGCCTGCGCGCTGCGATCCTGGCTGGTAGTGCCCGGGTGGTTGACCGCTGCCACGATATAACCCTGCCGGGCCAGAGCACTGGCCAGCCACGCCTGTTTGCCCCAATTGCCACCGTAGCCGTGGGAGAGCACCACCAAAGGATGCTTGCCGGGCGTCGGCGCCGCATCCGGAACGGCCAGCACGCCGATGAACACCACATTGTCGGCGATCAGCCTGGGGTTGGCATTGGTGGTGGCGGGGTACCACACAGCCATTTCCAGCGGGCGGTTGTTGTGGGTGTCTGGCAGGGTGGTGGTTTGAAAGCCGACGGGGCTGTCGCTGGCGAATGCGGGAGCGCTCAGGCACATCAGCAGCAGAGCGGCGAGGGGGGCTTTCATGCTTTTTTCGTCCTTGAAAGGGAGGGCGCAGCATGACCCGAAACGGTCGGTTCAGGTAGAGGGGAGGCGGGACTACGAAGTGGCTGACAGAGTCCTACTGCTTGGTATTACAGATGCGGACTTCACGTTTTTAGGAAGTAGCTGGCTTACTTGAAGCTGTAAATCATGCAGTGTTGGAGCGTGAATCCTATTGGATGTGTCGACACTGACCTTTAATTAAAGGGTGATGATTATGGAGCTTATAGGTGCATCATTTGGTCCTGTTGTCCGTGACTTGAGCCCAGCCTCGGTGTTGCCTCTTCGAGACCCTATCGGCGCGCCTGCCGTTGTTGAAGCCGATGCTGACAACACCTTATCGATCCTGGCGAGGCAACTAAGTGACGCTGCCAACCATGACGCCGGCATGCGTCAAGAAGACCCAGGCAACAACCTCTCCAACCCGCTCGATGCGATCAGCGACGAAAGATATTTCGCTGACAAAGCTCAGCATGATGCTGAGGTTCCCGATACTCACGTTCTGGAATTGCTTGAGCGCGCCAAGCAAGCCACCGCCTTTGCCAACGGTTTGGCCAGTAACCCTTTCAAAGGACTCGCGGTCGATCAATTGACGCTGATTGCTCGCGACGAAAGCGGTACGTTCACCGTCAACGAACGGCGCGCAGCCTGGCAGGAGGTTCGCCTGAATGAACAGCGGGTCAGCGCCTCTTCAGGTTCCGCCATTGGGCGTGAACTCATGATTTCTCGGCTCTTCCTGGGGTATGAACCTGCGGTGGCCGAAGGCACCCTGACCTCTAGCAATATGGCCCAAAGCAGTTACGACTTCCTGACTCGTGATGATCGCAGCCTGTTGTCGGACATGTACGCCTATGCGCAGGAGCAAGGAGCCGACTTGGCATATGTCGACATGCTGGCCTACGACCTCGGCAACTACCGCCATCACGACAATGGTCGCCAGCTCTTGAGCGGTAACAATGGCTACAACCAGGAGGGGCGCCGGGTGACGTTCAACTTCAAGGAGCATGATGTAGCTGCGGCATCACGCATTCTGAACGGCTCGGCCATTGACTCTACCCGCCTCGAACAGGGTTTTTTGCGTCATGTCCTGAACCCGGACTTCGGTGCGCTGAGCAATATGGGCAGCATCGCTTTTCTTGAGCAGATGGTGCTGAAATTTTCCAGTGCAGGTGCCACGCAAGCTTTGCTGGGCAGGGAGTTCGCGACTTATACACCGATAAGTATCAACGACAATATGGTGGTCACAGTAGCCGAAGAGGTAACGCTCACATTTGATGAGCCCGTGCTTATCAACACCGATGGCATCTGGACCATCACCGAAAAAGGTAAGGCCGCGGGTTACACCATGGATCCGGCCACCGGAAAACCGCGTCGGGCGGCTGCGCCTTCAGTCGACGACAGGCAGCCGCACAGCGTCGTCGGTGAGGCCGTAGCCGACCCTTTGAAGACGCGCTCACTGGTAGACATCCTTGCAGGCACCCCCGATCAGTCCACCCCGCGATGGCGCTGGCCTGGGTATTTATTAAAATTGATGAAAAATCCAAAACCATGAGGAGGGGTGCAATCACACGCCTTGGCCACCCACTGACTTAGGTTTAAAGCCAACTTTAAGGTCAATGGTTTTCGAAGGTAAACCCGAGGGTGTGGCATGTGCAGAATGCGCAGCTGCTGATTAATCGTCTGCGCGAGGAAGGGGTGGCTCCAGCGTCTTCCAAGAGAAAGAGCGCCCGCCAGGCCCCGAAGGCCTGACCGGCGCAAAGGTGCTGCCGAGTCGTCGTTAAGTCGATCATGACGACGCGGCGGTCTATCGGGTGGCTGCAAGACTAGCTAACCGTTGAAGCACTTTCCCTCGCCATCAATTTGTCCACCAACAAAACCCCCAATTCACTCAGCTGATGAATCGCCAGCGCGACATCGCGCTGTTTGCCTGACAGTTCATCCGACAGGTCAAGCAATAACGCTGTCACCGAGGAAAAGGTTTCGTAGCTGTTGGCGATGAGCATTTCGTTGCTGGCGTCGTCGGCAACGTTGAACAGCGGTGAGGGAGGTGGTTCGGCGTGGGTGTTAAGGGATGCCTGATCAAGCTTGAGGTTTGGATCGTTTGGAGGGTTAGGCGTGATTTTGTACATATGCGTAATTCCTGAGTGGGGCCGACACCGTTTCGCTACTAAACGAAAGGGTGGCAGCTGTACGCAGGTTAGTAGACCGGGGAATTACACAAAGCCGGCGCACCCGAAGGTGCCCTACGCACAGCCACCATCAGGCACAGACAGGAACGTCTGATAGATGAAGCTCATGCACTAAGTGTAATTGACCCTCGGGCTACTAAACCCGATCACTGAGTTGTCAGCGACCGAGCCACCTTAGAGACGCCCACCCAAGCGCACAAGCCGGCGGATTCTGACGCAACTGTAGGCAATGGAGCAAGGTGGTGAAGCTTGCTGTAGGACATGTCTACAGGGTGCCGTCATCGTTACTTCGATACCCCGAAGGCGACGTTCCCGGTGGTGCGGCAAAATGCTGCCTCGACAACAACGCAGCGCAAAATGTGGGAGGGGGCTTGCTCCCGATAGCGGTAGGTCAGCCAACCTTTCAGTGACAGATACACCGCAATCGGGAGCAAGCCCCCTCCCACATTGGATGTGTGTTGCTGGTATTAAAAAAGCAATGGCATATGCAAGATGTAGCCAGTAGGCTACAGGCGGACAAAAGATTCTCGATGCCCTGAGAGGTCAATGACATGAGTCAGTCAACATTCAAACCAGAGGACATGCCGATCCTCGAGCTGGATACATCCGGCACCAGCGCCTATGAGGCTTCTCGCTTTCTCGATAGCCCGCAAGCCATCAGCGCTTATCTTGCGCAAAGCATGGCGTGCCATGATCCGCAAGTCCTTATGAAAGCGCTGGCCGAGGTTGCCAAGGCCCAGGGTGTGAACAAGGTTGCCGAAGCGGCGGGGGTGAATCGGGAGAGCTTGTATAAAACCCTGAAAGGCGGCTCAAAGACGCGTTATGAGACGGTCCAGAAGCTGATGTTGGCATTGGGGGTGGAACTGACGGTGCAACCGATTGCCGCGACCACAATTAAAAAAACGGCCGTCACCGGCAAAACCTGATGGACCCAAAAGGGGGACGGTTTATTTGATTGAAAATAGAGACGTCCCTTTTTGTCCACAGAGGGCTATCTCTTACGAAGGGATGATGCGATTTACGAAAGAAGCTGAGTTGATGTGCGCCTGGTCTTGTAGGAAATCCACCTCTAGCAGCGTAAGGTTATTCCCATAACACTGGTTATATATCCAGTATTTTCGAGTCGGCGCGCTCATGAAACGAAAATGAGTGAAAAATGGGCCAGTGGCAAAAAAAAGCGACTCCGTTAGGTTGAGGTCCTCTCCTTCAAGAAAGGAGAGTTCTTAATCAAATCAATGGAGTCACAAAATGAACAAACCACAAACCCAGACACCGCTTCGCCATGGTCGTGTCACATCCCCTTCCAGCCGTGGTGCAGTCGCCGTGGATCTGGGCCTGCTGGAGACCTGGCAGGTCAATGAAATGGAAGGCGGCAAAAACTTCCCGGCACTGATGGCCGGTCCGTTCCCGGCGCCTTATCAAACCGACAGTGACAGCGTCACTCCACCAGCCGACGGCTTCATCCTCAGCGGTGGCAAGACCGATGCGCGTGACTGCGTCAACTTCACCCACGAGGAAATGGCCAAGAAACTCGGCCGCGCCTTCACCTGGCCGTTGCTCAATGTCGAGCCGGGTCAGACCTTCAAGGTCACCTGGGCATACACCGCGCCGCACACCACCCGTGGCTATCGCTGGCTGATCACCAAGGATGGCTGGGATCCGAAACAACGCATCACCCGCGCACAACTGGAAACCCAGCCGTTCGCTGAAGACTTCTATACCCAGGTGCCGTACTACAGCCATGCAGGCGAACTGAAGGCCAAGGTCAATCATGAAGTGAAACTGCCGGCCAACAAAAAGGGCCAGCATGTGATCGTATTGATGTGGATCGTCGCCAACACCGGCAACGCCTTCTATCAAGCCTTCGACGTGGACTTCAAATAAGCCCGCGCCGTTAAACCCACACGTTCTGAAGGATTAGAACATGTCAAATATTGACTTTACCTCACTGCAATCGCCGCTCAACGACGCCGCTTCGCTGATGCCGAGCATTGCCGGCAAAAAGATCCTCATGGGCTTCTGGCACAACTGGCCTGCCGGCCCGAGCGATGGCTACCAGCGTGGCCAGTTCGCCAATATGAGCCTGGCGGACGTACCAAGGGATTACAACGTGGTGGCCGTGGCCTTCATGAAGGGCAACGGTATCCCGACCTTCAAACCGTACAACCTGTCCGACGCCGAGTTCCGTCGCCAGGTGGGCGTGCTGAACAGCCAGGGCAGGGCGGTGCTGATTTCCCTTGGCGGCGCCGATGCACACATCGAACTGCATAAAGGCAACGAACAGCCACTGGCCAACGAGATTATCCGCCTGGTGGAAACCTATGGCTTTGATGGCCTGGATATCGATCTTGAACAGAGCGCGATTGATTTCGCCGACAACAAGACTGTCCTGCCCGCCGCGTTGAAATTGGTCAAGGACCACTACGCCGGTCAAGGCAAACACTTCATTATCAGCATGGCGCCGGAGTTTCCCTACCTCACCACCGCCGGCAAATACGTCGGGTACATCCAGGCGCTGGAAGGCTATTACGACTTCATCGCCCCACAGTATTACAACCAGGGTGGCGACGGGATCTGGGTGCAGGAGGTCAACAACGGCAACGGTGCCTGGATTGCCCAGAACAACGACGCGATGAAGGAGGACTTCCTGTTTTACCTGACCGAAAGCCTGGTGAGCGGAACGCGCGGGTTTACCAAAATCCCGGCAGACAAGTTCGTGATTGGCCTGCCTGCGAACGTCGATGCGGCTGCCACCGGTTATGTGACCAACCCAGCAGCTGTGACCCATGCTTTCAAGCGTTTGTACGACAAAGGATTGTCGATCAAGGGCCTGATGACCTGGTCGGTGAATTGGGACAACGGGATCAGCAAAGACCACGTGCCCTACAACTGGGAATTCAGCCGCCGTTATGGTCCGCTGATCAATGGCACTGCTCTTTCTGGCCTGGAGCAGGACGCAGCGGGTCTGGAGGTCGCCAGTCAGCAATAGCGCAAAGAGACCTCTGGCAGACGTGCCAGAGGTCAAACAGCTAAGCTTCTGATCTGACTAAAATCCGATGCCTGTTTGGGCATCGGATTTTTTGCGTCACGCTCAAATTGCGCTGAGCGCTCCTAAAGCCGATTCACCGCACCAAGCAAGGCCGCTTGTTATCAAAGCCCCAACCCGGAATCAAGAACTGCATCGCCACACTGTCATCTCGTGCCCCAAGGCCCATGCCTTTGTACAGTTCATGAGCCTTGGCCACCGCGTCCATATCGATATCCACACCCAGGCCCGGCTTGGCCGGCACCTTTACGTAACCCCCTTCAATCTTCAGCGGTTCGCTGGTCAGGCGCTGGCCGTCCTGCCAGATCCAGTGGGTGTCGATGGCGGTGATCTCACCCGGGGCGGCCGCAGCCACCTGGGTGAACATCGCCAGGGAAATATCGAAGTGGTTGTTGGAGTGCGAGCCCCAGGTCAGGCCCCACTCGTTGCACATTTGTGCGACGCGCACCGAGCCTTGCATTGTCCAGAAGTGCGGGTCGGCGAGGGGGATGTCCACTGATTGCAGCTGGATGGCGTGGCCCATTTCACGCCAGTCGGTGGCGATCATGTTGGTAGCGGTTTTAAGGCCCGTGGCGCGGCGGAATTCGGCCATGACTTCGCGGCCCGAGTAGCCGTTTTCTGCGCCGCAGGGGTCTTCGGCGTAGGCCAGCACATGATGCTGGTCGCGGCACAGGCGGATGGCTTCTTTCAACGACCAGGCACCGTTTGGGTCAAGGGTGATGCGCGCGTCGGGAAAGCGTTCGGCCAGCGCGGTGACGGCTTCTATTTCGGCGTCGCCACTCAATACGCCGCCCTTGAGCTTGAAATCGTTGAAACCATATTTGGCCTTGGCCGCTTCGGCCAGGCGCACCACCGCGTCGGCGGTCAGAGCTTTTTCATGACGCAGGCGGAACCACTCATCATCGGCGTCGGCCTCGTTGCGGTAAGCCAGGTCGGTGGCGTTGCGATCCCCCACATAGAACAGGTAGCCGAGCATCTTCACCGCGTCGCGTTGCTGGCCTTCGCCAAGCAAGGCGGCCACCGGCACTTCGAGGAACTGGCCCAGCAGGTCGAGCAGAGCGGCCTCCATAGCAGTGACGGCGTGAATGGTAATGCGCAGGTCGAAGGTTTGCAGGCCGCGCCCGGCGGCGTCCCGCGATGCGAAGGTGCTGCGCATCTGGTTAAGCACGCGCTGGTACTGGCCAATCGGCTGACCGATCACCAGGCTGCGTGCATCTTCAAGGGTTTCACGAATGCGCTCGCCGCCGGGCACTTCGCCCACGCCGGTGTTGCCGCTGCTGTCCTTGAGGATGACGATATTGCGCGTGAAGTAGGGGCCGTGGGCACCGCTGAGGTTCAGCAACATGCTGTCGTGGCCGGCGACCGGGATGACCTGGAAATGGGTGACTACAGGGGTATTCATGGCAAGGTCCTTATATACGCTCAAAGGGATTTGCTGATGGCGGCGCCTGAGGGGGCAGCGCTATGTGAGGTCTGCACGACAGAGGGCGACGTCTTGGCGAAAAACACCAGAATGGCCGCAAGCACCGAGGTGCCGGCCAGGCCATACAGCCCGCCCTGGATCGAGCCGGTGGTTTGTTCCAGAAAGCCGAAGGTGGTTGGCGCGACAAAGCCGCCCAGGTTGCCGATGGAGTTGATCAGTGCGATCACGGCGGCGGCGATGCGCACGTCGAGGTAGCCCTGGGGGATCGGCCAGAACAGCGACGACGCGGACTTGAACCCGATGGCCGCAAAGCAGATCGCGACGAAGGCGAATATCGGCCCGCCGGTGGTGGACATGAACATGCCGGCCGCCGCGATCAGCAGGGCCGCCGCGACCCAGGCTTGCTGGAACTTGAACTTGCCCGACAGCGACGCAAAGGCGTACATGGCAATGATGGAGATCAGCCAGGGGATCGAGTTGAAGAAACCCACCTGCACATCACTCAGGTCGCCCATTTTCTTGATGATGCTCGGCAGCCAGAAGGTGGCGGCATAGATCGTCAGTTGAATGCAGAAGTACAGAGCGCAGAACAGCAGGATCTGGCGGTCCTTGAGCAACTTGCCGATGGTCGGTTTCACCGTGGTCAGGGCTTCACGTTCGCGCTGTTCCTGGTCGATGGCGTCAACCAGGGCGTCCTGTTCTTCGCGGGTCATCCACTTGGCATCATGGGGCTTGGAGTCCAGCCAGAACCACACAAAAAAGCCCAGTGCCACCGAAGCCAGGCCCTCGATACCGAACATCCATTGCCAGCCGTGCAAGCCAAAACCTTCGATCTGCAACAACGCGCCCGACAACGGCCCGGAGATCAACGACGCCACCGCCGAGCCACTGAGGAAAATAGCGATGGCCTTGCCGCGCTCCACGCCGGGCAACCAACGCGTGAAGTAATAGATCACGCCGGGGAAGAACCCGGCTTCCGCCACGCCCAGCAAGAAACGCAGGATGTAGAAGTGGGTTTCGTTCTGGATAAACGCCATCAGCGTGGCGACGATGCCCCAGGTGAACATGATGCGGGTCAGCCAGATACGGGCGCCGACCTTTTGCAGCAGCATGTTGGACGGCACTTCGAACAGCGCATAACCGATGAAGAACAGCCCGGCGCCGAAGCCGTAGGCCGCTGCGCCGATCCCCAGGTCATGCTCCATGTGCGTGCGCACAAAGCCGATATTGACCCGGTCGATGTAGTTGAGGATGAACATGACCACGAACAGTGGCAGCACATGGCGCTTCACTTTGCTCACGGCGCGGGCGAGCACTGAATCACTTTCGGGTACGGCCGATGCTGGGCTTGAATGGCTCACCATTTGAAACTTCCCCCTGATTGTTTTTATGCGGGTTTGGCTGTTTTGTTGACAGACATCATACAAGTGATTTTCCGTGAATCGCAATGCGCCGAGGAGTGAATTTGTTTTTATAAGTACTGTGACGGACCAGTTGGTTCGGTTATTTAACCGTTTTCATTGGTTGTCGTAGCGGGGCTTGTCTGGAGTGTTTTGAGCAGATCAGCAATGCAGTTGGTGAACATTTGATGTGTTGTCATACAAGTTAAAGGTTTTTTGCAGCAAAAGGGCAGTGCTTCCGGGCAGGGTGATAAGCTTGCTCCTGCCCAACCCTGCGGACCTGTAGTCATGCCCATTGAAAGCCCAACGCCTGTGCGTAAACGCTCCACCAACCTGGCCCAGGGCGTGGTTGAGGCGCTGACCCAGCGCATCCTGCTCGGGCAACTCAAACCCGGTGAAAAACTGCCGTCTGAATCCACCATCGTGCTTGAGCACGGAGTGAGCCGCACCGTGGTGCGTGAAGCCTTGTCCAAGTTGCAGGCGTCGGGGCTGGTGGAGACGCGTCACGGCATCGGCACCTTTGTGCTGGAGCAACACACGCAGCCGGGCCTGCGCCTGCATGTGGACACGGTCGCCAGCGTGCGCAACATGCTCGAATTACGCCTGGGCCTTGAGGTGCAGGCCGTGGCGTTGGCCGCGCTGCGCAGGAGCGACGTGCAGCTGGCCCGTATGCGCCAGGCGCTGGACGACTACCAGGCCTCGCTGGCCAACAACGACAGTTGCGTGGAGGAAGACAAACGCTTTCATCAGCTGATCGCCGAGGCCACCGGCAATACCTTTTTTACCGACATCATGTTGCACCTGGGCAGTGCGATGATCCCGCGCACCCAGGTCAAGGACGCCGAACGCGGCGGCGCAGACTTTGCCCAGCTGGGGCAGTTGGCGAACCTGGAGCACGAGGCGATCTACAACGCCATCAAGCGCGAGGATCCGGACGCCGCACGGGCGGCCATGGTGCTGCACTTGACCAACAGCCGGGATCGATTTTCCGGGCACTCATAAGGAACCACCGTTGAACCAACACACCTTGTCCATGCGCCTTGAGCGTGTGGCGGCGCACGTGCCAGCCGGCGCACGCCTGGCCGATATCGGCTCGGACCACGCCTACCTGCCGGTGGCCTTGATGCACCGAGGCGCTATTGCGGCGGCCGTGGCGGGGGAAGTGGCCGCTACACCGTTTCACGCAGCCAACCGTACCGTGAACGATAACGGCCTGGCGCAGCACATCACCGTGCGCCTGGCTGATGGCTTGGCAGCAATCGAAGCGGGCGATGATATTACTGTCGTCAGCCTGTGCGGCATGGGCGGCGAGACCATCCGCGACATTCTCGACAGCGGCAAGGCGCACCTCAATGGCCGCGAACGCCTGATCCTGCAACCCAACGGCGGCGAGCAACCCCTGCGCCAATGGCTGATGGAGAACGGCTACCAGATCCTGCATGAGGAGCTGCTGCGGGAAAACCGCTTCTACTATGAAATCATCGTCGCCGAACGCGCCGAGGCGGTCACCTATACCGCCGAGCAGCTGTACTTCGGCCCGTTGCAAATGCAGGCGCGTAGCGAGGAGTTCCTGGCGAAGTGGCAGCGTATAGTGCGCGAAAAACGCAAGACACTGGCCAGCCTCGAACAGGCGCGGCAGGCCGTGCCCGAGCAGAAAGTGCAGGAGATCGTGCAGCAGGTGAAGTGGATCGATCAGTTGCTCGCCTGAGCCACATTCACGGCACTTCACCGCTACCCTGTAGTCTTCTCCTAAATCCCCCAAGGTGTTGCCCGCTATGATCACTGTTCACCACCTCAACAATTCCCGCTCACAACGTATCCTGTGGGTGCTTGAAGAACTGGGCCTGCCCTACGACATCAAACGCTACCAGCGCGACGCCAAGACCAACCTGGCGCCACCTGAACTCAAGGCCATTCACCCCCTGGGCAAATCCCCGGTGATCGAAGACGGTTCCCGCGTGCTGATCGAATCTGCCGCAATCATCGACTACCTGATCCGCCGCCACGGCAACGGCCAACTGCAACCCGACCCGGCCACCGACGCCTACGACAGCTATGTGCAATGGCTGCATTTTGCCGAAGGCTCGGCCATGCTGCCGTTGATGCTCAACCTCTATGTGGGGCGGCTGGGTGAAGCGGGCGCACCGTTGCATCCACGGATTGAATCGGAACTGGTCAACTACCTCGGCTACCTGAATGACGTGCTGGGGCGCACGCCGTACCTGATGGGCGACGAACTCAGTGGCGCAGATATCCAGATGAGCTTTATCGGTGAAGTGGCCCAGGCCCAGGGTAAATTGCAGGCTTACCCGAACCTGGCGGCGTGGGTCAAAAAGCTCCAGGCGCGCCCGGCTTACCGCAAGGCGGTGGAGCGGGGCGGGGAATATGCGTTCGCCAAATAGCCAGGCGTGAGGAGGACCAATGTGGGAGGGGGCTTGCTCCCGATAGCGGTGGGTCAGCAACAAAAATGCTGACTGACAGACTGCTATCGGGAGCAAGCCCCCTCCCACATTTGGAACCAGTCCCGTGTACGGTAGGTGAACCTTCGAGTTCTCCAGCGCTCACTTAAGAGGTGGCACTGGCTTTTCTCGAAAGGAATCTGCATGCACTCCACCTCGGCAACCGTCCCCGTAGAACGCGAATTGAGCCTGCGGGCAGTCATCACCGGGATCGTGCTGGGTATCCTGCTGACCCCTTCCAACGTGTACGCGGGCTTGAAGATCGGCTGGTCGTTCAACATGTCGATCATCGCCTTGCTGATCGGCTATGGCATCTGGCAGGGCCTGGCCCGGCGTGCCGGCGAGCACCTGCCGTGGACCCTGCACGAGAGCAATATCAACCAGACCGTGGCCTCTGCCGCGGCGTCGATCATTTCCGGCGGGCTGGTCGCGCCCATCCCGGCCTATACCCTGCTCACGGGCAACCAGCTGGCGGCGCTGCCGATGATCGCCTGGGTGTTTTCGGTGAGTTTCCTGGGGGTCTGGATCGCGTGGTACCTGCGGCCTTCATTGCTCAATGACAAGGCGCTGAAGTTTCCCGAAGGCATGGCCACCCTGGAAACCCTGCTGCACATCTACAACCATGGCCGCGAAGCCGCCACGCGCTTGAAAGTGCTGCTCGGCGCGGCGCTGTTGTCCGGATCGGTCAAGTGGGTAGATACCTTTATGTGGGCCTTCCCGCGCTGGTCGCCGAGCCCCGCGTTGGAGCGCCTGACCTTCACCGCCGACCCTTCGCTGCTGTTGCTGGGGTTCGGCGGCATTATCGGCATTCGCGTAGGCCTGACCCTGCTGCTCGGTGCCTTGCTGGCCTGGGGCGGGCTGGGGCCGTGGCTGTTGGCCAACGACCTGGTGAGCCTGCCCGCCGACAGCAACGGTCCGCAATTTGCCGCGCTGGTGGAATGGCTGCTGTGGCCCGGGGTGAGCCTGATGGTGTGTTCCACCTTGGCGTCCCTGGCGATTCGCCTGTGGGCATTGCATCGCTCGACCCGGGCGTCTGGCGGCACGCCGTGGGCGGTTCCCAAGCCCGGGCCTGCCGTGGGGTTTGCCTTGGCGATCGCGCTGGTGGTGAGCCTGCAAGCGCTGTTGTTCGGTATCAACCTTGGGATGGCGCTGCTGACCATTCCCTTGGCGATCTGCCTGGCCGCTGTGGCGGCGCGGGTGGTGGGTGCGACCGGTATTCCGCCGATTGGCGCCATCGGGCAACTGTCCCAGCTGAGCTTTGGCATCGTTGCGCCGGGCCAGGTGCCGATCAACCTGATGAGCGCCAACACCGCCGGCGGTTCGGCGGGGCAGTGCACGGACCTGATGAACGACTTCAAGGTGGGCAAAGCGATTGGCGCGACGCCGCACAAGCAAGTGATCGCCCAGATCCTCGGGATTTTCGTTGGCAGCATCGTCGGCGTGTTCGCGTACCTGGCGCTGATCCCTGACCCTCAAACCATGCTGCTCACCGAACAATGGCCGGCCCCGGCCGTCGCCACCTGGAAAGCCGTGGCGCAAACCCTGACCCACGGTTTGGATTCACTGTCCCCCAGCATCCGCTGGGCCATCGGCATTGCAAGCTTGTTCGGTGTGCTGCTGGGCATACTCGACAGCACATTACCCACCCATCGCGCCCGCTATCTGCCCAGTGCGGCAGCCTTGGGACTGGCGTTTGTGTTGCCCGCGTCGGTGTCGCTGATGATGGCCCTGGGGGCGATCATGACCTGGGCGGTGAGCTGTCGCTGGCCGAGCGTGACGCAGCGCTTTGCGATCACGGCAGCGGCGGGGCTGATCGCCGGTGAGAGCATTACCGGCGTGGGCGCGTCGTTGTGGCAGATGCTGGGGAGTGGATGAATGGCCCACGTGGATTTACAACTCTTCACGAATTAAAAAGGCTCATCGTTATAGGCTTGGCGCTGCGATCACTGGATCAAACCCATTCAACTGCGCGTTGAGCCTGCCCCATGAAACTGCCTGCCCTCGCTGCCACGTTTCTCGCCGTTGCTACGCTGCACCCTTTACCCGTGCACGGCGCAGGCCCCATCACCCATGTCGCCATCTACCGTGGCCCGGCAGGTTGCCCGGACTGCTCGGAAAACGTGAAAACCGCCCTGCAGCGTCTCAACCCCAATTACCAGATTGACTTCGTCGGTGCCGACGAACCCATCGACATCACGCCAAAAAACCTGGCGCACTATGACCTCTACGTGCAACCCGGTGGCGGCCAGGACATCCCGGCCGCGCTCGACAGCCTGGGCGATGCACGCGCCGAAGCCATCCGTGGTTACGTCGCCAACGGCGGCCGCTACCTGGGCCTGTGCATGGGCGCCTACCTGGCCGACGACAACAACCTCGGCCTGATCCCCCAGGCGCTCGACACCGAAGCCGGCCGCCCCGGTTTTGAAGTGGCCGGTATCGATGACGCCGCCGTGCGGGTGACGTGGGACGGGCAGCCTGACCATGTGTTTTACCAGGACGGCCCTTACTTTCCCAAAGCCAGCGCCGCGGCGCCCTACAAGGTCATCGCGACCTACCACAATGGTGACGTGGCGGCGGCGCGGTATACCTATGAACGTGGGGTAGTGGTGTTAAGCGGGCCTCACCCGGAAGCCGGACGGGAATGGTTTGAAAATGCCGATATCGAGCTGAGCAAGATGCCGCGTGGAGAGCTGTTCGGGTCGTTGATACGCAGCGCGCAAGAGTAGGGCGCCACGCTCGTCACTTCAGGGGGCCACCCTCACAAATGTCGATATCAGACACGATGGTGGCGTAACCAGGCTACTTGCGCTTGGCCTCGGGCACTTAAGGTGAGGGTCATTGGCCGCCCGAGAACAACAAAAACAATGACTAGCCTCAACTGCAACGATTCCAACGGTCAGCTGGCGCAGGGCTTCAAGCCGCGTCACGTGACCATGTTGTCCATCGCCGGCATCATCGGTGCGGGGTTGTTTGTCGGCTCCGGACACGCCATCGCCGCCGCGGGACCGGCGGTTTTACTGGCTTATCTGTTTTCCGGCCTGCTGGTGGTGCTGGTCATGCGTATGCTGGGGGAGATGGCGGTGGCACGCCCCGACACCGGCTCGTTTTCCACCTACGCCGACCAGGCCATTGGCCCCTGGGCCGGGTTCACCATCGGCTGGTTGTACTGGTGGTTCTGGGTGCTGGTCATTCCCATCGAAGCCTTGGCCGCCGGGCACGTGCTCAACCAGTGGTTCCCTCAGGTCGATGCGTGGCTGTTCGCCTTGGTTTCAATCGTGTTGCTGGTGATCACCAATCTGTTCAGCGTGGCCAAATACGGCGAGTTCGAGTTCTGGTTCGCCATGGCCAAGGTGATTGCCATCGTCGGCTTTATCGGCCTGGGTTTCAGCGTGCTCATGGGCTGGATCCCGGATCGTGAAGCCAGCGGCTTGAGCCGCTTGATGGAAGAACACGGCGGTTTTGCCCCCAACGGCCTTTCGGCGGTGGTGGGCGCGTTCATTACCATCATGTTCAGTTTCATTGGTACCGAAGCGGTGACCATCGCCGCAGCCGAATCGAGCAACCCGGCGCAGAACATCGCCAAGGCCACCCGCTCGGTGATCTGGCGCATCGGCGTGTTCTACCTGCTGTCGATCTCCATCGTGATTTCCGTGGTGCCCTGGAACGACCCGCTACTGGCGTCCGTGGGTTCCTATCAGCGCGCACTGGAACTGATGAATATCCCCAACGCCAAATTCATGGTCGATGTGGTGGTACTGATTGCGGTAGCCAGTTGCATGAACTCCTCGATCTACATTTCCTCGCGCATGTTGTTTTCCCTGGGCAAACGCGGCGATGCGCCATCGGCCCTTAAAATCACCTCGAAGGCGGGCGTGCCCCGGGCGGCGGTGATCGCCAGCACCATCATCGGTGCGGGCGTCACGTTGCTGAGCTACTTCATGCCAGCCGGTCTGTTCCAGTTCCTGCTCGCCAGCTCCGGCGCCATCGCGTTGTTGGTGTACCTGGTGATCGCGATCTCGCAACTGCGTATGCGTCGCTTGCTGCTTCGGCAAAACGTCGAGTTGACCTTTCGCATGTGGCTGTTTCCGTGGCTGACTTACCTGGTGATCGTGTTCATCTGCCTGGCCCTGGGGGTGATGATGGTGACGCCCGAGCACCGCACCGAAGTGTCCTCGACCATTGGCCTGGCGCTGGTGATTTCCTTCATCGGCCTGGTCACGTCGCGCCAGCACAACCGGGCACCCAAGCCGGTGGCGCTGGAACATTCCTGATCACGCCTGCGGGGTAGCGGTGATGGAAACCGAGGCACCTGCTTGCCAGACCATCGGCTTTTTGCTGCTGGACCAGTTCACCCTGATATCGCTGTCGTGTGCGGTCGAGCCGCTGCGCATGGCCAACCAATTGGCGGGCGAAGAACTCTACCGCTGGCAAACCCTGAGCCTGAACGGGCAGCCGGTGTGGGCCAGCGATGGCGTGTCGGTGACCCCGGATGCGTGCGCGCAGGACCAGCGCGGCTTCGATGCAGTCATTGTGTGCGGCGGCGTCGGCATTCAACAGGCTATCAACCCTGCGCTCATCGCCTGGCTGCGCAGCCAGGCGCGCTTGTACTGCAAACGCCTCGGCGCGGTGTGCACCGGCAGTTGGGCACTGGCCCAGGCGGGGTTGCTCGATGGCTTCCAATGCAGCGTGCATTGGGAGCTGATGGCGTCGATGCAGGAGGCGTTTACCCGCGTCAAGGTCAGCTCCAGCGTGTTCACGCTCGATGGCAACCGCTTCACCAGCTCCGGCGGCACTGCGCCGCTGGACATGATGCTGCACCTGATCGGCCGCGATCACGGGCATACGCTGTCGGCGGCAATTTCCCAGATGTTCGTGTACGAGCGCATTCGCAATGAGCGCGACCACCAACGCGTGCCGCTCAAGCACCTGCTCGGCACGCAACAGCCCAAGCTGCAGGAAGTGGTCGCCCTGATGGAATCCAACCTGGAAGAACCCATCGACCTCGACCAACTGGCCGCCTATGTGCACGTATCCCGCCGCCAGTTGGAGCGCATGTTCCAGAAGCACCTGTACTGCACGCCATCGCGCTATTACCTCAAACTGCGCCTGACCCGTGCGCGTCAGTTGTTGATGCAGACGCCGATTTCGATTGTCGAGCTGGCGGTGATTTGCGGCTTTGTGTCCACGCCGCATTTTTCCAAGTGCTACCGGGATTTCTTCGGCGTAGCGCCCAGCGATGAGCGCTCGGACATGCGCCTGCATCCGCCCGCCGCAGTGCGACCGGTGACGCCTGCCCCAGTATCGGAACGGCCCAAGAACACGTTGGAGCAGGCGCGTGACGAGCCGACATTTGCGAGTGTGCAGGTTCAAAGGAGATAAGGCCGCGGTGATAGGTATCGACACAACTTTGCGTACGCCCCCTCCCACACAGATCTATGCGCCTCAACGTTCAAATCCACTGGTCATTCAACGCCGTACGCTCACCACCTTCATGCCCGGTATTCAGGATACCCCGCGGCTCGATCATCATCAGCCTGGCTTCTCCCTCGGCCGCCGTCCTGTGCTCAATGCCACGCGGCACCACATACAACTCACCCGGCTTCACATACACCGGGCCGTCCGGCAGGTCGATACGCAGCGTGCCTTCGAGCACCAGGAACGCTTCATCGGTTTCCGGGTGTGAGTGCCAAATGAACTCGCCCTCGATGCGCACCACCTTGAACTGGTAGTCGTTCATTTCGGCCACCACCCTTGGGCTCCATTGCTGGTCGATGAGCGAGGCTTTTTGCGCAAGGTTTACGGGCTGTGCTTGAGTCATGCGGGATCTTCCTGTCGATGAGAAGGCCAGACTATCCGGGCGACAGGTCAGAGGCTTGTACGATCCTGCAACCCCTCCACTCGCACGCCCCCGCATTCCCCATGGGAATGCAGCACATAACATTAATGAATTTTTCTTGCTGCCACGGTTAACGTAATTTGCGTCAAGGCCACGGAGAACCGCCTTGAACTCATCCTCACCCAACCCTGCTGACAAATTCGATACCTCAAGAGCCAACGAGTACGCACGACAAAGCCGTATCGCGCTGGCGGGCTATGACGCGTGCCAGGACCTGGCAGCGTGCATGCTCGCGGCGAGCCTTGGCGATGCCCCTTCGGCCAAGGTACTTGTGGTCGGCGCCGGCGGTACGGCGCAGGAGATCATCGCCATGGCCAGCCTTGAACCAGAATGGCGCTTTATGGCGGTTGATCCCTCCCAGCCGATGCTCGACGCGGCAAGGCAGCAGTTGGAGGCCAACCACTTGCTTGATAGAACAACCCTGCATCTCGGGCCGCTTGAAGACCTGGCAGCAGACGCGTCATACGACGCCGCCACCTTGATCGGTGTGCTTCACCACCTGGAGGGTGATGACGCCAAGGGCCGGATGCTGCAATCGATTCGGGCGCACCTGAAACCGGGTGCACCGCTGATCGTCGCGGGCAATCACTATGCGTATGCCAGCCAGCCGTTGCTGCTGGCGGCGTGGGGCCAACGGTGGCGTCAGCATGGAGCCAGCCCGGACGAAGTGAAGGCCAAGCTCGGCAAAATCCTTCAAGGCGCTGACCCGCCCCATTCCGAAGCGGCGGTTCAGAAACTGTTGCACGACGCCGGGTTTGGCGACGCGACGCGTTTCTTCAGCAGCCTTTTCTGGGGGGCCTGGTTGACGTGTAAAGCGGGGGCGTGAAAGATCGACTTCAGATCGCCCGTAGATTGGCTAATCGTCGACGCCAATCGCCGCCATGCCGAAGGTGGCATTCCTCTTCGGAGTCGAAACTGACGCAGCGGGCGACATTCGGGACGTGCACGTCAGCGTCAACCAGCGCGGCGGTAGTCAGCTCGCGCATACGGGCGTCCGCGCCGGTCGCGAGGGCGTGAGCCTTGCTCGCGACACTGTCGAACACCCAGATCACCCGCAGGCTTTGGGGGAAGGCGCGGTAGTCGACGGTGTGGGTCAACCAGTCGAAGCCCGGGATTTCGACCTTTGCGATCTCGCAGGCGTCGGTCAGGGCTGCAATGAGACGGCGTTCGATACGGGCGTGGTCGCGTGTGGCAGGCGGCATAAAAAAGGAGGTCCGTGAATCCTGGGAGTGGGGTGGGGCGTCAGCCGATAGGCTGATCAGAGCATAGGTATCTACGCAACTTCGGCACGACGCTAAATCTGTGGCGAGGGAGCTTGCTCCCGTAACGGCCTGACAGCCGGCGCATATCCATCTGACGCTCCGAAATCCAAATGTGGGAGCTGGCTTGCCTGCGAAGACGGCCTGCCAGCCGATGCCAATCTACCTGCCCCCCCACGATCAACTGTGGGAGCTGGCTTGCCTGCGATGGCGGCCTGCCAGCCGACGCCAATCTACCGGACACCCCGCAATCAAACTGTGGGAGCGGGCTTGCTCGCGAAGGCGGCCTTATAGGCGACACAGCTATACCGTGTACATATCCATTCCTGCGGTAACGGCCACCTAGGGTTCCGCCCTGACGGCGGCTCACTTTTGAAAAGCCGGAATGCCGGCCCAGGCAAAAGTAAGCAAAACGCTCTTGCCCCACCACTCGGCACCTCGCTTAGGCTCGGTGTGCCCGAACACAGTCTTGAATCCGTGGGCCGCCGCCACGCGCCATCCATGGCGCGGGGCGGCTAACCCGGCGTCCTGCCGGGTTACCCACGAATTCAAGCCTGCGTTCGGCCAGCGTGGTTTAACGGGGCGCCTGAGATCAAGATCAAAAGCAGATCAAGATCAAGAGCGGCTCGCTTCGCATCGTGGTTACCGTTGAGCGCTACAGAGTTGTCTGGATACCTATGCTGATCAGAGCGGGCGCGATTGAAGCGCGGTACGCAAGCGTTGCCACTCATTCCAGCAATCCTCGGCAACGATATCCGGGTAACCCCGTTCTTGTTCCATCGACAACGCGGTGGAGAAGGTTACCGCAATGCAAGTGGCCTGGTCGCGGAGATCGCAGACTTCGACTTCGTTTAGGGGGGCGCCTTTTTTCGATTCGGCGGCCGTCAGCACGGCGGCAAGGGCGGGGACAAAAACCAGGCAGAGGGGCTCGGTAGACATCAGCTTTTTCCTGAGTAGGGTGGGTGGTGCGCTTATTCTTCAGGGTTGATCAACGACCTCAACGTATGGTCCTCCCAAACGCCAGCAATCTTCAGATAGGCTCGCGCATGTCCTTCCTTTTCAAACCCCAGCGACTCCAGAAGGCGTTCACTTCGCACATTGCGGGGTAAATGATTGGCCATGATCCGGTGAAGACCCAACTGCTCAAAGCAATGACGGTTAGTGACCTGAAGTGTTTTTTTCATCAGGCCGCGACCCTGGGCAGATTCCGCCAGCGAGAAGCCGAGATGACAGGCCTGAAAAACGCCTCTCACAATGTTCGTGTAGTTACACCGCGCTAGAACCTCTCCGCTCTTGGGTTCAAGCAAGAGGAAACACAGAGCGTTGCCAGCGTGCATATTGTTTACCTGCTGCTCGACCCTGGCCCTGGCGTTGCCAGTGGTGAAGTATTCCTCGTCCCTGAGCGGCTCCCAGGGTTGCAGATGCCTGCGGTTGACGCTTTCGTAACGGCTGATCCTCTCGAAATCGTCGCGCCACAATGGCCGAAGGCAGTAGCCCTCAACGCAATACTCCATAAGCCCCTCCAGATTGATCAATGGCCCCACCTCACTGCGTAGCCGCAAAGAAAAGAATAGCGCCGCTGCGCGTAAAGCGACCCCTTTCATGGCAAACAGGTCTACCATGCCAGCCCCGGCAGTGGTTCCACTCGCTCCCGAACTCCATTTTTCAAGGTAGCGATAATGTCCATCGACCAGATCTCCCTCCCCAAAGGCGTCGGCCCCCACGCCGCCAAGCTGCTTGACGCCATTACTGGCGCCTCCACCCATGAAGAACTTAACCGCGCTGGCGGTAAAGCCGAGGGTTTTGTGCTGGGGCTGGAGGCCACCAAGGCGATCAAAAGCCAAATTGCAGAGTCGCTGTACGTGGCGTATGACGACGCGGCGAGCAATCGGGCAGGTGAACTGAAGGGCTAGTGCAAGTCAGCCCATGGTTCCGGAATGAGCGCCAATCGCCGGAATAGGCTGACGAACATAATAATTGTCGAATTCACTGCTTTCGATGAACTGGAAGCCATGGCGGGTATAAAAGCGATTCGAAGCGCTTTCTTTGAGAGCACCCACTTTTAAAGGAAGCGCCGCCGCATCCGCCTCTTTGAAAACCTGAGTGAGAACAGCAGACCCTACCCCTGACCCTTGCGCGCTCGGCCTTACATACAAGTGGTCGAGCAAGAGTTCATTGGGGTGATGTTTGACCACTACGAAACCCACCCGCTCTCCAGCTGCCTCGATGTAGCGTGTATTGCGAGGTTCAAAGCCGCCAAGAAACCGCTCCCGCGCACGCACTGGGTCAAATCGCCCAACACGCTCCAGACTTTCGCGCATGGCCTCAATTCGAATGGCTACCAGATTATCCAAGTCGCTTTGTTGAACTGGGACCAAAATGATGCGGGAGTTTTGATTGGGTGCGACGGGCATATTGTGTGCTCCAACTACCATCCTGGGGGCCCAGTATAGAGAGCCTGATACTGATGAAGCGACCCGCATGGTATGTTCACGGCATACATGGAGTAACGGCCCCCAGGAAGGAAATTGCGATGCCAGTAGACACCCACCCAATCCGCATTCTCTCGCCACGCCTGAGCATCGAGCCCTTCTGCGAGCACGACGCTGTTGAGTCCTTCCCTTGTATCACTGCGTCTCTGACTCGCTACATGTCCTGGGAACCGCCTGCCTCGCTGGAAGAGTACGCACACGTCTGGGGGCGGTGGCTGCCTGCGATAGCGGATGGCAGCGACATTGTGTTCACGGTCAGGGAACTGGTGAATGCTCGTTTTGCGGGCTTGGTTGGGCTGCACCATACCGGCAGCGAAACACCGGAATTGGGTATCTGGATCCGTGAAGATAAACATGGGTTGGGGTTTGGTGGTGAAGCGGTGCGGGCGGTTGTTCAGTGGGCTAGCCAGTGGGTGGTGGCAGAGAGCTTCATCTATCCTGTTGCGACGCAGAATCGTGCGAGTCGACGTATTGCCGAAGCTTTGGGGGGAGTTGTCATAGAGAGGCGGATGGGGGAGAAATATGATTCGGTTGTGTACCGAATACCGGGGGGTTAGCTCTGGTTTTCAGGTTGGTCGAATGCCTGCTCTTGGCCGAGGGAGGTCTCTCGTGACAGGCTGGGATCGGCCAGAAGCAGCCGGACGATGCAATAGAAATGCGGCATTCTGCATCGTTGATGGGATAAATTGAATTTTGGACGCGAGGCAGTTTGCAGAGTGAATCAGAAAAAACGGCACCACTTCATTCCTAAAGCGTACATGAGTTCTTTCTGTAATGAGGCAGGGCGCGTGCTTGTTTATCGTAAAGATGGCGACGGGCTACCCCTGTCAGTGATACCGGATGCTACTCAATTTCAAGGGTACTATTATTCACAGCCTAAGCCGGATGGGGGCATAGATAATAATAAACTAGAAGATTTTTTCTGCGAGTTTGAAAGGGAATGGCCACCGATAGTGAAGAGGCTTGAGGCACGAGAAAACATTAATGATAGCCTTGAATCCCTGTTCAATTTTATGGCTTTGCAACGCGCTCGAGTCCCCGCTTGCCGAGACGCTGTCGAACTCGTACTAGCTGCAACGGTTAAAAATGTGGCGAAAAAGATGTATCGAGACGGTAAGTTGCCAGCTCTACCAAAGAGAAGCGAGAGTTTAATAGATGAAATGCAAATATCTATCGATCCGCATCAAAGTATCCATGCGATGGTTTCCATAATCAAAGGTATTGGTAAAGTTATCGACAGTGTTGGTTGGGTCGTTTTTCACAATAATACAAGTAGGCCTTTCCTAACTAGTGACAATCCGGTGGTTTGGTTCGACTCTTCGTTACCTTTTTCTCAACAAAAACCGTATACGATTAATCCTCTCGGCCCTATATTAGTACAGTTTCCAATCAGTCCAAAAATTTTGTTGGTGGGTGCCTCAGAATATAGAGAAAATTTTCTTCATCATGGTTTAGTGCACGCTGATACGAGTTCTGATGAATGGGTAGAGCATGTCAATGCGCAGACTTGTAGGTTCGGTTATGAAGCGGTTATTTCTAATACAGAGTCTCAGGCGGAGTTGATAGCGGGATTTTCTGAAATTTCGCCAGTACACGCATCAAGCTCTGTAATGATCAATAACGAAAGTGCTATATTTCACTCGTTCGAATTTGGTAGTCGTGGAAAGAAGTCAAAATGGAAAGAAAAGAAACCTAAGTCAGCAATGTAAAGATAGCTTTTTCGCGTGTGATAAATTTTTAGCAGCACATATTACAATGAAGGAAGAAATATGCTTCTAATAAATACCTGCCCATTGAGACGGTTTTGTACCTATGTAAAGACCTGCAGTGAGTATGGCTTTTCGTTTTGGCTCCATGCTTAGCTCTTTGCTCTGCGCGTATTGCATATACTCGGGGGGACAGTCCTCGGTATTGTCGGACTTCCAGCTCACGGGCAAAGCGGGAAAAGGGGGGGATTTATTTCTAGGAAATAAATCCGCCCCCCTTTTCGGTTCTTAAAAATTCAGCGTCACATATGAACAGTTTGTACTTGGTTCAAGAGCATCTATCAAGGAAGCCGCTGTTAAAGGCTTTTTTAAACCCAATTTAAAAGCCGGACTAGAAGAGTAGCAAACATCCAAGTGATGAAGTGGGTGCAAATCTTTATCTTCATTTTCGGCATCATGATCATAACGAATATAACCATCCTCGAAAATTAATAACTCACGGAAAACCGACCAAAAATCCGGAATCGCTTCATAGATTTCTATGATCGGTGCGGTAAAATCCCACATGTTTCCCGACGTCATTAATGTATCAGACTCTAAAACACTGAGAACCTGCGAGGTCAACATGCTTGTCATTTCAGTATCGCATTTGGAGTAAAGCTTAATTTCATTGCTCTCCGAAAATTTCACTTTAAACGGTAAGCATATTGAAAAGTGTTTTTTTGGAGATATAAAAAATATCCGACTCATCTTGGTCACAACAAGAACTGCCTTGTCACCTTCGATCTCTTCAAATGAAAGCTTGGAAATCAGTATGAGCTTTATAACTCTCATTAAAAATCGAATTATATCTGGTTTATTCCTTATAGGACTAAAGATCCACTCCATATCAACGTCTTCAAGCTCGAACTCGATCCTCTTCATTGTGCTTGTTCCCTAAGCATAATCCTGTAGTTGAATTCAATGACTTCCCTTACGTTGTCTCTAGCAAACTTCTCGCCAACTGTACGCTTTACGGTCTCATACAGATCAGGTCTAAATAACGGATATATTTCTAGTTCGTCAAAGATTTGATAAACAAAATCGTAGAACGATATATCTGCTTTGCTGTGGGTAATCGTGGTGCGTATTTTAACTATCTCTTCTTTGCTAGGGGCCTGAACCTCAATGCAATTTCTCACATTGATTATTTCCAATCCCGTACTAATCTGGTCATATAGCTCTTGATTATACTCGCCGGGCATAATCAAATATGTTTGTAAGAAGGACCTGGTAATCATCATGTATAAGGAGTTTCGAATGCCATATGCAGAACTTATCCTGCTAGCTACACAAATAACAAATGGGAACTCGAGCCCTTTTACATGGTTGCGATGACTAATAAACAATCTATCCTTTATCTTTTTCTTCGTCTCATAAGCCTTATTTACCGTCCAGCCGAAATTCTGGGGAATTGATCGTTCCAAACGGTCTGCCATTTGAAAGCTTGAATTTTTATTATCTAGAAAAATGATTCCAATATCTTCTGCAAGTACAGTTGGGTTATTGGCCTTGATGGTGTTTATCGATTCAAGAATCCTGCTTTCTGTATCTTGACCTTGCACCTCATTGGTCAGAACAAGCACAGTGCTTTTTATATCCTCATTTGCTAGATCTTCAAATCTTCGAAGCGGCTCTCGTTTTAGCCGATATAAGCTATCACCTGCGCTTTTCTCAACGAGGTATCCACAAGCGCGCCATTCATCATCTTCCAACCATTGAAGCTTTTGTCGCTCAAATAAGCCCATGCCTAAGGAATGAGCAAACATTAATGTTCTTGGATCGGTCCTATAACACTTACTCAACAAGAAGTCAGGCGTGATATTGCTAATTATTTCTGTTGCAAAGATACTTTGAAATATGTCACCGGCAATATAAACCGTTTCTTTCGTCACTTTTTCGCACAAATCAAAAAACGACTGTGGGAAATCTTGACTTTCATCAACCAACATATAATCAAAGATAGGGCTTATCGGTGATATAGTTTCAAGCTCATTGAGCTGCTTTAAAGCAAATCTGCACGCATGGTCAAAATTCATGGCTCCGAAACTGTGAAACGTTAGGCCGTAGTGCGCGCAAATAAAGGCATAGGCCCCGGAGTTTTTAACTCCGCCAGAGCCCCACGCATTAGTGCACCATAGACGCTCATCCCATTCAATCTGTTGCTCGACCTTCATGAAGTTAAAAAATTCAGGAATGCGCTTTTTTAAATTATCTGCAAGAATTTTATTGTGACAAGTAAAAAATATCCTATCTGATTCTGAATTTATATAAAGCTCTTTTAACTTGTGAAGTAACAGTTCTGTTTTTCCCGTGCCAGACAAGCCCTGTATTCGAATTATCTTCTTGTTATTTTTCTGATATACAAAACGAGTTTGATCTCCATCAAACAGCAGAATTTTCTGTTTGACTTTGTCAAGGAGATTGTCTGGAATGGATGACTTGACTTTGTCAATGTCATTGATACTACCCGTTAGGAGCGAGATCAGAAGCTCGCAAACTTTCTGCTTTCCATCGCCAACAATTTTATTTTCGGCTAATAAGTCTTCAAGATTGAAGTCTGAAGGGTCGACATCTACAGTTGCTATGAGGTCTGCCCACGATCTTGGACGGCCGATGATATCACGATAGCGATACTTATCAGCTATAGAGCCTAAATCTTCTAAAAAGTCGTCTCTGAACGCCTCAAAATCCTTATCTACATATCCTGAGAAATTGAAAAACATTATTTTGAATTTTGGCATTAACAAAACAAATGCTTCTGAATAATCATAGCTATATTTATTATCGCCCAGTGGGCGATCAATAATATACGCTTGGGAGTTATGAATATCCGTAAACCTTACAACCTCATCAACAATATTGTGGTTTACGTCGCTTTTCTCGCGACTCATGTAAAAAAAACTAGTAGACATGCCGTACTCCCTGCACTCAAATTTTAAGTAATCTAAGGAGTAAATCAGAGAAAGTAAAATGCAAATTACGGCAGGTTTGATTCGCTGGCGTTCTTTTGGTAGCCAACAGACGCGCTGCTGACCTCATCTGAGGGACGGTATTGAATGATTACCTATCTGGCGAGGGAAAATTTTGCATCTGCTTCAAGGCCGGATACCAGGAATATCAGCAAGCGCGGCCTCCATACCCCAATAGTCATATCGAACGTTACTTTGGTCGAGACGAGTCGCTCGAGCCTCCGCTATTGGCCGGAAGCAGTCGCAGCTCTCGTCATCGCAGAGGGCTTTGTGTCGAGGCTGAATCCACCAAAGCCATCGAGCGCCAAATCGCCGAGTCGTTGTCTGTGGCCTACAACGACGCGGCGAATCATCGGGCCAATGAGTTGAAGAGCTGATCATCAGCCAGAGCAGGGCGCTTCGCGGTCGAGCAGTCTGGCGGTGAGGAGTACGCCCAGTTCGCTCAGTTGGTGGATGGCGAGGGCGATGTCGCGGTGTTTGCCGTTGAGGTCTTCGGACAGGTCGAGCAGCAGGGTGCTGACGCTGGTGAAGGTTTCGTAGCTGTTGGTGATGAGGCTTTCGTTGCTGGCGTTGGGGGCAACGTTGAAGAGGGTACTTGAATCTGCTTTTGACATGAGTAGACATCCTGAGTGATGCCACCACCTTTCCGCTACTAAACGGTGGGTGGCAGCTGTACGCAGGTTAGTAGACCGGTGGATATCTAAAGCCGGCGCGCCCGAAGACGCCCTACGCACAGCCACCATCAAGCACAGACGCACTGTCTGATTGGTGACGCTCATGCACTTATAGATACCCAAAATCAGGCTACTAAACCCGAATCACTGAACAATTCAGCGACCGAGCCACCTTAGAGACGGCCACCCCAGTGCACAAGCCGGCGGATTCTGACGCACGCGTAGGCAATGGAGCAAGGTGCGGCAGGGGAATCGGATTTTGCCTTCAGGCGCTGCGTTATCGTTTGGGTTTTTCGCGAGCAAGCTCGCTCCTACAGGAGTGGGTCAAGAGTGGGTTGTTATCAAGGTGCGGGTAGCTGGACAATAGATGCCGACGAGCCAGCAACGAAGCACCAGATGTGCGAACGTTTGGTTCGCTCGGCTGGGCTCTACGAACTGCAAGATTACTGATCGGAAAAAAGACCAATGCTAGGGAAAGTCAGCAGTAAATATCTCGTCTGGGCTGCAGTCGCACTTTGCGCGACGCTTCTGTCCGGGTGCGCGGCGTCACGCTACGACGGCAAGCACGCACCGGACCCGAGTAAGGCGATCATCGTGGGTTCGATTGGTGAGAGCTTTCCGATGATGCAGGCCCATGGGCTGGTGGTTGAAATCGACCAACAGGGCGCACCCGGCACCGCAATACGGCTGACGACCTTGGGCAATGAAGATGATCAGCCATCACCCTCTGTGCTGGGCCATTACTTCATGTATGAAGTGCCGCCGGGTGAGTATGAGTACACGCAGTGGCATTACGTATATTACGCGGGAAAGTCGATGGCGCGCCCTGTGCCTGCGGTTTTCTCGGTGAAGGCCGGGGAAACCCTCTATATCGGCGATCTGCGCGCCGATGCCCTGCGTTTTTGCTTGTCCAACGTCAACAATGCCGAGGACACGGTGCAGGCGCTCAAGCGCAAGTACCCGATGCTCAAGGACCGCAACATCGTGAATCTGACGCCGAAGAGTGGTTTTGCGCCTTGGCCGAGTTCTGATGCCACTGACTTCGGTAAAGGGCTGTGCACGATCTGAATCCGGTAACGGTGACAGTCATCGAACCCGACGCCCATTGATCCACGTTCAAGGAATTCATGCATGAAGCGCTCTACGCTACTCTGGGTCGGCCTGTTCGCAGCCCTGGCCTCACTGACCGGCTGCATCAGCGGTCCGGACCTCAAAGGCCAACCATTCTTCACATCACCGGCAGAGCCCCGTGCGGATGAGGCCACGGTGTACTTCTATCGCACGGCGGCCAGCATCGGTGACGGGGTGGCCCCGACCATTCAGGTCGATGGCCGCGCTGTCGGCAGCTTGCCTTCCGGTAGTTTTTTCAAGGCCGGCATGCCCGCCGGCAAGCACAGCATCGCCTCCACCTCGCCACCGATCATCAGCGGTATGGTGAACAAGCGTTTCGATATCAACGTCGAGAATGGAAAGGTGTATTACATCGCCGACCAACTCAGCATCTCTGCCTACAAGGACGGGCAGACCTTGGGTGAAGTCGACGAGGGTAGTTTCGGTGGAACAATGTTTTACTCGCGCTACGCGCTTGTGCCTGCCGAGGAAGCGCTGCGTTCTATCAAGTGGTGCCAGGAGTTGCCGGCAACCGCACGGTAACCGGGCGTCCCACTTCGTCAAAAGCCAACTTGCCGACAGAGAGCAGCCCCACAATACCGCAGCACTGTGGGGTTGCTATGCCAGCGCTTACACCGTCCCGAAACGCACCTCCACCGACAGGCTGCCCCTGTTATCGCTCAGGCCAGCCCCGTAGCGCCCGGCCAGGTCGTCGTTGATGCACAATTGCAGCTCTCCCTGCTGGCCACGCGGCAATTGCGCCTGGTTGCCCACCAGGAACGGCGCGCCGCTGGGGCCGATACGCCCGATCAACGCGCCTTCCGGTTGACCGGGCAAGGTATAGCCGGGTTTGGCGGTCAGGCCTGGGTGGCCCGCCGCGCCGACCATGCCGGTGCCCGGGTTGGCCGTCCACTGCCCACCGGTGCACACCGCCATTTGCCAGCTATGCCCGTTGACCTGCACGCCGGTGCCCTGCCAGGCCTGGTTGGCCTGCACCTGCACGGTACGCTTGAGCAGATCGCTGGCGACCACGTCGGCGGCCTGGAAGGTCAGCGCAGTGATGGTCAGGGTCGGGTTGGCGGTGCCGGTGGAGGGGAACACGCCGTCGCCGACCAGGAACAGGTTGGGGTGGTCCCAACTGCGCTGGTCCTTGTCCACCACCGAATATCTGCGGTCCGAGCCCATGCGGTAGGTGCCCATCAGGTGGCCAGCACCGTAAAACGCGTAGTTCTGGTGGTCGTATTCGAACACCGTTTGTGCGCCGGCCTTTGGGTCGAGCTTGGGGTTCAGGTTGGTCAGTTCGGTGGCGCCCATCAGCTTGGTGATGATATGCGTGGCGGCCAGGCGCGCCTGCTTGAAACCCTCCTTGGTGTAGTCGGACAGTTCGTAGGCGATCTGCGGCCTGGTCAGGCCCAAGCCGTCGGTGAACCCCTTGGCTCTCTCTACCCGGCACAGCGCTTTGTCGGGGTCTTTCTCGACCTGCTCGATCAAGAAGGCCAGACGGAACTGGCGGGTCAGCACGCTGTTGAGCTGGCGCACCAGCTCCACGCCGGACAACGTCTTTTTATCAGGGTTGGCGCCACCTTTGTTGGTGCCGTCGATGAAATCGCAGACCGTGGCGTACGGATCATTCGCCGACCAATTCCAGCCCTCGTTGCCGATCTCGATACGCCAGGCGGCACGCTGGCTGCGGAACGGGCCATCGCGCATGTCTTCGATCCCCGAGGTGGACAACGGCCCACGGAACGGGAACAGCGGCTTGCCTTCGGGCATCAGGCCCCAGGCCAGGTACACCGGGTGGTCGGCCAACGACTTGCCGACCTGGCCGCTGCTGTTGGCCACGCCGTTGGGTCTGTCCGGGCTGGTCGAGTTGAGCAGAAGCTTCGGCGTTTCGATCGCATGGGCGGCGATCACGTAGCGCTTGCCCTGAGCCGTGCCGTTCTGTTGCGTGCCGTTGTTCTGGTACTGGATGAAATCGATCCCCGTGACCCCATGGGCATCGACCTGCACCTTGCTCGCCACGCACTGGTAGAGGATCCGCACGTTGCCGGTATCCAGTGCCTTGGCCATGGTCACGGTAGCGTCGTACTTGGCCTGGATCGGGCAGATCGGCGTGCAGCTGGTGTTGCCGGCGCATACCCGGCGACCGTTGTCGTTCTGCGAGTTGCGCCCGGCTGGAGTTTGCCGCACTTTTAGGGTGATGCCCTGGTACTGGGTGCCATCGACGGCTTTGCCCACGCCCTGGTCGACCAACGACGGCGGGATGCCGTGCATGCTGTATTGATAGCCCTGCGGGAAGGTCACGCCCAGGTAGCTCTGCGACGCCACATCGGCGGAAACGCCCATCTCTTCCTCGGCGCGGCAGTAGGCGGTTTGCAGGTCGTCGTAGCTGATCGGCCAGTCGACCCCGACCTTGTACACGCTCTGCATACGAAAGTCGTTGGGCAACAGGCGCAGGGCCGTGCCCATCCAGTGCCACATGGTACCGCCGCCTACCCGCTCGTAGGTGCTGGCGAACAGTTGCGGCCCGTTCTGTACCAGGTAGCTCTTCTGCACCTTGTCCTTGTCGTCGCTGCCGGCGGTGATCAAGTCCTGGATAGTCGCTCGCGGGGCGAACTGTTTGGCCGGGGTCTGCTCGGACTGCTCCGGAGGGTAGGGCGACTCGGGCGCCTTGAGCACGGCCGTGTAGAAGCGCTCCAGGTACTCGCTGCGGTTAGGCGGTATCGCCGGGCCCGATTCGAGCACCAGCACTTTCAAGCCGGCCAGGCCCAACTGATAGGCCATGACGCTGCCGGCCATGCCGGCGCCCACGACGATTACATCGGCGGTTTCGATGTTCTGGGTGTTTAGAGTGCTCATGGCTGCTGCCCTGCCTTGGCGTCGACACCGGTGAATTGCTTGAGGGTCGGTGGCTGCTCGTTCCAGTAGCCGAAGTGGTACTGGCTGTAGCCCATAGGGTGAGATTGGGCGATCTTCCACGCCCAGCTTTCCTTGTAGGCCTGGTCAGAGACCACGCGAACGTCACCCTTGTGGGCGTTGCCCTGGTCATAAGGCTGGTACCAGCTGCCAAGCAGCCACAGCTTCATGATCGAGCGGGCACCCTGGGCGATCTGCGCGTCCGAACTGCCGAGTACGGCGCTGGCGATTTGCGCAGGCGTTTGGTCCTTGACGCTGGCGTACAGCGTCAGCAGGTTGCTGAACGCTGCGGTACCCATGCCTTGCTGGGCAGTGGCCAAGAACAGCGGCGGCAGGTTGATCGGGTCCACCGAAGGCGCCAGCAGTTTGGCTGACAGGCCAGTGAGCACAGCGGACAGGTCGATGAAGTTCTTCAGGTTCGGGTCGCTCATGGCATCACTCCTTGGCACCGGTGGATTGGGCACGTTCAAGCAGGAAGGTGAAATCGGCGAAACTGGTGCGCGGGGACTGGGTCACCCGGGTGGTCGCGTTGTTGTGGCACTCCATGCAACTGGATGAAGCTTGCGGCGTAGTGCCCTGGTTGTAGGTTTCCAGCGTGGCGTTGGCCAGGAAGTTCGGCGCAGGCGTGCCCAGCGGGTTGGTCGGCGACGGTACTTTGCAGTCATCGGCGGGGGCGGTTGGCCACTGGGTGCTGATCAACTGGTAGTTGGCCCAGACCGTGCCCTGGAGCGCGCCTTGCCACTGCGCGTTGAGCTGGTGGGTCGCGGCGGTGAGCGGGATTTCCCGTACGATCTGCGATGGTGCGGCCTTCTTCGACGGGTCCCACGGCCGCGCTGGCGGCTCATTCACCGGGCGGTTGCTGGCCTGGGCGTCGTAGAACAGGTAGGGGCCCTTGCGCTCGTTCATCGGTGTGGTCTCTTCCGGCACGTTGCGCACGTGCTCGAAGCTCGACCATACCCACTGCGGCGCTTCTTTGGTCTTGTGCACGATGTGCAGGCCGACCAGCCCGACCTTCTGCGCGCTGCACGACTCGGGGATCACCGCGCCTGTGTTCGGGTCGGTGTTGCCGGGGGTGTAGACCAGGGCGTCGACGGCGTGGAATTCCTGTGGATTGTCGTTGCCGCCAAGTACCTTCCAGGCCGACTTGACCATGATCGCGCCGACCTGCTTGTCATTTTGCGAGCCGCAGGAGAAGGCGATGCGGTTGTCGGCCTTGCTCAGGAACGCTTGCTGACCTTCCTTGCTGTAGAGACCCTTGCTGACGATGTCGTCGAACATCGGCTGGTTGACCATGATCGCGTTGCGCGTGTAGGTGCCGTTCTGGTCCACCAGCGGGCCGGTCTTGAACGGCTGGATGAATTCGTCGAGCACACCGGCGACCTTGCCCATCTGTTGCAGCACGGGCAGGTTCCCCTTGCCTTGGCAGGCGGCGGGTGGCGGCGTGTGCTGGTCCCAGGCGAGCGGCTTCTGGCCTTGGGGTAGGAAAATCGCGTAGCTCTCTTTCCACGACTCCCAAACCGTCTGCCCCGGCGCGCCGATTTTCGCCGAGGTGTTGGCGCTGCCGTCGGCGTTGGCGGGCCAGTTCAGGGCGACGAAAGTCTGCCACGACAGCACGTCGAAATCGTGTTGCAGGCTGTCCAGGGTGATGGGGGAGTTGGTCGTGACGTCGAAGGGAATCGCAGGTGACAGCACGGGTGGTGTGGCCGCATCGGCCATGGCGAGCGCGCTGGTGAAGCTTGCACCCAGGCACGCCAACCGTTTCAGGGTTATTTTCATTATCGTCTCCTCAGCAGGTAACGCGTCGGGACGATGAGGCGTACTGGCCCTTCATGGACCGAATATTCAGCGTTATCCCTGACGCTAGGCTGAAGGCTAGCCGTTGCGTCAGGCCCCTCAGGAATATCCGACTAAAGGTAGGGATAAGCAGGATCGTCGCACGGCGGCAGATGCACGCGCAGGCGATGGAGCAAGGTGCGGCAGGGGAATCGGATTTTGCCTTCAGGCGCTGCGTTATCGTTTGGGGTTTTCGCGAGCAAGCTCGCTCCTACAGAAGTGACATGTTGGGGTGGTATTGTTGCGGCCGACGATGGAGGACTGAACATGACATTGACTGTCGACACCTTGCTCGAATTGGCCATGGCTAACCCGATCAATGCGCAAATCACCGCGCGCCTGCCGGATCTGGGTGTGCAGCAGTGCATGCTCACGGCGGGCTGCCTGTTCCAGGCGGTGTGGAACCATCAGGCGAATCTGCCGGCTGCTCAGGGCGTGAAGGACTACGACGTTTTTTACTTTGATGAGGATGTGTCCTACGAGGCGGAGGACGCGGTGATTCGCCGAGCACAGGCGCTATTTGAGGACCTGGGCGTGAATGTAGAGGTCAAGAATCAGGCGCGGGTGCACCTTTGGTATGGGCAGCGGTTTGGCCGGCCTTATCCGCAGTTGTATTCGGCTCGGCAGGGGGTTGACCGTTACCTGGTGGCGGGTACGTGCATTGCGTTGGATATTGCCTCGGGCGAGGTGTATGCGCCTTATGGCTTGGAGGATGTGGAGCAGGGTGTCTTGCGCATCAACCCTTTGCATCCGGAGCCGGAGCTGTTTTTGCACAAGGCCAGGAGTTATCAGGCGCGTTGGCCGTGGCTCAAGATTGTCGAGCCTGGCTGAGCCCCAATGCCGGTCAGTTAAGACGCTGCGCTGTCCTGTGGCGAGGGAGCTGATTGTCTGCGCTATCTTAGGCCAGTAACCCGCCCAGTACACCGCAACCTATTACTACCAGCCATGGCGGCAGCTTCCACACCATCAACGCGACCAGTGCGAGTAGCGCCAACGCCACGTCATACACATTGAAAATCGCGCTGGTCCACACCGGCTGGTACAGCGCCGCCAACAACAGGCCAACCACCGCCGCGTTCACCCCGGCCAGCGCCGCCTGGGTGCGCGGGCTGCTGCGCAGGTTGGCCCAGAAGGGCAAGGCGCCGAACATCAGCAGGAACGACGGTGCGAAGATCGCCAGCAGGGCGATCACGCCGCCAAGCCAGCCGCTCGGGGCATGGGTCATGGAGGCGCCGAGGAAGGCGGCGAAGGTGAACAGCGGGCCGGGCACGGCCTGGGTGGCGCCGTAGCCGGCGAGGAATACATCGTTACTGACCCAGTGGCTGGGCACCACTTCGGCTTGCAGTAGCGGCAACACTACGTGGCCGCCGCCGAATACCAGCGCGCCGCTGCGGTAGAAGGCGTCCACCAGCGCCAGCGTGGGGTTGAGCGCCCACGCGGCGAGGAGTGGCAAGGCCAGCAGCAACAACAAAAACAGCATCAACCACAGCGCTCCGGTGCGGCGGCTGATGGCGATGGGCAGCGCGTCGGGCTCGGCACTGCTCTCGGGTTTGAACAGCAACAGGCCGGCCACGCCTGCGACCACCATGACTCCGACTTGAGCCCAGGCGGAGGGTTGCAGCAGCACCACGCACGCGGCGCTCAACATCAACGCCCCCCGTAAAACGCCTCGGCACAGGTTGCGTGCCATGCCCCATACGGCCTGGGCCACCACCGCTACGGCGACGACCTTGAGGCCGTGCAGCGCGCCATGGGGGAGGGCGCCGTCGTAGTGGGCCAGCCCCAGGGCAAACAGGATCAGGGCGATGGCCGACGGCAAGGTGAACCCCGCCCAGGCTGCCGCCGCGCCCCGGTAACCTGCGCGGGACAGGCCCAGCGCGATACCGACCTGGCTGCTGGCCGGGCCGGGGAGGAATTGGCACAGGGCGACCAGTTCGGCATAGCTGCGCTCGCTGAGCCAGCGGCGGCGGCTGACGAACTCTTGGCGAAAATAGCCCAGGTGCGCAATCGGCCCGCCGAAGGAGGTGAGGCCCAGGCGCAGGAAGATCAGGAACACTGACCAGGGGCTGCTGCGGTGATCGGCAAGCTTGGGCAAGGGGGCGTCTCGGGCAACGATGCTGGATGTTGGCGACCATAACCAATTTTCATGACGCGCAGAAGAGCGGGTATTTTGCTGCTCCCATTGAATTTATCCGCGGTTGCTTGAGTCACTCAAAGCAGTGCATTGTTTTTCCATCCACAGGACCTCAAGGACCGACCATGACCTTTTTCATCTTCCTGCTCGCCTGCGCCGCCGCCGCCAGTACCGGTGTGATCTTCAAACCCGGTGCCTGGTACGAATCCCTGGTCAAGCCCAGCTTTACCCCGCCCAATTGGCTGTTCCCGGTGGCATGGACGATCATCTACCTGCTGTTGGCCTGGGCCGGTTACCGCTTGACCCTGATCCCCGGCAGCGAAATGGTGTTGGCCTTGTGGGCGGCGCAGATTGCATTGAACACGCTGTGGACGCCGGTGTTCTTCGGTGCTCATCGGTTGTTCGCCGGGATGGTGATTATCGTGCTCTTGTGGCTCACCGTGGCAGCGATGGTGGTGCTGGCCGTGCGCCTGGATTTGATTACCGGGCTGATCCTGTTCCCGTATCTGGCGTGGCTATGCGTGGCTGCGGCGTTGAACTTCTCGATCCTGCGTAATAATCGCTGATGGCTTACCAGCATTGGCCCGCCAGCGAGCCCGAACTGGCCCAGATGCGCCGCTTCAATCAGAAACTGGCGTGGATGCCGCGCTTTAAAGTCCGCAACCGCGTGACGCCGCGCATGATCCAGGCACTGCTACGCGCCAGCCAGACGTTCAAGAAGGCGCCCGTGGTTGAGCTGAAAAGGCTGGGCACGGTGCCCGTGCGCATCTTGCGCCCCAGTGGCAAGCCCAAAGGCGTGGTGCTGGATATCCACGGCGGTGGCTGGGTGATCGGCAATGCGCAAATGGATGACGACCTTAACCTCGGCATGGTCAACGCGTGCGACGTGGCGGTGGTGTCGGTGGATTATCGGCTGGCGGTGGATACGCCGATCGAAGGGTTGCTGGACGACTGCCTGACGGCTGCGCGCTGGCTCCTGGCGGACTGCCCGGAGTTTGCCGGCCTGCCGGTGTTTTTCGTCGGTGAATCGGCCGGCGGGCACCTGGCGGCGGCCACCTTGTTGGCGCTCAAGCAATGGCCCGAGTTGCTCCAGCGGGTAAGCGGCGCGGTGTTGTATTACGGCGTCTACGATTTGACCGGCACGCCCAGTGTGCGCATGGCCGGGCCGGGCACCTTGTTGCTGGATGGTCCGGGCATGGTCCAGGCGCTGCGCCTGCTGACGCCGGGGATCAGCGACGAGGCGCGCCGGCAGCCACCGTTGTCGCCCTTGTATGGGGACTTTGAGGGGCTGCCGCCAGCGCTGATGTTCGTGGGCGAATTGGACCCGCTCAAGGATGACACCCTGCTTATCGCCGAGCGATGGGCGGCGGTTGAGGCCCATCTACTGCCGGAAGCGGCCCATGGGTTTATTCATTTTCCGGTGGCGATGGCCGATCGCGTGTTGGCTTACGCTCGCCAGTGGATAACGGCTCGGATCCTTGGCGATGAGCGTTAGTATCGAGGCGGTGCAGGCCGCTGACATTCCCCAGGTGCTGAGTTTCGCTTTGCAGGCGCGGGATGAACTGTTTCCAACGCTCAGTGCCACCGGAGTACCCCAGGATCTGGCGCAGTTTGAAGCCATCTACCTTGAGGGCGGCGGGCGGTTTTTGATTGCCCGTGCCGAAGGTCGAATCGTTGCCGCAGTGGCTTATCGGCCCTACGACGGCCGCTTCCCACAGTTGAACTACCAGGGGCGCAAGACGGTGGAAGTGGTGCGCCTGTATGTGCTCCCGGCAGTGCGCCGCCTGGGCCTGGCGGGCCGGTTGTACCGCTCGCTGGAGGCGCTGGCGCGGGCGGATGGCGTGGAGGTGATGTACTTGCACACCCATCCGTTTCTGCCCGGCGCGATTGATTTCTGGCGGCGGCAGGGGTTCGAAGTGGTGGATGTCGAGGCCGACCCGATATGGCAGACAACCCATATGCACCGACTTCTGTAGAACCAATGTGGGAGGGGGCTTGCCCCCGATGGCAGTGGGCCAGTCACCGATGTATTTGCTGACACTCCCTCATCGGGGCATAGGTATCTACACAACTTTGGTGCGACGCTGGACCTGTGGCGAGGGAGCTTGCTCCCGTGACGACCGGATAGCCGGCGCTGTTCTAACTGACGCAGCGCGATCCAAATGTGGGAGCTGGCTTGCCTGCGAAGACGGCCTGACAGCCGACCGGGATGTTGGATTTGACCGCGTACATATCCGTTATTTAGGTAACGGCCACTTAGGGTTCCGCCCTGACGGCGGCTCACTTTTGAAAAGCGCAAAAGTAAGCAAAACGCTCTTGCCCCACCACTCGGCACCTCGCTTAGGCTCGGTGTGCCCGTAATCCGACAGGGATTTGGGGGGCCGCCGCCACGCGCCATCCATGGCGCGGGGCGGCTAAACCGGCATCCCTGCCGGTTTACCCCCCAAATCCCTGTCGAATTCCGGCCAGCGTGGTTTAACGGGGCGCCTAAGATCAAAAGCAGATCAAGAGCGACTCGCTTCGCATCGTGGTTACCGTCCGCTGTTACAACCCACGGTTTCAGTTGGAGCGCAGGCGCAGGATCTGCGCACCGTCGAACGGGTCCGTCAGGTAATGCCCCTGCACCCCGAATGTCTCCTGCAAGCGCTGTGGCGTCAGCACCTCCAGCGGTGCGCCCAGCGCCACCAGTTCTCCGCGATCCAGTACGGCCAGGCGATCACAGGTCAGCGCCTGATTCAGATCATGCAGGGCAATCAAGGTCGTCACCGGCAAGCCTTGCACGCCTTTGAGGATCGCCAGTTGATGCTGGATATCAAGGTGATTGGTCGGCTCGTCCAGCAACAAAATCTGCGGCCGTTGCGCCAGGGCGCGGGCGATGTGTACGCGCTGGCGTTCGCCGCCAGAGAGGCTGCGCCAGGCGCGTTGGCTCAGGTGGGTAGCATCTACGTCGTGCAGGGCCTGGTGCACGATGGCATCGTCTTCACGCGACCACGGGCTCAACGCAGACAGCCACGGCGTGCGGCCCAGGGCCACGGCGTCGAACACGCGGATGGCGTCGTCGGTGTCGGCCTGTTGCTCCACCACCGCCAGCTGTTGCGCGATGGTGCGGCGCGACAACTCACCGAGCGGCTTGCCACCCAGGCGAACATCGCCGCTGGCCGGCACACGTAATCCAGCCAGCAATTTGAGCAGGGTGGATTTGCCTGAACCATTGGGCCCGACGATCCCGAGGGTTTCACCCAACTGCACGTCCAGGTCAATGTCGCGCAGCAACTGCGCCTCACGCACTTTGAAGCCCAGGCCGCTGCAACTGAGCACGCTCATCGCGCATTCCTCCGGCCAATCAGGATCAGCGCAAACACCGGCGCGCCCACCAATGCGGTCACCACACCTACCGGAATCACCTGGCCCTTGATCAGGGTGCGCGACAGCACGTCCGCAGCGATCAAAAACAGCGCGCCACCCAAGGCGCTGGCCGGCAACAAGCGCGAATGCCCGGTGCCAAGCAACAGGCGCACCGCATGGGGAATCACCAAGCCGACAAACCCGATGGAGCCGACGATGGACACCATCACCGCCGTCACCAGCGCAGCGCAGGCCACCAGCACAAATTGCACGCGGCGTACGGGGATGCCGAGGGAGGCCGCCGAGTCGCTGCCGAAGGTAAACGCATCCAGTGCGCGCCGGTGCCACAGGCACACCGCGAGCCCCACGACCGCCACCGGCACCGCCAACCACACCGACGGCCAGCGCACGCCGCTGAGGTTGCCCAGCAGCCAGAACATAATGCCGCGGGCCTGTTCGGAGCTGGCCGACTTGGTGATCAGGAACGCGGTCAAAGCATTGAACAACTGCGAGCCGGCGATGCCTGCGAGGATGATCTGCCCGGTACCGCTGGACGAACCGCTGGCCCGCGCCAGCAGCGTCACCAGCGCAAACGCCGCCATCGCCCCCACAAACGCGCCGGCCGATAACGACACCAGGCCACCGCCCACGCCAATCAAGGCAACGAGTACCGCGCCGGTTGACGCGCCGGCGCTGATGCCCAGCAGGTACGGATCGGCCAGCGGGTTACGCAGCAGCGATTGCAGGATCACGCCGCACGTTGCCAACCCTGCGCCGCAGGCTGCGGCCACCAGGGCCCGGGTGAGCCGATAGTTCCACACCACGCCTTCGTCGATGGGGTCCAGCACGAAGCCCGCGCCCCAGAGTTTATTGGCGAGCACCTGCAGCACCACCTGCGGTTCGATGGCGGTTTCACCGATGGCGACGCCAGCGAGCAGGGCGAGCAGCAGCAACGCCAGGGCGAGTAGGCTGCGCATCATTGGCCCAGGTCGTAGCCGTCGATGGCGGCGGCCAGTTGTTCAAGGCCTTCGAAGGTGCGCAGGCTCGCCTGCAACGCCAGGGCGTCGAGGATGATGATACGGTTGTTCTTGACCGCGTCCATGTTGCGGGTCACGGGGTCGCTGCGCAGGAAGGCGAGTTTCTTTTCATGGTCGTCGGCCGGGTAGCGGCGGCGGTCCATGCGAGCGATCACCAGGAAGGTGGGGTTGGCCTTGGCGATGGTTTCCCAGCCCACGGCGGGCCACTCTTCATCGGACTGCACGACGTTACGCAGGCCTAGGGTTTGCAGCATGAATTGCGGCACGCCCTTATGGCCGGCTACGTAAGGGTCGCTGGCCATTTCGGCGCTGGAGAACCACACCAGTGCGCTGGCCTGCTTCAAGCCTTTGCCCTGCGCCGTAGCGACGGATTTGGCCAGGCGCGCCTTGAGTTCGTCGGCCAGTTGTTGGCCGCGATCCTGTACGTCGAATATCTGTGCCAGTTGCTGGAGGCTCTGGTAGATCGTCTCGATGCGAAAGGGCTCCAACCGGGTGCCATCGGCGCCCACCAGGTTGTCCTTGCCTTCGCAGTCGGACGGCAACAGGTAGGTGGGGATCTTCAGTTCATGAAACTGCTCACGGGTGCCGACCACGCCTTGGGGGCCCACCACCCATTCCAGCTCGGCGGCCACCAGTTGCGGGCGCTTGGCGAGTACGGCTTCGAAGCTTGGCTCGTTGTTGGCCAGGCGCTCGATGCGGTCGTCCTGGGCCTTGTACTGCGCCGCCACGTTGTTGAACCACAGCGAAGTGCCGACCACCTTGTCGCCCACGCCCAGGGCGTAGAGCATCTCGGTGGCAGCCTGGCCGATGGTCACGCTGCGGGCGGGGGCGTGCTGGAAGGTCAGGGTGCTGCCGCAGTTTTGCACGGTCAACGGGTACTGAGTGGGCGCGGCTTGCGCCAGGGCACACATACCCAAGCCTGCGATCAGGGCGGTAACGCGTGGCAGCATGAGGCGATCTCCTTGTGAACCGTAGGTGCAGCAGGGGAGGTACGGCTCGGAAATACGCCCATGGACGCTGCTGATGGGCAGGGCCAGGATGTCCTTCCCGGACACCCCGCCGGTTAGTGAATTAGCTGGGCCGGCAGGTCTCCTGACTGATGCGTCGTCGCCTTGCTCCCGCCTTCCCGGACGCGGTCCAGTGGCAGTGGGGAGCAGGCTCGGCATCTACAGTTGCGGGGGCAGTTTCGGTTCACGTCGCGTGCGGCGTTTCGAATTCCCTGTTAGTCCCATACGGGAACCGGCGGCGATATGGTAAGCGATCACACCCTGTAGGCGCGAATCAGAGTCGAATATCTTGCGGCCCGCGGATCAGCGCTTCGATCCGGGTGCCTGTGGCGCGCTCTTCGTTGCTGAACCCGTCGTAGTCGGCCAGGTTGGCGAAGCGGATGCCGGTCAGTTGTTCGATCGCAATCACACTGCGCTGGTAGGTGCGAAGCGGGCCGAATACCAGGTCGAGTTGGCCCAGCTCGCGGCTTTGGTCAATCATGTAGGCGCTGGCGGACGGTTTGCCATCGTCGCTGAGGTAGGCCACTACTTTCCAGAACGCCCTGGGGATTTTTACGCCACGGTAAAGTCGGTCGTCATCGGCGAACACTGGCCCGGTAAATACCGTGGCGCGGGCTTTCCAGCGCTGGGTGTTGTCGAGAATGTAGTCTTCGAGTTCCAGCCAGGTCTTCTGGTTGAAGCCGCTCATCTGGGGCGAGCAGTTGGTGAAGTGAAAGGTGTCGAAGTTGGCGGTGTTCGCCTCGTCGCCCCAGTTGGGGTCCTGGCGCCGTACCAGGTGGCCGCGGTCCAGGCCATTGCCGGCATAGAGGTCTTCACCTGCTTGGGCGTCCAGAGGCAGGCGGCCATCGTAGGCCCAGGCGTCGTTGCTGCGCGTGATGTCCACATGCTTGGCGCCGTCGATATTGACCCCCACGTAGAGCGCCAATCGCCGGGAGCGCGACATGGTGATGGAGAAATGCGTGTAGTCCAGACGCTTGGGTTGCACGTCGCTTGCCAGCGGCTCGCCAACCGTGGGCCATGGCACCACGAAGTCGCTGAGGAAATCGTCGGCATAGCCCGCGCGGTTTTTGAAGTCCTTGGCCGCTGTGACACGCGGCGTCGCGGTTCTGGCTTCCAGCAGGCTGGGGCTGGCTGCGACCAATGGGCGCAGGTCGGCGAGCCTTGGGCGGTGGGAAAGGTCGATTTTGGCTGTGCGGGCGGGCATGGGCATGTTCCTTATGGGCCTCGGATAAACACCACTGAAACACAAACTCATGACAATTTGGCCCAGGTGGCGAACACAGGGCTATCCTGAAAACCGTTACCCGGACGTTCATCACACGCCAAAAAGGAGCCAGCTCATGTGTGTTCGCCAACCGCGCAACCCGATTTTCTGCCTGATCCCACCGTACATGCTCGACCAGATCGCCCGCCACGGGGATAAAGCCCAGCGGGAGGTCGCATTACGCACGCGCGCCAAGGACAGCACGTTCCGCTCGTTGCGTATGGTCGCGGTACCCGCCAAGGGCCCGGCCCGCATGGCGCTGGCCGTGGGCGCCGAGAAACAGCGCTCGATCTACAGCGCCGAAAACACCGACAGCCTGCCTGGCAAGCTGATTCGCGGCGAAGGGCAGCCCGCCAGTGGCGATGCCGCAGTAGACGAAGCCTATGACGGCCTGGGCGCCACCTTCGATTTTTTTGACCAGGTATTCGACCGCAACTCCATCGACGATGCGGGCATGGCGCTGGACGCCACGGTGCACTTCGGCCAGGACTACAACAACGCGTTCTGGAATTCGACCCAGATGGTGTTCGGCGATGGCGACCAGCAGTTGTTCAACCGCTTCACCGTGGCGCTCGACGTCATTGGCCATGAGTTGGCCCATGGCGTGACCGAGGATGAGGCCAAGCTGATGTACTTCAACCAGTCCGGCGCGCTGAACGAGTCGCTGTCGGATGTATTCGGTTCGTTGATCAAGCAGTACGCGCTGAAGCAAACGGCCGAGGACGCCGACTGGTTGATCGGCAAGGGGCTGTTTACCAAAAAGATCAAAGGCACCGCTCTGCGTTCGATGAAAGCCCCGGGCACCGCCTTTGATGACAAGCTGCTGGGCAAAGACCCGCAGCCGGGGCATATGGATGATTTTGTGCAAACCTACGAGGACAATGGTGGCGTGCATATCAATTCCGGCATTCCCAACCACGCGTTCTATCAGGTGGCCACCAAGATTGGCGGGTTCGCCTGGGAGCGTGCAGGGCGGATCTGGTATGACGCACTGCGCGATTCGCGGCTGCGGCCCAATTCCGGCTTTTTGCGTTTTGCGCGTATCACCCATGATATTGCCGGTCAGCTTTATGGCGTAAACAAGGATGAGCAGAAGGCGGTCAAGGCAGGCTGGAAAGCGGTGGGCATTAACGTTTGACGAAGCCGCCTGTGCGGCGAGGAACAGCCATGCGAATTTCAATCAAGGAAAGCGGCGGGGCGGCGTTTTTTCCAGGGTTGGCCAAACCGCGCAGCGTCGAACTGGACGCGTTGCCCGAGCAGGACCAGCAGGAGCTGCGGCAACTGATCGAAGACTCGGGTTTCTTTCGGTTGCCGCAAAGCACTCGCCCTGAACCAGGCAACCCCGGCCAGGTGCATTACACCCTGACAGTGACGGAGGGAGCGCGCGAGCACACGGTCTGTGTGCTCGCGCCGGTAAAACCCCAGGCCCTGGATGGTTTGGTGCAGTGCGTGCGACGACATATTAATTGTTGAGCGCCAAGGCTGGCAGGCTACTTACGATCCAGCCACACCGTCTGGGCATTGCAGAACTCGCGTACACCGAAGTGCGACAGCTCGCGGCCGAACCCGCTTTTTTTCACGCCGCCAAACGCCACCCGAGGGTCCGACACGCTGAACGCGTTGACGAAGACCCCGCCGGTTTCCAGCTGGTCGGCAATCGCTCGCGCCTTTGCCGCGTCGGCCGTGAAGATGCTGGCCGTCAGGCCGAACTCGCTGTCGTTGGCCAGGGCCACGGCGTGCTCGGCGTCGCGGGCGGTGATGATCGACGCCACGGGGCCGAACAGTTCCTGTTTGAACGACGTCATTTGGTCGGTGACGTCGGCCAGGACGGTCGGTTCGTAGTAATTGCTCGCGCCCGCGACTTTATGGCCACCCAACAGCAGCCTGGCGCCTTCTTCCAGGGTCGCCTGGACCTGGCCGTGCAGTTCGTCACGCAGATCAAAACGCGCCATGGGGCCGATATAGGTGGCGGTCGAGGTGGGTTCGCCCATCACCAGGGCGCGGCTGGCTTCCAGGAATTTGGCAGTGAAGGCTTCAACCACGCCCGCTTCGATGATCAAGCGCTTGGCGGCGGCGCAGACCTGGCCGCTGTTCTGGAAGCGGCCGATGACGGCAGCTTGTACGGCGGCGTCGAGGTCGGCGTCGTTGAGCACGATAAACGGGTCGGAGCCGCCCAGTTCCAGCACGCATTTTTTCAACGCGGCCCCGGCCTGTGAGCCGATGGCGATACCGGCGCGCACGCTGCCGGTGAGCGTCACGGCGGCGATGCGCGGGTCGGCGATGGCGGTGGACACGCCGTCCTGGGTCACGTTGATCACTTCAAACACGCCTTCGGCAAAACCGGCTTTGCGCAGCGCTTGCTGGATCAGGTAGGCGCTGCCCATTACGTTGGGCGCATGTTTGAGTACATAGGTGTTGCCGGCGAGCAGGGTCGGCACGGCGCCGCGCAGCACTTGCCACACCGGGAAGTTCCACGGCATCACCGCGAGAATCGGGCCCAGTGGGCGGTATTCGATCCGGGCGCTGCCGTTGTCCACCAAGGTAGGTTCCGGGGCGAGCATGGCCGGGCCGTGGGCGGCGTACCACTCGCTGAGCTGGGCGCATTTTTCAATCTCGGCGCGGGCCTGGGCGATAGGCTTGCCCATTTCCAGGGTGATCATCTGCGCCATGTCTTCAGCTTGCTCACGCAGGGCGGCAGCCAGGGCTAGCAGATAGTCGGCACGCTGGTTCACCGGGGTGTGGCGCCAGGTACGGAAGGCATCGGTCGCGCGGGTGAGGGCGGCATCCAGTTGTGCTGCGCTTTCATAGGGGTAGCTGGCAACGGTTTCACCGTTGGCGGGGTTGATCGACAAGGCGTGGGTCTGGTGGGAAATAGCGTTGTTCATGGCACCGTCCGGCTGAAAGAGTGAATGATGGCCAGCGTACGGGGCTGTATCTTTTCTGGAAACTGAATAATATTAAGCAATACGTTCATGAATGGAGAATGACTTGGATCTGGTGCAGCTGGAAATCTTCAAGGCCGTTGCCGAACAAGGCAGCATCAGCGCCGCCGCGCAGTTGATTCATCGGGTGCCGTCGAACCTCACCACGCGCATCAAGCAACTGGAGCAGGATTTGGGCGTGGAGTTATTCATCCGTGAGAAGAGTCGCTTGCGTTTGTCCCCCGCCGGGTGGAATTTCCTCGGCTATACGCGGCGCATTCTCGACCTGGTGCAAGAAGCCCGCGCCACGGTGGCGGGGGAGGAGCCCCAAGGTGCGTTTGCCCTGGGCTCGCTGGAGAGCACGGCGGCGGTGCGTATCCCGGCGTTACTAGCGGCGTATAACCAGCAATACACCAAGGTGGAGTTGGACCTGAGTACGGGCCCCTCGGGCACCATGATCGAAGGCGTACTGTCGGGCCGGCTGACGGCGGCCTTTGTCGATGGCCCGGTGCTGCACTCCACGCTGGAGGGTGTGGCGGTGTTTGAGGAGGAGATGGTGGTGATCGCGCCGCTGCATCACGCGCCGATCAGCCGGGGGCAGGATGTGAATGGCGAGAACATTTATACGTTTCGCTCGAACTGCTCGTACCGGCATCACTTTGAACGCTGGTTTTCACAGGATGGCGCGGTGCCGGGCAAGATCTTCGAGATCGAGTCGTACCATGGCATGTTGGCCTGTGTCAGCGCCGGGGCCGGGCTGGCGCTGATGCCGCGCAGTATGCTGGAGAGTATGCCGGGGTGTGCGGCGGTGAGCGTGTGGCCGCTGCCCGACACATTCCGTATCTTGAATACCTGGCTGATCTGGCGGCGGGGCACGGTATCGCAGAGTTTGAACAGCTTTGTAAAACTGCTGGAAGAACGCAATCTACCAGCACCGTAGATCAAATGTGGGAGCTGGCTTGCCTGCGATAGCGGCGGTTCAGTTAAAGATTCATTGAATGACACACCGCTATCGCAGGCAAGCCAGCTCCCACAGGTGTCTTACATCAGCCGCCAAATTGCAGGGTGCCCATCGCCAGTTTGGCCATGATCGCCGTTGCACCCAGTTGCACCAGCCATAAAGCCAACCCTCCAAGAAATACACCTAACGCCACTTGCAGCACCAAACTTTTCTGGCGCTTGGCTTGCGGTGCGCGTGGGGCGTAGTCGTGCAATTCGTCGCGGTCGGCGCGCAGGTCCAGGTCATCGTTTCTCATAGGGTTCTCGCAGCAAGGAGGCAGTCGGCGTTCAGTCTAGTGTGTTCGCCAATAAAAAGGGGGAAGCCAATGGCTTCCCCCTTCGTCTAACGCTTGCCGGCTTACAGCACCTCGACAATCGCCTTGGTCACCGCACCAATGTTCGACTGGTTCAGCGCCGCCACACAGATACGCCCGGTGTCCAGTGCATAGATGCCAAACTCGGTACGCAGGCGTGTGACTTGCTCAATTGTCAGGCCGGAGTAGGAGAACATCCCGCGCTGGCGACCGACGAAGCTGAAGTCGTGACCTGGCGCAGCCTTGGCCAGCTCGGCCACCATCTGCTCGCGCATACCGCGGATGCGCAGGCGCATTTCGGCCAACTCGGCTTCCCACTGAGCGCGCAGCTCAGGGTTGTTCAACACTGCGGCAACGATGGCTGCGCCGTGGGTGGGCGGGTTGGAGTAGTTGGTGCGGATCACACGCTTGACCTGGGACAGGATGCGCGCGCTTTCTTCCTTGGACTCGCTGACGATCGACAGCGCGCCTACTCGCTCGCCATACAGCGAGAACGACTTGGAGAACGAGCTGGACACAAAGAAGGTCAGGCCCGACTCAGCGAACAGGCGCACTGCGGCGGCGTCTTCGTCGATACCGTCGCCAAAGCCCTGGTAGGCCATGTCGAGGAACGGCACCAGGTTTTTCGCCTTGACCACCTCCAGCACGTCTTGCCAGTCGGCCGGACTCAGGTCGACGCCGGTCGGGTTGTGGCAGCAGGCGTGCAGCACCACGATGGACTGTGGCGGCAGGGCGTTGAGGTCTTCGAGCAGGCCGGCACGGTTCACGTCGTGGGTGGCCGCGTCGTAGTAACGGTAGGTCTGCACCGGGAAACCGGCTTTTTCGAACAGGGCCTGGTGGTTTTCCCAGCTCGGATCACTGATGGCGACGACGGCATTGGGCAGCAGTTGCTTGAGGAAGTCAGCGCCGATTTTCAGTGCGCCGGTACCGCCCACGGCTTGCGCGGTGATGACTCGGCCAGCGCTCAGCAGCGGGGACTCAGCGCCGAACAACAGCTTTTGCACCGCTTGGTCGTAGGCCACGATACCGTCGATCGGCAAGTAGCCACGGGCGGCGTGTTGCGCCACGCGAATGGCTTCCGCTTCGGCAACGGCACGCAAGAGTGGAATTTTCCCCTCCTCGTTGCAGTAAACGCCCACGCCAAGGTTGACCTTGGTGGTTCGTGTATCGGCGTTGAATGCTTCGTTGAGGCCCAGGATAGGATCGCGTGGTGCCATTTCGACAGCGGAGAACAGGCTCATTTTTGCGGCAGCTCTATGGGGGAAGGGAGGGACGTGTCGCGCTCCAGCCGAATGCACTAGAGCGGTGCACAAACGGGGAGCTAGTATAGAGGCCATCACCGCGCAGGGCGACAGCCGAAATGGCTTTTCGGCCAAGTTTTTCGGTTTATTTGCTGACCGTTAGTCTTATTGCAACCTTGAAGGGAAAGGACATGTAGGACGTCAGCCTTGAAACCCGTCACATTCGCCACCACTTCTACAGCTATCATGGTTTTTTCCTGCAACCTGCGATGATTATTCGCGGGTTGCTGAGCTATTTCGTCCCTGGCGGTGTCGAGTCTGGGGTGACTTCACGAGGTACGTTATGTCGGATTTCCAGCTCGTTACCCGTTTTGAACCCGCCGGCGATCAACCGGAAGCCATTCGCCAGATGGTCGAAGGCATCGAAGCCGGCCTGGCGCACCAGACGCTGCTTGGGGTGACCGGTTCCGGCAAGACCTTCAGCATCGCCAACGTGATCGCCCAGACCAACCGCCCGACCCTGGTGCTGGCGCCGAACAAAACCCTGGCCGCGCAGCTTTACGGCGAGTTCAAGGCGTTCTTCCCCAACAACGCGGTTGAGTACTTCGTTTCCTACTACGACTACTACCAGCCCGAAGCCTACGTGCCGTCCTCCGATACCTTTATCGAGAAGGATGCATCGATCAACGACCATATCGAACAGATGCGCCTGTCGGCGACCAAGGCGTTGCTGGAGCGCAAGGACGCGATCATCGTCACCACGGTGTCGTGCATCTACGGCCTGGGCAGCCCCGAAACCTACCTGAAAATGGTGCTGCACGTTGACCGTGGCGACAAACTCGACCAGCGCGAACTGCTGCGCCGCCTGGCGAGCCTGCAGTACACCCGTAACGACATGGACTTCGCCCGCGCCACCTTCCGGGTGCGCGGCGATGTGATCGACATCTACCCGGCCGAATCCGACCTGGAAGCGATCCGCATCGAGCTGTTCGATGACGAAGTCGAAAGCCTGTCGGCCTTCGACCCGTTGACCGGAGAGGTGATCCGCAAGCTGCCACGCTTTACCTTCTACCCGAAAAGCCACTACGTGACCCCGCGTGAAACCCTGATGGGCGCCATCGAGGGTATCAAGGTCGAGTTGGCCGAGCGTCTGGAGTACCTGCGTTCCAACAACAAGCTGGTGGAAGCCCAGCGCCTTGAGCAGCGCACCCGTTTTGACCTGGAAATGATCCTGGAGCTGGGCTACTGCAACGGCATCGAAAACTACTCGCGCTACCTGTCGGGTCGCGAATCCGGTGCGCCGCCACCGACCCTCTATGATTACCTGCCGCCGGACGCCTTGCTGGTGATTGACGAATCCCACGTCAGCGTGCCGCAGGTGGGGGCCATGTATAAGGGCGACCGCTCGCGTAAGGAAACCCTGGTGGAGTACGGCTTCCGCCTGCCGTCGGCGCTGGACAACCGGCCAATGCGCTTTGACGAGTGGGAGGCCATCAGCCCTCAGACCATCTTCGTATCGGCGACGCCCGGCAACTATGAAGCCGAGCACGCTGGTCGCGTGATCGAGCAGTTGGTGCGACCTACTGGCCTGGTGGACCCGGAGATTGAAATCCGCCCGGCGCTGACCCAGGTTGACGATCTGCTGTCGGAGATCAACAAGCGTGTGGCCCTGGAAGAGCGGGTGCTGGTTACCACATTGACCAAGCGCATGTCCGAAGACTTGACCGACTACCTGGCCGACCACGGCGTGCGCGTACGCTACCTGCACTCGGACATCGACACTGTGGAGCGGGTAGAGATCATCCGCGACCTGCGCCTGGGGACCTTCGATGTGCTGGTGGGGATCAACCTGCTGCGTGAGGGCCTGGACATGCCCGAAGTGTCGCTGGTGGCTATCCTGGATGCGGACAAGGAGGGCTTCCTGCGCTCCGAGCGCTCGTTGATCCAGACCATCGGCCGGGCGGCGCGTAACCTCAATGGCCGGGCGATCCTGTATGCGGACCGCATCACCGGTTCCATGGAGCGGGCGATTGGCGAGACCCAGCGGCGTCGCGACAAACAGATTGCGTTCAACCTGGAACACGGCATCACCCCCAAGGGCGTGTTCAAGGATGTTGCCGACATCATGGAAGGCGCTACCGTGCCCGGCTCGCGCAGCAAGAAGCGCAAGGGCATGGCCAAGGCTGCCGAGGAAAGTGCCAAGTACGAGAACGAACTGCGCTCGCCGAGTGAGATCACCAAGCGGATTCGGCAGTTGGAAGAGAAGATGTACCAACTGGCGCGGGACCTGGAGTTCGAGGCGGCGGCGCAGACGCGGGATGAGATTGGCAAGTTGCGCGAGCGCCTGTTGGCTGTTTGATTTGCGTTGATTGGGCTGGCCTCATCGCGGGCAAGCCTGGCTCCCACATTGATCTGTGAACGCGGTCAAAATGTGGGAGCTGGCTTGCCTGCGATGGCCGCGCCTCGGTTTTCCAGAAATCACCCAGGCTGTTACCATTCGCCCCTTGTTTCAATTTTCAGTTTTATCGCCCATTCGAGACCTGCCATGACCACCGTCCGCACGCGCATTGCGCCATCGCCTACTGGGGATCCCCACGTCGGTACTGCTTACATCGCCTTGTTCAACTACTGCTTTGCCAAGCAGCATGGTGGCGAATTCATCCTGCGGATCGAAGATACCGATCAACTGCGCTCCACCCGTGAGTCGGAACAGCAGATTTTCGATGCCTTGCGCTGGCTGGGCATTACCTGGGCTGAAGGTCCGGACGTCGGCGGCCCGCATGGCCCGTATCGCCAGAGCGAGCGCAGCGACATCTACAAGCAATACACCCAGCAACTGGTCGACATGGGCCACGCCTTCCCGTGCTTCTGCACCGCCGAAGAGCTGGACCAGATGCGCGCCGAGCAACAGGCCCGTGGCGAGACCCCGCGCTACGATGGCCGGGCGCTGCTGCTGTCCAAGGAAGAAGTGGCCGCACGCCTGGCGGCTGGCGAACCCCACGTTATCCGCATGAAAGTGCCGAGCGAAGGCGTGTGCGTGGTGCCGGACATGCTGCGCGGTGACGTCGAAATCCCGTGGGACCGCATGGACATGCAAGTGTTGATGAAGACCGACGGCTTGCCGACGTACTTCCTGGCCAACGTGGTCGACGACCATCTGATGGGCATCACCCATGTGCTGCGCGGTGAAGAGTGGCTGCCATCGGCGCCGAAACTGATCCTGCTGTACGAATACTTCGGCTGGGAGCAACCGCAGCTGTGCTACATGCCGCTGCTGCGTAACCCGGACAAGAGCAAGCTGTCCAAGCGCAAGAACCCAACGTCGGTAACGTTCTACGAGCGCATGGGCTTTATGCCTGAGGCGATGCTCAACTACCTGGGCCGCATGGGCTGGTCGATGCCGGACGAGCGGGAGAAATTCTCGTTGCAGGAAATGGTCGACAACTTCGACCTGTCCCGTGTCTCCCTCGGCGGGCCGATCTTCGATATCGAGAAGCTGTCGTGGCTCAACGGCCAGTGGCTGCGTGACTTGCCCGTGGAAGAGTTTGCCAGCCGCGTGCAGCAATGGGCGTTGAACCCCGAGTACATGATGAAGATTGCGCCGTTGGTGCAGGGCAGGGTAGAGACATTCAGCCAGGTCGCACCCTTGGCCAGTTTCTTCTTTGCCGGCGGCGTGAATCCGGATGCCAAGCTGTTTGAATCCAAAAAGCTCTCCGGCGACCAGGTTCGCCAACTGATGCAGTTGATCCTGTGGAAGCTCGAAAGCCTGCGCCAGTGGGAAAAAGATGCGATCACGGCCACGATCCAGGCGGTAGTGGAATCCCTTGAGCTGAAACTGCGCGATGCCATGCCGCTGATGTTTGCCGCGATCACCGGGCAAGCGAGTTCGGTGTCGGTGCTCGATGCGATGGAAATCCTCGGCCCGGACCTGACCCGTTTCCGCCTGCGCCAAGCCCTTGATTTGCTTGGTGGTGTGTCGAAGAAAGAAAATAAGGAATGGGAAAAGCTGCTGGGCGCCATCGCTTAAGCAGGCCGTTGCAGTGACGAAACCCCGGTTTTCCGGGGTTTCGTCGGTAAGTGATTGTTATCCCGGCAAAAAATTTTGAAAATTGTTGAAAATAAATTTGACACGTTTCCAAACCGCCATTAAGATTCGCCCCGTCCTCACCGATGAGGGGCTATAGCTCAGCTGGGAGAGCGCTTGCATGGCATGCAAGAGGTCAACGGTTCGATCCCGTTTAGCTCCACCAATTTACAGGTTCAAGGTTCCGGCCACACCGTCCTTGAATTGATCAGGTCTCAGCTCTGATCAGATGTACAGAAGGTTTTGTCCCCTTCGTCTAGTGGCCTAGGACACCGCCCTTTCACGGCGGTAACAGGGGTTCGAGTCCCCTAGGGGACGCCAGTTTCAACAAGCAGCTCGAAAGGTCTGCTGCGTCGCGAGACGAAAAATCCGGGGCTATAGCTCAGCTGGGAGAGCGCTTGCATGGCATGCAAGAGGTCAACGGTTCGATCCCGTTTAGCTCCACCAATTTTACAGGTTCAAGGTTCCGGCCACACCGTCCTTGAATCGATCAGTTCTCAGCGCTGATCAGTGTATAGAAGGTTTGTGTCCCCTTCGTCTAGTGGCCTAGGACACCGCCCTTTCACGGCGGTAACAGGGGTTCGAGTCCCCTAGGGGACGCCACGATTACCCGCTTTGCGGGATTTTTAAGGGTCATTCAATTATTGAATGGCCCTTTTGTTTGTCTGGCGTTTGGCCATTTTCTCGATTGATTCCATTTTTTTGTTCTGACCGGCGGTCGTACCTTTCGCTTGCGCAATATTATTATGGTAATAATATCCAACCCATGAAAGACGGAGGCCTTGATGAGCGATAAAAAAGCGCAAACCCGCGAACGTATTTTGCAGGCTGCCAGCGCGGCATTGATCCAGCGCGGCCCGGCTGAGCCGAGTGTGGGGGAGGTCATGGGGGCGGCAGGGCTGACCGTCGGTGGTTTCTACGCGCACTTTGAAAGCAAGGACGCGTTGATGCTGGAGGCGTTCAGCCAGTTGCTGGCGCAGCGCCGGGCCTCTATCGACGATCTGGACACGCAACTCACCGGCGAAGAGCGTCGTGCGCTGGTGGCGGCCTTCTATCTGTCACGCAAGCATCGTGATTCAACCTCCCAGGCCTGCCCCTTGCCGGCCACAGTTGGCGAGATGGGTCGCTTGCCCGACGCATTTCGCGAGGTCTTGAGCGAGCACGTGGAACTGATGACTGCGCAGCTGGCCGACAGCCCTGAAGACATCGACAAGGCACTGGCGGACATGGCCTTGATGGTGGGTGGCCTGACGCTGGCTCGCGCACTGGGGCCTGGTGAGTTGTCGGACCGTGTAATCCGTGCGGCCAAGTCGGCGGTGCGCTGAAGAGGCGCGCCTCGACTGTCGCCGTCTACAGCAGCGGCAAACCGCCTGATACACTGCCCCGCCGACATCAATCGACTGGAGCAAGGCATGGGCTGGGATTTGGCAACGCCGTTTATCATCGATCTGCAGGTTGCGCCTGAAGACATCGACGGCCTGGGGCACGCCAACAACGCGGTGTACGTGTCCTGGCTGGAGCGTTGCGCCTGGCGCCATTCCCAGCGCCTGGGGCTGGACCTCACGGAATACCGTCGCCTGGATCGCGCCATGGCGGTGGTACGCCATGAGATCGATTACCTGGCGGCAGGCTATGAGGGCGATGAGTTGCAACTGGCCACCTGGATCGTCGACTGGGATCAGCGCCTGAAGATGACCCGTCGTTTCCAACTGGTACGCCCCCGCGACGGCGCGACGCTGCTGCGCGCACAAACCACCTTTGTGTGCATCGAGTTGTCCAGCGGCAAACCCAAGCGCATGCCTGCCGAGTTTATTGAAGGTTACGGTCCCGCCCTGACAGGGGGTTAACGGTCGCCGCCGGAAACCCAGTAAACTGCGCCACGATTTTTGTTGAGTGTTTTCCATGCAAATTGCTTTGGCGCCCATGGAGGGGTTGGTCGACAACATCCTGCGGGACGTGTTGACCCACGTGGGCGGTATCGATTGGTGCGTGACCGAGTTCATCCGTGTCAACGACCGCCTGCTCACCCCGGCCTATTTCCACAAGCTCGCTCCGGAACTGCTGCACGGTGCCCATACCGCAGCGGGTGTGCCGCTGCGTGTGCAACTGCTCGGCTCCGACCCGGTGTGCCTGGCCGAAAACGCTGCCCTGGCCTGCGAGCTGGGGTCTGAGGTGATCGACCTGAACTTTGGTTGCCCGGCCAAGACCGTCAACAAGTCCCGGGGTGGCGCGGTGCTGCTCAAGGAGCCGGAGCTGCTCAACCAGATCGTCGAGCACGTGCGCCGTGCCGTGCCCGCCCACATTCCCGTGACCGCCAAGATGCGCCTGGGCTTCGATAGCCCGGATGGCGCGCTGGTATGCGCCACCGCGTTGGCCGAGGGCGGTGCTGCACATATCGTCGTCCACGCGCGCACCAAAGCCGATGGCTACAAGCCGCCGGCCCACTGGGAGTGGATCCCGCGGGTGCAGGACGTGGTCAAGGTGCCAGTATTTGCCAATGGTGATATCTGGAGCGTCGAAGATTGGAAGCGTTGCCGTGAAATCAGTGGCGCCGAAGACATCATGCTCGGCCGTGGCCTGGTGGCGCGTCCTGACCTGGCAAGGCAGATTGTGGCGGCCAAGGCCGGTGAGGAAGTGGTCGAGATGACCTGGGCGCAGATGCAGCCGATGCTTCAGGAGTTCTGGCGCCAGTCGGTGGCGCAACTGACTGAAAAACAGGCACCCGGCCGCTTGAAGCAATGGCTGGCGATGCTGACGCGCAACTACCCGCAGGCAGTGGAGCTGTTCACCGCGCTGCGCCGCGAGACCGACCTGCAATGTGTCAGCCGTCTGCTGGGCATGCAGCATCCGGTCCCGCTCGACCCTGTTCCAGCAACCGCCTGAAGCCTTCTATCGGCAACGGACGGCTGTGCAGATAACCCTGGAATAAATGGCAGCCCAGCTTTTGCAGGAACGCCAGTTGCTCCGGGGTTTCCACGCCCTCGGCGATCACGTCCAGGTTCAAGCTGCGCGCCATGGCTACGATGGCGCGGATGATCTCCGCGTCATTAGGGTCGTGGGTGGCATCGCGTACGAATGACTGATCGATTTTCAATGCATCCACCGGCAGGCGCTTGAGGTAGGTCAGGGATGAGTAGCCGGTGCCGAAGTCATCCATTGCGAAGCTCACGCCGAGCTTTTTCAGGCGACGCATCTTCGCCACGGTATCGTCCAGGTTCTGGATCACGATGCCTTCGGTGATCTCCAGTTTCAGCAGGCTGGAGGGCAGTTGATGCTGCTTGAGGCTGTGTTCTACCCGTTCCACAAAGTCGTTTTGGCGAAACTGCCGCGGGCTGATATTCACGCACAGGCTGAAATTGAGCGGGTCTACCAGGCCGTCGGCAATCAACTGGGCAAAGGCGCCGCAGGCTTCATCGAGAATCCAGGTACCGACTTCCAGGATCAGGCCGCTGTCTTCCAATACCTTGATAAATTCCGTCGGCGACTGCGCGCCCAGTTGCGGATGTTGCCAGCGCACCAGGGCCTCGGCCCCCACAATCCGGTTGCCACGCGCATCCACCTGGGGCTGGTAATGCACGCTGAACTCGCCGCGTGACAAGGCCAGGCGCAGATCGGTCTCCATGCGCAGTCGCTCGCTGGCGGTTTTTTGCATGCTGTTGTGGAACATTTGTGTGGTATTACGCCCTGAATCCTTGGCGCGATACAGGGCGATGTCGGCACGCTTGAGCAAATCGGCTGGCGTGGTGCCGTGGTCGGGAATCAGCGCTACGCCGATGCTGGGCGTGACCTGCAAACGATGGCCGTCAAGGAACATCGGCTCCGACAGCAACTCGCGCAATGTATCGGCCAGGCTTTGCACCTGGTCGCTGACCTCCTGGCGCTTGCCCTCAAGACCGCTGAGCAGCACCACAAACTCATCGCCGCCCAGGCGTGCCACGGTGTCCTCCATGCGCACGCTGGCTTCCAGGCGTGCGGTGACGATTTTCAACACGGTATCGCCCACCGGGTGGCCGAGGGAATCGTTGATGTGCTTGAAGTGGTCGAGGTCGAGGAACAGCAGGGCGCCGCGCAGGTTGTGGCGCTTGAGCAGGGCGATCTGCTGGCTCAGGCGGTCCATCAGCAGTGCGCGATTGGGCAGGTTGGTGAGCGGGTCGTGATAGGCCAGGTGGCGGATCTGCGCCTGGGCGTTTTTCAGCAGGCTGACGTCTCGTGCGGTCAGCAGCAGGCAGGGGGTTTCATTCAGGGTGATCGGCTCGACCGAGACCTCCACCGCCAGCACCTCGCCTCGTTTGTTGTGCCAGAGCATTTCCAGATGATGGATGCGGCCCTTGATCTGCAACTCGGCCAATAATGCCGCGCGCTGGTTTTCATCGGCCCAGATACCGATCTGGTACAGGGTCAGGCCGATGGCTTCTTCGGTGCGGTAACCGGTCAGGCGGCAAAAACCGTCATTGACCTCCACATAACGGCCGGTGTCGCGTTCGGTGATGGAAATCGCGTCAGGGCTGGAGTGAAACGCCTTGGCGAACTTCTCTTCACTGGCCTTGAGGGCGGCTTCCGAGCGTTGCTGCTGGGTGATGTCCCGAAGAGTGGTGACGATACAGGGCTGGTCGCTGACCTTGATCAAGCGGCTGGAAATGACGCAGGTCAGGCTTTGGCCGTCCTTGTGATGCACCACGATGGCCACATTACTCAGGGCCTGTTCGCGAATCACCTGCTCGATGCGTTGCAGGCGCTTGCTGGAGTCGTCCCACAGGCCGATTTGTTCGGCGCTTTTGTCCAGTACTTCGGCGGCTGTCCAGCCAAAGGTCTGGGTAAACGCCGGGTTGATCTCGATAAACGCGCCGCTCTCCAGGCAGGTCACGCAGATCGGGTCGGGGCTGGCCTGGAACAAGCTGGCAAATTTTTCCTCGGAGGCGGTGAGGCGTTGTTCGCGTTCGACCTGGTCGGTGATATCCAGCAAGGTGCCCGCCATGCGCAGGGGTTTGCCTGCTTCGTCGCGGTACAGGCGCGCACGGCTTTCCAGATAGCGTGGGCTGCCGTCCTCCAACTGCACGCGGTAGGTCAATTGGTAGTTGCCGTCCGGGCCTTCACGCAAGCTGCGGTAGGCATTGCGCATGCCCTCGCGATCCTGGTCGGACATCCCTTCGAAAAACGCATCGAAGGATTCATGAAAGGGCGCCGGTTCGAGCCCGTGCAGTTGGGCGGCGCGGGCCGAGCCGTAGAGCATGCCGCTGGGGATGTGCCAATCCCAGGTGCCCAGTTGCGCGGAATCCAGGGCCAGGTCGAGGCGTTCCTGGCTGTCCTTGAGCGCTTGCTCGGCATTTTTGCGCTCGGTGGTGTCCAGGAACGTGCTGATCAGGTAAGCCTCACCGTCCAGTTCCACCTTCTGGGCGCTGAGGGTGCCGTCGTGGATCTGGCCGTTGCTGGCGCAGAACTGCACCTCCATGGTGATGGGCTCGCCTTTGCGCTGAGTGGCCTTGACCAGCAGTGCACGCTGCTCCGGATGGCGCCACAGGCCCAGTTCCAGGGTAGTACGGCCGATGGCATCGGCCACCGGCCAGCCGAACAGCATTTCGAAATACTGGTTGGCTTCGCTGATCAAGCCATCGGCCTGGCGGGTCAGTAGCACCATGTTCGGGCATAAATGGAACAATGTGGCGAAGCGCTTTTCGGAGTGGCTGAGGGCGTGTTCGCGGTCGCGCTGATGGGTGATCTCGCGGATCACTCCGATCATGCGGCGCCGTCCGGCTTTTTCCGGCGCGAGGCTGCCGCTGATTTCCAGCCAGTGCAGGCTGCCATCGGGCCACTGGATGCGATGGTGCATGGCACGTTCGAACGGCTCTCCTGCCAGGACCGCGTGAAAACCACGCACCACCCGTGCGCTGTCTTGCGGGGCCAGCAAGTCAAGGTAGTCGAGGTCCTTGGGCAAGGGTTGATGCGGGTCAAAGCCGAATAACGCTTGAGTACCCCGTGACCAACTGATTCTTCCCGTGTCGATTTCCCAGCACCAGGCGCCCAGCCGGGCGGCATTCAGGGCTGCCAGCAATTGCGGGGCACTGTCCCAGCTTTGCTCCGCCGCTTGGGGGTCCAGGGCGTAGATGCGGGGCAGGGGAGGTACGGGGTCGCCGGGGTTGCGCATTGTCAATGGGCCTTGGCTCGGTGAGAAGACAGCGCGGTTTTCCTTGAAACCCGAGGCCGCACAGTGTCATGCCGGTAACCCTGGCAGATCGACCTGTGCATCCAGCAGGCTCATGAAAGCCCGCGCAGCGTTCGATAGCGTCCTTTCTGTATGCACGATATAGCCTAGCTGGCGACTGAGTTGTATGCCCGGCAAAGCGATACTTGCCACTTGATCATCGAGCATGGTGCGCGGCAACACGCTCCAGGCCAGGCCGATGGACACCATCATCTTGATGGTTTCCAGGTAGTTGGTGCTCATCGCAATATTTGGCGCAAGTCCCTGGGCTTCGAACAGGCGGCTGACAATATGGTGCGTAAAGGTGTTGCCGCCGGGAAACACCGCCGGGTGCCTGGCGATATCGGCCAGGCTGATGGAACCGTTGCTGATCAGGCTGTGTTCCGGCGCTACCACAAAGTCCAGCGGGTCATCCCATACCGGCGAGGCGCGCACCAGATGGTGGGGCTCGGGCGCCAGGGTGATTACCGCCACTTCGGCGCGACCATGGAGTATTTCTTCGTAGGCCACTTCTGAATCCAAAAACTGAATATCCAGTGCCACGTTTGGGTATTGCCGTGTGAAGGTGCGCAGGATCGGTGGCAGGCGGTGCAGGCCTATATGGTGGCTGGTGGCCAGAGTGAGGCGCCCGCTGACTTCCCCTGTAAGGTTGGTCAGGGCGCGGCGGGTGTCGTCCAGCACGTTGAGGATTTGATAAGCGCGCGGCAGCAAGGCCCGGCCGGCTTCGGTCAAGCCGACTTCACGGCCCAAGCGATCAAACAAACGCACCTTCAATTGCTGCTCCAGGCCCGCGATGCGTTTGCTGATGGCGGGCTGCGTCAGGTGCAGGCGTTCGCCGGCCCCCGAGAAGCTGCCGGTCTCGGCGATGGCGATAAAAGCGTTGAGGTTGGCCAGATCCATGGTGCTATTCCAGTTGGTAATCCAAAGCATAAAAAATATGAATTTGAGTTATTTAATGTAGCGCCATACCATCAGCCTCACAAGCCAAAGGGTTATTGAAAAGCCCGGCGTATAGAAACACCGCTGATGAGGACCGACTGATGGCCGGCAAAACGCTTTACGACAAGCTTTGGGATTCCCATGAAGTGAAACGTCGCGATGATGGATCGTCGCTGATCTATATCGACCGTCACATCATCCATGAAGTGACCTCGCCCCAAGCGTTCGAAGGCCTGCGACTGGCCGGGCGCAAGCCATGGCGCGTCGACTCCATCATCGCCACGCCGGACCACAACGTGCCGACCACGCCTGAGCGCAAGGGCGGTATCGAAGCCATTGCCGATCAGGTTTCGCGTCTGCAGGTGCAAACCCTCGACGACTATTGCGACGAATACGGCATCACCGAATTCAAGATGAATGACGTGCGCCAGGGCATCGTCCATGTGATCGGCCCGGAGCAGGGGGCGACCTTGCCGGGCATGACCGTGGTCTGCGGCGACTCCCACACCTCCACCCACGGCGCGTTCGGCGCCCTGGCCCACGGCATCGGCACCTCCGAGGTGGAACATGTGTTCGCCACCCAGTGCCTGGTCGCCAAGAAAATGAAGAACATGCTGGTACGCGTCGAAGGCCAATTGCCGTTTGGCGTGACCGCCAAAGACATCGTGCTCGCCGTGATCGGCAAGATCGGCACCGCCGGCGGTAACGGCCATGCCATCGAATTCGCCGGCAGCGCCATTCGTGACTTGTCCATCGAAGGCCGCATGACCATCTGCAACATGTCCATCGAAGCCGGTGCCCGTGTGGGCATGGTGGCGGCGGATGAGAAAACCGTGGAGTACGTCAAAGGTCGCCCGTTTGCCCCGCAAGGCGCCGATTGGGACGCCGCCGTCGAAGCCTGGAAAGACCTGGTGTCTGACGCCGATGCGGTGTTTGACACCGTGGTCGAACTCGACGCTGCGCAGATCAAGCCGCAAGTCAGCTGGGGCACTTCGCCGGAAATGGTCCTGGCCGTTGACCAGAACGTACCGGACCCGGCCAAAGAGGCCGACCTGGTCAAGCGCGGCTCCATCGAGCGCGCCCTGAAGTACATGGGCTTGAAAGCCAACCAGGCGATCACCGACATCCAGTTGGATCGCGTGTTCATCGGCTCCTGCACCAACTCGCGGATCGAAGACCTGCGCGCCGCGGCGGTGATCGCCAAGGGCCGCAAGGTTGCCTCGACCATCAAGCAAGCCATTGTGGTACCAGGTTCGGGCCTGGTGAAGGCGCAAGCCGAAGCTGAAGGCCTGGACAAGATCTTCCTCGAAGCCGGTTTTGAATGGCGTGAACCAGGCTGTTCGATGTGCCTTGCGATGAACCCGGATCGTTTGGAGTCGGGCGAGCATTGCGCGTCCACCTCCAACCGTAACTTTGAAGGGCGTCAGGGCGCCGGTGGCCGCACCCACCTGGTCAGCCCGGCCATGGCCGCCGCCGCTGCCGTCAACGGTCGTTTCATCGACGTTCGCGAATTGATCTGAGGAATACCCGATGAGAGCTTTTACCCAGCACACAGGTCTTGTAGCGCCGTTGGACCGTGCCAACGTGGACACTGACCAGATCATCCCCAAGCAGTTCTTGAAGTCGATCAAGCGCACCGGTTTTGGCCCCAACCTGTTCGATGAGTGGCGCTATCTGGACGTGGGCTACGCCTACCAGGACAACTCCAAGCGCCCGCTGAACAAAGACTTTGTGCTCAATGCCGAGCGCTACCAGGGCGCCAGTGTGTTGCTGGCCCGGGAAAACTTCGGTTGCGGCTCCAGCCGTGAACACGCGCCGTGGGCCCTGGAAGAGTACGGCTTTCGCAGCATCATCGCGCCCAGCTATGCCGACATCTTCTTCAACAACAGCTTCAAGAACGGCCTGTTGCCGATCATCTTGAGCGATGCCGAAGTGGATGAGCTGTTCCAGCAAGTGGAAGCGAATGTGGGCTATCAGCTGACCGTGGACCTGGCCGCGCAGACCGTCACCCGTCCGGACGGCAAGGTGTATCACTTTGAAGTGGATGCGTTTCGCAAGCACTGCCTGATCAACGGCCTGGACGATATCGGCCTGACCTTGCAGGACGGCGATGCGATTGCCGCGTTTGAAGCCAGGCACCGGGCGAGCCAGCCTTGGTTGTTTCGCGATGCCTGATTTGCGGTAACCGTGCGGGCCCCATCGCGGGCAAGCCCGCTCCCACATGGATCGATGTTCGCCTGAACACCTCGGTCAACTGTGGGAGCTGGCTTGCCTGCGATAGCGCCAGTGCAACCACCACAAACCCCAAGGAAAGCCACCATGACCACCACTGCCCATACCCAAGTCGTGCAAAAGCAATTCGGCGAGCAAGCCTCGGCCTACCTGAGCAGTGCCGTGCACGCCCAGGGCAGCGAATTCGCACTGCTGCAGGCCGAGCTGGCCGGGCAGGGCGCTGCACGGCTGCTGGACCTGGGCTGTGGGGCGGGTCATGTGAGTTTCCAGGTGGCGCCTCTGGTTAACGAAGTGGTGGCCTACGACCTGTCTCGGCAGATGCTCGACGTGGTCACCGCCGCCGCGAAAGATCGCGGCCTGGACAATATCCGCACCGTCCACGGCGCCGCCGAGCGTCTGCCGTTCGCCGATGGCGAGTTCGACTTCGTGTTCAGCCGTTATTCGGCCCACCACTGGAGTGACCTGGGCCTGGCCCTGCGGGAAGTGCGCCGCGTGCTCAAGCCAGGCGGGGTGGCGGCGTTTGTGGATGTCTTGTCACCGGGTAGCCCATTGCTGGACACTTACCTGCAAACCGTCGAAGTGCTGCGCGACACCAGCCACGTGCGAGATTACGCCGCCGCCGAGTGGATGCAGCAACTCAGCGAGTCTGGCCTGCATGTGCGTAACAGCCTGCGTCAGCGCCTGCGCCTGGAATACACCTCGTGGGTCGAGCGCATGCGCACGCCAGAGGTGCTGCGTGCGGCAATCCTTGAGCTGCAAAAGGCGATGGGCCAGGAAGTGCGCGATTATTACGAAATTCAGGCCGACGGCACCTTCAGCACCGACGTGCTGGTGGTCTTTGCCCAACGCTTATTGATTTTTCCCGACCTGCCCACGGGCGGGTCGCCTGATGAAATGAGGAACCCATGAGCAAGCAGATTCTGATTCTCCCTGGCGACGGTATTGGTCCGGAAATCATGGCCGAAGCGGTCAAGGTGCTGGAGCTTGCCAACGCCAAGTACAGTCTGGGCTTCGAGCTGAGCCACGACGTGATCGGCGGCGCGGCCATCGACAAGCACGGCGTGCCCCTGGCCGACGAAACCCTGGACCGCGCCCGTGCGGCCGACGCCGTGTTGCTCGGCGCGGTGGGTGGCCCGAAGTGGGACAAGATCGAGCGTGACATCCGCCCGGAGCGCGGCCTGTTGAAAATCCGCGCGCAACTGGGCCTGTTCGGCAACCTGCGCCCGGCAATCCTCTACCCGCAACTCGCCGATGCCTCAAGCCTCAAGCCGGAAGTGGTGGCGGGCCTGGATATCCTGATCGTGCGTGAGCTGACCGGCGGTATCTATTTCGGTTCGCCACGGGGCGTGCGCGAGTTGGAAAATGGCGAGCGCCAGGCCTACGACACGCTGCCGTACAGCGAGAGCGAAATCCGCCGTATCGCCCGGGTCGGTTTCGATATGGCCCGTGTGCGTGGCAAAAAGGTGTGCTCGGTGGATAAAGCCAACGTGCTGGCCTCCAGCCAACTGTGGCGCGAAATCGTTGAGGAAGTGGCCAAGGACTACCCGGACGTCGAACTGAGCCACATGTACGTCGACAACGCCGCGATGCAGCTGGTGCGTGCGCCCAAGCAGTTCGACGTGATCGTCACCGACAACCTGTTCGGCGACATCCTGTCCGACCAGGCGTCGATGCTCACAGGTTCGATCGGCATGTTGCCGTCGGCGTCCCTGGACACCCACAACAAGGGCATGTACGAGCCGTGTCACGGTTCGGCGCCGGACATCGCAGGCCAGGGCATTGCCAACCCGCTGGCGACCATTTTGTCGGTGTCGATGATGCTGCGTTACACCTTCAACCTGAGTGAAGCGGCCGACGCGATCGAGAAAGCCGTCAGCCTGGTACTGGACCAGGGCTTGCGCACCGGGGACATCTGGTCCCAGGGCTGCACCAAGGTCGGAACGCAAGAAATGGGCGACGCAGTAGTCGCCGCGCTGCGGAATCTGTAATCTCTCGGGCCCGCTTGCAGTTGTTGCTGCAAGGCGGCCCACTTTTTAACAAGGTGTAGTTGCGATGAAACGTGTAGGTCTGATCGGTTGGCGCGGTATGGTCGGTTCCGTGCTCATGCAGCGGATGCTGGAAGAGCAGGATTTCGATCTTATTGAGCCGGTGTTTTTCACCACTTCGAACGTAGGTGGCCAAGGGCCGTCCGTGGGCAAGGATATTGCCCCGCTCAAGGACGCCTACAGCATTGAAGAGTTGAAGACCCTCGACGTGATCCTGACGTGCCAGGGTGGCGACTACACCAGCGAAGTCTTCCCCAAGCTGCGCGAAGCCGGCTGGCAGGGTTACTGGATCGACGCCGCTTCCAGCCTGCGTATGCAGGATGACGCGGTGATCATCCTTGATCCGGTCAACCGTAAGGTCATCGACCAGCAACTGGATGCCGGCACCAAGAACTACGTGGGCGGCAACTGCACCGTCAGCCTGATGCTGATGGGGCTGGGTGGCCTGTTCGAAGCCGGCCTGGTCGAGTGGATGAGTGCCATGACCTATCAGGCTGCCTCTGGTGCCGGTGCGCAGAACATGCGCGAGCTGATCAAGCAGATGGGCGCGACCCATGCCGCTGTCGCCGATCAACTGGCAGACCCGGCCAGCGCGATTCTCGACATCGACCGTCGTGTAGCCGAAGCCATGCGCAGCGACGCTTACCCGACCGAGAACTTCGGCGTGCCATTGGCTGGTAGCTTGATCCCGTGGATCGACAAGGAACTGCCCAACGGTCAGAGCCGCGAGGAGTGGAAGGCCCAGGCCGAGACCAACAAGATCCTCGGTCGCTTCAAGAACCCGATTCCGGTGGACGGCATCTGCGTGCGCATTGGCGCCATGCGTTGCCACAGCCAGGCGTTGACCATCAAGCTGAACAAAGACGTGCCGATCGCTGATATCGAAGGCTTGATCAGCCAGCACAACCCTTGGGTCAAGCTGGTGCCGAACAACCGCGATATCAGCATGCAGGAGCTGAGCCCGACCAAGGTCACCGGCACCCTGAATGTACCGGTGGGCCGTTTGCGCAAGCTGAACATGGGGAGCCAGTTCCTCGGTGCGTTCACCGTCGGCGACCAGCTGCTGTGGGGCGCGGCTGAACCGCTGCGTCGCATGTTGCGGATTTTGCTGGAGCGTTGATCGCTTTCTTGCATTGAAGAACCCCGCGCTCTGGTGACAGGCGCGGGGTTTTTTATTGTTCTGTCGGGCGCTATCGGGAGCAAGCTCCCTCCCACACTTGCCCTCCATTTCAAGGTTGGAGCTGGGTCGAATGTGGGAGGGGCTTGCTCTCAATAGCGCCATCAGCCACACCACAAGGCCCAGGCTAATTGCCTCACCCCCAGCCACCCGGTAAAGTGCCGCTCCCCCCTGCAATGCCCGAGGCAGCCCCCATGACCCAGACCTTCGAAATCGCCGTGATCGGTGCCACCGGCACTGTGGGTGAAACACTGGTGCAGATCCTCGAAGAGCTGGATTTCCCGGTAGGCACCCTGTATTTGCTGGCGGGCAGCAACTCGGCGGGGGCCTCGGTGCCGTTTCGTGGCAAGAACGTGCGGGTCAAAGAGGTCGACGAGTTCGATTTCAGCAAGGCGCAGTTGGCGTTCTTCGCAGCAGGCCCGGCGGTGACTCTGAGTTTCGCCTCGCGCGCCACGGCCGCTGGCTGTTCGGTAATCGACTTGTCCGGCGCATTGCCTGCCGAACAGGCGCCGCCAGTGGTGCCGCAGGCCAACGCCCAGGTGTTGAACGGTTTGAAAAAACCATTCCAGCTCGGCAGCCCAAGCCCGTCTGCCACCTACCTGGCGGTAGTGCTCGCGCCGTTGCGGGGTTTGGTGGATATCCAGCGCGTGAATGTCACCGCCAACCTGGCGGTCTCTGCCCAGGGCCGGGAGGCCGTCAGCGAGTTGGCGCGGCAGACCGCTGAGTTATTGAACGTGCGTCCACTGGAACCGAAGTTCTTCGACCGGCAAATGGCGTTCAACCTGCTGGCTCAAGTCGGTACGCCAGACGCCCAAGGTCATACAGCCCTGGAGAAACGCCTCGTACACGAGCTGCGTGCCGTGCTGGAAACACCTTTGCTAAAGATTTCCGCAACCTGCGTTCAAGCCCCGGTGTTTTTCGGCGATAGCCTGACAGTGTCGTTGCAATTGGCCGCGCCGGTCGATCTGGCCGCAGTCAACCGTGCACTCGATGCTGCGCCGGGTATCGAGCTGGTTGAGGAGGGCGATTACCCAACGGCTGTAGGCGATGCGGTCGGCCAGGATGTGGTTTACGTAGGACGCGTACGTGCAGGTGTTGACGACCCCGCGGAACTAAATCTGTGGTTGACGTCAGATAACGTACGCAAGGGCTCGGCCCTGAACGCTGTGGAACTGGCGCAGTTGTTGATAAAAGGCCTTGTGTAAAAGATACTTGGCGGCAATTTGTAGATTGATTCTAGCCAGGCGCTATGCTTGGTCCCAAGTGAAACACAAGCGCGTCGGTGACCTATCGGCTCGCCATGCCTTATGGCAGCGGTTACCAACCTTCTCGCAGGGCGGGGAGCGTTCAGACAAAGGATGAGGCTATGGTTCAAGTTCGCAAACTGGTGTTAGCAATAGCGGCCGCCTCGGCGCTGTCCTCCGGTATGGCGCAGGCGCTGCAACTTGGGGAGATGACCCTCAAGTCGAAGTTGAACCAGCCGCTGTCGGTGGAAATCGAATTGCGTGATGTGGGTGGCCTCACGGCGGCCGAGATCACTCCGAGCCTGGCTTCTGCCCAGGCCTTTGTGGATGCGGGCGTTGACCGCCAGGCGTTTCTCGATGACCTGACGTTCACCCCGGTGATCAACCCCGAAGGTCGCAGCGTGGTGCGCGTGACCTCCAGCAAGCCGCTGCCCGATTCCTATGTGCGCTTCCTGCTGCAGGTGCAATGGCCCAATGGCCGTTTGATGCGTGACTACAGCGTGCTGCTCGACCCGGCCAAGTTCGACCAGCCGGCACCGACTGCCGGCGCGCCGGCCAGTGCCGCACCTGCCGCCGGCACGCCCGCCCAGCACACCACCACGTCCCGCGACACCTTGTGGGAAATCGCCGCGAAGAATCGTAACGGCGCCTCGGTCCAGCAGACGATGCTGGCGATCCAGGCGCTCAACCCTGACGCTTTTATCGATGGCAATATCAATCGCCTGAAAACCGGCCAGGTCCTGCGCCTGCCGGATGCCACGCAAAGTACGGCGCTGGCGCAGCCTCAAGCGATCGCCGAAGTCAGCGCGCAGAACGCCGCCTGGCGTCAGGGCCGTCGTACCCCCAAGGGGCAAGTGGCCGGCAAGGCGCAGTTGGATGCGACCAAGCGCACCCAGGCCGGCAATGCGCCGACGAGCACCCAGGCCAAGGACAACTTGAGCCTGGTCTCGGCCGAGGCCGCCAAGCAAGGCACGAAGGGCAAGGCCGGTGATAACCGCGCGTTGAGCGATAAGCTGGCGATGACCCAGGAAGAGCTGGACACCACCCGCCGCGATAACGAAGAACTGAAGAGCCGCGCCGCCGACTTGCAAAGCCAGTTGGACAAGTTGCAAAAGCTGATTCAGTTGAAGAATGACCAGTTGGCTCGCTTGCAGGCGCAAAACGGTGAGCCGGCTACGGCTGCAATCCCTGCGCAGCTGGCAGGTGAGCCCGCAGCAGAGCCTGCGGCGCCCGTTGCAACCCCTGCACCCGCCGCTGAACCGCCCAAGCCGGTCGCGGCACCTGCTACCACCGAAGGCAAGTTCAATGACTTGCTGACCAACCCTATTATCCTCGGCATCATTGGCGGGGCAGGCATCCTGGTGGTGCTGCTGCTTCTGTTGCTGTGGGCGCGCCATCGCAATGCCCGCCGCGAAGAGGAAAAGCATCTGCGCATGGCGCGGGCGCTGGCCGAAGAGCCTGAGTTCACGCCCAATATTGACCAGGACCTGCCGCCTGACAGTTTTGAAGGCCTTGAAGTGCCGCCGCCGAGCGTCAAGCTGGGCGCCGCGCCAGCGCCTGCCCCGGTGGCTGAGCCGGTTGTCGTGCCGACTGTCGCTTCCGTGCTCGCACCCCTGGCCGTCGCTGTTGCCCAGGAGAACTCCAGCGATGCATTGGCTCAGGCCCAGTCCCATATCGACCGCGGCCACCTGAACCAGGCGGCTGATGTGCTTGAACAAGCCATCAAACATGAGCCCAAGCGCAGCGACCTGCGTTTGAAGCTGATGGAAGTCTACGGCCTGCAGAACGACAAGGACGGTTTCGTCACCCAGGAGCGCCAATTGGTCGCCAACGGTGAGAACCACGCCCAGGTCGAGCAGCTCAAGAGCCGCTTCCCGGCCATGGCCGTGCTGGCAGCGGGCGTCAGCGCCGCCGTGGCTGCTGCGGCTCTCGATGCGCAGTACGTCAAGGATTTGCTCGATGACAAGCCGGCGGCGGCTGAGCCGGCGGACACCTTCGACAACGATTTTGACCTTAGCCTGGATGAGCTGGAAGCTGCCTCGCCGGCCGAGATCGCCCGGGACCAGCAAACCTTTGAAGCGCTGCTGCAACAACAGACTGAGGCCAAGGCCGATGCGCAGGATCTCTCGGACTTTGACCTGGACCTGCAACTGGATCCGCCAGCGTCGAAATCCGATGACGACTTTCTCTCGGGACTTGAGGAGCAGATGAAGGACGTGCCGCCTGTCGAGCCGCCCACCCTGACACCTGCCGCGCTGGACGAATTCGAGTTGCCGGAAGACTTTGACCTGTCCCTGGCTGATGAGCCGACGGCCCCGGCAGCCAAGCCCGATGCGTTTGCCTCGGAACTGGACGACGTCAATGCCGAGTTGGACCGATTGTCCCAGAGCCTGGAGCACCCGCCGATCGAGCCGACTTTCACGGCCGAGGATGCCGCGCTGGGCGGTGATGATGAACCGGATTTCGATTTCCTCTCAGGCACGGATGAAGTCGCTACCAAGCTCGACCTGGCCCAGGCTTACATCGACATGGGTGATGCCGATGGCGCTAAAGACATCCTTGATGAAGTCTTGGTCGAAGGCAACGAAGACCAGCGTGGCGAAGCCAAGGAAATGCTCGGCCGAATCTAAAGCCAGGCGCTATAACAGTGCGGGAGGGGCGGTGCGACGATTCGACTTGCTCCCTCCCACATTTGTTTGGCATCGATCCATAACAAAACGCCCGTCAGGCATCCGACGCCTTTATAATGCCCGCCTTTGCGCAACTCATCAGGCTCTCAGTTCTTGGCAAATATAGATAACGCGGCCGCCGAAATGGCGGCCGCCGGCTTTTACCGCATCGCCCTGGGCGTGGAATACAAAGGCTCGCGCTATCGCGGCTGGCAGCGTCAGGCCTCCGGCGTGCTGACGGTGCAGGAAACCCTCGAAAATGCCCTGTCCAAAGTGGCCGACTCGCCGGTGTCGCTGATGTGTGCCGGGCGTACCGACGCTGGCGTACACGCGTGTGGCCAGGTGGTGCACTTCGACACCCAGGCCGAGCGGTCGATGAAGGCGTGGGTGATGGGGGCGAATATCAATTTGCCCCACGACGTGAGTGTGAGCTGGGCCAAGGTCATGCCGGCGCATTTTCATGCACGCTTCAAGGCCATCGCCCGGCGTTACCGTTACGTGATCTACAACGATCAGATCCGCCCCGCGCATCTCAATGAAGAAATTACCTGGAACCACCGCCCGCTGGACGCCGAGCGTATGGCCGAGGCCGCGCAGCACCTGGTGGGCGTGCATGACTTCAGCGCCTTCCGCGCCGGCCAGTGCCAGGCCAAGTCGCCGATCAAGGAAGTTCATCACCTGCGAGTCACCCGTCACGGCAAGATGATCGTGCTGGATATTCGCGCCGGGGCGTTCCTGCATCACATGGTGCGCAACATTGCCGGCGTGCTGATGACCATCGGTACGGGCGAGCGCCCGGTTGAGTGGGCCAGGGAAGTGCTGGAAAGCCGCATCCGTCGCACGGGCGGCGTCACGGCGCACCCGTTTGGCCTGTATTTGGTGGATGTGGAGTACCGCGACGAGTTCCAGTTGCCGGAACGCTTTATCGGGCCGCACTTCCTCACAGGTTTCAGTGAACTTGGCGGCTGACGCCCGGAAAAGCTTTTGTTAACATCCGGGACTTTCTCGGTCCAACCCTGAGGTTCCTACGACATGTCAGCCGTTCGCAGCAAGATTTGCGGGATTACCCGCATAGAAGACGCGCTGGCGGCAGTAGAGGCAGGGGCCGATGCCATCGGTCTGGTGTTTTATGCCAAAAGCCCGCGCGCGGTGAATGTGCTGCAGGCGCGGGCCATCATTGCGGCGCTGCCGCCTTTCGTGACCACCGTGGGCTTGTTCGTCAACGCCAGTCGCTGCGAACTCAATGAAACCCTGGATGCGGTGCCGCTGGACATGCTGCAGTTCCATGGCGATGAAACGCCTGATGAGTGTGAAAGTTATCAGCGCCCGTACATCAAGGCGTTGCGGGTCAAGACGGGCGACGATATCGCCGCGGCGTGTGCCGCGTATATCGGCGCTCGCGGGATCCTGCTCGACACCTACGTCGAAGGCGTACCGGGTGGTACGGGTGAGGCGTTCGATTGGTCGCTGATTCCCGAGGGGTTGAGCAAGCCGATCATCCTGGCCGGTGGGCTCAACCCTGCGAACGTCGGGGCTGCCATCGAGCAGGTGCGGCCGTATGCCGTGGACGTCAGCGGTGGGGTGGAGCAGGGCAAGGGCATCAAGGATCACAACAGGATTCGCGCATTCATGCAGGCCGTGCGCAACAGCAGTGGCGGGATGTGACGGCTGGCAGTCTGCCGCCGTCCATAACTACCACTGTGTAAAACAGCCCGGCGCCGCCTGTGGGTGGCCCGGAAATGAAGTGGCAACCCTGCGCTGGCAGGTTGTCTGGAAGGCTGAGGATGCAGGCGGGAAATGGCAGGTCCAACGTCTGACCCCGTCCCGCAGGCATCATCGCCACATATGAATTTAGCTCAAGGGCATACGCGGGGCTGTGTTCAAGCCACCGGTACTGGAGAAAGAAAGCATGAGCAACTGGTTAGTAGACAAACTGATCCCTTCGATCATGCGTTCCGAGGTGAAGAAAAGCTCGGTTCCTGAAGGTCTGTGGCACAAGTGCCCGTCCTGCGACGCGGTGCTGTACCGCCCGGAGCTGGAAAAGACCCTGGATGTTTGCCCCAAGTGCAATCACCACATGCGTATCGGCGCGCGCGCGCGCATCGACATCTTCCTGGATGCCGATGGCCGCAACGAACTGGGCGCTGACCTGGAGCCGGTCGACCGTCTCAAGTTCCGCGACAGCAAGAAGTACAAGGACCGTCTGGTCGGTGCGCAGAAGCAGACAGGCGAGAAGGACGCGCTGATCTCGGTCAGCGGCAAGCTGCTGGGCATGCCCGTGGTGGTCTCGGCCTTCGAGTTTTCCTTCATGGGCGGTTCCATGGGCGCCATCGTCGGTGAGCGCTTTGTGCGTGCTGCCAACTACGCCCTGGAAAACCGTTGCCCGATGATCTGCTTCGCCGCCTCCGGTGGTGCGCGTATGCAGGAAGCGCTGATTTCCCTGATGCAAATGGCCAAGACCTCGGCGGTACTGGCGCGTCTGCGCGAAGAAGGCATTCCGTTCATCTCGGTACTGACCGACCCGGTCTACGGCGGCGTTTCCGCCAGCCTGGCGATGCTCGGCGATGTGATCGTCGGCGAGCCCAAGGCGCTGATCGGTTTTGCCGGCCCGCGTGTGATCGAGCAAACCGTGCGCGAGAAGCTGCCGGAAGGCTTCCAGCGCAGCGAGTTCCTGCTGGAGCACGGCGCTATTGACCTGATCATCCCGCGTGGCGAGCTGCGTCCACGTCTGGGTAACCTGCTGGCGCAAATGATGGGCCTGCCGACGCCTGTGTACGTCGCGCCTAAAGTCGAGCCAATCGTCGTGCCGCCGGTGCCTGCAAACCTATGACCCAACGTACCCTGGGCGAATGGCTCGCCTACCTTGAGCAGTTGCATCCGTCCGCCATCGACATGGGCCTGGAGCGCTCGCAACAGGTAGCGGCCCGCCTCGGGTTGGGCCAGCCGGCACCGCGTGTGATCACGGTGACCGGCACCAATGGCAAGGGCTCCACCTGTGCCTTTGTCGCGGCGCTGTTGCAGGCCCAGGGCCTGAAGGTCGGTGTGTACAGCTCGCCGCACCTGCTGCGCTACAACGAGCGGGTACAGCTCAATGGCGTCGAAGCCACGGACGAGCAGTTGTGCGCAGCCTTCGCTGCCCTGGATGCCGGGCGTGGCGATATTTCCCTGACCTATTTCGAGATGGGCACCCTGGCGGCGTTCTGGCTGTTCGAGCGTGCGCAACTGGATGTGGTCGTACTGGAAGTCGGCCTCGGTGGGCGCCTGGATACGGTCAATGTGGTGGATGCCGACCTGGCGCTGGTCACCAGCATCGGGGTTGATCATGCCGACTACCTGGGCAATACCCGCGAGTCCGTGTCCTATGAAAAGGCCGGGATTTTCCGCCAGGGCAGGCCGGCGCTGTGTGGCGACCTGGATCCGCCGCAACCTTTGCTGGACAAGGTACGCGAGCTGGATTGCCCGTTCTACCTGCGCGGTCGTGAATTCAATCTCGACATCGGTGCGACCCATTGGCAATGGCGCGGGCGTGATGCCCGTGGCAAGGTGGTCGAGCTGCTTGATTTGCCGCTGCTGAACCTGCCGATGGAAAACGCTGCACTCGCGCTGCAAGCCTATTTGCTGCTGGATCTGCCGTGGGATGCCGAGCAGATCGGCGCAACCCTGCGGGCGACGAAAGTGGTGGGGCGCCTGGATCGTCGGGTGCTCGACTGGCAAGGCAAGCGCCTGAACCTGTTGTTGGATGTGGGTCACAATCCCCATGCGGCTCACTATTTGGCGCAGCGCCTGGCGCGCACGCCACCGGCCGGCCGTCGCCTGGCGGTGTTCGGGCTGTTGGCCGACAAGGATCTGGAAGGCGTGGTTGCGCCGTTGCTTGGCAGTGTTCAGTCTTGGGCTGTTGCGCCGTTGGATACACCGCGTAGCCGGCCGGCGGCTGAGCTGCAAACCGCCTTGCAGAACCTTGGCGCGCCCGTGACGTCGTATGCAAGCATCATTGCCGCCCTGGAGGCGCAGTGTGCGGTGGCTACGGCCGAGGACGAGATCCTGTTGTTCGGATCATTTTATTGTGTTGCCGAGGCGCTCGAATGGCTGGCCCGGCGCTCCACGGAGGAAGCTGCACATGGCATTACTGGATAGCGCATACAAGCAGCGAATGGTTGGAGCCCTGGTGTTGGTGGCGTTGGCAGTCATCTTCCTGCCGATGCTGTTTTCCCGTCAGGACGAGCAGCGCCAGGTGGTGGTTGAAGCACCCGCTGCGCCCCAGGCGCCGGTGGTGCCCCAGGTTCAGGTCGAGCCGGTGGTGGTGCCCGAGCCTCAGGCGTTGCCGGAAGAACCTGTACCTGTCGAGGAGGAGGTCGCTACGCAACAGGCTCCTTCGATGCCGGTGCAGCCAAGTGTGCCGGTGGTCAAGCCAGCGCCGGCACCCGCTGTCGCTGCCAAACCGCCGGCACCGGCGCCAACGCCCAAGCCTGTGGCGCCGCAGCCTGCTGCGCCGGGTAAACCGGATGTGGGCCAGAGCCGCATTGATCCCAATGGCCTGCCGATCAGTTGGTCGATCCAGCTCGCCAGCCTGGCCAATCGCGAAAGTGCCGACGCCTTGCAGAAAAAGCTGCGTGCCCAGGGTTATAACGCCTATATCCGCAGTGCCGATGGCAAGAATCGGGTGTTTGTCGGGCCGCTGATCGAGCGCGCCGAGGCGGATCGCCTGCGCGATTTGCTGGGCCGCCAGCAGAACCTCAATGGGTTTGTGGTGCGTTTCCAGCCCGAGCGCGGCTGATTCAAGCAGGCATTAACGCAATCTAAGTGTGGGAGGGGGCTTGCTCCCGATAGCGGTGGGTCAGTCAGTACATCTGATACTGACACACTTCAATCGGGAGCAAGCCCCCTCCCACATTGGTTTATGGTGGGCTTGAAATGGCGTTCACACCGCCCAATCTATTGATTTGCAAAGCAGCCGCAATCACCGCTTACCGATAGCCCGGCGCTCTGCTAAAATGCGCCGCCTTATCCGTACGTAGGCTGCACTGTGCCATTTACCTGGGTTGATTGGGCGATCGTTGCAATCGTCGCCATCTCCGCTTTGATCAGTCTGAGCCGCGGCTTTGTAAAAGAAGCACTGTCGTTGCTGACCTGGATCATCGCAGGAGTCGTAGCCTGGATGTTCGGTGGTTCACTGTCGGTCTACCTGGCCGGGTACATAGAGACACCTTCGGCTCGCGTCATCGCGGGCTGCGCCATCATGTTCATCGCCACGCTGCTGGTGGGGGCAATGGTCAATTATCTTATTGGCGAGTTGATACGTGTCACCGGCCTCTCCGGGACCGATCGATTTCTCGGCATGGCCTTCGGTGCCGCGCGTGGCGCGTTGCTGGTGGTTGTGGCGGTCGGGCTGTTGAGCCTGGGGCCGGTACAGCAGGATTCGTGGTGGCAGGAGTCGGTACTCGTGCCAAAATTTCTATTGGTTGCAGATTGGTCCAAGAACCTCATATTGGGGTGGAGCAGTCAGTGGCTGGCCAGCGGAATCAGCGTACCCGCTGATCTTCCGTTCAAGGAACACCTCTTGCCGGCGCAAACGCCTCAGTAAGCTGTGTTCAGTCAAGATTCATTAAGTAGGGGTTGCGTCGCATGTGTGGCATCGTCGGTATCGTCGGTAAGTCGAACGTCAATCAGGCGCTGTATGACGCGCTAACCGTCCTCCAGCACCGCGGCCAGGACGCTGCCGGTATTGTGACCAGCCACGACGGCCGGTTATTCCTGCGCAAGGACAATGGCCTGGTGCGTGACGTGTTCCATCAGCGTCACATGCAGCGCCTCGTCGGGCACATGGGTATTGGCCATGTGCGTTACCCGACTGCCGGTAGCTCGACTTCGGCCGAAGCTCAACCGTTCTACGTCAACTCGCCTTACGGCATCACCCTGGCGCACAACGGTAACCTGACCAACGTTGAACAGCTGGCCAAGGAGATCTACGAATCTGACCTGCGCCACGTCAACACCAGTTCCGACTCGGAAGTGCTGCTCAACGTGTTCGCCCACGAACTGGCCCAGCGCGGCAAGCTGCAGCCGACCGAAGAAGACGTGTTTGCTGCCGTGATCGACGTGCACAACCGTTGCGTCGGTGGTTATGCCGTGGTGGCGATGATCACCGGGTACGGCATCGTCGGTTTCCGCGACCCCCACGGCATCCGCCCGATCGTGTTCGGCCAGCGTCACACCGACGAAGGCGTCGAGTACATGATCGCGTCCGAAAGCGTGTCCCTGGATGTACTGGGCTTTACCCTGATCCGCGACCTGGCGCCGGGCGAGGCTGTCTACATCACCGAAGACGGCAAGCTGCATACCCGCCAGTGCGCCGTTGCGCCGACGCTGACCCCGTGCATCTTCGAACACGTCTACCTGGCGCGTCCGGACTCGATCATCGACGGTGTGTCGGTCTACAAGGCGCGTCTGCGCATGGGCGAGAAGCTGGCCGAGAAGATCCTGCGCGAGCGTCCTGAGCACGACATCGATGTGGTTATCCCGATTCCGGACACCAGCCGTACCGCTGCGCTGGAGCTGGCCAACCACCTGGGCGTCAAGTTCCGCGAAGGCTTCGTCAAGAACCGCTACATCGGCCGTACGTTCATCATGCCCGGCCAGGCTGCGCGCAAGAAATCGGTGCGTCAGAAGCTCAACGCCATCGAGCTTGAGTTTCGCGGCAAGAACGTGATGCTGGTGGACGACTCCATCGTACGCGGCACCACCTGCAAGCAGATCATCCAGATGGCCCGCGAAGCCGGTGCGAAGAACGTGTACTTCTGCTCTGCGGCGCCTGCGGTGCGTTACCCGAACGTGTACGGTATCGACATGCCGAGCGCCCACGAGCTGATTGCACATAATCGTTCGACCCAGGACGTGGCCGACCTGATCGGCGCCGACTGGCTGATCTACCAGGACCTGCCGGACCTGATCGAAGCGGTTGGCGGGGGCAAGATCAAGATCGAGCAGTTCGACTGTGCCGTGTTCGACGGCAAGTACGTGACCGGAGATGTCGACGAGGCTTACCTGAACAAGATCGAGCAGGCGCGTAACGACTCGTCCAAGATCAAGACCCAGGCGGTCAGCGCGATCATCGACCTGTACAACAACTGAGTAGACACCGGCCCTGAGGGGCCGGTTTTGTATCTTAAATAACGTATTGAGTAAGGAGTCGCAGCATGAGTCAGGAATGGGATGCCGGTCGGTTGGACAGCGACCTCGATGGCGTAGCTTTCGATACCCTGGCTGTGCGCGCCGGCCAGCATCGTACCCCGGAAGGTGAGCACGGCGACCCGATGTTCTTCACCTCAAGCTACGTGTTCCGCACGGCGGCCGACGCTGCGGCGCGTTTTTCCGGTGAGGTGCCGGGCAACGTGTACTCGCGTTACACCAACCCGACCGTGCGCGCGTTCGAAGAGCGTATCGCGGCCCTGGAGGGCGCTGAGCAGGCTGTGGCGACCGCGACCGGCATGGCGGCCATCCTGGCGGTGGTGATGAGCCTGTGCAGCGCTGGCGACCATGTGCTGGTGTCGCGCAGCGTGTTCGGCTCGACCATCAGCCTGTTCGAGAAGTACTTCAAGCGCTTCGGTATCGAAGTGGATTACGTGCCCCTGGCGGATTTGTCCGGCTGGGATGCGGCGATCAAGGCCAATACCAAGCTGCTGTTCGTCGAATCGCCGTCGAACCCGCTGGCCGAGTTGGTCGACATTGCTGCGCTGTCCGAAGTCGCCCACGCCAAGGGTGCGATGCTGGTGGTGGATAACTGCTTCTGCACCCCGGCCTTGCAGCAACCGCTGAAGCTGGGTGCGGACATCGTGGTGCATTCGGCAACCAAGTTCATCGACGGCCAGGGCCGTTGCATGGGCGGCGTGGTGGCTGGACGCAGCGAGCAGATGAAGGAAGTGGTGGGCTTCCTGCGTACCGCCGGCCCGACCCTGAGCCCGTTCAATGCCTGGATCTTCCTCAAGGGGCTGGAAACCCTCAGCCTGCGCATGAAAGCCCATTGCGCCAACGCCCAGGCCCTGGCCGAGTGGCTGGAGCAGCAGGACGGTATCGAGAAAGTGCACTACGCTGGCCTCAAGAGCCACCCGCAACACGCCTTGGCCCAGCGCCAGCAGCGTGGTTTTGGTGCGGTGGTGAGTTTCGAAGTGAAGGGCGGCAAAGACGGCGCCTGGCGCTTTATCGATGCGACGCGCCTGATTTCCATCACTGCCAACCTGGGCGACAGCAAGACCACCATCACTCACCCGAGCACCACCTCCCACGGGCGCCTGGCGCCGCAGGAGCGTGAAGCCGCCGGTATCCGTGACAGCCTGATCCGCATCGCGGTGGGCCTGGAAGATGTCGCTGACTTGCAGGCAGACCTGGCCCGCGGGTTGGCGGCCTTGTGATCGAGTGGTCTATGGAGGCTACAGCGGCCACTAACGGGCGCGTCGCGCTGGTAACGGGGGCGGCGCGGGGCATTGGCCTCGGTATTGCCGCGTGGCTGATCAGCGAAGGCTGGCAGGTGGTATTGACTGACCTGGACCGCGAGCGCGGTTCCAAGGTGTCCAAGGTGCTGGGCGAGAATGCCTGGTTCATCACCATGGATGTGGCCGACGAGAAGCAAGTCGCCCAGGGTGTCGCCGAGGTGCTGGGGCAGTTCGGGCGACTCGACGCGCTGGTCTGCAATGCCGCCGTGGCTGACCCGCGCAATATCACCCTGGAAAGCCTCGATCTGGCGTACTGGAATCGCGTGCTGGCGGTGAACCTCGGCGGGCCGATGCTGTTGGCCAAGCATTGCGCGCCGTACCTGCGCGCCCACGGCGGTGCGATCGTCAACCTGGCCTCGACCCGGGCCCGTCAATCGGAGCCGGACACCGAAGCCTATGCGGCGAGCAAGGGTGGCCTGCTGGCCCTGACCCACGCCTTGGCCATGAGCCTGGGCCCGGAAGTGCGGGTCAATGCGGTCAGCCCCGGCTGGATCGATGCGCGTGATCCTGCTGCGCGCCGTGCCGAGCCGCTCACAGACGCCGATCATGCCCAGCACCCTGCGGGCAGGGTGGGCACGGTAGAGGACGTGGCGGCGATGGTAGCCTGGTTGCTGTCGCGTCAGGCCGGGTTTGTCACCGGGCAAGAGTTTGTGGTGGACGGTGGCATGAGCAAGAAGATGATTTACAGCGAGTAGGGCGGTCTTGAAGCAATTTTGTCTTTTTCAGAAAAACTTCAAGCAGGCTATTGACTTAGGTCCGTTACCTGCGTAAATTTCGCGGCCTCAACGAAGCAAAGGGTGATTAGCTCAGCTGGGAGAGCATCTGCCTTACAAGCAGAGGGTCGGCGGTTCGATCCCGTCATCACCCACCACTTCTTGAGAGTCTTGCCCCAGGGCAAGACGCAACGTTAAAGGTTGCACCGACGCGCAGCGGTAGTTCAGTCGGTTAGAATACCGGCCTGTCACGCCGGGGGTCGCGGGTTCGAGTCCCGTCCGCTGCGCCATATTTTCCAGGTTCGATGTATCGGGCTTGAGATTGAACAACCCAGGTTGATCGATCAGATGTTTAAAGGTGGTTGAGGCTTTACGCTCAATCAGCCAAGCGATACGCAGCGGTAGTTCAGTCGGTTAGAATACCGGCCTGTCACGCCGGGGGTCGCGGGTTCGAGTCCCGTCCGCTGCGCCATATCTGCCTCAAGGTCCACTGAACGCCTTGAAGCACAAGAAAGCCACCGGCTGACTTGATCCGATAGCAAAGACCCTGGTCGAAAGACCGGGGTTTTTTGTGTCTGGCGTTTGAAAAAACGTCATGGTGTTTGTGACATCGTCCTCATTCATAGGCAAGCGGCTGACAGATCGTCTCGATCTTGTCGGCCGTTTTGCGTCGTTGTGTCAAAAAATTTCAATGTGGTTATTTGCCGCAGGCGCAGAAACCTTTAAAGTTAACCCTTCGGTCAACTTTGCACTGTCATCATGGCCTTTTGATTCGTCGCAAAAAGGCTTCTGCAAGTCTCGATATTCGGTGTACTTAACCATAAGGGCGGATTTATAACCGCTCAGAGGATGATCCATGTCCAACCGTGAAATAACCCGGCGCTCGTTCCTCCAGGGCGGCCTGGTGGCGGGTGTGAGCGTCACGCTGACACCGCTGAGCACCCAGGCGCTGGCTGCCCTGATGGAAAACAGCGTTACCGTGCCGTCCGAAAAATGGCTGGGCAATAACGGCAAGGCGCGCCAGCGTAACGATGCGTTGTCCAAAGTGTGCGGCAGCAAAGTCTTCGCCCGCGACATCCGCTCCAAGGACATGCCCGGCTGGCCCGTGCAGCAAGGTCACGCCATGCTGCTGAAAACCATCAAGGCCGACCATATTTATGCGGGCTACGACCTGGCGTGGCTCGGCGCCGATCTGCAGCCGGATCGTATCGTCACCGCTGCCGATCTGGACAAGGACGGTATCGTTTTCCCCGAGGAACATGCTCCGGATCCGCTGCTGCCTGAAGGCAAGGTGCCGATGTTTATCGGTCACCCGGTGGCGATCCTGATCTGGAACGATTTCGAGCGTTTCCGCCAGGCCAAGAACAAACTCAAATTCAACGACAAGGCGATTCGTTACGGCGCCAAAGTGCCGTACTACGAAGGCGACCCTTACGGTAGCTTCCGCTATGTGCGCGTTGGCGGCCCCACCTCGGCCGATGAAGACGAATTTGCCAGCCTCAAGGATTCGATTCTGTTTCCGATGCTGAAAAACCGTCGCCCGGTATGGAATTCACAACCGAATCTGCACGGCAACCTGACCGAGCGCGGTCTGTTCTACGCCGACCGCATGAAGAGCCAGATCAACACGCCGCCGGACAACTGGCTGGTGTTCGACGAGCGCTACAAGACTCCGTCAATCGAGCCGGCCGCCATGGAGCCGGACAACGGCAACGGTTGGTACGATCCGGCAACCAAGACCCTGCACTTCGTGGTGGCCACCCAGTGCCCATTGGAGGTTGCCACCGAGACGGCGAAAATGATCTCGCCGTCGCGCTTCGGCCTGGCCAACCTGAACATGCACCCCGGTTACACCGTGGGGTACGGCTCCAAAGACCACAACATCTTTGTCTACTACGCCGCCCTCGCGGCGTTGTACGGTGCCGGCGTGCCGGTGCGTCTGGCCAATGACCGTTACGAGCAGTTCCAGAGCGGCATCAAGCGTCATCCGTTCGACATTCGTTATCAATTGGCTGTCGACAAGAACGATCACAGCTTCAAGATCTTCCTCGCCGACATGAGCGTCGACGGCGGTGGCCGGATCAACTACAGCCCCTCGGTAGCCGCAGTAGGCGCCACGGCCGCACAGTCGATCTACTACATGCCGCAGAACGACCTGCAAGTCACCGCGTATCACTCGCGGGGCGTTGAAGCCGGTTCGATGCGTGGGTACGGCACCCTGCAGAGCATGGCCGCGACGGAAATGATGGTCGACGAAATCGCCGGTCGTCTCGGTGTGGATGCTATCGAGTTGCGCCGCAAGAACGCACTGCGTTCGGGCATGAAAAACACCCAGGGCGCTATTCCTGCCGGTGCGTTGCGCCTGCACGAAATTCTCGACAAAGCCTCTGTTCACGAGGTCTGGAAAAACCGCGACGCGATCAAGCAACAACGCGAAGCCGCAGACCCGGATAACTGGTACGGCGTGGGTTTCGCTATCTGCCAGAAAGACTTTGGCACTGGTTCCGAAGCACCGATGGCCAGTATCGAATTCAGCGCTGACGGTCGCATCAGTCTGCGTCATATCGGTATCGAAATCGGCACCGGTATGTCTACCTCGCAATCGCTGGTCGTTGCCGATTTCCTTGGCAGCCCGGCCCACGAAGTGAAGACTGGCGAAACAGAGTGGAAGGAAATGCAGCTGATCACCAGCGGCAACCCTTACATCATGAGCCAGGCCGAGCAGGACAACCTGCTGCGCAACCCGCGCTGGGTGGGCAAGCTCGCTTCGGCATCTTCGGCCACCAACTCGGCGTACTACTTCAGCCACGCCACCCGTGAAGCGGCGCGCGTGCTGTTCAACCATGGTTTGTGGCCAGCGGCGCTGGAGATCTGGCGTCAGGGCCCGTTCGGCGGTCAGGCCAACCCCTATGTGGTGCGCCGCGAAGATGCGCATTGGGTCGACGGCAAGCTCACCGCCAACGGCATGCAGCCGCTCAGTTTTGAAGAATTGGCCAAGCGTGCCCACGAGCGCGGCCTGGTCACGGCGGCCACTGTGCACGGTTTCAACCGCTGGAGTTGGGCCGAGGCTGAATACAGCATCGACGGCGTGCGCGAGCGCCTGCCGCTCGACGGCCTGGCCGTGAAGTACGGCGACGGCGCGCCAAAAGCCAAGCAGGCGCTGATGAGCACTGCCGGCTTCCATCTGCTGGATCGCCAGAACATCAGCTACCCCGCGACGCAGTTGAACAACGCTGCCGTGACTTACTACAGCCCGGTGGCCACATTGGTCGAGTTGAAGGTCAACAAGGGCTCGGCGCAGGTCGAAGTGCTCAATCACCATTCGTGGATCGAGTGCGGCCGCGTGTTGGTTGAGGAGTTGGTCAAAGGTCAGCTTGAGGGCGGTGTCGCCATGGGCATCGGCCACGCATTGATGGAGGAAATGCCGCTGTATGAAGGCGGGCCGGGGGAGGGTGACTGGAACTTCAACCGTTACCGTCTGCCGATGGCGCGTCACGTTGCCGTGTGGAAGCAGACCTCGGAGATTTTGCCGGCGCTGTCGCCGAGCGATCCATCCAAGGGTATCGCTGAAGTGGTGATGATCCCGATTGTCGGGGCCATCGGTAATGCCGTGGCGCACGCCATCGGTAAACGTGTTCGCGACCTGCCAATCACTGCTGCGCGCATCAAGGAAGCCCTCAATGCCTAATCGTCCGCTTCAACTGACCCTCAATGGTCAATCCGTCGGCCCAGTGGACATCCCTGATGACCTGCCGATGATCGATTACCTGCACGAATACAAAAACCTCACCGGTTCGCGTCTTGGCTGCGGCCAGGGTATTTGCCACGCTTGCGTGGTCATCGTCGACAACCCGGACGGCACCAGCGAAGAAGTGCGCACGTGCATCACCGGCGCGCATTACTTTGAAGGCAAGCGAGTGCGCACCATTGAATCCCACGCCAAGCGCGATGAGTCGGGGCAGGTCATCGAACTGAACCCGATCCAGCAGCGCTTCGTGGATGAGTTTGCGTTCCAGTGCAGCTACTGCGCGCCGGGCTTCGTCAACGCGGCGACCGTGCTGGTGGAAAAGCTGCAACGTCAGCCGACCGTGCACAGCAAACTGGAACAAGTCATCGAGGACAGCCTTGGGCATCACGTCTGCCGTTGCACTGGGTACGTGCGTTATTACAACGCTACCCGCAACGTGCTGACCGATCTCGGCCTGGTCAAGGAGGGTTGAGCATGAAGCTTTTTCTGACCCGAATGACCCTGGCGGTCGGCCTGGCTGCGCCGATGCTGTTTGCCCATGCCGATGATCAGGTCAAGCGCGGCGAATACCTAGCCCGCGCCGCCGACTGCATGGCGTGCCACACTGCAGCGGGCGGCGCGCCGTTTGCGGGCGGGCTGCCGATTGTCTCGCCGTTCGGCACGATCTACGGCACCAACATCACGCCGAGCAAAGAGCACGGCATCGGCTTGTACAACGATGACGAGTTCTTCGCTGCGCTGACGCAAGGCAAGCGTCGCGACGGGGCGAATCTGTACCCGGCGATGCCGTATACCTCCTACCACCTGATGCCGCGCGAAGATTCGGATGCGATTCATGCGTACCTCAAAACCATCGAGCCGATCGAACGTGCAGCGCCGGTGACGAGCCTGAGTTTTCCGTTCAACGTGCGCCTGGGCCTGATGGGCTGGAATGCGTTGTACGGCAAAGCGCTGAAACTGGAGCCGGCCGAAGGTAAAAGCGAAGCCTGGAAACGCGGCCAGTACATGGTCGAAGTGCTTGGTCACTGCGGTGAGTGCCACACGCCACGCGGCCTGCCGGGCGCGATGGAGCTGGACAAGCGCCTGACCGGCGGCATCCTCAATGGTTACCTGGCGCCTAGCCTGCTCGCCACGGACCTGGCTGCCCGCGGCTGGAATGAACAGGACTTGGCCACATTCCTCAAGCACGGCATGAGCGCCCAAGGCACGATGTTCAACGAGATGTTCCCGGTGTTCCACAACAGCACCCAGGGCCTGAGCGATCAGGATCTGGCCGCGATGGCCACGTTCCTGCTGGGCGATAACCCGCCGGCCGCCAAAGCGCTGGTCGACGTGCCGGTGGATAAACTCAGCCAGAGCGCTCAGCGCGGCCGCCAGGAATACCTGAACGTCTGCGCCGGTTGCCACGCCGCGGGTGGCGAAGGCAAGCCGCACATCGCGGTGGCCATGCGCGGCAACACCACGCTGCGCCTGGAAGACCCGCGCAACCTGCTGCGCGTGATCGAGGACGGTATTGGCGAGCAGAAATTTTCCGGGTTCGAGCACATGCAACCGATGCCGGGGTTTTCCGAGAAGCTCAGTGCGCAACAGCTGACTGATCTGCTCAATTACCTGCGTCAAGGTTGGGGCGGCCAATCGGCTGAGCTGGCCGTAGGCGATGTGCAGAAGCTGCAAGCCGAGGCGCCTTCCGTCGAACACAAGGCGCATTGACGGCAGCGTGTGAAGCGCATAACTGGTGTGGGAGCGAGCAAGTCGCCCCCACACGGGTTGTGTTTACATTCCGAATTTATCGCGCAGCCCGTAGTACCAAGCCCCCAGCGCCGCAAACGGCGTACGCAACATCTGCCCGCCCGGGAACGGGTAGTGCGGCAAATCCGCAAACGCATCAAAACGCTCAGCCTGCCCGCGCAATGCCTCAGCCAGTACTTTGCCTGCCAGGTGCGTGTACGTCACGCCATGGCCGCTACAGCCTTGTGAGTAATAGATGTTGTCGCCAAGACGACCGACCTGGGGCAGGCGCGATAGGGTCAGCAGGAAATTGCCGGTCCAGGCGTAGTCGATCTTTACGTCTTTGAGTTGCGGGAATGCCTTGAGCATTTTCGGCCGGATGATTGCCTCGATATTCGCCGGGTCCCGCGCGCCATACACCACGCCGCCGCCGAAGATCAGGCGCTTGTCACTGGTGAGGCGGTAGTAGTCGAGCAGGTAGTTGCAGTCTTCGACACAGTAATCCTGCGGCAACAGCGTCTTGGCCAATTCATCGCCAAGGGGGGCGGTGGTGATCACTTGGGTCCCGCATGGCATCGACTTCGCCGCCAGCTCCGGCACCAAGTTGCCCAGGTAAGCGTTACCGGCAACGATAATGAATTTGGCCCGGACCCTGCCTTCGGCGGTGTGCACCACAGGGTTGGCGCCGCGCTCGATGCGCACCGCTGCCGATTGCTCATAAATCGTACCGCCCAGGGATTCCACGGCCGCCGCTTCGCCCAGTGCCAGGTTGAGCGGGTGGATATGCCCGCCGCTCATGTCCAGCAAACCGCCCACATAGTTGTCACAGGCCACCACTTCGCGGATGCGGCGCTCGTCGAGCAACTCAAGCTGCGTATGGCCGTAGCGCTCCCACAGGCGCTTCTGCGATTCCAGATGACCCATGTGCTTGCTGTTGAGTGCGGCAAATACACCGCCGTCCTTCAAGTCGCACTGGATCTGGTATTTAGCCACGCGCTCACGAATGATCTTGCCGCCTTCAAAGGCCATCTGCCCCAGCAACTGAGCCTGTTTGGGCCCGACACTGCGCTCGATCACATCGATATCACGGCTGTAGCTGTTGACGATCTGCCCGCCATTACGACCCGAGGCACCAAAACCCACCTTGGCGGCTTCCAGTACCGTGACGCGAAAGCCGTTCTCCAGCAAAAACAGCGCGCTGGAAAGCCCGGTATAGCCGGCACCAATCACACAGACATCGGTTTCGACCTCACCTTGCAGCGTCGGGCGAGGTGGGGCTGCATTCGCGGAAGCGGCGTAATAGGACTGGGGGTAGGGGGTGTTCGCCATCCTGGAACCTCTGTTTTATATTTTTTACGAGTGCGGCGATCCTACCTGAGTTGAAAATTGCCTGCCAGCCACCCGGAAATCCCAGGTGTACCCGGCATAAATAAAAAATTCGCATATTCATAGGCTTAGCTGCAAAAAAGATGTTGACACCCCTCCGGAATTCCGTAGAATGCCGCCTCACAGCAGGCACGTAGCTCAGTTGGTTAGAGCACCACCTTGACATGGTGGGGGTCGTTGGTTCGAGTCCAATCGCGCCTACCAAACAAAATCCGCTCTGCTGGGCGGTCTGGAAGGGCTCACCGAAAGGTGGGCCCTTTTTTGTTGTCTGGAATTTGGGCAATAGCCACCCCTACACGGCTCAAGGCGTGTATTCAGGTTTGAACGCTCGATCAGCAGAACAGCGTAGCCACCGACAGCAGGCAAATTATCTGGACGAACACCTGGCAGCGTATTTCGCCAAACGTGGTCGCCATATCACTCATTTGTCCGGCATACATAGCGCGAGCCCTCATTGTCGGTATAACACCGTGAACGAACTGCAGGTACACACAGCTGCATGATGGAGTATAGGTTCTGATTGAGAATCTACACGGTTGAACGATTTTGAGCTCCTCATCAGGTTGGCTGCGCGACGTTCCCCCCCTGAGGCCTGGACTCTTTCTCCTGACAGCGGCCGACCGTCGGCGCCATCCCCCCACAAAATTTATTGGTGTGCAGCAACAATTTTTCTTGTTGGACACCCCCGGTCTCCAGACAGCAAAGTTGCCGCCACTGACGCTCGACCTTCCGGGTCAACAATAAAAAAACCGAGCCGACTGCACGCCACTTCCAAGCTGTGAGCCCTTTGCCCACATCCTGCTGTTATGGCGCCGCAGCGCGCACTAAAGGACCTCTGTGCCATGCAAACAGTTGTGAACCTATGGCCGCTGATCGGCGTGCTTGTCATCGTGGTCGGCTTTGTATTGCGCTTCAATCCGCTGTTGGTGGTCACCGCTGCCGCCATCGCCACCGGGCTTGCCGCCCAGTTCCCGCTGGAAAAAATTCTCGCCACCATGGGCGATGGTTTCCTTCAGACTCGTGCCCTGCAATTGATTCTTTTACTGCCGCTGGCGGTAATTGGCCTGTTGGAGCGCCATGGCCTGCGCCTGCACGCGCAGAACTGGATCGCCCGCTTCGAGCGCGCCACGGTTGGGCGCTTGTTGATCATTTATCTGTTTGTACGTGAGTCTACGGCGGCCATGGGGCTGACCAGCCTGGGTGGGCATCCGCAAATGGTGCGCCCACTGTTGGCGCCGATGGCCGAAGGTGCTGCGGAAAAACGCTACGGCAAGCTGCCAGACAAGCTGCGCCACAAGGTCTTGGCCATGTGTGCGGCCACCGATAACGTTGGGCTGTTTTTTGGAGAAGATATTTTTGTCGCCTTCGGTGCCATTGCGTTGATGCATACCTTCCTGTTGGGCTCGGGCATTGATGTGGAGCCGTTGCACATTGCGGTATGGGGCATTCCCACGGCGATCTGTGCCTTCATCATTCACGCTATCCGCCTGCATCGTTTTGATCGACGCCTGACCCGAGAGATGAGCCCGGCCACCGCCCCGGTGGAGGCTGCGCAATGATCATTTCCATTCAATACCTGTACTGGCTGGCCGGTGTGCTGTTGCTGATCACCGCGGGCATGATCCTGCTCGATCGTTCCCATCCCAAGCGCTGGTCCAGCGCGCTGTTCTGGTTGTTGTTCGCCATTCCGTTCCTGGTGGGGGAGCGTCTGCCCTCGGTGGCCATCGGCATCGGTGTGGTGGTGATGGCGTTGATCGCCGGCTTGGGGGGCGTTGGTCGCGGCCAGCACGCCGAATTGCACGACAAGGCGTCCCGCGCCAGCGCCGGGCGTCTGGGACACAAGTTGTTTATCCCGGCCTTGGCGATTCCGTTGACCACGGTAATTGGCTCGGTATTGCTCAAGCACACCGAAATCGGCGGTGTACCGTTGCTGGACCCGAAGAACACCACCTTCGTCTCCCTCGGCATCGGCTGCCTGATTGCCCTGGGCCTGGCCTGCTGGCTGACCCGCGATACACCGGTACAAGCCCTGCGTGAATCCCGTCGCCTGACTGAAGCCCTGGGCTGGGCCATGGTGCTGCCGCAGATGCTGGCGATGCTTGGATTATTGTTCAACGAGGCCGGGGTGGGCACGGCAGTCGCCCACGTCACCACCACCTACATCAACCTGGACTACAAGCTGGTGGCGGTGATGGTCTATGTACTGGGCATGGCCCTGTTTACGGTGATCATGGGCAATGGTTTTGCGGCTTTCCCTGTGATGACTGGCGGCGTCGGCGTGCCGGTGCTGGTAGGGATTTATGGCGGCAACCCTGCGGTAATGGCGGCGATCGGTATGTTTTCCGGTTACTGCGGCACGTTGATGACGCCGATGGCGGCCAACTTCAATATCGTGCCGGCGGCGTTGCTGGAGTTGCCCGACAAGAACGCGGTGATCAAGGCGCAGATCCCCACCGCGCTGATGATGCTGGTGGTCAATATCGTGCTGCTTTACCTGTTGATGTGAGGTCACTATGCAAACTGTACTGCTGACGGGTTTCGAGCCCTTTGATAACGACCTGGTGAACCCGTCATGGGAGGCTGCACGCCAGTTGGATGGCGTGCAACTGGGCGAGGGTGCACGCATTGTCGCGCATTGCCTGCCCTGTGCATTTGCCACGGCGGGTGAACACCTGAGCCGATTGATCAGCGAGTTGAACCCGGCAATGGTGATTGCCACCGGCCTGGCGCCCGGGCGCAGCGAGATGTCTATCGAACGGGTAGCGATCAATATCAATGACGCACGCATCCCCGACAACCTCGGGCATCAGCCGATTGATACGCCAGTGGTAGCCGATGGCCCGGCCGCATACTTTTCGACATTGCCGATCAAGGCCATGGTCAAGGCGCTGCGTGACGCGGGGGTGGCGGCTGCCGTTTCGCAAACGGCGGGCACGTTCGTCTGCAACCAGGTGTTCTACCTTTTGCAGCACCGGCTGGTCGAGGCCGGGGTGCGCAGTGGGTTTATCCATGTGCCGAGCTCGCCGCCGGCCGATCAGCCGCCTTTGGTTGAGGCCTTGCGACTGGCGGTCTCGACGGCCTGGCTCACCCAAGCGGATGTGCGGGAAACAGGCGGGCAGGTGAGCTGACGGTCGGGCTGTGAATGGAGTTATTCGCGGGGCAACTTCGACTATAGTTCACGGGTGTATCCACCTTGGAAAACCATCATGATCAAGTACCCGAAGTTCGTGTCTGTCGCGTTGTCCCTCGCGCTGTTTGCGGGTAGCGGTCTTGCCCTGGCCGATCCCGGTAATGGCAAGGGGCAGGGTAATAACCAAGGGGGGCAGGGCCAGAGTAACAAGGGCGGTCAGGGGCAGGGCAATAACAAAGGCAATAACCCCGCAGGGCAGGCCTACGACAAGCCCAAGGGTAAGGGCGGCTCAGGTGGTCACGGCCCCAGCGTTGACCGAGGGAGCGTATTGAATGTGCTCGGCGGTTATCGCGATTACTGGAGCCCAGGGCCTGCATTGCCGCCGGGCATCCAGAAGAACCTGGCGCGTGGCAAGCCGCTGCCACCCGGTATCGCCAAGAAACTCGATGGTCGCCTGCTGGGGCGGCTGCCTCACTACGACGGTTATGAATGGCAGCAAGCGGGAACCGATTTGATTCTGGTCGCCATCGCCAGCGGCATCATCTACGAAGTACTCAATGGCGCCTTTGATTGAGCGGGATAACCCTCACGCCTCCTGTGCGGGGAAAAACAATTCAAAGCAGGTCACGCCGTCTTCACTGCTGACGCCATACCGACCGTTATGCAGCTGCATGATGGTCGCCACAATCGACAATCCCAGTCCATTGGACTGGGATGAACATTCACGGGACTCATCCACCCGGTAAAAGCGTTCGAACAGCCTGGGCAAATGCTCCGCGGCAATGGTTGCACCCTGGTTGCTGACCTTGATGCAAGTGCCCTCGATTGTCGGGATGGCCTGGATGCTCAGCTCGGTGTTCGGCGCACCATACTTGATGGCATTGGCACACAGGTTCGCCAGGGCACGGCGCAGCAGCATCGGTTCCGCCCAGATCACACCTTCTCCCACGCCAACGATGTGCATACCCACATCACCGGCCAAGCCCTCGAAATAATCGGCGATGCGCTCCACTTCATCGGCTGCGTCCAGCGCCTGGCGCTGACGCAGGGCGCTGGCCGGGTCGGTGCGGGCCAGGAACAGCATGTTGTCGAGCATCCGTGCCAGGCGTTCAAGCTCTTCAACGTTTGAGGCCAGCAGTTGCTGATAGTCTTCAATAGCGCGGCTCTGTTGCAGCGCGACCTGGGTTTCACCGAGCAAGTTATTGATGGGGGTGCGCAGTTCATGGGCCATATCGGTGGACACCTGGCCCAGTTGAATAAAACCTTTGGCCAGCCGTTCAAGCATGGTGTTGAAGGCGTCAATCATCGGCAGCAGCTCCTTGGGCGCGCCTTGGCTGCCCAGGCGCTCGGCCAGGTTGTTCACGCCGATGCCCTGTGCATGTCCGGCCAGGCGCCGCAAGGGCACCAGCCCACGGTGTACCAGCACATAACCAACCAAGGCGAGAATGACCGCCGCGATGCTGGCCAGGATAAAAACACTCAAGCGATAACTGGCAAGCATGGCTGTGCGTTCAGCCATCAGGCGCCCGACGGTGACTTGCAGGCTCCCCAGGTCACCGGTGTCGATGAAAGCCGCCACGGTGGCGAAGGGCACGCCATCTACGCCGGGCAAATGGTGTACGTCGGCGAGTCCAAGGGCGTGGTCTTTTGCCACGGCCGGCACGGCCGGTATTTGAATGTTGCCCGGGTTGACGAGCAATAACGGAGTCTGCCCAGGTGCAGCGATGCTCAGTACCGACTCACTGTTGCCCAGCATGTTCTGGAACAGCTGGGGCTTGGTCTTGATCAGTTCGCGGGTATTGCCGTCATTGAGCACGTTGCGCAGTTGGTTGGCGCGCGAGATCAGCGCGGCGTCGTCACGCTTGATCAGCTCACGCTCCAGCTCGTGGTAGAGCGTCACGCCCAGGGTGGCCAGCAGGGCGAAGGCGAGCAGGGCAAAGATCAATGCCAGGCGCAGGGTCAGGGAATAATGGCGATCGCGCTTCATGGTTGGGTATCGAAGCGGTAGCCAATGCCGCGCACGCTGTGGATCAGCTTGAGCTGGAACGGGTCGTCGATTTTCAGGCGCAGGCGGCGTACGGCAACATCGACCACATTGGTGTCGCTGTCGAAGTTCATGTCCCACACCCGTGATGCGATCAGCGAGCGGGACAGCACCTGGTCCTGGTGGGTGGCGAACAGGTGCAGCAACGCGAATTCCTTGTTGGTCAGGGTAATGCGCGTACCGGCGCGGGTCACACGGCGCTTGAGCACATCAATGTGCAGGTCGGCGATGTGCAGCTGTTCTTCTTCGCGGCTCGGGCCGCGTCGGTTGAGGGTGCGCAGGCGTGCAACCAGTTCGGCGAAGGAGAAGGGTTTGATCAGGTAGTCGTCGGCACCCAGTTCAAGGCCCTTGATGCGGTCGGCGATGTCATCGCGAGCGGTGAGGAACAGCACCGGTGTATCGGCCTCTTTGCGCAGGCGACGCAGCACTTCCCAACCATCCATTTTCGGCATCATCACGTCCAGCACGATCACGTCGTATGGTGTTTCCAGGGCCAGGTGCAAACCCTCTACGCCGTCGCGCGCCAGGCTCACCGAGTGGCCCAGCTCCTGCAAGCCATTGAGCAGGTAATTGCCGGCCTTGGGTTCGTCTTCGACTACGAGGATGTTCATGGAAAGTGTCCTGCTTCAATAAGTGGCGCAAGTGTAGCCCGATCAATTGTCACTGGCGCAACCGACGCCCTGGACCTGGTAATCGAGTAGGTGTTCGCGGCCCTGATGGTCCAGGTAGCGCAAGTGCGCCGGGACAATCCCGCATTGGCCAGAGATGTCGGTGCTCGATAGCACCTTGTCGACATCCAGGTGTAGGAAGAAGCCGGTTTTTTCGTGGATGACATCGCTGGCAGACGTTGCGTCGGCAGCGAAGGCAGTACCGGTGGCGAGCAAGGCGGCAAAGCCCAGGGCGAACAGTTTCATGGCGGTCTCTCTCGTGGCTGGGGGCTGCCGGGTTGGCAGTGAGTTCACAGTAACCAGGCGACCCCAACAGCCAACCAACAGGATCATGACAAGTTCGTCATTCTTGGTTCGAGCCTGGCGCGTGGGTAATGAGTGTCCGGTCGAGGAGGCTCTACGTTTACAAGCGCCGAGGTGATCCGTAGATTGCAGGGGTCCAGCTCATGAGGAAGCCGCGCAGTGTCCATCCCAACTTCATCCGTGTTCAACCGGCGTTACCGCGCTTTCCTGTTCGATATGGATGGGACCCTGCTCAACTCCATCGCTGCGGCCGAACGTGTATGGAGCATCTGGGCCGAGCGCCATGGTCTGGATGTGGAAGCGTTTCTGCCTAACATTCATGGCGCGCGTGCGATTGATACGATCACCCGCCAGGCGTTGCCGGGTGTCGATCCAGAAGTTGAAGCCCAGTGGATTACCGACGCGGAGCTCAACGATGTCGACGGCGTTGTAGCGATTCCCGGCGCAGTGGCGTTTTTGAAAGGCTTGCCTGCGGCTCAATGGGCGCTGGTCACGTCTGCTCCCAAGGCGCTGGCATTACGTCGACTGCAAGCGGCAGGCATTCCCTTGCCGACCGTGTGGGTGACGGCCGAAGACGTGGCCAACGGTAAGCCCGACCCTGCGTGCTATTTATTGGGCGCCAAACGCCTGGGGGTGTCGGTTGAGGACAGCCTGGTGTTCGAAGACGCCACGGTTGGCATTCGAGCGGGTGAAGCAGCGGGGGCGGATGTTGTGGTTGTCACCTCGGCACACTTGGAGCCCATGGTGACTGCACACGCTTGCATCAACGACTACGGCGATTTATGCACTGAGCATGGCGCTGATGGCTTGTTGTCTTTGCTCAAGCTGGCGCCGTGATACGCAGCAGGTCCTCAGCGTGTGGTTTTCTGATGGGCACGATGCGCTGCGCGCTGGCATAGCTTGCGCAAGATAACTTTTTGGATGGGTTTGAGGCAGAACACCAGCAGGTAGCCGCAGAGAAGAAGCGCCAGGTCTAGCCAGGAATGGGCGTCGGGATCGGCGCCCTCGACTTCGACTCTCAGCCCATACCCAAGCGCCAGGAAGGCCACCCCGATCAGCAGGGCGATCATCCAGGATCTGGAAACAAGAGGTGGCGTCGCGACTGGCCTCATCGACGTATTCCTGAATGCATTCGGATGGCAGGATAAAATGTCAGAAATTGGGCTGCGAATATTTCAACAAGTTCCAGATGCCCAGACAGTTTCATCTTGCAGCGAAGGGGCATGCTCAAAGCGCACTGGTCAGTCTGGAAGACGCGAGCAGGCCGATTGGGTTTTCGCCAGCCATTACAGTGAACGAAAGGGCTGGCTACTGGAGGCGTTTCAAGGCGTCTAGTTTTTGTCGGGTGCAGTCAGGCCGGCCTGGATGCGCTGGTAAATCTCCTCGCGATGCACGGCAACGTCCTTGGGTGCGTTGATGCCGATTCGTACTTGCTGGCCGCTAACGCCCAGAATGGTGATCGTAATGTCATCACCGATGTTTATGCTTTCACCAACTTTGCGGGTGAGTATAAGCATGGACTTCTCCTTGATTACTTTTAAGGACACATGTGTCAGACAGGGCAGGTGTCGGATGTGTGTAGCTTACTGCGAAGCGCTTCCCTGTGGCTGCCTCTTTTAGGACGCATAGAGGCGACATTAATTCCCATGGCGGCATCATACAGGTCGCGATACATCATTCGCATTGTTTAAGCCAACGTTTATGACGGCCAGAATAGACAGTGAATGGTAAAGTCGCCTCTTTATCCTCAAAGGAGCAGGGCAGTGCGTAAAGTAGCGATGGCAATTGTGGTGTTGGCGTTGGCCGGATGCGGTGAAGGTAAATCGGTCGATGCGCCCAAGGCCAAGCCTGCCGTGACCGAAAGCCTGCCACAAACCGGCGCGATTGCCGCTCAGGAATGGGATGTGCGCGTCGGCCCGCCAGACCACAAGCTGCAGGCGATCACCGACCTGACCGCCTGGTTGCTGGAGCATGGTTTCAATTTTTATATCGTGAAGGTCGACGGCAAGGATGAGGTGCTGTTGGGTCCGTTCGCAACCAAGGCCGAGGCCGAGGCCAAACAAGCCTTGCTCAACGAAAAGATGGCCCGCGCGAAGAAAACCGACACCGTGTCTGAAATTATCGAACACAACCCCGCGCAGTGACGTGCCAAGTGGGCGGCAACCCCGCCCACGTTCAACCGCAGGCTTTGAGATTCACCGGGCCGACAAACTCGTTGCCCCGCCCCATCACGCAGGCCACGGTCTGGTTGCGCTGGCGCTCCCAGGTTTGCACCGGGTAAGTCTTGTTCCAGGCTTCATAAAGTTGTCGATCCTGCTTCGACAGGCGCAGCCCGTATTGCTTGCTCATATAAAAATACGTGCGTGCGATCATGCCGCGAATGGACGGGCGTGGCATGACCTTCTTGGCCTTGAAATCCACTTGGGTCAGGCACGAGCCGTACTGCCCACTTTGCACGGGCAGCCAGCCAAAGCTGAAGTTGTTACGGTCGCCATTCACTTCGCCGATGCTCGGCACCAGATTGTGCAGGTCCGCCTCGGCGCGCTTGAACACATCGTCGTGGCGCGTGCAGTTCTTTCGCCCTCCGTTTTGCCAGCATTGGCGCTGATGCCCGATTTGCCAGGCCGGCACGATGTGTTCCCACTCGATGCGCGCGGCGCGATTGGCGTTTTTGCGCGGGATGTAACCGCAGGCTTTCAAATTCACGCGGTTACCGGTGTATTTGCAGCCGCAATAGAATTCGGTCGATTGGGGTGCGTAAAGCTTCCAGGCGATTTTCTTGGCTTCGCTGAAGGTGCGAGGGGCTTGGGCGTTGGCGGTTACGCTTAAAAACAGACAGCACACGGCAATAAAACGGGCACTCACAATCAATCTTCCTTCGGCACAACCCAAAAAATCTGCACGCCACCGTCATCCCGATAGGCGAGGGTGACGTTGTCGTTTTCTGCAATTTCTTCCAGTAGACGTTGCCACACGTCTTCCGGCTCATCGGGTAAACGGAAGAGCAAGGCTGCCTTGGCTTTCTGTGCGTTGGTCGAATTGATGATCTTTTGCACGCGAATAGCCAGGCGCTGGTAGGCGTCAGGCGCCGCAGGTGCTGCGGAAGAGGGCTTTGCCACGGAGCATTCCTTAATTTGCTGTACGCACATACAGTATTTAACTGTAGGCGATTTCGCAACTGCTTAAATTTCAAGAAGTTCGTCTGACAGCTATTCGGGAAGTTTGTTGAGAAGGGGGAGCAATTGTGGGAGCGAGCAAGCTCGCTCCCACAGGTCGATCAGCAGTAATCAGTATTCCCAGAACATGCGTTGCAGCTCTTTGCTGTCCTGGGTCTTGGTCAGGGCTACCATGGCCAGGATGCGAGCTTTCTGCGGGTTCAGGTCCAGAGCCGCAACCCAGTCGTATTTGTCGTCTGGTTGTTCAGCGTTACGCAGAACCATACCGCCGGCGTTGACGTGGGAGGAGCGAATGATCTGTACGCCTTGCTTGCGCAATTCGACCAGCGCGGGAACGACTTTCGAGGATACCGAACCGTTACCGGTACCGGCGTGGATGATGGCCTTGGCGCCAGCTTGGGCCAGTGCTTTGTAGGCAGTGTCGCTCACGTTGCCATAGCCGTAGGCAATTTCAACGTCAGGCAGGCTCTTGATGGTCTTGATGTCGAATTCCGAATCCATGGTGTGACGCTTGGCCGGCAGGCGGAACCAGTAGGATTTGCCTTCAACGACCATGCCCAGCGGGCCCCACGGGCTCTTGAATGCCTCGGTCTTGATGTTGATCATCTTGCTGACGTCACGACCCGATTGGATTTCGTCGTTCATGGTCACCAGCACGCCTTTGCCCCGTGCATCCTTGCTACCTGCAACAGCGACTGCGTTATACAGGTTGAGCATACCGTCAGCCGACATGGCCGTACCCGGACGCATGGAGCCGACCACGACGATAGGCTTGTCGGTTTTTTCTACCAGGTTCAGGAAGTAGGCAGTTTCTTCAAGGGTGTCGGTGCCGTGAGTGATCACGATGCCATCCACGTCCTTGCTGTCAGCCAGTTCGGCGACGCGGCGACCCAGTTGCAGCAGGTTTTCGTTGTTGATGCTTTCAGAAGCAATTTGCATCACTTGTTCGCCGCGTACGTTGGCGATCTGGCTAAGCTCAGGAACGCCGGCGATCAGTTGTTCGATGCCGACTTTGGCTGCCTGGTACGTAGCACTGTTGGCCGCACTGGCACCGGCGCCAGCAATGGTGCCGCCTGTGGCAAGGATCACTACGTTGGACAGTTTGGTTTTGTTTTCGACTTCTTTTGCCTGTGCGGCAAGGGGGAACAGCAGCAGCAGGGCCATGGCGCCCGGGACAAAGTTCTTCAATGCAGATTTCATTATTTTTCTCTCTGGTTTTTGATGAGTGCTGTAGCCGGTTCATCTAGAACACCCGGGCGGTTCTGAACGCCGCGAGGTGCAGGGGAAAAGCAGGATTTGTACCAGGCCGAGTGTGTGGTTCTTCTTAAATTAACGTATTGATTTAAAACAACTTATGAGAATTTTCAAGCTTGTTTTGAGTGAGTGGCGTCCGGCTTTCCGAACGGTGGAGGGGTAGTGTGTTCGGTAGTCCGACAGTCCTGTCATAAGATTCGAGTGCGATTAGCGTCAACACCTGTCGTTTTAGAGAGTGCGAGAAAGAGGTTGCCTTAAACGTTTCAGTCCCCAAGGCAGGTTGAACCAGGCCGCGGGCATGGGATTGAAAGGCCAGTTTCTACCGTTGACAAATCCCGACAAGGTTCTCATAGTTTGCTCAACGCAAACGTTTGCGAGATGTTTCACGAGCACTCCAGGAGTTTCGTGACAGCTCGTATCAGCCGCCCGGGTGGGAGGGCCGCCGAAGAGGTCTTCGGTGCAAGCGTTGCTCACAATAATCATAAGATCGGAGTGAACCCATGAAGCTGCCATTCGCTGGACGTCTTCTTGCTGTCGCTGTGCTTGCCGCATCCGCTGCTTTGCCTCTCTCTTCTGCACTTGCTGATGACGCTGCCAAAACACCTACTGTTGGTTTGGTCATGAAGTCCCTGGCCAATGAGTTCTTCGTCACCATGACCGACGGTGCCAAGGACTACCAGAAAGCGCACCCAGCAGAGTTCAAGCTGATCTCCAACGGGATCAAGAACGAAACAGACACCAGTGCGCAGATCGCCATCGTCAACGAGATGATCAACTCCAAGGTAGACGCGCTTGTCATTGCTCCCGCCGACTCCAAGGCACTCGCCAGTGTGCTGAAGAAGGCTTCTGATGCCGGTATCAAGGTCGTCAACATCGACAATCGCCTGGATCCGGAGGTACTCAAAAGCAAAAACCTCGATATCCCGTTCGTAGGTCCGGACAACCGCAAAGGCTCCAAGCTGGTGGGCGACTACCTGGCCAAGCAACTGGCCGCGGGTGACAAGGTTGGCATCATCGAAGGTGTACCTACCACGACTAACGCCCAGCAGCGCACCGCAGGCTTCAAGGATGCGATGGACGCTGCAGGCATGAAGATTGTTTCCACCCAATCCGGCAACTGGGAAATCGACCAGGGCAACAAGATTGCTGCAGCGATGCTGAGCGAAACGCCGGATATCAAGGCGCTGCTGGCCGGTAACGACAACATGGCCCTGGGCGCTGTCTCCGCCGTGCGTGCGGCAGGCAAGGCCGGCAAGGTATTGGTGGTGGGCTACGACAACATTGATGCGATCAAGCCAATGCTCAAGGATGGTCGTGTGTTGGCCACCGCTGACCAGGCTGCCGCGCAACAAGCAGTATTCGGTATCCAGAACGCATTGAAGCTGGTCAAGGGTGAGAAGGTCGATGCCAAAGATGGCGTGATCGAAACCCCGGTCGAACTCGTCATCAAGCAGTAATCCCGGCAGTACCCAACAGCGCTCGCTCGTCCTGAGCGGGCGCCTGGAGATTTTCCTATGTCATCTTCCGCCCCGAACGCTGTCCTCTCGGTCAGCGGTATCGGCAAGACCTATGCCCAGCCGGTTCTGTCCGACATCACCCTGACGCTCAATCGCGGGGAAGTGCTCGCGCTGACCGGTGAGAACGGCGCAGGCAAAAGTACCTTGTCGAAGATCATCGGCGGCCTGGTCACACCGACTACCGGGCACATGCAGTTCAACGGTCAGGAATACTGCCCCGCCAGCCGCACCCAGGCCGAAGCCTTGGGCGTGCGCATGGTCATGCAGGAACTCAACCTGCTGCCGACCCTGACGGTGGCTGAAAACCTGTTTCTGGATAACCTGCCGAGCAACTGTGGCTGGATCAGCCGCAAGCAACTGCGCAAAGCCGCGATCGAGGCCATGGCTCAAGTTGGCCTGGATGCGATCGACCCCGACACCTTGGTTGGCAGCCTGGGCATTGGCCACCAGCAAATGGTCGAGATTGCGCGCAACCTGATCGGCGACTGCCACGTCCTGATTCTCGACGAACCCACGGCCATGCTCACCGCCCGTGAAGTCGAGATGCTGTTTGAGCAAATCACCCGTCTGCAGGCCCGGGGCGTGGCGATCATTTATATTTCACACCGGCTGGAAGAGCTGGCCCGTGTCGCCCAGCGCATTGCGGTACTGCGCGACGGCAAGCTGGTCTGCGTCGAGCCGATGGCCAATTACAACAGTGAGCAACTGGTGACCTTGATGGTCGGTCGCGAGCTGGGCGAACACATTGACCTGGGCCCGCGCACCATCGGCGAACCGGCCTTGACGGTGAAGGGCCTGAGCCGTTCGGACAAGGTTCGCGACGTGTCCTTCGAAGTGCGCGCCGGTGAGATCTACGGTATTTCCGGACTGATCGGCGCCGGCCGCACTGAGTTGCTGCGCCTGATCTTCGGTGCCGACCAGGCCGACAGCGGCACCGTGGCCCTGGGGTCGCCGGCCAGGGTGGTCAGTATTCGCTCGCCAGTGGATGCGGTTGGTCATGGTATCGCCCTGATCACCGAAGACCGCAAGGGCGAGGGCCTGCTGCTGACCCAATCGATCAGCGCCAATATCGCCTTGGGCAACATGCCGGAAATTTCCGGTGGTGGCGTCGTCAATAGCCGCAACGAAACCGCCCTGGCCAAACGCCAGATCGACGCTATGCGTATCCGCAGTTCCAGCCCGGGGCAGTTGGTTTCCGAGCTGTCGGGCGGCAACCAGCAAAAAGTAGTGATTGGCCGCTGGCTGGAGCGCGATTGCGCAGTAATGCTGTTCGATGAGCCCACTCGAGGTATCGACGTCGGCGCCAAGTTCGACATCTATGCGTTGCTTGGCGAACTGACTCGCCAGGGCAAGGCCTTGGTGGTGGTGTCCAGCGACCTGCGTGAACTGATGCTGATCTGTGATCGCATCGGGGTGTTGTCCGCGGGGCGCCTGATCGAGACCTTCGAGCGTGACAGCTGGACCCAGGACGAATTGCTCGCCGCCGCCTTTGCCGGCTATCAGAAACGTGATGCGCTGCTCAATGAGGCAGCGCCTAGGAATACCCCATGAAAACAAGCATTTCCCCCGGTAAAACTGGCGGCAACTTCTATGGCCTGGGTACTTACCTGGGGCTGGCGGGTGCCTTGCTGGCGATGATTGCGCTGTTCTCGGTACTCAGCGACCACTTCCTGTCCTACGACACCTTCAGCACCCTGGCCAACCAGATTCCGGACCTGATGGTGCTGGCGGTGGGCATGACCTTCATCCTGATCATCGGCGGCATCGACCTGTCGGTAGGTTCGGTGCTGGCATTGGCGGCATCGGCGGTCAGCGTGGCAATCCTGGGCTGGGGCTGGAGCGTGTTGCCGGCTGCGCTACTGGGCATGGGCTGCGCTGCATTGGCCGGGACCATCACCGGCTCCATCACCGTGGCCTGGCGTATCCCGTCATTTATCGTGTCTTTGGGTGTGCTGGAGATGGCCCGGGGCGTGGCCTATCAAATGACGGGCTCGCGCACCGCTTATATCGGTGACTCGTTTGCCTGGCTGTCCAACCCGATTGCTTTCGGTATTTCCCCGTCGTTCATCATTGCGCTGCTGGTGATCATTGCGGCTCAGTTGGTGCTGACCCGCACTGTCTTCGGGCGTTACCTGATCGGCATCGGCACTAACGAAGAAGCAGTGCGCCTGGCTGGCATTAATCCCAAGCCATACAAGATTCTGGTGTTCAGCCTGATGGGCCTGTTGGCCGGTGTAGCTGCGCTGTTCCAGATCTCGCGCCTGGAGGCGGCAGACCCGAATGCTGGTTCAGGCCTGGAGCTGCAGGTAATCGCCGCGGTGGTAATCGGCGGCACCAGCCTGATGGGCGGGCGCGGTTCGGTCATCAGTACGTTCTTCGGTGTATTGATCATTTCGGTATTGGCGGCAGGGCTTGCGCAGATCGGCGCTACGGAACCCACCAAACGCATCATTACCGGTGCTGTGATCGTGATCGCCGTGGTCCTCGATACTTACCGCAGCCAGCGCGCCAGTCGGCGGGGCTGAGTCATGGCAACGATCAAGGATGTGGCAGCGCTTGCAGGTATTTCCTACACCACCGTGTCCCATGTGGTGAACAAGACGCGCCCGGTCAGCGAGCCGGTCCGCATCAAGGTCGAGGCGGCGATCAAACAGCTGGACTACGTACCCAGCGCCGTGGCGCGTTCGCTCAAGGCCAAGACCACGGCCACCATTGGCCTGTTGGTGCCCAATAGCCTCAACCCGTATTTTGCCGAGCTTGCGCGGGGCATCGAGGATTACTGCGAGCGTAATGGCTACTGCGTGATCCTCTGCAACTCCGACGACGACGCGGAAAAACAGCGCAGTTATTTGCGCGTGTTGCTCGAAAAACGCGTCGACGGCTTGATCGTGACGTCGGTGGGCGGCGATGACAGCGGCCTGGCGGCGGGCTTGAGTGCAGTGCGCACGCCCATGGTGATTGTCGACAGGGCCCTGGATGGCATCGATGTCGACCTGGTGCGCATCGACCACGAACAGGGCGCCTACCTCGCGACCCGGCACTTGCTGGAGTTGGGCCATCGGGATATTGCCTGTATCGGCGGCCCGGGGCATACCCGCGTGGCACAAATGCGCCTGGCGGGTTACCAGCGTGCATTGCGCGAAGCGGGTGTCGAGGTGTTGGCTAGCCGGATCCTGGAAAGCGATTTCACCAGCACGGGGGGGTATGCCGCAGCCGTGCAATTGTTAGCGCAAAACCCGCCCAGCGCGATTTTCGCCAGCAACGATATGATTGGTTTCGGCGTGCTGCGCGCAGCCGCAGAACGCAGCATCCGCGTGCCGGCCGAGTTGTCGGTGATCGGTTTCGATGACATTCAGATGGGACGCTACGTCTATCCTGCGCTGACCACGGTCGGGCAGTCGATCCTGCAATTGGGCGAGACGGCGGCCGAATTATTATTGCAACGAATAGCAACACCCCAACGGTCGATCGATCAACGCATCGTGACGCCAAGTATCGTTTTGCGTGAGTCGACGGCGCCATTGGCCGGTGTGTTCGCCCAATACCGCTGAACCGAATTGATGAGTACTGATGTATGCCAGCAAAAGTAGTGGTAGTAGGCAGCTTGAACATGGATCTGGTCACCCGGGCCAGTCGCTTGCCGCGTGCCGGTGAAACCCTGATCGGCCAGAGCTTTTCCACCGTTGCGGGTGGCAAGGGCGCCAACCAGGCGGTGGCATCGGCGCGGCTGGGGGCCAGTGTTGCGATGATCGGATGCGTGGGCACCGATGCCTATGGCAGTCAGTTGCGTGATGCACTGCTGGTGGAAGGGATCGATTGCCAGGCGGTCAGCACCGTAGAGGGCTCCAGTGGTGTGGCATTGATCGTGGTGGATGACAGCAGCCAGAATGCGATTGTCATTGTGGCCGGCAGCAACGGTGAGTTGACGCCCGCGTCTCTGCAAGCCTGCGACGCTGTGCTGCAGGCGGCAGACGTGATCATCTGCCAGCTTGAAGTGCCGATGGACACTGTTGGTCATGCGCTCAAGCGCGGCCGCGAACTGGGCAAGACAGTCATCCTCAATCCGGCTCCCGCGAGTGGGCCTTTGCCCGCTCAGTGGTATGCCTCGATCGATTACCTGATCCCCAATGAAAGTGAAGCCACCGCCCTGAGCGGCGTCACCGTCGACTCGCTCGACAGCGCCAAGGTCGCCGCGACAGCGCTGATCAAGGCGGGGGCGGGTAAAGTCATCATTACGCTTGGCGCCCAGGGGGCACTGTTTGCCGACGGTAGCAGCTTCGAGCATCTGTTGGCGCCGAAGGTCAAGGCGGTGGACACCACAGCCGCAGGCGATACTTTCGTCGGTGGCTTTGCCGCTGCACTGGCCGCGGGCAAGAGCGAAGCCGAGGCGATCCGTTTTGGCCAGGTAGCGGCGGCGTTGTCTGTGACCCGCGCCGGCGCTCAGCCTTCCATTCCTACGCTGCACGACGTACAAGGTTTTGTGCCCTCATGAAAAAGACACCTTTGCTCAATATCGCCCTGTCACGCGTGATCGCATCCCTGGGCCATGGTGACGTGCTGGTCATCGGCGATGCCGGCCTGCCGGTACCGCCCGGCGTGGAGTTGATCGACCTGGCACTGACCCAGGGCATTCCGGATTTCATCAGCACGTTGCGCATTGTGCTCAGTGAGATGCAGGTTGAAAGCCACGTGCTCGCGGAGGAAATCCTGCTCAAGCAACCGCCGGCGCTGAGCGCGCTCAATGCGCTGACAGAGCAGGCAGCGCTGGGTGAGAGGCGGCTGCTCAGCCATGAAGAATTCAAGCAACTGAGCCGCACGGCACGCGCGGTTGTGCGTACCGGCGAGTGCCAGCCTTACTGCAATATCGCGCTGGTATCCGGCGTAACGTTTTAGCGTCCCCCCAATGACAAGGAGTGCTTTATGCAACGTGGTCTACCCATCCTGAAAAACCTGTTCCGGAGTGTTCTGCTTTTGTCCGCACTCACAGCTGCAAGCGCCCAGGCGGCGGAAAAAATCGACCTGATCATCGATACCGACCCTGGGGCCGATGACGTGGTGGCGCTGCTGTTCGCCATGGCCTCGCCGGAGGAGCTGAGCATTCGTGCGCTGACCACCGTCGCCGGTAATGTGCGCCTGGACAAGACCTCCCGCAATGCGCGTCTGGCGCGCGAGTGGGCAGGGCGTGAGGACATTCCGGTGTACGCCGGTGCGCCGGCGCCTATGCTGCGCAAGCCGATCTACGCCGAGAATATCCATGGCAAAGAGGGTATCTCCGGCGTCACCGTGCACGAGCCGAAAAAAGGCCTGGCCGAAGGTAATGCCGTTGACTACCTGATCAAGACGCTGAGCACCGCCAAACCGCACAGCATCACCATCGCCATGCTCGGTCCACAGACCAACCTGGCGCTGGCACTGACCCAGGCGCCCGAAATCACCCAGGGCATCAAGGAAGTGGTGGTGATGGGTGGTGCGCACTTCAATGGCGGCAATATCACGCCCGTGGCCGAGTTCAACCTGTTCGCCGATCCGGTGGCGGCTGAGATCGTGCTCAAAAGTGGAGTGAAGTTGACCTACCTGCCGTTGGACGTGACCCATAAAGTCCTCACCAGCGACGCCCGCCTGAAGAAGATTGCGGACCTGAACAACAACGCGAGCAAGGTCGTCAGCAGTATTCTGAATGAGTACGTCAAAGGCGACATGGAGCATTACGGCATTCCGGGTGGCCCGGTCCACGACGCTACCGTGGTTGCCTACCTGCTCAAACCATCGCTGTTCAGCGGTCGTCAGGCCAATATGGTCGTCGACAGCCGCGAAGGCCCAACCTTTGGCCAGACCATCGTCGATTGGTACGACGGCCTCAAGCAAGAGAAGAATGTGTTCTGGGTCGAGAACGGCGACGCCCAGGGCTTCTTCGATCTGCTGACCGAGCGTCTGGCGCGTTTGAAGTAATACGTTTTACCGGTCGGCGTTCGTCGACCGGTTCTTATTCTTGTGCGCCCATGTGGTCGGCCGGGTATTTCTCGAATACCTGGCCGATGAACGCTTGTGCCGCCTGGGTTCCCAGTTCCTTGACCAACAGATCGATACCAATGATCGCCAGTTCTTCGGTGCTGCCGGGGCTATAGGAGCTTTGCCCCTGGGGCCACTTGGCTTTGATATCGGCTTGGAGCGTTACGGTGGTCATGGAAATCTCACGGCTGAAGTACTGGGCAATGCGCTGGAACGCGGTTCCAGCGGCGCAGTTAACCATTTTGCGCGGCTTTTGGCACTGCTACTTAGGCATGAAGGAGGGGGTATGCGACACTGTCAGCTTGTTTAACAGCCGGGAAACACCGCGTGCAGATCGATCTGAACAAGCCTGAGAACCTGACGCTGGATGCCGTGCGCCAACTGCTTGCCCACGCCAGTGACGACGAACATACCCAGCTTCGGGTAACCAGGGCTGGTATTGCCTATATTTCTTCCGGCGTAGTCGGTGGGGCGCAGATTGATGGCCTGCTGTTTCGTCTGGAGACCTGGGCCAAGGGTTCTGGTTATGTCGGCATTGTGGCGGCCAGCGATGAGGTCTGGGTCATGCAGATTTTCAATGCGCTGAAACAGAACTGGCCACACCCACAATCTGACTACATTGACATCTACTGAGTGCGTTCATATCTAGTCACGATTGACTGGGCGATTGCCCCGCGCGAGTCAGGCAGACTTGCGCGCAGGCGATTAACGTCTTGAAACCAATCGTTCATATCGCTGTCGCACGATCTCTGTCCATTTTTAATCATAGGAGGCTTCATGCCTTGGAAGCTCGCTTCATTCGGTACTTTGTTGGCAGCACTCGCATTGGCGGGTTGCAGCACCCCGGGTGCCTCTGAGCCAGGCAAAGACGCCACCGTGACCGATGCTGGTCATAGCCGCTGTGAGTCGAAGGCCGCCGAGTTCGCAATCGGCCAGAAAGCCTCGCCACAGTTGCTGGAGCAGGCTCGTAGCCGTGCTGGCGCGCAGAATGCACGCATCCTCAAGCCCAACGATATGATTACCCTGGAATATCGTTCTGACCGCCTGAACCTCAACACTGACAACAACCTGGTGATCACGCGGGTCAATTGCGGCTGATAGCTTCGGCTTTTGCATCGCCCATAAAAAACCCCGTCACATGGACGGGGTTTTTTTTAGCTCAGCGGAGAATTACTCGCCGCGAACCTGTGCAGCTTGCATACCCTTTTGGCCTTTCTCAGCCACGAAGGAAACGGTTTGGCCTTCTTTCAGGCTTTTGAAACCGTCGCTTTCGATAGCTTTGAAGTGTACGAACAGGTCGTCACCGCCACCTTGAGGAGTGATGAAGCCGAAGCCTTTTTCATCGTTGAACCATTTAACGGTGCCGGTTTGGCGATTAGACATGGTGTATCTCCAAGAAACATATATTTTCAGTAGTGCTGTGCTGCTCAGGCCAACTGGGCACACTGGGCTATCATAGTCGAAATGTTCGACTTGGGAGCCCCCCCAAGGCATTGTTTGCTAATCAATCGCGTTGCATCTGATCCCTGGCTCGGCGCAAAGCCCCGATCTACGGGGCTTTGCGCTGAAATATCAACTGTTAAAAAAAGCCGTAAAACCTGCGTAATTTGTGTGAAATGGCAGTTTTCAGGGCGTTTTTTCAGCGATATGGCCGTCAGATCAGTGGTCAATCTTACTTTTTCTTCACGACTCTGCAGGAATCAATAGCTGCGACGGCTTTGGTTTCGAGCGCCGAGCGAGCGGCGATTGCTTTATCGCCCACTGGTGGCTTGCCTGCCATGAGTTCTGTGATTTCCGCGCTAGTCAATTCGGCATTGATCTTGTCAGCACCACATTCGCAGTGAGCTTTGGCAGTTTTGGCGTCTACGTTCTGACTCGCGGCGGCACTGCAGTCGCTCACAAAGCTGTCACGGGCGCCGGCTGGCCAGTTGGAAGGGGCTGCAGCCTGCGCGCCGAGGGAAAGGAGGCTCAGGGTAGCGGCGACAGCGAGGGTAGAGGTGAAACGCATCATGGGATGCTCCTTTGGGTCGAGGACGAACGGCGATTCTCAGTGGGTTGGAGGCCCGACGTACAGCTCAAGTTCACTTTGCAGCTATAAAGCCTTGAATTGCGCTATCCACAAAGCTTCGTCGGCGCGATGACCGTTCATCTGTGCTAGGATCGTGGGCTTGGCTAGTTTCAGGCGCGTCAATTACCGCCTTGCCATGTTTCTTTTTAGCTCAATCCAGTCACTCTGGTTCGATTATCGGTTGGCCGAAAGGCTCCTGCCGCTGTAAGGCAGGCGTTCATCACTGAACGGCCTGGTGTTGGATCTTGTACTGGCTCATCCCAACCCACGTGACCTTTGGTAGGGGTCACCACTAGGAGAGGAGGCGCCATGCCAACTATTACTCTACCCGACGGCAGTCAACGTTCATTCGATCATTCGGTTTCCGTAGCCGAAGTCGCCGCATCCATTGGTGCAGGCTTGGCCAAGGCGACCGTGGCCGGCAAGGTCGACGGCAAACTGGTCGACGCCAGTGACCTGATCACTTGCGATGCCAGCCTGCAAATCATCACGCCCAAGGATCAAGAGGGGCTGGAGATCATTCGCCACTCTTGCGCGCACCTGATTGGCCATGCGGTCAAGCAGCTGTACCCAACCGCCAAGATGGTGATCGGCCCGGTAATCGAAGAAGGCTTCTATTACGACATCGCCTATGAGCGTCCTTTTACACCGGACGACCTGGCGGCCATCGAGCAGCGAATGCACGCGCTGATTGAAAAAGATTACGACGTCATCAAGAAAGTCACCCCGCGTGCCGAAGTGATCGACGTGTTTACCGCGCGCGGTGAAGATTACAAGCTGCGTCTGGTGGAAGACATGCCGGACGAGCAGGCCATGGGTCTGTACTACCACGAAGAATACGTCGACATGTGCCGTGGCCCACACGTGCCGAACACGCGTTTCCTCAAGTCGTTCAAGCTGACCAAGCTGTCCGGTGCCTACTGGCGCGGTGATGCCAAGAACGAACAGCTGCAACGGATCTACGGCACGGCCTGGGCTGACAAGAAACAGCTGGCCGCCTACATCCAGCGCATTGAAGAAGCTGAAAAGCGCGACCACCGCAAGATCGGCAAGCGCCTGAACCTGTTCCACCTTCAGGAAGAAGCGCCGGGCATGGTGTTCTGGCACCCGAATGGCTGGACCCTGTACCAGGTGCTTGAGCAGTACATGCGCAAGGTTCAGCGCGACAACGGTTACCTGGAGATCAAGACCCCGCAGGTCGTTGATCGCAGCCTGTGGGAGAAATCCGGGCACTGGGCCAACTACGCCGACAACATGTTCACCACCCAGTCGGAAAACCGCGACTACGCCATCAAGCCGATGAACTGCCCATGCCACGTGCAGGTGTTCAACCAAGGCCTGAAGAGCTACCGCGAGTTGCCGATGCGCCTGGCCGAGTTCGGTGCCTGCCACCGCAACGAGCCATCCGGTGCACTGCACGGCATCATGCGTGTGCGCGGTTTCACCCAGGACGACGCCCACATCTTCTGCACCGAAGAGCAGATGCAGGCTGAATCCGCCGCGTTCATCAAGCTGACCATGGACGTTTATCGCGATTTCGGGTTCACCGAAGTTGAAATGAAGCTGTCCACTCGTCCGGAAAAGCGCGTTGGTTCCGACGAGCTGTGGGATCGCGCCGAAGCTGCACTGGCCGCAGCACTCGACAGTGCGGGCCTTGCGTACGACCTGCAGCCGGGGGAGGGCGCGTTCTACGGTCCGAAGATCGAGTTCTCGCTCAAAGATTGCCTTGGCCGTGTCTGGCAGTGTGGTACCCTGCAGCTCGATTTTAACCTGCCAATCCGTCTGGGAGCCGAATACGTCTCCGAAGACAACAGCCGTAAACACCCGGTTATGCTGCACCGGGCGATCCTCGGTTCGTTCGAGCGGTTCGTCGGTATCCTGATCGAGCACTACGAGGGCGCGTTCCCTGCGTGGCTGGCTCCGACCCAGGCAGTGATCATGAATATCACTGATAAACAGGCAGATTTTGCCGCCGAAGTTGAAAAAACTCTCAACGAAAGCGGATTTCGTGCCAAGTCCGACTTGAGAAATGAAAAGATCGGCTTTAAAATCCGCGAGCATACTTTGCTCAAGGTTCCCTATCTTTTGGTTATCGGAGATCGGGAAGTCGAGATGCAGACTGTCGCTGTGCGTACTCGTGAAGGTGCTGACCTGGGCTCGATGCCCGTCGCCCAGTTCGCTGAGTTCCTCGCGCAAGCGGTTTCCCGGCGTGGTCGCCCAGATTCGGAGTAATTATTATTAAGCGTGAAATGAGACAAGATAAACGAGCTGCACCGAAAGCCCCGATCAACGAGAATATCTCGGCACGCGAGGTTCGGTTAATTGGGGCTGAGGGTGAGCAGCTTGGGATTGTGTCAATTGAAGACGCGCTTCTTAAGGCTGAAGAAGCCAAGCTCGATTTGGTGGAAATTTCCGCCGATGCTGTACCACCTGTCTGCAAGCTGATGGACTACGGCAAATCGATCTTCGAGAAGAAGAAGCAGATTGCCGCAGCCAAGAAAAACCAGAAGCAGATTCAGGTTAAAGAAATCAAGTTTCGTCCAGGGACGGAGGAAGGGGATTACCAGGTAAAACTGCGCAACCTGGTACGTTTCCTGAGTGATGGGGACAGGGCCAAGGTATCCTTGCGATTCCGCGGCCGTGAGATGGCCCACCAGGAGCTGGGGATGGAACTCCTCAAGCGGGTTGAAGCTGACCTGCTCGAGTACGGTTCGGTCGAACAGCATCCTAAGATGGAAGGACGCCAACTGATCATGGTCATCGCCCCGAAAAAGAAGAAGTAATCAACAGGGCACGGCAGGCCTTCTGATTATGTTTATCAACTGAATGCGGAGTATCCGAACATGCCAAAGATGAAGACTAAAAGTGGTGCTGCTAAGCGGTTTCTGAAAACTGCTAACGGTATCAAGCACAAGCACGCTTTCAAGAGCCACATCCTGACCAAAATGTCGACCAAGCGTAAGCGTCAACTGCGCGGTAGCAGCTTGCTGCATCCGTCTGACGTGGCAAAAGTCGAGCGCATGCTGCGCCTTCGTTAATTTTTGGATCAAGACTAGAGGAAGTAACTCATGGCTCGTGTAAAGCGTGGCGTCATTGCCCGTAAACGTCACAAAAAAATTCTGAAACTTGCTAAAGGCTACTACGGCGCGCGTTCACGCGTATTCCGTGTTGCCAAGCAAGCGGTAATCAAGGCAGGCCAGTACGCCTACCGTGACCGTCGTCAGAAAAAACGTCAGTTCCGCGCTCTGTGGATCGCTCGTATCAACGCTGGTGCACGTGTTAACGGTCTGTCCTACAGCCGTTTCATCGCTGGCCTGAAGAAAGCGTCCATCGAAATCGACCGTAAGGTTCTGGCTGAACTGGCCGTGAACGAAAAAGCGGTGTTTGCTGCGATTGTCGAGAAAGCTAAAGCCTCCTTGGCTTAAGTACCCCCGACAGTCATCCTGGGTTACTCCTGTAGCCCAAGGTGGTAAACGTCATAAATAGGGGAAGAGCCTTCAAGCTCTTCCCCTATTTTGTATCTGGAGTCTGTACATGGAAAACCTGGACGCGCTCGTTGCCCAAGCCCTTGAGGCCGTGCAAAGCGCTGAAGATGTAAATGCCCTGGAGCAAATCCGGGTTCACTACCTTGGCAAGAAAGGTGAATTGACTCAGGTGATGAAGACCCTGGGAAATTTGCCGGCTGAAGAACGTCCGCAAGTCGGTGCGTTGATCAACGTTGCCAAGGAACGTGTCACAGAGGTGCTCAATGCGCGCAAGGCGTCGCTCGAGGAGGCCGATCTAGCGGCCAAGCTCGCCGCCGAGTCCATTGACGTGACCTTGCCTGGCCGTGGTCAGGCCTCGGGCGGCCTGCATCCGATTACCCGGACTCTGGAACGTATCGAGCAGTTCTTCACCCACATCGGCTACGGCATTGCCGAAGGCCCTGAGGTAGAAGACGATTATCACAACTTCGAGGCGCTCAACATCCCAGGCCATCACCCGGCCCGGTCGATGCACGACACCTTCTATTTCAACGCGAACATGCTGTTGCGCACCCATACCTCGCCGGTACAGGTCCGCACCATGGAAGCGAACAAGCCGCCGATCCGCATTGTCTGCCCAGGCCGTGTGTACCGTAGCGACTCGGATATCACCCACTCGCCGATGTTCCACCAGGTCGAAGGCCTGCTGGTGGATCGCGATATCAACTTCGCCGACCTCAAGGGCACCATCGAAGAGTTCCTGCGGGTGTTCTTCGAGAAAGAGTTGGCCGTGCGTTTCCGTCCTTCGTTCTTCCCGTTCACCGAGCCGTCCGCTGAAGTCGACATGGAATGCGTGATGTGTAGCGGTAAAGGTTGCCGCGTCTGCAAGCAGACCGGCTGGCTGGAAGTCATGGGCTGCGGCATGGTCCACCCTAACGTGCTGCGCATGTCCGGGATCGATCCGGAAGAGTTCTCGGGCTTTGCCTTCGGCATGGGCGTTGAGCGTCTGGCCATGCTGCGTTACGGCGTGAACGACTTGCGTCTGTTCTTCGACAACGACTTGCGGTTCCTCGCGCAATTTCGCTAGTCGTAACGAATCTTTAGGAGAGCAGGATGAAATTCAGTGAACAATGGCTGCGTGGCTGGGTAAGCCCGCAGGTAGATCGCGACGAGTTGGTTGCTCGTCTGTCGATGGCCGGTCTTGAGGTCGATAGCGTTACGCCGGCCGCCGGTGTTTTCAGTGGCGTGGTAGTGGGCGAAGTGCTGAGCACCGAGCAACACCCTGATGCCGATAAATTGCGTGTGTGCCAGGTCAGCAACGGTTCGGAAACCTTTCAGGTCGTGTGCGGAGCGCCTAATGTGCGCCCGGGCCTGAAGATCCCGTTTGCCATGATCGGTGCTCAACTGCCTGGCGACTTCAAGATCAAGAAGGCCAAGCTGCGTGGTGTTGAGTCCAACGGCATGTTGTGCTCTCAGGCTGAGTTGCAGGTAGGCGAGGGCAATGATGGCCTGATGGAGCTGCCGGCCGACGCGCCTGTGGGTCAGGACATCCGGGTTTACCTGGAGCTGGAAGACGCCAGCATCGAGGTCGACCTGACCCCGAACCGCGGCGACTGCCTGTCCCTGGCCGGTCTGGCTCGTGAAGTGGGCGCGCTGTACAACGCTCCCGTCACCCGTCCGGCGGTTGCTGTTGTGCCGCCGGTGCATGACGAAGTTCGCTCCATCGAAGTGCTCGCGCCGAACGCCTGCCCACGTTACCTGGGGCGTGTGGTCCGTAACGTCGACCTGTCCAAGCCGACCCCGCTGTGGATGGTCGAGCGCCTGCGTCGCGCCGACGTGCGCAGCATCGACGCCGCCGTCGACATCACCAACTATGTGATGTTGGAGCTGGGTCAGCCGCTGCACGCCTTCGATCTCGCCGAAATCAACGGTGGCATCCGCGTGCGCATGGCCGAGGAAGGCGAAAAGCTGGTGCTGCTCGACGGTCAGGAAGTCAGCCTGCGTGCCGACACCCTGGTTATCGCCGACCACTCTCGCGCCCTGGCAATTGCCGGCGTGATGGGGGGCGAGCACAGCGGTGTATCCGCGACCACTCGTGACGTATTCCTTGAAAGCGCGTTCTTCGACCAGATCGCCATCGCAGGCAAGGCCCGTTCCTATGGCCTGCACACCGATGCTTCGCACCGCTATGAGCGTGGCGTGGACTGGAATCTCGCCCGTGAAGCCATGGAGCGCGCCACCGGCCTGCTGCTGGAAATCACCGGTGGCGAAGCCGGCCCGATCACCGAAACCGTCAGCGAACAGCATCTGCCGTCGATTGCGCCGATCACCCTGCGTGCCAAAAGCGTTGAGCAAATGCTCGGGCTGGTCATTGAGCCGGCTGAAATCGAGCAACTGCTGTCCGCCCTCGGCCTGGGTATTTCCTCGAATGGGGAAGGGCAGTGGCAGGTTGCAGTACCTAGCCATCGCTTCGACATCAGCCTGGAAGTTGACCTGATCGAAGAACTGGCACGTCTGTATGGCTACAACCGCCTGCCGGTTCGCTACCCGCAAGCGCGCCTCGCGCCGCAACCCAAGGCCGAAGCGCGTGCGCAACTGCCTGAGCTGCGCCGCCTGCTGGTTGCTCGTGGTTACCAGGAAGCCGTGACGTATAGCTTCATCGATCCAAAACAATTTGAGCTGTTCAACCCGGGTGTTGAGCCGCTGTTATTGGCCAACCCGATCTCCAACGACATGGCCGCCATGCGTTCGTCGCTGTGGCCGGGTCTGGTGAAAGCGCTTTCCCACAACTTGAACCGCCAGCAAGACCGCGTGCGCCTGTTCGAAAGCGGCCTGCGTTTCGTGGGTCAGCTCGATGGTCTTAAACAGGAGCCGATGCTGGCTGGCGTGGTATGCGGTAGCCGCCTGCCGGAAGGCTGGGCGCAAGGTCGCGACGTCGTAGACTTCTTCGACGTCAAGGCTGACGTGGAAGCGGTACTGGGCTTTGCCGGCGCGCTGGATGCCTTTACGTTTGTGCCGGGCAGCCACCCAGCCTTGCATCCGGGCCAGACTGCGCGTATCGAGCGCGAAGGTCGCCTGGTAGGTTTTGTGGGCGCCATTCACCCGGAACTGTCGAAAACGTTGGGGCTGGACCGTCCAGTCTTCGTGTTTGAGCTAGTCTTGGCTGAAGTGGCATCGGGCAAGATGCCTAAATTCAGCGAGTTGTCGCGCTTTCCTGAAGTGCGTCGCGACCTGGCGCTGATCGCCGACCGTGACGTCGCCGCCACTGCCGTTCTGGATGTAATCCGTGAAAATGCAGGGGAATGGCTGACAGACCTCAGGCTATTTGACGTCTATCAGGGTAAAGGCATTGATCCGCATAGAAAAAGCCTCGCAGTCGGCTTGACCTGGCAGCATCCATCGCGCACTCTTAATGACGATGAGGTGAATACCACGACACAAAATATCCTCACCTCGCTCGAACAAAGGTTGAACGCCACGTTAAGGAAGTGACGTATGGGGGCTTTGACGAAAGCTGAGATGGCGGAACGTCTGTACGAAGAGTTGGGTCTGAATAAGCGCGAGGCCAAGGAATTGGTCGAGCTGTTTTTTGAAGAGATCCGCCACGCTCTGGAAGACAACGAACAGGTCAAATTGTCCGGTTTCGGCAATTTTGACCTGCGGGACAAACGCCAGCGGCCTGGCCGCAATCCAAAAACGGGAGAAGAAATCCCGATCACGGCTCGCCGTGTGGTCACCTTTCGTCCAGGGCAGAAGTTGAAGGCCCGAGTTGAGGCTTATGCTGGAACCAAGTCATAACGACGAACTACCCGTCATCCCAGGCAAACGCTACTTCACCATTGGTGAAGTCAGCGAGCTGTGTGCCGTAAAACCGCACGTGCTGCGCTATTGGGAGCAGGAGTTTCCTCAACTCAACCCCGTCAAACGCACCGGGAACCGTCGGTATTATCAGCGCCAGGACGTGCTGATGATCCGACAGATCCGTGCATTGCTGTACGACCAGGGGTTCACCATCAGCGGCGCACGCCAGCGTATGTCCGGTGATGAAGCCAAAGACGACACCACCCAATACAAGCAACTGATCCGCCAGATGATCTCCGAACTGGAAGATGTGCTGGTGGTGCTGAAGAAATGATTCAAGCTTTAAAAATACTTCCACATTTCAAAAGCTTGCGGTATATTCCGGTTCGCTTCGTTAAGAAGCGAACCCAGTAACACGCCTAGTCGGGGCGTAGCGCAGTCCGGTAGCGCACTAGCATGGGGTGCTAGGGGTCGAGTGTTCGAATCACTCCGTCCCGACCATTATTCCTGAGTAAAATCAGACACTTAAGCCGATCAGATAGATCGGCTTTTTTGTGCCTGCGCAAAACCCGCGCAAAACTACCCGGTGATTTCGCTGATATTCAGGTCCGGGATCGCCTCGGACCAGATGATTTCCTCGTGGTCTCGCTGGTAGTTTTTGGTCATGCCCTCGCTCGCATGGCCTCTACGCTATGAGTTTGACTTCCTCAGTTCCTCGATCAGGAAAATCGCCTCCCACTGATCCTCGAGGTTGCATGGTTTAAGGTCGAGCAAAGTGTTAGTTTTTGGAAAACGAATTTCGAGCCACTAATGACGCCTGAAGAAATAGAGCTAGAAGAGGCTGCTTTTCAGTTTGCCATCACACACCGCCGACCTCTGGCCAAGAAGATTGTCGACACCGAGATTTTTATTCCAGAGTGCGCTCCGCTCACCGTCTTTATGGCGGGCTCTCCTGGTGCTGGCAAAACGGAGATTTCCAAGGCAATGGTGGAGGCTCTGGAGAAAGGACACCCAGAGGGCGAGGAGCGTCGAGTTCTCCGAATTGATCCGGATGATTTTCGAGAACTTATCCCTGGTTATTCCGGTGGGAACTCATACCTTTTCCAGCGAGCTGTGACAAAGATCCTCGAAAAAGTCTTGGACCGAGCCTTTGAGAAGCGCGTTTCGTTCATCCTTGACGGTACGATGTCGAATCTAGATGTTGCAAAACGAAATATTGATAGGGTTCTGAAAGGAAATAGGGCTGCCCAGATTATGTACGTCTATCAGCGCCCAGAGCTCTCTTGGGAGTTCGTGAAAGCACGAGAAATAACCGAGGGAAGAAATATTCCCATGGACAAATTTGCTCAGCAATACTTGGCAGTACGCCGGAATATTGTTGAGTTGAGGAGATCCTATGGACGGGGGCTGCACATAGATTTGCTTGTAAAGAACACAGATTGCTCTGAAGAATTCTATGAGGATGGGGTAACGGTGGAGCAGATTGACGCCCTAATTCCAGAGACCTATGATTACCAGCAGCTCATCGAGCTACTGACTGAGGCAGATCGTCATGCGTAAAACCAACACCGAAGACTCCAGCCTACTCGCGGATTTCTTCAGTAACGCCTCCCCTGAGACCAAACGTGAGGTTTTCCGGGAGGTGCTTCACAAGGCAAGCGCCTCCCAGCGTGAGGTGGTTGCGCACGCGGCAAAAATCAGATGCTCACTATCCGCTGGTGATTCTGTCAGGAATAAAACGTCTGACGCCTAGTTTTGAGTAACCACTAGAAGCCCGGCCTGCCTGCTGGGCTTTTTCATTTTTGCCATCCGCGACATAAAGCTGAAGAATGAGGTGGGAAGTGAAACGCAGTCTGTTTGCCGAGCTGATGCAGGGTGTGGAGGATATGAGCGAGCACCGGAAGGGAGATATTACTCTTCGTCAGTACGAAATGAGCAGAACGAGTGTTTGCCAGGCAGGTCAGGATGAATCTGGACGCGCTGAAGAACTGGGAGCAATCGAAATCCAAACCAGATGCCCAGGCAACACTACTGATTAAATTGGTTCAGCGCTTCCCTGACATGGTTGAGCAATTCAACGCCGTTTGAATTGATGATTACCTCGCAGCCCGGCCAAGCACCGGGCTTTCTGCATCAGGCTCGGATTGTCGCGCTGTATGTCGGCCGAACTCAATGATCTGAACCCGCAAGCTTATTTAACTTATGTTCTGGAGCGCATCGCCGACCACTCGGTTAACCGAGTGGACAAACTGCTGACCCCAATCATCCGGAATTCGAAGACATGATGGAATGGCACGGCGGTACGTTCGACTCAACGCTTTTTGAATGGGAGCGCGTCAATCAGTGGTTGAAGGAGATTAAGGTTTGAATTTCAAGGGGGATAGTTCGGACAGTTACGATTAAATGCAAGCACTACATCAAAAAGTAGTGCGGCATACGGATTTTCCCGCCGAGGGTCCAGCGCGCTTGTAGTCCCAATGATGGCTTTTGAGCTATGACGTCTGATGGTCAAGACCGGAGTGTCCAAGCCGATTGAGCTGCAGTGGGTGAGAATTAGAGAGGAGACCCTGTAGGACGGCTCCTGATTGCATCCTGGGAATTGCTGTTCGTCTTAGATGATTTATCGTTTTGGGATCTGAGGTCGTCATACGCATCTTTTCTCCGGGTGATTGAAGCAAGAGCGATTAAGACTTGAGCTAACGGCGAGCGTCGGAAAAGACCTGAACTGTGGTCAGGGCAAACATGTAACTGGGAACTGGTAGAAACGGTGCTGCTGAATCCGGATCGGGAACAGCAGACCGAACAAAAAGCGGCATAGCAGAACGGTTGAAGCGACAACTGCCTTGAAAAACGCCGTTATTGGGTGCAGAAATTGCCAAGAGCGAAGGAGTAACTACCATGTCCGTAATGCAACGCCTATGTGTTGGCTTGGCGTTTTTTGCCATTACTGCCTGCTCAACTTCGCCCCCGACTAAAAGTAGTGGCGTCAACGATATCCAGGTGGCGGCTCAGAAGCTCGTAGGCCAGCCCGCGGAAAGGGCTTTTGAAGTGTTTGGACCGCCTGACCAGGGCGTAGGGCCTTCGTCATATGGTAGTGGCGGCTTCTACGCCTGGAATCGGATCCGAACACGCGTCACTCCTGAGAAGGTGTTCATCCAGACGGGGGTTGAGTATGTGGGGCAGCAAGAGAGGTGGGTCGGAATTGGAGGTCGTGGGCTCAATGGCATCATGCCCGTCAGTAGTGAACCTATCTATCGCAAGGTCGGCTATGAAGAGAACAGGATTGTGATCGACTACTTCTGCAGCATCACCTTGTTGACTGATGGCAAGGATGTGATCACCGATGTGAGCGTGGTCAACTGCAACGATAAGAGGTAAAGCCAGCGGACGTGCTGATCGTTTATGGCGATACAACGGTGCATGCGGATTACACAGAAGGTATTCATGGAGGAAGAATGTTCAGCGAGTGGAGCCAGAAAACGATTCCGGTGATGGGGGAAATCCTCACTTCATTTAGGCAACCGTCCATCACTGAGGCCCTCGCGCGGTTCTCCGCTGACATCGGTGCCCCACGAATCCGTTTGATGCCGTATCCGCTTGTCTTTGATCGAACCGAACACGATAGGATTGCGGCAGCCGCCCTTCACATTGTTGCTGCGCAGGGCAGGCTTGCCAGCGCCCTGATGGCATGTTGTTCCCGTGCCGACGTTCTTCTTCAATTAGGTTTGCCGGTTGCCTGGGAACCTTATGTTGACTGGCGGCAGCTGGTCGATGCCCCGCATCGCGTCGCACGTGTGGATCTGGTGCCGTTACGTGATGGTCACGCGATCTGCGAGTTGAACTTCTCTGTCGCAGTCGGCGGCGGTGAACTGCACGACTACTATCGTATTTTCGCTGATTCGTTAGGATTTCCCGATTCGGATGCTGACGTGTCGCCCTTCCAAAACCTCGCTCATCTATACAGGGAGACGTGTGCACGCGTGCCGACCGAGCACCTGATTTTGCTCGACTGGAGTTCTCATGCAGCCTTGGGCTACCTAAATCAACACCTGGCACATAAACACCTGGCTCACAGCATTCCCAGCATGGATATCCAGATCCACGATGAAACCAGCCTGACCTCGAAATGGCGTGGTTGTCATGACCTGTCCAACGTCTTGATCCATCGCTGTTTTACTTTCGATGACGTCACAGTCAATACCGATATTTACGACGACCTTTTGCAGCGTGGCGCACGGTTTTCCAATGGCCTGGAAGCCGAGCTGCTGATGAGCAAGGGCTGGCTTGCAATGCTCTGGGACGCTCGCAACCACCACTTGTTCGAGCCCGAGCAAATCACGGCTATCCGTGACTTTCTGCTGCCAAGCTGGAGTGTGCTGGATGCAGATAGAGACTGGTTGCTGAGCAATAAGGACAGCCTGATCTTCAAGCAAAAGAACACCTACGGTGGCAAGGGAATCGTACTTGGAAGCAGTCTGCCGCCTGCAGTTCTCTGGAAACGTTTGCTTGATGTAGGCCTGGATGCATGGATCGCGCAGCGTTTTGTGGAGACGCCGACGCTGAGCCACGCTGTCGACCTCGACGGGGTGTATGCCGACCATCGGTTGGTGTTGGGCATGTACCTGCATGGCGAGAAGGCGAGCGGGATCTTGGTGCGCTCCGGCAGTCGCTCGGCGGTGATCAACGCTGGCAGCGGGGCACTTGCGGGCTGGGCGCCTGCGCTCACCTGCGACCAACGTGAGCAACTGTACGACTCGATCCTTTCAGGGGGTTGAGGTTGCGGTTTCCATATACCCGAAAAAAAGGAGCAGAAAATGAACGAAATAGCTGAAGCCGCCACTGCTTGCAATTACAGCCAGTATGCCGAGGAACTCCAGCGCACTGGTAGCACCTTGATTCCGGCTGGAGTAGTGTTCTCCGATCAAGAGATCACTCGCTTGGAGGGCCTGCAGGCGCAGATACCAGAGGAGACGGTCACCAATGGTGATGCGGGTGACAAGCATGCCATCTACGTGCGCAGGATTATGGTGGATCGCGCCGGTGAGCTGCCGAGCACTGTCAATCGGCCCTTCTCGGACGGCATCATTGATATCCTGTCCGGCGGGCAGCGTCCGGGATGTTTGGCTGCGCTTTTCCAGTCACAGGACCCGTTCCATATCCGCCGATGCCAGATGAACCGAATGATCGCCGGCTCTTTTGTTGGCGTTCATCTCGATGCTGCCAGCAATCCCGATTACGAATATTCGATGATTGTGCAGCTAGGACGCCATTTTGAAGGTGGGGCGTTCGTGGTATATGCCGACAACGGTCAACAGCGTTCTTACATGGCTTCGTATGGCTCGGTGCTTGTCACCACCTGTAAGTACCGTCATGAGGTGAGCAAGGTGCTGTCTGGCGAGCGCAATTCCTTGGTGTATTTCTATGCAAGGCATGCTGGTGTCAATCGTCGCAGCCAGTAGTCTATGCAGCGCCACTGGAGTGATCAAAGCGCGACAGACAGATCAGGCCTCCGCCAGGTCAATCTTCTGAACTCGGGTCTCGCAGATCGGATGTGTCGCGCTCCATCAAAGCGAAAGGGCGACCTTCGAATGGTATTGTCTGACGGTGCACATAACCCGCCGAGTGCCCAAGTGCAAGGGCGGCGCGGTTGGCTTCATCGGTAATCGCAATGGTGCGTCGCAACCCTTTGTGGTGATCCATCCACTCTAGCGCCGCTTCAGTGGCCTCTTGGGCAATATTGCGGCCCCACGACGACCGCGCCAGTGTGCATCCGAACTCCGGCAAGCCTTCAAAGCCGGTCGGCATCTCACGATGGGTGTAGGCAAAGCCAAGCTCTCCACAAAATTGGCTTTGCGCGCGAGTGCGGATAGTCCAATAGCCAAAACCGTGGAGCTCCCAGTGACCGACATAGCGCAGTAGGCGGTTCCAGGTTTCCCGCCTGTCAAATGGCGTGGCACGTATCAGTCGCACGACGAACGGATCCTGCCACATGGCTAGGCAATCTTCTAAGTCTTCTAGTTGATGACGATTCAGAGTCAGGCGATTCGTCACGATCGTCCAAGTCTTATCCACTCCAGGCAATGTCGTTCTCCGATGTTGGACTTGGGCGCGTGCCATTGAGTAGAAGTCTACTTAAGCCCAGTATTTGCCTGCAAGTTTACAGGTGCAGTCTGGTCAATATGCCATTAGCACACCTGCCCTAATTGATCCTCGCTCAAGCCCACTATTAAAGTTTGAAGCGCAAGCCAATGTATTAACGATGGGAAGGGGAGTGAAGATGACTATAAAAAAATACGTCTATATGACGGCTGCAGCCTGCCTGTTAGCGACCTCAAGCGCGCATGCGTCTTTCGCCACCAGTTGCCAGGATTCTCAGCCGTGGTACCACTTCAGCATGATTGAGGCGGCAACCTGTTTGCTCTCTGGTCAATGGTAATCGGGTCGCCCCCGCTGCGGTTCGGCGGGGGAGAGCCCCAGTGATCCCGCTCAAGTCGTGCCTTTCGGGCATTGCCCTTGCTTGCGCTGACTTGAGTCATCAACATTTGCTTAAAACATCTCCCTGCCTCACCTGGCCTGACGCTGCGAGCGAACCGTTGCGCCTGTGATCATGTCTGTGCGAATGGCCGACGGTTGCCCGGCGTTGTTGCGTGCATAACTGCATAACGTGACCGGCAGCTCTGCTATATCAAGGAATATGCCGTCCATGGCCAAGGTGTAGCGATCGTCGTCAATATCGCCGCAGATGGTGCTGATCGCCGAGTTCACGCTGTAGTAATAATGCTGGCTAAAACCGTCCTGCTGGTTTTCCCAGGCGATGTGATAGCGGTGCTTGAGCTGCGGTGCCGGTGCCGGGTTGGTCAGGAATACCGAATGGGTGAACGCATTGCGCAGCAGCGCTTCGGTCAGCGGCTGTTCGGCCGTTTGCACCCCCGAGTATGCATAACACATGCGGCCCCAGCACTGGGCCGATGGGTTGGTTGATGTAGGCTTCGTCAGAAGCGGCAGCGACTTGGTAGCCGTGTGTGCGTGCGCAATCGCTGATGTGATTCACGGCTTTGAATCGGTAGAACGGTTCCTGGATCGAGAACCTCAGGTTCCAAGTCGGACGGGTAATTTGGTCGGTGGTGTCACGTTTTAAATGCACATAGGGCTTCAGGTTCCATGGCTCATCCAGCGTGATTTCAACCGCCTTGAGCTGGCAGGTTGGGGTGTCGTTACGGAAAACACCGTCTACAAAGCAGTAGTACAAGTCGTTGACGGGGTAGCTGTAGTTGAATTTGGCGGCTTCGCACGCCGAGTTGTTCTGGCAGCTATTGAGAATGTCTTTCTGAATGGCAGACGCGACCTTGCTGATGATGCTGGTGATTTCATTGGTGTTCCGGTCCAGCATCGGGCTGCCGGAGCTGCCTGGGCGCAGACCGTTGCAGCGGTTGCGCAAGGCGCTGGGGAACACGCCGGGATGTTCGGCAAAACTGTTGAGGGTCGACTCCACGCATAAGCCGGCCCGATGGCCTTACCCTGGCGATTGCGCGTGTCGAGCAGAACGGCATTGCAGGTCTGGCCTAAGGCGTTTTCCAGTGAATCGATGCCGGTCCATTGCGGATAACGGTGGTTTTTATTTTCAAGGGCCACAGACGGTGACTGCTCGGTAAGGCCCTCGGCCAGATCTCTGGCATGGCTGGGCCAGATAGTGCTGAGCAACAGGAAATACAGGAAGATGCAGGCGGTGTGAGGAAGTGCCATAAGGGGCCTCGACAAGGAAGTGGCTGAAACTACTCAATCAGGCCAAGGCGGATGACATACAGGGCTACTGCGTGAGCCCTTGGCGGGATCCTCAGTCGCCGTTATGGCTGCTGGTGCTGGCGTCCTTACGCCCAACACCGTCTCGGGATTTTCCGTTCGTCCAAAGTTCGGCACTCCCTGTTACACGCCTGCTCCAATGTTTAAGTGCGTATTTGTCGCGCTTTAGAGCGGAGAGACAGCATGGAAATCAACGAGAACGCCCCAGGCAATATTTCACAGCAGGCAGTAACGCGTGGAACGGACAATGAGGCCGGTCATGATCCAAAGCGCGATGAGGATCATATCCCGCTGCCACCGGACGACGAGGCACCCCTCGAGGAAGATATGTCGGACGTGGACGCTGCCGATTCAGTAGCCAGTGAGCATCCTGACAACTGAGCATCAACGGACCCGGCCAAGCGCCGGGTTTTCATTTAAATGTCAGCGCAAGATAATTACGTTATTGTCGGCGTGATGCCCTTTTCCGAAAGGCCGATAAGTTAAAGCAACCCAACTGCGGAGACGGATATGCGTGCCGAAGACGTTCTTGCCGACGACACAAACGAAGCAACATTTGAGGGAGTGACCGTACGTAAAGGGACGGTGGGTGCCTTTTTGGCAAACGTACGAGTTTGGAGTAATCCAGGCGCGAGCATGGATGATCAACTGCTAGCTGAGCGAGAAATTATTCAATCTCTGCCCGCTCTTAAGGCGATCGGGCTCCTCGACGTGTTTGAGCCTAAGGATTCCCGATTGCGTGAGTTGATCGCCAAGGCGGGCGCGCCACGGTGAGGGTATCCAGAGGGGGGGCCACGCTGAGCAGCAAGAGGCCGGCTTTGCCTTGATGCGCCACTGTTGTTGCTGATTATGGCTTTTTCATGCCGGGAATAAATGCCTTCCCGCGTGAACAATCTTCACCGCGAATCACACCTGCTCATTAGTTACGCGCTAAGGAAATTTCCCACATCCAATGCCCGTACCCTGTTGTTAGGCTCCAACTTTTTGACCTGACTTCAAGGAGTTTCCTGATGACAAAACGTCTCGCCGCCGAGTTCTTCGGCACGTTCTGGCTGGTACTGGGCGGTTGCGGCAGTGCCGTGTTGGCGGCCGCATTCCCTGAGTTGGGCATTGGTTTTGCCGGTGTGGCATTGGCATTTGGCTTGACGGTATTAACCATGGCCTACGCGGCCGGGCATATTTCGGGTGGGCATTTCAATCCGGCGGTCACCTTGGGTTTGCTCGCCGCTGGGCGTATTGACGGCAAGGATGTGGTGCCCTACATCCTCACTCAGGTTCTGGGCGCGATTGCGGCGGCTGGCGTGCTGTACCTGATCGCCAGCGGCAAGGCCGGGTTCGATGTGACTGCGGGGTTTGCCACCAATGGTTATGGCGAGCATTCGCCCGGGGGCTTCTCGCTGCTTTCGGTAGTGGTCACCGAGTTTGTACTCACGGCGTTTTTCCTGTTGATCATCCTGGGCGTCACCGACAAAAAGGCGTCGGCCGGTTTTGCGCCGCTGGCCATCGGTTTTGCCCTGGTCTTGATTCACCTGATCAGTATTCCCGTGAGCAATACATCGGTTAACCCGGCGCGCAGTACTGGTGTGGCGTTGTTCCAGGGCGATTGGGCGATGGCTCAGTTGTGGGTGTTCTGGGTGGTGCCTTTGCTGGGTGGGCTGTTTGGCGGCCTCGTGCACCGTTTGGTGTTGGCGACGAAACCGTAGACAGTTTCACACTTCAGATCTCAACGGGCTTCGGGTCGCCATATCACCTTGCGCACCTCAATGGTCTTGGGCAGCAAGCGGTTCTGATAAAACAGATCCGCCGTGGCCTGTTGTGCGCCAATGATGCTGTCGTCAATCGGCAGCACTGGGCTATCGTTGCGTACCAGCAACGTTTCGGCGCTGGGCTTGGGCGGTTCGGCGCCGACGTTCAGCGCTTCAAGCATCTGCGGGCCGGCGGGGAATTCAATCCATTTCACCTCGGTTTGTGGGAAGCGTTTTTCCAGCAGGCCATGCTCCTTGGCGAGCACCAGGGCGATGGAGCCTTTCTGGTAGCCGATGCGCAAGGTTGATGGATCGGCCGCCCAGGCGGTCTGGGTCAGCAGCAGGGCCAGCAGCAGGGTGGGGAATTTCATGCACGGGTCTCCTTGAAGCGGTTGGCCGGGCGCGCCAGGCCGAGGTTTTCTCGCAGTGTGGTGCCGCTGTATTCGCGCCGAAACAGGCCACGCCGCTGTAACTCGGGAACGACCAGGCGGGCGAAATCCTCCAGCCCGCCCGGCAGGTGCGGCACCAGAATATTGAAGCCATCCGCCGCGCCTTCTTCGAACCAGCGCTGCAGCTCATCGGCGATCTGCACAGGCGTGCCGATCAGGCTGTAATGACCGCGTCCGCCGGCAATGCGTTGGCCCAGTTGCGCCAGTGTCAGCTGTTCGCGCTGGGCCAGTTCGCTCAGCAGTTGCTGGCGGCTGCGTTGACCGCTGTCGGTCAAGGGTAGCTCGGGCAGCGGCCCGTCCAGCGGGTAGCCGGACAGGTCGAAATTACCCAACATGCGCCCCAGCAACGCCACGCCTACCTTGGGTTCGACCAATGCTTGGAATCTTTCAAATTTTGCCTGGGCGCAGGCTTCGGTTTCCCCGACCACCACGAACACGCCCGGCATGATTTTCAGCGAATCGGCCTCGCGCCCGTATTGGCCCAGGCGCCCCTTGAGGTCACGGTAAAACGCTTGGGCGTCGGCCAGCGAAGTCTGCGCGGTAAACACCACCTCGGCAGTCTGTGCCGCCAGTTCCCGGCCGGTGTGCGAAGAGCCGGCCTGCACGATCACCGGCTGGCCCTGGGGCGAGCGCGCCACGTTCAGGGGGCCTTTGACCTGGAAGTGTTCGCCCACATGGTTCAGCACATGGCGTTTACTTGGCTCGTAATAGCGGCCGCTGGCCTTGTCGCGCACGAAAGCATCGTCGTCCCAGCTGTCCCATAACCCCGTCACCACCTGGTGAAACTCCCGCGCGCGGCTGTAGCGTTCGGCATGACCCAGGTGTGCGTCGCGGCCGAAATTCAGTGCCTCGGCGGCGTTGTCCGAGGTCACCAGGTTCCAGCCTGCACGGCCACCGGAAAGGTGATCCAGCGAAGCAAATTTGCGCGCCACATGGTAGGGCTCGTTGTAGCTGGTGGTGGCGGTCGCGATCAGGCCGATATGCTCGGTCACCGCACTGAGCGCCGAGAGCAGGGTGAGCGGCTCGAAATGATCCGAGCGCGCCATCTGGCTGGCGATCTCACCGGTGGCGGCGGCAATGCTGTCGGCCACGAACAGCGCGTCGAACCTGGCCGCTTCTGCTACCTGCGCCAAGTGCTTGTAGTGGGCGAAATCCAGCCCGGCATTCGCCGGTACATCGGGGTGGCGCCAGGCGGCCACATGGTGCCCGGTGGCCATCAGGAACGCGCCGAGTTTGAGTTGACGGCTCATGCTAGAAGTCCTTGCGCAGTTGCACGCCGAAGTAACGTTCATCGTCACGGGGTACGGCGCGGTAGATGTAGTTGCCGCCACTGGCCAACAGCGGTGAGTAGGATTTGTCGGCGAGGTTCTTCGCCAACAGCGCCACGCGCCAGCCATTGGTGTAGTCGGCCAGGGCCACGCTGGCGTTCCAGATGCCGTACGCGCCTTGCTTGGTGTCCAGGTTCTGGCTGATGTCGTACTGCACTTCGCTCTGCCAGCTGTAGTCGGTGCCCAGCTCGACATCCAGGCCGTTGTCCAGGGGGATGCTGTAGTCGGCACGCACGTAGCTTTTCCAGTCCGGGCTGAATGGCAATGGCTTGCCATTCACATTGCAGGTCGCCGCTGCGCCTGCCGGGCACGCGAACTGATCGATGCGCGCTCGGGTATAGGCCAGGGCGCCGGAGAGCTTGAGTTGCTGGGTGGCTTGCAACGCGTAATCGAGCTCGACGCCTTCGGTGCTGACGCTGCCGGCATTGATCAGGCGTGTCACTACCTGGCCGGCGACGGTGTCGAAAAAGTTGGCCTGGTAGTTGTCGTAGTCACTGTGGAACACCGCGAGGTTGGTGGTCAGGCGGTTGTGCCAGGCGGTGGCCTTGATCCCGGCTTCCCAGGTGTTGGAAGTCTCCGGCTTGAGCGCCTCGGTGTCGCGCGGCTGCATGTTGAAGAACACGTTGTAGGCCGGGCCTTTGTAGCCACGCGAGTAGGTGAGGTAGCTGGTGACGCTATCGCTGATGTCGTATTGCACGCCCAGCCGGCCGGACCAACCGTCCTCGTCTACCGAGCCGGAACTCGCCGTCGCCGGCTGGATGCCGCTGACCGTGGTGGCAGAGGTGGACACGCGGCGATGGTCGTACTTCAAGTCGTCATGGGTATAGCGCAAGCCGGCGATGCCACGAAAGCGCGAGGTGAAGTTGAGCGTGGTCTCGCCGAATGCCGCGTAGCTGTCGCTGGTGGTGCTGTAGTCGGCGATGCCACGGTCGACACGCGCAGTCGTCGTGAGGGTGCGTTGATAGGTTTCCTCATCCTTGCCATGCATGTAGAACAGGCCGCCGACATACTCCAGGAACTCACCTTTGGGCGAGGCCAGACGCAGCTCCTGGGAGTACTGGTCGAACGCCAGGTCGCCTTTGTCGGCGGTGCCGGGGAAGGCGGCGGTGACGGTGCCGAGACGGTCGCCGTCCTGGTATTGGGTGTTGTCCCAGCCGCGCCAGGCGGTGATCGAGGTCAGGGTGTAGTCGCCCAGGTTCCAGTCCAACTGCGCCGACAGGCCCTTGTTGATGTCTTGCACATGGCTGCGGGTATCGGTGTTGATATCGCGGTTGTCACTTGAGGCGCGCACTGGCCTCAAGGCATTGCTGAACGCCGGGCTCAGGGACTTGCTGACCACACCATTGGGCGCGTCATCGTGGGACTGCATGTAGTCGGCGATCAGGGTCAGCTTCACGTCGTCGTTGGGCGTGAACTCCAGCTTGCCGCGAATGCCCTTGTGGTTGTAACCGTTGACCTCCTGACCATTGTGGTGGTTGTCGACGTTGCCGTCGTAGCTGCCGAACAAGGTGCTGATCGAGCCCTTGAGCACCTCCGGCACCAGGCTGCCACCGATGCCGAACCGCGTACGGCTTTCATTGCCGCTGTAGAACGACTGATCGATAAAACCGTGTGTCTGGGCAGTCGGCGCCTTGCTGGTGATATTCAGCACGCCGGCGGACGCGTTCTTGCCGAACAGCGTGCCTTGCGGGCCGCGCAGTACCTCGATGCGCTCCAGGTCGAGCAGGTCGAGGGTGGCCTGGCCGGGGCGCGCATAAACCACGCCGTCGATCACCGTCGCCACGGTGGGCTCGACCCCCGGCGAGGTGGAAATGGTGCCCACGCCGCGTACGAACAGGGAGGTGTCCTTGTTCGACGCGTCGGTACGAAAGTTCAGTGACGGTACCTGCTGGGCGATGCTCGCCACACCGTTGCGGTTGTCGCGCTCCAGTTGTTCGCCATCGAGCACCGAGACGGCCACCGGGACTTTTTGCAGCGACTCTTCCCGTCGGGTAGCGGTGACCGTCACGGATTGAAGCGTGGGCTCTTGCTCCTCATCTGCGACAGCGCCGCAGACGGGCAGGGCGCTGAGTCCGGCCAGGAGTAATAAATGGGTGTGCCGTGGAAAGTTATGCATGCTGTGCCCGCTCGAAAAAATACCCTGGTCCGCTGCGGTTCTGCGACCGCCAGCGCCTGTGAAAATGTCCTGGGCATTCGCTCGAGCGAGTAGCAGACACTGCGCCTTGTTAGCGCTAACATCGGCATTATTGAAGGCACAGCTTAGAGCGTCAAATACTAATAAATTAGTTTTATATTCCTTTTTTACAGGGTTATTCCGTGGACGAACACACACCGCGCAAACGCCGGGGCGCCGGACGCGTCACACTGAGCACCGTGGCACGCCAGGCTGGGGTGTCGGCGATTACCGTGTCGCGTTACTTCAACCAGCCGGAGCAGGTCTCGCCCGAACGCCGTGAGCGTATCGCCGAGGTGGTGGCGCAATTGGGTTATGTGCCCAATCTGGTGGCCGGTGGCTTGGCCTCTGCGCGAGGCAGAATCGTCGCGATGGTGATTCCGAATATCTCGGGGCCGATCTTTGCCAATACCTTGCAGGGTTTCAGCGATACCCTCAGTCGCCACGGCTACCAGCTGTTGCTGGCGTCCAGCTATTTCAGCATCGAGCAAGAGGAAAGCGCGGTGCGCGCCTTTCTTGGTTGGTCGCCGGCCGCGCTGGTGCTGACCAGCCGCTTCCATAGCCCAGGCACCGAAAAGATGATCGCCGAGGTGGACATCCCGGTGGTGGAAACCTGGGACTACGTGCCGGAGCGCGAGCCGTTGCAAGTGGGGTTTTCCCATTATCAAGTCGGCGTCACTGCCGCGCGCTACCTGCATGGCAAGGGCTATCGGCGTATCGCCTTCGTGCAGAACAGCGCGGCGGGCGACTTCAGCGCGCTGGAGCGCCGTGATGGTTTTACTGCGACCCTCAGCGAGCTGGGTGTGCAGCCGTGGGTCTTTTTTCCCGACGCCGACCGTGCGCCTTTCGAGGCGGGCAAGCAGGCCATGGAGGCGCTGATGGGGGAGGTGACCAGGCCCGACGCGATTTTCTTTGCCAACGACAACCTGGCTGCCGGCGGTTTGTTGGCCGGTCAGCGTGCGGGGCTGAACATCCCGCAGGACTGCGCCGTCTTGGGCTTTGGCGACTACCCCTTCGCACAGATGTTGCTGCCCAGCCTCAGCACGATCCAGCCACCGGCCCTTGAGATTGGTGTATTAGCCGCCACCCGCGTTCTACAAAGTCTGGGTGTATTACCGATCGAGGGTGAAGTTGCACGCTTGAATCTTTTGCACTGTCAGTTAATTGAAAGGGAAAGTACCTAGTCATTACGGGGCATGGCTAAGTGCAACTAGTGGCTATTGGCTGCTAACGCTCTAAATCAGTGCATTTGGCAATGTTTTGTATTTAATTTCCCGCCAGCCGGAACTAGAGCTATAACTTCCAGTCGATACCCCCGGCTAACTCCTGCATGGGCTGTGGCGAACTAATGGCACTGTTCGGTAGTTCCAAATAGCCATACTTTTCGCAACGTTAGATATTCCTCAATGATGTCTTCAGCCCCCATCGATGCTTGCAAGATGCACATCCCGCACACCGACCAGGTGTGCGCGTGGCTGATGCAGCACGCCGGGCTTAAAACGCTGGATCTGGAACGCGCCCGGCGCTTATCCGATGACCCTCGCGACCTGCTGGGTTTACTCACGCGCCTGGGCCTGGTGTCCGAAATCGAACTGGCCCGCGCCTGGGCCGATCTGCTGGCTGCGCCATTGCTGGCGACCGACGCTGCGCCGCCGTTGCTTGACCCATTACCCGCCGTGACCGAGCGCTTCCTGCGTCATTACCACCTGGTGCCCATGGGCTGGGACGAGGGCGGCCTGCGCGTGCTGGCCGCCAACCCGACGCAGCGGTACCCGTTCCAGGCCCTGGCGTATGCCTGCCAAGTTCCTGTATGGCTGGCCATCGGCGCGCATACCGAAGTAGAGGGCCTGATCGAGCGTTACTACGGCCAGGGCCGGTCGGCCATGGGCACGCTGATCGAAAACCTCGATGAGCAGGGTGGTGCCCTCGAAGATATCGAGCATCTCAAGGACATGGCTTCCGAAGCGCCGGTGATTCGCCTGGTCAACCTGATCCTGCAACGCGCCGTGGAACAACGGGCGTCGGATATCCATATCGAACCCTTCGAAAACCAGCTCAAGGTGCGCTACCGCATCGACGGCCTACTGCACGACGCCGAAGCGCCGCCCGCCAGTTCGTCGGCGGCGGTGATCTCGCGGGTCAAGATCATGGCGCGCCTGGACATCGCCGAGCGGCGCCTGCCCCAGGATGGGCGCATCATGCTGCGCATCCAGGGCAAGGCGTTGGATTTGCGCGTGTCCACGGTGCCCACCAGCTTCGGCGAGTCGGTGGTGATGCGCCTGTTGGACCGGCAAACCGTGCAGTTCGACTTCCCAAGCCTGGGTTTTGATGGTCAGCGCCTGGCAGCCTTTCTTGATGTGCTTGAGCGGCCCCACGGCATCCTGCTGGTTACCGGGCCCACAGGCTCGGGTAAAACCACCACGCTGTACACCGCCCTGTCGCGGCTCAACACCGCCGAACGCAAGATCATCACCGTGGAAGACCCGGTGGAGTACCAGCTTGAAGGCATCAACCAGATCCAGGTCAAGCCCGCCATCGGCCTGGACTTTGCCGGAGCGCTGCGCGCCATCGTGCGCCAGGACCCGGACGTGATCATGATCGGTGAAATCCGCGACCTGGAAACCTGCCGCATCGCCGTCCAATCCTCACTCACCGGCCATCTGGTGCTCTCAACCCTGCACACCAACAGCGCCGCCGCCAGCATCACACGCTTGCTGGACATGGGCGTGGAAAGCTACCTGATCGCCTCCACCGTCAGCGGCATTCTCGCCCAGCGCCTGGTGCGGCGCCTGAACCCGGCCACACGGGTCGCGTTCCAGGCACCGCCGGCGTTGATCAAGGAACACGGCCTGGATCGCCTCACCGAGCAGCGCCCGATCCTGCTGTATCACGGCGACTACCACGGCCGCAGCGCCCTCACCGAATTGCTGGTGATGAATGACGAGTTGCGCAGCCTGCTGATGGCCCACGCCGACGCCGCCACCCTTGAGCAAGCCGCCCGCCGCGGCGGTTTGCGCACCTTGTATGAAGACGGCCTGCGTCAGGCACTGGCGGGCGTCACGTCCCTGGAAGAAGTGTTGCGCGTCACCCGTGGAGAGGATGCGTGAGCCTGTTCAAGTTCCGTGCCCTGGACAGCCAGGGCGCCGCCCAGAGCGGCACGCTGCAAGCTGCTGACCAGGCCGCCGCCGTCGCCATCTTGCACAAGCGTGGCTGGTTGCTGCTGCATATCGAAACGACGGGCAGTGCCTCGTTACGTCGTGTACGCGGGCCGTTGAAGGGTGCAGCGCTGGTGAGTTTCACCCAGCAACTGGCGACGCTGCTCGGCGCCGGTCAGCCCCTTGAACGCTCGTTGAACCTGCTGCTCAAACAACCCGGCCAACCCCAGGTGCGGGCCTTGATCGAGCGCATCCGTGACCAGGTCAAGGCCGGCAAACCGCTGTCGGCTGCGCTTGAGGAAGAGGGCGATACGTTTTCTGCGCTGTACCTGAGCATGGTGCGCGCGGGCGAGGCCGGTGGTGCGCTGGAAGACACCCTGCGCCAGCTCAGCGACTACCTGGAGCGCAGCCAGCGACTGCGTGGCGAGGTGATCAACGCGCTGATCTACCCGGCGTTCCTGGTGGTGGGCGTACTGGGTTCCCTGGCGCTGTTGCTGGCCTATGTGGTGCCGCAATTCGTGCCGATTTTTCAGGATCTGGGCGTGCCGATTCCGTTGATCACCCAAGTGATCCTGGGGCTTGGCGAGTTTTTGTCGGCCTATGGCCTGGTGCTGTTGGCCGGGTTGGCGATCAGTGCCGGGCTCCTGGTGACGCGCCTGCGCGACCCCAGCCGCCGCGAACGCTACGACCGTCACCTGCTGGGCATCCGTGTGGTCGGCCCGCTGCTGCAACGGGTGCAAGCCGCACGCCTGACCCGCACCCTCGGCACCTTGCTCAGCAATGGCGTGGCATTGCTGCCCGCGCTGGTGATCGCCCGGCAGGTCTGCAGCAACCATGCATTGCAGGCGCAAGTGGCGCTGGCGGCGCAACAGGTCAAAGGCGGCGGCACCCTGGCCGAGGCGTTTGGCAGTCAACCGCTGTTGCCGCAGTTGGCCCTGCAAATGATCGAGGTCGGCGAACACGCCGGTGAACTGCCCGGCATGTTGCTCAAGGTCGCCGACATCTTCGACGTCGAGGCCAAGCGTGCGATCGACCGTCTGCTCGCTGCGCTGGTGCCCTCGCTGACCGTGATCATGGCGGTGCTGGTGGCGGTAATCATGCTCGCAATCATGCTGCCGCTGATGAGCCTCACCAGCCATATATGAACCTTCATGGAGTGGAATCAATGAGAACCCGGCACCGCCAAAACGGCTTCACCCTGCTGGAAATGCTCGCGGTAATCGTGCTGCTGGGCATCGTCGCAACCATTGTCGTGCGCCAGGTCGGCGGCAATGTGGACAAGGGCAAATACGGTGCAGGCAAGGCGCAGTTGGCGAGCTTGAGCATGAAGATCGACAGCTACGCCCTGGATGTGGGCGCGCCGCCCAACACCCTGCAACAGCTGCTCGACAAGCCCGCCAATGCCTCCAGCTGGGCGGGTCCCTATGCGAAGCCTTCGGAGTTGAAGGACCCGTTCGGCCACGGGTTCGGTTATCGCTTCCCCGGGCAGCATGGCGCCTTCGACCTGATCTTCTACGGCCAGGACGGTCAACCGGGCGGCGAGGGCTACAGTGCCGATTTGGGTAACTGGGAGTAACCCGGCCATGGCCCAGCGCGGCTTTACCTTGCTGGAGATGCTGGTGGTCATTGTATTGATCGGCGTCGCGGCCGGGTTGCTGGGGCTGGGTGTGCGCCAGGGGCTGCAAGTGGCTCAGGAGCGGCGGGTGGTGGGGCAGATGGTCGAGGCACTGCGCGCCACGCGGGCGGGGGCGATCGTCAGCGGCCAGGCGGCGCGCACCGAATTCGACCTGCAACGTCTGACGTTCCGGGCTCCAGGGCGTGCCCCGCAACAGTGGCAGGCACCGTTGCAGGTGACGCTGCACAGTGCCGAGCAGGCGGGCGCCGCCGTGGTGTTCTACCCCGATGGCAGTTCCACCGGCGGCAACCTGCTGCTGGCCAGCGGCGCCTGGCGTTGGCGTATCGACATTGGTTGGCTCACCGGCAGCGTGCAGTCCAGGGCGCTGCCATGAAGCATCAGGCCGGTTTTACCCTGCTGGAAATGCTCGCGGCCCTGACGTTGATGGCGGTGTGCAGCAGCGTGTTGCTGGTTGCCTTCGGCCAGAGTGCGCGCTCGTTGGCCCAGGTTGCCCACAGCGACCGGCTAACCCAGGCCGCGCTCACGCTGCTGGACCAGGAAGCGGCCGGCCCGCTGAGCGAAGGCACCTTGCAAGGCGAACTTGATGGCATTCATTGGCAATTGACCAGTACCCGGCAGCAGCCCCATCTGTTTCGTCTCGACCTGAACCTGCGCGAAGGCGCGCATCAGGCCCGCTTCAGCACCTTGAAGGCCCGCCTGTGAAGCGCCGCGAGCAGGGCTTCACCTTGCTGGAGATCCTCGTGGTGCTCAGCCTGCTTTCGATATTGTTATTGCTGGTGGGCGCTGCGTTGCTGGGCGCCAATCGGGCGGTGGCCAAGGCCCAAAGTTACACCGTGAGCCTGGATGAAATGCGCACCGCCCAACAGTTTCTACGCACCGCGATCAGCGAGGCGTTGCCCTTGAATATCATTGAAGACGACAGCCAGGCCGACGGTTTTTTTATCGGCACGGCAGAGCGCTTGCAGTTTGTGGCGACCTTGCCCGGCGTGCTCGGCGGGGGCATCCAGCGCTTTACCCTGCAACGGGTAGAGCAGGATTTTCAGGTGGCGTTTTCGCAGTTGCAATCCGCTGCCAACACCCAGCGTGCTGAACCGCAGGTGCTGCTGCATAACGTCGAGGCGCTGCAATTGAGTTATCGCGGCGTATCGCCCTTGGGCCAGCCCACCGGCTGGTTGAACGCGTGGCCCTGGCCCCGGCGCTTGCCCGTCGCAGTACGCATCGACGCCAGCGTCAACGGGCCGGTGCCGTGGCTGACGCAAGTGATTGCCCTGCGCCTGAACCTCGGCAGCGCGAGCAGTGAACAATGAAGCGCCAGCGCGGAGCGGCGTTGCTGTTGATGCTGTGGGTGCTGGCTTTACTCAGCCTGTTGCTCGGCGGTTTGGCTGCCTGGGTGCAACTGCAAAGTCGCCAGGCGCTGTGGTACCGCCAGCACACCCAGACGCTGTTGGCCGCCGAAGCCGGTATTGCCCAGGTCATGGCTGATCGGCACTGGGTGGCGGATGGGCGTGCCATCGCGCTGACCTTCGACGACGCCCGCCTACAGGTCCGCCTGCGCAGTGAGCGCGGCAAGCTGTACCTGGTCAACGCCGACCCCGGTGACTTGCTGCACCTGGCCCTGGCCTGCGGCGCTACCCCGGCCCAGGCCCATCAGTTGGTCCAGGCGCTTGAGGCTCGGCGCCGTCAGGGCCTGGCGCCGTTTCGGGTGCTGGAAGAAGTGCGGCAACTGCCCGGTATGACCCAGGCGCTGTACAGCCAATTGCTGCCGGAAATGACCTTGTGGAGCGACCTGGATCGACCCGATCCGGCATTTGCCAGCCCCTTGATGCGCAAGGCATTGAACCTGCCACGCCAAAACGCCGAGGGCGCCGACCCCGGCCAGGTGCTGGAAATCGACAGCCGTGCCGAGCGCCCCGGCGGCTATCAGGCACGCCTGCAACTCACCGTCTTATTGAGCCCCGCGGAGGACCGTGCACAACCCTATCGGGTGGTGCGGTGGCAAGAATGAATCGACTTGAACCTATCGCCCGCCAGTGGCGCGGCAGCCTGTTGCAACAAGGCTGGCGCCTCTGGCTCACCGAACTGCGCGGCTGTGTGCCGAGCTGGCTGGCCCCACAAGAGCCGCCTGAGCAGGTCCATCACTGGCCGCTGACGGCGCCGGTTATCCCCGGCAACGCCTGCCAGGTGCTGATGCTCGACCCTGACGTGGTGCTGCAGCAACGCCTGCAATTGCCCCTGGCGGCCGCGCGCAACCTCACGGCGGTGGTCGGCTATGAACTGGACCGCTACACCCCGTTCGACCCCGAGCAGTTGTACTTCGTGGCGCGTCAGGAGCAGCGCACACCCACCCACCTTGAGGTCACGCTGGTGGCGATCCTGCGCGAGCGTCTGGATCGGATTCTCAGCGACTGCGCTGCCCTTGGTCTGCATCCCCATCGCGTCGATGTGGCGGGCCTGGGCATCGACCTGCTGCCGGCACCGTTACGCTCGCGCCAACGCCGAACGGGCAAGGATTTGCAGCGCAGCCTGCCATGGCTGTGTGGTGCCTTGCTGATCGCCGCCATGTTGCTGTGGCTCAACGACCGCCAGCGTGTACTCGACGCCATGCACGCCACCGTGCAGCAGCAAAAAGCCCAGGTCGCCCAGGTGCACGCCCTGCGCCAGCAACTGCTCAATACCCGCGGCGCAGCGCAGTACCTCACCCAGCGCAAACTGGCGCAACCGCCGCTGGCTGCGCTGCTCAATGACTTGACCACTTGCCTGCCCGCCGACACTTGGCTCGACCAATTGGATGTCAAGGACGCTGAGGTGACCTTCTCCGGGCAAAGTGCCAAGGCCAGTGGCCTGATCACCCGCATCAAAGGCTGCCGGCGGTTGGACAACGCCCAGTTCGAAGGGGTGATTCAACCCGATGCGCGCACCGGCAAGGACCAGTTTGCCTTGCGCGCCCACTTACGCCAGGAGGCCGCCGATGCGCCGACCCCTCACACCCCGTGAACGTCGTGGCGGTGCCTTGTTGCTCCTGGCCGTGGTACTCGGTGCGGCCTATTGGTTGCTGATCGACAGCTGGTTCGCCGGCCCGCTGCGTACCATGGGCGAGCAAGCCCAGCAGTTGCGTGAGCAGCAGCAACGCTACGCCGCCGTGTTGCGCCAGGGCGATGCATTGCGCGAGCAGCTTGAGCTGGCGCGGCAAGACCCGGCCAGCAGCGCCAGTCTGTTGCCAGGCGATGACCCCGATGTGGTCGCCGCCGACCTGATGCAGCGTCTGGCCGACCTGATCAACAGCCACGCCAACCTGGGCGGCGGCTGCAACCTCACCCAGCGCAAACCCATCACCACCGAACAGGACAGCAGCGAGCCCTATAGGCAGGTCAAGGTCAGCCTCACGCTCAACTGCGCCATCGAACCGCTGACCGCGATCCTGCACGCGCTGGAATACCAACCGCCGTTTCTGTTTGTCGATGAGTTGCGCATTCGCCGCAGCAAACAGGCACCGGCCACTGGCGGGGCGGGCAAGCTGGCGGTGCAACTGCTGGTGCGTGGCTACCTGCAACCGGCGCAGGTGGCGCCATGATCGGTGCACTGCGCCCCCTGGAGTGGGGCTTGCTCGGCTTGGCCGGGCTATTGGGCGTACTGATGGCGGTGATCCTCAGCAGCATCGGTGATCAACCGCGATGGTTGCCGCAGGCGCCTGCACCTGCTCAGCCCTCCGTCACTGTGCAGGCCGCACCGGCGCCGGCGTTGCAAGAACTCGCGAGCACCTGGCAGACGCCGCTGTTCAGCCCCGATCGACGCCCGGACAGCGTGGTCGGCAAGACCCAGGTGGCGAGCCTGGCCAACCTGACCCTCAGCGGCATCATGATCACCGGCAACCTGCAAATGGCCATGCTCAAGCAAGCCAGCGGCCCACCCCTGACGGTGCGCCTGGGCCAGACGCTGCCCAACGGCTGGCGCCTGGAGCACCTGACCCCGCAATACGCCCGTTTCGCCCTCAACGGGCGCACCCAGACCCTGAGCCTCTACGGCAAGCGGTTACCCCTGATTTCCCATCCCCGCGAGCCCCTCCCTTGATCGATATGCGCACTTCGCTGTTTTGCCTGGCCACTGCCGTCTCCCTGGGCGGTTGTGGATCCTTACCCGACCGCCTTGATCCGGACGACCAGCTGCTGAACGAGGCGCTGCAAGGCACCGGTTCGCAACGCCCGCCGAATGCGGCGCCTGCGATGCAAAGCGCTCTGCCCGAGGCGAAGTCGCCGCCGCAGCGCCAGCTGATTCGTGGCAATCAGACGTTCGTGCGTAAACCCACTGCGCCGGTAAAAGCCCAGGAGGAGGGCGGCGACATCGTCTTCAACTTTCAGGGCCAGCCCATCGAAGCGGTGATCAACAGCGTAATGGGCGACTTGCTGCACGAGAACTACAGCATCACCGAGGGCGTGAAGGGCAATGTCAGCTTCTCCACGTCAAAACCGGTGGACAAGCAGCAGGCGCTGTCGATCCTCGAAACCCTGCTGTCCTGGACCGACAACGCCATGATCAAACAGGGCAACCGCTACGTGATTCTGCCGGCCAGCCAGGCGGTGGCGGGCAAGCTGGTGCCGCAGATGCGCGTGACGCAGCCCTCCAGCGGGCTCTCGGCGCGACTCTTCCCGCTGCGCTACATCTCCGCCACCGAGATGCAGAAACTGCTCAAGCCCTTCGCCCGAGAGAATGCGTTTCTGCTGGTCGACCCGGCGCGCAACGTACTGAGCCTGGCCGGCACCCCGGAAGAGCTGGCCAACTACCAGGACACCATCGACACTTTCGATGTGGACTGGCTCAAGGGCATGTCCGTGGCGGTCTTCGGCCTGCAACGTGCCTCGGTGGCCGAACTGATGCCTGAGCTGCAAGCCATGTTCGGCGCCGACAGCGGCACGCCCCTGGCGGGCATGTTGCGATTTCTGCCGGTCGAGCGCACCAACTCGGTGGTGGCGATTTCGTCTCAGCCCGAGTACCTCAGCGATGTGGGTGACTGGATTCGTACCATCGACGAGGGCGGCGGCAACGAGCCGCAGATGTATGTGTACGACGTACGCAATATGAAGGCCGCCGACCTGGCCAAATACTTGCGGCAGATCTACGGCAATGGTGCGATCAAGGACGATGCACCGGCCAAGGTCGCGCCGGGGTTGCGGACCACCACGTTATCCTCGTCCACCAGCGCTGGGCTGCAGGCCAATGTCCCAGCGCCTGCACCCGACGAACCCGAATCCGAACCTGCCGAAAATACCCAGGCGCCCCCCACCAGCGACCTCGAAGCCGGCACCCGCATCACCGCGCAAAAGAGCAGCAACCAGCTGCTGGTGCGCACCCGTCCGGCGCAATGGAAAGAGATCGAAGCGGCGATCAAGCGCCTGGACAACCCACCGCTGCAAGTGCAGATCGAGACCCGCATCCTGGAGGTCAAACTCACCGGTGAACTGGACCTGGGTGTGCAGTGGTATCTCGGCCGCCTGGCGGGCAATTCCACCAGCACCACGGTGGCGAACGCCTCCGGCAGCCAAGGCGCCCTGGGCGGTGGCGGGGCGGGGCTGGGGGCGGCGGATTCGTTGTTCTACTCCTTTGTCAGCTCCAACCTGCAAGTGGCCTTGCACGCCCTGGAAACCAACGGCCGCACCCAAGTGCTGTCGGCGCCGTCGCTGGTGGTGATGAACAATCAGCCGGCACAGATTCAGGTGGGCGATAACATTCCCATCAGCCAGACCACCGTCAACACCGGTGACGCCGACACCACCTTGAGCAGTGTCGAATACGTGCAGACCGGGGTGATCCTGGATGTGGTGCCGCGCATCAATCCGGGCGGGCTGGTGTACATGGATATCCAGCAGCAGGTCAGTGATGCCCAGAACCCGGCGGGCAGCAGTGAGACGCCGGTGAACCCGCGCATTTCCACACGCTCGGTGTCGACTCAGGTGGCGGTGCAGAGTGGGCAGACGGTATTGCTTGGTGGGTTGATCAAACAGGACAACGCCGAGAGTGTCAGTGCCGTGCCTTATCTGGGGAAGATACCGGGGTTGCGGTGGTTGTTTGGCAATACTGGCAAGTCCAAGGACCGTACGGAGTTGATAGTGCTCATTACGCCAAGAGTCATCACCAGCAGCAGCCAGGCACGGCAGGTGACGGATGATTATCGCCAGCAGATGCAACTGTTGCGGCCGGCTCAATAATCCTGGCTGCTCCGAGTACCGATGTGGGAGGGGGCTTGCTCCCGATGGCGTTTTGACTGCCAGCGACTACCTAAATGATGCGACGCGATCCAAATGTGGGAGCTGGCTTGCCTGCGATGACGGCCTGACAGCCAACACAGTTATACCGAGTACATATCCATTCCTGTGGTAACGGCTAATATTGGTTCCGCTTTTACAGCGGGTCACTTTTGAAAAGCGCAAAAGTAACCAAAACGCTCTTGCCCCACCACTCGGCACCTCGCCTAGGCTCGGTGTGCCCGTAATCCGACAGGGATTTGGGGGGCCGCCGCCACGCGCCATCCATGGCGCGGGGCGGCTAAACCGGCATCCCTGCCGGTTTACCCCCCAAATCCCTGTCGAATTCCGGCCAGCGTGGTTTAACGGGGCGCCTAAGATCAAAAGCAGATCAAAAGCGGCTTGCTTCGCATCGTAGTTACCGTCGGCTGCGACCACCTACAAAGTTGTGTAGGTACCCATGCTCATCGAGGGCAAGCCCTAATGCCAGTCAGTTAAGACTCTGTAGGAGCGAGCTTGCTCGCGAAAAACTCACAGGCGCCGCGTTCATTCAGGAAGCACGCTTTATCGTTGAGGTTTTTCGCGAGCAAGCTCGCTCCTACAGAGGGCAATGTACGCTTAACTGACTGGCATTAAGGCAAGCCCCTCCCTAGCCCAGAATCTCTCTGCTATTGATGGGGTAAACATTACCATTATGAATAAAAATATTGATAAATAATGAAAGTAGAGAATATTAGCTTATGCCAAAACAGCATTATATTTTTGAAATTCATTCCGTTATGTTTGATCTCAACAGCCTACCCCTGACCTCGGATGGTACCCAGCGTGATTCAGATTCTGCGCGCCTGACCGGGTAACTATCCCCCGCAGCAGAATCGTTGGACGGGAGCTCAACGTATGTTGCCACTTCAAACCCCTCGCTTGCCCCACACCTAGCCCAAGCCGAAACGCCTTTTGAACACCGGTCACGCCGCGCCAGGCGCGTGCCTGCTCGATTTCGCGATTTGGAAAAAGCCGGGAATGGATATGAAGCACGTTCTACAACCCACCGCCGCCCTGACGTTGTCCTTGCTGGCTGCAGCGACGCACGCCCAGGACGACAGCACCTTGTCTACCGTCGTGGTCACCGGCAACCGTGGCGCCGAGCAGCGCACGGTCACCAGCAGCCCGGTGCCGATTGATGTGGTCAGCGCCAAGCAACTGCAAAGCACCGGCAAGCCCGGGTTGATGGAGGCGTTGAGCGCGGTGATCCCGTCGCTGACCTTGCCGGAAAAAACCGGCTGGGACGCCAGCGGCATTGCCCGCGCGCCAAACCTGCGGGGCTTGAGCGCCGCCGAAGTACTGGTGCTGGTCAACGGTAAGCGTCGCCACACCAGCGCCACCTTGAATATCAACGGCATCAACACCGGCGCGGCGCCGGCCGATCTGGACCTGATCCCTATCAGCGCCATTGACCACGTAGAAGTGCTGCGCGATGGCGCCGCGGCCCAATACGGTTCCGACGCCATCGCCGGTGTGGTCAACGTGATCCTCAAGGCCGATACCAGCGGCACTTCGGTGACTAACGCGGGCCTGGGTTATGACGGCAAGAAACAAACCGTGCAGCAAAGCCTCAACAAGGGCTTCGAAATCGGTAACGGCGGCATTCTGCAGCTGGCCCTGGATGCGCGCAGCCAGAACGACGACAACAAGGCCAGCGCCAACGGCTACACCTACGAGCAGGCGTATGGCCTGGCAGGCAAGTCCACCTACGGTGGCTACGGCACGCCCAAAACCAACCTGCTGACCCTGGGCTACAACGCCGAGCTGCCGATCGATGACAGCCTCAGCCTGTACTCTTTCACCACCTACTCGCGACGCAAGGCCGAGCAGGGGCAGAACTTCCGCCTGCCGACCATCACCAATACCATCACCACCGGGCCCAATGGCTATCCGGCCGGGTACACCCCGACCTGGTACATCGACGAGGACGATTTTCAGGCGGCCTTCGGCGGCAAGGGCACCCTGGGCGAGTGGGACTGGGACCTGTCCACCACTTACGGGCGCAATGAAGCGGAGCAGGGCACCACCCACAACCAGAACCCGTCCCTGGGCGAAGCCACGCCGAACAGCTTTACCTCCGGCACGTGGATTTCTACCGAGTTGACCACCAACCTGGATTTCAAGCGCGGCTTTGATATTGGCCTGCAAAAACCCTTGGACCTGTCCTATGGCTTCGAGCATCGGCGCGATACCTACGAGGTACAGGCCGGTGACTACGGGTCTTATGCCAACGGCGGCTACTGCGTGGCGCCGGGTAACTGCGCCTCGTCAGGGGCCCAGGTCACCAACGGCATTTCCCCGCAGGAAGAAAGCAGCGCTTCTCGCAACAGCCTGGCCAGTTATGTGGATGTGGGCTTCAACCCCTTGCCGGATTGGTACGTCGGCACCGCCCTGCGCTATGAGCATTACAACGAAGGCGTGGGCGCCACCCGCAGCGGCAAGCTGACCACCCGCTATGACTTCACGCCGCAGTTCGCCGTGCGTGCCACTGTGAGCAATGGCTTTCGTGCGCCGTCCCTGGCCAACAGTTTGTTCAGTGCGCGCTCCACCACCTATGGCGTGGTGGACGGCGTGTACCAGTCGATCAATTACGGCGTGCTGCCGGTGGGGTCGGCGGCGGCCAAGGCGCTGGGCGCCGAAGAGTTGAAGCCCGAACGCTCCACCAATTTCAGCCTCGGTTTCACCCTTACACCCACCGACCGCCTGAGTTTCACCGCCGATGCCTACGTGATCAATCTACGTGACCGCATCACCCTGACCGGCACCTTGCTGGGTCCTGAAGTCACCCAGGTACTGCAGAACAACGGCATCAACTCCACCTCCGGCGGCCAGTACTTTATCAACGGCGCCGACACCCGCACCAAGGGCCTGGACCTGGTCAGCAGCTATAACCAGGACCTGGGCGCGTTCGGCGCGCTGAAGTGGACCGCTGCGTTCAACTGGAACCAGACCAGAATCCAGAACTACAAGGCGTCCACCAGCATCCTTGGCCGACCTTATGACCTGATGGACCGCGAGGCCCGCAACCTGATCACCGGCGTGCAGCCCAATACCAAGCTGATCCTCGGTGGCGACTGGAGCATCGAACGCTTCAATCTCAGCCTGGCCCTGACTCGCTACGGTTCCTACAAGGAAGTCAACTCATCGGCCAACCGCGACCTGGACCGGGTCTACAGCGCCAAATGGATCACCGATCTCGACCTTGGCTACAACCTCACCAAAGACCTGAACATCGCCATCGGCGCCAAGAACCTGTTCGACCAATACCCCAAGAAACAAGGGGTGCCGAGCAGCACCATGGTTGCCAGCTACGGCACTTATTCGCCCTACGGTTTTACCGGCGGGTACTACTACACCCGGCTGACTTACGCCTTCTAAGGCCTGCGAGGAATAGCACATGCCCATTGTCGCCAAACCCTACGACCTGCTTGATGAGGTCAGCGTACAACCGCTGCGTCAGCACCGCGTCTCCACGCCGATCAAGGCGCTGCAAGTGGTGCCCGCCCGGCATCCCTGGCGCTGGGCCGGGTCGATCTTCGCCGCGCTGGTGCTGCTGGCCATCGTGCATTCCCTGGCCACCAACCCGCGGTGGGAGTGGGGCGTATTCAGCCAGTGGTTCTTCTCGCCGTCAGTGCTGCGCGGGCTGGGGCAGACGCTGTTGCTGACCCTGCTGAGCACTGTGTTCAGCGTCATTCTTGGCACGGCGCTGGCCCTGGCGCGGCTGTCGGGTTCGCCGTTGCTGGCCGCATTGGCCTGGGGCTATATCTGGTTTTTCCGCTCGATGCCGGCGCTGCTGGTGCTGATCATTCTCTACAACTTTGCCTACCTGTATGACCACATCGTGCTCGGGGTGCCGTTCACCGACCTGGTGTTCGCCGAATGGTCGACGGTGGATGTGCTCAGCCAATTCACCGTAGCGGTGCTGGGCTTGAGCCTGATGCAGGCGGCCTATGCGGCGGAGATCATTCGCGGTGGCCTGATCGGCGTGGAGGCCGGCCAGCATGAAGCAGCCGCGGCCCTGGGGTTGCCGGCGTCGCGGCGTATCTTTCGCATTATCCTGCCCCAGGCATTGCGCTCGATTTTACCGTCGGGGTTCAACGAAATCATCGGCCTGGTCAAGGGCACCTCCATTGTCTACGTACTGGCCCTGCCCGAGCTGTTCTACACCGTGCAGGTCATCTACAACCGCACCCAGGCGGTGATCCCGCTGCTGATCGTGGCCACGGTGTGGTACCTGATCATCACCACCGTGCTCACCAGCGCCCAGTACTACGTCGAACGTCATTTCGCCCGTGGCACCGCCCGGGTGCTGCCGCCGACGCCGTTGCAGCGCCTGCGCCTGTGGCTCAAGGAGAAGTCCCATGGCTGAAGCACGCGCCGGGCGCATCCAGATCCAGGGCGTGGGCAAGCGCTTTGGCAACCAGCAGGTGCTCGATAACATCGACCTGACCATCGACCCCGGCAAGGTCACGGTGATCCTCGGCCCGTCCGGCTCGGGCAAGTCCACCTTGCTGCGCACCATCAACCACCTGGAGAAGATCGACAGCGGGCATATCACCATCGACGGTGAATACGTCGGCTATCGGCGCAAGGGTGACCTGCTGTTCGAACTCAAGGAGCGCGAAATCCTCAAGCGTCGCATCGACGTGGGTTTTGTGTTCCAGAACTTCAACCTGTTTCCGCACCTGACCGCTTGGGAAAACATCGCCGAAGCGCCGTTGGCCCACAAGCGCTGGAGCAAGGCCCAAGCCCACTTCAAGGCCGCCGAGTTGCTGGCCAAGGTCGGCCTGGCGGACAAGGCCGACGCCTATCCGCGCCAGCTCTCCGGTGGTCAGCAGCAACGCGTCGCCATCGCCCGGGCCCTGGCGCTGGACCCCAAGGTGCTGCTGTTCGACGAGCCCACCTCGGCCCTCGACCCTGAGCTGGTAGGCGAGGTGCTGGACGTGATCAAGGGCCTGACCCGACTGGGTGTAACCCTGGTGATTGTCACCCACGAGATCGGCTTTGCCCGTGAAGTTGCCGACCACGTGGTGTTTCTCTGCGACGGTCAACTGATCGAAGAGGGCCCGCCCGAACAGATCTTCCGCCAACCCCGCCATCCCCGCACCCAGGCCTTTCTCGGCAAGGTGCTTTAGTTCAAGGAGTGACTGCCATGTTCATCCATACCACCCGCGCGACCTTGCTGGCGCTTGCCGTCAGCACCGCGCAATACGCCTTCGCCGTGCAACAGGTTGATCTGAGCCCCGACCGCCCGCGCATCCATGTGCCGCGCAATGAAGCGGCCATTGCGCAGATCCCGCCAGGCTTCAAGTTCGCCCAGCCGGGCAAGTTCACTGTGGCCGTGTCCGGCGTGGCCGGGCCGCCCCTGGCACTGCTCGCCAGTGACGACAAGACCACCATTGGCAGCGAAGCCGATACCGCACAACTGATCGCCGATAGCCTCGGCCTGCAACTCAATGTGGTACAGACCAGTTGGGAGGATTGGCCCCTGGGCGTCAGCTCGGGCAAATACGACGTGGTGATCAGCAACGTCACCGTCACCGAGGCACGCAAAAAGCGTTTTGACTTCGCCACCTACCGCCAGGATGTGCTCGGCTTTTACGTCAAGAGCACCAGCAAGATCACTGAGATCAAGCAGGCGGCGGACATTGCCGGGCTGAAGATCATCGTCGGCTCCGGCACTAACCAGGAAAAGGTTCTGCTGGCCTGGAACGAGGCCAATGAAAATGCCGGCCTCAAGCCTGCGCTGTTGCAATACTTCGACGATCAGGCCGCCGCGCAACTGGCGGTGCAGTCAGGGCGCAGCGATGCGCTGTTCGGGCCGAACTCGGTGTACGCCTATTCGGCGGCGATCACCGGCGGCATCAAGCGCGTCGGCACCGTCAACGGTGGCTGGCCGTTGCAGGCCGATATCGCCGTGACCACGCGCAAGGACAACGGCCTGGTCCAGCCGATCCACACTGCCTTGGAAGGCGCGATTGCCGGAGGGCAATACGAGCAGGTGCTGCAACGTTGGGGCCTGGATGTCGAACGCGTCGACAAGTCGCTGATCAACCCACCGGGCTTGCCGGACTAGGAGCATCGACATGGGACTGACACGACGTGAAGCGCTGTCGAGCATTGCCGCAGTGGGCGGTGAGAAGGCGGTCAAGGATGCACTGGCGGTGTTGGGTCTGGGCCCATCGTCACACCGCCGACCGCAACCGCTGAAACTCAAGGATGGCCTGGGACAGGGCACCCGCGTGCTGGTGCTGGGCGCCGGGATTGCAGGATTGGTCACGGCCCTGGAACTGAGTCGCGCCGGCTTCAGCGTGCAGGTGCTGGAAGCCCGTGAGCGCGTGGGTGGCCGCACCTGGACCCTGCGCAACGGCGACCGCGTGGACTACAAGGATGGCCGCTCGCAAACCGTGGGGTTTGATCCGGGCCAGTATTTCAACGCCGGCCCGGCGCGTATTCCCAGCCAGCACCGCACTATCCTCGACTATTGCAGTGAGCTGGGCGTGCCGTTGGAAGTGCTGGTCAACAGCAGCCATGGCGCTCAGGTGCGGCCGGACCTGAGCCAGCCGGCGTTCAGCGTCGGCCAGGCGCTCAACGATACCCGTGGGCATCTGTCCGGGTTGCTGGCCAAGGCGGTGCAACGCGATGCCCTTGACGATGTATTGAGTGGTGAAGAGCGTACGCGCCTGCTGGGTTTTTTGCAGGTGTACGGGGACCTGTCCCAGGAGCTGGCTTTTGAGGGCACCCTGCGTTCCGGGCACCTTGAGTCAGCCGCCCACCCTGGCGCCTTGCCCGCCCGCCACAAGCCGCTGGGGTTGGAGCGCTTGCTGCACCCGGAACTCTGGGGCGCTTTGTTGCACACCGAGTTCCCGGAATTTTCAGCCACCATGTTCCAGCCGGTGGGCGGCATGGACCGCATCACCGACGCCCTCTACCGACGCGTGCATGAGCAGGTGCAACTCGGCGCCCAGGTGCGGCAGATCCGTCAGTTGGAGGAGGGCGTGGCGGTGACCTATCACGACCAGCACAGCGGCCGCGAACAGGTGGTGCGTGCCGATTACCTGGTCTCGACCTTGCCGCTGCCCCTGCTGGCCAGGCTCGACAGCGACTTCAGCGACCCGGTCAAGGCCGCCTTGCTCAGCACTCGCAGCGATCAGGCGACCAAGGTGGCGTGGCAATCCCCACGTTTCTGGGAAACCGATTACCGCACCTATGGCGGCCTGTCATGGGTCGAGCATCCGGCGCGCTTGCTGTGGTACCCCAGCAACGACCTCAACACCCGCGAGGGCGTGCTGGTGGCCGGTTACGTGACCGGGGAGGGCGCCGACGTGTTCGGCGCACAGCCACTCGAACAGCAGCACGCCGCCTCCCGACAAGCCGTAGAGCTGTTGCATCCAGGTTATTCCAAACATTTGCGTCATCCACTGGCGGTGTCCTGGGAACAGATCCCCTACAGCGAAGGCCCGTGGCTGCAACGCGAACACTTCCCCGCCCAGGCTCACGCCTTGCTGGAACGGCCCCATGGCCGGGTGTACTTCGCCGGCGACGGCCTGGTGCAAAGTGGCGTGGGCATCTGGCAGGAGTCGGCGGCCAACTCCGCGCGCCATGTGGTGGCGCAACTGGCCGAGCGCATCACTCAACAACGACAGATTGCGGCTGTGGCCGCCTCTTGAGGAGCAATACCATGAGCGACAGCATTCAACGCACCAGCGTGGGCGATTTTCCCATCTCGCAAACCGTCACCGTGCCGGCCTCGGCCAGTCTGATATTCGTCAGCGGCACGCTGCCCGACCTCGCCGACCCGAATGTGCCTGGGGTTTACGGCGACACCGAAGTACAGACTGTTTCAGTGTTTAACAAGCTGCGCAAAATCCTCCAGCAGCAGGATCTGGACCTGGGCGATATCGTGCAGTTGCGGGTATTTCTGGTCGGCGCGGAAGAAACCCACGGCAAGCTGGATTTTGCCGGGTTACAGCGGGGGTATACGCAGTTCTTCGGCACGCCCGAGCAGCCGAACAAACCGGCGCGGACCGCGTTGCAAGTGGTGGCGTTGCCGCTGCCGGGGGCGTTGGTGGAGGTGGAGGCGATTGCTGCTCGGGCGGTGTGATGACGCCCGTCACTCTGCGGCGTGGAGCCTTTGCTCTGTCGCCCGATCGATCAACGCCCGCAGCGCTTCGAACAAAGGGTCGGCATCTGTGTGTTTTTTGCCGTAGGCCAGGTTGAAGGCGTAATCGAAATCGGGCGGGTTCAGTCCTTGGGTGTGCTGCAGCAGGGTCTCCAGCTTGTCCATGGCCTTGACGGCTTTTGCTTCCGGCGAGCGCGCGTTCTCGTAGTCATCCCATAACGTCAGGATCTCGGCTTTCAGGGGGCTGTCCAGGGACTGCGCCAACAGCAGCAGGTCGAGTCGCTCCTGTTCGCCCTTGTTGGGAAAGGCCGCCTGGCTGACCGCCGGGATATCGCCGTGGATGGCTTCGCCCAAATCATGGATAACGCACATCTTGAGGATTTTCAGCAGGTCCAGGCCGGGCAATTGATCGGCGAACACCATCGCCATCAGACACAGGCGCCAACTGTGTTCGGCCGTGCTTTCAGTGCGGCCCGAAGCCGTGTGGGCACTTCTGAGCACATCCTTGAGTTTTTCCGCTTCGCGCAGAAAATCGAGACGGCCTTTGATTTTTTCCAGGTCCATGATGCTGCCCCGCAAGGTCGGTTGTGCAGGTAAGCCTAGGTGCGCGAGCGCAGATCGTCCACGCATAAAATATGCGCGGTGGGCTTTCAGAGTGTCTCGACCAGGCGTGCTGCGCTGCCATCGCTCAGGGTCATGCGTGTCCAGCGACACAGGCTTGGGCGTATGGGCACGAGATTGGAGTCGTTGCTTCCAGTGGTGAATTCAAGGGCCGGTGGTGCCTGGGTTTCACGCCAGCCGGTATGCTCCAGGCTGGCTTCGATCAGCTGGATTTGCGGCGTTGCGAAGCGCCACAACGACTGGCCCATAAGCTCGGCGAGCGGGCTGCTGAACTGGCGTGCGCGGGAGGGCGAGCACGCGAGCAGGCGGTGCGTCAGGTCGCACACCAAGTGCATCGCTTGCGAACTCTCGCTGACCAGCCGGGCCAATGCCTGATCGGCGGCTGCATCAAGCCGGGCTGCCAACAGTTGCTCAAGCTGTTGGTGCGCAGCCGGATCCATTGCTTGTATGCCACTTTCCCAGCGCGAAATAGTCGATTGCGTGACGTTGAACAACTGCGCTGCATGACTTTGCTTGATGCGGTGCAGCAAACGCCATCGCCGCAGCGCAACGCCGGGCAAGGCAGGCTTGAGCAACGAGTGAGGCATCTGCGATTCCTGAGTCGACGGGTGGATGACGAGTGTGATGACAAGAGGGCAGCGGTGCAAATGAGTGGGATGAACGGCCCTCGGGTTGGCACACCAAGCCTCAGGGCTAAAGTGTTGATCGCTCCTGATACGCAGATCCAATGTGGGAGGGGGCTACTCTTTATTGCTGCAACAACAATGCCCGCTGCTTGAGCTTGCGTTTCTGCGCAAACGGCAAGGTTTCATCATCCCCGTACGGCGCGCTGTACCAGTTGCCGTAGCTCGGATTTGGCAGCAGGAACCAGCGCTGCCCCAGCCAGTTCACATAGGGTTCGACGGCCTTGCGCTGCGCAGCCAGGGTGTTGTGTTCGGCCTGCACGAAATCTCCCAGCGAGTCACCGGCCATCAATAACACGCGGGCTTGGCTGGCGACCCACTGGCGACGGCAGTTCTTGCCATAGCCAGCGCTTTCGCAATGGCCGATGGGGGTGCTGGCCGCCAGGATCTGTGCGTCGCTCTCTATCGGAAAGCCGCGCAAACGCAGGTTTTTGGCGGTGGCCGCGACCTGGCTGTGCTCGCGGTTGGTGAGGTAATACACCTTGATGCCTTTTTGCCTGGCCGCTTGCAGGAACGCCACGGAACCCGGCAGTGCCTCGGCCTTGGCCTGCTCGACCCAGGTATTCCAGCGATCGTAGGAATAGACCTGATTGTTGATGATGTCGCGAGCGTTGAGCGGCACGTTGTCCAACAGCGTCTCGTCGATATCCACAATCACCGCCGGCGGCAAACCGGTCAGCTTGCGCGCAGGTAAAGGCAGTGCGTCCCAGTTGGGGTCGGCCAGCGCTACATCGAGTTGGCGGGTGGCGTTGGCGAAGAGCTGGCGGTAGATCATCTCGTGCTCGATGGACGTCTGGGTCCAGAGCACGGCGTCGAGTTGGTCGTTGGCCGGGGGTGTTTGCTGGCAGCCTGCCAGGGCGGTGGTCAGCAGGCAGGCACTGGCAAGGAACAGGTTACGCATGGGCAAATCTCGCAGAGGATGGGTGCGTGGTCGGCACAGTAGCGCATTCCCCCGCACAATCAAGGCGTACACACCAGTGCCTGGCGCTCGTAGTTCAACGCCTTGTTCTGTGGTGCCAGCGCATAGCTCGCGCTACAACGCTGTTCCCCCCACTTGATGATCAGCGTGCCCTGATCCTTTTCCACCAGTGCCAGGGCATTACCATTGGGGTCGGCAATCGCCAACTGCTTGCCATTGGCGTCTTCCAGTGAGGCACCAAACGACAGCGGTTGATGCTGTGCATCAAACAACTCAAACAACACCCGCCGCCCGGTGGTGCCGCTGTAATGCGCCACCACGATGGCGCCACGGCGCGGCACCAGCTGCTGGGTGGCGTTGGTGATTTCCACGTCGCCACCCAGATCGCGAGTGTCCAGGCTGATCCAGTTGACCCGGTAGGGTTGCGCAGTGGGCACCACCGCATAGCCGTTGTAGCCGGTTTCCACCCCGCTGTAGCTGCTGATCTTGGCTCCAGCGACGCCTGGTACTTCGGCCAGAGCGAAGGTCTCGCTGACCGTCTGCCCCAGGTTGACGCCACCCGCATGAGCCACCACGGAGCCTGCGAGGTTGAAGTTCTGTGAGTTGTAGCCCTGGCCCTGGCTGTAACCGAGGCTGACGTCTGCCACGGCGGTACGACTGTTGATGTTCACCGAGCCTGAGTCGCCGCTGGTGTCACTGTGGCCGGCCTGCACCGAATAGAAAGTGTCGCTGGTATCGGCCACGTAGCCATTGATGCCCGCTTGGGTGGTGGTATCGCCACGTTGGTGGCTGGTGGTGACAAACGCCCGTGGCGCGCGGGCCTGGCTGCCCAGCGGGAAAGACACCGACAGGTTCACCTGCGTGTCGCTGCTCGGCTCGCCCCAGGTGACGATCTGCTTGGTGCGCGTCACGCCAAGGTTGTAGCTCAGGTCGCCCCAGTTGCCGGTGTAGCCCGCGGAAAAGCTCTGGGAACCGCCGCGATTCCAATAGCGCTGGTCGCTGGCGTTTACATACAGGCTGCCGAATTCGCTGTTGCGTCCGATGCTCTGGTTGATGGTCAGGTCGGTGCGGGTTTTCGAGTGGCCGGTGCGTACGCGCAGGTCTTCGCTGCTGTCTTCCACATGGTCGGTGAGGGTGCGATAGCCCTCGGTGGAGTAGCGATAGGCGGCCAGGGTGAAGTTGGTATCGGTGCCGGCAAAGGTCTTGGCGTACAAGGCGCGTACGCTGCTGCCCTGGGAGGTTCGCCCCTGGGCCTTGCTGGACGAATGGGTGGTATCCAGCGAGAACGCACCGAATGCGGTGTTCCGGCCGGCGCCGATCGACAGCGCGCTGTAGTCCTCACTGGCTTGCACACCGACAATCCCGCTGAGGTTGCTGGTCAAGCCGTAAGCCAGCGTACCGCTAAAAAAACGCGGGGTTGCCAGGCCATCGGCATTGCTTTTGAACGTGCCCGCCGAGACGCTGTATTTGACCTGGCCTTCGCGCACCATGATCGGCAGGCTGGAGAACGCCTGCATCGTCACCCGCCGCGTACCGTCGGCTTCGATCACGGTAATTTGCAGGTCACCGTTGGAGCCGCTGGGGTAGATATCGTTGATCTCGAACGGGCCTGGCGCGACGTTGGCGGTGTAGAGGATGTAGTCATTCTGGCGGATTTCCACCGTCGCGTTGGTCTGCGCCACCCCACGGATTACGGGGGCATAGCCGCGTTCGCTGTCGGCGCGCATGCCATCATCCGAGGCGAGCTTGACCCCGCGGTAGCGCACGCTGTCGAACAGGTCAGTGTCGGAGAAAATCTCACCGGCGCTGAACTGGCCCTTGATCGCGGTGACGTCGTGCTGCAAGTAAGTACGGTTGCTGGTGAAGGTGTTCGAGCGATCGGTGCCGCCGCTCAGGTTCGACTCGTTGCGCAGGCGCCAGGCCCCCAGGTTGATGCCGTTGCGCAGGCCCAGGTTATTGGCAATGCGGGTTTTATAGTCGCCGGCGGTGCGGCTGCTGTTGAGCTGGTAGTTGATGAAGGCGGCGGGCACACCGTCGTCCCACAACTGTGGGTCGACATACCCGCGCAAGCCACGCTGCATCGCCACCTGCGGGATACTTGCGAGCAGGCGCAGACGGCTGCTGTCGTAGCGCACGCTGGCGTCTTCGATCATGTCGGCAAGGGCGTAGCATTCCTGCGGCTGCTGCGGGTCGAGTTTGCCCTCGGCCTGCAAACGGTGCAGGTCGATACCCAGTTGCTTGAGTAGGTCGAGGGTCAGGCAGGCTTCGACGCGGCCGTTTTTCGGGTTGCGCTTGAAGTCGATATCGCGCCGGCCCACCAGCACTTCGTTGCTGTACAAATCGACGCGGTAATTGCCCGGCAGCACGCTGTTGGCCGAGAGCAATTGCTGCAAGTCCACCGGCGACTGCGAGCCTTGCAGGAAGGTGGTGTTGAAGGTTTGCGCAGCGTCATCGGCCATGGCCAGGCTGGGCAAGCTGGCAGCAATCGCCAGCGACAGCGTCTTCAACTTCAGTACGCCACGTGCGGGCCTGTTGCTGGAAAGAAAGGACATGCGAAGACCTATGACATCCCTGATTGACGGACAGCCGGGCACGCAAACACGCACGCGTAGTGAGCCTGTGGGTTAGCGAAAGTGCTTAGGGGTTGAGGCGCGATTCAGTCGCATGCGCCGGTAGCGCAGTGCCGCTGGACAGCGGCGCGCTGTAGTGATTCTGCGCGCCGTAGTCATTGATGCTGGAAAACGACAACTGCACCGGCCCGCTGGCAACTGGAGCACTGAGCGCAAACTGTTTTTGCTCGCCTGGCGCAATCATGGTGGAGTCGCTGGCCAATACCGCCTGCACTTTGATGTCGGCCATGGACACGTGGTACAGCGTCGGGTTTTTCACCTGCAACAGGGTTTGGCTGCCGTGTTTGACCAGCGTCCATTCAAGCTGCGCAGGGGCTTGCAGCGCGCTGCCGGTAAGGCCGGCAGGGCGGTAAAAAATCTTGATGCGTTGGCGGATGGCCAACTGCAAGGTGTTCTCGGCTTCGCTGGCCTTGGGGATTTCCTGCACATTGAGCCACACCACCGACTCGCGGTCCGTGGGCATGCCGGTGCCTTCATACAGAATGCGCAGCAGTTGTTGTTCCTTGGCAAATACCCGTGCCAGTGGCGGGGTGACGGCAAACGGCGCGCGGCTGGCGCTGGCGTCGTTCATGTCGACCCAGGATTGAATCAATACATCCTGGTTACCGTTACGCACGGTAATGTTGGCTTCCTTGTGGTCACCGTCAAACACGATACGGGTGGCATTCAATGAAATGCTGGCGGCGGCCTGGGTAGCCATGAGCAAGCCCAGCAGCCCCAGGTATGCGGCGATAGAACGAGGCGGCATGAGGGTTATCCGGTGTAATCAGAAGACAATGGCGAGGCCGCAAGGCCTCGCGCGTTTGGTGCCCGGGGCGCCGAATTATTCGTATTGCAGGATGAACGGCAGGGTGGCGTCACCGCGACCGGCGGTCGACGAACCAGCCGCTGCGGTAGTGACGTAGGCGGCCGCGAAGCTCAGGGTGGCGTCGCCGCCTTCAGTACCGGCACCGTGCATGGTGCTTTCAATGCGTGCGGTGCTTGGCGAGCTGAGGTCAATCAGACCGCCCTTGCTGTCGAGCAGGGCAATACCGACGTTTTGTGCAGTGGCCGAACCCGGGTTCAGGGCCAGTACTTTTTTGCCGGTGACCAGGCCCGAACCGCCGTTGTTGGCGTCAAAGATCATGGCGACCTTGGTACCCTGGTTGCAGTTGACGTTCAGGTTGAAGTCTTTGGCGGTCACACGACCTGCGGTTGGGTTTTCCGCGGTGCCCATGTCCTTGATCGAAACGTTGCCCATGTCCACCGAAATGGTGCGGTCGGAGTTGGCGCCGTCCACCGAGCATGCGTCGTTGTTGATCACGCCGGTGAAGGTGATTTTACCGCTGCCGCCCAGGGTTGGCGTAGGAGCAGGATCCACGGCAAATGCACTGCCGGAAGCGGCGATAATGGCCGAGGCGATCACAGCCAGGGAAAACTTCTTCATGATGATGTCCGTAAGTGTTAGTTGAAAAGTTTGCTGTTGTTGAACTGCGAGCAAAGAGTAGGCGACGAGGCGGCGGGAGCGAATAAGACGATTCTTATAAGCGCTGGCGTGGGCAGGTTATTTGTGCTGTTGCAGCGGTGAAAGGCTTGAAAATAAAGGGCAAAGCCATTGTCCAGGAATGGCTTGCAAGTTATGCGTTAGTTGAAGATGTTACGTTCCAGGCAATAAGCAAGTAGATCCTGGTCGCTGCTCACTTCAAGTTTGCGCATGGCCGATATCTTTTGTGCGCTGATGGTCTTTGAACTTCGGTTCTGGCGGCGCGCAATATCACTCACGCTCATGCCGGAAATAAACAGGCGCAGGATCTCGAACTCTTTGGGCGACAAACTGGTAAAGCGCTCGTCAATTGCCGTGAGGGTCTCTATCACCGAGGTCTTTGGCGGCTCCAGGCTGCGATAGTCGCTGTCCTGGGCGATCGCCTTGAGTGCCAGTTGAATCTCGGTATGCAACTGGCTTTTCTGGATGATGCCGACCACGCCCAGCTCTTGCAGACGGGTGAGGATCAGGTGGTTGGAGATCATGGTCAGGATCAGGATCTGTACCTGCGGGAAATGCCTTTTCAGGTACTCCACCAGCTTCAGGCCGTCGCCATAGGGCGAGTCGCCCGGCATGTTGTAGTCGGTGATCACGATGTCAGCGCCTTGGTGTTGCAACAGCTTGATCAGGCCGGCCGAGCACACGGCCTCGCCGACGACTTGAAAGCGCATATCACGCTCTACCAGTTCGCGAACGCCGAGCAACACGATCGGGTGATCGTCCGCGATTACCACGTTGAATTTTTTCATAAAGGGCCGTCCGTAGTGCCAGTTCAAGTGAGTGAAGAGTGCCCGGGCTGGAGAGTCTCCAGAACGGCCGACAGACGCTGCATCACAGTCTTCACCTTGAGCTCAAGCGTTGTGTCGAGGCTGCCGCGGTCAAGTGCGCTTTCCAGTTCGATGCAGGCCTGGGCCAGGCTGAGTGCCTGCACTGCGCCCAGGGCGCCAGCGATCGAGTGCAGCAATTGGCCGAGGCCGCGGGCATCACGCTGGACCAGGGCCACGCCGATGCGCTGCACATCCTGCTGCACGCTGCTGATGAACAGCGGGCGCATCTTGTCCGACAGTTGCACGCGGTCGTCGAATACCTGGGCGTCAGGCTCAACCGGCGACTTGATCTTGCACAGTTTGATCAACTGGTCGCGCAGGGTCTGCAGGCTCAAGGGCTTGACGATCCAGGCGTTCATGCCCACTGCCAGGCAACGTACGCCTTCCTCGCGCATTGCATTGGCGGTCACGCCGACAATCGGCAACAGGGGGTCATGCTCACGCAAGGTTCTGGCCAGTTCATAGCCATTCATCAACGGCATATTCACGTCGGTCAGCACCAGGTCGAAGGCCTCCGGTTGCCATAACTGCAACGCCTGTTCACCGTTGGCGGCCAGGCTCACCGAGCAACCGAGCGCCTCCAGTTGCTCCTTGATGATCGCCTGGTTGACCGGGTTGTCCTCGGCTACCAGGATGCGCAGCTCCAGGCGCCCGGCGCTTTGTGGCAGGGTCGCCGCGGGTTGCTCGTGCCTGCCGTGCTGCGCCAGTGATACGGTGGCGGCGATGGTGCGTATGTCGTGCATATCCACCACCCAGCCTTGCGCCGTGTGCAGCGGCGGGCTGTGCGCACCGGGCAGGCAGAGCACACGTTGGCCGGCCCATGGCTTGGGGGGCTCGCCGGGTAACAGATCTACCAGTACCGCGTGGTGACTGTCTTTGTCCTGGGTGGTCGCGGCCAGGGCGGCGGTGATGCCCAGGCGGTTGAGCCAGTCACTCATTGCCTGCGCCAGTTCGCGTACCGGTGCCTGCACGTACACCGGCGTCGGGCTGGGTTCGATCAGCGGCAGGTTGGTCAGTGCGCCACAACACAGTGGCAAGCGCATTTTCAGGGTAAAGCTGCTGCCCAGCCCGGGCTCGCTGACCACGCGGATTTCGCCGTCCATCATCTGCGCCAGCCACCGGCAGATCGGCAGGCCCAGCCCGGTGCCGCCTGCGCTGGCGGTGTCCGGTGCCTGGTAGAACAGATCGAAGAGCTTGGCCTGCTGCGCCTCGGCAATGCCCACGCCGGAATCGGTGACTTGCCATTCCAGGTCGACATTATTGGCGTCGCTGCCCACCACCCTGGCACGAATCACCACGCACCCAAAGTCGGTGAACTTGATGGCGTTGCTCACCAGGTTATTGAGGACCTGGCGGATGCGCATCGGGTCGCCCATCAGGCAGCTCGGCAACTGCGGGTCGATGCAACTGTAAAGCTGCAACCCTTTGCGCCGGGCGAAGGCGGCGTAGGTGTGCAAGGTGTCTTCGAGCATGTCCAACGGGCAGAAATCCACGGCTTCTATCGCCATTTGCCCGGACTCGATCTTCGAGACATCCAGCACATCGCTGATCAGTTGGAACAGCGTGGCGGACGAGCGCTGGATGGTGTGCAGGTAGGTTTTCTGGTGCGGGTCGAGGTCGGTCAGGCCGAGCAATTCGAGGGTGCCGAGCACACCATACAGCGGCGTGCGGATCTCATGGCTCATGGTTGCCAGGAACAGCGTCTTGGCCTCGCTGGCCGAATCGGCGGCATGACGTGCCTCTTCCAGGGCCTGGGCGTCTTCGATGTGTCGGGTGATATCGTTGAATGCATACAGGCGTACGTCCTGAGCCTGATAACGGGTCGACACAAAGCCGATCTGCAGGTGCCGGCCTTCGATCTCCAAGTGCGTCTCACCGCTCTCGGCGCCATCGTGCTTACCGGCCATAGCCTGCACCAGGCGTGAGGTGCCCGGCCATTGCTGGGCGCGCTGGTTTTCGATCAATACCTTGCCATCGCTGCGTCGCACCACGCATAACCCAGTGGGGGCGGTGTCGATGATCACGCGGCTGAACGCCACGCTTTCGGCGATGCGTTCGTGGGCCAGTTGTGCCGGGGTGATCACTTGGCGTCGATACCATCGGCTGCCGGCCCAACCCAGTGTAATCAGGCTGAACAGCAGCAACGCCATGGTGCTCAACGGCCACAATGCGGAGTGAAAGAAGTGCGAATAGTTCAGGCCATAGACCGCGCTCCAGGGCTGATCGCCTGCCTCGGTGACCTTGAATTCAAAGCCGTCGGCCGTGAAATGCACACCATCGCTGAGCTGCGCCTGGGTGGTTGGCCCAATCAACCGGTTGCCGTCAGGGCCAATCAGGGTAAAGCGGTCAAACGCCGAGTGATTCAGCGCGCGCTGTACATCGTCGACCTGCGACACGTCGAGCAGGGTGCCGATCACGGCCTGGCCCTGGGCGTCGAGTGGCAGGCCGATGTAGGCCAGCAAATGCTCGGGTTCGGGGCCGGCCTGCCAATACACCCGATTCTGCTCCAGCGGCTGCGGCGTCTGTGCAAGGATTTGCTGCACGGCGTTGACCCGCGCCACCGGGTTGTCGGTATCCTCGGGGCTTTCCCGGTGCCGGTAGCCCACGGACGGAATGGTGATGGTGTAGTTGGTCTGGCGATTGAGCACAAAGGTTTGCGGTGCCTCGTACGGCGACGAGGACCAGAAGGCGCTGTAGTAGCTGGTCAAGTGCGCACCCAGGGCAAAAATCGGCGGCCTGGCGGCGGTGCTGATCTGCTGTTCATCGAACTTGACGCTGAATGGCACCGAAAACGAATACTTCTGGCCTTCGTACAGTGTGCGGCGGTTGTCGACCATGCGGCTTTTAAGGCTGACCTGCACGTGGGTGGCGCGCAGCAGTTCGGCCTGGATGCCGGGGTGTGTCAGGCTCTTGAGGTAGGTTTGCTGTTCTGCGAGGTTTTCCATCAGTCGCGCAAAGTGAAAGCGCATCGCGCTGTAGCGCACTTCGACGCCTCGGTGCAGCGACCAGTAATTGGTCAGCATCAGCAGCAACGCGACTCCCATCAACACCATCAAGCCTTTGTTCAGGCGCAATGAGCTGCGGGTAAAGGCTTCGAGAATCGCGTTATTGTGCTTCATCAAGGTTTTCCGCAGGCGCAGGATAAATCGGCACAGGATGGAGCTTACTCCCTGGAATCGCGGCCGCCAGCTAGTGAGATGTCGCGGGGCCATCATTGTTCAGTAGTTGCTGAAATTGGTCCGAAGACACGGCGTGAGAGATCAGGAAACCCTGCACCTGATTGCAGTCGATTTTGCGCAGCAGCGCCAATTGCTGCGGGGTTTCCACGCCCTCGGCGACCACCGTCAGACCCAACTTGCGGCCCAGCGCGATAATGCTCGCCAATGCCTGGGCGATGCCTTCGTTGTCGTGACTGCCCTGCACCAGTGCCTGGTCGATCTTCAGTTCGGTAAAGGGCGTGGACACCAGATTGAGGTAGGAGCTGTAGCCCTTGCCGAAATCATCCTGGGACAAACCGAACCCCTTGATCCGCAATCGGCAGGCGCCGGCGTAGAAGTTGCTGATGTCCTGCGGCACCGAACACTCCATCAACTCAAAGCAGATCATGCCCGGGATACCATTGTGGTGCAGCACGAACTCCAGCAAACGGTCTGCCAGGTCATGGCTGTTGAGCAAGTGGGTCGGCAGGTTGATCGACACTGGAATTTCATAGCCGCGCTGGCGCCAGTGTTCCTGGGCGTGGATCGCTTGCTTGAGCACCAGCCACAACAGCCGCTCCTCCAGTTCGAACGCCTTGATCGCCGGCAGGAACGCGGCGGGCAGCATCACGCCTTGCTCGGGGTGCATCCAGCGCACCAGGGCTTCGGCGGCGACGATACGGCCGTTGGCCAGGGATTTTTTCGGCTGGAACCAGGCCTGGAATTGGCCGCTGCTCATGGCCTGCACCAGCGTGTGACGGTCGATGTCCATGTGCTCGGGAAGTTCGGGGGCAGGCTTGCGCACCCTGTTTCTGAGCTGGTCGATCAGAGTGCGCAAGGCCTCGGCGTTTACGGGTTTGGAGATCAACCCGATCACTTCCACATCGAGGTTTTTCGCCACCAGGCTGGCTCCCATCAACATGCGCCGTGACGCCGCACTCATGATTGCCAACGCCGGTTTGCAGCGCAGGCTGGCCAGGCACTGGATAAACTGCACGCCGTCCATGCCGGGCATCAGCAGGTCGGTCAGTACCAGGTCGAAGTCCCGCTGGCGCAGGCGCTCCAGCGCTTCTTTGCCATCCTCGGCGGTTTCGAGCAGGAAATCTCCCAACTCGCTGAGCAGGTTCTGCAGGTAGATATGCTGCAGGGGATGGTCCTCGACAATCAGAATACTAAGGGGCTTCATGGGGGATCCGTGCATAAGGCGCCAGGGAGTTGAATAGAGCCCGCAACGCAAAGGGTTTGACCAGGCAATGGTTCATGCCGGCTGCCAGGCACAGGTCGGCCTCGCCGCGCATGGCGTTGGCGGTGGCCCCGATAATCGGCAATGTGCAGCCCTGTCGACGCAGTTCACGCGCCAGTTCATAGCCGTTGATATGGGGCATGTTCACATCCGTCAGCACCACGTCGAATTTGCCGGCGGTGTAGAGCTGCAGCGCTTGCTGACCGTCGGCCGCCAGCTCCACGGTGCAGCCGAGTTCTTCGAGTTGATCACGCAAAATCAGCTGATTGATGATGTTGTCCTCGGCCACCAGCAGGTGCAGGTTGAGTTTGTTCAGGTCCCGCCGGTGCGTTTGCTCATCGGCGCGGGCCACCCATAGCCCTTGCGCCTGGCTCACAGCCTGATGAATAGCCCCCAGGTGGTTGAGGTTGACGTGCCAGGCGCCGGCTTCTGCACAGGGGCAGGCGTTGCTGCTCACGTGAATCACCGGCCCGGGCCACTCGGGCACCAGCAACGGGTCGACGCTGCCGGGGTGCACTTGCAACAGCAGATGCGTGTCCGCCAGCGTCGGCAAGCCGGCCTGGGCCCTGGCGCCCCAACGGCGCAACCAGCCGGCGATCGCGTTTGCCAGTTCCGGGATCGGCGAGGCCACGTAAATGGTCTCGGCCAGCAACGGTGTCATCGGTGCAACAGATGCTTCTTCCAACGGCAGGATCAGGCTGAAACTGCTGCCCAGGCCGAGTTCGCTGACCATGCGGATATTGCCGTTCATCAACTCCGTCAGGCGCTGGCAGATCGGCAGGCCCAGGCCGGTGCCGGCGACCACATTGGTATTGCCTTCACTCTGGTAAAACGGCTCGAAGATCATCGCCTGGTCTTCCTGGGCGATACCTTTGCCGGTGTCCGAGACTTGCCACAACAGACTGGAGCGTTCCCCGTCGCGGCCCAGTACTTTGACCCGCAGCACCACGCGCCCATAGTCGGTAAATTTCACCGCGTTATTGAGCAGGTTATTGAGAATCTGGCGGATGCGCGTTACGTCGCCGATCAGGCGTTCCGGCAGCTTGGGATCGAAGCAGGCATACAGCTGCAGGCCCTTGGCGTGGGCGGCTGCGGCGTAGCCCTGGATGATTTCATGCACAAGGTCCAGCGGTGAGAACTCGCCCATCTCCAGTGCCAGCTGCCCGGCCTCGATCTTCGATACGTCCAGCACATCGCAGATCAGTTGCAGCAAGGTCGACGATGAGCCTTCGATCGCCTGCAGGTAGTCCTTTTGTTGCGCATCCAGTTGCGTGCGCGCCAAGAGTTCCAGGGTGCCGAGCACGCCATACAGCGGTGTACGGATTTCATGACTCATGGTCGCCAGGAACAGGGTTTTCGCGGCATTAGCTGCGTCCGCCGATTGCCGCGCCTCTTCCAGCGCCGCCTCGACCTGCTTGCGCGCACTGATGTCACTGAAGGCGCAAAACAGCACGTCTTCGCCTTTGTAGCGGGTCGGTGCACTGCTCAGGTACAGGTGACGGCCGTCGATGGTTTCAAAGTAGTCACTGCGCTCGGAAGGGCCGCTGGCAAAGGCTTGCTCGATCCAGCCGGCGCGCAGCGCCTCGCGCTCCGGTCCGTTACCCAGCCATTGCTGGGCCAGGGTGTTTTCCAGTACCACCTGGCCGTCGGTGCGGCGCAGCACGCAGAGGGCCACGGGAGCGGTCTGGATCACATCGCGGCCGAAGGCTTCGCTTTCGATCAACGCCTGGATGCGATGGATCGACGGAATGATGAAACGCTGGTCGACGCGGCGCATCACCAGCCAGATGATTGTCAGGCTGAACAGGCAGAACAGCAGCGAACCGAGCAGCTGTTTCCACAGGCCGGTGACCACCGCACGCAGGTCGATGGAGTACATCAACTGCCACTCGGAGGACTTCAGGTGTTTGCGAATCACCAGGTGGTCGGGTAGCCACCCGCTGCCGACAAAACCGAAAAAACTGTCTTCGCCGGGCCTCAGGTGTTGCTGGCTCAACTGTGTATCGGTGCTGTTGGTGAACACCAGCATGCCCTGGGAATTGAGCATCATGAACTCACCGGCGCTCTGGTCGCTGAGTGTCGATGAGACTTCACGGCTATCCATCTCCAGGCCGAGCCAGCCGGAGTCGCGATCACGCTCGTCCAGGCGGATGAAGATATACAGGTGCGAGTGCTGTTCAGTCCGGTCGCTCAGCCAAAGTTCGTTAAGCGTGGCCGGGTCGGTGTGCTGCAGGGCCTTGAGGCGGTTGAGCATGCATTTGGAAATCGGCAATACCTGCGGGGTGGCGTCGTAAAGGCGCATCACTTGCGGGGTGGGGCCGGCGTTGACATAGAGCAGGTTAAGCTGTTTGGCCTTGAGGTAGTCGCGCATGCGTGCGGTCAGCCAGATGCTCCACTGGTTGCCCGATGTGTCGCCCAATTCCAGGTGTTGTTCTTCGGCCGAGGACGGATAGACCCTGGACTGCTTGCGCACTGCCGACAGGCTCAGGCTTTCGAGCAGGGCTTGGCGGTTGGTGAAAAAGGTATGGGCTTCGGCAATGGCGCTGCTCATGTAGCCGCGGCGCTGGGAGATGTCGTTGTTGAAGGTCGACAGCAAAAAGGTATAGACCCCGCTGAGGATGCCTACCAGCAGCACAGTCGCAAAAATACGAAGCAGCCTTCTGGCTGCTTCGGGTCGGGAGAGGACGGGGTTGATCTGGAGCAGATAACTTTTCAATCGCATCGGCAGACTTTACGTCTCGGCCTTTGCCGGTGGCATAAGACGATCCTTAAAAATCACCTACTTGTAGTACATATCCACCACTACGGCAGCGTCGAACGCTCCGGGAATCGGTAGGGTGCGCCACTTGAGGTCGGCGCGGAATTCATCATGGCTCTGGCCCAGGCCCATCAGTTCCTGCAGCGTGAACCAATTATTGAAGGGCAGTTGCTGCTGGCTCTCGGCGCGAGACAGCGAGATGCCGACTGAGCTGTTGTTGTCCGGCACCAGCAGGCCATTGTTCACACTGCCGCCGCCCGGCGTGGTGGCGAAGCGTGCGCTGACGGTATAGGGCGTGTCGCAGCCCTTGCGCAGGTTCAGGCTGAAGTTCGCGCTGCTGGCGACTTCACCGATCGCGGCCTTGCGCGAAGGTGTGGGGAAGTTGACCACGCTGGGGCTGATGGTCAGTTCGGGAGTGCAAGGCACGAAGCGGATATCGTTCATGCCGGTGACCACATAATTGAAGTTGCTGTTGGGTCGTGAGTTGAGCCCGCGCACGCCGTCCAGTTGGAATACGCGGTAAGAGGTCAGCGTGCTGGCCTGGCCGCTCGGTGGCGTGGGGTCGTACTTCTCGATGAACACGCTGAAATTGAGGGTGAAGCGCGCCTTGTCCCAGCCCACGCAGTTGGACAAATTGCAGCCTCGGTCGGAGAAGAAACCGGTACCGACCTTACCGGTGCTTTGGGTAATCGGTTGGTTGTTATAGCGAATGCCCACGCGAATCCCGGTGCCGATACTCACGCTGGCCGGGTTGACGTAGAAATACACTTCCTCACGGCCGTGGAGGTAGTCGTCCTTGCAGATGACATTGGTCGAGCGCGGGCCGGATTCCCAAATGATGGTGCCGTTGGGTGCGTCGGCGGCGACGGCCAGCGCCGTGCCCAGCGCTTCCTGGGTGATGATCGAGTTGGTGCCGTCCTCGCGGCAGGCCAGTGCGTAGCTGGTGGCGGGCAAGACCGCGCAGGTCAACACCAGAAGCGGTAAACAGCGTTTGGTCAGTGACATCGGTTCAAATACCCCGTGATTTATCAGTTGAGCGCCGTGCTATGACGGGCTTGCAAACCGATATCGGTGATTTCGGTGAAGTGGAGAGTGGCGCCCTTGGGCACAGCGTCGAGCGCGGTCAGGGTTTTGCGTTCATGGGGCTTGAGCAGCAGGTAATCGCTGAGCGTCTGGCTGTCGGTTCGCAGGTTGACCAGCGACAGGTGGAAGGCGCTGGGGTTGTTGACGGTTACCGTGCGCCCGTTGCCGCTCCATACCAATTGCTGCACCGCCTCGGCCGAGCCGCCCTGGAGTGCTGGGGGGCGATAGAACAGCTTGAGCCGCTGGCGGATCGCGAACTGCACGCTGTTGGGGTCTTCGGGCTTGAGCGGGATTTCCATGATATTGAGCCAGAACAGCGATTCACGATCGCTGGGCAAGCCCTCACCGGCATACAGGATGCGCAGCTTGTGATGTTCCCCGGCGCCCAGTTGTACCAATGGCTCGGTGGCGGCAAAGGGCACGGTGCGGTCGGCTGATTCGTCCTCGCCGGTGATCCAGGTTTGCACCACCACTTCCCGCGAGGCCTGGTTGACCACGCTGATACCGGCGGCCTTGTCCTGGCCGAAATAGATCAGGCGGGTGCCTTCAATCTTCAGCGCCGCATCGGCAGGCGGGGGCGCAAGCACCAGCAGGCCGCAGGCGAGCAGCACCATTCTGAGTAGAAACATGAACACGGCAATTCCATGGTCGGGTAAGGGAACGCAGCCCATGGTAGATAGCGAGTGGCGCGAAGGCTTTGAGGCGATTCTTAAAAGTACGGTGTGCCCCGGATTGCCGTTTCAGAATCGCCTTAAAGTCAGGGTTCACCCCTGACGGTTACTTTGCTCAGCGTTGAATGATCGACGCGGATGCCCAACTGTCAGGTTTACCCTATGTCCAATAAAGCGTTACGCCTTCTGATTGCCGATGCAGAGCTTTTGCAACGGATCAAGATCGAGAAAATGCTCAACCAGCTGGGCTATCACCGCATTGCGCCGTTGAGTTCGTTCGACGAGTTGCAGGCACTGACACGCTCGGGCGTTGTGGCGTTTGACCTGCTGATCATCAACACTGCGCTAGTGCACTCGCGGCAGGTCAACCTGCTCAAGTACTGCCATGACAACCCGTTGATCCGCCACACGCTGATCTATGACGGGCAATGTGCGCAGCGCTCTGTGGTGTCGGTCTCGGTCAGCCAGACCCTGCACCTGTCGTTGTCACAGTCACCAGACTTCACCTCCCTGCGTCGCTGCATGGAAATCGTCGATCCGGCACACAGTTCTCCGACCGCTGAGTGGCCCATGCTGCGCGCCGTGGACGGCCGGTCGCCCCAGCCTTCGATGAGCCCGCGGGCGGTCTACCAGGGCGACCCGACTGTGGTGGCATGTGCCGTGGGGTTGTTTCCCAAGCGCTGATCGTATCGCGTAGCATCAGTCAAGCCAGACGGGCTGATCAGCAAGGCCCAGTGCCCAATGAGCTTGCCGTGGCCGCAGGCACACACCGCCGACCCAACGCTCATGGCTGGCGTGGTCCAGCCAGCAGGCGTCGCCGTCCAGCACCTGCTGCGCCAGTGGCGTCAACGCCAATACGCGGCGCGGCCACTCCACGCCCGTTTCGGACTCGATCAGCAGCGGCGCCGCCCCATCAATCAATGGGCGCAGCAGCGCATGGAACATCATGTCGCCCAGGAAAGGCAGCGGCTCGCGCTTGGCCATCAACTCGGCAAACACCCGGCCGAAAGGCACAGGCCCGGCCTCGGCGATATACCTCAGGGACAAACGTTCAGTCAGCGACAAACCGTCCTCGATACCCGGCAACTCCTGTAGCTGGCGCTGTAACGCCGGCGCCAGAAAAGGCAGGGCAGGGTGATTGCCACGGGCCAGTTCCGCGAGCTTGAGCGGTGAGCTGTCGCAGTAAGCCGACCAGGCCCGTTTGGCCAATTGCACTGCGTCGTCGTCGATCAAGCGCCGCTGCGGCCAGAGCCAGGCCAGCACATCGGGGGCCAATTGGCCTATGCCGATAAATCGCTCGACTCCGGGAATGCGGCCGGCCTCAATCAGCTCCAGCTTGCGCGGCGCCTGTTCAAGGCCGGCCAGGGCGCGCACCAGAAACAATTGATCGTAGGCGTCCGCCTCGCACCACAGCACACTGTGATCGGCGTTGGTCAAGGCTTGTAGTTGGTTGTATTCATCGTTGACGCGATGCGCGACTTCAGTGGGGTCAAGGGCAAAGGCCTGACTGATAAAGGTACTGCGCATCGCGCGGAACGCTTCGCTGGGCAGTTCACGCACTGGCCCCATGCACAACGGGTCGGTGAGCATCCGGAACTGGCCCTTGAACCCGGCCAGTTGCAGGCTGTGGGCAATATCGTTGCCACACCGCCAATGGGTGGTACGGGATTCATCGCTGGCCTCGAAACCAGGGTGGCGGGCGGCAAAGTCGATGGCGTCGACGTGGGCCTTGAGCTTGGGCCAACTGGCGAAGCCCAGCTGTTTGGCGACCTGCCATTGCGCCTGGGACAAGGTTGCGCTGGGGTCTTGGCTTTTCAGGCGCGACAACAGTTCCTTGGCGCGCTTGCGCTGCTGCTCAAGGTTGAGGCGGCCGTCGGTGTTTGAGGCTAAAGGGCGTTGCGACATACGATCTCCTTGCACAAACCTTTTCCGCTTCAAGGTTGGGAGTCGTAGAAATGAGGTAGAGCTGGGATGTCCTGGGCGCAGCCCTTTCCGCGGAAGGTGGCGTAGAGAGCGCCAGGCGGCAAATATAGGCAGCATTGCTATTCGGTGCAACCCGAAAATGTGGGCGCGGGCTTAAGGTTCTTTGTAGGCGCGAGCTTGCTTGCGAAAAACGCACAGGCGCCACGTTTAATCAGGAACCACGCGTTATCGATGACGTCTTTCGCGAGCAAGCTCGCTCCCACATTCAGGGCTGTGTTTACTTGTTCTTGCGCGCATCCATGGTCTTCTGGTGCTCGGCCAGGAACGGCTGTTCCGCAGGATCAAAACGATCAATCCCGGCCGTAAAGCGATGCCAATAGGGATACAACGGCTGACGCCGGGTGACCGCCTCGATGCGTGACGATTGTTCCTCGGTCAGCTTCAGTTCAGTCGCGGCAAGGTTATCGCGCAGGTGCTCTTCGGTACGCGCTCCGACGATCAGCGAGGTGATCCCCGGCCGATCCTTGAGCCAGGCCAGGCAGGTACGGGCGACCGAGACGCCATGCTCATCACCGACGGCGGCAAGGGTTTCGATAATGTCCAGGGCACGCTCCTGGTCATGCACATAGGGTTCCGGCCAGCCGCTGCCCTGGCGGGTATTGGCCGGCGGCTTGTGCCCGCGTCGGGTCGAGCCGGTCAGCAAGCCTTCGCCCATCGGGCCCCATACCAAAGTACCGACGTGCTGGTCCAAGGCCAACGGCAGCAATTCGTACTCGGCTTCACGGGATTCCGGGGTGTAGTAGATCTGCTGGGTGATGGGCTTGAGCATGCCGTGCAGTTCAGCCTTGCCCAGGGTTTTCATCATCTGCCAGGCCGTGAAGTTGCTGGTGCCGAAGTAGCGGATCTTGCCCGAACCGACCAACAGGCGCAGGGCTTCGAGAGTCTCTTCGATCGGCGTCATGCCGTCCCAGTTATGCAGTTGGTACAGGTCGATATGGTCAGTGCCCAAGCGCTTCAAACTGGCTTCGCAGGCGCGAATCAGGTGATAGCGCGATGAGCCGGAATTGTTCGGGTTCTGGTCCACCGGGCTGCGGCCCTTGGTAGCCAGCAGGATATCGTTGCGCTTGTCACCCAGCGCCTTGCCGACTACCTCCTCGGCCAGGCCGTGGGAGTAGAGGTCAGCGGTGTCAATCATATTCACCCCGGCATCGAACGCGATATCGAACATGCGCCTGGCCAGGGGCACGTCCACCGCGCCGCATTTTTCGAACTCCGCACGACCGCCAAAGGGCACGGTGCCCAGGATGATTTCCGATACCAGCAGGCCGGAATGACCCAGTTGTCGGTATTGCATGTCGCCTCCTACTTAACGTTGCACGTGAAGGTGTGAACGATAGGAAGGACGATAGTTTGAATTTTTTTCATGAAATTGCGACGCCGGCGCCGAGAATTTTGGACAGGTGATTGTTTCGCCCAATGAAATGCTGGATTGTAAATTCTGGTCATTCCGCCGACTGAGGCGGCAGTGGAATATGCCTGGCGTCGATACCCATTCTTTTGGAGCCTTTCATGACCCAGCCTGCGATCAAACTTTATGGTTTTCCATTGTCCGGCCACTCCCATCGGGTCGAGCTGATGTTGTCCCTGCTGGGCTTGCCCAATGAATTTATCCTGGTGGACCTCAAGCAAGGTGCGCATAAAACGCCCGAATTCATTGCTAATCTCAACCGCTTCGGCCAGGTACCGGTGATCGATGACGGCGGTACTGTCTTGGCCGACTCCAATGCGATTTTGGTCTACCTTGCCAGTACCTATGGCAAAGGGCAGTGGTTGCCAAGCGAGCCCATCGGGCAAGCGCGGGTCCAACGCTGGCTGTCGGCCGCCGCCGGTCAACTCCATGCGGGGCCCGCCACGGCGCGCTTGGCCACGGTGTTTGGCGCCGAGGTGGACACTGTCAGCGCGATCAACCGTGCCCATGCCTTGCTTAACGTGATGGAGCAGCAGCTGGGCGAGAGCCGTTTTCTGGCTGGTGATCAGCCAAGCATTGCCGATATCGCGTTCTACACCTACGTGGCCCATGCGCCGGAAGGCAACGTGTCGCTGGCCGACTACCCTGAGGTGCGTGCCTGGCTTGCCAGTATCGAAGCCTTGCCGGGGTTTATCGCTATGCCGCGCACGGCGGTGGGGCTGCAATCACAGTAACGATCAAGGGATGCCGATGGACCGATTTCATGAAATGCAGGTGTTCCTGGCGGTGGCCGAGGAGGAGGGGTTTGCGGCTGCTGCACGCCGCCTGAAGACCTCGCCACCCAGCGTGACCCGCGCCATTGCCGCTATGGAACAGCGCATCGGTACGCAACTGCTGGCACGCACCACGCGCAGCCTGCACCTGACCGATGCCGGCCAGCGTTACCTGGAAGATTGCCGGCGCATCCTCGCCGAACTGGAAGAGGCCGAGGAAGCGGCAGCGGGCAGTTACTCCATCCCCGGCGGTCACCTGACAGTGACCGCACCGGTGCTGTTTGGCGAGCTGTATGTGGCGCCTGTGCTGGGGGAGTACCTGGACCAGTTCCCCCTGGTGAACATCAGTGCCTTGCTGGTCGACCGTGTGGTCAATATGGCCGATGAAGGCGTCGATGTAGCGGTGCGTATCGGCCATCTGCACGAACCCGGGCAGCAGGCGGTCAAGGTCGGTGAAGTGCGCCGGGTGGTGTGCGCATCGCCGGCTTATCTGGACCAACATGGGCGCCCGCAGCGGCCTGAGCAATTGCGAGAAGCCAGGATCGTCACCTCATCGTCCAGCCAACTGGTCAGTGAATGGACGTTCGTCGACGCCGGGCGGCCGCTCAAGGTAGCCATTGAGCCGCGCCTGAGCGTTACGGCGAACAATGCCGCAATCAACCTGGCGCGCCTGGGCTGGGGCATGACCCGGGTGCTGTCCTATCAGGTGGCGGCAGCGGTGGCGGCGGGTGAGCTGGATCTGGTGCTGGAGGCTTTCGAACCGGCACCGCTGCCGATCCACGTGGTGTTCCAGCAAAACGGCCGCATACCGGCCAAGGTCAATACCTTTGTGGATTTCTTAAGCCATCGCCTCGGGCAGGACCCGGCCCTGAACCCGGCGACGAAGCGGCGCACCTGATGGAGCGCTTTCGCGATATGCAGCTGTTTGTCGCGCTGGCCGGGCAACCCAGCCTGGCGTCGGCGGCACGCCGTGCCCAGGTCTCCGGCCCGACCCTGGTACGTGCGGTTGCGCGCCTGGAGGCACGCCTGCGGGTGGTGTTGCTGCAGCGCAGCACACGCGGGGTCAACCTCACCGATGCAGGCCAGGCTTATCTTGCCGACTGTGTACGCCTGCTGGCAGCGGTGGATGCGGCCGAAGCCTCGGCCAACGGCGCCCATGTGCACGCCCAGGGCAACCTGCGGATATGCCTGCCGTTGTTGTTCAGTCGCTATGTCATGGCGCCATTGCTGGCCGGCTACATGGATCGCTACCCGGCGGTGCGTGTCACTGCTAACTACCACGACTATTACCCCAACCTGCACGAAGAGGGGTTTGACGTGGCGGTGTGGGTGGGTGAGCTGCCCAACTCGTCGCTGATTGCACGGCAGGTCGGCCAGGTGCGCACCCTGCTGTGCGCCAGCCCCACGTATTTGGCGGCCAAAGGCGAGCCCCGGCATCCGGCCGACCTCAAGCAACATCATCTGATTGCCAGCGCCGAAGCGCTGCGATGGGATTTCCTGCATTACACCCTCAACGCCCGCGCCCGCCTCAGTTGCGCCACGGTCCAAGGCGCGATCAATGCGGCGGTGCAGGGCGCGGGGGTGATTCGTTGCCTCAGTTATCCGGTTCATGATCACCTCATAAATGGCCAACTGCGTCGTGTCTTGCCGGCCTTTGAAATGCCGCCGCTGCCGGTGCATGTGATCTACCGCGAAGGCCGCCATGCGCCGATGCGCGTGCGCAGTTTTGTCGACTACTGCGTCACCGCGTTGCGCGAACATCCGGCATTTCAGTTGGCGTAATAGTGGATTGCCCAGGGTGGGCATTCTCTGCAGGGTTGGGTAGGCGCAGCATTCGGTTATCAAACCAGAGGTGATCGCCATGAATACGATCGAACAATCCCCTTGGCATGTCGGCGAACGGCAATTGCAGGAAAGTGCAGGCGTCGCCGAACGCATGGCCATGATTGGGCCGAAGGTCATTCGTGATTATTTGCCCGAGCAGCATCGTGATTTTTATCCGTTGTTGCCTTACCTCATTCTGGGTGTGGTGGACGAACAGGGTATCCCCTGGGCGACCATGCTGGAGGGCGCGCCAGGGTTTGCCCATTCACCGGATCCACAGGCGCTGCAAATCGACAGCCTGCCCGCCAGAAGCGACCCGGCCTGGGCTGGCATCACTCATGGCGCGTCCGTTGGCCTGCTCGGCATCGATCTCGGCACCCGGCGTCGCAACCGCATGAACGGTCGGATCGGAGCGCTGGATCATGACGGCTTTGCGGTGAACGTGGTGCACACCTTCGGCAACTGCCCCAAGTACATCCAACTGCGGCCCGTCGCTGGGGTTGCGCGCAAACCTGGCGATACAGCCGAGCGCAGCACCAGCCTGGACGCCGCCGCACAAGCGCTGATCAGCAACGCCGACACCTTCTTCGTCGCCAGCTACGTGGACCAGCACGGCGAACGCGCGGTGGACGTTTCCCATCGCGGCGGCAACACGGGGTTTGTGCGGGTGGAAGGCAACGTGCTGACCATTCCCGATTTTGCCGGCAACCTGTTCTTCAACACCCTCGGTAACCTGCACGCCAACCCGGTAGCGGGGTTGCTGTTTGTGGATTTTGAGACGGGCGACGTGCTGCAAGTGGCGGGGCGTACATCGTTGATTCTCAGCGGGCCGCCAGTGGCCGAGTTTGAGGGCGCGCAGCGCTTGTGGACGGTGACGGTGGAGCACGTGGTCCGCCGTCCGGCAGCCTTGGCACTGCGCTGGCAGTTCGCAGAGTTTTCACCGCACAGCCTGACGATGGGCACCTGGTAGCCTGGCCCGCGCTCCCAGGCACAGCTACCTCACTGATGCAGTGAGATCAAAATGTGGGAGGGGCGGTGCGACGATTCGACTTGCCCCCGATGGCGGTGGGTCAGTCACAGATGTATTGATTGACACTACCTCATCGGGAGCAAGCCCCCTCCCACATAGGAACGTCATTGCTTGTTGAATTTGCGTTTATTCATCAGGCCAGCGCTTCATCCATGAACATGTTGCTGGATGTTGAACCGTCAGTGTGGGCAGTTTCTCTGGGTTAGCCTTGTCTTCCTACTGACAAACAAGGATTGGTCATGCAACGAAAGGTTATTAATCCCACGACGGTATTCAACTCCCTGCAATACGGTTTCAGCCAGGCCATGGAAGTGCCGGATGGTCGGCGGATCATGCTTTCCGGGCAGGTGGGCGTGGATGCTCAAGAGCGCACGGTGGGCCCAGGCATTGCCGAGCAGACGGCCACGGCATTGGACAATGTCGAAAAAGTGCTGGCCGAGGTGGGGGGCGATCTGTCCCATGTGATCATGCTGCGGTTGTATATCGTCGAAACTGCACGAGATCAGCAGGAGCCGATTGCTGAGGCTCTGCGTCAGCGCTTCGCACACAACCCGCCGCCGTCTTCGTGGATTATGGTCAGTGGGTTGTCGTTGCCGGAATGGTTGATCGAGGTGGAGGCAGAGGCGGTGGTTCCGTTCAGTTAGGCGAGTGCTTTTTTGAAAGCAGCAAGTAGTGGCTGACAAAGACAGCTATCTCACTGATGCAATGCGATCCAAATGTGGGAGGGGGCGGTGTACACCAAACCAGATGTGCACTACCCCCCCAATCAATACCGAATCATCACCGACTTGAGCTCGGTGTAATCCTCAATAAACGCACTGCCAAACTCCCGCCCAACCCCCGAAGACCGGCACCCACCAAACGGCACTGCCGGGTCGAGCAAGGTGTGCATGTTCACCCACAAGGTGCCTGCCTTGATCGCCGGGATCATGCGCAGGGCCTTGCCCAGGTCGTTGGTCCACAGGCTGGCGCTCAACCCGTAGGGCCCGTGGTTCATCAGCGCCAGCAGTTCTTCTTCGTCATCGTAGGGCAGGAAGGTGGCGATAGGGCCGAAGGTTTCCTCATTGAGCAGGGTGTCGTGCAGGTGGTTGGCGAGGATCACCGTGGGTTCGACGTAGCAACCAGGCCGGTCGATAAGGTGGCCGCCGTGGATGATCGTGTTGTTTTCGGCGCGAGCCTGGTTGAAGTAGCCGAGCAGTTTGTGCTGGTGCTGCTGGTGTGTGACCGGGCCGAATTCGGTGTGTTCGTCCAGCGGTGAGCCGATATTCAGGCGGCCGAGGCGCGTCTTGAGTTTTTCCAGCACGGCGTCGATTTGCGAGCGGTGCACGAAAAAGCGTTCGGCCGCCGCGCAGATTTGCCCCGAATGCAAAAAGCCCGCTTCGATGATGCCGTCCACTGCCTTGTCCACGTCCATATCGGGCAGGAAGCCGGCAGCATTCTTGCCACCCAGTTCCAGGGTTGCACGGGTGAGGCCGGCGCCCATGGCGCTGCGGCCGACGGCGATGCCGGTGGGCACTGAGCCGGTGAATGAAACCTTGTGCGTGCCGGGGTGTTCCACCAGCCCTTTGCCGACATGGCCGCCGCCGGTGAGCACACTGAGCACACCCGCCGGCAGCCCGGCGTCGATGGCCAGTTCAGCGATGCGCAGCAGGGTCAGCGGCGTGAATTCGCTGGGCTTGATAATGATGCTGCAGCCGGTCACCAGCGCCGAGGCGAGTTTCCAGATGGCGATCATGGTCGAGAAATTCCACGGCACGATGCCAACCACCACGCCCACCGGCTCGCGCAGGGTAAAGGCGGTGTAGCGCTCGCCATTGAATGAAGGCAGGGATGGGGTCAGGGTCTGGCCGCTGAGCTTGGTGGCCCAGCCAGCGTAGTAGCGCAGGAAGTGCGCGGCCTGGTCGACCTCGAAAGCGCGGGAAATCTGGATGATCTTGCCCGACTGGCAGGTTTCGATCTGCGCCAGTTCTTCACGGTGCTGTTCCAGCAGGTCGGCCAGTTTCAGCAGCACGTTGCCACGGGTGGCGGGGGCGGCCTGGGACCACAGTTGGAAACCGCGGTTGGCGGACGCGACCGCTGCGTCGATATCGGCCAGGTCAGCATCGGCGACTTCGGCGATCACCTGGCCGTTGGCGGGGTTGGTCACGCTCAGGCTTTCAGTGGCGTGGCTGCGCACGTTGACACCGTCGATAAACACCCCATGGCGGCGACGCAGAAAGGCTTCGACTTGGGGCAGCAGCGGGATATCGCTCATGGCAGGTTCCTGGCAGTTCATAAAGAAAACCCGAGGGTAACCAACGCACCGATAAGCGGCTTGACTGTGCCTGCCAGGTTTTATGCCTGTGCCTGCCGCACCTGTGAAAAGTACAAGTTTGCCTGCCGAATGTGCATTCTCCGCCTGCGTGAGCCGTTCGATACTGGCCCTGCATCCCGTGCCGTTCCGCGATCTGGAGCGCCTGCCGGACTTCCAATAATAAGCAGGGCTGTCCATGAAAAAGCCAAACCCGCTCCTCGAAGACCTCAAGCCCCTCCTGCCGGCCATCGCCGCCAATGCCAGCCGCGCCGAACAGCTGCGCCAAGTGCCGGATGAGAATATCGCCTTGCTCAAAAGCATCGGCCTGCACCGCGCCTTTCAGCCCAAGGCGTACGGCGGACTCGAGCTGTCATTGCCCGAATTCGCCGACTGCATCGCCTTGCTTGCCGGCAGTTGTGCCAGCACCGCCTGGGCCATGAGTTTGTTGTGCACCCACAGCCATCAGCTGGCGCTGTTCTCGGCTCGGTTGCAGGAGGAAATCTGGGGTGCCAACCCGGATGCCACGGCCAGCAGCAGTATTGCGCCGTTTGGTCGGGTCACCGAGGGCGAAGGCGGCGTGTACTTCAGCGGCGAGATGGGCTGGAGCAGCGGCTGCGACCATGGTGAGTGGGCAATTGTCGGCTGCCGCCGCCAGAATGCCGAAGGCACCCAGGATTACTGCTTTGCCGTGCTGCCGCGCAGTGACTATCAGATTCGCGACGACTGGTTCGCTGCCGGCATGAAAGGCAGCGGCACCAAAACCTTGATTATCGACAACGCCTGGGTGCCCGAGCACCGTATCCAGAAGGCCAGGGACATGATGGAGGGCAAGTCCGCAGGCTTTGGCCTCTACCCGGACAGCCAGATTTTCTACGCGCCTTATCGACCGTATTTCGCCAGTGGCTTTTCCACCGTCAGCCTTGGTGTGGCCGAGCGCATGCTCGACGTGTTCCGCGAAAAAACCAAGACCCGGGTGCGCGCCTACACCGGTGCCGCTGTGGGCGCCGCCACCCCGGCGTTGATGCGCCTGGCCGAGTCCACCCATCAGGTGGCCGCCGCCCGGGCGTTCCTGGAGAAGACCTGGCAGGAACACGCCGAGCACAGCGCCGCCCAACGTTACCCGACGCGCCAGACCCTGGCGTTCTGGCGCACCAATCAGGCCTATGCCACCAAAATGTGCATCGAAGCGGTGGATCGCCTGTTCGCCGCCGCGGGTGGCAATGCCTGGTTCGAACATAACGAGATGCAGCGCCTGTTCCGCGATTCCCATATGACAGGCGCCCATGCCTATACCGACTACGACGTGTGCGCGCAGATCCTCGGCCGTGAGCTGATGGGTCTGGAACCCGACCCGAGCATGGTGTAGCCGCGTCTATCACCCATAACAATAAGGGCGGCCACGAGCGGCCACCCGGGAGTCTTGCATGTCTGACGTTTTCGACCCACGGGCCTTTCGCCGCGCCCTCGGCAACTTCGCCACCGGTGTGACGGTGGTCACTGCCGCCACCGCTTCCGGGCGCAAGGTCGGCGTGACCGCCAACAGTTTCAACTCGGTGTCCCTGGACCCACCGCTGGTGCTGTGGAGCATCGACAAGCGCTCCAACAGCCATGCAGTGTTCGAGGAGGCCAGTCATTTTGCGGTGAACGTGCTGGCGGCGGACCAGGTGCATCTGTCCAACAACTTTGCGCGCCCCCGTGAAGACCGCTTCGCCCTGATCAAATACGAGCCGGGGGAGGGCGGCTCGCCGGTGTTCGCCGATTGCTCGGCGCGCTTTCACTGCGAGAAGTACCAGCAGATCGATGGCGGCGATCACTGGATCATGATCGGCAAGGTGGTGGCGTTCGATGACTTCGGCCGTGCGCCGTTGCTCTATCACCAGGGCGCCTACGCCGAGGTCCGGGCGCTGCCTCCCTGCGCGCCCGAGGTGGTTCAGAACGGTACGGCCACCACCAACTGACTGTAGACATTGGTGCCGTTGCCGCCGACCTGGTTGCCGCCGGTGTCGGCCGCTTTATCGGGTTTGTACAGGCCCAGCAGCGGCGTGATGATCAGGTGGTCGTTCACCGCCCATTCGGCGTACAGGTCCAGTTCGCGGCCATCCAGGTTCAACTGGCCACGGGTGCTAACGGTGTTGTAGTCAAAGAACAGTGCGCCGAGGGTGAGGTTGTCCAGCGGCTTGACCTTGAGCGCCACGTGTTGCACCGCTGTGTTGCTGTTGTAGGGGCCGGAATAGTTGCCCGCCACTTCGCCCTGTACCCAGGTGCCATAGCCGCGGTTGAAGCCTGCGAACATGCCGTCCCAGTTTTTTGAATAACGGGCGTACCGGTAGGTCAGGTCCGGCGACCAGGGCAGGTCGGCGAAGGTGTAGCCGGCTTCGGCGTACCCAGCGTTCTGCTGGCTGTCGCGGCGGTCCTGGCGGGCCAGTTCGAAGGCGAAGTGGGCGTTGTTGATGCCGGCACTGCCGGCACCGCGCAGGCTGTAGAGGTTCATGCCTTTGCGCTGGCGTTGCAGGTCGGTAGCGAAACGCTCATCCACGTCGATCCCGTGTATATAGGTGAGCCCCAGGGTGCCCGGGGCGGCGCTGTATTCCAGGGTGCCCGCAGCCATTTCGGTTCTGGCTTGGGCGCGGTTGTCGGACTTGATCCACATCAGGCTGCCATGCACGCCGTCCTTGCCACCCAGGCGAATCACCGCAGTCTTGTCGAAGGCATGGCGCGCGGCAATGTAGTAGGCGCCGCCGCGATTGAACTCGCCGTCGCCTACGCCATTGCCGAGGTTGGGGCCGTCGTCGTTGATGATAAAACCGTCGCCCAGCATGATGACCTGGCGGCCGAACGACAGGTCTACACCGTCTGTGCCCAGTGCCGGGAACAGCTCGCCGGAGCGCCAGCCGGCGAAGGCTTCGTCAAACTTGGTGGTGCGCTCGGTGCCGTTGGTGACCCCGGATGCATCGCCATCCCCCCAGGTGCCGGAACTCACCAGGTTGGCCGTGCCATACACGCCGCCCAGGCTACCCAGGTTTTGCTCGACGCTCAGGCCGTACTTGATAAACGCCTCACGCCAGGTGGAGCCGCCGCGGCGGCCGTCGTAATTTTTCGGACTGTTGAACATCCCATACACAGCGAGGAAGTTTCCCGTGACCTGGGTGTCGGCATCGGCGTACAACTCGACGGCATGAGCTTGCCCGGCCAACAGCGCGACGCCTATGACGACCGCTTGGCGTAGACGGCGGTTTTTCAGTGTGTGCTCCATTGTTATTGTCCCCATCTTGGTTAAGAGTGAGGGCGCATTAGGGCGAGGGGCGTCAAGCCAAGTCTTTGCCATGCGTGCCAGGGAATTGACCCTGGCCGCCAGGTGCTACGCCGTGGCAGGCAGCTACAAAACCAGCGGCAGACAGGGGCAAGACGATCAACGCGGGTGGGGCGCAGAGTGCCGACACACTAAAAAAACCGCTTTCGAGGACCCCACCATGTCGATCAACGACCGACTCACCGCGCACCTCAACCGAGGCACGGTAGGTTTCCCCACCGCGTTGGCCAGCACCATTGGCCTGATCATGGCCAGCCCGGTGATTCTTACCGCCACCATGGGCTTCGGCATCGGCGGAAGTGCGTTTGCCCTGGCAATGCTGATCGCCGTGGTGATGATGCTGGCCCAGGCGACCACCTTCGCCGAGGCCGCGTCGATGCTGCCCACCACCGGTTCGGTGTACGACTACATCAATTGCGGCATGGGCCGGTTCTTCGCGATCACCGGCACCCTGTCGGCGTATCTGATCGTGCATGTGTTCGCCGGCACCGCCGAAACCATCCTCGCCGGGGTCATGGCGCTGGTGAACTTCGAACACCTCAATACCCTGGCAGAATCGGCCGGCGGCTCGTGGTTGCTGGGCGTGGGGTTCGTGCTGGTGTTCGGGGTGCTGAATGCTTTCGGGGTCAGCGCCTTTGGCCGCGCAGAGATTATCCTCACGTTCGGCATGTGGACCACCCTGATGGTGTTCGGTGTGCTGGGCCTGATCGCCGCGCCAGCGGTGCAGTTGGATGGCTGGTTCGGGGAATCACTGGTGGGCACCGACCTGGTCACCGTGCTGTCGCTGGTGGGCATGGCGATGTTCATGTTCGTCGGCTGCGAGTTCGTCACCCCGCTGGCGCCGGACCTGCGCCAGTCGGCCAAGGTGATGCCACGGGCGATGATGCTCGGGCTGATGGGCGTGGCGACGTGCATGTTTATCTATGGCGCCGCGATGAAGCGCCAGGTGGAAAACGTGGTGCTCGACGCCGCCTCCGGCGTGCACCTGTTGGACACACCCATGGCTATCCCACGGTTCGCTGAACAGGTGATGGGGCAGATCGGGCCGCTGTGGCTGGGTATCGGTTTTCTCTTCGCCGGTGCTGCGACCATCAATACCTTGATGGCCGGTGTGCCGCGTATCCTCTACGGCATGGCGGTGGATGGCGCGTTGCCGAAGGTGTTCACCTACCTGCACCCGCGCTTCAAGACGCCGTTGCTGTGCATTCTGGTGGCGATGCTGATCCCGTGCCTGCACGCGCTGTACCTGGGCGGCAATACCGACAACATCATGCACCTGGTGCTGGCGGCGGTGTGCGCGTGGAGTTTTGCTTACCTATTGGTGACGCTGTCGGTGGTGATCCTGCGCATTCGCCGTCCGGACCTGCCCAGGGCCTATCGCTCGCCGTGGTTCCCGCTGCCGCAGATCGTCTCCAGCATCGGCATCCTGCTGGGCATGTGGTTTATCACCCCGCCCGGCATGAACCCGGCCGACATTTATGTGCCGTTTGGGGTGATGCTCGGCGTGACCGCCACCTATGCGTTGTTCTGGACCCTGGTGGTGCAGAAGGTCAACCCCTTCAAGCCAGCCTGCGTCGAGGAGGTGTTGGCCAAGGAATTCAGTCATGAACCGGGGCCTGCCCATGATGGTTATAACGACTTTGCGGCAAAAACTGTGTGAGCTGTTCAGCGCAGACCGTGCACCGAGCGGTTATCGACCTGGGGTGACCCTGGCGCGCTTGCGGCGTGATCTGGGCCTGGCGACGCTTGAAGTGGACGGTGTGAACTTCGAGATTGTCGAGCGCACCGAGTCGCAGTTGTTGATGCACCTGGTGCTGACCGAGTGCGTCCTGCGCGTACCGGCTTCAGCGAGTGGCGCTGGCAGCTTCGAGGTGCACCATGGCGGCGCTATTCGGCGCAACGGTATCCGCTTGCGCCGGCGCTCCGGCAGCCAGGCTCTGGCGTGTGAGCTACAGGCGCGCTTGCTGGCCGACAGCGGGTTGTTCCAGGCGCTGATGCCGCTGGATTTCAAGCGCCTGCGCATTGATCTCAAGGACCGGCAATGGTGTGTGCGCCTGGAGCATATGGGCGGGAGTGAGGTGGTCAATCGGATGCCTGCGTTTCGGCGTTACATTGCTGTAAGCCCTGAGCAACGCAACCATTTACTGGCGGCGTTGGCGGGTATCAAGCGGGCGCTGTCGACGCTGTGATTGGCATCATTAGTGCTTCTGCAAAGGGCAAACAGGTTGTTGTTGCGTGCATATAGATAACATGTTAACTATTGCATCAGAACAACAAAAAGAACGCCACTGCGGAGACACCCCCATGAGCATCCCACAGCATGCACCCGACGGGCTCGACAGCTGGAACCGCGAACTGCGCGCCGCGTGCGGCCACTTCGATACCGAACTGGCCTTCAACCGTTCGCTGTTTATTGGCGAGATCCACAACTTGCCTCGTGGCTTGGCCATCCTGCGCACCAATGCCGGGCTGATCAAACGCCCGACGCACCACGCCGATCACGACAATGACCAGGAGTGCTTCCTGGTCAGCCAGCGCAGCGGCTATTCGCAGATCACCCAAAACGAGCATACCGTGCAGCTGGCCCCCGGCGAGATGCTGTTGATGGACTCGGTGGGCTCGATCGAAATCACCCCCTTTGGTTTGATCGAACATGCCTCGCTGTCGTTGCCGCGCACCGAGGTGTGCAAGCACCTGGGCGGCCAGGCGCTGGCGTTCGGCAAGATCTCCTCGACCAAAGCCTGTGGGCGTATGTTGCATGTGTTGATGGATCAGCTGTGCAAGGACGACACTGATGACGACGCCACGCAAGTGGACGCGCTGCAGGCGGCCTTTGTGTCGCTGCTGGGCTCGGCGCTGGAGCAGGGCGATGAGTGCCGCGAGGGCGTTGCTGCGTTGCAGGGCAATAATCTGCGCAGCTATGTGCAAAAGGTCATTGATGAGTCGTTGGGCCAGCCTGGCCTGAGCCCGATTGGCCTGGCCAACCGCCTGAATATCTCGGTGCGGCACCTGTACCGTTTGTTCGAGGAGCAGGACGACAGCGTCTGCCGCTACATCCAGCGCGCACGGCTCAAGCGCAGTGCGGACGACTTGACCAACCCCTTCCTGCGTAGCGAGTCGATCACCTCGATTGCCTACAAGTGGGGCTTTACCGACTCGGCGCACTTCAGCCGTTCGTTCAAGAAGCAGTTCGAGGTGTCGCCCAAGGATTTTCGCTCCAGCCGGTTGCAGGCGGTGGGGGCATAAACAGATCCTTCAGGCTGCAGGAGATCCAATGTGGGAGGGGCGGTGCGACGATTCGACTTGCTCCCGATAGCAGTGTGTCAGCCATTGGATATTTGACTGAACCATCGCTATCGGGAGCAAGCCCCCTCCCACATGGGTCCCCGTTATTCGGGCAGGGTGGAGCCACCATCGACCACCAAGGTCTGCCCGGTGATATAGCCAGCCAGGTCAGAAGCCAGAAACAGCATCGCGCCGGCAATATCCGCAGCCGCGCCCAAACGCCCCAGTGGCACACGGCTGGCGATGCTCTCATTCAGCGCGGCATCGCCCAGGTTGCTCATCGCCGGCGTGGCGATCATGCCCGGTTCCACGCCATTGACCCGCACATTCAACGGCGCCAGTTCCAACGCCGCGTTGCGGATAAACCCATTCACCCCAGCCTTTGACGCCGCATAGTGGCTCAGCCCCGGATAACCCACCCGGTTGCCGGTGACCGAAGACGTCACCAGCACGCAACCCCGGCCTTGCTCACGAAACATCGGTAACGCCGCCTGGGTCAGCCAGAACAGCGCCGAGAGGTTCACCGCCAAGGTGCGTTGCAAGATCGCCGGGGTGATGTCAGCGAACGCGGTCAGCGGGAAATAGCCAGCGTTGTGCACCACAATATCCAGTTGCGCCAACCCTTGAACGCAGGCGAATACCGCCTCGGCTTGCGCCAGGTCAACGCCCACGGCCTCGACCTGATAGCCCTGCGCGCACAACCCAGCGGCCACCCTTTCAGCTTGTTCAAGCAGGCGATCAGCAATCACCACCCGCGCACCGCGTTGGGCAAAGGCTTGGACGATGCCCAGGCCAATCCCTTGGGCGCCGCCGGTGACCAGCACGACTTGGCCGCTGAAATCCAGGTCATTGGGCATGGGCAGGCTCCAGGCGCGTAAACGCCAGAGTCGGCACGTCGACGATGCTGGACCCGCCGTCCGCCAACAAGGTCGCCCCGGTAATGATCGATGCGTCGTCGCTGGCCAGGAAGCGGCATACCTTGGCGATCTCTTCGGCCCGGGCGGCGCGGCGCAGCGGCACATCGGCACACACGCGCTCGTACGCCTGCTGCAAGGTGTCGCCGTACGCTTCCATCAACGGCTGCATCTCGGCATCGGCCATCGGCGTGTGCACCCAGCCCGGGCACACCGCGTTCACGCGCACGCCGTGGGGGCCGTAGTCCCGTGCCAGCGAGCGATTGAGCCCGAGCAACGCATGTTTGGCCGTGGTGTAGCCGCACACCTCGGGTCCCGCCGCGAGCGAGGCGATGGAGCCGATCAGCACGACACTGCCGGCGCTTTCCTGCAACAGCGGCAGGCAGGCGCGGGCACTGTAGAACGCGCTGTCCAGATTACTGCGCAGCGCCGCTTCCCACGTAGACGGGCTGGTCTGGGTCGCGCTGCCCAGGCCATGACCGCCGGCACACGCCAGCAGCACATCGATACGCCCGTAGTGGGCGTGAATCTCGCGGATAAAACCATCCCAGGTGTCGGGGCAGGCGGCATCGCCCACCAGGATCAGGCCGCCGCTGGCCTGCGCCACCTGTTCCAGTGGCTCGCGGCGCCGGCCGATCAGTACCAGCCGTGCGCCTTCCTGCGCGTACAGCCGGGCACAAGCGGCGCCGATGCCGGTGCCGGCCCCGGTGATCACCACCGTGCGCGGCTCAGTCACGGGGGTACTCCGTGCGGTTGAGCACCTGGCAATAGGAACTGATCGGGAAGTTCGACAGCGCGTCGAAGGATGCCCCCGCGTAGCCGAAGATTTTGCCGTCGCTGCGGTGTTGTTGCAGGTCGATCAGCACCAGGCCGAGGGTGGGCACGATCTTCTCCTGCCAGACGAACAGGTACAGCTGCTCGGCGATCTTGTAGTAATGGCAGCGGTCGGTGTCGCACAAGCCTTTCTCCACACCCTCAAGGCATTGCCAGGCGTAGAATTGCGGGTTGAGGTAGATGTGCTCGTAGACCTCGCTGGGGCTATAGCGATACTGGTTGCGCAGGCCCACCAGCTCGTCGGTCGGCGCGTGCAGGCAGTGGCCGTCCTGCCAGGGCCGGTCGAGGCTGCCGTGGAGGAAGTCGGCGTGCACCGAGGTCAGCGGCTTGCCGGCCAGGGCGCGGTGATAGAGCCCTTCATGGGTCTCTGCCTGATCCGGCAGACGGCCAATCACGGCGGTAAACGACGCATTCGGCGTGTCCAGCACCAGGCTGATCGACCAGCTTTGCCCGGCCTCGTGCTTGATGAAATCCACCAGGTACAGACCCGGGCGAATCGAACTGGCGCGGTAGGCTGCGCTGCCGCTGGAGTGACCATCGGCAGCGTGCCAGGCCAGGCGCTCCTGCTCGAAACGGTGTTCGATCTGCCAGCCATTGGCGAAGTGCAAGGTGAAGGTCTGGCCGGCCAGGTCGGCGAGGTTCGGCAGGATGAACGCCTCGGGTGCAAAGCCGTCGGCCAGGGCGCCCACGGTGATCCAGTCAGAAGAAGTGCTCATGGCAAGGCTCCTTAAACGACGGCGAAGTAGTGTTTGACGAAACTCTCGCTGACCACTTCCCACAGCACCGGCGTGCCCTTGGTCACAAACCAGCTGTCACCGGCCTTGTAGCGGTTGGACTGGCCGGTGGACTCATCGGTGAGTATCACCTCGCCGGTGACCACGGTAGCTTGTTCGGCGAACGGGTAGACCATGCGGAACTTGCCCCGGGTGGTGCCGAAATAGGCGCTGCTGACCGCATCGGTAGGCGCGCCGAATGTCATCTTGCCGAAGGCGCGCACCTCGCCTTCAAGGATCTGTGAGCCGAGGTCGGCCACGGTGCCCCAGGCATCGAGTTCCGACAGCTGGACGTTATGTTTGACGGTGGTGAGGGTCATGGCAGTGGTTCCTGATGAGTGAAAAAAGCGAATCAACGACGCCCGTTCCAGTAGCCGGACAATTGGTGCCAGGATTTGCCCGCCGTCAGCAGCAGAGGGCGAATTGCGTCCTTGCCGATGATGGTCGGGCGGCGGATCGAGCTGACCAGGTCATAGCGCGCCGAGCCTTCGCTCATGCCTTCGGCCAGGACCTTGCAGATGATGTGGCTGGGCGTGACGCCAAAGCCTGAATAGCCCTGCACGAAAAACGCATTGCTGCGCCCCGGCAAGGTGCCGATCTGCGGGAACAGATTCGGGCTGCACGCCATCGGGCCGCCCCAGGCCAGGTCGATTTTCACGTCCTTGAGGTAGGGGAAAATCTTCAGCATCAGGTGGCGGTTCCAGGCTTTCAGGTCGCCGGGAATATGCTCGACCAAAGGCGTCGCGGCGCCGAACAGCAGGCGGTTTTCATTGGTTACGCGGTAGTAGTCGATCACCGGGCGGATATCGCTGTAGGCGCCACGGATCGGGCTGATGCGCTGGATCAGTTCTTCGGACAACGGCTCGGTCATCATCTGGAAAGCGTAGGTGTTGATGGTCGAGCGGTGCAGTTCCGGTTCGAGTTTGTTGAGAAAGCTGTCACAGGCCCACAGCAACTTGCCGGCGCGTACCGAACCGCGCCCGGTGCGCACGGTGATGCGTTCGCCGTAGCTGACCTCCAGGGCCGGGCTGTTCTCAAAGATCTTTACCCCATGGCCGGCCAGCGCGGTGGCCTCGCCCAACAGCAGGTTCAGCGAATGCACATGCCCGCCGCCCATGTGCAGCAGCGCACTGGTGTAGGCGTTGGAACCGATGATCTGCTGCACATCCGAGCCGCCGAGAAAGCGGATTTCATGCTGACTGTTGACCGACTTGAAGTCCTTCTCCCAGGCGCGCAGAGTTTTTTCCTGGCGGGCGTTGAAGCCCATATAGCCGTAGCCGTGGCAGAAATCGGCATCGATGTTGTACTTGGCGATGCGGTTCTTGATGATATCGGCGCCCAGGTCGCTGATCTCGAACACCTGGCGCAGCCCGTCTTCGCCCACGTCCTTCTTGATCTTCTCCAGGTCATGGCCGATGCCCGCCATGATCTGCCCGCCGTTGCGGCCGGTGCCACCAAAGCCCAGGTAGCGCGCTTCAAGCACCACGATATTGGTGATGCCTTTTTCCGCCAGTTCCAGCGCGGTGTTGATCCCTGAAAAGCCGCCACCGATCACCACGACATCCGCGTCGATGTCTTGCTCCAGGGTGGGGAAACTGAGGTTGTATTTCTTGGTGGCGGTGTAATAGGTGGGGGTTTCGATATTGATCATGGCGCAGCCTGAAAAAGTGAAGGAAGGCGCTGAAGCGGATGCCTCCATTAGGGCCCCTGACGGGCTGGAAGTCTTGATCCTGCGTGCCCGGGTTTTTGATTCAGCGCGCCACGGGCGAGGGCACACACAAGTTATAGCGCGCTCGCTGGCGGGGAATGTTAGAGTTTCGTTAAATTATTAACTAAATACTTCGTGACCCTGATCCTATGTCCAAACCTCGACAATCCCTGACCCTGGCCTTGCTGCAAGCGCGTGAGGCCGCGATGAGTTTTTTCCGCCCGTCCCTGAATGAACACGGCCTGACCGAACAGCAATGGCGCATCATCCGCATCCTCGAACAGCACGGTGAGCTGGAGATTTACCAACTGGCGGAACTGGCGTGCATCCTAAAGCCGAGCATGACCGGCGTGCTGGTGCGCATGGAAGCTGCCGGCATGGTGCACCGACGCAAGGCCGAACAGGACCAGCGCCGGGTGCTCATTACTTTGGCGGACAAGGGCAAGGCGAGTTTCGAGTCCATGAGCCAGTGCATGGAGGCCAATTACCAGCGTTTGCAGGATCAGCTTGGCGAAGAGAAATTCCAGACCTTGCTGGGGTTGCTGGATGACTTGAAGAACATCAAGCGCTGAACTAATGACTGAACCACCGCCGGTCAACTGTGGGAGCTGGCTTGCCTGCGATAGCGTCGGGTCAGCTGGCTTATTTGTCGCTGATACACCGCTATCGCAGGCAAGCCAGCTCCCACATTGGATCTCAGTAGACACCACCGGTATTGGCAGCCACCGGTACGTCTTTGAACTTCCCGGCCAGGCTTTGCAACCCGCGCATCAACACCGTGGTATCCACCCCCACCGCCACGAACGTTGCGCCCAGTTCGATATAGCGCCGCGCCAGGCGTTCATCCGCACTGAGAATCCCCGCCGCCTTGCCCGCTTGAACGATGCGCACAATGGCGTCTTCAATCGCCGCCTGCACTTCAGGATGCCCGGGGTTACCGCGATGCCCCATGGCCGCACTCAAGTCCGCCGGGCCGATGAACACACCGTCCACCCCTTCGACGGCGGTGATAGCGTCCAGATTGGCCAGGCCCTCGCGGTTTTCAATCTGCACCAGCAGGCACATCTGCGCATCGGCCTGGTCGAGGTAGTCGGTGATGCTGTTCCAGCGCGAAGCACGGGCCAGGGCACTGCCGACGCCGCGAATACCCTGGGGTGGGTAGCGCAGGGCGCGCACCAGTTCTTGGGCCTGGGCAGCGCTTTCGACCATGGGCACCAGCAGCGTCTGCGCGCCGATATCCAGCAGTTGCTTGATCAATGCCGTGTCGCCGACCACGGGGCGAATCAGCGCCTGGCTGGGGTAGGGCGCGATGGCCTGCAATTGCGCAAGCATCCCCTGCAGGTGGTTGGGCGCATGTTCGCCGTCGATCAACAGCCAGTCGAAACCGGCATTGGCGGCCAACTCGGCGCTATAGGCATTGGCGAGGCCAAGCCACAGGCCGATCTGCACCTCGCCGTTGTGCAGGCGTTGTTTGAAGCGGTTGACAGGCATGTCCATGACAATCCTCCAGTGTTCAGACGAAGCGACAGGCGATCGAACCGAGCAGGTCGTAGTCGACGTGGAAGGTATCCCCGGGGCGGGCCGCCACCGGGCGGGTAAACGAGCCGCCGAGAATCACCTGGCCAGGCAGTAAGGTGACGTCATGCGCCGCCAGCTTGTTGGCCAACCACGCCACGCCCTTGGCCGGGTGGTTGAGCACTGCCGCCGAGACGCCGGACTCTTCGATCACGCCATTGCGATACAGCACCGCCGGCACTTTGCGCAGGTCGATCTCGGTGGGGCGCACAGCCCGGCCACCGAGTACCACGCCGGCATTGGCGGCGTTGTCGGAGATGGTGTCGAACACCTTGCGGGTGGCGTTGGTCTGTGGGTCGACCTGCTGGATGCGTGCGTCGATGATTTCCAGCGCCGGGATCACCCATTCGGTCGCGTCGAGCACGTCGAACACCGTGCAGTTCGGGCCCTTGAGCGGCTTGCCAAGGATGAACGCCAGTTCCACTTCCACACGCGGCACGATGAAGCGTTCGAAGGGAATATCACTGCCTTCGTCGAAAAACATGTCATCGAGCAGGGCGCCGTAATCGGGCTCGGTGATGTTCGAAGAAACCTGCATGGCTCGTGAAGTGAGGCCGATCTTGTGGCCCTTGAGCGTGCGCCCGTTCTTGATCTTTTGCGCAACCCATTCGCGCTGGATGGCGTACGCATCCTCGAGGGTGATGCCGGGGTAGTCGAGGGAAAACTGACGTACCTGTTCGCGGCTGCGTTCGGCGCGGTCCAGGTGGGCGGCGGCCGCGAGGATTTGCTGGGAGTCGAGCATGGCAACGGTCTCTAGTGTGGGTTGACGATGGCGGCCTGAGTGCGCAGCACCAGCAGGCCACCGAGGGCGATAAACAGGGCGAGTACGTACAGGGCCAGGCTGGCGCTCTGGGTGGCGTCGCGCATCCAGCCGATCAGGTAGGGGGCGAGGAACGCGGCGATGCTGCCGAACGAGCTGATCATGGCGATGCCTGCGGCTTGAGTGGTGTTGGAAAGAAACGCCGGCGGCAGTTGCCAGAACATCGGCAGCGCCGCGCTGGCGCCCATGCCGGCGACCACCAACCCGCTCATCACCAGCAGCGCATTGCCGGGCGCCAGGCCCGCGACGGCAATGCCGACAGCGGCCATCAGCAGGGGCACGCATAAATGCCAGCGACGCTCGCGGTGGCGATCGGACGAGCGCCCACAGCCGAGCATGAAGAAGCAACCGGCCAGGTACGGCACGGCGCTGAGCAAGCCGACCTGGCTGTCGCGGCCGATACCGGCGCCGTGGATCAGGCTTGGCATCCAGAAGGCCAGGGTGTTGACCGCCAGCATCACCGCAAAGTACACGGCCACCAGCAGCCACACTTGCGGATCTCGCAGGATGCCGCTGAACGAGGTGATGGTCTTGCGCTGTTCTTCGTTGCTCAACTGGGTGCGCAGTTGCTGTTTTTGTTCGCTGCTCAACCAGTGCACCACTTCGAAACTGTCCGGCAAGCACTTGAGCACCACCAGCCCCAGCAGCACCACGGGCGCACCTTCGATCAGGAACATCCATTGCCAGCCGCGCAGGCTGCCCACGTCGTGGAAGTTCTCCAGGATCGCCCCGGAAATCGGCCCGCCCAACACCCCGGCCATGGGCACTGCGATGGCAAACAAGGCGGTGACCTGGGCGCGTCGCCGCGCCGGGTACCAGCGATTCAGAAACACCAGAATCCCCGGGAAAAACCCGGCCTCGGCCACCCCCAGCAAAAAGCGCAGCACGTAGAAGCCCCTAGCACTTTCCACCCACAACATGCCGGTGGAGAGCAGGCCCCACACCACCATCAGGCAGGCGATCCAGCGCCGTGGCCCGACCCGGTCCAGGGCCATGTTGCTGGGCACGCCAAACAGCGCGTAGGCAATGAAAAACAGCCCGGCGCCAAAGCCGTACACCGTGTCGCTGAACTGCAGGTCGTGGCTCATCTGCATCTTGGCGAAGCCGATGTTGATACGGTCCAGGTGGGCGAACAGGTAACACACCAGCAACAAGGGCATCAGGCGCCAGGTCACCAAACGATGGGTGCGGTCGTGCTCGGCAAGCCGCAGGCTTGCAGTGGAGTGGGCTGTGCTCATGATGTTGTACTTTTTGTCTGAGTGGCCGTGAGGGGAGGGCAGGTTTTTATCCCGCCGCGTTATTCAGGAACGCATGCACATTGTTCTGCTTGAAGTTGAGCTGTGGGTGCAACTCGACCATCTCGAACGACAGCGCCAACAACCGCTGCGCCTGCAATTGGGCGAAGTGCGCGGTGATCACCGCGAACACGGCTTCGGCCACCGCCTGGCGCGTGGCCAGGTCGCGGCCGTGGCCGACCTTGAGGGTCATGTGCACGAAGGCGTAGTCATGCTTGCCGTCGGCCATGCGCCAGGTGTCCAGGCGCACACCACGGCTACGGATGCCGCCCAACGGAAACACGCCACTGTCGCCCAGCACGCGGTGGATTTTTTCAAACAGGCCAGGCAAATCGGCCTGAGGTTCAAGGTTGTCGGTGTACTCAGCGATAAAGTGCGGCATAGGTTTCTCCCAAAGCTACAGCGGGAAAATCGCGTTGATCTGGCCAGTGCCCGAACTGCCGAACGGCGGCGTGATGATCTCGGCCGGCTGGGCATAGTCCGGCCCACCCAGCAGGCCCAGGAGCATAGCGGTGTCGTGCATCTTGCCTTCGCCAAAGCAGTGTTCGGCGTAGTCCGGCAGCATCGCGCAGAACTCTTTGAAGCGGCCTTGCTTCCACATGTCCACCACATGCAGGTCCATTTGCTTATCGAATTCGCGGGTCCAGTTGTGGATATTCGCTTCAGCCTGGCGGTCATCCGAGAACCGATGGGACAGTGAGCCGGAGGCCAGCACCAGCACTTTTCGGTCACTCTTTTCGATCGCCCGGCGCACAGCGGCGCCGAAGGCAAAGCTGTCTTCCAGGCGATGCCAGGCGCACCAGGCAGCGATGGAAATCACCTTGAGTTTTTGATCCTCGGGCACTCCCATGTGCATGTAGCGCATGGGCACCAGCGTGCCGTATTCCAGCTCCAGGCTCGGGATGTTATGGGCCATGCTGCGCACGCCGGCCAGGTTGGCTTCGGCGGCGATCAGCTCGCCCAACTCGGGGCAGCCGGGGTAGGCGTAATCCATGTTCTTGATGAAGTGCGGCAGCTCGTTGCTGGTGTAGGTGCCCTGGAACTGCTCGCCACAGTTGACGTGATAACCGCTGTTGACCAGCCAGTGCACGTCGAACACCACGGCGGTATTGGCCCCCAGTTCGCGGGCGCGCCGGCCGATTTCCTTGTGCCCGGCAATCGCCGCTTCGCGACAGCCGTGATGTTTGCCGGGCAGTTCCGACAGGTACATCGACGGTACGTGGCAGATCTTCGCTGCCAGAACCACTTCGCCCATGATGATTCTCCTGAATAATTATTCTTGTAAGGCTTGTGAGGTCCCTGTGGGAGCTGGCTTGCCTGCGATTGCATCGACTCGGTAAGGCTGAAGGACTGCGGTGTCTGCATCGCGGGCAAGCCCGGCTCCCACAGGAGGCTTGTTTGATCCTGGGCTACACACCCCAGCGCGGAATGTGATGACTGCCCATGGAAATACACACGTTCTTGATCTCGGCAAACACTTCAAAGCTGTACTGGCCACCCTCGCGCCCGGTGCCCGAGCCTTTCACCCCGCCAAAGGGCTGACGCAAATCGCGCACGTTCTGGCTGTTGATAAATACCATGCCCGCCTCAATACCGCGCGCCAGCCGATGAGCCTTGCCGATGTCCTGGGTCCAGATATAGGACGCCAGCCCGTATTCGGTGTCGTTGGCCAGTTGCAGCGCTTCGGCTTCGTCCTTGAACGGGATGAGGCACACCACCGGACCAAAGATTTCTTCCTGGGCGATGCGCATCCGGTTGTTCACATCGGCAAACACCGTCGGCTGGATAAACTGGCCGCGGCTCAGGTGCGCCGGCAAGTTGGCCGGGCGCTCCAGGCCGCCGGCCAGCAGTGTGGCGCCTTCCTCCAGACCGATCTTGATGTAGCCGGTGACCTTGTCGTAATGGGCCTGGGTGATCATCGAGCCGACCTGGGTCTTGGGGTCCTGCGGGTCGCCCACGATCAGGCGCTTGGCCCGCGCCGCGAACTCGGCGACAAATTGCGGGTAGACACTTTCCTGAATAAAGATACGGCTACCGGCGGTGCACCGCTCGCCGTTCAGGGAGAAGATCGTGAACAGTGCGGCGTCGAGGGCGCGCTCCAGGTCGGCGTCTTCAAAAATCAGCACCGGCGACTTGCCGCCCAGCTCCATGGAGTACTTTTTAAGGCCCGCGGTCTGCATGATTTTCTTGCCGGTGGCAGTGCCGCCGGTAAAGGAAATCGCCCGTACATCCGGATGGCGTACCAGTGCATCACCAGCGGTCGCGCCGTAGCCCTGGATCACATTGAGCACGCCGTTGGGGATCCCGGCTTCCACCGCCAGGCGTCCCAGTTCATTGGCGGTCAGTGGCGACAGCTCCGACATTTTCAATACAGCGGTATTGCCCAGCGCCAGGCACGGCGCGGTCTTCCAGGTGGCGGTCATGAACGGCACGTTCCATGGCGACACCAACCCGCACACGCCTACCGGCTGGTACAGGGTGTAGTTGAGCATCTGGTCATCCACCGGATAACTGTGGCCGTCCATGCGGGTGCAGACTTCGGCGAAAAAGTCGAAGTTGTGCGAGGCCCGTGGGATCAGCACGTTTTTGGTCTGGTGGATCGGCAAGCCGGTGTCGAGGGTTTCCAGTTCGGCCAGGCGTGGCACATTCTGCTCAATCAATTCGCCGAGCTTGCGCATCAAGCGTGCGCGCTCCCTGGCCGGGGTGTTGGCCCACTTGGGAAACGCCTCCTTGGCCGCCGCCACGGCTTGTGCGACTTCATCGGCACCACCGCTGGCGACTTCGCCGATGGCCTCGCCGGTGGCCGGGTTGTAGTTGATGAATACGTCTTTGCTCTCGACCTCACGGCCGTTGATCCAGTGTTTGATCATGTTGTTCAAGCCTCGTTGACGGCGGAAAAAAACGCCGCCTCACTGACAATACGGTTGACCAGGCGGCCTACACCTTCGACTTCCACCACCACTTCATCCCCCGGCACCACATCGGCCAGGCCCTCGGGCGTACCGGTGGCGATCATGTCGCCGGGTTGCAGGGTCATGAAGCTGGACAGGTATTCGATGAGGTAGGGGATATCGAAAATCATGTCTTGGGTGCTGCCTTCCTGGCGCAGCTCGCCGTTGATCCAGGTGCGCAACTTCAGGTTGCCTGGGTCGGGCACATCGGCCACGTCGACGATCCAGGGGCCCACCGGGGTGGTGGCGTCGCGGTTTTTAACCCGCAGGTTGGGGCGGTAGTAGTTTTCCAGGTAGTCGCGGATCGCGTAGTCGTTGCACACCGTGTAACCGGCCAGGTAATCCAGGGCGTCGGCGCGCTTGACGTTGCGCGCGGTCTTGCCGATCACCGCCACCAGCTCGCACTCGTAGTGCATGTAGGCGACGTTGTCTGGGCGCCAGGTGACCTGGCGGTGACCGGTGTAGGTGCCGACCGACTTGATAAAGGCCAGCGGTTCGGTCGGCGGTGTGAAGGCCAGTTCGGCGGCGTGATCGGCGTAGTTCAAGCCCAGGGCGAACATATTGCCGGTGGCGGGCGGCAGCCATTGCACCTGATCTTCGGCAAGCCGCCGGCCATCGCTGAGGCGCACGCTGTGATCGTCGTCTACCTGCACGGCATGGATCTGACCTTCAAAACGGATACGTGCGCGCTTCATGCCAGTGCCTCCGCCTGAACGATATTGAGCAGGCGGCCGACGCCAGTGATTTCAACTTCAACGCGATCACCCGGCTGCACATCCACGCGGCCCTCCGGTGTACCGGTGATCAGCACATCACCGGGGTGCAGGGTCATGAACTCGCTGATCTCGGCGATCAATTGCGGGATATCGCGCACCCAACGGGCGGTGGAGTTTTGCTGGCGCAGCTCGCCATTGACGAAGAGCTTGAGGGCCAGCTCGTTGGGGTTGGCCACTTGATCCCGCGCAATCACTTGCGGGCCCAAGGCGCAAAACCCATCGCGGCATTTGGCTTTGACGGCAGGGCGGTAGTAGCTGTCTTCCGGCAGGCTGAATTCGTTGACCACCACATACCCGGCCACATGGGCCATGGCATTGTCCAGGCTGACGCGGCTGGCGCGTTGGCCGATCACCACGCCCAGCGCCGGGCCCGGTTGCAGGCGCTCGCCTGCAGCCTGCAGCACCACGCCGCCATGGGCATTGCGGGTGTTGGGCGTCTTGATGAACAACACCGGCTTGGTTGGCGGCTTCTGGTAGGGCGCCTGCGCGAAGGCGGCGAGATGTTGGTCCAGCAGGCCCTGGTAGTTCAGCGCAACGCCGAACAGGGTGCCGCTGGCAACATCATGCAGGGTACGGCTCATGCGTTTCTCCTGGCGGTGACGACGGCTGCATAGGCAGTTCGTTAAGTTGTTAACGTTATAATTAATATGTTAACTACCGTCAAGCGTGGCACACTCCGATGGCATCACAACAACAAGAAGAGGGCGACGTGCAGCCGATTCCCAACATCAACCTCGGGCAGGTCTACGACCAGCGTTACAGCGACGCCGAGGTGCATTACGACAAGCTGGGCAACCTGGCAGGTTTTTTCGGGCGCAATATGGCCGTGCATCGCCATGACCGGTTTTTCCAGGTGCATTACGTCAAGAGTGGCGCGGTGCGGGTGTATCTGGACGACCGCCAGTACGTCGAAGCAGGGCCGATGTTTTTTCTCACGCCGCCCACGGTGGCCCACGCCTTCGTCACCGAAGCCGATGCCGACGGGCATGTGCTGACGGTGCGCCAGCAACTGGTGTGGGGCTTGATCGACGCCGACCCCAGCCTCGCCTCCGGGGCTGCGTGTGTCGCGCTGGGTGCCGACGCCGAAGGGCTGGACCAGCTTTTCGAAGAACTGTGCGGCGAGATCAACGCCGAACGGGCAGGGCGCGCGGCCGCCCTCGACAGCCTGACGCGCCTGATCATGATCCGCCTGCTGCGCCTGTGCGCCCACGCCCTGCCGGCACGGCCGACGGCCCATGAAGACCTGCGGATTTTTCACCGCTTCAACGAACTGATCGAAGCCCATTACCTGGAGCATTGGCCGCTGGCGCGTTATGCCCAGGCCATCGGCGTGACCCAGGCACGCCTCAATGAGGTATGCCGACGCATCGCCGACCTGCCCTCCAAGCGCCTGATTCTTGAACGCCTGATGCAAGAGGCCAAACGCCTGCTGTTGTTTACCGGCAGTTCTGCAAATGAAATCTGCTACCAGCTGGGGTTCAAGGACCCGGCGTATTTCAGCCGGTTTTTCCTGCGGTATGCGCAGATGACGCCGGGGGAGTATCGGTTGCGGCAGTCGGCGTTGCGTTGACGCGCCACGCCCCACCCAACGCCGTATACAGGTTCACCTCCGCCACCAGCTGCGCCAGCCTGTCCACGATCAACGCCTGTTGCGAGCTGAACAACGCACGCTGCGCATCGAGGAACGTCAGGTTGCTGTCCACGCCGCTGCGGTAGCGGTGCTGGGCCAGGTCGTAATAGTTCTGGTTGGCGGCAACGAAATCCCGTTGCGCATCCAGTTGGTCGTTGAAGGTCTGGCGAGCGGCAAGGCCGTCGGCGACTTCCTGGAAGGCGCTCTGGATGGACTTTTCGTACTGGGCCACCGTGATGTCCTTCTGCAACTTGGCGTAATCGAGGCTGGCACGCAGGCTGCCGGCGTTGAAGATCGGCAGGTTGATTTGCGGCTGGAAGGTCCAGGTGCCCGCGCCGCCCTTGAACAGCCCCGACAGCTCCTTGCTGGTGCTGCCGGCATTGGCCGTGAGGGTCACGGACGGAAAGAACGCAGCACGGGCGGCGCCGATATTGGCGTTGGCCGCCTGCAACTGGTATTCGGCCTGGAGGATATCCGGGCGGCGTTGCAGCAGGTCGGAGGGCAACCCGGCGGGGACGCGGGCGACCAGATCATCGGCCAGCGGGCGAGCGGGCAGATGCTCATCCACCGGGCCGCCCACCAGCAGCACGAGGTTGTTAAGGTCCTGGGCGACCTGGCGTTCATAGCGAGCGACGCTGGCGCGGGTGCTTTCCACTGCGGTACGGGCTTGCACCACCTCCAGCGCCGAAGCTTTGCCTGCGTTTTTGCTGCGGCTGGTCAGTTGCCAGCTATGGTCGTTGGCCACCAGGGTTTGCTCGGCCAGGGCCAGTAGTTCCTGATCGGCGCGCCAGGTCAGGTAGGCGTTGGCCACGTTCGCCACCAGGCTCAATTGCGCACTGCGCCGGGCTTCTTCGGTGCCCAGGTAAGTCAGCAACGCCTGTTCGCTGAGGCTGCGCACGCGGCCGAACAGGTCCAGCTCATAAGCGCTCAGGCCCAAGGTGGCGGAATAGTTGGAGGTGATCGCCGATTTGCCGGTGCCTGTCACGTTACCTGGTAATTTCTGACGCTTGCCGGCACCGCTGGCGGAGATCGCCGGGAACAGATCAGCGCGCTGTATACGATACTGCGCCTGGAACGCCTCTACATTCAGGGCGGCCACCCGCAGGTCGCGGTTGTTGACCAGGGCATCGGCAATCAACCGTTGCAGCGCAGGGTCGTGGAACAGCTGCTGCCAATCCGGATTCTGCGTCAGGTCGCCGGCCTGCGCCAGGCTGTACACGCCGCCTTGAGGATACTGCGCAGGCGTCGGCGCCGCTGGCCGCTGATACTCGGGGATCAGCGAACAGCCACTGAGCGTCCACGCCATGCCGACGCAGCAAAGCATCCGTTTGTTCATCAGGCGCCCACCATCCATTTGGCCAGGCCATGCCGACCGCTCACGCCCAGCTTGGCGGCGGCGCGCTTGAGGTAGGTTTCGATCGAGCTGTTTTTTACACTGAGTTTTTCCGCGATCTGCGGCACGGTGCCGCCGGTCAGCAGGCCGAGGCACACTTCCTGCTCGCGCGCCGAAAGGGTGATATCGCTCAGAGCCAGGCGCTTGTAGAACTCGCGCTGCAATTGCGATTGTTCCAGCAGGGTGTGGGCCGGCTCAGTCTCGGCGTGCGGCACCTGGCGCAGCAGTTGCGCGTGCCGCTCCATCAACGGCAACAGGGTGTCCGACAAGCACTTGAGAAACGACAACTCAGCCAGGGAAAACCCACGTTGGGTTGGCGGCCGGTAGAACGAAATCACACAGCGTCGGTTCCCCTGGCGCGATACCAGATTGCACTGGTGCGAACTGCCCAACGGGTGCGCACTGTTGGCCTTGGCTTTCATCTGGATCAACAACGGGTCTTGCATGCGCAGCATTTCGCGCATCAGCGGGTGGTCGTTCAACGGGTGCAGTGTCTGGGGTACAGACAACTCCTTTTTCAGCCCGGCGCTGCCCAGCAGCTTGATGTCGAGCACGCGGTCGCGCAGCTCATCGAGCGTCCATTCGCTGAGGTCCACCAGGTGAATCGGCACCCATTTGTCCACCAGATGCAACATGTCTGCGGCGAAGCGTTCATGGCCGCTGTTTGAAATCAACTCGCCCATTTCGGCATAAAAATGCGGGCCCTGTGTGTCGCCAATACTGCGGGTCAGATTCATAGCCATCTCATCCTTGATGTCGAAAACCGTCTGCGGAGGCTCCGGGCTGCGGCGGGGCGATCCGTACTGCTTGAACGTGACTCGGCGTTCGAGTTTTTATTTAGCCATATGGAATTGTCCTACGTATGTAGCGGAAACGCGGGACACAAACTGCCATAAAATCTGCGTCATTATTCCGACGTTTCTGGTCAATAAAACCGGCAACGAACGCTCGCAAGGTATTTTTAGTTTTAATTAACTGGATGATATTTAAGGTAAAAGTTTAAATCCTTGCAGAATTTCAAAGTGCCAGCATCGGCCATGTATAGCCAATTTCCTACAGCGCTTTAATCGTTTCAGCAATGAACGACCCGCCAAGCCCGTTCCATCCATTTGAATGTCCGGGTTTCGGGTGACAGACGCCTGCGGCCCCCCATGCTCAAATCCGGCAAATTCGGCGTAATGGGCCACCCTGCGCGGCCAGTGCCTGACCCCCATGAGAAGGATCTTATGCAGTATTCCTCCCGCCAGCCGGCCAGCTTCCCCCTCACTGCCGCCCAACAGGACATTTGGCTCGATCAGATGCGCGTGGGCGATTCGCCGTTGTACAACATTGGCGGCTATCTGGATTTTGCCGGCCCGGTCGTGCCCGAACGCATGCAGCGTGCTGTCGCCCTGCTGGTGGCTCGGCATGATGCGTTGCGCACCCAACTGCATACCGACGCCAACGGCATGCCTGGGCAAACATTCGCCCCCGAACTGAGTGTGGAGGTGGCGGTTCATGATTTTTCCGTGCTACCCGATCCACCCGCGGCGACGCAAGCCTTGATGCAGGCGCAAATGGCCCGGCCCTATGCCATGCACGGCGAACCGTTGTGGCGGTTTTTTCTGGTCAAACTTGATGATGACCACTACCGCCTCGGTACCCAGGCCCACCACCTGATTCTCGACGGCTGGGGCTTCGGCCAGTTGCTGCAATCCCTCGCGCAGTTGTACACCGCCCTGGAGCAGGGCCGGCACGTGGAGCCGTTCGCACCGTCCTATATCGACTTTATCGACAACGACCAGCGCTACCTGCACTCGGCCCGTTGCGCCCGTGACCGCGACTATTGGCTGGACAAGTTCCAGGTACTGCCCGAGCCACTGCTGACGCCGAAGCAAACCACCAAGGCGTCGAGCAACACCTTCCTGGAAGGGTTTGCGGTGGCGCTGCTCAACCGTATGGAGCAGGTCGCCAACCGCTGCCAGGCGTCGGCTTTTCATGTGTTGCTGGCGGCGATGTATGTGTATTTCAGCCGCACCAGTCAACGCCAGGAATGGGTAGTGGGGCTGCCGATTCTCAACCGCTCCAACGCGCGTTTTCGCGCCACCGTCGGCATGTTTGCCCAGGTCAGTGCGGTGCGTTTTCAGTTCAGCGAAGGGTTGCCTTTTGGTGAGCTGGTGCGCGGCATACGCGATCAGCTCAAGCAGGATTTCCGCCATCAGCGCTTCCCGTTAAGCGAGATGAACCGTGAGCTGGGCCTGCGACGAACCGATCGCGGGCAGTTGTTCGACCTGTCGGTGTCGTTCGAGCAGGACGACCATGACCTGCGTTTTGGTCAGGTGCAGGCGCGTGCCATCAAGGTGTCCAACCACCATGAGGCATTGCCGATCGCCATTCACCTGCGCAGCAACCGCTACCAGGACAGCGCGTGGCTGCATTGCGTCTACAACGAGGCGTACTTCCAGCACGACGAAGTCCAGGCGATGGCGCGCGGCTTCACCTGGCTATTGGAGCAAGGGCTGGAAGACCCCTCGTTGCCGGTCGGTGAGTTTTCCATGCTGGCGCCTGAAGCTCAGGCTCGGCTGCTGCACTGGAACGCCACCGTGCAGCCCAACGCACTGCCGCAAACCTTGCACCGGCGGATTGAAGCGCAAGCCGCACACACGCCCGACGCCATAGCCGCGGTGTATCAGGGCCATCAGCTGACCTACGCCCACCTCAACCGTCAGGCCAATGCCCTGGCGCATCAACTATTGGCACACGGCGTACAGCCGGATGATCGCGTGGCCGTGCTGGCCCGACGCGGGCTGGACACGTTGGCGGGGTTGTTGGCAGTGCTCAAATCCGGCGCCTGCTACGTGCCTCTGGATCCGGCCCATCCGGCTGAACGCCTCGACTACCTGCTGCAAGACAGTGCGCCTGTGGCAATCCTGACCCAACAGGATTTGCGCCAGCGCCTGCCTGTCTCCACGGTGCCAGTGATCGCGCTGGAGCAGGTCACCTCGCACATCGACAGTAACCCCGAGGTTGCGGTCTCGCCGTCGAACCTGGCCTATGTGATTTACACCTCCGGCTCCACCGGCTTGCCCAAGGGCGTGATGGTGGAGCACCACAGCGTATCGAACCTGGTGGACTGGCACTGCCGGGCGTTCGACCTGCACGCGGGCAGCCATACCGCCAGCGTCGCCGGCTTTGGTTTTGATGCCATGGCCTGGGAAGTCTGGCCGGCGTTATGCGTGGGTGCAACGCTGCACCTGCCACCGGCGCACGACGGCGCGGAAAATATCGATGCGTTGCTCGACTGGTGGCGCGCGCAGCCACTGGACGTGTGTTTCCTGCCCACGCCTGTGGCCGAATACGCCTTCAGCCAGCAGCGTGGGCATCCCACCTTGCGCACCTTGCTGATTGGCGGCGATCGCCTGCGCACGTTCACCCAGGCGCAGACATTTGAACTGATCAACAACTACGGCCCTACCGAAGCCACCGTGGTTGCCACCTCTGGAGCCGTTGAGGTGGGCCAGCCGCTGCATATCGGCGCGCCGGTCGCCAACGCCCAGGTTTATCTGCTGGATGCGCAACAACGCCCGGTGCCGATTGGCGCAGTGGGGGAGTTGTATGTGGGCGGCAAGGGCGTGGCGCGGGGTTATCTTAACCGTCCTGAACTGAATGCCGAACGCTTCCTGGACGATCCTTTCAACGGCGCGCGTATGTACCGCACCGGCGATCTGGCGCGCTGGCTGTCGGACGGCAATCTTGAGTACCTGGGGCGCAACGACGACCAGGTAAAAATCCGCGGTGTACGCATCGAGCTGGGGGAAATCGAATCGGCCCTGGCCGCCCACCCGGCGATCAAGGACGCGGTAGTGCAGTTTCGCCAAGGGCAATTGCTGGCCTGGTTTATCCCGCGTGAGCCAGTCGAGATTCAAACCCTGCGCGCCCATCTGCAGGCCTCGTTACCTGACTATATGGTGCCGGCGGCCTATGTCCGCCTTGAGGCGTTGCCCCTGACCGCCAATGGCAAGCTCGACCGCAAAGCCTTGCCCGCACCCAGCCAGGAAGCCTTTGTCACTCGCCGCTTCGAAGCAGCGCAGGCCGGTGTGGAAGCTACCCTTGCGCAGATCTGGGCCGAGTTGCTGCACGTGCAGCAAGTAGGGCGCCACGACCATTTCTTCGAGTTGGGCGGGCATTCGCTGTTGGCGGTGCAACTGGTGCAGCGCATGCGCCAGGCCGGCCTGCGTGCCGATGTGCAGGTGCTGTTCGGCCAGCCAACGTTGGCGGCGCTGGCAGCGGCGTGTGGCGGTACTGAAATGGCGGTGCCAGGCAATCGAATTCCGCCGGGCTGTACGCATATCACCCCTGATCTGCTCGCCCTGGCCGAGCTGGATCAAGCCAGCCTCGACCGCATTGTCGCAAGCATCCCTGGTGGGGCAGCGAATGTGCAGGAAATCTACCCGCTGGCGCCGTTGCAGGAAGGCTTGCTTTACCACCACATCACCGATGCGCACGACCCGTATCAGCAACAGGCTCTGTTCAGCTTTGCGCGCCGCGAGCAGCTGGATGCCTTCGCCCACGCCCTGCAACAAGTGATCGACCGCCATGACATCCTGCGCACCAGCCTGGTGTGGGATGCCCTTGAACAACCGATGCAGGTGGTGTGGCGAAAAGCGCGGTTGCGGGTCGAACCGCTGCGCGAGCCGGCTCAACCGCTGGACTTGCGCCAGGCGCCGCTGATGGCCCTGGACTACGCCGAAGAACCTCACCATCAGCGCTGGATCGCCAGGCTGCGCTTTCATCACTTGGTCAACGATGCCACTTCGACCACCCTGTTGGTGGACGAGATCCGCGCCCATCTGCTCGGCCAACAGGCGCAATTGCCCGTGCCGGTGCCGTACCGCAATGTGGTGGCGCAAGCCCGATCAGCCGTGCGCCAGGCTGCGCACGAGGCGTTCTTTCGCCAGCAGTTGGCAGAGGTGGACGAGCCGACCCTGGCGTTTGGCGTGCAGGAGCGCCAGGCCAAGCGTGCCGAGACCGAAGAAGCCGAACGCCTGCTCAGTGACGCGCTCAACCTGCGCCTGCGCAGCCAGGCCCGCGCTCTTGGCGTGAGCGCCGCGAGCCTGTTCCACCTGGCCTGGGCCCAGGTGCTCAGCCGGGTGGCGAGCCGCGACGATGTGGTGTTCGGCACCGTACTGCTTGGCCGCTTGCAAGCCGGCGAGGGTGCCGAGCGGGCGTTGGGCATGTTCATCAACACCTTGCCGCTGCGCCTGCGCCTGGTCGGGCAAAACGTGGTGGATGCACTGCACGACACCCACACACAACTGAGCGCCTTGCTCGCACATGAACAAGCCTCCCTGGCGTTGGCCCAGCGTTGCAGCGGCGTGTCACCGTTGTTCAACAGTCTGCTCAATTACCGCCACACCTCGGCCGATCTTGAACTGAAACTGGTACCGGGCATGGCCTTGCTCAACAGTGAAGACATCCTCAGTTACCCGCTGATGTTGACGGTGGATGACGTGGCCAGCGGTTTCCGGCTCAAGGCCAAGGCGCCGCGCACCGTGGGTGCCGAGCGGGTGCTGAGCTACCTCGACACGGTGCTCAATGGCCTGGTGGATGCGCTTGAGCAGGCGCCGAAAATGCCGCTTCGCGACATACAGGTGTTGCCCGCCAGCGAGTTGCACACCCAGTTGTCAGGCTTCAACGCCACCGCCACGGACTACCCGCAAACCCTCACTGTCCAGGCGCTGTTCGAAGCCCATGCGCGGGACATTCCAGATGCCATCGCGGTGCAGGCCGGCGAGCAGCAATTGACCTATCGCGAACTCAACGAACGCGCCAACCAACTGGCCTTTCATCTGCGCGAGCATGGCGTAGAGCCCGACTCGCGGGTGGCACTGTGTGTGGAGCGCGGGTTGGAGCTGGTGGTGGGGTTATTGGCCATTCTCAAGGCGGGCGGTGCCTATGTGCCCCTCGACCCGAGCTACCCACGCGAACGCCTGGCCTACATGCTCGCCGACAGCCAGCCGGTGGCGCTGCTGGTACACGGCGCTACCCGCGAAGTGCCGGGCGAGGTTGCAATCCCCGTGATCGACTTCGACCACTGCACCTGGAGCCAGGCGCCGGCCGACAATCCGTCGGTACCGGGTTTGAGCATCGCCAACCTGGCTTACGTGATGTACACCTCGGGCTCCACCGGCATCCCCAAGGGCGTGATGATCGAACATCGCGGCCTGGGTAACCTGCTGCACTGGGGCTCGCAATTGTGCCCCGACGCCGCAGGCGGCGCCTTGTTGCAGCGCGCGCCATTCAGCTTTGACGGTTCGGTGTGGGAACTGTTCTGGCCATTGAGCAACGGTATGCGCCTGGTGCTGGCGCGGCCCGATGGTCATCGTGAACCTGCGTACCTGGCCCAGTTGATTCGCGAGCAGCACATCAGCGTGATCAAGTTTGTGCCGGCGATGTTGCAGCAGTTTCTTGAGCTGGACGAGTCGGCGCTGTGCACCAGCCTCACCGATGTGTTGTGCGGCGGCGGCGAACTGACCGAAGCCCTGGCCCGTGGCGTGCAGGCGCGCTTGCCCAAGGTGCGCTTGCACAACGTCTACGGCCCTACCGAGGCTACGGTCGACAGCAGCGCCTGGACCCTCGAGCCCGGCGCGCCGGTACCCGCGGTGCAACTGCCGATTGGCCGGCCGATCAACAATACCCGCCTGTACGTATTGGACGCCCATGACGCACCGGTCCCCATAGGCATCAGCGGTCAACTGCATATCGGTGGTGTGGGAGTAGCCCGCGGCTACCTGGGGTTGGAGCAGATGACTGCCGAGCGGTTTATCGACAGCCCCTTCGTCGCCGGTGACCGCCTGTATCGCACGGGCGACCTGGTGCGCTACCTGCCGGACGGCAATCTGGAATTCCTCGGGCGCAATGACTTCCAGGTCAAACTGCGCGGCGTGCGCCTGGAGTTGGGCGAAATCGAAGCGCGCCTGAGTGCACACCCGGCGCTGCGTGAAGTGGCGGTACTGATTCGCGATGAGCGCCTGGTCGCCTACTTCACCCTGCGCGGCCAGGCGCCGAGCCTGGAAGACTTGCGCGCCCATGTGCTGGAGCAACTGCCGGAAGTCATGGTGCCGGCCGCCTTTGTACAACTCGACGCACTGCCCCTGAACCCTGCCGGCAAACTCGACCGCAAGGCCCTGCCGGAGCCGGGCCTGGACGCGGTGCTCAGCCGTGCCTACGAAGCGCCCCAGGGCGAAGTGGAAACCTTGATGTCCGGCATCTGGGCCGACGTGCTGAAACTGGAGCGGGTAGGGCGCCACGACCACTTCTTCGAACTGGGCGGGCACTCGCTGCTGGCAGTCAACCTGGTGGCCCGCCTGCGCAAGGCCGGGCTGGAAGTGGACGCACGCACCTTGTTCAGCCAGCCAACCCTGGCGCAACTCGCCGCCAGAACCGTGGCGCAGGTCCAGCGCGTTGAAGTGCCGCAAACCGCCATTCCCGCCCTCAACCGCCGCCGCAGGATCTGAGGATTGGAATGCATTCAATCTGGGAGGGGGCTTGCCCCCTCCCACATTCTACGGTGCTGCCTTCAAGGGCTTCATGCACTCGATAGAGCGATCCACTGTGGTTCTGGCAATCTCCAGCAAATGCCACACCGCCAGAATCTTCGCCCGCACGGGGCTGTCCAGCAGCTCGCTACAATCGAGCGCTGTCGCTGAGGCACTGTCGAGCAGGCTGGCGGTGTACAGCAACGCATCTTCAAAACTCAGATCGTCGTTGACGCTGTGAAAACCCTGCCTGGGCAGGTAATGGTCAATGGCGCGGTTGAACGCGGCACGGGTTTTTGCGGGGTCGAAGGGTGGGTCGGGTAAGACTTTATTCATGGTGTAGCTCCAACTGGTAGATAAGGAGCCGACCCCTTCGCGACTAAACGGAGGGTGGCGGCTGTACGCAGGTTAGTCGACCGGCCAGTTGGATCCGGCGCACCCGAAGGTGCCCTGCGCACAGCCACCATGAACAGGGTGACAGCTTGCGCACAACTGGAATCCGGGCGACTAAACCCGATCACTGATGAGCAGTGACGGATCGCAGACTAGCCACCGATTCCAACCGGCACAAGGCGGCGGGGATTGTCTCGGAAATGTCCTGCAATTTAAAGAGAGATGGCTTGCTGGCCCTTTACAAACCATGACAAAACTGCCAGCAGTGACAGCTCATATTTTGGCGTAGGAAAAATCTGTCATGACGAGCGTTGATGGCTACCCTGATGAGGTTTCGCTTTTTCGGACAAGGTTGAGCTTAGTTAAATGGAGGCTCTACTCACCACCGTAAAGGATTGCGATGAACATGGATGTCAGTCATTTTCGTCAAGAGGCAGCCAAAGTCAGACTTTCAAAAGCCGCATTTGATGAGTTGTTGTGCGCAAAGAATATAGTCGTGTCCAGTGGCCAAAATCATCGCTTCGATACAACACCTGCCTGCATCAATCCGCTTAGCTCACCCATCCTGCATGCGGAATTGAACAATATTCGAAACATGATTGACCATGAAACTCATGTGTTGATCTTGGATGGTTTTAAAGTCGATAGCCTCGCAGTCTTCAAATCACTTATTTGGACATTTGGCTCTTTGCTGGGAAAGCCAATGGTGCAGAATCATCTCGGTCATAAGGTTATTGAAGTATACGATCGGGGCGGTAAGAGTATTGAAGAGGGTGCCAGATACCACCAAACCCGGCAGGGTGCTTACGTACACAACGATGGTGTGAGTGACCCGCTACCTATCGACTATTTGATCTTGGCGTGTGGTCAGAAAGCACTGCTGGGTGGTGAAAGCATTCTGATTAATGCGAGCGCGGTCTACGCAGAGCTGATGACGTTTCCAGATGTACTGACACAGCTGAAATGCGATTTCTTTTTTGAGAATCGAGGCATGGCCGAGGATGAGACGCTGTTTAAAGCGCCCATCTTGAGTTTTTCAGACGCAGGCATTCCTTTGATCAGGTATTTTCGTGTCTACATTGAGTCGGCTCATCTGAAGGCTGGTGTCCCGTTGACCCTCGCACAAACTCAGGCGCTGAATATACTGGATGCTGTGCTCGACCAGTCTTCAGTCCAACATCGCATACTGCTTGAACCAGGGCAGGTATTGATTTCTGCCGACAACAAGTTCCTGCATACCCGCACGCATTTCATAGACAGGAATGTTCCCTGTGCGCAGATCAATGATGATGAGCGGCTGAGCGATCTCAATCGCTACATGCTACGGATGTGGTTACGCAAGCCATGATGCCTGGCTTGCCCTGCATAACTGATTCCTCCCTGTTTTCAGCAAAAGCCGAGCCCCATGGACAACTCCGATATCGCGATCACCCTGGTCTTGATCTCCGCCTTCATGCACGCCACTTGGAATGCCGTAGTACGCGCCGGAAGCAGTCGCTTTATGACTTTGGCAATGGTCGATGGCACCGCATTGCTGATCTGTCTGGCAGCGCTGCCGTTGGTTCATGTGCCAAGCCTTGAGGTGTGGGGCTATGTGCTGGTTTCCGTAGTGCTCAATACGATCTATCGATTGTTTCTGATCAAGGCTTACGAGACCGGCGATTTCGGTCAGGTTTACCCGGTCATGCGTGGTGTGCCGCCGGTACTGGTTGCGCTTTTTTCCTACTTCTTACTGCATGAGCAGCTGTCGTTTCAGGCGATGGCAGGTGTGCTGATGATTTGCGTGGGGATCATCAGCCTGACATTTGTGCGCAGGATGACGGCGCACATGCTCAAGCCGATCCTGATGGCGGTGTGCGCTGGAGCGTTCATTGCGTCCTATACGGTGGTGGACGCCAAAGGCGTGCGAGCCAGTGAGACGGTGCTGCAATACATCATTTATCTGACGGTATTCCAGAGCATCCCGATCCCGTTATTGGCGTTGATCAAGGCGCGTCCGGCATTCACCCAGGCCATCCGCTGCCACTGGCGGGTAGGAATGTTGGGAGGGGTGTTTTACCTGGCGTCCTACGGCCTGGTGTTGTTTGCGTTGTCCCTGGATGCGGTAGCCAAGGTGTCCGCGTTGCGGGAAACCAGTGTTATTATCGGCACCATTATTGCCGCACTGTTTTTTCATGAACGGTTTGGCTGGCGGCGAATGCTGTCGGCATTCGTCATTGTTGGCGGGATCATCCTGATCAAAGTGAGCAACTGATGGCCCAACGTCCGCCCCCGACCCCTATGCTTCAAGCCTTCGTGAGTGCCGCGCAGACCGGCAGTTTTGCGCGTGCCGCATCCGAGTTGAACCTCACCGCCAGCGCTATCAGTCATCAAATCGCAGGTCTGGAAGATTGGTGGGGGGTGCAGTTGTTCGAGCGCCACTCACGGGGCGTCAAACTCACGCCGGCGGCGCAGGCACTGTTGCCGGTGGCCGAAGGTTTTTTCAAAGACCTGGATGCTGTGCTGCATTCGCTCAGTCCCGGTAAACCTCAACCGCTTTACCTCGCCTGTACGTCCTCTCTGTGCTCAACCTGGCTGATTCCCAGGATGCATGGTTCTCATGCTCACGCGTCGTTCAATCTGGATTTGGTGTTGACCAGCGCGGACATGAGCAGCAGCAGCTTGAGTGCGCATCAGTATGACGTCGCCGTGGTGATGGGGTACGGCGACTATCCGGACCACCATGTCGAGCTTTTGATGCGCGATGCGGTATTTCCTGTATGTTCGCCAGCGTTTGCGCGTATACACGGCGATATTGCCCTGGCGGATATCGCCCAGTACCCATTGATTCATCGGGTGGATGATCAAGTGTGTCCAGGGTGGGAGAGCTGGTTTGCCTTCCAGGGGCTGCAAGCACCGCCCTATCACCATGGCCCACGCTTTCCTGATTCCAGTTTGGCTATCAGCCTGGCGGTAAAGGGCGGGGGAATTGCGTTGGGCAGAACTGCACTGGTACATGACGCCTTGAAGGAGGGAGCCTTGGTTGCGCTGAAAGCTCCTGTGATGATGTCGCCGGCTGCCTATTACATCATTTGCCGAGAGGGGCGTCAGTCGGAGCCGGATATCGCTCGGTTGTTTGATTGGCTCAAGGCGCAGGCTGACGAGTTTGTGTGCGAAGTTTAAATGCACCCCGTAGGGGGCTCACGCCAAGCCTTTGCAAACAGCGCCTCTTCGATTCTCAGCGTGGCATCGGAACAAACGCCACGCTCCCTCCCTCACGCTTCTGAAACAAGCGCTCGCCATTATCCGATTGCGTAGTGACCACTCGATGATCCACGCCCAGAAACGCCAGCGGCATCGGGTCTTCCCTGGAATACTGCGCGATGATAATCGTGTGTTGCGGATCGAACCTTTGGCCGCTGGTCTTTTCCAGCCAGGCCATGAACGCGGCGCTGTCGCCCTGGCGGGGGTAGTCCTGGGTTTCGCTGACGTAGTAGAAGGGCTTGCCGTGGTTTTGCAGGTACATGGGCAGCTTGTTGTCGACCTCCACCAGCACCATTTGCCATTGGTCCCATGGTGCGTTTTTCACGGCTTGGGCTTGCACATCCTCGGCGAAGCGGGTCACGCCGCCGTTGCCGGTAGTCCAGGGGTAGATCACCCCCAGCACCAGCAAGAGCAGGCCTGCGCTGATGCCGAAGCCTTTTTGCCAGCGCGGCCAGCTCGCCGGTTTTTTCTTTAGGCGTTCGCTCAGCCACCAGGCTGCGAGCAGTTGGGCAAAGGGCACCAGCGGCAGTACGTAGTAGCTGCGGCGGCTGCCGCTGGCGGTGAAGAACACAAACAACAGGCCCAGGCCCCACACCAGCCAGCGCACGTTGGGTGGGGTGTGGCGCCAGTGCCGCACCGCCAGCCACAGGCCCAGTAGCCAGCAGGGGGCCCACGGCAGGGTGTAGACCGGCAGGTAGATCAGGTAGGTGTAGATCGGCCCCATGTGATCGAAGGGGTCGAAGAAACGCACCACGTTTTCCCTGAACACCAACGCCAGACCGCTCTCGCCATAAGAGGGCGCGCCGTAGCGCTGGGACAGTACGAAAGGAATCGCGTAAAACGCCGCGGCGATCAGCATGGCCAACAGCAGACGCAGATTGAGGTGGCGTTTGTAGCGCTGCTGGCTGAGCAGGTGCGGCAGCAGCACCAGCCCAGGCAGGACAAAACCGATCAAGCCCTTGAACAGTGACGTCGCTGCCAGCAACAGGAAAAACATCGTGTAGCGCCCAAGTGTGGTGTCTTCCGGCCCGCGCCAATACCACCACACGGCTGCCAGCACGCCGCACACGGTCAGCACGTCGGCGGTGGCGACCCTGGCCCAGAACAGGAAGTAGAAGGTGGTGGCGAGCATCCAGCCGGCGATCAAGCCTGTGCCTTTGCGAAACAGCCGTTCGCCGATCAGGTACACCAGCCAGATACTCAGCCACGCCGCAATCACCGATGACAGACGCAACGACCACGGGCCAAGGCCGCCCATCAAGCTGGCGAAGCCGCTGATCAGCCAGTAGGAGGGCAGGGGTTTGTCGTAATACGGCGTGCCTTTGAGATACGGGTCGAAGTAATCACCGCTTTGCAGCATCTGCAGGGCGATGTTGGCCCAGCGTGTCTCCGGCCCCCACAGGTCGCGACTGCCCAGGCCCAGCAGTAAAAGCAAGGCCGAGACGCCCAGCAGTAAAACCAGGGCGCCGCGTTCGGTTTTCCATAGGCTCATGGGCTGTTCCTGCAAAGGCGATCAAGGTTGTTGGGGGTAAATCGTCAGTACCAGGTTGCCCTTGCGATAGCGCTTGCCGCCGGGCGGCAATTGCCCTTCTTCGCGGTGTTCGCTGGTGCTGCGGACCCGCATCAGCACGCCCACCGAACCTCGCTCGCGGGCTTCGGCCAACCAGGCTTGCACGTTGTCGAGCGTGACCTTGCGGTGCGCCGCTTCTTCGTAATGCAAGCCGTAGCGCAGCTCGCCCTCGGTGCCGTAAAACGCCACCTCTGGCTCACGCAGGCGCCATGACAAGGCCGATGCCAGGCCCAGTTCGTTGCTCAGCAAAGCACGGGTGTGTTGCAGTTCGTCCAGGTGCTCAAGCACGAACTGGTCGGGCATTTCGTTATCCGCTATCAACTGCGGCATTCCCGCCGGCAACAGGGCTACCAGCAAGCCAATGCCCAGCGCCGGCATCGCCCACAACGTCAGCGGGCGCACCGCTTGCAACAGGTTGGCGAGGATCCAGCCCAGCAGCACGATAAAAGCCAGGGACAGGCTGAACATCTCGGCGTGGCTGTTGCCGTACAGCGGGTCGGTGATTTGCAGGTAAATCAGCCCGACCATGGCCGCCATGCCGAGAACGAAATTGACCGCGCCGTTGATCACAATCGTACGTGCCTTGCCTTGCTTGATCAGGTCGATCAAACCGTGGCCCATCAGCAGCGCCAGGGGCAGCAGGCAGGGCATGATGTAGGTCGGCAACTTGCCTTTGCTCAGGCTGAAAAAGCCCAGGGGCAGCAGCCACCACAGGGCGAGAAAGGCGATCGCCGGCTGGCGTTTTTCGTTCCAGGCCTTGCACAGTGTTGTCGGCAGTAATGCGGCCCACGGCAGACACGCCACGACCATGATCGGCAGGAAGAACCAGAACGGCCGCGCATGTTGCGCATTGTCGGAGGCGAAGCGGCGAATGTGTTCGTGCCAGAAGAAAAAGCGCCAGTAATCCGGTTCCCGCACATGGATCGCCAATGCCCACGGCAGGCAAACCAGTACCGCGACCATAATCGCCACCGGCCCGTAGCGCAGCAACTCATCGACGCGGCGCTGCCAGATCAGGTAAGGCACCGCGACCAATACCGGCAGCAGCCATGCCAGAAACCCCTTGGTCATGAACCCCATGCCGCACGCCAGCCCCAACAAGGCCCAGCAACCCAGACGCCCACGTAAGGTGGGGCTGTCGAGAGCAAACCACAGGGCGACCAGGCTCAGGTTGACCCACAAGGTAAATTGCGGATCAAGGTTGGAATACCCGGCTTGCCCGGCCACCAGGCCAAAGCTCATATAGAGCAGGGCGCAGGCGAAGCTTTTACGTGGGTCGTTCCACAGGCGCCGCGCGATCAGGTAGGCCAGCAGCACACTCAACGCCGTGGCCAGGACCGAGGCGATGCGCACGCCGAACAGGTTTTCGCCAAACACCGCCTGGCCCAGGGCAATCAGCCAATAGCCCGCGGCGGGTTTTTCGAAATAACGCACGCCCATAAAGTGCGGCGCTACCCAGTTGCCGCTCATCAGCATTTCCTGGCTGACCTGGGCATAACGGGTTTCATCCGGAATCCACAGGCCGTGAAAGCCCAGGGGCAGCAGGAAAAAAACGGCAAAGCCCAGGATTAACCAGGGCAGAGGGTTCAAGCGGGTCATGAGCACGTTGCTCCATGACGTTCAAACAGGTGCAGGAAGAGTATTGAATTAATCGGGCCGAGCATCGTGATGTTCACTGAATCAATGAGGGGGGAACCTAACTAAGAGGCGCAACTGAACATGCCAGAACAGGGCTGTCGTTTTGCTGAACGTAATAGCTGCTGGGTATGTAAATAAGTGTAATTAAAGTTGTTTAAGTACTGCGGCCCATTGCTGGATTTTCAGAGTGCCCATTGCCTCAAGTTTGCCGTTGGGCAATACCTTGACGAACAGTGCACTGCCATATTCGGCCGCTGCGGCATGGGGAAAGCCCAGGCTCGTCTGGAAGTCGCTCATGCAGGCGCTGTGGGTGATCAACATGAGGTTGCGACTCGGCTGTTTATGGCTGAGGATTTCCTCCGCCATGGCATCCCCGCAAATGGCGAGCGGGCCCGGGGACAGCTCGGTCTTGCCGAACATGAACAGCGAGGTTTGGGCAGTGCGCGTGGTCGGGCTGCTCAGCACGTCGGTGGCCTCCATGCCCAATGAGTCAAAGGCTTTGCCCAGTGCGGTCGCGCGTTGCGTGCCCTGGATCGTGAGGCCGCTGGCAGGGCCGAAACAAGGATTTGTCGAGCGGTCGCAGCGTTCTTCATGACGCACCAGTACCACCAGGTCGCCCTGGCGCCAACTGGCGAGCACCCCGGAGGTGACCAGGCGATTGCCGACCCCCAGGTCAAGCGGGGAAGAGGGCCACAACAGAAAACCTGTGAGCAGCAGGCCGACTAAGCTGATGCCCAGCACAGGCAGGCGGTATTTTTTCAGGCGCTTCAACCTTGCCCATTTGGGTTCTGGATTGGCCAGGATCATGTCTGCCACGCTATTCACCCTCGGCCCTTTAGTTGTGCTTATAACAAGTGAAGTTAATGGGCGATCGCCCGTTGTGGAGCAGCAGCCTGTCACAGTGCTGCTGTCTTTTTGCTGAACATCCGCGTCGTAAAAAGTGTGAATATTAGTAACTAACAAGTTGCGAGTTATCACCGCTGGGAGTGCACTCTAAAGTGCCGAGGATGGGCAGGCGGTGAAATCCATGTGAAAAAATTGCGTGGGCATCACCCTCAGCCGTTATTCTCGTTGGCAGTCCTTCAAGTGAGCGTTCCTATGTTGCAGGTACAAGGGGTTATCAAACACTACGCCACTCCCCAAGGTCCGCTGGCCGTGCTGGCCGGTGTCGACCTGTACCTGGGGCCGCGCAGCAGTCTGGCGCTGATGGGCGAGTCGGGCAGTGGCAAAAGCACCTTGCTGCACCTGGTGGCCGGCCTGGATCGGGTCGACGGCGGCAGCATCCGCATTGGCGAGCAGCGCTTGGACCAGCTCAACGAAGGGCAACTGGCCCATTGGCGCCGTACCGAAATCGGCCTGGTGTTCCAGCAGTTCAACCTGATCGGCAGCTTGCGTGTGGAGGACAACCTGGCATTCCAGGCGCGCCTGGCGGGGCGCTTCGATCCGCATTGGCAGGCGCAGTTGGTGGAACGTCTGGGGCTGGGCGATTTGCTCAAGCGTTATCCGGAGCAACTGTCTGGCGGTCAGCAGCAGCGGGTGGCGGTAGGGCGGGCGCTGGCCTCGCGTCCGGGTTTGCTGTTGGCCGATGAGCCCACCGGCAACCTCGACGAAACCACCAGCGATGAGGTGCTGCAGTTGCTGTTGGATCTGCTGCAGGACAGCCCTACCAGCCTGTTGATGGTCACCCACAGCCCACGGCTGGCGGCACGCCTGGACCAGCAGGTGCTGCTGCACCATGGCCGTGTCGTACCGATGGACGCGCGCTGAGATGGCGGTGTTCTGCTGGGCGTTGCGTGCGTTGTTGAGCCACTGGCGCCGTCACCCGGTGCAGTTTTTCAGCGTGCTGACCGGCCTGTGGCTGGCTACGGCATTATTGACGGGCGTGCAGGCGCTCAACAGCCAGGCACGGGACGGCTATGCGCGCGCCAGCCAATTGATCGGCGGCGAACCGCAGGCCAGCTTGAGCGCACCGGACGGCGCCGCCTTCCCCCAAGCGCTGTTTGCGCAGTTGCGCCGCGCGGGGTGGCCGGTGTCACCGGTGGTGCAGGGGCGGGTGGTACTCAAGGGGCATGAGGAGCAGCGGCTGCAATTGATGGGCATTGAGCCGGTATCGTTACCTGGCAGCGGCAGCGTGGCCGGGCAGCGCTTGAGCCAGGCACAGATGCTGGCGTTTTTCCAGGCGCCGGGGCGTACCTGGGTTGCCGCGCAAACCTTGGAGGCGCTCGGTTTGCACGCGGGCGAACAACCGCTGACGGCCAGCGGGCAGCGCTTGCCGCCGTTGCAGGTTCAACCGGACATGGCCCCCGGTATGCTGCTTACCGATATCGGTTTTGCCCAACCCTTGCTGAACATGCAGGGGCGGTTGTCGCGCTTGCTGCTGGACAACGCCTTCGCCGCCCGCCATCCCCAAGCGCCCGCCGGGTTGCAACTCAAGCAGGGCGAGGACAACAACCTCTCACGTCTCACCGATAGCTTTCATCTGAACCTCGACGCCTTGGGCTTTTTGTCCTTCGTGGTCGGGTTGTTTATCGTGCACGCAGCCATCGGCCTGGCCCTGGAACAACGGCGGGGTTTGTTGCGCACTTTGCGTGCCTGCGGGGTCAGTGCGCGAATGCTGATCCTGAGCCTGGGGGTCGAACTGGGCGTTCTGGCATTGCTGGGCGGTGTACTCGGGGTCGCCAGTGGCTACCTGCTGGCCAGCCTGTTGTTGCCGGACGTCTCCGCCAGCTTGCGCGGCCTGTACGGGGCCGAAGTGGCAGGTCAACTGAGCTTGAGCCCGGGGTGGTGGCTTGCAGGGCTGGGCTTGAGCCTGCTCGGCGCCTTGCTCGCAGGGGCCAGCAGCCTGTGGCGTGCGGCGCGTTTGCCGTTGCTGGCGCTGGCCAATGCACAGGCCTGGCATGAGGCCCACGGGCGCTGGTTGCGGCGCCAGGGTTGGGTGGCGGTTGCGGCGCTGCTCATTGCACTGCTGGCCCTGGAATTGGGCAACAGCCTGGCCGCCGGATTCGTGCTGATGGCGGCGTTGCTGCTGGGCGCTGCACTGGGTTTGCCGGTGTTGCTCAATGCGCTGTTGAACGGCGTGCTGGGGCGCAGTCGTTCGGTACTGGGCCAGTGGTTCCTCGCCGACTGTCGCCAGCAACTGCCAGCCTTGAGCCTGGCACTCATGGCGCTGTTGCTGGCCCTGGCGGCCAATATTGGCGCAGGCTCCATGACCTCGGGTTTTCGCCAGACCTTCAACCACTGGCTGGAACAACGTCTGACCGCCGAGCTTTACCTCAACCCGCAAAATCCGGCTCAGGCGCAGCAACTGCACACATGGTTGGCACAGCAGCCGCTGGTGCAGGCGGTGCTGCCCAGCTGGCAGGTCGCGGTGCAGTTGCAAGGCTGGCCGGCGGAGCTGTTTGGTGTGGTCGACAACCCCACCTATCGTCAGCACTGGCCGTTGCTGGAGGCGACGAGCACACCCTGGGACCGCTTGCTGCAAGACGATAGCGTGATGCTCAGCGAGCAGTTGGCGCGGCGCTTGAACGTGCGCCTGGGCGACAGGGTTCAAGTCCCCACCCCTCAGGGCACATGGGCACCGGAAATCGTCGGAATCTACGCCGACTATGGCAACCCCAAGGGCCATCTGCTGGTCAACGCCAAGCACCTGTTGGCTCATTGGCCGACGCTGTCACCGGTGCGTTTCAACCTGCGCGTGGCGCCCCAGGATGTGCAGCCGCTGGTGGGTGAAGTGCAGCGTGAGTTCGCCCTGGAAGACAGCCGTATCGTCGATCAACAACAACTCAAGGGATGGTCCAGTCAGGTCTTCGAACGCACCTTCGCCGCCACTGCTGCGTTGAATAGCCTGACCCTGGGCGTGGCGGGCGTGGCATTGTTCATCAGCCTGCTGACCCAGAGCCAGAGTCGCCTCGGGCAACTTGCGCCGTTGTGGGCGCTGGGGGTGACGCGCCGCCAACTGATGCTGCTCAACCTTGGCCAGACCTGGCTGCTGGCGGTACTGACGCTGGTCCTTGCGTTGCCGTTGGGGCTGTTGCTGGCGTGGTGCCTGGATGCGGTGATCAACGTCCAGGCGTTCGGCTGGCGCCTGCCGTTGCAGGTATTCCCCGGGCAGCTTGCGCAGTTGATGGGGCTGGCGTTGCTTGCGACATTGCTGGCCTCGGCCTGGCCGCTATGGCAGCTCTACCGCAGCCGCCCGGCGGATTTGTTGAGGACCTTTGCAAATGAAGATTAAAGCGTTGGGGTGGGGGGTGTTGCTGCTGCTGTTGAGTGCCTGTGACAAGCCGCCTGCACCCGAGGAAAGCTTCGCCGGGCTGGGCAGCGATGCGGCGGAATTTGCCCAAGTGGTCCCCGGCAAAGTCTTCAGCTTCCCCGAAGATCACGGCCCGCACCCAGGCTTTCGCATCGAATGGTGGTACGTCACCGCCAACCTCAAGGATGCCCAGGGCAATGTGTTCGGCGTGCAATGGACCTTGTTTCGCAACGCCGTGAATGCCGGGCCGATGCAGCAAGGCTGGTGCGACTCCACCATCTGGCTCGGCCACGCCGCCGTCACCAGCGCTACCCACCACTACGCCGCCGAACGCTTCGCCCGTGGTGGCGTCGGCCAGGCCGGAGCGCAAGCGTTGCCGTTCAACGCCTGGATCGACGACTGGAACTTCGCCAGCCGCCCAGGCGCCACTAGCGCTCTGGCCGATATGCAACTCAAGGCCAGTGGCGCGCAATTCGCCTACGACCTGCAACTGACCTCCAGCCGCCCGTTGGTGCTGCAAGGTGACAACGGCTACAGCCGCAAATCCGACCAGGGCCAGGCGTCGTACTACTACAGCCAGCCGTTTTTCACCGCCACCGGCAGCATCAGTATCGACGGCCAGACGTACGAAGTCAGCGGCCCGGCCTGGCTCGACCGCGAATGGAGCAGCCAACCCCTGGCCGCCAGCCAGACCGGCTGGGACTGGTTCTCCCTGCACCTGGATCGGGGCGCGCAACTGATGCTCTTTCGCGTGCGAGACAAAGACGGCGGCGGGTACCTCACCGGAACCTGGATCGACGCCCAGGGCCGCACCGAGACCCTGCACAACACAGATATTCAACTGGCGCCACTGACCAGAACCGAGATTGACGGGCGCAGCATTCCTACACGCTGGTCGCTGAAGATCCCCGGCAAACACCTGGACATCACCACCGAGGCGGTCAATCCGAAAGCGTGGATGAACCTGGGGATTCCCTACTGGGAAGGGCCGGTGAAGTTCGAGGGTGGGGTGGGGTATTTGGAGATGACGGGGTATTAGGGCGTCTTCCGTAGGCGCTTATCTTTTGCTGTGTAGGCAACTTCCCAAACGTGTTGTTTGACCCCCGCCTGCTTGTGTCCGGGCTGTAGGCGCTTGCTTATATTTCGATGCCATCTTCATGGCATTCGAGATGTAAGGCATGGCGCAGGCATACCTCAACGACCGCACCACGGACTACCTCAGTTTGAAGTCCCGGCTAATGGGTAGGGCGTTGAATCAGCAGCGCTCTGATCATTTCGATGTGTTGAATCGGCACCTGCTCCATAAGCTGGTGACGCCAGGACAGTTGGTGATTATTCCTGACAATTACAGCGTCACTTGCAGTGCCGAAGAAGCCTGGTTGATGCGCTATGCCGAGGAAATTCACCGAGGACTGGCACTGGATGCGTCGGCTGGGCCAGCAGTGATCAATGACTATGGCCTGCTGCAGAGCCTGTTGGAGTATGGCTCGATAGGCGTAGGGAGTGCGACATCTGCGTGGGGGCGACATCTGGATGAGGTGGTGCTTACGCTCGAGTCGATTGAACAGTTACATCAGCGGTTGAAAGGGGGTGGCTTGGACCGGGTTGAGTTTGTTCGACAACGGCAGATTCTGTTCGGGAACCTGGATAGGCAACTGCAAGGTGCAGCGCGGTTTGGGACAGGGCTGAGGGGGAATCAGTCATTGAAAAAGGTGCTTGGCGTTTCAACCAAGAGCTACCTGCATAAAGGCGAAATAGCAGGGTATGCACAGCGGATCGGGGCAGTTGCGCAGGCTTCGAAATGGCTGGGGAATGGGACTTATGTGGGGCTGGCGATGGATGTAGGCGTGGCGGGTTTGGAAATCAGGGAGGCGTGTGTGGTGGGAAGGGAGGCGCAATGCAAAAGAGCGAAATATGTGGAGACGGGGAGGTTGATGGCTGGAGTATTAGGCGCTGCTCTTGTGGGCAAGCCTGCTGCAAATATTGCTCGCAGTGCATGCCGGATTGCATTAGGTATTTCACTGAAAGGCAACGGTGAACTGGCGTGTGGAATTATCGGAGGGGCTGTTGGCGGGTCTGCGGGAGGCTCTTTTTTTGGTGAGGGTGGTGCGTTTGTAGGCGGAAGAGTCATGGAAATCGACGGCGATCTGATATTCCAACCCGAGGGGACATAACGATGTCCCCTTTTCTTGTATATACCATTGTGTGGCTCGCTGGGTCGGGTGTCGTCTTGGGACTGATAGTATTTGCTGAATACGCAAAGCTGGATGAGCTGGAAAGTTACTTCAGTGAGAACGAGAAGGTTCGTCTACATAAGCGTTTCTGGAAAAGAAATCGGATGATCGACAGGTATCATCGCATGAGCCTGATGGTCGATATCCTGTCAGGGCCTAAGGCTTATCTCAAAGCCGGCCTTGTGACCGAAGCTGAGCTGGCATCTGTTCCCTTGACGCTGAGGCGCTGGGCTTTGTGGCCGTATCGCCTCGCGAGTATTTGTATCATCCAAATGGTTGTATGGGAGGTTTGGCGCAGGTGGTGCGATATCCCAATTCCATAGAAGGAGGGCTCACTCGCGTAACAAGCCAGGAGCACATATTTTGTTAAAATACTGTACATAAATACAGTATTGTCCTACAGTCCATCCCAGGTGACCGGATGTCACCGGTCACCTGAGCTTCAATTTTTTAACTATGGATGGATAAAAAATGAAATCGAAAAAAGCCCTTATGCTAGGCGCGGCCATGATGGCCTCCTGCTTTGTTTCGGCCTTTGCCCTGGCCGAGCAAACCCCTCCCAAGCTCAGTGCGCAGACGGTCAGGCAGGCCGTGGACAAAGCGTTGAAACAAGGTGGCACAGTGGAGAAGGCCATTGTCTCGGACGCACTCAAGCAAAAGCTCGATGCAGCCAAGGCCGGCAAGCCCAAGGTGTCAGCCGGCAAGGCAATTGCCAGTAATGCGGTGGTTGATGCCAAGGTAGGCGAGTTGGTAAAGCCCGATCAGGCGAAACTCAAGGAAGCGGCGGTTGCTGCCTTCACTCCGCTGTTTCCAACTCTGGATATCAACACCCTTTACACGCTGACCGGGGTGGAGACCGGCGCGCAGATCGCCTACCACTTCAACCTGCCGAAGAATGCGCGAATTCAGGTGCAGTTGTTGAACCAGAGTGTCGGCACCGACATGTCGCTGACCCTGTTCCACGATGACGGGCAGGGTAATCTGACCCCGTTGGGCACATCTGATAACGCCGGCAATGCCGATGAGTACCTCAACGGTGTATTGCCGGCCGGTGACTACTACTGGTTCATGGTGGCCAATGCCGCGAGCAACTCGCAGTTCAGCTTCGGCGTGGCGGTAGACAGCAACATTGATGCCTACGAGCCCAACGATACCGAGCAAACCGCGTTTGCCCTGCCGGATGCGCTGAATCAGGTGACCGGTAACCTCGACAGCGTCAATGATGTGGATTACTTCTCCTTCACGTCGCTGCGCGGCCAGGGTGTCGGCATGTTTCTGGGTGATGATGGTGCGGGTACGCGCAACCAGTGGATCTTCGAGCGTTTCGACGGTAATAACTGGGTAGTGATTCAGCCGGATTCCACCTCCACCTATCCGAACCTGACGCCGGGCTACACGGTCAAGGTACGTGTGCGGGCGAACCCGGCGGTGGCGTTGAACCCTCAGGCGCAGTACAAGTTGACCCTGGGTTCGGCGCCTCGCTTGAACCAGCACAACGTGAACGGCGATAACGTAGTGCGCATTCCCAGCTCGATCTTCCAGCTGGCCACCCAGGCAGCCCGCAATCTGAGCTGGAGCACCCAATGGTCGGACAGCACCGGTGAGCCACTGCGCGGGGTCACCCCAGTGCTGCGGGTCGACAAGCACTTTGGTGCAACTTACAACTGGGTCAACTATGAGGCCAAGACCGGCATCACGGGTGCAGCTTCGGGCAATGTCGCCTTGGGCACTTGCTCCGGCGACTATAAAGTGCGGTACCCGGACAGCGCGTCGGGCCAGACCTACAACTGGGAAACCTGGTTCAACGAAGGTGGCTGGCGCATCGAGCTCAAGGAGTTTCCGGGTGTGGGCGTAGGCGGCAATATCACCCAATACGTCAGCCTGGGCCACATTTGCAGCCAGACCATCGTGCGCTGAGTGATCTACGAGTGTGAAGCAGGGGGCAGTCCATTTGGGTTGCCCCCTTTTTTTGTAGTCGGCTCCCAATACAGCGTGCCAAACAGGTAATCCATCAACGGCAACACGATATTGAAATTGCGCCCCTGCATCAGCTCGCGACGGTGATGCAGGGCGTGCAGGCGATGCATTTGGCGAATCCACGGCAGGCGCGCCACCGGGTGTTCAGCGGGCAAGTGTTCGCAGGCGTGGAACAGCTCGTAGAGCAGGTAGCCGAGGATCATGCACCCGGCAAACAACCCCGCCACGTTGGGGTTCAGTTGCTTGAGCATCCACCAGCCGGGAAGGGTGATGGCCAGGCTGTGCAGTACGATCAGCCAGGCGGGGAACAGGATGACGCGCCAGTCACGCGGGCTGTCGTAGGTCATGTGGCCGGGCGTGAAGAAACTGTGGTGATCGCCGGTGTGGCGCGCGTAGAACAGCCGGGCGAATGGGTGCTTGTGATGGCCGAGGTGACGGTGCACGAGGTAGATGCACAGGTTGAAGAACACCAGCGTCAAGGGCACCGTCAGCCACTGCAGCGCGGTGATCTGTGCGGTGGAGGACCAGGCCAGGGTGATACAGGTGATGCCGTAGCCGAGGACGAACGCGGCGTGTAGCCAGGGGTTGTAATGGCGACTCACGTTGGCGCGGTAGCGGCTGCGGAACGTTTCGGTGAGATGGGGCATGGCGGGCTGCTCGTTGTTTTTGTTCGAGATTGAGCTTAGTGGGTGGGGAGGAATGTGCGAGCTTTTACTGGGGGCATGGGTATTTACACAACTTTGGCGTTACGCCGGATCTGTGGGAGGGGGCTTGCTCCCGATGGCGGCCTTAGGGCCGACCAGGATGTTGGATCAGACCGAGTACATATCCATTCCTGCGGTAACGACTGATATTGGTTCCGCTTTTACAGCGGGTCACTTTTGAAAAGAGCCGGAATGCCGGCCCAGCCAAAAGTAACCAAAAGGCTCTTGCCCCACCACTCGGCACCTCGCTTAGGCTCGGTGTGCCCGTAATCCGCCATGGATTTGGGGGGCCGCCGCCACGCGCCATCCATGGCGCGGGGCGGCTAAACCGGCATCCCTGCCGGTTTACCCCCCAAATCCCTGTCGAATTCCGGCCAGCGTGGTTTGACGGAGCGCCTGAGATCAAAAGCAGATCAAGATCAAGAGCGGCTCGCTTCGCATCGTGGTTACTGTTGGCGACTGCAAAGTTGTGTAGATACCTATGCTCATCGGGGTGTAGCCCTCCCACAGTTTTAATCGGCGGTGAACTTGAAAATGGTGTTCTGGATATAGGTTTGCCCTGGATTCAAGCGAGTTGAGGCAAAGCCGGGTTGGTTAGGCGCATCCGGAAAATGCTGGGTCTCCAGGGTGAACCCGCTCCAGTGCTGGTACGTCTTGCCACCTTTGCCCTTCACCGAACCATCCAGGAAGTTGCTGGTGTAGAACTGCACCCCAGGCTCACTGGTGTAAAGCTGCAAGCGCCGCCCCGACTCAGGGTCATGCACCTGGGCAGCAAGCTGCTTTACATCACCTTTGGTATCCAGGGCCCAGTTGAAGTCGAACCCGCCTTGTTTCGGCTCGGCAAATTTGAGCTGCGGATGGTCCGCCTTGATGTGCTGGCCAATAGGCGTGGGCTTGAGGAAGTCCATCGGTGTGCCCTTGACCGGAGCCAGCTCACCGGTAGGGATCAAGGTGGCATTCACCGGTGTGTAGTGGCTGGCGTGCAAGGTGGCGACCTGCTTGAGAATGTCGCCGTTACCCGCGCCGGCGAGGTTGAAGTAGCTGTGATTGGTGAGGTTGAGTACCGTCGGTTTGTCGGTGGTGGCCTTGTAGTCGATGTGCAGTTCGTTCTTGTCGTTGAGGCGGTAAGTGACTTCGGTCTTCAGGTTGCCGGGGAAACCCATTTCACCGTCCCTGGACAGGTAGGTGAGGGTGACGCCCACCGAATCCTTGTCCTTGACCGATTCGGCGTGCCACACCTGTTTGTCGAAGCCCTGGGCGCCGCCATGCAGCGAGTTGGGGCCGTCGTTGAGCGGCACCTGGTAGCGTTTGCCGTCGAGTTCGAAGGCACCGCCGGCCAGGCGGTTGCCGAAGCGGCCGATGGTTGCGCCGAAAAATGCAGTACCGCCTTGATAGCCTTGCACATCATCGAAACCCAGCACTACGTCGTCGAGCTTGCCGTTTTTGTCAGGCACCTTCAGCGACTGCAATACACCGCCGTAGGTAATTACCGTGGCTTGCATGCCATGGCTGTTGCGCAACACATACTGTTCGACGGCGGTGCCGTCATTGGTTTTACCGAAAGGCTTGTGCTCGCTGGTAAGGCCGGCGGCGTGAGCGCCGCCGCTGGCGATCAGCATGGACAGCGCCAGACCGGACAACAGGTATCGAGGGTGCTTCATGTCGAACTTCCTTTTGTTGTTTTTGGGTTGAATAGTTCTACTAATGTGAGATATTTCACCAGTTATCCAGCAGATTTATAGCCTTTAACGCCGATTTCGTAAAATAAAATAAGACTAATTGATCGAGGCACTACGTTATGAGTACTGAACACGCCATTTATCCCGACCTCAAGGGCAAGAGCGTATTGATCTCCGGCGGGGCGTCAGGGATTGGCGAATTCATGGTGCGGGCCTTTGCCGCCCAGGGTGCCAAAGTGGCGTTTGTGGATCGCGCGCAAAGCCAGGGTGAACGCTTGGCGGCGCTGCTGAGTTCCAAGGGCCACACGGTCGAGTTCGAGTGCTGCGATATTACCGATGAGATTGGCTACGGCGCGGCAATCCGGCGCTTCGAGCATTCCCTCGGGCCGATCACGGTGCTGGTCAACAACGCGGCAAATGACGTGCGCCACAGTCTGGAAGAAATCGACTCGCAAATGTTCGACCGGTTGATCGCTGTCAACCTCAAGCACGCCTTCTTTGCCGCAAAGGCGGTGGTGCCAATGATGAAAGAGGCGGGTGGCGGCTCGATCATCAACCTGGGCTCGGTCGGCTGGATGATGGCGTCTGCCGGCTACCCGGTGTACGCCGCCAGCAAGGCCGCTGCCCACGGCATGACCCGAGGCCTGGCGCGGGAGCTGGGGCCGAGCCATATCCGCGTCAACACACTGGTGCCGGGCTGGGTGATGACGGAAAAACAATTGGCCATGTGGGTGGATGACGCGGCTCGGGAGTTGATCGCCCGTAGCCAGTGCCTGCCTGGCAGTGTGATGCCGGAACACATCGCCAATATGGCCCTGTTTCTGGCCTCGAATGCCTCGGCGATGTGTTCGGCGCAAAACTTTATCGTTGACGGCGGCTGGGTGTAGAAACGCGATTCCAAAAAATTGTGAAGATCGCGAGTGGGAGGGGGCTTGCCCCCGATAGCGGTGGGTCAACCCACATCAATGTTCGCTGGGCCGACGTCATCGCAGGCAAACCAGCTCCCACATTTAGATCCTGGGGTGTCAGGTAGAGATGCGCCGGCTGTCAGGCCGTCACGGGGGCAAGCCCCCTCCCACATATGAACTGCGATGCTTAGGCGATTGGGTAGCGTTTGAACGCTGGGTGCTGTTCCAGGCGTTCAGCATGGCGCTTCAGGTTGGGGAACGCATCCGACTTCACCACCGACGCCACGGTGAACTGGCTGAACGACCAGGCGACCGCTGCTGTAATGGATGCCTGGGTCAGCGCTTCACTGTCTGCCAGTTGCTTGTCCAGCAGGGCATAGGCCGCCAGCAATTGCCCACTGACGCGTTCGATCCACGGTGCATGTAACTTTTCGGCTGGGCGCAGGTTGTGTTCATAGACGATCTGCACACTCTTTTCACAGGCTGCAAGGGCCAGTCCGAGCAGTTGCAGGTCGTGGGCGCGTGCTGCCGGTTGTTGGGGCAGTAGCTTCTTGTCAGCCGGCGCCAGTGCTTCCAGGTAATCGAGGATCAGGCTCGAATCCATCAGCACCATCCCGTCGTCCAACACCAGGGAGGGGGCTTTGACCACGGGGTTGATCTGGGCAAATTGCGCGTAGGTGCTGAACACCGACAGCGGTTCATGCACAAACTCCACCCCATACAAGTCCAGGGAAATCGCCACGCGGCGTACGTAGGGCGAGTCCAGCATTCCGACCAGTTTCATGCAGCCTCCATTGCTTTCGCGGTGTGATTGGCTGACGAGATTAAGGCTTCATGATCAGGGTGCGCAATGCTTGAAGGGGCGGTCGCTACATTGAACTGCGGGCCGCCCCGGGCGGTTGCCCGGTGATGCGCTTGAAGGCACGGCTGAACGCCGCCTGGGAGGTGTAGCCGAGGCGTTGCGCGACGGTTTCGATGGGCATGCGCTCCAGGCTCAGCCACTGCGTGGCCAGGCGCATGCGCAGTTCCGTAGCGTAGCGCAACGGCGGTATGCCGAGGATGGCCTGGAAGCGATCGGCAAATACCGAGCGCGAGGTATGGCATTGCGCGGCCAGTTCCGCCACGCTCCAGTCGCGGCCCGGCTGCTGGTGCAGGGCGAGGAGGGCGCGGGCCAGGCGTGGATCGCGTAGCGCCGCCACCAGGCCCGAGGCGTTGCCACAGGCGCATTCGACCCAGCCGCGTACGATCATCGCCGCCACCACATCGGCCAGGCGCGCCAGGATGCCGGCATAGCCGATGCGGGCCGTGGAGACTTCCCGTTCCATCACCGCCAGGATCGGCATCAGGCCGGGGTAACGCTGGCCCCCCGCATCGATCAGCATCAGCGCCGGCATCAGGTTGCCGAGCCCCTGGATGCTGCCGAGTTCGAACTCCATGCAGGCACTGAACAGCAAGGTGCTGGGCGTCGCGTTAGGGGAAGCATCCACGGCGCAGACCGCATCCCCCAACGGGGCACTGTCGAAATCGCCTATATCGTGCACACCGGCGCTCGCATCGGATAACAGTGCATGCGCGCCACCATGGGCGATGAACACCGCATTGCCCGCCGACAGTTCGAAAAGGTCGCCATCCTCGCCGCGCAAGGTCACGTGGCCGGCCGCGAGAAAGTGGAAATAGGCATGGCCGGGCTTGGCGTCAAAGCCCATGCCGAAGCTCGGCCCGGCCTGGATGCGGCGGTACTTCACACCGCGCAGGCGCATGCCGCGCAGCAGCTCATTGATCAGGTCGGAAGACAGGGTAAAAGTATGCGCGGCAGTCATGTTCGGGGTTTCGATCAAGAACTCAAGGGTTTGCATCATAGATCATCCGGGCGGGCAAACCTAGACTGGCCGCCTTGCCAATGATCCGAGGATGACCTGTGATGAGTGAGTATGCAGCTCAAACCCCTGCCGGGGTGGTGACGGAGCCGGCCTGGCTGGCGGTATTTTCTTTGGCGATGGGGGTGTTCGGCTTGCTGACGGCGGAGTACCTGCCGGCCAGTTTGTTGACCCCCATGGCCTTGGACCTGGGGGTCTCGGAGGCGCTGGCCGGCCAGGCCGTGACGGTGACGGCAGTGGTGGCGTTGTTTGCCGGTTTGCTGGTGCCCGGCCTGACCCGAAGCATCGACCGGCGCGTGGTGCTGCTGGGGTTCTCCACGCTGATGATCGCCTCCAACCTGCTGGTGGCGTTGTCTTCCAGCCTGACCGTACTGCTGTTGATGCGCATCCTGCTGGGCATCGCCCTGGGCGGTTTTTGGAGTATGGCAGCGGCAGTGGCCATGCGTCTGGTGCCGCCGGCCTCGTTGCCCCGGGCGCTGTCGATCATTTTCAGTGGCATTGCGCTGGGTACCGTGGTCGCCGTGCCGCTGGGCAGCTATCTGGGTGGGCTCTATGGTTGGCGCAGTGCGTTTATCGCGGCGGCTGCCGTGGGTGGGGTGACCCTGGCGTTCCAGGCGCTCACCCTGCCGCGCCTGGCGCCCAACGGCGCTGCGCGCCTGCGCACTGTGCTGCAAGTGCTGCTGCGTCCGGGCATCGCCATGGGCATGTTCGGCTGTGTACTGGTGCACACCGCGCATTTCGCGTTGTTCACCTATATTCGTCCGTTCCTGGAAAGTACCACCGGCGTCGATACCCAAGGGCTGGCCCTGATGCTGCTGGGTTTTGGCGTAGCGAATTTCGTCGGCACCTTGCTCGCAGGTTGGTTACTGGTGCGCCACCCGCGTGGAACATTGGTGTTGATGCCGGTGCTGGTGGGCATTGCGGCACTGGCCCTGGTCTGGCTACCGGTATCACTGCCGGGCCAGGCGTTGCTCCTGGCGCTGTGGGGCATGGCGTTTGGCGGTGTGCCGGTGGCGTGGTCCAATTGGGTCGCCCGTGCCGTGCCGGACCAGGCCGAAAGTGCCGGCGGCATGGTGGTTGCGTCGGTACAGTCGGCGATTGCCGCGGGGGCTGCCGGTGGTGGTTTGATGTTCAGCGTCAGCGGCATCGGCGGGGTGTTTGTCGGCGCGGGTGTATTGATGCTGTTCGCGGCCTTGCTTATCGCCCTGCGCGTACAGGTGCCTCGACAAGACGGGGAGGCCGGTGTGACGCATCACCCGTCTTTGGTTTAGTCTGGAACGCTTCGTTTATCGCAATCCCTGAGGAGCAGTGGCATGGCTGATTATGTACCCCCAAAGGTCTGGACCTGGGACACCGAAAGCGGCGGCACCTTTGCCAGTATCAACCGGCCCATCGCCGGTGCTACCCACGAAAAGGCGCTGCCAGTAGGCAAGCACCCATTGCAGCTGTACTCCCTGGCTACGCCCAATGGGCAAAAGGTCACGATTCTGCTTGAGGAATTGCTGGCGCTGGGGCACACCGGTGCCGAATACGACGCCTGGCTGATCAAGATCGGTGACGGCGACCAGTTCGGCAGTGGCTTTGTGGGGGTAAACCCGAACTCGAAGATTCCGGCGCTGATGGACCACAGTGGCGCCACGCCGATTCGGGTGTTCGAGTCCGGCGCGATCCTGCAATACCTGGCCGAGAAATTCGGCGCGTTCTTGCCCAGCGAGCCTGCGGCCCGAGCTGAATGCCTGTCGTGGTTGTTCTGGCAGATGGGCAGCGCGCCTTACCTGGGCGGAGGTTTCGGACATTTCTATGCCTATGCACCGAGCAAGATGGAGTACCCGATCAACCGCTTTGCCATGGAAGCCAAGCGCCAACTGGACGTGCTGGACAAGCGCCTGGCGGTGAGCGAGTACATCGCCGGCGATGAGTACACCATTGCCGATATCGCCATCTGGCCCTGGTACGGCGGGCTGGTCAAGGGCCGCTTGTATGGCGACTCGGCGGAGTTTCTCTCGGTGCATGAATACAAACACGTGCTGCGCTGGGCCGACGCAATTGACGCCCGGCCAGCGGTGCAGCGCGGGCGGCGGGTGAATCGGGTGTCGGGTGAGGAGCAGTTGCCCGAACGGCATGACGCGAGTGACCTGGACTGATTCAGATCCAAAGGTGTGGCAAGCCCTAGTGCCAGTCAGCTAAGCGAGCATCGCCCTCTGTAGGAGCGAGCGTGCTCGCGAAAAACGTCAACGATAACGCTTGTTTACTCAATGAGCGCGGTGTCTGTGAGTTTTTTGCGAGCAAGCTCGCTCCTACAAAAAGCCTTAACTGACTGGCCTTAGGGCAAGCCCCACATTTGGCTCTCCTTAGCCTCGGTTTACTTGTAGCGCTGTTCGAATACCGCCACCTGGTCGGGCTTGATCAGTTCAAACGGCACCCACACTTCGGCTTCAATCGGTTCGCCGTTGATCATCTTGATCGCCGCTTGCACCGCCTGGGTCGCCTGGGCCTTGGGGTCCTGGAACACTGAGGCCGCAAGCAGCCCACGCTTGATCGCGGCCAGGCCATCGGGCAAGCCGTCGATGCCGACGATCGCAATCTCGCCTTTGGCCTTGCCCGCTTGCTGCAACGCCATGGCCGCACCGATTGCCATTTCATCGTTGTTGGCCACGATCGCATCGAACTGCGTGCCCGCCAGCAGCCAGTTGCTGGTCAGGTCCATGCCTTTGTTGCGTTGCCACTCGGCGCTTTGCTGCTCGACGATCTTGATACCGGGAAATTCCTTGAGCACCTGCCTGGCGCCTTCGGTGCGGTCATGGGTGGCGTTTTGCGCGAGGTCGCCCATGATGATCGCCACATTGCCTTGGCCACCGAGTTTTTCTGCGAGGTAGCGCATCTGCAGTTGTCCGGCCTCGATGTCGTTGGAGGCCACCGTGACTACGCCCTTGGGCAGTGTGCGTTCATCCGGGTGACGGTTGACGTACACCAGTGGCGTCTTGGCCGCCACGGCGGCTCGGGTGATATTGGCAGTGGCGGCGGTGTCGACCGGCAGCACGATCACCGCGTCGACTTTCTGGTTGAGAAACCCCTCGACTTGATTGAGCTGGCGCACCACATCGCCCTGGGCGTCTTCGAACTGGATCTGCACGTCCTGCTGTTTCGCCGCAGCCTCCAGGCCGCTACGCACATAGGTCATGAAGTTATCGTCAACCCGGGCAATGCTTACGCCGATGCGATAGGCGGCGAAGGTCCATTGGCTGAACAGCAACAGCAGCGCGGCCACTAGCAATGAATAACGATGCATAAGTGTGTTCCTTTTATTGTTATAGGGTGAATGCCTGGCGGAAGCGCTCCAGGGCCACTTCGCTGGTGCCGCTGGCCCAGCCCTCCAGGCCGACCACGCCGGTGTAGCCCATGGCGTGCAGCGCACGGGCAATGGCCGGGTAGTGGATTTCGCCGGTGCCGGGTTCCTTGCGCCCGGGCACGTCGGCCACCTGGATTTCACCGATGGCGCCGCCGGCGCGCTGGATCAATTCGATCAGGTTTCCTTCGCCTATCTGCGCGTGGTACAGGTCCAGGTTCATCTTCAGATGCGGGCTGCCCACGGCTTCGATCAGGGCCAGAGTGTCGTTGGCGCGGGCGAAGGGCGTACCGGGGTGATCGACGGCGGTGTTGAGGTTTTCCAGCAGGAACACGTGGCCGGCGTCTTCCCCCAGGCGCGCGATTCTTTCCAGGGTCTTGCAGGCGCTCAGCCACATGCGTCCGGTGGTCTGGCTGACCGGCTGCACCGGCAAGCCGCCGTCACCCAGGCCGGTGCCGTGCAGGTTGAGGCTGGGGCAATTGAGGCGCTCGGCGATGCCCAGGGATTCGCGGGCGCTGTCGAGCAGTTGGCGGCTGCCTTCGGGGTCGGTGAGGGTGCCGCTGATGTAGCCGGTCATCGAGGTGAAGTTCGCGCCGGTCGCGGCCAGGGCGTCGATGTCCTTGTCGGTCCAGCTCCAGATTTCGGCGCTGAACCCCAGGGCGTGGATACGTTTGACCCGTTCGATGAAGGGCAGGTCGAGAAACACCATCTCGGCGCTGACGGCCAATGTGAACGGCATCATGGGCGTGCCCCTTGTACGGCCACGGCCTTGCCGGTCTCGTACGACTCAATGCAGGCGCGGGCAATTGCCAGGGCTGCACGCGCATCCTCACCGCTGGCCAGGGGCTGGGCGCCGCTGCGCAGGCAGTCGACGAAGTGGTTGAGTTCGGCAATGTAGGCGTCGCGCAGCAGGTCTGTGTCCATCCGCTGGGTGTCGGCCTGGATGCCTTGGGCCAGGTAGCGCACCAGGTCGCAGTCATTGAGGCTGCCCATGCTCAGCATGCCCTGGCTGCCGAACACTTCACCGCGTACATCATAGCCATACACCGCCTGGAAGTTGGCCTCGGCGGTGGCAATGGCGCCGTTGTCGAAGCGGATCGTGACCACTGCAGTGTCGAGTAAACCTTGGCTTTTGTACGCCGGTGCGATCAGCGCGTCGGCCATCACATAGACCTGCACCGCTTCGGCGCCGGGATTGAGGTAGCGCAGGGTGTCGAAGTCGTGGATCAGGGTTTCCAGGAAGATCACCCATTGTGGTGAAGCGGCTGGGTTGTTCAGCGCCGGGTCGCGGGTCAGCGAGCGCAGTAACTGCGGCGTGCCGATGCGGCCGGCGGCGACATCGAGGTGGGCGGCACGGAAGCTCTTGGCGAAACGCCGATTGAAACCGACCTGCAACGGCACCCGGCCGTCGGCGGCAGCGGCGATGGCGCGATCGGCTTCATCCAGGGTGATCGCCATGGGTTTTTCGCAGAAGATGCCCTTGCCGGCACGGGCGGCGCTGATCACCAGGTCGGCGTGGCTACGGGCGGGGGAAGCGATAAGCACTGCGTCGATATCGGGGTCGTCCAACAGCTGTTGTGGGTCGGTGTAGACCTTGTCCACCCCCAGCTCTGCTGCCAGGCGTGCGGCCTGGCCTGGAGTTGGGTCGGCGATGGCGGCAAGGCAGGCGCCGGGGATGTGGCGGGCCGCCGTAAGGCCGTGGAAGCTGCCCATGCGACCGGCACCGATCAATCCGAGGCGGATGTTTTGTGTACTCATGAAGTGACCCCTTTTTATTGTTGGCCGCAGGACGGTCCTGGCTGGCATAGAGGCAGGAGCAAGGGTTGTGCCAAGTCATAACGCACTGATTTTTAAGAGTTTATAAAATAGACTAAACAAAATGTGTTCATTCAAATGACATGCCTATACTGACATGTCAAAAACATGAACATGGATACCTCGATGACCCTGACGTTTAGCGGGCAAGACCTCGATTACCTCACGGCCCTGGGGCCTGCTGCGCTGAATGACGGCCCCGTCGCTGCATTGGAGCAGGGCTGGCGAGCGTGTCTGTCTGGCCAGGTCGAGCGCCCGGCCGGGGTGCGCCAGGTCATCTGGGATTCCTGGCGGCGCAGTATCGAGGCGGGTATCGATCCCGATGACAGCCACTACCGTTTCGTTGCCGCCCAAACGCTGGCGGCTACCCTGGCCAATCACCGCGCACTGATCGCCGCTGCCGCGCAGGTCATGCACGGCCTGCTGGCCTATAACCCACGCGGCCATATCAACCTTACCGATGCCGAGGGCACCACCCTGTATTTCTGCGGGCTGGACATCACCCCCGTGGGGAGTCGCCTGCTGGAATCGGTACAGGGCACCAACTGCACCGGCCTGGCCCTGGCCGAAGATCGCCTGGTGTACGTATTGGCCGAGGAGAATTTCGCCGGCGCCCTGCGCCAGCGCCGCATGCACTGCGCCGCTGCGCCGATCAAGGATGCTCAGGGCCAGACACTGGCGATGCTCACGCTGACCGCCGAGCCCGGCTGGTTTCATTTCCATACTCTGGGTACCGTCCAGGCGGCAGCCGAAGCGGTGTCGCGGCAGATGGCGCTGCAGGTGTTGCTGGAAGAACAACAAGCGGTGCTCGAAGTGCTGAACGAAGGCTTGGTGGTGCTGGATGAGCATGGCTGCATCAAGGCGCTCAACCGCTATGCGCGGCAGTTGTTCGGGGTGGGGCTGGAACTGCTCGGCAGTCCGTTCCAGCGCCTGGGGTGCAATGAGTTGAGCGACGCGCTGGGTGAGCCGGTGCGCGACCTTGACTGCACCTTTGAGCTGCGCGACCGCAGCCCGCTTGCGTGCCTGGTTTCGGTATGCCCGCTGGAGCAGGGTGGGGTGATTGTGTCAGTGCGCGAAAACCGCCGCATCCGCGAAATCACCCGACGCATTGTCGGCACCCAGGCCCGCTATACCTTCGACACCATCCAGGGCTCCTCGCGGGCGATCCAGGACGCGCTGCACCTGGGGCGCATTGCCAGTCGCGGTGACGCCACCACCTTGATCCTCGGCGAAAGCGGCACTGGCAAGGAGCTGTTCGCCCAGGCCATTCATAATGCCAGCGAACGTTGCAACGGCCCGTTCGTGGCGGTCAACTGCGGTGCCATCCCCCGGGACCTGGTGCAGAGCGAACTGTTTGGCCATGTCGAAGGCGCGTTCACCGGCTCGGCGCGAGGTGGGTCGGCGGGCAAGTTTGAATTGGCCGATGGCGGCACCATCTTCCTGGATGAAATTGGCGACATGTCCTTCGATGCCCAGGTCAGCCTGTTGCGGGTCTTGCAGGAAGGCGAAATCACCCGCGTAGGTGCGAAAAATTCGCGGCCCGTGGACGTGCGCATCATCACCGCTACCCATCGCAACTTGAGCCAGGCAGTGGCCGAAGGCGCGTTTCGTGAGGATCTTTACTACCGCCTCAATGTGTTGAACCTCACGGTGCCACCCTTGCGTATGCGCCGCGAGGATATCCCGCTGTTGGCACGGCATTTCCTGCAGCGCTGTGCGCGTTCGTTGCGTAAAGCGGTGCAGGGTTTCTCGCCGGAAGCGCTGGCGCTGCTGTCAGCCCATGGCTGGCCGGGCAATGTGCGTGAATTGGAAAACGCCATTGAACGGGCGACCAACCTGGCGATGGGGGAGTTGATCCAGCCGGCTGATTTGCCGCTGGAAACTCAGCAAAGGGCAGCGCTGCGCTTTTACCAGCCCCAGCCCGCGCAGGATCTGAGCAGCCATGAACTGCACGCCATCGTCGCTGCGCTGAAAAACACGGGCGGCAATATCCGCCTGGCGGCTCGGCAACTCAACGTGTCGCGGGGTGGGCTGTACAACAAGATGGGGCGGTTTGGTTTGAGTGCAGGGGATTTTCGCGGGCGGTGAATGATTGTCAGTGTGCAGATTAAATGGGGGAGGGGGCTTGCTCCCGATGGCGGCCTGACAGCCGACCAGGATGTTGGATCAGACCGAGTACATATCCATTCCTGCGGTAACGGCTACTTAGGGTTCCGCTCTTACAGCGGCTCACTTTTGGAAGGACCCAAAAGTAAGCAAAAGGTCCTCGCCCCACCACTCGGCACCTCGCTTAGGCTCGGTGTGCCCGTAATCCGACATGGATTTGGGGGGCCGCCGCCACGCGCCATCCATGGCGCGGGGCGGCTAAACCGGCATCCCTGCCGGTTTACCCCCCAAATCCCTGTCGAATTCCGGCCAGCGTGGTTTAACGGGGCGCCTGAGATCAAAAGCAGATCAAGAGCGGCTCGCTTCGCATCGTGGTTACCGGGGGCTGCTACAGAGTTGTGTAGTTATCCATGCTGCGCTAGCGGTGTGTCAGCCTCTGAGTTTTTGGCGGGGCCGTCGCCATCGGGGTAGGTCGAATCTTCGCACTGTCCCTCTCACATTGTGTTTTTTGTGTCTCAGGTGCCCATATTTTCCGAGGTCACTATCTGCGGTGGTATATGCACCCGATGCCGCACCGGATCGAAGCCTTCTTCATTCAGCAACTGCACCAGCAGTTGCACCAACGCCGCCGCCGTCTGCCGCGGCTGCGAGTCCATCACTACATCGATCAAGCCGCGGCTCAACGCCTGGCGCGACAGCTCGGTCGACTCCTGCAGAATGCAACACAGCGCCGGGCGCTTGGGCAGTTGCGCCAGGGCGTTGATCACGCCGTCACCGCCGCCGCCCACCACGCACAGGCCGCGCAGGTCGGTGTGGCGGGCGAGCAGGTCGAGGGTGGCTTCCTCGGTGATGTCGCAGTTATCCAGGTTGATCAGCGGCTCCAACGGCTTGAGGCCCGGCGCGTGTTCGGCCAGGTAGCTGTGCAAGCCCTTGACCCGTGCCTGGTGCCCGAGAAAACGATGGCCGCCAAGCAAAATGCCAACGCTGCCTTTGCGTGCGCCGCAGATGTGTGCCAGCAGCCAGCCCATGGTGCGCCCGACTACGTGGTTGTCCTGGCCCACATAGGGTTCGAGGGCCTGTTCATGGATATCCGACAGCAGCGCAACCACTGGTACGCCAGCTTCACGGATCTGCGCCAGGCAGGCGTTGATCAGCGGATGGGCGAAGCTGACCACCGCCAGGGCGTCGCACTGCACCGCCAGTTGCTCGATCTGCGCGACGATGGCATTCGGTGAACGGTCGTTGATGTAGTCGAACTGGCAGCTCAGGTTGGCGGTGGCGTGATGCTGCGCGGCATCGCTGATGGACTGGGCGAGGTTGGCATAGAAGGCCTGGGCGGTGCCCAGCAACAGCACGCCGAAACGGTAGGTGGGGCGCCGTTCGCGGATGCGCTGGCCGATCAGTCGTGCAGCGAAATAACCCACGGCTTCGGCGGCCTGGAACACCTGTTCGGCCGTGCCCGGGTTGACCGGGGCGCGGGCGTTCAATACCCGGTCGACGGTGGCCACGCTAAGCCCCGCGTGGGCGGCGACGGTGGCGATGGTTGGGCGTTTATGGTTGTGCATTGGCAGGCCCCTTGAGCGTCTTGATAGAAAACTATCAAGCCCCGCTGGGCCTGGATGATAGCTTGATAGGGAATGGATTCAAGGCCTTGAGGGTGATTTGGCTGCGCTCTATGGTTGGTTCCGCAAAGCACCTGAAACCCTACGCTTGCGGAGAACAATAACAATGCCTGAACACACCGCTTACCGCGCTCGGCGCGACTACAGCCTCACTGGCCCTGAAGCGGCCCGCGCCGCCGAAAAAGGCCTGGTTTCGGCCAACTGGTACCAGTCGCCCATCTCGCGCAAACGCATGAAAGAACTGATGCAGCGCCGCGACGCTCCGGCCTTGCTCGACACCGCTATCTGGGTCTCGACGCTGTTGGTCACAGGCTTTGGTGGCTATTGGTTCTGGGGCTCCTGGGCCTGCGTACCGTTTTTTCTCGTCTATGGCGTGCTCTACGGCACGGCGTCCAACCCGCGCTGGCACGAAACCGGGCACGGCACTGCGTTCAAGACCCGCTGGATGAACGACGGGCTGTACCAGGTGGCGAGCTTCATGTGCCTGTTCGAACCTCACGTGTGGCGCTGGAGCCATGCCCGTCATCACACCGACACCATCGTCGTCGGCCGCGACCCGGAGATCGTCGAGCCGCGCCCGCCGAGCCTGTGGATGATGGCCCTCAGCCTGTTCAACCTGCCCCTGGCCTGGAAGACCTTCAGCGGCGTGGCCCGCCATGCGCTCGGGCGCATGAGTGCCCAAGAGCAAGACTTCATCCCTGAATCCGAATGGCCCAAGGTATTGCGTGCCGCACGTATATGGATTGGGATTTATGCGCTGATCATCGGCGCCGCGTTGTACCTGCACAGCTGGCTGCCGCTGATGCTGGTGGGGCTGCCCAGTCTCTATGGTGCCTGGCTCGGCTACCTGTTCGGCCTCAGCCAGCATGTGGGCCTGGCTGAAGATGTGCTCGACCATCGCAGTAACTGCCGCACCATCTACATGAACCGGGTGCTGCGCTTTATCTACATGAACATGAACTACCACCTCGAACACCACATGTACCCGATGGTGCCTTACCACGCGCTCAGTCAACTGCACGAAGAGATCCGCAGCGACTGCCCAGCGCCGTATGCCAATCTGTGGGAGGCCTACCAGGAAATCATTCCGACTATTTGGCGCCAGCGCAGCGACCCCAGCTATTTCGTCCAACGCCCGACCCGTGGCGAGGGAGCTTGCTCGCCACACAGTAAAAGCCAGTCATTGGAGATAAATGCATGAACGATCAATGGATCGACGTCTGCGCCGTGGGCGAAATAGAAGCAGAAGACGTGCTGCGCTTCGACCACGGTATTCACACCTACGCGGTGTTCCGCTCTGCCGAGGATGAATTCTTCGCCACCGCCGGCCTGTGCACCCACGAGAAAATCCACCTGGCGGACGGCCTGGTGATGGACCACGTGATTGAATGCCCAAAGCACAACGGGCGCTTCGATTACCGTTCCGGCCAAGCCCTGGGCGCGCCGGTGTGCGTCAACCTCAAGACCTACCCGGTGCGGGTCGAAGCGGGGCGGGTACTGCTCGCTGTCACGGCCGGATGATGAACCAGGCCCTGATCATCGTCGGCGCTGGTCATGCCGGTGGACGTGCGGCACTGACCTTGCGTGAAGAAGGTTACAGCGGGCGCCTGATCCTGATCGGCGATGAAGCGCACTTGCCCTACGAACGCCCACCGTTGTCCAAAGGCGTGCTGCAAGGCTCGACGGACCTGGCGGAATGCAGCCTGTGCGACAGTGCACAGTTGGCGGCATTGGGCATCGAGCATATCGCCGGTAACCCGGTGAGCCGCCTGGACCCGCAGCAACACCGGCTGCAACTGGCCGACGGCCAATGGTTGACCTATACCGGCTTGTTGCTGGCTACCGGTGGCCGGGCGCGACGCTTGCCCGAGGCGCAGGCCCCTGTGCTTTACCTGCGTACCCACGATGAAGCCTTGGCTCTGCGTGATAAGTTGCGTCCCGGCACCCGCCTGGTCGTGGTCGGTGGTGGCTTTATTGGCCTGGAGGTGGCGGCCACCGCACGAGGGCTGGGGTGTGAGGTCACGCTGCTTGAAGCCGGGCCACGCTTGGCGAGCCGGGTGTTGCCGGCGCCGATTAGTGCCTCGCTGCTGGCGTTGCATCGTGATCAAGGTGTGGACGTGCGCTTGAACGTCGGCGTGGAATGCATCCACGCCGACGCCGTGCAACTGGTCGATGGGCAACGGCTGCCCTGTGACCTGGTGGTGGTCGGCATCGGCATGCAACCCAATATCGAGCTGGCGGCGGCGGCAGGGCTGGAAGTCGGTCAGGGCATTCGTGTCGACGCGCAATTGCGCACCAGCGCGGCGGATATCTACGCGGCGGGGGATGTCTGCGAGTTTCGCCTCGCTGGCGTCTTTCAGCGCCAGGAAACCTGGCGCAACGCCGAGGCCCAGGGGCGGCACGCCGCGTTGAACCTGCTGGGGCGAGCGCTGCCATTCGAGACGCTCCCCGGTTTCTGGTCCGACCAATACCACTGGGGTTTGCAGACTGTCGGGATGATGACTGCACGCACGGTCAGCCGTGCGTTGCCTGGGGGTGGCCTGTTGCTGTTTTACCTCGACGACGATGCCCGGTTGCAAGGCGCGTGCGGCTGGGCGCCGGGCAACGGTGCGGCCAGGGACATCAAGCTGTGCGAGCGCCTGATTGCCGCGGGCACTGTGCTCGACCCGGGCAGCCTGGCAGATGCCGATGTGTCCCTCAAACCACTGTTGCGAGGCTGATATGCGCCAACTTCTGGTATTCCAATCGATGTGGGCCATGCAAACCGAGCCCGGCAGCCTCGAAGCGCAACTGGACCGCATCGCCGCCGCTGGTTTCGACGGCATCACCGATCATTACTGGACGCTGGCCGCAGTCTCGCGCTTGCATGCTGCTGCCACGGCCAGGGGCTTGCAGATCGAAGGTCAGCTGTTCCCGCAATCGGTGGACGATCTGGCCAGGGCATTGGAAGTGATCGGCCGCTACGGTTGTCACCACCTGACCCTGCAAGCCGATGTGCGCCCGCGTACCCAGGTTGAGGCGGCCAGGCTGATCGAAGGCTGGCAGCGCCTGGCCGAACAGGTGGACTTCCCGATCCTGCTGGAAACCCACCGTTATCGACTGACCAACGACCTGCTGTTCACCCTCGACCTGCTGGCGCAAATGCCCGACCTGAAACTGCTCGCAGACCTGTCCCACTACGTGGTTGGCCGCGAGTTGCCCGAGCCCGGCAGTGTGGAAGACGACGAACAGATACGCACCATCCTGCGTCATAGCTGGGGCTTTCATGGCCGCATCGCCAGCAGCGAACAGGTGCAGGTTGGCCTGGATTTTCCTCAGCACCAGCCTTGGGTCGAGCGCTTTACTGGCTGGTGGCGCTATGGGATCGACGACTGGCTGACCCGTGCCGACGCGCCCCAGAGCCTGCCCTTCACCTGCGAACTGGGCCCGCCACCCTATGCGATCACCGATGCAATGGGGCGAGAACTCACTGATCGCTGGGCCGAGGCGCTCAAGATGAAAGCGCTGATTCGCCAGGTGTGGGCCAGTTGTCACGGCTGATCTGCTAACCTGCGTCGGTTCAAACCGACCTTAGCCTATGGATCTGCCTGATGAAAACCTGCCCTGTCCAGCCACCTCTCGAACCGCAGTCCGTGTGCCACCCGATCACCAGCAGCGCGATTTTCATGGTCGCCACCCTGGCCCCCGACGCGGCTGAAAACGTGCGTGGCTGGTGTGCCGACATCGCCGGCCTTGTGCGTTCGGTGGGCAAGCGCGTGCCGTCGGGCAACCTGACCTGCGTCTGCGGCTTTGGCTCGGATGCGTGGGACCGGCTGTTCGGCGCCCCACGCCCTGCGTCGCTGCATCCGTTCCGCGAATTCGGTGTAGAAGGGCGCAAGGCGGTGTCGACCCCGGGCGATATCCTCCTGCATATCCGCGCCGAGCAGATGGACCTGTGTTTCGAGCTGGCGACCCAATTGATGGCCGCCTTGGGCGATAGCGTCAAGGTGGTGGATGAGGTCCAGGGTTTCCGCTATTTCGATATGCGCAGCATCATCGGTTTTGTCGACGGCACCGAAAACCCGGTAGGGCGCAAGGCCGAAAGATTCACCCTGGTCGGTGACGAAGACCCTCAGTTCGAGGGCGGCAGCTACGTAGTGGTGCAGAAATACCTGCACAACATGAGCGCCTGGAACGGCTTGACGGTAGAAGCCCAGGAGAAGGTAATCGGGCGAACCAAACTGGCAGATATCGAACTGGACGAAGAAACCAAGCCGAGCAACTCTCACAGTGCCTTGACCGTCATCACTGACGAGAACGGCGAGGAAGTGAAGATCCTGCGCGACAATATGCCCTTCGGCCGCCCCGGCGCCGGCGAGTTCGGCACCTACTTCATCGGCTACGCACGCTCGCCGCAACCGCTGGAGCAGATGCTGGAAAACATGTTCGTTGGCCGCCCGGTTGGCAACTATGACCGCTTGCTCGACTTCAGTACGGCAGTGACCGGTGGTTTGTTCTTCGTGCCCTCGGCCGATCTGCTTGAAGCGCTGGCCGACCGCGAACCGACGGCTTAACTCAACAACCCGCTGCTGACCGCCACAATCAGGAAGATCCCCAGCAGCGCACGGTAGATGACGAACGGCCAGGTGGAGAAGCGCTCCAGGAACTTCATCAGGCCCCAGATCGCAAAGAACGCCGAGATGCTCGCCACCACCAGGCCGAAGATCAAATGCGGCCAGGCGTGGGCAGGCATGTCGGCGCGCAGCAGCACCCACAGTTCTTTCAAACCCGCCAGGGCAATGGCCGGCAGGCCCAACAGGAAAGAAAACCGCGCCGCTTCTTCGCGTTTGAAATTCAGGAACAGCGCTGCGGTCAGCGTGGAGCCCGAACGCGACACCCCAGGAATCAACGCGCCGATCTGCGCCACCCCCACGATCAGCGCATCGCGCAAGCGCATTTGGCTTACGTCGCGGGTATGGCGGGCGCGCACTTCGGCCAGTGCCAGCAACACCGCCATCACCACGCAGGAAATGCCGATCACCATCAGCCCGCGCAATGGCGAGTTGCATGCATTCAGGGTCGAAGACAGCGCCAACCCGGCAATGCCAATCGGGATAGTCGCCAGCACGATCGCCACCGCCAGTTTGAACCACCGATCGTTATAGTCGCCCCGGCGTACCGCACTGATACTGCCGGTGGTGACCTGGCGCACATCCCGCCAGAAGTAACTGACCACTGCCGCCAGCGCGGCCAATTGCATGGCCGCCGAAAACGCCGAGCCCGGGTCTTGCCAGCCGAGCAGGGCGGGCACCACGCGCATATGGGCGGTGGACGACACCGGCAGCAATTCGGTGATGCCCTGGATTACCCCCAGGATGAAAATTTGCAGGTAATCCAGGGAGGCAAAGCCCACATCCAGGCCGGCGGTACAGACATTGGTCACAATACGTGTCCTTGAGCGAAAGGTGGAAACCGGCGAAGTTTATTCTAAATGTTTCAGGAATTTGGCCAGGGCAACCGCTATTTGCATTCGGTTCAGCCAATAGAAAGGATTCGACAAGCCATTGGCGTGGCAGGCACTTTTGTGAACAATGGCGCCCTGCGTTTTTCCACCGAGAGCCCCATGCCTGAAACCACCGTTGAATTGATCCAGACCGGCCCTGAAGACGCCGAGCTGATTCGCAATCTGTACCAGTACTACGCCTACGAGTCTTCGGATTGGGAACAGGAAGATGTCGAAGTCGATGGCCGTTTCTATATCCATGACGAACACTTGGCCCGCTACTGGCAAGACCCGCAGTGGAGCGCCAACCTGTTGCTGGTCGATGGCTATATCGCTGGTTTCCTGTTGATTGAAGGCAGCGAACTGCCGGGTATCGACGCGTTGGAGCTGGCCGACCTGTTCATTCTCAAGCGCTATCGCCGCAAGGGTATCGGCCGTGCCATCGCCAGCCAGGTGCTGTGCAGCGGCGCGGCCAATTGGCTGGTGCGTTTCTATGATCAGGATGAGGTGTCCCAGGCATTCTGGCGCACCGTGCTGGATAACCTGCCGCGTCCGGTGCAGATGATGGAACTGGAGGATGATCCGCAGTTGGTGAGCTACCTGATTACCCGGGCGTCATTGCACTGATGCCCCGTGATTCGAATGGGGGGGGCGGTAAATGTGGGAGGGGGCTTGCTCTCGATGGCGGCCTGACAGCCGACCAGGATGTTGGATCAGACCGAGTACATATCCGTTGTTTGGGTAACGGCTGCTATTGGTTCCGCTTTTACAGCGGCTCACTTTTGAAAAGCGCAAAAGTAAGCAAAACGCTCTTGCCCCACCACTCGGCACCTCGCCTGGGCTCGGTGTGCCCGTAATCCGCCATGGATTTGGGGGGCCGCCGCCACGCGCCATCCATGGCGCGGGGCGGCTAAACCGGCATCCCTGCCGGTTTACCCCCCAAATCCCTGTCGAATTCCGGCCAGCGTGGTTTGACGGGGCGCCTCAGATCAAAAGCAGATCAAGATCAAGATCAAGAGCGGCTCGCTTCGCATCGTGGTTACGGTTGGCGAATGCAAAGTTGTGTAGGTACCTATGGTAATCGGGGGCAAGCCCCTCCAACACGGGCCTAGCCTGGATTGAACAGCACCTGCTGCATCGCCTGGGGCGGCTGCCCGAATGCCCTGAGGAACGCCTGGCGCATGCGCTCGCGATCACCAAACCCGGTTTCGCGGGCGACCACTTCCACCGGGTGGCGGCTGGTTTCCATCATGGCCCGGGCCGCTTCCACCCGCAGGGCTTCGATGGCCTTGGCCGGGGTTTGCCCGGTTTCTTCGCGAAACACTCGGCTGAACTGGCGCGGGCTGAGCCGGGCGACGTCGGCCAGGGCGTCGACTGACAAATCATGGGTGAGGTTTTCACGCGCATAGGCCAGGGCCAGTTGCACGCGGTCGGATTTGGGGTCCAGTTCCAGCAAGGTCGACAATTGCGATTGCTCGCTGCCGCGGCGCTGGGCTATCACCAGCTTGCGTGCGATGCGGCGCGCAAGGTCGCTGCCCAGGTCGTTCTCCACCATCGCCAGTGCCAGGTCGACCCCGGCGCTCATGCCGGCACCGGTCCACACCTGGCCGTCCACCACGAACAACTTGTCTTCTTCCAGGCGAATATCCGGGTAGCGCTTGCGAAACGCCGGCGCGTGGATCCAGTGGGTGGTGGTGCGTTTGCCGGCGAGCAGGCCCGCTTCTGCCAGCACAAAGATGCCCATGCATAAGGAGGCCACCCGGCGCGACTGTGCCGACGCTGCCTTGACCAGTTCCAGCAGGTTGGCCTCCGGTAGGCGAAACTCCAGATAGCCGCTGACGATCAGAGTGTCATAACCCTCTGGGCGGATGGCGTTGGTATTGACTGAAAAGCCCTGGGAGGTCATCACCGCGCCGCCGCTTTCCGATACCAGGTGAAACTCATAGGCCGGCTCACCGCGCAGCAGGTTGGCGCACTCGAACACCGAGCCCAGGCTAAGGCTCAACGACTGGAAATTCGGGTAAACCATCAGCGCAACGCTGTGCATTGCATCTCTCCAAGGGGCAGGGGAGAGGGGATTGTCGGCGTGTACCAGGCAAACGGCAACCGACTTTGGCGCATGTCCGGAATCCTTGCGGATATGACATTGTGAGTGGTTGCCTCGCTGCCTAACATGGCCCCAACGAACTAGACGACTGGTCTAATCGCACGGAGGCAAGCATGAGCAACGCAAGCAGCAGTGCACGGCAAGCGATTCTTGAACGTGCGCAATCCATCGTCGGTGCCAAGGGATTTTCCGCGGTGGGCTTGAACGAAATCCTGCACGCCGCACAAGTGCCCAAGGGCTCGTTCTATCACTACTTCAACTCCAAGGATGCGTTTGGCGTGGTGTTGCTCGATACCTATTTCGACCAGTACGTCGAAGGCATGCAGCAGCTGTTGGATCAGCCGGGTTTAACCCATCACGCCAAGTTGATGCGCTATTGGCAAGGCTGGATCGACAACCACACTGGCTGCACCGATACTGGCAAGTGCCTGGCCGTCAAGTTGGGGGCTGAAGTCTCCGACCTGTCAGAACCCATGCGATTGGCGTTGCAGCGCGGTACTTCGCGCACCATCGAGTTACTCGCGCTGGCCCTGGAGCGCGGGGTCGAAGACGGCTCGCTCAGGTTCGAGCACGCCCCGCACAGCCTTGCCAAGCGCTTGTATGCGCTGTGGCTGGGAACCAGCGTCATGGGCAAGATCACCCGTACCACTGCGCCGTTCTGCGAGGCGCTGCTGCTGACCCAACAGTTGTTGGGCGGCCCTGAAAACCCTGCTACTCACATCGATCGAGGCACTGGAAAATGAAAGTATTAATGGTACTGACCTCTCACGACCAGCTTGGCGATACCGGGCGCAAGACCGGCTTCTGGCTCGAAGAGTTTGCCGCCCCTTATTACGTGTTCAAGGACGCTGGCGCCGTTGTGGTGCTGGCTTCCCCAGCTGGCGGCCAGCCGCCGTTGGACCCGAAGAGCGATGAGCCGGATGCGCAAACCGAGCAGACAGAGCGCTTCAGGAAAGACCCGGTTGCGCAGTCGGCCCTGGTTGGCACGGTGAAGCTGGAAACGGTCAACGCCGCCGACTTCGACACCCTGTTCTACCCTGGCGGCCACGGCCCGCTGTGGGACCTGGCGGAGTCGCCGGTGTCCATCGCGCTGATCGAGGCGTTCGAACGGGCCGGCAAACCCATCGGATTTGTCTGCCATGCACCGGGTGCCTTGCGCCACGTCAAGGCAGTCAACGGTGAGCCGTTGATCAAGGGCCGCCGTGTGACCGGGTTCTCCAACTCGGAGGAAGCCGCGGTGCAATTGACCGATGTTGTGCCGTTCCTGATTGAAGATGAATTCAAAAAACTGGGCGGCAAGTATGAGAAGGGTGCCGATTGGCAATCCTTTGTGATTGTCGATGGCTTGCTGGTCACTGGGCAGAACCCGGGCAGCTCCAACGAAGTGGCCGTGGAACTGCTGGCACTCAGCGCTTAAGTTAATAAACCGAGGTACGCACTGGCGACTCCCAGGAGTCGCCAGGGTTTTCGTTCGTCCTGAATCTGGAATATCCCCATGCCTGACTGCATTTTGAACACCCCGATAAAGCTGGGGCATCATCGCTTGAACAATCGCGTTGTGCTGCCGCCGCTGACACGCCAGCGCAGCGCCCAGCCGGGCAATATCGCCACCGACCTGATGGCCGAATATTACCGCCAGCGTGCCAGTGCCGGCTTCATGGTCAGCGAGGGTACGCAGATCGAGCCGCGCGGCCAGGGCTACGCATGGACGCCGGGCATCCATACACCGGCGCAGATCGAGGGTTGGCGCAAGGTGACCGCAGCGGTACATGCCGAGGGTGGGGTGATCTTTGCCCAGCTATGGCACGTGGGGCGGGTGTCCCATAACGCCTTGCAACCTGGCGGCGCTGCACCGGTGGGGCCGTCTGCACTGCCGGCGCTGCAAGCCAAAGCCTTTATTGAAACCGGTCCGGGTGTGGGTGAGCTGGTGCAGCCACCCGTGCCTCGTGCGTTGAGCCCGCTGGAAATCGACGAGTTGGTCGGACACTACGCCCAGGCTGCTCGCAATGCCCTGGACGCCGGGTTCGATGGTGTGGAAATCCATGCGGCCAACGGCTATTTGGTCAACCAGTTCATCTCGGCCCACTCCAACATCCGTGAGGATGAGTACGGCGGTTCGCTGGACAATCGCCTGCGCTTGCTGCGCGAGATTGTCGAGGCGGTGTGCAAGGTGGTGGGGCCGCAGCGCCTGGGCGTGCGCTTTTCGCCGCTGTTCAGTGGCACCGATCAGGATCGGGTCTACATTGGCCTGGTGGAAGAAGACCCGCACCGTACCTATATCGAAGCGATCAAAGTGCTGGAAGCGTCGGGCATCGCCTATGTTTCCATCGCCGAAGCCGACTGGGATAACGCGCCGGACCTGCCTGAAACATTCCGCCAGGCCGTGCGCCGCACCTTCAGCGGCAGGATCATCTACGCCGGCCGCTACACCGCCGAGCGCGGTGCACGGTTGGTCGAGGCTGGGCTGGCGGACCTGATCGCCTTCGGACGGCCGTTCATTGCCAACCCAGACCTGCCCCAGCGGATTTTCAATGGCTGGCCATTGAATGCGTTGAAGGCAGAGGGCTTGTATGGGGGGACTCAGGCGGGGTATGTGGATTATCCGGTATATGCCGAACCGGAGTGACACACGCCCCTCCCACATTTGTGCCGAGTACCGTCAAACTTGGCCGGTCGCCAAGGATTGAGGAAAGCGCCTCACTCCACCCGCAACACAATCTTGCCAATGTGATCCCCACCTTCCATTCGCGCATGGGCCTGGGCGGCGTCGGTGTATGCGTAGACCTTGTCGATGATCGGCAGGCAGCGCCCGGCGCTGAGCACCGGCCACACGTATTCGCGTAGCTGTTCGGCAATCGCGGCCTTTTCTTCGCGGGTGCGGGCGCGCAGCAGGGAGCCGGTGATCACCGCGCGTTTGGCGAGGATGGTCAGCAGGTCGACGTCATGAGCCTTGCCGCCACCGAGGAAGCCGAGCATCACCAGGTGACCGTCCATGCCCAGGGCCTTGAGGTTGTTGTTCAGGTACGAGGCACCCATGATGTCGAGAATCACATCGACGCCTTTGCCATCAGTCTGTTGGGCAATGACCTCGGCAAACTCCTGTTCGCGGTAGTTGATCGGTTCGGCGCCCAGCTTGGCAATCGCGGCACATTTGTCGGCGCTGCCGGCGGTGGCGAATGCCTGGATACCGAACTCCTGGCAGAGCATCAATGCGGTGGTGCCGATGCCGCTGGTGCCGCCGTGGATCAAGGCGCGCTGGCCTTTATGGGCACCGCCGAGGCCGAACAGGTTGGCCCAGACCGTGAAGAAGGTTTCCGGCACGGCGGCGGCCTGAATCCAGTCCATGCCCGCCGGGACCGGCAGCGCCTGGCTGGCCGGCACCGCACAAAACTGCGCATAGCCACCGCCATTGGTCAGGGCACACACCTTGTCGCCCAGGCTGTATTCAGTCACGCCAGTGCCCAGCGCCACCACTTCACCGGCCACTTCCAGCCCGGGAATCGGGCTCATGCCGGGTTTCATCGGGTATTTGCCGGCGCGTTGCAGCGCGTCTGGGCGGTTGACCCCGGCGGCGTGCACGCGAATCAGAATTTCACCTGGCCCGGCCACTGGCACGTCGGCGCGACGCGGCTGCAAGACCTCGGGGCCGCCAGGCGTGGTGATTTCGATCAGGGTCATTTCTTGGGGGAGCGTCATGGAAAAGTTCCTGTAGCGATGAGCGTATGGGTTGGGACCGTAGCGCGGGGTCGGCAGTTCAGCAAGATCATGCCGGGTTCTTTCGGCAATGCAACCGCTGGCGACAACCGCGGGATTTCAGCACAAGCCTGCAAGTACGTTGGCGCGGTTTCGGACGCGTTTCGCCTGAGCAAAAAAAAGCCGGGCGAACCCGGCCAAACAAGGAGAGGAGGTTGCAAGCGGTTCAGCGGCTGAGGAACGCCAACAGGTCTTCATTGAGCTGCTGGGTGTGGGTCGCGGCAAACCCGTGGGGTGCATCCTTGTAGACCTTCAGTTGCGCGCCGTTGATCATTTCGGCAGCCACCTTGCCGGTGGTTTCGAACGGCACGATCTGGTCGCCGTCGCCATGGATCACCAGGGTCGGCACGTCGATTTTGGCCATGTCCGGGCGGAAGTCGGTTTCGGAGAAGGCGCTGACGCAATCCACAGTCGACTTGAGCGAGGCAAGCATGGCGATCTGCAGGGTCTGGCTGAGCACACCCTCCGAGACTTGCTGGCCCTTGTTGATACCGAAGAACGGCGTATTGAAATCGCTGATGAATTGGGCGCGATCCTTCAACAGGCCGGCCTTGATGCCATCGAACACCTCGGTGGGGACGCCTTGGGGATAGTCCGGTTGCTGGCCGAAGATCGGCGTCACGGCACCCAGCAACACCAGGCCGGCGACACGAGCGCTGCCATGGCGGGCGATGTAGCGCGCCACATCACCGCCACCCATGGAAAAGCCCACCAGGGTCACGTCCTTCAGGTCCAGGTGTTCGATCAACTGCGCGATATCGTCAGCGAAGGTGTCGTAGTCGTTACCGGTCCAGGGTTGGTCCGAGCGGCCAAAGCCACGGCGGTCGAACGCGATAGTGCGAAAGCCGCGGCTGCTCAGGTACTCCATCTGGTATTCCCACATGTCGGCATCCAGCGGCCAGCCGTGGCTGAACAGCACGGGCTTGCCGCTGCCCCAGTCCTTGAAGTAGATCTGGGTACCGTCTTTGGCAACGAAGGTGCTCATCTGAATCTCCTTGCTTGAGTTAAAAAAGCGCTGAAAAAACCGTATCACTATTGCCGTTAACCTGAGCCCAGGCTTGTATGGGTGTGCTCGCCTGAGGTTACCAACTGAACTTGAGTTCCATGCCCAGGTAGTTGCTGTCGTGCCCACCGGCATCACGCAGGGTCTGGCCAGCCGCGTAGTGCACGGCCTCGATTGCACCGCTGAGGTTGGAGGTAAACGCGTAGTCGGTGCGCACTTGGCCATAGGCGCCGGTCCAGCGTTGACCCTGGCCAGCCGTTCCGGCGACGGCGAGGTTGGGTTGGGTATAAACCGCGTCCGCGGTGGTCTGCCGCCACAACAGGCCGACAGCGGTTTGCACGCTCAGCTTGGCGATGGGTTTGACGGTGATTGATGGCTTGACGTGGATCAGGTTGCTGTAGCCCGTATAACCGGCCAGGGAAAAGTAGTAGCCGTTGGGGAACAGTGGGTTGAAGGTGCCGACGCGGCCATCACCGCGCTTGCGGTCACCGGAGGCGACATCCACTTGCAGGCCGAGGCGCGGTGTCCAGGCCAGCGTGTCGAAGGTGTAGCCGGTACGGCTGCCGCCGGCCCAGGCGCGGATCGCCTGGCTGCCCACCGACCCCTTTTGCAGCATGGCTTCGATATCCCAGTCGAAGCCCCGGGCCGCGCCGCCCAGGCGTACGTCGAGCAACTGGCGGGTCTCGTTGCCGTCGGCATCCAAGTAATGGGCGGCACGGCGCTCGTAGACGCCGTAATAGGCCGACAACTCATTGCTGCCGCCCACCAGCCGCTCGACCCGCAGCATGTGGAAGCGCGCGTCACGATTGGATTTGTCGTCAAAGTGCCGGCCATCCTGGTATTGCACCGGTTGGCTGGCGATCCCGATAAAACGCCACTGGGGCGTTTCCCAGTCGGCCCACAGCGCGTCGAAGGACTGGCGCACATTCGGGCCATCGCGCGACGAAATAAAGCGCTGCAAATCGAAGGCAAAGTCCTGGCGACCCGCCCGAGCCTTAAAGGTGCCGGCGCTAAAGGTCTTCACGTATTCGGCAAAGGCCAGGCGCAGGTCGACGCGGTTCTGGTCGGCGCCGCCGATGGTGGTTTTGTCATAGGCCCGTACATCTTCCAACTGGGTGAACAGCCGCCAGTGTTCGTTGAGGTGCAAGTCGGCGTGCACCTGAAAACGCTGGATCAGGTAGCGATCACGCGCTACATCGCGCACGCCGAAGCCGCTGGCGTCGTTCATCTCGAAGCGTTCGCGCAACGTCGCACCCAGGGACAGGTAGGTTAACGGGTTGGCGGCGGACAGCGGGATGTACTTGAGGTTGTCCAACGGTTGCGTGCGCAGTGCCGGATCCTTGAACACAGACCAGTCTTCCTGCCAGCGATTGGCCTTGATGGCCGGGCGGGTCGGTTGATTGTCGGCATGTACGCTGCCCACCACCAGCGGCCACAGCACGGCCAGGCCCCAGCCTGTACGACGGATCATTTTGCCGCGATGAGTTGGTGAATTTCCGCGACGTAACCGCCCGGGAATTGCACCAATGCGCTGCGACGGCCTTTGCTGGCGAAGCTCGGCACCAGTACGGTAGCGCCCGAGCCCGTGGCTTTGGCCAGGGTGGCCGTCAGGTCGGCTACCTCATAGCCGGTGGTTTCATGGCCAAAGGGGTAGGGCAGTTGGCCGTTGGTCACCAGTACCGCCATACGCCCAAAGGGCGACGTGATTTCGACGCGTCGGTAAGTGCCGCCAGCCTGGCCCACCTCCACAGCAGGTGCGTGCTTGTCATCGGCGACCACTTTGCCGTGGGAGAAGCCAAGGAACGCCTTGATAAAGCGATCGGCGCGATCGGCGCTGAGGTACACGCGGTTTTCCGGCACCGTCTGGAAGGCGGCGTAATCGGGGGTCTTGGTATGCCAATACAGCTGCATGTTCACGCCGCCCGGCCACTGCACCACCGCATCGCGGCCGATGGGATCGGGAAAATCGCTGACGATGACCGCAGCGCCGTTGTCCCGAGCTGCCTTCAGGGCCACGTCCATGTCCTTGACCAGATAACCATTGCGCTCCTGGCCGAAAGGATGGGGGATGGGCGTGGTGAAGCCGAACAGTGACACCGTGCCGGCCGGGGTCTGCAACAGTTGCGAAGTGGTGCTGCTCGGCACCGGCAGCACATTGACCACCACCTGGGGCGTGCTCTTGCCCCCGAACGTGGCCAGGAAACTCTGGGCAAAACCCTCTACATCAGCGGGTGCTACATACACATGGCTGGTGTCGTATTGCGGCGCCACAGCCACTACCGGCGTGGCCGCCCATGCGCTGCCCGCCATGGCCCCGGCCAGCAATGTCACGGCCAGGGTTACCGCCCTCACTTTTCTGTACATGCCTACTCTCCAGCGCTTTCAAGAAAGTCAAAAGCTTAGGGGGCGGGCGGTGACGCCGATTGTATGGGCGTGCTTGGTTGAACGGTTCAGCGTCAATGGCATTGCCCGCACCTGTTGCGGTTCGCTGATCGGCCGTATCCAGAAAGCCCGGGAGATGCTGGGTTCTGCGCCGAACAGGGGGTTGTCCGGGATGTGGAAATGATCGATATGCAGGGCATCAACGAGGCGTATAGCTTATCTTTAGCTGACCCACCGCTATCGGGATCAAGCTCCCTTCCACATGCACAGTGGGGTGTTCATTACAGTCGCGCCAGCCAGGAGGAGTCATGTCGACCGTTGTTCGTCTCGCCCAAGCAGCCGATGCCCAGGGCATCAGCCAGGTCATTCTGGCGGCCTTGCACAGCAGCAATGCACGGGATTATCCAGCAGATGTGATTGCTCGCGTCGCCACTCACTTCACGCCCGATGCGGTTCTGGAACTGCTCAACCGCCGTATTGTGCTGGTGGCTACCCAGGACCATTCAATCGTCGCCACCGCTGCCCTTGATGCCAACGTGGTGCGTTCGGTCTTCGTCAATCCCGAGCTGCAAGGGCAGGGTATCGGCCGTTTGTTGATGATCGAGATCGAACTGCGTGCCCGCGAAGCCGGGGTGACAGTGTTGAGTGTACCGTCCTCACTGACCGCCGAGCCGTTCTACAGCAAGCTGGGTTTTCACACCGTGCGCGATGTCTACCATGGCAACGAGCGCACGCTGGTCATGGAAAAGACCTTGCTGTCACGGCATCCCATCGGCCCCTACCGCGACCGGCAGCATCGCGCCCAAGTGATTGAGTTATGGCAGCAAGCGTTTGGCTATGACACCGCGCATAACCTGCCGAGCCTGGCGATTGACAAGAAGCTGGCGGTCAACGATGGGTTGTTCTTCGTGGCCACCGACAAGAAAGCCGTGATTGGTACGATTCTCGCGGGCTATGACGGCCATCGTGGCTGGTTGTACTCGGTGGCGGTGCATGAAGACTATCGTCGCCATGGTTTGGGATCGTCACTGGTGCGCCATGCCGAGCAGGCGTTGACGGCCTTGGGCTGCATGAAGATCAACCTGCAGATCACCGGCGGCAATGACGTCGTGGTGGGGTTTTATGAGGCGTTGGGGTATGGGGTGGAGCCGAGGATCAGTATGGGCAAGAAGATTGCCGGGAATATTCCTCAGTCCTGAAAATACTGGAGATCAAATGTGGGAGGGGCGGTGCGACGATTCGACTTGCCCCTCCCACAGTGTATTGCGGTGTCGCTGGCTTAGACCTTGACGATCCAACCCGCTGGCGCTTCAACGTCACCGGTCTGCACACCGGTCAGCTCTTTGTAGAGCTTCTGGGTAACCGGGCCGACTTCGGTTTCGCTGTGGAACACGTGCATCTTGCCGTTGTGCTGGATGCCGCCGATCGGCGAAATCACCGCAGCAGTACCGCAGGCGCCGGCTTCCTTGAACTGGTCCAGTTTGTCGATGAACACTTCGCCCTCGACCACGTCCAGGCCCAGGCGGGTCTGGGCCAGTTCCATCAGCGACAGGCGGGTGATGCCTGGCAGCACCGAAGGCGACTTCGGCGTGATGAACTGGTTGTCGTGGGTGATCCCGAAGAAGTTGGCCGAGCCGACTTCTTCGATTTTCGAGTGAGTCATCGGGTCCAGGTAGATCGCGTCGGCGAAGCCGGATTTCTTTGCTTCAGAGCCCGGCATCAGGCTGGCGGCGTAGTTGCCACCGACCTTGGCGGCACCGGTGCCTTGCGGCGCAGCGCGGTCGAAGGTGGAGATCTGGAAGTTATGTGGCACCAGGCCGCCTTTGAAGTAGGCCCCGACCGGGATGGCGAACACCGAGAAGATGAACTCCGGCGCAGAGCGTACGCCGATATTGTCACCGGTGCCGATCACGAACGGGCGCAGGTACAGCGCGCCGCCACTGCCATACGGCGGGATGAAACGCTCGTTGGCCTTGACCACTTGTTTGCAGGCGTCGATGAAGTCTTCGGTCGACACATGCGGCATCAACAGGCGGGCACAGCTGCGTTGCATACGTGCAGCGTTCTGGTCCGGGCGGAACAGGTTGATCGAACCGTCCTTGCAGCGATAGGCCTTCAGCCCCTCGAAGCATTGCTGGCCATAGTGCAGGGCGGTGGAGCCCTCGCTGATGTGCAGCACGTTGTCGTCGGTCAGGGTGCCTTCCTGCCATTCGCCGTTTTTCCAGACCTGGAGAAACCGCTTGTCGGTCTTGATGTAGTCAAAACCCAGCTTGTCCCAATTGATGCTTTCGTTACCCATGACACCCTCTATCTCTGGTCAAGTCGGATTTTTTACTGGATGGGAGCAACAATACTGCATTCTTGGCTTGTGTGGGAGCGGGTGGGTGGACCATTGAGCCTTTGTATTGGCTGGTCCACCGTCATCGCGGGCAAGCCCGGCTCCCACATTTGACTGCATTCCAAATGTGGGAGCTGGCTTGCCTGCGATAGCGTCACCGCGGTTTCACAGATGCAAGGCGTGGCCCAGTGCCCGCAATGCCGCTTCCTGCACCGCCTCGCCAAGGGTCGGATGGGCGTGAATAGTGCCGGCCACATCCTCAAGGCGCGAGCCCATTTCCAGGCTCAGGCCGAACGCGGTAGACAGCTCGGACACCCCAGCCCCCACGGCTTGCCAACCGACAATCAGATGATTGTCACGCCGCGCCACCACCCGCACGAAGCCAGCCTTGGACTCAAGCGTCATGGCCCGGCCATTGGCGGCGAGCGGGAAGCTCGACACGATGCAGTCCAACCCGGCAGCCTTGGCCTCGTCCGGGGTCTTGCCGACCACTACCAGTTCCGGGTCGGTAAAGCACACCGCTGGAATCGCGGCCGGGTTGAATTCGCGGGTCTTGCCGCTGATCAGTTCGGCCACCATCTCGCCCTGGGCCATGGCCCGGTGCGCCAGCATCGGTTCGCCGCTGAGGTCGCCGATGGCATACACATTGCGCATGCTGGTCTGGCAACGGCTGTCGATCTTGATCGCCGCGCCGTTCATGTCCAGGTTCAGCGCTTCGAGGTTCCAGCCTTGGGTGTTGGGTTTGCGCCCAACGGCTACCAGTACCTGGTCGGTGTCCAGCGCCAAGGTGTCGCCATTGGGCGCACGCACTTGCAGCTTGTTGTCGGCAAAGCCAGTGACGCTGTGTTCCAGGTACAGCTTCACCCCGAGTTTCTTCAGGGACTCGGCCACCGGCAAGGTCAGCTCGGCATCGTAGGCGGGCAGGATATGTTCCTGGGCCTCGACCACACTGACCTCGGCACCGAGCTTGCGATAGGCGATACCCAGTTCCAGGCCGATATAACCGCCGCCCACCACAATCAGGCGCTTGGGCACGCGGGTCGGTGCCAAGGCTTCGGTGGACGAGATGATCGGCCCGCCAATCGGCAGCATCGGCAGGTTGACACTTTTCGAGCCGGTGGCCAGCAGCAGGTGTTCGCACTGGATGCGCTGGTCGCCCACCTCGACAGTCTTGCCGTCGATAACCTTGGCCCAACCGTGAACGACCTGCACCTTGTGTTTTTTCAGCAGCGCGGCGACACCCGTGGTCAGGCGATCGACGATGCCGTCTTTCCATTCCACGCTTTTGCGGATGTCCAGGGTCGGCACATCCACTTCAATGCCCAGTTGTGAGCCCTGGCTGTGATGCACGGTCTGCTGGAACTGCTCGGCTACATGGATCAGCGCCTTGGAGGGAATGCAGCCGATGTTCAGGCAGGTGCCGCCCAGTGCCTGGCCTTCCACCAGTATGGTGGGGATGCCCAGCTGGCCGGCGCGAATCGCCGCCACATAGCCGCCAGGGCCGCCGCCGATAATCAGCAGCGTGGTGTGCAATGTCTGAGTCATGCCCTTACTCCAGGAACAGGCTGGCGGGTTGTTCGAGCAGGCCGCGAATGGCCTGGATGAATTGCGCCGCGTCCATGCCGTCGACCACGCGGTGATCGAAGGAGCTGGAGAGGTTCATCATCTTGCGCACCACGATCTGGCCCTTGATCACCATGGGCCGTTCGACGATGCGGTTGACGCCGACGATGGCCACTTCCGGCAGGTTCAGCACCGGCGTGCTGACGATGCCGCCCAGGGCGCCCAGGCTGGTCAGGGTGATGGTCGAGCCGGACAGCTCTTCACGGCTGGCCTTGCCTGTGCGTGCGGCGTTGGCCAGGCGCACGATTTCTTCGGCAGTGCCCCACAGGCTGCGGGCTTCGGCGTGACGCACCACCGGCACCATCAGGCCCACGTCGCTTTGCGTGGCGACGCCCACATGTACCGCGCCGAGGCGGGTAATGATCTGGGCTTCGTCGTCGTAGCGAGCGTTGATCTGCGGGAAGTCGCGCAGCGCCACCACCATGGCCCGTACGATAAACGGCAGCAGGGTCAGCTTGCCGCGTGTCGCACCGTGCTTTTCGTTGAGATGCACGCGCAACTCGTCGAGGGCGGTGACGTCGATTTCTTCCACGTAGCTGAAATGCGCGGCGCGCCGGGTGGCGTCCTGCATACGCTGGGCGATCTTGCGGCGCATACCGATCACCGGGATCTGGTGTTCATCATTGCGCTCGGCGTAAGGGTTGGCGGCGCTGGCGCTGGTGGCCGGCCCCTGGTGCAGGTACGCCTCCAGGTCTTCGTGCAGAATCCGGCCCGCAGGCCCTGTGCCATGGACCAGACGCAGTTGAATCCCGGCATCCAGCGCATGTTTGCGCACGGCCGGGGAGGCCAACGGGCGCTCGCTGGCTTCGCGGGCCACGGGTGCTTGCGGCGCCTTCACGGTAGGCGCGGGTTTGCTTTCTACCGGTGCGGGTGCCGGTTTGGCTTCGGCCACGGGCGCCGCCTTCACCGGTTCGGCAGCCACCGGCACCTCCTTGGTGTTGCCTGCGCCTTCGACTTCAATGCTGATCAAAATACTTCCCACCGCCATGACTTCACCCGGCTCGCCGCCCAGGGAAATCACCTTGCCGTGGACCGGCGAGGGAATATCCACCATCGCCTTGTCGGTCATCACATCCGCCAGCACCTGGTCTTCAACCACCAGGTCGCCGACCTTCACATGCCACACCGACAACTCAACTTCCGCGATGCCTTCGCCAATGTCCGGCATCTTGATAACGTGCGTGCCCATTCAGACCTCCATGACCCGTTTCAACGCCGCGCCCACTCGGGACGGCCCTGGGAAATACGCCCACTCCTGCGCGTGCGGGTAGGGCGTGTCCCAACCGGTGACACGCTCGATCGGCGCTTCCAGGTGGTGGAAGCAGTGCTCTTGCACCAGCGATACCAGTTCGGCGCCAAAGCCGCAGGTGCGCGTGGCTTCATGCACCACCACGCAACGGCCGGTCTTTTTCACCGACTTGACGATGGTTTCCAAATCCAGCGGCCACAGGCTGCGCAGATCGATGACTTCGGCGTCGATGCCGGTTTCTTCGGCGGCAACTTGCGACACATACACGGTGGTGCCATAGGTCAGCACCGTCACAGCCGAACCTGGGCGTACGATGGCGGCCACGTCCAGGGGCACAGTGTAGTAACCGTCCGGTACCTGCGCTTGCGGGTGTTTTGACCACGGCGTTACCGGGCGATCGTGGTGGCCGTCGAACGGGCCGTTATACAGGCGCTTGGGTTCCAGGAAGATCACCGGGTCATCGTTCTCGATGGAGGCGATCAGCAGGCCCTTGGCGTCGTAGGGGTTGGATGGCATCACCGTGCGCAGGCCGCAGACCTGGGTGAACACCGCTTCGATACTCTGGCTGTGGGTCTGGCCACCATAGATGCCGCCACCGCAGGGCATGCGCATGGTCAAGGGCGCGGTGAACTGGCCGGCCGAACGATAGCGCAGGCGCGCCGCTTCGGAAATGATCTGGTCGGTGGCGGGGTAGACGTAGTCGGCGAACTGGATTTCCGCCACCGGGCGCAGGCCATACGCGCCCATGCCCACGGCTACGCCGACGATGCCGCTTTCCGAGATCGGTGCGTCAAACACCCGCGAGCTGCCGTATTTGGTCTGCAAACCTTCGGTGCAACGGAATACGCCGCCGAAGTAGCCGACGTCCTGGCCGAACACCACCACGTTGTCGTCACGTTCAAGCATCACATCCATGGCCGAGCGCAGCGCCTGGATCATGGTCATGGTGGTGGTGGTCATGGCGGTTTCCAGTTCGATGCTGTTGTTGTGGTCGTTCATGTCACACCCCCAACTCTTGACGCTGGCGCTTCAAGTGCTCCGGCATCTCTTTATAGACGTCCTCGAACATGGTCGCGGCGCTTGGAATCTGGCCGCCGGCGAGGGTGCCGTACTGTTCGGCTTCCTTCTGCGCCTTGACCACTTCGGCTTCAAGTTCGGCACTGACCGCCGCATGTTCCTCTTCGGACCACTGGCCAATCTTGATCAGGTGCTGCTTGAGACGGGCAATCGGGTCGCCCAATGGGAAGTGGCTCCAGTCGTCGGCTGGACGGTATTTGGACGGATCATCGGAGGTGGAGTGCGGACCGGCGCGGTAGGTGACCCACTCGATCAACGTTGGCCCCAGGTTGCGCCGTGCGCGTTCGGCAGCCCAGGCCGAGGCGGCATACACCGCGATAAAGTCATTGCCGTCCACGCGCAGCGAGGCGATGCCGCAACCGACGCCGCGTCCGGCGAAAGTGGTGGCTTCACCGCCGGCGATGGCCTGGAAGGTGGAGATGGCCCATTGATTATTGACCACGTTGAGAATTACCGGCGCGCGGTAGACGTGGGCGAAGGTGAGGGCGGTGTGGAAGTCTGATTCAGCGGTGGCGCCGTCGCCGATCCAGGCCGAGGCGATCTTGGTATCGCCCTTGATCGCCGAAGCCATGCCCCAACCCACGCCCTGCACGAATTGGGTGGCGAGGTTGCCGGAAATGGTGAAGAAGCCCGCCTCTTTGACCGAGTACATGATCGGCAACTGGCGACCCTTGAGCGGGTCGCGCTCGTTGGACAGCAGTTGGCAGATCAGGTCCACCAGCGGCACGTCGCGGGCCATCAGAATGCTTTGCTGGCGATAGGTGGGGAAGCACATGTCGTCGATGTTCAACGCCAGGGCCTGGGCGCTGCCGATGGCTTCTTCGCCAAGGCTTTGCATGTAGAACGACATTTTTTTCTGGCGCTGGGCAACCACCATGCGGTTGTCGAAGATGCGCGTCTTGAGCATGGCGCGCATGCCTTTGCGCATGATCTCGGTCGAAACACCCTCGGCCCACGGCCCAAGCGCCTGGCCCTGGTCGTCGAGCACGCGGATCAGGCCCTTGGCCAGGTCGGCGGTGTCGGCGGGTTCTACGTCGATGGCGGGTTTGCGTACCAGGCCGGCGTCGGTCAGACGCAGGTAGGTGAAGTCGGTCTTGCAGCCTGGACGGCCCGAAGGTTCGGGAACGTGCAGGCGCAGCGGTGCATACGGCTGGGTCATGGCTTTCTACGCTCTATCTTGTGAATTTCTTGTAGTGGGCGCGCTAGCTGACAGTCAGTCTTCGGGTAGAAGAAATCTTGTCCTACAACAATCATAGGCGTGGCGTAGAAGAATATTTATCTGTGTTTCATTGCGCTCACCGTCATTTGCGGATAAAAAAACTGCATAAACATAATAAACAGGTGATTTTGTCTCATGCGCAAACTGGACCGTACCGATATTGGCATTCTCAACGCCCTGCAGGAGAACGCCCGCATCACCAACGCCGACCTGGCCCGCTCGGTCAACCTGTCGCCCACGCCGTGTTTCAACCGGGTCAAGGCGATGGAAGAACTGGGCCTGATTCGTGAGCAGGTCACGCTGCTGGATGCCGACCTGTTGGGGCTGCACGTCAACGTGTTCATCCATGTAAGCCTGGAAAAGCAGAATGAGTTGGCGTTGCAGCAGTTCGAAGGGGCGATCTCGGACCGGCCCGAGGTGATGGAGTGCTACCTGATGGCGGGTGATCCGGATTATTTGATCCGGGTGCTGGTGCCGACGATCCAGTCGCTGGAGCGTTTCATGATGGACTTTTTGACCAAGGTGCCGGGGGTGGCCAACATTCGCTCCAGCTTTGCCTTGAAGCAAGTGCGCTACAAGACGGCGTTGCCGTTGCCAGCCAATGGCATCAGCCTGGGCAACTGACTCAACGCGGTAAAAATGTGGAAGGGGGCTTGCCCCCGATGGCGGTGTGACAGTCAACTTATGTGTAGCTGATCCACTGCTATCGGGAGCAAGCCCCCTCCCACATTTTTTTACTGTATTTCAAAGTTGGTTGAGGGGGATCTTCAGGTAGGTCACGCCGTTTTCTTCCGCCGGCGGCATATGCCCCGCCCGCACATTCACCTGGATCGCCGGCAGCAACAAGGTCGGCATTCCCAACCCGGCATCACGCTGGGTGCGCATCTCTACAAACGCCGCTTCATCCACCCCATCATGCACATGGATATTCCCCGCCCTTTGTTCCGCCACAGTGGTCTGGCACTTGGCCTCACGGCCCTCGGGCGGGTAGTCATGGCACACATACAGCTTGGTATCCGAGGGGAACGCCAACAGCTTGCGCATCGATGCGTACAACTGCCGCGCATCGCCGCCGGGGAAATCGCAGCGGGCGGTGCCGACGTCGGGCATGAACAGCGTGTCGCCCACCAGGATCAAGCGGCCGTCGATCAAGTAGGCCATGTCGGCAGGGGTGTGTCCCGGCACATGCAGGGCTTGGGCTTTCAAACCGCCGATATGAAAAATTTCATCCGGCGCAAACAGGTGATCGAACTGCGAACCGTCGACGCGAAATTCCGGCTCCAGGTTGAACAGGTTTTTGAACACGCCCTGCACCTTGCTGATCGATTCGCCTATCGCGATCTTGCCGCCCAAGGTGCGACGCAGGTAGGGCGCGGCGGAAAGATGATCAGCATGAGCGTGGGTTTCCAGCAACCACTGCACCTGCAAGCCATGCTCGCGCACGAACGCAATCACCTTGTCAGCCTGGGCGGTATCGGTACGCCCCGACGCCGGGTCGTAGTTGAGTACCGAGTCGACAATGGCGCAGGGGCCGCCATCCGCTTCATAGACGATGTAGGTATAGGTCGACGATGCGTCATCCAGAAAGGCTTGAATCAACGCTGGCATGGCGGCTGTCCCCAATGAAGAAAAAAGTGGTTACAATCAGTTTACGTTTACACATAATGTTTTGAGCTTAAGTGACATAAAGGACCCGAAGCAAATGGAATCTACCTTGAGTGAGGGCGAAGTCGCCCAGTTGCGTGCGTCGGCGTCCAAGGCTTGTTCCTTGCTCAAGGCCCTGGCTAATGAAGACCGACTGTTGATCCTGTGCCAGTTGACCCAGGGCGAGCGCAACGTCGGCGAGCTGGAAGCCCTGACTGGCGTGCGCCAGCCCACGCTGTCACAACAGTTGGGCATCCTGCGCGATGAAGGGCTGGTCGCCACCCGGCGAGAAGGCAAATACATTTTCTACGGGCTGGCCAGTCATGAAGTGATTCAAGTGATGAAGACCCTGTCCGGGCTGTATTGCGGCGCGGTCATAAAAAGCTGGGCGTGACGCCATCCGGCAGCGACCCTTGTGTGCATTGACTCAAAAAGGCAGTAGACAATGACCGAACAACACTGGGGACCGACCATCAGTGGCGATATCGTAGTCATCGGCGGCGGCTCGGCAGGCATCGGCCTGCTGGCCAGCCTGCTCAAGCGCGAGCCGCACCTGAACATCACCCTGATCGAACCTAACGACTACCACTGCTACCAGCCGGCCTGGACCCTGGTCGGCGGTGGTGCCTACGACCTGCAAAAGACCCGCCGCCCCCTGGCCGATGTGCTGCCCAATGGCGTCAGTTGGGTACAGGCCGCCGTCAGCGAAGTGCTGCCCGACGAGCAAACCCTGGTGCTCGACAGCGGTCAGCGCGTCACCTGGCAAAACCTCATCGTCTGCCCCGGCCTGCGTCTGGCCTGGGAGAAAATCGAGGGCTTGCCAGACACCCTCGGCCAGCACGGCGTCACCTCCAACTACAGCTACGAGCACGCCGCGTACACCTGGCAACTGGTGCAGCAGCTCAAGGGCGGCAAGGCGCTGTTCACCCAGCCGGCCATGCCGATCAAATGCGCCGGAGCGCCGCAAAAAGCCATGTACCTGTCCTGTGATCACTGGCTCAAGCAGGGCGCCCTGAAAAACATCGAGGTGGAGTTCAACCTGGCCGGCGCTGCGCTGTTCGGCGTGGCGACCTTTGTGCCGCCGTTGATGAAATACGTCGAAAAATACAACGCGCGCCTGGCGTTCAATTCCAACCTGGTAAAAGTCGACGGCCCGGCGCGTAAAGCCTGGTTCGAAGTCAAGGACGCCGAAGGCAACGTGAGCGTCGAAGAGAAAACCTTCGATATGTTGCACGTCGTGCCGCCGCAGCTGGCCCCGGACTTTATCCGCGAAAGCGAGCTTGCCGACGCCGCCGGCTGGTGCGAAGTGAACCCCCACAGCCTGCAACACCTGCGCTACCCGCACGTCTTCGGCCTGGGTGATGTGTGCGGCACCACCAACGCCAAGACGGCGGCGGCGGTGCGCAAGCAAATCGTGGTGGTGGCCGAAAACCTGCTGGCCCTGCGCAAACAGGCGCCGCTGCCGCTCAAGTACGACGGCTATGGCTCCTGCCCGCTGACGGTGGAGAAGGGCAAGGTGGTACTGGCCGAGTTCGGCTACGGCGGCAAGCTGCTGCCGACCTTTCCCCTGGATCCGACTCGGGCGCGCCGTTCGATGTGGTTCCTCAAGGCCACGCTGCTGCCGTGGTTCTACTGGAACGGCATGCTCAAGGGCCGCGAGTGGCTGACCCGTCTGAGCAAGGTGGACTGAATGCTGCTGGCCAGTCTGTTGGGTGTATTGATGGGCCTGGTCATGGGCCTGACCGGCGCGGGCGGCGGCATCCTTGGGGTGCCGGCGTTGGTGCTGGGGCTGGGGTTGACGATGACCCAGGCCGCGCCGGTGTCGTTGCTCGCAGTGGGCGCGGCAGCGGCGGTGGGGGCCATCGATGGCTTGCGCCATGGCCTGGTGCGTTACCGCGCGGCGTTGTTGATCGCCTTGCTCGGCGCGCTGTTTTCGCCGTTGGGCGTGTTCGTCGCCCACCAACTGTCGGAGCCGGTGCTGATGGGGTTGTTCAGCGCCCTGATGGTGCTGGTGGCCTGGCGCATGCTGCAACGGGAAAAGCGCGAGGCGGGGCCGAGTGACCATGGCGCCGCCTCATGGGGCCAGAAGAACTGCATGCTGGATCAACAAACCGGGCGCTTCTCCTGGACCGCCAAGTGCAGCGCCACCCTGGCTGCGCTGGGAGCTGTGACGGGTGCGGTATCGGGCTTGCTGGGCGTGGGCGGCGGCTTCCTGATAGTGCCGGCGTTCAAACAACTGACCGACGTGCAGATGCGCGGGATCGTCGCCACATCGTTGATGGTGGTCAGCCTGCTATCGCTGATCGGCGTGGCCGGTGCGTTTCATGCGGGCGTGAGCATCGAGCCGGTGGGCTGGGTGTTTATCGGCGCGAGTGTCGTCGGCATGTTGGCGGGAAGGCGGTTGTGTTCGGTCATCCCCGCGCGGGTGTTGCAAGTGGGGTTCGCCAGCCTGTGTGGGGTGGTGGCGATTGGCATGTTTGTCAGCGCGTTGCTCTGACGCGGTAGCGGTGCACGGTCACGAAGTCTTGCAGTTGGTCGGGAACCTCCTCATTGGGTGCTGACACTCAGTGAACGGCCGCAAGCGCCGGACTCCTCGACTACGCATAGGCGTTTTATGACAAGCATTACCGCTGCAAGTACGCATTTTTCGCTTCCCCTGCCGACAGATGAACATCCGTCATCACCTGTGACCGACGGCGTCGACACCTCAATGACGCCCCCTCGTCTCAGCCAGGATAGGCCGTTACCCAGCAGCCCATCTCCCTTGCTGGGTAATCTGGGAGGCGCATTGTCCTGGCCGGTTCCCTTGAGCGCAGACGAACAGCGGCGCTTGCGTCTTGTCACGATGAATCACCAACACGCCCTTGGCGACCAACCGCTGGTGATGCAAACCCAGGGCGGGGTGCTGGAGTTTCTGCGGTATCGGCAGCCGCTGCCGGCAGAGGCGGGCGACGACCCGGCTAAAATACTCCAGGCACTGGTCAACTCCCCGCAAGGGCAGCGGATGGGCAAAGCGCTACAGCAAACCATGCAAGGCGTTGACAGCGAAAGCAGCGCAAGCGATTACCTGCTGGCCGCTATCGCCCTGCAGATGGACCCTGAGTCGATCACTGCGCCCGATCGCAACAGCGTTGCCGGTTTCGACCTGGGCAGTGACACACGTGGGGGGCACCACGCCTCCAAGGTCGTGGCCGGCTTGGCCGAACATTTGAGCAGTACTGGCACAACCAGCGCTGCACTGGCGAGTGTTGGTGCGTACCTGTTGCTGGCCAAGGCGGTACCGCAGTTTCTGATCAAAGACATTCCCCCGACGGTAAAGGTCGGCAGTCAGGCGTGGGCCAGCCTGACGATGGCTGCGATGACGATTGAGGCGCACACCCCGGGCAAAGTCCCCGGCATGACGTTTGCGCAGGTCATGAGCGAGGCTGAAAACGCCCGACGGGTTGACCCTGTGGCCACTCAGCATGCCCAGACTGCCGCGTTATTCGATTGGGGCGTTGCGAATGAAATCATCCCCAAAAGAAACGCTGACACCTACACCGCTGCACAACTTGAAACCGTCAGGACCGAGTTCAACCAACAGCTTGATGAGCGGATGTCTGCTTCAAAAATACTGGACAAGGCAATATCGACGCGAACAGAAATCGCACAGATCAAGTTGCAGGAGCGGTTTGGAGACTTGGGCGCGCTGTTTGAAGTCAAAGCACTCAGCACTGATGCGTCTGGCGTGAAGCACGGGCAAAACGGGATAAGCGGCACTCATTCACTCTTGGACTACGCCAAGATGGACTTGCCGAATCCGAGACCACTTAAATCGAGTGACCCCCGCATTCCCATAGAGGCGGTGAACAGTAACCTCACGTTCGGTGTCAGGGAGGCTTTCGAACAGCAGTTCACACGCGCCATCCAGGAAAAAAAGGCTGCCGTCAATACAACCGTCAGGCACATGATCTCGCAGCTCCCATCTGCGGATAGGAAGAACTTCGAGTTTGGAAAAATCAGCTTTTTCCAAGAAGGCTCATACGTCATGGATGGTCATTTCAATAATACGCAGGGTCAAAATAAACCTGGACTGTTGGTCAAAACTGAACTGCATGGCACGACAAAAGCCTACGTCATCGACTTCAATAAAGGTTCGATTGAAAGGGCGAGCGTGTACGCAGCGCAGGTTCAGGAGTCCAAGGCAGGCAAAAATGTTTCTACGACCAAAGCGTTCACGCCCCGTCATAACGCAGATGATCTGGGTCGTGAACGCCCATTGAGTGACTCACTTGTGAATAGTTTCACCAGCGCTCGATCCCGTTCGATTGCCGACGCCTTTGTCCAACACCTTGATCTCGATAACCCTGCAATAAAAGAACAGGCACGCGGGCAGACTCCCATAGACGAGTATTACAGCCCCAAACCGTTGAACGATTTTTTGTTGAACCTGATCCCCTTCAGATCGGCCATCGTCAATATTCAGAATGGCAAATATGGCGAGGCAGCATTTGATCTCATGCTGGACATCTTCGGCTTTGTTACTGCAGGGGCCACCACGGCTGGAAAACTGCTCAAGATCGGCAGCGCTGTTCTCTCCAGCGGTGCCAAGGCGCTAAAGGCTGCCAAAGTCATCGGCGTCGCCACGATTGACCTGCTCAATCCGGTGGGTGGTTTGGGTGATTTGGCCAGGTTGGTGGGCAGCGGTGGCTTGTATGTACTGTCCAAAACCGTCAATAAACTCAGAGGTGCCACCGGCAGTTACGACGTATTGAAGGCGATCAGCAAGCAGTATGACGCAGCGGCGACAGGCGTGGTGAAGGTGGCCGAACAGGCGGTGGAGGGCGCCGCCGTGCTCAAGAACGGCCATTGGTATGCTTTTGATGCCGACGCGATGCGACCTTATGGCAGCCCGCTCGAGGAGTTCGCGGTCGCAACCCAGGCTGTCGCCGGTAAGGTGGGCGCGCCGCACCTCGAAGAAGTGAGCGAACTGAGCCATGAATGGTTTGGTCACTTCAACGTGCCTGAGTCGCGTATTGCTGGCCTTTTACGTAATGGCCAGGGCGTGTATGTGGCCGCCGATGGGCACATGTCTCATATACGTCATATCGACAGCCACGGTAAGGCGGCGGTGTACGAAGTCCGCCAGGTGTCGCGCACGGAGGACGGCGTTGTGCAGGCCCGGGTTTATCACAACAACCGGCAGACCGAGTTGTTGGTCCAGCATATACAGGGTGACCAATGGCACCGCCTGGGGGCAACCGGTGGTGCAAAGCAGATCACCGCTGAACATTTGCAGGCGTGGGAAGCATTGCCGCGCCAGGAGCAAATAAGGCTTACCCCCAAGGGCTTTGCCCGCCAGCACCAACTGCCCTGGAAAACGTTTGAGTACTGTGTGAAAGCTGACGGTCGACTGAGCGAGACCGGCTTGATCGTGCGCAACCGCCCCGCCAACACGCCGTTCAACAAGGTGACCGAAGCGCATATCCAGAGTTGGCGAAGCTTGACTCGGCAGGAGCGTGGCGCCATGACCCTAGACGGGTTTGCCGTTCATCATCACCTGAATTCGCATACGCTCAAAAATTATGTGCGGGTCGATGGCAGCCTGGGGCCAGAGGGTGAAGAGCTATTGGGCAGGGCTGCCGGTACTGCCTATGAGGTGATTACCGATGAGCATCTACACCAGTGGCGCACGCTCTTGGCACAACCGAACAACGTAGTGACGTCAGCGCAGTTCATGAGCCAACACAGGCTCAGCCCAGGCAGTTGGAGTCGTTTCGTTAAAAAGGATGGTTCCTTGAAAGAGGCGGCCTTGCGACGTCTCAATCAGGCAGAGCAAAACACCGCGCTTGCCCCCACCTTCCAGACTTCGGCACGCAAACAGATCATCACGGGTGAACATCTACACGAGTGGGAGGCGTTGTCGTCCGCGCAACCGCGAAGCATTACCCGTGAGGACTTTGCCCAGCAGAGGAACCTCTCGCCGAAAACCTTTGCCTACTATGTGCAGCCTGACGGCCAGTTGAGCGATACCGGCAAGATTGTGCGCGACCGTGCGGCCAATACACCCTTCAATATGCTGACCGAAACGCATATCCGCGATTGGCAAAGCAAGACACAGCAGGCGCGTGACGCAATGACCATGAACGGGTTTGCCGGCCATCATCACCTTAATACGAGTACGTTCAAAAATTGTGTGCGGCAAGATGGTGGCCTGGGGCCGGCCGGTGAAGCGTTGCTGAACAGGGCGGCCGGTCGCACCTATACCGCGCTTACTGATGACCATCTACGCCAGTGGCGGGCGCTCTTCGCTCAATCGAACACGTCAGTCACGCCGTCGCAGTTCTTGAGCCAACATGGGCTCAACCCAAACACTTGGCATCAGTACGTTAACGCCGATGGCTCTTTGAAAGCGGCGACCGTGCAACGCCTCAATCGGGCAGAGCAAGATATCCCGCAGCTTCCCGTGCCCGAGCAACCTGATGCGAGTGCAACACGAAAACGGCCTGCGCAAGACCCTCTGGATCCGCCGCCGTCGAAGTCTTCAGACCTGAACAATCCCACCAACACGCCACAGGGGGAACAGATCCCTGGATCATCTGCGGACGTCGTCGTTGTCAAGGTTGAGACCGACGCTTCTTCTCTATTGCCGCCTCATCAGTTCGACAATACCTTGCCGATTTTGCAGGACCCGACGAACCCCAGGCTCAGCTTGACCCAATCACTTGAAGGTCCTATCGATAACATCCGTATCGCCCATTGGAATGGTGTTCTGGATGGGCTTGATAGCGTAACGAAGACGCGTGTTTCAGCCCAGATCAAGGCGTCGATCAAAGACTGGCTGCGGACCGAATGCGAGCATCAGTCCCGGTTTGATGAAGTGCTGGAAGTGGTCACGCCGCTGGACGATGGTGGGCCGGCTCGCGGCGCTTCGGTGTGGGCGCGGCGCGACATTCCCCAGTTTGAAGTGCTTGGCCCGTATGCCGGCAAATACCATGCAGACGAGGCGTCGCTGTTCCAAGAGCAACGTAAGCAAGGTTCACGGGCTGTGCTGACTTACCTGTTCGGTACACGTTCGGGCGTACGCACGGTGAGTGGGCTGCACACGGGTAACACCCTGAGCCTGATCAATACCTCGCAACTGCGCAATGGGCCGGTGTGGAAGTCGAACAATGTCGTTTCCGTAGCTGTCGGGAAAAACCTGACGTTCTATGTGGCACTCAAAGACATCAAGAAAGGTGATGAATTGCTGCTCGACTATGGGCCGTTCTATAACCCTGTGCCTGAGATAGCGATCAAGCCGGACCCCGATCGTTGAGGTGAGCCGCTCGGCGCAGGCAGTGGGCCAGCCGATGCCGCCTCTCGGCCGTTTGAAGATCAATTGTGCGTTCGCCATGGAAAGATGAGCGCTGCTCAGGTTTACTACTACCTGAGTAAGCGCTTCACCGACCTTGCACGTCGGCTCACCAAGGTCACCGAATGGATAAATACACCCCCCACACCTGGCAGCCCCACGAGCGGCCGAGCCTGCCCGGCTCGCCGTCGACGCCGCTGCACCCCACCCACAAGCGCTGGCTGTTTGCGCTGGTAGGCGTGCTGGTAGCTATCACCGGTGGCCTGGGCAATGCCCTGGTTATCGCCAACCTGCAATACCTGCAAGGCGCATTGGGTGCGACCACCGCGGAAATGGCCTGGCTGCCCGCCGCGTATGTCATGACCAACGTGTGCATGAACCTGCTGCTGGTGAAGTTTCGTCAGCAGTTCGGCCTGCGTGCGTTTACCGAAGTGTTCCTGGTGTTGTATGCGCTGGTGACTTTCGGCCACTTGTTTGTCAACGACCTCAACTCGGCCATTGCGGTGAGGGCGGCTCACGGCATGGTCGGCGCGGCGCTGAGCTCGTTGGGTTTGTACTACATGATCCAGGCGTTCCCGGCCAAGTGGCGCTTGAAAGCCTTGGTGCTGGGGCTGGGCACCGCGCAATTGGCGCTGCCCCTGGCGCGGCTGTTTTCCGAAGACTTGCTGCAGATCGCCGAATGGCGCGGGTTGTACCTGTTTGAACTGGGCCTGGCGCTGATCTGCCTGGGCTGCGTGTTCCTGCTCAAGCTGCCGCCCGGTGACCGCTTCAAGACCTTTGAAAAACTCGACTTCCTCACCTTCGCCATCCTTGCCACTGGCGTTGCTTTACTGTGCGCGGTGCTGTCCCTGGGGCGTATTGACTGGTGGCTGGAAGCGCCGTGGATCGGTGTGGCCTCGGCCTGCTCGCTGGTACTGATCATGGCGGGGCTGGCCATCGAGCATAACCGCAGCAACCCGATGCTGATGACGCGCTGGCTGGGCAGCGGCGTGATGATTCGCCTGGCCTTGGCGGTAGTGCTGATTCGCATGGTGCTGTCCGAGCAATCCACCGGTGCGGTGGGGTTCATGCAAATGCTGAACATGAGCTACCAGCAAATGCATACCTTATATGTGGTGATGCTGGCCGGGGCGATTGCCGGGCTGGTAGTCAGCGCGTTGACGATCAACCCGGCGCACCTGTTGATGCCATTGGTGATTTCCCTGGCACTGATGGCGACAGGTTCGGTGATGGACAGTTTTTCCAGCAACCTGACGCGCCCGCAAAACCTCTATATCAGCCAGTTCCTGCTAGGCTTTGGCGGCACGTTCTTCCTCGGGCCGACCATGGTGCTGGGCACGAAAAACGTGCTGACCAACCCGCGCAACCTGGTGAGCTTCTCGGTGATGTTCGGGATTTGCCAGAACCTCGGCGGCCTGATCGGCGCGGCGTTGCTGGGCACCTTCCAGACCGTGCGCGAGAAGTATCACTCAAGCATGATCGTCGAGCACCTGACCTTGATCGACCCCCGTGTGGCGGCGCGAGTGCAGAGCGGCGGGTCGGCCTACGGTGGCATCGTCGCCGACCCGGAACTGCGCAACCTGATGGGCATCCGCAGCCTGGCCACGGCGGCCACCCGTGAAGCGAATGTAATGGCTTACAACGATGTGTTCATGCTGATCGCGATTATCGCGATCCTGACCATGCTGTGGATCTTCACCCGCAGCCTATGGTTGATGAGCACCACCAAGGCAATCCCTCCTGTTCAACCCAGCGGCGCGACTTCATGACCGAACCTTCAACCACCACCACAACCGCCATCGCTGCCACACCTGAAGGCAGCACGCCACCGGGCGCCGTGCCCACGCAATTGCGGCCTTTGCGCGTGCGCATCATCTCGTCCCTGGGTTTTGCCGCCATCGCCATCATCGGTGTGCTGATCGTGCTGTACGCCTGGCAATTGCCGCCGTTCAGCAGTGCGGTGGAAACCACCGAAAACGCTCTGGTGCGCGGGCAGGTGACGATTATCGGCCCGCAACTTGGCGGCTATGTGTTCGAAGTACCGGTGCAGGATTTCCAGTATGTAAAAGCGGGGGACCTGCTGGTACGCCTGGATGACCGCATCTACAAACAGCGCCTGGACCAGGCCCTGGCGCAACTGGCCGTGCAGAAAGCGTCGCTGGCCAATGTGGTGCAACAACGCAACAGCGCCGAAGCGACCATCAAGCTGCGCCAGGCCGCGTTGGTCGACAGCCAGGCCCAGGCGCGCAAAAGTACCGCCGACTTGCGTCGCAACGAAGAATTGATCAGCGATGGCTCGGTGTCCAAGCGCGAGCTGGACGTGACCCGCGCCGCCAATGCCCAGACCATTGCCGCCGTAGCCCAGGCCCAGGCCAGCCTGGAAATTGCCCGGCAAGACCTGCAAACAGTGATCGTCAATCGCGGCTCCCTGGAAGCGGCAGTCGCCAGTGCCGAGGCGGCGGTGGAACTGGCGCGGATCGATTTGTCCAACACCCGCATCACCGCGCCGCGCGATGGTCAGTTGGGGCAGATCGGCGTGCGCCTGGGGGCGTACGTCAACTCCGGCGCGCAATTAATGGCCCTGGTGCCCAAGCAGTTGTGGGTGATCGCCAATATGAAAGAAACCCAGATGGACAATGTGCAGGTGGGCCAGCCGGTGACCTTCACCGTGGACGCGCTGAACCACCGCAAATTCCATGGCACGGTGCAGCACATCTCGCCGGCAACCGGGTCCGAGTTCAGCCTGTTGCAGGCGGACAACGCCACCGGCAACTTCGTCAAGATTGCCCAGCGCGTGCCGGTGAGGATTACCGTGGACCCGGATCAAGCCGAGAGCGAGCGGTTGCGACCTGGGTTGTCGGTGGTGGTGAGTATCGACACGGCAGGGCGCCTGAAAAACAGCCCACCCTGACACTGACACTGACACAGTGCAGAGCAAAATGTGGGAGGGGGCTTGCTCCCGATTAGCACAGGTATCTACACAACTTTGCATTCGCCAACAGTAACCACGATGCGCAGCGAGCCGCTCTTGATCTTGATCTGCTTTTGATCTCAGGCGCCCCGTTAAACCACGCTGGCCGGAATTCGACAGGGATTTGGGGGGTAAACCGGCAGGGATGCCGGTTTAGCCGCCCCGCGCCATGGATGGCGCGTGGCGGCGGCCCCCCAAATCCCTGTCGGATTACGGGCACACCGAGCCTGAGCGAGGTGCCGAGTGGTGGGGCAAGAGCGTTTTGGTTACTTTTGCGCTTTTTGTATAGACCGGACACATGGTGGACACATGTGCGGGGACATGGTTGACACATTATGGGCCATAGTCAGGTTTGCTCAGGTCGATCGTTCTTAGAAAGTGATGGCAGAAGTAAACATCAAAGAGACCGTCTTTTTCAGGGTTAGGTCGTATTCCGATGTGATGACCATTCAGGCCCTTGGCGATGCTGAAATAGCGTTTCTGAAAACGAAATCGGCTGTGATACGCCTTGATCGACACATCATCCGGCCCGTACTCGAAGGGTGATAACTGCTGCGGGTAAGCCCAAGGGCTGGACCGATACCGGTCCATGGGCACCTTGTAGTCCAGTGCTTGATGAGGACGCTGCAGGTTATAAACCTCACGCCACTGATCAAATGCGGTTTGAGCCTCCTTGATCGTGGAAAATTGCCGTCCATTAAGCACCTCCGCCTTGAGTGATCGATGAAAGCGCTCGATCTTTCCGTTGGTTTGAGGGTGATAGGGGCGACTGAAACTGATCCGGATTCCCAAGCTAATCAACCAGATACTTAACTCTGTGATTTCACCGGGGTTGCGCGGCGATCCCCATGGAGGACCGTTATCAACATTGATACGAGCGGGCAATCCGAAGCGTTGGAATACCTCAATCATCTTCTCCTTCACTGTGCCCCCGCGTTCGTTATCACACGCCTGAATAGCTAAATTGAATCGCGAGTGATCATCCAACAAGGTCAGGGGATGGCATCGACCTTCTTGAGTTGCGAAATGCCCTTTGAAGTCCATCTGCCAAAGGTCGTTAGGCGCATCGTGTTCAAATCTCAGCTTTGCTTCCTGTTCCTTCTGAACGGGCTGAATCAGGTCGTGTCGGTGCAGCACGTTAGTTACTGTGCTGGGAGCAATTTGCTTTTTCAAGATGCTGCTGATTGTGCGTCCGCCCCAGGCCGGATGTTCCTGCCTGAGCGCTACGACCTCCGCCTCCAGGGCCGCATTGGTCAGTTTGGGACTGGTAGCTGGTTTTCGGGACTTTTCTTGCAGCCCCGACTGCCCTTGCATCTCGTATCGTTTGAGCCATTTATAGGCCGTTTGCGGGCTGATGCCGAAGCGTCGACACAGTTCTCTTTTATTACTGCCGGGCTGCCGTGCTAAGGCAACGAACTCTTCTTTCAGGCTCATGGTATCTCTCGTGTTCCAAGGCATGATGGCTTTCCGGCGAAGTTGGCTCGCCGAAAAGTGTCCACCATGTCCCCGCACACCCGTCAACCATGTGTCCGGTCCGTACACGCTTTTCAAAAGTGACCCGCTGTAAAAGCGGAACCAATATCAGCCGTTACCGCTGGAATGGATATGTACTCGGTCTGATCCAGCACCCCTGGTCGGCCCTGAGGCCGCCATCGGGAGCAAGCCCCCTCCCACATTTGACCGAGGTGTGTCACGTAGACGCCTGTCGATTGTGAGGCCGTCAGGTGAGCAACCCCCCTCTCACATTTGCTCACCTGTGTTCTGACGATTGGGTTTACAGCACCACGCTCGGCAACCACAACGACAGTGCCGGAATGTAGGTCACGGCCATCAGCACCAGAAACAGCACCGCATAAAACGGCAGCAGCGCCTTCACGGTTTTCTCGATGCTTACCTTGCCCACCGCCGCACCGACGAACAACACCGCGCCCACCGGAGGCGTGATCAAGCCGATGCCGAGGTTGACCAGCATGATCATGCCAAAGTGCACCGGGTCGACGCCGATACCAAGAATCACCGGCAGCAGGATCGGCGTGAGGATCAGAATCAGCGGCGCCATGTCCATCACCGTGCCGAGCAACAGCAGCATGACGTTGATGCACATCAGGATCACGTAGCGGTTGTCCGACAGGGTCAGGAACAGCGTGGTGATCTTCGCCGGGATCTGCATCAGGGTCATGATGTAGCCGAAGCTGGCGGCAAACGCGATCAGGATCATCACGATGGAAATGGTGCGCACCGTGCGGTGCATCAGCTTGGGCAGCTCGCGCCATTTGTAGTCACGGTAGATGAACATGGTCACGAAAAACGCCCACAGCACCGCGATGGCCGCCGACTCGGTGGCGGTGAAGATGCCCGACAAGATGCCGCCGAGGATGATCACCATGGCCATCAGGCCCCAGAGTGCATCAGCACAGATTTTCAGCGCCTGCTTGAGCGGGATGACTTCGCCCTTGGGGTAGTTGCGCTTTTTCGCGAATATCAGGCACAGCACCATCAAACACGCGCTCATCAGCAGGCCCGGCACCACGCCGGCCATGAACAGCGAGGCGATGGAGACGGTGCCGCCAGCCGCCAGGGAGTAGAGCACCGAGTTGTGACTCGGGGGCGTCAGCAATGCCTGCACCGAGCCGCTGACGGTGACCGCGGTGGCGAACTCGCGGGGATAACCGCGGCGTTCCATCTCCGGGATCAGCACCGAACCGACCGACGCGGTATCGGCCACCGACGAGCCTGAGATCGCACCGAAAAACGTCGACGCCATGATGTTGACCAGCGACAGCCCGCCGCGCACAAAGCCCACCAGCACCCCGGCAAACGCTACCAGCCGCCGCGACATGCCGCCCTCGGCCATGATCGCTCCGGCCAATACGAAGAACGGAATCGCCATCAGCGAAAACTTGTTCACCCCGCCCGCCACCTGGATCATCAGGGCCTGGAAGGGAATGTCGATCCACCACGCGCCGATCAGCGCCGACAAGCCCAGGGCGTAGGCCACCGGCATACCGATCAGGATCAAGGCGATAAAGCTGCCCAGCAGAATCAATGCGTCCATATCAGGCAGCCCCTTCGCTTTCTTCAACCAGGTCAAAACGCACTACGCGCCGGTGGCTCTGGTCGCCCAGCAGAAGTTTTTCCAGCACGAATATCAGGGTCAGCAAGCCGCCAATCGGGATCGGCATATAGGTGATGCCCACGCGCAGGGTAGGGATGGCGCTCATGAACTGGTTCCAGGTGGACAGGCACAGCTTGGCGCCCCAAATGGTCATGAACAGGCAGATGGTCGCCATCAACAGTTGCGAGACGATGCCGACAACGCGGCGCTGAGCATCAGGCAGGCGATCAGTGATCATCGCCACCGACATATGCGCCCCGGCGCGGTAGCTGGCAGCCGCGCCGATAAAGGTGAACACCAGCATCAGCAGGATCGCAGAGGGTTCCGGCCAACTGGAGCCGGTGCCGAGAATATAGCGGGCGAAGATGCCCCAGGGAATGATCAGCGCGACCCCCAGGACCGAGAGGCCGGCGACCCAGATGCAGGTCATGTAGATACGGTCGTTGATGCGCAGCAGTAGATTCTTCATGGCGTTCACCGTGACCGGGCGCGTCGATACCGACCGCGCCGGGCCTTGTCAGGGAGGAGGGCGTTACTGAACGGCGTCGATACGCTTGATGATGTCGGCGTAAGGCGCACCGTACTTCGCGCGAACCTGCGCGGTGGCGTCATAGAAGGGCTTTTTATCGACGCTGATGAACTCGACCCCGGCCTTTTTGAGTTTTTCTTCACTGCTGGCCGACTTGGCATTCCACAACAAACGCTCGTCAGCCTGGGCGGCCTTGGCGGCTTCCTTGACCATGTCCTGCTGTGCGGCGGTGAGCTTGTTCCAGGTGATTTTCGACATCACGATGGGCTCGGGCAGGATCAGGTGTTCGGTGAGGGTGTAGTACTTGGCGTTCTGGAAGTGGTTGTGTTCCAGAAGCGTCGGGGGGTTGTTTTCTGCGCCGTCGATCACCCCGGTCTGCAAGGCGCTGAAGATCTCGCCGGTGTCCATGGCGATGCCGTTGGCGCCCATTGCATTGAAGGCTTCGATGAAGATCGGGTTGCCTTGCACGCGAATCTTCATGCCCTTGAGGTCTTCGATCTTGCGCACTGGTTTTTTGGTGTAGAGGTTGCGCGTGCCGCCGTCCATCCAGGCGAGGGCGACCAGGCCGAACTCGGAATCGGTGATCTTGGCGAGGATCTCATCGCCGATTTCGCCGTCAATCACTTTGCGCATATGCGCCTGGTCGCGGAACACGAACGGCAGGTTGAACACATTCACGTCCGGCACCACCGGGCCGACGATGCCAAGGCTGACGCGGGTCATTTGCACGGCGCCGACCTGGGCCTGTTCGACGACTTCCTTCTCGGAGCCGAGCACACCGCCCGGGAAGTACTTGAAGGTCAATTCGCCTTTGCTTTGCTGGGTCAGGGCCTTGCCCATGTTTTCTTCGGCGACCACGGTGGGGTAGCCAGCGGGGTGGATATCGGCAAACTTGATTTCCAGCGCGTGGGCGGCGCTGCTGAGGGCCACGAGTGTGGCAGCGAGCAAGGTGCGTTTGAAGTCCATGGGCGGTGATTCCTGTCTTGTTATTGTTGTATTCAAGGCGCAGCGATGCAGCTAGAGGATGAACTGGGGTTCGGGCAATCCCTTGACGCCGGGGTTGAGGGCAAACACGCCGCCGGACAGCGAACTGTCACGCTGATCGTCACGAATGGAGGTGACGTACAGGGTGTCCAGGCGACTGCCGCCGAAGGCGCACATGGTGGGTTTTTTTACCGGTACGGTGAGGGACTGGTCGAGGCGACCGTCGGGGGTGAAACGGTGGACCAGGCCGGCATCGTTGGCGCAGATCCAGTAGCAGCCATCCGCGTCGACAGCTGCACCATCGGGCCTGCCGAGAAAGTCATGCATGTCCACAAACACTCGGCGGTTGGACGGCGCACCGGTGTCGATGTCGTAGTCGAATGCCCAGATCTGCTGCACTAGCGGGTGTGAATCAGAGGCATACATTGTGCGGCCATCGGGGCTGAAGGCCAGACCGTTGAGGGTGATGAAACCATCGAGCTGCGCATGGGGCGCCGTGCCAGACGCATAGCGATAAAGGCTGCCCTCAGCGGCGTTCAACCCCATGTTCAGCACCATGCTGCCGGCCCAGAAACGGCCTTGGCGATCACAGCGGCCGTCGTTCAAGCGCATGTCCGGCCGCGGGTGTTCGACACCGGCCAAGAGCGTAGTGTCGAGGCTGCCGTCGTTGTGCGGGGTCAGTTCAAAGAAGCCGGTTTCCATGCCTGCCACCCAGTTGCCCGCTTGGGTAGGTGCGATGCAGGCGAGCATCTGCGGGGCTTGCCAGGCACGCAGGTGCCCGGTAGAGGCGTCCCAACGGTGCAAGCCACCGTTGGGGATGTCCACCCAATAGAGGGCGTTTTCTTCAGGCACCCATATCGGGCATTCCCCCACGGCGTTGCGGGCATCGACAATCAATTCTGCAGTCATGGCCACTCATTCCTTTGGGTTGCTGTGTACTCAGTCACCGAATGGGCCTGCCGCGCAGAACGCGCCGCCCTGATAAATCCTTGCCGGGTCATCATCTGCGACCGGCGGCTGGGCCTCGACCTGGGCGCGGAACACTTCGGAGCTGTCCTTGGGCGCAAAGCCCAGGTGTGCGGCGTAGCGGTTGTCCCACCAGGTGTCGAGGTTGGCCGACATGCCGTAGACCACGGTATGGCCGACATCGGGTGTGTACAGCGCGCGCTCGAGCAGTTGGGTCAGGTCGTCGAAGCTCAGCCACGTGTGCATCATCCGGCGGTTCTGCGGCTGCGGGAACGAGGAGCCGATGCGGATGCTCACCGTCTGGATGCCATAACGATCAAAGTAGAAACTGGCCATGTCTTCGCCGTAGGACTTGGACAGGCCGTAGTAGCTGTCCGGGCGGCGTGGGGAGTGGGCGTCGAGTTGTTCACCCTGCTTATAGAAACCGATCACATGGTTGGAGCTGGCGAAGATCACACGCTTTACGCCATGGCGACGTGCGGCTTCATAGATATGGAAGATGCCGCTGATATTGGCGCCGAGCACTTCTTCGAACGAGCGCTCTACCGATACGCCACCAAAATGCAGGATGGCGTCGACGCCTTCTACCAATTGGTGCACTGCTTGCTTGTCGGACAGGTCGCAGGTTTGCACTTCTTCGCGGGCATCGATGGCGGGGGCCATGTCGGCGATATCCGACAGGCGCAGGACCTTGGCGTAAGGGCGCATACGTTCGCGCAAAACTTTACCGAGGCCACCGGCGGCGCCGGTGAGCAACAGACGGTTGAAGGGAGCGGGCGTCGTGATGGTCATGAGCATTCCAATTTTTGTTGTAGGTTGTCGTATGACTATATGGAAATAGTGTTAGGGATTCTTGGTGTTGTCAACGTCCTTCCAGGCGCATGAGATCAAAGGTGGGAGCTGGCACCTTTGAGATCGAGTTCGACCCTGGAACTTACAACAACGAAATCGGATAGCTGATAAAAATCCGGTTTTCATCAAACTCGTTATTGCTGAAGTCGCGCCGCATTGTCGAATTGCGCCACTTCACATTGAGGTTTTTCAGTGCACCACTTTGCACCGTATACGCCAGTTCCGACTCACGCCCCCATTCCTTGCCATCGGTGATCGCTGCGGTGTGCACGTTACTGCCGCTGATATAGCGGTTCATCAGGGTCAGCCCTGGCACGCCGAGTACGACAAAGTTGAAGTCATGGCGTACCTGCCAGGATTTTTCCCTGGCGTTGTCGTAGCTGGCGTTATAGCTGTCGTTGGCCAGCGTGCCGCCGCTGGTGCCGTTGATGCGCATCCATACACTGTCGCCGGTGAGTTTTTGCAGGCCGACGTAGAAGGTGTGGCCGTTGTATTTGGCCGAGAGCAGGGCGAACACGGTCTTGTTGTCGAGGTCGCCGGCCAAGGCGCTGCCGTCTTCCTTGCCGTTGAAGAAGCCAAGGTTGGCGCCCAGGGTCCAGTCACCCACCGGCTGGCTGTGGGTGAGGTTCAGATACTGTTGCTGGTAGATATCAGTGAGTTCGGCGTACCACAGGCCGACTTGGGTGCGCTTGTCGTTGAAGGTATATTCGCCCCCGCCGAAGTTGAAGCGGTCCGAGGTGAACGCAGCTTTGCCGTTCATGAACATGTTTTCCATGCTCGCGTCGTTGCGTGGGCTGTTGCCGCGAAACTGGCCGCCGTAGAGGGTCAGACCGGCGATCTCATTGGAGGTGACCTGGCCGCCGCGAAAGGTCTGGGGCAGAGAGCGGCCATCATCGGAACGCAGGATCGGCAGCACCGGCATCCACTCGCCAACTTTGAGCTCGGTCTTGGACAGCCTGGTTTTCAGCGCGACCCCAAGACGTCCGAAATTGTCGGCAGGGCGGCCATCGTCATGCACCGGCAGCAGTTGAGTGCCGGCAGTGCCTTTGCCGCCATCGAGCTTTTGCGAATACAGGCCCAATACATCAATCCCGAACCCGACAGTGCCTTGGGTAAAGCCGGATTTGGCGTCGAGAATGAAGTTCTGCGTCCACTCTTCGGCTTTCCCCTGAGGGTTGCCGGGGTTGGTGAAGTTGCGGTTGAAGTAGGCGTTGCGCAGGTTGAGCGTGGCCTTGGCGTCGTCGATAAAACCTTCGGCTTGAACGCACAGGGGCAGGGTGACGGCCAGGCTGGCGAGGCTGATAAGGCCCAGGGGTGCAGAGCAATTGCGGACGAATTGACTCACAGTGAGGCTCCCTTTCTTTTGTTGTTTTTATTATTTGTTATACGTCGTCGTACAACATTGAGCGGGATATTTGCGGGGTTTTCGGGGTGTGTCAAGCAGAAGTTATACGATGACTAGGTGTGCGTTGATCTAAAGCGGGCACGGGGCAATGTGGGAGGGGGCTTGCTCCCGATAGCAGTGTGTCAGTCACAGATGATCTGACAGATACACCGCTATCGGGAGCAAGCCCCCTCCCACATTTGACTGAGTTAAACCTGGTTTTTTATCCTGCCAAGACCATCGGAGGCAGGGTGCCAAGCAGTGAAACGGCGGCTACTGCGCAGACCCCCAGCAGCCATTCCATCATCACACTGGCTTTCAAACTGCCCAAGCGCTGTTCGCAGCGTTCGATACGCAACCGGTTCAACAACGCCAAGCCCAGCATCCCCACCACCAACCCCACCTTGATCAGCAGGATCAAGGCAAACCCATTGAACAGTGGCGTGGGCCAGAGTTGCCCGGTGAGCACGCGCACATTGATCAAACCGGTTACCAGCAAGCCGGCGACGAGGCCGTAACCCACGCCGCTGAAGCGCCGCAAAATCGGCTCCAGCCGGTGCTCTTGCGCGTGCCTGAGGATCAGCACCAGCACCAGCAACCCACCCAGCCAGGTCCCCACGCACAGCAGATGCACCACTTGGTTGAGGATCAGCAATTGCCCACTCAGCCCGTCGAGCATGGCGCCATGGCCCACCGGCGCCAGGGTCGCCAGCAGCAGGGTGATCAATGGCAAACGCAAGGCTGGCCAGGGTTTGATCAGCACGATCACCAGCAGAACATTCAGCAGCAGATGCCAGGACCATACCTGGCCGAAAAAGGTCTTGCCCAGCACCAATTGCACGGTGGCCGGTTGCAGCGCCGCGTCCCAACTGCCGGCCATGCTGGCGGTGATCAGCAGTAACCACGCCACGCCGGAGCCAAGCCCCAGCCAGGCCAGGCCACGGGTGATGCATAGCAGTTGCCGGTCCAGAGCCGGTTGTACCTGGGCGCCGAGCAGCCAGGGCCGGAGCACGCAAGCCCCGAACATCAGCAGCACAACGATAAAATGCAGGAAACGGCACAGCACCAGCAGGGTTGCCATGGGTTACTGGCCGACCTTGAAGCTGTATTCACCGCTGCTCTTATGGGTGTCGACCGACACCGCATTCCACACCACTTTGTAATTGCCGCTCGCGAGCGGGGCGGCAGGGGTCACGACCAGGACTTTCTTGTCCGCGTCCGGGGTTTCCAGGCCCTTGATGGCGATTTCAGTGCCGTCCTTGCTCAGGGACACCTTGGTGAAGGTGGCTTCGACGCCTTCGGTGAAGGTCAGGCGCAGGTCTTTCGGTGCGGCGACGTTGCTGTTGGCCGCAGGTTCTGCGCTCTTGAGGTGGGCATGGGCAAATGCCGCCGAGGCGCCCAGCAGGGAGGTGAGCAGGGCGAGGGTGGTCAGGGCTTTCTTGATCAACATTGTTCAATACCAATCAATGGGTAGGAGCGGGCAGTGTACGAAGTTTCGGCTTGGCCTGTCGCCCCGATCTAGAGCTGGTGGTAGTCTTTAACCCGTGTTGTTGTCAGGGAGCCCTTATGGGCAATCACAAGATCGGAATCCGTCGGGTCAACGTCGAGAAAATCCTGCTGGCGGCGGAAAAAGTCTTCGCTGAAAAAGGCTACGGCAGCACCGCCATGGCCGACATCGCCGAAGAGGTGCAACTGCCGCGTTCCAACCTGCATTATTACTTCACCACCAAGAGCGAGCTGTACAGCGCGGTGCTGTTCGACCTGCTGGAGCTGTGGAAGCAGGATGCCCTGAGCTTCGAAACCTTCGATGATCCGCGGGTGGTGCTCAGCAGCTACATCCGCGCCAAGATGCAGCGCTCGCGTACGCGGCCGTATGGCTCAAAGGTCTGGGCCAATGAAATCATCCACGGCGCGCCCACGCTCGGTGAGGCCCTGGATGAAAGCCTGTACGACTGGGCCAAGATGAAGGAAGCGAAGATTCGCCAGTGGGTGCAAGACAAACGTATCCTGCCGGTGGAACCGTCGAGCCTGCTCTACATGATCTGGGCCTCGACCCAGCACTATGCCGACTTTGATCACCAGGTGAAGATTTTGAATGATCACCAGCCGTTGTCGGATATGCAGTTCGAAAAGGCGATTCAGACGGTGACCAGTGTGATCTTGCGGGGGATCGGGTTGGAGCCTTGAGCCCTGTGGTGAGGCTGAGGGGCCCATCGCAGCGTGGGTATCTACACATCTTTTGGTACGGCGCTGTACCTGTGGCGAGGGAGCTTGCTCCCGCTGGCGGCCTCAGCGCCGACCAGGGTGCTGGGTCAGACCGAGTACATATCCGTTATTTGGGTAACGCCTGCTATTGGTTCCGCTCTTACAGCGGCTCACTTTTGAAAAGCGCAAAAGTAAGCAAAACGCTCTTGCCCCACCACTCGGCACCTCGCTTAGGCTCGGTGTGCCCGTAATCCGACAGTGATTTGGGGGGCCGCCGCCACGCGCCATCCATGGCGCGGGGCGGCTAAACCGGCATCCCTGCCGGTTTACCCCCCAAATCCCTGTCGAATTCCGGCCAGCGTGGTTTAACGGGGCGCCTAAGATCAAGATCAAAAGCAGATCACGATCAAGAGCGGCTCGCTTCGCATCGTGGGTACCATTGGGGGGACTGCAAAGTTGTGTAGATACCCATGCCTATCGCAGGCAAGCCAGCTCCCACAGTTGACCGCATTTTGTCTGAAGGAATGCGGTCAACTGTGGGAGCTGGCTTGCCTGCGATAGCGGTCTAAAGGCTACACAGCTTCCCGATACGGATTACGCGGATCCTGCGTCCAATTCAAAAACGGCTTGCCGGTGTCCATCGGCACCATCTCGATGCAGTCCGCCACCGGGCAGGTGATCTGGCACAGGTTGCAGCCCACGCACTCATCATCAATCACTTCATACTTATGCGTGCCGTCCGCCTGTTTCAAACTGGCGATCGCCTGGTGTGAAGTGTCCTCGCAGGCAATGTGGCAACGCCCACAACCGATACACGCCGCCTGATCGATCCTGGCGATCACCTGGTAGTTGATATCCAGGTACTTCCAATCCGTGGTGTTACCCACGGCCCGTCCGGAAAAGTCCTGCAGGCTGGTGTAACCCTGGCTGTCCATCCACCGCGACAGCCCGTCCTTCATCTCGTCCACAATCCGGAAGCCGTGCAGCATCGCCGCCGTGCACACCTGCACTGCGCCGCAGCCCAGGGCGACGAATTCCGCTGCATCGCGCCAGTTGCCGATACCGCCGATGCCGCAGATCGGCAGGCCCTGGGTCTGCGGGTCACGGGCGATTTCGGCGACCATGTTCAGGGCAATCGGCTTGACCGCCGAACCGCAGTAACCGCCGTGAGTACTCTGGGTGCCGACCACCGGCAGGGCGACCATGCGCTCCAGATCCACGCTGGTGATGGAATTGATGGTGTTGATCAACGACACCGCGTCCGCGCCGCCGCGAGACGCTGCCCGCGCCGCCACGCGTATGTCGGTGATGTTGGGCGTGAGCTTGACGATCACCGGCAGCGAGCAATATGTCTTGCACCAGCGCGTCACCTGTTCCACATACTCCGGCACCTGGCCGACCGCTGCGCCCATGCCACGTTCGGGCATCCCGTGGGGGCAGCCGAAATTCAACTCGATGCCGTCGCAGCCGGTCGCCTCCACCAGGGGCAGGATGTTTTTCCAGGACTCCTCAACACATGGCACCATCAGCGATACGATCAGTGCACGGTCAGGCCAGTCCTTTTTCACCTGGGTGATTTCCCGCAGGTTGATCTCCAGGGAGCGGTCGGTGATCAGTTCGATATTGTTGATGCCCAGCACTTCACGATTCGCCCCGAAATGCGCCGAGTAGCGTGACGACACGTTCACCGCCGCCGGGTCTTCGCCCAGGGTTTTCCACACCACGCCACCCCAGCCGGCTTCGAACGCACGGACCACGTTGTAGGCTTTGTCGGTGGGCGGCGCGGAGGCCAGCCAGAACGGATTGGGGGCTTTGATACCGGCGAATACAATCGAGAGATCGGCCATTACGCAGCCTCCACATTCAGCATGAGTTGGGCGTGCATGGCCTCGGCGGCCAGCTTGCCGTGTTGCACGGCCTGCACGGTGAGGTCCTGGCCAAGGCTGACGCAATCGCCGCCGGCATACACGCCGGGGATACTGGTACGCAGCTGTTCATCGACAAAGATGCGCTCGCCCACGCGGTGCAGTTGCTGGGCCAGCGGGTCGTGCAGTGCGTCGTTGTCAAAGCCTTGGCCGATGGCCTTGAAGATCGCATCGGCGGCCAGTTCGAAGGTTTCCCCCGTCGGTAGCAAGCGACCATTTTCCAGGTGGATGCGGGCCAGGCGCATACCGCGTACGCGGCCCTGGTCGTCGAGCAACACTTCGTCGGGTTGGGCCCAGGTCAGCAGCCGCACTTGATTGGCCTTGGCAATGTCTTGTTCGTGTTGGGTCGCGCCCATGTCCGCCAGGCCACGGCGGTACACAAGGTTTACCTCGCGGGCACCGAGGCGGGCCATTTGCACGGCCATGTCGATGGCGGTATTGCCTGCGCCGAGCACGATGCAGCGGTCGGCCAGGGGCAGTTGGGTGAGGTCATCGGCCTGGCGCAGCTCGCGGATGTACTCGGTGGCGGCGAGCAGGCCGGGGGCGTCTTCGTGGGCCAGGCCGAGCTGTTTGCTGGCCGCCAGGCCGAGGCCGAGGAACACCGAATCGAATTGCTGGTGCAGTTCGCTCAAGGTCAGGTTTTCGCCCAGGCGCTGGCCGTGGCGGATTTCAATGCCGCCGATTTGCAGAAGGAAATCCAGTTCTTTCTGAGCAAAATCATCCACCAGCTTGTACTTGGCGATCCCATATTCATTCAGGCCGCCTGCTTTCTCCTGCGCTTCGAAAACCACCACGTCATGGCCGTGCAACGCGGCGCGGTGGGCGCAGGCCAACCCCGCCGGCCCGGCGCCGACCACGGCGATGCGCTTACCGGTGGGCGCGGCGCGCTGGAACGGGTGTTCGCTGAAGTGCGCGTTGTCGATGGCGTAGCGTTGTAACAAACCGATCAGCACCGGCGCGCATTCTTCGGCGTTATTACGCACGCAGGCTTGCTGGCACAGGATCTCCGTGGGGCAAACCCGAGCGCAACTGCCGCCGAGGATGTTGGCCGAGAGGATTTTCTGCGCAGCGCCTTGCACGTTCTCGGTGTGGATATTGCGGATGAACGACGGGATGTCGATCTCGCTGGGGCATGCGTTCACGCACGGCGCGTCGTAACAGTACAGGCAGCGCGAGGCTTCCAGATGCGCTTGCCGGGCGTTGAGCGGCGGTGCCAGGTCGCTGAACTGGCTGGCGAGGGTGGCCGCGTCGTCGCGGGGATGGGGAAGGTGGGTCAGGGTCTGGATCACGGTATTGGCCTCACGGTTATTGAGGTGCTGCCTCTGATGGGCATTGGTTCTTGTGTTGCCTGTGCTGCCCCCGATAGCGGGTTCAGCGGTTCACAGCCACTGGCTTGGAAAGCGCTGCCCGTTTGCTCAACTGCTCGAACACCGACGGATACGCCGGCCGCTCCACATAGCGCCCGGCACCCCGTTCTGCGCGCAGGTCGCCATCGGCCCAGACCAGCTTGCCCTGGCTGATGGTGTGGCTCGGCACGCCGCGCACGGTCTTGCCTTCGAAGATGTTGAAGTCGACCTGCTGGTGGTGAGTCTTGGCCGAAATGGTTCGTGTGCCTTCAGGGTCCCAGAGCACCAGGTCGGCATCCGCACCGACGCGAATCGCGCCTTTACGGGGGTAGAGGTTGAAGATTTTCGCCGTGTTGGTGGAGGTCAGCGCAACGAACGCCTGCATCGACAGGCGCCCCGTGTTGACGCCTTCGTGCCACAGCAGCGCCATGCGGTCTTCGATACCGGCGGTGCCGTTGGGGATCTTGCTGAAGTCGTCACGCCCGGCGGCTTTTTGCTCGGCGCAGAAGCAGCAGTGGTCAGTCGCGGTGGTGTGCAGGTTGCCCGATTGCAGGCCGTGCCACAGGGCCTCCTGATGCCCGCGCGGACGGAACGGCGGGCTCATGACATAGCCGGCGGCGGTCTGCCAATCCGGGTGCTGGTAGACGCTGTCGTCCAGCAGCAAGTGGCCGGCGAGTACTTCACCGTACACCGCCTGGCCCTTGCCCCGAGCGTAGGTGATTTCATCCAGCGCCTCTTTGGTCGACACATGCACCAGGTACAGCGGCGTGCCGATGGTCTCGGCAATTCGTATTGCGCGGCTGGCCGCTTCGCCTTCCACCTGGGACGGGCGCGACAGCGGATGGGCTTCCGGTCCGGTGATGCCCTGGGCCATCAGCTTGCGTTGCAGGTGATACACCAGCTCGCCGTTTTCCGCATGAACGGTAGGCACCGCGCCCAGCTCCAGGCAGCGTTCGAAGCTGGCTACCAAGGTATCGTCGGCAGCCATGATTGCGTTCTTGTAAGCCATGAAATGCTTGAAGCTGTTGATGCCGTGATGGCTGACCAGTTCGGCCATTTCCTCGCGTACCTGCTCGCTCCACCAGGTGATCGCTACATGGAAGCCATAGTCGGATGCGGACTTTTCTGCCCAGCCGCGCCACTGGTGGAAGGCTTCCATCAAGGATTGCTGCGGGTTGGGAATCACAAAGTCGATGATCGACGTGGTACCACCGGCCAGGCCCGCGGCCGTACCACTGAAAAAGTCTTCGCTGGCCACGGTGCCCATGAAGGGCAGTTGCATATGGGTGTGGGGATCGATGCCGCCCGGCATCAAGTATTGGCCGCTGCCATCGAGTATTTCAGTGCCGGCGGGAATATCCAGATCGGTGCCAATGGCCCGAATTAGACCGCCTGCGCATAACACATCGGCGCGGTAACTTTCATCATGGGTAATAACGGTTGCGCCACGGATCAACAGCGACATGTCGAGTTCCTCACAGGCTTGACCGGCTTATGCCAGTTCTAAGTGTTGTAATACTGCCGGTCGATGGAGGGTTAATTCCTGTCATCGGTGACAGGAATAGAAACTAGCCCGAGTTTTTCGATTGGGCAAGAAGATTTTTCTTAAGCTTATAATTAAATTAAGTTACTGAATTAAAAGATAAAAATAACAAAATCACCAAAATGTAGCGATCGCTCACCATTTTGACGCACTTGACAGCTTCTGTTTTTGAGCAACATTTCTTATTGCAAATCAGACGCTTGAGATATGCCTCTTGACGGCACTGAAAAATAAAAATAATTGTGTTGCACCAGATTGAGACCTGACGGTTCTGGCAACTTGCGCAATGGCTGGCCCCAATAGCGCGGCAAGTAACCCAGGCTCACTCGGAAAGCTGATAAACATCAGCACGTTATATAAGTGGTGCGGGTTCAGCAGCCGTTGTCGGCACGGTAATTGAGTGCAAAGGCAATTGGTCGGGGCCCGAGATGTCATGTTGTTTATGCGGTACTCCGGCCTCCTGTACACAGCGTGCAGGTGAGCAAAAATAATTTAAAAAAAACCGTGGAGCGGCCATGCAACAGAACAGATCGCAAGTCATCGAGCGCAACGGCCTGTACGAACTCGACGCCGGCCCCGACGTCCTCGACAGCCCTCGCTACAACCATGACATGGCACCCACCAAGGTGCATGAGCGCACCTGGAACAAATGGCACATCACCGCATTGTGGGTCGGCATGTCGATTTGCGTGCCGACCTACACCCTGGGCGGGGTACTCACCGCGTATTTCGGCTTGTCGGTGGGCGAGGCGCTGATAGCGATCCTGCTGGCCAATATCGTGGTGTTGATCCCGCTGACGCTCAACGCGTTTCCCGGCACCAAGTACGGCATCCCGTTTCCGGTGCTGTTGCGCTCGTCATTCGGCATTCTCGGTTCCAACGTGCCGTGCCTGATTCGCGCGTTGGTGGCCTGCGGCTGGTTTGGTATCCAGACGATGTTTGGCGGGTTGGCGATTCACCTGTTTCTCGGTTCGATTTTCGAGGGTTGGAAGTCGCTGGGTGGTACTGGTGAAGTGATTGGCTTCATGATTTTCTGGTGCCTGAACCTGTGGGTGGTGTTGCGCGGTGCCGAGTCGATCAAGCGCCTGGAAACCCTGTCGGCGCCGTTGTTGGTGGCGGTAGGTATCGGCCTGCTGGTGTGGGCGATGCCGAATGTGTCCCTCAGCGAGCTGATGGCGATCCCACCCAAACGCCCTGAAGGCGCAAGCCTCACCGGCTATTTCATGGCGGGTCTGACCGCGATGGTAGGCTTCTGGGCCACCTTGTCGCTGAACATTCCCGACTTCAGCCGCTACGCCAAGAGCCAGAAAGACCAGATTCTCGGGCAGATCTTCGGCCTGCCGCTGACCATGTTCCTGTTCGCCGCCCTCGGCGTGATCATGACCGCCGCCTCGGTCAAACTGGTGGGCGTCAGCGTCTCCGACCCGGTGACCCTGATCGGCCATATCCAGAGCCCGGTGTGGGTGGCAGTGGCGATGGCGCTGATCATCGTCGCCACCTTGTCCACCAACACCGCGGCGAACATCGTTTCGCCCACCAACGACTTCCAGAACATCGCGCCCAAGCTGATCAACCGTACCACCGCGGTGATCCTGACCGGGCTGGTAGGGCTGGCGCTGATGGCCCATGAGCTGCTGAAAAAGCTTGGGTTGATCGTTTCCGATGTCAGCCTGGAGACCGTCTACTCCAATTGGTTGCTCGGCTATTCGAGCCTGCTGGGCCCGATTGCCGGGATCATGGTGGTGGACTACTTCATCACCCGCAAACAGCAACTGGACCTGGCAGGACTTTACCGTGATGACGTGTACCCGGCGTGGAACTGGAGTGGTTTCATCGCCTTTGGCGTGCCGGTGGTGCTGACCCTGTTGTCGCTGGGCAGCGATGCGTTCAGTTGGTTTTACAGCTATGGCTGGTTTACCGGTTCGGCGTTGGGCGGGGTGTTGTATTACGGGCTCAATGCCAAGCGCGGTATCAACCCGGCCGTAGCCAAATCATCCTTGTGAACGCGGTCAATGTGGGAGGGGCTTGCCCCCGATGGCGGTGTATCAGTCATGCATATATCGACTCGGCCACTGCTCTCGGGAGCAAGTCCCCTCTCACATTGGATCGCGTGCCACCTGTTCCAATCATAAGAAATACAGCCTGAGGAGATCCCCATGAACGCTGCCCTCGACGTTCTGCAATCGACCCATCAGCACATCAACCGCGACCGCCTGTGGCAGTCGCTGATGGACCTGGCCAGGCTCGGCGCCACCCCCAAGGGCGGGGTGTGTCGCCTGGCCCTTACCGACCTTGACCGCAAGGCCCGCGATCTCTTCGTGCAGTGGTGCGAAGAGGCCGGCTGTACCGTGAGCATCGACGGTATCGGCAATATCTTCGCCCGCCGTCCAGGGCGCAACGCGGACCTGCCGCCGGTGATGACCGGCAGCCATATCGATACCCAGCCTACCGGCGGCAAGTTCGACGGTTGCTTCGGTGTACTGGCGGGGGTGGAAGTGTTGCGCACCCTTAACGATCTCAAGATTGAAACCGAGGCGCCGTTGGAAGTGGTGGTGTGGACCAACGAGGAAGGTTCGCGGTTTCCACCCTGCATGATGGGCTCCGGCGTGTTCGCCGAAAAATTCAGCCTGGCCGATACCCTGGCCAAGGTCGATGCGGACGGCGTCAGCGTCGGCGATGCGTTGAATGCCATCGGCTATGCCGGGACGCGCCCCGAGAGCGGGCATAAGGTTGGCGCCTATTTCGAGGCGCACATCGAGCAAGGGCCGATTCTTGAGGATGAAAAGAAAATCATCGGCGTGGTACTCGGCGCCCTCGGGCAAAAGTGGTTCGACCTCAAACTGCGCGGTGTCGAAGCCCACGCCGGCCCGACGCCGATGCACCTGCGCAAGGATGCCCTGGTGGGCGCGGCGGTGGTGGTGGCGGCGGTGAATGCGGCGGCGCTGGAGCATCAGCCGCACGCCTGTGGCACGGTGGGTTGCCTGCAAGCGTATCCAGGGTCGCGCAACGTGATCCCGGGGGAGGTACGCATGACCCTGGATTTCCGTCATTTAGAGCCAGCACGACTGGACTCGATGATTGCCCAGGTGCGCCAGGTGATTGAAGACACCTGTGCCAAACACGGGCTGAGTTACGAGATGGAACCCACCGCCGACTTCCCGCCGCTGTACTTCGACAAAGGCTGCGTCGATGCCGTGCGCGATGCGGCCAATGGCTTGGGGCTGTCGAATATGGACATTGTCAGCGGGGCAGGGCACGACGCAATCTTCGTCGCCGAGCTTGGCCCGGCGGGGATGATCTTCGTGCCGTGTGAAGGTGGCATCAGCCATAACGAAATCGAAAATGCCGCGCCGGATGATCTGGCGGCGGGGTGTGCGGTGTTGTTGCGCGCCATGGTGGCAGCCTCGGCCGCCATCGCCAGCGGTTGAAAATGTGGGAGGGGGCTTGCTCCCGATGACGGTGTGTCAGTCAATTTGTCTGTAGCTGACCTGCCGCAATCGGGAGCAAGCCCCCTCCCACAGGGGACCGCGGTGTTCATACATAGTGTGTCTGGCGCGGAACCAGTGTGGGAGGGGGCTTGCTCCCGATTGCGGTATTGACGTCAGGCGCCAGGTTGCCAGCCACCGCCGAGGGCGGTCAAAAGCCCCACACTTGCCACCAGCTGCCGCGTCTGTACGGCCTGCAATGTGCGCTGCGCCTGTAGCGCCGCCGTTTGTGCGGTGACCACATCCAGATAACTCACCGCCCCCGCCTGATAGCTGTTCATCGCCAACGCCTGGGTATGTTGCGCCGCCTGCGCCGCAGCCTGTTCATCCTGGGCTTGCTGCTGCAAGTCCCTCAGTTGCCCCAGGTTGTCCTCTACCTCTCGTACGGCTTGCAACACATGGCTACGGTATTGCGCCGACGCCTCTTCAAACTCGGCCTTGGCCTGGCGTTCATTGGCACTCAACCGCCCGCCATCAAAGATCGGCAGGTTCACCAACGGCCCCAACGCCCAATAGCGATTGCCAGCTGACAGCAGATTACCGACGCCTTGCGTCTGCCCGCCTATCAACCCGGTCAGGCTGAAATCCGGATACCACGCCGCCTTGGCTACGCCGATATTTGCGTTGGCCGCAAACACCCGGCGTTCAGCCGCGGCGATGTCCGGGCGACGTTGCAGCAAGTGGCTTGGCAACTGCGATGGAATCCTTGGCAAGGCCATCAACTGCGGGCTGGGCGGCAATGAAAAGTCACTGGCCGCCACGCCCACCAACTCGCCGATTGCATGCTCGGTCAGGTTGCGTTGCCCACGCACCTCATCCCGCTGCGCCTTGGCCTCGGCCAGTTGATTTTGCGCGCGGGTCAGGTCCAGTTCCGAGGCAATCTGGCCTTCGTAGCGACTGCGCGTCAGTTGCAGCGCCTGGCTGAAATCCTCCAGCGAGCTGTCGAGTATTCGGCTCTGTGCATCCAGGCCATTGAGTTGCACATATAACGTCGTCAACTGCCGTTGCAGGCTCAGGCGCGCCACCGCCAAGTCATCGCCTGACGCTTGCGCCTGAGCGTCACCGGCCGCGACCTGATTGCGGATCTTGCCCCACAGGTCCAGGTCGTAGCTCAACGAAAACCCGGCAATGTTGCTGTTGTACACCGACGGCTGCGTTGTGCCGCGCAACGGTCTCGCGTCCGATTGCCGTTGGCGCTGCGGCTGTGCGCTGGCGCTGATTTGCGGGAACAGCCCGGCGTGCAACTGGCTGGCATACGCCTGGGAGGCATCGAAGTGCGCCAGTGCCGCAGCCAGGTCCGGGTTGCTGTTGAGCAATTGCTGCTGCAGCTTGTTCAACGTTGGATCGTTATAGAGTTGCCACCACTGGGTCACCAACTGATCGGACGGTTGCGCGCTGTGCCATGGGCCGTCGCTGGTCTGTTCGCGGTAGTGGGCGGGCAGGTCAATCGACGGCGCGGTATAGGTCGGTGCCATCGAGCAACCCTGCAACCCCAGCAGTATCAGCGCCGCGAGCGGTTTAAGCCTTGGGCGCATGGGCACCTCCGGCGGCGTCGGCCAGTTGCACCGGGTCGCCTTCGCGCAAGGCATCGGGCGGGTTGTCGATGATGCGGTCGGTGGCGTTCAAACCCTGGTCGATCACCAGGCGCTCGCCCAGGTCCAGACCGATGTGGATGTCTTGCAGGTGCACATGATTCTGCCCATCCAACACCGCCACTTGCGTACCCTGGGCGCGGAAGATCAAGGCGCTGGCCGGGATGCTCACGCCGTGAGTATCGGCCGGAATCGGCAGGCTGGCTTCGGCGTAGTCGCCCGGTAGCAATTCACCGCTGGGGTTGTCGACGACGAACTGGGCGAGCAGGGTGCCGGAGCGGCGGTCGATGGCGGTGGAGTCACCGATCAGGCGCGCCTTGAAGTGTTCGCCTGGGTGCTCAGGCACCGTCAACTCGGCTTCCAGGCCCGGATGGATCACTGCCGCGTAGTTCTGCGGCACCGGCACATACAGGCGCAGTTGGTGGGTGTCGGCCAGGGTGAACAGCGCCAGATCGCTGTCGGTATCGGCTTTGATCAACTGACCGATATCGGTATGCCGCGCAGTGATGGTGCCAGCGAATGGCGCACGCAGGGTTTTGTAGCCCTCCAATGCTGACAAGCGAGCGTAGTCCGCTGCGGCAGCCTCGGCATTGGCTGTGGTCGCGGCGGCGTTCGAGGTTTTTTCATCGGCTTCCTGACGCGACACTGAATGGCTCGCCAACAGGTGTTGCCAGCGCGTGGCAGTGGTGGCTGCCAGACGTGCATTGGCCTGTTCCTGAATCAGCCGTGCGTGAGTCTGCGCCAGTTGCTGGTCGAGGTCAGGGCTGTCGATTTCGGCGAGGATTTGCCCGGCCTTGACCTGCGTGCCCATATCCACTTTCCAGTCTTTCAGATAGCCGCTGACCCGCGCATGGATCGGCGCTGTGCTCCAGGCTTCCAGGTGCGCCGGCAAGCGCAGCGTATCGCCGGCAGTGTTCTGTTGGGGTTGCAACACCATCACTTGGGGAATGGCCGCCGTTTCGGTCCAGGCAGCGACAGATCGCTCGTGCAGCGTGCGGGCGTGCAAGCCGCTGGCGACCAGCAGGGCAGCGAGGGTCAGGCCGCCGACACCCATCAGCATCAGACGCTTGCGCGAGGGTTTGTGATCAGACGACATGGGGCGTTTCTCCAGCAATTGCGCGAGTAGGGTGACGGCCGTGGACCAGGCTGAAGACCACGGGTACAAACAACAGAGTGGCGATGGTGGCGAAGATCAAACCGCCGATAACGGCGCGACCCAGCGGCGCGTTTTGCTCCTCGGACAGCGCCAGGGGCAACATGCCGATGATCATTGCCAGGGCGGTCATGCACACTGGGCGAAAGCGCGTGTAACCGGCTTCCATGGCGGCTTTCAACGCGTCGCCATGTTCGGCCAGGCGTTCACGGCAGAAGCTCACCACCAGGATCGAGTTGGCGGTGGCCACGCCCATGCACAGGATGGCGCCGGTGAGCGCCGGGACCGATAACGAGGTGCCGCTGAGGAACAGCATCCACACGATCCCCGCCAGTGCGGCCGGTAACGCCGTGATGATCACAAAGGGGTCGGCCCAGGACTGGAAGTTGACCACGATCAGCAAGTAGATCAGCACCACTGCGCCGAGCAGTCCGAAGCTCAAACCACTGAACGCCTCATGCAGCGCATCGATTTGCCCGTGCAGGCTGATGGTCGCGCCTTTGGGACGCATGGATGCAGTGTCGTCCAGCACTTTTTGCACATCACGGGCCACGCCGCCCAGGTCGCGACCTTGTACGTTGGCATACAGGTCCAGGGTCGGTTCGATGTTGTAGTGGGTGACCACCGCCGGGCTTTGTACGCGGGAGATGGTCGCCACGCCCCCGAGGATTTGCGATTGGCCATCGGCACCGGTCACCGGTAGGGCCTCCAGTGATGGCAGGCTGTCGAGACGGTACTGCGGGGTGGCGGCGACGATGGAATAGGACACGCCATTGGCCGGGTTGAGCCAGAAGGTCGGTGCCACCTGGGAGCTGCCGGCCAGGGAGGCGACCATGCTGTTGGTGACGTCTTTTTCGGTAATGCCCAAACCGTTGGCGCGCAGGCGGTCGACATCGACCTGCAAGGAGGGGTAACCGGTGGACTGCTGGATACGCAGGTCGGCAATGCCTGGTACGTGTTGCAAGCGACGTTCGAGTTCTACGGCGTAAGCGCGGTTTTCTGCATCGCTGCGCCCGGAGATTTTCACATCCAGAGGGGCCGGCGCGCCGAAGTTGAGAATCTGGCTGCTGATGTCTGCCGGCAGGAACGCAAAGTGGCTGCCGGGGAAACTTTGCGGCAAGGCTTCACGCAGTTTTTTCACGTAGTCGGCGGTGGGTGCGTGGTGCTTATTCAGGGTGACCTGGATATCGCCATCCTGAGGGCCGATGGTGCCGCTGCTGCTGTAGGCCATGTCGATACCGCTGAGCGGGATGCCGATATTGTCGACGATGGTGTCGAGTTCGTCGGCGGGGATGACCTCGCGAATGCGTGCTTCGATGCGATCGAACGCAGCGGCGCTTTCCTCGATTCGCGTGCCCAGCGGCAAGCGCACATGCAGCGCGAGGGCACCGGCATCGGTGGCCGGGAAAAAGTCCTGGCCCAGGCTTGGCAGCAACGCGAATGAGGCGATTACGCAGGCCAGGAAGCCGACAATGAAGCGCTTGCGCGCCCCCAGCGCCAACGTCAGCAAGCCATGGTAAGTGTCTCGGATATTGGAGAAGTGACGCTCAAAACCCTGTTGGAAATTCAGCACCGATTGCAGCAGCGCATTGCGCGGTTTCGCGTGTTGCTCACCCTCATGATGGTTGATGAATTGATCTTCGGGATGATGCCCCACGCCTTGCTCCGGCGTATGCGGCTTGAGCAGGAACATCGCCAGCGTCGGCACCAGGGTGCGCGAGAGAATGAACGAACTGGCCATGGCAAAGATCACCGCCAGCGCCATTGGCCGGAACAGATAACCGGCGATGCCTTGCAGCAAAAACATCGGCACAAACACGATGCAGATGCACAGCAGCGAGACAAACGCCGGGCCGACGATTTGCGCGGCACCGTCGAGGATCGCAGTGTTCACCGCCTTGCCTTGTTCCAGGTGCCAGTTGATGTTTTCGATGGTCACTGTGGCGTCGTCCACCAGAATCCCCACCGCCAACGCCAGCCCGCCGAGAGTCATCACGTTGAGGGTTTGCCCGCTGACCGCCAGCAGCGCGATGGCCGAGAGCACTGCCAGCGGAATCGATGCGGCGATGATCAAGGTCGAGCGCCAACTGCCGAGAAACAACAGGATCATCGCACTGGTGAGCAGCGCGGCGATGATGCCTTCCTGGGCTACGCTGCCCACCGATTGCTTGACGAACACCGAGGCATCACCCAGCAGCGAGGTTTTCAGTGAAGGCGGCAGGGTTTCGTTGATGCGTGGCAGCATCTGGCGGATGCCGTCGATGATCGACAGGGTAGAGATGCTGCCGTTCTTCAACGCCGGCATCAGCACCGCGCGATGGCCGTCGACGCGCACGATGTTGGTTTGCGGCGGCGAACCGTCGCGCACATGGGCGACCTGGCCGATGGTGATGATTGCGCCGTCGACTGTCTTGATCGGCAGGTCATTGAGTTCATCGATGGCCTTGGGGCTGTTGTTGAGCAGGATCGTGTATTCGTTGGAGCCCAGCTTGGCGGTGCCTACCGGGATGATCTGGTTCTGCAAGGCCAGGGCATTGCCGACGTCCTGGGCCGACAAGCCCTTGGCAGCCAGGGCCTGGGGGTCGAGGTCGAGGGTGATCTGACGCTGCTTGCCGCCCATCGGCGTGGGCATGGCCAGGCCGGGCAGCGCGCTCAGGGGCAGGCGGATATTGTTCTGCACCAGGTCGCGGATCCTGGCTTCCGAAAGGCTCGGGCTGGAGAAGGCCATCTGCAGGATCGGTACCGTGGAGGCGCTGTAGTTGAGGATCAGCGGCGGTGTGATGCCAGGTGGCATCTGCTTGAGCACGGTTTGCGACACCGCCGTGACCTGGGCGTTGGCGGTGCGGATATCGACGCCGGGCTGGAAGAAGATCTTGACGATGCCCATGCCGGGCAATGATTGCGATTCGATATGTTCGATATCGTTGACGGTGGTGCTCAAGGAGCGTTCATAGGTGTAGATCACCCGGCCGGCCATGGCGTCCGGGGACAGGCCGTTGTACTGCCAGACCACCGCGACCACGGGTATGCCGATATCGGGAAACACATCAGTGGGCGTACGCAGGGCCGCCATGGGCCCGATGATGCAGATGAATATAGCCAACACGATAAACGTGTACGGCTTTTGCAGTGCGGTCTTTACCAGCCCGAGCATGCGTGAGTCTCCGAGAAGAGCAGGATTGCAAACCCCGGCAGTCTTGCCCGACCCACCTAACACGCACCTTTCAGCCAGGTGAAGGAAGATTTAGGTAATGGCTGAAGATCGTTTCATTTGTATTCATTTGTTCCGCAAACGCGGGCTCTTCAAGCTTGGCATCCATCGGATACGTCTTTTTTTGATGTTCTTTGGAGCCCTGCCATGTCACTGAAAACCCTGTTGTTGATACCTATGCTGAGCGTTGTTGTGTTGCTCTCGGCCTGCGCCGGCCCGCTGCCCAAGGCTGACCCGAGTCAAGCCTGGATCGGCCTGAAAGAGGAAGCGCCAAATGACCTGATGGCCGAGCGGGTTGACGGTAAACGCGTCGATGACGGGCGCTACTTTGAAGTCAGCCCCGGTGACCATCGGCTGGACGTGACCTTGTTTGAAGACGAACCCGGCGACGACAACCAGCAAGACTGCCAGGGCCGGGTGGAATACAAACACTTCAAGGCGGGTGAGCATTACACACTGGAAGAGTCGAGCCTGGGCACCACCGTGCGCGCATCCCTCAAGGACGGTCACGGCAAGGAAATCGCCGCCACCCAAGACTTCAATTGCATGCCTGGCTAGGCGTGATGGGCCGTCGCCTTGGGAGGCTTGGCGGGCGCGGCAGGTTTGACGTGGGGGTGATGATGCCGGCGAGTCACGCGCATGACCCCCCACAACATGGCCGCGGCCACTGCCAACCAGCCACAGATCAACAGAAAAATTGTCGTTGCAAGGCTCATTCGGGCCTCCTTTCGCCCACTGGGGGCACACACAGTCTTCTCAATGGACAGTCTAGCTACCTGGCGGTTGCCTGCTATTGACCAATGGTCGTGTCTGTCCAACTTGTTTGCTCTATCGCGGGTGCTTTACTGATGTGCCAGGCTATACCCGCGCTCAAGAGCATCCTATGATCAGGGCCCTCACCGCCCGTTGATCAAGAGAGTAAAACATTGCGCTTACGCTCGAACCTTAAAACATCCATCTTGCTGGCTTGTGCCCTGGGGTTAACGGCTTGTTCCAGCCAACCGTCGAAGCTGTCCGGCCTGCCGGAGCGCGTTGAACTCAACGGCGTGCCGACCTTTCGCAGCGAGGCTTATCAGAGCGGTCCTACGGCACTTGCCAGTATGCTGTCGCAACAAGGCATTGTCATGACACCGGGGTTGCTGGACAAACCACTGCGCCTGCCGGGTGCTGAGGCGAACCTCGAACGCAACATGCAGGTGCTGGCGCGCGAATACGGGCTGATGGTGTACCCACTGGACGCCAAGCTGACCGCGGTGCTGGCGCAGGTGGCGGCGGGTTACCCGGTGATGGCGCGAATCAATTCCAGCTTCTGGTCCGGAGCGCGCTATGTAGTCGTCGTGGGCTTTAACCAGCAGAAAAGCACGGTATTGTTGCGCTCAGGCAAGGAGCGCCGATTGATCATGAGCTTCAGTGACTTTGAGTCGGCATGGAAGAGCGCGGGCCACTGGGCCATCCTGACTCAACGCCCGAGCCAATTGCCGGCTAATGTGGATGCGCAGCGCTGGCACGATTCGGCGAACTCAACGGCCCAGGCCGGGCAAGAAGGGGCGGCGGCCCAAGCGCTAAAGGTCCTTGGGGAACGCAAGTAACAAATATGGGAGGGGGGCCTCCCACATCGGATTTCTGGTGGGAGTGAGTTAGCGGCGCACTTCTACCGCATTCCCCCGATTCTTCAGATTCTTGTCAGCCTTGTAGCGCAACGCCACATCCGGCACCGGGCCGCCCTTGCCGGTCTCGACCCAGCTGCGAATACGGCTGGCATCGGCAAAATGGGTGAACTTGCCAAAGGCATCCAGGATCACCAGCGAAACCGGGCGGTTGCCCATGCTTGTGACCAGCACCAGGCAATGCCCCGCCTGGTTGGTGAAGCCGGTCTTGGTCAACTTGATATCCCAGTTGGCGCGGTTGATCAGGTGGTCGGTGTTGGAGAAACCCAGGGTGTAGTTGGGCTTGCGAAACGCCACGGTCTTTTCCTTGGTGGTGCTCAACTGGCTCAACATCGGGAATTTACGCGCGTACGCCAGCAGCTTGCTCAGGTCGCGAGCGGTCGAGACGTTATGGATCGACAGGCCGGTAGGCTCCACATAGTGGGTGCTGGTCATCCCCAGGGACTTGGCCTTGGCGTTCATCGCCGCAATGAATGCCGCATAGCCACCCGGGTAGTGGTGGGCCAGGCTGGCGGCGGCGCGGTTTTCCGAGGACATCAGCGCAATCAGCAGCATTTCCTTGCGCGGCATCTGGCTGCCGATTTTTACCCGGGAGAACACGCCTTTCATCTCTGGCGTGTCGGTGATGTTGATGTCGATGTACTCATCCATGTTCTGCTTGGCTTCCAGCACGATCAGGCCGGTCATCAGCTTGCTCACTGACGCGATGGGGACTACTACGTCGGGATTGCTGGAATAAATGACTTTGTTGGTTTGCAAGTCCACCAGCATGGCGCTGCCGGAGGCGATTTGCAGTTTGGAGGCGTCACGCGGGGCCAGGGTGGATTCGGCGGCGTGGGCGAAGGTGCCTGTCAAAGCGAAAAACAGGCCGACAATAGAGAGACGAATTTTCACGCGGATGAACTCGCTAAAAAGTAAGGAAATACCGTTCGGGAACGGGCTTTATGAAAAATGACGTTACATTCTAGGAGTATGGATCAGAAACTGTCGAATGTTCTTCCAGAACCGGATGAAAGTGCTTAAAAACTAAGAAAAAACAGTTTTTTCTCAGGCAATAAAAAGCCCCGCGCTAAGGCAGGGCTTTTTCATTACGCCTGGTTATTAACCGTGCAGGGTTTCTGCAGCGTAAAGGGTATTTTCCAACAGGCAGGCGCGGGTCATCGGGCCGACACCACCTGGCACTGGCGTGATCCAGCCGGCGCGGGGCAGGGCAGTGTCGTAGACGACGTCGCCGACCAGCTTGCCGTCATCCTGGCGGTTGATGCCCACGTCAATGACGATGGCGCCTTCCTTGATCCATTCACCTTTGACCAAACCGGGCTTGCCAGCAGCGACCACCACCAGGTCGGCGCGGCCAACGTGGCCGGCCAGGTCCTTGGTGAAGCGGTGGGTGACGGTCACGGTGCAGCCGGCCAGCAGCAGTTCCATGGCCATCGGGCGACCGACGATATTGGAGGCGCCTACCACGACTGCGTCGAGGCCATAAAGATCGACCCCGGTGCTTTCCAGCAAGGTCATGATGCCTTTGGGTGTGCATGGACGCAGCAGCGGGATACGTTGCGCCAGGCGGCCGACGTTATAAGGGTGGAACCCGTCGACGTCTTTGTCCGGGCGGATGCGTTCCAGCAGCTTGGAGGCGTCCAGGTGCTCGGGCAGTGGCAACTGCAGCAGGATGCCGTCCATCTCCGGATCATCGTTGAGGCGGTCAATCAGGTCGGTCAGGGCCTGTTGAGTGGTGTCCGAAGGCAAGTCGTAGGCTTTGGAAATAAAGCCGACCTCTTCACAGTCTTTACGCTTGTGCGAGACATAAACCTGAGAGGCAGGATCGCTGCCGACCAGGATCACCGCGAGGCCAGGCGTGCGCAGGCCTTGCTGGCGACGCTCGGTGACGCGTTTGGCGATCTGCTGGCGCAGGCTGGCGGCGATTGATTTGCCGTCGATAAGTTGTGCAGTCATTACGCGTGATTAACCATCGAGAGGGGGAAGAAAAGTGCGCGCATTCTCGCACGCCAGGGCGCGAGGGCAAAGGCGCTTGGTCTGCAAATTGCCCTAAGCCCTTAAATAAAATCAGTTTTTTTTAAAAAAGATTTGACGGGTATCAGGACGCTCTATACTATTCGTCGCACTTGTCGGGCACAGCCTAGCACTGGTTAGAAGGTCGAGCAGAATTGTTGTCCTGCAAGGCTGGAAACACTTAGTTTGTAATCCTCCAAGAGTACAGATTAATCAGGCGCCCGTAGCTCAGCTGGATAGAGCATCCGCCTTCTAAGCGGATGGTCGCAGGTTCGAGTCCTGCCGGGTGCGCCATTAGGCAGCTTTGGCACAAGTAGCGCTATATGGTGGGCGTAGCTCAGTTGGTAGAGCACGGGATTGTGACTCCCGTTGTCGAGGGTTCGATCCCCTTCGTCCACCCCATATTTTGAAAGGCGCCAGATTAATCGTCTGGCGCCTTTGCTTTAAGAGCTTCAAGCGCGGATGTGGTGGAATTGGTAGACACACTGGATTTAGGTTCCAGCGCCGCGAGGCGTAAGAGTTCGAGTCTCTTCATCCGCACCAATTAAAGCTTTGCTGTGCCGTCAGGCGGGGTAAAGCTCAACAAAGAAGTAGTTTGGTTTCTTTGTTAACGCAATATGGTGGGCGTAGCTCAGTTGGTAGAGCACGGGATTGTGACTCCCGTTGTCGAGGGTTCGATCCCCTTCGTCCACCCCATATTCGAAAGGCGCCAGATTTAACAGTCTGGCGCCTTTTTTGGTTTTAGCGGTTCGTATATCCGGCAGCTGCAGGTGCAAGGTCGAAAGGGTGGGGTGTTTCATCGTATTTGTGTGTCTCGATGATGCCGCGCTGCCCGCAGGCCCTGTGCGCGGGGTCGGGCGTCAGGGAAATGACTGGTTTCTTCTATATAGAAGAGGCGGCGCAGAGCCCTGGCGCAGTTGGCTGTATTTGTCACCGGGGCGAGGTGCATCCGTGCCTTCGTACCGATAAATTGCCGGCTGTTTTCCGCTGTATTTTCAGTAGGGTGACTTCTTGAGTTTGACCCACTAGAATGCATGCCCTTGATTGGGGTCGGAAATGGCCGGCTAACGTCTGTGCAACGAGGAATATCCATGCAAGTTTCTGTTGAAAATACTACTGCTCTCGAGCGCCGCCTGAGCATCACCGTGCCGGCAGAGCGTATCGAGACTGCGGTCAACAAGCGTCTGCAGCAGACTGCCCAGAAGGCCAAGATCGCTGGTTTCCGTCCAGGCAAAGTGCCGATGAGCGAAATCAAGCGTCGTTTTGGTGCCGATGCGCGCCAGGAAGCTGTAGGTGACGTGATCCAGGCTTCCTTCTACGAAGCCGTTGTCGAGCAAAAGCTGAACCCGGCTGGCTCGCCTTCGATCGAGCCCAAGTCCCTGGAAGCTGGCAAGGACCTGGAATACGTTGCCGTATTCGAAGTGTTCCCGGAATTCGAAGTGGCTGGTTTCGACGGTATCGAAATCGAGCGTCTGAGCGCCGAAGTGGCTGATTCGGACCTGGACAACATGCTGGAAATCCTGCGCAAGCAGAACACCCGTTTTGAAGTGGCCGAGCGTGCTGCCCAGAACGAAGACCAGTTGAACATCGATTTCGTTGGCAAGGTTGACGGCGAAGTGTTCGCTGGCGGCTCCGCCAAGGGCACTCAGCTGGTGCTGGGTTCCAACCGCATGATCCCTGGCTTCGAAGACGGTCTGGTTGGCGCCAAAGCCGGCGAAGAGCGCGTTCTGAACCTGGAATTTCCAGCGGACTACCAGAACCTGGACCTGGCCGGCAAGGCCGCCGAGTTCACCGTTACCGTCAACAGCGTTTCCGAGCCTAAGCTGCCAGAGCTGAACGAAGAGTTCTTCGCTCAATTCGGTATCAAGGAAACCGGCATCGAAGGTTTCCGCACCGAAGTTCGCAAGAACATGGAGCGTGAGCTGCGCCAGGCCATCAAGTCCAAGGTCAAGAACCAGGTCATGGACGGTCTGCTGGCCGCCAACCCGATCGAAGTGCCAAAGGCCCTGCTGTCCAACGAAGTGGATCGCCTGCGCGTACAAGCTGTTCAGCAGTTTGGTGGCAACATCAAGCCTGACCAGCTGCCGGCCGAGCTGTTCGAAGAGCAAGCCAAGCGCCGCGTTGTGCTGGGCCTGATCGTGGCTGAAGTGGTCAAGCAGTTCGACCTCAAGCCTGACGAAGACCGCGTTCGCGAAATGATCCAGGAAATGGCTTCGGCCTACCAGGAGCCTGAGCAGGTCGTGGCTTGGTACTACAAGAATGACCAGCAGCTGAACGAAGTACGTTCGGTTGTGCTTGAAGAACAAGTTGTGGATACTGTTCTGCAGAAGGCTAAGGTGACCGATAAAGCGGTCTCTTACGAAGAAGCAGTCAAACCGGCGGAAGCAGCACAAGCCGACTGATTGTCCAACTCGTTGGAAATTCAACCATAAGCCAGCCTCGCGCTGGCTTATGCGTTTTCAAGACATGACTATTTGGGAGTAACTGCAGAGCATGTTCCGTAATTCCTATATTCAGCAGAACTCTGATATCCAGGCCGCAGGCGGCCTGGTCCCGATGGTTGTCGAGCAGTCCGCTCGTGGCGAACGCGCCTACGACATCTACTCGCGCCTGCTCAAGGAGCGAGTGATCTTTCTGGTTGGCCCGGTAGAGGACTACATGGCTAACCTGATCTGTGCGCAATTGCTGTTCCTTGAAGCGGAAAACCCGGACAAGGACATCCATCTCTACATCAACTCGCCAGGTGGTTCGGTGACCGCAGGGATGTCGATCTACGACACCATGCAATTCATCAAGCCAAACGTGTCGACTACCTGCATCGGCCAGGCTTGCAGCATGGGCGCGTTCCTGCTGACAGCAGGTGCCGAAGGCAAGCGTTTCTGCCTGCCGAACTCACGCGTGATGATTCACCAGCCACTGGGCGGTTTCCAGGGCCAGGCATCGGACATTGAAATCCATGCCAAGGAAATCCTCTTCATTCGTGAGCGTCTGAACACGCTGATGGCCAAGCACAGCGGGCACACACTGGAAGAAATCGAGCGCGACACCAACCGTGACAATTTCATGAGCGCAGAAGCCGCCCGTGAATACGGGTTGATCGACGCAGTGATCGAAAAGCGCCCCGCTTAATATAAGCCGCTCAAAATAGGGCTGGTCGGCATGTCCGACCACTGGCGGGCTTGAAAAAGCCCGCATAAGCCTTCATCTTGTGTTGCAAGCCTATCGGATTTGGATCGAACGAATGACTGACACCCGCAACGGCGAGGACAACGGCAAGCTGCTCTATTGCTCCTTCTGTGGCAAAAGCCAGCATGAAGTACGCAAATTGATTGCCGGCCCCTCGGTGTTTATCTGCGACGAATGCGTCGACCTGTGCAATGACATCATCCGCGAGGAGGTGCAGGAAGCCCAGGCCGAGAGCAGTGCGCACAAACTCCCATCGCCTAAAGAAATCAGCGGCATCCTGGACCAATACGTCATTGGCCAGGAGCGTGCAAAGAAGGTTCTGGCCGTAGCGGTGTACAACCACTACAAGCGCCTGAACCAGCGTGACAAGAAAGGCGACGAGGTCGAACTCGGCAAGAGCAACATTCTGCTGATCGGTCCTACAGGTTCGGGTAAAACCTTGCTTGCGGAAACCCTCGCTCGCCTGCTGAACGTTCCGTTCACCATCGCCGACGCCACCACCCTCACCGAGGCTGGCTATGTGGGCGAAGATGTCGAGAACATCATTCAGAAACTGCTGCAGAAGTGCGACTACGACGTAGAGAAGGCCCAGATGGGTATTGTCTACATCGACGAAATCGACAAGATTTCGCGCAAGTCTGACAACCCGTCGATCACTCGGGATGTTTCCGGTGAAGGCGTGCAGCAGGCACTGTTGAAACTGATCGAAGGCACGGTTGCTTCCGTACCGCCACAGGGCGGCCGCAAGCACCCGCAGCAGGAATTCCTTCAGGTTGATACGCGCAACATCCTGTTCATTTGTGGTGGCGCATTCTCCGGCCTGGAGAAGGTTATCCAGCAGCGCTCCACCCGTGGCGGCATTGGTTTCAGTGCGGAAGTGCGCAGTAAGGAAGAAGGCAAGAAGGTGGGCGAGTCCCTGCGTGAAGTCGAGCCTGACGATCTGGTCAAGTTTGGTCTGATCCCGGAATTCGTTGGCCGCTTGCCGGTCCTGGCGACATTGGACGAATTGGATGAGGCGGCTTTGATTCAGATCCTCACCGAGCCCAAGAACGCCCTGACCAAGCAATACGCCAAGTTGTTCGAGATGGAAGGCGTGGACCTCGAGTTCCGTACCGACGCGCTCAAATCGGTGGCCAAGCGGGCGCTGGAGCGCAAGACCGGTGCACGTGGCCTGCGTTCGATCCTCGAAGGCGTGTTGCTCGACACCATGTACGAAATCCCCTCGCAGTCTGAGGTGAGCAAAGTGGTGATCGACGAAAGCGTTATCGAAGGCAAGTCCAAGCCACTGTATATCTACGAAAACAGTGAGCCGACGGCCAAGGCTGCGCCAGACGCGTAAGCGTTCAGCAGTTGCGGTACAAGCAAGGGGCCTTTAGGGGCCCCTTGTTTTTTGGGGCGTTTTCTTGGTGCGGTGGTTAAATTCGCGTGTATTCATGCGTTTAACTACTGGCATTGAGCTTGTTTTTTTTGCATGTAACCCCCATCTTGGTTTCATGCTTACTTATCAACTGTCATAGAGGCGAAATCATGAAGACAACCATCGAATTGCCTCTCCTGCCGTTGCGTGATGTCGTCGTCTATCCGCACATGGTTATCCCGCTGTTCGTGGGGCGCGAGAAGTCTATCGAAGCCCTCGAGGCTGCGATGACGGGCGACAAGCAGATCCTGCTGTTGGCCCAGAAGAATCCTGCTGATGATGATCCGGGTGAAGATGCCCTGTATCGCGTCGGCACCATTGCCACTGTGCTGCAATTGCTCAAGCTGCCTGATGGCACCGTCAAGGTGCTGGTGGAAGGCGAGCAGCGCGGTGCCGTAGAGCGTTTCATGGAGGTGGACGGGCACCTGCGCGCCGAAGTGGCACTGATCGAAGAAGTCGAAGCTGCAGAGCGCGAATCCGAAGTGTTTGTGCGCAGCCTGCTCTCGCAGTTCGAGCAGTATGTGCAGTTGGGCAAGAAAGTCCCGGCTGAAGTGCTGTCTTCCCTCAGCAGCATTGATGAACCAAGCCGCCTGGTCGATACCATGGCCGCGCACATGGCGCTGAAAATCGAGCAGAAGCAGGACATCCTCGAAATCATCGACCTGTCGGCCCGTGTCGAACACGTGTTGGCGCTGCTGGATGGCGAAATCGACCTGTTGCAGGTAGAAAAGCGCATCCGCGGTCGCGTGAAGAAGCAAATGGAGCGCAGCCAGCGCGAGTACTATCTGAATGAGCAGATGAAGGCCATTCAGAAGGAACTCGGCGACGGCGAGGAAGGCCACAACGAAATCGAAGAGCTGAAAAAGCGCATTGATGCCGCTGGCCTGCCCAAAGATGCCCTGACCAAGGCCACCGCCGAGCTGAACAAGCTCAAGCAGATGTCGCCAATGTCGGCCGAAGCCACCGTGGTGCGTTCCTACATCGATTGGCTCGTGCAGGTGCCGTGGAAGGCCCAGACCAAGGTACGCCTGGATCTGGCTCGCGCCGAAGAAATCCTCGACGCCGACCACTATGGTCTTGAGGAAGTCAAAGAGCGCATCCTCGAATACCTTGCCGTGCAAAAGCGCGTGAAAAAGATTCGTGGTCCGGTGTTGTGCCTGGTCGGCCCTCCGGGTGTGGGTAAAACCTCCCTGGCCGAGTCGATTGCCAGTGCCACCAACCGCAAGTTTGTGCGCATGGCCTTGGGTGGTGTGCGTGACGAGGCGGAAATCCGTGGTCATCGCCGTACCTACATCGGTTCGATGCCAGGAAGATTGATTCAAAAGATGACAAAAGTGGGCGTGCGCAACCCACTGTTCCTGCTCGATGAAATCGACAAAATGGGCAGCGATATGCGTGGCGATCCTGCCTCGGCGCTGCTTGAGGTGCTCGATCCGGAGCAGAATCACAACTTCAACGACCATTACCTGGAAGTCGACTACGACTTGTCTGATGTAATGTTCCTGTGCACCTCCAATTCCATGAACATTCCGCCAGCCTTGCTGGACCGGATGGAGGTGATTCGTCTGCCGGGTTACACCGAAGACGAGAAGATCAATATCGCCGTCAAATACCTCGCGCCCAAGCAGATTTCGGCCAACGGCCTGAAGAAGGGCGAGATCGAGTTTGAGGTCGAGGCGATCCGCGACATCGTGCGTTACTACACCCGCGAGGCCGGTGTACGGGGCCTTGAGCGCCAGATCGCGAAGATCTGCCGCAAGGCGGTAAAAGAACACGCACTGGAAAAACGTTTCTCTGTGAAGGTAGTTGCCGACTCCCTGGAACACTTCCTGGGTGTGAAGAAATTCCGCTACGGCCTGGCCGAGCAGCAGGATCAGGTCGGGCAGGTGACTGGCCTGGCGTGGACTCAGGTGGGTGGCGAATTGCTCACCATTGAAGCTGCGGTGATTCCCGGCAAAGGCCAGTTGATCAAGACCGGCTCTCTGGGTGACGTGATGGTCGAATCCATCACGGCCGCGCAGACCGTGGTGCGCAGTCGTGCCCGCAGCCTGGGCATCCCGCTGGACTTCCATGAGAAGCACGACACCCATATCCATATGCCGGAAGGGGCGACCCCGAAAGACGGCCCTAGCGCGGGCGTAGGCATGTGCACGGCCCTGGTGTCGGCATTGACTGGCATCCCTGTGCGCGCTGACGTCGCAATGACCGGGGAAATTACCCTGCGTGGTCAGGTATTGGCCATCGGTGGTCTGAAAGAGAAATTGCTGGCGGCTCACCGGGGCGGAATCAAGACGGTGATCATTCCGGAAGAGAATGTTCGCGACTTGAAGGAAATTCCTGACAACATCAAGCAGGATCTTCAGATTAAACCGGTTAAATGGATTGACGAGGTCCTGCAAATTGCGCTGCAATACGCGCCGGAACCCTTGCCGGATGTAGCTCCGGAGATAGTCGCGAAGGACGAAAAACGCGAGTCAGATTCCAAGGAAAGAATTAGCACGCATTAATGTGTTAAAGCCTGGGGGCTTCCTTGACAGCTTTTTAGAGCCCTTGTTATAAAGCGGCTCTTAAGTGTCTGTAGGCCACCCAGCACTGGTTTTTGCTTTTACCAAAAAACTTAGAATCATACTCAATAGATATATAAGGGGACTTAGAGTGAACAAGTCGGAACTGATTGATGCTATCGCCGCATCCGCTGATATCCCGAAAGCTGCTGCTGGCCGTGCGCTGGACGCAGTAATCGAATCCGTCACTGGCGCTCTGAAGGCCGGCGACTCCGTGGTACTGGTAGGCTTCGGTACTTTCTCTGTGACTGACCGCCCAGCTCGCACTGGCCGTAACCCACAGACTGGCAAAGCACTGCAAATCGCTGCTGCCAAGAAACCAGGTTTCAAAGCCGGTAAAGCCCTGAAAGAAGCCGTTAACTAAGCTTCGATCAAGCCTTTGCTTACCCGGGTCGGACACACGTCCGACCTGGCAGCGGAGCGGTAGCGGCCCAGGTATCCATCGGGTCGCCACGCCGGGGGTGAGAGTTCAAACCCCCGTCCGCTCCGCCAGTTACGAGAAGGCGCATCCTCGGATGCGCCTTTCTTCTATCCGGACTCTACCCACGCTCCACGGTTGCCTATTTTTGAAGTTCAACCGTTTCTGGGGGACGCATGCTGCAAAATATCAGGGACAATTCACAAGGCTGGATTGCCAAGACCATTATCGGGATCATCGTCGCATTGATGGCGTTCACCGGTATCGAAGCCATTTTCCAGGCTTCGGGTAATAACGCGCAGGACGTGGCCAAGGTCAACGGTGAACAGATCACCCAGACCGAACTGAGCCAGGCCGTCGACATGCAACGTCGCCAGCTGATGCAACAGTTGGGCAAGGATTTCGACGCTTCGCTGCTGGACGAAAAACTGCTGCGCGACGCGGCCCTCAAGGGCCTGATCGACCGCAAGCTGCTGCTGCAAGGCGCTGCTGATGCCAAGTTCGGTTTCTCGGAAGCCGCATTGGACCAGGTGATCCTGCAGACGCCGGAATTCCAGGTGGATGGCAAGTTCAATGCCGAACGTTTTGACCAGGTGATCCGTCAACTGGGCTATAGCCGTATGCAATTTCGTCAGATGCTGACCCAGGAAATGCTGATCGGCCAGGTTCGCGCAGGTATCGCCGGCAGCGGTTTCGTCACCGATGCCGAGGTGCTGGCGTTCGCCCGTCTGGAAAAACAGACCCGCGATTTCGCCACCGTCAACATCAAGGCAGACCCGGCAGCGGTGAAGCTCACCGATGATGAGGTCAAGGCTTACTACGATCAGCACGCCAAAGAGTTCATGACCCCGGACCAGGTGGTCATCGACTATCTGGAATTGAAGAAGTCCTCCTTCTTCGACCAGGTCACCGTCAAGGACGATGAACTGCAGGCTGCCTACGAGAAGGAAACCGCCAACCTCGCTGAACAGCGTCGTGCCGCGCACATCCTGATCGAAGTCAACGATAAGGTCACCGAGGCGCAAGCCAAGGCCAAGATCGAAGAAGTCCAGGCACGCCTGGCCAAAGGCGAGAAGTTCGAAGCCCTGGCCAAGGAGTTCTCCCAGGATCCAGGTTCGGCCAACAATGGCGGTGACCTGGGCTTTGCCGGCCCTGGCGTCTACGATCCGGACTTCGAAACGGCCCTGTACGGCTTGAAGCAAGACCAGGTATCGGCGCCGGTGCGCAGTGCCTTCGGTTGGCACTTGATCAAGTTGCTGGGCGTTGAAGCACCTGAGGTGCCATCGTTTGCCAGCCTGAAAGACAAGCTGACCCGCGAGCTCAAGACCCAACAGGTTGAACAGCGGTTTGTCGAAGCGACCAAGCAATTGGAAGATGCGGCATTCGAAGCGTCCGACCTGGCTCAGCCGGCATCTGACCTGAAGCTGACCGTCCACACCTCGGCGCCGTTTGGCCGTGAAGGTGGCGAAGGCGTTGCAGCCAACCGTGCCGTGGTGACTGCGGCATTCAGCCCGGAAGTGCTGGATGAAGGTGCCAACAGCAGCGCCATCGAGCTGGACCCGGAAACCATCATCGTGTTGCGTGCCAAAGAGCATCTCAAGCCGGCTCAACTGCCGCTTGAGAGCGTCGCTGCAGCGATTCGCACCCAGATGACCAAGGAGCGTGCGAGCGCTGCCGCCAAAGCCCATGCCGACGAGTTGATCGCCAGCCTGCGTGACGGCAAAACCGCGCTGGACCAGCCGATTGACGGTCAGGCCTGGAAGGTGACTGAAGCGGCGACCCGCGCTCAGGAATCCATCGACCCAGCCGTGCTGCAAGCCCTGTTCCGCATGCCCAAGCCTGCGGCCAAGGACAAGCCGACCTTCACCACGGTGACGCTGCGCGATGGCAGCCTGGTGATTGTGCGCTTGAACGGCGTCAACGAAGCGGCAGCCCCTACGGACGAAGAAAAGGCGCAATACCGCCGCTTCCTCGCTTCCCGTATCGGTCAGCAGGACTTCGCGGCGTTCCGCAAGCAGCTGGAAACCCAGGCAGACATCAAGAAGTACTGATGCCGGCTTGAATAAAAAAGACCCCGTCCTGAAAAGGCCGGGGTCTTTTTTTGCCCTTGATAAAGTGGGTGCTTAACTCGCCTTATGGGTGCTTGCCTGAAAATTTGAGCTTGCCCCAGGTCAGGCCGATCACCGCTGCCAGGGTCGAAGCGGCCAATACACTGAGCTTGGCGGCCGAGAGCAAGGCCGGGTCCGAGAAGGCCAGGGAGGAGATAAAGATCGACATGGTGAACCCGATCCCGGCCAGCAGGCCAACCAGGCCGACTCCTGTCCAGGTCACACCGTCCGGCAGCTTGCAGATATTGAGCTTGACCAGCATCAGGCTCGCCAGCATCACGCCCAGGGGTTTGCCGAGTACCAGCGCGAAGATGACCCCCATGAACACCCCGTGAGCCATCGGATCATCGAGGTTGAAGCCGTCCAGGCTCACGCCGGCATTGGCCAGGGCGAAAAGCGGCATCACGCCGAATGCCACCCACGGATGCAGTGCCGATTGCACCCGTTGCACCGGCGGCAACATCTCCCGTTGGGCTTGGCGCAGTTGCTTGAGGGGCTGGGCGACCTGTTGGGGGCCTTCTGCCGAATGCGAGAAGCGCTCCATCAGCTCGTTGAACGTGCGTTCAATGGTCTCCAGCGGGCGTTCTGTGGTGGGCTTGGAGTTGACCGGCGTCATCAAGCCCAGGATCACCCCGGCGAGGGTCGGGTGCACGCCGGTCTTGAGCAGCCCGAACCATACAATCGCCCCCGGTAACAGATAGATCGCAGCCTTGCCGATGCCCATGCGCTGGAACACCAGCACCAGCGCCAGCCCGCCTGCGGCAATCACCAAGCCCATGTAATCGAGGCTGGCAGTGAAGAAGATCGCGATGATCAGAATCGCCACGATGTCATCGATGATCGCCAGGGCCAGCAACAGGATACGCACGCCACTGGGAATCGACTTGCCCAGCAGCGCCAGCACGCCCACGGCAAAGGCGATGTCGGTCGCGGTGGGTACCGCCCAGCCACTGGCGGCGACGGTGCCGTGGTTGAGCAGGGTGTAGATGAGTGCAGGCATCAGCACACCGCCCAGCGCAGCGCCCAAGGGCAGCGTGGCCAGTTTCAGATTGGCCAGGGCGCCATCTTTGATTTCCTGACGGATCTCGGCGCCGACTACCAGAAAGAAGATGGTCATCAGCCCGTCATTGACCAGAAAGTGCAGGGAACGCGACACGCTGTAATCGCCAAGTCCCAGGGTAACAGGCGTGTTCCAGAAGTGCTCGTAGGTCGCTGCGGCGGGGCTGTTGGCCCAGATCAGCGCCACGATCGCTGCCAACAGCAGGACGATACCGCTCACGGCTTCGATATGGGAAAAACGCTCAAGGGCAGACAGCGCGCCCTCAGTCAGGCGCTGAGGGCGGGGGATGGCAGGGTGTTTATCAGGCACGACAAATCTCCATTGGCGGCCCGACCAATGCTTGGCTTTTAACCTGCGCCGCGCCTTATGCAGCAACGCACCCAGAGGCGATGATAGGAAGTAGAGGAATAAGTTGTAAACAAACTTGTCATCGGCCGTGCCAGGCCTTGCCCGTCATTGCACCCAGCGCCAGCGCTATCAACCCCAGCACTGCCCATGGAAATGCGATGACGCCCCAGTGTTGGAGCATCAAGCCGCCAGCCAGCCCACCCCCGGCAATGCCAAGGTTCCACGCGGTGACCAGCATGGATTGCGCGGCATCGGCCGAGTTGCCGGCCGACTTCGCGAGTGCGGTTTGCAGCAGGGCCGGCAGGCCTCCGAAAGCCAGGCCCCAGGCCGCCACGCTGATGTAGATGCAGATCGCAGAGCTGGTCCAGAAACCCAGGAGCAGGGCAGCTGCGGCGAACATCGCGCAACTGATGAGGGTCAGCAACCGCAGGTGTTGATCAATCCATATCCCCACCAACCAGATGCTTGCCAACGCCATCAAGCCGAACACCAGTAACACCTGGTCGATCTTGCTGCCGATGCCGGCGGGCACCAGCAAGGGAGCGATGTAGGTGTAGAGGATGTTATGAGCCAACACATAGGTGAAGGTCACCCACAGCACGGGGCGGATTCCCGGCAGGGCCAGCACGCGATTCAAGCTCAGACGTTTGCTGGCTGCTTCACCGGCAAAATCCGGCAATTGCCAGCGCGCCCACACCAGCAGTAACAGGGTCAGGCCGGTCATGATGGCAAAGCTGCTGCGCCAACCGACCAGCGTGCCAAGCAGGGTGCCAGCAGGTACGCCGAGGGACAAGGCCAGCGGCGCACCGAGCATGGCCACGGCGATCGCCCGACCCTGCAGATGAGGGGCAACCATGCGGCTGGCGTAGCCTGCCAACAGCGCCCACAGCAGCCCGGCGAATACACCCGCAAAGAAGCGAGCGATCAAGGTCACGCCGTAGTGGCTGGAAAACGCGGTGACACTGTTGACCAAGGCAAAGCCGCCTATGGCGATCAACAGCAGAGGCCTGCGACGCCAGCCACGGGTCAGCAAGGTCAGCGGGATGGCCGCGAGCAATGAGCCCAGGGCGTAGAGCGTCACCAACTGCCCGACCAGCGCCTGTGACACTTCCAGCCCTTCGCTCATTTGCGGCAGCAGCCCGGCGGGCATGGCCTCGGTGAGGATGGTGATAAAGCCGGCCGAGGCCAGGGCCAGCAACCCTGCCAATGGCAAGGGTTCATGCACGGGCGCCGTAGCGGCCAATGAAGCGTTGTTGTTCATGGGAGTCTCCTTGAAGGGGCAAGGAAACAGGGTAGGGGGCTGCGATGCGCGGAAAAACAGGCTAAGGTGCCGAACTTATCGGACATTTTTGTCCGCAATTGACCAAGGCATCAGCATGGACAGTCTGAGCGGGCTCTCGGTATTCGTACAGGTTGCGCAAACGCGTAGCTTCACCACCGCAGGGCGGGTATTGGGCGTGTCATCCTCTGCGGTAGGCAAAAGCATCGCACGCATGGAGGAGCGCCTGGGTGTCAGGCTGTTTCATCGAAGCACCCGCAGTATCACCCTGACCAGTGAGGGCGCGCTGTTGCTGGAACGCTCGCGGCGTATCCTGGCGGAAGTGGAAGCGGCTGAGCTGGAGTTGAGCGAGGCCAGTGCTACCCCGCAAGGCAAACTGCGTATCAGCGTGCCCCAAGTGCGGGGGTTGTTGATGCCGGTGATCAGTGGCTTTATGCGCGCCTATCCGGATATCGAGTTGGACGTGGATTTTTCCGACCGTATGGTGGATGTCATCGATGAAGGCTTCGACGCGGTGATCCGCACCGGCAAGCCGCAAGACTCGCGCTTGATGGCGCGCCATCTGGGGCATTACCAACTGGTACTTGTCGGTACGCCCGGCTATTTCGACCAATACGGCACGCCACTCCTGCCCCAGGACTTGAGTCATCACGCCTGCCTTCGGCATAAATTCTGCGCCTCCGGCAAACTCGAGCCCTGGCCGCTGCGACTGGTGCCGGGCGCGGCGGAGCCGAGCTTGCGTGCGCCGCTGGTCAGCAGCACCATTGAGTCTCTCAAGCATGTGGCCCAGGAAGGTCTCGGTATTGCGTGTCTGCCGGACTACATGGTCAACGAGGCGGTTGCGCAAGGGGCCTTGCAGCGCGTGCTGGATGAGCACCTCGAACACCGCGGCAGTTTCTGGTTGCTGTGGCCGGCCAGTCGCCATGCCTCGGCCAAATTGCGCGTGTTTATCGACCATATGTGTGCCGGGCTTTTTCCTACTGACGCCGCTTCACAAGGCTGAGATTTTTAACCGACAGGAATGCGCGCTTCAAGGCCGCGTTCTGTTGCACAATACCGTCCGGACCGTTTTCCACAGGATTTTCAATGTCGACATCATTTCACTTGCGTAGCCTCGGGTTGGCGCTGGTGCTGGCGGGCGCCGCGGGCTGCTCCTCACCCAAGACCGCTATCTATGAACATGAGAATTTCGACGATTCCGGTACGTTTTCCCGCGATTACCCGGTCAGCGATGTAGCGGCGTGTGAAGCGGCGCGCCGCGCTCTGCTGAGCCAGGGTTACATCATTACCAGCAGCGATCCTAAGCTGGTGGCGGGCAACAAGAGTTTCCAGCAGACCGGCGAGACCCATCTGCAGATCAGCTTCAACGTGGTGTGCGCTGCTGATGGCAAAGGCAGCAATCACTCGACGATGTTTGCCAACGCCTTGCAGGATCGCTATGCGCTCAAGAAGGTCAACAACTCCGCCAGCCTCGGCGTGGGTGTGTTGGGTTCGGTGTCGATGCCGATCGGCTCCACTGACGACTCGATGGTGAAAGTCGCGAGCGAGACCGTCTCGGCACCGAAGTTCTACGAGCGTTACTTTGCGCTGGTGGATGTGTTCCTGCCGCAAGAGGTCAAGCAGGCCGAGCATATACCCGAGCAGCCCAAGGCTGACCTGGGTATGCCTGAACCCAAGGTCGCTCCGGTAGCCGCTCCAGTAGCCGAGAAGGTCGAGGCGCCGAAGGAGGCACCTGTCGCGCCTGCCGCTTCACAACCCCTGGCACCGCCACCTGAGGCTGCGCCGATCGCACCGACCCCGGAACCTGCGCCTGCCTCGACGCCAGCAACCGAACCTGCGCCGGCGCCGACCAATCCCAACCTGCCTGCGCCGACAGAGGCAATACCGCCCCTGCCAGCGCCTGCGCAGTAACTCAGATGGCTACGGGATCGGCCTTGTCGACGTTGATCCCGTAGCGGCTGATGGCCAGGGCGACGTTGTCACGACCAATCACACCGTCATCAGCCAACGCCTTCAACGCTGCTAAAGCGATAAAGTGCCGGTCTACCTCGAAGAACTCGCGCAATGCCTCGCGGGTGTCCGATTGCCCGAAACCGTCGGTACCCAGTGCGACAAAACGGCGGTTATGCACGAAGGGGCGAATCTGGTCGGCGAACAACTTCATGTAGTCCGTGGCCACCACCACAGCGCCGGTTCTCCCGGCAAGGCAGGTTTCGACGTAGCTTTGGCGCGGCTCGCTTTGCGGGTGCAGGAGGTTCCAGCGCTCGGCGGCGTGCCCATCACGGCGCAATTCGGTCAGGCTGGTGACGCTCCAGACATCGCTGTGCACGGCGAAATCCTTGGCGAGCAACTCGGCTGCGGCGATCACTTCGCGCAAGATTGAACCGCTGCCCATGAGCTGTACCTTTGCCTGCGGGTGGCTGCTCAGCGGATACATGCCCTTGAGAATGCCTTCTTCAACGCCTTCCGGCATCGCCGGGTGCGGATAGTTTTCGTTGAGCAGGGTTATGTAGTAATAGATGTCCTCCTGTTCGACATACATGCGCCGCATACCCTCGCGAATAATCACCGCCAGTTCGTAGGCAAAAGTCGGGTCATAGGCCACGCAGCAGGGAATCACCGACGCCAGGATATGGCTGTGCCCGTCGTCGTGTTGCAAGCCTTCCCCCATCAGCGTGGTGCGCCCGGCCGTGGCGCCCAGCAGGAAGCCCCGCGCTCGCGCATCGCCCGCCGCCCAGGCCAGGTCGCCGACACGCTGGAAGCCGAACATCGAGTAGAAAATATAGAACGGCACGGTCATCAGGCCATGGTTGCTATAGGAGGTACTTGCCGCGATCCAGGAAGAAATAGCGCCGGATTCATTCAGCCCTTCCTGCATGATCTGTCCGTCTTTGCTCTCTTTGTAGTAGCTCAATTGCCCGGCGTCCTGTGGGGTATAGAGCTGGCCGACGGCTGAGTGGATACCGATCTGGCGGAACAGGCTTTCCATGCCAAAGGTGCGCGACTCATCCGGCACAATAGGCACGATCAGCTTGCCCAAATGCGTGTCCTTGAGCAGCGTGCCGAGGATGCGCACAAAGGCCATGGTGGTGGAGATGGCGCGCTCACCGGTGTCTTTGAGTTGGGTGGCGAAGGCGCTCAGCTCGGGGATTTGCAGCGGCGCAACGCTCGTGTGGCGCGCTGGCACATAGCCTCCCAGTGCCTGCCGTCGTGCGGCAAAGTAGTGGGCCTCTTCGCTGTCGACGGCGGGTTTGAGGTAGGGGATTTCTTCGAGCCGGTCATCGTCGACCTCCAGGCCGAAACGGTCGCGGAAAGCTTTTACCGCTTCGGCCCCCATCTTCTTCAGCTGATGGTTGATGTTTTGGCCTTCGCCAGCTTCACCCATGCCGAAGCCCTTGACCGTCTTGGCCAGTATCACCGTGGGCTGGCCCTTGTGGCGCACGGCGGCGGCGTAGGCGTTGTAGACCTTGTCCGGGTCATGCCCGCCCCGTGAGAGTTTCCAGATGTCGTCGTCGGACATGTCCGCAACCAGTGCGAGCAACTGCGGGTATTTGCCAAAGAAGTGTTCACGCACATAAGCGCCATTCTGGGATTTGTAATTCTGGTAGTCGCCATCCACGCATTCCATCATGCGTTGGCGCAGCAGGCCGCTCTGGTCCTTTTCCAGCAGTGCGTCCCAGCCGCTGCCCCAGATCACCTTGATCACATTCCAGCCGGCGGCGCGGTACAGGCTCTCGAATTCCTGGATCACCTTGGCATTGCCGCGCACCGGACCATCCAGGCGTTGCAGGTTGCAGTTGACCACGAAGATCAGGTTGTCGAGTTTTTCGCGGCCCGCCAGGGAGATGGCCGCCAGGGATTCGGGCTGGTCCATTTCGCCATCGCCGAGGAATGCCCAAACCTTGCGGCCCTGATGCTGCTTGAGGTCTCGGAACTCCAGGTACCGCATAAAACGCGCCTGGTACGCGGCAGTGATCGGTCCCAGGCCCATGGAGACCGTAGGGAATTGCCAGAAGTCCGGCATCAACCGTGGGTGAGGGTAGGAAGACAAACCCTCGCCACCGGCCTCGCGACGAAAGTTATCCAGCTGCGCTTCGCTGATACGGCCCTCCAGGTAGGCACGGCCATAAATGCCTGGTGAGGAATGGCCCTGGATATACACCAGGTCGCCGTCGAATGCGTCGGTTCGGCCACGGAAAAAATGATCGAAGCCTACGTCATACAGCACGGCGGCTGACGCATAGGTGGCGATATGCCCACCTACGCCTGAGTGTTTGCCCGCGCGCAATACCATCGCCATGGCATTCCAGCGGATGAACGCATTGGTGCGCCGCTCGATGGCCTGGTTACCGGGGTAGGGCAACTGGCGCTCAACCGGGATGGTATTGACATAGGGGGTGGTCACCCGCCCGTAGAAGTCGCCATGCCGTGCAACGTCGAAATCCAGCAACTGATCGATCAGGTAATGAGCGCGTGGACGGCCCTCGGTGGACAGCACCGATTCGATGGAGTCCAGCCATTCGCGGGTTTCCTGCGGATCATCGTCGAGTCTTACTGGGTCATTCGGGGTCATGTGAGGCTCCAGGGTAGGCGGATTCAAGCAGCAAGCTCCTCGTGGGAGTGATGCAAATGTAGTTGCAATTGCAACGACGTGCCAGAATCTAGCGCGGGATGAGCTACTATTGCAACCTTCTTGAAATTCCCCGGATGGTGTTGCATGTCGTCGAAAGAGCCGGATGTATGGTTCCGTTTTGTCAGGGCTCACAGGACGGTCATCCGTGAAATCGAGCGGCGCCTGGCTGCGGCGGGCCTGCCGCCGTACGCCTGGTACGATGCGTTGTGGGGCCTGGAAAGCGGGCCCGGCGGCACCCGGCGTATGCACGAACTGGCCGATGTGCTGGCCATTGAGCGCTATAACCTCACGCGCCTGGTGGACCGCCTGGAAAAGGACGGCCTGGTAGTGCGTTCCCGCTCCGATGGCGACGGTCGTGCGGCGTTTGCCTCGATCACGGACACGGGTCGAGCGCTGCGCAAGAGCATGTGGAAAATCTACGAAAGCACTGTGGACGAGCTGTTCCTTTCACAAATCGAACCCGAGCAGCGCCAGGCATTTGCCGATGCCCTGGAGCGCACGGCGGGCTTGGCGATGGATGCGGGTGTGCAAGTGCGCAGCCGACGTAAATCGTAGGTTCGAAAACAGCCTCAGTGCGGGGGGGTCGTGCTTGCGCAATTGCATTCCCCCTCACTTCAGGTGATAGCGCTGCAGTGCGTTTTCCACCTGCTGCATGTCGGTACGCCCTTCATCGGCCAGCGCTCTTAACGCTGAAGCCACAATCCAATAGCGGCTCGGCGCATGGGCCTGCACCGAGCCTGCGCCCAAGGCGATAAATCGTGCATCTACATGCGCGGCTAATTGATCGACAATCACCTGCGGATAACCGGTGACGGCAATGACGGGTGCGCTACTGCCTGCCAGGCAATCACGTAAATGGCAGCTGCGCGTGGGGGCCAAGGGGTGCAAGCGGTTCCAGCGCTCCGCGGTCGCCGCCTCACGGGCCAACCGTGTGTAGCTGGGGCTGCTCCACACCTGCGCCGTAATATTCCAGTCCTGTTCCAGCAACTCTGCGGCGAACATCACCTCTTCCAGCGCCCGGCCAGCACCGAGCAGGCGCACATCTGCTGCTTGGCCACGCTGGATCGGATACATGCCTTTGTGGGCATCCTCTCGGTCTTGGGCAGTCAGTGTCGTGGGGGCATCCTGGTCATGCAGCGCCAAATAATAAAAACCTGGCTGGCCGTCGACGTACAGCGTGCGTAGTCCTGCCAGCACAATCGCTCGAGCTTCGTCTCCCGAGGCGGGATCGTAGGGTGTGCAGCGTGGATGGGTCGCCAGCCATACTGGCAATGACGGGTGCGTGCCCTTGGGCCACGGGGAAGGCTGGTTCTCGATGTCATTGCAAAAGATGCCACGTTGGGCGGTCTGCTCCGACAGTGCGCACAACTGTGCAGACGACACTGCGCTGTGCAGATAGAGCAGGGGTTTTTCGCCGCGATTGCGCGCAAACCAGATAGGCCAGTTGCCCACGCGGCGGCTGCATGACTGGCCACGGATCACCCAGGCGTGCCGGCTGGATTCCAGGGTATTGGCCATGCTCATCACCGTATACAGCGGCGAGTTGCCCGGGCAGGCGGCGGTGCTGAGTGCGTCGATGCAGCTCTGCGCAGAATGCGCGATAGAGGCAGGCATGGGTCCAGGCTCCTTTCAACGGATATTTGTACCCTACTGGAAATGTGATTGCAGTTGCAATGATTGCAATCGCACCTCAAGTCATGGGATTAAATTATCCGGCGCCTGTCGCGTTTAACTTTTCAAGCGCAGGAATGTCACAACGTCGACATTTTTTCGTCATGACGGCACTTTAGGCTGGGTTCGCAGGTCATTTACCTGCCACCGCTTTCATTTGAAGAAGGAGTCCACCATGGACGATTACCAGGAAGAACTGCTGGAGTACCAGGCATTCGAGTTGGACCCGCTGGATCCGGCCGACGATGCCACCGAGCTGTAACCCGACTTCAGGCGGAATGCCGCTGACTGCGGCGAAATTCCCCTGGGGTCTGGTTATTCCAGCGCCTGAAGGCCCTCTGGAAGGCTTGGGCTGAAGCAAAACCAAGCAAGTAGGCGATCTCGCCAAATGCCAGCTCGGTATCGCGAATATAGGTCATGGCCAGGTCGCGGCGGGTGTCGTTGAGAATTGCGCGAAACTGTGTGCCTTCCTCGGCCAGTTTGCGCCGTAATGTCCAGGTCGGCAGTTTCAAGCGTGCCGCCACCTCTTCCAGGTCGGGTTCCCGGCCGCCATTGAGCATCGGCCCGAGCAACCGCGTGATGCGTTCACGCAGGCTGCGGGTGCGAGTCAGCTGCTCCAACTCCCTTTCACACAGCTGCAGCAACAGGTGCCAGGTACTTGGGCAGTGCTGTGGGTTGCGCAGCGCCAAGGTGGGTTGGCTCAGACGCAGTTGATTGGCATCGGCGCCGAAGTGCATCACGCCGCTTCCCAGCACGTTGTAGTGTTCGTGATAGTCCGGCGCGTCGAATTCGATTTCTATCCGTTGTGCCTGCACCGGCTGTTGCGCCAGGCTGGATAATTGTTGCAGCCAACCGGCGATGATCGAGTCCACCACAAAGCGGTTATAGGCGTTGTAGGGGCTGATGGAGTAGAACCGCAGCCAGGCGCCTTCGGCATCTTCATGAAAGCTCGATTGCCCGCGATAGTTGGAGCCGTACAGCGCTTCAAAGCGTGTGAGCGTGCGCGCCGCTTCGCGCACATTGGGGGCCTGGGCGGCGGTGACACCGGCCAGGCCGGCCTGGCTCAAGCGGCTGAGTTGGCCCATGCGCAGGCCCAGGCCCGGGTCGCCGGTCAGTTGGATGGCCGCGTGGCCCAGGCGCATATAGCGCGGGATCGACAGGCGTGCACCGGCTTCAGCCAGGCGTGCAGGGTCCAGGCCGTATTGCAGCAACAGCGGTTGCGGGTCCAGGCCGTGGCTCTGGATGGCATCGGCCAGGGTGTGCACGAAGCCCACCGACAGATCCCCCAGGCGCACCGGCTTCAAGGGCTACAGCCAGATATTCAGCAGGCGCGCGCCACGGGCATCGCCGTCGGCGAACACTTGCCCGTTGCTGCTCAGAAAACTCTGGCCGGCGCTGCCCAGGTCCCAGAACTGCCCACGTAAAAATACGCTCATGCCCGCCATCGCCTGGCTGACGGGCTGCTGGCTGATCAGGGTGAGGCGGCGCCAGGCGGCGCCTTCGCTGGTTTCTTCGGGTTTGAGGCTGACTTCGGAAGGCGTCGACACGCTCTTGAACCCGCGCCATGGACGGTCCCAGGTGTCGCGGCCAGTGACGAAGGCCGGTACTGCGATCAGTTGCGCACCTTGCTCGTTAAGCTTGCGATAGTTGTCCGGGTACCAGCTGTCGCTGCCGACCAGGGTGCCCAGGCGCCCGGCAGGCGTATCCACCACGCTGACGACATTCTCATCGCCTGGCTCGATAAAGCCACGCTCATCGTAGATCGGGTAGAGCTGGCGCTGCGGTTGGCCCAGTGGCAAACCGTCGGCGGCAAACACCACGCTGGCGTTGTACAGCGCGCCATGGCCGACTTCCAACTGGCCCTGAATCACGCTCGGGTTGGGCAGGGCGATGGAGCCTGCCACCAGGGTTACGCCAAATTCTTTTGCCAGCCCGCCGAACACCACTTGATAGTCGCGCGCCATGGCAGGGGCCTTCATGCGCAGGTAGGCGTCATCCATGCGGTTGTCGCCGGTGGCGCTGATCCAGGCTTTCGCAAACTGCAGTGGGTTGCTGATCGACAGCCAGTTCATCGCATCCTTCAAATGCGCGGCCTGGTACAGCTCGTTTTTTTCGCCCTTGAGCATCAGCCAGGTGCCGATATGTTCGGGCAGCACCACGATGGTCTTGGCGTTGATCAGGCCTTGGTCGCGCGCTTTTTGCAGGTAGCTCGACAGCTTCAAATGCAGGCGTTCCAGGCTTTGATAGTCGGCAGGGAACAGCTCTGGCTGAATGCCGAGCAGGTTGCCACGGTCGGCTGGTTCGCCCTCATTGACGGCGAGGGTAATACGCAGGTCCGACAGGTAATGCGCCACGGGGCGCTCCTGGGTCCAGACCAGATACGCGGCGAGGGCGGCAACCAGGGCCATGGTGACGGTGAACGCTAGAAGTTTACGCATGGGGCAACAGACAACAGACCAGGTGCAGGGTTCGCGACTAGGGTAGGGCCCATGGCGCGGCTTGCCAAGGGGCGCTGTGCATTTGGATCAATAACTTGTCAGTTTCAGTCATTGAGCCGTGGTCCACCGCCTCTTAGTCTGTGGGACATAAACCGATGGCACACCGTTCGAGTGCGCCACGTCCCGTGATGATCCGTTGTGGAGCTGTACCATGACCGCTGCTGCCTACCCGCACCTGCTGGCCCCGTTGGACCTGGGTTTTACCACCTTGCGCAACCGTACCCTGATGGGCTCGATGCACACCGGCCTGGAAGAAAAGCCCGGCGGTTTCGAGCGCATGGCGGCCTACTTTGCCGAGCGCGCCCGTGGCGGCGTAGGCCTGATGGTCACCGGCGGCATTGGCCCGAATGATGAAGGCGGGGTATACGCCGGGGCAGCCAAGCTGACCACTGAAGAAGAGGCGCTCAAGCACAAGATCGTCACCCAGGCGGTGCACGAGGCGGGCGGCAAGATCTGCATGCAGATCCTTCACGCCGGGCGTTATGCCTACAGCCCCAAGCAGGTGGCGCCGAGTGCGATCCAGGCGCCGATCAACCCGTTCAAGCCCAAGGAATTGGATGAAGAGGGCATCGAGAAGCAGATTCAGGATTTCGTCACCTGCTCATTGCTGGCCCAGGCCGCCGAATACGACGGTGTGGAAATCATGGGTTCGGAGGGCTACTTCATTAACCAGTTCCTCGCCGCCCAGACCAACCATCGCACCGACCGTTGGGGCGGCAGCTTTGAAAACCGTATGCGCCTGGCGGTGGAGATCGTGCGTCGCGTACGCGAGGCCGTCGGCCCGAACTTCATCATTATCTTCCGCCTGTCGATGCTTGACCTAGTGGAAGGCGGCAGCGTGTGGAAGGAAATCGTGCAGTTGGCCAAGGCTATCGAGCAGGCTGGCGCGACGATCATCAATACCGGTATCGGCTGGCACGAAGCGCGTATCCCGACCATCGCCACCAAGGTCCCGCGGGGCGCCTTCAGCAAAGTCACCGCCAAATTGCGCGGTGTGGTGCAGATTCCGCTGATCACCACCAACCGCATCAACACCCCGGAAATCGCCGAGCAGATCCTGGCCGAAGGCGATGCCGACATGGTCTCGATGGCGCGCCCGTTTCTGGCCGATCCGGAGTTCGTCAACAAGGCTGCCGCTGGGCGCGCCGATGAGATCAACACCTGCATCGGCTGCAACCAGGCGTGCCTGGACCACACCTTCGGCGGCAAGCTGACCACCTGTTTGGTCAACCCGCGCGCCTGCTATGAAACCGAACTCAATTACCTGCCCGTCAAGCAGATCAAGAAAATCGCGGTGGTCGGCGCCGGCCCTGCCGGTCTGGCCGCTGCCACTGTTGCCGCTGAGCGTGGGCATCAGGTGACCTTGTTCGATTCCGCCAGCGAGATTGGCGGCCAGTTCAATATCGCCAAGCGCGTGCCGGGCAAGGAAGAGTTTTTCGAAACCCTGCGTTACTTCAAACGCAAATTGCAGACCACTCACGTAGAGCTGTGCCTGAACACCCGTGTGGGCGTCGAGCAGCTGGTGGCAGGTGATTATGACGAGGTGATCCTGGCCACCGGTATCGCGCCGCGCACCCCGGCGATCCCGGGCGTCGAGAACGCCAAGGTGTTGAGTTACCTGGATGTGATCCTGGAGCGCAAGCCGGTGGGCAAGCGTGTGGCGGTGATCGGCGCCGGCGGCATCGGTTTCGATGTATCGGAATTCCTCGTACACCAAGGCGTGTCTACCAGCCTGGATCGAGAGGCGTTCTGGAAAGAGTGGGGCATCGATACCCAACTGGAAGCACGTGGCGGGGTGGCCGGGATCAAGCCCGAGCGCCATGCGCCGGCCCGCGAGGTGTTCCTGCTGCAACGCAAGGCTTCCAAGGTTGGCGACGGCCTGGGCAAGACCACCGGCTGGATTCACCGTACCGGCTTGAAGAACAAACAGGTGCAGATGCTCAACAGCGTCGAGTACTTGAAGATCGATGACGCAGGCTTGCATATCCGCATCGGCGCCGAGGGTGAACCGCAGGTGCTGGCGGTGGACAACATTGTCATCTGCGCCGGCCAGGACCCACTGCGCGAACTGCATGACGGCCTGGTTGCTGCCGGCCAGAACGTGCACCTGATCGGCGGCGCCGATGTGGCGGCCGAGCTGGATGCCAAGCGCGCCATCAACCAGGGCTCGCGCCTGGCTGCCGAGTTGTAAGGCGACAACAGGGGCGGTGTTAGACTTGCCGCCCCTTTCTCATTCAGATACCTGCCGATGGGCCCTTTCGATTGGCTGCCTTATGCGCCCCTTGAACCTGTGCAGCTTGATTGGCTGAACGGCATCGAGCTGGCCGTGCTGCGCCTGGACCGCATCGACCCGCTGATCAGCGGCAACAAGTGGTTCAAACTTACCGAACACTTGGCTCAGGCCCGCTCTACCGGCGCCAAAGGGGTTATCAGCCTTGGCGGGGCTCACTCCAACCATCTGCACGCACTGGCAGCGGCGGGCAAGCGCTTTGATTTTCCCACGGTTGGCCTGTTGCGCGGCCATCCCCAAGACACTCCCACGGTGCTCGACCTCAAGACCTTCGGGATGCAATTGCATTGGTTGGGCTACGGCGGTTATCGGGCGCGGCATGAGCCGGGTTTCTGGCTGCCCTGGCGCGAGCAGTATCCCGACCTTTATCCGATACCCGAAGGCGGTGGTGGTCTGGACGGTGCGCTGGGCTGTGGGGTGTTGGTGGAGCAGGCGCGGGTGCAGTTGAGCCACCTCGGGTGGACGGATTACGACGCATGGTGGCTGGCGGCGGGCACCGGTACTACCCTGGCCGGGCTGGTGCTGGCGGAGGCCGGCGCGCATCCGGTGTACGGCGCAATGGCTGTGCCGGGTGATCATGGCGTGGCGCAGAATGTGAGTGCGATTGTGCAGACCGGTTATGAGTTGCTGGACGCCTGCCGTGGCGGCTTTGCCAAGGTCGATCCGCTGCTGCTCGAGTTTATCCAGCGCACCGAACGGGACTGCGGTGTGCCACTGGAGCCGCTCTACACCGGCAAGGCGCTGCTGGCATTGAAGCAACAGATCGAGGCCGGCCGCTTTGCCCCCGGCACGCGCTTGATCTTCATCCACACTGGCGGCCTGCAAGGCCGCCGAGGTTTCCTGTAGGTGTCAACGGGTGGGATTGTGCCTGCCCGGCATCATTCGCAAGGCAGTGTTATCGCGCATCACATAATGGTGAAAGATCCCCGCCAGCGCATGCAGCCCGATCAGCCAGTAACCGATCTGGGCGAACAGCACGTGCCAGCCTTCAATCTCCTCGGCCAATGCCTTGTTTTCTGCAATCAGCGGCGGTAACTCCATCCCATAGAACATCACCGAATGCCCCTTGGCACTGACGATCAACCAACCGGCAATCGGCAACCCGATCATCAACGCATACAGCGCCCAATGCATCAGCTTCGCCAGCAGGTTCTGCCATTGCGGCGGTGCTGGCACGATCTTCGGCGCCACCCCCAGGCTGCGTGCGAACAGGCGCAGCCACACCAGCACAAACACGGTGAGTCCGAACATAAAGTGCATTTCCACAATCAGCGTGCGCGCACCGCTGCCTTTGGGGAATTGCCCGCGTAATTCAATGCAGGCGTAGACCACCGCCAGCAGCACTACCATCAACCAGTGCAGCGCAATCGACATGGTGCTGTAGCGCGTATCGGAATTTTTCCACGGCATTGCTGTGTTCCTCACTCATCAGGGCATACCTCCGCTCTTTAGCGACGGAGTACGTTAACTGTATGCCCGTTTTGAGCGCTTCGCTCGTTGCCAATGCCGTTGCCTTGATCCTGGTCAGTAACTTTGCGGCATTTCCCCGCGTGCCAGGCGTGCGTTGATGTCGACGATGACATTCGGCAGGTCGTTGATGGTGTCGATCAGGTAGTGCGGGCGCGAGCCTTCGAACATTGTTTCGATGCGCTGACGCTCGCTGGCCAGTGTGGCGCTGCCCAGGGCGCGAAATTGCTCGTAGGTCAGGCCCAGGGCATTGCCCGAACAGGTCAGCGCTACGGTCCACATCCCGGCACGACGGCCTTCGAGAATACCCGGCACGGTGTCGTCGACCTTCACGCACGCGGCCACATCATCGATGCCCAGGGCGATCACGTTGGCCAGGGCCTGGGCCGGCCAAGGGCGGCCGTTGGGAACTTCGTCGGTCGCGACCACATGGTCGGCGACATAACCGTTGGTGGCGGCCAGGGCGACGACCTTGTCCATCACTTGCTTGGGGTAGCCGGAGCAGGAGCCGATCTTGATCCCTTGCGCCCGGAGCGCTGCGATGGTGTCGAGGGCGCCGGGGATCAGCGCCGAGTGTTCGGCGATCTTCTCGATTTGCAGCGGCATGAAACGCTGGTAGATGGCGGTCACGTCGTCATCGGTCGGCGTGCGGCCGAACGCCTTGCGATAGCGCTCGGCAACCTGCGGCTGATCGCAAAGGGTGCGGATATGGTCCCACTTGCCCATGCCCATGGGCCCACGGGCTTCCTCAATAGAAACTTGCACGTCGAACTCGGCAAACGCCTCGACAAAAATCTGCGTGGGGGCGAAGGAGCCGAAGTCGACCACGGTGCCGGCCCAGTCGAGGATAACGGCCTGGAGGGTGTTGGGGTTTTGATAGTTCATGGTTCAGGTCCTGTGGGTAATGGGGGCAGTCAAATGTCCAGCACTTCCATTTCTTGCAGCACGTCGGCGATAGCCTTGACCGCCGCCTGCATACCGGCCGCATCGACATGGCCGATGCAGCCCACGCGAAAGGTTTCCACCTGGGTCAGCTTGCCGGGGTAAAGGATGAAACCCTTGGCCTTGACCCGTTCGTAGAAGTCCTTGAACTGGTAGCGTGGGTCTTTTGGTGCGTGGAAGGTGACGATGATCGGCGCCTGGATCGCCGCCGGCAGGAAACTGCGCAGGCCCAGCGCAGCCATGCCGTCCAGCAGTGCCTGACAGTTGTCGGCGTAGCGTTGATGACGGGCGGGCAGGCCGCCTTCTTCGGCGTATTGCAGCAACGCTTCATGCAGGGCCGCGACGACGTGGGTCGGTGGGGTGAAACGCCATTGGCCGGTCTTGGCCATATAGGTGTGCTGGTCGAACAGGTCCATTGCCAGGGAATGGCAGTTGCCCTGGGAGGCGGCCAGCGCAGCTTTTTCGGCAAAGACAAAGCCCATGCCCGGTACGCCTTCCAGGCATTTGCCCGAGGCGGCGATCAGCGCTTCGAACGGCACTTCGCGAGCATCGATCGGCAGCGCGCCGAAAGAACTCATGGCATCGATGATCAGGCGCTTGTCGTGGCGTTTGACGACTTGGGCGATCTCCGCCAGCGGGTTGAGAATGCCGGTACTGGTTTCGCAATGGATCAACGCGACGTGGGTGATGGCCGCGTCAGCCAGCAGTAGGCGATCTACATCGGCAGCGGTGGTGGGCTCGTCCTCATCGGTTTCAAAGGTGCTGAACGAGCGACCGAGCACTTCGCAAATCTTCGCCAGGCGCTTGCCGTAGGCGCCGTTGATCAGCACCAACACCTTGCCATTGCGCGGGACCAGCGTGCCGATGGCGGCTTCGACGGCGAAGGTGCCGCTGCCCTGCAACGGCACGCAATGGTGGCTGTCGGCAGCATTGAGGATCGCCAGCAGCTGCGTGCAGACGCTGGCGGTGAGCTGGTTGAAGCGATCGTCCCATGAACCCCAATCCACCATCATCGCCTGACGGGTGCGGGTCGAAGTGGTCAGGGGGCCAGGGGTCAACAGGATCGGCGCGGCAGTGGTCATCTCAAATCCTCGCAAGGGTCGGGGTTGAAGCTACGGCGCCTAAATTGCAGTTTGGCTTGTTATCAATCAAATTGTTTGTTGTTATACGAGCTATCAGTGAGGCCGATAGCTATGAACCTGTTTCAACTGCGTGCATTCGATGCCGTGGCCCGCGAGGGCAGTTTTACCCGTGCTGCGGCGCGGCTGTTCATCAGCCAGCCGGCGGTTACCGGGCATATCAAGGCGCTTGAAGAGCATTACCAGATTGCGCTGTTGCGCCGTACCGCCCGGCGGGTGGAGTTGACCGAAGAGGGCGCACGCCTGGCGGCCATCACCCGGGCGATCTTCGGTTTGGTGGATGAGGCGCAGACCATGCTGGAGGCCAACCGGCAGTTGCTCACTGGGCGTCTGGAGGTGGCGGCGGATGGTCCGCACCTGGTGATGCCGATGATCGCCAGCCTGCGCTCGCGCTACCCGGGCATTACCGTGAACCTGCGCCTGGGCAACGCCCAGGAAACCCTGGCGGCGCTGCTGTCCGAACATGCCGATGTGGCAGTGCTCACCGAGGTGGAGCCGCGCAATGGCTTGCACCTGCAACCTCTGGACGAGTCACGGATTTGCGCCCTTGTGCCGGCAGCGCATCCGTGGGCAAAGCAGCCCGACGGGATTGAACTGGCGCAGTTGCATGAGGTGATCATGGTGCTGCGTGAACCCAGTTCCATTACCCGGCGCACGTTCGACGACGCGTGCATGGCGGCGAATGTGCAGCCCAAGGTGCTGCTGGAACTGGATAGCCGTGAAGCCGTGACCGAAGCCGTCGCGGCCGAACTGGGGGTAGGGGTGGTGTCGTCGATGGAGGTCAGCCCGGACCCGCGGGTACACGCTGTGCCGATCCTGGGCGATGGCCTGCTCAACCGGCATACGCTCGGCTGCATGGAGCGGCGCCGTTCGCTGCGCTTGATTCAGGCTTTTTTCGAGTTGGCGTGAAGGCTGTCACGCACGATCTCCAAAAAGCTCGCCACCACGCGACGTGAGCTCTGTTCTTTCAGGCAGACGAGGGTTTCCTTCATGCGCTGAGTGCAGTCGCGGATCGGCATGGCGTACACCCGAGCGTCGGCGCCGAACTCTGCCGCCGACACCACGCCCACGCCAATGCCCACCACCACTGCTTCACGCGCGGCTTCGCGGCCTTCAACCTGAATCGCCGGGCGAATGCGCAGGCCGGCCTGGCGCATTTCCTGCTCCAGGGTCTGACGGGTCACTGAGCCGATTTCCCGCAGCACCAAGGGCGTGTCATCCAGGTCGGCCAGGCAGATGGACTCGCGCCCGGCCCAGGGATGGTTGCGGGCGACAAACGCCAGCAGTTGATCGTCGGGCAATGGCAGCGACAGCAGGCGCGCATCGTCGACATCGCGACCCAACAGCGCCAGGTCGGCCTGGTAGTTGTACAGGCGCAACAACGACTCATCGGTATTGCCGGTTTCGATCTTCACGCTGATTCCCGGGTACAGCCGGCAGAAGTGCGCAATCTGTGGCAGTACATGTACGGGTGCATCCACCGCCAGGGTGAGGGTGCCAGTGAGCAGGGCGCGGGAGTCCTGCAGCAATTCTTCGGCTTGCGCCTCGATCACAAACAGGCGTTGAGTAATGCCCAGCAGGCGTTCGCCCAGGTCGGTCAGGCGTACCGAACGTTTGTTGCGGTGAAACAGCAACACGCCGAAGCGCTCTTCGAGTTTGCGCACCTGGTCGGAAATCGCGGGCTGGGTCAGGAACAGGCGCTCGGCGGCGCCGGTAAAACTGCCGTGCACGGCCACCGCATGGAAGGCTTTGAGTTGGGCATGGGAAACCGACATGGCACGTCCTCTTACAAGCTGAGCTTATATTTGAAATACGATAAATCGATTTTACCTATTAGTCAGCCATTGCTTTGATGCACCTCAGCCGCCGTAGGTTGAGTCCTACAACCTCGACGGCCATGGGCGCAGGCACACCGCGTTCATCTGACCAATACCGCGCCCTCCAAGGCCCGGCATTGCAGTGCTCAACCATAAAAAAAACAGGCGTTTTCTTTCGATTCTGCCGGCACACTCACACCTGAGGTCAGAACCACCATGAATATCCCTATGGGTAGCATCAAGCGTTGGCGCGTGCAGATTTTCGCCATCACCTGGCTGGCGTACGCCGCGTTCTATTTCACCCGCAAAGCCTTCTCGGTGGCAAAACTGGGGATCGGCGACGACCCAAGCTTCCCCCTCGATAAAATGATGATGGCCAACCTCGATGGCTTGTATCTCGCCGCGTACGCCGTGGGCCAGTTCACCTGGGGCATGCTCGCCGACCGCTTCGGGCCACGGGTGGTGGTGCTTGGCGGCTTGCTGGTTTCCGCCGCCGCCGCGCTGGTGATGGGCACGTTTGCGACCTTGCCGATCTTTGTCACCTGCATGTTGATCCAGGGGTTGGCGCAGTCCACCGGCTGGTCGGGGTTGTGCAAGAACCTCGGTAGTTTCTTCCCGGCCCGGCAGCGTGGGCGGGTGTTGGGGCTGTGGAGTTCGTGCTATGCCTTTGGCGGCTTGGTCGCTTCACCGTTCGCCGGCTGGTGGGCCTACACCCTGATCGGTAGTTGGCACGCGGCGTTTATCTCCAGCGCTGCGGTGGTGGCGGTGGTGGCCGTGCTGTTCTTTATGTTCCAGCGCAATACCCCCCAGGATGTGGGTTTGCCAGCGGTGGAGCCCGAGCCGCTCATGAGTGCCGAGGACAGGGCCGCCGAACAGCGCATCAGTGTGCTTGAACCGTTGCGCGCTATCTTGCGCAACCGCACGGTGTTGACGCTGGGGCTGGCGTATTTCCTGCTCAAGCCGGCGCGTTACGCGATTTTGCTGTGGGGCCCGGTGATCGTCTACGAACAGATGCCGTCGGTGGGCAAGGTCGGCGCGGCCATCGTGCCCACCGCGTTCGAGCTGGCCGGTTTGCTCGGGCCGGTACTGATCGGCCTGGCTTCCGACAAACTGTTCGGCGCCCGGCGTATGCCGGCCTGTGTGCTGAGCCTGCTGGCGTTGACCGTGGCCCTGGCGTTGTTCATGGGTGCGCTGCACACCGGCAGTGTGGTGCTGGTGATGGCCTTGCTGTTTGTCATGGGCCTGACCCTGTACGGCCCCGACTCGATGATCAGCAGCACCGCTGCCATTGACTTCGGCACTGCCAAAGCCGGCGCCACGGCGGCAGGGTTTGTGAATGGTTGCGGTTCGGTGGGCGCGATCCTGGGCGGCTTGCTGCCGGGCTACTTCGATACCGTCACGGTGTTTATCGTGTTTGCCGGCGCGGCGCTGTTTTCTTCACTGGTATTGATGCCCTACTGGAACGCCAGGCCCGCTGTTCTGGCGCAGGTGGGGGACTTCATCCCGGATCGCAGTGCCACCATCAAACCCCTGCGCACCTGAGGCACCTGGCCGGTTTTTTGGTGGATTAGCGTGTTCTTGCGCTATAAACTCTGCCCCCAAAGCGCCGGCCAGTAGACGTTTCGGCGCCATGGAAAGTAGAGAGTGAGTCATGGGCGCACAGTGGAAAGTCAAACATAAAGAAGCGGCAGCCAATGCCAAGGGCAAGATTTTCGGCAAGCTGGTGAAAGAGATCACCATCGCCGCCCGCAACGGCGCCGATACCGCGACCAACGCGCACCTGCGCCTGGTGGTCGAGCAGGCCAAGAAAGCCTCGATGCCCAAGGAAACCCTGGATCGTGCGATCAAGAAGGGCGCCGGTCTGCTCGGTGAAACCGTGCAATACCACCGCGTGACCTACGAAGGGTTTGCCCCGCACCAGGTGCCCCTGATCGTTGAGTGCGTAACCGACAACATCAACCGCACCGTGGCGGAAATCCGCGTGGCGTTCCGCAAGGGACAGCTGGGCGCTTCCGGCTCGGTGGCCTGGGATTTCAACCACGTCGGCCTGATCGAAGCATCGCCGGACACCCCGGATGCTGATCCGGAAATGGCCGCCATCGAAGCCGGCGCCCAGGATTTTGAAGACGGTGAAGAAGAGGGCACCACCCTGTTCATCACCGAAACCACCGACCTGGATGCCGTGCAGAAAGCTTTGCCGGAGCAGGGTTTTACCGTGCTGTCGGCCAAGCTGGGTTACCTGTCGAAGAACCCGGTCAGTGGTTTGACCGATGAGCAGATGGCTGAAGTCGAGGCGTTCCTGGAAGGCCTGGATAACCATGATGATGTGCAGGATATGTTTGTCGGCCTGGCTGGCTAGCCATCACTGCATAGCGGGTGGGGGCTTGCCCCCTCCCACATTGTTCCAGCGGCGTTAGATAGCGCTCAGTACGCCGTCAATTTCTTCAAAGCTTGGCCGCGCCAGCACATCGGGCTGGCAGCAGCTTTTTTGCAGTTCAACCAGATCCTCACTTGCTGCCCCTTCACCCCGATCCAACAATTCCCCCAGCAACACCCCGAATGCGCGCACTTCAATACGCTGCAACGCCCTGGTTTCCAAGGTGTCGGCCGTGGCATGGAATGACGCCGCGCCGAAGTCTCCGAGCAAACAATCACCCGGCGCATTCCACAGGATGTTGTGGCCATACAGGTCACCGTGGGTAATCCCCTGACGGTGCAAGTGCGCCGCCACCGAAGCGATGCCTCGTGCCATGCGCAGCGCCACGTCGAGGCTGAAACGGGTATCGGCTTCGTAGATGTCCCGGGTGCAGGACGCCAGGCTAGGCAGCGCCGCGAGGTTGCGGTAGCTCGGGTCGATCAGGCTCATGACCAATGCTGCCTGATCTTGCGGGTGCCCGATGACACGGCCTTGCACCTTGATCAGGTTGGGATGCAGCCCGGCGGCAATGCAGGCTTGCATTTCATGCAGCGGTGACCCGTCGCTGGTGATGGTGCCTTTGTACAGCTTGACCGCGACCGGCAGCGCCTGGGGTTTCCAGATTGCTTTGTGAATGATCCCGGAGGCGCCTTCGCCCAATACTTCTCCCAGTTCCAGTTCAGACCAGGGAATGTTCGGCGTCCCATCTTCGCCCGTCACTGTCACGGCCATTTCCACCGGGTTGCCGGCGTAGGCCAGCCAGGTCAGGCTCGGCAGCGTCAGCAGCCACTGCGGCAGGTGGGTCAAGCGGTTGGAGGCGATGCGGATCAACTCCAGGTTTTGGCAGTGGGCCAGGCTTTGCGGCAATTGCGTCAGCTGGTTACCGGCCAGCATCAACTTTTGCAGCAGCGGGCGCTGACCCAGTTCATCGGGCAATTGGCTGATGCAGTTGTCGGTGAGGATCAGCCAGCGCAACTGCGGCGGCAGGGCGGCGGCGGGCACGTGGCCGATCTGGTTGGCCTTGAAGCCGATCATGCTCAAGTTCGCGCACTGGCCCAGGCACGCCGGCAGCTCGGTAAACGCGTTGTCCGAACAAAACAGCACACGCAGGTGCGTCAGGCGGTGCAGGTCCTCGGGCAGGCTATTCAAGGCATTGCCGGTGAGATTGAGGATTTCCAGGGAGTCGGCCAGGTCGAAGATTTCCCGGGGGAACTCCGTCAGCCCGCAGGCCAGGTCCAGGCGCTTGGCGCCGGCTAATTGGCCGGCCTTGAGTTGGGCGAGGGTATTCATGAGCAGCGCGGCACTCGGAAGGGGGCGTAAAAGGCGCTCATGATAGCGGCTCGGGCGCGGTTTGCGGGCAGAGCATGTGCAATTGGCGCAGGCGACTGGCGGTGCGGGCGAGGTCGATGGCCTGGCCTTCCAGGGCTTTATCCAGCGGCTGGTGACCCATGAGGGTCAGGTGTTTGTCCTGATCGTAGAGCACGTCCACCAGGTTGATAAAACGCTGTTGCACGGCGATAGGGCATTCGGCCAACTGCGGCAGACCGTCGATGATCCAGTGGTCGAAGTCCTGGCACAGCAGCAGGTAATCCATCACGGCGGTGAGCTGTTCACACAGGTCGTTGAAGGTGAACAGGATGGTCCGCGCCTGATGGTCTCGGCACAGCAACTGCCGATTGCCAACCGTCAGGGTTTGCGCCGGGCCATTGGTGGCAGGCACACCCAGGCTTTCCCGCTGCGCCGGTGTACCCGGCCACACATAGTGGCCGCGGGTGAAACGTTGTTGGGCGTGGGCCTGGGGCAGGCTGCGAAAGTCCTGGGGCGCGCTGACTTGCAGCACGTCCATGCGTGCGGCGATCAGGTCGATCACCGGTTTGAATCGTTCGTGGTACAGCGGGTTGGGCAGCAACCCTTCGGGCGGGTAGTTGGACGTTACCAATACCAGCACGCCGCGTTGGAACAGGGCCTTGAACAAGCGGCTGATGAGCATTGCATCGCCGATATCGTGCACATGGAACTCGTCAAAACACAGCACACGGCAATCAGCGAGCAACTGATCCAGAGTGACGCCCAAGGCATCCTCATGCTCGCGGTGCACAAACATGCCCTGGTGCAGCCGGGCAAAGAAGTCGTGGAAATGCACGCGTTGCTTCTCGGCGATGGGCAGCGCCTGGAAAAACCCTTCCAGCAGCCAGCTCTTGCCGCGACCTACCGGGCCGTGCAGGTACAGGCTGCGCGTGGCCTGGCCATTAAGCAGGTGCTGGGCCTGCCGATTCAGGGCGGTAATCGCCCGGATTTGGCCGTCACTGAGGGTGTAGCCCTGTTGTTCGGCCTTTTTCTGAAAATAGGCAGGAATGGGCGAGGCACACCAGGCGTCGGTTTTTTTACCCAGCAGGCGCTGGAACAGGGCAAGCACGGCCAAGAATAATCACTCTGTATTGCGGTGGTCGCTTACTGTAGGACGCTTGATGCCATTTGACCAACAGTGAAGGGCGCCGAGCCTTGCAAACTGGCACTTTCGCGTTAACTGGCTAACCTCATACAAGGTTGTTACCCCTGTATAAGGAATTGGGGCAGTGAAGGGACCGGCGGTATTGGCTGTCATGGGCGCGATGCTCTGCAACACGGCTTCTGCTGCGCAACTCCAGGTGGAGGTGCGTATCGACGTGCAGCGGGGTTGCCAGTTGGTGGGCACCACTCGCACTGCGGGCATCGAGCAACTTGGCGTATTGGATTTCGGCAGCGGCCCGCGTCTGGATGACCCGGCCGGCCCCCTGAGTGCGGCCCTGATCAGCCAGCGCCAGCCGCGCCTGGAGTGCAACCCCGACACGCCTTACCAAATGCGCGTTGACGGCGGCCTGCACGGTGGCGTGGGCGAAGTGCGTTACCTCAGTAATGCGATGCCCTTAAGCAAGCCCATTCCTTATCGCATTTATGCCGACGCAGCCCGGTTGATCCCCTTGCCGGTGGACGTGCCGGTCAGCGGCCGCGTACCGGACACCGGCTCGGTTGATTTGCCGTTGTATGGCCGCATTGAACCGCTCAAAGACATCCCTGCGGTGGGGCGTTATTCCGACCTGCTCAAGGTCACGGTCACATGGTAAGCCGCTATCTGGCCATCGCGGCCTTGGGCGGCCTGCTGTTGCTGGCCGAGGACGCGCAGGCGGCTGTGGCCAACGGGCAGATTCACGCACGGTTGGTGATTACCGCCAGTTGCGAAGTCAGCAAAGGCGTGGAACGTGCGCCGGTGACTCCGGACGGTGGCACTGCGCTGTTGGATTTCGGCAGCCAGGGGCCGACCTGGAACGACACCTTGGGCGCGACCATTTCCGATGGCGATAAAGCGCCGCTGTCGGTGTCCTGCAACCCGTCGTTGGTCAGCAGTTTTACCGTGACCATCGACGGTGGCGCCCATGGCGACGGTACCACGCGCCGCTTGAGCAACGGGCGTCAGACCATTCCCTATCGGCTATCGGCCGATGCGTTGGGCCAGAGTGCCTACCGCATCGGCCAGCAACGCAATTTCGTCGTGACCCAGGGCGCACAGGTACCCATCCCGGTATTCGGCTCCGTGGTGGCGAATACCAGGGCCCTACCGGCCGGCATCTACACAGACACCCTGACGGTGACTCTGGATTGGTAAACCATGAGGATGGATATCATGCATGTACTCGTATCGCGAATGGGCGTGTGTGCCCTGGGCCTGGTGCTGGCCTCCAGCCTGAATGCGGCGACCACGGTCACCGGGCAGATCAGTTCGAGCCTGACCTTGATCGCCAGTTGCCAGGTCAACGGCTCCGGGGCGGCTACCGGGCTGAATTTCGGTAGCTTGAACTTCGGCACCACCAACAGCCTGTTTACCAATGCCGACGCCCAACTGCTGGGCGGCACCGGCACCGGCGGGGCGCTGTCGATTCTGTGTTCAGCCGGCGCCACGCCTGCGGTGAAGGTGCGTGCCGGCGCCCATGATGGTGCCTCGCCGGGTGGCACCCGTGCGCTGGCCGATGGGGCGGGTAACTTCGTGCCCTACGATTTCTACACCGACAGCGGGCATTCAGCGCTGTTGGCGATCGATGGCGTGGTGACGCTCGCCACCAGTACCGGTGTGGCGCAGACCGTCAACCTCTACGGTCGCGCGGTGGGCAAGGCGGGCCTGCCGGCAGGTACTTACACCGATACCGTGGCCGTGGAGCTGACGTTCTGACCCTGTGGCTCAGGCTGGGGTTGGCTTGTGGATTGGCGCTGCCGTTGCCGTTGTCGGCAGTGACCAGCCAGAGCTTCCAGGTCAGCGCGACCATTACTCCCGGTTGCCTGATCGTGGGCGGTGGTTCCAACTACGGCGCGTTGGCCTATGGCAGCTACTCGGCACTGGCCACCGGTACGGTCACGGCAGCCCTTACCGGCGGTGTGACCTTGCAATGCACACCGGGGGTGGCGCTGAGCATGAGTGTGGATGGCGGCCTTCACAACAGCGCCGGGCGTAACTTGCAGCTCAACAGCGGCAGCGCGCGGGTGGCCTATCAACTGTTTCGCGACGCGGCGTTCAGCCAGAGCCTGGGCGTCAGCCAGAGCGTCAGCGTGACTTACAGCGATGCCAACAACATCAGCCTGCCGATTTACGGGCGGGTGGTATTACCGGGCAATCAGCCTGGGGGGACGTACAGCGACACGCTGCAGGTGCAGCTGTCGTGGTAGGGCTAACGGTATTGAGGAGTGGATTTATGCATTCAACTTCCCGGCGGTGGTGGGCCGCGGGTATTGCCTTGGGGCTTTTGTGTGGCGCAGGGCTGGTGCAGGCGGCCAGTTCGGTGCTGATCTGGCCCATCGACCCGGTGCTGGAGGCCGACCAACAGGCCAGCGCGCTGTGGTTGGAGAACCGTGGCACGGAGACGGCCAACCTGCAGATCCGCGTATTTGCCTGGAGCCAGAATGGCTTCGACGAGCAGTACCAGAACCAGCGCGACGTGATCGGCAGCCCGCCGGTGGCCAAAATCGAGCCCGGCCAGAAGCAACTGGTGCGCCTGACCAGAACCCGCGAAGTACCGCCGGGGCAGGAGCTGGCCTATCGCATCATCATCGATGAAATTCCCTCGGCGCTGCAGGTGCCGGCGCCGCCGGAAGGCAAGAACACGGCGGCGGCGATTCGCTTCCAGATGCGCTATTCGGTGCCCTTGTTTGCCTACGGCGCCGGGTTGTGGAGCAAGGACGACGCCACGCGTCAACGCGACCCCAAGGGTGCCGGCAAGCCGGACTTGAGCTGGCAAAAGGTCAATGTGGGCGGGCGCAATTACATCGAGGTGCGCAACCAGGGCGCCGTGCATGCGCGGCTCACCGATGCGTCGTTCAAACAAGGCGGGCAGACCCGGCCGCTGGTAGAAGGTTTGCTCGGCTACGTGCTGCCGGGCGCGAGTATGCGCTGGCCGGTGCCGGATGCCGTATCGGCCGACCAGCCGTTGCAGGTCAGGGTCAACGGCGCGCCGCAAGTGGAAAGCCTGGCGCCCAAGCGATAACCGTCAGGTAGCGCTACGGGCATACGCCCGGGTTTTAACAGGATGGAGATGTCCATTGAAGGACACAACGCCATGGTGAGTCGTGGTTGGGCTCGGGGTTTATGGCCGTCGGTGGCAGTGGCAAGCGGGCTGTGGGGCGCTGCGATGGCAGGCGACTTGCCGCCGCCGCCGGGCAGCATGGAGGCAGTTGCCGATGCACAGCTGTTTCTGGAACTGGTGGTCAACCAGATGGACACCGGCCGCATCATTGCGGTCGACCAGCGCGCCGGCCAGCTGTTTGTGCCCGCCAGCGCGCTGCAGGACGTGGGCATGAAACTGCCCGGCGAGCCTGTCGGCAGCGTGGCCCTGGACCAGGTGCCTGGGCTGCACAGCGACTACGACAGCAACGGCCAGCGCCTGTTGCTGGATGTACCGCCATCCTGGTTGCAGGCGCAGTTTATCGGCAATCGCAATACCTATCCGCGCACCCAGGTCATGAGCAGCTTCGGCGCCTTGCTCAACTATGACGTGTATTTCAACGACACCGATGACGGCGGCAGCTACCTCGCCGCCTGGAACGAAGTGCGGCTGTTCGACACCTGGGGCACCTTGTCCAACACCGGGCAGGTGCGCCAGACCCTGGCTGATGGCATCACCGACAGTACCCTCGGCAACGGTTACCGGCGCTACGACACCACCTGGCGATTTTCCGATGATGAGCGCCTGCTCACCTACGAGGCGGGCGACGTGATCAGCGGCTCGCTGCCCTGGAGCAGCTCGGTGCGTCTGGGCGGGGTGCAAGTGTCCCGGGACTTTGCCGTGCGCCCGGACCTGGTCACTTACCCTTTGCCGCAGTTCGCCGGTGAGGCGGCGGTGCCCTCGTCGGTGGACCTGTTTATCAACGGCTATAAATCCGACACCGCGCAGCTGCAACCCGGGCCTTATACCCTGACCAACGTGCCATTTATCAACGGCGCCGGGGAGGCTGTCGTGGTGACCACCGACGCCCTCGGGCGCCAGGTGTCGACCACGGTGCCGTTCTACGTCACCAGCACCTTGCTGCAACAAGGCTTGACGGATTTTTCCGTGGCTGCCGGTACCTTGCGCCGTGACTACACCCTGCGCGATTTCGGTTACGGGCCGGGCGTAACCAGTGGCACCTTTCGCTATGGCTATTCCGACAGCCTCACCCTGGAAAGCCATGCCGAAGCATCCAGCGACCTGACCCTTGGCGGGCTTGGCGCCAACCTGCGCCTGGGCAACTTCGGCGTGCTCAATACCGCCCTCAGCCAGAGCCAGTTCGACAGCCGCAGCGGCCAGCAACTCAGCCTTGGCTACCAGTACAACAGCACGCGCTACAGCCTGATGTACCAACGCGTTGAACGGCGTGATGACTACGCTGACCTGACCCTGGTCGACACCCCTTACGCCAGCCTCAGCAAGCGTAGCGAGCAGGTGACGCTGAGCCTCAACCTTCAACGTTTCGGCAGCCTGGGCCTGGGGTATTTCGACGTGCAGGCGGCAGACGATTCGCGCACGCGCCTGCTCAACCTCAGCTGGAGCAAACCGCTGTGGCGCAACACCAGCTTCTACCTGTCGGCCAACCGCGAAATCGGCGACAGCAACTGGGCCATGCAGGCGCAACTGGTGATCCCGTTCGACCTCAACGGCAGTCTGGCCTTGAGCACCGAGCGCAGCAAGGACGGCGCCAGTCGCCAGCGCATCAACTACAGCCGCGCGGTGCCCAGCGAAGGCGGCGTGGGCTACAACCTCGGCTATGCCCAGGGCGATGCGCCAAGCTATCGGCAGGCCGACCTGACCTGGCGCTTGCAGTCAGTGCAGTTGCAGGCCGGCGTGTACGGCAGCAGCGACGCCCAAACGCGCTGGGCGGATGCCAGCGGCTCGCTGGTGTGGATGGGCGGCGAAACCTTTGCTGCCAACCGTATCAATGACGCGTTTGTGGTGGTGAGTACCCAGGGGTTTGCCGGGATTCCAGTGCGCTACGAAAACCAGCTGGTGGGCCAGACCGACCGCAACGGTCATTTGCTGGTGCCATGGAGCAGCGCGTATTACCGCGGCAAATATGAAATTGACCCGTTGAACCTGCCGGCGAACGTGCAGAGCCCCAATGTGGAGCAGCGCGTGTCGGTACGCCGGGGCAGCGGCTATCTGTTGGAGTTCCCGCTGCGCCGGGTGCTCGCCGCCAGTATCACCCTGGTGGATCGCCAGCATCAGGAGCTACCGCTGGGCAGCCTGGTGGTGCACGAGCAAAGCAACACCCAGGCGGTGGTGGGGTGGGATGGGCTGGTCTATCTGGAAAACCTCAGCGCCCACAATACCTTGCAGGTCACCCTCAGTGAGGGGCGCACCTGCCAGGCGACATTCGACATCGATGAGCAACAACAGGACGTGCCCCTGATCGGGCCGTTGGTGTGCCAGTGAGTGGTTGAGCAAGGAGACTGCGGGTGAGGGGCAAGGCATGGATGTATGCGGCAGGGCTGTTGTTTTCCGGGCAGGTTATGGCGGTGTGTTCGGTGGTTTCCACGGTGCCGGCCAGTTTCGGTTCGATCAGCTCGATGACGGTCCGCACTGCCGCGCAAACCAGCTCTACCACCAACTCCGGATTGAGTTGCACCCAGGCGTTGATTTCGCTGCTGGTGTCCACCGACCACTTCTACGCTACGATCACCTCGTCCACCGCTGGCATGGTCGGGCCGACCGGTGATGTGATTGGCTACACGATTTATGGCAACAACAGCACCAGTTATCCCATCACCCGCGGCACCCAATTCGATTTTGGGGGCGCGGGCGGCATTGCCCAGAGCATTGGCCTGATCGCCGGGCCCGGGGCGAAAACCGTGCCGTTGTACCTGAGCAGCATTACCGGCAGCAATATCGCAGCGGGGCTGTACACCGAGACATTGAACATCGCCTGGGTGTGGAATTATTGCTCGGGGATCGGCATTGGCGGCATTTGCCTGGGGCGTGACACGGGCAGCGGCACGGCAAGCCTGACCGTCAGCATGACCGTGACCAATGACTGCCAGATCACCGCGCCGAATATCAGCTTTGGCAGCGCGCCGGTGGTCAGTGGGTTTACCGCAGTGACCGGCCAGACCATCAATATCGCCTGCACCAAGGGCAGTGCCTACACCGTGGGCTTGAGCGATGGCCAGAACCCGATCAGTGTCGGCGGGCGCCGACGCATGGTTTCCGGCAGCAACTACCTGGCCTATGACCTCTTCAAAAGCGCCGGCACCACGCGCTGGGGCAGCGTCGGCGCGGCGCGGCGGGCCAGTTCCACAGCAGAGGTCAACCCTGGCAATGGGTTGGGCATCGGCAGCCAGGTATTTAACTACAACGCACGCATCTACACCGACCAGCCCACACCCCCCGGCGGCACCTACCTGGACAACGTGGTGCTGGACGTGGGTTTCTAGAACTTCATCAGCGCCGGGGCGGGCTGGTCTGCCGGGCTGACCATTGCGTAGTTGTAGCCGCCGCCCGACCAGTACTCGGCCTGCAAACCGTCGGCGCTGCGGCTGCCACGGGGCAGGAAGCCGTTGTTCGGTCCCGGCGGGCGGATATAAAAGCTGATGCGTCGGCCTTGGGGGTCTTGGTACAGCACCATGGCGGCTGCCCCCTGATCGGTAGTGAGCAGGCGCCCGCTGACCGGCTTGAAGCCTGCCTGGCTCAGGTCGGGCAGGCGATGGGCTTGATTGAAAAAGCGGTCGAGCCAGGCTTGCATAGTGCCGCTGCCGTCGTCGTTGTAGTCGGCGGGCATGACGCCGTCCTGGGCAAACAGACGGTAAGCCTGCATGGCATCGGTCATCGGCAGCGGCTGTGGTTGGGTGGCTTCGCGGGCGTGCCAGCCGCCAAGCCCGCCAAGGCTCACGGCAATCAGCAACACCGCCGCGCTGGCGAGGTGGCGGCGGGACTGACGCTTGATACGCTGACGGATCAACGCCGGGTCCAGTGCCGGATTACTCGGCTGCTGCAGGGTGCCGCTCAAGGATGCCCGCAATAATTGCGCGTCCTGTTGCCAGGCGTGTACCTGGGCGGCCGCTTCGGGGTGGTTGGCCAGCCAGGTTTCAAGCACGCGGCGGTCACTGTCCGGCAGTTGGTGATCGATGTAGGCATGCAAATCGCGTTCGCTGGGGGGCAGGTTGATCATTTGAGTCTCCGCAGGGCAGGGCCGGCAATTTCGCCATCGCTGAGCTGACGCAACGCTTGGCGCGCACGGGACAGGCGCGACATCACGGTGCCGATGGGTACCTGAAGGATCTCGGCGACTTCCTTGTAGCTCAAACCCTCCACGGACACCCACAGCAAAAGGGCGCGTTGTTCGGTGCTGAGTTGGTCGAAGGCTTGCAGGGTGGATTGGGCCATCACTGTGCGCTCCACCGAAGGTTGCGCATCATCGCGCCCGGTGAAGAATTCGAGCATACGTGCATAGCGTCGGCTGCGGCGGTGGGCGTCGAGGAACTGTCGATAAAGGATCGCGAACAGCCAGGCGCGCAGGTCGCCTTCGATACGCTTATCGGCCCAGGCGATGATCGCCCGCTCCAGGGTCGCCTGCACCAGGTCATCGGCGCTGCTGCTGTTGCGCGTCAGCGACACAGCAAAACGCCGCAACCTGGGGATGAGTTCGCGTAACTGTTCGTCGAGTTCATGCATGGGGATGAGTCTACTCACTTGTGTTGAAGTAGACGTTGGTCCCTGTAGGTTATTCCACGCTTTGCGCAAAGAAACTTCCCGGCTAATACGTGGGAAGCGTCTGTATACCTTGAGAGTCTGTAATCTCGTGCGCAGCCCTCTATCCACCCTTGTATCTGTCGGCATTCAGCCGGCAGTTGAATAGTGAGAGGGTGCTTATGACGTGTTTGCCGAGTGATAAACAGTTTTTTTCCTGCATCTCGCTGGCTCATTTGCCTGCCGCGCAGCGGGTTTTATTTGAGCAATGGGGTTGTGGCCTCTCAACCCGAGCCACCTACGCCAACGTGCACCACGCCTTCGAAGCGCAAGCGAGGCTGGCACCCCAAGCGACCGCTGCGGTATGCGCGGGCCAACGTATCAGCTATGAACAACTCAACCGACAAGCCAATCGATTGGCTGAGCATCTGCTTGGGCTGGGTGTTAAGCGTGGGGACACGGTGGGATTGTTCGTCGAGCGCTCGATTCCCATGCTGGTCGGGCTCCTGGCGGTGTTGAAGATTGGCGCCGCGTATGTCCCTCAGGACGCCAGAATCGTACCCACCCTGCAATTGGGCATGGTCCTCGAATCATTGACCAGCCCGGTGATTCTGACCTTATCGAGCCTGGTGGAGCGCATTCCGGCAGACGCGTCCCATCGCTGCCTCAATTTGGATACGTTCATTGCTCAAACGCCATGGCTGGCTGAAGACAATGATTGCGTACGTGTCGGTGCTGGCCCGGATGATCTGTGCTTTGTACTGTTTACGTCTGGAACCACAGGGCGCCCTAACGGCGTGTGTGTCAGCCACCGTAACGTATGCAACATTCTGCTCACTGAACCTGGGCGGATGGGTATGGCACCGGGTCGTACCGTAGGGCAGATTCTCAATATCGGCTTTGACATGGCGGCTTGGGAAATACTCGGTTGCCTGGCTCATGGTGCGACCTTGCTGATTCGCGGCAAAGACATCGCGCAGACGGCCGCCCAGTGCAATGTGTTGATCGCAACGCCTTCGATACTGGCCACCCTTGAGCCTCGACAGTGTCCCCACCTCAACCTCGTTGCAGTGGCTGGAGAAGCCTGCTCCCAGGCCCTGGCGGATCGGTGGGCCGAGCACTGTACGTTCTACAACGGCTGCGGTCCTACCGAGACGACCATCGTCAACACGCTGCATCGGCATGTACCAGGCACGCTACTGACTATTGGCCGGCCAACCCCCAATAACACTGTCTATGTGCTCGATGAGCAGGGGCGTGCCTGTGCCTTGGGTGAAACGGGAGAGATGTGGGCCGGTGGTGCGGGTGTGACAGCAGGCTATCTGAACAATACGGCATTGACCCAGCAGCGATACCGTCCGGATCCCTTTCTCGGTGGCGACGCCATGATGTTCCGCACACGAGATTTGGGGCGCTGGGTGGGAGACGGCCAGCTCGAACACTTAGGGCGCGTGGATGACCAAGTGAAAGTCCGTGGCTTTCGCGTGGAACTGGATGCGGTGTCGGCGGCTCTGGAGGCCGGCGCTGGATGCATGCGCGCCGTCACTTTGAAGCTGGACAGCCGCACGTTGGTGGCCTTTGTTTCGCCTGCCAGCACTGACATCGAAGCTTGCCAAACCGCGTGCCAACAGCGTTTGGCCTATTACTGCGTGCCTCAGTCCATCTACGCAGTGGAGCATTTTCCACTGACCGCGAGGGGCAAGATCGATAAGGCATTGTTACTGCAAACGGCCCGGGAGAACCAGTTGGCGGTGCAGGCGCTCGCGACCGGGGAGCCCGGCCATGATTGATACGCTGATCCGTACCGTTGTACCGCCCAAGCCTGCGCTTTGGCGTCGCTGGACGTCACTGCCGATGTTTTCCTGTTACAACCGCCTGGCAGCCACCGCGCTGATGGGCAACCTGGTGTTTTTGCTGTTGGCTGTGGACCTGCACGCCATCACGGTTCAGACGCTGTCGGACATGGTACTGATCAACCTGTCGGTTGCCATTCTCGTTCGCCAGCAATACGTGATCAATGGGCTGTTCTGGCTGGCAACGCGAGTACCACCTACATGGCCCTTACAGGTGCGGCGTAGCGCGGCCAAGGTGTACCACTTCGGTGGGCTGCACAGTGGCGCAGCCTTTGCGGCCACTGGGTGGTTTGCCGCCCTGGTTGGCGTGCAGGTTACGCGTTACCTGCAACAACCTGACAGTGTTTCGGTGGCCGAGTTAGGGGTCAGCGTTATGCTGCTCAGCTTATTGCTGCTCATGGTGGTCATGGCTCAACCACGTATTCGAGGCCGGTTCCACAATGGGTTTGAACGCGTTCATCGGTTTGGCGGTTTGAGTGCGTTGCTGTTGTTCTGGTGGCAAACGTTACTGACCACGTCGAGCCTGCTGCACAGCGTTACGTTTTGGATGCTGGCAGTGCTGACCCTGAGCGTCCTGCTGCCCTGGCTGCGGCTGCGCAAGGTGGCTGTTGTACACGCACGGCCTTCCGGGCATGCGGTGATTACGCGTTTGAGCCACACCACACCGTTCGCCGGTTCATCCACCGCGATCAGCCGCAACCCACTGCTGGAGTGGCATTCCTTTGCCAATATTCCCACGCCACACGAGGCGGGTTTCCGCCTGATAATTTCCCGCGCAGGGGATTGGACCGGGCGATTTATCGAGGACTTGCCGCGCTATGTGTGGGTTAAGGGCATCACCACAGCGGGTGTTGCCAATGTAGAAACCCTGTTCAAGTCGGTGGTGTACATCGCCACTGGCAGCGGCATCGGGCCTGTCATGCCGCATCTGCTGGCGGCTCAGGTACCGATTCAGTTGATCTGGTGTGCCCGTAGCCCGAGGAAGACCTATGGCGATGAACTGGTGGAGGAAATTCTGCGCGCCCAGCCTTGCGCATTGATCTGGGACACCGATGAGCGCGGCAAGCCAGATCTGGTTCAGTTGGCTTATGGCGCAGTGCAAGCCTTTGGTGCAGAAGCCGTGATCTGTATTGCCAACCAAACGGTGACCCAGCGTCTGGTGCAAGAGTTGGAAGCTCGGGGAATACCCGCCCATGGCGCGATCTGGGATTCCTGAGACAGACCCAAGTGTGAACGACATCAATCAGTGGAGATGCCTATGAACGTGTTTGTGGAACGTCATGATCGAGTGGTCCTGGTCAAGCTCAACCGTCCTGAAGTCAAGAATGCGCTGAGTTCGGCGCTGATGACTGAGTTGATCAGTCATCTGGAAGCAATGGATCGAGACCCTCGGATTGGGTGTTTTGTCATTACCGGCACCGCAGAGTTCTTCGCGGCAGGGGCCGATATCAAAGAGATGAGCGGCAAGTCCTATCTGGACGTACTCAACGAAGACTACTTCGTCGGTTGGGAGGGCTTCACCCGTTTGCGCACCCCGACGATTGCCGCAGTGGCGGGCTATGCGTATGGCGGAGGCTGTGAGCTGTCGATGATGTGCGACATGATTTTCGCTGCTGACACCGCCACCTTTGCACAGCCGGAAATTAAGCTAGGCGTCATCCCGGGCATGGGCGCGACCCAGCGGTTGACCGGGCTGATCGGCAAGGCCAAGACCATGGACCTGGTGTTGACTGGCCGGTCAATGACCGCCACGGAAGCAGAGCAGGCGGGGTTGGTGTCGCGGGTTTACCCGGCTGCGAACTTGCTGGACGAGGTGATGGCGGTGGCTGCACAAATTGCCTCCTTCTCGCGAACGGCCACCCGTGCAGCGCGGCAGGCGGTGGAGCATTCTCTGGAGCTCGGGTTGCACGAAGGTGTGCGTCAGGAGCGTAGGTTGTTTCATGGCCTGTTCGCCACGCCTGATCAGCAAGAAGGAATGCAGGCATTTCTTCACAAGCGGCAGGCCTTGTTTAATCAGCCCTAGCCGGCACTCGATCTGGCCACGTGTTGACTACAAAGAAACTACAGTGAAGGGGGAATAAGCCTACGTGGGATTCGTCTCATAACACTTTCCCCCTGCGGCCTCGGGCCCTGGAGCTTCTATGGTTGATCACTCTTTACCGCCGCGTCCGCCTCTTGGTACTACAAGTCTGCTCGTCAGGCTGGCGTGTATAGGGGGCGTGGTGGCAGTGTTGGTGGTTGCATTTGCCTACGTCAACGGCACCCTCGACCCACAACGTCTGCGGCCAAAGACCTTGGTCAATGCCTTGGAAACCAATAACGGCGTACACCCGGGCTTTCGCCGCAATCATGCCAAAGGTGTATGTGTGGCGGGTTACTTCGAGGCGAGCACAGAGGCGCGTGCCTACTCCAGCGCCCAGGTGTTCAGCGCGGCCAAGACCCCGGTGATTGGCCGGTTTGCCTTGCCCAGCGGCAATCCCTATGCACCGGACAGCAGTGTGCCGATTCGCAGTTTTGCCGTGCAATTCAGCCAGGCAAACGGCCAGCAGTGGCGAACGGGAATGAACAGTATGCCGGTGTTTCCGGTGGGCACGCCCGAGGCGTTCTACCAGCTGCTCAAGGCGGGTGCGCCAGACCCGGCCACTGGCAAGCCGAACCCTGCGAACATGCCGGCGTTTTTTGCCACACACCCGGAGACGGCGCCGTTCCTGGCCTGGGTCAAGACTGCCAAGCCATCGGCCAGTTATGCGACGCAAACCTACAACGGCATCAATGCGTTTTACCTGGTGGGCGAAGGTGGCAAGCGTCAGGCCGTGCGGTGGAGCGTGGTGCCGCAAAGCCAGGACGCGGCGGGTGATGCTGCGCCGTCGGGCAGTGACTTCCTGGAACAGGATTTGGTGCAGCGCCTGGCCGCCGGGCCTTTGCGTTGGCAGTTGAACATGACCCTGGCCAACCCCGGCGACCCCTTGGATGACGCGAGCAAGACCTGGACCGGCCCGCATACGCAGCTCAACGCCGGCACTCTGGTACTGCAAAGCAGCCAGCCGCAGGCAGACGGTGATTGCCGTGATATCAACTTTGACCCGCTGATTTTGCCCAGCGGTATCGAGGCCTCCAACGACCCGCTGCTGGCCGCACGCTCCGCCGCGTATGCCAGTTCGTATCTGCGCCGTGCGGGTGAAGTCAGCCCGTTGCACAGCACCCCTCAGGAGTCGAAGCCATGAATGCTCAACCGCGTTTTTTTGCACCGCTGGCGCGTCTGTTGCACTGGCTGATGGCGCTGATGATCATTGCCATGCTGTTTATTGGTGCGGGATTGGCGGCGTCGGTGTCGGAACGCCATGAATGGCTGATCCACCTGCACAAACCGCTGGGTATTGCGATCCTGGCCCTGGTGCTCGTGCGTTTGGTCGTGCGCTTTACCACCCGGCAACCGCCGTTGCCAGCCGATTTGCCGATGTGGCAAGTGCTGGCGGCCAAGGCTTCCCATGTGCTGCTGTATGCGTTGATGCTGGTGTTGCCGCTGCTGGGCTGGGCGATGATTTCGGCCGCCGGTGACCCGGTGATGCTCAGCAGTTCTGTGCAACTGCCAGCGCTGGTAGGGGCGAATGCGCCGTTGTTTGCGCTGTTGCGCAAGGCTCACGGCTACCTTGCCTACCTGTTGTTCCTGACAGTGCTGGTGCACTTGGCGGCGGCGCTGTTCCACGGGTTGATCCGCCGCGATGGGGTATTGCAGAGCATGACCGGCACCCGGGATTGATCGCTTCTGTGGCGAGCAAGCTCGCTCGCCACAAAAAGCTTGCCACAAGGGTTAACGCAAAAGCCCGACGATATCGGCGACGCTGCTCAATACGTCCTTGCCCAGCTGTTTCGATCGATCGCCCGACCAGCCGGTACGCGGGTTGGGCGCATCGTCGTTGTCCTTGAAGGGCATCTCCAGGGTCAGGGACAGGCAGTCGTACTTCTCACCAACTGCGTTGCAGGCCAGGGTCATGTTGGCTTCGCCCGGCAGGTCGCGGGTGTAGCCGTAGGTGGTTTGGAAGTCCCGGGTCAGATGGCTCAGGTGGTTGCGAAAGTGTTTTTCCAGGGCTTCGATGCGTGGGGTGTAGCCTGGATTGCCTTCGCAGCCGGCGGTGAATATGTAGGGGATTTCTTCGTCGCCATGGATATCGAGGAACAGGTCCACGCCGTACTTTTCCATTTGCTGCTGCACAAATAGTACTTCCGGGCTGGTTTCCTGATTGGCGCTCTGCCAGGCGCGGTTGAGATCCTGGCCCATGGCGTTGGTACGCAGGTGACCGTGAAAAGCGCCGTCGGGGTTCATGTTGGGCACCAAGTACAGGTCGGCCACTTTCAAGAGTTTTTTCAACTCCGCGTCACCGTCCTTTTGCAGGCGTTCAATCACGCCCTCCATAAACCATTCGGCCATGTGTTCGCCGGGGTGCTGTTGGGCAATGATCCACACCTTACGGCGACCTTCAGCCCCTTTGCCACGGCGCAACAGTTGTATATCGCGGCCTTCGACGCTCTTGCCGGTGGCCAGCAGCTTGACGCCGGCGTACTTCAGGGCTTGTTCGATCAGCCAGTCGTGACGTTCACGGCTGTAGGGTTCGAAGTAGGCGAACCATACGTGCTTTTCGCGGGTCTGGAGCGTGATATGCAGGATCTCGCCATCAAAGCGCGTTGGCACCCGGAACCAGTTGATATGGTCATAGGATGCCACGGCGTTGTAGCCGCTCCAGGCGTGTTTATAGGATGAGCCACCGGCGTTGCTCAATCGAAAAGTGTGGGTGTGCCCCACATGCATGCCTTCGGCCTTGAAGTGGAACCATTGAAAATGTTTGCTGCGGGTGTCGGGTTTGATTGCCAGTAACAACTGATAGGCATCGCTGGCATCCAGGACCTGGATATTGCCGCTGTCGAAGTCGGTGCTGATCTTGATGGAGGTCAAGGCCACGGTCATAGTCTGGTTGCCTGAATATGAGTGATGTGGCGGCTATATTACACAGAGGTCAAGTAAAACCTGGATGCAAAATTGTTGCACGGGGAGGGGGCGTCATCCCTGACGCTGCGGCAGCTTAGGGGCTATGAGATTGATTCTCAAGCGCTATTTCGCAAAGATCCGTACTAGAGCTGTCGTGTGGCTTTCTTTCGGCGATGGTCTTTTGCTACCATGCGCGCCATCGAGCAACACACAGTCTTCATTAGCCTGAAGCCATGCCAGGGAAACTGGCAAAAAAAAGACCCGGCCAAAGAGCCGGGTCAAAAACCGTGATTAGCCTGATGAGGAGATATTCCAAGAGTCCGACCTAAGGTCCCTTGGTCTATCGACTGATCTCGCGATCAGCTGGGTCCAATAATAATCATTATCATTTGCAAGTCAAATGTTTTTATCCCTTGGATAGAAATATTTTTCTTCGAGTCTGTTACGCATTTGCCTGGGCCCCCGGCGCTTGCAACGAGCGCTCTACCATCGCCTTCGCCATATCGATCAAATACACCACGGAAAACGCCAGGTCGCGCTGATTGCCTTGATGGCTGCACGCTGATTCGTAGGCGGTTGCCGCAGCACTGCGCAGCAGGTCAGACGCGTGAACCAGGGCCTCCTCCTGGCTGACACCCGGCTTGATCGCGAACAGGGCGCCTTCCACGGCTGGTGCCGACATATCTTCTTTCAAGTAATAGTCCAGCGCGCGCTGGGCCGCGCCGCTGTGGCACATGTTCTGTAATTCAACCTGTTCCGGTATTTCGGGCAGTGAAAGCGGGCTATTCGTCATAAGCGGCAGTACTCCGGTGGGTGTCGAAATCCTTAGGCTTGATGATAGTACGTATCGTATTTATGTCGTTTTATGGATTACTACAAACTGTTTATTGCCCCGAAAAATACGCACCGTATTGTCAGGCGCCATGGATAACTGGATAGCGTTGGTCAAAGCCAACATGAAAGACCGCAAGGTCACGCAGGAGCAACTGGCAGAGCGCCTGGGCATGTCCCAGGGCGGCGTCGGCCATTGGCTCAACAAGCGCCGGGTGCCGAGCCTTGCGGACATGAACCGGGTGCTGGCCGAGCTCGGGCTGGGCTACCTGGAGGTGGCGCTGGAGATTCGCGAACGGGCCGCGCAAGAGCGTGCGTTGCAACAGCAATACAACCCGTATTTTCGCTATCCGGTCAGCGACTGGCAGCAGGCGTGCGAGCTGCGCGAAGAGCGTGCACCCTATGGGCCTGGCCGCTACGAATTGACCGATTACCACGCGCGTGGCGAGGCGTTCTGGCTGCCTGTAACGGGCGACGCCATGACCGCGCCCACGGGCATGAGCATCGGTGCCGGGGCGATGATCCTGGTGGATCCGGCCATCGATCCTGTACCCGGCAAACTGGTGGTCGCCCAATGGTCTGGCAGTTCCCAGGCCACTTTTCGCCAACTGCAGGAAGAGAGCGGCCAGCGCTATCTGGTGCCGCTCAATCCGACGTACCCCAAGGCGCTGCTCACCGACGACTGCCGCATCCTTGGCGTCGTGGTGCAAGCCACCGCGAAGTTCTAGGCGGTGGTTTCAAACTCCACCAGCGCGCTGCCTTCGGCAACCATTTCACCTTCCTGGCAGAACAGCGCCTTGACCACCCCGGCATGGGGCGCACGGATGCTGTGTTCCATCTTCATGGCTTCGAGTACCACCAGCTGTGTGCCAGCCTCAACGGTTTGGCCTACCTCTACCAGCACACGAACGATGCTGCCGTTCATCGGTGCGCTGAGACCGCCCTGATGAGATTGGCCGGCCTCGACCGCCGCAATCGGGTCGAACAGCGTGACAGCATGCATCTCGCCATTCCAGCGCAGGTACAGGCTGCCTTCGTTGCGGACCGCCAGATGGGCATGGCGTACACCCTGGTGTTCGATCAGCAGTTGCTCGCCGCACAACTGCGACGTGTGCCCGGCCAATGTCACCAGCCTATCCTGCCCGTTGCAGGTCAGATGCAGCGACACTTCGGCGGGCAGGCCCGCACGAAAGCCCTGGTTATTGGCCCAAGGCCCATCACCTACCGGCAGGCTCTGCATAAATGCCGAACCTGCTGCCTGCCAGAATGCATCGCTCAACGCACCGGGCGCCGGTAACAGTTCATCCTGATAACGCGGGATAAACCCGGTGTCCAATTCGGCCGCCGCGAACGCGGGATGGCCGATGATGCGCCGCAGAAAACCCAGGTTGGTCTTGAGCCCACCCACCGCGAACTCATCGAGCATACTTAAAAGTCGCAGGCGTGCCTGTTCGCGGTCTTCGCCCCAGGCAATCAGTTTGCCGAGCATCGGGTCGTAGAAGGGCGACACGCTGTCCCCTTGCTCGACACCACTGTCTACCCGACGGCCCGGGCCTGGGCTGGACTCGCGGTACAGCGTCAGGTGCCCGGTGGCCGGCAGGAAATCATTGGCCGGATCTTCGGCATACAGCCGCACTTCAATTGCATGACCGATCAAGGGTACCTGCTCCTGTGTGATCGGCAGCGCCTCGCCCTGGGCGACCCGAATCTGCCACGCCACCAGGTCCAGACCGGTAATCGCCTCGGTGACCGGATGCTCCACCTGCAGTCGCGTGTTCATCTCCATAAAGAAAAACTCGCCACGGGAATCCAGCAGAAACTCCACCGTACCGGCACCGACATAGCCGATGGCCTGGGCCGCACGCACGGCCGCTTCGCCCATGGCCTTGCGTTGCTCAACACTGAGCCCCGGCGCCGGCGCTTCCTCGACCACCTTTTGATGGCGCCGCTGGATCGAGCAGTCGCGCTCATTGAGGTACAGGCAATGGCCACGCTGGTCGGCAAACACCTGAATCTCGACATGGCGCGGCTTGAGCAGGTACTTCTCCACCAGCATCTGCCCATTGCCGAAGGACGACAGCGCCTCGCGCTGGGCGGAGGCCAGGGCATCGGCCAATTGGCTGACATCCTCGACCACCTTCATGCCCTTGCCGCCGCCACCGGCCGTAGCCTTGAGCAATACCGGGTAGCCAATACGCTCACAGGCGGCGCGGAAGGTCTCCAGGTCCTGGGCCTCGCCGTGATAGCCCGGCACCAGGGGCACACCGGCGGTTTCCATCAATGCCTTGGCCGCCGATTTGCTGCCCATGGCGTCGATGGCGTCAGCGGGCGGGCCGAGGAAGATCAAGCCTGCCGCCTCGATGGCCCGGGCAAAGCCAGCGTTTTCCGAGAGGAAGCCGTAGCCGGGGTGAATCGCTTGGGCGCCACTGGCGTGGGCGGCGGCAATCAGTTTGTCGATTTGCAGGTAACTGTCGGTGGCTTTGCTGCCTCCCAGGTCGACACGAATATCCGCCTCGCGGCTATGGCGCGCATCACGGTCGATGGCGCTGTGCACGGCCACGGTCGTCAGCCCCATGGCCTTGGCAGTGCGCATGACACGGCAGGCAATCTCGCCACGGTTGGCTACCAGTACGGTGGTCAGTGTGCTCATGAGCGCGGCTCCTGGGCTTGCCAGCTCGGCGCACGTTTTTGCAGGAAGGCCCGCAACCCTTCCTGGCCCTCGGCGCTTACGCGAATGCGCGCAATGGCGTTTTCGCAATAACGTCGCAGCGCTGGGGTGAGGGCACCGTTGCCCACTTCACGCAGTAAATCCTTACTGGCGCGCATCGCCGCCGGACTGTTTTGCAGCAGGTTGGCCACCCACTGGTCCACCTGGTGATCCAGGCTCTCGGCCGGATAACTCTCTGCCAGCAAGCCGATCTCCTGCGCCCGCTGGCCGCCAAATCGCTCAGCCGTCAGAGCATAGCGGCGGGCCGCGCGTTGGCCGATGGCCTGCACCACGAATGGGCTGATCACTGCGGGCGCCAGGCCGATGCGCACTTCCGACAGGCAGAATTGCGCGTCATCGGCGCCGATGGCCATGTCGCAGCAACTGATCAACCCCAGCGCGCCACCATAGGCCGCACCTTGCACCACGGCCAGCGTGGGGATTTTCAGCTTGGACAGGTTGTACATCAGCTCCGCCAGTTCGCGGGCGTCGTCCAGGTTGGTGTGGTAGTCCAGCTCGGCCGACTGCTGCATCCAGGCCAGGTCGGCGCCGGCACTGAAATGCTTGCCGCGCCCGCGCAGTATCAGAAATCGCAGGGACGGGTCGGCTTGCACCCGGTCCAGGGCGATGATCAGTTCGCGGATCATTTCGGCATTGAACGCGTTGTTCTTGGCTTCACGACTGAGCCACAGCGTGGCAAAGCCACGGCTGTCGGTGATCAGTTCGAGGGTGTTGAAATCGTTCATGGGGTGCAGCTCCATTTACATGCGGAACACGCCGAAGCGGCTCGGCTCGATGCGGGCGTTCAGTGCGGCGGACAAGGCCAGGGCCAGTACGTCGCGGGTCTGCAGCGGGTCGATGACACCGTCATCCCACAAGCGCGCGCTGGAGTAATAGGGGTGGCCCTGGGTTTCATACTGGTCGAGGATCGGCTGCTTGATGGCGGCTTCCTCCTGCGCACTGAAACCGTTGCCTGCGCGCTCAGCCTGCTCACGCTTGACTTGCACCAGCACCCCGGCGGCCTGTTCGGCGCCCATCACGCCAATGCGTGCGTTGGGCCACATCCACAAGAAGCGCGGGTCATAGGCGCGGCCGCACATCCCATAGTTACCGGCGCCAAAACTGCCACCGATGATCACGGTGAACTTCGGCACTCTGGCGCACGCCACCGCCGTGACCAGCTTGGCACCATGCTTGGCGATGCCGCCGGCTTCGTATTTCTGGCCGACCATAAAGCCGGTGATGTTTTGCAGGAACAGCAGGGGGATCCCACGCTGGCAAGCCAGTTCGATAAAGTGCGCACCTTTCTGCGCGGCCTCGGCGAACAGGATGCCGTTGTTGGCCAGGATCGCAATCGGGTAGCCATGCAAGTGCGCAAAGCCGCAGACCAACGTTGTTCCGAACAACGCCTTGAACTCGTCGAACACCGAAGCGTCCACCAACCGCGCGATGACTTCGCGCACATCGAACGGCTGCTTGGCATCCGCCGGAATCACGCCGTACAGCTCTTCGCTGCTGTACAGCGGTGCCACGGGCGGGCGCTGCAGCAACTCACCTTGTTTGCGCCAATTAAGGTTGGCCACGCTGCGCCGGGCCAGCGCCAGGGCGTGTTCATCGCTGTCGGCGTAGTGGTCGGCCACGCCGGAGATCTTGCAGTGCACATCGGCGCCGCCGAGGTCTTCGGCGCTGACCACCTCACCGGTGGCCGCCTTCACCAGCGGCGGGCCCGCAAGGAAAATGGTGGCTTGCTGGCGCACCATGATTGCTTCATCGGCCATCGCCGGCACATAGGCGCCGCCGGCGGTACATGAACCCATCACCACGGCGATCTGCGGGATGCCCTGGGCGCTCATGTTGGCCTGGTTGAAGAAAATCCGCCCGAAGTGTTCGCGGTCGGGGAATACCTCGTCCTGGCGCGGCAGGTTGGCGCCGCCGGAATCCACCAGGTAGATGCACGGCAGACGATTCTGCTCGGCGATGGTCTGGGCGCGCAGGTGCTTTTTCACTGTCAGTGGGTAGTAGGAACCGCCTTTGACCGTGGCATCGTTGGCGACGATCATGCACTCCACGCCTTCCACGCGGCCGATTCCGGCAATCACGCCAGCCGCCGGTACGTCTTCGCCATACACCTGATGAGCCGCCAGTTGGCTGAGTTCAAGAAACGGCGAACCCGGGTCGAGCAAGCGATTGATGCGCTCCCGGGGCAGCAGCTTGCCGCGCGAGGTGTGGCGTTCCTGGGCCTTGGCACCGCCACCCTGTTGCACGTGGGCAAGCAGGGTATGCAGGGCGTCGACCTGTGCAAGCATCGCCGCGCTATTGGCGGCAAATTCCGCCGAGCGCGGGTTGAGTTGGGTATGCAGGGTGGCCATGACGCGCTCCTTCAGCGGGTTTCGTTGAACAGTTCGCGACCGATCAACATCCGCCGAATCTCACTGGTGCCGGCGCCGATTTCATACAGCTTGGCGTCACGCAACAGGCGCCCGGCAGGGAATTCGTTGATATAGCCGTTGCCACCCAGGATCTGGATCGCATCCAGCGCCATCTGCGTGGCGCGCTCGGCGCTGTACAGGATCACACCGGCGGCGTCCTTGCGCGTAGTCTCGCCGCGCTCGCAGGCTTGGGCCACGGCGTAGAGGTAGGCGCGGCTGGCGTTGAGCTGGGTGTACATGTCGGCAACCTTGCCCTGGATCAGCTGGAATTCGCCGATGCTCTGGCCGAACTGCTTGCGGTCGTGGATGTAGGGCACGATCAAATCCATGCACGCCTGCATGATCCCGGTAGGGCCGCCGGAGAGCACCACGCGCTCGTAATCCAGGCCGCTCATCAGTACTTTCACGCCGCCATTGAGCACGCCGAGGATGTTTTCTTCCGGTACCTGCACGTCATCAAAAAACAGCTCGCAGGTATTGGAGCCGCGCATGCCCAGCTTGTCGAACTTGTTGCTGCGACTGAAGCCTTTCCAGTCGCGCTCGACGATGAAGGCCGTGATGCCGTGGGGGCCTTTTTCCAGGTCGGTCTTGGCGTAGATCACATAGGTATTGGCGTCGGGGCCGTTGGTGATCCAGGTCTTGCTGCCGTTGAGTACGTAGTGGTCGCCGCGTTTGTCGGCGCGCAGTTTCATCGAGACCACATCGGAGCCGGCATTCGGCTCGCTCATGGCCAGGGCGCCGATGTGCTCGCCGCTGATCAGCTTGGGCAGGTACTTGAGTTTCTGTTCGTGGTTGCCGTTGCGATTGATCTGGTTGACGCACAGGTTGGAGTGCGCACCGTACGACAGCGCCACCGAGGCCGAGCCGCGGCTGATTTCTTCCATGCTCACTACATGGGCCAGGTAACCCAGGCCGGCACCGCCATATTCTTCCGGCACGGTGATGCCCAGCAGGCCCATGTCGCCGAACTTGCGCCACAGGTCGGCGGGGAACAGGTTGTCGATGTCGATCTGCGCCGCACGCGGTGCGACTTCCTTGGCCACAAAGGACTGCACCTGGTCGCGCAGCATGTCGATGGTTTCGCCGAGGGCGAAGTTCAGGGACGGGTAACTCATGGACAGGCACCTTAATGTGAGCTTTGTTGTTGTGTGGGTCGGGCGCAGGAGGAGGGCGCTCACCTTTACGTTAACGTAAGCTTGCGTTGCGGCGCTGTCAATCGTAGTTTACGTTTACGTCAACCTACAAAAAAGACAACAAGGGGTCGTTATGGATCAACCGAATCAGAGCTACAGCCGTGGCTCTCAGGACAAGTGCTTGCTGGCCATGACCATTGGCCAGGCATTCGATCAAACCGTCGTGCAGTATCCCGATGGCGAAGCCTTGGTGGTTCGCCATCAGCAGCGGCGCTACACCTGGCGGCAACTGGCCGAGGCGGTTGATCTGCATGCACGGGCGTTCCTCGCCTTGGGTATGCAAATCGGTGACCGCCTGGGTATCTGGGCACCCAATTGCGCCGAATGGCTGATCTGCCAAGTGGCAAGCGCTAAGCTCGGGGTGATCCTCGTCAATATCAACCCGGCTTATCGCAGCAGTGAGCTGGATTACGTGCTCAAGCAATCCGGCTGCCAATGGCTGGTGTGCGCCGGTTCGTTCAAGAGCTCCGATTACCACGCCATGCTTCAGGCATTGAAGCCTGAGCTGCGCGGCCTCATCAGTCTCGATCCCAGCCCGCCGCCTGAATTCATGTCTTGGTCGCAACTGTCGGCCCTGGGCGCCGGAGTTAGCCCCGAGCAACTGCAAAGCCGGCAGACCAGCCTGCACTTCGACCAACCCGTGAATATCCAATACACCTCAGGCACCACCGGTTTCCCCAAGGGCGCTACCCTCAGTCACCACAATATCCTCAATAACGGTTACATGGTCGGCGAAAGCCTGGGCTTGACCGCGCAGGACCGCCTGGTCATCCCGGTGCCGCTGTATCACTGCTTCGGCATGGTGATGGGCAACCTCGGTTGCATCACCCACGGCACCACCATGATCTATCCCAATGACGGTTTCGACCCGCTGCTGACACTGACTGCCGTCGCCGAAGAACGAGCCACCGGCCTGTACGGCGTGCCGACCATGTTTATCGCCATGCTTGATCACCCAGGCCGGGCCGGGCTCGACTTGGCCAGCCTGCGCACCGGCATCATGGCCGGAGCGACATGCCCGATCGAAGTCATGCGCCGGGTCATCAACGAACTGCACATGCGCGAAGTGCAAATTGCCTACGGCATGACCGAAACCAGCCCCGTGTCGCTGCAAACCGGGGCGGATGACGATATAGAACGACGCGTCACCACGGTGGGCCGCACCCAACCGCAACTGGAGACCAGGATTGTCGATGACGCCGGCAACACCGTGGCTCGCGGCGTGATCGGTGAACTGTGTACGCGGGGCTACAGCGTGATGCTCGGTTACTGGAACAACCCCGACGGCACCCGGGAGGCAATCGATGAGGCTGGCTGGATGCACACCGGCGACCTGGCAACCATGGACGAGCACGGCTACGTCTGCATTGCCGGGCGTAACAAAGACATGATTATTCGCGGGGGCGAGAACGTGTACCCGCGTGAGCTGGAAGAGTTTTTCTTCACCCACCCGGCAGTGGCCGATGTGCAGATCATCGGTATTCCGGATGAGCGTTACGGGGAAGAAATCGTCGCCTGGATCAAATTCCATCCGGGGCAGGTCGCCAACGCACTGGAGCTGCAAACCTGGTGTAAGGACCGTATCGCATATTTCAAGACACCCAGGCACTTCAAGTTCGTGGACGAGTTTCCGATGACGGTGACGGGAAAGATCCAGAAGTTTCGGATGCGTGAGATCAGTATCGAGGAGTTGGCGTCTACTCGCGACTGAGGGCGGGTGGAATCGCAGCGTGGGGTATGTGGATACCACTGTTTGATGGAGAAACGATCGGATATTGATTGTTTGTTCTATCAAATGGAATTCGGTAAATGAGTAATCTCGATCAACGTGACAGCAGTCAATCAGTTGTGGTGCAGAGTGTACATGCGGGTGTCATACAGGATCGGTTGCCGCCTTGGTATGGCGGCGCTGCTCTGAAGCACAAAAAGAAGTTTTCTGAAACACAATTAGTAGTACCGCAGTGGTACAAAAACGTATCGCCGGAGAGAAAACTGGTCGTGAGCACGGCGTACGAACGCTGCTTTAGAGCATTGAACAAGCTGGATGCAAGGTTTAATGAAATGCAAGGCGCTGTGGCGTTTTCCGAGCCGCTTCTAGTGGCTGCAATGAAAGAGGAGTTTGGTGGGGATTACGATGTAAGACGGCTGTTTTTCGCACGTGAAGTACTGGTGCCCGCGGATCGCTCAAAAGTCTTTGGCCCGGAGGCCAGCTGTTACTACCGTTATGAAGGTGTCAGCTTGATCGAGGCCGCGTTAAATAATTTTGCAGTAGAAGATACGCTTGAAGTGGCCGACGAGGACGCCCGTCTCATCACCCGGTATGATTTTCACGAGCGGTCTCACACATTTAATCAGGCCGATGTCCTCACTCGAAAAGTTTCGATAAAACCCCACGTGTTTGCAAGTCTGTGCAGAACGTTGGATTTAGGTTCGCAGTACTTGAGGCATGTCGAGTCATTCGTCAGTCCCGCCGATACACCCAACTTGGCTATGGGCAATCCGGCAAGAGCCGTTCGTCACCTAATGATTGGTGCGGCCATGCAGCAGTTGGCGTTCGCCGCCGAGATGGCGGTTGAGTGCGGGGATATCGAGCAAGACGCCTACCAGTTGGTACGACAGTTGATGTGGCATCAGAAGGAACTGAAGTGGCGGGGTAAGCCCGTAAGTTTTTCGTGTTTGAAAGTGCTGGGTCAGCCGCTGGCGAAAATTATTGTTATCGGAAATTTGAACACTTATCCAGTGCGCGGTGTGTTTGTGCACAAGCCTGAGCCCTGTTTAGTATTCATTCCGGGAGATCCTGTTTGTATGCTGAAGGAGTATCCCGACTTAAGTACCTTTGGAGTCGATTTGGTGGGGCGATTATGCGTGGCGGATTACCGAGTCTTTTTCAGTCAGTTCATCCCTCACGAGCGGCAATCGCAATTTTATACAAAGCTCAAGCGAAGCTTGGATCCTACTGACCAATTTGCTGAACTTGAGGATTTTGATGCCGACAAGAACGACATAAGAACATTCACCACTGGCTATGGACTTCGCCTTTCGTTGTTGTGGCAAGACTATGCTCGGCAGAACGTCGATCTCATGCTGGATAACACCCGGGCGATAGCCGTTTCCACCGACGCGGCAGACACACGTGCGCGTAACGCCTGGCTGGTTAAGTTAGGCAGCACGGCTTTGAATGTCTTGAACGTAGCTGTCCTTGTCTTTCCAGAGCTGGCGCCCGTCATGTTGTTAGTTGGCGCGGTGCAAATGTTGCAAGAGATCGGCTCGGGTATGGAGGCGTGGGAAGAGGGAGATAAGAAAGCCGCATGGGCCCACGTTTCAAACATCGCCTTTAATGCGGCGACGACGGTCGTGGGTGCCAAGTTGTTACCGCTTGTCAATACAGCATTTGTCGAGAGCCTGGCCCACGTGCGTTGCCCTGACGGCAATATCCGTCTGTATTCTCCTGCGCTGAAACCCTACCAGCGACAGGTCACACTGCCCGATGGGCTTTCGGTCAATGAGCATGGATTATATGAATTTGAAGGGGGGTTATACCTGAGGGAAAACAACACGTATTACCTGGTGGAGCGGGTGGGGACCAGCAATCACTATAAAATCCTGCACCCGGACAACGCGGCAGCTTACACACCGAAGGTAAGCCGTACGCGCGCAGGGGCTTGGGCTCACGAGCATGAAAACCCACTGACATTGACCGATTCGCAGTTGATGCAGCGGCTTGGCCCGACGGCAGAGCGTTTTGCTAATGAACCACTCAAGCTTGAACGCATTGTGCAAATGTCTGAAACCAATATGGACACTCTGCGCAAAATACATGCAGATCAATCACCACTGCCTGCCCTCCTGGCCGATACCTTGAAGCGATTGGAAATGGATAGTGCAGTGGCGCAGGAGCCCAACACTGTCAGCACCTCACAGAGGGCGGCGTATCAGTCTGAGCTTTTCGCTCAGCGCTATGCCGCTGCTGAGAACGCAGGCAGCGAGGCCGCAAGGTTGATCAAGCGTGTGTTTCCTTCGCTTCCCCAGGCCGTTATTGAAGAACTGTTGAACGGTGCCAACTCCGTAGAAATGAAAAGTCTCATCGAACACAATCGCGTGCCGTTGCGACTGGCGGAAGAGGCTCGCCATTATCAACGGCAAGTGCGATTGGCGCGGGCTTACGAAGGGCTGTACCGCAAGACCCTGGGCAATGACGACACACAACGCATGGTGCTGCACAGCCTGAGTAAGCTGCCTGGTTGGCCCGCCGACCTGCGCATCAATATCGTCGAGCGGCTGCCTGTCGGGGAGCGTCTGTTGGATTCAGTGGGACCGGAGAATGCGGTCGTCAAGCGTCGTTTTATCAAGTTTGGCTCCAAGAACCTTTATGAAGTCCAAGACGACAAGTTTGCAATATTGAATTCTCAGGCGGACATCTATGGGGCTGTCCTGTCAGCGCTTTCTCCCGAGGAGTGGGCGGCGATGAAACTGACTGCCCATGACCGTGGCGCGAGCTTGAAGCAGGTGCTGGAACAAATGCCGCTGATGCCTCGCGATGAACTGTGCGGGTTGCTGCAGATGCAGCCTGTCAAGCCCCGCTATAGACCGCCAATGCGCCTTGCCGGTGGGCGCGTGGGTTACCCGTTGAGTCCGGTAGGCGCAGCGAGTCGTCGGCCTTATGCATGTGAAAGGGCTGCATTAGAGCTCTATCCCTCAAAGTCCATCGCGCAGGTGGAGCAGATGTTGGATCTAAAGGACGTCGGCGATATTGAGTTCTTGGCAAAAATTAAAGTGCTCAATGAGGAGTTCGAGCAACTCAAGACAGACTTGAACGCTTGGCGCGACAGCGGTGAGTGGCACCAACGCAGGTCCCGGGGCCGAGTGGTTGAAGCCATCAAAGACGCTTGGCAGCGCAGATCGACGCAACCCGCCATGGCCCCCGAGCAAGAAGGTATGAAGTACATCTTGCGCTTGGCCGATGAGCAAATCGGCGAGTTACCGCCGATTGCGGCGAACATGGACCATGTGGACTGTCTGGATCTATCGAGAATGTATCTTTCGGATGCGTCGTTGCCTTTCTTGAACGCATTTGGCGGTTTACGTTGGTTGGATATCAGCTACAGCAACTTCACACGACTGCCGGAGTTTGCAAATGGTGGCGCGGGTTTGACCACGCTCAACTTGAGCGGCAATGACATACGGCTGACGGGGCAAAGCCAGGCACGTCTCGAAGGTATGCAACGTTTGACCAGACTGAACCTCTCCCATAACCATCAGTTGGGATGGGTCGCCGATCTGAGCAACATGCATGATTTGAACCGGCTGGATCTGGCGAATACCGGAACGACAACGTTCCCCAGAGGCGCCGAACATCTGAATAACTTGGCCTGGATCGATCTGCATACAAACGCGATGACTGAATTGCCTCAGTACGCCGTCGATCATCCAGATCGAATCAGTGTGCATGATAATCCTGTATCGGAAGAACGCTTTACCGATGATCACGTCACACTCGCCGATGGGCGCAGGTTGTGGCTGCACGATTCCCCCGTAGAAATGCTAACCAGTCGCGGCGATATGTGGGACCAGCTCAGCTCCAGTCCACAGGCTGCGGCATTTTTCGCCGTGCTGGCGGACACGACACGTTGCGCAGAGTACACCTCGGGGGTTACTCGGCCGCAGTTGGCGGAGCGCGTCTGGGACATGATTAAAGCGGTCTATGAGAATCAAACGACTCGTGAAGTATTGTTTAAGTCAGCCGATGGTCGCGCTACTTGTGGTGACGGCAGCGTACTTGAGTTTATGAACCTGGAAATTGACCTGTTAGTGGAACAATCGCTTGAGCAGGTTGGGGAGCATGAGGTGGAAGCGACCTTTATTAACACGGCTGGGCGGCTTTTTCGCCTGAAGCTGGTGGATATCATCGCTGAGCGTGATGTCGAGGCGCGAGGGGCAGCTTTCGCGGAAGAGACCGAAGTCGTTCTTGCGTATCGGACCGGCTTGGCACAGCGGCTGAATTTGCCGATCAAAACCTTTGAAATGCTCTATCGCCAAACTGCTGGTGTGGGCTCGGAAACGCTTGATGCTGCTTATTTACAAGTGCTTGAGGATGAAAAAAATATCAGCGAAAAGAGTCGTTTTTTTGTAGATATGGAATTTTGGAGGAACCAGCTTCGTACCCAATACTCACAGGAGTTCAACGTCCTGACGGGCACCGATTTTGAGTTGATAGCTGAAACGCAAGAGGCGTTGGAAGAGGTGGCTGACCTGCAAAAAACACAGGGTGACCCTGTAGAGCAAGATGCAAAACAGGCGTGGCAGCAGGCGTACGACGAAGCGGTTAACAGAGTTGCTCGCCTGCTGGGTAAGACCCGGGATCAAATTCTGACCGACGGTTCCATGACCGATGCTTTTTATCATCAGCAAATGAAACAACTGGGTGCGCTGCGACAATCCAAAGAGACAACGGCGATGCAGACCCTGACGGTCACTGTGCTTAACAATTTCTCAGCGAAGAAGGTGGCATCCGTTTAAGTCAAAAAAGTGCGAACAGCACAAAGGGGACCCGAAGGTCCCCTTTAATTTGTCGTTGCGTGCTCTTTTCTTATTATTGAGGGGCGGCCTGTTGTTGTTTTTGGTAGCCGTGACCCGTACTGCTGTTTTTGGCGACCCCCATCCGGGGTCAAGAGCAAACGTATTTTTTTGAGCGCTGACCTGCTTCTTCGTAAACGATCCAACCAGTGGTAGCTACCTGAGGTAGTTTTATTTTTCTCTATCCGGTTGCGGGTTGCGGCATGCCGTACCCTGCGAAGCACATCTTCTCCAAAAAAATCTGTTAGCTGCGTCTCTGCCGTGTTGTTTTTGTTATGTCAGAGTCGTTTCGTCTTGTTTTTATTAGGTTTGGCGCTTTTTATTCTTGTTATGCCATAAGAGATAGCAGGAGCCGTGCCAACTTTTTAAATTCGTTTAAAATCATGTAGTTAGTTTTTATCGGGCAAATAGTTTTGCCCAGCCATGACGAATTCTGTTCCCGCGTTACCCGTTGTGCCGGTGTGCGGTAACACATTGTCACAGCTGTGCTACTCAACTGGCGTTACGCACCTTCGCAACCCGCGACCCGCTAGGTCGACCAAGGACGTGGCTGATCTGCCGGCCTGCGCCAATCAAGCGTTCCAGGTCGATCCCCGTTTCGATCCCCAAACCGTTGAGCAGGTACAACACGTCTTCGGTGGCCACGTTACCGCTGGCGCCCTTGGCGTAAGGGCAGCCGCCGAGGCCCGCGATAGAGCTGTCGAATACATTTATACCTTCCAGCAGGCTGGCATAGATATTGGCGATGGCCTGGCCGTAGGTGTCATGGAAATGCCCGGCCAGCTTGTCCCTTGGCACTTGCGCCCCGACCACCTCGAACAGGCGCCGGGTAGCGCCCGCCGTGCCTGTGCCGATGGTGTCACCCAGGGACACTTCATAGCAGCCCATGGCGTACAGCTCACGGGCGACCGCGGCCACTTGCTCCGGGGCGATATCGCCTTCGTAAGGGCAGCCCAACACGCACGACACATACCCGCGCACGCTGATGCCGTGCTGTTTGGCCGCGGCCATGATCGGCGCGAATCGCTCCAGGCTTTCGCTGATGGAGCAGTTGATATTGCGCTGGGAAAAAGCTTCGGACGCCGCGGCAAACACCGCAACTTCCTTGACCCCGGCCGCCAGCGCATCCTCAAACCCGCGCAGGTTCGGCGCCAGTGCACCGTAGGTCACGCCGGGCTTGCGCTGGATCTGCGCGAATACCTCAGCCGAACCGGCCATCTGCGGCACCCATTTGGGCGAGACAAAACTGCCGACTTCGATATAGCTCAAGCCAGCTTCGCTCAACGCGTCTACCAGCTGGACTTTGTCCGCCACGCTGATGGGCTGGGCTTCGTTCTGCAAACCGTCGCGTGGGCCGACTTCCACCAGGCGCACGTAAGAGGGGAGGGACATGGCAGTTACCTTCTGGTTAATGGCCGGCCTGGCTCATGGTGTGCGCAAGGGCCTGGGTGCAGCGCTCTTCAGCGGTGTCCAGTTCCAGCTTCATTTGTTCGATATCCAGCAGTTGCTGTTCCAACTGTTCGCGGCGTTCGGCGATCTTCGCCAACATGCTGTTGAGCTGGATCTGGTTACCGCCGCTGGGGTCGTAGAGTTCGATCAGTTCGCGGCATTCGGCCAGGGAAAAGCCGATGCGCTTGCCCCGCAGGATCAGCTTGAGGCTGACTTTGTCCCGCGCCGAGTAGATACGCTCCTGGCCCCGACGTTCCGGGGCCAGCAGGCCTTGTTCTTCATAGAAGCGAATGGCGCGGGTGGTGATGTCGAGCTCGCGGGCGAGGTCGGAGATGCTGTAGGTGGTGCTCATGGCGGTGCTCAAGAAAGGCTTGGCGCTAAGCTAATTGCAGGTTGACGTGAACGTCAAGGGGCTCTGCGCGTGCCATCGGGGGCAAGCCCCCTCGCACAATGGGTATTCTTGAACCTTAGGATTGCTGTTTGTCGAGCTTCTTTTCGTGGGCGGTGACTTGCTGGCACAACTCGATCATCTGCTCACGCATCCAGCGGTTTGCCGGGTCCTGGTCGGTGCTTTCATGCCAGTACAGGTGGGTTTCCACCGGGGGTACGTCGTTGACCGGCAGGTTGAACCAGTGCAGTTCATGGCGACGAGCGAAGCGTTCGGGCACGGTCATGACCATGTCGGTCTGCTGCAACACTTGCGAAGCCATCAGGTAGTGCTGCGAGCGCAGGGCGATCTTGCGTTGGATGCCCATTTTGCCCAGCGCCAGGTCCACATGGCCCAAGCCATTGCGACGGCTGGAGATATGGATGTGGGTCAATGACAGGTAGTCATCCAGGCTGAATTTGTCCTTGCCTGCCATGGGGTGACCCTTGCGCATGGCGCACACGTAGCGGTCTTCCATCAATTTGACATGGCGCACCTGCGGGTCGGTGTTGAGCGGCGCATCCACGGCAAAATCCAGGCGCCCGGCGGCCAGTTCCTTGGTGGTCTCACGGCGCTTGGACAGGAAACTCTCGATCACCACGGTCGGCGCCAGGCGGCGCAGGCGCTGGAACAATAGCGGCAGAATCACCGCTTCAGTGAGGTCGGTCATGCTGATGCGGTACGTCTTGGCGGCCTGCTGGGGATTGAAAATCCGGCTTTCCTGCACCGACACCCGCAGCAACGACAGCGCATTGCGCACCGGGCCGATGATGTTCTGCGCCATCGGTGTGGGCACCATACCTTGGGCGGTGCGTACAAACAGCGGGTCGTTGAAGGTTTCGCGCAGACGTGCCAGGGCGTTGGACACCGCTGGCTGGGTGATGCCGACGATCTGCCCGGCGCGGGTCAGGTTGGCTTCGGTATAGATCGCATCAAAGACGATGAAGAGGTTGAGGTCGACCTTGCTCAAATTCATTTCGTTGCGCTCTTATTGTGAGTGTCCATGCGCCGATCATATATCGGTGATGAATGTTAATACACGCCGAGAATAGGCTAGGTAAATTATCAGCGCTGTTCTAGCATCGAATACATGACCTAAACAACCTCTCAAAGAAGGGAGCTGCTCATGGATTTCGCCTATTCGCCCAAGGTTCAGGAACTGCGTGAGCGCGTCACTGCGTTCATGGACGCATACGTCTATCCGGCCGAGCCGGTGTTCGAACGCCAGGTCAGCGAAGGTGATCGCTGGCAGCCCACGGCCATCATGGAAGAACTCAAGGCCAAGGCTAAAGCCGAGGGTTTGTGGAACCTGTTCCTGCCGGAATCCGAGCTGGGCGCTGGGTTGACCAACCTTGAATACGCGCCGCTCGCTGAAATCATGGGGCGTTCGTTATTGGGCCCGGAGCCGTTCAACTGCTCCGCTCCCGACACCGGCAATATGGAAGTGCTGGTGCGCTACGCCAACGAAGAGCAGAAACAACGCTGGCTCGAACCGCTGTTGCGTGGCGAAATCCGCTCGGCCTTCGCCATGACCGAGCCCGATGTTGCCTCCTCGGATGCCACCAACATGGCCGCCCGCGCCGAACGCCAGGGCGATGAGTGGGTGATCAACGGCAAGAAATGGTGGACCTCCGGCGGCTGTGATCCGCGTTGCAAAATCCTGATCTTCATGGGCTTGAGCAACCCGGATGCGCCGCGCCATCAGCAGCACTCGATGATTCTGGTGCCGGTAGACACCCCCGGCGTGAAAATCGTGCGCCCGTTGCCGGTGTTCGGCTACGACGATGCCCCCCATGGCCACGCCGAGGTGCTGTTCGACAACGTGCGCGTGCCGTATGAGAACGTCTTGCTGGGGGAAGGTCGTGGCTTCGAAATCGCCCAGGGGCGCCTTGGCCCGGGCCGTATCCACCACTGCATGCGCTCCATCGGCATGGCTGAGCGTGCCCTGGAATTGATGTGCAAACGCTCGGTCAGCCGCACCGCGTTCGGCAAGCCGCTGGCCCGTTTGGGCGGCAATATCGACAAGATTGCCGACTCACGCATGGAAATCGACATGGCGCGCCTGCTGACCCTGAAAGCGGCGTATATGATGGACACCGTGGGCAATAAAGTGGCGAAAAGCGAAATCGCCCAGATCAAGGTGGTGGCGCCGAATGTGGCCTTGAAGGTGATCGACCGTGCGATCCAGATCCATGGCGGCGCCGGGGTTTCCAATGATTTTCCGCTGGCTTATATGTACGCCATGCAACGTACCCTGCGCCTGGCGGATGGCCCGGACGAAGTGCACCGCGCGGCGATCGGCAAGTTCGAGATTGGCAAGTATGTGCCGCGGGAGATGATGCGCGGCGGGCAGTAGCACCGCGTCGCCTCTATCGGGAGCAAGCCCCCTCCCACATTTGACTGTATTCACAAATCCAAATGTGGGAGGGGGCTTGCTCCCGATAGAGGCCAGATTGAACAACACCAACTCAAGCTTCAGTACACCCAAACCTCCACCCGCCGATTCTTGATCCTACCTTCGTCTGCGGTATTCGCCGCCACCGGCATCTGCGCGCCAAACCCGCGAATATCCTTGAGCACCACGCCGCTCTTGGCCAGCTCGCGGCGCACCGCCATCGCCCGTAACTTCGACAGCAACGCCGCACGTTGCGGATCGTTCTTGGTATCGCCAAAGCCCACCAGCGTGACCTGCTTGTTCAGCTTGCCGTGGCTTTTGATATAGGCCACCACCCGCTGCAAATCCTGGCGTGCCTTGTTGTCGAGGCTGGCGCTACCCTCTTCGAAGCGAAAATTTACCGTCAGGCGCTGAGCGTCGCGGGCGATGGCCTGGTAGTCGTCAGGCATTGACGGGCGAGGTGTCACGCCGATCGCCTGCACCTGCTGGGCGATAAACCCATTGGCCGCTACAATCGCCTGGCCTTTACTGGATTGGGTAAAGTCCACCAACGCCTTGGCCCACGGATTGCGGGAGGAGGGCGGCAGATAAAAGAACAGCCGTCGCGACAGCGGGTAATCTTCGGTGGCGATGAGGCTGGTCAGCGGCAACATCGGTTGCGAGTCACCATCGGCAATCGCCACTGCTTTGGCCTGACGCACATAGGGCAGGCCGATAAAGCCGATACCCTGGGGATCCTGGCTGACGGCATCGGACAGCTGTTCGCTGGATTCGAAACGTTTGGCTGACGGCGCGAGCGGCTGCTGACGTCGGCTCAACACCAGTTCCCTGAAGGTGTCGTAGGTGCCGGACTGATCATCACGGGCATATAAATGAATGGCACCGCCACTCCCGCCCAATGCCTCCCAGGTGCTGACTTCGCCGTTGAAGATCTGGGCCAACTGCTCGGTGTCAAGAGTATTGAGTGGGTTGCGTGGGTTAACAATGATCGCCAGGCCATCAATGGCGATGACCTGTTCGGCATCGGGGCTTTTCAGGTCACCCAGAGGTTCAAGGTCCACCAGTTCGCCGTCCTTGATCGGGCGGGACGCGGCGGCGAGGTCAGCGCGGGTATTTTTCAGCGCGGCAAAGCCGGTGCTGGAACCGTGGGCCGCGACTTCGATGGTCACCGTCTTGCCTTGGCGCGTCGTGCCGACCACGCTCTGTTCGTTTGCCCCGGCGCCCGGTTCGCTGCGTACATCCCGTAAGCCTTGATGCTCCATCAAACCCATGACCAACGCCGGGCCGAGTGCCGCGCCGATGGTGTTGGAGCCCTGGATGCGCAGGGCAGGACCTTGGCCGGGAATGGGAAGAGGGGCTGCCACGGCAGGGAGGGTGATCGCAATACACAGGAACAGAACGCGCAGCATCATGCCGGCACCTTCTCAAGCCAAAGGAAGTGCCGCGAGATTAAGTCAGTTGGGTTGCAGCAATGTGACTGATGCGTCGCACCGCCCCTCCCACATTTAGATCTTCACCAGGCTTGCTATCAGCTCAGTTCCAACCAGATCGGTGCATGGTCCGACGGCTTCTCCAAGCCACGCAAATCGTAATCCACCCCGGCATCCTTGACCCGTGGCACCAGCCCGGTGGACGCCATGATCACGTCAATGCGCAGCCCGCGCTTGGGCTCATCCTCAAACCCACGGCTGCGATAGTCGAACCAGCTGAAACGGTCGTTCACGTCCGGGTTGAGGTGGCGGAAGCTGTCCACCAGGCCCCAGTTCTTCAGGCGCTCCATCCACTCGCGCTCTTCCGGCAGGAAGCTGCACTTGCCGGTTTTCAACCAGCGCTTGGCGTTATCGGCGCCGATACCGATGTCGCAGTCTTGCGGGGAAATGTTCACGTCGCCCATCACCACCAGCGCCTGGTCATTGCTGAACTGGCTTTCCAGCAGGTGCTGCAAGTCTTCATAGAAGCGCTGCTTGGCCGGGAACTTGGTGGGGTGGTCGCGGCTTTCGCCCTGGGGGAAGTAGCCGTTCATGATGGTCACCGGGTGACCGTTTTCATCGGCGAAGGTGCCCCAGATAAAACGACGCTGGGCGTCTTCTTCATCGCTGGCAAAACCTTTGTGCAGGCTCAAGGCCGGCTGGCGCGAGAGCAGGGCCACGCCGTAATGGCCTTTCTGCCCGTGGTAGTACACGTGATAACCCAAAGCCTGCACTTCGGCCAGCGGGAACTGATCATCGTGAACCTTGGTTTCCTGCAGGCCGATCACGTCAGGTTGATGCTTTTCAATCAGCGCCGCCAGCTGATGAGGGCGAGCACGCAGCCCGTTGATATTGAAGGAGACGATTTTCATGGTCGGCAGTCCAGTCTGGCAAAAGGGCGATGCTAGCCGACAAGTCGGACGGGGGCCAGCGTGGCGGTAGGGTGAATGCGCTGCTAATGTCTGGGAACGACTGGAGCTGCGCAGGTTCGTACCCATAAGAACGCCATGTTTGAGTGGCGCCCAGGGAGATTGACTGTTATGCCAGACACTTCGACGGCCACTGCCGAAATCCGCCTGCTCAATAGCGGTTATTCCCGTGAAGCGCGATCCCTGCTTTACCAGGCGTATCGCCATGAACCGACCTTCGCCTATATCTTCGAAGCCGAACGGCCGGGTTACGAGCAGCGGGTGCGCGCCACCGTGCGCGAATTGGTCAAGCAGCACTTTTTTCAGAAACTTCCCGCCATCGGCCTGTTCGTCAACGACCGGCTGATCGGTATCGCCCTGATCGCGCCGCCGCAACGACGCCTGGGCATCACCGAGAGCTGGGCCTGGCAGATCCGCATGTGGCTGAGCACCGGCGTGCGCGGTACGCGACGCTACCTGGAATATCATCAGGCCGTACTGGCGTGCCTGCCCAGCGAGGCTGTGCATGTGCTGCCGCTGCTGGGCATTCACCCGCAGTTCCAGGGCCAGCATCATGGTGAGCAACTGCTTGAAGCAGTACACAATTGGTGCGCCGACGATCCGCATTCCTCAGGCGTGGTGCTCGACACCGGCAACTCCCGTTACCTGGATTTCTACAAGCGCCAAGGCTATGAGGAGATCGGTGAAGTCGCCGTAGGGCCGGTGCTGGAACATGTGTTTTTCCATCCCAATCCCCAGGCGTTACATCCTGCAACGTCTTAGGACAGAATTATTCAGACAAATCCGAGTTCAAAGTCCCTCCCTAGCTCGTGTAGCATCCGCGCCTATGAAGTATCCAGGAAGATTTACCAGCGGCTTGATTCTGCTGTTCACAAGCTGCGGCGCATTGGCGCAAAGTGAACTGGACGTGCGGATCAAACCCTCAAACGACGCGCTGAAAGCCAACATCGAAGGCTATATCGGCGGGGTCGGCGATCGTGACGAAGAAGCCTTGCTGCGGTTCAGCCGTGGCGCCGAGGAGCAGGCGCGCAAAGCCGCGCAGGCACTGGGCTTCTATCAGCCACAAATCGCCAGCGAGGTGAAGGGCGGCAAGAACCCGCGCCTGACCCTCACCATCGACCCCGGCGAACCGGTACATTTGCGCGACGTGACTATTCGGGTCGATGGCCAGGCCGCGAGCCTCAAGGCCTTTCGCGTACCCGCCAGCGACGACCTCAAGCCCGGTGCCGTGCTCAATCACGGTCATTACGAAGACGCCAAGCGCCTGATCCAGAACCAGGCGTCACGCTACGGCTTTTTCAGCGGGCGCTTCACTAGCCAGAAGCTCGCGGTTGACCCTCAAGCGGGTGTGGCCGACATCGAACTCATTTACGACAGCGGCCCGCGCTACAGCATGGGCAAGGTCAGCTTCAGCGGCGACACGCCGTTTGATGAAGAACTGTTGCAACGCATGGTGCCCTTTGACAGTGGCACGCCGTACGACTCCGAGCTGGTCGCCGAACTCAACCAGAACCTGCAAGCTAGCGGCTTCTTCGAAGGCGTGCGCGTAGACGCCAGCCCCACCGCCGCGACCAACGACGTAATCCCCGTCGCCGTGCAATTGGAAACCCGCAAGCCCCGCACCATGGGCCTCGGCCTGGGTTACTCCACCGACGTCGGCCCACGGGGCAAAGCCAACTGGACGCGGCATTGGGTCAACCCCCAGGGCCACAGTTACGGTTGGGAAGCCGAATTGTCGGCGCCGCGGCAGAACGTCGGCCTGTGGTATGACATACCGCTGGACCCGCCGCTTACCGACAAATTGCGCTTTGCCGGTGGCTATCAGAATGAAGAGATCGCCAACACCGACACCTTGAGCAAGCTGCTTACCGTCGGTCCTGAATGGCACAGCAAGTTGCCCAGCGGCTGGACGCGGGTGATTTCCCTCAAGTACCAGCGTGAGGAATACCGCCTGGGCAATGACTCGGGGCTGAGTAACCTGTTGATGCCGGGGGTCAGTTATTCCTACCTGCGCAGCGACAACCGTATCGACCCGCACCATGGCTATCGCCTGATGTTCGACACCAAGGTCGCCAAAGAGGGCCTGGGGTCTGACACCAACCTGCTTTACGGCACGGCCACGATCAAGGGCCTGACCACCTTGTGGGACAACCACCGTTTTCTGGGGCGCGCACAATTTGGCGGCAGTGCCACCAACGGCTACAAATCCGTGCCGCCGTCGTTGCGCTTCTTTGCTGGTGGCGACCAGAGCGTGCGCGGCTACGAGTACCAGACCCTGTCGCCCGAGAACGATCGTGGCGACCGTATCGGTGGTCGCTACATGGTGGCCTTGAGTGCCGAGTATCAATACTCCATCACCGATAAATGGCGGATCGCGACCTTCATCGACCAGGGTAACTCGTTCAACAACCTGGACCTGCCGAGCCTGAAAACCGGCGTCGGCGTCGGCGTGCGCTGGGTTTCGCCGGTGGGGCCGATCCGCCTCGACCTGGCCCATGCCCTCGAAGATCCGGGCGGCGTTCGCTTGCACTTTTCCATGGGGCCTGAGCTGTGATGCGTGGTTTTAAGATAGCGGGGCTGGTGCTGGTCGCCATCCTCGTGTTGCTGTTGTTGGCGCTGTGGTCAGTGCTTGGCACCCAGGCGGGCAGTCGCTGGGCCTTGGGCCAGGTGCCAGGTTTGAGCGTGGAGAATTTCCAGGGCCGCCTGGGCGGGCAGTGGAGTGCCGGTCATCTGCTGTGGCGGCAGGACGGCAGCCGCGTCGAGCTGAATGCGCCGACGTTTGACTGGTCGCCCGGCTGTCTGTTGCGCATGACCCTGTGTATCAACCGACTGGACGTGGAACAGGTCAGCCTGGAATTTGCCCCCAGTGCCGAAGAGAGCAGCAGCGGGCCGATTCAACTCCCCGACCTGAAACTGCCGGTTGCCATCCAACTGGGCGACGTTCGCATCGGTAGCCTGCTGTTCAACGGCAGCGAAGAACTCAAGGGCCTGCAACTGGCGGCGCACTGGACCACCGCTGGCATGCAGATTGACTCGGTACATTTGCAGCGCGATGACCTGGTGCTCGACCTTGCCGGCCTGCTGCAACCTACCGGCGATTGGCCGCTGAATGCCACCGGCAACCTGAGCCTGCCCTACGCCCCAGGCGGTGCACCCTGGAGCGTCGCGCTCAAGCTCGACGGCGACCTGCTCAAGACCCTCAATCTCGACGCCGACAGCAGCGGCTACCTGCCGGCCAAGCTCAAAGGCGAGCTGCAACCCCTGGCCGAAAATCTGCCGGCGCAGTTGCACATCACCTCCGAGGCGTTCAAGCCCAGCGCCGACCTGCCTGACACCTTGCAACTCAACCAGTTGGACTTGAGCGCCAAGGGCAACCTGAAAGATGGCTACCAGTTGCTGGGCAAGGCCGTGCTGCCAGCGGAAAAAGGCCCGGTGGATTTACTCCTGCAAGGCAAGGTCGATGCCAAGGGCGCGCAGATTGCCGGCCTGGACCTGAATGCCGGTGACCAGCAAAGCCTCAAGCTCAGTGCCAACCTGGATTGGCAACAAGGCTTCAGTGCTGACGCCAAAATCGACTGGCTGGACTTCCCCTGGCATCGCCTCTATCCCGTCATCGACGAGCCACAAGTGGCATTGCGTACCTTCAATGGTGAAATCTCCTATAAGGACGGCAATTACCTGGGCAATCTCAAGGCCGACCTTGATGGCCCGGCGGGTAAGTTCAATGTGGTCACCCCCTTCAGTGGCGACCTCAAGCAGGTCTTCCTGCCCGAGTTGAAACTGACGGCCGGTCAGGGCAAGGCCGAAGGCCACCTGAACCTGCAATTTGCCGACGGTATTGCCTGGGACACCGCGCTGGACCTGTCGGCGTTGAACCCGGCGTACTGGGTGGCCGAGTTACCCGGCACCCTGGCCGGACCGCTGCGCAGCAAAGGCGAGTTCAAAAATGAACAACTCAAGCTCAACGCCGACCTTGACCTCAAGGGCCGCCTGCGCGGGCAAACCGCTGTGCTGGTGGCCAAGGCCGAAGGTGCAGGCGAACAATGGACCCTCGCCAACCTGGACATCCGCCTGGGTGACAACCGCATCAACGGCAGTGGCAGCCTGCAACAACGCCTGGCCGGGCAGATCGACATCAAGCTGACGCGCCTGGCCCAGCTCTGGCCGCAACTGCGCGGGCAAATCAATGGGCGTGTCGATGTGGCCGGCACCTTGAAGGCGCCGCAAGGCAAACTCGACCTCAAGGGCCAGCAACTCGCATTTGCCGACAATCGCCTGCAAGCCCTCAACCTCGACGCCAGCCTCGATAGCGCCCAACGCGCCAAGCTCGACCTCAAGGCCAGCGGCATCTACGCCGGCGAAACCCAGGTCGGCAACCTGACCGCCAGCGCCCAGGGCGATATCAAGAACCAAAAGGTCCAACTGGACCTGGCCGGCCCCCTGGTCAAACTGGCCCTGGCATTGGATGGCAACCTCGATAAAAACAACTGGCGCGGGCGCCTGGCCAGCGGTGATGTACAAGCCGGCGGCCAGGACTGGCGGCTGCAAGCCCCGGCGAAAATCGAGCGCCTGGCCGATGGCAAGCTGACCTTCGGTGCGCACTGCTGGGTTTCCGGGCCCGCCAGCCTGTGCGGCGAAGACCAGCGCCTGATGCCCGAACCGAAGCTGCGTTACCACCTCAAGCAATTCCCCATCGACAGCCTTGCGGCCTTTTTGCCCAAAGACTTCGCCTGGCAGGGCAAGCTCAATGCTGACGTACAGCTCGATTTGCCGGAAAGCGGGCCCAAGGGCGTAGTGGCGGTAGATGCCAGCGGCGGCACCTTGCGCGTGCGCGACAAGGGCCAGTGGCTGGATTTCCCCTACGACACCCTGAAGCTGGAAACCACCCTCAACCCCAAGCGTATCGACACCCAGCTGAATTTCCGTGGCGGCAAGCTTGGCGAGTTGTTGTTGCAGGCGCAGATAAATCCGCTGCCGAACAACAAGCCGATCACCGGCAATTTCAGCCTCACGGGCCTGGACCTCGCCGTGGCGCGGCCGTTTGTGCCGATGGTGGAAAAACTCACCGGCAAGCTCAACGGCAGCGGGCGTATCTCCGGCGGTTTGCTAGCGCCTCTGGTCAACGGCAACCTGAACTTGGTGGACGGTGAAGTCTCCGGACCCGAGTTGCCCATCAGTCTTGAGGGCTTGAACCTGCGGGCGCAGATCGCCGGTGAAAGCGTGCAGCTCAACGGTGGCTGGCGCAGCGGCAAGGCCGGGCAGGGCAGCCTCACGGGCCAGATCGACTGGGGCCGGGCCCTGGTGGTCGACCTCAGCCTCAAGGGCTCGCAACTGCCGGTCACCGTAGAACCCTACGCCAAGCTGGAAGTGGCGCCCGACCTGAAGATCAGCCTCAAGGACGACAAACTGGCGATTGCCGGCAAGGTTCACATTCCCCGTGGTGATATCACCGTGCGCGAGCTGCCGCCTTCGACGGTCAAGGTCTCTGACGACACGGTGATCATCGGCAGCCAGACCGAAGAGGGCAAAGCGCCGATGGCGATGGCCATGGATATCGACGTGGAGGTGGGCGAAGACCAGCTCAACTTCGCCGGCTTCGGCCTGACCGCCAAGGTCCAGGGCCATGTGCATATCGGCGACAACATGGATACTCGTGGCGAGCTGTGGCTCAACGACGGCCGTTACCGTGCCTACGGCCAGCGCCTCAACGTGCGCCGCGCACGGCTGTTGTTTGCCGGGCCGCTGGATCAACCGTTTCTGGATATCGAAGCCGTGCGCGTAGTGGTCGAATCGTCACGCACCGTGACTGCCGGTATTCGCCTGAGCGGCAGCGCCGAGCAGCCGGCCACGCAGATTTTCTCCGAGCCGGCCATGGCTCAAGAGGATGCGCTGTCGTATCTGGTGTTGGGCCGTTCGCGCACCAACACCGGCGAAGACAACAACATGCTCGCCGAAGCCGCTCTCGGCCTGGGCTTGATGGGCAGTGCCGGCGTGACCTCGGATATCGCCAACAAGCTGGGTATCCAGGACTTCGACCTCGACACCCAGGGCACCGGTAACAGCACCGCCGTGGTAGCCAGCGGCAAGATCAACGAGAAACTCAGCCTGCGTTATGGGGTCGGGGTGTTTGAACCGGCTAACACCATTGCGCTGCGCTACTTGTTGAGCAAGAAGGTGTACCTGGAAGTCGCTACGGGCGTAGCCAGTTCTCTGGATATCTTCTACAAGCGCGATTTCTGATCGGTACGCGGTAAAAAATGTGGGAGGGGGCTTGCTCCCACATTGGTTTTCATTTCACTCCAGCCTTCGGTCAACTACCAAGCAACCTAATTATTCCATTTGACATTCGCTGCCTAAGCAGTAATATCTCGTCACACATTCACTGCCTAGGCAGTAATAAGGTGACTTTCGATGCCTCACTTCACCCCTGACAACTTCCACAACTGCCATCTCGGCCTGTTGCTGGGCCGCGCCGCGATCCTCAAGGACCGCATCATCGACACCCATATGGAACCCCACGGCATCACCGCCGCGCAGTTCAAGGTGTTGATCATCATGGCCCAGTTCGGTGTAGACACCCCGGCCGAGCTGTGCCGCAACCTGTCACTCGATAGCGGTTCGATGACGCGGATGCTCGACCGGCTGGAGCAAAAAGACCTGCTCAGCCGCAAGCGCTCCGAGCTGGACCGACGCCAGGTGCAGCTGGTGCTGACTGCCGAGGGCCAGCGCCTGGCGGACATGCTCCCGCACATCGGCGCCCAGGCCCTCAACCAACTGGCCGGCGCGCTTGAACCGGGCGAGTTGGAAACCCTGGAGCGGATCCTGAAGAAGATACTGATCGCTGCGGGTGACCCCATCACGATCCAGCGGGTAGGTAGATCATGAACACACGCGCATTCAGCCTGGTGCTGGCGGCGATGACGTTGGCCGGTTGCGCCAACTACAGCGGCCTCGACACCCAGGGTCAGCGACTGGACGCCAACACCCTGCAAACCGGCAAATCCCTCAGCGGCGTGACGCTGTCGAGCGCCGCCTGGCCGGCCGCCGACTGGTGGAAAAGCCTGGGCGACCCACAGCTTGACGGCCTGATCCAGGAAGCCCTGCAAAACAGCCCCGACATGCAAGTCGCCGACGCCCGTGCCCACCAGGCCGAAGCCGCCGCCTATGCCGCCAACGCCGCGCGTATGCCGACCGTGGATGCCAGCGCCGGTGTAAGCCGCTCGCGCTTGGCCAAGGACCAGGACCCACGTGGCCAGGGCGATGCCTATTCGACGGTGCGCAACATCGGCGCCAGCTTCAACTACAACTTTGACTTGTGGGGCGGCCAGCGCGCCGCCTGGGAAGCCGCGTTGGGCCAGGCCCGCGCCGCCGAAGTCGACCAGCAGGCCGCGCGCCTGACCCTGGCGGCCAACGTGGCCAAAGCCTACAGCGACCTGGGCCAGGCGCATATCGTGCGTGACCTGGCCGTCGATGACCTCAAGCGCACCCGCCAGATGCTCGACCTGAGCAAGCGCCGCCTGAGTTCCGGCATCGACAGCGAATACCAGTACCAGCAGACCGAGAGCCTGGAAGCCAGCTCCCAGTCGCAACTGATCGACGCGGAAAAACAACTGCAAAGCGCCAAGATCGCCCTCGCCGTATTGCTCGGCAAAGGCCCGGACCGTGGCGACGAGTTGGCGCGCCCGACGGTGCTCAAACCCAGCGCTATCGCCGTGCCTTCGGTATTGCCCGCCGAGCTGCTCGGCCGTCGTCCCGACCTGGTGGCCGCACGCTGGCGAGTGGAGGCGGCGAGCAAGAACATCGACGCGAGCAAAACCCGCTTCTACCCCAACCTCAACCTGAGCGCGAGCGCAGGCGCCGAGTCGTTGCTGGGCGATGCGATGTTCGGTTCGGCCAGCCGCTTCTTCAATATTGCGCCGACGATTTCGCTGCCGATTTTTGATGGTGGCCGCCTGCGCGCCGACCTTGACGCCCGCGACGCCGACTACGACCTGGCCGTGGCCCAGTACAACAAAACGCTGGTGCAAGCCCTGGGTGATATCGGCAACAGCCTTTCGCAGCTGCGCGACACCGGCCGCCAGATCCAGGCCCAGCAACATGCCGCCGACATTGCCCAGCAGTCCTACGACACCGGGGTGCAACGCTACAGCTCAGGCATCGGAAACTACCTGGATGTGCTCAGTATCGAGCAGCAACTGCTGCAGGCCCAGCGTCAGCTGGCGACCCTGAAGGCGGCGCAGATCGATCTGTCGATTCAACTGATGCAGGCCCTGGGTGGCGGATACAACGCCAGCAACGTGGCCGCGACCACCCCCGCCACACGCACGGAATAATTTGAGGTATTTGTCATGGCCACTGCCGACAGCAACAACGCAACTGAACAACCTAAAGACAACAACCCACGCAAACGCAAAGTCATGCTCATCGGCCTGGCGCTGATCGTCATCCTCGGTGTGGTCGGCGTGTGGGCCTGGTATGAGTTCTACGGGCGCTTCAATGAGAGCACCGACGATGCCTACGTGAACGGCAACGTGGTGGAAATCACCCCACTGGTCACCGGCACCGTGGTCAGCATCGGCGCCGACGATGGCGACCTGGTGCATGAAGGCCAGGTGCTGATCAATTTCGACCCCAACGATGCTGCCGTCGGCCTGCAAAGTGCCCAGGCCAACCTGGCTCGCACTGTGCGCCAGGTGCGCGGGTTGTACAGCAATGTCGACGGCATGAAAGCCCAGGTCAATGCGCAGAAGGCCGATGTGCAAACGGCTCAGGACAACTACAACCGGCGTAAGACCCTGGCCCAGGGCGGCGCGATCTCCCAGGAAGAACTGTCCCACGCTCGCGACAGCCTGACCGCCGCCAGGAACGCCTTGACCAACCTTGAGCAACAACTCAAAACCACCAATGCCCTGGTGGATGACACGGTGATTTCGTCCCACCCCGACGTGCAAGCCGCCGCTGCACAACTGCGTCAGGCCTACCTGACCAATGCGCGCAGCACCCTGATTGCGCCGGTCACCGGCTATGTAGCCAAGCGCACCGTACAACTGGGCCAGCGTGTTCAACCGGGCACCGCGCTGATGGCGGTGATCCCGCTGGACCAGCTGTGGATCGACGCCAACTTCAAGGAAACCCAACTGCGGGATATGCGCATCGGCCAGCCGGTGGATATCGAGTCGGACATCTACGGCAGCGACGTGAAGTACAGCGGCACCGTCGACAGCCTCGGCGCCGGCACCGGCAGCGCGTTCGCTTTGCTACCGGCACAGAACGCCACCGGCAACTGGATCAAGATCGTGCAGCGGGTACCGGTGCGCATCCATATCAACGCCGAAGAGCTGGCCAAGCACCCGCTGCGGGTGGGGTTGAGTACCGTGGTCAACGTAGACCTGCACGACCAGAGCGGCCCGGTGCTGGCGCAACAGGCGCCGCAAAAAGCCTCGTTCACCACCAACGTGTATGACCGTCAATTGGCCGAAGCGGATGCCATGATCAATCAGTTGATTCATGACAACAGCGTCGCCGCTCCCAAGGCTGCGCAACGCTGATGAGCAATAACGCCTCGTTCACGCCACCCAGCCTGTTGATGGCCACTATTGGCCTGTCGCTGGCGACCTTTATGCAGGTGCTCGACACCACCATCGCCAACGTGGCCTTGCCGACCATTTCCGGCAACCTGGGCGTGAGTTCGGAGCAGGGCACCTGGGTGATCACTTCGTTTGCCGTAAGCAACGCCATCGCGTTGCCGCTCACCGGCTGGTTGAGCCGGCGCTTTGGCGAGGTGAAGCTGTTTCTGTGGGCGACCATCCTGTTTGTGCTGGCCTCGTTCCTGTGCGGGATTTCCACCTCGATGCCCGAGTTGATCGGCTTTCGCGTGCTGCAAGGTTTGGTCGCCGGGCCGTTGTACCCAATGACCCAGACGCTGTTGATCGCGGTCTACCCACCGGCCAGGCGCGGCATGGCCCTGGCGTTATTGGCGATGGTCACGGTGGTGGCACCGATTGCAGGCCCTATCCTCGGCGGCTGGATTACTGACAGCTACAGCTGGCCGTGGATCTTTTTCATCAACGTGCCCATCGGTATCTTCGCGGTGATGGTGGTGCGCTCGCAGTTGAAGAAACGCCCGGTGGTCACCAGCTACCAGCCTATGGATTACGTCGGGTTGTTGAGCCTGATCGTCGGGGTCGGTGCCTTGCAGATCATCCTCGACAAGGGCAATGACCTGGACTGGTTCGAATCCAACTTCATCATCATCGGTGCGGCCATTTCGGTGATCGCCCTGGCGGTGTTCATCATTTGGGAGATGACCGACAAGCACCCGGTGGTCAACCTGCGGCTGTTCGCATACCGTAATTTCCGTATCGGCACCATCGTGTTGATCCTGGGGTATGCGGGCTTTTTCGGCATCAACCTGATCCTGCCGCAGTGGCTGCAAACCCAGATGGGCTATACCGCCACCTGGGCCGGGCTGGCGGTGGCGCCCATCGGCATTTTGCCGGTGCTGATGTCGCCATTCGTGGGCAAGTACGCGCACAAGTTCGACCTGCGCTTGCTGGCAGGCCTGGCGTTCCTGGCGATTGGCCTGAGCTGCTTTATGCGCGCCGGTTTCACCAACGAAGTGGACTTTACCCATATCGCCATGGTGCAGCTGTTCATGGGCATCGGCGTGGCGCTGTTCTTCATGCCGACCTTGAGCATCCTGATGTCCGACCTGCCGCCGCACCAGATTGCCGACGGCGCGGGGCTGGCGACCTTTCTACGTACCCTGGGCGGCAGCTTCGCGGCCTCGCTGACCACCTGGATCTGGATTCGCCGGGCGGATCAGCACCATGCCTACATGAGCGAGAACATGACCACCTACGACTCGGCCACCCGGGATGCGTTGCAGGCGCTGGGCGGGGCAGGGCAGAAGGCGTACACACAGCTGGACCAGATTCTCACCAGCCAGGCGTACATGATGTCCACCGTGGATTACTTCACGTTGCTGGGGTGGATGTTCATGGGCTTGATGTTGCTGGTGTGGCTGGCCAAGCCACCGTTCACGGCAAAGGCAGGGCCGGCGGCTGCGGGGCACTGATCATAAGGTCAGCGCGGTCCCTGTGGGAGCTGGCTTGCCTGCGATGCCGACACCTCGGTGTATCAGATGCACCGAGGTGATGCTATCGCAGGCAAGCCAGCTCCCACAGGTTGATCGGTGTTGTGTCAGAGGTTTAGGCGCCAGGCAACGCCAACTGCGGGTTGACGAAATCAAACGCCGCCAGTTGAAAGCCTTGCTCATCCACCTGCAGCGCCCACCCTTGCTTGTCCCAGTCCCCCAGCACAATGCGCTTGGCCGCCTGGTCGCCGATCTGCAACTTATGGATCGCAGGGCGGTGCGTATGGCCGTGGACCAGGGTGCGCACGCCGAACTGCTGCATTACTCGCGGCACTTCTTCAGGCGTGACATCGACAATGTCGTTGGCCTTCATGCGCACTTGAGCAGAGCTTTCGTTGCGTAGTTTGCGCGCCAGTTTGTGGCGCGTGCCCAGGGGCAGGTGGCGCAGGATAAACAACACAATCGGGTTACGCAGGATGCGCCGCAGCTTCATATAGCCAAGGTCGCGGGTGCAGAGGCTGTCGCCGTGCATCAGCAGCACAGGCTCGCCATACAATTGCACGACACTCGGGTCCTTGAGCAAGGTAGCGCCTGCCGCTTTGCAGAACGCCTTGCCGATCAGGAAATCGCGGTTGCCATGCATGATGAAAATCGGGGTGCCGCTGTCGCTCAGTTCACGCAACGCCGCACAGATGGAACGCTGGAAGGCAGTCATGCCATCGTCGCCAATCCAGGCTTCGAAGAAGTCCCCCAGAATGTACAACGCCTGGGCGCCACGGGCGCGGCCGTGGAGCAGATCCAGAAACGCCCGGGTAATGTCCGGGCGCTCCTCTTCCAGATGCAAATCTGAAATCAGTAATATCACCCAACGATCTCGGCTTTCTCGACGATCACGTCTTCGGCTGGAACGTCCTGGTGACCGGCCTTGGAGGTGGTGGACACGCCTTTGATCTTGTCGACAACGTCCTGGCCTTCGGTGACTTTACCGAACACCGCGTAGCCCCAACCCTGCACGTTCTTGCCGCTGTGGTTGAGGAAGGCGTTGTCGGCGACGTTGATGAAGAACTGCGCGGAGGCCGAATGCGGCTCCATGGTACGGGCCATGGCGACGGTGTACTTGTCGTTGGAAAGGCCGTTGTCCGCTTCGTTCTGGATGCTTGGACGCTTGTCTTTCTTCTCTTTCATGCCAGGCTCGAAACCGCCGCCCTGGATCATGAAGTTGCCGATGACACGGTGGAAAACGGTGTTTTCGTAGTGGCCGGCTTTCACGTATTCGATGAAGTTGGCGACGGTGATCGGCGCCTTGTCGGCGTTCAGCTCGATGACGATGTCACCGTGGTTGGTGGTCAGTTTGACTTGAGTCATGTTCACTACTCTTTTCAGGGAATTCGTGGGTTTGGGCGCCTGGGAGCCACGACCGGTTTGGCGAAGCTTGGGCCAAGACGCGCAGTTTAGCGTGCCTTGCAGGAATTTCGAGGTGGTTTTTTACCGCGCCTGTCATTAAAGCAGCAATTAAAGCAGCAGTTTTCGACCGCGCTCTGTCAGGTGGTTGACAGCTTCGGCTATGATAAGCCCTTTGTTTTATCTGGCCTGACCCGGCCACGAACCTGTCTGTTCAAGGATCCTATGAGCAAGCCCACTGTCGACCCTACCTCGAATGCCAAGGCCGGACCTGCCGTCCCGGTCAATTTCCTGCGCCCGATCATCCAGGCGGACCTGGATTCGGGCAAGCATACGCAGATCGTCACCCGCTTCCCGCCAGAGCCCAACGGCTACCTGCACATTGGTCACGCCAAGTCGATCTGTGTGAACTTCGGCCTGGCCCAGGAGTTCGGTGGCGTCACGCACCTGCGTTTCGACGACACCAACCCGGCCAAGGAAGACCAGGAATACATCGACGCCATTGAAAGCGACATCAAGTGGCTGGGCTTCGAATGGTCCGGTGAAGTGCGCTATGCCTCCAAGTATTTCGACCAGTTGTTCGACTGGGCTGTCGAGCTGATCAAGGCCGGCAAGGCCTATGTGGACGACCTGACCCCGGAGCAGGCCAAGGAGTACCGTGGCACGCTGACCGAGCCGGGCAAGAACAGCCCGTTCCGCGACCGTTCGGTGGAAGAGAACCTGGACTGGTTCAACCGTATGCGCGCCGGTGAGTTCCCGGACGGCGCCCGCGTGCTGCGTGCCAAGATCGACATGGCCTCGCCAAACATGAACCTGCGCGACCCGATCATGTACCGCATCCGCCATGCCCACCACCACCAGACCGGTGACAAGTGGTGCATCTACCCCAACTACGACTTCACCCACGGTCAGTCGGACGCCATCGAAGGCATCACCCACTCCATCTGCACCCTGGAGTTCGAAAGCCATCGCCCGCTGTACGAGTGGTTCCTGGACAGCCTGCCGGTGCCGGCGCACCCGCGTCAGTACGAGTTCAGCCGCCTGAACCTGAACTACACCATCACCAGCAAGCGCAAGCTCAAGCAACTGGTGGATGAAAAGCACGTGCATGGCTGGGATGACCCGCGTATGTCCACGCTGTCGGGCTTCCGTCGCCGTGGCTACACCCCGGCGTCGATCCGCAACTTCTGCGACATGGTCGGCACCAACCGTTCCGACGGTGTGGTCGACTTCGGCATGCTGGAATTCAGCATCCGCCAGGACCTCGACGCCAACGCCCCGCGCGCCATGTGCGTGCTGCGGCCGTTGAAGGTGGTGATCACCAACTACCCTGAAGGCCAGGTCGAGAACCTCGAGCTGCCGCGTCATCCGCAGAAAGAAGAGCTGGGCGTGCGCAAATTGCCGTTCGCCCGCGAAATCTACATCGACCGCGATGACTTCATGGAAGAGCCGCCCAAGGGCTACAAGCGCCTGGAGCCGAACGGCGAAGTGCGCCTGCGCGGCAGCTACGTGATCCGTGCGGACGAAGCGATCAAGGACGCCGATGGCAACATCGTCGAACTGCGCTGCTCGTACGATCCGGACACCCTGGGCAAGAACCCTGAAGGCCGCAAGGTCAAGGGCGTGGTCCACTGGGTGCCGGCAGCCGCCAGCATCGAGTGCGAAGTGCGTTTGTATGATCGTCTGTTCCGCTCGCCGAACCCTGAGAAGGCCGAAGACAGCGCGAGTTTCCTCGACAACATCAACCCTGACTCACTGCAAGTGCTCACAGGTTGTCGTGCCGAGCCATCGCTTGGCGACGCACAGCCGGAAGACCGTTTCCAGTTCGAGCGCGAAGGTTACTTCTGCGCAGATATCAAGGACTCCAAACCTGGTGCTCCGGTATTCAACCGTACCGTGACCTTGCGAGATTCGTGGGGCCAGTGATTCTGTTTAAGGAGCTGTCGTGCTAACGATCTACAACACACTCAGCAAGACCAAAGAAGTCTTCAAGCCGCTGGATGGCAACAAGGTGCGCATGTACGTGTGCGGCATGACCGTGTACGACTACTGCCACATCGGCCACGGCCGCAGCATGGTTGCCTTCGACCTGGTGACCCGCTGGTTGCGTTTCAGCGGCTATGACCTGACCTATGTGCGCAACATCACCGACATCGACGACAAGATCATCAACCGCGCCAACGAAAACGGCGAGTCGTTCGACGCGCTGACCGAGCGCATGATCGCTGCCATGCACGAGGACGAGGCGCGCCTCAACATCCTCAAGCCGGACATGGAACCGCGTGCCACGGATCACATACCTGGCATGCACGCGATGATCCAGACCCTGATCGACAAGGGCTACGCCTACGCCCCGGGCAATGGCGACGTGTACTACCGCGTCGCCAAGTTCATGGGCTACGGCAAGCTGTCGCGCAAGAAGATCGAAGACCTGCGCATCGGCGCGCGCATCGAAGTCGACGAAGCCAAGCAGGACCCGCTCGACTTCGTCCTGTGGAAAGGTACCAAGCCCGGCGAGCCAAGCTGGGAATCGCCGTGGGGCCCTGGGCGTCCGGGCTGGCACATCGAATGCTCGGTGATGTCCACCTGCTGCCTGGGCGAGACCTTCGACATTCATGGCGGCGGCAGCGACCTGGAGTTTCCGCACCACGAAAACGAAATCGCCCAGAGCGAAGCTGCCACCGGCAAGACCTACGCCAATGCCTGGATGCACTGCGGCATGATCCGCATCAATGGCGAGAAGATGTCCAAGTCCTTGAACAACTTCTTCACCATCCGCGACGTGCTGGAAAAGTACCACCCGGAAGTGGTGCGCTACCTGCTGGTGTCCAGCCACTACCGCAGCGCCATCAACTACTCGGAAGACAACCTCAAGGACGCCAAGGGCGCCCTGGAGCGTTTCTACCACGCGTTGAAAGGCTTGCCTTGCGTGGCTCCGGCCGGCGGCGAAGCCTTCGTGGCACGCTTTACTGAAGTCATGAACGACGACTTCGGCACCCCCGAAGCCTGCGCCGTGCTGTTCGAGATGGTGCGTGAGATCAACCGCTTGCGTGAGAGCGACCTCGACGCAGCGGCCGGTCTGGCGGCGCGCCTGAAAGAACTGGCGAGCGTGCTGGGTGTGTTGCAGATGGAAGCCGATGACTTCCTGCAAGCCGGCGCTGAAGGGCGTGTGGATGCCGCAGAAGTAGATGCACTGATCCAGGCGCGTCTGGCTGCTCGGGCTAACAAGGACTGGGTGGAATCCGACCGTATCCGTGACCAACTGACCGCGATGGGTGTGGTGTTGGAAGACGGGAAGGGCGGGACGACGTGGCGGTTGGCTGACTAACCGTTGGTAGCAACACGCAGAATGAAAAACGCCCCGACTGGTTTGGGGCGTTTTTGAATATGAATATTGGAGACTTGGCTTGTTGTAGGCGTGATGCATGCGGTCAATAGTGAGAGAATAATTCTGTCTTCTTCTCTGCGAGCATTACTAGGGTTTCGTATAGTACTATTAATTGTCCGAATGTTTTGTTTGGGTAATTTTTATAGTTCTCGCGCGTTATATAAAGAGATTCTAAGTGGCGGCTTAGCTGATGCTGTGCCATGCTTAACTCGTTTTGGGCGATCTCTGCTCTCTTCTGTTTATCGGTCGCCCACTTTTCAAATTCAACTTGGCTGTACCGCCAAGGACTTTCTTCGATATCAATTTTCCATAGTTCCAAGTAACCAGATTTGATTGTTAAATTGGCAATGATATCGTCCGCACCCTCAGTGGTAATGGCTAAGGCTTCGAGGTCGTGCAAAGTCTGGATGGAGTCTCCGTATAGTTTTCTAACGCTTTCGAGTAGCTTTTTGATTGTGTCAGTATGTATTTTAATTTTGTTCTTTGAATCGTCGTTTATAAGCGCTACCAGCTCTTCAGGGACGCGGATAACTGCCTTTTCAACCAGTTCGAGCGTTGGAGAGTTGAAAATTTCGACTGGAGTGCAGCTGAATGGAGTGGCCGATAACTTCAGGCCCGCATGGCTGTAGGCTTGCGCTACCAGCCTTGAGCAAAATTGAAGGCTTGAAGGCTTTTCAAGGTCGACTTTTAAATGCCCAAACCATTCTTTCTTGAAAAGGGGCGCCGCCTTCATGGCCTCCCATATAGAATATACAGTGCCAATTTTTAATCGAGCATATTGATCAATGATTTTCAACGTCTCAGGTGAAAGAGACGGGTTATATCGCTTTAGGGCGATTTGATTCGGGTGTTCAACAAGTAATCTCTGTGCATTAAAAGAATGAACACCTCCTTTTTTATCCGCATGTATGCAGCTGCCATAACCTACGCAAAGCATGACGTGCGAATAGTTGCCGCCGGTAAAGTTTCTTATAGTCTTGCTTGTGAGACTTGTTTCGGTGGTGAAAACGATATCTCCGGGCTTCATCAGTGCCAAGTCGATCGAGTACATTTATTGTTCTCTCATGTTGTATGGGGAAAGGTTTAGTGCTGGATCGACCGGGCGCTTCCCGATGTGGTGCGTATCGGGATGATGTTGAGTTGGCGCTATTGGCGGCGCGTATCCGATCGTTTGCCTGGCGCCAAACCCAATGTGGGAGCTGGCTTGCCTGCGATATCGGTTTATCAGTCACAGCATCATTGACTGAAACTCCGCTATCGCAGGCAAGCCAGCTCCCACATTTTTACTGTGTCCGCTTGATTAATCAGCGACGGCTGCTGACTTCAGCCGGCACATCGTCACCGGCCATGCGCTTGCGGAACAACGCGGTACGCGCCAGCAGCAGGGTAGTCACCGGCACGGTGATCGACAGCAGAATCGGGATCAGCCACCCGTGCAACACCGGCCCGGACTTGAGCACCGAAAAATAGATAATCGACGCCAGTGCCGCGCACCATGCGCCCAATGTCGAGGCGAGTGCCGGCGGGTGCATGCGTTGGAAAAACTCCTTCATCCGCAGCAAGCCTATCGCGCCAATCAAGGCAAACACGCTGCTGAGCACCAGCAGCACCCCCACTATCACTTCAACCCATAACGGCATCATTCAATCACCTCCCCACGCAGCAGGAATTTGGCCAGGGCAAACGAGCCGACGAAGCCGAACAGCGCAATCAATAGCGCCGCTTCAAAGTAAGTGTCACTGGCGTAGCGAATACCCAGTACCAGCATCATCAGCATCGCCAGGATGTACAGGTAGTCCAGCGCCAGGACTCGGTCCTGGGCGGAGGGGCCTTTGAACAGGCGGATCAGTGTCAGCACCATCGCCAGCGAGAACAGGAACAGGCTGAACAGGATCGCATTGGAGAGCAGGGCGCTCATTCGAAGATCTCCATCAGGGGCCGCTCGTAGGTGGCTTTGAAGTGCTGGATAAACAGGGCTTCATCGTCAAGGTCGAATACGTGCAGCAGCAAGATGCTACGGTCCAGCGCCAGTTCTGACCAAATGGTGCCGGGGATCACCGTGGTAATCATCGACAGCGCGGCAAGGCCGTTGGGGCTGTGCAGGTCCAGGGGGATCTTGATGAAGCGCGAGCGCGGCGGGCGTGTGCCGCAGGTCAGTACACCCCATGCTACTTGCAGGTTGGAGACGATCACGTCGCGGCCCACCAACAGGAACAGGCGCAGGATCACGCCAGGGCGACGCAGGCTGATCGGCTGCGGGCGTAGCGGCGCCATCAGCAAAGGCGCGAGAAAGCCCAGCAGCGCGCCCAGCAGCAGGTTGCCGGGGCTGATCGACAGGTTCAGCAGCAGCCACAACACCCACAGGGCCAGCGACAACCAAGGTGCAGGAAACAGGCGCTTCATGGTTGCACCTCCAGCGCGGCGGCCTTGGCTTCAGGGCTCGGTACGGGCCGCGTGGCCATCACCGCCATCACATAGCTTTCCGGGTTGTTCAGGCTCTTGGCGGTGGCCAGGGTGTAGCGCATCAAGGGTTCGGCCTTGAACGTTAACGCGATGCTCAAGCCCAGCAGCACGAAGATCGGCACGCATTCGTAGCGTCGCAGCAGCGGGGAGGGGCGCTCTTCCGGGGTCCAGAAGCGCTGGATACCAAGGCGGGCGAAGGCGATCAGCGACGCCAGGCCAGACAAAATCAGTAACGCCACCAGGCCCCAGGCTGCAGGACGGATCGATTCGTCCACGGCGTTGCCCAGGCCCAGTGGGTTGATCAGCGCACTCAACAGGCTGAGTTTGCCGATGAACCCCGACAATGGCGGCATGCCGATAATCAGCAGCGCGCAGGCGATAAAGCTCAAGCCGAGGAAGGCCATGGTCCAAGGGATGACCTGTCCGACCACGGCTTTCTGCTCATCGTCCAGGTTCACACCCGGACGCGGATGCAGCGATTCCATGGCCTTGGGCAGCGCATCAATCTCTTCATCAAGCGGCAGGTCGTTGGCCGAGCGCGAACGCTCGATCAATTCCGCCAGCAAAAACAGCGCACTCAGTGCCAGGGTGGAGCTGACTAGATAGAACAGCGCCCCAGCGGTCAGGCTCGGCTGGGCAAACCCGACGGCCGACAGCAGAATCCCGGCCGACACCAGGATGCTCAGGCTGGCCATGCGCTCCAGGCGCTGCGCCGCCACCATCGCCAGTGCCGCGCAAATGATGGTCGCCATGCCGCCGTACACCAGCCAGTCGCCGCCAAACAGCGCCGAGGCGCCGGCCTGGCCGGAGAACAGCAGGGTCCACAGGCGCAGCACGGTGTACACGCCAACCTTGGTCATGATCGCGAACATCGCCGCCACCGGCGCACTGGCCGAGGAGTAGGCGGGCGCCAGCCAGAAGTTCAGCGGCCACATGCCGGCCTTGGCCAGAAACGCGGTCGCCAGGATCGCTGCGCCAGCGTGCAGCAGGCCGCGATCAGCCTCCGGCACCAGCGGGATTTTCAGCGCCAGGTCAGCGAAATTCAGCGTGCCGGTGACGCCGTAGATCATCGCCGCGCCAATCAGGAACAGCGACGACGCCAGCAGGTTGATCGCAATGTAATGCAGGCCGGACGACACCCGAGCACGACCCGAACCATGCAGCATCAGGCCGTAGGACGCCGCCAGCAGCACCTCGAAGAACACGAACAGGTTGAACAAATCCGCGGTGAGGAATGCGCCGTACAGACCCATCAGTTGGATCTGGAACAGCGCATGGAAGCTAGTGCCTGCACGGTCCCAGCGGGCCATGGCGAACAGCAATGCGCTTACGCCGATAACCCCGGTGAGCACCAGCATCAGCGCCGAGAGCTGGTCCACCACCAACACGATGCCGAACGGTACTTGCCAGTTACCCGGCAGGTACACGCCGATCGAGCCGGGCCCGCCTTTTTGTGTCCAGTACAGCAACAGGACGGCCACGCCCAGGCCGATCAAGCTGGAGACCAGGTTGATTTTGGCCTTCAGCGGCCGGCGTTTCTCGCCGAGCATCAGCATCAGTGCCGCCGTGAACAACGGCAGCAGAATCGGCGCAACGATCAGTTGATTAACCCAATTCATTCCTTCGGCTCCCGGCCATCCACATGGTCGGTGCCGGTCAGGCCCCGGGATGCCAGCAGCACCACCAGGAACAACGCGGTCATGGCGAAGCTGATCACGATGGCTGTAAGTACCAGGGCCTGGGGCAGAGGGTCGGTGTAGTTGAGCAGGTCTTGCGGCACGCCGTCCTTGATGATCGGCTCCTTGCCGATAAACAGGCTGCCCATACTGAAAATGAACAGATTGACCCCGTACGACAACAGGCACAGGCCCATCACCACCTGGAATGTCCGTGGCCGCAGCACCAGCCAGACGCCGGAGGCCGCCAGGACCCCAATGGCAATTGCGATGACTTCTTCCATCAGGCGGCTCCTTCGGTTGCAGCAACGACTTTGGGCTGGTTGCTCGGTTTATGTGCTCGCACAGATTGGTGGCCGAGGGCGGTCAGCATCAGCAGCGTCGAGCCCACGACCATGGCGTACACGCCAATGTCGAAGAACAACGCACTGGCGATATGGATATCGCCGAGCAGTGGCACGTGGAAATGCCAGGTATGGGTGGTCAGGAACGGGTACCCGGCGAACAGCGCGCCAAGGCCGGTCAAGGTCGCCGACAGCAGGCCGAAGCCCATCCAGCGCATGGGCCGCAGGCTCATCTGCGCTTCGACCCATTGGGTGCCCGCCACCATGTATTGCAGGATAAACGCTACCGACATCACCAGCCCGGCGACAAACCCGCCGCCTGGTTGGTTGTGACCGCGCAGGAACAGGTAGAACGACACCACCAGCGCAATCGGCAACAGCAGGCGCACCAGCACCGCCGGCACCATCATAAAGCCCAGGGCGGTGTCACTGGCCTGGCGCGGGTTGACCAGGTCTGTGGCCACGTCCGGTGCCAATTGGCGCTGTTGCGCCGGCAACTGCATGCTTTCCTTGGACGGACGGAAGCGGCGCAGCAGGGCGTAAACAGTCAACGCCACGGCGCCGAGTACGGTGATTTCGCCCAAGGTGTCGAAGCCACGGAAGTCCACCAGCATCACGTTCACCACATTGCTGCCGCCGCCTTCGGGCAGGGCTCGGCTCAAGTAGAACGAGGAGATATCGTTGGGTGTCTGGCGGGTCAGCATCGCGTAGGACAACAGCGCCATACCGCCGCCCACCACGGTGGACAGCAACAAGTCGCGCACCCGGCGAATGCGCGCCTTGCGCAAGGTGTTGGGCAATGGCCACACCTCTTCGATACGCCGTGGCAGCCAGCGCAGGCCGAGCAGGATCAGCACGGTGGTCACCACTTCCACCACCAATTGGGTCAGGGCCAGGTCCGGTGCCGAGAACCACACAAAGGTCACGCACGTCATCAGGCCGCACACGCTGACCATGGTCAGGGCCGCCAGCCGGTGGTACTTGGCTTGCCAGGCTGCGCCCAGGGCGCAGGCGATCGCCAGCAGCCACAGGGTGACGAACACAATGGAGCCCGGGATCTTCGGCCGGTCGCCCCAGGTGAGGCCACTGTTGATCATGGGGATCATGGCCCCGATCACCGCGACGATCACCAGCAGGAACAATTGGGTTTGCAGGCGCTTGGTGCTGATGCGTTTTTCGATCCTGCGCACACCGCGCATCATCACCACCAGGCAGCGCTCGAAGCCACGCTTGCCGTTGAAATAGCCGATCAGCGGCGGGTATTCGAAGCGGCCACGCTTGAGTTGCTTGCGCAGCATCAGGTACAGCACCACGCCGCCGGTCATTGCCACCAGGCTCATGATCATCGGCGCGTTCCAGCCGTGCCAGATCGCCAGGCTGTATTCGGGCAGCACACCACCGACCACGGGCAACGCCGCAGCGGCAAGGATCGAGCCGACCACCTGGGCCGGGAAAATCCCCACCAGCAGGCAGGTGAACACCAGCAATTCCACCGGCGCACGCATCCAGCGCGGTGGCTCGTGAGGCGTGTGCGGCAAGTCCGTAGCCGGTGGGCCGAAGAACACATCCACGGTAAAGCGCAGGGCGTAGGCCACGCTGAAGGTGCCGGCGATGGTCGCAATCACTGGCAGGGCGATTTCCACCCATTGGGTCGACGAGATAAACACGGTTTCGGCAAAGAACATCTCTTTGGACAGGAAGCCGTTGAGCAACGGCACCCCGGCCATCGACGCACTGGCCACCATCGCCAGGGTCGCGGTAAACGGGATCAACCGCACCAGCCCACTGAGCTTGCGGATATCCCGCGTGCCGCTTTCGTGGTCGATGATGCCCGCCGCCATGAACAGCGAAGCCTTGAAGGTGGCGTGGTTGAGAATGTGGAATACAGCGGCAACTGCAGCCAGTGGGCTGTTGAGGCCCAGCAGCAGGGTGATCAGCCCGAGGTGGCTGATGGTGGAGTAGGCCAGCAGGCCCTTGAGATCGTTTTGGAACATGGCGCAGTAAGCGCCGAGGAGGAGAGTGAGGGCGCCGGCACCGCCGACGATCCAGAACCATTCTTCGCTGCCGGACAGCGACGGCCACAGGCGGGCCAGCAGGAACACGCCGGCCTTCACCATCGTCGCCGAGTGCAGGTAGGCCGAAACCGGCGTCGGCGCCGCCATGGCGTGGGGCAGCCAGAAATGGAAGGGGAACTGCGCACTTTTGCTCAAGGCGCCGATCAGCACCAGGGCGAGCATGACCGGGTACAGCGAATGCGCGCGAATCTGGTCGCCCGCCGCCAGCACCTGGTCCAGGTCATAGCTGCCGACGATATGCCCCAGCAACATCACGCCCGCCAGCAGGCACAACCCGCCAGCGCCGGTGACCATCAGCGCCATATACGCGCCACGTCGCGCATCGGCACGGTGGTGCCAATAGCCGATCAGCAGGAACGAGAACAGGCTGGTCAGTTCCCAGAAGAATACGATCTGGATCAGGTTGCCGGAGATCACCAGGCCAAGCATGGCGCCCATGAAGGCCAGGAAAAACGCAAAGAAACGCGGCACCGGGTCGTCCGGCGACATGTAGTAGCGCGCATACAGCGACACCAGCGTGCCGATACCCAGCACCAGCATCGAGAACAGCCAGGCAAACCCGTCCATGCGCAACACGAAGTTCAGCCCAAGACTGGGCAACCACATGAATTCTTCACGTATCACGCCACCATGGGCGATCTGGGGGTAGAGCAGGGCGACTTGAATAGTACCGACCAATGCCACCAGGCCGGCCAACAGGGATTCGGTGTTACGTGCGTTATGCGGCAGCAAGGCCGCCAGACAGCTGCCGATAAAAGGCAGAAGCAGTAGAACTATCAGGGACATAGGCTTCTAATCTGCGGGAGTTTGGGATGCATCATACGTGCCGCTTTCACGATCACCAAACGGCAAGATGTGGCAGGATCCTACAAGGTAGGCCGAAACCTCTCATTTGGCACTGGTTCAAAACCCTTGAATTGAAACGCCGCCCCCTGTGGGAGCCGGGCTTGCCCGCGATGACGATAGAGCAGGCGCCACAGCATTTGCAGATTATCCCTGACGCTCCTGTTCCAGGGCATCGGCGAGTTCAACTGCCTTCTGCCCCTTCGTCTTCATCTCACTCACAATCACCGCCACCACAATCAACACCGCCCCGACCATTGCAATCGGCGGGAAGCGCTCCCCGGCAATCCGCCCGACCACGCCTGCCCACACCGGCTCGCCGGCATAGATCAGGGTAGCCCGGGTTGGCGAAACACTTTGCTGTGCCCAGTTCATCGCCACCTGGATCACCGCACTGGTCAAGCCCAGACCCACGGCACTGAACAGCAGCAACCACGAAAAGCCCGGCAACGCCTCGCCCATCGGCACCACCATCATGAACGACAGCACCGAAGCGGTGGCCAATTGCACAACGGTCACCCGGCGAATATCCACTTGGCCGGCAAATGCGCTGATCAAAATGATCTCGGCCGCTATTGCCACGGCACCGATCAGCGTGGCGATTTCACCCGGGCTGAAATTCAGCGAGGCCCCCGCCGGTCCGGTCAACAGCATCAACCCGGCAAACGCCAGCATGATGCCGATGCTGGGCATCAAGCCGGGGCGACGGCCCAGCACCAGCCACTGCAACAGCGGTACAAACGGTACATACAAGGCGGTGATAAACGCCGATTGGCTGCTCAAGATGCTTTGCAGGCCGATGGTCTGCAAACCGTAGCCGAACATGATCGCCACCCCGATAAACACCCCGGCCTTCAATTCGAACAGGGTCAGGTCGCGCAGGGTGCGCAAGGAAAAGAACCCCACCACAAGCGTCGCCGCCGCGAAGCGCAGCCCCACAAAAAACATCGGCCCGCTGACGGTCATGGCGTGCTGCACCAGCAAAAAGGTGCCGCCCCAGATCATGGTGATCACCACCAGGATGCATTCGGCTTTACTGAAACGGTTGAAACGCGAAGGGGAGTTCGGGGCGGTCATGGCGGCTCGGTCTTGCAAGGGGAAGGCACGGACCGCACAATGCGCCGCACGCTGGGCAGTATACTGCGCACACCCACCTATTGAGCAATATAGTGCACAAAGAAAATCCGCAACGGGCTTCGGTCCTGCAGCATGTCAGCCAGAACGTTCGTCGCCTGCGCCATGCAGCGGACCTGAGCCAGACCGCGCTCTCGGAAAAATCCGGTGTCAGCCGGCGCATGCTGGTGGCGATTGAAGCGGGGGAGAAGAACGTCAGCTTGTCCACCCTCGACCGCGTGGCCGAAGCGCTGGAGGTGGCGTTCAGCGACTTGATCCAGGCACCGGATGCGCCTGACCATAGTCGTATCAATGAGCTGGCTTGGGCCGGCGATATACCCGGCAGCAAAGCCGTACTGCTCGCCAAAGCCAACGCCCGGCGCGAAGTGGAATTGTGGGAGATGCGCCTGGAGCCGGGGGATCGCTACAGCCCCGAGCCGGACCCGGAAGGTTGGAGTGTGCAGTTGTTCGTGTATGAAGGTGCATTGACCCTGATTCTCGACGACAAAGAACACACCGTCGCGGCCGGTGAGTTCTACATGTTCGCCAGCCGCCAATCCCACGGCTATCGCAATGAGGGTGATGTGGCGGTGCGATTTGTTCGTAATGTGGTGATCTGACCGGGCCGTCAACTGGTTTATACCTGTTAGTTTTCACAGTAGAGCAAGCCTGAAAATACATGTTTACTCCATTCGCCCGCCAGTGAGTCTTGAGTTGCTTCGGCAATTTGGGCGACGCCAGCGTTATCAGAAAATGGAGATTTCAAGATGATCACGAAACTGCACAAAGTTGTTACGGTCACCAGCGCCTCGATCAATCCACCCTACATTCAGGAAGCCGTCGGCACGGTTATTCATCTTACTGCTGTAGTAAACGGCGGCACTTATGTAGTCGACGCTTACGAAGGGATGGAAGAGGGTGATCTGTTGACGGTGTTCTACAAGAGCAGCATTGACGAGTGGAAGGCATTTTATGTGGTGAGCGCCAGCGACGTTGGTCGGCCAATTATTTTCATGCTGCCGGCGGAGGCGTTCGTTCTAGGGGCGGCGTCAGCCCGTTACATGATCACTTCCCCCTCGGGTAATGTGGTGCAATCCCCTGTCGCAGAGTATGAGGTCATACGCTGAACCGCTTTCTTAGCAGTTAAAACCGTAGGCGCTTACCAGCGCCTTCGGTTTGTGCGTCACGAGTCTAATTGCTTAAACTTGCGGAGCTGGAAACAACAGTGGGTCTCCATCGACCGATAGGTCCGGTTGACGGCATCGCTGATATTGCAGGTCACTGAACCTGTTGCGTTGGCCTTGCGCCGTTTCGTCGTGCCTTTGACTTTCATATCGCCATTTGTAAGGGTGACGATTCGTGTACCACTTTGCGCTTTATTGAGGTGTACTGTCTCCTCGGCGGGGTCCAAAGTAACCGGCACACTTGCGCTGGAGGCAGTATAGGGACGGAATGTGAGGCGAACCTGCATGAGTGAATCCTCCCACAACGCTGATGTACTGATTATCGGCGGTGGCCTGAGCGGCACGATGCTCGCCGTGCAGCTGCTGCGCCTGCCGGGCACGCGGCGCATCCTGGTGATCGAGCCGCGTGCTGAGCTGGGGCGCGGCGAGGCCTACAGCGCAGTCGAGCTGGGCCACACCTTGAACGGCAATGCGGCGCGCATGAGTGTAGACCCGGACAATGCCGACGACCTGACCCAATGGCTCACCGACTACATCGCCGGCGGTGAGTGGCCGGAGTCGGACCAGCAGCACGTGCCGGTCAGCGAACTGTTCCCGCCGCGGGGGATTTTCGGGCTGTATGCGCAACAGCGCCTGGCCGAGGCCAAGGCGCTATCCACTTCGATCGTCGAGCATATCCGTGCTGAAGGGGTCGACCTGCAAGTCGATGCAACGTCGACGCGGGTCACCCTCGATAATGGCGAGCAACTGCGTGGCTCCTTCGCGGTCTTGGCCACCGGCATGTTTCCGGCAGCGCGCACGCCACAGACCGAGTCCACTGGGCTGAACGCCGCCGCGCTGGATCCCTGGGACGTGCAGTCCATGACTCAGCTCGACCCGCAATCAACGGTGCTGATCATCGGCTCCGGGTTGACCATGGTCGATGCCGTGGTCTCACTGGAACAGGCTGGGCATCGCGGCCCTGTCGAGATTTTTTCACGCCACGGCCTGTTGCCCCATGTGCGGCGGCAACCACCGGGTTGGGACGACTTCCTGGCCGCGGACCACCGCCTGCGTAGCCCGCGGCAATTGCTGCGCGAGGTGCGACGCCAATGTCGGTTCGCGCTGGCGCAAGGCATCGACTGGCAGGCGCCGCTGGACACTGTGCGCGGGCACATCGCACGCTTGTGGAGCCAGGCCAGTGAAATTCAGAAGCGCCAGTTCGTGCGACATGTGCGGCCATGGTGGGAAAGCCATCACCACCGCTCGCCACCGTTGAGTGCGCAGTTGGTGGCGCGCTTGCAGGAAGAAGGGCGGTTGCGGATACGTGCGGCGTCGTTCAAGGGGCTGGTGCCTGCGGATGAGGGGGTTGCCATTGCGGTGCGCTATCGTGGCGAGCAGGGGATCACACAGGTTTCGGGAGCGGCGCTGATCAACTCCAGCGGCATCGAGTACGACTGGCGCCGCGTGGCCCGGCCGTTGCCGCAGCAATTGCTCAAGCGCGGGTTGATCCAGCCCGGGCCGTTGGCGTTGGGGATTGCGGCGCATGCGCACGGTGCAGTGTTGGATGCCCAAGGCCAGGTCAGCCAGCGACTATTTGCCATGGGGCCGCCGTTGCGGGGCATGTGGTGGGAGAGCACGGCGGTGACGGATGTGGCGCTTCAGGCCAAGGCACTGGCAACCAAGCTCACACAGATCTAAGTGGGGGAGGTGAGCAAGCCCTGATCCGCGAAGTGAACGTCAATGCTTAAAGCAACGAAAATCAAATGTGGGAGGGGGCTTGCTCCCGATGAGGGCGTGTCAGTAAATACATTTGTGGCTGATGCACCGCTATCGGGAGCAAGCCCCCTCCCACAGGTTGATCTGCGCTTATCTTGAGGTTTTCACAAAGCCTGGCTTGAGTCCGAATACCTCAACGCCCTGGGGCGTCGATTGCCCGGTGGTGACCTTCACCCGCTCTACCGGTTTATCCATCGCTGGTCGGTACTCCACCGTCATATCTGCCTGGATCGCCTGACTGGGAATCACGAGCGCCTGGTCATTGTTGTAGGTGACGATGGTCAGCCGCGCACTCATGCCCAGACGCACCCGTTGCAGCTGTTGCGGTGTTAGCTTGGGGATCGACAGGGTCACCGGAAACTGCGCGCTGCCCTGGTTGTCGCTGGCGATGGCCAAGCCACTGACCACGCTGACTGAGCCGGTCAGCCGTTCGCCGTCAAATCCATCGCCCATTACTTCCACCGCCTGGCCCTGGTGCAATTGGTTGATGTCCAGTTCGGAGACCTTGGCGACGATTTTCAGCCGCTCGATATTGGCCAGGCCAAACAGCACCTGACCCTGGCTGACCTTGCTGCCGGCCTGTACCGGCGCGTTGTTGTTGCCACCCCCTTGGGCGGTGTTGCTGCTGCCGGGCGCGGGCACCACGATACCGGAGAACGGTGCCTTGACCTCCTTGCCTTCAAGGAGTTTTTGCAAGGCTTGGTATTTTACCGTGGCATTGGTCAGCTCCATTTCGGCAATCTGTCGGTATTCGCCTCTGCCTTGGTCCTGGGCCTGTTGCAGTTCGCTGCGCGCCGCTGCCAGGTCGAGTTGCTGCTGTTGGGTTTGCTGCTTGAGATCGTCCAGCTCGTTGCGCGGAATGATGCCGCGCTTGAACAGGTTTTCGCTTTCGGTGAGCTTGCGTTGGGTGTTGCCAGCGGTCATTTCAGCGGTGCGCAAGCTGCGGCGGGCACGGCTGACGGCGGGGCTGCTGTCCCAGTCCTGCATTTCCTGTACGGCACGCCGGGCCTTGAGCTGGGCGGAGAGGGCGTCGCGCAACTGCACTTCCAGAGTCGCCGGGTCCATGCGCAACAGCACCTGGCCGGCCTCGACGCGCTGGCCTTGTTCGACCAGGTTGGCCAACACGTTGCCGTCGAACGGCGCCGTGAGGGTGACGGTAGTGTCGGGCTCGATCTTGCCCACCAGGCCGATCTGGTGCACCAGCGGGTCGGGTTTTACCTCCAGCCATTGCTCGGCGGTGCTGGCCTGTTCGACGCTGCTGCGTTGGTTGAGCAGGCTGACTGCCGCGCCTGCCAGCAGCACGATCAAGGCGACGGCCAGCAAGCGTTTTTGATTAGTAGTCATTGAGTGCGATTTCCCAACTTTCCAGCGTCATGCCCAGGGTCAGATCGAGCTGGGTCTGGGCGTTCAAATAAGCGATCAGCGCGTTGAGCTGGGCGTTTTCGGCGTTGCGCAGGTCGGTTTCGAAGCTCAACACCTGGAAGTTAGTGGAGCGCCCGGCACTGAGTTTTTCCCGTTCGATTTCGATCTTGCGCCGTGACAACTCCACGGCACGCTTGGAAATTTCATATTGGCGCCAGCGGGTGCCGAGGTCACGCACCACGTTGTTGACGTTGCGCTCCAGCTCCTGGCGCGCATCGGTAATGCGGATTTCCTGGTCCTCGACGTTCACTCGCGCACGTACCTCGGCCTGGCGCGTGCTGATGTCGCCAATGGGGATCTGCACCTGCACCCCGGCGTAGCTGTCCCAGGTACGGTTATTGTCATGGCCGTTGTCGTTGTCGGTGGCGGCGCGCACCTGGTTGGCGCCGGCCACCAGGTCCACTTGCCAGCGCCCGGAGTCCTTGGCGATCACCAGGTTGAGGTCGGCCTGTTGGCTGCCGAGCAGGGCGGCGAGGTATTCCGGTTGCTGGTTCTGCGCCAGGGTGAAGGCTTGGCGTTGGTCGATTTCCATGGGGTTGGCCTCCAGGGCTTCGGTGGCGCGCACCGGTGTCGACAGGTCCAGCGCCAGCAGGCGCAGCAAGGCCAGGCGGCTGGTGTCCAGTTGATTGCGAGCTTCTTCCACGCCCAACTGCTGGGTGGCGATGTCGGCTTCGGTTTGGACGATCTCGAACTCGGCCATGCGCCCGGCGCTGATCAGTGCCTTGTTCACGTCCAGCAAGGTGTTGGAGCGCTTGAGTGCGTCCTGCACGATCACCAGTTGTTCCTGGGCACGCAGCAGTTCGCGATAGGTGGCGATGATCTGGCTGATGGTCTGCGCCACGGTGGCCTTGAGGTTCAAACGGTTGGCCTGCTCGGCCAGGCGCGACAGGCGCAGCGGCGCGGTGGTGGCGTCCCAGCCGGCGCCGCGCATCAGCGGTTGGATGATCGCCAGGTCGAGCCCGTCGCTGCGGTAACGGCCGGCGCGGTTGGCGTTGTTCAACTGCTGGGTCCAGGCCATGCTCAAGCGCGTGCCGTATTCGCCGAGCAGGCTGCTGGTCGGCGCCAGATTGGCGTTGCGCACGTTGTCCTGGGAGCCACGGGAGGTACGGTAGTTACTGTTGAGGGTCAGCTTGGGGTTGAACACGTCCTCGGCGACACGCAGGTCAAACTTCTGCGCCACCCGTTGCAGGTAGGCGCTACGTATCGCCGGGTTGTTGCGCAGCCCCAGGTACACCGCGTCACCCAGGGTCATGGTGGTGGCCTGGGCATTCAGCGACACGCCGCGCTCGTAGCCGCTGCGGGTACTGCTGGGCGCCGAAGGGTTGATAACCATCTCGGCAGTCATGCCCGGCAGGCTGATCAGCAGAAGGAGCAGCCCGCACTTATTCATCGCGCAGGGCCTCCACCGGCTGTAACCGCGAGGCCGAGACCGCCGGGTAGATGCCAAAGAACAAACCTACCAGTAACGTACTGCCCACCCCCAGGGGCAGGGCGGCCACCGCCAGGGCAAATGCCCAGCCCGACAGCCACGCATACAGCCAGGCGGCGGTCATGCCCAGCACCGCACCGCACAGCGCACCCACGGCGGTGAGCGTGACGGCTTCGAGCAGGAACAGGTTACGGATATCGCGCTGACGTGCGCCCAGGGCCATGCGGATGCCGATCTCGCGACGGCGCTCGGACACATTCATCAGCATCACGTTCATCACCCCGACACCGCCGCCCACCAGGGAAATCGCGCCAAGGGCCAGCAGCAGGTAGGCGAAGGTGCGACTTTGGCGCGTCATGCCGTCGATCATCTGCTGGGGCACCGTGATATTGACGTCGTGGTCGCTGAGTTGGGGTTGCAGCGCAGCGGCGGCGTCCCTCGCGATACGCTCCATGTCCTGCCCTGGCGCCGCACGGATGATCACATTGCTGATCTGCGGGCTGGCATAGATGCGACGCATACCTTCGGCCGGAATAAACAACGACTCGTTGGCCTGCACCGGCATCAGCATGGCCCGGGGTTGGTCGTGCAGGATGCCCACGATCAGAAACAGGTAGTCGTTGATGCGCACGCGGTCGCCCAGTTGCAGTGGGTCGCCCGGCGCACTGAGGGCCTGGGCAAGTGGGTCACCAATCACAGCGAAAGTTTCGCTGGCGTCGAAGGCCGACAGGAAGCGCCCCTCGCGCACGGCCAGGCGCATGGCGGCCTGTATACCCGGCGTGCTGCCGACCAGGTTGGCATTAGTGGTGCGTCCATGAAACACGATGGGCCCGCTGAACAGGCTGAGCGCGCCGATATGGGCAATGCCCGGTACGGCCAGGCGTACGGCCTCGAGGTCGAGTTGGGTACGCATCGGCACATTGCTGCTGCCCTTGGGCGGGAACTGCGCGATGAGGGTATCGGTGCCCATGTCCTTGAAGATCATCGCGGCATCCACCGCCGCGTTGTGGCCGATATTGATCAGCGCCACTACCGAGGAACTGCCGATCACAATGCCCAGCAGCGCCAGGATCGAACGTTTGCCCAGGGTCCGCAGGCTGATCAAGGCTTCATGCAGCAGTTGGCTGAGGCTCTGCTCGACCCGCAGGCTCATAGGCGCCCGGCCTCGTGCACCACACCGTTGCGCACCAGGATCTTGCGCTCCAGGCGCTCGGCAATGTGGGCGTCGTGGGTGACGATGATCAGCGTCACCTGCTGCTCACGGTTAAGGCTCAGCAGCAGGTCCATGATTTCCTGTGCGGTGGCGCTGTCGAGGTTGCCGGTGGGTTCGTCGGCGAGGATCACCGAGGGTTTGCCGACCAGTGCGCGGGCAATGGCGACGCGCTGACGCTGGCCGCCGGAGAGGTCGGCCGGGCGATGGTGGGCGCGCTCGGCCAGGCCGACTTGATCGAGCATACGCTGGGCCTGTTCCACCGATTCATGCCGCGATACGCCGCGATAACTCAAGGGCAGTGCGACGTTGTCCAGGGCGCTCAGGCGTGGCAGCAGGTTGAAGCTCTGGAACACAAAACCGATCTGCTGGTTGCGGATCGCGGCCAGTTCGTCGGGCGTGGCGTTGAAAATATCGTGACCGGCAAAGTGGTACTGGCCGCAGTTGGGCAGGTCCAGCAGGCCGAGGATATTGAGCAGGGTGCTCTTGCCGGAACCGGAGGCACCGAGGATGCCGCAGCTGTCACCGCGAGCGATGGACAGGCACACGTCATTGAGAATGCTCAGTTCCTGCCCGGCGAGCTGATAGCGCTTGCCGATGCCTTGCAGGGAGATCAAGCCGGGTTGCGTGGGGGTGTCTGTCATCATGACTACGCCTGCAGTCACGACGGTACTGCCATGCCCCCGGAAAATCCTTGTAACAAGTTCGGGAGCTGCCTGTACGCGTCACGGACTGGTTTTATTTCTTGTTTTTAAAATATTGTTTGAATAGTACCTGCGTTCAATCTGCTTCGCCAGCCATGGATGTAGAGCGGTTTTACCCTTTGAAACGTTTTGCCGAATGCAGGTTTCGGACCGGTAGAAATGCTTTCAATCGGTCTCGATAGCCCGGTTATACAGGCTTTTAGTGATATGGCGGAGTGTCACTACTTGCTTTCGCCGGGCCGCCCCGGTATAAAAAATCAAATTATTTTTTAAAACAATATTTCCGCCGTGGAACCCTTATGGTCGCGAAGAAACTCAGCGCTCCAAACGTTACCAAGACTCGATTGCTGGATGCGACAGAGGCCCTCTTCATCAAGTACGGCTACGACGCCGTGTTGCTACGCCAGATAACCGAACGCGCCCAGGTCAACCTGGCGGCGGTGAACTACCACTTCGGGGACAAGGACTCCCTGATGAAAACCCTGCTGATGCAACGCCTGGAGCCGCTCAACGAGCAGCGCCTGGAATTGCTTGCCCGCTGCGAAGCCGAGTCCGATGGCCCGCTGGATTGCGACACGCTGCTCGGCGTGCTGTTCGCCCCGGCCATGGGCCTGGAGCGCAGCGATCCGGCCAGCGGGGAAGGGCGTTCGTTCATTCGCTTCCTTGGCCGGGTCTACAGCGACACCTCGCCGTTCATTCAGGAATACCTCAAGGTGCATTACCAGCCGGTTTTCCAGCGGTTCTTCGAAGCCTTCGCCCTGGCCTTGCCGGATTTGCCGCGTAATGAGCTGGGCGTGCGCCTGCAATTTGCCCTCAAGGCCATTTCCGGGGTCATGGCCGGCACCGAACTGCGCCTGCTGATGAACTCCATGAGCCTGGGCCGCCCGGCGACGGATGCGGAGGTGATGGCGAAGTTGATTACCTTGGTGTCGGCGGCGATTCGAGTGCCGCAGCAAAGCCCGGAAGCTGAAACCGCGTTGGCCAAGGTGCTGGATACTCAACGGGCGATTCGTGAACAAGCGGTACGCTGACCCGGTGTGAGCTAACTCTTGCCTATCAGGTGTAGCAGACATGAAAAAAGCCCTGAACCAATCAGGGCTTTTTCATTGGTGATGCTTGCGTTGTTAAAGATCCACAATGGTGACGGTATTGCTTCCGGAGTTAGCGACAAACATCCTCGTTCCCTCTGAGTTGACCACAATAGCTCTGGGTTGGTCGAAGCCTTCGAGGGTGTTGATGAGTTCGAATGTTTCGCTGTCGTACAACTTTACCGTATTGCCAGATCTTTCGGTCACATAGATAACGCCAGTGCGAGGGTTGGCCGCTACACCCCATGGAGTTTTGAGGCCGTCAATGCTTCTAATAGTTGTCGGGACATTAGTGCTGTTGTCGAGAACCAGTAGTTTATTGGCATCGGCTACCGTAGCGTAAAGCCTTGAGTTGACTGGGCTGTGAGCAAAGGCGGTGAGTACCCCTCCTGGAGACGGCCCAGAACCGAAGTCCGCATACGTAATTGCATTGTGAACTCTCATACTCGTGGATCCCCACGTTCCATAAGTAATGGTTGACTGTCTATTGAGCCCTAGTGCCGGGGCATGGATAGTGCTACCGCTCGATTCGTATGCATTGAAGTGAGCCGTGACCGTGTTAGAGGCAGTACTTATTACTGAAGAGGTATGATTGTACCAAGGAGTGCCTGCGGTTCTAATGAAGTAGTAGGCGCTGCTTCCGGCATATATTTTCGTTCCGTCGTTATTGATGCATAGCTCACCAGTTTGGTAAGTGGCTATCGCTTTTATTGTTGCCCAAGAACTGGTATTCAATACCAGTACGTCGTTCAAAAAATTGGGCGCTTGGTATCTGGCATTGGAAATACTTACATAAAGCACGTTGCCGTCAGGTTTTAGCGCCACTCCGCGCGGTTGATATGAGAGCGGATGGGTACTGATAACTTCACCCCCATCTGCATCGAATACGGTAATGCCATAGCCGCCAGTTCCCGTGCTGGCAACGTACACCCGTTTATCATCCGAGCTAATGGCAAGGTATGTCGGCCCATTCCTGACCGTTACGTTGCCCACGATTTCCCCTGATACTTTTTTTATTGTATAGCTCACAGGCTTCAACGGTTGTGCTGAGGCCTTGTCGTCATGTTCTTCCAAGTTTACAAATACATGCACGTCCAGTGGGTCACCCTCTTTCAATGAGCGCAGATAACTCGAAGGTATTTCTGCGCTGATCAGTTTGGCGTTGGCCTCACCAGGGCTCACCACTGCGCCGGTTCGTAGTTCATGGTATTGGCTACTGCACAAGTCAATATAAACGGGCTGTCCAGCTTTCATGAACCGCCATCCCCGCACTTCTATGCGATGGGATTTACTGGTATCGATCACACCGGAGGGCGCACTGGGCACACTCACCAAATTCCACTCTTGCGCTGACAGTGCCTGGATCATCAATGTCAATTCATCGGACTTGGTGGTCTTGCTGGTCTCGATAAGGTTGTAATAAATCGTGCATTTATCGGCCAGATACGCTGCCACAAAAGCATGTGGCACAGTGAAGCTGACGTAGTTTTCTCCAGGTTCGGGCGTGGCGGGTTTGGCCGGAATATTCGGCATGCCGACACCCGGCTTGCCGACGATGAACACTTTGATATCCGACCCAGGTGGGAACTTGTCCGATACCACGCGAATAGTCACCACCGGTCGATTAGGCGGCAGCACGTGCAATGGGTCGAGGCTGGCCTGGTCCGGGCCTGTCGGCGTCGCCTCGAGCACGGTGGGGGCTTTCAGTTCGAGCTTGGAGCCCACCTTTATGTTCACCGCGTGAGAAAACCGCGTCAGTACGTTTTCGCGCCAGCGCGTGTAGTAGATGCGCATGGTCTTGTCGATATTGGCAAGGATGTAGCTACGCTCCAGTTTGAAGCGCAGATCTCGCCCGACCCATTGACGCCGTATCGGAAACGCCTGCGCAGGTGCTGTTCCGCCAGGCGCGCTGCCCTCACAGTAAAGCGTCACGATATCGTTGAGCAGAAAGTCAGGGTTACTCTTGACCACGATATTGGCGTGCTCGGTGGATTGTTCGGGGTCGAATTGATACAGCGGCGCCGGCGCTTCCATGACCTCAGGCTCCGGCAATGAGGCCACTGCGTTGCCGACGTTGACTGTCACGTCCATTGAAGTGCGCACGTCATCCCCATTGTCCACCTGATAAAGAAGCCTGAGTGTGCCGCCTTCAAGACCGGCAATCACGCCGTTCGGGCCGTTGGCAATGGGAAATAACACATCGCCCCCTCCCGCAGATTCGTAGATTTCGTCGTAGTAGCGAGTGCCGTTGGCTTTCGTGCCCTCGAGGATCAGAATCACCAGATCAAAGGGGTCCTGGCCCAGTTCGGGGTACGCCCTGACAACAATGTTAACAAGCGGTGATTGTGGGTCGAGGACGCCGCCGGGCGCTTCCAGCACTACGGGTGGCGGCAGGCGCATATCGATGGGCGTACCGATGACATTAAAGATGTTGCCGTCGGAGTAACGGTTGGGCACGTCGCTGCGAATGCGCTCATAGGACAGCTGGAACTGCCCGCTGATAAGGGGGCGCAGGTCGGCATTCGGGAAGGGCAGGGTGATAAAGCTCAGTGAGGTAAGCGGTGGAGAGTTGTAGGTGGTGGTGATAACGCCACCGCTCGAACGGCCCTTGACGGTTACACGCACAACATCCTCAAGGGCAAAGTCCGGGCCTGGGGTGTTAATAAAGATGGTTGCATCGCGCCCATTGAGTTGATCGTGGTCAAGGGTATTGTTCGGGGCTTCGAGCACAAGCGCTTTGGGTAAGAGCGGCTCAGCCCCGTCGTCAAGCCTGACATTCAACAGCAGCGCCGGTGACCAGCCGAGGGACGCGTTGCCGACCTCGTCGATGATTTCATATTCACACACATGGGAACCACTGCGTACCTGCTTCCAGAAGCCATCATAAAGCGTGAAGGTGATGTCTTCACGTCCGGAGGCTTGGCTTTCGGTGAGCGGAAGGATGGGCGCCGCGATCCCATTAATGCGCAAGCGAATACGGTCACGTGTGGCCCGGTAGGTGCTGGGTTCCTGGGTCGCATCGACCGGGTAGAACTTGAAGGTAACCGGTACCCCCTTGTGTGCGTCGGCCTGCGTCACTCCAAAAATGATGATGTGCTCAGGGAACACCGGAATCGGCAGGTTTTCGTTTTGCAGCGTACTGCCGATCGGGTTGCGACCAGCGGGGGCCACGGTATCGACCTTCAGATTGAAGTGTTTGGTTTCTTTGGGCGTGCCACCGAGGCGAGTCACTCTCATGAACACCGGGTTGACCGGACCATCAGGAAGACGGGTTCGAGGGATGTACAACGGAATCATACGACTCTTGTCGACGTCATCCTGGGTGACGTTATAGGTCGCGACAGGGATTAGCAGGTCTTCGCTGAACAGCTCTACGAAGTCGTCCTTAGCCATATTCAGGTAGGCCAACAGGTTGCACAACAGCCCCAGGTCCCGATGAACCTCCAGAGCCGCTTTGTTTATGCCACCATCGAAGCCGACGACTGTTTGCGTCAAGCCCGGAATATAGAGGGGCAACACCTCGAACGGCACGTTTTTAAAGCTATCGGAGGTGATGGTGCCCTGGATTGACTGTGGCGGTAGGAAGTAGCTGCGGTTAAGGGGCCGGGGGCCGGACAGGTCAATGGCCTCTTCTGCCGACTCTGACAATTGCCCTGAGTCGATCACGGGCAATGGCGCGGCGTTTGTGACGACTGAAAGGTCAGTGTTTTGGCTCATGGAAAAATCCCTCCGCAAATTAATTAGCTCACTGGAGGAATTAAGCGTCTCGGAAGACGAATGGGATAGCTGTGAGAAATGACAGTGGCGACGAATGGTCTGGATAAAGAAACACTGATTGCCATAGTGCAGGCAAAAAAAAGCCCGCTGGGGCGGCGGGCTTGATATGCAACGTTTGTAACGGATGAGGCTTTACCCTACGTTCTGGGATGTGAACAAATCGTGAAAAATATGTAAGAGAAAGTGTGAATGTGTGACGGCCATAAAATAGTCGAGGCGTTCACCTATTCAGATCTTCCAGCGGCCAGCGCTTTTGGCCAAGCGTTGACGCATCGCATCGACATTCGCTGCCAATTGCACCGTCAATAATCGATACCCATCCAGCGCACTGTAAACCGGCGCATCCAATGCAGACTCACTGCCAGCTCTGGGGCCTGTGCGCTCCAAGCGCTCGGTGACCCCCGATTTCAACGCCCGCGCCATCCCCACCAACTGCACTCGAATCTGCCGGTGCTCGGCCTTGAGCATCACCTGCATCCGCGCCGTGGCCTGCTTGTCGCGCGGATCTGGCCGGGTATTGCCGAGAATCTCCAGGGTACTGATGCACATGCGCAGGTGACGCTGGATCGCGTCCAGTTCGGTCATGGAGATCCGCACTTCCTTGGACACCGACGGCATCAACGAGCGCAGTTGCAACATTGCTGCATTCAGGCGGTTGAGCAGCTTGAGGTGTTCATCATCGGTCACCGATTGGCCACCGATGATGCGGCTGTAGATCTGCGCGCAATCACGCAATGCACTGGCCAGGTTGTAGCGCCATGAGTACACCGCATACAGTGGCAGGGCGAAGGAGAAGGCCAGGGCCAGTACGATGCCGATCAGGATATCGACGGTGCGCCACAAGCCATCAGAGATCGGATTGTCCCCGTGGCCGGCAACGATAAACACCGTGATCGCCGACAGCAGCGCGATGTAACCGCCCTTGCCGATGGCATGGTAGGAAAAGAACCCGCACACCACCGACATCAACAGATAGGTCAACAGCGGCAGGCCGAAGTAAGCCTGTTGCACCACCAGCAGTAAACCGACGCTGGCGCCGATCAAGGTGCCGTAAGCGCGCTCCACGGCTTTTTTGCCGATATTGCCATGGTGCTGCAAGCCGCCGATCACGATCAGCATGGTCACCGATGCCCATTCCCCGTGAGGCAGGTTCAGGCCGCTGGTGAGCAGGATGGTCGCCAGCAAACCGACGGATACGCGCGCGGCGTGGATCAGCTTGGCGTGGCGAAAGCGCCGGTACGGGTCGAGCAGGGGGCGCAGCAGGCGCCGGGCAAAAATGGGCAGGTTCATCGGTATTGAAGTGGCCTCAAATGTATGAATGTGCTCGACTCAATGTAGGAGCTGGCTTGCCTGCGATAGCATCACCGCGACCTGACTGAAAGACCGAGACGCCGGCATCGCAGGCAAGCCAGCTCCCACACTGACCTGTCTGCACATTGGAACGGGGTTGGCTTCAGAAAATGTAATCGGTCGTCAGGAAGCTCGAGTCACGGTTGCGCAGGATATCGCTGACCAACGCCTTGTTACTCTCCTGGAACTTGGTCGCCACCAGGGTGCGGATCGAAAACACGCGCAAGGCGTCATGCACCGACAGCGTTCCCTCGGCCGAGTTCTTGCGGCCGTTGAACGGAAAGGTGTCCGGCCCGCGCTGGCACTGGGCGTTGATATTGATGCGGCCGACCTGGTTGGCAAAGGTGTCCACCAGGCGTCCGACGGCGACGGGGTCGGTGCCGAAGATACTCAACTGCTGGCCAAAATCCGAGTCCAGCACGTAGTCGATCACGGTCTCCAGGTCACGGTAGGGCACGATCGGCACCACCGGGCCGAATTGCTCCTCATGGTAGACGCGCATCTGTGGGTTCACCGGGTACAGCACCGCCGGGTAGAAGAACGAACCACGGCTGCTGCCGCCCTCGCTATTGACCACCTGGGCGCCGTGTCGGGCGGCATCCGCCACCAGTTCGTTGAGGTAATCCACCTTGCCCACTTCCGGCAGTGGCGTCAGCGCCACGCCGTCTTCCCAGGGCATACCGGGCTTGAGCGTCGCGAGTTTGGCGTTGAATTTTTTGATAAAGCTATCGACGACATCTTCATGCACGAACAGGATCTTCAATGCAGTGCAACGCTGGCCGTTAAATGACAGCGAACCGGTGACCGCTTCACTCACCGCGTTATCCAGGTCCACCTCGGGCAGCACGATGCCGGGATTTTTCGCGTCCAGGCCCAGGGCGGCTCGCAAGCGGTGCGGCTTGGGGTGCAGCTTTTTCAGGTCGCTGGCGGCCTTGTTGGTGCCGATAAAGGCAAAGATGTCGATCTTGCCGCTGGCCATCAGCGCGCTCACGGTTTCGCGGCCGCTGCCGTAGATCACGTTGATCACCCCGGCCGGGAAGCTGTCGCGGAACGCCTCCAGCAAGGGGCGGATCAACAGCACACCGAGCTTGGCCGGTTTGAACACCACGGTATTGCCCATGATCAACGCCGGGATCAGTGTGGTGAAGGTCTCGTTCAACGGGTAGTTGTAAGGCCCCATGCACAGCGCCACGCCCAGCGGTACGCGGCGGATTTGCCCGAGTGTGTCCTGTTCCAGCTCGAAGCGGCTGCTGCGGCGGTCGAGTTCCTTGAGGGCGTTGATGGTGTCGGTGATGTAGTCGCAGGTACGGTCGAATTCTTTCTGCGAGTCCTTGAGGTTCTTGCCGATTTCCCACATCAGCAGCTTCACCACCGCATCGCGCTGTTCGCGCATACGCCGCAAAAATGCCTCGACGTGCTGGATACGTTCGACAACGCGCATCGTCGGCCACTCACCCTGGCCGCGGTCATAGGCACGCACGGCGGCATCCAGGGCGGTGAGGGCGGTGTCGGCGTCCAGCAATGGCGTGCTGCCGATATGCACGCGTTCGTCGCCCAGTTGCACCGGGCTTTGCACGCGAGCGAGCGGGCCATTCCACACCCGCAGCTGGCCATCAACCAGATAGTCACGCTGCTCAATGGGCGCCGTCAGGCGAAATTGCTCGGGAATCTGGGCGACGGAAGTGGGAAACAGCTGGGCGAGCAGGTTGCTGGTGGTCATGTCGCTACCCCTGGAATAGTTGCAAAACATGACTAGAGAGTCACCCAACTAGCGGCTCTAAGGCAAGGCTTACGCGCATTGTTGTTCGCAGCGCGGTGCGCGCCGGGTAAACTGCGCGGCTTTTCAGAAGGAGTTCACATGAGTCAGTACCAGCCGGGCATTCTTGCCGCACCGGTGCCTTTGCAGGCCCGCCATCTGTTTTTCGCCCTCGATTCCCTGCAAGCCGTGCCCGCGGCGCTGGACGCGCTGGTGCAGTTGACGGATGCGGCGGCCGTGGTCGGTTTCGGTGAGCCGCTGGTAAAGGCGCTGGGCGCCGAAATTGAAGGGCTGCGTGCATTCCCCGCCGTCAGCGGCCCTGGCGCTGACAACCCTTCGACTCAACAGGCGCTGTGGGTATGGCTGCATGGGGCGGATCGTGGCGAGTTGCTGCTGCGTAGTCGTGCCATCGAGAAAGCCCTGGCCCCGGCGTTTCGCCTGGTGCAATCGACTGAAGGCTTCCGCTACAAGACCGGTTTTGACCTGACCGACTACGAAGACGGCACCGAAAACCCTCACGACGATGCCGCCGTGGAGGCCGCCTTGACCGACAGTGGTGCCAGCTTTGCCGCTATCCAGCAATGGCAGCACGACCTCGACGGGTTCGCCGCGTTGCCTGCCCAGGAGCGTGACCACATCATCGGCCGCCGCCATGGCGACAACGAAGAGCTCGACGACGCTCCGGAATCGGCCCACACCAAGCGCACAGCCCAGGAAAGCTTCACCCCGGAAGCTTTCGTGGTACGTCGCTCCATGCCTTGGGCCGAGAATGGCCAGGCAGGATTGATGTTCCTCGCGTTTGGTCATTCCTTCGATGCATTTGAAGCGCAGTTGCGGCGTATGAGCGGGTTGGAGGATGGGATTGTCGATGGTTTGTACCGCATCAGTAAGCCATTGACCGGTGGCTATTACTGGTGTCCCCCGGTCAGGGAAGGGCGTCTGGACCTGAGTTTGGTTTGTTAACAGCCTTTTTGCTTGCTGCCTGAGGCACGTTTCAAGTGCTTTTGAGGGTTTCCAGCCACGCGGGGTCAAACCGTGTTTGCTCGGTATCGATCCCCAGGGCGTGCATCTTGGCCTTGTGTGCGTCAATCTCGCCGACCAGTTGCGCCTGGGCGCTGGAGTTGGCATCCAGCTCATGCATTTGCGTCAGCCCCAGGTGATAGAAACGCAACAGTTTGATGGCGGCCGGGTCGTTGGCTTGTACCCGCTCGGTGACCTTGTGCATTACGTTGGTCACGCTCATCAGGCTGCGCTTGAGCCGCCAGCCGTACACCGCCGGCGCGAGCCAGGGCTGGGACCAGAACGGGCCACGCACCAGTGCGACGGTGATCAACACCCCGGCAAATACACCGCCGACATTGAAGCGAAAGTTGTCCCCCCCAGGCTCACCAAACAGCATCACCGCCAGGCTCGACAGCAGCATGGCCAGGGCCAGGAACAGCACGGCCACGATCAGCGTGCTGCGGCGGGTCTGTTGACGGTAGGTGACAGGGTCGCAGGGTTTGAGCTCGAACATCCGGGTCAGGTCTCCAGAAAGGGCGGTCATCTTCTCATGCTTGCAGCAATGAAGTTGAACGATGACTGCGCACGGTTTCTCTAAACCTGTGAAGCCCCTCATGAGGTAAGCCATCATGTCTGAACACAAGCAGCCACCGCCAGGTACACCGGATCCGAACCGCACGCCGGGTGAGGAGGAGCGCGACAACGATGCTTTGCGCCCCAACGATCCCAAAGAGCGTGGCCCCGACAATGATGTCGAGCACGTCGAACAAGACCTGGAAAACCTCCACGACAAAGCGCGGCCGCTTTAGCAGGAGCATGTGATGAACAAACGTACCGATGGTCCCCACTCCAACGAGCACGCCAGTGGCAAGGATGAGCTGGGTTTCGACCCGGACTCGCCAGATGTGGCCGACCCTCAGGTCGACCCGGTAGGTCCGGCTATTGCGCCGCTGGATGAGAAAAAGTCATCTGAGAAAAAGCCGCCCTACGATCCGTTGGGCGACTTGAAGAAGTGAACCGAGCCCCGCCGTCGTGCGGGGCTTTGTTTATTTGGGTGGGGTCCAACTGACGTCGGTGATGCCGTATTTTTCCGCCCAGGGCCGGGTGGTTTTTTTCACTTGCTCGTGACCGACGCGGCCGATGCGGCTGACATGGGCAATGTCGGCATCAACGGCCGCCCAGTGCCAGGCTTCGGCGTTATTCATCACCTCGGCGCGCACCACGAAAGACTTGGGTTTACCGTGTAGCTGATAGTGGATGGTGTAGATTTTTGCGGTACTCATGTTGCCTCCCTGTCTTGTTATAGATGGATAGGCCAGCGTTCTAAAAGGTTCATTCAAAATGACAACGTACGCGGTGGCGCGGCATAGTGACGCTCTTGCCCTGCGCCCGAGGATCGCGCCATGCTCACACCCACGGATAGCCGCCTGTACCTGCAACGCCTGGGCTATGCCTCGCCACCGGCACCCACCTTGCAGACCCTGCGGGACTTGCAGCTGCGCCATGTCTGCACTTTTGCCTTTGAAAGCCTGTCGACCCTGATGCATGCGCCGGTGCCGATTGACCTGCAAAGCGTCACGCAAAAGGTGTTGCACCAAGGACGCGGCGGCTATTGCTATGAGTTGAACCAGCTGTTCCTGGCCTTGTTGCAGGAGCTGGGCTATGAGGCTCGCGGCATTACCGGTCGTGTGGTGATTGGCGGGCCACCGGACGCCCACACCGGCCGTACTCATCGTCTGAGCCTGGTGACCCTCGACGGCGTGCGCTATATCACCGATGTCGGCTTCGGTGGCATGGTCCCCAGCAGCCCGTTGCAACTGGACAACGAAGCGCCCCAGGCCACTGCCCATGAGCCTTTTCGCCTGACATGCAATCAGGGCAGCTACACATTGTGGGCCCAGGTCGGTGAAGAGTGGCGCGGCTTGTACGTGTTCGATCTGCAAGTGCAGGCAGATATCGACTACGAAATCGGCAACTGGTACGTCTCCACGCACCCTGGGTCGCCGTTCGTGGGGCAGTTGAAAGCCGCGCTGCTTGCCCCCGGTAAACGTCATACCTTGGCCAACGCCCACTATGCGCTTCATTACCTGGATCGGCCCAGTGAAAAGCGCACGCTTCAGAGTGCCGACGAGTTGCTGGCGCTATTGCACGACACGTTCGGGATTCAGCTGCCGGATCAGCCTCAACTTCGCGAAGCCGTTGAAAGCCTTATCCGCACGAATCCTGAAGAATATTGAGATAGAGCCTTCGCTGAACCGTTTTTTCTCCATTTTGGTGCAAATCAGTTCGAACTTTTTGCAAATGCCAAGGTTCGAACCGATTCCTGAATACTTTGCCCACCTTAAAATGGAGATGTAAAACGATGTCCAAACTATTCGGAAAATTTCTCAAGAACACCTCGTTGCTGGCCCTGGTAGCTGCGCCTGGCGTGGTGTTCGCTGCACCTTCCACCGACCCGATCTCCACGTTCGGGATCCTGGGCAGCTACAACGACTTCAAACTGGAAGGCGGTAGCGAAAGCGACAAGGACCACATGCCTGAAGCGGGCCTGTTCTATAACTTCGGCAACAAGCTCACCGCCGAATCCGGCTTCATCTACCAGGCCGGTATCGAAGCCAAGTACGGCGAAAAAAGCGATAACAAACTCAAGGAAGGCCAGGCTGACCTCGACCTCGGCTGGCGTGCCGCGCTGGATGCGCGCAACTTCGTCGACGTGATCGTAGGCGGTGGCTACACCTGGACCCGCTATGAGCCGGACACCAATGGCTACGATATGAAGCTGACCAACAAGTCGCCGTTTGCCAAGGCAGCCCTGGGCTACAACCACCAGTTCGATGACATGACGCTGCGCGTCGAAGCCGGCGCCCGTCACACCATCGATGGCCGCGCCAAACTCAAGGTAGACGGCGTTGGCAGCGACAGCGTGGACCTCAAGGACCGCACCAACCCTTATGCCGAAGTCAGCCTGCTGATGAACCAGAAGGGCGATCTGCCAGTGATGGCGGGCCTGTACTACACCCGCACCGAGTACAAGCTCGACGGCGATTCCTATGTGGCCGATAACACCAAGCTCAAGCGTGATGAGTATGGTTTCAAGGTGGGTATCGCATTCTGACGCTGTTTACGCTGTAAAAACGCCCCGAATGCTCGGGGCGTTTTTTGGGTGGGCCAGGCATGGCGCATTGCGCGCAAGCCTACTCGATCTTGGACTTGATTAGGTAACTTAAAGTAATAGGGGATTCACTGGGTGATCGTTTGATTCGGCACTAACCGACAGGTGTATGTGCTTGTTTTTTATACAAATATAGATAGAGCGCAATTGATACTGATGCAGTTAAAAAAGCCACGCATGCAGCCACAACAAAAGGGGCTGGACGACCGCCTGCAATTATTAGCACTGTCCCTAAAGAAGGTCCAATTATAACGCATAGCATTTGGATGCTTCTGAAAGACATGGATACTCTTCCGATATTATCAGAAGGGCATAATTGTTGAAGTATTATATTGGACGATATGATTAATAACTCATAACTTAAACCATTCAAAAACCAAATCAGCGGATAGAGATAGGCTCTTCCAGGTACTTGGAAAAATACTAAAATTGCGGTCAGGATTAATGCTGCAGAAAAAATAAATAATGCATGTGATCGAAGTAGAATCTCATCGATATTGCTCAATTTGAACTTCATCAACAGTGCGGCACATATCGCGCCCCCGGCGGTTGCGGAAACGATCACTGAAAAATTAACTGGAGGTAAGCCTTCGTAGGCTAGAAAGGACGCCAAATGCGGGTCGTAAATTCCTAAAGCCAGCGATGTCAGTAGGGAGTATAAAAAGCCTATGCGTAGTTGAAAGGGCAAGGCTTTGAAAATAGAAATTCCTCTTGTTATGTCGCGATAGAGTGGAAGGGTTTTCGTAGAGGAGTCATTAATTTGCATTCGGAATGCCAGGCAAATAGACCTTAGGAGTGGAAAGGTTAATGAAGTGGCGGCAGCCGACAAAAAGAATAAATCCTTAGGTGATAATACTGCCGTTAACATACCTGCAAGTAATGGTGCAAGAATTTTGGAGGATTGATCAAATACACTGACGTGACTGAAAAATGATTTGCGCTCTTCGGCAAGTATCAGTTGTCGAACCATGATGGTTATCGAAGGGAAGTAAAATAGGTTTGACACGCCTTTGAATAAAACCAAAAACAAAAAGCTCTGAAGGTCTGGAGACACTGCGAGTGCTACAGTAGATAGTGTGCGCAGTATGGCACCAAATAATAGTGTCTTCCTTACGTCATGTCGATCTATCAGCGTTCCAACGATAGGGCCAAGAAACAACATTGGGGCACCCAGGCAAAAAGCCAGGAACGCTATCGATGAAGGAGATGCATGCCATAGATAGACGGGGACCGTGAAGATCAAAAAAATATCAAGCCATAGTGATAGGCTGGATAGCGCTTGCACGTAAATAAGCTTACTTGACGTTTTCATCATGCCGATCTGAATTGAGAAAAAGTTTGTCTTCAAACACGAAGCCGTCGAGTCCATGTTCACTGGCGAATCGATACAGGTCGCTCAACCTATTTATAAAACCGCGGCCGTTAAAGTTCAGGGACGTGTTACAAAGTACGCCGACTCCTGATATATCACGATAGGCGCTCAGTAACTGATGCATACGAAGATTCTGCGATTTATTGACTGATTGAGGGCGCGCTGAGTTATCAACGTGCGTTACGGCTGGAATTTTAGATGAAATAACTTTTCGAAATTCCAGCATGAAAGGGATGGGTTAGACGGGCGAAAGTATTCAGCCATACATTCTTCTAAGCATATCGGCGCAATGGGTCGAAACCCCTCGCGCTTCTTGATTTTATTCAATCTAATGAGGTTTTCTCTAGGGTAGGGCGCCGCAAAATTACTCGTCTCATATATAGTTCCTCAGGATTATTGCCTTCGCAGATTTGCGATGCACTTAAACCGTATGAGCGTCTATTGTGATTGTCAATATTATTTCTTGAGCTGTATTATTTTTCAGTTGAGTCTTCCTGTGTTTTTCCAGGTATTTATCGGATCGGTCTGATTGGCATTTCCTACATTTCGCTCCATCGTTGATTTCTAAAGGTATTGGTTCATATACAAGACTGTAATATCCAGTTGCATATAAGCCGACGTTCCGTTGTCGTTGTGGTTCACATATTTTTCTTCGCGGGTGCTCAACGCTAGAAGCGTTTAGTCGAGGACACCAACTGCGGCGTATGGAATGCCTATGTTGATATTGATCTGCATCTGGCGTTTACGCTTGCGGCCGAAACCGCCATGCCTGGTGCTGTTCGACTCACTATGGTGGTGAGTCGAATGACTTGGAGGTGAAAGTCCTCTACACACCCGGCAAGGGTACGACACAAACTCCGCTGTGTGCTGTGGCGTCAATGGAAGCAGCCTACTACTCGATGCTTTTGCAGGTCAGCCCAGTGCAGCAAGTTGTGCCACGGTTTTCGGAAAGCGCGCCACCAGGCGGATCAGGGTGACGGCCTGGGCGTTGGGTTTGGCCCGGCCTTGTTCCCAGTTTTCCAGGGTCCGGATGTTCGTACGCAAGTACATGGCGAATACCGACCGGGAGAGGTTGAGTTGCTGTCGCACGGCGATCACCTCGTCTGCGGTGAGCGGTGCCAGTTTGTTGAGGTGCACTTGGTGAGTGCGCAGGGTGATTTTGCCCTGGCGTTCGTCGGCCAGGGCGTCGAAGCCTTCGATCAACTCTGAAGCAATAGTGCGTTTTGTGCTGATCACTACGTAGGTTGCGTATGAATTGATCACTTTTCGAAGGCAGGACGGAGCACAGATGTCAGCTGTCGCTGTGTATCGGGTCAGACCATTCGCGATGCTAGCGTGGCATGGGACCGCGGTGAGCCCATGAGTATCCAACTGACGCTCCTCGATCCAAATGTGTGTGTGGGCTTGCTCGCGAAGGCGGCGGGGCAGTCAATACATTTGGTGACCAGAGCACCTACTCTTGCCCTGAAAACGCAAAACGGCGCCCAAAGGCGCCGTTCTGCTTACTGCATCAATCTAAGCGATCAAACCCCCAACACCGCGTGCTGCACCAGGGTGAGCAACGGTTGCGGGTACACGCCCAGGAAGAACGCGAGCACGGCGATGGCCAGCAGCATCACGCCACCGGCTTTCTGTTCCCAATGCAGCTCGGCATCCACACGGCGCAGGTTTGGCTCGATCAGGTACAGGGTGACCATCACGCGCAGGTAGTAGAACACGCCGATGGCGCTGCCCAGTACCAACGACGCTACCAACCACCACTCGTGGGCTTCAACACCGGTCGCGACAATGTAGAACTTGCCGATAAAGCCCGCGGTCAGCGGGATACCGGCCAGCGACAGCATCATTACGGTGAGTACGGCGGTCAGGTACGGACGGCGCCAGAACAGGCCGCGGTATTCGTACAGGGCATCAGCATCACGGCCTTTGTAGGGCGAGGACATCAGCGTGATCACGCCGAATGCGCCAAGGCTGGTGATCACGTAGGTGACCAGGTACACGCCGATGGCTTCCACGGCCAGGCCTTTGCTCGCCACCAGGGCGATCAGCAGGTAGCCGAAGTGGGCGATGGACGAGTAACCCAGCAGACGCTTGAGGTTGTTCTGAGTCAGGGCCAGCAGGTTACCGAACAGGATCGACGCAATGGCGATCACGGTCAGCACGTTGCTCAGCACGCCGGTGTTGGCGGCAGGGGAGATTTGGAACAGACGCACCATCACCGCAAATACTGCCACTTTCGACGCAGTTGCCAGGAACGCGGCCACCGGTGCGGGGGCGCCTTCGTACACGTCCGGAGTCCACAAGTGGAACGGCACCAGCGACAGCTTGAACGCCAGGCCGATCAGCATCATCGCCAGGCCCAGTTGGGCAATCGGCGCCGGGCTGTTGGTGGCAGCCAGGGCGTGGCCGATACCGGTGAAGCTCAGGCTGCCAGCTTCTGCGTAGAGCAGGGCCATACCGAACAACAGGAACGCGGAACCGGCGGCCGACAGCACCATGTACTTGATACCGGCTTCCAGGGAGCGCTTGTTGAAGAAGGCGTAGGCCACCAGGCCGTAGGTCGGGATCGACAGCAGTTCCAGGCCGATGAACAAGCCGGCCAGGTGCTGCGCGCTGACCAGCACGATACCGCCGGCCGCAGCCAGCAGGATCAGCAGGTACAGCTCTTCGCGGTTGCCCGGGTAGCCGGTGCCGCCTTCGCCGAGGTAAGCGTGGGCGAGGGTGACGCACGCCAGGGTCGCCACCAGGATCAGGGCGATGTACAGCAACGCGAAGTCATCGACCATCATCAATGGCGTGACCGCCAGTGGCGCGACCTTGAGGGCCGGGATGATCGACAGCAGGGCCAGGTTCAACCCGGCGCAGGACAGCAGGAACGTTTGCGAGTGATTGCGGCGCCAGGCGATTGCCAGCATCACCACCACGATGGTGAGGCTGGTAATCAGCAGCGGCGCAAGCGCGATAAAGTGTTGGATCGTGAATTCCATAGCGCTCTTACCGGGCCGAAGCGAGTTGAGAGAAGGCGGTGCCGAACCACTGCTGCACGCCATGCATCGTTGCGGCAGAAGTGTCCAGGAACGGTTGCGGGTACACGCCGATGAAGATCAGCAACACCGCAAGGCCGAGCACCATGATCAGTTCGCGCGCATCCATCCCTTGCAGGACGGTGTCGGACTTGGCCGGGCCGAAGTAGGCGCGGTGGATCATGATCAGCGAGTACACCGAACCGAACACCAGGCCGGAGGTAGCAATGGCGCTGATCCACGGCGTCTGCACAAAGGCACCCATCAGGATCAGGAACTCGCCGATGAAGTTACCGGTACCCGGCAAGCCCAGGGATGCAGCGGCGAAGAACAGGCTGATCGCCGGCAGGTAAGCAATGCGCGACCACACGCCACCCATTTCACGCATGTCACGGGTATGCAGGCGCTCGTACAACTGACCACTGAGGATAAACAGGGCAGCGGCCGAAACACCGTGGGCCAGCATCTGGATCACTGCGCCTTGCAGCGCCAGTTGGCTGCCGGAGTAGATGCCGATCAGTACGAAACCCATGTGGGAAACGGACGAGAAGGCAATCAGACGCTTGATGTCGGTTTGCGCGAAGGCCAGGAACGCGCCGTAGAAGATCCCGATCAGACCCAGGGTCATGGCGATCGGCGCGAACTCGGCCGAGGCATTCGGGAACAGCGGCAGGGCGAAACGCAGCAGGCCGTAGGCCGCCGTCTTCAACAGGATACCGGCCAGGTCCACGGAACCGGCAGTCGGCGCCTGGGCGTGAGCGTCAGGCAACCAGGAGTGGAACGGCACCACTGGCAGCTTCACCGCGAAGGCGATGAAGAAGCCCAGCATCAGCACGTACTCGGTGGTCAGCGACATCTTGGTTTTCAACAGGTCGGCGTAGTTGAAGGTAATCACGCCGGTGCTGTTGAAGTTGACCAGGACCAGGCCCAGGATCGCCACCAACATGATCAGGCCGGAAGCCTGGGTGAAGATGAAGAACTTGGTCGCCGCGTAGATCCGGGTTTTCTTGCCGTCCGAAGAACTGTGACCCCAGAGCGCGATGAGGAAGTACATCGGCACCAGCATCATTTCCCAGAAGAAGAAGAACATGAACAGGTCCAGCGCCAGGAACACGCCGACAACGCCGCCCAGGATCCACATCAGGTTCAGGTGGAAGAAGCCCACGTGACGCTGGATCTCTTTCCAGGAGCAGAGTACCGAGAGGATACCCAGCAGGCCGGTCAGCAGGATCATCAACAGAGACAGGCCGTCGAGGGCCAGGTGCACGTTGATGCCGAAGCGCTGGATCCACACGTGCTTGAATTCAAGCGCGAAGGTGGGATCGACACCCGGTGCCGGAGCAAATGAATAGTCGCCATGGGCCCACAGCCAGAGGCCGAGTGCGAGTTCCAGGGACATGGTCAGCAACGCAATCCAGCGGGGGAGGGTGGCGCCGAAGCGTTCACCCATCCAGCAGAGCAGGCCGCCGATAAAGGGGATCAGGATTAGCCAGGGCAGAATCATGACGGGCTCGTTTCCTTTCGCAAGTTTGCAAAGTACGCAGTGCACTTAAACATAGTCAGACCGCTACCACGACGATGGCGCCGATCACCAGCACGGCACCGGCCGCCATGGACGCTGCATACCAACGCAATTGGCCGGTCTCGCTGCGGCTCAGGGCTGTGTGACCAGCCTTGGCGGCGCGCGGGATCAAACCGATGGTCTGGTCGAGCGGGTCTTTGCGCAGTACATGGCTGATGGCGAGGTATGGCTTGACGAACAGTTTGTCGTAGAGCCAATCGAAGCCCCAGGCAGCGAACCACCAGGCCGACAGGAAGCGCCCGATGCCACTGTTGGCCACGGCGGTCACGAAGCGACGCTTGCCGAGGAACAGCAGGGCGGCCAGCAGGATACCGGCGATGGCAATGGCGCCCGAGGCGATTTCCAGGCTGTGCTTGTCTGCGCCGCCGGCATGGCCGACGCTTTCTGGCAATACGCCGGCCAGTGGTGGAGTGATCATGGCGCCGACGAAGGTCGACAGGATGATCAGCACCGACAGTGGCAGCCAGTGGGAGATGCCGTGGCCTGCGTGCGCTTCGGTCTTGGCTTCACCGTGGAAGGTGATGAAGATCAGGCGGAAGGTGTACAGCGAGGTCATGAACGCACCCACCAGGCCTGCGTAGAGCAGGTTCTGGTTACCGCTGGCAAACGCTTCCCAGAGGATTTCGTCCTTGGAGTAGAAACCGGCGGTCACCAGCGGCAGGGCGGCCAGGGCGGCACCACCGACGATGAAGCTGGCGTAGGCCAGTGGCAGTTTCTTCCACAGGCCGCCCATCTTGAAGATGTTCTGCTCGTGGTGGCAGGCGACGATCACCGCACCGGAGGCGAGGAACAGCAGGGCCTTGAAGAACGCGTGGGTCATCAGGTGGAAGATCGCCGCGTCCCAGGCGCCAACGCCCAGGGCCAGGAACATGTAGCCGATCTGGCTCATGGTCGAGTAGGCGAGGATACGCTTGATGTCGGTCTGCACCAGCGCGGCGAAGCCGGCCAGTACCAGGGTCACGCCACCGACGATGCCTACCAGGTGCAGGATGTCCGGTGCCAGGGTGAACAGGCCGTGGGTACGGGCGATCAGGTAGACACCGGCGGTCACCATGGTCGCGGCGTGGATCAGTGCCGAAACCGGTGTAGGGCCGGCCATCGCATCCGCCAGCCAGGTTTGCAGCGGCAGTTGCGCGGATTTACCCACGGCGCCGCCCAGCAGCATCAGGGTCGCCAAGGTGATCCAGAAGTCGCCGACCTGGAATTTCTGCGGTGCCAGCACCAGCAGTTCCTGAATGTTCAGCGTGCCCACCTGTTGGAACAGGATGAACAAGCCAATGGCCATGAACACGTCGCCGATACGGGTGACGATAAACGCCTTGAGTGCTGCGTTACCGTTGTTGCGGTTGCTGTAGTAGAAACCGATCAACAGGTACGAGCACAGGCCCACGCCTTCCCAGCCGAAGTACAGGAACAACAGGTTATCGCCGAGTACCAGGAACAGCATGCTGGCGATAAACAGGTTGGTGTACGAGAAGAAACGCGAGTAGCCCGCTTCGCCGCGCATGTACCAGGACGCGAACAGGTGGATCAGGAAGCCCACACCCACCACCACGCCGAGCATGGTGATCGACAGGCCGTCGACGTAGAGGGCGAAGTTGGGCTTGAAACCCTCCACCGACATCCACTGCCACAGCACCAGGGTGTAGTGACCGCCTTCTGGCGGCGCCACGTTGAATTGCCAGATGACGTAGGCGGCCACGATGGCCGACAGGCCGATGGAGCCCACGCCGATCAAGGCCGAGAGGTTTTCCGACCAGCGCCCGCGAGAGAACGACAGCAGCAGGAAACCGATCAGGGGGAATACGAAAGTCAGAAAGATCATGTTCATCCGCGCATCTCACTGGCAGCGTCGATATCAAGCGTGTGGAAGCGACGATACAGCTGCAGCAGGATCGCCAGGCCAATACTGGCTTCGGCGGCTGCCAGGCTGATCACCAGGATGAACATGACTTGTCCATCCGGCTGGCCCCAACGTGCGCCCGCCACGATGAACGCCAGTGCCGCGGCGTTCATCATGATTTCCAGGCTCATCAACACGAACAGAATGTTACGGCGCACCATCAGGCCAACCAGGCCAAGGCAGAACAGGATGCCGGCGACCGCCAGACCATGCTCCAAAGGGATAGCAGGCATCGTCATTGCTCCTTGGCTTCGTTGCGGCCCAAGTGGAAGGCGGTGATGGCTGCGGCGAGCAGCAGCATCGAAGCCAGCTCGACCACCAGCAGGTACGGGCCGAACAGGCTGATGCCCACGGCTTTGGCGTCTACGGTGGTGTGGCCGATGGCCTGGCCGCTCTGGTGAGCGAACAGTACATACAGCAGTTCACCCAGCAGCAACGCTGCGAGGACGACCGGGCCGAGCCAGATGCCGGGCTTGAGCCAGACGCGCTCCTGGGCGACCGAAGCCGGACCCAGGTTGAGCATCATCACCACAAACACGAACAGCACCATGATGGCGCCGGCGTAGGCGATCACTTCCAGTACACCGGCGAACGGTGCGCCGAGACTGAAGAAGGTCATGGCCACGGCGATCAGCGAAATGATCAGGTAGAGCAGGGCGTGCACGGGGTTGGTGTTGGTGATCACGCGAAGCGTGGACACCACTGCAATACCCGATGCGAAATAGAAAGCGAATTCCATCTTTCTTCCTTAAGGCAGCAAGCTCTTCACGTTGATCGGCTCGGCTTCGTTTTGTGCGGCGCCCTTCGGCTTACCGGCAACGGCCATACCTGCAACACGATAGAAGTTGTAATCAGGGTTTTTACCGGGACCAGAGATCAGCAGATCTTCTTTCTCGTACACCAGGTCCTGACGTTTGAACTCGGCCATCTCGAAATCCGGTGTGAGCTGGATCGCGGTGGTCGGGCAAGCTTCCTCGCAGAGGCCGCAGAAAATGCAGCGCGAGAAGTTGATACGGAAGAAGTCCGGGTACCAGCGACCGTCTTCGGTTTCAGCTTTCTGCAGGGAGATGCAACCCACCGGGCACGCCACGGCGCACAGGTTGCAGGCTACGCAACGCTCTTCGCCATCGGGGTCGCGGGTCAGTACGATGCGGCCGCGATAGCGCGGCGGCAGGTACACCGCTTCTTCGGGGTATTGCAGGGTGTCGCGTTTGCGAAAGCCGTGACCGAACACCATCACCAGGCTTCGCAACTGGGTACCGGTACCCTTAACGATGTCGCCAATATATTTGAACATGGGTCAAATCCTCACTGAACCGCGGCAGCTGGCGTGTTCAACAACACGACGGCAGCCGTCACCAGCAAATTGATCAGGGTCAGCGGCAGGCAGAATCTCCAGCTGAAATCCATCACCTGGTCATAGCGCGGGCGCGGAATCGAGGCGCGCAGCAGGATGAACAGCATGATGAAGAACGCGGTCTTCAAGAAGAACCAGAAGAAGGCCAACTGCGGCAGGATGCCGAACGGACCGTGCCAGCCGCCGAAGAACAGCGTGACCAGCAGGGCCGAGATCAAGATGATGCCGATGTACTCACCGACGAAGAACATGCCCCACTTCATGCCGGCATATTCAATGTGGTAACCGTCGGCCAGTTCCTGCTCCGCTTCCGGCTGGTCGAACGGGTGACGGTGAGTCACGGCCACGCCAGCGATGAAGAAGGTACAGAAGCCAAAGAACTGCGGAATGATGAACCACAGGTTCTGTGCTTGGTACTCGACGATATCGCGCATGTTGAACGAGCCGACCTGCACCACGATGCCCATCAGCGCCAGGCCCATGAACACTTCGTAGGACACGGTCTGGGCCGAGGCCCGCAAGCTGCCCAGCAGGGCGAACTTGTTGTTACTGGCCCAACCGGCGAACAGCACCGCATACACCGACAGACCGGCCATGGCGAAGAAGAACAGCAAGCCGATGTTCAGATCCGCCACGCCCCAGGTCGGGGTGATCGGGATGATCGCGAAGGCGATCAGCAAGGCGCTCATGGCCACCACCGGTGCCAGGGTGAAGATCACCTTGTCGGCGAACGGCGGGGTCCAATCTTCCTTGAAGAACATTTTCAGCATGTCGGCCGCGATCTGGAACATGCCGAATGGGCCAACGCGGTTCGGACCGTAACGGTCCTGCCACCAGCCCAGCAGGCGACGTTCGACGAAGCTGAGCAGCGCGCCCGCGACGACCACGGCCAACAGGATCACGATGGCCTTGACCACCGAGATGATCACGTCAATTACTTCCGGCGTGAACCAGGTCATTGCGCTGCCTCCTGCAGACCGTCAACGGTTTGGCCAAAGATAGCGGGCGGAATGCCGGCAAGGCCTTTAGGCAGTGCAACCAGGCCAGCGCCCAACTCCTCGTTGATACGCAGCGGCAGACGCAGGGTCTGGCCGGCCACGTTGACGCTGAGCAGCGCACCGTCGTTGACGCCCAGGCGGTCGGCTTCGGACTTGGCCAGCGACACGTAGGCCGCAGGGATGCGTTCCTGCACCGGCGCGGCCTTGGAAGAGGTCTCTTCGCTGCCGAACAGGTGGAAGAACGGCACGACCTGCCAGGTGCCCGGCGCCGGGTTGAACGGACGCGGTACCGCAGTGAACCAGTTCAGCGAGTCACCGGTGCTTTCGATCAGGCGGGTGCCCGGGTCGCCAGCACGGATGTGACCACCGACTTCGTCCTGGAACTTGTTCCAGGCCTGCGGCGAGTTCCAGCCCGGCGACCAGGCAAACGGCACCTGCTGACGCGGCTCGGCCGAGCCCGAGTAACCTTCCATGGAGAAGGCGAACGCAGTGTCGATGTCTTGCGGGGTACGCGGTTCGTGCACGCTGATGTCGGCGCGCATGGCGGTACGACCGGAGTAGCGCAGCGGTTCACGGGCCAGTTTCAGGCCCTTGATACGGAACGCGGCGGACGGTGCAGCGTCGACGATGCGGGCCAACTGCGGCGCGCTCGCAGCGGTGGCTGCGGTGACGTGGTCGAGCTGGGTCCAGTCAATCGGCTGGTTCAGCAGGGTCGCACGCAGGGCATGCAGCCAGCGCCAGCCTTCGTGCACCAGGATGCTGGCATCCATGTACTTCGGATCGAACACCTGGAAGAAGCGCTGGGCGCGGCCTTCCTGGCTGACCAGGGTACCGTCGCCTTCGGCGAAGGTGGCGGCTGGCAGCACCAGGTCGGCGCGCTCGCTGGTGGCGGTCTTCTGGTGGTCGGCCACGATCAGGACTTTGGCAGCGTCCAGTGCAGCGTCAACCTTGGCGGCAGCGGTGCGGGTGTACAGGTCGTTTTCCAATACCACAATGGCGTCGGCGTTTCCGTCGGTCACTGCTTGCAGGGCGGCGTCCAGGGACTCGCCACCGAGCATGGCCAGGCCCAGGCTGTTGGCTTCCGGCACCACCAGGCTGATGGAGCCGTTCTTGTCGCGCAGCTTCAGGGCCTTGGCGATGTTGGCGGCGGCTTCGATCAGCGCCTTGGAACCCAGCGAGGTACCGGCAATGATCAACGGGCGCTTGGCGGCCAGCAGGGCGTCGGCGATGCGCTGGGCCAGTTCGACGGCTTCGGTGTCCAGGCCGTCGACGGCAGGCGCGCTGGCGTCGAGGGCGTGGGCCACTGCGAAACCGAGGCGTGCCAGGTCGTCCGGTGCGGCGTGCACGCATTCTTCGGCGATGTCGTCGAGCTTGGTTTCAGCCAGCGAGGCGATAAACAGCGGGTTCAGCGCGTGCTGACCGATGTTTTTCACCGCCGCGTCAAGCCACGGCTGTACGCGCATGGCGTCGGCCATTTCTTCGGCCTTGCCTTTGACCGACTGGCGCAGCGACAGGGCAATGCGCGCAGCGGTCTGGGTCAGGTCTTCACCGAGCACGAAGATGGCATCGTGGTCTTCGATGTCGCGCATGTTCGGAACCGGCAGCGGGCTGTCGTTCAGCACTTGCAGGACCAGGCGGATGCGCTCCAGCTCGCCGGCTTCGATACCGCAGTAGAAGTGCTCGGCACCGACCAGCTCGCGCAACGCGAAGTTGCTTTCGAGGCTGGCACGCGGCGAACCGATACCGACGATATTGCGCCCGCGCAGCAGGTCGGCGGCTTTATCCAGCGCGGCGTCCAGGCTCAGCTTGGCGCCATCGGCCAGCAGCGGCTGGCGTGGGCGGTCTTCGCGGTTGACGTAGCCATAGCCGAAACGGCCACGGTCGCACAGGAAGTACTGGTTGACCGAACCGTTGAAGCGGTTTTCGATACGACGCAGTTCGCCGTAGCGCTCGCCCGGGGAGATGTTGCAACCGCTGGAGCAGCCATGGCAGATGCTCGGCGCAAATTGCATGTCCCACTTACGGTTGTAGCGCTCGGAGTGAGTCTTGTCGGTAAACACACCGGTCGGGCAGACCTCGGTGAGGTTGCCGGAAAACTCGCTCTCAAGCACGCCGTCTTCAACGCGACCGAAGTACACGTTGTCGTGGGCGCCGAAGACGCCCAGGTCGGTGCCGCCGGCGTAGTCTTTATAGAAGCGCACGCAGCGGTAGCAGGCGATGCAGCGGTTCATTTCGTGGGAAATGAACGGGCCGAGGTCCTGGTTCTGGTGGGTACGCTTGGTGAAGCGATAACGGCGCTCGTTGTGGCCGGTCATCACCGTCATGTCTTGCAGGTGGCAGTGACCGCCTTCCTCACAGACCGGGCAGTCGTGGGGGTGGTTGGTCATCAGCCATTCGACAACGCTGGCGCGGAACGCCTTGGATTCTTCATCGTCGATGGAGATCCAGGTGTTGTCGGTGGCTGGGGTCATGCAGGACATGACGATACGACCACGGGTGTCGTTCTCGTCGGTGTATTGCTTGACCGCACACTGGCGACAGGCACCGACGCTACCGAGCGCGGGGTGCCAGCAGAAATACGGGATATCGAGGCCGAGTGACAGACACGCCTGTAACAGGTTGTCCGCCCCATCGACTTCGAGCGCTTTGCCGTCTACGTGGATAGTGGCCATGGTTCAAAGTTCTTCGTTGGCCCGTTGTCAGCGGGCGTGGCTAATGGAATCTTGTTATTCATGTGCATCTACACAGCCTTGACGGCGTCAGCACATGAGCAGGCGAAGGGCACGGACCCTTCGCCTGTTTAAGCGTTACGCGCCGACTACGATCGGCTTCGCCAGAGGCGGGACGGCGGCGCTGGTGGGCGCGATGCCGGCTTCGAACTCCGAGCGGAAGTATTTGATTGCGCTGCCCAATGGCTCTACGGCGCCCGGTGCGTGAGCACAGAAGGTCTTGCCTGGGCCGAGGAAGCCGACCAGGCCCAGCAGGGTTTCGATGTCACCCTCGCGGCCTTCGCCATTTTCCAGGGCCATCAGCAGCTTGACGCTCCACGGCAAACCGTCGCGGCATGGGGTGCAGAAACCGCAGGACTCACGGGCAAAAAACTGCTCCATGTTGCGCAGCAGCGAGACCATGTTCACGGTGTTGTCGACCGCCATTGCCAGGCCGGTACCCATCCGGGTGCCCACCTTGCCGATGCCGCCGGCATACATTTGTGCGTCCAGGTGCTCAGGAAGCAGGAAGCCGGTGCCGGCGCCGCCTGGCTGCCAGGCTTTCAAGGTGTAGCCGTCGCGCATACCGCCGGCGTAGTCCTCGAACAGCTCGCGTGCGGTCACGCCGAACGGCAGCTCCCACAGGCCAGGGTTCTTGACCTTGCCGGAGAAGCCCATGAGCTTGGTGCCCATGTCTTCGCTGCCCTCGCGAGCCAACGATTTGTACCAGTCCACGCCGTCGGCGATGATCGCCGGCACGTTGCACAGGGTCTCGACGTTGTTCACGCAGGTCGGCTTGCCCCACACGCCTACGGCGGCGGGGAAGGGCGGCTTGGAGCGCGGGTTGGCGCGGCGACCTTCGAGGGAGTTGATCAGTGCGGTTTCTTCACCACAGATATAACGCCCGGCGCCGGTGTGCACGAACAGTTCGAAGTCGAAGCCGGACCCGAGGATGTTCTTGCCCAGCAGGCCCGCAGCCTTGGCTTCTGCCACTGCACGGTTGAGGTGCTTGGCGGCGGTGGTGTACTCGCCACGCAGGAAGATGTAGCCACGGTAGGTCTTGAGCGCACGGGCGCTGATCAACATGCCTTCGATCAGCAGATGGGGCAGTTGCTCCATCAACATGCGGTCTTTCCAGGTGTTGGGCTCCATCTCATCCGCGTTGCACAGCAGGTAGCGGATGTTGATGGATTCGTCCTTGGGCATCAGGCCCCACTTCACACCCGTGGGGAAGCCTGCGCCGCCGCGGCCCTTGAGGCCGGCGTCTTTGACGGTCTGGACGATATCGTCCTGGGCCATGTCGGCGAAGGCTTTGCGCGCAGCGGCGTAACCGTTCTTGGCCTGGTATTCGTCGAGCCATACCGGCTCGCCGTCGTCTCGCAGGCGCCAGGTCAGCGGGTGGGTCTCGGCCGAACGCTTGATCAGGTTGGCCGGGCCGAAAGAGGTCAGGGTCATGGGTAGCCCTCGAGCAATTGGGTCACGCCAGCAGGCTGTACGTCACCGAATGTGTCGTCGTCGATCATCAACGCCGGCGCCTTGTCGCAGTTGCCCAGGCAGCACACCGGCAGCAGCGTGAAGCGGCCGTCGGCGGTGGTCTGGCCGAGGCCGATGCCGAGCTTGGCCTGGATTTCGCTGACCACGGACTCATGGCCGCCGATGTAGCAGACCATGCTGTCGCACACGCGAATGATGTGACGGCCGACTGGCTGACGGAAGATCTGGCTGTAGAACGTCGCCACGCCTTCAACGTCGCTGGCGGGGATGCCGAGGATCTCGCCGATGGCGTAAAGGGCGCCGTCGGGCACCCAGCCACGTTCCTTCTGGACGATCTTCAAGGCTTCGATCGACGCCGCGCGCGGGTCTTCGTAGTGATGCAGCTCGTGCTCGATGGCCGAGCGCTCGGTTTCACTCAAGGTGAAACGGTCTGTCTGGATAAGCGTGCTGTTCATGCTTAGCGGTCCACGTCGGCCATAACGAAATCGATACTACCCAGGTACGCAATCAAGTCCGCGACCATCTCGCCTTTGATCACCGAAGGGATCTGCTGCAAGTGGGCGAAGCTTGGGGTACGAATCCGGGTGCGGTAGCTCATGGTGCCGCCATCGCTCGTCAGGTAATAACTGTTGATACCCTTGGTCGCTTCGATCATCTGGAAGGATTCGTTGGCCGGCATGACCGGGCCCCACGAAACCTGCAGGAAGTGCGTGATCAGGGTTTCGATGTGTTGCAGCGTGCGCTCTTTGGGCGGCGGCGTGGTCAGCGGGTGATCCGCCTTGTACGGGCCTGCCGGCATGTTGCGCATGCACTGCTCGATGATCTTCAGGCTCTGGCGCATTTCTTCGACGCGCACGATGCAACGGTCGTAGGCATCGCCATTGGCCGCCAGCGGTACTTCGAACTCGAAGTTCTCGTAGCCGGAGTACGGGCGCGCCTTGCGCAGGTCGAAGTCGCAACCGGTGGAACGCAGGCCGGCACCGGTGACGCCCCATTCCAGGGCCTCTTTGGTGTTGTACTGGGCGACGCCGATGGTACGACCCTTGAGGATGCTGTTGTCCAGCGCGGCTTTCTGGTACTCGTCCAGACGCTTGGGCATCCAGTCGATGAACTCCTTGACCAGGCGCTCCCAGCCGTTCGGCAGGTCGTGGGCCACGCCGCCGATGCGGTACCAGGCCGGGTGCAGGCGGAAACCGGTGATGGCTTCGATGACCTTGTAGGCGCGCTGGCGGTCGGTGAAAGTGAAGAACACCGGAGTCATGGCGCCGACGTCCTGGATATAGGTACCCAGGAACAGCAGGTGGCTGGTGATGCGGAAGAACTCGGCCATCATGATGCGGATGGTGTCGACGCGGTCCGGCACTTTAATGCCGGCCAGCTTCTCGACCGAGAGCACGTACGGCAGGTTGTTCATCACGCCGCCGAGGTAGTCGATACGGTCGGTGTACGGGATGAAGCTGTGCCAGGACTGACGCTCGGCCATCTTCTCGGCGCCACGGTGGTGGTAGCCGATGTCCGGGACGCAGTCGACGATTTCTTCGCCGTCCAGTTGCAGGATGATACGGAAGGCACCGTGAGCCGAAGGGTGGTTCGGGCCCAGGTTGAGGAACATGTAGTCCTCGTTGGTGCCGGAGCGTTTCATGCCCCAGTCTTCCGGACGGAAGCGCGCTGCTTCTTCTTCAAGCTGCTGCTTGGCGAGGTTGAGGCTGTACGGGTCGAATTCGGTGGCGCGGGCAGGGAAGTCCTTGCGCAGCGGGTGACCTTCCCAGGTCGGCGGCATCATGATGCGCGTCAGGTGTGGGTGGCCAGGGAAGTCGATGCCGAACATGTCCCAGACTTCACGCTCGTACCAGCTGGCATTCGGCCAGATACCGGTGACGGTCGGGATGCTCAGGTCACTCTCGCTCAGGGCAACCTTGATCATCACGTCGCTGTTACGTTCCAGCGACATCAGGTGGTAGAACACGGTGAAATCGGCGCCGCTCGGCAGCCCCTGGCGCTTGGTGCGCAGACGCTCGTCCACGCCATGCAGGTCATAGAGCATGACGTACGGCTTGGGCAGGTTGCGCAGGAAGGTCAGGACTTCGACGAGCCTGGCACGCGCCACCCACAGCACCGGCATACCGGTGCGTGTGGCCTGGGCGGTGAAGGCGTCAGGGCCAAAACGGTTATTGAGTTCGACAACCACATCCTGGTCGTCTGCCTTATAAGGCGGGATGTACAGAGCACTGCCTGTAGTCATGGTTTTTTATCGCTTTCGGTCAACGTAAAGAATGAAGCCAGGTTTTCGTTCTATAAAAAGAAGCGGTGCTGGATCAGACTTCGTCGGGGCTGCGCAGGTTGGTGACTGCGATTCGCTGTTCGCGGCGCTGTTCCTTTTGGGACGGCATCTCGGCGCGGTACACGCCTTGATCACCGACGACCCAGGACAGTGGGCGACGCTCCTTGCCAATCGATTCCTGCAACAGCATCAAGCCTTGCAGGAATGCTTCGGGGCGGGGCGGGCAGCCAGGCACGTAGACGTCCACGGGCAGGAACTTGTCCACCCCTTGAACGACCGAGTAGATGTCGTACATGCCACCGGAGTTGGCGCACGAACCCATGGAGATGACCCACTTCGGTTCGAGCATTTGCTCATAGAGACGCTGGATGATCGGCGCCATCTTGATGAAGCAGGTACCGGCGATAACCATGAAATCCGCCTGGCGCGGTGATGCCCGGATAACTTCGGCGCCAAAGCGGGCGATGTCATGGGGCGCCGTGAAGGCGGTGGTCATTTCCACGTAGCAGCACGAAAGGCCGAAGTTGTACGGCCACAGGGAGTTTTTACGCCCCCAGTTGACCGCGCCACTCAGCACGTCTTCCAGCTTGCCCATGTAGATGTTTTTGTGGACTTGGTCTTCTAACGGGTCGGAAACGGTTTCCCGTTCGCCGATGGGGTACTGCTCGTTAGGAGCATCCGGGTCGATCCTGGTGAGATTGTATTGCATTGCCAAAGCCTCATTGTTTCAGCTTCGCCTGCCGCTTGCGACGAGCTTCCGGAGCCCAGTCAAGGGCGCCCACTCGGAACAGGTAGACAAGACCTGCCAACAGAATTGCTATGAAAACGAGAGCTTCGACGAATCCGGTCCAGCCGCTTTCGCGGACGGACACAGACCATGCAAAGAGAAAGAGGGCTTCGATATCGAAGATCACGAAGAGCATCGCGACCAGATAGAATTTGGCTGAGAGCCGCAAGCGGGCACCACCTGTAGGTAGCATGCCGGACTCGAACGGTTCGTTTTTGCTGCGGCCCCAGGCTTTTGACCCGAGTAGGCTGGAGACGCCAAGCATGAAGGCGCAAAGGCCCACTACACCGAGGAGGAAAATGGCAAAGCCCCAGTTGTGGGCCATGAGTCCTGTCGCGTCGGTCATGCTGGAAATCCTTAACAGAGAGCAAAGGTCTCTGAGCTCGAAAAAGTAACGATGCAGTGACGATATGTCGCACTGCAATCAATCGCGGTGATTTTATGGCTAAACACCGGGCAAGTAAAATTCCCAGGGCGAAATTATTCGGTGGAATAAGCACATAGTGCACCTTCTTGAGGCTGTAGCCCTTATGCCGTGGGCATTAGCGGGCTTTTCATCAATTATGTTTTGTTTAAGCTGTAACGAAGTTTTCAGGCGCCAAATGATAATGAATATTGTTTGCGTGGGGTTTAAGCGATTGTTTCTCATGTGGCGGGGGAAGTTGCCGTTACTTGCTTGAGTGTCGCTTAGTTATCGCAACGGTTCTTTTAACCGATTGGATGTGTGCGAATACCGCTCTGGATCAATGTTTTGCGTAAAAAGCACCCGACTCGGTCTCTGTGGGAGCCGGGCTTGCCCGCGATGGCGGTGTGTCAGCAAAAGAATGTGGTGACTGGCACGCCGCCATCGCAGCGATGCGGCGACCCGACAAGCCAGCTCCCACATCTGCTCTGCATTATGTCAGTCAGATTTTTTCAGGCAAAAAAACACCCCGAACCAGTCCGGGCGTGATTGTTGTGCGGCACTGCGGTTAGGTCTTCCCTGGGGCCGCAGTGGCCGTGTACGCGTTACTTAGTGGAACTGCTCTTCTTCGGTCGAACCGGTCAGCGCGGTCACGGACGAGGTGCCGCCCTGGATCACGGTGGTCATGTCGTCGAAGTAGCCGGTACCCACTTCCTGCTGGTGCGCCACGAAGGTGTAGCCTTTGGCGGCGTCAGCGAATTCCTGCTCCTGCAGCTTCACGTAGGCAGTCATGTCGTTGCGGGCGTAGTCATGCGCCAGGTTGAACATGCTGTGCCACATGTTGTGAATGCCGGCCAGGGTGATGAACTGGTGCTTGTAGCCCATGGCCGACAGCTCGCGCTGGAACTTGGCGATAGTCGCGTCGTCCAGGTTCTTCTTCCAGTTGAAGGAAGGCGAGCAGTTGTAGGACAGCAGTTGGTCTGGGTATTCCTTCTTGATCGCTTCGGCGAAACGACGGGCTTCGTCCAGGTCCGGCTTGGCGGTTTCGCACCAGATCAGGTCGGCGTAGGGGGCATAGGCCAGGCCGCGGGCAATCGCCTGGTCGAGACCGGCGCGTACTTTATAGAAGCCTTCCTGAGTACGTTCGCCGGTGACGAACGGCTGGTCGTACGGGTCGCAGTCCGAGGTCAGCAAGTCTGCCGCGTTGGCGTCGGTACGGGCCAGGATGATGGTCGGAGTACCGGCAACGTCAGCGGCCAGGCGGGCGGCGGTCAGCTTCTGCACAGCTTCCTGGGTCGGCACCAATACCTTGCCACCCATGTGGCCGCATTTCTTCACCGAAGCCAGCTGGTCTTCGAAGTGCACGCCGGCAGCGCCTGCCTCGATCATGCTCTTCATCAACTCGTAGGCGTTGAGTACGCCACCGAAACCGGCTTCGGCGTCAGCCACGATTGGCGCGAAGTAGTCGATGTAGCCTTCGTCACCCGGGTTCTTGCCGGCTTTCCACTGGATCTGGTCGGCACGACGGAACGAGTTGTTGATGCGCTTGACCACGGTTGGAACCGAGTCCACCGGGTACAGCGACTGGTCGGGGTACATGGATTCAGCGGAGTTGTTGTCCGCTGCCACTTGCCAGCCGGACAGGTAGATCGCCTGGATGCCGGCTTTTACCTGTTGGACTGCCTGGCCGCCAGTGAGGGCACCCATGCAGTTGACGAAATCTTTGTCGGGACGGAAGGACGGCTTGGCACCTTGGGTGACCAGCTTCCACAGCTTCTCGGCGCCGAGTTTTGCAAAGGTGTGCTCAGGTTGGACCGAGCCACGCAGGCGGACGACGTCAGCAGCGGAATAAGCGCGGGTCACGCCTTTCCAGCGTGGGTTTTCAGCCCAATCTTTTTCAAGGGCTGCAATTTGCTGTTCGCGTGTCAGTGCCATGGGGAAAAACCTCGTCGCATAGGTCTAGGTGGAAAATTCCATTTGCCAGCCACGTAGAAAGTGCGTGGTGATGGCTGCTCGCTGACCAGAAGCTTGGGTGTTCAAGTCAAGTTCGGCGGGGTAGGCGACGGGATGAACGATTGCCTCAAGGCGGAGTTGAGCAGGTAAGGGCAAACTGCAAACGGTCTTCGGGCGTCGTGGGCCTTTGTACGATTCATCAGTGCGTAGCCGGGTTACCTGGTTAGCTTCCGTCCCTCGGGACAACTTCGTTCCAGTCGCAACCTCGTCCAACGTGCCTTGTGGGCGGTACAGACACGAATCGGCTCAGGTGGGTAACTTGGAGCGGCGATCCGAAGGCCCTTGCCAGGGCCCCTGATTAGCGGGAGCGAGGCCATCATGCCCATGCTTTTTTGGATCGTCAAATGTTTTGTAGTGCTTTTTTCAAGGCACTACATCTTTGGTCTAATACGACTCGCCAGTCAGTTTTTGGTGCTTCAGTTCAGGGTGTCGACCTTGACCCGCACCGTCAGGTCATCGCGGTCCTGAGTAGAGTAGTTGCGGGTTGTAGAAGATTTGTCGGCCTGGGTTTCGCCATTGATGCCAGCCAGGGTAATCCATTCGCCCAAGCGCCCGCTGACGGTTGTGTCGGTGCTTTGCACGTTCACTACATCAGGACGTTCCTGGCTCATACGGTCACGGTTGGTACTGATAGCCAGGTGTACGGTCTCGCCGGTGACGCTGGCGGTGACGTAAAAGCCCTGGGTGACGTTGCGATACTGGGTCTGGTTCTGCAGGCGGCCATAACCATCCTGGTGCGTGGTGGTCAGCGGAACGCTCTGGCCGATCTGAATAAGCGCCGGCACGCCTTCGCTGGCCTGGATCTGCTGGATGCCGCCATCGCGGCTGACGGTGCCATAGCTGATGATGCGGGTCTGGCTGTCGCCGCTGTTCTGCTGGTTGGTTTCGTTGGTGTCGACGGTGATCAGCAGGCGCTTGGCCGGCGTGTCCAGTTGGGAGAGCAGGGTACGCAAGCCCTCGATCTTCGCAGGGTCGGCGTTAACGATAAGCTGGTTGCCGTAGGCGCTGACGGTGCCGTCCTTGCCGATGAAGTTCTGCGCCACGGGCAGCAGGTCGGCGCTGGTGCGGTTGCTCAGGTTGACGACCTCGGTGGCAGCCATGGCCGAAACACTGGCGGTCAGGAGCAGGGCGGTGAGCAAGGTGCGTAGGGACATGTCCGTTATCTCTGCGAGTCATTTGGCTTGATAGTGCCAGTTTGTCGGCCTGAAGGGTCGCAAGTTGAATCGTAGACGGCAAAATGCCCTGGCATGGCAGGGCATTTGCGGTGTTGCTGAAATCGCTATCGCAGGCGACGCGGACTCGGGTCAGCCCTCGCGCTCCATGTCCACATGCGGAATCCCGACTTCAAGAAACTCATCACTGATAATCTTGAAACCCAACCGCTCATAAAACGCCGCCGCATACACCTGCGCACTGAGAAACTGCCGGGTCTGGCCGCGCTTTTCAGCCACCCCAATCACCGCTTCCATCAGCTTGTCGCCCACCTTCAGCCCGCGCCAGTCCTTGAGCACCGACACGCGACCAATCTCGCCGCTGGGCAGCAGGCGTGCGGTACCAATCGGAAAGTCGCCTTCGAATGCGAGGAAATGCATGGCGCCAGCGTCGTCCGCATCCCACTCGAGCTCGGCTGGAACCGATTGCTCGGCGATAAATACCGCTTCACGAATGCGCCGAATCTCGTCGATATCCTTTCGCCAGTCCGCGACACTTACGTGAATCTTATTCATCCGCGAACCCCAGGCTGCCTTGCTTGACCAGTTCGCACAGCAGGTCGCGGCCGTCTTCGTCGGCCAGCCATACGCTGAGGTTTTCGCTGTGCAGTGCGTCGGCCGAGCACACCAGCTTCAGCAGTTCACGCAGCTTGCCGGGCAGGTAACGGCTCTGGCCACTGGCAAACAGCAATACATCGTCGTCGACTTCAGACCAGGCCAGGCGCGCGCTTGGGTTGCGTACCAGAATCGCGCCATCTTGCAGGCTGTTGATGAAGTCTTCTTCGCCCAGTTCTTCACCAGCGACCAGTTCCGGGTAGCGCGGCTCGGTCATGAACTGGCCGAACCAGGTCAGCAACATGCGCTCGTCGCTCATGTGCTCAGCCAGCAGACCCTTGAGGCGGTCCAGAGCGTCGACCTGAATCTGGTGTGGGTCGCTGACCGGCTGGGCGTCGGCGTCGGTGTAGCGCTCTTCGTCAGTCAGGTACTGGCTGAGGAAGTCGGTGAAGTGGGTCAGCACTTCGGCGGCGCTCGGGGCGCGGAAACCCACCGAGTAGGTCATGCAATCGTCTTCGGCAATGCCGAAGTGCGCCAGGCGCGGTGGCAGGTAGAGCATGTCGCCTGGCTCCAGCACCCATTCGGCGCTTTCTTCGAATTCGGCGAGGATGCGCAGGTCAGCGTGTTGCAGCAGCGGGCTTTCGGAGCTGCACATCTGGCCGATCTTCCAGTTGCGCTTGCCCTGGGCTTGCAGCAGGAACACATCGTAGTTATCGAAGTGCGGACCGACGCTGCCGCCGGGCGCGGCGAAGCTGATCATCACATCGTCGATACGCCAGCTTGGCAGGAAACGGAAGTGCTCCAGCAGTTCGGCGACTTCCGGCACGAACTGGTCGACCGCTTGCACCAGCAGGGTCCACTCACGCTCTGGCAGGGCGCTGAAGGCATCTTCGGCGAATGGGCCGCGACGCAGTTCCCACGGGCGCTCGCCGTGTTCGATCACCAGGCGCGATTCGACTTCTTCTTCCAGGGCCAGGCCTGCCAGTTCGTCGGCGTCGATCGGGCTTTCGAAGTCAGGGATGGCCTGACGGATCAGCAGGGGTTTCTTCTGCCAGTAGTCGCGCAGGAATTCCCGTGCCGTGATGCCGCCCAGAAGTTGAAGAGGGATATCAGGATTCATGTGTAACCTATTGAAAAAAAGCACTTTTAAGACTGGAATAAAAACGCCCGGCGCGGCCGGGCGTCTCAAGGGTCTTGCGGTAATCAGATGCGCTTGGCTTGCTCTACAGCGTTGCCGATGTAGTTGGCCGGGGTGAGCAGTTTCAGCTCGGCCTTGGCGGCAGCTGGCATGTCCAGGCCGTCGATGAAAGTCTGCAGCGCTTCAGAGGTGATCCCCTTGCCGCGTGTCAGTTCTTTGAGTTTTTCGTACGGGTTTTCGATGTTGTAGCGACGCATCACGGTCTGGATCGGCTCGGCCAGGACTTCCCAGCAGGCATCCAGGTCAGCGGCGATTTTCTGCTCGTTGAGCTCAAGCTTGCTGATACCTTTGAGGCTGGCTTCGTACGCGATCACGCTGTGGGCAAAGCCGACACCGAGGTTGCGCAGTACGGTGGAGTCGGTCAGGTCGCGCTGCCAGCGAGAGATCGGCAACTTGCTGGCCAGGTGCTGGAACAGCGCGTTGGCGATGCCGAGGTTGCCTTCGGAGTTCTCGAAGTCGATCGGGTTGACCTTGTGCGGCATGGTCGACGAGCCGATTTCACCGGCAATGGTGCGCTGCTTGAAGTAGCCCAGGGAGATGTAGCCCCAGATATCGCGATCGAAGTCGATCAGGATGGTGTTGAAGCGCGCAATCGCGTCGAACAGCTCGGCAATGTAGTCGTGGGGTTCGATCTGCGTGGTGTAAGGGTTGAAGCCCAGACCCAGCTCGTCTTCGATGAAGGCGCGGGCGTTGGCTTCCCAGTCGATCTCGGGGTAGGCCGACAGGTGGGCGTTGTAGTTGCCCACGGCGCCGTTGATCTTGCCCAGCAATGGCACGGCGGCCACTTGAGCGATCTGGCGCTCCAGGCGGTACACCACGTTGGCCAGTTCTTTGCCCAGGGTGGTCGGCGAAGCCGGCTGGCCGTGGGTGCGCGAGAGCATCGGCACATCAGCGAAACGGATCGCCAGTTCACGGATCGCGTTGGCGGTCTGGCGCATCAGCGGCAGCATCACGTCATCACGGCCTTCACGCAGCATCAGGGCGTGGGACAGGTTGTTGATGTCCTCGCTGGTGCAGGCAAAGTGGATGAATTCGCTGACCTGGGCCAGTTCCGGCAGCTTGGCCGCTTGCTCTTTGAGCAGGTACTCGATGGCTTTGACGTCGTGGTTGGTGGTGCGCTCGATCTCTTTCACACGCTCGGCGTGCTCCAGGGAGAAGTTTTCCGCCAGGGTGTTCAATACAGCGTTGGCCTCGGCGGAAAACGCCGGCACTTCGCCGATGGCAGGGTGAGCGGCCAGGCGCTGGAGCCAGCGCACTTCAACCAGTACACGCGCACGGATCAAACCGTATTCGCTGAAAATAGGGCGCAGGGCCTGGGTTTTGCCGGCGTAGCGGCCGTCAACAGGGGAAACCGCAGTGAGCGAAGAGAGCTGCATGGGGTGTTCTCGGACAGTCGGGCAACGAAATGGGGCGCGTATCATACATGAAAAAATCCGCCGGTCCGTTGCCAACTGACCGGCGTATTACGCGTAACGGCTTGAAAATGGCCTGCTGATGCGACTTATTCGTTGCGCATCAACGGGTAAAGCTCTTTGAGCAATTTGCGTCGGCTGATCACCAGTTGCCAGCGATGGCCGCCCAACTGCCGCCACAACCGCGCCGAACGAATGCCGGCCAGGAGCAGCGCGCGGATCTTCGAGGCGTTATTCGGTTGCTGCAGGTTGCGCATGTCGCCGTGCACCTGGATGCGCTGGCGCAAGGTGCTCAAGGTGTCTTGATACAACGCACCACAGGCGGCGATCACGTTCTCGTGGGCCGGGCCGAAGTGCTCAACCTGGGATTGGATTTGCGGCAGGCGTTTGCCGATTGTTTCCAGCAGGTCGTCGCGCTTGGCTAGCTGCCGTTCCAGGCCGAGCATCGACAGGGCGTAGCGCAACGGCTCGCGCTGCAGGGTGCTTGGGTCGCGTTCGAGGGCGCCGATCAGGGCGCGATAACCTTCGCGCAGGCTCAGGTCGTCGCCGCCGTACACGTCCAGGGTATCCTTCGGATCAACCACCAGCAGGCTGCCGAGCATGCACGTCAGGCCGGCCTCGGTCACCTGGCCGGTCTTGGCGATCTTGTCCACCAGGACTGCCGCGAGGAAGACCCCGCCAAGCGCCGTCAATTGCTCCTGGGTCGGGCTCATGCCGGATGGCTCCAGGCTTGCGCAACTTCAATCACGCCGCCGCCCAGGCAGATTTCGCCGTCGTAGAACACCACGGATTGGCCTGGGGTGACCGCGCGTTGCGGGTCATCGAAGGTCGCGCGGTAACCGGTGGCGGTTTTTTCCAGGGTGCACGGCTGGTCGCTCTGGCGATAGCGCACTTTGGCGGTCAGGCGGCGTGGCGTGCTCAGGTCGATCGGGTTGACCCAGTAGATCTCGGAAGCGAGCAGGGCGCCGGAGAACAGCAGCGGATGTTCGTTGCCCTGGCCGACCACCAGCACGTTGTTTTCCAGATCCTTGACCAGCACGTACCAAGGCTCTTCACCTGCGTCTTTCAAGCCGCCGATGCCCAGGCCCTGGCGCTGGCCAATGGTGTGGTACATCAGGCCATGGTGACGGCCGATCACTTCGCCGTCAGTGGTCTTGATCTCGCCCGGCTGCGCCGGCAGGTACTGCTTGAGGAAATCGCTGAAGCGGCGCTCGCCGATAAAGCAGATCCCGGTGGAGTCTTTCTTCTTGGCGGTGGCCAGGCCGTGTTGCTCGGCGATCCTGCGCACTTCGGGCTTTTCCAGCTCGCCGACCGGGAACAGGGTCTTGGCGATCTGTTCGCCGCCGACGGCGTGCAGGAAGTAGCTCTGGTCCTTGTTCGGGTCCAGGCCCTTGAGCAATTCGGTGCGGCCATCGATATCGCGACGGCGCACGTAGTGGCCCGTGGCAATCAGGTCGGCGCCAAGCATCATGGCGTAGTCGAGGAACGCCTTGAACTTGATCTCGCGGTTGCACAGGATATCCGGGTTCGGCGTGCGGCCGGCCTTGTATTCGGCCAGGAAGTGCTCGAACACGTTGTCCCAGTACTCGGCGGCGAAGTTGGCAGTGTGCAGCTTGATTCCGATCTTGTCGCACACGGCCTGGGCGTCCGCCAGGTCGTCCATGGCGGTGCAGTATTCGGTTCCATCGTCTTCTTCCCAGTTCTTCATGAACAGGCCTTCCACCTCATAACCCTGCTCCATGAGCAGAACGGCGGAAACGGAAGAATCCACGCCGCCGGACATACCGACGATGACGCGCTTCTTTTGTGTGTCAGAAGGGGCTGGATCACGCATAGGGTTTCAACGGGTGTCTTGAAAAAGGACGCGATTCTATCAGGCCCGAGTCGCTAAGGCTAAAGAGAAGGGCGGATCAATTCGAGACTGTGCCGGTGGCCGGCCAGATAATCATCGATACAGCGGATGATCAGCTCGCTGCGCCAGTCATCGCGCACGGTCATCAGCTCGTTACGGGTCAGCCAGCGGGCGCGCAGGATGCCTTCGTCGAGTTGATAATCCGGGTGATGTTTCAGCGCCTTGGCGATAAAGCATACGCGCTGATAGGTCACGCCATTGCTCGGTGCGGTGTACAGGTAAATGCCGACGATGCCAGTGGGCTCGACATCCCAGCCGGTTTCTTCGAGGGTTTCGCGCACGGCCGCTTCGGTCAGGGTTTCGTTCGGGTCCAGATGGCCGGCGGGCTGGTTGAGCACGGCGCGGCCGCCCTTGAGTTCTTCAACCATCAGGAAGCGGCCGTTGTCTTCGACGATGGTGGCGACGGTGATATGGGGAAGCCAGGTCATTGCAAGCCTCGGTATCGGGAAGGTGACTCGGTCAATGTGGGAGCTGGCTTGCCTGCGATGGCGGTGGGTAAGCTGCACCTGTATGAACTGACAGGCTGTAATCGCAGGCAAGCCAGCTCCCACACTTGATTGGGTTTCTTCAATGAAGTCCCTGCAAACAGAAACCCCGGCACTGGGCCGGGGCTTCTTTGCATCCTTACAACCTTACTTCAACTTGGCAATCGCCGCATTGAGGGTGTTGCTTGGGCGCATGGCCTTGCTGGTCAACTCGGGGTTCGGTGCGTAGTAGCCGCCGATGTCCACGGGCTTGCCCTGTACCGCGTTGAGCTCGGCAACGATGGTTGCTTCGTTCTCGGCCAGGGTTTTTGCCAGTTCGCCGAACTGCGCTTGCAGTGCAGCGTCTTCGGTTTGGGCGGCCAGGGCCTGGGCCCAGTACAGCGCCAGGTAGAAGTGGCTGCCGCGGTTGTCGATGTTGCCGACTTTACGCGATGGCGACTTGTTGTTGTCCAGGAACTGGCCGGTAGCCTGGTCCAGGGTCTTGGACAGTACCAAGGCTTTGGGGTTGTTGTAGGTCACACCCAGGTGCTCAAGGGAAGCGGCCAGGGCCAGGAACTCGCCCAGGGAGTCCCAACGCAGGAAGTTTTCTTCCAGCAGCTGCTGAACGTGCTTGGGCGCCGAACCGCCAGCGCCGGTTTCGAACAGGCCGCCGCCGTTCATCAGCGGCACGATCGACAGCATCTTGGCGCTGGTGCCCAGTTCCATGATCGGGAACAGGTCGGTCAGGTAGTCGCGCAGCACGTTACCGGTCACCGAAATGGTGTCCAGGCCTTTGCGGGTGCGCTCCAGGGTGAACTTCATCGCATCGACCGGGGCCATGATGCGGATGTCCAGGCCTTCGGTGTTGTGGTCTTTCAGGTACGCCTGAACTTTCTCGACCACTACGCCATCGTGAGCGCGCTTGGGGTCCAGCCAGAAAATGGCCGGGGTGTTGCTGGCGCGGGCACGGTTGACGGCGAGCTTGACCCAGTCCTGGATCGGCGCGTCTTTGGTCTGGCACATGCGGAAGATATCGCCGGCCTCGACTTTCTGTTCCATCAGCAGGTTGCCCTGGCTGTCGGTGACGCGAACAACGCCGTCAGCCTTGATCTGGAAGGTCTTGTCGTGGGAACCGTACTCTTCGGCTTTCTTGGCCATCAGGCCAACGTTTGGCACGCTGCCCATGGTGGTCGGGTCGAAGGCGCCATTGGCCTTGCAGTCTTCGATGACTGTCTGGTAGATAGTGGCGTAGCAGCGATCCGGGATCACAGCCTTGGTGTCGTGCAGCTGGCCGTCGGTGCCCCACATCTTGCCGGAGTCACGGATCATGGCTGGCATCGAGGCGTCGACGATCACGTCGCTCGGCACGTGCAGGTTGGTGATGCCTTTGTCGGAGTTGACCATCGCCAGGGCAGGACGAGCGGCGTAGACGGCCTGGATGTCGGCTTCGATCTGCGCTTGCTGGTCGGCCGGCAGGGCCTTGATGCGGGCATACAGGTCGCCGATGCCGTTGTTCAGGTTGAAGCCGATCTGCTCAAGCACGGTAGCGTGCTTGGCCAGGGCATCTTTATAGAACTCGGCAACGATCTGGCCGAACATGATCGGGTCGGAGACCTTCATCATGGTGGCTTTGAGGTGGACCGACAGCAGCACGCCTTGCTTCTTGGCGTCTTCGATTTCAGCGGCGATGAAGCTGCGCAGCGCTTTCTTGCTCAACACGGCGGTGTCGATGATCTCGCCGGCCTGGACGCTGGTCTTTTCTTTCAGGACGGTGGTGGTGCCGTCCTGAGCAACCAGTGCAATTTTGACAGCATCGGCGGCTTCGATCTGTACGGCTTTTTCGCTGCCGTAGAAGTCACCATTGCTCATGTGGGCAATGTGCGACTTGGAGTCGGCAGCCCAGGCGCCCATCTTGTGCGGGTGCTTGCGTGCGTAGTTCTTGACCGACAGCGGCGCGCGGCGGTCTGAGTTGCCTTCGCGCAGTACCGGGTTCACGGCGCTGCCCTTGACCTTGTCGTAACGTGCACGGGTTTCTTTTTCCGCGTCGGTGGTTACGGTTTCCGGGTAGTCCGGCAGGGCGTAGCCCTGGGCCTGCAGTTCCTTGATCGCGGCTTGCAGCTGCGGGGTCGAGGCACTGATGTTAGGCAGCTTGATGATGTTGGCTTCAGGGGTTACGGCCAGGTCGCCCAGTTCGGCGAGGTGGTCCGGGATAGCCTTGGTGCCCAGTTGCTCGGGGAAGCTTGCGAGGATGCGCCCTGCGAGGGAGATGTCGCGGGTTTCAACGGCAATATCAGCGGAAGCGGTGAAGGCCTCTACGATAGGCAACAGTGAATAGGTGGCGAGGGCTGGAGCTTCGTCGGTGAAGGTGTAGATGATCTTCGAGCGGGTGGGCATATTCGGATTAACTCTCTTCTTTGCTGAAAGCGTGCGCAGAAACTCGAGATGCGCCGGGTGGAGCGCGTTCGTTCAAAGTCATCCATGAGCGAAATGTCGAGGTTTCTTCGCGGTGATGTTGGGTTGCATCAGTCGAGCGTCAAGCGTTTGGACTATTGTAATAGTCCTGCTTTCTGGCTGAAGGCTACTGTCTAGAGCGGTCAACCGTCGTGACTCTTTGGTCAGCGGCGGCATTATACATAGGTCGCTATGCTTACGCAGAGCCTTCATACAAAAGGTGTGTCGTCCATTGGTCTAAAGGTCGCAGGTGCTGCGTTACGCCTAAAGTCGCACGTTGTGCTCAAGATTGGCACTTTTCCCTTTGCTTTCAGGCTTGTAGGCGACAATTTATGCTGTTTTCGATGCAAATGAGCATGGCGCGAGGTTTCGGTCGCCATTTATCTGGAGTAGGCTCGAATGCAGCCAGATGTTCAATCCATAGATGGAGTTCAGCATGGGATACAAGAAGATTCAGGTTCCGGCAGTCGGCGACAAAATCACCGTCAATGCAGACCATTCTCTCAATGTTCCTGACCAACCGATCATCCCCTATATCGAAGGTGACGGTATTGGCGTCGACATCAGCCCGGTGATGATCAAGGTAGTCGACGCAGCTGTTGAAAAGGCTTACGGCGGCAAGCGCAAAATCTCGTGGATGGAGGTGTATGCCGGCGAAAAGGCGACCCAGGTCTACGACCAGGACACCTGGTTGCCCCAGGAAACCCTGGACGCGGTCAAGGATTACGTGGTGTCCATCAAGGGCCCGCTGACCACGCCGGTCGGCGGTGGTATTCGCTCGCTGAACGTGGCTCTGCGTCAGCAACTCGACCTGTATGTGTGCCTGCGCCCGGTGCGCTGGTTTGAAGGCGTGCCCAGCCCGGTCAAGAAGCCAGGCGATGTGGACATGACCATCTTCCGTGAGAACTCCGAGGATATTTACGCGGGTATCGAGTGGAAAGCCGGTTCGCCTGAGGCGATCAAGGTGATCAAGTTCCTCAAGGAGGAAATGGGCGTTACCAAGATCCGTTTCGACCAGGATTGCGGGATTGGCGTCAAGCCGGTGTCGAAAGAGGGTACCAAGCGCCTGGCGCGCAAGGCCCTGCAGTATGTAGTCGATAACGACCGCGACTCGCTGACCATTGTGCACAAAGGCAACATCATGAAGTTCACCGAAGGTGCCTTCAAGGAATGGGCCTACGAAGTGGCGGCTGAAGAATTCGGCGCGACGCTGCTCGACGGCGGCCCGTGGATGCAGTTCAAGAACCCCAAGACCGGCAAGAATGTAGTGGTCAAGGATGCGATTGCCGATGCCATGCTCCAGCAGATCCTGCTGCGTCCGGCTGAATATGACGTGATCGCCACGCTCAACCTCAATGGCGACTACTTGTCCGATGCCTTGGCGGCGGAGGTTGGTGGTATTGGTATCGCGCCGGGAGCCAACCTGTCGGACACCGTGGCGATGTTCGAAGCCACTCACGGTACTGCGCCCAAGTATGCGGGCAAGGACCAGGTCAACCCGGGCTCATTGATTCTGTCGGCGGAAATGATGCTGCGTCATATGGGCTGGGTCGAGGCGGCTGACTTGATCATCAAGGGCACCAACGGTGCGATTTCGGCCAAGACCGTGACCTATGACTTTGAGCGCCTGATGGATGGCGCTACGTTGGTGTCGTCGTCGGGCTTTGGTGATGCGCTGATCAAACATATGTAAACAGGCAGAAAAAAACCGGCCATTCTGATGGCTCAGAATGGCCGGTTTGGCTTTCAAGACCTTGCTCAGTGGCTGATCAGGCCAGTTGCTTTTTTGGTTTTCGGGCAGGCGCTTCCGTTTTTGCGGGGGGTGTAGGGGTGACGTGCGCATGGATATTCACGGCATGCATGCCCTTGGGGCCCTGAATTAACTCGAAACAGACAGGCTGACCCGCTTTCAGTGTCTTGTAGCCTTCCATCATTATTGCTGAATAATGCGCAAAAAGGTCTTCAGTCTTGCCGTCTTCATTAATGAAGCCGTACCCCTTGGCATTGTTGAACCACTTGACCTTACCACTAGCCATTCCCATATCCCTCTGCACCAGACTCCATCACTGGAGTATCATCCAGTTTATCCGTCCTAACCCGAATAAATAAGGTTGACTGCGCGGACCTTTTTTACCCACTGTGGGCTCTATTGGTTGTAACACCGATTTGCCGATAGTCAAGGCGACCAGTCGGTCAGAGTTGAAATTCTGACAGCTCGCCCCCACCACTGTAATTGAACCACTGACGAACCTTTCTTTCCATGCATGCAAATAGCCAGATTCGACTAACATTCAATCAGGATCGCCCGGATCAGGAACATGACGACGACGGTTCTGCAGGCATTGCTGTTCAGGAGGCCAAGCCTGCTTTACAGGCACCGCCGATGTACAAGGTGGTTTTGTTCAATGATGACTACACACCGATGGATTTCGTCGTCGAAGTGCTCGAGGTGTTTTTTAACCTGAACCGCGAGTTGGCGACCAAGGTAATGCTGGCCGTTCACACAGAAGGACGGGCAGTATGTGGAGTGTTTACCCGCGACATCGCCGAGACAAAGGCCATGCAGGTCAACCAGTACGCCAGGGAAAGCCAGCATCCGCTACTCTGTGAAATCGAGAAGGACGGTTAACGCCGACCACTTGGGTATGAGGTGAAGCTATGTTAAACCGCGAGCTCGAAGTCACCCTCAATCTTGCCTTCAAGGAGGCTCGTTCGAAGCGTCATGAGTTCATGACCGTCGAGCACCTTTTGCTGGCACTTTTGGATAATGAAGCTGCCGCCACCGTTCTGCGTGCGTGCGGCGCCAACCTCGACAAACTCAAGCATGATCTGCAGGAGTTTATCGACTCCACCACGCCACTGATCCCCGTGCATGACGAGGACCGCGAGACCCAGCCAACCCTGGGCTTCCAGCGGGTATTGCAGCGTGCTGTCTTCCACGTACAGAGCTCCGGTAAGCGTGAGGTCACAGGCGCAAACGTGCTGGTGGCAATTTTCAGCGAACAGGAAAGCCAGGCCGTGTTTCTGCTCAAGCAGCAGAGCGTTGCCCGTATTGATGTCGTCAATTACATCGCCCACGGTATCTCCAAGGTGCCTGGGCACGGCGATCATTCCGAGGGTGAGCAGGATATGCAGGACGACGAGGGCGGTGAGTCTTCTTCTTCAAGCAACCCGCTGGATGCCTATGCCAGCAATCTCAATGAGATGGCGCGACAGGGGCGGATCGATCCGCTGGTCGGGCGTGAAAGCGAGGTCGAGCGTGTAGCGCAGATCCTCGCGCGGCGTCGCAAGAACAACCCGTTGCTGGTGGGTGAGGCGGGCGTGGGTAAAACCGCGATTGCCGAAGGCCTGGCCAAGCGCATTGTCGACAACCAGGTGCCGGACCTGCTGGCCAACAGCGTCGTCTACTCCCTTGACCTGGGCGCATTGCTCGCCGGGACCAAGTACCGTGGCGATTTCGAGAAGCGCTTCAAGGCGCTGCTCGGCGAGCTGAAAAAACGCCCGCAGGCGATCCTGTTCATCGACGAGATCCACACCATCATTGGTGCCGGTGCGGCCTCCGGTGGGGTGATGGACGCCTCCAACCTGCTCAAGCCATTGTTGTCTTCGGGTGATATCCGCTGCATCGGCTCCACCACCTTCCAGGAGTTTCGCGGCATTTTCGAAAAAGACCGTGCCCTGGCGCGTCGCTTCCAGAAAGTCGACGTGTCCGAGCCTTCGGTTGAAGACACCATTGGCATCCTGCGCGGGCTCAAGGGGCGTTTTGAAGCGCACCACGGCATCGAGTACACCGATGAGGCCCTGCGTGCGGCGGCCGAGCTGGCGTCGCGCTACATCAATGACCGGCACATGCCGGACAAGGCCATCGACGTGATCGACGAGGCGGGCGCTTACCAGCGGCTACAGCCGGTCGAGAAGCGTGTGAAACGTATCGATGTGCCTCAGGTCGAGGACATCGTGGCGAAAATCGCGCGGATTCCGCCAAAACACGTCACCAGTTCCGACAAGGAGCTGCTGCGTAACCTGGAGCGCGACCTCAAGCTCACTGTGTTCGGTCAGGATGCGGCGATCGACTCGCTGTCCACTGCGATCAAGTTGTCCCGTGCGGGCCTCAAGTCGCCGGACAAGCCGGTCGGTTCGTTCCTGTTCGCAGGGCCTACCGGTGTCGGCAAGACCGAGGCGGCGCGGCAGTTGGCCAAGGCCATGGGTATCGAGCTGGTCCGTTTCGACATGTCCGAGTACATGGAGCGTCACACCGTATCGCGCCTGATCGGTGCGCCGCCCGGCTATGTCGGTTTCGACCAGGGCGGCTTGTTGACCGAGGCGATCACCAAGCAGCCGCATTGCGTACTGCTGCTCGATGAGATCGAGAAGGCTCACCCGGAAGTCTTCAACCTGCTGTTGCAGGTCATGGACCACGGGACGCTGACCGATAACAACGGGCGCAAGGCGGACTTCCGTAATGTGATCGTGATCATGACCACCAACGCCGGTGCCGAAACTGCTGCGCGAGCTTCTATCGGCTTCACGCATCAGGATCACTCTTCCGATGCAATGGAAGTGATCAAGAAGAGCTTCACGCCGGAGTTCCGCAACCGTCTGGACACCATTATCCAATTTGGTCGCCTCAGCCATGAGGTTATCAAGAGCGTGGTGGACAAGTTCCTCACCGAGCTTCAGGCGCAGTTGGAAGACAAGCGCGTGCAGCTGGATGTGACGGAAGCGGCTCGCAGTTGGATCGCAGAGGGCGGCTACGATGCGGCAATGGGCGCACGCCCAATGGCGCGTCTGATCCAGGACAAGATCAAGCGGCCGCTGGCCGAAGAGATCCTGTTCGGCGAACTCTCCGATCATGGTGGCGTGGTGCATATCGACCTGAAGGACGGCGAGCTGACCTTCGATTTCGAGACCACGGCAGAAATGGCCTGATCGTTCTGCAACAACACAAAAGGCGCCGAAAGGCGCCTTTTTGCTGACTTGAAATGCAATTCTCAGAACAATGGAGATCCAATGTGGGAGGGGGCTTGCCCCCGATAGCGGTGGTTCAGCAACAAATTAGTTGCCTGACACACTGCTATCGGGGGCAAGCCCCCTCCCACAATTTATGTGTATGCCACCCACACAAAAACGCCCGGCATAACCGGGCGTTTTGTATTGACTTGCTTAGCGAGCGCGGTAAGTGATGCGCCCTTTGCTCAAGTCATAGGGCGTCAGCTCGACGCGCACTTTGTCACCGGTAAGAATACGAATGTAGTTCTTGCGCATCTTGCCGGAGATATGCGCGGTTACGACGTGCCCATTTTCCAACTCCACACGAAACATGGTGTTGGGCAGGGTGTCGACGACAGTGCCTTCCATTTCGAAGCTGTCTTCTTTCGACATGCAGTAAAGCCCTCGGTATCCAGTGAATGGCCCGGTGCAACTGCGCCAGGCAAAAGCGGCGTGCATTGTGCCCGAAAAAGAGGGTTCAAGCCAAGGGGTTCTAGTTAAGTGTGACCCATCTTTGATTAATCAGCAGCTCAATGGGCCGATATTGGGTCTTGTAGTTCATCTTTTTGCAGTTCTTGATCCAGTATCCGAGGTACACCGCTTCCAGTTCCAGGCGCAGTGCTTCACCTATTTGCCAGAGGATCGCAAAGCGCCCGAGGCTGCGGCGTTCCTCTTCGGGTTCATAGAAGGTGTACACCGCCGACAGGCCGTTGGGCAGCAGGTCGGTCACCGCCACGGCCAGCAGCCGTCCATCGAGGCGGAACTCGTAGAAACGCGAGAACGGCAGGTCACGTACCAGGAAGGTGGAAAACTGATCACGGCTGGGCGGGAACATGTCGCCATCGGCATGGCGTTGCTCGATGTAGCGCTGGTAAAGATCGAAATACTCTTCGCTGTACTGCGGCTTGACCGCGTTTACCGTCAGGTCGGCATTGCGTTTAAGGATGCGTTTCTGATTGCGATCGGGCAAAAATTGCGCGGCAGGGATGCGCGCCGGCACACACGCGTTGCAATTCTGGCAGTGAGGTCGATACAGATGATCGCCGCTGCGCCGAAACCCCATCTCCGAGAGGTCGGCGTACACGTGCACGTCCATCGGCTGGCTGGGATCGAGGAACAGCGTGGTGGCCTGCTCGTCGGGCAGATAGCTGCAAGAGTGGGCTTGAGTGGCATAGAACTTCAAGCGCGCCAGCTCGGTCATGATCAACCCTCGGGATAAGCTTTGGAATAAGTGTAAGCCAGGTAGGCGAAAGTCGCCTACGAAACCCACGGTCCAGAGCTGGGTTGGTCCAAATGCTTGCGCAGCAAGTCAGCGAAGTCGCTGCGCGGTATGGCGCGGGCGCCCAGGCTGTGCAGGTGGTCATTGGGCATCTGGCAGTCGATCAGCACGAAGCCCCACGCCTGCAATTGACGGGTCAATGTGGCGAAACCGAATTTCGAGGCGTTGTCGGCGCGGCTGAACATGGATTCGCCAAAAAACAGCTGGCCCATCGCCAGGCCATACAGGCCACCTACCAGTTCGCCCTGGTCCCACACTTCCACGGAGTGGGCGTAGCCGCGCTTGTGCAGCGCCAGGTAGGCGTTCTGGATGCCCTCGGTGATCCAGGTGCCGTCCGCGTAGGCGCGCGGTGCAGCGCAGGCCTGGATGACGGCGGCGAAATCCTGGTCGAACGTCACGGTATAACGCTGTTGGCGCAGCAGTTTGCCGAGGCTGCGGGACACATGCAGTTCGTCGGGGAAGATCACCGTGCGTGGGTCGGGTGACCACCAGAGGATGGGTTGGCCTTCTGAAAACCACGGAAAGCAGCCATGGCGATAGGCCTGGATCAGGCGTTCGGCCGACAGGTCGCCACCAGCGGCGAGCAGGCCATTGGGTTCGCGCATGGCCTTGGCCAGGGGCGGGAAAGTCAGGTTGTCGCGTTGTAACCAGGTCAGCATGGCATCCAGGCTTACGGAAGGGGAGGGGAGTGGCAGACAAGGCATCTGCCGCATAAGCGTTGATTATTGTCGACCCGGCGCCAAGGGGCCAGCCCGATTAAGCCGTGAGGCCGGATTAGCATGAGCGGGTGTTTCTGCAACTCTGCGCATAAGGCGCGGTCGTAATCGGGGCTGGCACATGCCAGCCATTTGCCAAGTTTGCCTGGATTGCCAGATACAGCTCATAAGCCTTTGTCAGCAAAGGCAATGCATGCTCAAATTGAACAGGCTTTGACACTTCGATTGCCAAGGCTGCCAGGTGGAGGGCAAGTGTGTGGCATCGCGCACGCAAACCCGTACAATGCGCCCATTGTGGCGTTATCGCCATTTCACCTATCCGTGACCTGGTGTTAAAAGTAGATTCAGCAACATACGTTCATTTTTCAGCTGCTCGGGATAGGGCAGTCATGTGTAGTCATTCAACAGATGGACGCGCTAAGGGCGCAGGAAAAGACCCGTTTTGAAGAAATCCGCCGCAGCACCTAAAGCAGCAGTCGTACCGGCCTGGCGCCAGCACCTGCATTACCGACTCAAGGAAGGCGCACTGATTGCCATCGGTGCGCTGTGCCTGTTCCTGATGATGGCCTTGCTCACCTATGGCAAGGACGATCCGGGCTGGAGCCATAACAGCAAGATCGACGATGTGCAGAATTTCGGTGGGCCGGTCGGGTCCTACAGCGCCGATATCCTGTTCATGATCCTGGGTTATTTCGCGTACATTTTCCCGCTGCTGCTGGCGATCAAGACCTGGCAGATCTTCCGCCAGCGTCACGAGCCGTGGCAGTGGAGCGGCTGGCTGTTCTCCTGGCGCCTGATCGGCCTGGTGTTCCTGGTGCTGTCCGGCGCGGCGCTGGCGCATATTCACTTCCATGCACCCACCGGTCTGCCGGCGGGTGCGGGCGGGGCGCTGGGCGAAAGCCTCGGTGACCTGGCGCGCCGCACGCTGAATATCCAGGGCAGCACCTTGATGTTCATCGCGCTGTTCCTGTTCGGCCTCACGGTGTTCACCGACCTGTCATGGTTCAAGGTGATGGACGTGACCGGCAAGATCACCCTCGACCTGTTCGAATTGTTCCAGGGCGCTGCCAACCGCTGGTGGGCCGCCCGTGTCGAGCGCAAGCAAATGGTTGCCCAACTGCGTGAGGTGGACACCCGCGTCAATGAGGTGGTGGCCCCGAGCACGCCGGATCGGCGCGAGCAGGCCAAGGTCAAGGAACGCTTGATCGAGCGCGAGCAGGCCCTGAGCAAGCACATGTCGGATCGCGAGAAGCAGGTACCGCCAGTGATCGCTCCGGCACCGCCCAAGGCGCCAGAACCCAGCCATCGCGTACAGAAAGAGAAACAGGCCCCGCTGTTTATCGACAGCGCCGTCGAAGGCACCTTGCCGCCGATCTCGATTCTTGACCCGGCAGAAAAGAAACAGCTCAATTATTCCCCCGAATCCCTGGCGGCCGTCGGCCATCTGCTGGAAATCAAGCTCAAGGAGTTCGGCGTCGAAGTGTCGGTGGATTCGATCCATCCCGGCCCTGTGATTACCCGTTACGAAATCCAGCCGGCCGCCGGTGTAAAAGTCAGCCGCATTTCCAACCTGGCCAAAGACTTGGCCCGTTCCCTGGCCGTGACCAGCGTGCGCGTGGTGGAAGTGATCCCGGGCAAGACCACCGTGGGTATCGAGATTCCCAACGAAGACCGCCAGATCGTGCGTTTCTCCGAAGTGCTGTCGACCCCCGAATACGACAATTTCAAATCGCCGGTCACCCTGGCCCTCGGCCATGACATTGGCGGCAAGCCGGTGATCACCGACCTGGCGAAAATGCCTCACCTGCTGGTAGCCGGTACCACCGGTTCCGGTAAGTCGGTGGGTGTGAACGCAATGATCCTGTCGATCCTGTTCAAGTCCGGGCCGGATGACGCCAAGCTGATCATGATCGACCCGAAGATGTTGGAGCTGTCGATCTACGAGGGCATTCCGCACCTGCTCTGCCCGGTGGTTACCGACATGAAGGACGCCGCCAACGCCCTGCGTTGGAGCGTTGCCGAGATGGAGCGCCGCTACAAGCTGATGGCCAAGATGGGCGTACGTAACCTGTCGGGCTTCAACGCCAAGGTCAAGGAAGCCCAGGACGCCGGCGAACCGCTGACCGACCCGCTGTACAAGCGCGAAAACATTCACGATGAGGCACCGCTGCTGACCAAGCTGCCGACCATCGTGGTGGTGGTCGACGAATTCGCTGACATGATGATGATCGTCGGCAAGAAGGTCGAAGAACTGATCGCGCGTATTGCCCAGAAGGCACGTGCCGCCGGGATTCACTTGATCCTCGCGACTCAGCGCCCGTCGGTGGATGTGATCACCGGCCTGATCAAGGCCAACATCCCCACACGCATGGCGTTCCAGGTATCGAGCAAGATCGACTCACGGACCATCATCGACCAGGGTGGCGCCGAGCAACTGCTGGGCCACGGTGACATGCTCTACATGCCGCCGGGCACCAGCCTGCCGATTCGCGTTCACGGTGCCTTTGTGTCCGATGACGAAGTACACCGCGTGGTCGAAGCCTGGAAACTGCGCGGCGCCCCGGAATACAACGACGACATCCTCGCAGGCGTCGAAGAGGCCGGCAGCGGTTTTGACGGTGGCAGCGGCGGTGGCGACGATGATGCCGAAACCGACGCGCTTTACGATGAGGCCGTGGCCTTCGTGCTGGAAAGCCGTCGCGCCTCTATCTCCGCAGTGCAACGCAAATTGAAAATCGGCTACAACCGCGCTGCCCGCATGATCGAAGCCATGGAACACGCCGGCGTCGTCACCGCAATGAACACCAACGGCTCGCGTGAAATCATCGCCCCCGGGCAGATGCGCGACTGACCCCGGTGCCGCGTGGTAACACGCGGCACCGCCCTGACTACTCAATGAGGACTCCCATGCGCTTTATCCGCATGCTGTTGTTGCCGGCACTGGCCCTGACCGCTGTTTCGGCTCACGCTGACCCGGCTTCCGTCGCCAGCCTGAAGAACCTGTTGGACAAATCCCAGACCCTGACCGCGCGCTTCTCCCAACTGACCCTGGATGCCGGTGGCACCCAGTTGCAGGAAACCGCCGGTGAGATGGCCGTGCAGCGCCCTGGGTTGTTCTACTGGCATACCGAAGGCAAGGCTGAGCAGACCATCGTTTCCGATGGTCAGAAGGTCACCCTGTGGGACCCGGACCTGGAACAGGCGACCATCAAGAAGCTCGATCCACGCCTGAACCAGACACCCGCACTGCTGCTGTCGGGTGACGTGTCGAAAATCAACGACAGCTTCGACATCACTTCCAAACAGACCAGCAACGTGATCGAGTTCACCCTCAAGCCAAAATCCAAGGACACGCTGTTTGACACGCTGTCCCTGTCGTTCGGCAACGGCGTGATCAATAACATGCGCCTGGTCGACAGCGTTGGCCAGCGCACCGATATCCTGTTTTCCGGGGTCAAGGCCAACCAGCCGGTGCCCGCATCCAAGTTCAAGTTCGACATCCCCAAGGGTGCCGACGTGATCCAGGAATAATCTGCCGAGAGGTTTCAAGCGCTGCCCATGGATCTGTTTCGAAGTGACCCGATTGCCCAGCCCCTGGCCGCACGCTTGCGTTCGACCAACCTGGATGAGTACGTCGGTCAGGAACACCTGCTCGCTCGCGGCAAGCCCTTGCGCGAAGCCCTGGAGCAGGGCGCGCTGCACTCGATGATTTTCTGGGGGCCGCCGGGCGTGGGCAAGACCACCCTGGCGCGGCTGCTGGCGAAAGTCTCGGATGCGCACTTTGAAACGGTCTCGGCGGTACTCGCCGGGGTCAAGGAAATCCGCCAGGCGGTGGAAGTCGCCAAGCAGCAGGCCGGGCAGTACGGCAAGCGCACCATCCTGTTTGTCGACGAAGTGCATCGCTTCAACAAGTCGCAGCAGGATGCGTTCCTGCCGTATGTTGAAGACGGCACCTTGATCTTCATCGGCGCCACCACTGAAAACCCTTCGTTTGAACTCAACAACGCTTTGTTGTCGCGAGCGCGTGTCTACGTGCTCAAAAGCCTGGACGAGGCGGCGATGCAGAAATTGCTGCAGCGGGCCCTGAATGAAGACAAGGGCCTGGGCAAGCGCCATCTGAGCGTCAGTGACGAAGGCTTCAGGATCCTGCTCACCGCCGCAGACGGCGATGGCAGGCGTTTTCTCAACCTGCTGGAAAACGCCTCGGACCTGGCTGAAGACGGCGGCGAAATTGGCGTCGACCTGCTGCAAAGCCTGCTGGGTGATACGCGCCGGCGCTTCGACAAGGGCGGTGAAGCTTTCTACGACCAGATTTCCGCGCTGCACAAGTCAGTGCGCGGCTCCAACCCTGACGGTGCGCTGTACTGGTTCGCACGCATGATCGACGGCGGTTGCGATCCGTTGTACCTGGCCCGTCGCGTGGTGCGCATGGCCAGCGAAGACATCGGCAATGCCGACCCGCGCGCCCTGAGCCTGTGCCTGGCGGCCTGGGAGGTGCAGGAGCGCCTCGGCAGCCCGGAAGGCGAGTTGGCGGTGGCCCAGGCCATCACCTACCTGGCCTGCGCACCGAAAAGCAACGCAGTGTACATGGGCTTCAAGTCGGCGCTGCGAGCGGCGGCTGAACATGGATCGCTGGAAGTGCCGATGCACTTGCGCAACGCGCCGACCAAACTGATGAAGCAGCTGGGTTACGGTGACGAATATCGCTACGCTCATGACGAACCGGATGCCTATGCAGCCGGCGAAGACTACTTCCCCGATGCGCTGGAACCGTTGCCGCTCTACCAGCCAGTGCCCCGTGGGCTAGAGCTGAAGATCGGCGAAAAGCTCAACCATCTGGCCCAACTCGACCGTCTCAGCCCCCGTCAGCGGAGAAAGTAGTGCTCAAGACGATTCTTGCCGTGTCCGCAGCTGGCATCGCTGGTACATTATTGCGTTTCGCCACCAGCACCTGGGTCAGCGTCCAGTGGCCGAAGCATTTTTATGCGGCGACCCTGGCAGTCAACCTGGTGGGCTGTTTGATTATCGGGCTGTTGTACGGCTGGTTCCTGTTGCGCCCGGAAGTGCCGATTGAAATTCGCGCCGGCTTGATTGTCGGTTTTGTAGGCGGTCTGACGACCTTTTCATCCTTTTCACTGGATACGCTGCGCCTGCTGGAAAGCGGGCAGGCCCTGGTCGCCTTCGGGTACCTGGGCATCAGCGTGTTCGGCGGGCTGCTCGCCACCTGGGCCGGCCTGTCCTTGACCAAACTTTGATAACGAGAGACCGACATGCTCGATTCCAAACTGTTACGTAGCAACCTTCAGGACGTAGCGGACCGCCTGGCATCCCGTGGCTTTGCCTTGGATGTTGCGCGCATCGAAGCGCTGGAAGAACAGCGCAAGACCGTCCAGACCCGCACCGAAGCACTGCAGGCTGAGCGTAATGCGCGTTCCAAATCCATTGGCCAGGCCAAACAGCGCGGCGAAGACATCGCACCGTTGATGGCGGATGTCGAGCGTATGGGCACTGAGCTGTCCAACGGCAAAACCGAGCTGGAAGGCATCCAGACCGAGCTGGACTCGATCCTGCTGGGCATTCCGAACCTGCCCCACGAATCCGTGCCGGTAGGCGAAGACGAAGACGGCAACGTTGAAGTACGCCGCTGGGGTACGCCCAAAGCCTTCGATTTCGAGATCAAGGACCATGTGGCCCTGGGCGAATTGACCGGTGGCCTGGATTTCGAGACCGCGGCAAAAATGTCCGGTGCCCGTTTCGCTTTGCTGCGCGGCCCGATCGCCCGTATGCACCGTGCGCTGGCGCAGTTCATGATCAACCTGCACACCGGTGAGCATGGCTACGAAGAAGCCTACACCCCGTACCTGGTCCAGGCGCCGGCGCTGATGGGTACCAGCCAGTTGCCGAAATTCGAGGAAGACCTGTTCAAGATCACTCGCGACGGCGAAGCCGATCTGTACCTGATCCCGACCGCCGAGGTGTCGCTGACCAATATCGTCGCCGGCGAAATCCTCGATGCCAAGCAACTGCCGTTGAAGCTGGTTGCCCACAGCCCGTGCTTTCGCAGTGAAGCCGGCGCATCGGGTCGCGATACGCGCGGCATGATCCGCCAACACCAGTTCGACAAGGTCGAGATGGTGCAGGTGGTCGAGCCGTCGACCTCCATGGAAGCCCTGGAAGGCCTGACCGCCAACGCCGAACGTGTGCTGCAACTGCTGGAGCTGCCGTACCGCGTACTGGCGCTGTGCACTGGCGACATGGGCTTCAGCGCCGTGAAGACCTACGATTTGGAAGTGTGGGTACCGAGCCAGGACAAATACCGCGAAATATCGTCGTGCTCCAACTGCGGTGATTTCCAGGCCCGTCGTATGCAGGCGCGTTTCCGTAACCCGGAAACCGGCAAGCCGGAGTTGGTGCACACCCTTAACGGTTCGGGCCTGGCCGTAGGCCGTACCCTGGTGGCCGTGCTGGAAAACTACCAGCAGGCTGACGGTTCGATCCGTGTACCTGAGGTGCTCAAGCCGTACATGGGCGGCGTTGAGGTCATCGCCTAAATGGAATTTCTGCCGCTGTTTCATAACCTGCGCGGCAGTCGAGTGTTGGTCGTCGGTGGCGGGGAGATTGCCTTGCGCAAATCCCGGCTGCTGGCCGACGCCGGTGCGTTGCTGCGGGTGGTTGCTCCCCAGATCGAAGACCAGTTGCGTGAACTGGTACTGGGCAGTGGCGGGGAACTGATTTTGCGCGGTTATCAGGAGGCTGACCTGGAGGGTTGCACCCTGATCATCGCGGCAACGGACGACGAGCCGCTGAACGCGCAAGTGTCCAGTGAGGCCAAGCGCCGTTGCGTGCCGGTCAATGTTGTGGATGCGCCGGCCTTGTGCAGCGTGATCTTCCCGGCGATTGTCGACCGTTCGCCGTTGGTGATTGCGGTCTCCAGCGGCGGCGACGCGCCAGTGCTGGCGCGCTTGATCCGCGCCAAGCTGGAAACCTGGATTCCGTCCACCTACGGCCAATTAGCCGGTTTGGCCGCGCGTTTTCGCGCCCAGGTCAAAGGTTTGTACCCGGATGTGCAGCAGCGCCGGGCGTTCTGGGAAGAGGTGTTCCAGGGGCCGATTGCCGACCGTCAACTGGCCGGGCAGGGCGATGAAGCTGAGCGCCTGTTGATCGAAAAGGTCAATGGCGCGCCACCTTATGCACCCGGCGAGGTGTACCTGGTGGGTGCAGGCCCGGGTGACCCGGACTTGCTCACCTTTCGTGCCTTGCGCCTGATGCAGCAGGCCGACGTGGTGCTGTACGACCGTCTGGTTGCGCCGGCGATCCTGGAACTGTGCCGTCGTGATGCCGAGCGGGTTTACGTCGGCAAGCGGCGTGCCGACCACGCTGTGCCCCAGGATCAGATCAACCAGCAACTGGTCGACCTGGCCAAGCAAGGCAAGCGCGTGCTGCGCCTCAAGGGCGGCGATCCGTTCATTTTTGGGCGCGGTGGCGAAGAAATCGAGGAATTGGCGGCCCATGGCATCCCGTTCCAGGTGGTGCCAGGGATCACGGCGGCCAGTGGTTGTGCCGCGTATGCCGGGATTCCGCTGACGCACCGTGACTATGCGCAATCGGTGCGCTTCATCACCGGGCACCTGAAGAACAATACGTCGGATCTGCCCTGGCAGGACCTGGTCGGGCCGTCGCAGACCCTGGTGTTCTACATGGGCCTGATTGGCTTGCCGATCATTTGTGAGCAGTTGATCAAGCACGGGCGCTCGGCGGACACACCGGCGGCTTTGATCCAGCAGGGCACCACTTCCAACCAGCGCGTGTTTACCGGCACCCTGGCGGACTTGCCGCGCATGGTGGCGGAGCATGAAGTACATGCACCGACGCTGGTGATCGTGGGTGAGGTGGTCGTGTTGCGCGAGAAGCTCAAATGGTTTGAAGGGGCTCAGTCTCAGGTCTGAGCCTTAAAAGCATCGGGAGCAAGCCCCCTCCCACATTTTGGTTTGTGAACACAGTCAAAATGTGGGAGGGGGCTTGCTCCCGATGAGGCCATCAAATACAACCGATAATCCAGATCAGCTAAAGACACTTTTACCTGAAAGTCGCGCCCGATCATGGCTGTTGTCAAACTCTTGCAACGGCCCCTTCGGCACAATACCGGTCGGGTTGATCGTGCGATGGCTGGCATAGTAATGCCCCTTGATATGGGCAAAGTCCACCGTCTCGGCCACGCCCGGCCACTGATACATCTCCCTTAGCCAATTCGACAAATTCGCATAATCGGCGATCCGCCGCAGGTTGCACTTGAAGTGGCTGTAATACACCGCGTCAAAGCGAATCAACGTGGTAAACAGCCGCACATCCGCCTCGGTCAGGTACTCACCGGCCAGATAACGATGCTGGCCCAGGTGTTGTTCCAAATGATCCAGCTCGGCAAACACATCATCAAACGCACGTTCATACGCCTGTTGTGACGTGGCAAAACCTGCGCGGTATACGCCGTTGTTCACGGCCGGGTAGATACGTTCGTTCAGGGCATCGATGGTCGGACGCAGCGTGTCGGGATAAAAATCCAGGGTATTGCCGGTCAGCCCGTTGAACGCGCTGTTGAACATGCGGATGATTTCCGCCGATTCATTGCTGACGATGCGCTTGAGTTTTTTGTCCCACAGCACCGGCACGGTGACGCGCCCGGTGTAGTCGGCCGTATCGGCGGTGTAGCGCTGGTGCATGAAGGCCAGATCGTCCAGTTTGTCACCGCTGGAGCCGTGGGCCTTGTCGAAGGTCCAGCCGTTTTCCAGCATCAACCAGCTGACCACTGACACGTCGATCAGGCTTTCCAGACCTTTGAGCTTGCGCAGGATCAGGGTGCGGTGCGCCCAGGGGCAGGCCAGGGACACGTAGAGGTGATAGCGGCCGGCCTCAGCCTTGAAGCCACCTTCGCCACTCGGGCCGGGCGCGCCATCGGCGGTCACCCAGTTGCGACGTTGTGCCTGTTCCCGTTGGAAAGCGCCATCTGCGCTGCTTTCATACCACTGGTCTTTCCACTGTCCTTCAATCAGCAAACCCATGACTGGCTCCTTGGCTGTTAAACGTTGGAGTCCAGTCTAAAGGGATGAGTTCGAACTAAAAGCGCAAAGACCGGGGGTGAATGATCGACTAAATCGATTTATCCCGTGCATCCCAGTATTGCTGGGCCAATTCGAAGGCCTGTTGCCGCGGGTGGCCGAGACCGCGCAACGCCAGGGCCATGGTGGCGATCAGCGCCAGTTGCGGGTAGCTGTCCTCGACTTCGCCGCGCCACAACGCGTTCAACTGTTCAGGCTCAAGCGTCGCCGGTTTGACGTGACGCTGGGCGGAGAGGGCGGGCCACTCTTCGTCCCAACTCTGGCCGCCGGTGGTGCCATACAGGTGACTGAGGGTGTCGGGGTTGATTTCGATCTCGCCGCCGTCGCCCTTGACCACGATCACATTGTCCCCGAGCAGGCCGCTGGCATCGCGGTGCACGCCCTGGTAGCCCGGGTGGAAAATGCTTTGCAGGCCGCAGCGCGCATTCAGCGGGTTAAGCAGCCGCGCCAGGGAATGAATGGGCGAGCGCAGGCCGAGGGTGTTGCGCAGGTCGATCATGCGTTGCAATTGCGGCGCCCAGTCGCCCAGCGGGATAAAGGCCAGGTTGCCCTGCTCGAAGGCGCTTCCCACCTGCTGCCAATTGCGGCACAGCGGGATCCGCAACGTCTCCAGCAGTTGCTCGGTGTACAGGCGGCCCGCCGTGTGGGCACCGCCGCCGTGCATCAGAATGCGCACACCGTTTTGCGCCAGGCATTTGGCCGCCAGCAGAAACCACGGCAGATGGCGCTTTTTGCCGGCGTAGGTCGGCCAGTCGATATCCACGTTCAACGCCGGTGCATCCAGGCGTTCACGTACCGCTTCGGTGAAACCGGCCAGTTCTTCCGGGCTCTCTTCCTTGTGACGCAGCAGCATCAAAAAGGCGCCGAGCTGGGTGTCCTCGACCTTTTCGTCGAGCAACATGCCCATGGCTTGCCGCGCTTCTTCGCGGGTGAGGTTGCGCGCGCCGCGCTTGCCTTTGCCGAGGATGCGCACGAACTGGGCAAAAGGGTGCTCTTCGGGCGTGTTGAGGGTCAATGGGGTGAAGTCGGTCATAAGCAATTCGTCGGCCTGGGCAGGCCCGCCAGCTTGGCGGCGAGTTTGGCGGGAGTGCCGTTGAACAGTTTGTTTAGACGCAGGCTGTTGCCCTTTTCCGGGCCCAGTTTCAAGGCGGTGTACTTGATCAGCGGGCGTGTGGCAGGGGACAGCTGGAATTCGGTATAGAACTGGCGCAGCAGATTGAGGATTTCCCAGTGATCCGCGGTCAGCTCCAGGGCTTCGGCAGCGGCCAGGGCGTGCGCCACCTCATCGGACCAGTCATTGAGGTCGACGAGGTAGCCGTCCTTGTCCAGCTCCAGGCTGCGCGTGCCTACGGTCAGGGGGTTCATAGCCAGGTGTTGACCTTGTCGTAGTCGATCGACAGTTGCACGAAACCTGGATAATCCACGCTGTCAGCCCAGTCGGGAAGCGCCAGGTTGCGCGCCTGCATGTCTTCGGCCAGTACAAAGACCTTCACGCCTTTGCTTTGCAGGGCGGGCGTGTGCAGCGCGTAGGCACCGTCGCCACACAGCAGGATTGCGTCCTGAGCGCCGCAGATGCGCAGGCAGCTGTCGAGGCGGCTGTCGGTAAAGGGAGAGTGAGACACCACATGTAGAGTCGACATCAGAGGGTAATCACCTGGTCGTAACGATCAATCAGCTCGCAAATGGCTTGGCTGTGCAGCGTCTGCGCATTGGCGGGCGGCGGCAACCCGCGCGCGGACAGGCTGTGGCCGCAGGCGAACACGTCATCAATGCCGAACAGGCCCAATGCCTGCAGGTTGGCACTCAGGTCTTTTTGTTGCACGGCCTTGGCGGCCTGATGCGGCGCCAGCTGGAACACACCGTCATCCAGAAACAGCAGACCGATAGGCAGATCAAACGCGCCACCAGCCAGCACGATATCCAGTGCTTCCCGCGCACCTGGTCCGGACCACGGCGCCTGTCGGCTGATTACCAATAGGGATTTGGACATGTCACGGCCCTCCAAAACAGATCAGGCGGTCGGCATCCTGGATCGCGTCATGCAACTGCCCAAGGCCCGATAACGCCCATGGCGCCTGCAGATTGACCGCGCTGCGTTGATAGCGTGCGGCCTCCTCGGCGTTCAGCACACCACGGCGCAAGGCGGCGGCGATACACACCACGCCGTCGAGCTGGTGCTGGCTGACAAACTCGCGCCATTGGCGCGCAATGTCCGGCTCGTCCTGGGGCGCTACGATGTTATTGGACGCGCTGTACACGCCATCCTGATAAAAAAACAGCCGCACAATCTCATGCCCGCCCGCCAGCGCTGCCTGGGCGAACAGCAGGGCGCGGCGCGAGGAGGGCGCGTGGGCGGCGCTATACAGTGCAATCGCGAACTTCATGGGAGACTCTGCCAACAAACGTCGGCCAATGATAAAGCCGCCGCCGCGAAAAAGCCCGCCGTGATCAAAACGGTCACTGTCGCTGATCGTTCTGACGATTGCCGGTAGCCGTCAGGCTGCCTAGTCTGTGGGTGATCGCAACCCGAATGGAGTCTCTATGTCTGGTCCCTTGGCGTCCCTTAAAGTGCTGGATTTTTCCACCTTGCTGCCCGGCCCGTTTGCCTCGTTGATGCTGGCGGATATGGGCGCCGAGGTGCTGCGTATCGAATCGCCCACGCGCATGGACCTGTTGCGGGTGTTGCCGCCCCATGACCGCGGTACCTCGGCCAGCCACGCGTATCTGAACCGCAACAAGCGCAGCCTGGCCCTGGATCTCAAGCAGGCCGAGGCGGTGGAGATCGTGCGTGAGCTGGTCAAGGGCCATGACATTCTGCTCGAACAGTTTCGCCCTGGGGTCATGGAACGCCTGGGGCTGGGTTATGAGGCGCTGAAGGCGATCAATCCCGGGTTGATTTATGTGTCGATTACCGGCTACGGCCAGACCGGCCCTTACAAGGACCGCGCCGGGCACGATATCAATTACCTGGCGTTGGCCGGTGTGGCCAGCCACACCGGCCGTCGAGACAGCGGGCCGCTGCCGCTGGGCGTGCAACTGGCGGATGTGGCCGGCGGTTCGCTGCATGCGGTGGTGGGCTTGCTGGCGGCGGTGATTGCCAGGCAGCAGAGCGGAGTGGGGCAATACCTGGATGTGAGCATGACCGATTGTTCGTTCAGCCTGAACGCCATGGCCGGGGCTGGCTATCTGGCCTGCGGGGTGGAGCCGGATTGGGAGAATCATGTACTCAATGGTGGCAGTTTTTACGATTACTATCGCACTCGCGATGGGCGCTGGATGTCGGTGGGCAGCTTGGAGCCGGCCTTTATGCAGCAATTGTGTGAGGCGCTCGGAAGGCCGGAGCTGGCGGCCCACAGCGTGAAGCCTGAACAGCAGGAGGCCTTGAAGCAGGCATTGCAGGTGGAATTCGAGAAGCGCAGTTTTGAGGAACTGTGCGAGTTGTTCGCCGGGGTGGATGCGTGTGTTGAGCCGGTGTTGAGCTTGGCGGAGGCTGTTGAGCATCCGCAGTTGAAGGCGCGGGAGTTGGTCAGCCATGTGCCCCGGGGGGATGGCTCGACACAAGCGCAATTGGCCTGCCCGCTGAAGTTCTCAGAAGGGTTGCCGGCGCCCAGGCATATTGGGGTGGCAGTGGGGGCGCATAGTGACGAGGTGTTGGTGGAGCTGGGGTTCGGTGCTCAGCGGATAGATGAATTGCGTCAGGCCAAGGTTGTAGGTTGACTGAGCGGACGCTTTCGCAGGCAAGCCAGCTCCCACATTTTGATTGCGTTCACAGATCCTGATGTGGGAGCTGGCTTGCCTGCGAAGAGGCCCTCATTCCACTCGAGTTTCCCCAGTGAACACCAGAGTCTGCCGACACCGCCGACACAAATACCGCCGCCCCTGGTTCACCAGGCCATGGCGCTGCGCCGAGAACGGGAAGTCACTGTCCGCGCACGGGCAGCGGTAGATATAACGGGTCACCTGGCGGCGCTTGACCTCATAGGTATGGCAGCGGTCCGGCGGCAGTTCGTAGACCCCGCGCATGATCAACTGCCATTCCTCGCCGTGGGGCTGGATACGCTCGCCAAACAACTGGTGGGCAATCAGGTGCGCCACTTCGTGGGCCACGGTTTGCTTGAGAAAATGCTGGCTGTTTTCACGGTACAACTGCGGGTTGAAGCGCAGCAGGTTCTCGTGCAAATGCGCGACACCGGCTTTCTGGCCCCGCAGCTTGAGGCTGACCTGGGGGCGTTTGAAGCTTCGTTTGAAAAAGGATTCGGCTTGCAGGAAACAATCTTCGACGCGGGTATTGAGTTGCTCGGGCATGCTGTACAAATCTCCAGAGACGCCCAGTATGCCGCAAAGCAGGGTGTTTCCGAATCTGTCAGGCGCCGAATGGTCATGCATAACGCACAAAGCCACCTTGCGGTGGCCTTGCCTGCGGGTTGAGTTGCCTAGTTGGTGTAGATGGGCCCTACGCCCAGGCCCCAGACGATCACGGTAAACGCCATGATCGCCACCAGTACCACCAGGCCCACGGCCAACACCGAACTGGAAAACAGGAAGCCTTCGTCCGGGTCGATACTCATGAAGGTCGGCAGCCCCACGTAGAGCAGGTACACCGTGTAGCAAATGGCCGCCGTGCCGACCACCATGCCCAGCCACATATGCGGGTAGAGTGCCGTCAGCCCGCCGACAAACAGTGGCGTTGCGGTATAGGTGGCGAAGGCCACGCAGCGTGCCATGCTGGGGCTGGCGTCGTAGGTGCGGGCCATCCAGTGAATGAACGCGCCCATCACCGCAACGCCGCCAAGCATGGCCGCGTAAGACATGAGCGTCATCCACAGCGCGCTTTCCTGGGTCAACATCACCGGCGCCCGGTTGCCGATGACCCAGCCGACCTGGGTGGTGCCGATAAAGGCGGACACGGCGGGGATCGCCGCGAGAATCAGGGTGTGAGTGAGGTACATGTGGCCGATACTTTCTTCTTTATCGCCACGGATTTCCCGCCATTCCTGGTCGGGATGGGTAAAAAGCCCCACGACGTGATGGATCATGCCAGTCACTCCTGTCGTTATTACCATCGCCCCCCATCGGAGCGCCCACCGGCCAGATGGCCTGAAAGGTCTGGATATGTGTGCGACCTCAAGTCGCAGTATAGGAAGTGATGACCGGAATAACTGTAGGGCCTTTAGAGCAAATTGCGCTGTAAACAGGGCGCTTAATCGCGGTGGGGTCTGTCAAATGTGGGAGCAAGCCCCTTCCCACATTGGAACTCGGCCGCTCATATCGGTAAAATGCTGCGCTTTTCGTCACACACCTTCAGCGGATCCAAGCGCCATGGGCACTCTTACGGTCAACCAGAACAAACTGCAAAAACGCCTGCGTCGCCTGGCCGGTGAAGCGGTCGCCGATTTCAACATGATCGAGGACGGTGACAAGGTCATGGTCTGCCTCTCTGGTGGCAAAGACAGCTACACCATGCTCGACGTACTGCTGCACCTGCAAAAGGTCGCGCCGATCCAGTTCGAGATCGTCGCCGTCAACATGGACCAGAAACAGCCAGGCTTTCCCGAGCACGTGCTGCCGGCCTACCTGAAAGAACTGGGCATCGAGTACCACATCGTCGAGAAAGACACCTACTCGGTGGTCAAGGAGCTGATCCCGGAAGGCAAGACCACCTGCTCGCTGTGCTCGCGCCTGCGCCGTGGCACGCTCTACACCTTTGCCGACGAGATCGGCGCGACCAAGATGGCCCTGGGGCATCACCGCGATGACATCGTCGAGACCTTCTTCCTGAATATGTTCTTCAATGGCTCGCTCAAGGCCATGCCGCCCAAGCTGCGCGCCGATGACGGGCGCAATGTGGTAATCCGCCCGCTGGCGTATTGCAACGAGAAGGACATCCAAGCGTACTCCGACTTCAAGCAATTCCCGATCATCCCCTGCAACCTGTGCGGCTCCCAGGAAAACCTGCAGCGCCAGGTGGTCAAGGACATGCTGCTGGACTGGGAGCGCAAGACCCCCGGGCGTACCGAGAGCATCTTCCGCAGCCTGCAAAATGTGATCCCGTCTCAACTGGCTGATCGCAACCTGTTCGATTTCACCAGCTTGAAAATCGATGAGACGGCTGCTTCGCGTTTCGTCAATGTAGTGAACCTCTAAGCCTCGTCGAGGCTCTAGTAAACGGCGCTTGCGGGCGCCGTTTTCAATTCAACTGCCAGGAGAGGGCATGCGCGATTACAAGTGGCTGCACGAATATTGTCTGAACCGCTTCGGTTCGGCGGCCGAGCTGGAAGCCCATCTGCCTGTGCCCAAGACCCCGGCGCAATTGCGCAAGATCAGTGATGACCGCTACTTGTCGACCCTGGCGCTGCGGGTCTTCCGTGCGGGCTTGAAGCACAGTGTGGTCGACGCGAAATGGCCGGCGTTTGAACAGGTGTTTTTCGGCTTCGATCCGGAAAAAGTCGTGCTGATGGGCGCCGAGCACTTGGAACGCCTGATGCAGGACACCCGCATCATCCGCCACCTGGGCAAGCTCAAGAGTGTGCCGCGCAATGCGCAGATGATCCTGGACATCGAGCAGGAAAAGGGCAGCTTCGGTGCGTTTGTCGCCGATTGGCCGGTAACCGATATCGTCGGGCTATGGAAATACCTGAGCAAGCATGGCCACCAACTGGGCGGGCTGTCGGCACCGCGTTTCCTGCGCATGGTGGGCAAGGATACGTTTGTGCCGAGCTATGACGTGGTGGCGGCGTTGAATGCGCAGAAGATCGTCGACAAGGCGCCGACCAGCCTGCGGGATTTGGCCACAGTACAGGGCGCCTTCAACCAGTGGCATGCCGAGAGTGGGCGGCCGATGTGCCAGTTGTCGATGATGTTGGCGTACACCGTCAACCATTGAGACCCAGGTGATGCCTTCGCGAGCAAGCCCACATTTTGACCGCGCCGCCTATCAAAATGTGGGAGCTGGCTTGCCTGCGATAGCGGACTTCAGGCCGATACAGGTTCTGCAGCCAACTGCCGATTCAACTGATGCCGCCAACGCACATACAACAGCGCCGTGCAAAACACCGCCAGGCTCGCCAGCATCTCCAACACCCCGAACCACTGGCGGTTCGGGTCGTACGCCGCCAGCGCGCCCTTGATGAAATACAGATTCACCACAAAGCACATCCACGAATGCCCGCGCGCACTGCCGATCATCATCCCTGGCGCCAGTACCAGCAGCGGCACCAGTTCGATCAGCAGGATCACCCATGGGCGCGCCCCGTGAAGGTCGGCAATCAACAGGTAATACACGCACAACAGGCCCACCAGGGCAAAAAACGCCAGCAGGCTCAGTGCGCGTGCAACCTTGACCCGCGGTTCCAGCCACGCCTGGGGCGGCAGGACTTTAGGCTTCCTGGCCACGGCCGTGCTCCAGCAGCGTGGCGGTCTTGGCCAGGCGCAGGCCCAGGGCCCGGCACAGGGTGATTTCATGTTGATCGAGCAGCCGCTTGCCGTCAGGCCCGGAATGGTGGCTGGCGCCGTATGGCGTGCCGCCGCCCTGGGTATCAAGCAGTGCCTGTTCGCTGTAAGGCAGACCGGTGATCAACATGCCGTGGTGCAGCAGCGGCAGTAACATCGACATCAGCGTGGTTTCCTGGCCGCCATGCAGGCTGGCGGTAGAGGTGAACACGCCGGCGGGCTTGCCGACCAGGGCACCGGTGAGCCACAGGTTGCTGGTGCCGTCGAGGAAGTACTTGAGCGGTGCAGCCATGTTGCCAAAGCGTGTCGGGCTGCCCAGGGCCAGGCCTGAGCAGTGCTTCAGATCATCCAGGCTGGCATACAGCGCGCCTTCCTCGGGAATGCTCGGCGCAACCGCTTCGCACTCGGTGGAAATCGCCGGCACCGTGCGCAGACGTGCTTCCATGCCGCCTTGTTCGATCCCCCGGGCAATCTGCCGGGCCATTTCGCTTACCGAGCCGTTGCGGCTGTAATACAGCACCAGCACATAGGGCGTGGTCACGGCAGAATCTCCAATACGTTCTCGGGTGGGCGGCCAATGATGGCTTTGTCGGCAGTTGCCAGGATCGGGCGTTCCATCAGCTTGGGGTGCCCGGCGATAGCGGCGATCAATTGCGCTTCGCTCAAGTTGGCATCGGCCAGGTTGAGGGTTTTGTATTCCTCTTCGCCGGTGCGCAGCAGTTGGCGCGCGCTGATCCCGAGTTTTTTGAGCAGGGCCTGGATTTGCGCGGCGTCCAGCGGGGTTTCCAGGTAGCGCACCACGGTCGGGTTGAGGCCGCGAGCTTCAAGCAGTTCGAGCGCACCGCGGGATTTCGAGCAGCGCGGGTTGTGATAAAGCGTCAGATCGGTCATGTGCGGGTCGCATCTTGCGTAAGGTGGCGGGTATTCTACCTGCGCTGGCGCCTGTCCTTAAACCGTAAGAGGCGATAGGTCGCAGCCAACGTTCATTTTTGCGAAGGAATACCCCATGACAAGGCGACTGATCGGTGCATTGGCGATCATCACAACCCTGCTGCTCAGCGGCTGCGGTAACGATTACGGCGTTGACCAATATGGCCAGAAAGTGGCGGCCGAACGCCTGGACAAACAGTGGCTGGTGGTTAACTACTGGGCCGAATGGTGTGGCCCGTGCCGCACGGAAATCCCCGAGCTCAATGCCTTGGCCGAGCAACTGAAAGGGCAAGGTGTGGAGGTATTCGGGGTTAACTTCGACAACGTGCAGGGTGAGGAACTGAAGGCCGCCAGCGACAAGCTGGGGATCAAGTTCACGGTCCTGGCCCAGAACCCGGACGGGATCTTCGAGATTCCACGCAGTGAGGCATTGCCGGTGACCTACATCATCGACGACAAGGGCAAGGTGCGTGAGCAGTTGATGGGTGAGCAGACCGCAGAAGGGGTGCTGGCCAAGCTCAAGGCCCTGCGCGGTTAAAGCAACACCTCAGAGAAAGTGTGGGAGGGAGCAAGCCCCCTCCCACATTGAGATCCCATCAATCCAAAGATTGGGGATATCAGCCCTCTTCAAGCCATAAACGAATCGGCTTGCCCTCGGCTGGCCAGAACCGCGTCTGTTCGATCGGCGAGATGTCCCAGCGCTGCACGCCTTGCAGGGCCTGGAAGAAGCGGTGCTCCTGCTCCATCAACGCCTCGGCGCACATTTTGCGGGTGCTGCCGATAGGTCCGAAGCTGAGCTTGTCACCCTCGACGGTATACGGTGCAAACCAGTGATTGCAGCCGCCGTTGCCGTAGGCGCGGCCATCAGCGCCAAGGGTGACGGTCAGGTGCGCGTAGTCCATCAGCGGGCGCTCACCGATCCACTCCACCACGTAGCTGTGGTCGCGTTCGAGCTTCGGGCCGTCGGTAGCACAACCCGTCAGAGCCGCGCCGATTGCGGCGAGCAGCAGCGGGCCCTTCATTGTGCGGCCTGCTGGCATTTCGGGCAGCGGTGCTTGTCGCCTTCACTGGCCCAGCCGAGTTCTTTGATGCGCGCATTGGCGGCCGGTTGCAGCGGCTCTTTGGTCAGCTTGGTTTCCACCGAAAATTCAAACTCCAGCACGGCGTCGCAGCTGTCGCAGTTGACCTTCCAGGTGTGAATTTCCAGTTCGCCGAATTTCGGCCCCTGGGCCATGGCGACCCATTGGCCCGCCGGGCGGATGGAGTAGCGCGCGTCACCTTCGACGGTCAGGCGCATCGACAGGGTTTTACTGCCGCGCAGGGTGACGATCAGCACGTCACCGTGCTTGATCGAACCACCGTTGCCGGTGACCTGGTAACGGCCCGGCACAAGGGCGCGGCATTCGATCAGGGTGTGTTGCGGGCTCAGCAAGCTGAAGCGGAAATCGTGTTCGGCCATGGATCCTCCAAATAGGCGCGGCATCCTATCACGGGTGCCGGCCCATCATGAGCCTGGTATGTGACCGCTGATCAACCCTCGACCAGGTTCTGCGCACGACCATCGGCCCACGCCACAATGTTGGCCAGCGTCGTGCCTGCAATCGCTGCCAGCGCCTCGCGGGTGAGAAATGCCTGGTGCGCAGTGATGATCACGTTGGGGAAGGTCAGCAGACGCGCGAGTACGTCGTCTTGCAGGGGCAGGTCCGAGCGGTCCTCGAAAAACAGCTGGGCTTCTTCTTCATAAACGTCCAGCCCCAGGTAACCCAATTGGCCCTCCTTGAGGGCTTCGATCAGCGCGGGCGTATCGACCAAGCCACCGCGGCCGGTGTTGATCAGCATTGCACCGGGCTGCATGTGCGCCAGGGAACGGGCGTTGATCAGGTGTTTGCTGTCGGCAGTCAACGGGCAGTGCAGGCTGATGATCTGCGCCTCGGCCAGCAAGTCGGGCAGGCTGACGTAGCGAGCGCCCAGGGCCTGGACGTGTGGGTTGGGGAAGGGGTCATAAGCCAGCAATTGGCAGCCGAAGCCGGCCATGATCCTGGCGAAGGTCGCGCCGATCTGCCCGGTGCCGACCACGCCGACGGTTTTGCCGACCAGATCGAAACCGGTGAGCCCATGAAGGCTGAAGTCGCCATCACGGGTACGGTTGTAGGCGCGGTGCAGGCGGCGGTTGAGAGCCAGGATCAGCGCCACGGCGTGTTCGGCCACGGCGTGGGGCGAATAGGCGGGCACGCGCACGATGCTCAGGCCCAGGCGTTTGGCGGCGACCAAGTCCACATGGTTGTAGCCGGCCGAACGCAGGGCAATCAGGCGTGTACCGCCCTTGGCCAGTTGCTCCAGCACCGGGGCGCTGAGGTCGTCGTTGATAAAGGCGCAGACCACCTCATGGTGTTCGGCCAGGGCTACGGTGTCGAGGTTGAGGCGGGCGGGTTGGAATTGCAGCTCCAGGGCCGAGGGGAGCGGTTCACCGAGAAAACTGTCACGGTCGTAGGTCTGGCTGCTGAACAGAATGACGCGCATCAAGAAGGCTCCCTGCAATTTACACGATGGAAATGCTGACTAAATGTGGGAGGGGGCTTGCCCCCACATTTTGATTGGTGTTGTCCATAAAATTGCGTCAGGCGCTGACTCTGGCTTCACTGGCCAGCCGCGCAATCGCCATGTCCAGTTCATCCAGCGCGGCCATGGCCTTGGCATCGTCCTGCTTGAGCAGGGTTTCAGCGCGTTGGCATGCCGCGCGCAATTGCGGCACGCCACAGTAGCGCGTGGCGCCGTGCAGTCGGTGCACGCGCTCGATCAAGGCGTGATTGTCATTGGCTTCGCGGGCGACGGTAATTGCCAGGCGGTCGGCTTCCAGGGAGGCCAGCAGCATGGCGAGCATGTCGGCGGCCAGGTCGGCCTTGTTGGCGGCCAGGCGCAGGCCCTCCTCGTGGTCGAGCACCAGCAGTTGCACACCCTGAGCCAGGCCGTCGTTGACGCGTTCCGGGCCCTGGTTACGCAGGGCCAGGCCGGTCCACTTCAACACCACCTGGGCCAGTTGCCGCTCGCTGATGGGCTTGGTCAGGTAGTCGTCCATGCCGCTCTGCAACAGGGCGCGTTTTTCATTGGCCATGGCGTGAGCCGTGAGGGCCACCACCGGCAGCGGCGTGCCGTGGCGCTCGCTTTCCCACTGGCGGATCGCCTCGGTGCTTTGGCGGCCGTCCATGCCGGGCATTTGTACATCCATCAATACCAGATCGAAGGTTTCCTGCTTCACCGCATCAATGGCCGCGTAACCGCTCTCGACCGCCTGCACCTTGGCGCCCATGTCTTCCAGCAGGGTTTGTACCAGCAACAGGTTCGCCGGGTTGTCGTCCACGCACAGCACACGCGGCGCACGGCTGGACAGCGGCTCACCCGGCTCGCTGCGTGAAGGGCGGGGGCTGATCAGGTCGGCCAGGGAGCGGCGCAGCTTGCGTGTGCAGGCTGGCTTGGCCTGCAATTGGCTGTTGGGGTTGGGTACCGATTGGTTGAACAGCATCTGCTCGGTGGTCGGGCACAGCACCAGCACCTTGCAACCCAGGTGTTCAAGGTCCCACAAGTGCTGGTTGAGACGCTCGGGCGGAATGTCATTGGCCGTCACGCCGAGCACCGCCAGGCTGATGGCCTGTTCGGTCTGGTGCGCACTGGTGATGCCGTTGGTCAGGCTTTCCAAGGTATTGAAGGGTGTGACTTCCAGGCCGCAGTCTTCCAGTTGGTGTTGCAGGGCCTGGCGCGCCAGCTCGTGGTTTTCCAGTACGGCCACGCGGCGACCCAGCAGCGGCGGGGCGGGCAGGTCTTCGACGTCGTCGCGGGTCTTGGGCAGGTTCAGGCTGATCCAGAATTCCGAGCCTTCACCCGGCGTGCTGTCGACGCCGATTTCACCGCCCATCTGCTCGATCAAACGCTTGGAAATCACCAGGCCCAGACCGGTGCCGCCAGGCTGGCGCGACAGCGAGTTGTCGGCCTGGCTGAACGCCTGGAACAGCGCGCGCACATCCTGGTTGGACAGGCCTATGCCGGTGTCTTGCACGCTGATGCGCAATTGCACGCTGTCCTCCTGTTCGTCCTCGACCATCGCCCGGGCGACGATGGTGCCTTCGCGGGTGAACTTGATCGCGTTGCTGATCAGGTTGGTCAGGATCTGCTTGAGGCGCAGCGGGTCGCCCACCAACGCCAGCGGCGTATCGCGGTACACCAGGCTCACCAATTCAAGCTGCTTGGCATGGGCGGCGGGGGCGAGGATGGTCAGGGTGTCTTGCAGCAAGTCCCGCAGGTTGAACGGCACGCTGTCGAGCACCAGCTTGCCGGCCTCGATCTTCGAGAAATCGAGGATTTCGTTGATGATGCCCAGCAGGTTATCGGCGGATTTTTCAATAGTGCCCAGGTAATCCAGCTGGCGCGGCGACAGCTCGCTTTTTTGCAGCAGATGAGTAAAACCGAGGATGCCGTTGAGCGGCGTGCGGATCTCATGGCTCATATTGGCCAGGAACTCGGACTTGATACGGCTGGCCTCCAGGGCCTCCTTGCGCGCCAGGTCCAGCTCGATGTTCTGGATCTCGATGGTCTCCAGGTTCTGGCGTACGTCCTCGGTGGCTTGGTCGATGCTGTGTTGCAGTTCTTCCTGGGCGTTCTGCAGGGTTTCGGCCATGCGGTTGATACCCGATGCGAGCTGGTCCAGTTCCTGGCTGCCCAGAGGCGGCAGGCGTGTTTCCAGGTTGCCGTCTTTGAGCTGGGCCACGGCTTGCTTGATCTGGCCAATCGGCGAATTGATGGTACGGCTGATCCGCAGGGCGAGCGCTGCGGTGAACATCAGGCCGATGGCGATCAACAACAGGCTGGCGAACAGGCTGCGGTAGCCGCGCAGCAACATGCCATTGTGGGACAGCTCCACTTCGACCCAGCCCAGCAGGCGGTCTGCCTCATCCGGGATCACGTCGCCGGCGAGGTTGCGATGGCGGCCGAATACCGGCAGCAGATAGCGGGTGGCATCGTTGCCGGTGCGCTGCAACAGGCGCGAACTGTTGCCGGTGGGTGGTGGGTTGAGCATGGTCGGGCCGGCGTGGGCCAGGGACGAACGGTCTGGCGCCAGGAACGACACGGCGCGCACGTCCGGTTGCTCCAGGGACTGGGTGGCGATGCGCTCCAGCAGCTCGGCGTTCTTGTGGCCCAGGGCCGGCGCTACCAATGGCGCCAATTGCTCGGCAATCATTTCGCCGCGCTGCAACAACTGGCTCTGCAACTCCGAGAGTTGCATCCAGGTGAAATAGCCTCCCAACAACAGAGCCATCAGGCTGGTCGGTAATAAGGTCAGCAACAGTACGCGGCCTTTTATCCCCATTCTTCTAAGCACGCCACTCTCCTGCTACCACGTTGTTATCCATTATCCACACAGGCATCCGGCCCGCGCCACCTGCGCAGTGTAGCCATTTGCACGACCTGGAATCTTGCAAATTAATGACATGCGGCAATCTTCGGGCCATTCGGCGCCGGGTGGCGATTGCCTGTGAACGTTTAATCTTGAATAATCAGTGATTGAGAATGACTTGCAGACGCTAATGACTCCCGCAGCAGTTGGCCTACCCACAATCCTGACCATCGAAGATGACCCCGTGCTGGGTGCCTACGTGCATGAGCAACTTGGCCGCAGTGGTTTTCAGGTGACGTGGTGCCGCAACGGCCAGCAGGGCCTGCAAATGGCTTGCGAGCAGGCGTTCGACCTGGTGTTGATGGACATCCTGCTGCCGGGGCTCGACGGCTTGTCGATCCTCACCCATTTGCGCAAGAGCCATGCCATGCCGGTGATCCTGATGTCGGCCCTGGGCGCTGAAGCCGATCGCATCAGCGGTTTTCGCCTGGGGGCGGACGACTACCTGCCCAAACCGTTCAGCATGGTAGAGCTGCGTGTGCGCATTGAAGCCATCCTGCGCCGCGTGGCCCTGGATCGCCGCCCCGAGCCGCCGCGCCCGGTGATGCGTGAGGATGCCCGGGTGTTGCAGTTTGACGATGAGCGCTGTGATGTGGCCTGCCAGCAACACTGGGCCGGGTTGACGCGCAGCGAATACCGGCTGCTGGAAACCCTGCAGCGCAATGTTGAAGAAGTGCTCAGCAAAGCCTTCCTGTATCAACACGTGCTGCAGCGCGGTTATGCACCCCATGACCGCAGCCTCGACATGCACGTCAGTCAGATTCGCCGCAAACTCAAGGCCATCGGCTACGCCGAGCGTGAAGTGCGTACAGTGTGGGGCAAGGGCTATGTGCTGAGCGGTCATGATGAAGGGCTTTGAGCGGCTGCCTGGCAAACACTCATTGTTCTGGAAGCTGGCCTGCCTGTTGATCGCCTTCTGTTTGCTGATGATTTGGCTCAGTTGGTCGTGGGGCCGCTACATGGAGCAGCAGAGTGCTTACCTGTCCGACAAGTCGCGGGAGATCCTCAGCGGTTACGCCGCAGGTGCCGAACTGGCGTGGAGTACACAAGGCCGCGCCGGCGTGGATGCCTGGTTGCAATTGATGGCCAAGCGTGAAACCACCTGGGTGGGTGTGATCGGCAACGATTTGCAATCCCTGGGCAGCACGCCGCTCAGCGACAAGGAAAGCCAGCGCCTGACCTTTTTACGCGGGCTGGATTGGCCGGTCAGCCGGCATGTCATCGGTTTGCCGTGGATGAAGGTACCGTTTCCGGTTGATCCGGGGATGGGGTCGCTGGTGATCGAGTTGCCGCAGCGCTTTATGCCGGGGCGTTATCAACTGTTCTGGCGGGTGGTGACCAATGGCGTCATCCCGGGCCTGTTTACCTTGTTGCTGTGCATCGGCCTTTATCGGCTGCTGATCATGCCGCTCAATCAATTGCGCGAGCAGGCCAATGCCTGGCGTGCAGATCAGTTGAATACGCGTATGTCCCGGGATGCGACCAGTCGCCAGGATGAGCTCGGGGAGCTGGGGCGCGCCTTTGACCATATGTCTGAACGCTTGCAGGGCACGGTGCGCTTGCAACAGCAGTTGCTGCGCGACATGTCCCATGAATTGCGCACGCCTTTGAGCCGCCTGCGGGTGGCCTGCGACAGCGAGCAAGACCCGGCCAGGCTGCGTGAGCGCCTGGGTCGGGAAATCGACGCCATGCAGCGCCTGGTGGAAGACAGTCTGCAACTGGCCTGGCTCGACAGCGAAACAGCGCCGCTGCCCCAGGAAGACATTCAGCTCCAGGCGTTGTGGGACATGTTGCGCGAAAATGCCTGTTTCGAAAGCCACTGGCCGGCATCGCGCCTGCCATGTCTGTTGCCGGCCGACAGTTGGGTGCGCGGCAACCTGAATGCACTGGCCCAGGCCCTGGAAAATATCCTGCGCAACGCCATACGCCACTCGCCAGCCGAGGGCACCGTGCTACTTGATGGCTGCCGCGAAGGGGACTATTGGCATATCTGGCTACAGGACCAGGGCGGCGGTATTGATGAGCAGGATTTGGAAACTATCTTCGCGCCCTTTACCCGGTTGGACGGCTCGCGGCCCGGCGACGGCGGGTTCGGCCTGGGCTTGAGCATTGCCCGCAACGCCGTGCAGCGTCAGGGCGGGCGCTTATGGGCGCAGAACTGCGGGCCGGGTTTGCGCGTACATATACGCTTGCCGGCCCGTTAACCGTCAACGGCGACGCAGCTTGCGTTTCTTCCACTGGTGCGCGACCCACCAGCGCCAGTAGGCCATGGTCAAGCAATAAGCCAGCGCCCCCAGCACCAGCCCCAGTACCACCGAACCCAGCAGAAACGGTTGCCAGAGCGTGCTCAACTGGCCGCTGATCCATTCCCAGGTCAGGTCGTCGGGCAGGCTGCGTGGCGGCACATTCATCAGCCAGGCGCCGGTCAGGTAGGTACAGACGAATACCACCGGCATGGTGACCGGATTGGTCAGCCACACCAGGCTGACTGCTATCGGCATATTGCCGCGCACAGTGATCGCAAGGATCGCCGCAAGCAGCATCTGCAAAGGAATCGGTATAAACGCCGCGAATAAACCCACCGCCATGGCGCGAGCCACCGAATGCCGGTTCAGGTGCCAGAGGTTCGGATCATGCAGCAGGGTGCCAAGAAACTGTAATGACTTGTGTTCCCTGATGCTGCTGGGATCGGGCATGTACCGTTTGAATAAGCGCCGGGGCATAAGGGGTCCAGGTCAATTTGAAGGGCAAGTATGCCCGGATTCTATAAACAGAAAATTCAGACTTTGTGACAAAACATCATAGGCGCTATCGGTCAGCCGGCTAAGACTGAATGGATCACTGGAAAAGGATGATTCATGAAAACAGGGATGTTCGCGCTGGCGCTGGGGTTGCTGGTATTGCGCTGGTTACCCGCATTGCCGTCTGGCGCCGGGTTGCTGGCCATGCTGATACTGGCCTTGATGCTGCTGCCTTTTCGCACCTATCCCGTGGCGTTTTTTCTGGTCGGCCTGAGTTGGGCCTGCATCAGCGCACAGTGGGCGCTGGATGATCGATTGCAACCGGCGCTGGACGGGCAGACGCGCTGGGTACAAGGGCGTGTCATCGGCTTGCCGCAGCAGACCGGCACGGGCGTGCGTTTCGAGTTGGCCGACAGTCGGTCGCGCAATGCACGGCTGCCCAAACGTATCCGGGTGTCCTGGCACGGCGGGCCGACCGTAAACAGCGGCGAGTACTGGCGTCTGGCACTGACGCTCAAGCGGCCCGCCGGCCTGCTCAATTTTCATGGCTTTGACCACGAAGCCTGGCTGCTGGCCCAGCGTATCGGCGCCAGCGCGACGGTGAAGGATGGTGAGCGCCTGGCGCCGGCGCGCAATGCCTGGCGTGATGCGGTTCGCCAGCGCCTGATGGCCGTGGAAGCGCACGGCCGCGAGGCGGGCCTGGCGGCGTTGGTGCTGGGCGACGGTTCCGGGCTTGCACCTGAGGATTGGCAGGTGTTGCAGAACACCGGCACGGTGCATCTGCTGGTGATTTCCGGACAGCACATTGGCTTGTTGGCGGGGTTGATCTACGGCTTGATCGCGATGTTGGCGCGCTATGGTTGCTGGCCGCGAGGCTGGCCATGGCTGCCATGGGCGTGCGGCTTGGCGTTTGCCGGGGCGTTGGGCTATGGCCTGCTGGCAGGGTTCGGCGTGCCGGTGCAGCGGGCTTGTGTGATGGTGGGCCTGGTGCTGCTGTGGCGTTTGCGTTTTCGCCATTTGGGGGTGTGGTGGCCGTTGTTGCTGGCGTTGAATGGCGTGTTGCTCATCGAACCCCTGGCCAGTCTACAGCCGGGGTTCTGGTTGTCGTTTGCGGCGGTCGCGGTGTTGGTGCTGGCATTCAGCGGGCGCCTGGGGCCGTGGAGCGTCTGGCAAATCTGGACCCGCCCCCAGTGGTTGATCGCAATTGGCTTGTTTCCGGTCCTGCTGGTGTTGGGGTTGCCCATCAGCCTTAGTGCCCCAGCGGCCAATCTGTTCGCCGTGCCCTGGATCAGCCTGGTAGTACTGCCTTTGGCGCTGCTGGGCACGGCGCTGCTGTGGGTGCCGTTGGTCGGCGAGGGCGTGTTGTGGCTGGCCGGTGGCGCACTGGACGGATTGTTCAAGGGCCTGGCGCTGCTCGCTGCACAACTGCCGGCCTGGGTACCGGCTGAGGTGCCTTTGAGGTATTGGCTGGTGAGCCTGGCGGGCGCAGTGATTGTGTTGTTGCCCAAGGGGCTGCCATTCCGAGTGCTGGGTTGGCCCATGCTATTGGTGGCAGTGTTTCCACCCAGAGATGGGGTGCCCCATGGCCAGATGGAGGTGTTGCAACTGGATGTCGGCCAGGGCCAGGCACTGATCCTGCGTACCCGCCATCACACCTTGCTCTACGATGCCGGGCCGCGCTCGGGGCCTGTCGATCTGGGCGCGCGCGTGGTCTTGCCGTCGTTGCAGAAGCTCGGGGTAGGGCAGTTGGACATGATGCTGCTCAGTCATGCCGATGCCGATCATGCCGGCGGTGCCGCGGCGGTGGCCCGTGGCCTGCCCGTCAAGCGTGTGGTGGGCGGTGAAACCGAAGGGCTGCCGGCGTTTCTCGCTACGCAACCCTGCAGGAGTGGTGAACATTGGAAGTGGGACGGCGTGGCATTCGAACTGTGGCAATGGCCTGGTGCTATCGAGGGCAATCCGAAATCCTGTGTATTGCAGGTCCAGGCCAACGGCGAACGCCTGCTGCTCACCGGTGATATCGATCGCGCCGCCGAGCAAGCATTTCTGGCCTCGCCGCTGGCGGTTCCGACCGACTGGCTGCAAGTCCCGCACCATGGCAGCCGCAGTTCTTCGTCCTGGGCTTTCCTGCAGCGGCTGGCGCCAACCGCGGTGCTGATTTCCCGGGGGCGCGGCAACGCGTTCGGCCATCCGCATCCGCAGGTGCTGAAGCGCTATCAGGCGCTGGGTAGCCGGGTATATGACAGTGCCGAGCAAGGCGCTGTACGGCTGCGCCTGGGGGCATTCACGCCACCAACGGTTGCGCGCAGTCAACGTCGTTTCTGGCGCGAACCGTTACCGTAACCCAGCGTTACCAAAGACTCAGGGTCGCGACAGGCGGGCCTGTTGCCGACGAACCCCGCTGCCGAACCTATATGGTAAAGTGGCGCACTTTTTCGAGGGGACATTCACTGTGTGGGAATTGGTCAAATCCGGCGGCTGGATGATGTTGCCGATCATTCTGAGCTCCATCGCCGCACTCGGCATCGTCGCCGAACGCCTGTGGACCCTGCGCGCCAGTCGCGTGACCCCTGAACACCTGCTGGGGCAGGTCTGGGGCTGGATCAAGAACAAACAGCTCGACAAGCAAAAACTCAAGGAGCTGCGCGCCAATTCGCCGCTGGGTGAAATCCTCGCCGCCGGCCTGGCCAACTCCAAGCATGGTCGCGAGATCATGAAAGAGTGCATCGAAGAAGCGGCTGCCCGGGTTATCCATGAACTGGAGCGCTACATCAATGCCCTCGGCACCATTGCCGCCATGGCGCCGCTGCTCGGTTTGCTCGGCACGGTGCTGGGCATGATCGATATCTTCAGCTCGTTCATGGGCTCGGGCATGACCACCAACGCGGCAGTATTGGCCGGGGGGATTTCCAAGGCATTGATCACCACCGCCGCCGGCCTGATGGTGGGGATTCCTTCGGTGTTCTTCCACCGCTTCCTGCAGCGTCGCATCGACGAACTGGTGGTTGGCATGGAACAGGAGGCCATCAAGCTGGTGGAAGTGGTGCAGGGCGATCGTGACGTAGACCTGGTCGAGGGCAAAGCGTGAAATTTCGCCGCAAGCAACGGGAAAATGTCGATATCAACCTCGCGTCATTGATCGACGTGGTGTTCATCCTGCTGCTGTTCTTTGTCGTGACCACCACCTTCACCCGGGAAACCCAGCTGCGTGTCGACTTGCCCGAGGCGGTGAGCGGTTCACCTGCCGAAGACCAGCAGGTCAAGCAACTGGATATCGCCATCAGCGCAGAAGGCGTATTTTCAGTGAATAACCAATTGCTGCAGAAAAACGACCTCGCCGGCCTGATGGAGGCCTTGCAGAAGGAGTCCGGTGGCGACACCCAGCTACCGCTGTCGATCAGTGCTGATGGCAAGACCCAGCACCAAGCGGTGATCACCGCCATGGACGCGGCCGGCAAGCTCGGCTTCAGCCATTTGCGCATGACCACCGTCGAGGCGGCGAGCCCGCCCTGATGGCCATGTCCGATCGTTTGCTCAAGGCCTGGTACGAGGGCCATCCGGCATTGGTGCTGTTGCGGCCGCTGGAGTCACTGTATCGCCGCGTGGTGCAACGCAAGCGTGCGCGCTTCGTGGCAGGCGAGGGCGAGATTTATCAATCGCCGGTGCCGGTGGTGGTGGTCGGCAATATCACCGTGGGAGGCACCGGCAAGACGCCGCTGATCCTGTGGTTGATCGAGCATTGCCGTCGTAGCGGTTTGCGCGTGGGCGTGGTCAGCCGTGGCTACGGTGCCCAGCCGCCGCAGTTGCCGTGGCGGGTCGAGGCCAGCCACAGTGCCGAGGTGGCCGGCGACGAGCCCTTGCTGATCGTGCAGCGCAGCGGCGTAGCGCTGATGATCGACCCCGACCGCAGCCGCGCGGTAAAGGCCCTCTTGGCCAGTGAACCGCTGGACCTGATCCTCTCCGACGACGGCCTGCAGCATTACCGCCTGGCCCGCGATCTCGAACTGGTGCTGATCGACGCTGCCCGTGGCCTCGGCAATCGTCGCTGCCTGCCGGCCGGGCCGTTGCGCGAGCCGGTGGAGCGCCTGCAAAGTGTAGATGCGTTGCTCTATAACGGTGCCGGTTCGGACCGTGAGGATGGTTTTGCGTTCCGACTGCAGCCCACCGCGCTGGTCAACCTGCGCAGCGGCGAGCGCCAGCCCGTCACGCACTTTGCGCCGGGCCAACAGGTGCATGCGGTCGCCGGTATCGGCAATCCGCAACGTTTCTTCAATACCCTTGAAACGCTACACTGGCAGCCGCTGCCCCATGCTTTTGCCGACCATGCGCCCTACAGCGCCGAGGTCTTGAATTTTACCCCGTCATTGCCGCTGGTCATGACCGAAAAGGACGCGGTGAAGTGCCGCGCCTTTGCCCAGCCCGACTGGTGGTACCTTGCGGTGGATGCGGTGCCGTCGCCAGCGTTCGTCGCCTGGTTCGACACGCAGTTGATGCGTCTGCTGCCCAACCGTCTATTGCCTTAACGCTTCTTTCCAGGAATCACTCATGGACACCAAACTGCTCGACATCCTCGCTTGCCCGATCTGCAAAGGCCCGCTCAAGCTCAGCGCCGACAAAACCGAGCTGATCAGCAAAGGTGCCGGCCTGGCTTACCCGATCCGTGACGGCATCCCGGTGATGCTTGAAAGCGAAGCCCGTACCCTGACCACCGATGAGCGCCTGGATAAATGACCACCGCCTTTACCGTCGTCATCCCCTCGCGCTATGCCTCGACGCGTCTGCCGGGCAAACCGCTGCAACTGATCGGCACCAAGCCGATGATCCAGCTGGTGTGGGAACAAGCGTGCAAGAGCAGCGCCGAGCGGGTAGTGGTGGCCACCGATGACCCGCGTATCATCGAGGCGTGCAAAGGGTTCGGTGCCGAAGCGGTCCTGACCCGCGAAGACCATAACTCCGGCACTGATCGTCTGGCCGAGGTGGCGACCAAGCTTGGCCTGGCGCCCGACGCCATCGTGGTCAACGTGCAAGGTGACGAGCCATTGATACCGCCGGGTGTCATCGACCAGGTCGCCGCCAACCTCGCGGCCCATGGCGAGGCGCGTATGGCGACCTTGGCCGAACCGATCGAAGATATCGAGACGCTGTTCAACCCGAACGTGGTGAAAGTGGTCAGCGACATCAACGGCCTGGCACTGACCTTCAGTCGCTCTACCTTGCCGTGGGCGCGGGATGCCTTTGCCAGGAGTCGCGACGTGTTGCCGGAAGGCGTGCCGTATCGCCGCCATATCGGCATCTACGCCTACCGCGCCGGTTTCCTGCATGATTTTGTCAGCTGGGGCCCGTGCTGGCTGGAAAACACCGAATCCCTGGAGCAACTGCGCGCCCTGTGGCACGGCGTGCGCATCCATGTGGGCGATGCGTTGGAAGCGCCGCCGGCGGGCGTCGACACTCAGGAAGATCTCGAACGCGTCCGTCGCCTGCTGGGCGCCTGATGGAAGTTCTGTTTGTATGCCTGGGCAATATCTGCCGCTCGCCAACCGCTGAAGGCGTCCTGCGCCATAAATTGCGCGAGGCGGGCTTGGCCGGCCAGATCGAGGTGGCGTCTGCCGGCACCGGTGAATGGCATATCGGCAACCCGCCGGACCAGCGCAGCCAGCGTGCGGCACTGGGGCGTGGTTACGACCTGTCATTCCAGCGTGCCCAGCAGGTTTCCCGCGCCGACTTTGCGCGCTATGACCTGATCCTGGCCATGGACCACAGCAACCTGCGCAACCTCAAGGCCATGCAGCCGGGGCAGGGCAAGGCGGAACTGGACTTGTTCCTGCGCCGCTTTGACGGCGAAGTGGACGAAGTGCCAGACCCTTACTACGAAGGTGAACAAGGTTTCGAGCGGGTCCTGGACCTGATCGAGCGCGCCTGTGATTTATTGGTGATCGAATTGAAGGGGCGGTTATGACCTTGCAAGTGCTTGCGCAGGTATCGCTCAAGCCATTCAACAGCTTCGGCATTGATGTGCTCGCTCAATTATTTGCCGAGGCCCACAGCGATGCCGAGGTTCGCGAAGCCATCGCCTATGCCGCTGCACACGCGGTACCGTTGCTGGTGATTGGTGGGGGCAGCAATTTGCTGTTGACCCAGGATGTCCCGGCGCTGGTATTGCGCATGGCAACCCGAGGCATTCGCGTGCTGCACGACGATGGCGTGCACGTGGTGGTCGAAGCCGAAGCGGGCGAAGCTTGGCACCCGTTCGTCCTGTGGACCCTTGAGCACGGCTTCTGCGGCCTGGAAAACCTCAGCCTGATCCCCGGCACCGTCGGCGCCGCACCCATGCAGAACATCGGGGCCTATGGCGTGGAGATCAAGGATGTCTTCGCCGGCCTCACCGCCCTGGATCGCCAGACAGGCGAACTGCGGGATTTCAGCCTGGACGAATGCAACTTTGCTTACCGTGACAGCCTGTTCAAGCATGAAGTCGGGCGGTGGTTGATCCTGCGGGTACGCTTTGTCCTCAGCCGCACCACTCACCTGAAACTCGACTACGGCCCGGTGCAACAGCGCCTGACCGCGCAGGGCATCACCCACGCTACACCAAGCGATGTGAGCCGGGCGATTTGCAGCATTCGCCGCGAGAAACTGCCGGACCCGGCAGAGTTGGGCAATGCCGGCAGCTTCTTCAAGAACCCACTGGTGTCCCAGGCCCTCGCTGCCGAACTGCAAAGCCAATACCCGGACTTGGTCGCATACCCTCAGGCCGACGGGCAAATGAAACTCGCCGCCGGCTGGCTGATCGACAAGGCAGGGTGGAAGGGCTTTCGTGACGGCGATGCGGGCGTGCATAAGCTGCAGGCCCTGGTGCTGGTCAACTACGGCGCAGCCACAGGGCGCGAGATTGCCAACCTGGCGCTACGTATCCAGCAGGATATCTTCAAGCGTTTCAAGGTCGAGCTGGAGATGGAACCCAACCAGTACTGATCTTTCAGGCCTGGAAATGAAAATGCCCCGTATCTTGCGATACGGGGCATTTTTTATTGCGCTGGCTGATCAGTCGTCGCGGCTCATGATGCCGAAGATCTGCAACAGGCTGATGAACAGGTTGTAGATCGATACATACAGGCTGATGGTGGCCATGATGTAGTTACGCTCACCACCGTGGATGATGGCGCTGGTCTGGAACAGGATGCACACCGAGGAAAACAGCACAAAACCTGCGCTGATCGCCAGTTGCAGACCGCTGATCTGGAAGAACATGCTGGCCACCACCGCCGCCAGCAACACGAAGAAGCCTGCGGTGATGAAACCACCCAGGAAGCTCATGTCCTTACGGCTGATCAGCACGTAGGCCGACAGGCCACCAAATACCAGCGCCGTCATGGCAAACGCCGAACTGACCACTTCCGCACCGCCGGCCATGCCGAGGTAACGGTTGAGGATCGGGCCGAGGATAAAGCCCATGAAACCGGTCAAGGCAAACGCCGACACCAGGCCCCAGGCCGAATCGCGCAGCTTGTTGGTCAGGAAGAACAGACCATAGAAGCCGATCAGCACGACAAAGATATTCGGATAACCAACGCGCATCTGTTGGGCCACATACGCCATCACGCCGCTGAATGCGAGCGTCAAGGCGAGCAAGCCGTACGTATTGCGCAACACGCGGCTGACTTCAAGCTGCTCAGCCTGCGCGTTGCCATTCACTGCGTAATTCTGTTCGCGCATGGCGACACTCCTTCAGTTTTGAAACGTTCAGTCGCAAAGATCATAACAGACGCTCTGTAACAAGCGATGCAGAGAGTTTGACAGTGTGTTTCATTCGGGTATTATGGCGCCCGCTGACACGGGATGAGCTACTATAATCCTGTGATGCACAAGGGAAATTGGCAGAGTGGTTGAATGCACCGGTCTTGAAAACCGGCGAACGTTAATAGCGTTCCCAGGGTTCGAATCCCTGGTTTCCCGCCAAGATTTACACAAAAGCCCCGCGATTGCGGGGCTTTTGCGTTTCTGGGGTTTGAGAATTTTTCTTCTGCTTTTGGCGGGAGTTCCGAAACTTTCGGGTAGGAGTTCCGAAACTTTGCCTATTTGGACGGTTTCGCGGTGGCGCCAATCCTCCTGTAAACCCGCTTTGTGATCTCCTGTTTGCTGTGTCCCAGCAGCAGGCTGGCATCCCCGATATCGATGATTTCCGAAGCGGCCTTCGGCCGGATGTCGCGGAACTGAAACCCTCCAATCTTGGCCGCGAGCAGCGGATCGCCTTGTTCGATGGCGTTCTGCTGGGCTTTTTCCCGAGCCTTGTCCCAGCGCAAGCGCAACATCCCCTTCGTCATTCGCTTTCCATACCTGTTGATCAACAGGTATTTGGATGAATGACCGACATTCCTTTCGCCAATCTCCCTGACCAATCTCCCCAAGCTGTTTTCCCCGGCTTCCGTACGCATAAGGATTCGAAGTTTCTGGCCGGTTTTGCCCTGCGTTACCAGGAAGTAGTCACCCTCTGTATCGTCGCTGCGCATGATCAGCACGTCAGCAGGCCGCTGTCCGGTCAAATAGCCCAGGTCCATGGCTTCCTTCAGTTCTTGTTCGGCAACCGCGTAGACGGCATCCCAAACAGCCGCGTTGGCGTAGTAATCACGCGGCGCCTCCTTGTTCTTCCTGATGCCCTGGCAAGGGTTCTCCCGCTCCGTGAGGCCCCACTCCCTGGCCATATTGAAAACGTGGGACAGGAGTGCGATCTCGCGGTTGGCACGAACCTTCGCTGAGCGGGCATCACGGTAACCGGCGATGTTGAACGGCGTAATTGAATCGATGGGCGCCTCATCAAACGTAGGGCGAAGCTGTTTCAGTTCGGCCATGTTGTCCTTCTGGGTCCGCTCCCCCTTTTTTGGGATGACGTCGCGCACGTACCGGTCGAAGATGCCCTTCATCGTTGTGAGGTCGGCAGGTTTTTCTTTGGCTTCCAGTTCGGCCCACTTCAGCCGGGCTTTGCTCAGGTCTGTTCCAAGCGGAATCTCTTTTCCCGCTGAGTCACGGTAGTAGTAGCCGATCCAGATCTTGCCATTCTTCCTTGGGCGCTTACGGCGCACCATTCCTGGCGGCAAGTCCCTGTTTTCCGTGTTCCGAGGGCGCATATCAGTTCACTCTGGAGAAGTCTGGCGTCCAAGCTGGACGCGCCGGTGGCGGGTTTGGATCTGCGATTGCGGCGTTAACCATCCCAAGCTTCATGCGCGCGTACATCCGGCCCACCAGAGGGCGACCGCCACGGCTCTCGATGAACACCCAGTTTCGGTCTTTCAGCCATTTGCGCTGGTGAGCGCGCTGCTTGTAGCCAGTTAGGTCGGCGAGCTCGTCGTCCGACAGGATTTCTGCTTGCATACCTACCTCCGGCCGGCCGCCGTCGGCCGTGCTGTCTTCATGATTTGGATGGCTAGGCCGAAGGTGATCAGCAGCCAGCCGCAAGTGCCGGCGAAGGCGTAGAGGATGTCGGCCGTGTCGCCGTCGGCCAGAAGGCGGGGGGCGATCCAGAAGAACCAGCATCCGCTGCCAACCAGGTACAGCAAAGCGCCCAGCAGTATTAGGGTGAGTTTCATTGCGAGCATGGGGGTGTCCTAGCCGCGCGAGGCGGCATATAGGGGATTGGAGTGATAGCTTTCTGCCTATCTTTCAAACAGGCTTGAAGCGGTGTACAAAAGGGTTCAATTAAGTTCGTGATGAGGCATGGACGTGTCACACAACTTTGATGCTCCGATAGCTCACGCTTACCGGGGCCAGGTGATGTTCCTCAAGTTCGACTGGCGCCGCCCGAACGACGAGAGCCCTGTCGCTGCAAAGATCATTGAACCAGCACCCATCAATGGGTTGGGTGAGGTTGCCGCAGAGTTGGAAGGCCCTTGGCCTGACTATCCGGCAGCGCTTGATGATGCGATGGCGGCAGCTGAACGATGGATCGACAGTCACTTGCCCTGACGACGCTCACCGGCAGGCATGTAGGGGGGGTTAGGCTGCTGGGTGTTGCGCGGTGTCGCGGAAAACATCCATCTGCGCCGCACCATCGAGCCAGGCGGCCGCGATCCGACGTTCAGCCATTGCGGCATATTCCGAGTTCAGTTCGCACAGGATCGATTTACGCCCTTCCTGCATGGCGACCACCGCTGTAGTGCCGGCACCGCCGAAAGGGTCAAGCACGACGCCGCCGAGTGGCGAGCCGGCCAGGATGCATGGGCGAATCAGGTCAGGCGGGAAGGTGGCGAAGTGGGCGCCCTTGAAACTGTGGGTTGGCACCGTCCAAACGCTGCGTTTGTTTCGCTCCGTCGGCATAACGGAAAGGGCCGAATTCATAGAATCGTTGTCCTTGATCCGCCCCCTTCCTCTTTCTTCGCCGTCGGTACCGTGACCCCAGCCCACGCCGTTTGACTTCCTGGCCACCGCCTTCATGTTGCCGTTACTCTTGGCTCCGCCATTGGCACGGTCACTACCGATCTGCGCGAGAACGTCTTGCGAGAGTCGGTTGTGGGTGTTGGGTGAGCAGGGTTCAAGGATTGCCGACTGGTCGTAGAAATATCTCGGCGACTTACTCAGCAGGAAAATGTATTCGTGGGCCTTGGTGCAACGGTCGCGGACGCTTTCGGGCATTGGATTTGGCTTATGCCAGATTATGTCCTGGCGCAGGTACCAGCCATCGTCCTGCAGGGCGAAAGCCAAGCGCCACGGCATACCCATCATGTCCTTGACCTTGATCCCTTCAGTCAGCGCTGCGCGATCTGGCGAGACGGCAGCTCTATCGCGGCGAAATGACAGATTGCCGGTGGAGCGCGCTGCATAGCTGTCACCCATGTTCACCCAGGCCGTGCCGTCGTCGCGGAGCACTCTGCGCACTTCGCGGAACACCTCGACCAGTCGAGCGATAAATTCGGCCGGCGTCTCTTCCAGGCCGATCTGCCCGTCTACGCCGTAATCCCGCAGACCGTAATAGGGAGGACTGGTCACGCACATCTGAACCGAATTGTCTGGCAGCGTCCGCATCGACTCAATGCAGTCGCCGATCAAAACGCGATGCTGTTTCATGGCCTTGGCCCCTTGTAGATGAAGACGTAGGCGAACCAGAGGGGGGCGATCATGGCTGCTGCTCCTTTTCAAAGTGGAACACCACCGGCGCGCCTGTCTCTGCTATCAGGCCGTATGCCTTGGCAAGGCGGTAGATGGGGGTGTAATTGTTCAGAGAGTCGACGTGCCTTGCGATCCAGGCGCGCCAACCTTCCAGCGTCTGGCCGCCCTTGCTGATGTTGCAGGGCGCGCAGGCCGGCATCATGTTCTCCAGCACGTCGTGCTCGGGACGCAGGGGCTTTCCTGAAACCAGCTTCCAGTTGCCGGCGGCGGTCTGCTTGGACAGAAGCTCACGCACTACCGGAGCGAGGTGGTCGGCGTGCCACCGGTCACCTAGCAGCACCCCGCAGTAGGCGCAGTGGCCGCCGTACTTGAGGCGCACTTGCTCGCGCTCAGCTTTCTTCAGGCGCATAGAGATCCTTTGCCGCCATAGCAGCTATCAAATTTATAGAGGGGAGAGGTATTGTTGCCTCCATAGAAATGGAGGTGAGATGTGGTCGTACACGGAATTGAATATCGTTTTTGCCGTGCTTCAAGCGTCGTCATAGGTCATGACGGTTTGGCTTTAGAGTGCTGGGAAGGCGACAGGGCTCAGATGTTCGAGATCTTCCGGAATGACGAAACCATGCGTTTCGAGGTAACCCTATTTGAGCCAAGTGTTCCCCTAGAATTGCTTGAGTACGCCGTTCAAATTGCACGGGATAGCCTCGGGGATTTTTGCCCATAACCTCGACTTAGGATCATGCAATGAACAAATGCAGCATATGCCAACGGCCCTTAAATACCCTCCCTGAACTCATGGATTGCGGGGGTGATTGCCTTGAATGCATGGCTGAGTGCGGTGATCCGGACGCCAAGCTGGCGATGAAGAAAATTCTTCAGGACCGTAGTGGCGAAAAACATCTCAGCAGCGATAAGCCTGAGCATCGGATTTAGGCTTCCAACGCATTCCTAGCTTCTCTTCGGTATGCCGCTATAGCGGCTGACTTTGAAGGGATAGAATTTTTTTTGCCATAGAATCGGCCTGGCCCTCGCTAAGCGATGCTTGTTAAGCGGGCGACGCGGAGAGCTATAGCAATTTGCAGAAAAGACAGGGCCTTATGGAAAGCAACGTATTGGTATTTTTTAGGCGCTATCGGTACTTGTTACTGTTGTTGATGGTGGTTGCTTCTGTCGTTAACGCTGGTGTGCGTTTTTCTGGGGATAGGCGTAATTTCTTTGAGACGTTATTGATACATGGATGGTTCATCCAGGCAGTATTTGCTTACTTTCGAGGAGGCTGGGTAGGTATTGGACCAGGCGGATTACCAAAGGACGCGAATCCCATGGGCAGGGCAGCGTTAGCGGCAATTGCGTTCGCGTTTTACCTTTTGACGTTTACCTACGGCGGGCACAGTCGCAATGAATCAGTCCATGAAAAAAGAGCTTCTGACTGGACTATGCCTACACGAGAAGAGTTTAGGCGTGCGCCAGAGCAATAGCACACTCGTGAGAGCAAAGGTTGCTCATCTTGAAGTTCCCTCGTTACCGATCATGGGCGTTCACAAACGCCAAAATGAAACGTTCGTGTGTTTGAATACTGATGTCAGCCAGCGTAGGAACCGCTGTAGCTGATTTGCTACTTATCGATGTCCATGATTCACCCCAAGGAGATACACCATGCAAGGAAGTATGAAGTTGAAGCACCTAGCGTTTTTGTTGATCCCGCTTGTTGCGGCCTGTACTACAACCGATAGAACTCGGGAGTCTGGGGCCCAGGTAGAAGGCTCACCCCCTGCTCAGGAGGCACAAGTACTTCAGTTCGATAACTGTTCGGTCGGATGCCCTACCGGCGGCAGCCCTTTGACATTGAATCGACAGGCTTACACGCTGAACAACAACGGCTCGACGAAGTTTGCGAACTGGGTTTCCTACAAAATAACGAAGGAAACTCCGGCGAGCGGGCGCCCGCGTAACTGGAAGACGGACCCGGATATTCCTGCTGGCGAAACGCTCGATCCGGTGGACTACAACGGCGCAAACGTCGCGCTAAAAGTGGACCGTGGCCACCAGGCCAACCTGGCCTCGATGGCTGGCGTTCCTGACTGGCAAACCCTCAACTACCTGTCGAATATCACCCCGCAAAAGGCTGATCTCAACCAAGGGCCGTGGGCACGACTTGAGGATCAAGAACGCAACCTCAGCAAAGAGCCAGGTGTCGATCAGGTATATGTCGCTACTGGACCTCTGTATGAGCATTTTGTTGGCACGCTTCCAGGAACGAATAAGGTGCACACCATCCCCAGCGGCTACTGGAAGATAATCTTCGTCGGCAGCTCACCTGAGAACGGCGTTTACGCCTCGTTCGTGATGAACCAGGAGACACCGAAGGGTGCAAACTTCTGTGACTATCAGGTGAACGTAAGCCAAATCGAAGAGCGGTCAGGGCTCACCTTCTGGAGCAACTTGTCACAGCCTGTTCAAGCCTCACTGAAGTCGAAGCAAGGGCAGTTGCTCGCCCGGATTGGCTGCAAGTAATTGCATCAAACCCAACAATAGAGGCTACCGAAACCGGTAGTCTTTTTCTTTTCTGGCTTAATGCCGGGCTATGCCCGGGCGGTGGAGTATGGGGGCGACTGAAGGTCGAGCCAACTAATTACGTATCGCGCCTTGCGTTTTTGAGATCAGAGATAGGCTTACAGGTACCGGCCAGTTCTACCGGTTCGCTTAACGAGGATCTCTATGGTGCTTATTCGACTCTTTGAAGATGTACTTATCCAATTGCTGGTTGAGCAGATGGTGAAACACATCTATTACGTGATCGACTGGCTCTACGCCTTTCCTTGGCAGATTCATTTTGGATGAGCTATGCAGCAACAGTATGCCGCTCTACGGCGCGCCACGGGTCGTTGGCCCTGGCCAGCGCGGCCATCGGTGGCGGGCTGACGCTATTGCCGCACATGTGCACCTGCTGAGTCTTGGTGAACGGCTTGCCGTCGGCGCCGTGGCTGATGATGTAGTCGGCCGGGAAGCCTTGGGCTTTGTACAACTCGGACGGCTTCAGCATCCGTAGGCAGATGTCGACAATCACGTAGGGTGTGCCCTTCACCATCACGGTGACCATGGCCAGGCGGTCCTTGGTGGTGATCGTCGGCGCAGGCGAGTCGCAAGCGCTGATGTTCTCGGTACCGTAGTAGCTGATCAGGAATGCCGCTACACGAAGGGCGCCGGCCTCATGCTCAGGCGAGAGCGTAAGTGAAACCAGCGAGCTCTTGCCGCCGCCGCCCGCCGTGATCGTCGGCGCCGGATCATCCAGGCCCTGGCCCACGCTCCCGCCGAATGCCCGCTCCATGAATGCGCTGACCAACCCGTGGTGCTGGCCGCCGGCGCTGACGGTGTGCAGCGGGCCATCGACGTTCCGGGCATCGCAGTTGCCGCGCAAGTGCACCAGGTTCGTCGCCACCAGCTGTTGCTGGCTGCCGGTGTTGGTCACCGTGGTCATCGGGTCTTCGATGCTCTTGGCGTCGGTGGCGTTGAACCCGCCATTCATCTGGGCCATGAACACCGTGGATATGCCCATGGCGTGCGCGGCCCCGGCCGGGCGCTGATAGTTGCCGCCGCTGGTGATGGTCGGCAGTGGCTCGTCCAGCGCCTTGCCCGCGTCGTTGAATCGAAACTTCACCAGGTGTGCCGCTGCGATCGCACGGTGGTTATGGGTCATCAGCGTGCCCACCGGCTGGTCAATGCCCACCGGTTTGCCTGAATACTCGGGGCCACCGGCTCCAACCATCAACGGGCTGATCAGTGTTAGTTCGCCGCGGTTCGCGCAGGTAACTGTCGGAAGCGGTTCGAGCGGGTCATTGATGCGATCGCTGCCCTGGTGCGTAGCCGGTGAGATGATCGGGCTGACCACCGAGAAGGCCCCGCCTTTCGGGTAGGAGGTGACGGTGCGCAGCGGCTCTTCGGCCGACTGCACCGTTTCTCCTGACCAATTGGCGATTGGCACAATGAACGGCGCTGCGTTGTCGATCACGAACTTCTTCATGCCCTTGGCAACGCGCCGCAGGGTTGCCGGGGCCAGGTCCTTCTTGCGGCCGAAAATGCTTTTGCCCAGGTCAGTGAAGTCGATGCATTCAGCTGCTGTTTTCCACTTCTGCTGGCCTTTGACGGGGTTCTTTGCATGGGTTGGCTCAGGCCACACAATCGGCTGACCGTCGCATCGGGCGATCATAAACAGGCGCTCCCGGCTGGTGGGCGCGCCGAAGTCGCAAGCTTTGATAACCTTCCACTCCACAACGTAGCCCATGCCTTCCAGCAGAGCCACGAAACGGCGCCAGGTGCGGCCGCGCTGCTTCGGGTCAGGAATAAGGAACTGCTGTCCCACCGGCACGACCTCACCAGGTGCAGCAACTTCGCCGCCGAGCTTCACCACGCGGCCGGTAGCCTTGTCGCGCTTGGCGATCAATCTTCCCCACCGCAGGATCTGTTTCACGTTTTCCAGGCTGATTACCCGGGGCCGCTTCATGCCTGCCCACTTGAGGCCAATCCAAGAAAGGTTGCGGATCTCGCGCTTGCGCGGTTGGCCGCCGGCCGCCTGGCTGTGGTGCGTGCAGTCCGGTGACATGTGGAACCAGCCCACGGCTTTGCCGCCACATTCGGTGTCCGGGTCACCATCGAACACATCGGTGGTGAAGTGCTTGGCGCCCGGGTGATTGACGGTGTGCATGCTGATCGCTTGCGGGCTGTGGTTCTTCGCCACGTTCACTGTGCGGCCCAGGCCCATTTCCAACCCGGTACCGGCGCCGCCACCACCACAGAAGAAGTCGACAACGATCTCATCGTCCTGAGGGTTGAAGCCGAGTCCGTATTGGGTTTTGAAATCGAAGGGGTGTTTCTTCTGTTGTGCGGACATAGGGGATCCTCGCCGGCAGGCGTGATTCGTTAATTGGATTGATGATCTGCACTCAGCAAAAACCTGATGGTGACTGCGGTGAGTATGTAAATTGATGTAGTAGAGATACGTCTGATAGGTGATGAGGTCGTGCGGATGATTAGTCGGCCTGCTGATGCGCTCGGAGCCAGAGTTCGCTTGGGTTCTTAAGCTGATCGCTGACCTAGCGCAGTTGTGAGTGTTAACATGAAGCCGCGGGCCTTAGAGGCAGACTAGGTGCGCTGAACCTTGAAATAGATAACGTTTTTTGCTTAAGTCCAAGTATTTGAGGTTGGGGGCAGGCATCTCTAAAATAATTGTCCGTCGGGAAAATGAGTTTTTGCCGATTTATTCAATATAGGGGTTGAATCTATGTATACGGGGATAGTGCAGGGCACTGGAATAGTCTTGGATGTGAGATCTGGCGATGGCTTTAAGAGTCTGCTTGTTAGTAATCTAGGTGGATTGTTCAATGATGCTTTCGTCGGAGCAAGTGTAGCTATCGATGGAGTGTGCTTAACTGTTACTTCTGTCTTTGTAAACTCCGTTACTTTTGATGTTTCGGATAAGACGAATCTAAATACCTCAATGCAATATTTGAGCATTGGCGATGAGGTGAATATAGAGCGATCGCACATTACCGGCTCTGAGAACGGCGGGCACAGTCTCTATGGCCATATTGAGGGTGTCGCTGAGATAGTTGAACTTAAGAGTCGTGGGGAGACGGTGGATATGATACTGAAGCTTCCTCCGCTCGCTATTAAATATTTCTTCTCCAAGGGTTTTATCGGGATGCATGGCGCTAGTCTGACAGTTCATGATGTCGATAGACAAAAGAATCATTTGAGCGTTAGTCTAATTCCAGAGACAATACGCCTGACAAATTTCAGGCTTCTGCGTAAGGGCTCATTTGTCAATGTCGAAGTTGATCATGCCACTCGCGTGATGGTCGATGCTATATCCGCAACGCTGAGGCCGTTACATTAGTACTTATTTTGAGCTACGACTTCGCCGGCTGGCGCTGTTCAGTGATATGGGGTATTACGGGTGGACCGGCATGGAGCCGGATCAAGGAGAGAGTTATGGCGACCGATTACAGTAAGGGGTGTTACAACGTGTTCGGCCCAGACCGTTCACCTGTGGGCCGCATCGATAAAGACGAGTTCATCCGCAGCGACAAGAACGTCTTGCTCTACCGCGTAGACGGCGACGAGCTCTATTCAATGAAGGGCGAATACCTCGGCTTTATCGACGATGGCTTTGCTCGAACGTCAAATGGGCAGCTTCTGTTCACTATTGAGAAAGAGTAATTCAGGCTCTTCGATCAGGATGATGCGCGTTTGAGTTGCTCGGTAAGTTGAGTGGGCAGCCCGTGCAGCGTCAGCGTGCCGCCCGCTTCGTCGAACTCGATCTTGTCGCCCAGCAGGTGCGCCTCGAAGCTGATCGACATGCCCTCAGCGCGCCCGGTGAAGCGCCTGAATTTGTTCAGTGTCTTCTTGTCCGGCGGCAGGGCCTCGGAAAGGCCGTAGTCCTTCGCTTTGATGAAGTCATAGAAGTTCTTCGGGCGGTCTTCGTCGATTAGGCCCGACAGCTCGTCGAGCGTGATCGGCTCGCCCTGCTTGGCCTGGGCCATTGAGTAGCTGACAAGCGTATGTGTCTTCTCGCGGGCTGACTCTTCTGGCAGATCCTCGCTTTCCACAAAGTCGCTGAACGCCTTCAGCAGCGTTCGGGTTTCGCCTGGGCCGTCGATTCCTTCCTGGCAGCCGATGAAGTCGCGGAAGTATTCGTTGATCCGGCGCCCCTGCTTGCCCTTGAGGTACGAGATGTACTGCTTCGACTGCAGGTTGTTCTGCCACTCGCTTATGTTGATGCGTGCGGCCAGGCGGATGTGATCCAGGTCCAGGCGATTCACCGTCATCAGGTTGAGCTCTTCGGTCATGGTCACCGCTTCGGTTTCCTGCACCAGGGCAATGGCCAGATACTCGGTCAGGCCTTGCTGGTAGTGGCAGAAGAGGGCGTGCCCGCCGGTGCTGAGGTTCGACTCTTCCATCAGTTTGGTCAGGTGTTCGACAGCGGTGGTGCTGAATGTCAGGAAGTCGGTAATGCCGGCAATGTACTTGCCAAGCCATCCGCAGAGAGGGTGCGCGCCTGACTCAGCATGAAAGAAGCCCCACGCCTTGCCGGAGGTGGCGTTGTAGCTTTCGTTAAGCTGCTGCATCAGGTCGTCGCGGGCGCCGCTATCGATTTGCTCGCCGGAGGCCAAGTGCAGAACTGCCGGGCTACCGTCAGGCTTCTTGTCGATCTTGTGGATTACGCTGTGGAGTACGGGCATTGCGTTTACCTCAGGTAGGCGCCGCCCTCCGGTGTCCGGTGGTGGCAATTTGGTTTGTCTTGGGGTATTACGGGGGACCGGCATGGAGCCGGAAATAGCCCCTGGGAATTGTTAAAAATGAAAATAAACGGAAGTTCTATATGGTATTGGCTCGCTGGTGTTTTTGCATTTTTTGCGATTGCTGGAGTTTCGATTAGATATACATCTGTTTTCTCAACTGAACTGTATGCTGACAGAGAAGCGTGGGGGCAGTTCGGTGACTACTTTGGTGGTGTTTTGAATCCGCTTTTATCGTTCGCGGCATTTGTTACTCTGTTAATTACGCTTCGAGTACAGCTTAATGCAAGCGCAGCAAATGAACGCTGGTCCCGCGACCAAGTGCGCGAGCAGCGACTATTTCAGCTGCTGAATATGGTAGGGCAAAGCGCAATTAGCGCTAAATATCGCTCAGGTTACGAGCGAGCTGATAGTGATCCATATTTTCAAGAGGGGCATACCGCATTACATCATGCATGGCATGATTTTAATAAGCATCATCTAACTAGAGTGCCTAGGGACGGGGTTCCTGCACTGGAGAGATATGAAAGTGTGAGGAAAGAGTTTGATCGTTACCTGCGCATATCTGGAGCATCTATAAGTGTTTTTGTTCAATCTTCATTCCTGCTAATCGATTTCATTGGTAGAAATGGTACCTTGTCAGACGGATTTATACAGTTTTCTATGGGCGCAGTACGTGCGCAAATGACTGAGTCGGAGCGTATGATTCTTTGGTATTCCGCGCTTTGTCAAAACGAATATTCCCATCACATATCCTCCCTAAAAGTGTTTGGCTTTGTCGATGGCATTGACTCCGAAACTACAGATCACCTGGTAAGGTGGAGGGATGAGTTAGTTGGATGTGCCCTGGTTAGTGCCAATATGCGTAGCTGATTAATATTTTTGTGTTTTGCGCGTTAAGTATGTGGATTTCGCTGAGGGCGCTCAAGTGGCATTTTCATCGGCATCCCTTTTTAACGATTCGGCAAAACCTGCCTGCCGTAATTTGCGCGCCACGGTTTCGGATATCTCGTAATCGTGGCGCTTGATTTCGAATAGTGGCGCGGACTTATCGGCGCCCAGCGAGTGAGCATGTGCGGTCAGTCGCCAGATGGTCACCCGATCCTTCGTCTCACCCAGTTCGGCGGTGAGCGCTTCAAGTCGGTCACGCATTCCCTGGCGGAAGTAGTGGCGGATGATGTCGGACGGCCCTTTTAACTTCGTGGACGCCGGCGGCAGATCTTCGGCCCGACCATTCAGAACCAGCAGTTGCACTGCCTCGCTGACTTCCTCGATTTCATGCCAGAGCATCAGATCGTCGAGCATCTGCCGGGTGCCGTACGGGACCGTGTGCCGCAATTCCTGCTCGCCCAGTTCCTGCCGTTTTTCGGCAAGTTTGGCTGTGCGCTCCTTCTGTTCGGCTGCCATGGCCTACCTCTTCTATTCCGCTGGCCGGCAGTGCGAGCCAGGTTTGACGTTTGCGTTGCTGGGGTCTAGATACGCGACGCATCAGCCAGCCTTTGGGAATTCGAGCGAGTGATCAGCAATCAGGCGCCGACAAAGCGTCTCGCTGATGCCGACGTGCTTGCTGGCCTTGTACCGGGTCATGCCAGATTTCTTGCACTCCATGAGCTGGGCGCAGATCACCACTTCGTCATCTGGCGTGATGATCCGGCCTCGCTTCGTTTTCTGGGCAATCCGCGCATAGCCGTATGGCCGTTTCGGCTCGTGAGATATTCCAGGGCTGTCTTTGCCCACACCCGGCCGGATGAACTGGGCCGTTCCACCAGATGCGAAGAAGGCAGCTTTCGCCGCCTCCAGGTTCTCCTGTTCCTGATTGTGTACTTCAAGTGTCGGATGCATTCCGGGCACCTCTTGAGCGGTTGTCGATGTTGATGTGATTGATCTCGGCGATCTCGCGCAGGGCGGCCCGGGTGATACCCAAGGCAGAACAGATCTCTGTCTGGTGGGTGCGTGACTCAGCCAGCGCTTTGATCTGAGCGGCCAATGAGGCCCTGGCCTGGCGCCGCGACTCCATCGTCTTGGCGGTACAGGTTGCGAACTCGATGCCATGCTCCTCCGCGATCCGGTTAAGTGAGCGAGTGGATCTTCCGAGAGCCTTGGACGCGGCAAGAATGCCCGCGTCGACGTAACGGGGCAGGGCCGCGGCTACCTCTGGCTCAGCAGCCTTGTGGGCGTCCCATCTCATGCTGCCGCCTTGCGGAGTGTCACCCCGGCCATGCTGAAGGTTGAACCCTGCGCTGCGACCATCGCGTCGAGCGCTTCCCAATTGACCAAGAGGACGGTGATCGGCGCCTGACCATACGCTACGGCTTTCACCAGGGCCTCAAAGTCCGTCACGTTGGCCTGGAGCGCTGCCTGCTCCACGGAGTGGTTCACCACAGGTTTTGTGGCCTGGCCGACGAGTGCAGCTGTCTGGACGGGCGCAGCGCGGACTGGCTCGGGCACAGCCACCTTCTCGACAATGGGTTCTGGCTTGATAGCTGCCAGGCGCTGGGCTTCTTGTTCATCGGAGACTCGCTTCGCGTCGGCCTTTTCCCGCTCCGCCTTCTGGTGTTCGGAGATTCGGAATTTGATCAGTGTCACCAAGTCATCATTGGCTTTGGCGACCAGCCACTGCACGTCGCTGAACAGGAAGGCATGATCAACGGCGAGCTCTGCCAGACTGGTCAGGTTCAAGCGGATGCCGTCGGCGGCCTGACTTGCATCGATCTTCGCCCGGGCCAGCTCGGTATCTACTGCGTCCTGGAGGCTGGCGATGGTGCGCTTGTTCTTCATTGCGCCGGCGAAGTCCGAAACGACATGAGGCAGCGTGACTTTGCCAAGCGTCTTGTTGATTGCCGCGATGTGATCCGCCAAGGCGAGCTCGGCTTTTTGCTTGATGCTGGTCTTCACCAACAGCTCTTGAGCCTTCACCAGCTTGTCTACCTTCAGGCGAGTCTCACGTGCATGGGCGCTAATGCGATCCAGCGATGAAAACAATTCGTCGATGCTTTGGGTCTGCGACAGGGCTTGTTTCTTGGCGGCCGCGACAGCCTCCTCAACATCACCGCACCACTTGACCGCCTTCTTCGCGTCGGCAAAGTCCTGGTCGGTGGAGAGCGTGGTTTTCACCGAATCGATGACAGCCAGGGCCGAGTCTTCAAACACCTTCAGGTTGCTGGCGGTAACCATGCCGGTCAGCTCGATACGCAGGGCTGGCAGTTCATCAGGTGCCTTGCCGACGACTATTGAAGGAGCGTCAGCCATTTCGAAGTTTGCCAGGTCTGCCTCGAACTGTTTCCAGCCTTCGATCAACTGGGCCGCGCGCCCGGCTACGGGCCGGTACTCCATGTGCACGAAGTTCTCCGGCGTGCCGTCCGAGCAAACAAAGATGACCCGGTCAGCGCCGCTCACCAGCAGTTGCTGCTCAAGCTGCCAGTAGTAGTGCGGAGCCAGGTCACCAGCCTTCACCTGGGCCACGACTGACTCATTCCACAGTTTGTGCTCGAACAAGGTCTCGCCGAGCATTGTGGCGCCGTCCATGGAGGCGAGCAGGTTGCCCTCGGTAGCAACGATCGGATAAAGCTCTTCGCCGATCAGTGCTTCGGCTAGCGGGCGAGCCATGGCTTCGGTTGCGTGGCCTTTGTCGAAGATGAACTGCTGAGACGGCGTGATATCGGGTGTGATGCCGGTCTTTTTGGCTGCGAGCAGATCGGTTCGGGTTTGATACTTTGAGGCGCCCATCATTGCAGGGGCTTCTGAGGCGGTACGGTACTGAGCGCGAAGGTCAAGCCACTCGGCAGAGCCTTGAGCTACGTTGTGAATTTTCATGCTGCGTCTCCATCGAGGGCTTTGAGGTTGGTGATGGTTTCGATCTGGTCATCGCGCAACGAGTACTTGCTGATGACGTTGGAAATAATGTGTTCCGGACTAGTGCGACCGGCGTCGATCAGTGGCTGCCACTTCTCGATGTTTTCAGCCAGCAGTTCGTCGGGATAGGCAGGCTTGGTGTCCGGTTCTGGTGGGGCTTGGCGCGCCGGTGAAACATCTTTGGCGACTTCTTCGAATGTCTTGCCTTCCATCTCGTCTGCCGTTGGCGCCGATCCGACTTCAGGGAATGCTTTGCGCAGAGCCTGGGCCTCGGCGCATTTGGCGAGCTGGGCAAATGCTCGACGCTTCCACATGGTGTTGGGCGCCGCGGTGTCCTTGCTTGATGTCGCGTAGTTTTCAAGCCAGCGCTCATTGGCCGTGTATTCGGCAACCAAGCCGTTGCTCATCTGCCGCTTGACGGTCACGCGGCACCATTCGGGATAAGTGACCTCTACGCCGCTCAGCTTCGCAGTTACTGGAGGGCCGTATTCCGGCTCGCTGATTCCGGCGTACTGGCCGGTGCGCGCCGCCTGGATGCGGTAAAGGCCGATGCCGGGCATCACCGTGTCCTGCATCTTTCTCGTCTTGGAGTTCCAGATCGGAACGATGTGCACCGGCTTCAACATCGGGTCCAGGTGTGCGGCCTGGCAGTAGGCCAGGACCATCACAACCGAGTTCTTTTCGGCGCCGGGGTAGAGGCTGCTGCTCAGCACTTCAACGAGCGCGGCCTCCGACATTGCAGGTGTGTTGTCGTCCTGCTTCATTACTGCGGACATGGGGAATCCTTGCCGCGATGCACGCAGCGATAAAAAGGGAGGGGGGAATAAGAGTTGATAAACGTTCTGATTCGTATTTATGATACGTAATAACATTTCAACTCGACGCAAGGAGTCTCACCTATGAAAGTGCTGTCCTCACTCAAAGAAGCGAAAAACCGTCACCGTGACTGCCAGATCGTTATGCGCCGTGGCCGGATCTACGTGATCTGTAAATCCAATCCGAAATTCAAAGCGCGGCAGGGCAGTGCGAAGAACAAGAACAAAGGCAAAGGCTGATCAGTTCGATTGCTGATCCTGCTGCTGAACCCTGTATCGCAGGACCTGAAGCACTCGACCGCCATAGCCAGGTTCTGCGTATTGCTCAACCGGTGCGCCGAAGAAGCCGCGCCGTTCGGCAAGGCTGTAGGCCTCGCGCAGGTTGTGAGCGCTGATATCTTCGAGCTGCTCGTCGATCAGTGATTTAACCGGTGCGGTAGTCATGCCTTCTCCTTACGCCGCCGGCTGACATCCAGGAGGCGTGCGCTATACCAATGAAATTCTTCTGCGTTGATGGCGCCTGAGGTGAAGTGGCGCACGATCAAACCCTCAGCCAAGATCTCGTCGAGAGCGGGCTTATCTGGATCTTCAAGCGCAAACAACGCTTTATCGATCTCAACGTAGGGGCTCACAGTTCGTCGTCCTCGGCCTGGGCGATAAGAGCGTCATCAGCCAAAGGTTGAAGGAGGCGTTCGGCAATCTCGCCTAGTTTCCCCAGTGGATGGTCGCTCCGGCCGAGTAGCTCCAGAGCTTCCGATTTCACCCTCGAACCCGCCATCCCTGCGATCAGTAAGTAGCCCAGGGCTGGAGTGTCGACGCCGCAGTCGGCAAGTAGGTTGTTGGCGTACTCATCGACAGCCAGTGCGAACTGATGGGCTGTGACGCCTTGCTGCGGGTGCAGATGGCGCTTGAACACCACGCCGCCACCTCTGGCCAGCTCTTCGGCTGCGTTGTACAGCCATTCGCTGCGAGCCAATTGCAGAGAGGTTTCGCTCACCGGAGGCGGCAGTTGTTCGTCGTGCTCAAACTGAGGTTTGCGTAGTGCTGACATGGTCGCCTCCAAAGTGGCGGGTTGTTCACCTGTATTCGTCAACACTCATGCCTCCCGCTGGTTGCCGATGGGCGCGGGGGAGGAGTGCTGACGGGTAGAGGCGGGGAAGGTTGGGAGCCGCTTACGGCGGCGAGTCGTTGATACTGGTGGGGTGCTACTTAGAAATCGGTCGTGACGTTGATGCTTGCCAGCTTTTGCCCTTCGCCAGCAGCGGTGATTTCCAGCCGTGCCTTGTGACTCGAGTCTCGGCTCATTTTGGCGAAAAACATGTCCGCCGAATCGGGCTCAAAGATTCGAATGCCTTGGCCTTTCTCTAAAACATCTGAATCCTCGCAAAGCACCAGCAGGTGCAGTTCCGGATCAAGCTTCTGCAGTTGCGCGATCATGTCCTTAACTTTCATAGTTGAGTCCTTAGATGGGGAAGGGTATGGCACCCGACATAACTGTAGCTGGGCCACAATCCAACCTGCATCGGAGATCGCTCGAATCTGACTGGCGAGTAAACCGTCTTCGCCGCGTTGTTCGTCGCTCTGGCTCGGGTAAAGGTGGCCACCCTGCTATCTCGGGCAGTCAGCCGAGCGATCTCCGATGCAGCCTGAGCTTTGGCGCCAAGGTGGCCGGGCAGAGGTGATGAGGTCATGCGGCACGAATTCACCTAGACTGCGAACTCTTTTTCAGACACCAATCTAGGAGAAACGCGTTGGCGAGGCTCACGGCTATAGCCAAAAGGGCGGCAGAGTCCGCAAACCGCATCACGAACTTTCCCGTGGTGCTAGTGATGAAGACGCTCTCTGCCACCGGGATCATCAGGGCAATGACAAGGGCGGCGACGAAGGCGGTCCGCAATGATCAAGTGGTGCGCGCTTCGGTAATTCTGATGTCGCCTCTGCTTGTCTTTTTCCTAATTCTTGCGCTCTTTATGTTGGTAGCAGCCTGGAAGGCCAGCACCACTGGGGATGCAGTTATCCAAACTCTGAGGTCGGTAGTACTGCTGTTGATGGCCTTGAGCACCTTGTTTTTCAAGGTCAGCAAGGTGAGGAGAACGCATCATCGCGGCGTGGCTGTTCGTGACCGGATCAGGTCGCGACGATCTGGCCTGTAAGTCTCCCAATGCACCCTCCGGCAGATGCATTAGGAAAAAGCCCCCTACATATCTTTCAGGTGATGGCGTAATCGCTCCGCTCAGAAGAAACCGCGACTGCTGCGAATCACGCCAATCTCAGCCAGCGCCGAGCGATCGAGCAGGTATTCAGCGTCCTGCCTGATATGGTCGGCTATGAACGCCAGCTCGCGAGCCTTGTTCTCGTGTTCGGCATGCTTATCTGCCAGCGCTTTCTTCGGGTCACCATTCGAGTACTGCATTGCCTCGATCTGTGCGTCCTGAAGACTGCTGTGCTGCTTGGCGTAAGCACCGGCACGCTCATGGTGGAACGCCGCCTGCTTGTTGCAGAGATCGCGAAGCTCGGGGCCTGCGACGGTTACCTTCAAACCTTCGATTGGAAAGCTGATTGCTTGGATGCCTGCTACTTCGGTCATGGGTTTTCTCCTGGTTGATTTCCCTGATACCCCTCGTGAGAAGGGCATCGAGGAAATCTGTCTCGCTACGCATATCTGGATCATTCGCCAGTTCGGTATCCCTCGATCCGCCGCAGGTTCTCCCTGCGTTTCCTTCCAGCACCCAAGTCACTCCCCAGGCGGTAGGTCAGATCAGATCGCCGGTCCCCAGTAGAGGCGTAGCGGCTTAATAGTTAGGTTTTGACAGAGCCTTTGCATCGGCCCTCCCTGTCCTTGCCGGACAGGCGGCCCCGCTGTTATTTCCGCAGCGGGATCGTCTTCTGAATTTTTAAAGAGCGGATCGATTGGCTGTCTCCTGTTGAGGAGTAATGCGGTCTCGACGGACAAACATTACCGTACGGTAATTAATTTAGTCAATACCGTTAGGTAATTAATTTGTTGCGACCACAAAAAAGCCCGCTCAGTGGCGGGCTATTGTGAGGCTCGATACGTCAGTCAGGGCCTTGAGCTCGTAACCTGGCCAAGCCCTGCTTGATGTGCCCAGCGTTCTCTCCAAGGGCGAAGAGGGTAACGCGCACGTTATTGCCTGCCTCTGCATTGCCATGGCGTTCGACCAGCAGAGTCAGCTCCATCAGTGCCGCTTCCAGGGCGAGTTGGTTCTCGTATTTGCGTTCGAGCATATCGGGAAAGGAGTAGGGGGAAGGCATTGCGTCGTCCAATTGAGGTCCTAGATAGCGTAGACCACGGAATTGAAGACAAAGAAAAGCCCGCGATGGGGGATAGCGGGCTTAAAGGACCTTCACGAGGAGCTGTGACCACAATAGACGCTCCACTGTGAAAAGGTCGTGAAAGCCCAGATACAAGAAGCCCGGCGCTGGGCCGGGCTTGATTTTTCTTACTTCGACGGAGCGCTTGGCGATTGAGCGGTTGCGGACTCGGATTTCCCAGCCTGGAACGCGGACATGGTCGTTTGCATGGCGCCTAATACGTTGGCTTGGTTGGCGTAATACGCCCCAACCAAAATTGCCACCACGGCTAAAAGCTGGACGATTACTGCGGCCCAGTAATTAGACTTTACTGTAGCTGCCTGCTTGGCTGCGTCTTCAGCGCCTTCGGCTGCCTTGGTGACGCGCTCAGCAAGTAGCTCGAAGCGTTTATCACGCTCAAGCTGTGCTTTATCTCGCTCTGCCTGTGATGCTAGGAAGCTCTCAATTTTCGCAGACACGGATTCTACGCGAGCATCCATTTTGACTTCGATGGTCTCGAGCTTTGCGTTGAATTCTTCGCGAGTAATATCGTTCATTTTTTTAGTATGTCCCACGGTCAGGCTGCTGTCACCTGATGACTCAAGACTTGCATCAGACGACGGCGTCTTGAACGTCGGAGATGCCTTTTCAAAGCCGTCTCTTAACTCTCCACAGGTTGAGAACTTAGTTTGCATCGATTTCATCCTGCTCTGGCGGCTCGAAGTCGAGTTCTGGTTCCACCGGATTTTCATCCACCCATTTTTTTACAACCCTCGAGAGATGCTGCCTTAAATAGCCGCAGTTATCGCAGAAGAGGGCAAAAGTGGAAAGATTCTGCGGTCGATTGCCATCTTTCAGCGACGTGACAAGCCTATAGCTGTCAGCATTGGCAAAGGAGGGACTAATTACTGTCCACGTTTCTCCCTCACACACCGGGCAGTTAGACTCAGGGCTTTTTTCTTCCAAAAAACGAACAAAATCGTCTGCGGTTGTTGCCAGCATCGACCTCTTTTGCTTTTGTGAGTTCTGCTCGTCCGACATAAATTTCCCAATGATCTTTGTTTATTTGCTTCAGAAATTGGAGTCGCAATCATGCTTCCCTACAGATTTTTGCCGAACAATTAATTCAACCTTGCCCCGCACAATCCTTCCCGCCTTAACGTCATCCGCATAACCCACCAGCCTGTCAGCTTCCTCATAGAGCGTACCCACCAACCCCATCAAGGCTATCGCGTCGGCATCAATGAGCTTTTCTGCGAGCTTGACCAGATCGATACAGGACTGCTCAAGGTTGAAGGCAATAGCTTTGAGATCGCGGCGCAGTTGCTGGTTGGGTTTTGTGAGGGGCATTTAGGTCTCCAGAATCAGTGCGCGGACTGCCATTCGCCAGATTCCGCCTCGTACCTATCGAAGGATTCTCTAAGCGCCACAATATCTAGCGGCAACTTTGGGGTAATGGAGCCAGGCTCCTCTGGGACAATTCCGTCAGCCTCCATCAATTCGACGAGTTCCTTGCCGCGAGCAATACCTACGTTCAGATGGCGAGCAACAAAAGCTGCACTCAGGTGCTTCCCTGTTAGAGTTGCAATAACCGCTCTGCCGTACATAGGGTCGGCAGCGTAGCTGTCATGATCCAGGTAGTTTTCCAGCCAGCCACCGAATCTGCATTCGTAAAGAAGAACATCTAGATCGGCTATTGTTTGATCGGCGCTCGCGAGGACCTCCGCCAGGGCTCGGTCATGCTCCTGCTCGTCAGAGGGCTCGCCTTTAATTAGGTGGCTCGTTGATAGCCCTGTCCCTGGAAGGCCTGCAGTGACCCTTACTCCCTTCTTGCTCTTGTTGACGCTCAGCCCTGGCGGACCAAACGAAAAGCTAAAACCGGACTTGGTGATGTTCAGCCAAACCCAGGGGAGTATTTGAACCCGCTTTTGAAATCTCATACCCATTCACCACCTCCTTGTGGTCGTTATAGCTTGCGAGCATTCCAAACAAGCAGAACACGAGCCTGGATATGAACTTTGGCTAGCATATCGCCATCGATCATGATTGCCGGGTACACTGGGTTGTCTGAAATCATGCGCAGGGAGCCGCCAGTTAGGCGCTGAAGCCGCTTAATGAAAAGTTCTCCCTCCAGCGTGAAGACATAGATCGCATCGGTTCGGATCTCGGTGATGCCGCGATCTACCAGCAGGGCGTCGCCGTTGCGGAACGTGCCCTCCATGCTGTCACCATCGCCATCGATGATGGCCAGGTTCTCTAGCTTGGAATATGACAAACCCTGAGTCTTGAGCCAGTCAAGGTGAACGGTAATATCCCTGATTACCTCGATATGGTCAGGCGGCAGTCTTCCAGGCCCCATCGAGCCAGCTACATCGAGCTGGGGGATGGTGATGAAGTTGGCGTCCTGAGACTTCCTTCGCGAATCAATAGGAATCACGTTGCTCTCCCTGGCGTGGCCTTCACCAATCGGTGCATCTAGCGCGTATCTGGCGAGGCCGAATTCGCTTTCTATTTCCCGGGCGAAGTCCTCTCCGATGGTTTTTGCGCCGTTTTTTTCCGGCTCAAAAAGACATCTGGAGATGAAGTTCTGAGGTTTCTTCAGCTTTTCTGCGAGGCGTGACTGTGCGCCGCGAGAGCCAACCCCGTATTCGGTGTCCATCAGCTTTTTTAGGTTGTGCCTGCGCACTTCGCGAATATCCATCTTGCGATTCTCTACGGGTCATTACTCATTGGTAAATGACCATTCGGTATTGATTAATGTTTACCCTGCGGTAATAATTGCGCATCACAGAGGAGAACCGTGATGCGAACTAAGCACACCCAGCTTTTGGAGTGGCTCAAAAGCGCTTCCGACGATGCCGTCGAGCGCACCGGGACCTCTCGCGGCTACCTGAAACAAATTGCCTACGGGAACAAGCAAGCCTCCGCTGCGCTTGCGGTTTCGCTTGAGCGTGAATCGGCAGGCGCCCTAAGTCGCCGGTCATTACGCCCTGCTGATTGGAATTTGATCTGGCCTGAGCTTGCCTCTGCCGCCTGACATCTCTGTCCGCCGTTCCATTGAGGCAAGTTTGATCGCAACCGACCCAAGGAAAAACTAGGACATGAAAACGCCCGTACTAGAGACCCGCCGCCAAGTAATGGCAGCCGTGTCCAACGCTTTCCCTGGTGGGATGGATTGCGCAGCTGCTCGCCTCGGCATCAAGGACAAGCGCCTGGAGAACCAGATCTATGAAACCGCCGGGTGCAAGCCCTTGAGCGATACCGAGATATTCGTGCTGGAAAGCGAAACGAAGACCGAGCTCCTGCCGGACTACATCTGCGCGATGTACGGCGGCGTGTTCGTGAAGATCCCGGAAGCGAGGGAGTTGGACAACGTCGACCTGTACCAGCGCTCGCTTGCTGCATCCGCACAGCGTGGCGCGCTCGACCAGATGGTAGCTTCCGCCCTGGAGGACGGCGAAATCGATTCGAACGAAGCAAAGAAGATCCGCGCCCTGCACGCCAAGTACATGTCGGCGAGCCTTGAGGCTATCGGGGCGGTAATTGAGTTGCACAAGGCTCGAGCGTAATGCGGCTGAACCAGCGGCAGATCGTGCAAGTCGCAATCGCGGGCCGGTGTAGTCCTGTGAGCACGGAAATCATTCCTTCGATTGCTGGGCTGACACTGCCTGAGTTCTGGCTCGAGTTGTGGGGGCAGGTTGGCAGCGAGCGCTCAAAAATCGGTTACGCAAAATTCGAGCTAGCTACCACCAACGTCACTGAGAGAGTTACTGAAGGAACGTACCAATTAGCGCGACTGCTGCCGGCAGACGCCCAACCCCCTCATCCAATAGTTTCAATGTCAGGTGTTTTATGGCCTCGGCAGAAAGTCCTTTCAGGCCTTGAACAAGGCGACTCTTCTCTTCAGGAGGCGCATCGCTCTCAAGGATTTTCCTTTCTAGGAGATCACGAAGGGTGTCCTCATGAATCTTGATCGTGACTACACCCAGGACCGCGCTGAGCCCTCCGTCATCGGCGAGAAAGTCCATTCCCGACTTTGTGCACTGAATGCCGTTGTTGGTGGGAAGGGCGAATCCGTCACCTGTGAGCTCAATACATTTTTTGATGAGGCCGTGCTCTGCCAGATAGCAGAGGTTCGCGTCGACTCTCTCCTTTGTCTCCGCCGCGCCAAGATCGAAATACAGGCCGTGCGGGGCAGGGAATGGGTACGCCTCAGCTGCCGCCTCGAGAATCCGCTTCTGAAGCGCTCTATCCAATTTCATCTGTCCAGCCTCCTAGGCCTTCTTGTGTGGAAGCAGAAAGCTACCACGGATGCGCCGGACACCCAATTTACTCGCAACACCAAATCGCAGGCACAAAAAAGCCAGGTTCGTGGCCTGGCTCTTTGTGCAGCATTTACAACTAAGTTCTGGAGCGAATAATGCCCATGTCTACCCAAGCTGTCAATTCGCCACTTTCCGCGCCACGTTTTTCGCAATCTGAAAACGTGGCGCGAGGAGTTTCCATGTCCAGCCTTGAGCTGGTGGATTTCATCAACTCCAAGCGCAAGAAGGGCGAGCCGACCCTGACGCACAAGAACCTGATCGCCAAAGTTCCGCGTGTTCTCGGCGCCGATCAATCGGCTAAATTTTCAGCCGATTACCTTGATGCCCGTAGCCGCGTACAAAAGTGCTTTGTGTTCCCCAAGCGTGAAGCTTGCCTGATCGCCATGTCGTACAGCTACGAGCTTCAGGCATTGGTGTTCGATCGCATGACCGCGCTTGAGGATCGTGAGCGCGCCCGCGCACTGCCAAGCAATCCAAAGATCATCGGTGAGCTTGCCATTCTGGAGTGCTTCGACCGTCTGCTGAAGCCCGCGCCCTCCAGCAAAATGATGATGCTGGCCAAGATCGCAGCCAACAACGGCCTGGATGCCAAGTTCCTCCCAGGCTATGCCGTTGACGCCGCCTCTGATGCCACTGGCGGCTCTTCGATGCCTACCAAGGCAATCACCGCCCTGATCAAAGATCACGCAATCGCCAGCACGGCCCGCGCCTTCAACCTTGCGCTAAAGGCCCACGGCTTCCTGACCCTACTCCAGCGCAAAAACTCCAAGCAGGAAATGGTGGACTTCTGGTCTGTGACCGAGAAGGGCATGGCCTACGGCAAGAACCTCACCAGCCCTCAGTGCCCCCGCGAGACGCAGCCTCACTGGTACGTGGATCGCTTCCTTGAATTGGCCGCTAAGGTCGGGAAGGCCTGACATGCAATACACCGTCACGATTAACCAGGTGAAGGCGCTGGAGTGGGGGCTGAATTCTCAGCAGGCCCTGCTGTTCGCGTTCGTCTACGGCTGCCCGAGCTGGGCCAAGCCAATCAAGACTGACGACGGGATCTTCTTCGCGCTGAGCAAGGCCAAGATCACTGAGGAGCTACCGCTGCTCACTGACAAGCCAGACACCGCTTACCGCATGCTGAAGGCCCTGGAAGAGGCAGATTTGATTGAGCTGCGTCCTGGGGCATTCCGACTCACCGAAAAAGGCTGTGAGTGGAATCCGAACCGTATGGGCCATTTCACTACTTACCAACCACCAGTTCTCCCGTCTCGGCGCAGGACGAAAAAGAAACCAATACCTTCCGGCCTGCGCACTCAAGTGTTCGCCCGCGATGGTCATGCTTGCCTGCGCTGCGGCTGCTCGGTGCTGATGCGTTTGAGGGCTGATCATGTCATCCCTGAAAGCCAAGGCGGAGAAGCCTCTTTGGGCAACCTTCAAACCCTTTGCATGTCCTGCAATAGCTGGAAAGGCGTGCAGACGATTGATTTCCGCGCCTTCGCCGGAGGTGGGGTATGAGCATGACCCTCATGGTCGCCGCGATGAAGCTTCGCGTCGGGAATCCATTGCGCAAGCTGGTACTGATCAAGCTTGCCGACAACGCCAGCGATGTAGGCGAGTGCTGGCCGTCCTATCAGCACATCGCCGATCAGTGCGAGATCAGCAAGCGCTCTGTCATGAACCACATCACGGCCCTGTGTGATGCGGGATTGCTGCGTAAGGAAATTCGTAAGGGCGGACCTAAGGGGAATTCGTCGAACGTTTACTTCCTCACCCTCGAGGGAGGTGGTGCACCTCCTGCACCAGGGGTAGTGCAGCAGATTCACCAGGGTAGTGCAGCAGGTTCACCCCCTTGTGAATCTCCTGCACTAGGGGGTAGTGCAGCAGATGCACCCAGAATCAGTAACTCTCTTGAACCAGTCATAGAACCGGTCATTGAACCCATTACGCCCCAGGCTACCGCCAAGGTCGTGACGGGGCAGGTCGTGCAATTCGTTCCGCAGCAACCACGAGTTGAGATTCCTGCCGACATGCCAGGGCCAAAGGACCAGGCCTGCAAGACCTTCAAGGTCTGGGCGAACTACGCCATGGCCTACCGCAAGCGCTACAGCGCCTGGCCGGTGTGGAACGCTAAGGCTGGCAAGCAGATGGCATTGCTCGTCGACAGACTGGGCGCCGATGTCGCCCACCACGTCGCCGCTCACTTCCTGAAAACCAGCGATGCCGCTGTGCTGCGCAAGTGCCACAGCCTCAACGAGCTGCTGGCCAACGCTGAGAGCTACCACACGCAATGGGTGACCGGGCAACGCATCAACGGCACGACAGCACGCCAGATGGAGCGGACTGAAGCGAACCATTCCGCAGCGGAGCAGGCCGCCCAGATGGTTCTGGCCAAACGCCAAGCAGGTGACCGCAATGAATACCTCTGAAATGAATGACCAGCAGGTCGCCGGGCTGGCCGCTGCCATCTGCGCTACGGCCGAGGCCATGGGCCAAGAGATGAACCCAGGCACTGCCGCGATGATGGCTGAAGACCTCTGCGCGTATCCGGTGCCTGTCGTCAAAGCTGCGTTGAAGGCTTGCCGCTTCGAGGTGAAGGGCAAGCTGGCGATGGCCGACATCCTGCAGCGCGTCCAGTCCTCCGATGGCCGTCCCGGTAAGGACGAGGCTTGGGCCATCGCCATGACCACCAACGATGAATTCGAAACCGTGGTGCTGACCGACGAGATCCAGCTGGCACTGGCTGCCGCGAAACCCATCTTGGATGGCGGCGACAAAATCGGTGCGCGCATGGCGTTCATCGACGCCTACCAAAGGTTCGTGGGCCAGGCCCGCGAGGATGCGAAACCGGTCAACTGGCACGTGTCCGTAGGCTTCGACTCCAACCGGCGCATCCAGGCAGTCACCAAGGCTGTGGAACTGAAACGCATTCCCCAAGAGCACGGCCAGAAGTACTTGGCTGACCTGAGCATTGTTCCTGTTACCGAGGATGGCCGCGCCATTGCCGGCTTGCTCACCGGCGCCGTCACCCAGCCTGCTCCAGTGCTGCGCCAGAAGCTGGAACTGGTCAAAAACTCCATGCTGGAAATGCGCAAGGCCAGTGCCGAACGAAAAACCGAAATGCGCATTGAAGCGGCCAACGAGTTGGCGGATCGCCGGGCGCTGCTGATCAAGCAGGCCCAGGAATTGGAGGCTCGAGCATGACCATCGACAAGCAGAAACTTCAGAAGCTGCTGTGGAGTGAAGTCGCCTCTTGGAAGGCTGACTGCAGTGAGTGGAAGCAAAGCGCTGAAGCGCTCGGTGAGTTCCTAGGCGAGAAGACCGTGGAGGAGGTGGCTTTGGAGCTGCTGGCCGAGAACGAGGCGCTGCGCCAGAGCGTAGCCGAACATAAAGCATGCATTGCCAGCGATAACGAGCTGTTCCGTGAGGTGAATCTTGAGTGCAACAGGTATCACTCGGTAATCGTTGCGGTCGGTCAACTGTTGGGCATCTCGAAGGAAGAGCAGGACGAAGAAGAGGCAACGCAAGAAGAGCTTGTCGAGGCAATTAACGAGCTCTGGGGTCAAGTCCATGGCATGCAGGAAGATCTCGACGAGTACAAGTCAGAGCATGAGGTGCTGCGCCAGGTATTGGTCAGCTCCCACGAGTTCATCCTGAATGACGCCCGCACGCGGCACATGTGCGACGAGACGGGCCAAGTATCGCCACTATTCCCGAAGCGGGTGGGAATTTTGGCAGCCATCGACGCCGCCCTGGGCCAGGGAGAGCAGTCATGATCGACATGAATGAAGTGCTCGATCTACAACGCAAAGGCGACTTCGCCGAACTGACGCGCCGAGGCATTCGGATAACGGACGGAAAGATGGAGCAGCTGGAAGGATGGGCAAAGCCGTGCTTTAGCGGATTTCGCGCCCATTACTTCGTCCAGGTGTCTGCAAATGCAATAGGCCCAGGTGGTCGTTATCGCTCCTGGAAGTCGGAGTGCGGCGCAGAAACCACGACTCACGACAAAGCTCCGATGTTCGGGATGGGTAACTGGGAGCGCTGCAAGGCCTGCCTGAAAAAGCGAAACGCAAAGCGCAGCCTTGAGGCAACGCAGGCTGCCCATATGGGTAATGGAGAGTGGTCATGACCGACTTGAATCAACTCTCGGCGTCGGCCCGATCCGCTGCAATGCGAGGCGGTACCGCTGGCTGGGGACAGATCGGCGGACTGGCTGAGCATATCCGGTACATGGAGCGTCGACCCAAGCGCCCAGGCCGCAAGCCGAAATGTAACTGCGGCTGCGGTACACCAAAGACTCACACAGGATTTGCCAACGGCGTCTGCTTAACGAGCGGCTGCGAGATGTCTATGCGCCGCTGGGTAAAAGCTGCTGGCGTTCTGAGGTCCAAGCCATGACCAAGCCAGCCAAGCCTCGCCCAATGCCCGTATACCTGGTACTGCGCCGCTTGGTAGATCCGGTCACAGGCAAGGAGGTGGCCGCGTTCGTGCCGTCCTCCGACGCTGACCGGTCGATCCTTCGCGAGCGTGAATTCAAGATGAACGCGAAGATCCGCGCCGACCTCAAGCAGCCGCGCAACCCACGGTTCAACGGTTTGGTCCACGGCCTGGGCCGGGTGCTGAGCCATAACATCGACCGTTTCTCAGGCAAGCAGTCCCACGACGCCATCAAAGCCCTGCAACTGGAGTCTGGCGTGTACTGCGACGAGGAAGCGTTCGACATTCCTGGGTTGGGCCAGCTCACCCGAAAGACGCCCCGCAGCCTCTCATACGACTCGATGGGGGAAGAGGTCTTCCAAGACTTCTGGCGTCAGTGCTGCGCGTACCTGGTGCTGCACGACTGGCCGACGCTCACAGAAGAGCGCCTGACCGAGATGGCCGAGTTCGAAGCGTTTAAGGAGGTTGCATGACCATCGAACGGAAGCTGGCCAAGCCGAAGAAGTGCCGCGTTGCTGCGTGCGGTGCCTTATTCGTCCCTTCACGCATGGGCCAGGCGGTTTGCAGCCCGGCCTGCGCAATGATCGACGCGCCCAGGCATGAGCCGAAGGCGCGCAAGGCGCTGGCACAAATCGAGCGGAAGGACATCAAGGTCCGTAAGGAGGCCCTGAAGAGTCGCGCCGACCACATGAAGGATGCCGAGAAGGCTGTGCGGGACTGCCGGCGCACCTACGAGCTGAGTATTGGCAGTGGCTGCATGAGCTGTGGTGAGTCACAGGAATCGATTCTTGCGGCCCAGGGTTGGAAGACTGGCGGGGCATTCGATGCGGGCCACTTCCTCGGCAAGGGAGCTCGCCCAGAGCTGCGCCTGGAGCCAACCAACATATGGCTTCAGTGCAAAGCGTGTAACTCGGGCTCCTACATGCACGCTCGCAAGGGCTACACCGTTTCCCAGGGCTTCCGCGCCGGCCTCATCGCTCGAATCGGCCTTGAGGCTGTCGAGGCGCTGGAAGCCGACCACGCGCCACGCAAAGAAACCGTAGAGCAACTGAAAGCCATCACAGCCGAATACCGGGCGAAGACCAGAGAACTGAAGAGGGGGAATGCAGCGTGAACGAGCCAATCAAGATGGGGCCATGCGCGTTCTGCGGTGGCCCTCCAGTGACTATCATTACTACCGCATTCTTCCCGCGCCAGCACGTTGAGAGGGTAGCGAACTACGGCGAGGACGGCCTTAGCGTTGAGGCTCGAGTCTACTGCCATGAGTGCGGCGCCAGCGGCGAGACCGCTGAAGATGAGATAGACGACGCAGAGAGTTACGACGACGTAATGCTCGATGCCATTGGGAAGTGGAATCTCCGAGACAAGCGGCATGCCGGCCTGTACGAGTCCAGCGATCATGCTGGCCGAAACCTATACCCGAGGGCTGACGCATGACCTATCGCAACGTTGTTTCAGCAGTAGTTCGCGCCCTTGCGGCCGAGACCATCAGTTCCGCCGGCGGCTGCGACTTCGAGCCCAAAGTTCAGTGCGCCAAGCAAAAGGGGGAGATCGTCGGCAAGGAGGCGGCGTTTCTGCAGGACTGCTGGGTGTTCGGTCGGCTGCACAAGACGTTGACCCCAGCGCACTGGCGGGCACTTGTGTCAAAGTACTCTACGCACCAGGAGCGCAAGCACGGCGCCATTCTGGAGCTGCTGAATTCGGTAAAGACTCCAGCGCCGAAGCGCTTTCGGGAATGCGCCGTGCTGACCTGGGCTATTCCTCAGGTAGCAGGCGCCGACGGCAAGCGCTCCGCCGCGGTGCTGCCAGCGGCATGGTACGACATCACCAATTGGGATAATGACGGAAAGCCAGAGTCGACCCGATATCGGTGGCGCTCGTCGATACGCAAGGCGCTGGATGACCAGGTGAATGAGGCGCTGACTTCCGCTCAAGAGTTGCTTGATGCCGAGGGACTGATAGAAACTTGCGCGGCATAGTAAATAGCGATTGCATTGGGTGAGAAAGTGAGAGAATATTTACCCATCCTGTCGATCTTGCGCGTTAGGGATTGACACTAGAAAGCCTCGTCACTGCACGGGGCTTTTTTTCGTCCGCTCGTCGAGGCAGAAGCACTTTCTGTCTAATCAGTCCCTCCCAGTTATATGCGCAACCCCGCGCTACAGACAGGAGGTGATTTATGGTGGATGACAATAACGGTCCTGCAGCGCCATATCCTGGACCAAAAGAGGATATGCCTGAGACGGGCGAGGGTCATGACTCCGGTCTTGAGCAAGCTGAGTCGGAGCCCAAGCAGGGAACTGGTGACAAGCCGGAGGATTGGAATCCTCCGCCGGGTAATCCAGGATCTGATCAAGACGCTCAAACTGATCGCGACAACGGCGGCGCGAAGTCGAATTGAGAGAGTGCAAGTGTCAGAGCCCGGCTAAGCGCCGGGTTTTTCTTTATGCTGGAGGAGTTGAAAAATAACCCAGCGCATAAGGATATCTGCAAATGTCGAGATATAAGGCACAAGAGAAATTAACAAAAGACGTCTTCGTTGAACCCTTTCCCCTTGGATATGGGGTTTATGTTTGGGCCGTGCTCAAAGACGGGGTTACGTTTCGGATATTCTCTTCAGAGGACGACGCCGAAAAGGAAATTGCTTACTTGGAGTCGCTGGAGAAACTGCTACATCCGGACCCTGAACCTGATGATTCGGTGAGTAGCAGGAAAGGGCCAGGGCTACAAAAGCCCAAGTAATTCCAACAGGTTCTCGCTGCATTTTAGGCACTTTAATCAAAATTTTAGCCCCATTTTTTGGGGCTTTTCGTTTTCGGTCCTACCACACCCATATTCATTGCTGAGAGTGCAGTTGGGGCTGACCTATTCTGGCCAAGGCCATTTTCTTCATGGAGCGACGATGGATCCTACTGACCTCGGCCCAGGCACAGCTACCTGGCTGGGCGGTAGTGCCACCGTTGTGCTGGGCGGCCTGCTATGGCTGCGCCGGTTCCTTTCAAAGGATGCGACTGACCGCGCGATGGACAGCGCCGATATCGGCACACTCAAGCGCCTGAACGAGCTGCTGAACCAGGAGCGCGCCGCACGCAAAGAAGCCGAGGCCCGCGCCGATCAATTCGCGAAAGAGCGGAATGACTTGGCGGCCGCTGTTGGGCGCATGGAAGGCAAGATCGAGGCGCTGACCAGCCAGGTCGCTCAACTCACTGACCGCGTGACGCAACAGAGCGACGAGATCACTCGCCTGCGCACCAAGCTGGGAGGTATCGCCTGATGGATAGATGCGCATTGGAATTTATCGCACGCCGCTGGTGGCGCCGGGCTGAGGTCTGGGCAATCGCTGTCGTGCTGGTCGGAGGTGGCGCCGTCCTCGGTTACCAGGCCGCCTACTGGTCTCTTGCTGAGAAGCAAAGCAACCAGGTGCAGGACATCAGAAAGGCGTACGACACGGCCATGACGGAGCGTGATCGTCTACTAGAAGAGTTGACACGCAAAACCGGCACCGCCGCCGAGAAGGCGTCAAAGGCTGCCACTACTGCTGCCCAGGCCGCGGATAAGGCTGATGAGGCCCTAAATCGGGCGGCTCAGTAATCCGCGCCACGTTTTCGAATGCGCCAAATCGTGGCGCAGTTCTTAAGCTAAACGTTTGTCTTGAGGGATCCCTGAATATTGTGAAGCGCGTACGAAAGCTCGTGCTCTACCTCGTGAAGTCCCTGGTTCCACTTTTCGCTATGCGGACTCGTATCGGTCCTCATTCGAAAGTTTGCGGACGTGCTTCTGACGGCTGGGCCAAAGAAGAACTGCTCCAAGTCCGTTTTTGGTACTTTTCTGCGCGATAGCGTTTCGTGCTTGGCCGCGTCTTTTATCTCATCCTTCAGCTTGGTGAGCCGAGCCTTTAAAAGGTCGATGCTGTTCGACGAGAGGCGTGATTTATCGGACGCATCATCGACGAGGCTCCGAGCTTCGTCATGCCATCGTTGTAGTTTGGTGATAATGGCTAGGGCCTCGTTTCGGTCAAATTCCATTTTTTTCTCCCTCTTGCGTCGGGTAGGTGTGCCGCAGGTGAATGCGGCGCTGCTGAGATCAATACTCGCCGCCACGCATTCTTTCTGCTATCCCGTTGAGGTAACCGATCAAAAGCTCCACCTGGTCAACAGTGGTAGCGATTGGGTACTCGCCGAGTACTGCCCTCAGAACCTCGTGGTGGTCGAGAAAGAATAGGCCGCCATCTACATACGCCGTGTACTCGCTCGCAGGCATCTTATACATCGACGGGATATCAACGGCATTTGCATCGGTATCAATCGTGACATTGAGCTTCATAGCGTGCCCCTCGATTGTGAATTGCGTTCTGCACATTCAGCTATGGCATCCGCTTCATCGTCATGCTCGCCGTAACGCTGTTCGGTTTTTATGTGCTCCACAACGAACCAGTATTGGTTTATCGGGGTTGCGCGTACCAGTTCTCCTGGGCGTATCCCTTGGATAATGACCTTGGGGACTTTCCTGACTTCGTACTCAGGCTCCATGTGCGCCTCCTTTGCGTTGAGTTGATCCTCACCAATACCGGCAACGCTTCACTATTTCAAGCTCAAGGTGATCCATGGACAGGCCATATCCTCCATCATCACTGCTTGAGCTTTCGGACCTATCCAGCTTTGGCATTCGCCTGACCCCTGCGCCAGAGGTCTGGGATTGGTTACAAGCCGAGATCCTTGCCGACACCGGCAGCATTCACAACGAAGACCACGCCCACCTACTGGATGCAGACATCCGTGTCATGTGGGCGTCGTCGAGCTTCGAGAAAAAGGGCCGCACAGTTCTGGGCCAGGCCGAACAGGTAGCGTTCCGTGCCGGTGGATGGCAGAAAGCCCGGATGGAGCAACAGATGAGTGATTGGTTCGGCGATGTGCCGGCTTTCATCATCACGTTGGCTGCTGACTACTGCGCCCAATGCAGCGACACCGACTTCTGCGCGCTGGTAGAGCATGAGCTTTATCACATCGCACACGCCAACGATAAGTACGGTCAGCCAGCCTTCAACAAGGAAGGGGCGCCGAAGCTGGAGATGCGTGGTCATGACGTCGAAGAGTTCGTCGGTGTCGTCCGCCGCTACGGTGCGAGCCCTGACGTTCAAGCGTTGGTGGATGCTGCAAACAGTCCTGCTGAGGTGGGGAAATTGAACATTGCGAGGGCCTGCGGAACCTGTCTGCTCAAGCTGGCTTAATCCTTGACAGCCCTTGACGGAAAACGAATCTATGGCAGCCCTGAAAGATGAGGTGAAGGCCTTTATTGTCCAAGCCCTGGCCTGCTTCGACACCCCCAGTCAGGTTTGCCAGGCCGTCAAGGAGCAGTACGGCATCGAAGTGTCCCGCCAACTGTGTGAGCGATACGACCCAACCAAGTATTCCGGTCGTGACCTCGGACAGAAGTGGAAGACTTTTTTTGAAGAGTGCCGCAAGCGCTTCAGGGAAGAGACAGTAGATATCCCGATTGCCAACCGCGCCTTCCGCCTCCGCGCAATGAATCGTTTCGTGGAGAAGGCCGAGACGATGAAGAACATCGGCCTGGCTATGCAGATCCTCGAGCAGGCTGCAAAAGAAACCGGTGACATCTACGTCAACCGGGCCAGGAAGGAAGAAGCCGGCGACGAACCAGTGATCCCGACCCGTATCCAGGTCGACGTGGTGGATGCGAGGAAGCCGAATGCCGAGCCTTAACGTTCCGCAAGCTCAATTCCTCACGCTGCCCCACAAGTTCCGCGCGTTCGTTGCCGGGTTCGGATCAGGCAAGACCTGGGTGGGATGCTCGGCACTGAGCAAGCATTTCATGGAGTGGCCTGGCGTAAACGCTGGGTACTTTGCACCGACTTACCCGCAGATCCGGGACATCTTCTATCCGACCATGGATGAGGTGGCCTACGACTGGGGGCTGAAGACCAAGATCAACCAGGCGAACCATGAGGTTCACATCTACAGCGGCCGGCAGTCCCGCGGCACTGTGATCTGTCGGTCCATGGAGAAGCCGCAGACGATTGTCGGTTTCAAGATCGGTCACGCCCTGGTGGATGAGCTGGACGTGCTGACCGCCCTCAAGGCTCAGCAGGCCTGGCGCAAGATCATCGCCCGGATGCGTTACAACCTGCCCGGGCTGAAGAACGGGGTGGATGTCACCACTACGCCGGAGGGCTTCAAGTTCGTCTTCCTGCAGTTCGTGAAGCAGCTGCGCGACAAGCCGTCGCTCAAGGAGATGTACGGCCTGGTGCAGGCCAGCACCTTCGACAACGAGCTGAACTTGCCGGAGGACTACATCGCGTCCCTGATGGAGTCCTATCCGCCGCAGCTGATCATGGCGTACCTCAAAGGCCAGTTCGTCAACCTGACGTCCGGCACGATCTACACCGGCTACGACCGTAAGCTCAACGGTTGCTTCGACACCGTGCAGCCCGGTGAGCCACTGTTCATCGGGATGGACTTCAACGTCGGCAAGATGGCGGCGATTACCCATGTTAAGCGTGACCAGGGGCTGCCCAGGGCCGTGGATGAGCTGATCGACGGCTACGACACGCCCGACATGATCCGCCGCATCAAAGAGCGCTACTGGCAGCACGACGGCAACGACTTCAAGAAGACCTGCGAGATCAGGATCTATCCGGATGCCTCGGGTGATTCACGTAAGTCCGTAAACGCCAGCATTACCGACCTGGCCATGCTCAAACAGGCTGGGTTCTCGGTCATCGCTCCAGCGGCAAACCCGCCGGTGAAAGATCGAATCAACGCAATGAACGCCGTCTTCTGCAATGCGCAGGGCGAGCGCCGCTACCTGGTCAATTCGCTCGCCTGTCCGACCTATGCCGATGGCCTGGAACAACAGGTGTGGGCCGCGAACGGGGAGCCAGACAAAACCGCCGGCATCGATCACGCGAATGACGCCGGCGGCTACTTCATCCACCGCGAGTACCCGATCATCAAACCGGTCACCGCTATCAAAATGGGATACGCCCGATGAGCAACGACGTCTCCTTCAAGCGGGCGGAATACACGGCAGTGCTGGATCGCTGGGCGACCGTTCGCGACGTTTGCGCGGGCCAGCATCGTGTTGTCGATCGGCTGCCGTACATCAACGCACACGACAAGTCGCCGGAGAACGAAGACAGGAACCGGGCTTATCGAGAGCGGGCAGTGTTCAAGAACGCCACCGGGCACACCCGTAACGGGTTGCTGGGCCTGGCCTTCCACAAAGACCCGACGCTGACGGTCCCTAAGAAACTTGAATACCTGCAGGACAATGCCAACGGATCTGGGGTGAGCATTTACCAGCACTCCCAGGGCACGCTTGAAAAGGTGCTTGAAGCTGGCCGCCATGGCCTGTACGTCGACTATCACCAGGACGACGGCATCGGCGGTCACTCGGTGATCCTGTCCTATTGCGCTGAAGACATCATCAACTGGCGCACGGGCATGGTGAACGGTCACAGTGTGCTGACGCTGGTGGTGCTGCGCGAGTCGCCGGAGATACCGGATGGTTTTGGCTACAAGACAGCTGAGCAGTATCGGGAACTGGCGCTGGAGGATGACGGCTTTGTTTGCCGCGTCTGGCGCCGGTCCGGGCCGAAAGGTGGTGGGCCGCTGACTGTCATCGAAGAATTCAAGCCGGAAGGCGTTACGGGGCGCCTCAAAGAGATTCCGTTCAGCTTCGTCGGTGCACAGAACAACGACCCAAGCATCGATGAGTCGCCTCTGTATGACATAGCCATGATCAACCTGGGCCATTACCGGAACAGCGCCGACTACGAAGACAGCGTCTTCTGGTGCGGTCAGGCCCAGCCGTGGATCAGCGGGCTGGATGAGTCCTGGCGCGACTGGATGGAGAAAAACGGCATCTATGTCGGTTCCAGAGCCCCGATGATGTTGCCGGTCGGAGGCGCTTTCGGCTACGCCCAGCCTGCACCGAATACGCTTGTCAAGGAGGCCATGGCTGACAAGAACCAGATGATGATCGAACTGGGTGCGCGGATGGTGGTGGCGTCACTTGCCACCAAGACCGCTACCGAGTCACGCGGTGATCAGTCGGCCTCCACATCAGTTCTGGCTGGCTGTGTTGCCAACGTCAGCGAGGCCTACACGCGAGCCATTATGTGGTGCTGCATGTACATGGGTATTGCCGACAAGAAGGTCGCCTACCAGGTCAATCAAGAGTTCGTCGAGCTCACTGCTGATCCGCAGATGATCACGGCCTTGGTTGGCTTGTGGCAGAACGGCGGCTTCGCGAAAGCTGATCTTCGGGCGTATCTGCGCAAGCTGGGGCTGATCGCGCCAGAGCGAACTGACGAGCAGATCGACGGCGAGCTGGAAGAGCAGGGCGATGGTTTGGGCCTGGACGACGAGGACACAATAGATGGCGGCGAACCAAGCAATACTTGACGCAACCATCCGGCACGCTGTCTTTCTGGAAAAGCTCAAGGCTGGGGAGGTCAGCAAGTTTGCTCCTTTCCTCAAGGAGATTGACCGTTCTATCCGGGACCGCCTCACCCAGTCGGATCTGACTGAGTACAACGTCAAGCGCCTGGACGCGTTGCTGAAGGAAGTGGATAGCCTGCTGCTGGGCATCTTCGACCGGTACAGCGAGCAGCTGAACCTCGACTTGGTGGATATCGCCAACTACGAGGCGCAGTTCGAGGCTACAAGCCTCGCCAGATCGGCACCGGTTGGCGTGTCGCTGGATGTGGTCGCTCCGACGGCTGCTGCGATACGTACTGCGGTGCTGACGAACCCGCTCAGTGTGCGCGGCACTGGTGGTGGGAAGCTGTTGAAAGCCTTCATCAAAGGCTGGACCGGCGCCGAGCGCGAGCGCGTCACGGGCACGATCCGGCAGGGCTTCTCCGAAGGGCAGACGAACTTCCAAGTCATCCGCAACATCCGTGGTACCAAAGCGGCTGGGTACAAAGACGGCATCCTCGCCATCACCAACCGCAATGCCAGCACGGTCGTGCACACCGCGATTCAGCATGTGTCGTCCCAGGCGCGGATGGAGGTGGCCAAGACCAATACGGATATCGTCGAAGAGATTCAAATTATCGCTACGCTAGATAGCAAAACTGGCGATCAGTGCCGCTCGCTGGACGGGCGACGATTTCCGGTCAGATCCGGGCCTCGTCCGCCGTTCCATCCGAATTGCCGAACCAGCTTCATCCTGCTGACCAAGCTCAGTGATATGTTCGCCAAGGGCGCTACCCGTGCCTCAGTAGGCGCCAATGGCGGCCAGCAGGTAAGTGCCGACCTCGATTACTACCACTGGCTCCAGCTTCAGCCAGCGTCGTTCCAGGACGTGGCCATCGGCCCAGTCCGGGCCAAGCTGTTCCGGGAGGGTGGCTTGACCGTGGAGCGCTTCGCCGAACTCCAGCTGGACCGCAACTTCTCGCCGCTAACACTGAAACAGATGAAGGGCTTGGAGCCTTTGGCGTTCGAGCGCGCCGGAATTTAACCGAATACATTCAATCAGCCGGCCTTGAGCCGGTTTTTTTATGTCCGTTAGGCGGGCAAAACATACCCAAGGGGTGCATCAACGTGGCAGAAGAAAACGAAATCGACCTGGAAAACCCGGCAATCAAGGCCGCTATCGCGACTGCCGTTGAAGCATCCGTTTCCGGATTGAAAACCAAGAACTCGGAGCTGCTGGGCAAGCTGAAGGAAACCTCTGGCAAGCTGACTCAGTTCGAAACCCAGTTTGAAGGCATCGACATTGACGCCGTCAAAGGCTTGCTCAGTCGTGCCGGCCAGGACGAAGAAACCAAGCTGCTGACAGAGGGCAAGGTGGACGAAGTCTTCAACCGCCGCACTGAGCGTCTTCGTGGCGACTACGATAAGCAGTTGAAGACCATCAGCGAGCGCGCCGAGAAGGCTGAATCCTTCGCTGCCAAGTTCCAGGGCAAAGTCCTGGGCGACTCGGTACGCGGTGCAGCACTAAAAGCCGGCGCTCTCCCCGAAGCAACAGACGACATCATCTTGCGCGCCAAAGGCGTGTTCACCCTTAACGAAGATGGCGATGCAGTCGCCGTTGATGAATCCGGCCAAGTCATCCTCGGTAAAGACGGCAAGACCCCTTTGACTCCGCTCGAATGGGCGGAATCTCTGCGCGAAAGCGCACCTCATCTGTGGCCAAGGGCTTCAGGGACATTTGCCCCGGGCGGGGGTGGCGGCAAGGCTGCATTCAAGCGCTCCGAAATGACCTCCGAGCAGAAGCGCGACTTTCAGCGCAAGCACGGCCAAACCGCATATCTAGCATTGCCCAAGTAAGGGGATTGACCCATGGCTACAACCGTTAACAGCGACCTGATCATCTACAACGATGAGGCGCAAACCGCATACCTCGAGCGTGTCCAGGACAACCTGGATGTATTCAACGCATCGTCCAACGGCGCAATGGTGCTGGACAATGAACTGATCGAAGGCGACTTCCGCAAGCGCGCTCTCTACAAGCTGAACGGCTCTCTGGAGCACCGCGACGTCAACTCTGACGGCAAGGTAACTGCCAAGAAGATCTCCGCCGGCGAAGCTGTTGGCGTCAAAGCTCCATGGAAGTACGGTCCATACCAGACCACCGAAGAGGCGTTCAAGCGCCGCGGTCGTCCGGTCGAGGAGTTCTCCCAGATCGTCGGTGCCGACGTCGCTGATGCGACCTTGGAAGGCTTCATTCAGTACGCAACCGCTGGTCTGCGCGCTGCCATCGGTTCCAACGCTGACATGGTGGTTTCGGCCAACATCGAAACCGACGGCAAGAAGACGCTGACCCGCGGCATGCGCGAGTTCGGCGACAAGTTCGGCCGTATCGCTCTGTGGGTCATGCACTCCAGTGCTTATTTCGACATCGTCGACGAAGCGATCACCAACAAGATCTACGAAGAAGCTGGTGTCGTGATCTACGGCGGCCTCCCTGGCACCCTGGGCAAGCCTGTATTGGTGACCGATACCGCGCCGGCGGACGTGATCTTCGGCCTGCTGCCAAACGCGGTAACCATCACCGAGTCTCAGGCCCCGGGCTTCCGTTCCTACGAAGTGAACGACGAAGAAAACCTGAGCATCGGCTACCGCGCTGAAGGTACCGTGAACATCGATGTGCTGGGTTACAGCTGGAAAGCCACTACTGGCGGTTCCAACCCAACCCTGGCTGCGGTCGGCTCCGCTGCAAACTGGGTCAAGCACGCGGGCAGCAACAAGGTCACCGCCGGCGTGATGATCAAGCTCACTGCGACGCCTCCTGCCTCTGGCGGCTAAGTCTCAAACTCAACGCGCGGTCAGCGATGGCCGCCTTGGAGAAACACATGGAATTGACTTACAGCAACCAACTCTCCGGCTTCGATCCGGAGAAGCGTTACCGCAACCCGGAACACTTCGACAAACCAGAAGCGGGAGTGACCAGTGTGCTGGTAATCGGCCATTGGCCGAGCGTTGTTGATGCGTACGAATCGGCCGGCATCGACGTGTCGGTGAAGGAGGCCAAGCAGGTGCAGCTTGTTGGCGCCGCCAATCAGGTCGAGCCGGAAAAAATCATCGCAGCTTTGCGTGCTGAGCATGGATCGATCCAGATCCTTGTTGACGGGCTGGAAGCTGGCGAAATCCATCGTCCAGAGTCGGGCCAGCTGGCGGTGCGTTTGTATGAAGTACTGGGCACCATTCATACCTCAGTTGGTGAACTGACCGCCGAGCGTCACGGCCTGCTTCTTACTGTCGACGAGCTGCGCGATGAGGTTGAAGCTCTGAAGAAAGCCGCCATTACGCCGTCGGCTGGTGATGCCGATGAAATTGCCGCGCTGAAAGCAAAGCTCGATGAGGCTAAGGTTCCGTACCGGGCCAACGCTTCGAAAGAATCCCTGGAAAAGCTCGTAGCTGAGCTGACCAAGGAGTAATACAGCTGGCTGTCGGTTACCTGGCGGCCACTCTTGAAACCACTCCAGCGAGTTGACGCATGACACTCATTATCGAGACCGGACAGGGACTTCCTGACGCCGAAAGCTACGCGAGCGCCGAGGACCTGGCCATGTATGCCGTGAAATTCGGCACGGTCATCCCTGAGGGCGTACCAGAGCAGGAAGCGTTGCTGCGCCGGGCCGCTCTGGCGATGGATGGCATGATCTGGAAGGGGCGCAAGACCAGCAGCGAGCAGGCGTTGTCCTGGCCGCGCCGGGAAGTGCTGCTGGATCACGAGATCAAGCCGAACAACTACCTGCCGGCGCGGATCCAGTACGGCCAGATGGCCCTGGCTGCAGAGATCCATCAGGATGATGTAGACCCGGTGGAGAAGCGCAAAGGGGCGGTGCTGCTGGATCGTGTTGAGGGCGCGGTGACGCGGCAGTACGCGGCGATCCCGTCCACCAGCAACCGGCTGCTGCCGGCAGCGCCGGATCGACCGAGCGCCACACAATTTGCTGACTATTTGCAGAAGCGCGGTTTATTCGCCGCTCGGGCTTAGAAATCCCCTTGCAATTCGCCCATGTCCAAGTTTTCAAACAAATCTTTTGGCCACTCGCTCGAAGAACCGATCATCGATGCTAAATGCTTAGTGGCAGCGACATCGACGGGAGTTTCTGTAGGTCCCCATGAGGGGGCGCATCTACGCTGTGCTTGAGCTATTCGCCGTGCATCCGGGGATTGTTCAAGTGCTGTTCTTATCGCAGACCTAAGTATCTGGCGGAAATAGAGCGCCTTGTCAGGCTGCAAAATATATTGATTGAGTGCATCAAGGATTAGTCCTGCACGCATAGCATTCGTCATGGCTCATCCTAATTTGTTGGAGGTAGATTTGGCATTCTACGATGATGTGGCCGTGATGGCGCTGGAGGTGATCACAGAGTTCGGCCAGCCTGTGACCATCAGCAAGACGGAACCTGGCGAGTACGATCCGGAGACGGGCGGCGAAGCGCCGGGTGTGCCCGTCGAGCAAACCGCCCAGGGCATCCTGCTCGACTTCACCGGCCAAGAATTCCAAACCAACAGCCTCATCCGGCAGGGCGACAAGAAACTCAAGATCGCGGCGCAGGGATTGGCCTGGGTGCCGGGTCTGCTCGACAAAGTGGTCGCTCAGGGGCGCACATGGTCAATCGTGCCGCCGCTGAAAGAGGTCAACCCTGCCGGTACGCCGATCCTGTATGAGTTGCAGGTGCGGTCGTGACGCACAAATACTCGGGTATGAACGGCAGCTTTGCCGAGAATATTCGCGACTTCGCCGAGCGAGCGAAGGTTGGTATAGACGCGACCATCCGCGAGATCGTCATCGAAATCGGAAGCAGCGTTATCCGCATGTCACCGGTGGGCAATCCAGAGATCTGGGCTGAGAACGTCGTTCACCGACAGGCGAACAAGCGGGCCGCCGATGACTACGATTTCAAGGTCGCGGTCCGCAACACGATCATCAACCTCAACGAGTCGAATTTCACGAAGGCCGGCAAGCTGCGGCGCGGCGTGAAATATGCCAAGCCCCTGACAAAGACAGAGCGCGACCAGAACTTCAATGTGAATGGCCTGGTAGCGGGCAAGGATTACGTAGGTGGGCGTTTTCGGGGGAACTGGCAGTTTTCCATCGGCACACCGGCGGAGGGCACGCTAGACAAGGTAGATCCTGCTGGTGGTGTGACGCTAGCCAAGCTGCGACTACAGGTCCAGGCGCTGACGGCTGGCGAGACAGCATACATAGTGAACAATCTTCCGTACGGCATCTCCCTGGAGTATGGGCATTCGACCCAGGCGCCCGGCGGAATGGTCCGGATCACCCTGGCCCGCTTCCAACAGATCGTCGACGAAGCCACAAGGAACAACCAGGTATGAGTCACGCCATTATTGCTTCGATCTACGAGGCCAAGCTGATTGCCTGGAGCAAGGCCCGGACGGAACCCATCAAGGTCGTGTTCGAAAATACTCAGTACGACCCGGCGGATACTGAGACCTATCTGCGGGCGTTCATGCTCCCGGGCGATACCGCTAGCAATACGCTTGCTGGCGACCACCGCGCTTTCATCGGCGTCTACCAAGTCAGCATCGTGGCCCCGGCCGGCACCGGCAAGACCAAGACGAACCCACTTGTGGCTGAGTTGACCACGCTATTCCCGCTTTATGCACGAGACACAAAGGCAGGCCTCACTGTCGTTACTATGTCGCCAGTTGATACTGGTCCGGGCATTCCTGATCCGCCCACATATACCGTGCCGGTGTCGTTCGAGTATCGAGCCGACATCGGCACCTGAATACGCCCGTTGGGCAAACCCCGAAACCCGCCTCTGCGCGGGTTTTGTCATTTCTGAAAAGAGGAAACACCCATGGCCGGCATCCAAATGCCCAACGGCGCCACCCTTGAGATTGCATCGACTTACGGCGTTGCAATCCCGTTCACTGCGCTGACCAGTGCCAATCCGGCAATCGCAACTGCTGCGGCGCACGGCCTGGCCGAAGGCGATGTTGTCGCCGTCAATTCTGGCTGGACTCGTCTCGATGGCCGAGGCGTTCGCGTGGGGGTAATTGCCAGCGGAACCTTCGCCCTGGAAAGCGTGAACACTACCAACGTTCAGCAATACCCGGCCGGCTCCGGTATCGGCTCTGTCCGCGAGGTGACGGCCTTCACTGAGATCTCGCAGGTAACCGAAATGAACTCGGCCGGTGGCGATCAACAGTTCCTTACCTTTGGTTTCGTGGCTGACGACAACGACCGCCAGATGCCTACTACCAAAAACCCGATCACGCTGACTTACACCGTCGCTGACGATCCGTCCAAGCCCTATGTGGCTGTATGCGAGGCGGCGGACGACGATAAGCAGCCTCGTTTGCTCCGCCTGAACCTCCCGGGTGGTAGCAGCATTATCTACAACGGCTATGTGTCGATCACCGCGACGCCGACCATGTCACGCAACAGCCTGATGACCCGTGTTATCAGCGTTGCCCTGACTGGCCTTCCAACTCGCTACGCGGCCACGGTGTAACCGATGGCCAAGTTTAAGCTGATCCAAAAGCCGACGTTCAAGGCAGAGGTGTTGATCCAACGGGCTGGCTATAACGCTGAGAAGGTAGAGTTCGAGTTCAAGTACCTGGACCGCACCGCACTTGCCGAGCTTTACACCAGCTGGAACGAGCGGCACGACGAGTTGGGCAAGCAGGTCGGCGACATGGACCTGAAAGCCTTCACCGCCGCGCAGATCGCTCTGCAAGCCGATCAACTGCTCGATGTGGTCGTCGGCTGGGATATCGAAGAAAAGTTCACGCCTGAAAACGTGCGCATCCTCGTCAACTCGATCAACTCAGCCCCCAAGGCTGTGCTGAACGCTTACGCCGAAGCCTTTAGCGAAGCCCGCCTGGGAAACTCCTAAGCGCTTCGCGCGCACTGTATGAGCCAGGGCCGTCAGATGCAGATCTGATGGCCTTCGGTTTATCGCGCCAGGATATCCCCGACAGGGAAGTCGGAATCTGGCCCGACAACTGGGAGGCCTTCAAAGTCTTCGAGGCCATGAGCACCCAGTGGCGCACAGGCGCGTGCGGCGCAACAGGCATGGACTACAGCGTTCTCTCCGGTGTGATTCGGATGTGCGGCGTACCGATCAGCCAGCGACAAACCATTTTCAGCGACTTCCGGCGGATGGAGGCTGAAGCCCTGCAGGTGATGGCGGAACAGAGAGAAAACAAATGAGCACCAATTTCGCTTCCCTGGGTATTGCGGTCGAGTCGTCGCAGGCCGCAAAGGCTGCTGATGATCTGGATAAACTGGTCGATTCCGCTGAAGGCGCCCAGAAGGCCATTGATGACTTGGGCAAAACAGGCGAAGGCCTGGGCAACACCGGTAAAAAGGTTTCCCAGGCAGAAGCGCACATTGCGCAAGGCATCGATAAATCGACGGCGGCAAGGGACCGTCAAGCTGGGGCAAGTCGCAAAGCAACTGACAGCGCAGTAGCGGAAATCTCCGTCATCAGTCAGCTCGACAAGGCGATGACGGGCAATATCTCAAGCATGGAGTCACTGGTTAATGCCGAAGGTTTGCTGGAGCGCGCCCGCAAGGGCGGCTTGGTCACCATCGAGGAGCAGGCGAAGTACCAGGATCACCTGGGTAAGGCCTACGACAAGATTGAAAAGGCGGAAGCCAAAGAGCTGGTCCAGAAGCAAAAGCTGATCGAGGCTGAGAATCGCCAGATTGAGGCACTGAAGCGCACCGTCAACGGTATTGATCCAGTGACCTCCAAGTTGGCGAAGCTGGAGGCTCAGGAGAAGGCGCTAAACGACCTGCATAAAACGGGTCAGATCGACGCCGACCGTTACAACGAAGCCTTGGCCAAGATCGGCAAGGATAGGGCAGGGCTCACCGAGGCAGCCGGTGCATTCGACAAACTGAAGCTCGGCACCCGCCAGGCTCAGGAAAACGTAATGCAGCTCGTCAACGCCATTCAGGCTGGCGACCTGGGTAGCGGGGCGCGAGCCATTGCTCAATTGGGCGCCGGCGCTGGTGAGTCAGCGAAAAGCCTTGCAGGGATGCTGATCCCGGCCGGCCTTTTGGTCGCTGTAATTGGGTCGCTGGGCTACGCCTACTTCGATGCGATGAAGCAGGCGCGCGAGTTCAATGCCGCGATCAATGGCGGTACGAATGGTGCTGGGCAGACCATCGCCAGACTGAAGGACATGGCCGACGGCGCCGGGCGCGTCACCGGCAACCTGTCCGGCGCCCGCGAGGCAGTCGTTTCGCTTGCATCCGGAGCAGCTACAAGCGGTACGCAGATGCGTAATCTGGCTGAAGCTGCTGCGGCCGTGAGTGAAGTAACCGGGCAGGGCGCTGGCGAACTTGCCAAGTCCTTTGCCAGCGCTGGCGATACAGCAACTGAAGCCGCCAGCAAGATCAGCAGTCAGTACGGATTGATCACCCTTGAGCAGTACCAGGTGATCAAGGGGCTGGATGACCAGGGTGACAGCCAGCGTGCCCTGGATGTGCTCAGCGAAAATTTGAATCAGGCCGCCTTGACGCGCCTGAAGACCTACCGCGAGTCGTTATCCGACGTAGAGCGCGATTGGGACAACATCAAGAACGCCATCAAGGGCGCTTACGCCGAAGCCCGGTCGGAGATATTCCCAGACCTGGCAAAGCAGATCGAGATCACTCAGCGAGTGCTGGATACGCGCAAGGGCGGCGGGTTTGCGGGGGCCATCTCTAACGGGCTGAGTTCTTTGAACTCGGCTCTTGGTCTTGGCACCGGTGAGCATGACGACTCAACTGAGGCGCTTGAGAAAAAACTTGCTGAACTCAAGGCCAGACAGACGGCAAGCGCTAATCTGGCAATCGCCACGGGTGAAAACACCGATGCGAACCAGAAGGCCATAGATGCTCAGAAAGCTCTGGACGCGCAACTCGATAACGTCAACCCACTGGCAAAGCGCCAGGCGGGACTGAAGAAGCTCAACGACCAGTTCCGGGCGCTATATGAGAGTGCCGAGAAAACCGGTCAGAAGTCGCCGCTGCTCGATGGTGTCAACTACGACGGCAGCAAGTTCTCAGGTGGCGCTTACGACACGCTGGTTAAAGGACTCCAGGACAAGAACAGAGACCCGAAAGGCGCCTCAAGCCAGGTCGACCTGACCAGCTTCAACACCGCCAAGAACGACCTGGCCGCAATCACCGATACCTACAAGAACTACCGGAAGGAGCTGGAGGCCGCGCAGAAGGCCGGGCTTGTCTCCGAAGCTGAATACCTGCTCCGTCGCCAGGCGCTGATAGGCAACGAGCGTGATCAGGTGACGGCAGCCTACGAGGCCGAGATCTCGGCCCTAGAAGCTACCAAGGCCAAGATGACGACATCGGCCGCGCAAAGTATCCAGCTTGACCAGAAGATCGCCGACGCGCGCGCAGGGATGGTCAAGGCGCAGAAAGACGCTGACAGCCAGCTTGAAGTGCTGGCGACCAATGAGACCGGGCGTCTGGCAAAGCAAGAGCGGGCTATTAGCTCCTACGTGCAAGCACTGGGTCAGCAACAGCGCGCCCTGGAGCTCGCTGGGCAGCGTGCCGTATTGGGTGTAGGCCAGGGTGACCGCGAGAACGCGTTAAGCGGGCAGTTGAACAGCCAGCAAGACCGGTTTGCTCAGCAGTCGCTGGAGCTGGAAAACCAACGCTCCGATCCGTCTCGGAATATGTCGGACGAAGAGTTCGCCCGCAAGTCGCAAGCTCTCGCAGATGCGAATAAGAAGGCTACCGATCAAATCCGGCAGAACTACGCGGATGTGGAGGCAGCCCAAGGCGACTGGACGAAGGGCGCGACATCGGCCTGGGCCAACTACCTGGATTCGGCGCAGAACGTAGCAGGGCAGACCAAGAGTCTATTTGGCAATGCGTTCAGCTCCATGGAAGATGCAGTAGTGAACTTCGCCACGACTGGTAAGTTCTCGTTCGCTGACTTCACAAAGTCGGTTCTCGCGGACATGGCGCGCATCGCAACTCGGCAGACTGCTTCCGGATTGCTGTCGGGCTTGGCGGGCACTGCCATAGGCGCCTGGTTTGGCGGCGGCGCAGCGGCGGGGGCAGGAGCTGGCGGCTTCGGCTCCAGCATCGGTAGCGCTCTTGTTGAAGGGCGAGCATCTGGCGGCCCGGTCGATCCAAATACCCTGTACGAGGTAAATGAAAAGGGGCCAGAGCTGTTCAGTCAGGGTGGCCGCTCTTATTTGATGACCGGCGCGCAGGGCGGCAGCGTCACGCCATTAATGACGGGCGGCAGTTCGATTATGGCGGCGTCAGGCGGTGGCGGGAGTGGCAACACCTACAACTTCCCCGTCTCGGTATCCGTGCAAACGGCAGGCGCTGGCGGCAACGCAACGCAGGAAGACACCACGCAGCTCGGCAAGGGCATCCAGCAGGCTGCCAAGACCGAGGCAGAAACCGCTATTTCCAAAGGCTTGCAGCCTGGCGGCTCAATCTGGCGCCTGATCAACGGAAGGTAACCATGGCGATTGAAACATTCACCTGGGCCACCCAGCACGGGGAAACGCCCGATATCACTTATCGGGTGCGCATCTCGCAGTTCGGGGACGGCTATAAGCAAGAGGTTGGGGACGGGATCAACAATAAAGTCGATGCCTACCCGATCACCCACACAGGTAACACGGCCACGGCCTTGGCCATGATGGCTTTCTTCGACCGTCACAAGGGCGCCAAGGCCTTCTTGTGGACCACGCCAATGGGCCAGCTTGGTCTGTTCACGTGCAAGAACCCAACCCCTACGCCCATGGGCGGGGGCGTTTTCAAATTGACGGCGACGTTCGAGCGCGCTTTCCACCCGTAAAGGTCAATCCATGTCGCTGATCAATGCTATCCAGACCCTTGAGCCTGGCAACGAAGTCATTTTGTTTGAACTGGATGGCAGCGATTACGGTGCCGATGTTCTGCGCTTCCACGGCCATGCGATCCCGCATACACCAGCCGAACTGATCACCGCCGGCGGCAACGCTGACCAGTTGCCGGCCAAGTCGATATGGTGGAAGGGCGAAGAGTACGGTGCCTGGCCCATGCAGTATGAGGGCAGCGAGGCGAATGGCGACGGCACCGCGGTACGGCCCAAGCTTTCGGTCGGCAACGTGAACGGGCGAATCACCGCGCTCTGCTTGGCCTTCGAGGATCTGCTCGAGTTCAAGCTGACCATTCGCAATACGCTGGCCGAATTTCTCGACGCCGTGAACTTCGAAGGCGGCAACCCCACGGCCGATCCCACCCAGGAATCGATCGAGGTCTGGTATGTCGACCAGAAAACCAACGAGGACGGCGAGACAGTCTGTTGGGACCTGGCCAGCCCGGGCGATGTCGGCGGCGAGACGATCGGCAGGCAGATGACCACTCTGTGCCACTGGTGCCTGACGGGGGGGTACAGAGGCCCCAATTGCGGATACACGGGACCTTACGTCATGAAGGATGGCGTGGTTACCGACAATCCTGAGCAGGACGAGTGCGACGCCACCCTGGGGCGGGGTTGCATCCCACGCTTCGGCGAGGGCAATCCCTACCCATTCGGGGGGTTTCCCGCTGTGTCACTCATTGCCCGGAGCTGAATAATGCGCAAACACATCATTGCGGCCATCCAGGCTCATGCGGCGGCCGAATATCCGAAGGAGTGTTGTGGACTTTTGTTGGCCGTGGGCCGGGCCCAGAAGTACTTCCCGTGCCGGAACATAGCAACCGAGCCAAACGAAGAGTTCCGGCTTGAGCCAGAGGACTACGCCGCGGCGGAAGACCAGGGTCAGGTGATCGGCATCGTTCACTCCCACCCGGACGCCACCAGTCGCCCGTCATCGCGCGACCTGGCCATGTGTGAGGCCACGGCCTTGCCCTGGCACATCCTGTCCTGGCCCGAAGGAGACCTCAGGACGATCACGCCGTCAGGCGCCGTGCCCCTGCTCAAGCGACCGTTTGTTCATGGTGTGTGGGACTGTTGGGCTGTATGCGAAGAATGGTACCAGCGCGAATGGGGCCTTAAGTTTGAGAACTTCAAGAGAGCTGATGGCTGGTGGGAGAGCGCAGACAGCACCAGCCTTTATGAGGCGAACTACGCCGCCGCCGGCTTCGAGCAGGTCGACAGACCGCAGCGCGGCGACATGATCGTGATGGAGGTGGGCCGCACCGCTCACCCGAACCATGCCGGGATCTACCTGGGGACTGACCCAGTGCTGCCTGGCGAAGACGCTGGCATTTTCGGACCTGGGCCGTTTGTGCTGCACCACCTGTATGGCCGGCCCTCCGAGGTGTTCGTCTACGGCGGCCCGTGGCTACAGCGAACCCGTTTAATTCTTCGACACAAGGAGGCCCGATGAGCGCCATCAGTTATTCACCGATGACTATCATCAAGTTATCCGGGTCTCTGGCCCAAAGGTTTGGCAGGCTGCATCGGCGCCAGGTTGCTTCGGGCGATACCTGGGAGGTGTTCAGGGCGCTGAAGGCAACCATTGAAGGGTTCGAAGCCGAGATCCGGCGCCTTGACCGGCTAGGACTTCGCTTTGCCATCTTCCGCAACCGAAAAAACGTCGGGCCGGACGAGTTCGGCATGGGGGGAGCCAGGGAGATCAGGATTATTCCTGTGATCGAGGGCAGCAAGCGTGGCGGCATTTTGCAGATTGTGCTGGGCGTCGTTCTCATCGCAGCCAGCTACTTTGGCGCGCCGACGGCGCCCGCGGGTATCGCGCTATTGGCCGGCGGCGTAATCCAGATGCTCAGCCCACAGGCTGCAGGTCTCAAACAGAGCGCTTCGCCTGAAAACATGCCCAGCTACGCATTCGGCAGCGCCAAGAACACCACGGCCAGTGGCAACCCCGTCCCCATCTGCATCGGCGAGCGCCGGTGGGGCGGGGCGATCATATCGGCATCGGTCTACGCCGAAGACAAGACATAACCACGACGCATCGATCAGGCCGCCCAAGAGGCGGTTTTTTATTGCCTGGAGGAAAGCATGGGCGCAGCACAGAAGTTGGATATTCACGGTGCCAAAGGTGGCGAGAGCAAGCCCAAGTCTCCGGTAGAGGCGCCCGACAGCCTGCGTTCCACCAACGTGGCCAAGATCCTGATCGCCGTTGGCGAGGGTGAATTCGACGGCACACCAACCGCGCGCGATATCTTCCTCGACAACACCCCGATCCAAGATGCCAGCGGCAATTTCAACTTCACCAACGTCAAGTGGGAATGGCGTCCTGGCTCTGTTGAGCAGACTTATATCCCCGGTATTCCGTCTGTCGACAATGAGACCTCGCTGAACATCGAGCTGCGCAGCGGCGCGCCATGGGTCCAGTCGCTGACTAACCTTCAACTTTCAGCGGCACGCATACGCCTGGCCACGCCGCGCCTGGCGAGCCAGGACGCAGAAGGAAACATCAACGGCTACCGTATTGAGTATGCGGTCGATGTGGCTACCGATGGTGGTGCATATCAGCAGGTTCTGCTGGGCGCCATGGATGGAAAGACCACCACCCGCTATGAGCGGTCTCTGCGTATTGATCTGCCACCGGCTACCAGCGGCTGGCTGATCCGCGTTCGACGCCTCACGCCAAACTCCCAGAACACCGACAAAGTCGCGGACACCTTGTTCATCGCCGGCTACACCCAGGTGATCGACGCAAAGCTACGCTATCCGAACACTGCATTGCTGTTCGTAGAATTCGACGCAGAGCAGTTCACCAACATCCCGGCCGTGACCGTGAAGTGCAAGGCCCGTCGCTGGCAGGTTCCGAGCAACTACGACCCAATGGCCCGCACGTACACCGGCGCCTGGGATGGCACCATGAAGGAGGCCTGGACCAACAACCCGGCCTGGATCACCTACGGCATCTGCACCCAGGACCGTTTCGGCCTTGGCCGCCGCATCAAGCCGTGGATGGTGGATAAGTGGGAACTCTACCGAATCGCGCAATACTGCGACCAGTTGGTGCCTGACGGCGCCGACGGTGTTGAGCCACGCTTTCTTTGCGACATGAACCTGCAGGGCAAGGCTGACGCCTGGTCGCTACTTCGCGACATCGCCGGCATTTATCGCGGCATGACGTACTGGGCTCAGGGTCAGTTGGTCATGCAAGCGGATATGCCTCGAGCGCAGGACATCGACTACGTCTTTACTCGCTCCAATGTCATCGACGGCAAAATTTCCTACGGCAGCGCTTCGGCCAAGACTCGCTTTACTCGGTGTCTTGTCAGCTACGACAACCCGCTGAACAACTACGACACCGACGTCACGGTCTATTCCGACTTGCCGCTCCAGCGCCGCCTGGGTGACAAGCCGACTGAGATCAGTGCTATCGGCTGCACTCGCGCATCTGAGGCCCAGCGCCGCGCTAAATGGCTGGTCCTGAGCAACAACCAGGACCGCACGATTAGCTTCAGGACCGGCATGGAAGGCCGTATCCCGCTGCCAGGGTTCGTCATCCCCGTCGCGGATTCGCTGCTGGCTGGTCGGGAGATCGGCGGGCGCATTGCGGCAGCGGCGGGGAAGGTCATCACGCTGGACCGGGACACCATGGCCAAGGCCGGGGACCGGTTGGTGGTCAATCTTCCGGGAGGGCGGGCAGAAGGCCGCACCGTGGAAAGCGTTAGCGGGCGCAACGTAACCGTGACCATTGCTTACAGCGAGGCGCCGGCTGCACAGCTTCAGTGGGCAATCGACGCTGACGACCTGGCAATCCCTCTATATAGAGTGATGAGGACAGCAAGGACGCCAGAGGGCGACTATGACATCAGCGCTTTGCAGTACGAGCCAGGCAAGTTCGCCAGCATCGACACTGGCGCGCGTCTGGAAGAGCGGCCGATCAGCGTAATCCCGATCACCGTGGTACCGCCGCCGGCCAGCGTCACGCTCACGTCGAGTTACGCGGTAGATCAGGGCATAGCCATCAGCACCATGAACATCTCATGGCCCGCTGTTGCTGGCGCCGTCGCTTATGACGTGGAGTGGCGCAAGGACAGCGGCAACTGGATCAAGGTGCAGCGCACGGGATCTACCAGCGTTGATGTAACCGGGATCTATTCGGGCGCCTATCTCGCCCGTGTGCGCTCGGTAAGCGCCTTCGAAATTTCTTCGATCTGGAAAAGCTCTATCCTGACCAACCTTGAAGGCAAGACCGGCCTGCCGCCGGCGGTGTCGTCCCTGACCACTAAAGGCGAACTGTTCGGGATCAGCATCAAGTGGGGCTTCCCTGCTGGCGCCGAGGATACCCAGCGGACCGAGCTGTGGTATGCACCAGCGAACAACCTAGAGGCGGCGACGAAGCTGGCCGACCTTGCATACCCGCAGGCCGACTACCGTATGCAGTCGCTTCTGTCAGGGGCAACGCTGTTCTTCTGGGCGCGCCTGGTGGATCGCACCGGGAACATTGGCCCGTTCTATCCGACCGTAAACGGAGTGATGGGGCAGTCTGTTTCGGACGCTTGGCCGCTCCTTGAGCAGGTCAAGGGGCAGATTGATGAATCATCGCTGGCTCCAGCCCTCAATGGACGCATCAATCTGATCGACGGCGATGGGCCTGGGTCCGTGAACGCTCGAAATGAGCAGCTTAGAAAGGATCTCGAGGCTCAAATAAAGCCATATGTTGATGCCATGTTGTGGGACGCAGCAAAGGCTTACGCCAAGGGTGACATCGTTCGCCAGGGAAACAAGCTGTACCAAGCCCTGGCGGCCAATAGTGGCTCTCAGCCGCCCAGCGCCAACTGGAAAGACGTCGGCGACATCCTCACTGATGCGAACGCTTTGGCAATACGGGTTGATAACCTTGACCAGAAAATCACGGTAGTCGATGGAAAGGTGATTGCCACTCAGGACCAGCTTAACCAGCTCCAGACAAAGGTAAATGACCCGCTAACTGGCCTGGCGGCTACGGCAAATAACGTTACCCAAGTGAATCAGCGAGTAACCAACGTTGATAACAAGCTGACCGCGCAGACGGAGCGAATTGATGGCGTTTACGCTGAAATCAATGCACCTATGGCTGGTTCTGAGAATGACCTGGCTGGCGGAACACAGGGCTATGCGGGCGTTTGGTCTATCCAGTCTGCCATTACCGATGGTGACTACGCCCAGGGCAAGCTCACTCAAACTGTCGAAGCTCAGGTCATCAAAAACTACGCCACATATGAGGAGACAACGACCGCGCTCGTCAATCAGCAGACTGCTACGACCAACCAGGTAACGGCTCTTCGCTCCGATTTTGACGGGAACAAAGCCACCGTACAGACGCAGATTAAGACGGTATCCGATCAGGCGTCAGCCACCGCAAGCCAGACCACTCAGCTGCAAACAACCGTTAACGGCCACACGCAGCAGTTCCAGCAACAAGCGAGCATCAACCAAGACGTAAACGGAAAGATCACCGGCACCTACTCGTTCCGATTCAAGTTCGACGTGAATGGGTCGCCTTACTCTACCGGCGTAGGACTTGGCATTGAGACTGGGGCGAACGGTCAGGTTACTTCGCGCTTCGTCATCCAGGCGGATCAGTTTGCAATCTACAACGGCGCGGTAGGGGCGGCAGGGTCGAGCGTGCCATTCGCGGTCAATGGGACAGAAACCTACATCAAGTCGGCATTCATCCAGGATGGGACGATCACCAATGCGAAGATTGGGGCATACATCAGTTCGACGAATTACATCGCCAGACAGCAGGGTTGGATCCTGAACAAAGATGGAACCTTCGAAATCAACGGCGTCGTCCCGGGTCAGGGACGGTCGATCATGACAAATCGATCGCTGCGCTTCTTTGACGCTAACGGTGTCAAGCGAGTGCAGCTAGGAGACCAAACAGAATGAGCTCAGGTCTAAGAATGTGGTCCTCTAACGGAGCGCTAGAGTTTGATACAAGTGTATCTACATATCGCATTGTTCTCTCAGAGCTTGTTTCTTATTCGCCAGGATCATTAGGGCCAAGAACCAGAACATTTGCCGCGCCTAATTGCAATGTAAATAATGCAATTTGTTTCTTGCTGCCAATTAACAACGATACCTCACAGGTGTCGACTAACAATCAGCTTGAATGTGAAATGGGAACGAACGAGGTGTATGTTAGAAATTTCCTTGCCGAAAGGCCAAACGATTCTGTTTCTCTTGCAACTATGCGTCTCATTGTCGCAAGGTGGGCGTGATGAGTTACGGGTTGCAAGTGGTAAATGATTCTGGCGCTATATCCCTCGACTCTGAATATGCGAGGTTGTGTGTTTTTCATAAAGGCACCTATACGACGGGGGCGTCTGTTGTCTTTCAGAACGTAGTCGACACGCAGGAGCCACCACTTGTTTTTATCAGGCCGCCGAATAATGGCTCACTGATTCAGCTGGGCGTTCTTCTTGAAGGTTCAGCTGGGGCATGGACGGGCGTTACCGTTACAGGCGGGCCGGTTCACTCTGGAAACATATTCGTAGCGGCCTTTTCATCTAAGCCTCTCGCTACATATGGGTTGAGGATGTGGGGCGCTGATGGCAAGCAGCTATTTGACTCAGGTACTCAAGCGGCGGTGTTTACGAGGGTAATGCAAAACTGGACTTACACTCACTCCACGCAGTCCGGGCAAGGTCTTATAACAAACTGGTACTCGATTCCAATGAACTACTCATTAGGTGACTATTTAATGCTCAATAACGGAAGAATGCCTATGATGGGTGGTAACAATGAGTCGAGGAGAATAGGCCTACAGTGGGATTTTTCCGCTTCATTAATTAGGGTAAGCGTCACCACTGTTTCAAACCCATATTATTTTAGGCTGCAGGCTGTATTTTGTACGATTTTATCTTGATTTAATAAGCAAAATTTAAACTCATCACAGGATTCAGCTCACCATGGCAAGACTAGCGATCAACCTAGGCACGGCGCCGACAGGTCAAGGCGGCGATACGTTCCGTACTGCCAGCCAGAAGAATAACGACAACTCGAACGAGCTTTATGCAGCCCTTGGGGCGCCAGCTAACGGACAGTTGCCCGCGGCGCTGCCCGTTGCGAAAGGCGGAACAGGCGGGACTACGCAGAGTACTGCCCGGCAAGGCTTAGGGCTAGGCGCTGCCTCAACTAAAAGCTTTGGGCTGCAAGACGGCGAGCTTATCCCTGCGGGTACTTACAGTGGGTTTTATTCGAACAATGCGCCGACGACATATCAAGCAGATAGGCCTGGCGAACCCGGCCAAGGTGGTGCTTTTTCCAGACTTGGCGCTCCCGGCTCGTCTTCAGGCTTGTCGTACAGCACGGTTATCCGTATTCCCTATGCTCAGGACTTCGAGGCGCAGTTGCTCATCCCCGTTGCTCAAGGCACCGGTAACTTACATTTTCGAACTACGGAATCTAACAATGGCGGCGCATTCGGCCCCACATACAAGCTTTATCACACAGGCAACACCACCCGCGGTTCCGGCGGTGCGCTTTCGGCGGCATCGCCAATCCTGAGAATCGCGAGTGTGTCCGCCAGCGAGCGCCGCGACCTCCAAGAGGAATCGTTTCTCCCCGCCGGCGAATGGGGTGTGGCCAACGATGAAGCACGCGGCGTTATCGTTGAGCGCCTCGGCGTTGGCGAGTATCGGGTGACCGGTAGCCTCGGCCTGGCACTGGAGGGTTGGCGGACCCACGACCCAAGCTCCCCAGACGGCGGACGGATGCTTGGTATCACCGACAGTCATCAGGAAGAGGACGGGGCTGTCATCATTCGCCTATTCAAACAGCGCTGGACGCTCACCGATGACGGAGAGATGGTGCCGGGCTGGGGCGCACCTATGGATGTTCCGCTGAATAGCTGGATCGATGTGCGGCTTGAAATGCCCAAGGCCGATACGCCGCCTATCAGATCGACCGAAGAATAGCAGCCCGCCAATTGAGCGGGCTTTTTTACGCCTGGAGAAAAGCATGTCGACCACCGAAACTCGCGGGGTACGCAACAACAACCCCGGCAACATCGATTACAACCCGGCCAACCAGTGGCAGGGCCAGCTGAAGCCAGACCCTGCGTTAGAGAAGCGTTTCGCCAAGTTCGATACGCCCGAGAATGGTATTCGCGCCCTGGGCAAGCTGCTGCTGACTTATCAGCGCAAACATGGCCTGAAAACTGTGAAGGCGATCATCAGCCGGTGGGCGCCGTCGGTAGAGAACGACACTGCGGCGTACGTGCGCGCGGTTGAAGCGAATACCGGTACTCGGCCTGGGGCGGAAATTGACATGGCCCAAACAAAGGTCATGACGGGCTTCGTCAAGGCGATCATCCACCATGAGAACGCCGGGTACGTTTACCCCGACGAAGTGCTGGCGGAAGGCGTGCGGCGGGCACTGACATGACGCCAGTGCAGAAGATTGCCGGCCTGGCGGTGCTGGTTCTGTTGTTGATGGCCAGCGCCGCCGGCGTGACTTGGCAGGTTCAGGACTGGCGACTGGGCAAGCAACTGTCCGAACGGCTCTCGGCCCAAAGCGCCGCGCACCAGGGTCAGCTCGACGCCATAACCAACGAAGCCTGGCGGCAGCAGAAGGCCGAGCAGGATAAGCGCTTGGTCATCGAGCAGCAGATCGCAGTGCAGGACCAACAACACACTCAGGAATTATCCGATGCTCAACGCAATCAGGCTTCTCTTCGCGATCGCCTCGCCACTGCTGATGTCCGGCTGTCAGTCCTTCTCGACGGCACGGACACAGCCAGTCGCTGCGACGTGCCTGCAGCCCCCGGCCCCGCCGGCGTGGTTCATGCAGCCCGTCGAGCCCAACTTGACCCAGCGCATGCTCAAAGAATTATCGGCATCACCGACGCCGGCGACCAAGGATTGATCGCGCTACGGGCGTGCCAGGCGTATGTCAGGGCTGTAACGAATAGGTAGAGGATTTTGTGGAGGTGATAAAAATAGGAAAATTCTCGAGAAGTCTCAGACAAGTCCTACATCAAGAAAATCCGCGGACTGATAAAAGAAGGCTTTGAAATCTATCAGGGTGCTAGTTCGTGCGTCTTTTTGTCTTAAAAGGGATTATTTTTTTTCAGTTGTTCGCGATTTTCCCTACGGAGGCTAGTAGCCGGTACTTTGATATCCCGGCTTGGCCAGGTGACGAAGAATCATGCCCCATCCCCGGGCACATAAAAAATAACCGAGGGGTATTTATTTCGCCAGCCAAATCGGAAGGTGTTGATTGGGTCGGTGTGTTGCCCGGTGACGGGCTTGCTAGTGTGGTGGCATTCGAGAAAGCGGTTTTTGTGTTGACTGAAGAAAACTCAAAAACTCGCGGATTTTTAATCAGCTGCATCTACACCACATCCGAGGGAAGATATCTGAGAATGAGGCCAAATACTGGTAATAAAAATGATGGGATCATGTGGATTGTCAGGTCTTCTTCATGGAAGAGATCGGGTGATTTTTCATCAAAAACAATTTTGGAGTGTGCGGACAAAGGCGATCGCGCATGTGGCTTTTTCTTAAAGTAACGACATCGGAGTGATTAGCTCGGCCCCCTTGTTCCGCACATTGCCCACAGCCGTATCGACCTTGAACCACTCGAACACCTCAGACGGTTCACCCTGGTGGAGCACCATCTGCTCGGCTCGCTCTTTGGGTGTGGCTGGATCCAACCATTCCCGGGCCAGGTCCGGCGTCAGCACCACGGGCCTCCGGTCGTGAATGTCCACCATGCCCCCGGCACTATCGGCGGTAATGATCACAAAGCCGTCGTGCTCGCCTGGGCCTTCATCATCATCTGGTAGCTGGCCAATGGCGGCACAGAATATCGGTGCGCCATCACGCCGGCGGATGAGGTAGGGCTGCTTCTTTGGGCCGCCTTCATCCACCCACTCAAACCAGTTGTCGATTGGAGTGATCGCCCGGTGCGGCCAGATCGCCCTGAAGAACGGACCATGCGCCACTTTTTCTACGCGTGCGTTGATAGGTGCTGCCCGGTCTTTCGCCCAGTGCGGCCGCCATCCCCAGCGTACCGGATCAGCGTGGAGCAACTCTCCCTGCAGATGCAGCAGTGCCACCGCGGTTGTCGGTGCCACGTTGTACCGTTCAATTGGCTGATCGCCCACGGAGTTCGCCAGCGCATTGGGCATACTCAGCGCTGCAACGAAATCGTGGATTCCCCGGTACTGTGAAAGTCTCCCGCACATAAGCATCTCCGCTCGTCGGCGCCGATGAACAGCCGGTCCCCGGCCAATCTCTACACTGTAGACACTGGCCCAAGGTATTCGTCATGGCGACCAACATTGAACAGGTGAACGCAATGGAGGCGTGGTTTGCACTCCGCAATGATCCCGCATTCATATCGGCCACACCTGAGGAGCGCTACGAAACGCGGCTGGCCCTGGCGGACGACTTGAAGCAGCAGGGCCTGATAGATGAGGGTGAGTGGCGGGAGCTGACGGAAGAGGCAGTCGCCGCATACGCAGATGAATTGGTCTGACGCGGCCGCTTGTCAGATATCTCTTACACCAAATTGACCGCAAGCCATCTGCGCTATTAACTGTACATTCGTACAGCATCTGTAAAAGGCCGCATCATGAGCTTCACCATTTTAGGTCCTATCGCTGAGGCAGGCGCGAAGCTGCCTATGTGTTCGTTCCAGGTTCCAGCCGGCTTTCCTTCGCCGGCGGCGGATCATATTGAGCAGCACATCTCATTGGATGAGGTTCTGAATATCCGCGCACCGCATGTGTACCTGGTAGCAATCACCGGGGAAAGCATGCAAGGGATTGGTATCTTCGAAGGTGATCTCGCGGTAGTAGATCGTGCCATTGAGCCTGCTCACGGGCATATAGTGGTGGCGCTGCTGAACAATGAGCCCGTCTGCAAGCGCTTATGTAAGCGCGGCCGGGAAGTGATCCTCCTATCAGAGAACCCCAAATACCCGGCGCGTTACGTTCTTGAAGGGGATGAGCTTTCAATCTGGGGCGTGATCACCAGTACAGTGCGCAGTCATGTCTAAATCGCCTGTGTTCGCACTTGTCGACTGCAACCGTTTCTACGCTAGCTGTGAGCGCGTGTTTCGCCCGGATCTGGCGCGCGTCCCGATCGTCGTCTTGAGTAACAACGATGGCTGTGTCATTGCGCGTAGCTATGAAGCCTCTCCCTTCGTCAAAATGGGCGAACCGTATTTTCAGATTAAGCACAAACTCAGACAGCACGGGATTGTGGCCTTCTCGTCGAATTACGCGCTGTACGGGGATATGAGCCAGCGCGTAATGAGCGTGATTGAATCGCTGGTGCCGGCCGTAGAGGTGTATTCGATTGATGAAGCATTTGCAGACCTGACCGGTATTGCCGGTTTGGACGCCCTGGGCCGACAGATCCGCGCCCAGGTGCTTCGATGTACCGGCATTCCGGTTGGTGTAGGTATCGCTCATACAAAGACCCTGGCTAAGCTGGCAAACCATACCGCGAAGCGGCTACAGTCGCAGACTGGCGGAGTTGTCAACATCACGGACCCGGTCAAGCGCGACTGGGTGCTGCGCAATACGGACGTGGCTGAAGTGTGGGGCGTTGGCCGCAAGATGAAACTCCACCTCGGTGCGATGGGCATCAAGTCGGCCATGGACCTAGCTAAGGCGGACCCCTGGACGCTCCGTAAGAAGTTCAGTGTGGTGATTGAGAAGACGGCCAGGGAGCTGGGCGGCACGCCTTGCCTGGAGCTGGATGAGCCCGACCCGCCAAAGCAAGAGATCTGCTGCAGCCGCATGTTCGGTAAGCGGTTGACGGAGTTGCAACCGATTAAGGAGGCCGTGGCTACGTACATGATGCGAGCCTCTGAAAAGCTCCGCGCACAGAGTTCTCTATGCAAGAAGGTGCGTGTTTGTATCCGCACCGGGATGTTCAATCCTGAGGAAGCGAAGTATGCCAACGGTGTGGTGGTAGATATGCCGTACCCCACTGATGACGTTCGTCTGCTAACCCAGGCGGCGATAGGCGCGCTGGAGCGAATATTCCGGCCAGGCTTCAAGTACAGTAAGGCAGAGGTGATGTTGCTCAATCTATGTCAGCCCGGTGAGTACACCGGTGATCTATTCGCCCCGTCCCAGCCGACCGAAAAAACACGGTTAATGACAGTTCTGGATGAGATCAATGTTCGCTGGGGAAGAGGCACGCTCCGCTCAGCAAGCGTGCCGACAGATCCTGACTGGGCCATGCGGCGTGAATTGCTGAGTCAAAGCTACACAACCAAGCTGGATCAGCTTTGGTCTGTAGCCTGTAGGTAATGGCTGCTGCTTTCGGCCAAAAGCTGCCGTTGAGATTGACCATAAGGTCAGGCGGGCGCCCATACCCGCCTATGTTCGACGCATAATCTTTCACTGGAAGCTATAACACGAGCCTGCTCTTAGGAGACAGATCTTGGGCTTCTTATAATTTGGCGCTCGAATGATCGAGGTGCTGTAAAAGCGTCTCCACATCTCCTACAAAAGTACTTTCAAGTGCTGGAACTTTGGCGAATTGCATAGGCACGACGCCACCTACGATGAGGCATGAGCAGATCCTTGGGGTCTCGATACCGATATAGCGCCCGAGCTGTGTCAATCCTTGCTGAAGGCGGTCTACCCGCATGAGGTGGCGCAGTAGCTTGTCTGGCTTACCGTTCTTTCGCGCCCCTTTGTAATCCGAAAGCAATGCAGCGATTTCCGAGTAGTTTCTGCGGAAGGTAAGGTCCTTGCACTCGATGACCAATACCTCTGGGCGGTCATTGTGCCAAGCCAGCACATCAACATCTCCGTAAGCGCGTTCCAGTTTTTGTTTGAGAATCGCTGAAAGCTCGATGTTTTCTAGCGCTTGCCAGCCGGTAGACCGGAGCATCTCTGCGACCTCTGCATTGAATGTGTGACCTTCGTTGGCCTTGCCCCACCATGCATCACGCATCTCTGGGGTGGTGAAGAAGTCCTGGTCGATTGTTCCGGCATGAGCGCCGCGGAGCACGTTAAAAAAGCCACGACGCACGAGCGAAGGCAAAACCAAATATGTCGGATCGTCGTTGAGGTCCAATTGGACTATGGGACGACTTACCACTGAGAGACGACGGCCAAATCTCCAGGGCAGAATGTCCCGCCCTTTGAAGCCACTGGGTGGCGTACTCCAAGAGTCCCGCGTGACTAAGGCGAAGCGGTCAAGGAAGTGGAGCGCTGCTGGCTGGTCAGCGGCGCTACCCAGCAAGTTTAGTAATTGACTTTTTGTCATCATTAGCACCGCCTCTTGTTTGACGATCCCATCATTTTCTAGCGCATCCAGCATTTTTCGGCCGTCGTCAATGGTGAACCCCATTTCCTTCTTCCAAGCTTGGAGGAACTCATCCTCCAAAAGATGAGCCGTGGAGTCCAAGGTCACTGGAGCCGCATAATACCGATCATGGTCTGGCGTTGAGCGAACATAGCGGTCGCCCATGACTGTACTGAGCATAGGAATTACCACAGTTTCAGCGAACGCGTCGGCCAGCAAGATTTCCCCTAGCGGCGAAATTTTCAGTCGCGGCTCCAAAGCTCCGTAGTAAATGCCATCGGACCAGCTACCCAAGCGGTTCAACAGAGATATCTCGGCGAAAAGAGCTTCAATTTCCAGATTTGAGGGTATTCGGCCATCGCCTAAAGGGCATGCACAGATGGCCATTTCAATCAGGATTCGGCTGCATATCTGCGTAGTCGCCAAGGCCGAGAGCCTTTCGACGACCGTGCTGCGCGTGGCAGGCGTGTCACCATGCAAACCAAGGACTGCGGCGGAGGTTCGTTTCCAATGCTGCTCGTCAGCCTCTCCGACCGCATGATTGATTAGTAAGCGTTTGGTCAGCTTGTAGCGATTCAGAGTTTGCAGTTGAGCCATCACATGCTCGACCCGTTTATCGACCAAGGCATTTAGGAATGCACGGCATTCAGCGTCCCCTTCGATGTGATTGGATCCCTCGTGAACCGTCCAACCAAGGCCGAGCCGTAACGTGGCGCTATCAATGTCGTCGCAAACAAGAGGTTTAGCCGGTAGTGTGTCCCGTACATAGTCAGTGAAGGCGTGAGCATGCATGCGGTGAAAATGTCGGCCGCGATCATTCGGCACGGCTCGAGCCAGAATATCGCTCGCAACAGCGCTCATCGGTGCTTTCGCTACCAGCGCGGCTAAAGCCTGGATAGTGATTTTGCTGAGTATATGTTCAGCAATGTTTTGCGGATTCTGAAATGCATGAACATAACCTGGCAAGAAGGTAATGGTTGCCTCGTGAGCAGACGTGATTCGAAAACGGATAAGGGTATCGAGGTCTTGCGGGACCTCAGCGTCGTAGCGCTCAAACTCTTCTTGTGAGTCCTCAAAGCAAAATAACAGTGAGTATGTGGCGGACAGAGATGCGAGTTCTTCCGTAGCATCGACGATGCGGGCTACGCGTGCGACAAGCATTTCCCAAAGCCGGTAAACCAAATCGCGTGAAGTGAATGCAGGGGCAGCGAGGCGTACCCAAGTCGTGGGTTTCCCCAGGCACGCAGCAACCAATTCACCCTGCTTTAACGCGGTCAAGGAAACATAGATACGTGAATCTGCGGAGTTCGGGAAATACGGTTTTTTCTGTAAGCGCTCCAAGTAGTGAGCCGCTCCACTGCTATCCATTCGGACATGAAAATCACGTGCATAGTCCGCGCGCGCGCGGACGTCACGTAAGAGATTGAGAGGAGGAGAAATGACCAGCGGCGATTCTGGACTGATTCTTCCTTCTTCCAACTGCGCATGGGGAATCAAGTGCCCGTCATTCAATTCGACCCAGCCGATTAAATTCACGAGACCGTTGAGGTTCATGATTTCAACCCCTGCCGGCTGCAGGGTGTCTACGGACGTTTGTAAGCGCCAGAATCGCCCCATCGCCATAGAATCAAGATCGCTTAACCGAATCAGGTCGGCGAGCGCAATTGTTTCGGTTTTCCAACGCGAGTCATCTATGCGTGGTATTTGAATGCCCATCCCTTTGCCCCAACCGCAAAGTACGAACAGGTGGATACCTGCATGGAAAGATTTCTTTGATTGGGCCATTGTCGCCGTAACGGCCACTTCAAGATCTCGCGTCATGCTGTCACGTGGAACCGCCGTATATTTGAACCCACCATCTCGATGGGTCGCTATTGACGGCAAAATGAAGTGCATTGCTAGAAGGTGCCCGTAGTCGAACTCAATCAAGGCGCTGGCATATTGATCGACTCCTGAAGAGCGCCAATGCACCGGACATCCTGAAAAAGTGCCGAACAGCTGAGTCTCGAAGACCTTACGGCTCAACAGCTTGGCGTAATTTCGGTTGAAGTTTTGTACCTGACTAGTCGCTAACACGTACGCGATCACGTGATCACGCAGAGCGATCGATATCGCGGTAGGCAACATTGCGATAAGTCCATCGGCCGTTTCCAACAGAGGTTGGCGATCAAGCTGACTGAGTCCCGGCTCATGCGTTCGCAGCGCTTCGCAATCCTTTTCAACATTGAAAAAAGGCTCCAGGTCCTCACGTTGGACGCCTCTTGAACTTAGGGCCTCGAATCCTAAAAAGGCACGTCGTTGGAGTTCAAACGCTTGAGGTAGGTCTTCAACAACCAACTGGGCCATGATCTTATCTGAACCTGTCTGATACCGGGTCAGGCCTGATTGCTTACAGACCTCATCCGCGACTACCAACAATGCGCGTACCTCCTTGCGAAGACGTTTATATTGAGGTGTGTCAGGCATCCCTGACAGCAGGTCCACGCAGCATTGGGTGTAGAAGCCTGCATTCTCCCAGAGGCCTTCGAGCAGTAAAAAGTCTTCCTGGTCATCCGCAACCAGGGTCACGAAGACATCTTCAGCAGCATCCTCCCCCGAAGTCGCCTCAGACTGATCAATCATTTCAAACCACCTAGCGGCATCCACTAGGTCAGGTTGTTCCACACCACGAGCATTCACGAAAGCCAATGCGACCAACAACTCCAAGCGCAATGTATTTGACTGGTAATCGGGATGAGTCAGCAGTCCGGCCAGCAGGGCAAGGCTTGCACCTTGCTCAAACTTCTTAAGATCCATCAATAAATCAGGAACAACACTCTCTACTTCAGACAGGGGCAGGTGGAGTGATGCCCATCTCATCCGCTTGGCAAAAAGCTGTTCAAAGGCTTTCATATCAATTGAAGGGGGTACATCCGATGTAGTTTCCATCTGCCGTCCTTTGTCTTGTCCATGAATGTTGTGCACCTCACGTCAATGACGGTGCAGTCATGTCATCATGCCATCCACCAAGGCACATAGCAGCATCGTCCGCAGAGTTTGCTGCGCCTGATGCACTGAACATCTGCGTGACCTATAGATCTCGGACATTTCTTCGTTAGGATCTTCCCTCATGCGCATGGTCCACTGCCTTCAGTGAAGATCATCGAGGGTGGAGCAATGCGGTTATGGACGACCGGCAGCTTCTGGCCGATTGCTGCCTGTCAGCACCTAAGGCTGCCGGTGTTGGAATCACCGGCTACAAACCTGAGATGGTTCAGACTTAGCCGGAATTCGAACCTTTGAGCTTGGCTAAGCCCTGTTTGATGTAGCCGGCGTTTTCACCAATCGTGTCAAGCGCGCCACGAACGTTATTCCCAACCTCTGACGAGCTTTGCTGCTCCAGGTGCAGTGTCAACTCCATTAAGGCTGCCTCCAAGGCCAGTTGGTTGGTGTACATCCTCTCAAGCACATCGCACAGCGAATAATCACCAAGCATGGCGTAAGCTCCCTTCGAGAAAAAAGTAGAAGCATAGTACCGGTCGCTCCCTTGTCAGGCAGTGATTTCAACTTGCTTGGAAATTGCTGAAACGCGAAAAGATTATAGAGGCTGAGTATGGGGACCGGGGTGTGGGAGGGTAGACCGCCCGATCCAACATCGAATGATTGGGCAAGCGGGATTCTGTGGACTCTCGTGGGGCATAAATGGGGCAAACCGTACGCCAATCTATGCCATCTAATGCCCATTATGCATTTATGCAACCTGCCGTGAATGAGCGTCACAGCCCGCAGCCACGGGCCGATCCCTCAAAATTCCCCACATACCCCTACACAATTGGGGTGTGCTTTATCAGAGACGGTTTAATCGTAGCCTGGCCAAGCCCTGATTGATGTGCTCAGCGTTTTTGCCGATCACGAATAAAGCCGTGAGAGCGGTCTTCCAGCCCCTTTTTTGTACCACGTGTAGGATTTATCTTTGATAAATATAGGATTTATCAGCTGAGTTTTGTGAGTGGTCTGCTGGTGCGCTCTTTAGAAATTGAATACTGTATTTTTTAATACAAATAATTTTTTTGGTTTGTGGATGGATTATACAATGAGGTTGTTCTATTGCTTTGTGATCGCTTTTTTTATGTGCTCTATAATGCAAGCGCAAGCGTTTGGGGTGTTTACACCAGGGAATGCCACTGTGCAGCTGCCAGTGTCTATAAGCACCCCAGGTAGTCTTGCCATTGGTAGTGTTATTTGGTCTTCTCCTATAGTTGTTACGCAATTGAGTAATGTCGATGAGAGATATTTCCAGGTTTCATCAAGTGCATCCCAAGTATCTGGATTTGAAGATGTTTTTTTTACGGGTGTCGCAGGTATAGGAGTGAGGTATAAGGTGTTGGCTACTACTAGGGATTACCCCGGTGGGGTAAATGCGAAGATTGGAGTTAGGTATCCTATAAAACAGTGGGCAGCGGGTGACAGCTATCAGCAAGAATTCTCAATTGAACTCGTTAAGGTGGGATCCATTAGCACTACTTCGGTTACTGTTCCTAGTTTAACTATGTATCTGTGTCCTGACTACGGTCAACCTTGCTGGTCTAGGTTCACTCTGCAAGTTAGTGGTACTTCCTCGGTCAAGGTCGGACCAAGTTGTAAGGTCTCCACGCCCGTCATTCCGGTGCGATTGGGGAAGGTATCTTTGAGCTCTTTTGCTAACATCGGAGATGCATCAAGTCCAAGCTATTTTTCTATATCACTGTCCTGCACGGGCGGGGATGTAGGCGTGTCAACATATCCTTATGTCACTTTGACTGATGTTGTTTCACCCGGAAATATTTCGGATGTACTGTCGTTAAGTACTGGTTCAACTGCAAGCGGGATAGGTATACAAGTTTTTCACGGTGATGACCTTCTAAAATTTGGGCCTGACTCTTCTGCCCCAGACAATGTTAATCAATGGAAAGCAGGTGAAATCAAGCGTGGCGAAGCGTTATTTCAAATCCCACTGCGAGCGCGATACGTGCGAACTGGTAAAAGCATGCAGCCTGGTACTGCCAATGGGCAAGCTACTTTTACATTTAGCTGGCGCTGAATATCTGGCTCGTGAAGAAATCTTGTTCATATCGTGCCCACCGATGCGTTTAAATTAACGTTGTGACTTAAGGTGTTCTCAGTATCGAGTGTTTCGAAGCATAATAATCCTTATTTCTTGATATCTATGCAGACCGCAAAGGCGTTTTGCTAGCAGCGTGCAGTTTCCAATATGACGCTGGGAAGGGTGTTAAGACAGTTCCAAAACTAAAAGCGTACCCCTTGTAGAATGCGATCTCCAGCTCTATACATTTCTCTCAGTAATGGAACTCTTTTTGCATTCAAGGCCGCAGCCAGCCTGCATTTGCATAGCGGTCTTGAAAACCGGCGAACGTTAATAGCGTTCCCAGGGTTCGAATCCCTGGTTTCCCGCCAAACACGAGAAAAATCCCGCGAGTTAACGCTCGCGGGATTTTTTTTGTCTGCGTTTTTTGCATTGATTTTTTGGGGCTTTCAGGGGGGTAAACGGCCAGCATCACCTCGTTGGCGAGCAAGGCCAAAACGCTGAGGCGGGGTATGAAGGATCGGTTTTAGATCGATGTTGACTTCGAAGTATCAGGGGTAGACTCTGAGCCTTGCAGGGCTTCGCAGCTTAAAATCTGCCTCAATCATCTTGCTGAAGGATTGCTTTTTATCTCTAACGCAGACACATGAATGTCCAGATTTATCAGTCCATGGACCTTTTTGTCATGGTGGTAAAATAATCTGATTTTTACCTGCGGTCTGCATGAGAAGCCTGCAAATCTTGGGCTGCTGCCGAGCCTGACTTATACGAAAGACCCTGGTTAGTTCAAATGATCAGTACGTTGCCTTGAATGGATTGAGGCAATTGGCCGCTAGGGGCGGGCGAAGCTTTTTCATGGACTTGCACTTACCTGATGGAGGTGCAATCAATCGTTAGAAGTGAGTTAGTTCACTTCTGGAGGCAAGGATGCACGACCTGGTTACGTCTGAAGATTCTGTTCATGTATGTATTCACACGCTATTTGAGGCAAACGTTGCGCGCTGTCCCGAGACAAGGGCGCTGGTCTTTGAGGGCGAAGTGCTTAGCTATGACGAACTTAACGTCAGGGCTAATCGGTTGGCGCATCGACTGATCGGATCGGGCGTCGGGCCTGACCAGCGTGTGGCGATCTGTGTTGAGCGTTCCCCGGCGATGGTTGTAGGCCTGATGGCGATCCTGAAGGCGGGCGGCGCCTATGTGCCTCTTGATCCCGAAAGTTCGGGGGAGCGGCTAGCGTTCATTCTGGGCGATACGGCGCCGGTTCTGGTGCTCGCTGACGCGGCCGGTTGCCATGCGCTCGGGGACGCTTTACAGGCGTATACCGTCCTCGATCCTGGCGATAGCTTTGTTGAAGCGCACGCCAACCCTCAAGTGGTCGGCCTCACCCCCCACAACCTTGCCTATATCATCTACACCTCTGGCTCAACCGGACAGCCCAAGGGCGTCATGGTCGAACATGCTCAGGTGGTGCGTCTGTTCGACACCACACATCGATCCTTCGGTTTTGACGACCGTGATATCTGGTGCCTTTTCCACTCATTCGCTTTTGACTTCTCGGTCTGGGAACTGTGGGGCGCCCTTCGTTATGGTGGCACGTTGGTGCTGGTTTCGCATGCTGTCACTCGTACACCGAAAGCGTTTTACCAGCTTATTTGTGAGCAGGGTGTCACCGTCCTGAATCAGACCCCGAGCGCCTTCAGCGCCTTGATGGAATACACGCAACCGTCATCGGACCGATTGCGTTATGTCATTTTCGGCGGCGAAGCTTTGCAGCCGGGGATCTTGCGCGACTGGTACGGCGCGCGGGGAGCGTCTGGCCCGCAACTGATAAACATGTATGGAATCACTGAAACCACGGTTCACGTCACTTTTTATCCGCTGACACCTTTGGATGCGCAACAAGCCCACAGCGTGATCGGTCAATGTCTGCCGGATCTGAGCCTCTACCTTCTGGATGCGCACGGCCAGCCCGTACCCGCAGGGGAAGTGGGAGAAATCTATGTCGCTGGCGCTGGTGTGGCACGCGGCTATCTGAACCGGCCAGAGCTGACGGCAGAACGCTTCCTGCATGATCGCTTCTCGGGCGAACCCAAGGCGCGGATGTACCGGTCGGGGGATCTGGCGCGTTATCTGCCAGACGGCAATCTGGCGTTCCTGGGACGTAACGACGATCAGGTGAAGATCCGCGGCTTTCGCATCGAACTGGGTGAAATTGCAGCTAAGTTGGCCGAGCACCCTGGCGTCCGTGAGGCGGTGGTGGTGGCGCGAGGCGAGGAGGTCGACAAGCGCCTGGTCGCTTATGTGTTGACGCAGTCCGAGGTTTCGGACTCCGGCCTGGCGTTGGCGGGTGTGCTACGTGAATACCTGAACAACCGTTTACCCGAATATATGGTGCCGTCTGCCTTTGTGCGGATGGACAGCTTCCCGTTGACGGCCAATGGCAAGCTTGATCGTAAGGCCTTGCCTGCCCCGCAGGAGAGCGCTTATGCGCGTGAAACCTACGAGGCGCCACTTGGCGCGACAGAGATCCTCCTTGCCGGAATCTGGTCGCAGCTGCTGGGCGTTGAACAAGTCGGTCGTCAGGACAACTTTTTTGCCCTCGGAGGCCATTCGCTCATGGCCGTGCGGCTGGTCAATCGTATTGCCGCCGCCGGGGCGGAACTGCCCCTTGCATCCTTGTTTACCTCGCCAACGCTCCAGGCTGTGGCATCGGCTGTCGACGCCCGACGAGACGCAGGTGCCGGGGCGTGCGCAGCGATTCAGCCCCTGCATCGTACGCAGCCCCTGCCGTTGTCTTTCGCGCAGCAGCGGTTGTGGTTTCTGGCGCAACTGGACAGTAACATCAGCGACGCCTATCACATCCCCCTGGCGCTGAGATTGCGCGGCCAGTTGGATGTGAAGGTTCTGCAGCAAGCCCTTAATACACTGTGGTCGCGTCATGATGCATTGCGGTCGGTCTTCGTCACCCAAGCGGGCGAGGTCGAGGTGCGCCTGCTGGGCAGCGGCGACGGTCTGCCATTACGCACGATTGAACTGGTCGGGCCCGACCAGGAAGCAAAGCTTGCAGAGCTTTGTACCCAAGAGGCTTGTGAACCCTTTGATCTCGCTGCAGGCCCTTTGATCAGGGCTTGCCTGATCCATGTGCCTGGCACCGCCTGCGGTGAAGAGCACGTATTGCTGCTTACGCAACATCACATCGTTTCGGATGGCTGGTCGCTCGGTATCCTGTTGCCTGAACTGAGCGCACTCTACACGGCCTTCAGCAAACATCAGACCAATCCGTTGCTGGCGCTGCCTATCCAGTATCCGGACTATGCCGCCTGGCAGCGGCAATGGCTGACCGGTGAGCGCTTGAACCAACAGGCCACGTACTGGAAAAAGACGCTGGCCGATGCGCCAACCCTACTCGACCTGCCAACGGACCGGGGTCGGCCCGAGCAACAATCCCTTGTCGGCGCCTCGGTGCCGATCGAGTTCAGCGCAGAGCTCACAATTGCCCTTAAGCATTTCTGCCAGGAGCAAGGCGTAACGCTATTTATGGCAGTGCTGGTGGCTTGGTCGGCCGTGCTGTCACGTCTGTCAGGGCAGGAAGATATTGTGATTGGTGTGCCAAGTGCCAACCGGGGCCATAGTGACATCGAGTCGCTGATCGGTCTCTTTGTCAACACATTGGCGCTGCGGGTTGATCTTGGCGGCGCCCCGAGCGTTGCCGAGTTGACTGCGCGAGTGCGCGAGCGAGCACACCAGGCCCAGGACCATCAGGACCTGCCGTTCGAACAAGTGGTGGAGATAATCCAGCCGCCTAGACGATTGAGTCATACGCCATTGTTTCAAGTGGTGTTCGCCTGGCAGAACTACGATGCAGGCCAATGGGCTTTGCCCGGCCTGGAAGCCAGCCCGGTGGGTTCTTCCTACGCAGTAGCCCGGTTCGATCTGGAGTTGAACCTTGCCGAGATCGGCGACCAAATCGTGGGTGCTCTTGGCTATGCGACGGCATTGTTCGACGCGGCCACAATTGAACGTCACGTTGGATATCTGAAGAATGTCCTTGGGGCGATGACACAGGATGCGAGCCAGACCGTCGCAAAAATAGACCTGCTTGACCCATCTGAGCGCACCTTGTTGCTCAAGACATGGAATTCGATGGATGAAGTCCACCCTGCGCATCAGTGTATTCACCAGCTGTTCGAGGAGCAGGCTGCGCTCAATTTTGAAGCTACGGCGCTGGTCTTTGAGGGCAAGTCGGTCAGCTACGGTGACCTCAATGTCAGGGCCAATCGGTTGGCGCACCGGCTGATTGCCTTGGGCGTAGGGCCTGACCAGCGTGTGGCGATCTGTGTCGAGCGCTCTGTGGCAATGGTTGTCGGCCTGCTGGCGATTCTGAAGGCCGGGGGCGCCTACGTGCCGCTCGACCCGGAATATTCGGGCGAGAGACTGTCGTTCATTCTAGGTGATACCGCTCCGGTGCTGGTGCTGGCCGATGCGGCCGGGTGCCAGGCACTCGGTGACGCGTTGCAGGGCCGAACCGTACTCGATCCCAACGAGGTTCATGCACAAGGGGCAGTCGAAGCGGATGCTGACCCAAGGGTTGCTGGCCTTACCCCCGAGGACCTCGCCTACATCATCTACACGTCGGGTTCAACCGGGCAACCCAAAGGGGTGATGATCGAACATGCTCAGGTGGTACGCCTGTTTGACACGACACGCGCCGATTTTGCTTTCGAGGCCAGTGATGTCTGGTGCCTCTTCCACTCTTTTGCTTTCGACTTCTCGGTGTGGGAACTGTGGGGCGCCCTCCGTCATGGAGGCACACTGGTGTTGGTGCCACATGCGACAACCCGCTCCGCGCAAGCGTTCTACCAGTTGATTTGCGAGCAGGGCATCACCGTTCTTAACCAGACCCCGAGCGCATTTACTGCTTTGATGAAGTATGCACAGCCATCGTCGGACCGGCTGCGCTATGTCATATTTGGCGGCGAAGCGCTGCAGCCCTCGACTCTGCGCGAATGGTATGGCCAACGTGGCGACTCTGGCCCGCAACTGGTGAACATGTATGGGATTACGGAAACCACGGTCCATGTCTCTTACTACCCTCTGACCTCAGCCGATGCGCGACAAGACGAAAGCGTGATCGGCCAGCGTCTTCCGGACTTGAAACTCTATCTTCTCGACGCCTTTGGCCAGCCTGTTCCGATGGGCGCTACGGGTGAAATGTACATCGGCGGTGCCGGCGTCGCGCGTGGTTATCTAAACCGCCCCGAACTGACGGCTGAACGCTTCCTGCGCGACCCTTTTACGGAGGAGTCCGCTGCGAGGATGTACAGGTCGGGGGATTTGGCTCGTTATCTTGCGAACGGGAACCTGGTGTTCCTGGGGCGCAATGATGATCAGGTCAAGATTCGCGGTTTCCGGATTGAATTGGGTGAAATTGCCGCCCGATTGGCTGAGCATCCGGCCCTTCGCGAAGCGGCGGTGGTCGCGCAAGGTGAGGCTGCCGACAAGAGGTTGGTCGCCTACGTCGTCGCGAATTCAGACATCCAGCCTCTGCAAGTTACCGGCGAGGCCGGCTTGGCTTTGGCGGGCACGCTGCGTGATTACCTGAGCGACCGTTTGCCCGATTACATGGTGCCGTCCGCCTTCGTGCGAATGGACAGTTTGCCGCTGACGGGCAACGGCAAGCTGGACCGGCGAGCGTTGCCGGCTCCAGAGGACGACGCCTTTGCGCATGCACGCTACGAGGCGCCGTTGGGTGCGATTGAGGTCACACTTGCCTGGATTTGGTCAGAGTTGCTTGGGGTCGAAAAAGTCGGTCGTCATGACAATTTCTTTGCCCTTGGCGGGCATTCACTCTTGGCGGTGCGATTGATCGAGCGGTTACGCCGTGAGAACTTGAGCCTGGCTGTGCGGGATTTGTTTCAGACGCCGGTATTGTCGGTACTGGCTGGAAAGCTTGGTCAACACTGCGAGGAGGTGGTGCCACCCAATCTAATCAGGCCTGAAACACGTATTATCACGCCCGACCTGTTGCCGCTGATAGATCTCAGCCAAGTGGACATCGACCTGATCGTTTCACAGGTTCCTGGGGGTGTGGCCAATATCCAGGATATCTATGCGCTCTCACCCATGCAGGATGGCATCCTCTTTCATCACCTGTTGGCGAAGGAGGGTGACCCCTACTTGCTGGTTGCCCAGATGGCCTTTGCTGATCGTGAAACACTGGAGTGGTATCTGTGCGCGGTTCAGCAGGTTGTAGACCGTCACGACATTCTGCGCACAGCCTTTGTTTGGGACGGGTTGTCCCGTGCAGCGCAAGTTGTATGGCGCCAGGCTCCTCTCTCGGTCGTCGATGTGGTGCTCGATCCGGCAAATGGTTCTGTTACCGATCAGCTTTCGCAACGTTTTGATTCCTGCCGGCATCGGATCAACCTGACGCAGGCGCCCGTACTGCGCTTTATAGTTGCGCATGACCCTGGCGCAGACCGGTTCATCCTGGTGCAACTGCAGCATCACTTAATCGACGACGCTTCGTCATTGCAGTTTTTTTATCACGAGGTACAGGCTTTCCTCGCTGAACGTAGTGAGCAATTACCTTCGCCTCAACCGTTCCGCAACCTGATAGGTCAGGTACGGTCAGGTAAAAGCGTGGCCGAACATGAAGCTTTCTTCAGGTCCATGCTGACTGACATAGAGGCGCCGACGCTGCCCTTTGGGCTGGCACAGGTGCATCTGGACGGCGCACAGGTGAGCCAGACCTATCGCAGGGTGTCTGCCGATCTCAATGAACGGTTGCGGGCTCAGGCGAAGCGGTTGAACGTGAGTCTGGCCAGCCTGTGTCACGTGGCCTTTGCCCAAGTACTGGCGCGCACCAGCGGCCAGGAAAAGGTTGTGTTTGGTACGGTGCTGTTTGGGCGCATGCAAGCCGGTCATGGCTCAGATCGAGCTATGGGCATGTTCATCAACACGCTGCCGATCCGATTTGACTCAGGTGGCATGGGTACCGCCCAAAGCGTCCAGCAGGCACATGCCCGCCTGGCAGCTTTGCTCGCCCACGAGCATGCCTCGCTGGCGCTGGCGCAACGGTGCAGTGGGGTCGCCACGGGCACGCCGTTGTTCAGCGCCTTGCTCAATTACCGGCACAATGACCTGGCGGGCTCGGACAACATTGTTCAGACCATGGGGCAAATCAAGGGCGCTGAGTTCTTGAGTGAGCAGGAGCGGACCAATTACCCGTTTACGTTGTCTGTCGAAGATTTCGGTCACTCGTTGGGGTTGACGACGCAAGTGGTGGCGCCATTCGATTCCGTTCGTGTATGTGCCTATATGGAGCAGGCATTGGACAGCTTGGCTCAGAGCCTGGAGCACTCGCCGCAGCGCCCGGTTCGACAGCTGAATATTCTGCCAGCGGCTGAACAGACATTGCTGCTCCAGACGTGGAACCCGACGCCCGCATCTTCCCTGCAAAAGCTGTGTATTCATCATGTGTTCGAGGCGCAGGTTGCCCGCACCCCGCAGGCGACAGCGCTGATCTGTGAAGGCAAGACGCTCAGTTACGCGCAACTCAATACCAGAGCTAATCAGCTTGCACTGCGGCTGGTTGAACTGGGTGTGGGGCCAGACCAGCGAGTGGCTATTTGTGTCGAGCGTTCCATGGCCATGATTGTGGGGCTCATGGCGATCCTGAAGTCGGGCGGCGCCTATGTGCCGCTTGATCCGGCTTATCCGGCAGATCGTCTGGCATACATTCTTGACGACACGGCACCTCTATTGGTGCTGGCCGATACGGCCGGGCGGCAAGCGCTAGGTGAGGCTTTAATGTCTTACACCGTGCTTGATCCCAATGAAATACCGGCACGAGCGGATGCCAATCTGCAGATCCGCGGCCTCACATCCCGCCATCTGGCGTATCTGATTTATACCTCGGGTTCGACCGGCAACCCCAAGGGCGTCATGATCGAGCATCGTGGGTTGGTCTCATCCACACTGGCAAGGACTACGTTCTATAAGTCAGGCATTGGCGATGTGTTCTTACTGCTGTCATCCATGGCGTTCGACAGTTCGGTAGCAGGCATTTTCGGAACGTTAACAACCGGAGGTGCCTTGTGTGTGCCCGGTAGCGATGCGGTCGTAGATCCCCGCATCATCAGCCGCGTTTTGATTGAAAATGAAGTCACGTCCTTGCTGCTGGTGCCGTCACTGGCAAGACTGGTCCTTGCACAAGTCGCCCAAAGTGGATATGCACAATTGCGTCAGGTGATAGTGGCGGGTGAAGCCTGTCCTGGGCAGTTGGTCCAGGAGGTGGCTTCAGCCTTTCCGGCGGTTGAGTTATTCAATGAATATGGCCCGACTGAGGCGACGGTCTGGGCGGCGGTCCATCATTGTTCCTTGGATGACGTTGATCCGGTTCCTATAGGCCGCTCGATTTCTAACGCCTGCATTTACCTTCTGGATGGCGACGGCACGCCTGTTCCACTGGGAGCGGTCGGTGAGATTTACATTGGAGGTAGGGGAGTTGCGCGTGGGTATCTGAACCTGGTCGAACTGACGGATGAGCGTTTCTTGCCTGATCCTTTTTCCGCTACTCCCGACGCGCGTATGTATAGGACAGGTGACTTGGCTCGTTACCAGGCCAATGGAAATCTGGTGTTTTTGGGACGTAATGACGACCAGGTCAAGATTCGCGGCTTGCGGATCGAGCCGGGTGAAATCGCTGCCAGGCTGGCCACGCACCCTTCCATCCGCGAGGCGGTGGTGGACGTGCAAGGTGTGGACCTGGACAAACGCCTGATCGCATATGTAGTGACGCAGCCGGCGGTCTCCAAAGATGATATCTGCATCCCTGATGCCGCCACGGACGCGAATCTGCCGATAGCAGGACGACTGAGAGATTATTTAAGTGAGCGCCTACCCGACTACATGGTGCCGTCAGCCTTTGTGTTGATTGAATGTTTGCCGCTGACCCCCAATGGCAAGCTTGACCGGCGGGCCTTGCCTGCTCCTGGAGATGAGGCCTTTGCCCACGCGGCGTATGAGTCGCCGCGAGGTGAGACGGAGACTATCCTGGCAGCACTTTGGTCAGGCTTGCTTGGACTTGAGCGCATCGGTCGACAGGACAACTTCTTCGCACTCGGCGGTCATTCGCTCATGGCTGTTCAGATGATGCAGAAGATCAGAAATTATGGTTTGGAATGCTCGCTTGGCGATATTTTTCAACACCCTCGATTGGCCAACCTTGCCGTTCAGATCGCACAGTCTCCTGTGCCCGTTCCGCAGGTCGGGGTAATTACCGTGCGCGCGGGCGGGGCTGAGTGCCCGGTGTTTTTCGTGCCCTCGGGGTTAGCCGATTATTCGTATGCTGTTTCGCTTGCCCAGCAAATCCGCTCCAGCTGTCCGGTCTACGCATTGCCGTGGGCTGCTATCGGTGATCCTTTGCCGCACTCATTGGAAAATATGGCCGAAAGGATGATTCCGCTTATGCAGGCGATACAGCCTGAAGGGCCGTATCGCATTGCCGGGTATTCTTCTGGTGGGATTCTCGCCTATGCCATCGCCCAAGCGCTGACAGCAAAGGGGGCCAGCATTGAGTTTCTAGGTTTCATCGATGTTCCTGCTCCGCATAAGTTGCCCTATAAAAACCATGGCATCAGACGCTACTTTATTGAGCATGTGAAAGCGGTTGCCTCGGAATCGGAGCGATACAAGTTCGATGTGCTGGATGAAGGGCAGGAGATATCCGAGCTGATCACAAAGGCCCAGGATTTGGGTGGCTATGATGTCAATGCAGACGTTGCGCTGGAAACAGCCAAATGGCACGGCATTTATCATTTTTCGCAGATTGCCCGTGCCTACAAACCCGCGCCGTTACCGGTCAATCTCCATCATTTTTTCGCGACTGAACCAGAGGCCGGTGCTTTATCGCAGGTTGGCAGGGTGGGCGGGTGGCGCGAGCTGTTGCCTGACTGGGCGATCAGTTCGGTTGCGATTCCAGGCGGGCACGTCTCGATGATGGAGGACTTCAATAATCGCACGCATTTGGCCGCCGCCTTGAATCGAGCGCTGTTGTAGCGCTTTTCGCCCCTCTACACGCGAGTGGGCGCGCCGCTGCCCACTTGCATGCACGAGCAAATAACCCATCAGTGTTGATGAAGGCCGAATCCGCATGTGTCACATGCGGCGGCGCGTTCATCAGCATTACCTTATGAAAAGGAGCAATCATGGCGAATCCCTATCGCGAACTTTTGACTACCCCGGGCGTCATGGGATTAGTCGTAGCGAGCTCCATTGCCCGCCTGCCGCAGGCAATGATCGGCATCGGCATCATTACCATGCTGGTGCAGCAGACAGGGCTTTACTGGCTGGCGGGTTCGGTGGCCGGTACATTCACTCTGGCGAATGCCCTGATTGGTCCGCAAATCTCGAAACTTGTGGATCAGCGCGGCCAACGTCGGGTTCTACCCTACGTGACGGCTTTCAGTATTGGTATGTTATTGGCGTTGATACTCGCCGTCTACATGAGTGCCCCAGCCTCACTGCTATTCGTTCTGGCAGCGTTGGCAGGCACGATGCCGAGCATGCCTGCGATGATCAGAGCCCGCTGGACAGAGCTTTTCCGTGGCAAGCCGCAGTTACATACGGCCTTCTCTCTAGACACGGTTCTGACCGAACTTGCCTTTATCGTCGGCCCGCCCCTTGCCATTGGTTTGAGCGTGAGTTTTTTTGCCGAAGCCGGACCGCTTGTCGCGGTGCTGTTGCTGATCGTCGGCGTTACTGCTTTTCTCATGCAGCGCCAGACTGAACCGAAAGTAGTCGTGGGCATCAGGCGTAACGCAAGCTCGACTCTGCTTATCCCCGGCGTCCGCACCATTGTGCTGGCACTTTTGGCAATGGGTGTAATCGGCGGATCGGTCGACGTGGCGGTTGTTGCCTTCGCCAACGCGCAGGGCTGGCCTGCCTCCGCCAGCTTCATCCTGGCGGCCTATGCGCTTGGTTCAATGATCGCGGGCCTCACATTCGGTGCACTGAGAATCTCTTTGCCGATTGAAAAGCAATTTTTCATCGGAGTGTTGATAACGGCGGTCACTTCCGTGTTGCCTATTCTTTCACCGAACGTCTACATCCTTAGTGCAATGCTGTTTGTGGCCGGAATGTCCTTCGCGCCAACAATGGTAGTTGTCATGAATCTTGGTACGATCATTGTTCCACCATCCCGGATCACTGAGGGGCTTACATGGATGACTACAGGCATCAGTATCGGTGTCGCGCTCGGTGGCGTGTTGGCGGGGTTGGTCATTGACATCTATGGCGCACAGGCAGGATTTGGTGTGGCGATTGTCGCGGGCTTGCTCATGGTTGTGGTTGTGCTTTTGGGGCTGCGTACACTTCGCACTACGCCTGTGGTTTGCACAGAGTTGAACTTCCAGTGATGATATGAATGCCGCTCGTACGCTGGTTGATATTGGGCCTTGCGGTGATGATATTTCTGGACACGGCGCTTAGTTAGCATGGGCCGTGTGCGTGCGGCAGACCTTTGCAGCAAGGCGCCAAAAGCCCCGTAAATCCGGGGCTTTGTCTCGGGTTATTTGAACAGGCCGCCAATCGCATTGATCGCATCCGCAGCCTTGTTCACGTTCTGTTGGTGCTGGTTGTTGGTATCCACCTGCGCCTGGGGGATTGTAGTTGCCGCTGACGCAACTTTTGTTTGCCAGCGTCACAGGGCGGTGGGTGATATCTGGATTGTCACCGTGGTTTCGGTCACGTCCTTGTTGCTGCTTGAGCCTATGGTGGTTTGGTCGCTGTTTCATGAAGCGCCTGGGCGCGGCGCGTTGGTCGGGTTTTGCCTGGGCGCCTTGGGGATGCTTGCCACGATAGTGCTTTAGCGCATCCGGCCATCAAGTGCCGGGTCAGATCAGCGCCTGTAGTCCTATGCTTATCTGACCCGCACCGCTGCACTTTTTTCCATTTTGCTGATCTACCCCTGTCCCGGCCACTCGACTCCCGCACGTGGCCCACAGAATCAGACCCGGTGCCGATGGATCGAACGTCAACTGTTTTTACCTCTCTATGGCCGCTGTTGCTGGCTGCGCTGCTCGCGCTCTGCGCAGTGGGTTGTAGTCAGCAGCAGGGCCGCGATATCGCCAGGCAATTCAGCGATGGCAAGCCCGATGAGTTCTTCCAGACCAGTGTCGATCGCATGGCCACCCTGGGGATGCGCGACAACCTGCAAAGCCTCTACCTGCTGATGAGCAAGCTTTACCTGCGCAACCCCAGCCAGTGGCGTCAGTCGGGCTATCCGGATGCGGTGAGCGCCGCTCGGGTCATTCGCCAGGCCATCGAAAACCGTCAACCCTTGCCCGCACTGGGAGACCGGCGTGATCTGGCCGCCCTGAGCTACTCCCTGAGCCCCGACTTTCGCGGCGACCGCGTCGGCGCGTTCATCTATGCGATTGGCAGCATGCTCGTGACCGCCCACGGCGGGCGTACGCAGTTTTATGTGACCGACTCGATTAACCCCCAGTTTGTCAGCAATGCGGCGCGCAATATCGAAAAGGCCACCTGGCTGCTCAGCCAGCGCCAGGATGCCAACGGTGTATTGCTGTTGTTCTCCAATGAAATATCGGAGGAGGGCAGTAACCTCAGTTTTGCCGTTGAGTTTGGCAAGATCGTTGCGCGCCTGGACTTGCTTACCCAAATCCTTGATGAGCGTTACCGACGCATTGGCCTCAATTACGCGCAAAGTTTATTGCTGATGAACTTCCTGCCGGTGCAGTGAGGCGCATCCATCGAACAATCAGTGGGGTGTTTCCCTTTCTGCTGTAGGAAGGTGCCTATCTTGCCTCTCGCTGCTTGAAACCCTTGCCTGCGAGCAATAGCCTCGGATTTTTCTTAAACACGAGGCCCTCCCTTGGGTAAACGAAAAACGGTTTGGCCCACGGATCGCGAAATACGTTTGCGGTTTATCCTGTTCGCGGTGATCGACGCCGCGACTGCTCAAGGCGTCTCTGCCGAGTTGCTGTTGCCGGCGCACACGCTGCTGCGCAACTCACCCTCGCAAGCCCAGTTACTGGATGCCCTGGGCGAGATTCTGGCTACCGATGAAATGTACGGTTTCCGCTTTGCGCCGGGTTCCGATGCGGATGATCTGATGCGGGAATTGGCGGAGCCGGACGGCTGAAACCTGCCCGGTACTGTTTTGCCGGTGCCATGGTTCGTCAATAAGGCGTGACCTGACGGGCGTGCCTGCCTTCCCATCACTGTTCGCGTGGTGGGCCTGGCCTGCCACGTTCCGTAATTCCAAGGACCCGCCCCAATGCTGCTGCGCCACCCGCCCTTTCTTTTTGCCGCCCTGACTCTCAGCTCGCTGGTACAGGCCGAAGGCCTGCAACTGGCGCCAGTCGAAGTCACCACCACTGAAGCCAGTGCCGGCGAAATCGCCCAGGCACAGCTACAACGCGTGCCCGGCGGCAGCAATTACATCGATATGAGCAGCGTGCAACAGGGGCGGGTGAGCAGTAACGAAGATGTGTTCAAGTACCAGGCCGGGGTGTACGCCAAGGCGGCGAATAACGAAGGCGTGAAGCTGTCCATTCGCGGTTCGGGCCTGAATCGCAGCCCGGGTGCCCACGCGTCCGGCCTGTATGAAATGTTCGACGGTCTGCCGCTCACGGGCCCGGGCGGTACACCTTATGAGCTCAAGGACCCGTTGTGGCAAAGCCGCGTGGAAGTGCTGCGGGGCGCCAATGGCTTCGATCAGGGCGCGTTGGCCCTGGGTGGTTCGGTCAATTACGTGACCCACACCGGCTACGACGCGCCCAAGCTGCAAGTGCGCTATGAGGTCGGTAGCCGCGGCTATGCCCAGCGGGAGGTCAGTTCCGGCCAGGTGTTGGGCGATGCCGATTACTACATCAGCCTCACCGACTCCGAGTCCGACGGCTACCAGCACCAGAGCGCCGGAACCGGCAAGGGCATCGCCGCCAACTTTGGCTACCGCTCCAACCCGGATCTGGAAACGCGCTTCTACCTGCGCTACCGCGAAACCACCAACGATTCCCCCGGCAAGCTCACGCGCTACCAGATCAGCCATGACCCGCGTGCCGCCAACAGCCTCAACGCCGCCCGCGATTCAAAACGCCTGCAACCGGGCTCTACCTGGATCGCCAACAAGACCACCTTGCAACTGGACGACAACGCCCGAGTGGAAGTCGGGCTGGCCTATCACGACTACCCGATGGATCTGCGCGAGGGCACCAACCGCCTCAAGGTCGCCTATACCGATATCAGCGGCACCCTGAACTACATCCGTCAGGACAGCCTGTTCGGCCATGCCAGCAAAACCACCGTCGGCCTGCGTACCACCCAGGCGATGCCCAATAATGGCGCGTCGGAATATGTACGCATCCCCGCAGGCAACACCGCAATCTACGCGCCCGGGACCAAAACCCGCGACTACAGCTACCTGGGCTCCGACACCGTGCTGCATGTAGGCAATGAGCTGGAACTGCTGGAGGATCTGTGGCTCACCACCGGCCTTGCCGCGATCTACACCCGCCGCGAAACCCAGGTGACTTACCCCGATGGCCAGGCGCCGCTCAGTCAACATGACTGGGACTACGCACCGCGCATCGGCCTGCGTTACGACTTCACCCCGCAATTGCAGGTATACGCCAACCTGAGCCGCTCGGTAGAGCCGCCGCACGCCTGGTCGATGATCTGGGGTTCCAACAAATACTTCGGTCCGGGCAACGGCGCGGCCACGGGGCTACAGCGCGAAGGTGTGAAGTTACGCAATCAGACCGCCACCACCCTGGAAATCGGCGGGCGCGGCGAAGCGTGGCTCGGCCAGTGGGACCTGGCCCTCTACCGCTCTGAAGTACGCCACGAACTGCTTTCCGTGGAAACCCAGGCCCAGACTGCCAACAGCAGCGCGATCATCGCCGAATCCAACGCCAGCCCCACCGTGCACCAGGGCGTGGAACTGAGCCTGCTCAGCCCGCTATGGGACGGCGGCCGCAACGGCAAGCTCGACCTGCGCCAGGCCTATACCTTCAGCGATTTCCACTACCGTGACGATGACCGTTTCGGCGACAACACTTTGCCCGGCATCCCCAAGCATTACTATCAGGCGCAGGTGCGCTACAGCCACCCGACGGGCTTCTACACCAGCCTCAACACCGAACATGCCTCGCGGGTAGCGGTGGACTACGCCAATTCCTACTACGCCGCGGCCTACACCACCCTCGGCGCCACGTTCGGCTATGACGCGCCCAAGCAAGACTGGCAAGCCTGGGTCGATCTGCGCAACCTGACCAACCGTCGCTATGCCAATACCGTTACGCCGGGGTACGACGACAAAGGCGTGGACGCAGCACGTTCTACCCCTGCCGATGGGCGTGGTATCTACACCGGCGTGTCGTGGAGCTGGCGTTAAATCAACCTTCGTGTTGGCGCAGGCGCTTGTACAGGGTGTTGCGGCTCACTCCCAACTCCCGCGCAAGGTGGGAAATATTGCCGCCCACGGCTTGCAGGCGTTGGTTGAGGTCAAGGTTTTCATCCAGGCGCTCGCAGGTGGGCAGCGGCGCCGTTTGCTTCAAATCGGTAAAAAAATCATCGGGCAGATGTTCTGCGCGGATCGGCTGCTCCTCGGCCATCGCCAGCGCCACCTGCAACACGCTGCTCACCTGACGCAAGTTGCCCGGCCACGGATGTTGCTCGAATAACCCCAGCACCTCGGCACTCAGCCCGGCCCACTGGTTCGGCTCGCGATGTTGCTGCCACAGTTGCTGGAACAACGCTTGCTTGTCGGTGCGCTCGCGCAATGGCGGCAACTCCAGCGTCAGGCCGCCGATGCGGTAGTACAAATCCTCGCGAAAGCGCCCGGCCTGCACCAACTCGCGCAGTGCGCGGTTGGTCGCCGAGATGATGCGCAAATCCACCGGGAACACCTCACTGCTGCCCACCGGTTGCACACAGCGCTCCTGCAACACCCGCAACAGGCGGGCCTGGGTCGGCAACGGCATATCACCGATCTCGTCGAGAAACAGCGTGCCCTTGTCCGCCTTGCGAATCAGGCCAATGCTGCCTTTCTGATTGGCGCCGGTGAAGGCGCCTTTTTCGTAGCCGAACAGTTCCGATTCCACCAGCTCAGCCGGAATCGCCGCACAGTTCACAGCGATCAATGCCTGTCGGCTGCGCGAGCTGGCCTGATGCAGGGCTTTGACGAACACCTCTTTGCCCACCCCGGTCTCGCCGTGAATCAGCAATGGAATGTCCTTTTCCAGCAGACGTTCGGCCTGGCGCACCGCTTTCTCCATGCGCACATCGCCAAAATGCAGGGTCTTGAGGTTGATCGAGGTCGGCGCTGGCGGCGGTTGGCTGAACACCCGGGCCTGCACCGGCATTTGCCTGGGGCGCTTCAACAGGCACTGGAAGCGGTTGCGCCCAGCCGCCTGCAACGCAAAGGGCAACCCTTCGGGCTGGTTGAGCAACTCCAGTAAAGACACCTTGAACAGACTGTCGATCATCACCCGAGACAGGCTGATGCCCACCAGGTTATCCGCACGTCGATTGGCTGATAGTACCTGGCCACTTTCATCAAAGATCAGCAGGCCGGCCCACTGGCTGTCGAGGTTGCTCAAGCCGGTGTTGAAGGTCAGTTGGAAATGTTCGCCGCGGAACAGGTTGAGGATCAGCCGGTTTTCCACGGTCTGACTCATCATTTTGACCATGCCCAGGGTATGGGAGGGCGGCAGGTAGCTGTCGCTGGATACATCCAGCACCGCGATGATTTCGCGCTGGGCGTCGAAGATAGGCGCCGCCGAACCGGTCATGAAACGGTTGGCCTTGAGGAAGTGCTCATCGTGCTCGATATGCACGGCCTGGGCGCAGGCCAGCGCGGTGCCGATGGCATTGGTGCCGCTGGCACGTTCCATCCAGCTGGCGCCGGGGCTGAAGCCACGGGCCAGCTTGGGTTCGATAAACCGCTGGGTGCCCCACGACGTCAGCACCTGGCCCTGATTGTCAGCCAGCATGATCAGGCAGTTGGAGTTGCTGAGGATGTTTTCATAGTAGGGCAGTACTTCCTGGTGCGTGGTCTGCACCAGTGAATGCTGGCTTTCCAGGAGTTGACTGATGCCTTCGGCGGGCAGTTGGTCAAAGCTTGGCGTGCTCTGGTGGTCCAGGCCGAAGGCGCGGCAACGTCGCCAGGATTCCTGGATAAGGGTGTCGTGTGCCAGTGGTTCGGCCATGGTGCGACCTTCATTTTTATTGTTATTGGATGTGCACATTCAACCATTGAAATGGGTTCAAGTGTGGGAGGGGCGGTGCGACGATTCGACTTGCTCCCGATAGCGGTATATCAGTGACAGAAATGCTGGCTGACACTTCGCCATCGGGGGCAAGCCCCCTCCCACATTTGTCCTATGTGAGGCTTGAACCGGGTTCGAACAGTGTTGTTCAGAACTGTTCATTGTCAACCCCGAAAGTGTTCAGTTGTTCAGCCACTTTGTTCACTCCTGAACATCCCGATTAACCCATTTCCTTATGCATCAAGCGCTTGCAGTTTTGGCACGAAACTCGCTCTGACACCTGGCCAGATTCATTCCAATAATAAAAAGGTCGTGTCATGTCATTGACCCTGGAACATGTCTCCCGCGTTGTCGACGGCCAAACCTGGATCGACGACGCCAACCTGCGTTTTGAAGCCGGCTCTTTCAACGTCTTGCTCGGTCGCACCCTGTCCGGCAAAACCAGTCTGATGCGCCTGATGGCCGGTCTGGACAAGCCCGGCAGCGGGCGCATCCTGATGAACGGCGTAGACGTTACGCAAAAGCCGGTACGCCTGCGCAATGTGTCGATGGTCTACCAGCAGTTCATCAACTATCCCACCATGACCGTATTCGAGAACATCGCCTCGCCGTTGCGCCAGGCCGGTGTGTCCAACGAGCTGATCCAGAGCAAGGTGCTGGAAACCGCCAGGATGCTGCGCATCGAGAAGTTCCTGCAACGCCACCCGCTGGAACTGTCCGGTGGCCAGCAGCAGCGCACCGCCATGGCCCGCGCCCTGGTCAAAGACGCCGAACTGATTCTGTTCGATGAGCCCCTGGTCAACCTGGACTACAAACTGCGCGAAGAGCTGCGTCAGGAAATGCGCGAACTGTTCAAGGCGCGCCACACCATCGCCATTTACGCCACCACCGAACCCAACGAGGCCCTGGCCCTGGGTGGCACCACCACCATTCTTCACGAAGGCCGGGTGATCCAGAGCGGCAAGGCCGCCGAGGTCTATCACCAGCCGCAAACCGTGCTGGCCGCCGAGCTGTTCTCCGAACCGCCGATCAACCTGATGCCAGGGCGCATCAGCGGCAACGAAGTGAGCTTCGCCAATTTCGTGCATTTCCCGCTCAACGTCGACCTGCGCCCCATCGGCGAGGGCGAGTTCCGTTTCGGCGTGCGTCCCAGCCATATCAGCCTGGTACCGAGCAATGACGATGACCTGGAGCTGGCGGTGACCGTGGAAGTCGCCGAGATCAGCGGCTCGGAAACCTTCCTGCATGTGCGCAGCGAGCACTTCCTGCTGGTGCTGCACCTGCCGGGGGTGCATGAGTACGATGTGGACGCGCCGATCCGCGTGTATATCCCCACCCATAAACTGTTTGTGTTCGATGGCCAGGGCCGTTTGGTCCAGGCCCCCGGGCGCCGTGTCGCGAGGGTTGCCTGATGGCCGAGATCCATTTGCGTAACCTCGCCCATAGCTATAGCCCCACGCCAAAAGGGCCTGAGGACTACGCCATTCGGGAAATGAACCATGTGTGGGAGCAGGGCGGTGCGTACGCGTTGCTCGGGCCGTCGGGCTGCGGCAAATCCACGCTGCTCAATATCATCTCCGGCCTGCTCAGCCCCTCTGAGGGCCAGGTGCTGTTCGATACCCAGGTGGTCAACGACCTCACGCCGGAGAAACGCAACATTGCCCAGGTGTTCCAATTCCCGGTGGTGTACGACACCATGACAGTGTTCGATAACCTGGCCTTCCCGCTGCGAAACCAGGGCATGGCCGAGGCGAAAATTCACAGCAAGGTGCAGGAAATTGCCGAAGTGCTGGACCTGCAAACCCTGCTGAGCAAAAAGGCCCGCAACCTCACCGCCGACGAAAAACAGAAAGTCTCCATGGGCCGTGGTCTGGTGCGTGATGACGTGTCGGCGATCCTGTTCGACGAGCCGCTGACGGTGATCGACCCGCATCTGAAATGGAAACTGCGGCGCAAGCTCAAGCAGATCCATGAGCAGTTCAATATCACCATGGTCTACGTCACCCATGACCAACTGGAAGCCTCCACTTTCGCCGACAAGATCGCGGTGATGTACGGCGGGCAGATTGTGCAGTTCGGCACCCCGCGTGAATTGTTCGAGCGGCCGAGTCATACCTTTGTCGGCTATTTCATCGGCAGCCCAGGGATGAATCTGATCGAGGTGCAGGCCAGGGCGGGTGGTGTGGGGTTTGCCAATACCTTTCTGCCGCTGTCGCAGGCGTTGCAGCAACGCATCAATGCTACCGACTACAAAAAGCTCCAGGTCGGCATCCGCCCGGAATTTATCCATGTATGGGACGACCACAACCCTGACGCCCTGCAAGCCGACGTCACGCATGTGGAGGACTTGGGCACCTACAAGATCATGACCCTCAACCTCGACGGCGCCACGCTCAAAGTGCGCCTGGCCGAAGACAAACCGGTGCCGGAGGGCAGGGCGTCCATCAGCTTCCCCGCGCAATGGCTGATGCTCTACGCCGACGATTACCTGCTGGAGGTGGCGCCATGAACAAGGTGCAGAACAACAAGGCCTGGTGGCTGGTGTTGCCGGTGTTCCTGCTGGTGGCGTTCAGTGCGGTGATCCCGATGATGACCGTGGTCAATTACTCGGTGCAGGATATTTTCGACCAGTCCAGCCGCTACTTCGTCGGGGCCGACTGGTACAAGCAGGTGCTGCTCGATCCGCGCCTGCACGACTCGTTGCTGCGCCAGTTCATCTACTCGGCCTGTGTGCTGCTGATTGAAATCCCGCTGGGCATCGCCATCGCCTTGACCATGCCGACCAAAGGACGCTGGTCATCACTGGTGCTGATTATCCTCGCCATTCCGCTGCTGATTCCATGGAACGTGGTCGGCACCATCTGGCAGATCTTTGGCCGTGCCGACATCGGCCTGCTGGGTTCGACCCTCAACGCCATGGGCATCAGCTACAACTATGCGGCTAACACCATGGACGCCTGGGTCACCGTGCTGGTGATGGACGTATGGCACTGGACCTCATTGGTGGCGCTGCTGTGCTACTCCGGCTTGCGCGCAATTCCCGATGTGTACTACCAGGCCGCACGGATTGATCGGGCCTCGGCCTGGGCGGTGTTCCGGCATATTCAATTGCCGAAGATGAAAAGCGTGTTGCTGATCGCGGTGATGCTGCGGTTCATGGACAGTTTCATGATCTACACCGAGCCCTTCGTCCTCACTGGCGGCGGGCCGGGGAACGCCACCACCTTCTTGAGTCAGACGCTCACCCAGATGGCCGTAGGCCAATTCGACCTGGGCCCGGCGGCGGCGTTTTCCCTGGTGTACTTCCTGATCATCCTGTTGGTGTCCTGGCTGTTCTACACCGCCATGACCCATTCCGACGCCAACCGCTGAGGCCGCCAACATGAGCAAGCGCAAGCTTATTCCGTTACTGATTTATATCCTGTTCCTGCTGGTGCCGATCTACTGGCTGTTGAACATGTCGTTCAAGAGCAACACCGAAATCCTCGGCGGCCTGACCCTGTTTCCCCAGGAGTTCACCCTGGCCAACTACAAGGTGATCTTCACCGACCCAAGCTGGTACACCGGCTACCTCAACTCGCTGTACTACGTGAGCCTGAACACGGTGATCTCTCTGAGCGTGGCGCTGCCGGCAGCCTATGCGTTCTCGCGCTACCGCTTCCTGGGTGACAAGCACCTGTTCTTCTGGCTGCTGACCAACCGCATGGCGCCGCCGGCGGTGTTTCTGCTGCCGTTTTTCCAGCTGTATTCCTCCATCGGCCTGTTCGATACGCACATCGCCGTGGCCCTGGCTCACTGCCTGTTCAACGTGCCGTTGGCGGTGTGGATCCTTGAAGGCTTCATGTCCGGCGTGCCCAAGGAAATCGACGAAACCGCCTACATCGATGGCTATAGTTTTCCCAAGTTCTTTGTGAAGATTTTTATCCCGCTGATTGGCTCCGGCATCGGCGTCACGGCGTTTTTCTGCTTTATGTTTTCCTGGGTCGAGCTGCTGTTGGCGCGCACCTTGACCTCAGTCAACGCCAAGCCCATCGCGGCGGTGATGACCCGTACGGTCTCGGCCTCGGGCATTGACTGGGGCGTGCTGGCAGCGGCGGGGGTGTTGACGATCCTGCCGGGCATGCTGGTGATCTGGTTTGTTCGCAACCACGTGGCCAAGGGCTTCGCCCTGGGCCGGGTCTAGAGGAATCGATGATGGAATGGATGGCCTGGACCACCCCCACTGCGCTGTTCTTTGGCGGCATCGCGCTGATCCTGGCGGGCATGACCACCTGGGAACTGCGCTCGCCGAGCATCGCCCGGCGCGGTTTTCTACCGATCAGTACCACTCGTGGTGATCGCTTGTTTATCGGACTTCTCGGCAGCGCCTACCTGCATTTGCTGGTGATCGGCGTTACCGACTGGAGCATCTGGGTGGCGTCCGCGCTCTCCCTGGTATGGCTGTTGAGTGTGATGCGTTGGGGCTAGTGCCCTTATGAATAAACAACCAGGAGGTCTCTATGTTGAATAAAAACAATAAGCTGCGACATAGCATTTCATTGGCCGCCGTACTGGCCCTCAGCGGTTTGAGCGCTTCGGCCTGGGCCGATGCGTATGAAGATGCCGCGAAAAAATGGATCGGCAGCGAGTTCAAACCCTCGACCCTCACCGAAGCCCAACAGCTTGAGGAGTTGAAGTGGTTTATCAAGGCGTCGGAGCCCTTCCGTGGGATGAAGATCAACGTGGTGTCGGAAACCCTCACCACCCACGAGTACGAATCCAAGGTACTGGCCAAGGCGTTCAGTGAAATCACCGGCATCAAGCTGACCCACGACCTGCTGCAGGAAGGCGACGTGGTGGAGAAGCTGCAAACCCAGATGCAGTCCGACAAGAATATCTATGATGGCTGGGTCAACGATTCCGACTTGATCGGTACGCACTTTCGCTATGGCAAGACTGAATCCATCACCGACCTGATGGCCAACGAAGGCAAGGACTTCACCTCGCCAACCCTGGACCTCAAGGACTTTATCGGCCTGTCCTTCACCACCGCACCGGACGGCAAGATCTACCAATTGCCCGACCAGCAGTTCGCCAACCTCTACTGGTTCCGCGCCGACTGGTTCGAACGCCCGGAGCTGAAAGCCAAGTTCAAGGAAAAATACGGCTACGACCTCGGCGTACCGGTGAACTGGTCGGCCTATGAAGACATCGCCAAATTCTTCAGCGAAGACGTCAAGGAAATCGACGGCAAGCGCATCTACGGGCACATGGACTACGGCAAGAAAGACCCGTCCCTGGGCTGGCGCTTTACCGATGCGTGGTTCTCCATGGCCGGCGGCGGTGACAAGGGCTTGCCCAACGGCTTGCCGGTGGACGAGTGGGGCATTCGTGTGGAGGACTGCCACCCGGTGGGTTCCAGCGTGACCCGCGGCGGCGACACCAACGGCCCGGCGGCGGTGTTCGCCACACAAAAATATGTGGATTGGATGAAAGCCTACGCGCCGCCGGAAGCGGCGGGCATGACCTTCTCCGAATCCGGCCCGGTGCCGTCCCAGGGCAACATTGCCCAGCAGATCTTCTGGTACACCGCGTTTACCGCCGACATGGTCAAGCCGGGCTTGCCGGTGGTGAATGCCGACGGTACGCCGAAATGGCGCATGGCGCCGTCGCCGGTCGGGCCGTACTGGGAAAAAGGCATGAAGAAGGGCTATCAGGACGTAGGCTCCTGGACCTTCCTCAAGTCCACGCCTGAGAAGCAGAAACTCGCGGCCTGGCTGTACGCGCAGTTCGTGACCTCGAAAACCGTGTCGCTGAAGAAAACCATCGTCGGTCTGACGCCGATTCGTGAGTCGGATATCAACTCCCAGGCCATGACCGACATGGCGCCCAAACTCGGCGGCCTGGTGGAGTTCTACCGCAGCCCGGCGCGCACCGAGTGGTCGCCAACCGGCACCAACGTGCCGGACTACCCACGCCTGGCGCAATTGTGGTGGAGCAACATCGCCGCCGCCGCCAGCGGCGAGAAAACCCCGCAACAGGCGCTGGACAATCTGGCCAAGGAGCAGGACGCGATCATGACGCGCCTGGAACGCTCCAAGGTGCAACCGGTGTGCGGCCCGAAAATGAACCCCGAGCGTGACGCGCAATACTGGTTCGACCAGCCGGGCGCGCCGAAGCCGAAACTGGCAAACGAGAAGCCCAAGGGCGAAACCGTGAACTACAACGATCTGCTCAAGCAGTGGGAGGCGGCGCGCAAGTAACAGCGCTGAGTGAGTACGACGCAACGGCACGTTTACGTGCCGTTTTGTTTGAAGCTTGAAGTGCGACGCCCTGCATTTCATCCGGTGGTTCGAGACAGCCCGCCAGGTTGCGACTAAACTGCTGAACATTCATACAGGAGGTTATCTGATGGATGTTCAACTTTCCCCAATTGTTTCCGAGTTTGAAACCGAAGAGCAGGCGAGTAGTCATGATCTCTGGTTTCGTAAAAAAGTCGAAAAAAGCTTGGCCAACCCCGGCCCCGGTGTACCTCATGACGAGGTCATGGCACGAGTTGAGGCGATTATTCTGCAAGCAGAGCTTGAGCAGCGGGCCAAGGCTTGATGTTGGCCGTTTGTTTGGCTTGACGAAGCCATCGGCGACCTGATTGATATCGTGACTTTTATCGCAGCAGAAAGCCCCGGCGCTGCACGACGCATCAAGACCCGCCTGGAAGGCGCGCCTCTACCACTGGCTGAGCACCCCTATCTGTATCCGTGCGGCCGGGTGCCAGGTACTCGTGAGGTGGTTGTACATCCCAATTATGTGCTGGTGTATAGAGTGACTGCCGAGCGGATCGAAATAGTCAACGTATTGCACGCCAGGCAAGAATATCCCTGAGCCTCCCGCCTTCGTATTTCATCAGCGAGCGCCTTTACTGCGACCGCTTATCCCCCCCTTCATAACCTCATTTGAATTTTCCGCACGCCCCGACGCTCTGCATTCTAGAAGCGCGTGAAGTTGAGCGCTCTTGCGGGGCCACCTTGTGGGAGGCCCGTTGTAACGGACTTTGCGGAAACTGCCATCATGACACTCCTTACAGCGCTGTCGGGCCAGCCGGCCTCTCTCACCGACTCGGTCCAGGGCCATCATCAACGGGTGTATCGACAGCTGTACGGCGAAACGCCAGACGCCGCCGAACTGGCGCATGACTACCTGCAAGATCAATTGGCCCAGGTAGAGGAAACCGACTGCGACTTGCCTGAGTCGCCCGAACACCTGACGGCCTGGGTCGAACAGCGCTGCGCCGTTGTGGCCCAGGCCTATGCCGACTACCTTGAGCAGCGCCAGCAAGGCCGGCCACGGCGCTATTTTCACAACAAAGCCCACGCGTTGTATGTCCTGCAGCGAGTGGCGCCGACCAAACAGGTGGATGGCGCCTGGCTCTATGGCCTGCTGCGCTATTGGCAAGACCAGCGCTTCGACGGCTTGCTCACTACCTATCTGGAAGAATTGGGCGACGGTGAAGCCGCGCAGAACCACGTGGTGATCTATCGCAAGTTGCTCAGCGACCACGATGCCGACAGCGACGCCGGCCTTGAGGATGAGCACTACCTGCAAGGTGCGCTGCAACTGGCCCTGGGCCTGTGCGCCGACCAATTCCTGCCGGAAGTCATCGGCTACAACCTGGGCTACGAACAGTTGCCGCTGCACCTGCTGATCACCGCTTACGAACTCAGCGAACTGGGCATCGACCCCTATTACTTCACCCTCCACGTGACCATCGATAACGCCAGCAGCGGCCACGCCAGCAAGGCCGCGCAATCGGTGTTGGGGTTGCTGCCGCTGGGCGAGGGCAGGGCAGCGTTCTACCGCCGCGTCGCCGCTGGGTATCGCCTCAACGATCTTGGCCCGGGTACCACGGCTGTCATCCAGCAGTTCAACCTGCACGACGAAGTGATTGCGATGCTTGAGCGCAAACGCACCTTCGGCCAGCACATGCACTCGGACTACTGCCGCTTCGAAGGCCAGACCGTCAACCAATGGCTGGCCAAGCCGGGGCAGATCGGCGATTTCCTCACCGCCTTGCAGGACAAGGGCTGGATCAAGCGCAACCAGGACCCCGCCGACAGCCGTTTCTGGCAGTTGATCGAGGGGGCCGGCGCGGCGATGTTCGGGGTATTCAGCGCGGCGGAAAAACAGCTGCTGCATGACTGGATCGCCGGTGACTGGGCCAGCGGCCAGCGCGTTCCGCCGGTTCGACCGGGGCGCGGCAGTCGACTTGCCCGCGAGCAGCAATGCCCGGCGGACCCTGACACCCAGGCCCTGGCCGATTCACTGTGGAATCTGCCCGACGAGCAACAGCTCAATGCGCTGATCCCATGGATGTCGGCGCGGCGCCACAGCAGCCCCGCAGGCTTGTACGCCACCCGCCGCTTTATCCAACTGCGTGCGCGTTTGCGCTAAGGAATGTGCCTATGTCTGCCCAACAACTCGCTGATCGCGCCTTGCTGAACCTGGGCCGGGGGTTGAAGGAAAGCGGTTACCGCTTCATTACGCCGACGCCCTTGACCCATGAGCGCGTCTACCGGCGTTTGGCGACGCCGCTGGCGATGACGCTGCGCGACGTATTCGGCTGGTCGATGCCGTTCGACCACGACCTGTTGCCCGAGGCGTTTCGCGAAGAGTTGCAGCAAGCCGATGTGATCGAAAAGCACGATGCCTTATGGCGCAGCACGGTGCGTTGGTCGAGCCTCGACGATCTGCTGTTCGCCCATTCGCCGTATCCCACGGTGCAAGCGGACGCGGTGTTCTTCGGCCCCGACAGCTACCGTTTTGCCCAGGTCATCGAAGCCCATTTGCAGCAGCGTTTCGAACCGCTCAAGCGTGCGGTGGACATCGGCTGTGGCGCCGGTGTCGGTGCCTTGGTGGTTGCCCGGGCCTGGCATGACACCCAGGTGCTGGCGGTGGACATCAACCCGCGTGCCCTGCGCCTGACCGCCGTGAACGCCGAGCTGGCCGGGTTGAATAATGTCAGCGTGTACCACAGTGACGTGCTGGCCAGCGTCGAAGGGCAATTTGACCTGATCGTCGCCAACCCGCCGTACATGAACGATGACCGCCAGCGTGCCTATCGCCATGGTGGCGGGGCGTTGGGGGAGCAGTTGTCGGTGCGCATCGTCAGCGAGTCCCTCGCACGCCTGGCCCTGGGCGGCAGCCTGTTGCTGTATACCGGAGTGGCGATGGTGGCCGGTGGCGATCCTTTCCTTGACGCGGTCAAGCCGTTGCTGGGCAGTGATGTCTACGGCTGGACCTACCGCGAACTGGATCCTGATGTCTTCGGCGAGGAGCTGGAAAAACCTGGCTATGAACGTGTGGAGCGCATCGCGGTGGTTGCGCTCACCGTTACCCGACTGCGTTGACCCTCGATGCTCACTTTCGGCATCGAAGAGGAATACTTCATCACTGATCTGCACACCCGCCGGATGCTCGGCGAGCCTTCGGCGGCGGTGCTGGCGGCCTGTCGCGAGGCGATCGGCGCGGGCTTTGCGTATGAAATGTTCCAGGGCCAGATCGAGGTCGCGTCACCGGTATTCAGTGCCAGCGCTGAAGCCGCGGATTACCTGGCGACAGTGCGCCGCAATCTGGCGCAGCGCCTGGGTGAATTTGGCCTCGGCGTGGTGTGTGCGGGGAGCCATCCATTGGCCGACTGGCGCGAACAGCGACCTACTGACCAAGCCCATTTCCAGCAGTTGTTCGACGATATTCAGTATGTAGCACGGCGCAGCGTGTTGTGCGGGCTGCATGTGCACGTGCAGGTGCCGCACACCCATGACCGCATCGCCGTGATGAACCAGGTTTCACCGTGGCTGCCGCTGCTGTTGCTGCTCAGTTGCTCCTCGCCATTGTGGGATGGCGCGCCCAGCGGCTTTATGAGCTACCGCCAGGCCGCTTGTGATGAATGGCCGCGCATGGGCGTGCCGGAACATTTCGCCGATTGGAACGAATACCTGCGCTACCTCGCGTTGCTGAATCGCATGGGTGCAATCAAGGCCGATGGCAACGGCTGGTGGGGTATCCGCCCGGCGGCGCGTTACCCAACCCTCGAACTGCGCATGACCGACGCCTGCCCGCGGTTGGCGGATGCCCTGGCCCTTGCCACGCTGTTTCGCGTCATGGTCACCCATGCCTGCGGCCTGGAGCGACCCGGCGCCGGGTTCAATGCGCAAACGCGCTGGCTGCTCAAGGAAAATCGCTGGCAGGCCAAACGCTATGGCGCGGGCGGCCACTTTGCGTTGAACGACACCGGCGCCATGGGCAGCGCCGAACAATGGTTGCAATGCGCGCGCCAGACGTTCGGTGTCACCGCAGAGGCCATGGGCGAGCCGCGGCTGTTCGATACGCTGCAAGCGCTGCTGCGGCGCGGTAACAGTGCCACCGAACAGTTGCGTTGGTACGCCCAGGCCCGCGCCGACGGTGCCGATGAGGTGGGCAGCCTGGGCAGTGTGGTCGACCATCTGCTCGCTCAGAGTCGAGGCGACCATTGATGGGCTGCGCACAGGCGCATTTTGATATGTCAGGCCATGGCTTGCGGCTGAATACGCAACTCGCCGTCCACATCCTTGACCAAGCCACTGGCCATGAACAACGGCGCCAGGCGCTTGTGCAACTGCGGCTCGACAAACTCCTTGACCGTGTCCAGCACCAGCACGCCACTGAGCGGCAACTCGGCCTTGGTGTACGACAGCCATGCCTTTTTCAACGCCATCAACACATCGCTGCCCGCCGTCGAAGCGAAACGGCGATGCACTGGCTTGGCGTCGAAAGTGAAGGCGTGCTGGAACTCATAGCCGCTTTCGTCACCGCCACTGGCAGCGCAACGCACGCACGTGCAGGGGCCATCGCCGAACGCGCTGCGCAGGTAGGCGTTGAAGTCCACCACGGGCTTGAGTGACAGGCGCTTATCGACCTCGAACAGGTCCCCGGTCATTTTTTCGTCAGTGTTCAACGTCCATTTCCTCGCAGTCGGTTGCTGTGTTTCAAAGCGCGGCACAATACCAGCCGAGCGTGAGTTTGGGGATTATTTGCGTCGTGAGGGAGGGTTAGCGGAAGAATTCACCGGGGGTGGAATCGAACTGCTGACGAAACGCATTGATAAACGCTGAGGTCGATTCATAGCCACACCCCAATGCCACATCCGTCACCCGCTCGCCTTGTTCCAGGGCGGGCAGGGCGCTCAGCAGTCGCAGGCGCTGGCGCCATGCGCGAAACGTCAGGCCGGTGTCACTCAGGAACACCCGACTCAGGGTCTTTTCACTCACCTCCAGCTTGCGGCTCCACTCGCCCAACGTCGTCTGCTGCTCGGGATGCAGGTTGAGGCTGCGGTAGATCTGTCGCAGCCGTGGGTCGTGAGGCAGTGGCAACATCAAATCCACCTGTGGCGCGGCGGCGAGCTGATCGAGTAGTACCTGAGCCAGGCGTCCGTCCGGCCCGTCCTCGGTATATTCCACCGGCACCTGGCTGAAATTACGGATCAACTCGCGCAACAAACTGCTCACCTCCAGCACCTGACACCGTTCGGCCGCCCAGGCAGTGACGCTGCAATCGAGGTACAAGCTGCGCATTTCGGTATGGGGCGAACTGAACACCCGATGGGGCATGCCTGCCGGAATCCAGACGGCGCGCTGCGGGGGCGCGACGAAACGGCCGACGCTGGTGTGGATCTCCAGCACCCCGGAAATCGCGTAGGACAACTGCACCCACGGGTGGCTGTGCCGTCGCGTCAGCGCACGATTGGGCAAGGATTCGGTGCGCCCATATACCGGTCGTGGCAGGCTGGAAAGCCCGGGCACACTGCGGCGCACGGTTTTTTCATGTCCTTTTGGCGGCATTTACTGGCTCATTGGCGTTAGTCGGTAAAGGATCGTTACGTTAGAGTCGCCGGGACGCTCTTGGCAACCCCTGGAAGATTTGCTTATGACCCGCCCGCGCTTTCTGCCCGATAACTTCACCCTGACCCTGATCGCCACGGTGATCCTTGCCTCCCTGCTACCGGCCAGCGGCCAGACCGCCGTGGCGTTCGGCTGGGTGACCAACCTGGCCATCGCGTTGCTGTTTTTCCTGCACGGCGCCAAGCTGTCGCGCCAGGCTATCGTTGCCGGTGCAGGTCACTGGCGCCTGCATTTGTTGGTGTTCAGCCTGACCTTTGTGCTGTTTCCGCTGCTGGGCCTGGCGCTCAAGCCGGTGCTGTCGCCGCTGATCGGCACCGAGCTGTACATGGGCATGCTCTATCTGTGCGCGTTGCCGGCCACTGTGCAATCGGCGATTGCCTTCACGTCCCTGGCCCGCGGCAATATCCCGGCGGCGATTTGCAGTGCGGCGGCTTCCAGCCTGTTCGGTATCTTCCTGACCCCGCTGCTGGTGGCGCTGCTGCTGAACGTACACGGCGATGGCGGCTCCACCGTCGACGCGATCCTGAAGATCAGCGTGCAGTTGCTGCTGCCATTCATTGCCGGGCAAATCGCCCGCCGCTGGATCGGCGACTGGGTCGGGCGCAACAAAGCCTGGCTGAAATTTGTCGACCAGGGCTCGATCCTGCTGGTGGTCTACGGCGCATTCAGCGAAGCGGTCAATGAGGGCATCTGGCATCAGATCCCGCTGTGGCAACTGGGCGGTCTGGTAGTTGCCTGCTGCGTATTGCTCGCGTTGGTGCTGGTAGCGTCCGCGTTGTTGGGTAAGGCATTCGGTTTCAGCCAGGAAGACCGCATCACCATCCTGTTCTGCGGCTCCAAGAAAAGCCTGGCGACCGGCGTGCCGATGGCGCAGGTGCTGTTCGCCGGGGCGAGCATGGGCGTGCTGATTTTACCGTTGATGCTGTTTCACCAGATCCAACTGATGGTGTGCGCGGCGCTGGCTCAGCGATATGCCCAGCGCCCGGAAAGCATCCCCGAGTTGATGGGGCAGGTGGATCCGTGATGCACCTCTCATTCCCAGACAAATAAGCTCAAGTTAACCGCTGCGCCGACGACTAACTTCTTACTAACCCAAGAAGGAGTCTCGGCATGAACGTTCGTCGATTTGCGGTAGTGACAGGCCTTCTTTGCCTGTGGGCAAGCACCTGCGGCGCGGCGCAGACAGTCGGGCAGGGCACCATCAGGTTCACTGGCGCCATCGTCGAGCCGGGGTGTGCGACAAATGCGCGCAGCGGGTCGGTGATGGAACTGCGCGGCTGTGCCAGAGTGAGTCGCGGCAGCCGCTTCGAGGTGCGCCATGTGGCGCCGGTGGCCAGCGTCAACGCGGCCCATGTGCAGCTGGTGGCAGACAGCGGCGAGGGGCGCTATTACGACCAGCGCTATCTGCTGGTAGACACCGCCGGCAAGCCCATTGAGTCCGGCAACTACATCATTACCATGACGTCGCCATAAGCCATCGGGCGACGATCCGCATCAACAGCCGCGCGAGAAACCTATAGAATGCTCGGCGGCGGCGCTTGTCCTGGGTGGCCGCTTGATCATCGCCAGAGTACCCCGCCCGTCAATGAGCCTTTCAGCCGCAACCCCCCAAGCCAATTGGCAACCGGTCATCGCCCTGGCGCTGGCCGCGTTTGTGTTCAATACCACCGAATTCGTCCCTGTGGGGCTGCTCAGCGCCATTGGCGCCAGCTTCGACATGCCCGTGGCCAGCGTCGGTCTGATGCTCACCATCTATGCGTGGATCGTGTCCCTGACCTCGCTGCCGGTGATGCTGCTGACCCGCAACGTCGAACGGCGCAAGCTGCTGATCGTACTGTTCGGCCTGTTTATCGCCAGCCATATTCTCTCTAGCGTCGCCACCAGCTTCGGCCTGCTGATGGTCAGTCGTGTCGGCATTGCCTTGGCCCACGCGCTGTTCTGGTCGATCACCGCCTCGCTGGCCGTAAGATTGGCGCCCGAAGGCAAGCAGGTGCAGGCCCTTGGCCTGTTGGCCACGGGCACGTCCCTGGCGATGGTGCTCGGCATTCCCTTGGGGCGCCTGCTCGGCGAGGCCATGGGCTGGCGCACTACCTTCCTGGTGATCGCCGCGTTCGCCGCGGCCCTGGTGTTCTGGCTGGCGCGCACCTTGCCGCTGTTGCCGAGCCAGAACTCCGGCTCCCTGCGTAGCCTGCCGCTGCTGTTCAAGCGCCCGGCACTGGTGGCGCTCTACGTGCTGACCGCGATGACCGTCACCGCGCAATTTACCGCCTACAGCTATATCGAGCCCTTCGTCGAAGGCGTCGCCGGGCTGGGGGGCAGTGCGGTGACGTTGATCCTCTTGGTGTTCGGGGGGGCCGGCATTATCGGCTCGTTGTTGTTCAGCCTGGTGCACCGCTTCAACCCGCACCTGTTCGTGATCGGCGCAGTGTTTATCCTCGCCGCGTGTCTGGCGCTGATGCTGCCGTTGAGCGGCGCTGAATCCTACCTGGTGGTGTTGAGCATTTTCTGGGGCATGGCGATCATGGGCTTTGGCCTGGCCATGCAGTCCAAAGTGCTGGTGCTTGCACCGGACGCCACCGACGTGGCCATGGCGATGTTCTCCGGTATCTACAACATCGGCATCGGCGGTGGCGCGTTGATGGGCAGTTGGGTCGGCAGCCACTTCGGCTTCGCCTGGATCGGCGCGGCGGGCGGGTTGCTGGCGACGCTGGCGTTGGTGGGATATTGCCTGGCGATTCGGCGGTTTGGGCAGGGTGTGCCGAGCTGATCGACCAGTATCCAGCGGGTGACCACAGACTAAATGTGGGAGGGGGCTTGCTCCCGATGAGGGAGTGTCAGTCAACACATCAGTGACTGACTCACCGCCATCGGGAGCAAGCCCCCTCCCACACTTACGCCACCGGAATCAATGGATCCGCCGCCGCCAGCGCCACCGCTCGATCCGCCGCGGGTGGGTAGATCCACACGCTGTTGATCTGTTGCTTGAGCGCCTTGGCTTCCTGGCCCACCAGCTTAAGCTGGCGGTCCCAGCCTTCGGTGTACACCGCGCCCCAGGCGCCGAGATCGAGACAGGTCACGTATTTGGGTTGGCTGTAGGCCATTGGTGCCACACCGATCAAGTCGGCGGCGACGTTGTTACCGGCGTAGCGGCCCAGCGCGATGGCGTGCTGGCAGGACATGGCGGCGAAGTTGCCCTGGTCGTCGGTGGCGGCGTAGGCCACGTCCCCGGCGGCGTAGACGGCAGGCTGGCCCTTGACCCTGAGAGTGGCGTCCACGTGCAGGCGACCCTGAGGATCGCAGATGCCATCGATCTGCTCGGTCAACGGGTTGGCGCGAAAACCAATGGTCCAGATCACGGTGCTGGACGCAATCCGCTGCCCATCTGCCAGAATCACGCCGTCGGCGTCCACCGAGGCGACCGAGGTGTTCAGTACCCATTCAAGCCCAAGCGCCTGGCTGGCCTCGATGATCGCCGGGCGAATGCCATCCCCCATGGACGCCGCTATCTGCGGGCCCCGGTCCACCACCACCACGCGAATATCGGCAGCATCCCCCAGCGCAGTGCGCAGTCGAGCAGGCATTTCGGTGGCGGTCTCGATTCCGGTAAAACCACCGCCGGCGATGACCACGGTGTTGCGGGCCGGGCTGTCGGGCAGGTTTTTCAGGGCCTTGATATGCGCTTCAAGTCGCGTGGCGTCTTCGATCTGGTCCACGTCGAATACGTGCTGGATGCCGTCCATGCCCGGGCGATTCAAGCGGCTGCCGGCAGCAAGCACCAAGCGGTCGTAGCTGAGGGTGGCCGGGCTGCCCGCTGCGTTACGGTAAGTCACTTGCCTGGTGTTGGCGTCGATGCTGTCGGCAGCGCCTTGTACAAAGGTCACGCCCACTGCGCTCAACAGCGGGCCGAGCGGCGCCTGCATGGCGTGCACGTCGGGCTCATAAAAACGTGGGCGAATACGCAGTTGCGCCTGCGGGGCGAGCAAGCTGATGTGCACATCGTTGCGGTCGTGTTTGTCCAGCAGGCGGGCCGCGCTCAGGGCGCTCCACACGCCGCCGAAGCCGGCGCCAATGATGAGAATGTGTTGTTTCATGAGGTTGCTCCAGAGACCAGGTAAGCCGCAAGGCATTGCCGGATCACTGTAAAAGCCGTACTGCTTGTCAGAAAGGACAGATAACCCTGAATCACTGCCACTTTTAACCGGCCTAGCGAGAAAAGCGCTCGCGGTAGTCGCGAGGCGCGATAGCCAGATGCCGATGGAAGGTGCAGCGCATACGCTCTTCGTCGCCAAACCCGCACAGCCGGGCGATCTGGTCGATGCTGCGTTGGGAATCTTCGAGCATCCGCCGCGCCGCTTCGATGCGAAACAATTCAATGGCCTTGGCCGGGGTGCGACCGGTTTTCCGTTTATAGACCCGGGCAAAGTTACGCGGGCTCATATGGCTTTGCGCAGCCAGGCGTTCCACGCTGAGGTCGCTGTCGCGCAGGTTGTCGCTGATCCACACGTGCAGGGCATCGAAGCCGGCGCTGTCGGCGGTTTGCGCTTGCAGCACCTGGCTGAACTGCGCCTGGCCGCCGGGGCGCTTGAGGAACACCACCAATTCGCGCGCCACTTGCAGCGCTACCTCGCGCCCGCAATCGGCTTCCACCAGTGCAAGGGCCAGGTCGATCCCGGCACTCACACCGGCGGAGGTCCATACCGTGCCTTGCTGCACGAATATCGCATCCACATCCACTTCGATGCTCGGGAAGCGTTGTCTGAGCAGCTCGCACATGGCCCAATGCGTCGCCGCGCGGCGCCCCTCAAGCAAGCCGGCCTGGGCCAGCAAAAAGGTGCCGCTGCATACCGAGGCGGTACGCCGAGCCTGGCCGGAGGCATTGCGCAGCCAGTCCACCAGCGCAGTGTTATCCGCCATGGCTTGCTCAATGGCGGGCGCACCGGGCACCACCAGCGTATCGATTGCGCCAGGGGCCAGTTGTGCCAGCGCCACGGTGTCGACGCTCAAGCCTTCGGCGGTCGGCATCAGGCCACCGGTCAGGCTCGCGTTGTGTACCACGTAGCCGTGCAAACCGCGTTCGGCCATGGCCTTGGTCGCGGCCCAGAACACCGTTTGCGCGCCGGTCAGGTCGAGCAAGCCCATCTGTGGGTAAGCCAGGAACACCAGCGTGCGGGGTTGACCCAGCGGGTTGATAGTGGTCATGCGTCGGCCAGCAGCGTTTCCAGTTTTTCCTGAACCCGCGCAAACTGCAGACGGCTGATGGCTTCCAGGTCGCCGGTGTCGCAGACCACCGTGGTGAATTGCTTGAGTTGTTCGAGCTTGGACGTCATGGCCGCGGCCTCCAGGAAAGTGGCAAGGACTGCTTTTGTACCACTTCCGGCACGCCTTGTTTACCTAGGGTTGCCAGGTCTGCACCGCCCTGGCATCCACCGCCTTGGGCAGCAGGCCAGCCTTGAAGAACGCATCGGCAATTTGCTGCTGCTCACCCAACTGTTCCAGCGTCACCGGCTGCACCTGATAGCTGCGGTGCGCGTTAGCGGCTTCCACCGTCGCAGCGTCCAGGTTACCCCATAACGGCCCGAGCACTGTTGCCGCCTCCTGCGGATGCGCTTTCACCCATTGGCCGGTTTTTTCCAGCTCTGCAAACACCACCCTCAGCACTTCAGGATGGGCCTTGGCGTAAGGCGTGCCGGTCAGGTAATAACGCTTGTAGCTGGCAAGCCCGGCACCGTCCGCCAGGGTGCGGGTCGGCAGTTGCCGCTGCACGCTGGTGAGGAAGGGCTCCCAGGTGACCCAGGCATCCACCTTGTTGTTTTCGAAGGCGGCGCGACCGTCAGCTGGCGAGAGGTACGCCGGCTGGATATCGGTGAACGCCAGGCCGGCCTTGTTCAGCGCGGCGATGAGTAAATAGTGGGCGCCGGCGGCCTTGGTCACCGCGATTTTCTTGCCTTTGAGGTCCGCCAATTGCTGGATCGGCGAGTCCTTGCGCACCACGATGGCCTGGGCCGCAGGTGAGGGCGCTTCCTGGGCAAAGTAGGTGAGCTGGGCCTCGGCTGCCTGGGCGAAGATCGGCACCGTGTCGGCGACGTCGGCGCTGATATCCACGTTGCCAACGTTCAATGCTTCGAGCAATGGCAGGCCGCTGGGAAACTCATGCCAGCTGACGTCGATGTGGTTGGCGTTGAGGGCTTTTTCCAGGGTGCCCCGGGTTTTCAGCAGGGTGATCAGGGTTGAGGATTTCTGATAGCCGATACGCAGGGTCTCCTGGGCGTCGGCACTCACGGCGATGGAGAAAACCAGCAATCCTAATACAGCGGCAAGCGGGTGGCGGAGGGTCATGAGCGGCTCGATATTCAACGGAATGAGCCGAAGCATAAGGTTCTGAAAACCGCTTGATAAATACTCTTTCGATCTGAGCTTAAGGACACTTGAGGCAGTGTCCGTTGACTGAATGTGCATCTGCCAGATCGGGCCATGAGTAATCATTCGTTGAGGCGACACAGGCCAATGTGGGAGGGGGCAAGCCCCCTCCCACAAAAGTTATGGGGTGTTGGGGGGTGTGGGTTGCAGGCAATCCAGTGCGCGGTCGGCGAGAGTGCGGGCCATGTCGATCAAGTGGGCGGTGGAGCAGGCCATGTCGCGTTGGGTGCCTTTGAGGCCCTCGGCGGTTTCGGTTGCTGTGGTGGTGGCGCAGCGTAGCAGCGAGGAAATGCTGGCGATTGCGTCTTCGAAGCTCAGGTCTTCGTGGACGACAAAAACGGGGTAGGGTGGGTCGGGGACGATTTTGCTCATGGATATAGCTCCTACTCAGTTGGGGCGCCATCCGGTGCCGTTTCCACACGGCAGATTGGGTGGCAGCCATACGCGGGGTGGAAACCGGGGAGTAGGACCCAGTCAGACCGAAGTCTGCCCGCGCACAGCCGCCATTGAGCGTTTGCATACGATCATGACGCCTACTCATTCCCGGGTTTCCACACCCGATCGCTGATATGCAGCGACGAAGCGAAGGCTAGCCAGTGGATTGAGCAGGCGCAAGGCCGAAGGATTGTCTAGGAAACGTCCTGCAAATTAAAGGGATATGGATTGCTGGCCTTTAACAATGCATGTCAAACAGGCGACACAGGCCAAAATGTGGGAGGGAGCAAGCCCCCTACCACAGATGTGACTTGGGCGATCATCACCGCAGTACTGGCAAAACTCAGCTAGGTTGAAGAGCCGCGAGCAAACACGGGAACCCTCCCACCCGACACTTGTCCCCGCTTCCCATGTCACCCCCCACCGCGCAAATCCCTTAATTTTTCAAGCCTGCCGGAAGCCTCTCCAGGCCCCCGGCTGCGCCCGTTGTTTTTCAAGGGCGCCGCGCCTAGCGGCAAAACTGAATACGGACATTCTCTTAAACCGTGACTTATCAGGCAGGTTACCCCATGCAGTTCAGCGACTTACTGGCAGCGATCTCCACCCATGCGATCCGTCTGCAAACTGAAGAAGGCGACCTGATCGTCCTGGGCGATGACGAGGCGTTGGATGACGCGCTCTGGGATCAATTGATCGCGCATAAACCCCAGTTGCTGGCCCTGGTCGCCGAGCATGGCGGTGACTGGCTGAGCCCGGCTTATCGCATCACCCCGGACATGCTGGCGCTGGTCAACCTCGACCAGCCGGCCATCGACCGCATCGTCGCGTCCATCCCCGGCGGCGCGGCGAATGTGCAAGATATCTACCCCCTGGCGCCGCTCCAGGAAGGCATGCTTTACCACCATCTTTCTGCCGCGCAGGGCGACCCCTACGTGCTGCACGCGCAGTTTGTGTTCGACAGCCGTGCACGCCTGCAAGCCTTTGCCGAGGCGCTGCAATGGGTGATTGACCGCCACGATATCCTGCGCACCTGCATGGTGTGGGAGCGCCTCGACGAGCCGCTGCAAGTGGTGTGGCGCAAGGCGCAGCTGGCGTGTGAAGAAGCGCATTTTGATGGCGGCGACCGTCTCGCTCAATTGCTCGCGCGCTATGACGCCCGTGCCTATCGCATGGACCTTGGCCAGGCGCCGCTGCTGCGTCTGGTGTTCGCCGAGGACCCGGCCAACCAGCGTGTGGTGGCGATGCTGTTGTTCCACCACACCATTCTCGATCACACCGCACTGGATGTGGTGCGCCATGAAATCCAGCTGTACTTGGCCGGTGAGCACGCGCAAGCGGGCACGCCGGTGGCGTTTCGCAGCTACATCGCCCAAGTGCGCCAGGGTGTGAGCGAACAGGCCCATGAGGCGTTCTTTCGCGACATGCTCGCCGATATCGATGAACCGACGCTGCCGTTCGGCCTGCAAGATGTGCAGGGCGATGGTCAGGGCATTGATGAAGCGCGCATTCCCGTCGATAGCGCCCTTGGTCGTCGCCTGCGCAGTGTGGCGCGGCCGTTGGGGGTGAGTGTGGCGAGCCTGATGCACCTGGCGTTGGCGCGGGTGTTGGGCGTGGTTTCCGGTCGCGAGGCGGTGGTGTTCGGCACCGTGATGCTCGGGCGCATGGGCGCAGGCGAGGGCGGTGAGCGGGCCTTGGGCATGTTCATCAACACCTTGCCGTTGCGGGTTGATGTTGGCGCGCAAAGCGTGCGCGCTGCGGTGCAAGTCACCCACGAGCGTCTTACGCGCCTGCTCGATCACGAACATGCGTCCCTGGCACTGGCCCAGCGCTGCAGCGGGGTGGCAGCACCCACACCGTTGTTCAGCGCGATCCTCAACTATCGCCATAGTGCGGCCACCGACATGGCCGCCGTGATCGAGGTTGCCGAAGGCATCCAGGTCCTGGGCGCCGAAGAGCGCACCAACTACCCGCTGACGGTCAACGTTGACGACCTGGGGCAAGACTTCGCGCTGACGGTGATGGTGGATGCGACCATCGGTGCACTGCGGGTTGCCGGCTATCTGCACACCGCGCTGCAAAGCCTGGCCGACGCCCTTGAGCAGCGACCGGACAGGCCGCTCTGCGGCCTGAACATCCTGCCCGACGCTGAACGCCACGCCCTGCTGCATACCTTGAACCACAGCCCCACGCACTACGCCGATACCGCGTTGATCCACCAGCAAGTCGAAACCCACGCCGCCGCCCAGCCTGAAGCCATTGCCGTGCGCTTTGAGCAGCAGCGTCTCACCTATCGTCAACTCAACGAGCGCGCCAACCAGGTCGCCCATGCACTGCTGGCCCAGGGCGTGGAGCCTGACAGCCGCGTGGCGATCTGCGTGGAGCGCGGCCCGCAGATGATCATCGGCCTGCTCGGTATCCTCAAGGCCGGTGCCGGCTACGTGCCGATAGACCCGGCTTACCCGCAGGAACGCATTGCCTACACCCTGGCCGACAGTCAACCGGTGGTTGTGCTGGTGCAGGCCGGCACTCGTCACCGGGTAGGCGAACTGGCGCAGCTTGACCTCGACAGCCTGGGCCAGTTGCCCATCACCGATCCACGGCTGCACCTGAGCCCGGCCAATCTGGCCTATGTGATTTACACCTCCGGCTCCACCGGCCAACCCAAGGGGGTGATGATCGAGCATCGTCAGGTGGCGCGCCTGTTCAGTGCCACTCAACACTGGTTCGGGTTCAACCCGCACGATGTATGGGCACTGTTCCACTCCTTCGCATTCGATTTTTCTGTGTGGGAAATCTGGGGCGCGCTGATGCACGGCGGCCAGTTGCTGATCGTGCCGCAACTGGTCAGCCGCTCGCCGGATGAGTGCTACACGCTGCTCTGCGAAGCCGAAGTGAGCATCCTCAACCAGACGCCGAGTGCGTTCCGCCAGTTGATCGCGGCCCAGGGCCACAGCACCCAGGCGCATTCGTTGCGGCAGGTGATCTTTGGCGGTGAGGCCCTTGAACCGGCCATGCTCAAGCCATGGTATGCGCGGGCGGTGAATGCCGGTACGCAGCTGGTAAACATGTACGGTATTACCGAAACCACCGTGCACGTGACCTATCGTGCGCTGGAGGCGGCGGATGCCCAACTGGTGGGCGTCAGCCCGATTGGCGTACGCATCCCCGACTTGCAGTTGTATGTGTTGGATGAACAACACGAGCCGTTGCCATACGGTGTGGTGGGCGAGCTGTACGTGGGCGGCTCCGGGGTGGCGCGCGGTTACCTGAACCGCGAGGCACTCAACGCCGAACGCTTCCTCGCGGACCCAGCCACCGGCCTGCGCATGTACAAGACCGGTGACCTCGGCCGCCTGCTGGCCGACGGCAGTGTCGAGTACCTGGGGCGTAACGATGACCAGGTCAAGATCCGCGGTTTCCGTATCGAGCTGGGCGAAATCCAGGCGCACCTGGCAACCGCCCACGGCGTGCGCGATGCGGTGGTGATCGCCCGTGAGGATGAGCCGGGTGACAAGCGCCTGGTGGCCTACGTGATCACCGAGGGTGAGCCCAGCGTTGCCGCCTTGCGCGATCACTTGCTGCAGAGCCTTGCCGAACATATGGTGCCCAGCGCCTTCGTGCGCCTGGAGGCGTTCCCCCTGACCACCAACGGCAAGCTCGACCGCAAAGCCTTGCCGGCACCCGATGCCGAGGCGTTGGCCCGGCGCAGTTATGCCGCGCCCCAAGGTGCGGTGGAAAACGCCATTGCGATGATCTGGCAGGACCTGCTCAAGCTCGACCGGGTGGGGCGTGACGACAACTTCTTCGAGTTGGGCGGGCATTCGCTGCTGGCGGTCAAGCTGATCGAACGCATGCGCCAGGTAGAGCTGAGTGCCGATGTACGCGTGCTGTTCGGCCAGCCGACCCTGGCAGCCCTCGCGGCGGCGGTGGGCGGGCACCATGAGGTGCAGGTCCCGGCCAATCTGATCCAGGAACACAGTGAGCACATCACGCCGGACATGCTGCCCTTGGTCAACCTGGACCAGGCCGCCATCGATCACATCCTTCAGGCCGTGCCCGGTGGCGTGGCCAACGTGCAGGATATCTACGCTCTCGCGCCGTTGCAGGCCGGTATTCTCTACCACCACCTGGCAACCAGCGAGGGCGACCCCTACGTGTTGCAGGTGCAGTTGCGCTTTAACGACCAGGGCGCGGTGGATGGCTTTATTCAGGCGCTGCACAGTGTCATCGAACGCAACGATATCCTGCGCACTGCGATTCTCTGGGAGGGCCTGGAGGAACCGGTGCAAGTGGTGTTGCGCCAGGCGCCGCTGGCCGTTGAGCGCTTGGACACCCAGGGCGCCGATGCCCTGGCGCAGTTGCAACAGCGTTTCGACCCTCGCCACTACCGCCTGGACCTGTCTCGCGCTTCGCTGATGCGCCTGGCCTACGCTGAAGAGGCGGAAGGCTTGGTCGGCATCCTGCTGCTGCACCATATCCTGCTCGACCACACGGCGCTGCAAGTGCTGGTCGAAGAAATGAGCGCCAGCCTGCACGGCAACTGCGTGCAACTGCCTGATGCGGTGCAGTACCGCAACTACGTGGCCCAGGCGCGGCTGGGCCTGAGCCAGGCGCAGCACGAAGCCTTCTTCAGCCAGATGCTCGGCGATATCGACGAGCCAACCCTAGCCTTCGGCTTGCAGGATGTGAACGGCGACGGCAGCGGCATCCATGAGGCCCATCTGCCGCTGGAACCGGCCCTCAGCCTGGCCCTGCGCGAACAGGCGCGGCAGCTGGGCGTCAGCACGGCGAGCCTGGTGCATCTGGCATGGGCCCAGGTGCTGGGCCAGGTGTCGGGCCAGCAGGACGTGGTGTTCGGGACGGTCTTGCTGGGGCGTATGCAGGGCGGCGAGGGCGCTGACCGCGCGCTGGGGATGTTCATCAATACCTTGCCGCTGCGGGTCAGCCTCGGCAGCGTCGGCGTGCAAGCCGGCGTGCGCGCCACCCATGCGCGCCTGGCGCAGTTGCTCGCGCATGAACACGCCGCGCTGTCCCTGGCCCAGCGCTGCAGCGGCGTGCCGGGTTCGTTGCCGTTGTTCAGCACCTTGCTCAACTACCGGCATAGCGCACCCGATGAAGCACCGGGGGACAACCCCTTTGCCGCGTTCGGTATCCAGATCCTCAGCTCCGAAGAGCGCAGCAACTACCCGCTGGTACTCAACGTCGATGACCTGGGCACGGGGTTTGCCCTGACGGTACAGGGTGTCGCCCACCTGGATGTGCAACGCGTGGGTGAGTACATGCTCACCGCGTTGCGCCATGTGGTGAGCGCGCTGCAACACGCGCCCACCACCGCCATGCACAAGGTGTCGATTGTGCCGCCCGCCGAGCGGCGCTTATTGCTTGAAGACTTCAATGCCAGCGCCCGGGAATACCCGTCGCAGCTCACCGTTGCGCAACTGTTCGAAGCCCAGGCACTGGCCCGGCCTGAAGCGGTCGCGGTGGTGCATGGCCTGCTGTCGCTGAGCTACCGTGACCTCAATCGCCGCGCCAATCGCCTGGCCCATCATTTGATTGGCCGTGGCGTGCGGCCAGGTGAGGCGGTGGCCCTGGCGCTGCCGCGCTCCATCGACCTGGTCGTCAGCCAGTTGGCGGTGCTCAAGTGTGCGGCGGTGTACGTACCGCTGGACGTCAACGCGCCGCTCGAACGTCGAACCTTCATGGTGCAGGACAGCGGCGCCCGCCAGGTGCTGGACAATCTTGCCGAACTGGACCTGGCCGACCTGCCGGCGGACAACCCGGGGCTGGCTCGGTCTGCGCAAGACGTGGCGTACATCATGTACACCTCCGGCTCCACCGGCCAGCCCAAGGGCGTGCTGGTGCCCCATCGCGGCATCACGCGCCTGGTCATCAATAATGGCTATGCCGACTTCAATGCCAGCGACCGCGTGGCCTTCGCCTCCAACCCGGCGTTCGATGCGAGCACCATGGATGTGTGGGGCGCATTGCTCAACGGCGGGCAAGTGCAGGTGATCGACCATGCCACCTTGCTCGACCCGTTGGCGTTCGGCGCCGAGCTTAAGGGCGCGACGGTGTTGTTCGTGACCACCGCACTGTTCAACCAGTACGTGCAATTGATCCCCGAGGCGTTGGCCGGTTTGCGCATCCTGCTGTGCGGCGGTGAGCGTGCTGATCCGGCGGCATTTCGCAGCCTGTTGGCGCGTGCGCCGGCGCTGCGCCTGGTGCATTGCTACGGGCCGACCGAAACCACCACCTACGCCACCACCCATGAAGTGCGCGAGGTCGGTACGGATACCGACAGCGTGCCGGTGGGGCGGCCCATTTCCAATACACAGATCTATGTGCTCGATGCACAGTTGCAACCAGTGCCGCTGGGCATCACCGGTGAAATCTGCATCGGCGGCGATGGCGTCGCCCTGGGCTATTTGAACCGCCCCGAGCTGACGGCTGAAAAGTTTGTGCAGGACCCCTTCAACCCGGGCGCCTTGCTGTACCGCACCGGCGACCTCGGGCGCTGGACGCAAGACGGCTTGCTCGAATGCCTGGGTCGCAACGACGACCAGGTGAAAATCCGTGGCTTTCGTATCGAGCTGGGTGAGATCGAGGCACGCCTGGCCAGCTGCCCGGGCATCCAGGATGTCGCCGTGCTGGCCAGGGAAGATATGCCGGGTGAAAAACGCCTGGTCGCCTACTTCACCTGGGCCGCGGCAGACCTGGGCATTGAGCTGGTCCACGCCCACCTGCAAGGGCAGTTGCCGGACTATATGCTGCCGTCGGCCTATATGCCGCTGGCCAGTCTGCCCCTGACCAACAATGGCAAGCTCGACCGCAAAGCCTTGCCGGCACCGGACCCGTCGGCCTTGCTCAGTCGTGGCTACGAAGCCCCGCAAGGCGAGGTGGAAACCTTGCTGGCGCAGATCTGGCAGGACGTGCTCAAGCTCGAACGCGTCGGGCGTCACGATCATTTCTTCGAGTTGGGCGGGCATTCGCTGCTTGCGGTGAGCCTGATCGAGCGCATGCGCCAAGTCGGCCTGAGCGCCGATGTGCGGGTGCTGTTCAACCAGCCGAGCCTGGCAGCGTTGGCGGCGGCGGTGGGCAGTGGTCGCGAAATCGTGGTGCCGGCCAATGGCATCCCGGCCGGTTGCACACAGATCACACCGTCCATGCTGAGCCTGGTGCAGCTTACTCCGGATGCCATCGAGCGTATCGTCGCCAGCGTGCCGGGTGGCGCGGCGAATGTGCAGGACATCTACCCGCTGGCGCCGTTGCAGGAAGGCATTCTCTACCACCATCTCAGCGCCGAACAGGGCGACCCGTACCTGCTGCAATCGCGCATGGCGTTCGACAATCTCGACCGCTTGCACGGGTTCATGGCGGCGCTGCAACAGGTGGTTGCCCGCCACGATATCCTGCGCACGGGCGTGGTCTGGGAGGGCCTGGACAGCCCGCTGCAAGTGGTGTGGCGCCAGGCGCAACTGGGGGTGCAGGAGGTTCATCTGGACCCGGCCGACGGCGGCATCATCGAGCAACTGCACGCCCGCTTCGATGCCCGGCACTATCGGCTGGACATCACCCAGGCGCCGTTGCTGCGCATGGTCTATGCCCAGGACCCGGCGCACAACCGTGTTGCGGCGATCCTGCTGTTTCACCACCTGGCGCTGGACCACACAGCCATGGAGGTGGTTGGCCAGGAAATGCGCGCCTTCATGTTCAACCAGGCCCAGGACTTGCCCGCTGCCGCGCCATTTCGCAACTATGTGGCCCAGGCGCGCCTGGGTGTCAGTGTGGCCGAGCATGAGCAGTTCTTTCGCGACATGCTCGCCGATGTGGATGAACCAACCTTGCCGTTTGGTTTGCAGGATGTGCAGGGCGATGGCCGTGCCATCGAGGAGGCCGGGCTGCCATTGGACGCCGCGCTGGCGCAGCGGGTCCGCCAGCAGGCGCGACAGCTGGGTGTGAGCGCCGCGAGCCTGATGCACCTGGCCTGGGCCCAGGTGGTGGGGCTGGTGTCGGGCCGCGATGACGTGGTGTTCGGCACGGTGCTGATGGGCCGTATGCAAGCCGGTGAAGGTGCAGACCGCGCGCTGGGGATGTTTATCAACACCTTGCCGCTGCGGGTCGATGTTGCCGCCGGGGCGTCAGCGGCGGTCAAGGCCACCCATGCACGCCTGAGCGCCTTGCTCGGGCATGAACATGCCTCGCTGGCCCTGGCTCAGCGTTGCAGCGGTGTGCCGACCAGCACGCCATTGTTCAGTGCCTTGCTCAATTACCGTCACAGCAACCCCGCCGAGATGGCCCGCGACGGCCACGGCATCTGGGAGGGCGTGCAACTGCTGGGCGGTGAGGAACGCAGCAATTACCCGTTGACCCTGAGCGTGGATGACCTGGGTGACGGCTTCGGGCTGAGCGTGCTGGCGGTGCCGCAGATCGGCGCGCAACGCCTGTGCGACTACATGCACAACGCTGTGGCGCAGTTGCTCACAGCCTTGGAGTGCACGCCGGACACGGCACTCAATCGCCTGCCGATCCTGCCCGCGGCGGAGTGTGAAACCCTGCTGCGCGAATTCAATGCCACGGCCCAGGATTTCCCCCGTGGCCACACCGTGCACGGCGCATTTGAGGTACAGGCTGAGCGCCAACCCCACGCTATTGCCGTGCAGCAGGGCGGCGAGGCGCTGACCTATCAGCAGCTCAATCAGCGTGCCAACCAACTGGCCCATCACCTGTTGGCACTCGGCGTGTGGCCGGATGACCGCGTGGCGCTGTGCTGCCGTCGTGGCCCGCAGATGCTGGTGGGGCTATTGGGCATTCTCAAGGCCGGCGCCGGCTATGTGCCGATTGACCCGGCGTATCCCGCCGAACGCATCGCTTATTTGTTGCGCGACAGCGCCCCGGTGGCAGTACTCGCTGAGGCCAGTACCCGTGACCTGCTGGGCACGGTCACGCTGCTCGACTTGCATGACCCCGTCTGGCAGCACCTGCCCGTCAACAATCCACAGTTGCCCGCACTGACGCCCGCGCACCTGGCCTACGTCATTTACACCTCAGGCTCTACCGGCCAGCCCAAAGGCGTGATGGTGGAACACCACAACGTGGAAAACCTCGTGCATTGGCACTCTGAAGCCTTTGGCCTGGCCGCTGCGAGTCACACCAGCAGTGTGGCCGGGTTTGGTTTTGACGCGATGGCCTGGGAAGTCTGGCCGGCCTTGTGCGTCGGTGCGACCCTGCACCTGCCGCCCGCCGAACTGGGCAATGAAAACATCGATGAATTGCTGGCCTGGTGGCGGGCGCAGCCGCTGGACGTGAGCTTTTTGCCCACGCCGGTAGCTGAGTACGCGTTCAGCCAACACCTGCAACACCCCACCTTGCGCATCCTGCTGATTGGCGGCGATCGCCTGCGCCAGTTCACCCAGGAACGGCGCTTTGCCGTGATCAACAACTATGGCCCCACCGAGGCCACGGTGGTTGCCACCTCCGGTCGCGTGCGGGCCGGGCAGGCGTTGCATATTGGTCGACCCATCGCCAATGCCGGCAGCTATGTGCTGGATGCGCAGTTGCGCCCGGTGCCGGTCGGTGTGGCCGGTGAGCTGTATGTAGGCGGCAGCGGTGTGGCACGGGGTTACTTGAATCGCCCGGACTTGACTGCCGAACGCTTCCTGCAAAACCCGTTCAGCCCGGGGCGCATGTACCGCACCGGCGACCTGGTGCGCTGGCTGCCCGACGGCAATCTGGAGTACCTGGGCCGCAATGATGACCAGGTCAAACTGCGTGGCGTGCGGGTTGAGCTGGGCGAAATCGAAAGCCGCCTGGCCGCCCTGGACGGCATTCGCGAAGCGGTGGTGCTGGTGCGCGAAGGCCGGCTGCTGGCCTGGTTCACCGAGCAACGCGCACTCCCCATCGAGACCTTGCGCGCGCAATTGCAGGCCCAGCTTCCCGATGCGCTGGTGCCGGTCGCCTACATGCGCCTCGATGTGTTGCCCCTGACCGCCAACGGCAAGCTGGACCGCAAGGCACTGCCCGATCCCGATCAGGCCGCCGTGCTCAGCCGCGAGTACCAGGCCCCCCAGGGCGAGGTCGAAACCACCCTGGCGCGTATCTGGGCCGAGGTGCTGCAAGTGGAGCAGGTGGGCCGCCATGACCACTTCTTCGAACTGGGCGGCCATTCATTGCTGGCCGTCAGCCTGATCGAGCGTATGCGCCAGGTTGGCCTCAGCGCCGACGTGCGCGTGCTGTTCAGCCAGCCCACCCTGGCCGCGCTGGCCGCTGCTGTTGGCAGTGGTCGCGAGGTGCAAGTGCCGGCCAACCGGATCAGTGCCGAGTGCCAACGTATCACCCCCGACATGCTGGCGCTGGTGACCCTCGACCAGTGCGCGATTGATCAGGTAGTCGCCCAGGTGCCAGGCGGCGCCGCCAACGTGCAGGACATCTACCCGCTGGCGCCGCTGCAGGAAGGCATTTTCTACCACTACCTCACGGCCGCGCAGGGCGACCCGTACCTGCTGCAATCGCACCTGGCGTTTGACAGTGTCGAGCGTCTGCAAGCTTTCGCGCAGGCGCTGCAACAGGTGATCGACCGCCATGACATTCTGCGCACCGGGGTGGTGTGGGAGGGGCTGGCGCAACCGTTGCAAGTGGTGTGGCGCAAGGCGGCGTTGAGCGTTCAGGAGCTGCATTTGCACGGCGACGTGCTTGCCGGCCTGCATGAGCGTTTCGATGCGCGGCATCATCGCCTGGATATCAGCCAGGCGCCGTTGATCCGCCTGATGTATGCCCAGGACCCGGCCAACCAACGCGTGGTGGCGGTGTTGCTCTACCACCATATCGCCCTGGACCATACCGCGTTCGACGTGGTGCTGCGGGAAATGCAGGGTTACCTGCTCGGCCACGCCGCGCCAACCACCGCGCCGATGCCGTATCGCAACTATGTGGCCCAGGCGCGCCTGGGTGTCAGCGAGCAGGAGCACGAAGCCTTCTTCCGCCAAATGCTCGGCGATGTGGATGAACCGACGCTGCCATTCGGTTGGCAGGATGTACGTGGCGACGGCAGTGCGATTGAAGAACATACCCTGCAACTGGACAACCACCTGAACCGGCGCCTGCGCAGCCAGGCGCGGCTGTTGGGCGTCAGCGGCGCCAGCCTGTTTCATCTGGCCTGGGCACAGGTGCTGGCCGCGGTATCGGCGCGCCACACGGTGGTATTCGGTACCGTGCTGGTGGGCCGCCTGCAAGGTGGCGAGGGTGCTGACCGGGCCCTGGGCGTGTTTATCAATACCTTGCCGCTGCGCCTGGACATCAATGACCAGGGCGCCCGCGCCGCCGTGCGGGCTACCCATGCGCGACTCACGCAATTGCTTGGCCATGAACACGCCTCGCTGGCCCTGGCTCAACGTTGCAGCGGCGTGGCGGCACCGGCGCCGTTGTTCAGTTCGATGCTCAACTATCGCCATCGCGGCGCCGCCACCCGTTCGGCGGATGCGCACTTGGCGTGGGAGGGTATGCAGACCCTGGTCAATGACGGGCGCACCAATTACCCGTTGACCCTGAACGTGGATGACCTGGGTGATGGTTACGCGTTCACGGCCTTGGCCCAGGTGGATGCGCAACGGCTCTGCGGTTATATGCACAACGCCTTGTCCGCGCTGGTCGAGGTCCTTGAGCAGGCACCCCGGCAGGCGATCAATCGCCTGTCGATCCTGGGACCAGAAGAGCGGCAACAGCTGCTGGTGCGGTTCAACGCCACCGAGGTCAACTACAACCTCGACCAGACCCTGCACGGGATGTTCGAGGCCCAGGTTCTGCGCACGCCGCACGCCGTGGCGGTAAAGGCGGGCGAACAGCAACTGAGTTACCAACAGCTCAATGAGCACGCCAACCGCCTGGCCCATCACCTGCGTGAAAGGGGCGTGCAGCCGGACTCACGGGTTGGCATTTGCCTGGAGCGTGGCCTGGACATGGTGATCGGCCTGTTCGCCATCCTCAAGGCCGGTGGCGGTTATGTGCCGCTGGACCCGGCCTACCCGCAAGAACGCATCGCCTACATGCTGCAAGACAGCGCGCCGGTGGTGGTTCTGGCCCAAGCCGCCACTCGTGCCTTGCTGGGCGACGTGACCGTGATCGACCTCGACCACTGCACCTGGCACCAGCAGCCTTGCGTCAACCCGCAGGTCGCGGGCCTCACTGCCCGGCACACGGCCTACGTGATCTACACCTCCGGTTCCACCGGCCAGCCCAAGGGCGTGATCAATGAACACGCCGGGGTGGTCAACCGTCTGTTATGGATGCAGGACGCCTATGGCCTCAAGGCCCATGACGCGGTCTTGCAGAAAACCCCGTTCAGCTTCGACGTGTCGGTGTGGGAGTTCTTCTGGCCGCTGTTTACCGGCGCACGCCTGGTGATGGCGCGCCCGGGTGGGCACAAAGACCCTGAGTACCTGTGCGAAGTAATCGAGGCAGAAAACATCACCACTCTGCACTTTGTGCCGTCGATGCTTGACGTGTTCCTGGCCCATGGCGATGTGAGCCAGGCGGCCGGGTTGGTGCGCGTGATGTGCAGCGGCGAGGCGCTGCCGGGCAGCCTGGTGCGTCGGTTCAAGCAGCAGTTGCCGGGCATTGGTTTGTACAACTTGTATGGCCCCACGGAAGCGGCGGTGGACGTGACCGCCTGGAACTGCGCCCGCCCGGACGTGCCGGACAACACCCCCATCGGCAAGCCGATTGCCAACACGCGCATGTACGTGCTGGACGGGCAGTTGCAGCCGGTGCCCCTGGGCGTGGTCGGTGAGCTGTTCATCGCTGGCGTGCAAGTGGCGCGGGGTTATCTGAACCGTGCGCAGTTGACCGCCGAGCGCTTCCTCGATGACCCTTTTGCGCCTGGCCGGATGTACCGCACCGGTGACGTCGGGCGCTACTTGCCGGACGGCAATATCGAATACCTGGGGCGCAACGATGACCAGGTGAAAATCCGTGGCCTGCGCATCGAGCTGGGGGAAATCCAGGCGCGGCTGATCGAGCATCCGGCGGTCAACGACGCGGTGGTGGTGGTTCGTGATGAGCGCCTGGTCGCCTATTACACTGGCCTGCCAAGTGACATCGACGGCCTGCGCGCCCAGTTGTTGCAGCACCTGCCGGACTTTATGGTGCCCGCGCTGTTCGTGCACCTGCCCGTCATGCCCCTGAGCCCCAACGGCAAGCTCGACCGCAAAGCGTTACCCGCACCGGGTATGGACGCACTGAGCGTGCGTGAGTACGAAGCACCCCAAGGCGATACCGAAATCCTGCTGGCCCGGTTGTGGTCCGAGCTGCTCAAGGTGGAGCGGGTAGGCCGGCATGACAATTTCTTTGAACTGGGCGGGCACTCGCTGCTCGCTGTGAGCTTGATCGGGCGCCTGCGCCAGGAAGGCATGGAAGCCGATGTGCGGGCGTTGTTCGAACAACCGACCCTGGCCGGCTACGCCGCAATGACCGAACGAATGGAGATCGTCCTGTGAACATCCTCGAGCTGCTGGCAACCCTGAAAACCAAGGACGTGCAACTGGCGCTCAAGGGCGAACAGTTGTCGGTGAACGGCAACCGGCAAGCCTTGAGCGACCCGGCAATATTGGCCGCCTTGCGCGAGCACAAACCGGCGCTGATCGAGCTGATCAAGGCCGGTGAGTACTCGGCTGCCAAGGTTGGCGAAGTGGTCGTACCGGCCAATGGCATTCCCGCCAATGCCGAGCGCATCACCCCCGACATGCTGACCCTCTCGACCCTGAGCCAGGACGAGATCGAGCGCATTATCGCTACCGTTCAGGGCGGTGTGGCGAATATCCAGGACATCTATCCGTTGGCGCCATTGCAGGAAGGCATTCTGTTTCACCATGCCAGCGCCGAGCAGGGCGACCCCTACGTGATGCAGTCGCAGTTCGCGTTTGACAGCCTGGAGCGCTTCGAGGCGTTTGCCCAGGCGCTGCAAAGCGTGATGGACCGCCACGACATTTTACGCACCGGGGTGGTCTGGGATGGCCTGGCGCAACCTTCGCAAGTGGTGTGGCGCCAGGCGCGCCTGCCGGTGCAAGCCTTGATGCTCGACCCGGCCGACGGCGATATCGCCGCACAACTGCATGACTTGTTCGATGCCCGTCATTATCGCCTCGACGTGACCCAGGCACCGTTGTTGCGCCTGGTACATGCTGAAGACCCGACCCACCAGCGCATCGTCGCTACCTTGCTGTTCCACCATATGGCGATGGATCACAGCGCCCTGGAAGTGGTATGCCATGAAATGCAGGCGTGTCTGTTGGGGCAGGGCGCGGCCCTCGGCCAGGCCGTACCGTTTCGCAACTACGTGGCACAGGCGCGGCTGGGCATCAGCGAGCAGGAGCATGAAAGTTTCTTCCGGCAGATGCTCGGCGATATCGTCGAGCCGACCTTGCCGTTCGGGCTGCAGGATGTGCAGGGCGATGCTCGCGCCATTGCCGAGGTCAGCCTGCCATTGGCGCCGCAGCTGGCGCAGCGTATACGCGTGCAGGCCCGGCAACTGGGGGTGAGCGCCGCCAGCCTGTTCCATCTGGGCTGGGCCCAGGTACTGGCGGTGTTGGCCGGCAAGGCGCAGGTGGTGTTCGGCACCGTGTTGATGGGGCGTATGCAAGGCAGCCATGCGACTGACCGCGCCTTGGGGATCTTCATCAACACCTTGCCGTTTCGTGTGGATATCGACGCCCAGGATGTACGCAGCGGGGTCAAGGCCACCCACGCACGTTTGACCACGCTGCTGCGCCATGAGCACGCGGCCCTGGCATTGGCCCAGCGTTGCAGCGGCGTGATCGCCCCGACGCCGCTGTTCAGTGCGCTGCTCAATTACCGTCACAGCGCTCCCGCCGCCAGTGCCGAGGCAGTGTCGGCCTGGCACGGCATTACCGCACTGCGCGCCGAGGAACGCACCAACTACCCGTTGACCCTGAGTGTGGACGACCTGGGCGAAGGCTTCGGCCTGAGTTTGCTGGCCAGCACCCAGGTCGACCCCCACCGCGTCTGCGCCTACCTGCACACCGCGCTGGAAAACCTGGTCACCGCGCTGGAGCAGGCGCCGCACACTGCGCTTGACCAACTTTCGGTAGTGCCCGCCGCCGAACAGCGCCTGCTGTTGCAACAGTTCAACGCCACCCAGGCAGTGTTCCCGCAAGGCACCACTTTGCACGGGCGTATCGAAGCCCAGGCTGCGCTCACGCCGGACGCCATCGCCGCCGTGCACGAAGGGCGGCAACTGACCTACGCCGAACTCAACCAGCAAGCCAACCTGCTGGCCCATCATCTGCTGGCGCTGGGGGTTCGGCCCGATGATCGCGTGGCCATTGTGGCGCGGCGTGGGCTCGACACCTTGGCCGGGCTGCTGGCGATCCTCAAGGCGGGGGCCGGTTATGTGCCGGTAGACCCGTCCCACCCGGCCGAGCGTTTGAGCTACTTGCTCAGCGACAGCGCCCCGGTGGCGGTGCTCACCCAACACGCGTTGCTGGCTCGTTTGCCCGAGATCGAGGTGCCGGTGATCAACCTCGATCGCTTCACCTGGCAGCATCACTCGGCGAGCAACCCCAAGGTCGCTGTCGGCCCGACGAACCTCGCGTATGTGATCTACACCTCGGGTTCTACCGGCTTGCCCAAAGGTGTGATGGTGGAGCACCACACCGTCGCCAACCTGGTGGACTGGCATTGCAGCGCTTTTGACCTGCGCGCCGGGCGGCATACCGCCAGTGTTGCCGGTTTCGGCTTTGATGCGATGGCCTGGGAAGTCTGGCCGGCGCTGTGTGTGGGCGCCACCCTGCACCTGCCGCCGGCCCATGACGGTGCTGAAGATATCGACGCGCTGCTGGCCTGGTGGTGCGCACAGCCTTTGGACGTAAGCTTCCTGCCCACGCCGGTGGCCGAGTACGCGTTCAGCCAGACTATCGAGCACCCGACATTGCGCACCCTGCTGGTCGGCGGCGATCGCCTGCGCCAGTTCGGCCGGGCGCAGCGCTTTGAATTGATCAACAACTATGGCCCCACCGAAGCCACGGTGGTCGCCACGTCGGGCAAGGTCGAGGCGGGCCAGCCGTTGCATATCGGCAAGCCCATCGCCAATGCCACCGTCTACGTGCTCGACGAACACCAGCGCCCGGTGCCGCTAGGGGTGGCGGGGGAGTTGTACGTGGGCGGCAAGGGCGTGGCGCGAGGTTACCTGAACCGCCCGGAACTGACCGCCGAGCGCTTCCTGCGCGACCCATTCAACCCCGGGCGCATGTACCGCACCGGCGACCTGGTGCGCTGGTTGCCCGATGGCACGCTCGACTACCTGGGGCGCAACGATGACCAGGTCAAAATCCGTGGCGTGCGCATCGAACTGGGCGAAATCGAAACCCGGCTCAACCAATTGCCTGGCATCCTGGAAGCGGTGGTGCTGGTGCGTGAAGATCGGCTGGTGGCCTACTTCACCGAAAACCCGCAACTTGACGCGCTGACGGTAGGCGAAATCCGCGCTCACCTGGTGGCGCAGTTGCCGGACTACATGGTCCCGGTCGCCTTCATGAAGCTCGACGCGCTGCCGCTGACCACCAATGGCAAGCTCGACCGCAAGGCGCTACCGGCACCGGACATGGCCGCAGTGTTTACCCGCGAATACGCAGCGCCCCAGGGCGAGATCGAAACCGTGCTGGCGCAGATCTGGGCCGAGGTGTTGCAAGTGGAACGGGTCGGGCGGCGTGACCATTTCTTTGAGTTGGGCGGGCACTCGCTGCTGGCGATGCGCATGGTCTCCCAGGTCCGCCAGCGGCTGGGGGTCGAGTTGGCGTTGGGCGACCTGTTCGCCAACGCCGAACTGGCAGCGGTCGCCGAACTGCTGGCCCAGGCCGGGCGCAGCACCTTGCCGGATATCCTGCCGGCCAATCGTGATGAAGAGATGCCGCTGTCGTTTGCCCAGCAGCGCCTGTGGTTCCTGGCGCTGATGGAGGGCGCCAACACCGCCTACAACATTCCTATCGGCCTGCGTTTGCGCGGGCAGTTGCATGTGCAGGCACTGCAACGGGCGCTGGCGCGGATCGTGGCGCGGCATGAAACCCTGCGCAGCCGCTTTGCCCAACACGGCGACCAGGCCCAGGTGCTGATCGTGCCGGCCGAGGAGGTGTTACCGCTGCAGGTGCAAGACTTGCGTTGCCACGCGCAACCGCAACAGGCGCTGGACGCGCTGATCCACGGCGAAGCCTCGGCGCCCTTCGACCTGGAGCGTGGCCCGTTGCTGCGCGGCCGCCTGGTGGTGATGGCCGACGATCACCATGTGCTGCTGCTGACCCTGCACCACATCGTCTCCGATGGCTGGTCCATGGGCGTGCTGACCCGTGAACTGATGGCGCTGTACCAAGCCTTCAGCCACGGCCAATCCGACCCGTTGCCGCCCTTGCCGATCCAGTACGCCGACTTTGCCGTGTGGCAACGCCTGTGGCTGAGCGGTGAAGTGTTGCACCGCCAAAGCACCTATTGGCAGCAGACCCTGGCCGGCGCGCCGGCGTTGCTGACCCTGCCCACCGACCGCCCGCGCCCGACGCAGCAGGACTACGCCGGCAGCAGCGTCGAAGTGCGCCTGGACGAACGCCTTACTGCCGGGCTCAAGGCCTTGAGCCAGCGCCATGGCACCACCCTGTACATGACCTTGATGAGCGCCTGGGCTTCGTTGCTGGCGCGCTTGTCCGGGCAGCCGGAGCTGGTGATCGGCACGCCGGTGGCCAACCGCACGCGCACCGAGGTGGAAGGGCTGATCGGTTTGTTCGTCAACACCCTGGCGCTGCGCATCGACACCTCAGGCGAGTTGAGCACCGAGGCCCTGCTGGCTCGGGTCAAGGCGCTGACATTGGCGGCCCAGGCCCATCAGGATTTGCCGTTCGAACAGGTGGTGGAAATCACCCGGCCGCCGCGCAGCCTGGCCCATAGCCCGCTGTTCCAGACCCTGCTGAGCTGGCAGGACAGCAGCGCGCCGACCCTGGCGTTGGGCGACCTGGCCCTGGAAGGCATTGTCGAAAACAGTCACTTCGCCAAGTTCGACCTGTCGCTGAACCTGGGGGAAGTGCAGGGCAGTATTCTCGGCGCGCTGGAATATGCCGTGGCGCTGTTCGATGAATCGACGATACGGCGTTACCTCGGCTACTTCACCCGCGTGTTGCAGGCCATGGTCGCTAACGACCAGGCGGTGCTTGCGCATGTGCCGCTGGTGGATGAGCGTGAGCGCAAGCAGTTGCTGGTGGATTTCAACGCTACCACTGTGGACTACCCGCTCGACCAGACCCTGCACGGGATGTTCGAAGCGCAGGTACTGCGCACGCCGCAGGCCGTGGCGGTAAAGGCCGGCGAGCAGCAACTGACCTACGCCGAACTGAACGCTCGCGCCAACCAACTGGCCCACCACCTGCAAGCCCTCGGCGTGCAGCCGCAGGCGCGGGTGGCGATCTGCGTGGAGCGTGGCCTGGACATGGTCATTGGCCTGTACGCGATCCTCAAGGCCGGCGCCGCCTATGTGCCGCTGGACCCGGCGTACCCGCTGGAGCGTATCGCCTACATGCTGCACGACAGCGCGCCAGCGGTGGTGCTGGCCCAGGGCAGCACCCTCGGGCTGCTGGGCGAGGTGCCGGTGGTCGATCTGGACCAGCCCACCTGGCAGCACCAGCCCATCACCAACCCAGCGGTGGCCGGGGTGGCCGCCTATGTGATCTACACCTCCGGCTCCACCGGCCAGCCCAAAGGCGTGATCAACGAACACCCCGGGGTGGTGAACCGCCTGCTGTGGATGCAGGACGAATACCGGCTCACGGGAGGCGATACGGTGTTGCAGAAAACCCCGTTCAGTTTCGATGTGTCGGTGTGGGAATTCTTCTGGCCGCTGTCCACCGGCGCACGCCTGGTGATGGCGCGCCCGGATGGGCATAAAGACCCTGAGTACCTGTGCCAGGTGATCGCAGCCGAAGGGGTCACGACCTTGCACTTCGTGCCGTCGATGCTCGATGTCTTCCTCGCCCACGGTGACGTCAGCCAAGCGGGCGGGCTGGTGCGGGTGATGTGCAGCGGCGAAGCCTTGCCGGGCAGCCTGGTACGCCGCTTCAAGCAACAGTTGCCGGGCAGCCAGTTGCATAATCTCTATGGGCCCACCGAAGCGGCGGTGGATGTCACTGCCTGGCACTGCGCAGACTTTGACGTGCCCGACAACACCCCCATCGGCAAGCCGATCGCCAACACGCGCATGTACGTGCTGGACCGGCAGTTGCAGCCTGTGCCGTTGGGCGTGGTGGGCGAATTGTTTATCGCTGGGGTGCAAGTCGCACGGGGTTACCTCAACCGTGCCGAACTGACCGCCGAGCGTTTCCTCGATGACCCGTTTGCCCCTGGGCGCATGTACCGCACCGGTGACGTCGGGCGCTACTTGCCGGATGGCAACATCGAGTACCTGGGGCGCAATGATGACCAGGTCAAGATCCGTGGCCTGCGCATCGAGCTGGGCGAAATCCAGGCACGCCTGACCGAGCATCCGGCGGTGCAGGAAGCCGCCGTGATTGCCCGCGAGCAGCGCCTGATCGCTTACTACACCGGCGTGCCGAGCGAAACTGAAAGCCTGCGCGCCCATTTGCTCCTGCACCTGCCGGAGTTCATGGTGCCGGCCAGCTTCGTGCACCTGGATGCGCTGCCGCTGAGCCCCAATGGCAAACTCGACCGCAAGGCATTGCCGGCACCGGGCCTTGAGGCGTTGGTGGTGCGCGAGTACGAGGCGCCGCTGGGCGACACGGAAATCACCTTGGCCGCGCTGTGGGCCGAGTTGCTCAACGTGGAACGCGTGGGCCGGCACGACAACTTCTTCGAACTGGGCGGCCACTCGTTGCTGGCGGTCAGCCTGATCGGGCGTATGCGCGGCCTGGGCTTGTCGGCGGACGTGAAAGTGCTGTTTGGTCAACCGACCTTGGCTGCCCTGGCGGCAGCTTTGGGCGGCGGGCGTGAAGTGGCGGTGCCGGCCAATGGCATTGCGGCCGATTGTGTGCGCATCACGCCAGACATGCTGGCGCTGGTCAGCCTGGATCAAGCGGCCATCGAGCGCATCGTCGCCAGCATCCCCGGCGGTGCGGTGAATGTGCAGGATATCTACCCGCTGGCGCCGTTGCAGGCCGGCATCCTGTATCAGCATCGCGCTGTGCAAGGTGATGACGCCTATGTGTTACAGGCGCAGTTTGCCTTTGACAGTCGCGCACGCCTGGAGGCCTTCGCCAGCGCATTGCAGGCGGTGATCCAGCGTCATGACATCCTGCGTTCATCCTTGCATTGGGATGGCCTGGAAGAACCGGTGCAGGTGGTGTGGCGCCACGCCCGGCTAAGCGTTGAGAGCGGGCCGCTGCCGCCACGCCTGGACCTTGGCCAGGCGCCACTGATGCGGCTGGTGTACGCCGAGCAATCGCAACGGGTGGTCGCGACGTTGCTGTTTCATCACCTGGTGATGGACCACGTTGCCCTGGATATCCTGCAGCACGAGATGCAGGCGTTTCTGCTGGGCACTCAGGACACGCTGGCCGCGCCCGTGCCGTATCGCAACTACGTGGCCCAGACCCGTTTGGGCGCTGAGGATCACGAGACGTTTTTCCGCGAGATGCTCGGTGAGGTCGACGAACCCACCGAGGTGCCCAATCTGGGGGCCGTGGAAAACGTACGCGTGGGTCTCGACCTGTCGTTGAGCCGACGCCTGCGCAGCCAGGCCCGCCAGGCGGGGGTCAGTGCGGCCAGCGTGATGCATTTGGCCTGGGCCCACATCCTGGGCAAGGTGTGCGCCCGCGAGCAGGTGGTATTCGGTACGGTGATGCTCGGCCGCCTGCAAGGCGGCGAAGGCGCCGAGCGGGCCATGGGCGTATTTATCAATACCTTGCCGCTGCGGGTCGACCTGGGGGAGCACTCAGTGCTGACGGCACTGCGTACCACCCATGGGCGCCTGACTCAGTTGCTCAGTCATGAACATGCGCCGCTGGCGTTGGCCCAGCGTTGCAGTGGTGTGCCGGTGGCGACGCCGTTGTTCAGCGTATTGTTCAACTATCGTCACAGCGCACCCCAGGCCGGTGGCGTGGCCGAGGCGTGGCAGGGGATCGAGTTGTTCAAGGCCGAGGAGCACACGCACTACGGCGTGGCGGTCAGCGTGGATGACCTCGGTGAAGGGTTCAGCCTGACCGTCATGGGGCAGGGCGCCCGGCGCTTGTGCGACTACCTGGAAATCGCGCTGGCGCAGGTGGTGCAGGCCCTGGAAGGTCATCGCGATATCGCCATCAACCGCTTGCCGATCCTGCCTCAAAGCGAACGCCAACAGGTGCTTGAGCACTTCAACGCCACCTCCCGTACATTCGCGCGTGAGCACACGGTGCAGCGCCTGTTCGAAGCCCAGGCCATGGCGCGTCCCGACGCGGTGGCGCTGGTGCACAACGAGCGGCGGGTGAGCTACGGCGAACTCAATACTCGCGCCAACCGCTTGGCCCATCACCTGCTCGGCCTGGGTGTGCGCCCTGGGGATCACCTGGCGATCCTGCTGCCGCGTTCGCTGGAGTTGCTGGTCAGCCAATTGGCCATCCTCAAATGCGCCGCCGCGTATGTGCCGTTGGACGTGAATGCACCGGCTGAACGCCAGGGGTTCATGCTGCAAGACTGTGGCGCGGCCTGGTTGCTGACCCGCAGCGATTGCGTCATGGAGAGCGGGGTGCGTCGCCTGGACCTGGACACGCTTGGTCTCGCCCCGCAACCGAGCCACAACCCGGACCTGTCGCAACCCTCGGACAGCGTGGCGTACATCATGTACACCTCCGGCTCCACCGGCCAGCCCAAGGGCGTGCTGGTGCCCCATCGCGGCATTACGCGCCTGGTGCTCAACAACGGCTATGCCGATTTCAATGCCGCCGACCGCGTGGCCTTTGCGTCGAACCCAGCGTTCGATGCAAGCACCATGGACGTGTGGGGGCCACTGCTCAATGGCGGCCAGGTGCAGGTGATTGACCACGCCACCTTGCTCGATCCGAGCGCTTTCGCCCAGGCGTTGCAGGGCGTGACGGTGCTGTTTGTCACCACCGCGCTGTTCAACCAATACGTGCAGTTGATTCCCCAGGCACTGGCTGGCTTGCGCATCCTTTTGTGCGGCGGGGAGCGGGCCGATCCGGCGGCGTTCCGCACGCTGTTGGCGCAGGCACCCGCGTTGCGCCTGGTGCATTGCTATGGGCCGACCGAAACCACCACTTACGCCACCACCTGCGAAGTGCACACGATTGCCGATGATGCCGACAGCGTGCCGGTGGGGCGGCCGATCTCCAACACCCAAGTGTATGTGCTCGATGCGCAGCAGCAGCCGGTACCGCTGGGTATCGTCGGTGAAATCTGCATTGGCGGCGATGGCGTCGCCTTGGGCTATTTGAATCGCCCCGAGCTGACGGCTGAAAAGTTTGTGCAGGACCCGTTCAACCCAGGCGCCTTGCTTTACCGTACGGGCGATCTCGGGCGCTGGACGGCCGACGGTCTGCTGGAGTGCATCGGGCGTAATGACGACCAGGTGAAGATTCGAGGTTTTCGTGTTGAGCTGGGTGAAATCCAGGCGCGACTGGCGACGTTCGCAGGCATCCAGGATGCCGTGGTGCTGGCCCGTGAAGAGGTTCCGGGGCACAAGCGCCTGGTGGCCTATTTCACCTGGGCGGGCGAACCCGTTGCTGTCGAGTCGGTGCGGGCTTACCTGCACGCGCACTTGCCCGAGTACATGGTGCCGTCTGCCTACGTCGCGCTGGAGCAATTGCCGTTGACCGCCAACGGCAAGATCGACCGTAACGCCTTGCCGGTGCCTGCCTGGGACGCCTCGACCAGCCGCACGTTCGAAACGCCGGCCGACGCCCTGGAGCAGACGTTGGCGCAACGCTGGGCCGAGGTGTTGAAACTCGAACAAGTGGGGCGGCATGACAGCTTCTTTGAACTGGGCGGGCATTCGTTGTTGGCGATTCGCCTGGTCAACCTGCTGGACGAGGCCGGTTTGCCGGTGTCGTTGGCCGAGCTGTTCCAACATGCCAGCGTGGCCGGCGTCGCGGCGATGCTGCGTCAGCGCGGGGATGATGTACTGCCCGACACCCGCGTGATTACCGTGCGCAGCAGCGGGGCGCAGGCACCGCTGTTTCTGGTGCATGAGTTCAGCGGCATGGACGTGTATTTCCCGGCGCTGGGCCAGCATCTGCCGGGTGATTATCCGATCTACGGCCTGCCGGGGCTGGCGCTGGGCGAGGCCCACCTGAACAGCATGGAAGGCCTGGCGGCGCGCATGGTCGGGCTGATCCGCGAGATTCAGCCCCACGGTCCCTATCGGGTAGCGGGCTGGTCTTTTGGTGGGGTGCTGGCCTATGAAATCGCCATGCAACTGCTGGGGCTGGATGAAAGCGTGGCCTTCCTCGGTTTGATCGACAGCTATGTGCCGCGCCTGACTGACCAGGGCAAAGCGCGCTGGAGCGGGCCGGATGCATTCAAGCGGCATTTGTTGCTGCAATGCACGGCTTATTGGAAAGCACAGGGAGGTGTAAATGAGCTGGCAAGCCTTGAACAACTGGAGGCGCGGATTGGACAGCTGGACTTTGCGGATCTGCTGCAACGCTGTCGCGATCAAGGTTTGCTATACGCGCAAATGGCGGAGGCGTCGGACGCAGACCTGTTGAGTTTTCTTCAGCGCGAAGTCGGGCACGGGCACGCCCTGGCCCACTACAGCCTGTTCCCGCTGCCGATTCCGGTGCACTTGTTCAGCGCCGAGCAGCGTCCCACCGAACTGTCGCAACGCAGTATGGCGTTGGGCTGGGACACGGCTTTGGCGCCCGGGCAACTGCGCCAGGTGCACGTGCCTGGGGATCACCAGAGCATGATGCAGGCGCCGCATATCCAGGGCCTGGGCCGGGCGATGACCGAGGCGCTGGCGACGAGTACGCCGGTGAGTTGCGCGGCCCATCAGCCGTTGTTGCGCATCCAGACTGGGCGCGCCGGCTATGCCCCGGTGTTCTGCGTGCCGGGAGCAGGTGACAGCGTGACCGGTTTCGTGGGCTTGAGCGACGCGCTGGGACGTGATTGGCCGCTGTATGGCCTGCAGCCCCGTGGGTTGGATGGCGAGGCGGTGCCTCATAGCCAGGTGGAAGCGGCGGCGCGGTGTTATCTCACGGCGTTGGAGCAGGAGTGCCCGGACGGGCCGGTGCATCTGGTCGGGCATTCGTTTGGCGGCTGGGTCGCGCTGGAAATGGCCCTGCGCTTGCAGGCGATGGGGCGCGAGGTGGGCTCTTTGACAGTGATCGACAGTGAGGCGCCGGGGCGTGATGGCAAGCCCTATACCTCGACGGCGGCGCTGTTGCGATTGATCGAGGCGATGCAGTTGGCGGCTGGGAAGTCGCTGGGGATTGATCCGGTGGACTTCGCCGGGCGCGATGAGGTGGCGCAGCGACAGTGGCTGCATATGGGGATGATCGGCGTTGGCTTACTGCCGGCGCGTGCTGCCGTGGATGCAATGGATGGGCCTGCGCGTACTTATGCGGCGGCGTTGCGCACGGTTTATCGGCCGCAGGCGCGGTATGACGGGGTGGTGCGCCTGGTGCTGGCGCAGGATCCGGCCTTGGATGCGGCGGGGAACCAGCGTGAGCAGGGGTTGATGGTTGAGGGGTGGCGGGGGCAGGGGAGTGGGTTGGAGGTTTGGTATGGCGGGGGTAATCACTTCACCTTGCTCAAGGTGCCGAATGTTTCGGGTTTGGCCAAGTGGTGGTTGGAAGGGGTTGGGGTTGGGGAGGTGGTGTCTTGATGCTTGTACACCGATCCAAATGGGGGCTTGCTTCCGATTGCGGTCTGTCGGAGTACATATCCATTTCTTTGGTAACGGCCACTTATGGTTCCGCTCTTACAGCGGGTCACTTTTGGAAAGGCCTGTACGGACCGGACACATGGTTGACGGGTGTGCGGGGACATGGTGGACACTTTTCGGCGAGCCAACTTCGCCGGAAAGCCATCATGCCTTGGAACACGAGAGATACCATGAGCCTGAAAGAAGAGTTCGTTGCCTTAGCACGGCAGCCCGGCAGTAATAAAAGAGAACTGTGTCGACGCTTCGGCATCAGCCCGCAAACGGCCTATAAATGGCTCAAACGATACGAGATGCAAGGGCAGTCGGGGCTGCAAGAAAAGTCCCGAAAACCAGCTACCAGTCCCAAACTGACCAATGCGGCCCTGGAGGCGGAGGTCGTAGCGCTCAGGCAGGAACATCCGGCCTGGGGCGGACGCACAATCAGCAGCATCTTGAAAAAGCAAATTGCTCCCAGCACAGTAACTAACGTGCTGCACCGACACGACCTGATTCAGCCCGTTCAGAAGGAACAGGAAGCAAAGCTGAGATTTGAACACGATGCGCCTAACGACCTTTGGCAGATGGACTTCAAAGGGCATTTCGCAACTCAAGAAGGTCGATGCCATCCCCTGACCTTGTTGGATGATCACTCGCGATTCAATTTAGCTATTCAGGCGTGTGATAACGAACGCGGGGGCACAGTGAAGGAGAAGATGATTGAGGTATTCCAACGCTTCGGATTGCCCGCTCGTATCAATGTTGATAACGGTCCTCCATGGGGATCGCCGCGCAACCCCGGTGAAATCACAGAGTTAAGTATCTGGTTGATTAGCTTGGGAATCCGGATCAGTTTCAGTCGCCCCTATCACCCTCAAACCAACGGAAAGATCGAGCGCTTTCATCGATCACTCAAGGCGGAGGTGCTTAATGGACGGCAATTTTCCACGATCAAGGAGGCTCAAACCGCATTTGATCAGTGGCGTGAGGTTTATAACCTGCAGCGTCCTCATCAAGCACTGGACTACAAGGTGCCCATGGACCGGTATCGGTCCAGCCCTTGGGCTTACCCGCAGCAGTTATCACCCTTCGAGTACGGGCCGGATGATGTGTCGATCAAGGCGTATCACAGCCGATTTCGTTTTCAGAAACGCTATTTCAGCATCGCCAAGGGCCTGAATGGTCATCACATCGGAATACGACCTAACCCTGAAAAAGACGGTCTCTTTGATGTTTACTTCTGCCATCACTTTCTAAGAACGATCGACCTGAGCAAACCTGACTATGGCCCATAATGTGTCAACCATGTCCCCGCACATGTGTCCACCATGTGTCCGGTCTATACAGAAAGGCCCAAAAGTAACCAAAAGGCCTTCGCCCCACCACTCGGCACCTCGCCTAGGCTCGGTGTGCCCGAACGCGAACTTTGGAGCGTGGGCCGCCGCGATGGGCCATCCATGGCCCAGCGCGGCTAACCCGGCGTCCTGCCGGGTTACCCACGCTCCAAAGTCCGCGTTCGGCCAGCGTGGTTTAACGGGGCGATCCCAGATCAAAAGCACAGCGCGGCGGCCTTATAGCCGACCGGTTTTGGCTGTCGAGGTGGGTCAGAAATGGCAGGAGTATGGGAGGGGGCTTGCCCCCGGTAACCACGATGCGAAGCGAGCCGCCCTTGATCTTGATCTTGATCTGCTTTTGATCTTAGGCGCCCCGTTAAACCACGCTGGCCGGAATTCGACAGGGATTTGGGGGGTAAACCGGCAGGGATGCCGGTTTAGCCGCCCCGCGCCATGGATGGCGCGTGGCGGCGGCCCCCCAAATCCCTGTCGGATTACGGGCACACCGAGCCAGAGCGAGGTGCCGAGTGGTGGGGCAAGAGCGTTTTGCTTACTTTTGCGCTTTTCAAAAGTGAGCCGCTGTAAGAGCGGAACCATAAGCGGCCGTTACCAAAGGAACGGATATGTACACCGACAGACCGCCATCGGGAGCAAGCCCCCTCCCACATTTTTAAGCAGTGCAAGTCAATGAAACCTCACTCTGCTTTTGCAACCCGATGCCGCCTCTACCCGAATAACGGATCTGTACTCAATCAAGAAGCCAACCATGCAAACGTCTAAATTCCGCAAAATCGGCCTCCTGGCAGCATTGGCCGTCGCCATCGGCCTGATCATCTACACCGTAAAGGCCCCCGCCGACGCCCCCCAATACCTCACCGCCACCACCGAACGCGGCGATATCGAAAACGCGGTATTGGCCACCGGCCTGCTCGAAGGCATCAAGCAGGTCGACGTCGGCGCCCAAGTCTCCGGCCAGCTCAAATCGCTGAAAGTCAAAGTCGGCGACAAGGTAAAAAAGGGTCAGTGGCTAGCCGAAATCGACCCGCTGATCCTGCAGAACACCCTGCGCAAAGCCCAGGTCGACGAAGAAAACCTCCAGGCCCAACGCCGCGCCACCGCCGCGCAGCTCAAGCAGGCCAAGTCTGTCTATGAACGCTACAAGGGCCTGCAGGCCGACGAGTCGGTGTCACGCCAGGATTTCGAAGACGCCGAATCAAGCTTCCAGGTGCAGCAGGCCAACCTGCTGTCCCTGGATGCACAGATCAAAAGCGCACACATCCAGATCGACACCGCCAAGGTCAACCTGGCCTACACCCGCATCAACGCGCCCATCGACGGCGACGTAGTGGGCATCGTCACCCAGGAAGGCCAGACCGTGATCGCCAGCCAGCTCGCACCGGTACTGCTCAAGCTGGCGGACCTGGACACCATGACCGTCAAGGCCCAGGTCTCGGAAGCGGATGTGATTCATATCAGCCCCGGCCAGCAGGTGTACTTCACCATCCTCGGCGAGGCGGACAAACGCTATTACGCCAAACTGCGCGGCACTGAACCAGCCCCGCAGAACTTCCTCGAAACCCAGACCGCCGGCACCCCCAAGCAGAACACCGCGGTGTTTTATAACGCGCTGTTCGACGTGCCCAACCCTGACCATCGCCTGCGCATCGCCATGACCGCACAGGTGCGCATTGTGCTCGACACCGCAGAGGCCGCATTGATGGTGCCGGTGGCGGCGCTGGGAGCGCGCAATGCCGACGGCAGTTACCCGGTGCGGGTGCTGGATGCCAAGGGCAAAGCGGTAGAGCGCAACGTCAGAACCGGCATCAATAACAACGTCAAGGTGCAGATTCTGGATGGACTGGCCGAGGGCGACAAGGTGGTGATCGGCGACGCCACACCCGCCGTGGCAGGGAGCTGAGCCATGACCCAGCCTCTGTTGGAACTCAAGGGCATCACCCGCAGCTTCATGGCCGGCGAGCGTGAATTCATCGCGCTCAAAGGCATCGACCTGACGATTCATGCCGGGGAAATGCTGGCGATCATCGGCGCCTCGGGCTCGGGCAAATCGACCCTGATGAATATCCTTGGCGGCCTGGATTACGCCACTGCCGGCAGCTACAAGATCAATGGCATCGAAACCCGCTCCCTGGGCGATGAGCAACTGGCTGAGCTGCGCCGTGATTACTTCGGCTTTATCTTCCAGCGCTACCATTTGCTTGCTCACCTGAGCGCCTTGCACAACGTGGAAATGCCAGCGATTTATGCCGGCACTCCTGAAAGCCAGCGTCACAGCCGCGCGCGGGAGTTGCTCCAGCGGTTGGGCCTGGCGAGTCATATCACCCACCGACCCAGCCAGCTGTCCGGCGGGCAACAACAGCGCGTGAGTATCGCGCGGGCCCTGATGAACGGCGGCGAAGTGATCCTCGCCGACGAACCCACCGGTGCCCTCGACACCCACAGCGGCAAGGAAGTGATGCGTATCCTCGCAGAGCTGCACGCGGCCGGGCACACGGTGATCATCGTCACCCACGACCCCAAGGTCGCCGCGAATGCCCAGCGCATTGTCGAGGTGTGTGACGGTGAGATTGTCAGTGACAAGGTCAATGACAGCGTTGGCCTGGAGCTGCCCAGCGAAGCGCCGATCGAGCCCAGGCGCAGTGGTGCGCGGCGCCTGGTGGCGAGCCTGGGGCTATTCAAGGAAGCCTTCAACATGGCCTGGGTGGCGCTGATTTCGCACCGCATGCGCACCTTGCTGACCATGCTCGGCATTGTGATCGGGATCACCTCGGTGGTGTCGATCTCGGCCATCGGCGAAGGCGCCAAGCGCTATGTGCTCAAGGACATCCAGGCGATCGGCAGCAACACCATCGATATCTTTTCCGGCACCAGCTTTGGTGACAGTCGCGCCTCGGCGATCCAGACGCTGATGCCCTCGGATGTGGACGCGCTGAACCAGCTGTATTACGTCGACAGCGCCACGCCGGTGGTGGGCCGCAACCTGTTGCTGCGCTTTGGCAACATCGATGTGGATGCCCAGGTCAACGGCGTCAGTGACCGCTACTTCAAGGTCAAGGGCCTCAAGCTCGAAGCCGGCATTGCCTTCAGTGAAAGCGATGCGCGGCGCCAGGCCCAGGTGGTGGTGATCGACCACAACACCCGCCAGCGCCTGTTCGGGCCGAACATCGACCCGCTGGGCCAGGTGATCCTGGTGGGCAACCTGCCGTGTACGGTGATCGGCGTGACGGCGGACAACAAGAATATGTTCGCCGCCAGCAAGGCGCTGAACGTGTGGGTGCCGTATGAGACGGCGGCGGGGCGCCTGTTGGGCCAGCGTCATCTGGACAGCATCACCGTGCGCATCAAAGACGGCCAGCCGAGCAAGGTGGTGGAAGACAACGTCAACAAGCTGATGCTGCAACGTCACGGCACCAAGGACTTCTTCACCAACAACCTCGACAGCATCATGCAGACGGTGCAAAAAACCAGCCGTTCCCTGGCGCTGCTGTTGTCGTTGATTGCGGTGATTTCATTGCTGGTGGGAGGCATTGGCGTGATGAATATCATGCTGGTGTCGGTCACCGAGCGCACCCGCGAGATTGGTATCCGCATGGCGGTGGGGGCGCGCCAGTCGGATATTCGCCAGCAGTTTCTGGTGGAGGCGGTGATGGTGTGTTTGATCGGCGGGATCATCGGGATCTCGTTGTCCTACGCCATCGGCTACCTGTTTTCGCTGTTTGTGAAGGAGTGGGAAATGGTGTTTTCGGTGGGTTCGATCATTACCGCGTTTGCCTGCTCGACGCTGATCGGCATTGTGTTCGGGTTTGTACCAGCGAGGAACGCGGCGCGCCTGGACCCGATCGAGGCGCTGGCCCGGGACTGATGTCTACTGCCAATTGAGAACCAATGTGGGAGGGAGCAAGCCGCCTCCCACATTTTTGCCGCTGTCAGCTTAGAAGCTGGTGCTGCCTTCGGTGGCGTACATCCACCGCAACAAGGAATGCCGCCCACTGATCCCCAGCTTGATCGCCGCGCGCTTGAGGTAGCTTTCGATGGTGTTGACCTTCAATGCCAGTTGTTCGGCCAACTCCGGTGCGGTGCGCCCGGCCAGCAGGCCCACGCACACTTGCAGTTCACGGTTGGACAGGGTCAGCCCCGATTGCACCAGGCGCTCCTGGATGCGTCGGCGCAGGGTTTCGATGCCCTGGTGCTGTGGCACTGCCGGCGGGCTGTCCTGACGGCCAGGCTGGATCGCGGTGATGTGTTTTTCCACCATGGGCAGCAACAGCGTGGAGAAGTCCTGCAACATGCTGCGCTCTTGGGCGGAAAAACTCTGCGAGGGGTGCGAGCGGTACACCGACAGCACGTAGCGCACATCGTCCTTGCGTCGGCTGAGGTGCAATTGTGCGGCGGGCTGCTCGGCCCCCAGGGTTGCCACCGAGTCGGTGTAGACCGGGCTGATCTTGCGGCGGCTGTGGCCTTCGCTGTTGACCTGCAGCTGGGTGATATGGGTGGCGTCCACAGCCAGTTGGGTGAGGATGAGGTCATGCAGCATACGTGGGAAATGGCGGCTGCCGGTGCTGGCGATGACCTTGCCTATATGTGGGAACAGGTGTGAGTTCATCAATTCGTCCATGAGTTTCGGGTACAGGTATTGGGCGTTATAGCGGCGGGAGTCAACAAGGTAACCGCTATGAATAACCTGCACAGATAATCCTTCCCGCCGCCACCATGCTAGTACAGGCTGGCGAAGGCAGGGGGATCCAATCGATAAAATTCAGATTAAAAACGCATAACGGTAGTCGGATCCGTCCGACCACCGCCAGGATAAAAATCACTTTACGTGTAGGCGCTATCTCACTGCAGAGGGCGCTGTCGCGGCCTGACGCACCGTGTTGCGGCCGCACTTGGCCAGGGCCTGATGCACATCCGCCAACAGGTCGGCGACGTCTTCAAGCCCCACCGACAAACGCACCAGGCCCTCGCTGATACCGTGCTGCGCACGTTGCTCGGGGGTGTAGGTGGAGTGGGTCATGCTCGCCGGATGTTGCGCCAGCGATTCGGCATCCCCCAGGCTGACCGCACGGGTGAATAGTTGCAGTGCGTTCATAAAGCGCCGCCCCGTCTCGATCCCGCCCTTGAGTTCAAAGGCAATCATGCCGCCGGGCAGTTTCATTTGCCGGGTCGCCAGTTCGTACTGTGGGAAGGACCGCAGCCCGGGGTAGATCACACTCTCCACGGCCGGGTGCGCCTGTAAGGCTTCGGCTAGCGCCTGGGCATTGCTGCAATGGCGGTCCATGCGCAGGGCCAGGGTTTTGAGGCCGCGCATCAGCAACGATGCGTCCTGGGGCGACATCACCGCGCCGGTCAGGTCCTTGAGGCCTTGCAGGCGAATGCGCTGTGCCAGCGCCTGGTTGCTCACCGCAATGCCTGCGGTGATGTCGCCATGGCCGCTGAGGTATTTGGTGGCCGAGTGCACCACCACATCGGCGCCCAGTTCCAGGGGCCGTTGCAGGTAGGGCGTGCAGTAGGTGTTGTCGACCACCAGGGTGACATTCGGCTGTTGATGGGCAAGCCTGGCCACGGCGGCGATGTCGATCAGGCGCAGGTTGGGGTTGGCCGGGGTTTCGCAGTAGATCATGCGGGTTGCCGGGGACAAGGCCGCTTGCAGGGCGGCCAGGTCGGTCAGGTCAACATGCCGCACCTTGATGCCGAATTCGCCGATGCCGTGGTGCAACAGGGCGAAGGTGCAGCCATACAGGGTCTGGCTGACGATCACCTCGTCGCCCGGGCGTAGCAGGGTCCAGAACGTCGCGGCAATCGCGCCCATGCCGGAGCTGAAGGCCACCGCCGCTTCACCGTTTTCCAGGGTAGCCATGCGTGATTCCAGCAGCGCCAGGGTCGGGTTGGAAATGCGCGTGTAGAAGTGGCCGCTGGCTTCGCCGGCAAAGCACGCGGCGCCGTATTCAACCGTGGGAAAGGCGAAGGTGGCCGACAGGTAGATCGGCGGTACGAGCGCGCCGTGGTGGTCCTTGGGGTCATAGCCGTGGTGAATGGCACGGGTGGAAAAGCCGCAGGTGTTGTGTTTATTGGTCATGTCGGGCGCTCCTTATTTCCTACAATGCTATGCTCATAACCACGGACGAACCTTGCAAAAACTGCTGGAAAAACCCGCGTTTGTGAATCAAACACCGATAAAAATAATGATTAGAGGCACGTTATGCCCATCAAGCTGGACCGCACCGACAAAGCCCTTTTAAACGCATTGCAGGGCAACGCCCGCCTGACCGTGGCCGAACTGGCCGAGCGGGTCGCCTTGACGACCTCACCCTGCTGGCGCCGGGTGCGCACCCTGGAGGAAAGCGGGGTGATCAGCGGCTACCAGGCGATCCTCTCGCCCAAGGCGCTGGGCTATGGGGTGACCGCGTTTGTCAGCATCATGATGGACAGCCACACCCAGGAAATCGCCCGCGCGTTCGAGCAGCGCCTGTTGGAGATTCCGGAAATCGTGGCGTGCCATAACGTGTCGGGCCGCTATGATTTTTTGCTGGAAGTGGTGGCCAAGGACCTGGAATCGTTCGGCGAGTTTGCCCGCGAAGTCTTGCAGACCTTGCCCTGCGTCAAGGAGATCTATTCGAGCTTTTCGTACAAGTCGGTGCGGCCGTTGCGGGTAATTCCGTTGCCGGGGTGAGGGGCGTCCTACAGCGGTCCCTGAATCGGCACGCACAGCCACAGGTAAAAACTGCGCCACGTTTCGTCACACTCCTACAGTTCACTCGCTTCAGAGATCTGAAGATAGCGTTTTTCAAATGTACGAGCGTGAAAGTATGGCGACCGTTCCTTCTGGCCCGAGTAATACATTCCGAGCTATCCAGACTTTTCAGTCTCGAGACGAGCGAGGGGGTGACATAAAGCATAACGGACTACCGTCCAAGTCACCTGAAGACGCGACCAAGCAACTCTGGCGCCAGAGTCCTGGTTGGTCGGATAAGAATGGGGATGGTCTTTATGACGTCACCTATGAATTCCGGACGCCCCCAAAGAGCGAGCATAAACAGCAGTTCAATAAGACCGGGTTCACCGATGTGCTGGAAAACCAACGGCATCAGACGCGGCTGGGGTTGCAATCCATTGAAGACGTAGCGAACGTCAAGTTTACCGAGAGCGCGAAAACGGCGAATAGCGAAGGTCATATAACGATCGGGAATTACGCTCAGAAGATCGATACCAAGGGGCACCCCTATAACGGCAATCCCCATGCGGTATTGCCAAAACCCAACGATGCCCGCAGCGGCGATGTGTGGTTCGTGAATAAAGACGGCGATAAGTCCGTTGCCAATGCCGCCCTGGGCAATGCGGGGCGCTATACCATTGTCCACGAACTGGGGCATGCCATGGGGTTGGCCCACCCTGGTGATTACAATGGCAGCATGAAGAAAACTCAAGTGAGTCATCACGAAGACTCTCAAAGCCACTCCATCATGAGCTACAGGGGCGAACGCACCAGCTACATGAACCACGGTGGCTGGCGTGCTTCAGCGCCGATGCTGGACGATATCAGTGCCTACCAGGATAAATACGGCGCCAACCATGCGACTCGCAAAGATGACACCACCTACGGTTTCAACTCCAACACGGACCGCGACTTCCTCAGCGTCAAATCGGGCCGCGATAAAATGGTGGCGGCTATCTGGGACGGCGGTGGCAATGACACGCTGGATTTTTCTGGTTATACGCAGGACCAGAAAATCAGCTTGAAGGACGGTTCATTTTCAGATGTCGGTGGCCTGAAGGGCAACGTCGGTATTGCTTATAACGCAATTATCGAAAACGCCATCGGCGGTGCCGGCAACGATTTGCTGGTGGGCAACGAAGTGGCCAACCAACTCAAGGGCGGCGATGGCAATGATCGGCTGTACGGCGCAGGCGGTGCAGATATGTTATGGGGAGGCAAAGGCAAGGACGAGTTCGTCTACGGGAAGCTCAGTGAGTCGACTCAGGCCGAACCCGACCGGATCATGGATTTTGTCAGTGGCGAGGACAAGGTCGATGTGTCAGGTATCCGGGTATCCTTGGGCAAAGGGCAGTTGACCTTTGTTGACGCATTTTCAGGCATCAGCGGGGAAGTCGTGTTGGCATACAACCCTGTGTTGAAAATAAGTACCCTGGAGATATCCGGCGCACCGGGCGAGCCAAATTTCGTACTCCATGTGGAGGGGCAAATGCAACGCAGCGATATCGTCAGTTGAAGGTCGTACCGCGGCTCCGGCATACAGACCTTCACCCCCCCAGGGCATCCTGACGGCTACACGCGGGAATTGCTCTGGGCGACCCCATGCAACAACAACGCCTCAAACACCCGCTGCACCCGTGGCTCATCACTGTGGGCCACATTGAAGCGCATCGAGTCGCGATGGGCCGGGTCGTAGCCAAACAGCGCACCGGGCGCCAGCACCATGCTGCGTTTCAACGCCTCCTGGGCCAGCAGTTCGCCGTTTACCCCCTTCGGCAGGCGCGCCCAGATAAACATTCCGCCTTCATAGGCCATCGGCAGTTCGCAGCCGCAGTGCTTGAGCCATTGTTCGACGCGTCCACCGGCCTCCATCAGGCGTTGCACCATACGCTTGCGATGCTTGGCATAGCTGCCTTCAGTGAGCATGCGGTAGACGATCTGTTCGAACAGTTCGGAGGTTACGCCGCCGCTCATCAACTTCATATGGGTGAGGTTGGCGGCCAGTTGCGGCGCCGCCACGACGTAGCTGACCCGGGTGTTGGCGCTGAGGATCTTGGAGAACCCTGACAAGTAGGTGACCTGGTCGAGCCCGGCGACGGCAGCCAGGCGCGGGGGAGGGTTGGGGTGCAGGTCGCCATAAAGATCATCCTCGACGATATGGCAGTGGTATTGCTGGGTCAGTTGCAGCAGGCGAAACGCTTGGCTGGGGCTGAAGGTATGCCCGGTGGGGTTATGCAAAACGCTGGTGGTCAGGTAAAGGCTGGGGCGGTGTTCGGCCAGCAACTGTTCGAGGGCCGCGAAATCGAAACCGTCGGGGCGGCGCTCAATGGTAACGACCTTGACCCCATGCAGCGCCAGGTTGGCGTGGAAGTTGAAGTAGCACGGCGCGTCGAGCAACACCGTGTCGCCAGGTCGGGCCAGAAGGCGCATAAGCATGTCCAGGCCCTGCACAGTGTTGGGCGTGGTGATGATCTGTTCCACGGGCACCGACAAACCTTCACCGTGCAGTTTCTGTTGCAGCGCCTGGCGCAACGGCAGCAGCCCGGCTGGCGTGCCCAAGCCTGCGATGCGCAGCGTTGGCGCACGCACCACGCTGCGCATGGCCTGGCGGATCGCGTCGCCATTGAGCCATTCCTCCGGCAAGTGCCCGCCGCCGGGACGCAGTTCGCCACTGGCGGTGACCAGCGGACGACGCAATATGCTGAGCAGGTCCTGGGGCAACAAGTCGACCCAGGTCGCCGTTGCCGGCCGGGCGCTGTCCATCGCCACGAAGTAGCCACGGCCCTGGCTGGAGGTGAGCAAATGGCGCCCGCGCAGGCGGTCCAGCGCTTCATTGAGGGTGAACTTGCTCACGCCCAGGGTCTGGGTCAATTCCCGTACCGACGGCAACTTGCTGCCCGGCGCCCATTCGCCGTTCTCGATGGCCTGGCTGAATGCCTCGACGATCTGCTGGACCTTGGGGGTGCCTTTCACAAAAGCGATGGCGGATACAAACATGACGCGTCCTTGTGTTTGCCGGTGCTTTTACCGGTGAAGTCAGGCCGAATTAGGCATCACTTTACCTGCCTTGTGCAATGCCGCTGCCCTAGACTGCGCCGTAACCAGACCGCCAAGACCGCCATGGGGCGGGCGCTTGAGGCGTGTTTCTTTCCATTCAAGGTCCGCGGCCATGACAAGTGCATTAACCCTGTCTTCGTTTCTCTACTTCCTGCTGTTTTGCGCCACCATGACCTTCAGTCCCGGCCCCATGACCCTGTTGTTGCTGAGCCTGGGCTTGAAGGACGGCCTGCGCAGTTCGATCCCGGCGCAGCTCGGCGCCAGTGTGTCGTACCTGATTTCCATGCTGATTTTTGCCGTCGGTTTCTCGGAGCTGATCAAGGGCAACCTTGCGATTACCCAGACCATCCAGTTTGTAGGGGTGGCCTATATTCTCTACCTGGCCTACAAGCAGTGGACCAGCAGCGGCGTGTCGATCAACAACGCGGGCGCCGTGGAGGGCTCGCGCAGCCTGTTTGGCAAAGGGCTGTTGACCGGCTTTTCCAACCCCAAGACCATCATCATGTTCAGCGCGGTTTTCCCGCAGTTTGCAGGCGCGGGGGAGCACAGTTCGGCGGCGGACATCGCCATCCTCGGGGCAACCTTCCTGTTGCTGCAATTTGCCAGCGGGTGCCTGTATTGCTATTTCGGCCAGCGCATCAAGCATGTGCTGGAAAACCCCAAGCGGCGGGTGTTGTTGCAGCGGGGCACCGCAGTGCTGCTGTTGGGCGTTGCATGGATGCTGGCGCGTGGCTTTTCACACTGAAGGATTAGCGTGTAAGCAGTAGTGGCGATTTGACGTTGCCCTGTTAGACTCCAGGCACTCACTCAGGATCGCACCCCACCATGCCAGCCGTAGGAGGAAAGGGACTTCCGCTCGCTTCGCGCTTGTACAAATCTCGTCTTCTGGGGCTGAGCCTCGGCTTCGTCTGCGTGGTGTTTGCCATGTATCCGCTGAGTCCTTCCGTTTGGGTGTGGGCCTGGATGCTGATCAACGCTTTTGTGTGGCCGCATGTGGCGTTTCAATTGTCTTTGCATGCAGCCCATACCCTGCGCAGTGAGCGCCGTAGCCTGTTGTTCGATTCTTTTTGCGGCGGGTTTTGGGTCGGCGCGATGCACTTCAACCCACTGCCCAGCGTCACCACCCTGTCGATGATGACCATGAACAACGTGGCCATCGGTGGCACGCGCTTTATGCTGGCGGGGTGGGCGGCGCAGGCGCTGGGGCTGGGGGCGGCGCTGCTGATTTTTGCGCCTGCTTTTATCGCCGTGACCACCCAGGCCCAGTTGTATGCCTGCCTGCCGATCCTGATGCTGTATCCCCTGGTGCTGGGCTGGATCTGCTACCGCCAGGCCGTGACCCTGGCCCGGCACAAGCGTGAGCTGTTGGCCTTGAGCCGCACCGACAGCTTGTCCGGCCTGCTCAACCACGGCGCCTGGAAAGACCACCTGGACATCGAGTTCCAACGCTGCCGCCGAAACCAGGCGGGCGCCGCCATCGCGCTGATCGATATCGACCACTTCAAGACCATCAACGACACCTACGGCCATGTGACCGGCGATATCGTCCTGCGCCAATTGAGCAAAGTGCTGCGTCAGAACCTGCGCGCCACCGATCTGGCCGGGCGTTATGGCGGCGATGAGTTCTGCGTGATCCTGCCGGACATGCCCCTCAATCGCGCCACCGAAGTGATGGAGGCCTTGCGCGATCGCTTCAACGCCTTGGCCTATGCCCAGGACCCGGCATTGCGCGTCAGCTTGAGTATCGGCCTGGCGCCGTACCAGCCGACCCACGCCGACTCCATCGGTTGGCTCAACGATGCCGACCAGGCGTTGTACGAAGCCAAGAGCAGCGGGCGCAACCGGGTGAACGCCGTGCAGGAGGGTTGGTTGCGGTCGGTCTAGTGAGATAGGGTGTGGGGAGCCCATTCCAACAAAAAAGGATCGCTCCATGCTCTTCACTTTCCCGCGTACCCTGCTGGCCGCCACCCTGGCGTTGTCCTTCGTCATGCCGGCCTACAGCGCCGAACCTCACAAGCAGATCCAGGCGGATGCCGAGCAGTACAAGGCCCAGGCCCTGAAGCTGTTGGAGCGCCTGGTAAATATCGACTCGGGGTCAGGTTACGAGCCGGGCCTGACCCAAGTGCGTGACATCGCCGTGGATGAGTTGAAGCAATTGGGGTTCAGCATTGAATTGGTACCGGACAAGGCGGCCAATAACAGCCACGTGGTTGCCACCCTCAAAGGCACCGGCAAGGCCCGGATCCTGCTGATGGCGCACATGGACACTGTCTTCAAGGAAGGCTCCGCCGCCGAGCGCCCGTTTCACATCAAGGATGGCCGTGCCTATGGCCCCGGCGTGATGGATGACAAGGGCGGTATCGTCGCCGGCATCTACGCGCTGAAAGTCCTGAAAAACCAGGGCTTCAAGGACTACGCACAGATCACCTTCCTGCTCGACGCCAGCGAAGAAACCGGCTCTGAGGCTGCCTCGGAACTGATCCGTAAAACCGCCAAGGTCCATGACGTGACCCTCAACCTGGAACCCGGCCGCCCAGCGGACGGCCTGGTGGTATGGCGCAAAGGCAGCGCGACCGCGGTGGTCGAAGTCAAAGGCAAGTCCGCCCACGCCGGCGTCGCCCCGGAACTGGGACGCAACGCCGCCATGGAGGCCGCGCACCAGATCCTGCAACTGGGCAAGCTCGGTGATGAAGAGAAGAAGACCACCATCAACTTCACCGTGCTCAAATCCGGTGACCGCACTAACGTTATCCCCGACCAGGCCACTGCCAAGGCCGACGTACGTGCGGCGGTGCCCGAAGAGTTCGATCGAATCGAGAAGGATCTGGCGCGGGTATCAGCCAACAAGTTGATCCCCGACACTGAAGTGAAAACCAGCCTGCAACGCGGCCTGCCACCGATGCCGCAGACGGCCGAATCGGATAAGTTGGTGGCGATAGCCCAAGGTATTTATGGCGAACTGGGGCGCAAATTGACCATCGAAGGCAGCGGCGGCGCCGCAGATGCCAGCTTGTCGGCCGGGGTAGGGACGCCGACGTTGGATGGGTTTGGGATTGTGGGGGGCAATATCCACACGGCGGAGGAATATGCCGAGGTGGAGAGCGTGGTGCCGCGGGTTTATCTGTTGAGCCGGATGATTATGGAGCTGGCCAAGCGCTGATCGGAGCGTTGGATTGCAGAGCGAAGCAGATTCAAATGTGGGAGGGGGCTTGCTCCCGATGGCGGTGGATCAGCTCGCATATGCATTGACTGAATCACTGCTATCGGGAGCAAGCCCCCTCCCACATTGGATATTCAGTGTATCCAAGACTCGGGTCACCATGTGGCAGGGTCTTCGAGGCTGGCTTTTTGGAGGTCTTCTTTCCACCACTCATTAGCTAATCTATAAATTTCTTCGAAAAAACCTTTTGGATTGTCCATGTCACTCCATCCCCAAGGCAGGGTGCAGTAATAGCCTGGAGCCTGTCTCAATAAGTGCGAAAAGTTATAGGTTTCGTCGCTAAGTGCGGCCCCCAATTTGTCGCATAAGACCTTGCGATGTCGATAGCTTAGATCTGAAGATTTCTCAATTATGTATTTTTTGATCAGCCGCTCTCTGTCTGCGTCAAGATTGATGTCGTAACATGCAAGCTCTTCACCTACAGTCTCTTCGCGATCATAAATATCGAACGGGCTGAGTAAATGGCGAAGTTTTGGTGCGTAAGGGATATCTAGAAAAGGGTGTTTCAGCATTGGTCATTGCTCACAGGGAATACGGTATAAAGTTCTTTGGTTTCGCGATCGAATTTCGCGATCGCTGCATCCATATTTTCATCAAGTATTGGATTATTCCGATCAGTAGGGTTTGGTATATATCCTCTTCCGCAACCCTGCATTTCGATTCGGACAATTGGGTTGCCGTAGTAATCTTCCCCGGTAAAAGGCGGTAGATTGCGTTCTGCTCTTGTGGTCGCCTCATTTAATACAGCGAATTGCGCTCGATGACTTTTAAACTGTGTGCTTAACTGCATAGGGTTTTTCCTTTTGTTGGAGGTGTTTATTTGTTTAGGGACATTAGCTCGCATCGGACTCTATCTTGTAGTGCTGTAAGCAGCGTAACAGCACAGCCATGAATTGCCGGTGATCAATTATTTCGTCATCAAAATAGGTGTCGAAAAGATAAAAAACAGAATCAAAGTTTTCATCTGTATTTAAATAGTAGTGAAGTGTGTCGATATGCCACTGTTGGATTTCAGGCTTATATGATAGAAATTCTGGTTTAGTCAATCTTTCAAAAAGCTCGGCGAGTTCTGTTTCGTTGTTAACGTTTTTTGAAGCGATGAAGCGCTCTCTTTCAGGGTCGTCGTAGTTTTCAATGCTGTAGGTGAATAGTAGGCTTCTGAGTGTTGATAGTTCTGGGCTGAGCTTCATGTTTAGAATTCCGTGTACGCAGTAATCGGATTGCCATCATTGTCAAGTATTACAATGGCTTTGCTTTGTCTTCCGTATTCAAAATTATTTTTTTTGTATCCTTCTCCAATTATTTTTCCCATGTGCATTGGTCTGCGAGATGTTTGTAGATTTGTATATTTAAATATAAGTTGTGCGCGATAAATGGCGTTGAGTTGGTCCCGGTGGCTGAAATATCTAGTGGCTGCAGTAGGTATTTTGGGTTCACCATCTTTTCTTCCACCAATGTATCTTTCGATTTCTTCTGTTGTTGGGTTTTTACCTGATCTTACTCTTTCGAGTTGGGAGTCGGGGGTTGTCTGCGCGCCGTGCTTCTGCAAAAAATGTGCTCTTGGGAATGCTTGTTCGATTTCTTTCAAACGTCTGTAGGCGTTTGCCTCGGCTAGCTCATCAATTCTCGCCTGCCGCTGCGCGCGGGTCAGTTGCGGTAAGGCAGGCTCTCCGTGGTTAACACTCTCCGCAGGGTTTGGAGCACTGGTGCTGGGTTTACACCCGTCAGCACCTGGGCATGTATTCAAGCCTAGCGGGTCGACCCATCCCGTCGGATTGGGCACATAACGGTACCCGTTGATCCCACCCGCCAGCTTCACCGGATCCGGCGTCAGGTAGCGGCCAATATCCGGATTGTAGTAGCGATGGCGGTTGTAGTGCAGCCCGCTTTCTTGGTCGAAATACTGTCCTTGGAAACGCAACGGATTGTCGATTTTGCCCACGTCGAGGCGGGCGATCTGGCCGTAGGCGCGGTAATGGGCGGACCAGACGATTTCGCCCTCGGGGCTGGTCAGTTCCTGCGGTGTGCCCAGATGGTCGAGTTGGTAGTGGTAGGGCGTGGTGTCCTGTGGGCCATAGCCTTCCAGCAGTGCCAGTGGGCGGAAGCTGTTCGGTTCGTAAATGTAGCTGCGATGGCGTTCCGCGTGGTGCTCGGCAATCAGCTTGTCGCCTTGCCAGAAAAACTCGGTGGTCTTGCCCTCCACGGTCTTGCTGACACGCCGGCCAAACGGGTCATAGCGATAACTGGCGGTTTCGCCGTTCGGTTTTGTGATGCTGATTAACCGATGCTGGCAGTCGTAGCGGTACTCAGTAACGAGTTGCTGGCCTTTGCCGCGCCGTTCGCGGATCAGGTTGCCGAAGGCGTCGTAGTCGTAATGGCGGTCGCCCTGGATCATCAGGCGGTTGCCGGCAACGATGTCCGGGCCGGGGCGGTCTTGCATCAGCAGGTTGCCCGCCGGGTCGTGGGCGAAGCGCTCCTGGACGTCTTGGGAATGATCGGCGCGGGTCAGGCGATTAAGCGGGTCGTAGCGGTAGTCGTGTTTGCCCTTGCGGGTGTCGAGCAGGCGGGTGAGGGTGCCGCTTTTGTCGTAGTCGTATTGGCGTTGGTAGAGGTAGTTTTGCTGCTGCGTAACGGCGTGGGCGTGCAGGCGGTTTTGGTCGTCGTAGTGGTAATGGCTGAGCAGTTGACCTTGTTGGCGTTGGTGTTCGCGGCCGCTCTTGAATAAGTGCGAGGTGAGCACTTCACCATTGAGTTCGACGGTGGCGAGGTGGCCGCCTTTGTCGTGGTTGAAGACGAGGCGGTTGTTGTCCGGCAGGCGCAGGTTTTTCAGCTGGCCGCAGGCGTCGTAGCCATAGCGCAGGGTGCCCCAGCCTTGGTGTTCGGCGGTGAGGCGGTTTTGTTTGTCGTACTCGTAGGCCAACGCCCAGTGACCGTCTTCGACGCTGAGGAGGTTGCCCTGGCGGTCGTAGGCATAGTCGACAACGCTGGCATCGGGCAGGGTTTTTCGGACGAGGCGACCGGCGTGGTCGCGCTCGTAGCGGGTCACTAGCTGACTGCCATCGTCGCCGTATTCGGTCTTTTCCTGCAGGTTGCCGTTGAGGTCGTAGACGTAGGCGGTGCGTTGGCCGTCGAAGCCGATTTCCCGCTGGATCAGGCCGTTGGGGTGGTAGTCGAGTTGGTAGGTTTCGCCGACTTCGTTTTCGATTTCGGTGAGCAGTAGCCTGGCGTTGTCGTAGCGGTACTTGACCTGGGTGCCGTCGGCGTTGATGCGGCGGCTGATCAGGTGCAGGCCATCGGCGTATTCGTAGCGGGTGACGTGGCCGAGTTCATCGCGCTCGGCGATGATTTTGCCGTAGGGGTTGTAGCTGAATTCCCGGCAAGCGCCGCCGGGCTGGGTCAGTTTCAGCAGGCGCCCAGCGGCGTCCCATTCATAAAGAGTCCGCGCGCCATGCTCATCCTCACGTGCAACCTGCCGCCCTAGATCGTCATAGCGATAACGCTTGATCCCGCCATTGGGCAATTGCTCTTCCAGCAACTGCCCACGCTCATTCCACACCAGCCGATGGCAGCTGTGATCCGGGTACCAAACCCCGGTCAGTTGCCCGTGTTTGTTGTAGCTGTAATCGGTAACCTCGCCGTCAGGATCGGTCCTACGCGTAACATCGCCTTGCTCATTACGCTCGTATTTCCAGACTGCCTCCCCACGCCTCACAACCCGAACAAAACCGTTGTCATGCTCGTAGGACGTCGGCTCGTCATCTCCCGGAAACAACGCCACCAAGCGTCCGGCTTCGTCGTACTGATACGCCGTCACCGCGCCCAGCGGGTCTTGCTCGACGGTCAGCCGGCCTTTGTCGTCATAGGATTTGAAATGCTCGGCGCCGTCCGGATCGATCCGCTGCACCAACCGCGCCCGGTCGTCGTGGACATAGACTTCCTGGCTGCCATCGGCGTTATGCACGGTGACACGGCCGTCATCCCCCCAGGCATAGCGCGTGTCCATCTGCGAAAAGCTCGCCCAGTGCCGGACGCAACGCGCCGCCTTGCCGGAGCCTTCCCACTCCCAAAAGAAACTCGCCCCACCGGCCAGCTGCCGCTCAAGAATGACGTGCTGATCGTCGTACCGATAACGCTCGCTTTCACCGACGGCATTGGTCGCGCAAACCAGTCGTCCCGCTTCGTCATAGGCGTAGGAAACAACGTTCTGCTCGGTTTCCCAGACGTAAGGTGCACGCCCTGTGGCGCGATGAACCTGGTAGTCCACCGCGACGATGCGGTCCAGCTCATAACGCAGCAGCAGCGAGCGACCAGCACCGTTATCCAGCCGCTCAATCCGCCCGGAACGATCACGGCAAATGCGTAGACGGTTGTCATACGCATCGCTGATCGAAACCAGTGCACCGTCGCGAAAGTGATAGAACCGCGACGCCTGGGCCAGTACCAGCTCATCAGGCGTCGAGCCCAAGTAGATCGCCGCTTCCGCCAGGCTGTTGGTAATCGCGGGTCGAGCAGAAGTCGGCAAGGGCAGGGTGGTCGAGCGGTTCTCATGGTCGGTCCACACCACCGAATCGCCCGACACACAAAGCCCGTGCGCCAGCGCATGGCTCCAGCCAAACCCCAACCCACAATCGATTTCCACCGCACTGGTGCGATACAGCCGGGTCCACTCAAACGGCAAAACCCCATCCAGCGCGCCGTCGGTGAGGGTAAGCAATTCTTCCCCGGTGACCATCGACACCGGGCAGCCGTTAGTAACCGTCTTGTCCGCAGGTGCCGCCGCATCCCCCTTCGGATTCGAAGCCACAGCCGGCGCATCATCGACGTGCTCCTGCCGGACCAATACGGTCTGCCGGGCCTTGCTTCGCACTGCGGGCACCGGGTTCGAAACCAGTTGATTCCCAGCCTTCAACGGTACAGCCGGCACCACCCTGATCGGCGTCGCCGCACTGCTCAGCAACACAGGCTTGGCGGCCTCAACATGCGTGTCCAACCGCGGCCCCGCCACCTGCCTGGCCAGCAACTCCAACAACGCCCGCGCTTGCCCGGACTTGACGCGACTGAGCATCTGCGCACCCAGTCGCAGCTGTACGCCAATACCCCGCGTGGCCCAGATCAGCAGCAGGTTGATCAAGACTTCGCCGGTGATTTCACCCAGCAACTCATACATCTGCGGCGGCGGCAGCATCCGTATCCAGGCCACCACCGCTGCCACGTAGATAAACAGCAGCGGCTCATCACTGAGCACCAGCAATCCCTTGGCCAGCGTGTCTTTGCCCAGCGCGAGCAGCGCATCCAGCTCGGCCTGGGAGAGGTACTTCAGCAACTTTTCGCTGTTGGATTTGAAGTTCGCGAGCAGGTCATACAGCTCGGTGATGTTGTCCCACAGGTTGTAGAGCGCCTTGCCGAGCCCGGTAGCAAAGGCCATGCCCTGCATTCCACTGCGTTGATAGGCTGGCGCTTTGACAAAGTCGGCCCATTGAAGCTGGAAATGCTCGTCCCACTGCTTGCGCAGATCAGCTTCCAACCCGGCAATCACTGACGTGTAGGAGGCATACAGCGCCTTGACGTGATCCTTGGAGACATTGGGGTAAAAGGTGATTTGGTATTGCTGGTCGCGGGTACAGTCGTTGACTTCGAGAATGCCGCTGGGGCCGATGGTCCGATGAAGCGGCGCGCCGACCGGGCTGCCATCCCGAGCCAGGGCTTGCAGTTGCACCTGGGTGTTGCCGATGGGTACAAACCGGGTACTTTCAAACAGATGCACCAGGGTCAACCCACCCTGGGCTTTGCATTGAGCGACGGTGCGGCTGGGTTTGTCGGAAGAGGCCGGCGCGACCAGTGCGACGTCTTCCCCAACCTTGAACACCTGCTCCATGGCAAGTGCCGAACCACTCAACAGGCTGTCGGCCCACGCGTCGAACGTGTTCAGGCAGGTACGAAAATCCGCTAAAACGCGAGTGACATCCGGCGCCTTGGGATCCATGGGGGCCAGCACAAAGCCAGCGATCACCGGAATCAAGAGCCAGCCCTGTCAACCAGGGCTCTAACGAAAACAACCATCTGCAATCCCTCGCACTGTTTGATCAGGCGAGGGACTTTGCAGAGGTTTTCAGGGCGGGGGAGTAGAGCTTATCCGGCGCTTGCGTGGGAAGTTTCAGCAACCTTGTCGCGCAGCACCAGGCTGCACAGCGCCGGCAGGAACAACAGCGTCAACACCGTGCCCACCAACACGCCGCCAATCAGCACATAGGCCAGCGACGACCAGAACACTGACAGCGTCAGCGGAATAAACGCCAGCGCCGCTGCCAGTGCGGTGAGGATTACCGGGCGCGCACGGCGCACTGTGGCTTCGATGATGGCCTCGCGAATCGCCATGCCGTGATCCTGGTTCTGGCGGATCTGGTCGGTAAAGATCAGTGTGTTGCGCATCAGGATGCCGCCGATGCCGATCAGCCCGAGAATCGCGTTGAAACCGAATGGCTGGTTGAACAGCAACAAGGTCGGCACTGCACCGATCAGGCCCAGAGGCGCGGTAGCGAACACCATGAACATCACGCCGAACGAGCGCACCTGGAACATGATCACCGTGAGGGTCAGCAGGATCATGATCGGGAACAGCGCCGCCAGGGCCACGTTGGCCTTGGCGCTTTCCTCTACCGGGCCGCCGATGTCGATTTTGTAACCACTGGGCAGCTTGGCGATCAGCGGTTGCAGGTCTTTGTACACGGCCATTTCCACATCGGGCGGTTGCACGCCGTCGATGATGTCGGCGCGCACTTCCACGGTGGTGGCGCGGTCACGGCGCTTGAGGATAGGTTCTTCCATCACCGCCTTGAAATGCCCGACCTGGCCCAGCGGCACCGACGTACCGGCGCTGTTGGTCAGCGTCATGTTATTGAGGTTGGCAAGGTCTTCGCGTTGGCTGCCCTGGGCGCGGGCCACCACTGAGACGGTGCGGTTGCCTTCGCGGACTTCGGTGATCGGGTTGCCGCTGAGCAGGGCGTTCAGCTGGGACTTGACCTCGTCGGGGGTAAAACCCAGCAAGCGCAGGCGATCCTGGTCCAGCACCAGGCGATAAGCGCTGGCACGCTCGCCCCATTCGAGGAAGGTGTCTCTGGTCAGCTTGTTGCCGGCCACGACCTGGCGCACGTCTTCAGACAGCCCGCGCAGCACATTCAGGTCTGGCCCGGAGACGCGAAACACCACCGGGAACGGCACCGGCGGGCCGAAGACGAGCTGTGTGACCCGAACCCGCGCCGATGGAAATTCGCCTGCCGCAATGCGCTCGCGCATACGCAGTTTCAGCGCGTCACGGGCGTGGGAGTCGGGGGTTTGCACGATCAGCTTGGCGAACGCCGGGTCGGGCATTTCAGGGTTCAACGACAGGAAAAACCGCGGTGCACCGCCGCCCACATAGGTGTCCACCATGCTGGTCTGCGGCTCTTGCAACAGGGCTTTCTCCACCTGCGCTGCCACCGCTTCGGTGCTTTTAAATGCGCTGCCGGGTGGCATATACACTTCAAGAATCAGCTCCGAGCGGTCGGAGTCGGGGAAGAACTGTTTCTTCACCACCGCCATACCCAGGCCGCACAGCACGAACGCGGCCACCACCAGCCCGGTTACCAGCCAGCGCCGGCGCACGCAGGCCTCCACCAGGCTGCGCAGTTTCTGGTAGTAGCGCCCGGCATAAATCGCATCATGCCCGCCGGGGACTGGCTTGATGTGCGGCAACAACTTCACGCCCAGGTAAGGCGTAAACACCACGGCCACCAGCCAGGATGAAATCAGCGCGAAACCTACGATCCAGAAAATATTCCCGGCGTACTCGCCCGCCCCGGAGCGCGCAAACCCTACCGGGAGAAAACCGATGATGGTGACCAGGGTCCCGGTCAGCATCGGCGCCGCCGTGGAACTCCAGGCGTAGGTGGCCGCGTGGATCCGATCAAAGCCTTCTTCGAGTTTGACCACCATCATCTCGATGGCAATGATCGCGTCGTCCACCAACAGGCCCAGGGAGATGATCAGTGCGCCGAGGGTCACGCGGTCGAATTCACGGCCGGTGACCAGCATGATCACGAACACGATCGAGAGCGTCAGCGGCACGGCTGCCGCCACCACCAGCCCCACGCGAAAGCCCAGGGCCAGCAGGCTGATCAGCATCACCACGGCCAGGGCGACGAAGAACTTGAGCATGAACTCGTTGACCGCCAGGCTGATGTTTTTCGCCTGGTCGGAGACTTTGGCGAAGTTCACGCCCAAGGGCAGGTCGGCCTGGATCCTGGCTTCCTGGGCCAGCAGGCTCTTGTCCAGTTCCAGGCCGTTCCAGTGTTTTTCCATGATCACGCCCAGCATCAGCGCGGGGTCGCCCTGGTGACGGATGCGGTAGCTGGGCGGGTCTTCATATCCGCGGCTCACGGTGGCGACATCGGCGATGCGCAGCACACGGCCATTGACTTGCAGCGGTACGTTTTCGATCAGCGCGAGGCTGTCGAAGGCGCCGTCGATGCGGATGTAGGCACGGGCGCCGGCGGTTTCGACGAAGCCTGCGGGCGCCACGGCGTTTTGCGCGGCGAGGGCGGCGAAGATTTGCTCGGGCTTGATGCCCAGAGTTGCCAGGCGCTCATAGGAAAACTCCACAAACACGCGCTGGGCCTGCTCGCCAAGGATATTGACCTTCTTTACCCCCGGCAGGTTGAGCAAGCCCTGGCGCAGTTCCTCGGCCATTTGTACTTGTTGGCGGTGGGGCAGGTGGTCTGCCTCCAGGGCATACAAGGCGAAATACACATCGGAATATTCATCGTTGAAAAACGGCCCGATCACGCCCTTGGGCAGTTGCGCGGCTTCGTCGCTGAGCTTTTTGCGTGTCTGGTAGAACAGCGCCTGGATCTCGCTCGGGCGTGTGGATTCGAGGAAGGTCATGCGCATCGACACGAAACCCGGCTGGGCGATGGTCTCGACGCGGTCGTAGTAGTCCAGTTCCTGCAGGCGTTTTTCCAGGCGGTCGGCCACTTGCTCCTGCATCTCCTGGGCGGTGGCGCCGGGCCAGGCGGCGGTGACGGTCATGACCTTGACGGTGAACGAGGGGTCTTCGGCGCGGCCCAGCTTGCCGAACGCGAAGACCCCGGCGACGAGGATCGCAATCAGCAAAAACAGGGTGACTGCGCGGTGTTTGACGGCCAGTTCGGAGAGGTTGATCCCGCGCATACTTATTGATCCTGCTTACGGTTGAGGGCCAGCGCCTGGGCGGGCAGCAAGCGCACCGTATCGCCGCTGTGCAACAGGTGAGCGCCGAGGGCGACGATGGTTTGGCCGGGTGTTACGCCGCTGTCGAGCAAGGCGTCCTCCTGGCCGAGGCTGGCGACCTTCACCGGGGCGAAGCTGAGCTTGAAATCGTCGCCAATCACCCATACGCCCGTGCCTTGCCCCGCATCCTGCAAGGCGCCAATGGGCACGCGGGTTTGCAGGGGCTGGCCGTTGCCTTGCAGGCGCACGGTGATGGTGGAACCGAGGGCGAAACGTTCGACCGGGCCATGCAGCACATAACGTGCGCGATAGGTGCGGGTGACGGGGTCGGCGCTGGCGGACAGTTCGCGCAGGGTGGCGGTCACCGCCTGGTCCGCTGCGCCAAAGGGAAACGCCAGGGCTTTTTGCGCAGCCAGGTCACGCTGGTTCTCTGGCAGGTTGACGATGGCTTCGCGGGCGCCGTCATGGGCCAGGCGCGCCACGATTTGCCCTTCGGCTACCACCTGGCCGCGATCGGCCAGCACGTCGGTGATGATGCCGTCGCCATCGGCCTTGAGTACTGAATAAGTGCGGCGGTTTTCGATCTGGCTGGCATCCGATTGCGCCGCGGCCAGTTCGGCCTGGGCGACGCGCAGGTTAGTGGCCGACTGATCGAAGATCTGCCGCGACACCGCGCCGGTACTGGCCAGGCGCTGGTAACGGTTTTCGTCATCACGGCGCTGGCGCAGTTGGGCCTGGGCGGCGTTGACGCGGTTTTTTGCCGAGCGCAGCGCCAGTTCGAAGTCGCCGATGTCCAGCACCAACAGGGTGTCGCCACGGGAGACATGCTGGCCGGGGTCGACCTTGCGTTCGATCACCTTGCCGCTGACCCGAAAGCCCAGGTTGCTTTCAGTGCGTGCCGCCACCACACCGGTATAGGCGCTTTGCTGGGTGCCGGCTGCTTCGACTTTGGCCGCCAGCACCGGGCGCGAGGCCGGCACTTGGGCGGCGCTGTCGGCCTTGCTGTTACAACCACTGAGGACCACCAGCAGAGCCAGGGGCGTGAGAAGGCGCAGGGGGAGAGGGGGCATGACGAACTCCAGGGTGACCATAGGGCAAAAAATTATGGACATAATTTTTCACTCATATTATGGTCGAAATATAAATTAATCCAGCCCCCGGATATTCCCCATGACAAACGCCCCGGCACCGTCACGCAGCCTGTTGTTCTTGCTGGTTGCCCTCACTGCATTGGGTGAAGTCTCGACACAACTGATCATCCCGGGTCTGGGTGCCATCGAGCGGGCGCTGCTGGCGCCGCAAGGCTCGGCACTGATGGCGCTGTCGGCGTTCGTTGCTGCGTTTGGCCTGGGGCAGCTGCTGTTCGGGCCGCTGTCGGACCGCATCGGCCGGCGGCCGGTCTTGATCGCAGGCCTGGCACTGTACGTTGTGGCGACGCTGTCGATGCTGCTGGTCACCGACATCCAGCAATTTATCGCCGCCCGTGTGCTGCAAGGCCTTGGCGCGTGCGCCGCGTTGGTACTGGCGCGCACCGCCGTGCGCGATGTGTGGAAAGCCGAGGCGGGCCCGGCGCTGGCACTGACCATGATCGGCATGTTGTATGCCATCGTCGTTGCGCCCATAGCCGGGGGCTTGCTGATCAAAATGCTCGGCTGGCAGGCACCCATCGCCCTCGCGCTGGTGATCGGCAGCCTGGTGTTACTGCTGGCGCTGCTGTTCTTTCGCGAGAGCAACCATCACCTCGACCCTGGGGCCGCCCACTGGCGCACCCTCGGCGGGCAGTATCTGGATTTGCTCAAGGGTCGCCAGTATCGTGCTTACGCGGTGGCTCTGGCGTGTACCTACGGCGCGATGTTTGCGGTGATCGCCGGTTCATCGGCGGTGTTTATCAATCTGCTGGGTTTCAGCAGCCTGGAGTACGGTCTCAACTTCGGGCTGATCGTGTCGATGCTGATCGTCGGCTCCACCTATACCCGCCGTAACATTCAACGCCTGGGGCCGCAGCGCATTGTGGCGATGGGTGTGACGATGGTGGCGGTTGGCGGGGTTGCAGCCCTGGCGATCTACGGGTTGTTCGGGCTCTCGGTAGTGGGACTGGATATTCCCATCGCCCTGGTTACGCTTGGCGGCGGCCTGGTGCTGCCCGGTTCCGTTACCGGGGCTGTGATGCCCAATGCGCACCGTGCGGGTTTGGCCGCCGGGTTGATGGGTTTTGCGCAGATGTTCGGCGCCACATGCAGCGGGTTGCTGCTGAGCCAGCTGCGCGATGGTAGTGCCACGCCGATGATCATTATCCAGGCCGGGTTTGCATTGTCGGCGCTGGTTGCCTTTCAGCTGCTGCGCCAACGTCAGATTAAAACACTGTCCTATATATAGAACGATCAGGGCCAGTTTTGCCGGCTAGTGCTCAAGGGTGAGGCGATTTATGGTGTACTCACTTTGGAGGTACATCATGAAAAAGCTAATTGGTATCTACACCAGCCCCCGCGCCCACTGGGTCGGCGATGGTTTCCCGGTACGCACGCTGTTTTCCTACGACACCATGGGCAAGCACATCAGCCCATTCCTGTTGCTGGATCACGCAGGCCCGGCTGAATTCACCCCGACTGAACAGCGTCGCGGCGTCGGCCAACACCCGCATCGCGGTTTTGAAACCGTGACCATCGTCTACGACGGCGAAGTCGAGCACCGCGATTCCACCGGTGCCGGCGGCAAAATCGGCCCGGGCGATGTGCAATGGATGACTGCAGCCAAGGGCATTCTCCACGAGGAATTTCACTCCCAGGCTTTCGCCCGTAGGGGCGGGGCGCTGGAAATGGTGCAACTGTGGGTCAACCTGCCGGCCAAGGACAAAATGGCGGATGCCGGTTACCAGACCATCGTGGATGGCGATATCCCGGTGCTGCCATTGGCTGACGACGCGGGGCAATTGCGCCTGATCGCCGGTGAATTCGCCGGTACTCAGGGCCCGGCCCGCACCTTTACGCCGATTGACGTGTGGGACTTGCGCCTCAACGCCGGTAAAGCGGTCACGCTGGACCTGCACGCCGGGCGCAACACGGCCTTGGTGATCCTCAGCGGCACTGTGCTGGTCAACGGCAAAGAAGTCGCGCGCCAAGGGCAACTGGCGTTGTTCGAGCGTGACGGTGATCAGATCACCCTGGAGTCCAATGACGACGCCAAGGTGTTGCTGCTCAGCGGCGAACCCATCGACGAGCCCATCGTTGGCCACGGTCCGTTCGTGATGAACACCGAGCAGGAGATTCACCAGGCGTTCGCCGACTTCCAGTCGGGCAAGTTCGGGCAGATGCACGCCTGACGGTTCACCGCAAAAAACCTGTAGGAGCGAGCTTGCTCGCGAAGAACTTCAACATACTGCGTTCAATCAGACAGAACGCGTTATCGTTGTGGCTTTTCGCGAGCAAGCTCGCTCCTACATTTTGTTCCCAGGGTTCTTATTTCATGCGATCTTCTCGGCATTCGCCCTGGAGTAGCCTGGATGCCCTCATTTATCGCTGATCACCCGATGTTGTGCGCCCTGGCGTTGATCCTTATCGACATTGCCGTGTGGCGCCTTATTTCCCCCAGCCTGGCCAATTGGAAACTGGCGGCGCGGCTGGTGATCTTTGCGGTATTCAGTGCCGTGTTGTTCAACGACGGCATGAACCCCATGCAAGCGGCGCCCTATGCCGACGACACTACCTTGCACCTCGCCGCCACGGCGTTGCAGATCGGTTGGTGGCTGTTCGCGGCGCGCACCCTTACGGTGTTGCTCGGCGCAGTGATGATGCAGCGGGTCGGCCATACCGGACGTTTATTGCAGGACCTGCTGGGCGCGGTGATTTTCCTGATCGCGATCATCGCCGCCATGGCCTATGTGCTCGACCTGCCGGTCAAGGGCGTGCTGGCCACCTCCGGTGCCGTGGCGATCATCGTCGGCCTCGCGCTGCAAAGCACCTTGAGCGATGTGTTTTCCGGGATCGTCCTCAATACCACCAAGCCTTACCAGATCGATGACTGGATCTCCATCGACGGTACTGAAGGCCGCGTCACCGACATCGACTGGCGCGCCACGCGCTTGCAAACGTCCCAGGGCAGCCTGGCGGTGATCCCCAATTCCCTGGCGGCCAAAGCCAAGATCATCAACTTTTCGCGCCCGGCAGACATGTTCGGCCTGGCGGTCAGCCTGCAAGTCAGCCCCCATGCGCGCCCGCAAACCGTGATCGAGGCCCTGGAGCGTGCGATGCAGGGTTGCCGGCCACTGCTGGCCAAGCCCGCCCCAAGCGTGGCGTTCAAGGCCTCCACCAGCGGCGGCGTGGAATATGAAATCAGTGGGTTTGTGCCGGCCATGGGCCTCAAGCGTGAAACACGCAACCAGCTTTACGACCTGGCCTATCGGCATTTGCAGGCGGCAGGTGTGGGGCTGTTGTCCTCCACCGAAGGCAGCACCCCGCCATCCGTGTCCGGCGCCCGCGCTCTGCTTGAGCGCTCGTCGATCTTCTCCACCTTGCGTCAGGAAGAAAAAGACACCTTCAGCCAGAACATGACCCTGCACACCTACCGCGCTGGTGAGATGATCCTGGCGGCAGGGGAGGTCAGCGATCACCTGTTCATCATCGAGTCTGGCGTGGTTTCGGTGCTGTTGATCAAGGACGGGCACAAGTTCGAGGCCGGGCGCATGGGGCCGGGGGAGGTGATCGGTGAGTCCGGCATCCTTTCCGACCAGGCGGCACTGGCGGATTTTTCGGCCAAGACCTACTGCACGCTGTACCGCATCGAAAATGAATACCTCAAGCCGTGCCTGGACGCCCGGCATGATATCGGCGAAGCCATGAAAGCGCTGCTGGATTTCCGTCGCCATGCCGCCCAGGCCCTGACCGAAGACGTACCCGTGGTGCCGGTCAAGAAGGGCTTCATCCAGTGGTTGAGGAGCCGTGGCCTGTAGATTGGTCACCTGTTCTTCGCCCGGATTGGCTATTTCTCCAGAACGCTGCGCTGATTACTCTGCGCACCTGTCCCAACGTTCTGGAGTCTCATCATGCAAACCCGTACCGATTTCTACACCGCCTCCCCCGACGCGATGAAAGCCATGCTCGCCCTGGAAGCGGCGGTGGGCAAACTCTCCATCGAATTGCCACTGCTGGAACTGGTGCGCCTGCGCGTCTCGCAAATCAACGGCTGCGCGTTCTGCCTCGACATGCACACCGCCGATGCGCGCAAAGGCGGCGAGACCGAGCGGCGCCTGTACACCCTGTCGGCCTGGCGCGAAACGCCATTTTTCACCCCACGTGAACGCGCCGCCCTGGCCTGGGCCGAAAGCCTGACCCTGCTCAGCCACACCCACGCCCCGGATGAAGACTTCAACGCCCTGGCCGCCGAATTCAGCCCACAGGAACAAGTCGACCTGAGCGTGGCCATCGCCACCATCAACAGCTGGAATCGCCTGGCGGTGGGGTTTCGCAAGATGCCCAAGTAAGGCATCAGTTGGCTTTGAAATAACCACGCGGGGTGCTGCCGGTCATGCCTTTGAAAAAGGCGATCAACGCACTGTCGCTGGCAAAGCCCAGTTCAAAGGCGCAGTAGCCCAGGCTGCGCCCGGTGGCGAGCAGTTCGATCACCCGCATCAGTCGCCACTGTTGGCGCCACTGCTGATACCCCAGGCCGGTTTCCTTGAGGAAAATCCGGCCAATGGTCTTGGTGCTGGCGCCAATGTGCTGCTCCAGTTCCTGCAATGTCGGTGGCAAGCGGTCGAGTTGGGCCAGCAAGGGTGCCAGGCGCTTGTCTTGCGGCAACGGCAGGAGCAGGGGCTGCTCGACCGCATGGCGGATTTCGTCCAGGCACAGGCCAAGCAAGTGGGCATAGCGGCCGGTGTGCCAATCGGTCTCGAAGGGTGCCATAGCCATCGGTTCCAGTACGGCCCGCAGCAAGGTACTCACTTGGATCACGCGCACCTGCGCGGGTAACTGCCCGGCCAGGGCCGCGCTCACGTATACAGACCGGTAATCGACTGCGTGCTGCATCACCGCGCGATGAGGCAGGCCGCAAGGTATCCAGGCAGCGCGGGTGGGCGGCAGCAGACACAGCTGGGTGTCCAGCGTGATGCGCGTGCAACCTTGCTGGGTGAACAGCAACTGCCCGCGCTGGTGGCGATGCATGCCGGAGTCGTGATTGCCCAGCACCGCAGCGATGCCGATCACGGGAGCGGCAAACGCGTCGGGATTGAAAGACGCAGTCGCTTCGAGCCAAGCCATGGGTTGTCCGATTTCATGGATAAAATGTCGAAGTCTGGATAATACCCCAGTTGGCGCGCCCTAGAATTCGTCCATTGTTTTTATGGATGGACCTGGTGATGAAGTCTGGAAATTTGCTGATGCTGACGATGGCCTTGCTGATGTTCCCGCAATTGGCCCAGACCCTGTACAGCCCGGCCCTGGGCGATATCGGCCGGGTGTTCGCGGTCGAGCCTGAGCGGGCGGGGCAGACACTGTCGGTGTACTTCCTGGCCTTCGCTTTTGGTGTGGTGGTATGGGGGCGCTTGAGCGATCGTTGGGGGCGGCGGCCCGTGATGCTGATCGGGCTTGGGGTTTATGCAGGCGCCTCGGCGCTGGCCTTGAATGTGACCACATTCAGCGGTTTGTTGCTGGCCCAGGCGTGCGCTGCTTTCGGTGCGGCGGTGGGGTCGGTGGTCACCCAGACTGTGTTGCGTGACCGGTTCCACGGTGCTGGACTGGCCCAGGTGTTTTCGCTGATGGGCATTGCGCTGGCGGCCAGCCCCGCCATCGGGTTATTCAGCGGTGCAAGCCTGGTGGAGTGCTTTGGCTATCGCGGCGTGCTTGGCACGTTGCTGGTGCTCGCGCTGGGGTTGTGGGCCTGGTGCCTGTGGGCCCTGCCGGAAACACGCCCGGCATCGTTGCCCACGGCCGCCCTTGGCCAGACACTCGGATTGATGCTCAAGGATGCCGGAATCTGGCGCTCGGTCGGATTGGTGGCAGCCTTCAATATTGCGCTGTTCAGCTATTACAGCGTGGGCCCGTTTATCTTCGCGCAACTGGGGCGCTCCACTGCCGAGTTCGGCTACAGCGGCGTGCTGCTGGCGTTGGGGTCCGGCCTGGGAGCGTGGCTGAACAAAGCCTTGCTCAAGCGTGGTATGGACAGCGATCAGTTGGTGTTCGTCGCTGCTGCAGTGGCGGTGGTGGGGAGCCTGCTGGTACTGGCCCTGCAACACAGCTGGTTATTGGTATGGCCGATGTTGCTGGTGGTGCTGGCATTCGGCATGGCGATACCCAACGTGCTCGGCGGCGCGTTAGTCGACTACCGCGATCGCCTCGGCACTGCCGCCGCCTTGTTTGGCTTGCTGTATTACCTGGTGATTGGTGGCGGGCTGACCCTGGTGGCATGGACCCAGGACCTTGGCTGGAGCCTGTTGGTATGCAGCTTGGCGGCGTTGTGGCTGGCAACGCCGCGGGTCTTCAGAAGTTGACCGATGCACTCAAGCGCGCCGTCAGCGGTGCGCCCTGGAACAGGTAGTCATCGCCCATGTACTCGCCTGCGTCGCGCCAGTAGCGCTTGTCGAACAGGTTGTCGACGCTCAGGCGAAACACCGTCTCGTACCCATCGACCTTGGTGGTGTAACGGCTGCCGACATTGACCACCGCGTAATCGCCTACCTGTACATTACCGGTGCGATTGGCGTATTTCCTGGCGCTGTATTGCACGCCGCCCAGTACCGCCAGGCCATTGACCCACGGCAAGGCATAGTCGGCGTACAGGCTGGCGCGCAGCTTGGGTACGTTGATCGCCTGGTGGCCTTCATAGTCCGGCGTGCCGCTGCCGCTGACCCGCGCTCGAATCGCTGCCACGCTGGTTGCGATTTGCAGGCGGTCGGTGGCCCAGCCGTTGGCGGACAGTTCCAGGCCGGTGTTCTTCTGCTCGCCTTGCTGCAGGTAGGTGAAACCGTCACCTTCGGGCTTGGCGTATTGGTAAGCCTGGCGCGTCTGGAACACGGCGGCGGCAAAACTGATGCGGCGCCAGTCGTATTTAACCCCGGCTTCGATCTGGCGCGAGACGGTGGGGGCGAGTGTTTCATCCTGGTTTTTTGCGAACCACGGCGCCGTGCCGCCCAGTGACAGGCCCTTGCTGTAGCTGGTGTACAGCGAAACGTTGTCCACTGGTTTGTAGATCAGCGAGGCCTGGGGCAGGAACACGTATTGTTGGGTGTGGCGTGTCTGGTTGCCGGTGACGCCGTCAAAGGCTTTTTCATCCAGGCGTACTTCACGGCCACCGAGGATGGTTTGCCATTGCTCGTTGAATCGAATGCGGTCAGTGACGAACAGGCCGTATTGGCGGCTGTCGAGGTTGCGGTGGCTGTCGTTCAGCGGTTTGTCGGTAGGGGGAAAACTCGGAACTCGTTCGTCGATATTGGCGGTGCCGATAAATTCGTTGACCGACTTGCGTTTGTCGATCACCCGGCGAAAGGCGCTGGTGCCAAACGTCAGTTCGTGGCCTATGCTGCCGGTGTCGAACAGGCCGGTCATGGCCGCCTGGATTTCATCGTCGCGGCGAGTGTCGTCAGGGCTGCGGTAATCGTAGACGTCGTAATTGCCTTCGGGGCTGAAGTAGTTCGGTACGCTTGTTGAACTGCAACTGGCCGACCCGTAGCAGCCCCACGCAAACGAGCTGTAATCGTCAATCACCACCTTGCTGTGCGCCGCACTGATATTACCTTTCCACTGGTCGCTGAAACGGTACTCGAACTTGCCGTTGAGGTTCAGCGAATCAATCCCCACCTGCTTGCCGCCGGTCTGGTGCCCCAGCAGCTTTTTCGGCGAGGCGTCATGGGGCACCTGCGTACCGCCCAACAGTTGATACCCCGGTACCGAACGTTGTTGCTTGTTCTGGTACTCGGCATCCAGTTGCAGCACGGCGTCGGGGCTGATGTTCCAGTCAAAGGCCAGGGATACGAAATCACGCTGGCCATTGGCGTGTTCCACATAGGAATTGAGGTCTTCATGGGCGACGTTGGCACGCAGGCCGAACTGCTGCTCGCTGCCAAACCAGCCGCCGACATCGGTGGCGATATAACCGCTGCCGCGATCATCGGTAGACACTGTTACCGAACGCACATCTTCCGGCCGCTTGGTCACGTAGTTGATCACGCCACTGGGCTCGGAAATGCCGCTCTGCAAACCGGCCAGGCCCTTGAGCACTTCCACCTGCTGCTTGTTTTCCAGAGCGACGTTCTGCTCGCCGGTGATGGTGCGCCCATTGATCTTGTAGCTGCTGGCCGCATTCAGCGAGAAGCCGCGCACCACGAAGTTTTCGTAATAGCCGATGGGCGCGTAACTGTCGCCCACCGAGGCATCGTTGCGCAGTACTTCACTGAGCAAGCGTGCCTGCTGGTTCTTGATCAAGGCTGCGTTGATCACCGTGATCGAGGCCGGAGTGTCGAGCAATGGTGCTTCGTCAAAACCGCCCACCGAAGCGGTTTCATTGCGGTAACCGGACTCATCCAGGCCCTGGACCTTCACCGCCGGCAATTGGATCTCGGCGGCCAGGCTGCTGCCGATGCCGCCACTGAGCAGCAGGCCAAGGGCAAAACGTGAAGTGACGACGGGTCGAAAACGCAGAACCATGGGCAGGGCCTTAAACGCAGGGCGGGGGGGCGCATAAGCTAGGCATAACGGCGGGATTTTACAAGTTATGCAGCAGGGGCTCTGCCACACCACGTATCAAATGTGAGAGCTGGCTTGCCTGCGATAGCCATAGGTATCTACACAACTTGATAGCAACCGACGGTAACCACGATGCGAAGCGAGGAGCTCTTGATCTTGATCTGCTTTTGATCCAAGCGCCCCGTCAAACCACGCTGGCCGGAATTCGACAGGGATTTGGGGGGTAAACCGGCAGGGATGCCGGTTTAGCCGCCCCGCGCCATGGATGGCGCGTGGCGGCGGCCCCCCAAATCACTGGCGGATTACGGGCACACCGAGCCTAAGCGAGGTGCCGAGTGGTGGGGCAAGAGCGTTTGGGTTACTTTTGCGCTTTTTGTATAGACCGGACACATGGTGGACACATGTGCGGGGACATGGTTGACACATTATGGGCCATAGTCAGGTTTGCTCAGGTCGATCGTTCTTAGAAAGTGATGGCAGAAGTAAACATCAAAGAGACCGTCTTTTTCAGGGTTAGGTCGTATTCCGATGTGATGACCATTCAGGCCCTTGGCGATGCTGAAATAGCGTTTCTGAAAACGAAATCGGCTGTGATACGCCTTGATCGACACATCATCCGGCCCGTACTCGAAGGGTGATAACTGCTGCGGGTAAGCCCAAGGGCTGGACCGATACCGGTCCATGGGCACCTTGTAGTCCAGTGCTTGATGAGGACGCTGCAGGTTATAAACCTCACGCCACTGATCAAATGCGGTTTGAGCCTCCTTGATCGTGGAAAATTGCCGTCCATTAAGCACCTCCGCCTTGAGTGATCGATGAAAGCGCTCGATCTTTCCGTTGGTTTGAGGGTGATAGGGGCGACTGAAACTGATCCGGATTCCCAAGCTAATCAACCAGATACTTAACTCTGTGATTTCACCGGGGTTGCGCGGCGATCCCCATGGAGGACCGTTATCAACATTGATACGAGCGGGCAATCCGAAGCGTTGGAATACCTCAATCATCTTCTCCTTCACTGTGCCCCCGCGTTCGTTATCACACGCCTGAATAGCTAAATTGAATCGCGAGTGATCATCCAACAAGGTCAGGGGATGGCATCGACCTTCTTGAGTTGCGAAATGCCCTTTGAAGTCCATCTGCCAAAGGTCGTTAGGCGCATCGTGTTCAAATCTCAGCTTTGCTTCCTGTTCCTTCTGAACGGGCTGAATCAGGTCGTGTCGGTGCAGCACGTTAGTTACTGTGCTGGGAGCAATTTGCTTTTTCAAGATGCTGCTGATTGTGCGTCCGCCCCAGGCCGGATGTTCCTGCCTGAGCGCTACGACCTCCGCCTCCAGGGCCGCATTGGTCAGTTTGGGACTGGTAGCTGGTTTTCGGGACTTTTCTTGCAGCCCCGACTGCCCTTGCATCTCGTATCGTTTGAGCCATTTATAGGCCGTTTGCGGGCTGATGCCGAAGCGTCGACACAGTTCTCTTTTATTACTGCCGGGCTGCCGTGCTAAGGCAACGAACTCTTCTTTCAGGCTCATGGTATCTCTCGTGTTCCAAGGCATGATGGCTTTCCGGCGAAGTTGGCTCGCCGAAAAGTGTCCACCATGTCCCCGCACACCCGTCAACCATGTGTCCGGTCCGTACACGCTTTTCAAAAGTGACCCGCTGTAAAAGCGGAACCAATATCAGCCGTTACCGCAGCAATGGATATGTACTCGGTATAACTGTGTCGGCTGTCAGGCCGTCACGGGAGCAAGCTCCCTCGCCACAGGTCCAGCGTCGCCCCAAAGTTGTGTAGATACCTAAGCTGCAATAGCGGGGGTTCAGGCAGTCAATCAGCGACTGACAGGTTGCTATCGCAGGCAAGCCAGCTCCCACAGGGGATAGCGTTTCAACCAAAGCGCCTCAGGGTTTCGCTGGGAAGCTCTTCGAACAGCTGTCGATAGCTATTGGAAAACCGCCCCAGATGCCAGAACGACCAATTCATCGCCACCTCGGCCACGGTGGTATCCGCGCCACTCAATAGCTCCCGCCGCGCCCCGTTCAACCGACGCAACCGCAACCACTGCGCCGGGCTCATCCCGGTGTAGGTCTTGAACCCTTGCTGCAATTGGCGCAACGGCACACCCGCAATCTGCGCCAGTTCCAACAGGTTGGCAGTTTCATCCGGTGCATCCGCCGCCCATTCGCCGATGCGCGCCATCAACCGGCGTTCTTCATTGCGTTTTTGCAAGGAGCTGCCGTCCAGGCACACGCAAGCGTTGTCGAGGATAAACAGGCAATCGTCGAGCAACTGCTGGGTCAGGGCATCACGGCTGATGGGGTCGGTCAGTGCCGACAGGCGCGTAAGGGTACCGCTGAGCCAGCGAGTGAACAGCGCGCTTTGCTGACAGGCCAGTGGCGCCATGAACAACCCTTCCAGCCTGGCCATGTCCAGCCCATGGTGCTGCACGAACTGCGGGCCGAACACCACCGCCACTTCGCGGTAGTTCTGCGGGGTGATCCAGGTATTGCGGCTTTCGCCGTTAAGCAGGTACAGCGCGTTGTCGCTGCCATCGAAGCAGAACGACAGCGAGCCTGGCGGCGCGTTGAAGTGCTGTTCCACGCGGGTGTTCATACATTCTTCGTACACCTGCACGCCTTGCAGGTCGAGGTAGCGCACGCGCCCGGCGAAATGCCCGGGGGACATTTGCTGGTAATGCTGCACCCAACCGGGTGTCGCACTGCATTGGGCGGTCACATCGCCGGTGGCGAAGGCCTGTACGCGCAAAGCGGTTGCCTGTGTCATGGGGGATCCGTGCGCACTCTATTGGTGCGTTGTACTGCGTGCAAAGTGGATAGATGCCGTTTCAAGGCCGGCCCAAGATAGACCTCAATGCGTCGACAGTACAAGCCGGCGCCGTATCCCACCCAAGACGAGGTCCTTATGAACGCCCCCTTCGATCAGCTCTCCACCTGGCTGAAAGAACACAAGATTACCGAAGTCGAATGCGTGATCAGTGACTTGACTGGCATCGCACGCGGCAAGATTGCACCCACCAACAAGTTCCTGCATGAGCGAGGCATGCGCCTGCCGGAAAGTGTGCTGCTGCAAACGGTAACCGGGGACTTTGTCGACGACGACATCTACTACGACCTGCTGGACCCGGCCGATATCGACATGATCTGCCGCCCGGTGGCCAACGCCACCTACGTGGTGCCCTGGGCCATCGAGCCCACCGCCATCGTGATCCACGACACCTTCGACAAACAGGGCAACCCGATTGAACTGTCGCCGCGCAATGTGCTGAAAAAAGTCCTGCAGCTGTACACCGACCAGGGCTGGCAGCCGATTGTCGCGCCGGAAATGGAGTTCTACCTGACCCAGCGTTGCGAAGACCCGGACCTGCCGTTGAAAACCCCCATCGGTCGTTCGGGGCGTGCCGAAACCGGGCGCCAGTCGTTTTCCATCGACGCCGCCAACGAATTCGACCCGTTGTTCGAAGACGTCTACGACTGGTGCGAAGCCCAGGGCCTGGACCTCGACACGCTGATCCACGAAGACGGCCCGGCGCAGATGGAGATCAACTTCCGTCACGGCGACGCCCTGGACCTGGCCGATCAGATCACTGTGTTCAAGCGCACCCTGCGCGAGGCCGCGCTCAAGCACAACGTGGCCGCCACGTTCATGGCCAAGCCGGTGGCCGACGAACCCGGCAGCGCCATGCACCTGCACCAGAGCGTGGTGGAGATTGCCACCGGCAAACCGGTGTTCGTCGATGCCGACGGCAACATGAGCCCGTTATTCCTGCATCACATCGGCGGCCTGCAGAAGTACATCCCCAAGCTGTTGCCGATGTTTGCACCCAACGTGAACTCGTTCAGGCGCTTTTTGCCGGATACCTCGGCGCCGGTCAACGTCGAATGGGGCGAAGAAAACCGCACCGTCGGCCTGCGCGTGCCGACTTCCAGCCCCGAGGCGATGCGCGTGGAAAACCGCTTGCCGGGTGCCGATGCCAATCCCTACCTGGCGATCGCCGCCAGCTTGTTGTGTGGCTACCTGGGCATGATCGAGCAGATCGAGCCCAGTGCGCCGGTGGAAGGCCGTGCCTATGAACGGCGCAACCTGCGCTTGCCGTTCACCCTTGAGGATGCGCTGGCACGCATGGAGGACTGCGACACGGTCAAGCAGTACCTGGGCGAAAAATTCGTGCGCGGCTACGTCGCGGTCAAGCGCGCCGAGCATGAGAATTTCAAGCGGGTGATCAGTTCCTGGGAACGTGAATTCCTGCTGTTGAGCGTCTAAAACAACGATAAAAAGGGTGACGATATGCGTCTTGTGAACAGGCTTCTGCCGTTGGCACTTGCACTTGTACTGCCGGCGGCAATCAGCGCTAGCGCCCAGGCAGCGTCGACGGTGAGCGTCTACAACTGGACCGACTACATCGGTGAAACCACCTTGGCGGATTTCCAGGCCAAGACCGGGATCAAGGTGGTCTATGACGTGTTCGACTCCAACGAAACCCTGGAGGGCAAGTTGCTCGCCGGACGCACCGGCTATGACGTGGTGGTGCCGTCCAACCACTTCCTGGCGCGGCAAGTGAAGGCCGGCGCGTTCCTCACGCTGGACCGTGCGCAACTGCCCAACTTCAAGAACCTCGATCCCCGGTTGCTCAAGCTGCTGGAGCAGAACGACCCGGGTAACGCGCACTCGGTGCCGTACCTGTGGGGCACCAATGGCATCGGTTACAACGTCGACAAGGTCAAGCAGGTGCTGGGTATCGAGCGCATTGATTCATGGGCGGTGCTGTTCGAGCCGGACAACCTCAAGAAGCTTCACGAATGCGGTGTGGCCTTCCTTGATTCGCCGGATGAGCTGTTCCCGGCGATCCTCAACTACATGGGCAAGGACCCTCGCAGTGAGAACGCCGAGGACTACAAGCAGGCCGAAGCCAAGCTGCTGACGCTGCGGCCGTACATCACTTATTTCCATTCCTCCAAGTACATCTCGGACCTGGCAAACGGCAATATCTGCGTGGCCTTCGGTTATTCCGGCGATGTGTTCCAGGCCGCCAACCGCGCCAAGGAAGCCAAAAACGGGGTGAACATTGCGTACTCGATTCCCAGGGAAGGCTCCAACCTGTGGTTCGACCTGCTGGCCATTCCTGCCGACGCCACCAACCCCAAAGAGGCCCACGCGTTCATCAACTACCTGCTCGAACCCGAAGTGATCGCCAAGGTCAGCGCCTCGGTGGGCTACGCCAACGCCAACCCGGCGGCCAAGCCGTTCATGGCCCCGGAACTGGTCAACAACCCTGAGGTTTACCCGCCCCAGGACGTCCTCGACAAACTCTACATTTCCACCACGCCTACGCCGGCGACCATGCGCGTGATGACCCGCGCCTGGAGCAAAGTGAAGTCCAACCGATGATTCAGTCCAGCGAACATGCGCAGTCCTATTACCGCGCGACAGCCAACACCATGGCGCAGCGGCCTGCACTCGACGCTGATCTGAGCGTTGATGTGTGTGTGATCGGCGGCGGGTTCACCGGGGTCAACACGGCCATCGAACTGGCCCAGCGCGGGCTCACGGTGATTGTGCTGGAGGCCCGCCGCATTGGCTGGGGTGCCAGCGGGCGCAACGGTGGGCAGTTGATTCGGGGTATCGGTCATGATGTCTCGGGGTTTGCCAAATACGTGGGCGAGGAGGGCGTGCGCTATCTGGCGCGAGCCGGTATCGACTCGGTGGCGTTGGTGGGCGAGCGCATCGGCGAGCATGGTATCGATTGCGACTTGCGCTGGGGTTTTTGTGAACTGGCCAATACCCCGGCGCAATTCGCCGCGTTCAAGAATGAACAGGCGCAGTTGGCGGCCATGGGCTATGCCCCTGAAACCCGGTTGGTGGGCGCGCAGGACATGGCCCAGGTGGTGGGCTCGACGGTGTACGCCGGTGGCCTGGTCGACATGGGCTCGGGGCATCTGCACCCGCTCAACCTGGTGCTCGGCGAGGCGCAGGTGGCCGAGGCCCTCGGGGTGCGGATCTTTGAACAGACCCAGGTGCTGGAACTGATCCATGGCCACACTGTGCAGGTGCGTTGCGCCGGCGGCAGTGTGCGTGCCGCCCATCTGGTGCTGGCGTGCAATGCGCACCTTGAAGACCTGGAGCCTCGCCTGGGCGGCAAGGTGCTGCCGGCGGGCAGCTACATCATCGCCACCGAGCCGTTGCCGAAAACGGTGGCCGAGCAATTGATTCCGCAGAATCTGGCGCTGTGCGACCAGAAAGTCGGGCTGGATTACTACCGGCTGTCCGCCGACCGGCGCCTGCTGTTTGGCGGTGCCTGCCATTACTCGGGGCGCGATCCCCAGGACATCGCCGCCTACATGCGCCCGAAAATGCTCAAGGTGTTCCCGCAACTGGCCGACACCGCCATCGAGTTCCAGTGGGGCGGCAAGATTGGCATCACCGCCAACCGCTTTCCCCAGGTCGGACGGCTCAAGCAATACCCCAATGTGTTCTATGCCCAGGGCTATTCTGGCCATGGCCTCAACGTGACCCACTGGTGCGCACGGCTGTTGGCCGAAGCGATTCACGCGGGTGCAAGTCGCGGCCTGGATATTTTCAGCCAGGTGCCGCACATGACCTTCCCGGGCGGCAAGGCGCTACGCTCGCCGCTGCTGGCGTTGGGGATGTTGTGGTATCGGTTGCGCGAGGTGCTTTGATCACACAAAGGGCGCAGGCAATCGCTGTACTGTGGCGCCTTGTTAACTGGCCTCAGGTTCAGTCAGCACCTTGCGAAACGTCTCCACCAGCGGGCGCAAATTGACGCGGTGCCAGGCCGCCCACAGCGGTGTGGTGTAGGTCAGCCACGGCAACTCGCGCAACACCACGCCGGGCGGGGCGTTGCGGTTCAGGCCCTTCTGCACCATCGCTACCCCGAGCCCTGACGCCACCAGGCCCAGTGCGGTAAAGGGTTCGCCGGCTTCCATGGGAATCTGTGGGGTGAAACCGGCACGAATGCAGGCGGCGACGAAATCATCGGCGGGGTTGGCGCCGGCTTTGCGCTGCACGCCGATCCATTGTTGGTCGGCCAGGTGTTCGGGCAGCAGTTCGCGTTGCCGGGCCAGCGGATGTTGTTCGGGCAGGGCCAGCAGCATCGGGTCGTCGAGCACCTGCAAGGCGCTCAGATCTGGATCGTCGTCGGCGGGGGGCTCGCTTACCAGGGCGATGTCCAGACTGCGTTGGCGCAGGCCCTCCAACTGTTCGAGGGAGGGCAGGTTATACAGCTTGATGTGCACGGTGGGCCGATCGTCGCGCAGTATGCGCAGGGCGTTGGGTAGAAGGCCTGCGTGCATGGCATTTTCGATATAGCCGATGCACAGGCCGCCTTCTTCCCCCCGGCCCAAGCGCTTGCCCAGCGATTCCAGACGGTTGGCATGGGTCAGCAGCGCCTTGGTTTCAGCCAGGAAGGTCTGGCCGTCGCGGGTCAGGCGGATGCGCTGCTGGCTGCGTTCGAATAGGGTCAGGCCCAGGCGCTCTTCGAGCTGGGCTATTTGCCGGCTCAGGGGCGATTGGGAGATGTGCAAGCGCTCGGCGGCGCGGCCGACGTGTTCTTCTTCGGCGACCACTTCGAAGTAGCGCAGTTGGCGTAGATCGATCATGTAAGACCTGTAAGGACTCAAGTTGGTCGCAGTATGTCTTGGACGGTCTGACTAACGCAATCTAGCATCTGCTCAACGGTCACAACCAACCGATTGAGGATCTCACCATGAGCTTGAAAGACAAACTCCCCGGTGTACTGGGCTTTGGCACCGCACCCTTGGGGAACATGTTCCGCGCCATCCCTGAAGACGAAGCCCAGGCCACCGTCGAAGCCGCCTGGAACCACGGCGTCCGTTACTTCGACACCGCGCCGTTCTACGGCTCGGGCCTGTCGGAAATCCGCTTGGGCCAGGCCCTGTCCAACTACAACCGTGATGACTACGTGCTCAGCACCAAGGTCGGCCGGGTGATTCTGGATGAAGTCGAAACCGGCGCCCGCGACCTTGGCGAAAAAAGCGGCGTGTTCGAACACGGCCGCCCGAATAAAATCCTCAATGACTACAGCGCCGATGCCACCCTGCGCTCCATTGAAGACAGCCTCAAGCGCCTGCAAACCGATCGCCTCGACATCGTGTGGATTCACGATATCGCCCAGGATTTTTACGGCGACCAGTGGCTGGATTACTTCAACCAGGCCCGCACCGGGGCCTTCAAAGTGCTGACCCGCTTGCGCGAGGAGGGTGTGATCAAGGCCTGGGGCCTGGGCGTCAATCGCGTCGAGCCGTGTGAACTGACCTTGGACCTGACTGAGGCGCAGCCCGACGGGTTCCTCCTCGCCGGCCGCTATACGCTGCTGGACCACGAGCGCGCACTGCAACGCCTGATGGACGCCGCCCTGGCCCAGCAGGTTGAAATTGTGGTCGGCGGCCCGTACAGCTCTGGCATCCTCGCCGGCGGCGCACACTTTGAATACCAGCCCGCCAAGCCTGCGATCATCAGCAAGGTCGAGCAGATCAAGGCGATTGCCCAGGCATTTGGCGTGAGTGTGAAAGCCGCGGCGCTGCAGTTTTCCCTGGCACACCCGGCCGTGGCGGCGGTGATTCCCGGTGCCAGTCGTCCGGGTCGCATTGCTGAAGACGTTGCGGCGTTGTCAGAACAGATTCCAGCAGCCTTCTGGCAAGCGCTACGCGAGGCCCGATTGATATCGGACCGCGCGCCTCTGCCTCTCTAATCTTAAGGAAGCTAACCATGAAAATTGATGTGAGCGGCAAAGTGGCCATCGTCAGCGGCAGCACCGCCGGTATCGGCCTGGGCATCAGCCAGGCCCTGGCGCAATCCGGCGCAACGGTGGTAGTGATCGGGCGGGACGCGGGCAAGGTCGACGACGCTTTGGCCAGCATTCGCCAAGGGGTGCCCGGCGCTGACCTGCGTGGGCTGGTGGCCGACCTTGGCACCCTGGAGGGCGCCGAGATACTGTTCGCCGCCGAACCTCGCGCCGATATCCTGGTCAACAACCTCGGCATCTTCAACGATGTGGATTTCTTCGACGCGCCGGACAGTGAATGGACGCGCTTCTATGAGGTCAATGTGATTAGCGGCGTGCGCCTGGCACGGCACTATGTGCCGGGCATGGTCGAGCAGGGCTGGGGGCGGGTGATCTTTGTGTCGTCGGAATCCGGGGTGGCGACGCCGGCCGACATGATCAACTACGGCGTGACCAAAAGCGCCAACCTGGCGGTCTCCCACGGCCTGGCCAAGCGCCTGGCAGGCACCGGGGTGACGGTGAATGCGATTTTGCCGGGGCCGACCTTTACCGACGGCCTGGAACAGATGCTCAAGTACGCCACGGCCCAGTCCGGGCGTAGTGCGCGGGAAGAAGCCGATGTGTTTGTGCGTAATGCGCGGCCCACCTCGATCATCCAGCGTGCAGCCAATGTGGATGAAGTGGCGAACCTGGTGGCGTACATTGCTTCACCGCTGTCGTCTGCCACTACCGGTGCCGCTTTGCGCGTAGACGGTGGCGTTGTCGACAGCATGGCGATCTGATTTTTCCCCTGATTGGAGTATTTATTGTGGCAACAGCGTCTTCAGTAATTGAAATCCCGGCATCCGCCGACCAGGTCTGGCAACTGATTGGCGGCTTCAACAGCCTGCCCGACTGGCTGCCCTTTATCGCCAAGAGCGAGCCGAGCGAAGGTGGCCGTGTGCGTCACCTGACCACCGCTGACGGCGGCCAGATCGTCGAGCGTTTGCAGACCTTTGACAACGTGGCGCGCATTTATAGCTACACGATTGAAGAATCGCCGTTTCCGGTGAGTGCGTATCTGGCGACCGTGCAGGTTGAAGCCTTGACCGAGTCGTCGGCCAAAGTCACCTGGTCCGGCGTGTTCACTCCGGCAGCGGGCACCACGGATGCGGCGGTGGAGGAGTTATTTGCCGGCGTCTACAGCGGTGGCTTGGAGGCGTTGCGCGGCAACTTCCCCAACTGAACCGGTGTTATCGGGAAAAACTGGTGATGGGCGAGGATCGCTGCAACTGACTCAGCGGGCGTCCTCTGCGCTGTATCGAGCCTGAACGGCGGCTCATCCCAGCATTCATACTCATGCACCAGCACCGACTGCCAGGTCGGCGGCGCCAGCCCGGGAACATCGCCCACGCGGCTTTCCACACGGCGCCGATGCTCGTGCTGATCAGCACACACCACTTGGATATTGATCAGTTCAACCTGCGCTGCCGTCGCCACGGCTTGCCAGGCTTGGCGGCTGTCCCTGACCGGGTTCACGCAGTCGGCGATGACCCGATGCCCCAAGCGCAAATTGCTCAGCGCCAATGCATTGGCCACGCTGTAGCCGCTGGCGCCCACATCCCCCGCCAATACGGCGGCATCGCGCAGCGCCTGTTCGATCACATCAATACGCAGGTAAACCGCGCCGGTCTGTCGCGCCAGTTCCCTGGCAACGGTGGTCTTGCCGCTGCCGGGCAGACCGCTGAATACAAAAAGCATGGTCATCAACCCTTGGTAGGAGCGAGCTTGCTCGCGAAAAACGTCAACGCTAACGCGTACTTCCAGGTAAAACGTGTGGTCTTCACTATTTTCGCGAGCAAGCTCGCTCCTACAGTGTTATTAGAACTGCTTCACTTCGACAACAGGACCTGCGCCCATGACCCTGCCATTCGTGAAGATGCACGCCCATGGCGACGACTTCATCATCATCGACCGCCGTGGCCAGGACAACCCCATCACTGCACAGGTCGCCGCCCGCCTGGGCAACCGCCGCTCGGGTATCGGTTTCAATCAGTTGGCGGTGATGCTCGACTGTGGAGACGCCGCCGCACATGTCCAGTTCTGGAACCCCGACGGCACGCGCCTGCCAACCTGCGGCAGCGCGACTCGCGGGGTGGCCGACCGCCTGATGCACGAGACCGGCATCGACACCGTCGTATTACGCACCGACCGCGGTTTGCTGACGTGCACACGCGTCGACGGGCAGCGGGTGTCGGTGGACATGGGCGCGCCGTCGCTGGACTGGGCGGCGGTGCCGCTGGCCGAGGCGATGGACACCCGCGTGCTGCCGATGGACGGTAACCCGGCGGCCTGCAGCATGGGCAATCCGCATTGCACATTTTTTGTGCAAGACATCGCTGCCATCGATGTCGCGGCGGTGGGCCCGGCGCTTGAAGCCCACCCGCTGTTCCCGGCCAAGACCAATGTGCATTTTGTGCAGGTGTTGAGCCGTGGCCGTATTCGCCTGCGCATCTGGGAGCGGGGCGGCGCGGTGCCGTTGGGCTCCGGTTCGTGCTGCTGCGGCGCGGTGGTCAATGGAATTCGGCGCGGGCTGCTCGATGACAGCGTGGAGGTCGAATGCGACGGCGGCACGGTCACGGTGCAGTGGGACGGGCAGGGCGGAGTCATCTTGACCGGCCGTGTCGAGCCGATCATGCAGGGCGCCGCATACCTGGCCTAGAACGTCACGGTAAACGTAGTACCGGCCGTGTCGCAGGACGTCACCGCCACATCGCCACCATGCACCTTGGCCAGTTCGCGCACGATATACAGGCCCAGGCCGACGCTGCGCACATCGCTGCCCTGGTCGGTGCCACGCGTCATGGGCTCGAACAACCCGGCCAGCAGAGTTTCGGGAATCGCCAGGCCATGGTTGTGCACTGCGACCGCACAGGCGTTGTCGCCCAGGCGCGAGGTGATGGTGATCGGTTGCAGCAGGTCGCCATAGGCCACGCTGTTGGCAACCAGGTTGCCGATCATCTGCTGCACTCGGTCGGCATCCAGGCACGCCTGGCCGTTGCCTTCGGCCTGATGCACCAGCGTGGCTCTGGGAAAGGCCACCCGCAATTCATCCACCGCCTGTTGAATAACGCCGTGCAGATCCAGCGGCACCGCCTTGATGGTGATGCCCTGGCCGACCCGCGCCTGGGTGAAGTCCAGCAGGTCGGCGATCATGCGATGGGCGCGTTCGGACGACTGGCCGATATGCCCCAGCAGTTGGCGCTCCTTGGCCGTGCGCTCGCCGCGCTGCAGAAAGTCCGAAGCCATGCGGATGGCGGTAAGGGGGTTTTTCAAGTCATGACTGACAATCGCCACCATCTGTTCGGCAAACAACGCCCGGCGATGGGCAACCGCATAGGCCGCGCTGAGTTCGGCCTGGGCCTGTTGCAGGGCGACCTCGGTGGCGGTTTTTTCCTGGAGCAGCGCTTCGGCCAACTTGCGTGCATTGAGCAGCTCGCGCTCGTACTTGTCGCGGTCGGTGGTGCCGAACAGCGCCAGGTCATGCACCACGCCGTCGGCCTGCCGGCGCTGGTTGGCGTTGAGCAATACGGTCACTTTGTGCCCGGCGCTGTGGCGAATGTCGAGCTTCACTTCGGTGACGCTGCCGTGCATGCGCAGCATTGGTGCCAGGTGGGTCTGGTAGAAAATCCGCCCGCCCATGGTCAACAGGTCCTGGAAGCGGCGCCCCTGCAGTTCGGCCGCGCTGAACCCGAGCCAGTCACTCAGGCGCGGGTTGACGTGCAGGATCGTGCCGTCCTCCTGGGTCACGGCCAGGGCGCAGGCGGCGCTGTCGAATAGCGACTCAGCAGGCATCGGCAGGCGCCCAGGGGGCCAGGAACCGGTCCATTGCCGCTGCGCACGCCTGGGGTGCACTCATATGCGGGCAATGGCCGACATTGTCCACCAGGCAATAAGTGCTGTTGGGCAGCACGCGGTGCAGGTATTCACCCACGGCTACGGGGGCGATCAGGTCGTCAGTCGATTGCAGGATCAACACCGCAGTGGTCAGGCCCACTACATCCTGGCGGTTATCCGAAAGGAAGGTCACCCGGGCAAATTGCTTGGCGATGTCCGGATCGGTGCGGCAGAAGCTCTCGGTCAACGCCTTACCCAGTGCCGGTTGATCCGGCGCGCCCATGATTACCGGGGCCATCGCGCTCGACCAGCCCAGGTAGTTGCTGTCGAGGGTGTCGAGCAGGTCGTCGATATCCTCGCGCTTGAAGCCGCCAACATAATCGTCAGTGTCGATATAGCGCGGCGATGGACCGATCATCACGTGCGCCGCAATACGCCCCGGGACAAAACGGTCGGCGAGGGTGCCGATCATCGCGCTGACGGAGTGGCCCACCAGGATCACCGGGCCTTGGGCGTAGGCGTCGATAATCTCGTTGAGGTCGTGGGCGTAGCCGTCCAGGGTCAGGTATTTGGCTTTGTCGAACGCGCTGAGGTCCGACCGGCCCGCACCGACCAGGTCGTAGAGAACCACGCGAAAGCGCTGGGTAAATTGCCGCGCCAACTGGTTCCACATCGCTTGATTGCAGCCAAAGCCGTGGGAAAACACCAGCGTCGAAGGACCGTCGCCCATCACATTCACATTGTTGCGGTAGCGCAGGTCCATGGCGTTCTCGTAGCTGGCAATTTGCTATGCGGGGTAAGGCCGCAGTTTAGATAGTCGCGCACCTGGGGTCACGCGTTATACGTCGATAAGGTAAAGTCGGCAGCTTAAGGAAGAAACCTCAGGTAACAAAACATGATAGGGAATTGGTGTCAAAAGGTCTCGGGTTTGCTGGCCCTGGTGCTCCTCGGCGTGCTGAGCATAGCCCAGGCGGACACTTCACCGATCGGGGTCGCCCTCGACCAGCGGGTGATTGACCTCACCAACACCCTCGACGCAACCACCACCCAGCGCCTTAAAAGCCAGCTTGGCGACCTTGAAGCGCGCAAAGGCGCGCAAGTCGCGGTGTTGCTGGTGCCGACCACGGGCGGCGCCGCTATCGAAGACTATGCCAACCAACTGTTTCGCGCCTGGCAGCTGGGGCGCAAGGACGTCAACGATGGCATCCTGCTGGTAGTGGCCAAGGCTGACCGCGCAGTGCGCATTGAAGTGGGCTACGGCCTGGAAGGCATCGTCACCGACCTGCTGGCTCATCGCATTATTGAAGAACAGATCACCCCGGCGTTTCGTCAGGGTGATTTTGCCGGCGGTGTGCAACAGGGCGTGGACGCCCTGACCGTACTGGTGGACGGCGGTGACTTGCCGCCATTGGCGGGCGCCGGGATCAATCCTCAATTTATCGCGTTGCTGGTGGCGTTTATCCTGGGCGGCTTGGGCGGCGTGGCGATCGCTGCCGACAAGCTGCATTGGCGCCGGGCGTTGATCGTCACCGTGGCGGCCACGCTGTTGCTGACGCTGCTGGCGGGCGGTCGGGAGTGGCCGATGTTCCTGTTTGTCATGCCGCTGACGCTGTTGATAGGCGGCGCGATATTCGGCGCGCTGTGGCAGGTGCGTACGCTGTTTTACTGCGTAATCGGGCTGCTGGCTTATATCCTCGGGTTGGTGGTGGCAAACCAGTATGTGGACGTCAGTTTCATCCATTGGCTGCTGTGGCCACTGGGCGTTTTGGTGGTGCTGGGGTTGTACCTGGTGCTACTGCTGATCATGAGGCAGACCTGGCGCACCAGCCGTGCAGGTTTTAGTGTGCGACTGCTGGCGGCGGTAGTCGTGTACGTGGTGGCAGGGTGGGTGATTGACGGCGGCCGCGACGGCTGGCTGTTGGCGTTTCCCATCGCATCGTTTGTCGCGCTGATCATCTTCGGCAAGGTCGGCGAAGGGACGGGATCGGGTAGCGGCTCCAGTTCGAGTTCCAGCAGGTCCAGCTCCAGTGGCAGTTCCTCCGGTGGCGGTGGTTCCAGTGGTGGCGGTGGGGCTTCCGGCAGTTGGTGACGCGTTAGCCGATACCTACACTTTCGACCCCCCCCATGGCAAGCGGGTGTTTGGCAATGCCATGGGGGGGCACAACGGTTTGGACAGCAAACAGCCGATTGCAGTGTTACGCCTTGACCCAACTGCCCTTGCCATCGGATTTGATTTCGAAATCAATGGGGTCACGGTTGGCGTTGCCTTTAGCGTTCTCAACGGTTTTTTCGTCCGACGGCAGGAAGTTGCGATCTAACCGGCTGCGGGCAGTGTTGACCTGAGAATTGTCGACGGCCTTTTCGTCCGGAGGCAGGAAGTTTTGATCCAGCCGACTACGGTTGGCGTGGGCCCTGTATTCATCGCCGATGTTCTTCCAGCCGCCCTTGCCATCGGACACTTCTGCATCGTCCCCAATCTGGTTTTCTTCCTTGGGGTTGTATCTGGCTTTGTCGTTGTCGATCCTGCTGTTGTCAACGGGTTGGTATGCAGGGATAGATGGGCTGTAACCATTGATTGAAGACACGATTGCACCTCTCTGATAGCTGGGATATTGACCCGCCAGGACGGCGTCCCGGCTCGGCGTTTCGCAGGCTACAGCGACGTGAGCAGTCGCTCAATGCGGCCCATTTCGGGTGAATGTAACCGAGTGAAACCGCTGTGGTCGCGGGTTTCCAAATAGTGAGAGTGGCGATAGGCGCAATCCGGCAAAGGGGCAGCAGAGTCAGGCTGGATGTAAGAAAGCGTCGTTGGTACTCAGGTTTTCATTTGTAGAAATACATTTGACGGCTCAGTGGTGTGCGCTTGTTTCACGATTGGAAACAGTTATGTAATGACCTTTCTTAGACAGTTCTCACCATTTCATGCCACGCCATCCCACCGTGATCCGACGGCGAAGGACGCACATAGGTGTAGCCCATGCGGGTGTACAACGGCACGTGCTGGTGCTTGCACATCAGGTGAATCGTCTGCTTGCCCATTGCTGTCATGCGCTGAACGAACACGGTCATCAGTTTTTTTGCATAGCCTTTGCCTTGATGTGCCGGGTCGACCACCACCGACATGATCACCACATTCGGCGCCTCGGCCACATGGCCTACCAATTCCTTGAATGCCTCATCCGACATCACCACATTGTGGGCACAGCCGGAATTGATGAAACCTACGACTTCGCCATCCTCCTCCAGGATCAAAAAGCCCTGGGGATACTGGGCGATGCGCGTGGTGATTTTTTCCAGAGTGGCGGCTTCGTCGCCTTCGTATGCGCTGGTTTCGATTTCAAAGCAGCGGCGGGCGTCGGTGGGCAGAGCATTGCGCAGGGTGAGGGTGGGCATGGGTGGTTCCAGGGCGTTGAGCGAAAGGCAACATCATAAAGAAACGTCGAGCTTATGGCACAGCAAGGCCATTTGCTTGGAGGGGAAGGTGTGAGGTTCGACTGAAATATCGGATGCAGAGCGCAGGCCTGACTGATGCGACTCAGTCCAATGTGGGAGGGGGCTTGCTCCCGATGAGGGAGTGTCAGTAAACGCATCTTGGACTGACCCACTGCCATCGGGAGCAAGCCCCCTCCCACATTCGGACGACCTAGAATTCCCCGGAATACTTTACTGCCGCCGCCGCCCGCGACGGCACATTCAAACTGCGCAATAATGACGACACATGAATGCGCACGGTAAACGGCGAAATATCCAGGGCTTTGGCGATTTCCTTGTTGGTCTTGCCCTGGGCTATCAGGCGCAGCACTTCCTGCTGGCGGGTGGTGAGGGTGTGGGTGTCCAGCGGCAGCAGGCCCGAAGGCGCGAACTTGACCAGCACTTCGCCGTTGCGGATCGCCAGCAACGCCTGGCCAATGTCGTCGGGGGTGATGTTCTTGCCGATAAAACCGTCGGCACCCAGGGCCATCACCTGTTCGATCAGCGCCGGGTCGTCGACCATCGACACCACGATCAACGTTGTGCGCCGCAGTTGCTGGCGCAGTTCGGCCAGTTGGCTGATGCAAGTCAGGCCGGGGAAGCGCAGGTCGAGGATCAGGGTGTCGACTTCGCTCGCCTCGCACAGCAGCGCATTCACTGTGGCCAGGTCGCCGGCCTCTTGCACCTGGGCGTCTGGCAGCAGGCGCCGCACGGTGCGTGCCATGCCTTCGCGAAACATCGGGTGGTCGTCGGCGATGATGATCCGGCCGGTCATGGCGAGCTCCTTCCTGGGGCAAGGTGGTGTCGAGGCATGCTACTTTACCAGCGGGCCAAGGGCCCTTTTCCAAAGATGATATGTCAAGGATATGACTATGAGTCCCGAGACCAACTCCGAACTCGATCAGGCTAACCTGCGCATCGTGGTGGCCACCATCGCCATTGTGTATATCAGCGTACTGGGTTTTTTGCCCGGGCAGTCGCTGGACACCTACCTGCCGGTGATCCTGTATATCTTCGGGTTCCTGCTGGCGTCCATCGTGTTGCGCCAGGTGATCGCACGCTGGCCCGGGCATTACCCGGCGCGGCGCATCTTCGGCATGATCCACGACTACACCGGCACGTCGTTCGGTCTGGTGGTCGGCGGTGAAGCAGCGTTGCCGCTGTACGCGGTGATGGTCTGGGTGAACCTGGGCAACGGGATGCGCTACGGGTCGCGCTACCTGGCGATTGCCACGGGGCTGGCGTTGCTGGCGCTGCTGATCGTGTACCAGCTTACGCCGCTGTGGCAGGCGCAACCGTTCATGGTGTTGATGCTGATGATCACCAGCACGGTGATCCCGGTGTACGCCCATATCCTTCTGGAGCGCACGCGCAAGGCTTCGGAACAAGCCATTGCCGCCAACCTGGAAAAATCCCGCTTTCTCGCCCAAGCCAGCCATGACCTGCGCCAGCCGATCCACTCCATTGGCCTGTTCACCGCCTGCCTGCGCGAAGCACGGTTGGGGGATGACGAGCGGCGGCTGGTGGACAATATCGATCGCTCGCTGCTCAACGTGTCGCAACTGTTCCGTTCGATCCTCGACCTCTACACCCTCGACAATGGTCGCCTGCTGCCCAAATACCAGGTGATCCACCTGGGCGACTTTCTTGCCGACCTGGTGCGCCAGAACGCCGAGGCCGCACGCTGGGCCGGCGTGGAGTTGCGCTTGCGCCCCTGCGCTCATTGGGCGCTGGTGGATCCGGGCATGTTGGCAACCATGGTGCAAAACCTGCTCTCCAATTGCTTCAAATACGGCGCGCAGCGGCCAGTGCTGATCGGCGTGCGTAGTCGCGAAAACGGCTTGGTCATAGAGGTGCATGATCAGGGGCGAGGGATTGCACGGGAGCATCTGTCAAAGGTCTTCGAAGAGTTCTATCGCGTGCGCCAACTGCGTGACAAGGATGTCGAAGGCGTGGGCCTCGGGCTGTCCATCGTCAAGCGCCTGGGGCAATTGATGGGGATGCAGGTGAGCCTGCGTTCGCGGTTGGGCCAGGGCACCTCGGTGAGCCTGCACGGCCTGGCCCTGGCCAACGCGCCGCGTCAACCGGCGCTGCGCGACGATGTGCGCCAGGCCGGCTTGCTCACCGGTCTGAAAGTGTGCCTGGTGGAGGATGATCACAACGTGCTGCTTGCCACCCAGGCGCTGCTGGAGCGATGGGGGTGCCAGGTGCAGGCTGAGTCGAGTGGGAAGGGGCTGGTCAGCGACTGCGATATCATCGTCGCCGACTACGACCTGGGTAATCACGCCACTGGCATCGAATGCATCGACCAGCTACGCCAGCAACGCGGTTGGGCGGTGCCGGCGTTGATCCTCACCGGTCACGACGTGGAGAGAATCCAGGCCGCGTTGCACGACCGTCAGATCGCCATCTTGTCCAAACCGGTGCGCCCTGCGGAACTGCGCGGCAGGTTGCGTGACCTCAGCCAGGAAAAAGTTACTGCATGAACGGTGTCAACCCGTTGCCACGCGCGCCTTTTGGCTGGCAGTAGGCGGCAGGTTTCATCAGGCCAAAACTGGCGATTGCAAATGCACCGCCGCTGGCCCCGCTTGGTACGGAGCAGTTGTATTCGCCGGACGCAGTGTTGGCTACATAGTAAGTGGTCATGGAATCGCTGCGCACATTGGAAATACGTTTTACCGGCTCGCCCAGGTTGGTTTCCGACAGCTTCTTGAGGTGATCTTCAGTGGGCTTGATATTGCTGCAACCGGCGACGCCGATGATCAAGGCGCCCAGCAGGGCAAGGCGAGTAACAGGGGAGTGGAGTTTCATGGTGCGTCTTCCTTGGGATTGTTTTGGTTTTTCCAGCGCGCAACAAACCCGCACGCAATGAATGCGCGGTGTTGAGGAAGCGTTGGAAGTGCCGAGGAATATAGCGTCGCAGGCGGGCAGGGTCGATTAGCACAAATGGGCTAATGGCAATTTGAAGTCATGGAAGGAACAGGCAGTGTTGGAGATAAAACGAGCTACGCCAGACGACGCCGACAGAGCGTTCGAGATTCGCCGTGACGCCATTCGCGGTCAGTGCATTGGCGCCTACAGCGCGGAGCAAATGGCGCTCTGGACCCGAGGTTGCGCAAGTGATGGCTACAGCGTGCTGATGGAAAAGCCGTTCTACCTGGGCTGGGTGGACGGTGAAGTTGTGGCTACCGGTATGCTCGATCCTGATCACCATGAAGTAGGTGCATTGTTCGTACGATCTGCGTTCACTGGGCGCGGCTATGGCAAGGCGATGCTTGCCCATGTGGAGGGTATTGCACGGCAGATGGAGATTGAACAGGTAGTGCTGGACGCCACCTTGAATGCGGTGAGTTTCTACCGCTCATGTGGTTATGTGGGGGATGAGCAGGCGGTGTATCGCTCACCCTCGGGGTTGGTGCTGGCGTGTGTGCCGATGGTGAAGCGGCTGCGGGTCATGCCGGCGTTTTGAATGCTGCGCGCAATCGCTCAATGACCTGAGCAACGCCGGGGCCCCGAATCGGTGGTGGGGTGAGGCTTTCGCCGAATTCGCGCCATACAAACAGGGTTAGCTCGGCCCCATCGGTCAGGCTTTTGGTGAGAGCTTGTGAGCCGAACCCCTGCAGGCTGCGATAACGTTCGTCGTGCCAGAACGCTTGTTCAACCCAGTCGTATACCGGGATAAAGTGAAAGTGCAGGGGAAACCCCGGCATATGGCCGTAGCGGCTGATGTACAACCATTTGGGTTGCAGTTTCGCTTGCATGACGCGTTGGACTTTTGCGAGCAAGCCCCCCAGTTCGGCCAGTGCGTCGTCGGGCATGTCGGCCAACGAGTCAACCGATGTCTTGGCGCCGAGCATCAGATATCCCGGTAGTTTTGACGCCTGGTGGTGGTTGAGCAGCCAATGCTCGGTCTGATGCAGGATGAAAGCGGGGGCGATCTGCATACGCACGCGTCCGTATGGGTTGGGGCGGCAGGATACCAAGTATTGCTCGGATAGGGTGTGGCCCCAAATCCATGGCGAGGGAGCTTGCTCCGATAAGTATCGATATCTACACAACTTCGTCGCAGCCGACCGTAACCACGATGCGAAGCGAGCCGCTCTTGATCTTGCTCTGCTTTTGATCTTAGGCGCCCCGTTAAACCACGCTGGCCGGAATTCGACAGGGATTTGGGGGGTAAACCGGCAGGGATGCCGGTTTAGCCGCCCCGCGCCATGGATGGCGCGTGGCGGCGGCCCCCCAAATCCCTGTCGGATTACGGGCACACCGAGCCTGAGCGAGGTGCCGAGTGGTGGGGCAAGAGCGTTTTGGTTACTTTTGCGCTTTTCAAAAGTGACCCGCTGTAAGAGCGGAACCATAAGTGGCCGTTACCGCAGCAATGGATATGTACTCGGTCTGATCCAGCATCCTGGTCGGCCCGGAGGCCGCCATCGGGAGCAAGCCCCCTCCCACAGGGCAATCAATGCATCTTGCTATGGTCCATCTTGCTATGGTCCATCTGGCTGTGATCCATGCCGTCCAGGCCCCGGGCATTGGCCGTCACCTCAACGGTCTGTTTTTCACCCTTGGCATCCTGCACCACAAGGGTCAGCGGCACCTGGTCGCCTTCCTTGATCTGGCCGGTCAGGCCCATCAGCATGACGTGATAGCCGTCGGGGTCGAGCTTGACGGCTTTACCCGCCGGCAGCGCCAGCGACTTCACCGGGCCCATGCGCATCACGTCGTCCTTCATGCTCATTTCATGGATCTGCACATCCTTGGCCACCGGCGAGGCCACGCTGAGCAGTTCGCTGTCGCTGTCGGCGGTGAGGGTCATGAAGGCACCGCTGGACGGCTGGCCCGGTACGGAGGCGCGCACCCAGGCGTCGGTCACTTGCACCTGGGCGCTGGCGTGGGCGGCGAGGCCGAGCAGGGTAAGGCCGAAGGCAAAGCGTTTGAGGTATTGAGCGGTAGTCATTAGCAGACCTCCATGACGGTGAGCAGGTCTTCTGCGCACTCTTGAGCGGTAAGGGATGCCTGCAAGCCAAGGCGCAGGTTGCCACGGGTGTCGAACACGAAGCTGGTGGCGGTGTGGGACAGGGTGTAGGTGTCGCCGGCGGGGATCTTTTCATAAAAGATCCCGAACTCCTTGGCGGCCACGGCGATTTCTTCCGGGGTGCCGTAGAGGGCTTCGAAGCTGGGGTCGAAAGCCTTGACGTACTTGTCGAGAATCTCGGGGGTGTCTCGTTCCGGGTCCAGGGTGATGAACACCACCTGCATGATCTTGCCGTCGCGGCCCATCAGCTTCTTGGCCTGGGCGGCGCGTGCCAGGGCTGTCGGGCAGACGGCCGGGCATTGGGTGAAGCCGAAGAACACTACGGGCATCAAGCCGCGGTACGAGCTCAGGGTGACGGTTTCGCCGTCGGTGTTCTTGAGCTTGAAGGTGCGGCCCATGATCTTGTCACTGAGGTCCTTGCCGTACTTGAAGTTCAGCTTGGGGGTGTAGTCACAGCCGCCCAGCAGGCTGCCCAGGCCCAACAGGCCCATGCCGGTCAGCACTTTGCGGCGGGTGAATAACGTACTCATCAACTATGCATCCTGTGAAACGCCTGCGAAGCAATGGAGCTGCCTCACCAGGCTTGGAAAAGGAGTAACGAGAAGGGTGCAGAGTCTATCAACCCTGGCCACTGCGCGTAATCTGCGACGTTCTGCCACAGGGGCGCACCGCACTTCATCCTTTTGCGGCTTCGGTGGTAGAGTCGCCGCCATGAAACTGCATCACTCTGACCGTTCGCTGATCGCCTGGGCCCTGTACTTCTGCGTGCTGATGAACCTGTTCGCCTGCGGTTTGGGGCACGGTCAGATGATGGGCCAGCAGCTCAACGGCATCGGTGGGCTGTTCTGTTCGGTAGAAGGTGGCCAACTGCCAATTTCCGACAAAGGGTTGGCTGACCCGAGTTCCAGCAACATCTCGAACTACTTTGCCTGCCCGGTCTGCAACGCCATTACCGTCGCTATCGTATTCCTGATCGGCCTGGCCTGGCTGCTTGGCCTCGGGCAAAACCCGCGCCCGGGCCATGAGCGGCGCAACAAGGCGCCGCCGCGTTATTCCTGGCCCTCGGCCAACCCCCGCGCTTCCCCCGCATTCTGACGTATGCCTTGGGCCTCCTGAGACCAGGGGGCATTCTGCCGTCACGATTATGGGTGCGATCCATGAATCAACTATTGCCTGCAGGCGCCAGCCGCCTGGTCAGCAAGGCGTCCCGTCGCCTGTGCGCGGAGCCCGCGCTGCCCGACTACCCGAGTAATGCCCGTTGCTTTGTGCACCTGGATGCACGCCTGTTGCCCCATTGGCACACCTTGTTCGATATCTGCCCGGCATTGCTCAAGCTTGACCCGCCGGAGGGGCTGAACCTGTTTCGCAGCTTTATGACCTGGGCCTATCGCCATCGGCCGCCGTTGGATTGGACCTACCATCTGAACGTCTGCCGCTGGCTGCTGGGCTCGATGTACCGTGCGCAAATAGATAACGAGCCGATAGAAACCTTCATGGCTGCCGCGGCGGCGTGCTGGGTGACGACCGATCAAAGCCAGGCCCAGGGCGTGGTTCTGGCCTGGCAAGACGCACGGATTGTTGATTGGAAGGGCAGGCCGCTGGCTGATATCGAACGCCAGGTGTTGCCTGCCCCGGCAGGGGATTTTGCCTGGTGCCCGTTGACCCGCCAGGCTGGCTTCAGCGGTTGGCAACCGGTGCCTTGAAGTGCTGGTCGAACTATGACGGGAGGCGACCTAAGAAACGCGAACTTTTTGTAGGATGAAACTGTTTTTTCATACTGCTGATGGGAGCGGTATTTTTTTACCCGCAAGAGTGCGATGTTCACGTTCGACGCCAAAAACACAAGAGGCTGCGATGAAGAAGATGTTCGAGACAACCCCTTTGCCCAGTGATCACTACGATGTTGTCAGTCGGGCACTGCACGGGTTGATGGCCCTGGTTTTCACCTGGATCTATTGCACGGCGGTGGCCCACTACCTGGCTTCCGACTCTACGGTGGACAAACTGCTGTGGCCCTATCACAAGCCCACAGGGTTGTTATTGCTGGTGCTGCTGATACTGCGGGCCAGCTGGAATCTGTTGCACCGGCACCATCGCCCCCCAAGCGTGAACCGCTGGTCATCGATCGGGCATGGCGCGCTCTATGCGCTGATGTTGCTGATCCCCGTGATCGGGCTGCTGCGCCAGTACGGCTCCGGTCGCGAATTTTCGGCGTTTGGCCTGACGATCATGGAGGGCCTGGAAGGCGAAAAGGTGCAGTGGATGATTGATCTGGGCCGCGACTTCCACAGCGAACTGGGGTGGACGATGCTGGTATTGATTGTCGGGCATATCGGCGCGGTGCTTGTGCATTCGCTGCGAGGCGAGCCTCAGGTATTGCGACGCATGTTTGGTCGTAGGGCTTGAAGCGCTGACGAGAGATTCGGAAGACCCGCACGCGTCACAGCGTGGTGCGCTGCCATGCGACCCTGGAGCGGATGACTAGGCTTTGTGAACCATTGGTTTTCAGGTTTATCCGCTTATGTCTTCCTTGCACCAAAACACCCCGTCACTGACGGTTTTCGACCCGCGAGGGTTAACCGTGCGTAGCGTGGCTTACCACCGCAACACGCTACAACAGCAACCTCTGGAGTATGTCACGCGCCAGGTATTCGGCGCCCGGGGCTTCCTGCAGCAACAATGGGACCCCAGGCTGTCTGACCTGCACGGCCTTGACGACGCTGTGCCGCCCAATCTGTCCAATCGCCATAGCCTCACCGGGCTAGCCCTGAGTACCGATAGCGTGGATGCCGGTAGCCAGGTCATGCTGCCTGGCAGCGCTGGTCAGGTCGTGCAGCAATGGGACAGCCGTGGCGCCCGGCAGCGGTTTGAATACGATCAGTTGCTACGCCCCGTGGCGGTGTTTGAGCGTGCTGCAGACGAAGCGGCAGAGCGCTGCGTGGAGCGCATGACCTACGCCGGCATGACGTCTCGGGAGGCGGCACGTAATCGCTGTGGCCGCTTGATCCGCCACGATGATCCAGCCGGTACGCTGTTCTTCGATCATTACAACGTACAGGGCAGCGTCACGGTGCAAACCCGGCGTTTGCGCGCACAATACACTGCGTCCGACTGGCCGCTGGCGGAGAGTGAACGCGACGCACACTTGCAGGCTGAGGCATTCACGACCACCTGGCGGTACGGCGCGCTGGGCCAGGTGCTGGAACAGGTCGATGCCCTCGGCAATCGTCAGCAATCGCGTTACGGCGTAGACGGCTTGTTGACCCACCGCGAAATAGTCTTCAAGAGCGGAGCGCGCAAGACCTTGGTGGATCAGCGCACCTTCAACGCCTCGGCGCAGGTGTTGGTCGAACGCACGGGCAATGGTGTCGTCAGCGTGGCCGAGTACGCCGATACCGATGGCCGTTTGATGCGCTTGAGCGCCCACCTCAAAAACACGCCGGGCAGGCTCCTGCAAGACCTTTCATACCGCTACGACCGGGTCGGCAACGTGCTGCGCATCCACGACGCGGCGCAGCCGACGCGGTGGGCGACTAACGTTCAGGTGGCGGCGGTCAGTACGTTCGAGTACGACAGCCTGTCACGATTGATCAAGGCCACTGGCCGGGAAAACTCCCGTAGCGCCGGCACATCCGCGCTGCCGGGCAGGGTCGTGTTCGGGGCCACGGACGACAATCTCTGGCGCAACTACACCCGACACTACGCCTACGACCCGGCCGGCAACCTGACGCAGATGCGCCATGTTCCTTCCTCCGGCAGCGGCTTTACCCAGCACATGCACGCAGGTGAACACAGTAACCACAGCGTGATCGAGCGGGAGGGGGCGACGGCGCCCTGCCTGGGCAATCGCTTTGATCAGGCCGGCAATCTCAAGGAACTGGCGCGTGGGCAGGCGCTGACCTGGAATGTGCGCAACCAATTGGTTCGTGTTGCGCAAGTGCTGCGTGACAGCGGCGAACATGACGATGAGGTCTATGTGTACGACGGCGCCGGCCAGCGGGTCAGCAAACGCCGAGTGGCACACACCGGCTCACAGACCCATACCCATGAAGTGCTGTATCTACCGGGCCTGGAGCTGCATCGCCAGGGCACCTCGGGTGAATGGCGCAATGTGCTGCTTGCTCAGGCCGGGCGCACTGCGGTCAGAGGGTTGCAATGGCAACAGGGGCGCCCCGAGGGCATGGTGGACGAGCAACTGCGCTTCAGCCTCTGCGATCACCTGGGCAGCAGTACTCTGGAGCTTGACGAAAAAGCGGCCTTGCTCAGCCAGGAAAGTTATTACCCGTTCGGCGCGACCGCCTGGTGGGCCGCGAAGAATGCGCTTGAAGCAAGCTATAAAACCCGGCGTTACTCGGGCAAGGAGCGCGACGCCAGCGGCTTGTATTACTACGGGTTCAGGTATTACGCACCCTGGTTGATGCGGTGGATAAGTGCAGACCCGGCGGGGGATGTGGATGGGTTGAACCTGTACGCCATGGTAGGGAACAACCCTGTCGGCTATGTGGATGACAATGGCTTGCAGCGCAATCCCCTGGTTGAAGTGGTCATCATCATTATCATGGCGGTGTTGGCTGGGTCATCCATGAGCTTGGACGCAAGCCAAGCCGCGCAGATAGCTGTCGCGGGATTCATGATGGCAGTTGTGGGCGCAACGTTGTGGGCTCGCCAGCAGGCAAGAGTTGACAGGAGCTGGGAAAACGAGCGCAGTGCAGTTTATCGAGAAATGGCCATGGAAAATGCCCGGGATATATTGCAAGGGGCCAACCCCACCGAGGAGGAGATCACTGCGTTTGCGGATTTTCTTCATCAGTTCCGAGTGAACAAATCCGACAGTGGGAGCTACGCCTACGGATTGATACCTGACGATTACGGTGGCATTTACGCCTACACCGGACCCGGTCATCGCAAGCACGCGGCTTTGAAAGCTGCCAAATCACACAAAAACCCGGATCGGGAGTTAAAAAGACTGGGATTTGAAGCGATGACGGTGCGCCCTCCGCAACATGAAAGGGTTGGCCCATTGCCGGCAGCCGGGCTGACAGCTACCGAAGTCCACCCGCTGACAAAGGCTGCAAGTGCGGGGCGACGAGGTTATGGCGAAGCGGGCGCCGTTTCAGCGCCCGAACCTGCGGCAGTTGCTCCTGCGCCGGGTCCACAGAACCCGGTCATCGATGTCGAAGACATCATGAATGAGTTGCGAGGAGCGCAAGGTGACATCGTCAGGGGCGTCCTGAACGATCTTATCGAGGGGCGAGTGGCCTTTTCTTCAGGGCACTCCGTTCGTGGAGTGCGTAACACCCGCAGTTTCGATTTGCCGTTGTATCGCGGGCATCGGGGTCGCGGCGCCTACCGGTTATTGATTGCGCATGTGAGCGGGCCTAACTATCGGGCAGTCGGTGTGAGAGATATTCATCGTCGCTGAGGCAAGCAGTACATCAGGCCCTGGAGCGCGGGCCCTTGAAGGCCCGGCTCTTTGGGTGGCAATCGTCAGTCAGGGGCGTGAGTGTCGTTTTCGTCTTCGCTGATGCTGTACCAGACACAATACGTTTGGCGACGCGTGTCGCCATTGGCGTTGAGGGTAAGTACCGGGCGTCCAAGTGCGTCGTGAACGTGTCGTTCGCTGGGGCGCGAGGCATTGAACGCCTTATCGTCGATGTACCCGGAACGGTCGGCGAAGTAAGGCCGCCAGGTCCGCGCCACGCCCCCCCGGTTGTCGTATTCGACGCGCCCACTGATGCGCCAGCGGCGAGTGGCTTCGACTTGATCGGCACCCTCGCTTAACGTTCCGGCGGGGTCGACCGCAAACGCGGGGCCTGATTGTGCCTGCTCCTGGGTTTGCCGCACGCGACCAAAACCATCACTGAAGGCGAGGGCGACGTGGATCTGCCGATCGGCCTCACCTGGCGTTCCCTGCCAGTGGTCGTCATGCAGCACCACGGCGTGCACCGGCACTCGACGGGCAGTCTTGATCAGGCTTAAAAGCGTTTGATGATGGGGCTGCCGGCTGGGCAGGTGGTTGATGCGCGCCAGCGCTGAGGCTCGAATGTGCCCGCTGGGTAGCAGGTAACCGCTGCTCACCCAGTGCGCCTGCACACTGGCAGCCGGGATGCGGCCCATCCAACTGAACACGTCATAAAAGCAGGCGCTCTGGGCATTGTGAAGGGCCGTGGCAGGATCGGCCAGCGCCTGCGTCGGGCCGCTGTCGAGGGCGCGGGTGACGGATTGCCAGTTGTCATAGCCGACAGGCTTGCCCTGTTCCTCACCCGCAAGGCCAGTGGCAATCAGATGTCCGCGGGCATCGTATTGCGCGTACTGCCGGGTGCGCTGTGCGTCGGTGACTGTCACCGGCAGGCCGATCCGGTAGTCGTAGTCGGCCTGGGTCGAGCAGCCGTCCGCTGACTGAACTTTGATCACGTGTAGCCAGTAGGCGTCGTATTCGGTCTGCGTCGCGGCGTGGCTCATGCTGGCCTGGTGGCGACGAGGCCGATAGAACCCATCAGGTTGCGCGTAACGAGTGTAGCCGCGGCCGACCGACCAAAGTGTCATTGCATCGTCCTGCCCTGCAATCGCCGAGAGAAACGCGGACATCGGGCGATAATGCTGTTCGGTCAAGGTGGCGGTGATCTGTGGGTCTTGATAGACGCTCAATGCCGGCGCATCGAGTTCGGCGACTTCGACGTAAGCGGGCAAAGCCTGGAAACTCGCGGTTCCGGGCGGTAACGGCGTGGTGTGCTCCGCCAGGCAATAGTGCTGCACCGACAGCCCGCCGAGTTGGCGCTGGTCACCCGGCCTCAAGGGGTTGGACGCGTCCTCGGCGACGAATTGTTCATAGCCGATCTGCCCGTGCGGCCATGCTTGCCTGGGTAGCGTCAGTACGTTGCTGCGCTGCTGGTAAGGCAGTTGCAGGCGCCAGCGTTGCGGTGCGTCCAGGTGAATGAAGCGGGCGAGGGTTTCGTTGAGGTAGTAAGCCTGTTGTGCCGGGTCGTGCGCTGCGCGCCACCACTGCTGCTCATGGGGTTGGCCGGACGGCGCGGCGTCAGTGGCGCTCTTGCGGCGGGCATAATCGACCACCACGCTGTGCACAAGGCTGGCGTAGGTGTCCCAGCGCAGATTCAACAGGTGCCGACAGCGCGGATCATCCTGCTGGCGCTCGTAGTGACAGGTGATCGACTCCAGCAGCAAAGGCAGCAGTGTCGCCGGTTCGCCAGCCTTTCGCGACGGGCTTATAAGGCGTACCAGATAACGTTGTTGCTGCACCGAGTAGGGCACGCCGTTCGGCGGTTTATCGGCGGCGGCGTAGACCTCCTCGCGCAACAGGCTACCGGCCAGCGCACGCCGCACTTGATGCCAGGTCGATGCCTGCGGGTTGGCAATCAGGGTGTCCAGAGTGCGCCCGGTCTCCAACTGGCCCAGCAGGGTCGGCCCCACCACAGGCGCATGTCGATCCCCTGCATAAAACCCCTCTCGCGAAAGCTCAAGTGTATTGAACCAGCGTTTGGTCAGTACTCCCGATGCGGTATTGGCGGACGGCGGCATATCGGTTTCCAGCACCAGGCCGAAGCCGATGAACCGGCGCTCAACGCTGTCGTGACAGGCTTCTCGGTAGCGAAAATACTGGGTCAGCCGATTGCCGCTGACCTGGTCTGTTTGCCGCTGAAGCCGAACCACCGGCACGGGGAAGGGCAGGCTGCTGACTGAGGCTTTCCCCGAGGACGGCCGCTGGTGTTTTTCGTCGAGCCATTCCTGGGCACTGCTGCGATAACTCAGTAGGGTGGCCGCTCCCATGTTGTTGAGGGTGGCCGTCAACAAATAAGGTTTTCGACGGACAAAGTCGAAGCGCCAATGCCGGGGTTTGATGTGCGGTACGCTCAGGATCAGGCTGGAACAGCCCAGGCCTTGAAGGTCGGCGAAACTGACCTGACACGTCGCGTCGTGGAGCACGCCGTCTGGCCAGGGCAACGTCACAGGCGGCATCAGCCCGCTGCCGGCGCGGTTCATGAGAATCAGCAGTTGTTCAGGCTGCAGGTAAATCAGGTCCACCGCGCCTGAACCGTCGAGGTCAGCCAGGCGGATATTGGCGGCGTCGAAGCTGGCGTAGTCGAACGGCAATGCCGCAAACACGAATCCCTTGCCGAAGCGTCCGCGGCCCAGGTTTGGCCAGCATCTGATTTCATTATGGCGAATACGCACCAAGTGCTGTTGACCGCTGCCTAACGGGTCGCAGAAGGCGACCAGCTCGGTCGATGTATGGCTGAGCGTGGGCAGACCCTCGTCGGCGTGCTCGTAGGGCACTTGGAGGCCGGCGCCATACCCCTCGCTCTGGTGATGGGCATACAAACGCACGCTGTGATTGCCGATCAACGCAAGGTCCAGGCGGCCGCTGCCCATCAGGTCAGCGAATTGCCCGTGGGGATGGAAAAACTCCTGGGGTATCGCCGCGAATGGCGTAAAACTTGACCATTGTCGCTGCGTATCGAGGGTGAAAAAACCGCTCATGCCCGGTTGGGCCACCACCCATTCGAGGTGTCCGTCGCCATTGAGGTCTGCCAGGGCCTGACGAGTGGCCTGGGCAGTGTCTGCGACGGGAATGCGTGGCAGTGCCTGCCATGGCCCATAGGTCACCGCATCGAGGCCGGACACACGCGCAGCCCTGAGCGGTTCGCGGTAATACCAACTTTTGTCGGTACGGTGCAGGATGCCCGGCAGACCGTCGTTGCACAGGTCCACCAGTTGATAGTGTTGCCCATCGTTGACACCCGCCATGCCGTCGAACGGCTGGTAGCGGGCGGGTTCCAGTGCCGGCTTGAAGGCGCTGTAGGCCAGCTCCAGGGGCGGCCAGGCGCTGGCCGTTCCCTGAGCGTCATAAGCCTGGTTGTGCAAGGCATTCAGGCAACTGCCTGCGGCGTGACGGTCGGTGTGTTCCAGCAGCAGTCGCCGGGTCAGCACCGGGTTGGCGCCCATGCTCGGCTCATCCGGAAAGTAATGAAACATCAGGACTTGCCGGCAAAGCCGCTGGGTGCCGAGTTCAAAACCGTAGGCGTAATTGCAGAACGGGTCGCTGCGCGAGAGCCACGGCTGTTGCTCGGCGTAGGTCGGCACCTGGCTCAGCTCGGTGTGGCGTTCGCCATAGTCGAGCAGCAGCTCGAAGTGCCATTGTTTCTCGGCGAGCACATCGGTATTCCAAAGCGTCAAGTGTTCGCGGTGTCGCAGGTTGCCGTAGCACACCCTGGCCAGGTAACGCTGCGCACGGTAATCCCTGGTGGTTGGAGCGCGCTGGTCTTCTGGCTTGTAGTGGTAATAAATCTGCTCTCCCAGGGGATTGAGGCTTTCCTGCAACAGCCATTGGGCCACATGGCGGCTGTCCTCCGGGTCTGCGCAGCGAGCGATCAGGGTTTTTCCGAACAGATGTACGCAGCCATCCGCACCCTGCACCAGCCAGAACCCGGCAGTATCACTTGAGGATGACCAATGTTCGATCCGATCGAACCTGCCCTCGACGATTGGCATATAGCGCACTACCCGATGCGCTTCACCCAGGGGCAGGCCGTTGTACTGGTCGCAAGCGGTGGCGTGAATCTCGCCATGGGCGTCACGCTCCGGGATCAGCTCGACACCTTGGGGGCTGACGAAACTGTCATCTTCGCCGTAGGCCGGGATACCCTTGCGTGTATCACGGCTGATCGCGCCCGCCGACAGTGTCCAGCCGAGTCCGAACGGGCCATTGCCTTGCGAGCTGCGATACCCGAGGCTCAACGCAGGGGCGAAACCGCGTCCGGGCGAAATCGGCAAAGGCACGTCCAGGCACGCCTCGCCCCGTGAGCCGACAGGCCCCCAACTGACGCCAGGGCCCTGGATGGCACCGCCGCCCTTGGGCAGGGCAGGGATTGCCGGCTGCAAAAAATCGGATGACTGCATGCTCATCGCAGGCCTCCGCTGTTCCTGGCGGTGTAACGCAGGTGCACGATGATATCGGTCAAGGATTTGAGCAGGGCCTCTTGCCGCTTATGATTGGGGAAGCTCAGTTGCCAGGTGGAAATGGCGCCGGTGTATTCGAACGGCAGATAACGTTCGTCACCGTCGAAGTTCAAGGTGAACAGGCCGCTGTCGTTGAGCCCGTTGGACAGGGCGATTTCCTGCCTGGCGCGCCAGTCTTTCTTTGCTGCAACCTCGGGTTTATCAGACGTGGGCGCAAGATGCGTGGTATTGCCGGTTTGGGTCAGGATGGCCTTGATGTCTTCGTAGGGCCCCAGGGTGGCAGGCAGGGAGACACTGACGCTTTTGATCCGCCGCAGGTAGTGGCCAGGGTAATCGTCGTCGAACAGCTTGCGGGTCAGTTCAAAGCTCAGCGTACCGTTAGTCAGGAGTTCGGCTTTAAGCGTTGCCCAGGGTTTATCGCCTGTGGCCGAAGCGTCTTGGTCGTGAAGCAGACCCAACGACACGGTTTTGGTGATCTCCAGCAAGCGTTCGTTCTGGGTGGTGTAGGCACTGCTCATGCTCAGCAAATTCTGTTTAAGGGCTTCGCCGGCGCTGAGGCCACGGTATTGGCGAACCCAGAGCCCGGTTTGAATGAAGTGTTTGTTCCACTCCGCGCGTTCCTCTTGCCAGCACGCCTCGGCGGCCAGGCACAGGGACAGGGTGGCGTCATACGCCTGGTAGTAGAACGTCGCAAGCTGGCCGTTGAGCCATTGATAGAGCTGGGCGTTGGTAAAGCGTTTACCCAGTAGGTCATACAAGGTTCGCGCCTGGGTGAACGCGGTTTGGGCCAGGCGCAATTGCAGGCGGGTATGTTGCTCTTGTTCGGTGTAAGCCAGCAGTTGTGCATCGACCTGGGCCAGTTCCAGGCGCGCCTGCTCCAGGGCATTACCCCATTCGGCGGCGCGGCGGGCGAACAGGTCGGAGCGGTCGAGGTGGGCGGCGTTGGCGCGCTGTTCGTTGGCCATGCCTTGGGACATGGCTTGCAGCGCGTGAAAGGCACCTTCGTAACGCACGCCGCCATTGGAGGTGCCGAAAATATTCGGTATCAGCATCGCCAGGCCCGCGCCGGCTTGAGCAACCGCGGCTGCCGTTTCCCAGTGTGCGCTGTCCTGATACGCTTGGGTGGCCTGGGCTTCTGCCGGGCTGATGCCGACCTTGAGTTGCTGCTCTATGAAGGCCACCCGGGCCTCGACGATGCGACGCCCGGCCAGCAGGGCATGCCTGTTTATGGTGTCGACCTGCACGGCCTGGGCTTGTTGCTCGACGGCTAACCTGGCCAGTTCCCAGGCCTGTTGTTGCTGGGATTCTACAAAGTGGGCCTGCTCCTTGCGCTCCCACAGTGACAGCAAGGTCGCTCCCAACTGGATCAGGTTATCCACGGCCTGCAAAGCGTGCCCCAGCACCACCTGGAAGCGATAGTGCCCGGCGTGCGCAGTGCGCAGGGTTGTCTGCACGCTGGCGCCGTCGGTGCCTTGTTGGTAGGCGGCCAGCAACGCCTGGGGTGTCAGCGTGGCGGCGTAGAGCGGCAGGCTCATGGGCTTGCCGGTCAGGTCAAGGTGATGGCGAAGGTTGTACAGGCGCGCCTCGACCTTGTCCCAGCGCATCAGCAGGTCCGGGCTCAGGGATCGGCACAACCGTGCTGTGCCGGCAGGCACCGGCGTCCTGCCAAGTGCCGAGGGACTTTGCAGTTTGTCCAGGGTCGTGGTCACCCAGGGATCAACAGTGTTGAGCGGTGGGCGCGGCCCCAGCAATCCTTTGGTGCGGATGTACCACAGCTTGGCCTCGGCCAGGCTGTCGCGGCTCATTTGCCGGTAGGCCGCGTCACCGCGATTAAGCAGAATATCGACATACAACAGGTACAGCGCCTGGCGAAAATGCACGGGGCTGCTTTTGGCCAGTCGATGAGCACAGAGCAAGGTCTGGCTGGGTGGTGGCGCAGTGTCGGCCAACAGCATCGGCTGACGCCAATGGGCAGACTGATGAGCAGGATCGAAAAGAAACCGTATCCAGACTTCGGCGTCGGCATATTGCTGTTCCAGGTTCAAACGGTGCGCCAACAACCAGGGCAGGTAAAGAAACAGCTCCCAGTAATACGCACCATGGGCACCCTGGAAGTCCAGCAGGCTGTAATTCTTTTCGCCCGCCAGCGGTGGCTCACGCCAGGCGTCCGTTGGCAAGGAGAACAGGTGATGTACGTCGGCTCCTGCAGTTTTTGTCAGCAGGCTCGCAACGCAGGTGTTGGTACGAATGGGCGCGCGTTTGTGCTTAGGCGTAACGCCGTACTCGATGGCGCTGCCGTCGAAATCGATGGCGCTGCTGTCGAAATCGATGGCGCTGCTGTCGAAATCGATGGCGCTGCTGTCGAAATCGATGGCGCTGCCGTCGAAATCGATGAACTCCGCCGTGCCATAAGGCGCCGATGTTAGACGACGAATGCGCGGGGCCAGCGGGATGACAGGAGGATTGCTATGGGTGCCGAGCCTGAATGTGGCAGTTTTCAGCGCATAGCCCAGAATGGTGGGCGAGGGATAGCGCACATCGCTTTCCAGTATCAACACGCCGTGGATAAGGGTCAATGAGGCCGGGGGAGGATTGCCGGTTTCCTCGCCATAAGGCCTCATCGTCTGCGGCGCGAACTCGATCGGCACGTCAAAAAAATGCTTTATGGACAGTTCCGTGAAGGCATCGCGCAGGTTGCGGCGCGAGTGTTCGGTCTGCCCGACCAGCACGGTATTGTTCCTGTTCAGGGTTTCCGGCAAAGCAGCATTGGCTTGTTTCATATACATCAGTACAGGTCTGTACAGACGTTGTTTTTGGTTGAGCGTGACAGTGCCGTGGAATAAGTCGTGCTTATGGTCCGGTGGCGAGCCGTGATCTTCATGGAATGTCAGCGAAACCAGGTAAGCAGAATCCGGTGCGTCGGAAAAATACTCGAAGGCTTCGCGTGAAATGTATGTTCCGTCCAGGTCCAGGGTGACGGAATCTGTGGGGGGGCTGGCATTTTCTTTCGGGGGCAGGGCAAGACTGAACGGTTGATTACTTTCATTGCGAATAAAGTCAGCCTGCTCGACTCCGGTTTTCTGGCATTTGAGGCTCAGCCCTATTTGCACGGAGGACAGTTCAATGAGCACGGCGCTCTTGAGATGGATCTGTGAGGTGGCGCTCAACTTCAGCGTTTCATTTGCCTGGGGCACGCCGTTTGTACTCAAGGTCAGGGTAAACGTGACCAGGTCGTTGTCGTAGTTGAAGATCAGGGTGTGATGCGGCTCGAAACCTTCTGCGAGCCTGGTCGTCACCTCCAGTATCGAGGTCGTGGTATTGAACTTGATATCGGTGCTCGTCAGCGCACGGATCTTGTTCTGATGGCCTTCATAATTCCAGCCGTTGACAGCGCCATGAGGCGCGTCAAGGGTTAAAGCTTCCACGTTTACCTGCGCGGTTTTCGTGGCCCTGAATTGAAACCTGGCATGGTTGTGGTGTGTAAACATGGCCAGGTAGCGCCCCGCCAGTTCCAGATGAGATTCATCGAGCCAAAGGCGCGTCTTGCGGGTGCTGCCGATGCTCTCAAGCCAATGGGTGTTGAAGTGTTCGTCCACACGAATGGCTTGGTAAAAATTTCGATGGGTTGCGTTGTTCTGCGCGGGTGCTGGAGTGTTCGGCTGGGCGAGGAGGCCCAGAAACAGCGACGGTGTGAGGGGGTTCGCGTCGACAACGGCAATCGTATGGGTGGCACTCATCAAGTCCTCTGAACTCAACTCGTCGAGCTCTTTGGCGATGTTGTATTCCTGGATGCACAATTGCGGCGTGCTCCAGCTGTCATCGAGCTTTTTGAACGAGAAGTACAGCCGGAACTGCAGGTAGGTACTCTGTATCCGGGTATCCAGGCGTTGCTGGTATTCCTTGTCGGATTCAACGTCGCCGCGTCCAAACGGGGTGATGTCTTTGGTGGAGGACATCGGATTGATACATTGGGCCCACACCAGGAAAAGACGGCCATTGAAGACCACTGGGCGGATCGTCTGTTCGGGAACATTGTCGTCGATGGACAGATGGATTTTTTTCCATCCCGACCAGACCGCTGGCTTGGGAGCGGTGCCCTCGGCTGGGCGCTCAGGCATAGCCAGCGTGCGCCAGTAATAGGTGTTTTCAGAGCTGGATTTGCCAATGAAGTAATAGGCGCTGCTGGCGAAGCTGTCCCTGTCGCCATCGATATAGCCATTGAGGGTTCTGATATTGGCGAGTTCTTCGAAGCGATTGAGGTAACCGTGAACAGCCTTCAAGAGCGATGCCGGCTCGGTACGGAACTGGTTCAACTCGTCTTCCAGTTGCCTGAAACTGTCGCTCTTGTCGTGGCGCAGGGTGGGGCTCAGGTAACTGGCCGGGTAGTGGCAAAGTTGCTGGTTGGCGCGCCACAGCGAGTAGGTCAGCAAGGTGTCTCGCCATTCGGTCTGCTGGGCATGGCTCATGCCTGTTTCTTCGTAGCCGCGTTCCAGGCCCAGGTAGATGGCGTTGATGTACTGCTGAAGGCTGGCAATCGCACTGGCGATGCGGGTGGTGGGCACCGCGTGGCTGACCTGGGGGTCGAGCAACCAATAGGCGTAGATATCGTCGACGTGCTTGAAGGTGTCGGCCAGTTGCAGTGTCTGCACGGTGGGATCTTCGGGCAGTACGGTGTTCATGTAGAACGCCAGCATCGCGTCGCGCAGCTGTTCGTTGAGGTGTTGGGTGATGGGGGCAGACATGGTCGTTCCTTGATCCGGTCGCAACAAAGCGGTGTTATGGGGCGGTAGTGATCAATGCCGAACCGACGTGTTTCCAGTCCTCATTCATCAATGTGGCGTGCAGATCGGTCGCCTTGAGCAGGGTTTTGGCACAGAGCCCGGTGAGTCTGACGGTTTGGTGGCAACGCAGGATCCAGTCCAGGTCGGCCAGGGTCTTTACCTGTTTGTTCGGGAGATGGTCGACCAGATGCTCGATCTCGCCGGCGTCCCACTTGAGCAGGGCGGCCAGTCGTGGGCTGGCCGAGGTGTCGACGTCTGCCGCAGAGGGTGTATTGGCGCGTTGCAGGTAATCGAGCACGCTGTGTTGGGCAAGCCCATAGGTGTCGAGGCAGTGGGCAAAGCGCTGCAGCAGGTACAGCGTGTTCAGTGTCAGCTTGAGCAGCGAGCCTTGCGTCTGCTCCTGGCTCAACCAGTGCGGGTGGAGCAAAAAGGTGTGCAGGGTCTGGCGGCTCACCCCCAGCTCCAATAACACTTCTGCGTCCGGCAACAACAGCAGCAGATGTTTGACCAGGTCAAGGGGCGATTGGGCGGTGGCCGCACGGGCAATCTGTCGGGCGGTGAGCTTGCGCGATTGCAGGTACAGTGCCGGATCGCCAGGCAAATGCGATGGGGCGCTGAACAGCGCATCGATTTTTTCCTTCAAGGGCTGCAGCTGCCGATAGAACTCGCCCAGCTTCTTGGTCACTGCGTGTTTGGCATCGGCGTGCAGGGTAGCGTTGCGGGTCGGGTCCAGGCTCAGGGTTCGAGCTTCAATGAGTTGCACAAGTGCCTTGGGCAGTTCGCTGGGGGCTGGCGGCTTGAGCTGGGGGTAGCTGTACAGCAGGCCCTGGACGATGAGGGCATGCCAGGGAATGGGCGCGGCGCTGGTGTCTGGTTCGGGCTGGGGCAGCGTAAGGTCAGCGATGTCTTCTTGCACCAGCAGTCCCTGTCGGGTCAATTGCACCAGGTCATCAAGCTGGGTGAGATACGCCTGGATCTGGGCCGGCTGTGCGCCCGCCTCCAGGACTAAACGGCGGCGAAGCTGATCAACCGATTGGCGCGTGTCCTTGAGCCAACCGACCAGCCAATCCATTTGCATCAGCACATCGAGCATGTCTGGCGGTGCGTTGACGCCGGAACTGCGTAGTGAGGGGTTGACCAGTTGGGCTGTGTAATCCGTACCGCCGAGCAGTGCCGCCACGTGATGACTGTCAAGCACCGACAGCCCGAACAACCGTGCGATCCGAGCCTGGCGGTACAGGGCGCTATAGAACGTCAGCGTCGGGCAAGGCGAAGGTAGGTATTGACGCGCCTGTCCGATCAGCCAATGCAAGGCGTCGGGGGTGTCCCCAAGGTTCAGACCGGCACACAGCCGATGTCGCAGGTTGTCCGGCAACGCTTCATGCAGCGCCAGATTTGGCACATCCACCCGCAGTGTCTCGCCGGGCATTGAAGCGTGGTTGAACACCTGGTCATACAGCGACAGGCGATTGCCTGACGCCCGCACAGGAAGCTCATCCAGCATCGCCGCAAACTCTTCAAGTGGCAGGCCATGACGCCGCTCCAGGTAGCGGTAGACACCCAGCGCCCGCAGGGTATTGTCGTTGCAGGGCTGATGCGGATCAGCATTCTGCTCACGTCGCACAACGCTGATCAACAGCGCGTCCAGATCCTCAAACGGCAGTTGCGTCCAGCGTTGCAGGCGAATCATTCGGTGCAGGCGCTGGTAGCGGTTCCACGAGGTTTTTTGCAGTTTTTCGGGCTCTATCGAGAGCGGTTGCTGCGTCTCGGCATTCCTGGTTATTGGGCCGTTCACGTAGGCTGCCCGTTCATGTATCTGCAGCTCGGCAGTCGGCCTTGGCAGTGCGGCGGCAGATACATTGCCCGAGAGCACCGGCAGGTACCTGCCACATGCCAGTAATGCCTGGGTCTGGTCGTGAGTCAGAGCGGTTTGGTGCAGCCAATGGGGCGTTTTCTTGAGAGACTCCTCCTGGAGGCCATAGTGCTGCGCGAAAAATTCAGTGGCGTGCACATTCTCCGAGTTTTCCAGAAACGGTTCCGTCAACAAGTTTTGCTGTGCAGGGCTCAAGCCGCACAGCAATCGCTGTGCTTCATAGGCCGCGTGCCTGACGACGCCGTAGGCGTTCTGAGCGCGTTGGGTAATGGGCAGCTTCAGACTGATGCGATAGCTGAGTTCACCCAGTTGCGGCTTGCCTGCGGACAAGCTGAGCCAGCATTGCCGATGGGCTCGTTCAAACGGCAGTGCGAACGGAAAGCGTTGAAGACCAAGTACCGTATCCAGCGAGCGTCCACGGTTTTCACCGGTGGTCTTTCTAAGGTATGTGTCGATCTGATGAGTGAGGGTTTCATTAATGATCGACAATTGGGGGATCACAGCCGTCAGGCTGTGTTCGTTGATGGGCAATGCCTTGAGCTCAGGTCGCCGCTGGTCCAGGGTGACTTTGCCGGCTTGGCCTTTTCCGCTTTCCTCAAGCGCCTGGGCAAATAAATACAGCGCCTTTAGATAGGCTGCCGGTGAATCGACGGCAGCCATGGAGGAAGCCGAGCAAAGCAGCTCCCAGTCTTCCTTGAAGAGCCTGGTGTAGGTGGGTGAATGCGTGTCCATTTTGGTGAATCTCCTGAAAGCCCAGTGCCAATGCCATGGGCAATGGCACGCTAGCATGGGCGTCCAGGCCGGCTCGGTCGGCCGGGTCGCCGAGTAGGCGAGGAGAAATCACCGGTGAAGCTCGATAGCGCGACAGACCCCGTGGGGCCGTCGCTTGAGCTTTCATTGCGGGTCTATCAGGCCGCGAGGGGTTTGTTGGTCGAGGCCTTTTTGCAGGCCGCTTTCATCGCCTCCATTTCGGCCCCCAGCTCTTCAAGTATTGCCTTGCCCAGCAGTTTTTTCGCCTGGGGAAACATCTCCGATTCTTCCTCTTCGATGTGGTGCTCAAGCAGTTCCTTGACCACTTTCACACGGCCTGAAAATTCGGTGGAGGAGGGCTCGGTCTGCTTCAGGTCGGGCAGCACCAGCGAGTCGACAGTGCGGTGCTCTTCCTTGGCCTCGTGGTACATGATGTCTTGTTCCTTGCCACCGGCTTTCCTAAAAGCGGGATAAAGGATTTCTTCTTCGAGCTTGGTGTGCAGGGTGATTTCCATCTCGAGCTTGGCTAGCAACTCGGTGCGCTTTTTAACCCCGCGCTCGGTGGACTCGCTTAGTTGGGTGAGCAGGGTCCTGACGCGTTCATGGTCGGCTTTGAGCAGGTCGATGGCATTCATGTGCAACCTCACGGGTAGTTGTCGGGCATGTCGAAACGCACGCCTCGTAGTGAGGGAATTGCATCAGCCGTACCAACTTTCATCGGGGCTAAATAACTATTTAAATCAAATGGATAGATATTTATAGGGGCGGGTTCGTCGTGCAGCTTGCATGGTCTGGCCCTTTCGAGATTGCACAACGCACTTCTGCCGGTCACGTGCCGGGCTCGTGTGAGCGTTGCTGGAAATTCTAATGGAACCCTTGAGCGATCTGCTTGACCTAACCTTTAGACTTCAGGAGGTGAATCATGCAAATAGAATATATCTGGATCATATTGGCAGTGATTCTGCTGCTCTTGGAACTGTGGGCGATCAATATCGTCTTGCGCAGTACCGGTGGCTGGGAGACCAAGGGACTGTGGGTGGTGGTACTGGTTTTCGTGCCGCTGTTGGGGTTGATCGCATGGGCGATGTTCGGCCCCAAGCGCGAGATGGCCGAGCATCGCAAGAGCTGAGTCGGTGAGCCATATAAAAACAGGCGCCCCATGGGCGCCTGTTGTCATTCGTTAGCCATGATCAGCCGGCCACAGCTCTGGCAATCGCTTCATTGAACGCCGGCAAGTCGTCCGGCGTGCGCGAGGTGATCAAGGTCCAGCCATTGGCTTTGCATTCCTTGACCTCGGCATCCACCACGCCCGCAGCGCCAGCGTTTTCCAGGTCGATGCGCACGCTTTTATACGAGGTCAGGGTTTTGCCCTTGACCACGCCGGCGTCGATCAGCGCCCACGGGCCGTGGCAGATCGCTGCGATGGTCTTGCCGGCCTGAGCGAACTCGTTGATCAAGCGCAGCGCCGCAGCATCCTGACGCAAAATGTCGGCATTCACCGTCCCGCCCGGGATGACCAATGCATCGAAGTTGCTGCCGACCACATCAGACAATTGCACATCGGACTCAACTGCCCCGTCCTTTTCTGTATCGCCGACAAAGGTCTGGGTGGCGCCGCCCTTGCTGGAGGCGTGCGTCACCGTCGCGCCATAGCCACGCAGGGTTTCCAGGGGTTTGAGCAGCTCGTCGCGCTCGATCCCGGTGTTGGACGTGATGACGAGGATTTTCTTACCCGTGAGTTGCGAACTCATACTCAGATGCCTCCGGTGTCAGGTTGATTATTTGGCGTATTTGCTTTGCAGTTCCTTGGCCATTTTCAAGTGAGCTTCAAGGGTAGGCAGCGTCTTGGTGGCGAACGCCTTCAGCTCGGCATTGTCCGAAGAGGCCGCTTCTTTCTTGAACAGTTCGACGGTTTTTTCATGGGCGGCCACCTGGTTGTTGGCATAGGCCTTGTCGAACGATTCGTCGCGCATTTCCAGAATCGCTTTCTTCGCCTTGTCGGTCAGGGCGGCGTCATCCGGAACCTCGATATCGAGGTTTTTTGCCAATGCAATCAGCTCGTCATTGGCTTTGGTATGGTCGGTCACCATATGTTGCGCAAAGGTTTTTACGTCTGCCGAGCTGCTTTTTTCCAGCGCCAGCTTGCCGGCTTCCACCTCGGTAATACCGCCCTCGGCGGCGTTGTCGACAAAGTCGTTGGACGTGGCCGCCATAGCGGTAGAAATCGAGCCGGCAACCAGTGCGAACGTCAGGCCCATTTGTTTCATCAGTCGAGTTGTCATGGTGTCTCTCCTCAGAAATGGCGTGATGCCGTACCCAAGTGTTGAGCGGGGAGGCGAGCAAAAGGTTTAATTTTTTTTGCGCGTGTTTGCCCAACGGTCAGGCGTGGCAATTTCCTTGAACCAATTCAAATTCAGCGTGTTCTGCTGCACAAGGCCGCCACTGTTTGGACGGCCGTTATTGCCAGGAGATTGCACTGTGAACGAACACAAGAACGCCGATAAAACCCCCGACCCCGTCAGCTCTGAAGACGCGCAGAAGGGTAAGGCTGAAGGTATGAAAGGGCAGACGCTGGAGCGTGCGAACCCGAAGACCGAAACCATCGACAAAGTGCTGACACCCACCTCGATCAAGGACATTCAACGCCAGACGGATGCGATCAACGAGAAGCTCGACAAGGGACATTGAGCATGGCTCGCTCCATCAGCGCGCAGAGCGCTGCATTCATCAGTCGTTGCGGCGTCACTGAACCATCACCCGCTGCACCTCCAACCCCAATTGCTCATACACCTCGACCCCCGGCGCATCCCACTCGGTAATCAGCGTATGAATACGGCTGCACGGTGCCACCACAAACGGTTCCACTGCACCGAGTTTGTCTGAGGTTGTCACTGCAACCACTTGGGACGCGCTGTCGATCAAGGCTTGCTTGATCGCCACTTCGGCAAAATGCAGCGAGGTAATGCCCACCTGCGGGTGCAGCGCGCAGACGCCGGTAAACAGCAGGTCGGCCTTGATGCTCTGGATCAGGCGCAGCGCTTCATGGCCGCCGGTCGAGAGGGTGGCGGGATTGAGTTGGCCACCGGCCAGGATCACCGTTACATGCCGATGGTCTGCCAGGGCGATGGCGATCATCGGTGATGGGGTGACCACCGTCAGGTGAATTTCGTGCGGCAGTGACTGAGCGATCTGCAGGGTAGTGGAGCCGGAGTCGAACAGTACGATCTGGCCGTCTTCAACTCGCTCGGCCGCCAGGCGCGCGAGGTGGCGTTTGGCTTCGGTGGTTTCGCCGACACGAGTGAAAAAATCCTTGCCGGTGTCCTTGGGCCGAGGCAGGGCGCCGCCGTGTACGCGCTGCAATAAACCGGCGGCGGCGAGTTCGCCGAGGTCGCGGCGGATGGTGTCCTGGGACACGGCGAAATGCTCGACCAGCTCGGAAGCCGTGACCTTGCCGTCGCGTTCGAGCAACAACAGGATCTTTTGTTTACGCAGGGAAGGCAGATCAATAGCTTGATGGGCGTCGTGCATGTTTATGCGCTTTATTGCGGGTTTATGCGAGATTACTCATCAGCTTCGAGAAACGCAACGGCTGGTTGCGTGGGCGATGGCCGGTTACTCTCTGTGTTCAGTTCAGGGAGAGGTGACCCGATGTCGTTGATCACAACTATCGAAGACTTACGCAAGCTGGCGCAAAAACGTGTGCCCCGGATGTTCTACGACTACGCCGATTCCGGCTCCTGGACTGAGAGCACCTACCGCGCCAATGAAAGCGATTTTGCGCGCATCAAGTTCCGCCAGCGTGTGGCGCGCAATATCGATGAGCGTTCGATCCGCGCCAGCATGATTGGCCAGAACATGGCCATGCCCGTGGCCCTGGCACCTACCGGCCTGGCAGGTATGCAACATGCCGATGGCGAGATCCTGACCGCCCGAGCCGCTGCGGCGTTCGGCCTGCGCTACACCTTGTCGACCATGAGTATTTGCTCGCTGGAAGACATTGCCGAGCATGTCGGCCAGCCATTCTGGTTCCAGCTTTATGTGATGCGCGACCGTGGGTTTATCGAGCAACTGATCGAGCGCGCCAAGGCTGCCGGGGTGGATGCGCTGGTGCTGACGCTGGACTTGCAGATCCTGGGGCAACGCCACAAGGACTTGATCAACGGCTTGTCGGCGCCGCCCAAACTGACCCTGCCCAATATCCTCAACATGATGACCAAACCGCGCTGGGTCATGGGTATGCTCGGCACCCAGCGGCGTGGCTTCGGCAATATCGTCGGGCATGTGAAGGGCGTGGCCGACATGAGTTCGCTGTCGTCCTGGACTGCCCAGCAATTTGACCCGCGCCTGAGTTGGGACGATGTGGAGTGGATCAAGCGGTGCTGGGGCGGCAAGTTGATCATCAAGGGCATCCTAGATGTGGAGGATGCGCGGCTGGCGGCCGACTCCGGCGCGGATGCGTTGGTGGTGAGCAACCACGGTGGTCGGCAACTCGATGGCGCGCCGTCGAGTATCAGCCAGTTGCCGGCCATTGTTGAGGCCGTAGGCAACCGTATTGAAGTGTGGCTCGACGGCGGTATTCGTTCCGGCCAGGACGTGCTCAAGGCCATGGCGCTGGGCGCCAGGGGCACCATGATCGGTCGCCCGCACTTGTATGGCCTGGGGGCGATGGGTGAGGCGGGCGTGACCAAGGCGCTCGATATCATCGCCCGTGAGTTGGACGTGTCGATGGCGCTGTGTGGCTATAACGATATACGCGATGTGAACCGCGAAATTTTGCTGCCTGGCACCTTTCCTGAAAGTGCTGCCTGAGCAAAAAAACGTAAAAATATAAAAAGAGTTGTCCACGAAAACCGTGGGTATCTCTGTGGATAACTTTGCGAAGGCCCGGCTGCGTTGGCGATTTGCGTGAAGATCATTATTTGATCAACTTGTGTTTCGGGCCAGTATGGGCAGGGTTTGCGCTTGACAGCCAAGCGCGAACCCAGTGTCGAAAAGTGTATTTATGACGCGTTGTCGCGACCTGTGGAGTGTGTCACTACCCGGGCAGGCATCTGCGTGCGCATCAGGTTTTCCAGCGCCTTGCCATAGTTGCGACCGGCCAGGCTCATGCTGTTGTTATGGCTGGCACCGGGCACCAATAACAATTGCTTGGGTTGCTGGGCGGCTTCAAATAATTGCTGGCTGAAACGCGGTGGAACGTAGCGGTCATCGAGGCCGTGCACCACCAGCAAGGGCATGTGAATGTCGGCAATCTTGTCGATGGAATCGAACTTCTGCGACAGCAGCCAACGCGCCGGCAACGAGGTATTGGCAACGGCGGTGGCCACATCCGCCAGGGAGGTGAACGTGGATTCGATCACCAGCCCGCGTACTGGCAGTGGCACCTGTTTGCCCAGCTCGGCGGCGAGATCGACGGCGACCGCACCTCCCAGTGAATGCCCGTAGATCAGACGCTTGCCCGGGTCCGGCTGCAGGGTCTGGAAGCGTTCCCAGGCGATGCGTGCGTCTTCGTTTACCGAGGTCTCCGATGGCAGGTCGCCCTGGCTCTGGCCAAAGCCGCGATAGTCGATGGCCAGCACCGAGAAGCCCAGGGCGTGCAATTGCTCGATGCGAAACAGCTGGCCCGTCAGATTCCAGCGCACCCCGTGCAGGTAAAGGATGGCCGGTGCGTCTTTGTTCGCGGCCGGGTACCACCAGCCATGAATGTTCTGCCCCGACTTGAAACTGGCGGGCTTGAGTTCGAACTCCTGCACGGCCTTGGGCAGGCCGGTGTACCAGCCGGCGGTCCCCGGTTCGATGCGAAACACCAGTTCGCGTTCCTTGTGTTGCAGCACGGCGCAGCCGACTGGAAGGCCTATGATCAACACGGCCATGCACAGCAGGGGCAGCCAGCGCAGGCCCAGGCGGGCGATAAAACGGGATGGCATGAAGGCTCCAGGACAAAGGCGAAGCACGGGTTTTACCAGAAGCTCCGCGAGCGCAGGTATTAATACGACGGTCGTGACAGATGAAAGTGTTACAGCATTGAACAACACGGGTGCCGATTGTTAGGGTAGACGGCCAACAGGAGGGTCAGTACATGGATTTCATCGGCAAAACCGCAATCGTCACCGGCGGCGCACGCGGCTTGGGGCTCAGTTATGCACGAGGGTTGGCCCTGGCCGGCGCCCGTGTGGTCATCAGCGATATTGGCGCCGACAAGATGGGTGCAGGCACCGATGCGTCGGTGGTGCAACAGGCCGCCGACACCCTGCGTGACGAAGGGCTGACGGTGGTGGGCCATGGCGGTGACTTGTCCACGGACGAGGGGTGCCGGCAACTGATCGCGTTTGCCCTCGAAACGTTTGGCCGACTCGACATCCTGATTCACAACGCCGGTTGGGTGGGTTACCAGCCCATCGCAGAACTGGACGCCAGCTTCCTTCAGCGCGCCATGGACATCAACCTCTACGCGCCGCTGTGGCTGTGCAAGCACGCCTGGCCGTACCTGCTGCGCTCCAGCGCGCCGCGCATCATCCTCACCACTTCCGACCGCGCCATGTATGCGCAATACGAGCAAACCGGGCTAGTGGCTTACAGCGCCGGCAAGATGGCACAGTTGGGCATCATGAACGCGCTGAGTCATGAAGGCGCCGAGGCCGGAATCCGCGTCAACGCGATCTCGCCGGTGGCCAAGACACGCATGTGGGGCGTGACCGACGAGCCGGACGAACTCAAGCCGGAGTGGGTGACGCCGGGGGTCTTGTTCCTTGCTTCGACGCAGTGCACGGACACCGGCTACATATTGCGCGCCAGCAACGGCCAATTCACCGCGACGCGTTTCAGCGAAAATCCCGGCGTGGATTACCCGCGCAATCTCGCCCGCATAAAAGCGGGCAGTGCTGAAGAAGTCGCTGCCGCATGGTCGCGCATCAAACAGCCGCCTACCCAGGCCGTCACCTGAATCTGTCTCCCTCTACCAAGGCTTGACCATGAACAATAGCCCCGTGCGCATCACTGGCGAAGAAACCCTTTCGGACAACTGGTACCTGTTGAAGAAATACAGCTTCGACCTGCGCCGTCGCGACGGTAGCTGGCAAGCCCAGACGCGTGAGGTCTACGACCGGGGCAACGGCGCAACGATCCTTTTATACAACCGCGAGCGCCGCACGGTGCTGCTGATTCGCCAGTTCCGTATGCCGACGTTCGTCAACGATTACTCCGGCTACCTGATTGAAGCAGCGGCCGGCTTGCTCGACAACGCCAGCCCCGAAGAGCGTATACGCCTGGAAGCCGAAGAAGAGACCGGCTACCGCGTGGGGCATGTGGAGAAAATCTATGCAGCGTTTATGAGCCCGGGATCGGTGACTGAACGGATTCATTTTTTTATCGGCGAGTATCAGCCAGGTGATCGAGTGGGGGCGGGCGGTGGCCTGGAAGAAGAGGGCGAGGATATCGAGGTGTTGGAGCTGGGCTTCGAGCAGGCGCTGGCGATGGTGCAGAGTGGGGATATTGTGGATGGAAAAACGATTATGTTATTGCAGCATTTGGAGTTGCGGATACTGAGAGACGGCTGGTGATGGGACCAGGCGTGCAGGCAAAAAAATCCCGCCTGTAAAGACGGGATTGTTTGACCCGGGTTACCGAATCAGGAAGGGAACAGCTCGCTCAACTTCATCGCCAGCATCATGTCGCCTTCGGTGCGCAGCTTGCCGCCCATGAACGCCTGCATGCCGTCGGTGGAGCCGTCGACGATGCCTTCCAGGGTCTCGCTGTCCATCACCAGGGTGACCTGGGCGTCAGGGTTTTCACCTTCCTGGAGTTCGCAGGTCTTGTCCTTGACCACCAGCGAAAAGTTCTTGGTGTCGTCGATACGGAAACCGAACACCAGGTCCAAGCCTTCGGCAGCGCTTGGGTTGAATTTGGCTTTCATTGCTTCTACAGCTTTGGCTACGTCAGTCATGGTTTCGATCCTTTTATGGTGAGTCCAGTGACCTTGGGGTCACGGTTGGCCGCAGTTCATCGGAAAGTGATGAGCTGCGGCGCCTTCAACAGTTGCAAGTGGGTATGACTGTTGAAGGAAGCCAGTGCCACCTCGCGACCGCGGAATTTCAGCTGGTTGAGCGAGGTGTTAACAATTTGCCAGTTCAGTTCGAACGCCTGGGCGGCAGGCATTCGGGTAATCAGGTGGAGCAGGGCGGTGATGGTGCCGCCGGAGGTAAACACGGCGATTTTGTCGGCGTTGTCGGCGGCCTCAAGGATGCGCTGCAAGCCACCCTGGACCCGCTCGACAAACCCCAGCCAGCTTTCCAGCCCCGGTGGGTCATAGGTGCCGGCCAGCCAGCGCTCGATGAGCAGGGCGAAGATGCGCTGGAATTCACTGCGGTTCTGCGCGCCATTGCGCAGGACGTGCACGGCGTCGGGTTCGCTGCTGAGCAAGTCGGGCAACAGACCACGGATAATCGCTTCGCCGTCGAACTCGTTGAAGGCGCTGTCGGTTTCCAGTGCCGGAACCAGCAGGCCAAGGGCTTTGTATTGATCGAATGTGGCGGTGGCGGTGTGCTGCTGGCGACGCAGGTCGCCGGCGATACAGCGGTCGAACACCAGGCCCAAGTCTGCCAGATGGCGACCGAGCACTTGCGCCTGTTCCACGCCGACGGGCGACAGGACGTCATAGTCGTCTGCACCGAAGGAGGCCTGGCCATGTCGAATCAGATAGATGCTGCCCACGTCCGTTTCCCGGTACGTTGAAAGTCTGGCGAGGTTATGAGGATGCCTGCGAGCTGTCAATGAAAAAACATACGCTTGTTTTAAAAGCCCGTTGGAGCCCGCCTGCTGGCGGTTTGAGCACTGGCTCCAACGCGGTGGCGTCGGTATGCTGGGGCCATCCGCGCCTGGCGCAGTGCATTTTTTAAGGAGACATATGGATTTTCTGGCCGAATACGCGAGCTTTCTGGCGAAGACCGTCACCCTGGTGGTCGCTATTCTGGTGGTATTGATCAGCTTCGCAGCGCTGCGCAGCAAGGGTCGTCGCAAGTCCGCCGGCCAACTGCAGGTCAGCAAGCTGAATGATTTCTACAAGGGCCTGCGCGAGCGCCTGGAGTCGAGCCTGCTCGACAAAGACCAGCTCAAGGCGCTGCGCAAGTCCGAGAGCAAAGCCGAAAAGAAGAAAGACAAGAAGAAGCCCCAGGCCAAGGCACGGGTGTTCGTGCTGGATTTCAATGGCGACATCAAGGCGTCGGCCACCGAAAGCCTGCGCCATGAAATCACCGCGCTGCTGAGCCTGGCTACCCCCAAGGATGAAGTGGTGCTGCGCCTGGAAAGCGGCGGCGGCATGGTGCACAGCTATGGCCTGGCGTCGTCGCAACTGGCGCGTATTCGCCAGGCCGGCGTGCCGTTGACTGTGTGCATCGACAAAGTGGCGGCCAGCGGCGGCTACATGATGGCGTGCATCGGTGAGAAGATTATCAGCGCGCCCTTCGCCATCCTCGGCTCCATCGGCGTGGTCGCGCAGTTGCCCAACGTCAATCGCCTGCTGAAAAAGCACGATATCGACTTCGAAGTGCTGACTGCCGGCGAATACAAACGCACCCTCACGGTGTTTGGCGAAAATACCGAGAAGGGCCGGGAGAAGTTCCAGGAAGACCTGGACATCACCCACCAGTTGTTCAAGAACTTTGTCTCGCGGTACCGCCCGCAATTGGCGATTGATGATGTAGCGACCGGTGAAGTGTGGTTGGGTGTGGCCGCCCTCGACAAACAGTTGGTCGACGAGCTGCAAACCAGCGATGAATACCTGGCCACCAAGGCCAAGACCGCCGAAGTGTTCCACCTGCACTATGCCGAGCGTAAAAGCCTGCAGGAGCGCGTGGGCCTGGCGGCCAGCGGTTCGGTAGACCGGGTATTGCTGACCTGGTGGAGCCGTTTGACCCAGCAGCGGTTCTGGTAAATCTTCAGGCTGTAGGCGGTCCTCTGTGGTAGGGGGCTTGCCCCCGATGGCGGCCTGACAGCCGACCAGAGTGTTGGATCAGACCAAGTACATATCCGTTATTTGGGCAACGGCCACTATTGGTTCCGCTTTTACAGCGGGTCACTTTGAAAAGCTGTACGGACCGGACACATGGTTGACGGGTGTGCGGGGACATGGTGGACACTTTTCGGCGAGCCAACTTCGCCGGAAAGCCATCATGCCTTGGAACACGAGAGATACCATGAGCCTGAAAGAAGAGTTCGTTGCCTTAGCACGGCAGCCCGGCAGTAATAAAAGAGAACTGTGTCGACGCTTCGGCATCAGCCCGCAAACGGCCTATAAATGGCTCAAACGATACGAGATGCAAGGGCAGTCGGGGCTGCAAGAAAAGTCCCGAAAACCAGCTACCAGTCCCAAACTGACCAATGCGGCCCTGGAGGCGGAGGTCGTAGCGCTCAGGCAGGAACATCCGGCCTGGGGCGGACGCACAATCAGCAGCATCTTGAAAAAGCAAATTGCTCCCAGCACAGTAACTAACGTGCTGCACCGACACGACCTGATTCAGCCCGTTCAGAAGGAACAGGAAGCAAAGCTGAGATTTGAACACGATGCGCCTAACGACCTTTGGCAGATGGACTTCAAAGGGCATTTCGCAACTCAAGAAGGTCGATGCCATCCCCTGACCTTGTTGGATGATCACTCGCGATTCAATTTAGCTATTCAGGCGTGTGATAACGAACGCGGGGGCACAGTGAAGGAGAAGATGATTGAGGTATTCCAACGCTTCGGATTGCCCGCTCGTATCAATGTTGATAACGGTCCTCCATGGGGATCGCCGCGCAACCCCGGTGAAATCACAGAGTTAAGTATCTGGTTGATTAGCTTGGGAATCCGGATCAGTTTCAGTCGCCCCTATCACCCTCAAACCAACGGAAAGATCGAGCGCTTTCATCGATCACTCAAGGCGGAGGTGCTTAATGGACGGCAATTTTCCACGATCAAGGAGGCTCAAACCGCATTTGATCAGTGGCGTGAGGTTTATAACCTGCAGCGTCCTCATCAAGCACTGGACTACAAGGTGCCCATGGACCGGTATCGGTCCAGCCCTTGGGCTTACCCGCAGCAGTTATCACCCTTCGAGTACGGGCCGGATGATGTGTCGATCAAGGCGTATCACAGCCGATTTCGTTTTCAGAAACGCTATTTCAGCATCGCCAAGGGCCTGAATGGTCATCACATCGGAATACGACCTAACCCTGAAAAAGACGGTCTCTTTGATGTTTACTTCTGCCATCACTTTCTAAGAACGATCGACCTGAGCAAACCTGACTATGGCCCATAATGTGTCAACCATGTCCCCGCACATGTGTCCACCATGTGTCCGGTCTATACAAAAGCGCAAAGTAACCAAACGCTCTTGCCCCACCACTCGGCACCTCGCTTAGGCTCGGTGTGCCCGTAATCCGCCATGGATTTGGGGGGCCGCCGCCACGCGCCATCCATGGCGCGGGGCGGCTAAACCGGCATCCCTGCCGGTTTACCCCCCAAATCCCTGTCGAATTCCGGCCAGCGTGGTTTAACGGGGCGCCTAAGATCAAGATCAAAAGCAGATCAAGATCAAGGGCGGCTCGCTGCGCATCGTGGTTACATTTAGCTGCTACAAAGTTGTGTAGATACCGATGCTCATCGGGGGCAAGCCTTTCCAACATTCAGCTGTGTGTGGGTATCGGCTTGCGCATCAGGCTCCCCACCACCAGCGCGCCCAGCAGCCCCAATAAACCCGCCACCCACAACACTTCGCTGAACCCACCCACGAACGCCTGCCGCGCCAGCGGTTGCACCGTCACCCGCGCTGCTTCGGGCACCAGATCCAGCGCCGCGGGCATATCACCGGCTACCACCCGCGAAGCAATACCCGTCACCTGCGCCTGCCACTGCGGGTCGATACTCGCGCTCAGCAACTGCTCGCTGTGGCTGCTCAGCAATGCGCCATACACGCCGATGGCCAACATGATTGCGCTGAAACGCATGGTGGTGCTCATGCCCGAGGCCATGCCTGCGCGATCTCGCGGCACGCAAGCCATGATGTTTTTCTGCGTGTCGCCATTGAGTAACCCCGCGCCTGCACCGGTGACGGCGATCGCCAGGGCAAAGGGCAGATACCCGCCAGCCTGCACGGCCCACGCGCTCAACAGATTGCCGCAGCCCACCAGGGTCAAGCCACTCGCCATCATGGTCGCCGGTGTGAAGCGTGCCGCCAGGCGTACACCGACGCGCGGGCAGATCAGCATGGTCAAGGCAAACGGCAACATGCCCAGGCCCGAGGCAATTGCGGAGAAACCCAGGCCGTTCTGCAGGTAGAACGGCAGCAACGTCATCATCACCTGGGCGCAACCGGCGTAGGCAAACATGCCGAGCAAGGCGCCGATAAAGCGCGGGTGCCGAAACCGCTGCAAGTCTACCATCGGTCGCTGCTGCAGGTGCTCGACCAGCACAAATACGCCCATCAACAGCCCGCCACCGATGAGGCGGGCGTAGGTCAGCGGGCTATCCCAACCGATGCGATTGGCCTCGATCAGCCCCCAGATCAGGCACAGCAAGCTGCCACTGAACGCCAGGCTGCCCCAGGGATCCAGGCGCGCCGATCGGGTGTCGCGGGACTCGGGAATCGCCCGCAGCACCAAGGCCATCAGTACCAGCCCCACCGGCAGGTTGAGATAGAAAATCCAGCGCCAGCCCAGGTACTCGGTAATCAAGCCGCCCAGGGTCGGTGCGGCGGTCATCGCCACGCCCATGCACGCGCCCCAGAACGCCCAGGCCTTGGCGCGTTCTATTTCATCGTGGAAGGTATGCCCGATAGACGCCAGTGCCGAGGTCAGCAGCAGCGCCGCACCCACCCCCTTCACGGCCCGGGCGATGTCCAGCCACAGCGCAGTGGGTGCTGCACCGCAGCCTAGGGAGGCGAAGATGAAAATACCCAGGCCCCAGACCAGGGTTTTCTTGCGGCCAAAGCGGTCGGCGATACTCCCGGCCGGCAACAACAAGGCGGCGAACGCCAGCATATAAGCGCTGACGACCCACTCGATATCGGCAAAGTTGGCGCCCAGGTCACGGGCGATGCTCGGCAGCGTGACGGCGACGATGTTGGTATCCAGCACGATCAACGCGCAGACAGCGGAGGCGGTCACCAGCGTCAGGCGTGGACTGACCTGGCTCACAAGCAAATTACCTGATAGGCAATACGGAAATCTCGGTTGACTTGCATCGCAAGGGCTCTCTAGGGTTCAGGTACTGCGAGCTTATCCCTGGCTAATCACATTTTTGTTAGGCGCCAGGAAGCACTTCATTACCTTTGAGCTAATACTGCCATGGAAATCCGCCATTTTCGTTACTTTCTGGCCGTGGCCCGGCAGCGCAATTTCACCCGCGCCGCCGAGCAATTGGGTATTGCGCCGCCGACCCTGAGCCGGCAAATCCAGGACATGGAAACCAGCCTGGGCACGCGCTTGTTTATCCGCCGGCAGCGCGAAGTCAGCCTCACCGAAGCGGGTGCCGCGCTGCTGAGCGAGGCCGAAGCCGCCGTGCGCCAATTCGAGTTCGCCCAGCGCAATGCCCAGCGCGCCGGGCGTGGCGAGATCGGGCATATTGAGTTGGGTTACGTGGCCTCGGCGCTGTACTGCGGGCTGTTGCAGCGCCAGGTACGGGGGTTCAGCCAGGCGTTTGCCGATGTGAACGTGAACCTGCGCGAATGGGCTATGGCTGCGCTACCGGGCGCGGTGGCAGATGGGCGCTGCGATATCGGTTATATCCGTTCGCCGATGACTCTGCCGGACGGCGTGGAGGCGGTGCGCCTGGACAGCGAAGGCTTTGTGCTGGCGCTGGCCCATGATTCCTGGCTGCTGGGGCTTAAGGCAATCACCTGCGAGTACCTGGAAAACGAGACGTTTATCTTGCCGGAACAAATCAGCGGCACCTTGCATGTCGCCGCCCAGGGCGGCTACGCACCGCGCCTCGGCGCGCAGCCGGGCGGGTTGGTGGCTGTGGTGGCCCTGGTGTCGTTGGGGCAGGGGGTTGCGGTAGTGCCAGCATCGATGGTCGGGCATGTGAGCCTGCCGGGCGTGGTGTATCGCAGTATCCAGGGCAATGAGGCGTCGTCGTGGTTGTCGTTGATTTACCGGCGTTTTGAAAAAGCGCCGGCGGTGGCGCGGTATATCCAGCAGGTCAAGCAGTCAGTCGCGGCTGCACCGAGTCGGCCAGGCGCGTAAGAATCAGGCAACACGACACCGCCCCGGCGTCCAGCACCCCGAGAGAGCGCTCGCCCAGGCGACTGGCGCGGCCGATCTTGGCCACCAGGTCCTTGGTCGAATCGCGCCCCTGGGAGGCGGCGGTTTTCATCGCCTCCAGCGCATCGTTGAAAGACGCCCCGGATGCATGTGCCTGTTCAAACGCCTCTACTGCAGGAATAAGGGTATCCATCAGGCACTTGTCGCCCACGCCCGCCTCGGTGATGTCCTGCAGTGAAGTCAAGCCGCCGCGCAACAGATGGGCGAAGGTCGCGGCGTCGATGTCTTCACAATTGCGCACTTCGTCGGCCATGCCAATAAACAGGCTGCCATACAGCGGGCCCATGGAGCCGCCGATGCCTTCCATCAGGCTCAGGGTCAGTTCATCCAGGGCTTGGGCCAGGCTCAGTTGGCGGCCTTCGATAGTGCGACCGCAGTGGGCGAAGCCCTTGGCCATGTTGATGCCGTGGTCGCCGTCGCCAATGGCGCCGTCGACTTCGCTGAGGTATTCGCGATTGGCCACGATGACGCTGACCAGATCGGCGACGATGGCGCTGCCGTCACGGGTGGAAAAGTGCTGGCTCATGTTTACTCCGCCTGGGTCATGCCGATGGAACGGCAGGGTTGGTCGATCAGGGTTTTCAGCTCGGCGTCGAGGCCGAGCAGGGTCAGGGTCACGCCCATCATTTCCAGGGAGGTGAAGTAGTTGCCGACGTAGCAACGGTGGATCTTCAAGCCCTTGGCCTTGAGTTGTTTTTCCACCTCGGCGTAGAAAATGTACAGCTCCATCACTGGCGTGGCGCCAAGGCCCGAGACCAGCACCACCACACTGTCGTCCTGGCTGAAATCGCGGTCGGCCAGGATCGGCGCAAGCATCCGCTCGGCCATGGCGGCGGCCGGTTCAATCGGGATGACTTCGATGCCCGGCTCGCCATGATGACCGATGCCCAGTTCCATCTGGCCGTCAGGGATCTGGAAGTTCGGCTTGCCCACGGCGGCGATGGTGCAGGGCGTGAGGCCGATACCGATCGAGCGGCACTGGTCGACGGTCTTCTGCGCGACGCGAATCACCCCGTCGAGGTCGTAATGCTGGGCGGCGGCGGCACCGCCGATCTTCCACATGAAGATTTCCCCGGCCACTCCGCGACGCTTGGCGATATCGGCCTTGGGCGCCGAAGCCACGTCGTCGTTGGCCACCACGGTGCGGATGCGCATGTCTTTGCTGGCGGCCATCTTCATCGCCAGCTTGACGTTCATATTGTCGCCTGCGTAGTTGCCATACAGGCACGCCACGCCCGCGCCATGGTCGGCGGCACGGAAGGCGTCGAAAAAGCTCTTGGCGGTGGGCGAGGAAAAAATCTCACCGACGGCTACGGCATCCACCAGGCCCGGCCCGACATAGCCGAGGAACGCCGGTTCATGCCCCGAGCCGCCGCCGGTGACGATGCCGACCCGGCCCTGACCGGAGGGCCGGGCCTTGACGATGACCCGCGGGTTGGTTTCGTACTGGCGCAGTTCGGGGTGCGCGACCAGGATGCCGCGCAGCATGTCTTCGACCACTTGGTCGGGATCGTTGATGACTCGATTCATAACGCGGGTTCCTGTGTTCTTGTTCTAAGGGGTGACACCCCTCCATTGTGGGAGCAGGCAAGCCAGCTCCCACAGTTTGTGTGTTGCTGCTGGAATCAGGGTTCGAGCACCACCTTGAGCGATTTATCGCCGCGCTCCATCACCGCAAACGCCTCCTTGAAATCCGCCAGGGCAAACTTGTGGGTCACCACATCGCGCATGTCGATTTTGCGGTTACCGATAAAGTCGATGGCTCTCGGGTACATATAGGGCCCCAGGTGCGAGCCGAGGATGTCCAGCTCCTTGCGATCGCCAATGATCGACCAATCGACCGTGGCCTCGTCATTGAACACGCTGAACTCGACGAAGCGCCCCAACTTGCGCAGCATCGCCAGCCCCTGGTTGACGGCCTTGTGGTGCCCGGTGGCTTCGATGTAGATGTCGCAGCCGTAGCCGTCGGTGATCTCGCGGATTTTGGCCAGCACATCGACCTCGGCCGGGTTCCAGACTTCGTCGGCGCCCATGCGCAGGGCGAGGGCGGCGCGCTCGGGTTTCATGTCCAGCACGATAAGCTTTTTCGGGTTGCGCAACCGCACCGCGCCGATGATGCCCAGGCCCAAAGTGCCGGCGCCTGCGACCACCACAATGTCGTCATGGTCGACGTCGGCGCGCTCTGCGGCGTGCAGCGAGCAGGCCAATGGCTCGATCAGGATCGCTTCATCGGGGGCGATGGATTCCGGCACTTTGTGGATGATGCCTTCCTTGGTGAAAATCATGTACTGGGCCATGGCGCCCTGCACATTGTTCTGGAAGCCATACAGGTCATGCTTCTGGCACATCCAGTACTGGCCGTGGTTGCAGAAGCGGCAACCCCAGCACGGCACGATCTGTTCGGAAATCACCCGGTCGCCGACCGCCACGCCGCGCTTTTCGGCGCCTGGGCCAAGGGCGACCACACGGCACACGAACTCATGCCCGGGAATCATCGGCGGCTTCACGTAGCGCGGTTGCTCGGCGTCGCCCCAGAACGACGGCGCGCCGCGATAGGTCTTGATATCGCCCATGCAAATGCCGCACAGCTCGACCTTGGTCAGGATCTCGTCGGGGCCGGGGGTGGGCACGTCGACGGTTTCCAGGCGGTAGTCTTCCGGCCCATGGCAGACCACGGCCTGCATGGTTTTGGGGATGCTCGGGGCAAGTTGTTCGGGTGTGCGTTCGGTGACGGTGGACATGACAAGACCTCACGACATAAAGATGAATTACTGAATGCTGTAGCCGCCGTCGATCACCATGTTGGCGCCGGTGATCATCTGCGCGGCATCGCTGAGCAGGTATAGCGCCAGACCGGCGATTTCTTCCGGCTGGGCAAAACGCCCCGCCGGGATCTGCAATTTGGCCCGCTCACCCACGTCGCCGGCCCAGGCTTTCTTGCCCAGGGCGGTTTCGACGATGGTGGGGGAGATGGCGTTGACGTTGATCTGCGGCGCCCATTCCATGGCCAATACCTTGGTCATGCCGACAATCGCCGCCTTGCTGGCGCAGTAGGCGACGTGGCGGTCCAGGCCAATCACGGCGGCCTGGGAGGCGAGGTTGACGATGCGCCCACTGCCCTGGGCGAGCATGTGTTTGGCGCAAGCCTGGGCCATGAAAAAACTGGCCTTGAGGTTGATGTCCAGGGTGGTGTCCCAGGCGCTTTCGCTGACGTCGATAGCCTTGTCCAGCAGTACCACGCCTGCGCTGTTGATCAGGTAATCCAGGCGTTGGAAGTGAGCGAAGACGTTGTCGACAGTCGGTTGGATCTGGTCGATCTTCCCGAGGTCGACGGCAATGCCCAGGTGCCCGGTACCCAGGCGGGCGGCCACTTCGACCACCGCCGGGTCGCGGTCGAGCAGCGCCACCCGCGCACCACGTTCCACCATCAGAGTGGCACAGGCCAGGCCGATCCCGGCGGCACCGCCGGTGATCACCGCACAACGGCCATTGAGGTCGAAGGCTTGGTTCCAGAAACCAGACATGAATAACTCCTGTTACAGATCAAAAGGTAGAACGCGGTCCAATGTGGGAGCTGGCTTGCCTGCGATTGCATCGACCCGGTCTACCTGATGCACCCAGGCGCCTGCATCGCAGGCAAGCCAGCTCCCACAGTTGACTGTGTTTCAAGCCACTGACTACTTGCCGCCGCTGACTTGCTGGTACAGCGCATCCGCATTGGCATTGGTCACTGGCACCCACGGCAGGATGTAGTTCCTGGCCGTGCCGTCACCCCATTTCACGTCCTTGGCGTAGCGCTCCCAGATCACCGATTGCGGCTTGTAGTCCTCACCGGCCAGGGCGCGCAGGGCCACGTCCAGTGCGCCTTGGGATTGGGCCTGGGCGTCCTGGAGGAATGTGGTGACTTCGTCTTTTTTTGCCGCCTGGATCGCATCCGGCATACCGTCGATGGAGGTCACGGGTACCTCTTTGGAGGTCAGTCCGTGGGACTTCAGGGCCTGCACGGCGCCGAGGGCCATGTCGTCGTTCTGGGCGATCACGCCGTTGATGCCCTTGGGGTGGGCGTTGAGCCAGTCTTCGGTGAGGGTCATGGCCTGGGCGCGGTCCCAGTTGGCGGTTTTCTTCTCGATGATCTTGATGTCAGGGTGTTTGCCCAACACCTCCAGCTCGCCTTTTTCCCGGTCGATCTGCGCCGACTGGCCAATCGGGCCCTGGATGATCACCACGTTGCCCTTGCCGTTGAGCTTGTCGACCATGGCCTGGGCCTGCAGGCGGCCGCCTTCGACGTCGTCGTTCCCCACATACGGCACGCTGGCATCGGCTACTTTCGTATTGGAGGCGATGACCACCACGTCGTTGCTCATGGCCGCCTTGACCGTGCCGACACCGGCCTTGGTATCAATGGGCACGAACAGAATCGCGTCGTAGCGTTGGGTCACCATATTTTCGATCTGGTTGTTCTGGGTCAGGGCGTCGTAGTTGCCGTCGAATACGGTCAGCTGCACGGTGCCATCCTTGACGGCCGGATGTTCCTTGAGCTCACGCACCCAGTTCTGCATGAACTGGCCCTTGAGGCCGTAGACGGCTGCGCCGATCTTGTAGGTCTTGCCATCGGCCGCCAGGGCGATGCTGCTGGCAAGCAGGGTGAGGGTCGCCGCAGCGGCCAAAGTGGTACCAAGTTTCATGAGTAGAACTCCGGTTATTGTTGTGGGTCGTTCTCTAGCGTTTTTTCTTGCGCCACACGTCGATCAGTACTGCGAACACGATGATCAGGCCCTTGGCGACCTGCTGGTAATAGGAGGACACGCCGAGCAGGTTCAGGCCGTTGTTGATCACGCCGATCAGCAGCGCCCCGAACAAGGTGCCGACAATGCTGCCGGTACCGCCCGACAGGCTGGTGCCGCCGATCACCACCGCGGCAATCGCATCCAGTTCATAGGAAACCCCGGCCTGGGGCAGGGCAGAGGTGGTACGTGCCGACAACACCACGCCGGCCAATCCGGCGAGCAGGCCCGAAACCACGTACACCGAGAACATCACCTTGCGCACGCCGATGCCGGAGGTGCGCGCGCTTTTTTCATTGCCGCCCACCGCGTATACATAGCGGCCGTAGGTGGTGTAGCGCAGCACCATCCAGAAGATCAGCGCGACCACAGCGAAGATAATGATCGGCACGCCCACTGGGCCGATCTTGCCGATACCCAGCGCCAGGTAGGCGTCGGGCAGGTCGGTGATCGGGCTGCCGTCGTTGAGGATAAAGGTCATGCCACGGGCGATGCTGAGCATACCCAGGGTGGCCACGAACGGCGGGATCGACAGGTTGGCGACCATGAAACCGTTGACCACGCCAAGCATCGCCCCGGCAAACATCCCGGCGCTGACCGCCGCCAACAGGCCATAGCCCTGGGTGGCGACCATCGCGCTGCACAATCCGGCAAAGGCCAGGATCGAACCTACCGACAAGTCGATGCCCTTGGTCAGGATCACGTAAGTCATGCCCACGGCGAGGATGCCGTTGATGGAGGTCTGGCGCAGGATGTCCATCCAGTTGCGCCAGGTCATGAAGTATTCGCTGGAGAACGCCATCACCACGCACAGCAGGATAAACACCAGCGGCAGGCCGAAGCGGTCCAGAGACAGGCGCAAGCGGTTGCGTGGCGCGGTGGTGACAGGGGCGGCAAGGGTTTTGGCATTCATGAGGCAAGACTCAACAAGGCTTCCTGGGAAAGGGCGGTGTCGGTGCTGATGGTCACCAGCCGGCCGCCCTTGAATACGGCAATGCGATCACTCAAGTGCAGCAGTTCCGGAGCTTCGGACGACACCACGATGGCGGCGCCGCCGGCCCGTACGAACTGGTCGAGCAGGTGGTAGATCTCCTGCTTGGCGCCTTCGTCGATGCCGCGGGTGGGTTCATCGCAGAGCAGGCACACCGGCTCGGTGGACAGGCATTTGGCGAGCACGACTTTTTGTTGGTTGCCGCCGCTCATGGACGCCACCGGCAGGTCCAGGGAAGTGGTCTTGATCTGCAGGCGCTTGACCATGTCCTCGGCCAGTTGGGCTTCCTTGCGCGCATTGATCAGCGACCAACTCGACAAGCGCTTGTAGGCCGACAGCGCGATGTTGGAGAGGATGCTGCCGGTCAGCACCAGGCCACTGTCCTTGCGGTCTTCGGTGACCAGGGACATGCCGGCGTTGATGGTGGCCTTGGGCATCCCGATGGGCATGGGCTTGCCTTGCAGGGTGACGCTGCCGGAATCGGCTACGGTCAGGCCGTAGATGCAATTGAGAAACTCACTGCGCCCGGAGCCCATCAGCCCATAGATGCCGAGAATTTCGCCACGGCGCAAGTGCAGGCTGATGTCGTGGAACTCGCCGTTGCGGCTCAGGTTGTCGACTTGCAGGCAGGTGTCGGCCGCGCATTCACGGCCGACCTTGTGGTCGATGCGCGTCAGTTCCTGGCCGACAATACCGCGCACCAGGTGGTCGCGGTCGATATCGGCCATGCGCCCGCTTTCCACGAAGGCGCCATCGCGGAAGATGCTGTAGTCATCGGCGATGTGCGCCAGTTCGCTCAAACGATGGGACACATACACGATACCGGCACCCCGTGCAGTGAGGCGGCGAATGGCCTTGAACAGGGTTTCTGCCTCGCGCTCGCCGATGGCCGAGGTGGGCTCGTCCATGATCATCACCTGGCAGTCATGGCTGAACGCCTTGGCGATTTCCACCAGTTGAATCTGCGCCACGCTCAAGCGATGCATGGGGCTGGTGGCGTCGACGTCGAACTCCAGGCTTTCCAGCAGCTCGCGGGTGCGGCGGTTCAGGGCCTTGCTGTCGACAATGCAACCGGCGCGGCGCGGCTCGCGGCCCAGCCAGATGTTTTCGGCGACGGTCATGTAGGGGATGGGTTCCAGCTCTTGGGTGATCATCGCGATCCCGGCCGCCAAGGCTTCACTGGGGCGGTTGAACTGCGCCGGTGCACCGTTGAGCACAATGGTGCCGGCGTCACGCTGGGTGATGCCCATCAGGATGCTCAGGAAGGTCGACTTGCCGGCGCCATTGCCACCGCACAGGGCGTGGACGCTGCCGGCGCGCAGAGAGAGGCGCCCGTCACGCAGGGCAGGTACCCCGGCGTAAGCCTTGGCGACGTGTTCAGCCTGGAGCAGTAATGGCTTGGCCATCGGCGTGTCCTCGTGCTGTGAATTCTTATTAGGTCGCACAGTCATGTTTCGCTGTGATCATATGTGTATCAAATGAAATTCTGATCAGTCAATCTCTTTCATTAAAAAGCGTTGATTCTCATCTGTAGAGACTATATCGGCTGTTTATCCCGCTTTGACTGCAAGGTCAGTTAAATCTCGCTTGACATGAAGGGCATAATGATCGCGAAATGACTGAGCAAAATTTCACTGAGTGATCATCTGATCAGTCTTAATCTAGGTCAGGGCAGCGGAGCCAGACGCCATGAACACACCTTTTCCGGTGGCTATCGGATGCGATGAAGCGGGTTTTGAGCTTAAAGAGCTGTTGAAGCGCCATATCGAGGCGCTGGGTTACCCGGTCACTGACTTCGGCACCCATTCCACTGCGCCGGTGCTCTACCCGGACATCGCGCTGGCCGTGGCCAACGCCATCAGCGCCGGGCAGCAGCGCCTCGGCGTGCTGGTGTGCGGCACCGGCATCGGCATGGCCATCTCGGCCAACAAGGTGTTGGGTATCCGTGCGGCTCAGGCCCATGACACCTATTCGGCGGAGCGGGCGCGCAAGAGCAACGATGCGCAGATTCTGTCCATCGGTGCGCGGGTGATCGGCGCCGAACTGGCCAAGAGCATTGTCACGGCGTTCCTGGCCTCGGAGTTCGAGGCGGCGCGTTCCGGGGCCAAGGTCGAGCGCATCAACGCAATCGAGCGCGATGGGCATCAGTAGTGGACGGCACGGGGCAAGAGTCGGGAGAATGCGCCTTTGACGCCGAAACGGAAGCCCGTCCCCATGAGTGACAGTACCCAGCGCATGGCCAGCGATATCGATCAAATGACCGAAGTGGCGATGCTCTATTACCTTGAGAACGTCACTCAGGAAGCCATTGCCAAGCGCTTTGACCTGTCGCGGGCCAAAGTCAGCCGCCTGCTCAAGCGTGCGCGAGATGAAGGCATTGTCGAGGTGCGCGTGTTGCAGCACCCGGCGATGAACAACGAACTGGAGCGCGCGTTGGTGGAGCGCTTCAAGCTCGACCGCGCCTTGATCGCCGTTGACCACAGCGACCCCGACACCCAGCGCTCGGCAGTCGCCAGCCTGGTCGCCAACTACCTGAACAAAACCTTGGGCGATGGCATGATCGTCGCCGTGGGCATGGGCCGTAACGTCGGCGCGGTGGCCGATAACGTGTTCCTGCCGGTGACGCGCAACTGCACGTTCGTATGTGCTATCGGTGGTTCGCTCAAGGCCGGCGAGTACATGAACCCCGACCATATCTGCCGGCGCCTGGCCCTGCGCTTTGGCGGCGAGAGCGAAAGCCTGTACGCCCCGGCCCTGGTGGCCAACCCGGAACTGCGTGGTGTGTTGATCAATAACGACACGGTACGCTCCACCCTCGACCGCGCCCGGCGTGCCGACATTGCCCTGATCGGCATTGGTGATATGAGCGAAAACAGCAACATGGTGCGCATGGGCTGGTTCTCGCCCCAGGAAATCGCCCAGGCGCGGTTGTCCGGCACGGTGGGCGACATGATGGGCTATGACTTTATCGATATTCACGGCCAGCCGGCGGTCAACGCCATTCAAGGCCGAGTGATCGGGTTGACGGTGCAGGAGCTGTTCCGCATCCCGGATGTGGTGGCGATTGCCAGTGAAAACACCAAAGCCGCGGCGACGCTGGGGGCGTTGCGGTCGGGGGTGATCAATACGCTGGCGACGACCGTCACCAATGCCCACACCATTCTGGCGCTGGATGATGCCACCCGAAAGTCTTGATTTATTGGAGATCCAAGTGTGGGATGGAGCAAGTCCCCTCCCACATTGGTTTTGCATCGGCTGGAAGACAGGTTTTGTAATAGTTTTGCTCTGTGGGAGTTGTGTGTTTGGGCTGTAGGATTCAAGTCCTTTTGTTATTTCAGGACTTGCATGAACACCCTCTCGGAGCCTCCCAGTCGTCTTTCTCCAAGACACTTACTGTCGCTGTTCCCCCTGAAGCACCCCGTATTCCGACTGCTAACCTTGTCCCGGTCCACTGACCGCGCATTGCCGTGTCCGGCATTCTGAAAACTTTGAATACAGAGACTCTATAAATGGAATGGTTAGCGGATCCAACGGCCTGGCTGGGCCTGGCGACCTTGATTGTGCTGGAACTGGTGCTGGGTATCGACAACCTGGTGTTTATCGCGATACTGGCAGACAAGTTGCCGCCGGAGCAGCGCGACCGTGCACGCTTGATCGGTTTGTCCCTGGCGTTGCTGATGCGTCTGGGCCTGTTGGCGAGTATTTCCTGGTTGGTGACCCTCACCCAGCCGTTGTTCGAGGTGTTCGACAAGAGCTTTTCCGGCCGTGACCTGATCATGCTGTTCGGTGGTGTGTTCCTGTTGTTCAAGGCCACCATGGAGCTGCACGAACGCCTGGAAGGCCACGTGGCCCAGCACAAGGGCAATGTGGCTTATGCGATGTTCTGGCCGATCGTGGCGCAGATCGTGGTGCTCGACGCAGTGTTCTCCCTCGACGCGGTGATTACCGCAGTGGGCATGGTCGATGAGCTGGCGGTGATGATGATCGCGGTGATCGTGTCCATCGGTTTGATGATCGTGGCGAGCAAGCCGCTGACCCGTTTCGTCAACGCCCACCCTACGGTCATCATGCTGTGCCTGGGCTTCTTGATGATGATCGGTTTCGCCCTGACCGCCGAAGGCTTGGGCTTCCATATTCCCAAGGGCTACCTGTACGCGGCCATTGGTTTCTCGATTCTGATCGAGGTGTTCAACCAGATTGCCCGCTCGCGTCGCAAGAAATCAGCACAAGGTGTGCTGCCGGTGCGTGAGCGTACCGCCCATGCGGTGATGCGTCTGCTGGGTGGTCGTAGCCTGGCGGTGGAAGAGGTGGGTGAAGAGGTCGCTGACTTGCTGGGCGAGCCGGATACTGCGCAGGGCCCGCTGTTTGATCGACGTGAGCGGGTGATGATCAGCGGGGTGCTGCAACTGGCCGAACGGCCGATTCGTACCCTGATGACACCACGGGCCAAGGTTGACTGCATCGACCTGGCGGACGATCCCGACACGATCCGCCTGAAGCTGATGCATTCGTCCTACTCGCGTTTGCCGCTGATCCGCAACGGTGCGGTGGATGAACCCTTGGGCTTTGTGCACAAGAAGGAACTGCTCAAGGAGTACCTGGCCGGTAACGAGCCGAACCTGGAGCACCTGGCGCGCCGGGCGATCAACCTGCTGGAGAGCTTTTCGATCCTCAATGCCCTGGAGCAGATGCGCCAGGAGTCCACCCACATCGCCTTTGTGATCAACGAATTCGGGGACTTCATGGGCGTGTTGAGCATGACCGATATTCTGGAATCCATCGCCGGTGAATTGCCCGATGCCAGTGAAATCGAAGGCCCGGACATTGTCGAGGAGGGCGCGGGCTTTCGTGCCAATGGTGCCTTGAATCTTAATCAGGTGAGCCGACGCACCGGCTTCAAGGCCGTGGCGACGGAGGATTACCAGACCCTGGCCGGTCTGGTGATGAGTCTGTTGGATCGCTTGCCGGTTGTGGGCGATAGTCTTGAATACGAGGGGTGGCGCCTGACTGTGGCCGCGGTGGAAGAGCGGAGGGTGACGCAGGTTTGTTTGTCGCCGCTTACGGCTCCTTGATCTGGAGGCGAGCGAATCGCTTGAACGCGTGTTCAAGCGCTTGCTCGCCGAGTCCGGGAACGGTTTCCTGAAGCTGTTGGTCATGGTAGATCAGCAGCATTGGAATTCGGTCCACGCTTGGATGGCTTGGTGTTTCGGTGCAATCGAGGATCATGATCTTGATCTGGTGCTTGTACCGCTGGCTTATCCGCATGAAGCGGGGCATTGCGTCAGTGCATGCCGCGCAATCATGGGAGATGAATACAACGAATACGGGTTGCCTCGTATTGAGTTCGCGGTCAAATTCCGCCTTATTTGCGATCACTGCATTGACGTAGCTCATCGGGCGTCTCCTTGTCACTCCTTGGCCTAAGCTAAGTTGGAAAATCGTTCCGGTCTACTGTCAACCTTCACAGGTCCCTCTTCGCGCGCTTGGTACCTGCTTGATCAAGTGTTCAGATCGGTGCGCAGTAACACCGTCGTGGGGCGTTGCGTAGCACAGCCATACGGTGACGGCGCAATGCTGTATACCGCTTCAATCACTATCACGCTGATCCATAAAGCATTTTTTGCCGCCATAGGTTTCCTCTGGCGTCTGTGGCACACTTTCTGCTGTCTATTCCGTTGTTACATACCAAGTTCCGGTATAGCGGAATACACAATCCCTGGAGTGCTTGTCATGCATCACCGACCATCCGTATTCAAAGCGTGTGTTTTTCTTGTTGCCGCATCGGCTTCCTTCACAAGCATGGTGCAGGCGGCAGACAGCAAGCTGGATGATGTGCTCAAGCGCGGGCATCTGATCGTGGGTACAGGCAGTACCAATGCGCCGTGGCACTTCCAGGGAGCGGATGGCAAATTGCAGGGGTTTGATATCGACATCGGCCGCATGGTGGCCAAGGGTTTGTTCAATGACCCGAGCAAGGTCGAGTTTGTGGTGCAGTCATCCGATGCGCGCATTCCCAACCTGCTCACGGACAAGGTCGACATAAGCTGCCAGTTCATCACCGTCACCGCCAGCCGTGCGCAGCAGGTGGCTTTTACTTTGCCGTACTACCGCGAAGGCGTCGGCCTGCTGTTGCCCAACAACAGCAAGTACAAGGAAATTGAAGACCTTCAAGCCGCAGGCGATGACGTGACCGTGGCCGTGCTGCAAAACGTGTACGCCGAAGAACTGGTGCACCAGGCACTGCCCAAAGCCAAGGTCGACCAGTACGACAGTGTCGACCTGATGTACCAGGCCGTGAACTCCGGCCGCGCCGATGCGGCTGCCACCGATCAGTCCTCGGTCAAATACCTGATGGTGCAGAACCCCGGTCGCTACCGCAGCCCCACTTACGCCTGGAGCCCGCAAACCTACGCGTGTGCGGTCAAGCGTGGCGACCAGGATTGGCTGAATTTCGTCAACACCGCGCTGCATGAAGCCATGACCGGTGTGGAGTTTCCCACCTACAAGGCTTCTTTCAAGCAGTGGTTCGGCGTTGACCTGCCAGAACCGGCCATCGGTTTTCCCGTGGAATTCAAATGATCCGGAACAGCCGGGGCGTGCTTGAGCACGCCTCACTCAGGTATTGCCGACCATGAACTATCAGTTGAATTTTGCCGCCGTCTGGCGTGACTTCGACACCTTGCTGGCGGGGCTCGGCCTGGGCCTGCAGTTGGCCTTGCTGTCGATTGCCATCGGCTGCGTGATCGGCCTGCTGATGGCGTTTGCCATGCTGTCCCGGCACCGCGCGTTGCGCATCCTGGCCTCGGTGTACGTGACGGTGGTGCGCAATACGCCGATCCTGGTGTTGATCTTGTTGATCTATTTCGCCTTGCCGTCCCTGGGGATTCGCCTGGACAAAATCCCTTCGTTCATCGTCACCTTGTCGCTGTACGCCGGTGCCTACCTGACCGAAGTATTCCGCGCCGGGTTGTTGAATATTCCCAAGGGCTTGCGCGAAGCGGGGTTGGCGATCGGCCTTGGCGAATGGCGGATTCGCGCCTATATCACCGTGCCGGTGATGCTGCGCAACGTGTTGCCGGCACTTTCGAACAACTTTATCTCGCTGTTCAAGGACACATCCCTGGCCGCCGCGATCGCGGTGCCGGAGCTGACCTATTACGCCCGCAAGATCAACGTTGAAAGCTACCGGGTGATTGAAACCTGGCTGGTGACGACCGCGCTCTATGTGGCTGCCTGTTACCTGATTGCCATGCTGCTCCGTTACCTGGAGCAGCGTCTGGCGATCCGTCGTTAAGGAAGGGTTTGCATGTACGAATCCCCCAGTTGGCTGCATGAATTGTGGATCGCCCGCGAGACCCTGTGGGTCGGCTTCCAGGCCAGTGTGTCGGTCTCGGCACTGGCGATTATCTTCGGCACCCTGATCGGTATCGTCGCCGGGTTGATCCTGACCTACGGCAAGTTCTGGATGCGCGCGCCGTTTCGTCTGTACGTCGATCTGATTCGAGGCACCCCGGTGTTCGTGCTGGTGTTGGCGTGTTTCTACATGCTCCCGGCCCTGGGCTGGCAGATCAGTGCATTCCAGGCCGGTGCGGTCGGGTTGACCCTGTTCTGTGGCTCCCACGTGTCGGAAATCGTGCGCGGTGCACTGCAAGCCATTCCCCGTGGGCAACTGGAAGCGGGCAAGGCCATTGGCCTGACGTTTTACCAGTCGTTGGGCTATGTGTTGTTGCCCCAGGCGTTGCGACAGATTTTGCCGACCTGGGTCAATTCCTCTACCGAAATCGTCAAGGCCTCCACCTTGCTGTCGGTGATCGGCGTGGCCGAATTGCTGCTCAGCACCCAGCAGGTGATCGCCCGCACCTTCATGACCCTGGAGTTCTACCTGTTCGCCGGTTTCATGTTCTTTGTCATCAACTACGCCATCGAATTATTCGGGCGCTACATTGAAAAGCGGGTGGCCTTGCCATGAACCAAGCTCAAACCAAACCAGCGCTGCTGGACATCCGTGGCCTGCGTAAACAGTACGGCCAGGTGGAAGTGCTCAAGGGTGTCGATCTGTCGATGCAGCGCGGCAATGTGGTGACGTTGATCGGCTCCAGCGGCTCGGGCAAGACCACCTTGCTGCGTTGCGTGAACTTGCTTGAGGAGTTCCAGGGCGGGCAGATCACCCTGGACGGCGAGTCCATTGGCTACAGCGAGGTCGGCGGCAAGCGCGTACGGCACCCGGAGCGGGTGATTGCCCAGCACCGCGCCATGACCGGCATGGCGTTCCAGCAATTCAATCTGTTCCCGCATCTGACCGCGCTGCAAAACGTCACCCTTGGCTTGCTCAAGGTCAAGAAGATGGGCAAGGATGAAGCCGTGGCCCTGGCCGAAAAGTGGCTGGACCGCGTCGGCCTGCTGGAGCGGCGCAACCACTTTCCCGGCCAATTGTCTGGTGGTCAGCAACAGCGCGTGGCGATTGCCCGCGCCATTGCCATGAACCCCAGTCTGATGCTGTTCGACGAGGTCACATCGGCCCTCGATCCGGAGCTGGTAGGCGAAGTGCTCAGCGTGATCAAGGGGCTGGCGGAGGAGGGCATGACCATGTTGCTGGTCACCCACGAAATGCGCTTTGCCTATGAAGTCTCCGACCAGATCGTCTTCATGAACCAGGGCTGCATTGAAGAGCAGGGCACTGCGAAGGACATCTTCGAGCGGCCGCAGTCGCCGCGGCTGGCGGAATTTTTAAAGAACATTCGTTTTTAACAAGGAGCAACTTTTATGAGCATTACTCGTTACGGTACCGGCAGCACCGCAGGTGGCGGCCAGCCACGCCCGTTCGCACGCGCGGTGGAGGCCGATGGCTGGCTGTATGTGTCGGGCCAGGTGCCGGCGGTGGATGGCGAAATCATCAGTGGCGGCATCGTCGAGCAAACCCGGCAGACCATGCGCAACGTGGTGGCGATCCTCGAAGAAGCCGGCTATGAACTCAAGGATGTTGTACGCGTGGGCGTGTGGCTGGAAGATCCACGGGACTTCTGGAGTTTCAACAAGGTCTTCGGCGAATACTTCACCCCCGAGCACGCCCCGGCGCGGGCTTGTGTGCAGGCCAATATGATGGTTGATTGCAAGGTTGAGATCGACTGCGTGGCCTACAAGAAAAAGGGCTGAATCCACATTCTAAAGCCCACAGAAAATCAACTGTGGGAGGGAGCAAGCCCCCTCCCACAGGGAATCTCTGCCAAACCCTGGAACTTTGACCGGACCCATCACTGCCATGACCGAAGACACCATCAAACGCCGCGCCAAAGGCCTGGACCGTGCGTTCGATATCCTCGATTTTCTCAAGGAAGTCGGCCAACCCCTGCGCCCGAATGACATTGCCAGCGGCATCGGCAGCCCCAAGTCCACGGTCTACGAATTGGTCGCGTCGCTGCTGGAGCGGCGCATTCTGGAAACCGTGGGCAAGGACGGTCACGTGTATCTGGGGCGCCAGTTGTATTTCCTCGGCCAGGCGCACCTGCGGCACTTCGACCTGACCCGCGAGGCCGATCACGCCCTGCAGGAAATCGTCAGCCAGACCCACGAAACCGCGCAGATGTGCCTGCTCAACGGGCGCAAGTACACGGTGGCGCTGATGCGCGAAGGCCAGCGGCATTTTCGTATTTCTTCGGATATCGGTGAAAACGCGCCGATCCCGTGGACCGCTTCCGGGCGTTTGTTGCTGGGGCATTTGAGCGACCAGCAGATCATCGAGCTGATCGACCCCGACGATTTCATCCTGCCGGACGGCCTGCGCCTGCCGCTCGATACCTTCCTGGCGCAGATCCGCCAGGCCACCGTCGATGGGTTCTTTTCCTTCGACAGTGTGGCCGACACCTTCACCCATTGCTTCGCCGCCCCGGTGCGGGACGCCCAGGGCATCAGCATTGCGACCCTGTGCATCGTTGCCCCGCGAGCCGATGCCAGCAAGCACTACCACGACTATCGCCGGGTGCTGATCGACAGCGCCAACAGCCTGGCCCGGCGCATCAACGAATAGGAGTTTTCCATGTCTGCCCTCAATGCCGTTGAAAAAGGTGCCGCCGCCGTCGGTGCCCATTTGATCCGCGATGTCAGCCTGCCGGCGCTGGTGCTGCACCGTGACGCCCTGGAGCACAATATTCGCTGGATGCAGGACTTTGTCAGCCACAGCGGCGCCGAGCTGGCGCCCCACGGCAAGACCAGCATGATGCCTGCGCTGTTCGAGCGCCAGATCACCGCCGGTGCCTGGGGGATCACCCTGGCCAACGCCGTACAAACCCGCGCCGCCTACGCCGGTGGCGTGCGTCGTGTGCTGATGGCCAACCAATTGGTGGGGGCGCCGAACATGGCGCTGATCGCCGACCTGTTGGCCGATCAGGATTTCGACTTCCATTGCATGGTCGATCACCCGGACAACGTCGCGGACCTGGGCCTGTTCTTCGCCGCGCGCGGCCTGCGTCTGAACGTGATGATCGAGTACGGCGTGGTCGGCGGCCGGTGTGGCTGTCGCAGCGAACAAGAAGTGCGTGAACTGGCCCGGGCGATCAAGGCCCAACCGGCATTGGCGTTGACCGGCATCGAAGGCTACGAAGGGGTGATCCACGGTGAGCACGCCATCAGCGGCATCCGTGACTTCGCTGCCAGCCTGGTGCGCCTGGCGGTGGACCTGCAAGACAGCGGCCTGTTCGACCTGCCCAAACCGATCATCACGGCGTCGGGCTCGGCCTGGTACGACCTGATCGCCGAGTCGTTCGAGGCGCAGAACGCTGCCGGTCGTTTCCTCAGTGTGTTGCGCCCAGGCAGCTACGTGGCCCACGACCATGGCATCTACAAAGACGCGCAATGCTGCGTGCTCGACCGACGCAGCGACCTCAACGAGGGCCTGCGCCCGGCGATGGAGGTCTGGGCGCACGTGCAGTCGCTGCCGGAGCCGGGGTTTGCGGTGGTTGCCCTGGGTAAGCGCGACGTGGCCTATGACGCCGGCTTGCCGGTGCCGCTCAAGCGCTACAAGGCCGGGATCGTCCCGGCGCACGGTGATGATGTGAGCGCGTGCAAGGTCACGGCGGTGATGGACCAACATGCGTTCATGACCGTAGCGCCGGGGGTTGAGTTGCGCATTGGCGACATTATTTCGTTTGGCACGTCCCATCCCTGCCTGACTTTCGACAAATGGCAGGTGGGTTGCCTGGTGGATGAGCAGTTGCAGGTGGTCGAGTCGCTGCGTACCTGTTTCTAGACCGAGCCGCACCTATCGGGGGCAAGCCCCCTCCCACATTTGGAATGCATTCCCCTGTGGGAGGGGGCTTGCCCCCGATGAGGCCATCAGCCCCACCGAGACAGCAGCCATGACCACCCAACCCCGCATCGCCCTTATCGGCGAATGCATGATCGAACTGCAACACCGCGCCGACGGCAGCCTGCACCAGAGCTTCGGCGGCGACACCCTGAACACGGCGGTGTACCTGCGCCGTGAGCTGGGCGAGTGCGCCAGTGTCGACTACGTCACCGCCTTGGGCGATGACAGTTTCAGCGACGCCATGTGCCAGCAGTGGCAAACCGAGGGCCTTGGCCTGGGTATGGTCCAGCGCCTGCCCGGGCGTCTGCCGGGCTTGTATTGCATCCAGACCGACGCCAATGGCGAGCGCAAGTTTCTCTACTGGCGCAACGAAGCGGCCGTGCGTGACTGCTTCACCACGCCTGCGGCCGAGCCGATCCTGGCAGCGTTGCCGGACTATGACGTGGTGTATTTCAGCGGCATTACCCTGGCGGTGCTGGGCGAGGTCGGGCGCGAGCGCTTGCTGGACACCCTGGTCGAAACCCGCCGCCGAGGTGGCAAGGTGGTGTTCGATAACAATTACCGGCCACGGCTATGGGCCGATGTGCAAGCGGCCCGTGCGGCTTATCGCAAGGTCTTGGCTGAAGTGGATATTGCCTTGTTGACCGAGGATGACGAGCACGCGCTGTTTGGCTATGAGGACAGCGAGCAGGTGTTTGCGGCCTATCCATCGATTGCAGAAGTGGTGCTCAAGCGTGGCGCGGATGCGTGTTTGATTCGCTGTGCGGGAGAGCGTTTTGCGGTGCCGGCGTTGAAGGTGGAAAAGGTGGTGGACACTACGGCGGCGGGAGATTCGTTCAGTGCGGCGTATCTGGCCGGGCGGCTCAAAGGTGGCTCGCCGCAAGAGGCTGCATTGGCGGGGCATCGATTGGCGAGCCGGGTGATTCAGCTGCCGGGGGCGCTGATACCGATGTGAATGGCCGCTTGCGGCGGATCGCGGGCAAGCCCGGCTCCCACATTTTACCGGGTGTACACCGCTAAATGTGGGAGCTGGCTTGCCTGCGATAGCGGTCTGGAGCCAAGTGCTCAATCCCGGTAAAACACCTGCACCAGGTGATAGCCAAACTTGCTCTTGATCGGCCCGTGCACCACCTTCACCGGCTTCTTGAAGATCACCGCATCAATCGCGCCTACCATCTGCCCGGGCCGCACTTCGCCCAGATCGCCGCCACGCTTGCCCGACGGGCAGGTGGAGTACTTCTTGGCCAGCACGTCAAAGGCTTCGCCCTTGGCAATGCGCTGCTTGAGTTGTTCGGCTTCTTCGCTGGTTTTCACCAGGATATGACGGGCTTGGGCTTTCATTGATTTCTACCAGGTGTGCGACGGCGCGCGATTATGCCTGAACTCAGGCCTCGACGCCGATCATGCTGCGGATTTTGGTGGCCAGCAGGTCGATCGAAAAGGGCTTGGCGACCATGTCCATGCCGTCTTCCAAAAAGCCCTGGCGCTCAGCGGCTTTCTCGGCATAGCCGGTCATGAACAACACCCGCAGGCCGGGGCGATGCTGGCGCGCGATTTCCGCCAGTTGCCGGCCGTTCATGCCCGGCAGGCCAACGTCGGTCACCAGCAAATCCACGCGCAAATCCGACTCCAGCAGCGGCAGCGCGGCACGGGCGTCGGCCGCCTGGTGCGCGGTATAGCCCAGTTCGTCGAGGACGTTGACCACCAACATGCGCACTGCGGGGTCGTCCTCGACCACCACCACGGCTTCACCGGCCAGGGCCACCGGGGCTTCGGTGAGGCTGACGGGCAGGTCGCTTTCCAGTGCGGTGCCGTACAGGCGCGGCAGGTACAGGCGCACGCAGGTGCCCTGGCCCGGTTCGCTCTGGATCGTTACATGGCCACCGGACTGCTGGGCAAAGCCGTAAATCATCGACAGCCCAAGGCCGGTGCCTTGGCCGATAGGCTTGGTGGTGAAGAACGGGTCGAATGCCTTGGCGAGGATTTTCGGCGCCATGCCGCTGCCGTTGTCGCTCACGCCGAGCATCACGTAGTCGCCGGCCTTGACCGGCTCCAGGGTGGTGATGTCGGTGCCGTCCAGGTAGCTGTTGGCGGTTTCGATCAGCAACTCGCCGCCGTCGGGCATGGCGTCGCGGGCGTTGATCACCAGGTTGAGCAGGGCGTTTTCCAATTGGCTGGCATCGGTATTTACCGGCCAGATGTCTTTGCCCAGTTGCACCTTGAGCGCGATATGCGCGCCCTTGGTGCGCTGGAACAGATCTTCCAGGGATGCCACCAGCTGGTTGGGGTCGGTGGGGCGGCGGTCCAGCGACTGGCGCCGCGAAAACGCCAGCAGGCGGTGGGTGAGGGCGGCGGCGCGATGGGCCGAGGATACGGCGGCATCGGCAAAGCGGCCAATCTCCTCGCTGCGCCCGGCGGCAATATAGCGCTGCATCAGGTCCAGGCTGCCGATGATGCCGGTGAGCATATTGTTGAAGTCATGGGCGATACCGCCGGTGAGCTGGCCCACCGCTTCCATCTTCTGCGCATGGCGCAGGGCGTCTTCGGCCCGTTCACGCTCGAACATCTCGTTTTGCAGGCGCTGGTTGGCCTCGGCCAGCGCCTGGGTACGCTGGGCCACGCGCTCTTCGAGGTTCTCGTTGAGATGGCGCAGGGCTTCTTCGGTGAGTTTGCGTTCGGTCTCGTCGATCACAAAAATGTAGAAGCCATTCACCGAACCGTCATTGCTGAAGCGCGGCAGGTATTTCATCAACGCGTGGCGCGGGCGGCCGTCGCGATGGGGCGTGAGGGTCATGAAGCTGCACGCCTTGCCGTTCAGGGCCGCTTCGATCTTGTCGATTCGCCCGGCATACACCTCATCACCGAGCACTTCGCGGATGGTCTTGCCGTACAGTTCCTGGGGCGTCTTGCCGTACCAGTCGAGGTAGGCGCTGTTGTTCAGGCGAAAGCGCTGTTCATGGTCCACGTAGCCGATCAGCACCGGCATGGCGTTGATGATCAGTTGCAGCTCGGTCTGGCTCTGGCGCAGCGCCTGTTCGGTGTGCTTGCGCTCGGTAAGGTCCAGCGCGGCACCGAGGAAGCGTGCGGGTCGGCCTTGTTGGTCCTTGTAGCAGCGGCCACGGGCAAACACCCAGCGCACCTGACCGTCGGCTTGCAGCAGGCGGTACTCCTCGGCGTATTCAGTGCCGAACGTGATGCAATGCTTGATGCTGCGCGTGACCATGCCACGGTCTTCGGGATGCACGCCGAGCAGATAGGCGCTGATGGGCAGCAGGCCGGCGTCACTCGGGTCGACACCGTGCAGGTAGGCGAAATGTGCATCGGCGATAAAGTGGTCTTCACCGATGTCCCAGTCCCAGGTGCCCACGGCATCGGTCGCTGCCAGTGCCAGTTGCAGGCGCTGCTCGGTGTTGTGCTGGGCCTTGAGGCTCGCTTCGGAGCGCTGCTGCAGTTCCAGGGTTTTGCTGCGCCGTTCATTGGTTTCGATGGCGGTGACCAGGATGCCTGCCACCTGGCCGCTTTCGTCGCGCACCGGGCTGTAGGTCAGGTCGAGCCAGATTTCGGTGTCGCGACATTCGCGTTGCAAGACAAAACGCTGCTCGCTGAAGGTGCGCACCTGGCCACCGAGCACCGCGTCGTACACCGGCGCAGCGAAGCTTTGCAGCTCCGGCCAGGTCTGATGCGCAGGCTGGCCCAGGGCGCCGGGGTGCTTGTTGCCCACCAGTTGGGCAAAACCATCGTTATACAGTTGTATGAGTTGCGGGCCCCACAGCAGCACCATCGGCATCGGCGAATGCACGACGATATCGACGGCGGTACGCAGGCTCTGCGGCCACTCGCTGGCCTCACCGAGGGGGCTTTGCGCCCAGTCCAGCCGCTTGATCAATGCAGCGGCTTCGCTACCGGTGGATGTTCCATTCATGAAAAAAAGCCCTGAACACGACGCTTTGAAAAATGACCACATCCATTGTCCCAAGGATCATCAATGGATGACTACCCCGGAAAAATAGCACGCATTGACGGCTTTTCTTCAAAACAGCGGTTCAGCGCTGAAACCTTTCATCTAAAAACCCAGTTCAGGGCGTCGGCGAAACTGCTCCAGTGCTTCGGGATTGGCGAGGGCATCGGTGTTCTTTACCGGCTCCCCATGTACCACGTTGCGCACCGCCAACTCCACGATCTTGCCGCTGATGGTGCGCGGGATGTCCGTGACAGCGAGGATCTTGGCCGGTACGTGGCGCGGCGTAGTGTTGGCACGGATTACCTGGCGGATCTGCTGTTGCAGCGCCTCATCCAGCTCGACACCGTCATCGAGGCGCACAAACAGCACCACACGCACATCGTCCTGCCAGCGTTGGCCGATGGCGAGGCTTTCCAGTACCTGTGGGACTTTTTCCACTTGGCGGTATATCTCGGCGGTGCCGATGCGTACGCCGCCAGGGTTGAGCACCGCGTCTGAGCGCCCATGAATCAGCAGGCTGCCATTGGCCCGCTGCTCGGCATAGTCACCCTGGGCCCATACGCCGGGGAACTGGCTGAAATAGGAGGCGCGCAGCTTGTGCTGGTGCGGGTCGTTCCACAGCCCAATGGGCATGGCCGGAAAGTGCCGGGTGCAGACCAGTTCACCTTTTTCCCCGATCAGCGGCCGGCCCTGGTCGTCCCACACCTCGATGGCCATGGCCAGGCTCTTGCACTGCATCTCGCCACGCCGCACCGGCAGCACCGGGTTGCCGATCACGAAGCAGGAGACGATATCGGTGCCACCGGACATCGACGACAGGCACAGCTCGTTCTTGATCTCGCGGTACACATAGTCGTAGCTCTGGGGTGACAGTGGCGAGCCGGTGGAAATCAGGCCCCTGAGGCTGCTCAGGTCGTGGCTCAGGCGTGGCTGCAACCCGGCTTTCTCCAGGGTAGCGAGGAATTTCGGGCTGGTGCCGAATACACTGATTTTTTCCGCATCGATCAAGTCGATCAAACGCTCGGGGCCGGGGTGGAACGGTGAGCCGTCATACAGCACCGCCGTGGCGCCAATCGCCAGCACCGACACCAGCCAGTTCCACATCATCCAGCCGCATGTGGTGTAGTAGAACAGGCAGTCCTCGCGGCTCAGGTCGGCGTGCAGGCCGTGTTCCTTGAGGTGCGTGAGCAGCACGCCGCCGGTGCCATGGATGATGCATTTGGGGATGCCGGTGGTGCCGCTGGAATAGAGGATATACAGCGGATGATCGAACGGCACTGCGACAAAATCGGGCACGCCGCCGGCCTGATAGAAGTCGTCCCACAGCGTGACCCGGGCTTGGCTCAGGTAATCGTCGACCTGTGCCTGAGGCCGGGCGTAGGGCACGATGATCAGCTGTTGCAGGGAGGGCAGGCGCGCGAGGATTTCATTGAGCTTGGCGCTCTGGTCGATGTTTTTGCCGGCATAGCGGTAGCCGGCGCAGGTAATCAGCACCTTGGGTTCGATCTGGCCGAATCGATCGATGACGCCCTGGGTGCCGAAATCCGGCGAGGAGCATGACCAGATCGCGCCGAGGCTGGTAGTGGCAAGCATACCCACCAGGGTTTGCCAGGTGTTAGGCATGCACGCGGCCACCCGGTCACCCATGCCAACCCCGGCCGCCCGCAAGCTTTTTTGCAGGCCGGCAACGTGTTCCGCCAGTTGCGCATAGCTCAATTGTTCACGTTGGCCGTCTTCGCTGACAGCCACCACCGCAGGATGATTGTCGCGGCGGCGCAACAGGTGCTCGGCAAAGTTCAGGGTGGCGCCGGGAAACCATTGGGCGCTGGGCATCTCGATGTCTTCGATCAGCGTGACGCTGGGCGGGCTGCGAAACTGCACGTCGAAGAACGCGACAATCGCCCGCCAGAAGTCCGGGCGCTGGTCGATGCTCCATTGGTGCAGGGCGGGGTAGTCGTGGAGGTGCAGGTCGTGGCGTTGGTTGATGAAGCGGCGGAACTGGTCCATCCGTGTGTTGGCGATGCGTTCGGGCGAGGGTTGCCAGAGGATGTCGGACATAGCGAAATCTCTTGTTCTAGTATCGGTCTTCCAAACAGTGAAGTTCCAATGTGTCTGGGGTTATTGGGCCAGCCAGCCACCGTCGATATTCCACGCCGCACCGCGCACCTGGGCGCCGGCCTCGCTGCACAAAAACAGCACCAGCTCGCCCAGTTGCGAAGGCGTGACGAACTCCAGGGACGGCTGTTTTTCAGCCAGCAAATCCTGCTGCGCCTGTTGCGGGTCGATCCCACTGGCCACGCGATCATCAATCTGCTTCTGTACCAGCGGCGTCAGCACCCAGCCCGGGCAGATCGCATTGCAGGTCACATTGCTGGTGGCGGTTTCCAGGCCTACCACCTTGGTCAGGCCGATCACGCCATGCTTGGCCGCCACGTAGGCAGCCTTGCCCACTGAGCCGACCTGGCCGTGCACCGAGGCGATATTGACGATACGCCCCCAGCCCTTGGCCTTCATGCCCGGCAGGCTCAAACGTGTACTGTGGAACACCGAGGACAGATTGATCGCGATAATCGAATCCCAGCGCTCCACCGGGAAGTCTTCCACCGCCGCCACATGCTGGATGCCGGCATTGTTGACCAGAATATCCACGCCACCGAACTCGCGCTCGGCGTAGGCGAGCATGTCGGCGATCTGCGCCGGGTCGCTGACATCCGCCGGGTGATGCCCGACCTTGCCGCCAAACGCCTGCACCTGGGCGATCACCGCGCTGGCGTCGCCAAAGCCGTTGAGAATCAGGTTGGCGCCGGCCTTGGCCAGGCTCAGTGCTATCCCTAAGCCGATGCCGCTGGTGGAGCCGGTAACCAAGGCGGTCTTGCCATTCAAAGTCGTCATGAAAACCTCACACAATGCCGGTGGCATAGAAAGTACCGATCACCACGAACACCGCGAGGGTCTTGATAATCGTGATGCCGAAAATGTCCTTGTAGGCTTCGCGGTGGGTCAAGCCGGTGACCGCCAGCAGCGTGATCACCGCGCCGTTGTGGGGCAGGGTGTCCATGCCGCCGCTGGCCATGGCCGCGACCCGGTGCAGCACTTCAAGGGGGATATTGGCCGCATGAGCGGCGGAAATAAAGCTCTCGGACATCGCCGCCAGGGCAATGCTCATGCCGCCGGAAGCCGAGCCGGTGATGCCCGCCAGCAGGGTCACGGTAATTGCTTCGTTGACCAGCGGGTTGGGGATGCCCTTGAGCCAGTCCGCCAGCACCAGAAAGCCCGGCAGCGAGGCGATTACTGCGCCAAAGCCGTATTCCGAGGCGGTGTTCATTGCCGCCAGCAGCGCGCCGCTGACCGCACTTTTACTGCCTTCGGCCAGCTTGCTCTTGATCGCGGAGAAGCCGAACACCAGTACCACGATAATCCCTACCAGCAACGCCGCCTGCACCGCCCAGATCGCGGTGAGCTTGGCGATTTCGGTGGTCACCGGCGCGCTCATGCCCGGCAGGCTGAGGCTGTGGGTCTTGCCGTACCACTGCGGGATCCAGTGGGTAAACAGCAGGTTCATTACCCCTACCAGAATCAACGGCGACAGCGCGATCCAGGGATTGGGCAGGCTGAGGTTCTCGGCGGTTTCCGGCTCGTTACGCAACTCGGTGCCATAACCTTCTCCGGCCCGCTGGGCCTTGTTGCGCTGGCGGGCCAGGTAGAGCATACCGGTGCAAAACACGAAGATCGTGCCGATCAGCCCCAGCCACGGCGCCGCCCAGGCAGTGGTGTTGAAGAAGGTACTGGGGATGATGTTCTGGATCTGCGGCGTGCCGGGCAGGGCGTCCATGGTGAACGAGAACGCGCCGAGGGCGATGGTCGCCGGGATCAGGCGCTTGGGGATATTGCTCTGGCGAAACATCTCTGCCGCGAACGGGTACACGGCAAACACCACCACGAACAGCGATACGCCGCCGTAAGTGAGCAGGGCGCAGACCAGTACGATCACCAGCATTGCCTGGCGCGTGCCGAGCAAGCGGATCGCAGCCGCCACGATCGAGCGCGAGAAACCCGACAACTCGATCAGCTTGCCGAACACCGCACCGAGCAGGAACACCGGGAAATACAGCTTGATAAAACCGACCATCTTTTCCATGAACACCCCGGTAAAGGCGGGGGCGACGGCTGATGGGTCGGTGAGCAGCACCGCGCCGAGGGCGGCGATGGGGGCGAACAGGATAACGCTATAGCCACGGTACGCAGCCAGCATCAGCAGCGCGAGCGCGGCCAGGGCAATGATCACACTCATGGTGTGTCTCCATCGGATTGTTATTGTTGTGGGGTGAAGCGGTGGGAGGGCTATAGCTAGATGTGTGCCAGATTTATAACTTGTTGATATGTATGGATTTATTGTGGATTGAGAGTGATTTTCGAGACGGCAGTCTCAATCTGGAGACGAGTGGAGATCCTTGTGGGAGCTGGCTTGCCTGCGATAGCGGTGGTTCAGCTGGCTTGTAGGGCACTGTTAGACCGCTATCGCAGGCAAGCCAGCTCCCACATAAGAATGTCTTGATATTGGGAATGTCGTCTCTTTTTTGAGACTAGGTTAGTCCCAGCGCCAACATTTTTTTATACAACGTCGACCGCCCAAGCCCCAACCGCTTGGCCGCTTCTACAACATTTCCGTCACTGGCTTTGAGCGCCCCCGCAATCACCTGCCGATCAAACCGCTCCCGCGCCGCCGCAAAGGTTTCACCCTCGATCGCGTCCACCGGGCCACGGACTACTGGACTGAACGTACCAATCGCTGCACGAACCTGCACGGCATTCAACACCAGGTCATCACTCAACAGCGCCGCCCGCTCCAGCACATTGCGCAGTTCACGGATATTGCCCGGCCATGCATGTTGTGCGAGCAACGCCAGCGCCCCATGCTCCAGTTCGTGCTGGCTGCGCAGTTCCTCGAGGATCGCCTCGCTCAACGCCGGGATGTCCTCCAAGCGTTCACGCAACGGCGGCACCTGGATCGGCAGCACATTCAGCCGGTAATACAAATCCGCACGAAACTCGCCGCGCTTGATCGCCGCTTCCAGGTCCATGGAGGTGGCTGCAATCACCCGCACATCGCTGTGCAGCATCTCGTTGGAACCCACTGGTTCGAATTCTTTTTCCTGCAACACCCGCAGCAGTTTGCTTTGCAGCGGCAGCGGCATGTCGCCGATTTCATCGAGAAATAGCGTGCCGCCCTGGGCGATCTGAAACTTGCCAGGGCGGCCCTTGCGGTCGGCGCCGGTAAACGCGCCGGGTGCGGTGCCAAAGAACTCGGCTTCGAGCAGGTCATGGGGAATGGCCGCGCTGTTGATGCTTACGAAGGCTTTGTGCGCCCGCGGTGACGCGCCGTGGATGGCCTGGGCGAGCAGTTCCTTGCCGGTGCCGGTTTCGCCGAGCAGCAACACCGGCGACTCGGCGCTCGCACTGCGCCGCGCCCGGCGCTTGACCTCCAGGCTGGCGGCGCTGGTGCCGATAAAATGCGCGAAGTTGTATTTGCTTTGCCGCGAGCGCAGCAGCGAGCGCGTCGAGGCCAGCTCTTGTTGCATGCTCAGGTAGCGCTCGATCAGCGGCGACAGGTTGCGCAACTCGTCGAACAGCGCAAAGCCAATCGCGCCGATCACCGCTCCGGCATCATCGTGGATTGGCAGGCGCATCACCACCAGCGGGCCCTTGGGGGTGTCCTGGATATCCAGCAGTATCGGCCGGTCATCGCGCACCACCTGGCGCAACAGGCTATTGGAAATCACCTGCTCACAGGGTTGGCCGATGGCCTCATCGGCGCTGTGCAGGCCGAAGCGCCTAGCGTAGCGCTCGTTCATCCACACGATGTTCGCGTCGCGATCGACAATGACCGTGCCTTCGCTGGATTGCTCGATGATCTCGAACAACGACTGAATGGCCAGGCCGCGAACGTGTTGATAATCCTTGAGGCTGGTACTCATGGAGGCAGAATCCTGTTGATCATCACAAAGGGATGTGCGCTGCAGCCAGCAGTTCTTTGGTATAGGGGTGCTGGGGCGAATCAAACACATCATGACTGGCACCGCGCTCCACTACCTTGCCATCCTTGACCACGATCATGTCATGGGCCATGGCGCGCACCACGGCCAGGTCATGGCTGATAAACAGGTAAGTCAGGCCATATTTGTCCTGCAGTTCACGCAGCAACGCCACCACTTGTTTCTGCACCGTACGGTCCAGGGCCGAAGTGGGTTCGTCGAGCAGCATCAGCGCCGGTTTGAGCACCAGGGCGCGGGCGATGGCGATGCGTTGGCGCTGGCCACCGGAAAACTCATGGGGGTAGCGATGTCGGCTGGCGGGGTCGAGGCCCACGTCCTTGAGCACCTGGATCACCTGGGCATCGCGCTCGGCCAGGCTGCATGGCGCATGCACTTCCAGGCCTTCGCTGATGATCTGCTCGACCGACATGCGCGGGCTGAGGCTGCCATAGGGGTCTTGGAACACCACCTGCATCTGCTTGCGCCACGGGCGCATCTGCTGATGATTGAGCGGGTCGAGGGCCTCACCCTGGAAGCGGATGCTGCCGGTGGAGTCAAGCAAACGCAGGATCGCCTGGCCCAACGTCGATTTGCCCGAGCCGGACTCACCGACAATCCCCAGGGTCTTGCCGCGCTGCACGCTGAGGCTGATGCCGTCGACCGCACGCAGCCAGGTCTTGCGCCGAAACAATCCGCCGCCCAAGGGGAAATCGACGTTGAGGTTGTCCACTTGCAACACCGTCTCGCGCGCGTCGCTGCACAGCGCATCGCCCGTGGGCTCGGCGTCCAGCAGCAAGCGGCTGTAAGGGTGCTGTGGGGCGGTGAACAAGGTCTGGCAGTCAGCCTGCTCGACAATTTCCCCGGCGCGCATCACGCAGACCCGCTGGGCGATACTGCGCACCAGGTTAAGGTCATGGCTGATCAGCAGCAGCGACATGCCCAGGCGTTGCTGCAAAGACTTGAGCAGCAGCAGGATCTTGCGCTGCACGGTCACGTCCAGCGCGGTGGTGGGCTCGTCGGCAATCAGCAACTCCGGCTCGCAGGCCAGGGCCATGGCGATCATCACCCGCTGGCGCTGGCCGCCGGACAGCTGGTGCGGGTAGGCCTTGAGCCGTTCCTGGGGTTTCTGGATACCCACCAGCTCCAGCAGTTCGAGAATCCGCGCCTGCGCCTGCTTGCCGCCCAGGCCCTTGTGCAGCAGCAGGGTTTCGCCGATCTGCTTTTCGATGCTGTGCAATGGGTTCAGGGACGTCATCGGCTCCTGGAAGATCATCGCAATACGGTTGCCGCGCAGTTTTTGCAGGGTAGACGGCGCTGCACCGATCAACTCCTGGCCACGATACTTGATCGAGCCCGTGGTTTCGGTACCGGCTTGCGGCAGCAGTTGCAGGATTGAATGGGCGGTCACTGACTTGCCCGAGCCCGACTCACCCACCAGCGCCAGGCACTCGCCGGGGCGCACATCCAGGCTCAGATTGCGTACCACGGTCTGGCCGCTGAACGCGACGCACAGGTCGCGGATTTCGATCAGGTTCATAGGCAATTACTCATGAGCGAGGGTCGAAGGCGTCACGCAACGCCTCGCCGATAAACACCAGCAACGACAGGATCAGCGCCAAGGTGAAAAACGCGGTCAGGCCCAGCCAGGGGGCTTGCAGGTTCTGTTTGCCCTGGGCAATCAGCTCACCCAGGGACGCGCTGCCAGCCGGCATACCGAAGCCGAGGAAATCCAGGGCGCTCAAGGTCGATATCGCCCCGGTTAAGATAAACGGCAGATAGCTGAGCGTCGCGGTCATGGCATTGGGCAGGATATGCCGGCGAATGATCTTGGCGTCGCCCAGGCCCAGGGCGCGCGCGGCCTTGACGTACTCCAGGTTGCGCCCGCGCAGGAACTCGGCGCGCACCACATCCACCAGCGCCAGCCAGGAAAACAGCGCCATGATCCCCAGCAACCACCAGAAATTCGGCTCGACGAACCCCGACAGGATAATCAGCAGGTACAGCACCGGCAGACCGGACCACACCTCCAGAATGCGCTGCCCGAGCAAATCCACCCAGCCGCCGTAGTAACCCTGCAACGCCCCGGCGGCAATGCCGATGGCGGCGCTGATGGCGGTCAAGGCCAGGGCAAACAGGATCGACACTCTTGCGCCGAAGATCACCCGCGCCAGCACATCGCGGGACTGGTCATCGGTGCCCAGCCAGTTCACCGCCGACGGTGGGCTCGGGGCAGGGCGGGTCAGTTCATAATTGGGGGTGTCGTCGCTGAAGGGAATCGGCGGGAACAGCATCCAGCCGCCGTCCTGCTTGATCAGCTTTTGCACGTAGTCACTGCGGTAGTCCGCCTGGAACGGCAGCTGGCCGCCGAACTGCTGTTCGGTGTAGCGCTTGAACACCGGGAAATACAGCTCGTTCTTGAAGCTGAGCACCAAGGGTTTGTCATTGGCGATCAACTCGCCGCCCAGAGTCAGGATAAACAGGCCGATAAACAACCACAGCGACCACCAGCCACGCCGGTTTTTCTTGAAGCGTTCGAAACGCCGACGCGCAACGGGAGACAGGTCAAGCATCAGGCGTTCCTCGCAGCAAAGTCGATACGCGGGTCCACCAGGGTGTAGCAGAGGTCACCGATGAGTTTTATCAAAAGGCCGAACAGGGTGAAGATAAACAGCGAGCCGAATACCACCGGGTAGTCACGGGACACTGCCGCCTCGTAGCTCATGCGGCCCAGGCCATCGAGGGAGAAGATCACTTCGATCAGCAGTGAGCCGGCAAAAAATACGCTGATAAACGCTTGGGGAATCCCCGAGATCACCAGCAGCATGGCATTGCGAAACACATGGCCGTACAGCACCCGGCGTTCGCTCAGGCCCTTGGCACGGGCGGTCACCACGTACTGGCGGGTAATCTCATTGAGGAACGAGTTCTTGGTGAGGATGGTCAAGGTGGCAAACCCGCCGATCACCAGCGCCGTCACCGGCAAAACCAGGTGCCAGAAATAGTCGGCAATCTTGCCCACGGTGCTCAGTTCGGCAAAGTTTTCCGACACCAGCCCGCGCACCGGGAACCAGTTCAGCGACGTACCGCCGGCGAATACCACAATCAGAAACATCGCAAACAGGAACGCCGGCATCGCGTAACCGATCACGATGGCCGTGCTGCTCCACATATCAAAGCTGCTGCCATGGCGCACGGCCTTGCGTATCCCCAAGGGTATCGACACCAGGTAGGTGATCAGCGTCGCCCACAGGCCAAGGGAAATGGTAACTGGCATCTTTTCCAGGATCAGGTCGGTCACCGTCGCGCCGCGAAAGAAACTGTTGCCGAAGTCCAACTGGGCGTAGTTCTTGAGCATCAACCATAGGCGTTCCGGTGCGGACTTATCGAAGCCGTATTGTTTTTCGATGTCCTTGATCAGCTTCGGGTCCAGGCCACGACTGGCCCGCGAGCCGCTGATGCCTTCGCCGGATGCGCCCGCTACACCGCCGCCGCCAATGCCTTGCAGATGGGCAATGGCCTGTTCCACCGGCCCGCCGGGCGCGGCTTGCACGATCACGAAGTTCACCAGCAGGATGATCACCAGCGTCGGGATGATCAGCAGCAGGCGCCGTACGATATAGGCAAACATCAACGGGCTCCTCCGCGTTTTTTCAGCTCGGCCTGCATTTGCTCGTTAGTCAGTGGCGTGGGGCTGACTTCCCACCAGGTTTCCAGGGCTTCGTCATTCTTCGCCTCGATCGCCGGGCGGCCGAAACGGTTCCACCACGCGGCGGAGGTGCCCGGGGGGTAATAGTTGGGGATCCACAGGTAATTCCATTGCAGCACACGGTCCAGGGCGTGGGCGTAGGTCAGCATCTGTGCCTGGGTGTCGGCCTTCACCAAACCGTTGATCAGCGTATCGACGGCCGGATCCTTGAGTGCGATGTAGTTGTTGGCGCCCGGATCGAACGCAGCGGCGGAGCCGAAGTAGTTGTACAGCTCCATGCCGGGCGAGGTGGTGACCGGGAAACCGGTGACGATCATGTCGTAGTCGCGGGCCATCAGGCGGTTCACGTACTGCGAAGAGTCGATGCGGCGGATATTGAGGGTGATGCCGATCTGCGCCAGGTTGCGCTTGTAGGGCAGCAACAGGCGCTCAAGCCCGTTCTGGACGTTGAGGAAGGTGAACTCCAACGGCTCGCCCTGGGCGTTGACGAGTTTGTCACCCACCGGTTTCCAGCCCGCGTCCTCAAGCAGTGCCAGGGCTTGCAGTTGTTTATCGCGGATCATGCCGCTGCCGTCGGTGACCGGGGCCTTGAATACCTGGGTAAACACTTCATCCGGGATTTGCCCGCGCAACGGTTCCAGGATCGCCAGTTCTTCCTGGGTCGGCAATTGGCTGGCCGCCAGCGGGCTGTTGGAAAAGTAGCTTTGCTGGCGGATGTACAGGTTGCGCATCATTTGCCGGTTGGCCCATTCGAAATCCCACAGCATCGCCAGGGCCTGGCGCACGCGGCGATCTTTGAAAATCGGCTTCTGCACGTTGAACACATAGCCTTGGGCCGGTTGCGGCATCTCTTTGGCCAGGTGCGCGCGCTGCAGGCGACCATCGTCCAGCGCCGGGCCGTTGTAGCCGATGGAATAGCCGGTGGCGGAGAATTCACGGTTGAAGTCGTAGGCGCCGCCGCGCAGCACCTGGCGCGCCACTTCGGTGTCGCCGAAGTATTCCAGGCTCAGGTGATCGAAGTTGTACAGGCCACGGCTGACCGGCAAATCCTTGCCCCACCAATCCGGATCGCGGGTAAAGGTGATGGTGCTGCCGGAGTCGATCTTGCTGACCTTGTACGGGCCGCTGCCCAGCGGGGCTTCGTAGCCGCCGCCATTGGCAAAGTCACGGGTCTTCCACCAATGTTCCGGGAACACCGGCAAGGTGGCGATATCCAGGGGCAGGGTGCGGTTTTCGTTGCTGGAGAAGTCGAAGCGCACCTGACGCTCGCCTTCGACTTCGACGTGCTTGACGTCGGCAAACAACGTGCGAAAGCGCAGGCTGCCTTGGGTCATCAGCATATCGAAGCTGTAGCGCACGTCTTCGGCTGTAATCGGGGTACCGTCGGCGAAACGCGCCTTGGGATTGAGGTAGAAACGTAGCGACAGGCCGTCGTCGGCGCGCTCCATTTTTTCTGCCACCAGGCCATAAACGGTGTAGGGCTCATCCAGCGAGCGCAGCGCCAGGGGCGCATACACCCAGCCGTCGACCTGAGACACGCCAATACCTTTGTCGATATACGGCAGCACATGATCAAACCGCCCGACCTCCAGCGCCGAGCGCCGCAGGCTGCCGCCCTTGGGCGCGTTGGGGTTGGCATAGTCGAAGTGGCTGAAACCGGCGGGGTACTTGGCGGGCTCGCCGTAAACCGTCAGGTAGGTTTGCGGGGCTGCGATCGCCGCAGTGCTGGCCATCAGCAGGACCAAGGTGGAGCAGAGCAGAGATGAAAAAGCCAATCGCATTATCAGCCTTGAACGCCGGGTTAAGAAGAATAGGGATTTGTACGCTAACGGCCTGGGCATCGCCAGTCATCACATGCACAACGGCCCGCCAAAGGGCGGGCCGTTGTTTATCGCATCTGCGCCGATTGAATCAATCCTGGCGGCTGGTGACTTCCAGCAGGTGATAACCGAACTGGGTTTTCACCGGGCCCTGCACGGTATTGACCGGGGCGCTGAATACGACAGTGTCGAATTCCTTGACCATTTGGCCTGGGCCGAACGAACCCAGATCACCGCCCTGGCGGCTGGATGGGCAGGACGAATTGGCTTTGGCGATTTCTGCGAAATCAGCGCCGCCTTCGATTTGGGCCTTGAGCTCGTTGCACTTGTCTTCAGTGGAAACGAGGATGTGACGGGCGGTGGCTTTGGCCATGGGGAATAACTCCTAGAGTAAAAAAACGGTGAGCGTACCGGATTCAGGCGGTTATTTCCTGGCAAAGTTCCGCTGCTGTTCAGTCGTGCCTTTTTCCGTGTGGCGGTTCAAGGCAACACGATGTAGTCGTTGCGCTGCACGATCGGTTGGTGCGGCCCCTGCACCAGGTGGATATAACGGCCGTCCACCAAGTCGATCGGCAGGCAGTCGTCAATATCCAGCACGCCGTCGGTGTGGGCCTGGGACCAGTGGCGCAGCATCTGCTGCTTGCCCTGGCTCATGGCCTGCTGTTTGTTACGAGCGACTACCAGCAGGTAGTGATGGGCCTCGCCGAAGCTATGGGCTTCATAGCCACCGAGGTTGATGAAGTACAGGCGGGGCACGTCGCCATGGGGCGCCAGATGGCTCAGTTCAACTTTCCAGCCGTCGACGCCGTCGACCGCCATCCATGAGTCGATGTGCACACCCTTGGGGCTGCCAAACCAGGCGTCGCGCAATTGCGGGTAGCTGGCCTGCAACGTGTCCGCCACGGCGAACACCACATCGTGTACTTCGATTTTGGCCCGTGGATGCTTGCCCCCGAGCATGACGACAAACAGCATTACCGGTGATTCCTGGCGACTGGCGAAAGGGCAACCATACTGCGATTGAACCCTTTTGTCCGCTCAATGCCACATTGTTAATCAGCACACTCACCAGGAGGTTGTCATGCGTACCATTGATCTGGCCGGTGTTCCCGTCCCTGTCATCGGCCAGGGGACCTGGCGCATGGGCGAAGACCCAAGCCGGCGCCGCGCCGAAGTTGCTGCGCTGCAACTGGGTATCGATGAGGGCCTGACGCTCATCGATACCGCCGAGATGTATGGCGACGGCGGTGCCGAAGAGGTGGTCGCAGAGGCAATTCGTGGCAAGCGCGACCAGGTATTTCTGGTCAGCAAGATCTATCCGCATAACGCCAGCCAAAAGGGCGTGCCTCGCGCCTGCGAAGCCAGCCTTCAGCGCCTTGGCACCGATTACATTGATTTGTATCTGTTGCACTGGCGCGGCCAGTACCCACTTGAAGAAACTGTCGAAGCGTTCGAGCGTTTGCGCGAGGCCGGCAAAATCGGCCGCTGGGGTGTTTCCAACTTTGATGTGGCAGACCTGCAGGAGCTCGCATCCCCTGCATGTGCGACCAATCAAGTGCTCTACAACATTGAAGAGCGCGGGATAGAGTTCGACCTGTTGCCATGGTGGCAACAGCATCATTTGCCACTGATGGCTTATTGTCCCATCGCCCAGGGTGGTGAGCTGCTGTCGAGCCCGACCCTCAAGCAGATCGCACGTCGCCATGAGGTCACACCGGCCCAGGTATCGCTGGCGTGGGTCCTGCGCCAGGAGGGTGTTATCGCAATCCCCAAGGCGGTCACACCTGAACACATCCGACTCAACGCCGCAGCTGCGAAGCTGGTGTTGGATGAACATGACCTGGACGCTATCGATCGTGTGTTCGCAGCGCCCAAGCGTAAGCACCCATTGGCGATGGTGTAACCGGCCAGCAGGAACGGCGCCTTCCCTGGCAGCCGTTCCCGCTCTAGCCGTGGTTAGCCGGCCACTGGGCTGCGCCAGTCGTCCGAGCCGGAAGTTCCGGCCACTTCGTGAGTCCAGATGATCTTGCGATAGGTGAAGTGCACATCCTCCAGATGGGTGAAGTGGGCGTTGTCGGGGTCCTGGCAGTTGGGCATGCGTGACTGGATGTCCACGATAGTCGCACCCTCCAGTTCAATGGTGAAGTAGTGCTCCTGGGTTCCGGCGGACGAGGTGCGCAACCATTCGAGGCGGCAGGAGACTTCTTCACCGCTGGTCAGGGCGCTGAACAGCAACGGTGACGATTTATCGAAAACCTTGCTGATCATCAGCGGCTTGTGCACGCGCTGACCTGTCGGCTGGCCCGATTGCGGATCGCGAGGAATGATCACCTGATGGGCAAACGCCTGGACCAGTATCTGATCCTCATGACCTTCCTGATAAATGTTGCCTACCGAGTCCTGAGTAAATGTGCCTGCCGTGATCAAGCCTTGTTTGACTCCGGTGATGGAGAGGTACGCGGGTGTTGGCATGATTGGTTTCCTTGCCGGGTTGAGTAGGTTTTGCCGAACAGCGAAATGGCTGAACGGGTAAGTGCCTATAACCTATAACAAGAAGCGTGCCTGAAAGTGTGAAGTTCAATGAAATAAGGGTGAGCACTGTTTGATGCGCTGCGTATTGGATTTTATTCCGGGCGATGGGCTGTTTTTAGTTGTAAAAGTTGCGCATCGATGCGCACTTAGTTGCTCACGTGTTTTTACGGTGAAGTATACGGCTGGCCGAGCTGACAGAGTTGTTGTTACTCGAATGTGTGCGCAAATAGCTGCGCAGGCCAAGATTATAGCGGCGCGTAGGATGTTTCTTAAGTTTTGGTCCGTCGCTTGCTCATTGCTTTATGCGTGGCTAAGGTTCTTGTGTCTCGATATGTTTGAACGGAACTTAACGGCTCTCTGATACGTACTTTAATGGCGTTAAGTTTGCCTATTTTGCCTTGGATGGTTGTGTGCGGCCGAAAATGAGTCATTCAAAAGAACTTTATGCCTATTATTTGGAAGTTGCACGAGCAGCCTGTTCGTCGGGCAATTTCGTGGGCATTGATATGCGCTTTTCCAGCGAGTTCGAAGCGCTGGAAGACGAGCTTGGCAAAGCGCAGTCGGTTCATGGCAATGGGCTGCCGGATTGGCAGCGGGTCAGCGAAATCAGCGAATGCCTGCTGCGTGAGCACTCCAAGGATCTGCGTGTCGCCTGCTGGTTGACCTGGGCCTTGTATCAGCGTGATTCATTGGCTGGATTGCTGGCCGGCCTCGGTGTGCTGCGTGAGCTCTGCGAGCACCATTGGGTGCACGTCTACCCTGGCAAACTGCGTACCCGCGTTGCTGCGTTTGGCTGGTTGGTGTCGCGCCTTGAGCAAGCGTTTGCAAAAAAAATCTCGCTCAATGATCAACAGCCTTTATTTCAAGCGTTGCTGGAACACCTCGAACATCTGGACCAACTATGGGCCCAACATCTGGGGAGTGATGCTCCCGTGCTGCTGCCGATTCGACGGCAATTGGCGGAGGGCTTGGCCGATGCGGCGCAAGAGGCGCCAGAAGCTGATGGGCGCGCGGGTGCTATCGCCGGCGTGAGGCAAGCGGCGGTCCAGTTGCCCACCCCCGAGCAACCGGTCAACAGCGAAAAAGAGGCGCACAAATTACTGCGCTCATTACAGGAACAGGCCCGGCCTTTATGCGCCTGGTGGTTGCGTCAGAACGCCACCGACCTGCGGGCTTTGCGCCTGGGCCGAACCTTGGCGTGGCTGATGCTCGTCAACTACCCCGACGCCAACAGTGAACGAGTAACCGCGCTGCGCCCATTGGCCGCCGACAAGCTCAAGCGTTATCAGGAGCGCTTGAGCCAAGGCCATTACGCCGATGTGTTGTTCGAACTGGAAGTCAGTCTGGCCGGTGCGTTGTTCTGGTTCGATGGTTTGCGCATGGCCTGGGAGTGTCTGGACGGCTTGCACGCGGACCTGGCCATGGCCGAACTGGAGATACATTTCGCGTTGCTGCTGCAGCGCCTGCCAAACCTGACGGAGTACCGCTTCGACGACGGCACCCCCTTTGCCGACACTGCGACAGCCGAGTGGATTGCGCTGCACGTGATGCGCCATGTGCGCAAGCCTGCGCCCAGTGAAGTCGTGACCGACCTGACGACCCAGCCCTGGGAGGCGGCGTTGGAGTCGGTAATGCCTTGTCTGCGCAAGGATGGACTCAAAGCCGCGGTGGGCGTGATCAAGCAAGGCTTGCACGGTGCGCGCAGTGATCGCTGCCGTTTTCATTGGCGCCTGGCGCTGGCCAGGTTGTGCATGGCGGCCGGCAAACACGAGCTGGCCAGGATCCAGCTGGAGCAACTCGATCTTCAATTACAGCGCACGGGCCTGGAAGGCTGGGAGCCGGCGTTGGCCCTGCAAGTCGCTCAGCTCCTGTATCGCTGCTACGACCTGTTACCTCAAAGCCAAGCCATACGCGACGGCAAGGATGCCCTGCATCGCCGGTTGTGTCATTTCGACCTGGAAGCAGTACTTCAATAGTGCCTCATCAAATAAAAGGAAAAGCACCATGGCCAAAGACGGTTCGGTAGCCCCCAAGGAACGTATCAATATCACCTTCAAACCCGCCGTCGGCGGTGCGCAGGAAGAAGTCGAACTGCCGTTGAAGCTGCTGGTGCTGGGAGACTTTTCCCAACGTGCGGACCTGCGCAAGCTGGAAGATCGCAAGCCCATCGGTATCGACAAACACACCCTCGACGAGGTGTTGGCCAAGCAGGCAGTGAGCCTGACGCTGAACGTACCCAATCGCCTCCAGGATCAAGCCGACGTGGAAGAACTGGCGATCCAGGTTCGCATCAACGCGATGAAAGACTTCAATCCCGCGAATCTTGTCGAGCAGATCCCGGAGTTGCAAAAGCTGATGGCACTGCGTGAAGCGCTGGTGGCGCTCAAGGGGCCATTGGGTAACACCCCAAGCTTTCGCAAGGCTATCGAGCAGGCACTGACCCATGGTGATTCCCGAGCACAAGTCATGGCCGAGCTGGGGCTGCCCAGCCCAGACGCCTGACATTTTCAGTAAAAGGACACTGACCCCATGACCACGATTCAACACGAACTGCAATCGGTACAAACTATCCACACCTGCAGCATCCTCGACAACATCACCGCCCAGACATTGCTGAGCGCTGACGACGAGGCTTACGGCATCGCCAAGCGCGGCGTATCGGCGTTTATCGCGGAGCTGCTCAAGCCACACAACCGTGACGAACCGGTAAAGAAACGCCTGGTCGACCGGATGATCGCCGAAATCGATACCAAGCTCAGCCAGCAAATGGATGAGATCCTGCACCATCCCGACTTCCAGGCACTGGAAGCTTCCTGGCGGGGGTTGCAGTTGCTGGTCGACCGCACCAATTTTCGCGAGAACATCAAGATCGAGCTGTTGAATGTCTCGCGCGAAGACCTGCTGGATGATTTCGAGGATTCCTCGGAAATCACTCAGTCCGGGCTTTACAAGCATGTTTACAGCGCTGAATACGGTCAGTTCGGTGGGCAGCCGGTGGGTGCGATCATTGCCAATTATTTTCTCTCGCCCAGTGCGCCCGATGTAAAGCTGATGCAATACGCCTCCAGCGTCGCCAGCATGGCTCACGCCCCCTTTATTGCTGCGGCGGGGCCGAGTTTCTTTGGCTTGGAAAGCTTCACCGGGCTGCCCGACCTGAAAGACCTGCGGGATCACTTCGAAGGGCCGCAGTTTGCCAAATGGCAAAGCTTTCGCCAGAGCGAAGACGCCCGTTACATTGGCCTTACCGTCCCGCGCTTTCTGTTGCGCACCCCGTATGATCCCCTTGAGTGCCCAGTCAAGACCTTTGCGTATCAGGAAAACGTGGTTAACAGCCACGAGCATTACCTGTGGGGCAATACCGCCTATGCCTTTGCCACGCGGCTGACAGACAGTTTCGCTCGCTTTCGCTGGTGCCCGAATATCATCGGGCCGCAAAGCGGCGGGGCCGTCGAGGACCTCCCACTGCATCACTTCCAGAGCATGGGCGAGATTGAAACCAAGATCCCTACCGAAGTGCTGGTATCGGATCGGCGCGAATACGAGCTGGCGCAAGAAGGGTTCATCGCCTTGACCATGCGCAAGGGCAGCGACAATGCAGCGTTCTTTTCCGCCAGCTCCGTGCAAAAGCCCAAATCCTTTGGCATCAGTGAAGAAGGCAGGGCGGCAGAACTGAATTACCGCTTGGGCACCCAATTGCCCTACATGATGGTGGTCAACCGCCTGGCCCATTACCTCAAGGTTCTGCAACGCGAACAGTTGGGCGCTTGGAAAGAGCGCACGGACCTTGAGCAGGAACTCAACAAGTGGGTTCGCCAATATGTGGCGGACCAGGAAAACCCCAGCGCCGAAGTGCGTGGACGGCGCCCACTACGTGCCGCGCGCATCGTCGTCAGTGATGTCGAGGGCGAGCCCGGCTGGTACCGCGTCAACGTGACGGTGCGCCCGCATTTCAAGTACATGGGGGCAGACTTCACCTTGTCCCTGGTTGGCAAGCTCGATAAAGAATGAGCAGAGGCCAGGGCATGGTTCAGCACAACAGCCTTTTCGAACGCCTTGAATGCGGTGAGTCAACGCGAGGGTGTCCTGTGGCGTCCATCGCCGCACATCTGGGAAAAATGCTCAGCACACGTGCGGGCAGTGTCCAGACACTGGTTGATTACGGTTTGCCTGATCTCAACGACATGCGCCTGAGCCTGCATGAATCATTGACTCAGTCGCGGCTGCATATCGAGCGTTTTATCCAGGCCTACGAACCGCGACTGGCGAATGTGCATGTCAGGCTGTTGCCCGATGTGCGTGGGTCCCTGGTCCTGGCATTTGCAATTGAAGCTGAGCGAGTTATCGACGGCGTCCTGCAACCGGTCGTGTTTCAGGCCCGTCTTGCGCAAGCCGGGCGGGTAGAGGTTTTCGTCCATGACGTTTAACCGCTACTATCAAAGTGAACTCAGCGCGCTGCGCCAACAAGGGCGGCGTTTTTCCGAGCGTAATCCAGCTCTGGCGCCGTTTCTTGCTGAGGCCGGCCAGGACCCGGATGTCGAGCGTCTACTGGAGGGGTTTGCATTTCTGACCGCTCGCCTGCGCCAAAAGCTGGATGACGAACTGCCCGAGCTGACGCATTCGTTGATGCACTTGTTATGGCCCCATTACATGCGGCCAACACCGGCCTTCAGCATCCTGCAATTCGACCCCTTGAAACGTGCCGGCCCCAGTGTTCGAGTGGCCCGGGACACCGCCGTGGAAAGCGCTCCCATCAAGGGTGAGCGTTGCCGGTTCCGCACATGCTATGCCACCGACATCATGCCCTTGCAACTCAGTGGCCTGGAATACCGCTGCCAGGACGAAGGGGCCTGGCTGGAGTTGCAACTGACCATGAGTACCCAAGGTAACTTCAGTGAGTTGGCATTTGATTCGCTGAGGCTGCACTTGGCTGGCGACCACTACATCAGTCAGGGCCTGTACCTCAGCCTGTTGCGCCATGTCGACAGTATCTGCCTGTCGCTGCTGGATCATGAGGGTATGCCGGTGAGGACCCGCGACGGGCAACCTGTGACGTTGCGCCTCAGTGCCGGCCAGGTCCAGCCAGTGGGGTTTTCCCCGGAGCAGGCGCTGATTCCTTATCCGCAGAACACCTTTGATGGTTATCGGCATCTGCAGGAGTACTTCGCTTTTCCCGAGAAATACCTGTTTGTCGACGTCGAAGGGCTGAACGTGGTGCACACGCTGCCTGACGAGCTGCTCCGGGGGGCGCATGGCATGGTGATGCGCTTCGAACTTCACACCCAGGACCGTGATCCCCTGCGTCCAACCCTGGACAACGTGAAGCTGTATTGCACGCCCATCGTCAACCTGTTCAAACAGGATGCGATCCCCATTCGCCTGGACGGTAAACAGGATGAGTACCTGTTGGTACCTGGGGAATATACGCCGGGCAATGCCAGTGTGTTTTCCGTGGACCAGGTCACCGGGTGGCGCCCCGGCGGGTTGGGCTATCAGACCTATGTGCCGTTCGAGTCGTTTGAACATGACTGCGTTCACGAGGCTTCGGCGGCACCCTCCAGTTACAGCATTCGCCAGCGTTCATCGGTACAGCATGGCGGGCTTGATACCTGGATGGGATTCCCCAGCCGCCGCGAACAGGGCCAGGAAACCCTGTCGGTCGAACTGACCTGTACCAATTGCAACCTGCCGCGCCAACTTCGTGCAGGCGAAATCAGCCTGCCCGGGGAACAGACCCCGGAGTCATTGGGGTTTTGCAACATCACTACACCCACCGCGAGCTTTGCGCCGCCACTGGACCAGGGTTTTTTGTGGAAGCTCATCAGCAATATGTCGGTCAACTATCTGTCGTTGACCGATATCAATGCCTTGAAAGTGATACTCCAAACCTACGACTTGCCAGGCTATCACGATCGACAGGCGTTGAAGGTCAGTCAGAAAAGGTTGAGCGCTTTGCGCTCCATTCGCCATGAGGCGGTGGACCGTCTGCACCGCGGGCTGCCTGTTCGAGGCTTGCAGGTCGAGCTGACGGTTGATTCCCAGGGCTTTGTCGGTCAGGGCGATCTGTTTGTATTCGCCTCTGTTCTCAATCAGTTCTTTGCACTCTATGCCAGCCTCAATTCGTATCACGAGTTGCGGGTCATCAGCACACAAGGAGACGTGTACCTATGGCCATCCCGGATGGGGCAGCAACCGCTGTTTTGACTCAACTTTGCCGTGTGATTCGTGAGTACACGCTATTTCAGGCGATTGTGCAGATCATCGAACGACTGCGCGAGGCCCATCCGCTGCTGGATGACGAGGCGCTGTATGACCAATTGGAGTTCCAGGCCAACCCCGGTTTTGGGTTTGCTGCGCACGATATCGACCGCGTGGAGTTTTTCAGCGAGCACGGGGCCTTGCGCGCTCGCTTGCGTCTCAACGTATTGGGGTTATTCGGTGCTGGCTCGCCGCTACCTGCGTTTTACGCCGAGCAAGCGTTTGCCGAGCGTTCGGGCGGCAACCCGACTCGAGATTTCCTTGATCTGTTCCATCACCGCCTGCAGCGCTTGATGTTGCCGATCTGGCGCAAATACCGTTATCGGGCGTGTTTCCGGGCAGGTGCTGACGACAGGTTCTCCGAGCAGATGTTTGCCTTGATGGGGCTGGGCGACAGCGCAATTCGCAGTGCTTCGCAGCTTGATTGCAAGCGCCTGCTGCCTTATCTGGGCCTGCTGAGTTTGCGAGTGCACTCGGCTGCGCTGATCGAGGTTGTCCTGCGTTACTACTTCAAGCACGACGCGTTGTTTATCGAGCAATGGGTGGAGCGCACGGTCGAGGTCAGCCAGTTGCAATGCAATCATCTGGGGCGGGCCAATAGTGCCCTTGGTCAGGACCTTGTCCTGGGGCATCGCATCGCTGACCGCAGCGGTAAGTTCAGGGTGCATCTTCCGGCGCTGGGTTGGCAGCGTTTGCATGATTTTCTGCCTATCGCAGAGGCGTACCAGCGGCTGTGCGCGCTGGTGCGACTGACCCTGCGCGACCCTCTGGAATACGACCTGCGCCTGACGTTGGCACCGGGCGAGGTCAGGCCGTTGCACATTGGCGAAAACACGCTTTGCCGCCTGGGCTGGACCACCTGGCTGGCGCATGAACAGGCCGACGGCGTGGTTACGCTTGCCGGCAATTTTCACAGGGGTTGATGATCATGATGAATGTGGACCTGCCAGGCGAATTGTCCGACCCACTGGTATACGCCAATGCGCTGGCCGCCTGCTTTACACGCCTGGCGTTGTACCGTGATGAACAGGCGCTGCCTGACGCGCTCGTCGCCGGTGTGGCACAACTGAGCCAGTGCGAACTCAGCCAGTTTTACCTGTTCAATGAAGTGACCGGTCGCCTTGAACTGATTGCCCAGCATTTGTCCGAGGGGGCATCGATGGTCGCAGATTCTGATCTGCACCCTCCACCCCTGTTGAACCATGCCTTGAGCCAAGGCGCTGTCCTGAGCCTGGAAGATGTGCAGAGCAGTTGCCATGACGTTCATTTCCTGCCCGTACCGGTGAAGCCCTGGCGGGCGCTGTTGAGCGTGCCATTGCTCAATCGTGGTGAGCGGGTCGCCGGTGTGCTGCTGTGCGCTCGGCAACAGCCGGCCCAGTTGCAAGGCTACGCCACCTCCCTGGCGCAGTTGGGCAGCTTCGCCGTGAACCAGCTGCTGGTACTGCGCAGTATGCAGCCCAACGTTGATTCAAGGCTCAGGTGCAACAAGCCGTTGGCCAGGGAGTACGGATTGATTGGCTCCAGTGCGGCGATGAAGCAGACGTGCCATTTGATCAGTAAAGTCCTGCATACCCCGTACACCGTACTGCTGTGCGGCGAGACCGGTACCGGCAAGGAAGTGGTAGCTCGGGCCATTCATGCGGCCGGCCCGCGCCGGGAGAAAGCCTTCGTGGTACAGAACTGCGCGGCGTTCCCTGAAGGGCTGCTTGAGAGCGAGCTCTTCGGTTATCGCAAAGGTGCGTTCACGGGGGCCGAGCGCAATCATGCGGGCCTGTTTGATACCGCGCACGGCGGTACGTTGCTGCTGGATGAAATCGGCGACATGCCGCTGGCACTGCAAGCCAAATTGCTGCGGGTTTTGCAGGAGGGCGAGGTCCGGCCGCTGGGTGCCAGCGCGGCGCATAAGGTCGACGTGCGGATCATTGCGGCGACTCATCGCGACCTCGCTGCGATGGTCGCCGAGGGGCGCTTTCGCGAAGACCTCTATTACCGGCTCGTGCAGTTCCCGATCACGTTACCGGCCCTGCGCGAGCGAGACGGCGACCTGCTGCAACTGGCGCGCTATTTCACTGACGAGGCGTGCGCGGCGCTGGAGAGGTCACCCGTGGGTTGGTCCACCCTGGCCCTTGATCAACTCTCCGGCCACGCCTTTCCCGGCAACGTACGCGAGCTTAAATGCATGGTTGAGCGTGCCGTGTTGTTGTGTGACGCCGACGTGATCTTGCCGGAACACCTGGCGCTGCCACCGACTGCGGCGCCGGCCGCGAGCGACGATGTGACGCTGCGCCAGCGCATGGAACGAGTAGAGCGAGTGTTCCTGCTCGATTGCTTGCACAAGAACCATGGCAATCGCACCCGTACCGCGCGGGAGCTAGGGGTTGCCCGACGCACGCTGCTTTACCGCCTTGCACGCTTGAATATCCCCGTCGGCGATGCCAGGGAGAAATGCTGAATGGCGCACTTGATTTTTACTGTGGGAGAAACCTGATGCCTGACCGTCCATGGCACGCCGTGTTGCTTGTGTTGTGTTTGCTGGGTGGCTGTAACGCCAACTACGTGTTCGATGATACCGAGTACCGTCCTCTGGGTGACCCACAGGCAATTACTCGTGGCCGATGAATAGAGGGATCATGACGATGCAGCTTGTGTTTGAGGTCTGTGCGGTCGACAGCGCCAGCGCCGAACCCTCGGCCCACAAAGTATTTGACGCGGTGGGCGGCGTGATTGGCCGCGGCCCCGGATGTGACTGGGTGATACCCGACCCCAGCCGCGTGCTCTCCAGTCACCATGGATTAGTCGGTTACCGTGAGGGCCGCTATTTCCTGACTGATATCAGCCGCAACGGTATTGGCGTGGCAGGCAGTGCTGAACGCCTGCGCAAGGGGCAGGCGCGATTGATCAATGATGGCGATGTATTCGAACTTGGGGCGTTGGCGCTACGTGCGCGTTTGTTGCAACCCGCACGACCTTGCGGCGAGCTGCGTGCCAGTGCGGCAGTACCGATTCCCGATGATGCCTTCCTGTCCCTGGACCCTCTGCACGCGCTGGACCTGGAGCACCAGCAGCAGGCCATCTCGGATGACCTGGCAGCATTGAGCGAGGCCGTTGATGAGCAAGGGGTGTGGGCCGAACGCCACGGGACCGATAGGGAGCATGTGACATTCCCGCGCCGGGCAGAACCCGGGGTAGACGCTGCTGCAGTGCACGTTAGTGCAATGGCACCCTCGACTGATGAAGTGTTCTGGTCACAGTTCGCGGCGGCCTTGGGCGTGGGGCTCGACGCACTCGACCCAGCGGCCAGGGAGGTGCTGGCGATCAAGGTGGCGGGCTTGTTTCGCTTGACGATCCAGGGGCTGCAACAAGCTCTGCGCACGCGTGAAGAGTTGCATCACGAATGGGGGAGGCCGTCGTTCGACAGTCAGGGCGCAGCCCGGAACCCCTTGAAAATGTTCAGTGATACCAACGCGGCGTTATCCGCACTGCTGGATACAGAGGCTTTGGGCCAAATGCCCGCCTTGCGGGCCATTGGTCAGGCTCATCGGGAGCTGCAGGTACATCAGGTCGCGCTGCAGGCTGCCTGTCGCAGCACCGTGAATAAGGTGTACACGGCCTTCGAGCCGAACCATTTGGCCTGGTGCTTTGAGTCTCAGGGCAAGCCGCCAAGATTTTTTACCGATGGGGCGCGTTGGCGTGCTTACCAGCGTCACTACCAGCGTTTGGTGGCGCAAGGGCCGTTGAACGATCAACCGTTGAACGGCGATTTTGCCACGGCCTATGAAGAACAGGTGCGCCTGATCTCCTCCCTGCACATTGATTTTTCAGGATGATATTCATGTATCGAGCCACCCGCGCTTTGGTGTTGCTTTTGTCTGGTTTCCTGGCGGGTTGCAGCGCCGTATCGCCTTTTTCCACGCTGACCAAGCTGGACGTGGTGTTGACCGCCAACGAGCACGTCAACCCCGACCTGCACGGTCGCCCCTCTCCCGTGGTGGTGCAGTTGATCGAACTGCGCCATGGCGTCGCCTTCGAACATGCCGACTTCTTCAGCCTGTATGACAAGGCGCAGCAATTGCTGGCAAAGGACTGGGTAAGCAGTGAAGAAGTCGAGCTGCGTCCAGGTGACCGCCTGGCGCTCAAACTCCGTATCGGTCCCGACAGTCGTTTTGTGGGGGTGTTGGCGGCTTACCGAGACTTGCCGCACGTTCAATGGCGGCAGTTGATCCCCGTGACTCTGCACCAGCGCAACCGTGCCGATCTGGTGCTGGACCAGGACGGCATACGCGTTGTCGACTCGCTCGCCGTGATGGAGGTGCGCTGAGATGCCTGTTCATAAAGTGATCTGGCAAGAAGGCATGTTGCTGCGGCCACAGCACTTGCAGCACAACGACCGCTATTACCAACAGCAACTCAACCAGACGCGCTTGTTGGGCAGTGATGCCTGGGGCTTCCTTACCCTGGAGTTGAATGAGCAATACCTAAAGCTGGGCAAGCTGGTGGTCAACCAGGCAAGTGGCGTCTTGCCGGACGGGAGCTTGTTTGATTTGAGTACCGCTATGGAACCGCTGGTGTTGCAGGTGCCAACTGATGCGGGAAGGCAGGGCATTTACCTGGCACTGCCCCTGGCCAGCGGCAATCACCTTGAGGTTCGCCAGCCTGAACAGAGCGATGTTCTGGCGCGTTACCTGCGATGCGAAGTGGAAGTGGGAGACTCCAACCTGGGTGTAGATGCGCGTTGCCGAATCAGCTGCGCACGGCCCGACTTACGCCTTGTATTGGGCGAGCAAACGGGTGATCAGAGCTTCGTCAAACTCAAGGTTGCCCAGGTACTGGATGTCAGCGGTGAAGGGGGCGTGAGCCTGGATAACGCGTTCATTCCGACCTTCATTTTCGTGCAGGAGCATGGCTACTTGGCGTCGTGCCTTAACGAAGTCGTCGGTCTGCTTGCCAGCCGTGGCGATGCCATCGCGGCGCGCATTCGTGGCGAGAGCACGGCTGCAAGCACACAACTCGGTGATTTCCTGATGCTGCAGGTGATCAATCGTACCGAACTCGCGCTGCGGCACTGCCTGAGCCAGGCCCAGGTTCGGCCTGAAGCGCTGTTCCGCCTGTTGGTGTCGATGCTCGGCGAGCTATCAACGTTCGCCTGTGACAGTAAACGCGCGCAGCTGGACGTGCATTATCGACACAGCGACCAGGGCGCCAGTTTTCGTGGGCTGATGGAGCGCGTACGCGCCGTCCTGTCGGTGGTGCTTGAGCAACATGCGATCGAATTGACATTGCAACCACGCCAGTACGGCGTTCTGGTCTGCCCGGTCAGCGAGTTGAAATTGCTCGGCACGGCCACGTTCATCCTGGCAGCCACCGCGCAGTGTGAGGCAGAGGAACTGCGCCAGCGCCTGCCGGCCCACCTGAAAGTCGGGCCGGTAGAGCGCATACGTGAGTTGGTCAACCTGCACCTGGCCGGTATCAAGGTCAAGCCGCTGCCAGTGGCGCCGCGGCAGATTCCGTTTCATGCCGGCAAGACCTATTTCATCCTCGATATGAGTGCCCCCGAGATCGCGCAATTGCAGCAGTCGGGCGGTTTCGCGTTCCACGTAGGCGGTGACTTCGCCGGGCTTGAACTCAACTTTTGGGCCATCAGGAATTGAATGCCATGGACAGTGAGTACACACAGGATGAAAGAACCGTCCTGCTCGACCGTGAGGGTCATGGGCCTGCACAGGGGCCATTGACGGATTTCCCATCGCCGCCACGCTATGAGCAGCTGGAAGATCGCATGATCTATGCCGGCCGTATGCTCGATGCGTCGAGCTTCAAGGCCGGGCTCAACCCGCTGGTGGCTGCGGCTTGGGCGGTGTTGTCCGAGATCGTGGCGCTCAGGGTCTGCTCTGGTCGCGAAGACCTGGGCACGCTCAACGACCGATTGTCATTGGCGGTGACTCAATTCGAAACCCGCGCCTTGCAGGGCGGTGTTGAAAGCAGCCAAGTCATGTCGGCGCGTTATGTGTTGTGCAGTGTGATCGATGAGGCGGTTGTTACTACGGCGTGGGGGGCACAGAGTGAATGGTCGAAGGTGAGCCTGTTGAGCCGCTTTCATAACGAAACTTTCGGCGGCGAAAAAGTTTTCCAACTGCTGGAGCGTCTATCACGCGACCCGGTGAAGCACCTGCCGATGCTGGAGCTGCTTTACCTGTGCCTATCCCTGGGGTTCGAGGGCAAATACCGAGTGATGGAGCGCGGCATGTCGCAACTGGAAGGTGTTCGCGATGCCTTGTATCGCCAGATCCGGCACGTACGCGGGGAGCCGTCGCCGGCGCCACCCGTGCCCGCGATGCACGGGGCGAGCCGGCGTACGGGGTTGTGCGTTGTTCCCGTTACCTGGTTGGTCATCTTCACCCTGGTTTGCTTGCTGGCAATGTACACAGGATTTGCCTGGGTGCTGAGCACGGAGCGCGCGAACGCGCTGCAACCGCTTCAATTTTCGGCGTCGGATTTGATCCGCACGTCCTTGTAAACGCAGGGAGCAAAGAATGAGCGCATTCTTCAAGGGTGTGGGCGCCGTGCTGGGCCGGTTTTGGGTTTGGAGCATGTTGCTGGCGCTTTCGTGTGCGGCAGTGGTGTGGTTTTGGGGGCCGCTGTTGGCGGTGAATGATCAGCCTGTTTGGCAGGGCGCGACGTCTCGCCTGGTCACCATCAGCGTCGTGTTCCTGCTTTGGGGGTTGGTGATGGCCCTTGCCCGCGGTGGTCGTGCCGCCCGGCGTCCACGGTCTGAGCGCCAGCCCCGCCAGCAGCCGTCGACACGGGTGGAGAACGAATACCGCTGCGTACGCACTCGGTTCAAGGATGCGGTTCACCTGCTGAAAACCTCCAGCCGTTATGGAGAGCGCAGCGCGCGTTGGCGCCATGAGTTGCCCTGGTACCTGTTGATGGGTGAGCCGGGCAGTGGCAAGACGCAGCTGCTGGCGGCAGCCGGCTTGCAGTTATCGCCTGAACACGCTGACAGGCGACCGACGAGCAGCAGTGCTCATTGCGAGTGGTATTTCGCCGACGAAGGCGTACTCGTCGACACCCCGGGGCGCTATCTGACCCAGCCTGACAGTGCAGTGGATGCCGCAGGCTGGGCCACTCTGCTGAATCTCCTCAGGTGGCGCCGCCGGGTGCGCCCGCTCAACGGCGTGGTAGTGGCTCTGTCGGTAGACACGTTGCTCAACACCAGCGAGTACGACCTGGATCACCATGCCCGTCGTGTGCACGCGCGCTTGCAGGAGATCCAGCAAACACTACATGTGGATGTGCCGATCTATCTGGTCTTGACCCAGGCGGATCGATTGCCCGGATTCGCTGAGTTCTTTGATTCACCCCATGGGGAAGGTGCCGACAGCCTGCTGGGGCAGCCACTGGATGTCGGCAGCGGCATGCCTGAAAATACCCAGGTTCACGAGGCCGTCGAGGGATTATTGCAGCGTTTGAACGGTGAGCTGATTGCGCGACTGCACCAGGAGGGCAACGTTGAACGTCGTGGTCAGATCCTGGAGTTTCCCCAGCAGGCGGCACGCGTCGGTGAGCGTGTAAGCCTGTTCGCTGAAATGGCCTTTTCTGCTCATCGCTACCAACCCATCAATGGTTTGCGAGGGTTCTTCCTGACCTGTGCCGATGACAGGCATGTACGTTTTGTGAGGGGGCTGTTCAGCCAGGTGATCTTTGCCGAAGCCGGTCTTGCCAGCCTGCAAGCCCAGGAGCAGCGGCGCATCCGTCAGCGCCAGGGCCTGCAAGCGATGACAGTCGCGCTGATTCTTGGCGGGGTCAGCGGTCTGTGGATGTACAGCTACAGCGTCAACCAGCAACGCCTGGTCCAACTGGCGGCATTGGTCGCCCAGACGGCGCCGGCCGCAGGGGCTCAAAGCGATGAAAGCCCGGCGTTGTTGGGGCTGTTGGATGCGCGGTTGGCGGCGACCCGGGTGTTTCCGGCGGCGCAGGATGTGCGCCTGGTCGAGCGCCTCGGCCTGTATCAGGGCGAGGTGAGTCGTCCCTGGGTAGACCAGGCTTATGAGCAGGCGCTGCAACAGCAACTGCTGGTCTGGATAACCGCGCAGCTTGAAGAACAGATAGAGGCAAGCCTGGGGGACCGCGAACGGTTATTGGATAACCTGCGTGCGTATTTGATGCTCAATCTGCGCGAGCGCCGTGACGCGACCTGGCTGGCACAGCATGTGACAGGCCTTTGGTCGGTGCGTTTTGCCGGGGATATGCCCACGCAGAAGCGTCTGGGGGAGCACTTGGCGCGGCTGCTTGAACGGCCGTTTGTCACACCGCTCAACGATGAGCGAGTGGCCCAGGCCCGCGAAGTGCTGAGGGGGGAATCGTTGGCCGATGGCGTGTATCGAGTATTGCGCGAACAAGCGCGCAACCTGGAACCATTGCGCCTGGCCGAGGGTAAGGTATTTGCCACGATCGACCCGCCTGTTCCCGGTTTCTATACAAAAAGATATGTGCAGTACTTTGAGGCGCAGGGCCCGAGGTTGGTCAATGCCATCGCTCAGGATAATTGGGTGCTGGGGCAGGGCACCGACCTGGGGCCACAGGATCTGCGGCGGTTGATGGCAGAACTGCAGCAACGCTACTTCAGTGAGTATGCCGATGCCTGGAGCGACGTACTCGGACGAGTCAGGCTGCAACAGACCGACAGCCTGCGCCAGGATGCCGACCAGCTCATGAGCCTGACCTCGGCACAGTCCCCGTTGATTCGGCTATTGCAGCAGTTGCGGGAAAACACTCGTTTGCTGCCAGGCCATGTGCTGCTGGATAAGGTGTCCCAGCATTCGGGAGAGCTGGCAGGGCTGGCCAAGGCGACGTTGACGGATGGGCAGTCGGTTTTTGACGATGCGCCACGGCGGGCATTGCAGCAGCGGTTTGAACCCTTGCATCAGTTGCTCGATGAGCAGCACAACCCCGGCGCAGAGCTGGCCCAGGCGTTGCGTTTGCTCGGTGAGCTGCACCTGCAACTCACGGCATTGAACCGTGACAGCGCGCCGGAGCAGGCGGCCTTCCTGCGTGCTCGACAGCGTATGGAGGGGCAGCAGGATGTACTGGGCAATTTGCGTGATGCTGCTGCGCGTCTGCCGCTGCCGCTTGCCGGTTGGTTCGAGGGCGTGGCCGACGACAGTTGGCGGCATTTGCTGGAGCAGGCGTATGTGCATGTCAACCAACGGTATCAGGGCGACGTACATAGCCTTTATGCCAAGGCCCTTCGCCGACGTTATCCATTCAATGCCCATGCAAGCAGTGATGTTGCGCTGCATGATTTTCAGGAGTTCTTCAAGCCGCAGGGGGTGATGGCGCGTTTTTATGAGGGATATCTTCGGCCTTTCATCAGCGCCGATGGCAGCCGTTACAGGTTGCGTGGGTTGGATGGCCAGAGTTTGCCGGTTTCGCGCTCGCTGCTGGACCAACTGACGAAAACCCAGGTAATCCGCCGCGGCTTTTTCAGCGAGGACTCGGGGGAGTTGTCTGTGCGATTTACCTTGGCGCCCTACAGCCTGGACCAATCGGTCAGCCGAGCCGTACTGCGGTTTGGCGACCAGCAGTTGGAATATCGGCACGGCCCGATCACGCCCATGGCGTTTCATTGGCCCACCGAGGCAGAGAATGGGCGCAGCAGCCTTGTGCTGGACAGAGGTACGGAGCAGCGCCCGTTGGGCATCGAGAAAAACGCAGGGGCCTGGTCGCTGTTCCGGTTTTTCGATCTGCTGCAGAAAGAACCCGCAAGTGGTGCAAATATGCAGATTTTCAAGGCAGACCTCGCCGGTCTGCGCGCCAATTACCTGCTGACCAGCCAGCGCACGCCAGGGCCGTTTGATATGGACACATGGCGCACCTTTCGATTGCCGGAGCAACTGTGAGCCAGGCCGGCGCCCATTGGCGCAGTGCCGGGCGCACCCAGCGAGGGCAGGCGCGACTGCGTAATGAAGATGCGTTTCTGGACAACCCGCATGGCGGTTGCTGGGCTGTGGCGGACGGAATGGGCGGCTATCGGCACGGTGATGTCGCCAGTCATTGGGTGGTCAGCCACCTGGCTTCAGTGTCGGCTCATGGCAACCTCCATCAACGGATCAATACCGTTCGGGAAAGTTTGCAAGGCGTTAACCAGCGATTGCGGCGTGCGTGGACAGAGCCCGACTCAAATGATGGCGCGACGATGGGCAGTACCGTGGTTGCCTTGCTGTTGGAGAACGGTCGGGCAGCCTGTGTCTGGGCCGGAGACAGTCGCTGCTATCTATGGCGGGGCCAGAACCTCTACCAGTTGTCCAAGGATCACTCGCTGCTGCGGCGCCTGATGGACGAGCGTCATATCAGCGTGGCGCAAGCCCAGGCGCACCCCGATGCCAGGGCCTTGACCCGCGCCGTTGGTGCGCGCTCGCGTTTGGACCTTGAGGTATTGGAGCTCAGTACTCGCCCTGGGGATGTATTCCTGTTGTGCAGCGATGGCCTGTATCAGACCCTCAGCCATGTCGAGGTGGGACGGGCGTTGAGCAGGAGAACGCCCCGGCAGGCGGTGGAACAATTATTCGCCGGGGCGTTGCGCAGGCCGGTGCGAGATGACCTGACCGCAGTTGTGGTGCAACCTTGAACCTGACGGTTGCACCATCCCGTCTGCTGGCAGGGCGTTATCACCTTGAGCACGTCCTGGGCAGCGGCGGCATGGGCGTGGTGTACCGCGCGCGCGATCTGCTGCATGAGCAATTGGGCCAGCCTTGCTCCAGGGTGGCACTTAAGCTGCTGGGCGAGTCCATTTCCCAGTGCCCCGACGCGCATGTGCTGTTGTACGGCGAGTTTGCGTTGGCCCGCAGCCTGCGGCACGACCGTGTGGTACGGGTGTTTTCCTTTGAGGTCGACACCCACAGCAAAATTGCGTTTTTCACCATGGAGCTGCTGCAAGGGGTGACCCTCGACCGGCTGCTGCTGGAGTGCCCCTATGGTTTGCCCTGGCAGGAACTGCAACCCATCGCTCTGCAGTTGCTTGATGCTTTGGCCTACATCCACCAGAAGAACGTCCTGCATGGCGATGTGAAACCCGCCAACGTCATGGTGGGAGAGGAGGGCGTATGTTTGTTCGATTTTGGCCTGGGGCATGCTCAGGCGCACGAGGCGATGGGCTTGCCAAGTGTCAGCCGTACTCGTTTCAATGCCTGGACACCCGCCTACGCGGCCCCGGAATTACTGGACGGCGGTGCGCTGAGCGGCGCTGCGGAGGTATACGGCATGGCCTGCATTGTGTATGAGCTGGCTAGTGGTCAGCGCATCGGCGCACGCTCTTTCACTGACCGGCTGGCCCGGCCCGCGCAATTACCCAGGCACTGCTGGCCGGCATTACATTCGGCGTTGGCGATAGATCCGCAGCGTCGAACGGTAACACTCGCCGAATTGCGCGAAGTGATGGCCTGCAGCCGGCCACGCTGGTACTTGTAGGGTAAAGGTCAGACCGCCAGGCCATGCAGCTGGCAATACTCCACCCAGTCCATGCCGGCCATCTGTGCGACTTCTTTATGCACTTCGCGGCGCTGGGCCTCGAAGGTTTCGGTGGAGTCGGCCGTTAGTTCAAGGGTCAGTTCCCAGGCGAACAGATGTCGCTGCTCCGCGTGGGCTTCGAACGCTTCGTGCAAGCGCTCGGCGCGATACTGCGCCAGGGTTTCCCCCCTGGCCTGGGCGGCCAACGGGTTGAGGCTGTCCAGCTCAGCGGCGATATGTGGCTGATCGCGCAAAAACCTGTCCAAGGCAAGCTGGTAAGTATCGCTGGGTGCTGACAAAGACATGCCCTTAGTGCGAAGGACGGGACTTGGAATCGCCTGAGTGCGCGCTGGGGTGAAGGCGCGCACGTTTTCGGGCTCTGCGTCGCATCCAGTTCTGCAACGGCGCCAGCAAGAAGAACATCAGGTAAGCGACTAGCACCAATGCCAGGTCAACCCAGGTTTCAGCGACTGGCCCGGTGAACAGCTCAATGACATTCTTGATTACAAACAGCAGCACCACACTGCACAACCACAGCAAAATGGTGACAAATAGGGGACGCATGTTGCTTGACCGCTTGTCTTGCATAATGAAGCTCTCTCCTTTGTGCCTGTTGTCGTTCCAGGCCTGATTCCCTGACTGCGTACCTGCTGGTTTGCAAGTTGTAACATCCTTTAACACGCAGACAGACGCGGATGATACCGACTCAGATAGCCTTAGGGGTTGCTTCAAGTCAGAAAGTTCGATAATTCGGTGGGAAATAAGTGCAGCTATCGTGCGTTTTATCCCAAGAAGCGCGGTACGGGCTGGCAAAAGTCTTTCGCTCCTGCTCTCAGGGCGTGTAGCGTTAGCGTGTGTTTCCGGCCCTGGCTTCCAGCGGCAATAGGTGACGGGCAGAGGACGGCTCATGGCGCAAACGCTGTTCAAACTTTTCCTTACCCAGCGCCTGGCGGCCTTGGCCAGCACCGAGTCGTTGCGTGCGATTCGCGAGGGGTTGTTGTGGATACTGCCGTGTCTGTTGGTATCCGCCGGATTCCTGATCCTGTCCGAGTGCGCCCAGGCGTTGGGGTTCGCCCCCCCGGTAGTGAGTTTCCTGGCGGGGTTGCACAACCAGATCAGCTCGGTGATTCCCTTGCTGGTTGCGGCCTCCATCGGTTACATGTTGGCGATCCAGCATCGCCTGCCCCAGCTGCCGGTCGCCTTCCTGTGCCTGGCCCACGTGGTGGTTGCCACGTTCGTATTGCGCGAGTATCCCCGGGCGTCGGCCACCTTCCTGCTGTTTATTGCCATCGCTTCGCCCTTGATCAATGTGCCGGCCATTGCCTGGCTGCACCGTTTTCGCTGGACACGCCTGGTCAACGAAGACCTGGTTGGGCATAACCTCAAGGGCACCATCAACATGGTGATCCCTGGCGCGATCACGGCGTTGTCACTGGTGATGATACTGACGTTGCTGTTGCTGATTCCCTACGTGGCGCAATTGCAGGGGCCCCGGGTGCTCGATGCGTTGCAATCGCCTTACAGCACTGGGTTGTTTGTAACGCTGATGAATTCGCTGCTGTGGTTCTTCGGCATTCACGGCGTCTATGCCATGCAGCCGTTGTTCGATGTACTGGACCAGGCCGTGGTGCTTAATGGTGCGGCGCTGGCGGCGGGGCAGCCGGTCCAATACCTGCTCAATAACGGCCTGCTCGGCAGTTTTGCGTTTATCGGCGGATCGGGCGCTACCTTGTGCCTGCTGCTGGCGATCCTGGTGTTCTCCCGCAGCCACTCCATGCGGTTGCTGGCGATCGCCAGCTTGCCGTTGTCGTTATTCAACGTCAGCGAGGTGCTGTTGTTTGGCTTGCCGATCATCCTCAACCCGCGTTTGTTCATACCGTTTCTACTGGTGCCGGCGTTCAACGCGATGGTGGCATTGACGGTGGTGCAATTGGGCTGGGTCTCGCCGGCGGTGGCCAGCGTGCCGTTTACCGCGCCGGTGCTGCTCAATGCCTACCTCAGCACCCATGGCGACGTGGCGGCTGTGGCCCTGCAAGTGTTGCTGTTGGGCTTGGGCACGCTGGTGTATGCGCCCTACGTGCGGGCCATTCATCGTCAGTCCATCGACGGTGGCACGGTTTACCTCAAGTCTCTGGACATGACCTTTCGCGGCCTCGAAGAAAAAGGCCGCCTGCTGGAGTTCGACCCGGTAATGGCCTCCCACCGGACCCTGGCGCGGCAGGCCGTTGAATTGAGCCGGATCCAGCAGATCAGCGATTACGAGTTCTACCTTGAATTCCAACCCCAGGTGTCTACCCGTACCGGCTTGTGCACCGGGTGCGAGGCATTGATGCGCGCCCGGGACAGCCACGGCACGGTGCATTCACCCTGGGAGTTCCTGCAATGGCTGGCGCAAGCCAGGCTGATGCCGGACGTGGACGTGTGGGTGGCGTCCCAGGCCGTGCGCCAGTATCAGAAGTGGCGCAAGATCGGCTTTGAACTGCCCATGACCATCAACATTTCCAGTGCCACCTTGAAGGACGCCGCCTATGGTGATCGCCTGGTGGAAATTCTTGCCCAGGCCGATGGCCGAGTGTCGGTGGAAATCACCGAAGATGCGCTGGTCAGCGATATTCCCGCCGCCCGCCAAACCATCCATAAACTGCAGGCCACCGGAGCAAAAGTGTATCTCGATGATTTTGGCACCGGGTTTTCCGCGTTGAGTTACCTGCACCAGTTTCCTGTGGACTTTATCAAGATCGACCGCAGTTTTGTGGTGGCCCAGCGCGACCCCAAGGGCGCCCAGGTGCTGACCGGCATGTTGCGGTTTTGTGAGGCGTTGAACCTGGGCGTGGTAGTGGAGGGGGTGGAGACTGCCGAGCAACTGGCGTTCTTGAGTACGGGACCTGAGTTGTTTATCCAGGGATGGTATTTCAGCAAGGCATTGCCGGGTGATCAGTTGCCGCGCTTTGTGCGCGAGCGGGCGGCGGTGGTTTGATCCGGCGGTTGGGACGACCGGATAGCCAGACGCTCTTGCCCCACCACTCGGCACTTGGCTAGCGGCAGGTCTTGTCCGTTCTGGTCTCACGAGGCGCCAGCAGATAGTCGACGACAGCCTCGTCCACGCAGCGGTCGATGCCGTTGAGCACCAGGGTGTGCCCGTCTCCCTCACGGGTGACCAGTGGGCTTTTAAACCATTTCGCCATCTGCCGCGCGTTGATGTAGGGCGTAGTCGGATCGAATCGCTGGCCGACAAACAGCAACGGTGGCAGGCTCGGTGCGGCCACCGGCACGTGGGCTGAAAGTGTGCCGCGCCATGGCCACAGGTCGCACAGTTCCAAGCCCGACTGCTGCACCGCCAGGTAATTGGTGAAGGGCGAGGCCTCTCGAATCGCCTGTCTCTGCTTGCGCAATAACTGAACATCGCGACCCGGGATTGCGACGTCTGCACAAGAGATTACGCTCAGGGCATCATCGGCATCTTCCCCGACGTTTTCGTCAATCAGCCCGGCTACCTGTTCATCGGCGATCCCATCGTTGGCCTTGTGCAACAAAGCCATCAGCTCGGGCCAGCGGTCGGACCACAGCAGCAGCGCTTGAGTGGTGGTCAATAGGTCGTCGGCGGTCACTTCGTCCCCATCGGGCGTGATCAAGGCTGTGTCGTATACCTGGCGTAATAGTTGATGAAACGCCTTGGTCGCTCCCGCCTCATCGGACGGTAAAGGGCAGTCACGGTTTTTTGCGCAGTACGCTGCAAAGCGTTTGAAGGTTTGCTGGTAGCCGCGAGCCTGATTCAGTAGCTGGGTGTAATCGTCCTCTGAAACGTCCACCACACCGTCCAGCACCAATGCACGGGTTTGCGCTGGAAAACGTTCGGCATACAGTGCCGCGACCTGGGTGCCGTAGGAGTAGGCTACTGCGGTTAAACCGGGTTCGCCCAACGCAGCCCGGATCACATCAAGGTCATTGACCGCGTCGTCGGTGCCCATGTGCTGCAAGACCTTTGCGCCTGTATGTTCGATGCAGGCGGCCAGGGTTTTGCGGACCTGGGCTTCCAAGGCGCCAGCGTCGTTTTCGTCGATGACCGTTTTTTCGTCCCGCTCGGGCAAGGCACAGGAAATCTTCGGTGTTGACTGCCCCACGCCTCGCGGGTCGTAGCCGATAATGTCGTAGGAGCGCGTGAGCCTGGCCACGGTGTCGTCATCGGCCAGGAAGGGGTTGATCCCGGGCAGACCCGGCCCCCCGCTGATCACCACTACGCTGCCCTGTTTGACGCTGGTGGCAGGCAAGCGGGTCAGCGCGAGTCGTACCTTGTCCGCCTTGGCGTTGCCCGAATATCCCAAAGGCGCCTCAACATAGCCGCACAGCAGATCCTCCGGTGGCTCAGCGTCAAACCAATTGTCGAAGGGGCTGTTGGTGCACGGCTGCCAACGCACAGCGCCGGGCTGGGCGTGGGCAGACTGGGACATGATGATCAGCGGGAGCAGTACCAGCAGGTGCTTGAGTGTTGACATGAAGAGTGAGTCAAGGCCAAAGGGCGCTTACCTTAACCGAGATAGGTGGTCTGGAATCACGCCTTTACAGAATCACCACAAATGTTCGCCAAGGGGCATTTTGTTCAATATCCGTAGTGTCAGAGCCTTTACCGTGAAGTCACCTGTGTTTGACTTAACAAGAAGGGACTGCAATGAGCTTGATCATTTCCATGGCTGCTTTCGCCCTGGCCACCTCCATTACCCCTGGCCCGGTCAACGTGGTTGCCCTGAGCAGCGGTGCACGCTTTGGCTTTGCCGCCAGCCAGAAACATGTGTTCGGCGCGGCAGTCGGCTTCACTTTACTGCTGGTACTGATCGGCCTGGGGCTGCATGAAGTGCTGGTGCGCTGGCCGATACTGACTCAGGTAATCCAGTGGGGCGGGGTGGCTTTCCTGTTGTATATGGCTTGGAAACTGGCGATGGATGACGGTCGCCTTGACGCTGAAGGCGCCGCTACCGCGCCATCGATGCTGTACGGCGCGATCATGCAATGGCTCAACCCCAAAGCCTGGCTGGCCTGCGTGGCCGGGATGGGGTTGTTCGTGGCCGATGGCGATGCGGGGCAGGTATGGCTGTTTGCGGCGCTTTACCTGGTGATTTGCTACCTGTCGGTGGCGTGCTGGGCGTATGCCGGGACGTTCTTGCGTCGCTACTTGAACAACCCGCAGGGCGTGCGCCTGTTCAACCGCTCAATGGCCGCGTTGCTGGTGGCCAGTGTGGGTTATTTGCTGATGGCTTGAGGTTCTCGCGGTACTGCCCGGGCGTGGCGGCAAAGTGTTGTTTGAACGTGCGCTGGAAGTGCGCCTGGTCGGCAAAGCCTGCGGCCAGGGCGACATCGGCAATCAGTTCGCCGTCGCGCAATCGAGCGCGGGCGAACTGGATACGGCGATTGACCAGGAAGGCATGGGGTGTCAGCCCGTAATATTGCTTGAACGCGCGAATCAGGTACGACGGCGACAGCTCGGCCGCCAGGCAAATGTCCTCCAGCTTCAACGCCTCGGTGCAGTGTTCACGGATGAAGTCCGCCGCACGCTCCAGCTTGTGATTGACCTCTCGTATCGGCGTAAGCGACGGGTTCAAACGCTGCTGGACTTCGCTGAAGTAACCTACCAGCGCGCTCTGTTTGTGCAGCAGTTCGGCCTGCTCATCCACCAACAGTCGGTACAACGCCAATAAGCCGTTATACAGCGAGACGTCTCGGGTATAGGGGGTGCTGAACGGGCGATAACCCTGGTCGGTGCTGAAACCCAACTGGTGCTGCAGGTCGGTCAGCCAGGGTGTATCCAGGTAGAGCATATGATAGGACCAATGCTCATTCTGGATAGGGTTACAGGCGTGCACGTCGCCGGGGTTCATCAGCACCACGGTGCCAGCGCTGATCTCGAACGTTTGTGTGCCGTAGTGGTAATAGCTGCGCCCGGTGGTGATCGCACCGATGGAAAAGTGCTCATGGGCGTGCCGGGTATAGGTAACCTTGCGCCCGTCGGCAATGGTGCGCGCCTCGATAAACGGCACGCGTTCGTCACGCCAGAAACAAGGCGCCTGAGCGGGGCGGGCAGTGGTGTTCAGCGACATGGCGGTGGTTCCATCCCTTGAGAGATCGAGGGCTGATCTTTACACACACCGCCCGTGGCGTCAGCCTTGATGTGATGTCAGGCAGGTACCAAAAAGGCGGCCTTGAGCAACTGGCGGGTGTAGGCATGTTGTGGGTCGGCAAAAATCGCCTTGGCATCGCCTTGCTCCACCACCTGGCCTTGCTTGACCACCATCAGTTGGTGGCTGAGCGCCTTCACCACCGCCAGGTCATGGCTGATAAACAGGTACGTCAGGTTGTACTTGGCCTGCAAGCCGCGCAGCAACTCAACCACCTGGCGTTGTACCGTGCGGTCCAGGGCGGAGGTGGGCTCGTCCAGCAAAATCAGGCGCGGCTTGAGCACCAGGGCGCGGGCGATGGCGATACGTTGGCGTTGGCCACCGGAGAATTCGTGGGGGTAGCGATGACGGGATTCGGGGTCCAGGCCCACTTCCCTGAGCGCTGCGATAATCGCTGCTTCCTGCTCGTCAGGCGTGCCCATCTTGTGGATGCGCAAGCCCTCGCCGACGATTTCGCTGACGCACATGCGCGGGCTCAGGCTGCCGAATGGGTCCTGGAACACCACCTGCATTTCCCGGCGCAACGGGCGCACCTGTTGCTGGGTAAGCGTGTCCAGTTGCTGGCCTTCGAAGCGTATCCCGCCCTTGCTGCCGATCAGGCGCAAAATCGCCAGGCCCAGGGTGGACTTGCCCGAGCCACTTTCACCGACGATGCCCAGGGTTTGCCCCTGGGGCAGGCTGAAATTGATGCCGTCCACCGCCTTGACGTAATCCACGGTGTTGCGCAAAAAGCCCTTCTTGATCGGGAACCAGACTTTCAGGTCGTCTACTTCCAGCAACGCTGGGCCGACCTCATTGCCGGCCGGGCCGCCGCTGGGCTCTGCTGCCAATAATTCCTGGGTGTAGGGGTGCTGGGGCGACTGGAACAATGTTTCGCACTCGGCCTGCTCCACGATGCAACCTTGCTGCATCACGCACACGCGATGGGCGATGCGTCGCACCAGGTTGAGGTCGTGGCTGATCAGCAACAGCGCCATGCCCAGCCGCGCCTGCAACTCCTTGAGCAACTCCAGGATCTTCAACTGCACGGTGACATCCAGGGCCGTGGTCGGCTCATCGGCGATCAGCAGCTCCGGCTCATTGGCCAACGCCATGGCGATCATCACCCGCTGGCGCTGGCCACCGGATAATTCGTGGGGCAGCGCCTTGAGGCGTTTGTGCGGTTCGGGGATGCCCACCAGCTCCAGCAACTCCAGGGTGCGCCGGGTAGCGACCTTGCCCGTCAGGCCCTTGTGCAGGCCGAGTACTTCGTTGATCTGCTTCTCGATGGAGTGCAGCGGGTTCAACGAGGTCATCGGCTCCTGAAAGATCATTGCAATGCGGTTGCCGCGAATATGCCGCAGGGTCTTTTCTTTAAGGGTCAGCAGGTCTTGCCCGGCGTATTCGATAGTGCCGCTCGGGTGTCGCGCCAACGGGTAGGGCAGCAGCCGCAGGATCGAGTGGGCCGTTACCGACTTTCCGGAGCCGCTTTCGCCGACCAGCGCCAGGGTCTCACCCCGTTTGATGTCGAAACTCACCTGGTTGACCACGCGGTGGTGATGTTCACCGGTGACAAACTCGACACTGAGGTCACGGATTTCGATCAGATTGTCCGGATTCATCTCATTTCCTCGGGTCGAACGCATCGCGAGCGGACTCGCCGATAAACACCAGCAGGCTCAACATGATCGCCAGTACGGCAAAGGCACTCATGCCCAGCCACGGCGCTTGCAGGTTGGATTTACCCTGGGCCACCAATTCACCCAGCGACGGCGAACCCGCCGGCAGGCCGAAGCCAAGGAAATCCAGGGCGGTGAGGGTGCCGATGGCGCCGGTAAGGATGAACGGCAGAAAGGTCATGGTCGAGACCATCGCATTGGGCAGGATATGGCGGAACATGATCGCGCCGTTCTGCATGCCCAGCGCCCGCGCTGCGCGCACGTACTCAAGGTTGCGCCCGCGCAGGAACTCGGCGCGCACCACATCCACCAGGCTCATCCAGGAAAACAGCAGCATGATCCCCAGCAGCCACCAGAAGTTGGGCTGCACGAAACTGGCGAGGATGATCAGCAGGTAGAGCACCGGCAGCCCCGACCAGATCTCCAGAAAGCGCTGCCCGGCCAGGTCGACCCAGCCGCCATAGAACCCCTGCAACGCGCCGGCAATCACGCCGATGATCGAGCTGAGCACGGTCAGGGTCAGGGCAAACAGCACCGATACGCGAAAGCCGTAGATCACCCGCGCCAGCACGTCACGCCCCTGGTCATCGGTACCCAGCAGGTTCACGCTTGAAGGGGGCGCAGGGGCGGGGACCTTCAGGTCGTAGTTGATGCTCTGGTAGCTGAACGGGATCGGCGCCCACAAGGTCCAGGCGTCCTTGGCCTTGAGCAGTTCCTGGATATACGGGCTCTTGTAGTTGGCTTCCAGGGGGAATTCGCCGCCGAAGGTGGTCTCGGGGTAGCGCTTGAGCGCCGGGAAATACCAGTCGCCGTCGTAATGTACGGCCAGGGGTTTGTCGTTGGCGATCAGCTCGGCGCCCAGGCTCAGCCCGAACAGGATCAGGAACAGCCACAGCGACCACCAGCCACGTTTGTTGGCCTTGAACCGCTCGAACCGGCGGCGATTGAGGGGGGACAGGTTCATCTCAATGCTCCCGGCTGGCGAAGTCGATACGCGGATCGACCAGGGTATAGGTGAGGTCACCGATCAGTTTCACGACCAGTCCCAGCAGGGTGAAGATAAACAGCGTGCCGAATACCACCGGATAGTCGCGGTTGATGGCCGCTTCAAAGCTCATCAGGCCCAGGCCGTCGAGGGAGAAGATCACCTCCACCAGCAGCGAGCCGGTAAAGAAGATGCCGATGAACGCCGAGGGGAAGCCGGCGATCACCAGCAGCATCGCATTGCGGAAGACGTGGCCGTAGAGCACGCGGTGGTTGGTCAGCCCTTTGGCCTTGGCGGTGACCACGTATTGCTTGTTGATCTCGTCGAGAAAGCTGTTCTTGGTCAGCAGGGTCATGGTCGCGAAGTTGCCGATCACCAGTGCGGTGACAGGCAGCGCCAGGTGCCAGAAGTAATCGAGGATCTTGCCGCCAACGCTCAACTCGTCGAAGTTGTTGGAGGTCAGCCCGCGCAAGGGGAACCAGTCGAAATAACTGCCGCCGGCAAACACCACGATCAGCAAGATCGCAAACAGGAACGCCGGAATCGCATAGCCGACGATGATGGCCGAGCTGGTCCACACATCGAAGTGGCTGCCGTGTCGCGTGGCCTTGGCGATCCCCAGAGGGATCGACACCAGGTACATGATCAGGGTGCTCCATAACCCGAGGGAAATGGACACCGGCATCTTTTCCTTGATCAGGTCGATGACCTTGGCGTCACGAAAAAAACTGTCGCCAAAATCCAGCCGGGCGTAGTTCTTGACCATGATCCACAAGCGTTCCGGCGCCGATTTGTCGAAGCCGTACATCTTTTCGATTTCCTTGATCAGCGCCGGGTCCAGGCCTTGGGCGCCACGGTAGCTGGAGCCGGCCACCGCGACTTCGGCCCCGCCCCCGGCAATGCGGCTGGTGGCGCCGTCGAAGCCTTCCAGCTTGGCGATCATTTGCTCCACCGGCCCGCCGGGGGCGGCCTGGATGATGACGAAATTGATCAGCAGAATCCCGAACAGCGTGGGAATGATCAGCAACAGGCGGCGAACAATATAGGCCAGCATTCAATCGCCTCCGCTCGCCGCATCGGCGTTTTGTGTGGTGTCCAGGGAGACCGCCGGTTTGACATCGGGTTTGGCCCACCAGGTGGCCGTGCCCACGTCGTAGCGTGGCGAGACCTTGGGATGACCCAAGTGGTCCCAGTACGCCACGCGGAAGGTCTTGATGTGCCAGTTGGGCACCACGTAGTAACCAAACTGGAGTACGCGGTCGAGCGCCCTGGCGTGGGCAATCAGGCTTTGGCGCGAGCCGGCATCGATCAGCTCTTCGACCAGTTGGTCAACGGCCGGATCCTTGAGACCCATGTAGTTACGGCTGCCGGGCTTGTCGGCGCTGGAGGATTTCCAGAATTCGCGCTGCTCGTTACCGGGCGAGGTGGACTGTGGGAAGCTGCCCACCAGCATGTCGAAATCCCGTGAGCGCAGGCGGTTGACGAACTGCGAGACATCCACTCGGCGAATCACCAGGTCGATGCCCAGGTCGGACAGGTTGCGCTTGAACGGCAGCAGGATGCGTTCGAATTCGGTCTGGGCCAGCAGGAATTCAATAGTCACCGGCTTGCCGGTGGTATCGACCATCTTGTCGTCGACGATCTTCCAGCCTGCCTCTTGCAGCAGTTGGTAAGCCTCACGCTGCTGGGTGCGGATCATGCCGCTGCCGTCGGTTTTGGAAGGTTCGAACGCCTGAGTGAAGACTTCGGGCGGGATCTTGTCGCGCAAAGGCTCAAGGATCGCCAGTTCATCCGGGCCAGGTAAACCGGTGGCGGCCATTTCCGAGTTTTCGAAATAGCTGCGGGTTCGGGTGTACGCGCCGTTGAACAGCTGCTTATTGCTCCATTCGAAATCCAGCAACAGGCTGATGGCCTTGCGCACGCGCACATCCTGGAACATCGGCTTGCGCATATTGAACACAAAGCCCTGCATGCCGGTGGGGTTGCCGTTGGGAATCTCTTCCTTGATCAGTCGGCCCTGGGTCACCGCTGGAATGTTGTAGGCGTTGGCCCAGTTCTTTGCGCTGAACTCCAGCCAGTAATCGAACTGCCCGGCCTTCAATGCCTCCAGGGACACGGTGCTGTCACGGTAGTAATCCGTGATGCGGGTGTCGAAATTGTAGAAACCCTTGTTGACCGGCAGGTCCTTGGCCCAGTAGTCCTTGACCCGCTCGTAGCGAATCATGCGTCCGGGTTTGACCTGCGCCACTTGGTAAGGCCCGCTGCCCAGGGGAGCTTCCAGGTTGCCCTTGGAAAAGTCGCGGGTCGCCCACCAGTGCTTGGGCAGTACCGGCAACTGCCCGAGTATCAGCGGCAATTCGCGGTTGTTGGTGCGCTTGAACTTGAACAGCACACGCAACGGGTCTTCGGCCACCACTTCGTCGACATCGGCGTAGTAGTTGCGATAAAGCGGGTTACCGTCCTTGATCAGGGTCTGGAAGGTAAACACCACGTCCTCGGCGCGCATCGGATGGCCATCGTGGAAGCGCGCTTCGGGGCGCAGGTAGAAACGCACCCAGCTGTTGTCCGGGGCTTTTTCGATTTTGCCCGCCACCAGCCCGTATTCGGTAATGGGCTCGTCCAGGCTTTGCATGGCCAGGGTGTCGTAGATCAAAGGCAGGTTATCCGCCGGCACACCCTTGCTGATGTAGGGGTTGAGGCTGTCGAAGCCGCCCATGGCCGATTCGCGGAAGGTGCCGCCTTTGGGGGCGTCGGGGTTGACGTAGTCGAAATGCTTGAAGTCGGCGGGGTACTTGGGGGGCTCGTTGTAGAGGGTCAGCGCGTGTTGCGGGGCGGCTTGGGCCGCGGTGCACAGCAACAGGCTGGCGAGCAGGGTAGTACGCAAAGACATCATTGGGCTTTCTCCGAAGCTTTCAGCCACCACGCACTCAGGCCCAGGCTATAGGGCGGCGTGGTAACGAAGGCGAACCGGTTGCGGTACGCCAGGCGATGATAGTTGAGGTACCAGTTGGGAATGCTGTAGTGCTGCCACAGCAGCACGCGGTCCAGGGCGCGGCCGGCCGCCAGTTGTTCTTCGCGGGTCTGCGCCGCCAGCAGTTGATCCAACAGATGGTCGACCACCGGGTTGGTGATGCCGGCGTAGTTCTTGCTGCCTTTGATCGTGGCCTGGCTGGAGTGAAAGTACTGCCACTGCTCCAGACCCGGGCTCAAGGTCTGGTTGAGGGTCATCAGAATCATGTCGAAATCGAATTGATCGAGGCGCTGTTTGTACTGTGCCCGGTCGACGGTGCGCAAGCGGGCGTCGATGCCGATGCGGGTCAGATTTTCGACATAAGGTTGCAGGATGCGCTCAAGGTTCGGGTTGACCAGCAGGATCTCCAGGCGCAGCGGTTGCCCATCCTTGTTGAGCAGGCGTTGGCCCGACAGTTTCCAGCCGGCTTCGCCGAGCAGTGTCAGGGCGCGCCGCAGCGTGTCGCGGGGGATACCGCGACCGTCGGTCTGCGGCAGGCTGAACGGCTGGGTAAACAGTGCGGCCGGCAGTTGGTCGCGATAGGGTGAGAGCATCAGCCACTCATGGCCCACGGGCAGGCCGGTGGCCGAGAATTCGCTGTTGGGGTAATAGCTCACCGAACGCTTGTAGGCGCTGCTGAACAGGGTGCGGTTGGTCCACTCGAAGTCGAACATCAACCCCAGGGCTTCGCGGACCTTGGCCTGGCTGAAGGCGGGCCGCCGGGTATTCATGAACAGGCCCTGGCTCTGGGTGGGGATCTGGTGGGCAATCTGCGCCTTGATCACATCGCCACGATTGACCGCCGGGAAGTTGTAGCCCGTGGCCCAGTTCTTGGCCTGATGCTCGATGTAAATGTCGAATTCACCAGCCTTGAAGGCTTCAAAAGCCACGTCGCTGTCGCGATAGAACTCTACCTCGACCTTGTCGTAGTTGTAGAAGCCTCGGTTGACCGGCAGGTCCTTGCCCCAGTAATTCTTGACCCGTTCAAACACCAACTGCCGCCCGGGGGCGACCTTGGTGATGCGGTACGGTCCACTGCCCAGCGGCGGCTCGAAGGTGGTGGCCTTGAAGTCACGGTCCTTCCAATAGTGTTGGGGCAGCACCGGCAGTTCGCCCAGGCGCAGGATCAGCAACGGGTTGCCCGCGCGCTTGAATACAAAACGGATGCGGTGGCGGTTGAGAATATCGACCCGGGCCACTTCCTGCAGGCTCGTACGGTATTGCGGATGGCCTTCGGTCAACAGCGTGCGATAGGAAAACGCCACGTCTGCGGCGGTGATCGGCTTGCCGTCGTGAAAGCGCGCTTCGGGGCGCAGGTTGAACACCACCCAACTGCGGTCCTCGCTGTATTCCACCGACTGGGCAATCAGGCCATAGCTGGAAGTGGGCTCGTCGCCCGACGGCGCGTACTGGCCGGTGCCGACCATCAAGGGTTCGTTCAGCTCATTGACGCCGTATTGCAGGAAATTGCCGGTGGAAACCGGGCTGGTGCCCTTGAAGGTATAGGGGTTGAGCGTGTCGAAGGTGCCAAAGGCCATAACCCGCAGTGTGCCGCCTTTGGGCGCTGCAGGGTTTACCCAATCGTAATGGGTGAATTTGGCCGGGTACTTGAGTGAGCCGAACTGCGCGTAACCGTGGCTCTCGGTAATCGTCGCGTTCGCAGCAAAGCTCAAGGCCAGACTTGTTAGTAGAAGGAGAGGACGCTTCAAGTCAGAGATCCGATCCAGGCGGCTTGGGCTTTATGATCGGTACAGTAACAGCTTGTTCCGGTTGGAAAAAGCATCTTGAAATTGGCTATAGGCCGATGTGGGAGGGGGCTTGCTCCCGATAGCGGTGTGTCAGTCAATACCAGGCTGGCTGACACATCGCTATCGGGAGCAAGCCCCCTCCTACATTAGCTCCTCGGTGTTCTTGAGGGCCTTATCTTGGCCCCGACACCACCAGCATTTGCCCCGGTTTCAGTGCCTGGCCGGTGCGTGGGTTCCAACGCTTGAGATGTTGCATCTCAACGTTGAAACGCTTGGCGACCATGTACAACGAGTCGCCTTTCTTGACCTTGTACTGCACCGGTTTTTTAGCGACGGCCTTGCGGGTATCCTGCATCACCAGGGTCTGGCCGACCTTGAGTGCCTGGCCGTTGAGCTTGTTCCAGCGTTGCAGGTCATGCACGTCGACCTTGTTGGCCTTGGCGATCAAGGTAAGGTTATCGCCACTGCGCACCTTGTAGCTGCGGGTACGCCCGGCCACCGACTTGGTCTCGACTTCGTCGAACACCGGCTTCTTGGGGCGCATGCTCAGCAATTCTTCCGGCTTCATCGTCGAAAGGGTGCTGGTGAGCAGCTGCGCCTTGGAGGTCGGCACCAGCAAATGCTGGGGGCCGTCCAGGGTGGTGCGTTGTTTCAGGGCCGGGTTGAGCTGGAACAGTTCGTCTTCGTCGATCTCGGCCAACGCGGCAACCCGTGACAGGTCCATGCTTTGCTTGACTTCAACCACTTCGAAGTACGGCGTGTTGGCAATCGGGTTCAGGTTGACGCCGTAGGCCTCTGGCGCCAGAACCACCTGGGACAGGGCCAGGAACTTGGGCACATAGTCCTTGGTTTCCTGGGGCAGGGGCAGGTTCCAGTAATCGGTGGGCAGGCCGAGCTTTTCGTTGCGCTCGATCGCCCGGCTGACCGTACCTTCGCCGGCGTTATAAGCCGCCAGGGCCAGCAGCCAGTCGCCGTTGAACATGTCATGCAGACGCGTCAGATAGTCCAGGGCGGCGGTGGTGGAGGCGGTGATGTCGCGGCGGCCGTCGTAGGCACGGGTCTGGCGCAGGTTGAAGTAGCGCCCGGTGGAGGGAATGAACTGCCACAAGCCGACCGCATCGCTGCGCGAATAAGCCATCGGGTTGTAGGCACTTTCAATCACTGGCAGCAGGGCCAGCTCCAGAGGCATGTTGCGTTCTTCAAGGCGTTCGACGATGTAATGAATGTAGAGGCTGCCGCGTTCACCGGCGTTCTCCAGAAAGGACGGGTTGCTGGCGAACCACAGACGCTGTTGCTCGATGCGTGGGTTGACGCCTACACCGTCCTGCAATTGAAAGCCCCGACGCATGCGTTCCCAGACATCCTGGGGCACTTCGGGGCTGGGCTTCTCTGATAGCCAAATAGGTTTTTGCTTGATCTTGGCAGCAAGATTGGGTTTGGGTTGCACGGTGGATTGTGCAGCGTAATTAGTCGATTGGCAGCCCGCCAGAGTTGCGGAAACGGCCACCGCCACGGCTTGAGCCAGGCGGGTCAATGCGTCTGAAGAAATGGATTTACGAATAGATGACGACATTGGCTGGAAGTAAGTTCCGGGCAAAAATGTCGGGCGATTCTAGAAAGCGCTTTGGTTCCGGTCAACCATTCAGAAATTACGTATCAGATTGCATCCTCTTAGAACTTATCTTTCCAAGCCCTCAAGCTAGCAAACACCTCGGCCCCAGAGCGGTTGTCGCGGCCATTCCGTTCGTCCGCTTTTTGTTTAACGGATGTTTCAGCGGTGCGCAAAAAGGGATTCGTGAGTTTTTCCAGCGCCAGGCTCGAAGGCAGCGTGATCTCGCCACGGGCGCGGAGTTGGGCAACATTTTCCACCCGTTCGGCGATATCGGTGTTGTCCGGTTCAACGGCCTGGGCAAACTTTAGGTTGCTTTGTGTGTATTCATGGGTGCAGTACACAAGTGTATCGGCAGGCAGGGCGGCCAGGCGCTGCAGGGAGGCATGCATCTGCTCCGGCGTGCCCTCGAACAGGCGGCCGCAGCCGGCAGCGAACAGCGTATCGCCACACAACAACACGCCCTGGTGATAAAAGGCGATATGCCCCAGCGTGTGCCCCGGCACGGCGTACACGTCGAAGTCCCAGCCCAGCACGTTGATGCGGTCATTGTCGTGCAGGGCTACATCCCGCGCCGGAATCTTTTCATTGGCCGGGCCGTAAACCTTGGCGCCGGTGGTATTTTTCAGTTGCTCGACACCGCCCACATGATCATGGTGATGGTGGGTGACCAGGATATCGCTGAGGGTCCACTCGGTGTTGTGCTTGAGCCAGGCCAGCACCGGCGCGGCATCGCCCGGGTCGACTACGGCGCAGCGCAGGGTGGAAGGGTCTTGTAACAACCAGATGTAGTTGTCGGTGAAGGCGGGTAGGGCACTGATCTGTATCATTCTTCGATTCGCCAAGCTGAACACATTGGTGCATCTTAGAACGTCTAGGCGAGTTGGAGAATGCAATGACTGATAAAGCGTTCGCCCAGGCCGATCCTGAGTGGCTGGCCCTGATCAGTTCGGCTCGTGAATGGTTGTCCGGGCCGATTGGGCAATTTCTGCTGGACGAAGAGCGGCGTATGCTCGACGACGAGCTGGGCCGGTTCTTTGGCGGCTATCTGGTGCATTACGGCCCCTCGGCCCAGACGCCGCCTTCGGCGCCTCAGGTGCAACGCAATGTTCGCCTGGGCGCGCCGCTACCGGGGGTGGAAATCGTCTGTGAGGAACAGGCCTGGCCCTTGAGCGAGCACGCCGCTGATGTGGTAGTGCTGCAGCATGGCCTGGATTTCTGCCTGTCGCCCCATGGGTTGCTGCGCGAAGCCGCGAGCAGCGTGCGCCCAGGTGGCCATTTGCTGATTGTCGGTATCAACCCCTGGAGCAGCTGGGGCTTGCGCCGTGTGTTCGCCCGTGATGGCCTGCGTCAGGCGCGCTGCATCTCGCCATCGCGGGTGGGAGACTGGCTGAACCTGCTGGGCTTTGCGCTGGAGAAACGTCGCTTCGGGTGCTATCGTCCGCCGCTTGCAACAGCCAAGTGGCAGGGCCGCCTGGCCGGCTGGGAACGCCGTGCGGGTGCCTGGCAATTATCCGGCGGCGGCTTCTATCTACTGGTAGCGCGCAAGATCGTGGTCGGGTTGCGGCCGGTGCGTCAGGTTGCGCGCCAGCCCATTGGCAAGCTCGTGCCGATGCCGATGGCCAAGGTCAACCGCAAGCAAAGCGAACGCTGAACCCTTTTTTGATTTCAGGCCGATTTGTCCGGCCTCGGGATACTGTCGGTCGATTACCGCCAGCCCGTTTTGATGGATACAACCGATGACCGATAGCGTAGAACTCTTCACCGATGGCGCCTGCAAGGGCAACCCCGGCCCCGGCGGTTGGGGCGCCTTGCTGGTGTGCAAGGGCGTGGAGAAGGAACTGTGGGGCGGTGAAGCCAACACCACCAATAACCGCATGGAGCTGATGGGCGCTATTCGTGGCCTGGAAGAACTCAAGCGGCGCTGCAACGTGCTGCTGGTGACCGACTCGCAATACGTGATGAAGGGCATCAACGAGTGGATGGTCAACTGGAAGAAGCGCGGTTGGAAGACGGCGGCCAAGGAGCCGGTCAAGAATGCCGACCTGTGGCAATTGCTCGATGAGCAATGCAACCGTCACGACATCACCTGGAAATGGGTGCGTGGGCACATCGGCCACCCTGGCAACGAACGCGCCGACCAGTTGGCCAATCGTGGTGTGGATGAAGTGCGCGGCTACAAGCAGAGCTGAATCAGCCCACGTGTTAACATCGCGCCCTTTGATTCACCACATCACATTGCACACCACACCGTTGAGAGCTGAACCCTGATGGCCATCCGATCTGTTGTACTCGATACCGAAACCACCGGCATGCCGGTGACCGATGGTCACCGGATCATCGAAATCGGCTGCGTCGAACTGATGGGGCGCCGGTTGACCGGCCGCCACTTCCACGTTTACCTGCAACCGGATCGTGACAGTGACGAAGGCGCGATCGGCGTCCACGGCATCACCGACGAGTTCCTCAAGGGCAAGCCGCGCTTTGCTGAAGTGGCCGATGAGTTCTTCGAGTTCATCAACGGCGCCCAGTTGATCATCCATAACGCAGCGTTCGACATCGGCTTCATCAACAACGAATTTGCCCTGATGGGGCAGACGGACCGTGCGGACATTTCCCAGCACTGCACCATCCTCGATACCTTGATGATGGCCCGTGAGCGTCACCCGGGCCAGCGCAACAGCCTCGATGCCTTGTGCAAACGCTATGGCGTCGATAACTCCGGCCGTGAGCTGCACGGCGCCTTGCTCGACTCCGAGATCCTGGCCGACGTTTACCTGACCATGACCGGCGGGCAAACCAGCCTGTCCCTGGCTGGTAATGCGTCCGATGGCAGTGGTTCGGCGGAAGGCTCCGGCAATCGCCCTTCGGAAATCCGCCGCCTGCCGGCCGATCGCAAGCCGACGCCAATCATCCGCGCCAGCGAGCAGGACCTGGCCGAGCACGTGGCGCGGTTGGAAGCGATTGCCAAGGCGGCGGGTGCGCCGGCGTTGTGGACTCAATTGACACAACAATAAGCACGGGGCAGTGCAGTTGATCTTGATGGGCTGCCAAATCTTCATTCGCCACATTCGCTTCCAGCTTCTACCCTGAGTGCAAAGCCCTCCGGAGTAAGAGCGCTCATGTACAAAGACCTCAAGTTCCCTATTCTTATCGTGCACCGTGACATCAAGGCCGACACCGTTGCCGGTGACCGGGTTCGAGGCATCGCCAGGGAGTTGGAACAAGAGGGCTTCAGTATATTTTCTGCGGTGGATTACGCCGAAGGGCGGTTGGTGGCCTCCACCCATCATGGTTTGGCGTGCATGTTGATCGCAGCAGAAGGCGCCGGGGAAAATACCCACCTGCTGCAAAACATGGTCGAGCTGATCCGCCTGGCGCGGGTAAGGGCACCCAACCTGCCGATCTTTGCCCTGGGTGAGCAAGTCACCCTTGAAAACGCGCCGGCCGATGCGATGAGCGAGCTTAACCAGCTACGCGGCATTCTTTATCTGTTCGAAGACACCGTGCCGTTCCTGGCGCGCCAGGTCGCCCGCTCTGCCCGCACTTACCTGGACGGCCTGTTACCGCCGTTCTTCAAGGCCTTGGTGCAGCACACCGCCGATTCCAATTATTCCTGGCACACCCCTGGCCATGGCGGTGGCGTGGCGTATCGTAAAAGCCCGGTGGGGCAGGCGTTTCACCAGTTCTTCGGGGAGAACACCCTGCGCTCGGACTTGTCTGTTTCTGTCCCTGAACTGGGCTCGCTGCTCGATCATACCGGGCCCCTGGCCGAAGCCGAGGCCCGCGCCGCGCGCAACTTTGGCGCCGACCATACCTTCTTCGTCATCAATGGCACCTCCACCGCCAACAAGATCGTCTGGCATTCCATGGTCGGTCGCGACGACCTGGTGTTGGTGGACCGCAACTGCCACAAGTCAGTGCTGCACTCGATCATCATGACCGGCGCGATCCCGCTGTATCTGTGCCCGGAGCGCAACGAACTGGGGATCATCGGCCCGATCCCCTTGAGTGAATTCAGCCCCGAATCAATCCGCGCCAAGATCGACGCCAGCCCGTTGGCATATGGCCGGCCACCCAAGGTGAAGCTGGCGGTGGTGACCAATTCCACCTACGACGGCCTGTGCTACAACGCCGAACTGATCAAGCAGCAATTGGGTAATAGCGTAGAGGTGCTGCACTTCGACGAAGCCTGGTATGCCTATGCGGCATTTCACGAGTTTTTCGCCGGGCGCTATGGCATGGGCACCTCGCGCACACCGGACAGCCCGCTGGTATTTACCACCCACTCCACCCACAAACTGCTGGCCGCATTCAGCCAGGCATCGATGATTCATGTGCAGGATGGCGGCGCACGGCAGCTGGACCGTGACCGTTTCAACGAAGCCTTCATGATGCACATCTCGACTTCACCGCAATACAGCATCATCGCTTCGCTGGATGTCGCTTCGGCGATGATGGAAGGCCCCGCCGGGCGCTCGCTGTTGCAGGAAATGTTCGACGAGGCCCTGAGTTTCCGCCGCGCGCTGGCCAACCTGCGCCAGCATATCGCTGCCGAGGATTGGTGGTTTTCGATCTGGCAGCCACAATCGGTGGCGGGTATCGACCGCGTTGCCACGGCGGACTGGCTATTGCATCCCCAGGATGATTGGCACGGCTTTGGCGATGTGGCTGAAGATTATGTCTTGCTGGACCCGATCAAAGTCACCCTGGTGATGCCTGGCCTCAATGCAGGTGGCGCCTTGAGCGATTGTGGGATTCCCGCCGCGGTGGTCAGCAAGTTTCTCTGGGAGCGCGGCCTCGTGGTGGAAAAAACCGGGCTTTATTCGTTCCTCGTGTTGTTTTCCATGGGGATCACCAAAGGCAAGTGGAGCACCTTGCTCACCGAGTTGCTGGAGTTCAAGCGCAGTTACGATGCCAACGTCAGCCTGGCCAGTTGTTTGCCCTCGGTGTACGCCCAGGGGCCGGTACGTTATCAGGGCTTGGGCCTGCGCGATCTTTGCGACCAGTTGCACAGCTGTTACCGTAGCAACGCCACCGCCAAGCATCTCAAGCGCATGTACACAGTATTGCCGCAGATCGCGATGAAACCCGCCGATGCCTACGACCAACTGGTCAGAGGCGAAGTTGAAGCGGTATCCATCGATGCCTTGCCAGGACGCATCGCAGCCGTAATGCTGGTGCCTTATCCACCGGGCATTCCATTGATAATGCCCGGCGAGCGCTTTACTGAATCAACGCGTTCAATCATCGACTACCTGGCATTTGCCCGCACGTTCGATAGCAGTTTCCCCGGTTTTGTCGCCGATGTTCATGGGCTGCAACACGAAGATGATGGCAGTGGCCGTCGTTACACCGTCGATTGCATCAAGGGTTAAGAATGTTTATGCAGCAAGCTGTGATGAACCCGAAGTACCCAGGGCTCAGTGTGCGCGTCGCCGACGAAGGTTTTGACGCCTATGTATGGGGCAATGACTTCAGTTTCGAGGTTAGCGCCTATGGCGTACCGCAGATGGGCCAGCGCGTCGAGCAATGGCCGGTTGAGCGCGTCCTGCCGTATCGCAAATGCTATGGCATCGACCCGGAAGAGTTCGCCAGCTTTCGCGATGCCGCCGACAGTGCGATCTTCATGGCCTACCTGGATGACCGTGCGGTAGGGCACATTGTGGTCAGCACCAACTGGAACGGTTTTGCGCATGTTGATGAGTTGGCCGTGGTGTTGCCGGCGCGACGCCATGGCGTGGCCAAGGCGCTGCTGGATGTGGCGCAGTTCTGGGCGCGCAAGAAAAACCTCCCGGGCATGATGCTGGAAACCCAGAACAATAATCTGGGTGCCTGCCGCCTGTATGAGCGCTGCGGGTATGTGATGGGCGGGATCGATCAACTGCGTTATCGCGGGATTGATCCGCAAACCCGCGAAGTCGCAATTTTCTGGTATCGGTTGTTCAAGTCCGAACTCAATGAGGTTTGAGCGCTGTGCAGGGTCAGCGCTGGTGACTGTAAGTTATGTGTCAATCCAGGAGCTTTCGCTACCGACTTTGATGCTCAGGTTCTTGTTGAATCTCAAGTAGCGAAGCCTGGCGTCCGTTAGGTTCTGCTGGAGGTCGTCGGACCAGACAATGCCTTTTTGCTCAAAATATTCTCGAAAGTCCGTTCCGGCGTCGAGCACTTTCTCGGGTGTTATCTTTTTGCCATCGACGTACCACTGTTCCTTGCTGTAGCCATCGAAGGCAAGGTCGTGAAGATCGGGGCGCGTTGATTTCAATACGTCGTCAAACATGAGCGGGCCCACCGTTTCAAAAACCTTGATTTCGTATGCTTGAAATTCCGGGGTGAGCGTGTACGCACCCTGGGCGTCTCTGGGGACGATCGGGCGGTTGGCCTTAAAATAGGCCTTGTTTGCAGGGAAGCGGCGATTCATCTCGCTGATCACTTGCGCGATAAGCGGATTGTTTGGTTGTGTAGCGAAGTTGCTCGTATTAATGCAGGGTTTGTAATCGTTGATAGTAATAGCGACCGGCGTACTGACCAGGATTTCCCCGTCATCGGCCTTCAATGCTATCGGTCCGATGTGACCTTGGATCAGGTCATCGGTATCAAGATAAATGCCCCCGTATTTATTCATCAATGGGTAGCGCGCCACATCGGAGCTGGCGGCGAGGTTCTGACCCTGGCCCCGGCGAAAGTATGAGTACAACTCGGTGTTCTTCAGTTGCTCGAAAAAGTCGTCTTCATGCAAGTTCAGGACGGTAACGCTAGGTGCGTCTTTCGCCAGCTTGAGTTTGATGGCCTGGAATAACGCTGGGGTGTCGGCGTCGACGTGTACCGTGGATTTGAAATCGGGCATTTTTTTTCTATTAGCCACCATATTCTTGACGAGGTGATCAGGTATGTCGCCGCCGGCCCAGAAGTAGTGAATGTCTTTAGGAATTGGCCTGACATTCTTGGGGGCCTGCAAAATGGCCGGCTGGACGAACTCGACAAACCTGAAAGTGTGATTGGCGATCTTCTTGGCATTTCGATATTCCTCCAATGATCCCTTCTGCCACGTGTTCTTCGCGCTTCTCCAGAAGTATTGGGGGCTTGCTCCTTTCCCGATTCCTATACCGGCTACCCATGCACCTACTTTGGTGTCAAAGCTGGTGGCATAGCTGTCGCCCTCGTACTTGATCGTGTAAGGGTAAGAAGAAGCGCCCGCGTTTACTTTTATGTCGTCCATCGGCAGCACGTAGGTTTTGTCGTCTAGCTTCCAGGCGGGTAAGGCGTCGGGCACACCGCCGAGCAAGCGGTTGGCGGTGACTGAAACTTCCCAACCTGCACTCCCCAGGTCTTTGACCTTGATGTCGTTGTGTGGGGCACTGGGATGTTGGATCACACGCTGGCCATCCTTGACCGTGGAGGCGTAGAGCTTGTTGTCGATTTTTATGTATTCTTTGTTGTTTGGGCCCACATAGACATTGTTCTGCATCCCCTTGACTTGCAGCAGGTCCGGATCAATCACAGCCTCATAACCCAGCAGCGAGGGTTTATTGAGGACTTTGACTTCCCCGGCAGCCGCCGCCACGGTCGGTTGAAAATTCTTCAGTGGTGGGCCATAGGGCACCCCCTTGACCGAGTCGAAAGCGTGCCAGTTGCCGCCACGAAATACCGCACCCATTTCCAGGTCATGACCGACAACCTTTGAGGTACCCACGGCCACCAGACCATGTTGGGTACTTGCCGCTTTGAGCACGTCGTAGCTGCCGCTGGCGCCCTTGAGGGCATTGAACGCGCTCTTTCCCTTGGACCAGGTCCAGCGGCTGATGCCCTTGAGTAAATCGCCTGCACCGCCCAGCGGGTTGAGCGCGTCGATGGCGACGGTGCCCAGAAACCTTGCTGTTCTTGCCGCGCCTTTCAGGCCAGCTACGCCCTTAGTGAGCACTTTGCTTGCATGGGCGGCTTTGGCGGATCCCAGCGTCACCAGGCCCATCACATCCATGCCAAGGTCAAGCAAGCCATCGCCGATATTGCCCTGCATGAAGTTGACAATCGCGGACCTGAAGGGAATCAGGTTGAGGAAAAACTCTCCGATGGCCTTGTTGGCGGCGCTGGTTTTGTCGTAAGACGTGGTTCCACGTGCGTGTTCGAGCAGATCCTTACCGAGCAAATCCAGGCGTTTGGTGAGTACCTTGGCGATATAGCGGGTACGGTCGGAATCGAAGACCTTGGGTGTTTCAGCGATCGTCGGTTTTTCCTTGGCCTGCTCGGTGTGCTCGTCTTCGAAAGGGTTGAATCGCACGGTCCTGTGCAGCGTGTTGGCGTCACGCATGTCCAGCCGGGAGTAGGGCGGCGAGTAAATATGGGCCAGGTAATTGTGTTTGGTAATGCTCCCTGCGCGGGTATCAATCCGATAGATATTAACCTGCCCGTCGCGGGTGATCTTCACGTCGAGAGTATGACCTTTTTTGATCAGGGATTTTGTCGAGAAATCCGGTCCTATCACGTAGTCGTTAGTGTGGAAAAACTCGAGCTGGCCATATTCGAAGTTTTTCCGGTCCTGCGGCGGCAAAGTCGAGATCAGATATTGGGTCATGCCCGTATGGCCTTTCTCCTGCGCCTCCATCGCGGGCGTGTATTGCTGATTAAACGCATCGACTACCGACAGCGCGCCGCTGTCGGACAGCGCGCAAAACTGTTTGATGGGGATGCGCGTGTCTTTGGTGATCCAATGTTCGCTGTCATCATTTTTGACTTTGTCGCCGTGCATGACGACATCCAGCATTGAGTGGCTTCCGGGGAAGATGCCGGGGCGTCCTTTGATCAACCGGGCTTTCGTAAGGTTTTTCGCCTTGAAGACCTCATCGGGTACGCCTGGGAATTTTTCTCTGAGCAGATCCATTCCCATGTTTTCACGCATCGGAATGGGGGTTGCAAGTGCCAGGGCCGTGGCTTGCAAGGCTTTCTGCTGGATGCTGAAGGCGTCCTGTACAGCGCGCATTTCAGTGTCGGTGGGTGTCGGTTCAGCCTTCAAGTGGCCATTAACGATTGCCCAGTTGCATAAGGCTTCGCGATGGATATGCTGCGAGAGCGGTGTGCCGACGTCGAGGCCCTCTGCGGCGGCGAGCACTTCGCTGTAGGTCATTGTGAGTACGCATCCCGGTGATTGGGCTTCCAGCTTGGCGGCGGCGATGGCCAACTGGGTCCAGGGAATGCTGCCGTAGGTCACGTTGGGCGGAATGCCCTTGACCAGGTATTCAGGCGCAGTACGAGCCAGCAACATATGTGCTGCCAGTTCAGCCGATGCCGCAGGGGTTCGCGCCTCCTTGACCAGATGACGGCTCAAACCCTCGATCGTTGCGCTGGGCGGCTGATTCCAGAGCGCCCGTTGCCCTAGATCAAAGCCGCCAACGCTGTTACGCGCCGGTGTGCCCATGGATTGCGGGTCCAGTCCCAACTGGATAGCGGCGAGCAGGTAGTCATTGATGCTGGTGTGCGTCGCAATGCCGCCCAGCCGGGCTTGAATGGCTTGGCCCAGCGCTTGTGCCTTGGCCGATCCCAGCAGCATTTCTACCGCTCTGGCTGGGAATTTGAAGTCATTGCTGGACAGGTTGCTGGCAGACAACAGATAACCCAGCGCGCCTTTTCTGTCGACTAATGGCAGGTCGGGCAGGGTTGGGTCAGGCGCGTTCAACAGGTCGATGATAGTTTGTTTATCTTTCGCCTCCAGCGGGACTGGCCAAGACATCGCTCCGCTGAAATTACCCAGAGGATGGGTATGCACGTGTTGCGTGGCAGCGTGATAGAGCTTGAGTAAGTCGTCAAAGGATTTGGGAGTGGTCAGGCCGCTGCCGCTGAGAAATGTACCCACTTTGACTTGTGCAGTAGGTGCCAGGTTATGCCGCACCGCGTAGGTGGAGCCCTCGCACACCGGCAGCGTCGAGGTGTTCAAGTGCGACGTGAGTCGGCTTTCCAGCACGCCTTGTTGATCGGCCAAGTCGGCGGGAGAGCCTTCGCGCAGTTCCGTGAGGAGTTTGCCCAGGTTCGCGGCCAGTGCCTGCCAGTTACAGCGATCACTGAAGGCTCGTTTAAGGGTTGTCGGGTTGTCGAGCACTTCAGTGTCCGAGTCGCTGGTCGAGCCCTCCAGCGGCAGGGGCGGGGGGGTGATTGACAGTGTGGGGGAGGGCGCATGAAACAGGGCAGTAGAGTTTGCAAGCGGCAGATGTGCCAGTGCATTTTGAAGGTGGTGCATGGGGATTTATCCTTGGCTGCGGTGTATCGTCCAGTGGAAAGCTGATGCTTTCTGCTCGATGAGTGTGCTGCGTGCAGGACAGGGTTCCCGTGTGAATGTTTAGGATTTGTGTGGGAAGCGGCGTGGGCGGGAAGGGTCAGGAGATCGTTACTGTGCCGGCGGGAGTGTCGCTTTCTCGGCCAGCAACGCGTCGGCTTTCTGCGCGACGATCTCCAGCAACGCCTTCAGTGCTGGTGTCGATGAGGTGTCCTTCAACGTCAGTGCGTGCAGGCTGATAGGGATGGGCGGTGATAGCGGGCAGGTGTCCAGCCCGGCCTCCCTTGCACCAAAGGCGGTAAAGGGATCGACAATCGCCAAGCCTTCTCCGGCCTCGACCATGCTGCGCATCATCTGGTACGTCTGCACCCGCGTTTGCACCACCGGCAACGGGCGCAGGGCTTGCAGCTTGGCATCCAGCAGACGGCTGAGCGGGTCATGCCCCTCAAGCCCGATCAGCGACTGCCCGGCCAGGTCTTGCAGCGCAATGTACTTCTGCCTGGGTTTGAGCCAGCCATGGGGCGCGAGCAATTGCAGCTTGCCCTGGGCCAGCACCGTGCTCTGGATTTGCGCATGTTCCGGGTCATGCAGGCTCAGGCCCACATCCGCTTCGTGCAGCAGCAGGCTCCTGACGATTTCCCGGGTCGGCTGGCTCGACAGGTTGCACGGCGTATCCTGGAAACGTCGGCGCAGCATGGCGATGCTTTGCGGCAACAGCTGGTTGGCCAGGGGCGGGGTGCAAAGGGCACGCAAGGTTGGAGCGTGATGGTGTTTCAAACGGCTGGCCAATCGCTGTACTGGCTCAAAGGCTTCGTACAGTTGGGCAATGTGCGTCTGCAACTCCAGCGTTTCCCGTGTTGCCTGGAGCCGACCGCGCACGCTGGCAAACAGCATGAACCCCAGCTGCAACTCGGCGTCCTTCAGGATTGCGTCTACTTCACCCACAGAGAGTTGCAACCATTCGGCGGCCGTGCCCAAGTGTCCGGTTTGCAAGATGGCCTGAATCACTTCGATATGACGTAAACGCATGGCCGGAGTCTATGTGCAGCGCGAAGTGTATTCAATGGTGCGAGCCCTCAGGCGCAAAAAAGACTGCGCGGGTCGCCCCGGCCTATGGCGTTCGGCCAAGGCCTCATTAGAATGGTGCGTCTGATCAGCAACGACCAATGCCGGCTTGCCGGTACTTACAACAAAAAACAGGTCTGGTCTCAAATGCCTCTACCCTTGACGTTTTTCGGGGTGACGGCCAAGCAACTCGCGGTTCTTGTGACCGTGGGATGCGTGGCGGCTTACCTCTTCAACGACCCCACGGCACACCCACCCGAAGGCCTTGCACTTGAAACGTTCATCCGTTCCCAGGAAAGGGTGAGCGAGCAGGTCGGCACCGTGTTGGCGGTTACCTTGATCAGGCAAGTGGAGGCGTACCCCGCGTCCAATCGGTCGGGCTACAAGCGCTCGATGTACGCGGTGGAGGGGGAGAGAGGGCAATTGGTGGTGACGCTCAAGCAAAGCGAGCAGGGCATCGAAGTGACGCAGATCCGCAGTCCATGATGGCCCCGGCCCAGTCAACGCCATCGATGGCCAGGACTGAGCGGGTGTACAAACGGGGACCCTTATGATGCCAGGGTAGTTTTCGATTCGCGGACGAGAATGGTCCCCGACTGGATCAGTTTGAATTCATCGCCTTCCAGTTTCTCTACACGGTCGCCAATGGCCAGCTTGTAGGTGGTGGTGGGCGCCGAGCCAGCCAGGTCGCCTTGCGCCGGGTTGGATTCCTGGAACTCATGCACCGAATATACGCGGCCTTCCGCGTCTCTGGCATGGAACTGTCCGACTAGTACTGCTGCCATCTGTTTAGAACCTCTGGAGATAAACACTCGATTTGCGGTTCTGTAGACCGTCAGGGAGCGGGGTAGTTTACCTATAAGAAAAAAATACTATTCGCTGATGTTTTCAGGCACTTCCTACGCAAGCTGCTGCAAGGAAAACGCCCCGGTAATCTTCGAAACCCTCTGGTGAACACGCCGCTAAGCCTTTATAACTACAAGCTCCTTTATTCAGAAGTCGGGAAACCTCAATGAGCAAGGTCTACACGATTGCCGTCCTGGTGGGCAGCTTGAGAAAAGCGTCGATCAACCGCAAGGTCGCCCTGGCCTTGGCCGAGCTGGCGCCTGCCAATCTCAAGTTGAACATTGTTGAAATCGGCGACTTGCCGCTCTACAACGAGGACATCGACGGTGCAACACCGCCCGCAGCCTACAGTACTTTCCGCCAACAGGTGAGTTCATCCGACGCGGTGCTGTTTGTGACCCCGGAATACAACCGCTCCGTACCGGCAGCGTTGAAGAACGCTATCGACGTAGGTTCCCGTCCATATGGGCAAAGCGCCTGGAGCGGCAAGCCTGGTGCGATTATCAGTGTGTCGCCGGGTGCCATTGGTGGTTTCGGCGCCAATCATCACCTGCGCCAGTCACTGGTGTTCCTGGATGTGTGGTGCATGCAGCAGCCGGAAGCCTACCTGGGTGGGGCGGGCAGTGTGTTCGATGAGGCGGGCAAGGTGTCGGAAAAGACCAAACCATTCTTGCAAGCATTTATCGATGCCTACGGCAAATGGGTAGAAAAACAGAAGGCTTGATCGGGCAATGCGCTCAAGTGTGGGAGGAGCAAGGCCCTCCCACCTTTTCGTTTAACGCAGCCAGTTGGTCCGGGCCAGTTCAATCACCTCATCCCCGCGCCCACTCATCACCGCTTTGAGCATATACAAGCTGAACCCTTTGGCCTGTTCCAGCTTGATACTTGGCGGCATCACCAGTTCCTGAGTGGCGGTCACCACGTCCACCAGCACCGGGCCATCGTGGGCCAATGCGCGGCGCAAGGCCGGCTCGAGGTCTTCGGATTGCTCCACGCGAATTCCCAGGATGCCCATGGCATTGGACATGGCCGCGAAGTCCGGGTTTTTCAACTCAGTGCCAGTGTCCAGGTACCCGGCAGCCTTCATTTCCATGGCCACAAACCCCAGGGACGAGTTATTGAACACAATGAGTTTCACCGGCAGATTCAACTGCGCCAGTGAAATGAAATCCCCCATCAACATGGTGAACCCGCCATCACCCGACATCGAAATCACCTGGCGCCCAGGGAATGCCGCTTGGGCGCCGATGGCCTGGGGCATGGCGTTGGCCATCGAGCCATGATTGAACGAGCCGATCAGCCGGCGTTTGCCATTCATCTTCAAATAACGCGCCGCCCACACCGTGGGTGAGCCGACGTCGGCGGTGAAGATCGCATCATCGTCGGCCAGCTCGCTGAGCAAGCGTGCGACGTACTGAGGGTGGATCGGTCGATTCGCCTTGGAGGGTTGCGCCAAGTCATCCAGCCCCTGACGGGCCTTCTCGTAGTGCTTCAACGAGGTCTCAAGAAAGCTGCGATCGGTCTTGCGGGTCAGGCGCGGCAGCAGGGCATCGATGGTCTCCCTGACATCGGCGGCGATGCCCAGATCCAGCGTGGCGCGTCGGCCCAGGGCTTGCGGGTCGCAATCAACCTGAATGATCTTGGCATCGGTGGGGTAGAACTGGCGATAGGGGAAGTCGGTGCCGAGCATGATCAAGGTGTCGCAGTCGAGCATGGCATGGTAACCGGAGCTGAAACCGATCAGGCCGGTCATGCCCACGTCAAACGGGTTATCCCACTCCACATGTTCCTTGCCGCGCAACGCGTGCACCACCGGCGCGCCGAGCGCATCGGCCAGCGCTACGACTTGGTCGTGGGCACCGGCACAACCGCTGCCGCACAGCAGGGTGACCTTTTCACTGCCCTGAAGGATCTCGCTGAGGCGTTGCAGGTCCTGCTCGGCCGGCAAGGTGCGCGGTGCGTGCAGGGCTGGCCAGGGCTTGAGCTTGTCTTCCACTTCAAGCAGCGACACATCCCCAGGAATCACCACCACCGCTACGCCGCGATTGAGGATTGCCGAGCGCATGGCACGGTGCAGCACCTGAGGCATCTGCTCGGGGTTGCTCACCAGCTCGATGAAATGGCTGCACTCCTTGAACAGTTCCTGGGGATGGGTTTCCTGAAAATAGTTGAGGCCGATCTCCGACGACGGAATTTGCGCAGCAATCGCCAGCACCGGCACATGGTTGCGATGGCAGTCGAACAAACCATTGATCAAATGCAGGTTGCCCGGCCCGCAACTGCCGGCACACACCGTCAACTCCCCCGTGGCGGCGGCTTCGGCACCGGCGGCAAAGGCGGCGACTTCTTCGTGGCGCACATGCATCCACTCGATACTGTCCATGCTGCGCAGCGCGTCGGTCAGGCCATTGAGACTGTCACCGGTCAGGCCCCAGATACGCTTGATACCCGCCTGTTCAAGGGTGGTCGCCAGTTGCTGGGCCAGGTTGATTTTCGCCATGAGGAACTCCAGTCGTCAGTGAGGTTAAAAACTGCTGATCAGTAGAGGACAGTTCGATTACGGCGAATGCTCACCCTATAGTGTGAAGATTGCTTCATGGCCACGCGGTATTGGCGGGGGCGCCGGGGGGTGAACCACTGGTCACGTACCAGCGCAATGCACGGGGCGACGTTGGCCTTGGTCTGCCCACCCAAATTTGCAGAGCCAAGCAGGACCAAATGTGGGAGGGGGCTTGCTCCCGATAGCGGTGGATCAGGCAACGAATCTGTTGACTGGTACTCCGTCATCGGGGGCAAGCCCCCTCCCACATTTTGATACTCAGCGTCGACGGAACAGCGGCAGCGGCTCGTCCGTCGCAGCCTGATAGGTCACCGAGAAATCCTTGAGGCTTTCCAGCGCTTCGTACGGGTCTTTGTCGGCACGCAAGGCGAAGGCATCGAACCCGCAGCGGTGCAGGTAGAACAACTGGTCACGCAGCACATCGCCAATTGCCCGCAGCTCGCCCTTGTAGCCATAACGGTCACGCAGCAGGCGGGCGTTGGAATAGTTACGGCCGTCGGTGAAGGCCGGGAAGTTCAGGGCGATGACCTGGAAGTGTTCCACGTCGTCACCGATTTCCTCGGCTTCTTCATCGGCGTCCAGCCACACGCCCAGGCCGCCATCGCGGGCCTTGAGGGCGTGGCCATGTTCGCGCCACAGCGCCAGCGGCACGATCAGGTCGTCGCAGTTGGAGATGCCGTCGAAGCTCGCGTCCTTGGGCAGCAGGTGCCAGGTTTCGTCGACGACTTCGTTGTTCTTAATGATTCGCTGCATAGACGCGCTCCTTGAACAGGTCAATGCCGATGCGCTGGTAGGTGTCGATGAAACGCTCATCTTCGGTGCGCTGTTCGATGTAGACGTCGATCAGCTTGCCGATCACCTCGGGCATGGCTTCCTGGGCGAAGGATGGGCCGAGGATCTTGCCCAGGCTCGCATCGCGGCTGGCGCTGCCACCCAGGGACACTTGGTAGAATTCTTCGCCTTTCTTGTCCACGCCCAGGATGCCGATGTGGCCGACGTGGTGGTGACCACAGGCGTTCATGCAACCGGAGATGTTCAGGTCCAGCTCGCCGATGTCGAACAGGTAGTCCAGGTCGTCGAAACGGCGCTGGATGGATTCGGCAATCGGGATCGACTTGGCGTTGGCCAGGGAGCAGAAGTCGCCGCCCGGGCAGCAGATGATGTCGGTCAACAGGCCAATGTTCGGCGTGGCAAAACCGCCTTCGCGCAACTCGCCCCACAGGGTGAACAGTTGGCTCTGCTCGACGTCCGCAAGAATGATGTTCTGCTCGTGGGAGGTACGCAGTTGGCCAAAGCTGTAGCGCTCGGCCAGGTCGGCAACGGCGTCCAGCTGCTTGTCGGTGATATCGCCTGGGGCAACGCCGGTGGGCTTGAGCGACAGGGTCACCGCCACATAGCCTGGCTTCTTGTGCGCCAGGGTGTTGCGCGTGCGCCAGCGGGCAAAACCTGGGTGTTGCTGGTCAAGGGCGGCCAGTTCGGCGTCCTGGTTGCTCAGGGCTTTATATTCAGGATCGACAAAATGCTTGGCGACGCGGTGCACTTCGGCTTCGGTCAGGGTGGTCTGGCCGCCGCGCAAGTGTTCCATTTCGGCGTCGACTTTCTGGGCAAACACCTCAGGGGTCAGCGCTTTGACCAGGATCTTGATCCGGGCTTTGTACTTGTTGTCACGACGGCCGTAGCGGTTGTAGACCCGCAGGATGGCGTCGAGGTAACTCAGCAGGTCCTGCCACGGCAGGAACTCGTTGATGAACGCGCCGACCACCGGGGTACGGCCCAATCCACCACCCACCAGCACGCGGAAACCCAGCTCACCGGCAGCGTTGTACACCGGCTCCAGGCCGATATCGTGCACTTCGATGGCGGCGCGGTCCGAGGTCGAGCCATTGATGGCGATCTTGAACTTGCGCGGCAGGTAGGCGAACTCAGGGTGGAAGGTAGTCCACTGGCGCACGATCTCGCACCACGGCCGTGGGTCGATCAACTCGTCGGCAGCGACGCCGGCAAACTGATCGGTGGTCACGTTGCGCAGGCAGTTACCGCTGGTCTGAATGGCGTGCATTTGCACAGTGGCCAGTTCAGCCAGGATGTCCGGCACGTCTTCCAGCGCCGGCCAGTTGAACTGCACGTTCTGGCGGGTACTGATGTGGGCGTAGCCTTTGTCGAAGTCGCGGGCAATCTTGGCCATCATTCGCGTCTGTCGCGAGGTCAGCTGGCCATAAGGCACGGCCACCCGCAGCATCGGCGCAAAGCGCTGAACATAAAGGCCATTTTGCAGGCGCAGAGGGCGGAACTCTTCTTCGCTCAGTTCACCTGCTAAGTAGCGTCGGGTCTGATCACGGAACTGCTTGACGCGGTCCTCGATGATGCGCTGATCGTATTCGTCGTATACGTACATATAGGTCCTGTTCTCGGCAAATCTGCGCGCACGGCCGCGCACTCCCAACGGAGCCGGCGCACGATACCAGTTTGCGTATATGCGCAAAAGTGATGTTTGGGTATATGTAAATAACCAAACTGACTAATGAGAACCGTTATCGCCATACCCACATTTGTCATGCGGGCAATCATGATCTTTACTGTGGTCGAGTCTTAGTGCCGTCACCCATAAAACCGACAAGAGGCGATGCAATGAGCAATTCCACCAAAGCCCGTAAACCTGATAGTACCGTGGATGCCTGGGCCATTCTGTTCCTGATTGTTCTGGTGGTTGGAACCGCCGTGTTCTGGGTTAGCCACCAGTAACAAAGAGCGTTGATTGAGCCCCGATTGGCTGTTGTATTGCCACTGTCATGGCAATCATTTTTCCAGGCTCGAACAACCATGTTGAAGGTTCTGATTGCGTGTGTGTGGTTAGCAGGATCGACGTACGGGGCCATGGCCCAGGCCGCGTCGGTGGTGTTTCTTAACCCAGGCTCGTCCACGGAAACCTTTTGGGTCAGTTATGCGCAATTCATGCAGGCCGCTGCCAGGGACCTTGGCCTGGATTTGCGCGTGCGCTATTCCGAGCCAAACGCCGATAACACCCTGGTACAAGCCCGTGAGACGCTGCAAGGCACCCAGCGGCCCGACTACTTGGTGCTGGTGAATGAGCAATATGTCGCCCCAAAAATCTTGCGCATGGCCCGGGGCAGTCTGGTGGCCGACGATGAGCAGGCCGGTTACCTGATGCTCATCGACCTGCTGCGCAGCCATGCTGCGGTCGCGCCCGGGGCATCCTACCGCTACCCGTTCAGCCTGCAACTGCTGCTGCGTTAGACCCCGGCCAGGTGCAGTACCAGCTTGACGACGCCGAACAAGGTCAAGGCAAATACCGCCGTGAAGAGCACGCCCAGGATGACAAAGTGGCTGGGCTTGCCGTGGGTGAAATCGCGGGCGCGGTTCTTGCCGCTTTGTACACCAAAGGCCGCCGCCATGACGCTGTGGAGCATCTGCCAGAAGGTCGGCGGCTTATTGTTGGCTGGATCGTTCATAAAACCCTCGTGCGCATGGCTGTCCTCAAGAGCATAGACAATCTATCTGTGAGGGCCTGCCCCCCTAACTATTCACCGCAGGCCAAAGACTGAGCGGTGATGTGCTGTCACTCCAAATCAACGGAGTGACAACATGTCTGAATTACCCGCTGGCCATGGTTTCGCTGCGCAACCCTGCATACGCACGGGTCTGGCGACCTTGTAACGGCCTGGCCGCACCCCGGCGGCAGATGTGGCAGCAATTAGCCCAGGAACCGCTACATGAGCGTTTTTTCCATTTGCTCGAACGCCTGCGCGATACCGATGAGTTCCGGTTCCAACCGGTCGATCTTGCCCGGCGGGTGTGGGAGGTGATTGAAAGCGCCCGGGTGAAATTGCGGCTTGAACTGTCCCGCCAGGAGGTGCACGAATTGTCGGCGGACATTGTTGTGGCGGTACCGGGCAGGTCAGCGTCGCCGCAGCCGGGGCCCTCGACACGCCAGCAAGCCAGACAGCCGTAGCCCATAGGATTACGCCCACGCCCTGGGAGCATGGGCGTAGTCAAAGCAAAACCTCTCTTACACTTCCAGGCCGAGAAACAGTTTCTGATCCAGCGGTGCGCCGATCACGGCCTTGTCCAGATTGATCACGGCGCGGTTATTCGCCTTGGCCTGCTCCATCAGTTCCTTGCGCGTAAATCGGCGCTCGGCCGGGGTCTTCAGGTGGCCGAAGCTAGGCGTTGAAGCCGGCGAGTCAACGGATGGGTAATGGAAGTGCGCGTACCAAAGGTCAGCATCTTCCGGCCTTTTTCCGGAAGGGATTTTACGTTTGTCACGTATGGCATATTCGGTGAGAAAGTCTCCGGCCTTCAAGGGCACGCGTTTTTTCACCAGGTGGATGGTGACAAACTTGTGGGTGTGTAAAAAATCGACCTTGGCGGCTTTGGGACGCTGCAGCAGATAGCCTTCGCCGCACAGTTGATAAGCCTGCGCAGTGGCCTCTATTGCCGCCTTCTCGTAGCTCTTGCGCAGTGCAATGGCGTGTTCATCCGTTGCGGTTTTGAGCTCCTCGGCAAGCGCTGTGAATCTCGCCGCATGTTGAGTCAGCATCACCTCCCAGTCACTGGGGTTGATTTCCTCCCGTCGGATGGGGTCCAGGAGTTTGTGCTGTTGGTAGCCAATGCTGGCGTCGATACCGGTGCGCTCGTTTTTGAGGGCTTCGCCATCCGCTCGGATTGTTTTTAATGACCGTGCCGCCGGAGTGGGTGCCGTTCTCGGCTCACTCGGGGGCGCGACGATTGTCCATTTGCCCTTGCGACCTTGGTAAGTGCTAACGACTTCTCCAGTAAGCGTATCGGTAATATCGACATAATCGACCGGTTCATTGGGTTTGCTTGGGCGTAAGTCGCCTATCAGGCTTTTTTGATCAACGGTTTTGATGACGCGTCGGGTTGCCGGTTTTTGGCGTTTGCTCTTGTCACGGGCGGGGCGGGTGGCAAGCTTTTCTTCAACCAGGATCAAGTTGGCCAGTTGTGTCTCGAGGCCCGAACGTGCCTCATCCAGGTGTTTCAGGTATGACTCGCGATAAGCCTCCCGCACGAGGCCGGAGTTCATGTCGTGCAACGAATTAACCGCATTCTCCAGTTGTTCATAGCGCTCAAGGGCACCCTTGAGGACATCGATTTGCTCCACCGTCGAGTAGCCTGAGGTGGTGCGCATTTCTGTATGTGCGAGCACAATACTTGCGAGTTGGGGGTCGGTGAGGACACGGATGAACGGAAATTCCATCACCCTCACTGGGCGATGGGTGCGATTGAACACCAAATCAGTGAACACCAGCATTGCATGCTGTTTGATCGCCACTGAGGAGATGTCTTGGTCGGAAGGATTTCCTTCCAACAGTAATGGGCGCAGTGCAGGGTCGGCTTGTTTGAGGAAGGTCTCGATCTGTTCTGCCGGCTCGATCATTTGATTGAGGGCCGCTACTTGGCGCGTTTTGGTGTTGATGTACTCATCGTAGGCATGGGTGATGTTTTCCGGTAATTCTCGATTGGCGCGCTCACCGAGCTCGTCGCAGTTTTCGCCGTTGTCGCTTACCAGAGTGTCGGCCATTTTTTGCGCCAGACACGAAAAGACCGAACTCCAGTAGCTATAGATAATTCGTGTTGCCTTATCTCGTCTTTGCCTATGTGTGTGATTTGTACGGTCTACTTTCATCAGTTCATCGGCCTTGACTTCGATTCTTTGCATCAAAGGGATCAGCGTCCGGCCGTTTTGCTGGTAATTGTCGAGTGCTGCCTCCCACTGAGCCCTGGCCTGCGCAGTATTGACTCGCCTGGCCGCATGGCGCCTCGTGACCTGGGCGTGGAGCTCCGGGATCTGGGCTGAGGTGCTGAGGAGTAGCCAGTCCTTTCTCAGAAGTGTTGCCTGGTCGGCCAGATTGGCGCGGGCCGTATTCAAGGCGGACTCAAACTCAGTGGTAGAGGCAATGGCTGAATCCATTTCTATCAGGAGCGCGTCAAACTCTTGTGTCAACGCGCGTATACGCTCGTCACGTGTTGACTTCCACTTACTCAGTCGCTCCCTGGGCATGCCGCCTTCCAGCCTGGCACGCCGGTCCAGCCGCCAATGTCCTTGCCCATCGCTGACCAGTTTGAAGCCGGGATGCTGGGGATGGTCCGGATGCACCAGATAGACTTCGTTGAAACCCTGCACCACGTTCGCCTGAAACAACAACCCACCGAAACTGGCGTGCCACTTGCCGTCAATCCAGTACAGCCCTTTAAGAACGCCGTGTGGTAGAGGGGAGGGTAGCGGGGTGGGCCACGGCACCTGCACATCGAGCAGCGCCTTGAGCAACTTCGCGCCAGCATGAGGGCTGGAAATCGAGTGGCCGAAGTCCAAGGCCGTATGGCCGGTCGCCGGCGGTTCACCGGGCAGCGATACTGGGCCATGACGCACTATGGGCGCTTCTTGCGCAGGTGGCAGTCCCGCCGAGCGGTGCCACGTTTCCAGGTGCAGGGCATGCTCCTGTGCGGAGGGCTCCGACAACGGCCGTGGAGACCGATCGGAAGGGGCAGTGGCGTGCAGCAGCACCATGGCGGTGTTGAGCAAAAGATCGATCAGGGCCAGCTCACGGGTGGTGGGGTCGCTGCTGTCCAGGCCGGAGAGGTCCTGCTCCAGGCTGCTGACCAGCACCATGAACCAGCCAGCCAGCATGGCCGGGCCCTGTACCAGCGGTAACAGCAGGGTATTGAACAGCAGCCACGCGCCTTCCATCACGACGGCCCAGCGGCTTTCATGGTTGGACACCGATTCGCGGTCTGCCAGGTCGACCAAGGCCCGTGCCGTGCTGCCAAACAGATGATTGAGCAGTTGACCATTGACTTGCGATTGCAGCCATTCGCCAGCACCCTCATCGACGGCCAGGGTCGCAGGTGCAGGGCGCTCCAAACGGGGTCGAAACTCATCCCCTGGCACGAAACGAATGATGTGCGGTTCCTTGATACCTCCTTCGTCGTACACAGGGCGAGCCCTGTCGCTCAGCCAGGCCAGCACACGGCCTTGCAACACGCCGGGTGTGGTCAGCGCGTCGAGCAGGGTTTGGCGGGTGGGGAATTCGTGCAGGGCGTCGGTATACAGCGGTTGATAAAGCAGATGTGGGCCGACACTTGCGTCACGCGGCTCGATGATGAACGCGTTGTTGACTTCATCCGGCGCGGCGCCAGGTTTGCGGCACAAAGCCAATGGGCGCAGGACAATCTCCTGATCGTCGACGATTCGGTCCGAGGGCATTTCACCCATCAACGCTTTGACGTAGCGATAACCGGTGACGGTGACGCCATGCTGCCCGCGGATCTTGTATTCCAACGCCTGCATCGGCAGCTTGACCTTGAGTTCGCGGGTAAACAGGGTTTCGCGCCGTCGTGCGTCAGCCGTGTCGGACAACAAGGTGTCTTTGATTGTTTGTGGATAGGTGGCGCCGATATCGACGCGCTGGATCAGCCCGGTACTGCCCAGCAGGTAGTCTTCGTTGAGCCAGCTTGGAAGAGGCGTTGCGTTTTTGGAAAACAGCGTGAGTGTGCCTTTAGGCTTGCCGGCGAGGTTCTTCAGCGCCAGCTCCGTCAGCGACATGCGCACATGTTCGATTATGCCGGCACCGCCTGGGTAGCCGGCGGCCACGGCAAAGTCCAGTACCACCTCATCGGGGTCGCAGTCGCCATGATCGGCTTGCATCTGCTTGCGCAGCGCGGCGCGGCTGAAACCGTAGATGTTTTCAATGCCCTCATTGAACGCGCGGCCTTGGTTGTGTTGCAGCACCTGCGCCATGTCCTGCATGTGGCGATGGTAGGCAAAACGGTCGGCGGCGCTGGCTTGTGCAAGCCATGGCGGCAGTTGCTCATTGACCTTCTGCAAGGTCGCCGCAGCGGCTGTCGGCACCTGGGTAAACAGAAGCGCCGGATCGGTGAGTTTTTCCAGGCGTCGTTCAAGCGTTCTTTCGTCTTGGCCCTGAAACTTCAATGTCGCCAGGTCTTCCAGTTGCTGATTGAGGATCAGGCCGGCCTGTTGCTCGAACACATTGCCGTCCGGTTCATTGCGCCGCCACGTAAGGCTGTCGAACTGAAACCGCGCCTGCATCCTGGCTCCCCAGGCAGCACCGAAATCATCGAGGCTGTCAAACACCTGGATATCCCCGGCCACGCTGTACAGCAGCACCTGCTTGTCGCGCATCAGCAGTAGGTCGGGGGTTAGCAGGCTGACCTGTTCGCCGGCGTGGGTGAATGTGTTCTCAATCAAATAAACATAGGTGGCGGGTGAGGATTGAGGCAGGCGCTCGGCTTGCACCGGCCAGGTCGCGACGACCCTGAGCATGTCCCGCTGGGTCGCGTTCAAGTTCGATTGGCTGGCGGCTATTGCCGTCATCCGGCCGTTGAGAAATTCGCCCAGCCACTGCCAGCGACTGCTGCCATGGCTGTCGGTTTCGCTCCAGTAGTCGGCCAGCGCCGCCTGGAAATATAGGTGAATCGACTCGGGCAGGGCATCGATGATGTTCGCAATCACCCGCATGTCGATAAGGGGCGGGGTATCAGGCTTGAGGATTTGGGGGACCTGTTGAGTCAGGTAGTACGCCAGTTCGCGTTTTGGCCGCAGGTCGAGCAACTGTGGGTTGAGCACATGGGCGATGGCAACTTCCATCAACGGCCGGAAGGTGTACACCCCGTTGGGGTCCGGGATGGCTAGTTTGACTGTGGACAGGTCCAGTTTGAGCGCCGGATAGCGCTCCAGAATATGGCTACGCAGGGCATTGAACACTACGGAATACAAGGCCGGGCGCGTAGCGAAATGCGTATGGATGGCCTGGGCGGGTAGCTGGCTCAGGGCGGTGGGGGAACTCGGGGTGGGCATGATGAAATCCATTTGCCTGTTATGGGAAGCGACAGGAAATCGAATGTGGTGACCGCGCAGGTGGTACAGGAGTACCACTGCCAGCGACCGGCCCCAAACGCGCACGAGGTCATATATGCACCGCCTGGCGCGCTGGGCGCCATGATGAGCTGTCAGTCCATTTCAAAGGAGTGACACGATGGACAATTCCTCCCAGACTTCCTTGCCGGCCGTGCCAGCAAACGATGCACCCAAACCGATAAAACAGCTCACCGCCACCCAAAGCCTGCACGGCGACTTCCTGGAGCGCAGCAGCCCGCAGTGGCTGATCGACACGATGCCGGCCCGCAAGCAGGCGCTCAAGGACGCCAGCACGGTCATGCCGGCGTGGCTCGCGAACGCTACGCCTGAACAACGCAACGAGGTGACCGAGCGTTTCCTCGCCAACCTCACCACCCAGACCCAACTGGACAACACGATGGCCGCCTTCCAGGACATCGATGACTTCGCCCGGCCCTTGCTGCGCAAAGCCCTGAAGGATCAGTACCGACTGGACCTCGATGTCGACAAAATCCTGTTGTGCCTGCGCCGCCCGCTGGCGGTAGGGATTGTCGAAGTCGAGGTGGGGGATTTCGAGTTTTTGAAACTGTCCCTGCTGGAAGCGGCCTTGCACAACTTCGAGGCCTACGAGTGCAAGGAGGGCGCGTACCACAAGACCTCCGGGTTCATGCAAGCCACCAGCATCTCCGGCACCTATCACTCGGTGGCGATCAACCTGAAGGTCAGTCAGTTTTTGACGCTCTGTCGTGACCTCGATATCGGTGCCAAATACCAGGCCTATCTGCAAGGGTTTTTCTACCCCGAGGACGCTAGCGCCCAAGCCACCCTGCGCGAGCAGTTCATCGCCAATCAGAAGGCCGCTGTCAGGGCCGCCGCCGAGCAGGCACTGTTGACCGGCGATATCGAAGCGGCCGATCACCGCATGCTGCTGTCGGTGATCGACGGTGAAATCCACCCCTGGATGGGCGACAAGCAGGTGTGGTTCAGAACCCTGGGCCTGATGCATATGCGGATGACCGGCTGCATGGTGTTCTCGATCTGCAAAAAATACAGTTACCCTGACGAGCTGATCATCTATGTGCCCCAGGACCCGGAGCACCCACTCAAACGCTACCGCTGGCGGCAAATGGAGGCCGAGTTCAAGCGCCTGTTCACCGCCCGCGACCCGGCCAGGCCGAATGACCCGGCGCCGACGCCGTACCAGCAGTTCTTCAGTCGCTTTGTGCCCTACGACAAGCGGCCCTATTACTTCAGCCAATTCACCCGGAAGGCCGCTGACTCACCCTCCGACATCTGGCGCTCGCCCTGGAAGAAACTGCTGGATTTCACCACGCCGCACTTCATCACCGGCATCAAGGAGTTGCCGCCCGAGGCGCCTGCCAAGCTTGAGCCCAACCCTGACCCTTTCCTTTACCTCTCGACGCGCACACGGCGCGGCAAAGCGGTCTGGGCGGCGAACATCGACCCGTGGAAGTACTTTTACGAACAACACCGCGAGCAGGTGATCGCCGATGCCCGCGCCCATGCCGTGCCCACCGCGGATGTGGATGCCAAGGCGCGTGACGCCAAGTTGGCGCACCTGCTGGAGATCGGCATGTTGGGCTTGAACATGGTGTCGATGTTTGTGCCGGTGCTGGGGGAGGCCATGATGGTGGTGATGGCCGGGCAATTACTCTACGAAACCCTGGAAGGCGCGATCGAATGGGGCGAGGGCGACCGCCAGGCCGCCAAGGCGCACTTGATTGATGTGGCCGAGAACCTGGCGCAGATCGCCGTGATGGCCGGCGTGGGGGCTGGCGTCAGCCATTGGCAAGCGGCCAAGGCGGAGCCGGTGATTGAAGCGTTGGGTGAGGTCAAGCGGCCCGATGGCCAGGTGCGTTTGTGGAAGCCGAGCCTGAGCCGCTATGAGAGCCCGGTGGTCCTGCGGCGCGACCTGCATCCCAATGCCTTGGGGCAATATGTGCAAGACGGCAGGACCTATATCCGTCAGGGCAGCCAGGTCTACGAGCAATACTTCGATGCGCAGGCGCGCAAATGGCGGATCAAGCATCCGACTGACACCGAGGCTTACCAGCCGCTGCTTGAACACAACGGTCACGGCGCCTGGCGGCATACCCTGGAGCGCCCTCTGGAGTGGGACCGCCTGACGCTGTTGCGGCGTATGGGGCACGACGTTGATGCCTTTTCCGATACCGAGCTGCTCAAGGTCGCGGATGTCAGTGGGGTCAGCGACAACACGCTGCGCAAGATGCACATGGATCACACGGTTGCGCCGCCTGAGCTGGCCGATGCGATGCGCCTGTTCAAGGCGGATGCGGATGCGGCACGGGTGATCGAGCAACTGGAGGGCAACCGTACGATTGATGACCTGTATTTGTATGCGCTGCCCTTGATCGTGGAAATGCCGAGATGGCCTGTAGGGCGTGTACTTGAAGTGTTCGATGGGGTCGTGCTGACCGGCAAGTCGGTTAAATATGGTATTGAGCGGTCGGTCAAAGGTGTCGCGGCAAAGCCGGCGATCCAGGTGAACCGATACGACGTGCTGGGCGGTGAAGTGCCCGCGCGTATTCTGGCGGCTCTGGATGAAGCAGAAATCACTCAGCTGCTTGGCGCTGAGGCTGCGAGGGTCAATGAGCACAGGGCGCTGGAATTGAACAAGCAGTTGGCCGACTACGCCCGTCGCCGACAATCGGCGATTTTCGACAGTATCTACGCGGGAACTGACGCGTTGGACAAACGTATCCGGCTGCTGCAACGCACCTGCCCGGGGCTCAGCAAGACAGCGGCGCAAACCGTGCTCGACCACGCCCGGGGCGATGAGCTTGAACGGCTGGTCAACACCTCGCGGGTACCTTTGAACATGCTCGAAGAAGCCCGTTGGTATGCGCGGCAAGGGCGCCTGGCACGCGCCTATGCGGGGTTGCGCAGCGAGACGATGGCCACGGCAGACAGTCGGCGGTTGGCGCTGCATACCCTGGAGACTTTGCCCGGCTGGCCGGACACGCTGCGCCTGGAAGTGCGCAGCACTAACACCCAAGGCGAGTTGCTCGACAGTATTGGTGCGCCCTCCGCGCCGCAGAAAAAATACCTGGTTAAACACGGCCCCAGCTACCAGGCGTTCGATGAGCGGGGCGAAGCACTCAACAGTCTGGCAGTGGAGGGCGACAACTTCTTTGCCTCGGTGATGCATGCCTTGCCCGATGAGGCGCGTCAGAGTCTGGGGGTGCCACACGTCAGCCAGTACGCAGCGCTGCAACGCAAACTTATCGAGCAAGCCGATGCATATCGCCTGGAGGCCTCGGCGTGGTTGGAGCCGAAAACGCCCAGGTTCAAGGCGCCGGTGCGCATCAATGACACGCTGGTGGGCTATCAGGCCAGTGGGCGGGGACCGAGCGTGAGCCAGCAGCTGGCTTATCAGGTGCGCAGAATCTATCCGGATCTGGATGACGTACAGATCAATGCACTTTTCCTTGAGTGGAAACGGGCGGGGAACGATGCCCGGGCGATCGTCAGCAAGTTGAAAGCGTTGTTTGAAGAACACCAGGCACTGCACGACACGCTCAATCATTGGGTCAATCGTTCGTCGACAGCCAATCGTCAGAGCAATCTCATCGCCGGGGAAGCGCTTAAACGAAGCTGGGGTCGTTCTTGGCTGGCTGGGAAAGTGCCGGGTGCCGATGCCTTGGCGTTGACCCTCAACGAACCGTTGCCGCCACTGGCGGCGAACTTTTCATATGTGCGTGAATTATCGGTCATCGGCACGGCCCTGCATGACACCAATATCGATGGGTTTCTGAGCCAGTTTCCCGCTCTGGAAAAGCTGACCTTACGGGCACCCTACATCCCAGCCGTAGAGTCCGCGCAGGCTAGCCCGAGGTTGACCCGTGTGCCCCAGGTGTTGGCGCAGTTCAAAGGGCTCAAGCATCTGGCCGTCAGCTTCGATGCGCATCGGTTGAGCGCGCAGTTGTCGCCACAACTGGCGGCACTGGCCGGCCTTGAACACCTGGAGATCGGCTATTTAGCCTACGACGGCCATGTCCTCAACACGTTGGATTTAAGCCCCCTGCAAGGCTTGAAACGCTTGAAAATCGTGGCGCCCAACATCTCAATGCAATGGCCTGCCTATGTGCAGAAACTGCCGCTTCTAGAACGGCTGGACCTGGCCCTGACCACCATTGCGACGCTGCCTGCCGAGCTCTATACCGGTTACGAGCGGTTGTGGAGTGGTTTGTCGCTGGACTGGTCGATGTTCAGCTATGAAGACTTCAAGCCTGCCTACGAGCACGTCAAGAACTATGCAGGGATGTTCGGGCCACACCTGGCGAGCCTGGACGAGATGGTCGAAGGGTTTGGGCGCGGCGAATTGGGCCTGCTGATGGGCGAAGCGCATAGGGGGCGGCGCATGACTGACATGATCATGGGCCTGTGGAACACGCCACAAACGCGAATGAATGCCGTGCAAGCATTGCGTGAAGAACACCTCGGTATTTTCAAGCAGTTCTACGAGCCCGCTTTGGTCCCTGGGTTCAGGGTGCGCTTTGCGCGGGCGCGCTGGAAGAGCGGGCATAATGCAAGCATCCTGGCGTTGCTGGAAAAAAGCTGGCGCGGGGCGGTTTGCCAACGCTATGGCCTGCCGACCGATATCGACATTTCGATGTTTGAACTGCCGGATCCGCAGTTGTCATCGACCGATCCCTTGGTCATGGAAAAAATCCGCGAATTGCCGGTGTTGCCGGCCGGCACCTTTTCCCATGTGAAAACCTTGACGGTGAAGTGGTTGCAGAATGTACCTGCCGAGCAGATGCAGGGCTTCTTCCAGGCGTTTGCCGGTGTGCGAAGCCTTGAACTGCGCTTCAGCCACCTCACCGACGTGCCGATCAATGCGGACATCCTGCCGGAGTTGACGCACCTGAACTTGTCCGATAACCAGATCGTAGTGACCCCGGCAGTGCAGGCTCGATTGAATGGGTTGAACCGGCTACAAGTGTTGAGCCTGCAATATAACCAATTGGGCACCCTCGACGTCAGCGCACTGACTGACCTGACGGCGCTGAACCTGCGCGAATCGATGCTGCGCGAATGGCCACGGGGCGCTGAACATCTTGCGCAATTGACTTGCCTGGACCTACGTGAGAATCAATTGACAAGCCTTGCGTCGCTCGCGCGTGACGATTCGGATGTGTTGATGCGTACCGAGTTGGCAGGCAACCCGTTGAGCGCCGAAGGCACGACGTTGCTCAATGCGGCGCGGCGCCGGATCGAGATAGCCAAGGGCTTGCCTGAGGGCGCATTGAGCCGGTTTGCGCTGGAGCTGGAGTTTCTGGAGTTTCCGCCGAAGCAGACCGCGAGTTCGGTCGCAAGGTATTTACTGCCCATCCGACAGGATGTTGGGAGTGTGAAGGGCGCCCCGGAAATCGCCATAAGACGGCTGAGCCCGTTGATGTCGCCTGAACAAGTCTTGGCCCGGGTCAGGCAACTGCGCGAGATGGGGTTGGACGACGTGCAACTCGATACGCAGATCGGTCAGTGGCGCCAGACCCACGACGTGCTGACGCGCGAGTTGAATGGTTGGTTGTTTACCCGCGAGGCACGCTTTTATGACGGTATTCACGACCACCTGAAGCGACAAACCCCCGCAACGGCTATCCGCGAATCCTGGGTGAAAGCGGTGGTAGCGGGACGTACCGGTGTCGAGGTCGAAGCGTTGAACCTTCATCTGACCAAACCCGGTGATTTTCCAGCGCTCTCCATGCCGTTTACCCATGTGCGCACCCTCAATCTGACGGGGGTCAAGCTCACTGCGCAGGGCAGCAACGGGTTTTTAGCCGCTTTTACCCAATTGAACCAGTTGATACTCAGCGGCAACGAGCTGACAGCGCTGCCCGAAGCCGTTCAGCACATGGAACAGCTTGAACGTCTGGAACTGACTGCGAACGCATTCACGCAGGTGCCGTCGTTGCCTGCTCAACTGCGCAGTGAGCGTTTGCGTTGGCTGGACTTGAGCCACAACAACCTGCGGGCGTTTGATCTGCGGGACTTCAGTCGCCTGGAGACACTGGATGTGAGCTACAACCAAATCGCAAGATGGCCCGAGGGTGCGCTGGAGTCGCAGCACCTGACCCGGCTGAACCTGAGCGGCAATTCGTTGGAGTCCTTCGCGCAGCCTCTGCTCGGTGGCGCGCACGACGGCTTGGTGTCCGGTACGGACCTGTCCGATAACCACAACCTGACCGCGCAAGCCCTTGAACAGATGCGCGACTACGCCCAGGCGCATGAGGCCGATGAGGTCATGGGCTTTTCACGAGCAGAACTCGACCGCGCCCATCGCCGCAATTTTGGAGGGTCTGACACTGAGTCGGGCGCGGATTCCGACTCCGATCCTGATTCGGGCTCCGACTCTGGCTCTGGCTCTGGCTCTAGCTCTAGCTCTGACGACGATGACAGTGATCCGGACGCCGGCTACCTGCCGGCCGAGAAAATTGTAAACCCGCTGCAAAATACCGCGCAGCTGGCACTTGACCCCTGGTTGGCCAATACCTCTACGACATTGGCGACACAACGAACGACGCTGTGGAACCAACTGGCACAGGCAGATGATCATGATCGATTTTTCCACCTTATTTCGTTATTGCGTCGGACCTCGGAATTCAACCTCAACGGCCCGAGCCTCACGCAACGGGTTTGGGACGTTATCGCGGGGGCCGTCGAAAATGCCGAGCTGCGCGGCACCCTGTTCGTCGAAGCTGAAACCCACGGCACCTGTATCGATGGCCGCATCCTGACGTTCAGCGAGATGGAAGTGCGGGTGTTCGAGTACCGCGCCTTGCGCGATATTCCACAGCAACGGCTCGACCTCAGGGGCCGGGCGCTGCTGAACTTGTCGCGGCAGTTGTTTCGGTTGGGCAGGGCCGATCAACTGGCAGAAGCCGCCGCAGTAGGCCTGGACCGGGCCGAGGTGCGCTTGAGTTACCGGATCGGCTTGACCCGCGACTGGCCCGATGGCCTGGAACTGCCCGGACAGCCGGCCTACATGGCGTTCGCGAGCCCGATCAGTCTCGAGCTACAGGCACAGTTACGCGCACAGATCCTGGCCGCTGAACGTACCGATGCGTTTGTCGAAACCCTGATTCAACGTGATTATTGGTTGCGCTACCTGGATGAGCGTTACGCCGAACAGTTCGAGGCCCTTGAGGACGAGTTGGCACGCCGTCATGAAGCCTTGGAGGATGCGCACAGCGATCGGGGTGATGCCCAGAGCATGGAACGCTACAACGAAGCCATAGGCCAGTTGGAGGTCGAACGGGACGCCGCCCGTACCCAGAAACGCATGGAGCTGTCCCGGGCAGAGATACAACGGTTATCGGGCATGGAACCTGCCACGCCCGCACCGTCGTCACCTCAGCCCGGCCCGTCCTGGCGCCCCTGAGTCGCAGCCCTGAGTGCGCCGAGCCGGGTGGTCGGGGTTTGGCTCAGTTGTCATACCCCAGGTTCGGTGCCAACCAGCGCTCGGTCACGCTGAGGTCCTGGCCTTTGCGTGCGGTGTAGCTGGCGACCTGGTCCTTGTCGACCTTGCCCACGGCAAAGTACTGCGCCTGCGGATGGGCGAAGTACCAGCCGCTGACGGCCGCCGCCGGGAACATCGCGTAGTGCTCGGTGAGGAACACACCGCTGCGCCCGGCCCGCATTTCACGGGCTTCAGGGTCCAGCAGTTGAAACAGCTGGGCTTTCTCGGTGTGGTCCGGGCACGCCGGGTAGCCGGGGGCAGGGCGGATGCCGCTGTATTGCTCCTTGATCAGCGCCTCGTTGTCCAGTTGCTCGTCCTTGGCGTAACCCCAGTGTTGTTTTCGCACTTGCTGGTGCAGCCATTCGGCGCAGGCTTCGGCCAGGCGGTCGGCGAGGGCCTTGACCATGATCGAATTGTAGTCATCGCCCGCATCCTGATAAGCCTTGGCCACTTCCTCGGCACCGATACCTGCGGTGGTGATGAAGCCACCGATGTAGTCGGTCACGCCGCTGTCCTTGGGCGCGACGAAGTCGGCCAGGGAGAAGTTGGGCTTGCCGTCGGTCTTGATGATCTGTTGGCGCAGGTGATGCAGCTTGGCAATGGGCTGGCCGTCGTCGCCATAGACTTCCAGGTCATCGTCCTGCACCTGGTTGGTCGGCCAGAAGCCGAATACGGCGCGGGCGCTGATGAGTTTTTCGTCGATCAGCTTGTTGAGCATTTCCTGGGCATCGGCGTATAGCGCGGTCGCCGCTTCGCCGACCACTTCGTCCTCAAGAATGCGTGGGAATTTACCGGCCAGGTCCCAGGAGATAAAGAACGGCGTCCAGTCGATGTATTCAGCCAGCACCTTGAGGTCGATATTGTCCAGCACCTTGGCACCGGTAAAGGTCGGGACCACCGGCGTGTAAGTAGCCCAGTCGAACTGCGGCTTCTTGGCGATGGCGGCCGGGTAGCTCAGACGCTCAGTGCGGGCACTGCGGTTAGAGGTGCGTTCACGCACGTCGATGTATTCCAGGCGGGTCTTTTCGACGAAACCGGCCTTCAACTCCTTGGACAGCAACTGCGTGGCCACACCCACGGCGCGCGAGGCGTCGGTGACGTAGATCACGGCGTCATTGCTGTACTTGGGCTCGATTTTCACCGCCGTGTGCGCCTTGGAGGTGGTGGCGCCACCGATCATCAGCGGCAGGTGGAAGTCCTGGCGCTGCATCTCACGGGCCACGTGGACCATCTCATCCAATGACGGTGTGATCAGACCGGACAGGCCGATGATGTCGCACTTCTGTTCCTTGGCCACTTGCAGGATTTTTTCCGCAGGCACCATCACGCCCAAATCGACGATGTCATAGCCGTTGCAACCGAGCACCACGCCGACAATGTTCTTGCCGATGTCGTGCACGTCGCCCTTCACCGTGGCCATCAGGATCTTGCCCTTGGCCTCCGGCTTGTCGCCTTTTTCCAGCTCGATAAACGGGATCAAGTGGGCCACGGCCTGTTTCATCACTCGGGCGGATTTGACCACCTGGGGCAGGAACATTTTACCGGCGCCAAACAGATCACCAACGATGTTCATGCCCGACATCAGCGGGCCTTCGATCACTTCGATCGGACGTGCGAACGAAAGGCGCGACTCTTCGGTGTCTTCGACGATGTGCGTGGTGATGCCCTTGACCAGCGCGTGCTCCAGACGCTTGTTGACCTCCCAGCTACGCCACTCTTCGGTTTCGGCTTCCTTGACGCTGCCATCACCCTTGTACTTGTCGGCGATGGCGAGGAGGGCGTCGGTGCCCTCCGAGGTGCGGTTGAGCACCACATCTTCCACGGCATCGCGTAGTTCAGCCGGGATCTGGTCGTAGATCTCCAACTGACCGGCGTTGACGATACCCATGGTCAGGCCGCTGCGGATCGCATACAGCAGGAACACCGAGTGGATCGCCTCGCGCACCGGGTTGTTGCCACGGAACGAGAACGACACGTTGGACACGCCACCCGAGGTCAGCGCATACGGCAGTTCGTCGCGGATATAGGCACAGGCGTTGATGAAATCGACGGCGTAGTTGTTGTGCTCCTCGATACCGGTGGCGACGGCGAAGATGTTCGGGTCGAAGATGATGTCTTCCGGCGGGAAGCCGACTTCATTCACCAGAATGTCGTAGGAGCGTTTGCAGATCTCTTTTTTACGCGCTTCGGTGTCGGCCTGCCCGGCTTCGTCGAAGGCCATCACCACCACCGCAGCGCCGTAACGCTTGCATAGTTTGGCGTGATGAATGAACTGCTCGACGCCTTCCTTCATGCTGATGGAGTTGACGATGCCCTTGCCCTGGATGCACTTGAGGCCGGCCTCGATCACTTCCCACTTGGAGGAGTCGATCATGATCGGCACACGGGAGATGTCCGGCTCGCCGGCGATCAGATTGAGGAAGGTCACCATGGCCTTCTTCGAATCCAACATGCCTTCATCCATGTTGATGTCGATCACCTGGGCGCCGGCTTCCACCTGCTGCAGGGCGACTTCCAGGGCCTCGGTGTAGTTGTCTTCGCGGATCAGGCGGGCGAACTTGGCCGAGCCGGTAATGTTGGTACGCTCGCCGACGTTGACGAACAACGAGCTGCGATCGATGGTGAACGGCTCCAGGCCCGACAGGCGGCAGGCTTTGGGAATGTCCGGGATCGGGCGCGGCGCATAACCGGCAACGGCCTTGGCAATGGCTTCGATATGGCCCGGTGTGGTGCCGCAGCAGCCGCCGACGATATTCAGGAAACCGCTCTGGGCGAACTCTTCGATGACCTTGGCGGTTTCCGATGGCAGTTCGTCGTATTCGCCGAATTCGTTGGGCAGACCGGCGTTGGGGTGCGCCGACACATGGGTGTTGGCTTTGTTCGACAGCTCTTCCAGGTACGGGCGCAGTTCGCTGGCGCCGAGGGCGCAGTTGAGGCCGACCGAAATCGGCTTGGCGTGCGCCACCGAGTTCCAGAACGCTTCGGTGGTCTGGCCCGACAGGGTACGGCCCGAGGCGTCGGTGATGGTGCCGGAGATCATGATCGGCAGTTCGACATTCAATTCCTCGAATACACCTTGCACGGCAAAGATCGCGGCCTTGGCGTTGAGGGTATCGAAGATGGTTTCGATCAGGATCAGGTCGGCACCGCCTTCGATCAGGCCCTTGGTGGCCTCGGTGTAGTTTTCCACCAGCTCATCGAAGGTCACGTTGCGGTAGCCAGGGTTGTTCACGTCCGGGGACAGTGAGCAGGTACGGCTGGTCGGGCCCAGTACACCGGCGACAAAACGCGGCTTGGCCGGGTTCTCGTGGGTTTTGGCGTCGGCCACCTTGCGCGCCAGGCGCGCGCCTTCCACGTTCAGTTCATAGGCCAGCTCTTCCATGCCATAGTCGGCCATGGAGATGCGCGTGGCGTTGAAGGTGTTGGTTTCGAGGATATCGGCGCCGGCGTCCAGGTAAGCCTTTTCGATCCCGCCGATCACGTCGGGGCGAGTGAGGACCAGCAGGTCGTTGTTGCCCTTCACGTCGCTTGGCCAGTCGGCGAAGCGTTTGCCTCGGTAGTCCTGCTCCTCAAGCTTATAGCTCTGGATCATCGTGCCCATGCCACCGTCGAGGATCAGGATACGGTCCTTGAGGGCTTGGTGAAGGGCTTGCAGGCGAGCGCTACGATCGGGCATGGGACTACTCTGGTCAGGCATTACGGAGGGCGTGAATCATAGCAAACCTGTGCCGAATTTTAGCGTACATGGGTTCTGCATGAATATCGCTCACGTTGCTGGCAGTCATGGCCCGGTAGAATCACCGCCATTTCACAGACCGCACGCCTTGAATCGGGACCCGATACATGTCACTTCGTTTGATCGTCAGCGCCGTCCTGGCCTTGATAGCCAGTACTGCGCAGGCAGAGGGCCGCGCTTCGGCGATTTCCTATACCCGCGATATCCAACCGATCTTCACCGAGAAGTGCGTGGCCTGCCATGCCTGCTACGACTCTGCTTGCCAACTCAACCTTGGCAGCGCAGAGGGCGCGGCCCGTGGCGCGAGCAAGGTGCCGGTGTACGACGGCGAGCGTAGCCAGGCCACACCGACTACACGGCTGTTCTATGACGCGTTCGGCAAACAAGCCTGGCAGCAGAAGGGCTTCTACTCGGTACTGGATGCCCAGGGCAGCCAGGCTGCGTTGATGGCACGTATGCTGGAGCTGGGGCATAACGCGCCATTGCCACCCAATGCCAAACTGCCCGACGAGATTGTATTGGGCCTGAGCCGCCAAAACATGTGCGCGACGCCCGGCGAGTTCAACGCCTATGCCGGCGCCCATCCCAAGGAGGGCATGCCGCTGGCCGTCACCGGCCTGACCGACCAGCAATACCAGACCCTGCAACGCTGGCTGGCCTCCGGTGCGCCGATTGATGAGCAGAGTCTGGCGCCCAGCGCCAGGGAAGCCTTGCAGGTGCAGCAATGGGAATCCCTGTTCAACCAGCCGGGCGCCCGGGAAAGCCTGGTGGCGCGCTGGTTGTACGAGCATTTGTTCCTCGCCCACATTTACTTCGAGAACGGCGAGCCGGGGCATTACTTCCAGTGGGTGCGTTCGCGTACGCCGAGCGGGCAGCCGATCGACCTGATCGCCACCCGTCGTCCTAACGATGACCCAGGCACTCAGGTCTATTACCGCCTGTGGCCGGTACAGGGCGTGATCGTGCATAAAACCCACATCACTTACCCGTTCAGCGCGGCGAAAATGGCGCGGATCAAAGACCTGTTCTATTCCGGGGACTGGCAGGTGAGCGCCTTGCCGGGCTACGGACCGGGGCGCCGCGCCAACCCGTTCGAAACCTTCGAAGCCATACCGGCCAAGGCGCGTTATCAGTTCATGTTGGATAACGCCGAATACTTCGTGCGCACCTTCATCCGTGGTCCGGTATGCCGTGGGCAGATCGCCACGGACGTGATCCGCGATAACTTCTGGACACTGTTCCAGGAGCCGGACCATGACCTGTACATCACCGATGCCCGTTACCGCGGCCAGGCCACGCCATTGTTGGCCATGCCTGGGCAAAACGATGATGTGGGCAGTGTGCTGGGCCTGTGGCTGGCCTATCGCGACAAGCGTAATCAGTATGAGGCGTTGCGCCGCGATAGCTACGCAGATGTGCCGCCGCCGAGTTGGTCGAGTTTGTGGGCGGGTAATGACAATGCCTTGCTGACCATCTTCCGCCATTTCGACAGCGCCTCGGTGACCAAGGGCCTGATCGGCGAGGTGCCGCAGACGATGTGGCTGTTCGATTACCCACTGCTGGAACGCACTTATTACCAACTGGCAGTCAACTTCGACGTGTTCGGCAATGTGTCGCACCAGGCCCAGACGCGCTTGTACTTCGACCTGATCCGCAACGGCGCCGAACAGAACTTCCTGCGTCTGATGCCGGCCGACACCCGCGAGGACTTCCTTGATGACTGGTACCAGAACAGTGGCAAGCTCAAGTTGTGGCTGGACTATGAAGCCATTGATGACGACAAGCCCACGGGGCTGCATCTGGACGAGAAAGATCCCAAGCGCGATTTTGCCAACCAACTGCTGACGCGTTACGGCGGTTTGAACGTCAGCCCCGACCCAATCAACCGCTGCACCGGGGCCTATTGCTCGCGCACTGGTATCGACCCGGCCTTGCGGGACGCCGAACAGGCGCTTAGCCGCCTGACATCGCGCCCGGCGGCGGGGCTCAAGGTGATCGACCAGTTGCCCGAAGCCACTATGCTGCGCATCGAAACCCAGGGTGGTCAGCGCGTGGTCTACAGCATGCTGCGTAACCGTGCCCACAGTAATGTGGCTTTCCTGTTGGGTGAGGCTTATCGCTACCAGCCGGGCCTCGACACACTGACCATCTATCCGGGGGTGATGAGCAGTTACCCGAATTTCATGTTCAACATTCCAGCTCAAGAGGTGCCGCAATTCGTCACGCAAATGGAGCAGGCCAAGGATGCCAAGCGGTTTGAGAAAATAGTCGAGCGCTGGGGGGTACGCCGCAGTCATCCGCAGTTCTGGCAATACTTCCACGATTTGTCGCGCTACATTCGTGAAACCACGCCAGTGGAAGAGGGTGTATTGGACATGAACCGCTACGAGAATCTATAACTACTGTATTGGTCCGGTCATTTCTCCAAGTGAGCACTGAAGCAGTCGGATACCTACCTACGGACTGGACAGGGGACACCGATGTTGATTTCAGTGCAGTTTCTACGCGCCTTGGCGGCATGGAGTGTGGTGGGCCACCATTTCATGCAAGGTTTTTTCAACTTTGAAGCCAGCAACGCGCTGGAATCTCTGTTTGTCGACAAAGGCGCCATTGGAGTGGATGTGTTCTTTGTCATCAGTGGCTTGGTGATTTACCTGGCGACTGCCGACAAAGCGCTGAGCCCCGGGCGTTTCATGCTGATGCGCATAGCGAGGATTGTTCCGGCGTATTGGTTCTATACCTTGATCATGATTGTCGTGGTTGCCGTTGTGCCTGCGATCTTTCCAGAGGCTCGGCTCGAACCCGGTCATGTACTCATGTCGATGCTCTTTATCCCGGCCCAAAACCCGGGAGGCTTCGGCGTCTATCCCCTGCTCGATGTCGGGTGGACACTGAATTTCGAGATGCTGTTTTATTGCCTGTTTGCTTTTGCCTTGCTGGTGCCCGCGGCCTATCGCTTGTGGGTGGTAGCAGCGCTGCTGTATCTGGTGTGCTACATCATCACTCCCGCCTTTGACCTGGCCAGCGGCTTCTACCATGAGGACATTATTTTCGAGTTTCTGATGGGCATTGTGATCGGTATGCTTTACCGGCGTGGCCTATGTCAGGCCAGGGCGTGGTTGCCGTTGCTGGGCATCGCGGCGGCGCTGGCGGCGATTTATCATGGGGCAGACATACCCCGTGCGCTGGAATGGGGCGTGCCGAGCGCGATATTGGTTATCAGTTGTGTGACCCTGGAGCGTTACTTTCAAGATTCTCGCGTTTTGAAGCTGCTTGGTGATTGCTCTTACTCGGTGTACTTGATCCACGTGCTGGTGCTAGCCGTGGGGCGATGGGTCGCTGACCGAACCGGAATAGATCCCTACACAATCCTGCCGGTATGCATTGTATTGATAGTACTGGGCGCCTATGGCAGCTACCAATGGCTCGAGAAGGCAAGCTATCGCACGCTCAAGCGTTTACTGGGTATTGAGGGGCGGGCAATTATTTCCCGACAAAAATACTAGGACTTTGTACCTCTGTAATGATTTGGCGTAAACTGCCGGCAAGCCTGTGAGGAGTTTCCATGACTGCCATAACCATTACCGACGCCGCCCACGATTACCTGGCTGACCTGCTGTCCAAGCAGAACACCCCGGGTATCGGCATCCGCGTCTTTATCACCCAGCCCGGCACCCAGTACGCCGAGACCTGCATTGCCTACTGCAAGCCTGGTGAAGAGAAGCCTGAAGACACCGCCCTGGGGCTCAAAAGCTTCACCGCGTACATCGATGCCTTCAGCGAAGCTTTCCTTGACGACGCCGTAGTCGACTACGCCACCGATCGCATGGGCGGCCAGTTGACCATCAAGGCGCCCAACGCCAAGGTGCCGAACGTCAACGCCGACAGCCCGGTCAACGAGCGCATCAACTACTACCTGCAAACCGAGATCAACCCGGGGCTGGCCAGTCACGGCGGCCAGGTGAGCCTGATCGACGTGGTGGATGACGGTATTGCCGTATTGAAGTTCGGCGGTGGCTGCCAAGGCTGCGGCCAGGCGGACGTGACCCTGCGCGAGGGCATCGAGCGCACCTTGCTTGAGCGTATTCCCGAGCTCAAGGGCGTACGTGACGTGACCGACCACACGCAGAAAGAAAACGCCTACTACTAAGTAAGGCGTTCACTGCGAGATTAAAAAACGGCGCCCCGTGAGCGCCGTTTTTTATGCTCTAAATTCAGCAAGTTATGATGATTGTCTGATAGTTTGGATTGGCTGTGGATTAATCCATTTCTTCAGGGGCGATAGAGGTGGGCGTGACCTGCGCGGTACAGCGAGGATTCGCCAAAGCTATCATTTGCCAACACCCGCCCGACCACAATCAGCGCCGTACGCCGAAAGCCTTTAGTCGCGACCTTCTGGGCAATATCACTCAACGAACCCACCACCCAATCCTGGTCCGGCCATGTCGCGCGGTGCACCACGGCGATCGGGCAATCTGCACCATAGTGCGGCAGCAGCTCAGCGACGATCCTTTCCAGATGATTGACCCCCAAGTGAATGGCCATTGTCGTGCCGTGCCGGGCCAGGCTGTCGAAGTCCTCACCCGCCGGCATGCTGGTTTTATCTGCATAGCGGGTCAGGATCACGCTCTGGGCAATGTCCGGCAGGGTCAGTTCGGTTTCCAGCAACGCCGCGCAGGCAGCCACCGCCGTAACCCCGGGAATGATCTGGAAGGGAATGCCCAACTCGCGCAAGTGACGGATCTGCTCACCAATCGCCCCATACAGGCTCGGGTCGCCGGAGTGCACGCGCGCCACATCCTGGCCTTGCGCATGGGCGGCTTTGATCACGTCGATGATCTGTTCCAGATGCAGCTCGGCACTGTTGACCACCTGGTGTGCCTGATGACCTTCCAGTACCGCCGCAGGCACCAGCGAGCCAGCGTAGATGATCACCGGGCAGCTGCGGATCAGCCGCTGGCCCTTGACGGTAATCAGTTCCGGGTCGCCGGGGCCTGCGCCGATGAAGTAGACGGTCATGGGGAATTCCTGTTGAAAAAACGGGCGAGCATGAAGAATGCTCATGATCGAGAGCGGCAATTATCGGGATTTTAACCGGCGCAGGCCAATGCAATGGTGGCCTGGATGGTTTTCTTGCGGGTGATGAGCAGGCGGGCGGGGCCGTGGGCGAGTTGCTCAGCCAGGGCCAATGCGGCGCTTTCGGCGACGCCGTAACAGCCGGTATGGCTAAATGCTACGGCTGATTTGTGGCTCAGCCGATGTTCAAAGCCGGCCAGTTGTTCGGCGCTGAAACACTGCAAGGGCAGGCTCAACAATTGGGCCAGGGCCACCAACCCCGGCTCAGCCTGTTTGCGATCAATGCTCGCCAGCGCGGTAATGCGTTGGCGTTCAATGCCGCCTTCGGCGAGGGCGCTATCAAGGAGTTCCAGCAGGGTTCGGACATCACAACCCCGCTGGCAACCCAGGCCGACGACGAGGGTCATGCCGAGTAGTGTTCGTCGCGGTTACGGCGGAACAGCCAGGCACTGATCAGACCAAGGGCCAGCCAGAACGCCACATTGGTCAACTGCGATGCGATCTTGAACTGGGCTTCGAGGGCCTCCGGGGCCAGCATGGAGTGGACTTCCGGCTGTGGGGCGCCAATCACGTGGGGTACGGCGACGATCGCCACGCCCAGCACTTTGAGCAACCAGCCGCGACCGAACACCAGCAAAGCAATGCCGGCAGCGGTAGACGCGGCAGTGCCGATCCACCAGATCTGCCGTTGCGCCAGATCAGCGGCGGCGGTGCCCGGCAGTTCAGGCGGCAGGCCCAAGGTCGGCGCAAGTACGAATGTCGCGTAACCGGCCAGGCCCCACAGTAGCCCTTGAGCTGTACGGGTTGGTGCGCGCAGGGTGTACAGGCCGGCCAGCATCAGCGCAAACCCGACCGCAACGACCAGGTTGCCACCGGTGGTCGACAGCACGCGCTGCCAGCCATTTTCCGGCTCCCAGGCTTCGGCGTCGTGGGTGTGGGCAGCGGCGCCAGCAGCATGTTCATGGGTGACTTCGGCAACAGCTGGAGCCTTTTCAAAGGTCTCCGCCTGCAAAATCAACGGCGCGACCCACAAGCTTTGCAGCAGGGTCAGCAGCAGGGCGGCCAACAGGCCGGTGAACCCTGCAGTTTGGGCAATACGCTTGATCATGTCGGCAGGTCTCAGTGGCACGGGAACGCGGCGCTATGGCGGGTATCGTGGGCCGCGTTGTGCACGGCTTCGATATGGGAGAAACCGGCGAAATACACCAGGCACGCGCCAAGGATTGACGCACCGATGGCGGCGGTCAGGCGTTGGCTCAAGGTGGCAGTGCTGCTGGCGGAGGGCGAAGTGCTGCTGATGATCGACATGGCGCGTCCCTTTCAGGTGTCAGGGTGAAACGAGCGCATGAAAACCCCGCGAGCCAGGCTCGCAGGGTTCTGAACAGCGCCCGCCCACCGCGGGTTTGTTATCTGATTTTTTCGGGCCGGTCTCCGGGCTTGCGAGGGGACTTTTGAACGTCCTGAAAGCGTCGCCTTCCCATGCATTTGCACAGTGGCTGTGACACTTCGCTCGCTTACCGTTGCGGGGGCAGCACCGGACTCGTCGACGCATCGACTCACCGGTTTCCCGTTTCACCCTGTGAAGGGCACCCGAAACAAGATGTGTAGGAGAGCATGACGCAGTGATGTACGTCAAATTGATGCGTCTTGACGAACACCCCTTGCCTGTCGAAGCCTTGCGATCAAGTGTCAAACATCGCCGACTGTGTAACTTGACCAGATTAATTAGTTGGGTCTATAACGCAGCAAAACGGTATGGTGCTGCCCCATGAAAGTGGGCTTTGTTAGCATGTGATTGATGTTTGCAATATCGAATCTTCCATCTTCTGCGCCGGGCCTGCCATTGTCACCAATACCGATATCTAGCTCACGAAGTGCCCGAGGGTTTTGCAGGAGTATCTTGGCATACAAGGTTGCCTCGGCGGAAAAAGTTCTGGTGCTTGGCACCTGACCTGCCGCTTCTTTCAATTCGTTAACGTTTACAAAACGGTCATTTTCGCCTGCGGCGTACTCACGAAAGTGCTGCTTTATCTTATTCATCACAGCGTCCTGTTGGTAATGGACTACCTTAGGGCGGGCGCTGGTGGGCTGTTCCACAAGGCTGCTCAAAAGCGGCTCTGATCGTTTGAATCGCGGCAGATTACTATGATTGTTCAGTGCGGCCGGAGGGCTGGCCAGGGAACTCTGCGGCGCACGCTCAACAGCGTCAGTACTGACTCGCGGTTTGTTATTGATTGCACCTGTATCGTTAAAAAGAGCGAAGGGAGTGGGCGCGTTAGAAGTCGATATCAGCATGATTCATTCCTGAAGCCAATGGATTAAAATTCGCCACATTTCAAAAACACTTCGCTAATTGCGAAATGGCAGGAGTGTCTGTATGAAATGAGCACTGCTGCGTGGTGTCGTTCTGCGCGACCGTTCCGTATTGAATATGACATCATATTGCAGGCGCTTTTGCGGGATCGGCGCAAGCCTTACAAAGACTGAGTTGGTTAAGGCACAGGCTGGGTATGTTTATGCTTTAGGCGGCGCGACATTGACCCGCTCCGTTGCACTGCGTAGCCTTGCACCCTCGAGGTTCTTCGGCTCAGGCCGAAGCTAAGAAGGGAACGCGGTTCAAGCCGCGGCTGCCCCCGCAACTGTGAAGGGTTCAGTTGATTGCCACGCCACTGCCGAGACGGCGGGAAGGCGCAGTCAGCGTTGGTCACAAGACCTGCACGCCCCAAGCCAGGAGACCTGCCTCGTCACTGATTTTCCAATTCAACCGGGCGGGGTGATCCGGTGACGAAATCCGCTGCTGCGCGTGCCGCAGGGCCTGTCGTCCCGTATGCCCGCCCCAAAGGGCATCCGATGAAAACACTGGCCAAACTCCCCGTCACCATCGTTACCGGCTTCCTCGGCTCGGGCAAGACCACGTTGCTGCGCCACATGCTCGATAACGCCCAGGGCCGTCGCATAGCCGTGATCGTCAACGAGTTTGGCGAGCTGGGCATTGACGGCGAAATCCTCAAGCAATGCTCCATCGGGTGTACCGAAGAAGAAGCCAACGGCCGCGTGTACGAACTGGCCAACGGCTGCCTGTGCTGCACGGTTCAGGAAGAGTTCTTCCCAGTAATGCGTGAGCTGGTGGCCCGTCGTGGCGACCTTGACCATATTCTCATCGAAACCTCTGGCCTGGCTTTGCCCAAACCCCTGGTGCAAGCCTTCCAGTGGCCGGAAATCCGTAGCGCCTGCACGGTTGACGCGGTAATCACCGTGGTCGACAGCCCGGCCGTGGCCGCCGGCACTTTCGCTGCGTTCCCGGATCAAGTCGACGCCCAGCGCAAACTGGACCCGAACCTGGACCACGAGTCGCCGTTGCACGAGCTGTTCGCCGACCAACTGGCCAGCGCCGACCTGGTGATCCTCAACAAAGCCGACCTGATCAGCACCGAAGACCTGGCCCGCGTGCGCCGGGAAGTGGCCGAAGAGCTGCCGCCGGCGGTCAAGATCATCGAAGCCAGCAGCGGTCGCCTGCCATTGGACGTGCTGATCGGCCTGGGTGCCGGCTCCGAAGAGCATATCGACGCTCGCCACAGTCATCACGATCATCACCATGAAGGCGAAGACGACCACGATCACGATGCTTTCGACTCCATCTCCATCGACTTGCCTCAAGCCGACGAAGCACTGTTGCTGGACGCACTGACCCAATTGGTGGTGCAACACGGCATTTTGCGCGTCAAAGGCTTTGCTGCTATCCCGAACAAGCCGATGCGCCTGCTGATCCAGGGCGTGGGCACGCGCTTTGACAAGCACTTCGACCGTGCCTGGGGGGCCGATGAAGCGCGTATCACGCGCCTGGTGCTGATCGGTCAGGAGCTGGACGCCGCTGGCCTTGAAGCGCAATTGCGCGCTGCCCTCAGCGTTTAACCATGCACCTGCTCAGGACCCAACCCGGTGGTTTCGTCGCGGACGACAATATTGCCGACCTTGGGCAAACCCCCGCCGAGCTGGTGATCCTGTGCAGCGGTGACTCCAGCCTGGCGCTGCTGGCCGAAGCCGCCCAGCAGTTGCCCGAGGATTACCCCAGCCTGCGCCTGGCCAACCCGATGCAGGTGCAGAACCACGCCTCGGTCGACCTGTACGTCGATGAGGTGTTGCGTCACGCCAAGGTCATCCTGATTTCCTTGCATGGCGGCATTGGTTATTGGCGCTACGGCATCGAGCGTCTGGTAGAGCTGGCCGAGCGTGGCGTCACGTTGATCCTGGTGCCGGGGGATGATCGTCCAGACCCGGAACTCAGCGGCCTGAGCACCGTCGCTGCTGCACAGCGCGAGCGTCTGTGGCACTTTTTGCGCCAGGGTGGCCTGGGCAATGCGTTGGACTTTTATCACTGCCTGGCCAGCGCCCATCTGGGCCGCGACTATGCCTGGGCCGAGCCACAAACCTTGCCGCGTACGGCGATCTATCACCCGCACAAAGCCAATGCCCGCCTCAATGACTGGCAGGCGGATTGGCGCGCCGACTTCCCCGTGGCCGCGGTGTTGTTCTACCGCTCCCACTTGCAGGCGGCCAATACCGGATTTATCGATGTGTTCTGCCAGCGCTTGCAGGCAGCGGGCCTGAACCCGTTGCCCATCGCAGTGGCCAGTTTGAAAGAGCCCGGTTGCCTCACGGTGGTCGAGGACCTGTTGGACGACGTGCAAGTCGCGGTGATCCTCAACACCACAGGCTTTGCCCAATCCAGCCCCGAAGCGCCGCATCTGCGACCGTTTCGGCGCAACGTCCCGGTGATCCAGGCGATCTGCGCCCAGGATAACCAGCCCGGCTGGGAAGCCAGCGAGCAGGGGCTCGGCCCTCGCGATCTGGCCATGCATATTGCCTTGCCCGAGCTGGATGGGCGCATCATCAGCCGGCCGATCAGCTTCAAGGACCTGGCCTGGCGCAGCGAGCGCAGCCAGTCTGACGTGGTGTGCTACCGCGCAGCGCCCGAGCGCATGGATTTTGTCGCTGAACTGGCGCGGCGTTGGGTTGACTTGGCCCGGGTGCCGAATGCCGACAAACGCATCGCCTTGATCCTCGCCAACTACCCGACCCGTGACGGTCGCATCGGTAACGGTGTGGGCCTGGACACGCCAGCAGCGGCGCTGAATATCCTGCGGGCCTTGCAGGTTGAAGGCTATCCGGTGGCGCCGGCGCTTGCGGACAGCGGCACCGCACTGATCCACGAGCTGCTCGGCGGTGTCACTAACGACCTCGACAGCCTTGACCAGCGCCCGTGCCATCAAAGCCTGGGCCTGGCCGAGTACCAGGCGTTGTTCGATCGACTGCCCGAGTCCAATCGCCAGGCCGTGCTGGAACGTTGGGGCGCTCCACAAAACGATCCGATGTTCCGCGACGGCCGCATGATGATCGCCGGCCTGCGCCTGGGCCTGACCTTCGTCGGCATCCAGCCGGCCCGGGGTTACCAGGTGGACGCGAGCGCCGTGTACCACGACCCGGACCTGGTGCCGCCCCATGGGTACCTGGCGTTCTATTTCTGGCTGCGTCACACCTACGGCGCACACGGCGTGATTCATGTGGGCAAGCACGGTAACCTGGAGTGGTTGCCGGGCAAGGGCGTGGGTCTGTCGGAAAACTGCTGGCCGGATGCATTGCTGGGGCCGCTGCCCAATATCTACCCGTTTATCGTCAACGACCCGGGCGAGGGCGCCCAGGCCAAGCGGCGCACCCAGGCGGTGATCATCGACCACTTGATGCCGCCGTTGACCCGCGCCGAAACCTACGGCCCGTTGCGTAACCTTGAGTTGTTGGCCGACGAGTATTACGAGGCGCAATTGCTCGACCCGCGCCGCGCGCTTGAGCTGCAAAAAGACATTCTCAAACTGGTGCGCGAAACCCGCATCGACCAGGAGCTGGAGCTGGACAGCGAGACTGACGCCGACATCTGGTTGCCGCGCCTGGACACCTACCTGTGTGATTTGAAGGAGTCGCAGATCCGCGACGGCCTGCATATCTTTGGCGAATCCCCCGAGGGCCGCCTGCGCATCGACACCTTGCTGGCGTTGCTGCGCATTCCCCGTGGCGATGGCCGTGGCCCGCAATCTAGCCTGCTGCGGGTGCTGGCCAAGGCCTTCGAGCTGGGCTTCGATCCGCTCGATTGCGCCTTGGCCGAGCCATGGACGGGGCGGCGCCCGTTGGTACTGCAAAAGATTGACGGGCAGTTGTGGCGCACCGCTGGCGATACCCGCGAACGCCTGGAGCTCTACGCGGCGCGCTTGATCGAGCAGGCGCTGGAAGGCCCTGTCGAGCAGTTGGAAGAGCCTGGCTGGGAGGACGTCAAGTCGGTCGTCGAAAGCCTGCGCATTGTGGTGGCGCCGCGCCTGGACGCCTGCGGCCCGGCGGAAATGCGCGGCCTGCTCGATGCCTTGAGCGGGCGCTTCGTTCCGGCAGGGCCCAGCGGTGCGCCCAGTCGCGGGCGCCTGGATGTGCTGCCGACCGGGCGTAACTTCTTTACCGTGGACGTACGCAACCTGCCAACCACCACGGCCTGGCGCATCGGTTTCCAATCGGCCAACCTGATTCTCGAACGTCACCTGCAAGACCATGGCGACCACTTGCGTCAGTTGGGCTTGTCGGTTTGGGGCACAGCCACCATGCGCACCGGCGGTGATGATATCGCCCAGGCCATGGCGCTGATGGGCGTGCGCCCGGTATGGGCCACCGGCAGCCAGCGGGTCGACGATTTTGAAATCCTGCCGATCAGCCTGCTGGATCGCCCGCGTGTCGACGTGACCCTGCGCGTATCCGGCTTCTTCCGCGATGCCTTCGCCAACCTGATCCGCCTGTTCGACGCAGCGGTGCAGGCGGTGGCGGCCCTGGATGAACCGGACGACATGAACCCGCTGGCCGCCAAGGTGCGCAGCGAGCGCCAGGCGCTGGTTGAGTCGGGCCTGGATGCAGAGGCTGCGGCCAAGCAGGCCGGCTGGCGCATCTTCGGCGCCAAACCGGGTGCCTATGGCGCGGGCGTGCAGGGCGCGGTTGACGGGCGCCTGTGGCAGAGCCGCGAGGACTTGGCCGAGGTCTACCTCAACTGGGGCGGCTATGCCTACGGGGGCTCCGATGAAGGCACCGCCGCCCGCGAGCAGTTTGCCCAGCGCCTGAGCCAAGTGCAGGCGGTGTTGCAGAACCAGGACAACCGCGAGCACGACTTGCTCGATTCCAATGATTACTACCAATTCCAGGGCGGTATGCTCGCCGCCGTGGAAACCCTGAGCGGTGACAAGGCCGCCAGTTATCATGGCGACCATAGCCAGCCGGACTTGCCCAGAATCCGCACCTTGAAGGAAGAGCTGAACCGGGTGATCCGCGCCCGCGCTGCCAACCCCAAGTGGATCGAAGGCGTGAAACGCCATGGCTACAAAGGCGCGTTTGAAATGGCCGCGACCGTGGACAACCTGTTCGCTTTCGACGCCACCACCGCGTTGATCGACGATCATCAATATGCACTGCTGGCCGATGCCTACCTGCTGGACCCTGACACCCGGGCGTTTGTGCAGCAGCACAACCCCGATGCCCTGCGCGACATGACCGAGCGTATGCTCGAAGCCCAGCAGCGGGGCATGTGGCAGGCGCCGGGGGCTTATCGCGAAGCACTGGAAAACCTCTTGCTGGATATAGAAGAAGACAGCTGATGACCGAGATTCCCCATTTTCCGCTGTCCGCCGTGGTCGGTGCTGACGACCTGAAACTGGCGCTGTGCCTGACCGCCATCGACCCCCGCATCGGCGGCGTGCTGATCGAAGGTCCGCGGGGCATGGCCAAGTCGACCCTGGCTCGTGGGCTGGCGGACCTCCTTGCCAGCGGCCAGTTCGTAACTTTGCCCCTGGGCGCGACCGAGGAACGCCTGGTCGGCACCTTGGACCTGGATGCCGCACTGGGTGAAGGTCGTGCACAATTTTCCCCCGGCGTGTTGGCCAAGGCTGACGGCGGCGTGCTGTATGTGGATGAAGTCAACTTGCTGGCCGACCATTTGGTGGACCTGCTGTTGGACGTGGCCGCCAGCGGCACCAACCTGATCGAGCGCGACGGTATTTCCCATCGGCATTCGGCGCGCTTTGTGCTGATCGGCACCATGAACCCGGAAGAGGGCGAGTTGCGCCCGCAGTTGCTCGACCGCTTTGGTTTCAATGTGGCGCTGAGCGGGCAGACCTTGCCCGCCGAACGTGGGCAGATCATTCGTCGTCGCCTGGATTTCGACAGTGATCCGGCGGCCTTCTGCGCGCAGTGGGCCGCGCCGCAAGCCGAGTTGCGCGAACGCTGCACGCAGGCGCGGGCGCGACTCGACAGCATCGACCTGGACGATCACGCGTTGGCACAGATTACCGAACGTTGCTTTGCCGCAGGCGTGGACGGTATGCGCGCCGACCTGGTCTGGCTGCGTGGCGCCCGGGCCCATGCGGCGTGGCGAGGCGCGTCAGCCATTGCCGAGCAAGACATTGAAGCGGTGGCCGAGTTTGCCTTGCGCCACCGTCGTCAGCAGCAAACGCCCCCGGCCGCACCGCCGAATCAAGGACAGTCATCAAAACCGTCTGAAAGCTCGCCCGGGCAGGGCCAATGGGGCGATATGCCTGCGCCGGCCTTGCCCACGGGCGCCCGCCGCGATGTGCCGGCCTGGCCAAAAAAGCCCTAGGCATTCGCCCCCGACCTGACGCGGGGGCGGATGCCCGGCCCCAGGCGGGGCGGCTGGACAACGGCAGGCAGGGCACGGCGCGCAGCGCACAGAACGGCAGGATCAATTGGCCGGGTACGTTGCTCGGTGGACGGCCACAATGCCGTGATGACCTGCTGTTCCACCTGCGTAGCCGTTCGGCGCCGGAACTGTGGTTGGTAATCGTCGATGCCTCGGCGTCCACCCGGCGCCATCGGGCGTTGACCGATGCCAAGGGTTTGTTGGCTCAGCTGTTCGACGACGCTTATCGGCAACGGGCGCGCATGGCGCTGTTGACGGCCAGCGGGGCATCGCCGAGGTGGCAGGTGCAAGGTTTGAAGGCGGCGAAGGGCTTGACGGGTTGGCTGGAGCAGTTAGGCGCCGGTGGCGGTACGCCGCTGCTCGCCGCCTTGAGCGAGGCCGGGCAGTGGCTCAAAGCGCGGCGCAAGCGTTACCCGGCGCAGCAACAGCGATTGCTGGTGATCACTGATGGTCGGCTCAAAGCCATTGATGGGTTGCCGCCGTTGGAGTGCCCGGGGTTACTGGTAGACATTGAGCGCGGGCCGATCCGGTTGGGGCGGGCTCAGGAGTTGGCGATGGGGTTGCAGTTGGATTATCAGCATATTGATGCGTTGTAGTGCCTGGGCAGTCGCCATCGGGAGCAAGCCCTCCCACATTTTTCAGTGCGCCGCAGCACTACCTGTGGGAGGGGCGGTGCGACGATTCGACTTGCTCCCGATGGCTGCCTTGAATACACCGAGGATCTATCAGCCTGCCCCCGGCACATTCGGCCAAAGATCCGCCACCAGAAACAGCCGCTCGGCTTCTTCCCAATCCTCACCGCTGTGCACCATTCGCACCAGTAACTGCGCCGGTGCCATCGGATCCAGGTCCTTCAGCCAGCTTTGCATCTGCGCTTCACTCCACACTTGATCCGCCGTGTAATGCGCAGGTGCCAACCAGGCGTGGCGGGGCAGGGGTTGCCAGTGGCCGGGCGGGCGGGTGCTGACAAAATCCGACCAGTCACGCTGATGCAACCAGCATCCACGCAGATGCTGCGGGTGGGCGCCGATTGGGGGTTGCGCCGTGCCAGGCCAGGGATAGAGCAGATAACCGCCCAGCCACAAATGCGCATCGAACACCTGGATATCCAGCGCCGCCAAGGCGTCGCGGCTCTCGGCCCGTGCAGAAATCGGCAGTTGATGTTCGGCCAGGTGCGCCAGCTTGCGGTCCAGCCGGTCATGGCAGCCCGGGCCGAGCCATTGCGCGGTGTCCTGGCCATTGCCGTCCTGTGGGCCAAGATAGAGTTTGATCGCCAGTTCCAGATGGTGCACGCCATCGCGGTCGCGCAACAGCATGTCCAGTTCGCCCAGGGTATGCCCGGCGCGGCGGATCGGCAGGTTGGCGGCCAGCAATTCCACACCCGGCGCGTGCTGCACGGCAAACTGCCAAAGGCGCTCGTAATAGAGGCCCAGGCGCCGTGTGCGCGAGAGGCTGAGCCACTGCTGCAGGGCGCTGCTGTCCTGATCAAGCGCACGCAGCCAATGCTCAAGCCGGTGTGGCGCCTGCACCCAGTCACTGCCGGCCAGCGGGTGGCGCTGCGGCCACGGCGTTTGCGCCAGCATGGGCGGGGCGAGGATCACCCACGCCAGGTCGCGCACCTCGGGGTGGCGCAATTGGCGAGGCAAGTTGTGCAAGTCAGGGAACACGGTCATGGTCCGAGCATAGCCTTTTCAGCCGGGTGAAGGTGCCTGAGAACCATTGTCATCAAGGCGCGGCGGCGACAAAGGATTTTGCCTGAGGCGGCCTTTCGCCCATAATCGTTCTTTTTTGCCGCACCCCAAATCCCGCAGGAGCCCCATGGAGCAATTTCGCAATATCGGCATTATCGGTCGCCTGGGCAGTACCCAGGTGTTGGACACCGTCCGCCGGCTGAAGAAGTTTCTGCTCGAGCGCCACCTGCATGTGATCCTCGAAGACACCATCGCCGAAATCCTCCCGGGCCACGGCCTGCAGACCTCGTCGCGCAAGATGCTCGGCGAGGTCTGCGACATGGTCATCGTGGTCGGCGGCGATGGCAGCCTGCTCGGTGCCGCCCGGGCGCTGGCGCGGCATAACGTGCCGGTGCTGGGGATCAACCGCGGCAGCCTGGGGTTTCTGACCGACATCCGCCCCGATGAGCTGGAAGTCGAAGTGGCCAAGGTGCTCGACGGCCATTACCTGGTGGAAAACCGCTTCCTGCTGCAAGCCGAAGTGCGCCGCCATGGCGAGGCGATCGGCCAGGGCGACGCCCTCAACGATGTGGTGCTGCACCCGGGCAAATCCACGCGGATGATCGAGTTCGAGCTGTATATCGACGGCCAGTTCGTGTGCAGCCAGAAGGCCGACGGCCTGATTGTCGCCACGCCTACCGGCTCCACCGCGTATGCGCTATCGGCCGGTGGCCCGATCATGCACCCCAAGCTTGATGCCATTGTGATCGTGCCGATGTACCCCCATATGTTGTCCAGTCGACCGATTGTGGTCGATGGCAACAGTGAGCTGAAAATCGTGGTGTCCAAAGACATGCAGATCTACCCGCAAGTCTCCTGCGACGGGCAGAACCATTTCACCTGCGCCCCCGGTGACACCATCACCGTGAGCAAGAAGGCACAGAAGTTGCGCTTGATCCACCCGCTGGATCACAACTACTACGAAGTGTGCCGTACCAAGTTGGGCTGGGGCAGCCGCTTGGGGGGTGGGGGCGACTGATGCTCGATCCCGCGCGTAGCTACGACCTGATTGGTGACGTGCACGGTTGCGCTCATACCCTTGAGCACTTGCTCGACCAATTGGGTTACCACAAGCAGGGCGGCACCTGGCGCCATCCGTCGCGCATGGCGGTGTTCCTGGGCGATATCATCGACCGTGGCCCACGCATCCGCGAGGCGCTGCATATCGTCCACGATATGACCGTGGCCGGGCAGGCGCTGTGCATCATGGGCAACCATGAGTTCAATGCGCTGGGCTGGACCACCCCGGCACCACCCGGCAGCGGCAGGCAGTTCGTGCGCGAGCACAACCCACGTCATGCGCGGTTGATCCAAGAGACCCTGACCCAGTTCGAGCACCACCCGGCCGACTGGCACGACTTCCTCGGCTGGTTCTACGACATGCCGCTGTTTGTCGACGCCGGGCGTTTTCGCGTGGTGCACGCGTGCTGGGATGAAGGCTTCATCCAGCCATTGCGCGCCACCTTCCCGGATGGCTGCATCGACCAGCACTTCCTGCAAGCCGCAGCCGTACCGGGCAGTTTTGCCTGCAACGCCTTCGACCGCTTGCTGCGCGGCACTGATATGCGTCTGCCCGATGGCCTGACTCTGACCGGTGGCGATGGCTTGACGCGGTCGTTCTTCCGTACCAAGTTCTGGGAAGATGACCCCAAGACCTACGGTGACATCGTGTTCCAGCCCGACGCTTTGCCAGAGCCGGTGGCGCGCACGCCGTTGTCGTCCACCGAAAAGAACTCCCTGCTGCGCTACGGCGTCGACGAGCCGTTGTTGTTCGTCGGCCATTACTGGCGCAGCGGCAAACCGGCGCCGATCCGCCCGAACCTGGCCTGCCTGGACTACAGCGCGGTGTTGTACGGCAAGCTGGTGGCGTATCGACTCGACCAGGAAACCCAACTGGATCCACGTAAATTTGTATGGGTTGACGTTGAGCGACCCGAGGCCATTCCATGAGTACCGTAGCTGTATTGCGCCTGCCCCTGAGTGTTGATCTGGGTGGGTTCGTCAAGTTGCTGCAACGTATGCAGGTGCCTCATCGCGTCAGTGAAGAGGCGGGTGAGCAGGTGTTGTGGGTGCCTGAAACCATCAGCGATGACGTGCGCGTGTTGTATCAACGCTTTCCTGCCGGCGACCCGGACCAGCAGCTGGATATTCCCGAACAGGCACCGGTTGCTCGGCCAGGCTTTGTCCAGCAAGTACGCCATAGCCCGGTCACCGCGCTGGTGTTGCTGGCCAGCCTCATCGTCGGTGCCGTGACGTTGCTCGGCGAAAACCTGCAAGCCATGGCCTGGCTGACGTTCCTGCCGTTCCGGGTGCTGGGCGAGTACATCCAGTTCACGCCGCTGGCCGACACGCTCGCTTCAGGGCAGTGGTGGCGATTGGTCACGCCGATGCTGATCCACTTCGGCATCCTGCACCTGGCCATGAACGGCATGTGGTACTGGGAGCTGGGCCGGCGCATCGAAGCGCGCCAGGGCAGTATCAACCTGCTGGGGTTGACCCTGTTGTTCAGCCTGGTCTCCAACTACGCGCAATACGCTTATGGCGGCCCTGGCCTGTTCGGTGGCTTGTCCGGTGTGTTGTATGGCCTGCTCGGGCATTGCTGGATCTTTCAACTATTGTCACCCAACCCAGCCTATCGCCTGCCCCGTGGGGTGCTGGTGATGATGCTGGTGTGGCTGCTGCTCTGCCTGTCGGGGCTGGTCTCGATGATCGGCTTCGGCCAAATCGCCAACGCGGCCCATGTCGGCGGCCTGGTTATCGGTTGCCTCACCGGTTTGCTCGGCGGGCTGTACAACCGTCGCAAATCGTCTATTTGATAAGGAAGAGCCGAATGTCCTCTTTTGCTGAAATGATCGAAAACATCACCCCCGATATCTACGAAAGCCTCAAGCTCGCCGTGGAAATCGGCAAATGGTCCGATGGCCGCAAGCTCACCGCCGAGCAGCGCGAATTGTCCCTGCAAGCGATGATCGCCTGGGAGATCCAGAACCTGCCCGAAGAGCAGCGTACCGGCTACATGGGCCCGCAGGAGTGCGCGTCCAAGTCGGAGCCGGTGGCGAACATCCTGTTCAAGTCGGATGCGATCCATTGATTGAAATTGGTCGCGGTGCAGTCAGCAAAATGTCGGCGCAACTTGGTGAGCCGACTGTTCAATATGCGTTTCGCCTGGGCGATGTCGAGGTGCCGGTCAATCCGATGATCGGCACCCATGTGCGCCTGGAGTACCTGGGCGCCATTCATTGCAGCCATTGCGGGCGCAAGACCAAGACCAGCTTCAGCCAGGGCTATTGCTACCCCTGCATGACCAAGCTGGCCCAGTGTGACCTGTGCATCATGAGCCCCGAGCGTTGCCATTACGACGCAGGTACCTGCCGTGATCCAGGCTGGGGCGAAAAATTCTGCATGACCGACCACGTGGTGTACCTGGCCAATTCGTCGGGGGTCAAGGTCGGCATCACGCGTGCCACCCAGCTGCCCACCCGCTGGCTGGATCAGGGGGCCAGCCAGGCATTGCCGATCATGCGCGTGTCGACTCGCCAGCAGTCCGGCTTCGTCGAAGACCTGTTCCGTAGCCAGGTGGCCGACAAGACCAACTGGCGCGCCTTGCTCAAGGGTGACGCACAATCGGTGGACCTCAAGCAGGTGCGCGATGAGCTGTTCGCCTCCTGCGCCGAAGGCTTGCTGGGTTTGCAGGAACGCTTTGGCCTGCAAGCCATCCAAACCATTGCCGACATTGAGCCGATTGAAATCCGCTACCCGGTCGAGCAGTATCCGACCAAGATCGTCAGCTTCAACCTGGACAAGAATCCGATCGCCGAAGGCACGCTGCTGGGCATCAAGGGCCAATACCTGATCTTCGACACCGGCGTTATCAACATTCGTAAATACACGGCCTACCAGCTCGCCGTGCATCAGTAGAAGGATCCCAAGCATGCGCACTGAACAACCGAAGATGATTTACCTTAAGGACTATCAGGCGCCGGACTACCTGATCGACGAGACGCACCTGACCTTCGAGTTGTTCGAGGACCACAGCCTGGTCCACGCGCAGCTGGTGATGCGCCGCAACCCCGAGCGCGGCGCCGGTTTGCCGCCATTGGTACTCGACGGCCAGCAACTTGAGCTGCTGAGCGTCAACCTGGCCGACCAGCCGCTGACGGACGCTGACTACCAGTTGACCGACAGCCACCTGACCGTGCAGCCAAAGAGTGAGACCTTCACCCTCGACACCACGGTCAAGATCCATCCGGAAACCAACACTGCCCTGGAAGGTTTGTACAAATCCAGCGGTATGTTCTGCACCCAGTGCGAGGCCGAGGGCTTTCGCAAGATCACTTACTACCTCGACCGCCCGGATGTAATGAGCGTGTTCACCACCACGGTGATCGCCGAGCAGCACAGCTACCCGGTGCTGTTGTCCAACGGCAATCCGATTGCCAGTGGCCCTGGCGAAGACGGCCGGCACTGGGCGACCTGGGAAGATCCGTTCAAGAAGCCGGCGTACCTGTTTGCGCTGGTGGCCGGTGACCTGTGGTGCGTCGAAGACAGCTTCACCACCATGACCCATCGCGAAGTCGCGTTGCGCATCTACGTCGAGCCGGAAAACATCGACAAGTGCCAGCACGCCATGACCAGCCTGAAGAAATCCATGCGCTGGGACGAAGAAACCTACGGCCGCGAGTACGACCTGGATATCTTCATGATCGTGGCGGTCAACGATTTCAACATGGGCGCCATGGAGAACAAGGGCCTCAATATCTTCAACTCCAGCGCCGTGCTGGCCCGCGCCGAAACCGCTACCGACGCCGCCCACCAGCGCGTCGAAGCCATCGTCGCCCACGAATACTTCCACAACTGGTCGGGCAACCGCGTGACCTGCCGCGACTGGTTCCAGTTGTCGCTCAAGGAAGGCTTCACCGTGTTCCGTGATTCGGGCTTCTCCGCCGACATGAACTCGGCCACGGTCAAGCGCATTCAGGATGTGGCCTATCTGCGTACGCACCAGTTCGCCGAAGACGCTGGCCCTATGGCCCACGCAGTGCGCCCGGACAGCTTTATCGAGATATCCAACTTCTACACCCTGACCGTTTACGAAAAGGGCTCGGAAGTAGTCGGCATGATCCACACCTTGCTCGGCGCCGAAGGCTTCCGCAAAGGCAGTGACCTGTACTTCGAACGCCATGACGGTCAGGCCGTGACCTGCGACGACTTTATCAAGGCCATGGAAGACGCCAATGGCGCCGACCTCAGCCAGTTCAAGCGCTGGTACAGCCAGGCGGGTACGCCACGCTTGGCGGTGAGCGAGTCCTACGACGCGGCGGCCAGGACCTACAGCCTGACCTTCCGCCAGAGCTGCCCGCCGACGCCGGACAAGGTCGAAAAACTGCCGTTCGTGATCCCGGTGGAATTGGGCCTGCTGGACGGGCAGGGCGCCGCAATCAACTTGCGCCTGGCCGGTGAGGCTACAGCTGCAGGCACCTCACGCGTGATCTCGGTGACTGAAGCCGAGCAGACGTTCACCTTCGTCGATGTCGCTGAAAAGCCCTTGCCTTCGCTGTTGCGTGGGTTCTCGGCGCCGGTGAAATTGAGCTTCCCGTATAACCGCGATCAGTTGATGTTCCTGATGCAGCACGACAGCGACGGCTTCAACCGCTGGGATGCCGGCCAGCAGCTGTCGGTGCAGGTGTTGCAGGAACTGATCGGCCAGCATCAGGCAGGCCAGCCGCTGAAGCTGGACCAGCGCCTGATCGATGCACTGCGCACGGTATTGAGCGACGAAAGTCTCGACCAGGCCATGGTCGCGGAAATGCTCTCGCTGCCAAGTGAAGCCTACCTGACGGAAATCAGCGAAGTGGCGGATGTGGATGCGATCCACGCGGCCCGTGAATATGCCCGCAAGCAACTGGCCGAGAACCTGTTCGAAGGCTTGTGGCTGCGCTACCAGGCCAATCGTGAGCTGTCCAAGCAAACGCCGTACGTGGCAGAGGCCGAGCACTTTGCCCGCCGTGCCCTGCAGAACATCGCGTTGTCGTACCTGATGCTCAGCGGCAAGCCGCAAGTATTGGCGGCGACCCTGGATCAGTTCGACACCAGCGATAACATGACCGAACGTCTGACGGCCCTCGCGGTGCTGGTGAACTCGCCGTTCGAAGCGGAAAAAGCCCAGGCGCTGGCGGTGTTTGCCGAGAACTTCAAGGACAACCCGTTGGTCATGGACCAGTGGTTCAGTGTTCAGGCCGGCAGCACGTTGCCGGGCGGGCTGGCGCGGGTCAAGGCGTTGATGGAACACCCGGCGTTCACCATCAAGAACCCGAACAAGGTGCGCGCCTTGATCGGCGCATTCGCAGGCCAGAATCTGGTCAACTTCCATGCGACGGATGGCTCGGGTTATCGCTTCCTGGCGGATCTGGTGATCGAGCTCAACACCTTGAACCCGCAGATTGCCTCGCGCCAACTGGCGCCGCTGACGCGCTGGCGCAAGTATGACAGCGCACGCCAGGCGCTGATGAAGGCGGAGCTGGAGCGCATTCTCGCGTGTGGCGAGCTGTCCAGCGATGTGTATGAGGTGGTCAGCAAGAGCCTGGCGTAACGTTTTCTAGCTGATGTTCCGGGGGAAAATGTGGGAGGGGCGGTGCGACGATTCGACTTGCTCGCGATGTGGTGGTGCAGTCACAGATGTATTGATTGACACTCCCTCATCGGGGCATAGGTATCTACACAACTGCAGTTTGCAGCCCCTACTGTAACCACGATGCGAAGCGAGCCGCTCTTGATCTGCTTTTGATCTTAAGCGCCCCGTTAAACCACGCTGGCCGGAATTCGACAGGGATTTGGGGGGTAAACCGGCAGGGATGCCGGTTTAGCCGCCCCGCGCCATGGATGGCGCGTGGCGGCGGCCCCCCAAATCACTGTCGGATTACGGGCACACCGAGCCTAGGCGAGGTGCCGAGTGGTGGGGCAAGAGCCTTTTGCTTACTTTTGGGCTCTTTTCAAAAGTGAGCCGCCGTAAGGGCGGAACCAATAGCAGCCGTTACCCAGATAACGGATATGTACTCGATCTGATCCAACATCCCGGTCGGCTCTTAGGCCGCCATCGGGGGCAAGCCCCCTCCCACATTAGTTCGCGGAGCATCCGGCATGACGTTCGACTCGCCCCTCATTGCCTACCAGCACGCCATCGCCCAACTAGGCTTCGTCCCTGACGACGCCCAGCGTCGGGCGGTGCAGGCTTTGCAAGCCTGTCACGAGGGGTTGCATCAAGGCCGTTCGCCAGTTGCCGGGGTCTATCTGTGGGGGCCGGTGGGGCGTGGCAAGACCTGGCTGATGGATCAATTTCATCAAAGCCTGCGTGTGCCCGCGCGGCGTCAGCATTTTCATCACTTCATGGGGTGGGTGCATCAGCGCTTGTTCCAGCTCACCGGAACCCAGGATCCTTTGCGGGCGTTGGCTCAGGAGCTGAGCCAGGAAGTGCGCGTACTGTGCTTCGATGAACTGTTTGTCAATGATATCGGCGACGCGATCATCCTCGGGCGGCTGTTCCAGGTGATGTTCGAGCAAGGTGTGGTAATGGTGTGCACCTCCAACCAGCCGCCTGATCAGTTGTATGCCGATGGCTTCAATCGCGAGCGTTTTCTGCCGGCGATCGACGCGCTCCGGCAGCATATGCAAGTGGTGGCGGTGGACGGTGGCGAAGATCATCGCCTGCATCCGGGGGTGGGGCAGCAACGCTATTGGGTGGATCAACCGAATGCACTGGCTGCGGTGTTCAAGCAATTGAGCCAAGGCCAGGCCGTGAGCAGCGGGGCGGTGAGCGTGGGGTACCGCTCCATTATGGCGGTGCAGGCCAGTGACACGGTGCTCTGGTGTCGTTACGCCGATCTGTGCGAGCAACCCCTGGCCGCGATGGACTTCATGCTGCTGTGCGACCGCTTCCAGGCCATCCTGCTGGGCGAGGTTGCGAACCTCAGCGCCCAACAGCGCCCGGGGCGGATTGCCCGTGGCACCGAGGACGGCGCCGAGCGGGTGATGGCCGGGGACCGTCAATTGCCGCAGCTGTCGGTTCATGATGACAGCGTGCGGCGCTTTATCGCCTTGGTGGACGAATGCTACGACCGCAAGGTGCCACTCTTTATCGAGGCCCGGGTGCCCTTGGAGTGCCTGTACACCGAAGGCTACCTGGAGTTTCCATTTCGTCGCACCCTGAGCCGCTTGCAAGAGATGCAACTGCAGCGCTTTGCTGTCTAGGAAAAATCCCCACTCCAGGGCCTTTTGCACGATTTGATGCAAGCAACCTTCGCAATTTCCGTCAGATATTTGTAGTTAATCTCCTTCATCTACTGCCGACTCCACGCTTACAATCGAGGCTCTCAAAGGGAAACGAATCCCTGGTTGTCGTTATCGAGGAAGGAAATGGACACCCCAGACATTCTGGTGCTGCAAGCCAGCTATACCAACGAGGTGCACGCCAACGCCATCGGCTTGCTGCTCAACCACTATGCGCAAGACCCGATGGGCGGCGGCCACGCCTTGTCAGCCGATCTGTTGCAGCAACTGCCGGCTGAACTGGCCAAGCGTCCTCATGCGTTCAGCGTGCTGGCGTTTGTCGGTGGCGAACCGGCGGGGTTGGTCAATTGTTTTGAGGGCTTCTCGACATTTGCTTGCCGCCCGCTGGTCAACGTTCACGATGTGATGGTGATGGAACAGTTTCGTGGCTTGGGCTTGAGCCAGAAAATGCTGCAGAAGGTCGAGGAAATCGCCCGCCAGAGGGGCTGCTGCAAGATTACTCTGGAAGTGCTTGAGGGCAATGAGCTGGCGCAATCGGCGTACCGCAAGTTCGGGTTCGATGATTCGGTATTTGATCCAAAGTATGGTCGTATGTTGTTTTGGAGCAAGTCTCTGTCATAAACGACTGGCGAAAAAAAGGCGCCATTAGATGGCGCCCAATAAACCTTTGCCAACGGAGCGGGATGGCGCAGGGTATTACGGATTAACCAAGCATTAAATCAACTGTTCGGTTGTTCCTGGCTGACGGTATCGACCTTCAACGTCTTTCCGTCGGCAGAGGCCATTCGTTGCTCTGCTGTGCCGTGAGTTTGCTGTTGAATGAAGCTGAAGTTGTTGTAGAACTCCTTCGAACGCTCTGAACCGCCCTCTGCGAAGGCAGCGGCGGAGGTCAGGGTCATCAGGCTGGCAAGCATCAACGTCGAGATTTTCATCGCGGTATTCCCATTAAGAGTGATAGGTGTCTGGCCGGTCCTTGATCAGAATCATGGAGCGACTATGGCGCTATCTTATTAAGTGGGAATTAACTGACAGGCACTGCGAAGTTAACGATTTTGTTAACTTCGCAGGAGGCGACTACAGCTTCCAGTCCAATGCAAGCGTGATAGATCGCGGGTCACCCCAATACACACCATTATAAAAGCCGACACGTTCGTAATATTTTTTATCAAATAGATTGTTAACGTTAACCGAGGCGGAAACCTGTTCGTCGAACTGGTAGCGTGACATCAGGTTGACCACGGTGTAACCCTGTTGCGTGATCTTCGCCCGCGTGGTTATCGGCCGACCTTCGCTATTGCGTGCGCCTGTGGGCCGGTTACCGAAATCGTAGATTTCGCTTTGCCAGTTCACCGCGCCACCGACGGTGAGGTTGCGCCATGCGCCCGGCAGGCGATAGGCGCTGGAGACCTTCAACAGGTTCAAGGGCTGGCCGGTATTGGTACGTTTGTCTGAACCGTTAAGCGAGTGGGTGTAGGTGTAGCCGGCGGTCAGGTTCCAGTCCGGCCGGATTTCGCCTGCGGCTTCCAATTCGAAGCCGTTGACCTTGTTACCCTTGCCGCCAGACTTGTAGTACTCCTCGCCAGTGACGGGGTTGGGAGGGACCGAGTCATCGCGCTCTGCAACATTGTCCTGGGTGCTCCAGAAATAGGCGGCTGCCAGGTTCAGGCGTTCATTGAGCAGGCTGCCCTTGAGCCCCACCTCATAGTTGCTGCCCACCACCGGTTCCAGGTACTTCTTGTTGATATCACGCCTGTCTTGCGGCTTGAAGATGTCGGTATAGCTTGCGTAAACGGTGTACTGCGGGGTGATGTCATAGAGCAGCCCGGCGTAGGGTGTCCACATGTCGTTGTGGGTCTGGCGTGTTTTGCCGGCAGCCGTCAGTTGATCATTGTCGTTGTATTCAGGCGTGGCGCTTTCCAGCTCCCAACTGCCGTAGCGGCTACCCAGCACAGCGTGCAAGCGGTCTGTAAGGCTCAGTCGAGTGGCGAGGTAACCGGCTTTCTGCTGTTTTTTGCTGTGTTCGCCCTTGAGGTCGGTGACGGTGTCGGCGAACTTGCCGATATCGCCCATGTGCTTCCAATCCTCGATGGGGTAGTAGCTGGCAGGCAGGTCGTTACGCATAAAGGGCGACACGTCCCGCTGGGCGGCCTCGCCATAGCCCATCATCAAAGCGTGTTCGCGGCCCAGCAGGGTGTAGCTGCCGGCCAGGTTGACGTCGATGGCTTCCATTCGCGACGTACCGCGCATATGACTGGCCCAGGCCGTCATGCCGCTGCGGTCTGCATTGGGAAAACCGCTGCCGCCGTAGTAGACCTTGCCGTCGGTGTCACTCTGGCGATGGGTATAGGCAGCCTTCAAATGCCAGTCGCCGCCGAGCCGATGGTCGAGGGTGGCGAAGGTGGTCTTGTCAGTCAGCGGCCAGGAGCTCCAGTGCGCCGCCATATTGGTGGAGCGAGGCAACCTGGCCTTGCCGCCCTGGCTGTTCCAGTAGGGCACAGTGCCCCAGGAGGTGCCTTGTACCTGTTTGTCCTGGTAATCAAAACCTACAGCCAGCACCGTATCGTCTGAAAGGTCACCTTCGAGAATGCCGTAGCCAACTGCCCGCTGCAGCCCATAGTTATCGCGAAAGGATTTGCTGTCACGGTAGGCCAGGACGCTACGCCCGCGCAACTTACCGTCGAACGCCAAAGGCCCGCCTACGTCGATGTAGCTGTAGTAGTTGTCATGGCTGGCGCCACTCACACCGGTCTGTGCCTGCCATTGGGCAGTAGGACGCTTGCGCACCATGTTGACGGTGGCCGAAGGATCGCCCGCGCCAGTGGTCAGGCCCGTGGCGCCGCGTACCACTTCGATACGGTCGTAGATGATGGTGTCGGCGTCGGACTTCATGTAGCCGAATGTGTTGAGCATCCCATCAACCTGGAAGTTGTTGATGCCGTAACCGCGGGAGGAGTAGTAGACACGGTCCGAATCGTTATGTTGAACGTTGATGCCGGTAGTCTGGCGCAGCACTTCGGTCAAGGTGTTGAGGTTGAAGTCATCCATCTGCTGGCGTGTGATCACCGAGATCGATTGCGGGGTTTCCTTGATGGAAAGGTTCAGGCGGGTGGCGGTATTCATCGAACCGGTGGTGTAGGCACCGGTGTGCTCGGTGGTGGACCCAAGGCCGTCGGCGCTGATGGTGGTCGCGCCCAGCTCCAGGGCTTTGCTGGAGGCTTGTCCGGGGTCGATTTCAGCCAGCAGATCCGGGCTCAGCGTAAGACTGAACAGCCCGAAGGTGAAGGTCATGGAACGGGTAAAAGGCGCGAACATTGCGGCAGACTCCTTGTCGTCTTCTAACCCTCCCGGGGTGGGAGGGCATGGTTCAAAGACGAAAGGAGGTGTGGAACTTTAGGCTTAAACGAGAATGATTGTTATCTTTGTGTTGCCGGGCCCCTGATTACTTCGCCACCACTTCGGCGCCATCGGCCTTCTTCGGCTTGATCAGGCTGAAGTCGATCAGGGCCTTCTGCTTGGTTTCGTAAGGGTTGCCGATCAACAAGGGCCGAGGCTTGAAGCTGTCACTGACCAGGCTCTTGCTGTGGTCCAGTTCGTCAAAACTCAAGCCTGCCATGTCGGCCCAGGTGTGGATCAACTGCGAACTGCTGTAAGGCCGCTGCAGGTCGCCGGCGAAACTCCAGTCGTGGCTTTCGCGCCACTTCGGTGAGGCGTAGGCCATGAACGGGATGGTGTACATCGGTGCAGTCGGCTTGCCTTCGTTGCGGCCCAGGGTGCCGTGGCCGGCGGAGTCGAACACATCTTCGCCGTGGTCCGAGAGGTACAGCAAAAAGCCGTTGGGGTCGGTCTTGGCGTAGTCCTTGATCAGGCTGGAGACCACGAAGTCGTTGTACAGCACCGCGTTGTCGTAGCTGTTGTAAGTCGGCAACTGCGCGTCGCTCACGCCGGCCGGCACGCCCTGGCGGTCGGTGAACTTGTCGAACGTCGGCGGGTAACGGTACTGGTAGCTCATGTGAGTACCCAGCAGGTGCACCACGATGAACTTGCGCTCGGCGGTATCGGCCAGGGCCTTGGAAAACGGCGCCAGCACATCGCCGTCGTACTGGCGGGCGTTCTGGTTGCGGTTGTTGTTCAGGTACACCTGCTCGTCGGCCTGTTCGGAAAAGGTCGTGAGCATGGTGTTGCGCTTGGTCATGGTCTGCTGGTTGGTGATCCAGAAGGTCTTGTAGCCGGCCTGCTTCATCACGCTGACAATCGACGGCGTCTTGAGGTACAGGTCCGGGTTTTCTTCGTCGGCAAAGGTCAGCACCTGTTGCAGCGCTTCAATGGTATAGGGGCGCGGGGTGATGACGTTATCGAACACGGCCAACTGGTCGCGCAGCTTGTCCAGTTCCGGCGTGGTGTTGCGCGGATAACCGTACAGGCTCATGCGCTGGCGGTTGGTGGACTCGCCGATTACCAGTACCAGTGTGGACGGTTGGCCGGCCATGCTGTCCTTGAGGTTTTTCAGCGGCGGGATCTGGCTGGCGCTGTTGAGCATGCCCTGCATATTGTCCAGCTGTTCGGTGTAGCGACGGTAGGCGACGATCATCTGCCAAGGCACGGCAGGCTCGATACGGGTTTCGAAACGATCAATGGCCAATTCCATGGTTTCGCTGGTGGCGATTTGCTTGACCAGCGGGTAGCCCACAACCGCCAGGACAATGGCGATGGCCGCCACGATCGACTGGCCGCGAGGCAGGTACACCGGGCGCAGGCGGGTCCAGAGGAAGATGGCGAAGGCGGTGTGGGCTATGAACGCCAGCACGATCCACCAGGCAAAATATTGGGTCGCGTATTCGCCCGCTTCGGAGATGTTCGACTCGAACATGATGAAGATGACGCTCTGGGAGAACTCCTGCTGGTAAATGAAGAAGTAACCTAGGCTGGCCATGGAACAGGCCCACAACACCACACCGATCAAGGCGGCAAGCACGCGTGTCCTGCGCGGGAACAGCAGCATCGGCGCCAGCCACAGTGCACTCATGAAGAATGCCTGGCGGAAACCACTGAAGCCGGACGTGCCGGTCAGTTGGATAAGAAGCTGGGTAATACCCGAGAAATACCAGAAAAACAGGAATAGCCAACCAAGGCCGGCCCAATCAAAGCCTTTCGCAGTCGTCGTGCTGCGTTTGAACATCGCCATCCAGCGCCCCATCAGTCAATGATCGTCGCGCAGAGTCGCGCGACATCGGGCCGCTCAGAACGTGAGCGGCATCGCGGGCGGGAGTATCAGGATAAGTGTGTGAAAACTTTGTGAGTTTTCCGTAGGTATTGCCTTACAAACTGACCAGGTGCGTTCAGCAGAGCGCCGGCTTGGCCTGGGATGGCAGTTCGAGCTGGGCTTGAAGGTGTGAACGCAGACGCAGGACTTCCTGTTGCAACTGATCGCGCTCGTCCTTCAACTGGCGCAATTCATCGCGGCGGATGCTGACGTAGAGGGTCTGTGGCGGGCGGGTCATCTGTGCTGTGCTCATTGCTTACCTCGCAAATAGCCGGTAGATCGCGCTGCTCAAACAGGGTTTGGGCAACAGTCGGAAGCAAGTTTGAATTCTTTTTTGCAGCAAGGGAACTTTTTTATTTTTGGCGGTCGTGTGACTTTTCAGGCGGTGATGGTGAAACGATGGCAACTTTTTTGTCATGAAACTACACGGATCTGCTCTGGACTAACCCTCATTAGCCTCATTGCGCTATAAACTATGTCACACATTTTTTAGAAGTTAGGAGCATCAGCACATGCAACTGGGGATTATCGGACTAGGCCGCATGGGCGGTAACATTGCGCGGCGCCTGATGCTCAATGGGCATACCACCGTTGTATACGACCGTAACGAAGCCTTCGTCAAAGCCTTGAGCGAGGAGGGCGCCGCTGGCGTCGCCGACTTGAATGCCCTGGTGGCTGGCCTGCAAAAGCCCCGTGCGGTCTGGGTAATGTTGCCGGCGGGCGCGCCCACCGAAGACACTATCAATGCCTTGAGCGAGTTGCTCGAAGACGGCGATGTGATCATCGACGGCGGCAATACCAACTACAAGGATGACGTACGTCGCGGCAAGGCCCTGGCTGAAAAGGGCCTGCACTACGTTGACGTCGGCACTTCCGGCGGCGTCTGGGGCCTGGAGCGTGGCTATTGCATGATGATCGGCGGCGACGTCGAGACCGTGCAGCGTCTGGACCCGATCTTCAAGAGCCTGGCCCCTGGCCTAGGCAATATCCCGCGCACCAAGGACCGTTCGGCCGCAGCCGACCCACGCGCCGAGCACGGTTATATCCATGCAGGCCCGGCGGGTTCCGGTCATTTCGTCAAGATGATCCACAACGGCATTGAATACGGAATGATGCAGGCGTTCGCCGAAGGTTTTGACATCCTCAAGACCAAGAACTCGGAAAACCTGCCGGAGGATCAGCGCTTTGACCTCAACGTTGCCGATATCGCCGAAGTCTGGCGCCGTGGCAGCGTGGTGTCGTCGTGGCTGCTGGACTTGACCGCCGACGCCCTGGCCACCGACCCGAAACTCGATGGTTACTCCGGTTCCGTAGCGGACAGCGGCGAAGGCCGTTGGACCATCGAAGCGGCGATGGAACAAGCGGTGCCGGTACCGGTGCTGTCGACATCGCTGTTTGCGCGTTTCCGCTCCCGCCAGCAGAGCACCTACGGCGACAAAATGCTGTCTGCCATGCGCTTCGGCTTTGGCGGCCATGTGGAGACTTCCAAAAAATGACCGCCAACGGCAAGAAACCCAAGGCCGAACCCGCTCCACCTACCACGTTGTTTCTGTTTGGCGCCCATGGCGACCTGGTCAAGCGCCTGCTCATGCCGGCGCTGTACAACCTGAGCCGCGACGGGTTGCTGGGCGATGGCCTGCGTATTGTCGGCGTTGATCACAACGCCATCAGCGACGCAGACTTCGCCAAGAAGCTTGAGGATTTCATTCGCACCGAAGCCGCCAGCAAGGTCCGGGGCAATGCTGAACATGCCCTGGACCCTGCGCTGTGGGCGCAACTGGCCAAGGGCATCAGCTATGTCGAGGGCGACTTCCTTGACGACGGCACTTACGCGGATATTGCGCAGAAGATCGCCGACAGCGGCACCGGCAACGCCGTGTTCTACCTCGCCACTGCGCCGCGCTTCTTCAGTGAAGTGGTGCAGCGCCTGGGCAGTGCCGGTTTGTTGAATGAAACGGACGATGGCTTTCGGCGCGTGGTTATCGAGAAGCCGTTCGGCTCCGACCTGGCCACCGCCGAGGCGCTGAACGCATGCCTGCTCAAGGTGATGAGCGAGAAGCAGATCTACCGCATCGACCATTACCTGGGCAAGGAGACGGTGCAGAACATTCTGGTCAGCCGCTTCTCCAACGTGCTGTTCGAAGCATTCTGGAACAACCACTACATCGATCACGTGCAAATCACCGCGGCTGAAACCGTCGGCGTTGAAACCCGAGGTAACTTTTTCGAAAAAACCGGCACACTGCGTGACATGGTGCCCAACCATCTGTTCCAGCTGCTGGCGATGGTCGCCATGGAGCCGCCGGCAGCCTTCGGCGCCGATGCGGTGCGCGGTGAGAAAGCCAAGGTGGTCGGTGCAATTCGCCCCTGGTCGCTGGAAGATGCGCGGGCCAATTCCGTGCGCGGCCAGTACACCGCCGGCGAAATCGCTGGCAAGCCATTGCCCGGTTATCGCGAAGAAGCCAACGTCGCACCCGACAGCAGCACCGAGACCTTCGTTGCGCTCAAAGTGATGATTGATAACTGGCGTTGGGTCGGTGTGCCGTTTTACTTGCGAACCGGCAAGCGCATGAGCATCCGCGACACCGAGATCGTGATTTGCTTCAAGCAGGCGCCTTATGCGCAATTTCGCGATACCGAAGTCGATGAGCTCAAGCCCACTTACTTGAAAATCCAGATCCAGCCGAACGAAGGCATGTGGTTCGACCTGCTGGCCAAGAAGCCTGGGCCGACTCTGGAGATGGCCAATATCGAGTTGGGTTTTGACTACAAGGACTTCTTCGAGATGCAGCCCTCGACAGGTTACGAAACCCTGATCTACGACTGTTTGACCGGCGATCAGACGTTGTTCCAGCGTGCCGACAACATCGAGAACGGTTGGCGCGCCGTGCAGCCGTTCCTGGATGCCTGGAAGGAAGACGACGGTATCCAGGCCTACAAGGCTGGCGAAGATGGCCCGGTGGCAGCGGATGCGTTACTCGCTCGTGACGGCCGCACCTGGCACAGCCTCGGATGAGTGACGTAACGATTCATCCCATCCGCTTTGTCCTCAGTGATGTAGACGGGACGCTGTTGCACCCCGACCACAGCCTCAGTCAGCGCACCGCCGACGCTATTGCTGCGATGCGTGAAGCCGGGGTGCTGTTCAGCCTGGCCAGCGGGCGTCCGCCCAAGGCCATGCTGCATTTGATCGAGACGTTTGGCATCGATGTGCCGGTGGCCGGCTTCAACGGCGGCACGCTGGTCAACCCGGATGGCAGCATCCTGGTGGCTCACCATTTGCCGGCAGAAGCGGCACTGGTCACGCTGGCGCTGTTTTCTGCCGAGCCGGATGTAGAAGTGTGGGTGTTTGCCGACGGCGATTGGCTGCGCCGCGACCCGCCAGGGCCAATGGTGCAGCGCGAAGCTGATGGCCTGGGCTATGGCCCGGTGGTCGTGGAGAGCTTCGAGCCCTACCTGGACCGGGTCGACAAGATTGTCGCGGCCAGTAACAACACGCAGTTGCTGGTGGAGTTGGAAGCGCAGTTGCAGCCCAAGGTACAAGGTTTGGCTCAGGTATCGCGTTCACAGCCGGTGTACCTGGACGTGACCGCAATGCTGGCTAACAAAGGCGAAGCCTTGAAAACCCTGGCTGAGCACCTTGGCGTGCCGCTGAACCAGACCGCCGCCATCGGCGACGGCGGCAACGATCCGGCGATGTTTCACGTGGCTGGATTGTCGATTGCCATGGGCCAGGCCGAAGAAACCGTCAAGCGCCAGGCCAATGTGGTGACCAGCAGCAACGTCGAGGACGGGGCTGCCGAGGCGTTCGAACGGTTTATTCTCGCGGCACGCTAAGTACTTGAAGTGTTATCGCACAACTTCCAGCCGATGTTTGACGTTGGCTGGAAGTTGTCGCATTGAATTACTTCGGCATTGCCCAGGACTGTAACTGGTAGCCATCTTTGTCGAGCTCGGCGCGAGCCTGCAACAACAGGTCTTCAAGTTGAGCCGGGTCGGTATAGGCAGTCGACGACAGCTGTTTGCTGCCGATACGGGTGTTGGTACGGTCGATGACGCTCAGGCTGAGGGCGCCATTGCCATCGTGCCAGGCCACGCACTGAAAGGGTTGGAAGGCACGGTCTGCAATCAAAAGAGCTTCGTTGATGCGCAGCGGAGCGTTCATTTGGGTCTTCTCTCTGTATGCCCATTCAAGTGAGTACCGGCGGTTGGGCTGACCGTGCGGTGGGTTACTTGTACTGATGCACGATGGTGGGGTGCGGGTCACATGCTAGAGCAAGAAATTTTAACTTTCCCTGATTGACGTCATGTAAGAGGCTGTTTTGAAAGCTGATTGAAAGTTTCGGCCGTGGCAAACTTTTCCCCCCGATTAAACACACATGGCTTTTTGCCCGCACTTATAGCGAAATAGTACAAGGTGAGCGTCAAGATCTTGCTAGGGTTAGCGCCAAGCGCCCCAAATCCTTGTTTCTAAATAACTTTAATAATCTTGGCGCCAAGGAATCGTCATGGTTGTGACACCTGTTCAACGCCGCTTGCTGGTAGTCGACCCCTGTGATGACTGTCACAGGCTACTACCCGGCTTGCGCACTGCCGGCTGGGAAGTGGACAGCTGTGCATTGCAGGCGGTGGGGGATCGTTCTTGCGATGTGGGCCTGCTGCGCTTGCAGCCCTGCCATCTGGAACGCCCCGAGGCGGTCAAGGAGTTGATTGGCCGCAGCGGTACCGAGTGGATCGCCGTGCTCAGTCCTGAAGTCCTGCGTTTGCAGAATGTCGCAGATTTTGTCTGCGAGTGGTTCTTCGATTTTCATACCTTGCCGTTCGATGTGGCTCGGGTCCAGGTGACCATTGGGCGTGCGTTTGGCATGGCGCGACTGCGGGGCAAGGGCGTCGTGCCGGTAGATGAACCCCACGAGTTGTTAGGCGACAGCCGCCCGATTCGTGAACTGCGCAAATTGTTGTCGAAGTTGGCGCCCACCGAATCGCCGGTACTCATTCGTGGCGACAGCGGCACCGGCAAAGAGCTGGTCGCCAAGACCCTTCATCGACAATCCCAGCGCCACGCCAAGCCGTTTGTGGCGATTAACTGTGGGGCGATCCCTGAACATCTGATCCAGTCGGAACTGTTCGGCCATGAAAAGGGCGCCTTTACCGGCGCACATCAGCGCAAGGTCGGACGGATTGAGGCGGCCCACGGTGGCACGTTGTTTCTGGATGAAATCGGCGATTTGCCGATGGAGCTGCAAGCCAACCTGTTGCGCTTTCTTCAGGAAAAACATATCGAGCGCGTCGGCGGCAGCCAACCCATCTCGGTGGATGTACGCGTGCTGGCAGCCACCCATGTGGATCTTGAAGCCGCGGTGGAGAAGGGCGCCTTTCGCGAAGACCTGTATTACCGCCTCAATGTCTTGCAAGTAGTCACGGCCCCTTTGCGCGAGCGCCATGGTGACGTGGCGATGCTGGCCAATCATTTTTCGCGTTTCTACAGCCAGGAAACCGGCCGACGCCCGCGCAGTTTCAGCGAAGAGGCATTGGTGGCGATGGGGCAACACCCGTGGCCGGGCAACGTGCGTGAGCTGGCCAACCGTGTGCGCCGCGGTCTGGTGCTGGCCGAAGGGCGCCAGATCGAAGCCGTGGACCTGGGGCTGCAAGGCCAGCAGGTACTTTCGCCGCCGATGGCGACACTGGAAGACTACAAGCACCGCGCCGAACGCCAGGCGTTGTGCGATGTGCTCAATCGGCACAGCGATAATTTCAGTGTTGCAGCCCGTGTGCTGGGGATTTCCCGGCCGACGTTCTACCGGCTGCTGCACAAGCACCAGATCCGCTAGGTTGGGTCAACCCCCCATGCTGTTCTGTAGGAGCGAGCTTGCTCGCGATAAACGTCAACGATAACGCGTGTTTCCTGAATAAACGCGGCGTCCATGGGTTTTCGCGAGCAAGCTCGCTCCTACAAATCAGAAGTAGTACGGGAATTTCAGGCTGAACGTAAAGTCCGGCGCGTCATCGGTCATCCCGATCGCCAGGTTCGGCACAATGGTCAGGTTATCCGACGCGGCAATCGTCATGCCTACGTTGAAATAACCCGCGTTTGCATCGCTGGACACCACCGATTGCCAGTCGCCGCCGTCCGGCTTGAGCTTGCTCTTGCGCTGCACCAGATCGGAAACCGAGAACGACATGCTCATCTTCTCGTTCAAGGCGAACGCCACACCGACACCGAACTGGAAGCTGTCGCCCAGGCGTACTTTGCCCCCCACCTTCTGGTTGACTTCACTGCTGATGTCATCGAACGAGTCTTCGAAGTTGTGGGTATACGACAGCGAACCGAACAGCACCGCCGGGTCGAAGGTCTTGACCAGGGAAATGCCGGGTGTAACCGACCAGACCCCGTTGCCCGTAGGCAGGCTTTCCGGCAAGTAGAGGTTGTCGTTGTTGGGTTGCCTGACGAGCTTGATGCCGAACGGCTCTTTACCCGTGGGCGCCTTGACGCGCACAGACACTACCGCATCCGGCAAGGTCGGCGTTTCGTCGAGGAACTTATAGGCCACGCCAAAGTTGACGTCACCGATGGTAGGGTCGCGGGTCACCGAGGCTTCCGAGGTGGCGGTGGCATCGTTGCCGGCACCGCCGGACTGGTAGGTCGAATCGCGGTACACCACGGGGACGTTCAGATCGAACTGCCAGCGGTTGTCGACGTTGTAGCGCCCGGTAAGGTCCAGGGTCCAACTGTCGGACTTGATCCGGTCCAGGTTGATATTGCCCAGAAAGATCGAGTCCAGCGCCAGGAAGCCATTGAGGGTCAATTGGCGTGCATCGTAACGGGCATAGGTGATGCCGGTTTCCACGCTGAACTTGCCATTGCCGAAAAAGCCGCTGGCCTCGTTGTACAGGTTGCTCACACTTTGCGCAGGGGCCGAGTCGTCCTTGAGGGATTGGCCGTAGGAGCTGCCGCCACCGCCTGCACCACCTGACGCTGCGGCTGCACCCGTACCCGTGGCGGCGACAGCGTTAGCGCCTTGCTTGAAGTCGGCAGGTGATTTGGCCAAGCGCTTGGGGGCGGGCGCTGCGGGTTGATCCTCTACCTGACGCACGCGTTGCTCCAGCACGGCCAAGGCTTTTTGCTGCACGTCATAGCGTTGCTTGAGTTCCAGCAGTTCCTTTTTCAGGGTTTCGATATCGGCGTCTGGCGCGGCATACAGCACGGATGCGGGCAAGAGCGTACTTAAACAAATCACCGCGCGTAGCGATAACGATCGATGCATGAAATAAGCCGTCCTGTTCTAATGCGAAAGTGTCGAGGGTCAGCGTAGTTCAATAACCGAGCGTGCGTAGGCCTTTGAGTTGATCCAAATTGCAGTTCAACGCGCCGTTGTTCAAGCCGTTATTGTTCATCACGACGTTGAGTTGGGTGATGTTTCTGACAAGGTTGCTGTTGCCGGTCAGCACTGTACCCTGCAGCACATTGCCGCCGCCGATCTGCTGCAGGCTGTTGCCCTGGTTGTGGTTGGCCTGGATCGCCATTTGTACACCGCCGTTGTTGGCCGAAACGCTGACGCGGCCCGCCGCGCTGTCGCCGGTTACGGTGCCGCCGGCCATCAGCACTTGCCCCGTTTGCAGGTTACTGGCGGGGGCGACACCATTCTCGATGCTGATGCCCACATCGTTGTTGGCGGTGTTGCCATCGCCTGCGGTGCGCACGCTTTGGGTTACGCCCTGGCCGCTGCCGAGGCCGGCGCCACCGACCACATTACCGGTGCCGGTGTTTGGCAGGCTGCCGTTACCCGTGGAACCGGTGGTTTGCACATAGAATTGCGGAGTAACGGTGGTCTTGTCGATCTGCATGTTGGCCGTGCCGGTAATGCGGTCACCGACGGCGTTGGTCCAGGTGCTGCTCATGACAATGCCGAAGCTGATGATGCGCCCCGGCATTACGTAACGGCCACGCAAGTCGGCCATCTCCGCGTCCTTGAGTTCGATCGGTTTGAAAGCCGATGAAGCATAGGCGGGCATAGAGGCTGCCAGACACAAGACCGTCAGCCAACGGAAAGTGTTCATCTGCTGCTCCTGGGGCGTCCTGCCCCTTATTGCGCTTCTAGAAGAAGTCGCTCTGGATAAAACCGAAATCCATCAACTCGGCATCGCCCACGGGCCGGAACTCGTTCAACTGGTTCTTGGCCGTCAGCGGAGTGGGCGGGTCGAGCAAGACGTTGGCCTTGTCGTAACCTTCGCCCAGCACGGCAAACACAATGCCATTCCAGCCTTTGACAAAGTCGTCACGGGAATAGCGCTTGTGCCCCAGCACGGGATCGCCGATATACACCCAGTCCTTGTCGGCCCGCTGCATCACCACGAAGTGCTTGTAGCCACGAATTTCCAGCAGCACCACCACGGGAATCTTCACCGTCACCAGGGTATCGGCTGCGATCTTGTAGCCGCGGGCACGCATACCGATGCTTTCGAGGTAGCGCTTCATGTCCAGCATGGAAAAGCCTTGGGTGCGCACCAGGTCCTGGTCGGCGGTTACCAGCATCCCTTTGATGATGTGGTCTTCGTCGACGTCCAGCCAATAGGCCTGGCGCAGGATGGTCGCGAGTGCCGCGGCACCGCAGCTGAAATCGGTTTTCTGTTCCACCAGGTTGGCGAACCGGCGCTCACGGATGCTCTCGACCTTCTTGAAGATCACCGCACCGCCGGGCATGGCGGAAATCGCCATGGTGCCTGCCCAGGTCGTGCCGGTGAGCAACATCAAGAGGGTGAGGGTCGCGATACGCATGATCGAATGACCTGTTGGGCACTGAAATAAAAAGGGCCTTGTTGCCAAGGCCCCGTTGGATCAGAAGCGCACGCCGCTGCTGCACACAGTGCAACCCTGGCCGATCGACAGGCTGTTGCTGCCCTGGTTGCCCGCACCGGATTGCAGGTTGACGCCTACGTTGCCGGAATTGCGGTTGACCGAGTTGTCGAGGCTGGAATTGTTCGACACGTATTGAGCTTTGCCACCATAGCCGTGGCTGCTGGCGGCGGTGTTGAGGAAGTTGTTGGCAAGCGAGTTTTGTTCGGTATTGGCTGCCGCCGCGATATTTTTCCCGTCAGCGGTCACGATAGCCAGGTTGTTTTTACCTTGGTTGCCTTGACCGGACTGGCCGTTGTAACCGACGTTGCCGGAGTTACCGTTAACAGCATTATCCAGGGAGGAGTTGTTTTGCGTGCCTTTGTTGATGAAGCTGTTCAGCCCGCTGTTTTGATTCACGTCGACCACGCCGAACACGGTCGCTGCATCGCCTTTGGCGCTGGAGATGGCGGCAGAGTTGTCGGCCTGGTTGCCACTGCCAGACTGCACGTTGACCCCGACGTTACCGCTGTTGCCGTTGACGGAGTCATCGGCAGACGCGTTGTTTTCGGTTTTGGTGTCGTTGAATTTATTGCCTGCGCTGTTTTGTACATCCGTGACGACAGCAGCAATTACGCCCGTTGGCTGAGGCGCAGGGTGCCAGCCACCCGCTTGAGCAGCTGCTGCCATGAGTGCGGCGAGAGCGAAAACCAGAGGTTTCAGAGCCATTTGAGGTTTCATGGTGTTTCTCCTTGCTTCTAATTAGTTGGGTTAAGTGTTGGTACGGTCTAACTAACGTCTACCAAGCGGTTACTTGATAGTGATGCCCAGGGTGTTAGCCACTCGGTTCCCCACCCCGGCACTCTGGTTCACCTGAATCACTCCTCGGCTGCCGGTGAAGGCCTGGTCGCTGGTCGCGACCTGGCGGCTGCCAGTGGTGGAGGTGAGCCCTGAGTCGGTCAACTGCGTCGTGTTCTGTTGCAACAGGACGCTGTCATCGATGCTTTGCGGGCCAGGGTTGAGGCTGATCCGCACCGCGTTGATTGATTGGTTATTGGCCCCGGCCGACTGGTTAACGCCCAGCACGCCGTTGCCATTGATAAATGAAGCGCCCTGAATCGCCACCTTGGCACTCAAGGACGGGTCGACGTTGCCGTCGAGCCGCTGGATATTCACATTGCTGGCCCGGCCATCGAGCGCGATTGCGCGGCTGTTGGACATCTGTTGCTGGTTGCCGGCTGCCTGGTTGATCGACAGCACACCTTCGTACTGTTGGCCGCTGTTGTTGATAACGGCGGTGTTGTCTGCCATTGCCGAGGCGCTGCCCAGCAGGGCGATGGTCAACAGGATGCGCTTCATCATTTGCCCCCCAGCATGTTGCCCAGGTTGTTCAAGGGCGCCATGCCGCGCTGGATCGAACCATTGATCTGCCCAGCCATGCTGCTGCCCGCGCCATGGCCGGCGGCTGCGCCGGCGCCCTGGGTCGACAGGCTGTTTTGCGTGGCGCTCAGGCCAGACAGGTTGCCGTTAGGCTGGATGGATCGCGCAAGGCCCGAACCGCTGCGGATGCCGCCAATGTCCCGATCACTGAGTTCGCCGGAGGTGGCACTGATGATTTCTTTGCTGGGGTTGGCGTTGGCAGTGGTGGGGTATGGATCGGGGAGGGAGGTGCGCCCGTACATGTGACCCTGCACGGTTCGCCCTGTCACGATAACGCCATCGCCCGCATGGCTGATGCCGGCGCTGAGCACGCAGCTGATCAGCAGTACGGTTATCGAGGCGTGTGTGAGTGTGATCACGGCGGCAGTCCTTGTTCTGAACGCTGACCCTAAACAGCGTTATCAGGGAAAGAGCAGAACCCGTGCCGCTTTTCGTTTGCGTTTGAAACTCAATAGGTTGCGATTTTTCTGCGCGCATCGCCGATAGCAGTGTTTCAAGCATGAAACAGTCGCTGGGCGGCGCGATATGCCCGGCCACACTCGTCAACTGTGTCAGCGATGAAACAGTCTCGATGACAGGGGCATGAATCCGCAGCCGCTGGGCGATTCAGCGTACCGAGGTGTTTCAAAAGTGGACACTGAAGTAAAAAAAACGCGCCTCAACCCTTGGGCGTTTTACCCGGGATGGAGTTGAGTACGGGATTGCCATCCTGGTTGCGGGTCAGGTAGACCGGCAGGACCTTGGGCAGGGAAGGGATGAGGTTGTTGACCTCGCTGAGGTTATAGATGCCACCAATGCGAATGCTCCCGGTGCCAGCATCCGCCAGCATCACTGGCTTGTTCAGGTATCGGTTGATCAGCGGCAACGCATCGGCCAATGCAAGGTTATCAAGCACCAGCTTGCCCGTACGCCAGGCAAGCGCAGGGTCATTGGGTTTGATCGCGGCGACTTGCGGTGTGGCGTCGCCGCGGTGGTAGGTGGCCTGCATCCCCGGCGTCAACGGCACGCTGCCATGCACCGCGTCGCTGGTGATCTGCACCGAGCCTTCCAGCAACATTACCCGCACCTGGTCTTCATACTTCCACACATTGAACTGGGTGCCCGTCACCCGAACCCGGCCTTCGCCAGCCTGCACGATAAACGGGTGCTCGCTGTCATGGGTGACGTTGAAAAACGCTTCGCCCTTGGCCAACTTCACCTGGCGACGATCCTTGTAGTGGCTGTAGACCAGCTCGGTGCCCAGGTTCAACTCCACCTCACTGCCGTCACCGAGGGTAACTTTGCGCAGCCCGTTGGTGGCGTCAAACCGCTCATACGAGCTTGGCAACCAACCGGCTTCCCAGCCCGTGAAGGCGGCCAGCGGCAGAGCAGCAAGGCAAATGGCGGCTGCCACCGCATAAGAGCGCCAGCGTTTGCGAGGCTTGAGCGGCACCACAAGCGGTGCAGGCGCATTGCGGGGCAAATGATCGGCCACGTCCCAGATTTCCAACATCGCGGCATACTCGAAGGCGTGCAGCGGGTGGGCATCGTGCCAATGTTCGAAGGCCTGACGTTCAGCCGCCGTGCAGTCGCTGGCATGCACACGCATACACCAATGCGCAGCGGCGTCGGTGATGGCGTCGTATTCGGCTTCTGAAAGGGACTTTTCGCTCATTTACTCATCCTGATTTCCCGCATTCTACCCCTCCGAGCCTTACGGCGAGAACAGCATCATGGCGATTGCATATCAATTGGAACTTATTCTTGTTTAAACGCGCCTAAAAAATCAGGAAACACACTGTCATCCACCAAGGAGTACGAACATGTTGAAGAAAACCTTAGCCGCCCTGTGTGCAACCACCGCGCTGTTGAGCGCCGGCGCTGCGCTGGCAGACAAGCCGGGTGCGGGCTGGATTCCGATTGAAAAAGCTATTGAAGTGGCGAAGACCAAGGCTGGGTATGTCGAAGTTTATGCCGCCGAAGCCGACGACAACGGCTACTGGGAAGTCAAAGGCCGTAAATCCGACGGCGTGGTGTATGAAGCACGAATCGACGGCGCCTCGGGCAATGTCCTGCGTGACCAGAAAGATTGATTCACGTGTTGGGGGCCTGCTCAGGCCCCCTCATCCAGCATGCGCCCCAGATGCGTAACCAGGTAACTGACCGAGTCGGCGTTGGATAGAATGACGTCGATGCGCTTGTCGACATTGCTCATGAAGATTTGTCGGGCCTCATTCAGGGTCTTGGCGCCGGTGATGCTCAGGACTCTGCGTTTGAGGGCGTTAGTGGTAGTGAAAAAACCGTAATCCTCCCAGGTATTGGATATGTCATCCCATGCCTTGAATAGCATGTTTGCCGGCGTCAACGTCGACAGCCCGGTTGTTTGCAAATCATCCTGACGCGTCTTCACCGCCTGAGCACCCGGCTTTGCCGTGTCGATCAGGTCGCGGAAGGGTTCTATGCTCCGCAGGTAGGCAATGTCTTCTGTCTTGAACCTCAGGTGCGTCAGCTCATGGATCAGAGTAGAGGCTCTGGCATGGGCGAACATGTCAAAAGGTTCACTCAGAATGGTGGCGTATTCAGCCAGGTTCGGGTGGAAGAACCTTTCGAACAAGTACACTTTTCGTTCGCTGTCATCGAGAAGCACCATCGCGTACTCATTGGTGGGATCGTTCACGCTTTCACCGCTGACAAGGCGCATTGATTCAGGGCCGATCAAGGTGGGGTCGCTTAACTCATCCAGTATTCCATCGATGATGTCCTCGATTTTCTTTACCTGGGCCGGGTTCAGATTGAGAGTGCCGAACAGGTCGCACAAGAACAGGCCTACTCGGCTATCAGGCTTGAGCAGCTCTGCAAAGTGCTGGATGTTGCGCTTGCAGTTGACGGCGTAGTAAGTCGATACGTTGAAGGCTTCGTTGATGACTTGGGCTTTCCAGCTCGACACTGCGGCGATTGCCCTTATACCCAGCGCTTCAATATTGATGTCGCGTCTTTCGGCCCGTCGCACTTTTTGCCGCGTCCAGGCCTGGCCGAAGCGGGGCGTGTGTATGCTCAGGTCCACTACCCATTTGCCATCAGCATTGCGACCAACGTAGGGGCCCTGCTGAGCGTCGTTGTCCAGGCGCCAGTGCGCCTTGGTTTTCTTCACCGGATACACCTTGCCTGCCAGCGGCACGTAACTCTTGGCGCTCGCCTTATCCTTGTAGACATGGGTGGAGGTGTCCAGCTCAAGGTCCTTAAGGGCGATGTCGTAGCCCTCCAAGCGCTGCAACTGCGTTCGGGAAGTGGCGGTGACGTCCCGCAGGCCCGGGGTAGTGGCGGTGGGCAGGCCGCCTTCCGGCAGGTCGACCAGGTCAGCGTCATCAGGCGGTGGGGTTTCGCTGCCATCAAGCTCGCTGTACAGGGCGGCCATTTGCACCACTGCCAGGCTAAAGTCCTTCATCGCGGCTTTCCACTGGTGCAGTTGCAGCGCTTCAGCCGAGCGCTTGACCAACTTGTAGCTGCGCCAGACCACAAGTGGATAGGCGAGTTTGCCCGCCATGAAGTGCACTGCCGTGGGTATGCCCTTGCCGAACACGCCCACCACTTTATCCCAAAGCAGCTTGGAACCTTTTTCGAACTGGCAGGCGAGCATTTTCAGCAGGATCAGCGTGTTCTCACTGAATAAATAGTGCAGCAGGTTGCCGGTCACGGCAGATGAGGCCAGGCTCATATCCGAAGAGCGATGAAGGTTGTTTTGCAGCAAGCTGCGGTAAACGGCCTGGTGCGGATCTTCCAGGTGCTGGATGACCCAGTCCTGCAGTTCCCCTGGTCGCTCCACTTCATCCAGCAGCGCTTGCTCGTTGTCATATTGCTTGAGCACGTGGTTTTCACTGTAGGGCGCATAGAGCACTACCGGACCGGGCTCTTTACTTCCAGGGCTGATCAGGTACATGCCCAATACCTTGGCGGCAGTAGCGCCTGCAGTCGCCACCAGCTCCACGGGCCGGATCAGCGTCGATACGTCCTTCAACGCCGCACGTGCCAGGCCGTCAGGCATGTCGAACACCTGCTGGACCAAGCCCAAGGCCTTGTTTGACAGGCGTTCTTGCAGATGTTGTTCGTGGGCGTATTGCAACACCTGCCATGGCAGTTGCCGACAGAACAGGCGCCGGCGTTTGCGTGCAGCTTCCGTGCGGGTGTCCATCTCGGTTTGCAATCGCTTTTGGTACACCGATTTCAAGTCCAGTTGCCGCACCAGTTGAACCAGCGCATTGGCGTCCAGGGTGTCCGGCAGCGGTGTGGCGGTGCGCGAGCGGGGGCGGGTAGTCTGGTTGTCCAGGTTCGGCCAGTGACGCAAGGCAAAATCGGTCAGGCTGTAGTCATGGATGTCGAGGGCCTGGTGCACGGGAATCAGCACATCATCGGGGCTGATGGTCTGCTTGGGAAAGCGCGCCTTGAGCAATTTCGACAGGGCGTCAAGGGTGTGCTCGCCAATGGTGGGAATGCCTTGCAGGTAGTCTTCCTCTTCCGGGGCGCTGTTGTGGTATTGCTCAAGCAGTTCGGCATGGAAGATCTGCTCGTTGGCGGGCGCCATTGCCAGCCAAACGGGCAGGGCCTGCTGGGTGACCATGGCATCGGCCAGCGCCTGGGCTCGGGCAAGGTTGGTGGGCGCCGGGATCTGCAGGATCTCATCCAGGCGGTCCTGCAGGGCGCGCGCCGGCAAGTCCATGGCCAGCAGTTGGTCCACCGAGTCCATGACGTAATCGCCGTAGGTTTTCAGGCGATTGTCCAGCAGGTTTTCGTCTATACGTTGCAGCGCAGCCAGGCGATACGCCTGATGAGGCACGCGCTGGGACAATGACAGATTTTCCAGTAGCGACAGTCGTTTGATCGGATGCGCCACGCGCTGGGTTAGCGCCTCGCGCAGGGCCGAGACCGACGCAAAAACCTCATGACCACGCCGGGGCGTCCATAGGATCGCCTGGCCCGAATTCTTGGGGTCAAGGCCGCCACGTTCGGTCAGTACAAACAGATTGGCCAGCGGCAGCAGCGCGTCGGACGTACCCTTGTGCAATGCCAGCGCATAAGCATCCGGCAGAAACCCGTTGATCCCATGTCGGGTCAGGCGCGCCAGGCTGTCAGTTTGCAGGACTGCATCAAGAATGGCATGGCTGCGTGGCGTCAGCGTTTTACCCAGCAGCCGCAGTTCAGCCTCGCTGCGCAGGCCCAACAACATCGAGTGCGCGTGCTTATCGCGGATGTTATTCAGGAACAGGCGCGGGAGTTCACGCATCTCGTGGCCGGCAAACACCTTCAAGACCCGTTCGATCATGTTGTTGAAGGTTTTGAGGGGCATGTTATTGAGCTTCAGGGCGACACCCTGGTTGCGTTCTGTGTAAAACCCAGTTCTGGAAGACACCGGGAGCGGCTTGCTCTCCTGGCCGAGGCGCTCGATGAAATGTTCAACCATGCTCAGCGAAGACACAGGCGCGCGCTCCTCACGCTGCTCGGCGCGGGACGCGTAAGTGTTGACGTAAACCTCGTCGGCCTTGAGGTCCAGTCGTTGGGTTTGCAGTTCCGTGTTCAGGGCCAGGGTGGCCACGCTGCGCAGTGTAGGGTGCTTAAGGCGCTCGATCTGCAATCCTTCTTCGGCAGCACGCAGGCGTTGCAGGTGCAGCTTGGCGCGCTCGGCTTGCACCGTGGAGGGGCGGCCATTGCCGCTGCTGACGGGATGTATTGTCCAGCGCCCATCGGTGTCCAGGTCGGCCAGGCGACTGTCGAGCATGGTGCGGATGTCCAGGGCGTAATCGAGCAATGCTTCCAGGTCCACCTGGCCGGCGCTGCTGCGATAGAGGCTCAGGGCATGGTTCATATTACTGGTCTGCTTGGCGGCGATGTCTTCGATCATGTCGGTGAACACGTGCCCGGTGACGGGGTGTGCGGCAACATTGATCTGGTCCAGGCCGATAAAGGTGTTGCGCTCGTCCAGAGACAGGAAATTGAGCAGTTCATCTTCGTGCCCGGCGGCGGTGAGCATGGTCAATAGCGTGTCTTTGAGATCATCCAGATCTTTAAGTACCTGCAAGCCACGGGATTGGGTGTAAAGGTAGGCATGGCTGTCATGCAGCATCAGGGTACTGGCCAGTTCCACGTAGTGCTGGTACGGCGCATAGATGCGTACTGTTTCCACGCTCAGTTCGGCGGCGTAGGTGCTGCGAGCGCCCTGGTCGCTGAGAAACAGGGCCTGGAGCATATGGCTTTCGTCAGCACTGAGGATGCCGCTCTGGCGCTTGAGCAGCACATCGAGGCGGAATTTGTCAGCCAGGATTTGCGCGAACAGGTCAAGGCGTGAGGTGCCGCTGTCGATGTCTTCGTTCCAGTAGGTCTGCAGCAGGCTGTCGAGCAATTTGGACAGCGTACCGGAGGTTTGTTCGATGAGCGTGTCCCAATACTCGCGGTCTTGTTGCAACTGGGGCTGGGTGAAGTGGCTGGTGACGTGCTTGGGGTTGATGAATTCGCGAGTTTGCCCCAAGGGCCAGGCATGGTTGACATAGAACTGCAATAACGCATCACGTAACGACAGGGAGTCGATCCAGCGTCGATCGGCATCCGTCGGGCTTTGGAGAAAGCAGTTCACTTGCGTTTGCCGCTGATCCAGACCGGGGAAATGAGGGTGCGCCATGATGCCGAGCAATGTGTCGAGCATGGCGGACAAGGTCGGGGTCTTCTGCAAGTGCTCAAGCATTGCTTGCACGTTGGCCTGTTGGCAGGCCTGCAGGGTTTGTTCCTGATCTTCCATGACCGCACCCAGGACCGGCAAAGTGGTCAGTGTCAGAACGCTACCCGCCGGCAGGCTGTTGCGCTGTGCAATTGACAGGAAGCTGAGCAATTGCACGCGCTGTACCGAATCAGCCAACGCCTGACTGACCTCGGCAAGCAGCGAGGCATGGCTGTCAAACACCTGGATACCGCCATAAGGCGTGTACAGCAGAGCCTTGGCACCGTCGGGCGTGGAACTCATCGAAAACGCGCCGGCGAGTGGGATCGCAGCCTGCCCTGCCACATTGATCAATAGCTTTTCTACACGCATGGGCGGGCTTTGCAGGCGGGTATCCTGACGGCTGGCGTCGCTGGCGTAATACACGCCGTGCAGCCATTCCAGATCCTTGACGGTGAACCCCAGGGCGCGTTCGCGCTTGCTCAATGTCGAGCGATTGACGGGTAGCAGGAACTCGTCGAAAAAATAGGGCGGGGTGACACGGGTCATCGCCTGTCTCCAGCGTGAATAGGAAGACACAGGGTAGGCAGGCACCGATGACTGGCGGGGGTAACTATTGAGTCTCGTCGTAAGTTGACAGTGAGCGCTGCAGGTGGTGTTTAATCGACGGCCTGGATGTCCATTCGTTGCCCCTTCCAATCATAAAAATGGAGCTTCAAATGTCTGCGCAGTCTCCGACAGTTGTCACGGCCTTCATCAGCTTCACTGAGTTGGTGGGGTTGCTCCAACAGATTTTCGTCAGGCACGGCACCTCGCCAGAAGTGGCGGCGATCCTTGCGCACAATTGCGCCAGCGCTGAACGTGATGGCGCTCATAGCCACGGTATTTTTCGTATCCCGGGTTACCTCTCGACCCTGGCCAGCGGTTGGGTCAATGGCGCCGCCGTACCGATCGTGAGCGACGTTGCGTCAGGCTTCGTACGGGTCGACGCCGCCAATGGGTTCGCCCAACCCGCTCTGGCGGCCGCGCGTGCGTTACTGGTGAGCAAGGCCCGCAGCGCCGGCATTGCGTTACTGGCTATCCACAATTCCCATCACTTTGCGGCCTTGTGGCCGGACGTCGAACCTTTCGCCGAAGAAGGACTGGTTGCACTCAGTGTGGTCAACAGCATGACCTGCGTGGTGCCCCATGGCGCTGATCGCCCGTTGTTCGGCACCAACCCCATCGCGTTTGCTGCGCCGCGGGCCGATGGCGCGCCGATTGTGTTCGACCTGGCCACCAGCGCCATCGCCCATGGCGACGTGCAGATCGCCGCGCGCAAAGGCGAGCGGCTGCCACCGGGCATGGGCGTCGATAGCCTGGGCCAGCCGACCCAGGACCCGAAAGCCATTCTGGAGGGGGGCGCGCTGTTGCCATTTGGTGGGCATAAGGGGTCGGCGTTGTCGATGATGGTCGAGTTGCTGGCGGCGGCACTGACAGGCGGCAATTTTTCGTTCGAATTCAATTGGGCCGATCATCCGGGAGCGCGTACGCCCTGGACCGGCCAATTACTGATAGTCATCGATCCGCGCAAAACCGCCGGGCAAAGCTTTGCCGAGCGCAGCCAGGAACTGGTGCGGCAGATGCATGCGGCGGGGTTACGGCGATTACCGGGGGATCGGCGCCATCGCACACGGGCGAAGTCGCAGGAAGCAGGCATAGAGCTTGACACGCAGGACATTCGGCAACTGCGAGAACTGGCGGCGGGGTGAAACAGGCTGCGCCATGGGCGCAGCCCGTGCTGATCAGTGACGGCGACCCAGCAGCAGACCCACCACCAGGCCAAAGCCTGCGGAAATGGCCACGGTCTGCCATGGATGACCGCCGATGTAGGTCTCGGTGGCGTCCACGACCGGCTTGCTGCGCTCACGGACGCTGGACACCGAATCCAGGGCTTGCTTGAGTTTGATGGCAACCTGCTCGCGCAGGGTTTCACCTTCCTCGCCTACCAGGGATGCGCTGCTTTTGAGCAGTTTGTCCGATTCTTCGATCAGCGCGGTCAGTTCGCTGAAGGCTTGATCCTTGATTTGTTCTTCAACGGCTTGGGCGGCGGTTTTGCGGGCCATGTGTGACTCCTTGCAAGTGAATGTGACAGTGAACAATGGAGTATCGGGCAGCGGCAAAAGTTGCAGTTATTTTGCGAGCCGTCCATTTGCGGCACAATGGTGATCAGGCCCTTTGGGCCTACAGTGTAAGATGTCAGTCATTTGTGCAGCAGGTAATTCAACATGAGCTTCAATCTCGCCAACAAGACCCTCGCCGAACGCGCCGAGCTGGAAGACGAAAAGTCGCGCCTCTACGACCTGTGGCAAACCAACCTGGGCAAAGCCAAGGGCGAAGCCGCCCGTTTGTTCGGCGAGCGCGCCAAGCGCAAGGGCAAATGGGCCGAGTGGGTGCGCGCCGAACTTGACGGCATGTCGCCGCCGGAGTTTTCCAACATGGTGCGCAGTGAAGTCAACAAGCTGATGGCAGCGGCGAAGTAAAGCACGCCACGATCGCCTCGCGAACCTTGAGCAACAGCGGATCAAGCTGGGCCTGGGTACGCCAGCCCAACTCCACCGGGTAGTGCGGCAGCGCCAGCGGGCAGGGCAGCACACGCAAGCCGGTCATCTGCGCAATCGCTTGGGCCGCATGACCGGGGATCGTCGCCACCGCCGCGCTGCCTTTGAGCAGGTACGGCAGCGCCGCAAAGTGGCTGGTGGACGCACATACCTGGCGGCTCGAGCCCTGCGCCGCCAACCCTTCATCGGTAATACCGATAAACCCGCCTGACGACACCAGCACATGGTCGCGTGCGATGAATTCTGCAAGCTCGATACCTTGCTGGCCGGGCGCCAGGCTGCCTGGGTCCACCAGGCAGCGGTAGTCTCCTTCGCCCAGCACTTGCCGACTCAGCCTGCGCTCGGCAAACCCGCCGGCGGTAATGGCCAGGTCCAGGTTGCGGTCGAGCAGGGCAGTCGCAACGATCTGGCTGTGGGTCTGGCGAAAGATCACCCGCAGTTTCGGCAGGCGCTCTGCGATGGCGTCCATCAGCTGCCGGCCGTAGGCGATTTCGAAATCGTCTGACAGACCTAACACCACCGATCGCCCCTGATAATGCGGGTTATCCGGGTGGATCATCGCCAGGCTTTGTCGGCAGCGGTCCAATGCCTCGCTGATCACCGGTTTCAACTGATTGGCCCGCAGGGTGGGCGCCAGGCCGCGACCGGTGCGTACGAAAAGTGGGTCGCCATACAGTTCGCGTAAACGCCGCAAACCGGCGCTGATTGCCGATTGCGTAACGCCCAGGCGCAATGCAGCACGGCTGGCGCTGGACTCGTCGTGCAGGGCTTCGAAGGTTTTCAACAGGTTCAGGTCAACCTGGGCGATATTCATTTGGCTCATATCATTTAGCACTGAGGTGGGCTTTATTCATGATCGAGTCTGGCCGGAGAATGGGCAACCCTTATTACCGGAGTGAGCGCAATGCCCGTATCGATCGTCGCAGCCCTGCAAATCGGCTCCTTGCCTGGCGGCAAAGCGCAAACCCTGGCGCAGATCCTGGCCTATGAAGATGAAATACAGCGCAGTGGCGCACAGTTGGTGGTGATGCCTGAGGCGTTGCTGGGGGGGTATCCCAAGGGCGAAAGCTTCGGCACGCAATTGGGTTATCGCCTGCCCGAGGGCCGTGAAGCCTTTGCGCGCTACTTTGCCAATGCCATCGACGTGCCGGGCGTGGAGACCGAGGCGCTGGCCGGGTTATCGGCGCGTACCGGTGCGAGCCTGGTGCTCGGCGTGATCGAGCGCAGTGGCAGCACGCTGTATTGCACCGTGCTGTATTTCGAACCGTCGAGCGGTTTGGTCGCCAAGCACCGCAAACTCATGCCGACCGGCACTGAGCGGCTGATCTGGGGCAAGGGCGACGGCTCAACCTTGCCGGTGATTGACGCGGCTGTCGGGTGTATCGGCGGGGCGGTGTGCTGGGAAAACATGATGCCGCTGTTGCGCACGGCGATGTATGCCAAGGGCGTGCAGGTGTGGTGTGCGCCCACAGTGGACGAGCGCGAGATGTGGCAGGTGAGCATGCGCCATATTGCCCATGAAGGCCGTTGCTTTGTGGTCAGCGCCTGCCAGGTGCAGGCATCACCGCAGGCCTTGGGTGTGGAGGTTGCCAACTGGCCGGCGGAGCGCCCGTTGATTGCCGGCGGTAGCGTGATCGTCGGGCCCATGGGCGATATTTTGGCGGGGCCGTTGCTGGGGGAGGCGGGTTTGTTGACGGCGCAGATCAATACAGATGATCTGGTGCGAGCACGCTACGACTACGACGTAGTGGGGCATTACGCTCGGCCGGATATTTTTGAATTGGTGGTGGACGAGCGCGCCAAGTCAGGCGTGCGCTACATCACTGATTGAACCGGGTCAACCCAAGGCTTTTGTAGGCGCGAGCTTGCATTTCGCAGATTTGGATCAGATCACTCGCGCATCACCAGGTGGCGGTATTGGGCAAATCCAGAGTGCCACGCTCTACAAAGCGCATGGTGCCGAACAATCCGCCCGCCAGTTTGCCGCGCAGCACATAGGGCAGGTTATTCAGGCTTTGGGTCTGGCTCAGGCCCAGGGTTTGGCGCAACACCGAGAACGCCGAAACACTCACGGGGACCATCAGCACCGTCTCGGAAAAACGTGGGATGCTGCCGGCCTGGTCACTTACCCCGGACGCCAACGGCCGGCCATTGACTTCCAGATCCAGCGCCACGCCGTTGTAGTCGATTGCTGTTTCATTGGGGTTCTGCACCCGCAGCTTCACGGCAAAGCGCACTTCCAGATCCTGGCTTTGCAGGGGCTCGATGCCCACCACGTTGATATTCACCGGGTCGCGATTGGGGAACAGCGCGCAGGCGCTCAAGCTCAGCAACAACAACGAAAGAACCATGAGCTTGCGCATATAAAAGTGCTCCTACTGTTTCGTGACGTCCGGGTCCTGCATGACCTTGAGGGTAGAGGACTCCGGATCGAATTCATCTTCTTCCAGCTCTATGAACTCTTCGGGCAGGAAAATGTTCAGCAGGATTGCACAGAACGCGCCCACAGTGATCGGCGATTCGAAGATGTTGTGCAGCGCCTTGGGCAAGTCGCGCAGCACTTCCGGCACTGCGGCGACGCCCAGGCCCATCCCCAGGGAAATCGCCACGATCAGCACATTGCGCCGGTGCAGGCCGGCTTCGGCGAGGATCTTGATCCCGGCCACGGCTACGGTGCCGAACATGATCAGGGTCGCGCCGCCAAGTACTGGTTTGGGCATCAGTTGCAGCACCGCGCCGATCATCGGGAACAACCCCAGCAGCACCAGCAGCCCGGCGATAAAGTACGCCACGTAGCGGCTGGCCACGCCGGTCAGCTGGATCACCCCGTTGTTCTGCGCGAAGGTCACCATCGGCAGGCTGTTGAAGGTGGCGGCCATCGCCGAGTTGAGGCCGTCGGCCAGCAGGCCGGACTTGATGCGCTTGATATAGAGCGGGCCCTTGACCGGTTGTTGGGAAATCATCGAGTTGGCAGTCAGGTCACCGGCGGCTTCCAGAGGCGAAATCAGGAAGATCACCGCCACCGGGATAAATGCCACCCAGTCGAACGCGAAGCCGTACTTGAACGGCACTGGCACGCTGATCAACGGCACCTGGGGCAGGGCGGCCATGTCGACGCGGCCCAGCCACCACGCCACCACAAAGCCCAGCGTCAGGCCGATCACGATCGAACCCAGGCGCAGGAACGGGTTGTTGAAGCGGTTGAGCACCACGATGGTCAGCAGCACCAGCGCCGCCAGGCCCATATTGCTGGCGGCGCCCAGGTCGCCAGCGCCATAGCCGCCGGCCATGTCGGTGACCGCCACCTTGATCAGTGACAGGCCCATCAAGGTAATGATGGTGCCAGTTACAACCGGGGTGATCAGCTTGCGCAGTTTGCCGATGAACTGGCTCAGCACCACCTCGATAAACGCGGCGAAAAAGCAGATGCCAAAGATCGTTGAGAGGATCTCATCGGTGCCGCCGCCCCGGGCCTTGACCATAAAGCCCGCACTGAGAATCACGCTGATAAACGAAAAGCTGGTGCCTTGCAGGCACAACAGGCCCGAACCCACTGGCCCGAACGTGCGTGCCTGCACAAAGGTGCCAAGCCCCGAGACGAATAGCGCCATGCTCACCAGGTACGGCACTTCGCTTTCCAGGCCAAGTACGCCGCCGACGATCAGGGTCGGGGTAATGATGCCGACAAAGCTCGCCAGCACATGCTGCAAGGCGGCAAAAATCGCAGCGGTGAAGTGCGGGCGGTCGTCCAGGCCGTAGATCAGGTCGGATTTATAGCGCGGGCGAGGGGCTTGAGCGTCAGACAAAATGAAGGCTCGGGTCGGAAAATGGAGGCGAAGAATGCCAGAAACCGTCAGTCGTCAGAAGTGTAAAAGAATATTCATGAAGTCGCTGTATAGGCCGACCACATCAAAATGTGGGAGGGGGCTTGCTCCCGTGACGGCCTGACAGCCGGCGCATATCCATCTGACGCTCCGAAATCCAAATGTGGGAGCTGGCTTGCCTGCGATGGCGGCCTGCCAGCCCACGCCAATCTACCTGACACTCAGCGATCCAACTGTGGGAGCTGGCTTGCCTGCGAAGACGGCCTAACAGTCAACACAGTTGGACCGTGTACATATCCATTCCTGCGGTAACGGCCACCTAGGGTTCCGCTCTGACAGCGGCTCACTTTTGAAAAGCCGGAATGCCGGCCCAGGCAAAAGTAAGCAAAACGCTCTTGCCCCACCACTCGGCACCTCGCTTAGGTTCGGCCAGCGTGGTTTAACGGGGCGCCTGAGATCAAGATCAAAAGCAGATCAAGATCAACAGCGGCTCGCTTCGCATCGTGGTTACCGTTGGCGCTACAGAGTTGTGTAGATACCTATGGCCATCGGGGGCAAGCCCCCTCCCACATCGGACAGTGTTGTTCCAGGGGTTATTGCTTCCAGGCCCCAGGGTTCACCAGGTTTTGCGGTCGCTCGCCCGACAACGCCTGCAGCAGATTATCCACCGCACACTTGGCCATCGCCTCGCGCGTTTCATGGGTGGCTGAGCCGATATGCGGCGTCGCCACCACGTTGTTCAAGCGCAGCAGCGGTGATGCGTGATCCAGCGGTTCTTTCTCGAATACATCCAACCCCGCCGCGCGGATAGTGCGCTGCTGCAGAGCCTCGACCAGTGCCGCTTCGTCCACTACTTTGCCCCGTGAGATATTGATGAAGATCGTCTCCGCCCCCATCAACGCGAATTCTTGCGCGCCAATCAACTTCTCGGTTTCAGCCGTCAGCGGCAACGTCAGGCAAACAAAATCCGCTTCTTTGAGCAAGTCCTGCAAGCTTCGGTACTGCGCGCCAAAGCGCGCCTCCACCGCAGGCTTTGGCGAATGGCTGTGGTAGATCACCGGCATGCCGAAGCCAAAATGCCCACGCTGGGCCAAGGCTTCGCCGATGCGGCCCATGCCGATGATACCCAACGTCTTGCCATGCACATCGCTGCCAAAATGCGCCGGGCCGATGTTCTTGTTCCACTGGCCGGCACGCACCATGTCGGCCAACTCGACCACACGCCGGGCGGTCGCCAGGATCAGCGCAAAGCCGGTGTCGGCGGTGGTTTCGGTGAGCACATCCGGGGTGTTGCTGAGCAGGATGCCGCGTTGGGTCAGGTAATCGATGTCGTAGTTGTCGACCCCGACCGAAACGCTGGCCACTGCTTCCAGCGTGGGTGCCAGGTCGAGCAACTGGGCGTCCAGGCGCAGGCTTGCACCCAACAGGCCATGGGCGCCGGGCAGCGCATCGCGCAGTTTGGCCAGGCCGGCCTCATCCAGTGCATCGATCAGCGTGACCTCGGCCTGCTCATGCAGGCGAGCCATCAGCGGCGCGGAGAGTTTCTTGTACAACACAACGGACTTTTTCATGAGGTTTTTACCTTCAACTCCAGGGTTGGCACCGGCGAGCGGTCACTGGCGCCGGGCTTGAGGAAAATCGTCAGCACCACCGACAGCAGCAACGCGCCGCTCATCAACAGGTACGAAGCGCCAGGCGAGCCGGTGCTGCTGTTGAGGTAGCCCACCAGGTAAGAGCCACCGAACGAGCCCAGCGCGCCCATGCTGTTGATCAGCGCCATGGCGCCACCGGCGACGTTGGCCGGGAGGATTTCCGGAACGATGGCGAAGAACGGGCCATAGGGGGCGTACATGCAGGCCCCGGCGATCACCAGCAAGGTATAGGACCACCAGAAGTGCTCGGCGCCGAGTACGTAAGAGGCGTAAAACGCAATCGATGCAATCAACAGCGGTGGCCACACAAAGCGCTTACGCTTTTGCAGTTTGTCCGAGCCCCAGGACACCACCAGCATCCCGATCACCGCCGCCAGGTAGGGCAGAGCCGACAGCCAGCCGGCTTCGACCATGTCCATCTGCAAGCCGGCCTTGAGGATCGACGGCAGCCACAGCACAAAGCCATACACGCCAATGCTCCAGCAGAAGAATTGCAGGGCAAGGATGATCACCTTGGGCGAACGGAACGCCTCGGCGTAGTTCTTCACGGCCTTGATTCCCACCTGCTCGGCGGCGAGGGCGGTTTCCAGGCTGTGCTTTTCGGCGTCGCTCAGCCACTTGGCATCCTTGGGGCGCTCATCGGCCAGCTTCCACCAGATAAACGCCCACAACACCGCCGGCAGGCCCTCGATGATGAACATCCAGCGCCAGCTGAAATGCTGCACCAGGTAGCCCGACACCACCGACATCCACAGCATGGTCACCGGGTTGCCGAGGATCAGGAAGGTGTTGGCCCGCGAGCGTTCGGCACGGGTGAACCAATGGCACAGGTACACCAGCATGGCCGGCATCACCGCCGCTTCGACCACCCCGAGCATGAAGCGGATGACGATCAGCATATAGGCGTTGGACACCACGCCGGTCAGGGTCGCCAGGCCGCCCCAGAGGATCAGGCTGACGAAGATCAGTTTCTTGACGCTGCGCTTTTGCGCGTAGATCGCCCCCGGCACCTGGAAGAAAAAGTAGCCAAGGAAAAACAGTGCGCCGAGCAGCGAGGACATGCCGGGCGTGATCATCAGGTCTTCGGCCATCCCGGAGGCGGCGGCAAAGCCGTAGTTGGCACGGTCCAGGTAGGCCAGGCTGTAGGTGATAAACACGATAGGCATGATGTACCACCAACGGCGGGTGGCGAGTTTCACGGTTTCCATGGGGTTGCTCCTGAGCTTGTTGTAGTTGTGGCAACAGGTAATGGGTTATGCAACGGATCGAGTGGGTAATTCGGCGCGGGTCGGCAAACCCTCCATATCGCCACGGCTCTGCACGGCGCGGCTGCCGATCCAGTTAGCGCGCTGCACCGCCTCGGGGAAGCTTGAGTTTTCCAGCAGGGCACTGATCATGCCCACGGCAAAGCCGTCGCCGGCGCCGACGGTGTCCACGACTTTTTCCACCTTTACGGCGGCGACAAAGCCCTGGTCCATGTGGGTGCGGTAATAAGCGCCTTCGGGGCCGAGCTTGATCGCCACGGCTTCGGCGCCCTGGTCGAGGTAGAACGCAGCGATATCCGCAGGATCTTCGAAACCGGTGAGCAGGCGGCCTTCACCCAGGCCCGGCAACACCCAGTCCGCCAGAGCGGCCAGGGCATTGATTTCGCGGATCATCTGCGTCTGGCTGGCCCAGAGCGAGGGGCGCAGGTTCGGGTCGAACGACACGCTGCGCCCGGCGTTGCGCATCTGCGTCATCAGTTCGAAGGAGAGTTCACGGGTGGCATCGGACAATGCCGGTGGAATCCCGGTAGCGTGCAGATGGCGGGCTTGCAACAACGCAGGGCTGATATCGGCGATGGACAAATGGCTGGCCGCCGAGCCTTTGCGAAAGTACTCGACCTGAGGATCAGCGCCGGCCTCTTCGCGCGACTTGAGCTGAAACCCGGTGGGATGCAACGGGTCGACGGCCACATGGCGGCAATCAATGCCTTCCTTGCCCAGCGTGTCGACCACAAAGCGTCCGAGGGAATCGTCACCGACTCGGCTCAGCCATGCCACGTTGAACCCCAGGCGCGACAAGCCAATCGCGACATTGCTGTCGGCGCCGGCAATGCGTTTGTGAAACTGCGCGACCTGGGCCAGATCGCCGGTCTGCTCGGCGACAAACATCGCCATGGTTTCACCAAACGACAGGATATCGATCTCAGACATGGGCGTTCTCCACGCGGGGTTGGCCAAGGCAGGCGAGGGTGGCGACTTGTTGCGCAGTGACCTCGACCAGATCATCGCCCTGCAACGGAAATTCCACCGCCCGCGTAATACCTTGAGTCATATGCTTGAGCAGTTGTTCCCACAGATGCAGGTCGGTGGCGCCGGGTGGCAAGGCCACCAGCTTGCCGTCCGGGCGACGGGCCACGGCCTTGCAATGCAGGTAGTCCACATGCCGGCCCAGCAGGCGTGCAGCGGTCAGCGCAGATTGGTCTTGCCACTGCCAGTTGCCGATATCGAAGGTCATCTTCACCGGCAGGCCCAGGCGTTCGACCTCGGTGAAAAACCGTTGCATGGGTTCAATACGCCCACCGTGCAGGGTCTGATCGTTTTCCACCAGCAGCTTGACCGGGTGACGGTTGAGCAAGGCGTGCAGGCTTTCCAGGTCGTTTGTGTCGGTGAAGTAACCGAGCGAGACCTTCAGCCAGCCCGAGCCAAAGGCCTGGGCGCGGTCCAGGGTGGCGGCCAGCTCGGCATTGGGCTGCGCACGGCCGGCGACCCACAGCTCCAAGGGCGAGGAAAAGACTGATTCCAGGCCCTGTTCAGCGGCGGCTTGGGCCAGTTCGGCGGGTTGTTCGCGGGTCAGCAACTCTTCCCGCCATTCGATGCGCTGGGCACCGGCGGCGTTGAGTAGCGCGACAAAACTCAATTGGCCCTGCTGGCGGACGAGGTCGGCGCCGTAGCTGGAAAGGCTGATGGAGACGGGGTATTTATGCATTGTTGTTTACCTCTGAAACCGGTTTCATTTTTATACGCAAAACAAAATGTGGGAGCGGGCTTGCTCGCGAAGGCGGTGTGTCAGTCAGCGCAAGAGTGGCTGATCTATCGCGTTCGCGAGCAAGCCCGCTCCCACAGGGGATTGTGTCGAGCCGCGGATAATCAGCTCGGGTAAAAAATCCAGGGTGCGCGTGGGGGCGGTATCGCCGCGCAGACGCTTGAGCAAACAGTCAAAAGCGCTGGCACCAATCGCTTGCGTCGGCTGGGCGAGGGCGGTGATGCCGTTACCCACCAGCGGGTACCAGTCCAGGTCATCCAGGGCAATCAGGCCCACATCGGTGAACAGCTCGCAACCCAATGCCTTGAGCGCACGTGTGCAGGCCAGCGCAGCAACACCGTTGGCGCAAAACAGCGCCTTGGGGCCGGGCTTGGCGAGAAAGGCTTGCAGACGTTTTTCCAGTTCGCCGTTCAGCTCAACCACGGCACCGGTCAACGCCGGGCGTTTGGCAATCTCGGTGGTGAAACTCTCCAGGCGCTCAAGGCGCGAGCTGGTGCCATCGGTGGCTTCGCTCACCAGCAGCACGTCGCGATAACCCTGTTGCTCAAGATGCTCTAGCGCAATACGTACCGCTGCCGGGTTGTCCAGCCCGACCAGGTCGCTGTGCAACGGCTCGACCTTGCGGTCCACCAGCACCAGCGGCATTTCCCGTTGCAGTTCCAGCAGTTGGTCGAGGTGGTGGCCGAGGGTGTTCACGATCAACCCTTCGATGTTGTACGAGCGCAGCGCTGCCAGGTGTTGGCGCTCCTGTTCGTCATCGCGGTCGGTGTTGCACACCACCAGGCTGTAGCCGTGCTGGCGGCAGGCGGTTTCGACGCCGTGCATCACGGCAATGGAATAGGGGTTGCGGATATCGGCCACTAGCATACCGATCAGGCGCGTGCGCCCACGCTTGAGGCCGCGGGCCATCTGGTTGGGGCGATAGCCGAGTTCGTCGATAGCCTGTTCGATACGCAGGGCGATGGCATCGGAGAGCAAGGCGCGGTCATCGCCGATGAAGCGCGACACGCTGGCCTTGGACACGCCAGCGCGCGCGGCGACATCGAGCATGGTCACGCGGCTGCGCTGGGCGGCGGAAAAGTTGTTCACGGCCATTGACCTTCTGTTCTTATTGGAATGACTGAAACCGGTTTCAGGAAACCATTAAAGTAGGAAAGTCGTCAAGAAATTGTAGGACGTGACCGGATGACCGGGTATTCAGCGAAACACGCTCACCCAGGTTGCAGCTAGCAGCACCAGCGCCATCGCGCGATTGAACCATTGCATGGCGTGGGCCGACCGCACTATCCGGGCTGAACCCGAGCCCAGCAGTGCCCACAGACCCAGGCAGGGAAGTGAAATCAGAAGAAACACCAATGACAGGTACATCACCTGGCTCTCGCGTTGCGCGCCAGTACCCGCAAATACGCTCACCACTGCCAGCGCCATCATCCAGGTCTTGGGGTTGACCAATTGCAGCGCTGCGGCACCGGACAGGCCCAAGGGTTTTTGCCTGGCATCGGCCTGGATGGCTTGAGCCGGGGCGCTGAAGATTCGCCAGGCCAGGACACTCAGCCAGGCTACGCCGACCCATTGCATCGCGGTTTGCACCTTGGGCATTTGCACCAGCGACTGACCGATCCCGCTGCCCACCAGCAGCACGATCCCCGCAGCTCCCGCGCAGGCACCGAAAATGATCGGCAGCGCAGCCTTGAAACCGTAACGGGCGCTGTTGCTCAGCACCAGGATATTGGTGGGGCCGGGGGTAATGGAGGCGACGCATGCAAACAGCATGAAAGGGAGCAACGTGGACTGCATGGCGGGGAGACTCCGGTATACCAATCGATGGAGTCGAGCTTCACAAACCTACGCGCTACCTGTCTGGAAGATTTGAGCAACGCTTGCGATAGGCCGCCGGGGTCAGGCCGTAGGCGCGCATAAACCAGCGGCCCAGGTGGCTCTGGTCGGCAAAGCCCAGCAGAGTGGCCACTTGCGCTGGCGGCTCGCCTTTAGCCAACAAGTGCCGGGCACGCGCCAGGCGCAGTTGCACCAGATAAGCATGGGGCGCCAAGCCGAAGGCGCTCTTGAACGCACGGGTCAGGCGGAAACGGTCGACGTTGCAGGCCCGCGCCAGTTCATCCATACCCACGTCGTGATGCAGATGTGCATGCAGATATTCCCGGGCCTTGTGGGCCACCTGTGGCAGACGCGGGTCTGGGTGATAACGGGTGCGCCAGTAAAGTTGGCCGGTGATGAGCTCCAACAACTGGTCCATCGCACGCTGGCGCACGATGCGCAATTCGCTGCTATGCAGCGACTGGAACGCTTGGCTGGTGGCCAACGCCAGGCGTGGGTCGCAGATCAAGGTATTGGCAAAGCTCAACTGGCTGTTGGCAGGCGCCTCTTCAAACACCGCACTCACTTCCCGCGCCAGCCATTGCGGGTCGAGGTAGAGCATGTGATAGGTGAAGCCATCTACCGTTGGTGCGTCGCCGTCATGCAACTCGTCGGGCTCCAGCAGGAACACCTGGCCGGGTACGCTGTTATGGCGGGTGCGGCGGCAATTGAACTGCTGCACGCCTTGTTCGGTGACGCCGATCAGGTAGCTATCGTGCCAATGGGGGTCGTAGGCGTGGCCTTCAAAATGCGCGCGCAACGTCTCGATGCCGGTGTCGGCGTCCTGGGAAAGGTCGATCCAATTGTGCGCGGTCATAAACCACCGAGATGGAAAAGTTAAGTGTATTCATGCTCGGCGGTTGTGTGAGCGTCTAGAAGGTTTGTGCAGCCCTAGCCGAACAGGCCGGCGGCGATGTTGATCGAAAAGCCCAGGATGGCGGTATTGAATAGAAATCCGATCAACGATTGCCCCAACACCACTTTACGCAGGCCACGGGTGGCGACGCCCACATCCGAGGTTTGTACGGCCACGCCAATGGTGAAGGAGAAATACAGGAAGTCCCAATAATTGGGCGTGAGCAAGCCTTCGGCAAAACGCAAGGCCGGTTCCTTGCCTGGCCAAGTGTAATAAAGCCTGGCGTAGTGCACGCTGAAAATCACCCCGATCAGCAGCCATGAGCCGATCACCGTCAGCCCGGTAAAGCCGTAGTGCAGCAGGCGCTCGGAGGTGGCCAGGTCTTTGCTGCCGACCAGTTCGAAGGTAATGGTCGCCAGGCTGGCGATGGCGGCGATGCACACCATGAACAGCACCAAGCCGGCGTTCTCGTCTTCGATTTCGGCGATGCGTTTGACGTCTTCGGCCTTGGCGCGAATGGTCAGCCACAGCATCAGTATCAGGTAGGTCCAGACTCCGGCGTTCCAGCCGATCAGGATTTTGCTGGCGAGGGTGTCGGCCGGTACCAGAATGCCCACGGCAAGGCCCAGTACGGCTGCGGACGAGAGGCGAGGGTGGGTGCGGGCGAGGAAGGGCATGGCGGCTCACAGATAAGTATGTGTGAGCACCATAGCTCATTCGGGTGTACCTGATCATGAATGCAATCAATAACCCTGTGGCAGCGGCGTTGATCAGTTTGGTTTATGGCGCTTGCGCACCAGCTTCATCACCACCACGAAGAACACCGGCACAAACACCACCGCCAATGTCGCCGTGATCATCCCGCCAATCACACCGGTACCAATCGCCTGCTGGCTGGCCGAACTGGCCCCGGTGGCAATTGCCAGCGGCACCACGCCGAGGATAAACGCCAGGGACGTCATGATGATCGGCCGCAATCGCAACCGCGCCGCCTTCAAGGTGGCGTCGATCAAGTCCTCGCCCTGGTCATATAGGTCCTTGGCAAACTCGATGATCAGGATCGCGTTCTTCGCCGACAGGCCGATGATGGTGATCAAGCCGACCTTGAAGAACACGTCGTTGGGCATCCCGCGAAGCGACACGGCCAACACCGCGCCCAGTACCCCCAGTGGCACCACCAGCAATACCGAGGTCGGGATCGACCAGCTCTCGTACAGCGCCGCCAGGCACAGGAACACGATCAGCAATGACAGGCCCAACAGCAGCGGTGCCTGGGAGCCGGACAAGCGCTCCTGCAAGGACAACCCGGTCCATTCCTGGCCCAGGCCGGCGGGCAACTGGCTGACCAGGCGCTGGATTTCTTCCATGGCCTCGCCGGTGCTGTGCCCCGGCGCCGCTTCACCGCTGATGGCGATGGCCGGGTAGCCGTTGTAGCGGGTCAACTGCGTCGGGCCCTGGGTCCACTTGGCTTCGACAAACGCCGACAGCGGCACCATCTTGCCGGCGTTGTTGCGCACGTTGATCTTCATCAGGTCGGCCACCTGGCTGCGCTGGTCGCCTTCGGCCTGCACCACCACGCGCTGCATACGGCCCTGGTTGGGAAAGTCATTGACGTAAGCCGAGCCGATCGCGGAAGACAGCACATTGCCCACATCGGCGAACGACACGCCCAAGGCATTGGCTTGCTTGCGGTCGACTTCCAGCTGCACTTGCGGGGCTTCGGCCAGGGCGCTTTCGCGCACGTTGGCCAGGATCGGGCTTTTCGCCGCCGCGTCCAGCAACTCGGTACGTGCAGCCATCAACCCGGCGTGGCCAACGCCGCCACGGTCCTGCAGGCGGAACTCGAAACCACTGGAGGTGCCGAGGCCGTCCACCGGCGGAGGCAGGATCGCGTAGGCAATCGCATCCTTGAGGTCGCCAAAGGCCATGTTGGCGCGGTCGGCAATCGACGCCGCCGAGTCATCACTGCCGCGTTCCGACCAGTCTTTGAGCGTGGTAAACGCCAGCGCCGCGTTCTGCCCGGAACCGGAGAAACTGAAGCCCATGATCATGGTGGTATCACCCACCCCAGGCTCCCCGGCATTGTGTGCCTCGATCTGCTCGGCCACCTGCACCGTGCGGTTCTTGCTGGCGCCGGGTGGCAACTGGATATCGGTGATGGTGTAACCCTGGTCCTCCACCGGCAGGAACGAGGAGGGCAGGCGGCTGAACAACAGCCCCATGCCGACCAGCAATACCAGGTAGATCAGCAGGTAGCGGCCGCTGCGCTTGAGGGCATAGGCCACCCAGCCTTCATAGCGATTGGTGAGTTGGTCAAAGCGCTTGTTGAACCAGCCGAAGAAACCACCCTTGGCATGGTGCTCGCCCTTGGCAATCGGCTTGAGCAAGGTGGCGCACAGGGCCGGCGTCAAGGTCAGGGCCAGGAACGCCGAGAACAGGATCGAGGTGGCCATCGACAGCGAGAACTGCTGGTAGATCACGCCCACCGAGCCCGGCATGAATGCCATCGGCAAGAACACCGCCACCAGCACCAGGGTAATACCGATGATGGCGCCGGTGATCTGGCCCATGGCTTTCTTGGTCGCGTCCTTGGGCGACAGGCCCTCGGTGGCCATGATGCGCTCGACGTTTTCCACCACCACGATGGCATCGTCCACCAGGATGCCGATGGCCAGCACCATGCCGAACATGGTCAGCACGTTGATCGAGAAGCCCAGTAGCAACATGGTGGCAAAGGTGCCCATCAGCGCAATCGGCACCACCAGCGTGGGGATCAGGGTGTAGCGCACGTTCTGCAGGAACAGGAACATCACCGCAAACACCAGCGCCATGGCCTCAAGCAAGGTGTAGACCACCTTGGTGATCGAGACCTTGACGAATGGCGAGGTGTCGTACGGAATCTTGTATTCCACATTGGCCGGGAAGTAGCGCGACAGTTCATCCATCTTCGCCCGCACCAAGGTTGCGGTACTCAGCGCGTTGGCGCCCGGCGACAGCTGCACGCTGACGGCGGTGGAGGGCTTGCCGTTCAGACGCGTGGAGAACTGGTATTCCTGGCTGCCGACTTCCACGCGCGCCACATCGCCGATGCGCACGGTGGAGCCGTCGGGGTTGGCCTTGAGCACGATGTCGGCGAACTCCGCCGGGGTCGACAATTGCCCCTTGACCAGGATCGCCGCGGTGATTTCCTGGGTGTTGGTGCCCGGCAAGTCACCAATGCTGCCTGCCGAGACCTGGGCGTTCTGCGCACTGATTGCAGCGTTGACGTCCGCTGGCGTGAGGTTGAAACCGATCAGCTTCTGCGGGTCGATCCAGATACGCATCGCCCGCTCGGCGCCATACAACTGGGCCTTGCCGACGCCGTCCAGGCGCTTGAGTTCGTTCATCACGTTGCGCGCCAGGTAGTCGCTGAGCGCAACGTCGTCGAGTTTGCCGTCGTTGGAGGTCAGGGTCACCAGCAGCAGGAAGCCGGCGGAGACTTTTTCCACCTGTAAGCCTTGCTGGGTAACCGCTTGCGGCAGGCGCGGCTCGACCACCTTGAGGCGGTTCTGCACATCCACCTGGGCCATTTCCGGGTCGGTGCCCGGCTGGAAGGTCGCGGTGATCGTCGCCGAACCCAGGCTGCTCTGGGATTCGAAATACAGCAGGTGATCAGCGCCGTTGAGCTCCTGCTCGATCAGGCTGACCACGCTTTCGTCCAGGGTCTGGGCCGAGGCACCCGGGTACACCGCGTAGATTTCCACCTTCGGTGGCGCGACGTTGGGGTACTGGGCCACCGGCAACTGCGGGATGGCCAGGAAACCGGCCAGCAGGATAAACAGGGCCACCACCCAGGCGAAAATCGGGCGGTCAATAAAGAACTGCGGCATGACGGGTTATTCCTTTACGAGCGGGCTGTCGTCCACTTCAACTTTTTCGCCGGGGCGTGCATGTTGCAGGCCCTCGACGATAATGCGATCGCCTGGCTTGAGGCCGCTGCTGACGATCCAGCGATCTTCGATCACCGCGCCCAATTCCACCGGCTGCTGGCTGACGGTCTGCTCGGCGTCCAGCAGCAGCACCATCGGGATGCCGGCGCTGTCACGGGTGATGGCGCGTTGCGGCACGCTGATGCCTTGCTTGTCGACCGCCTGCTCCAGGCGTACCCGTACAAAGCTGCCGGGCAACAGGTCGAGGTCCGGGTTGGGGAACTCGCTGCGCAAAATGATCTGCCCGGTGCCTGGGTCGACGCTGATCTCGGCGAACAGCAGTTTGCCCGGCAACGGGTACAGGCTGCCGTCGTCCTGGATCAGGGTGGCCTTGGCCTGGTCCTGGCCGACCTGTTTCAGGCTGCCGGCACGAAAGGCGCGGCGCAGGTCATTGAGCTCACGGGTGGACTGGGTGAGGTCGGCGTGGATCGGGTCCAGTTGCTGGATGATCGCCAGCGGCGTGGCTTCGTTCTGGCCGACCAGCGCGCCTTCGGTCACCAGGGCACGGCCGATGCGCCCGGAAATCGGCGCGGTCACGGTGGCATAGCCCAGGTTCAGCCTGGCGCGCTCGACGGCAGCCTTTTGCGCAGCAACCTCTGCGTTGGTCTGGCGCAGGGCGGCGCGGGCGTTGTCGTATTCCTGGCCGCTGATGGCGTTGCCTTCAACCAACTGGCTGTAGCGCTGCTCTTGCAGGCGGGCCTGGAACGCATTGGCTTCGGCCTTGCTCAGGTTGGCCTGGGCGCTGTCCAGGTCGGCCTTGAAGGGCGCCGGGTCGATGCGCAACAGCACGTCGCCCTGTTTCACATCGTGACCTTCCTTGAACACACGCTGCATGACCACACCGGCCACTCGGGCACGCACTTCGGCAATGCGCGGCGCGGCGATACGCCCGCTCAGTTCGCTGGTAATGGACAGGGGCTTGGCCTGCAGGGTTTCGATGCGCACTTTGGCCAGGGGCATTTCCGGCGCCTCGTCTGCAGACTGACCACACGCGCTCAGCGCCAGTGTGAGGGCCAACAGGCAAAACGGCGCAAATAGATTCTTCGACATGCTCTTATCCCAATATTGACTGGCGCATCCTAGAGTCACCTGCGCCGTGGTGCTGTGAAGCTGTGTAGGTCGTGTGTGAAGAAGTGTAAGGTACGGCCCATAGTCGGCTGGGGGCGTATATCCTTGCACAATCCTGCAATTATTGAAGATTCAATGTAGGAGGGGCCTGCCCCCTCCCTCATGGGATTTGTGTACGACTTATCAGTGTATTTTCTGGAAACACCCTATGCCCAACATCCTTCTGGTCGAAGACGACGCCGCACTTTCCGAGCTGATTGCCAGCTACCTGGAACGCAATGGCTATCACGTCAGTGTGCTTAGCCGTGGCGACCACGTCCGCGAACGTGCACGTCTGAACCCGCCGGACCTGGTGATCCTCGACCTGATGTTGCCGGGCCTTGACGGCCTGCAAGTCTGCCGCCTGCTGCGCGCCGACTCGGCGGGCCTGCCGATCCTGATGCTGACCGCCCGCGACGACAGCCACGACCAGGTGCTGGGCCTGGAAATGGGTGCCGACGATTATGTGACCAAACCCTGCGAGCCGCGCGTGCTGCTGGCCCGGGTGCGCACGCTGTTGCGCCGTAGCAGCCTCTCCGAGCCTCAGGTGGCCAACGACCGGATCATCATGGGCAACCTGTGCATCGACCTGTCGGAACGCACCGTCACCTGGCGCGAGCAGGCGGTGGAGCTGTCCAGCGGTGAATACAACCTGCTGGTGGTACTGGCGCGCCACGCCGGTGAAGTGCTCAGCCGCGACCAGATCCTGCAACGCCTGCGGGGCATCGAGTTCAACGGTACCGATCGCTCGGTGGACGTGGCCATTTCCAAGTTGCGGCGCAAGTTCGACGACCACGCCGGCGAGGCGCGCAAGATCAAGACCGTGTGGGGCAAGGGCTATCTGTTCAGCCGCTCCGAGTGGGAATGCTGAACCATGTTCCGTGTGCTGCTACGCCTCTACCTGATCACTATCGTCACCTACAGCGCAGCCATCTTTCTGATTCCCAAGCTGGTGATCCAACTGTTCGAACACCGCTACATGGACTACAACATCGAACAGTCCCGCGGCCTGCAAAAGCTGATGGTCAAGCAATACCAGCGCGCACCCGTGGAACACTGGTCCCAGGTGACCGACCAGTTGAGCCGCGATTTTGCGCCATTGAAGGTTGAACTGTTGCTGCGCCAGGACGCTCGCTATACGCCGCAGGAAGAACAACTGCTGGAGCAAGGCAAGTCGGTGATCCGTCTGGGCGAGTGGGGCTGGATGGAAGAAATCAGCTCGCCGATCAACCAGCAGTTCGCGGTCAAGCTGACCATTCCGCCGGACCCGCTGGACATGAACCTGCTGTACTGGTCGATGAACGTGCTGATCGGCGCGGCGCTGCTGGCGTGCCTGCTGGTGTGGCTGCGTCCTCACTGGCGAGACCTGGAGCGCCTCAAAAGCACCGCCGCGCTGTTGGGCAAGGGCCACCTCGGGGAGCGTACGCGCCTTCCGCCCAGCTCCAGCATCGGCAGCCTGGCGACGGTGTTCGACACCATGGCCGACGATATCGAGCACCTGCTGAACCAGCAGCGCGACTTGCTCAATGCGGTCTCCCACGAACTGCGCACACCGCTCACCCGCCTGGATTTCGGCCTGGCGCTGGCGCTTTCCGAAGACTTGCCCCAGGCCAGTCGCGAGCGCCTGCAAAGCCTGGTGGCGCATATTCGCGAGCTGGATGAGCTGGTGCTGGAGTTGCTGTCCTACAGCCGCCTGCAAAATCCCGCGCAATTGCCCGAACGGGTCGAGGTTGCGCTCGATGAGTTTATCGACAGCGTGCTGGGCAGCGTCGACGACGAGCTGGAAAACCCCGAGATTGTCATCGACGTGGCGCTCGACTGCACCGTGGAGCGCTTCAGCCTCGACCCGCGCCTTACCGCCCGCGCCTTGCAGAACCTGCTGCGCAACGCGACGCGCTATTGCGACAAACGCATTCAGGTGGGGGTCAAGGTGTGTCCCAACGGCTGCGAAATCTGGGTGGACGACGACGGCATCGGCATACCGATGGACCAGCGCGAACGCATCTTCGAGCCGTTCTACCGCCTGGATCGCAGCCGCGACCGCGCCACCGGCGGTTTTGGCCTGGGCCTGGCAATCAGCCGACGTGCCCTGGAGGCCCAGGGCGGCACGTTGACGGCCCTGGCATCGCCCCTTGGTGGTGCGCGGTTCCGGGTGTGGTTGCCCAGCCAGGCCGATTAGAAAAACCGCGGGGAAGGGCGCACACTGTGCGCCCCGCTTTACCCGAGGAGAGATTGGCAATGTCTGGTGTCCACACGTCTGCTCAACAGGGTTTCTCTACCCAGGCTGTCACTTACGCTCAGGGGCGCCCTGATTACCCCCGGCAACTCACCGGCTGGCTGGCCGACGCGCTGGGCATCGATGCTCAATCGACGGTGGTTGACCTCGGTGCCGGTACTGGCAAGTTCACCCGTTTGCTCTGCAGCCTGGCGCCGACGGTGATTGCGGTCGAACCGGTGGCGGCCATGGGCGCGCAGTTGTCCAAGCTGTTGCCGGATGTACGTTTGCTCGACGGCACCGCCGAATCCATCCCCCTGGCGTCCGCCAGTGTCGACGCACTCGTGTGTGCCCAGGCGTTTCACTGGTTCTCGACCCGCGCTGCACTGGCAGAGATCCACCGCGTGCTCAAGCCAAAAGGGTGCCTGGGACTGGTGTGGAACGTGCGCGATGAATCGGTGGACTGGGTGGCGGCGATCACCGAAATCATCACGCCTTACGAGGGCGACACCCCACGTTTTCATACCGGGCACTGGCGCGTACCCTTTACCGGTGAGTATTTTCGCGCGCCGCAAAAAACCTGTTTTGCCTACCACCATGTGGGCAGCCCACAGGAAGTGATCATGGATCGTTTTCTCTCGGTGAGCTTTATCGCCGCGTTGCCAGCCGCGCAAAAGGCCACGGTCACCGCGCAACTGCGCACGCTGATAGACACCCATCCCGCCCTGCGAGGCCGTGACACCGTGGCCTTCCCGTATCAGACCCAGGCTTATCAATGTGAACGGCTAAGCTAAAAGGTATAAAGTCAGATCATATTGATATAAGTGGTTATAAGAAAAATCGCTATCCTGCGCCCAGAAATTTATAAGGCCGCAGGTAGCTGTAATGGATGTGGGTAATTTTGGTTTCGTGGTTGCCGGCCTGATCGTGGGTTTTATCGTGGGTATGACCGGTGTCGGTGGTGGCTCGCTGATGACGCCGATTCTGTTGTGGTTCGGTATCAACCCGGCCACCGCGGTGGGCACTGACTTGCTGTATGCCGCCATCACCAAGTCCGGTGGTGTGCTGGTGCACAGCAAGAACCGCAATATCGACTGGACCATCACTGGCTGGCTGACCTTGGGCAGTGTGCCGGCGGTGCTTTTGACGCTGTGGTTCCTTGCCAGCCTGCACACCGACCCCAGCGCGATGAATGCGGTGATCAAGCAGGCGCTGGGCTTTGTGCTGTTGCTGACCGCATTGGCGATCCTGTTCAAGAAAAGCCTGTTGGCCTTTGCTCAGCGACATGCCGGTGATGACTACCACATGCGCCCGCGCAACCTGAACGCCCTGACCGTGGTGACCGGCGCGGTCCTCGGCACCATGGTGGCCCTGACGTCCATTGGCGCCGGGGCCCTCGGCACGGTGGCGCTGTTTATCCTGTATCCGTTCCTGGCCACGCGCCGTCTGGTGGGCACCGAAATTGCCCATGCCGTGCCCCTGACCCTGGTGGCGGGCCTGGGCCACGCGAGCATGGGCAATATGGACTGGCATCTGCTGGGCTTCTTGCTGATGGGTTCGTTGCCGGGGATCTACTTCGGCAGCCATATGACCGGCAAGATCTCAGACAGCGTGTTACGTCCGTGCCTGGCGGTCATGTTGATGGCGGTGGGGTACAAGCTGGCGTTCTGAGCCGCATGTGCTCCAAATGTGGAAGGGGGCTTGCTCCCGATGGCTGCCTCAGGGGCGACCAGGATGTTGGATTAGACCGAGTACATATCCGTTATTTAGGTAACGGCCGCTATTGGTTCCGCTTTTACAGCGGGTCACTTTGGAAAAGAGCCCCAAAGTAACCAAAGGGCTCTTGCCCCACCACTCGGCACCTCGCCTAGGCTCGGTGTGCCCGTAATCCGCCATGGATTTGGGGGGCCGCCGCCACGCGCCATCCATGGCGCGGGGCGGCTAAACCGGCATCCCTGCCGGTTTACCCCCCAAATCCCTGTCGAATTCCGGCCAGCGTGGTTTGACGGGGCGCCTGAGATCAAAAGCAGATCAAGAGCAAGAGCGGCTCGCTTCGCATCGTGGTTACCGTAGGGGGGCTGCGAACTGAAGTTGTGTAGATACCTATGCCCCGATGAGGGAGTGTCAGTAAATACATTCAGGACTGACCCACCGCTATCGGGAGCAAGCCCCCTCCCACAGTTTGACCCAGATCAACTTCAGGCCTTCGCCGGGCCGTTGCCGATTTGCCACACAAACGGTGGCTCTGTCCCGTTGATCACCCAGTCGCCCACGATCCGCGCCTTGTAGATCACCGGATTGTGCGAAGACACCGTCCGTGCGTTGCGCCAATGCCGGTCCAGCGCCTTGCCTTGGCGCACATCCGAGGCCCCTAAGGCGTTGAACAACTGGCTGGTGGCACGCTGGATCAAATCCGAAACCACCACTTGCGCCGTCGCCGACTCAATCTCAGCCGCCACATTGGCTTCGCGTTCGGCCACTTCATTGCCGCCAAAGCGCGCCAGATAAGCCTGTTGCGCCGGCACTGCGGCCTTCAACGCGCTGGCCTGGGCGGCGTATACCAACGCGGCGACTTCGCCCACCACCTGTTGCACCTGCGCATCCTGGCTGACGTGCGTTGCATTGCCATGGCTGTAGATGCGCTGGCGGTTGCGCACCTGGTGGGCCACGTCGCTGAGCGCAGCGCGACCGATACCGGCCAGTGTCGCCAGCAACACCAGTTGGTAGAACGCAGTCTGGTATTTGAAGCGGGTGGCAAAGTCGATCAGGTTTTCAGTTTCCACCACCGCGTCGGTAAACCGCGAGCTGCCGCTGCCGGTGGTGCGCTGGCCAAAGCCGTCCCAGTCATCGCTCTGCACCACGCCTGGCTGATGGGTGCGGGTGGCGGCGATCACGGCGGCGCCGGTGTCGCTGCGTTGAGCGTAAACATCGATCCAGTCCGAGAACAGGCTGCCGGTGCTGTAGAACTTTTCGCCGTTGAGTTTCCAGCGGTCGCCGTCAGGGCTGACCTGGGTCACCACCTCACCGATGGCCACCGTGCCGATTTCGGTCCAGGCGCAGCCGACGATATCGCCATCGACAAAACGCTTGAACCACAGATCACGGCTTGCGCCGGGTGGCGCATTCAGGCGGTCTTCGGCAAATGCGAAGTGCCCGCGCAGGGCCTGGGGCACGTTGGAATCAGCCGCCGCCAGTTCAATCAGCAGTTCAAACAACTGCGGCAGTGACGCGCCATCGCCGCCGTATTCCACTGGCACCCGCACCGCGCCAAAGCCAGCGTCCTTGAGCCATTGAATCGGTTCATGGGGCAGTGTGCGGCTGTGCTCGCGCTCAACCGCACCCTCGGCGATGCGCTGGAAGATCGGCCGAAAACGTGCGGCCAGCGCAGGGTGATCGGCGCCGGTAGACAGTGGGTTGATGACGTGCTGTTCAGTCATGGGTAGGGCTCCTGGCAGTGATCGAATGTGCTGGAGATTGCACAGTCCGTGCCGGGACTTTGCTCCCCTGTTTGCGGTGCGAGAGGGTGATTGGGTGTTGCTCCTGCAACAGCAGATCGACAAACCGCTGCGATCGGTGACATTGCCAGCAGGCTGATCAGATATCCGATTTTTTAACGCAGCGCCCATGGCGCGGGCATTTGCGGGTGACTGGCACGCTTGCTGCGTAAGCCACATGACATCCTTTTGTGCGAGGTACCGTCCGATGAGTCAGCAAGCCGTGAAATTTGCCTATTGGGTGCCCAACGTCAGCGGTGGGCTGGTGGTCAGCAAGATAGAACAGCGCACTCACTGGGGCATCGACTACAACCGCAAGCTTGCGCAGTTGGCCGAGGCGGCCGGCTTCGAATATGGCCTGACGCAAATTCGCTTCACCGCCGGTTACGGCGCCGACAACCAGCATGAGTCCGTCGCGTTCAGCCATGCGTTGCTGGCGGCGACCACCACGCTCAAGGTGATCGCGGCGATCCTGCCCGGCCCTTGGCAGCCGGCGTTGGCAGCCAAACAACTGGCGACCATCGACCAGCTCACCAACGGGCGCATCGCGGTGAATATCGTCAGTGGCTGGTTCAAGGGCGAATTCCAGGCGATCGGCGAACCCTGGCTGGAACACGACGAACGTTATCGCCGCTCCGAGGAATTTATCCGCGCCCTCAAAGGCATCTGGACCCAGGACGATTTCACTTTCAAGGGCGACTTCTACCGCTTCAACAATTACAGCTTGAAACCCAAACCGCTCGGCCAGCCGGAAGTGTTCCAGGGCGGCAGCTCACGGGCGGCGCGGGACATGGCGGCACGCGTGTCGGACTGGTACTTCACCAACGGCAACACGCCCGAAGGCATCAAGGCCCAGGTTGACGACATTCGCACCAAGGCTGGCGCCAATCACCATTCGGTGAAAGTGGGTGTAAACGCCTTCGTGATCGCCCGCGACACCGAAGAAGAAGCCCGCGCCGTACTCGCCGAAATCATCGAAAAAGCCGACCCCGAAGCGGTGCATGCGTTTGGCGATGCGGCCAAACAGGCGGGCCAGGCCTCACCGGAAGGCGAGGGCAACTGGGCCAAGTCCAGCTTTGAAGACCTGGTGCAATACAACGACGGCTTCAAGACCAACCTGATCGGCACGCCGCAGCAGATCGCCGAGCGCATCGTTGCGCTCAAGGCCGTGGGCGTGGACCTGATACTGGCCGGCTTCCTCCATTTTCAGGAGGAAGTCGAATACTTCGGCCAACGTGTCTTGCCGCTGGTGCGCGAGCTGGAAGCCAAGGCCGGGGTCAAGCAGGTGGCTTAAACAGCACCCGCCGGCCTGCAATACCTGGGATCGATCCAGGGCGCCGCCGAGTATCTGTTCGACATCGCTGTACGTTCTGGGGCGTGCGACCTAGTGCTGGAGGATGCGCTTTTCCAGCCGAATAGCGGCGGTGTGATCCTCGTAATAGTCATTTATCAGCGCAAAGCGGCGGTAGCCATTGCGCTCGTACAGCGCCAGGGCACCGGGGTTGTCGATGCGCACCTCCAGGCGCAGGTAGGCGCAATCATGTTCCAGGGCGCAGGCCTCGATGCGCGTCAGCAATTGCTTGCCCAGGCCCATACCGCGCGCATGTTCGGCGATGGCGATGGAGTACAGGCGGGCCAGTGAAGTGCCGCGATGGAACAACACCAGTGCATAACCGAGCAATTGCGCGTCGTTTTCCGCTACCAGTAACTGGCCATGGGCACGGGTGATCATCCACTGGAAACTGCGCGGTGAGAGCCGGTCGGTGGTGAAACAGTGGTGTTCCAGTGCGACCAATTGAGGCCCATCAGCGGGGGTTGCAACGCGAAAGGAAAGAGCCATATAACCGCCGTAAAAGTTACGTAACGAAACGGGACTTATCTAAAAGATCGTGCTTAATAGAAAAGGTCGAGTTCTCTAAAGCGGATCAAATATTATGTCAGCGGTACAAGGTCATTGGCGTGAAGTATCCGAGCAAAACGTCGCGGCGACAATAACTTCCAGCGGTTATTTATCGGTCGCCACCAAAGCGTCCAAGCAAGTGGTGATCATTGTCGAACGCAAGGAAGATTGGGCCTCCTACTTTCCCAGCGAAGACATCGTGACGGCCCAGGAATACCTTGAGCAAACCCGTGAAAGCGAGACGGGTAAACGTGTGCAGGTCATCAACCTGTGCCGCAGTTACAAGTACCTGGGCCATGGTTACTACTGCTCATTGCTGGCCGAAGCGCGCGGGCACAAGGTGATTCCGTCGGTGCGCACCATCAGTGAACTGACTAAAAAGTCGCTGTATGGCTTGTCACTGGACGACCTGGATAAAACCCTCGATAAAGCCCTGAGTCATCACCTTTACAGCAATACCGAAGGCTTTATCCTGACACTTTATTTTGGTCGAACCAATATAGAACCGCTGCAAGAGCTGGCCCGCCAGTTATTTGAAACCTTTCCGTGCCCGATCTTGTTAGTTGAGTTTCGCAAACACAATGGCTGGCATATCGACGGGGTTAAGTCCGGCGTGTTGCACAAGTTGCGCGATGACCAGGAGGATCAGTTCGCCCACGCCCTCGACAACTTCAGCCGCAAGGTCTGGCGCCAGCCGCGCTCACGCCGTTTGGCGCGGTATGACCTGGCGATTCTGCACGACCCTCAGGAGCAACTGCCACCGTCCAATGCCCGCGCCCTGGAAAACTTTGTGCGGGTCGGCAAGAGCCTGGGCATCGATGTGGAGTTGATCGAGCGCAAGGATTATTCACGTCTGGCCGAGTACGACGCCTTACTGATCCGCGAGACCACCAGTGTCGACAACCATACCTACCGCTTCGCCAAAAAAGCCGAAAGCGAAGGCCTGGTGGTGATGGACGACCCGGCGTCGATCCTGCGGTGCACCAACAAGGTTTACCTCACCGACCTGCTCAACAGCCATCAACTGGGCATGCCTGCCACCGAGATTCTCTACAAGGAGCGACCGGAAGACTTCGAAAGGGTCGGCGAGCGCCTGGGCTTCCCGCTGGTGTTGAAGATCCCCGACGGTTGCTTCTCGCGCGGCGTGATGAAGGTGCAAAGCCAGGAAGCCCTGCTCAAGGCCACCGCCGAGTTGTTTGAACATTCGGTGCTGTTGCTGGCCCAGGAGTTTTTCTACACCGAGTACGACTGGCGCATCGGTGTGCTCAACCGCAAGCCGATCTTCGCGTGCCAGTACTTCATGTCCAAGGGCCATTGGCAGATTTATAATCACAAGGCTATCGGCCTGGATATCAACGGCGAATGCCGCACCCTGGCGGTCCATGAAGCGCCCAAGGCGGTGGTGGAACTGGCGGTAAAGACCGCCAACCTGATCGGCGACGGCCTCTACGGTGTTGACCTCAAGCAGTCCGGCGACAAGGTGGTGGTGATCGAGGTCAACGACAACCCGAACATGGACGCCGGTATTGAAGATGCCTATCTGCAAGACGACCTGTATGCGCTGGTGCTGGAGGAGTTCGTGCGACGCCTGGAGCTGAAACGCCAGGGTCAGGGCTGGTGACGATGGGGGCGGGGTTGATGGTGTTCGGGCTCAAGCGCATCGCTGGCGGCGCCAGTCATGCGTGAACACTGATTTCCCCTGTGGGAGCTGGCTTGCCTGCGATGCCGGCGTCTCGGTGTGTCAGTGACACACGGTCGATGCCATCGCAGGCAAGCCAGCTCCCACAGGTTATGCGTCGGTGTGCGGTTGCAGTGTCAGCACCTCAAACCCGTCTGCCGTCACCGCCACGGTATGTTCCCACTGCGCCGACAGGCTGTTGTCCTTGGTCACCACTGTCCAGCCGTCCTTGAGGTCGCGCACCTTGGCGCTGCCCTGATTGAGCATTGGCTCGATGGTAAACACCATGCCTTCGCGCAGTTCCAGCCCGGTGCCGGGGCGGCCGAAGTGCAGCACTTGGGGGTCCTCGTGCATCTGCCGGCCGATGCCGTGGCCGCAATACTCACGTACTACGCTGTAGCCGTTGGCCTGTGCATGGCTCTGGATCGCATGGCCGATATCGCCCAGTCGTGCGCCGGGGCGAACCTGGCGAATGCCGGCCCACATGGCTTCAAAGGTCTGTTCCACTAGACGCCTGGCCTTGGGCGCCACGTTACCGATCATGTACATCTTGCTGGAGTCAGCGATAAACCCGCCTTTCTCCAGAGTGATATCGATGTTGATGATGTCGCCGTCTTTCAACACCTCCTTGGCGCTGGGCATGCCATGGCACACCACTTCGTTGATCGAGGTGTTGATGCAAAAGGGGTAGTCGTATTGCCCAAGACTCGCCGGGCGGGCTTTGAGCTCGTTGCGGATGAAGGCCTCGACGGCGCTGTCCAGCTCCAGGGTCGAGCGCCCGGCGGCGACAAAACCGTCGAGCATGCTGAATACCTGGGCCAGCAGGCGCCCGGATTCGCGCATCACCGCCAGTTGTGCGGGGGTCTTGATCATCAGCCGCGCCCTCGGATGAGGTCGGGTTTGTCCAGCAGCAGCTTGTTGATCAGTTCGTTGTAGGGCAGGTGTGGGTTGAGTTCGGCCAGCAGGCCGATCTTGATCCAGAACTCGGCCTGGGCATTGATTGAGCGGTCCATGGCGGCGCTGGCCAGGCGTAGCTGTTCGTGCAGTTGGTCGGTGATCTTGACGATGCCCATGGCGTTCACTGTGTTGGAGGGATATACAAAGCGTATACGTTTTGTATGTTCATCGTAAAGTCCAGCCGGCTAAATGGCGACAGGCCATTGACTTGTCCAACCACCGCCGGTTAATTTCGTTGCATGACATTTCAAGCCTTGCGCCGCCAGCCGAGCATTATTATTACCGCCATTCCTCATTTGGCGGGATAGCACACGGCTGCACCCAAACCCGCCCTAGAGGCGGGTTTTGTTTTTCCGACTCCTGGGCAGCACACCAACACCAGGAGACGCCCATGAGTTCCCACAGCGCCGTGCAACCTGCCGCCGATACAGGATTGCTTGAGCACTACGTGAAAAAGATCCTCGCCGCCCCGGTTTACGACGTGGCGGTGCGCACGCCCTTGCAGCCGGCGCCTGCGCTATCCGCGTTACTGGGCAACCAGGTACTGCTCAAACGCGAAGACCTGCAACCGACCTTTTCCTTCAAGATTCGTGGCGCCTACAACAAGCTGGTGCAACTGAGCGATGAGCAGAAAGCCTGTGGCGTGGTGACCGCCTCTGCGGGTAATCATGCGCAGGGCGTGGCGTTGGCTGCGCGGGAACTGGGCATCAAGGCGCGTATCGTCATGCCTTGCAGCACGCCGGAATTGAAGGTGCTGGGCGTGCGTTCCCGGGGCGCCGAGGCAGTGCTGCATGGCGAGAGCTTTGCGTTTGCCCTGGCCCACGCGTTGCAGCTGACCGAAGTGGCGGGTTGCACCTTTGTTTCGCCGTTCGATGATCCCGATGTGATCGCTGGCCAAGGCACAGTGGCCATGGAAATACTGCGTCAACAGCAAGGCCCGCTGCACGCGATCTTCGTACCGGTGGGCGGCGGTGGCTTGATCGCCGGAATCGCGGCGTACGTCAAATACCTGCGTCCCGAAGTACGCATCATCGGTGTGGAACCTGAAGGTTCCAGTTGCCTGCTGGCTGCATTGCGCGCTGGTGAGCGGGTAGTGCTGCCCAGCGTCGACGGGTTTGCCGATGGCACCGCGGTCGCACAGATCGGCGCCTACGGTTTCGAGATCTGCCGGGACTGGGTGGATGAAGTCGTCACCGTGAGCAACGACGAATTGTGCGGTGCCATCAAGCTGATCTACGACGATACCCGCTCCATCACCGAACCGTCTGGCGCACTGGCCGTAGCGGGCATTCGCAAGTACGTGGCTGAGCGGGGTGTGCGCGGCCAGACCCTGGTGGCGGTAAATTCGGGGGCGAATATCAACTTTGATAGTTTGCGTTATGTTGCAGAAAGAGTCGTGGCACTCGGTCCGGTCTGATTTGAAACGGTGGGTTAAACGTTTAATCGAGGCGGTTTGGCGATGATTTATACAGAACTTATAGTTCAAAGTTTAATTATATAAAACCGCTGTTGGCTTATGAGGAATGGTTACAACGCAGCTTGATTTAGCCGAGTAGGCTTGGTGGTTGAGGGCACTTTCCAAGGCCGGCAAGTGCCTGCATGACCCATAAAAAATCTGTTGGCAGTCTTGAAAATGGAGAAGTTGACCATGCTTTCGGAATTAGAGTTGCGCAGCATTATTGAAGGAAGTTTCCTGCCCAAACGGTGTGAATGCACCAAGGCCGAAGATGCTTCGCTGACGATCAAAGTCTATGACGAGCGCAACCGTGATCGAGTGGATTTGGAAGTCAAAGGCATCAATGCCGATAAGCTCGACAGCAGCCGAGCCATTTGCAACCTGATCACGGGGTTGCGTGAAGATCTCAAGTACAGCCATGCCCCGGCTCCGCAACGAGCAGGCGGGCGCGGTTATCACTAGCCACTGTAGGAGCGAGCAAGCTCGCTCCTACAACAACGGGTTCGCTCAATTGCGCGAAATGTGCGCGTCCGTCAGTTGGTGACGGTACGGCAGGTCGGGGCCGGTTTTGGTACAGGTCAACGCGGCAGCCCGAATCGCAAAGCCGAGCATGTTATCAATCTGCGCGCGCGTGAGCTGTTGCAGGCCAGTCACTGAATCAAGCTGATGCTCGGTCAGCCAGGCAATCAATGCCGCCTGAAAAGTATCCCCGGCGCCGACCGTGTCGGCCATCTCCACCTTGACTGCCGGTGCCGACCAGTTGCCGTGCTCACGGCTGAACACGCTGGCACCGTCGCCGCCGCGGGTGAGGAACACCAGTTGGCAGCGGTGTTGCAGCCAGCCTTGCAGCACACTTTCGGGTGACTGGTCGGGGTAGAGCAGGTGCAGGTCCTCATCGCTGACCTTGATCAGGTCGGCATGTGTGACCAGTTCGGCGACGCGATCACGCCATAGTTGGATGTCCGGCTGCGGGTTAAGGCGCACGTTAGGGTCCAGGCTGATCAGGCGCTTGCCGCTTTCGCGCTTGACCAGCGCCAGAAGGGTGTCGCCAATCGGTTGCACCACCAGTGAGAACGAGCCGATATGCAGCCCGCGCACCTCATCGCCCAGTACCGGCAAATGCGCGACTTCCAGCAACCGATCCGCACAGCCTTCGCCACGGAAGTTGTACTGCGGTGAGCCATTGGCGCCCACAGCGACCATCGACAACGTGGTCGGCGCGGCGAATTCCACCAGGAACTGCTCGCTGACCCCTTCATTTTTCAGCACCTGCAACAAGCGCCGGCCGAGGAAGTCGCTGGACAGGCCGCCGAACAACCCGGCTTCAATCCCCAGACGGCGCAGGCCCACCGCCACATTGAAGGGCGAGCCCCCGGCAATCGCCTTGTAATTGACTTTGGCGGCCTGCCCGCTGGCATCCTCCTCGCTGAAAAAATCAAACAGCGCCTCACCACACACCAAATACATAGTCGTTCGCTCTTAAAGGGATGCCACGTGCTGTTGATAACGCTCATACGCCTGTTGATAGGCGCTGACACTCTCGGTTGCCGGCAAGGTACGGCTGGCCGGGTCGACGCTCACACATTTGTCGCACAGGCTGGCCAAGGGTTCGCCGCTCTGGCACCAGGCGGCCTGGATTGCCGCGCCAAGGGCGGCGGCTTCGCTCTGTTCGGTGCACACCACTTCGGTGTGCATGATATCGGCGACCATCTGCCGCCACACCGGGCTTTTCGAACCGCCGCCGATCAGGCGGATGCTCTGGCTTTGCAGGCCGGTCTGGCGCAGCAGGTCGAGGCCATAGCGCAGGCCGAAGGTGGTGCCCTCGACCACGGCGCGGCACAGGTTGGCACGGGTCAGGTTGGTCATGGTCAGACCGTGCAGGCTGCCGGTGGCGTGGGGCAGGGCAGGCACGCGTTCGCCATTGAGAAACGGCAGCATGCTCACCCCCTCGGCGCCAATCGGGGCTTGCTCGACCAGGGCGTTGAACGCTTGCAAGTCGAGTTCGAACAGCTCGCGGATCACCCCGGTGGCGTTGGTCAGGTTCATGGTGCAGATCAGTGGCAGCCAGCCGCCACTGGACGAGCAAAAGGTCGCTACCGACGCCTGCGGGCTGACGTTGGGCTGGTCGGCAAACGCATACACGGTGCCCGATGAGCCCAGGCTCATGGTGATCACGCCGGGAGCGATATTGCCGGTGCCGATGGCGCCCATCATATTGTCGCCGCCGCCGCTGGACACCACGGCGTTGGGGTTGATCCCCAGGCGCTCGGCAATGGCCGGCAGGATCGTGCCCACCGCCTGGTCGGCTTCGATCAACTGCGGCAACGCTGCCTCCAGGCGGCCGCTGGGGTCGATGTGCCTGAGCAGCGCCACATCCCAGGTGCGGCTGCGCACGTCAAAGTAACCGGTGCCCGAGGCGTCGCCGTACTCGGCGCAGGCGCGACCGGTGAGCCAGTAGTTGAGGTAGTCGTGGGGCAGCAGGATATGGGCGATGCGTGCAAATACGTCCGGGTGCTGTTCGCGGGTCCAGAGCAGTTTGGAGACGGTGTAGCCCGGCGCGATGGCTACGCCCAGGCGCTCCAGGGAGCCGCTTTCGCCGCCAAGGTGTGCCAGCAGGCGCTCGTTCTCTGGCGCGGTTTCGGTGTCGCACCATAACTTGGCCGGGCGCAGCACTTCACCTTGTTCGTCCAGCAACACCAGGCCGTGCTGCTGGCCGGACACGCCGATGCCAAGGATGTCCTGGCCGTCCACCCCGGCTTGTTGCAGGGCGCGGTGGGTGGCTTCGGTGAAGGCGTCCAGCCATTCCTGGGTGTGTTGCTCGCGGCGGCCGTTGGTGCCGCTGATCAAGGTATGCGCGGCGGCGCCCAGGCCCAGCACCTTGCCGCTGGAGGCGTCGAGGACGATGGCCTTGGTGCCTTGGGTGCCGCAGTCGATTCCGAGGAACAGGTTGTGCTGGGTCATGATGGAGTGCTCAGCAGTATTATTTTTGGATTGGTAACCCGGTCAAGTGTGGGAGGGGGCTTGCTCCCGATGAGGGAGTGTCAGTCAAATACCTTTCTCTGACCTACCGCTATCGGGAGCAAGCCCCCTCCCACAGTTTTAATCCGGTTTCTTCAGGAGTTGCCTCAGGGTTTCGGTGACGCCTTTGTCACGCAAGCTTGCATAACACCGCTCGAACGCTGCCACAAACTCCGCCGACTTGGGAATAGCCACGCCAAAAATCTCCTCTACCCCCAGCAAGCGCTGGCTGATCAGCGCGTCATCCGTCACCAGCGCCTGGCAGAACTCGGCCCGTGGATCGGGGATCTTGTAACGCACGCCATTTTCATCCACCCCCTTCAAATACAAGGCCCAGGCCGCCACCACCAGCGCAGCGCGCTCAGTCTCGCGCCCATCGGCAATCAGGCGATTGATGGTCGGCACGGTGAACTTGGGAAACTTCGACGAACCATCGGAACACACCCGCTCCAACTGGTCGGCAATCGCCTGGTTGGAAAAACGCTCCACCAGCGTCTGCTTGTACGCCGTCAGGTCGATGCCCGGCACCGGCGCCAGGTTCGGCGTGACGTCCAGGTCCATGTACGCACGCATATACGCCACGAACAGCGGGTCGTTCATGGTCTCGTGGACAAACCGATAACCCTTGAGAAACCCCAGGTAGGTGAGCGCCAGATGGCTGCCGTTGAGCAGGCCGATCTTCATCTCTTCGTAAGGCGTGACGTCATCGGTGAACTGCACGCCGACCTTTTCCCAGGCCGGACGACCGTTGACGAACTTGTCTTCCAGCACCCACTGCACAAACGGTTCGCACACCACCGGCCAGGCATCGTCGACGCCATGTTCATCATGCAGTTGCAGGCGGTGGGCGGTGCTGGTCATTGGCGTGATGCGGTCGACCATGGCGTTCGGGAAGCTCACGTTGGTGTTGATCCAGTCATGCAGCTCGGCGTTGTGCAGCGCGGCGAAGGCCAGCAGTGCCTTGCGTGTGACGGCGCCGTTGTGCGGCAGGTTATCGCAGGACATGACGGTAAATGCCGCAGTCCCGGCGGCGCGGCGTTGGGTGAGCGCTGCGCAGATAAAGCCGAACACGGTTTTGGGTGTCTTGGGGTGCGCCAGGTCATGCTGGATCTGCGGCAGGTGGGCCATGAATTCGCCGTTGCTGTCATCGATGCAGTAGCCGCCCTCGGTAATGGTCAACGAGACGATGCGGATAGCCGGGTCAGCCAGTTTGTCGATCAACGCCTGAGCGCTGTCTTCGGCCAGCAGCATATCGCTGAGGGCGCCGATGACGCGCACTTCGGTGTCGTCGGTATCGCCCAGTTCGTACAGAGTAAACAGGTAATCCTGGCCGGCCAGATCGTCGCGGGCCTTGCGGTCCTCGGCACGCAGGCCCACGCCACAAATGCCCCAGTCCAGGCCTTCGCCGGTATTCATCAGGGCGTCGGTGTAATACGCCTGGTGCGCACGGTGGAAGCCGCCGACGCCGATATGGGCGATGCCCTGGCGGGTGTCGGCAATCGCGTAGGCCGGGGTTTTCACTTCCGGCGCCAGCTGCGTGAGGTTGGCTCTATTCAGTTTCATCGGGAAATACTCGGGATCAGGCGGCAGCGCGCAGTGGGCGGGCCACCGCTACGCCGTCGGTGTCGAACAGATGGCAGTGCGCCGGGTCCAGGTGCAGGTGCAACGTCTCGCCGTACTGGCTGGCCATGTCGCCGCGAATACGCATGGTCAGCGGTTCGCCATTGGCGGTGATGACGTGGCAGAAGGTGTCGCTGCCCAGGCGCTCGCCAACGTCAGCGGTGACGGTCAGGGTGGTTTGCCCTGGCGCGGCGATTTCCAGATGCTCGGGACGAATGCCCAGGGTCACCGCGCTGCCGACGCTCAAGGTCGTGCCGCTCAACGGCAGGCTGATCAGGGTGCCGGCGTCCAATTGCACGTCGCAGTCCTGGCCTTCGACACGTGTGATCTTACCCTTGAGAAAGCCCATCTTCGGCGTGCCGAGAAAGCCGGCCACAAACAGGTTGGCCGGCTGGTGATACAGCTCCAACGGTGAGCCGACCTGCTCGATACGGCCACTGTTGAGCACCACGACTTTGTCGGCCAGGGTCATGGCTTCAACCTGGTCGTGGGTCACGTAGATCATGGTGGCTTGCAGTTCTTTATGCAGGCGCGCCAGTTCCAGGCGCATCTGCACGCGCAGCGCCGCGTCGAGGTTGGACAGCGGCTCGTCAAACAGGAAGATCTTCGGGTTGCGCACAATCGCCCGGCCAATCGCCACGCGCTGGCGCTGGCCGCCGGACAGTTGCTTGGGCTTGCGCTCCAGCAGCGGGCCCAGTTCCAGGATGCGCGCCGCTTCGCTGACCTTGCTCTCGACCAGCTTCTTGTCGACACCGGCCAGGTCCAGGGCAAACGACATGTTCTTGCGCACGCTCATGTGCGGGTACAGCGCGTAGGTCTGGAACACCATCGCCAGGTCGCGCTTGGCCGGGGTCACTTCGGTGATGTCGCGGCCGTCCAGTTCGATGGTGCCTTCTGTGACTTCCTCCAGGCCGGCGATCAGGCGCAGCAGGGTGGATTTGCCGCAGCCCGAGGGGCCGACGAACACCACGAATTCCTTGTCGTTCACTTCAAGGTCAATGCCCTTGATGATCGAGAAACCTTCGAAGCCTTTTTGCAGATTCTTGATTTTCAGGTTGGCCATGATGGGCCTCCTTGTCGAATTATTATTTGACGGCGCCGAAGGACAAACCGCGCACCAACTGCTTCTGGCTGATCCAGCCAAAGATCAGGATCGGCGCGCAGGCCAGGGTCGAGACGGCGGACAACTTGGCCCAGAACAAACCTTCGGGGCTTGAGTAGGAGGCGATCAGTGCGGTCAACGGCGCAGCGCTCGACGAGGTCAGGTTCAGCGACCAGAACGCCTCGTTCCAGCACAGGATCAACGACAGCAACACCGTGGAGGCCAGGCCACCCTTGGCGATCGGCAGCAGCACGCGGACCATTTCCTGCCACAGGGTGGCGCCGTCCAGGCGGGCGGCTTCGAGGATGTCCTTGGGGATGTCCTTGAAGTAGGTGTACACCATCCACACCACGATCGGCAGGTTGATCAGGGTGTAGATGATGATCAGCGCAATGCGCGTATCCAACAGGCCAAAGCTCTTGGCCAGCAGGTAGATCGGCATCAGCACGCCCACCGGTGGCAGCATCTTGGTCGACAGCATCCACAGCAGCGTGCCTTTGGTGCGCTGGGTTTCGTAAAACGCCATGGAGTAGGCAGCCGGCACCGAGATCAGCAGGCACAGGGCGGTGGCGCTGAAGGAAATCACCACCGAGTTCCAGGCGTAGGCGAAGTAGTTGCTGCGTTCGTTGATGTGCAGGTAGTTCTCCAGCGTCGGCGTGAAGATGAACTGCGGCGGGGTGGCGAACGCATCGATTTCAGTCTTGAAGCTGGTCAGCACCATCCAGAAGATCGGGAAGAAAATCAGGATCGCGATGGCCCAGGCCAACGTGCCGAGCAGCAGGCTTTGCAGGCGGCGGGATTGTTGAAGTGTCATGGCGCGGCCCTCAAGGCTTGTCAGTCAGGTTTTTGCCGATCATCCGCACCAGGATGATCGCCGCGATATTGGCGATGACCACGGCAATCAGGCCACCGGCCGAGGCCATGCCCACGTCGAACTGCACCAGCGCCTGGTTGTAGATCAGGTAGGCGAGGTTGGTCGAGGCGTAGCCCGGGCCACCGTTGGTGGTGGTGAAGATTTCGGCGAACACCGAGAGCAGGAAGATGGTTTCGATCATCACCACCACGGCAATCGGGCGGGCCAGATGGGGCAGGGTCAGGTGCCAGAAAATCGCAATGGCGCCGGCACCGTCCAGGCGTGCAGCTTCTTTTTGCTCCTGGTCCAGGGACTGCATGGCGGTCATCAGCAGCAGGATCGCGAAGGGCAGCCACTGCCACGACACAATGATGATGATCGACAGCAGCGGGTAGTGCGCCAGCCAGTCCACCGGCTCGGCGCCGAAGAACTTCCACACGGCGGCGAGAATCCCCGACACCGGGTGGAAAATCAGGTTCTTCCAGATCAGCGCGCCGACGGTGGGCATGATGAAGAACGGCGAAATCAGCAGCACCCGGACGATGCCGCGCCCCAGGAACTCACTGGCTTCCAGCAGCGCACTGATCAACACGCCGAACACCACGCTGATCAGCAACACACTGCCCACCAGCAACAGGGTATTGGTGGCGCCGGGCAGGAAACCCGAATCGGTAATGAAGTAGCTGAAGTTTTCCAGCCCCACGAATTGGTTTTCGCCGGGGTAGAGCAGGTTGTAGCGGATCAGCGAAAAGTACAGGGTCATGCCCAGCGGCACGATCATCCACAGCAGCAACAAGGCCACCGAGGGGCTGACAAGGAACCAGCCGGGGTTGGCCAGGCGGTTTTTGGCGGGTGTATTCATGGTGATCAGAACCAGTCAGATGCCTACAGAATCTGCGTCGGAGCGCGGTCACTGTGGGAGCTGGCTTGCCTGCGATGGCACCGCCTCGGTGCTACTGATATACCGAGTCGTTTGCATCGCAGGCAAGCCAGCTCCCACAAAAGCCCTGCTCCCACACTTAGCGGTGGTGAAGCTGGGTTACTTGGGGTAACCAGCCCGCTTCATTTCCCGCTCGGTGGTGGTCTGCGCGGCGGTCAAGGCGGCATCCACCGTTTGCTGACCGGTCAACGCACCGGAGAAGAACTTGCCGACCTGGGTACCAATCGCCTGGAACTCCGGAATGGTCACCAGTTGGATACCGATATACGGCACGGGCTTCTCGGTCGGCTTGGTCGGGTCGGCCACTTTCAGTGATTCCAGGGTCACCTTGGCGAACGGCGCGGCCTTCATGTACTCGTCGCTGTAGGTGGATTGGCGCGTACCTGGCGGCACATTGGCGATGCCATCGGTCTTGGCCACAAGCTGGCCGTATTCCTTGGAGGTGGCCCAACTGGTGAATACCTTGGCGGCATCCTTGGCCTTGGAACTGGTCGGGATCGCCAGGCTCCAGGAGTACAGCCACGACGTGCCCTTGTCGGTCTTCTCGTGGGGCGCGAAGGTGAAACCGACATGCTCAGAGACCTTGCTCTGGCTCTTGTCGGTAACAAACGAGCCCGCCACGCTGGCATCCACCCAGATCGCGCATTTGCCGCTGTTGAACAGCGCCAGGTTCTCGTTGAAACCGTTGCTGGACGCACCCGGCGGGCCGGATTTCTTCATATTGTCGACGTAGAAGTTCAGCGCATTCTTCCACTCTGGACCGTTGAATTGCGGTTGCCACTTCTCATCGAACCAGCGCGCACCGAAGCCATTGGCCAGGGTGGTGATCAGCGCCATGTTCTCACCCCAACCGGCTTTGCCGCGCAGGCACAGGCCGTATTGCTCTTTGGATTTATCAGTAAGTTTGGCCGCGTACTCGCCGATCTGGCTCCAGGTCGGGTGCTCGGGCATGGTCAGCCCGGCGTCCTTGAACAGGTCGGTGCGGTAATAGGTGATCGAGCTTTCGGCGTAGAACGGCAGGGCGTACAGCGAACCCTTGACGGACAAACCATCACGTACCGAAGGGAACACATCATCAAGGTCGTAGGAGGCCGGCAGGTCCTTCATCGGTTCCAGCCAACCCTTGGCGCCCCACAGTGCGGCTTCGTACATGCCGATGGTCAGCACGTCGAACTGCCCGCCCTGGGTGGCGATGTCGGTGGTGAGGCGTTGGCGCAGCACGTTTTCTTCAAGCACCACCCAGTTCAACTTGATCTCCGGGTGCTCGGCCTCGAAGGTTTTCGAGAGCTTTTGCATACGGATCATGTCGCTGTTGTTGACGGTGGCAATGGTCAGGGTTTGCGCGCCAAGGCTGACGGCGCTGAGGGTCATGCATGCAGTCATGCAGGAACAGGCAAGCAGAGCTTTTGCTGTGAACTTCATCGCGCACTCCATTTCCGCGCCCAGGGGGCTACAGAAGGACGGTTATTGTTGTTGTGTCTTCCTGCAACGAGTCAGGAAGAGTGTGCATTGATTACAGCCTTGAATCGGGGGTTGTGACAAATCCTTGGGCGCACGCTCACTGATACTTTTTTGCACTCGATGATCGTCCCCGTGACGCGTGGGGACGATCAATGCCGTGCTTAACGCTCGATATCAGCCAGTGCTCGCTCAGCCAGCAAGCGAGATACCTCGATCAACTGGGCAATACCCAGGGCGCCTTCGCGCCGCGAGCCGTCGAGATCAAAGGCGAAATCGCAGGGGAGGGCGTGGGCAGAGGCTAGGGATTCGCTGAGGTTGACCAGTAGGTGATGCGTGGAGATGCCGTCTTTTACGGTGAACAGCACACTGGGTGCTGGATCGATTGGGGGATTTGGGGTGGGTTTGATCATGGTGAAACTCCTGATTTAAGTGGAGCTACCACTGATCGCCGCGACGCGATTGGGTGGTAGCTGTACGCAGGTTCGCGGACCGGAATCAGGAAACCGGCATACCCAAAGGTATCCCGCGCACAGCCACCATAAGGGCGCACAGTAGACGATAAAAAGACGTCAACTGAAAGCGGAAATGGCACTCTGCGTCTGATTAAACCGGGCCGCGACGCCCGACCGCTGAGTGTGCAGCGGTGTACGGAGACTAGAGATTGAGTGTCCTAGGGACAACCTCAAAACCTTGTAAGACGTTTCTGTTTTCCGACGCCTGCCGAACGATCAACCTCAAGCCAAATTCTGCTCAGTCAACCGCTGCACCGCCAACCGTCGATAGTGGGACGGCGTCATCCCCTTAAGCTGCTGAAAACGCCGATTGAAGTTGGAGATATTGTTGAATCCCGACTCAAAGCACACATCCGTCACGGCCTTGTCGCCATCGGCCAGCAACTCGCAGGACTTGCTGATGCGCAGCCGATTGACGAATTCAATAAAAGTCCGCCCGGTGGCCTGCTTGAATACACGGGAAAAATACGTCGGTTTCATCCCCAGGTACTCCGCGACTTCCTCCAGCGGCAGCTCGCGGGCGTAGTGGGCAAAGATGTAGTCCACCGCGCGGTTGGTGCGGTCGATGCTGTGTTCATCGGCTTGCTGCGGGGTGGTCACGCCGGACAGCAGCTGGTAGTCCTCACAGGCGCTCAACACCTCCAGCAGGATAAAGAAGTGCCCCAGTCGCGCCATGCCGTGGGCGTCTTCGATGTGCTGCATGAGGGTCATGGCGTGGGCGATGGTCTTTTTGCAGCGGAATTCGATGCCGTACTGGGCGCGTTCGAGCAGCGGCGCCAGGCGTTTGAGTTCGGTGAAGATGTGGCTGCCGTGTTCGAACAACTCGTCGGTGAAGTTCACCAGCATGTCGCGCTTGGGGATCACTTCGCCTTCTTCCACCTGGCTGATCCAGTTGTGGGGCAGGTTGGGGCCGGTGAGGAACAGGCTTTGCGGGTAGAAGTTGCCGATGTAGTCACCGATAAACACCTTGCCGGAGCTGGCGACGATCAGGTGCAGCTCGTATTCCTTGTGAAAGTGCCAGCGCACCAGCGGGCAGGGGAAGCCGTGTTGGCGATAGATGATGGACAGACCATTGTGATCGTCCATCAACTCGTAGGAAGGGTCGGTGATGCGCGTTGCTCGGGTCATGCTGCCGTCGCTTTATTGTGGTCGCTGCGTAGGATAATGCCCCGTCGCGCACGACCTCGCCAGCAGCAGTGTTTACAGGTTGCGGTTTTTCGCCTCGATCCACTGGGACATGTACTGGGTACTCTTGTGCGCGTGATGGCGCAGCATGCTGCCGGTGAAGTTGTCCCGGCGATGGGCGGCAAGGTTGCGGCGGCATTGCTCCAGGCACGCCACCAGGGCCGGCCCATGCAGAGCCTGGTCATAGCGCCGAGCCAGCAGTTGGCGCCCGTGTTCCTGGGCCTGGGTCCAGCGCTCGTGGTCCTGGTAGAGGGCCACGGCAGCGGCGGCCAGGGCCGGGGCGTCGTGTTCGATCACGCCGGGCCAGGGTTGATCATCGCCCATGGCCTCGGCGCCGATCGGGGTGGTGACATTGGGGGTGCCGCAGAGCATGGCGTCGATCAACTTGCCCTTGATGCCCGCACCAAAGCGCAACGGTGCCAGGCAGATGCGTGCGGCGGTCATGACTTGCAGCGCGTCTTCGGCCCAGTTCATCACATGAAAACCCTGTGCCGGGTTGTGCAGGGCGGTGGCCTTGGGTGGGGTGTAGGCGCCATAGATATGCAGCTGCGCGCCCGGCAACTGTTGGCGAATCAGCGGCCACAGGCTTTGCTTCATCCACAGCACCGCATCCCAGTTGGGCGCGTGGCGGAAGTTGCCGATGCTGAGAAAGTGCGCCCGGTCTTCAAACGGCGCAAACGCGGCGGTGGGCGGTTGCAACATCAGCGGGCACCAGTGGAGCAGGGCGGCGGGCACCTTGAACTGCTCGGTGAGCAGGCGAATTTCCACGTCGGAGATCATCAGGCTGATGTCACAGCGGTAAATCGCGGCGATTTCGCGCTTGGCCAGGTCGGTATCGGCCATGCGCTGGAACTCGTCCTGAAGCGCCGGCGCGAACAGGGCGCTGAAGTCGTCGCTGTCGGGGTTGGCTTTCACCTGCTCCTTGAAACGCTGGTGGCGGGCGTCGCGCAGGCTTTGCAGGTCGGAGGTTTCCAGCACGCGCAGGGCGTCGGGGCAGCATTGCTCCACGCGCCAGCCGAATTGCTCCTCCATCATGAAGCGGTCGAACAGTACGATATCCGGGGCCAGTTCGCGGATAAAGTCATCGAAACTGCTGTTATTCAGTTCAATGGCACATTCGGCGATGCCAAGTGCCGGCAAGTCGGACTTGTGTTCGCCGATGGTCGCCGGGCTGCTGAAGGTAATGTCCCAACCTTGCGTAAGAAAACTCTCAAGGATTTGCATCATATGCCCGCCTGCGGCCGAGGAGCGGGGCTCCGGCCAGACGTAACCAATGACCAGGACTTTGGTGGCAGGCTGATTCATCGACGACGGTTTCCTTGAAGGGCAGGCGAAAAGCGCGCAATTAAACCACAACCTGGCGACATGACAATTTGTGTCTGGCGGTAGGTAGCATCGGCACTTTGTGGTTAACTTCGGCCTCTCGAATTCGTTTAACCAAAAACCAGCATAAGGATTCCGTTCATGGCTCAAGTCACCCTTAAAGGCAACCCGGTCAAGGTTGAAGGCGAACTGCCGAAAGTCGGCGCCAAAGCCGCAGACTTCACCCTGACCGCCGGCGACCTGTCCAACGCCACCCTGGCCACCTTTGCCGGCAAGCGCAAAGTGCTGAACATCTTCCCAAGCGTTGATACCCCGACCTGCGCCACTTCCGTGCGCAAGTTCAATGCCCAGGCCAACGATGTGGCCAACACCGTGGTGCTGTGCATCTCCACCGACCTGCCATTCGCCCAGGCGCGTTTCTGCGGCTCCGAAGGCCTGGAAAACGTGAAGAACCTCTCGGACTTCCGTGATTCGGATTTCGCCGTTGATTACGGTGTGGCGATTGCCGACGGCCCGCTCAAAGGCCTGACCGCTCGCGCCGTCGTGGTACTGGACGAAAACGACAACGTGCTGCACAGCGAGTTGGTCAAGGAAATCGCTGAAGAGCCAAACTACGATGCGGCCCTGGCTGTATTGAAGTAACTGTTTCTGCGCGTAACTGTCGTTTGGCAGTAACACGTATGATGCATGATTGCGGCCTGGCCTAGTCCAGGCCGTTTTTATTTGAGTGTCAGCGGTTTAGCCAAATAGCTGGCGGACTAAGATCAGACGTTAAAAGTTGTAAGCCCAAGGTAAATAGCCGGTAAAGGTGCTTTTCTAAACGCCCCCCAGTGCTTATCTTTCAGCCTCCCGAAGAAGAAGCTCTCATCCCCAATGGTTGATCACTCCATGCAATCCTCCTCCCGCAACTCCCGCCGCTGGCTGTTTGGCCTGCTTGTGCTGCTGGTTATCGCCGGCCTGTGCTGGAAATTCTGGCCCGGCGGCGCGGCTCACAAGGACGCTCCTGCGGGGCACACCGGCAAGACCGGCATGGCGCGCCCGGGCTTCGGCGGTTCCACCGGCCCGGTGCCGGTGCGCGTGGCGCCGGTGGTGCAGGGGGAGTTTGCGGTGTACTACAAGGCGCTGGGCACGGTCACCGCGCTCAACACCATTAATGTGCGCAGCCGGGTGGGCGGTGAGCTGGTGAAGATCGCCTTTGAAGAAGGCCAGATGGTCAAGGCCGGCGACCTGCTGGCAGAAATCGACCCGCGCAGCTACCAGAACGCCTTGCTCCAGGCCCAGGGCACATTGCTGCAGAACCAGGCCCAGTTGAAAAACGCCCAGGTCGATGTGGAGCGTTATCGCGGCCTGTACGCCCAGGACAGTATCGCCAAGCAGACCCTGGACACCGCCGAAGCGCTGGTCCTGCAATACCAGGGCACGGTCAAGACCAACCAGGGCGCGGTAGACGATGCCAAGCTCAACCTTGAATTCACCAGGATCCGTGCGCCGATCAGCGGCCGCGTTGGCCTGCGCCAGCTTGATGTCGGCAACCTGGTCGCAGCCAATGACACCACCGCCCTGGCGGTCATCACCCAGACGCAGCCGATCAGCGTGGCGTTCACCCTGCCGGAAAACACCCTGGAAACCGTACTTGCCCGTTACCACGCCGGCAACAAACTGCCCGTGGAAGCCTGGGACCGCAGCGACGTGAAAAAACAGGCGGTCGGCGTGCTGCAGAGCCTGGACAACCAGATCGACGTCACCACTGGCACTTTGAAGTTCAAGGCGCGCTTCGATAACAAGGACCAGGCGCTGTTCCCCAACCAGTTCGTCAATGTGCACTTGCTTGCCGACACCTTGCATAACGTGGTGTTGGCGCCGTCGGCGGCGATCCAGTTCGGCAACACCGGTACCTTTGTCTACAAGCTCGACGGTGACAACAAGGTCAAGGTCCAGCCCCTGGTGCTGGGTGACACCGACGGTGAGAACACCGTGGTCAAGGAGGGCCTGGTCGCAGGCGATCGCGTGGTGCTGGAAGGCACGGACCGTCTCAAGGACGGCAGCGAAATCGAAGTGGTCAACGAAAGCAAGGAAGTGCCGACCACGCCGACCGAACACCTGCAAGGCAAGCCCGCGGCAAAAGGGGAGACCGGCGCTGACGCCGGCAAGGCGCAAAAGGTCGGTTCATGAACCTGTCACGCCTGTTTATCCTGCGCCCGGTCGCCACCACGCTGAGTATGCTGGCGATTGTATTGGCCGGGATCATTTCGTACCGCTTGTTGCCGGTATCGGCCTTGCCCCAGGTGGACTACCCGACGATCCGGGTGATGACCCTGTACCCCGGCGCCAGCCCAGACGTGATGACCAGTGCGGTCACTGCGCCGCTGGAGCGTCAGTTCGGGCAGATGCCCGGGCTGACCCAGATGGCGTCCACCAGTTCGGGCGGTGCGTCGGTGCTGACCCTGCGTTTCAACCTCGACGTCAATATGGATGTCGCCGAGCAACAGGTGCAGGCCGCAATCAACGCCGCCACCAACCTGTTGCCCAAGGATTTGCCGGCGCCGCCGGTGTACAACAAGGTCAACCCGGCCGACACCCCCGTGCTGACCCTGGCGATTACTTCCAAGACCATGCTGCTGCCCAAGCTCAATGACCTGGTCGATACGCGCATGGCGCAGAAAATCGCCCAGATCAGCGGCGTCGGCATGGTCAGCATCGCCGGTGGCCAGCGCCAGGCCGTGCGCATCAAGGTCAACCCGCAAGCCCTGGCGGCCAATGGTTTGAACCTGTCGGACGTGCGTGCGCTGATCGCCGCCTCCAACGTCAACCAGCCCAAGGGCAACTTCGACGGCCCCACCCGCGTGTCGATGCTCGATGCCAACGACCAGTTGGTCTCACCCCAGCAATATGCCGAGCTGATCCTGGCCTACAACAATGGCGCACCGTTGCGCCTCAAGGATGTGGCGCAGATCGTCGACGGCGCCGAAAACGAACGCCTCGCGGCCTGGGCCAACGAAAACCAGGCGGTACTGCTCAACATCCAGCGCCAGCCGGGCGCCAACGTGATCGAGGTAGTCGACCGTATCAAGGCGCTGCTGCCGAGCATCACCGACAACCTGCCGGCCGGCCTGGACGTGACGGTGCTTACCGACCGTACCCAGACCATCCGCGCCTCGGTGAAAGACGTACAACACGAGCTTCTGATTGCCATCGCCCTGGTGGTGATGGTGACGTTCCTGTTCCTGCGTCGGGTCAGCGCCACGATCATTCCGTCCATTGCCGTGCCGCTGTCTCTGGTGGGTACCTTTGGCGTGATGTACCTGGCGGGTTTCTCCATCAATAACCTGACGCTGATGGCCCTGACCATCGCCACGGGGTTTGTGGTGGACGACGCCATCGTGATGCTGGAGAACATCTCGCGCTATATCGAGGAAGGCGAGACGCCGATGGCCGCCGCGCTCAAGGGCGCCAAGCAGATCGGTTTCACCCTGATATCCCTGACCTTGTCGCTGATTGCGGTACTGATCCCGCTGCTGTTCATGGCTGACGTGGTCGGGCGGCTGTTCCGCGAGTTCGCCATCACCCTGGCGGTGGCGATCCTGATTTCGCTGGTTGTGTCCCTGACCCTGACGCCGATGATGTGCGCGCGCTTGCTCAAGCGCGAACCGAAGGAAGAAGAGCAGGGACGTTTCTACAAGGCCAGCGGCGCCTGGATCGATTGGCTGATCCAGGCCTATGGCCGCAAGTTGCAGTGGGTGCTCAAGCACCAGCCGCTGACCCTGCTGGTGGCCATCGCTACCCTGGGGCTTACGGTGGTGCTGTACCTGGTGGTGCCCAAGGGCTTTTTTCCGGTGCAGGACACCGGGGTGATCCAGGGCATTTCCGAAGCGCCGCAGTCGATTTCCTTTGCGGCGATGAGCCAGCGTCAGCAGGAGCTGGCGAAGATCATCCTTGCTGATCCCGCGGTCCAGAGCCTGTCGTCCTACATCGGTGTGGACGGCGATAACGCCACCCTCAACAGTGGCCGCTTGCTGATCAACCTCAAGGCCCACGGCCAGCGCGACTTGAGCGCAGCCGAGGTGATCACCCGCTTGCAACCGCAAATCGACAAGCTGGTGGGCATCCGCCTGTTCATGCAGCCGGTGCAGGACCTCACCATCGAGGACCGCGTCAGCCGTACCCAGTACCAGTTCAGCATGTCGTCGCCGGACGCCGAGTTGCTGGCACTGTGGAGTGGCAAGCTGGTGCACGCCCTCAGTCAACAGCCGGAACTCACCGACGTTGCCAGCGACTTGCAGGACAAAGGCTTGCAGGTGTACCTGGTGATCGACCGCGACGCGGCCTCGCGCCTGGGTGTGAGTGTCTCGACCATTACCGACGCGTTGTATGACGCCTTTGGCCAACGGCAGATCTCTACCATCTATACCCAGGCCAGCCAATATCGCGTGGTGCTGCAGGCCCAGTCCGGCGAAACCCTCGGCCCGGCCGCGCTCAACCAGATCCATGTGAAGACCACCGACGGCGGCCAGGTGCGGCTGTCGAGCCTGGCCCATGTCGAGCAGCGCCAGGCGCAGTTGGCAATTGCCCATATCGGCCAGTTCCCGGCGGTGATGATGTCGTTCAACCTGGCCCCCGGCGTCGCCCTGGGCAAGGGTGTGGAGCTGATCAACCAGACCCAGAAGGACATTGGCATGCCGGTGGGCGTGCAAACCCAGTTCCAGGGTGCCGCCCAGGCGTTCGAGGCGTCGCTGTCGAGCACCTTGCTGCTGATCCTGGCGGCGGTGGTTACCATGTACATCGTGCTCGGCGTGCTCTACGAGAGCTATATCCACCCGATCACCATCCTTTCGACCCTGCCGTCGGCGGCGGTGGGGGCCTTGCTGGCCCTGCTGCTCAGTGGCAATGACCTGGGCATGATCGCGATCATCGGCATCATCCTGCTGATCGGTATCGTGAAAAAGAACGCGATCATGATGATCGACTTCGCCCTCGACGCCGAGCGTAATCAGGGCCTGGACCCACAGACGGCGATTTACCAGGCGGCGCTGTTGCGCTTCCGGCCGATCCTGATGACTACCCTGGCCGCGTTGTTCGGTGCGGTACCGCTGATGCTTGCCAGCGGTTCCGGCGCGGAGTTGCGCCAACCGCTGGGTTTGGTGATGGTCGGTGGCTTGCTGGTGAGCCAGGTGTTGACGCTGTTCACCACGCCGGTGATCTACCTGTACTTCGATCGCCTTGGCAGGCGCTGGCGCAAAGAGCCGCAACGCCTGGAGCCGGTTGAGCCATGAACTTGTCCGGACCTTTCATTCGCCGGCCGGTAGCAACCATGCTGCTGAGCCTGGCGATCATGCTGCTCGGTGGCGTCAGCTTCAACCTGTTGCCGGTGTCGCCGCTGCCGCAGATCGACTTTCCGGTGATCGTGGTGTCGGCCAGCTTGCCCGGCGCCAGCCCCGAGGTGATGGCGTCCAGCGTGGCGACGCCACTGGAGCGTTCATTCGGTTCGATTGCCGGCATCACCACCATGAGCAGTTCTTCGAGCCAGGGCTCGACTCGGGTGATCCTGGCCTTTGATTCCGACCGCGATATCAACGGTGCGGCGCGGGAAGTGCAGGCGGCCATCAACGCTTCGCGCAACCTGTTGCCCAGCGGTATGCGCAGCATGCCCACCTACAAGAAGATCAACCCGTCCCAGGCGCCGATCATGGTGCTGTCGCTGACCTCCGACGTGCTGCAGAAGGGCCAGCTGTATGACCTGGCGTCGACCATCTTGTCCCAGAGCCTGTCCCAGGTGCCAGGCGTGGGCGAAGTGCAGATCGGCGGCAGTTCCCTGCCGGCGGTGCGCATCGAGCTGGAGCCCAAGGCCCTCGACCAATACGGCGTGGCCCTGGACGATGTGCGCAATACTATCGCCAATGCCAACCAGCGCCGGCCCAAGGGCTCCCTGGAAGACGCTGAGCGCAATTGGCAGATCCAGGCCAACGACCAGCTGGAAAAAGCCAAGGACTACGCGCCGCTATTGATCCGCTACCAGGACGGTGCGGCCCTGCGCCTGGGCGATGTGGCGAAGATCACCGATGGTGTGGAAGACCGCTACAACAGTGGCTTCTTCAATAATGATTCGGCAGTGCTGCTGGTGATCAACCGTCAGTCCGGCGCCAACATCATTGAAACGGTCAGGCAGATCAAGGCCCAGTTGCCGGCATTGCAGGCGGTGCTGCCGTCCAGCGTCAAGCTCAGCCTGGCCATGGACCGCTCGCCAGTGATCACTGCCACCCTGCATGAAGCGGAAATGACCCTGCTGATTGCCGTGGGCCTGGTGATTCTGGTGGTGTACCTGTTCCTGGGTAACTTCCGTGCTTCGCTGATCCCGACCCTGGCGGTGCCGGTGTCGCTGGTGGGCACCTTCGCGGTGATGTACCTGTACGGGTTTTCGCTGAACAACTTTTCGTTGATGGCGCTGATTTTGGCCACCGGGTTGGTGGTGGACGATGCCATCGTGGTGCTGGAGAACATTTCCCGGCACATCGACGAGGGTGTGCCGCCGATGAAGGCGGCGTACCTGGGTGCCGAAGAAGTCGGCTTTACCTTGTTGTCGATGAACGTGTCGCTGGTGGCGGTGTTCCTGTCGATCCTGTTCATGGGCGGGATTGTCACCAACCTGTTTCGCGAGTTTTCCATCACCTTGTCGGCGGCGATCATCGTCTCGCTGATTGTCTCGCTGACCTTGACGCCGATGCTCTGCGCCCGCTGGCTCAAGCCTCATGACAAGACCCGGCAGACCGGTTTGCAGCGCTGGAGCCAGAAGGTCAACGACCGCATGGTCGCCGGCTACGCCACCAGCCTGGACTGGGTATTGCGCCACCGGCGCCTGACCCTGCTCAGCCTGTTGATCACCGTGGGCGTGAATATCGCACTGTATGTGGTGGTGCCAAAAACCTTCATGCCTCAGCAGGACACCGGCCAATTGATCGGGTTTGTGCGCGGTGACGATGGCCTGTCGTTCAGCGTGATGCAGCCGAAGATGGAAGTCTTTCGCCAGGCGGTGCTCAAGGACCCGGCGGTGCTCAGCGTGGCCGGCTTTATCGGTGGCAACCAAGGCACTAACAACGCAGTGATGCTGGTGCGCCTCAAACCCATCAGTGAACGCAAGATCTCTGCCCAGGCGGTGATCGAGCGTCTGCGCAAAGAGGTGCCGTTGGTACCGGGCGGGCGCCTGTTCCTGATGGCCGACCAGGACCTGCAGTTCGGCGGCAGCCGCGACCAGACCAGCGCGCAATATTCCTACATCCTGCAAAGCGGCGACCTGGCCGCGTTGCGCCTGTGGTACCCGAAAGTGGTCGCGGCGATGCGTGAGTTGCCCGAGCTGACTGCCATCGACGCTCGCGAAGGCCGGGGCGCGGCGCAGGTCACGCTGATCGTCGATCGGGACCAGGCCAAGCGTCTGGGCATCGACATGGACATGGTCACGTCGGTACTCAACAACGCCTACAGCCAGCGGCAGATTTCCACCATCTACGACAGCCTCAACCAGTATCAGGTGGTGATGGAGGTCAACCCCAAGTATGCCCAGGACCCGATCACCCTGAACCAGGTGCAGGTGATTACTGCCGATGGTGCGCGGGTGCCGTTGTCGACCATTGCCCATTACGAGAACAGCCTGGCCGACGATCGCGTCAGCCATGAAGGCCAGTTCGCTTCAGAAAACATCGCCTTCGATATGGCGCCCGGGGTGACGGTAGAGCAGGGCACCGCGGCCATCGAACGAGCGATTGCCAAGGTCGGCCTGCCTGAAGATGTGATCGCCAAGATGGCCGGCACCGCCGACGCCTTTGCGGCCACGCAGAAGGGCCAGCCGTTCATGATTCTCGGTGCGCTGGTGGCGGTGTACCTGGTGCTGGGCATTCTGTATGAAAGCTATATCCACCCGCTGACCATTCTGTCGACCCTGCCGTCGGCGGGTGTTGGCGCGTTGCTGGCGATCTACCTGCTGGGCGGCGAGTTCAGTCTGATTTCGTTGCTGGGCTTGTTCCTGCTGATCGGTGTGGTGAAGAAAAACGCGATCCTGATGATCGACCTGGCGCTGCAACTGGAGCGCAACGACGGCATGAGCCCGCTGGAGTCGATCCGCAGCGCCTGTCTGCTACGCCTACGACCCATTTTGATGACCACCCTGGCCGCCATCCTCGGCGCCTTGCCGTTGCTGCTCGGCACCGGCGATGGCGCGGAAATGCGCCATCCGTTGGGCCTGACCATTATTGGCGGCCTGGTCTTCAGCCAGATCCTGACCCTTTACACCACCCCGGTGGTCTACCTCTATCTCGACCGCGCGCGCCACCGCTTCAATGCCTGGCGCGGCGTGCGTACCGATGCTGCCCTGGACACTGCGCTATGACCGATTCAACCAAATTATTGTGGCGAGGGAGCAAGCTCTCTCGCCACAACAACACAATGAAGTTATTGGCCGTGATGATGTGTGGGGTGTTGCTCAGCGCCTGCGCCATTGGCCCTGACTACAAGCGCCCGGAGGTCATCGAACCGGTGCAGTTCAAAGAAGCCCAGGGCTGGCGCCAGGCCAACCCCAGCGATTCCCTGGCCCGTGGCGCCTGGTGGGAGTTGTATGGCGACCGCCAACTCAATGAGCTGGTAGAGCGCCTCAACACGTCCAACCAGACCGTTGCCCAGGCCGAAGCGCGCTTTCGCCAGGCCAAGGCGCTGGTGCGCAGTTCCCGCGGGGCGTTTTACCCCAGCGTCGATCTGAGCGTGGGTAAAACCCGCGCCAGCCAGGGTACCGGCAGCAGCAGCGCCAGCCTCAGCAGTTCCAGCAGTGGTATCCGCGACACCCTCAATGCGCAGTTGGGCGTGAGCTGGGAAGCCGATATCTGGGGCAAGTTGCGCCGTGGACTAGAGGCCAATGAAGCCAGCGCCGAGGCCAGCTCGGCAGATCTGGCCGCGATGCGCCTGAGCCAACAGTCAGAACTGGTGCAAAGCTACCTGCAACTGCGGGTCATGGACGAACAGACGCGCCTGCTGCAAGCCACGCTGGACACTTACCAGCGCTCGTTGAAAATGACCGAAAACCAATACCGCGCCGGGGTGGCCGGCAAGGATGCCATCGCCCAGGCGCAAACCCAGCTCAAGACCACCCAGGCCAGCCTGATCGACCTGATCTGGCAGCGCGCCCAACTGGAAAACGCCATTGCCGTGCTGATTGGCGAAGCCCCGGCCAACTTCAACCTGGCGGTGAGCAAAGACATTCCAGCGCTGCCGCAAATACCGGTGAGCCTGCCGTCCCAGTTGCTGGAACGTCGCCCCGATATTGCCTCGGCCGAACGCTCGGTGATCGCCGCCAACGCCAACATCGGCGTGGCCAAGGCGGCCTATTACCCGGATCTCAGCCTGAGCTTGCAGGGCGGCTATTCCAGCAGCACCTATGAGGACTGGATCAGCCTGCCGAACCGCTTCTGGTCGGTGGGGCCGAAACTGGCCATGACCCTGTTCGATGGCGGCCAGCGCTCGGCGGAAGTCGATCGCACCGTGGCCAGCTATGACGAGACCGTGGCCAAGTACCGCCAGACCGTACTGGATGGGTTCCGTGAAGTGGAAAACTACATGGTGCAACTCAAGGTGCTGGCGGACGAGGCTGTGGTCAGCAATGAAGCGCTGGAATCGGCGCGTGAGTCGTTGCGCTTGACCGAGAACCAGTACAAGGCGGGTTTGATCGCTTACCTGGATGTGGTGACTGTGCAGGCGACGGCCCTGAGCAACGAGCGCACAGTGTTGACCTTGTTGCAGTCGCGGCTGGTGGCGAGTGTGCAGTTGATTGCGGCGTTGGGCGGTGGCTGGGATGGCCAGACGTCTCTTGCCGAGAAGGAGTGAGCGAATACCTGCGCATCCTGTAGGAGCGAGCTTGCTCGCGAAGAACACACCGACACCGCGTTTCCCCGGTTTCGCACGTCATCGTTGACGATCTTCGCAAGCAAGCTCGCTCCTACAGAGGGGAGGACCCCTCCCACAGGTATTGAAAAATACCCGCATTAAGCCAGCAGATTGACGCCAAAAAATGACTAATGGCTATCTGCTTAATTAATCACCTGCCCCAGAATCATTCTCGCTACAATCGCCCGCTTTGCCACCCGGCATGGGCTTTTACGCCCTGTTGCCTGCGAGAAGCCCCATGTTGATCGGTAGCTATTCAACCTCCCTGGTCGTGATTTCCCTGTGCGTTGCAATGCTGGCGTCCTACACCGCGTTGGACCTGGCCGGGCGTATCGCTACGACGAAGGGGCGTGCCGTTTATCTATGGATTACCGGCGGCGCAGCGGCCATGGGGGTGGGTATCTGGTCCATGCACTTTATCGGCATGTTGGCGCTGCGCCTGCCGTTTGCCATTGGGTTTGACCTGGGCATCACCGCGTTGTCGTTGCTGATCGCCGTGTTATCCAGTGGCTTCGCCTTATGGCTGGTCAGCCAGCCACGTCTGCCGGCCTGGCAACTGGCGTTCGGTGCGCTGGTGATGGGTGCCGGTATCGCCAGCATGCACTACACCGGCATGGCAGCGATGCGCATGACCCCGGGTATCGACTACGACCCGACCTTGTTCGGCGCTTCGTTGTTGATCGCGGTAATGGCCTCCGGCGCCGCACTGTGGATCGCCTTCAACCTGCGTCGCAATACGCCTTACGTGCGGCTGGCGCGGGGTGCGGCGGCGGTGGTGATGGGCGTGGCCATTGTCGGCATGCACTACACCGGGATGGCCGCGGCGCAGTTTGCCGATGACAGTTTCTGCGGTGCCGCGCTAACGGGCTTGAGCGGCAAGGGCCTGGATAACCTGGTCTTGGTGACCTCCCTGGCGGTGTTGGTCATAGCGTTGTTGACCTCATTGCTGGATGCCCGCCTGGAGGCGCGCACCGCTGTACTCGCCGATTCCTTGACCCTGGCCAACCAGGAACTGACCCACCTGGCACTGCACGACATGCTCACCGGCTTGCCCAATCGCACACTGCTGGCGGATCGCATTCAACAAGGCATTCAGGCGGTGTACGAGCAGGGCGGTTGCTTTGCGCTGATGTTTATCGACCTGGACGGCTTCAAGCCGGTCAACGATGCCTTCGGTCATCACATGGGCGATCAACTGCTGCGCGAGGTTGGCCTGCGTCTGCGCGAGGACTTGCGCAGCCAGGACACCCTGGCCCGTATTGGCGGTGACGAGTTCGTGTTGCTGGTGCAATTGACCCAGCCGGACGATGCCATGGGCCTGGCCGAGCGTCAGGTCGGTCTGATCAATCGCGCTTTCACGGTGGCCGAGCATGAGCTGAAAATCTCCGCGAGTATCGGTATCGCCATGTTCCCGGGCAACGGTAATAACCCCCAGGAGCTGTTGATGAACGCCGACGCGGCGATGTATCACGCCAAGGGCATGGGCAAGAACGGCTACAGCTTCTTCGATGCGTCAATGAACACCAATGCGCGCAAGCAACTGCAATTGTTGCAGGACCTGCGCAATGCCCTCGAACACGGCGAGTTTCGCTTGTATTACCAGCCCAAGTTCGATGCGGTGAGCGGTATTGCCGTGGGGGCCGAGGCGTTGTTGCGCTGGGAGCATCCGCAACAAGGCTTGCTGCTGCCGGCAGCTTTTATCGCGCTGGCGGAGAAAACCGGGCTGATCATTGCCATCGGTGAATGGGTACTCGACGAAGCCTGCCGCCAGATGAGCCTGTGGTACGCACAGGGTTATCAGCGCTGGCGCATCGCCGTGAATCTTTCGGCGCTGCAGTTCTGTCATGCCGGGTTGGTCAACAGTGTTGCGGCTGCTCTGGAGCGCCACCAATTACCCGCCAACAGCCTCACGCTGGAGATCACCGAGACCACTGCCATGAGCGATGCCGATGCGAGCATGACGGTATTGCAGCAGCTCTCGGACATGGGCGTGGATCTGTCCATCGATGACTTTGGCACCGGTTACTCCAGCCTGATGTACCTCAAGCGCCTGCCGGCCAACGAGTTGAAGATCGACCGCGGCTTTGTACGCGACCTGGAGCACGACAGCGACGACGCCGCCATCGTCTCGGCCATCGTCGCCCTCGGCCAGGCCCTGGACTTGCGGATCGTTGCCGAAGGCGTGGAAACCGATGCGCAGCAAAATTTCCTTACCCGCCTGGGGTGTGATTCCTTGCAAGGCTATTTGTTGGGGCATCCATTGCCGGCTGACAGTTTCATGGCAAATATCCGCAGCGGCGAAGATGCGCCAGCGCCTGACAAAAGCCATCAGTGACGGGTATTCTTGGATCCAACCCTAACCATCAGGTTGAATCAGGAGACCGTAGCCATGGACAAAGTTGTCATCATCACCGGAGGCAGCCGTGGGATTGGCGCCGAGACGGCCTTGCTGGCCGCTCGCGAAGGTTATCGCATCTGCATTAACTATCAGTCGGACGAGAAGGCTGCCCAGGCTGTGCTTGAACAAGTGCGCGGCCTCGGCGCCCAGGCCATTGCGGTGCGCGCTGATGTCAGCATCGAAGATGAAGTGATAGCGCTGTTCAATCGCGTGGATGCCGAATTGGGGCGTGTCACGGCGCTGGTCAATAACGCCGGTACTGTGGGGCAAAAGTCGCGGGTCGACGAGATGTCCGAGTTTCGTATCCTGAAGATCATGAAGACCAACGTGCTGGGCCCGATCCTGTGCGCCAAGCACGCGGTGCTGCGTATGTCGCCTCGGCATGGCGGGCAGGGTGGCAGTATCGTCAACGTGTCGTCGGTGGCGGCGCGGCTGGGGTCGCCAGGTGAGTATGTGGACTACGCAGCGTCCAAGGGCGCGCTGGATACCTTCACCCTCGGTCTGTCCAAAGAGGTCGCGGGTGAAGGCATTCGAGTCAACGCGGTACGCCCCGGTTATATCTTTACCGATTTCCACGCCCTGAGCGGCGACCCGGACCGCGTCAGCAAGTTGGAGTCCGGTATCCCCATGGCGCGTGGCGGGCGTCCGGATGAAGTGGCTGAGGCGATAATCTGGTTGCTGTCGGACAAGGCTTCATACGCCACCGGCACATTCCTCGACTTGGGCGGCGGTCGTTAAAAAGACCGCACAATCCGTCCCAATGTCTCCATGGCTTTTTCCGAGGCCTCGTTCCATGGGCTGCCATAGTTCAAGCGTATGCAGTTTCTGAAGCGCTGGGTCGCTGAAAAAATCGGCCCCGGTGCGATGCTGATGCCCTGGGCCAGGGCCATCTGGAACAATTTCAGCGAGTCGGTTTGCTCCGGCAATTCCAACCACAGAAAATAACCGCCCGCCGGCTGGCTGACCCGTGTCTGGGCCGGGAAGTAGCGGGCGATGGCCGCCAGCATGGCGCTTTGCTGTTCTTCCAGGGCATAGCGCAATTTGCGCAGATGCCGGTCATAACCGCCGTGTTGCAGGTAGTCGGCGATCGCCGCCTGGGCCGGCATCGACGGGCACAGCGAGGTCATCAGTTTCAGGCGCTCGACCTTCTGCGCAAAGCGCCCGGCCGCGACCCAGCCGACGCGGTAGCCCGGTGCCAGGCTCTTGGCAAAGGAACCGCAGTGCATCACCAGCCCTTCGGTATCAAACGCCTTGGCCGGTTTTGGCGCGTGTTGCCCGTAGTACAACTCGGCATAGACATCATCTTCGATCAACGGCACCTGATGGCTGCGCAACAGCTCTACCAGCGCCTGTTTTTTGGCTTCGGGCAGGGTGGCGCCCATGGGGTTCTGGAAGCTGGTCATGGTCCAGCAGGCCTTGATTGGGTAGCGCTCAAGACTTTGTGCCAAGGCGTTCAGGTCAATGCCATCGCGCGGGTGCACCGGGATTTCCACGGCCTTGAGTTTCAGGCGCTCCAGCACTTGCAGGCAGGCGTAGAACGCCGGTGCCTCGATGGCAACCAGGTCGCCCGGTTCAGTCACGGCTTGCAGGCACAGGTTCAGCGCTTCCAGGGCACCGTTGGTGATCAGCAGCTCCTCCATGGGCAGCATCAGGCCGCCGACCATGTAGCGCAGGGCAATCTGCCGGCGCAGTTGCGGGTTGCCCGGCGACATGTCGGTGACCACCAGGCGCGGGTCCATTTCGCGGCTGGCGCTGGCCAGGGAGCGGGCCAGGCGCGGCAACGGGAACAGCATCGGGCTGGGGAAGGCCGAGCCGAAGGGCACTGTATTAGGGTCTTTGATGGAATCGAGTACCGAAAACACCAATTCACTGACGTCCACATGGGTGGACTCATGCACCTGCTCGCTCACCACTGGCTCGGAAAACGGGCTCGGTGCATGGGTGTTGACGAAGTAGCCCGAACGCGGCCGCGCGCGAATCAGGCCACGGCGTTCCAGCAAGTAGTACGCTTGGAACACGGTAGACGGGCTGACGCCGTAGGTCTGGCTGGCATAGCGCACCGACGGTACGCGCTGACCTGGGCCAAGGACGCCGGAGCGGATCAGTTCTGCGATGTCATCGGCGAATTTTTCGTAGCGTTTCATGGCAGCCTTAAACAGTTTTCAGTCTGTACGCCGGGTAAGTGTGTGTGGGAGCTTGCCCACGATTAGCATAGGTATCTACACATTTTTGGTACGGCGCTGTACCTGTGGCGAGGGAGCTTGCTCCCGTGACGACCAGTCAGCCAGCGCATATCTATCTGATGCTCCGAGATCCAAATGTGGGAGCGGGCTTGCTCGCGAAGGCGGCCAGGCAGCCGACCCAGTTATACCGAGTACATATCCATTGCTGCGGTAACGGCCACTTAGGGTTCCGCCCTGACGGCGGCTCGCTTTGCAAAAGCGGCAAAGTAAGCAAAACGCTCTTGCCCCACCACTCGGCACCTCGCTCAGGCTCGGTGTACCCGTAATCCGACAGCGTGGTTTGACGGGGCGCTTAAGATCAAAAGCAGATCAAGATCAAGAGCGGCTCGCTTCGCATCGTAGTTACGGGGTGTGCGGCAGCTGCAAAGTTATGTAAATACCCATGCCCCGATCAGGGTGTGTCAGTCAATACAGGTTTAACTGGCTTACGGCTACCTGGAGCAAGCCCCCTCCCACATTGGCGGATTGTCAGCGGTTCAACGGTGCGACGAAGCGACTGTCTGCGGCGCTGTAGATCCAGGGCTCATCCACATCTGTCACCTTGAAGCGCAGGCTCTGCGAGCTGCTCGCCGGCTTATCGGCCAGCAGTGCCACTGACACCGGTATATCGACGATTTCTCCGGGCGCGAGGCTGAGCCGGGTCTTGCCCTGCAACTGGAACCCATCGGCATCCACCAGCTCCACCCGATAGTCCTGGCGTTGCTGGGTCTTGTTGATGACCTTGAGGCTGTAGATGTTCTCGATCAAACCCTGGCTGTTTTCGCGAAACATGCCGCGGTCCTTGGTGACATCCAGCGACACCATCGGCCGTTCAATCAAGGCCACCACCAACGCGGCAATCATTACCAGCAGTACGGCACTGTAGCCGATCAGGCGCGGCCTGAGCAGATGAGTCTTGCCACCCTGCAGTTGGTGTTCACTGGTGTAGCTCACCAAACCACGGGCATAGCCCATTTTGTCCATGATCGAGTCGCAGGCATCAATGCAGGCCGCGCAGCCGATACATTCCATTTGCAGGCCGTCGCGGATATCGATGCCGGTAGGGCACACCTGCACGCACAGCTGGCAATCAATGCAATCACCGAGCCCTGCATCGGCTGGCTGCACTTCGCGTTTGCGCGGGCCACGGCGTTCGCCGCGGGCGGTATTGTAGGAAATGGTCAGGGTGTCTTTATCAAACATCACGCTTTGGAATCGCGCATACGGGCACATATGCATGCACACCGCTTCGCGTAACCAGCCGGCATTGATGTAGGTAGCGCCGGTGAAAAACAGCACCCAGAACAGGCTCACCCCGCCGATTTGCCAGGTCAGCAGTTCGACGGCGAGAGGACGGATGGGCGTGAAGTAGCCGACAAAGGTCAGCCCGGTCAGCACGCTGATGCCCAGCCACAGCGTATGTTTGGCTGAGCGTCGCGCGAGTTTGTTCAGGCTCCACGGGGCCGCCTGCAGCTTGATACGCTGGTTGCGCTCGCCCTCGGTGATCTTTTCACACCACATGAACAGCCACGTGAACGAGCTTTGCGGGCAGGTATAGCCGCACCAGACGCGGCCGGCAAACACCGTGATCGCAAACAGGCCGAAGGCACAGATGATCAGCAGCGCCGAGAGCAGGATAAAGTCCTGCGGCCAGAAGGTGGCGCCGAAAATGTGGAACTTGCTGTGCGCCAGGTCCCACAGCACGGCCTGGCGCCCACCCCAGTTCAGCCAAACGGTGCCGAAAAAGGCCAGGAACAGCAAAGCCGCTCCGCTGACACGCAAGGTGCGGAACAGGCCGGTAAAGCTGCGGGTATGGATCAGGTTATCGCTGGATTTGGCCTTCACCTTCTTTGGGTGTATGGGCTCAAAGGTTTCCACGGTTGGGATTCGTTCGCTCATGGTCGTTCGCTCATCAGCCTCCATCAGGCCAATGCACTATGGGCGACGGGCTGTTTGCATAACAGACTCAGCTAGGGCGATATAAAGCGGATCAGATGGGCTGGATGTATCCGTCTGCGTCAATGTGCTGCACCCCAGCGTCAATAAGGTGCAGCGATCGATCGCAGGGGCTGACGCAGATCAATTAAATCACCGAACCCGGTTCGTCGGCCTTCACATGCTGACGGCCATCGGTGGCGCCTTCAACCGTCAGGGCGTCCGCCTCGGCTTCGGTGATGTAGATGCGAGAACCCGCCAATTCCAGATAAGACATGGCTTTGTCGTGATCGGTAAGGATGGTCACTCGGGTGGCGGGCAGGCTTTGTTCCTGGCCGTTTTCGTCGAGCGTGAAGTAGCACAGATGATTTTCGATGCGTACGGTCATGACGATCTCCGTTTTGTGAACTGTGCAGCGTTAGGCGACTGCCATGCGCACGGGTTCCGGGCAACTGACTGGCGGTCTGTGCGGTCTATTCTTTACTCATAATAAAAGGAGCGCATCCATGGACGTCTGGTGGCAACAAGTGTGGCAAACCCTGCAAGCCGAGTTCGCCGACATCGCCGATGCCCGGCAACTCACTCAAGTGACTGTGCGCCTGCTGATCGCTGCGATCCTGGGTGGCATCCTGGGTTTTGAGCGTGAACACAAGGGCAAGGCGGCGGGCGTGCGCACCCATATGCTGGTGGCGCTTGGCGCGGCGCTGTTCGTGCTGGTGCCGCAGATGTCCGGCAACCAGGCAGACGCCATGAGCCGGGTGGTTCAGGGGGTGATTGCGGGCATCGGCTTCCTTGGCGCCGGCACTATCCTCAAGGGCAAGGAAGATGAAGAAGGCCAGCATGTGAAGGGCCTGACCACGGCTGCCGGGTTGTGGATGACCGCCGCCATCGGGGTGGCGGCGGGCATGGGGCGTGAATCGACGGCGGTACTCAGTACGTTGCTGGCGCTGGCGGTGTTCAGCATCATGCCGAGAATCGTCAAGTTAGTGGAAAAGTGATACCCAGCCATCAGGTCATGATGTTGCTTTGGCGCACCTCACCAAACACCTTCAGTACAAAGGATGGCTTGCCTGGAGCGTCAGCAATGACTACCACGCTGACTTTGTTATTGGGCGAATATTGAATCTGTATCTCCCCGTTCGACTCCGGGGTGCGTTCAACCCATCGCAGCGAGGCGTTCAACTGTTTCTGAATGCCGGTCAGGTTCAATTTGTCTTGGGATTTGAAATTCCGGATCTCTTGAGGAGACTCGAGTGTGGATTCGCTGACAGAGCGGAAGCTGTACGTTGCAGGGCTGTCGTGGCCAGTGTCGGAGGCCGCTGGCGGTGGCGTGGCATCGGCTTGCGACGCGTCGAGTTTTTCCTTGGCCAGCGAATCGCAGGTATTGCTTAAGGTTTTATAGGTCGAGTCCATCCTGGAATAATGTTGTTTGATTTTGGCTAACTCAGCGAGTGAGTTATCGAGACGGCCAAAAGAGCTCGAGGCGTCGCCGTCAAATGCCCCGAGCAGGGCCTCGATATTTTTAAAGGCGAATTTATTCATTACCTCTTCTGTTGTTTTATGCTTGGCTGAGTTCAGGTTCCTGGCACCGGCATTGAGCACGACGCTCATCTCTTCAAATTTTTTGCGGTTTGCCTTGGCGTCGGGCCCACGTAACGCTGCGCGCCTGTTTTCTGGCTGAAAAATCCATTCGAGTTCGGACTTGATTGCACGAGATTGGGCAGAGTCCGGATTGCCCTGTAGCGCGTTGATTGTTTCCGGGGTCAATAGTGTATGAGTATCGCTCACGCGTTTCGTCGCGTCTGCGTGTTGCTCAGGAGAGGTCTGATTGGAACGCGTGTCAGGCGATTGCTGTGCACGGTCCGGTGCCTTGGGCGTAACGGACCAGTTCGGGCCAGCGTTGAGCAACGCATCCACCTGCTGCTGTGTTGGCCGGCCCTGAGCGTGGGCGCCGCTGGAGTCTCCAGGTGGCGATGGCTGCGTGCCGGAAAGGTGCTGAGGGTTGATAGTCGACATGGTGTCCTCGCGATAGGATCAGAACTTCCCATCGGAAGATGGGTTGAGTGCGAGGTAAATATATAAACCCGCAGTCACGCGAGCATTCAGGCTTGTTCCCAGTGTCTGTAGGAGAGTTCGTTTTTTTGCGGCTCGCTCGAGCTGAAGAACAGCCTGGCCCCTCCCGAGCGAACCTCCATCATTGTGACTCAGACGATAACCGGCGGCGTGGTCGTGGGCGGTTCTTGCGCTGCGGGTGGCTCATCTTCAGGGGGTTCCTGCTTTGGCGCCGGCGTCGGCTCCGAAGGCGGCAAGGGCGGGGCATCGATATTCGGATCTTCGGGCTCAGGGGGTATTGGGATATTCATCAGTGTGGCCTCCTTTGTGCTTGGCTCTATGGGTGGACCATTGCCTTGGGGAATTGATTCCCCGCCCGGCGGCCACATATCCACCTGAACTTTTGCCGCGCGCCCAGGCTCGGACTTTAAACGGCCCTGCTCAGGGAGAGCGTCGCCGTACTTGAATTCGGATCAAGCAAAGAGCGTCCACGGGGCGTAAGGGGAAGATGCTCGATGACTGCTGAAATACTGGCTCCAGAGGGCTGCGCACTGCCGTTGTCGCAAGCGCTGTTGTTACCCAGGATCGCTATCGAAAGCACCATGCCGGTGATCGACAAGGGGGAATTTGCCGTCAAGGCCGTGGTCGGCCAGCGCGTCAATGTCACCAGTAAAGTATTCGCCGATGGCCACGACAAACTGGCGGTGCTGATCCGCTGGCGCGCGCTGGAGGATGAAAGCTGGCACAGCGTGGTCATGACTGATGTCGGTAACAATGGCTGGGAGGGCGCGTTCACCGTCGCCCACCTCGGCCCGCATGAATACTGCATCGAGGCATGGATCGATACCTTCGCCAGCTTCTGCTATGAACTGCGCAAGAAACACGAGGCCGGGGTGCCGGTCAGCCTTGAATTGCAGGAGGGCCGTAGCCTGGTGTTGCAGGCCGCCGAGCGCAGTGACAACGAATTGCGCGACCGCTTGATGTTGTTGCACCACGAATTGTCGGGCCTGCTGGAAACCGAGCAGGTGGCGTTGTTCCTGCACGAAGACAGTGCACACTTGATGACCCAGGCCGATCATCGCGCTTATCTGAGCATCAGCCCGGCCTACCCGATTGACGTAGAGCGTGAGGCGGCGCAGTTCGCCAGTTGGTATGAGCTGTTTCCCCGTTCGATCACCGACGATCCGGCCCGCCACGGTACATTCAACGACGTGCACTCGCGCTTGTCGATGATCCACGACATGGGCTTTGACGTGCTGTACTTCCCGCCGATCCATCCCATCGGCCGCAGCCACCGAAAGGGCAAGAACAACTCACTCACCGCCGGCCCCGATGATCCGGGCAGCCCCTATGCCATCGGCAGCGAGGAGGGCGGGCACGAGGCGATTCACCCGCAACTGGGCAGTCGTGAGGATTTCCGTCGCCTGGTCAAAGCCGCTGCCGACCACGGCCTGGAAATTGCGCTGGACTTTGCCATCCAATGCTCCCAGGACCATCCGTGGCTTGAACAGCACCCTGGCTGGTTCAACTGGCGCCCCGATGGCACGATTAAATACGCAGAGAACCCGCCGAAAAAGTATCAGGACATCGTTAACGTCGATTTCTATGCGGCGGATGCGATTCCGGGCTTATGGACAGAGCTACGCGATATTGTGGTGGGTTGGGTGGAAGAGGGCGTGAAGACCTTTCGCGTCGATAACCCCCACACCAAGCCGCTGCCATTCTGGCAATGGCTGATCAGTGATGTCAGGTCCAAATACCCTGAGGTGATCTTCCTCGCCGAAGCCTTTACCACTCCAGCGATGATGGCGCGCCTGGGCAAGGTCGGCTATTCCCAGAGCTACACCTACTTCACCTGGCGCAATACCAAGGCCGAGTTGAGCGAGTACCTGACCCAATTGAACCAGTCGCCGTGGCGCGAATGCTACCGACCGAACTTCTTCGTCAATACTCCGGATATCAACCCAGGCTTTTTGCACCAGTCCGGACGCCCTGGCTTCTTGATCCGTGCCGCGCTGGCGACCATGGGCTCGGGCCTGTGGGGCATGTATTCAGGCTTTGAACTGTGCGAAGCCGCGCCAGTGCCGGGCAAGGAGGAATACCTGGATTCGGAGAAGTACGAAATCCGCCCGCGGGACTTCACTGCCCCCGGCAACATCATTGCCGAGATCGCCCAACTCAACCGTATCCGTCGGCAGAACCCGGCCCTGCACACACACCTGGGCCTCAAGCTCTACAACGCCTGGAACGACAACATCCTGTATTTCGGCAAGCGCAGCGAAGATGGCACCAACTTCATCCTGGTGGCGGTCAACCTCGACCCCTTTAACGCTCAGGAAGCCCATTTTGAACTACCGCTGTGGGAGCTGGGCCTGCCGGATGACGCCCAGACCCAGGGTGAAGACTTGATGAACGGCCACCGTTGGACCTGGTACGGCAAGACCCAATGGACACGGCTTGAACCGCAGATGCCCTTTGGAATCTGGCGCATCACCCATTCCCCAGGCTGATGGAGATCCCCTGTGGGAGCTGGCTCGCCTGCGATAGCGATTTGTCAGCCACCATTTCAGGTACTGACAGACCGTTATCGCAGGCAAGCCAGCTGCCACACTGGATCGCATTCCGTCTGCAGAACTTTAGTGTTTTCAGGAGTTCCCGATGGCGAAGAAACCCAAGACAGCCACCTTCATCAAAGACCCGCTCTGGTACAAGGATGCGGTGATTTACCAGGTTCACGTCAAATCCTACTTTGACTCCAACAATGATGGCATCGGTGACTTCCCCGGGCTGATTGCCAAGCTCGACTATATTGCCGACCTTGGCGTGAACACCATCTGGCTATTGCCGTTCTACCCCTCGCCACGCCGCGATGATGGCTACGATATCGCCGAATACCGTGGCGTGCACAGCGACTACGGGACCATGGCCGATGCCAAACGCTTCATCGCCGAGGCGCATAAACGCGGGCTGCGGGTGATCACGGAGCTGGTGATCAACCACACCTCCGACCAGCACCCTTGGTTCCAGCGTGCGCGCAAGGCCAAGCCTGGCTCGGCGGCGCGGGATTTCTACGTGTGGTCGGACGATGACCAGAAGTACGACGGCACGCGCATCATTTTTCTCGATACCGAAAAATCCAACTGGACCTGGGACCCGGTCGCCGGCCAGTACTTCTGGCACCGCTTCTACTCCCACCAGCCCGACCTCAACTTCGATAACCCGCAGGTCATGAAGGCCGTTCTGTCGGTGATGCGCTATTGGCTGGACCTGGGCATTGACGGCCTGCGTCTGGACGCCATCCCCTACCTGATCGAACGCGACGGCACCAACAACGAAAACCTGGCTGAAACCCACGACGTCCTCAAGCAGATTCGCGCCGAAATCGATGCCCATTATCCCGACCGGATGCTGCTGGCCGAAGCTAACCAATGGCCCGAAGACACGCAGCTGTATTTCGGTGAGCGTAAAGGCGATGACGGCGATGAATGCCATATGGCCTTCCACTTCCCGCTGATGCCGCGCATGTACATGGCGCTGGCCCAGGAAGACCGCTTTCCCATCACCGATATTCTGCGCCAGACCCCGGAGATTCCCGCCAATTGCCAGTGGGCGATTTTCCTGCGCAACCATGATGAGCTGACCCTGGAGATGGTCACCGACAGGGAGCGTGACTACCTGTGGAACTACTATGCCGCAGACCGCCGCGCCCGAATCAACCTGGGTATTCGTCGCCGCCTGGCGCCGCTGATGGAGCGTGATCGTCGCCGTGTCGAGTTGCTCAACAGCCTGTTGTTGTCGATGCCGGGCACGCCGACTCTGTATTACGGCGATGAGATCGGCATGGGTGACAACATCTACCTGGGCGACCGCGACGGTGTGCGTACGCCGATGCAGTGGTCTATCGACCGCAATGGCGGCTTCTCCCGTGCCAACCCGGCCAGCCTTGTATTGCCGCCGATCATGGATCCGCAATACGGTTATCAATCGGTCAACGTCGAGACCCAGGCCCAGGACCCGCATTCGTTGCTGAACTGGACCCGGCGCATGCTCGCGGTGCGCAAGCAGTCCAAGGCCTTTGGCCGTGGCAGCCTGAAAATGCTCTCGCCGACCAATCGGCGCATCCTGGCTTACACCCGTGAATACACAGGGGAAGACGGCCACACCGAAATCATCCTGTGCGTGGCCAATGTGTCGCGCAGCGCCCAGGCAGCGGAGCTGGACTTGTCTGCCTTCGCCGGCATGGTGCCGGTGGAGATGCTCGGCGGTAATGCCTTTCCACCGATTGGCCAGCTGAATTTCCTGCTGACCCTGGCGCCCTATGGCTTTTATTGGTTTGTGCTGGCGACGGAAAACCAGATGCCGAGCTGGCATGTGGAACCGGCGCAGAGCATGCCCGACTTCACCACTCTGGTACTGAAAAAACGCATGGAAGAATTACTCGAAGAGCCTTGCCGCACCAGCCTGGAACAAGCCTCATTGCCAGCCTGGTTGCCCAAACGTCGCTGGTTTGCCGGCAAAGACACGGCGATCGACAGCGTGCGCATCACTTACGGCGTACGGTTTGGCGACCCACAGCACCCGGTATTGCTCAGTGAAATCGAGGTCAGCAGTGGTGGTCAGGTCAGCCGTTATCAACTGCCGTTGGGCTTTCTCGGCGAAGATCAGGTGAGCAGCGCCTTGCCCCAGCAATTGGCCCTGGCCCGGGTGCGACGTACCCGCCAAGTAGGGTTGGTGACCGATGCCTTCAGCCTTGAGCCTTTCATCCGTGAAGTCATCCAGGCCATGCAGGCAGGGACCGTGCTCAACTCCAGTGAGGGCGATCTGCGGTTTGAGGCGACCGGGCACCTGGCCGGGCTGCAACTGACTCACGAATCGCCGGTGCGTTACTTGTCTGCCGAGCAGTCCAACAGTTCGGTGGTGGTGGGCGAAAGCCTGGTGCTCAAGCTGATTCGCAAAGTCAGCGCCGGGGTACACCCGGAGCTGGAAATGAGCGCCTACCTGACCGCCGCCGGCTACCCGAATATCTCGCCTTTGCTGGGCTTTATGAGCCGCCGCGACGCGCAGGGGCAGGACAACCTGCTGATGATTGCCCAGGGCTACCTGAGCAACCAGGGCGATGCCTGGAGCTGGACCCAGAACAACCTGGAGCGGGCGATCCGTGACGAGTTGGCCGAGGCTATTTCTGAACAGGAGCAGCACTACAACGCCCTTGGCGAACTGGCGGATTTCGCCGCGGCGCTCGGCCAGCGCCTGGGGGAAATGCATGGGGTGCTGGGTGCGCCAACGGATGACAAGGACTTCAAACCGCAAATCACCACCGCCAAGGATACTCAGGCCTGGGCCAAGGATGTCGGCGCGCAGATCGAGCGTGCGCTGCAATTGCTCAAGCTTCATCAAAGCCAGTTGAACCCCGCTGACCAGGCGTTGGTCAGTGAGTTACTGGTGCACAAAAAAGCCATCGCCGGGCATGTCCAGGCATTGGCGAAGGCCACGGTCGGCGGGCTGCGGATTCGTGTCCACGGTGACTTGCACCTGGGCCAGGTGCTGGTGGTCAAGGGCGATGCGTACCTGATCGACTTTGAAGGCGAACCTGCGCGGCCGTTGCATGAGCGGCGCGGCAAGCACAGCCCCTATAAAGATGTGAGCGGGGTGCTGCGCTCCTTTGACTACGCGGCGGCCATGGCCCTGAATGTGCAAGCAGTGGATCAGACACCGCAAGCCAACACCGCGCGCAAGCGCGTCACCGACCGCTATCTGAGTGAAGCCCGCCAGGCATTTACTCAGGCTTATCAGACGGCGACGTCTACACTGGCGCATGACTGGCAGGATGCCAACGGCCAGGACGCAGCGCTGACGTTGTTCAGCCTGGAAAAGGCTGCGTACGAAGTGGCCTACGAAGCGGAAAATCGCCCGACCTGGTTGCCGGTGCCCTTGCAAGGGCTGCATGGCTTGCTGAGCGGGCTTACACCTAAATCGAAACCTGTACGCGGTGGGGAGACGTCATGAGTTTTACACATAAAGAACCGCTGCAGCCCAAGTTGACTGCATTGCCGGCGTCCAAGGACGTCGAAGCGCTGGTGCGCGCCGAACACCCGGATCCGTTCTCGATCCTGGGCCCGCATGACGACGAGCAGGGCGGGCAGTTTATTCGCGCCTTTCTGCCCGAGGCGCTCAGCGTTCAGGTACTCAGCCGGGATGGCGGTGAAGTGCTGGGCAGCCTCGATGCAACCCAAGTGCCAGGCTTGTTTGTCGGGCAATTCAGCACGCGCCAGCCGTACCTGCTGAAAATCCAGTGGGCGGGCGGTGAACAGATTACCGAAGACCCCTACAGCTTCAGTCAATTGCTGTTGGGGGAAATGGACCTTTACCTGTTTGCCGAAGGCAATCACCGCGACCTGGGCAGTTGCCTGGGGGCCCAGGTGACCAGTGTCGATGGCGTGCAAGGTGTGCGCTTTGCGGTGTGGGCACCGAATGCGCGGCGGGTTTCGGTAGTGGGCGATTTCAATATCTGGGACGGTCGCCGCCATCCGATGCGCCTGCGTCACCCCTCCGGTGTGTGGGAGATTTTTATCCCGCGTTTGCAGCCGGGCGCTGCCTACAAATACGAAATCCTCGGGGCTCATGGGATCCTGCCGCTCAAGGCCGACCCGGTGGCGCTGGCCACTCAACTGCCGCCCGACACGGCCTCCAAGGTCGCCGTACCGTTGCAGGTGGACTGGCAAGACCATGATTGGATGCAAGCCCGGGGTGACAAGCAGAAATCCACGGCGCCCTTGTCGATCTACGAGCTGCACGTGGGCTCCTGGCAGTGCGAACTGGACGAGGCCGGCGAGGTCGCCCGTCAATACGGCTGGCGTGAACTGGCGGAGCGCTTGATCCCCTACGTGCAGCAACTGGGCTTCACCCATATCGAGCTGATGCCGATCATGGAGCACCCCTTTGGTGGTTCGTGGGGCTATCAGGCTTTGTCGCAATTCGCCCCGAGTGCACGCTTTGGATCGCCCGAGGATTTCGCCTGGTTCGTCAATGCCTGCCACCAGGCGGATATCGGCGTGATCCTCGATTGGGTGCCGGCGCATTTCCCCACCGATACCCACGGCCTGGCGCAGTTCGACGGCACAGCGCTGTACGAGTATGCCAACCCGCTGGAAGGCTTTCACCAGGACTGGGACACGCTGATCTACAACCTGGGCCGTACGGAAGTGCACGGCTTCATGCTGGCCTCGGCCCTGCACTGGCTCAAGCATTTTCATGTGGATGGGCTACGGGTGGATGCGGTGGCCTCGATGTTGTACCGCGATTATTCGCGCAAGGCCGGCGAGTGGGTGCCCAACCGCCATGGCGGGCGCGAGAACCTGGAAGCCATCGATTTTCTGCGGCATTTGAACGACGTGGTCGCCCTTGAAGCGCCCGGCGCGCTGGTGATCGCCGAGGAATCGACGGCGTGGCCGGGGGTCAGCCAGCCTACCCAACAAGGTGGCCTGGGGTTCAATTACAAGTGGAACATGGGCTGGATGCATGACTCGCTGCATTACATCCAGCAAGACCCGGTGTACCGCGCCCATCATCACAACGAGCTGAGCTTCGGCCTGGTATATGCGTGGTCCGAGCGGTTTATCTTGCCGATCTCACACGATGAAGTGGTGCACGGCAAGCACTCGCTGATCGACAAGATGCCGGGAGATCGCTGGCAGAAGTTTGCCAACCTGCGCGCCTATCTGAGTTTCATGTGGATGCACCCGGGCAAGAAGCTGTTGTTCATGGGCTGCGAATTTGGCCAGTGGCGCGAATGGAACCACGACCAGCAACTGGACTGGTATCTGCTGCAATACCCTGAGCACCGTGGGGTGCAGAAGCTGGTGGGCGACTTGAACCGCCTGTACCGCGAGGAGCCGGCGCTGCATGAACAGGATGATGCTCCCCAAGGCTTCCAGTGGCTGATTGGCGATGATGCGATCAACAGTGTTTACGCCTGGCTGCGCTGGAGCAAGGACGGCCGGCCGGTGCTGGTGGTTGCTAACTTTACCCCGGTGCCGCGTGAAGGCTATGCGGTTGGGGTGCCGTACGGCGGGCGTTGGAGTGAGGTGATCAACAGTGATGCGGACACTTACGCCGGTTCCAACTTTGGCAATGGGGGAGAGGTGTTCACCCAGGATGAGCCGCGTCATGGGCAACCGGTGTCGCTGTCGTTGAACCTGCCGCCGTTGGGCGTGTTGATTCTGCGTCCGCAGGAGCTGTAAGGGCGCTGGATTGGCGGATGCAGTTGTTCCCGATACTGGCAGGGTGCCACAATGGCGCCTTTGCCGTCGCAATCGACACAGGCGCATTGCATGAACAGCTTTGGGCATGGGCAAGATCAGGATCCCATCATCGAGCAGCAAGTGCGAACCGACCGGTTGCACCAACTGTTTCGCCAGTCGTTCTCGGCCGTCTTCGGTAGTTATCTGGGGGCCGCCATGCTCTGCTGGCTGTGCTGGGATCGCTTCGATCATCGAATCATTCTGGTATGGCTGGTGCTGCTGGGTTGCTCGTCACTGCTGCGCCTGCACATGTTCGTGCAGTGGTTTCGTTGCCCCGACAGCGAGCGCACCCCAAAGCGTTGGGAGCGGCGTTACTGGATCACGCTGATGTTGTCGGCGGGCATCTGGGGAGGTGGGGCGCTGGCGGTGATGCCGGTTGATGACCGTGTGTCCCAGGTACTGGTGATGCTCTTTACCGTAGGGATGTCAGTCAGTGCGGTGTCCTGCTACTCGGCCTATCGCTACATGACCTTGAGTTCGATGGCGTTGGTGCTGTTGCCCTGTACGCTGTGGCTGTTGTTCCAGCCGGCGCCGATGCAAGTGGGTGTGGCCCTGGCGGTGCTGGTGTTTTCGTCCTTTGTGGTGACGGCCACCTGCAAACTGTCCGATGCGCTGGAAAAAGCCTTCCGCCTGAGTCGGCAAATGGAGCGTACACACCGTCTTTCAACCCGCGCGGCCCAAACCGATGAGCGCGACGGGTTTGAAGACCTGCACCGCTAAGGCTTAAGGTCGTGATCAGGTGGCTGTAACGGTCTGATCCCTGGACATCGCCCTCACCAGCGCCCTGGCGACCTGTTCGGCGGAGTAGGGTTTGGCGAGGAACTCAAACCCCTCATAACCGCTGTCCGCCAGCTCTTCGCTGTAGCCCGAGACGAGTACCACCGGCAGGTCCAGACGCCGCTCACGCAGCAGTCTGGCCATTGCAACGCCGGTCATCCCCGGCATCACCACATCCGAAAAAATCGCGTCGAAAGCTCGGGCGTCGTCGCCAGCGAGGGCGAGTGCCTGCTCGGCGTTGGTCGCCCAGGTGGTCTTGTAGCCCAGGTCCTTGAGGATCTGGCTGGCGAAACGTCCCACTTCCAGGTTGTCTTCCACGATCAGCACATGCCGTTGGGCAGCCTCCTGCGGCGGTGCAAGTTGCTCCTGTTCGTCCTGCTGCGGGGCGGGTTCGCCTTCCACTTGGGGCAAATACAAGGTGAACACAGTGCCCAGGCCGAGGGTACTTGTCACATCGATGTTGCCGCCCGACTGTTTGGCAAAGCCGAAGACTTGCGACAGGCCCAGCCCGGTGCCTTTGCCAACGGCCTTGGTGGTGAAGAACGGCTCGAAGATACGGTCGATGGTGTCGCCGGCAATACCGGTGCCGGTGTCGGTCAGAGAGATGCTGATGTACGGCAGGCGTGACTCGGCGTCACCGCGGATGCGCGGCAGCGCTTGCTGTGTGGCGACCTTGAGGGTCAGGGTGCCCTGGCCGTCCATTGCGTCGCGAGCATTGAGTGCGATGTTGAGCAGCGCGGTTTCGAGCTGGCTGGGGTCAATGCGTGCGTAGCACGGCTGATCGGGCAACTGCACCTGTACATGAATGCGGGCGCCGGTGACACTTTCAAGCATCTCGCCGATGTTGCGTACCCGCTGGCTGACATCCAATACCTGCGGGTTCAACGGCTGGCGACGGGCGAAGGCAAGCAATTGGCTGGTGAGTTTACTGGCCCGCTCCACGGTGTCGGAGACGGCGCTCATGTAGCGCTGGCGACGCTCTTGCGACAAGTTCGGTTGGCGCAGGAAGTCCACTGACGAACGAATGATGGTCAGCAGGTTGTTGAAATCATGGGCGACGCCGCCGGTCAGTTGGCCTATGGCTTCAAGCTTCTGTGACTGGCGCAACGCGGCCTCGGCCTGGGCCAGCGCGAGGGTGCGCTCTTCCACGCGCTGCTCCAGCGTGGCGTTGAGTTCGGTGTAGGCCGCCAGGCCCTCGCGTACGGCTGCATCGGCGCGCACGCGCTCGATGTGCGCCCAGGACCGTTCGGTCACTTCACCCAACAACGCCAGATCGTAGGGCGACCAGTAGCGGGGCTGTTTGTCATGCACGGCCATCAACGCCGTGAGACGTCCATCCTTGATCAGCGGCACGCAGATGGTGGCCGTGACGCCCAGCGCCTGAAAGGTTGCCGACTCATCGGCGGGCAGTTCGATCAGGTTATCGCGGATCACCAGGGGCTGACCGGCCCGCAGAGCACTCACCGCGCGTTCGCCGAACGCCGCCAGGCTGTAGTGGCCGATGATGCTGGGTGAGCCCTGCGCCGCCCAGTCGCCACGGATAGTGAAACCATCTTCATCCTCATCCATATCGGCATAGGCGCAAATCGACACTTGCAGGTGTTGCGCCAGCAACTGGGTGGTCGATGTCATGATGGCTTCGGCGTCGGTGGCGCTGGCCACGGCGTTGCCGATGGCATCCAGCACCGCCAGGCGACGGGCGAGGAATACGGTGGAGGTGGTCTCGGTCACCGTATCGAGCATGCCCACCACGTTGCCTCGGGAGTCGCGGATAGGGCTGTAGCAAAAAGTGAAATACGCCTGTTCCGGCGCACCATTGCGCTTGAGCATCAGCGGGAAGTTTTCAATATAGGTGGCATGCCCGTCGAACGCCGCGCTGGCGATGGGGCTTATCTCGCTCCAGGCCTCGTGCCACACCTCGCTGAAAGGGCGGCCCAGTGCCTCCGGCTTGTTGCCCAGAATCGGCCGGAATGCATCGTTGTAGAGCGTAATCAACTCAGGCCCCCAAACGATGGCCTGGGGAAACCTGGAAGCGAAGCACAGCGCGACGGTGGTCTTCAATACATCGGACCACTGCTCCAGCGGGCCGAGGGACGTACTGGCCCAATCATGCTGGCGGACCCGCTCGGCCATGTCGCTGCTGCCTTGCAGCCAATTCATCATGGGGTCAACACCTTATCTACCGCGGTTCGACTATTGCCTGAAACGTCAGGTTGCCAAGCAACAGACCTGAATGACTGCTCCCAGTTCAGCGCGAATATCCAGGTTATTGAGCGGCGAATACACCTGTCCAATAGATACCCGCATCGCTCTTGGGGTCCATCGCGTAGGCCGCGCCCAATTCGCGAAATTGCGGGTTCATCAGGTTGGCGCAATGGCCGGGGCTGGCGAGCCAACCGTCCACGACCTTGCGAGGGGTATCGAGGCCGGCGGCGATGTTTTCGCCGATGTTCTTCGCGATATACCCGGCCAGTTCGGCGCGGTCACCGGGAGTACGACCGTCGTGGTCCAGGTGGTCGAAGAAGTTGCCGTTGGCCATGTTGCGCGTGTGGCTGTTGGCCGCGCTGGCCAGGGTGTCGTTCCACGACAGCGGCGTGGTCGCGCTGAACGCCTGGGTGCCGCATTGGTGTGGTTCGGCGCGCGCGGCGTTGACCAGGTTCAGCAGTTGCTTGCCTTCGGTCTGCCAGTCGCCCAGGCCACTGGTCAACAGCGGGCGGGCCAGCACGATGCGCCAATCCTGGCCGCTGTTGCTGACGCCGATGTCGACATATTGCGGGTCCAGTACCACCCGGCAGAAGCTTTCGCGCACTGCTTTCATGGCGGCGTCGGCATCCTTGGGCCCGGACAGGCTGATGGCCTGCACGTTGACCATAGGGTACGCAGCCCGCGCCAGCGACTGCTGCAAATCGCCGACATTGGAGGCCGGCAGCACCAGCCGTGTGTCGCTGGTCAGCGGTGGCAGTTCCTGGGAACCCTGGTCACCGCAGCGTTGCACCTGGCTGCGGTATTGGTTGATCTGTTGGACTAACTGACTTTCTTCATTCGCCATCGCGCTGGCGCAGAACACCGTAGTGGCGGCCAGCGTCGTAAGACCCATCATCAATGACAGAACGCGCATGGACGTTACCCTTGAGCTTGAAAGTGCCCATGATGCGCGATCCAGGTGCATCCATGCACCCGTTGGTCCGAACTTTTTTCTTCAATTCTTGAATGTCGAGTGTTTTGCGCCCTGATCGCAGAGGGCGAACACCACCACGCCATCGGTGGAGTGAATCGCCGAGGCCGCCACCATCGGGTGCGGGCCATGAGCGGCCCGCAACAGGTACAATCGCCGCTGCCTTGACGCGAAACTCCAGGAATTTGCATGTTCAGCCTTACCCGCTACACCACGCCGTGCCCCGAATCGGTCAATAGCCAGATCCTGCAGATGGTGGTGGACAACCTCACCGACATCAGCAGTGTCGCGCTGGCGCCAAGTAACTTGCTCTACAACATCTACCAGTACGCCATCGGGTTTGAGGTGCACTTGTACCTTGAGGCGTTGAATGGCGAGAAGGGCATCGCCGTCGAGCTGGTCGTGGCGATGCAGGACGAAACCGTTGTCGGTTTTTGCCTGTATCTGCCGGTCAAGAACGACCCTCAAGCCTGCGGCATTGCCTTTATGGCGGTGCAGGCCGGCTTTCGTCGCCAGGGCGTGGCGAAGCAAATGCTGGGCGATGTGCTGGCGCGCTATCCCCACGCCGAACTGGCCTGTGCGGTGGAGAAGGTCCCGGTATTCGAGGCCATGGGGTTTCAGGTGCGCGGCGCACGTGGCACCCAAGTGCTGATGAACACCCGGGACTACGGCACCGAAGGCTTGATGGGGGTGTTGGATGTGGCAGCGATCTATCGTTCGCTGGAAGTGCGCCAGATTCATACCTACCTGCTGCAAAAGCACGGCAAGCGCGCCATGGTCGACGCTGAAAAACAGCGTGACCGGCATCTGGATCAGTTGACGCGCAAGGTGCAGCTGTACATCCAGCAGCGTTTTCCTACGATTTGACCCGCTGGACCATCCCCAGGATGGTCGCCAGCAATTCCTGCTGGGCCTCCTCACGGCTGATCTCGCCATTGGCTGCCGCATGAGACAGGGCTTCCGCCGCACCGAGCATAGCGCGCAAGCCGGCCTTGGAAACACCGCCGCCCGAGGCGAACGGTGACAGTGCGTTGGAGCACTTTTCCAGGAAGATCGCCTCATATTCGCGCTTGAGCACCGCCAGCTCCGGCGAGCCGCTCAGCGCGGCAATCACTCCGGGGATTTCCCGGCCCTGCAACAGTACGCAATCGACATACGCCGACGCGATCACCCATGCCCGGTCCTCTAGCGTCGCCTTACTGGTGTCGATGGCCTCGGTAAAGACCTGGTCCTGGCGCGCATCGAAATCGGCATACAACGCCGCCAGCAATCCCGCACGCGTGGTGAAGTGGTCGTAGACCACCGGCTTGGTCACACCTGCCAGCTCCGCCAGGCGGCCCAGGGTCAGGGCGTCGGTGCCTTCCTCGCGCACCAATTGCCACGCCACATCGAGTAATTGGCGCTGGCGATCTTCACGGGACAAGCGCCGACGTGGGGCAGGGGATTCACTGCTTGACATGGTTATATACCAAAAGTAACTTAAGGGGCATAACTTACTAAACGTAGCTTAATCCTGTCAGGAGTTAAAGTCATGCACGCCTTGATCGTAGTTGCTCATCACGACCGGAAATCGCTCACCCATAGCGTCGCGGCTCAGGTAGGCGCCGGTTTGACCGCCGCCGGCCACACCTTCGAAATCGCCGACCTTGCTGCCGAAGGGTTCGACCCACGCTACACCGCCGCCGACCATCAGGTGCACCGCGCTCATGCAACTCCGCCGGCCGATGTGCTGGCCGAACAGGCGCGTATCGAGCGCGCCGACGCGCTGGTGGTGGCTTTCCCGATCTACTGGTGGTCGATGCCGGCGTTGCTCAAAGGCTGGGTCGACCGCGTGTTCGTCAACGGCTGGGCGATCGATTATGGCCCCGACACACCCGTCGTGAAAAAACTGCGCCACTTGCAGGTGCACCTGCTGGCTCTCGGGGGCGCGGATGACAGCGCTTTCGATCGGCACGGCTATGCCAAGGCCATGCACACCCAGATCGATTACGGCATCTTTGATTACTGCGGGGCGCAGGTGCTGACGTCCAAGCTGCTGCTGGATTCGGAGAGCGGGGGCGCCCAGGCGCACTTGCACACGGCCAAAGCTGTGGGGCAGGGGATGTTCCAGCGCGAGACGGTCGCGGGGTGATTCAGGTGTCGCGAAACAGGTCGTGGGCATCGAGCAAGCGGTAGGCAATCTCGGGGCGTTTTTCCAGGCCGCGGCGGATCGACGCCGGGATCGATTGACGCGTCTTGCGGCACATGCCCGGCAGCTCGTCGATAACGATCTGGATCCCGCGCATACTCTTGACCTCGGTATGCCCAGGCGCAATGTGCACGCGGATGCCCAGTTGCTCGTACATCCGCTGCTGCATGTGTTCAAGGTCTTGCAGACTCTTGAGGTTTTCAAGGCGTTCGAGCAGGATTTTTTCCTGCTGTCGCGTCAACTGGAGGATGCGCAGGTCCGCGCCGGGCGCCTCCAGCAGTTGTTCACGCTCGCACACACAGGCGCCGGGAGGGCAGGGTTGGCGAATGGTCATCGACGCTCCCGGCGAAGTTTCACGATCGGCGTGTCAGTAGGTCAATTGAACGCCCAGGCTGCCCAAGGCTTTCCAGTACTCAGGGTAGGTCTTGGCCACGCAGTCCGGGTCCTGGATGCGAATCCCCGAAACTTTCAGCCCGGCCAGGGCAAAGCACATGGCGATGCGGTGGTCGGCGTGGGTGTCGATCAGCGCCGTGCACGCGGTGCCGCCCAGGGCTGGGTCGCTCGCCACCAGCAAATCGTCGCCCTCAATGCTCGCCAGGCCCGGGCGGATCTCATTGAGGCCGTCGTGCAGTGCCTGTACACGGTCACACTCCTTGACGCGCAGGTTCGCCAGTTCAGTAAAACGCACCGGGGTGTTGTTGAACGCGGCAAGCACTGCCAGCGTCGGGATGGCGTCCTGCATTTGCGAACCGACCACCGTGGCTTGCATGTTCGGGAACTGGGCGATCACGGCCTGGGCCTGGGCGTCCGGCTGGGTGAAATCCTGGGCTGCGACACCGATGTCGATACGGCCAGCGGTCAGCACTTCGGCGGCCCACAGGTAGGTAGCGGCCGAGGCGTCGGGTTCGATCAGGTAATCCCGGGCGGTGTAGCCGGTCGGGGCGACGCGCCAGGTGGTGTCGTCCACGGCTTCAACCTGGGCGCCAAAGGCGCGCATGCAATCCAGGGTCAGGTCCACGTAGCCACGGGCGCCGATGTCTTTGCCGGTCAACGCCACTTCAATCGGCGCCTCACCACAGGCCGCGAGCATCAGCAGGGCCGATACATACTGACTGGACAAGCCGCCATCGATCTCAAAGCGCCTGGCTTGTACCTTGCCTGTGCCATGCACGGTCACGGGCGGGCAGCCAGTGGGGCTGTCGACCTGAATTCCGTTTTGGCCGAGGGCGGTCAGCAGCGGGCCAATCGGGCGCTTTTGCATGTATTCATCGCCGTCCAGCACCACGCTGCCTTGCACGGTGGCCACGGCGGCGGTGAGAAAGCGCATGGCAGTCCCGGCGTTACCGAGGAACAGTGTTTGGGCAGGCAATTGCAGCGAGCCTTGGCTGGTGACGACGAACGTGGTGTCGTCTGGCTCATCGATACTCACACCCATCTGACGCAGGGCGACCGACATGTGGCGAGTGTCATCGCTTTTCAACGCACCGCTCAAACGGCTGGTGCCCTTGGCCAATGCCGCCAGCAACAGGGCGCGGTTGGTGATGGATTTGGAACCGGGGGGCGCGACCTTGCCATTGAGAGGAAAGTTGGGCGGTGTAACGGTCACGGTTTTTTGCGAACTCAAGGTACAAGGCTCCTGGTCAAGGCGAGGTGGCGTGGAGTGGCCGACGTGCGGACCCGAATAATCAGGCAAACACGCCATGCTTGTCGAGTGAGCAAGTGATCTGCGTGATTTTTCTGGGATGTGCTCCGATTCAAATGTGGGACGGGGCCAGCAAGCCCGGCTTAACGCTGGCTCAACCAGTAGTCATGCAGCGCCCGTGCAGCCGGTTCGATTTCGCTGACCTGCTGTTGATGGGCGTTTATATCCAGGTCCGCCGGCAGTTCGAAATTGTCCTGCTCGGCGCACCCGGTGATTTTTTCCAGTTGCCCGGCTTGTTCGGCGGGCAATGGCGGCCAGTTGCCGATCGTCACACCCCGCACATAACCAAAACACCATTCTTCAGCCAGCGTCACCGCCTGGTCTTGATATTCGGTTTCATCGAAACGGGCTTTGAATGCCTGGGAGTCGGTGGCCAATTGAGCGGCCAGGGTATTCATATGGCGTACACACAGTGCGAGAAAATCCTGGGCCTCGCCCATGTTGTCCCATTCAGGGTTTTGCCCACCCCAGATCGCCGGGAACCACTCGGCCACGTCCACCTTGGCCGGGCTGGAAACCAGGGCGGTGAAATAACCGTCGAGTTCGGCCATGTTCAGCACCGAGTGGTCTTCACCGTATTTGAGCAAGGTGGCGTCAATGAAGTCGAAATCGGCGGGAGAGAGGGGTTGGGCGTGCATGGCATATCCTTAAAACGTCGAGCGCCGCTGACAGGGGCGGCTTAAAGCGCAAAGGATGGCGTGTGCACCGGGTTTTATCCAGCGTCTTTTCCCTCACCGTGGCCAGTCCCGCTTTTGGCCGATGCGCCGTGGCGCACCCTTGATATAGTCTGGCCTTTCTCAATCGCCAGTCAGGGATCACTGCCATGTCCGAATACCAAGCCTTCGTCGTCGAACTGAGCGGCAACGTTGCCCATGTGCAGATCAATCGCCCGGAAAAGATCAACGCCATGAACGCGGCGTTCTGGACCGAAATCATCGACATCTTCCAATGGATCGACGACACCGATGCCGTGCGCGCCGTGGTGCTCAGTGGTGCGGGCAAGCATTTCTCTTCGGGTATCGACTTGATGATGCTGGCCTCGATAGCCAACGAGTTCAGCAAGGACGTGGGGCGCAATGCGCGCCTGTTACGGCGCAAGATCCTCGAGTTGCAAGCCTCGTTCAACGCGGTCGACCATTGCCGCAAGCCGGTACTCGCGGCGATCCAGGGCTACTGCATTGGCGGGGCCATTGACCTGATCAGCGCCTGCGACATGCGCTACGCGGCCGAAGGTGCGCAGTTCTCGATCAAGGAAATCGACATCGGCATGGCTGCTGACGTAGGCACTTTGCAACGCCTGCCGCGCATCATCGGCGACGGCATGTTGCGTGAGTTGGCCTACACCGGTCGCCAGTTCGGTGCCGAAGAAGCGCGCAGCCTCGGCCTGGTCAATCGCGTGTATGCCGATCAGGACAGCCTGCTGGCCGGCGTTATGGAAATCGCCCATGAAATCGCCGCCAAGTCGCCAATCGCCGTGACCGGCACCAAAGCCATGATCAGCTACATGCGTGACCACACAGTCAATGACGGCCTGGAATACGTTGCCACCTGGAACTCGGCTATGTTGCAATCCAACGACTTGCGCGTGGCCATCGCGGCCCATATGAGCAAGCAGAAACCTGAATTCGTGGATTGACTGATATGACCCCAGGCTGGATTACCACAACGCTGCTGGATAACGACGCCGTCGGTGGCTGGGCCGTCGCCCGCAGCCGTGAGGGCTTTTTGCATGACGCCAATGGCCCTCTGTTCCCTCGGGAGTGGCTTAAACGCCAGGACCTGCCGGTGTTCGCTGAACACGGCATCGGCCACCTCGATGGTGAACCGGTGTACTTGCTGGAACTCGACAGTGCTGCCGATGTGCCAGGGTGCAGTTGGCAGGGGCTGCGCGGTTTCATGCTCCAGAGTGATCACACTCTCTACAGAGTGCTGGGTTACGCCGCCCAGATCGGCACCTGGGCGCGGGAGCATCGCTTCTGCGGCAGTTGCGGCCAGGCCATGGTTCAGGTCCCACGGGAGCGGGCGATGTACTGCGCGCCTTGCGACCTGCGCAGCTACCCACGGATTTCGCCGAGCATGATCGTGCTGGTGACCCGTGGCGACGAGATCCTGCTGGCGCGCTCGCCACGTTTCGTCACAGGGGTCTACAGCACCTTGGCCGGCTTTGCCGAACCCGGCGAATCGGCCGAAGACTGCCTGATCCGCGAAGTGCGCGAGGAAGTGCAGATAGAAGTGAAGAATATCCAGTACATGGGCAGCCAGTGCTGGCCGTTCCCCCATTCGATGATGCTGGGTTTCCACGCCGAGTACGCCGGTGGCGACATCGTGCCCCAGGCCGACGAGATCGAGGATGCGCAGTGGTTCAACATCCACGAACTGCCGCCGTTGCCGGCGTCACGTTCGATTGCGCGTTACCTGATCGACCTTTACGTGGCCCGCCGCTTAGGCCACGCTGAACCAGTGCTGCCAGGCTAGGCGTACGGTCAGGCCCAGCACCACGGTGATAAACACCGGGCGAATGAATTTGGCGCCGCCGCTGATTGCGCTGCGTGCGCCAAAGAACGCGCCACACATCACTGACACGCCCATCGCCAGCCCGACGATCCAGTCTACCGAGCCGTTGATGATAAACACCGTCAGCGCCGCCGCGTTGCTGACGAAGTTCATGCTGCGCGCGACGCCGCTGGCCTTCACCAGGTCGATGGGGTGCAGCAGCATCGTGCTGACGGTCCAGAATGCACCGGTGCCAGGCCCGGCCACGCCGTCGTAGAAGCCCAGGCCAAAGCCCTGGGTGGCCTGCCATTTCTTCTTGATCGGTGCTTCGGCATCCACCGGCGCCTTTGGCGTACCGCCGAACAACAGGTACACCCCGCAGGCAAAGACGATCACCGGCAGCATCTTGTTCAGGGTTTCGGCGGGCAGGTAGTGGGCGACCACCGCACCGGTCAGCGCGCCGATCAATGTACCGACGATGGCGTGCACCCATTGGCGCGGGTGGAACAGCTTGCGCCGGTAAAAGGTGAAACTGGCGGTGGCCGAGCCGAAGGTGGAGCTGAGTTTGTTGGTGCCCAGTACCAGGTGAGGCGGCATCCCGGCGGTGAGCAGGGCCGGTGTGGTCAGCAGCCCGCCGCCGCCGGCGATGGCGTCGATAAAACCGGCGATAAAGGCAACGACGGCCAGGATGGCCAGGGTGGTGAGGTCAACGCTGAGTTCGAAGGGCATGGGCAGGGCTTATTGTTGGAGGTGCGCTATGCGAAGGCCGCCATCTTACCTGCCGAATGCACGCAGAACCAAATGTGGGAGCAAGCCCTTCCCACATTTTTAAACCCGTCTGCTTGGCTATTTGTGGGTTCCCAGCCACTCCAGCGCCGTACGCCAGATGCAAATGCCCAGGAAATACGCCGACATCAGCGACCACAAGCCAAACGTCCACGGGTTGGTGTTGGGATAGTCCACCACCATCAAAAAGCTGCACAGCAACCAGATCGTAGTCACCGCAATATTGATCGGCATGAAGCGCTTGACCCGGAATGGGTGCAAAAACTTCATCGGTGTCACGGTCAACAGGGCCAGGCCGATCACGGTCAGCAAGGTGACCCAGGCGTCAGGCTGGATGATGTACACGCACAGGGCGACCACGTTCCAGGCGGCGGGGAAGCCGACGAAGTAGTTGTCCTTGCTCTTCATGTTCACATTGCAAAAGCAGAACAGCGAAGACACCAGAATCACCGACACCGTAAACAGGTGGGTAAATTCCGGCAGGTCGATATAGCGGTAGATAAACAGTGCGGGGATGAACACATAGGTGAGGTAATCGATCACCAGGTCCAGGACCGAGCCGTCAAAGCTGGGCAATACCGTGCTGACATTCACCCGTCGCGCCAGCGAGCCATCGACGCCATCCACCACCAGCGCCAGGCCCAGCCACAGCAGGCACGCCTTGGGGGAGTTTTCCAGCAGCGCCAGGGTGGCCAGGAAGGCCAGTACCACTCCGGTGGCGGTAAAGCCGTGGGCGCCCCAGGCTTTGAGTCTGGCTACATGCAGGGTCGATATCACGGGCGGTTCTCCAAAAGGTCAAACGGGGCAGCCGACAACGTAGCGCCGTCGAGTCTGGCCGGGGAATGCAGGTATCGACCGGGAAGAGGGGGATAAGGTTCACCGCCCGGTGTCTGCGTAAGCGTAGCAAGCGTAGGACGATTCGGCATCAACCCTGACGGAACACCAGGGCCTTCAACCCACTTTGCGGATCGACGTCGGGGAATTCCGGCGGGTTGTCCAGGCGCTGCACAAAGCGCAGGCCCGGTGCCTCGCGGGTTACACCGTCAATCAGGAAATCCTCGCCGAAGGCTGGGTCGTTCATGCACGCCAGCACCGTACCCTGGGCGGTGAGCAAGTCCGGCAGGCGGCGCAGCACGCGCTGGTAGTCCTTGGTCAGCAGGAAGCTGCCTTTCTGGAACGACGGCGGGTCGATGATCACCAGATCGTAGGGGCCGCTGTGGGTGACCTTGGCCCAGGACTTGAACAAGTCGTGGCCCAAAAAGGTGACTTTGCTCAGGTCGTGCACGTTCAGGCGATGGTTGTCGCGGCCACGACTGAGGGCGCCACGGGCCATGTCCAGGTTCACCACATGGTCGGCGCCGCCTTCGATGGCGGCCACCGAAAAACCGCAGGTATAGGCAAACAAATTCAGCACACGCTGGCCTTGGGCCTGTTCGCGCACCCAGTTGCGCCCGTAGCGCATGTCGAGAAATAGCCCGCTGTTCTGTTTTTTGCCCAGGTCGATCAGGTACCGCAGGCCGCCTTCGGTGATGGTCAACTCATCGATGGCCTCACCCACCAACCACTCGGTGGTGCTTTGCGGCAGGTAGCGGTGTTGCAGGGCCACTGCGCGCGCGCCAACGCCCGCCCAGTCGATGTGCAGCAGCGTCTGCTTGAGCGCTTGCAGGTGCTCGGTTTCCTTGAACAGCGCCACCAGCACCACCCCTTGCAGCCAGTCCACCGTCAGTTGTTCCAGGCCCGGCCAGCAACGGCCGCGGCCATGGAACAGGCGCCGGGTTTCCACCGGTGCGTCAGCCAGGGCGGTCAGCAAGTGGGCGTGAAGGGTAGCGAGTGCGTCTGGGTTCATCGTTGTGCGTCAGTCATCGGGCGGGCGGCATTTTAAACACAATTGCCGGGTTTGCGGGTGCATGAGCACAACGTGCTGGAATAAAGCCGATCTACAGTGATTCATGCTCAAAATTCTGTTGGGTGAGCCTGATAACAGGCAAAAAATCCTTCAGCACCGACATAAACTGGAAAAAAGTCCGGAGGTGCCCATGAACGGTTTCGCCCACGCAGTCAATCACACGGCGCAGGATCAGCAGGAGCTGGATGAGTGGAGTGATGCCCTGGCCTCGCTGGTGGCCAATGCCGGCCCCGCCCGGGCCCGCGAAATTCTCGACCTGCTGGCCCGCGAAGGCGGTGCGCCGGGCATCGACTGGAAACCCCGCCACGGCACACCGTATATCAACAGCATCAGCGTCGAGCAGCAGTCGGCTTTTCCCGGCGACCTGGCAACCGAAGAGCGCCTCGCCTCGCTGGTGCGCTGGAATGCCCTGGCCATGGTGGTGCGCGCCAATCAGGCGTATGGCGAACTGGGCGGGCATATCGCCAGTTACGCTAGCGCCGCGGATTTGTTCGAAGTGGGCTTCAACCACTTTTTCCGCGCCCGCAGCGAGCAATCCGGCGGTGACCTGGTGTTCTACCAGCCCCATTCAGCACCCGGTATTTATGCCCGTGCCTACCTTGAAGGGCGCCTGACAGAACAGGATCTGGCCCACTACCGCCAAGAAATCGGTGGGCCGAAGGAGGGCGCTCGCGGGCTGTCCAGCTATCCCCATCCATGGTTGATGCCCGACTTCTGGCAGTTCCCCACCGGTTCCATGGGCATTGGCCCCATCAGCTCGATTTTCCAGGCGCGCTTTATGCGTTACCTGCAGCACCGCAGCTTGCAGGACACCTCGGACCGCCATGTATGGGGCGTGTTCGGCGACGGCGAAATGGACGAACCGGAAAGCATGTCAGCCCTGACCCTGGCCGCCCGCGAGGGCCTGGATAACCTGACCTGGGTCGTCAACTGCAACCTGCAACGCCTCGACGGCCCGGTACGCGGCAATGGGCGCATCATCGACGAGTTGGAGGCCTTGTTCAGCGGCGCCGGTTGGAACGTGATCAAACTGGTGTGGGGCTCGGACTGGGATGCGTTGCTCGCCAAGGACGCCGACGGCTCATTGGTCCGAACCCTTTCGCAGACCGTGGATGGCCAGTTCCAAACCTTCGCCGCCAAGGATGGCGCCTATAACCGCGAGCATTTTTTTGGCCAGAGTGAATCCCTGGCCAAGCTGGTCGAGAGCCTGAGCGATGAGCAGATCGACCGCCTCAAGCGTGGCGGCCATGACATGGTCAAGATCCACGCCGCTTACCACGCTGCCCGCCGGACCAAGGGCAAACCCACGGTGATCCTGGCCCAGACCAAAAAAGGTTTTGGCATGGGCGAAGCCGGGCAGGGCAAGATGACCACTCACCAACAGAAGAAGCTTGATCGCCAGGCGCTGATTGCCTTTCGCAATCGCTTCCAATTGCCGCTGTCGGATGAGCAGGTCGAGTCCTTGAGTTTTTTCAAGCCGGCCGATGACAGCCTGGAATTGCGCTACCTGCACCAGCGCCGCAAGGCCCTGGGCGGTTACGTGCCCAGCCGCAGCCAGCTTGCCGCGCGTGTCAGTGTGCCGTCGATGAGCGGTTATGCGGGTTTCGCCACGGCCGCCGAAGGCAAGGAAATGTCTACCACCATGGCCTTCGTCCGTATGCTCACCCACTTGCTCAAAGACGGACAATTGGGGCCGCGCATCGTGCCCATCGTTGCCGACGAGGCGCGTACGTTTGGCATGGCCAACCTGTTCAAGCAGATTGGCATCTACTCCAGTGTCGGCCAGCACTATGAGCCGGAAGACATCGGCTCGATCCTCAGTTACCGCGAAGCCACCGACGGGCAGATCCTGGAAGAAGGCATCAGCGAAGCCAGCGCCATCAGTTCCTGGGTGGCCGCCGCGACCAGTTACTCGGTGCATGGCCTGCGCATGTTGCCCTTCTATATCTATTACTCAATGTTCGGTTTTCAGCGCGTGGGCGACCTGATCTGGGCGGCTGCCGACCAGCGTGCCCGGGGCTTCCTGCTCGGCGCCACGGCCGGGCGCACCACCCTGGGCGGCGAAGGTTTGCAGCATCAGGACGGCAGCAGCCACCTTGCTGCCGCCGCCGTGCCCAATTGCCGCGCCTACGATCCAGCGTTCGCCGGTGAGTTTGCGGTGATCCTCGACCACGGTATGCGTCGGATGCTGGAGCAGGATGTCGACGAGTTCTACTACGTGACGCTGATGAACGAAAACTACGCGCAACCCAGCCTGCCGGAAGGCGTGGAAGGCGCGATCATCAAGGGCATGTATCGCTTGCAGGGTACGCAGGACGCGCAGGTGCGCCTGCTCGGCTCCGGCACGCTGGTGCGTGAGGCCCTGGCGGCGGCGCAGTTGCTGATGGACGACTGGCAGGTGCAAAGCGCGGTGTACAGCGTCACCAGCTTCAGTGAACTGGCGCGGCAAGCGAGAGAGGTGGAGCGCTGGAATCGCCTGCATCCGCAGAGCATCAAGCGTGTCAGTCATTTGCATGACTGTTTGCCCAAAGGCGCACCGGTGATTGCCGTGTCCGACTATGTGCGGGCAGTGCCGCAGATGATTGGCTCGTACGTGGATTCGGGCTACACCGTGCTCGGCACCGATGGGTTTGGGCGCAGTGATACACGGGCGGCGTTGCGTGATTTCTTTGAGGTGGATCGGCACCATATTGTGCTGGCAGCGTTGACGGCATTGGTGGAGCAGGGGAGTTTGGCGCCGGCGGTGTGTCAGCGCGCGATTCATCTCTACGGGTTGCAGCCAGAACGGGATGCGCCCTGGACCTGCTGATTGTGGGAGGGGCGGTGCGACGATTCGACTTGCTCCCACATTAGAGTGTGGCGATCAGGGCTGGCCCGAAGGCATCCTTGAGGAAACCCGGGGCGATATAGCGCTCGTAATGCGCCTCTGAAAGCAGAAAGAATTCCCGATCTATCGCATCGCGCAAATCCGCCAAGTGGCGCTCGCGAAACTCCGGCAGCAATGCCAATCCATAGGCATCCAGCCTGGAAATCACCCGCGCACCCCGCGCGATCAGCTGGTATGCCCAGCAATACGGCGACTGGTGCGGCATAAAGCGAATCTTGCGGGCCTCCAGCTGCTGTCGCAGGCAGTGTGGGTCGAACACTTCCAGCTTGCTGGCCATCACCTGCACCAGTAGCTGTTCCAGGCGCAGCCATACCGCCTGTTTTTCCTCGGCGTTATAGCCATTCCACTGGATCACCTCGTGGTGATAGCGCTTGCAGCCCCGACAGACCAGATCACCGTAGACGGTGGAGCACAGGCCGACGCAAGGGGTCTTGATGGAGTGCGGCATTTTCAAGCCTTTGAAGAAAGTGTAAGCGTATTTAGTCAGTGTTTCTGCGTCGCCAAATGGGCAACGATGGCTTCAATCCATTGCGAGCGACACCCATGAGAACACCGATCAAACCCTGGCTGTATGCCGTGATGTTCACCGCTGTTGCCGGCTGTTCCAACCCACCCACTCATAGAGACATCGCCATGCCAAAACCCCTGGTATCCCTCGCCGTACTCAAGGCAAAACCTGGCCAAGAGCACGCGCTCAAGACTGGCTTGCTGAGCCTGATCGAACCGACGCGGGCCGAACCTGGCAATCTGGATTACGTGTTGTTCGAGCGACGCGATGAACCCGGCACGTTCTATATGCGCGAGGCATTCAAGAGCCAGGCAGCACTGGATGAGCATTTTGCCACGCCGTACTTCCAGCACTTTGCCGCCACGGCGGATGCTTTGCTCAGCGAGCCGTTGCAGTTGATTTTCCTGGAGCAGGTGTCGGACTGACGCCATTGACTGTAGGAGCGAGCTTGCTCGCTCCTACAGGGTTACGTCAGTCCCAGCTCAGCGCACCACCTGTTTGATACTCGATCACACGGGTCTCGAAGAAGTTTTTCTCTTTCTTCAAGTCCATGATCTCGCTCATCCACGGGAACGGGTTGGTGGTGCCTGGGTACTCTTCCTTCAAGCCAATCTGCGACAGGCGACGGTTGGCGATGAACTTGAGGTAATCCTCCATCATCGCCGCGTTCATACCGAGCACACCGCGAGGCATGGTGTCGCGCGCATATTCAATCTCTAGCTGCGTGCCCTGCAAAATCATCTGGGTCGCTTCTTCCTTCATCTCGGCATCCCACAAGTGCGGGTTTTCGATTTTGATCTGGTTGATCACATCGATACCGAAGTTCAGGTGCATCGACTCATCGCGCAGGATGTACTGGAACTGCTCGGCCACGCCGGTCATCTTGTTGCGGCGGCCCATGGACAGGATCTGGGTGAAGCCGCAGTAGAAGAAGATGCCTTCCAGCACGCAGTAGTAAGCGACCAGGTTACGCAGCAGTTCCTTGTCGGTCTCGACGGTGCCGGTTTCGAACTTCGGATCGGAGATCGAGCGGGTGTACTTGAGGCCCCAGGCTGCCTTTTTGGCGACCGATGGAATCTCGTGGTACATGTTGAAGATCTCGCCTTCATCCATGGCCAGCGATTCGATGCAGTACTGGTAGGCGTGGGTGTGGATCGCTTCTTCGAAGGCCTGGCGCAGGATGTACTGGCGGCACTCCGGGTTGGTGATCAGGCGGTACACGGCCAGCACCAGGTTATTGGCGACCAGGGAGTCGGCGGTGGAGAAGAAGCCCAGATTGCGCATGACGATGCGGCGTTCGTCGTCGGTCAGGCCTTCGGGGTTTTTCCACAGGGCGATGTCGGCGGTCATGTTGACCTCTTGCGGCATCCAGTGGTTGGCGCAGCCGTCGAGGTATTTCTGCCAGGCCCAGTCGTACTTGAAAGGCACGAGTTGGTTGAGGTCGGCGCGGCAGTTGATCATGCGCTTTTCGTCTACGGCGACGCGGGCGGCGGAGCCTTCCAGCTCGGCGAGGCCTTCGGCGACGTCGAGTTTGTCCAGGGCGGCCTTGGCGCGGATGATCGCGGCGGAGTCGTTGGCGGTCACGTTGCGCGCCTCCAGGGCAGCAGCGGCGCCGGCACCGTCGAGGCGGTCCATGTTGGCTTCGCTTGCATGGCCGGCGTTGGCGCCTTTGATCACCGCTGCACCGGTGTCTTCGTTGTCGACTTCATCCCAACTCAGCATTGAAATACTCCCTTCTGATCCGTTCTGACGGTGTTCAACCCGTCCAAAAAATGTGCGATTTGCAGGCTACCAGGCATTGAAATACTGCGCTGAGTGTGGTCGGTAAATACCGATTCTGCACACTATGTAGTGGTCTGTTCTGTTTGTGGGCACACTATATGGTGTGTAACAAGGTTGGTCAACGCACAAGATATGCGGTCGTACGTCGCTGTCGAGCGTGCGGCGCCGGGCAGATGGGCGCCGAAGGATATTCGTCTCATATATCATTATGGAATGGATAAATAGTTATTTATTCCTTTTAATGTTTTCTCGTGAGGCGCATTTTGGGGGCCTGCGCATTCGTGCGGATTGACCCAACAGCCAAAAGGAAAGCCGACATGACCATCAAAGCGATCAACGTGCGCAACCAGTTCAAAGGCGTAATCAAGGAAATTCTGCTGGGGGAAGTTGTGTCGGAAATCGACGTGCAGACGGCGTCCGGCATTGTTACTTCGGTGATTACCACGCGCTCGGTACGTGACCTGGAATTGAAGGTGGGCAGCGAAGTGATTGCTTTTGTGAAGTCGACGGAAGTGTCCATCGCCAAGTTGTGAATGGATAACGTGGGTGGGGATTGCTCACCCCTCCCACGAATGCTTCGCTGGGCAAGTCAGCGCTGGCGCAAGGCACGTTCCATGCGCTGTATACCTTCCTCGAGCATCGCCCGTGGGCAACCGAAGTTCAGGCGCACGAACTGTTGGCTGTCATCGCCAAATTCAATCCCGGCACTCAGGCCGACCCTGGCCTGTTCCAGAAAGAACCGTTGCGGGTCTTCCAGGCCCAATGCGCTGCAATCGAGCCACGCCAGGAAGGTACCTTGTGGTGCGTGCATCACTACACCGGGCAGGCGGGTCTTTAGCGCATCGAGCAGGTAATCACGGTTGGCCTGCAGGTACTGCAACAGCGCAGCGAGCCAGTCGCCGCATTGGCTGTAGGCCGCGCGAGTGGCTTCCAGGCCCAGGGGGCTGACGCTGTCGACCATGCCGCAGCGCGCGTTATTGAAGCGCTCGCGCAGCTCGGCGTTTTGCACCACGGCGAAGCAGGTCTTCAAACCCGCCACGTTATACGCCTTGCTCGCCGACATCAGGGTGATGGTGCGTTGGGCAATTTCGGGGCTGAGGCTGGCGGTGGGGATATGCCGACGACCATCGAAGCACAGCTCGGCATGAATCTCGTCGCTGATGATCAGCGCGCCGCTGTCAAGGCAGGCGTCGGCCACGGCCTGCAGTTCTTCGCGGGGGAATACTTTGCCGATGGGATTGTGCGGGTTACTCAGCAGCAGCGCACCGGCACCGCTCAATGCCTGGCGCATCGCAGGCATTGGCGTGACGTATTCGCCGTTGATCAACTCGAACGGCATTTCGATGCGCGGCAGGTTCCAGTTGCCGGGTGCCAGGCGAATCGGCCGGTAGTTGGGGGTTTGCAGCACTACCGCCTGACCGGGTTGGACGAAGGCGTGCAAGGCCATGTTGAACCCAGGCTCGACGCCAGGCAGAAATAGCAGTTCTTCAGGTTGTACGCGCCAGGCGTACTTGGCCCACAGGTCCGCGATGATGGCCTCGCGCACATCCGGGCCGGCCATGCTGTAGCCAAGAATCTGTTGGTCGAGGCGCGTGTGCAGGGCTTGCAATACAGCGGGCGGCGCGGCGATGTCCATATCGGCGATCCACATCGGCAGAACGTCTTGCGGGTAACGGCTCCACTTGGTACTGCCGGTACCGTGGCGTGGGTGGAGCGTGTCGAAATCAAAGCTCATGAAAAAGGCTCGTATCAAAGCGGCGGCGAAAAAGTGGCGCTGATTCTAGCGCCATTGACGGTACAAATGTGGGAGGGGCTTGCTCCCTCCCACATCGATTTATTCGCCGTTTCGTTGTGCGTCCGTTCCATGGCCGACAAGTTCTGTAATAAAAACGCCATTGCGCTGGGGATTGAATCGGGGAGGGGCTATTTTGGTGCATCTCAATAACCAGAGTAGCCATGGATGAAATACCAACCTTTGCGCCGAACCTTGATCGCCACCGCGTTGGTGTTGACGGTCAACGGAGTACAAGCCGCTTCCCAGGCGCCGGTAGCCGGTGAAAATGGCATGGTGGTGACGGCCCAGCACCTGGCCACCCATGTCGGCGTGGATGTGCTCAAGGCCGGCGGCAACGCAGTGGATGCAGCCGTTGCCGTGGGCTACGCGCTGGCGGTGGTGTACCCGGCGGCGGGTAACCTCGGTGGCGGCGGTTTCATGACCGTGCAACTGGCGGACGGACGCAAGACCTTCCTCGACTTCCGCGAAAAGGCCCCGTTGGCGGCCACCGCCGACATGTATCTGGACAAGGCCGGCAATGTGGTCGAGGGCCTCAGCGCCAAAGGCCATTTGGCGGTCGGCGTACCGGGTACTGTTTCCGGTATGGAACTGGCCCTGAGCAAATACGGCACTCTCAAGCGCGCCCAGGTGATTGCCCCGGCGATCAAACTGGCGGAAAACGGCTTTGAGCTGGAGCAGGGCGATATCGACCTGTTGCACACCGCCACTGGCGAATTCGAGAAAGACCAGGATTTGCGCGGGATCTTCCTGCACAACGGCCAACCGCTGCAGGTGGGCCAGAAATTGGTGCAAAAAGACCTGGCCAGGACCCTCAAGGAAATCTCCGCCAAGGGCACCGACGGTTTCTATAAAGGTTGGGTGGCCAAGGCCTTGGTGGATTCCAGCCAGGCCGGCAAGGGCATCATCACCCAGGCCGACCTCGACAAGTACAAGACCCGCGAACTGGCGCCCATCGAGTGCGATTACCGTGGTTACCATGTGGTCTCGGCGCCGCCACCCAGTTCGGGCGGCGTGGTGATCTGCCAGATCATGAACATCCTCGAAGGCTACCCGATGGCCGACCTCGGTTATCACTCGGCCCAGGGCCTGCACTACCAGATCGAAGCGATGCGCCATGCCTACGTGGACCGCAACAGCTACCTCGGCGATCCGGATTTCGTGAAGAACCCGATCGAGCATCTACTGGACAAGAACTACGCCACCAAGCTGCGCGCTGCCATCGAGCCGCAAAAGGCCGGTGATTCCCAGGCGATCAAGCCAGGGGTGTCACCCCACGAAGGCAACAACACCACTCACTATTCGATCGTCGACAAATGGGGCAACGCGGTCTCGGTGACCTACACCCTCAACGACTGGTTTGGTGCCGGGGTGATGGCGAGCAAGACCGGGGTGATCCTCAACGATGAAATGGACGACTTCACCGTCAAGGTCGGCGTGCCGAACATGTACGGGCTGGTGCAGGGCGAAGCCAACGCTATCGCTCCGGGCAAGGCGCCGCTGTCGTCGATGAGCCCGACCATCGTCACCAAGGACGGCAAGGCGGTCATGGTGGTCGGCACGCCAGGTGGCAGCCGCATCATCACCGCCACCTTGCTGACCATCCTGAATGTGATCGACTACAAGATGAATATCCAGGAAGCGGTCGACGCACCACGCTTCCATCAGCAATGGATGCCCGAGACCACTAACCTTGAGACCTTTGCGGTCAGCCCGGATACCCAGAAGATCCTCGAAAGCTGGGGCCATAAGTTTGCAGGCCCCCAAGATGCCAACCACTTGGCCGCGATCCTGGTAGGCGCGCCTTCCCTGGGTGGCAAGCCAGTGGGTAACAATCGTTTCTATGGGGCGAACGATCCGCGGCGCAACACGGGCTTGTCGTTGGGTTACTAAAGCCTGGTACGGTAAAAAATGTGGGAGCGGGCTTGCCCGCGAAAGCGGTGGGTCAGTCTATGCATTTGCTAGCTGATACATAGCATTCGCGGGCAAGCCCGCTCCCACAGGGGAAGTGTGTCAGCGCTTGAGCAACTGCTCTACTGCGGAAAATGCCGCCTGGCGACGCTGCTCCCAATCCCCGCGAATCACCACCACCGGCTGTTGATGCTCTTGCATCCACTCCAGGCTGGCCTGGAAAAACGCCCGGCGGTCGGCCAGTTCCGGCTGGCAGCGCTGGCCATCGGCGCTCCATTCCACGTCCTCGGGGGATAGCAGCAGGTGCAGGTCGTACTGCCGGGCCAGCAGTTCGTCATCAAGCCAACCGGGGTAATCGCCAAACAGGGTCTGGCTCCATAGCCTGTTGGTCAGCAGGTGGGTGTCGAGGATCAACAGCGCAGGATGCCGGGCGCGGGCGCTGTCTTCCCAGGCTAATTGGCCATGGGCGATGGCGGGGATATCCGCCAGGGTCGTGTCACGCTGATGGTGATCGATGAAATGCCGCACGTATTCACCCACCATCAACCCGCCGAAGTGCGCGTGCAGTTGCGCCGCCAACCAGCTTTTGCCGCTGGATTCGGGGCCTGCCAATACCACCACCTTCATGAGTGCAACGCCGGGTCGGCGCGCCATTCGCGCCAGCCTTGTACCGCAATCACGGTAAACAGTGCATAGAGCGCCGCAGTGAGATAGAGGCCTTTGTAGAGAAACAGGCCGACAAAAATCACGTCAACGACAATCCACAGCGCCCAGCACTGCACGCGCTTTTGCGCCATCCACATCTGCGCCACCAGGCTGAAACCGGTGAGGGCGGCGTCGAGCCAGGGTTGGGCGGCGTCGGTCCAGTGGGCCATGGCGGCGCCAAGCAACAGGCTGCCGACGGCGCCTACGGCCAGGCTGATCATGATCGCAGGCGCTCGCAGGCTGGTGACCTGACGGCCCTGTTTGACTTCGCCGGCACGGGTCCATTGCCACCAGCCATACACCTGCAACGCGGCGTAGACCACTTGCAGCAGCATGTCGGAGTAGAGCTTGACCTCGAAAAACACCCAGGTGTAGAGCAGCACCATCACCAGGCCGATGGGCCAGCACCAAGGGTTTTGTTTGACCGTCAGCCAGACAGCGATCACCCCCAGGGCGGCGGCGAACAGTTCAAGCCCGGACATGGCGGATCCTTGGGAAGTGGGAGAGGGCGGTGATTGTACCCAGAGCTCAGCGATCCTCAAAACACAGCCATACAAATGTGGGAGGGGGCTTGCCCCATGCCCTGTGTAGGAGCGAGCTTGCTCGCGAAAAACCCAGAGGCGCCGCGTTTACTCAGGAAACACGCGTTACCGTTGACGTTTTTCGCGAGCAAGCTCGCTCCTACATAGGGCTAAGCAAGCCCCTTCCCACAATTTACCCGGCGCTAGATTCGGAATTGGCGCAACAGCCCATCAAGCTGTTCACTCAAGCCCCGCAACTGCGCACTCGCCACGCTGGATTGTTCCGCCGCCAGCGCCGTGCTGTGGGACAGCCCGGCCGCCTGGGTGACGTTCTGGTTGATGTCTTCCACCACATGGGCTTGTTGCAGGGTGGCGCTGGCAATCGAAGCATTCAACCCGTTGAGGTTATGCAGTGCCTGGCCGATGGCGGTGAGGCTGGCTCCGGCCTGGCCGGCCTGTTCGATGGTCAGTTGCGAGGCGCTGTGGCTGTCGCTGATGACCTTGACCGCCGCTTCCGAGTGGCCTTGCAGGCGCTCGATCATCACCTGGATTTCGGCGGTGGACTTTTGCGTGCGCTGGGCCAGCAAGCGCACTTCATCGGCAACCACCGCAAAGCCACGGCCTTGCTCCCCGGCGCGGGCGGCTTCGATGGCGGCGTTGAGGGCGAGCAGGTTGGTCTGGTCGGCGATGGAACGGATCACTTCGAGTACGCCGCCGATCTGCGTGCTTTCGCTGGAGAGCGTGCGGATTACCTCCACAGCCTGGCTGATGGTGGAGGAGAGCTGATCGATCTGCTGCAAACTGCCGTCAATATTCACTTGGCCCTGTTGCGCCTGGGCCTGGGCATCGCGCATTTCGCTGGCCGCGTGCTCGGCATTCTTGGCCACGTCCTGCACGCCGTAAGTGACTTCGTTGATGGCGGTGGCCACCAGTTCCATCTGCTGCGATTGCTGCTGGCTGCGGTCGTGGGCCTGGCTGGCGTTGTGGCCCAGCTCCGTGGATGACTGGCCCAGCGCGTTCGCGCACGTCTGCAGTTGGCCGACCACCTGGCGCAACTTGGCGGTGAAGCCATTGAAATGGCGGGCCAGCTGGGTAAGCTCGTCGCTGCCATGGGTGTCCAGGCTGCGGGTCAGGTCGCTTTCACCGCTGGCAATATTGCCCATGGCATTCACCGCCGCCTGCAACGGCTGCACGATACTGCGGGCGATCAGCACCACCAGCACGGCCATCATCAGTGCAATGCCCAGGCCGATTGCCGAGGCTTTCCATACCTGGGTCTTGAACTCGGCCTGCACATCATCCACGTACACGCCGGAGCCGATGATCCAGCCCCAGGGTTCGAACAGCTGGATATAGGAGGTTTTCTCCACCGGTGCGTCGGCGCCCGGTTTCGGCCAGCGATAGTTGACGATGCCGGCGCCCTTGGCCTTGGCCAGAATCACGAACTCATTGAACACGGCGAAACCATCCGGGTCACGAATCGCCGAGAGGTTCTGGCCATCGAGCTTGGGGTTGGCCGCGTGCATGATCATCACGGGGGTGAGGTCGTTGATCCAGAAGTAGTCATCGTGATCGTAGCGCAGGCCACGCACCGCGCTCAGGGCTTGCTGCTGCGCGGCGTCGCGGGTCAGTACCCCGGTTTTCTCCAGGTTCTGGTAATACCCGAGTACGCCGCTGGCGGTCTGCACCACGTGCTGGGTCTGCTGGCGCTTGGCCTGGTAGAGGTCGCCGTGGATCTGGTTCAGCATCAGCAGCCCCAAGGCCAGCAGCATCAACACGGCGACTATCAGGATCAGCCAAAGGCGGCGGCTGATCGACATGCTGCGCAAACTGTTCATCGTCCTGTCACTCCATGCTCTTTATAATTGTGGTGCTGCTTCGAGATTTCCGGCGTGTCTGATAGGCTTTCGGCCCGGAATCGAAAAACCTGAGTACTGCCTGATTTTTCACGGAATTTTTGCAGACCGGCGTTGAGAATCAACCGCGGGCGCTTGAGTGCGCTCGTCGTCAGTGAACTTTAAAAAAACTTAAGAGGCATGCCATGCGCATGACCTTTGGAGAGAGCATGGATTTTTGGACCGCCATACAGGCATTGATTCTCGGCATCGTCGAGGGGCTGACGGAGTTCCTGCCGATCTCCAGCACCGGGCACCAGATCATCGTCGCCGACCTGATCAATTTCGGCGGCGAGCGTTTCGAAGCTTTCAATATCATCATCCAGCTGGGCGCGATTCTCGCGGTGGTCTGGGAGTTTCGCCGCAAGATCCTCGATGTGGTCATCGGCCTGCCGACCCAGCCCAAGGCCCGGCGTTTCACCGTCAACCTGATCATCGCCGTATTGCCGGCGGTGGTACTCGGGGTGATTTTTGCCGACCTGATCAAGCATTACCTGTTCAACCCGATCACCGTCGCCAGTGCCCTGGTGGTCGGTGGGGTGATCATGTTGTGGGCCGAACAGCGCCAACATGCGGTGCGTGCTGAAACGGTGGATGACATTACCTGGAGAGACGCCCTCAAGGTCGGCCTGGCCCAGTGCCTGGCAATGATCCCGGGCACTTCGCGCTCCGGTGCGACGATCATCGGCGGCCTGTTGTTCGGCCTGTCGCGCAAGACGGCCACCGAGTTTTCGTTCTTCCTGGCCATGCCGACCATGGTCGGGGCAGCGGTGTACTCGGGCTACAAGTACCGCGATCTGTTCCAGCCGGCGGACTTCCCGGTATTCGCCATTGGTTTTGTCACCTCGTTCATCTTCGCCATGATCGCGGTCAAGGGCTTGCTCAAGTTCATCGCCAGCCACAGCTACGCAGTCTTTGCCTGGTACCGGATTGCGTTCGGCCTGGTCATCCTGGCGACCTGGCAATTCGGCTGGATCGACTGGACGGCCGTCAAGCCATGAGCATCCAGCATCCACGCCTGAAGGCGCTGATCTTTGTGTTGTTATGCGCCGCGCCACTGCTGGGTTCGGCGCTGCTATGGTATCGCGGCGAGACGGTGATCCCGCTGGCGGCGTATGGCGTGGTCAGCGTGGTGGCGTTCTTCCTGTACTGGAGCGACAAGCGCAAGGCGCAGACCGAGGGCAGGCGCACCCCGGAAAACATTCTGCACGCTGTCGAGCTGGCCGGCGGTTGGCCGGGTGCGCTGATTGCCCAGCAGGTGTTCCGACACAAGACGCGCAAGGTGTCTTACCAGGTGCTGTTCTGGGTGATCGTGCTGCTGCATCAGGTGTTTTGGCTGGACCAGCTGTTCCTGGGCGGTACGCTGCTTTCAATCCTCTAGCAACAAACCGACCTGCGTGCGCTTGGGCAGCTTGCTGACCACCAGTTGGTGGGAGCGCTGCAACAAACCACGCAGCTCGTCGGCGCCCAGCGGGTAGGGCGTATTCATGATAATCCACTGCGCCCGCGCCAGATACGGTGCGGGGTGGATGCCGGGGCGGTCGACGTGGCCCAGGAACAGTTCCTTGTCGACCTTGAACGCCAGCGAGTCGCCGCGCAGGTTCTGCAAGGCGAACATCTTGTTGCCGGCAATCGAGAACACGCGCACGCCGCCCCACTTATAATCTTCCCGCGCACCGGGCAGGGTCAGGCAGAACGCGGCCACTTGTGCTTCAGTCATGCTCATAACAATCGATCTCCACAGCCTTTGAAGCCTTCTTCCAGATAGTCGATCCACGCGCGGATCGCCGGCAGCACGCCGCGCCGATGCGGGTACACGGCCTGCAACCAGCCGCCCGGCAACGACCACTGCGGCAGCAGCTGCACCAGGCGGCCGCTGGCCAGTTCCTCTTCGCAATACATCATCGGCAGCACGGTGAAGCCGACGCCGAGTAGCGCGCTGGTCTTGCGCACGATAAAGTCTTCGATGCCCAGGCGGGCCTCCATCACCAACTCATGGGCGTTGCCCTGTGGGTCGATAATGCGTTGGTGCACCATGCGGTCCGCCTCAAGTGCACCGAGTATGGGCAGTTGTTTGAGGTCTTCCAGGGTTTCGACTTGCCGATCACGCATGAAGCCGGGGCTGGCGACCAATACGGTATGCGCCTGGCGCAAGCGTTTGGTGACCAGCAGCGGGTCTTCGTCGCCCAACTCTCGCACGCGTAGCGCCACGTCAATGCCTTCGGCGACCAGGTCGACACGGCGATTGACCAAGGTCATGTCCAATTGCACCAACGGGTGCGCGGCCAGAAAGCCGGCCACCAGTTCCGGCAGAATCTGCTGGGCCAGACCCACCGGACACGTGACCCGCAGGCGTCCACGCGGCTCGCTGGACATGCTGGCCACCGCCTCATCGGCCATCTCCGCTTCCAGCAACATCGCCTGGCAATGGCGCAGATAACGTTCGCCCACGGCAGTCAGCGTCAATTGCCGGGTAGTGCGTTGCAGCAAGCGCGCTCCCAGGCGTTCTTCGAGCTCGGCAATGCGCCGCGACAGCCTGGACTTGGGTATCCCCAATAGCCGGCCCGCCGCGGCGAAACCACCGGCTTCGACCACTTTGGCGAAATAGTAGAGATCGTTAAGGTCTTGCATGGTCGGCCTATTGTCCTGTCAGTGGGACGAACTATCCACGTGTGGCGCGTGTAAATCCACCCCGAAAAGCAAGCGCTTCGTGGGAGGGGGCGAGTGCTGGTTGCGTGATTTGAAACAGCACGCTTTTTCTCGACACGGCAATCCTGCAAGTTTCCTTGAAATACTTTTCAATGTTTTTTGCTCAACGGTGCCTATACAAATTTCGCTATTTATTAGGACGGGTAGCCAAATGTGTAGGATGTTTAATTAAGACTTTCAACTTAAAAAGCGATAATTTTTCTCCGCCTGTTGTAGGAGTAAGAGTATGAAGCACGATATTTTGCGTGATCGAATAATTGCCTATCCGAAATAGCTGCACAGTGATGTAGGAAATTTCCTTGTGTGTTGTGATCCTTTGATATCTCCAGGCGAGACACTTCTGATATGTGACTGTGTATGACGTCTTGATCTTTTTTAAAACTCAATGCAATACTCTTTAAACATTAGGTTTAATCAGCATCCTCGCAGGACGCTTCTCAGGCTAAAAATGACGGGAGGCGCCGGGAGCGCCTGAATTAAGCGTCCCCAGCGAATGGTTGCCGGTCTCTTATGTTGTGCAGAGGATTCGATCTCGCGCAGAAACCTTCACGGTAGATACGCATGGTTGACCTCACTTAAAACACGTTGAAAGTTACCTCTTTAACTCATGGCTATGAGGGCGCAATAACGTCAGGAATAGCTTCTGTTTCGGTGCGACACATGACTTCGTTGCTCTGCTAACGGACACGTAATAGCGGCGGGGTCAAGGTTGTGCCAACTGTCATGGAGACTTGCATATGCTTAACGAACTGCGCACCTTCTTCGACCACAGCCGGCACAAACTCACGGTTCGCAACGTGGCCGCGGTGCTCGACGTGCTGGCCTTCGAAGGCCACCAAGGCCTGAGCCAGCCGTTCAACTACCGCGTCGAATTCACCTGCATCGACGGCGACCTCAGTGCCGACAGCGTGCTGGGCAAAGACGCCAACTTCAGCCTGCACGGTCCCGGCCTAAACCCTGGCATGGCCGCACTCAAGGCGGTAGGCATTGAGGTGCCCCCGGTCAAGCCACTGCGCACCTTGCACGGCGTGGTCACCGGCTTCAAACGCCTGTCCGGCTCCCTCGACGAAGCCCGCTACGAAATTACCCTCGAACCGCGCCTGGCCTTGCTCGCTCGCGGCAAACAATTTCGCATCTACCAACACCAGTCGGTGCCGCAGATCGTCGAAAGCATCCTGCGCAGCCGCCACGACTTCGAAGGCCAGGACTTCCTCTTCAACCTGGTACGCGAATACCCCAAGCGCGAACAAGTCATGCAGTACGACGAAAGCGACCTGGCCTTCATCTCGCGCCTGTTGGCCGAAGTCGGCATCTGGTACCGCTTCACCCGCGACGAACGCCTGAACATCGACGTGGTGGAATTCCACGACGACCAGCGCCACTACCAGTTCGACGTGCAACTGCCGTACCGCCCGCAATCGGGCATGAACAGCAGCGGCGAAGACGGCGTATGGCGCCTGCAATCGAACCACAAGGTGGTGGAGCAACACGTCAACATCCGCGCCTACCACCACCGCGTCGCCAACGCCTACCTCGACGGCGACATTGACCAAAGCCGTGGCGCCAAAGGCACCTACGGCGAGGCCTACCACTACGCCGAGCCCTACAACCTCATCGGCGACCGCTACGACCAGGACGAAGACCTGCAAAGTGAAAGCGGCTACTTCTACGCGCGCCTGCGCCACGAACGCTACCTCAATGGCCAGACCCAACTCAGTGGCATCAGCAGCAGCCCCAGCCTGACCCCGGGCCAAGTGCTGAAAATCTCCGGCGGCGCGCCCAACGCCTTCGCCCCCGGCGCGGTCATCACCCAGGTCACCACCCACGCCGCCCGCGACCGCAGTTTTGAAGCCAGCTTCCAGGCCATCCCGTATTCAGAAACCGTGTGCTTTCGCCCAGCGCTGCTGCCCAAACCGCAAATCGCCGGCACCGTCCCGGCCCGCGTCACCAGCCCCAAAGAACACGACCCCTACGGCCACATCGACCTCGAAGGCCGCTACAAAGTCCACTTCCTGTTCGACCGCGACACCTGGAAACCCGGCGAAGAAAGCCTCTGGCTACGCCTGGCCCGGCCCTACGCCGGCGACACCCACGGCCTGCACCTGCCACTGCTGGCCGGTACCGAAGTCGCCATCGCCTTCGAACAAGGCGACCCCGACCGGCCTTATATCGCCCACGCGTTGCACGACAGCCAACACGTCGATCACGTGACGTTGGGTAAACGCGACTACACGCGCAACGTGCTGCGCACGCCAGCCAACAATAAGCTGCGCATGGAAGACTTGCGCGGGCAGGAGCACGTCAAGCTCAGTACTGAGCACAGTGGCAAGAGCCAGTTGAATCTGGGGCATTTGGTGGATGCTGAGAAGAAAAAACGCGGGGAGGGCTTTGAACTGCGCACTGATGGTTGGGGCGCGATTCGGGGTGGGAAGGGGTTGTTTATCAGTGCGGATGAGCAAGGCAAGGCGCAGGGTGATGTCCTGGCCATGCAACCGGCCACCAGCCAGGTCCAGGGCGCAAAACAACAAATCGCCGACTGGCAGGAAATCGCCCGCGCCCACCACAGCCGCGAGCCCGCCATCGATGGCCTGCAACAGTTGCAAAAAGACGCCAAAGACCTGACTGCCCCGGCCATCCTGCTCAGCGCCCCCAAAGGCATCGGCGCGGTAACCCCCGCCAGCCTGCTGCTCAAAAGCGGTGAAGCGCTGTACGTGCAAAGCAACGATGAAATCAACCTGGCCGCCGCTCAACGCCTGTCTATCCAGGCCAATCAGGCCATCTCACTGTTGGCCCAACAGGAAGGCCTGCGCCTGGTCTCGGGCAAAGGCCCATTGGAAATCGAGTCCCACGGCGATTTGCTGAACCTGATCGCCCAGCAAAACATCACCGTGCAATCGGTGCAGGGGCATCTGCAACTGACCGCCAAAAATGGCATCACCTTGGGTTGTGGCGGCGGCTACATCCGTATCAACCCGGCCGGCACCATCGATATCCACACCCCCGGCATGCTCAACCTGAAGGGGCAGCATGTGTGGGAAACCACCACCAGCCAGAGTTTCCCGATGCCTGAGTTGCCCAAGTCGGTGTGTGAGGAGTGCCTGAAAATAGCTCAAGGGGAAGGGGCGGGCGCTGCCATGCGTACCGCCATCTAAGGAGAGAGAAATGCAAGAACGTTACGCACACTGGATCGCGCAAGTGGAAAGCCTGTGCGGCGCCGCGAACGTGGGGCACGTCGATGTACTGGTCGACCAGGCAGCCTGGGACGTTTCGATATTACCGGGCTTGCATCTTCTGCAATCGAGCATGTCCTGGTTTTCTTTGTTCAGTGGAATGCCGGAAGAGTCACTGTTGACACAGGCACCTATCCTGATGCGAATCAGCCTCGACAACTGGCGTCATAAGGCCTGGCTGGAAGAGTTGATTGAACAAGCAGGGCCCTTGCCACGCCTCATGCTGTTGATTTCCCCCATCCCCTTTGATGCCTTGGCCAAGGCTCTTCAGGGGCTGTCACAGCTTGAGTGGGGAGGCCAATCTGGGTTGCTGCGCTTTTACGACCCGCGCGTGATGCCGACGTTGTTGGCAAGCGTATTGAACGCTGAGCAAAAAGAGCAATTTCTGCGTGTAGCGCTGTTCTGGACCTGGTTGGACCGAGACCAGCAGCCTGTCTGGCAGCCTGGCACCTATCGTTCGAATCAACTGGCGACAGCAACATCGACCGCTATTGCAATGACAGACGATCAATTTGACCGGCTGGGCAGCATCAGCGATGCGCACAGTTTGCTTGGTGTTGCCAGGGAGAAGTTTCCTGAACTTTCCCATGAACAGTGTTTTGCACGGTGCTATCGCATGGTGCTTCAAGCGAGTCGAGATAATTACTTTGGTGACTTGAAACTATACGCAAGGCTGCATTTGGGCAGCGACGATAGGCCTGGCTGAAGCGGTTAGTTGGTTGTTGAGCAGTGCCGGTGTTTTTGCAATGAATTTGTACGGAATTTAACCGTCAGGAAGAGCTGAGTTGATGCGTATATTAAAGACTTTCATGTTAGGCCAGTGGATAGGAGGGGGCTTTCTTTTGCTGCTGGCAGGATGCTCCATAGGAGAGCCAAAGTTTTTGGGCAGTGGTTTGAAGGCGGTTAATCATACTTCGGCGGCTATTAATCATTTTTTTGTGAATGGCTCTGGAGGGGGGAATGTCAGCCCTTTTGGTTATGGGGGAGGGATGGGGGGTGTGATGTTGCCGAGGCAATGGCAGCCTGGGCTGAAATTCGAGGTGGAGTGGGAAACTGATCCAGACCCTTACGAAAAAATTAAGCGTAAACCTGATGGATTTAATTTCGATGAGGCTGCGTTGGCTAGGCATGAAGCCAATTATGGAAAACACAGCGCCATCGTAGATCTGCCACCTTACGAAGACAGGTTGTGCGCCTTGGAAGTGCATTTCTTGCCATGTAATCAAATCAAGGTTTCCACGTCCTGCTGGGCATATCCATCGCCCAATAGTCCTATCAAGGAACCTCTGGAAATGAAGGGGCCATCCGTGTGTCCGAAGTAAACAGCGCTGAATCAGTTCATGTGCCGGCCTCATTTCCTAAGGAAAGGCGCCTACCTCATGATCAACAGATGGTAATGAACAATTATTATCAACAGACTGCTGAGGCGGAAAATTACCGTCAGGAATTAAATGCCCAACGTGGCATACGTGGTGCTTCTACATGCGCACGTAGCCTACATATCAGCCTGTTCTTTGATGGCACTAACAATAACGAGCCTTATGATACGCGTAAGGCCGAACCGCCCCATCCAACCAGTATTGCCCGCCTCCATCGCGCCAGTTTGGGCCGACTTGAAAGCGGGGCCGCAAAAAGTTCTGAACGAAAGATGCTTGATGCAGGCATTTTTCGTACCGAACTCAAGCATAAATAAGGAGCGGGGAATGAGCTATTTAAAATGCAGTGGGATGTGTCAGTTGATTGGCGGGTTATTGCTGTTGTTGCTGGCAGGGTGCTCGGCGGGAGAGTCAAAATTCTTGGCAGGTAACTTAAACGCAGTCAACCATACGTCAGCCGCTATTAATCATTTCTCTGTGAATGGCTATGGGGGGGGGAATGTCAGTCCTTTTGGTGATGGTGGAGGGATGTGCTGCGTGATGTTGCCAAGGCAATGGCTGCCCGGACTGAAACTTAAGGTGGAATGGGAAACTGATCCAAATCCTAATGTGCGATTGCCGGCACTAGGAACCGATGCATATCGAGCAGCTTATGCTAAGCACAAAGCGAACTACCAACAGCACAGTACCATAGTCGATCTCCCGTCTTATGAGACAGAAAGTTTGTGCTCTTTAAAGGTTCATTTTTTATCCTGTAATCAGATTAAGCTTACGACTGCTTGTATGGCTTATGGTCAACCCGGATATCCAATCAAAGAGCCTCAAGTTATGAAGGAGCCCGCCGTATGTCCGAAGTGAATAGCGCTGAGTCAGTTTATGCGCCAGCCTTATTTCCCAAGGTGGGACGACTGCCTCATGATCAACAGATGGTAATGAACAATTATTATCTACAAACTGCCGAGGCGGAAGATCACCGTCAGGAATTGAATGCCCAACGTGGCATTCGTGGTGCTTCTACCTGCGCACGCAGCCTACATATCAGTCTGTTCTTTGATGGCACTAACAATAACGAGCCTTATGGTACGCATAAGGCCGAACCGCCCCATCCAACCAATATTGCCCGCCTCCATCGCACCAGTTTGGACCTACTTGAAAGCGGGGCCGCAAAAAGTTCTGAACGAAAGATGCTTGATGCAGGCATTTTTCGTACCGAACTCAAGCATAAATAAGGAGCGGGGAATGAGCTATTTAAAAGGTAGTGGGGTGTGTCAATGGGCTAGCGGTTTATTGCTCTTATTGTTGGCAGGGTGCTCGGTGGGAGAGTCAAAGTTCCTGGCAGGCAACTTGAATGGAGTCAATCATACATCAGCAGCGATCAATTATTTTTCCGTGAATGGATATGGTGGGAGAAATATTTCGCCATATGGTTATGGGGGAGGGGCTTGTTGTGTGATGTTGCCAAGGCATTGGCAGCCGGGGTTGAAGTTTAAGGTAGAGTGGGAAACTGATCCTGATCCATATGCGAGGCTCAAACGTAAGACATCCGGGTATGGACCTGATGAAGAAGCTTATGCCAAACATAAAGCAAATTACCAACAGCACAGCGCCATTGTCGATCTCCCATCTTACGAAACAGAAAGTCTGTGCTCTTTAAAGGTCCATTTTTTGCCTTGTAATCAGATTAAGGTTACAACCGCTTGTATGGCTTATGGCCAACCTGGATACCCAATTAAAGAGCCGCAAGTAATGAAGGAGCCCGCCGTATGTCCGAAGTAAATAGTGCTGAATCGGTCTTTGTGCCGGCCTTCTTTCCAAAGGAGGGTCGACTACCTCATGATCAACAGATGGTAATGAAAAATTACTACCTTCAGACTGCCGAGACGGAAAGATACCGTCAGGAATTAAACGCTCAACGTGGCATTCGTGGTGCTTCTACCTGCGCACGCAGCCTACATATCAGCCTGTTCTTTGATGGCACTAACAATAACGAGCCTTATGATACGCGTAAGGCCGAACCGCCCCATCCGACCAATATTGCCCGCCTCTACCATGCCAGCTTGGATCGGCCTGAAAACGGTTACTTTGGTTTTTACATTCCCGGCGTCGGCACCCCTTTTCCGGAAATTGGTGAGTTGGATTTCAGTACGTTTGGGTTGGCGTTCGCCAACCGGGGCGAAGACCGGATCAATTGGGGGCTGCTGCAAGTAGTCAACGCCTTGTCCGTTGCCTTGACGAAAGATGAACTGTCCTTGAAGACGATGCAGTCCAAGATCAAATCAATGTCCACCACCTGGCCGTTAACGACCTTAGGCAGAAGCAGCCGACGTGAAGCCATGGCCTCACTGCTGGAACCCTTGCGCAGCAAGGTGGCAACCGCGCAGCGCAAGGTACTGGGTATCAAATTATTCGTCTATGGCTTTTCCCGTGGTGCGGCCGAAGCCCGGACGTTCATCACTTGGCTGAGCGAATTGCTCGATCCGCCGCAAGACGTCGAGGCCTCGAAACAGAACCTGCTGGGGCTACCGCTGAGCATCGAATTCCTTGGCCTGCTGGACACCGTGGCCTCAGTGGGCAGCGCCCGTGCTGCGCCTTTTGCCGAGGGGCATATGGACTGGGCCGATGGCACGCAAGCACTACCCGATATCAAAAAATTCCCTGGCTGGATCAAGGTGTGTCGGCACTTTGTCGCCGCCCATGAACAGCGCCTGTGCTTCCCCCTGGATTCGATCCGTTATGCCGATGGTAGTTACCCCCCTTATGCACGCGAGGTTATCTACCCGGGTGTGCACTCGGATGTGGGCGGTGGTTACCCACAAAATGATCAGGGCAAGGCCCGAGGAGGCTGGGGCGAGTTGCTGTCGCAGATTGTGCTGCATGACTTGTATGCGGAGGCGTTTGCGGCCGGTGCGCCGTTGACCGTGCCAGAGTCTGTAGTGCCGGATGAGCTACGACAGGTTGCGCCGTCACGTGGCATGTCGGCAGAGACAGACTATGAGTTTGCTCTTAAGGAGGTACTCATCGACCGCTTCAACGCCTGGCGCACCACCCTGGGCCTGACCGAAGAAGCCACCCCACAAACACCTTCCAACACCGAAGCCCTGCGCCTCGGCCGCCCCCTCGAAGACGCCATGAGCGCGCAATTGGCCTGGCTGACCGGCTGGCGCATCGAGCGCCTGGCCCGTGGCAGTTACGTCAATGAACCCTTCTACGGCGATGCAAAAGATACCAATGCGTCGCAGCAGATAACAGAAAAGCAGTCCCGTGATAGCCAGATCGCCGAAGCCAAACGCAAGCGCATGGAGGCTCGTGGTCAGGAGAATGAAGCTCAGCTTCTGCTGGGCACTGCCGCACCGCCCTCTTACGAGCCGGTAATAGACCAACAACAAATCCGCGAAGCTGCCAAGGAGTTCGAGCACGATTATCAAGGTTGGCGGCGCGATCAGACCAGTGTGGCGGGGTGGATCGTCGATGTGGCGCTCAGGGACACGGTGTACCTGCTCAATGACGACGACGAACAGCAAGAATATGCACGGATCAAGGCCGAAGGGGAGGCGCGTGCAAAGGAGTTGTTCGTTGAAGTCGGCATTAACAAATACCGGGTCAGCGACTCGCCCCACATGGCAGCGGTGGTCGCGCTGTTTGACGATCACGTGCATGACTCACGTGCCTGGTTCTTGCACAACTTATTAAGTTCGCGGGAGTTATGGGGCGACTACTTCCGCTACCGCATGGTGTATTTCGGCGACACGACCAACAAACGCGTGACTCCGGTGGTAGTGGCGGGACGTGTGGTGGGCATCGCCCTGGCATTGGGCGGTGTGTACAAGATCCGTCGCCATGGCTGGAAAGGTGCGGCCGGCACATTAGGCGCGGCGGCGGTGGGTTACCAAGTGATCAACGCCGTCAGTGGCGAGGTAGAGCCGTTCCTTCCTGGGGCGGAGAAAATCCTGCAACCCACCTTGGCGGTCGGCGAGGTGGTTGCCCAGCAGAAGCAAGCGATTATCGAGGGCGAAGAGGCGTTGCGCATGCAGAACATGCTGGCCTACCTCAAGCGCACTGGTGGCTTGGTCGAGCAAGTGAAGGAGGTGGTCGCATGATGCCCATTGTTCGTATGGGGGACCCATTGCGGCCCTTCGGTGGGGAAGTACTGCAAGGGCATTACCTGGCATTCGGCAAGCCGGTTGCCTGTGTGGGTGATCAAGTGCGCTGCAACTTGCACGGCATCAACCGGATTGTCGAGGGGGCCTCGGGCTCGACCATGGACGGCAAGGCGGTGGCGTTGGACGGGCATCGTTGCGCCTGTGGTTGCCAGTTGGTGAGCACGTTGGCGGCCACCTCGATGATTGTTGCGCCATGAACCGTCCGCCTGAATATCCCGACTTCGTTGAGCCGGGCGTACCGCGCTGGCGCGGCTGGTGGCTGGCACTGCTGTTGCTGGTTGGGGCGCAGTCTGCCGCTTTGCTGATGCTGTGGCCCGAAGACCAATCGCGCCTGCAATTGTTGCTCTGGAGCGCGGTATTGCCGCTGTGCTGGGCGTTGGTTTTGGCGGTACGGGTGCTGGTGTGGCAGATCGTTTTGTTTGACCGCACGGTGTACCTGCGCGTCCTGGAAACCGCCACGCAGGCGTGGTGGCAACGGCGCTCTTTGGGCCTGCCCGTGCAGGACGTTGTGTTATTGGGGCCGGCGGGGGATGAGCAAGAGAACTACCTGAATCTGATGCGCAATGTTCCGCTGTCGAAGCCGTTGGCTATACCCGACGTGACACAGCCGGTGCTGCGCTGCCCACTGGCGTTAACCGGAGTCAGCGATCGGACTCCGGCGCTGGCGCGGCATCTGGCCCGTTTGGCCGAGGCAATTCCTGAACGCTCGGGATGCGAGGCGCAATTGCGGGCGATTGCGTGGGTTGGGGATGAGAACAGTGAGGTGGCATTCGTGGAGGCGCTGGCTCGATCGGGAGTGGGGGTGCCCAAGGCCCGTCTGCCTTTAAGGAGTCTTGCTGATTTGGACGAACTGATTGAGACCTTTCACCGCGATTGTCATGGCGACGGCGATTGGCTGTTGTGCGCTGGCGTGGTGTCGGTGGAGAGCGCCGAAGAGGATGAACTGCCCGGCGAAGCAGGGTTTCTCTGGCGAGTCAGCCGACACGGCCGACAGCTGCTGCACCGAGGCGAATACCTGGCCGATGGCGCGTCCGTCGAACTCTGCGCCCAGATGCAACGTTATGCCGGGCTGGAACAACCACCCCCCGACTGCCTGGCGCTGGATAAAGCCAGCCAGGACGCTTTCGTGGAGGGCGGTTGGTCGGCGGCGGAGCATCAGTTGGCCGGGCAGTGGGGTGTGTTGGGGGATCTGGCACCGTTTATCGGGATGTCCCTGGCATTGCTTCAAGCCGGTGCGGCGGGGCAGCCCTGTGGTTGGTTGAGTCAGGATGCAAATAAACGGTTGGCGATTGGAGTGGCGGTGCCTTATGGCAATAGTTAAGGACTTGGGGAAAGGTTCGTTGGCGCGTGTGGGGTTCGGCTATTTGCTGCTCATTACCCTGCTGGTGCTGTTGGGCTGCCTGGTATATGGCTTGGGCGGCGACGCGTTGGGCTGGCCGCAGTTGCCGCTCAAGCAACTGGCGTTGTGGGGGCTGGGTGTGTGGTTCGCGCTCTGCTGGTTATGCCCGGTGGTGCTGCTGGCCTGGGATCGCCTGGCTGTTCGTCAGGCTGAACGGGTGGTGGGGGTGGCTCCGTCAATTCCGGGCTCAACGTTGAGCCCGCCACCGACCGATGACGGTGCTGATCGGGTTAAGGCCTTACGTAATCACCTACGCGAGCAACACGGTTTCTTCTGGCGCCAAAAAGTCCGCCTCCTCCTCATCATCGGCAACCCCACCACCGTCGAAGCCATCGCCCCCAACCTCACCACCCAACACTGGCTGGAAGGCCAAGGCACAGTCCTGCTGTGGGGCGGCAACGCCCACGAATCCCTGGAGCAAACCTTCACCGCACACTGGTCCGGCCTGAGCCGCTGGCGCTCCCTGGACGGCGTGGTCTGGGCCTTGGACAACACCCAGGCCGCCGACGATGCCGCGATGGCCACTGGCGTGCGCCAGTTGAAACGCTTGGCGCATCACGTAGGCTGGCAGTTGCCCTTGTACCTCTGGCAAGTGTGCGCCAGCACCTGGGAGCAAACCGGCCGTGCGGTGCAACCGGTGGGCTGTGTATTGCCCGAGCGTTTCAGTGCGCAGGAACTGCAGGAGCATTTGACCGAGTTGCTCACGCCGTTGCGCCGCGCCGGGCTGGGGCAGATGAATGAGATATTGGCCCACGATTTTCTGCTGCGGTTGTCGCGTGATTTGCAGGCCAAGGGAATTGCCCGTTGGCGGCAGGTGCTGGAGCCGCTGACGCCCGATTTTGCTCGGGGAGTGCCGTTGCGTGGGCTGTGGTTCAGCTTGCCGGTAGCGCCGCTAAAGTCTGCTTCAAAAAACCACGACTGGTCCGCGCCTACCCCGTGGCAGGGTGTGCTCGACGATAATCGCACGGCTCGGCGTTTGGGCTGGGGCGTGGTGCGCGTCGGGTATGCGTTGGTGTTGGGCCTGGCGCTGATGTGGGGCGCGGGTTTGTTGTTGTCGTTCGTGACCAACCGCGTGCAGATTGGCGAGGTCGAGCGTTCGGTAGCGGCCTTGCAGCAGCCCGGCAGCGGCGACGTGCAGTTGACCGCGCTCAACGATCTGACCCGTGAACTGGCGCGCCTGGATTACCGCGCCAAAAACGGCGTGCCGTGGTATCAGCGCTTCGGCCTGGAGCAAAACCAGAACCTGCTGGCGGCAGTGTGGCCGCATTACGTGCAGGCCAATAATCGTTTGATGCGCGACCCGGTGGTGGCCAACCTGCAGGGCCGGCTCAAGGCGTTTATCGCCTTGCCGCCCGGCAGCGAACAGCGTGCGGGGGCTGCTGCTGGGGCTTATGAGAACTTGAAGGCGTACCTGATGCTGGCCCGGCCGCAAAAGGCCGACGCCACCTTTTTACGCAAGGCGCTGGTAAACGCCGAACCGGCGCGCAGCGGCGTGTCGACGGGGCTTTGGCAAGGGTTGTCGCCGGTCTTGTGGGGTTTCTATGGTGAGCAGTTGGCGGCGCACCCGGACTGGGCGATCAAGGCCGACCCGGCGCTGGTGGCCCAGGCCCGCCAGGTGTTGCTCAGCCAGTTGGGCCAGCGCAATGCGCAGGCCGCGCTGTATCGCAAAGTGCTCGACATTGCGGCCAATCAATACCCGGCGTTGAGCCTGCACGGCATGGTTGGCGAAACCGATGCCTCGGCGCTGTTCACCACCACGGCCAGCGTAGCGGGGGTGTTTACCCGGCAGGCGTGGGAAGGCCGGGTGCGTCAGGCCATCGATGAGATCGCCGAAGCACGCCGTGAGGAAATCGACTGGGTGCTCAGCGACAGTCAGACCGATATCGCCAGCGAGCTGACTCCGCAGATGCTCAAGGAGCAACTCACCGAGCGTTACTTCCAGGACTACGCCAGTGCCTGGCTGGACTTTCTCAACAGCCTGCGCTGGCGCAAGGCCGAGGGCATGGGCGATGTGATCGACCAGTTGACCCTGATGACCGATGTACGCCAGTCGCCATTGATCGCGCTGATGAACACCTTGGCTTACCAGGGCCAGGCCGGCACGCGCACGCAAGCCTTGGCCGACTCGCTGATGAAGTCGGCCAAAGACTTGCTCGACCAGGACAAGGTGCCGTTGATCGACCAGCAGAGCCAGGTGCCGCGCAGCCCACTGGAGGGCACCTTCGGGCCGTTGTTGACCCTGCTTGGCAAGGACGCCGAAGGCAAGGCCGACAGCGAGCGCCTGAGCTTGCAGGCCTTCCTCACCCGCGTGACGCGGGTGCGCCTGAAACTGCAACAAGTGAGCAGTGCCTCCGACCCGCGGGAAATGACCCAGGCCCTGGCGCAGACGGTGTTCCAGGGTAAGAGCGTGGACCTTACCGACACCCAGTCCTACGGCAGCCTGATCGCCGCCAGCCTGGGCGCGGAGTGGGGCGTGGTCGGCCAGACGCTGTTCGTGCAGCCGCTGGCGCAAGCCTGGCAGCGGGTGCTGCAACCTTCGGCGGCAGGGCTCAACAACCAGTGGCGGCGGGCAATCGTTACCGACTGGCAGGGCGCGTTCGCCGGGCGTTATCCGTTTGCCAACACCACCAGCGACGCCTCGCTGCCAATGCTGGGGCAGATGATCCGCGCCGACTCCGGGCGCATCGAGCAGTTTTTGCAGAACCAACTGGGCGGCGTGCTGCGCAAGGAAGGCAGCCGCTGGGTGGCCGACCCGCGCCACAGTCAGGGGCTGCGCTTCAACCCGCAATTTCTGGCGGCGATCAACCAGCTCAGCCAATTGGCCGACGTGATGTACACCGACGGCGGCATGGGCATGAGCTTCGAATTGCAGGGGAGGCCGTCGCGCAACGTGGTGCAGACCAACTTCATCCTCAATGGCGAAGAGCACCAGTACTTCAACCAGCGCCAGGCATGGCAGCGCTTCAACTGGCCGGGTTTCAGCGACGATCCGGGGGCGAGTTTGAGCTGGACCAGCGTGCAGAGCGGCGAGCGCCTGTTCGGTGATTTCGAGGGCACCTGGGGCCTGATCCGCCTGCTGGAAAAAGCCACGCTCACCCCGCTGGACGACGGCGACAGCCGCTTTCGCATGGTCCTCAAGGCCCCGGATGGCCTGGACCTCACCTGGAACCTGCGCACCGAAATGAGCACCGGGCCGCTGGCGTTGCTGGCGCTGCGCAATTTCACCTTGCCGCAGCAGATTTTTCTCAATGAGAGCAGGGTGTCTACCGCACAACAGGGGCACGACAATAATCATCTCGCTGATGCATTGTCTCACTGATAGAACAAACAATCATATTTCAGTCATCTAATCGCTCATTGGTTTCATGTGTAGCATCACCACCATCTGATCGCCACTGTCGATCCCACCTCGGAGACCCACCATGAAACTACTGCATATCGATTCCAGCATCCTCGGCGACAACTCGGCTTCCCGCCAACTCAGTGCCGGTGTGGTCAAGGCATGGCAAGCGGCTGAACCGGGTGTGCAAGTGACTTACCGTGACCTGGCCAGCGAAGGCATCAACCACTTCTCCGGCGCTACCCTGGGTGCACTGGGCACCGCGGCCGAACTGCGCGATGCCGCGCAAAAGCACGAGGCCGAACTGAGTGCATCGTCGCTGGCTGAATTCCTCGCCGCCGATGCCATAGTGGTAGGCGCGCCGATGTACAACTTCACCATTCCCACCCAGTTGAAAGCCTGGATCGACCGCATCGCGGTTGCCGGCCAGACCTTCCGCTACACCGAAGCCGGCCCTGAAGGCCTGTGCGGTAACAAGAAGGTGATTATCGTGTCCACGGCCGGTGGCTTGCACGCGGATCAGGCATCTGGCGCTGCCCATGAAGGCTACTTGAAACTGCTGTTCGGTTTCCTCGGCATCACCAATATTGAAATCGTTCGCGCTGAAGGCTTGGCCTACGGTGATGAAGCGCGCAGCAAAGCGTTGAACGATGCCAACGTGCGGATCAACCAGCAGTTGTTCGCTGCGGCGTAAGGCTTGTGTAAATTAAGCCGTTACCCGGTTTCATTCTGAAGCCGGGCGCCTAAACTCTGTATTCTGATCGCCTGGGCGCGAGCGGAGTACGGAGTTTTTTCGTTTGTGGCCCAGGTTATGCACAGGTTATGCAGATAGGGATCCGATACCTGGACTTTTATTCGACATACCGGTTCTTACGCAGCAAAGGTGGACATCCCCATGATGCGTCTTGGTGCTGTTTTGATTCTGTCCCTGTTTGGCGGCCTGATTTCAGTGCACGCTGCACCGGCACCGCACCCGCATTGGAGTGTGGGGTTTCATCGCATGAGCGTGCTTGACCCGCTGGATTCGCAGCCGATGAAGGCCATTGCGTTTTACCCTTCCACCGATACCGAACGCACCACGCCACTGGGCGCCTATCAGGTCGCGGCCGGTGAAGACGCCAAGGTTGCCATTGGCCGTTTTCCCATGCTGATGCTGTCCCATGGCAATACCGGCACGCCCCTGGCCTTGCATGATTTGGCCACGTCACTGGCGCGCAAGGGATTTGTGGTGGTGGCGGTCCTGCACCCTGGCGACAACTATAAGGACCATAGCCGCCTGGGCACTGTAAGTAATCTGTATGGCCGGCCGATCCAGATCTCCCAGGCGATCACCGCGACCCTGGCCGATCCGATGCTGTCGCCCTTTGTGGATGTCGATCAAATTGGTGTCATCGGCTATTCGGCCGGTGGCGAAACCGCGCTGATCCTGGCGGGCGCCAAGCCGGATTTCGAGCGCCTGCGCCGTTACTGCCAGCAACGCCCCGAGGACCGCGATGCCTGCACCACCAAGGGCGAGTTGGTGGTCGACCGCGACGACTTGCAGCCCCAGGCTGACCCACGCATCCATGCCTTGATGCTGATGGCGCCACTGAGCCTGATGTTCGGCCGCCACACTCTGGCCGATGTGCACGTGCCGGTGTTGCTCTACAGTGGCGATGGCGACCAGTTGGTGGCGGTGGACAAAAACGCTGCCGCCCTGGCGCGTAAACTGCCAGAGCCACCGGACTTCAAGCTGTTGGCCGGGGCAGGGCACTTTGTATTCATGGCGCCATGCGACAGCGATCAACTGGCGACAATGCCAGGCATCTGCACCGATGCCGATGGCGTCGACCGCGAAGGTATTCACCGCGATATGGTCTCTGAAGCCGGGCGCTTTTTCAGCCGGACCCTCGGTGAGGCGACGCGTGCCGGCCTGCAGACGGCTGATCAGTAGGCGCGGCGCCTGAGCAGTACGGTCAGGGCGAGTGCGCTGACCGACAACAACGCGGCGCAGAAGAAGATCCAGCCGTAGCCGAGGTTCAACGCCACGGCGCCCATCAACGGCCCGGCAATCGCCAGCGCCAGGTCGAAAAACACCGCATAGGCACTCAGCCCCGCACCTCGGCTGCTGTCCGGCACTTGCTTGATGGCTTCAACCCCTAGCGCCGGGTACACCAGCGACAGGCCAAAGCCGGTCAGCCCGGCACCGATCAAGGCGACGCCGGTGGACGGTGCCAGCCATAGTAGCGTCAGGCCCAGGATTTCGATGCTCATGCAGGCGATGGCGGCGGTAAACCCACCAAACCGGCTGATGCCAGAAATGAACATCAGGCGCGAGAGAATAAAGCACACGCCAAATACCGTCAGGCAATACGCCGCGCCGCTCCAGCCACGATTGAGGTAGTACAGGGTAATGAAGGTCGTCAGCGTGCCGTAGCCAATCGATGCCAGGCACAGGCTGGTGCCGAACGGTGCGATTCGCCCGAACACTGCCCAGAACGGCAGCCGTTCACCGCGCACCACCGGCACCGACGGTTTATTGCGGATCAGCACCAGCCCCAACCCCGCCAGCACCGCCAGGGCAATTCCCAGGCTGGTGTAGCCATATTCCGCCACCATCACCACGCCGACCGGCGCACCAACGGCAATGGCGCCGTAGGAGGCAATGCCATTCCAGGAGATCGAGCGGGCGGTGTGTTCAGTGCCTACCGCGCCCATGCACCAACTGATGGTGCCCACGCCAATCAGGCCCTGGGCCACGCCCAGCAACAGGCGACCGACGATCAGAATGCCCAGGCTCAAGGCTGGCAGGCTCTCCACCAGGGTGGCGATAAAGGTCAGCACGCCGCTGATCAGGATGCCGGCCAGGCCCAGCACGATCGCACGCTTGGTGCCGACGCTATCCGACATCCGCCCGGCCATTGGGCGGCTGAGCAGCGTGGCCAGGTATTGCGAACCGATGGTGACCCCGGCGACAACTGCGCTGAAACCCAGTTGTTCGTGCACATAGCCTGGAATCACTGCAATCGGCAGGCCGATGCAGATAAAGGCGATGAAGGTGTAGAACACGATGGAGACGATCTGCAGGGTGATCGACAGGGAGGAGGGGGCGGCAGGCATGGGTGCTCATTCGCTGGCGGGCGGTACGGCCATGATGCCACTGCTCTAACCAATGTGGGAGGGGGCTTGCTCCCGATCGCAGAGTGTCAGCCAACAGATCTATTGACTGAAACACCGCGATCGGGAACAAGCCCCCTCCCACATTTGGATCTGATTGCCTTGAAAGCTAAGGGCGCTCTTAGAAGACTACGCCCTGGCTACGCAGGTAGTCGTCATAGGTGCCGCTGAAGTCGATCACGCCGCTTGGGCTCAACTCGATGATGCGGGTTGCCAGGGACGATACGAACTCGCGGTCGTGGCTGACGAAGATCAGCGTGCCCGGGTAGTTTTCCAGCGCCAGGTTCAGCGCCTCGATGGATTCCATGTCCAAGTGGTTGGTCGGTTCGTCCATGATCAGCACGTTCGGCTTTTGCAGGATCAGCTTGCCGAACAACATGCGGCCTTGCTCACCACCGGAGATCACTTTGACCGACTTCTGGATTTCGTCGTTGGAGAACAACATGCGGCCCAGGGTGCCACGGATCATTTGTTCGCCTTGGGTCCACTGGCCCATCCAGTCGAACAGGCTCACGTCGTCTTCGAAGTCGTGGGCGTGGTCCTGGGCGTAGTAGCCCAGTTCGGCGGCGTCGGTCCACTTGATGCTGCCGGCATCCGGGGTCAGTTCGTTGACCAGGGTGCGCAGCAGGGTGGTCTTGCCGATACCGTTCGGGCCGATGATCGCCACGCGCTCACCGGCTTCAACCTGGAAGCTGAAGTCCTTGAACAGCGGCTTGCCGTCAAAACCTTTGGCCATCTTCTCGACCATGACCGCCTGGCGGTGCAGCTTTTTATTCTGCTCGAAACGGATGAACGGGCTCACACGACTCGACGGCTTGACTTCGGCCAGTTGGATCTTGTCGATCGCCTTGGCACGGGACGTGGCCTGCTTGGCTTTCGAGGCGTTGGCCGAGAAGCGGCTGACGAAGGATTGCAGTTCGGAGATCTGCGCTTTCTTCTTGGCGTTGTCCGACAGCAACTGCTCGCGGGACTGGGTCGCCACGGTCATGTACTCGTCGTAGTTGCCCGGGAACAGGCGCAGCTCGCCGTAGTCCAGGTCAGCCATGTGGGTGCACACGCTGTTCAGGAAGTGGCGGTCGTGAGAGATGATGATCATCAGGCTGGAGCGCTGGGTGAGGATGTTTTCCAGCCAGCGGATGGTGTTGATGTCCAGGTGGTTGGTCGGTTCGTCGAGCAACAGCACTTCAGGGTCCGAGAACAGCGCCTGAGCCAGCAATACACGCAGTTTCCAGCCGGGGGACACTTCGCTCATCGGGCCGAAATGCTGCTCCAGGGGAATCCCCAGGCCCAGCAGCAACTCACCGGCGCGGGATTCGGCGGTGTAGCCGTCCATTTCGGCGAACTCGGTTTCCAGCTCGGCCACGGCCATGCCGTCTTCTTCGCTCATTTCCGGCAGCGAATAGATACGGTCGCGCTCGGCCTTGACCTTCCACAGCTCCTCGTGGCCCATGATCACGGTGTCGAGCACGGTGAATTCTTCGTACGCGAATTGGTCCTGGCGCAGTTTACCCAGGCGCACATTCGGCTCCAGCATGACCTGGCCGCCGGACGGGTCGAGGTCGCCACCGAGGATTTTCATGAAGGTCGACTTGCCGCAACCGTTGGCCCCGATCAAACCATAGCGGTTGCCGGCGCCGAACTTGACCGAGACGTTCTCGAAGAGCGGCTTGGCGCCGAACTGCATGGTGATGTTAGCTGTGGAGATCAATTACTTTACCTATCAATGGGTTGCGAGCGTGACGGCAGGTGCCTTCAGGCATGCGTCAACAGCGACATCAAGGCGCGAAACCCGGTCGCTGAGCGGAAAATTTGGGATGTGTGTTGGAATTTGGCGCGCATTGTCGCATATGTGAGGCGACAGTTGTATGGCAGTCGACGACGATGTTCCGCGCCTTGTGTGATTCGAAGCGCTGAAACCAAAGCTCGGGCCCGCGGGCAGGTATTCATTTTTTAGGTAACGATTGACAGTCTTTTCCCGTCCATCACCAATCTGTCCCGGCCATGGGCACTGAGGCCACATCAAAAGTCATCTGAAAAGGGGCAATGGGTATGGGGGTTTTCGATTACAAGAGCATGACGGGCCAGAAGGCCAAGGCGCTGTTGAACGACGCTTTGGCCTTGTCCGATTACGCTTATGACGCCAGCGGCCAACCGCTGACCGCTGGCGGTTGGGCGCCTATCGGTGCGCAAGCACTGGGGGTGACGCAGAAAGTCGACGAGTACGGCACCTTTTGGGGCGAGACGGTATTGGCTCCCTCCGCCAACGTCAAGATTGTGGGGCAGTACGATGGCGTGGGTAAGCTGATCGCCATGGGGGTTGCCTTTCGTGGGACGTCCTTTGGCTTGTCCTGGGATGGATTGGGCGACGTCGCCAGCGATCTGGCTGCTGCCGCCGTACCCGGATACGCCGCCCATTATGCTCAGTTCGCGTTCAGTGGCTTATTGGAGAACGTCGCCAGCTACGCCAGGAGCCAGGGCTTGACCGGCAAGGATATCCTGGTCACCGGCCATAGCCTCGGCGCACTCGGGGCCAACAGCTTGGCGACCTTGAGCCATGATCATTGGGGCGGCTTCTTCGAGGATGCCAACTACGTCACCTTCGCCTCACCCACACAGCGTTCGGGTGACACTCGGATCTTGAATATCGGCTATGAGAATGACCTGGTGTTCAAGGCCATTGATGGCGAAGGCATCAATACGTCGGCACTGCGCTGGGGTAACGATAGCGTTTGGGATTCGGCGGCCAATAACCTGGTCAGCTTTACCGATAACTACGCCTCGGCCTGGGCGCATTTACCCAATGCCCTCAACTGGGGAGTCGGCAAGGCTCACTCCCTGGACGGTTACATCCAAGGCATGAAGCGTATCGCGTCCTCGGATTTCTACGACCTGACCAGCAAAGACTCGACCATCGTAGTCTCCAGCCTCAGCGAGGCCACGCGTGAAACCACCTGGGTGCAAGACCTGAATCGCTACGCCGAAAAACACACCGGCAATACCTTCATCTTCGGTACCGAGGGCAACGACCTGCTCAAGGGCGGAGCGGGCAATGACTTCCTGGAAGGTGGCGCAGGTGATGATCGTTTCCGCGATGACGGCGGCTACAACATCCTGCTGGGGGGGCAGGGCAATAACGTCTTCGAACTGCAAAAGCCACTGGGCGCCTTCAGCTTTGCCAATGACGGCGATGGCACGTTGTATGTCAACGACGCCTATGGCGGTATCAGTATGACCCGGGATATCGGCGCATTGGTCAGCAAAGAGAAGGCCTATATACCCTGGACTTCAATCCCTTGGGGCTCCAATGACATCACTTATAAGGTGACCGGCGAAGGCCTGCTGGCCGGTAACGACCTGACGCACTACGCGGCCTCTACCAACGGCGATGCCCATGACAATGTCCTCACCGCTCATGCCACGGGTGATTGGCTGTTCGGCTTGGGCGGCGACGATCACCTGATCGGAGGCCCGGGTAATGACGTATTTGTCGGCGGCACCGGCAATGACCTGATGGTTGCAGGCGGTGGCAGTAATACCTTCCTGTTCGAAGGCATCTTCGGCAACGACCGGATCCAGGGTTACAAGGCCAGCGATAAGCTGGTGTTCATGGGTATGGCTGGCCTGGGCCAGGATTACGATTACCGCTCTTATGCCTCGACGTTCGAGGACAACACCGTGCTGGCCTTTGGTGACAACTCGGTGATGTTAATGGGCGTGAACATGACTCAGTTGAATGGCGCAGGCATCTTTATTTCCTGAACGCAGGCCGGGCAGAGCACCTTGGATGACTGGGGTGTTCTGCTTCAGCCCATTACCGGCACCTGCAGACTGGGTTTTGCCAGGGTTTCCGGCATCGCCAGCCACAACAGCAGCAACGCCGCGCCCGCCACGCCCGCCAAGGTCAGAAAGGCTGCGTTATAGCCGGCCTGTTGCACCACGAAGCCGGCCAGGCTGCTGCTTAGCGCCGCGCCGAGGCCGAACACAGTGGAAAGGGCGCCCAGACTGACATTGAAACGCCCGGTACCTTGGGTCAGGTCCTTGACGATGACCGGGAACAGCGCGCCGAAAATACCCGCGCCGATACCGTCAAGCATCTGCACCGCCACCAGCCAATACGGATCGCTGGACAGGGTATACAGCACGCCACGCAGCGGCAGGATCAGAAAGCCGGCCAGCAACAGCGGCTTGCGCCCCCAGATATCTGCCTTGAGCCCGACCAGCCAGGCGATCGGGACCATGACCAACTGTGCGGCGACAATGCAGGCTGAGGTCAGGGGCGTGGCCATCTGCAGGTTGATCTGCGCCAGCTTCTGGCTGACCAGTGGCAGCATCGCGGCATTGGCCAGGTGAAACAGCGCGCAGCACACGGCGAACAGCAGCAACGGGCGGTTGGCCAGCAAGACGGTCAGGCCCGATGGCTGCTCATGGTCGCTGTGATGGGCGGGATCGAAGCCACGGGCTACCTCATGATCAATCGCCTTGCCAGAAACACAACTGACCGCAATGACACTGGCGACTGCCATAAACGCCATCAGGTAAAACACCACCACCGGCCCATACAGATACGCCAGGCCCCCGGCCAGCAGTGCGGCCACGGCGTTGCCGGCGTGGTTGAAGGTTTCGTTGCGCCCGGTACGCCGAGTGAAAGCACGGGGGCCGGTAATCCCAAGGGAGATGGCAGAAATGGCCGGGGCGAATACCGATGCGGCAACGGCGCTGGCGGCCTGGGTCAGCGCCACCCAGCCAAATGAACTGACGAAGGGCAGTATCAGGCAGCTGCCAGTGACCAGCAGCGCGGCAATCGCGATGACTGCGCGCTTGCTGCGGGTTCGGTCGATCAGCGCACCCGCCGGGCCCTGGGTGATCAAGGCGGCGATACCGGCCAGGGTCATGACTACGCCGATACTGGCCGGGTCCCATTTATGGACCGCCAGCAGGTAGATCGCCAGATACGGCCCGAGACCGTCGCGAACATCCGCGAGGAAGAAGTTCAGGCTGTCCAGGGAAAGGGCAGTACGCAGATCTGAATGATGGGCCACAGTGCGACCTTCAAGAGCGGCGTTCAAGGGCTGAACACGCGATGGCTTAATGACCGGTAGGCTTGGCTATAAGTTTCGCTGGTACTGCGGGTTTTATCTGGCAGATATTTGGCTTATGTTCCTAAGCCCGCTGTATTGACTTTCTGGAGACGCAATGGACATGCCCTCAGCGCAAGAGGCGATTGCCAGCAATAAAAACGCTTGGGACGAATCGGCCCGGTTGCACAAAGACACGGCGACCTGGAGGGAGCTACTGGCCTCGGTGGCCGAACCTGACTTTTCCTGCCTTGACCCCACTATCACCGCGTTGCTGCATGAGGTAGGTGTGGCGGGCAAAGACGTCGTGCAGTTGTGCTGCAACAACGGGCGCGAGTCCCTGTCATTGTATGGCTTGGGCGCGCGCTCGGTGGTGGGGGTCGATCAATCCCGGGCGTTTATCGAGCAGGCTCTGGAACTGGCGGCAGTCTCGCCCCATAACCCTGAATTCATATTGACCGATATCCACCATTTACCCGAGCGGTTACATGCTCGGTTCGATGTCGCCTTGGTGACCATTGGTGTGCTGGGCTGGATGCCTGATGTGGCGCTGTTCATGAAGCATGTTGCCAGTGTGCTGAAGCCAGGCGGTACTTTGGTGGTGTACGAAACCCATCCATTCCTGGAGGTTTTCGACCCCCGTGCCGCCAACCCGCTGTTGCCTGACAGTTCTTACTTTCAGCGCGAGCCGTTTGTCTTGCAAGAGGCCATTGTCTATGAAGGGCAGGGCGAGCAGGCCGGGCCGACGTCCTATTGGTATGTACACACCCTGGGCAGTGTCGTCAGCGGGGCAATCACGGCACACCTTCAGATCGATCACTTGCAGGAATACCCGCATTCCAACCGGGAAGAACTTTACGATCAATATGAGCATCAGGTCGCGCAGTTACCCCTGTGCTTTACCCTGACGGCGACCAAACGTAACGACTGATCAAGTTCACAGCGCACAAAAAAAAGCCCGCGAGGAGAGGCGGGCCAAGGGATTCACTGGAGTAGGTATATGTAACCCTATCTGCCGGAAAGTGAAGAACGTGTGAAAATGCCGTGATCAAATCGGATAAACGCACCGATCACGAGCGCCGCACGAAGGTGCGCATGGTTTGCCCAGGGCCGGTGCTGAATACGGTGGGCCTGGGCATGCCTTCATCCGCTGCGATAAATACGAAATCATCGCCGTCGAGCCGGTAACTGGCGGGAAGCTGCTTGCCCGCGTCATCGCCGATAGCGTCAATCCAGGTAATGCTTTTGGGCGTGGTACTGGCATCCAGGAAAAAACGCCCTGCCAGCAGTCGATCACCGTTGACGGTGGTCACTTCGAAGCAATCGCCCGTAATGGTGGTAATAGCCCCTGGCGCACTGTGGGCGTCGGCGGGGTTGAGGATGCCACTGTCTTCAAGGGCAGTCTGCTCCCAGGTGCCTTGTAAGCCGCGTAAATCGAGAGTTGAAACAGACAGCATGCAAATTCCTTATTGCTGATCAGGGAAGCGCCCCGTTGCATCAGGTACACAACCACGACGCAGGCGGATAAGTTTTTTCTTTAGAAGACAGCTATTTGACAGCATTTTGATGTTCTATTGACTATGCTTGCAAGCGCGCAAGTCCGACAATGGCTGCGCCATTTGTACTACTCCTCGATATAAAACCGAAATAATCCTTGAGAATGTGGGATATTTCGGCTGGCTAAGTGGTCACATCGCCACCGGTCCGGCGTATCCAGGGCGTTGTCCCTGATTTTTGAAGCCATTCAGGCTTCTGAGAATGATGGCCTTTTAGTATTATTTTAAGGTGTTCTTATTTTGAATCGCACTTCCCCGCTCCCGCCCTCCGTAGCGTCTGATGAAATTGATCTGTTTGAATTGTTTCACGCCATCTGGCGACAAAAAAAGCTGGTAGTCGGATGCACGCTTCTGGTGGGCGTATTAGGGGCGGGGTACGCGTTCCTGGCACCCAAGACTTATGAAGTCAGCAGTGTGCTGCGGCCTGCGGCAATCAACGAACTGGATGCGTTGAACCGTTCGGAAGTCTATAAGTTGCCTCCCGCTGATGCCCTGATGAAAGTGGGAGCACAGTTAGACTCTTACGAGGCGCGCTTGGGATTTTTCAAGGAACACGAGGAATTGTTCAAGGCGTTCAAGAAGCCGGGGCAGAGCCTTGAGCAAAGCTTTGAGGCGTTCAATCGAAACTCTGTCAACCTGATCCTGCCGGACCCGAAGAAATCAGACTCGCTGAGCAGCTATATTCGCTTGGAACTGCAATACCCGACAGACGTTGATGGTGTCGCGATTCTCAACGGCTTTGTAGACTACGCCATCGCTGCCGAGCGTCAGCAGGTGGGTGCCGACCTCAAGGTGATCGTCAATAACCGCTTGAGCGAACTCAAAGGCAAGATCAACGCCGCCCGTGACAACTACGATACGGAAAAGGAATCCAAGATCGCCAAGTTGCTCGAGGCTGACCGACTCAAGCGTGCCCAGTTGCAGGATGAGCTCAGCGCGCTGCGCCTGCAGATGAAGATGGAGCGTACCAATCGCCTGGCCGAGCTGGCGGAAGCCATCTCTATTGCCAAGTCCATGGGCATCCGCACCCCGACGACGCCATCTTCCATGGCTGACTCCACGCGCAGTGGGTCGAGCCAGGTCATGCGCACAGAGGTGAACAATCAGAAGATCCCGCTGTACTTCATGGGCACCGAAGCTCTGGAAGCCGAACGCGCTGCGCTGCAACAGCGCACCAGCGATGACTTCACCAACCCGCGAATTGCCGAGATCGGCAAGGATTTGCAACTGCTCGAAAGCAACCGCGAAGTCGAGGTGCTGCGCAAGCGCGGCAATGAGGACATATTCCTGCAGGACGTCGAGCCGCTTCGCGCTGAAGTCGCCAGGCTGCGTGGCTTGAACATCGACATGAGCAACCTCAAGCTGGTGACGATCGACCGTCGCGCCCAGGAGCCTCTGGCGCCGATCAAGCCGAAAAAATCGCTGATCATTGCTTTGAGTCTGGTGGGTGGCCTGTTGGTGGGACTCATGATCGCGCTCATTCGCTACTTCATCCGCAGTCGTAGCCAGGCCGTACCCTTTACGGCGTTGGGAGACGGCAGTTTGCCCCGCCGCGAGACTAAGGACACCCCGCAATAATTTCAGCAAAACCTTTAAGCAGGTGGGCGGGAACGCCTGCCTGTTCCCACCCCAGCACACTCAGTAGACAGCTTTTCACAATTCTTAGTTAACCTTTGGTTACAAAGTATGGCTAAATAACCGCCAATGGTTACACGCCGCAAGGTCGCCCAGCCGGCCGTGTCACCTGTACGTGAATTGTGATTTCAGGTGCTGCATATCCATCCTCGGCCGTTGTGGGCCCGCAGGAGCAGCCTGTTCTCTCCCTGACTTGTGACGAATCCCTTGAAACTCATCATTGTTGCTCTCTACGTTGCCTCCATTGCGTATGTACACCTGCGTGGTCGGGTGCGACACAAGCTGGGTCGCCAGCTTAGCGATCACTCGACGTTCCTGGCGCCGATCAACTGTTTTCTCTACTTGTTCTCCAGGCAGCCCAGCCGTCCCTATCTGTCGCCCAGCGATTTTCCAGACCTGAGCCCCTTGCAGGAACATTGGCAAGAGATCCGCGAGGAAGGCCAGAACCTGATGCGGGCCGGGGAGATCAAACGTTCGGATCAGTACAACGACGTGGGTTTCAACTCGTTTTTCAAGTCGGGCTGGAAGCGCTTTTACCTCAAGTGGTATGGCGACAGCCACCCATCGGCGATGAAGCTGTGCCCGCGCACCACCGAGTTGGTGCAAGGGATTGGCTCGATCAAGGCCGCGATGTTCGCCGAACTGCCACCGGGCTCCAAGCTGGTGCGCCACCGTGACCCGTACGCGGGCTCCTATCGGTATCACCTGGGGCTCGATACCCCCAACGACCCAGGGTGCTACATCAATGTGGATGGCGAGAGCTATTACTGGCGCGACGGCGAGCCGGTGATGTTCGACGAGACCTACATTCACTACGCAGAAAACACCACCCAGCAGAACCGCATCATTCTGTTCTGCGATATCGAACGCCCGATGAAGTACCGCTGGGCGGCGGCATTCAACCGTTGGTTCAGCCGCAATGTAATGGCCGCTGCAGGCTCGCCCAATGATGATGGCGACAAGACCGGCGGCCTCAACCGCGCCTTTACCCGCTTGTACAAGATCCGCCTGCGCGGCAAGGAGCTCAAAAAGCGCAACCGCACTCGCTACTACCTGGAGAAATGGGCGATTTTTGCCGGTCTGGCGCTGATCTTCATTCTTATCTGAACCCTGTGTCGGGCGCGAATCACTGCGGTGGTTTTGCGCCCAGCTTGTCCCACATCTTCTTGCTGATCTTCTGCCGATTGGCATAGCCGGCCCATGGGTCGCCCTTCAAACCCTGAAGACGCTCATGCAGGTTCGCCACCGTCCACTGCTGGGCGCCACACAACCCTTTCAACTCTTCCCGACTGACCGGCACCGATACCGGCAGACCCGGCCGTGCACGCACGGAGTATGCCGCCACAGTGCTGGCGCCACGGGCGTTGCGCAGGTAGTCGATAAAGATCTTGCCTACACGGTTTTTAGGGCCGCTGGTGGCGGTAAAGCGTTCGGGCAGTTGCTGGCTCATAAACTGGGCAATGGCCTTGGCGAATGCTTTGACGGCGTCCCAGCCATCACGCCGGGCCAGTGGCACGATCAGGTGCAGACCTTTACCGCCGCTGGTCTTGACGAAGGCTTGCAAGCCCAGCTCATCCAGCACCGACAGGGTCAGTTCGGCCGCTTCCAGCATGGATTTCCAAGGCAGGGCCGGGTCCGGGTCGAGGTCCAGGACGAACAGGTCAGGGGTTTCAATCTTGTCCGTAGTGGCGCCCCAGGTATGCAACTCGACAGTGCCCATTTGCACGGCGCCGGCCAGCGCTTCTGCGCTGTCTACCTCCATCAGGCGTGCATGACCGGGATCCAGGGCCTGATCCAGTTGCTTGATGTGGGGAATTGTCAGGCGTTCGGAGTGCTTCTGAAAAAACTGCTCCCCTTCGATGCCTTCGGGCGCGCGCAGCAGTGACACAGGACGACCGCGCAGGAACGGCAGGATCCATTCGCTGATGTCGGCGTAGAACTGCGCCAATTGCTGTTTTTGCGTGCCACTGTGCTTGTCGATAATGCGATCGGGGTGGGTGATTTTCACGTTCTTCACCGCTGTGTCGGCTTTATCGGTTTTCTGCGTCTTCGAGGCATTGACCGACTTTGCCGCACGCGGCTGTTCATGAATGATCTGCGACGCAGGCTTATCAGTGCGCAGCCCCACAAAGGCGGCCTGGCGCACCACGCCTTCACGCGTCCATTCGGCGAATTGCACTTCACCCACCAGGCGCGGCTCGACCCAATGCACGCCACGGGCCTGGGTGCTGGTCAAAGGCTTATGCAAGGGCGAGTCCTTGCGCTCCAGCGGCGTGAGCTTGGCGTAGATGGATTTCAACGTGGCCTGATCAAATCCGGTGCCCACACGCCCGGCATATACCAGCCCGGTTTCATCGTTGACCGCCAGCAGCAACGCGCCAAACCCGCTGCGCGAACCCTGAGGGCGGGTGTAGCCCACAATCACGAACTCCTGGCGAAGGCGGCATTTGAGCTTGATCCAGTCAGCACTGCGGCGGGACACATAGGGGCTGCCTACACGCTTGCCGATCACGCCTTCGAGCGCCAGGTCGCAGGCACTTTCGAAAATATCGCGGTGGTTGGCGGCAAAGGCTTCGGAGAAACGCAGCAGTTTGCTTTTGCTGCCGGCGAGCGCAGCTTTAAGCGCAGCCCGACGCTCCTCGACCGGATCTTCGCGTTGATCACGGCCGTTCAGGAAGGGGGCATCAAACAGGTAATAGACGATGTCCAGGCTGCGGCCGATATCGAAGGCATTCTGCAATGCCTGAAAATTCGGCAAGCCGTCGCCGTTGAGGCTGACCACTTCGCCATCCAGCCAGCTGTCCTTGAGCTTGAGGGCTTGCAAGGCTTTGGCCTGGCGCGGCAGGCGTTCGGTCCAGTCGTGGCCGTTGCGAGTGAACAGGCGCACTTCACCGTCATGGATGCGCGCGAGAATGCGATAACCGTCGAACTTGATCTCGTAGCGCCAATCGCCCTCGGGTGCGCGATCGACCAAGGTCGCCAATTGCGGGGCAAATTCGTCGGGCATGGCGCTCGCTTGCGTGCGGGCCTTGGCCTTTGGCGCTGGCTTTTTTTTGACTGGGGCCCTGGCCTTGGGCGTGCCGACCACCGCATCGCTGAGCACGCTGGCAGGCTTGGCGTCGACAATATCGTATTCAGAAGCGGGGCGTGCCTGCTGGTCTTTTTCCTTGATCAGCAGCCACTGCTCCTTGTCGCCACTGCCCTTGAGTCGGGTGCGTACCAGGGTCCAATCCCCAGCGAGTTTTTCGCCCACCAGCGTGAACTTGAGCTTGCCGGCCGCATAGGCTTCGCGCGGCTCATCATGGGGCTGCCAGATACCTCGGTCCCACACAATCACATCGCCTGCGCCATATTGGCCGGCTGGAATGCTGCCCTCGAAACCGCCATAGCTCAGGGGGTGGTCTTCAACGTGGACCGCCAGGCGCTTCTGGCTTGGGTCTAGGCTCGGGCCCTTGGGCACCGCCCAGCTCAACAGCACGCCATCGAGTTCCAGGCGAAAGTCATAATGCAGGTTGCGCGCATCATGCTTTTGAATCACAAAGCTCAGCGCCGAGGCTTTCCGCTTGCTGGCGGGTGAGCTGCCGGCGGGTTCAGCGGTGATCTTGAAATCGCGTTTGCGGTTGTATTCGCTCAGGGGCTTTGCCATGTCGCGCTCCACTCAATGGCAGGCTCAAGAGGCCTTTTTGTTGGATTTCTTCGCGGCGGGCTTTTTCGCCGCGGGTTTGCCCGCCAGGCTGCGTTTAAGCAGTTCGGTCAGGTCGATAACGTCGGCGGATTTGCGCTCTTCGCTGTCTTGGCTCGACTCCACGTCTTCGATCTTGCCGGCCTTGGCCTTTTTCGCCACCAGCGCCATGATCTTGTCCTGAAAGCTGTCGCGGTACTCGTCGGGTTGCCAGTCTGCGCTCATGTCTTCCACCAGGCGCTTGGCCATGTCCAACTCACCCTTGGCCAGGGTCGGTTTGGTTACATCGGCACCGAGTTCCAGCTCGTCCAGGCTGCGCACTTCTGCGGGCCAGCGCAGCATCACCAGTACCAGGGCCGATTCGAGCGGCATCAACGCGGCCAAGTGCTGTTTGGTATGCAGCACCACATTGGCCAGGGCGACCTTGCCGGTTTTCTTCAGGGTTTCGCGCAGCAGTGCATAGACCTTGCCGCCGCGTTTGTCCGGCGCCAGGAAGTAGGGCGTGTCGATGTTTTGCAGGGGGATCTGGTCAGCGGCGACAAACGCGATGATCTCAATGGTCTGGGTCGATTTCGGATGGGCCGAGCGAATTTCATCTTCGCTGAGCACTACATAGCGACCCTTCTCAAAGGCGACGCCCTTGACGATATGTTCCTTGGTGACTTCCTTGCCCGTGGTTTTGTTGATGCGCTTGTAGCCGACCGGGTCCATGCTGCGTTTGTCCAGCCAGTCGAAATCAACGCCTTGGGAAGATGTCGCCGAGACCAGCGACACCGGGATATGAACCAGCCCGAAACTGATAGCGCCTTTCCAGATTGCCCGTGGCATAACTCCGATTCCTTAAAAAGTGAGCCTGTTCTGGTGACTCGCAGGGCGCGGCAAAAGTTTCGGCGGGCAGATGCTCGGACAGATCGTGTTACACCTGATGAGAAACTATTTAGTGTCGCAAGCCGAACCCATGGCGTAGCGTGTTATCGAAAGCACGTAGTACTCGGCATAGAGAGGCTCCGTCATGAATGCTTATGTACGTTATCTTGCAGTACTTGCGCTGGGCCTGGCCTTGGCGCCTTGGGCCCAGGCGCAAAACCTGCCGGGCCAATACGACACCAATAACAGCCAGATTCACCGGGCCAACCCCAATAGCATGCAGGGCACTCAGCCCAACGCACCTGCAGCCGGCGGTATCCAGACTGCGCCCACCGGCCCTCGGCCGACCGTGGAGAACCGTGGAATCGGCAATACCTATCCCAAGCGCGACGTCGCTCCCAGTCGCCCGGCCACCGAAACCAAAGCACCCACCTATGATGCCAACGGCAATCGCCGGTAAGGACTTCGCCTTATGTTTCTACGCAAAACTCTGCTAGCGGCTGTATGTGCCGCCACACTGCTGCCGCTGACCACCGTTTATGCCGCCGATAGTCAGCAATTCCCCAGCGAGCAAGGCAGCATCACCGTCACGCCGATCGCCAAAGGCCTGGATCATCCCTGGGCGCTGGCGTTTCTACCCGATCGGCAGGGCTTCCTGGTGACCGAGCTTCCCGGGCACCTGCGATTTGTCGGCCCCGACGGTAAGCTTTCCGCTCCGTTGAAAGGGGTACCACAAGTGTGGGCCAAGGGGCAGGGCGGGTTACTGGATGTGGTGTTGTCACCAGACTTCAAGCAGGACCGTATGGTCTACCTGTCGTACGCCGAAGGCGGCGGGCAGGATGGCAAAGCCGGAACCGCTGTGGGGCGCGGGCGCCTGTCTGCTGACATGAGCGGCCTGGAGAACTTCAAGGTGATCCTGCGCCAGGAGCCCAAGCTGTCTACCGGCAACCACTTCGGCTCGCGCCTGGCGTTCGATCGTGACGGCTATCTGTTCGTGACCCTGGGCGAGAACAACGACCGACCGACCGCCCAGGACCTGGACAAGCTGCAAGGCAAAGTTGTGCGCATCTATCCAGATGGCCGCGTACCGGATGACAACCCCTTCGTCGGCCAACCCGGTGTACGTCCCGAGATCTGGTCCTACGGCCAGCGTAACCCACAGGGCCTGGCGCTGAACCCGTGGAGCGGTACGATCTGGGAAAACGAGCACGGGCCGCGTGGGGGCGATGAAGTGAACATCATCGAGCGCGGCAAGAACTACGGCTGGCCGCTGGCGACCCACGGCATCAACTACTCCCTGCTACCGATTCCCGAAGCCAAGGGCAAAACGGCAGAAGGCACGGTGCAGCCCCACCATGTCTGGGAGAAGTCCCCGGCCATCAGCGGTATGGCGTTCTACGACGCCGACCGGTTCAAGGTGTGGCAGCACAACCTGTTTATCGGTGCGCTGGGCACTCAGGAGTTGATTCGGTTGCAGTTCGAGGGTGACAGGGTCGTTCACGAGGAACGTTTGCTGGGCGAGTTGAAAGCGCGAATTCGTGACGTGCGGCAGGGGCCGGATGGGTTTCTGTATGTGCTGACGGATGAGGATAATGGCGTGTTGTATCGGGTCGGGCTGAATCAGGACTGATGCCTTTCGGTAATCGCTTTTTGTAGGAGCGAGCAAGCTCGCTCCTACAGAGGGTAAGAGAGCTACAGGCCTAGGTCTGACAAGCCCGGGTGATCATCCGGGCGACGCCCCAGCGGCCAGTGGAACTTGCGTTCGCTTTCCTGGATCGGCTTATCGTTGATGCAGGCAAAGCGGTTGGCCATCAGGCCGTTTTCATCGAACTCCCAGTTTTCATTTCCGTAGGAACGAAACCAGTTGCCGGAGTCGTCATGCCACTCATAGGCATAGCGCACGGCGATGCGGTTGCCGGTGAACGCCCACAACTCCTTGATCAATCGATACTCCAGTTCCCTGGCCCATTTACGGCTCAGGAACTGCCTGGCTTCTTCGCGGTTGTGGGCGAATTCGGCGCGGTTACGCCACTGGGTGTCCAGGGTGTAGGCCAGGGAAACCCGTTCTGGGTCGCGGGAGTTCCAGCCGTCTTCGGCCAGGCGAACTTTTTCGATGGCCGACTCGCGAGTAAAGGGCGGTAGGGGCGGGCGGGCTTGTGCATTGACTGACATGGGGTGGCTCCTGAAAACAATAGGGTTGAATGATAGAAGTTGCCAATTCCGAGAATTCAAAGTCCCAATAACGTTCGCGCCATGCATTGCGCATTATCGGCAGCTGTTGAATCACCCATGATCAGGGCAACGGTAATGGCGCCATCGATCAGGATCAGCAGTTGCGCGGCCTGCTGTTGCGGGTCGGGGGTGCCATGTGCTTGACACAGTTCAAGTGCGTACTCGAACAGTTTGTGTTTATGGGCCTTGGCCAGCAGGCGCACCGGATCTTGAGCGTTGCCGGTTTCGCCACTGGTATTGATAAAGGCGCAGCCACGAAAATCCGCGGAACCGAACCAGCTTTTCAGGGCGCTGAACAGCGCCAGCAGGCGCTCGCCGCTGTTGTCGCTGCGTTCCACTTCGCTGCGCAGCCACTGCATCCAGCGTTCGTCGCGGCGCTGCAGGGCGGCAATCACCAGCTCGTCCTTGTTGGCGAAATAGCGATAGATGCTTTTTCTCGACACGCCAGCGGTTTTTACCAGCAAGTCCATGCCAGTGGCGGCGATGCCATGGCGATAGATCAGCTTTTCGGTGACGTCGAGGATAATGTCGCGGGTTATGTCGTTCATGCTTATTACAGTAGAACGATCGTTCTTCTTGGTCAACCGGCTTTTTTCCATGCCGTACGGCGAGACCTGAGCAGTCCCATGGTGTAAGCTCTGGACCTCTTCGGATTCGACCCATTGCGAGCCCTATGCCGTCGTTCTTCAAACGCTCCCTGTTGCCCAAACTACGCGGTTTCCCGCTGTCCCCGGAGGCCATCGAGGTGCTGTCGGGCGCCGATGCCTATCGTCGCTGCCTGCTGGAAAAAATCTCCCAGGCAACGCGTCGCATCTACATCGTCGCCTTGTACTTGCAGCACGACGAAGCGGGGCAGGAGATCTACGACGCGCTGCACGCCGCCAAGGCGGCACGGCCGGAGTTGGACATCGTGGTGATGGTCGACTGGTTGCGCGCCCAGCGTGGTTTGATTGGCGCCGGCAAGCAGCCGGGCAACAGCGCCTGGTACCAGGCCATGACGCAAAGCCACGCCAGCGAAGTGCCGGTGTATGGCGTGCCGGTGCAAACCCGCGAGCTGTTTGGCGTATTGCACCTCAAGGGCTTTGTGATCGATGACAGCGTGCTGTACAGCGGCGCCAGCCTCAACAATGTGTATTTGCACAAGTTCGACAAGTACCGCTTCGATCGTTACCACCTGATCCACAGCCAGGTGCTGGCCGATTCGATGCAACACCTGATCGAGCACGGCCTGGTGGCATCCAAGGCCGTGCACCGCCTGGACCTGCCCAACCCGCCGACCACCCGCAGCCTGCGCAACGATATCGGCGACCTGCGCAGCCGTCTCAAGCACGCGGCCTATGACACCACGGCCGGGCAGTTGCCCAATGGTCACCTCTCGGTGAGCCCGTTGCTCGGCGTCGGCAAGAACAACCCACTGAGCCGGGTCATTCTGGAGCTGATCGCCAGCGCCCAACAGCAGTTGACCATCTGCACGCCGTATTTCAACCTGCCGTTGCCGGTGACCCGCGAGATCAACCGCGCCCTGGCGCGTGGGGTGAAGATCGACATCGTGGTCGGCGACAAGACGGCCAACGACTTCTATATTCCGCCCAGCGAGCCGTTCAAGGTGATCGCGGCCTTGCCTTATCTGTATGAGATCAGCCTGCGGCGCTTTGCCAAGCGTCACCAGCCGATGATCGACAGCGGCCAGTTGAACCTGCACCTGTGGCGCGATGGCGACAACACCTACCACCTTAAGGGCATGTGGGTTGACCAGCGCTATACCTTGCTGACCGGCAACAACCTCAACCCCAGGGCATTTCGCCTCGATCTGGAAAACGGCTTGCTGATCGACGACCCCAAGGGCCAATGGCTGGAGCCGCGGCGTACCGAGCTGGCGCAGATCTTCCAGCACACCACGCGTATCCAGGGCTACCAGCAATTGCAGACGTTGGTTGATTACCCGCCGGCAGTGGGGAAATTCCTGCGTCGGGTCAGCCGAGTGCGTATTGAGCGTTTGCTGTACCGCATTTTGTAGCCGTTATCCCGCAGGCAAAAAAAACACCCAGGCCCCTCAACAGGGCCTGGGTGTTTTTTTGCAGGTCGCCTTTAATTCAAACCCAGCTTGCCGCGCAGCATCGACAAGTCTTCAGCCAGGGTGTTGACCGGGCCCACCAGGGCCTTGCGGTCGTTGTCCTTGACCTTGTCGTAGGTTTCAAAGCCGCCATCCTGGGTCTTGTACTTGGCCAGGATCTTGTCCACGGTGGCGAAGTTTTTATCGACCTTGGCCAGGAACGCCTGGTCCTGCTGTCCGATCTGGCCACGGAACAGATCGACGATTTTCTTCGCACCGTCGATGTTGCCCTGGAAGTCATACAGGTCGGTATGGCTGTAGCGGTCTTCTTCGCCGGAGATCTTGGTGGCGGCGACTTCCTCCAACAGCGCCGCAGCGCCGCCGACGACTTTTTCCGGGGGGAAGGTCAGGCCATCGACCCGCGTCTTGAGATCGTTTACATCGGTATTGAGCTTGGCGGTCAGTGCTTCCAGACCCTTGGTCGAGTTTTGCGCGAACAGCGCGTATTCAATCCGGTGAAAGCCGGTGAAGTCTTCGGCCGTCACACCTTTTTCATGGTCATCGACACGCGAATCGATGGACGCGTCGAGGTCGCTGAACAGCTCGGCGATCGGCTCGATGGCTTCATAGTGCACGCGGGTCGGCGCATAGAGCTTCTTGGCGGTGGCCAGGTCACCTTTATTGATGGCGTCGGTAAACGCCTGGGTCTGGGTGACCAGCTCGCCGATTTCCTCGGTAACGTAGATCTTGTAGTCCGATACCGGGCCTACCAGGTCGAGCGGCGCGGTAGCAGCGAAGGCAGCCAGCGGCGCAAGGCTCATTAACAACGACAACGCGATAGACGACTTCTTCATGGGGGCATTCCGCTCTGGTGTGTTTCAGGTCTTGGCAGGGGGGGTTGAGTGCGTTGCAGCAAGCAGTGTGCGCCCGATGAAATCCTCAGGGCCGGTGACGCCGGGCAAGGTGAAGAAATACCCGCCGCCGACCGGCTTGAGGTATTCCTCCAGCGGTTCGCCGTTAAGCCGCGTTTGCACGCTGATAAAGCCTTTCTCCAGGTCAGCCTGATAGCAGATGAACAACAGGCCCATGTCCAGTTGACCGTTTTTGTTGACGCCGTTGGAGTAGTTGAACGGCCGGCGCAGGATCAGGTTGGCCTGGGTCTGCGGGGTGCGCGGGTTGGCCAGGCGGATGTGCGCATCGAGCTTGGTCAACTTGCCATGCGGGTCTTTGCTGTAGTCCGGCACCTGGGTTTCATGCTGGCCATCCATGGGTGCGCCGGTGGGTTTGACGCGGCCGATGATGCTTTCCTGTTCTTGCAGTGGGGTGCGATCCCAGCGCTCGACAAAGTTGCGGATGATACGCACGGCCTGGTAACTGCCATGGGCCGCCCAGGCGGGTTCGTCGCTGCTCGGTTGCACCCAGACGATCTGGTCCATGGCCTTGGCATCGTTGGAGTCGGGGTTGGCCGAACCGTCGCGAAAACCCAGGAAGTTACGCGCACTCTGCGCCGGTTCGCCGGGTTTGGCCGGGGCCTGGGGCGGCACGCTGCCTTCTTGTTTCCAGCGCACCAGCAGCAAGTCAGGCAGGTTTTTCACGATATCGCGCAGGGCGTGGATGTTGGTATCGGGCGTGTTGGAACTGAACTGCAGGCTCAGGTCGCCGTGGCACTGCGCCGGCTCCAGTGCATCGTTGGGGAAACCCACCATGCGGCTCAGGCGCTTGGGTTTGACGGTGCTGAGGCCGAAGCGCTCATCGAACAACGATTCGCCGACCGACACGGTGATGGTCAGGTTATCTGGGGTAACCACCGGGCCAAGGATGCCGGAGTCGGTGGGTGGCAGTTTCGGGTCGACCTGTGGCACGGTGCCGCCGCTCATCAGGAACGCGATACGCTCGTTCAGGGTGCGGAACAAACGTTCGAGGTCCTCGCGGTCGCTAGCCAGTACGTCGAAGGCCACCACCATGCCGCAGGCCGGGCGCGGGGTGACAATGCCGCTCTGATGCTGACCGAAAAAAGCCTGGTGGTCGTGGGTCCTGTCGCTGCGCGGAGCGCTGGTGACTTGCTCGGCCGCTGCGGCCATGGCCGGGCAGGTCAAGGTGCTGCCGGCGATGGCCGCGCCGGTGGCCGCCATGCCCAGCAGGACGCGGCGGCGCGCAAGGTTTAGCTGTTCTGAATCACTCATGTATGCGTTCGTCTCACTGCAGGCCGGAAAGGCCAAGGGCGGGGTCGATTCCATCGAGTGCGGCGGCCAGTGCCTTGGCCTTGTCGGCGATCTGCTGGCGCTGATCGGCGCTGATGCTGTCGTACGTGCTGTAGGTATTGCCGACTTTGAATGCAGCGAGTTCGGCGTCGAAGGCATTCAGCGCGCTGTCGATATCGGGCAGCAAGCCGGCTGCGGACTTGCCCAGTAGCGGGCGCATCAAGTCGACCACTTTACGAGCGACGTCCAGGTTGGCGGCAAAGCCGTTCAGATCAATATGGCTGTAGCGCTCCTCTTCACCACTGCGGGCACGTACATCCGCCAGGCTGTTGAGGTTGCGCACCACAATGCTCACCAATTGCTCTGGGGGCAGCGATTGCGCCAGCAACTGTTGCTTGAGCGTGGTGACGTCGGCCACCAGGCGTTGCGCGACCGGCGCCAGGCCGTCGAGACTGTGTTGCTGGAACAGGCTGTATTCGAGGCGATGGAAGCCGCTAAAGGCAGGGTCCTGCTCGCGCTTTTCAAAGTAGTCGGCGCGGGCGTTGATTGCGTTATCCAATTCGGCCAGGCGTTGAGAGGCAGGCGCCAGGCGCTGATATGCCTCTCGGGCCGGCACATACAGGGCCTGCGCCTGGGCCAGATCACCGGCGTCGATAGCCTGTTGCAGCGCCGTCACCGCCTTGATCAGCGCACCGCTCTGGCCGCTCAAGTACACACGGAACTCCGACAACGGGCCGATAAACGCCACCATCGACGGCTTGGCCTTGGCCTGGGCGTCGGACTCCGCGGTGGGTGTGACATGCAAGGTGCCACGCGGGTTGCTCAACAGGCCACAGGTGATGGCGTAGTCACCGGGCAACAGGTTGGCGTTGATCACCTGGCTCAGGCCTGGGGCAATGTTTTCCCGTTCCTCGACCACCAGCACACCGTCGAGGATTTCCCACTCCACCGCACGGTCGGAGCGGTTGATGATACGAAAGCTTGCGCGCCCGGCCGGCACGGTGAGGGCGTTGGGCTCGCAGGCGTGGCTGTGAATCGTGACTGCGATTTCATTGTGGTTGGTCTGGCGTTTGGTCGCGGCCAATTGCGAGGCGTAGTAGAACAGGCCACCGGCGGCGATCATCACCACCACCGAGCCGGCCACACCCCAGCGCAAGGCGCGGGATGGCGGGGCCGATTGAGGGGTTGGGTTGGACAAGAGACGGTCCTTACTGGCTGGAAACGGAAGAAGTCGTGGCGACAGGCTTGGCGGGGGCCGAGGGCAGGAAGAACATCACCAGAGCCACCACCAGGTAAATCACATAGGCACCCAGGGTGCTGACGGTCGGCGCCTCCTGATAACCGAACATGCCGGCCAGTACCGAGCCCAACGGGCTGTCCATGGGCAGCGCTGCGCTGAAATCGAACAGCACGGTTTGCCAGTGGTTCCACACACCGGCCTCATGCAGGGCTTGCACTGAATTGGCGAGAATGCCGGCCGCCACCACCAGGATGAACAGGCCGGTCCAGCGAAAAAACGCGCCGAGGTTCAGGCGCATGCTGCCGGAGTAGATAAGAAAGCCTACGACAATGGCCAGGGTCAGGCCGAGCAGGGCACCTATCGGTGCGCCCATACCTTCGCTCTGCTGAAACACCGCCAGCAGAAAGAACACCGTCTCCAGCCCTTCGCGGGCCACGGCAAAAAACACCATGGCGATCAGCGCGAAAACCTGGTTCCGGGAGCCGGCCAGGGCATGGTCGAGAGACTCATGCAGAGCGTGTTTGATTGACCGCGCCACTTTGCGCATCCAGAACACCATGGAACTGAGGATACCCACGGCGACAAGCCCTACGATCCCTTCGAACAGTTCCTGCTGCTTTTGCGGGAATTCGGCGCTGACCAACTCAAGGCCGCCACCGACCAGCAAGGCGAGGGCCGCGGCCAGGAATACGCCAATCCACACCGCAGGCATCCACTGGCCACGGCCGGTCTGCTGCAGGTAACTGGCGATGATGCCAACGATCAAGGCGGCTTCAATGCCTTCGCGCAGCATGATTAAAAAAGGAACGAGCATCGGGCACCAGGGCGTAACTAGTTAGGAAGCTAAGTTGTAACATAATGATACTCATTGCTAAACAAGAAATATTGACCTTTGCTGAACGAGGGCTGAACAGTGGTGGCGAAGCGCGACCGCCCTTATGATGCAGGCCACCTGGTTTGCAGTCGGATAACTCAACATCCCATGTCGGAAAAAGACACCATCTCCATCCACCTAGTGCGCGAAGCGCTGTTGCAGAGCTGTGCGCCTGGTGCGGCCACTGTCGAGGCATTGAGCAAAGTCGGGATTGACCCTGCATTGCTTGAGCAGCCCCATGCCCGTGTCCCGGCCACGGCCTATGCGCGCCTTTGGCGTTTGCTGGCGCGGCGCAGGGATGACGAGTTTTTTGGCATGGACCCGCGCGCACTCAAATCCGGCAGTTTGGCGTTTCTGTGTCGCGCCGCCATGGCGCAACCGAGCCTGGCGGCGGGCCTGGAAACCGGCCTGGGGTTTCTGTCGTTGATGCTGGAGCACATGCCGGCCCAGTTGGTTCGCCAACAGAGCCTGGCGGAGATCGTCCTGCTCGAACCCGATGAGCCCAAGCGTGCGTTCACCTATTTCACTTATTGGATGATCGTCCACGGCGTTGCGTGCTGGCTGGCGGGGCGTCGCATCCCGATCCTGGCCATTGAGCTGCGTTGCGCGCAGCCGGACTTCTGTGACGATTACCAGGTAATGTTTTCCGACAACCTGCGCTTTGATCGACCCCGTACCCGCATGATCTTTTCTGCCGACTGCCTGGACCTGCCGATCAAACGCAGTCAGCAGGAGCTCCAACGTTTTCTGGCCCATGCACCAGCCAACATCCTGGTCAAATACCGCGACCCTGAAAGCCTCGCCACACGCATCAAGCACGACCTTCGGCAGATGCCTCCCGACACCTGGCCGGAAACGGAGGGCCTTGCCGCCAGGCTATGTATTTCTGCGTCCACCCTGCGTCGGCGCCTGGCGGAAGAAGGGCAGACTTATCAGGGCCTCAAAGACAGTGTGCGCAAAGAACTGGCGATTGTGTGGCTGGCTGAACCGCAGATCAGCTTTGCCGAGATTGCCACGCGGCTGGGGTTTGCCGATGCGAGTTCGTTCTACAAGGCGTTTCGCAAGTGGGCGGGGTCGAATCCGGGGCATTATCGGAGTTTGATTTTGAGCGACTCGAGTCGACTCTAACTTCCGTCATGCGGGATTAGGACAATTCTCACTTATTCCTTCACCCAAGTATGACAGAACGCTCCTTCGATATTTTAGGACGTGGCTGGCATATTTAGCGCTTGATTTCGTGCACTGTAAGCAACGTGTTCCTACCCGCATTAGTGGGTGCTTTATATCTGCTGGGCTGATATCGAGTGTCATGTGCTGGCAGCCGTTGCTTAACTGCGAGGTGCGCTTATGGGGAAATAAAAGATCAGATATTTCGAGTGGGTATTTATTTACTATTTTCTGATTTGAGGTGAGATCATGAAAGGTCTTATTGCGTTGCCGTGTCTCGCGTTAATGCTTTTGTCTGCTCAGGTGTCGGCCTTGTGTCTGTATATAAGTGATAGCTATAGCGGGCTTTTGCCACCTGGTGTCGAAACGACTGTGTATGGCCCGTTCACAATAACTTCCGCGAATGGATGTGCGGGTGCGACTATTGATGCCTCAGCTTCCACGGGAGGAGGGCGGGCGCCACAGTTGATTATCCAAAAGCAGTTGGGAGCCTCTTGGCAATCTGTTGCGACAAGCTTTGGGAGCAGCGCTTCATACTCTGGATCGTTTGGTACCTATCGAGTCGCTATGTTCAATTCCGACCCTGATGTGAAATCCTACTCAGGCACCGCCAAATACGGCCGCTGAAGGCCTGCAATGGCAGTGCGTTAAGATCCTCCTTAGCGCACTGCCCAAACGACTTGGATTCAAGCTTGCTCATGAATCTTTAAATCACTTCTGGAAGAGTTGACGAAGTAGGTCAATGCGCCTATCGCGTGATTGGCATCTATCATCCCACGCCGCCACCTCAAAGTATCTTCTTTCACGTCTGCAGGATTATTTTCAAGGAAATCATTGTAGTCCTCAAGCCGCTCATTAAACAAAGCGATGGCGTTGAATTTGACGTCTGTTTCTGTAGGAAGACCATCTGCACCACTCGCCAAATTGCCTTCGGCGAATATTACAAATGCATGTATATCTATCATTTCATCGTCGAATAATCGTCGCGCTACTTTTCTGAGGTCATCTGAGCTTATGGCTGTCATGTCAAAGCCCTTTAAATATTCTTTCAGGTCGGCGATTTTTTTTGTTTCACCAAGATTTAGTGTGTCAGCTGCTACGGACTCCTCAGTGATTGTGAATTCATTCGTTATTTGTTCAGGATTTTTAATAACGTAAGCGTTAGTTGCCTTGGTATGCCTCATCTGCTCAGCAGTCAACATGATAGCCATGTCGCCTTCCTCCATTAGTAAGTGGCACTTGGTTGTCGACACGTGCGCCAATTACTTTAACGTGGGTGTACCGCTTGCCTACATGAAAATGCACTGTTGTTTCTGACGTATTAAAACCTGGAAGCCAGGTATAGCGCAGTACTAGGAAATTACCTACGAAGGACTTCCTAATTGGCTTACAGAAATAACGTTCAACATTTTAGGAAGTCCTGACAAAAAAAAGCCCCGCGACCGAATGGATCGCAGGGCTAAAAATTGGCTGGATGCGACCAACCAAAGGAGCTCTTTACCTCACTTGCTGCTGGCCACCACCGCATCCGGTTGCCAGCCACCACCCAACGCCTTGTAGATCGCCACAATGCCGCGATACAGATCCACTTCGGCCTGGGCCTGGGAGTCCTCTGCGGCCAGGCGTTCGCGCTGGGCGTCGAGCAGTACCAGGAAGTCCACGGTGCCTTCGCGGTAGCGGATCGCGGCGAGGTCGGCGGCGGCGCGGCTGGATTCGCTTTGGCGGATCAGCGAGACCAGGCGTTGCTGACGCTTGCCGTAATCGCTGAAGGCGTTCTCGGACTCTTCCAGGGCCAGCAGCACTTGCTGCTCGTAGGTTGCCAGGGCGCCGTCGGCCTCGGCATTCGCACCGCGCAAACGCGCACGCACACTGCCCAGGTCAAACGCGGCCCAGGTAATGCTCGGGCCCAGGGACCAGGCATTCGCTGCAGCCGAGCCGATCTGCGAACCACGTCCGGCGGTAAAGCCGAGGAAGCCGCTGAGGCTGACCCGTGGGAACAGGTCGGCCTTGGCCACGCCGATACGCGCGGTGGCGGCGGCCAGCTTGCGTTCGGCGCTGAGGATGTCCGGGCGCCGTTGCAGCAATTGCCCCGGGTCGCCAATCGGCAGGGCCTTGGCGATTGCCGGCAGGTCTTTGGGGCTCAGGTCCACGCTCAGCTTGTCGGGGCGCTGGCCGAGGAGGGTGGCGATGCGATTGCGCTCGCGCACTTGTTCGGCTTGCAGTTGCGGCACGCTGGCTTCCACCGCCGCCAGGCGTGCGTCGGCACGCTCGACGTCGAGTTGATCACCCACGCCGGCATCGCGCAGGCTGACGGTGATGGTGCGTGATTCCTGCTGGTTCTTCAGGTTGTCCAGGGCGATGCGTTCACGCAGTTGCGCCCCGCGCAGTTGGCCATAGGCATCCACCAGTTCGGCGATCATGGTGACTTGCAGTTGGTACAGATCGGCTTCGGCCACCTGTTGGTCAGCGTCGCTAGCTTCCAGGTTGCGGCGGATGCGCCCGAACAAATCCACTTCCCAGGCCATGTCCAGGCCCAGGTCGTAGCGCTCGCTGTTGACACGCTTGGTGGTCTGGCCGGGGATCTGGCCCTTGCCCACATCGCTGCTGGCGCGGGAGGTGACCACTGGCATGATGTCGTTGGCCGCGTCATCACGGATAGCCCGTGCCGCCCGCAGGCGGGCAAAGGCTACGCGCAGGTCGCGGTTACCGCTCAGCGACTGGGTTACCAGTTGGTTGAGCGTCGGGTCTTCGAACTGCTGCCACCAGATGCCTTCGTATTTGGCATGGTCGTAGCTTTTGCTGTCGGCGGCGGCCGTGATGTTGGCCGCCTCCAGTTGCTGGGTCTTGTAGTCCGGGCCTACGGCACAGGCGGCGAGCGCCAGTACCAGCAAGCTCGGCAGGAATACTTTCACACTCATTGCTGTGTCTCCAGCTTCAAGGCCTTGGCCGCTTTGCGCGCTTGCTGGCGCTCAACATAGCGACGGATCAGTACGTAGAACACTGGCGTCAGCAACAGACCGAAGAAGGTCACACCGATCATCCCGGAGAACACCGCCACACCCATGGCATGGCGCATCTCGGCACCCGCACCGCTGGACAATACCAACGGCACCACACCCATGATGAACGCGAACGAGGTCATCAGGATCGGCCGCAGACGCAGGCGGCAGGCTTCCAGTACCGCAGCCAGCGGGTCGAGGCCCTCCGCTTGTTTATCCTTGGCGAACTCGACGATCAGAATCGCGTTCTTGCAGGCCAGGCCCACCAGTACGATCAGGCCAATCTGGGTGAAGATGTTGTTGTCGCCGCCCGAGATGATCACCCCGGTAATGGCCGACAGCAGCGTCATCGGGACAATCAGGATCACCGCCAGCGGCAGGCTCCAGCTTTCGTATTGGGCGGCCAGTACCAGGAACGCCAGCAGCACGCAGAGCGGGAACACGAACAGCGCGGTATTGCCCGAGAGGATTTGCTGATAGGTCAGGTCAGTCCACTCATAAGTCATGCCGTTGGGCAGTTCATCCTTCAACAGCTTTTCAATCGCAGCCTGGGCCTGGCCAGAGCTGTAGCCCGGTGCGGCGTTGCCGTTGATTTCAGCGGTGATAAAGCCGTTGTAGTGCATCACGCGGTCCGGGCCCGAGGTGTCGCTGACCTTGATAAAGGTCGCCAAGGGGATCATCTCGCCTTTGTTGTTACGCACTTTCAGCTGGCCGATCTGGTCGGAGTCCTGACGGAACTGCTGCTCGGCCTGCACGTTGACCTGGTAGGTACGCCCGAAGCGGTTGAAGTCGTTGGCATACAACGAGCCCAAGTAGACCTGCAGCGTATCGAAGATGTCGCTGATCGCCACGCCGTGGGTCTTGGCCTTTTCGCGGTCGATGGCGGCGTCGACTTGCGGCACGTTCACTGTGTAGCTGGTGAACAGGCCGAACAGTTCAGGCACGCTGTGACTTTTGGCAATCACGTTCTGGACTTCTTTGTACAGCTCGTCATAGCCGAGGTTGCCACGGTCTTCGATCTGCAGGCGGAACCCGCCGATGGTGCCCAGGCCTTGTACCGGCGGAGGCGGGAAGATCGCCATGTAGGCTTCTTCAATGTTGGCGTATTGGCCGTTCAGTGCACCGGCAATTGCACCGGCGGACATGCTCGCGTCTTTACGCTCATCAAAGGGCTTCAAGGTCACGAACACGATGCCGCTGTTCGGGCTGTTGGTGAAGCCGTTGATCGACAGACCCGGGAAGGCAATCGCGGCTTCTACACCGGGTTGTTTAAGGGCGATCTCCGACATGCGCTTCATTACGTTTTCGGTGCGGTCCAGGCTTGCAGCGTCGGGCAGTTGGGCGAAGGCCACCAGGTATTGCTTGTCCTGGGCCGGTACGAAACCGGTCGGGGTGTGAGCAAACCCGAAGAATGTCAGCACCATCAGGCCGGCGTATACGAACAGGGCAATACCACTGCCGCGAATCACTCGGCGTACGGTACCCACGTAGCCATGGCTGGCCTTTTCGAAAAAGCGGTTGAATGGACGGAACAGCCAGCCACCGAAGAGTTTGTCGAGGAACTTCGAGAAGCGATCCTTCGGCGCATCGTGACCGCGCAGCAACACGGCGGCCAGGGCAGGGGACAGCGTCAGTGAGTTAAACGCCGAGATCACGGTCGAGATCGCAATGGTCAAGGCGAACTGCTTGTAGAACTGCCCGGTCAAGCCACTGATAAAGGCGGCCGGGATAAACACCGCACACAGCACCAGCGCGGTGGCGATGATCGGACCGGTGACCTCACTCATGGCTTTTTCGGTAGCCGGGAACGGTTCCAGGCCCAGCTCGATATTACGTTCGACGTTCTCCACCACCACGATGGCGTCGTCCACCACGATACCGATGGCCAGTACCAGGCCGAACAATGACAGGGCATTGAGCGAGAACCCGAACAGGTGCATCACCGCAAATGTACCGATCAAGGACACCGGCACCGCCACCAATGGAATGATCGAGGCGCGCCAGGTCTGCAGGAACAGGATCACCACCAGCACCACGAGGATCAGTGCTTCGAACAGGGTGTGTACCACCGCTTCGATAGAGCCGCGTACAAAGATGGTCGGGTCATAGGCGATGCGGTAATCCATCCCCGCCGGAAAGCTCTTTTTAAGCTCGGCCATCTTGCTGCGCACATCATTGGAGATGTCGATGGCATTGGAGCCGGGACGCTGGAAAATCGGAATCGCAACGGCGGGCTGGTTATCGATCAACGAGCGCAGCGCGTATTGGCTGGAGCCCAGCTCGACCCGGGCGATGTCTTTGAGGCGCGTGATTTCACCGTTGGCGCCGGCACGAATCACGATGTTCTCGAACTCTTCCTCGGTGACCAGGCGGCCTTGGGTATTGACCGACAACTGGAAGCTGGTGTCACTCGGCGCAGGCTGGGCGCCCAGGGCACCGGCAGCCACCTGGCGGTTCTGCTCGCGGATCGCCGTGACTACATCGGTGGCGGTCAGGTTGCGCGAGGCGGTCTTGTTCGGATCCAGCCAAACACGCAGGGAGTAGTCACCCATGCCGAACAGCTGCACGTCGCCGACGCCACCCAAACGGGCCAGTTCGTCCTTGATGTTGAGGATCGCGTAGTTGGACAGGTACAGCATGTCGTAACGCTGATCCGGGGAGGTCAAGTGCACCACCATGGTCAGGTCGGGGGAAGCCTTGTCCACGGTGATACCGATGCGTGTCACTTCCTCAGGCAGCTTTGGCTGAGTCCGCGTCACACGGTTTTGCACCTGCACCTGCGCGTTGTCCAGGTCGGTGCCCAGGGCGAAGGTGATAGTCAGGGTCAGTTTGCCGTCGGCGGTGGACTGCGAGGACATGTACAGCATGTTCTCGACACCCGTGATGGCCTGCTCCAGCGGTGCGGCCACGGTTTCGCCGATGACTTTGGGGTTGGCACCCGGGAAGTTGGCGCGTACCACCACAGTCGGCGGCACCACTTCCGGGTATTCGCTGATCGGCAGTTGGAACAGCGAGATTGCACCCGCGATCAGGATCAACAGCGACAGCACCGCTGCGAAGATCGGCCGCGAAATGAAGAACTTGGAAAAATTCATCTTGAGTCGTATCCCTTAACCGCGTGGAGTCGCAGTGCTGGCGAGCTTGGGCGCGGTCGTTTCCGGCGCCACTTGCTCCAGGTTGCTGGCTTCAAGCGCTTGTCGTTGTTGGGCCAAGGCGGCGAGGGTTTCCTTGCTGGCCATCGGAATGGTTTCCGGCGCGACCGGTGAGCCGGGGCGCACACGCTGCAGGCCCTTGACGATCACGGTGTCGTCCTTGGTCAAGCCGCTGCGCACGATGCGCAAGCCTTCGATCTTCGGCCCCAGTTCCACTGCGCGGTAAGCCGGCTTGTCGCCTTCCATCACCAGCACGAACTTCTTGCCCAGGTCGGTACCGACGGCTTCGTCGTTGATCAGCACGGCGGAATAGGTGCCGCTGCCGACCAGCTTCAAGCGCGCATACAGGCCAGGGGTGTATTCGCCCTTGCTGTTGTCAAACACCGCACGGCCACGGATGGTGCCGGTGGACGGGTTGACCTGGTTGTCGACGAAGTTCATCTGGCCCAGGTGCGGGTTGCCGGTTTCGTTGGACAGGCCCAGATACACCGGGGTAGTGGCGCCGCGACGGCCTTCACGGGCCAGTTCGGTGTACTTGAGGAACACACGCTCGTCGGCGTCGAAGTAGGCGTAGACCTTGTCGGTGGACACCACACTGGTCAGCGCCGTGGTGTCGGCGGTCACCAGGTTGCCGGCCGTGATTTCGGCACGGCTGACGCGGCCGCTGATCGGCGAAGTGACACGGGTAAAGCTCAAGTTCAGGCGGGCCAGGTCCAACTGCGCCTGGATCCCGGCCATGGCGGCGCGGGCTTCCTGGGCGGCGGTGGTGCGCGAGTCGGCCAGCTCGGCGGAGATCGCATTGCTCTGGCGCAGGCGTTCGCCGCGTTGCGCTTCGTTTTCGCTGCGGGTGGCGGCGGCTTTGGTCTGAGCCAACTGGGCTTCCAGGCGGCGCACTTCGGCCTGGAACGGGCGCGGGTCGATCTGGAACAGCAGGTCGCCTTTCTTGACCAAAGCGCCTTCAGTAAAAGCGACTTGGTCAATCTGGCCGGACACCCGAGGACGAATCTGCACGGTTTCCGGGGCTTCCAGCCGTCCGGTAAATTCGTCCCACTCGTTGACCGGCTGTTCCAGTACCTTGGCCACGCTGACCTTGGCTGGGGGCATGGCGGCCGCTTGTTCGGGAGACTTGCCGCACGCGCTCATCACCACCACGGCCAGAATCGCCAGGGGGAAGCGCAAAAGTTTGAGTGACTGTTCCATGAGGTGCATCCGCCAATGTATTTGAGATGGGCGGATCATGCGCGGCGGGGTGCTATGTCACGAATCGAATGAAGCAAAGGTAACTATCATTCGGAATGATATAAGTGCGGAGTCAGCCCTCTAGCATGGGGGTTTCGTTAGGGAGCTATCAATGGCCTTGATGACAAAAGACTCTTACCTAAGGCGCATCAAACGCTTCACTCAGAAAGTCGATCAAGGTGCGCACCGACGGCATCAGCCCGCGCCGTGAGGGAAACACCGCCGTGATGACGCCTTCTTTGGGCTGCCATTCGGGCAGCAGGACAACCAGGCGCCCCTCGGCGACATCCTCCTTGACCACCACCCATGGCAGGTTGGCGATGCCTACTCCCGCCAGTGCCGCGTTTTTCAAAGTCGGCACATCATCGCTGACCAGGCGCGGCGTGTGCTGGATCTGCGTCGTCGCGCCATCCTGGCCGGTCAGCTCCCACACGTACTGAATCATCAGGTTGCCCCAATGCACGGTGGGCAGGCCGGCAAGGTCGGCGGGTTGCGAGGGCAGGGCATAGTCCTGCAAAAAAGCCGCGCTCGCCACCAGCACCTGAGTACTTTTGCCGAGCAGTTTCATCACCAGTTCACTGCTTTCCAGGGGCGGGAAACACAGGTTCAACGCGATGTCATAGCCCTCGGCAATCACATCGACCTTACGGTTGAAGCTCTTCACATTCAGTTCGACGTTTCCGCATTGCGCCATGAATTGAGCCAGCATCGGCGCCACCCAATAGTTGAGCAGCGCGGTGGTGCAACTCAGGCGAATCAAGCCGCGTGGTTCTGATTTGTTGAAGGCCACCACATCTTCTGCCGACTCGGCCTCGGCAATCATCGCCACACAATGTCGATAATAAGCCTGGCCGATATCGGTGACCTGGAACTGGCGCGTCGAACGCTGTATCAGCCGCGCCCCCAGCCTTGCCTCAAGCTGGCCGACTCTGCGACTCAGGGTCGACTTGGGCAGGTTCAACGCTCGACCCGCCGCCGCAAAGCCGCCGTGCTCGACCACCTTGGCATAAAGGAAGAGTTCGTTCAGGTCGAACATGGGCAGTGTTCCATTTTTGAGATGCCCCAGCTTAATCCAACTCAGGCCCTGCGTTGAGCGAATATCAGCGCTTTCATCCGCGCGTCAGTTCAGTGTACGGCTGACCTCACGCAGGCGCGCGTCGCTCAGGTTGCCGGTGGATGCCAACAGGTGCAACTGGGCCATTAGAATGGCATAGCGCTGCTGGGCCAGGCGTTGTTGGGTATCGGTGACTTTCTGTTGCGCATCCAGTACGTCGGTGTTGATGCGGGAACCGGCTTCGAAGCCGTGGGTCACAGCGGCGAGGTTGATCTGGCTGGAGTTCAAGGCCTGCTTGAGTGCCTGGTATTGGCTCATGCCGTTTGTGACTTGCAGGTAAGCCTGACGTGCCTTCATCCCGGCGTTGCGGCGTGCATCTTCGACTTCGTCCGCCGCCTTGCTTTGCAGTGCATGGGCTTCGCGCACGCGACTGCTGGTGCGGCCACCGCTGTAGAGCGGAACGCTCAGTTTGACCCCGACCACAGTCTGGTTATAGCGATTTTCCGGTAACGTCACATCGTATACATCACCGCCGACAGAGGCGAAGCGGCCATGGGCGGCGATCAGATCAAGGGTGGGCAAATGGCCGGCCCGTTCCTTGTCGATGTCCATTTCGGCCAGGCGCTGGGCAATCTGCGCCGCCTGTACGGCAAGGTTGCCCTGTTGCGCGGTCGTGGCCCAATCATCGATGGCAGCAGGCACCGGGGCACTGAACTGCGGCTCTTTGCCTGACCACGGCCCCGCCTGTGCGGCAGTCAATTGGGTGAGTGTTTCGTTGGCGATGTCCAATGCACCACGGGCGGCAATCTGTTCGGCGAATGCCTGGTCGTATTTGGCCTGAACCTGCGCGAGCGCGTTAGCGGTGGTGGCCCCGTCGGCCAGCAGGCGCTGGCTGCGCGTCTGGCTCTCGCGCAGGGTTTGTAGCTGTTGTGTGCGGGTGTTCAACAGTTCCTGATTGAGCAGCACGTCGAAGTAAGCGCGGGCAACCCGCAGCATCAGCGCTTGGCGCGCCTGTTCAGTGTGCAGTTCACTGGCGCTGATCAACAGTTTGCTTTGGTCGTGGGCGATCACATTCTGCCAACGCAGCAGCGGCTGTGTGAGGACCACCGCGTAGGCGTTGGTGTTATTGCGATTGCGGTGATAATCGGAAGAGTCCTCGGCATCGACCCAGGCCGCGCCGCCGGTGACAGACAGGTCCGGCAGCAGGTTGGCACGGCTTTGCGGTTCCTTTTCCGCCGTGGCCAATTGCTGCGCCTGTGCGGCGGCGAACTGCATGTCGTGGGTCAGTGCCTTCTGGTACAGGTGGTACAAGTCATTTGCCGATACCTGGGTGGGCGCGCAGGCGAGTGCCAGCCAATACAGGGGCATAAGCAGGGTGGTGGTGTTCAGATGCAGGCCTGGAATACGCAAGGGGTGTGCTCCACTGAAAGATTTATCGACTGATGTGGCTTCTGCGCATCATCAGCACCATGGGAATCCCGATGGCCATCACCGCTCCCAAGGTGCCGAACAGCATGCTGAACGCCAGCATTTGCCCTTGTTCGCGCGCTTGCAGGTAAGGCATTAGCGCCAGGGCTTGTTGATGGCTCGCCAGGCCCAGGGAAAGAAACAGCGGGTCGGTTTCCACGCCTCCCCAGCCGCTGGCAACGAGACTCGATTCGGTGACATGTTCGGAAAGCAGGCGGTAGCGTTCCCACGAGAACCGTGTGAGCAGGGTGGCTGCGATGGCGATACCAACGCTGCCCCCCAACTGGCGCATCAGGTTGAGTACGCCCGAAGCACCGGAGATCAATGTCAGCGGCAGGCGGCGCATCGCCAGGTTGGTCAGCGGCACGAAGATCATGCCCAGGCCCAGGCCGCGGATCACCAAGGGCCAGTACAGCGAGTCGGGGTTGCTGTCGAGGGTGAACTGGGTGTGCAGGAACATGGCATAGCAGTACATGACGATGCCCAGGGTGACGAATACGCGCTCGTCGATCTTGTTTTCCTGGGACAGCTTGCCGATCACCAAGGTGCTGATGGCGCTGGCCACCGCCCCGGGGAAAATCACCAGCCCGCTCTGGTAAGCGCTCTGCGCCAGCAGGGTCTGCAAGAACAGCGGCACCATGAACAACGTGCTGTACAGCCCGAAGCCCACGCAAAACGCGCAGATGCATCCCATCAGGAACTCGCGGTTCTGGAACAGTGCGACGTTGACGATTGGGTTGGCCACACGCCGCTCCCACCAGAAGAAGCCCACCAGGCTGAAGCTGCTGAGCAACAGGCAGGCCACGGTCCAGTTGGACGCCATCCAGTCCCAGTGTTCGCCGCGCTCCAGCAGGATCTGCAGGCTGCCGACGCCCAGAGCCAGCAAGCAGAAGCCGCTGTAGTCGACGCTGGAAGGTTTTTGTTCGTTGGGCGAGTCGTTGATGCACAGCCAGCACAGCAACAAGGCCACGGCCCCGATCGGCAAGTTGATCAAGAAGATCCAGTGCCACGACAAGGTGTCGATCAGGTAACCGCCGACGGTCGGGCCGAGGGTCGGCCCCATCATCACGCCCACGCCGTACAGCGCCATGCCGCTGCTGACTTTTTCCTTGGGGAACACGTCGTAGATGATGGCTTGGGATATCCCCAGCAAACCGCCGCCCGCCAGGCCTTGCAGCACCCGGAACGCGACCAGTTGCCAGAGTTCGGCAGACATCGCGCAACCCAACGATGCCAGTACGAACAGCGCGGTAGAGACCAAGTAGTAAGTACGCCGGCCGAACCACGCCGATAGCCAGCCACTGACCGGAAGAATCACCACGTTGGCCACCACATAACCGGTGGAGACCCAGGAGATTTCATCCACCGATGCACCGTAAGTGCCCATCAGGCTGGGAATCGCGACGTTGACGATGGTGACATCGAGCAACTCCATCATCGAGACCAGCGTGACGGTAAACGCAATCAGGTAGGGCGACCTCATAGCGTCTGGCCGGTGTCGTCAGGTGCGGCCACTTCGACGAACGCGCTCATGCCCGGGCTCAACAGCGACTTGTAGTCATCCGGCACATCATTGAGCGCGATGCGTACCTGCACGCGCTGCACCACTTTGGTGAAGTTTCCCGTGGCATTCTCCTGGGGCAGCAACGAGAACTTCGCCCCGGTGGCCGGTGCCAGGCTTTCGACGACGCCGTCGAAGGCGTGCCCGGGGAAGGCGTCCACCGTAACTCGGGCATTCTGGCCGACGCGCACGCGGCCTACCTGGGTCTCCTTGAAGTTGGCGGTAATCCACAGCGGTTCGGTGGCGATCAGGCTCATGAGCTTTTGGCCGGCGACCACAAACTGGCCAGGCTCCACTTCTTTTTTCGAGACAATGCTGCGCATCGGCGCGGTCTGGCGGGTGTCGTTGAGCTGGATCCTGGATTGTTCCAGCTCCGCTTGCGCGGCCGCGATCCGATAGTCCTGCACCTTGAGTTCGGCCTTGTTGGCCAAGGTACTTTGAGCGGCGGCCTGGGCGTTGCTGCGCGCTACCCCCTGCGCGTGGCTGAGGGCGTCGAAACGCGCCTTGGCCACTTCCAGGTCCTGGGTGCTCAGCACGCCTTGGGCGCCGAGGCGACGGGCACGCTGGTAGTCGTTGCGCGCTTGCTCAAGGTTGGCGCTCGCTTGAGCCAGGGCCGCTTGCGCGGCCTCACGCATGGCCACCGCACCGAGCACCTGGCTGTCCAACGCCCCCGGCACGCCTGCGCGCCCGGCGGCGGCGAGCAGCGCTTGCCACTGTGCTTCGCGCTGCTGCAGCTGGTAGCGGTATTCGCTGTCGCGGATCTGAAACAGCAGGTCGCCGCTTTGTACCGTGACGTTGTCCACCACCGGCACACTGATCACCACGCCCGAGAGCTTGGCCCGTACCGGGATGATCACCCCGTCGAGTTCGGCGTTGTCGGTACTCACGTAGGTGCTGGAATACTGCCAGCGCTGCCAGCCCAGTATCAGCAACCCGCCGACCACGACGCCGCACAGCGTCAGTTTTATCAACTTGCCTTTGGTCATGTGGTACTCCCTGTCGATGCGCGTTGAGGTCAAGCAGGCTCAGAAACGGTGTGGACCTCCCGCGCAGGACGGCTCACTGTCGGCTGAGCCTTGTCCAGGAGGAACTGATGCACGCCATTCCACAGGTCAATCCGCGAGTTGATTGCGGTTTTCGCACTCTCGACCATGTGCAGGTGTTGCGCGGGGCTGGTGACGATTTCGGCGATGATGCGTTTGGCCGCCGGGCCGTGATCGTCACCATCCATCTCGATGTGGCGCTTCAAGTAATACGTGAGCATCGGTACATCGCTTTCACTGACCGACCATTGCGACAGCAGGCGGCCAAACATGTCGGGGATGATGTCTTCACGCCCGAAGAAGAAGTACGCCAGGACCGCTTCGGTGCTGCCGTGTTGCGCAACATCGAGGGTCTGGCACATGAACACTTTGGCGGCCGTTGGAATCTCCGGGTTGTTGAGCGCCGTAGCCAGAGGCACCTTGGCCTGGATAGCGGCCAGGAAGCGGCGGAATACGCTGCTGTCGGCGCCGATTTCATCCATGGCCGCGAGGTACAGGTCCAGGTGGCTGATAAAACCGCCCTCGGGATGCTCGTCGGTCTCTTCCCCGACCACGATTTCGTTGATCAGGCGGGCGGCGGTGATGTGTACCGGCGGTACCCAGGGCAACTCCACGCAGGTGAGGTCGCGCTGGATACGCTTGAGCAAGGTCATGAAGTCCCAGACGGCGAACACGTGAAATTCCATCAGGGTGCGCACGTCTTCTACGGTGCGGATATTGGCGAACAAGGGGTGACTGAACAGCTGCTCGCGCTCGGTTTCAATGTGGCTATCGATATCAAAAGGCATGCGTGCTCCTGCGGCCTGAAGGGTCAGGCTCAAAATCCAGCGGAAATTAAGTGTGTGTGTCGTTGACCGTGTTTGTACGGTAGGGGTGGCGCCCGGTGGCATACCGGAAAGACCGCACGAAGTGCTTTTCCAGCAGGAATTGCCGGTCTTCGTACCACCCCGCGTCCAGCAGTTGACGGTGTACCTTGGGCAGTCGCCAGCAAGGCACCGCGGGGTAAAAATGATGTTCCAGGTGAAAGTTCGAACCTGCGTGCAGCCAGGTGTTGAGGCGCGAAGTGCGTGAACGCGCTGGCGGCAAGTGCGGGCCTGCGTCGAAAGCATGTTCCTGATAGGCATTGACCGCCGACAGCATGAACGCCACCGCCAGGCTCAAGGAAAACCCCAGCAGCAACCCGTCGATGAGCCATATGGCCAGCCCATAAAGGCTGAGCCATACGACTTGGCAGGCGATATTGCAGCGCGCCAGCCGTTGCACCTGCACCGAACTCAATGGCAGCGCCGAGGGATTGCCCAATGGCCCGAACGCCAGGCGCCAGGTGGTCTGCAGATAACGCAGGGTGGCGATCAAGCGCGACAGGGTGATGCGGCTTGCCAGTGTGTGGTAACGCGAAAAGAGCTGGTAGTCCGGGTCCTTCGTGCTGTTGCTGTAACGGTGGTGTTGCCAATGGTCTACGAAGTAACCGGTCACACAGAACCCCGGCAGCAGCGAACTGGTGGCAATGCCCAGGTAGCAACTGCGCATGGGGTTCGCACTCAGGTTGAAGTGGAAACCTTCATGCCCAAGGATCGCTTGCAGAAATAACCCGTATCCCGCCAATACCACCAACGGCAAACACACCAGCGTCCACAGGGTGGAAGCTGTGGTCGCCACCCACACAAACAGTGCCAGTGGCAACAGGTAAAGGCTCAAGGCATAGGCGATGATCAGCAAGGACTCCCTCGGCCGGGCCTTGAACAAGGCGCGGTCGAGACGGACCTGGGGCTTGGGGTGCAGGTGGCTGGCCATTGGCGACGGCTTACTCGATCAGTTCAGGGTTGAGCACCAGGTGGCCGCCGCGCGTGAGCGTGCGCAGGCGCATGGCGATAAAGCCATCCACCACGCTCGGCGCGCTGCGTGCGGTATACATGGCCAGCGTGCCCATGAACGTCAGCCCCCGGTTGCGCAGGCCATTTTTCTGGCAGGCACGTACCAGGCCGTTCGCGGCGGCATCCAGCTTTTCTTCGAGGGACAGCAGGGTCTTGTCACCCCACTTGAAGGTCACCAGGCGTTTGACCGACAGGCCAACACGCTGCGCTGGCAAGTGGATCGCCGTGTCGATGAACCCCGGGTACACCGTGACCACGTCAAGTTCCCCGCGATACTGCATACGCAGCACATCCGAATAAGCGCTCAGCGCACGTTTGCTCGCAGCATAGGCGGCCACGTAGGGCGCATTCACCAGCGCGAACAGTGAGGACACGTTGACCACTTTGCCGCGCTTTCGCAGCAACCCCGGCAGGAACCCCGAAGTCAGTTGCCAAGGCGCGAACAGGTTGACATCCACCGCGCGGGTCACCTCATCGGTGACGCCGGTTTCGCCGCGTTCCAGCGTCAGGGTGCCGGCGTTGTTGACCAGAATGTCGATGTCGCCGAAATCGGTGCTGATAGCGCTGATCACGTTGGCCACGGCGTGGCGGTCGCACAGGTCGACTTGATAAAACGCGTCCAGCAGACCGCTGTCTTGCGGTGCGAGGATGTCGAGGCCAATCACGGTGGCGCCCAGTTGCTTGAGTTTGCAGGCCGCTGCGAAACCCAGGCCGCGCGCGGTACCGGTGATAACAATGGTTTTTCCGAGCAGGTTCATGAGTGCGCTCCGGTCATGCTGAAGGTTGATGCGGACAAGTAGGTGTCAAGGTTGGTCGCCATCGAGATCCTGGCCGGTGGATGAAATTGCAAACCGCGGCAGGCCATCAACCCGTTGGAGCTCAGGTTGCTGGTGATGAACGCCATCCCGCCCAACATGGCGTGAGCCTGGTCGGAGAGCTGGGCAAGGCGTTGCTCGATGCCGTAACGCACCAGCAGCAGACGGGCCAGCACGTTAGGCAAGTCCTGTGGGTTGCGCTCGATATCCAGGGCCGCACCTTCCAGCGCGCTGATCGCCAACTGCAGGTCGGCTGCCAGGTCCACGCGGTGATGCGCGGTCCAGCGGGCGGCGTCTGTGACCGACTCGATCAGGCCGGCGCAGGCACCCACATAGGATGCGCAAATCAGCAGTTCGAACCAGATAAAACCTACGGTTTGCACGTCGCCCAGCTGGTGGGTGTAACCGGCGGAAAACACCATGCGCTCGGGCACCAGCACTTCGTTGAGGCGTACTTCGATGCTTTCAGCGCCGGCCAGGGCGCTGTTCTGCCAGAAGGGGTTGCGGCTGATGCCCGGCGCAGTGGCCGGAATCAATGCGACCATCAGCTCTTCGCCGCCAGGGGTTTGGCGGATATAGCTGGCGGTGAGCAAGTCCATCGACTGTCCGAGGCAGCAGGGCTTCTTGCTGCCGCTGAGTAACACCCCCTCTGGGGTGTGCACCGCTTGCATGGCCGAGTCGAGAATGCCCGCTCCGCTGGTGCCCTCGGCAAACCCCGAAGACAGCAACAAGCGTTTTTGCGCGACGGCAGCCAGCAACAGGCCTTCGGCGCCGCCACCGTTCTGCGTGAGTGCCAATAAGCTCGCCACGGAAAACTGGTGCATGGTGCTGGCCACCGCCAGCGAGGGCGAGCGGGCCCCCAGGGCGATCTGCACATGCACCGCATCAAGGATATTCGCGCCCAGCCCGCCGGCTTCGCGGTTGACCAGCAACCCCACCGGGCCATGTTGCTTGAACAGGGCGATGATCTCGCTCTGTGGCGCCTCACGCTGGGCCGGAGGAATGGCCGCCAGGCGCTCGTCAAAACCAGGGGCGTAGCGTTGAAGCAGATCGCGTGAGCGATTCAGTAACGACAGTGACATGGTTCAGGCCTTCAAGTAGCTCGCCGGAAACAGGCCGGTGATGATCGAGTGAATGTTGTCCCGGATGGCTTGTTTGGCCACAGGGTCGAGCATGTCCGCGAGCATCGGCAGGCCCAGGTCGAAGCGCGATTTGAAGGAGATGATCGCGTCCTTGCCGTCCGGCAAGACGTGCCAGGTGCCGGAGAAGTGATCGACGTCGCCGGCCATTTGCTCGAAATGAATTTCCCGGGTGTCGGCATTGAAGGTGTCACGCTCCTGCCACTTGAGAATGCCGCTGTGGAAGTTGACCTCCCAGGACGTAAACGACACCTGGTCGCTGACCTTGTTGATGCTGATATTGCGCACCGACTCGCAGAGCTCGACGTAATTGCTGAAATCGCTGATCACCGCAAATACTTCATCAGCGCAGGCATGGGGAATATGGGCCTGCACGTTGACTTCTTGCATGGGGGAAAACTCCATTTAAAGGGATGGCATCGAAGTGGTCAGCGCCTGGGCGAAGCCGTCGATCAACCAGTTGCAATCCTGGGCCGTCAGCAATGGCGACGGCGTGAGCCTTATCACGCGATGATCATTGAGCGAGTGGCACACAATGATGCGTTGCTCGATCAGGGCCATGACCATATTGGCGGCGATTGAGGCCTCGGCGAACTCAAAGCCCAACAGCAAACCCGCACTGCGCAGTTGCACACGTTCGGCCCAACCTCTTTGTTGCAACAGCGCGCTGAAGCGGGCGTGCAGGTCCTGGCCCAGTAGCCGGGCACGCGCGACCAGGTCTTCCTGCACCATCACTTGCAGCGTGGCCTGCACGGCCGCCATGGCCAGCGGGTTGGCGCCGAAGGTCGAGGTGTGGACCGTAGGGTTGCGATTGAACGGCGCATAGATCGTGGCGCTGGCGACCATGGCGCTCACCGGTACGCAACCGCCGGACAGGCTTTTACCTACCAGCATGATGTCGGGCACCACCTGTTCCTGGTCACAGCCCCACCAATAGCCGGTGCGACCCAGGCCAGATTGGATCTCGTCGATAATCAGCACGGCGCCATACTGATTGCACAGCTCGCGCACACGCCTGAGGTAACCCGATGGCGGCAGAATTACCCCGGCTTCGGCCTGGATCGGTTCGAGAATCACGCAGGCCTTGTCCGGCGATGCGCGTAGTTGCTGCTCAAGTGCGACGCTGTCGCCAAACGGCACGAACTCGCTGTCGCTGAGCAACCCACTGAAGGGTTCTCGGTAGCTCTCGCGGCCGGTGACGGCGAGGGCACCGAGGGTCTTGCCGTGGAACCCCCCGAATGTCGACAGCGTACGGCGGCAACCGTTGAGGCGGGCGAGCTTCAAGCCGGCTTCGGTGGCCTCGGCGCCTGAATTGCAAAAGAACACATAGTCCAGGTCGCCCGGGCACTGCGCTGCCAGGGCGCGTGCGGCAAAGGCCTGTTGCGGGTTGAGCAACAACTTGCTGGCCAAAGCGTTTTGCTGCAGTTGCCGGGTAACCGCTTCCACGACAACCGGGTGGCCATGACCGAGGAAAAACACGCCATAACCGCCTGCATCCAGGTATTGACGGCCTTGCTCGTCGTAGATGTAGACGCCACGACTGGATTGCTCGATCGGCAGGTTCATCAGCGAAGCGAGGCGTGCGTAGCCCGAGTTGACGTGTTGGCGCAGGTATTGGTCGACCTGTGCGGCGTCGAGGGTGGGGTCGATGACTGTCGGGTTCATGCCACGCTCACTTCTGTGTTCGGTGTCACCGGCTGCTTGAGCATGCGCGTCAGTGCCCCCAGCTTGGGTGCCAGGTGGTTGAGCGACAGCAGCAACTCGCGGCCAACATCACGCTGGCTGAACGCCGGCTCACCGAGTAACTGCGGCAATGAAGTGGGCAGTGGCGTGCGCAGGCAGGCATAGCGGCACAACTGGGTGGCACGGGTCAGGGCAGCCTGGATATTGCCGCTCAGCGCCGGCAGAAATACCGGGCGGATCAACCGTTCGTAAATATCCGGCGCCATGCAGCGTGGCCGTGTGAAGGGTTGCCTCTGGGCTTCCATGGATTGGCACATCAGGTCCAGCAGCCCCGTCAGATCCAGAGCCTGTGGGCCGCTGGTGAGAAAGTAGTCGTCGCCGATCAAACGCTGGTGCAGCGCGTTGGCAATCGCTCGGGCCGCGACGTCACGGGCGATCAGGTCGACATAGCCAGCAGGCGGGCAGGGTACGATGGGCAGTACGCCAGACATCATCAGCCCCATGGTCATATGGAAACCCTGAAAGTTGGGCATATGCCCGGTGCTGGCGTCACCGATAATGATGGACGGACGAAAGATCGACACATCGATGCCAGCCGAGCGCACCAGGGTTTCTGCCTGGCGCTTGGCAACTTCGTATGGCGTTTCCGCTTGCACGCCTTCGTAATAGTCGCAAGGGTGGGTAAAGGCGGTGCTGATGTGATACAGCGGCACCTTGGCTTGCTGCACGAAGGCCACGACGTTTTCGGTGCCGAGGTAGTTCACCGAGAAGATCTGATCGATATCACCGTCCAGGCGCGTCACCGCCGCGGCGTGGATCACCCAGTCGACACGCTCAACCAGCGCCGCATAAACGTCGCTGGCCAAGCCCAGGTCAGCGCTGCAAATATCACCCTTGAGCACTTCCACTCGGGGATCGCGGATACGGCTTTTGCGCGCCAGGCAGACCAGGTGAAAGTCCTCTGCCAGGCAGTCGATCAGTGACTCACCGAGCACCCCTGAGCCTCCAGTGAGAAGGACGGTTAGTTTTTGCTGTGCTGACATGTAGGGCGCTTCCTGCGGACTCATCGAAAGAATTCATGGTGCGTTTCGCCGAATTGCAGGCACAGGTGCCCCGGGCGAACACTCTTCTATTCACTTTCGGTGGCGCTGAGGTGCTCTGGGAGGAGGTGATCAGCGCTTAACGTTGTCGCGAATAAGATGCGATCGATATTGGCGTTTTGATATCAGTGCGTCTTGAACGAAACGCTTGTCTTACGCAAAACCTCAGCGGCGGTGCGCGGCGTCATGCCAATCATGCGGCGCATCATGCGAGCCAGATGCGCCTGGTCGGAGAAACCGCCGTCGGCGGCGGCGTCCGATAACGTCGAACCGCCGGCCAGGGATTTGGAGGCCCGTTCCAATTTGTTCCAGATGATCCACTGGGAGAGGGAAACCCCCATCTGGTGGGTGGCGACGCAGCGCAACCGGGGGCTGGACAACCCCACCGCCTGGGCAGCGCGACTGACGCAACCTGGGCCGTCGCGGTCCAGGCGCAGAATATTCAGGGCTTTGTGGAGCCTATGGTCGATCGGCGGGGTAATTGCCAGCAAACGCGAGAGGGCGTCGACAAAGTGCGACAGGGATGTGCTACGACGAAAGCACGCCAGCAGTTCATCACTGGCCAGGGCGATCCCATCGTCCTCGAGCAACGCATTGAGTGCACGGCCCAACGCCGTGTCCGGGCTGACATATAAGAACGCTACCGGATGACTCTCCGCCACGGCACGGTGTTCGACGTTGGGGCCGATGATCACACCTGCCGCACGGAGCACCCTTCCGGGCAGCTCAAGGGTGGCGGGTTGACCTACGCCGATGCACAGTTGGATAGCGACATGGGAGTGAGCAGTGTTTTGATCCGCACGGCCAATGTAGCCGGCCCACGAGTCGCCAAAGGTAACGCTGCCATCCCACATTTGAAGTCTTCCTTGACGTGTTGGGTGATTGTTTGACGCGTGCAGGGTAGGCCTGCGCAGGGCTGGATTCAAGCGCGGCGCTGGGTCGCTGTCTTTTCGTTGCACAGCGAGTGCATATCAAACCGACGCTTGCTAGAGGCTATCCGGATCCCCGAAGAACATTTTGACTTAGCTCTACGATAGTAGTTTCAGCTTAAAAAACTCGAATTATGCCCCCAGTTATGCCCCCATTCACACCGGGCGTACGAGCGATCGCGAACGGCGATTGCCGACACGGACCTGGGTGGCCGTGGCTGGTATTCAGTGCGCCTCCATATACTGGATGAGCAACCCGAATGGGGCAAATCCGTGGTCGCTCGGAAGAGGATTATGGGTTGTGAGTTGATATCCCTAAGCGGACTTTTCGGGTCTGTCTCTCTGCATCTATCCAGAAATTGGCTCGCGAGATGCTCATGCTCATGCTCTGCGCGATGTGCAATGCGCGGTTGCCAGGGGGATCGATCCGCGTGTCCATCGACACCAGTCGCCTAGACACGGAATCAGCATTGAGACGGGGCCGCTGATCTCGGATAGTTCGGAGGCGCTTTTACAGGCTGCTGTGGAGAGCGCAGGGATCATTCTGACGTCTGATTGGCTGGCCGGTGCGGCGGTGCGTGATGGCACGCTTGTACAAATATTAAGGCAATGGGAAGGCGCGGCAACGGGTGGTATCTATGCCGTGATGCCCCCGGGGCGGTGGGTTCCGACGAAGACAAGGGTGTTTGTCGATAAAATTACCCATGCGATTCAGGCGGGTTGGGAGCAGTAAAAAGAGATTACCGATTAACAAAATAAAATTGTGCTTTTGAAAAATTTATATTGATTTTTTTTAAGTTGGTTCGGCTTTAGCATAAATCCACCTTCAAAAAGCCGTCGGGCAGCGACCACGGTGTCCGGCACCACAAACCAATAAAAAGTTGTTATCGGAGTCCTGATGAGTCTTTCTCCTTTCCACCTCGCAATCCCTGTGTATGACCTGGCCGCCACACGTCACTTCTACGGTGAGGTGTTCGGTCTTTCCGAAGGTCGCTCGAGCGACCAGTGGGTAGACTTCGATTTCTACGGCCATCAACTGGTCATCCATGAGCACCCTAAGACTGCTTCGCAGGAAAGCGTGCACAGCAACCCGGTAGATGGCCACGACGTGCCGGTTCCGCACTTCGGCATCATCCTGGAGTGGGCACAATGGGAAGCCCTGGCCGAGCGCTTGAAAGCGCGCGCAACCAAGTTTGTGATCGAACCCTACATTCGCTTTAAAGGCCAGGTCGGCGAGCAAGCCACCATGTTCCTGTTCGACCCGTGCGGCAACGCGCTGGAGTTCAAGGCGTTCAAGGATATGAGCCAGCTGTTCGCTAAATAATAAAAACCTGGCGCACGCCAAAGAGTGCGTCAGGAAAATATAAATGAGCTGGAAGCTCATGAATCTAGCTACTGCCGTCACGCAGTCCTTTCATTCCAACAAAAAGGCTAGACATGAAACGTATCCCCTTAGTTTGGCAAATCGTTGCCGGGCTGTTGCTTGGCGTGCTCGTGGGTTGGTATTTCAATACCCACCCGGAAAATCAAGTTTGGGTCAGTACCGAAATCCTTAAACCGCTCGGTGATATCTTCATCAAGATGATGAAAATGGTCGTCGTGCCGATTGTTTTCTGCTGCATGATCCTCGGCATTGCTGGGGGCGGTGATAACAAATCGTTCGGTCGTATGGGCGCAAAGTCGTTGATCTACTTCTTTGCAATCACCAGCCTCGCCATCGTGCTTGGCTTGTGCTTCGCCAACATGTTCGAGCCGGGTAAAGGCACCGAAATCGCGGGCATCGCGCACAACGCAGCAGCCGTGCATATGGAGCCGTCGAAAGGCGCGCTGATCATCCTGCAGAACATCGTGCCCGATAACGTGATTGTCGCGATGTCGGAAGGGAAGTTGCTGTCGGTGCTGTTCTTTGCGGTGCTGCTGGGCATGGCGTTGAACACGTTGCCCAAAGCCAAAAGTGCGCCGGTTGTAGCGGTTGTGCAGGGCTTCTCCGACGCCATGTTCAAGGTGGTGTCGTTTGTCATGGCCTACGCACCGATCGGTGTATTCGGCATGATCGGCGCCACTGTAGCGACCTTCGGATTTGCCTCGTTGCTGCCGTTGCTCAAGTTGATCGGTGTGGTGTACCTGGCGCTGATTACCTTCGCCCTGGTGATGCTCGGCGGTATCTGCTACCTGATCGGCGAAAACGTCTTCAAGTTGATCAAGTACTTCCGCGATGAGCTGATCCTGGCCTTCTCCAGTGCAGCTTCTGCGGCTGTCATGCCGCAGTTGATGACCAAGCTGGAAGCCTACGGCGTGCCTCGGCGCATCGTCAGCTTCGTGGTGCCGGTGGGTTATGCGTTTAACCTGGACGGTGCTTCGATCTTCCTCGGTGTGGCGACGATCTTCATTGCCCAGCTCTATGGCATCGACCTGTCACTGACTCAGCAGATTTTGCTGGTGGTCACGATGGTGCTGACGTCAAAGGGCGCTGCGGGTGTACCTGGGTTCGCCATCATCATTCTGTCGGCTACTTTGGCGTCTGCCGGGCTGCCGCTGGAAGGGGTCGCGTTGATTGCCGGGATCTTCCGGATCATCGACAGCGGCACTACCACCTTGAACGTGCTGGGTAATGCAATCGCACCCCTGGTTATCGCCAAGTGGGAGAAAGCCCCCCTGGAGCGAAAAAGCTCAGTAGGGGTCGAGCAGAACGCTTAATCAGCGACACACAAGAGCCTTCCACGTTAACCGCGTCGAGGGCTCTTTTTTTGGCTGACAAACCAATAAGAAGTTGTTGCGTGTTGATTCTTTTCAGGCGCCCGGGTGCTCGGTTCAGATAAATAATCGTGCCCTGTTAGTTGCCACTGTGCTGCCATTATTTATAAAAAAAACAGGTGGTCTATGTGCAAGAAATCAGTGTTCTATCGGACGCGTCGCTGCGTCGCACTATGGATGGTGTTGCTATTTATGGGAACTTATCAACTGGCGGTCGCCAGCCCACGCACGGCGTTGACGCACTCTGCGGTGGCCGTACCTGACCAATTTGCTGCGGACACCGCCAACGCAATCTTTGCCAAAGGCGGGAATGCCGTAGATGCGGCTGTCGCCGTTGCCTTTTCCCTGGCCGTGACCTACCCCGAAGCCGGGAACATCGGCGGAGGCGGTTTCATGACCGTCTACTTCAAGGGCAAACCCTACTTTCTCGATTACCGCGAGCGTGCGCCGCTGAAAGCGACGCGAGACATGTTCGTCGACAGCTCGGGTAAAAAAGTGATTGCTGCCGACCAACCGCAAGGCAGTGTGATCGGCCACCGGTCGGTGGGCGTGCCGGGGACGGTCGCCGGTCTGTGGGAAGCGCACAAACGTTTTGGCAAGCTCAAATGGACGCAGCTGATCGAACCGGCCATTCACTATGCGCGCCATGGTTTCGTCGTCGATGAAGCACTGGCCAGTATCGCTACGAGCGAAAACGAAAAACGCTTCGCCGGTAAAACCAACTTCGCTGAACATTTCGGCAAGCTGCAGGCCGGTACCACCTTTAAGCAGCCCGAACTTGAGGCGGTACTCCGACGCATCGCCGCGCAAGGTCCTAAAGGATTCTACGCCGGTAAAACCGCTGCGTTGATCGTGACCGATATGAGTGCCAATGGCGGGCTGATCAGCACGCAGGACCTGGCCGACTACAAAGCCGTGTGGCGAGATCCCATACAAGCCAACTGGAATGGCTTTCAGATTGTCACCGCTCCACCGCCCAGCTCCGGCGGGGTCGCGCTGGTGCAACTGTTGAAGATGAAAGAGATGCGCCGCGAGGATTTCCAGGGCGTGCCGCTCAATTCCGCGCGCTATATGCACCTGGTGGCGGAGATCGAGAAGCGGGTGTTTGCCGATCGGGCGCAGTACCTGGGCGATCCGGATTTTTACACGGTGCCGGTGCATGAGTTGATCGACGAGCACTACCTGGCGGGCCGGGCGTCGCAGGTCAATTTGTCGGTCCCTTCGGACACCAATAAGGTTGTCGCCGGTCTGAATATTGAATCGCCGGAAAAACCCCAGACCACGCACTTCTCAATCGTCGATAAATGGGGCAATGCCGTTTCCAACACCTACACGCTCAATGGCTTTTTCGGCTCCGGTGTGGTCGCAGAAAAAACCGGTATTTTGCTCAATGACGAGATGGATGACTTTTCGGCACTGGCTGGGGTGCCCAATCAGATGGGTGTCGTGGGTACTGATACCAATGCTATCGAACCCGGAAAGCGGCCATTGTCTTCGATGACTCCGACGATTTTCCTGAAGGACGGCAAGGTCGCCCTGGTCATTGGTACACCGGGTGGCTCGCGGATTTTTACGTCTATCTTTCAGGTTGTCAGTAACGTGTATGACTTCCACCTAGGGCTAAAAGACGCGGTGGGTGCGATGCGCTTTCACCACCAGTTGCTGCCTGCCAACACGATCTTCTGGGAGCCCTACGCGCCGATTTCCGGGCAACTGGCGGCGGACCTTGACGTCGCTGGCTACTACCTGGCTAACCAGGGCTTCAACGGTGATATTCAGGCAATCCGCGTTGAGCACGGCGTGCCTGAACCCGTATCTGATCCCAGGGGGAGGGGCGTCACGTCCATCGCCAAGTAGCGGGTCAATCCGCTCGTCTGGCTTACGAGCATTTGGCCAGAAGCACTCGGTAAGGGGGTGGTCATCCAGGTGGATCGAGATCCACCAGAGCCCACGCCCCAGTGCTAGTTCTTTATCCTGCGCTGAGGCGTTCGCCTGCCTGACAAGAATCTAAAGTTAGGCGAGCGATTCAAATGAATTTGCATCAATCTCAGCGCGCCTGAATGCCAGGATTGCATGCTCATGCACCGCTCCCCACTCCCGCATCGCGCTGATCAGTGGGGCAAGCGTGTTGCCTAATGCTGTTAGGGAATACTCGACCTTGGGCGGGACCTCTCGATAGATTTCGCGATGGATAACCTTATCTGTCTCCAGCTCTCTGAGTTGTAGTGTGAGCATTCTCTGGGTCACATCTGGCATCAGCCGACGCAATTCGTTGAACCGCTTCGTTCCTGACATCAGATGGAACAGTATGAGCGATTTCCATTTGCCGCCGATGACATCCACCGTAAAGGCGACAGGACAGGCAAACGCTTCAACTTCACTCTGTGGGGTGCATTTCTTCAAAGGGATCTCCTAGGTATAAAAAATGTACCTACAGCACAAAAATGTGCGTACTTACGCGAATCGGATGCGCACGTTAACATTATTCCATATCGATCACTATGGAATTAGTTAGATGAGTTTGCTGCTGTCCCCTCATGAAATCAAAGGCCTTAAACTGAAAAACCGCGTCGTTATGTCGCCGATGTGCATGCACATGACTGCCGATGACGGCTTTGTCACTGAGTGGCACCGAGTGCATTACGGTGCTCGCGCCTTGGGCCAGGCGGGGCTGATTTTTCCGGAAACGCTGGCAGTCCACGCCGACGGTCGTATCGGGGCCGGTGACCTCGGTATCTGGAGTGACGCACACATCGTCGGCTTGAAAGCGCTGACCGAACTGCTTCACAGCTTTGGTGCAAAAGCCGGTGCTCAGATCGGCCATGCGGGGCGCAACGCTGACCTGCCCAATCTCATTCACATCGCGCCATCGGCTATCCCGTTCACGGAAACCAGCCCCGTGCCTCGCGCACTCGCGGCTGACGAAATTCCGGGGTTGGTAAAGCTCTATGGCGATGCCGCACGACGCGCCAGTGACGCGGGCTTTGATGTGCTTGAGATTCATGCCGCTCATGGCTATTTGCTGAATGAGTTCCTCTCCCCACTCGCCAATACCCGCGACGACGAATATGGCGGTGATGCCAAGCGTCGCTATCGCTTCCTGCGCGAAGTGCTGGAGGAAGTCAAAACCCATTGGGGCGATCGTCCTCTGTTTGTCCGTATCTCCAGCTCTGATTACGCCGAAGGCGGAAATACCCCCGAGTCGTTCCTTGAATACGGTCGCTGGATGAAAGAGCAAGGCGTCGATCTGATCGACTGCAGCTCCGGCGGGATCAAGATGATCAAGGTTCAGACCTATCCTGGTTACCAAGTCCCGGCCGCTGAGTTGCTGCGCAAAGAATTGCATATTGCGACGGGTGCCGTGGGTGTCATCCAGAGTGGTCGTCAGGCCGAAGACATCCTGCAAAACGGCCGAGCTGACTTGGTGTTTGTCGGCCGGCAAATGCTGCGTGATCCGTTCTGGGTGCGCACTGCAGCAGATGATTTGAAAGAAATCATTGAGATTCCTGCTGCCTACACGCGTTACGGCTCTGTATGGCTTGATACCCAAGCCTGAACTTGTCCACGTCGAACGCGCGCCGCTGCGGTGCGCTAATCCTCAATCCAATGAAGCAGGAGTTAACCATGAGCAAACCTACTTACGTGCACGAATACCACGCCATCACCGAGGTGCTGAACCAGTACATCGAGGGCTGCAAGCAAGCAAAAAGCAGCCTCATGAAGCCTGCTTTCAATGAGCAAGCGACCATGTTTAGCGTCGATGGCGACGGTAAGCTGGCCGGTGGCGCAATTCCAATCCTGTTCAAGGGGATTGATGAGGGTTTTAGCCCCTCTCCAGATGCACCGGCAGCTATCGTCCGCATTGAGATTGTCGGTACGGCGGCTAGCGCGCGCATCGACGCCAACGACATGTCAGGCATTTCTTTCACCGACTTTTTCCATCTGCTGAAAGTCGATGGCAAGTGGACGGTCGTCAGCAAGATCTTTCACACCCACGTCGCGCCTTGAACCTCTGTCGTCCTTGAGTCTGCTGTAGCTGATTGCTTCCCGGCACTCAGCCATACAAATGGAACCGTCATGAAAACCCTTACCTCCGCTCTCGCTTTTACGGTCGTTACTCTTGCGCCGGGTAGTGCCTCCGCCACCACATACCCGGGAGTTGAGCACAACACGGCGAAACTCTTGCAATCGCTTGAAGGTGTGCCGACGCTCGACTCCATGAAGCCGGTCGATGCCCGTGCCGCGCTGGCGGGCGCCCAGGCTGCCCCTCAAGTGGCCTTGCCGGCAGCTGATGTCAGTGAGAAGACGATCCGCGTCAACGGCAGCAATCTGAAGTTGACCATCGTGCGCCCGGTCGGTAGCCAACAGAAGACGCTGCCCGCGTTCATGTATTTCCATGGCGGCGGCTGGGTGTTGGGCGACTTCCCGACCCACGAACGACTGGTGCGTGACCTGGTGGTAGGCTCGGGTGCGGTGGCGGTCTTCGTCAACTACAGCCTCTCGCCAGAGGCGGCATATGGCGTCGCCACCGAGCAAGCCTATGCCGCGACAAAATGGGTCGCCGAACATGGCGAAGATATCAAGGTAGACGGCACTCGCCTCGCCGTAGCCGGCAATAGTGCTGGCGGGAACATTGCCGCCGTAGTTGCTCTGATGGCGAACGAGAAGGGTGGACCTGAACTGCGCTCGCAAGTGTTGCTGTGCCCAGTGACAGATTCCAATTTTGACACGCCGTCGTACAAGGAGTTTGCCAACGGCTATTTCCTGACGAAGGACATGATGGCGTGGTTCTGGGACAATTACGCACCCGACGCCGAGACACGCAAACAGATTTACGCTTCTCCACTGCAGGCCACGACCGAACAGTTGAAGGGCTTGCCGCCGACGCTGATCCAGACAGCCGAATTCGATGTCCTGCGCGATGAAGCTGAAGCTTACGGCCGCAAGCTCGACGCTGCGGGTGTGCCTGTGAAGACGGTTCGCTACAACGGCATGATTCACGATTTCGGTCTGTCGAATGGCTTCAGCCATCTGCCGACGCCGCGCAGCGCGATTGCGCAGGCTTCTCAGGAACTCAAGATCAACCTGAGCAAGTAATTTCAAAAACAAAGAACCCGCAGGTCACGGTGAAACTGCGGGCTTCGTCATTGAAAACACCTCGTCATCTCATTGCGAAGCTGCTTGCGCACAGTCGAATCCCGGAGTTTCTGCTGCGTTTGTGCGGTTGAGCATTTTTCAATAATTGCACTCATTATGAAGAGCGACTAAATGAAAGTTATATCTATTAAGCAGTTGTTTTTTTTGGCCTTGATTTCGACCTTTGGCGCGATGGCTCAAGCGGAAAACGCACCAGGTGGCCCACAAGTTCTCAGCAGTAAAACAGTCAGCAAAGCTACGTATGTAGAAGACTATCAAGCTATTACAGAGGTGCTTAACAAGTATATTGAGGGTTGCAAGCAGGCCAAGAGCAGTATTATGAAACCCGCCTTCAATGAACATGCGACGATGTACAGCGTCGGTGCCGATGGCAAGTTGGACGGCGGCGCGATTCCAATCCTGTTCGAGGGAATTGACAAGAATTTCCGTCCATCTCCCGACGCGCAGGCCGCGATTACTCGTATTGAAATCGTCGGTAATGCCGCGAGTGCTCGTATCGACGCCAACGGCATGTCAGGCCTCTCTTTCACCGACTTCTTCCAGTTGCTGAAAGTAGAAGGCAAGTGGACGGTCGTTAGCAAAATTTTCCAAACCCATGAAGCGCCTTAACTAGTTAGGGCAGCGCTGAAAATTGAGTTCGAAATCGAAGATGAGTTTCACGAAGTACTCGTCAGCACTTATCTAATGCTTCTTCACTGCATGCTCGGTAATCAGTTGAGCCAGTAGTTTTACTGGCTCAGTTAGACTGCGACGTGCACGGTGCACCAAACCAATATCGCGATGGAATGTACGTTGTTTCAGGTCGATTGCACGTACCTCGGCAGGCCATTCTTCACGGGTGGCCGTTTCAGGCACCAAGGCGACTCCAACGCCGTTTGCAACCAGTTTGACGATTGCATCCAGTTCATCGAGCTCGCAGACTTCGTGCAATGAAAAATGGGTTTGTCGCAGAAACCTATCCACTTGGCGTCCGCCGAAGGATGATCGGTCATAGCGTATAAAGGGTTGGCTCGATACCAATTCAGCCCAATCGTCTCCCGGCATATCGGCGGGGACGATCAGCCGGTAAGGTTCTCGCGCCAAGGTTGTCCAGCGCAGATCACTGTGAAGCGAGAAGGGCGGGCGGATTATCGCGGCCATATCGATTTCGCCTGAATCGACTTGGTTCACCAACTCCATCGACAAGCCGGGGAGCACTCGCGTCCTGCATTGCGCAGATCGTTGATGAAATTCAGCCAGGGCGTCTGGCAAGAAGGAGCGCTGAACCGAGGCAATCGCTCCAATGGTGACCAAAACGTTCGCAGGAAGACCCACCGATGTCGAGCCCAGATCTTTAAATTGGCGTACCAGTTCCTGACCCTGCGCCAAAACCTGGTGACCCATTCGATTTAACTGAGCCGAGCGTCCCTTACGGTCGAATAGCTGTACCCCTAGCTCCGCCTCAAGGCGTTGCATCTGGGCGCTGACGGCGGCTTGGGTGAGGCCGATTTTGCTGCCGGCAGCCGCAAATGTGCCTTCTCTCGCCACAGCGATAAGTGTTTTCAGTTCTTTGATCATGCTCAAATAATAATTATGTTTTGCTTCGAAATATATTTATATTTTTGTCGCTGAAGCGCTACGTAAAATTGCTTCCGATACAGGTGAACAAACGTCAGGCGCTCTAACGGGCGCCTGACGCTAGATCATTTTTTTGCTAGCATGCGCGGCATTATGAAGAAACCCGCCCATGACATGCGCCAGCACATCATCGATGTCGCCAGGTCGCTGATGACCCAGAAAGGTTACACCGCCGTCGGCCTTACCGAGCTGCTCGCGGCAGCGGGTGTACCTAAAGGGTCGTTCTATCACTACTTTCGATCAAAGGACGAGTTCGGCCAAGCGCTGCTCGAAGAGTACTTTGACGAGTACCTCACGCGTGTGGATGTGCAGTTGGCCAGTGAGGGCTCCGGCGCCGAACGTCTGCTGAGCTATCTACGCTATTGGGCCGAGACACAGGCGTTTGATCACACCGATCAAAAATGCCTGGTGGTCAAATTGGGGGCGGAAGTGTGTGACCTGTCCGAAAACATGCGCGGTGTGCTTGAGAAGGGTACTGCCCTGATTATTGAGCGGATGGTTCGTTGTGTTGAGCAGGGTAAAGCGGATGGCTCCATAAGTGCGTCGATTGACTCAGCAATATTGGCTGAAGCGCTCTACCAGATGTGGCTGGGCGCCTCGTTGTTGGTCAAGGTCAACAGAACACGCGAGCCTTTTGATGCTGCGCTTGATATGAGCCGACGCTTGTTGGCTTAGTTTCGATCGGCAGGCTTGGTCATGCTGCTCGATGGCACCACATGAATGCCAGGCTCCTGACTGATCGCGGCTTCAAGCAATGCCCGCGCAATCAGCGCCGGGGGATTGAGACGCCAGCGTTCAGGTAACAGCGGCGATGCAAGTTTGAGCATCCGGATCAGTGCACGCTCGGCATGGCGCACCTCCTCACGCTTGCCTCCGATGACACCCGGCCGCACGTACGTCAGCGATTCAAACCCCACCCTCGCCAGATCCTGTTCCAGGCGGCCTTTGACCTGGTTATAGAAAAACGAAGATCCCGCATCTGCGCCGATAGCCGAATTGAGCACGTAGGTCGGCGTTCCATGCGCGCGTGCGAGCCTGGCCACTGCCAATGGATAGGTGTGGTCGACTCGCTCGAAGGCTGCTCTGGAGCCAGCTGTTTTAAGCGTGGTACCCAGCGTGCAGATCACAGCATCTGCTTGCCAGCGATCAGCCTGTTCGTCCAAGTGATCAAAATCGATGGGCGTGGCGATGAGTTTAGGGTGCGCCGCCAAAGTCTTGCGTGTTGGTGCGTAGACCTTGCCGACGCGCGGATCCGACAGGGCCAGATCCAGTACATGGCTGCCAACCAGCCCGCTTGCGCCGACCAGTAGCAGCTTGAATGTTGTGGGTTCGTTCATGCTTGAGTGCTATCCGGCACAAAACTCTGGATAGCCTCGTTGACCGGTGTGCTGCCTTGGGTCAGTTCGATAATGACGCGACTGACGCCGGGCTGTTCGATGATCTGCAACAAGGCTGCGGCGACATCGTCGCGCGGCACGTCGCCATAGGGGATAGCCAGGCCAGCGTGGACCTTGCCACTGCCGGGTGAGTCCAGCAAGGTGCCGGGGCGCAGAATGACCCAATCTAGATCGCTTGCGGCCAAGTGCACATCGGCGCGCTTTTTCACGGCCATGTAGTTTTCGAAGGTCTCGGAAACTGATTTTCCACGCGATGCCTCTGGAAACGCCGACACAAGAATAAAGCGCTGAATGCCCGCCAACTCAGCCGCGGCTACGGACAGCTCAAGGCCGTGACCGTCGATGGCATCCGTCATCTGCTCGCCGCCTTTGCCGCCGGCACCCGCCGCGAATACCACGGTATCACTGCCCGCCATCAGCTTGGCCAGAGCCTCTGTGTCGAGGTCAAGCAAGTTACCCGCCACGGGGATGGCGCCGAGTGCTTCGAGTCCCTCGGCCTGTTCCGCATGACGGTATAACGAATGTGGTTGATGGCCTCGGTCTGCCAGTTGTCGAGCAAGGCTTCGGGCCACTTTACCCGAACCACCGACGATAAAAACTGAGTGCATAGTTCCTCCAGATCAGGCGATGTTTCAAAAATGTCCCCCTCAAGCGAACCTGCAAACGCGCTCGGCGAATGCACGCCGAGGGTTATTCTATATTGGTCACTACAGAAACTGTCAAGCGCCTGGGAGATTTGGCCCCGGGCACGTGCCTTGTCTTCAATCGGCGCAAGAGGCCAAAAAAATCAGCCCGGAATAAACAAATAAAATTGATTTTTTGCATCCATATATATTGTTTTAATTGTCTGCTGGAGGCCGCTAGCATTGATGCACTATCAACAAAAGCTCAAAGAGTGGCCCCATGCAATTGCTCGGAAATTTGCTGAAAGCGGTTAAGCCCTCGCCAACGCTGGTAATCACGCGCAAGGCGGCAGAGTTACGCCGCAATGGGGCCGATATCATCAGCCTGTCAACCGGCGAGCCGGACTTTCCAACCCCCGATCACATCAACGCGGCTGCCAAGGCGGCGATTGATGCAGGCCAGACCCGCTACACCGATGTAGACGGCACTCCAGAACTCAAAGCGGCGATCGTTCGAAAATTTCAGCGTGAAAACGGCATCACCTACGCGACAGACGAAATCAGCGTCGGCACCGGCGGTAAGCAAGTGCTGATCAATGCGCTGCAGGCCACCCTTAACCCCGGGGATGAAGTCATCATTCCTGCGCCTTACTGGGTGTCCTATCCGGACATGGTGCGCCTGGCGGGGGGCACGCCCGTGGAAATCCGCTGCGCGGCCCATCAGCGTTTCAAGATCACCGCTGAGCAACTCCAGCAAGCCATCACGCCGCGTACCAAGTGGCTGATTTTGAATTCGCCAAGCAACCCGACGGGTGCGGGTTATAGCGCGGCAGAGCTTGATCGGTTGGGCGCCGTATTGTTGGAGCATCCGCAGGTCTACGTGCTGACGGATGATATGTACGAGCACCTGTGTTACGACGGTTGGGTGTTTTCCACGCTGGCTTCGCAGGTGCCGGCGTTACATGGTCGCGTGCTGACCGTGAATGGCGTTTCAAAGGCCTATTCTATGACGGGCTGGCGCATTGGTTATGCGGGCGGTCCTAAACCTTTAATTGCTGCCATGGCTACCATTCAATCGCAGACCACGAGCAACCCCTGCGCAATATCCCAGGCGGCTGCCGTGGCAGCGCTGGACGGGCCTATCGATTTTCTGGCTGAGCGCAATGAAGTGTTTCGTCAGCGCAGGGATCTTTGTCTGGACGCTTTTAACACCACTCCCGGCCTGGTATGTCGCCGTCCGGAGGGCGCTTTTTATCTCTTCCCTTCATGCTCGGGGCTGTACGGGCGCAAAACGCCTGCAGGAGCGGTGCTGACTAATGACGTGGATGTCTGCCAGTACCTGCTCGAAGCCGCACAGGTGGCGGTGGTACCGGGGAGTGCGTTTGGGTTGGAGGGTTATTTCCGCATCTCCTTTGCGACCTCCACGGTGCTGCTGGAGCAGGCATGCGCGCGCATCAAGGCTGCTTGTGAACAGCTTGCTTGAATGCAGCGCGTGGTTTGGCGGAGTTGGTTCCAGTCAAGCTGACAGGGAAGGGCTCAGCATCGCTACGGCTGTTGCGCCGATGCCTTGCAGATCTTCCCTGCTGGCAGCGTCATGTGCCTGCAGGGACATGCCTTCGAGCAATGTATTCAAGGCAGCAGCGAGCAGGCGAGTGTTGGTTTCCGGTTTGAGCTGACCTTGTTCCACTGCGCGATCCAAGCGCTGCTGTAAGTAGTCACGGCCTTCCTGGCGCAAGGCCTTTAGGGTCGCGGTGACTTCACCGGCATCGTCGGAGACATTGACTGCCGCGAGGACGACCATGCAGCCACAGGGCGCCTCGGGTTCGGTCAAGATCGACGCTGAGGTGTGGAAGAACTCGCTGATGGCGCGCACGATGTCGGGCTCGGTGTCCATGCGCTCCCAGGTGGCATCCCAGAACGTCGCTTCGTAGTAGGCAACCGCTTCGAGAAACAACTTGGCTTTGTTGCCGAACGCCGCATACAGGCTGGGAGGGCTGATGCCCATGGCTGAACACAATTCCGCCACAGAGGCCGGCTCGTAGCCACGCCTCCAAAACACTGCCAGCGCCTGCAGCAGAGCCTGGTCTCGATCAAACGCGCGCGGGCGTCCTTTTGCGCGTGGAACAGAGATTGGGGGGGAGTTGGTCATTGAGTGCAGCACCTTGGGGGCGTATCGCCAGACGAGCACGCCTGGAAGAAAGTTCTGCCCAATGATACACAAAATGAAATTTTCGGTTGCGTAGCGTCATTCTGAGCTTTCAGGTCGACCGTGACGCGTGTCCAAAGGGCGGTACGGTGTATCGCTCAAGCACCTGGCCAATACCGCTCAATAGCGGTATCACATGCTTCGCAATATCATCGGCGACTGCGGTGGGCACCATCTCTGCGTTTCGGCGAAAAAACAGTGGGTCCTGAAAAACCAGCCTGAGTTTGGACAGGCTGTTGCTGACCGCGGGCTGCCCAATGTTCAACCGCTCGGACGCCCTGGTGACACTTTTTTCCTGATACAGCGCAGCGAAGATCACCAGGCAATTGAGGTTGAATTGCGCAAGGCACTCGGTGTTGAACGTTGACGTGGGGGGAGGGGGGTTCATGAGCTTGATCCTGTCATTTGTCTTCGTTCGCCGTTGGTCGTAGAACGTGAGGCTATTCTAAAATTTACTAGACGACCGGTCTAGTTCTAATTAGAGTGGCTGTATTATGAAAAAGCATCATTCTGAAACACGCCAACACATCCTGGATGTCGCCAGGACGTTGATGACTCACAAAGGCTACACCAGCGTAGGGTTAGCTGAGGTAGTAGCGGCTGCGAGCGTGCCTAAAGGTTCGTTCTACCATTACTTCAAATCCAAGGAAGAATTTGGTCAGGCATTGCTTGAACAGTATTTTTCCGACTACCTCGCAACGGTCGACACGCTGTTGATGGGCTCTGCACCCGCCGCGCAAAGGTTGCTGAGTTACTTCCAGTATTGGGCGCAAACCCAGTGCTCTGATTTGCCTACCGACAAGTGCCTGGTGGTCAAGTTGGGCGCCGAGGTCTGTGACCTCTCGGAGGGCATGCGCCTGGTGCTCGACCGAGGCACGCAGGCTATCCACGCAAAGCTTGAGCGCTGTATTGAGCAGGGGCTTGTCGATGGCTCGATCACGTCCACAGCGCCAAGCGCGACGCTTGCGCAATCGCTCTATCAGGTTTGGCTCGGCGCTTCGTTGATGATGAAGATCGGCAAGCGCGACGACGCCTTTGAAACATCCCTGACTCTGGCAAAACGACTTTTGTCGTAGTTATTTTTTACCAACTTACTAGACGACCGGTCTATTTAAATGAGGTCTACCATGACAGACAACGCCACTCGTACCGACTTATTCACCCCCATCAACTTGGGCGCGATGAAACTCGCCAACCGTATTTTGATGGCACCTGTAACCCGTAGCCGCTATGCCGAAGATGGCATCCCCAACGAGCTGCACGCTGAGTATTACGCTCAACGCGCCACCGCGGGCTTGATCGTCGCTGAGGCCACCAATATTTCCGCGCAAGGCCGCGGTTACGCGGCCACCCCTGGCATCTGGAGTGAGGAGCAGGTTGCGGGCTGGAAGAAAGTCACGGACGCCGTGCATGCCGCCGGCGGGAAGATCGTCAGCCAACTATGGCATGTGGGACGGTTCTCCAGTGTCGAGCTGCAACCTGACGGTGCCGCACCGGTCGCACCTTCCGCGATCAAGGCTGAAGGCGACACCTATACCACCAACGGCTTCGTCCCGGTGTCGATGCCACGGGCGCTTGAAACCGATGAGATCCCGGGGATCATCGAGCAGTACAAACGTGCTGCCGAGAATGCCAAGCGTGCTGGTTTTGACGGGGTAGAGGTTCACTCGGCCAACAGCTACCTGCTGGACCAGTTCCTGCGGGACTCGACCAACCATCGCACCGACCAGTACGGCGGCTCCATCGAGAACCGTGCGCGTCTGACCCTGGAAGTGACCGAAGCAATCGTCAAGATCTGGGGCAACGACCGTGTTGGCATTCGTTTGTCGCCGGTGACGCCTGACGCCGGCAACACGCCGCCCGACAGCAACGTGATGGCGATGTACGGCTACCTGATCCAGCAGTTGAACGCCTTCGACCTGGCGTACCTGCACTTCGTTGAAGGTGCGACCGCCACCTCGCGTGATGTACCGGAAGGCGTGGACATGGACGCATTGAGCGCGCAGTTCAACGGGCCCTTCATCGGCAACAACAACTACGACCTGGACATGGCTATCGAGCGCCGCGCCCAAGGCAAGATCGACGCCGTAGCGTTTGGCCGCCTGTTTATCTCCAACCCGGACCTGGTTGAGCGCTTGCGTCGTGGGGCCGAACTGACCATCGCACCGCGCGAGTCGTATTACGGCGGCGGCGCCAAAGGCTACACCGACTGGCCTGTCGGCAACTACTGATCCGCTTATATCCGCGATAACCCCAAAAACTGCCCGCACAGACGGGCAGTCACCAACGAGAGGAACGCCCATGAACTATCTGCAGAATAAAACCGCGATCATCACTGGCGCATCGTCCGGCCTGGGTGCTGCATCGGCACGTGCCTTGTCCGAGAAAGGCGTTCGAATTGTCGCAGCAGCCCTGGACCAGCAAGGCCTGGACGCCATCGTCAGCGAACTGAAAGGCAAGGGCGGTGAAGCGGTAGGTCGCGTCAGCGACGTTACCAACCCTGAGGATATGAAAGCGCTCGCGCAATTCGCCCAGGACTCTTTCGGTTCGGTGGATATCCTGATCAACAACGCAGGCTTGATGCTGTTTTCCAACTGGGTCGACCTGGCCACCGATGATTGGGAAAAGATGATCAACGTGAACATCAAAGGCTACCTGCATGGTATCGCGGCGGTGTTGCCGTTCATGCTGAAACAGAAGTCGGGCCAGATCCTGAATATGGATTCGGTCGCCGGTCACCAGGTTGGGCCTGCTGCGGGTATCTACAGCGCCACTAAGTTTTTCGTGCAGGCCATGACTGAGTCGATGCGCAAAGAGCTAGGTGTGCAGCACGGCATCCGTGTCAACACGGTCAGCCCGGGTGTGATCAACACCGGTTGGGCCGATAAAGTCACCGACCCGGCTGGCCGTAAAGCGGCTCAAGAGCTGAATAAAATCGCTATTTCGCCGGACGATATCGGTCGCGCAGTGGTGTACGCACTGAATCAGCCTGAAAACGTCACCGTCAACGACCTGATCATTTCGCCGACCCGCCAGGATTGGTAAGTCATAAGCGTTGAAATCACCCAGCCCAGGCACCGGCGCAACGCCGTGTGCCTGGGCGCTATAGGATCCGTCCTGTCCTCCAAGTAAAAGCAATTAGACCCTGGTTGGAGCGGGCGTTCTATGCATCGCTGTACCGCATGCCTCAAGTCGCGCGCTATGGCCTGATACCCTCGGCATTACTGATGTCGAGTAACCACCTGGGGCCAGGCACCGAGCCTCGGTTGAAACTGCACTAGATCACTGATGGGGTTAGCGCTTCTCCGATCGCATAAAAGTGGCCGCCTGCGATGTAGTGCAGGCTACGAAAGTCCGGGTGCGCACGCTCAAAGAGCCAATGACCGTCGCTGAATACCCGTGTGTCGGCCCAGGCAGCGACGACTTCACCGATAAACAGGTCGTAGGTCGACTGGTTGTGCGGTTCGGGCAATAGTTTGCACGCAAGCCAGGCCGAGCAGCCGGCCACGAATGGCACGTCATGGCCGCTGATACTGAATAGCTCCACGCCGCTATGAGCCAGCTTCTGTGGATCTTCCTGCAGGCTGACGCTGCCGACATCGCGGGTCAATTGCAGCTGTGCCACGGTGGGAACCTGAATCACAAAGAGGCCGCTACGTTCTACCAGTTCGCGGGTTTTGGCGATCTTGTCCAGCACCACAGTGACTTTGGGTGGTGAGAAATCCAATGCACAGGCCCATGCCGCGGCCATCACATTTCGAGTCTCCTCGTGTTGAGCAGATACCAGCACGGTGGGGCCGTGATTGATCAGCCGGTAGGCCTTTTCAAGCGGCACTTCGGCAATGTGGTCGTGCATCGTAACTCCAGAAAAAATTAAACCCCGCATCCATTGCTGGAGCGGGGTAGGGCACATTCACGCGGTGGCGCTTTGGTTCAGGTAAACCTGGAGGCTTTCATGCCCGCCGACAATGAGCGACTCGATGGTCGAGGTCCATTGCCCCTGGGGATCAGGCTCGCGCGTGTCGAAGGTCGCAGACCACAGAATCACGGTTTTCTGCTCGCCGGTCAGCGGGATCAGTCGCACGGTCAACACGTAGTTGTCGACGGGCAGTGGCGCTTCAACGAAGCGGTAGGAGAACTGCAGATTCACCGCGTCTACCGACAACAACTGCTCGCGCAGAATGGCGCCGTCCTGCAACGTCAGCCGACGAATGCAACCGACCAGACCGTCCGGCCGACCGTCTTCGATGACGCTCTGCGGGATCGCCGGGTGCCACTGGCTGATTTTCCCGAAGCGCTTGAGTACATCCCAAACGCGCTCGGCGCCGCCGTCTACGACGGCACTGTATTCAACTTTTGCCATGATTCATCACCTTAAGAAACAGCATTACGTTCAGGCTGCTCGGGTCAGCCTTCAAACTGGTGATAAACCTTAGCGATCACCTTCCAGGTGCCGTCGATTTTGATCAGTGTCAGGTAATCGTTGTAGTCGGCACCGATCGCGTCCTTTTCCATGTCCACCCGTACCACGGCGGTGGTTGGGGTGATCGCCAGCACGTCCAGGCGAGTGCTGATATCCGGGGCCGTGCCATTAGTGCGGACGAAGTCGAACAGGTTGCTGATCGGGCCGCCCAACAGTTTGCCGTTGGTGAAGCCGTACATCACCGCTTCCTTGTGGAAGGCCTGCTCCAGCACCTCCGGGCTGCCGGCACGCAGGCCATCTGCGTATTGCTGGGCCACGGCGACAACGGCGTTGTAGTCCTGGGTGGGTACAGCTTTGATGTTTTGGCTCATGGTCAAACCCCTTTGCATGGTTTTGGCGCCAACAGGGCGCGGTTCAAACGGCTGGGTTAAGGAGCAACGTGGGTGTGGTAAATCTTGCTGATGACGGTCCACTTTCCGTCAACCTTCAGCAAGTTGAAGAAATCGGTGAAGCAGAAGCCGGAGATGTCATTGGTATCGATACGTGCGCTGGCAGCGGTGCCTACGATATCGACGTTGACGATGGCGCCTTTGGCTTCTGGTGAGGGACGGAAGGCGCTGTCGATGATGTCGAACAGACCCTGGATCGGGCCTCCGGTCAGCTTGCCTTCGCCATCTACACCAAAGATGGTGGCCTGCTCGCTGAAGGCTGGTTTCATGAGGCTGCTTTTGGCTTGCTTGCCACCTTCGTTGTAGTGGTTCAGCACCGTGACGATGGCGTTGTAGTCTTCGACGTAAGTTGGGTTGCTCATGGTGTAACTCCTAGTTTGAAGAGGGTTGAAGAAGGGCTTGGTTGATCGCTTTGCGTGCATATCTGGCGACGGTCAGTAAGGCGATCAATGCAACGACCAGACCCGTCCAAGTCATCATTTGAGTCGATCGATTGGTCGTTATCTCGCCACTGATTATCTGTGCGACGTCAGCCGCCAGAGAGCCCAAGTACGCATACAGAAATGTTCCAGGAAGCAGGCCGATCCAAGTCGCCAGGAGGAAATCTCGACGGGCGATTCGGCTGGTTCCGAGTCCATAGCTCAGCGGAGCGAACGGCACGATGGACGCTAGGCGTAAGAGAAAAACAATTCGAAAACCTCCTGACTCGATTGCGTGGTCGACCGCCGCTGATGTGGGGCTGTTCGCCAGGCGTCGTTTGACCCAAGGGCGCAGAAGCGATCTGCCCAAGGCAAACGCGACCGCTGCAGACAGCAAGCCAGCGGGCGAGATGAGCAGCGTTCCCCCCATCGGGCCGTACAAAAAACCGGCGAGCGCCGTGAGCATCGAGGCGGGTACGAAGGCGACAGTGCCCACCACAAATATCGCGGCATACAGCGCAATCCCGACGACTGCGAGCGAGCGAATAATCTCGGTCCACTGGGCGACGCTGTGTACGGCCAGGTCTATCACGTTGCCTACCCGATTCATTCAGTTTGTGGGAACGCTTCCCGTCCAGCGCATCACTGAAAGCCATTTAATTAGCGATCGCTACATATTGCGTGTATTTTATAGTGATCACTACAGTTAGTGTCAAGACATTTGCTTTCGGTGTTGGTGGGGGCGAAGTGGGCGTTCGACGGTGCTTTGCAACCAATGCCTGATGCCCTGCGGGAGAACACCATGACGCCAAGGTTTTACGCACAGGACACCTGTTTCTACAGCTCCATGGGCACCTACAGTTTTGAGGACAGGTGCGAGATGACTAAGGCGGTGGGTTATTACGCCACCTATCTTTCAATCTGCGATGGACGCAACTGGGCAGCTGTCCAGCAATTGAACAGCGTTAAGGAGCGTCACGACATTGAGGTAGCGGGCATCTATGTGGTGCTCAACCTGCGCCTTGGCGCAGAGGCGGAGCAGAACGCGGGCATTTATCAGATGCTGAAAGTGGCACCGCCACGCTCCACCGTCGAATTGGCGATTAAAACCGCGGGGGATTTCGCGCGTTCGGACCCAGTGGGCGATGAGCCTGTGGTGCGCTTGTTGGCCGAAGCCTTGTCTATCGCACAGCAGAGCAATATAGGCATCCTGATCTACTCGCATTTGTTGCACTGGAGCGAAAAGCACGACGACGCCCTGCGCATTTGTGAGCGACTCAATCACCCCAACCTGGGCCGCTGATTCACGCCAGTGTCAATATGATCACCTTCGGCCACGCGGAGTTTGCCCAGTTAATCCTGGAGGTGTTTACCCTTTTGCAAGACGGGCTTTGCTGCGGGGCTTCAACCGCAAGAAACTCATCGTGTACTTCGTCTCTGGGCTGATGCTTAAAGGGCGTCAACGCGCGCAGCGCCGGGATAATCATCTCACTGGAGCCGGTCTACGCCATGGCCTACGCGTGGTGGTGGTTCCATGGAGCGCCGTCATATCGGATGTTGACAGGAGCGGTGTTGATTGTGCTGGCGATTGTGTTGTCGGCACAGAGTGCGGGGGGAATCGCGCAGGACCAATAGCGGAGCGGCTACTTGACTCACCTATGGTGATCTCGCCACGTCTTGTGATAATCAGGGTAGGGCAGATCACAGGTGCTTCCTGTTTTTCAAAAAACTCTCAGGATTCCCACAGATATGTTGAAAGCCTCAGGCCGGTCTATCGATTTGCAGAGACTCCGATCGGAACTGCCCTTATCAATAGCCTGTTTGGCCTTAGGCTGGGGGCATCCTTTTCGAAGCATCCAATGCATGCCCTCAAATGTGCCCCCAATGTAGCAATCCACTGGAAGTGAATGGAGCTCCATGGTTGGTGGAAACGCAAAAATGATCAGCCGAACAGCCTGCAAGACGACGCCTAGAGACTCTCAGGATCGCCAAAAAACATCTGAATCCGCGACCGCAACCACCGCTCCCCCGGATCATTATCCTGCGACCCCCGCCACGCCATATGCAGCTCAAACGAGCGCACGGGCAGTGGCGGGTCTTCGGCGCGTAACCCTCCCGCCGCGGTCAACGCTTCAGCCGCATAATCCGGCACGGTGGCCAGAATGTCCGTGCCCGCCAGCAAGGTGCCCAGCCCGTTGAACTGCGGCACGGCCAGTACTACGTGGCGTTTGCGGTCGAGTTTCTCCAGCTCTTCATCAATAAACCCACTCAGGTCGCCGGCGAATGACACCAATGCATGGGGGCGTGAGCAGAAGTCGTCCAGGCTCAGCGAGCCGGGCACGCTGTCGGCGCGCAGCAGTTTTGGCAGGCTGCGCCGCAGTACCTTGCGCTTGGCGTTGGCCGGCAGGTCGGCGGTGTAGCTGACGCCGATGGAGATTTCACCGGAGGCGAGCAGGCTGGGCATCAGGATGTAATTGACGCGGCGTACCACCAGCACAATGCCGGGGGCTTCGGAGCGCAGGCGTTTGAGCAATTGCGGAAGCAGGGCAAATTCCACGTCATCGGACAGGCCTATGCGGAACACGGCGGTGCTGGTGGCCGGGTCGAATTCGGCGGCGCGGCTGACGGCGGTGGAAATCGAGTCCAGGGCCGGGGAGAGCAGCGCGAAGATTTCCACGGCGCGGGCCGTGGGCTCCATGCTGCGCCCGGTGCGTACAAACAGCGGGTCATCGAACAACCCGCGTAAGCGCGACAAGGCCGCGCTGATGGCCGGCTGGCCGAGGAACAATTTCTCGGCGGCGCGGGTCACACTGCGCTCATGCATCAAGGTTTCGAATACGATCAAGAGGTTAAGGTCGACACGACGCAGGTCGTTACGGTTCATCTTGTGTCCTGGAAGAGTCTGCAAACTTGACGTGAGCGGTCACGCAGGAACCCATGAGGTCCTATTCAGAAGCATGACCGGCATGAATCTTACGGGGAAAGGCTGGTACTCTGCACCGGCTAATTGATTTTTCCTACGATAGTTGAGGTCTGCTCCTCCTTCGCGGAATCAATGACAGACATGTCGACTATTAATGGCGACCGGTGGTCTTACCTGGAAAGCCCAGATAAAGTTCATGGCATTAGAGGTTACTTTGACGAGGTTTGCGATGTCCCGCACGATCCGTTTTCACAAGTTTGGTCCGGCCGAGGTGCTCAAATGCGAAGAGCATGCAGCCGCGCAGCCCGCACCGGGCGAAGTGCAGGTGCGTGTCGAGGCAATTGGCATCAGCTGGTACGACATTCTGTGGCGCCAGAACCTGGCGTCTTCCCATGCGCGCCTGCCTTCGGGCCTTGGTCATGAAATGGCCGGCGTTGTTGTCGCCCTCGGTGACGGCGTGGATGACTTGGCAGTGGGCGATAAGGTGGCCAGTTTTCCGGCCGAGAGCCCCAATGATTACCCGGTGTACGGCGAGCAGATCGTCATGCCCCGTTCGGCGCTGACCCGTTACCCGGATGTGTTGAGCCCGATTGAAGCCAGCGTGCACTACACGCCGTTGCTGATTGCCTACTTTGCCTACATGGATCTGGCGCGGGTCAAACCGGGGCAGTTTGCCTTGGTGACCGATGCCAGCCATTGTTCCGGCCCATCGTTTGTACAACTGGGCAAGGCCTTGGGTGTGCGGGTGATTGCCGCTACCAAAGACAGTGCCGAGCGCGAATACCTGCTGTCCCTTGGGGCAGAAAAAGTCATCGTCACCGAAGAACAAGACCTGCTCATGCAGATCAACAAGTTCACCGATAATCGTGGCGTGGACGTGGTATTCGATGGCCTGGGTGGCCCGCAGATGTCGCTGCTCGGTGATGTGCTGGCACCGCGTGGCAGCCTGGTGCTGTATGGCCTGCAAGGCGGCAACCAGACGCCGTTCCCGGCCTGTGCGGCGTTCCAGAAGAACATTCAGTTCTTCGTGCACTGTATCGGCAACTTCACCGGCAAGCCGGAACTGGGCATCATCCAGGATCAGGTGGCAGTGCAGCGCGCCTTGCGTGAGATCAACCAACTGACGGCCGATCGGGTGCTGGTCCCACTGAAAACCACGGTGTTTCCGTTCGGTAAGTTCGTCGAAGCGCATCGATACATGGACGAATGCCCGTGTCGCGAGCGTGTGGCGTTGCAGGTTGAAGCTGTTTGAGCTGTAGGAGTATTCGTAAAAGAATACTTTGGCGTCTGAGCCTATGAGGCAAATGCGCCATTTGACAGGGCTTAACCCGCATCGGGGTTGAGCCGCCGCGAGGGTGTTGCGCCCCGCAAACAATACCTTTTTTCCTTACGCCGCCCTGAATTCCAGCGCGGCGCTGTTGTGTGCGCGCCAAAAAAGTTCGGTCGCCTGCCCATCTGAACTGCTTTCAGGCGTTGTTCTGTATCTGTTAATCATTATTTGAGTGCCGATAATTGTGTCTTCGCTGTCATCTCAAGGATTGAGCAATGATTGAATACCTGACATTAACGTCTCGTACCTCTGAAACTAACGATGCACGGGTCGCCTTTTCGAAAGTGCAAAACAAATACGCAGCCGCTTTGCCTGAGCCAACAATGAGCGGATAACTAATATGCGTCGGACGTTTCTTTAGTTGCTTAGTTAAAGTGGTGTAGGGCGTTGTCGGAATATTCCTAAGACATGCGGCCAGTCGCGCTGGAGGCCTCGCACGCCCACGGCTCGGCATCGATAGCGCCATTGACAGCTCCGGTGAGCGGTCCTGCGATTTTGTTGCAGGGTGCTAATGTTGAATCAACCTCGCACGATGCAACTGACGACAAACTTATAGATGTAATGGGTCGAGCAATGACAGTTGATAATTGCTTGAAGCTAATATTTCAATTCAGGTAGTAGAACGATGAGCGCTATTCATGAGCAAGCCATGAACTATGTTTACCAGCAAGTTCTGCAACGGTTGGTCGGGCACTTTACCCGTGACGAACGTACTGCACTGCAACTGTTGATCCAGCGAATTGTGGTAGCGGCCGGTGGCATGGAACAAGTAGGCAACTACAAAGTGCTGATTGCCCACGGCGGGGGTGAGGTCAGCAGCTACACCCTGGCGCTGTTGCGCGCGGCGCAACTGAGCATCGCCGGGCGTGCACCCAAGACTTTTCATCTGCGCGTGGCAACGTTGCGGCATCCGGGAATGACTCAGGCAACGCTTGATTCACTGCATCAGGGCTATGGCGCGTTGTTCTTCCATGATGATTCTCGGGTGGAACTGCTGATGGTCGAAAACCATGAAGTACTGCCCTTTAATCATCAGCGCCCGGCGTCCAGTGCCGGGCGTGAAGTCAGCCAGCGCAATATGCTGATGATAGGGCATCTGACGTCCGGGGACATCCGCGCCATCCTGTGCAACGACACGTATCTGGCCCTTGGCGATTTCTATCAGCGGGTCGCCACCTGGAACGGCGGTGTGCACGCGGTGGTCAGCGGCGATTCGGTGCGCAAGCAAAGCCAATACATCGCGTGGCTGAAGAAAAATGCCCTGGCAACCGGTCTCGCGTTCGCGCCCGGCAAGCCGACATCGCTCAACGGGTTGTTTGCCCGCATGGAAGAATGGAGCGTCGGCTGCTACCACGACCTCTATGGCGAGCACTACGCGGGCACCGAGAGCCCAGGCCGGGGCGGGCACCGGCATTTGGCCTACATCGGTATTGCCGACCTGCTCGACGATGTCGACGTCGCCCGCGCGCCGCTGCTTACGGAGTTTCTGGCTCACAAGCGGGACCCGTTCGAGTTCCAGTTCAGCCATCCAGCCTATCCAAACCCATTGCTCATGGCACATTTGTATGGCTTGCAGGCCCAATGCCTGCGTGAGCTGTCCTACGAGCACGGTGTCGAAGGTTTTGTTCGCCACGCGGCAGACTACATGCTGCGCAGACGCGTCCCCATTGAGTTGATCACCGAGGCGTCCAGCCCGGATGGGCGGGTATTGTCGACCACCTACGCCCAGGCGTTTTTTGGTCTGGACGAAAGTCAGTTGACTTGCCTGCTGTTCGCGCCTTTCGTTCAGCATGGCGAACGGCTGGAGGGCTTCTTGCGTCAATGCCACCCCGGCATGTTGGTGGCACTGCCCGAACTGCACAAGGCGCTGCAGGGCAAGCCTGCTGCGGACATGTTGCATCAGTGGCTGGTAGACACCAGTGGTTTGCCGCTGGCCTTATTGCAGCATTTGTATCGCAAGCGAACATTGCAGGCTGCGCACGGCTCTCGTATCCACAAACAACTGTTTAGCCGGCCCGAGGCCCGGATCGCCCAAGTGGCGGGGCGCTAGCACCGTGCATTGGTGCATAGATGCCGGTGAGCGGCGATGAACCTGAGGGGAGAGCGGCAGTCTGACTTCGCGTATCAGGCGGTGTACCGCTACATGATCAACCTGATCAACGAAGTCAGCCTGGAAACGCCGGTCAAGTTGCCGTCGTTGCGTCAGTTGTCGACACGGATGAACGTGTCGATCTCGACGATTCAGTACGCTTACTCTTTGCTGGAAAAGGAAGGGCGGGTCTACTCGGTGGCCAAGTCTGGCTATTTCGCCTGGCCGGTAGCGGCAAACCCGCCGGTCATGGCGGGCGCCGACTTGCTTGAGCGGCTGTATGCGGCGGCGCGACGACCAACCATGGTTGTGCTCAGTGGTGATGAGCCGGCGTTGTTGGGTTCACTGGATGGCGCTTTGCTTGCGCTGGAGCGCCAGCTGGTGCGCAGGTATCCACACCACCTGCAACCGTCGCAACCTTGTGGTGTATGGGAATTACGGGCGGCATTGGCGGCCCGTTATACCTCGTCGCCTAGCCATTGCTGGCAGGCCGACGAGGTGTATATCGGCGCCGATCTTCAGGGCGTACTGCAAATCCTGATCGACACGCTTGGCCTCGAGGGCACGGTGGTGCTGGCTGAATCGCCCTGCGATTACCTGGTCTTGCGCCTGTTACAGAGCGCTGGCGTGCGGGTTATCGAACTGCCCTGGCACGCCGATGGCAGCTTCGACTTGGCCACGTTCGAGCACCTGCTCAAGCACGAACCGGTGCACCTTGTTCTGCTGTCCTCCGTGGTCAGCATGCCCTCGGGTAATGCGCTGACGCTACCCGAACGGCTGCAAGTAGCGCATTTGCTGGAGCGGCACGCCTGTTGGTTGCTGGAAAACGACACGTTTGGCGAGCTGAGCTTCGCGTCGTCGCAGACGGCTTTGCGCAATCTGGTCAACCCGCAGCGGCTGATTGTGTTTTCTTCGTTCGAAAAGGTGTTGGGGCCAGAAGCGCCGTTTGGGTACCTACTGACGCAGCAAATGGGCAGTGAGTTGCAGCGCCAGTTTTTGCTGCGCTCATTTCGACTTTCATCCATTCGGCAACGCGCCATTGCTCGGCTTTATGAGAGCGGGCGGTTGGATCAGCACTTGCAGACGTTATGCCAGCGCCTTCAGGAACAGGCGCAAGCCATGAGCCATCGGTTGGATGTGCATATGCAAGGGCGTGTGAGTTATCGAATGCCTATCGCCGGGGCAAGTTTCTGGTTGCAGTCGGTGGCGCCGGTGGATATGCGCCTGGTGTTCCAGCGCATGCTCGCCCAGCAGGTCGTGATTGCGCCAGGGGAGTTGTTCAGCCTCTTAGGCTTGCATCACCAGCATATGCGCTTGAGTCATACGTTCAGCGGCCACCCCAATCTGGATATTGTCCTGAATGCGCTGGCTCAGGCGCTGCTCCAGGCACAGACCGATTAATGTGTGAAACTTCTCTCCGAGTTGTGGGATCGATAACATCGCTCAGTAGTCTAACTCTGAGTAAACTGTCATTTTTTCCGAATCCTTATTTTCCGAGGTTTATGCATGACTATCAGTCCTTTTGCGGGCAAACCGGCGCCGGCTCAGTTGCTGGTGGATATCCCGCGACTGGTCACGGCCTATTACACCGGCCAGCCTGATGCAGCAATCTCTACCCAGCGTGTAGCCTTTGGCACCTCCGGGCACCGTGGCAGCTCGTTCGAGCTGAGCTTCAACGAATGGCATGTGCTTGCGATCAGCCAGGCGATCTGCCTGTACCGTGAAGCCCAAGGCATCACAGGGCCTTTATTTGTTGGCCTGGATACTCATGCATTGTCCACGCCGGCCGGTGCCAGTGCCCTGGAGGTGCTGGCTGCCAATGGCGTGCACGTCATGCTGGCTGAAGGCGATGAGTACACGCCGACTCCGGCGATCTCACACGCCATCATTTGCTACAACCGTGGTCGTACCAGCGGCCTGGCGGACGGCATTGTGATCACTCCGTCGCACAACCCGCCGCAAAGTGGTGGCTACAAGTACAACCCGCCCAATGGTGGCCCGGCCGATACCCACGTCACCAAGTGGATCGAAGCCAAAGCCAACGAACTGCTGGCCAACAAGCTCGCTGGGGTCAAGCGCATCACCCATGCCCAGGCGCTCAAGGCGGACACCACTCATCGCCATGACTACCTCAACAGCTATGTGGCCGACCTGATCAATGTGATCGATATGGATGCAATCCGTAGCGCTGATCTGCGCCTGGGCGTTGATCCATTGGGCGGGGCGGGGGTGCGCTACTGGTCGGCGATTGCCGAGCACTACCGCCTGAACCTGGAGGTGGTGAACACCGAAGTGGATTCCACATTCCGCTTCATGAGCGTGGACTGGGATGGACAGATCCGCATGGACCCATCCTCCAGCTACGCCATGCAGAGCCTAATTGGTCTCAAGGAACGCTTCGACGTGGCGTTTGCGTGCGATCCGGACCACGACCGTCACGGTATCGTCACGCCCTCCGGCGGTCTGTTGGCGCCGAACAACTACCTGGCGGTGTCCATCGATTACCTGTTCCAGAACCGTCCGGACTGGCGAGCCGATGCGGCGGTGGGCAAAACCGTGGTCAGCAGTGGCCTGATCGATCGCGTGGCTGCACGTATTGGCCGGCGTCTGTATGAAGTGCCGGTGGGCTTCAAATGGTTTGCCGATGGCTTGTTCGAAGGCTCGTTGGGTTTTGGCGGCGAAGAAAGCGCCGGTGCTTCGTTCCTGCGTAAGGACGGCACGGTCTGGAGCACTGACAAGGACGGCCTGATCCCGGCCTTGCTGGCGGCGGAAATGACCTCGCGCAAGGGTCAGGATCCCAGCCAGATCTATCGCGGCCTGACCGATGCACTCGGCGAGCCGTTTGCCATTCGCGTGGATGCCAAGGCGACCCCGGCGCAGAAAGCCCTGCTGGGCAAGCTGGCGCCGGAGCAGGTGACGTCCACCCAATTGGCCGGCGAGAGCATTCAGCAGATCCTCAGCCATGCCCCGGGCAACAACCAGGCGATTGGCGGCTTGAAAGTCATGACTGAAAACGGCTGGTTTGCCGCACGGCCATCGGGTACCGAGGACATCTACAAGATCTACGCCGAGAGCTTTATCGGCGAAGAACACCTCAAGCAGCTGGTGGAAGAGGCGCAGGTGCTGGTAGACGGCGCAATTTCCCAGTAACTGTGTAGGAGGGGGCTTGCCCCCGATAGCGGTGGGTCAGTCACACATGTGTTGACTGGCATAACCTCATCGGGAGCAAGCCCCCTCCCACATTAGATAGCAGCATGATGCAAGATCAGGCCAGGTCGACCAGCACGATCTCGCTGTCCTCGATCGCCGTCACCCGCAATACTTGCTCATCCTCAACGGCCACGCCGTCTCGCGCCTGTGCGCGCAAACCATTGACTTCAATTACGCCGGTTGCCGGCACCAGGTACGCCCGGCGTCCGTTGTCCAGCCTGTATTCGGCGCTTTCCCCAGCTTTCAGGTTCGCCGCCACCAAGCGTGCATCGGCACGAATGCGCAGGCTTTCACTGTCGCCAGCCTTGCCGCTGGCCAGCGTCACAAAGCCTTCACGATTACCTTGCGGAAACGGCTTGGCACCCCAGGACGGTGGTAAGCCGGCCTCATTCGGGATGATCCAGATCTGGAAGATCTTGGTGGGGGTGGCTTCCAGGTTGTACTCGCTGTGGGCGATCCCGGTACCAGCACTCATCACCTGTACATCGCCCGCCTCGGTGCGGCCTTTGTTGCCCAGGTTATCGGCATGGCTGATTGCGCCTTCGCGTACGTAGGTGATGATTTCCATGTCGCGGTGCGGGTGCTGGGGGAAACCGCTGCCAGGCGCGATGATGTCGTCGTTCCATACCCGCAAATTGCCCCAGTGCATACGCTCGGGGTCGTGGTATTCGGCGAATGAAAAGTGGTGATGGGCGTCGAGCCAGCCATGATGGGCACCGCCGAGGGTGTTGAAAGGTCGAAGTTCAAGCATGATCGTCTCCTGTGAATGAGCCCATCATCCAGCAGCGCATGATCGATAAAAAGCGTAAAAAATGCCTGATTCCTATCCATTAATTCGATCATTGAAACCTGCTTCAACTTTCACTTCATCGCCTAACTCCATGACAGCAAAGCAATTGGCTGGAACTGAGCGCCGATTCCGGCGACCATGGCGGCCTTGTCAAAGCCAAGCTCATCGCAGGAGTCCGCGTGCCGCAACAAAAGCCTGATCTGCCCCCTGAACTGCGCCCCTTGGCTGAAATGCCGTTATTGAAGCGGCTGGCCGCTCGCCTGTTCGGCCATGGCCTCACCCGTTTGCGCGCGCAGCACCGGTTTTCCTGGCTGCATGGCCAGGCCGACGGTTTTCGCAATGGGCATGAAGCCGGTGTGGAATATGGGTATCGCGAGGGCAAGGCCGATGGTCTTGAAGAGGGCCGGCAGGTCCTGTTGATTCGCGACTTTCGCCCTGATGAGCACCGAGCGCCCGGTGTGGATGACAGCCTGTTCGACGATTGGCGATTGCCGCTCACCGCCGATGTGAAGAAGCGCATGAAGGCGGATGTGGCGCGCTTGCTGCCAGCCCACGCGCAGCCGAGCACAGCGCAGTGGAAGATGATCTTCAGCGACACGCCTTCGACCTCGGTGATTGCGGGCGCCGGCGCAGGTAAATCGACCTCCCTGGTGTTGCGTATCTTGTTGCTCACCCATTACCTGGGTTTTGAGTTGAGTTCGATGACTGTGGTGACGTTCACCCGCGAGTCGCGCAAGGACTTCATCAACAAGCTCATGGAGATTCTGAGCCTGTGGGGCCAACCCCTTGACCTGAAACAAGCCCAGGCGGTGGTGCGTACGTTTCACTCGCGTATCCTGCCGATGGTGCGCAGCCTGCCGGGTTTTGAACGGCTGCAAGCCTTTGAAAACCTCAGTGGCGGCTTCGAAGACGCCGATAGCAATGCCTTCGATCTACGTATCAGTGATGCCCAGCGCCAGCATATGAACGCCTGTTATCACCGTTTGCAGGGGCATCATGCGCGTTTTCGCGAGTTGATTGCGCCGCTGGCTCGCCAGGGCCTGCAGCTCAAGGAGCTTGAGCGCGATCATCCGGACGTGCAAAAGCGCATGGCCGTGACCGAGTTGGCGGCCAAACGTGATGAAGAACTCTGCGACGTGATCGAGGACCTGTGGTTCCGCGCGGGCGCCTGGCCGATCAAAGGCATCGAACCCAGCCGTCAGACTTTTGAAATCAACGGTGCCAAGTTTCATTGCCACGGCTATATCCCGCAGTTGGATGCCTGGGTCGTATTGGGTTTCGATGCGCGGGAAAACGCGGGGATCAGCCGCCCAAACTCAAAACTATCGGTGCGCGCAGAGTGGGCGGTAAAGCGCACCCTGTTTCAAGCTTTCTGCCATAAGCCGTTGATATGGCTTGATAACTACGAGTCATCCAGGCGCCTTTTAAGCAGTCTGGCCGGCGAGGCCACGGCCGGGCCGGGCTTTGATTACAAGGTCAAGGGTGAACTCGCCTCGGCGCCGCTGCTGGACAGTTTTGTCATGGCGGCCGGGTTTATCGAGAACCTCGGGCTGGACGTACCGACGGCTGTGGGCCAGATGAGCTTCGCCAAGGACGACCCGGATCGGTTGTTCTTCGAGGCCTTGAGCATTTTCTGGAAGGCCCTGGAAGACCACCTGCTCGATCAATCACCGCCGATCATGACCTACAACCGAATGTTTTCCCTGTTTGGCGAAAATACCCCGGAGAACCTCAAGCTGCTCAGTGATCCCTTGCTGCGGCCGATGTCACACCTGATGATCGACGAATTCCAGGATGTATCGCCGCAGATTGTCTCGTGGATCCGTGCCGCGCTGCGGGAAATCCGCAGTCGCGGCCCGGCCATGCACGTCGGGCGTGGGGCGCAACGCTCATCCTTGCTGTGTGTCGGCGATGACTGGCAGTCGATTTATGGCTGGCGCGGCAGCTCGCCCAAGTACTTCATGGAGTTCAACCAGGAATTTGTCGCGCCGAGCACCACTCGCGTGATGCTGGGCGAGAACTACCGCAGCCACCAACACATTATCGACGCGGCCGAGCATATCGTGCGCACCGCACCGGCTATCCCCGGCAAGAAGGCCAAGGCCAGTGGCGAGCCCAAGGCATTGGTGCCGGTCACCGTGCTGGAGCGCGACGACGCGGCGCTCGGCCGGCGGTTGCTGGAGCATTACCAACGCGGGGATACGGTCTTGATGCTTTATCGAAAAAGCAGCGATAAGTTGCTGATTCAAAAGCATATTCAGTCTGTTGTTAATGTGGATTCTAGCTTGCCGGTCCACGAGCGCCGTCTGAAACAGCTCACTTACCACAGCGCCAAGGGCCTTCAGGCCGATGCAGTATTTCTGCTTGGGGACTGCCAGCATCTCACCAGCTCGCCCTACAAAAACCAGGTCTACCGCATGGCGGGCTTGGGCAAGGAAGGTGACAGCGAGCCGTACGACAATGCGCAAAAGGACGAAATACTACGACTGGCCTACGTCGGTATTACCCGAGCGGTCAACCACTGCTACTGGTATGTGGAAAAGCCGGAGGGCCAGGGTGTAAACGTGCCCAGGGCTTCCGAGCGGGTGGATGGCAAGAAAGCGTTTTTCGACGATCAGCGCTGAACCTTCAACTGACACACAGCAAAATGTGGGAGGGGCTTGTCTCCTCCCGCATCAGGTAATCGGCGGCTGACAAATGCTGTTCAGGCCCGCAACGACAACGGCGGCACAAAACACTCCAGCTCATCCTCCACGGCCTCGATAATGCGCTCCACATCAGCGGCGTTCATCACTGTGGCGCAAGGTATGCCGGCGATGGCGATCAATGTTTCACCGCTGGCGCGGTCGAACAGGCGGGCGATCATGCTGCCGGGGGCGTCCATACTCCCCTCGAAACCCATCGGATGAAAATGCCAGCGCATCAACTGGCACGCATTGGGAAAAGTCACTTTGTTCATGTTGCCCACCTTGTTCATTGAGCGCTTCCTTTAGCTCGCGGCAGGGGTCAGGACCTTCGTTGGTCAAGACGGCGAAGAACTTAAAAATAGCATTCGTTCGCAAGTACAAGGTGAGTTTTTCGGCCCCGTTCGGCGGTTCTTTTACCTGATTTTGATGTGGATCATGTCCTACAGCAGATTAGGCAAAAGGCCATTATTTCGAATGGTCGTCTGGCCATTGTGGGGGGCGGGTAGATTTAGGCAATCTCAAGCATTTTGGTCGCTGTGCTGGCGCAGGATTCGACTTGCTCCCGATGGCGGCCTCAGGGCCGACCAGGGTGCTGGATCAGACCGAGTACATATCCATTCCTGCGGTAACGGCTGCTATTGGTTCCGCTTTTACAGCGGCTCACTTTTGAAAAGAGCGCAAAAGTAAGCAAAACGCTCTTGCCCCACCACTCGGCACCTCGCCTGGGCTCGGTGTGCCCGTAATCCGCCATGGATTTGGGGGGGCGCCTGAGATCAAGATCAAAAGCAGATCAAGATCAAGAGCGGCTCGCTTCGCATCGTGGTTACGTTGGCTGCTATCAAGTTGTGCAACGTCGGTCTATATCGCACCGGACGTTAATTGACACTTTTCAGATAATTAACCGGCCACTGGTTAAATAAATAATGGCGTCATGATTAAGACATTTTCTGTCAACTATTCCGAATGGAAAGAACGGTTGTCACTGTGAGAGATTTCGGCCGCAACACGTAACACTCTCACATAACTGATTATCAACAGGTGACTTATATGTCTTCCATAGAAAGCCTTCCCATCGGCGGTACATGGACCCAGTCCGAGTTACGTGGCACAGACCAGCGCGAACGCCTGGAGGCCAGACGCGGCGAGCCTTCAGTGCTGGTCGGCGGGGCAGGCGGCGACCAGCTGGTGGGGCGTCAGGGTGCCAATACATTCAAATATGAAAAAAGCACCGACTCCCTCAGCGATGATCCGGACACGATCCTGAATTTCAATCCGAAAGAAGATGAGATCGATGTGTCCCTGATGTTAAAGGACCACGCTATATCGGCAATCAATATTCAACCAGGCCCGCCTGTGGAGGTGGGCGATGTGCAACTGAGCCACGCGTTCGGCGTGAGTACATTGACTATCAAAGTCAATGCCGAAGGGCCGGACTTTTCCGTACGCGTTGATGGTGTAAATCTGTTGCCGCAGCATATCAATTTCTTCCATTCGGATTAAGCCTACGGGTTCTCCAGGTCATGCCCCAGCGACTGGATAAACAGTGAAAACAACTCGGGCTGTGACGAGATATCGAGCTTGGCGTAAAGGTGCCTGCGGTGCACTTTGACCGTGTCCGGCGAGATCTTGAGGCGTTCGGCCATGGCCTTGGAGGAAAACCCCCGCAACACCAGGCGAGCGATTTCCAGCTCGCGGTCCGACAGTACACCACTGCCGAAATGACTCAGCGCGTCCCGGATCTGGCTATCTATTGCCGGCGCTCGCTGAGTGCTTTGCTGCCAGTGCTGCTGCATCAATGGCAGCACCCAAGCGGCCAGTGTGGTCAACAGCCCGGTTTCCTCGAAGCTGAAGCGTCGCTGCATGCCCAGGGACAGTGAAAGCGTGCCCGTGCCGGGCAATTGCAGGATCAACTGCACTTCGTCTTCCAGCACGTTGTCGTGGAAGTAGTTGAGGAAGTACTCACTCTGGCGAAAATGGTCCGGCGCCACTTCCTCCAGGCGGTACACGCCGCTGGCATAGTTCTCGCGGCACGCCTGGTAGAACGGGTCGAGCAGGTACAGACCGTTGAGGTACACCAGCATCGACGCCGGTTTGCTGCTGGGCTGGGCGTCGTACTCCTCAAGGGCCTGGGGCGGGCCGTCCAGCGGGTAGAAAATCGCCAGGGCGTTATCGAAGGGCAGGCATTGGTGCAATAACAGCACCAATTGCTTCCAGAACCGTTCGGTGCCGATTTGTGACAAGGTGCGCCCCAACCCCGCGTGCATGCCGATTTCCCGGAACAGGCTCATATCACTGGCTCCCCTCAAAAGATCGGCCAAGGGTTCGGCTTTTAGCCGGTACCGTCAAGGGGAGTACGCCAATAGGGGAATTGGCCTACCGGCCCGTCAGCCGATAACGTCACCACTATTCAACGGGAAGCATATCCCGCACACACACATCATTTTTCGTTTCTGCCTCACACCAAAAACAACGACAGAGGATAACGATATGAGCGCTACCCCCACGCCCGATGGCCTGCTCAAGCCCACCTTGAGCGTCTTTGATGTAGTGGCTATCACCGTTTCCGCGGTGACGCCGGCCAGCTCCGTATTTGTGATCGCCCCGTTCGCCATTCAGCAAGCGGGCAGCGGCGTGTTCCTGGCGTTTGTGATGGCCGGGTTGCTGGCGTTGATGTTCGCCTTCTGTTACGCCGAACTCGGCCGCGCCCATAACAGTGCCGGTGGCGAGTATGTGTATGCCAAGCGCGTGTTTGGTGGCATGGCCGGCTACGCCACGTTCCTGACAGTGCTGGTGATGTTGCTGTTTATCCCGCCGGTATTGGCCACTGGTGCGGCGACTTATCTGAATAATGCCTTGGGTACGAACTTCGACTCCCAAACTGTCGCCCTGGTGATCGTGGTGTGCAGCTACGCCCTGGGCATTCTCAATATCAAGCTCAATGCCTGGATTACCGGCACCTGCCTGCTGTTGGAAGTGGCAGCGTTGCTGGTGATTGTGGTGATCGGCTTCGGCAACCCGGTGCAGCCGGCCAGCGTATTGTTCCAGCCGCAGATCGTCGAAAACGGCGTGTTGCACCTGGCGCCCTGGGCCCTGGTGATCGGTGCTGTCGGTATTGGCCTGTTCTCATTCAATGGCTACGGCCCGGCGGTATTGCTGGCCGAAGACATGAAATGCGGCGGCAAGGGGGTACACAAGGCGGTGCTGTGGTCCCTGGGGTTGGTGGTGGTGATCGAACTTGTGCCAATCACCGCACTGTTGATCGGCGCGCCGTCCCTGAGTGAGATGATCAGCAGCCCCGACCCCATTGGCTATCTTTTGACCAGCCACGGTAATGAAACCCTGTCGCGGTTGGTCAGTGCCGGGATTTTCCTGTCGGTGTTCAACGCGATTGTGGCCATTGTCATCCAGATCGGCCGGGTGGTGTTCAGCAGCGGACGCGATGCACTCTGGACGCCGAGTATCAACAAGCTGTTCACGCGGATTCATCCGCGCTGGGATTCGCCGTGGCTGGCTACGTTGTTCCTGGCGATTCCTTCGGCGCTGTTGAGTTTCAGCTCGAACCTGGCGGACCTGACGTCGTTCAGCGTGTTGCTGATCATGCTGGTGTACCTGGTGGTGGCGCTGAGCGCGCTGATGAGCCGGGTGCTGCTGCGTGATCGCGAACATCCCTATCGCATGCCATTGTGGCCGTTGCCGGCCGTGCTGGCGGTGCTCGGCGCGGGGTATCTGTTGGTGAACTTGATCCTTGAGGCGTCGATGCGCGACATCATGGTCATTATCGGTTTGCTGGCGCTGTCGGTGATTTTGTATTGCATCAGTGGCCGGTCGAGTCCGGTCTTTCAGAAATTGTAAGGAGTGGGTATGCGCGCACGTCAATTGGGTATCACGCTGGGGCTGGGCACGCCTGGCGAATTGAATGCCATCACCGATGTTCCCGGGGTTCGCGTCGGCCACACCACGCTCAAGACGCGTATCGACGGCAGGCAGGTGCGTACCGGCGTGACGGTGGTCCAGCCGCGCGCCGGTGAGGCCCGGCATCAACCCTGTTTTGCCGGGTACCACGTGCTGAACGGCAATGGTGATGCCACCGGCCTTGAGTGGATCAACGAGGCCGGTTTGTTGACCACTCCGATGGCCATCACCAACACCCACAGCGTCGGGATCGTGCGTGACACCTTGATCGCCCTGGAGCGCGAACGCCTGCAAGACCCCGCGGTGTACTGGTGCATGCCGGTGGTCATGGAAACCTATGACGGCCTGCTCAACGATATCTGGGGCCAGCATGTGCAACCTGAGCATGTGCGCCAGGCACTCGACCATGCCGAAACCGGCCCGGTGCAGGAAGGCGCCGTGGGCGGCGGCACCGGGATGATCTGCCATGAGTTCAAGGGCGGCATCGGCAGCGCATCCCGGCGCTTGTCGGTGGAGCAGGGCGGCTGGACCGTCGGCGTATTGGTGCAGGCCAACCATGGCAAGCGCCAGGAGCTGCGGGTCGATGGCTACCCGGTGGGCCGACATTTGATGGACATTGCTTCGCCCTTTGCCGAGCAGGGCACGCCCGGCATGGGGTCCATCGTGGTGATTATCGCCACCGACGCGCCATTGCTGCCCCATCAGTGCAAACGCTTGGCGCAGCGGGCGTCCATCGGTATCGCACGTACCGGTGGCGGCACCGAGGATTCCAGCGGTGACTTGTTTCTGGCCTTTGCCACCGGTAATCAGGATTTGCCGCAGGCGGACTACGGGCGCAAGGACCTGCCGCTGCGTACCGCGTTGCATATGGTCAATAACGATCACATTTCTCCACTGTTCAGCGCGGCGGCGGAGGCAGTGGAAGAAGCAATCATCAACGCGATGCTGGCAGGGGAAGACATGACCACACAGGCGGGTGTCCAGGTGCCTGGCCTGGCCGGCGAGACCCTCTTGGCAGCATTGCACAAGTGTGGCTGGAGTGTGTCCCGGTAATAGGGGGCACTGCACTTTAATAGTGCAAATAGTGGCTATTTAATGCCGCTAATGACACCGTGACAATATATTGGATCCATTACTCAAGTGCGCCGCTCAACTCGGAGCGGCTTTACTGCTATTTAATATTTAAATAATACGGCGCTCGAATTCGGCGGGTAAAAGCAAGCGTTCCCAATAAACACTACGTGGGACTTCCTCAAGTTGAACCTGTGTCACATTTTTGCTGTGGAAATAGATGTAGACGAAAGATTTCAAGTTGTGTCAGTTTTCTTACGCCTTCAAAAGAGGTGAGTGATAGGACTATCCTCGCCCGCGAGGTTCCTATCGAACAAAGACTGATGCACTTGCAAACAAGGAAGTACGTTTATGTCAAAAGTAAAAGACAAAGCTATTGTATCTGCCGCGCAAGCCAGCACTGCTTACTCGCAAATCGATAGCTTCAGCCATTTGTATGACCGTGGCGGCAACCTCACGGTCAATGGCAAACCGTCCTACACCGTGGACCAGGCAGCGACCCAGCTGCTGCGGGATGGCGCCGCGTACCGGGACTTTGATGGCAACGGCAAGATCGATCTGACCTACACCTTCCTCACCTCGGCTACCCAGAGCACCATGAACAAACATGGCATCTCAGGGTTCAGCCAGTTCAACGCCCAGCAGAAAGCACAGGCCGCACTGGCCATGCAATCCTGGTCGGATGTTGCCAACGTGACCTTTACCGAAAAGGCTTCCGGCGGTGACGGTCACATGACCTTCGGCAACTACAGCAGCGGCCAGGACGGCGCCGCGGCCTTCGCTTACCTGCCCGGCACCGGTGCGGGCTACGATGGCACCTCGTGGTACCTGACCAACAACAGCTACACGCCGAACAAGACTCCGGACCTGAACAACTATGGCCGGCAGACCCTGACCCACGAAATCGGCCACACCCTGGGCCTGGCTCACCCTGGCGACTATAACGCCGGGAACGGCAACCCGACCTATAACGACGCGACCTATGGACAGGACACGCGTGGTTATAGCCTCATGAGTTACTGGAGCGAGAGCAACACCAACCAGAACTTCAGCAAAGGTGGCGTCGAGGCTTACGCTTCCGGCCCGCTGATCGACGACATCGCCGCGATCCAGAAGCTCTACGGTGCCAACCTCAACACCCGCGCCGGCGACACCACCTACGGGTTCAACTCCAACACCGGGCGTGATTTCCTCAGCGCCACATCCAACGCCGACAAGCTGGTGTTCTCGGTATGGGACGGTGGCGGCAACGACACCCTGGACTTCTCTGGCTTCACTCAAAACCAGAAAATCAACCTCACTGCCACCTCGTTCTCCGATGTTGGCGGCCTGGTCGGCAACGTGTCGATCGCCAAGGGCGTCACCATCGAGAACGCATTCGGCGGTTCGGGCAACGACCTGATCATTGGTAACCAAGTCGCCAACACCATCAAGGGCGGGGCCGGCAACGACCTCATCTACGGCGGCGGCGGTGCGGACCAACTGTGGGGCGGTGCCGGTAGCGATACCTTCGTGTACGGTGCCAGTTCCGATTCCAAGCCAGGGGCCGCGGACAAGATCTTTGACTTCACCTCCGGTTCCGACAAGATCGATCTGTCGGGCATCACCAAGGGGGCGGGCTTGAGCTTCGTCAATGCGTTCACCGGCCATGCCGGCGATGCTGTGCTGAGCTATGCCTCGGGTACTAACCTGGGCACCTTGGCCGTGGACTTCTCCGGGCACGGCGTGGCGGATTTCCTCGTCACCACCGTTGGCCAGGCAGCCGTCAGCGACATCGTGGCCTGATGCACGGCGCGGCGCCTCGGCGCCGCGCTCCAGGATGGAGCTTTATATGCCACGTTTTTCTCATTTGATCGCCTGTGCTTCGCAGGTGTTGTTCGTTTTGGCAGGAGCCCACGCGATGGCTAGCAGTCTTGTATTACCGACCTCCGCCCAGTTGGCCGGGCATTGGCAATTGAAGCAGCAGGACCAGGTATGCGCACTGGAGTTAGTGGAACAGGCCAATGCCTTGGGAGGCGATATCGCTTGTGTTGAGCAATGGTTGGGCGACAAGCCACAGACGTGGTCGCCAACGCCGGACGGCATTTGGCTGTTTAACGCCGAAGGCGCTGGAATCACGCATTTGAATCGCCAGAAAGAAGGTGAATATCAGGCCCGCACTAAAGCCGGGCAAGTTGTCGAGCTGAAACGAATACCTTAATTAAAAGTTATAAGCATATAACTCGATCTAGTAGTTGGCCGTGCGCTTCACCGGCAGGGCGATTATTACGTGCAGTGCGCTTCAGGAAGATAAAACAATATGGCGAAGTCCCAAGGGGTTGCGCCCTTATTCAGGGCGCTGGGTGAGTACAAGAGTATTTTAATCAGCGTTGGCTGTTTCACGGCATTGATTAACCTGCTGATGCTGGTGCCGTCGATTTACATGTTGCAAGTGTATGACCGTGTGTTGTCCTCCCAGAATGAAACCACCCTGGTGATGTTGACGCTGATGGTCGTGGGCTTCTTTGCGTTTATTGGCCTGCTTGAAGTTATCCGCAGCTTTATCGTGATTCGTATCGGCAGCCAGTTGGAGCGGCGTTTCAATCTGCGCGTGTACAAGGCCGCGTTCGAACGCAACCTGCAGCGCGGCCAGGGTCATGCCGGGCAATCCCTGGGCGACCTGACCGCGTTGCGTCAATTCATCACCGGGCCTGCGCTGTTCGCGTTCTTTGATGCGCCATGGTTCCCGATCTACCTATTCGTGATTTTCCTCTTCAACGTGTGGCTTGGCGTGCTGGCCACGGCTGGCGCGGTGTTGTTGATTGCCCTGGCTTGCCTGAATGAATACCTGACCAAAAAACCATTGGGCGAGGCGGGTGTGTTTTCCCAGCAGTCGACCCAGTTGGCCACCAGCCACCTGCACAACGCCGAGACGATCCAGGCCATGGGTATGCTCGGTGCGTTGCGCAAACGCTGGTTCGACGTGCATTCGCAGTTTTTGGGCTTCCAGAACACCGCCAGCGACACCGGGTCGGTCATTACCTCTCTGAGCAAATCCCTGCGCCTGTGCCTGCAATCTTTGGTATTGGGGCTGGGCGCCTACCTGGTGATCAAGGGCCAGATGACCGCCGGGATGATGATCGCAGGCTCCATCCTGATGGGCCGCGTACTCAGCCCCATCGACCAGTTGATCGCGGTGTGGAAGCAATGGAGTTCGGCCAAGCTGGCCTACCAGCGCCTCGATGGGCTGCTGCGCGAATTCCCGCCAGAGGGCGAGCAAATGGCCTTGCCGGCGCCCAAGGGCCAGGTCAGTTTCGAGCAGGTCAGTGCTGGCCCACCGGGGCGGCGCATGGCGACCTTGCATCAAGTCAGCTTCAACCTGGCGGCCGGTGAAGTGCTGGGCGTGCTGGGCGCGTCGGGTTCCGGCAAGTCCACCCTGGCCCGCGTACTGGTGGGCGTGTGGCCGACCCTGGCCGGCACCGTGCGGCTGGACGGCGCGGATATTCACCGTTGGGACCGCGACGACCTCGGCCCGCACATTGGCTATTTGCCCCAGGACATTGAGCTGTTCAGCGGCAGCATCGCCGACAACATCGCACGCTTTCGCGAGGCCGACCCGGAGCTGGTGGTCAAGGCCGCGCAACAGGCCGGTGTGCATGAACTGATCCTGCGCCTGCCCCAAGGCTACGACACGGTGCTGGGCGATAACGGCGGCGGCCTGTCCGGTGGCCAGAAACAACGCGTGGCCCTGGCCCGCGCCCTGTACGGCGGGCCGCGCCTGATTGTGCTGGATGAGCCCAACTCCAACCTCGATACGGTCGGCGAGGCGGCGTTGGCCAGCGCCATCGTGCAGATGAAAGCCCAAGGCAGCAGCGTCGTGCTGGTGACGCATCGCTCTTCGGCATTGGCCCAGGCCGACAAATTGCTGGTGCTCGGCGAAGGCCATCTGCAAGCGTTCGGGCCCAGCCAGGAAGTGCTGCGGGCGTTGTCCGGGCAACAGCAGGAAGCGCCGAAAGAAAAAACCGGTGTCAGTTTCAGTCGTCAGTACCCGGCCGCAAGGAACCCAGGCGCATGAGCAGTATTACGGTAGAACCTCGTTTCAAAGAGCGCGACGCCCGCTTCTTCGTGCGTATGGGCTGGCTGATGACGGTCGTCGGTGCCGGTGGTTTTTTCCTCTGGGCCAGCCTGGCACCGTTGGATCAGGGCATCCCGGTGCAAGGCACCGTGGTGGTGTCGGGTAAGCGCAAGGCCGTGCAAACCTTCAGCCCCGGTGTGGTCAGCCGCATCCTGGTCAAGGAGGGCGAACTGGTCAAGCAAGGCCAGCCGCTGTTTCGTCTCGACCAGACCCAGAACCAGGCCGACGTGCAATCCCTGCAAGCGCAGTACCGCATGGCCTGGGCCAGCGTGGCGCGTTGGCAGAGCGAGCGCGACAACCTGCCGAGCATCACCTTTCCCACCGAGCTGAGCGCCAATCCTGATCCAGCCCTGGCGTTGGTGCTGGAAGGCCAGCGCCAGCTGTTCAGCAGCCGCCGCGACGCCTTCGCCCGTGAACAAGCCGGGATTCGCGCCAGCATCGAAGGCGCTACCTCGCAGTTGAGCGGTATGCGCCGTGCCCGCAGTGACTTGACCGCCCAGGCCCAATCCCTGCGCGCGCAACTGAGCAATCTGCAACCCTTGGCCGACAACGGCTATATCCCGCGCAACCGGCTGATGGACTACCAGCGCCAGTTGTCTCAGGTGCAGCAGGACCTGGCGCAAAACGCCGGCGAAAGCGGCCGGATAGAGCAGGGTATTGTCGAGTCGCGGCTCAAATTGCAGCAACACAGCGAGGAATATCAAAAAGAGGTGCGCAGCCAATTGGCCGACGCGCAATTGCGCAGCCTGACCCTGGAGCAGCAACTCACTTCTGCGGGGTTCAACCTGCAACACAGCGAAATCAACGCGCCGGCCGATGGCATCGCCGTCAACCTCAGCGTGCACACCGAAGGCGCTGTGGTGCGCGCCGGAGAAACCCTGTTGGAAATCGTGCCCCAGGGCACGCGCCTGGAAGTGGAAGGGCATCTACCGGTGCATCTGGTGGACAAGGTCGGCACGCACTTGCCCGTCGACATCCTCTTCACCGCCTTCAACCAGAGCCGCACGCCACGGGTACCGGGCGAAGTCAGCCTGATTTCCGCCGACCAGATGCTCGATGAAAAAACCGGCGCGCCGTATTACGTGCTGCGCACCAGCGTCAGCGACGCGGCGATGGAAAAACTCCACGGTCTGGTGATCAAGCCCGGTATGCCTGCCGAGATGTTCGTGCGTACCGGCGAGCGGTCATTGCTCAATTACCTGTTCAAGCCGCTGCTGGATCGCGCCGGCTCCGCGTTGACTGAGGAATGAGCATGAAGCCAGTGTTCATTTCGCTATTGCTGGTGTGTGGCAGTGCCCAGGCCGCCATGGGCCCGTTCGATGTTTACGAGCAGGCGCTGCGCAACGATCCGGTGTTCCTCGGCGCGATCAAGGAGCGCGACGCCGGCCTGGAAAACCGCACCATCGGCCGCGCCGGGCTGCTGCCGAGGCTGTCCTACAACTACAACAAGGGCCGCAACAACTCCGAGGCGCATCTGCCCGACGGGCGCGGTGGCAGCTATAGGGACGACCGCAACTACAACAGCTACGGCTCCACCTTCAGCCTGCAACAACCGTTGTTTGATTACGAAGCCTACGCCAACTACCGCAAGGGCGTGGCCCAGGCGCTGTTTGCCGATGAAAGCTTTCGCGACAAGAGCCAGGCGCTGTTGGTGCGGGTGTTGAGCTATTACACCCAGGCGCTGTTTGCCCAGGATCAGATCGACATCGCCCGCGCAAAGAAAAAGGCCTTCGAGCAGCAATTCCAGCAGAACGAGCACTTGTTCAAGGCCGGCGAGGGCACGCGCACCGACATCCTTGAAGCCGAGTCGCGCTACGAGCTGGCCACTGCCGAAGAGATCCAGGCCCTGGATGAGCAGGACGCGTCACTCAGGGAACTGGGCGCGTTGATCGGCGTGCAAAGCGTCAACATCAACGACCTGGCGCCGCTGAACCAGAGCTTTGCCGCGTTCACCCTGACCCCGGCCAACTACGACACCTGGCATGAGCTGGCGCTCACCAACAACCCGGTACTGGCTTCACAGCGCCAGTCGCTGGAAGTGGCGCGCTATGAAGTGGAACGCAACCGTGCCGGGCATTTGCCGCGAATCACCGCGTATGCCACGTCGCGCAAGCAGGAATCCGACAGCGGTAATACCTACAACCAGCGCTACGACACCAACACCATTGGTGTCGAAGTGAGCATGCCGCTGTATGCCGGTGGCGGTATTTCGGCCTCCACCCGCCAGGCCAGCCGCGCAATGGAGCAGGCCGAGTACGAGCTGGAAGGCAAGACCCGCGAAACCCTCATCGAGCTGCGTCGCCAGTTCAGTGCGTGTCTGTCCGGCGTGAGCAAGCTGCGTGCCTACCAGAAAGCCTTGGTGTCCGCCGAGGCGCTGGTGGTGTCGACCAAGCAGAGCATCCTTGGCGGCGAGCGGGTCAACCTTGATGCGCTGAATGCCGAGCAGCAGCTCTACAGCACTCGCCGCGACCTGGCCCAGGCGCGGTACGACTACCTGATGGCCTGGACCAAATTGCACTACTACGCGGGCAACTTGCGCGACACCGATTTGGCCAAGGTAGACGAGGCCTTCGGCCCGGATAAAAACCTGTAGGAGTTCGCTCCTATAAGGGGAATAACAATAATCAGGAGTGTGCAGATGATCACTGATTCACCGCGTTTCAAACCCTTCACCGCAGGTTCATTGCTGTTGTTGTCCGTTGCGGCACAGGCGCAATACACCGAGACCGGCCAAGCGGGTAACCCGGCCAGTTGGCGTTCGACCGAATACCAAAGCGATTGGGGCCTGGGCCGTATGAAGGCCGATGAAGCCTACGCTGCCGGGATCAGTGGCCAAGGCGTGAAAATCGGCGCGCTGGACTCGGGTTTCGATGCCAATCACCCCGAAGCCTCCAAAGACCGCTTTCATGCGGTGACCGCCACCGGCACCTATGTCGACGGCAGCGCGTTCAGCACCACGGGCGCGCTCAACCCCAACAACGATTCCCACGGTACCCATGTCACCGGCACCATGGGCGCCGCCCGCGACGGCGTGGGCATGCACGGCGTGGCGTACAACGCGCAAGTCTATGTGGGCAACACCAACGCCAACGACAGCTTCCTGTTCGGCCCGACGCCAGACCCCAAGTACTTCAAGACGGTATACACCGCGATGGTGGATTCCGGCGTGCGCGCCATCAACAACAGTTGGGGCAGCCAGCCCAAGGATGTCAGCTACCAGACCCTCGGTGACCTGCACGCCGCCTACGCCCAGCACTACAACCGTGGCACCTGGCTGGACGCCGCAGCGGATGTGGCCAAGGCCGGGGTGATCAACGTGTTCAGCGCCGGCAACAGCGGCTATGCCAATGCCAGCGTGCGCTCGGCCTTGCCGTATTTTCAGCCGGAACTGGAAGGCCACTGGCTGGCGGTGTCGGGGCTGGATAAGGCTAATAACCAGAAATACAACAAGTGCGGTATCGCCAAATACTGGTGCATTTCCACGCCCGGCGCGCTGATCAACAGCACCATTCCCGACGGTGGTTATGGGGTCAAATCCGGCACCTCGATGTCGGCACCCCATGCCACCGGGGCGTTGGCGTTAGTGATGGAGCGCTACCCCTATATGACCAACGAGCAAGCGTTGCAGGTGTTGTTGACCACTGCGACGCAGCTTGACGGTTCGATCACCCAGGCGCCCAACGCGATCGTCGGTTGGGGCGTGCCGGACCTCGGCCGGGCGATGCACGGTCCGGGGCAATTGCTTGGGGCCATGGATGTGAACCTGGCAGCCGGGCAGGGTGATGTGTGGAGCAATGGTATCTCCGACCAGGCCTTGCTTGCGCGCCAGGCCGAGGACCGCGCCGAGCACAGCGCGTGGCAGCAAACCCTGATCGACAAGGGCTGGCAGAACGGCGTGAGCGCCACCGCCAGCCAGCAGGACCAGACCGACTACGCCATCGGCAGCGCCCGCGACCAGGCAGCGGCGAACCGTGTGTATGAAGGCAGCCTGATCAAGTCCGGCGCCGGCAGCCTGGTCCTCAGCGGTGACAGCACCTATCGGGGCGCCACTGTCGTCAATGGCGGCCTGTTGGCGGTGAACGGTTCGCTGACCTCGGCGGTCACGGTGAATGACAGCGGCACCCTTGGCGGTTCCGGGCGTATCGCCGCGTTGTCGGTAAACAACGGCGGCCGCGTGGCATCGGGCAATTCCGTGGGCACCTTGCAGGTAGCGGGAGATGTGAACCTCGGCGCGGGCTCGACCTATGCCGTGGAGCTGACGCCCACCAGCAGCGACCGTATTGTCGCGGGCGGCAAGGCGGTCCTGGGCGGCGGCACAGTCACCTTGGCGCTGGAAAACAGCCCCACGTTACTCAGTCAAAGTCAGGTCCAAAGCCTGATCGGCCGGCAATACTCGATCCTTGAGGCCGCAGGCGGCATCCAGGGCCAGTTTGGCCAAGTGCTGCCCAACTACCTGTTCCTCGGTGGCACCCTCGACTATGCCGCCAACGCTGTGCAACTGAACGTGGGGCGCAACGACGCGAGTTTTGCCAGCGTCGCCGCCACCCGTAACCAGCGCAACGTGGCGGCGGCTGCCGAGCAATTGGGCGCCAGCAACCCGGTGTATGAAAGCCTGTTGCAGTCGCAGTCAGTCGCCACCGCCCAGCAGGGTTTGCAGCAACTGTCCGGTGAAATCTACCCCGCCGTGGGTGCGATGCTGATCAACGACAGCCTGCAACTGCGCAATGCCGTGGGCGAGCGCCTGCGCCACGTACCGGTGAGCGGCGAAAGCAACCTGTGGTTCAAGGCACTCGGTGCCTGGGGCAAGAGTGACAGCCGCAGCGAAACGGCCGGTTCGACCACCTCCATCGGTGGCCTGTTGGCGGGCGTGGATGGCGCACTGGATGAGCAGATCCGCGTGGGTGTAGTCGCCGGTTACAGCGACAGCTCCTTGAATATGGGCAGCGGCACGCACTCATCGGCGTCCATCGACAGCTACCACTTCGGTGCATATGCCGGGCGCGAACTGGGCGACTGGCGCCTGAGTGTCGGCGGTGCCTACAGCTGGCATCGCGGCGATGTGAAGCGCGACCTGCAATGGGGTGATGTCAGCGGCAAGCAAAAAACCAAGCTGGATGCGACCACAGCGCAAGTCTTCACCGAAGCAGCGTACCGCATCCGCCTGCAAGCGGTGGCCTTGGAACCGTTCGCCAACCTGGCCTATGTGCACCTGAACAGCGAGTCGTTCCACGAAAAAGGCGATGCCGCCGCCCTGGAACGCGGCAGTGACCGCCGCGATGCGGTGCTCAGCACCCTTGGCGTGCGGGCATTGAAAACCCTGGCCCTCAATGACCACCAGCAACTGGAACTCTCCGGATCGTTGGGCTGGCAACACAGCCTCACCGCCGTGGAATCCGAAGAGCACTTGGCGTTTGTCGCAGGCGGGCCTTCATTTGCCGTGCGCAGTGCGCCGTTGCTGCGTGACGCTGCGTTGGTGGGGCTGCAAGCCAGCCTGGCGCTGAATGCCGCGACGCGGGTCAACCTGGATTACAACGGCCAGTTGGGTGGCCGCGCGAAAACCCAGGGTGTGGGTTTGAGCCTGAACTGGCAGTTCTGAAGACACCGCGAACAAAAATGTGGGAGCAGGCAAACCAGCGCCCACATTGAATCGGCGGTGTTCTGGAGAAAGTGATTTACACACGTGCAATAAGAAAACTAAGGAAGGTCACCGTGAAAAAACGCAAGTCAGGGTTAACTACCGCCATCCACACCGGCCCGGGCTACCCGCTCAAGGCGCTGAGCTGCGTGCCATACGGCGCGTTGCTGTGTTGCCTGGCAAGCCTGGGAACCGCTCAGGCTGCACCCTATGTGGAAACCGGCAAGCTGGGTGATGCCGCCAGTTGGCGCAGCAACGAGTTCAAGGCCGACTGGGGCTTGGGCGCCGTGCATGCCGACACCGCGTATGCCGCCGGCTACACCGGCAAGGGCGTCAAGTTGGGAATCTTCGACCAGCCGGTGTACGCCCAGCATCCGGAATTCGCCAGCCCCGACAAGGTGGTGACGATTGTCACCGAGGGCATTCGCCAATACACCGACCCGTATATCCCGGTGAAGGCCGGTGATGCGTTCCGCTACGACGGCACGCCGTCCAAGGACTCCAACGGCAAGCTGGGTAACCACGGCACCCACGTCGGCGGCATTGCTGCGGGTAACCGCGATGGCGGGCCGATGCATGGCGTGGCGTTCAATGCGCAAATCCTCACCGCCGAAAACGGTGACCCGGGCCCGGAAGATGGGATTATCCTCGGCAACGATGGCGCGGTGTACAAGGCCGGCTGGGACGGGCTGGTCGCCACCGGCGCACGCATCATCAACAACAGCTGGGGCATCGGCATCGGTGACCAGTACGCCAAGGGCGGTCGCGATCCGGCGTTCCCCAATTTCACCGTGAATGAAGCCCAGGCGCAGTTCAATACGATCCGGCCGATCCTCGGCACGATCGCAGGTGGTGCTTATCAAGGCGCCATCGATGCGGCCCGCAGTGGTGTGCTGACCATCTTTGCCGCCGGTAACGACTACAACCGCAACAACCCGGACGCGATTTCCGGCCTGGCGTATTTTGTGCCGGAGATTGCGCCGAACTGGCTGTCGGTGGCGGCATTGCAGCAGAACCCGGACACCGCCAGCCCTGATCCGTATGTGATCAGCACCTTCTCTTCACGTTGCGGCTATGCGGCGAGTTTTTGCGTGTCGGCACCCGGTACCAAGATCTACAGCTCGATCATCAACGGCACCGACCTGAACAACCTGACCACCGACTGGGCCAACAAAAACGGCACTTCCATGGCCGCCCCCCATGTGGCGGGTGCAGCAGCGGTGCTGATGGAGCGCTTCGAGTACATGAGCGGCGACCAGATCTCCACGGTGCTCAAGACCACGGCCACTGACCTCGGCGCGCCGGGTATCGACTCGCTGTATGGCTGGGGCATGATCAATCTGGGCAAGGCGGTCAACGGCCCGGGGATGTTTATCACCGCCGAGGACATTCCTGCCGAGTTCCGCATTGAGGGCGCCTATGGCAGCGGCCAGTTCGTCGCGGACCTGCCGGGCGTCGGTGCGGTGGTGGACGCGGGCAAACCGACCCAGCGCATTTGCAACGACGTGCACTGCGGGCTGGATGTGTGGAGCAACAACATTTCAGGCCATGGCGGCTTGACCAAGCAGGGCATCGGCACCCTGGTGCTGGCCGGCGCCAACACCTACAGCGGCCCGACCCTGGTCAACCAGGGCTTGCTGGCGGTCAACGGTTCGCTCACCTCCGATGTCATCGTCAGCCAGACCGGCGTAATCGGTGGCTCGGGGCGTATCGGCTCGCTGACGGCAAATAGCGGCGGCGCCGTGGCGCCGGGCAATTCCATTGGCACCCTGAACGTGGCAGGTAATGTCACCTTCAACCCGGGCTCGACCTACGCCGTGGAATTATCGCCTGCCAGCAGCGACCGTATCGTCGCCGGGGGTACCGCCACGCTCAATGGCGGCACCGTAACCCTGGCCCTGGAAAACAGCCCGACACTGTTGAGTGCAACCCAGGCCCAAAGCCTGATCGGCCGTCAGTACAACATCCTGCAAGCGGCGGGCGGTGTCACCGGCAGTTTTGGTGCTGTACTGCCCAACTATCTGTTTGTCGGCGGCACCTTGAATTACGCGGCCAACGGTGTGCAGTTAGACGTGACACGCACCAACAGCTTCGCCAGTGTTGCTGCTACACCGAACCAACGCGCCGTGGCCGCAGCCGCTGAGCAATTGGGTACGGGCAATGGCGTGTATGAAAGCTTGCTGTTGGCACCGACGGCCGCTTCGGCCCAGGGCGCGTTCCAGCAACTGAGCGGTGAAGTCTATCCGGCGCTGCAAACCGCATTGGTCAATGACAGCCGTTATGTACGCGAAGCAGTGGGCGAGCGCCTGCGCAATGGCGAGATGGGCGCAACCAGCCAAGCCATCGACAGCCGTGGCAACGTGTGGGTCAAGGCCCTGGGCGCCTGGGGCAAGACCGACAGCCGCAGCGACACCGCTGGCTATAACACTTCCATCGGCGGGATGCTTGCCGGGGTGGACGGTGCCCTCGACGACGCCACGCGCATCGGCCTGGTCGCGGGTTACAGCGATACCTCGCTGAACATGGGCAGCGACACCCATAGCCGCGCTTCGGTCGACAGCTACCACTTCGGTGCCTATGCCGGGCATGAAATCGGCGCCTGGCGCCTGAGCGGTGGGGCGACCTACAGCTGGCACCGCGCCGATGTGAAGCGCGACCTGCAATACGGTGATGTCGCCGGCAAGCAAAAGACCAAGGTCGATGCGCACAGCACCCAGGTGTTCACCGAAGCGGCGTATCGCATCAACCTGCAACCGCTGGCCCTGGAGCCGTTCGCCAACCTGGCCTACGTGCACCTGGACACGGACAGCTTCAAAGAGAAGGGCGATGCCGCTGCGCTGAAAAGTGGCGACGACAGCCGCGACCTGGTGTTGAGCACCCTGGGTGTGCGCGCCTTGAAGACCTTCAACGTCAACGACCACCAGCAATTGGAAGTCTCCGGCACTCTGGGCTGGCAGCACAACCTGAGCAGCACCGATTCCGAGCAACACCTGGCGTTTGCCTCGGGTGGCCCGTCGTTCGCGGTCGAAAGTGCGCCGATGGTGCGGGATGCCGCACTGGTTGGGGCGCGGGTCAGCCTGGTGTTGAGCAAGGATGCGCGGGTGAACTTCGACTACAACGGCCTGCTGGCCAGCAAAGAGAAGGTGCACGGCGTCGGCTTGAGCCTGGACTGGGCGTTCTAAAGGCCAGGTGTAATTGGTTGTGGCGAGGGAGCAAGCTCCCTCGCCACAGAAGCTCGCTCCTACAGTAGGTAACGGATAACAGGTGTTTTGGCTTTCTCTACAAATCCAACAACAGAGAGGCACTACCAATGGGTATCTTTGACTATAAAAACCTCGGCACCGAGGGCTCCAAAACGTTGTTCGCCGATGCGATGGCGATCACGATGTATTCCTACCACAACCTGGATAACGGCTTTGCCGTGGGTTACCAGAACAACGGCTTGGGCCTTGGCCTGCCGGCCACGCTGGTGAGCGCGCTGATTGGCAGCGGCAACGCCCAAGGCGTGATTCCCGGGATCCCGTGGAACCCGGATTCAGAAAAAGCCGCCCTCGACGCAGTGCAACAGGCCGGTTGGACCCCCATCAGCGCCAGCACCCTGGGCTATACCGGCAAGGTCGATGCCCGTGGCACCTTCTTTGGCGAAAAGACTGCGTACGGCACCGCCCAAGTGGAAGTGCTGGGCAAATACGATGACGCCGGCAAACTGCTGGAAATCGGCATCGGCTTTCGTGGCACCTCGGGGCCACGGGAAAGCCTGATCACCGACTCCATCGGGGATGTGATCAGTGACCTGCTTGCTGCATTCGGCCCCAAGGACTATGCAAAAAACTACGCCGGCGAGGCGTTTGGCAACTTGCTCGGCAACATCGCTGACTATGCCAGCGCCCAGGGCCTGAGCGGCAAGGATGTGGTGGTCAGCGGCCACAGCCTGGGCGGCCTTGCGGTCAACAGCATGGCGGATCTGAGCGGGAGCAAATGGTCAGGGTTCTACACCGATTCCAATTACGTGGCCTATGCGTCGCCCACCCAAAGCGCCGGCGACAAGGTGCTTAACGTCGGCTACGAAAACGACCCGGTATTCCGGGCGCTGGACGGTTCCTCATTCAACCTGTCGTCCCTGGGCGTGCACGACAAACCCCACGAGTCGAGCACCGACAATATTGTCAGCTTCAACGACCACTACGCTTCTGCACTGTGGAACGTGCTGCCGTTTTCCATCCTCAACCTGCCGACCTGGGTCTCGCACTTGCCCACCGGTTATGGCGACGGCATGACGCGCATTCTTGAGTCCGGCTTCTACGAGCAGATGACCCGTGACTCCACAGTGATCGTCGCCAACCTGTCCGATCCGGCACGGGCCAACACCTGGGTGCAGGACTTGAACCGCAATGCCGAGGCGCACAAGGGCAATACCTTTATCATCGGCAGCGACGGCGACGACCTGATCAAGGGCGGCAGGGGCGCGGACTTTATCGAAGGCGGCAAGGGTAATGACACGATCCGCGACAGCAGCGGGCATAACACGTTTTTGTTCAGTGGGCAGTTTGGTAATGATCGAGTGATTGGCTATCAGTCGACAGACAAGCTGGTGTTCAACGATGTGCAGGGCAGTCCCGATTATCGCGATCACACCAAGGTGGTGGGCGGGGATACGGTGATCAGTTTTGGCGCCGATTCGGTGACGTTGGTGGGCGTGAGCAGTCTGTCGGGGGAGGGGATTGTTATCGCTTAAGTTGGAATGCGGTTGAAAACTGTGGGAGGGGGCTTGCCCCCTCCCACAGTTGATCGGTGTTGATTCGAGGATTAGTTTTCCTTGCGCACCGTGGCCACATCATCGGCCTTGATACGAATGCGCTTGCCGGCAATATCGGTGAACTCGTAGAAGCCATCGGCCGTTTTGGCGTTGGGCGTGTCCTTGGTCAAATACTGCGTGCCATTTTGCAATGTCACCACGGTTTGCGTGGAGCAACCGGCCAATACCAGAAAAGTGAGTGCAACCAGCGGCAGACCCAAATTCTTCATGTTCATAACCCTTACCTTTAACCCTGAAAAGTCCCGCAGCGTCTGGCTGTGGGCTATAAATGTTACGCGATCAACTCCCTCATCTGATCGTTTTTTTGCAAAAAGTTGCAGGCGCCATTTATCTATTACCGATTGCAACAACGGCTTTGCATCGGCACTCTGTATGCATAACCAGTATTTGACTCCATTGCGCCATGGCCAACCCCCTCGAAGACCCCTTGTATTACCTGCATAACTTCCGCCAGGTCCTGGCCTGGCTGGGGCAACGCTATGCCGATCTGCTCGATGCGGACGAACAGCATTTCATTCAGCAATTTGACAGGTTGCCCCAGGCGTCCCAGGCGTTATTGGTGCGCATGGTGATGCGCAAGGGTGTGCACTTTCGCGGCGCCAAGCTTAATTATGTGGAAATCGGCTGCCCCCATGCGGCAGCGGGCCCATTACGAGAACTGGGATGGGTGGATGACCAAAGCCCGCTGCCGTTTGCCACCTTGTTCGCCTTGCTGCAAAAGGGCGAAATCCTCGGCGCGTTCAGGCCCTGGATCGATCAGCCCAACGGCAACAAGGCCACCTGGCTCGAACCGCTGGCGGCGCAGTTCAGCGAGCCGCGCAGTTTTGCTCAATGGTGCCCGGGCTTGGATGATGTGCTCTATAGCCTTACGGTCATGGCGTTGTGTGATCGCCTGCGCTTGATGTTCTTTGGCAACCTGCACCAGGACTGGTCCGAGTTCGTGCTGGCAGACCTGGGCATCTACACCTATGAAAAAGTCGAGATTTGCGCCGAGTCCCGCGGGTTACGCACGCGTGACGACGTGGTGGGGTTCCTGTTCCTGCACCAGTGCCAGCAAGCGTTTGAAGCCGGTGAGGCATTAGACACGCTGCTGGTGCAGATCGCCGGCCTGTGCACCGACAACCCCTGGCTGGAAAAACGCCGCGCCAAGCTGTTGTTCCAGATCGGCCAGTATTGCGAGCGCTGCGCCGAGCTTGCGCTGGCTGAACAGATCTACCTTGCCTGCGCCTATCCCGGTGCACGTGCGCGGTTGATCCGGGTCGTTGAGCGCCAAGAGGATTACGCCCGAGCGCTGGCCCTGGCCACTGCAGCCCAGCAGGCCCCGGAAAGCGCCGCTGAACAACAGCACTTGCTGCGTGTATTGCCGCGCCTGCGCCGCAAACTCGGCGAACCGGCGTTGCCCAAGGCCAAGCCGCAAGCGGTTGCACGCCTTGACCTGGCACTCGCCCAGGCGCCGCTGATGTCGGTGGAATACTGCGTCCAGGCGCACCTGAACGAGCCCGAGGCACCGGTGCATTACGTCGAGAATGGGTTGATCAACTCACTGTTCGGCCTGTTGTGCTGGGAAGCGATTTTCGCGCCGCTGCCGGGCGCGTTCTTCCATCCGTTCCAGCGTGGGCCGGCGGACCTGCACAGCGAAGACTTCCATCAACGCCGCGAGGCGTTGTTTGCTGCGTGTTTCGAGCAACTGGGGGATGAGCGCTACAAGGCCACCATCCGCCAACGTTTTCTGGACAAATGGGGTATCCAATCACCTTTCGTGTTCTGGAACCTGCTCAGCGAAGAGCTGTTGGAGCAAGCCCTGGCCTGCCTGCCCGCCGAGCACCTGCGCCATTGGTTCACACGCCTGCTGCTGGATATCCGCGCCAACCGCACCGGGATGCCGGACCTGATCCAGTTCTGGCCTGCACAAAAAACCTACCGCATGATCGAGGTCAAGGGCCCGGGCGATCGCCTGCAAGACAACCAACTGCGCTGGCTGCAATTTTGCGGTGAATACCAGATGCCGGTCACCGTCTGTTACGTGCGCTGGGTGGAGCAACCCGCTTGAATTACAGCGTGGCCGTACGGGCGCTGTGTGAGTTCACGGCCAAGGTCGGCGACCTTGACCTGCGCTTTACCCCGTCGCCCAGCGCCCAGGAAGGTATCGTCGGCCACCGTACGGTGGCGTCCCGGCGCAGCGCGCACTACCAGAATGAAGTCGCCCTGGAGGGGCAATACCAGCAGCTCAACGTGCGGGGCAGGGCGGACGGCTACGACCCCGACGCCAACCGCCTTGAAGAAGTCAAAACCTACCGCGGCGACCTCTCTGCCCAGCCCGCCAACCATCGGCAACTGCACTGGGCCCAGGTCAAGGTGTATGGCTGGCTGATGTGCCAGAAGCTCGGCCTCGGCGAAATCGACCTGGCGCTGGTGTACTTCGATATCGTTGGCGAAGGCGAGACGCTGCTGAACCAACGTTTCGACGCGGCGCAGCTTGAGCACTTTTTCAATCAGCAGTGTGCGTTGTTCCTCGACTGGGCCCAATTGGAAATGCAGCACCGCGATAAGCGCAACAAGGCCGCCCAAGCCCTGGCATTTCCCCATGCCGATTTTCGTCACGGGCAGCGTACGTTGGCCGAGTCGGTCTACAAGGCGGTCAGCACCGGCCGTTGCCTGATGGCCCAGGCGCCCACGGGCATCGGCAAGACCGTCGGTACCCTCTTCCCGATGCTCAAGGCGCTGGCGCCGCAGCAGCTGGACAAGGTGTTCTTCCTTACCGCCAAAACGCCGGGGCGCAAGCTCGCCCTGGATGCCGCCCAGGTGCTGTACGACAGCAGTCCGGATCTGCCGCTGCGTGTACTTGAGCTGGTTGCACGGGACAAGGCGTGCGAACACCTGGATAAAGCCTGCCATGGTGATTCCTGCCCACTGGCCAAGGGTTTTTACGACCGCTTGCCCGCCGCCCGCCAGGCCGCGTCCAGGGTTCGCCTGCTCGATCAGCGCAGCCTGCGCAGTGTGGCGCTGGCCCATGACGTGTGCCCGTATTACCTCAGCCAGGAAATGGCGCGCTGGGCCGACCTGGTGGTCGCCGACTACAACTATTTTTTCGACTTCGGCGCCCTGTTATTCGGCCTGGCACAGTTGAACCAATGGCGTGTTGCGACGCTGGTCGACGAGGCCCATAACCTGGTGGAACGCGCCCGTTCGATGTACAGCGCCAGCCTCGACCAATACAGCCTCAAGACCTTGCGCGAGACCGCGCCCGAGCCGCTGAACAAACCCTTGCAGCGCCTGAACCGCGAGTGGAACGCGTTGCACAAGGAACAAGTCGCGCCGTATCAGGCCTATGCCACCCGGCCCGACAAACTGCTACAGGCCCTGAGCCTGTGCACCAGCGCCATGGGCGACTACTTCAACGATCACCCCGAGTCCCTCAATGGCGACCTGCAAGCCTTCTACTTTGAAGCACTGCAATTTTCCAAGGTGGCCGAGCTGTTCAACGAACACTTCATCTTCGACATCAGCAAGCGCCAGTTCAGTAGCAAGCACAGTAGCTCGACCCTGTGCCTGCGTAATGTGGTGCCGGCCGAATTCATCCGCCCCCGATTAACGGCGGCCCGCAGCAGCGTGCTGTTTTCCGCGACCCTGAGCCCACGCCACTATTACGCCGATTTACTCGGGTTGCCGGCGGATACTGCCTGGGTCGATGTAGAGTCGCCGTTCAAGGCCGAGCAATTGCAGGTCAGCATCGTTGAGCGCATCTCTACACGCTTTGTGCACCGCCAGGCGTCGCTGGAACCTATTGTGGAATTGATCGCCCGGCAATTTGCCGAGCAGCCGGGCAACTACCTGGCGTTTTTCTCCAGCTTCGATTACCTGCAGCAAGTGGCGCAGTTACTCGCCGAGCGACACCCGCAGATTACACTGTGGCTGCAGTCACGCGGCATGGCCGAGGCCGAGCGCCAGGCGTTCCTGGACCAGTTCACCCAGCACAGCCAAGGCATCGGTTTTGCCGTATTGGGCGGCGCGTTTGGCGAAGGTATCGACCTGCCGGGGGCGCGTTTGATTGGCGCTTTCATTGCCACCTTGGGCTTGCCGCAACTCAACCCGGTGAATGAACAGATCAAGGCACGCATGGGCGAGGTTTTCGGCGCGGGGTATGACTACACCTACCTGTATCCCGGCATCCAGAAGGTGGTGCAAGCGGCGGGGAGGGTAATCCGCAGCCAGCACGACCGCGGCGTGGTAATGCTGATCGATGACCGCTTTGGCGAGGCACGGGTGCGGCAGTTGTTGCCGCGTTGGTGGGCGATCAATGTTTGACAGATTTACGGCGATTCAAATGTGGGAGCGGTGGTGTTGCTTAGATTACTTCCAGGTAAGAACTGTGTATCGCCCGCGCCAACTCGCGCACGGTGTCGATAAAGTCTGTCAACCGGGCGTGCAGCCCATCTTCCAGAATCTCATCGATCCCGGTATACCGCAGCCTTGCTTCGAACTCCGCCGCCAGGCGCTGCGCCGTGCGTCCGTAACTGCCGGGCAAGTCGGCGAGGATATGGCTCAACTCTTCGATGCACGCGTGCAGCGAGCGCGGGACATCGCTGCGTAACAGCAGTAGCTCCGAGACCGAGCGTGCATTCAGGGCGTTGGGGTATAACTCGGTGTACGCCTCGAACGAGGACAGCGCACGCAGCAGGGCGCTCCACTGGTAATAACCGCGAGCCGACAAGTCGCTGACTTCTTCGGACTCTTCACCAAACATCTCATAGCGCGCATCCAGCAGGCGCAAGGTGTTGTCGGCGCGTTCTACAAAGGTGCCCAGGCGAATAAACCGGTAGGCGTCATTGCGCATGATGGTGCCCGAGGTCGCGCCGCGAAACAGGTGCGAGCGTTGCTTGACCCAGTCGCAGAAGTGGCTGATGCCATGCCGCGCCAGGCCGCCGGCGGCGATGCTGCGCATTTCCAGCCAGGTGGCGTTGAGGTTTTCCCACATATCGGCGGTGATGCGCCCGCGCACGGCGTGGGCATTGCCTCGGGCGGCGCGCAGGCAGTTGTAGATGCTGGCCGGGTTTTCTTCGTCCAGGGCGAAGAAGTGCAACATGCGCTCGGCATCCAGGGTCTGGTGACGCTCCAGGTAGCTGTCCAGGGTGCCGCTGCTGAGCAACGACATTGCCAGCTCATCCAGGCCATCGCTGCGCCCGGCCTGGGGCATCAACGACAGTGAATAACTGACTTCCAACATGCGCGCCAGGTTCTCGGCGCGTTCCAGGTAGCGCGACATCCAGTACAGATCAGCAGCGGTTCTACTCAACATACTCAGCCCTCCACCACCCAGGTGTCCTTGGTTCCGCCGCCTTGCGACGAGTTGACGACCAGCGAACCTTCCTTCAGCGCCACGCGGGTCAAGCCGCCCGGCACCAGGCGGGTTTCCTTGCCCGAGAGCACGAAGGGGCGCAGGTCGATATGCCGGGGCGCGATGCCGTTTTCGACAAAGGTCGGGCAGGTGGACAGGCTCAGGGTCGGTTGGGCGATGTAAGCGTGGGGACGCGCCTTGATGCGCTGGCGAAAATCTTCGATCTCGGCTGCGCTGGAGGCGGGGCCCACCAACATGCCGTAGCCGCCGGAACCCTGGGTTTCCTTGACCACCAGTTGCTCCAGGTTGGCCAGCACATGGGACAGTTCATCGGGCTTGCGGCACTGGAAGGTCGGCACGTTTTGCAGCACCGGCTCCTCGTCCAGATAGAAGCGGATCATCGCCGGCACATAGGGGTAGATCGACTTGTCGTCAGCCACCCCGGTGCCGATCGCGTTGGCGAGCACCACATTACCCGCGCAGTAGGCCGCCACCAGGCCGGGTACGCCGAGCATTGACTTGGGGTTGAACGCCTCGGGGTCAAGGAAGGCGTCGTCGATGCGCCGGTAGATCACGTCTACCGCCTTGGGGCCATCGGTGGTGCGCATGAATACCTTGAGGTCGTGCACGAACAAATCGGCGCCTTCGACCAACTCAACGCCCATTTCCCGCGCCAGGAACGCGTGTTCGAAAAAAGCGCTGTTGAAGCGCCCAGGGGTCAATACCACCACATTGGGGTTATCGAGGCGGCTGGCGCTTTTCAAGGTCTTGAGCAGCAGGTTGGGGTAGTGGTCCACCGGTGCAATGCGTTGCTTGGCGAACACTTCCGGGAACAGGCGCATCATCATCTTGCGGTCTTCGAGCATGTAGCTCACGCCGCTGGGGGTACGCAGGTTGTCTTCGAGCACGTAATAGGTGCCGTCGCCGTCGCGTACCAGGTCGACACCGGAGATGTGCGAGTAAATGTCGCGGTGCAGGTCCAGGCCGACCATCGCCTTCTGATAGCCCTCGTTGCCCAGCACCTGTTCTGCCGGAATGATCCCGGCCTTGATAATGCGCTGGTCGTGGTAGATGTCGGCGAGGAACATATTCAGTGCGTTGACCCGCTGGATACAGCCGCGCTCGATCAGGCTCCACTCACTGGCGGGGATGCTGCGGGGGATGATGTCGAAGGGAATCAGGCGTTCGGTGTCTTGCTCGTCTCCATACAGGGTGAAGGTGATCCCGGCGCGATGGAACAGCAAATCGGCTTCACGGCGACGCTGGGCCAGCAGTTCCGGCGGCGTGTTGGCCAGCCAGCGGGAAAAATCCTGATAGTGGGCACGGCATACGCCGTTTGCGTCATTCATTTCATCGAAGAAAGTTCGAGCCATTCCAGTACCTTGTCAGTGCCGAGGATTTCCTGGGTGGCACTGCCGCTTAAAAACGCATGTTCTTATGAGCCCGTGGCTGAGGGTGCCAACAGGCCTGGTCCTTACTTTCTTATGGAGTCGGCTGGGTCGCGGGGTAACGAATGCTCCTGTTTTCGGGTAGATGAATGGATAAAGCAAGGGATGTGCCGGAACGCACACAAGGTGGCGATTAGCTGTGGCGAGCGAGCTTGCACGCGCTGGAGTGCGCAGCGCTCGCGCTTTTGTGGGGGCCGCTGCGCAGCCCAGCGCGAGCAAGCTCGCTCGCCACAGAAGCGGGCTCACCACAAGGGGGCAGAGGGCGCCCTGACTTGGTGCATAAGAAACTTGAACTTCATCCATGCCCGATTCTTCTAATGAGTCCCGTCACTTTGTGGAGCATCGTTGTGCCCCGAATCATCTCCCCAAACACGCCGGAAGCGGCCCTGACCGACCATAGCGAACACAACGCCAAGATCTTCGGCTCGCCCAAGGATCGCCTCGACTTCTACCGGCGCGAGATCCAGTACGAAACCAGCATCTTGGCCAACCGCACCGACGCTTACCTCACTGCGCAATCGTTTCTGGTGATCGCCTTCGTGTCCGGCATGGGCAACCTCAACCCGGAATGGGGCAAGCTGTTCACGCTTGTGGTACCGGTGATCCTCGCCGCGCTGGGTATTCTCAGCTCGCTCAACGCCTGGCCTGGCATACGCGCGGCCTACCAGATCATTGATCACTGGCACTACAAGCAAAGCGAATTGCTGCGCAGCGAGCCGGTGATGGGCCTGGCCTACGATGAATCGCCGCTGTTTTCCGAAATGGAGTCCAGTCACAAGGGCTATCGCAAGTCGTTGCTGTTTTCCATGCGCGCGCCGTGGTTGTTCATGGTGTTCTGGCTGGTGTTGGGCATCTATGCGTTTTATATCCAGGTGGACAATCCACTGCGCTGAGCAATCGGACGGAACTTCACTGGGGCACGTGGCGCCTTAGCTTTACGCGGTAAAGATTTATCACCGGTCTGTGAAGAGGTATGCCATGTCTACATCCAACGATCCCCAAACCAGCAACCGCAATGACCCTGCCATCGATGGTGGCGAGCCCGCTCCGGGCACCGCTGCCGATGCGCCCAAGGACCCGACGGCTGCCAGCGACCCCAAGGCCAGGGAAAATGACTACAGTCCTGACTTCAAGCCTGAGCGCGAGCACAAGCCTGAAACCGATGCCGATATCGATACCCAAGGCGGTTAACGGAGACGGTCATGTCAAAAGAACTCGACGAAGAACTCAACGACCCCGGCAATGAAGATCCGGGTTCGCTGATGGATGATGCGCAAGTGCCGCTCAACGATCTGGATGAAGCGGCCGACGTCGGCAATACCGACAGTCAGGACTGATCCGGCGGTGGGCCAGAGGGATCGGTGAACTTGAACAGGAGATGTCCTTCCTGTGCTTGATCAAGCGAGACCTACTGGCCCTGTACGCGGTTATCCATCACGCCAAGCGCGGCGCAGAATTTATTTTTTGTGCGCGGCGCGTCGTTCGTACCACACCAGCAAGGGCTGGGTGCTGAGGCCATGCACCATCACGCTCAGCGCGATCACCGAGAGGGTCAGGTTCACCGCCACGGCGCTGCTGGTACCGATCAGCCCATGGTTGAGCGCATAGAACAGGTAGTAGAGGCTGCCGATCCCGCGAATACCAAACCAACTGACCAGGCTGCGTTGCCGCCGATCCAGCAGGCTGCCCCAAGGCATCGCAAACACGCTGAGCGGGCGAACCACACAGAACAGCAACGCCGCCACCGCCAGCGCGCGCCAATCCCAATGGCTGACCAACACGATGCCCAATACGCTGACCAGAAACACCTCCATCGAGCGCTCGACCAGGCTGCCGAAAGCCAGCATGTCGCCCATCATCACGCCGGCGGCGATCTGGGTGTCCTTCAACTGGCTGACGTCACCGTGCAGCGCCTGCTCGGGCTCGATCTCCAGATGGCCCACCACCGGCTGGGCCAGGTGCTCGGCCGGCGTTTGCGCATAACCGGTGGATTTGACCTCGGCCTGGCGCAGCCCCAGGCCCGCCGCGAACACCGACAAGAAGCCGTAGCCGCCGACCGCTTCAGCCGTCACATACGCCAGGGCAATCAGCGCGAGGGTGAGGTAGTCATTCGGTGACAGGGTGCTATCGGCATTGATCAAGCGCAGGCGCAGGGTGATACGGCCAATGCCGCGGCCCATCCAGTAACCCATCAACAACCCGGCCGGAACCGCCCACAGCAGGTTCTTCAGCACCCAGCCGCCGAACCAGTCGCCGTCGAAACCGCCATGTTGCATAAACAGCAGGCCAAAAATCACAAAAGGAAACGCGGTACCGTCGTTCAACCCTGCTTCGCCGGACAGGCCGAATCGCAACGCGTCATAGTCCTGGGCATTGTTGACCTGCACCAGGCCGGCCAGCACCGGGTCGGTGGGCGCCAGCATCGCCCCCACCAGCAGCGAAACGCCCCAGGTTAAATCGAACAGGTAGTGCAGCAACAGGCAGGTGCCGAGGATGGTCAACAGCATCACCGGCCCGGCCATGCCAAAGGCGATGCGCCAGGTGCGGTGCTTGAGCGGCAGGCGCAATTTCAAACCGCTGACAAACAGCGAAAACAGCACCGCCACTTCCGTCAGGTGCTCCATCCAGCGCGCCGAGCCCTTCACGTCCAGGTGCAACAAGTCCACGCCCAGCGGGCCAATGGCGATGCCCAACAACAAGCACACCGCTGAGGTGGTCACCGGCATCCAGCGCAAATAGGAGGAGGTGAGGGCGAGGGTGAGCAGTACCGCGCCTAATACGGCCAACCATAGAATGAAAGTCATCGTGCGTGCACTCGGCCGTGGTTCATTCAGGTTGGAGGGCCATGGACAAGTACGGGTTCAAACAATCAACAACGTGGAAGCATCGGCTAACACACGGGCTGGAATGCATTCACCAAGGTTGACCACCCATACATACCGATGGCGCTGAGCGCGTGTTCAATCGGATGACTACACAGCTCTGCACAGGTACCTGATATGACGGGTATATCCCCAGCTCTTACGCATTCCTCACTGCCGCTGTTTACGCCCGGCGCCTCATCATCTGTGCTTCCTGACGTCGATGTTTTGCCGCGTGAGGCGCCCATTGACCGCGCCGCGACCGACACGGGCAGCGCCGCAATACGCCCTCTGGGCGGCGCGTTATCGTGGCCGATTACGTTGGACTCAGGCGAAAAACGGCGTTTGCGACTTATCACCATGAACCACGCTCACCATTTGGGCGATCAGCCGCTGGTGATGCAAACCCAGGGCGGGGTGCTGGAGTTTCTGCGGTATCGGCAGCCGCTGCCGGCAGAGGCGGGCGACGACCCGGCTAAAATACTCCAGGCACTGGTCAACTCCCCGCAAGGGCAGCGGATGGGCAAAGCGCTACAGCAAACCATGCAAGGCGTTGACAGCGAAAGCAGCGCAAGCGATTACCTGCTGGCCGCTATCGCCCTGCAGATGGACCCTGAGTCGATCACTGCGCCCGATCGCAACAGCGTTGCCGGTTTCGACCTGGGCAGTGACACACGTGGGGGGCACCACGCCTCCAAGGTCGTGGCCGGCTTGGCCGAACATTTGAGCAGTACCGGCAAAACCAGCGCTGCACTGGCGAGTGTTGGTGCGTACCTGTTGCTGGCCAAGGCGGTACCGCAGTTTCTGATCAAAGACATTCCCCCGACGGTAAAGGTCGGCAGTCAGGCGTGGGCCAGCCTGACGATGGCTGCGATGACGATTGAGGCGCACACCCCGGGCAAAGTCCCCGGCATGACGTTTGCGCAGGTCATGAGCGAGGCTGAAAACGCCCGACGGGTTGACCCTGTGGCCACTCAGCATGCCCAGACTGCCGCGTTATTCGATTGGGGCGTTGCGAATGAAATCATCCCCAAAAGAAACGCTGACACCTACACCGCTGCACAACTTGAAACCGTCAGGACCGAGTTCAACCAACAGCTTGATGAGCGGATGTCTGCTTCAAAAATACTGGACAAGGCAATATCGACGCGAACAGAAATCGCACAGATCAAGTTGCAGGAGCGGTTTGGAGACTTGGGCGCGCTGTTTGAAGTCAAAGCACTCAGCACTGATGCGTCTGGCGTGAAGCACGGGCAAAACGGGATAAGCGGCACTCATTCACTCTTGGACTACGCCAAGATGGACTTGCCGAATCCGAGACCACTTAAATCGAGTGACCCCCGCATTCCCATAGAGGCGGTGAACAGTAACCTCACGTTCGGTGTCAGGGAGGCTTTCGAACAGCAGTTCACACGCGCTATCCAGGAAAAAAAGGCTGCCGTCAATACAACCGTCAGGCACATGATCTCGCAGCTCCCATCTGCGGATAGGAAGAACTTCGAGTTTGGAAAAATCAGCTTTTTCCAAGAAGGCTCATACGTCATGGATGGTCATTTCAATAATACGCAGGGTCAAAATAAACCTGGACTGTTGGTCAAAACTGAACTGCATGGCACGACAAAAGCCTACGTCATCGACTTCAATAAAGGTTCGATTGAAAGGGCGAGCGTGTACGCAGCGCAGGTTCAGGAGTCCAAGGCAGGCAAAAATGTTTCTACGACCAAAGCGTTCACGCCCCGTCATAACGCAGATGGTCTGGGTCGTGAACGCCCATTGAGTGACTCACTTGTGAATAGTTTCACCAGCGCTCGATCCCGTTCGATTGCCGACGCCTTTGTCCAACACCTTGATCTCGATGACCCTGCAATAAAAGAACAGGCACGCGGGCAGACTCCCATAGACGAGTATTACAGCCCCAAACCGTTGAACGATTTTTTGTTGAACCTGATCCCCTTCAGATCGGCCATCGTCAATATTCAGAATGGCAAATATGGCGAGGCAGCATTTGATCTCATGCTGGACATCTTCGGCTTTGTTACTGCAGGGGCCACCACGGCTGGAAAACTGCTCAAGATCGGCAGCGCTGTTCTCTCCAGCGGTGCCAAGGCGCTAAAGGCTGCCAAAGTCATCGGCGTCGCCACGATTGACCTGCTCAATCCGGTGGGTGGTTTGGGTGATTTGGCCAGGTTGGTGGGCAGCGGTGGCTTGTATGTACTGTCCAAAACCGTCAATAAACTCAGAGGTGCCACCGGCAGTTACGACGTATTGAAGGCGATCAGCAAGCAGTATGACGCAGCGGCGACAGGCGTGGTGAAGGTGGCCGAACAGGCGGTGGAGGGCGCCGCCGTGCTCAAAGGCGGCAAGTGGTATTCATTTGACGCCGACACGATGCGACCTTATGGCAGCCCGCTCGAAGAGTTCAGGGTCGCGACCCAGGCTGTCGCGGGTGAGGTGGACACGGCGCATATCGATGGGCTGAGTGAATTGAGCCATGAGCTGTTCGAGCACTTCAAAGTGCCAGACAGCAAAATCGTGGGGCTGTCACGTAACAGTCAGGGGGTGTATGTGGCGGCTGATGGGCACATTTCGCATATACGCCATACCGACAGCAACGGTGATACAGCGGTGTATGAGGTCCGCCAGGTTTCGCGCACGGACGACGGTGTTGTGCAGGCGCGGGTTTATCACAATAACCGGCAAACCGAGTTGCTGGTCCAGCATGTACAAGGTGACGAATGGCAACGCCTGGGGGCGCCCGGTGGTGGGCAGATCACTGCTGAGGACTTGAAGGCCTGGGAGGCGTTGTCACCAGAGCAACAGGAAAGCGTCACGCGCAAGGGCTTTGCCAAACAGAATAAGCTTCCACAGAAAACCTTTGAGTTCTTTGTGAAGCCTGACGGTCAGTTGAGCGATAGCGGCGTGATCGTGCGTGATCGCCCCGCCAGTACCTTGCCCAATAAGGTGACCGAAACGCATCTGCGTGCTTGGCAAAATATGACACAAGCGGCGCGTGACGAAATGACCTTGGACGGATTTATCGGCCTTCATAATCTTCGACCGACGACGATCAGGTCGTATGTGCGTCAGAATGGCACCCTGACGAGCAAGGGGGATGCGCTGGTCCAGGCGTCCGATCCCACCAGAAGTAACCAGATCAGCGATGATCATTTACGTCAGTGGGATGAGACTTTCAGGAAGGTGGAAAACTCATTGACGTCAGCGCAGTTTGTTAGCCAGCACGGGCTCAACCCACGTAGCTGGGCGAGGCTCGTTAACGCGGATGGTTCGTTGACGCAGGCGGGCGCGCAGCGTTTGGAGCAGGCACGACAGGCCGGCGCAGTCCAGGTCTCCACTCCCATGGCTGATCATTTGCGAGCGTGGCAGGCGCTGCCCTACGAGCAACAGCAAAGCCTTACCCCTGAGGTCTTTGCCCGGCAAAAAAACATCCCCCCGAGAGTTTTTGAGCGCTATGTGCAGCCCAATGGTCAACTGACCGATACCGGCCTGGCAGTGCGCGACCGTGCGCCCAACACGCCCTTCCATAGGGTGACTGAAACCCATCTCAGTGCTTGGCAAAACTTGACACAACCGGAGCGTGACGCTTTGACCCTTGTCGGGTTTTCCGAGCTTTATCATGTCAATCCGAATACGTTCAAAAATCATGTGCGGCAAAACGGTACCTTGAGTTCAATCGGCATGGATTTGCAGGGCAGGGCGTCCGGTGTTGGCCCTAACCAGATTACCGATGACCATCTTCGCCAATGGAAAGCGCATGTCGAGAACCCGGATAACCCGGTCACGCAAGCGCAGTTCATAACAGATAACGGACTCAATTCAGCTCTTTGGAGGGTGTGGGTTAATGTTGATGGTTCCTTGAAAAACAACGCCTCGACGCGTCTCGAGCGCTCCGCACTGGGTTCAATAACCCCTACGCCGAGCGCTCCCGCAAGAGTGGTCACGGCTGAGCATCTACGCGAGTGGGATGGGTTGCAGGCGCTGCAACAGCAAAGCCTTACCCGTGAGGACTTTGCACGGCAGAAAAACATCCACCCAAGAGTTTTTGAGCGCTACGTGCAACCCAATGGTCAACTGACCGCTATCGGCGTGGCAATACGCGACCGCGCGCCCAACACGCCCTTCCATAGGGTGACTGAAACCCATCTCAGTGCCTGGCAAAACTTGGCACAACCGGAGCGTGACGCTTTGACCCTCGACGGTTTTTCCGAGCTTTACCATATCAATCCGAATACGTTCAAAAGTTACGTGCGGCGAGATGGTACCCTGAGTCAAGCTGGCATAGAGTTGCTGGGCAGAACGGCGGGTGTCATCCCTAATACGATTACCGATAACCATCTCCGTCAGTGGAAAGCACATTTCGAGAACCCGGATAACTCGGTCACGCAAGCGCAGTTCATAACAGATAACGGGGTCCATTCAGCCACCTGGAGAGACTGGGTTAATCCTGATGGCTCCTTGAAAAAAAATGCCTCGGAGCGTCTTGAGCGCGCCGCACTGGTCCCAAGAACCCATACGCCGAATGCGCCCATGAAAGTGATTACGGCCGAACATTTGCGCGAGTGGGAGGCGTTGTCGACTGCGCAACAGCAAAGCGTTACCCATAGAGGCTTTACCCTACAGAAACACATATCCCGTAGAACCTTTGAATACTACGTGCAGCCTGGCGGCCAACTGAGTCCTGCCGGAATAATTGTGCGCGACCGTCCGATCAACACACCGTTTGATCACGTGGTCGACACGCATCTCCAAACGTGGATCAATATGACCGCGCAAGCGCGTGAAGCCATGACCATCGAAGGTTTTGCCGGTCTCCATAACCTTAATGTGGAAACGTTCAGAAAATATGCACGGGCTGATGGCAGCCTGAAGACTGCCGGCGAAGCGCTTGTGAATCGATCACTACTAAAACGACCTGCACCGGACCATTTGGACTCACCGCAACCGAAGGTTGCGGATCTGACTCAGCGCCCCGAGGCGCCACAAGGCTTAGAGACCCCAGACCCATCTCCTGTAGACCGGCCCGTCGTGATCAAGGTTGAGCCCATTGCTTCGCCGCCATTACCTCGTCACCAGATCGACAATACACTGCCTATCCTGCAGGACCCGGCGGACCCCACACTCAGCTTGACCAAAGCAATCGAGGGTTCTTTCGACGACATCCGCATTGCCAACTGGAATGGTCTGCTTGACGGGCTTGATAACGCAACGCACAAGAGGGTCAAAGCCAAGATAAAGGCCGAGATCAAAGAGTGGCTGGAAACCGAACGTCAGCACCAGTCCCGGTTTGATGAAACCTTGGAGGTAGTCACAGCACTCGACGATGGTGGGCCAGATCGAGGTGCGTCGGTGTGGGCGCGACGCGATATTCCCAAGTTTGAAGTGCTTGGCCCGTACGCGGGCAAATATCATGCCTCTGAGGCATCGCTGTTTCAGGAGCAACGCAAGCAAGGTTCGCGGGCGGTACTGACGTACTTGTTCGGGACCCGGTCGGGAAGTCGCTCGGTGAGTGCGCTGCACACGGGCAATACCCTGAGCAAGATCAATACTTCGCAATTGGGCAGTTTGCCGGCCTGGAAGTCGAACAATGTCATCTCCATCGCCGTCGGAAAAAACCTGACGTTCTACGTGGCGCTGAAGGACATCAAGAAAGGCGAGGAATTACTGCTGGACTATGGACCGTACTATAAAACGGTGCCTGATATAGCGATCAAGCCGGACCCTGATCACTAAGTCAAACCGGTCAAATCTGTTGGAGCGAGCAAGCTCCTTCCCATAGGTTTTATCGACGGCGCGCTCCAGGTTTTTTCCAGGTAGGCATGGTGAGGCGCAGGGCCCAAGTTATCCGTTGAACGACGGTTTCGTTTGCACTATGTTGACCCCATTCTCCCCGTTCGCACAGCAACGGATTTGCGCATTTTCATCTTGAACCAGAGGCTCTGGCATGAGGTTTTCTCCCTTCGTTGAGCGAATTGCAGGGCAGGGCGTCGCCGCCTGGGACATCCACCACGCTGCGTTCGACGCTGCCAGCCAGGGCGAAGACGTCATCATCCTTAGCGTCGGCGACCCGGATTTCGCCACGCCGGCCTTTATCACTGACGCCGCCGTCAATGCCTTGCACGCGGGAGATTCCCACTACACCGAGATCGCCGGGCGCCCGGCCTTGCGCGAGGCGATCGCGACCCGTTACAGCCAGACCCTGGCCCGCCCGTTGGCGGCTGACAACGTCATCATCGTGCCCGGTGCGCAGAACGCGCTGTTCATCAGCTCGCTATGCCTGTTGCAGGCCGGCGACGAAGTGCTGGTGCTCGACCCGATGTACGTTACCTACGAAGCCACGCTCAAGGCCAGCGGCGCCACTCTGGTGCGGGTGCCCTGCAGTGCGCAGTCCGGCTTTCGACTGGATCCACCATTGCTCGCCGCCGCGATCACGCCGCGTACCCGGGCGATATTCTTTTCCAATCCGAACAACCCCACTGGCGTGGTGCTCAACCGGCAAGAGCTGCGAGCCATTGCGGACTTGGCGATCGCACACGACCTGTGGGTGGTAGTGGATGAGGTCTACGAAAGCCTGGTGTTCGACGGTCAATACCACAGCCTCGCGGCGTTGCCGGGCATGGCGCAGCGCTGCATCGTGATTGGCAGCTTGTCCAAGTCCCATGCCATGACCGGCTGGCGTATCGGCTGGCTCATCGCCCCAGCGCAAATGGTGCAGCACGCTGAAACCCTGCTGTTGAGCATGATGTACGGCTTACCCGGCTTCGTGATGGAGGCGGCGACAGCTGCGGTGTTGGCCCATGACGAAGTCACGCAAGGCATGCGTGAGACTTACCGACGCCGACGCGACCTGGTGGTGACTGCCTTGAGCGCCTGCCCGGGCATCCGCGTGCAGGCGCCGCAAGCGGGCATGTTTGTGTTGGTGGATGTGCGCGATACGGGCCTGGGGTCCCTGGATTTCGCCTGGCGCCTGTTTCGTGAAGCTGGTGTGTCGGTGCTGGACGCGGCAGCCTTCGGCGAGCCGGCCCAGGGCTTCGTTCGGCTTTCCTTTACCTTGGGCGAGGAGCGTCTGGCGCAAGCCTGTCGGCGGATTGTGCTGTTTGTTGAACAGCTTGCCAGTGAGCGGGCCGTGCACTGGGCGTGAGTACTTGCCCAACTTTTGGCCTTGTCTCGTTTCAAATGTGGGAGGGGCAATGCGACGATTCGACTTGCCCCGATGGCCATAGGTGTCTACCCAAATTGGTAGCAGCCGACGGTAACCACGATGCGTAGCGAGCCGCTCTTGATCTTGATCTGCTTTTGATCTCAGGCGCCCCGTCAAACCACGCTGGCCGGAATTCGACAGGGATTTGGGGGATATGTACTCGGTCTGACCCAGCATCCTGGTCGGCCCCGAGGCCGCCATCGGGAGCAAGCCCCCTCCCACAGGCTACGCAGCCCTGTTAGTCAGCCAACGGCGGCAAACGCCGTTTCACCGGGGTTTTCTTGACGATAGCGGTGTTGGTCTCGGCATAGGTATTCAGCCGGTCCAGCAGCGTGTCGAGGTGCTCCATGGTGCGTACATGCAGGCGGGCGATAAAGCAGTCGTCACCCGTGACCTTGTCGCATTCGGTGAACTCGGGGATCGCCTGGATCTGGCGTTCCACTTCCTGCAATTTGCCGGGCAGGGGGCGGATGCGCACGATGGCTTGCAGCAGGTAGCCGAAGTGCTTGGGGTCGATGTCGACGGTGTAGTGGGTCAGCACGCCGCGCTCTTCCAGGCGACGCAGACGTTCGCTGACGCTCGGCGAAGACAGACCGATGATGCCCGCCAGGGTCTTGAGGGACAGGCGCGAGTCGTCCATCAAGGCGGCGATCAATTGCTGGTCGATAGTGTCGATCATGAGGTTTGCCTAATAAGAAAAGGTGAATCCTGGGTTTTGCCTTTTTTAGTCGCTGTAGCCGTGTCGAGCAGATTGCCATAATTGAGCCTCACTTGAGGAGCCTCAGTCATGGATACATCAATCCGTCGCGGAACCTGGGAAATGATCGCCGCCATGCTGATCTCCGGCACCATTGGCTGGTTTGTGCTGGTATCGGGCGTGTCGGTGCTTGAGGTGGTGTTCTGGCGCTGCGTGATTGGCGCGCTGACACTGCTGCTGGTGTGCGCGTTGCTGGGGTATTTGCGCCTGGCGTTACTCAACTGGGCCAAGCTCGGGCTGGCAGTGCTCAGCGGCGTGGCTATCGTCGGTAACTGGCTGTTGCTGTTCGAGTCCTATTCCCGTGCGTCCATCTCGATCAGCACGGCGGTGTACAACGTGCAGCCGTTCATACTGGTGATGCTGGCGGCGGTGTTTCTCGGTGAGAAGATCACCGTGCAAAAAATGGCGTGGCTGAGTGTGGCGTTCCTGGGCATGTTGGCGATCGTGACCGCCCATGGTGAGCAATCGGGTGGCGGGAATTATCTTGCTGGCATTGCCTTGGCCTTGGGCGCGGCATTTTTGTACGCGGTGGCGGCGCTGATCATCAAACGCCTGAAGGACGTACCGCCGCATTTGATGGCGTTGATCCAGGTGACCACCGGCGCAGTGCTGCTGGCGCCGCTGGTGCCCTGGCACAGCTTGCCCGTGTCGACCACTGCCTGGACGGCACTGGCGACATTGGGCGTGGTGCATACCGGTTTGATGTATGTGTTGCTGTACGGGGCTATTCAGAAGCTGCCCACGGCGATGACCGGCGCGTTGTCGTTCATCTACCCGATTGCGGCGATCCTGGTGGACTGGATCGCGTTCGGGCATCGCCTGGGGTGGCTGCAATGGCTGGGTGTGGCGGCGATTCTGCTGGCCGCTGCCGGGTTGCAGCGGGGCTGGTGGTGGCCCCGCGCCCGTCAGCTCAGTGCGTGCCCTGATAGATAAGGTTTTCCGGGTTGAAATGCTCTACAGCACTGCCCGGCTGCGGCAACCCGAGGATATGCCCCTTGATTTTGCCTACCACATGCATCTCGCACGGCTTGCAATCGAACTTCAGGGTCAGCACTTCGTCACCGTGGATCAATTGCATCGGCGCCACCTTGGTCTTTACCCCGGTCACACCCTTGGCCTGTTTAGGGCACAGGTTGAACGAGAAACGCAGGCAATGCTTGGTGATCATCACTGGCACTTCGCCGGTTTCTTCGTGGGCTTCGAAGGCCGCATCGATCAGCTTCACGCCGTGACGGTGGTAGAAGTCGCGAGCCTTCTGGTTATAGACGTTGGCCAGGAACGACAGGTGCGCATCCGGATACACCGGCGGCGGGGTGGTCTCGGCCTTGCGTCCACCCCGAGGGTGCGCCTGGATGCGGGCGGCGGTCAGGGCTTCGATCACTTCACGGCGCAACGCCTTGAGCTGCGAGTTGGGGATGAAGAACGCCTGCGGCGCGTCCAGGTCGATGCGGGTGGCGTGGTACTCGGTGGTGCCGAGTTGGCCGAGCAGATCGCGCAGAGTGTCCAGTGCCTGTTCCGGCTTGTTGGCTACACCAAACGGGCCGGGCAGGGTGACACTGGCGCTGATGCCTTCTTCGCTGGTGGCGGTGAGGTGCAACTGCTCTTCACGCAGGCGTGCAACCCACGCCAGGCCGATACGGCGTTCGGCGGACGTCTTGAGCAGTGCCTGTTGCCAGTTATGGTCCAGGTTACGGTTCAAAGGATGGTTGGGGCGCAACTGATGCAGGCCGGCCGGCATTTCATTCGGCTCGACGCGGTAGCGATAGCGCTTCTCGCCGTCTTCCTCGAACTCGCCCTTGGGCTCGGCGATATTGGCGCGAAAGCCCACCACTTCACGCTTGACCAGCACATTCAGGCCATCGCCGTTGGACAGCGGCTCATGGGTGACTACCTGCAAGTCACGCTTGCCGGCTTTTTCCACCACACCCACCGGCAGGCCGGTAAACGTCGGAGTATCGAACGCGCCGATGTCGATCTTGCGATCGGTGACGAAATAGTCGGTGCTGCCACGGTGGAAGGTCTTCTCCGGGTCCGGCAGGAAAAAATGCGCGGTACGCCCGCTGGAGGCGCGGGCCAGGTCCGGGCGGTCTTCGAGGATTTCGTCAAGGCGCTGGCGGTAGTAGGCGGTGATGTTCTTCACATAGCCCATGTCCTTGTAGCGGCCTTCGATCTTGAACGAACGCACACCCGCTTCGACCAGCGCGCGCAGGTTGGCGCTCTGGTTGTTGTCTTTCATCGACAGCAGGTGCTTTTCAAAGGCCACGACGCGGCCCTGGTCATCTTTCAAGGTGTACGGCAGACGGCAGGCCTGGGAGCAATCGCCACGGTTGGCACTGCGGCCATTCTGCGCATGGGAAATATTGCACTGCCCGGAGAACGCCACGCACAGGGCGCCGTGGATAAAGAATTCGATGGCGGCATCGGTTTCGTCGGCGATTGCGCGGATTTCCTGCAGGTTCAGCTCACGGGCCAATACCAACTGCGAGAAACCGGCCTGGTCAAGAAACTTTGCCCGGCCCAGGGTGCGGATGTCGGTCTGGGTGCTGGCGTGTAGCTCGATGGGCGGAATATCCAGCTCCATCACGCCCAGATCCTGCACGATCAACGCGTCTACACCTGCGTCATACAGCTGGTGGATCAGCTTGCGCGCTGGCTCCAGCTCGTTGTCATGCAAAATGGTGTTGATGGTGGTGAAGACGCGGGCGTGGTATCGACGGGCGAATTCCACCAGCTGCGCGATATCGCTCACCTCGTTACAGGCGTTGTGACGGGCGCCGAAGCTTGGGCCGCCTATGTAGATGGCGTCGGCGCCATGCAGAATGGCCTCGCGCGCAATGGCGACATCGCGGGCAGGGCTGAGCAATTCAAGGTGATGCTTGGGCAAGGACATAGTTTTTTTAGTCAGGCTTGTCACGGTCGAGGCGCGCATTGTAGCCGTGAAATGCCCGGCCGGCATCTACCGCAGGGCTGTCGGGCCCAGGGCTTGTGTGGGAGGGGGCTTGCTCCCGATGAGGGTGTGTCAGTAATTAAAACTGTTCTGACCCACCGCTATCGGGAGCAAGCCCCCTCCCACATTGTTCATAGCGCGCTGAGATATCAGGCTTTGGCAGCCATCGCTGTTACTTCAACACGCATTCCGTCCACCGCCAATGCAGCAACACCCACCGCAGCCCGCACCGGCCATGGCTTGGCAAAAAAGCGCTTGTAGACTTCATTGAACGCAGCGCGGTCGGCCATATCGGTGAGGTAGATGGTCAGGTGCATCACCCGGTCCATGGAACTGCCGGCTTTTTCCAGCGCGACTTTGAGCGCTTGCAGGGTGCATTCGCTTTGCAGGGTGATGTCGCCCAGCTCCAGGCTGCCGTCGGAGTGGGTCGGGATTTGGGTCGAGACCAGAATACCGTTGAAACCGATCACGTCAGATGAGATGGAGTCGGCGTCCGGGTCGGGGGTATAGGACAGGTCGTGGTTGGCCATGGGCACCTCGTGTTGGCAGGAACAGAAAGGCGCCATGGTCCGCGAAAAAAACGCTTGGGGCAAATCAGCGGGTTGTCTGAAAATTACTCCTTCACATCCATGAACTCTTCAGCCCACGCCACATAGCTCTCCGGCAACGTGTAGGTGTGGGTCAGTTCCGTGGCGCTGAGATTGGACGTGCTATGGGTAAGCTGGCGTTGCGCACGCAGGCTGTCGTAGGTGGCCTTGATCGCGGCGAAGTAGGCGCCATGCCCGGCTACGACGATGCGCACGCCCAGGCTGGCCAGGCGCTCGCTGTCATGCAGTTGCGGGTTGCCGTAGGTCACCAGCATCAACGGCACGCTGAGGTTCTCGGCGATTTGCTCCAGGTGCTCGAAGTCTTTGACGCCAACCATGCAGATACCATCGGCGCCGGCCTTTTCGTAGGCTTTGGTGCGGGCGATAACATCGGCGGTGGGCAACACGCCGGCGTTGGTGCGGGCAATGATCGACAATGCGGGGTCGACGCGCGCCTCAATGGCTGCCTTGACCTTGCCGATGCCTTCTTCTACCGAGATCAAATCGGTGGACTTGCGCCCGAACTGCGCCGGCAGCAGGGTATCTTCAATGGTCAGCGCGGCAACACCGGCGCGTTCCAGTTCCTCGACGGTACGCATCACGTTCAGCGCATTACCGTAGCCGTGGTCGGCGTCGGCAATGAAGGGCAACTGGGCGACACGGCCAATGCGGGTGGCTTGCTCAACAAACTCACTCAGGGTAATCAACGCGAAATCGGGGGCCGCCAGCACCTGCAGGGAGGCGACTGAACCTCCCAGGATCCCGACTTCAAAACCCAGGTCGGCCGCGATGCGGGCAGACATGGGGTCGAATACGGAGGCGGTTTCAACGCAGATAGGCGTTGCCAGCAGGTCACGGAAGTTACGGCGTAGCGCTGAGTGAGAAATCTTGGGCATGTTCTTTCCTGGCTTTGGTCATCGTCAAGTGACGATCAATGTCTATTCGTGGTGCCGGGAGATTACCACGCAGACGGGCAGGGGATTATGACGTTTGAGCGGGGCCGTGCTATTGAGCGACGGCGCTGTATGACTGGCCCAGGTCGCGGGCCCAGCCGTCGAGCACTTCTTTTACGTTGTCGGCGGTCATCACTTGCTTGTCGTTATCCAGGGGAATGCCGGTGCCCTCGCTCACGATGGCAGCCACCACATCGCCGGTCGAGCCGTCTTCGAGGGACAGCTGCGTGGCGATCTCGCTGTCCTGGTCGCGGATGCCGGCGGCGGTGCTCACGCCCGCTGCGACCAGGGTGATCGGCAGCCATTCATACAGGCGCAAGCCTTGGGTGCTGGTGGTGATCCGGGTAATGGCGGGGCGTACCGTAAGCGTGTCGGGCCCGGGCTTTGCGGCCAGATACATGTGTTTGCCAAGCTCCGACCGCAGTACCAGGTCGTAATATCCGGTGACGTGGAAGAGGGTGCTTTGCGGTATCTGGGCGCTGGGTTCAACGGCCGGGAAAAACTGGCTGGGCGCCAGGTACACCTGCTTGTATCGGCCACGCTTCAAGGCCGGACTGACCCAACTCAGCACGGTCTGGCCCGAAGCACTCTGGTGTTCTTTAAGCAGGCTGTAATCGTGAAGAAAACCCGCGTCTTCGGGCTCGATACGGTTGCTGCTGCAGGCCGCCAGGCTCAAGGAGGCCGCCATCAATAACGGCAGTGAACGTTTGCAGGTCATTAGTGGGCTGCCTGTTCGTTCGGGTTGTCATGAGAGCATTCGATGTGCAACTGCCCATGGGTCATGATCCAATGGACAAGCTCGGCGATGGGGATGGAGTGGGCATACTCGACCCAGCGCCCGGCGTCAGGGCTGTAATGTTCGAAGTAGCGGCGCAATACGATGCGGTCCTGGTCCGCCGTCAGGCCCAGGCAGGACTCCTGGAACAGCATGGGGCTGTCCTGTGCGAGGGACGATGTGCGCTGGCTCAGCACCAGGGGCCGCCCGGTGTCCTGTGCCTGCTCTGTATACCTGCTGCTGGAAACCTTCATGAACGTCGCCTTGAATGGAAGGCGTGCAGGATGCCCGACGGTTTTTTCCCGAAGATGTCCGGGTTGTGTCCGTGGCGAAGGAATGTTGCTCGATTGAAATAAATGACCCCGGCGCCGGAATGGTTTTAGATGTTTTCCTTTTTTGCCAGGGGGCCTGGGAACGTGAGCAGACTGCTGATCGTCGACGACGACGGAGAAATTCTGGCATTGCTGAAGAAGTTCTTCGTGCAGCACGCCTACGAGGTCGACGTGGCTGCCGACGGAGAAGCCATGTGGGCAGCCATCGCCCGGCAGCGGCCAGACACCATTATCCTGGACCTCATGCTGCCCGGTGAAGGCGGCCTTAGCCTGTGCCAGAAAGTCCGGGCGCAGATGGGCATTCCAATCATCATGCTCACGGCCATGGGCGAGCTCAGTGATCGCATCGTCGGCCTGGAGCTTGGCGCCGACGACTATCTGACCAAACCGTTTGCCCCCCGCGAATTGCTGGCCCGTCTGCGGGCGGTGCAACGGCGGGCGGGGCAGCCCGTCGGCGCTGCCAGTGAGCATTCCCGGCCAATCATCGCGTTCGCCGGTTGGCATCTGGATATTACCTGCCGCGAGCTGCGCTCTCCCGAGGGCGTGATGATTCCGCTGTCCGGTGGCGAATTCGACTTGCTGGTGGTGTTTCTTGAGCATCCTCAGCGCATCCTCACCCGCGACCAATTGATCGACCTGACCCACGGCCGGGGCCACGACGCCTTCGACCGCAGCATTGACGTGCAGGTCAGCCGGCTGCGGCGCAAGATCGAGCCCGATTGCAAACGCCCGGACCTGATCCGCACGGTACGCAATGGCGGCTATCTGTTCACCGCCCCGGTCACCCGGTCATGATCCGCGGCCTGTTGCATCGCGACACCCTGAACCGGCGCATCGCCCTGACCATTCTCGCCGCGATGCTTGCTTCACTGGCGCTTAATGCCTTGTTCGTCCAGGTTGCCGGGGTCTGGGCGCGCCCGCCGATCGAGCGCACAGGGTTGCTGGAGCAGATGGGCGCCACCACCAAAGTCATCGAAGCCGCGCCTGCAACGCTGCGTCCGCAACTGGCGGCAGCGGCCAGCGATGCCCGCCTGCATGTGGCCTGGCATAACGACCCTGCGGATTTCGGCCTTCCCGACGGCAACACGGCGCTTCAAACGGGCGAAGTCCCGGGGATACAAGCACTGTTTGGCACTGGGCGACAAATTCAGGTGTTCAGCCCCGACGATTGGCCGCGTGGCAGCCCCGAGGCGCACTATGTTGCGCTCGTGCAGTTGCTCGATGGCAGCTGGTTGTCATTCGTCCCGCCTGAACGCACGTGGGGGCTGAGCGCACCCACGCGCATCGCGGTGATCATCACCCTGGGGTTGATCGCGACCTTGTTGGTGGCCTGGCTCGCGACCCGGCAATTGGCCCAACCGTTGCAGCGTTTCGCCAGTGCCGCCAGGCGTTTTGGTGGTGATTTGCGCGCTCCGCCCATCGACAGCGAAGGCCCCCACGAAATACGCCAGGCCATCATCGCCTTCAACACCATGCAGGCGCAGATCCAGCATTTCATCGGCGAACGCACCCATATGCTCGCGGCGATTTCCCACGACTTGCGCGCGCCTTTGACGCGGATTCGCCTGCGTTGCGAGTTCATGGAGGATCTGGACCATCAGCACAAACTGATTCGCGATGTCGAGGAAATGCAGTCGATGATCAACACTGCGCTGGCGTTCTTTCGCGACGATACGGTGCTGGAGCAACGCACTGCATTCGATCTGTCGGAGCTGCTGCAAACCATCATCGATGATTATCGCGACCAGCATTTTGCGGTGGATTTCATTGGGCCGTCCCACCTGGTCTATCACGGACGCCCACTGGGACTTAAGCGGGTGATGGTCAACCTGCTGGAGAACGCCGCCAAATATGCGCGTCACCCTGGCATCTCTCTGAGTGGGGACGGTCAGCGCATCTGCATTGAGGTTCATGACCAGGGACCGGGGATTCCCGAGGCTGACCTTGAGCGCGTATTCGATCCATTCTTTCGCCTCGAAACCTCGCGCAATCGTAATACCGGTGGCGTGGGTCTCGGGCTTTCAGCAGCGCGCGCCATTGTGCGCGAGCAGGGCGGCGAACTGACGCTAAGCAACCGTCTGCGTGGCTCAGGCTTGGTGGCGCGGGTCGAGTTGCCTCTATAGCCTGATGCGGGGAGCGCATTATTTTCGCATTACGTTATGCGTTATAGGTATTTTACACGCACCTCTTAGAACCGCATCGTATCGATCCTTACGAATATTGCCGAGACCGCGCGCGCGGATCGACTTGACTGCCCCACACGGCATCTGGAGACGAGCGTGCGTTACCTGACAACATTGGCGGCCGGGTTGGCCGCCACCTTGCTAAGCCTGACGGCACAGGCACAAACCCTGGTCGTGGGTGACCAGAGCTATAACGCCCAAGCGGTGATGGAAGCGGCGGGGGTGCTGGATGATCTGCCCTATACCCTGGAATGGAAGCAATTCACCGCCGGGTCACCGGTGGCCGAAGCGCTCAACGTCGGCAGCCTGGATATCGGCCTGCTGGGCGATGCGCCGGTATTGTTCCTGGGCGCATTGGGCGCACCGATCAAGGTGATTGCCGTCAGCCGCCAGAATCTTGCGGGCGTGGCGATCCTGGTGAAAAAGGATTCGTCGATCCACAGCCTGGCCGATCTTGCGGGCAAGCGCGCGGCCATCTGGAAGGGCTCCTGGAGCCAGCAACTGCTGCTGACTGCATTGGATAAAGCCGGGGTTGCACGGGACTCTCTGGAGTTGCGCTACCTCAGCGCGCTGGATGCGTCCCATGCGCTGGAGGGCGGCGCAGTTGACGTCATCGCCACCTGGGAGCCGTATGTCACGCAACAGGAACGCCAGGGTGCGCGAGTACTGGCGACCGCCGAGGGGTTGATCCCGGCCCAGAGCTTCATTGCCGCCAACGCCAATGCGGTAGAGGCCAAGCGTGAGCCTATCAGCGACTTTCTCCAGCGGCTGAAAAAAGCCCGTGACTGGGCTCGCCAAAACCCGGCCAACGCCGATGCCTATGCCGATGCCTGGGCCAAGCGCACCCGTGCCGACGCCGACATCGCCCGTGTGTGGTTTGCTCGGGCGCGCACCACCGTCGAGCCACTGACCGCCCAGGCGCCTGTGGAAGCGCAAAAGACCGTGGACTTTTTCGCCAGCCAGGGCCTGATCAAGGCTTACCCGGCCGCCCAACTGTTTGACCCGTCCTTCGCGGCGTCCTTGCAGCCAGCCGTCGCCACCCGCCAGCCCTGAAGGTTCTTGTCATGACTAAAAGACAGCTCAAACTGGGCGCCCTGACCATGGGCAGCGGTGGCCCGGGCCGCCATAACCTGTGGCTCGACCCGCAACTGCCGGCCGATGCCAGCGTCAACGTCGATTGGTACATCGAAATTGCGCGCCAGGCCGAGGCGGCGCTGTTCGACTTGATGTTTATCGTCGACAGCCAATTTATCACCCCCGGCTCGCCATCCCATTACCTCAATCGCCTGGAGCCGCTGACACTGTTATCGGCGCTGGCGGTGAGTACCCGGCATATCGGCCTGGTTGGCACGCTGACCACCTCCTACAACTCGCCGTATAACGTGGCGCGGCGCCTGGCGTCCCTGGATTTGATCAGCAAAGGCCGCGCCGGCTGGAACGTGGTCACCAGCGGTGATGCTGGCACCGCAGGCAATTACAGCCGCGATGAACATTATGACTACGCTACCCGCTATGGCCGCGCCGCCGAACACGTCCAGGTGGTGCAGGGGTTGTGGAACTCTTACGAAGACGATGCGTTTGTGCGCGACCGCGCTACCGGCCAGTTTCTCGACCCCAGCAAGCTGCACAGCCTGAACCACCAGGGCGAACATTTTCGCGTGGTCGGCCCGCTGAATATCCAACGCTCACCCCAGGGCCAACCGGTGATCTTTCAGGCCGGTGATTCCGAGCCAGGCCGCGATCTGGGCGCCGCCACGGCGGACGTGATCTTCACCCATGCGGCCAGCATCGAGCAGGGCCAGGCGTTTTACCGGGATATCAAGGGCAGGGCGGCACAAAGAGGGCGCGATCCGGAGCAGTTATTGATCATGCCCGGTGCGGAAGTCTATGTGGGTGACACTGATGCACAGGCCCGGGAAATCGAGCAGCACTACCATCAACTCGACCATAGTTTTGAACTGGCGCTCAAGGAGTTCGGGCGTAATTTCGGCTGGCATGATTTCAGCCAGTACGACCTGGATGCGCCATTCCCGCAAGAGAGCCTGGAAGCGGCGCGCAGCAGTTTTTTCACCAATGCCAAACGCATTGCCGATCAGGCGCGGGAGAAGGGTTTCACCTTGCGCCAGGCCATTGAGTTTGGTCGGCAACTGCGTCCTGGCGCCTTCGTGGGTAGCGCCGATACGGTGACGCAGAAAATGGCTGACTGGCTCCAGGCGCGGGCTGTGGACGGGTTCAATATCTACATCGGCCACCCCGGGCAGTTCGATCGATTCACCCGGGAGGTGATTCCGTTGTTGCAGGAACGCGGGGTTTATCGCACAGAGTATGAAGGCTCGACTTTGCGCGAAAGCCTGGGGTTGGCAGTTCCCAGGTTTAAATGAGAAGAATAATAGCAAAGTAAACAGCTATTTATTTGCGACGCTTCGATTTACTTTCGGCCACAGCCGCCTCCAAGGCCGCTGAGAGATCGTTTAGGTCTTTATAGAACGGTGCTGGAGTTGTATGTGGCTGTTCCGTTTTAAACATGATTATTGGATTGTTTTCGAAGTGAATCTTCATTGGTAGCTCGCTGACTAATCGAACGGAAAGCGTATGCAAATAAAGAAGTGCGTCATCCAGCGTCCTGATTAATTGCTCGCTATATTCGTAAAGTCTTAAAAGGCTCGTATGACTATGAATGCCGACGAGCTCTCCTAGGGTTGGGCTTTGTCTCCCCCTGGTCTTTGCAAGATAGGTGTCGAGTTGTTTTGCAAACGGTTGAACCATATCATTTCGCTCTTGAAAGCTTGAATGAATAGCGGCGTACTTTTTCTCGGCAATCAACATTTTTGTAAGTAAATCGCCCATGCCCTCTTTGATGAAGATTTGATTGAGCGCATCCGCTGCATTTTCGGCATTCGGGAAAAGCCCTTGAGTTCTTGGTATATGCATGAATCGCAGTTCTTTGTCTTGATGCGGTGTCACGAGTTGATGCTTAAGAACCCAAAGATCATTGTATTTCATTGAAAGAATCGAAACGCCTTTGTTGTACGCATTGATAGCGGCTATTTTTTCCTTTCGTCGCTCTGCGTGGGACTGAATACCATAAGTCGCAAAAGCACCTAGTAATGCACCACCAAAACCCGCCGCCACGGGGCCCAGTATATCCTTGAAGATACTGGATACACTTGTAGGGAAGGGTGAGTAGGTTTCTGGGAATGCAGAAAGCAATGAAAAAAAAGAAAAAATTGATACGACTATACCTACTGTAACGCCAATCCAGAATAATGGATTCATAGCTTACAGTTGCCAAGAAATAGAATGAGAGTGCAACATGAATCTTTTTGACCCTGTTCCCCTGCGAGGGTTTCGATCATCGGTTTCAAGCATATGGCAAAGTACATTCGTGTCCTTTCGGGCCGTCCAACCCAATACAGTAGAGGCAATTTGCCGCTATTATGCCTGTTCACAGCACTCGAATCCATGACATGATTTGCATCTCGCATGTATGGTCCCATTGCTGAATGCAAAACGACTCCAGCGACCAGCTTAATGAATGGTGTCATGTCCAACATAAGGCTTGAATTTATGTACATATCGAGTAATTTATTGAAGCTTGTCTATCCGCCCATCTCAAATCAGTTTGCACAGTTGTTATGGGAAGATGCGGAGGTCAGGCAGTTTGTAAAAAAAAGCAAGTTATATATGCTTGCTCAACGCCATGCGCTTGAATTTGATAACCGCCGAATCGACCGTGAGCACGCTCGATTCTATTTTGATCTGGTTTGCGGCAAAATCAAAAGAAAAAACTTGAGCGTAAATCTTGCAGACTTGATAGGCGACTATCAAGAAGAAGTAGTTATAGATTGGGGCGCCCAAGCAATAAAAATCTCTACCGAACATGCTCACAACAATAAAGAATCAATACTTTATTGGGCGACTACCGATAAAATGCTATACGATTTTTGGAGAGGCAGGATCGATATAGTAGGTTTGAGCAATGCTTTGCAATTCACTGATTTTAATCTGTATTATGTGGGGATATCAAAGGAGGGCGACAGCTTCTCCAGGCTTTTCGCTAATGGGCATAAAAGCAGGGCTGAAATACTTTCACGTGAAACTCAATACAGCCCAACGGCCAGACTGACAGATGAGCTTTATATATTTCTTTTTGATATTGATGACTTTGCAGTCAAAGAATTGACAGAGAGCGACTTCGAGCTGCCTGGGTTTATCGATAAAAAAATCTTAGCCGCCGATGCAGAAAAAGCGTTCGTGAAAATTTTACAATCAAAGTACAACATTGTTAAATATCAATCATACCCTAAAGGCAAGGATGGATTGTACGGTTCTGGATTAACGTCTTACTCTTATCAAATTGATGAGGATATTACATTTTTTACGGCAACTCATAAAATAAGGGGGTGCTATAACTCTCCCTGGCGGGTTGAACAACCCATTGATGTCATTCACGTCGAAGGAGAACGGGTAAAAGTGGTTTCGGCAGATGCTAACGATGATCCCCATTCCGCATAACTGCTGTGCAGCGCCAGGGATTACTCCGCCCGTAAGCGATGCCTATAGTTCATTCACTTACCGCAGCGCCTTCAAAAGCGCAGCGGGCTCCGGCCCCCCCCAGACTGAGGTGAGACTGATGAACGAATTCAACCCTGCGCCGACGGATATAAACCAAGTGGACGCCGAGTACTTCGAGTACAGCAAAGCGGCCAACCCCATCAGTGCCAACCTTATTGCGCGCATTCCCTACCACAGCTTTCCCGCCTCGTTATACGACAGTGGCCCTTCACGCGTGGTACCGCTGGACCTCAGTGACGCCTTGGGCTGCGAAGGCCCTGCGACAGGCCCCGGGCTGTGCGCGAACTTCATGCGCCTTAACCGTGGCGACACGCTGACCCTGCAACCCAATGCGACGTCCCAGGTGTTCTACGTGATCGCCGGCGAGGGCAGCGTGGTTCAGGGCGAACATGAGATTCAATGGTCAAAAGGTTGTTTTATGGCCTTGCCTGGCTTGCAGGCAGCACACTTCAGCGCCCGCCAGGATGCCCGTCTTTACTACGTGCACGATGAACCGTTATTGCGTTACCTGGGGGTGGCACGCAGCGCAGACCGCTTCGCGCCGACGTTGTACCCCGCAGAACTGGCTAACGCCAAGCTGCGTGAAGCGGCCGACGATCCTCGTGCGCAAGACCGCAGCCGCATCAGCATTTTGCTGGGCAACCGCAACTTCCCCCAGACGCGCACCGTGACCCACGTGCTGTGGGCCATGTATGGGATCCTGCCGGCAGGCTCGGTACAGAAACCTCACCGGCATCAGTCGATTGCGCTGGACTTCATCATTGATTGCCCGCCGGGCTGTTACTCGCTGGTGGGCACCGAGTTGGATGCGGACGGGCAGATCTGCAATCCGCAGCGGGTGGACTGGTCGCCTGGCCTGGCATTTGTCACGCCGCCGGGGTACTGGCACGCGCACTTCAATGAATCGGACACCGAGGCGTTCCTGATTCCGATTCAGGACGCAGGGCTGCAAACCTATCTGCGCTCGCTGGATATTCGCTTCAGTTGAGTGATGTCCACTCGGGCGTCTGGCCCAGTCGCTCAACGATAAAGTCGATAAAACACCTGACCTTGGACGACACTATGCGCTTGGGCGGGTAGACAAACCACACGGCGAAGTCGCGCTCGACATCGCGTATTCGCCATTGCGGCAGCCACACGAGCAACTCGCCGGCCTGGATGCTCTGGGCGACCAACCAATCCGGCAAAAGGGCAAAGCCCAGCCCCTGGCGAGCGGCGATCAGTTGTGCGTCGAGATCATTTATCCGAATGCAGCCGTTGTGCAGCAGCGGTGATACCTGATCGCCGCAGACAAAGCTGATAGCGCCCGTAGGCAGCGTACCCAACACCGCAGGCAAACCGGCGAGGTCGGCGGGGGTTGAGGGTGCAGGGTGCTGCCTGGCAAAAGCCGGGCTGACCACCACGCGGTAGTGGCCGTCGCAGAGTTTGCGGGCCTTGAGCGTCGAATCGGCCAGCGCGCCAATGCGTATGGCTAGATCGACGCCGGCATGAATCAGGTTGACCTGAGCATTATCCAATACCAATTCCACACTGATTTGCGGGTAGCGCGCGCAAAAGTCCTTCAAGGCTGGAAGGATGTGATGGCGGGCGAATGCCGGCGGCAGGTTGAGCTTCAACAAGCCCCTGGGCTGCTGGTTCAACGCAGACGTCGCCGCCTTGGCGTGTTCCAGTTCATCCAGCACCCTGCGGGCGTGCATCAGGAAGGTCTGGCCGCCTTCGGTCAGGTGCAAGGTGCGCGTGGAGCGGTTGAACAACGCGATACCCAGGTCTTGCTCAAGATCCTTTATATAGCGTGAAACCGTGGACGCCTTGATCCCCAAACGCTCGGCTGCGCGGGAGAAGTTATTGCCTTCGGCAGCTTCGACGAAGGCGGTGAGGGCACTGAAATAGTCCAAGGACAGCCTCGGGGCAGGGCAGGAAAGTTGGCAGGTTGTTGAAGTTTGCAGGGCGCTGTCAACTCGAAACTATCGTCATTTGCTGGCACAAGCTTGATCCTGGTCAGGTAACGCTGCTGCCACGCTCTATAACCTTGAGCTTCCATCAAAGGCCAGGGACGGCTCAAGGAGCACCTCTGGTCGCCCAATCTCAAGGAAGAGTCAGCCATGCGATCATTGAAGATCCTGTTGTTATCCTCGGCATTCAACGGTTTGACCCAGCGGGCCTGGCTGGATTTGCGCCAGGCGGGTCACGACCCCAGCGTTGTGGTATTCACCGATGAAACCACGGTGTGTCGCCAGATCGAGGCGTCAGGCGCCGACCTGGTGATCTGCCCATTCCTGAAGGACCGTGTACCACAGCAGCTATGGAGCCACCCGCAGCGCCCGGTGGTGATCATCCATCCCGGCATCGTCGGCGACCGTGGCGCCAGCGCACTGGACTGGGCCATCACCCAGCAGGTCAGGCGCTGGGGCGTCACGGCCCTGCAGGCCGTGGAGGAAATGGACGCCGGGCCGATCTGGTCGACCTGTGAATTCGATATGCCCGCCGATGTGCGCAAATCCGAGCTGTACAACGGCCCGGTGAGTGACGCGGCGATCGTCTGCATCCGCGACGTGGTGGAAAAATTCGCCAATGGCTTCGTCCCGGAGCCCCTCGACTACACGCAACCCAGCGTTATCGGGCGGTTGCAGCCGAACATGACCCAGGCTGACCGCACCTTCAGTTGGTTCGATTGCGCAAGCTTCATCAAGCGCAGCATCGACGCCGCCGACGGCCAGCCCGGTGTGTTGGCAAGCCTGCTGGGTGGGCAATATTACCTGTACGACGCGCACTTGGACTCACGCCAGGGCACCCCGGGAGATATCCTCGCGGTACAGGACGACGCCGTGTTGGTGGCAGCTGGGGATCACAGCCTGTGGATCGGCTCGCTCAAACGCAAGGCCCAGCCAGGGGAGGAGACCTTCAAGCTGCCGGCTCGCCATGTCTTGGCTGAACAACTGGCTGACATTCCGGTGTTGAACAGCTCGATCGCGCAACAAAGCTTCAATGCGCTGGCCTATCAACCGATTCGCTACCGGGAGGCCGGTCACGTCGGCGAACTGACATTCGAGTTCTACAACGGCGCCATGAGCACCGAACAATGCCAACGGCTGGTGGCAGCATTGCGCTGGGCCAAGGCGCGAGCCACCCAAGTGTTGTTGATCAAGGGCGGGCGCGGGAGCTTTTCCAATGGCGTACACCTCAATGTCATCCAGGCCGCCAAAGTGCCGGGGCTGGAAGCCTGGGCCAATATTCAAGCCATCGACGATGTGTGCCGGGAGCTGCTAACCGCCAGGCAACTGGTAATCAGCGGCCTGACCGGCAGTGCGGGCGCAGGCGGCGTGATGCTCGCGCTGGCCGCTGACATTGTATTGGTCCGTGAGGGGGTAGTGCTCAACCCGCATTACAAAACCATGGGGCTCTATGGCTCCGAATACTGGACCTACAGCCTGCCACGGGCCGTCGGCAGTGAGGTGGCGCACAAGCTCACCGAAGAATGCCTGCCCGTCAGTGCCGTCCAGGCCTTGCAGTACGGCATGGTTCAGGACATCGGCCCACGCTGCCTACACGCCTTTGATCTGTGGCTCTCTCAACAGGCCCAAAGCGCGCTGACCGATGAGAAGTACCTGTACGCACGCACCCGTAAAGCCACGCTGGATAGTCAGCAGGTTGAACGTTGCCGCGAACATGAGCTGGTACAGATGCAGTTGGATATGGTGCAAAACCGCCAACAGTTTGCCGAAAAGTGCCGCAACTTCGTGTTTAAACGCAAAACCTGCCGGACCCCGCAGCGCTTGATCGCGCCCTGGGCGGTGACGTACGAGGCCGAAGTCCCGGAATGCTGAATGGCTGACCGATCCTCTACGGTCGACGCGGGGAGGGTACAGCCTCGCATTGGGCAATAGGGTTCCCCATAATGGAGGCCAATTCGCCCAAACGCTCAGACCAGAGGCCCCATGGAACTGCACAACCTCAACGATAACGCAGCGCTCGTATGAATCGTGCGCTGTTTATTTCGTTGGATGGGCCCAAGGGCACCGGCAAAACCACGCTGTTGGAGGCCGTCACGGCAGCATTGAGGGCTGATAACAAGAAGGTGGTCCGATTGTGCGAACGCAAAAGCGATCCCTATCGAGCGCAAACGATGGCTCTGGTTAACAAATTCGCCAGAGACCCCAGCCGGGATCTGGAACTTGAGGTGTGTGAACGCTTTGCTGACAGCCGCAGTTGGATTACCCGGCACGTACTGGCTGCACAGCCACCTGACAGCATCATCCTGATGGATCGCTGGTACCCGTCCGATGCGGCGTTTCGGCGGTTGATACCGTTTACAGACATTCTTGCGCTGAACCTTGATCGACAGGTGCAAGTGCCGGATCTGCATGTGGGGGTTGTCACCTCAGCGCAAATATCCTGGGCGAGGGCAGCGACACGACGGCGCGGGTTGAGCAGTACGGTGATGCATAAGCTGGAGGAGCAGGTTGTGTGTACAGAGGCGTTTGAGCGGGCGGTTGTGGGGCAGGGGTGGGTGATGTGTCGCAATGAAGGGACGATTGAGGAGGCGATGAGGCGGGTGGTTTCTGCGATCTATACTTATTGTTTTTAAAAGTTTTACCTTGGTCAGCGCTATGACCGATATGCGTGAAGGCTCACCTTTAATCAGGTCATCGCAGGCAGATGATTTGTGACAAAGTTTTGCAAATAGCACAAAACCGTACCTGTGTCGCTACTCAATCCACTTTTGTTTATTGAAAAATCGGCTTCCTCCGCTATGTTCATTCATGCGAGGACGCCGTTACGCTTTCGACGTGCTTGGATAAACAGCCAGACAAGGAGCAAGTCATGAACCAGAAGATCCAGCAAGATGCAGTAGCCGCACCCGCTCATCAAGACGGCGAGAAAGTGCTGTTCAGCAAGGAGGAATTGCAGGTCTTGAGCGACGCCATCAAGAAGTCCAAAACCGGAGCTTCGCAAACCAAGGCGGCGAGCTGCGCATACCACCGTTGAGCTGACCCAGAAAAAGCAAGAAAGGACTTTCTTGCTTTTTCTCCTTTTGGGTGCTGAGCATTCAATTGTCAACCAGGGAGGTGGGCATGAGAGCGATCTTTATCGGCCATCAAACATGGCTTGTGGAACACGGAAGTACCAGGATCCTGATTGACCCGCTGTTATGTGAAGACTTCGGCCTGGTCGACGCGCACCGGATCGAGATCTATCCGCCGAGGGTTGTTGATGCCACGGCACTATCCGATATAGACCTGATTTTTCTCAGTCATGAGCATTCCGATCATTTCGATATCCATTCGCTGAATCTGTTGCCACGTTCCGCCCGGTTTGTCGTGGGAGCGACCATCGTCGAACCGGTCAAGCAATGCATCCGCGACCTTGGGTTCACCCTTACGCAAGTCTGCGACACCGAGCCGATGCTGATCGGTGACTTGAGCCTGCGCTTCTATCCGGCAGATCCCAAGACTGCCTTCTGGGAAAGTCGGGTTACCCAGGTGCATATCGAGGAGGCCGAGCAGCCAAGCAATGGCATCTTCATTGCCGTGGACGCCCTGGTGTCCGAGGTGTTCAAGACCGATATCGTCGAAGGTCGACTGGCACCGCCCAAACTTGTCATTGTCTCGAACAACTCCAGGGTGTCACCTCCGGGAGCTTTTCAGTCCCTGGAAAACTGGGGCAAGAACGCGAGTGACGGCAACCGTAAGGTCGGTCCGCTGGGGATCGGTGTGCTGAGCGCTGTGCTGACCAGCTACATGGACGATTTTCCGGTGCAACCCGCAAACATAGCTCTTTGCGGCGGCGGGTTCATCAAGCGTATGGGAGAGTTCGCCGCTTTCCCCTTTTCCGACCAGCCGACATTGAGCAGATTGGCTAATCGGCTCAGCCTGGACACCAATATTGTCGGCCTGCTGCCAGGCGAAGCCTTTGCCCTTGATCCAGATCTCGGCCAGCAGGCGATCATCGACTGGGTCCAGGTAGACAAGGTGCAGCACAACTTGCTGATCGATGAACTGGATCAGTTCATCGAGGCACGCAAGACCGTCGAGGTGGTCGCCTCGGTAAGACCCGACGTGCAGGACGTCGAGGGTTATGAAGAGCTGCTGCAACGCGCGCTGGCCGAGCTGCAACGCCTGGCGAAAAGCCTGATGCTGTTCATTACCGGGCGCAAGGCGTTGGCGATGTCTCACTACAAGGGGCGCAAGCTGGGGCCGAAACGAATCGTTTTCAGTTTTGCCTCGCATGCTCTCGGGCTTCAGGACAGCTATGCGCTGAATCTGATCAGCGGCCAGTTCGAGGCTGAGACGCACAACCAACTCGAATCGCTGGTCGAGCAGTATCCCTTTGGCATATGCCTGCCCCTGGTGGACTTCATCGGCATGGTAGAGGGTGACCTGCAGATCTGGGACATCGTGGGCGTTTCGGTCCAGTCCTGGTTCGAGAGCGGCATCTTCGACGGCTTGATCCCGTTCTTCTACAGCTATTACGGCGAGAACGGCAGCCCTGAGCTATTGGCGAAAATCATCGGGCGCAGCATGCGTAATCTTGAGGTGGGCCCATGAAGCTGACAATGATCGGTCACGAAAGCTGGTCGTTGCAGGCTGGCGATAGTCACGTGTTGGTCGACCCGGTGCTGGGTCCTGGCTTCGGTTCCGATGCCGACCGACAGTTTGCGATAGTCCCGGCGCGCAATGTCGATCTGCAGCGTATGCCTGCGGTGGATGGCATTGTCTTGACTACCGAACACCTGCAGCACTTTCACCCAGCCTCCTTGCGCCGACTGTCGTCGGACTACGGGCATTTGCTTAAGCGCAAGGTGGTCTATGTCCCGGAACTGTTTCCCGGCGCGGCCGAAGCGATAGCCTGCGCCTGCGGTTACGAGGTGCAGCGTGTCAATACCCAGACCTCGTTCGTCATCGGCTCGCTGAGCTTGCGCTTTTACATGCCCGGCACCGAGGTACTGTTCTGGGACAGCCGGGTAGCGTCGCTGCATGTCGAGCACCAGAGCCGCGAGGCGATTTTCATCCAGTCTGATACGCGCATCGCCGACGCCTACTTTGCTGATGTCAATAATGGAGCTATTGCCTGGCCACAGGTCATGGTGATGACCAATAATTTCCAGGGTAGCGGGGTGCAAGGCCCCATCGGCCTGGACAACCTGTTGCCGCTGCCCGACCAGCGCTACACCAGGGTGTCGGGCTTGCGTCTGCTGGACGAAATCGTTCACAAGCCAATGCGCCGACTTGACCAGGTACCGACCTTGATCATCGCGGGCAACGGTTATCGCGATCCCTCAGGCAAGATGCATCACCCCTGGTCGAACCTCGAACTGGCGCAGATCTGCAGCGAACTATCGTTGTTACGGACGGTGTACTCGCTCACACCCGGCGAAAGCTTCGACGTGGCGATGGCACGGCCTGGCGAGCCGGCGGACTGGATCCGCTTGTCCGATGAATACGCCGGGGTCAGTCCGGCGAAAGGGCGATGCCGGACGACGTCGCTCGACAAGCAGCAGATCAAGGCCCATCTCGACGAAATGGCCAGGACATGGCTTATCACCCGCTATGGCCAGGTGCTGATGACGCAGAGCAATTACCTGGGGCGTCCCGTCGGTCCGTGCCGTGCGGTGCTGCAGTTGACCCGGCGCGACGGCGCCGACCAACAGTGGCTGCTGGACGTGTCCAGGGTCGAGTTCGTCCAGGTGCCGGACGAAGGCGCGGGGGCAATAAAGCTTTATCCCTACGGCATCCGTGTCGACCATGACGATTTCTGTCAACTGGTTCTGGGCGAGTTGCAAATATGGGAGCTGCTCAACCTGTCGGCATCGCAGTGGTATGTCTGCGATCGCTATGACAGTCCGCTGGCGTTCTGGCTCGAGTATTACAACGAGCAAGTGGACTATGAACGCGCTCTGCGCAGTTATGAACTGTCCCTGGCGACCGCGCCATGAGCGGGCAAAGAACCTTTGAACATGTGCATCTGGAACTCCTCGAAGCAGCTCAGGTAGAGCAGCACCGCCAGGCGCTTGGCGACCTGTTGGCCGAGCGTTATCAGGTTCTGCTTGTACTCGGCCAGTCGGTCAAGTCCCTGGTCTGCTCCGGCCTGTGCATGGTCTCGGGCGAGCAGGTGGTGATCAAGCGTTACTTTGACGAGGCGGCCTATGCCGCTGAGGCCAGCGGGTATTTGCTGTTCCGTTCGGGTCCGATCGCAGGAATGCGCTATCAGGATTCGCGGCATCAGGTACTGGTGCTGGAAGCTCTCCAGGGTCGTTTGCCGGTTTTGGCCGATCTGCCTGAAGTGATTGCGGCCTATGCAGCGATGCATTCTACGGCCCTGGCTAATTTCCAGCGTGTCATGGGCCACCGCAGTACCCCTGAATTCCTCGATCCTTGTCTGTCTTCCAGCTGTCGTTTTCCCTCGTTTGACCTGCAGGGCATCAGCGTCGGTGACTGCAAGGCGGAGCATCTGCTTGTTACGGTGAATGGCGTGCACATCCTCGACCTGGAGACCTATTCACTGCAGCGCAGCGTGTGGTTCGACATTTTGTCCTTGAGCCGCTTTCTGGGGGCAGGACCATCATGTCCGTGGAGTCTGGAGGAATGGGTGGCCCGCTACTGCGAATGCCGGAAGATTCCCGCGCACTATTACGATCTACAGAAAATCCGAGACTACCTGCAGCGCGTACAGTCCCTGGAGCCGGGTCGGGTGTACTGCGAGGAGGCGCTGTCGTGAAGTGGATGTACTCTTTTACCCCAGAATTGCGCTATCGGACAGCCGCTCGCTCCGAAGGACGAGCGTTCGCCGATGGTTTTTTCGGCTTGGCCTTCAACCTTGCGCCTTGGGCGGTCGGTGCTTATGTACTGGTGTCGCTGTTGCAGTACAGCGTGCCGCTGTTGTTCATCTACACGCTGAGTACGCTGGTGGCTGCCCAAAACAGCGTCGATACCACGCCGGGGGACATCGCGCTCCTGGCGTTCCTGGCCATCAGCGGGTTCTTGCTGGTGGTGAGCGAGCTCAATCTGGAACGCTACATCTCGCTGAGGTTATGCCGCGAATTCGAGCACCTTCTGGCGCGCAAGATGCCCCCCCGCGTAGAGGTCGCTTTGCTGGAACGGGTGGTTTCCAGGGATTTCAGCGTCATTCTAGAGGGCATCGGCACTAGCGTTAATCTGCTGGCTATCCCGGTTTTTCTTCTGCTTTCCATCCTGATGGCATTTCTGGTTTTCGGTACGGCAGGGTTATGGGCCGTTGCGGTGATCGGTGTGTTTCTGCCGTTCTCGTATCTGCTGTCCAGGCTCTCGGATCGCAACTACCAGCGGATCATGGATATGACCGCGCAGCGCATCGAACAGTGTTCGGCATGGTTGCGCAAAGGCCCGTGGCTCAAACAGTTCGCTGACCGCACGGCCTTGCAGAACATCGAGCGGACACTGACGGGCGAACGCGGCCTGCGCAACCTGGATACGCTGCTGCGCGGCGCTGACAGCTACATCATTGGTTTCGGTCGCTTGATTCCTTTTGTGTTGCTTGGGCTGCTGGGCACCTCAGAATCGGCCACGGTCTGGGACGGGGCGATTTTCTGGCTGAGTATCCCGTTGCTGGCTGCGGTACTTGCGTTGCCCCGCGCTTATGTGAGTTACAAGGCCGTCGGCCGCTCCTTGGAAGCGCTTGATGGCCTGTATCAAAGCACCTCAAGGCAGCCGGTATTGCAGAACGCCGCCGCCGATCAGACCCGCAGCGTGATCGAGTTCGATGTCGACTGGCCGATATGGCCCGCGACACTGGTCGAACTGGTTCCAGGCCCGCTGGAGAGCCAGCGCGAGGACATACAAGCGTTGCTGGGCGCTTTCCTGTTGATACCCGAGTTGGGACAGAGCCCACAGCAAGTTATGCAACTGCCCATCGAGCTCGACGGGAGCAATCTTTCTGCCGGGCAGCGCCTGCGTTTGCAACTGCTGCGCGGAGTGTTTCTGGCTCGTACCCGGAACGGGACCCTAAGTATCGACCACGATTTCTCGGTATTGGACGCCGCGGCTGCCTTGGCAGTCAGAGACGCCTTGGAGCGCCTGCCCTGGGTGAGCTTCAGCCCATCGGCTGCAAGAGCGATCGCGCAGCGCGGGGGCTCGGCGATGGAGGTCGCTGAGAGGACGGCTCCGACGGTGTTGGAAGGCCCCACCGTGCCGGAGCATTTCAGCCTCGGCGATCTCTTCAAGTACTGTCGCTGGGGCGTGCTGATGTTGTTGGTGCCGGCGCTGATGATGAGCTACGCAGCCAACCTGACGCTGCCAGAGTCGGGTTTCTCACCCTGGCAGGTTCTGTTGTATGCCGTAACCGGGGTTGGGGCAGGGGTCGCTGCCGGGCTGTTTATCGAGGACCTGCTGCGCAGCCGCTTTTGCCGCTTGTTCATCGGGGGGCTGCGAGACATCCGGATCACCAGCCTGGCCGATGCGCTGCAGGTGGTTTCTCGCGATGTCACCACGACATTCGAACGCATTGCCTGGTATGCCCACGACATCGCCTGGATCATCGCGCTTTTACTGTGCAATGGCATGGCCTTGTGGATGGGGTTTGGCCTGTTCGGCATCGCCGTGGCGCTGTTGTTCAGCGGGTTGCTGGCGGTTTTGTACCGCCTTTCGATCGACGAGCTTTATAGAACACGGGTGGAGAGCACCAAGGGATTCGACTCCCTGCTGCGCTCGGCCCATGTGGCGTTTTCTATTTCCCGAACCGGCGGCACCGGTTTCGAACGCCTGGGGGACTGGCTGGCACTCACCCAACAGGGCGCGATAGCCGAGGGGCTGAAGCATTTCTATACCACCCGCATGCACAGTGTGATCACCCGCACGATCACCGCCGCCAGTTGCAGTTTGCTCAGCGACCTGGTGATTGTCCTGGTGGTTCTGATGGGCAGCCTCTATCGCACCAGCGATTCAGCTTTTGTGCTGGCAGTCACGGCCTTGTTGTTGGTGCGCTCTGACCTGGCCAACGTATTTCTGGCAATCACGGGGTTTAAATCGCAGTCGGTGTCCGTGACGCGCCTGCAGCATTTTGGCCAGCCCAAAAGTGTGGTGTCCGTGACGATTGTCGGTCAGAGCCTGAACATCGCGTCCTTTGTCGCTCAACGTACCTATCGTGCCCTAAGCCTGGAACGGGGACGGTTATATTCGCTCTCTGGCCATTCCGGCGCTGGCAAAAGCGATTACCTCAAGGGCGTGGCCGGTATCACCAATGTGATCACCGACGAGGCGGGCGCGCCGCAGGCTACGGCATCAACCCGCTATTACCTGGACAGCAATGTCCTGGCGCTGCTCGGTGGTGAGCCTGGGGCAAGCAACTGGCTGGATACCTGGCTGAGCGCGCTGCCAAATGACCGCCATCACCTGTTGCTGCTGGATGAGCCGTTCAGCGCTTTGTGCGCCGAGCAATTGGCGGAGCGTGTAGAAGCGTTGCACCGTTACGTCGAGCGTAGCGGCAACACCCTGGTGCTGGTGGAGCATCGCTGCAGACTGGAACATGACATCGAGCTCAGCGAGCTGGTTCGCTGATTGCCCGCCGCAAGGAAGTACTCATGGATGAGCCGATTCTGTACCTGGGTGACCGGGGGTTTCTCAAACGTTACGGCAGCCCCTACTCGGCGCAGCAGGTCAAGGAGATCGCGCGCCGGGTATTGGCCAGTTCCAACCTGGGCATGGCCAGCGGCGACTGGCCCACAGCCAAGGCCGTCAGTAATGCCTTGGCCGGCGGCCCACGAACGCGGCATATCTATCATTCGCGGTTTCTTCTGCGGGTGACCGAGCAGGCAACAGGGCAGGGCGTCAGTGTCCGTCAGGTCCAGGCAGCCCCGGCGTACTACTACACTGCACTTGGCTATACCTTCACCGCCGATGCGCAACAAATAGCCGAAGACCTCGAAATCATCCGGTGCTGCCAGCCTGGTTTGGTGACCTTGGGTGGCGACTGGCTGGACATACTACTGGCGCAACAGCAATACGCGCTGCTTGAGGCGATCCTGCGACAGATGGAGGCGGCCATTCCGGCGGCCTCGCGGATTCTCCTGGGGTTCCATCCCAGCGCCGGCTTCCTGCAGGTGTTGAAAGAACGGCCGTTCGCCGGCGCTGCGGTGCCAGTCAACCTCTTGAATATGCAATGCGCGAGCTACGCGGGCTATCTACATCAGATCAAGGCCCGGTCCCGGCTTTACGCAGTGCATTGTCTGGCGGGCGGCGATATTCCTTTGGAGCCTGCGCTGGACTACGCCTTTCATCATCGCCAGGTCGATGCTTGTATTGTCGGAGCTACCCGTACACGGCATATCGAGGCATTGGCGGCTTGCGAGGCTGGTTTCAGGAGTTCCATGAGATGAACGTGATTCTGATGCGCTGTGCGCGGCAGGTCGACGAGGCGTTATTGCAAGACCACCTGCAAACGTTGCATCGGGCACATGACAACCTGCTAGTGATGTCCGGCCGCTCAGCCTGCTATGCCCCGGTCCTGGCACTGGCTGACAGTCTGGAGATCCAGACCCAGGTCTTCGAGCAGGATTTCTACGATCCGCAGCAGGTGCATGGGGCCCGCAAGATGGACTGGTTGTTCGATCCCTATGCCGGTCGCAACGGCAGCCTGAGCCTGAGCACGCTCTATCATGCATTTGCCATCGAACTGGAAGCGATTTTTTGCCGACACAGCGAAAGCACTCTGGTGATCTATCTCGACCAGTTGCTGCTGGAAATTGCATACGCCGTACTTGCCGGGCTATCCCTGCAGACGCTCCAAGGCTTTTCTCTGTACCTCGAAGAACTGAGCATCGCGGTCCTTGCCAGGGTTCCATTCAAAGGCGGGTTCCAGACCCTGTTGCTGAAATCAAATGTAACGCCGGCGCAAGCCTTCGTCGGCAGGCCGGAATTGAAACTGGTGAGGTGACGCTACCGCCCTGTTGGCGTGATTGCCGATCCTCCCTTGAGTGAAGTGAAAAGGAGTGTTCATGGACCCGCAACGCAAGGAATATTTGGCGACAGAAGCGGTTTACACCGGTGATTCGCTGCGCATCGGCGATGAGTACGTCATGCATGAATGGGAGAGGCCACTGATCCGCAGGATGGTCGAGGACCTCAAACTCACGCCTGATGACCGTCTACTGGAAATCGGCTTCGGCATGGGCATCTCGGCCAGTATTCTGCAGGAGTTCGGCCCGGTGTCCCACACGATTGTCGAACCCCACCCCCAAGTGCTGCTCCAGGCTGAGCGCTGGAAGGGCATGCGCACGAACATACAGTTGCACCCAGGTTATTGGCAGCAGCTACCCACCCAGCGCTATTCGGCGATCTTCTTCGATCCGTTCGCCGATGACATGGCTGCGGTTGACGACGAGAACCTCCAGTTCCTCAAGTTCGCCGCACAATCGCTGCTCGACGATGGCGGACGCTTGGCCCTGTTCTGCATCCGGCCCTTGCTGCCGCTGGAGTACCAGCGCGTGATGTTCGAACACTATCGCCGCGTGGAAATCAGCTCGGTGCAGGTTGCCCCCAGGGATACAGCCGACCCCACGGCGGAGTTGGACGGGCGAATGATTTCAGTTGTGTTGCACAAATAGGAAAAGCCTCGTGTCCGCCATCGGGCCGGCTCGCCGGAGGAGCCTGGCCCAACATGAAAAATAAGCCATCAGTAACAATAACGGTGATCGTGATGAACAAACTTACAGCACGTCTTGGCCTGGTCAGCTTTCTGTGGTTTTTTGGCAGCCAAACATGGGCTCAGACTCAGCCCCCGACAACTGCGGCTGCAGCTTCCACCAGCAAGGCCATGACCATCATATTTGAGCCACCCAAGGGACAGGAGGAGGCGTTCCTGAATACCTTCGTCACCTCGCAGGCTGCGTACATGCAAACTTATGCCGGCAAATCGAAGGAAGGGGTCAAGGTGATCAACCTCATCCCCACCGAACTGGGCGAGCCGCTGATCCACCTGATGATCTACCGCGATGCGGTGGCCTTCGAGCGGGCCAAGCAAATATTTGCTTCACGCGAGGCCATGAGCGGCTATATCGACGGCCATGTGAAAGCCTACGGCGGTTACCACATTCCCAAGGAGTACCTGCGTCATACCAAGGTGTACATGAGCAATGTGCTCACTGAGTAAAAACGGCCGATATAAAGCACAGAGAGAGTCCTGCCTATGCGCGTGGTCATCGGGTCGTTGTTTATCGTCCTGGTTTTTGCGGTGCCCGGTCTGCAAGCCAGCAGTCGTGGCGAGCCCTTCATGTTGAGCAACGGTTGTATCAATTGCCACGGCTTTGAGGGGCAACGCACGCCCGGGGCGATTCCTTCGCTGGCCGGCCAGCCCGAGGCCTACTTGTACAAGACCCTCGCCGCTTATCGCGATGGCACTCTCAAAGGCACCATCATGAACCGGGCGATGGAAGGGTACGACGACCGGACACTCAGGCAGTTCGCCAAGTATTACAGCGGTCTGCCGAAAGTCTTGCTGGGGGCGCCGCCGTCCCAGGCACCCGGCCAAGGGGAGCAGTTGTACGCTCAACACTGTTCCAGTTGCCATGACAAGCAGGCGGATACGCCGTATGTAAAAGGACAAAATGCGCGATATATGGAAGGAGTGCTGAAGGATATGGCCACGGGCGAACGAACGGTTCCGGAGGAAATGGCCAGCGCGATGTCTGCCCTCAAAGGCGAGGAATTACAAGAGTTGCTGGGTTACCTGCAAGGTTGCGCGCGGGAGGCTCTATGCCGATGAACCGACAACGAAGACTGCTGCTCAAGTGGCTGGCCACTGGTATCGGCGCTTCCTCAATCCAGACGCTGGCCACGCCGATGGGGCACCTGACGGCCTCATCTTATGCCGTAGTGGTGATCGGCGGCGGCTTTGCCGGCGCAACTTTCGCTCGTACGCTCAGGCGCCTGGATAGCAGCGTCGGTATCACTTTGGTCGAGCCCAGCCCGCAGTATCATTGCTGTCCACTGGGGGTTGAGTACCTGGTAGGCAAGCGGGACGAAGAAACCCTGATCTTCGGGTACGCGCAGTTACGCGCCGAGGGCATCGAGGTGGTGCATCAGAGGGCGCGCTCGATTGATGCCAAGCGAAAGCAGGTCATTCTTGTCGATGGTTCGGTACTTGGTTATGACCGCTGCGTAGTTGCGACGGGCATTGGCTACAAGTACGAAAGCATCGCCGGTTACAGCGAGGCGGTGGCCCGTCGTGTACCTCATGCCTGGGGCGGCGGCGAACAACTGCGTCTTCTCCGGCAGCAACTGGAGGCTATGCCCAACGGCGGCAATGTGTTGATCTCGGTACCTGTGGACGATTACCGCTGCCCGCCCGGTCCATATGAACGGGCTAGCCTGATTGCCGATTATCTCAAGACCCACAAGCCCGATTCACGCGTGATCATTCTGGATGCCAAGCCGCGGTTCGCCAAGCAAGCGCAATTCGAGCAGGCTTGGAAACGCTTCTATGGCTATGGTAGCGAGCAGGCCAACATCCAGTGGATCGGCGCCTTGCAGGGAGGCACCGTGCAAGGTTTCGACGAAGCCAAAGGACAGTTGCTGACGGAGGGAGGGCCGGTCAGTGGCCAAGTGATCAACATTATCGCGCCCCAGCAGGCTGATGATTTTTCACGGTGCAACGGCCTTGCTGCCGAACATGGCTGGTGTCCAGTCAACACCCAGACCCTGGAATCCTTGTTGGTACCGGATGTGCATGTGATCGGCGACGCTGCCTACGCCGAGAAACTACCCAAGTCAGCCTTCGCCGCGACCTGTCAGGCCAGAGTCTGTGCATTGGCCATCCATAGCCAGATGCACGGCCTGGCGTTGCTCAAGCCGCAATACATGAATGTCTGCTACAGCCTGTGTGCTGACAACTACGGTATCTCGGTGCTGCTTCACTACCAGCATGACGCAACCCGCAATCTCATCGAGATCCAAACCCTACGGGTCACCCCCCTGGACGCCAACGACGAGGATTATCGTCGTGAAGCGCTGTCGGCCTACAGCATGTTCGACAGCTTGGTCAAAGAGGCGTTTGGTTAGTGTGGTCTCGCGAGTCATGCGTACTGGCCGGCGATTTTCTCGGCAAGGGCAATTACGGTGATATTGGTGGCTACCGAGGGCACATCCGGAAAGATGGACGCATCGACTATCCGCAAAGCTTGCAGGCCAAATGGCCGTGCATTCAAATCCACCACGGCGCGCGCATCGCCTGGACGCCCCATGGGCGCAGATGAAGTGGGATGGTGATAGGTATCGAGGCTGGACCGCGCGCTGGCGAGCAGGGCTTCGTCCGAGTCGTTGCCTTTGCCAGGATTGAGCTCCGAGTGAATCAACTCCCGCAACGGTGTGGTGTTACCGATCTTGCGAGCCAACCGAATACCCTCCAGCAGACGCTGGCGGTCTTCTTGCCTTGCGAGGAAATTCAAGTCGATGCGCGGCGCAACAAATGGATCACGGCTGGCCAGGGTCAGTGTGCCTTGGGACATGGGGCGGGTCAGGGCAACAGCGAGTACAAACCCCACCTTGGTCGGGCTCTGGTCGTGCGGGAACAGATGGGTTGCCGTGATGTGCAGATCAAGATCGCCATGACTGGCGCTGCTGCTATGGGTCCACAACTTGGCACCAATGGCAGGTGACTGTCGGCCGATCAGTTCGGGCCGGGCTGCGTAGGCATTGTAATAGAAGGGGTGATCCATCAAGTGCTGGCCAACGGGTAACTCCACCACTTGCTCGATGTTCAACGCCTGCAAGTCAGCTTTAGGCCCGACACCGGAGCGCAGCAGGATGGCCGCACTGCCATAGGTTCCGGCCGACAGGATCACTTCGCCGGCGTGCAACGTCTCGCCATCGGCCAACCGTACGCCAATTGCACGATTGCCTTCGAAAAGCACCTTGTCCACCAAACTATCTGGGCGGATTACAAGGTTTTTGCGCGCGCGGACCTCATCGTTCAAATATGCCATGCCGGTATTGATGCGCACGCCATTGACGATGTTCATCGGGTAGGGCCCCACACCGTCAGCGTCGGCCCCATCGAAATCGTTGATGATTTTGAATCCGTTGGCCAACGTCGCATCCATGAACGCCTGCTGCATTGGCGTTACGTCTGCGCGCTTGAGTTGGTGTACTGGAAGCGGTCCTTCGTGGCCGTGCAAAGTAGCGTCGCCGCCGCTGCGGGTTTCAAGTTTCTTGAATGAAGGCAGCATCTCTTCATAACTCCATCCGGGCAAGTTCCAGCGCTTGAAGTCGGTGTCGCGTGCACGGATCGCCACCGCCCCATTGATAGCCGAACTGCCTCCCAGTACCTTGCCACGCAGCGCCCCAATAGGGTGACCGACGTAACCTGGCTGAGTCTTGTAACCCCATTCGAACTCAGGGTTGGCATTGGCTCCGACAATGTCGCTGTTGGCGACAATTTCCGGATAACCTTGCGGACCGTAACTGTGACCCGCCTCAAGCAGCAGTACCCGACGGTTGCTGTTCTCACTCAAGCGCCGGGCCAATACCGCACCAGCAGATCCGCCCCCCACAATGATTACATCCACGCGCGAGCTTGCGTCCGAGTCTTTGGTATGAGACTCGCCGGCAGCGTAAACACTGGTCAGCCCACTGCCTGCTGCCAGGGTCGCGGCGACTGCAACACCGCTTGCCAATAGAGTCCTTCTTGAGGGATTACCGATAGTTTCTCTCATGCATTTTCTTCCTGTTGAAGGTGAGGTCAGATGCGTGCAGAGGGAACGATAAAGCCGAGCTCGCCTGCTTAATAAGCCTGCAAAAAGCGAATCGACATTTCGTATTTGGCGAACGAACAGCTGCGCAACCGACGTACATTTTTGTACGCCCGGATTTCACACAAAAATGTTTATTTCAGTGGGTTCAATCGAGGACAGTGTGTGCAACACAACCTACTTCAGGAACCACACAATGAAGCTATTCAAATCCATTTACTCAGCAGTACTGCCGTTCGCATTCGCACTGTCTATCTCCAATAGTGTGTTCGCATCTGCGCTGCCCGACGCCCAGGCCAGTTACTCGATGAATGTCGGCAAGTTCAAGGTGGTTGCCCTCTATGACGGCTACCTCCCTGCCGATATGGTCAAGATCCTTGAAGGGGGCGATGGTGCCCGCATAAGTACGCTGCTTGAACAGGCAGGGCTGGATAAAGATGCGCGCATGTCCGTCAATGTTTATCTGGTCGATACAGGGGACAAGAAAATCCTGGTAGACACCGGCGGTGGCGAACTGACCGGAAGCACTGCCGGCCGCCTGCTGGAAAGCATGAAGGCCGCGGGCTACAGCGCCGATCAGATCGATGTGGTACTGATGACGCACTTGCATGCCGATCATATCGGAGGGTTGTTGAACGGGCAGCAACGCACGTTCAAGAATGCGGTAGTTGAGGTCAATGACAATGAGTTGAACTACTGGATGTCGGACGCCTCCATTGCGTTGGGCAAAGAGGACAAGCCTGAAGCATTCTCTGCAGTCAAACGTTATCTCAAACCTTACCAGGACGCCGGTCGTGTCAGGACCTTCAAATGGGGGGACAAGCTTTTTGCGGGCATTGAAGCCATCGATTTACGCGGGCATACCCCGGGGCATACTGGGTTCAAGGTCAGTGAAGGAGGGGACCAATTGCTGTTCTGGGGCGATGTAATCCATGTGCAACCGGTTCAATTCCCTGAACCGCAAGTCACCGTCATCTACGACAGTACCCCAAGTCAGGCAATCAGTACCCGTAAGGCGGCGCTGGAAGATGCCGCCACATCCACTGAACGATACTGGGTTGCCGACGCCCACATTGATTTCCCTGGTATTGGCAAGGTGGCAAAGAAGGGCGAAGACTACCTCTGGCAGCCCGTTCAGAAATGAGTGCTGAGTGATTAAGCGCAACGGCACTGAAGACAAGGAGCATTCATATGGAGTGGGGCGATGTTAAGGTCTTTCTTGCCGTTGTGCGCGCTGGAACCTATGCCGATGCAGCAACGCAACTGAGGGTCAGCCGACCTACGGTGAGTCGCCGTGTGCAGGCCCTGGAAGAAGCGTTGGGCCAAAAATTGTTCCAGCGCACCGGGGAGGGGCTGGTGATCACGGCCGAAGGCGAATCCATTCTCGATTTGGCAGAAAGCATGGAACAAAGCGCTTTGGCGCTAAATCGCAAGATGGCAATCCATGATGAGCACCTTGAGGGCGGAATAAGAATTACCTGTCCGGAGTGGTTCGCTGGTTATGTAATGCCTGACTTGATGGTGAGCTTCGCGCGCAAGCATCCGAACATTCGAGTGGAAATCCTTACTTCGCCGCGCATGCTCGACTTATCGAGACGTGAAGCCGACGTTGCACTTAGAAATGTTCCCTTCGACCAACCGGATATCGTTCAGCGCAAATTGATGGACGTTCGATATGCCGTGTACGCGGCGCAGAACTACAGCGTCGCCAGCGGTACAGGGGAGGGGGTCAACCTGATTCTGATGAATGCAGACCTCAACCATTTTCCGGATGTGGCATGGCTACAGCAATTGCTACCCGAAGCGTCCGTCATGCAACGCAGTAATGATCGGATCATTCAGGCGCAGTTATGCGCGGCAGGGCTAGGACTCGCGGTATTGCCCGTGGTCGTGGGGCAAAAAATCCCGGGGCTTAAAGTGATTGATCTGCAAGCGTCTCCACCAGGTCGAGAACTCTGGCTTGGTTACCATCGTGATTTGCGTGATGTACCACGATTAAAGGCGATTGTGCGCGCACTCTTGAGTGCGCAGGTAATAGTTTGAATATGGTGAGGATGTTATGAAACGCAGCAACATCAGTTTTGTTTCCGAGGGAACTCTATTAAAGGGCTGGCTTTATGAGCCAGAAAACACCTCGTCTGCAACACCCGCTATTGTCATGGCGCATGGTTTTACATCGGTCAAGGAACAATACCTTGATAAATATGCGGAGGTGTTCTGTTCGCAAGGTTTTCATGTACTGGTCTATGACCATGCAAACTTTGGTGACAGTGAAGGCACGCCACGGCAGGAGATGGACCCTGTCTTGCAACGTCGTGGCTATCGCGACGCCATTACCTTTGTGCAATCACTTCCAGGCATTGATCCACAGCGAATTGGCATCTGGGGAACAAGTCTGAGCGGCGGACATGTCATAGAAGTTGCTGCAATTGATCGTCGCGTAAAATGCGTTGTTGCTCAGGTTCCCTCGATCAGTGGCTATGAATCGGCGAAGCGCCGGCTACGCTCGGACCTCGTGCCTGCCATGCTTGCTCGCTATGACAATGACCGGCAGGCCCGTTTTGCAGGTGCACAACCCGCAAGCATTGCGGCCGTGTCCGATGACCCGAGCGTTGCCTGTGCCATGGTAGGAGCAGATAGTTATGAGTTCTTCATGAACACTAGGTCGTTTGCGCCGAACTGGAAGAATGAGGTGACCTTGAGGAGCACCGAGTTGTTCCGGGAGAACGAACCTGGTCATTTTATTTCGCGTATCAGCCCAACACCGTTCCTGATGATTGTGGGGGATAACGATCTTTTGACCGCCACGGATATATGCCTCGCGGCTTATGAAAAAGCACTGGAGCCAAAGAAGCTTGTGATGATCAAAGGAGGGCACTTCACCCCCTATGTTGAAAACTTCAAGGTTACCAGTGAAGCCGCTGCCAGCTGGTTCAATCAACACCTCAACACCTGACATGACCAGGCCTTCAAAGCAAACGAAGATCTCGGGCTTTGCGCACAGTCAACTGACGGTTTCCAGATAAGCCGTCAGTTGCTGTTCCCATATAGGAGGACTGCCAATCTGTTCGATCAGAAAGTTCGACAAGGCCTCCATCTTGGGCGAGGTGCGCTGAGACTGGCGATAAACCAGCGATATGTTACCGCCCCGAGGCTCGTAAGAAGTCAACACGATCTGTAGCTCACCGGCAACGATTGCATCCACGGCAAGGAACGTAGGCAATATCGCCAGCCCCATGCCAGCTTTTGCCCCCTCCAGCAATTGAAATCCATTGTTTGTGCGCATCCGGCTTCGAACCCGGAAAGACTCTGTCAAGTTACCTACCGGCAATGCCCACATGCCGTGAGGCTCACGATGCACATACAGCAGGGCATGGTGCTCGGCCAGCTCCTCGGGCGTTTGCGGCGCACCATGAGTGGCTATATACCCAGGACTTGCACAGATGAGATGGCGGTTTCCAGCAATGCTTCTGGCGACCAGGGAGGAGTCAGGCAATTCACCAATGCGAATCGCAGCATCAAAGTTCTCCTCCTGTAAATTCACATAACGGTCATCATATTCAATATCCAGGCGCAACGACGGGTAGCGCAGTGCAAAAGACGAAAGAATCTGCGTCAGATAACGGCTGCTGAACGCCATCGGTGCCGACAAACGCAGGTTGCCGCTTAATTCTGACTTGAACGCAAGAATGGCTTCTTCGGCGTGCTCAACATCTGCAAGGATACGTACGCAGTGCTGATAAAACACTTTTCCCGCCTCAGTCGGGCTTACTTGGCGACCTCGATCGAAAAGAATAATGCCAAGGCGTTTTTCCAACTGCCGGATACGCTGGCTGACCACCGACTTGGCTGTTCCAAGACGCCTTGCGGCTTCTGAAATACTGCCGGTATCAACGATTACCACGAAGCACTGCATTTCAGCCAACTTGTTCACGGTCGCTCCTGTTGCTGTGCCATTGGGCGCACCTACGGTTTTCAGGAAAGAGTACCGCACTTTGAACCCGACCTACCTGTAAGTGTTATGAGTGCGCAGGTGTCCCTGATGACGAGACGTGATCCAGGAAATGATCTGGAAATAGCGAGGCAGACAGTGAACGGGGCTTTGGATCTCATGCACACTGGGTTCGCGAGACAGCAGCCCTGAATTGAACATCTGACATAGCACCTCGTTTAAAAGTGGGCGATGCCAGATGTTCATAAGCAGCTCATGGGCCCGAGATTGCTCACTGATCGCTCTCGAATCAGCGCGATTGTTCATCGATTCTTGAGGACGTGTTGGCGTTGGCCATTAAGTCAAAGCGGGTGGACTTAAATGGGCGGGCCTTTCGACGCTTTAGCGGGTGTTTTCGATACTTCGCTGCGGATAAAGCGCCTGCCAATGGGAAATTTGCTGTTGGATGTTCCAATAAATGATGTGCTCGTAGAGTTTTTCCACAAAATCCACATCGAACCCGGTCTCGACGGCCCACTCGCGGCGGTCCTGCAGCATCGCCGCAACCCGTTCCGGCGCGGGGATCGCTTGTTCGTTGGCCTTGAAGCGCACGGCGGCTTTCACGTAACCCAAGCGCTGTTGCAGTGACTGAAGGATCTGACGGTCGAAAAAGTCGATGCCAGCGCGGATGTCGGTGAGGCTTTCGCACGCCTCGGGTACTTTCAGTGACGACATGGTGTTTGTCTCTAATAGGGGTTCGGTTTCAGATTACGTCGAAGCGTGGGCATGCCAGCCGGGCAGTGGCAGGGGGGCGCTCATGGGTGTCTTGATGAGCACGGGCGGCGCCAATGCTCCAGGCGTCGGTGTCACACTCGGCGATGACCTCATCAATCAAGGCATCGATCATGCAGTTGTCGTGATGATGAGGCGTGGTGATCAAGTGCGCGGTGTCGCCAGAGGTGGCCAGGCAATACTTTTTCGCGATCCCTTCTGACGGGCAGGGAAACACCACGGTGATGGAGTTCTCGTTGCGCCATGCATCGATGCCGGCTGCCTGGAAGCGATCCACGGCATATTGCGCCTGGTCCAGACAGTGGCGGATACGCTGGCGCCAGTCGGCGAACGAGTGGCTGCGCAGTGCCGCCCACATCATCAGCGGCGTGTGGCCATTGCGTGAGCCGCTGATGGTTTTGTCATGGGCCAGGATGTAGTCGACTTGCACGGAGATGCGCGCCACGTTCTTGCGCTTGGCCACCACGATGCCGCATGGGATCGGCGAACCAATCATCTTGTGCCCGGACACGCAGATCGAATCGATGCCGTCGGCAAACGTGAAAGGTTGTGGGTGGTCGACGAAGGGCAGGATCATCCCGCTCAGTGCCGCGTCGGCATGCAGGTAATAGTCACGCCGGGCAATGCCCGCCAGTTGCAGCCGTTGTTGGATGGTCGCGATGTTGTCCACCGCGCCACGCATCGTCGTGCCGATATTGGCGAAGATGATCGGGTGACGCTCCTGGTCGGCGGCGATCTTGAGCATCAGGTCGTCGTAGTCGATCTCGCCGTTGGGCAGGGATTCGACGGCACGGCATTTGATGCGCAGCAGCTTGACGATCTTGGCCACTGAGTAGTGGGTGTCCTTGGAGTAATACAGGGTGCCGTCAGGGAACAGTTCGCGGGCCAGGTAGCAGCCGAACATATTGCCTTCGGTGCCGCCATTGGTGACGTAGCCCCAGCTGTCTTCGAGCGCAATGTCGAACAGCTCGGAGAAGTAAGTCATCACGTCCTTTTCGAAGTCGAACGAGTTCAGCACATAGTTGCTGTACTCGTTCCAGTCCCCGCAATTGTTGATCGAAAACTGCAGGAAACGGTGCAACTGGGAGTAATCGAAATCGGCGGATTCGGGGTAGCCGATGTTGAAGTACTGATGGGTCACGCAGTGCTGCCAGAAGTGTTCAAGCCTGCTTTGGTCGGCCGTGGATAAAGTCATCTCTAACTCCTTTTAAATCGACTGGGCGAAGCGGCCCGGTCAGGCCGCTGTTTTCCGCGTGTCCACCAGCGACCACCAACTGGCGAGCGTGGGCGAGTCGGCCAGTTCTTCAAAGGTGACGGCGATTCCACGCTCCTTGAGTTCGGCGGCGAGTTTCATCACTTGCAGGGAGTCGAGGCCGTAGAAAATCAGGTTTTCCTCGGGGTCCAGCTCTTCACCGTCTTCGATCAATTGCAACACGCGGGTTTTGAGCCAGGCGCGGGTGGTTTCCGCCGTCAGCAGATGGCGCAGCTGTTTCTTGTCGATCTTGCCCACGGCGGTGAGCGGCATGGTGTCGATCAGCCGGATGCGGTCGGGCAGTTTGTATTCGGCGATGCCCAGTTCGATCAGGTGGCGGCGCAGGGCGGGCGGCTTGAGGTTGGGATTGCACGAGACGACGAAGGCGCAGCTTTTTTCCCCGAGTGCGGCGTCGGGCATGGCGACCAGGCCGGCGTGGGTGACCTCGGGGTGCAACACGATGAGGTTTTCGATCTCTTCGGAAGCGACTTTTTCGCCCCCCCGGTTGATCTGGTCCTTGACCCGGCCGACGACGCGCAAGTCACCGCTGGGTGTCATTTGCACCAGGTCACCGGAGTAGTAGTAACCCTCGTTATCGAAGGCTTGAGCATTCTGTTCGGGGCTCTGGTAGTAGCCGCAGAAGGTGTAGGGGCCGCGGGTAGCCAACATGCCGGGCTCGCCCTCCGCTACGGGCACACCTTGTTCATCGACGATTTTGATTTCGTCCCCCGGGCTGATCGGGCGGCCTTGGGTGGTAAAGATTTGCTCGTCGGTGTCATCCAGGCGAGTGTAGTTGATCAGGCCCTCGGCCATGCCGAACACCTGCTGCAGTTTGCAGCCGAGCACCCCGGGCACCTGGCGGGCCAGCGAGTCGGCGAACACGGCGCCGCCGACCTGGAGGAATTCAAGCGATTGCAGTTGCTCGGTGCGCTGCGGCGCGGCCTGCAGCCACAACGCGACGGCACTGGGCACCAGGGCGACGGTGTTGACTTCGTGGCGCTGGATCATTGCAAAGCAGGTCTGCGGTTCTGGGCTCGGCGCCATGATGATGGTACCGCCCGCGTACAATACGCCCAGGGCGCCCGGCGAGCTGAGCAGGAAGTTATGCGCTGCCGGCAGGGCGCACAAAAAGCGTGTTTGTGCGCTCAGGCCGCACACCTCGGCACTGGTGCGGGCATTGTAGTGGTAGTCATTGTGGGTGCGTGGGATGAGCTTGGGTGTGCCGGTGCTGCCGCCGGATAACTGAAAGAGAGCAACTTCATCTGGTGCGCTGGGAGAGAAGTCCACGCGGCTGTCGCTTGGGCTTTCAATCCATGCGGTCAGGTTGTTGGGGAAGTGCTGTTCGCCGAGGAACAGCGTGACCTGAGGGCTTGCGCCGACTTCGTTGAGGTCGGCGAGGTAGCCGTCATCACGAAACACTTCATGCTCACGCGAGGCGATCAACAGCTTTGGTGTGATTTGTTTGGCGTAGCTTTTGAGCTCCAGTTTGCGATGGCTGTAGAGCGCGTTGAGCGGCACGATGCCGGCCTTGAGCAGCGCGAACAGCACGATGTAGAACTCGGCGATGTTGGGCAGTTGCACCAGCGCGGTGTCGCCGTGGCCAAGTCCGTTGGCGGCCAGGCGCGAGGCCAGGTTGGAGGACAGTTGGTCTAGCTCGCCGTAACTGAAGCGACGCTCGCCGCAAATGATCGCGCAAGCCTGGGGCTGTGCTTGGCTGCGGGCCTGAAGCAGGTGGGTGAGGGGTTGATCGATCCAGTAGCCGTTTTCCCGATAGCGTTGTGCTCTTTCGAGGGGCCAGTGCGTGAATTCTAGAGTCATGAGGGTCACTGCTGAAAAATGGGGAAGTTAGTGGGCCAGGCCGCATGCGCGCAGCATGGTGCCGAGCTTGGTCTGGACTTCTGTCCATTCGGAGTCGGGGCTTGAGGCTTCGACGATGCCGGCGCCGGCGAACAGGCGGACCTTGTTGCGCTTGATGGTGCCGCATCGGATGGTCACGACCCATTCGCCGTTACCTTGGGCGTCGCACCAGCCGACCATGCCGGTGAACAGGCCGCGCTCGACGTGTTCGACGAATCGGATCAGGTGCCGGGCGCGCTCGGTAGGGAAGCCACAGACCGCAGGGGTTGGGTGCAGGCGGCAAGCCAACTGCAAGGCCGAGATGCCGGGGTCGGCCAGGGTGCCTTCGATACGAGTGGAGAGGTGCCACAACGCAGGCGTGCTGATCAGGCTAGGGCGCTGTGGCACGTTCAGTTGCGTGCACAATTCGCTGAGCTGGGAGGCGATGTCTTCGGTCACCAGACGGTGTTCGTAGTGGTCTTTTTCCGAGGCGGCCAGCCAGTCGGCGTTACGTCGGTCGGCTTCGGGGTCAGCCATACGTTTGGCCGAGCCGGCCAGGGGGTTGGACACGAAGTCCAGACCGTCCTTGTGCACCAGCAATTCGGGGCTGACGCCGATCAGCGTGGCGCCGTCCGGCATGGGTACGCGAAAGTGGTAGCCGCCGGGGTTCTGGGCCCGCAGATTGTTCTGCATGGCGCTCACGTCCACATCTTGGGCAAACAGCAATTCGCGCTGCACCGAGAGCACTGCCTTGCGCACGTCGCTGTGGCGGAAGTTGACGATGGCGTGTTCGACCGTGCGCTTGAAGCCTTGCTCGTCCGGTATGTTTTTTTGTTCAAGCAGTTCCGGCATCGAGGCCGCGCCGGTTTGCACGGCACCGCTGCGGGCGCGCCACTCGGCGTGTTCGGGGATGTAGAGGCAGGACGCTTCAGCGGGGTCGAAGGGGATGGCACCGACGATAATCGGGTTGGCCTGGCCAGCTTTGCGCGCTTGTTCAAAGGCGTGCGAAACGGTTTTTTGAAACAGGCTGCTGGCGTTTTCGCCGGCGATGGCCGGAGTTTCGATACGTTGCAACATGCCGCTGACGGCTAGCTCACGATCACCCGAGGTAAATGAAAAACTCCGCGTTGCATCAAGCTGTTGCACCTCATCCATGTCGCTCGTCCTAAGGGTGCTCGTTCTCATTTGCAGAAAGCCTCCGTGGCTTGTGGTCGAAAATTTATATCTTGAAATATAATCATTATCGTTTTTAATAGGTGACGCTAATCATTTAGATTTGTCAATCACATGAGTGGACCATGAGAGAGTTAACTTCGATGCAAGCCGCCTGTTGGATCGGGCGTACTGCTCACGCCTTTTTAGGGAGGGTTTCGGCTCATCTTTATGCCGAGTTCGATGGCCATTCCATTGAACTGGACCGCTTACGCGAAGCGCTTGAGCGGGCCAGCCTGCTGCATCCGATGCTGCGAGTGCGGGTGGATGCGCAAGGGCTGCAATTCATTGCTTCCATGGACCAATCGCCTCAGTTGGAAGTCGAAGACCTGCGTGCCATGACCGCGCCGGAGGCCGCCCGCCACCTGCTGGCCAAGCGGGAGGCGTGGACACATCAGCAACTGGACCTCGGCCATGGGCCGGGCGCCCGGTTTGCAGTAAGCCTGATGGCGGACGATAGGTTTCGCCTGCATGTCGATACCGACATGATCGCCATCGACCCATCCAGTTTCCGCACGCTGATGGAGGACTTGGCCCGGCTTTACGAGCAGCCCGATGAAACGCTGCCGCACACGCCATCCTTCTTCGATTGGTACGACAAGGCCCGTGTCGACCCGGCGCTCAAGGCCGCTCGTGATCGCGACCGTGCCTGGTGGCGTGAGCGCCTGGCGCACGTTGCCCCGGCACCCACCTTGCCATTGCTTGAACGCCCGCCGGAGCAAGCGCAAAGCCACCGGCTCCATACCTGGCTGGGCCCCGTCGAGCGTCAGGCATTGCAACAAGTGGCACGGGAACGCAGGATTACCCTCTCGACCTTGATGATGGGGCTGTTTGCGGCGGTGCTCGGTGAGCAGACCGGCGACCGTAGCTTGCGCCTCAATGTACCGACGTTCTGGCGCCAGCCGTTGGTGGATAATGTCGAGCGCGTAGTGGGTGACTTTGCCAATGTGTTGATTCTGGATGTGGACATCGAGTCCGCCGCCACGCCGGCCGTGCTGTGTGCGCAGCTGGCGAAAAAAATGGTCACCCTGCTTGAGCATTGCGCCTATCCGGGCGTGAATGTGATGCGCGATCTGTCCCGCCATCAGGGTTCGCCACAGCTGGCGCCGGTGGTCTTTACTGCTGCGCTGGACATGCCCGGTGGCGACTTGCTTTCGCCGCGCGTCCGGCGTGTATTCGGCCCGATGAATTGGGTCATCTCCCAAGGGCCTCAGGTGGCTCTTGATGCACAGATTGCCTGCGCCGATGGCGGTATCCTGATCAATTGGGATATCCGTCTTGATGCGTTGCCACTGCCGTGGGTAACGACGTTCTTTGACCGCTTTGTGGCGATTACGCAGGAAGTGGCGGCCGATTCTCGCGCGTTGGATCAAACGCTCAATGTCGGTGTATCGCGCACTCTCGAAAAACCACTGTCAGCACTGCAGCAGGCGTACTTATTGGGCCGTGGCACCCAGGTGCCTCTCGGCGGCGTGGCCATGCAGGAGTTTCGTGAATACCACGGGGCCATGGACCCGACGCTGCTGCGCAGTCGCCTGACGGCGATGGTTCAGCGCCATGACAGCCTGCGCACACGGGTGGATGCGCTCAAGCTGGTGAGTTATTTCAGCGATGAAGCCTGCATCAATCTAGAGGAAGTTGACCTCACCTCGATGTCGACGCAAGCAGCGTCGGCCTACATCGATGGGCGTCGTGAGGCATACGCCCACGCCATCTTCGAGCTGGACCGTGCGCCTTGGAATGTCACGATCTTCCACCTGCCCGACCACCAGTTGACAGTGTTCGTGCGCCTGGATGCGTTGATCCTCGACGGCCGCTCCATTGCTGCGTTGTTGGTCGAGCTGTTCGACGGCCTGACTGGCGATGAGCCCGCTGCCGAGGCTGCGCCTGCCTCGGTGGATCAGACCGGTCAACGCAAGGCCGATGCGGTTTACTGGAAGACCAAGCTCGCCGATGTGACGGGTGCACCACGCCTGCCATGGCGGGTGCCGCTCGATCAAGTGCGGGCATCGCGCTACGAGCGCCAAAGCCGGCAAGTGCCCAAGGCGGTATTCAACGGTTTCTGCAAATTGGGCGCCCGGCAGCGGCTATTCAAGAACTCCGCCCTGATGGCGCTGGTAATGGAGGTGCTGTCCCACTGGATCGATGAGGGCAGCTTGTGCGTGGCGGTGCCTGTTGCGCCGCAAACGGGTGGTGCATTTGCCAATCGTTCCAGCTTTATCGCGATCAACCGAAGCGAGGCTCCCGGCACCTTGACGGAGCGTGCGGCGAAGCTGCAAGTGGACGTGCTGGAAGGGCTGCAACACCTGGCCTATTCGGGCGTTGACCTCGCCCGGTTGCTGTTCGAATCCCACGGCCCTGGGCCAGTGCTGCCGGTGGTGATTACCAATGGTTTTTCCTGGCCAGTGTCGGCGTCGAACAGTCTAATGCAGTTGCAAGGCGGCCTGACCCAGACGCCTCAGGTGGCCATGGATATTCGCTTCTGGGCTAACGCCGAGGGCGCGCTGATGCTGGATATCGACTATGCACGGGAAGTCCTGGACCCAGCGGTGGTTCACGACATCCTGGATGCGCTGGAAAAGGCCATCAGCCAGATCAGCGCCAGCGGTGAGTTTGCCATGGACGCTACCGCGATCATCGACACCTCTCACTATCGCCTCAATAGCTCGACGACCGAGGCCAGTGCCGAAGGATTCCTGGCGCAAATCGCCAAGCACCTGTTCGATCCCGCCAATCAACGGATCGCCCTGATCAGCGGCGAGCGGCAGATCAGCTACGCCGAACTGGGAGCGGGGGTGTCGCGTGTCATTGCGGCGTTCAAGGTCCGTGGCATCGGGCCGGGCCAGGTGGTCGCCATCTGCTTGCCACGCAGCCCGGAGCACACCACGCTGACCTTGGCCTGTGCGTTGACGGGCGTGATCTGGGTACCTATCGACGCCTCGGCGCCAGACGAGCGTCGGAAGTATCTGTTGGAAAACTGTCGACCCGATCTGGTGGTCATCAGCTCGGGCGAGACGGTCGCGCAAGCCCACGCCACGCCGAACGAATTGCTGGCCGGGCCGCAGCCCAGTGCGCCAATGTTGGATGATCGCTCAATGAGCGAAGCGCCGGCGTATTACCTCTACACCTCAGGCACCACCGGCAAGCCCAAGTGCGTGGTGTTGTGCAACCGTGCCACGGCCAATGTCATCGGCAGCACCTTGTCACACTGGCGCGTGAGCCAGGGCGACGTGTTCATGTCGGTCACCCCGCTGCACCACGACATGTCGGTCTTCGATGTGCTTGGCTGCCTGACGGCCGGCGCCACTCTGGTGCTGCCTGGCGTCGGCGAGGAAAAGGATGCGGTGCGTTGGAATCAGTTGATCGCCAGGCACCGTGTGACATTGTGGTGTTCCGTGCCGGCCATTCTGGAAATGCTGCTGTCGTGCCGTGGTGAACATGACTTGGTCAGTCTGCGCCTGATCGCCCAGGGCGGCGACTACATCAAGCCGGGCGTGATCGCCGAGTTGCGCGGGCTGCTGCCATCGTCCCGCCTGATTTCCCTGGGGGGGCCGACAGAAACCACGATTTGGAGCATCTGGCACGACATCACTGCTGATGACCAGCTGCAAATTCCCTACGGCCGACCGTTACCGGGCAACTGTTATCTGGTTCTCGATGCCCAGGGAGCCCATTGCCCAGCAGGCGTTGTCGGTCGCATTCATACGGCAGGCGTCAACCTGGCCCTGGGCTATCTGGAAAACGGCGCGCTGGCACAAACCGAATTTATCAGCGTCATCGATGAGCAAGGCCAGGCCGTACGCGCATTTCGGACCGGTGACTGCGGGCGCTATCGCCGTGACGGCACGTTGATGTTCGACAGCCGTGTGAATGGCTACGTGAAGGTGCGCGGCGTACGCGTGTCGCTGCCCGACATCGAGATCGAGCTGATCAAGCATCCGGCGGTCAGGCATGTGCTGGTAGTGGACTACGGCGAACAGCGCCAGGGCGAGGTCAACATTGGTGCGCTGTACGTGAGTGCCGAAGACGCCGCCCCCTTGACCGCCGCCGAGTTGCGCCAGTTCGCTCGCGAGCATTTGCCGCAATCCCATGTGCCCACGCGATTCCTGGCGGTGGAGGCGCTGCCGTTATCGCAAAACGGCAAGCCTGATCGCCCGCGTGCCCGCAGCTTGTTGCAGGAACCTGCCGAAGAGGTCGTTGCGACCCAGGGCAACAAGGTCTTGGCGATCTACCTGAGTGTGTTGGGCAGGCCCCCGCAGGATGGCGCCAATGCATCGGTCGACTTCATCAGTCTGGGCCTGCGGCCCCAGCATTTGAAAGCCATCGCGGCCCGGCTCCAAGAGGAACTGGCGGTGACGCTTTCCCCCGGACAATTACTGCGTTGCCGTAACGCACAAGATGTCGAGCGATTGCTCGCCTGCGCATAACCACATAGCAATACCCAGGGAGACAGATTGGATGACGGATTTACCCACTGTAGATATCGCCGGTGTTGGCATCGGGCCCTTTAACCTCGGGTTGGCCGCTTTATTGTCCAAACATTCCGGCGTGACCAGTCTTTTCCTGGATCGCAAAGCCGAATTTCGTTGGCATGAAGGGTTGCTCTTACCGGGCACCACGTTGCAGGTGCCGTTTCTGGCGGACCTGGTGACGATGGCCGACCCGACCCACGAACTGAGCTATCTGAATTACCTGCACCAGCACGATCGCCTGTATCAGTTCTATTACTACGAGAACTTCCAGGTGCCGCGCCGCGAGTACGATCACTATTGTCGTTGGGCTTCGCTGCAGTTGCCGACGTGCCATTTCGGCGAGGATATCTGTGATGTGACTTACGACGCGGGCGCCGAAAAGTTCCTGATTGAAAGCCAGTCCGTGTCGGGCTTCAAACGCTACTATTCCAGTCGAAACCTGGCGGTAGGCATCGGCACTACGCCGATATTGCCGCAATGGACTCAGGTAAAAAGCACGGCGCCCATCATGCATTCGGCGGAGTTTGGCAAGCGCCAGGCGCAGTTGTCGGAATGTCGGCGTGTCACCGTGATTGGCTCCGGCCAGAGCGCCGCCGAGTGCGTGCTCGCGTTATTCAATGAGCTGACCCCCGAGCGGATTGCCGCGGGCGCCTCGATCCGCTGGATCACCCGTTCAGCCGGTTTCCACCCCATGGAATACTCCAAGCTGGGGCAGGAGTGCTTTACGCCGTCCTATATGGAGTACTTCCACAGCCTCCCGCGTGAGCGCCGTCGTGAGGTCGTGGCCAAGCAGGGGTTGTTGTACAAGGGCATCAGTTTTTCCACTATCGCCGCTATCTACGACTTGATCTATGAGCGCTCCATCGGCGGCAATGATCCTGGCCTGACCTTGATGTCCAACTGTGAGGTCGAGACGGTCGAGGATGTCGCCGGTACGCTGCGTATTGCCTATCGGCATCGTGAGCTGGACCAGACCGGCAGCCTGGAGGCGGACGCGATTGTGGCCGCCACGGGCTACGGGCATGCCTGGCCGCAGTGGTTTGAGCGGCTCAAGGGGACAGTGCTGGAAACCGATGAGCACGGTGACTGCCTTGTGGAGGATGACTTCACTGCACGTCGCTGTGATGACGGGGCAGGGCGTATCTTTGTGCAGAACGCCGAGATCTTCCAGCATGGCGTGGGCTCGCCGGACCTGGGCATTGCCGCGATTCGTAATGCGAGCATTGCCAATCAACTGCTCGGCCGCCCGCACTACCGCCTGCCCAAACGTTCGTCGTTCCAGCGTTATGGCATGCATGAGGTTTAGTGCGTGAAAGGCAGGGCCTTGGTGTTACCAAGGCCCTGTTGAAGGTCAGACGCGGATGTGGTCCAGGGTGATGCCATCGGCGCCAGGTGTCGCAAACAGCGCGAACATCTGCTCAATCGTGGCGCTCATGCGAGCCATCTGTTCTGCACTGTAACGATCCGAACGGTAGGTGATCACCAGGCGCAATGCGCGCTTGCCGTCGAGTGTGTTTTCCATGATCTCGAACTGAATACCGAACATCGACTGGTTCTTGTCCGGGTCAATCTGGCGGTAGCGGATTGCGCCGTTGTCCGGTGTGCTCAGGGCGCCGTTCAAGGCGTTGTTGGCGTGAATCTGGATGTACACGTCGAACAGCAGTCCATCCGCCGGCGTCATGCCCAGGGCCTGTTGAATCTGCTCCATCGGCACATCGGCGTAGGCCATCGAGTCGTTGATCAAGCGACTGACGCTTTCAATCATGGCGCCGACGGCTTGCCGAGCATCGAATTGCACGCGGTGCGCGACCATGGTGGTGAAGTAGCCGACCGTGTCGTAATACGCGGGGTCTGTGCGACCGGAAGCCGACGTGCCCACTACCAGGTCTTTCAAATCGCCGAGCTTGTACAGGGAAAGCACGATTGCCGAATAAACCACGCCGAACAGTGACGCGTTGTTCTGGCGGGCGAAGGCGTACAGGTGGTCGGTCGTGCCCTGGGTGGGCTTGATCTCGAACCACTGGGCCTTGGTCGAAACCTGTGCGGGCTGTACCTCGGAGGAGGGCAGCGTCAGGCCACGGGTGGCGTCGCGCAGCATACTGGTCCAGTAGTCGAGGTGCTTCCGGTTGATCCCGGCGGCTTGCTGGCGCACGGCGAACTCATGGAAGGACGGTGCCGGGCTTTTCCAGACGGGCGCTTTGTCGGCTGCACGGGCCAGGTAAGCCTGGGCCAGTTCTTCCATCATCACGTTGAGCGACCATTCATCGATGGCCATGTGGTGGACGAGCAGCGACAAGGTTTGGCGTTGATGTTGCGAGCCCTGAATGAAGCGCACCCGCAGGGGTAACTCGCGGGTCAGATCGAACTGATAGGTGGCTTCACTTTGCAGGGTGACGCCCTGGCTTTCGCGGCTCGGCCAGAACCACTTGAACTGCGATAGCTGCGAGGTCGGCACGATTTGCTGGTATGCCTCGTCACTCTCGAAGTGGAAGGTGCTACGCAGGCTGGCATGGCGCTCAAGCAGGTCATGGAATGCCTGCTCGAACAGCACTTCGTCCACCGTGTCGAGAAACTCCACGGCAAACGGCAGGTTGAAGATCGTACCGAATTCGAAGGCGGCGTAAGCGCGTCCCAGGGATGCCTGGGCCAGTGCAAACGGTGCTTTTTGTACGTCTTGCGGCGAGCCGGTGGCGGTCGTTGGCGCAGCGTCTCTCGCGATGACCTGGGCGCGCGCCGCCAAGGCGGTTGCCGAGGGGGCGCTGAAGAAATCATTGAACTGGACTTCGATGCCGTGGCTGCTCAACAGCTTGCCGATGATGCGGGTGGCCAGCAGCGAGTGGCCGCCAAAGTCGAAGAAGTCATCTGTCGCCAACATGCCCGGTTCCGCCAGGGCTTCGCGGAACTCGGCGAGGATGATGGCTGCAACGTCAGGTGTTTCGGTTTGGGCGGCGTTCTCGCCGATGTCCGCCTGGCGGTGCAGCCAAGGCAGTGGCGTATCAACTGTGTGCATGATCTTGCGGTACAGGTCGTTCGCCTGGCAGGTCTGGTCAAGAATCGGGTGAAGGACCAGTGCGAGGATGGGCGCCTCCGGCGTTTGCATGATCAGCGCCTTGAACGGCGGCTGGTGCTCAGCGTCCCACGGCGCGGCTTGTTCGGGGAGCAGGTAGTGACTGGCGTCACCGGTTACCTGAATGCGCTCGATGCACGCTTGCCAGTCGCGCGCTTGGACCTTGTCGACTTCGCCGTCATCGTTGAACTGATAGCGGGCATTCAGCTCGGGGATTGATTCGATCACCGCCTGGAGTGCTGACTCCAGCCTTGCGGGGTCGACATCCGCGTCGAGTTTCCAGGCACTCAAGTGCCTGAGAATGCGCTCGGGATATTGCTGCTGCAAGAGCCAAATATGCGCTTCGTAATCGGTGGCAGACCGTTTCGAAAACGTATCTGGAGTGAGTTCCATCATGGAAGTTTCCCGCCTTATCAGACTGAACAGTAAGAAGTAGAGATGGCACCAAGTGCCGACAGACCCATCCTCGGTCTGGTGTAACGCCTGGGAACCCGGGCGTCAGAGGACGTGCAATCCGGCTGCGTTGCAGGGGCTTTATGAACACCGTATGATCACAAATAATAATCATACATATTCGCATTAGTCAAAAGCTGATCGCGGGTGGATTCGTCTCAGGAGAGGTGTTGTGAACAACGGAGCGTTTGCGTCCAAGCAGCAATTCGAAAAGCTGTATGTCGACCATCACCGCTGGTTGTGCAGGTTGCTGCGGCGCAAGCTGGGCAATTCGGTGGATGCTGCGGATCTGGCCCACGATATCTATCTCAACCTCATCAAGAAGGGCCGCGTGCCTTCGATTGAAGACTCGCGCTGCCACTTGTCCCAGATCGCCAAAGGCATGGTGATTGACCTGTATCGTCGCCGTCACCGCGAAGCCTGCCACCTCGAAACCTTGATGCAGCAGGCCGAACCGCTGGTGCCGTCGGAAGAGGTGCGGGCGCTGGCCACCGAGGCGCTGGTGCAAATCGATGACGCGCTGCATGCCAAACCGCCCAAGGCCCGCGAAGCACTGTTGCTGTGCAAGCTGCATGGAATGGGCCATCGGGACATCGCCGCGGAATTGAAAGTGTCGGTGTCTTCTGTCGAAAAATACATCGCGGCGGGCCTGCGGGCGTGCCATCCCTTCGCATCGGCGGCCGGGCTGTGAACAATTAAATCTGCAGCGCCGTTGAGGTTTTCGCCGTGTCGTTCGGAATACACGGTATGCACCGTGCAAAACGCTCGAACGCAAAGGACGCCAGGTACGCCACACGGTGGCCGGCAGTGGTTATTCAGGAGAGCTCATGAGCGTTAAAGACACACCCGTCGGTTCGGTATCCCAGGTATTACGCCCCATTCGCGGGCGTCTGATACTTGCCGCGGTACTGGCCGCCCTTGGAACCATGCTGACCATGGTGCCCCTGGCTGGCATTGCCCATATTGCTCAACTGGCCATGAGTGACGCAGCCAGTTGGGTCCAGTTGCAAGGCCCAGTCTGGCAAGTGGTCGGTGTCAGTCTGGCTTGCCTGTTCCTCGGCATGACCTTGATTTCGCTGGGGGAGATGGTCGCGCACCTGGCCGACAACCACATCACGGGCCACCTGCGCCAGGCCATCACCCGTCGGTTGGCCAGGGTGCCGCTGGGTTGGTTCACCAGTCGTGCTTCGGGTGAGGTCAAGCAGGCGATGCAGGATGACATCGGCACCTTGCACAGCTTGACGGCGCACTTTTTCACCACCCTCGGCCGTACGCTTGGGGCTGTGATCATCGCTGTCCTTTACCTGTTTGCCATGGACTGGCGCATGGCGATTGTCTCGCTGTTGCCATTCCCGCTGTTTTTCCTGTTTTTCACCCGCGCCACCAAGGCCAGTGGGGCTAACATGCAAGCGTTCGGCGCCGGCATGATGCGCATCAACAATGCCGTGGTCGAGTTTGTCAACGGTATTCCCGTGGTCAAGGCATTTGGCGCCGAGGGCAAGGCCCATGGCAGCTACCGGGATGCCGTGGATGACTTTGCTGCTGCGTTTACCGACTTTACCCGGCCACTGGTCAGCGCGATGGCCAACGCCCACGCCATGATCACGCCCGTAGCGGTACTCGGCGTGGTGCTGGCCTTCGGTACGCTGGGGGTGAGCCAGGGCTGGCTGGCTCCGGTAGACATCCTGCCGTTTGCCCTGGTCGCCCCGGGCATCTGCGCGCCGCTGTTGCTGCTGAGCTATATCACTCACGACCTGAACAACGCGACCGCCGCTGCCCAGCGCGTGCAAACCCTGCTGGAAACCCCTGTGCTCGAAACCCTGCCAGGCACCTCAGCACAATTGCCTGCAAACGCTGAAATTCGCGTCGAACACCTGAGCTACCACTATAACGACCAATCCCCGGTGCTCCAGGACCTTAGCTTCACCCTCAAGCCAGGCACGGTGACCGCCATTGTCGGCGCATCAGGTTCCGGCAAGTCGACCCTGGCCCGCCTGCTGCTGCGTTTTTTCGACCCGACCGAAGGGCGTATCACCCTGGGTGGCGTCGACCTGCGCCATATCGAGAGCACCCAGTTGTACCGGCGCATCGGTTTCGTGTTGCAGGAAGTGCGCCTGGTTCACGCCAGCCTGCGCGACAACATTGCCCTGGGCCGTCCCTCGGCCAGCCAGCAGGAAATCGAGGCCGCCGCGCGTATTGCGAACATCCACGAACGCATCCTGGACCTGCCACGGGGCTATGACTCGGTGATCGGTGAAGATGTACAGCTCTCCGGCGGTGAGTTGCAGCGCGTCAGCATCGCCCGCGCCGTGTTGCTCGACCCACCCGTGTTGGTACTGGATGAAGCCACGGCGGCAGCCGATGCCGAAAATGAGGTGAAGCTGCAACAAGCCCTGTCGCGATTCGCCCAGGGTCGCACCCTTATGGTGATTGCTCACCGGCTCGACACGGTGATGCACGCCGACCAGATCATCCTGATCGACAACGGCACCCTCTGCGAGCAAGGCACCCACGCCGAGTTGCTCGCACGCAAAGGTCGCTACGCCAGGCTGTGGGCGTTGGGCGGTTATGAAAAAGCCAAGGAACAGGCGGTGTCGTCATGCTGAAAACCTTTATTCAACTGCTCGGCGAAGATGCCTCGGTATTGCGCCGCTATCTGGCAATGGCCCTGGTCTATGGCCTGCTCTGCGGGGTGACGATTGTCATGCTGGTGCCGATCCTCACCCACCTGCTGGGTGGTGATACCCACGCCGCCGCGCAATGGCTGATCGCGCTGGCCATCGGTGTAGTGGTGTGCTGGGCGCTGCGACGCAGCGTGGAAAAAGCCGGTATCTGCGTCGGCATCGCCGTGCTCCAGCGCGGCCGCCACCGCCTTGGCGACCATGTGGCGAAGTTGCCCGTAGGCTGGTTCAGCGCGCAAAACACGGCGCGGCTCAGCCATCTGGCGACTTCGGGCATGATGGAAATGGCGCAGTTGCCCGCACACGTGTTCACGCCACTGTTGACCGGTGTGGTCACGCCGGTGGTGATTCTTATCGCGCTGTTCACCCTGCACTGGCAAATGGGCCTGGTTGCCCTGGCGACCCTGCCGGTGTTGCTGGGCGTGTTCGTGTTGACTGCACGGTTGGGGCAGCGAGCCGACCACGACTTCCAGCATAACGCCGCCCTGACCAGCCAGCGCATGGTCGAGTTCGCCCAGGCGCAGTCGGTACTGCGTGCCTTCAATGGCGAGGACGGCGGTACACAGTTCCTCGAACAGGCCATCGCTCGCCAGCAGCAGGCTGCGAAGCATCTGATCCACGTATCGGCGATGTCAGTGGTGTTCAATGCGTGGGCGGTGCAGGCCGGTTTTGCTGCGCTGCTGGTGGCTGCCACCCTGTGGCTGGGCGACCTGCTGGGCGCCGGTCTGGAAGTGGGCTCGGTCATCGCCGTGATGATTACGCTATTGCTGGTCAGCCGCTTCATCGACCCGCTGCTGGAAGTGGCCGGTTACAGCGAAGTGCTGCGCGGTGCCCGTGGCCAGTTGGGCGCCGTGCGCGAGATTTTTGCAGTCAAGCCACTGCCGCAGCCACAGGCACCCGAGGCACCTGTCGATAGCTCCGTCGAGCTGTGCAATGTCAGCTTCGCTTATGCCGAGGGCCAGCCCGAGGTGCTGCGCGATGTCAGCCTGCGCATCGAACCGGGCAGCATGACCGCACTGGTGGGTGCTTCCGGCTCGGGCAAGACCACATTGGTGCGCTTGATCGCACGCTTCTTCGATGTGACCCAAGGCCGCGTGATCATCGGCGGCGTGGATGTGCGCCAGATGTCCGGTGAGCAACTGGCCGGCCAGATCAGCCAGATCTTCCAGGATGCCTACCTGTTCCAGGGCAGCATTGCCGACAACATCCGTATCGGCAAACCCGCGGCCGGCGATGCCGAAGTGATGGAAGCCGCGCGACAAGCCGGCGTGCTGGAAATCATCGAGCGACTGCCCCAGGGCCTGGACACGCCGGTGGGCGAGGGCGGGGCACGGTTGTCCGGTGGCGAACGCCAACGGATCTCCATTGCCCGTGCGCTGATCAAGGATGCACCGATCCTGCTGGTCGACGAAGCCACCGCGGCCCTTGATGCCGAGAACCAGGCCGCCATCGCCGAAGCGCTGGCGCGGCTGCGCTGCAAACGCACGCTGATCGTTATCGCCCACCAGCTTTCGACCGTGGTCATGGCCGATCAGATCCTGGTGCTCGATCAAGGCCAGCTCAGCGAACAAGGTTCCCATGCCCAATTGAGCGCCAAGCCTGGGCTGTATGCCCACTTTCTCGCCCAGCGCAGGGCGGCAAAAGGCTGGCGTATCGCGGGTGAGGGCGGTTCTTGAGTCGTGCAGCGTTAGTCGTCCTGTTTGTAGTGCTGTGCGGCCTGTCGCTGATGGTGGGGGTCAAGCAGGTGTCGTGGGTCGAGCTGCTGAGCTTTTCCGACGACGCCTGGCTGACCCTCACCGCGAGCCGGCTGCCACGCCTGGCCGCGCTGATCCTCACCGGGGTCGGGTTGGCCGTGTGCGGGGTGATCCTGCAGCAGATCGTGCGTAACCGCTTCGTCGAGCCCGGTACTTGCGGTGGGCTGGATGCCGCCAAGCTGGGCATCCTGATTTCCCTGACGGTAGCTCCGGGAGCCGGGGCCGCCGGTAGAATGCTGTTTGCCTTGGCCTTTTGCTTTGCTGCCAGCCTGATCTATGTCGCGATCATCCGGCGCATCCAGTTCAAGAACACCGTAATGGTGCCGGTGATCGGCCTGATGTACGGCAGCGTGCTGAGCGCCGTCGCCGAGTTCTACGCTTACCGTCACAACATCCTGCAGAGCATGCAGGGTTGGATGCTCGGCGATTTCTCGAAGATCGTGCAGGGCAATTACGAGATCATCTACCTGATCCTGCCCATTGTCGTGCTGACCTACCTGTATGCCCATCGTTTCACCGTACTGGGCATGGGGGAGGGCATGGCCAGCAGCCTGGGCCTGAACTACGCCGCCAACGCGGCGCTGGGCTTGATGTTGGTGGCCGTTACCGTCTCCGCCACGGTGATTACCGTGGGCGCGATCCCCTTCGTCGGGCTGGTGATTCCCAATCTGGTTGCCCTGCACTACGGTGAAAACCTGGAGCGCACGCTGCCCATCGTCGCCCTGTGCGGTGCCTCGTTGCTGTTGGCCTGCGACATCCTCGGCCGCCTGCTGATCTACCCCTTCGAAGTGCCGATCGGCCTGACTGCCGGCTGCATTGGCGGTGTGGTGTTCCTGGTGCTGCTGATCCGGAAGTACGCATGAAACACCTGGCTACCCGTTATGGCCCCTGGCTGCTGGTGTTATTGCTGGCCCTTGGGTTCCTGTTGCTGGGCTCAGGCCTGGATTTCGATTACATCATTCCCAAGCGGCTTACCCGCCTGGCCGCAATGGGCATTGCCGGCGTGTGCATTGCGTATTCGTCGGTGATTTTCCAGACCATCGCCGGCAACCGCCTCCTCACGCCGGCCATCATGGGCTATGAGGCAATCTATCTGTTGTTCCAGGCGTTGCTGATTCTGGTGCTGGGTACCCAGAGCCTGGTGCTGCTGGGGCGTGACGGCAACGTGCTGTTATCGGTGCTGTTGATGCTCGGCTATTCGTGGCTCCTCCATCGGTGGCTGTTGCGCGACGGCAGTCACAACGTGTACCTGCTGTTGCTGCTGGGGTTGGTGTTGAGCATGGTGATGGGCACCTTCACCCAATTCATCCAGTTGAAGATCAGCCCCGGGGAGTTCTCGATTTTCCAGGGATTCAACTACGCCTCCTTCAACAAGGCGCAAACGGGGCAGGTGATCTATTCGGGCGTATTGGTGGCGGTGGTGTGTTTCATCGCCCAGCGCACGTTGCCGGTGCTCGATGTGTTGGCCCTGGGACGTGACCAGGCGATTTCCCTGGGGGTCGACTACCCACGCAGCGTGCGCCTGCAACTGGCACTGATCGCCGTTCTGGTAGCGGTGTCCACCAGCCTAGTGGGGCCGACCGCGTTCATGGGCGTGTTCGTCGCCAACATCGCCTATGCCTTGGCCCGCACCACGCGGCACAGGGTCACCTTGCCTCTGGGCTGTGCGATTGCTATTGGCATTTTCATCATCGCTCAGTATCTGGTGGAGCAATGGTTCAACTACAACACCTCCGTGAGCATTCTCATCAACCTGCTGTGCGGTGTGTATTTCCTCGCGCTGATGATCCGAACCCGAGGCACGGCATGATCTCTCTCCAACACGTCTACAAAGCCTATGGCGCCAAGCATGTGCTGAGTGACGTCAGTGTGCAGTTCCCACCGGGGCAGGTGACCTCATTGATCGGCCCCAACGGGGCGGGCAAATCCACCTTGTTGATGTTGATCGCCCGTCTGTTGACGCCTACCCGTGGCGATGTACTGATGGGCGGGCGCAGCATCGCCGACGTACCGGTACGCGACTACGCCAAGCGCGTCGCCACCTTGCGTCAGTCGCCGGATTTCAACCTGCGCCTCACCGTCGAAGAGCTGGTGGCCTTCGGGCGTTTCCCCTACAGCCGAGGCGCGCTCACCGCCCAGGACCGGGTGGTGATCGACGAGGCCATCGACTTCCTTTCACTGCAACCGCTGCGCCTTTGTTACATCGACGAGCTCAGCGGCGGGCAGCGGCAGATGGCGTTCCTGGCAATGACGATCGCTCAGCAAACCGATTATCTGTTGCTGGATGAGCCGCTCAATAATCTCGACATGAAGCACGGTGTTCAAATCATGCGCGCCTTGCGCCGCTTGTGTGATGAGCAAGGTCGCACGGTGATCCTGGTGGTGCATGACATCAACTTCGCGGCCAATTATTCCGACCATATCGTGGCGATGAAAGGCGGCGCCATCCATCGTCACGGCCCAGTCGACCAGGTAGTGACTGAGGCCAACCTGCGCGAACTGTTCGACCTGGATTTCGAGATTCTGCACAGCCAACAAGGCTTCGTTTGCAACTACTTCAACCCATCACCTTCAAGGGAACTGACATGAGCACTGATCGCACGAACAGAATGCACGCGCTACTGCTGACGATGGCCGTGGCGGCGGGGCTGCAGGGGTGTGACAAACCGGCGCCAGAGGCCAAGGCCCCAGTCGTGGCGCAGGCGGCCTACGCGCCGATCACCATCGAGCATCCGCTGGGCACCACCGTGGTCACTCAGTTGCCCCAGCGTGTAGTGGCCTTCGACATGAGCGAGCTCGACACCCTGGATCAACTCGGTGCCCCTGTGGTCGGTATCGCCAAGGACTACGTTACCAGCTTCCTCACTCACTACCGTGACGACACGAATGTCGCGGATGTGGGCTCGACCATCCAGCCCAACCTGGAACGCCTGCATGCGCTCAAGCCCGACCTGATCCTGATCTCTCCGCTTCAGGCCCAGAGCTATAAGGAACTCAGCCAGATCGCTCCAACCGTGTACGACGACATGGACCTGACCAACAAAAAAGGCAATCTCATCGAGACCGCCAAGGCCCATTTGACCCTGCTGGGACGTATCCTCGACAAGCCGGAACTCGCCCGCCAGAAAGTGGCGCAAATGGATGCCAAGGTCGCGCAGACCCGCCAAGTCACTGCCGGTCGCCCCGAGAAGGCCTTGATCGTGCTGCATAACAATGGTGCCTTCACCTCCTACGGCGTGAAATCGCGCTACGGTTTTGTGTTCGACACTCTGGGCGTTAAACCGGCCAGCACCGACATCGAGGCCGGCTTGCATGGTCAGCCGATTTCCAATGAGTTCATTCAGCAGGCCGACCCGGACATTCTGTACATCATCGACCGCACGGCAGTGATGGAGCACCGCCCGGCCCTTGACCTCAAGAGCCTCGACAACCCACTGCTGCGCAAGACAAAGGCATGGAACAACGGCCGGGTGGTCTTCGTCGACGCCCAGACCTGGTACCTGTGCACGGCCAGTGTGACCTGCCTTAACCGCATGGCGGACGAGGTGGTCGAAGGCTACAAAGGCTGATCCAGACACGCGTCGTGGTACCCAAAGCCGCTGCCATTCAGGTCGCGGCTTTTTTTGGGAATATTTATCATTTAGATTGAGGGTTTGTAGTTCTGGTACGGAAACCTAGTGAATGCACTTCAATACTTCGCATCGAAAGGAATCCAGCATGTCGGAACACGGCCGCCCAACTCGCGCCCATCCTGATTTATTCCAGGCTACACCGCGTACTTTCCCGTTTACCTTGAACCGTACGTTCTGCGCCGTGCAGATGGCCTTGCTGCTCGGGTTGAGCGGCGGCTCGCCGGCAGTGTCGGCGGCGCCTGAACCGGAGCCGGCCACCCAGGTCCGGGCCGAAGCGGAAAAGAACAGCCTGGTGCTGTCGGAAACCATCATCGACGGCGAGCGGCTCGCCACCGACGACCTGCCACCTGCGTACGCGGGTGGGCAGGTCGCCACGGGCGGTCGTATCGGGCTGCTGGGCAACAAGGACTTCATGGAAACACCGTTCAACGCCATCAGCTATACCGATGAATTCGTGCGCAACCACCAGGCCAAGGACATCGGCTCGGTAATCGGCGCCACTGACCCGTCGGTCAACGTGCCGTCCAAGCGGGCCATCCTCGAAACCTTCTTCATCCGCGGCTTCAACACCAGCGCCAACGACATCACCTTCAACGGCCTTGCCGGCATGGCGCCGAACCTGCGCGGCTCGACCGAACTGGCCGAGCGTATCGAAGTGCTCAAGGGCCCGTCTGCGCTGCTCAACGGCATGCCGCCCGATGGCAGCGTCGCCGGCAGCATCAACATGGTGCCCAAGCGCGCCGCCGACGAGCCGCTGACGCGCCTCACCACCAGTTACGAATCCAACGGGCTGTATGGCGCCCACGCTGACGTGGGCCGGCGCTTCGGCGAGCAGAACCAGTTCGGTATCCGCTACAACGGCGTGTACCGCGATGGCGACACCAACGTGGACGACCAGCAGCAAAAGATGCAACTCAACGCCCTGGGCCTGGACTGGCGCACTGAGCGCGTACGCCTGTCCCTGGACGCTTACAAGCAGCGTGAGCGCCTGGATGGCGCCAACTATTTCGGTATTTTCGGCATCTCGCCAACGGTCAATAAAGTGCCCAGCCCGAAGAAGGGCGATAACTCCCTGGCGCCCGACTGGGCCTACACCATCAACGACACCGAAACCGTGTTGATCCGTGGCGAGGTCGACCTGAATGACTCGCTCACCGCCTTTGCCGCCTATGGCCAGCGCGACGGTGGCCGCAATGCCCTGATGACCCGTGACACGTTGATCAACAACGCCGGAGACATCGACGTGCTGGCTTATCGCTCGGACGGGCAGGGCACGCAGAAGTCCGGTGAAGCCGGCCTCAAGGGCACTTTCGACACCGGCCCGGTAGGCCACGCCTGGTCTGTGGCAGCCACCCAGTACAAATCGGAGATGAGCTTCAAGGATTTGATGATCCCCAACTATGTAGTCACCAACTACGACAACCTCGACTTCGGTGCAACACCGCCTCTGGGCAAATACGGCGCCGTCACCTCCCGCAGCGAAGCCAAGCTGAGAAGCTTTGCGTTCCTCGACACTCTGTCGTTCCTCGATGGCCGCGTGCAATGGACCGTGGGCTGGCGCAACCAGACCGTGGAAAGCGCCAGCCTGACGCCGGCCCGGGTCAAGACGTCCCGCTACAGCGACAGCAAGGTGTCGCCGGCGACAGCGTTGCTGGTCAAGGTCACCGATGATGTTTCGCTCTATGCCAACTACATCGAAGGTTTGTCCCAAGGGGGCACGGCACCCACCAGCGCCGCCAACTCGGGTGAAATCCTCAGCCCTTACCAGACCAAGCAGTATGAGGTCGGCGCCAAGTTCGACCTGGGCACCTTCGCCACGACGCTGGCCGTGTTCCAGATTGAAAAACCCAGCGCCTACACCGACCCCATCACCAATATTTACGCCACCAACGGCGAGCAGCGTAACCGTGGCGTGGAATGGAGTTTCTTCGGTGAAGTCCAACCCGGCCTGCGCCTGATGGGCGGCGCGTCCTATACTCAGGCTGAACTGACCAAGGCGTTGGTCACATCCAACGAAGGCAACCAAGTGACCGGCGTACCGAAGATCATCGCCAAACTGGGCGCCGAATACGACCTTGAGATGGTGCCGGGGCTGACCCTGACCGCCAACACCAACTACGTTGGCAGCCGCTACGTTACCGACGACCATCGTATGGAACTGCCGTCCTACACCGTGTTTGATGTAGGCGGCCGCTACACCACCAAAGTCATGTCCAAGCCAGTGACCTTGCGCGCCAATGTCGAGAACGTGGCCAACCGTGCTTATTGGATCGGTTCGTACAACGGTGGCGACGGCAGCGGATTGTCCGGTGGCCTGGGTACGCCACGTACGCTGCAACTGTCGGCCTCGGTGGACTTTTAACCCTCAAGCCAAGCGTGGAGGCGTCCTGGGACGCATCCACGCTGGCTTGTTTCAACGCTGCGAAAAATTCCCGCGATAATTGAGCCTTCAGATAGCCAACACGAGTAGGACTCGCCATGAACACGAAGTGCATGGCCCGTTGAGAGAGGGCAGCAGAAGCGGTTTTGTCGAATCAGTGCCTTAGGTAACTCATAACACTCTATGACATGATCCTTTATTTAACATAATATACATTATGCGAACAAATGAACTATCCTTCAGGGCCTCTGTTCGGCGCATTTCACGAAGCGACTTAGACCACAGCGCGCCAGATTTAAAAAGCAGCCATCTCGCTGACCTGCCTCCGTTTGACCCTTGGGCCACCGGGCATTTACGGCAAGTCGGCACACTGTTCACCCACGCTGTGGTGAAATCGATAACGTTGGCCGTCATAACGCATTACTGGAAAACAAGAGCCCGGGCCGCCGACCTCGACATCAGGCCAACCATTACTGCCTTTGCTAGCGAGAAACTCCGCGACGCCGCTTTCTTTGAGCATGAGCTTCCAGTGACCGTCAGTCTGCTGGCTGACTAGATAAAATCCAGTACCCGCTTGCCCATAACAGTCAGTGCTGCCTTCGGTAATCAACGCATCCGGCCGACCGTCGCCGTTCAGGTCCTTGATCAGCTCCATGGTTGCCGGCGTGTAGCTACCGGTTGTCTCGATTTCGCACTCCGACGTCTCTTGGTTAAATCCTGCAGCGCGGAAAGCTTTTATCTGCTCGCTACGCGGCAGTTCATCCGCCAGCGCCGGGGCACTGATCACGAAACATGCCACCCATAGACCTGACGTAAGCCTTCCCCGCATATAGACCGTCCCTTTATGATGCTCAAATGTAAAGTATCGTGCATGTACCCACACTAGCGTGAAAGATGAGCTGGCTCTGCCCTCACAATATAATCAATGCATATAACTAAACTAAATGACTATTTAGTTGAGTTATAACTAGATAGATCGGTTCACAACCTGAACCGATCCACCGACTGCGAAAGCTTCCCCGCCAGACTCGACAATTCATCCGTCGTTGACGCCGTGTCTCCAATCACGCGGCTGTTGTTTTGCGACATACCAGCAATCATCTCCACCTGGTGAGCAATTTCATTGCTGGCCAGGCTTTGCTCGCTGATGGTGCGGGAAATATCGTTGACCAATTCGGTGGTGCTGAGTGTGGCCTGAAGGATCTCGCGAATGGCGCGTTCCACTTCGGCGGTAACGGCCATGCCCTTGTCCACTTGAGCAACGCCCTCCTCCATGCTGGTCACCGCTTCCCGGGTGTTCTGCTGGATGCGCCCGACCATGCTGGCGATCTCCTGCGTGGATGCGCTGGTGCGTCCGGCCAGGCTGCGTACTTCATCGGCGACGACTGCAAAGCCGCGGCCCTGCTCACCTGCACGGGCGGCTTCGATGGCGGCGTTCAGGGCCAGCAGGTTGGTCTGGTCGGCGATGCCTTTGATCACTTGAATAATGCTGTAGATCGCCTCGGACTCCTTGTCCAGTGTGCGGATCACTTGGGCCGATTGCTGCGCTGAACGGGCAATGCCATCCATGTCGCTGACAACCTGGTGAATGACGCGGCCGCCGTCCTTGGCCAGGGTTTCTGCCTGGTTAGCCATGTCGAGAGCGCGTTGGGCGTGGCGAGTGATTTCCTCGATGCTGGCAGTCATTTCGCTGGCGGCGGCGGCCATGGTGCTGGCGGCGGCGCTTTGCTGTTGACTGCTGCCTGCGACTTCATGGCAACCCTGGCTCAGTTGTTCGCTCATGCCATTGACGCCGTGGGCGTTGCTGCGAACCACTTCAATCATGCCGCGCAAATCCCGCTGCATGGTGGCCAGGCTGCGAATCAGCGCACTGGCTTCATCGTGATTTCTGGGCTCGATAATCGGTTCGCTCAAGTTGCCATGGGCAATGCTGTCGGCAATGCCCATGGCGGTACGCAGTGGCCCCATGATGCTCAGGATCACCCAGCGCCCTTGTGCCAGCAGCAGTAACAGGCTGGCGATCAATACCACGGCCAGGGTCCAATTGGCGTGGCTGATGGTTTGTCGGGTACCGATACTGGTCAGTTGAGTTTTGTTTTCGATCAGTTCGCTCAAGGCCGCCATTTGATCTTCCAGCCGACTGAACGCGGCATTGAAGGTCTCCAGCTCCCCACGGGCGGCTTCGGGGTTGTCCAGGGCCAGCGCGACGATACGCTCACCGGCGCTGATATAGGTATCCAGGCTGGGCTTGATGTTTTCCAGGCTCGCCTTGATTGCATCGTCCAACGGCTGCTTGAAGTTGTCCGCCAGCACCTGGCGAAAGTGTTCGGCATGTTCCTTGAGCGAGCTGTTGACCTGGGCCGGTGTGCTGGTGCTTTTGCCTAGCCCCACCAACATGGCCGACAGCACGTCGGCACGCAGGGCGTCGTGCATCATGTCGGCTTCCATGTGATTGCGCAGCACGGTCATGCTGACGTCATTTTCCTGTACCGCATCGCCCATCCGGGTATTTCCCAAATAGCTGGCCAGGCTCATGATCAAGGCGGTGAGCAATCCGGTCCCAATCAACAGCATCAAGCGTAATTTGATCGTCATGCTGGTATCCCCGTGCCAGGACCATCGGTTGGGAATCCAACCGTTCAAGTGCTCACTGTTAGCTGTATCGGCAACAACTCCTTGTTAGTGAAGCCTAAGTTTGCGGATCTGCGCGTTTCACTTAAGCTGGCCGTCCTTTGCTCCAGCCGGACCTGCCAAATGTCTCGAAGTATCGCCCATCTCGCCCTGCTGCTGGGCTTGATCACCGCCGTCGGCCCGTTTGCCATCGACATCTACCTGCCCGCGCTGCCAACCCTGGGCGCAAGCCTTGGGGCCTCACCGGCGGCGGTGCAGATGAGCCTCACCGTGTTTTTCATGGTCATTGGTGTGTGCCAGTTGTTCTACGGGCCGATCAGCGATGTGTTCGGGCGCAAACTGCCGATTTATGCGGGTTTGGTGATCTTTGCCGTTGGCAGTATCGGCTGCGCATTGGCGCCGACCATCGAAGTATTGATTGGATTTCGTGCCATACAGGCGTTCGGTGCCTGTGCGGGGATGGTGATCCCGCGGGCGATCGTGCGCGACCTGTACACCGGCCATGAGGCAGCGCGCCTGATGGCTTTGCTGATGCTGGTGATGAGTGTTTCGCCAATCCTCGCGCCGCTGGCCGGCAGCCTGGTGATTTCGATCTGGAGTTGGCGCGAAGTATTTGCTGTGCTGGCGGTGGTCGCCGTGCTGTGCCTGGTCATGACCATCGTGCAACTACCGGAAACCCACCCGGCCGAACGCCGTTTGGGCAAGACCCTGGGCAATGCATTCGGCAGTTATGGAGCGCTGTTGCGCGACCCGGTATTCACCGGGTTATCGGTGGTGTGCGGGTTTGGCCTTGCGACCTTCTTTGTATTTATCGGCAGCGCGCCCTTCGTATACATCGAATATTTCGGCCTGACACCGACGCAGTTCAGCCTGTGTTTTGCCCTCAACGCCGCCTCGTTTTTTGCCATGAGCCAACTGACCGCACGCCTGAGCGCACGGTTTGGTCTGGCGCCGCTTATTCGTTGGTCGGTGGTCGCAGTAGCCACGGTCATGGCCCTGTTGGCAGCCACCACATTCTGGGGTGATAGCCTGTCCTTGATGATGGGCCTGCTGTTTGTCGGGTTCGGTTTTCTCGGCCTGTTGCTGCCGGCGGCAGGTGTGCTGTCGCTGGAAGATCATGGCGCGGTGGCAGGCTCTGCATCTGCCTTGCTTGGCGCGATCCAGATGGTTACCGCGGCCGTTTCGATGACCCTGGTGGGCGTGTTCGCCGACCATACTCCTGCACCGATGTTGATCGGCATTGCGCTATGTGCGCTTGCCGCGATGCTCACCACGCTGTGGACCTTGCGCCGGTTGCCGGCGCACCTGGCCTCAAGCGTCCCGCCCTCCTCCTGAGGCTTGCCCTACCCCGTCCAGCTCACAGATCAAAGCGGTCCACTGCCCTGCGCCGCTCGTTGTCGTCGCGTACGTCATAGCTGGCGGTGGTCTGGATATTGGTGTGATGCGCCAGTTTCTGGGCGATCGACAAATCATGCTCTTCGATCACTCGGGTGATGAACGAACGGCGGAAATCATGGGGCATGATTTTTACACCCACCTGATCACCGCGCTGCCGAGCAATGTAATAAATCGCATGTTTGGTAATGCGTTCGCGCGTGATGTGGCTGCCCCGGCGGATACGGTTGAACAGAAAGGTGTCGTCCTGCTCACCTTCCTTGAGTTGTTCACGACGAAACTCAAGCCACGCCCGCAGTTTTGCGAACGCCCAGTCCGGCGCGTACTTGATCAGTTCCTTATTACCTTTGCCGATCACCCGCAGGCTGCGCTGATCAAAATTGATCTGCGCGAGGTCGAGATTGACCGATTCCGACTTGCGCATCCCGGAGCCATACAACAGGCCGATCACCGCGGCATCCCGCAGGCCCTGGGGCCGAGGATCGGCTGCGCATACATCGAGCATCTCGCGGATCAGTGTACGACGCAGGTTGCGGCCCTGCCCCAGGCGCGTACCGGCGGCAGCCTTGACCGAGCGCATCTTCAACAGGTGATCCTGGCTGATCAAGCTCATGCGCCACGCTTCATTCATCACCCCACGTATCGCATTCACATACAGCGATGAGGTATTCGGCGCATAGCCGTCCTCGCGCAATGCGGCCACCAGTGCGACGACGTGTTCGGGTTGCAGTAGATGCCAGTCGATGTCTTCGAGGTTGAGGTCTTCGAAACCCAGGCGGTCGGCGGCATCCTGCAGCACGTAGCGCATGGTCAGTTGGCTGGAGGGCGCCAGGCGAGTGAGGTAGAGGGTCAGCGGGTTGCGGATAGTCTCGGTCAAGGGATCAGCCTTTGGATTAAATACATCAATCAACTCATTGATTAATCGATGTATTTAGTGGGTTGGCGAAGACTGAGTCTAACCCAGGCGCGGCCCTGGCACAAAATCACGGCGCCAATTCGACTTCCTCTGCCGGTTCCTGCGGTTGCGCCAGGGACTGGCTCCAGTCAGCGTCCTGTCGCTGCATCAGCGCAAACCAATGCCCACGCATAAACGTCAGGTAGCCAGCCGGGGCCTTGGCAAAGTCCTTCTCGTCGCCATAGCAGCCTGGCAGTGGCAGTTCGGTGCCCTGCTCCTTGTACTGGCTGACCAACTTCTGTTGGGCCTCGACGCTGCAGTCAGTGGGCAACGGCATGCCGCGCAGGGCACCGGCATCTTCGTCCCACCAACTGGCGCCGACGCGATCGAGGCCGCGCAGGCGATACTTGCCGGACTTGCCGACCCGCATGATCAGCTTGAACTCATTGGGGCTCACATCACTGGTACAGGTGCGCGAATAACCGACCGTGACCTGGGTATTGCCGTCGCGCAGCAGGTCGGTGACTTTGGTGGCCGCCTGATCAAAGCGCAGGCTGGCGTCGAACTCGCAGCGTTGCACGTCGTCGTGCAGCATCCAGACGCGCTTGGGGCGATCGCCCTTAAGCAGGTACTGCGCTGCGTAAACAAACGCCGACTGGGTGCCATCATCCTCCCGCTCGCTGACCTGCTCGGCGAGTACCAGCAGGTTCTTGCCCTGAAGGTCATCCCAGGTATAAGCAGCGACTTGCTTGCCGGGCACTTCCACACCTTCCGGCACCTGTTCGATGCTGGTCAGTGCGATCCCTTCATCAGCGCGTACGCTGGTGACACAGGCCATCGTCATCAATAATCCCATCAACGCAGGCCGCAACTGGCCGCGCAAAAGCTGCACGCTATTCATCCGAGTACCCTGGCAAGAGATGGCTTACTTTACCGGCACTTGAGCGCCAATGCAGAGAAGATTGTTCAATCACTGGCATTGGCCTAGCGGGAGCGCCCGAATTGAACCAAACGCCCAGCACAGCGTTCCGATCTGACCATCCGGCCTGCACATGTAACGCCTTGATTACTTAGCTGAACCCTAGCTGTCTACCTGTCAAATAAACGAGTTTTTCATCCGCCTTTCATATTCGTTGCACACATTTGCGCTTAACCTTGTAAGCAGTACTTCAGGGCATTCCGTGATTTATCGACTAACCTGTTGATTACGCTTTATCTTTAGCGCCGCGTTGTCATCTGCGGGCTGTAGTTCTGCCCAATAATTGCTGCTGTTTTCACGCGTCAAGTTGCTCCAGCCGAGGTCATGAAACTTTGAAACCCTACCCTATTCATTGCGTGTCGATCGTTATCCCGGTCTACAACGAACAAGAGAGCCTGCCGGAGCTGCTGCGTCGTACCACGGCAGCCTGCAAGCAGCTGGCCTACGAATACGAAATCATCCTGGTGGATGACGGTAGCCGCGACAATTCGGCCCAACTGCTCGAAGACGCCGCCGCCGAAGAAGGCAGCCATGTTGTAGCGGTGATCCTCAACCGCAACTACGGTCAGCACGCCGCTATCATGGCCGGCTTCGAACAGTGCCGTGGCGAAGTCGTAATCACCCTCGACGCCGACTTGCAGAACCCGCCGGAAGAGATCCCGCGCCTGGTTGAGCAAGCTGCCCTGGGCTACGACGTGGTCGCCACGGTGCGTAACAACCGCCAGGACTCGGCGTTCCGTCGCTGGCCGTCGCGCTTGATCAACCTGGCCGTGCAGCGCTCTACCGGCGTGGCCATGACCGACTACGGCTGCATGTTGCGTGCCTACCGCCGCACCATCGTCGACGCCATGCTCGCCTGCCGTGAACGCAGCACCTTCATCCCGATCCTGGCCAACGGCTTTGCCCGCCATACCACGGAAATCCTCGTGCACCACGCCGAGCGTGAGCACGGCGAGTCCAAATACAGCGCCATGCGCCTGATCAGCCTGATGTTCGACCTGCTGACCTGCATGACCACCACACCATTGCGCCTGCTGTCCATCGTCGGTTTCAGCCTCGCGGCGTTGGGCGTGCTGTTCGCCTTTGCGCTGATCGTCATGCGCCTGGCCTTCGGCGCCGATTGGGCGGGTGATGGTCTGTTCGTGCTGTTTGCGGTGCTGTTCGTGTTTACCGGTGGCCAGTTCATCGGCATGGGCCTGCTGGGCGAATACCTGGGCCGCATGTACAGCGATGTACGCGCCCGCCCGCGCTTCTTTATTGAAAAAGTGCTGCGCAACCAGCCGGCAGCACCGACTCCAGTCGTCGTCGTTGACGGCCTGGTGTCTTCCCATACTTCTACTTCTCCTTCCGATCAGGTTCAGTCATGAGTTCAAAAGCTGTTGTCTTCGCTTACCACGATATCGGCTGTGCAGGCATTGAAGCCCTGCTCGGTGCGGGTTACGACATTGCTGCCGTGTTCACCCATGCCGATGACCCCAAGGAAAACAATTTCTACGGCTCCGTGGCCCAGCTCTGCGCACGCCATGGCATCCCGGTGCACGCCCCGGAAGACGCCAACCACCCGCTGTGGGTCGAGCGCATCGCCAAGTTGAACCCGGAGTACATCTTCTCCTTCTACTACCGCAACCTGCTGAGCGAACCGCTGCTGGCCATCGCTCGCAAAGGCGCGTTCAACCTGCACGGTTCGTTGCTGCCTAAATACCGTGGCCGCGCCCCGGCCAACTGGGTGTTGGTCAACGGCGAAACCGAAACCGGCGTCACCCTGCACCGCATGGTCAAGCGTGCCGATGCCGGCGCCATCCTCGCCCAGCAGAAAGTCAGCATCGACCGCACCGATACCGGCCTGAGCCTGCACGCCAAGTTGCGTGATGCGGCCACAGCCTTGCTGCGCGACGCGCTGCCACAATTGGCCCTGGGCAAGCTCACCGAAACCGCCCAGGACGAAAACCAAGCCACCTATTTTGGCCGCCGCACTGCCGCCGATGGCAAGCTGGACTGGAAAAAGCCTGCCGAACAACTGTTCAACCTGGTGCGCGCGGTGACGCAGCCGTACCCGGGCGCCTTCTGCGCAGTGGGCGAGCACAAGCTGATCGTATGGCAAGCCGACGTGGTCAAGGGTAACGACGGTTTGGCGCCAGGCCGTGTGATCAGCGTCAACCCGCTGCGTATTGCCTGCGGTGAAGACTCCTTGGTCATCAAGTTTGGCCAGCGTAACGAAAACGGCCTGTACCTGGCCGGTCCGGCCCTGGCCGATGAACTGGGCCTGGTGGATGGCTCAGTACTGCGCGGCGCCGAGTCTGGCCGCAAGCCACGTCGTACCCGCGTGTTGATCCTGGGCGTAAACGGCTTTATCGGTAACCACCTGTCCGAGCGCCTGCTGCGTGACGACCGTTACGAAGTCTATGGCCTGGACATCGGCTCCGACGCCATCGAGCGCCTGCGCAGCCACCCGAATTTCCATTATGTGGAAGGCGATATCAGCATCCACACCGAGTGGATCGAGTACCACATCAAGAAATGCGACGTGGTCCTGCCATTGGTTGCCATCGCCACGCCAATCGAATACACCCGTAACCCACTGCGTGTGTTCGAACTGGACTTCGAAGAAAACCTCAAGCTGGTGCGCTACTGCGTCAAGTACAACAAGCGTGTGATCTTCCCCTCGACCTCCGAAGTCTATGGCATGTGCCAGGACCAGTATTTCGATGAAGACACCTCCAACCTGGTGGTCGGCCCGGTCAACAAGCAGCGCTGGATCTACTCGGTGTCCAAGCAACTGCTGGACCGAGTGATCTGGGCCTACGGCGACAAGGGCCTGAAGTTCACCCTGTTCCGTCCGTTCAACTGGATGGGCCCGCGTCTGGACCGCCTGGACTCTGCGCGTATCGGCAGCTCCCGCGCCATTACCCAATTGATCCTGAACCTGGTGGAAGGCACCCCGATCCGTCTGTTCGACGGTGGTGAGCAGAAGCGTTGCTTTACCGACATTGCCGACGGCATCGAAGCGCTGGCGCGCATCATTGATAACGACAATGGCGTGTGCGACAGCCAGATCATCAACATCGGCAACCCGGAAAACGAAGCCAGCATCCGCCAGTTGGGCGAAGAGCTGCTGCGTCAGTTCGAGGCTCACCCGCTGCGCCACAACTTCCCGCCGTTCGCCGGTTTCCGCGACGTCGAGAGCAAGGCGTTCTACGGCACAGGCTACCAGGACGTGGCGCACCGCAAACCGAGCATCGAAAACGCCAAGCGCCTGCTGAACTGGGAACCGAGCGTGCAGATGAGTGAAACCATCGGCAACACCCTGGATTTCTTCCTGCATGAAGCCATGCTTGAAATTGCGGATAAAAAGTAATGCAGGCAGGTCTTCGCATCGACGTCGACACCTACCGTGGTACCCGTGAAGGTGTGCCGCGGCTGCTCGAATCCCTGGATGAAGCCGGGGTAAAGGCGACGTTCTTCTTCAGTGTCGGCCCGGACAACATGGGCCGCCATCTGTGGCGCCTGATTCGGCCACAGTTTCTGTGGAAGATGCTGCGTTCCAACGCCGCCGGCCTGTATGGCTGGGACATCTTGCTGGCCGGCACCGCCTGGCCCGGCAAGCCGATCGGCCGCGACCTGGGGCATCTGATGCGCCAGGCCAAGGCCGCCGGGCATGAAGTCGGCCTGCACGCCTGGGATCACCATGGCTGGCAGGCCAACACTGGGCGTTGGAGCGAGGCACAGCTGGTCGAGCAGATTCGGCGTGGTGTGCAGACTTTGAGCGACATCCTAGGCGAGCGCGTGGACTGTTCAGCCGCCGCAGGGTGGCGCGCCGACGAACGCGTGGTGCAAGCCAAGCAAGGCTTCAATTTTCGCTACAACAGTGATTGCCGGGGCAGCAGCCTGTTTCGACCGACACTGGCCGATGGCAGCGCGGGCACCCCACAAATTCCGGTAGACCTGCCGACCTTCGACGAAGTCGTCGGGCCGGTGGTGGCTGCCAATGATTTCAACCGCTTCATCCTGGACCGGTTCAGCGCAGCGAAGCTGAACGTCTACACAATCCACGCAGAAGTTGAAGGGATTCTGATGGCCAATGATTTTCGCCAGTTGCTCGCCCAGGCAGGGCAACGCGGCATTGATTTCAAACCCTTGGGTGATCTTCTGCCCGCAGATGTAACCACCCTGCCCCAACAAAAACTGGTGCGCGGCGCATTGAGCGGCCGCGAGGGTTGGTTGGGAGTACAGCGGGCATGATTCGTCGCTGGGCCTTGCCCCTGCTCCTGCTGGCGTTTGCCGCGTTTTACCTGCTGCCGCTGGCCACCCATGGCCTGTGGATTCCCGATGAAACCCGCTATGCGCAGATCAGCCAGGAAATGCTGCTGACCGGCAAATGGGCCTCACCGCACTTCATGGGCATTCGTTACTTCGAAAAACCCGCCGCGGGCTACTGGATGATTGCGCTGGGCCAGGCGATTTTCGGGCAGAACCTGTTCGGCGTGCGGTTTGCCTCGGCCTTGAGCAGCGCCTTGAGCATTGTGCTGGTTTACCTGGTATCCCGCCGCTTGTGGAACGACCCGCACAAAAGCCTGGTCAGCACCCTGCTGTACATGAGCTTCGTCAGCGTGGCGGCCCTCGGTGGTTATTCCAACCTGGACCCGCAGTTCACCTTCTGGGTCAACCTGACCGGCGTGGCGTTGTGGTTCTGCTTTGACAGCAGCACGCGGCGCGGCCGACTGTGGTCCTGGGCGCTGTTGGGTTTCGCGTGCGGCATGGGCTTCATGACCAAGGGCTTCCTGGCCTGGTTGCTGCCGGTATTGATCGCCCTGCCCTACGCCCTCTGGCAAAAACGCCTGGGTGAGTTGTGCACGTTTGGCGGCGTGGCCGTGGTGGTTGCAATTGCTGTCAGCGTGCCGTGGGCATTGGCTGTGCACCTGCAAGAACCGGACTACTGGCATTTCTTTTTCTGGCACGAGCACATCCAGCGCTTTGCCGGGGAAGATGCCCAGCACGCTGAGCCGTTCTGGTATTACCTGCCGCTGCTGATAGCGTTCGCGCTACCGTGGGTAGCCCTGTTGCCGTCCACGCTCAAGCAGGCATGGCTGCAAAAGCGCGCGCCGAAAACCGCATTCCTGCTGCTATGGCTGTTGATGCCGCTGGCGTTTTTCAGCCTGGCCAAGGGCAAACTGCCCTCCTACATCATGCCTTGCATGCTGCCCCTGGCGTTGCTGATGGGCTCGACCTTGAGCGACAAGCTCAAGCAAGGCCACGGTCGCGTCCTGCGCATCAATGGCTGGCTGAACCTGGCGATCGGTGTGCTGGTATTGCTGGCCCTCAGCTGGTTCCAGTTGAAAAAACCGGTGTACGAGCCGGGTGAGGAAACCTTCAGCCTGGTGCTGGTGTTCATCTTCCTGTTCGGTTGGATCGTGGTCAACCTGCTACAAGCGGCACGGCCCTTGACGTTGTGGGCCGCGCCCCTGATTGGCAGTGGGCTACTCGTGGTATTGGTGCCTGCGGCATTGCCCCATTCGGTGGTTTATAACAAGACCCCGGACCAGTTCATCATCGATCACATCGAGGAATTACAGCCCACTGTCGCCCTGTTGAGCAATGATCTGGGCGCTGCTTCTGCACTGTCCTGGCGCCTCAAACGACCGGATATCACGCTTTACAACACCTCGGGCGAGGTCAAGTACGGGCTGGCCTACGCCGACACGGCCCATCGGCTGGTCGACCGTAACGCGATCCAGGCGTGGATGGCGCAAACCCGCCGCACCGGGGCCGTAGGTGTGGTGATGCGCGTCAACAGCCAGGGCGAAAAGGACGAGCTCGCGTTGCTGCCCACCGATGGCAAGCGTTATGCCCAAGGCAAGATCGTGATCCTGATTTTCCCGCAGGTCGCGCCATGACCACCCTGCTGCTGTTGCTCACAGCCTGCTTGCTCACCTGCATGGGCCAGGTCTCGCAAAAGTTCGCCGTGGAAAGCTGGCGGAACCTGCCTCAAGGCTGGGCATTGAAGCTGCGTTCGCCGTGGTTATGGTCAGCGCTGGTGTGCCTGGGCCTGGGCCTGCTGGTGTGGCTGCTGGTATTGCAACGCCTGGAAGTGGGGATTGCCTACCCCATGCTCAGCCTGAATTTTGTGCTGGTCACGCTGATGGCGCGCTTTGTATTTCACGAACCCATTGATGGCCGCCACTGGCTGGGTGTGGGGCTGGTGATTGCCGGCGTCGTGCTGCTGGGGCGCCAGGTATGAGCCGCATAAAGGGTTTCGCCCTGGCCCTGGGCAGTGTCGGCCTGGTGAGTGTCGCCCAACTGGGCATGCGCTGGAGCATGACGCGCTTGCCCTTGCCCACCGAGTGGCTGGCCGCCTTCACCCGCAACAGCATCGACCTGAGTGCCCTGGGCGTGGTGATCCTGGCGATCATTGCCTACGCGCTGTCGATGCTCTGCTGGCTTGGCGCACTCAAGCATTTGCCTCTGGGCCGTGCCTACTCGCTGCTCAGCATCAGCTACGCGTTGGTCTACCTGCTGGCCGCCAGCCTGCCGGTGTTCAACGAAGCTTTCTCGCTTTCAAAAACCCTGGGGGTGGCCTTGGTCATCCTCGGCGTACTGGTTATCAACTCTCGTCGTGCTTGCACCTCAAGTCCCAGGAATACCCCATGAAAATCAGCGTATTTGGTAGTGGTTACGTTGGTCTGGTACAGGCCACTGTATTAGCCGAAGTCGGTCACGATGTCATTTGCATGGACGTTGACAAGAGCAAGGTCGAGTCGCTCCAGAAAGGTCACGTGACCATCTTCGAGCCGGGCCTGGCCGCGATGGTCAAGGACAACCTGGAAAGCGGACGCCTGCATTTTACCTACGACGAAAAACTCGCTGTCGAGCACGGTGAAGTGTTGTTCATCGCCGTGGGTACGCCGTCGGATGAAGACGGCTCTGCCGACCTGAAATACGTGCTATCGGTGGGTGACGCCGTGTCCCGCCATCGCGTGCAGCCGGTGATTCTGGTGGAGAAATCCACCGTGCCGGTCGGCACCGGTGACACCCTGCGCGCTCATATCCAAAAGAACCTGAATGCCGCTGGCCGTCAGTTGGAGTTCGATATTGTCTCCAACCCGGAATTCCTCAAGGAAGGCTCGGCCGTTGCCGACTGCCGCCGCCCGGACCGCATCATCATTGGCTGCGAGCGCGAGGAAGTACGTGAGGTCATGCGCGACCTGTACGCGCCGTTCAATCGCAACCACGACCGCATCATCTTTATGGACCTGCGCAGCGCCGAACTGACCAAGTACGCTGCCAACTGCATGTTGGCCACCAAGATCAGCTTCATCAACCAGATTGCCGAACTGGCCGAGCACCTGGGCGCCGATATTGAATCGGTGCGCCTGGGCATTGGTGCCGACTCGCGAATCGGCTACCACTTCATCTACCCAGGCTGTGGCTACGGCGGCTCGTGCTTCCCCAAAGACATGCGTGCCTTGATCCATAGCGCCAAGCAAGCCAACTGCTCCAGCGACCTGCTCGAAGCAGTGGAAGCCATCAACCAGCGCCAGAAGAGCAAGCTGTTCGAGCGCATCAATGCGTTCTTCAAAGGCAATCTGAAGGGCAAGACTTTCGCCCTGTGGGGCCTGGCCTTCAAGCCCAACACCGATGACATGCGCGACGCTCCCAGCCGCGTGCTGATGGAAGCCTTGTGGGCCGCCGGTGCCAATGTGCGCGCCTTCGACCCGGAAGCCATGCAGGAAACCCAGCGGATCTATGGCGACGACCCGCGCCTGATGCTGATGGGCACCCCGGAGTCCACCCTGGGCGGCGCCGATGCGCTGATCGTGTGCACCGAATGGCAGCAATTCAAGGCGCCGGACTTCGACCTGATTCACCAGCGCTTGAAAACCCCGGTGATCTTCGATGGCCGCAACCTGTATGACGGCGAACGCCTGACACGCAAAGGCTTCAAGTATTTCCCCATTGGCCGTGGCGATTCCTGCGAGTTGCCGATTCCCCAGCAAAACTGGGTGGAACAGGTCAGGGATGTCGGCTAGGTGAACAAGGCTTTCCCATCCATGCAGAGCGCCACAATCCGCCGCCAGTCACTGGGGCTTGGGCTCTTGGCGCTGGTGCTGTTTATCGCCGGCAACTGGCACCAGGCAATTATTGGCTTTGATTCACGCTTCGTGGTGTTTGCCCAGGAAATGCTGCGCCACGGACCAGGTTTCTTCCCCACGACCTACGGCCAACCGTATGCCGACTACCTGGCGACTTCAACGCTGCTGACCTGGCTGCTGTCGTTGCCATTGGGCCAGGTCACCAGCCTGACGGCATGGCTGCCCACCGCGGTCGCGTCAGCAGTGATCGTAATGCTGGTCTACCGCCTGACTGCGCCCTACTCCCCGCGCTGGGGGCTGTTGAGCCTGGCAATGTTGCTGCTCAGCAGCACCTTTGTCAGCGAAACCCGCGCGGTCTCCCTGGACCAGATGCTCGCCGCCGTGACCCTGGCGGTGTTCTATCTGGGCTATGCCCATGATCACTTCGCTGCTGCCAAGCGCTTGCATTGGGTGTTTGTGTTGCTGCTGCTCGGGTTTGCACTGCGTGGGCCGATTGGCCTGGTGATCCCCACAGGCGTGTTGTGCAGCTATTACCTGATCAACCGCCAGTGGCGCCGCCTGTTCAGTTTCGGCCTGCTGGCGTTGGCGCTGCTGGCGGCGTGCGTCGGTCTGTTGCTGCTACTGGCCAAGCTCAGCGGCGGCGAAGACTTCATGCATGACGTGATTCGTATGCAGTTTCTGGGGCGCATGGATGGCAGCGAAGGCTCCGGCGGTGTGCTGTATTACTTCACCAGCTCCATGGGTAACTACGCGCTGGCTTATCCGCTGGCAGTGTTGGTACTGGCGGCTGTCATGATCGGCGGGCGGCGCACACCGGATCCGGCATTGAAGCTGGTGTTGTATTGCGCAGCCGCGGGTGTGCTGGTGATGGTGGGCCTGTCGGTGCCACAGGCAAAAAAAGCGCGCTATATCCTGCCGATGTTGCCGATGGCAGCGATCATTGCCGCGTATCCGTTCCAGGCGACACAGGGGCGACTGTTTGCCTGGCTGCGCGGCCTGATGCTGGGCGTCTGGACGCTATTGCCGACGCTGTTGGTGATTGGCCTGCTAGCCGCACGGCGGCGTTATCCGGAGCCGCTGGCCCACCTTGAAGTGATCTTCGCCGTGCTTGGTCTGCTTCAGATCCTGGCGCTGCTGACACTGCTCAAGTCCCGGCTGCGTACGTATGGCCCGGCCCTGGCTGCAGTGCTGGCCCTTTGGACAACCTACATCCTGGTGGTCGAACCCCTGGAGCGTCGGTTATACGACACCCGCACGTTCAGCCTCGCCGTCAAGGCTCAAGTCCTGCAGCAACCGGCGCCCGTGGTGCTGCACGCGCTGGGTAAAGACGCCAAAGCCATCAAGTTCATGGTCAACTTCGATTGTGACAAGGTCCCGCTGTTTACCCAATTGCCCATTGAATTGAAGCCGATCCAGGCCCCGGCATGGTTGGTCATGAGCCAGGCCGACTTCGAAGGGCTGGACGATCCACGCTTGCGTTCGATCACGCCCACGCTGACCGGCGAGTTCGACAAGAACCCTTACGTATTGCTGCATTTGGTAAAAACCACGGTGCCATGAGCACTTTTCTAGGGGCGTTGTAAGAAAGAACGTCGACTCGTTAACCGGTGGGCGTCTTTCATCACAGGCACCAAGAAAACGCCTACATTCCTTTGCGTAATAGCTGGTGCACTTTCCCTTCCTGTGCCTGGAACCCGACGGTAGACTCGCTGCCACGTGCATTAAGTATCTACCACCCGATCGTCAGGGCTGTCCCGAAAGCGCTTGGGTCAAGGCACGCCATAACTACAAGGACTCTGTAGGCTGCCCACGCGCGATGGCTTACTTCATTGAGAGGACAATGCCGTGCGAGAGGAACTGTTGAATGTACCTTTACCAAGACTGGATCGTTTGATGGCATTGCGCGACGCGCTGGTGGCGTTGAAGGGGCCACTGGCCAACGACGCCAAATTGCGCGAAGACCTGCATGAGCGCTTGTTCAATGAAGAGGCCAATAACCGGGTGCTGGGCAAAATCTGCACACCAGCGTCCACTGTGGCAGGCCCCATTACGTTCGGAGACACCCTTTAACTGCATAATATTTGCGTTTAACCCTCATTAATATGCAGTGGTGCGATCAGACCAACCTCGGCACACTGCACGGGTTCCTCCCCCAAATGTTGGAACGTTCAAAGGGCTGCACCGGGAAACCAGGCAGGCCTTTTTTTTCGCCCGCCGTTTATGGATCGTCTTTAATGCTCGCTCGCTGGTTACCCGCTGCAATCAACACCCGCCCCGCTGAATGGAGTCGTGCCGGCATCGGCATGGCCTTGGGCACAATGTTCAGTGTCTGGGCTTGCGCCCAGGTATTCGGCATGGAGGTTGCCCTGCATTTGCTCGGCCCCCTTGGCGCTTCGGCCGTGTTGCTGTTTGCGGTGTCATCGGGAGCGCTGGCCCAGCCATGGTCGATCATGGGCAGTTACCTGTGTGCCGGCATCGTTGCATTGCTGGTGGCACGGGTACTGGGGCGAACCCTGGGTAGCGCGTGCCTGGCGGCGGGCATGACGGTAATACTGATCTGTTGGCTGCGTTGCCTGCACCCACCGGCCGGTGGCCTGGCCATGACCCTGGTGTTGGCCGACCCTGCGTCCATTACCCTGGGCTGGTATGAACTGGCGCCGGTCATGCTGGGTGCCGGCGCTCTGCTGGGATGCGCACTGCTCTATAACAATGCCACGCGCACACGTTATCCCAAGGGGCTGGCCGAACCTGCTCCTGTCGTCCTCGGCATTCAGCCCGTGAGCGATCCATCGATTACAGCGGCCGACCTCAAGCTGGCGCTGGCCGAAATGGAGCAATTTTACGATGTCGAGCCCACCGAGCTGGAACAACTGATTCACGCAGCAGAAGGCCATGCACGACGTCGCAGTATCGGTGAGGTCCTGGCCAATCGCGTGGCTTGATCCCTACGGCATAAATGCAAAAACGACCTGCATGATTCCGGGTTGTACGGGGCAAATTTGCACTGGTACGATCACGGGATGGTTCGTCCGCGAACATTTATACAAAGAACAATAAAAGCAGGGAGTTAGTGATGACTGCTCAGGTTTCATCCGAAGCAAGCCACGCCGATATTCAGCAGGAAGTACTGAGTGAAGTGCGTAACCATATCGGCCACCTCACCCTCAATCGCCCCGCCGGCTTGAATGCCATCACCCTCGACATGGTCCGCCAGTTGACGGCGCAGCTGCAGGCGTGGGCGGATGACCCGCAGGTTTATGCCGTGGTGCTGCGTGGCGCCGGCGAAAAAGCCTTCTGCGCTGGCGGCGATATCCGCTCGCTGTACGACAGCTTCAAGAACGGCGACACCCTGCACCAGGATTTCTTCGTGGAGGAATATGCCCTTGACCTGGCCATCCACCATTACCGTAAACCGGTCGTGGCACTGATGGACGGCTTCGTCCTCGGCGGCGGCATGGGCCTGGTACAAGGCGCGGATCTGCGGGTCGTCACTGAACGCAGTCGCCTGGCGATGCCGGAAGTGGCTATCGGCTACTTCCCTGATGTAGGCGGCAGCTATTTCCTGTCGCGTATTCCCGGTGAGCTGGGGACTTACCTTGGTGTGACCGGGGTGCAGATACGTGCCGCCGATGCGCTGTATTGCGGGCTGGCCGACTGGTCTATCGACAGCGCCAGACTCCCCGCCCTGGACAACAAGCTCGACCAGTTGCAATGGAGCGACTCCCCCCTCAAGGATTTGCAAGGTGTGCTCGCCAAACTGGCGGTGCAGCAATTGCCCGATGCGCCGCTGGCGGCCCTGCGCCCGGTCATTGATCACTTCTTCGCCCTGCCGGATGTACCCAGCATCGTCGAGCAATTGCAGGCAGTTACGGTCGCCGACACCCACGAATGGGCGTTGACTACCGCCCATCTGATGCAGACCCGCTCACCCCTGGCCATGGCCGTGACCTTGCAAATGCTGCGTCGTGGCCGGCACCTCCCGCTGGAACAGTGCTTTGCTCTGGAGCTGCACCTGGACCGTCAATGGTTCGAACGTGGCGACCTGATTGAAGGCGTTCGCGCCCTGATCATCGACAAGGATAAAGCCCCGCGCTGGAACCCGCCCACGCTCAATGCGCTGGATACCAGCCACGTCGAGAGCTTCTTCCACAGCTTCGCGCAGATTGAGAAATAAGCCATGCAAGATCTTGAATACACAGAAGAACAAATCATGATCCGCGACATGGCGCGGGACTTCGCCCGTGGCGAAATTGCCCCCCATGCCCAAGCCTGGGAGAAAGCCGGCTGGATCGACGACGCACTGGTGGCAAAGATGGGCGAACTGGGCCTGCTCGGCATGGTTGTCCCTGAAGAATGGGGCGGCACCTATGTGGACTACGTGGCCTACGCGCTGGCCGTGGAGGAAATTTCTGCGGGTGACGGCGCCACGGGCGCCTTGATGAGTATCCATAATTCAGTGGGTTGCGGGCCTATCCTCAACTACGGCACAGCTGAGCAAAAACACACATGGCTGGCCGAACTCGCCAGCGGCCAGGCCATCGGCTGCTTCTGCCTGACCGAACCTCAGGCCGGCTCCGAAGCCCACAACCTGCGCACCCGTGCAGAATTGAAAGACGGCCAGTGGGTGATCAACGGCGCCAAGCAATTTGTCAGCAATGGCAAGCGCGCCAGGTTGGCCATCGTGTTTGCGGTGACCGATCCGGAATTGGGCAAGAAGGGTATTTCAGCGTTTCTGGTGCCTACCGACACCCCGGGTTTTGTGGTCGACCGCACCGAACACAAGATGGGCATTCGTGCGTCGGACACCTGTGCCGTTACGCTCAACCAATGCAGCGTGCCGCAAGCCAACCTGCTGGGTGAGCGCGGCAAGGGCCTGGCAATCGCCCTGTCCAATCTGGAAGGTGGGCGCATCGGTATTGCCGCCCAGGCATTGGGCATCGCCCGCGCCGCCTTTGAAGCAGCGCTGGCTTATGCCCGGGATCGCGTGCAGTTCGACAAGGCGATCATCGAACATCAGAGCGTGGCCAACCTGTTGGCTGACATGCAAACGCAGCTGAACGCAGCACGCTTGCTGATTCTCCACGCGGCGCGCCTGCGCAGTGCCGGCAAACCATGCTTGTCCGAAGCGTCCCAGGCCAAGCTGTTTGCCTCGGAAATGGCCGAGCGGGTCTGCTCCAAGGCGATGCAGATTCATGGCGGGTATGGGTATCTGGAAGACTATCCGGTGGAGCGTTACTACCGGGATGCGCGGATCACGCAGATTTACGAAGGCACCAGCGAGATCCAGCGGATGGTGATTGCCAGGGAGCTCAAGCACTACCAGCTCTGACTGACACACTGCAAAAAACTGTGTCAAACGCTGCAGTTCAAATGTGGGAGGGGGCTTGCTCCCGATGGCCGTGGTTCAGTAGCTGATGTGCTGACTGATCCACCGCCATCGGGAGCAAGCCCCCTCCCACAGCGTTTTACTTATCCTTGAACTCCGGCGCCCGCTTGGCCACGAATGCGGCCATGCCTTCCTTCTGATCCTGGGTCGCGAACGCCGCGTGGAACACCCGGCGCTCAAAACGCACGCCTTCGGACAGGCTGACTTCAAAGGCGCGGTTCACGCTCTCCTTTACCATCATGCTGATCGGCACTGACTTACTGGCGATCAGGGCAGCGACTTTCAGCGCTTCGTCCAGCAACTCATCGGCCGGCACGATACGCGCCACGATCCCGCAACGCTCGGCTTCGACGGCGTCGATAAAGCGCCCGGTCAGGCACATTTCCATAGCCTTGGCCTTGCCCACGGCGCGGGTCAGGCGCTGGGTGCCGCCCATGCCCGGCAGCACGCCGAGGTTGATTTCCGGCTGGCCGAACCTGGCACTGTCACCGGCCAGGATAAAGTCGCACATCAACGCCAGTTCACAGCCGCCACCGAGGGCAAAGCCATTCACCGCCGCAATGATCGGCTTGCGGCGGTTGGCCACACGGTCACTGTCGCTGAACAGGTCGTCCATGTAGATCTGCGGGTAAGTCAGCTCGGCCATTTCCTTGATGTCGGCGCCGGCCGCAAAGGCTTTTTTCGAGCCGGTGAGCACGATGCAGCCGACCTCTGGGTTGGCCTCCAGCTTATCCAGCGCCTGGTTCAGTTCGCTGACCAGTTGCGCGTTCAAGGCGTTCAACGCCTGCGGGCGGTTGAGGGTAATCAGCCCGACGCGGCCCTGGACGTCAAGCAGGATGGTTTCATAACTCATGTATCGGCTCCTTATAGATTGCGTGAGATGACCATGCGTTGAATATCGCTAGTGCCTTCGTAAATCTGGCAGACCCGCACATCGCGGTAGATCCGCTCCAGGGGAAAGTCGCTCAGGTAACCGTAACCGCCCAGGGTTTGCAAGGCGGCCGAACAGACTTTCTCGGCCATTTCCGAAGCAAACAGCTTGGCCATGGACGCCTCCACCAACGCCGGCTTGCCGCTGTCACGCAGGGCCGCGGCGTAATGCACCATCTGCCGGGCCACGGCAATTTGCGTGGCCATGTCCGCCAGGCGAAAGGCGACGGCCTGGTGTTCGATCAACGGTTTGCCGAAGCTTTCCCGCTCACGGGCATAGTCGCGGGCTGCTTCGAAGGCGGCGCGGGCCATGCCCACCGACTGGGATGCGATGCCGACACGGCCACCCTCAAGGTTGGCCAGGGCGATCTTGTAGCCCTCGCCCTCCTCGCCCAGGCGATTGGCCACGGGCACCTTCACGTCTTCAAACAGGATCTGGCACGTGTCGGAAGCATGTTGCCCGAGCTTGTCTTCGACTCGCGCCACGGTGTAGCCCACAGAGTCAGTGGGTACGATGAAGGCACTGATCCCGCGCTTGCCCGCTGCCGGGTCGGTGACGGCAAACACAATCACGATCCCGGCGTTTTGCCCGGAGGTGATGAACTGTTTGCAGCCATTGAGCACATAGTGATCGCCTTCAAGGCGTGCACGGGTCTTCAAGCTGCTGGCATCGGAACCGGCCTGGGGTTCGGTCAATGCAAAGGCACCGAGCATGGTGCCACTGGCCAGGGGCGTGAGGAATTGGGCCTTTTGCTGGTCATTGCCGAATTTGAGGATCGGCACGCAGCCCACCGAGTTGTGCACGCTCATGATGGTCGAGCACGCACCGTCACCTGCGGCGATTTCTTCCAGGGCCATGGCGTAGGCCAGGTAGCCGGTGTCGCAACCGCCCCACTGTTCCGGCACCAACATGCCGAAAAAGCCTAGTTCGGCCATTTCAGCGATGGCTTCCTTGGGAAAGCGATGCTCGCGATCCCATTCGGCGGCGAACGGCTTCAAGCGTTCCTGGGCAAATTGCCGGGCGGCGTCGCTGATTTGCAGTTGTTCGTCATTGGGCAGCATAAGTCATCCTTAGTAGAGGCATTCAACGGCCATGGCCGTGGCTTCACCGCCGCCGATACAAATGGCCGCGACGCCACGTTTGAGGCCCTTCTGGCGCAGGGCCGAGAGCAGTGTCACCAGGATCCGCGCACCCGAAGCACCAATAGGATGGCCCAGGGCGCAGGCACCGCCATGCACGTTGACCTTGTCGTGAGGGATCGCAAGCTTGCTCATGGTCACCAGGCTGACCACGGCAAAGGCTTCGTTGATTTCGAACAGGTCGACGTCTTCCAGGCGCCAACCGGTCTTGCTCATCAAAGTGCGAATCGCCCCCACCGGCGCCACCGGAAACAGCCCCGGCTCATCGGCAAACGCGGCGTGCCCGTGGATCACCGCCAACGGCTTGAGGCCACGTTTATGGGCGTCCGACTCGCGCATCAGCAGCAATGCCGCGGCGCCGTCGGAGATCGAGCTGGAGTTGGCCGCGGTGACGGTGCCGCCTTCACGGAACGCCGGCTTCAGGCTGGCGATCTTGTCCAGCCTGGCTTTAGGTGGTTGTTCATCGTGCAGGATGGTTTTTTGTTCCTTGCCCACGGTGACCTGCACCGGGACGATCTCGCTGGCGAAGCTGCCGTGGGTGATGGCCTCCTGCGCGCGCGTCAGCGAGGCGATGGCGAAGGCATCCTGAGCTTCCCGGGTAAAGCCGTTGTGCTCGGCGCAGTCTTCGGCAAAGGTGCCCATCAGGCGGCCCTTGTCGTAGGCATCCTCCAGGCCATCGAGAAACATATGGTCAAGTACCTTGCCGTGGCCCATGCGATAGCCGCTGCGTGCACGATCCAGCAGGTACGGTGCGTTAGACATGCTTTCCATGCCGCCGGCGATCACCACATCGACGCTGCCGGCGCGCAATGAGTCGTGGGCGAGAATCGTCGCCTCCATGCCTGAGCCGCACATCTTGTTCAGGGTGGTGCAGCGGGTGCCCTTGTCCAGCCCGGCGCCCAGGGCCGCCTGGCGTGCAGGTGCCTGCCCGAGCCCGGCCGGCAGTACGCAGCCAAACAACACCTCGTCCACCGCATCGGTGGCGATACCGGCGCGTTCAACGGCGGCACGAATCGCTGCAGCGCCCAGCTGCGGTGCGGTCAGGCTTTTGAGGTCGCCCTGGAACCCGCCCATGGGCGTGCGCACAGCGCTGACAATCACAATAGGGTCGTTCATACAGGCATTCCTTACTTGGCGGCCATACGCAAGGCACCGTCGAGACGGATCACCTCACCATTGAGCATGCTGTTTTCAAGGATATGTCGCACCAGCGCGGCATATTCGGCGGGTTTGCCCAGGCGCGGTGGAAACGGCACGCCAGCGGCCAGGGAGTCGCGAACTTCCGGGGTCATGCCGGCCATCATCGGGGTTTCGAAAATGCCCGGCGCGATGGTCATCACGCGGATGCCGAAACGCGCCAGTTCCCGTGCGGCGGGCAACGTCAAACTGGCAATCGCACCTTTGGACGCGGCATACGCGGCCTGGCCGATCTGCCCATCGAATGCCGCCACCGAGGCGGTATTGATGATCACACCGCGCTCGCCGTCGGCATTCGCTTCGGTTTCTGCGATCGCCGCAGCGGCCAGGCGCAAGAGGTTGAAGCTGCCGATCAGGTTGACGTTGATCACCTGGGCAAAGCTGGCCAGCCCATGCGGGCCGTTCTTGCCAAGGATTTTCTCGCCGCGCACGACACCGGCGCAGTTGATCAGGCCATGCAAACCACCAAACGCCTCCACCGCTGCCTTCACGGCAGTTTCAGCAGCGGCTTCCTGGCAGATATCTGCCACGGTGCTACGAGCGTTGTCGCCCAGTTGCGTGGCCTTGGCGGCAACGGCGTCAGCGTTCAAGTCCACCAGCATGACTTTGGCGCCGGCCGCGATGAGCATGTCAGCCGTGGCCGCGCCGAGGCCAGAAGCACCGCCGCTGACCAGAAATACCTTGTTTTCAATCTGCATCGTTGTTTCCTTTGAAAGGGGTCAAGCCACGGCCGCCTGGGCCTTGGCTATTTCCTGATTGCGCAAAATGAAGCGTTGCAGCTTGCCGCTCGGGGTTTTGGGCAAGTCGCTGACAAATTCGATTTCCCGTGGGTAAGCATGGGCGGCCAGGCGCTGGCGTACATGCAGGCGCAGCTCTTCGGCCAGTTCCGGGGTGGCGCGGTATTGCTCGCTGATCACCACGAAGGCTTTCACCAGTTCAGTACGCTCAGGGCAAGGTTTGCCGACCACGGCGGCCTCGACCACCGCCGGGTGTTCGACCAGGGCGCTTTCGACATCGAATGGCCCCACGCGGTAGCCGGAAGAGGTAATCACGTCATCGCTGCGCCCGACAAAACTGATACTGCCGTCGGGGTTCAATTCCACCGTATCGCCACTGAGGTAGTACTTGCCGACGAAGGCTTTGGTCTTCACACCGTCGTAGCCGGCAAACCAGCACATCGGCGATTGCTCGCGGTCGATGGCCAGAATGCCGGGCTGCCCGGCTGGCAGTTCCTGGTGGTTGTCATCCAGCACCACGATGCGGTGCCCGGGCGAAGCGAACCCCGCCGAGCCCACATGCACCGGATGCGTCAGGCCGTGGTGATTGCACAAGACCATGCCCAGTTCGGTCTGACCGTAGTGGTCGTGGATGGTCACCTCCAGGTTGTCGGCGAACCAGCGAATCACCTCCGGGTTCAACGGCTCGCCGGCACTGCTGACGATGCGCAGCTTGCCCTTGATTGAACGGGCGAACTGCTCGCCGCCGGCAATCAGCAATCGATACGCCGTGGGCGAGCCGGTCAGGTTGGTGATCGCGTATTTATTAATGACCCGGCAGGTGCTTTCCAGGGTGAACGGGCCGTCGTAGAAGGTAATCGGATGCCCCATGGACAACGGCCCGGTCACACCGAAATAGATGCCATAGGCCCAACCGGGGTCGGCGACGTTCCAGAACGCGTCTTCAGGGCGCAAGTCCACGGCGTCGCGCATATAGCCCTGGAACGCGACAATGGCTTTGAGCGGCACCGAGAGTGCTTTGGATGGACCGGTGGTGCCCGAAGTGAACATCAGCAGAAACGGATCCTCCGCGCCCAGCAATACCGGCTCGCAGACGTTGGAGTAGTTGGGCAGCTCAGCCCAGAAGCTATAGTCGCCACGCACGATGCCCTCGCCCTTGGCGCCGGTGACCGTGACAATGGTCGGGCAGCCGGCGACTTCGGCCAGCTTGGGGCGGTTCACCGCGTCGGTGACCACCAGCGCCGCGCCGGAGTTGGTCAGGCGATGTTCAATGGCCTTGGGGCCGAAGGCGGTAAACAGCGGCTGATATACCGCGCCAATGCGCCAGGTTGCGAACACCACCACCAGCAACTCGGCCGTACGTGGCAGCAGGCCCGCCACCTTGTCGCCGCGCTTGACGCCCTGGGCCAGGAGGAAGTTGGCGAAGCGTGCGGCCTGATCCTGCAATTCGGTAAAGGTCGACGTGGCGCTGCGCCCGTCCCGACCCTCCCAGAACAACGCGATGCGCCCTGGCAGCGCGTGGCGGTCACAGCACTCCACGCAGGCATTGAGCGCCTGCAGGTTGCCAGCCAGTGCGGCATCGACAGTGCGCTGATAATCAAACTCGGTGGTGGCGGCCAAATACTCACGCATCGTTTCAATCCTTCTGTATTTTTATTTTCAGGACTTTTTAACTGGATAAATCGGCTGAAATAGTCGCTCCAGAGCGCTGCAGGGGCAATGGTCAAAGCCTTCAACTTGGCTGACTGGTTTGGCCAATCCTGCTACCGGCGGGTACGCCGATCATTGATCCCACCGATCAAACGGTCGATCCAAGTGATTGGACGCTCTGCAAGCCAGCTTCTACCCTGATGCCTGCACCCTCACAGAAGCCTGCCATGATCGTTCGCCCCAAGCCCAACCTGCTGGGCATCCTGTTTTCCCTCAAGGGCTCGATTGCCAAGCGCATTGCCTGGCGCAGCCTGATGGTCACGCTGCTGGCCTCGGTCATCGTGCTGGTGGAAACCCTGCACCCCGCCTATTTTTCCAAGGTCAACGCTACGCCCTTTACCTTGCTGGGCTTGTCGTTGTCGATCTTCATGAGTTTTCGCAACAACGCCTGCTACGACCGCTGGTGGGAAGGCCGCAAGCAACTGGGGCAGATGATCATCGAGGTACGCTCGCTGATTCGTGAAACCCAGGTGCTCGGCGATACTCCCGAGCGGGCCGAGTTGCTGCGTGAGCTATGCGGTTTTGCCCATGGCTTGATCGCGCATTTGCGCCATGAAGATGAGGTGCGCGCCATGCAGCCCTGGGTTACCGTGCGCGCGAGCCACCCCAACTTGCCTGACAGCGTGCTGCAGATGCTCGGTGCGCGGTTGTGCGTGCTGGCCCGGCAGGGTGTGATCAGTGAATGGCGCTACACCCAGCTGGAAGCTCGGTTGGTCGGCCTCAGCCAGGTGCAGGCGTCCTGTGAGCGTATCAAGACCACTCCGCTGCCCTTCCCCTACACCCTGCTGCTACACCGCACCATTTACCTGTTCTGCATCCTGTTGCCCTTCGCCATGGCCGAACCGCTGGGCTGGTTGACGCCGGTGTTCACCGCGATCGTCAGCTACACCTTCTTTGGTCTGGATGCGATCGGCGATGAATTGGAAGACCCGTTTGGCTTTGACGAAAACGACCTGCCGTGCGATGCCATCCTGCGAACCCTGGAGCGCGAGATCCTGGCGGCCCTCGGTGAAGTCGACTTGCCTGCTGCGCCGCAACCGGTGGAGTACGTGCTGACCTGACGCCGGTTTGACACTGGCCCTGCACTGACCGAAGCTGATGGCTTTGCACTAGCAACCACAGCTTTCGGACGCCCGCATGTCAAAGTCACGCCGTAACTCCATCATCGGCCTGTGCGCCCTGTTGTTGATCGTGTCGATCACTTGGTTTTTCTCTCGCACCCCTCAAGTCACCGTGGCGCCCGCCATTGCCCACGGTTATTCCAAGGCGTTGAAACAGGCCCAAAACGGTGAGCCGGGCGCTGCGCGCGTGTTGTACCAACAGTTGGGACGGCCTGATCTGTCGCCTGAGCGCCGTGCCGCCCTGCACGCCCAATTGCCCAATTACCCCAGCCCCCAAGCGCTGAAGCTGGCGGATAAAGACCTGGCCGATGAATCTGCAATGGTTCGCGAAGCGGCGATCCACAGCATCGTCGGCCTGGTACCTAGCGGCCAGCGCACCCTGTTGCTCGGTCCGGTACTGGATGATCCCGAACAGGCTGTGCGCTTTGCTGCTGCCAATGCCCTGCTCGGTCTGTCGCCAGACACCCTGGGCTTGTATTTCGGCCCCTTGCAGCAGGTACTCGACGAATTTGTGAAGACCCTCAAGGCCCAGCCCGAAACCGCGCAAGGCTGGATCCAACTGGCGCGCCTGTACATCCACAGCGCGATGCTGGCACCGGCGCAAGACGCTCTGGAACAGGCAATGCGCCTGGAGCCGGACAACCTGCAAGCAGGCGTGGCGCAAATCGAACTGCTGGACAAGCAAGGCAAGACCGAGGAGTCGCGCCAACTGTTGGCGCAGCAATTGGCGGCGCATCCGGAGTCGGCCTACCTGCAACACGCGCTGGGCATGTGGTTGCTGCACCACGGCGAGCGCCCCTATGCCTTGCTCGGCCTGTCCAAGGCGGTGGAGCTTGAGCCGGACAACCAGGATTATCGCTTTGACCTGGCCACCACACTGCACGACCAGGATGAACTGGAGGCGGCCCAGCGTCAGTTGGAAGAGATCGTTCAGCGCCACCCGGCCAATCGCAAAGCACGGGTACTGCTGGTCAATTACTGGAAAGAGAGCGGCCAATTGCAGAACGTCCAGGTGCTGCTGGCACAGTTGGAGCAGCAGAACCCGGATGATCCGGCCTTGCAGCAAGGCCTGTAGGAACGAGCTTGCGCGCTCCTACACAGCTGCAATTATTAAGAAACGTTGAACCGCCACATGCCGTTACGGTCAAGTGAATATGGCGCGCCCCTTCGGCGTGCACCCAACTTGTACGTGACCTGAGGGCACTTCTTGTCTACATCCAATGCGCTTTTAAGTGAAAAGGCGGCCACCGGCATCGAAGGTCTTGATGACATTCTTTCCGGCGGGCTATCACGTAGCCATTTGTTTCTCCTTGAAGGTGAGCCGGGCACCGGTAAAACCACCGTCGCCCTGCACTTTTTGCAGGCAGGGGCGAAAAAAGGTGAAAAATCGCTGTATATCACCTTGTCAGAAACCGAGCGGGAACTGCGCCAAGGTGCCAAATCCCACGGTTGGGACCTGGACGACAATATCCATATCTTCGAATTGACCCCGCCCGAAAGCTTGCTCAATGCAGAGCATCAGCAGAGCTTGCTGTATTCCTCCGACCTGGAGCTGGGCGAAGCCACCCGGCAGATTTTCGAAGTGGTGGAACGCGTCAAACCGACCCGCGTGGTGGTCGACAGTCTGTCGGAGATCCGTCTGCTCGCGCAAAGCTCGCTGCGCTATCGCCGGCAAATCCTGGCGATCAAGCACTACTTCGTGCGTTATGACGCCACGGTACTGCTGCTCGATGACCTGACCACCGAGTCTCTCGACAAAACCGTGCACAGCGTGGCTCACGGCGTCATCCGCCTGGAAGAGTTGACCCCTGACTACGGCGCCGAACGCCGTCGTGTGCGAATCGTTAAGTACCGCGGGCAGAAATACCGGGGCGGCTTCCACGACTTCACCATCATGGGAGACGGTGTACATGTGTTCCCGCGTCTGGTGGCGGCCGAGCACCGTGGTGGCTATGTACGGCAAACCATGAGCAGCGGCATTGCCGAACTGGATGCCTTGATGGGCGGCGGTGTCGAGACCGGCTCCAGCAGTCTGATCCTCGGTCCGGCCGGTACCGGCAAATCCTTGATCTCGATGATTTTTGCCGCCGCCGCCGTAGAGCGCGGAGAAAAGGCCGCACTGTTCATCTTTGACGAAGAGATGGGTCTGCTGTTCGAGCGCATGAAGAACATGGGTATTGACCTGGAGGCTATGCAAGCGACCGGCAATCTGTTGATCGAACAGGTGGACGCGGCCGAGTTGTCCCCGGGTGAGTTTTCCCATCGGGTACGACGTTGTGTGGACGAACGCGGTATCAAGACGGTGGTAATCGACAGTATCAATGGTTATCAAGCGGCGATGCCGGAAGAAAACGCACTGATCCTGCATATGCACGAACTGCTGCTCTATCTCAACCGCCGCGGCGCTGCGACCTTTATGACCGTTGCCCAGCATGGCCTGGTCGGCGATATGCAAACCCCGGTAGACATCACCTACCTGGCCGACACCGTTATCTTGCTGCGTTATTTCGAAGCACTGGGCAAGGTCCGCCGCGCGATTTCCATTATCAAGAAACGCACGGGTTCCCACGAGTCGACCATACGTGAGTACCGTATCAGCAGTCGCGGCATGACCGTCGGCCAACCACTGGATAATTTCCAGGGCGTGTTGCGCGGCATTCCGACCTACATGGGCGCCGGTTCACCCCTGCTCAAGGAAGAGGACGTGTGACTCCGCCTCCTTCTGCCTTCGAACGAGCCATCATCCTTGCGCCCCTGGGACGAGACAGCTCACTCGCGCTGATGATGCTCAATGAAGCCGGTTACCAAGGTGTGGTTGCCGGCAGTCTTGAAGATTTGTGCGCAGCGCTGAACGAGGGTGCCGGCCTGCTCATCATTGCGGCTGAAGCCTTGCGTGGCGTGAACCTGGAACCTTTGCTGGAGTTCCTGCACCAACAGCCGGCCTGGTCGGACCTGCCCATTGTGTTGATGACCCATCACGGCGGCAGTGAACAAAACGGCTCTTCACACTTGAGCGGGCTACTGGGCAACGTCACGTTCCTTGAACGCCCGTTTCATCCTGTGACGCTGATCAGCCTGGTCAGCACTGCCCTGCGCGGTCGTCGACGCCAATACGAAGCGCGCGACCGACTGATCGACTTGAGCCAGAGTGAATTGCATTTGCAGCGCACCCTGGAAACCCTCGAACAGCAAGTGGAAGAACGCACTGCGCAACTGCGCAACAACGAAGAAGCGTTGCGCCAATCGCAGAAAATGGAAGCCGTCGGCCAGTTGACCGGCGGTATCGCCCATGACTTCAACAATATGCTCACCGGAATTATCGGCAGCCTGGAATTGCTGCGCAGGCGCGTGTCCCGCGGCAAGCTGGATGACCTGGACAGCCTGATCGACCTGGGCGTGACCTCTGCCAACCGTGCTGCGAGCCTCACCCATCGCCTGCTGGCGTTTTCGCGTCGCCAGTCCCTGGACTCCAAGCCTGTGGCGATCAACCAGCTCGTGAGTTCCATGGGCGAGTTACTGCAACGCAGCATCAATGAAAGCATCGCCCTGGACATGCGTCTGGACAGTGCCTTGTGGACCGCCGAAGCCGACCCCAATCAACTGGAAAGCGCCCTGCTCAACCTGGTGATCAACGCTCGCGATGCCATGCCCGGCGGCGGCCGCCTGACGGTTGAAACCACCAATCGGCACCTGGACAGCGTGTTCACTGCCGCTTACGGCACGTTAAAGCCGGGTGATTATGTAGAACTGAGCGTCAGTGATACCGGCTGTGGTATCCCGGAACACCTGATGGGTCGGGTGTTTGATCCGTTCTTCACCACCAAGCCGATCGGCCAGGGCACGGGGCTTGGGCTGTCGATGATCTATGGCTTTGCTCGCCAGTCCCACGGTCATGTGACGATTCATAGCGAGATTGGTAAAGGCACCACGGTGAGTTTGTTCCTGCCGCGATTTGTCGGCGAGATGAAGCCCCAGGAGCCGCTCAATCCAACGTCGCTACCATTTGCTACGACGGGTGAGACTGTATTGATCGTCGAGGATGACCCCGCGGTACGGGTGTTGGTCAGCACTGTGCTCAAAGAACTGGGTTACGGGTTCGTCGAGGCAGGTGACGCGGATACGGCGTTGCCGATCATTGAGTCCGAGCAGCGCATTGACCTGATGATCAGCGATGTCGGTCTGCCGGGAATGAACGGCCGGCAACTGGCCGAAATTGGCCGCCAGGCTCGTCCAGAGCTGAAGGTGCTCTTTATTACCGGATACGCTGAGCACGCGGCCGTACGGGGTGGCTTCCTGGACCCGGGAATGCAGCTGATCACCAAGCCGTTCACGTTTGATTTACTGACGGCCAAGGTGCGGGAGATGATCCAGGCGTAGACATGCACGCCGCTATGTAACGAATTGTCATGGATCGATGTTGAACAGATGGAATCGATGCCTGTTTTTTTCCACGAAACGATAGCGAGTTTCGTATGAAAAAATACTTCAATCAGCATCGACTAAGAGAATTCCGTCAGTGATAACGTCCTCTTCCACCGCAAGCCCGTTGGTTGTCCAGATCGAAACCCCACCTGTTGGGCACAACGCACGCGCGCTCACCGCCTCTCCGTCTCCAATGGAAGAGGTTCCCGTGGTTAGCGAGTCCTCTGATGAAACACCTCAGGCAGCGGGGGACTGGACCCTAACCAGGAGGTACGCAAATGCACTAAAAAGTCCGGTCATTCAAGAGCAGAATCTGGACTATAAAAAGTTAAAGATAGACATCCCGCCAAACTCTTCCTTCGGACAATGGCGAAGGCATCTGCATGATATTATTGAAAGCCGCGCAATGAAGGATTGGGCAGCCGATAAGAACATTGACCTATCCTCCCCCATCAAGATTGATGCCCGCAATGGCACCATCATTTCCGACTGGGCCGGCGGCGCTGTAAGCGTATACGACTTTCCTGGCTGGCCTCTGCTCATGAGTGCCGTCAAAGCGCTGACGCCGTACGGCGGGGTTGTTACGATCGGGGAGAAAGATACCGCACAGGCGCAAGACATCGGTTTCTTTTATCACAAGCATGTTCCCTTTGATGGCTCCACCCCCAAGCCCGCTCAAAAAGAAATCTTGAAAGAGTATGCTGATCAAGTGCTGGAGGGGCCCCCTTTCGAACCAGCAGATTTGCATAGCCCTTTCAGGGAGAACCTCAGTCTGCAACAGACCGAACTGGGTGACTTTAATAATCGTAGGGCCGTGAGTGGCCAGATAACCGCCAGTCTTGTTGCAAAGCTGGGAAGGCTATCGAACTCCGCAATTCCCTATAGCACTCAGGAAGAACGCGCACAGCCTTTTGGACCGGACCAACGGGAGGCGTTGAAAAATACGGTATTCACTGTAGACCCCGCCTCATCCTATTTTCGAGAACACAATCTGATGCCAGGGGCGACTGTAAGCCTGCATCAGTTTATGGAAGATCAAGGTATAGAGATTCCCACAAGCTATGATCAACTTGTGGGGGTGGCCAAAGCACTGATGGGTGTCCCCCCGGTTAAGCCTGCTCTCGGAGATCTGGGCGGTGCGCTTTCCTGGCCAACGCTGCTAAGCAACGAAGATCAGCGCAAGCTCCACTCTGTCATTCGCCACGACTTGAAAGATACGCAAGACAACAATTTGCTCGCTCATTGGACCCGTAACGTTCACTGGGACGCCAGCGCCCTCAACGATAATCCTCATCAAGTGCTTAACGATATTTTCAAGTCCACTAAAGCACGATTGTTGGGCATGAGAGCTAGGTCAGAGCTGGGCGAAATAGCTTCGCCTGACACTATCATGGAGTGGATGCTTGCCGCGCTCCAAACTTCCTTGGACAGCGAAAGCGTGTTCACGAACCCAAACGCTTCAACGAGAACCACGGTCGCTGGATTCAACTTGGCCACCCCCCACCTTGGAGGGAAAAGTGCATCCGCTATACGAAGCGCCCTGAGTGAACACTTGATCCGTGAAGGAAAAGCCACGGCCCGAACCGCCCCTCTCGCTGTGTTTGTACTATTGTCTCGCAAAGCGCCGGAACTTTTGGTTAAAAATATACCTGAGGAAGTTAAATTTGGCTCGCACACATGGGTCAGTTTCAGCACTGCGGTGGCGCGTATCGAAGCCCAGGCACCTGGTTCCACCAGTAAAATGACATTTGCACAGGTGATGACCCGTGCTGAACAAATACCACTTTATCCTCAGGAAAAGCTCGTTGAACAGCTTGCACAAAGTGACGCGCTGAAAGACTGGGGTATCGTAAACGGCATCTTGGACGTCAACGGCGAGGATGTGTATACAGGCGCTCAGATGGATGAGGTGCGCAACGCATTTAATAAACAGGTGGCTGAGTTGAGCGCAGCGTCGACTACGCTTGCAACGCAGATGCCCCAGTTTCAGAAAAAAGTGGCGAAATACTTGCAATCGCTTCTACCACATTTATCTCTGGAAGATCTTCAAGATAAATGCATCACTCGTGATACCGCTCATCATGACTCCCCTGGTCCTTATTCGGTAGTGGATTTGTACCTGACGAACAGGCTCAAACCGGACGATATACAATGGCGGTCAAGTAATAGCAAAATAAGCCTGCCCGCCATTCGAGCAAGACTGAGCACGGAAACTTCGTCAGTATCAGCTCTAAAGGCTGAATTTGAACATGAGTTTTCCGCTTACGTTGATGACCATGAAGCGGCAATCAGTGCGCAAACCAAAAACTTGATTTCATCGCTGCCCCTGTCTGACCGGAAAATGATTGAATATGGGCAGCTCACCGTTGCTCAACATTCTGTCGTTAATCTTCCCGCTACCACAGGGCAATTAAAGAGTCATCCAAGGAATGAGGGAAAAATATTTTTGCGTAGTAGGCTCGATGAAAAAACGCACACTTATGAAATAGACTGGCATAAGAACACCATTATAAAACGCGATGATTTGAATGACGCAAAAATCGGCTCGCCCCCTACAAGCAGTTCGCCTATTCCACCCGGAATGAAGCCTGGAGACAGCTTCGACCTGCTTACACCCATTGCCCCTGCCAGTAACTATACAGACAAACTGCTTGATGAAAAAAACGACACCAAGATACCCAGGAGTTACTTTAGCGAGCGAACACGCTACATCGCGGATGCAAAGTTGAAAATTGCCGACATTCAGTCGTATAAAGAAATAGCTAAGGGTATGACGACGTTCGATACAGAAGTATCGACCAATAAAAAAATAGGTGATTTTTTCCTGAACCTTGTTCCGTTTTACTCTGCGGTCAATAATTTTGCGAAGGGCAACGTTGGCGAAGGTATCGTTGACCTGGCCCTTGATGTGTTCGGTTTTTTCGTTTCGTTCAACGCGGCCGCAAAGGGCGTAAAAGCCCTGAAGATAGGATCATCCGCATCCCGATACTTCAAGTATGGTGCCAAGATTTTCCGTCGTGGCATCATCGGTGCACTTAATCCACTGGACGGCGTTGGCACGCTAGTGAGCGGCGTTGCAACTGCCGGAAAAAACCTGGCCAAACTAGCCACCCGAAAAGTCATCAAATGGACTATGCCGGAAACCTATAAGGCGATAAAAGCGTTGAAAGGTTTTGATTCCGGCGCGATAGGAACCGCTAGAATTCATGGAGAACTCGTTGAAACTGTCGCAGCACAGAAGAATGGCAAATGGTATGCCATCGATACAGTTACCCGGCAACCCTACGGGCTTCCCCTCAAAGACTTCTTACCCTCTCCGCGAATAAATGTGGAAGAATTTGGGAACTGGGCGAGTGCGGCGGACCCCAAAAAGAAAATAAGCGATGAGATAGTCAACAAGTGGAAAGGAAGCGTTATAAAGCATCGGGGAACAGCGGAGTTTGATAATGGTTACTATATCGGCGCTTATAGCAAGGTGCCTGGACTGGACAGAGCTAAAAAAATAGAAGACATTATGAAGTTGGCTGGCGACAGCACACTCACTGCTGAGCAAGTAGGCATTATTGCAAAAAAATACGATGATATTGCGTACGGTTTTGGGCGCTCCGGTTCGGCGCGATTTATTGACAATATAGAACCTCGCTTCGGCAACGTGATCCCTGTGCCGCAAGTTGTCTACCTGACTGAGACATTACAGCTGTCTGACGGGCAGTGTGCTGCGCTGTCCCGTGTAATGGCGATGGCAATGGAGGAAGGAAAGGAGGCGCAACTCATTAAAAATCTCTACACCGCCGCGGCGTTTCCTACAGACCCAGCCTCACGCAAGTTCATTCAAGCTCTAACCAAACTTCAGACTCAAGTAGGCGGCCAGACCGCTTTCCACGCTGGGAAAACTCCTCGGCAGCTTTCCTATCAAGCCATGATAAAAGAATTGAGCGATTCGCCGGTTCAAAAATCGATAATGATCGATACGCCGGGCCATGCAGTGTCAGCTGGGATCAAGGTAACAGAGGGCGAAAAGCTATTCTGGTTTTATGACCCAAATTTCGGTGTGGCAACGTTTTCAAGCGCCGAGGCCATGGAAGGTGGCTTGAAGAAACTTTTCCATGATAAAAAACTGAATGTTCAATATAAAACTCACAGCCTTGACAGGAACGCTCTTGAGTTTAAGGTTTTTGATCATGATGACACCTGGCTGCAAAAAAACAGTGTACTCAGCTCAGAGGTGAAGCCATTATATGACGTGCCACTGACCCCTTCGGGTAGACCGCGCAACCTCACTAACGAAGAACTGAGGCTCAACTTGGAGAAGCTGCATGCGCACCCTGGCAACCGATGGCTGATTTGTTACGAAGCTTCCATACGCGTGGGGCAAGCTGAAAAAACCCTTTCGCCTCAGGTATTCGACACCGTTGTAGCCGCCACAAATCGCAAAGGCGGTAATAACTATTCAGCCGGCTACCTTGAACTCATGGGCATCAAGCCCGACAGCCTGAAAACCACCTTCAATCCCGCTGACATTACAGAGTCGGGATTTATTAACTTCAAGTATGCCAATGAAGGAGGGGATTTCTCTCACACGGTGTATATACAAAAAACCAGCAATAATGAGTTATTCCTTTTCAATACTAATAACCTGAGCTTTGATGCGGCGATGATCAAGAGTGGCAATCTTCCACAGACCAGCGCCGGAATCAGCGTCTATAAAATTAGCGATGGCAACCACAAAGGTCTTCAAGATTTCATCGACGGACTTGGGGAAAATGTCAAGCGACAATATGCTTACACCCCTGCGAGTGAACTAAACGCAAACGTTAAGAAGGCCCAGCCTTGATTGAATGAAATGCGCGGCGCCCGATATGGCGCCGCTTGCTTCAGGCCAACAACCGCTGGATATGCTCTTGCAACGTATCCAAATCAAACGGCTTGGCGAGGATAGGTGCATTGCGCGTGATCGGGCTGTTGCAGTCGAGAATTTCCTGCGGGTAGCCGCTGATAAAAATCACTTTCAGTTCCGGTCGCAGCTTCAGCGCCGGCTCGGCAATCTGCACCCCGGAAATCCCGCCAGGCAGGCGATAATCGGTGACCATCAGGTCCAGGTGCGGCTTGGTCGCAAGGATTTCAAAGGCCTGCTCCCCATCGATCGCCTTCAAGACCCGGTAGCCCAAACCTGCCAGGTATTCACCCAGCACAAACATAATGGATTCGTCATCCTCGACGATCAGTACGACATCTTGCGCATCTTCACTCATGGGAAGCCTTTGTCCGGTCAATTGCTGCAGTTACGACCATGGGGTCACGCAGAGGTTGCGTTGAGCTGACGATTGATTTCACGCAGCCGCCTCAAGGGGCAGGCACACCCGAAACAGGGCGCCCTCGCCTATCTGGCTCTCGACCTCAATGGTGCCGCCATGGGCAGCAACAATCTGCTCGGAAATAAACAACCCCAGGCCCAGGCCAGCGGCGGCATGGTTGGCGGAAACCCGTTCGAACTGCTGAAAAATGCGCTTCTGGTTGGCTTCACTGATACCAATGCCACGGTCGCGCACTTCCACACGCGCCTCGCCATGCTCGGTATACACCCGCACATCCACCGGGCTTTTGGCCCCGTAGCGCAGGGCATTGGTCAGCAGGTTGGTAATCACCTGCTCGATACGAAACTCATCCCAGTTGCCTTCCACAGCCTCGTCGGCCACCAACTGCATCGACGACTCGGCAGCGGCGACCTGTGGTTCGAAGTTATGTACGAGGTTGCGCACCAGTTGCGCCAGATCAAAATGCGCCGGGCGTATGGACAGTTTGCCGGTGCGGATGCGCGACACATCGAGCATGTCTTCGATCAGGCGGATCAGGCTTTTGATCTGGCGCTCATCGCGGTCGACCATCGCATGCATCTTGTCCAGGGTAAACGCGGCAGCGTTGTCACGGGCCAGGTGCATCTTGCGCAGCTGGGTCTCCAGAATCAGACCGTTCAGAGGCGTACGCACTTCGTGGGCGACAATCGACATGAAGTCGTCACGCATACGCACCGCCTGTTCCAGCTCGGCCTGTGTAGCCTGCAGGCGCGTGAGCAACAGCTCCTGCTCGCGGCGGCTGCGCTCCAGTTCCTCGACTTGCAGCTTCATCGCCTTGCTCTGGCGATACAGGTCGACGAACACATTGACCTTGCTCTTGACCGCGTGGATGTCCAGCGGCTTGTGCAGGAAGTCTACCGCCCCGCTTTCATAGCCCTTGAAGGCATAGTTGAGTTCGCGGCCGGCGGCACTGACGAACACAATGGGAATGTTCTTGGTCTTTTCGGTGCCGCGCATCAGTTCGGCCAGTTCGAAACCGTTCATGCCGGGCATCTGCACGTCGAGAATCGCCATGGCGAATTCGTGTTCCAGCAACAAGGACAACGCCTCGTCGGCACTCAATGCCTTGAAGACCTGGCGATCCTCGCGCTTGATCAGCGCTTCAAGGGCCAGCAGGTTTTCCGGCAGATCGTCGACGATCAGCAGTTTGGCCTGGACAGTACTTAACATGGGAAGGGTTCCAGGGAAGCCAGCAATGAGCCGATCTGGCTCAAGGAAAGAATATGGTCAGGTGTATGCAAGGCCAGGGCCGCCAGGGGCATCACGGCGATCCGTGCCTGTTTGGGGTCCTGCACGATGGTGGTGCCGCCGGATTGCTTGACGTGGGCCAGCCCCTGCGCGCCGTCCTGGTTTGCGCCGGTCAACAGGATCGCCAGCAGGCGCGGCCCGTACACATCGGCAGCCGAGGCAAACAGGTAGTCGATGGCCGGCCGTGAGTGGTGCACACGGTCTTCCTGGCTCAGGGACAGGCTGCGGTCATGTTCCACCGACAAGTGATAACCAGGCCCGGCAAAATACAAGGTGCCCGCCTCGACCGCCTCTTTGTCCCGGGCTTCCTTGACCGGAATGCTCAAGCGCCGCGCAAAGACTTCTGCCAACTGGCTGCGACGCTCATCCGGCAGGTGCAGCACGGCGATGATCGGCAGGCTGAAGGTCACAGGCAGTTCACCAAAAATGCTCAGCAGGGCCTCAACGCCGCCGGCGGAAGCGCCGACAACGATAGCTTCAATCCCACGCATCGGGGGGTCATGCGCCTCGCTCATGATTTTCGGTAGATCCGTTCCTGTTTGACCAAGGGTTCGAATTGCTTGCTGTAGGCAGAAAAATCCAGGGTTTCCTTGCTGCCCAAGACGAGAAAGCCACGATGACACAGCGACTCATGAAACAATCCGAATGCGCGATCCTGCAACTTTTTATTGAAATAAATCAATACGTTACGGCATGAAATTAATTGTGTTTCTGAGAACACGCTGTCGGTCGCCAAGCTGTGGTCGGCGAAGGTCACGTTCTCGCGCAGCGTCTTGTCGAAGATCGCATAATCGTAGGCTGCGGTGTAATAGTCGGCGAATGAACGTTGCCCGCCTGCCTGCTGATAATTGGCTGTGTAGGCGCGAACGTTCTCAAGGGAGAAGATGCCCTGCTTGGCTTTCTCCAGCGATGCCGGATTGATGTCCGTGGCGTAGATGATCGTGCGCTCCAGCAACCCCTCTTCGCGCAACAGGATGGCCATGGAGTATACCTCCTCGCCCGTGCTGCAGCCGGCGATCCAGATCTTGATCGACGGGTAGGTCTTGAGCAGCGGTACCACTTCCTGGCGGATGGCCAGGAAGTGCGACGGGTCGCGAAACATTTCGCTCACCGGGATCGTCAAGAATTGCAGCAACTGCATGAACGCTGCCGGGTCGTGCAGCACCCGCTCCTGCAGCGCCGAAATAGTCGCGCAGTCGAACTGGCGCAACGCGTGGGCAACGCGCCGTTTGACCGACGCACCGGAGTAGTCACGAAAGTCGTAGCTGTACTTGAGGTAAATCGCCTCAATCAACAGGCGCAGCTCAATGTCGCTGCTTTTGTCCAAAAAACACTGCTCCACTTAAATACGTTCCATCTTCGGTAGCCATACGCGAATCAGCGAGAACAGACGGTCCAGGTCAATCGGCTTGGCCAGGTAGTCGTTGGACCCGGCCGCCAGGCAGCGTTCCTGATCGTCTTTCATGGCCTTGGCCGTCACCGCAATGATTGGCAGTTTTTTCCAGCGCGGGTCCTGGCGGATCAAGGCCGTGGCCTCGTAACCGTCCATCTCGGGCATCATCACGTCCATCAATACCAGGTCGACATCTTCGACTTCGTTGAGTTTGTCGATAGCTTCGCGTCCGTTACGCCCGATAACCACTACGGCGCCCTTGTGCTCCAGGGCGCTGGTCAGGGCGAAGATATTGCGTACATCGTCGTCCACCAGCAGGATCTTGCGCCCTTCAAAGACCTTGTCGCGGCTGCGGGCCGTCTTGAGCATCTTCTGGCGGTCATCGGACAGCTGGGATTCGACTTTGTGCAGAAAGAGTGTGACTTCATCCAGCAGGCGTTCAGGTGAGCGTGCACCCTTGATGATGATCGAGCGGGAATACTTGCGCAGCTCAGCTTCTTCATCGCGGGTCAGGTTACGCCCGGTATAGACGATTACCGGCGGGAACGAGCAGATATCTTCGGTGGCCATGCGTTTGAGCAGCTCATTGCCGAGCATATCCGGCAACTTGAGGTCGATGATCATGCAGTCGTAGATGTTGTTGCGCAGCAGGTCGAGGGCTTCCTGGGCAAAGCCTACGGCCGTGATCTCGATGTCATCGTCGCCGATCAGGCGGGCAATGCTGTCACGTTGCAGATCGTCGTCCTCTACCAGGAGCACGCGCTTGACCTTCTGGGTCAGCTTGGCTTCCAGGCGGGCGAACACGTCCTTGAGCTCTTCACGGGTGGTGGGTTTGACCGCATAGCCGATGGCGCCCATGTGCATGGCAGCTTCGACGCGGTCTTCCACGGAAATCACGTGCACGGGGATGTGCCGGGTGTTGGCGTGCTCTTTGAGACGCTGCAGCACGGTCAGCCCGGAATGGTCTGGCAGGCGCATGTCCAGCAGGATCGCGTCCGGGATGTATTCCTCGGCAAGGCTGTAGCCTTCGTCGGCGCCGTGGGCGACCAGGCAGTGGTAGCCCAGCTCGTGGGCCAGGTCGAACAGGATGCGCGCGAAGTTGGGTTCGTCTTCCACCACCAGGATGCAGCGGGTGCTGAAAGGGGCCTTTTCACGGTCATCGGCAAAACGTGGGATCTGCTGGGTATCAGTGACTGGCAGCGGAGAAATCTTCACCGGTGCAGGGTTTGGCGCGACCACGGCTTGGCGCGGTTGCTCGATAGGTGCTGCGTCTTCCTCACGCTCCACGTACTGCTCCGGCAATACCAGCGTGAAAATGCTGCCTTTGCCTGGTTCGCTGGTCACGCTGATGTAGCCGCCGAGCAACGCCGCCAGGTCGCGGGAAATGGACAGGCCCAGGCCGGTGCCGCCATAACGGCGATTAGTGGTGCCATCAGCCTGGCGGAAGGCTTCGAAGATGCTTTCTTGCTGGTCCAGGGCGATACCGATGCCGGAGTCGCGCACGGTAAAGGCAATGCCCTCCCCTGGCGCCCTGGAGACCGTCAGGCTGACCTCACCCTGTTCGGTGAACTTGATGGCGTTGGACAACAGGTTCTTGAGGATCTGCTCCAGACGCTGCCGATCGGTAAACAGCAAAGTCGGTGCACCCTCCTGCACGTCCACCTCAAAGCCCAGCTTGCGATCTGCCGCCAGCGGCTCGAACATGCCCCGCAGGCCGTCGACAAGGCGTACCACACTGGAGTTCTCCGGGCGCACTTCCAGCTTGCCGGCTTCAACCTTGGAAATATCCAGAATGTCGTTGATCAGGTTGAGCAAGTCATTGCCGGCCGAATAGATCGACTCGGCAAACTTGACCTGCTCGGCGCTGAGGTTTTCCTGAGGGTTCTCTGCCAGCAACTTGGCCAGGATCAACGAGCTGTTCAGCGGGGTGCGCAGCTCGTGGGACATGTTGGCAAGGAACTCGGACTTGTATTTGCTGGAGCGTTGCAACTCATCGGCGCGGTCTTCGAGCTCCAGTTGGGCCTGATTGAGCTGGATGTTCTTGCGATCCATGGCGTCGCGCTGCTCGGCCAGGGTCTGGGTCTGCGCGGCCAGTTGCTCGTTGGTCTGCTCAAGCTCGGCCTGCTGGGTTTCCAGGTGGGCCTGGGATTCCTTGAGGATACGCGACTGTTCTTCCAGCTCTTCGTTGGCGGTCTTGAGTTCTTCCTGCTGCACTTGCAGCTCTTCGTTGAGCTGTTGGGTTTCGGCCAGTACTTCCTGCAAGCGCTGGCGATAGCGAGCGGCTTCGATAGAGGTGCCGATATTGCCGGCAATCAGTTCCAGCAGTTCAACATCGCGCTCATCCAGCGCACGCAGGAAGCCCAGTTCAACCACGCCGTTGACGCGGTCTTCATCGCTGGTCGGCATCACCAGCACGCTGCGGGTAGCGCCTTCGCCCAGGCCGGAGCTGACCTTGAAGTAATCCACCGGCACATCGTCCAGGCGAATCAGGCGATCCAGCTGGGCGGCCTGCCCGACGATGCCTTCGTCGCTATAGATCGACTGCTCCTGCTGCTCTTGCTCGCGGGAGAACCCATAAGTGGCCACGCGCTTGAGGCCGCCGTGCTCTTCGCGCACATATAGAGCGGCAACGGCCGAGCCCATGTACTGGGCGAAGAACTGCAGGATGTTGCGCCCGAGCATGTTCAGGGTCAGCTGGCCAAGCACCTGTTCAGCCAGTTCGGTCTGGCCATTGCGTAGCCAGGCTTGCTGTTCGAGGCGTTGCGCAATCTTCTGTTGTGACGCGAGGTTTCTACTGTAACTATCTGAAAGTGAAACTAAATTCTTTCTACCGATATAAGCAAGAAAACCACTCAGTCCCAGTACGAACACCAGGTACAGGGTGACGCTGAGCACCGTCGTGCGGGTGACCTCTTGGTTCCGGGTGATGCGGAACTGCTGCTCCATCGCCACCGCGTCTTCGTACTCCCGGCGAATCTCGTCCGTCAGGCGTTTGCCACGGCCAGCCTTGACGGCGCCACGGTAGTCACCGTTCTGGCGCTGCATATCAATCATCGACTGGGCGTAGGTGTTCCACTCGTTCTGCAAGGCTTCCAGGCGTTTGAGGCGGTCGACCTGCTGGGGGTTGTCCGCCACCAGGTCTTGCAAATTACGCAGGTCGGCAATGATTCGCGGCTTGGCCACTTCATAAGGGTCGAGAAAATGCTCGTCACCGGTGATCAGAAAACCGCGCATGCCGGTTTCAAGGTCCACGGTCAGCTTGGACGTTTCATTGAGGTTATTGATGACCCGGTCGGTGTGCTCCACCCACTGGATCACCGACAGTAAATAGGTGATCAGGCAGACGAAAAATACCGCACTGAGCACACCCACGCCCAACGGTAGGGCCACGTTTCGGCTCAACAGGGTACGAAAGCTCTTTTCATCGACGGACGAAGCGGGAGTCATGGGCATGCCTTGGCCAAGTGCGGAAAAACCGGGAGTTTGCCCCAAAGTGGCGCTTGAACGCTATTTTTCTACGGCCGAAATACACAGGAATCATCACCCGCGAGCAAAAAGTACGCCATGGCTTTGCCTATTTTACATTCGGTTATTGACGTTATTTCTCACACAGCGGAGTAGGAAGTATCGGAACCTGCCCCATCCACCCCCCCACTCAGGAGGGCGTCTCGGGACAAGGAGGCTCCATTAGGAGGGCGCATTTCCTATCCACATTTAAGGTTTATCTATCATGTTGAATATCGAGCCACGTGCTTTGTCCTCTGTGTCAAGCGCCATTCCATTCCCTGAAGAAACACAAGCCCCCGACACCCCTAAAACTCAATCGACCCTATCGTCCCCCCCTGCGCGCACCAGCCTGATACCTCCCCGGAAAACCGGTTTGGCCGCCCAGTTGGCAGACAAAGAAAATTTGAAGTCACTGGGCCAAAAGCTCCAGCAGATTGCGGCGAAACTGGGTGAAGAGGCGCAGCCCTCAGCCGTCCTCGCCGCGCTTGGCAACACCCCGCTGGATATTCACCCTGGATCTTCCTACGCTGAAGAAGCGGGTGGCAGTGTGACCCTGGAGACCTTCATCAAGAAGTTCCTGGGATTGCCGTTGCCCAGTAGCCATGTCCAACTCACGGGCCTCGCGTCCACGGTGACCAGCCGCTCGATGGAAAACCCGCTGGGCAACCTGAGCGGCGCGCTGTCCTGGCCGGTGCCCTTGAGCGAAGATGAACAACGACGCTTGCGTAACATCACCCTGAATCAAGAACATGCGCTGGGCGATAAGCCGTTATTGATGCAAACCAAAGGCGGTGTATTGGAGTTCCTGCGCTACCAGCAACCCATTACCACAGGGCCTCAGGATGATCCGGCTAAAATACTGCAGGCACTGATCCGTACCCCGCAGGCACAGTTGATGGGCAAAGACCTGCAGGAGCGAATGCAAGGCCTTGCCAGCGACAGCAGCGTGACAGACTACCTCTTGGCGGGCATCACATTGCAGTTGGACCCGGAGTCGATCACCGCTCCTCATCGCAATAAAATCGCCGGTTTCGATCTGGCCAGCAACCAGCACTGGGGTAAGCCTGCGTCCGCTATCATCGATAACCTGTCCAATTGGCTGATCGATAAAGGCAAAACGTCCCCGGAAATGGCCAAGGTGGGGGCCTACCTGCTGTTGGCCGGCCGCGCGCCTGAGTACCTGATCAAGGACATCCCTTCCAGCGTGAAAGTCGGCAGTGCCCTGTGGGCCCAACTGACCATCGCCGCCGCAAAAATCGAAGCCCACACACCTGGTCGGGTTCCCGGCATGACCTATGCCGAAGTGCTGATAGCAGCAGAATCCTTACCGGCCAATACCTATGCCGTTCAAACGGCCCAGCGCGATGCCTTGATACTTTGGGGGGTAACCCGAAACCTGCTGTCCCCCCATAACAGCGAACCTGCACCTTCACAAATCGAACAGGTCAGGGTGGCTTACAACAACCATCTGAAATCGCTGACGGATATCTCTTCTTCCATACAAGTGCCTATCCCCAATCGCACGGAGATGGCGCTTGACTGCCTGAAAGCTGAGTTTCCCGACGTTGATCCGGCGGTTTTCGAAGCTCGAGTATTGGCCAAGCGTTACACCGGTGATGGCCGCGCTCCCAGCGGTGACCCGAGAATGCGCTCCATGCTCGATATTCTGCTGGAGGGGGAGCGTCTAGGGGAAAAATACGCATGGATCACCAACGACAAACGGATTCCGATCACTGCATTCAATCGCTTTGCACGCACCGAAGAGTGTGACATCACCGCAAACTTCATGGATCAATATGAAAAGGCTATAGCGGCACAAAAGAAAGGCCACCATGGGATGGTCAAACATCTGATTGGCGAGCAGCCATTGGAAGATCGCAAAAACTTTGAATTCGGCAAACTTGAATACTTCTACAGCGATGAATACCGCAAAACAAAGAACGGTAGATTAGAGTTGGTCAAACGTGACCGTACCTTGTATGTGAAAACCACCCGAGAGGGCGTGGAAAATCTCTACCACATCAACACCAGCACCGGCAGTATCGAGAAAAAAAACGAGCTGATCTCAAATTTCCCTGGCCTGCTCACCCTAGAAAAAACCAATAAGGCCGGGGAACAACTCCACGCGATATCAAGGCCTTATCACCCTTTCACCAACTCGCCGGCCCCTGACTCTGCAGAAAAACCTGGCAGTGATGCGATTCCCAATAGCTTCGACTCCAGCCGAACCAATGCGATTGCCAGTTTCTACCTGGAAAAAATGGACCTCGACCGCAAGGAGTTACTCAATTACGCCAAGAGCGTTACTTCCTTCGAACATGATCGGATGGGCGATAGTCAGGTGGGTGAGTTCCTGCTCAATCTGATCCCATTTCGGTCTGCCGTTAACAACGTTCGGCAAGGCAACTACGGCGAGGCGGTATCTGACCTGGCCTTCGATATCCTCGGATTCCTCACTTTTGGCGTGGGCAAAGCTGCGCAAGCCGGCAATGCCGCCCTCAGGGGCGTGCGGACCTTTAGTGCTGGCGCCAGGGCCGTGAAGACAGCAAAGCTCTTCGGTGCAATGGCAATTGATTCACTCAACGTACTCGGCGGTCTGGTCGGCGGGATAACCGGGGTTGGGACCCTGCTCCATAAAATTGCGACCAAGGGGCTCGAATGCGTGAACATGCTCAAAGGCGCAACCGGTAGTTATGACCTGCTTAAAGCCGCCAGTAAACAGGAGGGCATCGTCGCAACCGGTACCTACAAGATTACAGAGCAGACGGTCGAAGGTGGTGCTGTATTTCGAGAGGGCAAGTGGTACGCCTACGACCCGATCACGCAGAAGCCTTACGGAGCTGCGCTGGTTGATTTCACACCTGCAACGGTTGCCGCCAATGGTCATATAAACAGCAACTTTATCGATTGGTTAGCCAGGTATGCTGCACCCAATCCAACAACCACCCGCGATAAATTCAGAGAAGTACTAGAGACCGTCCAGAGAAATGATAGCGCGGGGTACAAACAAGGCTTTGACTCGGGCGTGGCCGAAGATGTCCCAGGCTACCACCCGACGATGAAGCAATCAGAGGTGAGGGATCTGGCGGTCACGAAGGTCAATGATCCCGAAGCGGTAGGCACTTTGGCCAAGGAGATACAAAAACGCATGGCGGACACTAGCCGTGAACACTACAAAATCTTTCAAAAAGAGATGGTTGCCCAAGGGGGCAGGACCTACGAGATGCCGCAAAACCTCTACCTCAGCCAAACGGACCTGGCTTCAAATGGAGAGTGCGCAGCCATTGTGAATACTATGGCGCTGGCTATTTTGCGCGGCCGCAGGGATGAGTTCATCAATAACTTTATGAAAGCAGCTGAGCATACTGACGACAAGAACGTAAAGGCTTTTCGTAACCAGCTGAACCAAATGCATCAGGTTCTGAGTAGTAATTATCACGGCACACAACCCTTCAGCCAGTTAGCGTACACCGGCATCATCGACGAACTCACCAACGCAACACGTCCGACACTCTTGAGGATCAGTACCAAAGATCATGGGCTGCTCGCAGGCGTCACCCTGACCCCAAACAACGAGAAAGAATGGTTTTTCTTTAACCCCAACTTCGGATTGGCGACCTTCCCGGATGAGGCCTCAATGCGCCGGGGGCTGGAAGTCTCTTTGAACAGCGGGTGGAGCGCCGGCACGCTCAATCCTGTCGACATTGCAAGCGGCGTACCGGCATTCAACGCCAGCTATTTCACCGAAGAAAGCTTTACCCATACCGTGCCCTACAACAACCCGCATGCCCTGATCAACGCAAATCTTTAACCTTCGTACGATCACGTGCGTCAATGGCATTCTTGGGCAGTGCCATTGGCGCCTTCTACGTCGAAGACGTGGTATCTCAACAGTAGGGCGTTACTCCATTACGCCAAGAACACGATGCATCGCTCTCAACGCGACATTTGCCTCTATTCCCTTCACAATACCCCACCGCAACGGAACTTGCCGAGATCGACGCGACTCATTAGAGAATGGTCTTTCAAGCGTTGAAGACACGCCCTTTATTTTTCAGGAATCTCCCTTATGCCCGCTGAAGCATCCACCATCCTTGTAGTCGAAGACGATGCCATCGTGCGCATGCTGATCGTGGATGTACTCGAAGAGTTGGATTTCAAGGTGCTTGAGGCCGCTGACGCCGAAAAGGCACTCGAAAGGGTGCAAGACACCAGCCAGGTGATCGACTTGATGATGACCGACGTCGGCCTGCCAGACATGAATGGCAAGGAGCTGGCGACCAAGGTCCGCGAACTGCGCCCCACCCTGCCTATTCTATTTGCCAGTGGCTATGCCGAAAATATTGATGCGACGTCCGGCATGCAGGTGATCGCCAAGCCATTTTCCATCGACCAACTACGTGACAAAGTCAAATCAATGCTTCCAGCCTGACACCTCCTTTAGGATCTGTCCGCGTCGACGAAGGGATTAACGTGACGTTCAGCCAATAAAACTGGAAACTCTGCGCCTTCACCTCACGCTCTTAGACAGAACTCAGGAAGGACGCAACAACATGATTGGAAAACCGACGCGCCTGCTGTTGGCGAGCCTCTCGATATTTATGAGTACCGGCGCCTGGGCTGACTTCACCGCCAGCCCGAGTGAAGCCCGGGCAATCGCCAAGGAAGCCTACCTGTACGGTTTCCCGGTGGTGCAAATGTACAAGACGCTCTACACCCAGGCCGTTGACAAGGGCGGCGCCCACTTCAAGGCGCCGTTCAACCATATCGGTAATACCGCGCAGGTATTGACCCCCAAGGACACCGCGCTCCCTAGCCCGAACGCCGACACACCCTACTCATTCGTATGGATGGACCTGCGCAAAGAGCCTCTGGTACTGACCCTGCCCAGGATTGAAGACGAGCGCTACTACTCGGTGCAGTTGATCGACCTCTATTCCCAGAACATTGCTTACCTGGGCACCCGCAGCACCGGCAACAACGGCGGTCACTACATGATCGCCGGGCCTGACTGGAAAGGTCAGCAACCGGTGGACATCGACCGAGTGGTCTACAGCGAAAGCAACATCGCCTACGCCCTGTACCGCACGCAGCTGTTCGATGACAAGGACCTGGGCAAGGTCAAGCAAATCCAGAGCGGCTATAAAGTGCAACCCCTGAGCAGCTATGTGAAGCAGCCTGCCCCGGCCAAGGTGCCGAAGATCGAATGGCCCAAGCCGACGGCGACCATGACCGAAGGCCCGCAACTGTTTCGCTACCTGAACTTCATGCTGGCCTTCGCCGCCCCACAGGACAGCGAAAAAGACCTGCTGGCGCGCTTTGCCAAAATCGGCATAGCGCCGGGTGCGCCGTTCAAGGTCAACCAATTGACAGCAGAACAGCGCAAGGCCCTGGAAGAAGGCATCGCCGATGGCCGGGCCGAATTTGCCGCCTTCAAGAAGGACAAACTCGACACTCATCAGGTTGCCCAGGCTGATCTGTTCGGTAGCCGCGACCGTCTGCAAAACAACTACCTGTATCGCTACGCCGGTGCCGAGTTAGGCATTTTCGGTCACTCCAGCGACGAAGCGGCTCACCTGAGCTACATCGTCGACAGTGAGGGTAAGCCGGCCAACGGCGCACGCCACAGCTACACCGTGCATTTTGCCAAGGACCAGTTGCCACCGGCCGATGCGTTCTGGTCGCTGACCCTGTACGACGCCAAGACAAAATTGCTGGTGCCCAACCACAAGAAGCGCTACCTGATCAACTCGCGGATGTTACCGGCCCTCCAGCGTGACGCCGACGGTGGCCTCACCCTGGCGCTGCAACACCACGAGCCACCGAAAGCCGAACAGAGCAATTGGCTGCCGGCCCCGCCCGGTCCGTTCTATGCGGTCCTGCGTATTTACCTGCCCAAGCCCGAGGTGGGTAACGGTCAATGGAAGCTGCCCCCGTTGACACCGCTGAAATAGCACCTGGGCTTGCCGAGGCTCAATGTTTTTTGAGCTTCACGTAGGACTGATGCAGGTCCGACGCCCAGCCGTCAATGACAACTTTCACGTCGTCGGCCTTGAGCACCTGTGAGTCATTGGCCAATGGCTTGCCGGTGCCTTTGCGCACCACCTGGGCCACCACTTTGTTCGTGCCTCCATCGAGGAACTGCGCCTCAGTGCCCAGCGTGGTCTCCTGATCGCGGATACCCGTGCCGGTGCTGACTGCTGCGGCCACCAGAGCCACGGGGATAAACTCGTAGGGTTTGAGGCTTTCGGTCTTGCTACTCACGGCGGTAATCGCCGCACGCACCACGATCACGCCTGGGCCTGGAGCATTGGCCAGGGGCAGTGACTTGGCCAGTTCACGCCTGAGCGCCTGGTTGTAATAATCGCTGATGCCCCGCAGGGTGCTGTCCGGAATCTTTGCGGTGGCCTGGGGTTTGGGATAGAACTGGGTAGGCTCGATGTACGCCGCGGTGTAGCGGCTCAAGTCCAACTGCGGATCGACCCAGCGCATCACCTCTGCCCCGGAGGGCGACTTGGCTTCCTTGAGCTGGCTGTAATTGGAGAGAAACCCTGAATACTCATCCGGTTGCGGCACCTTGCTGGCACAGCCTGCCGTGCCGAGCGAGGCGACGCACAGTGTGCTGATCATGAGCCTTAACTTCATTGTTGAACTCCCTGGCGACCATCATCGTAAGAATGAGATTTAGGTATAGCCAATACTTGGGCAATGCACCTGATTAAATGCAGAGCCTGTTTTTTTCTGTGCCGATCATGCGCGTTCGCGAGGGATCAGGCTTTGCAGCTGAGCGGCCAGGAAGTTGGCGTCGAAACCGAAGGTGTCCGGGTCTTTCAGGCCGTTGGTTTTCTTCCACAGCCAGTCGTGCTTATCCGCCGGCAGGACCAGCGACACACTGCCGTGGCGGGCGGCGGTGAGGCCCATCACCGACACTGAAATCAAACCACCGACGCCCATCACATCCGGCACGAACTCCACGCTTTTGCCAGTGATATGCACACTGAGTTTTTCGCTCTTGAAGGGTGAACTCTCCACCGGCACGCTCGGGCTGCTGGCGGTGTAAGCCTCGCGCTGAACTTCCAGCAAGCCTACGGTTTTTACCGGCTCCAGCCACTGTTCAATCTGGCCGAACAGCTCGCCAAGCTTCTGCGCCCAACGTGCTGATTGCAGGTCGAACTGCTGCTGTTTGTGTGCTTCGCTATCGGCGTAATGACGAAGCATCTCGCCCAGTTGCTGTACATCGTCCATTGCGGATTTCCTTGGGTGAGCCAGGTCGCGAAGCGTCATCATGGCAGATGCAGCCGCTCAAGGGGCGAGTAACGCGTACGAATAGGGCGAACGAGGTCAAACGCGGAAATCGGAACGCGCGATTCGCCCACTTATGCTCATTATGAAGTCTTCATTTTTGTCGCCATCGAAATCGAAACGCAATAAGGTGAGCTTATGGCTACGATAATACTCGCTGGTGACGGTGAGTTGAGGGTGGGCTGCGCGCAGGGCGGAAGTATCCAATTTATCCTTGCCGCTGACAAAGTCCGTTATTGTTGTGCTTCCCAAGCTGACGGATGAATCATTCGCGCCAATAACGAAGGTATTTTTACCCGGCCCGCCTGTCAGCTTGTTAGTGCCAGAGTTCGCCTTGACATAAAAAATGTCATCGCCCTCACCGCCCTCCAGTTCGTTACCGACGTCATTGCCAATTAAAATGTCATTGCCAGCACCGCCAATAGCCCGTTCGATGGTGACGCCATTGGCGATCGAAACGTTCCCTATGCCTCCCCCTACATTAGAGAAGCTGCCCGACCTTAAGTTGACAACCTGATCTTGCTTGAATGCGGAGAAATCGAATGTGTCTTTACCACCGGCGTCCCACACGCAAAATAATGGTAAATCATCGCCCGACGCCAATTTGAATACTTCACGATCGGCATTTGAGTTAAAGCCATATGTCGTATCTCCCGTACGCGTTTGAAGGTTCACACCGAATCGATCTTGCATGAGTGCGATATCATCCATCATCGGTGTACTTGAATACTGATTGCCCTCACCATGGGATTTATTAAAGCGATGGTCTGAGCGGTTTTCCAGAAAAGGACTTCTTAGCGTGTAAGCCAGCGTATTTTCCGCGTACTTGCTTTGCGATGCTGTGGGCGCCGGGTCAGGAAGCCCTAATTTAAAGGCCGTCGCCTTTGCAATGACGTGACGCCCAAAATTATTGGGTTTTTCCAGCCCATCAACATGGCCCTGGTTCAGCGTTACCAGCACCCTGCCGGGCTGATCATCGGACACGGGTGCATACCAGGGGGCCTGCCACTTGAAGCTACTGCCATCAACCTTAAACTGCATATGATGGGATTTTGCATTGACAGACTCTTTGAACCGAATATTTGCAGCATCGCTGAAATTATTCAGAGTCTCACGGATGACGCCTTTTTGTGTTTCTGTGAACCGGCTGGTCGTGGCGCCCGTTTCGGCACGATTGGAGAACTCATACGTCACCTCCGCGGGGTCCCCGGGACGCAGTGAACCCGCAAATCCGCTGGCATGTTTTGACCTCTCTAATACTTGGTCCGTGGACAATGAAACTTGGCGATATTTAATTTGATTGCCGCGGTCGCCTGCATGATCAATTTCGACGACAGTCCTGTGTGCCACGCTGGTGGCGTTTAACCTTGTCAAAGCAATGTTCGGATCAATATTCATGAGGTAGTCCTAAGGGAATTGGGAATTTGTCTACTCGTCTGACGGCAGATTAGTGACCTGCGTATCAGTGGTATTCCTACACAAGACAGTTCCAAAACTGACTTGGCACTTGAGGCGCGGCTCGCCTGGTAGCGTTGGCAAAAACTCCCGCCGGCGTCCGGCCTTCAAAGGATGTAACCCCAGGTACAGATGACAGCTGTAACGAACCGCCTTCATTGGGTAAGGTGAAGCCTCATCCCCTTGTCCGGAGCATTGCATGCGCACCATCGGCCTTATCGGCGGCATGAGCTGGGAATCCAGCGCCGAGTATTACCGCCTCATCAACCAGCGCGTACGTGACCAGCTTGGCCCTTTGCGCAGCGCGCAGATTTTGCTGTACAGCGTGGACTTCGGCCCGGTGGAGCAGGCCCAGCACGCCGGTCGCTGGGACGATACCGCGCTGATCCTGGAGGACGCCGCGCGCCGTTTGCAGGCAGGGGGCGCCGAGTGCGTGGTGCTGTGTACCAATACCATGCACCTGGTGGCGCCGCGTATCGAGGCGGCGGTGTCGATTCCATTCCTGCATATTGCCGACGCCACGGCGGCCGCGGCGTTGGAGGCCGGTACCTTGAAGGTAGGTCTGCTCGGCACCGGTTTCACCATGGAACAGGACTTCCTCAAATCCCGTCTCGCCGCCCAGGGCCTGACCGTGCTGATACCGGACGCGGATGAGCGCAAGCAAGTGCACCGAATCATTTATGAAGAGTTGTGCGTGGGGGTCATCAGCGACGCCTCGCGCCAGGTGTATCAGCGGGTGATCCAGGCGCTCGCCGCGCGCGGCGCCCAGGCGGTCATCCTCGGCTGCACGGAAATCTGCCTGTTGATCCAGCCCGAACACAGCGCCCTGCCGCTGCTGGACACCACCGCGCTGCATGCACAGGCGGCGGTGGCGTTTGCTCTAGCGGATTAAGCCGACTTGCGCAGGCGCGCCATGCTCAGGGTGTCGACAAACGCACCGTCACGCAGGGCGTAATCGCGCAACCGCCCCTCCACTTCGAAGCCGAACTTGCGATACAGGTGATGCGCGGCTTCGTTGTCGGCATACACCGTCAGTTCCACGCGGTGCAGGTTCATCCAGTTGTCGGCGACGTCCAGCGCGGCGGTCAACAGCCGCGAGCCGACGCCCTTGCCCTGCCAGGCAGTCGCCACGCCCATGCCGAACGAACCGACATGGCTCTGACGCACGCGCAGGTACTGCTCCAGGCCCAGTTGGCCAACCACTTCACCGCCATGTACCGCCACCAACTGCAAGCGCCGCTCGTTATCCATCACCAAACGCTTGCGCCAGGCTTCCACCGATTGGAAAGGCATTTGCAGCACCTGACGGCAGACCGCCGGTTCGTTGTAGAGCGCGGCGACGCCCTCAAGGTGGGCCTCGGTAAAGCGCTGGATCACGATATGGGGCTCAGGTGCGTGCATTGTGTTTCATCCTTTGAAAGACCAATGGCGGACCAGTGTAGGGGCAAAGTCAGGCGCCTGACGAGCCCGGCGTTTTCCCACACATCAACCAGCGCCATCCTGCATCTGAACGATGGCAGTCCAGCCGTGCAACATCGATACTCAACCCAGGCCCTGCCCCCTGAACCCAGGTCCCGGCCTTCACCCTGTGACGAGAACAACAAAAAAAGTCCCACAGAGGAATACCTATGAGTCGCCTTGATTCCAATGGCCTGTTGCAGGCCTTCAGTACCCTGGCCCTGGATCTGCAGCGCCTGGCTCAACATCAAGACATCGAACATTTCCAGCACCATGCCCTGGCGCGGCTGAGCCAGTTGCTGGCATTTGACAGTGCCTGGTGGGGGCGCGCGGCGGTGATTGAGGGTGTGCCGGAGGAGCACAACAGTTACCTGTACCATTTGCCACCACACTACCTGGCGGACTGGCAGTCGATCCGCCATCTGGACGTGACCGTCGGCCGAGTTCATGCAACACCCGGCCAGGCCGTGATCATCGACATGCGCGACCCGGCCAATGGCAGCGCCTTGAATTGGCTGGGGCAGCGCCACGGCCTGGACCAATTGCTGTGCGTGATCCATATCGACCCGCAAACCCACCTCAGCGACCACCTGACGCTGTACCGCAAACCCGGTGCGCCCAGGTTCAACACCCATGACTGCCTGCTGCTCAATAATCTGATGTTGCATCTGGTGGCGGCAGTGTCCGCGAACCAGATCCGCACGCTGGTGGCCATGCGTGAAACCCTGACCAGCCCACGCAACCTCGCCTTGGCCGTATGCGACCCTCGAGGCGTATTGCAATGCGCCGAGCGCGGCTTTATCGACATTTTGCTCAGTGAGTGGCCGCGCTGGAGCGGCCCTACCCTGCCGGTACAACTGGATGAACGCGGCCATGCCGGCAAGCACATTCACATCCAGGTTTCGGCAGTGGGCGACCAGTTGCTGCTGGCGGCGCGCCTCAACCGTGCACTGCCCCAGTTGAGCCCGCGAGAGAACGACGTGGCCCAGGGGTTTGGCGAGGGCAAGACTTATAAGCAAGTGGCCCGCGACCTTGGCCTTTCACCCAATACGGTGCGCCACCATCTGCGCGCCATTTACACCAAGCTCGGGGTCAACGACAAGGCGCGTATAGCGCACTTGGTGCACGCCCCTCCCGACTGATCCTCGCCCTTTCAACTTAAGACTTTGCCACGCTCGTTTTCACGGTCGCGGGCAGCTGTTGCCCGTTTTTTGGCTGCCGCTTACAAGAGATGCCTTGCCATGATTCATTCACCTCTATGCAAGATCACAGTGCTGCTTGGCGGCACGCTGCTCAGCCTCGACAGCCAGGCCGCCGACCTTAACGCCCGGGACTTTTTCGGCGCACCGCCGGGCACCAGCCTGGGGGTGGTGTACCTGCCCGCCACCCGTGCCGGCGATTTCCATGGGCCCGCCGACAGCACCGGCAAGGCCGACCTCAAGGTCAACGCCCTGGCCTACCGCCAGGTGTATTTCACCGACGCCTGCGGCACGCTGTGTACGCCGCAGTTCATCCTGCCATTTGCCGACATTACGGCGCGCTTGCCCGGCACTGAGCAGCGCACCCGCGAGCGCGGCCTGGGCGATCCACAAGTGGGCGGCACGCTGTTTTTCATCAACGACCCGGCATCGCGCACCTACAGCGGCCTGTTGAGCCTGATCACCGTGCCGCTAGGTGAGTACCACAGCCATAACCCGGATGTGTCCCCGGGTGCCAACCGTTGGGGCGCCACCTTTGTCTACAACTACACCCAGGGCATCGGCGACAACTGGGTGCTGGAAGCCAACCTCGAAGCCCAGCTTTACGCCAGGAATGACGACTATTTTGGCAGCGAACTCAAGCAAGCCCCGCTGTACCGCCTGCAAGCCTTCGCGTCCTATGACTTCAGCGCCGCCACTTACGGGGCACTGCGCCTGATCCAGGCGGATGGTGGTGCGCTGCGCATCAACAATCGCCGTATCGACGATACCCACAAACGCTACACGCAACTGGGCCTGGAACTGGGGCATTGGCTCGACACCCAGAACCAACTGATGGTCAGCCTTTCGCAAAACGTCGCTGCCTCCAACGGCTATGCCGGGACCGAGGCCTTGCTGCGCCTGGTCCATGTGTTCTGATCCCCATTCCTGGAGTTTGAAAATGCCTACTCAACCCTCTGCGGCAAAGGCACGGCTGGCAGCAATCGTGCTGTTTGCCGCCATCACCCCAACCATCCTGATGACCGCACCCGCCGTGGCCGCGCAGTTGGCCAGCGAATGGCAACTGAGCCCGGCACGCATTGGCGATTTGTTTTCCGTGGAGCTGGGCGCGATGAGCCTGGCGACCTTGCCTGCCTGGTGGTGGCTCAAGCGCGTTGACTGGCGCGCCGCGGCCCTGATTGCAGCGCTGCTGTTTATCGTGGCCAATCTGTTGTCGATGCGCGCCGACACCTATGCAGCGTTACTGGCGCTGCGCTGTACCAGCGCCCTGGCCGGCGGCTCATTGATGATCCTCTGCCTGGCCAGCGCCGCCACTACCGCCAATCCCAGCCGTGTCTACGGGCTGTGGGTGATGGGCCAATTAGTCGTCGGTGCACTCGGGCTGATCGTACTGCCGGGCTTGTTCGAGCGGTTTGGACTGAACGCCTGTTACCTGATCCTTGCGGGCTTGATGACCCTGTTACTGCCTCTGGCCCGGGCGTTTCCCGCTGGCAATGCCACGGCACCGGCAAGCCACGGCCCTTCATTGCCTGGCTCGCGCTGGAAAGCCGCGCTGGGGCTCGGCGCGGTCCTGGCCTTTTACATCAGCTTGGGCGGTGTCTGGACCTTTATCGGTGCCTTGGGCGCCAGTGTCGGGATTTCCCCGCAACACAGTGGTGAGGTACTCGCCATCGCAACCGTAATGGGCATTGCCGGCGCCGCGAGCGCGTCGCTGATTGGCGGGCGACTGCCCCGAGCAATGCTGTTGCTCGGGGGTTATGCGCTGATGGTGGCGGCTGTGCTGCTTTTGCTCGGCGAGCCAGCGCTGCTGCGTTTTGCCCTGGCGGCGCTGCTGTTCAAGTTCATCTGGACGTTCATCCTGCCGTTGGTGCTGGCCTGCCTGGCCGATCTTGACCACAGCGGCAAACTCATGAACGCCTCCAACCTGGTGATCGGCGGTGGCCTGGCCATCGGCCCGGCGATTGCCGGCCGCCTGATCGAGGCCAGCGGCGGGTTCACCCTCCTGCTGCTGGGCGCTGCCGTTATCACGTTGCTTTCCCTGGTGATGATCCTCACCAGCCGTCCCAACCACCTCACCGAACTGGAGCCGGTATGAACCGAACCACCGCATTTTTCTTCGATGAAATGAGCCTGTGGCACAGCGCAGGTGCGCACGCGCTGACATTACCCGTAGGCGGCTGGGTACAACCGCCGGCTGGCAGCGGTCATGCCGAATCCCCGGAGACCAAACGCCGCTTGAAAAGCTTGTTGGATGTGTCTGGATTGACGCGTCATCTGCACCTGCTTAGCGCACCGCCGGCCAGTGAAGCAGACCTGCTACGGGTGCACAGCAGCGCTTATCTGCAACGCTTCAAGGCCCTGAGCGATGCTGGCGGCGGCGAGCTCGGCCCGCAGGCGCCGATTGGGCCGGGCAGCTACGAGATCGCGAAACTGTCTGCGGGCTTGACCATCGCCGCCGTAGACACGGTGCTCAAGGGCCAGGCGCACAATGCCTATTCCCTGTCCCGGCCACCTGGGCATCACTGCCTGGCAGACAGCGCCATGGGCTTCTGCTTTCTCGCCAATATTGCCATTGCCATCGAAGCGGCCAAGGTCCATAACGGGCTCGGCAAAGTCGCCGTGATCGACTGGGACGTGCACCACGGTAACGGCACGCAATCAATCTTCGAGGAGCGCGCCGATGTGTTGACGGTTTCACTGCATCAGGACGCTTGCTACCCACCGGGCTACAGCGGCGAACAGGATCGTGGCCGGGGTCCTGGCCTGGGCGCCAACATCAATATCCCGCTGCCGCCGGGCAGTGGTCACGCAACCTATGCGCATGCGATGGAACGCATCGTGTTGCCCGCCCTTGAGCGTTTCGAGCCAGAGCTGATCATCGTCGCCTGCGGCTATGACGCCAATGCCGTCGACCCACTGGCGCGCATGTTGCTGCACAGCGAATCGTTCCGGCTGATGACCCGCAGCCTGCGCCAGGCAGCCGAGCGTTTGTGCCAGGGCCGCCTGGTGCTGGTGCATGAAGGCGGTTACAGCGAAGCCTACGTACCGTTTTGCGGGTTGGCGACTCTCGAGGAATTAAGCGGCGTGCGCACCGCGGTGCAAGACCCAATGCTGGAGTTTGTGCAATTGCAGCAACCCGGTGCGGCGCTGCAAGCGTTTCAGCAACAGTGGGTGGAGCGGTTGGCGCAGGGGGTCAGTGATTAGCAGCAAGGCGCCACACCCGCGCAATATCCGCGGCGCGCTCGCGCAACAGGCGAGGGGCCTCGCTGCAGGCTTGCTCCAGACTCATTGGTCCCGACGGTAGGGCAAACGCCGCATCCACACCGTGGGCATACATCTGCTCGTAACCGTCGCCCAAGGTGCCTGCGATCACAATGACCGGTACGCCATGCTGGCTGGCGATGCGCGCTACCCCGAACGGGGTCTTGCCGCGCAGGGTCTGAGCGTCGAAGCGGCCTTCGCCGGTGATGACCAGGTCGGCGCCGCGTACGGCGTGTTCGAGGCCAACCAGTTCGGCGACCACCTCCACGCCCGGACGAAATTGTGCACCGAGGAATGCCTTGGCGGCGAAGCCCAGACCACCGGCAGCACCACTGCCCGGTTCGTCGCGCACATCCTTGGGCAGCACCTGGGCGCAGTGGTGGGCGAAATGGTCAAGGGCGGCGTCCAGTTGTGCCACCTGCTCGGGACTCGCACCTTTCTGCGGGCCGAAAATTGCTGAGGCGCCGTGAGGACCGCACAGGGGGTTATTGACGTCGGCAGCGATCTCAAAGCGCACCTGCGCCAAACGCGGGTCGAGCGTTTCAAGGCTAATACGCGCCAGGCGCGCCAACGCCAGCCCACCCGGGGACAGCGGCTGGCTTTCTGCGTCAAAAAGTTGCACACCCAGGGCCTGCATCGCACCAGCCCCGCCATCGTTGGTCGCACTGCCGCCAATCGCCAGGATAATGCGCTGCGCCCCCGCATCCAGGGCGGCGCAGATCAACTCCCCGGTGCCATATGTTGTCGTCGAACACGCGTCGCGCTGGCCCGGCGCGACCAGTTGCAAACCACTGGCCTCGGCCATCTCGATAATCGCGGTATGGCTGTCGGCCAACCAGCCCCAACGTGCCTCGACTTCGTCTCCCAGTGGGCCTCGCACGGTTTGCCGGCGCAACTGGCCATTGCACGCGGCAAGTACCGCATCCACCGTGCCTTCACCGCCATCGGCCATTGGGCATTCGACCAACTGCGCATCCGGCCAGACCTGGGCCAACCCTTCGGCAATGGCCTGGGCCGTGCCTGCGGCACTGAGGCTGTCCTTGAACGAGTCGGGGGCGATGATGATCTTCATGATGGGCTTTCTCCGGTTTTTATGATGCCCATGCTGCCAGTTGGCCTGGGCAATGACGCCGGTCCGATGCACAAGTGCAGGTGGGGTTTGTTGGTCATTTCTACAAAGCCTGCGCCTCCAGAGGCTGAGGCAACAACTGCACGCCCAGGTATAAGGTAAGCATACCGTCGAGGGTCAGCGGGTCGACGCCGCTGAGTTCGGCAATACGCTCCATGCGGTAACGCAAGCTGTTGCGGTGGATGCCCAAGGCATCGGCACACGCCTGGCTTTGCCCGTCGTGCTCGCACCAACTGCGCAAGGTGGCCAGCAGTTGCCCGTTGCTGTCCTTGGCCAGCACCTTGCGCAAGGGGTTGAGCAACTCGTCCAGGGCGTCGTCGTTGCGATGACGCCAGAGCATGACCGGCAGACGATAACGGGTGAGGGTCAACAGGCGTGTCTGCGGCAGGAGATCGCGGCCATAGGCAAGCAGATCACCGACACGGCGGTAGCAGCGGCGCAGCCCTCGCAAGCCATCCGCTTGCCCGCCAACCGCAACACGCAGGATAGTCCAACCCAGGCCGTCGAGCTTTTCCAGCAAACGCGGATTATCGACCTGCACAGCGGCAGGCCGGCACCACAGCAGGGAGAACTGCGCAGGGCTGACGCACCAACTGTCGGGATAGCGGCTGGTGAGCCAGGCACTCAAGGCTTCTGCCGATTGGCCCGGGCCCAGTTCGAACAGGTATGGCGTGCGCGCCAGATGCGGTTTGAGGCCCAGTTGCCGGGCTTCGTCCACCAGACGGGGGGAGTCGCCATTGTCGGCCAGCAGCAAGGCCAGCAAATCATCACAACGCTGGCGTCGCCATTGCTGCTCGGCTTGCTGATGGCGGTGGCTGACCAACATTTCAGCCGTCATGCGCACCAGTTCGGCATAGGTGCGCAGGCCATCGGGTTCGCCGGTAATGCCCAGCACGCCGATCAGCCGCTGATCGTGCATAAGCGGCAGGTTGATGCCCGGTTGCACGCCCTTGAGATGCTTGGCGGTCTGCCCGTCGATTTCCACCACCCGGCCATTGGCCAGGACCAACTGCGCCCCTTCGTGACGAGTATTGATACGCTCCGGCTCACCGCTGCCGAGGATCAGGCCCTGGCTGTCCATGACGTTGACGTTATAGGGCAGGATTGCCATGGTGCGATCGACAATCTCCTGCGCCAAGTCATGATCCAACTCGAACATGGGGCTAATTTCCTGAAAAGACGGGTTGTTCACCGGCACAGCGCAAAGGTGGCTTCGCTGTGCGCCGGCACAAAGACAGTCGCCCATCACGTCGCTGAGACTGTTGGGGCGGTCAACGTTACCCTCGCGCCGCGAAAAATCATAATAAAGAGAGAATCCCCATGTCACAGAGCGCTACTGCCGCACTGGCCAGCGATGACGATAAAAACGCCATCTACAAGCGCATTACCCTGCGCCTGATCCCCTTCATCTTTATCTGCTACCTGTTCAACTACCTCGACCGGGTCAACGTTGGCTTTGCCAAGTTGCAGATGCTCGATGCGTTGAAGTTCAGCGAAACCGTGTACGGCCTGGGCGCCGGGATTTTCTTTATCGGCTACGTGCTGTGCGGCGTGCCGAGTAACCTGGCGCTGACCCGGTTCGGCCCACGGCGCTGGATCGCGTTGATGATGATCGTGTGGGGCACGCTCTCCACGTGTTTGCTGTTCGTGACTACGCCCACGCATTTCTACACTTTGCGCCTGTTTACCGGTGCCGCTGAAGCCGGCTTCTTTCCAGGGGTGGTGTTGTACCTTTCACAGTGGTTTCCGACCTTCCGCCGTGGGCGGATCATGGCGCTGTTCATGTCGGCCATTCCGGTGTCCGGCTTGCTCGGCAGCCCGTTTTCCGGCTGGATTCTCAACCACTTCGCTGCCGGCCAAGGCGGGTTGGCCGGCTGGCAGTGGATGTTCCTGCTGCAAGGCATCCCGACTGTGATCCTCGGTGCCCTCGCCTACTTCCTGCTCAGTGACAGCTTCGCCCATGCCAAGTGGCTCAAGCCCCATGAACGCGCAGTGTTGGAAGCCGACCAGGCCACGGACCTGGCGAACAAGCCCGCAACCACCAGCGATTCGCTGGCTGAAGTCTTCAAGAACCCGGCGATCTGGGCGTTCGGCCTGATCTACTTCTGCATCCAGAGCGGCGTGTACGCCATCAACTTCTGGTTGCCGTCGATCATCAAGAACCTGGGCTTCAGCGACAACCTGGTGATTGGCTGGCTCAGCGCGATCCCGTATCTGCTGGCGGCGGTGTTCATGTTGCTGGTGGGCCGCTCCGCCGACTTGCGCAAGGAACGTCGCTGGCACTTGGTAGTGCCGATGCTGATGGGCGCCATCGGCCTGGTGATTGCGGTTAACTTCGCCACCACCCCGGCCATCGCCATCCTTGGCTTGACCATCGCCACCATGGGCGCCCTGACCGGCCTGCCAATGTTCTGGCCGGTGCCCACGGCCATGCTCAGTGCCGGTGCCGCAGCGGGTGGCTTGGCGTTGATCAACTCCATGGGGCAGATGGCGGGGTTTCTCAGCCCGTATATCGTGGGGTTTGTGAAGGATGCCACTGGGTCCACGGATGTGGCGTTGTACCTGCTGGCGGCGGTGATTGTGGGTGGGAGTGTGCTGGCTTTGAGGATGACGCGTACGCTCAAGGTTTAACCTCCACGGGACGGCGCAGATGCTCTTGGAAGGCGTGAGGGTGTTTGCGTCGGCACACGGTGCCTTGAATGGAATTAAAGGCTTGCCTTTTATACCTGTCACTTTTGACAGTATTCAAATTCCTGGATCGCGTTTAGCCTTCTTGGTGAATTCATTTCACTTCTTGAAGGGCTATCGAGATGATCAGTAAAACGGCACAGGGCACTCAAGGTACGTTAGCAGTCACAGTAGCAGGCGCGCACAACCTGACCTTCCAGGGTGACGCGGATAAAATGGATATGTACCAGGAGCCAAATGGAATATGGCATTTGGTGGCGACAAAACGGCTCTCGCCAGAGCCCAACCATTTTTATGGCATTGATATTTATCTTCCCGCTGAGCTACCGAGTGACGGGACCCAACACAGCTATAGCTTTGCCGATGGGCGCGCCAGGTTGCTCTTTTCTGCGCATGAAAACTCGGGTATTTCTCCCTATTGGGCAACTGCCGGGGAGATAACAGTGTCATTCGACGGTGAACGGATGCAGGCGTCTTTCTCGGGTAAAGCGCAGTTTGGTAGCGATAAACAGATAACGCTGACAAAAGGTGATGTCGACCTGACAGGCGTGTCAATGGTTCACAGCGCCCAGTATCCGGCAAAAGGCGAACTGAACCTGACCTTCGAGGGGGGACCACTACCGGGTTCTTACTCTTTCAAAACCGACCTGCGGATTGATAGCTCCGACTTCGGGGGCCACCGCCCAGATCGCCGAATCTTCATGGGCGACTATTACGATGACGGCTTGCCGCGGACTCGGAATATTTTTGCCATCGTGGTCTATAACGACGCGAAGGGATTGATCCATGACTTGGCCGGCAACAATGACGTCCGCGTTCAGTTTCAACGACTCGACAGCTATGGGACGGTGACAGCCCATGCTGGGGTGCTGAAACTGAACGAAGAAGTCACTGACGAGCATGGCTCGGGTGAGTTTGCCTGTTCCTTTCGAAGAAATGACGGGCCTGAGTTTACTGCCATAGGGACGTTTACACTGGACAAGGCCCGTCATTAACCAAAGGGCACCGGCGGTGGGCGGTTACAGTTGTCCGCCGCCGTCGATATCGATGATGCTTCCCGTTATAAAGCTGTTCTCCATGGCCAGCACATACCCCGCCGCCACGTCTTCAGCCTGCCCTACCCGGCCAACCGGCAATGCCCCGCCCGCGTTGGCAAACATCGCCACGCGCTGCTCTTGCGCCAACCCGGCATAGGCCGGGGTGTCAATCACGCCCGGGCTGATAACATTGACCCGACGTGGCGCCAGTTCCTTGGCCAGTTGCTTGCCCAATGCCTCGGTCGCAGCGTTGATGCCGGTCTTGATGAACTGCCCCCCTGCCAGCTTGCGCCCCAACTGACCGGAAGTCAGGGTGATGCTGCCGTGTTCATTCAGGAACGGCAGCGCTTGTTGAATCGCACGCAGCGCGCCCCAGAGTTTCACATTGAAGTTGTCTTGGGCTTCGCCAAGGTCGGTTTCGATCAGGGGCTTGGCCCGCACCGAAGGGCCCGAGGTGTAGACCAGGTGGTCAAAGTGCCCCACCGTTTCGAACAATCGCTGCAACGACGCGCTATCGGTGACGTCTACCGGTTCGCTGCGTACGCCGTTCTCGATGCCGGAGGTCAAGCGACGCCCGGCCAGCACCACGTGCGCGCCGCGAGCGATGGCCGCCTGGGCCACTGCCGCGCCGATACCGCTGCTGCCGCCAATAACGATGACGGTTTTACCGCTCAGAGAAGAAATCATGAGGAAACTACCTGGACAAGAAAGTGAGCCTTCATCTTCCCAGCTTGGCAATCGGCGAAAAATCCGGGTAAAACGACAAGATCTTTAAAGGATTTTTATCAATGGGCTCGATTCTCGACCTTGAAGTCTTTGTACGCAGCGCCGACACCGGTAGCCTGACGGCCGCCGCCCGTGGCCTCGGCCTTACCCCAGCAGCAGCCAGTATCGCCCTCAAGCGCCTTGAAACCCGGCTCGGCATCCGCCTGCTTGCTCGCTCCACCCGCAGCATGCGCCTGACCGAAGAAGGCCGGCGTTATCTGGACAGCGTGCGAGTGGCGCTGGAAGCCCTGTCCGAAGGCGAACATGCCATCAAGCAACAAGGCCAAAGCCTCAGTGGTTTATTGCAATTGGCCGCTCCCTCGGACTTTGGCCGCAATGTGCTGCTGGGCTGGTTGGATGAGTTCAAGCTCGAGCACCCGAACATCCGCCTGCAATTGTTACTCAACGACAGCAATGCCGATTTGTTTCGCGACACCGTCGACATCGCCCTGCGCTTTGGCGTGCCGAGGGATTCCAGCCTGGTGGCGCTGCCGGTGGTGCCCGGCCACCAGCGCATCGTCTGCGCCAGCCCCGACTATCTGGCGCGCTACGGCGCACCGCAGGTACCTGCAGATTTGGCGCAGCACAGTACGCTGCGCTACATGCGCCGCGGGCAGGCCAATAGCACCTGGTATTTCCGCCAGGGCACACTGCTGCGGGAGGTCGAAGTCAGCGGTGACTACCTCAGCGATGACGGCGAAATCGTTCGGCGCTGGGCGCTGGCCGGCCATGGCATTGTCTATAAAGCCAACCTGGATGTGGCCCGGGACATCCAGGCCGGGCGGCTGGTGCAGTTGCTTCCCGACTGGCAAGGCGAACCCACGCCGTTCAACCTGATGTGCCCTCACCGCCTGCAAGTGTCGGAGCGGGTGAAAGTGCTGCATCGCTTTTTACAGGCACGCTGCCAGACATTGCTGCGCGGATGAAGAAATGCACCCAGGGCTTGTTCCAGAGCCGTCGGGTCTGGTATTGCATGACTCACATTTGCCTGCCATGAGGAGCTTTGCATGATTTACCGCACATTGGGCCAGTCCGGGTTGAAGGTCAGCGCACTGACGCTCGGCACCATGATGTTTGGCGAACAAACCAGCACCGAAGACTCGCTGCGTATCATCGACAAGGCCTGGGACCAGGGTATCAATTTTATCGACACCGCCGACGTCTACACCGGCGGGCGCTCCGAAGAGATCGTCGGCGAAGCCATTGCGCGCAATCGCCAGGATTGGGTGCTGGCCACCAAGGTCGGCTTCGGCCCCGCCGATGGTTTGCCCAACCGCAGCGGGTTGAACCGCAAGCGCATCTTCAATGCGTTGGAAGCCAGCCTTGCGCGCCTGGATACCGATTACCTGGACATCTACTATCTGCACCGTGAAGATCACGACACGCCTCTGGAGGTAACCGTGTCGGCCATTGGCGACCTGATCCGCCAAGGCAAGATCCGCTACTGGGGCCTGTCCAATTATCGCGGTTGGCGCATCGCTGAAGTGATTCGCGTGGCCGAGCGCCTGGGGGTAGATAAACCCATTATCAGCCAGCCGCTGTATAACATCGTCAACCGCCAGGCCGAAGTCGAGCAAATCACAGCGGCGGCAGCCTATGGTTTGGGTGTGGTGCCTTACAGTCCGCTGGCCCGAGGGGTGCTCAGTGGCAAGTACGCACCTGACGTTACACCCGAGCCAGGCAGCCGTGCCGCGCGCCAGGACAAGCGCATCCTGGAAACCGAATGGCGGGTGGAGTCGCTGCGCATCGCCCAACTGATCCAGCAATACACTCAGGGACGTGGCGTGGGGATTGTAGAGTTCGCAATTGCCTGGGTGCTTAACAATGCGGCAGTGAGTTCGGCGATTGTGGGCCCGCGTACCGAGGCGCAGTGGGATGCCTACACTCGCGCGCTGGACGTAAACATCACGCCTGAGGATGAGGCCTTCATTGATTCGCTGGTCACGCCTGGGCACTCGTCCACTCCGGGGTTCAACGATGTGGGCCATTTTGTTTCCGGCCGCGTGGCGTTGCGAGCGGGCTGAAATCTGCCTGATAGCATGGAGATTAAAATGTGGGTGGGAGCAAACTCCCGCCCACATTCTATTTCTCGCAAAAAACGCCATACTCCCCTCCTGGAACTGGATATGAATCGGCTTTCGCGAGGACAGTGTGTCTAAAGGTGTGGTGTTATCGGTCTTGGCCTCGGTGTTGTTTGCCGTGATGTATTACTTCACGTCACTGCTCACACCGTTGAGTGGTCTGGAGATTTTCGGCTGGCGCATGTTGCTTACAGTACCTTGCATGACGGTGTTCATGATCGTCAGCGGCGAGTGGCGGCGGGTGTGGGAACTGTTGCGGATATTGGCGGCCAAGCCGCGCCTGATCGCCGGGGTGCTGGTGTCTTCTGCCTTGCTCGGCGTGCAACTGTGGCTGTTTATGTGGGCGCCGCTGAATGGGCGCAGCCTGGACGTGTCCGTTGGGTACTTCCTGCTGCCGCTGACCATGGTGCTCACCGGGCGCCTGGTCTACGGCGAGCGGTTGTCACGGTTGCAACAGATCGCTGTGGTGTTTGCCGCGCTGGGCGTACTGAACGAGTTGTATCAGGCTGGTGGTTTTTCCTGGGCAACGCTGGTGGTGATCATCGGCTACCCGGTGTATTTCGTGGTGCGCAAATACCTGACCACCGACCATTTGGGCGGGCTGTGGCTGGATATGGCGCTGATGCTGCCGGTGGCTTGGTGGTTTGTTCAGAGCGGTGAACAGGGCTTTGCTGTGCTCGATGTGCATCCCAAGCTATACGGGTTGATTCCGATGCTGGGCTTGATCAGCGCTTCGGCGCTGGTGAGCTACATTATTGCCAGTCGCTTGCTGGCCTTCAGTCTGTTCGGGCTGCTGAGCTACGTAGAACCGGTGCTGCTGCTGGCGGTGGCTCTGCTGTTGGGCGAAGGCATCCAAGGCGGGCAATGGCTGACCTATATCCCGATCTGGCTGGCGGTGATGGTACTGGTGTATGAAGGGTTCAAACATCTAGTGCGTCAGCACCGAGCTTGAATGGCTGGATGGAAGTGGCGCAATGGCGTGGGGGTATCCATTCCCCTTTGTCGAGTCAGGTCCTGACTTCGGTCGTCGGTAATTCAGGCGTACCTACGCTTTGTTCAATAACGTCGGCTGTGCTCTCCAGCCTTTCCCTCCACTTACCGTAATGGGGGATGTTGCTCTGGATTTGACTGCCCACCCTTTCCAAGTTGGCATCCATCTCTGCCTTATCAACACCAAACAGCTTGCCGATACGATTATCGTGATTCAATTCAAGCAGTGTTCCTTTGATGGGGTCTTTCAGGATGGTTTCGATGGAATTCGCCACGTTGTCAGGAACACTCAGCGCTTTCAACGCGGTAGCCAGGCCATGCCCAGGACTTCGGAGTTGCTTCAGGAACTCGTCGTAAAGACCCATTAGGTCATTAGCGCGCACGTTGTTCAGGGAGACACTGGTTATTTTCTTGCGGAACTCATTGAAGGTCATGGGTTCAAGCGGTTGGTTTTGGTTCAACCCGTTTTGGACGAAATAAAATCTCCTCGCCTTGGCGTCCTTTTTTTGGCCGCCGCCTTGCAAGTTTCCATAAGCGTCGTAGCTATAGACGATGGCCTCACCATCTGGCCGATACCCGACATAAAACGCCTTGCCATCTGGTTCCAGTTTATAGAGCTGCGTTCGCACCAGCTCGTCGACCTGAGCGGGTGGGACCGAAGCGTCTTTGTTCAACCGCTCGAAAATATCCCCCCGCTCATGGCCGAAACTACCCACGACCGCATTAATATCACCAGCCGCGAACTCGCCGAACTGCTTGTTGACCCGTTCCTGTTGCTTGGGTGCTTCAGGATTGGAAAAATGCTGGGTAAATCGCTTTCGCTCAGTCAGGTCATTGGCTACGTCCTTGAGCCAGGCCGTCATTTCCTCTGCATTCTTGAACTCATGAAACGAGGTTACGTCATCTTCCGGCATATACAGCACGAAATTAGGCCCATCTTCGGTAGGCGGCACCCGCTTGATCACCATCATGTCATTGGACTGAGCGCCATCAACCGCGAATGTCGAGACCTGCACCCCAGGCGCACCCGGTTTGTTGGGTGAGACCACAGCCTTCACCAACTGATAACCCTCGGCGCTGAGGGTGTCGCCCAGGAACTCGGTTTCACCATCATCCAGAAACTTCTTACGCGCCTGATTGACCGGGTCTGCATCATCGGATGAACGCACATTACGAACTGGCGCGGCCTGTTCCGCTGGTAGGCTGGGCTCGATCGGGCGTTGATGGGTAGGAGAATTCACATTCATAAGCGGACCTCTTCGGAATAGAAGCGCAGGTTTCTCTGCGCTCCTCGCCTCTGTGTGATACTTGAAAAAACATCTGTTCCTATTCCACCGCCCGGCAATTGCAACCCGATATAACCGACACAAAAAAACCCGGTAAAAACCGGGCTTTTTCGTTATCCATTGAATTACTCGGCAGTCAGTACGCCGCGACGCACCTGGTCGCGCTCAATCGACTCGAACAGCGCCTTGAAATTGCCTTCGCCAAATCCATCGTCGCCCTTGCGCTGGATGAATTCGAAGAACACCGGCCCCATCAGGGTTTCCGAGAAGATCTGCAGCAGCAGGCGCTTATCGCCTGCAACCGAGGAGCCATCCAGCAGGATGCCGCGCGATTGCAACTGGTCCACCGGCTCGCCGTGGTTCGGCAGGCGGCCTTCCAGCATTTCGTAGTAAGTGTCTGGCGGTGCGGTCATAAAACGCATGCCGATCTTCTTCAACGCGTCCCAGGTTTTGACCAGGTCGTCGGTGAGGAACGCCACGTGCTGGATGCCCTCGCCGTTGAACTGCATCAGGAACTCTTCGATCTGCCCGGCGCCCTTGGACGATTCTTCGTTCAACGGGATGCGGATCTTGCCATCCGGTGCGCTCATGGCCTTGGAGGTCAGGCCGGTGTATTCGCCCTTGATGTCGAAATAGCGCGCTTCGCGGAAGTTGAACAGTTTTTCGTAGAAGTTGGCCCAGTAGATCATGCGTCCGCGATAGACGTTATGGGTCAGGTGATCGATGACCTTGAGACCCGCGCCTACCGGGTTGCGGTCAACGCCTTCGAGATAGACGAAATCGATGTCATAGATCGAGTTGCCTTCGCCGAAGCGGTCGATCAGGTACAGCGGCGAACCGCCGATGCCCTTGATCGCCGGCAGGTTCAGCTCCATCGGCCCGGTTTCAATATGAATCGGCTGGGCGCCCAGTTCCAGGGCCCGGTTGTAGGCTTTTTGCGAGTCCTTGACGCGGAATGCCATGCCGCACACCGACGGCCCATGTTCGGCCGCGAAGTAGGCGGCGAGACTGCCGGGTTCGCTGTTGAGGATCAGGTTGATCTCGCCCTGGCGATACAGGTGCACGTCCTTGGAGCGGTGGGTCGCCACCTTGGTGAAGCCCATGATCTCGAAGATCGGCTCCAGTGTGCCAGGCGTCGGCGATGCGAATTCGATAAATTCAAAGCCCATCAGGCCCATTGGGTTTTCATATTGGTCGGTCATTTCGATGCCTCATCATTCTTGTAGGTAGCAATTGATCAGTTGCGAGCAAGGATGAGGTTCGAGGGTGGCGCACAGGAAAGACCCCGCACGCTGCGGGCGAGGAAGTCACCAAAGATGAGGGGGGAGCCGAGTAGCTTCATGGTGTCATCAGTCTCTGACGGCCGAGGCTTGCGTGAGCGCAAGTCCATATTCTTGTATGCGTAAACCGATTCTACACAGCGTAAACAGATTTGTCCGTACTCTTATCAAATCCCCATTGCCCTGTTTCGTGCAAGAGATTTGTAGCAAGCGCGCCGGCTGGTTGAGCACCCGGGACACGCGTGAATAGGCCCTCAGCCCAGAATCAACAATCGGTAGCGAGCGTACTTGGGCAATGCCATCTATCATCGGCACATACCCTTCTTTTTTCAGCGACTGACTGTCCCTATGCCCCTGACCTCCAAAGGCCCACGAGGCCGAGCCACACGTTACGTCATCAGCGCAACCTGTGGACTGCTCCCGATTCTGCTGGGGGTCGCGATTCTTTACTGGCAAGCTGAACGCACACTTGAACAAAGCACCACACAAACAGCTCAGGAAGCAGTGCGCCAGTTTGATTTGATGCTCGACAATACCGCCCTCGCCGCCCGGGATTTGCTGCCATTGGCAGGTAAGCCGTGCGATAACGCGGCGAAACTGGCGCTGCGCGAACAAGTCACGCGCCGGCCGTTCGTACGCGCCACCACGTTGTCCTGGCAGAAAAACATTTATTGCAGCTCACTGTTTGGCGGCGACTACCAATCGCCGGTCAACCCGGACGACTATGTAGATGGCCGGTTGTGGTTGATGAATGGCAACCCTGTCACGCCAGATACTGCGTTACTGGTTTACCGCCTGGTGGAGGGTGAGCGAGGCGCGTTTGCCTCGATCGACAGCTACCACCTCACCAATGCCTTGCGCCTGATCAGTCGTTACGCCCACCTGATCTTGCAAGTCGGGCCCAATTGGCTGGATGCCGACGGCAAAGTGCATAACGACGCAGTGCCCGTGTTTGCCGTAGCCCATCATCACCTTGCATCCGCGCGCTATCACTACAGCGTCGAGGCCGGGATGCCTGCCGGAGAAACCTGGCGTTATATGCAGGCCCGCTATCCGGCGGTGTTCAGCCTGGTGGCGTTCTTTGGTGTGCTGGCTGGCATCCTCGCCCATTGGCTGCAAAAACGCTCGTCGGCACCCACCCACGAACTGCAACGTGCATTAAGCGCCAACGAATTTATCCCGTATTTCCAACCCGTGGTGCGCGGTGATACGCGTCAGTGGGCCGGTTGCGAAGTGCTGATGCGCTGGAAACATCCCAAAGAGGGCCTGGTGCGGCCAGATTTGTTTATTCCCCTGGCCGAAGACTCCGGCCTCATCGTGCCGATGACCCGCGCCCTGCTGCGCCAGACCGCCGCGCAACTGGCGCCCCATGCCGAACGCTTCAACCCCGGTTTTCATATTGGCGTGAACATTACCGCGCGGCATTGCCAGGACCTTGAACTGGTGAACGATTGCCAGGAGTTTCTCGCGGCCTTCCCGCCCGGCCAGGTCACCCTGGTACTGGAGCTGACCGAACGCGAACTGATCGAGCCCACCGAGACCACCCGGAGCCTGTTTGACGCCCTGCATCAGTTGGGGGTGATGATCGCGATCGATGACTTCGGCACCGGCCATTCCAGCCTCGGTTACTTGCGCAACTTCAATGTCGACTACTTGAAGATTGATCAGAGCTTTGTCGCCATGATTGGGGTGGATGCACTGTCACGGCATATTCTGGACAGCATCATAGAACTGTCAGCCAAGCTTGACCTTGGCATTGTTGCCGAAGGCGTGGAAACAGCAGAACAGTGTGAATACCTCGTCGCCCAAGGTGTGGATTTCTTACAAGGTTACCTGTTCGGCAAGCCGCTACCCTGCGATGAGTTCATTAAATCGTTAGGCAGCCGATGAAAGATTGTTATTTGGACAGAAGACATGATTTACTCCAGAGGGATTAACTACTACAATTTTTCTGCCTGTGCAGAACTCGCAGAAGGGTCTTCTTCGTTGACGTCGTGTTAACGTTCCTGGCTTATAGCTTTGTCTGCAGTTGATATCAGCCACTACACTATTGGAGTACAGATTTTGTCCAGACTCGCCGAATTTCGCGCAGCAGAAAAAGCCCTTCAAGAGCAGCTGGCCCAGCTGGAATCCTTGAAGAACGACGCAGGCTTGAAGAAAGAAATCGAATTCGAAGAAAAGCTCAAAAAGCTGATGGACAGCTACGGCAAAAGTCTGCGCGATATCATCGCCATTCTTGATCCAGCCCCGCGCAAGGCGGGTGCAACCATCGCCGCAGCGCCAAAGCAGCGCCGTGCACGGGTCGTCAAGGTTTACCACAACCCGCATACCGGTGAACTGATCGAGACCAAAGGCGGCAACCACCGCGGCCTGAAAGCGTGGAAAGAAGAGTACGGCGCTGCCACAGTAGATTCCTGGCTGCGCGGCTAATCACCCCACACTAAAAAAGCCCCGCACATGCGGGGCTTTTTTGCAGTTGACGGTTCGAAATCGAACTTAACCAGCCGTTCATTTTGTTCAAAACCACTAAAATGGGCCGATTCAAAGTTTCAGGCTGTTACGCACCGAACTGACTTCGTCCTTGCTCGCCTCGTAGGCTTGCGCCTGGCCCGCGTAAGAAAATACATAGGCCTTATCTGTATCCACCGCGCCGACTAATGTTTGTGACAACACGTGCCGTCCGTTTTCGGTTATCACGCAAGTAGTCTCCAACGCTTCAAGGCGACTCAGTGTCGTAGGATGCATCTTGCTGCACACGCTTTGATAACCGCCCCGGGCGAAATCTTTCTGAATCGATTTGCGCATCTCCAGTAACACGCTTGGAAGATTAACTTTATGCCCGGGCTCAATTGGCGTGCCGGTCAACTCCATGACCATCAGGGTTGCGCCGTTTTCATCATTTTTGATCGCGCGCTGGCGAGACACTGTTTGAGCCTTCGCGGGGACTTCGTCGTCAGGTATGACTTCTTCGACCTGCCAGCCGCTGGGCCAATGAATCTCCGGGTCGGCCGCCAATACGAACGAACTCCCCAGCATCAGGCACAACGTACTCAACAGCGATTTACGAAACTCGATCATTATGAAAAACGCCCAGGGTTCAAGCCGCAAAGTTTGCGGCCCCAGACCCGCCGCTCGCAAGGGCCGCGTGCGTTTTTTCATTTGGCGCGACAGGTAGCCCTTGCGTATCATGAGCCGGCAGCACGGATGCTTGCCGCACGCCAAGGGACCGCTTTGCCCCATTTTTCTGGAGGGCCCATGAGCCTGCACGAACTGAACACCTTCCCGGGCGTCACTGCCCAGCCTGACACCGCCACTGCAAACTTTGTGTTTAACCACACCATGTTGCGGGTCAAGGACATCACCAAATCGCTGGACTTCTACACGCGCGTGCTGGGTTTCTCCCTGGTTGAAAAGCGCGACTTCCCGGAAGCCGAATTCAGCCTGTATTTCCTCGCCCTGGTGGACAAGGCCCAAATCCCGGCCGACGCCGCCGAGCGCACCCAGTGGATGAAATCGATTCCGGGCATCCTTGAGCTGACCCATAACCACGGTACCGAAAACGACGCCGACTTTGCCTATCACAACGGCAATACCGACCCGCGTGGCTTTGGCCATATCTGTATTTCGGTACCGGATATCGTCGCTGCGTGCGAGCGTTTCGAAGCGCTGGGCTGCGATTTCCAGAAGCGCCTGACGGATGGCCGCATGAAGAGCCTGGCCTTCATCAAGGACCCGGATGGTTACTGGGTCGAGATCATCCAGCCGGCGCCGATGTAACACGCGGCGCGTCTCGCGCAGTACGCAGGAATAAAAAAGCCCCATGATTGCTCATGGGGCTTTTTTGGTTTTTCGCGTGTCACTTATGCCGGGGCTGATGTGCGAATCAAGTGATCGAATGCACTCAGGGAGGCCTTGGCACCCTCGCCCACCGCAATGACGATCTGCTTGTAGGGCACGGTAGTGACGTCACCGGCCGCAAATACACCCGGCAGTGAAGTCTCGCCACGGGCATCCACGATGATCTCGCCGCGAGGCGTCAACTCCACCGTGCCTTTGAGCCAGTCGGTGTTGGGCAACAAACCGATCTGCACGAAGATACCTTCCAGGTCGATAGTCTTGAACTCACCACTGTCGCGATCCTTGTAGGCAAGGCCGGTGACTTTCTGGCCATCGCCTTTGACTTCGCTGGTCAGCGCGCTGGTAATCACATCCACGTTCGGCAAGCTGTAAAGCTTGCGTTGCAGCACCGCATCGGCGCGCAACTTGCTGTCAAACTCAAGCAGCGTGACATGGTTGACGATCCCGGCCAGATCAATAGCCGCTTCCACACCGGAGTTACCGCCGCCGATCACCGCAACGCGCTTGCCCTTGAACAGCGGCCCATCGCAGTGCGGGCAGAAGCACACGCCCTTGGCCTTGTATTCCTGCTCGCCCGGCACACCCATCTCTCTCCAGCGGGCGCCAGTGGCCAGGATAACGGTCTTGGACTTGAGGGTCGCACCGCTTTCGAAGCGAATCTCATGCAACTCACCGGCATTTTTCGCCGGCACCAGGCTGCTGGCGCGTTGCAGGTTCATGATGTCCACGTCGTACTGACGCACATGCGCTTCCAACGCACTGGCCAGTTTCGGCCCTTCGGTTTCCTGTACCGAGATAAAGTTCTCGATGGACATGGTGTCCAGCACCTGGCCACCAAAACGTTCAGCCGCTACACCGGTACGGATACCTTTACGGGCTGCGTAGATGGCCGCCGAGGAACCGGCTGGGCCGCCGCCGACAACCAATACATCGAACGCCTCTTTGGCACTGATTTTCTCGGCGGCTTTTTCGAGACCGCTAGTGTCGAGCTTGGCAAGAATTTCTTCCAGGCCCATGCGGCCCTGGCCGAAGTTCACCCCATTCAAGTAGACACTGGGCACCGCCATGACCTGGCGCTCGTCGACTTCGGCCTGGAACAGCGCGCCGTCGATGGCCACGTGACGGATATTGGGGTTCAGCACCGCCATCAGGTTCAGGGCCTGGACCACGTCCGGGCAGTTCTGGCACGACAGCGAGAAGTATGTCTCGAAGCTGAACTCGCCTTTAAGGGCGCGGATCTGTTCAATCACTTCGACACTGGCCTTCGACGGGTGGCCACCGACTTGCAACAGAGCCAGCACCAGCGAAGTGAATTCATGGCCCATGGGGATGCCGGCGAAACGCAGGTTGATATCGGCACCCGGGCGGTTGATGGAGAACGATGGCCTGCGCGCATCATCACCATCGGTTTTCAAGGTAATCAACGTCGTCAGGCTGACAACGTCCTGCAAAAGAGCGAGCATTTCCTGGGATTTCGCGCCGTCGTCGAGGGAGGCGACGATCTCGATCGGCTGGGTGACCCGTTCCAGGTATGACTTCAACTGAGCTTTAAGATTGGCGTCCAACATACGGGCGATTTCCTGTTCATTCGGTTTATTGCAGACAAAAAAACGCCCGAGCGAATCTCGCCCGGGCGTTTCGAGGGCGGATGCAGCTTACTGAGGTGCGGATTCCCGCCCTTGATACGTCTTCACAGACTTAGATCTTGCCGACCAGGTCCAGGGACGGAGCCAAGGTAGCCTCGCCTTCTTTCCACTTGGCTGGGCACACTTCGCCTGGGTGGGCAGCGACGTATTGAGCAGCCTTGATCTTGCGCAGCAGCTCGGAAGCATCACGGCCAACACCACCGTCGTTCAGTTCGACGATCTTGATCTGACCTTCCGGGTTGATCACGAAAGTACCGCGATCAGCCAGGCCAGCTTCTTCGATCAGCACGTCAAAGTTGCGGGAGATGGTCAGGGTTGGGTCACCGATCATGGTGTACTGGATTTTGCCGATGGCTGGCGAAGTGTTGTGCCAGGCAGCGTGGGCAAAATGGGTGTCGGTGGACACGCTGTAGATTTCGACGCCCAGCTTCTGAAATTCGGCGTAGTTGTCAGCCAGGTCTTCCAGTTCGGTTGGGCAAACGAAGGTAAAGTCGGCTGGGTAGAAGAACACTACCGACCACTTGCCTTTCAGGTCAGCGTCGGTCACATCCAGGAAGCTGCCGTTTTTGAAAGCGGTGGCTTTAAACGGTTTTACTTGGCTGTTGATGATAGGCATCGTTGACTCTCCGTCAGGGGTTAAGAAGTTGATGAGATGAATCCTACCGACTCTTTCGGTCGATGGCCCATTGGCAAACCTGATGCTGACGATTGGCTTTCTCTATCAAGTGGCGGTATTAATAGAAGAAATTTCAAATCAGCGGCTGGGTCGCCAGGGTCATGCCGAGAAATGGCGTCGCTTCAACATAGCGCATGGCGGATTTCATGTCGTTCCACCCGACGTAATTCATCAGCGACTTCAAGTCCCAGCCACTGCGATGGGCCCAGGTGGCAAAGCCGCGCCGCAGGGAGTGGCTGGTGTATTGCTCGGCGGGGATGCCTGCGCGTTCCAGGGCTTGGCGCAATAATGGGATGACACTATTGGGATGCAGCCCCTCCTCGCCCAGGTTGCCCCACCGGTCGATGCCGCGAAAGACCGGGCCGCGAACCAGCGCCGAGGCGCTGAGCCAGTCGCTGTAAGCTTGCACCGGGCACAGGCGCAGCAGCGCTGGCGTCTGGTACGTCTTGCCCAGGTTTTCCCGATCGCCTTTGCTGCGCGGCAGGTACAGGCTGATCCCGGCGCCGGGCACAGCCTGGACGTGTTCAATACTTAATCGGCACAGCTCATCACTGCGAAACCCCCGCCAAAAGCCCAGCAGGATCAGCGCAGTATCACGCTTGGCGCGCAGCAAGCGGGGCGGGTCCTGGTTTTCGCGGGCCTGGCTTGCTTCAAGCGCCAGTGAAGTGACGACCTGCTCAAGATGCTGTAGCTGCAAAGGCTCAGCCTGCCGCTCGCGCGCTGGATGCACGGCACGAATCCCCTTGAGCACCTTGCGCACCACGGGCGCTTTCGTCGGATCGGCAAAGCCCTGGCTGGTGTGCCACTGCGCCAGTGCCGAAAGCCGCAGTTTCAAGGTGTTTACCGCCAACACTCCGGCGTGCGCCACCAGATAACGCGCCACGCTGTCGCTGGTGGCCGGCAGGAACCCTCCCCAACTCACTTCGAAGTGCTCGATCGCCGCACGGTAGCTGCGGCGCGTGTTATCGCGGGTCGCAGCGTTGATATATCGATCCAGGTCGCTCATGGGTGTCGTTTCGTACTGCTGTCAGGGGAAGTGGCGGTTAAAACCGTTATGACACGGGATAATACGCCAATATCCCATCTCTTAAATCATGAATTTCAACGAGTTTTTATACGTGTTATAGTACGTATATACATACCATGTACCACAGTACTAAATCGACGGAGACTCCATGGCTCGCGGCGGCATAAACAAAGCAGTAGTTCAGACGGCACGCCTGGCAATCCTTGCCCGCGGTGAAAACCCCAGCATCGACGCAGTACGGATCGAGATGGGTAATACCGGCTCGAAAACCACCATTCATCGCTATTTGAAAGAGTTGGACGAAAGTGAAACCCGGCTGACCATTACCGAGGCGCCGATTGACGACGAGCTCGGCGAGCTGGTCGCACGCCTGGCCCAGCGCTTGAAAGAGAAGGCTCAGGAGCCGATTGACTTGGCGCTGGCGCAATTTGAACAGCAGAAAACCGCCCTGCTCGCCCAGGTTGAGGCGCTTGAAGAGGCACACACTCAGCTCAAGCAGCAATTTGATATCCAGGCCGCAGCCCTGGCGGAAGAAAGCGCTGCGCTGCAAACCACCAGCACCAGCCTGCAAGCCGAGCAAACCCGTAACGCCGGGTTGAGCCAGGCGTGCAGTGATTACGAGTTGCGGATCAACGACAAAGACGAGCAGATTCGCTCACTGGAAGAGAAACACCTGCACGCACGCGACGCGCTTGAGCATTACCGCAACGCGATAAAAGAACAGCGCGAGCAAGAGCAGCGTCGCCATGAAGGCCAGCTGCAGCAGATTCAAGCCGAATTGCGTCAGGCTCAGCAAAGCGCACTCGTACGCCAGGATGAAATCACCCAACTGCATCGCGATAATGAACGCCTGCTGATTGAGCAGCGAGTAACCACCAAGGAACTGAACGCATTGCAGGATCAGAGCCGCAAAGATCAGGCCGCACAACTCAAGCTCAACGAGCATCTGAGCAAGATCGACAGCGAGCGCGCCCTGCTTCAGGAGCGCCTGCGGGTTGCAGCACTGGACAGTCAGGCACGCCAGGAGGCGCTACTTGAAAATCAGCAGCGCAACAAGGCACTGGAACTGGACCTGATCAAGGCCCAGGCCAGCATCGACGCGCTGCGCCTAGCCGCCGCCGTTGCAACGGCGCCAGAAACAGCACAACCATCCTGATCAATCGGCCACAGGCGTGCGCATGGTGACGAACTCTTCGGCCGCCGTCGGGTGCACGCCGATGGTCTCGTCAAAATGCTGTTTGGTCGCGCCCGCCTTGAGCGCGATCGCCAGCCCCTGCACGATTTCGCCTGCATCCGGACCGACCATATGGCAGCCCAAGACCTTGTCGGTGTCGGCATCGACCACCAGTTTCATCAGGGTCTTTTCCTGGCAGTCGGTCAAGGTCAGCTTCATCGGCCGGAAACGGCTTTCAAAGATCTGCACCTTGTGGCCTTGCTTGCGCGCGTCTTCTTCCGTCAGCCCGACGGTGCCGATATTCGGCAGGCTGAACACCGCCGTTGCGATGTTGGCGTAATCCACCGCACGGTACTGCTCCGGCTTGAACAGGCGCCGCGCCACAGCCATGCCTTCAGCCAGGGCAACCGGCGTCAGTTGCACCCGACCAATCACATCGCCAATGGCCAGGATCGATGGTTCGGCGGTCTGGTAAAGATCGTCCACCTCAACGAAGCCGCGCTCGTCCAACTTCACGCCGGTATTTTCCAGCCCCAGGTTGTCCAGCATCGGGCGGCGGCCGGTGGCATAGAACACACAGTCGGCTTCCAGCACGCGGCCATCTTTCAAGGTGGCCTTGAGGCTGCCATCGGCTTGCTTGTCGATACGCTCGATATCGGCATTGAACTGCAGGTCCAGCCCGCGCTTGGTCAGTTCTTCCTTCAGATGGGTGCGCACCGAACCGTCGAAGCCGCGCAAGAACAGGTCGCCACGATACAGCAAGGTGGTGTTGGCACCCAAACCATGGAAAATTCCGGCGAATTCCACTGCAATGTAACCACCACCCACCACCAGTACGCGCTTGGGTAGCTCTTTAAGAAAGAACGCCTCATTGGAACCGATCGCGTGTTCACGCCCTGGAATTTCCGGGATCTGCGGCCAGCCGCCGGTAGCGATCAGGATGTACCTGGCAGTAAAGCGCTCGCCGTTGATCTCTACCTGATGCGCATCTACCAGACGCGCATGACCTTCATGCAGGGTCACCCCGCTGTTGACCAGCAGGTTGCGATAGATGCCATTAAGACGGTTGATCTCGCGATCCTTGTTGGCAATCAGGGTTGCCCAGTCAAAGTTCGCTTCGCCCAATGACCAACCAAAGCCACTGGCTTGCTCGAAGTCTTCGGCAAAATGCGCGCCGTACACCAACAGCTTTTTCGGCACGCAGCCGACGTTCACACAGGTGCCGCCCAGATAGCGGCTTTCCGCAACAGCCACCTTGGCACCGAAGCCTGCGGCAAAGCGCGCCGCACGAACACCGCCGGAACCGGCGCCAATTACATACAGATCAAAATCGTAGGCCATTTCACTCTCCTCGGCAGAACACCAGCATACCGACTTACATGGGGCTGAAAAACGAAAAAGCCACCCGAAGGTGGCTTTCTCTTGAAACAGTGCGGCAAGTGTAAATCAGTAGGCCTTGCCAGTCTTGTAGAAGTGCTCGTAGCAGAAGTTGGTTGCTTCGATGTAGCCTTCGGCGCCACCGCAGTCAAAACGCTGCCCTTTGAACTTGTAGGCAATTACGCAACCGTCTTTGGCTTGCTTCAACAGCGCATCGGTGATCTGGATTTCGCCACCCTTGCCCGGCTCGGTTTCTTCGATCAGTTTGAAGATGTCCGGGGTGAGGATGTAACGACCGATGATCGCCAGGTTCGACGGAGCATCTTCCGGCGCTGGCTTCTCGACCATGTCACGCACGCGGATCAAGCCATCGCCAATATCGTCGCCGGCGATAACACCGTACTTGTTGGTTTCAGTTGGGTTGACTTCCATCACCGCAACGATGGTGCAGCGGTATTTCTGGTAGAGCTTGACCATCTGGGTCAGCACACCATCACCTTCCAGGTTCACACACAGGTCATCCGCCAGAACCACGGCAAACGGTTCGTCACCGATCAGCGGGCGACCGGTAAGGATAGCGTGGCCGAGGCCTTTCATCTGAGTCTGACGGGTGTAGGAGAACGAGCACTCGTCGAGCAGTTTGCGAATACCGACCAGGTATTTTTCCTTGTCGGTGCCTTTGATCTGGTTTTCCAGCTCATAGCTGATGTCGAAGTGGTCTTCCAGGGCGCGTTTGCCGCGGCCGGTAACGATGGAGATCTCGTTCAGGCCGGCATCCAGGGCTTCTTCCACGCCGTACTGAATCAGTGGCTTGTTCACCACCGGCAGCATCTCTTTGGGCATGGCTTTGGTCGCTGGCAAGAAGCGAGTGCCGTAACCGGCTGCTGGGAACAAGCATTTCTTGATCATATGAGTCCTTACAAAGGGCTGTGCGTACGGAATTCGGCGCAGTCTAATCAGGCCGCAGTCACCTTACAATGGCTCCTGCTGGCGTTGCGATGTCATCATAGAGAAAAAATGGCGCAGTAAGTTCCGCTGATCCTGCAAAGGGCTTCATCAACGGTCAGGCAGAACGCACCCTGCTTATAACATCTGCAATTGTTTTAGCACGCTTTTCGCCTGCCAGCACGGACCTGCAACAACGTGCGCGCTACCCCAGGCTTTTGGCGGTATCATGGGCGCCTTGTACCAGACCATGAGATTCCCAATAGATGTCAGAACCCAAAGGTGTAAACGGCTACCTGATCACCCAGCGTGCAGACGGCTGGCACTTGATCAATTTTCACGGCGACAGCGTTGCTGGAGCATTCGCGACCGAAAGCCAAGCCATTGCAGTAGCCGAGGTGTTTGTGGATGAAGCAGGCCACGCGTCGAGCAAGCGTCCGAAAAACAAGTAAGCCTCGCCACACCGCCACAAAAAAGCCCCGGTCGACGGGGCTTTTTTGTGGACGTCTGTTTTTGTCGGCGCCCTGCGACCTCTGCGCCCCCGACACTTAGTTGTTTCGCCTGGTAAACGACTATTGTTTTTCAATTCGCGTAATCCCATTCTTACATCCAAAACCCCAACTAAAGCATTCTCATTTGGCGGCATGTAGTCCAACTCTTACAGTCAAAATAAAACTTTTGGCAAATTGCCATATCCTTCCTATATATCACTACACGTTACGGCTACATCACTAAACGAATGCGCCGACTTACTTCAACAGTGCAAAGCCACACAATCATTTCCGCCTCAAACGTGCCGCCTGATTGCAATGCAATTAATTGGAAAACCTGATTATCAGAAGGCCGACTCGGCTGACGACATCGGGATTTACCGGGCGCCACTTTTGCGGTGAAACCGTCAGTCCCAGACCCAATAGCGGCGGGACTTTTCAATGACATTTTTATGTGGGCGTCTGCAAATGAAAACTAAGTTTAAAACTGCGCTGTTTACCCTTGGGCTGTTCGCCGGCTCGATCTCAGGAGCTCATGCCGCAGATGGAACAGTCACCTTCCTCGGATCGGTCCACTCGGGTGCTTGCTCCATTAAGCCTGAATCCATCGACCAGACCGTTAACCTCGGCGCCATCGCAAAGCATCAATTGCAGGCCGGCGGCAAGTCGGAAGCCCGAAGCGTGAAAATCGAACTGGAGGGCTGCGACCTGACGAACCTTACCGATAACACGGTAACCACCACCTTCACTGCCGCCCCCTCAAACGATGTCCCAGGTGCAATCGGTACCGTCGGTGGTGCAGGCCTCATCGGCATCATGATGACCCACGGCGGCAACCCCGTTGAGCTGGGCGTCGCGACAACCCCGCAAGCCATTTCCACGGGTGATAACACCCTGGAATTCGGCGCCTACGTTCAAGGCGCGGCTACCGGCGACATCGTCCCCGGTGATTTCAGCGCCGTCACCAACTTCACCTTGGCCTATCAGTAAGTTGTTCCCCCCGCCACCTGAGGGTGACGGGGGGACGGGTGGGAGATACCGGTGAAAACATTCTTGAATCTCGTAGTCACCTCCTCGTTGACGATGTTCATCAGTCCTTGGAGTTTCGCCCAGCCACCTGCTCAGGGCGAAGGCATTGTCACGCTGGGTGGCGTGATCGTCGACTCCGCATGCGGGCTGGAACTGGTCAGTGCCGATCAGTCCATCGAGATGACACCCGAGCCCATAGGCAGGCTATTGCGCAATGCATTGGGCGAGCCACACCCCTTCGAATTACGCCTGGTCAATTGCTCCTTGACGCGCCCGGACCCGTCGCGGCCCGGGGCCACGCTGCCTGATTGGGAGCATCTGCGGGTGACCTTCGACGGCCCTCGCGACAGGGACGGCCGCTCCTTTGCCGCCTTTGGAGACTCACAGGGGGCTGCCTTTCATATCTGGGATTCGGCTGGCCAAGAGAGTGTGCCGGGCGAGCCCATGGCTCCGCACCCCCTGGCTGAAGGTGACATGACACTGCACTACACGCTTCGGCTGGTCGGCAACGGGCTGCCACTGGCACCGGGGGCTCACCGGGTCGCAGTGCGGTTCAGGTTGGAATACTTTTGAACATTGATGGGTTGCTTTCATGCTGAATACGTCGAAGATCAAAAATACGCTTCGCCCCAGCCTGGTAGGCGGGCTGATGTCGCTGGCCGGAACCGCGTTGGGCGCCGGGGATATCGAATTCAATACCGACGTGCTTGATTTGAATGATCGCACCAATATTGATTTGTCCCGCTTCGCCCGTAGCGGTTTCATTCTGCCCGGCACCTACACGATGCTTGTGCAGATCAATGGCCAGCCTGTTTCCGAGCAAACGGTGGCTTTCTACCCTCCCGAGCATGATCCCAAGGGCAGCCAGGCATGCTTGTCCCCTGGCCTGGTGGAACTGTTGGGGCTGAAGGCGTCGGATGCTACCAAACTCATCGCGTGGAAAAACGGCGAGTGCCTGGATACCCAAGGCCTGCCAGGCACAGAGGTGAGTGCTGACCTGGCCACCTCCACGCTGAACATCAACCTGCCCCATGCCTACCTTGAATACAGCGCCCTCAACTGGGATCCACCCGCGCGCTGGGATGAGGGAGTGCCAGGATTACTGGTTGACTACAACCTGACGGCACAGTCCAACGCCCAGAAAAACCAAAGTACACGCAATCACCTGAGCGGTAACGGAACCCTGGGGGCCAATGCCGGGGCCTGGCGCCTGCGTGCCGATTGGCAGGGACGCGTCGACAGCGCGAGGGACCGATCCGCCGGGGAGCAGAAGCTGGAGTGGAGCCGCTACTACGCTTACCGTGCCATTCCTTCGCTGAAGGCCCGATTGGTGGTCGGCGAGAACTACCTTTACTCGGACCTGTTCGACAGCTTCCGTTTTACCGGTGCCGCGCTGAATTCGGACGAAAGCCAACTGCCACCGAACTTGCGCGGCTATGCGCCGGAGGTTGTCGGGGTTGCCAAGACAAACGCCAGGGTCGTCGTCAGCCAGCAAGGCCGCGTGCTGTATGAAGCCCTGGTGGCGGCCGGCCCCTTTCGCATTCAGGACCTCAATGACGCCGTCACGGGTACGCTGGATGTGCGTGTGGAAGAGCAGGACGGCTCGGTGCAAACCTTCAAGCTCAACACCGCCGGTGTTCCTTACCTGACGCGCCCCGGGCAAATCCGCTACAAACTCGCGACCGGACGGCCTTCCGATCTTCAATACGGGGCTGACGGTGACTTTTTCGGCACCGGCGAATTCTCCTGGGGGATCAGCAACGGCTGGTCGTTGTTCGGCGGCGCCATTACCGATAACAACTACCATGCGGCCACTGTCGGTGCAGGTCGTGACTTGCTGGTGTTAGGAGCATTATCCCTGGATGTGACCCAGTCCCATGCGAACGTGTGGAATCAGACCCTCTCGGGTAAATCCTATCGCCTGCAATACTCCAAGAACTTCGAACAATACGACAGCCAAGTAACCTTCGCAGGTTATCGGTTTTCCGATAAGAACTTCTTAAGCATGAGCGAATACCTGGATGCTCGTCATTATGGAATGAACGGCGAACTCGCAGGGCGCGGAAAATACGACGAGTTGGGTCAATACGCTGGCGAATTCAAACCTATAGGGGGCAGTAAGGCGCTGTATACCGCCACGATCAACAAACAGTTTCGCGACCTGGGTGCCACGGTGTACGCCGGTTACAACAAACAAACTTACTGGTCGCGGCCGTCCAGCCAGCGTTGGAACTTGTCGGTGTCTCGCTACTTCAATGTCGGCACGGTCAAGAATCTGAGCCTGTCCCTGAATGTCTATCGCACCCAGGACTACAACTATAAGGATAACGGCATGGCGCTGACGGTCAGCCTGCCGCTGGGACGCAGTGGCACGTTATCGCTGGACGCAAATAGAACTGCAGGCAAGAGCGGCTTTTCAACGCGCTACAGCGATCGCCTGGATGAACGCAACAGCTACCAGCTCAGTGCGAGTGACAATTCCGCCAGCGGTTACCTGAGCCACATGGGTGATCAGGCTGACTTGACGCTGGCCGCCAGCCGTCAACAGGGCAACACCAGCCTGAGCATGTCGGCCCGCGGTGGCGGCACCCTCACGCCCCACGGCGCAGCACTGCATCGAACCAGCAGCATGGGCGGCACGCGTCTGATGGTCGATACCGGCGGTGTAGCCGATGTGCCAGTGCGCGGTTACGGCACGCCGACGCGCAGCAACGCCTTTGGTAAAGCAGTGATTTCCGATTTGAGCAGCTACCAGCGTACGGCGGCCAGCGTGGATCTGGAGCGCCTGCCGAAAAACGTCGAAGCCACACAATCTGTCACGCAAGTGACGCTCACCGAAGGTGCCATCGGCTACCGATCCCTGGAAGTGATTTCCGGTGAGAAAGCCATGGCGGTACTGCGCCTGCCGGATGGCAGTACACCGCCCTTCGGCGCAACGGTTAAGAACGCCAAGCAGCAGGACACCGGCATTGTGAATGATGGCGGCAGTGTGTACCTCAGCGGTATCCAGGCGGGTGAGCAGATGTTCGTCACCTGGGGAGAAAGTTCGCGCTGCATTCTTACGCTGCCTTTGGATTTGCCGGCTGATGGCTTGACCCATGCCCTGCAACTGGATTGCCGAATGGTAGCCACTGATCAAACCTCGCCCGCGCCGTCCGAGCTGACCGGCCAGCACACCGCCACGGAGAACACATCCTCATGATGCTCAATACACGCCTCACCCTCTCGTCCATCGCATTGCTGGCCTTCAGCCTGAGCCAAAGCGCCCACGCCGCGATTGCCCTGGACCGTACACGCGTGATCTTTGACGGAGGCAAGGACGCCACCAGCGTGAATATCACCAACAACAACACGCAGTTGCCGTACCTGGCCCAAGGATGGATTGAGGATGAACAGGGTCAGAAAATCACCGCGCCCTTGATCGTGCTGCCACCGGTGCAGCGTGTGGAGCCCGGCAAACAAAGCCAGGTAAAGGTCCAGGCTCTGCCCGCGGCCAAATCCTTGCCGCAGGATCGGGAGACGGTCTACTACTTCAACCTGCGGGAAATTCCGCCGCGCAGCGACAAGGCCAACACGCTGCAAATCGCGCTGCAAACCCGGATCAAATTGTTCTATCGACCGCAAGCCATCACACCGACCCAGCAAGATCTGTCCAACCCCTGGCAGGAAAAGCTGACCCTTTCACGGCAGGGCGAACATTACCAGGTGAACAACCCAACGCCGTATTTCGTGACCCTGGTGGATGCACGCAGCACCAAGGATGGCAAGACCGTGTCAGGTTTCGAACCGCTGATGGTGCCACCCAAAAGCTCGCTGACCCTGGGCCCGACCGCCAAGGCCCTCGGAACATCGCCTTATCTGGCCTACGTGAATGACTACGGCGGGCGGCCGCTGCTGGCGTTCACCTGCAGTGGCGAGACGTGCAAGGTGAACCTGCAAGCAGCCCCGCTCACACAGTAATACCGACCGGAGTCAGCCATGAAATCGCACTATGTGAAGGTCTTGGGCGGCCTGCTACTGGCCCTTGTCGGGAGCGCGCAGGCCCAGGATGGAGACGATATAGAAGGCATGAGCGGACGACTGAATATCTCCGGATCAATGCATGAAACCCCCTGCAACCTGGAGATGACGTCGGTGCATCAAACCATTGACTTGGGCGACGTCTCCACCAGCGAACTGCGTCGTCCTGGCGATCAGGCAAGGTCAGTGGCATTCCAGTTGCGCTTCACCGATTGCCACCGCACCGCCGGCAGCATCCGCAGTGAACGCACAGGCAATCTGACGTGGAGTGCCTTTCAACCGGTGCTGTCGGTCGCGTTCCTCGCTCCGGCCGATGCCGATGATCCACGCCTGGTCAAAGTGCAAGGCATTACCGGGATGGGCCTGCAATTAACGGATGTGCGTGGCCGGGATGTAAACCTGGGGCAGCGGGGAGAACCTTTGTTCCTGCCCCTGGGTGGCGCCACCCAGACCTGGAACGTTCGGCCCACACGCACCTCCGCGCCGTTGACCAGCGGGGCATTCCGGGCCGTGGTGGATTTCAGGCTCAATTATGAGTAAGGGCAGAAAAATGGCGAAGTCAAACGGCTCGTGGGCCGTGTTTATAGGCGCCCTGATGTGGGCCGTCAGCGAGGCGGTTTTGGCCGAGACCAGCCTGACCATCCGTGCGGTGATCATTGCGCCGCCGCCGTGCGTCATCAACAGCGGCAGTACGCTTGATGTGCCATTCGGCAATGACCTGCTGACCTCAAGGATCGACGGAATCAACTACCGCCGTGGTGTGCCCTACACCGTTACCTGTAATGCGCCGTACAGCAACGCGCTGACACTGGAACTCAAGGGCACCGGGGCTGCGTTTGACAGTCGTGTGCTCGTGACCCGCAAGCCAGACCTTGGGGTGAAGCTGTTCGTCAATGGCACTGACTGGCCTTTGAACACGGCGGTGAACTTTACCTATCCCAATTTACCGGTGGTTCAGGCGGTACCGGTCAAGCGCGTCGGCAGTACGTTGACAGGCGGGGCCTTCGATGCGACCGCCACTCTGGTGGTGGATTACCAATGAAGTCGATTACCCATGAAGAGAAACGATCCATGACCTTTTGGCCGCAGAAAGCATTGCTCGCCTTGTGCGCCATCAGCCTTTGCAGCGGCGTATCGGCCAACCTGACCTTCAGCGGAACACTGAACGAGCCCCCGCCCTGCACCATCGACGCCGGCAATACCATTGAAGTGGATTTTGGCGATGTCGGCGTAAAGCGCGTCGATGGAGTGAAATACCGCCAGAGCGTCGGCTACACCATCAACTGTGGCACCGACACGCTGCCTTGGGAGCTTAAGTTGAGCGTCAACGGTACCGCGACAACGTTTGACAGTTCGGCGGTACAGACCAGCGTACCGGCACTGGGTATCCGGGTTTTCCAGAACAACCAGCCATTTGTCCTGAACTCCCCGCTGGAAATCAGCCTGTCGTCGCCACCGGTATTGGAAGTGGTTCCGGTCAAACAACCTGGCGCAACCCTGACACCCGCCCGGTTTACCGCGGTGGCCACGTTGTTGGCCGAATACCAGTAGGAGTTGAGTCCATGGGATATAAACGCATCCACCCGGTCTGGGCCTGTGCCGCGCTGGTACTGAGCCTGGGCTTGATCGCCGAAGGTAACGCAGCGGACAACCTGAGTTTCAGAGGCAATCTGGTTGAAGAAGCCTGCACGATTCGTCCCGGCGACGAAGCCATTACCCTGGAACTCTGGGACCTGACCAGCAAGTACCTCTACCTCAACACCCGCTCACTCGGAAAGGTTTTCAAGCTGCACCTGGAGGACTGCGACACCACGGTTGGCAACACAGTCACGATCACGTTCGGCGGCAGGGAAAACCCCGAGCTCCCCGGATTGCTCGCGCTCGATGGCGGCAGCGGCGCCTCCGGCATTGCGGTGGGCCTGGAGACGCCGGCTAACAACCCCCTGCCACTTAATACCGTCAGCGACAGGCAGGTGTTGAGCGATGGCAATAATGTGATCGAGCTCAAGGCCTATGTGCAGGGCGAGCCACGGGCTATCCAGGACCAGACCATCGGACATGGTGCCTACACAGTGACGTCCACGTTCACGCTGGACTATCCGTAAACCTGCCTGGCAAATCCCCACTTTATCCGAGCTCGCGTTGACAGGCGGGCTGAACGCTCGCCGGGGTAGAGCTCGGACAAAGAATCAACGAGAGATCAAAATGAAACGACTACATGGCGCCATTGTGTTTCTTGCACTGCTTGGTATCACCATGAATGTGAAAGCAGCTCAATGCCGTGTGAACGGCGGGCCGTGGATACAAATAGACATCGGCGGAACCCTGAATTTGCAGGTCCCGGTAGACGTACGCCTAGGCTCGGATGCCACCCGCATTCTTCTTGAGGGGGCGAACCTGGAATGCCGATTCACGCCTTACCCCGGTTTCCCGCCTCATCTCACGGACTACTGGTCAACCGGTGTACAAGCCGGTGCCCCCTGGACGCCTGGGCCAAAGTTCGTCAACCAGGGTACGGGCCTACGGATAAACGGGACATTCCAGAACACCCCGGTCCCCTATGGTATTCGTGTGTCAACAATGCCCAATAACAGCCTGGGAGTTCCGATCAACGTAACCCCGTATATTTTGATACGCAACAATCCGACAAACCCTATCGACATTCGAATCGGAGACACCCTAGGGGTCTTGCGTCTCTACCAGACAAACAATTACAACGCCTACGGTACGGCGCTCGCACTGACTTATACCGCTGCCAACAACTTCTCCATCTCACCGTCAACCTGCACCATCAACAATAACAACCCGATCGAGATCAACTTTGGTGACGTCAATCAGCGGGCGATCGGCAGCGACCCCCTCACGAGCGCCATCCGCGTCAACCGCAGGCTCACCTATTCCTGCCCGGATGGCGGCATTACCACGCCCATCACCATTACCTACAAAGGGATACCGTCGTCGTTCGATAATCGGCTCCTGATGATGACCAATCCGAACGTGGGTACTGCCCTTGTACGAGGCGGATCCGCAGTGCCAGTCAATGGCTCGTTCCTGACCCGGATTACCAACAGCGTGGGCGGCGATGACGTGACGTTTTCCCTGGCTCGGCGCGCGGGATCCCTCCCCACCCCCGGGGCCACAAGCGGCAGCGGAGTGCTCGTGATGGGAGTGCCATGACACAGGTGCGAGGCTGAGGCACTCTGGAGTGAGCAGTCGAAGATCTTGTATCTGGGACTGCGCACCAGGTGGCAGTTCGCTATAATCCGCGCCAACGCCCCACGACAGTGTCAGCGCCCTCCACTTCTTCTCGATGATGACTTCTATGAACAAAATCCTGGCACTGACCGCAGTACTGGCACTGGCCGGTTGCACCACCACTTCAGACACCCTGCTGAAAAATGGCGAGCAAGGCTTGACCATCGACTGCTCGGGCGAGGCCAACTCATGGGCCAGTTGCTACGAGAAAGCCGACGCCTCCTGTGCCGGCACCGGTTACCGCATCGTCGGCACCAATGGCACCCCAGCCCTCAAGGAAAGCGACAAGACCCTGGGCCAGGACGTGGGCAACTTTAAAGGTCGCAGTGTGGTGGTCGTGTGCAAGTAAGCCGTTGCGCTATAGATGCACTTCGGCGAACTTGATCCCAAGGCCACGCAATATTTCAATCAGGTCATCCAGCCGCGGGAATGACTCGACCTCATCCTGATCGTCTACCAGGAAGTAGCTGCGACCGCCGCTTTTCTTGAAGAACACGATCCACTCGCCCAAGTCGGCGGGGTTCTGGATGACATGGGTCGCTGCAATCTGACCTTCGGCGTGGCGGGCTTTGACGATTTCTCGTTTCATAACAGGCTTTCCAGAAAGAACAAATGCCGCTCAATCCCAGGATTGGAGCGGCATCTTTGTAGTGAATGCCCGGCAGTTTAACGGATGCCCTGCCCTGGATGCATACCGCGCCTGCGCGGTGTTGGACTTTTTATCGGGTTCGTAGCTCAGGATGAGCCTCGGCCTCAGCCGGAAATGCACTCTTCCCCGGCTTTCTTCACGTCGCCCGGCCGGATCGGCACGTTGGACATGCTTTCATAGAGCTTGATGCTGCTACCACTGGAGCGGTCTTCGATTTCGAAGATCGCAGAAGGGTCCGCCGAAAACTTCTGCGGCACGATGACCTGGATACCGTCTTTATGGGGTTCGATCTGCGGCGGCCGACGGGTCGCCTCCAGTTTGCGCACAACACACGCCGCATATTCCTGCGGTTTCTTCCCTGAGATGACCACCAACGTTGGCGGGGTCTGCTTGATATCTGCAACCGAAGCACACCCAGCGATTGCCAAGGCCAGCACCAACACACTCCACTTCATACTAAAACCTCCGATAAAGACCCTACGACAGCGGGGATGGTAAATTTCTCCCAGCAACGTAGGATTTATCTCTGATAACACGGTAAATAACTGTTTTTAATTGTCGAAGTCGTCGACGACGGCCCGATAATAAACGCGCTGGGGCTGATAAACTCCATCTTAACCTACGTATCGTTCTGATTTTTCAGAAAAAGCCCTTCTGGAGACACCCGCATGAAATTCATTCACCAGCGTGAGCACCTCAACGAGGGAGACATTGTCGTTATCGAATGTTCACAGACCTGCAACATCCGCTTGATGAGCGATGCGAACTTTCGCAGCTTCAAAAATGGCGGACGCCATACCTACCACGGCGGTGCATTCGATAAATTCCCGGCCAAGATCACTGCACCCAGCACCGGCTTCTGGAACATCACCCTTGATGTGGTCACCCGTCGCGCCATCAGCGTGACCCGCAAGCCAGCGCTGTCCCACAAGATCCGCATCGTTCGTCGCACCAGCACCAAGCTGAGCTGAACCAGCAACTGACAGGAAAAAAGCAGTGACCCATACGACCAAATACGTCATCAAGTACAAGCTCAACGGCGAACGCCGCTTCGAATTTGCCCAGTTGACCGCCAACAGCGTCGAAGAAGCCAAGCAAGCCCTGGCGAAAATTCACGATGCCAGCGACATAATTACCGACATCACCGTGAGCAAGGCGCTGTAAGTCATGCCGGGCCCTACTGCCGATTTGTTCGCCGATGCTGCCCTGCAACAACCTGCCGGGCGCGAGCAGATCGGTGAAGAATCCTACGTTCTAAGGGGCTATGCCCTGCCCTGGATTGAGCGGTTGCTACCTGAGTTGCGGCGCGTGCTGGCCCAGTCCCCCTTTCGGCAAATGGTCACGCCCGGTGGCTTTACCATGTCGGCAGCGCTGAGCAGTTGCGGCGCACTGGGCTGGACCACCGATACCCGCGGCTACCGCTACAGCCCACTCGACCCGCGCAACCAGCAACCCTGGCCGGCCATGCCGGATGCGTTGCGCCAACTGGCCATGGCGGCGGCAACCGAGGCCGGCTTCCGCGACTTTCTGCCTGACGCCTGCCTGATCAACCGTTACGTGCCAGGGGCAAAGATGTCCCTGCACCAGGACAAGAACGAGCGCAGCTACAGCGCGCCGGTGGTCTCGGTGTCCCTTGGCCTGCCGGCGATTTTCCTGTTCGGCGGCCATGAGCGCAGTGACAAAACGCAAAAAGTCTCGCTGTTCCATGGCGATGTGGTGGTGTGGGGCGGGGTTGATCGCCTGCGCTTTCATGGGGTGATGCCGATCAAGGCCGGCGAGCATCCGGTCATGGGCGCGCAACGCATCAACCTGACCTTTCGCACCGCCGGCTAATTTGACCGCAAGCTTCGGAGTTTTACCGGTGGGCGACCCGCTTAATCTGCCCCTGAACCGTCTGGAGTGCAGGCCATGAACAACGAACACGATCCGCGCTGGGCCGCCATCATTGCCCGCGATGCCAAGGCAGATACCCTGTTTGTCTACGGCGTGAAAACCACGGGCGTATATTGCCGCCCCAGCAGTGTTTCGCGTTTGCCACGCCCTGAGAATATCGAGTTCTTCGACACACCGGCCCAGGCCGAAGCCGCGGGTTATCGTGCCAGCAAACGCGCTGCGGGCGATCAGACGCAACTGGCGGCTTACCATGCGCAGTTAGTCGCCGACGCCTGCCGGCTGATCGAACAGGCTGAAACGCCCCCGAGCCTGGATGTACTGGCAGGCCAGGCCGGGTTGAGCCCGTTCCACTTCCATCGTGTGTTCAAAGCCGGCACCGGCTTGACCCCCAAGCGCTACGCCAGCGCCCTGCGCTCACGCAAGGTCCGCGATGGCCTCAAGGGGCAGCAGTCGGTGACAGACGCCCTGTATGACGCAGGCTTTAACGCCAACAGCCGTTTTTATGAAGCGGCTGACCAGCTACTCGGCATGAAACCCAAGGACTACAAAGGCGGAGGCGTCAATAACACCATTCGCTTTGCCGTCGGCCAATGCTCGCTGGGCGCAATTCTGGTGGCGCAGAGTCAGCGTGGCGTGTGTGCGATTTTGCTCGGGGATGATCCGGATAAGCTGGTGCACGATCTACAAGATCAGTTTCCCAAGGCCGAGTTGGTTGGCGCGGATCAGGATTTCGAACAACTGGTCGCCCAGGTGGTGGGCTTTGTCGAAGCCCCTGCCCTGGGCCTGGATCTGCCTCTGGACCTGCGCGGCACTGCCTTTCAGGAACGGGTATGGCAGGCATTGCGCGAAATCCCGGTAGGAAGTACCGCCAGCTATGCCCAGATAGCCGAGCACATCGGCGCGCCCACCGCCTTTCGCGCCGTGGCCCAGGCCTGTGGTGCCAACCACCTGGCGGTGGCGATTCCCTGTCATCGTGTGGTGCGCAGCAATGGTGAGCTTTCGGGGTACCGCTGGGGGGTGGAACGCAAACGTGAGTTGCTGAAGCGCGAAACCCCGCCTTCATAAAACGCCCTACTCGTCCAGTGAATAAAACAGAGTGGCCCGGCGCCAACGGCCCTGCTAAAACAGCGAAATGCCCTACTAACGCTGGAGACGCATCCCATGAGCACCTGGCCAGACCCCCGTATTCTCGACCTGCTGGGCATCGACGTGCCGATCATCCAGGCGCCAATGGCCGGCGCGACGACCACCGCCATGGTCATCGCTGCCCAACGCGCCGGGGCGCTGGGTTCCATGCCTGCCGCAGCGCTGAGTATCGAGCAACTGCGTGAAGCGGTCACTGTCATCCGCCAGGCCAGTACACGGCCGTTGAATCTGAACTTCTTCTGCCATCAGCCGCCTGTAGCTGATGAAGAGCGTGACCGCCATTGGAAGGATGTGCTGCAACCCTACTATCACGAACTTGGTGCCGATTTTGATGCGCCCACCCCCGTGTCCAATCGCGCACCGTTCGACGACGCGGCGTGCCAGTTGGTGGAACAACTGCGCCCGGAAGTCGTGAGCTTTCATTTTGGCCTGCCGGAAAAGTCCTTGCTCGATCGGGTAAAAGCCACGGGCGCCAAAGTGCTGTCCTCGGCTACCACCGTTGAGGAAGCGATCTGGCTGGAAAAACACGGCTGCGACGCAATTATTGCCATGGGCATTGAAGCCGGTGGGCACCGTGGCCTATTCCTCAGCGATGACCTGAACAGCCAGATCGGGTTGATGGCACTGGTGCCGCAAATGGTCGACGCGGTCAGCGTGCCGGTGATTGCCGCAGGCGGCATCGGTGATGCGCGTGGCATCGTCGCGGCCCTTGCCCTGGGCGCCTCGGCAGTCCAGATCGGCACGGCGTACCTGTTCACGCCCGAAGCCAGCATCACCGCCTCTCACCACCACGCGCTGCGCCATGCCCTGGCCAGTGAGACGGCACTGACCAACCTCTTCACCGGCCGCCCGGCGCGGGGCATCGTCAACCGCGTGATGCGGGAGCTCGGCCCGATCAACCCGAGCGCCCCGGCATTCCCCAAAGCCGGTGGTGCGTTAATGCCGCTCAAGGCCAAGGATGAAGCAGGTTTCAGCAACCTGTGGGCGGGCCAGGCACTGGGGCTTGGCAAAGACCTGTCCACTTATGACCTGACGAGTCAATTGTCCGAGCAGGCGTTGACCCGACTCTCGCGCCACTGACATCAGCGGCAACTTTGCACTGTACCGGCAATGGCCAACCGCTATATATTCCCATACATAGCGGTAGAGCCTTCTACCTGAACGCCCCGTACAGCCCAAGGAGTCGCTTCACGATGAACCGTATCTCGCGCCTGGCCCCCCTGCTTGCCGTGTTCGTGCTGGGTTCGGCCCATGCCGATGAAGTGCAGGTGGCCGTGGCCGCCAACTTCACCGCGCCGATCCAGGCAATTGCCGCCGACTTCGAGAAAGACACTGGCCATAAACTGGTCGCGGCTTACGGTGCTACCGGGCAGTTCTACACCCAGATCAAGAACGGCGCGCCGTTCGAGGTGTTCCTCAGCGCCGATGACACTACCCCGCAGAAGCTCGAAAGCGAAGGCCAGACGGTCAAGGGGTCGCGCTTTACCTACGCGGTCGGCACCCTTGCGCTGTGGTCGGCAACAGCAGGCTACGTGGACGCCAAAGGTGAAGTGCTCAAGCACAATCAATTCAAGCACCTGTCCATCGCCAACCCCAAAGCCGCGCCCTACGGGCTGGCGGCCACCCAGGTGCTGGCCAAGCAAGGCTTGACCGAGCAGGTCAAGGACAAGCTCGTCGAAGGCCAGAACATCACCCAGGCCTATCAGTTCGTGTCCACCGGCAACGCCGAGCTGGGCTTTGTCGCCTTGTCGCAGATCTATAAAGACGGCAAAGTTACCCGCGGTTCGGCGTGGATTGTTCCGGCATCCATGCATGACCCGATCAAACAGGACGCGGTGATCCTCAACAAAGGCAAAGACAGCGCCGCTGCCAAGGCGCTGGTTGAGTACCTCAAAGGCCCGAAAGCCGCTGCCATCATCAAATCCTACGGCTACGAATTGTAAATGCCCCTGTCGAGTGCTGATTTTTCCGCGATCTGGTTGACCATCAAGCTGGCGTCACTGACGACTGTGATCCTGTTGATCATCGGCACTCCGATAGCCCTGTGGCTGTCGCGCACCACCTCATGGTGGCGCGGCCCCATCGGTGCAGTGGTCGCATTACCCTTGGTGCTGCCGCCAACGGTCATCGGTTTCTACTTGCTGTTGACGATGGGCCCTAACGGTTACTTCGGCCAGTTCACCCAATGGCTGGGCCTGGGCACCCTGACCTTCAGTTTCGCCGGGCTGGTGATCGGCTCGGTGATCTATTCCATGCCGTTCGTGGTACAGCCGTTGCAGAACGCCCTTTCCGCCATTGGCACACGCCCGCTGGAAGTGGCGGCGACTTTGCGCGCCAATCCGTGGGACACGTTTTTCACAGTGATACTGCCCCTGGCACGCCCGGGTTTTATCACCGCGTCGATTCTCGGCTTTGCCCATACCGTCGGCGAGTTCGGCGTGGTGTTGATGATTGGCGGCAATATCCCGGACAAGACCCGAGTGGTCTCGGTGCAAATATACGACCACGTCGAAGCCATGGAATATGCCCAGGCCCATTGGTTGGCCGGCGCCATGGTGGTGTTCGCGTTCCTTGTATTGCTGGCGCTGTACTCCAGCCGCAAGACCCGGATGGGCTGGAGCTGATCGCGATGATTGATATACGCCTGAAGTTGAAATATTCCGCCTTTGCGCTGGACGTGGACCTGCAATTGCCTGGGCGCGGGGTGACCGCGTTATATGGGCAGTCCGGCTCCGGCAAGACCACTTGCCTGCGCTGTATCGCCGGTCTGGAGCGCGCCGAGGAAGGTTTTGTACAGATCAATGATGAGGTCTGGCAAGACAGCCGCAACGGGCTGTTCGTACCGCCGCATAAACGCGCCCTGGGGTATGTATTCCAGGAGGCAAGCCTGTTTGCTCACCTGTCGGTGCGGGCCAATCTGGAGTTCGGCCTCAAGCGCATCCCGCGCACGCAACGCCATGTGGATATGGCCCAGGCCACCGAGCTGCTGGGCATCGGTCACCTGCTTGAGCGTCCCCCCCAGCACCTGTCCGGGGGCGAGCGTCAGCGCATCGGTATCGCCAGGGCCTTGCTCACCAGCCCCAGGCTGTTACTGATGGATGAACCGCTGGCCGCCTTGGACAGCAAACGCAAAAACGAGATCCTGCCCTACCTGGAGCGCCTGCACGACGAACTGGACATCCCGGTGCTGTACGTCAGTCACGCCCAGGATGAAGTCGCGCGCCTGGCCGACCATATCGTCCTGCTCAGCGACGGCAAGGCCCTGGCCAGCGGCCCCATCGGCGAAACCCTGGCGCGTCTCGATTTGCCCCTGGCCCTGGGCGACGATGCCGGCGTGGTGATCGCCGGCAGCGTCATTGCCTACGACGCGCACTATCAGTTGCTCACCCTGCAACTGCCTGACTGCCGATTGCAGATTCGCGTGGCCCATGCGCCGGTGGCGGTGGGTAAACCGTTGCGGGTCAAGATCCAGGCACGGGATGTGAGCCTCAACCTGCAAGCGGACGAACACAGCAGCATCCTCAATCGTTTGCCCGTAACGGTCATCCAGGACATGGGGGCGGATAACAGCGCCCATGTGCTGGTACGCCTGGATGCCGGCGGCACACCATTGCTGGCACGTATCACACGTTTCTCCCGCGACCAGCTGCAACTGCATCCGGGCCAGGTGCTGTGGGCGCAAATCAAGGCGGTGGCGGTGCTGGCTTAAGCAATTGGCACGACCGCAAAACGCTGCGGTCAATCAGACATACCGGCCTGATTTGTTGCCAAGGAACCCGCACCATGCCCGACTCTTCGTTGCCCGCCGACCTGCCCCGTGACCTGCATTATGTGGATGACACCCAGCCTGGAATCCGCCGTAAAAAGCTGCGGGGCAAGTTTCAATACCTGGACGCAAAAGGCCAGCGCATTACCGATGCCGATGAAATCAAACGTCTGAACGCGCTGGCGGTACCGCCCGCCTACACCGATGTGTGGATCTGCGCCGACCCGCGCGGCCATCTGCAAGCCACCGGCCGCGACGCTCGTGGCCGCAAGCAATACCGTTACCACCCACGCTGGCGCGAAGTGCGTGACAGCGACAAGTATTCGCGGTTGCAGGCATTCGGCAGCGCCTTGCCAAAATTGCGCAAACAGCTGGAAGCCCAAATCGCCGAGCCCGGCTTTACCCGCGAAAAGGTGCTGGCCACGGTGGTGATGTTGCTGGACGCCACGCTGATCCGCGTCGGCAATACCCAATACGCCCGCGAGAATAAATCCTACGGCCTGACCACCCTGCGCAATCGCCACGTGGACATCAAGGGCAGCGAAATCCAGTTTCAGTTTCGCGGCAAAAGCGGTGTCGAGCACCAAGTGAGCGTCAAGGACCGACGCCTGGCCCGCGTGGTCAAGCGCTGCATGGAATTGCCCGGGCAGAACCTGTTCCAGTACCTGGACGAAGACGGTGAACGCCACACCGTCAGTTCCCATGACGTCAACGCTTACCTGCACGAACTCACCGGCGAAGACTTCACCGCCAAGGACTACCGCACCTGGGCGGGCACCGCGATGGCATTGGCGGTGTTGCGCGAATTGGCGTGGCAGCCGGAGTCAGACGCCAAGCGGCACGTGGTAGGAATGGTCAAGGACGTGGCCAGGCAGTTGGGCAACACGCCCGCCGTGTGCCGCAAGTGCTACATCCACCCCGCGGTGCTTGAGCATTTCAGCCTCGGTGAACTGTCGAAACTGCCCAAGCCACGAGTGCGCAAGGGGCTGAAAGCCGAGGAAGTCGCCCTGGCGATGTTCCTGGAGAAGCTGGCCGAAGACTTGCCGCACAAAGCCAAGGTGGGTTAGCCTTTGCGCCCCTTCTGATTTACGGGACGAGCGCCGACGTGAACAACTAAGCCTTCCAGAATGTATCCGCAACGAGCCGCCTGGCGCGCTTGTTGGCCTGTCCGACATTTTTTTGGAGGTGCTGATGACTGACGTCAACCGGCTGCCCGTTCTTGTTTCGCTGCAACATGTGTCTTTCCAGTTCGCCAATGGCGAAACCTTGCTGGAGGACGTGAGCCTGTCCATTGATCGCACCCACACCGGCATCGTTGGGCGCAATGGCCGTGGCAAAAGTATCCTGGCGAAGTTGATCGCTGGCATCCTGCAACCGTCCTCAGGCACATTGAAAAGACCACTCAGCCTGATCTATGTGCCCCAGGCGTTGACGATTCAAGCGGGAGAAACGGTCGCCCATATCACCGGCACCGCCCCTGCCCTCGCCGCCCTGGAGCGTATGGCGCGCGGCGACGGCCGCCTGGGCGATCTGGAACTGATCGATGATCGCTGGGACCTCGCAGAGCGCCTGCGCCTGGCATTGGATGCCGCAGGCTTGCCCTCACTCACCGCCGACACCCAGGCCGACCGACTCAGTGGCGGCCAACTGGCCAGGGTCGCGCTGATCGGAGCGCTGTTGGCGGCACCGCAATTGTTGATCCTGGACGAACCCAGCAACCACCTCGACAGCGCCGGGCGCGAGTGGCTGTTGCGCGAACTGGCCGATTGGCGCGACGGCCTGGTGGTGGTCAGCCATGACCGCCAATTACTCGACACCATGGCGCGAATCATCGAATTATCGCCCCTAGGCGTTCAGGTGTATGGCGGCAACTACGCTGCCTATCGACAGCAACGCGATACCCAACAGCACGCCGCTATCGCCGCATGGGAACATGCGCGCCAGGAACGTAGCCGTGAGCGTCGGCGCTTGCAAAAAGACCATGACAACCTCCAGCGTCATGCTGCGCGCTCACGCAAGCAGGCCGAGACCGCCAACGTCGACCGTTTTACCAAAGCCCGCTGGAAAAGCGCTGCCAAGGAAGTCGTCAGCACGGTGCGCAGTGCCCACCACGATCACAAACAGCAACTCGACGCCCAGGTACGCCAAGCCTACGCGCGCGTAGTGGATGAGACGCCGACCCTGCTCGCCTTGCCAGGCTCGGCAGTACCCAACGGCCGGCAGGTCCTGACGCTGGAACATGCGCAATTGCCCTGGCTCGACCCCAAGGCGTCGGGCACCTACCTGACGATCAGCCTGTCGGGGGCCGCACGCGTTGCCGTACGCGGGCCGAACGGTTGCGGTAAATCCACCCTGCTCAAATTACTTGCAGGCCAGTGGCAGGCGGTCAGTGGCGAATGCACAGTGGCGGTTCCCAGCGCTTATATCGATCAGCAGCTGGCGTTGCTGGATGACCGGTGCAGCATTGTCGAGCAGCTCAACCTGCTCGACACGCCGTTGGCCGAAGCCGAACTGCGCACGCGCCTGGCGCTGCTGCAGCTGGATGCTTCGCGGGTCACGCGGCCGACCGGGCAACTCAGCGGTGGCGAGCGCTTGAAAGCCGCCATGGCCGTTGCCTTGTGGCGTGATACACCGGCGCAATTGTTGCTCCTGGATGAACCCACCAACCACTTGGACCTGGAGTCGGTGCTTGCCTTTGAGCAGGCCTTGAAGGGATTTACCGGCGCGATGCTGGCCGTGTCACACGACCCTGCATTCTTGCAGGCGATCGAGCCGACTCATCATCTGACCTGGCACCCCACAGGCTGGCAACTGGAACGTGCCTGAGGTCATTGCGCATACACGCAAAGCGTCCTACGGTAGTGGCCGAATAATCTCATCGTGGAAACCAGCCCCATGCTGCCTTCGTCCCGCAAGCCTTACACCAATGCCACGCTCGCCCATCGCCAGCGCTGGCGTGGCCGCGTGGGCTTGATGCTGGTGGCCTGCCTGTCAGTGCTGGCGGGCATGACCGATGCCATTGGCTTTATGGCCAGCGGCGATTTCGTCTCGTTCATGAGCGGCAACACCACGCGCCTGGCGGTGGCCATCAGCGCGGGTGACCTGGGGCTCACCGGGCGTCTGGTGTTGCTGGTTGCCGCCTTTGTGGTCGGTAATGCCTTGGGTGTAGTGGTCAGCCGTTTCAGCAAGCGCCACGCACTGCCGTTGTTGCTGTGCATCGGCGCCTTGCTCTGCGGCGCGGCGCTGTTGCCGGCAACCGACACCTTGCCCGCGTTGCTCGCGGCAATTATTGCCATGGGCATGCTCAACGCGGCGGTCGAAGAAGTGAACGGATTACCCGTGGGGCTCACGTACGTCACCGGGGCGCTCTCACGTTTTGGTCGCGGGCTGGGGCGCTGGGTAATGGGCGAGCGTCGCAATGGTTGGCGCGTGCAATTGATTCCGTGGGCCGGAATGTTTGTCGGTGCCGTGATCGGCGCGCTGCTGGAGCAGCAAATGGGACTGCGCGCACTGTGGGTCAGTGGTGCATTGGCGGGGTTATTGGGGCTGGTGACTTTGATGATTCCGCGACGCTGGCACTTGGGTTTTATGCCGCGTTGAGGCTGAACAAAGAGGTGCTCGCTCGACGTTTAAGCCTCGACATCCGTGTACCGGTAAAGAGCCATCACGTCGAGCGAGCGATTGAATCATAAGGCAATGCCCGGCGGCTGTCCCGCCAGGCGTTTCGGAATCGGGTTAAGGCAAGGTATTACAGACAAGTGGCAAGCGCTGCCAGGCGACGTTTGGCTGGCATGTTGTCCTCCACGGCATAGTATTTGACGGTAGAACCCGCTCCTGTGCTTTGTATGTCAACAAAGTAGTCGCCGGCCGTGGTGTAGACGGTGTAGCCACCTGCCTCGGTGGGCTCTTTGAAACCGCCGGCATCAACGCCGAACACGCGCTCATCCTGCCAGCCGAACTGAATGCACTGGGCGACCACCAGGGTGGCCTTGTCCGATGCCAGGGTTTTATAGGGGCTGCCTGCACGCGCCTCTTTCATCTTCGAGCCCGCGCAACCGGCCAGTGCGGCCAGTACCAATGCACCGATTACCATCTTGAACATGCCTGTGCTTCCTTGGAAAAACCGTGACTCTACCACTGTGCCGCGGCCAACTGACGCGCCCATGAACTTTGTTTCACTGTGACGGGCCAACCCGCCGTCTATAGTGGCCAAGCTCATTTTTTGGAAGTCTCCCTTCTGCCCGCCCTCCCGCGGGTTTTTTTTTGCCCTGGCGTCAGAACCACCAGCGAAACAGATAGAACAGCGCCATGCTCAACAGCACAGTGATCAGCACACTGCGCGTCCAGAACATCAAGGCCACGGCGCAGATACCTGCGAGCAAGTAAGGGTTGCTCGGGCTCAGGTTGAGCCGATGATCTGCCAGGAAAATAATCGGCCCGCAGATCGCCGTAAGCATCCCCGGCACGGCAAAGCCCAGGAACTCACGGGCGCCACGATTAAGCCTCACCGGCAAACGTGGCTCGATAAACAGGTAGCGGTTGAAAAACACCATAAGGCCCATGGCCACAATCATCAGGTAAATCATCGCTGCCCAACTCCCAATCGCTTGCAGGCAAAACCTGCGCTCATCCCCAGTACACCCGAGACCACCACCGCCGACTCCCAGTGCAAATAACTCAACCACACCGAACACAGCAGCGAGACCGCGACGCACACCACGGTCGGCACATCGCGCACCACCGGAGTGATCAGGGCGATAAAGGTTGCGGCAATGGAAAACTCCAGCCCCAACTGATCAAGGCCCGGAATGCTTTTGCCCAACACAATGCCGGCCAGGGTGAACAGGTTCCAGATGATGTAAAACGTCAGGCCGACGCCCAATGCGTACCAGCGATTGAAGGTCTGGCGGTCATAGTGGTTGACCAGGGCAAAGAATTCATCGGTCAGCAGGAAACCCAGGCTCATGCGCCACCGGACATTGAGCGACGACAACGTGGGACGCATGTGCATGCCATAGAGCAGATGCTGGGAGGTCAGTAACAAAGTGGTGAGTACGATGGATATCAGGCTGGCACCGCTCTTGACCATGCCGATGGCCACCAACTGCGCCGCGCCGGCAAACACGATGGCAGACAAGCCTTGGGCTTGCAGCGGGGTAAATTGCGCATCGATGGCCATGGAGCCGGCGAGCAACCCCCACGGGGCGCAGGCAAGAGACAAGGGAATAACGGCGATGGCGCCGCGAGTGAAGGCGTAATGAGGTAATGCAGTGGGCATGGAAACGGCTCATCGACGGACAGTCGACAAGCATGCCAGCGCAATCAGGGGCTTGTCTTGAACGATCTTGCTCAGGCGAGCCTCACCGAAACCTGCTCCACCGAATCCCGCGCTTCACGCAGTTCGTACGCGTCCTGGTTCAGCCGGTGGATGGTGTTGAGCAGGCGCTGGCGCAGCACTTCGTCACCGAGTTTTTCCACGGCGCGCATCAGGTCGAACGCCGCGGTTTCGTTATTTTCCGCGACGGAATCCAGGGTCTTGCGCAGGTTGCGAGTGGCACGGGTCACGCGGGTTCTTCCTTCATGAGCAATGAGCAGGCACTGTAGGACCTTTGTGTTTCATTTTAATTTCAAACAGTTGTGGCTGTTTCACGGGCATTTGATCCATATCAACTGAAACCGGATTTGACCAAAACATATGGAAATACGTATATTCGAATAACCATATATGGATACCCTGATCATGTCGGATCTCCTCTCTCCTCCCAGCCTGTTCAAGTGCCTGGCTGATGCCACCCGCGCTCGGATGACCCTATTGATCCTGCGCGAAGGCGAACTTTGCGTATGCGAACTGATCCATGCCTTGGACGATAGCCAGCCGAAGATATCCCGTCATCTGGCGCAACTGCGCAGTTGCGGGCTGCTGCTGGACCGCCGTCAAGGGCAATGGATCTACTACCGCATCAACCCGGCACTGCCCGCCTGGGTCACACAGGTGTTGGACACCACCCTGCAAGCCAACCAGCCATGGTTGCAGAACGACGCGCTGCGTCTGGATGCAATGGGCGACAGACCACAACGGGCCAGCATTGGGTGCTGAGCCATCGGAGCGTTTATTCATGCTTGTCGCAATTGCGATTTTCCTCGTCACCATCGTACTGGTCATCTGGCAGCCCAAGGGCCTTGGCGTGGGTTGGAGTGCCAGCCTGGGCGCGATCCTGGCCCTGGGTTGCGGGGTGATCAGCCTGGCGGACATCCCCGTGGTGTGGCACATCATCTGGAATGCCACCGGTACCTTCGTCGCGCTGATCATCATCAGCCTGTTGCTCGACGAAGCCGGCTTCTTTGCCTGGACCGCCCTGCATGTGGCACGTTGGGGCCGTGGCCGCGGCCGGCGGTTGTTTGCCTATATGGTGCTGCTCGGTGCGCTGGTGTCGGCGCTGTTTGCCAATGACGGTGCGGCGTTGATTCTCACGCCCATCGTGATGTCGATGCTGCTGGCCCTGCGCTTTTCACCGGCGGCGACCCTGGCATTCGTCATGGGCGCCGGGTTTATCGCCGATACGGCGAGCCTGCCATTGGTGGTATCGAACCTGGTAAACATCGTCTCGGCTGATTATTTCAAGATCGGCTTCAACGAATATGCTGCCGTGATGGTGCCGGTGAACCTGGTCAGCGTGGCCGCGACCCTGGCAGTGCTGCTGTGGTTTTTCCGCCGGGACATTCCCCAGACCTACGACCCGGCCGACCTGGAAGACCCCGCCAGTGCCATCCACGACCCAGCGACGTTCCGCGCCGGTTGGTGGGTACTGGGTATTCTGCTCATCGGCTGTTTCGCCCTGGAACCGCTGGGCATTCCCATCAGTGCGATTTCCGCCGTCTGCGCCGTACTGCTGCTGGTGATTGCCGCCAAGGGCCACAAGATTTCCACGCGCAAAGTCCTCAAGGAAGCGCCCTGGCAGATCGTGATTTTTTCCCTGGGCATGTACCTGGTGGTGTATGGCCTGCGTAATGCCGGCCTGACTGACTACCTGGCAACCTGGCTGGACACCTTCGGCACCTACGGGGTGTGGGGCGCGGCGATGGGCACCGGAGTGCTGACGGCGCTGCTCTCATCGGCGATGAATAACCTGCCGACGGTGCTGATCGGCGCGCTCTCCATCGAGTCCAGCCATGCCGTGGGCGTGGTCAAGGATGCGATGATCTACGCCAACGTGATCGGCAGCGACCTGGGCCCGAAAATCACCCCCATCGGCAGTTTGGCCACCTTGCTGTGGCTGCATATCCTGGCGCGCAAAGGCATCACTATCACTTGGGGTTACTACTTCAAGGTCGGAATCGTGCTGACCTTGCCGGTGCTGCTGATCACCCTCGCCGCCCTCGCCTTGCGCCTGAGCGTTTAAAGGAGCCTGCAATGAAAGTGCTGTTCATGTGTACCGCCAACAGTTGCCGCAGCATTTTGTCCGAGGCGATGTTCAACCACTTGGCGCCGCAGGGCTTCAAGGCGGTCAGCTCCGGCAGTTTCCCCAGGGGCCAGGTATTGCCGCGCAGCCTGACGACGCTGCAGGCGGCGGGCATCCGTATTGAAGGCTTGTACAGCAAGGGCAATGACGCCTTCGAAGACAGCCCGCCGGATGTGGTCATCACCGTGTGCGATAAAGCAGCCGGTGAAGCGTGCCCGGTGTATTTCGGCCCGGCGCTGAAGGCGCATTGGGGCTTGGCAGACCCTTCCGAGGTGCAGGGTGATGAGGCGCAAGTAGACACTGCATTCAAGGCCACCCTCGACATTATCGCCGCACGCTGCGAGGCGTTTTTTGCGCTGCCCTTTGCAAATTTATCGCCGGATGAATTGAAGGCTGAACTCGACCGCATTGCCTCAACGCCGCAGCTTGTGTAGGAGCGAGCTTGCTCGCGAAAAATTCACAGGCACCGCGTTCATCCAGCAAACACGCGTTATCGTTGACGTTTTTCGCGAGCAAGCTCGCTCCTACAGAGGACGTGGTATCCCCCTCCCGGACTGACGTATGCTTTCGCACTTTCTCGAAAGGAACTGAGCATGCTGTCGATCTTTGTCTACGCGCTGGTATTCGGTTTTGTGTTTTGCCTGTCTCCCGGCGCCGTGCTGGCTGAGACCCTGCGTCGCGGCTTGCTGCATGGTTTCACACCGGCGCTGATGGTGCAGTTTGGTTCCCTCGTAGGCGATGCCGTCTGGGCGGTGATCGGCCTCACCGGTATCGCACTGCTGATTCAGCATGATGCGGTGCGAGTGCCACTGACGATCGTCTGTGCGCTGTACCTGGCCTGGCTGGGCATCCGCAGCCTGATTGATGCCTGGCAGTTACCCGCAACCGACAACGTCCCTGCCAGCTCAGGCAAAAATGCGTTGGCCGTAGGCGCGGCGATCTCCCTGGCCAACCCGAAGAATATTGTCTACTGGGGCGCCCTGGGCAGCGCCCTGTCGGGCATCGTCGGCGCAACTCCCAGCCACGGGCAGACCCTGATGTTTTTTGCCGGATTCATGCTGGCGTCGGTGCTCTCGTGTTTTCTCACCGCCGCGTTGGTGAATCTGCTGCGCAAGAATGCATCACCGACCTGGCAACGCGTGAGTTATGCGGCGTGCGGTTTAGTATTGATCTATCTGGCGATACTCGCCGCGCAAGGTATATAAAGTTATCCGGCCAGTAACTTTCACATGCCTCTTGTCTGAACAAACTCTGAACGCGGGCTGATTTAATTAATCATGCGTTGACATTCTGTAACGCTCTGAGTAGATTGCCCGTGCCCGCAACTGGGGCCTTTTTTAAACCTCACAAAAGAAGCCAATGGACACAGTATCTAGTCGCTGTCCGAGCACCGCCTCTGCGGGCATCGGGCGCCAAACCCAGAATATGACAGGACTCGCCTTCCAGGTCCGGTAAGCTGCGCTAGAGCTTGATGCTCCACCGTAACTGCCTCACCGGTCGCGTGTCCGGTCCCGAGGTGTGTTATGACCTTCCAACTCATTGCTTTACCCGATGTACCTGCACTGGCCGCAGCCTTGCGCGCCAAGCTGTGCCGCGAGCCCGTGGGCTTCAGACCAACCCGCCCGGCCTTTGCTGCACCCTCCTCCCAGGCACGCCCGGTACCGCCGCTGGCGCACTGGCGTATCTGCCCTGACAGCGGCCAACTGGTGCAGCACTGGGATCACGCCGACCCTCAAGACCCACAGAGACCCAAGGTTTCCAGCCTGGCGCAAGCCAGCTTGATGCTCGGTCTTTACGTGAGCGCTCGCGCCGCCTGAGCTGGCTGGAAACAACAACTTTCTTACTAAGACCCTGGAGTTCTTTATGAACAAATCCAGTAGTAGCCCGCTGCCCGTTAGTTAACTAACGGGCTATCAGCGGGCCTGACAGAAGTTATGTGAATACTTTATTTAAACCGATCGCGAAGTCCGCGGCTCGGCATGCTTTCGCTCGCCTGCGTGCAGGTAAGTACCGGGTATGTTTTGTCGAGAATTGGCGACAGGAGTACAGACAATGAGCGCCGTAAAAAACACGCCTCTGCACAAGAAAAATGGCACCGCTGCCGACACCAAACTGTCGATGCGCGCCGCCCGTGAAGCCCACAATGGCCTGGCGGCCACCCTTGCCAATGTACGTGCCACCCAGGACGGCCTGACCGAACTGGACGCCTCGGCGCGTCTGCAACGGGAAGGCTATAACGAAGTCGCCCATGACAAGCCGCCACACGCCATCGTCCAGTTTCTGCAGGCACTGAACAACCCGTTCATCTACGTGCTGTTGACCCTGGGCGGCATCAGCTTTGTCACCGACTATTGGTTGCCACTGCAGGCAGGTGAAGAAGTCGATCTGACCAAAGTCATCATCATCATGACCATGGTGTTGCTCAGCAGCCTGCTGCGCTTCTGGCAGGAACACCGTTCGGCCAAATCCGCCGAGGCCCTGAAGGCGATGGTACGCACCACCGCCACCGTGCTGCGTCGCGAACAGGTCGGCGCCCAGCCCACTTTGCGCGAAGTGCCGATGCGTGATCTGGTGGCCGGCGACATCGTGCAGTTGTCGGCCGGCGACATGATCCCCGCCGACATCCGCCTGATCGAGTCCCGCGACCTGTTTATCAGCCAGGCCGTGCTGACCGGTGAAGCCTTGCCGGTGGAGAAGTACGACACCCTGGGCGATGTCACGCAAAAATCCGCCTCCAACCTCGCCGCCGACCAAGGCAATCTACTGGACCTGCCGAACATCTGCTTCATGGGCACCAACGTGGTGAGCGGCCGCGCCAAGGCGGTGGTGGTGGCTACCGGACCGCGCACTTACTTCGGCTCCCTGGCCAAGGCGATTGTCGGCTCGCGGGTGCAAACCGCCTTCGACCGTGGCGTGAACAGTGTCAGTTGGCTGCTGATCCGCTTCATGTTGGTGATGGTGCCGATCGTGTTCTTCCTCAATGGCTTCTCCAAGGGGGACTGGGGCGATGCCTTCCTGTTTGCCCTGGCGGTGGCCGTCGGCCTGACCCCGGAAATGCTGCCGATGATCGTCAGTGCCAACCTGGCCAAAGGCGCTACAGCCATGGCCAAGCGCAAAGTGGTGGTCAAGCGCCTCAACGCGATCCAGAACTTCGGTTCAATGGATGTGCTGTGCACCGACAAGACCGGCACCCTGACCCAGGACAAGATCATCCTTGAGCATCACGTCAACGCCTTCGGCCAGCGCGACGATGCGGTGCTGTCCCTGGCCTGGCTCAACAGCTTTCACCAGAGCGGCATGAAGAACCTGATGGACCAGGCCGTGGTGCAGTTCTCGGCGCAAAACCCCAAGTTCCAGATGCCATTTGCCTACAGCAAGGTCGATGAATTGCCCTTCGACTTTGTACGCCGTCGCCTGTCGATCGTGGTCAAGGATGCCGCCGATGACCAGTTGCTGGTGTGCAAAGGGGCCGTGGAAGAGATGCTGAGCATCTCGACCCACACCCTGGAAGACGGCGCCGCCGTGCCTCTGGACGATCGCCGTCGCGAGGCACTGCTGGCGATTGCCAACGACTACAACGAAGACGGTTTCCGGGTACTGGTGGTCGCAACCCGCCATATCCCCAAGGCATTGGCGCGTCAGCAATACACCACTGCCGATGAACGCAACCTGGTGATCCAGGGCTTCCTGACCTTCCTCGACCCGCCGAAGGAAACCGCGGGCCCGGCAATTGCCGCGCTGCAACAGATTGGCGTGGCGGTCAAAGTGTTGACCGGCGACAACGCGGTGGTCACCAGCAAGATCTGCCGCCAGGTTGGCCTCGAACCCGGCCAGCCGCTGCTGGGCGTGGAAATCGAAGCCATGGACGACGCCACCCTGCTGCGCCGCGTGGAAGAACGCACGGTGTTCGCCAAGCTGACGCCACTGCAAAAATCCCGTGTGCTCAAGGCGCTGCAAGCCAACGGCCATACGGTGGGCTTTCTCGGCGACGGCATCAACGATGCACCGGCGCTACGGGATGCCGACGTGGGTATTTCGGTGGACAGCGGCACGGATATCGCCAAGGAGTCGGCCGACATCATCCTGCTGGAAAAGAGCTTGATGGTGCTGGAAGAAGGCGTGCTCAAGGGCCGCGAAACCTTCGGCAATATCATGAAGTACCTGAACATGACCGCCAGCTCCAACTTCGGCAACGTGTTCTCGGTGCTGGTAGCCAGTGCGTTCATTCCGTTCATGCCGATGCTGGCGATCCACCTGTTGCTGCAGAACCTGATGTACGACATCTCCCAACTGGCTCTGCCGTGGGACAAGATGGACAAGGAATACCTCGCCAAACCGCGCAAGTGGGATGCGAAAAACATCGGCCGCTTCATGATCTGGATCGGGCCGACCTCATCAATCTTCGACATCACCACCTTTGCCCTGATGTGGTACGTGTTCTCGGCCAACAGTGTGGAAATGCAGACGCTGTTCCAATCAGGTTGGTTTATCGAAGGGCTGCTCTCGCAAACCCTGGTGGTGCATATGCTGCGCACCCGCAAGATTCCGTTCTTCCAGAGCACGGCCGCCTGGCCGGTGTTGATGATGACCTGCATCGTGATCGCCCTGGGCATCTACGTGCCGTTCTCGCCGCTAGGCACCCTGGTGGGTCTGCAACCGCTGCCGATGGCGTACTTCCCATGGTTGGTAGGCACCCTGCTGGCTTACTGCTGCGTCGCTCAACTGATGAAAACGATCTACATCCGCCGCTTCAAGCAGTGGTACTGATCCCCCGCCATTCAAACGGTGGTGGTCGCCCGGCCGCCGCCGTGCAATACAAGGATGCTCCCTATGCGCGTCTTGATCTGTGCAGGTCGTCATTACGCCGACACCAAAAAGTCCCGCCACGTGCTGGACGCTTACCACCGCCTGCACCCAGTGCAGGTGTTGATCCACGGCGGCAACCAGTTCCTCGGCAGCGAGATCGAGGAATGGGCGCGGGAAATCGGTATCGACGTGGTGCGCTACCCACCCAATTGGCAGCGCCACGGCAAGCAGGCGGAACGCCAGCGCAACCACTTCATGCTGGCCGACAGCCGCCCCGACCTGATCATCGCCCTGCCCGGCGGTGACGATACCTCGGAGCTGGTCTGCCAGGCCAAAGCCAGCGGCATTTCGGTGCTGACCGTAGAAAGCTGAATTCAAGCGAGGTGCATCATGCACAACCCACACAACCCGAAGCACACGGACGGGTTTGCCAAATATCGCGCGCGCCATTTGCGCAGGGCGCGTCCCACCCTGCTGCTCTTGCCACCGGCCAAGCGCCGCGCCTTGCAGCGCAACCTGATCTTTATCGGCGTGACGCTGGGCACGCTGTTAATCCTCGCCCTGGTTTCCAAGGCGAATGCTGCCGGCGGCGCCTACGTGGTAGATGATGGCGCGATCAATGCGCCAGGCGAATGCAACATCGACGCCTGGCACACCGCCAATCGGCACGCAGGCAGTACGCACAACGAAACCTTGTCCCCGGCCTGCACGCTCAGCGGTATGCCATGGGTGCAGTGGGGCGCGGCGTTATCGCGGGCCACTGACGCGGGAAAGGGCGAAACGCAAGTCAGCCCACAGGTGAAGGCGCAGCTGTTGTCACGAGAAGACCTGGGGCTGGAGTTGGCAGTCGCCGCCGGGGCACACATTGCCCTCGATCGCCAGCACGCATTCGACGGCGCTGACTTCAACCTGCCGTTAACGTGGCAGGCCATGGATGCACTGCGCCTGAACCTGAATGCCGGCTGGAACCATGCCTATAACGACGGCGCGCAACAGCACCGCCTGACCTGGGGTATGGGTTTCGAATACCAGCTTGCGCAGGTGTTGACGTTGATTGGCGAACGCTATGGCCAGGAAGGCGGTGAACAAGCATGGCAGGCGGGGCCGAGATTCCACGTCGGCAAGTTTGTCGACGTGGACCTGGTGGTCGGGCGCAGTTTGACTGGGGACCGTGCCCAGTGGCTGACCACTGGGGCGACTTTCAGGTTCTAGGCCTTGGCCTGTTGCTCCAGGTGGACCTGCAACTGCGGGTCGATTTGCAGCTGCCCGGCCAGATCGTCCAGGTAGTTGCGCTCGGCGTCCTGCTGATCATTGACCAGCAGGACGCTGGCCAGGTAAATCTCCGAAGCGATTGCTGGGTCCTTGGCATATTCAGCGAAATCTGCGGCATCCAGTGGCTTGGCGACTTCGGCGTCGAGCCACTGCTGCAGTTGTGGATCGTCGGTATGACGGCCGATCTCGGTAGAGATCATCTTTTTCTCTTGCTCATCGATCCTGCCGTCCGCCTTGGCTGCTGCGATCATTGCACGCAGTACGCCGTGGCTATGGGCTTCGGCTTCAGGCCCTTCAAGCTGGTCAACGGTCTGGATGGCTTGCTGCGGCGCAGTCGCCTGCTGACGTTGCCACGCTTGATACGCCTGGAATGCGGCCATGCCGAGAGATGCCAGCGCCGCGTAATTCATTCCGCCGCTGCTACGCGTCTGGGTCGTGCCGCCTGCCGGAGCGCCGCCCAACAAGCCACCCAGGCCACCCAGTAAACCACCCAAGCCGCCACCGGCTGATGCATTGCCGGTACCGGCGTTTTTCAACAAACCTCCAAGCAATCCGCCCAGGCCGCCGCCCGAAGCGCCGCCGCTTTGCTGCCCTGCTCGCCACAGTTGTTCCAGTAGATCGCTGGTATTCATGGTGTCGCCCTCCCGGGGCGCAATAATGGCGTTTATCAAACATAGTTCGCCTGCGATGGAACACCATGACCGCCGGGCGGGCAAGCTTTATGATGTCGCCACCATGCCGTCAAGGGAGAACCGCGGTGAACCGTATCGAGCATATTGGGTTGATGGCCCACTACAATCAATGGATGAACCGTAAGGTCTACGCCGCCGCCGGCACCTTGACCGACGCGGAGTTGACAGTGGATCGCCAGGCGTTTTTCGGCTCGATCCTCGGCACCTTGAACCACCTGACGCTGGGCGACACAGTCTGGCTCAAGCGCTTTGCCGAACATCCGGCGGGCTTTCGCGCGTTGGCACCGTTGAGTGACATCCCTACACCGGTGGATCTCAAGCAATTGGCCTTTGCCAACTTGAGTGAACTGTCAGCCCATCGCGCCTGGCTGGATCAATTGATCATTGATTGGGCCAACACGCTGCAGGAGTCTGATCTGGACCAGCGCCTGCGCTACCACAACATGCGCGGCGTGGCAGGTGAGAAGCCCTTCTTCGGCCTGCTGGTGCACTTTTTCAACCACCAGACCCACCACCGGGGCCAGGTGACAACACTGCTGACCCAGGCTGGCGTGGACGTAGGTACTACCGACCTGCTGGCACTGATTGACTGAACGCGGGCACAGCGCATAACACAAATCTTGTGGGAGCGGGCTTGCTCGCGAATGCAGTACGTCAGGCACTGAGCCAGTTACTGAAGCACAGCTTTCCCGAGCAAGCCCTCTCCTTTACTTCACCTTGCTGCTCAACGTCTCCACACTGCGCTTCAAATCATCCAGGCCGCGCTTGAGGCCGGCGATTTCGTCTTTCTGCCGATCTATCGTATTTTTCTGCTCATCCACCGTGCGCTTGAGACTCGACAACTGGCTATCACTGCTGCTGGAACTCGACCCGTCTTTACGCTTGAACTCGTCAAATGCACGATCCTGATCATCCATTTTGGTTTTCAGGCTTTGCAGCTCGCTTTCGCTACGCTTTTGCGCCGCTTGCAACGCCTCGATATCGCCGACGGAAATACTCGACGACTTCAACACATAGGTATTGCCCGCCTCTACCGAGGCGCCCGTCAATCTGTCTGTCGACGATGCACTGAACTCTCCCCACCGCACCGAACTCGCCGCCTGCGCCGGGCCAGCTATCGCCGCACCCAACAGCCCCACCACGCCTGCAGCCATCATCCAAGAACGCCTACGGACACTGAGCATCAACTGACTCCTTTGCGATTTGCCGGGATGGCATGTCGCTATGACTGTCATTTATGAGGCTTGTTCCTGCGGCGCAAGCATTCATCAGGACTTAACCCCAAGGCCCTGTAGATCACTGATCTGCCACACTTTTTCATCGGTATCTTTATGCAGGAAAGCGCGCTTCGAGGTTGCGCCGAAGCGACAGGATCTATATATTCCCAACCCTGCTACACCGCGCTACCGCCCGAATGGCGAAACTGGTAGACGCATGGGACTTAAAATCCCCCGCTCGTAAGGGCGTCCCGGTTCGATTCCGGGTTCGGGCACCATAGATATCAAGGGCTTGCCAGGGAAACCTGAGCAGGCCCTTATCCTTTCTGCTCCGCAATTCTCTCCAAGCTCTACGAAAACCAACTGGCTCTAGAAACTTCCATCATGGAGTTGTCGAGCCGGGTGGAAGCAGCGAGGGCTAGAGTGCTTATTCACTCCAGATTGAATACTAGGAAATGGGCCTATGCGAAAGAACTCGAGTGAATAACAATTATTTCAAAAACCTATTTAACCACTCGTCGGAATCGACGCATTGGCAAGGTAATAACACCTTGCATTTTCCCGTCTGTAGGCTTGACTGCGGAAGCAGGTAGAACAATAAACTCATGCAACACATTGCATTTTACTTGGAGTCCAGTATTGAGCTGGACTCCAGTATCAATTGAATAGGGCGCCAGCGAGTTAACCTAACTACGGATTTTCTGTAGCAGTGGCAAGTCTGCAGCTTTATTTTAAATAGGGAGCCAACTCATGGAATTTAAAATCCAAAAGGAATGCAAATATGGCTATCACAATTACAAACGGCGCAAGCAGAATTGTCAAAGTTGCAGTAAGTGCATGGCATACTGATACAAACCCCAGCGAGGACTACTACCCAATAGAGCAAGGTAATAGCGACACGTGGACGCGCAGCGATTCAAGAGGCTATTTAATGGTCGTCCAAGGTCTAGCAAAGACAAACGAGTACTACATTTCTTCCAGCAGCAAAATCGTTATCGAGGATGACCGTGTCAAAGATCACGGCCAATCTATTAGCCCACTAACGTCTGTAAATGCCTGATGTGTGTCGATAAACGCATGTAGAGGTCACTCAAAACAGGAGACGGCCGAGAAAATTCATGCCCGGGTCGGAGTTGCCAACCCGACACATTAGTAAGTATTGGCACGTCCTCTTCAGTATTTTGGTGCTTCTATAGTTCCCCCATCTGCAAAAAACTCCGTAGATGTCAATCTACGGGGTTTTTAAGAGTGGAGGCCAAGGTTTTTTGCAAGAGCAATCTACGGGCGAGTGAGATCAAATCGTTCGTTCGCTTTCGTTGTTATCTCGAAGCGAGAGCAATGCCAGGCAGAAGACAGCTTCATGACCGATCTCTACACACTGACCGGCTAACTGACCGAGTCAGCATGAGAAGGGGTCTGGCCGTGATCAACATATTGAGGGCGAGCCATCAATACGCCACCACACTACTTAGCCGTCTCTTGGATGCACCTTTAGAACCGTGAATTACCGGCCCGCAATAAAATCAGTCAATTGACTCACCAACCCAAGGTTGTCTTAATAATTTTTAAGAATATATCAACAAGTTATATACCATATTTAATTTTTAAATAACACTAAACCCATAAGTCCTTTATAAATGACTACCACAACAAGAAGGCAACGAAAACGTGATAAGCATATAACACTTCAAATCAATGGACACGAAGGAATGTACTCGTATGACTATCTTGGCGAAAAATCTTGTTAGCCCACTCACCACTTCGGCGCAGCTCCGAACAAGTGAAGATTACCAGGCACTCTATAATTTTTCACATACCTATGATCGAGGAGGATTTAATTCCTCACAGGGCAAGCCGTCTTACACTATTGCGCAGGCCGCGGATGAAATAACTCGAGGAGGTTACTATTGGGGTGACAACGACCACAATGGGAAATACAACTTCACCTACAGCTTTCTGACTTCAGAAAGTCAAGCATACGCCTCCGAGAATGTGTCTGGATTCAGCGCATTCAACGCTCAACAGAGATCCCAGGCAGCCCTTTCGTTCCAATCCTGGTCGGACGTCGCCAACATTTCATTCATCGAATCCAGAAGCGGAGGCGACGCACATATATCACTGGGCAATTATAGTAATGACCTGCAGCATGGAGGTGCCAGGTCAGCTTTCGCCTTCTACCCTAATAACAGCGGAAATAGCGATGCGTTGTTTTATACCAATCAAAACTATCAAGAAAATTTAACACCGGCAAACGGCAATTATGGTCGTCAAACCTTGACCCATGAAATTGGTCACACGCTTGGACTGCAGCATCCAGGTTCGTACGACGCCAGTGTGGGTCAACCGTCGTATTCGGATGCGAAATATGCCGAAGATACACATGCTTACTCCGTGATGAGTTACTGGAGCGAGAGCAACACCAACCAGAACTTCAGTAAAGGTGGTGTCGAAGCCTATGCTGCGGGCCCGCTGATCGACGACATCGCCGCGATCCAGAAGCTCTACGGTGCCAACTACAGTACTCGCGCCGGTGACACGACCTACGGATTCAACTCCAATACCGGGCGCGATTTCCTCACTGCCACATCCGATGCCGACAAGCTGGTGTTTTCGGTATGGGACGGCGGCGGCAAAGACACTCTGGACTTCTCCGGTTTCACTCAAAACCAGAAGATCAACCTTACTGCCACCTCGTTTTCTGATGTGGGCGGCCTGGTGGGCAACGTGTCGATCGCCAAGGGCGTTACCATCGAGAACGCATTCGGCGGTTCGGGCAACGACCTGATCATTGGTAACCAGGTCGCCAACCTTATCAAAGGCGGAGCCGGTAACGACCTCATCTACGGAGGTGGCGGCGCAGACCAATTGTGGGGCGGCGCCGGCAACGACACGTTCGTGTACGGTGCCAGTTCCGATTCCACGCCACGCGCTGCGGACAAGATCTTTGACTTCACCTCGGGCTCCAACAAGATCGACCTGTCGGGCATCACCAAAGGTGCGGGCTTGAGCTTCGTCAATGCATTTACCGGCCATGCCGGCGATGCTGTGCTGAACTATGCCTCGGGTACCAACCTGGGCACCTTGGCCGTGGACTTCTCCGGGCACGGTGTGGCGGATTTCCTCGTCACCACCGTCGGCCAGGCAGCCGTCAGCGACATCGTGGCGTGATACAAAGCGCGGCGCTTCGTGCGCCGCGCTCAGTGATTGGAAAGGAGCTCACGATCAAATACTCAGCTCTACCCATGCAGCTGCGCCCCACTATTGCTGCAATGTGGAGCGGCTGCACTTCTTCCTAGTTGATTTCAGTTACGAAATTTTCGCGAGACCGCCGTACTTTTTTCAGGTTTACCAGCCAGTCAGACTCTGCTGCCCGATACCCCAAAGGCAGCAGCACCACACTGCGCAGATGCCTGGCTCCCAATCCCAGAATCTCATCGACAGCCGATGGGTCGAACCCTTCCATGGGCGTCGCATCGACTTGCTCGGATGCCGCGGCGATTAAAGCCGAGCCGAGGCCGATATAGGCTTGGCGCGCAGCCGCTTGATAGTTGGCCTCCTGCCCACGCTCGGCGACTATACCGAGGAGCATTTGACGGTAATCTTCCCAACCCTGGTTGACGGTAGCTCGTACCGAATTGGTCAGGTCGAACATCATGTTGACACGCTCAGGCGTGATGTCATCCCAGGCGGCGAACACCAGCAAATGAGAGCAGTCGGTCACCTGGGACTGATTCCAGCTGACCGCCTTAATCTTTTCGCGAATTTGCGGATTGGTCACCACCAGCAATTCAAATGGCTGGAGCCCGCTCGACGTCGCCGTCAGGCGTACCGCCTCCAGGATTCGCTCCAGCTTTTCAGCAGGTATTGTCTTGGACGAATCGTAACTTTTCGTCGCATAACGCCAATTCAGCAACTCGGTTATTTTGCTCATTCTTCACATTCCACGTAGGTCAACGGTGTTTATCCAGCCCAATCCGATTACCTTCCGGATTACGCTGCGGCTTATACTGCGGATTAAAGTCAACTTGAAGGTCAAGCAAAAAATGAAGATAGGCGAGATTGCGCGACGTACCGGCCTTGCTGCTTCAGCAATACGCTACTACGAGGAGCAAGGCCTGCTGGACGCCCCCACGCGCGACATGAACAACTATCGCTATTACAGCGAATCCACCATTAAGCGCCTGGAAGTCGTGATCCACGCGCAAAGGCTGGGGTTTTCCCTCGACACCATTCGTGGCCTTTTCCTTCATGACGGGAGCTGCTCCAAATCCCTCACTCTGGAACAGATCAATGTACGTCTGGAGGAGATACAGCAAATCGAAGCCACGCTAAAAGTGCAGCGTGAGGAGTTGTTGATGCTGCAACAAACCCTCGAAGAAAGCCTTCGTACTGGCATCGCACCGGGATTGGATTGCCCGCGCAGCGCTGAGCGATCAAGGCCTGATCGAGCCGTAGTCATGCGAAGCAAGCACATGATGGCTTCCGGCAAGTGACGAGAACGCGATACCGCGGGATATAGATTGCTGTAAAACGACAGGCATGAAAAAACCCCACAGCATCTGCGACCCTGTGAGGTTTTATCGCCAGCTGTACCGATGCCGCATCAAACCACGCTGATCATCTCTGCGCTCAGTTGTGCCGCATTGAACCCCACCAGGGTGACACTGCTGTCCCCCGCCAGAATCACGCTGTCACTGCCGTTCTGGGTGGTGGACCCGATTACAGCATCGGCGCTCGCAAACAACGACTTGGAGAACACCAGCAGATCATGCCCGTTCTGATGGATGTTGAAGTCGCTGATCACGTCATGGCCGAACCCGCGCTGATCGAACACAAACAAGTCGCTGCCCACGCCACCACTGAGCAGGTCATTGCCCTGCCCGCCGATCAACACGTCATTACCACTGGCGCCATACAGCGAGTCGTTACCCGTGCCGCCCAGCAGCGTGTCGTTGCCGTCACCGCCGTGCAGCAGGTCATTTCCGGCGCCACCGTCGAGCCGATCGTTGCCGTTCTGGCCGAATATCAGGTCGCGAGCTGCAGTGCCTTTCAGGGTGTCGGCCAGTTGGCTACCTTCGATGGATCTGGCGTAAGCCTTGTCGGCGCCGAACAGGCCATCGAAATCCAGCTTGCCGTTGGTGACCGTATAAGACGGTGTCAGCGCCTGCCCGATACCGCTGAAGATGCCGCCGATAACGGGTAACTGGCCGAGCGTGTTGGCAAGGCCGGTTTCGAACTCGACATGCTCTACGCCATGCAGTTCTTTAAGGCCGTATTGGCCGCTGCTATCGTTTAAAAACAACGTACCGTCGCTCAGTTTCACGGCTTCGTAGGAGGACGCCGTACCTTTGAGAAAGACTTTGTCATCGCCTGCACCGCCAGCAACGATATCGGTACCGGTACTGACCCGGAAACTGTCGTCACCACTGAACCCGTCGAGGAAGTCATCGCTGCGACCATCCTGCAGCTTGTCTGCACTGTCGGTGCCCAGCAGGAAGGCCGGTGTGCCGTAATGGTTGGAGGTGGCGGTCTGTTTGTCGCTGACCCAGGTGAAGCTGCGGCTGATCGCGTCGAGGTTACTGATCACGATGGTGCTATCGCGCTCGATGTAATCGTAGAACGTCGACTGGGCGATGCGCTGGATGGGGTTGATGAAAATACCTTCGAGGTGCGCAGCCCATCCTGACAAGTTGGCAATGGAAAACGGACCATTGGGCCAGGTTGGCAGGGCGTAGATCGTATCGAACAGCACGATATTGTCGGTCGTCGAGGTGTAACTGGCGTCACTCCCCTGAAGAGCGTCGATGATGGCGCTTCCCACGTTGGTTTCCTGCCCGGTGAGGCGGTGCACCACATCGTTTTCAAAACCGAAGTTGTAGATTCCGTCGCTGTTGCTGGACTTGGGCGACTCCATGCCAAAGTAGTCCGAATCCTTGAAGAAACCGTCTGCCAGCGTGTCCTTGCCGATATACATGCTGTTAGTGACTGAGCCGCCCTGGCTGTAGCCGGTCACCAGCACATCCTTACCGCTCAGGTTGTGGTCTATCGCGTAATCCTTGATTGAATTGAGCAGGTACTCATAGCCGTTGATATACGAGTTGTCGATCATGGCCGGCCAGCCCAGCAGATCCGTCAGGGAGTTGGTGCCGGCAATGGAAAACCCCATTTTCAGCAATTGACCACTGTCATCGTATTGACCAAACACCCTGGCCTGGGAGCCGAACACGCCATCGCCGGTGAAGCTTCCGGTGATATCGGTGTGGCTGCTATCAACGCTCAGTTCATTGGCGCCGATTTCACGCCAGCCCTTGGGCAATGCAAAGGTGTTGCCCTCCCCCAGTACCGCCCCTGGAAGGTTGTAGAGCGCGCCTACGGTCGCGACACCGCTGGTGTAAGTGGCGAGGTTCCAGGCATCTGAAATCAGCACACGGGCATCTTGCCCCTTGTAATCGAATATAGCCATGTCAGTACTCCTTGAGCCCAGCGATCAACACCGAAGTCGACGGCAATAACTGATACGTCGGGCTAAACAATATGCATTGAAGTTGTTGTTGTGCATTCTGTTCAGGCTGCTTCTTTTCTTAATATCGACTTTGACCATTAAGGAAGCTTGTCAACATTAGCGTAGGAGTGCAGTGAGGAAGTGACCGACTATCGGATTAAAGGAGCATATTGTTAGGGATACATACGACATAAATGCCATGAGCAATATTTACTAAGCACGATAGAAAAATCTGTTTTTTTCGTGACCCACTGGTCAAAAAAGTAGGGCGTCGTGCTCTGCTCTGAAAAAGCAAAAATTTGATTGAGAACCAGACAGAAAATTGAAAAATGGAGGCGGAGAAAATGCCTGACTTATTAGCTCAGAACAACCAAAGAAACCGTCACTTTTTACCCGATTTGCGACCTCACCTTTTTACCAGGCTCAATTTACAGCTTCAGTCACGAGGCTTACAGCTTGAAACTGAAAACCCACGAGACAGTACTTCAAATCCAGAACCTCCATGATCTTTAAACCTAAAATTGATGCCCTCAAGCTGATCTGCGGAAACATTTTCCAGTTCTATCTCGCTCAAGTAAAAAGCACCGTTCACTTCGGAAACTTTAAACCGACTCACCCCCATAAATCTTAAGCCAACTTCGTATTCAAAACGCTCAAACTCATAAAGCATGACAAGCCCAATCTCATACGTCGAGACATCCTCTCCCGAGTGTTCTTGCCGAACGTTAAAGCTTAATACGAGATTCAAATTGTACAAATTAAATCCTGGAATAATCGAAAGTTTTTCAACCCCATCTATATTGCTTTCTATCCCTTGCACATCCCCTCCCAACACGAAAAATGGGAAAGTTTTATTTTTTGGATACTCACTCGCCATATCTAAAAGGACTCGTAAATCAAATAAATCTGTCACCTTTGTGATTCAAATCTGCCCATTTTTTCTTTAACTGGTCCACCATCAAGCTTAAAACGCCCGCTTATCTGGGCTGCACTTCGCAACGGGCCGCCTGCAAGGTTGCTTGCGTTGCGTGGTACTGAAGGAGGATTTATTCCTTTTACACCATCTTATCCGTTACGCAATGTCCACCACCGACAACTGACCTCCGGCTCAAATATCACTATGGCCTCCGAAATTGATTCGCAAAATTCAAATACAACATGAACTCCAGCCCCAGAACTATCCCGCACTAACTCAATAGACTTGACATTTTCCGACGAAATAACTGCCAGCTCTTGCATAGAAAGCCTAAGCACGACCTGAAACGATTTCATCACAGCACTAAAAGAAACATCAACCTCGAGTTCACTATTTTTTGACTTCTTTGTATAGCGACATAGAGCCAAGGTTGGATCAACCTCGATAGGCTCGATACCAAACTCCTCCAAAAAGTCACTTGTGCTTGGAAATTTCATTACGAGCTCCTCAGTGAAGCGGTATGACTGTGCTGAGTTTACGAGTTCCGTCATCAAGAATCTGGAATGTGCTCTGAAAATTAGCAGCCTTGCCCGATGGTCCCATAAACAAGGACTCTCTGACCTCAAATTTTCCGTACTGATTGGAGAACGTGCTCATCACATTGCCGTCAGTTTTGGCAGAAAGGGTCAAGTGATCAGTAAGCATCTGACGACCAGCGGCATTGTCTGGAACACCAAGTCTCTTCATTTCGAGCGCAAGCTGATTTGAACGAGCGGCATTATGGGAGTTACTAGCGACACGGCCAAACAAGTAATCAAATTTACCAGGCGCAATTTCTAACCCTTTTGCACCAGCCCCCTTTACCGGGTGGGCATACGGCATGCCAGCCTCAGCATCCGTCGAGACAGTCGAGGTGTATGGCGCCTTTCCTTTGTCCGTCCTTTTTGCACCCTCACCTTTACGAGCAGGCATCGCCCCAAACAATATACTGGAAAGCAGCTCTCCCCCGCCAATCAGATATTTGTCGCTGTCATACGTCGGATTCAGTTCGGTCCCTTCAACGATTTCGGCGACCTTCTGTCCGACGAAAGCATTGGCCTTGTCTATGTTTTCCGAGATCGCTTGCCCCGCCTCGGTCCCCTCAACAGCCTTCATCGCGATAAATTGGGCAACACCTTTCGGGCCTTGAGCCGCGGCCAACACATAGGCTATCGCTTCCAAACTCTCAGGATGCTCGTTTTTATAAGCCTGTATTGCCCCGAGTTGACGAATCACACCCTGAAGCTCGTCAATCCCTGTCGGATTGACTTCCGACGTTTCCAGTACCAGTGCCTGAGGGTCGGGTTTATAGGTGCTCGACTCAACCATCTTCTGCGCGTCGGCAAGCACCTTAGGTTCGATCCCGTTTAACGACGCCACACTTCTCAGGACGCTGTCGATAAATTCGGGTTCCCCCATTTTTGCCATTGCCGATCTGGGGCTCATGCCAGAGAGAATTAGGGCTTCAAGTGTACTTTCGGCCAAGTCTTTGCCGGCCATGGCTTCTGCACGAGCATCCATCGGACGGCCCTGCATGGCTTCCACTCGATTGACTACTGCATGCAATGCCCCGGCGGCCTTGTTGAAGTTGTCCAGCGCCGTTTTATCGTAGTTGAGTAACCCGTCAGACCATTGTTTCAGCGTTTCTCCAGGTTTAAGTACAGCATCAATGGACGAACTACTCGCATACAGATCCGTTCGCTTTTCATCATCCTTGGTGATCTCATAGGCCTTGCTCACATCCCGGTTCAACCCGGCCGTAGAGTCAGCGTCTGTCTCAGCATCCTTGCGTACGACGATTTCACCTGCCCCCACCGTGGCTCGGACAATCTGCTCACGCTCTTTCTCGTAGTTCCAACCCTCAACGCTCCAACCGGTTTGACCTTCCTTGCCTTTGCCCGCCTGGCTGCTGTCTTGTACGGTGTTGCCTTTGCTTTCACTGCTCCCGGCTTTATAGGTGCCACCTACGTTCAGGTAGTACCCATGCTCTTTGTCTTGCCCGGCGATATCGCTGAAGCCGAGGGTGCCGGTGTCCAGTTTCAGGTTGCCGTTGTCAGCGGCGATGACGGCTCCGTCGATTTGGGTGTGGTTCTCTGTCCTGATATCAACTGCGTTTTTGCCGGTAACGCGGGTTTGCTCTTCGACCCAGTCGGTTTTGCCTGTGGTCTTGCCAAAGCCGACCGAACCGCTGACACCCGCACCCGGGCCGATGGTGGCCGTAACGCTGATATCGAACTCTTTGCCCTTGACCTTGCCCGTATCAGCGACCGACGAAACCTTGAGGTCGCCGCCCACACGCCCCACCACTTCATCGCCTCTGAGGTTCGCTCCGCCGATGGTGGTGTCTTTGCCACTGGCGAACCCCAGGCGGTCGCCGGCATAGAGGTATGCCTCTTGTTGGCGTTGGCCTTCTCGCTCCAGGTTGCCCTTGCCCATGCTGACACTGACGTAGACGCCAATGCCTTCGGAACCAAACGTCAGGCCTGCTTCGCCGCCGCCGCTGTGACGGTTGTTTTCGCTGTTGCTGTCGTTATGCGCCGAACGAATGTTCAAATCGTTGCCGGCATTCAGCTCGATATCCCGCTGGGCTTTGGCCTGCGTTCCAATCAAGTTCAGGTCATTGCTGGCCTTGAGGTTGATATCGCGACCGGCTTCCAGCTGTGAAGCCGTAGACGAGCCTTGAGAGCTCTCGCCCGTAGCCGTGCCGAAGCTGCCGCCGGCGCCCAGCTTGATCCCGCCGCTGGTGCCGCCATGAATACCGCCCCAACTCTGGGTGTGGGTGGTTTCTTCACTGATGCTGCCCTTGGCTACGTCCAGCGTGACGTCACGCCCTTTGATATTGATGTCACGCCCGGCGTCCAGGTGGCTTCCCTTCACCAGCACATCGTTGCCAGCGTTAAGGTGCAGATCGTTACCAGCGCTCAGGGTTGAAGATCGGTTGGTCTGCTCGATAACCTGCTGGCTGTTGGTTTGCTTGCTGTTGCCGAACTTCCCGTCCAGCGTCGGCCCACTGACAAACTGACTGACCGAATCAACTGCTTTGAGTGTGCTTGAGCCTTTGCTGACATTGTCCTCGCCTTTCCCTGCTCCGCTGACAGCGTCCTTGGTATTGGCATAGTTATGGTTGATTGAAACACCCAGGCCGTTGCTCTCTTTCTCGCGTATCTGCTCGGTGAGCACACTTTCACGCGCAGCATCGATATTGATATTTCTGCCCGCCGTCAGCTCAATATCACTGGCAGCACCCACATCAGAGCCGCGCTGGTTGATATCACGCTTGGCGTTGATCGCCACATCTTGTCCGGCGCTGATCCGGCTGCTGGAAGCGGTCTCGTGTTCGACACGATTCTTCTCCCCACTGCCTTCGGTGCCGGCGAAAATGCTGATGCCATTACCGTTACTGGAGAGGCTTGAACCCGTCTGCTTTTTCTTCTCCCAGCTACGTTCGCTGCTGGTGTCTTGCGCGGCGACCACATTGACGTCGCGGCCTGCATCCAGATTGACATTGCGCCCTGCGGTGATTCCGCTGCCAACCAGGTTGATGTCGCGCTCAGCCTGCAAAGTTGCATCGCGCTCGGCGCTTACATGGCTGCCCACGCTGGTGCTGCTCTGGGCTTCACGACCGGCCTTCTTAGCGGACGAAATGGCGACCGATGTCGGCCTTTCCGTATAACCAAACTTCTTCTTGTGCTCTTCACTGCGGCTATAGGCCGTGTCGTTCGCAGAAATCAGGTTGATGTCACCCGTGCTATTGACCAGCCCGGAGCGCAGTTCGGTGTCGTTATCGGCACTTATCTCACTGGCCCGCACCCGCACGTCATTACCCGCAGCCACCACCACGTCATTGCCCGCCTCCAACTCACTGCCCACTTGGCTGGCAGTAGTTTTCAACTGGCTCTTGCCGCTTTTGGACAGCCCCAGGAACCCGGACTTGGTTTTCTTGCTGTAGGAGCCATGCTCCTCGACACCCGACAGCACCGCGATGTCACCGGTGGCCCCCAGCAGCATGTCGCCGCCTGCTTTCAACTGGCTGCCGATCACGGTGACGTCACGCCCGCCGTCGATGCTCATGCCGCCATCGGCTTGCTTGCTGGCGTTGACGGTCAGGTCTTTGCCGGCTTCTACGACGGAGGCTACGTTGGTGCTGTCGTAGCTTTCCTGCTGCCGACTTTTGCTGCGACCGAACGAGCCTTTGCTCTTTTTCGAGTAGAACGAAGCGTCTTCATCCAGTGCCGACAGAATGCTCACATCGCGTTGTGCATCAAGTGCCACGTTGCCGCCACCGGAAATCCGGCTGGCGGTGAGTTCCAGGTCTTTACCGGCATTGAGCGACACGTCGCCGCCGGCCGTCAGCACGCTGGAAACCTGGCTGATGTGATCCTTGGACTGAGTGACCTTCTTGGACTTGCTCGATGAATGCTGTTCGTCGGCGGCCGACGAAATGCTCAGGTTCTCAGTTGTCGTAATGCTCAAGTCACGCTTGGCATCGATGCGGCTGGCAATGGCGCTGAAGTCACGCCCTGCCGACACCTTGAGGTCACGACCCGTCTCCACACTGGCACCGTTTTGCGTCACGGTTTCGGTACGCAGGCGGTTGCCCAGATCCAAACCATTGCGTTGCTCAACGGCATCGATGTGCACATCACGGCCAGCGACCAATGTGGTGTCACGCCCGCTTTGCAGTACGCCACCGGTATTGGCTATGTCACGACCTGCATTCATCGTCAGGTCATTGGCAGCCTCGATGCGTGACGCACTGTCGAGATAGTCGCGGCGTTCAGCAGTACCGTTACCGGTACGGGTCACGGCACGTTCGTTGATCACATCACCCTTGATCGCGGTGAGCGTTACGTCGCGTCCGGCGATGATGCCGCCGGACTTGTTGACGATGTTGTTACCCGCCAGCAGGTCCAGGCGGTTACCGGCTTCGATCAAGCCGCTGTTGATCAGGTCGTTGCCCGCTTTGGCTGACAGGTTGTTGGTGGCGCGCAGGGTACCGGCGTTCTCCAGGTTTTCACCGGCGATCAGGTTCAGGTCGTTACCGGCGATCAAGGCACCGTTGGGCGCCAGGCGATTGTCGGCCTGGGCCATATACAGCACGGGCACCAGCACCTTCTCACCGTTCACTTCGTGCTGTTCGAGCCAGACGATGTCATGGGTCAGGGCCGCAACCTGTTGTGAGGTCAAGGTCACGCCCACTGCCAGGTTCAGTTGCTGTTTGCTCTGGATCGCATTGTCCATCAGGTACTTGAACAGTTTCTCGTCGGTGTTCTGACCGTCGATAAAACGTTGCCCTGTGCGCGCTTGCACGGCTTGCTGGATCAACCGTTGCTCATAGAGGCCGTCGCCCAGGCGTTTGGCGCTTTCGTCCGGGTTGTAACCCAAGCCTGCGAGCAGGTAGTCGGAACTCATGAACTGCTTGAGGTCCGTGAGTACCGGGTTGGTTTCGATCAGGTATTTATGCGGTTGGGACACCGGCGCGGTGGGCATAAAGCCTTGCACGCGGTTGATGGTCTGGCTCGCTACTATAGTGGTTTGCGCCGCTGCATTGACCGGTTGGGCAGTCACCTCTGCGATCTGGGTTGGGCTGCTGCCCGGACCTTGTGCAACGGGTGCGCTCACTACCGGCTGGACGCCTGGCATAACCGGCGTCACGCCAGGAATGTCCAACGTCGGTCGAGACGGCTCGCCCGGCGTGACGACCTGAATATGTGTATCCCTTTCAGTCAGCGCCAAGCCAGGCTGATCGCTTGGACCTGTGACGTTCGCCACTGGCGGAGTTGGGCCTGTAGACGGATTCTGGGCGTTAATGTCCTCACCCCGGGCGATTTCACCTGTGGTGATCTGGCTGGGAGTCCAACCGCTGCCGTTGTCGACATCACCGGCCCCGGCAACGTTAAGTGTTCTGCTGGTGGCGGTGATGCCACTGACCTGACGTGCGGTGGGATCCAACTGACGGGTAGACGCGTCCTGGTGGGCGACATTCTTGAAGTCGAAGGTGCGTGTTTCAAGCGCTGGCTGTGCGTCCTGGCGCTGAGCGAGGCCTAGAGTGGCACCGCCCATGGTCCAACTCTGCGGGCCACTGGCGGCTTGGGTGGCTTGAGTGTCATCAACCGCCTGGCTACTGAGGCGGAACAGACCGTGGGTGCCGGTGGGCAAGGTGAAGCCGCGTAATGTCAGCGGGTTGACTTGTCGCTGGGCCAGGTCCGGTGGCAATTGCGGAGCGAGCTGCACCACCACGGTTGCTGGACCGCTGGCGACACCCGTGTCCTCATTGCGCGGCGCGCGCCCGGCCAACGCTGTGTTGGACGTCTCAATGCTGTTGATCAAGGTCTTGCTGGCGGTGATGTTCACGGCACCTGCAGCCTGAATGATCGCTGGGGCCAGTGAAGCGCCAGCGGTCGACACCAGGGTGTCGTCAATCAGCCTGAACGCTGACAACGCACCGACCGGCAAGCTTTTAGGTCCTGGCTGGGCGTTGTAGGGGTCCATGACACCACGTTTGAAGCGCCAATAAGTACCGTTAGTCGCTTCCAGCCGCCAGGTACGGGTACGCGTTCCGGAGCTGGACGCAGCGCCTTTGTTGGTCAGCGTATCCGCAGCGATGTTCATGTCGGCGCCAGAAGCGATAACACTGTATTCATTGAGCAGCGTATTAGCGGCGATATCCATGCGCCCGCCCGACTGGATAGTCGAAGTAGCCGATGTCTTGAGTAACTCAGTTTGATAGTTTTCCGTGCCGACAAAGTCGACAACAAAGTGATCGCCTCGGCAGTCCCAACAAATATTGGTGAGTGACCCGCCGCTACCGGCGGTGTCTTTTGTGGTGAACTCATCCCGGCGGTTAGTCAGGCTGGCAACCTTAAGAGACATGTCACGACTGGATTCAATGCTGCCTGACAGGTTTTCGAAACTGGCTGCTTTGCTCACGCCATCTCGACCGGTCACGTCCAGTCGCCCAAGGCTGTAGATGTCGCCGTACTGGTTGGTGATTGTGTTGCTGTGCAAAGCCATGTCGCTGCCGCTGAACAACAAGCCATGATCGTTCAACAAGGCTGCACTGGTTACCGTCACATTTTGTGCGCCACCCAATGTCCCGTAGTTGTTCAGCGTACCTGTCGAGAGTTCAAGGCTGGTCGCAGAGGTCAACCGTCCATAGTTGTTCAATTGACCATCAATGTTGACCAGGGTATCGCCACCGCCGGTAATCTTGGCGCTCTTACTGAGGTCCAACTGAGCCGCATGCAGGTTGAGACCGCTCTGGCTGGTGATTCGCCCGTTACCGCTATAAACGCCCGTGAGGTCGAGCTTTAAACTGCCATCACTGGCAATCAAGCCATTATTGACCCAACTACCGCCCTTGCCTTCCAGGTGCGTCGAAGCCAGCAGTTGTCCGGTCTCAGTCTGGGTGAAGTTATTGACGTTGACGTTCAAACGCCCGGCCTGAATGACGCTGGTGTTGGTCCAGGTGTCCGCGTTCAAGGTCAGGCCGCCACGAGTGACTATGGTGCCCCCGGCACCGGTCACGTTGGGCAACGAGATGTCGAACGTGCCCTCACCCACATGCAGCAATTGGCCGCCGTTGTTCTGGAAGCTGGCAGCCGCCAGGGTCAGGTCCTGGTTGGCGGTTTCCACGGCGCCGTTACGGTTGTCGAACACGCCGCCGATCTGGAACTCCGTCTTGCCCGTACGACCCAGCGCGCGTAACTTGCCGCCCTGGTTATCGATGGCGTTGGCGGCCACGGTCAGGCTGTTGGTGCTTTCGATCAGGCCGTTGTGGTTGGTCAGTTGGCCATTGAGGCCTAGCGCTATCTGGTCACCGGCTATCTGGCCGGTGCTGTTATCAAGGCTACCGCCATTGATGCGCATGAGGGCTTTGGCGTACAAAGCGCCCTGCTGGTTATTGAGGGTTGCGGTGGTCAGCAGCGCACTCCCCGTCTGCGCGCCAACGTGACCACCCTGATTATCGAGCTGGCCAGCCGTCAGCAGAAGGCTCTGGCCCTGAATCAAGCCGCCCTTGGGGTTGCCGCTCAGGTCAGGACCGTTGCGAAGCACACCGACCACACCGGCCTCGATGGCGCCCTTGAGACTCGCGAGCACACCGCTGCGGTTGTCTAGGTTGCCGGCCTTGAGGTGCACGTCACCGGTCTGGCTGATGATATTGCCGCCCTGGTTGTCGAGGTCGCTATTGACCTCGACACGCAAACCGTTTTGCCCCTGCAATTTGCCCTGCGCGTTGGTCAGGCCAAAGGCTTTGATTTGCAGGTCGCCTTCTTGACTGTAAATCAGGCCGTCGGCGTTGTTTTGCACAATAGCGCTGGCATCAATGGCTAGCCGACCTTTGGACGCAACGGTGCCGCCTTCGCTGTTGTTCAGACCACCCATGGCCAATGACAGCGCTCCCTGGCTAGCGAGTTGCCCACCACGGTTATCCACTTCAATAGCTTGCTTGAGCAGCAGCGAGCTGGTACCCGCAATCTTGCCGTTGACGTTGCCAAGGTGACCTTGCAGGTTCAGCACCAGATGGTCGTTACCCATCAGCGACCCACCGGTATTGAGCAAGTCGCCACCCAGGAAGTTCAGGTTGCGCAGGGCCGTGATAGTGCCGGCACTGTTGTCGAGGTTGGCCGCGCTCAGATCCAGCGTCGAACCGCTGTCGATCAACCCACTTTGGGTGTTGTTCAACGCGCCAATCACGCTCAAGGTCTGCTGCGCGCCGCTGGAGATAACACCTTTGTTGCTGTTATCCAGGCCGGCGGTGCTGACACTCAACCGCCCTTGGCTAGCCAACGCACCCTCGCCACTGTTGAGCAAGCTGCCACTGAGGCGCACATCAAGATCGCCGTTGCGACTCGACAGTGTGCCTTTGTCACGGTTGTCCAGGCGCGTGCCGGTCACCTTCAGACCCTGCCAGCCTGATATCAAGCCGCCTCGATTGACGGTGTCATCTGCCTGCACAGTGAGTATCTGCTGGCTGATGAGCGTACCCGCACTGTTATCCAGGTTACGGGCCACCAGGCTCAGGACACTTTGGCTGGAGACTTCACCGCCTTGGTTTTGCAGGTCGCGCAAGCGCTTCAAGGTCAGCGGGCCTTTAGCGAAGACAAGGCCTTTACGGTTATCCAGATCACCGTCGGACAGGTCAGCAGTCAAGCGCTGCTCACCAATCAGCCGGCCGTCACGCAGTGCCAGGGAGGTCAGCGTAAGGTCCATATCACCCTTGGCGGACACCTCACCGCCATCGCTGGCATCCAGGGCCAGTGCATTCAACTGCAGGCGGCCCTGGCTGTTGATCAGGCCTTTGGCGCTGTTGTCCAAGGCCGAAGCATTGATCGTCAGGGCGCTGGTGCCAAGCAGACTACCGCCCTGGTTATTGAGGTTGCCCGCATTGACTGTCAGTGCTTGTGCGGCGTTGATCAACCCTTGTTGCCCGTTGCTCAGTAGCCCGGTGCTGGTCAACTCAAGCCCGCCGCGACTGGTCAGCGTACCGCCGCGGTTATCGACGGCGGCCGCTTGAGCACTCAGGCTCGAACCTGCAACCAAACCCTTGACGTTGGTGAGTACCTGGTCGATACGCAGGGTCAGGCCCTGGTTGCTGAGCAGGCGACCACTGCTGTTATCCAGGTTGCGCGCCACGATATTGAAGGCCTGGCCGCTGGATATTTCACCGGCCTGGTTGTTCACACCATTGAGGTGGCTGAGCACCAGCGGTCCGGTCGCGTTGATGAGTCCCTGCTGGTTGTTGAGCTGGCCATTGTTCAGGTCCAGGGTCAGGCCCGCGTTGCTGAACAGCTTGCCACCTTGTTGATCAAGCCCACTGACGCTGGCCGTCAGGGCCTGGGCGCTGCCGATGTTGCCAGCGCTGTTGTTCACTAGCCCCGCCTTCAGCTCCAGGGTGTCGCCACTGGTGAGACGGCCCCCAGTGTTATCCAGCGCGCCGGTGGTTACACTGACCGCCCCTTTGCCACTGAGCACGCCCTTCTGGTTCTCCAGGCTAGCGCTGCGCAGTTGCAGCGTGCTGTCAGTCACGAGCTCACCGCCCTCGTTGTCCAGAGCCCCCTGCGAACCCAGCACCAACGCGTCGGCGCTGGAAATCCGCCCCTGGCGGTTGACTACGCTCGCCGCATCGACGCTCAGGCGCCCTTCACTGTTGAGCACACCCTGGCCGTTATTCAACTCACCTTTGAGCTCAAGTTGCAGAAGCTGTTGAGCGAGCAGTTTGCCGGTACTGTTGTCCAGGTCCTGAGCACTGAGCATCAGACGCTGCGTGTTGAGCTGGCCCTGGTTGCGATTAAGCAGCTTGGCAAGTGTGAGATTCAACGATTGCCCGGCCAGCACACGACCGGCATCGCTGTTATCCAGGGTTTGCCCGGTGACGGTCAAGTCGGCGTTGGTCGACAGTTCGCCGCCACGATTGTCGATACTATCGACCCGCAGTTTCAGGGTTTTATCGGCGCCAACCAGGCCTTTGCGGTTGTCCAGGGACGCACCACGCACATCCACTGCCGTAGTGCTGATGAGTTGACCGCCACGGTTATCGATCTGATCGATATCAACCGTCACCAATGCCTTGCCCGATACATCACCGTCACGGTTGTCGAGCCGAGCGGAAGACAGCCGCATGGCGCCGTCGGCAATCAGCGTTCCGCGCTGGTTATCAAGCGCTTGGGTGGCCGAGACGTCCATGACGCCACGACTGTTGAGCAGACCATCAGTGTTGTCCAAGCGGGCACTGTTGGCGTTGAGCGCGGCTGCGCTGATCGCACCTTTGACGTTGCCCAAAACGTTTTGCACCTGCAGTGTCAGAGCCTGGTTGCTGATCAGCTTGCCGCCGCCGTTATCCAGGTTACGAGCCGCCAGGACGAAGGCGTGCTGGCTGGAAATTTCGCCACGCTGGTTGTTCACATCGGCCAGGTTTTTCAACATCAGCAGCGGGCTATTGATAAGCCCGCCCACGTTGCTCAGTTGGCCGTGGTTCAGGTCAAGATCGAGCTGGGTATTACTGAATAGCTCACCGCCCTGTTGATTCAGGCCGGTGATCGCGGCGGTCAGGTTTTTGCTGCTGGCGATACGTCCGCTGTTGTCCACCTGGGTTGCTGAAAGACCCAGGCGATCGGCGCTGGTGATACGACCATTGTTGTTCAGCGTGCCGGTGGTCAGGGTCAGCGCACCCCGGCTGTTGAGCAGGCCTTTGGGGCCGTTGTCCAGGCTCGCGCTGGTGAGCGTCAGGGCGGCATCGGTCTCCATGATGCCGCCCTGGTTGGTGATAGCACCGCTGGCAGCAAGTGTGAGCGCACCCGCCGAAGAGAGTGCACCGGCGTTGTTGTTGAGGGTCGCGCTGGTCAGTTGCAACGTGCCCTCGCTGCTGACCTGGCCCTGCTGGTTATCCAGTCGCCCGTCCAATTCACTCCCCGGAATGGCAGCCAGGGAAATATTGAGTGACTGCTGGCCGGCAAAGCGGCCTTGGCCGTTGTCCAGGCGCGCGCCGTTAAAGCGGTTGTCTCGGGCAAATACCAGCCCTTGGGCCTGGTTGATCACGTGGGCCACGGCCAACTCCAGCGCCGTACCAGCCATCAGTTTGCCTGCGCTGTTATCCAGGCGCTGTCCCTTGAAGTCGACACTGCTCTGGCTGGAGATCTCGCCCGCGCGGTTATCAACGGTGCCGACCGTCAGTTTCAGCGCTTTTGTGGCCCCTACCAGACCGCCATCGCGATTGTCCAGGGAGGTCCCGCTCAGGCTCAGCTCGTTCTGGGCAACCAGCTCACCGCCCTGTTGGGCCAGTACGCCGATGGTTGCCTGCAGATCACTCTGACTGGCGATGCGGCCAGCCGCGTTTTGCACATTGTCGGCAGTCAGTCGCAGGGGCCCGACTGCACTCACCAGGCCCTTCTGGTTGCGCAACTGTTGCCCGGCGAAGCCCAAGGCCGCCTTGCTGCTGAGTGAGCCTTGCTGATTGTCCACTTCAGCCACATTGAGTTGAAGGTCCTTCTTGGAAAGGATCAAACCGCTGCGGTTGTCGACATTCGCACTGTGCAACGTCAACAGGTCCTGCCCGGTTAGCCGCCCTTCGCGGTTATCCAGACGACCGGCACGCAGTTCCATCGCGCCCTTGGCCAACACCTGCCCTTTTGCCTGGTTGTCCAGTAGCCCGTCAATCGTTGCGCTGAGCCGGCCGTCACTGGCCAGTTTCCCGGCCTGGCGGTTATCCAGGCTTGCCGCGTGTACGTCCAACGCGCTACCGGCGCCGAGTGTGCCAGCCTGATTATTCAAAGCACCCTTGACCTTCACGTCCAGGCTGACATCACCGAGCACTTGCCCTGCGGTATTGCTCAAGCTTGCCGCATTCAACTGCGTGTGGCCTGTGCTGACGATTTCGCCCTGGTCGTTAAGCAGATCTTCTTTGACCGCCAGACGCGTGCCGAGGGAGCTGCTGACCTTACCTTCGCGGTTATCCAGGCGCACGGCGTCGAGCCCAACGCCGGCGGCCGAAATCAGCCCTTTGACGTTGAGCAGGGCCTGTTCGATTTTGAGGGTCAAGCCTTGGTCGCTGAGTAAATTGCCGGCGCTGTTATCCAGGCTGTCGGCACTCACGGTAAAGGCCTTCGTGCTGGATATTTCGCCGTTACGGTTGTCGACGCCTTTCAGGTTTTTGAGCAACAACTGCCCCGGCGCGTTGATAAAGCCATCGGCGTTGTTCAAGTGCCCATGGTTCATGTCCAGGGTCAGTTCGCTGTTGCTGTAAAGTTCGCCAGCACCGCGCTGGTCCAGGCTGGTGATATTGGCGTTGAGCGCCTGGTCACTGGCGATGCGGCCCTCGAAACGGTTGTCTACATCGGTCGCTGTCAGGTTGAGGCGATCAGCGCTGGTGACACGGCCCTGGTGCTGGTTGAGCAATACGCCGGTAGTCAGTTGCAATGCACCATCAGCAACAATACGCCCTGCGCTGTTGTCGACACTGCCAGCTTTCACCGTCGTTGTATCCGCGCTGAGCACATCACCGTTCTGGTTACTGATCGCATTGGCTGCGGTCAACAAGAGTGCCCCGCCGCTGCTGATGCGCCCGCCGTTGTTGCCCACGCTGCCAGCGCGCAGTTGCAAGGCGGCGTCGCTGCGCATTACGCCTTGGCTGTTGTCAGCCTCACCGGCCAGGGTCACGTCCAGATTGCGTTTGGCGTAGAGGTTGCCTTGGGCGCTGTTGTCCAGGCTGGTTGCTTTGATATTGACTTCCTGTTGCGCAGAAATCAGGCCCTTGAGCTGGTTGTTCAGCCTGTCGAGCGTCAACTGGAGCGTGCTATTGGCCAGTACGCGACCGGCATTGCTGTTGTCCAGTTCGCGGCCGGTCATCGTCAGTTCGGTAACGCTGGAAACTTCGCCCCCTCGGTTGTCCAGTTTGCCGATGGACAGGTTCATGGCCTTGCCCGAGTTGAGCAACCCGGCCTGACGGTTATCCAGCTGGTCACCCTTGACCTGCAACTGCCCGACCGAGGTGATGCTGCCGCCGCGGTTATCCACACTCCCCACCACCAGGTGCGCGTCACCCTTGCTGGTCAGGCGGCCCTTGGACTGGTTGTCCAGGCTGGCGGCATTGACCATCAGCATCTGACCGGCGGCTAGCGTACCTTTGTCATTGTTGACCGCACCGTGGCTGGTCAAGGTCAAGCGGTTATCGCCCTGGATGCGCCCCTGACTGTTGTTCAGCGCAGCCACTTCGACTGTCGAGTGCTGACCCAGCAATTCACCGTTGCGGTTGTCCAGCACACCGTCTACGCCGAGGTTCAGGTCGGAAACGGCACTCAGCTTGCCGCCCAGGTTGCCCAGGCTGGCGCTGTTTACCTGCAAGGCAGCGGCGGAAATCAAGCCACGGGTGTTGTCCAGCGCTTGGGCAATACGCAAGGTCAGGGCTTGCTGGCTGAGTATCTTGCCGTCCGTCGTATTCAAGGCCGTCGCCGCCAACTCAAAGGCGCGCGCACTGGAAATTTCACCGCCCTGGTTATCAACGCTGCCCAGTTGCTTGAGCAGCAATTGCCCTGGGGCATTGATCAGACCAGAACTATTGTTGAGATGGCCACCTTGCAGGTCCAGGCTTACATCGGCCTGGCTGGAGACCTGCCCCTTGCGGCTGTTGTCCAGTGCGGTAACCGCCATACCCAACTGGGTCGCGCTGCTAAGGCGCCCGCCCTGGTTGCTCAGCTTGCCGGCCGTAATCTTAAGGTCGCTGGCACTGGAGAGTGTAGCGTCATCATTGGTTAAACCGGAGGCATTGATGGTCAAACGACCATCGCTGCGCAGTGTGCCTTGGGCGTTGTTCAACTGGCCGCCGAGGGCCACACCCAATTGACCTTTGGCATACAGACTACCGCCTGCACTGTTATCCAACCCTTGCCCCGTGAGCTGTACCTGCTGAGCGGCAATCCGCCCCTTGAGCGAGTTGTTCAGGTCGGTGGCATTCAACTGCAGGTCAGTGCCGGCACTCAAAAGCCCCGCTTGGTTGAGCAGGCTGCCCGCAATACCTGCCGTCAGCGCACCGCCGCTGGTCAAGTTACCTTTGCGGTTATCCAGACTCGCGCTGTTGAGCGTCACGCTGTGCCCAGCGGCCAACGTGCCTGCCTGGTTGCTGACCGCGCCGCCCGCCTGGAGCAGCAACGTCGAATCACCCTGTACCAGGCCCTGGTCGTTATTGAGCGTCCCAACGCCAAGCACAAGATTTTTGCCCAGAACCTTTGCACTGCGGTTATCGAGTTCGCCATCGACTTGCAGGTTGAGGCCGTCCACCGCAGCGAGTCGACCGGACTGGTTAATCAGCGTTAAAGCCCTTACATCCAGGGCCTTTGCGGTCAACGCACCTTTGGTGTTGTCCAGGGCGCGGGCAATGCGCACACTCAAGGCTTGCTCACTGAGCAACTTGCCGGCGCTGTTATTGAGTTGATCCGCGATCAGATCGAAGGCTTGGGCGCTGGAGATTTCGCCGCCCTGGTTATCGACGCTGTTAAGTTGGCTCAGCAACAACTGGCCTGGGGAATTGATCAAGCCACCCTGGTTGTTCAGGTGACCCCGATTGAGGTTCAGGCTCAAATCGCGTTGGCTGAAGAGTTGGCCGCCATTGCTGTTGTCCAGGCTTCCCACGTTTAACTCTGCGCCCGCGTCGGCACTGAAACTCCCGCTTTGATTGGCGAGCAAACCACCTACCCTGGCGTTAAGCCGATCACGGCTGTGAACTCGACCGCGTTGGTCGTTGATCAAACTGGCAACGTCAATATCCAGCCCGCTGGCTGCAATCTGACCGGCACCATTGTTCAGCGTCTGGGCGATACGCAAGCCCAAGGCCTGGTCACTGAGCAGCTTGCCTGCGCGGTTGTCCAGGCTGTTTGCCGCGACGCTAAAACCATGGACACTGGAAATCTCGCCACTGCGGTTGTCGACGCTATTGAGATTTTTCAACGTCAGTTGGCCACTGGCATTGATCAAGCCTGCATCGCGGTTGTCGAGGTGGCCGTTGCCCAGGTCCAGGGTTAGGTCGCTATTGCTGGAAATGCGCCCTTGCTCATGCTGGTCGAGGCTGGTGACACGGGCATTGAGAGCCTTGGCGCTGGAGATTGATCCACCTTGGCTGTTATTGAGCGAGCCGGCCGTCAGTTCAAGGGCGCCACCACTGGCGAGGACGCCCTGTTGGTGGTTGTTGAAGTTCCCGGCATTGACCTGTAAGGCGGTACTCGATTCGATTCGGCCATGCTGTTGATTCTCCAACGTACCGGCAACATTCAGCCCCAGGTCGCCCTGACTGGTCAGGACGCCTGACTGGCTGTTGTCCAGTTGCCCGGCGTTAATCTGCAGATGCTGCCCGGCAACCAGGCGACCACCTTGATTATTGGCCATGCTACTTGCGGTCAAGCGTAGCGCCTGGCCGGCAGATATCAGGCCAGCGACGTTGTCCAGACTCTCCACCTGCAAGGTGACTTCAGCCAGGCTTGAGAGCTCACCCTTACGATTGACCAACTGCCCGACGCGCCCGCTCAGGCCTCGGTCGCCGACCACCAAGCCTGCGTTGGAATTGAGCAGCCGTGCGGTATTCAGCTCAATACTTGCGGCACTCAGCACACGACCTTGCTGCTGGTTATCCAGTGTTGCGGCACTGACCTTGAGCTGGTTTTGTGCACTCAGGGTGCCGCCCTGATTATTCAGAGCTCCAGCGACATTGACTGAAAGGTCGCGGCTGGCAACGAGTGTCTTGCCATTGTTGTTCAACTGCCCGGCTGAGACCTGAACATCACCCTGTACATTGCGTGTCTGGTCAACATTGACACCCGCTTCGATGATGCCGTTGTTGGTCAACGCACCACCGCTTTGTAGCTGCACGCGATCACGAGCAACCAGGCTTTTTTGGTTGGTCAGATCGCCCTGAGTTTTCATGTTCAGGGAACCGCCTGCGGCGACCAGCCCCTGAGTTTCGACGCTCTGGGCCTTCACGTTGACAGCACCGCCCGCGGTTGTCTGGCCCATGACCACATGGCCACCGGCATCGATCTGAATATCGCCGCCAGCGACCATGTCCCCCGACAACTTCACGCCGACACCGGCCTCAGTCCCCATCAGCTTGACCGCGCCCACATACATGCCGCCCAACGCCGACGAGTCAATCGCCAGTTCGGGCGCCTGGCTGCCATCCGCTGCCCGCGCCGTGGCATTCAGGGTGCGAGCGTCGACGTCGTTACGACCGGCGACGATGGTGAGTTTTTTCGCCTGAATCTGCGCATTGATGGTGGTGGCACGGGTGATGATTTCGAACTGGTCGACGTTGCTGGCATTCAGGCCAGCGCCTTCGATAGCCACACTGCCCTGATCAACCTGGTAACGATTGATCTGGCCGTTTTCGATCACGGCCTTGCCGGTAGTGAGTGTCGCTTGCGGGGTGTTGATAAAGCCGCAACCGTTACAGCTGATGCCATAGGGGTTGGCGACGATCACATGCGCCGATTGCCCGGCCACTTCGGTATAGCCACGCAATTGGCTGGGGCTGCCGCCGTTGACTTCGTTGAGGATGATATTGGCAGCGGCGCCGTTAAGATTGGGGTTGCCGACGATGATGCCACCCAGTTGCGTGGACTGGGTGCGGTCGGTGGCGTTGTTGAGGATGACCCCATTGGTGCCGACGTTGTAGTCGTGAAACTGGTTGTGTGAGAGCCCGTTCGCATTTGGCGTAGCGATGTTAACGATGGGCACGCCATTGCCCGCTTGCCCGAGCGTAGTGCCCGGTGCACTCACTACGATGCCGTCCGCTTGAGCCAGCAACGGATGCCAGAACATGGCGTTGGCCAGGATCAACGCCAACCCACGTTTAGGCAGCCCCAGGAAATGGGAACGGCTTTTTACGGCAGCAGAAGGCTGGCGCGCGAGGAAGGCGAACTGGCGAACATCCATGTCATGTCTCGATGCCCGAAGGCGGTCAAAAATTTAAAGGGAAAAATCCAGACGGAAATAGATCGGTGCTTCACGGTCTGTGATCGCGTCCGGCCGTTCCAAAGAGTGTGCAAAGGTCACACTGGCCGCGACGTTCTTGCCGCGCGCAAACAACTCCACTGAGTTGCTGCTCATGCGCCCGTGCTGCTCGCCGTTGTAGCGGTTACGGCTGATCACGCCCTGGTCGTAGCCGAGGCTGGTGCCGTATTCGCTGAACACCGACTGCATCCAGGCCCATGTCACCGGGCGGCTCCAGCGCAGGTCATTGCGCCAGTAACCGCCGCTGTCGCCGGCAAGCATTTGATCTTTGTAGCCACGAATCGACGACTGACCGCCCAGGCTCATGCGCTGTGGGCTGAACAGCACGTCTTCACTGCGCTGGCCGGTCATCAAACTGCTGAAGCTGAGGGACTCGCCCCACAGTTTGAATGGATACAGGTAGCTCACTGTGGCGGTGTATTTGCGGTAGCGCGCATCGGGCTGGCCGGGTTTCGGGTCGTGGTTGGCCTGGGCATCGAACGCGCCGATGCCGTTTTGCATGCCAAGGTCAATGTTGAGGAATGAACCGCCGATACGTCGACCATGGTTGATACCCAATTGCGCTTCACTGAGGCGGTTGCTGCTCAAGGCGAGCTTGCTGTCTTCGATGAAATTGTTGGTACGCAGATAGGCGATGCCCGTGTTCAGGGAAGTCTTGCTCAAGGCATCACGATGGATAACCCGCTCCAGGCGCAACTGGTGATTCTGGCTGTCGCCGGTCTGCTTGAACTTGAAGTTGTTGGCCTGGGCCTGGGAGCGGTACTCGCTTTCGATGTAGCTGTACGAGAGGTTCCACCAGCCAAATGGTACGTTGTAGCTGAGCATCGAATTGCGTGAGGTACGTTGATGATCGCTGACGGCATCGTGGCCGCCACGCAACGCAAGCTGGTCGGCCAGGCCGAGCGGGTTATCCCAGTCCAGACTGGCGCCCCACTGCTGCTCACCGGTGCTGCGCTGGCCGCCGTTATGCCGTGACAGCCCGACACGCCAAGGCTTTTGCGGAGTATTTTTCACCAGCACATCGCTGCCACCCACGGCCTTGCCCGGCGCCAGTTCCATCTGCGCCTGGTTCGACGGCAGGCGGTTCAACTGATCAACCATCTGCTCGATCTCACGCAGGTTGAGCAGCTCGCCCTGCTTGCCGGGAAAACTCATGCCCAATTGGCGGTCGGTGATGCCACTGCCTTCGGCGCCCTTCAGGCTTTCCAGCCTGCCTTCGACGACCTGAATCTTGAGATTGCCGCTGGAAAGGTCCTGCTGCAGCAGGTAAGCACGACTGGTGACCAGGCCTTTGGCCAAATAGCGGTCGGTGATGACCTTGAGCACTTCGTTGAGCTGCGGTACGCCCAGGCATTGGCCGATGTAAGGCTTGATAAGGCCCGCGCGCTCCTCTTCGGACAGCGCATCGGCACCGCCCAGTTCGATGGTTTTGATCGGGAAGCAGCGGGTGTCGACAGGAGCGACCGGTGCGGCGGACGCCGCGGGCTTTCCGGGCAGATCCTTGAGCTCTTCGATCCGCCGTTGCTGATCCTCGAGCAGGCGGTCCTGGCGATCACGGATCAGGTCGGTGATGCCTGGGGCGTTCTGCGGCGTGGCGGCTTGCACCCCTCCGATAATGCCCAGGCAAAAAAAAGCGGACAGCAGATTACATCTGGTCCGACGCAGTAAACGCCACATTCTCTAGATCCCTCTATGTGGCGTTAAGCCACCAATGGAGGGCGATCATAGGATGTCATTTTGATGGCGTCAAATAAGCGAGTAATTTTTCTCAATCTCTAACACGCGACGAAGCGTGCTGAAAGGTAAGACTTTTTCGTCTGCGGGTTCCTCATCAGTCACGGGCATTCAAGGCGTTCTTGCACGACATCCCATTGATCTCAGGAAGAAAAAACTTCAGCGCCTTGTCTCGCTGGCTCCAGGTATCGAGGAACTCGCTGCCTTGCCAATTGCGCCTGCACGCCTGCGACAGCCTCAAGCACTCTCTGCGCCCACTGTTCATCCTGCGGGTCAACCACGACCACACGAAAGCCATGCTCATGACCTTCTATGCGCACGCCCTCGGAATCATCCACGTGTAAATCGATATCGAAGGCCGACGGAAGCTTCGACGGCGTGTTCAACAGCCCGCGCGCGTTGAGGGCTTGGTTATGCACGACGCTGTTCACCACGCCATCGACGCGTATGCCGTACAGCATCAGCCAACGCCTGATATACGAAGGCGCCCGGCCTGAGGAGGTGTAAACCCAGATGCTGCACCCCTGACGCCGTAGCTCCCGGGTCAGGGAGCGGGTGCCGACACGCAGCGGCTCGCCCCACCAGCGATGGACGCAGGCCGGCAACCAGCTGCTTTCCACGGGCGAGTGATCAAGTTGGCAGGCCAGGGTGTCGTCGATATCAAACGAGATCCGTACGCGTGGCCGTGTGAGCATTCGCGTGGACAGGGCTTGAACGAGTAGGTTGGCGGACGTTCGGCATTTGCCCGCAAAGGTTTGATACCTGCTCATCATTGGCCTCCCTGATAGATTGGCTGCGGTGTGTCGCTCAAGAAAAACACACCCGGATCAGGCGCTTGTTCCTCCAGGAACGCGGCGTACTTCTTCTTGATCTTGGGCAATTCATATAACGCCTTCACCCCATGTTTGGCCGAGTTGCGGATCACCGAGGAGGGGTTGAAGTAGCCTTCGGCGTTTTCGAGTGTCAGCACGAACGGCGGCAACCCTGCACGCATCAGCAGGTAGCTGACGATCAGCGAGCCACTGCGGTTATTGCCTTCGATGAACAATTGCGGCTTGCTGAGGATGCGTACATACACACCTGCTGCACGCTTCCACACCGATTCACTGCGGTAGGCGCAGTACCAATTGAACAAGTCCTTGATGCCACCCTCAACGTTGTTGAAGAAGTGCTCCTCGGTTGCGGCCAGGTGTTGCGCGTATTCCAGGCGGCGTGCCGGATCTCGACCACAGAGCACCGTGGCGTTGATCTCCAGCATCAGGTCAAGGTGGTGCAGATCAAACAGGTCCACGCCCTGGGCCACGTAGTCGTCAACCAGCGCATAACCTGCAAGCACATTCTCCAACACCTCGTCCGTCAGCGGGTCCCGCGGCTCGGTAAACTGCGTGCTGAGCTGGACAAAGCGGCTCTGCACCTTACGCAGGGCGCGCTCAATCGCTGGCAAATCTAGACGACGCGTTACAGGCATTGGCATTCCCGAGAAGACGTTGGCGCAGGTGCGGCTGTTATCGAACATGGATGGCTCAGCTGAACTTGCCGCTGATGTAATCCTCGGTCATCTGCTCACGCGGGCTGCCGAAAATCTGCGCGGTCGGGCCCATTTCCACCAGGTAGCCAGTGCGCGTGCCTTGGGAAATATCCACCGAGAAAAACGCCGTGGTGTCTGCTACGCGGATGGCCTGCTGCATGTTGTGGGTCACCAGTGCGATGGTGTAGTCCTTCTTCAATTCCACCATCAGCTCCTCCACCCGGCGGGTCGCGATGGGGTCGAGGGCCGAACAGGGCTCATCGAGCAACAGCACTTCCGGCTCGGTGGCGATGGCGCGGGCGATACACAACCGCTGCTGCTGACCACCAGAGAGCGACAAGCCACTGACCTTGAGCTTGTCCTTGACCTCATCCCACAGCGCCGCGCCTTGCAGGGCGTGCTTGACGCGGTCGCCCAGATCGCCTTTGTAGCGGTTCAGGCGCAGGCCGAACGCGACGTTGTCGAAGATGCTCATGGAAAACGGGTTGGGCTGCTGGAACACCATGCCGATGTAGCGGCGAACCACCACCGGGTCGACGCCCTTGCCATACACGTCCTGGCCGAGGAAATGCACGTGGCCCTCGAAGCGAAAGCCCTTCACCAAATCGTTCATGCGGTTGAGGCTGCGCAGCACAGTACTTTTGCCGCAGCCCGACGGGCCGATAAAACCGGTGATCTTGTTTTTTTCAATCGGCACATGGCTGTCACGCACCGCCATGAAGTTGCCGTAGAAAATCCTGTCCAGCTTGCAGTCCATGACCACAGGCGACTGGGTGACAAACGGAGCGGCTATTTGCGCAGTTGAGACGTTCAAAATTCAGATGCTCCCGTTCTTAATACTTGGGCTTGCCGAAGATACGGCTGACAATATTGACAACCAGCACGATCATCACCAACACCAACGAGGCCGCCCAGGCGAGCTCAAGCTGGTTGTCGAACGGCATGCCGGAGAAGTTGTAGATCAGCACCGCCAGCGAGGCCGTGGGGTTCATGACCGCGAGGTCGCCGTCGTGGTAGATCCAGTAGTTGCTGAACAGCGCGGTAAACAGCAGCGGCGCGGTTTCACCGGCAGCACGGGCCACGGCCAGCATCACGCCAGTGAGGATCGCCGGCAGGCCGGTCGGCAAAATGATCTTCCAGATCACCTGTGAGCGCGTGCAGCCCATGCCGTAGGCGGCGTCCTTCATGATCTTGGGCACCATGCGCATCGACTCTTCGGCGGTCAGCACCACGATCGGCAGCATCAGTACCGCCAGGGCTACACCGCCCGCCGGCGCCGAGTAAGTACCGGTGGTCATGACCACCAGGGCGTAGGCGAACACCCCGGCCAGGATCGAAGGCAAACCGGTAAGCATCTTGGCGGCAAAGCGCGCAGTGTTCGCCAATTTGCTGTCCGGCCCCAGTTCGGCCAGGAAGATCGCCGCCATGATGCCGACCGGCACCGCGATGGCGGCAGCAATGCCGACCATCACAAAGGTGCCTGCCATGGCGTTGCCGAAACCGCCGCCGGTTTCGAAGCCGGTGGGCGGCAGTTCGGTAAACACTTCCAGGCTCAAGCGTGCGCCGCCACGGGTGATCAGCATGTAGAGCACGGAAATCAGCGGCACGCTGGCCAGCAGCGCGCCGAGCCAGACCAGCGTTGTCAACACCAGGCTGCGCAGGGCGCGGCCTTCGAACTTGCGCTGCAGGCTGGGCACCGCGGTGATCGGGGACGTGAGGTCAGTCATTGTTTAGTACCGCGCTGGGCGTAGAGCATGATCATGGAACCGATGACGTTCACCAGCAGCGTGATAAACATCAGCACGAGCGCGGCGTACATCAACACCTCGATCTCATTCGGCCCGGCTTCGGGAAAGTTCAGCGCCAACAAGGCCGCCAAGGTATTGGCCGGCGCAAACAGCGACAGTGAGATGTTGTTGGCGTTGCCCACCAACATCGCCAGCGCCATGGTTTCACCCAGCGCGCGGCCGAGGCCGAGCACCAGCGAACCGAAAATACCGGTGGCGGCAGAAGGCACCATCACCTTGAGAATCGCCTCCCAATGGGTAGTCCCCATACCGTAGGCAGCCTGCTTGGTTTTCATCGGCACGCTGGTCAGGGCGTCCTGGGACACGGCGGCAATCGTCGGCAGAATCATGATCGCCAATACCAGCGCTGCAGGCAGCAACCCTGGCCCGCTCAAGGAGGTGCCGAAAAACGGGATCCACCCCAGTTCACTGTTCAACCAGGTGGTCAGTGGCCGGATCGCCGGGATCACCACGTAGATGCCCCACAGGCCATACACCACGCTGGGGATGGCCGCGAGCAATTCAACGATGGTGCGAAACACCGCCGCCAGCTTCGCCGGCAGGAAATCCTGAGTCAGGAAAATCGCCATGCTGACGCCGAAAACCCCTGCAATCAGCAGCGCAATCAGGGCGCTATAGAGCGTGCCCCAAATCGCCGGCAGGATCCCGTACTTGCCTTGGTTGACATCCCAGACACTGCCAAAAAGCACGTCGAAACCGTGCTTCTCCATGCCGGGAAGGGCCTTGCGTCCCACCTCGAATACCAAGGCTGCGACCAACGCCAGAATCAGTACCACCCCGATTCGCGCGAGCCCACGGAAGGTGCGATCGACCAGGAAGTCTTTTGCAGAGGGGGGTTGGCAGGCAGAATCCGGGTTAACCGGAACGACGAAAGGTTTGATCATGGGCGAATTCCGGAACAAGGGGGGAAACGCTCCCGGCCTGGCTGACAGCCCAGGCCAAGAGCGACCTCACGGGTGTTACTGGATGTTGGCGGAAGCTTTACGCACCTGATCGACCACCGATTGCGGCAGCGGGATGTAGCCCATCGAGTCGGCGATTTTCTGCCCCTCGGTCAAGCTGTATTCGACCATTTCGCGCATGGCCTTGGCCTTGGCCGGATTACCGTTGTCCTTGCGGAAGATCATCCAGGTGTAGGACGTGATCGGGTAGGACTTGGCACCGTCCGGATCCGGCAGCCAGGCCACCAGGCTTTCCGGCATCTTCACTGCTGCCAGGGCCTCGGCACCGCTCTCGGCGTTCGGTACCACGTACTGGCCGGCCTTGTTCTGCAACTGGGCGAAGTCGACCTTGGCCAGCTTGGCGAAGCCGTACTCAATGTAGCCAATCGCGCCTGGCGTCTGGCGTACGGTGGCGGTCACGCCATCGTTCTTGGGCGACTTGATGAATTTGTCGCTGGCTGGCCAGTTGACAGTATTGCCCTCGCCCAGCGCCGTTTTGAATTCAGGATTGATGGTCGCCAAATGCTTGGTGAAGACCGCCGTGGTGCCGCTGGAGTCTGCACGCACTACCACGGTGATCGGTGTGTCGGTCAGTTTCAGGTCCGGGTTGGCGGCGACGATCTGTGGGTCGTTCCACTTGGTGATCTTGCCCAGGAAGATATTGGAATAAACGTCACGTGGCAGCTTGAGGCCCTTGGGGTTGCCCGGCAGGTTATACGCCAGCACGATTTCACCCGCGGTCATCGGCAGCAATTGCACGCCTTCGGCCACCTTGGCGATGTCTTCATCCTTCATGGCCGAATCACTGGCGGCGAAATCGACGGTTTTATTCAGGAAGTCCTGCACACCTGCGCCGCTGCCCTTGGATTGATAATCCACCGTGACGCCAGCGGTCTTCTTGCTGAAATCCTTGAACCAGGTGAGGTAGATCGGTGCAGGGAAGCTGGCGCCGGAGCCGGTGAGGCGCACGTTTTCGGCGGCGAAGGTCATGGAGGAGGCACACAGAGAAACCGTAACGGCCAGTGCTGCAGACTTCATCAAGCTTTTCATTAAAAGGAACTCGTTGTGGTGACGGGCTCCCGAACTGTGCAGCAGGGTTGTTACATTTTTATGAAAATTGAGTGGCAAACCGGGGTTTTGTCCCTGTTTGCCACTACAGCGATGTATTTCCGGGGGACTGGTTAGTAACAAATTGCGTCTAAAATGCTGCGATCCCCTATGGCGGGGGCGCTTGCTCCTGCTGAGCTACGCAGCAGGTTCGCAAAGAACGTTTGCTTGCCTTGCTGATACATCACGCCGGGGCCTATGCCCACTACTTGCTCCCTGGAATCCTGTTGCCGATGGCCATCGATACGGTCATCGCTGATCTGCTTGAGTTGATACCCCGCCACACCGACCCGCCAGCGTTCGGCAACGGCATAGGACACTGCGAGGTTACTGTGGATCGCTTGGCCCGGCTGGACACTGATGGCATTCTGCCACTGCTCACCTCGCTGGTGGCGCAGGCCAATGCAGAGCTGATGCCCAGAACCCGAATCCATTGTGTTTGACGCATACAGCACCTTCATTGACTGCCGATTAAAAAACGTTGAATGGGTAATCCACGATCACCCGGTACTCATCGGCATTCGAGTTGCCACGGGTATTGCCCGGCGCGGTATAGCCTTGGCCGGATCGATGCGCGGCCCAGCGCAATGTGACGTTCAAGCCCTTGGCCTTGCCGCCCGGCACCGCATAACGCAGGGCGACGTCGCGTTCCCAGTGGTGCGCGTCCTTACCCGCAGCGTTATAGATGTAGCCGTAGCCGGTGCTGTTGGGGTCGACTCGCGTCAGGTCCGCTTCACCCCAGGTGTAGGAGGTGCTGAGCTGAAAGTCCGGCGCGTTGATGAAGGCCAGGCTGGTCTGGTATTGGATCTTCCAGGACTTTTCACCCGGGGCATTGAAGTCGGCGTATTGCTGGGAATTGTTCAGGTACATGAACGTGCGGTCGTCCTGCACGACGTAGTCGAACGGTGTGTCGCCGTCGACCTTCTGCACACCGAGGGTCAGGCTCTGGCCTGCGCCGGACAGGGTCAGGCCGCCGGTGTAAGTATTGTTGTCGATGCGCCCCAAGTGGCTTTGGCCCTGGTTACGGGTCTTGAAGTAATGCACATACGGCGTCAGCGTGATCCCATGGTTCAACGTGAAGGGGTAGCTGACCCCAGCGTAATACTGGCTCCAGATATCGCTGAGCTGGCCGCCATACAGGGTCAGCGTAACCCCGCCCGGCGCACTGTAAACGCCGCCCAGCCAGCTCATGTGCGAACTCTCGCGCTCGGCCGCCACACCGGCCTTGTTGCCAGTGCCGTAACTGGTGGTCAGGTGGCTCTGGCCGCTCTGGTTGCGCAGGCGTATGGAATCGACCCAGCCGGTGTCGAGGGTCAGGTTTTGCAAGCTGTAGTTCTTCAGCGTGACGCCACGATAGGTCTGTGGGAACACCCGGCTCACACCGCTGGCCACCAGTGGGTTATCCAGATACTGGTCACCTGCCTGCACCAAGCTGCCAAAGCCGCGCAGCTTGAGTGCCACGCCCGCTGCCGAGAAGTCAGACTCCGGAGCCTTTTTCGAATCCAGCGGCAGCAAACCCGCCCCGCCACTGCCTCCACCGCCATCGAGCTTGAGACCATAGAACCCATGCACATCGACCCCCACACCAATCGGCGTGTCGGTGTAACCCGAGCGAAACGACAGGTACACACCTTGCACCCATTCACGCTGATCCAGGCGCGACGGCGTGTTGTGGTTATCGCGGCCCAGGTAGTAATTGCGCAGCAGCCCATTGAGGGACGAGCCGCTGACAAATCCCGGCGTCACCGCCAGTTCGGCTTTCTGTCGTTCATTGATACCGGTGCTGAGGTTATCCCGTTGGCCCAAGGAGTTATCGGCCTGTACGCCCGTCGCCGAGAGTGACACCGTGAGCGATATGGAGACACGCACGATCCGCTTGAAAATAGGCATCAGCGTTGCTCCTGTGGTTGTTCAAGCACCGTCACGGTCGCCGTAGTGCCCGCGCGCAAGCGGCCCTATCCCAAGAGCAAGTGCAAGCTGCCAATACATCGGCAGCCTGCATTCCAGGCTTACTTGCCTTCAGTCAACGCGTTGTAGCTGGTGAACAGGTTGCGGTAGTCCGGGATGTGGTTGGAGAACAACGTCCCCAAGCCTTCGATATCGTTGCGCCAGTCGCGGTGCAGCTCACAGGCCAGGCCGAACCAAGTCATCAGCTGCGCACCATTGGCCGACATGCGGGCCCAGGCCGATTGCTGGGTCAGCTCATTGAAGGTGCCGGAGGCATCGGTCACCACGAACACTTCAAAGCCTTCCGCCAGCGCCGACAGCGCCGGGAATGCCACGCACACTTCGGTCACCACGCCGGCAATGATCAGTTGCTTCTTGCCGGTGGCCTTGATGGCCTTGACGAAGTCTTCGTTGTCCCAGGCATTGATCTGCCCAGGACGGGCAATGTACGGAGCGTCCGGGAACAGCGCCTTGAGTTCCGGTACCAGCGGGCCATTGGGGCCGGTTTCGAAACTGGTGGTCAGGATGGTCGGCAGCTTGAAGTACTTGGCCAGGTCAGCCAGGGCCAGCACGTTGTTCTTGAACTTGTCCGGGTCGATGTCGCGGACCAATGACAGCAGGCCAGCCTGATGGTCCACCAACAACACAGCGGCGTTATTTTTGTCCAAGCGAACGTAAGGTGTAGACATCGTGATACTCCTGATAAAGAAGGTGACGCTCCGAGTGGGCGCCCGGTAAAGAACCCAGCGTGTTTACTTGCGCTGTGAGTCTAGTTCTTCGTGATTGTTTGCCACTTCCTGAGCCTTGATGTAGCTCTCGATCAGCAGTTGGTAGTGCGGCATCGCCTGGGTGTAGACGTTCGCCCACTCCTGGGCATCCGGACGGTTCCACGAACCTTGCAACTCCGAGAGCGTGCCCATGATGTCGATCGGCACCGCGCCGGCTTGGGCCAGGCGCGCGATGGTCAGGTCGGTGGCCAGCCTGGAGTGGTTGCCCGAAGCATCGACCACTGCGAACACCTTGTAGCCTTCGTGCACCGCTGCGATAGACGGAAAGGCCAGGCATACGCTGGTCAGGGTGCCGGCAATCACCAGGGTCTTCTTGCCGGTGGCTTTGACGGCGGCGTGAAACTCAGGGTTATCCCAGGCGTTGATTTCGCCGCGACGGGCGACGTACTTGGCGTGGGGCGCGGCTTCGTGGATTTCCGGGATCAGCGGGCCATTGGGGCCTTGTGGAACCGAAGCGGTAGTGATGACCGGGATTTTCAACAGGGTCGCGGCCTTGGCCAGCGCGATAGCGTTGGCGCGCAACTGAGGAACATCAATGTCCTTGACGATCTGGAACAGACCACTCTGGTGGTCGATCAGCAACATGGCCGTGTCGGCGGGATCAATCGTCGGCTTTTGACCATTGAAGTTTGCAGCGTTACCTGATGCAGTCATTTGCATTTCCTCTTTGCTTGGATAGACCTCCCTGGAATGGTGTGCCGGAACAGTGCCCGGCAGTGTCTGCACTTCCTGTATAGACACGCTCCGACCGGTATCCACGACTTGCGCCTGTAGGACACCTGCGAATAAACAATGGAGCCACCTTAATCATCAGGTTCAGGGTTAGGTAGTGGCTGAACCGGGCCGCTGCATCTCAAAAATGGAACGATGTACCGCCTCTTGCACATTGGCTCAGGCTCGCCTCAATGGCTGGCCATGCCAGCCATATGCATCATCCAGCGCAAGCCACTCGCAAGGATGCCGAGGGCGAGCACGCTGGCGAACCAGATAGCGATCAGCCACAACACCCGCTGGTACCAACGGCCAGCAGGCAGCGGCTTTTCACCCTTAGTGGTAGCCATCGCCAATCCTCACTTTGCCGCGGAATACGTAGTAGCTCCAGCAGGTGTACATCAGGATGATCGGCAGGATGAACAGCGTGCCGATCAGGATGAACAACTGGCTCGAAGGCGGCGATGCAGCGTCCCACAAGCTGATGGATGGCGGCACAATGTTCGGCCAGATGCTGAAGGCCAGCCCGATATACCCCAGGAACACCAGCACCAGGGTGAATACGAACGGCCAGTGCGAGTGGTGTTGGCGCAACGTTTTCAACAGCCCCACCAGTGCCACTACGCCCAGCAGCATCAGGCCGCCAAACACCACAATGTGCGCCTGGGCAAACCAGCGCAGGGCGATTTCCGGGTGTAGCCACGGCGTCCACACGCACAGCACCGCCACCACCGCCATCAGCGCGAAGGCCAAGTAGCGGCTGAACAGGCGCATGCGCGATTCGAGCATGCCTTCGGTCTTGACCAGCAACCAGGTGCTGCCCAGCAACGCATAGGCCACCACCAACCCAACCCCGCAGAACAGCGGGAACGGCGAGAGCCAGTCGAGGCTGCCCCCGGCAAACTGGCGATTGACCACCGCAATGCCGGCGATGTAGGTGCCGATCACCACGCCCTGGCAAAAGGTCGCCAGGAACGAGCCGCCGATAAACGCCATGTCCCAGATATGCCGCTTCTGCGGGCTGGCCTTGAAGCGAAACTCAAACGCCACACCACGAAAGATCAGCCCGGCCAGCATGAAAATCAGCGGCAGGTACAACGCCTCCAGGATCACCGAATACGCCAGCGGAAACGCCCCATACAACGCCGCGCCGCCGAGTACCAACCATGTCTCGTTACCGTCCCATACCGGCGCCACGGTGTTCATCATCACATCGCGCTCCTGCTCGTCCGGGATCAGCGGAAACAGGATGCCCAGGCCCAAATCGAAGCCATCCATGATCACGTACATCATCACCCCGAAGGCAATGATCACGCCCCAGATCAACGACAGGTCTATACCTACAATGCCCATGTGCAATCCCCTTGATCAGTTGGTGTGGTCGCCGGACGCGAGCGTCTCGGTGACGGCGGACAGGGGGCGGCGTGGTGTGCGCTCCTGGCCGGGGCCGCCCTGTGGCGGATGGTCGTGATGGGGCTGCGGGCCCTTGCGCACCAGCTTCATCATGTAGCCGATACCCACGGCAAATACCGAAAAGTAGATCAGCACAAACAACGCCAGGGAGATGCTCAATTGCGTGACGCTGTGATTGGACGCCGCGTCTGCGGTACGCATCAGCCCGTAAACCACCCACGGCTGGCGCCCTACTTCAGTGGTGATCCAGCCGGCCAGCATGGCGATCAGCCCGGTCGGCCCCATGAACAACACCAGGCGCAGGAACAGGCGATTGCGATACAGCGCGCCGTTACGCCGCAAGGCGAAGCCCAGCAAGCCAGTAAGGATCATCAACATGCCCAGTCCGGCCATGATGCGGAAGCTGAAAAAGATGATGGTCGAGTTCGGCCGGTCTTCCTTGGGGAAGCTCTTGAGCGCCGGGATCTGTTTGTCCAGGCTGTGGGTGAGGATCAGGCTACCCAGGTACGGCACTTCGATTGCAAAGCGGGTCTTCTCGGCCTGCATGTCAGGGATGCCAAACAACACCAGCGGCGTCGCGCCGTTACCGACGTTTTCCCAATGCCCTTCAATCGCAGCAATTTTCGCCGGCTGGTGCTCCAGAGTGTTCAAACCATGGGCATCACCGACGACCGCCTGGATCGGAGCCACGATCAACGCCATCCACAACGCCATCGAGAGCATTTTACGCACTGCCGGAGTGTCGTTTTTACGCAGCAAGTGCCAGGCCGCCGATGAGCCGACGAAGAACGCCGTGGCAACAAAGGCAGCGATTGCCATATGCGCCAGGCGGAACGGGAACGACGGGTTGAAGACGATGGCGAACCAGTCCAGCGGCACCACCCGGCCATCGACGATGGAGAAGCCCTGGGGCGTTTGCATCCAGCTGTTGGACGCCAGGATCCAGAACGTCGAGATCAACGTCCCGATGGCGACCATCACCGTAGAAAAGAAGTGCAAACCGCGCCCCACCCGGTTCCAGCCAAACAGCATGACCCCGAGGAAACCCGCTTCCAGGAAGAACGCCGTCAGCACCTCATAGGTGAGCAACGGCCCGGTGATGCTGCCGGCAAAGTCCGAGAAACGACTCCAATTGGTGCCGAACTCGTAGGCCATGACCAGGCCCGAGACCACGCCCATGCCGAAGTTGACGGCGAAGATCTTCGACCAGAAGTGATACAGGTCCTTGTAGACCGCGTTGTTGGTTCTCAGCCACAAGCCTTCGAGCACCGCCAGGAAACTGGCCAGGCCGATGGTGATAGCGGGGAAAATAATGTGAAACGAGACCGTGAAGGCGAATTGAATTCGCGCAAGGTCCAGCGCCTCGATATTTAACATGGCAATACCCTTATGGAAACTTGATGCGCACGCGCACCCAGATCGGCGTGCCTCTGGCCTGGTGGCCTGGGGCAAGCGGATGTGCAGTGATCAGGGAAAACCAGGGCGCCATACTGGCCGCCCCGGTACGACTCAAGCGCCGTGGGACTGGATCAGATTGCTGACCGGCGCGGGTTCAAGCCGGATGGCGATGAACTTCGACGTCGGGGTAAACGTACGGTCGCCATAGCTTTCCAGCGGCACCAACGGGTTGGTTTCGGGGTAATAGGCGGCGGCCTGCCCGGCGGGAATGTCATAGGCGATCAAGGTGAAGCCGCTGACCCGACGCTCACGGCCATCGCCCCACAGCGAGACCATGTCGACTTTCTGCCCCGGCTCGTAGCCCAGCTTGCGGATGTCCTGTTCATTGACGAACACCACATCGCGCATGCCATAGACACCGCGATAACGGTCATCGAGCCCGTACAGGGTGGTGTTGTACTGGTCGTGGGAACGCATGGTCTGCAGGATCAGCTCCGGCTTGACGTCCAGATTGCGCACGCCTTCGCTGACCAGGTGCGCCGGCAACACGCTGGAGACAAACTGGGCTTTGCCGCTGTCGGTTTTCCAGATGCGTCGCGCTGCGTCGTTGCCCAGATGAAAGCCGCCCGGATGCAGCAGTTTGGTGTTGAAGTCCTTGAAGCCGGGAATGGTGTCGGCAATCAAGTCGCGGATGCGGCCGTAGTCGGCCACCGTCCACAGCCAGTCAATCGGGTGATTGCCCAGGGTCGCATTGGCGATCCCGGCAATGATGGCGGGTTCCGAACGCATCAGCGGCGACTTGGGTTTCAGCTGGCCGTGGGAGATGTGCACCATGCTGAAGGTGTCTTCAACGGTCACGCCTTGCGGGCCTTGTTCCTGGATGTCGATATCGGTGCGGCCCAGGCACGGCAGGATCAAGGCTTCGCGGCCCGTCACCAGATGGCTGCGGTTGAGCTTGGTAGCGATGTGCACAGTGAGGTCGCACTTGCGCAATGCCGCGTGGGTGCGCGGGGTGTCCGGCGTCGCTTGGGCAAAATTGCCGCCCAGGCCGATGAAGACCTTGGCGCGCCCTTCTTCCATGGCCGCAATCGCCATGACCGTGTTGTGACCATGGCGGCGCGGGACCTTGAAGTCAAAGCGTGCTTCCAATGCGTTGATCAACTCCGGCGGCGCCAGTTCGTTGATGCCCATGGTGCGGTCGCCCTGCACGTTGCTGTGGCCACGCACGGGCGATAGCCCCGCCCCTGGCCGGCCGATATTGCCACGCAACAGTTGCACGTTGATGATTTCCTGCACGGTCAGCACCGAGTGTGTGTGCTGGGTCACGCCCATCGCCCAGCACATGATCACCCGCTTGGCGCGTCGGTACATGCGTGCGGCCAGCTCGATATCCTCAAGGCTCAGGCCCGATTGCTCGACGATATGCTCCCATGAGGTGGCGTCCACTTGCGCCAGATAGTGCTCCAGGCCCGAGGTGTGCTGGGCAATGAAAGCGCGGTCGAAGACTGCCTCGCCATCGTTCTCCAGGGCTTCACGTTCCCATTTGAGCAGGAACTTGGCGATACCACGAAAGGCCGCCATGTCGCCGCCCAAGGCCGGGCGAAAGTACGCCGACGAGGTAGGTTCGGAACCGTTGGTGAGCATCTCCAGGGGATGCTGCGGGTGTTGGAAACGCTCCAGCCCACGTTCCTTGAGCGGGTTGAAACAGATCACCTGGGCACCGCGCTTTACCGCCTCGCGCAGCGGTTCGAGCATACGTGGGTGGTTGGTGCCGGGGTTCTGGCCGATGACGAAAATCGCGTCGGCTTCTTCCAGGTCATCGAAGGTCACCGTGCCTTTGCCCACGCCAACACTGTCGTCCATGCCCAGGCCGCTGGCTTCGTGGCACATGTTCGAACAGTCGGGAAAGTTGTTGGTACCGTAGGCGCGAACGAACAGTTGGTACAAATAAGCCGCTTCGTTACTGGCGCGCCCCGAGGTATAGAACTCGGCCTGGTCCGGCGACTCCAGTTCGTTGAGGTGCTTGGCGATCAGGGCAAAGGCATCGTCCCAAGTGATTTCGACATAACGGTCCAGCGAGTCGTCATAGCGCATTGGGTGTGTCAGGCGGCCCTGGTATTCGAGCCAATAGTCACTTTGCGCTGCCAGCGACGACACCGTGTATTTGTTGAAGAACGCCGGATTGACCAGGCGCCCGGTGGCTTCCCAGTTGACCGCCTTAGCGCCGTTCTCGCAGAACTTGACCATGCCGCTTTCCGGCGACTCGCCCCAGGCGCAACCGGGACAGTCAAAACCGCCGTTCTGGTTGGTCTTGAGCATCGCACGGATGTTCTTGAGCGCGTTTTCACTGCCCAGCCAGTTTTTCGTCACCGCGATCAGCGCGCCCCAACCGGCGGCGGCCCCCTTGTACGGTTTATAACGTTCAACTTCGCTCATGATGTTTCTCCAGGACTTCACGCATAGGCAGCGCCTAACTTAAAGCCTTTATTGATGGTTATTTTCAGGCATTGCAGAACGCAAACAGTGTTTGCACCGATCTTTCCACGGTCTGGAAATCGGTTTACATATTCAGGCTAGGCCCTGCAAAAACATCTGTCTAATCACAAATAACGACCACGCCATCGACACCATCTATCAACATTAAAATCTTTATTTTTCATAGTGATACGAACCTAAAAAGCTCAAATAAAATCGCTATAGATTTCATCGATCACTCAGTTGTTAATAGTGATTAGACGCCCTTGAAAAACAACTTTAGGCTTGAATCAAATAAGGCTCTCATCTCTGTCGAGCGCTCAAAAACAACGCCATGGCTACGCTCTTATTGAGTCGCAGCCGGAGGTTTCCATGACCGATAAAATCCTGATGGATAGTTTTTCTCGCCGGGTCGACTATCTCAGAATGTCGGTGACCGACCGCTGCGATTTCCGTTGTGTGTATTGCATGGCCGAAGACATGCAGTTCCTGCCGCGCCAGCGCATCCTCACCCTGGAGGAGCTGTATCAACTGGCTGAAAGCTTCGTCACCCTGGGCACTCGCAAAATCCGCCTGACCGGCGGCGAGCCGCTGATTCGCCCAGGTGTGGTTGACCTGTGCCAGCGCATCGCCGCCCTCCCCGGCCTGCGCGAGCTGTGCATGACCACCAACGGCTCGCAGTTGGGCAAGCTCGCCGCCCCCTTGTTCGAGGCTGGCGTGAAGCGCCTGAACATCAGCCTCGACAGCCTTGATCCCCAGCGCTTTCGCGAACTGACGCGCACCGGCGATCTGGCCAAAGTCATCGCCGGTATTGACGCTGCGAATGCTGCGGGTTTTCAACACACCAAACTCAATTGCGTGGTGATGAAAGGCCGCAACGATCACGAGATCAACGACCTGGTAGCGTTCGCCATCGAACGCGGCGTGGATATCAGCTTTATCGAGGAAATGCCCCTGGGCGTGATCAGCGAACACAGCCGTGCCGAGGCTTTCTATTCCAGCGCGCAAGTGCGCGAGCGCATCGCCGAACGCTACACCCTGATCGACTCGGCCGAATCGACCCAGGGCCCTTCACGCTACTGGCGCCTGGCCGAAGCACCGCATATCCGCCTGGGCTTTATTTCCCCCCACAGCCACAACTTCTGCGGCACCTGCAACCGCGTGCGGCTGACCGTTGAAGGCCGCTTGCTGCTGTGCCTGGGCAACGAGCATTCGGTCGACCTCAAGGAGGTGCTGCGCCGTTACCCGGGTGAACCGCAACGGCTGGAGCACGCCATTCTCGAGTCGATGAAGATCAAGCCGTATCGACACAACTTCGAGCTCAACGATGACGTGCAGGTGGTGCGTTTCATGAACATGACCGGCGGCTAGCTGGCCGGCCTCTCTTTCTTTGTACTCAGTTGACCCGAGGTACCCCATGCACGAACACTCGCCTACCCTGACCCATCTGGACGCCGCAGGCCGAGCCAGCATGGTCGACGTCACCGACAAAGCCGCTACCACCCGCGAAGCCCAGGCCCAGGCTTGGGTGCACATGTTGCCGGCCACCTTGCAACTGATCCAGGCCAACGGCCATCCCAAGGGCGATGTGTTTGCCGTGGCACGTATCGCCGGGATCATGGCCGCGAAGAAAACCCATGAGCTGATCCCGCTGTGCCACCCGCTGATGCTCAGTTCGATCCACCTCGAACTGCGCGCCATCGAGCCTGACAGAGTGCAGATCCTCAGCACCTGCCGGCTCAACGGCCAGACCGGCGTCGAACTCGAAGCCCTGACCGCCGCCAGCGTGGCAGCCTTGACGATCTATGACATGTGCAAGGCCGTGGATCGGGGCATGGTCATCGACCGAATCCAGCTGCTGAAAAAACACGGCGGCAAATCAGGCACCTTCATTGCAGGAGACGCCCAATGATTCTGATCAACTACTTTGCGCGCTACCGTGAACAACTGGGCGTTGGCGGTGAAAAGCTCGTATTGGATGAGTCCCTGCGCACCATTGCAGACGTCAGGCAATTGCTATGCGCCCGCGGTGAGACCTGGCAGCAAGTGCTGGGTGAAACCAGCCTGATGTGCGCGCTGAACCAGGAACTCTGCACACCGCAAGCGCTGATCGAAGACTTCGACGAAATTGCGTTCTTCCCCCAAGTGACCGGAGGCTGACCCATGCCGATTCAGGTGCAGACCGAACTGTTGGACCTGGGTGAACTGACCCGCAGCGTGCACGCCGAAGACCCCGGCGTTGGCGCCGTGGCCACGTTCGTGGGGTATGTACGCGATATCAACCAGGGCGATCAGGTCAGCGCATTGTTCCTTGAGCATTACCCCGGCATGACCGAGCGCGCACTGCAGTTGATCGTTGATCAAGCCCATGAACGCTGGCCGCTACAGCGGGTAAGCATCGTTCATCGTGTGGGCCCGCTGAAGGTGGGTGAGCCCATCGTCTTCGTCGGCGTCGCCAGCCAACATCGCCTGGCGGCCTTTGAAGCCTGCGCGTTCCTGATGGACTACCTCAAGACTCGGGCGCCGTTCTGGAAGCGGGAGCAAACGCCAGCTGGAGAGCGTTGGGTAGAAGGACGGGAAAGTGACCGCCTGGCGCAGGAGCGCTGGGTACTCAGTTAAGCGTACATCGCTCCTGCAAAAGCCTTAACTGACTGGCATTAGCGTGCCCGAATCAGAACAACTCAGAGAACGGTATAAACCGCGCCGTATCACCGGCCTGCAACGTGCTGCCCTCGCAAATTTCAACCAACCCATCCGCCCACGACGCACCCAGCATCACCCCGGAACTCTGGTTCGGATACAGCACCGCCCTGCCCGCCTCGATCCTGGCTCGCAGGTACTCGCGGCGACTGCCGGCCTTGGGCCAGTCAAACCCCACATACACCTCAAAGCTCATCGGCGTGACATCATCGACCCCCTGGATACGCAGTAGATAAGCCCGGGCCAGCAAGCCGAAGGTCACCAGTGCCGAGGCCGGGTTGCCGGGCAGGCCAATCACCGGCACTCGGCCAAACGAACCGACGGTCAGGGGTTTGCCCGGTTTGATCGCAAGTTTCCAGAACAATGGCTTGCCGCATTCACGCAGTACCTGGCCGAGGCAATCGGCATCGCCGGCCGACACGCCGCCGGTGGTCAGGATCAGGTCGGCCGCCTGTTGCAGCTGCTCCAGCTTGAGCCGAGTCAGTTGCGACTGGTCGGGGAGAATGCCGCCGTCGATGACCTCACAACCCAGTGCCCCCAGCCAATGGCTGAGCAAAGTTCGATTGCTGTTGTAGATGCAGCCAGGCTTGAGCGGTGTGCCCGGCTCGGCCAGTTCATCGCCGGTGGACAGCAGCGCCACCCGTGGCCGGCGTACCACCGACACATGGGTGCAGCCCTGGGCTGCCGCGACGGCCAGCTCGAAAGGGCCGAGTCGCTTGCCGGCATGCAGTAATACCTCACCGGCGCGGTTTTCCTGGCCTTGGGTGCGGATATTCTGGCCCTCGCGCAGCGGCTGGGTAAAGCGCACACGCGCATCGTCCAGCACCTCGGCGTTCTCCTGCATTTCGATGCAGTTGGCCCCGTCCGGCACCGGTGCGCCGGTGAAGATGCGCGCACAGGTACCGGGCTGCAGCGGTTCAGGCGCTTGACCGGCGAAGATCTGCTGCGACACCGGCAGTGGCTGGCCGTGCCAGTCTGTGAGGTTCAGGGCGTAGCCGTCCATGGCACTGTTGGGCCAGGGCGGCAGGTCCAGGCTCGCCACCAGGTCATTGGCCAGCACCCGTTGCCGGGCATCGCTGAGCAGCACCGGCTCGCTGTCGTGCAGGCGATGCTCCTCGGCCAGGGCCAACAACGCAGCAATGGCCTCCTCCACCGACATCAGCGCGGCGCGCCTCATCCTCGCGTGCCGCACAGAGCCACCGGCTTGAGGTGCGGCACGAAGTTACATGGTCGGTGGCGCGCATCGAGCTGCTCGGCCAGAATACCTTCCCAGGCAGTACGACAAGCACCCGTCGAGCCCGGCAGGCAGCACACCAGCGTGCCGTTGGCCAGCCCGGCCAAGGCGCGGCTCTGCACCGTGGACGTACCAATATCAAGAATCGAGATCGCACGGAACAGCTCACCAAAACCATCAATGTGCTTATCCAGCAAACAGCCCACCGCCTCGGGGGTGCTGTCGCGGCCGGTAAACCCCGTGCCGCCGGTAATCAACACCACCTGCACGCGCTCATCGGCGATCCAGGCCGCCACCTGGGCGCGAATTTTGTACAGGTCATCCTTGAGCAGGTTGCGCTCCAACAGGCTGTGCCCAGCTTCCAACAGGCGACTGACCAGCAATTGCCCGGAGGTGTCATTGGCATATTCGCGGGTATCGCTGACCGTCAACACGGCAATATTCAGGGGTACAAACAATGCATCCGACGTGACGCTCATGTGATTCTCCGGCAGGCAATTATCAAAACAATGGCCTGAGGCTAAAGCGCTGAAACGATGGCTGTCTAATCGTTACGACTGACCGGGTTATCGAGCGTTTCTATCACGGCTTTTACTGCCGGCCCTGGACTGCTATCGAGTGCATCAATCACTCTGTCAATACAGGTGATTGGACGTGCCTGCCGTTACAATGAGATCGTCTGCTCATTCATTCGCCGGGTTGCGCGGGGTTCCAGCACCTTGCGCCATGAACGGCTTTTCACTTATTCCCAGGCAGGTGCATTAATGGACATAAAGCAACTCAAATTCCTGATCGCGCTGGAGCAGACCCGGCACTTCGGCCAGGCTGCTGCACGCTGCCATATCACCCAGCCGACCCTGTCGATGCGCCTGCGCAACCTGGAAGATGAGCTTGGCCTGGAGCTGGTCACCCGCGGCCAGCGCTTTGAAGGCTTCACCGAAGCCGGCGAGCGTGTGCTGGCCTGGGCGAGGACGCTGCTCGCTGCCCATGACGGCCTGTTTGCCGAAGCCGCCGCATGCCGTGGCCAACTGGTCGGTAACCTGCGCCTGGGCCTGGTGCCCCTGAGCGGCTTCAACCCGATCCGTTTCATTCAGGACTTGTCCCACACCTTCCCGGAACTCAAGTTCAGCCTCACATCCATGAGTTCGGACAGGATCATCGAAGCGCTGGGCACCAACCAGCTGGACCTGGGTGTGTGCTACCTGGACCACGTCAATCCCAACTATCTGGATTTTTTTGAAATGGGCGAGACCCGTGTCGGGCTGCTCTACGACACCCGCCACTTCCATTTCGAAGGCACCCAAATGAGCTGGGAAGACGCCGCCGAACTGCCATTGGGGATGATCAGCAACGGCATGCACTACCGCAAATCCATCGACCTGAGTTTCCGCAGCCGTGGCCTGGATCCGCAGCCGATCCTCGAAAGCGATTCCACCTATCAACTGTTCCAGGCGATCCACGAAGGCTTCTGCTGCGCGATCATGCCGTTGGACAGCGGCCTGGAAAGCCCGATCGAGAACCTGGCGTTCATCAACCTGCCGGACGCCAGCGTCCTCGCGCCCCTGGGCATGGTGATGCGCAAGACCGAACCACGCTCGGCCATTGCCGAGAAGTGTTTTGCCGAAGCCAGGAAGTTGTTTGCGATCAAGGGCGAGGGTTAACGCCCACAAAAAAGGCGCTCCGTAGAGCGCCTTTTTACCGCCGTTTGCTTTACTGCACACTTACCTGACGCAGTTCAGGCTTGCTTTCGCCACCAATCGTGATGCGTTTGGGCTTGGCCTCTTCAGGCACCTCGCGCTGCAGGTCGATGCTCAGCAAACCATTGGTCAGGGCTGCGCCGCGCACTTCGATGTGGTCCGCCAGGCGGAACGACAACCGGAAGGCACGTTGAGCAATGCCTTGGTGCAGGTAAGCGACCTTATCGTCGGTTTCGCGTTTACCGCCGGAAACCGTCAAGACGCCCCTTTCGACCTGGATATCCAGATCCTCCTCGGTCAGGCCAGCGACGGCGATGACAATGCGGTACGCGTCGTCACCGTGCTTTTCCACGTTGTGAGGTGGATAGGAGTTCGGAGCCTCGCTACGCAGCGCCGACTCGAACAGGTCATTGAAGCGGTCAAAGCCCACCGATTGACGGAACAGTGGTGCCAACGAAAGGGTAGTAGCCATTTTAAAATCTCCTGAGTTTCTCCAAGTGATTTAGTACGCGACCCGCATTCGGCATCGCGTGATCAAAAATTTATGGACGAGGAAACGGAATTCAAGAGGGCTGCAAGAAATTTTTTCTTGCGCCAATGACTATCGCAAAAACCGCAGTGATACCGCATGTGCTCTAATCTGAATGCCAGGCGTGCTTTAACCCGTGAGCGCCTGAGACAGCCCTTGAGGTACAAAAAAATGAAAATGACATTCCCTGCCCTGGCATTGGGCATCCTGATTTCCCAAGGGGCCCTGGCCGCCGGAGATGGCACTGCCGCGCTGGGCGGCGGTGTCGGCGGCGCGTTGGGCAATGTGGTAGGCCAACAGCTCGGCGGTTCGACCGGCGCGGCTATCGGTGCAGGCGTGGGCGGCGCCGCCGGTGGCGCGGTTGGCGCGCAAAAGGGCAATAAAACCGAAGCGGCGATTGGCGGCGGTTTGGGTTCGGCAGGCGGGTCGCTGATTGGCAATCGCCTGGGCGGCACCACCGGTTCGACCATCGGCGCAGGCGTCGGTGGTGCAGCCGGTGGCGCGCTGGGTAATAACCTGGCCGATGACGAGAGCGATCATCGCTCAGGCGGCGCCAAGCACAAAGGCAACAAGCATAAGCACAAGAATAAGCATCATTGATCGGCTTGCCATAATGCCAGGTGTAGGAGCGAGCAAGCTCGCTCCTACGTCGGGCCAATATCCATTTACATCGGCGTGCTGCTCACTACCCGCAATGCCAGCCCTTCATAGGCATCCAGCGTAATCGTGAACGTGCCCTCCTCTGTCAGGTCCCCTTCTACACGCTCATTGATGATATCCACCACCGGCCCCGGCGCGATGTTAGGCAGGTGCAGGGATTCGGTGATCGGCGTGGCACCAAAGTTCAGCGCAGTGATCTGCGTCCCCTTACCCGCCGGCAGTTCGTGAACCATGACCAGCAACCCCGGATGCTCGACATCCGGTATCAGGATCTGACGGCTCGCGGCGATGTCGTAGGCGCGGCGTACGCTGAGGATTTTCTGCAGTTGCGAAGCGAATGAATCCGGATCCTGCAACTGGTGGTTCAGGCTGCCGTACAGGCTTTTGGAGCGCGGCATCTGCCCGGCCGACAGCTCGGCCTCGGGGTTCAGGTCCACCAGATCGTAAGCGCCGCGATGTATCCAGCGGGTATCACCATCGGCCATCAGGTGCGCCACGTCTTCGGCCGCCAACGGCAGCGCGCCCACCAGGTCCCAGCCGGATAACGCGAACACCCCAGGCTGCATGGCGTTGTACATCACCAGCAGCAAATGGATCTGGCGAATCTGCTGGGTATCAGCCTGGGTAATCGCCTCAAGGTCACGAATGCCCAAGGCAGCAGTGATGATGCTGACCGTGGTGCAGGACACGCCGTTGGTGACGAACTTGAGGTTGTACGGCGCATGTTCACCGGTCAGGCGTTCGTACATCTGCTCGCGGATATGCTCGCGCAGGATGTTGCCGGGAAAAGTCTGGCCCTGGAACAGGAAGGTGTCATGGGCGTGCAGCGTCCAGAAATGCACCAGTTCCAGGGTCAGTTCGTCGTGGTTCTGCAGCGCGTGGATCAACGAACCCGGGTCGATGCCCAGCGTGTGCATCTGGCGCAGCATCAGGCGCAGGAATTCGGTGTCGCCCATCAGCAACGCGTGCTGGTAGGCCGGCCGGGTGATGAAGTCGTATGACAGGTCTGCACCGCCGTGGGACATGGAGGCAATGTCATCCACAGTCAGGTTGAGTTCCTGGAAGCTGAAACCACCGGCCTTGCGAATTGCGCCGCCGAGCAACTGGTTGCCGGTGATCGACAGCGGATGGCTTTCCGACCAGGCCGTACCATCGAGCTTGCGCTCCACACCGAGAAAACCGTTGGCGTCCAGGCGCAGGATCTTTGCGCCCATCACATCAATGGCGTGCAACGCATCACCGATGATCATCTGCTGCGCGGCGAACGAGGGGTCCAGCCAATTGAGCGACGGTTGGCCTTCCTTGAAGTAATGCAGGTACACCCATCGCCGTGGTTTGCCATCCACGCCGACCACCTCTGGCGTGGCGCTCCAGTCGGTTTCCTTTACCCCGGGTTCGAAGAAGATCACCCGCTGCAACTGGCCAACGATGTAGTGCTTGTCGCGCAGCGCATCCACCTGCATCGGGCTGAGGTTCTGCGCATCACGGCCCTCGACCACGTCCGGCAGCAACGGCCAATCTTCCTCACGGATTTCCACCATGTGGTACAGCCCGGGGTAGTCCTCGTAGGCCATCTCCGCGAGGCGAAAGTCCGCGCCCTTGCCGGTGTGGGATGGGATTACATCGTCGATGATCACCGCATTGTGCGCGGCGGCCATGCGCGTCAAGGCCTGCAACTGCGCCTCGGTGCCCAGTTGCGGGTCGATGTCGAAGCTGATGCGGTCAAAATTGCCATCGATGGTCGGGGTGTGTTCGGTGCCAGCCAAGCCACCAGACTTTTTCAATGGGCCGTTGTGAATGCCTTGAATGCCGATTTTCGACAAGGCATGCCACAGGGTTTCATCCCCCAGCGCTTCGAGCACCGTGCCGCCTTCGCGGGTGACAATCGACGCCGGGTAGGCGGTGAACCACACTGACGACAAGGCTGACGCATCACGCGGCCGGGTATGCGCGTAGGGCTGCTGCCACAAGCGCCCTTGCCCGGAGTAGAGCTTGGCCCGCTGCCGCGCCGCGTGCAGCATGGATTGTTGCACCAGCCAGTTCACATGATCGTTGTTCGCCGCGGTCATAAGCTCGGTACCTGTCGTGGTGAAAAGGGTCGGTGTAAGCATATGAGGGGCTTGGGCGCTATTCGTTGCATTGCAATAGGACGCTTATCTTGTAGGAGCGAGCTTGCTCGCGAAAAACTCACAGGCGCCGCGTTCATTCAGAAAGCGCGCGTTATCGTTGAGGTTTTTCGCGAGCAAGCTCGCTCCTACATAAGACATTCACCTGCCCTGCCGCCTTGCGTGGCTTGCCTGTACTGCCTCGGGGTGAACCCGGTCGATGCCTTGAACTGGCGGGTAAACGCGCTGTGGTCGGTGTACCCACACTGCAACGCCACCTCGGTAATCGGCAGCTCGCTATGCAACAGCCGCCGGGCATGTTCCAGACGTACTTTCTGGATCATTTGCCGCGGCGTCAGGTGGAAAACGCGTTTGCAGTAGCGCTCCAGTTGCGCCACGGAAATCCCGGCGATACGGGTCAACTCACCCAAGGTGACGCGGCGGTTGAAGTGGGCGCGGATGTGTTCATCCACCGCCGCCAGGCGTTGATAAGCCGGATGGGTTTCGCTGGCCGATTGCAGGTCTACCGAAATCCCGGCCAAGCCGATGATTGCACCGAGCCGGTTGTACAGCGGCCATTTGTGCGTGAGGCACCAGCCGGGTTCGCGGGTGCCGTAGAGGTGTAATTCAAGCTGGTCTTCCAGCACCCGCCCCTGTTCAAGCACACGCCTGTCCTGCTCGGTATAGCCCGGCCCCAGTTGCGCAGGGAACACCTCGGCGCTGGTCTTGCCCAGCAGCGGTTGCAACTGCCTCAGGCCGCAGCGCTGCACCAGGGTGCGGTTGGCGAGCACGTAGCGGGCGTCGATGTCCTTGATAAAAATCGCGGCGTTGGGCAGCACGTCGAACATCGGTAATAACTGCTCTACCCCGTTCAATAGCTGCTCGATGCTGTCGGGGCGGCTGCCGTGGAGAAGGCTCGCAAACGCGCTGTGCAACATGACTTTCACCGCCCTTTTATTGATCGACGGCCAGCAGATTGCGCCATGTGCCGGGCGCTGTCGAGTGCGAGAAATTGTGCTGAATTCGTCATTCATCCCCACGTAAAACATCAATCGCCGCCGGGCTGGCGGGTTCACGATAGCGCCACTGCATGCCTATCCAATAACTCACAAGAAGGCGCCGCTATGTCAGGCCAAGGCAAGTTCAAGAAACAGTTGTCACTGATGGACCTCACCTTTATCGGGCTGGGAGCCATCTTCGGTTCGGGTTGGTTATTCGCCGCCAGTCATGTGTCGGCCATCGCCGGCCCGGCAGGGATTTTTTCCTGGTTGCTGGGTGGGTTCGCCGTGCTGTTGCTGGGCATTGTCTATTGCGAACTCGGCGCCGCCCTGCCCCGCGCCGGTGGCGTAGTGCGTTACCCGGTGTACTCCCATGGCCCGTTGCTGGGCTACCTGATGGGCTTTATCACGCTGATCGCGTTTTCCAGCCTGGTGGCGATTGAAGTGGTTGCCTCGCGCCAATACGCTGCAGCGTGGTTTCCGGAGTTGACCAAGGCCGGTTCCAGCGACCCGACCACCCTGGGCTGGCTGGTGCAGTTCGCGCTGCTATGCCTGTTCTTTATCCTCAACTACCGCAGCGTCAAGACCTTTGCCATCGCCAATAACCTGGTGAGCGTGTTCAAGTTCATCGTGCCGTTGCTGGTGATCGGTGTGCTGTTCACCTTCTTCAAACCGGCGAACTTCCAGATGCATGGTTTTGCACCGTTCGGCCTCTCGGGCATTGAGATGGCGGTGTCGGCTGGCGGCGTAATCTTCGCTTACCTGGGGCTGACGCCGATCATTTCGGTGGCCAGCGAAGTCAAGAACCCGCAGCGCACCATTCCCATCGCGCTGATTCTCTCGGTGCTGTTGTCGACTGCCATCTATGTGCTGCTGCAAACCGCGTTCCTCGGCGGTGTGCCCACCGAAATGCTCGCCAATGGCTGGGCCGGCATCAGCAAGGAGCTGGCCCTGCCGTATCGCGATATCGCTCTGGCGCTGGGTGTAGGTTGGCTGGCTTATCTGGTGGTGGCCGATGCGGTGATCTCCCCCAGCGGCTGCGGCAATATCTACATGAACGCCACCCCGCGCGTGGTGTATGGCTGGGCGCAGACCGGCACCTTTTTCAAGATCTTCACGCGCATCGATGAAAAGTCCGGCATCCCGCGTCCGGCGCTGTGGCTGACCTTTGGCCTGTCGGTGTTCTGGACCCTGCCGTTCCCTTCCTGGGAAGCGCTGATCAACGTGGTATCCGCCGCGTTGATCCTGAGCTACGCCGTGGCCCCGGTGACCGTCGCCGCTCTGCGCCGCAATGCACCGGCCATGGCGCGGCCGTTCCGGGTCAAGGGCATGGCGGTACTGGGCCCGCTATCATTCATCATCGCCGCGTTGATCGTGTATTGGTCAGGCTGGAACACGGTGTCATGGCTGTTGGGCCTGCAAATCCTGATGTTTGTGGTGTACCTGCTCTGTGCACGCTGGGTACCGACCGCGCACCTCAATCTCAAGCAGCAAGTGCGCTCTTCGGCCTGGCTGATCGGCTTCTACGCCGTGACCATTTTGCTCTCCAAGCTCGGCAGCTTTGGCGGTATTGGTGTGATCAGCCACCCGTTTGACACGCTGGTCGTAGCGGCCTGCGCCCTGGGCATCTACTACTGGGGCGCCGCCACCGGTGTGCCGGCCCACCTGGTGCGCCTGGAGACCGAAGACGATGAAAGCGAAGCGGTCACTGACAGCCACTACGACACTCCCCTCTCGGCGGCCACTCACTGATGGAACCTTCCATGAAGCGACTGCATGTAATCGACTCCCACACCGGTGGCGAACCCACGCGCCTGATCATGAACGGCTTCCCGGCTTTGGCGGGCACCACCGTCGCCGAGCAGCTTGAAGATCTGCGCACTCATCACGATCAATGGCGTCGCGCCTGCCTGCTGGAGCCACGGGGCAACGATGTGCTGGTCGGTGCACTGTACTGCGCGCCGGTCACGCCGGGCGCCACCTGTGGAGTGATTTTCTTCAACAATGCCGGCTACCTCGGCATGTGCGGCCACGGCACTATCGGCCTGGTCGCCTCCCTGCGCTACCTCGGCCTTATCGCGCCAGGTGTCCACACCATCGACACCCCGGTAGGCCCGGTGGCAGCCACGCTGCACGAAGACGGTGGCGTAACCCTGCGCAACGTGCCCGCCTACCGCTACCGCCAGCAGGTACCGGTGCAGGTGCCCGGGTATGGCGTGGTGCTGGGCGACATCGCCTGGGGCGGCAACTGGTTTTTCCTGGTGTCGGACCACGGCCAGGCCCTGCAGATGAGCAACGTTGACGTCTTGACCGACTACACCTGGGCGATGCTCAAGGCCCTTGAGGCCCAAGGTATTCACGGCGCAGACGGCGCGTTGATCGACCATGTCGAACTGTTCGCCGACGACGCCCAGGCCGACAGCCGCAACTTCGTGATGTGCCCCGGCAAAGCCTATGACCGCTCCCCCTGCGGCACCGGCACCAGCGCCAAGCTCGCGTGCCTGGCCGCCGATGGAAAACTCGCGGCGGGGCAGACCTGGGTACAAGCCAGCATCACCGGCAGCCACTTCCAGGGCCGCTATGAATGGGAAGGCGAACGCGTGCGTCCCTTCATCACCGGCCGCGCCTTCATGACCGCCGACAGCACCTTGCTGATCGACGAACAGGACCCGTTTGCCTGGGGCATCTGAGCCTTTTATTTATTAACCTGAATGGAGTTAGCACCATGAGCGACAACATCTTCACCGGCTGCATGCCCGCCCTGATGACCCCCTGCACTGCCGAGCGCCAACCGGACTTTGACGCACTGGTCGCCAAAGGCCGCGAGCTGATTGATATCGGCATGAGCGCAGTGGTGTATTGCGGCTCCATGGGCGATTGGCCGCTGCTCACCGAGGCCCAGCGCCAGGAAGGCGTGGCGCGTCTGGTCGCGGCCGGCGTGCCGACCATCGTCGGCACCGGCGCGGTGAACAGCCGTGAGGCCGTATCCCACGCAGCCCATGCCGCCAAGGTCGGCGCCCATGGTTTGATGGTGATTCCCCGTGTTCTGTCCCGTGGGGCTTCGGTCACCGCACAAAAGGCCCACTTTGCAGCGATCCTCAACGCCGCGCCCAACCTGCCGGCGGTGATCTACAACAGCCCCTACTACGGGTTCGCCACCCGCGCCGATCTGTTTTTCGAACTGCGCCGCGAACACCCGAACCTGATTGGCTTCAAGGAATTCGGCGGCGGCGCCGACCTGCGCTACGCCGCAGAAAACATTACCTCCCAGGACGATGACGTAACGCTGATGGTTGGCGTCGATACGCAAGTGGTGCACGGCTTCGTCAATTGCAACGCCACCGGCGCCATCACCGGCATCGGCAACGCCTTGCCTCGGGAAGTGCTGCAACTGGTGGCCCTGAGCAAAAAGGCCGCCAAGGGTGATGCCAAGGCGCGGCGCCAGGCCCGCGAACTGGAAGCTGCGCTGGCGGTGCTGTCGTCGTTCGATGAGGGCTGTGACCTGGTGCTGTATTACAAGCATTTGATGGTGCTCAACGGCGATCAGGGCTACGCCCTGCACTTCAACGAAACCGATGTGCTCAGCGCTGCCCAGCGCCGCTATGCCGAGCAGCAGTACGCGCTGTTCCGCCAGTGGTATGCCAACTGGTCGGCGGAACAAAACGTCGCTTGATTTTCTGTAGGGGTGGGCTTGCTCGCGAAGGTCGTTAACGATAACGCGTTCATCCTGAATAAACGCGTTATATGCACTTTTTTCGCGAGCAAGCTCGCTCCTAAAACAACCCTCTATTTTCCAGGATGCCCCCATGACTCTGACAGGCAAGATGCTGATCGGTCAGCAATCCCTTCATGGCCGTCGCGATGCGATCCGGGCCATCAACCCAGCCACCGACACGCCACTGGAACCCGCCTACGCCGGCGGCGATACCGAACACGTGGGACAGGCCTGCGCACTGGCCTGGGCTGCCTTCGATATGTATCGCGAAACGTCCCTGGCAGATCGCGCCAGGTTTCTTGAAACCATCGCCGACAACATCGAAGCCCTGGGCGATGAGCTGATCGAACGCGCCAGCACAGAGACCGGTCTGCCCCGCGCGCGTATTGAAGGTGAGCGCGGCCGCACCTGCGGGCAGTTGCGCGCCTTTGCACGCACTGTACGCCTGGGCGAGTGGCTCGACGTACGGGTCGATAACGCGCAACCCCAACGCCAGCCCCTGCCCCGTGCCGACCTGCGCCAGCGCCATATCGCCCTGGGCCCGGTAGCGGTGTTTGGTGCCAGCAACTTTCCCCTGGCCTTCTCCGTGGCGGGCGGCGATACCGCATCGGCGCTGGCGGCGGGCTGCCCGGTCATCGTTAAAGCTCACAACGCCCACCCTGGCACTAGTGAGCTGGTGGGCAGTGCCATTGCACAGGCAGTAAAACAGTGCGGCTTGCCCGAGGGCGTGTTTTCACTGCTCTACGGCTCGGGTAACGAGTTGGGTGTCGCACTGGTGACCGACCCGCGCATCAAGGCCGTAGGCTTTACCGGTTCGCGCAGTGGTGGTGTCGCGCTGTGCCAGGCTGCCCAGGCACGCCCGGAGCCTATCCCGGTGTATGCGGAAATGAGTTCGATCAACCCTGTGTACCTGTTTCCTGCCGCGCTTGAAGCACGGGCCGAGGCATTGGCCGAAGGTTTCGTCGCGTCACTGAACCAAGGTGCCGGCCAGTTCTGCACCAACCCTGGCTTGGTAATCGCCGTGAAAGGCAGCGCCCTGGACCGATTTATCAAGGTCGCCAGTGATCTGCTTCCACGGTGCCCGGCGCAGACCATGCTCACCCCAGGCATTTTCAGCGCCTACAAAACCGGCGTGAGTGCATTGGCCCGGCACGCCCAAGTCGCCGCCAAGGGCCTGGCGGGAGCTGGGCCGAACCAAGGCCAGACCCATCTGTTCGTAACCCAGGCCCAGGCATTCCTGAGCAACGAACACCTGCAGGCGGAGGTCTTCGGCGCCGCCTCGCTAGTAGTGGAATGCGACGATGCCGAGCAAGTGCGACGGGTATCCGAACACCTGGAAGGTCAACTCACCGCGACCTTGCATATGGATGACCTGGATCTGCCACAAGCCCGGGCCCTGCTGCCCGTGCTGGAGCGCAAGGCCGGGCGCCTGCTGGTCAACGGCTGGCCGACCGGCGTTGAAGTGTGCGACGCGATGGTGCACGGCGGGCCCTTCCCGGCGACCTCGGATGCGCGCAGCACCTCGGTGGGTACGGCGGCGATCCACAGGTTCCTGCGGCCGGTGTGCTATCAGGATTTTCCGGATGCGCTGCTGCCCGCTGCGCTCGGGCACGACAACCCGCTAGGGCTGCGGCGCCTGCTTGACGGCCAGAGAGAGGCGTAGCCATGGCCCAGCCCAATCAAGCAGACATTGTGGTGGTGGGCGCCGGCATCATCGGCGTCGCCTGTGCCTTGCAGCTGGCGCGCCAGGGCCGCCAAGTGCTGGTGGTCGACGCGCAGGCGCCGGGCATGGGCGCCTCCTATGGCAATGCCGGTCATCTGGCGACAGAGCAAGTGTTCCCCATTGCTGACCTGTCGATCCTCAAGCGCTTGCCGGCCATGCTGCTGGACCCCATGGGCCCACTGCGCCTGGACTGGACCTACCTGCCCCGCGCTCTGCCCTGGTTTATTCGCCTATTGTTGAATCTGCGACCGGCAAGCTACCAGCGCACCGTGGCCGGCCTGCGTGCATTGAACGAAGGCAGCCTGGGCGCGTGGCAGCGCTTGCTGCACTCCATTGGGCAAGCGCATTTGTTGCGTGAAGACGGTTCGCTGCTGGTGTTTGAGCGCGCCGAATCCCGCGCTGCCATCGATGCGTTGCAGCAGCGCATGACTCAGCAAGGCGTAGCGGTGAACTTCTGGAGCGGCGATGCGGTGCGCAAGGCCGCGCCACAACTGAGCGACGCGATACAAGGCGGATTGTTCTTCCCCACTACCGGGCACTTTCTCGACCCGTACACCGTGGTGGGCGAACTGGTGAACGCGGCCAAGGCCGAGGGCGTGCAATTTCTGAAGCAGCGCGTGTTGGATGGACGCCTGGAGGGCAACGGCGTTTCACTGATGACCGACCAAGGCGTACTGACGGCACGCCAAGTACTGATCGCCTGCGGTGCGCACTCGGCCAAACTCACCGCCGCACTGACCGGCAAACAGGTGCCGCTGGACACCGAGCGCGGTTATCACCTGATGCTGCCCCACGAGCATCAGCGCCTGCCCTTTGCCGTCACTTCGCTGGAGCGCAAATTCATCATGACCCCCCTGTCCGGCGGTTTGCGCCTGGCCGGCACAGTCGAATTCGCCGGCCTCGACCGCCCGGCCAATATGCAACGGGCCTGGCAACTGCACCGTCTGAGCAAAGGGCTGTTTCGTCACGACCTGAGCGACAGCCAAGCCACCCCCTGGATGGGGTTTCGCCCCTCCCTGCCCGACTCGCTGCCGATCATCGACCGGGTGTGCGACGGCAAAGTGCTGCTTGCGTTCGGGCACCAGCATTTGGGGCTGACGCAGGCGGCGGTGACAGCCGAAAGGGTTGGGCAGCTTGCGACGGGAGAGCGGGTGCCTGAGTTACGGCCCTATCGATTGGAGCGGTTCTGAGACAGCTCAAGATGCTTACCTGACCAACCGCTTCTCCTTGGAGGGGCGATATCCGAAATACGCGCTGTAGCACTTGCTGAAATGGCTCGGTGAGACAAACCCGCACGCTACCAGCACATCCACCTGGGACAGCTCGGTATGCTGCAGCAGGCGCCGCGCTTCGGTCACACGCAATTCCATGTAGTAGCGTTGCGGCGTAGTTCCCAGTTGCTCCTTGAACAGGCGCTCCAGTTGGCGGCGGGAGCGACCGGCATAGACGGCGAGTTGGTCGAGTTCCAGCGGTTCTTCGAGGTTGGCGTCCATCAACTTCACCACTTCACGCAGCGGTGCGCTGACACAGACGTTTTCGGTGGGTTTGATACGGCGATAGCGCGACTCTTCGAACGCGAGGATATCTTCGATACCTTCGACCAATGCTTTGCCATGCAGGCTCTTGATCCAGTCCAGCGCCATGTGGAAAGCGCCGGATGGGCTGGACGCAGTGAGGCGATCACGGTCGATCACGTAGGGCTCGCTGGTGACCTGGGCGCCTTTGGATACCTCCGCCAGCGCCGGACGATGCTCGGGATGAATGGCGCAGCGATAGCCCTGCAACAGGCCGGCGCGACCGAGAAACCATGAGCCGTTCCACAAACCCGCCAGGCTGACACCCGCCTCCGCCGCGCTGCGCAACAGCTGGATAAAGGGTTCGCTGGCCTTGAGTTCGGTGCGAAAGCCCCCGCAAATGACCAGCAGGTCCAAGTCCGGCAAGACCGCAGGTTCCAGGCTGGCATCGGGGCGGATGACCAGGCCCAGGTCACTGACGACTTCGCCTTCACCCCAACCGAAGGTGCGCGAAGCAAATAGCTCGGGGCGCAACAGGTTAGCGGTCACCAGCGTGTCCAGGGTCTGGGTGAAAGCGGGCAGAGAGAAGTGTTCAAGCAGCAGGAAACCGACGCGGGTCACCAACGCTGCTTGCCGGGAGGGATCGTTGAGGTAGCGCAGGTTCTTGCCTTGCATGCCACCGCTGAACTGGCGTCTTTCCATCGAGGGTGGACCCACTCTTATTGTTGATGCAGTGGCGCTATCTTAGGGGCAAATGCGGTGGCTGTCTCAGGGGGCGGCGCTGATCTTTATAAAAACTGTTGGCTTGAAAAGCCGCGGCGCAGGCGCTAACGGGCAATCTGATACGGTTTTTTCTTTTCTATCTGCGCCTGTATTGAAAACCCCTCCAGGCGGACAATAGCCCCATCCCGACATTCCTGTCGTCCCCCTTCCCTTCGGAGGCCTTATGACCAAGATGGCAATTTTCCTGTTCGGCTTTTTGGTGCTGACCATTGGTATCGGGATGCTGGCGACTATCTCGCCGGTGTAGGCGCATTTCAATTCAGGAGCGCGTTTCACAAAGCTTTCACAGGCGAGCGCCTATTGTGCCTACAGCTCCTGAAAACATCCCCTTTAGCCCGCCCCCCATCGCGGGCTTTTCTTTGTCTGTAATTTTCCCTTGTGCGCCGGTATGACTACCCTGTCGTACACACTTAAGCTTTTTACCCCACACAGAGTGCACGCTTTTGATAGACGACCTCGACGGCCCCAGGACAGCGCAACAGGAATTGTTCTACGACCTTGAAGACGCCAGCGCGGTTATCGGCTGGTCGGTGTTGCAACTGACAGCATTGGCAACAGGCGAAGCATCCAATAACGTGGCGACGTTAACGAAGGTCTGCGCGCTACTCACGGCCCAGCAGCAAAGGCTTGAAACCTACGCAAGTGAAGTCAAGGCCCAGAGAATCAATAGATCCGAGGCCAGTGGCTGACGCCGAGCCTCGGATCATCGGACTGAAACCGGCGCGAATGGCTGGCCCGGATTTATGCTCAATCAGCGGTTTTGAGCGGAAGGCTGCTGATTACCACCTTGTTGTTTTTTTACACGCTTACGTGACCTGAGCTCGTATTGATGGTGAATAAACCAGGCAATCAACAGCACGCCGGTCACGGCGAAAACCAGGGTCAACAGCTCTATTGCGGTACCTTCGTGTGAAAACATTTTTTCGTCCCTCATCCTGAAGTCGTTTGACCGAAAAAAGCCAAACCGAAATTGTTTGTAATAATTCAAACATTTTCAGGGTAGTTGGCAAACACACACGTGACAACCCCAACCGAGCTGAAACCGTTGATCTAGACGTGTCACTCGTCGAAAAACGGCCATTTTCTCGAACGTCACCGGCTTAGGGTCTCGGTTACTGACTAGTCCCGGAAGCGTCCTGCTCGACCACCATATCCAGTACGTAGACCTTTGAAGGTGCGTCTGCGGGCGGATTTTTCCATTCGTATTGCTTGACCCGCAGCACAGTGCGCACGCCGTCATGATGCTCGAAGCCTTCGATAGGCTGATACAGCGGATGCCATGCGTCCTGGGTCGCAAGTTGCAGGCCGGCGTCGTCATAGCGTCGCTCGCGCACTTGAAGGCACTGATAGTCAGGAATCATCGGGTGACTGCACTTGATGGTCTTGGCGGCCACCTCCAGGAATTTGACCTCACCCTTGCTCCCGTAACGCGTCTGCGGCGTAGCCTCGCCCTGCAGCCTGAGCACCGAGCCGTTGGCGGTAGTCAGTTGCAGCACCGGCGCCGTGTTGTCGCCGGTGATGACGGCGCGCAGGTCGCCCTTGAACAGTCGAGCGACCTCTGCGTCAAGGTCCATCAGGCTCTTGTCGCAAGCCATAAGCGTTGAAGCCAGTGACTGCACTTTCAACACCCCGTCCTGATACTGATAGCCGCCGAACTGGCCGTTGCAGCCACCGCTGATATTCAGATTCTTGTCACCGAAGGAAACGCGCAGCTTGCGTTCGATGCCTTTGTTCAGAGCGACGAGTGGTTTACCCGAAGCATCATTGGCCGAAACCAGGTTCCAGTAATAGGCAGGTAAAGCTGGCTGGGCTACAGCAGCCGAGGTAGTCGTGAGCATGGAGGGCGAGTCCTCATGGCTTTTGGAGGTGGAGGCACAGCCCTGGATCAGTACAGCGCAAACGGCTGCAAGAAGAATGTTCTGTTTCATGGTTGTCTCGGTCAGCTTTGATAAGTACGGACATAGTCCTGCGCTTGCCACCATACGCACTGAATAAGGGCGCTGGAAGCGCTGCCAAATCACAGGCAATAAAAATCCGTGGCCTCATTGCGCCGACTCACAGGCCTTCAACGGCTCCTTGGGGTGCAATGCACAGATGTCAAAACCGTCACGCCGGGTATAGCCCGCACGCTTCATACATACAAATCGCTGGGCCATCTCTTGGAAGCTGGCCTTGGGATCAACGCCGGAGCCATTCTTTTCACCACACGCCAACATGGACGCAACAACATCCTGGTGACTGGCGCCGGGTTTCTCCCACAACTCGGCATCGGCTGATTACTGCTGCCTGCAACCGACACAAGGGCGAGCACATAGGGCTATTTTTTGGACGCCCCCGTATTTCTCCAGGAAAATTAGGTCCTTGCGTTCTCATAATTTGGCGGTGGCTTCCGTAGGCCAACCGTGTGGCGGGCCTATTCGATGTCTACCGGGCATCTAGATCGATAGGGGCGAAAGCGACAGGCAGTTGCACCTTCACAGCGTCCCGTTGTGCCAGGGGGAGCAACATGGCCATGCTCTGATCGAAAGCGTCCAGTATGCGCGGCATAGCGGTCAACGGTTGGTCCAAGGGCTCAAAAAAATTATCCCAATGGATCGGGATCACGATTTTAGCGCCCGTCTGGACAACCGTCTCTTGCCAATATTGAGCGACAAACTCCGGGGTTTGTTTACCTAAAGTTCCGATGCCGAGAAACACCACATCTGCCCTGACATCCTTGAACTTGCCTGGACTGTAATTACCACTGGCGATCACCAGAAGACGGCGGCTGCCATGAGTGATCAGGTATGAGAAGTTTTCGCCAACTTTGAAATCCCCCTCCGGGACAGGGGTGTGCAGCGGATGATCTATGAAGCCTGGTGAGGTGGGATGTGGTGAATGCGGGGTCTCGAAGGCTTTGATTTGAAATTGACCAAACAAAAAAGAATCTCCGTCTTTGATTACCTTGATACGCTCAGGAGGTAATCCGGCACCCAGAACGGCGTTGGCAGTCGATTTTGTACCCAATATGGTAGCGCCTGTTTTGAGAGCCACCAAGCCACTGTCCAGGACATGGTCGTAATGCGAGTGCGCGACGAATATCGCTGCAAGCTTGGAAATGCCAGCGCCGCGCAAACTCGCATCGATGCGCTGCTCATTAGGCTGTATAGGCGTCAGTAGCACCGAAAAAATACTGGGCCGTGAGAAAAAACCGTCCTCCATGATTGCTGTCTCCCCATCATCGAAGCTCAATGTGCCAGCCCCCAGAAAACGCACCGTCAAGTCCGGAGATCCTTGACCGCCTTGCGGTCTTAGCGAAGCAAAGGGTTGAACCGAGGGTGATGAAAATTTCCATGCCCCCCAGAGCGCCCCTGCCACCACTGCAATAACAAATGCACAGCCCAACATTTTTTTGCTACGACTCACGCTTCATCTCCCGATATTGAAATGGACAGGCATCGCTCGCCTGCATAGGCGGATCTAGATTTTTGTATCTAAGCCGCTAGGAAATAGTACGCCCGGCCTCAGCATCGTGGATGCAGCCAAAATATACATCACCAGTTCACACCAAAACCGGCTGTATATCTAGCACTGTCCAAGTTGCTATTATCGGACTTACCCGCGACTACCGCGTGTTCGTACTTCAAATTTAAGGAAGCCCATTCTGTGACGCTGTAGCGCAAACCTAGCTCAGAGTCATAAGCATAGTATGCTATATCACTGAGCGGCCTTCCCAGCTCACCCGATGTGAAAAATTCAAACTTTCTTCCGACTAGATATCGTTTGAAGTCCCAGCGGGCAGATGTGAAGTAAAACGTATTACTGCCACCGCCTGAGTACCCGAATCGCATACGATTTAGCAGTGCAACAACGGTAAGATTGCCTAATTGATCGTCCCAGAATTGGTAGCCGGGACCGGTGCCAATTTTTCGCCTAGTTTGTAGGTTTTCGATCTGGTCTTTTTTGTAACTCAAGCCGCCTTCCCAAAGCCATCTATCGGTGAGGAAACGAATCACAGAGTACTCGGCACTCCAGTTTGCCGTACTTGCAACCTCATCGTCGTCTTCGCGGACGTGAGCAATCGCGCTATGGCGCCAAGGGCCACTGACAAAACTTGTTTGTGCTGCCAGGTTAACATTATCCTTCTCTGTCTTAACCTTTTCAGCATGAAGCGCAAGGTCAATATTCCCCTTCCAGATTGCAGCCTTGAGGTTGGGTTGGGGTTTCATAATCTGATCGATATTATTAAGGTCGACGAAATTCAAACCAACGCCTACAGCATGCTGCACATTACCTCGCGGACCGGCCCGAATCGATTCAACCGTTCCTTGCAACTGGCCCACTTGCCTTACCATGAGCGGCTGCTTGCTTTCCAAAGTCTGAATCTGATCCTTACTGATCGTTATATCGCCTCCGTAACTCGTACTTAGAACAAGATTTGCGCCCTCCATCAAAATAATGTCTCCGCTGATATGGTCACCATTTTTCAGCATTACATTGTCCGCAGATGCGCATGGTGAAAGAACGCTCACGCAGACATAGCACGACAACATCACCGCCGCTAATCGCATGACGAACCTACCGCGCTTGGGATACCTACCATATATTACAATTACCGTGCTTTACGTTACGAAGAACCGCCCTCCGTTCGCTCTGCAGCATGAAGTCAGCATCGCAATTTCAATGCCGTCGTTAGCCGCGAGATCTTAGTGTCTAAATAAAGCTATTTAGCCAGGGGGATATTTATTAAAAGCGCTCACTCTTTGCATCTCAAAGGCAAGCTTATCGGCAACGCGAACAATGCCTGTGCGTTCTTTGATTGCTGCCAAATTGGTGCCGGCGATGCACGATGAATAGTCATCATCTTATAAGGTATTCCATGTGGAAGCTGTACAGCGATTGGTGAAAACCCGATCTACACGGGCGCCATTAAAGCGCCAAACTCACGCCGCGATAAAATGAACTTTTTCACGTGTACTTTCCCACCTCCTGCATGAACGCCAAATTTAACTGACAGTTGGCATTCGCACTAACGCTAAAGGAAACAAGCTATTTTATCCATGGCTTGTTTCGCTTCAGGTATCGGGAAGATTGGCCATACGTGAATCATTCCTCGCCCTATATGCAACTGAACCTCACCTCCGAGTGCCAACATTTTCTCAGAGAAATTTATTGCATCGTGGTGAGCAATGTCGCGCGTGCCAGCGAAAATAAGGATCGGAGGTAGATTTTCTGGATCTCCGTTAATCGGGCTTACGTAGTCGTGGTCCGTGCCGAGACCTCCCGCATACATCATGCCGGCCGCTCTTAAACCTCTCGCGCAGAGCATTGGATCTGACTTCTCCGTTCTTGATATCAACTCGTTACTCAAAGTGACATCCATCCATGGGCAGATCAATACTAGTTTTGTAGGTTGAATACATCCGATGTCCGTCAACGCGTAGCAGAGGGCAACTGCAAGGCCGCCGCCAGCTGAATCGCCCATTACATTCATTGCGTGACATCGAGCGTTAAAGCAAGCAAGCTTATATATAGACAACATGCGAAAAATAACGATTTTACATTTAGTCTCTGGTGCAAGAGGATAAAGCGGCACTATGATAATATAGCCATATCTTTCGACTAACGTTTGAAGGAAGCGCCAGTGCAAAAATGTGATAGGCCAAACGTAAGCACCACCATGAAGATAGAAAATATGTTTGGAGTTTGCTTGGTCATCTTTAGGGGCTAGCCTGTAGACTTCGATACCATCAACTATCTGGAGTTCGATAGAGATTTTTTGTGCATTTTAATAGTTGGTCTTGCAGGACCCTGCTCTCGTGATTTTCGAAAACTCTTGAGCAGTTTGTCCAAGGAGCCATAAACTGATTTTCGCCTGATCAACAAAAGATAGGCTATCAGTGCGCGACTTCTAAAACTAGGCTTTTGAGGATTAGTTAGCGAGCCCACAGTATCACCCAGTATAAATATAAAAGTTAAATAAGTAATCGTTCAGACCTGCGCTGATCAACGAGTCAGCATTGGCGAACGGTACATCGCGGAACACTGCCGCCCATTCTCCAATGCCTGCTATTACCGCTTTTCATCGCACTATAGTGAGTTGGCCATCAAGTGATTGGCCACCGCTCGATAGGCGGGCAAGGTAGTCGGATCGAAGTTCGAACTGCGAGCCAGGGGATGCGAGGCATAACGCACAATGACCATTTTCGCCTTGGGGTCGATATACATGCTTTGTCCGTGAAGCCCACGCGCCGAGTAGACGCCATGAGTGTCGTGGGACACCCACCACATGTCGCGATAACTCCAGTTTGGCAGTAGCTCATAGCCCGCCTTCGCGAAGTCTTGCTGGCTGGCGCCCCCGCGAATATCCGCGATCACGCTCTTGGGCACGATCTGCTGGCCGTTAAACTTGCCGCCCAGGCGCATCATCTCGCTGAAACGGGCCAAGTCGCGCAACGAGGTGTTGAAACCGCCACCGGTAAACGCGGTACCCACTTCATCGACGATCAAGTAGGCGTCCTGCTCGGCGCCCAGCTTGCTCCAGATGCGCTCTTGTAGATTGACCGCGATGGGTTTCCCCGTTGCGCGCTGGATCACCCAAGACAAAACGTCAGTATTGACCGTCTTGTAAGCAAAGGCCTGACCGTGCTCGCCCTCTTTGCGCAGTTTCATCAGGTATTCGGTCACCGTGGTAGCGCCGGCGTACCCCTCCGGCCGCGGCGTCATATGGGCGGCTCGCAAGTACTCCCAGATTTCCGCTTTGGGGTCGGCGTAGTCTTCCGAGTAGCGAACACCGACTGTCATATCCATTACCTGGCGTACCGTGGCATCGCCAAATGCACTGTCCTTCAACTCCAGAACGTAGTGGCTGACCTTCGCCTGTGGGTCGATACTACCTTCCTCGACCAGCATCGCCCCCAAGGTGCCGATAAAAGATTTGGTGACCGACATCGCAATGTGCTGGCCCTGATCAGTCAACGCGCCGAAGTAGCGTTCATAGACCACCTGCCCACGGTGCAGTATCAGGATCCCATCGGTGTAGTTGGCCTTCAATGACTGTTCCCAGGTCATAGTGCGGTCGCTGCCCAGTGGAGTGAAGACCAGGGCGTCGATGTCTTCGCGTTCGGCGCGAGGTAACGGGCTGGCTGCTCCCTTTCCACGCGCGACCTGCACGCTTGGCAACAGCTCGCGCAGATGCGAGAACGACCAGCGCGTCTGCGGGAACTGCAGGATGCTGCTGAACCCCACGACCTTTTCCGGCGCCGGCGGTGAACCTTGCATCCAGCCTATGACCTGTGGATCGCTGGCGTCGGCACTGAGGAACTGCGGCTGGACGTCAGCCTGAGCCTGGGAACATGACAGGGTCGCGCTGCCCAGCAAGGTTTGCAGAGCGTCTATTTTCACTTGCATGTTTGTCTCCTTCGCACGCTTGATTACTCGGATTGCGTCGCAATCGGGTGGCCGGCAGGCCTTTTCCATTCACGGCAACCAATTAGGCCTAAGGCCGCAAGATCACCACGGAGCTCTGTACTCAATTGCAGATCGTGAATGCCTTTGAAGATCTTCGAGAAGGTCTCACTCTTTTTTAAAGTTGAGCCGGCCGTCATCGTTTCAGGACATCGAAACGCAAACGGACAGGCTGCCAACCAAGCGCAAACTCTGGCGAAGTTTCTGGGAGTGAGGTACAACCGTCCAATGCAAATATGAAGAGTGATTGATGCATTGAGCGACTTAATTGACTTGAAGCGAATTCGTCACCTGGTCTTGCTTGGAGAGGAACTACACTTCTCCCGGGCCGCAGAGCGAGCCCATCTTTCGCAGACGGCGTTCAGCCGTAGCATCCAGTCGCTGGAAAAAGACCTGAGGGTACGCCTGTTTGATCGGGACACCCGTTCAGTGACGCTGACATTCGCCGGTCACCAGCTCATTGCTCGGGCACGCGAGATGCTGGCGTGCGCCGACAAGCTGGTCGCGGAGGCCAGCGACATCGCCGGGGGGCAGGGAGGTGAACTCAACTTCGGCGTCGGCATGATGACCGCCAACACCACCCTTCCCAACGTGCTGCTGGCCTTGCGCAAGAGTTCGCCCAAGCTGGTGGTGACCCCTGAGGTCAATTACTGGCATCACCTGGCCAACCAACTGGCACGGGAAGACATCGAGTTTGTCGTAGCGAGCGTGCGGGTCGAACAGGGGGTGGACCCACGCTTTGACGTTCGGAGTTTGCCGCCACAACCGGCCTCTATCTTCTGTCGCCATGAGCACCCACTGGCTCGACAGGTCGAGCCAGTGACGTATCAGCAGCTACTCGCCTACCCGTGGGCTGCCGTGACCACGGACGACGTGCACGCCCGGGCGCTGTTCGGAATGCCCTCGACGACACTGCTGCCGTGGACATTGGTGTGCAATGAGCTGAACTGCCTGCGTCAGGCCACGCTGACTAGCGACGCCCTACTGCTCACTTGGCAATCTTGGCTAGCGCCTGATCTGGGGAGTGGGGTGCTGATTGATCTAATCCAAAAAATCCAGCCCGCGATCCCCATACATCTGCGCTATATCCCGGAAACCATCGTGTTTCATGCCGGCCGCACGTTGTCACCCATCGCCAGAAAAACCATCGCACTGATCGTCGACGAGGCAGAAAGACGCCGACCTGTCGTAACTCAGCCAGCGGTCATCTCAGACTAACTTCAGACTACGGTCGAGTTCCATCTGAGCAAACGAAGCGCTGGCCTGCATGAGAACCGAACTTTCTCTCTTTCCCCTCCGTTGTATGCAGGGCTGGGGGGAGTTGGAGGCTGCTTTCGACATGGATCAATCTGCTGGAGCAAAAGGCCAACCACACCCTCCCCTGGCATTGTTCTGCCCCCTCATTGCGATCAACAATGAGTAGGGTTGCGGAACACTTCTCAAATCACAGGCAATAAAAAACCCCGTAGACGTTAATCTACGGGGTTTCTAAGAGTGGAGGCCGAGGTCGGAATCGAACCGGCGTAGGCGGATTTGCAATCCGCTGCATAACCATTTTGCTACTCGGCCTCAAACGATCAATGTCCTTGTCGCTGACATTCACCGCATACAAACTTGAGTGGGCTATGTGAAGCTTGCCTATACTCTAACTCATTGAATACATTGAAGTTTTTAATGCTTCATTGCGTTCGATGGGCGCCATTATGTACTCATTTGCCTATGCCTGCAACCCCTTGATTTCAAAAAATATTCTGCTCTGGCATCAAGGGGTTGCGGGCCTGCCCTACTCCTTCACGGTGTGGAGTTGGTACTGCGGATCGGCCTTGATCTGAGCGTCGGTGAACGGCAACGGGCGCAGTTTTTTCTCGGAGAAGGCTTGAGTCTGGTCCTTTGAGTAAGGGGACGCCGGGTTGCTGGATTCGGAGAACGCCAGCACGCCGACTGCGTTGGGGCCGTTGTTATCAAAGGTGACGATTTGCAGGTAGCTGGTACCGCTGACGACCTCGCGTTTGCCGTCGGCGCGGGGCACGGTTTGCATGGCGTTGTAGATACCCAGCTCTTGCGGGCCGCCGTGGATGGGGGTTTGGCCGCTGACCTGGATCTCACCCCAACGGCTCAGGCCGAGTTGGTTGACGTCTGCGCTGGAGGCCAGCATGGCTTCACGCAGGGCGGCGGCCACCGGCGCGCGATCGATGGCGAGGCCGCGGGGCGTGGTCAGGGGGTGGGCCGGGTCGAAGGCGACACGCCAGGCATCGGGAGTTTGCTGCAGGTGCTGCATCAGGTTGATGAAGTGCACCAGGCCGATGCCGCTGTCGAGGTTGGCGCGCCGGTCCCAGGTTTTCAAGCTGGTGCACAGTGGCTGGAGCGCGGCGGCGTCGGTGCCGAGTTGCTTGGCGCAAAAATCGAGCAGGTCCGGCATGACTTGGCCCGCCAGGTACACCTCGTTGTCCATGACCATGTTTTGCAGGTCGCTGACGCTGATCGGCTGTTTGTCCAGGGATTGCAGGCGTTGCAGGGCGAAACGTGCACGCGGACCCAGGCCGATGTTGTCCTGGCTAATCACCGGCGAGAACCCGCTCAGCGGCGCCTCGGGGTTGGCCATCCAGGCGGAGTCGTTGGAGTGCTGTACATAGTCGGTGCGTTGCAGCTGCGGTAACTGCGCCGCCGGGAAGATCCCTGCTTGCGCAGCCTTGGGGTCGATGTCCCAGGCGCATGCACTGCGGCTACCGTCGAGCATGATCATTTGCAGGCCGGCCCGTGGGTCGCTGCATTGCGCCAGTTTGGCAGCGCTGACGTTGGGTACGACCGACAGGTTCATGTACAGGCTCTGGCCCTGATCATCGGCAGCCAGGGTGTTGACCCATGGGATGCCCTGAAAGGTGTGCACCGCAGTTTGCAGCTCAGTGATGCTGCCCGCACGATTCATGGCGTGCCACTGTTGCAGCACGCGGTCGTTGCCCAGGTTCGCGTCGCGCAGGCTGAAGGCGTACTTGTTGTCCCAGTCCAGCTTGCCGGGCCATTGCACCACGGGGCCGAACTGCGAACTGTAGACGGTGTGGGCAACGTCTTTGAGGCTGCCATCGGCCTGTTTGACCTGCACGGTCAGCGTGGTTTTATCCAGAGCAACGGACTTGCCGTCAAGCATATAGCGCGTGGAATCCTTGGGGTCCAGGGTCAGCCGGTACAGGGTGAAGTGCTTGGAGGTGTCCACGGTATGCGTCCACGCCACATGCTGGTTGAAGCCGATATTCACCACGGGTAACCCTGGCAGTGCGGCACCCATTACATCCAGCTGGCCGGGGATGGTCAGGTGCATTTCGTAGAAACGCATGCCACCCACCCATGGGAAATGCGGGTTGGCCAACAACATCCCACGGCCATTGAAAGAACGATCACGCCCCACCGCGACGGCATTACTGCCCCGGTCGAGGCTGAAGCGTTGCTGATGCGCGGCGGCCTGTGCAAATGCCTGCGCGCCGGGTTGCACACCGGCGATGGCTTGGGGTGGCGTGGCGCCCACCAAGGCTTCGGCGAACTGACCGATGCCACCTTCTACCAGCAACCGGCGCGTCAGTTTGACCAGATCCTCTTTAACCAACGGTCGTACCCACGCCGCCTGGCATTGTGCAGGTGCGCCCTGCTCCTTCAAATAGCGGTTATAGCCGGCCACGTAGCCTTCGATACGCTGGCGGATCTGCGGGGTCTGCGCACGCCAGAATGCCTGCACCGCGCCGGGTGTATTGAGCCAGGTAAAAAACACATCGCTGGCGAGATTGTTGCGTTCCTCCAGGGTGGCCTGCTCGGGGCCGAAATAGCGCGCGCGCTCGCCGTTCACCGTGACCACTTCATTGGCCAGCAGGCACAGGTTGTCCTGGGCATACGCGTAACCGATGCCAAAGCCCAGGCCACGCTCGTCATTGGCGCGGATATGTGGCACGCCGTAAGTGGTACGGCGGATATCGGCCGACGCCTGAGCCACATGCTCGCGCGCCGAAGCTGCAAAGCTCAGCCCCAGCAACACCCCTGCCACGCAGACCCTGAACAACCCGTTGGAAATAATCACGCAGACCCCGCAGTCAAATTGAACACCCTCGGTAGATACAACTACCCCACCGTAAGGACGCATTTAACCGGGAATAATTTAGCCACGAATGGGGCTTATCCAGGCCGGCGACAGTGTGACAAACCTGATACCGACAAATTTTCTACATTCGGCACTTCATGATTTTGCTCTCTCGTTCGTCTTATTGAATAAGAGCACCATCATTTTCCTGATCAGGCTCTGATAAGGAGTTTTTGCATGTACAACCCGCAAGTGCCCACGGATGGACATTCACCGACTGCCGAGGCCAACTACGGCAACGGTTCACAAGACTTTGGCAAGGCACCCGAACAGCAAGGCAACCAGCGCATTCGCCATTTGCTCAAGTGCTTCGGTCTGCGCACCAGCCTGATTCGGCTGAAGGTCATCGACGCCCTCCTCACCGCCGCCGACAATCAGCGCACCCTGGGGGTGCGGGGCGTGCACAGCCACTTGCTGGAGCTGGGCATCCCATTGTCGTTTCTCAGTGTGCGCGAGGTGCTCAAGCGTCTGTGCAGCGAGGGCGTGATCACCCTCAATGCCGATAAAAGCTACAGCCTCCATGAAGAGGCTGCCAAAGTGCTCGAAGGTCGCGCCTGAGTCACGCCGCGCTGATCAGAAGTGCGGCTTGACCTTGCGACGCATGATGCCGTTGATCACCACTACCACCACGGCAATCGCAATGGCCAGGTACTGGAAGGTCTTTTCGCTGATCACGCCAATGTTCTGCAGGTAGGACAGGCCGAACATCGAGGCCAGCACGGCCAGGGCGATCAGAATCGAGTATTTCAAGCGTTGCTTTTGGGTCATGACGAAGTTCCTGAACCTTAAAGAATGTATCCGCTGTGTTTCGCCGCACATACCCGAAAATCGGGACGAACCGGGTCGGCTGCGTCTCATGTTACAGGCGATCAAAAATTTTGGCTTGTTCGGCGCTCACACGGGCCGTCGGTTTTAATCGTTGAGAGGGCAATCCCCTCGCGTCTTGCTGACTTGATTTCTCACACACCACAGGTAGCCATGTGGGAACCGTAATGCCCAGAGCGCACACGAATCAGTGCGCTCAAGCTACAGGTATGTAGCCTTTTGGAGCGTTGACGTTTCCATGCCTGAAAGGTGAGTGACTGTGAACATTCAACATGCTGCCCCACTTCGTAGTTTGCAATTTTCGCCGCTATCTACCGACCTCCCCCAAACACCGCCAGATGTTGACGCTCAGGTGGGCGATACCACCGCCACCGCTGAGCCAGCGCTGCCGGATGGACGCCAGACACTGAGAAAAAAATCAAGCGACCGCCAGGAGCTGCATAACCTTGCCAAGGCCCTCGATACGGCGCTGGAGAAACTGCCCGAAGACGCAACGCCAGAAGCCGTGGCCGCGTATTTCCTGTCCACCCATCTCACGCTTGCGTCCGCCGATGCGTCCCCACGCACCGCCAGCCTCGAATCGCTCATCAAAGCAGCAAGCCCTTACTATCCCAAGACCCGAGTAGAGCTGCAGGAGCTTGCCCAGACCCTCTACGAGCACGTCCAGAAGCACCCATTGGGCAACTTGAGTGGTGCTCTGGCCTGGACGCTGCCATTGAGCATTGAACATCAGCGCACGGCCTACAATGTCATCGCGTCGAATAGCGCGAATCTGCCAGGCTTGCCACTGCCCAAGCCTGGCGTCGGCGCCCTGGACTACCTTGCCAACGCCGTCACCCTGTCTCCACAACTGATGCAAGACCCTGCTGCCGCGCTGGAGAAACTGCTCGACTCACCGCAAGCCGCAGCGCTAGGCGCCGCGGTTCAAGCCAGTGTGGGCGGGATTGCCACAAGCAGCAGCGCCAATGACTATGTGCTGGCGACCATCCACTTGAGCCTCGACCCTGAAGCGCTGGATCAAAAATCCAATCGAAACATAGTGGCCGGCTTTGATTTGGGCGTCGAAATCCACAGGGACTCATCGCCCGCCTCCGTGGTTGAGGCCCTTGCCAATCACCTGAGCAGCACTGGCCGTACCTCCCCTGCTACCGCCGCGCTGGCAGCCCGGTTGCTGCTGATGCGGGTCGCCCCCCAGTTTTTGATCAAAGACATTCCAGCGTCAGTACGTTGCCACAGCCAGGCGTGGGCGAACTTATGTATCGCGGTGGCCGGTATCGAAGCTCACACGCCCGGCAGGACGATCAACATGAACTTCGCCGAAGTGATGTGCGCAGACCCGTCGCAATACCCAGCCAGTGAAGCGGCAAAGAAAAATGCACTGATTGACTGGTGTGTGGCCAACGACGTGATTTACCGCCTCGACGACGCACACTACACCGCGGAGGATTTCGAGTACGCCCGCACAGCTTTCAATGCTCAACATGAAGCGTTGAAAGAGGCGTCCGCTTTGCTCGACAAACCCTTGCCGAATCGAGAAAGAATGGCACAAGAACGAATCCAGCAGCACTTGGGTGATGACTTCCCTCTGGATGACAAACTCTTTTGTCTGAATTATCACAAGATGGGGCTCAAGGGCCAACGCCTCGGCCCTCTCTACTCGCTACGCGAGCTCACCATGCAAGGGCTGAAAATCAACACCAACGACTGGGTGATCCGCAATAACACCAAGGGCATCAACCTGGGTGCCGTCGCTCTTTTCACCCACAGCCCACACTTCAACGTCCCCCAGGAATTTGATAAACAATTCGCCGAAGTAACGACCCATTGTAAAAAAATCCACCATTACACGTGGATGAATGCCATTACCCAGTTGCCTGTCGCAGATCGAGAGATTTTAAACAACGCAAAGCTTGGTTTTTATCAAGAGAACACCTACCGCAGCTCGCCTATTCCGTTTTGGCCAAACAAACTGTTCCACACCAGCCCAAGAGTTTTGATGCAAGCAGAGCTCAAGGGCGAGAAACACGTCTACGAATTCGACCCGGTCACCGCGACTATCAAAAAAGCTTCTTCGGGACGCATCGCAGCGGATGAATACATAGCCAATGAAGTCACCAGGATCGAAGCACTTCCACTCAGCAAGAACCTGAATAATCTGGGTATCGAAAAGACCCGAGAAAGCCCCCCTGTCAACACATTCAAAAACCCACGCATCCACGACATCGCCCAGATGATAGTCAACGCGCAGGGCATCGACAGTGACGCCGTCAGGCGGCAAGCAGAAGGTAGGACGTCTACGGAGAGGAACCGTGACACCCTCAATACCATCGGCGAATTTATCCTCGATCTGATTCCGCTGAGAACGGCCATCGTCAATTGGCGTAACGGCAACTATAAAGATGCGGCTGTCGATCTGGCATTTGACGTCTTCGGTTTTCTCACTGTCGGCGTGGGCACCGCGTCAAAATTGCTGAAGGGCGCGCATAAAACCAGCAACGCCATCAGCAAACTGGCGCGCGCCACCCGAATAATCGGCGCCGACGTCTTGAGCGCTTTCAATCCGCTGGGTGGTTTAGGCGATGCGGCGGTGGGCGCCGGCAAGCTGGCTCTGGCAGGTGCCGGCGCAGCCGGTGACGGCATACAGCGTCTGCGAGGCATGGCCAGGGGCAGCGACCTGATCGAGGCAGGCGCGGCCTTCGATGATGTCGCTATCGGCCTGTTCAAGCGTGGTGACAAAAACCTGGAAGCCTCTGCCGTTCTACATGAGGGCAAATGGTACGCCGTGGATGCGGACACTCGGGAGCCTTACGGCCCGCCTCTTGAGGCGTTCGTTCCGACGCATACTTACATGCCTGTGGCATACGCCCCAAGTCATTCGCAAGCGCATCGATTCGACCCGATAGGTCGACCTACACGTCCCAGGATCAGCAGCAAAGTCACAAGAAAGGAGCTGCCCAAAGGCAGCTACGTAGAAAGCATGAAAGGGAAACTGGAGCCAGGGCACTTCCTGCGCGGTGACGGCAAAGATGAAACGCTGAAAAAATTCATCGAGGAAATGTACGAGACCTATGACGCCATCAAAGACGGCGCCCTGCCACCACGCATAGTGGCGCCGCAAATCTCCAAGACCGCGCCCGCAGCCGAAGTGATCACAGAGGCACTGAAAGTGTCCAATGGCATCGTGTTCGGAGAGTCCCATAAAGAGATGGCCAGCTTTAAGTTGCTCTTCGACAATGTTGAAAAATTTAAACAGGAAGGGGTGAAGAAGATCTATTTCGAAGGCGTCATCGACTTACCGCCCAAGGGTATTGTGGATGATGGCATCGGCAACCTTGCCAATCCTAACCTCCCTCGTACCCAACCGACCTTTGACGAGCTCAAAGCCAAATTCGAGTTGCATGGCATCGAGGTGTTGCCGCTTGATCACTATTATTTAACCCGGCATAAAGACGCAAAACTAGGCCGCACCGAGACAGGGTTCGGCTCCAGGCAACGCCTCGAAGAGTTCAATTACTATGCGTCAGAAGTGATCCAGGCCAACTCTGGAACGGAAAAGTGGCTTGCCTTGGTCGGTCAATCACACATGAATACCACTGAGGGTGTTCCGGGCTTGGCCGAGATGACAGGCAGCATCAGTATCGGGGTCTTCGACAAACCTTCGCCCAACGTACGAAACCCTCTCTCCCCCACAGACTTGCCAGGTGACCTGGTTATTCAGGTTTAACCCTGCCCTGCGCTTCGAGCGACAGTGTGTCGCTCGAATGTGCGTGTTTATCCCCGCTGCACCCAGCGCTGGTGCAGCCCACGTGCCAGCGCATCCAGCGCGAACCCCAACAGCCCGATCACCACCACCATCGCCATCAACTCCGAATACGCCAGGCGATCACGGGTATCGAGGATGTAATAGCCCAGCCCTGCACTGACCCCGAGCATCTCGCACGGCACCAGCACGATCCATAGGATACCGATGGCCAGGCGTACGCCGGTCAGCACATGCCCGACCACACCAGGAATGATGACTCGACGCAACGTCTCCCAGCGCGTGGCACTCAGGCTCTTGCTCAACTGCAACCAACGCGGGTCGAGTTGACGCACGCCGGCTGCGGTGTTGAGCACGATCGGCCATACCGCGGCAAACGCCAGCAGGAAATAGATCGGCTGGTCGCCTACCCCCATGAGCATCACCACGATCGGCATCCAGGACAACGGCGAAATCATCCGCAGAAACTGGAAGGCCGGCGTGGTCGCCGCTTCCAGTCTGCGCGAACTGCCCACCAGCAGCCCCAGTGGCACCCCCACTAACAGTGCGAGAAACAGCCCGACAAAAATGCGCTTGAGGCTCACGGCAATGTGCAGGTACAGCTCGCTGCGCCCAAGCAGTTCCCACAGGCTGCTTGCGGTGGCCGCCAGCGAAAAACGCGCCGACAGGCCGTCGGCCTCGCCGAACACTTTTACGCCCAGCCACCACAGCAACATCAAACCTGCCAAGCCGCTCAACCCCAGCGACCAGCCCAGGATTCTACCGTTGTTCAAACGCCAATCTCCTCATGCCGCTCATAGCCGCCCGGCAAGCCGAAGGTTTTCATGCCGCCCACCGCCTCGATCGCTTGACGCACGAAACGGTCGTCCACCAGGTCCTTGGCGACGAATGCCGGATCGAGATCGGCAAGAAACTTCTTGTCGCCTTCGATCAGCGTGTCTTTGAGGCGGCGCACCAGTTCTTCGGTGTAACTGGGGAAGGGATAAGGCTGAAAGTCGATGCGGTGCTCGTCCCAATTGGCGTGCTGGATCGCACCGTCCGCCAAATAGGCGGCGCGGTCGCTGGCAGCCGGGGCCAGGACTTTGCTCAACACCGGCTCGGCGTGTGGCGTGTAACGGTTCGGGCCATCCTTGGACAAGAGCTTCACCGCCTCTTCGCGGTTGTCGCGGGTCCACACCTGGGCCTTGACGATAGCGTTCACTACTTTCTGCGACCACTCCGGACGGTTGGTCAGATCGTGTTCGTGCATGAACACCACACAGCACGCGTGGTTGCGCCATACGTCGCCAGTGAAGCGCTGCACGCGGCCGACCTTGAGGTTCTCGGCCAGCGCGTTGAACGGCTCGGCGACGATATAGCCGTCGATGCGCTTGCTGGCCAGTGCGGGCGGCATGTCCGACGGCGGCAACACGATCAGGTTGACTTCATTGGCGGCAATCGAACTGCCGGTCGCACGCGTCACCGGCGTGAGGCCGTTGTCGCGGAACAGCTGTTGCACAACCACGTTATGGATCGAGTACCAGAACGGAATCGCCACCGACTTGCCGCCCAGTTGCTTCACGTCGGTTATGCCTGGCGATACAGTCAGGCCCGAGCCGCCCACATGGTTCCAGGCCACGACTTTGGCCGGCACCTTGCTGCCGTAGCGCGCCCACACGGTCATCGGTGACAGCAGGTGAATCACGTTGACCTGCCCCGAGATGAACGCCTCGATCACCTGGGCCCAACTGCGCAACAGCACCGGACGTTCGGCCTTGATGCCTTCGGCTTCGAACAGGCCGTTGTTGTGGGCAACCAGCAACGGCGTGGCGTCGGTGATCGGCAGATAACCGATACGCACCGGCGCGTCGGGCTCATTGGCGGCACGCGCCTGCAGGCTGCTCAACAGCGGCAAGGCGCCGGCGGCACTGAGCACCGCCGAGAGTTTGAGAAAGTCACGGCGCGAGTGGGTCAGGTCATCCAGACACATGGCTAAGCTCCTGTTGTTCAAGGGGGTTGGGTTGAGGGCGGCTCGCCTGCCGTAAGGTTTTCAGAATATCGATACGCAGCGCGCCGATGGCCTCGACCTGTTCGTCCCGAGGTTGCGGCAAGTCGATATGCCATTCACCCAACGTCCGTGCCGGGCGGTTACCCAGTAGCAGGATGCGGTCGGACAGCAGTAGCGCTTCGTCGATGTCATGGGTGATCAATACCGCCGCCGAACCTTGCTCACGGTTGACCTTGAGCAGCAGGTGCTGCATGTCGGCGCGGGTCACTTCGTCCAGCGCGCCGAAGGGCTCATCCAGCAGCAGCACTTGAGGCTGGCGGGCCAGGCAGCGGGCCAGCGCGGTGCGCTGGGCCATGCCGCCGGACAGTTGCGCCGGGAACTGCTGGCGCGCATGTTCCAGGCCTACCGCCGCGATGGCGTGGTCGACACGACGGCGGCGCTCTTCAACACTCAGGTGCGGTTGGCGGGCGAAGTCCAGGCCAAAGGCGACGTTCTTTTCCAGGTTCAACCAGGGCAACAGGCTTGGGTCCTGAAAGGCCACCGCCACCCGTGGGTGCGGACCGCTCAAGGGTTCGCCCAACACGTGCACACGACCGGCCTGGGGTAGCTGCAAGCCGGCAAGCACACGCAGCAGGCTGGATTTGCCCACGCCGCTGGGCCCCAGGATCGACACCACTTCGCCCGCCTGCAACTGCAAGTCAAACCCTTGCAGTACCGGGCCGCTGGCATACCCCAGGCAAATCCCCTGGGCCGTCATGACCGCCTGGCTCATAGGTTGGCCTGGCGCTGCAACTCAGTGCGCAGTTGCACCAGGCTGGGCGTCACAATCGGCACAAATGCCGACTCGCGCCAGCGCCGCGCAAAACCACTGCCGTGGGCGGTGAGGTAGGCCTTGCCGCCACTGGCCTGCAGTTCAAGCTGCACGGCGCTGGCGGCGGTTTCTGCCAGGGCAATGCGCAGCTTGAACAAGGGGATCGGCTCGGCAGCAAAGCGCCCGGCCAGCAACCCGCTCTTGAGCTCGCTGACCAGATGGTCCAGCGTCGCCCGCAAGGCTTCCAGCTCTTCGCGCAACACCGTACGGCTGGCCCCCAGATGATTGGCCACCTCGGCCAGGGAACGGCGGGCCAGGCCAATCGACATGCCGCACTGCAAGCCAAGAAACGCCGGGCGCACTGCCGGCAGGAACTTGCGCGCGTCCTCGTGCAGCAACCAGTCACGGCTCAGCTCCACGCCTTCCAGGCCAAGGGCAGCGGTGTTGCTCGATTGCAACCCAAGCAGCTCCAGATCGCGGGAGCGCTGCAAGCCCGCCACTGAATCCGGGATCGCCAGGATAAACGGCGTACCACCGCCGGCATGTTCGATAGCAGCTGCGGCGACAAAACCATTTTTGCGCAGGTTGGTCACCCAATGCAGACGACCGTTGAGCGTCCAGCCATGCTCGTTGGGCTCGGCGCTGATCTGCAACGACTCGATACCCGATATGAACTTCATCGCATTCGACAGCCCGGTGGCTCCGGCCAACTTGCCGCTGAGCAGGTCCGGCATCAGGTGTTCGCGCAGGCGCTGATTGGGGCTCTGCAACAAGTACTCGATAAACGAGCGCTGGCCCCAGCACACAAATGCCGCCGCCAGGGAATGGCTGGCCATATTGGCGATGGCCTCGACCGCACCCGTCACGTCACCGCCCAGCCCGCCCAGTTGGGTGGGCACACCGATTTTCAGAATATTGGCTTCTGCCAGGCGTGGCAGCACTTCCTGTGGATCGCAACTGCCCACATCCAGGGCCTGCGCTTGAACATCGAGCCAACGGCTCAAGATTGGGTCAAGCATTCATGTCTCTCCTTTTACAGCAGGTGGACCATCGCCGATTCAGCTTGCCGGTTTTTCCCAGCGGTACTGCGCCAGTTCCGGGTTCAGCGGGGTACGGGCAAACACGTTAGCGAAGTTGCACAGGGTTGCCAGGCTTACGCCCAGGATGACCTCCAGCGCGTGGCCCTTGGTATAGCCGGCCGCGAGAAATGCCTCAAAGCCGGCATCGCTGACATCACCCCGAGTGGCGATCACTTCGCGGGTAAAGGCGGCGAGTGTCTCATAGCGAGTATCAGGCAGCTCACCCAGCCGGCGCAGGGCCTCGATCACGTTCTCGGGCAGCTTGGCCTTGTTGCGCGCAACGGCGGTGTGGCCGGCGACACAGAAATCGCACCCGTGGGTAGTAGCAGCAATCAACTGCACCACTTCGCGGTCGGCCAGGCTCAGTTCGGCCTTGGCATTCAAGCCGGAGACAGTGATATAGGTTTCCAGCGCCGCCGGTGCATTGGCCAATACCGCCAGCAGATTAGGAATGAAACCCGAGGCCTTCTGCGCATTTTCCAGGAAAGGTTTCGCCGCTTCCGGGGCGGTGTCAGGGGTGAGCAACGGTACACGGGACATGGAGTGGTCTCCTGTTGGGTTCGAGTGCGCCAGTCTGTTGGTTCTAAAAAAATCGCTCAATAGGCTAAAGTAGCGATTACTTGCTCTTGAGTCTTTCCATTAGATGAATTCGTCCAGCACACTTGTCGATTGGTTATTAGATAGCCTTGAACTCAATACCAATTTGTTTCACGTCGGCCGCTACTGCGGTGACTGGCACGCCAGCACGCACGGCCTGGCCCAGGCAAGCTTCCATTTGATCGTGCAGGGCGATTGCTGGCTGCATATCGACGGTGATCCAACGCCCCGGCACCTGAACAATGGTGACGCCGTGTTTCTACTGCGTGACCTGGCCTATCGGTTGTCCGGGGAAAGTACCGCGGCAAGCGCCCAAGAGTGCCCTCGCCGGCCGATGCTGCCCCTCGATAGCAGTGCCATGGATGGCGTGGGCCTGGTTTGCGGCTTCTTCCATTTCCAATCCGGCTTGTCGGCGATGATTGTCGACAGCCTGCCCGCCTGGATCATCCTGCGTGCCGGTGATCCATCGTTGACCGCTGCGCGCAATCTGTTCGAATTGATCCTGCAGGAGTGCGAGCGCCTACCCGCGCCCTCCTCGGCCTTGCTCGAACGTCTTTGCCACTTGTTGTTTTTATATGTACTGCGCCAGCAAGTCATCGACAACACTGAGCTGGGCGGCCTGGCAGCGTTGGGCCGGCAACCGGCATTTGCCGGCCTGCTGGAGCAACTGATTGCGCGCCCGGCCGAGCCCTGGAGCCTGGAAAGCATGGCGGCGTGCACGGGGTTATCCCGTTCGGCGTTTTTCAAGCGTTTCAGGGAGTTATGCGGGCAGTCGCCGGGGCAGGTATTGCTGGTGATACGTATGCGCCATGCCTGTGGGCTGCTCAAGGCGGACCAGACCGTGGCCGAGGTCTCGCTGGCAGCCGGGTATCAGTCGGTGGCCGCATTTACCCGGGCCTTTCATAAAGTCACCGGTCAGCAACCCGGCGCCTATCGCAGGGCACAAGCCTAAGCAATCGCCGGTTTGCGCTACCCCAGGCAAGTGCTGGCCATGCTGGATATCTGATCGCCCCGGGGGGCGCATTAAAGGTTGGCATAAATGCCTTGACGCAAATGCGTCACCGCCCGCAGGAACCCTTTGGGCTGATCCTCCACGCAAGAGTAGTCATGGCGCACTGTCAGACTTTCTACGATCAACCCGAAGGACACCTGATGCTATTACCCCTCACTCATGCAGCAGTCCCCCATCACTCCACGGCTTCCACCGAACCGCAGCGGTCCAGGCCGTCACCCTATGACCCCCCCTTAGACCTGCAGCTGGGCGTACCGAATATCAGGACGCACCTGCTGCTTGAAAAAAGTGATGTGACCTTCAGCCGGGAAATTACCTGGAGCACCCGGAACCCCGAAAAACCGCAGATCAGCTCCAGCCGACTTGTGATAGAAACCAGTAACGGCGCCGACGAGGTCCACGTGCGCAGTTGGCCGGGCGACAAGCTGCAGTTCATCATCAACGGCAGACCGTATGTGCTTGACGCCAAAGCACCACAAGGCCCGGATCAGAGCCTTTTGATCAAAACCAACGGCGGCGATGACAGGGTCATCATCGATGATGACGTCAAGCACCTCCTGGAAGTACAGGGTGGCGCCGGAAACGACTTCATCCAGGCCGGCGGTGGCGTGTCCGGGCTATTTGGCGGCAGCGGCCACGATACTCTGCTCTTGGGCAGCAACTCAGGCTACGCCGAAGGCAACGACGGAGACGACCTGATCATCGGCGGCAGTGGCAACACCATCATGTTCGGTAACGGGGGCAACGACCGACTCGATGCAGGGGTTGGCAATGCACATAAACAGAACTTGCTCGATGGTGGCGACGGCGACGACAAACTGTATGCCGGTAGCGGGACCAACCATCTGAAGGGCGGCAACGGCGATGATCTGCTGACAGGGCATGACCGTACGTCTTTCTATACCGGTGAAGGTAATGATCGCATCGCCAATCATCGGCCAACGGACAGCATTTACACGCGCGTCAATGATAAGTTGACACTCACCCAAGGCTCGGCCTGGAATCAGGCCAAACCGGGCAAAGCCAGCGAGCAACCAAGTTAACCAACGGTCGCAATACTCCCGTGCGAAGCGCGGGAGTCGGACTATTCTGACAACTCCCAGTGTAAAAACCCGCCACACAGGAGGTGTGTCATGCACGCGACTGAGCAGCCGATCCGCTTGGAGCAGATCAGTCAGGAACGCTTCATCCAGGTCCCAATCCATACTGTTTACGATTATATAACCCAGCCCGACCGCTGGCACGAATGGCACCCCTCCTCCCTCAGCGCCGACACCGGCACCCGCGGCTCATTGCCGGTCGGCTCGCGCTTTACTGAAGACATAGACCTGCTGGGCATTCGCGTATCAATGAGCTACCGCGTGCAAATCGCCCGCTGCCCCGACGAGTTCAAGACCGTGTTCACCTCACTGGCAGTGGACGGTTGTATCCATTATTTTTTGCAAGCTCATCAGGGTGGCACTCGGTTCAAGCGCGTATTGACGTATGAAACCGAACTGCAACTGGCAACCTTGCACGAACGCATGATCAAACTCTCCGCCATCGCCCTGGACCAGCTCAAGCAGCGGTTGGAAAGCCCAAACTTCGTATAATTTAGAAACATTACCACCGCGTCTCAGTGTAAAAAGCAGGGAGAATGCGCGGTTTATTGCTGCGCTTTCAGTGAGACCCCTGATGAAAATCCCATTGCGACTGGCCTTGCTCTGCGCCCTGCTTGCCACCCCCCTGGCCCAGGCCGCCGAGCTGATTCCCATCGATGTACACCGCGATGCCAATTGCGGTTGCTGCAAAAAATGGATCAGCCATCTGGAAAACAACGGTTTCAAGGTCAACGACCACGTTGAAGCAGACATGAGCGCGGTCAAGCAACGCCTGGGCGTCGCCCCGCGCCTTGGCTCATGCCACACGGCGGTAATCGATGGCAAATTCGTCGAAGGTCACGTACCTGCCGAACAAGTAATGGCCTTGCGCAAGCGCGACGACCTGCTGGGTCTTGCCGCACCGGGCATGCCGCTGGGCTCCCCAGGCATGGAAGTTGACGGTCGCAGCGAGGCCTATCAAGTCATTGGCCTGACCCGCGACGGCAAAGACGTAGTAGTAGCCGACTACCCGGCACATTGACCGGTGCTGATGGGTTACCTGGGCCTGTTCGTCGCGGCGTTTGGCGCCGCAACGTTATTGCCCCTGCAATCGGAAGCCGTGTTGGTGGGCCTGTTGCTGAACGGCCAGTACCAGCTGTGGCTACTGCTGGGCATTGCTACGCTTGGCAACGTGCTCGGCTCAGTGGTCAATTGGCTGCTCGGACGCTCGGTGGAACGTTTCAAGGAGCGGCGTTGGTTTCCAGTGAACGCCAGGCAACTGGACAAAGCCCGCCGCCATTACGGGCGTTGGGGGCACTGGACACTGTTGCTCAGTTGGGTTCCGATCATTGGTGACCCGCTGACGCTGGTGGCCGGGGTGATGCGCGAGCCGTTGTGGCGGTTTTTGCTGTTGGTTACCCTGGCCAAAGGCCTGCGTTATGGCGTGCTCGCAGCGCTGACGTTGCAATGGGTGTTAATCCCCCGTTAATCCTCTCCCAAGAGCATCCGGACATCTTTCTCGGAGCCCCAGCCCATGCCTTTCATCCGTTCGTTATGCATAGCCGGCCTGTTTTCAGTGAGCGCCACCCCCGTGTTAGCCGCCACCTATGGCCCCGAACTCCAAGGCTTCCAATACCCCCATCCTCTCCAGCATTTCACCTTCCAATCCCAAGGCAAATCCCTGCAAATGGGCTACATGGACGTGCCCGCCAAAGGCACAGCCAACGGCCGCAGCGTGGTGCTGATGCACGGCAAGAACTTTTGCGGTGCCACCTGGGAAGGTTCGATCAAGGCACTCAGCAGTGCCGGTTACCGCGTCATCGCCCCCGACCAGATCGGCTTCTGCACTTCCAGCAAGCCCGATCACTACCAGTACAGCTTCCAGCAATTGGCGGCCAACACCCACCAACTGCTGGAAAAACTCGGCATCCAGAAAGCCACGGTGATCGGCCATTCCACCGGCGGGATGCTTGCCACTCGCTATGCCTTGATGTATCCCGAGCAAACCGAACAACTTGGACTGGTGAACCCTATCGGCCTGGAAGACTGGAAAGCCCTCGGTGTGCCCTACCAGAGCGTCGACCAGTGGTACCAGCGCGAACTGAAAATGAGCGCCGACGGGGTGCGCAAATATGAACGCGACACCTATTATGGCGGGCGCTGGAAGCCGGAATACGAACGCTGGGTGGATATGCTCGTCGGCCTGAACAAAGGCCCGGGGCATACCCAAGTCGCGTGGAACTCGGCATTGATTTACGACATGATCTTCACCCAACCGGTGTACTACGAATTCAAGGATCTGAAGGTGCCCACCCTGTTGCTAATTGGCACCAGCGACACGACTGCGATCGGCAAGGATGTAGCGCCGCCCGAGGTCAAGGCCAGGATTGGCAATTACCAAGTGCTGGGCAAGCAGGTGGCCAAGCTGATTCCCCACGCCACGCTGGTGGAATTCCCCGGCCTGGGCCATGCGCCACAGATGGAAGAACCGGAGCAGTTTCATAAAGCGCTGTTGCAGGGTATGAATGCCCTTTGATTTCGAGGCCCATGGCATGTCGATACAGATCGCAGTGATAGATGACTGGCAGAACGTCGCCAGTGACGTGGTGGATTGGTCGGCGCTGGACGGCGTGGGCCAGGTGCAGTTCCTCCACGACTACCCCGCTGATACGGCGACAATGGTTGAACGCTTGAAGGGCTTCGAGGTGATTTGCGTCATGCGCGAACGCTCCACCTTCGATGAGGCCCTGCTGCAAGAGTTGCCCAAGCTCAAATTGCTGGTCACCGGCGGTATGCGCAATGCCGCCATCGATATTACCGCCGCCAAGGCCCTGGGTATCCAGGTGTGCGGCACCGACAGCTATAAACACGCGGCGCCGGAACTGACCTGGGCGCTGATCATGGCCTCTACGCGCAATCTGCTCGCCGAAGCCAACTCGCTGCGCGCAGGCGGATGGCAGGTGGGCCTGGGCGGTGACCTGCATGGCAAGACCCTGGGCGTGCTCGGCCTGGGCAGTATCGGCCAGAAAGTCGCGACGTTTGCCCAGGCATTCGGTATGCGGGTGATCGCCTGGAGCGAAAACCTCACGCCGCAACGGGCGGCTGAAGCAGGCGTGAGATGGGTCAGCAAGCGCGAGTTGTTTGAACAGGCGGATATCCTCACCATCCATCTGGTGCTCAGTGAGCGCAGCCGTGGGCTGGTGGATGCCCAGGCTCTGGCGTGGATGAAGCCCACGGCGCAGCTGGTGAACACCGCACGCGGGCCGATTGTGGATGAGCAGGCGCTGGTGCAGGCATTGAGCAGTGGCCGCCTGGCCGGGGCGGCGCTGGATGTGTATGCCCAGGAACCGCTGCCGGCTGATCATCCATTTCGCAGCTTGCCCAATGTGCTGGCCACGCCACATGTGGGGTATGTGAGTGAGCGCAATTACCGGCAGTTCTATCAACAGATGATTGAAGACATTCAGGCCTGGGCCGATGGCGTGCCCATTCGCGTGCTGGGCTGACGCACCATTTAAGGGCACCCCCCCTTGTGGCGAGGGAGCTTGCTCCCGCTGGAGTGCGCAGCGCTCCCAAGATTTTGGGGGCCGCTACGCAGGCCAGCGGGAACAAGCTCCCTCGCCACAGGGGGCATATCGTTAGATTTATTTTGTCCTACAAAAAACCACGCTAAACCCGGCAGGCTCTGGGATCTGGCCTAGACTCATGACCGATGGGTCCGTTCCAAAACAAAAACCCCGCAAAAAATCTAAACTTTCCAACTCCGCCTCAGGTCAAGTTTTAGGTAAGGACGTGCACGAGCGTTTCACGCCGAATGCCCGTTCATCCAATCTTTTTCAGCCGACGTTGCAACTGGCATACGCCTTGCCAGCTTGTATAGCGCTGGTGTGCCTGGCCGCAGGATGCGGCCACTTGGAGCTAGTGGCAGCGGGCCATTAGCGAACCAACAAATGGGAGTGCATTATGATCAGTGCCGCAGTAGATACTCAGGGAGAGCGTTTTAGTCAGCCGGTAGGGGGGCCAACGTCTTTGGTCGACCTGCCCAACACTGTGCGGCCGATCGTGAGTCAGAATCCGAATCGAAAGAAAGTCTTGTTTGTCACTTCCGAGTTCGCCGACCTGGTGAAAACCGGTGGCCTGGGCGATGTGTCCGCCGCCCTGCCCCGCGCCATGGCGCATTTGCACGATGTGCGGGTGCTGATCCCTGGTTACCCGCAAGTGATGGAAAGCGACAACCCGATTCATATCGTCGGTGAACTGGGTGGCCACGCGGCGCTGCCGCCGTGCAAGATCGGGCGCATGGACCTTGCGGACGGCCTGGTCATCTATGTGCTGATCTGCCCCGAACTGTACGAGCGTGAAGGCACGCCGTACGGCGCCAATAACGGCCGCGACTGGCCGGATAACCATATTCGCTTCGCCCGCCTGGGCCTGGCCGCCGCTGACATGGCCGCCAACCTGGCACAGATCCATTGGTGCCCCGACCTGGTGCACGCCCATGACTGGCCCGCGGGCCTTGCGCCGGCGTACATGCACTGGCGTGGGTCACGCACGCCAACGCTGTTCACCATTCATAACCTGGCCTATCAGGGTGTGGTGAGCCTGGCGTCGACGCCCGAACTGGGCATTCCACCCCATGCCCTGCAGCAGGAAGGCATGGAGTTCTACGGCAAAATGTCGTTCCTCAAGGCGGGCATGGCGTATTCCAGCCACATCACCACCGTGAGCGCCACCTACGCCCAGGAAATCACCACGCCGGAATTCGGCTGTGGCCTGGATGGCTTTCTTGCCAGCAAGACTCAACAAGGTCTGCTCAGCGGGATTCCCAATGGCATCGACGAAAGCTGGGAAACGTCCACCGATACGCACTTGACCCACAATTTCAATATCGGCGACTGGGAAGGCAAGGCGATAAATGCCGCCCATGTGCGCGAGCTGTTTGGACTGCACGCGTCCAACGGCCCGCTGTTCGCCGTGGTGTCACGCCTGGTTTATCAGAAGGGTCTGGACCTGACTGAAGCGGTCGCCGGCTTTATCGTCGAAAACGGTGGCCAGATCGCGATCATCGGCCGTGGCGAACCCGAAGAAGAACAGGCCATGCGCGAATTGGCGCTGCGCTTCCCGGGCCAGGTGGGTGTGCGCATCGGCTTCAACGAGACCGATGCCCGTCGCATGTTTGCCGGCAGCGACTTCCTGTTGATGCCTTCGCGCTATGAACCTTGCGGCCTGAGCCAGATGTACGCGCAACGCTTTGGTTCGTTGCCGGTGGCGCGTAATACCGGTGGCCTGGCGGACACCATCGAAGATGGCGTCACCGGCTTCCTGTTCAATGAATCGACGGTGCAAAGCTACGAAGAAGCCCTGCGCCGTGCCTTCAAGGTATTCGCCTTCCCCGGCCTGCTCAACGCCATGCGCAGCCGCGCCATGACACAACCGTTCAACTGGTGCCAGGCGGTTGAACCCTACGCTGAGCTCTACGAACAACTGGTGGCCAAGGCCTTGGGGAAACCAACCAAATAGCCACTTGAACCAACCCGGGAGGTCTTCATAGATGCCGTTACGGACTCTGGACACCTGGCCCCACGGCGCAATCATGCTGGACGCGCAACACACGCGTTTTGCCTTGTGGGCGCCAGACGCTTTTTATGTCAGCGTTGAATTGCAACACGGTAAATCCATCACCCTGCTGCCCCAGGCGGATGGCTGGTTCGAAGTCGAAGCAGCCTGCCCTGCCGGCACGCTCTACCGCTTTAACATCGATGGGGAAAACGCGGTTCCCGACCCCGCTTCCAGGGCCCAGGCCCAGGACGTGCACGGTTGGAGCCAAGTGGTCGACCCCAACGCTTACCCATGGCGCAATACCCAGTGGCAAGGCCGCCCCTGGCACACCGCGGTGATCTACGAACTGCATGTGGGCGCCATGGGTGGCTACGCAGGAGTCGAGAAGCACCTACCACGCCTGGCTGAGCTGGGAATCACTGCGATCGAGTTGATGCCGCTGGCGCAGTTCCCCGGTGAACGCAACTGGGGCTATGACGGCGTGCTGCCCTACGCACCGCACGCCGCCTACGGTACGCCCGAACAGCTCAAGCACTTGATCGACACTGCCCATGCCCATGGTTTGGCGGTGATGCTCGATGTGGTCTACAACCACTTCGGGCCCGATGGCAATTACCTCGGACAGTACGCCAAAGGGTTCTTCCAGGAAGACGCGCATACCCCGTGGGGCGCCGGCATCGATTTCGAGCGCCGTGAAGTGCGGGATTTCTTCCTCGATAACGCGCTGATGTGGCTGCTGGAATACCGCTTCGACGGCCTGCGCCTGGATGCGGTACACGCCATCGATAATCCCGGGTTCTTGCAGGAGCTGGCACACCGCGTGCGTCAGCAGGTGCACGACGAACGGCACGTCTGGCTGGTGCTGGAGAACGAGCTGAACCAGGCCAGCCTGCTGAAGGAAGACTTCAACGCCCAGTGGAATGATGACTTTCATAACGTGCTGCACGTGCTGCTGACCGGTGAAACCGACGCCTATTACAGCGATTTCGCCGAACAGCCCACCGCCAAGCTGGCGCGTTGCCTGGGCGAGGGCTTTATCTATCAGGGCGAAACCACCCGCCACGGCCACGCACGCGGCGAACCCAGCGCGGATCTGCCGCCCAGCGCTTTCGTGGCGTTTTTGCAGAACCACGACCAGATCGGCAACCGTGCCCTGGGCGAACGCTTGCACCAACTGTGTTCGCCCCAGGCGCTGAACGCGGCCACGGCTCTATTGCTGCTCAGCCCGATGATTCCGCTGATGTTCATGGGCGATGAGGTGAATGCGGCCGAACCCTTTCTGTTTTTCACCGACCATCACGGCGAACTGGCCGAGGCGGTGCGCGAAGGCCGGCGCAACGAGTTCGCCGATTTCGCGGCGTTTCACGACCCCGAGCAACGCGAACGCATTCCCGATCCCAACGCACTGGAAACCTTTGTGCAATCGGCACCCTCTTTCGTCGAGAACGAGCACACCCAGCTCTATCGTCGCCTGTTGAGCCTGCGTCACCAACACATAGTGCCGCACTTGCCGGGCACTGTAGCCTTGGGCGCGCAGGTGATGGCCGAGGGAGCTGTGACGGCGCGTTGGCGCCTGGGCAATGGCAGCCTGTTGCAGATCGACCTGAACCTGAGTGAACAGCCTCTGGATCACCCCGCGCGCCACCCCATCATTTTTCAGACGCCTGCCCAGCAAGGTACGCAGTTACCACCGTTGAGCGCACGCGTTTGCTTATCACCTGTCGGAGAACACTTTTGAGCGAAGCGAACCTGGAACTACTCGCCAGTCGCGCGGGCCTGGCCGTCGATTGGATCGATGCCAACGGTCGCCCGCAACACGTGCAGCCCGAGGCCTTGCGCGCCGTTCTCAAAGGGCTGGGGCACCCGGCCGATACCGACGCCGAGATCGACGCCAGCCTGCAGGAACTGGAGCAGGTGCAACAAGACACGCACCTGCCGCCCTTGATCACCATCGACAGCGGCGCAAGCCTGGACCTGGCCCGCTACTTCGCCCCGGACACGCCGTGTCGCGTCAGCCTGGAAGGTGGTGAAACCCTGGAGCTGCGCCTGGACGGCAATGCGGTGCTGCCCGGGGTGATTGCCCTCGGCTACCACCAGGTGCATATCGATGGGCAAACCTTCACCCTGGCCGTTGCGCCCAGCCACTGCTACAGCGTGGCCGACGCGGTGGACAGCCGCCCCGCTCGCGCCTGGGGCTTGAGTGCCCAGCTGTATGCCTTGCGTCGCCTCGGCGATGGTGGCTTCGGGGACACCCTGGCCCTGGAGCATCTGGTGCGCTCGGCGGCCGAGCGCGGTGCCGACGCAGTGGCGATCAGCCCCATGCACGCGATGTTCAGCGCCGACCCCGAACGTTTCAGCCCTTATTCACCGTCCAGTCGCCTGTTTCTCAACAGCCTGTACGCCTCGCCCGCCTGCATCCTTGGCGAGCGTGAAGTGCGCGACGCTACCGAGGCCGTCGGCCTGACCGACGAACTTCGGGATTTGGAGCAACTCACGCTGATCGACTGGCCCACCGCCGCCAAGGCCAAGCAACGCCTGCTGCGTGCGCTGTATGAAGACTTCCGCCACGGCGCACATCCGCAACATGCCGACTTCCAGAGCTTCCGCCAGGCCGGCGGCGAGGCCCTGGAAAACCACTGCCGCTTCGAAGCCGTGCAAGCGCAACGTGCCGCCGCCGGCGAGGAGCTCGACTGGCGCCACTGGCCCGAAGACTGGCGCACGCCGCAGAGCCCGGCGCTGGCGCGGTTTGCTGAAGAAAACCGCGATGAGATCGGCTACTTCGCCTTCACCCAATGGTTGATCGCCCGCAGCCTGGCGCGCGCGCAACAGGCCGCCCGTGGCAGCGGCATGGGCATCGGCCTGATTGCCGACCTGGCGGTGGGTGCCGACGGTGGCGGCAGCCAGGCATGGAGCCGCCAGGATGAACTGCTGGCCGACCTCACGGTTGGCGCACCGCCGGACATTCTCAACCGTGCAGGCCAGGGTTGGGGCATCTCCGCCTTCTCCCCGGAAGGTCTCAAACGCAATGGCTTTCGCGCGTTTATCGAAATGCTGCGGGCCAACTTCGCCCATGCCGGTGGCTTGCGCATCGATCATGTGATGGGCCTGCAACGCCTGTGGGTCATCCCCCTGGGTGCCTCGCCCCGCGAAGGCGCCTACTTGTATTACCCGGTGGACGACCTGCTGCGTTTGCTGGCGCTGGAATCGCACCGCCACCAGGCCATCGTCCTCGGTGAAGACCTGGGTACGGTGCCCGAGGGCCTGCGTGAAAAGCTCAGCGCCCGCTCGATTCTGGGTATGCGCGTATTGCTGTTCGAACAGGACCACGAAGGCCGGTTCATGCCGATTCTTGACTGGCCCGACAATGCTTTGGCCACCACCAGCACCCACGACCTGCCCACCCTCAATGGCTGGTGGCACAGCCGTGATATCGAGTGGAATATCCAGCTCGACCTGATCGACCCTCCCACCGTGGAGCAATGGAGCGAACACCGTCTGCGCGAACGTCATGCACTGCGCCAGGCCTTGAGCCAGGACCCGCAGAATTTCGTCGATGAGATCCGCAACGACACCGATCACGTGATCGACGCCAGCGTGCGCTACCTCGGCCACACCCGTGCGCCACTGGTATTGCTGCCGCTGGAGGACGCGCTGGGCATCGAAGAGCAAGCCAACCTGCCCGGCACCCTCGATACCCACCCCAACTGGCGCCGACGCTTGCCAGGCGAGGCCGCCAGCCTGCTCGACCACGACAGTGCTGCGCGCCGCCTCGAACTGTTGGCCGTGGCGCGTAACCAAGCCTATGAGCGTGACCGATGAACGTACTGCCCCTGCGCGCCACCCAGCGCCTGCAATTTCATAAAGGCTTTACCCTCGATGATGCGGTGCCGCTGGTGCCGTATTTTGCCCGCCTGGGCATCAGCCACCTGTATGCCTCGCCACTCCTGAGCGCCCGCGCCGGCTCCATGCATGGCTACGATGTGGTCGACCCAACCCGCGTCAACCCGGAGCTGGGTGGCGAGGCTGCGTTGCGTCGCCTGGTCGCCGCCCTGCGTGAGCACGACATGGGCCTGATCCTGGATATCGTTTCCAACCACATGGCCGTGGGTGGCGCGGATAATCCGTGGTGGCTGGACCTGTTGGAGTGGGGCCGTTTGAGCCCCTACAGCGAGTTTTTCGACATCCAGTGGCACTCGCCCGATCCGTTGCTCAAAGGCCAATTGCTGATGCCGTTCCTGGGCAGCGATTACGGCGAAGCCTTGCAGAGCGGAGCGTTGACGCTCAAGTTCGACGCCGTTCACGGCAGCTTCTACGCCGAGCATTACGAGCATCGCTTCCCGATCTGCCCACGGGACTACGCCTTGATCCTGGGCGGCGATGAGGTGCTCAAACCGCTGGCCGAGCGTTTCGCCGCCCTCGCCTATCAGGACGATGCCTACACCGAAGCTGCTTGGCTCAAGCAGGCGCTGGCCGAACGCGCCACCGAGGTCTTGCCGGCCATCAAGCAACGGCTGGCCGCTTTCGATGGTCGCCAGCCTGAGGGTTTCGAGCGCTTGCATCATTTGCTTGAGCAACAGACCTACCGCCTGGCCAGTTGGCGCACCGCCGCAGACGACATCAACTGGCGGCGCTTTTTCGACGTCAATGAGCTGGGTGGCCTGCGCGTGGAGCGCACGGCAGTGTTCGAAGCCACCCACGGCAAGATTTTCGAGCTGATCAGCGCAGGCTTGATCGATGGCCTGCGCATCGACCATATCGACGGCCTGGCCGACCCGCGTGGTTATTGCCGCAAACTGCGCCGCCGCGTGGACGCGCTGTCGCCACAGCGCCATGTGCCGATCTTCGTGGAGAAGATCCTCGGCGAAGGCGAAACCCTGCGCGAAGACTGGCAAGTGGACGGCACCACCGGCTACGAATTCATGAATCAAGTGTCTTTGCTGCAACACCATCCTGACGGTTTTGCTCCGCTGGCCGACCTGTGGACGCGCCACAGCGAACGGCCCTCGGCGTTTATCGAAGAAGCCCGCTTGGCGCGCCAGCAAATCCTCAATGGCTCGTTGGGCGGCGACTTCGAAAGTGTGGCGCAGGCCCTGCTGCAAGTGGCCCGCGATGATGTAATGACCCGCGACCTGACCCTGGGTGCGATCCGTCGGGCCTTGCAGGAGCTGATTGTGCATTTCCCGGTGTACCGCACCTACATCAGTGCCAGGGGCCGCAGCGCCGCCGACGACAAGGTGCTCCAGCAGGCCATGGACGGTGCGCGCAGTACCCTTAACGAAGGCGACTGGCCGGTGCTTGAACACCTGGAAAAATGGCTGGGCGGCCAGCCTTGGCGTAATCGCCCGGTGGGCCGTGAGCGCAAGATCCTCAAACATGCCTGCGTGCGCTTCCAGCAGCTGACATCACCCGCCGCAGCAAAGGCCGTGGAAGACACCGCGTTCTATCGCTCGGCCGTATTGCTGTCGCGTAACGACGTGGGCTTCAGTACCGAACAATTCAGTGCGCCGTTGGCAGACTTTCACCAGGCCAATCAACAGCGCCTGGCCAGCTTCCCGGACAACCTGCTGGCCACCGCCACCCATGACCACAAGCGCGGCGAAGACACCCGCGCACGCCTGGCGGTGCTCAGCGAGTGCGCGCCCTGGTATGCAGAACAGGTCGAACACTGGCGCAACCTCGCCGCGCCCTTGCGCGAGGGTACCGACAGCCCCTCGGCGGGTGATGAGCTGATCCTGTATCAGGTGCTGCTCGGCAGTTGGCCGCTGGAGCACAACCCGGACTTTGAGGCTTACCAGCAACGGCTCTGGCAATGGCAACAGAAAGCTCTGCGCGAAGCCAAGTTACACAGCAGCTGGAGCGCGCCCAACGAAGCTTATGAGCAGGGTGTCGAGCGCTTCCTCAAGCGTCTACTGCTCAGCGAAGCCGGCCGACCGCTGCGCGATGCGCTCGACAGCGCCGCTCAAGCCATCGCCCCCTCCGGCGCTCTGAACAGCCTGGCGCAAACTTTGCTTCACCTCACCGTGCCGGGTGTACCGGATGTGTACCAGGGCGACGAGTTCTGGGACTTCAGCCTGGTGGATCCGGACAACCGACGCCCGGTGGATTTCGATGCGCGACAGCGTGCCCTGGATACCCCACCCGACATCGGTGAGCTGTTGTTCAACTGGCGCGATGGGCGTATCAAACAAGCGTTGATCGCCCAGGTGCTGAACGCACGTAGAGCCTGTCCCGAGCTGTTGCGCAACGGCAGCTATACGCCGCTCGAAGTAGTGGGTCGGCACGCGGAGCGCGTGGTTGCGTTTTACCGTGAGCACCAGGGCCAACAGCTGTTGGTGGTGGTGCCGCGCTGGCCTTATCCGTTGCTGGAAAACGGTGTATTTCCCCACATCAATGCGCAGGTGTGGGGCGATACCCGGGTGAGATTACCGTTCGCCACCCCAACACAAAACTGGAAGGGACTTTTTCAAACAGGCGCAGTCACACCCAACAAGGAGCTGTTGATCAGCGCTGCCCTGGGGGATTTCCCGGTCAATGTCTTTATCAATCCTGATAATCAAGAAAGCTGAACATTTTCTGTGAGGAGTTTGTGATGAGTAAAGAAGACAAACGTATTCGCGAACTGGCGCATCAGATCTGGGAGTCTGAAGGCAAGCCGGACGGTGCGCACGATCGCCACTGGGAGATGGCGCGCAAACTGGCCGAAGCCGAGGCGCTGACGCCCAGCAAGCCCAAGCCTGCCGCCAAGCCGAAAACCGCGCCCAAGGCGGCCGCCAAACCCAATCCGGTAGCCGCCAAGCCTGCGGCGAAAAAACCGACCGCCCCCAAGAAACCAAAACCACCCGCCCCATGATTTCTCGGGCCTGCAGCCGTTATCCCAGGCTACAGGCCCTTTTTCGTCCATGTCCTTCGCTGAAACACCGTCAGCACGGCCGCGTTCGGCCCGAGAAAAGACCCCTTGCAGGAGCAACACCATGAGCAAACCCGAGAACACCACAGCGACGCCGGATCATGAACCGTCGCGGATTCGTGAAGGTTTGCCCTTCCCGCTCGGCGCCACCTGGGATGGCCTGGGCGTCAACTTTGCACTGTTTTCGGCCAACGCCACCAAAGTGGAGTTGTGCCTGTTCGATGACACCGGCGAAGTCGAGCTGGAACGCATCGAACTGCCCGAATACACCGACGAGATCTTCCACGGTTACCTGCCCGACGCCCACCCCGGGCTGATCTACGGCTACCGCGTGTACGGCGCGTACGACCCGGCCAATGGTCATCGCTTCAACCACAACAAGCTGCTGATCGACCCCTACGCCAAGCAACTGGTGGGCGAACTCAAATGGTCGGAGGCGCTGTTCGGCTACACCATCGGCCACCCGGATGACGACCTCAGCTTCGATGAGCGCGACAGCGCGCCCTTCGTGCCCAAGTGCAAGGTTATCGACCCGGCACACACCTGGGGCAACGATCAACCCGTACGGGTGCCCTGGGACCGCACGATCATCTATGAAACCCATCTGCGCGGCATCAGCATGCGCCACCCTTCGGTGGGCGAGTCCGTGCGCGGCACCTGCGCCGGCTTGATGGAAGACGACGTGCTCAAACATATCCGCCAGTTGGGCGTCTCTTCGGTCGAGCTGCTACCGGTGCACGCCTTCGTCAACGACCAGCACTTGCTGGAAAAAGGCATGACCAACTACTGGGGCTACAACAGCATTGCCTTCTTCGCCCCCGACCCGCGCTACCTGGCCAGCGGCAAGATCGCCGAGTTCAAGGAGATGGTCGCGCACCTGCATGAGCAGAAGCTGGAAGTGATTCTGGACGTGGTCTACAACCACACCGCCGAAGGCAACGAGCGCGGCCCGACCCTGTCCATGCGCGGCATCGACAACGCCTCTTACTACCGCCTGATGCCCGACGACAAGCGCTTCTACATCAACGATTCCGGCACCGGCAACACCCTCGACCTGAGCCACCCTTGCGTGCTGCAAATGGTCACCGACTCCCTGCGTTACTGGGCCACCGAGATGCATGTGGACGGTTTCCGCTTCGACCTGGCAACCATTCTGGGCCGCTACCGTGACGGGTTCGACGAACGCCACAGCTTCCTGGTCGCCTGCCGCCAGGACCCAGTGCTGCGCCAGTTGAAAATGATTGCCGAACCCTGGGACTGCGGCCCCGGCGGCTATCAGGTGGGCAACTTCCCGCCAGGCTGGGTGGAATGGAACGACCGCTTCCGCGACACCGTGCGTGCGTTCTGGAAAGGCGACGACGGCCAACTGGCGGATTTTGCCGGGCGCATGACCGCCTCGGGCGAGATGTTCAACCATCGTGGGCGCCGGCCTTACAGCTCGGTGAACTTCATCACCGCCCACGACGGTTTTACCTTGCACGACCTGGTCTCGTACAACGACAAGCACAACGAGGCCAACGACGAAAACAACCAGGACGGCAGCAATAACAACCTGTCGTGGAACCACGGTGTCGAAGGCCCGACCGACGACCCTGAGATCAACGCACTGCGCCTGCGCCAGATGCGCAACTTCTTCGCCACCCTGCTGCTGGCCCAGGGTACTCCGATGATCGTCGCCGGTGACGAGTTCGCCCGCACCCAGCATGGCAACAACAATGCCTACTGCCAGGACAGCGAAATCGGTTGGGTCAACTGGGACCTGGACGATGACGGCAAGGCCCTGCTCAAGTTCGTCAAGCGCTTGATCAAGCTGCGCCTGGCCTACCCGATTCTGCGGCGTGGACGCTTCCTGGTCGGCGACTACAACGAAGACATCGGCGTAAAAGACGTCACCTGGCTGGCGCCCGATGGCAACGAAATGAACACCGAGCAATGGGAAGACAGCCAGGGTCGCTGCCTGGGCATGTTGATGGATGGCCGCGCCCAGGAAACCGGGATCCGCCGCGCGGGTGCCGATGCTACGCTGTTGCTGGTGGTCAATGCCCACCATGACATGGTCAATTTCCGCCTGCCGCCGGTGCCAGAGGGTGAATTCTGGACGTGCATGCTCGATACCAATGAGCCGGCGATACGCGGCCAGGAGCGTTTTGACTTTGAGCATGAGTACGCCGTGACCGGCCGCTCATTGCTGTTGTTTGAACTGCAGCGTGAAGACGAGGTGTGAGATGGCGTTGCACAGTTTCCTTCAGGGCTACCGGGGCTACGCGGATACGTACGCCCTGGGTACGGCACTGAAGGCACTTCAGGAAGAAGGCCTCGATCAACTGCCGCTGCCGGGCAGCGGCGAAACCCTGGCCCGCTTCAGTCGGCTGGCCCAGGTGGCCGGCCATGACTTGCGCCTGTGCAAGTTGTTCGAAGGTCATACCGACGCGCTGGCGATCATTGCCGAACTCGACAGCCCGCTGCCGCCGCTTGCCAGTACGTGGGGCATGTGGGCGGCCGAACCACCCGCAGCCAAGGTGCGTGTACGGCGCGACGGTCAGTGGCTGATCGTCGATGGACGCAAAGCCTGGTGTTCCGGCGCGGCGGTGGTCAGCCATGGCTTGCTGACTGCCTGGGACGAGGATGATCGTCAGCAACTGGTGGCCGTGGCGATGGATCAACCCGGCGTCACGGTGTCGGACGAGGGTTGGAATGCGGTGGGCATGGCTGCCACCGGCAGCGTTGACGTTCTGTTCGACGCGGCCAAGGGTATCGCGGTGGGTGGGCCGGGTGATTACCTGTCGCGCCCCGGCTTCTGGCAAGGCGGAGTCGGTATCGCCGCGTGCTGGTACGGCGGCGCGCAACGCCTGGGCGAAGTGCTGCGCGCGCACTGTGCGCAGCGCTCGGAGCCTCATGCGCTGGCCCATTTAGGGGGAGTTGACAGCGCACTGAACAGCGCCGCTTGCGTACTACGCGCCAGCGCCGAGCAGATAGACCGCGAGCCTCGCGCCAATGCCAGGCAACTGGCCCAACAGGCACGCGCATGTATTGAAGACACTGTCGAGCAGGTCATGCGTCATGTCGGCCATGCAGTAGGCGCCGGCCCCTACTGCAAAGACCCGCACTTTGCCCGGTTGATGGCAGATTTGCCGGTGTATGTGCGGCAAAGCCATGCCGAACGCGACCTGGCTGCCCTCGGCGAACTGGTCGCCGGCGACGACTCGGGACGGTGGCAGTTATGAAACCCAATCCGATTGTCGGCCAGGGCACCCCACTCAATCATTGGCAAACCTCGGCACGGCTGGCCGAGTTGCCGCACATCAGCGCCGCGCAGTTGGTACCGCAGGGGCACCGCGCGGTGATCATCGCACCGCACCCGGACGATGAAGTGCTCGGCAGCGGTGGCCTGCTGCAAGGTCTGGCCGTATTGGAGCGCCCAATCCTGTTGATCTCCGTCACCGACGGCAGCGCCAGCCATCCCGGTTCCAAACGCTGGCCGGTGGCACGCCTGGGCGTGGTGCGGCCGCAGGAGTCGGCCCAGGCTCTGCACCGCCTGGGCCTGCCGTTGCACAGCTTGAAGTGGCTGCGCGGCGGTTTTACCGACAGCAAGGTGGCCGAGCGCGAAGCCCAACTGTGCGAGTTCATCCAGCGCCACCTCAAACCCACCGACATCGTGTTCGCCACCTGGCGCGAGGATGGCCATTGCGACCACGAAGCGGTGGGCCGTGCCAGCGCTAAAGCGGTCCAGGCTGTCGGCGCCACCCTGTGCGAACTGCCGGTGTGGACCTGGCACTGGGCAACTGCCGAAGATCACCGGGTGCCCTGGCATCGGGCGCGCAAGATTGCATTGACGCCCGAGCAAGTGGCACGCAAACGCCACGCGATCCACGCGTTCGCCAGCCAGTTGGAGGGCGACCCGCAGGTCGGCCTGCCGCCGGTGCTGGCACCCTACGTAGTGGAACGCTTGCTGCAACCTTTTGAAGTGGTGTTTGTATGAGTGTGGCCACCCCGTACTTTGATCAACTGTTTGCCGGCAACGACGACCCCTGGGCGTTTCGTCAGCGCTGGTACGAACAACGCAAGCGCGCACTGACCCTGGCCGTGCTGACCCGACCTCGCTATGCCTCGATCTTCGAGCCTGGTTGTGCCAACGGCGAGCTGAGCGCCGAACTGGCGACCCGTTGTGAGCGCCTGCTGTGCTGCGACACCGCTAGCACCGCCGTGCAACTGGCACAGACGCGCCTGACCGCGTTTGCTCATGCTCATGTAGAACAGCGCCGGCTGCCCCAGGAATGGCCTGCAGGTCAGTTCGAACTGATCGTGTTGAGCGAGCTTTGTTACTACCTGGATGCGAATGATCTGAATCGTCTGATCGATCACGCGCTGGCGGCCTTGACCGATAACGGCCAACTCCTGGCCTGCCACTGGCGCCCGCCCATTGACGGTTGCCCGCAAACCGCCGAACAGGTGCACGCCCTGCTCCAGCACCGACTGGGTATGCCACCGCTGGTACAGCATCATGACAAGGATTTTCTGCTCGATTTGTGGAGCCGCGATGGCACCTCGGTCGCGCGCCATGAGGGGTTGCGATGATCGGCATCTTGATTCCGGTGCACAACGAAGAAGCGCTGCTGGATGACTGCCTGAGGGCTGCGCAGATCGCCGCCAACCATCCGGGGTTGCACGGGGAAACGGTGCAGATCCTGGTAGTGCTCGACAGTTGCAGCGATGCCAGCGCAGCGATCGCCCAGGCGCATGATGTGCAAAGCGTGCAGGTACAGGCACGCAACGTAGGGCGAGCACGAGGCGTCGGCGCACGGCACTTGTTGAACCAGGGGGCGCGCTGGATTTCCTGTACCGACGCCGACAGCCGCGTGGCCCCCGACTGGCTGGTGGCTCAACTGGCCCTGGGCTGTGACGCGGTGTGTGGCACCGTGACCGTGGACGCCTGGAGTGAGGGGTTCGACCCCGCGGCGCAGATTCGTTATCACCAGGCTTACCACGCGCGTGATGGCCACCGGCACATCCATGGCGCTAACTTGGGCGTGAGTGCCAGTGCCTATGTGCAGGCCGGCGGCTTTGAACCGCTGGCGTGCCACGAGGATGTGCAATTAGTGCGTGAACTGGAACGTTGCGGTGCTTCCATTGCCTGGAGCCATGCGCCGCAAGTGGTCACCAGCGCACGCCTGGATTGCCGCGCCCAGGGCGGTTTCGGCGATTACCTGAAAAGCCTGATGCTGGTTTCGTAAAAAAACGACAAACCTGTGACACATCCTTGTCTATGCTGAGAGTGCCTTGCATAGCATCCCAGGATTGGAATGCCGTGCACTCACCGCAGCGGAGCCTGCGCTGAAGTCAAGAGCATTACCCACCGACAAGGACGTGACACCCCATGAAGCCTGCCTCCTCAAGCGAAGGCCGTCGCGGCCCCGCGCAAATCTGGAACAGCGCGCCGCAGTTGGCGCAAATCCCCTGCCTCGCACTGGCTACCCTGGTGCCGCCCGGTGCCCGGGTTGTGGTGATAGCGCCCCACCCTGGCGATGAAGTCCTGGCGTGCGGCGGTTTGCTGCAACTGCTCAGCACCCGCGAGCATCCGCTGAAATTGATCTCCATCACCGATGGCAGCGCCAGCCATCCAGGCTCACAGGTGTGGCCGGCCAGGCGCTTGAGCGTGGTGCGCCCCCAGGAAAGCGCCGAGGCATTGCGCCGCCTCGGTATGCCGTTGCACAGCCTCAAATGGATTCGCGGTGGGTTTTGCGACGACGCGCTAGCTGCCCACGAGCAACCGATGAGCCAGTTCATTGCGCGCTACTTGCAACCTGGAGACGTGGTGTTTACCACCTGGCGCAATGACGGCAATGACGACCACGATGCAGTCGGTCGGGCGAGTGCAAAAGCCTGTAGCCTGGTGGGCGCTCGCCTGTATGAACTGGCGATCTGGGCCTGGCATTGGCCGGCACGCGAAGGTGCGGTGATTCCCTGGCAACGTGCACGCAAGGTGCGCCTGGATACCTGGAGCGTGGCGCGCAAACTGCACGCTGCCCATGCCTACGCCAGCCAATTGGTCGGCGACCCGCAGATCGGCTTGCCGCCCATGCTCGCCCAGGTGTTGCTTGAGCGTATGCGCGAACCCTACGAGATCGTGTTCACCTAGGCATTGGCTCGTCTATACCTGTCAGGTTTTACAGTGGCGGCCTTTTCGATCTGCAACTAAGGTGCGACAAGTGCTGCGCCAGTTGAGGTGCAGTCGAGAAAGCCATGCCAACCCATTGCATTGCCCGGTGTTTTCAGATGCAGGTAACTCGTAGTCCCTGATCCGTATCGCGTTCGTTGTTGCCATGGTTTTGAACCGCGCCCGCTGTTCCGGGCGACGGGACATCATTGTGCTCAAGCGAGGACGGATCATGCGCACACGGATAACTTCTTTGTTGTACTCAGCGATTATTGTGACGGCATGGCCGTTTGCCTCGTATGCGGCGTGCACGGTCAACAACACGCCAGGCAACGACACCTCCCGTTGTGACAGCGCCACCGCGCCGGGCTTTACCGATACCGGCGGCGACAACACCCTCGAACTCACCGCCACGGGGCGAGTGAGCGGGAATGTGATCTTTGGAAGCGGCAAGGATCACGTGGTTGTCAACGGCCCGAGCGCGGGCATCGATGGCAACCTCAACCAGGGTGATGGCAATAACATTTTCCAGCTCAACCAGGGCAGTATCACCGGATCCATCAGCCAAGGCGCGGGCGCTGATGTGGTGGAGATTTCCGGGGGCCAGGCAGGCGCTGTCAACCAGGGCTCGGGGATCGACCGTTTTGACATGCGCGGCGGCACCATTGCCTCGCTGGAACAGGGCGACGGCCTGGACGTCTTCAACATGAGCGACGGCACCATCACCGGCGGTTTCGACGACGGCGACAATGCGACGATGACCGGCGGCACCATCGGCCGGGTCAACATGAAACTCGATGACAACCGGTTCGATATGTCTGGTGGCAGGATCATCGGCAACCTGGTGACCGGCTTCGGTAAAGACACCATCCTGATCTCGAACAACGCGTTCGTGGGCGGCAATATCAGCGTCAGCGGCGGTGACGATCAGGTGATCATTTCCGGTGGTGAGGTTAACGGGCAAGTGTTGCTCAGCTTCGGTAACGATGAATTTATCTGGTCCGGCGGCAACCTGCATTCCTCCGTGTCAATGGGGGCCGGCGACGATACGGCGTTGCTTCAGGGGCTAGTGGCTGAGCAAGTGGCGGCGGCGCAACTGATAGATGGTGGCGTGGGGATTGACGCCCTGACCCTGAACAACACCAAAACCGCTGATCCCGGCCTGTTTGCCAACTGGGAAAGCATTCGCCTGGACAACGGCTCACAAATGAACCTGGGCGGGACGTTGACCCTGGGGGACAGCGAGACTGGCACCGGCGCCCTGCTCATTGACAGCACCAGTGCGCTGCTGGTCAACACAGGCGGGATCAATCCGTTTACCGCCGGCCAGTTGGTCAACGTGACCAACAGTGGCACCCTCGACATGGTCACTGGCAGCACCACCGCCCATGACACCTTGACCATCAACGGCAATTACACCGGCAACGGCGGGCGTCTGGCGCTGCAAACCGTGTTGGGAGCAGACGACTCGGCCAGCGACAAACTGGTGGTCAGCAGCGGCACACTGCTGGGCAACACCACTCTGTTGATCACCAACCTTGGGGGCGCCGGCGCAGCGACGTTACAAGACGGCATCCAGGTAGTGCAGGCGCTCAATGACGCCAGCGGGCCTGGCACTGCCTTTACCTTGGGCAATACGGTAACGGCCGGGGCGTTTGACTACTACCTGTTCAAAGGCGCGGGCACGGCTGGAACAGAGCAGAGTTATTACCTGCGCTCCACGATTCCGGTCACACCGCTGCCCGAACCTGAAGGGCCGGTTACGCCAGTGCCTGAGCCGGTGGTTGGAACCCCGCCCCTGCCGTCTAACCCCACTGACAAAGAGGTCCCGATCTATCGCCCCGAAGTACCGCTGTACTCTGTGTTGTTTCCTGCCGCGCAGCAAATCGTGCAGGGCATGCTCGGCACCTATCACGAGCGCATGGGCGATCAGAGCCGGCAACAGCAAACCGGCGTCATGCCGGCAGGTTGGGGCCGGGTCTACGGCAGCAGCAGCCGCCAGAGTTTTGCCGGTGCGGTCAACCCTACGTTGGACGGTTCGCTGACAGGGTTCCAGGTCGGCACAGATGTGTTCGCCAGCCTGCTGGAAAACGGCCTGTTGCAGCGCCTTGGGTTCTTCGTCGGTCACAGTCGCCTCAGAGGCAATGTAAAAGGCTTCAACGGCGGCTGGGAGGACAAGGACGCCGGCAAAACCACCTTGCGCGGCGATAGCCTGGGGGTCTACTGGACACTGATCGGCGCCAACCAGGCTTATCTTGACCTGGTGTTGATGGGCACCCGCTTTGATGGCAACAACGAGTCAGCGCGTGGCGTCAAGATGAAAACCCGCGGGCATAACGTTACCGCCTCCGCCGAAGTGGGCTGGCCGTTCGCGCTGAGTGCTCGCTGGATTCTGGAGCCGCAGGCGCAGTTGATCGTCGGCAAAACCAAGCTCGATAGCCAGAACGACGGTATTTCCGAGGTTTCCTATGACGCCGATACCAACGTCACTACGCGCCTGGGTGTGCGCTTGCGCGGCGATTACACCGTCAATGGCCTGCCGCTGCAGCCTTATGTGCGTGCGAATGTCTGGCATTCCAGCGCCGGGGACAACAGTGTGATATTCAACGATGTGACGCGTATAGACACCGAACAGAAATCCACCACGATGGACGCCCGGCTTGGCGCCATCCTTCAGGTGGCCAAAGATATTAACCTGTACGGCGAGATCGGCTATGACCGCAACCTGGACAGCAATAACTTGAACGGCCACCGAGGGACGATTGGCGTAAGTATGAAGTTCTGATCTGAAAACCTTGCTCGCGAAGAACTCACAGACGCAGCGTTCATTCAGCAAACACGCGTAATCGTTGACGTTTTTCGCGAGCAAACTCGCTCCTGCAGGACCACGCAAGGCTTTTTCCCATGGGCTCAATCTGACACACTGATGCGAATAATTATCAACAGATTTTTTATTCGCCACGGATGGCCTTTGGGAGCTCTCTATCCATGTTCGTGCAACAACGCGGCAGCAACGTTTTTTCACCTGGCTCGATTGCAATTGCTATCTGCCTGACAACCTCCCACGCGGCACTGGCCGCCGACGCCGAAGCCCCGGCCACCATTGAGCTGGGCGCCACCCAGGTCTCGGGCCAGCAGCTTGGCGCAACCACCGAAGGCAGCGAGTCGTACACCACCGGCTCGATGAAAACCGCGACCAAACTGCCGCTGACCCTGCGTGAAACCCCACAAGCTGTCACCGTGATTACACGCCAGCGCATGGATGACCAGGCCATGACCAGCATCAACGACGTGGTCAACGCCACGCCCGGGTTGTTCCTGAACTACTCCAACGGCCCCGGCCGGCAGTCTTACACCGCACGCGGCTTCAATGTCGACAACCTCATGTATGACGGCATCCCCAGCGGTTACAACGGCGCGTCGGTGGGCGCCCAGCCGAACCTGGCGATGTTCGACCGCGTCGAGGTGGTGCGCGGCGCTACCGGCCTGGTGACCGGCGCGGGCAACCCCTCGGCGGCCATCAACCTGATCCGCAAGCGGCCCCTGGACGAACAGAAAGTCACCCTCACCGGCGCCGCCGGCAGCTGGGATGACTACCGTGGCGAGTTTGACGCCTCCAGCCCGCTCAACCCCAGTGGCACCTGGCGCGGTCGCGTCGTCACATCCTACCGCGACGCCAACAGCTTTATCGACAAGGCCGAGCAGGATCACGGCCTGTTCTACGCCGTCACCGAAGCCGATCTGAGCGAAGACACCACTCTCACCCTCGGCTACTCGAACCAGAAGGACAAGACCAACTACTTCTGGGGGGCCTCGATGGTCGGCCTGGATGGCCGTCACCTGGACCTGTCGCGCTCTTACAACCCCGGTACCGACTGGGAAAACAAAGACCAGGAAATCAATACCGTGTTCGCCGAGCTGCGCCAGCGCCTGGCCAATGACTGGAGCCTGCAGGTCAACGCCAATTATTCCGAACAGGACGCATTGTTCTCCGGCTCCTATCAATCGCGCTGGACCAACAAGACCCTCGCCCGCACGGTGTATCAGGCCAGCTATGATGAAAACCAGGCCGGCGTCGACGCCTTTGCCAGCGGCCCGTTCGAGGCGTTCGGGCGCACTCATGAACTGGTGGTGGGCGCCAGCAAGCGCATCTACGACATGACCACTCATAACTACAGCCCGTATGAGATGAACTGGCCGATCAACGCCGGCAAACCGAACTTCACCCGTACCAACAACGCCCGCGAAGTCACCACCCAGGACGGTTTCTACCTGACCTCGCGCCTGAGCCTGGCCGACCCGTTGAAGCTGATCCTTGGCGGGCGCCTGGATTGGTATGACTATGACAACCGTGATGGCGACGGCGACTACAAGGTTACCCGCAACCTCACCCGCTACGCCGGCTTGATCTACGAACTGAACGACCAGCACTCGGTGTATGTAAGCTACAGCGACATTTTCACGCCACAGAAAGAGAAGAGCACTGCCGGCACCCCGCTCAAGCCCATCGTCGGCAAGAACTATGAAATCGGCCTCAAGGGCGAATACCTGGGGGGCGCGTTGAATGCGAGCGTGGCGCTGTTCCGCGTCGACCAGGAAAACCGCGCCGTGAAGATCGTTGTACCGAACTGCCCACAGGCCTCTTGCAACCAGGCCTCGGGGGAAATCCGCAGCCAGGGCATCGACTTCGAACTGCAAGGTGCCTTGACCGAGAACTGGCAAGTCGGCGGTGGCTACACCTACGCACGAACCCACACGATCAAGGACGACGCCAACCCGCAGAAGGTCAACAAGCAGTTCGACACCGACACCCCGGAACACCTGTTCAAACTGACCACTCGCTATAACTTCCAGGGCCCGCTGGAAAAACTCCGGGTCGGCGGCAACATCTCCTGGCAGAGCCGCATGTACAACGACATCAAGCTGGCCGATGGCAGCACCTACCGGCTCAAGCAAGGCGGTTACGCAGTCACCGACCTGATGGCCGGCTACCGGGTCAACCAGCACCTGGACCTGCAACTCAACGCCAACAACATCTTCGATCGTCACTACTACCAGTCCATCGCCGACGATGTCGAATATGGCGGCGACTCCTATGGCAGCCCGCGCAACATGATGCTGACCGCCAAATACAGCTTCTGATTCCAGCCTGTACCGTGGGAGGGCCTGCGCCCTCCCACTCAAGTCCCCTTCCCTCCTGCCGATAACCGATTGCCGGATCTGATCCGGTAAAAATCGCTGTACCTGCTTTGCTCTCACCAGCGGCCATCGTGGCACGCCACCTGCTTGGATGCTGGCATAACTATATGGAGTAACCGTGAATGCCCCTTCGCACACGCTTTCAGGAGCACTATCGCAAAGCCGACCGCATCATGCTGGCATTGATCTGGCTGATGTTCCTGTTCTCCCTGGGGTTGGCGTTCTGGCATGAAACCTTGCTCCAGGCGCTGATCGTCGGTGGCGGCACCGGCGTGGTGCTGACGGCGCTCTACCGTGTCATTGGCAGCACCCGCTTGATGCGTTGCGCACTGGGCGCCGGGTTGATGGTGATGGCGGCGTTGCACATCAATCAGGCGCACGGGGTGATCGAATCTCACTTCGGCATTTTCGCGCTGTTGGCGGTGTTGACCTTCTACCGTGACTGGCTGCCGATCCTGGTGGCGGCGTTGACCATCGCCGTGCACCACCTGGTGTTCCATGCGCTGCAGCACCAGGGTTTGCCGGTGTTTGTGATGGAGCATCACGGCGGCTGGACGATGATCTTCGTCCACGCCTTCTATGTGGTGATGGAAACCGTGGCCCTGTTGTACCTGGCGGTCCACAGCCAGGCGGAAGCTGTCGAAAGCCAGGAAATGCTCGAGAAGATGCTCGCTGTAACCTCACAGTTCACCGAGCAAGGCGCGCACGATGAAGACAAGGTACGCGTGTCCCTGGCCAAGCGCTTCGACCACTTCCTGCAACAACTGACCCACCTGATCGACGGTGTCGCCCGCGACTCCCACGGCCTGGGGCAACTCGGCCAGGAACTGGCCTGCGCCAGTGGCACCCTGGAAAAAGGTGCGCGGCATCAATTGGTGCAGATCGGCGAAATGAACGGTTCGATGCAGCGCATGGAAGACGCCATGGGCCACATTACGGTGCAAGTCGAACAAGCCGTGGAACACGCCGGCCAAGCCAGTCAGCAAATTGTTCGCGGCCAGGAGAGCGTCGGCCGCGCCCAACATGAAATCAGCGAACTGGCCTCACGCATCAACGGCACTGAATCCACCGTGCAATCGTTGGCCGTGCAGGCCGAGCAGATCGGCTCGGTGCTGGAAGTGATCAGCAGCATCGCCAACCAGACCAACCTGCTGGCCCTCAACGCCGCCATCGAAGCCGCTCGCGCCGGCGAGCAAGGCCGCGGGTTTGCCGTGGTCGCCGACGAAGTGCGCAGCCTGGCGCAGCGCACCGCCCTCTCCACCCAGGAAATCAAAACCATCATCGAGGGCCTGCAACATGGCAGCCGCGATGCCGTCGAAGCCATGCACGCCAGCCGCGAAGGCGTGGAGCGTTGCGTGCAAGACAGCCAATTGGCGGTGCAGATGCTCCGGGCGGTCGGCGAGGACATTGCGCATATCGATCAACTTAACGGCCGCATCGTCGCGACCACCCGCGAGCAGACCTCGGCGAACCTGGAGATCGTCGAGCGCTTGCAGTCGGTGCAGAGCATCGCCCAAAGCACCGCCGACGATGTGGAAACCCTGGCCCGCAGCAGCGAACGCCTGCCGCCGATTGCAGTGCGCCTGGATGCGTTGGGGCGAAGGTTTCATCCTTGACCCGTCAACCCGAACATCGGCGTAAATTCCGCTCACGCATTGGCGACAGACGTGCTCATTGCAGTGATCAAGGTCGGTTAACCCACCTTGATCACTACCTTCCCAAACGCACCCTTCGCCAAATGCGCGTAAGCCTCACGTGCCTGCTCAAACGGATACACCTGGTCGATAACAGGACGAATATCGTGTTGGTTGAGGAATTCATTCATCCGGTCGAACGATGACCGAGGTGCTACAGCAATACCGCGAAGGGTTGTCTGCCGAAAGATCAGCGGCATCAAATCAAGCGCCGCCGTCTGACCGGTCAAAAAGCCGATCTGCGCAATCCGCCCGGATGCCTTGGTGGCTGCCACTGACTGATTGATACCGCTGCCGCCGGCCACGTCGAGCAACAGATCGACACCCTTGCCGTTGGTGAGTTTCAGCACTTCGCCAGCCCAGTCCGGAGTGGTTCGATAGTTGATGCCAGCCACCGCGCCCCGGCGTTTCACGGCCTGTAGATTGTCATCGCGGCTTGAGGTTGCAATCACTTTCGCACCCAACGCGGTGGCGATTTGCACGGCGAATATCGACACCCCGCCCGTACCTTGCACCAGCACGGTTTGCCCCGGTTGGATCTGGCCGAAGTCGACCAGCGAATACCAGGCAGTGAGCGCCGCAATAGGCAATGTCGCGGCCTCTTCATCGCTCATGTTGGCAGGTGCAGCCACAGCGCTGTCCTGGTGGATGATCATGTACTCAGCCAATCCGCCCGGTAGCGGCGAGCCAAAGCAGTAATCCGGTTCGTGCGGCCCAGGCGCGCCATCCAGCCAGCGTGAATAAAGATGGGAGTTGACCCGGTCGCCGACTTTGAAGCGAGTCACCCCATCCCCCAGCGCTACCACGGTGCCAGCAGCATCACTCACTGGAATCAATGGTTTGGGGACTTTATGCGGCTCATAGATGCCGTCGACGATGGCCTTGTCACGATAGTTCAGCGAGACGGCGCCGACCTTGACCAACAACTCGCCAGCCCGCGGTTGTGGGGTGGCTACTTCGCCCAGTTGCAGATTGTCGAGGCCGAAGTCTTTCAATAACCACGCTTTCATGATGAGTCTCCAAATGCAGGTAATACCCGCAAACCGCAATCGGTTTGCCTGGGGCTCATCATTGGCCAGTGGCGGCGCGCAATAAATACGCAGAAAAAGACAGCTTTGTTCTATCCTGAGACAACAATCATATTCAGGACCGTCATGCAGTTACTCGAATCAATGCGCCTATTCGCCAGGCTGGCGGAGCTCGGCAGCTTTACCAAGGCCGCGCAATCACTGAACATCGGTCGCCCCCAAGTCACCCGGTATATCCAGGAACTGGAGGCATCATTGGGCGTACGCCTGTTCCAGCGCACCACCCGCAAAGTCGCCCTCACTGCCGAGGGCGAACGCTTTTACGCACGCGTGCAGGACATTCTCGCGGATATCAGCGCCGCCACCAGCATGTTCGACCGCACCGGGGCGACGCTCGCGGGCCGTCTGCGGATCGATATCCCGACCGCCTTCGCACAAATGAAATTCATTGATAGCCTCAAGGGCTTCACCGACCGTTTCCCCGGCATCAACCTGGTGCTGGGCGTGACCGATCGGGCCGTGGATTTGGTTGGCGAAGGCATCGATTGTGCATTGCGCATAGGTAACTTGCCTGACTCCAGCCTCATCGCTCGTCCCATCGCCCGGGCAACCATGGTGACCTGCGCGGCCCCCGACTACCTGAGTACCCATGGCCACCCAGACACCCTTGAAGCGCTGGCCGGCCATCGAGGCGTCAACTTCCTGTCCGGCCAAAGCAACCGTATATTGCCGTGGCATTTCTCGGTCAAGGGTCATAATCGAACCCTGGTCAGTCAAGCGGGCATTACCGTCACCGAGTCAAACGCCTATGTGCAGTGCGGCGTGTCGGGCTTCGGCATTATCCAGGCGCCCGGCATCACCGTGGCAGAACATCTGCACAGCGGCGCGCTGGTGGAAATCCTGCACGCCTATCGGCCTGCCCCACGCCCGGTGTCGCTGCTGTACCCGAGCCGTACTCACTTGGCGCCGCAGGTGCAGGTATTCATTGAATGGTTGCAGGAGAACTTCGTGCAGCTACAGGCCGAGTGGCTGAGCAAGTAGGCCGTAGCGCCACTAAAAACTGTAACGCGCAGTCAGTTTCATATTGCGTGGATCGCCGTAGATGTCGTACGGGCTATAGCCCCCATTGGCCACGCTGCTGTAGTACACACGATCGAACAGGTTGTTGACGTTGACCTGCAAGTCCAGTTGCTCGCTGGCCTTGTAGCCTGCTACCAAACCAACCACGGTGTACGAACCCTGCTCGTTTTTCCAGGCCGTAGCGCCGGCCCCTCCCGAGGTGCGGATGCGGCTTTGTTGATAGACATCACCCCCCACGCGCCAGCGTTGCAGTTCACCTGGCAAGGTGTAAATGGTCGAGAGTTTGAACAGTTGCCGCGGCTTCTTGCGGTCGAAGTCTTCGCCTTCGCGGGCGGCATTGGCATCGCTGACATACTGGGTCTGGGTGTAGGTATAACCGGCAGCCAATTGCCAGTTATCAGTCAGGGCGCCCTGGATTTCCATATCGATACCACGGCTGCGTACCAGCCCGGCAGCTTCATAGCAGGCACTGGCCGGGCCTGAGCCGCAGCCTTTGACATCAGGCAGCTCCTGGGCGCGATTCTTCTGGTCCAGCTGGAACACCGCCATGCTGGCGTTCAATGCGCCGTCGAAGTATTCGCCCTTGATGCCCACTTCGTAGTTCTCGCCGACGATAGGCACGATTACGCTCCTATCGACGCCTTTTTCGCTCTGCGGCTTGAAGATATCGGTATAGCTGACATAGACCGAATGATGGATGTCCAGGTCGTAGACCAGGCCGGCATAGCGCGTCAGATTACGGGTAACCTTGTAGTTGCTTTCACTGTTTGCGCGGTCTTGGAATTCGTACCAGTCGACACGCCCACCGAGGATCAGCGACAGCGGTTCAGTCAGTCGCAGCCGGGTGCTGGCATAGAAGCTGTCCTGAGTGGTGGTCTGGGGAAGACCGTTGTCTGCCCTGACATAATTGGGCTTGGCATGACCACGCGGGTTCCACGTGAAGGGATTGATGCCCGTGTCGATGTAATCGCTCCAATCCTTGCCGGACCGGTAATCCAGCTTGCGCTTGCTGACACCGAAGGTCAGGTCATGCTGTTGGCCGAGCAATTGGAAGGGGCCACTGAGCGCAAGGTCGTAGCCGGTTTCTTTCTGCTCCATGGCTTCGGTCCATAGATACTGGCGATTGTATTCCCAGATCGAAGAAGCCAGCACGTCACCGTCGGTTTTCGACTGCATCGCCGCTGCGCGCAGTGTCCAGTCGTTGGGCAGGCCTTGTTCCAACGTAGCGAAATAGCCGGTGGTGCGATTGTCCGAGTATTCCCAGTCATGCCCCAGGAAAGTGTCACGGGGCAGCCCCAGATGACCACCACCACGGGCCATGGGCAATCCACCCCAGATGTAGTTGGTGTGGGTCTTCTGTCGGTAGCCGCCCAGTGTCAGAGTGGTGCTCTCGCTCAGGTCAGCGTCGACCACGCCGTAGAACAGATCGTTATCACTTTCCACCGAGTCCCGGAAACTCTTGGCGTCTTGCCGCGAGACCACAGTACGGGCGCGCAGGGTGCCGCTGTCGTTGAGCGGGCCACCCACATCCAGCGTGCCCGTGTAGTCATCCCAGCTGCCGGCGCTGCCGGTGAACGTGCCCTGGAATTGGTGGGTCGGGCGCTTGCGAACCAGGTTGATGGCGCCCGCAGGGCTGCCGGCGCCCTGGGCCAGCCCGTTGGGGCCGCGCACGATCTCTACCCGATCATACATGGCCAGGTTGGCCTCTGCGCTGGGCAGGTAGGTCTGGAAGCTGGTGGGAAAACCGTCGTACATGATGTTGTCAACGTCGAAGCCCCGTGAACTAAACGTAGGCCGCCCCGCGCCGCCCGCGTTATTCAGAAACAGCCCCGGCGTACTTTTGACCACATCGCTGATGGTGGTCATGACCTTGTCGTCCATGCGCTTGCGCGTCACCACGCTGACCGACTGTGGCGTTTCGCGCAGGCTCAAGGGCAGCTTGGTGGCCGTTTGCATAGGCCCGGTGGTGTAGGAACCGCTGTTCTCGGTCGTCGACGTCAGGCCCTGACCGGTAATGCTGGTCGCGCCCAGTTCCAGCGTGGTTCCGGCCACCTGCGGTACCAACAGGTAAAGCCCATTACCCTGTGCCGAGGCTTGCAGGCCGGTACCCTGCAGCAGTTGCTGCAAGCCGCCTTCCACACTGGTGGCGGCATTCAGGCCAGGGCTGCGCAGACCTTCCACCAGGCCCGGTTCGATCGGTAAGGTGATACCCGCCTGGCTGGCGAAGGCCGAGAGCGCACTACTCAGGTTACCGGCCGGCACATGATAGCCGCGGCTCTGCTGCGCACCTTGCTCGGCGGCGTGCAGCGACGCCGCAGTCAGGGCGTCACCACCTGTGATGATCAAACCCAATGCGGCAGCGTGTACTGCGCGCGCCAGTGGTTGCATGCCCTGTTTCGTCGCCATGTGTTCGTCCCCGCCCGATAAAAGTAGTGTTGTTATGAGGGGGACACGCAGCCCGGCAAAAACACGACAACTATTTTTTACGTGCTCGTACGCGCCGTTACAGTCACCCAATAGGGCGTGCGGTAGTGGACGCTCACCGGCAGAGTCTGGCTGAGGGCGTGGAGAACCTGGTCGGTATCGCGCAACTGGAAGGCACCGGAAATCAGCAACCCGGCGACTGCCGGATCGCAACGCAGCAGGCCACGTCGATAACGGTCCAACTCATTGACGAAGTCATCGAGGCGCATCTTTTCTGCGCGCAGCACACCGCTCAGCCAGTCCAGACGATGCTGCGCCAATGGCAGGGACGGCTCCATCGCCTGGCTGTTGATATAGGTCTGCCGGCCCGCCGCCAAACGCATCATGCGGCCGTCTCGTGACAGCCGCGGGCTCACCTCTGCGGCCCCCTCCAGCGCGGCGAGGAAAGTGCCTTGCGGATATTGGCGCACCAAAAAGCGGCTACCGAACAGCGCAATTTGCGCCTGGGCGGTGCTGACGATAAATGGCCGCGTGACATGCACATCGGATACCTCAACGAGCATTTCGCCGGCGATAAGGCGCACATGACGAACACTGTCGTCGTAGGCGATGTCGATAGCGCTACCGGTGTTCAAGCGAATCTGCGCGCCGTCCGGCAGATTCAGCGTGCGCTGTTCCCCCGTAGCCGTGCGCTCGTCCGCCTGCCATTCGCGCCATGGCAAGCCCCGGTATGCCGCGAGGCCTACCGGCGCGGCAGCGATCAACAATGCAAGGGTCTTGAGCGTTTGTCGACGCCCCAGGTTGCACGGGCGTTCCAACGCTGCGCGCGCGGCCCCCTCGCCAAGCTGCTGGGTACGAGCACTGAAACGCTCGGCCAGTTGCCAGGCCCGTTCGTGGTCTGGATGCTGCGCCCGCCACTCGGCACCAGCGACATGCTCGGCAGCGCACGCGCCGCTGCTCTGCAAGCGCACGAACCAGCTGGCCGCTTGGCGAGCAATACGCCGGTCAATGGGTTTGGTATTCATGCTGCGCTCTGGCTGGCGAGCACAATACACTCCTCGAACGCCCTCGCCAGGTGGCGTTGTACCGAACGCACGCTGAGCCCAAGCCGGCTGGCGATTTCTTCCTGCGTATACCCCTCCAGTTGCGCCATCAGGAAGGCCTGCCGGGTTTTGGCTGACAACAGCGCCAGTACCTGATCGATCTCGTCGAGCGCCTCAAGCACCAGCGCCTGATGCTCCAGCGATGGAGCCAGATCCTGCGGGGCTTGCGCCAGCGCGTCCAGGTAGGCCTGCTCCAGTGATCGGCGTCGATAGAGATTGATGCTCAACCGATTGGCGACAGTGGCCAGGTAGGCGCGCGGCGTCGTGAAGTTCAACGGTTCGCCAGGCCCACTGCTGAGCAACCGCACGAACGTATCCTGGGCCAGATCAGCTGCATCGGCGGCATTGCCCAGGCGCCTGCGCAGCCAGCCGCGCAACCAACCGTGGTGGTGGCTGTAGAGCTGATCGATGGACTGGTGGCGACTTGCCGACGAAGTAGACTGCACGGTATGAAATGGATGCTAATGAGAATTTGTCGCATTCTATCAGCCCAGGCTCTGCCTCGTGCAACTAAAACGTTGTGCAGACAACCAAGCCTTCCTTGCCCTGTTCCTGTTCGCTTCACCTCATCGCCTTTGGCTTGAGCGCTGCGAAACTCCTTAACCTTCCTTTGGTCGATGCTTTGAAGGGGCCGTTAGCGCCTCAGATGTCTTGTGTGTAATGAATGCTGCGGAGACAGCCATGAAAGAAGCCTTCAACGATTTGCCCGGCCCCATAAAGCGACAGGCTGACAGACTCCTTCGCGAGATCGAACTCGCGGGGTCGATGATTCTTGCAGTCAAAGGGGGGGCCAAAGCCCAGGGGTTTGTTCTGGGAATAACCTGCTGCAAGGGGCTGACATCCGAGCGCTGTGAGCAGCTGGCAAGCCATTTTGACAGCGTTGTAGAGCGCAAGCTGAGGTCGCTGACACTCGGGCTTTAGTGTCAGCGGGATGAATTCCGCCGGCATGCAGATGGGATCAATGCTATCGCCCCCCCGGCCGCGCTTTTAAAGCTGCGAACAACCTCCTACACTGCCGGGAATTTCCCTGCGTCTGCGCAGCATCGCTCTTGTGCCCTACCCTTCAGGATTACAGACATGCGCCTGGCCGATTTCATCCTTGAGCACCTCGAACCTATTCTGCAAGCCTGGGAAGATTTCGCCAGAACCCTCGACACCCCGGGCGAGGACCTCGACAGCGTGGCGCTGCGCGACCATGCCGAGCAGATGTTGCGAGCCATCGTCAGCGACCTGCGAACCAAACAGACCCGCCAAGAGCAAATCGCCAAGGCCCAGGGCCTGGCCCCCGCGGAGGAGCAGGAGACCGCGGCAGAAATCCACGCCATCACGCGGTTGATGGCAGGCTTCACTATCGATCAGATGGTGTCGGAATACCGCGCCCTGCGCACCAGTGTGGTCAGCCAGTGGATGCGCCAGATCAAGGACGGCACGCCGATCAACGTTGACGACATGACCCGTTTCCACGAGGCCATTGACCAGGCCCTCGCCGAGTCCATCGCCAGCTATTCGCGCGCGGTCGAGGCGTCGCGCAACGTGTTTCTGGGCATCCTCGGTCACGACCTGCGCACGCCGCTCGGCGCGATCCTGCTGGGTGCCGACGTGCTGCGGCGCTCCCAGGATGCAGGCCCCAAGGCGAACAAAGTGGCCAACCAGATCTACACCAGTGTGCGTCGAGCGAGCCAGATCGTCGGCGACTTGCTCGACCTGACCCGCTGCCAGATGGGGCCGGGCATTCCGGTCAGAACGGCCGATATAGATCTCTCACCGCTTTGCCAGCGTGTCGTAGAAGAAATCCGCACGTTTCATCCTGAAGCGATCATCCTGTTCGATTCGAAGACCCAGGCGTCGGGCCAGTTCGACGGCGCCCGAATGGAGCAGGTGTTCTCGAACATCGTCAGTAACGCCGTGCAACACGGCGACACCACGCGGCCTATCCAGGTCGAGTTGGGATTACAGGAAGATTTCGCGGTATTTTCCGTGCACAACAGTGGAGAGGCGATACCTGAGGATGTGCTGCCGTTCATCTTCAACCCGATGGGCCGCTTCTCTCAGCGTACTGCCGTCAATCACGGCCCCACAGAAGGCTTGGGCCTGGGCCTGTTCATCGCCTCGGAAATCGTCGCTTCCCATGGCGGATCGATTGAGGTCAGCTCTGATACCGAACACGGCACGGTGTTTCATGTGCGGCTTCCCCTCACTTCGATAGCCTAGGTATCAACACAGCTTCGGCGCGACCCTGAACCGATGGGAGGGGGCTTGCCCGCGAAGACGTCGGCGCAGCAAACATTGGTGTTGACTGACCCACCGCTTTCGCGAGCAAGCCCGCCCCCACAGGAAATCTACGTTTAACTGACCGGCATGGTTATATTCTGAACCCGGTCAACAAGAACAAATCGGTTTGGTTGACGACGCAAGGGCAGGAGCGAGGCAGGCAACTGGCGGATCAATTGTTTGGAGCAAAGGCTCAGGTAAAGGACAACCTGTAGCGCACCTCCACCAGTGTGACGCCGCCCCTCTCAATGTTGAGTTCGCTGCCTGCGTCCTCGACACAACCGACCCTGCGATAAAAGCGCATGGCCCGTTCATTGCGGGCCAGGACCCAAAGCGTCAGGCAGTCATACCCCTGCTGAACCAACGCCTGCAAACCCGCGTTCCACAGGGCCAGCCCGACACCCGTTTGCCAATACCTGGCCAGAACATAGATGGCCATAACCTCCCCTGCATTTGCCCCGGCGGCCTCTTCGTCACGGCTGGCGCCAACGGCTATCCACCCGACAATCTGCTGGTCCACCTCTGCGACCCATACACCAGGTTCGCCCGCGGCTATCGAGCGACGCCAATAGGCTTCGCGCTGAGCCAGGGTGGCTTGCAACCCGTTCAAATAGTCGGTGGGCACCAGGTCGCGATACGCCTCTTGCCAGCTGCTGATATGCACTTGGGCAATGGCGTTTGCGTCGGTGGGTAATGCTCTGCGAATCATCGCGTGCTCCTTCCCTCGTGCACTGAATCCTGTCTTCGCAGTATGACTGCGGGCTTATGACGAAATCAGTTTCGCCGGGGACTAAATAAAGATCTTGCGCTGCGGCACGCAGATGCACTGCCAGCCTCATTGCCGACCCTGCCGACTGCCCCTATCCTCAACGCTCTCATCCGACCAAACCCGGAGCCGCCATGGACCTCGCCACCCTCGCCCTCTTCTTGCCTGCCTGCTTCGCCCTGAACATGGCGCCTGGCCCCAACAACCTGCTGTCGGTAAGCAACGCCACTCGCTACGGCTTCCGCACCTCCTGCCTCGCAGGTCTCGGCCGCTTGCTGGCCTTTGCCGGCATGATCGCCCTCGCCTCCGCCGGGTTGGCGGCGGTGCTGCAAACGTCGGAGTTGTTGTTTTACGGGATCAAGATACTGGGCGCGGCGTATCTGTTTTATCTGGCGTATCAGCTATGGCGTGCGCAACCACAGGCCGAGTCACCAACAGCCGCTCACCAGGTCGGCTTATGGGCCCTGGCACGGCAGGAGTTTCTGGTGGCGGCGGGCAACCCGAAAGCCATCCTGATCTTCACCGCTTTCCTGCCGCACTTCGTGGTACCTGGCCAACCCATCACCGCACAGTTCGCCCTGCTGGGCGCGATGTTCCTGGTTCTGGAATGGATCGCCATCAGCGCCTACGCCTACATGGGCCTGCACATGCGCCGCTGGTTTGCCGAACCAAGGGGCAAGCGCATCTTCAATCGTTGCTGCGCGGGGCTGTTGTCAGCGGCGGCGACAGTGTTGTTAACGGCGCGCAGGGCGTAACCCAACCACTGTAGAAGCGAGCTTGCTCGCGAAGACCGCCAACGTTGGCACGGGGTGCCTGGATAAAAGGTGGCGCTCTTGGGCTTGCGTGAGCACGTTGACGCAGACAGGCATTGCCGTAGAATCGCCCCCCCAAAAAATCAGCGTACACAGCGAGAAGGTGCTTCGATGCGACGGGTGATGATTGTGGGTCAACCTGGGTCAGGCAAAAGCACCTTGGCGCGCAAGCTTGGTCAGTGCACGGATTTGCCGGTCGTTCATATCGACACTATCCACTGGCAGCCAGGGTGGATCGAACGCAGTCGCGACGCGAAGACCCAGCTTTGCCTGGAGGTCGAGGCCCGTGAACGCTGGATATTCGAAGGTGGCCATTCAACCACTTGGGACAACCGGCTGGCTCGCGCAGATCTGTTGATATGGATTGACCGTTCGGCGACGCTCCGATTCTGGCGCGTGCTGCTGAGGACGCTGCTCAGACGCGGTCAGACTCGACCTGACTTGCCGGAGAACTGTCCCGAGCGACTGGCGAACCTGCCGGAGTTTTTTAGATTCATGTGGCAGACCAAAGAATCAGCGCGAGTAAAGATGCAACAACTCGTGGCGGCTGCCCCACCCGCCTGCCGTGTGGTTCATCTGCGGTCCAATCGGGATACCCGGATTTTTCTTGCAAGCATTGGACGTTCGATTGGCCAGACAACGCCAGATTGATCATCGGCTGACGGCTTCACTCCGTCGTTAATGTTGTCGCACCCCGCCTAAGCGTGGGTGCTCAACATCAATAACATCGCAATGATGCACCAGGCGACGTCATTCCTTGGTCAAATCAACCAACGGCGTCTGCCGCACCTCAGTCTCACGCCCATCCTGAATTTCGCTGACCTGCTTCAAAGCCTTATCAACAGCGGCCTTGTCCGCCAACAGGCTATAGCTGATGCGGAACTGCTTGTGTTCCTTCGGCCCGATTGTCGGCACCAGATTCAGTGGCCGCTGATAACGACGGTTGTAGGAAAAACTCGTCCCCGGCTCCAGCCCCGTGACATAGCCCTGGCCTTGGGTGTCGGTGTTTTTCCAGAGGGAAAACACCGGCAGTGTCTGCGTATTGAAGCCGACCGAAACGCCCAGGCTGCCGGCCTTGTTATGCAGCACGGTCAAGGTATCGCCCTTGGCATCGGCATACGGCACCACGTTGTAGACCGTTTCGTCATAGTCTTTGGTCGGTGCACGATAGGTTTGCCAGTCGGCCAATTCGCCCTTGGCCTTGTCGTTGAACGGCGACACCTGCTTCACCGGCGCGACAAACCGCGCGCCCTGCTCCAGGAACGGGGTGCTGAAGTTACTGTGATACAGCGCCTGGTATTCCTTCGGATAGTCGCCGTTGTTGGTCAGGGTGTCGTTGAGGGCAAACACCACACTGCCAGGTTGGGTGACCAGTTCGGTCGCGACAGAGAAGTCGACCTTCTTGAACGCCTGCTCTTTCAGCTCACCGCGCACGGTGATGGCATACGGTGGTTTTTCATTGATATGCAGCGTGACTTTATTCGCAGGAATATTGGCGGCCCGCCCGTGCAGGGTCAGCAGTTCGCCGTTGTCGATGCCAGGGTGGCCGACCCACTCGTAGCCGCAGCGGGTGACCAGCTCGTTGAAGCCTTCCAGCCAGCCCAACCCACCGCGGCCATTGAGCTCGATGAACGACGGATTGACCACTTCCTTGACCGGCGAATCCCAACCCATGCGCACATCGCCGACCGAAGCCTGCAACACGTTCATACCGCGAGTCGGCACCACCGAAAGCTTCATCGTGCCGTTATCGATATCAACGATGCTGACCCCCTCCTGCCGACCGCCGTGCAAGGTGCGCAGGGTAACGCTGAAGGGTTTGTCGGTTGTTATGCCGAGTTGCTGGCTGGTGATCTGCCAGTTCTGGGCGGCTTTGTCGGTGTCGAGCAGGACGTAATCCCAGGCCATGGCGTGGGAGGTGACGGAGAGTGTGCTGAGGGCGATGAGGAGTTTGAGCGGGGTCATGGCTACGCCTTTTTTTGGAGTTGTAGGCGTTTTATAAACTCGATGAAACGTTTCAGCAAGCTGAAAAAGCTACACAAAGCGGGTAGATTCTGAGAAAACTTTGGCACAAACCGATAAATTAAGTCTCTGTCAGGTAAAAATAACTGGGCCGAAAAAAGGTATGGTTATATTTATCTGAAAAAATAAACGGTCTCTTTTTTCGCTACAACAGAGTAGGCGTCACGCTACTGTAGCTTCCAATTACTTAAAGAGATGATCATCCTCATCAAAAACCTCAAAAAGATTCCAGGCAATTAATTTCTCAAACAAAAACCGCCCAACTTGTTTGAATACATCTAGAGCCAAGTGCTCTTCGCCGCCGGCTTCGACAATCAAGTTAAATTTCATTTTATTTGAATCGGGATCAACTAAAACAAAACGACATAAACAGCGAAGGCGAAGATCTCGCCCTGGAGAGGCGTGCTTTGTAGAGTTGCACAAGGTTTGGCAAATCAATAAGCTTCGGCATTCCGCCGCCATGGCAGTCTTAAAACTTTTGAATGTGCCGTCAGGGCTAATTTTTGCCTTCTGCTCTTGATTGCATGTCCTCCATACCCAATCTAAGATATGCCAGGCAGAAATCGCACAATTAAAAGCAGCAAACTCTGCTTCTTTTTCATTTTGATAGGGTCCGGTAGTGGAATTTTCCTCTCGTTCAAGGTTGCGTATCTCCCACGCGAGTTTCCAGACCATATCATCTAGGCATCTTGCTCCAAAAGCGCCCAACCCCACATCCTGTTCTAGCTCTTTACACCTGACCTTGGACAAAACAAACTCCTAAATTACCTTATACATAAAGTCATTTACCACACCTCGAAGAGCCAGTTGCAAGTTTGATCATTTTGCCTAACAAAGCGCGCACGCCCTCCGGAATTGAACTTCACAGATAACTTTGCCACGGCTTGTTAGCTTAGCTCAAACACTCAAGCCAAAAACCCCACAAGTTAAAAATAAACTTATCCAGTTGAACTCACAACCGATAGCGAATCCCCCTATTTAACAGAGTGTACATCCGCATCGCCCACCTAAAACCATCTGACAATGATCCTGCCGCCTCAAATTCATCATCAATCGCTGAAAAAATTTCATCCCCTAGTATTACCTGCATCTGAGACTTCATTGCCTTTCTGACTTTAACTGAAGGGATTTCAATACTTTTATAATAGATGTTTCCGAGGCGGAGCCCCATATCGAGCACTAGGGCTTCTTCATTCGTTAGCCATGAGCCGGCTTTGTGGAAACGCGTCGATACTCGATCAGCGTGAAGCTTGACTGTTTTCCAGTCAGCAGGAGTATTTTTTTCAGAAAGGCAAACTTTTCTAACGAGCGCAAGTGACTCAAGTATTATGCTGCTGTCTTTTGGTGGAAATATCTGTTGGGTACGGCGCTCTAGCCCCTGAATGACTGTAGTTAATTCATCGGGATCTTGGTTAACCATGTTGCCAACACTACCATGAATGAGCTCTACACCCTCCCACAGTTCACCGCCGTGATAGCCAATTTCCAATGCAGCGATCATTCGGTCTGGGTCAGACACCTTTACAGATGGTAATGATATCTGTGGATAGTGGTTTTTAAACACCTGAGGATTCAGTAGTAGGCTAGCCACAATTTCGTCCCAATAAATGACAGATACCGCAAACAGTCCTTGAGCCACTCTGGCGTCAGATATGTCTCGCACTTGTTGCTGGAGGACTGCATCGTGATCGGTTGCGGTCGCGATAAACAGCGCTGTCAATCGCCCCCCAAATCCCTCGGCATTTGTAATCTCAGACGTGACATCTGTAAGTTTCAACTGCTCCCTATAACATTTACATTGAACCCCTACCGGCCGCCCAATATTGTCTGCGCCATAGATGTCTACTCCATTTTGAGCCTGGCCGGGCCGACCGTTTTTCTGCAAGTTTACGCTGCACCAGCGTAGCGCCTGAGCGTCTCTGACGATCGTTTCGAAATCCTGCCAGTTCGCAGGTATTGGTAAACGCATGGACTGGATAGTAGGCATAGCAATACCCGATAGTCTCGAAGAGGTCATGACCGTATCATTGCAAGTGTTTTTTTTCATGTTCCAATTAAAATTACCCTGATTTTTTAGGCAAAAACGAATAACTGCTATTTGCAGGGATTCGTCACCCTCCATCAAACCCCATGCCGCTCCACCAAAAAATCCACAAACGCCCTCACCCGCGCCGGCATCGCCCCTCCCCCCACAAACACCGCATGAATCGGCTCCACATCCCCCGGGTTAAAGTCCTCCAGCAACACCACCAACTCCCCCCGCTTCACCTCCTCCACCACACTAAACGCCCCAATCCGCGCAATTCCTGCCCCCAGCTTCGCCAACTGTGCCAATGCCTCGCCACTGTTGCCCTCAATCGTCCCCGCCACCTTCAACGAAAACTCCAGCCCATCCACCCTGAACGGCCAATCCGGCGTCGCTCGGCGAAAGTTGAAGCGCAGGCAGTTGTGCTGGAGTAGATCCTGCGGCGTCACCGGGGTGCCATGCCTTGCCAGGTAGCCCGGTGAGGCGACGATCACCTGTCCGGTGGAGCCGATATGGCGGGCAGTCAGCGGGCTGTCGGCGAGGGGGCCGAAGCGGATGGCGACGTCGGCCTGGCCGCCGAGGATGTCCACGACTTCATCGCCGAGCATCAGGTCGACGACGATGGCGGGATAGCGGGCGCTGAAGGCGGCGATCAGCGGGACGATGGTCATGCGGCCATGGGCCAGCGCGGCGCTGACTCGCAGGCGGCCGCGTGGGGTGCCCTGGTCGGTGATGGCGTCTTCGACTTCGGCCATGTCTGCGAGGATGCGCCGGGCGCCGCGCAGGTAGGCTTCGCCTTCGGCGGTGAAGGTGATGGCGCGGGTAGTGCGCAGCAGCAGTCGGGTGCCGATGCGCTTTTCGGTGCGGGTGATGATGCGGCTGATGGACGATGGCGTCAGCCCCAGGGCTCGCGCCGCGCCCGACAGGCTGCCGTGCTCGGCGACCATGGCGAACACTTCCATCTCTCCTGACCGACCGCCGATGTCCATTTGTGCCTCCTGCGCAAAGCTGTAGTTCCCGAGCAAGGGCTACTGCTTGAAAAGGCTGGATTGTAGCATTCGGCACACAGATGAGGAGTCAACCATGCGTATCAATCCACCCCTTGTAGCCTTGTCCATCGGTGCCTTCGGCATCGGGGTCACGGAGTTTGCGCCCATGGGCATGTTGCCCGGTATTGCCGCCGATCTTGGCGTATCCATTCCAGCCGCCGGGCTGCTGGTGAGTGCCTATGCCATGGGCGTGCTGATCGGCGCGCCGATCATGACCCTTGCCACGGCGAGAGTGCCGCGTCGTTATTTGCTGATCGGGCTGATGGCGATTTTTACCTTGGGCAATTTATTGTCGGCGCTGGCCACCAACTATCAGACCTTGATGATCGCAAGGCTGGTGACGTCGCTGAACCACGGGGCGTTTTTCGGCATTGGTTCGATTGTGGCAGCCAGCGTGGTAGCGCCGGAGAAACGCGCGGGAGCGGTCGCGGCGATGTTTCTCGGGCTGACCTTGGCGACCATCGGCGGCGTGCCGCTGGCGACCTGGTTTGGCGAGAACTTTGGTTGGCGCACGGCGTTCTGGGGTATCAGCGGCCTCGGTGCGGTGGTAATGGCGGCGCTGTGGTGGGCGTTGCCGAATGCACCCGCGCCTAAAGGCGGCAGCCTGATGGCGGAAATCCGCGTGTTGGGCCGCGGGCCGGTGCTGGCCGCGTTGGCGCTGACGGTGGTGGGCTCCAGCGCGATGTTCACGGTGTTCACTTACATCGCGCCGATTCTGCGCAACGTCACCCACGCCTCGACCAACTTCGTCACCGGGATGCTTGTGCTGTTCGGTATCGGGCTGACCCTGGGCAACGTGTGGGGCGGCAAGTCGGCCGACCGCTCGGTGGACCGTACCTTGATCACCTCGCTGGTGGTGTTGATTGCCGTGCTGCTGGCCTTCTCGGTACTGATGCAATGGCCGCTGCCTGCCGCCGTGTCGATCCTGCTATGGGGTGCCGCGAGTTTTGCGCTGGTACCGCCGTTGCAGATGCGTGTGATGGAGGCCGCCAAGGATGCGCCTAACCTGGCGTCGGCGATGAACATCGGCGCGTTCAATTTTGGCAATGCGATTGGTGCGGCGCTGGGTGGCGCGGTGATCAACGCAGGGTTGGGCTACCCGGCTATTTCCCTGGCCGGTGCAATCATGGCGGGCCTGGGCTTGATGATGGTGCTGGGTTTGGCCTGGCGCTCGCGGCGTGCGGGTTTACGCACTTGCCGGGAAGCCGTGCAAGCCTGAACACCACCCTGGAAAGCCCCACCCAACTGCTTTATAACTACGCGCTTCAGTCAAGGAGACGCGTAATGAAAACCATGGTAGTGGGCGCCAGCAAAGGCCTGGGCAAGGCCCTGATCGAGGGGTTGGGCGAACCCGGGGATACGCTGATCGGTGTATCCCGCAGCCGTCCTGAACAGCTCAACCACAAGGCTGATGTGCAGGTGCGCTGGATCGAAGCCAACCTGGCCGAACCCGCCAAAGCTGCCCAGGCCATTGAGGCCGCGGTGGCCGAGAGCGGGTTGGATACCTTGATCTACAACCTGGGTATCTGGGAAGAATTTGCCTTCGACCCGGCGTACAACTTTTTGGCCGACGGTGATGAGCAGCTCGAAGCCATTGTCACGTGCAACATCACCGCTACCTTGTTGCTGATCAAACGCCTGCTGCCGGTGCTGCTCGACAGTGCCAACCCACGGATCATCCTGACTGGCTCGACCTCCGGCCTGCCGCAAAGTGGCCGCCCGGAGGTGGCCTTCGGTGCCTCCAAGTTTGCGTTGCGCGGGATTGCCGATGCCTTGCGTGAAGGCTATCGGCATCAGCGCCTGGGCGTGACCTGCCTGAACCTGGGTTACCTGAACACCGAAGACCCGTTGAGCACACCCCTCGCAGTGGCAGCGCAACGCGATCAGGGCCAGTCGATTCCTGTGCATGACGTGGTGCAAGTGGTGCGCATGACGCTGAACTTGTCCCCGGCCAGTTTCGTCAAGGACATCACCTTACCGGCGATCCTGGATGAGCGGTTCTGAACGGGGTAGAACGCCCGCGGTTATCGTCTAGACTTCACGCACCTTCCAACCCGAGGAGCCTTGCGATGAACAACAAAAATACGATCTGCCTCTGGTACAACAACGATGCGCTGGAGGCCGCGACCTTCTACGCCAAGACCTTCCCCGACAGCGAAGTGAAGGCCGTGCACTATGCGCCTGGCGACTACCCGGCGGGTAAACAGGGCGATGAGCTGACCGTGGAATTCACCGTGCTGGGTATCCCCTGCGTTGGCCTCAATGGCGGCCCGATGTTCAAGCACAGTGAGGCGTTTTCCTTTCAGGTGTCTACGGATGACCAGGAAGAAACCGATCGCTTGTGGCATGCCATCATCGACAATGGTGGGCAGGCAAGTGCTTGCGGTTGGTGCAAGGACAAGTGGGGGTTGTCGTGGCAGATTTCGCCACGGGTGTTGGTCGATGCGGTCACCAGTAAAGATCCTGTCGTGGCCAAGCGTGCGTTTGAGGCGATGATGAAAATGACCAAGATCGACATCGCTACCATCAAAGCTGCCATTGCCGGGAACTGAACTGTGGGAGCGCTCGAGCCTTAGCGAGGCCGCGATGGCGGTGAGTCAGGCAACATAAATGCCGACAGCACCGCCGCCATCGCAGGCAAGCCAGCTCCCACATTTGGATCGCGTGGCGTCAGGTAGGTATGGGTCGGCAATCCGACAAGCCAACTCCCACCTTTGATCTTCAGCGCAATCCTGAATTGCGCGCCCTCCCCCATGCGCCAAAAAAAGTCAAACAACGGACGCCCGGTTGCGACCCGGGCGATACCGGCCTATGTTTCAAGCCATGCTGTGATTTGCTGTCCCCCACCCTGTGCCCATCCCGTAACCAGGTGACGACATGCCTACCCTTTCCCGTCCTGCCGTACTTGAACTGATCGGTAACACACCGCTGGTCAAGGTCAGCCGGTTCGATACCGGCCCTTGCACGCTGTTTCTAAAGCTTGAATCGCAAAACCCTGGCGGCTCCATCAAGGATCGCATCGGCCTGGCCATGATTGACGCCGCCGAGCGTGATGGGCGCTTGCGTCCTGGCGGTACCATCATCGAAGCCACCGCCGGTAATACCGGCCTGGGCCTGGCGCTGGTCGGCCGGGCCAAGGGTTACCGGGTGGTGTTGGTGGTGCCCGACAAGATGTCCACGGAAAAAGTCCTGCACTTGAAGGCCATGGGCGCCGAGGTGCACATCACCCGCTCCGATGTGGGCAAGGGCCACCCGGAGTATTACCAGGACGTAGCGGCACGCCTGGCCAAGGATATTCCGGGCTCGTTCTTTGCTGATCAGTTCAACAATCCGGCCAACCCGCTGGCCCACGAAACCAGCACCGCGCCGGAGATCTGGGCGCAGACCCAACATGATGTCGACGCGATCGTGGTCGGCGTCGGCTCGGCCGGCACCCTCACCGGCTTGACGCGTTTTTTCAAGCGTGTGCAGCCCGATCTCACGATGGTATTGGCCGATCCGGTGGGTTCAGTCATGGCCGAATACAGCCGCAGCCGGCAACTTGAAACGCCTGGCTCCTGGGCCGTGGAAGGCATCGGCGAAGACTTCATCCCATCGATTGCCGACCTGTCCAGCGTGCGCCATGCCTATTCCATCAGCGATGAAGAAAGCTTCGATCACGCCCGCCAATTGCTCAAGGCCGAAGGCATTCTCGGCGGCTCGTCCACCGGCACCCTGCTCGCCGCTGCCTTGCGCTACTGCCGCGAGCAAACCGAACCCAAGCGCGTGGTGACCTTTGTGTGCGACACCGGCACGCGTTATCTGTCCAAGGTTTACAACGACCAATGGATGAACGACGCCGGCCTGCTGCAGTACAAACACTACGGCGACCTGCGCGACCTGATCGCCCGCCGCTTCGAAGACGGCCGCGTGATCAGCGTGAGCCCCGACGACACCCTGCTCACCGCGTTCCAACGCATGCGCCTGGCGGATGTGTCGCAACTGCCGGTGCTGGTAGACGGCCAACAATTGGCGGGCGTGATCGACGAATCGGACATTCTGCTGGGCCTGCACCATGACGCGGCGGACTTTTCCATGACCGTCGCCAGCGCCATGACCGACACCTTGCACACCCTGCCCCCCAGCGCCAGCCTGGCCGAGTTGCAGGCGGAGCTGGATCGCGGCCTGGTTGCCATTATTGCCGACGCCTCGGGCTTCCATGGCCTGATCACCCGCGTCGACCTGCTTAATCACCTACGGAGATCCCTTGCATGAGTCAGCCCGATAAAAGCGCGTTTGCCACCCGTGTGATCCACGCCGGGCAGTCACCCGACCCGACCACGGGCGCGCTGATGCCGCCGATCTACGCCAACTCCACTTACCTGCAAGACAGCCCCGGTGTGCACAAGGGCTTCGACTACGGCCGCTCCCACAACCCCACGCGTTTTGCCCTGGAGCGCTGCGTGGCCGACCTTGAAGGCGGCAGCCAGGCGTTTGCATTTGCCTCGGGGCTGGCGGCGATTTCCACCGTGCTCGAATTGCTCGATGCCGGTGCGCATATCGTTTCGGGCAATGACCTGTATGGCGGCACCTTCCGGCTGTTCGACAAGGTGCGCCAGCGCAGCGCTGGGCACCGTTTCAGCTATGTCGACCTGAGCGACTTATCGGCCTTTGAAGCGTCGTTGCAGGACGACACGCGCATGGTCTGGGTCGAGACCCCGAGCAACCCGCTGCTGAGCCTCACCGACCTGCGCGCCGTCGCACGCATCTGCCGTGCCCGCGGAATTATCTGCGTGGCCGACAACACCTTCGCCAGCCCGTGGATCCAGCGGCCACTGGAACTGGGTTTCGATATCGTGGTGCACTCCACTACCAAGTATCTGAACGGGCATTCCGATGTGATCGGCGGTATCGCCGTTGTCGGTGACAATCCGGACCTGGCCGAACGCCTGGGCTTCCTGCAAAACTCGGTCGGTGCCATTGCCGGGCCGTTCGATGCGTTCCTGACCCTGCGCGGTGTGAAAACCCTGGCGCTGCGCATGGAGCGCCATTGCAGCAATGCCCTGGAGCTGGCCACCTGGCTGGAACAGCAACCGCAAGTGGCGCGGGTGTATTACCCCGGCCTGAAATCCCACCCACAGCACGCGCTGGCCAAGCAGCAAATGCGCGGTTTTGGCGGGATGATTTCGGTGGATTTGAACAGTGACCTGGCCGGTGCCAGGCGCTTTCTGGAGAACGTCAGCATCTTCGCCCTGGCCGAGAGCCTGGGGGGCGTGGAAAGCCTGATCGAACACCCGGCGATCATGACGCACGCGAGCATCCCGGCGGCCACGCGGGCGCAGTTGGGGATTGGTGATGGGTTGGTGCGGTTGTCGGTGGGGGTTGAGGATGTGGAGGATCTGCGAGCGGACTTAGCCCAAGCCTTGGCACACATTTAACGTCAAACATCGAGCAAAATGTGGGAGGGGGCTTGCTCCCGATAGTAGGGTGTCAGTCAATGTATTTGTTGACTGATACACCGCTATCGGGAGCAAGCCCCCTCCCACATTAAATCAACTGCGTAATCAGCCTTGGGTGATGTTAGCCCGCGCCGTATGCAGCTTCTTGTAGCTGTCGATCAAGCGTAGATGCCGGTCCAGCCCTTCGAGCTTCATGCTGGTCGGCGTCAGCCCGTAAAAGCGCACACTGCCGTCCACCGAGCCGATCACCGCATCCATACGCTCATTGCCGAACATGCGCCGGAAATTGGCCTCGTAGTCGGCCAGTTCCAGGTCGTCATCCAGCTCCATCTCCAGCACCGCGTTCATCGCCTGGTAAAACAGGCCGCGCTCGACGGTGTTGTCGTTGTACTGCAGGAACATCTCCACGCATTCCTTGGCTTCTTCATACTGCTTGAGGGCCAGGAATATCAAAAGCTTCAGCTCAAGGATGGTCAATTGGCCCCACGCGGTGTTGTCGTCGAACTCGATGCCGATCAGGGTGGTGATGTCGGTGTAGTCGTCCAGCTCGCTTTCAATCAGGCGTTCGACCAAGGCTTGCAGCTCGTCCTCGTTGAGGCGATGCAGGTTGAGGATGTCTTCGCGGAAGAACAGCGCCTTGTTGGTGTTATCCCAGATCAGGTCGTCCACCGGGTAGATTTCCGAATAGTCCGGCACCAGGATGCGGCAGGCGGTGGCGCCCAGGTGTTCGTACACCGCCATGTAGCACTCCTTGCCCATGCCTTCGAGGATGCCGAACAGCGTCGCGGCCTCCTGGGCGTTGGAGTCTTCGCCGTGGCCTGAGAAGTCCCACTCGACGAACTCGTAATCTGACTGGTCGCTGAAGAAGCGCCACGACACCACGCCGCTGGAGTCGATAAAGTGCTCGACGAAATTGTTCGGCTCGGTCACCGCCTGGCCTTCGAAGGTCGGCTGCGGCAGGTCGTTCAAACCTTCGAAGCTGCGGCCTTGCAGCAGCTCGGTGAGGCTGCGTTCCAGCGCCACTTCCAGGCTCGGGTGCGCACCGAAGGAGGCAAACACGCCACCGGTGCGCGGGTTCATCAAGGTCACGCACATCACCGGGAATTCACCGCCCAGGGATGCATCCTTGACCAGCACCGGGAAACCCTGGGCCTCCAGCCCCTCAATACCGGCGAGGATGCCAGGGTATTTGGCCAACACCTCGGCGGGTACGTCCGGCAGGGCGAATTCGCCTTCGATGATTTCGCGCTTCACCGCCCGCTCGAAAATCTCCGACAGGCACTGCACCTGGGCTTCGGCCAGGGTGTTGCCGGCACTCATGCCGTTGCTCAGGTAGAGGTTTTCGATCAGGTTGGAAGGGAAATACACCACTTCACCATCGGACTGGCGCACGAACGGCAGCGAGACAATGCCACGGGCTTCGTTGCCGGAGTTGGTGTCAAACAGGTGCGAACCGCGCAACTCGCCCTCGCGGTTGTAGATCTTCAGGCAGTAGGCATCGAGGATTTCACTCGGCAGCTCATCGTCCGGGCCCGGCTGAAACCAGCGCTCATCCGGATAATGCACGAACGGTGCATTGGCCAGCTCTTCGCCCCAGAACTGGTCGTTGTAGAAGAAGTTGCAGTTGAGCCGCTCGATAAACTCGCCCAGCGCCGACGCCAGTGCGCCCTCCTTCGTCGCGCCCTTGCCGTTGGTAAAGCACATCGGCGAATGCGCATCGCGCACATGCAACGACCAGACGTTGGGCACGATATTGCGCCACGAGGCGATCTCGATCTTCATGCCCAGCCCGGCGAGGATGCCGGACATGTTGGCGATGGTCTGCTCCAGCGGCAGGTCCTTGCCAGCAATGTAGGTGCCCGCGTCGGACGTGGAATTGGGCATCAACAACGCCTGCGCGTCGGCGTCGAGATTTTCCACCTGCTCAATCACGAACTGCGGCCCGGCCTGCACCACTTTCTTCACGGTGCAACGGTCGATGGAACGCAGGATGCCCTGTCGGTCCTTGTCCGAGATGTCCGCCGGCAGCTCGACCTGGATCTTGAAAATCTGGTTGTAGCGGTTTTCCGGGTCGACGATGTTGTTCTGCGACAGGCGAATATTCTCGGTGGGAATATTGCGCGTCTGGCAGTACAACTTCACAAAGTACGCCGCACACAACGCCGACGAAGCCAGGAAGTAATCGAATGGCCCCGGTGCCGACCCGTCGCCCTTGTAGCGGATGGGCTGGTCGGCAATGACCGTGAAGTCATCGAACTTGGCTTCAAGCCGAAGGTTGTCGAGAAAGTTGACCTTAATTTCCATGCGGGCACACCAGAATAACGAGCTAAACAAATTGGCGGCCATTATGAAGCGTTTCGCCGGGAAGTCTCAGGGTTTTGCGTGTGGGTTGCCGATCGGTGGTAACGTCCAACCGACCCACACTTGAATCGCGATACTCATCCCTACAAGGACAGGCCATGGAACCGATAGCGACGAACGCTGCACTGGTGATCATTGATATGCAGAAAGGCATGGCCGATCCCGCCCTTGGCCGCCGCAACAACCCAGACGCCGAACTGCGCATACAACAGTTGCTCAATGCCTGGCGACAGGCGCAACGCCCGATCATCCATGTGCGGCATATCTCCCGCTCTGACGCTTCGGTGTTTCGGCCAGGCCAGCCCGGCTGTGAGTTCCAGGATGCGTTGCACCCCCTGGCCCACGAGCATGTGGTGGAAAAAAACGTACCGGATGCATTCAGCGCCACGGGCCTGGAGCGCTGGCTGCACCTGCGCTCGATCCACCAGTTGGTGATCGTTGGCGTCATCACCAACAACTCCGTGGAATCCACCGCCCGCTCGGGCGGCAACCTGGGATTTGACGTGATCGTGGCAGCAGATGCGTGTTTTACCTTCGATCAAACCGACTTGTCGGGACGGCTGTGGCTCGCCGAAGACGTGCATGCGTTGTCGCTGAGTAACTTGGCGATGGACTATGCCAGGGTGCTCAACACCGGGGGAATCCTGGCCAGTCACTGACAAGGAAGATGGATGTGTCTCAGGGCAAGCACGTTGTGGTGCTTGGATCAATACATCCGCTTGCTCCCGTGACGGCCTTAAAACCGCCGCCCGGCGTGGCCCAGTAATCCTGGCCGGCCAAGGTGCTGTCTTTGTGTACGAAGCGAAACAGCAGCACTTGCTGTGCAAGGTTTATAACCAGCAATCGTTCGGTTTTGCGTTCACGCATCTGATTGATTCCTTTCTATAAGTGCCGAAACCATCCAGCTCAAAAACGCCCGTAGCCGTGTAGTGAATGCCTCGCCCTCGGCGCTCGGGTTACGTGCCTCAAACAGGAAGTAGGCGATTTGCACGCGCATGTTCGGGTAATGCTGAACGAACAGCCCGACGTAGTCTTCCAGGGTTTGCGGCCAGCTTTGCGCGTCTTGCGCTCGCAAGGTGTGGGTAGCGCGGATCAAGGCCCGCGATGCTTCCCGCTGCAGGCCAAGCCGTGTGTGTTCAGTGCCGGCCTGTTCGATGCGCACCAGGTACGCCGTAAGCGCCTGTTCAAAATCGCCGTTGACCGCCAGGGCGATTGAGCGGGACGGGCGAAACGGTTCGAAATGCAGTGACAGGTCTTCGCCCCAGATACAGCGGCAATGATGTTTAAGCCAGAAGCCCCAACTGTTTCGGTTCTCGGGCGCCAACACCTGGGCGCGGTGGCCGATGTCAAAGTCGATCTTGGTGACTTGGGGATGCCGTTGCTCCAAGGCGAGTCGGGCGGACTCCAATTGTTCAAGCACGGGCGCATCCGGTGGTTCGACCAGTATCAGTGAAAGGTCAAGGTCGGAAACTCCGGCCTCGCTCTCGCCCCGTGCAATGCTGCCATACAGGTAAATCCCGTGCAGCCCCAGCGCAGGCTGGGACAGGGTGACGCAGATGTCCGCCAGCAGGGGCTGGAACTCGGATTGTATAGACGCATCGGCGACGGTGAGGATATAGCCGTCGGCATTGATGCCTGCAGGTTTTTGCGAGGTCACGGGCGGTGCACCTCAATCACCAGCCCTTCTTCTTCACTCGGCACGCAGAAGTGGCGAGTGATCAGGTCGAACTCGGCGTCGGTCGCGGCAAAATCATGCTCACCCCGGGCGTTACGCTCATGCAGGCGGGCGCGGCAGGTGGCATCGTCCAGTTCCAGATAATGCAGGCAGTGCGGCACCTCGGCCGCCTGGGCCAGGCCTAGCAACCATTGGCGATTGGCGAGGGTGTTGGCGGGAAAATCCAGCACCACGTTGACACCGGACGCCAGCAGCTCGATCACCAGCGGCTCAAGCACGCCGCGAACCCGCTGGGCACAACGCAGGTAGTCGGCAATGCTCTGGATCTCACCGGGGTAGAGAGTGGCCAGCCAGTGGTCTTCGCTGAGCACAATGGCCGCGTGCTCGGCAGCCAGGGTTTTGGCGAGCGTGGACTTGCCAGAGGCGATCTTGCCGCACAACAGATGCAGGGTTGGCATAAAACGATTCCTTGTTGGGGCCAAGCAGGATGAGTCATGGAGCTGGCGTCGTAAACACATCCAGCTACATCTGCCAGGAAACATCTCCACCTCTCAATGAACTTTCTGACAAATGACAGGCTCCTTTCCTATGCGAAGTCAGCGCACCTTGAGTCCAGGGTGCAGAACGATAAGGAGCCGCCACCGACATGACTACCCTACCCACCTACCCCGTCGTCAGACCTGGCCCGCTGCATGGGACCTTACTGGCCGGCACTGTGCCGTTGTTTCTCGGCGCCTTGCTCAGTGATATCGCCTACGGCCAGAGTTACCAGATCCAATGGGCCAACTTCGCCTCCTGGCTGATCGCCGGGGCGCTGGTGTTCTGTGGTTTTGCCCTGTTGTTTGCGTTGGTCAATCTGGTGCGTGCCGAACACAAGGGCGGGCGCCCCGTGGCGTATTTCCTGCTGTTGTTGGCTACTTGGGTACTCGGGCTGATCAATGCCTTCCAACACGCCAAGGACGCGTACGCCATGATGCCCACCGGCCTGGTGCTGTCGGCGATTGTCACCGCCCTGGCGATCATCGCCACCTGGATCGGCTTGACCAACCTGCGCTCAGGAGCTGCCCGATGAAACCACTCAACACATTGACCGTGCTCAGCGCTGCCCTGTTGCTGAGTGCCTGTGGCGGCGAAGGTGACAAGACCCAGGCCCGCGGCCCCGATCCCAAGCTGCCCGAACAACAAAGCAGCCTGCTGCCGAGCATGAAAATCGCCGAGCCCACGCCTTGGGGCGAACAAAAGCCCAAGGTGCCCGAAGGCTACAGCGTGACCGCCATCGCCACCGACCTGGCAATCCCCCGCCAAACCCTGGTGTTGCCCAACGGCGACATCCTCGTAGCCGAAGGCCGTGGCGGCAGTGCGGCCAAGCTCAAGCCCAAGGACGTGATTGCCAGCGTGATCAAGGCTCAGGGCAACACCAAGGTCAAAGGCGGCAACCGCATTACCCTGCTGCGCGATGCCGACGGCGACGGCACCTATGAACTCAAGACCGTGTTCGCCGACAACCTCAACGCCCCCTATGGTTTGGCATACGCCGACGGCAAACTCTATGTGGCCAACCAGGACGCGCTGGTGCGTTTCGATTACGCCGACGGCCAGACCAAGGCCAGTGCGCCGCCGGTCAAAGTCACCGACCTGCCGGCGCAGATCAATCACCACTGGACCAAGTCCTTGGCGGTCAGTGATAACGGGCGCCAGCTGTATGTGGGCATCGGCTCCAACAGCAACATCACCGAGCGCGGCATGGAAGTGGAGATCGACCGCGCCATGGTCTGGCAGATCGACGCGGCCACTGGCGCGCACAAACCCTACGCTACCGGGCTACGCAACCCCACGGCGCTGACCATCCAACCGGGCTCCGGGCAACTGTGGACGGTGGTCAACGAACGCGATGAACTCGGCCCCGACCTGGTGCCGGACTACCTGACGTCAGTGCGCGAAGGTGCCTTCTACGGTTGGCCCTACAGCTACTGGGGCCAGAACGTCGACCCACGGGCACAACCGCAGAACCCAGCCAAAGTAGCCTCGGCGATCAAGCCCGATTACAGCCTGGGTTCCCACGTGGCTGCACTGGGTGTGGATTTCTCCATCCCAGCCATGGGTGAAAAATTTGCCGACGGCGTGTTTGTCGGCGAACACGGCAGCTGGAACCGCGACAATCCGGTGGGCTACAAGGTGATCTTCGTGCCGTTCAGCAATGGCAAGCCCGCTGGCGAACCCATCGACTTCGCCACCGGCTTTCGGGGTGACGATGGCAAGACCCGTGGGCGCCCGGTGGGCGTGACGGTGGACCCCAAAGGCGCACTGATCATTGCCGACGACCTGGCCAATACCCTTTGGCGCGTCACCCGTAATAAATAACCGGGGGTGACAGGGGCGGCGACGCCCCTGTCAGTCGTCCTTCTGCAATTGCGCTTCAAGCCAGGCCAGCAACGCAGCCACCTCCTCCCGACTGCTTGCCCCATGCTGCCTGTACACCGAAATAGCCTCCGGCAGAAACACGCTTTCAGCACAGGGGCGCACCAGTGCCCCACTGTCAATCAGCCTGCTGGCGGTGCGACGCCAGCCCATGGCAACACCGTGCCCTTCCACCGCCGCCTGCAACATCAGCGGGTAGCTGTCGAAGGTGGCACTGCGCGCATCTTTGGCCAACACCCGCCCAAACACCTGCAGCCACTCATCCCACTCCATCAAGTGCGGAGGTTCAGAGCTATGGTGCAAAAAGGTGCAAGGCTGTAACTCAGCGAGCGCTAACGGCTGCTGCGGGCACAGGTAGGCGGGACTGCACACCGGAAACACTTCATCAGAAGCGGTAAACATCAGCGTATGGGCACCACTGGCGCGCCGGGTACTTTGCAGGGCTACATCGAAGTGGCCCTCGAATTGCGTGATGGGCCGCGTACAGGTCACCACCTGGATCTCGACCTGCGGATATTGCTGATGGAACGTCGACAGGCGCGGCATCAACCAATAGAACGCCTCGCACAACTGGCACAACAGCACCACCCGATTGCGTAGCGGCGCCGCGCGTAGCTGAGCCGCGCCATCACTGATGCTTTGCAACGCGGCACTGACCACCCGCCCCAATTCACGCCCCTCTTGCGTCAGGAACACCGCACGGTTGCGCCGACTAAAGAGTTTCACCCCCAGGTTATCTTCCAGCCCGCGAATCTGCCGGCTGACAGCCGCCTGGGTGATGTGCAGTTCATCGGCCGCCTTGGAAAAACTTTCCAGGCGCGCAGCGGCTTCAAACGGCAACAGGCTGGCGAGGGGCGGTAAGGTTTTGCCAAGTAGATTCATAATCTGAGGTAATGCATCAAGGGCCGAGAACTCGTTTGTAGCACAGCCGTGCGGCTGGGCACCATGAATCCATTACTTCATGGATCAGCCTGATGAGCACTTCCCAAGCTTCAGTCTTTACCGGCGTGATATGCGCGGTGGTCGCCACCCTTGGCTGGGCACTGAACTTCATTGCGCCCTACGTCACCGGGGCCTATAGCCTCTACGATCTGATGGCTGTGCGCTTTCTGATGGCCGGCGGGCTGGGCGTCGTCTGGATGATTGTGTGTCGATCGCAACTGCGGATGCTCAGCCATGGCCAGTGCCTGCTCGCGGCACTACTGGGCGCAATGGGCTGCCTGGGCTACGGCGTATGCATTGCAGGCGGCGTGATCGTCGGCGGCCCGGTGCTGACGCCAGCGTTTGTCGGGATGGTCCCGGTGCTCCTGGCGCTGATAGGCAACGCCAGCGATAAAACCCTGCAGTGGCGTCAACTGGTGATGCCGTTGCTCTGTCTCTCGGTGGGGCTGTTGCTGGTCAATATCAGCAGTCTGCACCAGCCCTCTTCGGGCAGCGGCTCCTGGTTGGCCGGTCTGTTTTTTTCTTTGGGCGCCGTCGCCTTATGGATGGCGTTCAGCGTGATCAACCAACAGCAACTGGCGCACCTGCCGGCCAAGGTGACAGGTGTGTGGACCGCCCTGATGCTAGTGGGGGCCGGTGCCGCTGCGCTGATCATCCTGCCGTGGCTATACGTGTTGGGCGTGTTGCGGTTGCCCACCCTTGGCGCTGGCTGGAGCCAGGCATGGCCGCTGTATACCTGGAGCCTGGTGATCGCCGTGATGTCCACCGTCGTCGGCGCCTGGGCCTGGAACGCCGCGACGCGGCGCCTGCCCATGGTTTTGAGCGGCCAGTTGATTGCCCTGGAATCACTGTTCGCCAGCCTGCTGGGCCTGTGGTTTCACCAGCGCTGGCCAACGCCCCTGGAAGCAGCGGGCCTGGCCGCGGTACTGATCGGTGTAGTGATGGCAGTTCGTATTATCCTGGCGGACGCAAAGTCCGTCACAGCCCACGATGCTTTAGGGGAGATTCAATCATGACCCACGCAAGTGATGCCTTGGCACTGCGCGAAACGTTCGACTTTCACGGCCAGGCGGTGCGCTGGGGCCAACTCGGCACTCAGGGCCCGGCCTTGGTGATGGTGCATGGCACGCCCTTCTCTGCCCATGTGTGGCGACGCATCGCGCCATTGTTCGCCCAGCACTGTCGCGTGTTCTATTACGACCTGCTCGGCTACGGCCAGTCGCAAAAGGCGCCGGGGCAGGACGTCTCCCTCGGCGTGCAAAACACCTTGCTGGCCGCACTGCTTGAACATTGGCGCCTGGAACGCCCTCATCTACTCGCCCATGATTTTGGCGGTGCCACGGCACTGCGCACGCATCTGCTGGATAGCTGCGACTACGCCAGCCTCACCCTGATCGATCCCGTTGCCCTGGCGCCCTGGGGTTCGCCGCTGATTCAGCATGTGCGTCAGCACGAACGGGCCTTCAGCGATGCGCCGGCATACATCCACGAGGCGATCGTGCGTGCCTATCTTCAGGGCGCCGCTTTCAAGCCGCTGCCTGCCGAGGTATTGCAAGCTTATGTCACGCCCTGGATGGGCGAGATTGGCCAGGCCGCTTTTTACCGACAGATCGTGCAAATGGATCAGCGTTATACCGATGCGATAGAAGATCAACTCGCCAGCGTCCGTTGCCCGGTGCTGTTGCTGTGGGGTGAAGAAGATCGGTGGATCCCGCTGGCGCAAGGCGATGCACTCGCTGGCAGATTGGCCGGGGCACGCTACCTGCGTATCCCCCATGCCGGGCATCTGGTGCAAGAAGATGCACCAGATGCCATCGTTGCCGCGCTGATGGCGTTTCTACGGTTGCCTGAAGCGGCCCCTAAAGATCAGTAATTTCCTTGTGACGGGGCACCAATGCCTTCATCACGCTCCAGGCCACCAGGTAGGCCAGGGCGCAGATGGCAAACATGATCATGTAGCCGGTGTGGATGTCGTTGACAGACTTGTAGTAGTCGAACACCCAACCGCCGATCTTGGTCATGACCACGCCGCCCAGGCCCCCGGCCATGCCACCAATGCCGACCACCGAGGCCACGGTTTTCTGCGGGAACATATCGGACACGGTGGTGAAGATATTGCACGACCACGCCTGGTGCGCCGAGGCGCCCACGCCAATCAGCAGCACCGGTACCCAGAAGCTCAGGTAACCCAGGGGCTGTGCCAGCAACACCACCAGCGGGAACAGCGCAATCACCAGCATGGCTTTCATACGCCCGTCATAGGGTGCATCGCCGCGCGCCATGAAGTAGCTCGGGAACCAGCCGCCACCGATGCTGCCGACCATGGTCATGCTGTACAGCACCGCCAGCGGCATGACGATATCGGCGCCTTTCATGCCGTACTGCGCCGACAGGTAGGTGGGCAGCCAGAACAGGAAAAACCACCACACACCGTCAGTCATGAACTTGCCGAATGCGAACGCCCACGTCTGGCGGTAAGTCAGCAGTTTGAACCAGGAGACTTTCTTTGCGTTGGCGCCCGTAGGCTCCGGAGTGAAAGGCTGTACGGTCTGATCGCTGCGGATGTAGGCCAGTTCTTCAGCGGACAGTCGTTTTTGCTGTTCCGGTTTTTCGTACACGGCGGCCCAGACTGCCACCCACACAAACCCCAACATGCCAATGACTATAAATGCCGCCTCCCAACCCCACCAGCCTGCGATCAACGGCACGCAGATCGGCGCCAGGATCGCGCCGACGTTGGCACCGGAGTTGAAGATGCCGGTGGCCAGTGAGCGTTCCTTCTTGGGAAAATATTCAGCGGTGGCCTTGATCGCGATAGGGAAATTACCCGCTTCGCCGATCGCCAACACGGCACGCGACAGCATGAACCCGGCAATCGACACCGGAATCACCGCCAGGCCGACAGCGCTGCTGACCGCCGCAATGCCCTCGCCCATCGGCACCGAAAACGCATGCATGATCGCCCCAGTGGACCAAATGCCGATCGCCACCACATACGCGGCCTTGGTACCGATCTTGTCGACAAACCGCCCGGCAAACAGCATGGAAATCGCGTAGACGAACTGGAACACCGCGGCAATGTTGGCGTAATCGGTGTTGCTCCAGCCAAATTGTGTCGAGAGTTGCGGCGCCAACAGGCTCAGCACCTGACGGTCGAGGTAGTTGACCGTGGTCGCGAAAAACAGCATCGCGCAGATCGTCCAGCGATAGCTGCCGACCGCCTGGCCGACACGATAGGCACTGATGGGCTCGTTCAGATTCATGGCATCACTTTTTTATTTTTGTTAGGTAGGACACATGTAACGTCATATGTCGTCGTACAACTATGGCTTTTATATCGGGACGCCTGCGCAGTGTCAATCTGAACAAGCGCCGTTTATCGAGGAATTACGTACGTATGAAAAATGTCAGGCGTTAGCAGTTGTAGGATGACAAACCCGCAACACCAGACTGGGTGCCTGGCCAGGTACGTCGTCCAGCAGGCCGAAGGGCTGCATGCCAATCTTCTCCAGTACGCGGATCGACGCAGCATGATCGGGCCGTACCAGGCCGAAAACCTCCGGCAAACCCAAGGTTACAAAAGCCAGCTCCAACGCGTCACGGCCCACTTCGGTGGCGTAGCCCTGCCCCCAGGCTTCGACGGCAAAGCGGTAACCGAGGTTGATGCGTCGTTGGGTCAGATAGTTAAGCGGTGCAATGCCGCCAAACCCGATGATGTGTTCGGGCGCTTCTTTACGGGCAATCGCCCACCAGCCGTAGCCGTGATTGGCCCATTGCTCCATCCAGTGAGCCAACAAGCGTTGAGCCGTCGCAAGATCGGGCATGGGCCCGGCCGGGTTGAACAGATTGGTCTGCGGATCACCGAAGATCGCAAACAACCGCCGGACATCTGCCAGTCGTGGTTGGCGGTAGATGAGGCGTGAATGGAGGTTAGGCATACAAATGACGTCCCTGTTTGGGGCATGAACCTTCGAACCGAGTTTAGCCAATATCGCTATCGTCGCCGCAGTCAGTTAAGCGAACGAAATGCTCAAAGCAGCGACGACCCAATGTGGGAGGGGGCTTGCCCCCTCCCACATTTAAATTTGGTTGAGGCGTGGATTTGCACGCCGCCGCGAGGGCACTCACACGATATTTTCGCTAATGCGAGAAAAAACACCCGATGCGGTGAATTTTTTCGTGTCCACTTGTATCTGAACTGACAGAGCGGTGCCATCGTAGCGATGGCACCTCCCCGTTCAGCTTTAGAGTGGCCCGCATGAAACTACGGAAAAAACGCGTCAAACCCATCGGCTTGAAAGACATCACCATTGTCGACGACAACAAGATGCGCAAGGCGATCACCGCCGCCGCCCTTGGCAATGCCATGGAATGGTTCGACTTCGGCGTGTATGGCTTTGTCGCCTATGTGCTGGGCAAGGTGTTCTTCCCCGATGCGTCCCCCAGCGTACAAATGATCGCCGCATTGGGTACCTTCTCGGTGCCCTTCCTGATTCGCCCACTGGGCGGTCTGTTCTTCGGTGCCTTGGGAGATAAGTACGGGCGGCAAAAAGTCCTCGCTGCCACCATCGTGATCATGTCCCTGAGCACCTTCGCCATTGGCTTGATTCCCGGCTATGCCTCCATTGGCATCTGGGCGCCAATCCTGCTGCTGCTGTGCAAAATGGCCCAGGGCTTCTCGGTAGGCGGCGAGTACACCGGCGCATCGATCTTCGTCGCCGAATACGCCCCGGACCGCAAGCGCGGCTTCCTCGGCAGCTGGCTGGACTTCGGCTCGATTGCCGGTTTCGTCCTCGGCGCAGGTGTGGTGGTACTGATCTCCACCGTGCTCGGCGAAGCGGAATTCGAATCCTGGGGCTGGCGCCTGCCGTTCTTCCTTGCCCTGCCCCTGGGCATCATCGGCCTGTACCTGCGCCACGCACTGGAAGAGACTCCAGCGTTCCAGCAGCACGTCGACAAGCTTGAACAGGGCGACCGCGAAGGCCTGAGCCACGGCCCTAAAGTCTCGTTCAAGGAAATCGCCACCAAACACTGGCGCAGCCTGTTGACCTGCATCGGGATCGTCGCGGCGACCAACGTGACGTACTACATGCTGCTCACCTATATGCCCAGCTACCTGTCGCATAACCTGCACTACGCCGAAAACAGCGGCGTGTTGATCATCATCGCGATCATGGTCGGCATGTTGTTCGTGCAGCCATTCATTGGCTTTGTCAGCGACAAGATCGGCCGCAAGCCGTTCATCATCGCCGGCAGCATCGGCCTGCTGTTCCTGTCGATCCCGGCGTTCATGCTGATCACCAGCGGCAAGACCGGCTTGATCTTCAGCGGCCTGCTGATCCTGGCGATCGTGCTGAACTTCTTTATCGGCGTGATGGCCTCGACCTTGCCAGCGATGTTTCCAACGCACTTGCGCTACAGCGCCCTGGCCAGTGCATTCAACGTATCGGTGCTGATCGCCGGCGTCACGCCAACCGTCGTCGCCTGGCTGGTGGAGAGCACCAACGACCTGTACATGCCCGCCTACTACCTGATGGTGTTTGCCGTGGTTGGCCTGGTCACCGGCCTGACCATGAAAGAAACCGCCAACAAGCCACTGCGCGGCGCGGCCCCGGCGGCTTCCGACATGGAAGAAGCCAAAGAACTGCTGCAGGAGCATCACGACAACATCGAGCAGAAGATCGAAGACATCGACGCCGAGATTGCCGCGCTGCAAGCCAAGCGTGAAAACCTGGTACAGCAGCATCCACGGATTAACTAAGACCTGACTGTGCGTGGTCGCGACCAGCGACCACGCCATTGGAGCGTTCAGCATGGCTACAAGCGTCACCGCCGCACAATCGCTACTCAGCGCAGACGAACGCGCCGCTATCGCAGAAATCGAAGCCACCACCAACATTCTCAAGCTGGTCACGCGGCTGACCGGGATGAGGTTCGCCGGCATCGCCAAGTTCACCGACCATGAATGGGTAGTGTGTTCGGCCTACGACCCTCTGCAAATGGGCATCCATGTCGACGACGTACTCGACCTGGAAACCACCCTGTGCAGTGAGTTCTGCATCGACCCTCAAGCCCTGTTCATCCCGCAGATCAGCCATAACGGTCGCTTTGCCTCGCGCCCGGTGGTCAAGCAATACGCCATCGAAAGCTATGCCGGTGCACCGATCTTTCTGCCCGACGGGCGCCTGTTTGGCGCGCTGTGTGCGCTGGACTCACGGGCAATGCTGTTCGATGACCCCAACCTGCCCGAAACCCTGAGCCTGTTTGCGCGGCTGATCGGCTGCATTTTCTACGCTAACCTGGCCCCGGATCAGTAACCCCCGCCCTGCCCCGCAGCGCGACCATGTCGCGCTTGGGTGGCACGCCAAACAAGCGACTGTACTCACGACTGAACTGCGACGGGCTCTCATAGCCCACTTTGAACGCTGCGCTGGACACGTCCTGGTGCTCGTTCAACATCAAGCGCCGCGCCTCATTCAAGCGCAGCCATTTCTGATACTGCAACGGGCTCATCGCCGTCAGTTGGCGGAAATGATGGTGAAAGGTCGCTGCGCTCATCTGCACCCGCGCTGCCAATTCTTCCACGCGTAGCGCCGCATCGAAATTCAATTTCAACCAATCGATAGCCTTGGCAATCCGATAACCCTGCCCGTCCACCGAACAGATCTGGCGCAGGCGGCCGGCCTGGTCGCTTTTCAATAGGCGGTAATGAATCTCACGCTGGATCAACGGCGCGAGCACCGGGATCGCTTCAGGCTCCTCAAGCAACGCGACCAGACGAGCGAATGCGCTGAGCATACCGTCGGTGACCGTACCGATACCCACGCCTTTCAGCACCGCACGCTCTCGGGTTGGCGGCAGATCACCTTGGGCAATCAGCTCGGCCAACATGCGCAAGTCCAGTTTGAACGTCAGCCCCAGGCAAGGTTGCTCGGGGCTGGCGACCAGTACCTCCGAGTTGGCCGGAATGTCCAGCGACGTCACCAGAAAGCGCGAGCTGTCGTAGGGGTAACCCTCACCACCGGCCCACAATTGCTTCTGGCCCTGCACCACCAGCACGATGCACGGTTCGACCATGCACACCACAGGCGCGGCCGGTTGTTCACGCCGATAGAACGCCAGCCCGGGAATCGGCATGGGGTAATCGCCGGGCGACGGGGTGCGCGACTCGATGGAGTGCGCGAGGGTTTGCAGGGATGCAGGGTGGATGCTCATAACGGACTCTTTTGCCTCTTTGCGCAACTTTACTCCCGCACGGCTCGCGAGTCCCCGGTATACCGCGAGACTCAGAGGATCAGGCAAGTAATCTGGCGAATCGAACTATGGAGCATGGGGTTTGATCCGGAAAATGCGCAGGCCATTACGCATCAACGGGTTTACGCCATGTCTGATACACCTACCAAAAGCAGTTGGGGCGCGGTGCTGGCGATGTCGCTCGCCGCGTTCGCCCTGGTCGCCTCCGAATTCATGCCCGTCAGCCTGCTGACACCGCTGGCCGCCGACCTGCACATCACCGAAGGCCAGGCTGGCCAGGGCATTTCCGTGTCCGGGGTGTTTGCCCTGCTCACCAGCCTGGTGATCGCCTCGATCGCTACACGGGTGGACCGCAAGCGCCTGTTGATGGCGCTGACGCTGCTGATGATTATCTCCGGCACCGTGGTAGCGTTCGCGCCCAATTACCTGGTGTTCATGCTCGGCCGAGCCTTGATTGGCGTGGCGATTGGTGGCTTCTGGTCATTGTCGGCGGCCACGGCGATGCGCCTGGTGCCGCAAGCACAGATACCGCGGGCCCTTGCCATCGTCAACGGCGGCAACGCGCTGGCAACGGTGATCGCTGCGCCGCTGGGCAGCTTTCTCGGCGGGATCATCGGCTGGCGCGGTGCGTTCTTCTGCGTGGTGCCGGTCGCGGTCGTTGCACTGCTATGGCTGCTCGCCAGCCTGCCCGCGCTGAAAAACCAGGGTGAGGCGAAAACCGCCAATGCCTTGCGCCTGATGAAAAACCCCAAGGTGGCCTTGGGCATGTTCGCCGTCAGCGTGTTCTTCATGGGCCAGTTCATGTTGTTCACCTACCTGCGCCCGTTTCTGGAAAGCGTCACGCGGGTTGAGGTGTCTACGCTGTCGTTGATGCTGTTGGTGCTTGGCCTGGCAGGCCTGGCCGGTACGTTTTTGATTGAACGCTTCCTCAAGCACAACCTGTACCCGACACTGATTGCCATCCCCCTGATCATGGCAGGCCTCGCACTTGCGCTGGTGGAATGGGGCAACTCAACGATCGTAACCACGCTATTGCTCGGCAGTTGGGGCCTGGTGGCAACCGCCGCACCTGTGGGCTGGTGGACGTGGCTGGCGCAGACCTTGCCCGATGACGCCGAAGCCGGCGGCGGATTGATGGTGGCGATCATCCAACTGGCGATTGCTGCCGGCGCCACCGTCGGCGGCGTGGCGTTCGACCTGAGCGGCTACCAGGCCACCTTTGAACTCAGTGCCGGCTTGCTGGTAGTCGCCACCCTGCTCGCCTGCCTGGCGTCACGCCGTGCTGCGCAAGCTGGTGTTATCAGCGGTGCTACCTGAAAAAATGACTCGGCGTCTTGCCAAACTGTTTCTTGAACATGCTGGTAAAGGCGCTGGGGCTTTCGTAACCCAGTTCAAATGCCACATCGATAATCTTCTGCCCTACCGCAATGCGCTCCAGCGCCAATAGCAACCGTGCCTGCTGGCGCCATTGGCCGAAGGTCATGCCGGTTTCCTTGCGAAACAGGCGCTGAATGGTGGTTTGATCCAGCCCCAGGCGCGCGCTCCAATCGGCGACGGTGGAGGCATCCCCCGGTTCGTCCTGCAACGCCAGGCAAATCTGGCTGAGGCGCGAGTCGGCAGGCTGCGGCAGGGACAGCGGCAAGTCCGGCAGGATCGCCAGTTCGTCGAGAATCAGGTGCATGATCCTGGTATCGCGTGAGTCCTCGGCATACGGCGGCTTCAGGCTGACCGAGGCCTTGATCAGTTCACTCAACAGCGGCGAAACCGTCACCGTCTTCGGCTCGGCTGGCAGGTTCGGGAAGCTGTCCGGGCGCACGAACACGCTGCGCATCTTCAACGTGCCCACGCATCGCAGCGAATGGACTTGCCCGCACGGCATCCAGAAGCCACGGTTGGGTGGCACCGTCCATTGATTCAGCGCCGAATACACCACCATCACCCCGCCAATGGCATAGAGCAGTTGATGCTTGTTGTGGCTGTGTTCCGGGATCACCCAGTTTTCCGGATAATCGGTGGCCGAGCTGATGACGGCCCAATCACCTTCATCGATCTCTTGGAGAAATTTGTCGAGGGATTTGATTGTTTCGCCCTTTTTGCGATGGTTTATGCCCGAATTTCGCGAGACAGGCATTTTCTCCGAATTTAGCATAGCTTTCGAAACAATTAGAAATGGCTGCCAGCTAAAGTACTGTCTGCCCCTGTTCGCTGCCTTGTATGGAATGCCCGCATGTCGAGCCTCACCGCGACACCCGCCGCTGCCACCACGACACCCCAGGTAAGCCCTCTGGTCATGCGCGTCCTCGGCGCCTGCGCCCTGGCGCATATGATCAATGACCTGATCCAGGCCGTGCTGCCGTCGATCTACCCGATGCTCAAGGCCAACTACGGCCTGAGCTTCACCCAGGTCGGCCTGATCACCCTGACCTTCCAGTTGACCGCCTCCCTGCTGCAACCGTGGATCGGCTACCACACCGACCGCCACCCCAAGCCCTGGCTGCTGCCGGCGGGCATGGTGTGCACCTTGATCGGTATTTTGATGCTGGCGTTTGTCGGCAACTTCCCGGCGATTCTGCTCGCGGCGGGGCTGGTGGGTGTCGGCTCGTCGACCTTCCACCCGGAAACCTCGCGGGTCGCACGCCTGGCGTCCGGTGGGCGCTATGGCCTGGCGCAGTCGACCTTCCAGGTCGGCGGCAACACCGGCAGCGCGTTCGGCCCTTTGCTGGCGGCGGCGATCATCATTCCCTACGGCCAAACCCATATCGCCTGGTTCGGCCTGTTTGCGGTGTTCGCGATCCTGGTGCTGTATGGCTTGAGCCGCTGGTACCGTCACCATCTCAACCTGTTCAAGCTCAAGCAGGGCAGCCAGGCGACCCATGGCTTGTCCAAAGGCCGCGTGACTTTCGCCCTGGTGGTTCTGGCCGTGCTGGTGTTCTCCAAGTATTGGTACATGACCAGCCTGACCAGCTACTTCACCTTCTACCTGATTGAAAAATTCCAGCTGTCGGTGGCCAGCTCCCAGATGTACCTGTTCCTGTTCCTTGGCGCGGTGGCGGTCGGCACCTTCGCCGGGGGCCCGATCGGCGACAAGATCGGCCGCAAGAAAGTCATCTGGTTCTCGATCCTCGGCGCCGCCCCGTTCACCCTCGCCCTGCCCTACGTCGACCTGTTCTGGACCGCCGTACTCAGCGTGGTCATCGGTTTCATCATCGCCTCGGCGTTCTCGGCCATTGTGGTGTTTGCCCAGGAACTGGTGCCGGGCAACGTGGGCATGATCGCTGGGATATTCTTCGGCCTGATGTTCGGTTTCAGCGGGATTGGCGCGGCGTTGCTGGGGTTGCTTGCCGATAACCACGGGATCGAATACGTCTACAAACTGTGCTCGTTCCTGCCGCTGGTGGGCATCCTGACGATACTATTGCCTTCGACCAAGGGGGTTTGAACGAAGGCAGGTGAGTATTTACCTGATCAAACTGTGGGAGGGACTTGCGCCCGGTAAGCATAGGTATCTTCACAACTTTGGTGCGACGCCGAAACTGTGGGAGGGGGCTTGCTCCCGATGGCGGCCTCAGGGTCGACCAGGGTGCTGGATCAGACCGAGTACATATCCGTTATTTGGGTAACGGCTGCTATTGGTTCCGCTTTTACAGCGGGTCACTTTTGAAAAGCGCAAAAGTAACCCAAACGCTCTTGCCCCACCACTCGGCACCTCGCCTAGGCTCGGTGTGCCCGTAATCCGCCATGGATTTGGGGGGCCGCCGCCACGCGCCATCCATGGCGCGGGGCGGCTAAACCGGCATCCCTGCCGGTTTACCCCCCAAATCCCTGTCGAATTCCGGCCAGCGTGGTTTAACGGGGCGCTTAAGATCAAAAGCAGATCAAGAGCGGCTCGCTTCGCATCGTGGTTACCGTCGGTTGCTATCAAGTTGTGTAGATACCTATGGCCATCGGGGGCAAGCCCCCCCATTTACGCCGCGTAACCTACCGGTCATAACAAACGGCCACGCTGCGCCCCGTCTTAACCGACTCCAACGCACAGTCAGCCAGGTGCAAGGCATACAGCCCATCACGCATGCCGGTGGGCAACTCACGCCCCTCATTCAGCGCATCGACAAACTGCATCAACTCATTACGATAGGCATCCGCATAGCGCTCAAGGAAAAAGTGCTGCAACGGCTCCAGTGCTTCAGTGTGTTCAGCACTCCAGTGTCGCAAGGTACTGGGCCTGTGGTTATCGGTGAGCAGTACGCCGCTGGCGCCGGAGACTTCTACACGTTGATCGTAGCCATACACCGCCTGGCGGCAGCAGTTGATATGGCATTGCTTGCCCGAGGCGGTGCGCAGCAGGACCATCACGCTGTCGTAGTCGTCAATCTGTTCCAGGCTCGGGTCTACCAGGCGGCTGGCGAAGGCGCTGACTTGCACCGGCTCTTCACCCAGCAAGTGCCGGGCAGTGTCGAAGTCGTGGATAGTCATATCGCGCAGGATGCCACCGGAATGTTCCAGATACTCGCGCGGAGCCAGGCCGGGGTCGCGGCTGGTAATGATCACCTGGCGCACTGCGCCGATCTGGCCGGCGTCCAAGGCCTGGCGCAGCCGCAGCATGTCCGGGTCGAAACGGCGGTTGAAGCCAAGCATCACCTTGCCGCCCTGACGCTCCACGGTTTGTGCTGCGCTGCGCGCCTTGGCGATATCCAGGTCGATGGGCTTTTCACAGAGTACCGCCTTGCCCTGGGCCACGGCGGCCAGCAACAGGTCGATATGGGTGTCGGTGGGCGTGCCGATCACCACTGCGTCGATGTCCTTGCGGTTCAGCACGGCGGCGCAGTCGTATGCTGCTTCACATCCCAACTGCGTGCTCAGGGCATCGACGCCTTCGCGCCAGGGGTCGGCCACCAGCACCAGCGTGGCGTTGGGATGGGCAGCGACGTTGGCGGCGTGGATCTTGGCGATGCGCCCCGCACCTAGAACGGCAATACGTAGCATGGTCGAACTCCTGAATCGTTATTGGATTTGTAGTTTCAGAGCTTCAGTCCGGCAGGTTGAACGGCGTGACGATCTGCACCTGTGACGGCGCAATCGGCCCGGTCTTCCATAACCGGTGGTACTGCAGGATGTACAGGAACACGTGGCGGGCATCGATCTGCAAGTTGTGGTCGATGATTGCCGCGACTTTTTCTTCCCTTAGCAACTGGCGGTTTTCTTCGTCGAGGTCGTGGCCGATAAAGACGTCCAGCGGGCGATTCCGAGCGGCAAAGGCGTCGACAATCGCACGGTTGCCGCCGCCGATGCTGTACACCGCCTTGAGCCCGGGATGCTGCTGCAGCGCCTGGGTCACTCGCTCGAAGGTGCGCTCGTATACGCCGTAGCCGCCGCTGATCTCCAATACCCGCAAGTGCTCGGCGCGGCCGCGCAGCCAGGTGCGAAAGCCCATTTCGCGTTCTTCTTCACCCCGGAACAATTCACTGCCGATCACCACCGCGACGTCCTGGGGCACGTTCGGCAGCCAGTTCGACATCAGGTAGGCGGCGGTCTGGCCGGCAGTGCGATTGTCCATGCCCACATAGCCGACGCGCTCGCTCTGGGGCAGGTCAGTCACCAGGGTCACCACCGGAATGCCGGCCGCAATCAGTTGCTTGACGGCCAAGTTCACCGCTGGCTCATCGGCGGCCTTGAGCACCACGCCCTGGCTGCCGGTTTCGAGGCAGCGCAGCAATTGATCGTGCATGGCCTGGGGCTCGATCTCTTCGAACAGATGAAAGCGCGGCGCAATGCGAAACGGCGCGAGGCTGGCCAGTTGCGCCACGATCGCCACCTGCACCGCCGCGCTGAACCGCTGGGGCGTATGCATGATCACGTCCACATGGAACGTGCGCCCCACGGCCAGGCCGTTTTTTTCCTGGGCCTCCAACTCCTCCAGCGCCTGCTCGATACGCCGACGGGTCTGCGCATGCACGCTGCCACGCTGGTGCAGCACGCGGTCGACTGTGGCTTTGCTGACGCCTGCCTGAGTGGCGAGCTGCTTGACGGAAAAGTGTTTTGCGCGTTCGAGCATGGTTTTCGCCTGAGGTCTTTTTGAGGTCTTTTTTGGGCTTTACTGAGGTTTTGCAATGCTAGTCTCAGTTTTGTCCGGCGTCGAGCCGAGCGAGCAAAACAACAAAAACTCCAGGAGAGCCCAATGCCCCACACCAATCTTGCGACCTCGTTCAACAGCCAATACTTTGTCGTCACCGGCAGCACCCAGGGCCTCGGCGCGGCGGTGGCCCATACCCTGGCTCGCCGGGGTGCGGCCGGGCTGATCATTTGTGGACGCCGCCGTATCGAAGGCCAGGAGCAGGTGCGCCAGTTGGCGCAACTGGGCTGCCAGGCATTTTTTGTCGAGGCCGACCTGGAAAAAGTCGAGGATTGCCGCGCGATCATCGAGGCGGCACGCACGCATTTCGGCACTTTGCATGGCTTGGTGAACTGCGCCGGCATGTCTGACCGTGGCACCATTCTGGACACCTCGCCGCAACTCTTCGAGCGCCTGTTTGCGGTGAATGTGCGAGCACCATTTTTTCTGATGCAGGAAGCGCTCAAGTTGATGATCAGCAAGGGCGTGGAAGGTGCGGTGGTGAATATCCAGAGCGTCACCGGGCATGGCGGGCAATCGTTCTTGAGTGCCTATGCCGCGTCCAAGGGCGCGCTGGCAATCCTGACCAAGAACGTCGCTTTCAGCGCCTTGCGCAACCGCATCCGCGTGAATGGCTTGAATATCGGTTGGATGGACACGCCCCACGAAGATCAGATCCAGCGCCACTATCACGGTGCCCAGGACGGCTGGCTCGCCGAGGCCGAACACGCCCAGCCGTTTGGCCGTCTGCTCAAGCCCGAAGAAGTGGCACGTAGCGTGGCGTTTTTGCTGTCCACTGAGTCTGGAATGATGAGCGGCGCGGTGATCGACCTGGAGCAAGGCGTGGTCGGCTGCACCGACAGCAGCACCCCGCAACCTCACAAGGCCCTGAGCCTGCCCGGAGGTGCATAATGTCCGCCTTCGTAACCAGCGATGCCGTGCGCCTGGCCGACTTCAGCCGCATTTGTGCGCAGTGCGTCAACCCCGGCGACTACCCGTTGTGCCTTGAGGTGCAAGGCAATGTGCCGATCTATCAGGCCCACACCTTGCGCAACAACGACCGACTGACCGTCATGAACGAACTGCATGGCCTGTTCCGTGACGGGCCTGGTGTGATGGTGGTGCGCCAAGCCTATGAAGACCTGGAAGTCGTGGACCGCCACAGCCAGGTATTCGAAGCGATCTTTGCCCATGAGGCCACCCAAGGCGTGGCCGCCGATCACTTTGCCAGGCCCGGCAGCAATGGGCGGATATGGAACTCGTTGCAAAAGACTGCCTTGCAGTCCCCCGAGTCCTTTGCCGAGTACTACGCCAATCCTCTATTGGAGTTGATTGCTGAAGCCTGGTTAGGGCCGGGCTTCCAGGTAACGGCGCAGGTCAATGTAGTGCGCCCCGGCGGCCAGGCACAGCAGCCACACCGCGACTATCACCTGGGCTTCCAGTCCAATGAAGTGGTGGAGCGTTTTCCGCTGCCGCTGCATGTGCTGTCGCAGTATCTGACGCTACAGGGTGCTATCGCTCATTCGGACATGCCGCTGGAAACCGGCCCGACCCTACTGCTGCCGTTTTCCCAACAGTACGCCCTGGGTTACCTGGCCTGGCGCCGCCCGGAGTTTATCGACTACTTCCAGCAACACTCCGTGCAATTGCCTCTGAACAAGGGCGACTTGCTGTTTTTCAACCCCGCCCTGTTCCACGCCGCCGGCACCAACCGCACGACCGATCGCCAGCGCATGGCCAACCTGCTGCAAATTTCCTCGGCGTTCGGCAAACCGATGGAAGCACTCGACCGCGACCGCATGATGCTGGCGGTCTACCCGGTGCTGCTGGCCAACCCCAACCTGAATACCCACGCCGTGATCGCCTGTACAGCAGACGGTTATTCCTTCCCCACCAACCTCGACACCGACCCACCCTTGCAGGGCCTGGCCCCTCAGACCGGGCAACAGCTGATGCTGCAAGCCCTTGACGAACGCTGGCCCTACGCGGACTTCGCCACCGCCGTGGCGCATCTGCGGGCCAAGCGCCAAGCGTGAATCGCTGCTTTGACAACAACAAAAACAACGGAGCAAACCATGAAAAAGCAACTCCTTGCGACACTGCTGACCCTTGCGATCAGTCCCTGGGCATTGGCCGATATTCGTATAGGCGTGAGCATCGCCCAGGTGGACGACGTATTCCTTGCGCAAATGCGCGACTACATGGCCGCCCACGCCAAGGAACTGCCTGATGTCACCCTGCAATTCGAAGACGCCCAGGGCGATGTAGTGCGCCAACTCAACCAGGTGCAGAACTTCACCGCCCAGGGTATGGACGCAATTATCGTCAACGCGGTAGACACCGCAGCCACCCAGAAAATGACCCTCAACGCCCAGCAAGCCAAGATCCCGCTGGTGTATGTCAACCGTCGCCCGGAGTTCAAGGAGGTGCCGGCCGGCGTGGGCTATGTCGGCTCGGACGAGATCAAAGCGGGTGAAATCCAGATGCGCTACCTGGCCGAAAAAATGGGAGGCAAGGGTAACCTGGCGATCATGCTCGGGCTGCTCTCCAACAACGCGACCCACAACCGCACGTTGGGGGTGAAAACCGTGCTCAAGGACTACCCCGACATCAAGATTGTCGAGGAACAAAGCGCCGAATGGCAGCGCGGCAAGGCGATTGACCTGATGAACAACTGGATCGTATCCGGGCGCAAAATCGATGCCGTGGTGGCCAATGCCGATGAAATGGCGATCGGCGCGGCCATGGCTATCAGCCAGGCAGGCATGCAACCGGGCAAGGACATCCTGGTGGCCGGCAGCGACGGCGGCGCGGCCGGTCTGGATGCGGTGAAAAAAGGCCAGTTGCTGGTCACGGTGTATCAGGACAACAAAGGCCAGGCAGTGGGCTCCATTGACTTGGCGGTGAAGATGGTCAAGCAGCAGCCGTACACGGCGGAACTGACGATTCCCTATCAACAGATCACCAAGGAGAACTACCAGGCGTTCATGAATCCTTGAGTCTGGCAGGGAGCGAACTTGCCGGCAAAGCGTTCAGCCCCGGCGCGGCGCCCGCGTGATCGCTGACGTTTTTCGCGAGCAGGCTCGCTCCTACCCTACCGCCCAGCCCGCACAGGGCATGAACGTGCAGAAAATCACTCATCACGAAATCCATTGATGACGATGTAAAGCAACGGGCCCACCGACACAAACACCGCCGTCAGCAGAAAGTACGGCATCATCGAAGCCAGCGACCGCCCTCGCCCGCGCCCATCCCGGTACATCCACACACACGCCAGCGCCGCCATCAAATACAGGTCGATCACCACCTGCGCCGTATCGGGCCGTGACATCAGTTCCCTTCCAAACGCGAGCAGTGATTGCTCGGCGGTCAGGAGAGTCGCCAGGGTATAGAGCGAAAAAACCAGCAGTGCGGCCAGGGCAATATAGGGTCTTGGCATGGTGCCTTCCTTAGAGTGATCGAGCCCCAAGGTAGTGATAAGGTGCGGCCCTTCGCAATGACCTCGCAGGTTATGAATAAACCATGGATACCCCTGCCACCGCTGGCGAACAGTTGCGTCAACTGCGTCGCGACGCCAAGCTCAGCCAGCTCGACCTGGCCCTGATGACCGGCGTGTCCCAGCGCCATCTGAGTTGCATCGAAACCGGCCGCGCCAAGCCGAGCGCGGGCACGTTGCACCATTTGCTGACGGCACTGCAAACACCGTTGGAGCGCTGCAACCACGTGTTCCTCGCCGCCGGTTTTGCGCCGCGTTATCCAGCCACGCCACTCGCCGCACCGGGCATGGCGGCGATTCGTGAAGCACTCGACCACGTGCTGCACGCGAACAACCCCGCACCGGCAATACTGATAGGCAGCCAATGGGATGTGTTGGCGGCGAATGCCAGTGCCGGCCTGTTGTTTGAACTGGTCGGCATCCAGCCAACTGCGCTGGACGGCTTGAACCTGCTGGCCACACTGCTGCAATCCGGCGGACTGGGCGATCACCTGGTCAATGGCGAAGAGATCCGTAGCCTGGCCTGGCAGCGTGCGGCCCGTGAGGCCCTGGGCAACCCTGGATTGGCCGCACTGCTCGCCAACCTGCCAGCGCCAGCCAGCACGCAACTGCCCCAAGAGCTCCCGCCATTGGTGCTGACACGCGTGCATTCGCGGCACGGTGAGCTGAACTTCCTGTCGACCTTCACCACCTTCGGTATGCCTCAGGACATTACCCTCACCTCGTTGCGCATCGAGCATCTGATTCCTGCGGACGAGGCTACCTGGCAAGTCATGCGTGCGGCCTACGCGAAGTATGCCGCGCTGGTTTTGTGAAATATCTGTACGTAGACTGCCGCCATCCCCCCACGTGAAGGCGGCGAAAAAAACGTGATGCAAGTTACTGAAGTCTCCATTGCCCAATTGCGCGCTGCGCTTGAAGCCGGGCAGACCACGGCCGTTGAACTGGTCCAGGCATACCTGGCACGGATCGATGCCTACGATGGCCCGCAGACGGCTACCGCGCTGAATGCCGTGGTGGTGCGTAACCCTGACGCCCTGAAAGAAGCCGAGGCGTCCGATGCACGCCGCGCCAATGGCCAGACCCTGGGACCGCTGGAGGGTATTCCCTACACGGCCAAGGACAGTTACCTGGTCAAGGGTCTGACGGCCGCATCCGGCAGCCCGGCGTTTGCCAAGCTGGTGGCCCAGCGCGACGCCTTCACCATTGAGCGTCTGCGTGCCGGTGGCGCTATCTGCCTGGGCAAGACCAACATGCCGCCGATGGCCAATGGCGGTATGCAGCGTGGCGTGTATGGCCGCGCCGAAAGCCCTTACAACGCCGACTACCTGACCGCGCCATTTGCGTCCGGTTCTTCCAATGGCGCGGGCACTGCCACCGCCGCCAGCTTTGCAGCGTTTGGCCTGGCTGAAGAAACCTGGTCGAGTGGCCGCGGCCCGGCCTCCAACAATGGTTTGTGTGCCTACACACCTTCCCGTGGGGTGATTTCGGTACGCGGCAACTGGCCATTGACCCCGACGATGGACGTCGTGGTGCCGTATGCGCGCACCATGGCCGACCTGTTGGAAGTGCTCGACGTCGTGGTGGCCGAAGACCCCGACAAGCGCGGCGACCTGTGGCGCCTGCAACCCTGGGTGCCGATCCCCAGCGTCACCTCGGTGCGCCCGGCCTCATACGCCGCACTGGCCACCAGCAGCGAGAGCCTGGCCGGCAGGCGCTTTGGCGTGCCGCGCATGTACATCAATGCCGACCCCGACGCAGGCACCAGCGAAAAACCCGGTATCGGCGGGCCCACCGGGCAGCGGATCAATACCCGCGCCACGGTGATCGAGTTGTGGCAAGCCGCCCGCCAGGCGCTGGAGGCCGCCGGCGCCGAAGTGATCGAGGTGGATTTCCCGCTGGTGTCCAACTGCGAAGGCGACCGTCCCGGCGCGCCGACGGTGTTTACCCGTGGCCTGGTGTCCAAGGAGTTCCTCCACGACGAACTGTGGGAACTGTCTGCCTGGGCCTTTGATGATTTCTTGCGCGCCAACAACGATCCGGCGCTCAACCGCCTGGCGGATGTGGACGGACCAAAGATCTTCCCCCATGACCCCGGTACCCTGCCCAACCGTGAAGACGACCTCGCCGCCGGCATGGATGAATACGTGCGCATGGCCCAACGCGGCATCACACCGTGGGACCAGATCGGTACCGTGCCCGATGGCCTGCGTGGCCTGGAAACAACCCGGCGCCTGGATCTGGAAGACTGGATGGACAACCTCGGCCTCGACGCCGTGCTGTTCCCGACCGTAGCCGATGTAGGCCCGGCCGATGCCGACGTGAACGAAGCGTCTGCCGACATTGCCTGGAGCAACGGCGTGTGGGTCGCCAACGGTAACCTTGCGATTCGCCACTTGGGCGTGCCCACCGTCACCGTGCCGATGGGCGTGATGGCGGATATCGGTATGCCGGTAGGGCTGACGTTTGCCGGGCGTGCTTATGATGATTCGGCGCTGCTGCGCTTTGCCGCAGCGTTTGAAGCCACCGGCAGCAAACGCGTGATACCGCCACGCACACCGCCGCTGCCCAGCGAATAAAAGCAATTCAAATATGGGAGGGTATCTACACAACTTTGCAGTCGCCAACAGTAACCACGATGCGAAGCGAGCCGCTCTTGATCTGCTTTTGATCTTAGGCGCCCCGTTAAACCACGCTGGCCGTAATTCGACAGGGATTTGGGGGGTAAACCGGCAGGGATGCCGGTTTAGCCGCCCCGCGCCATGGATGGCGCGTGGCGGCGGCCCCCCAAATCACTGGCGGATTACGGGCACACCGAGCCTGAGCGAGGTGCCGAGTGGTGAGGCAAGAGCGTTTTGCTTACTTTTGTGCTGTTCAAAAGTGAGCCGCCGTAAGGGCGGAACCCATAGCGGTCGTTACCCCAATAACGGATATGTACTCAGTCTGATCCAACATCCTGGTCGGCCCTGAGGCCGCCATCGGGAGCAAGCCCCCTCCCACATTTTGCTGTATTTGCAATCAAGCACCATGGCTTAGGGCAGCGTCACCTCGCGACGCTGCCACTCGTCCACCACATCACCCATAGTCTTCGGGACGCCATTGAGAATCCACGCCATAAAGGGGCGGTTGAACTTGAACGTCGGCCCGCACTGTTCGCGCATGAAACGGCGCACGTTCTGAGTGTTTTTATAGCTCGGGGTCACCGGTGTCCCACGGGTGAGAGGGTCGCTGTGCCAGTCAAAAGCCATTTTTACCTCGGCTATGGGGTGCTGGTTACCACTCTAACCTCGAATCATTTCAGACCACCTCAAAATTTCACTTTCCTTCCCTGCCGAAATTATTGCATGGTTGTACGACGACATACCTCGTCGTATCCACCCAACAAAAACAAGGAACACCCATGCCCAACCTCAAAGTGCTGATCGGCTTCCTGTGCCTGTTTTCCAGCTACGTCGCCGCCGCCCCCGCTGAAAAGGAAGTGGCCCAGGCAGTCGACCAACTGACCCAAGCCATGTTGCATCTGGACGTCAAGCAACTTCACGCGCTGACATCCGACACGCTCACCTACGGCCACTCCAGCGGCAAAGTGCAGAACAAGGCGCAATTTATCGCCGACCTGCAAACCCACACCAGCGCCTTCAAGACTCTGGAAATGCAGAACCAGACCATCACCCTTAACGGCGATACCGCCCTGGTGCGCAACCACTTCCATGCCTTGGCGGTGAACAGTGGTGTGGACACGCCAACCGATATCGACAACTTCCAGGTCTGGCAGAAGCAACACGGCAAGTGGCTACTGATCGGGCGGCAGGCTTACAAATACTGAGCACAGCTCACCACGCCACCACTTTGCGTATCGTCTCCAGGGCCCCACGCAACTGCGCCATCGGCACCGACCCCAGGGCCACGCGCAGTGCATGGGGCACCTGGGCCGAGACTGCGAACGGTTCGGCGGTGGACACGCAAATGCCTTCGCGCTGCAAGGTCATGGCGACTTGATCAGCGCGAGCCTCTTCGGCCAATGGCAGCCACAGAAAATACGATGACGGATGGCTGACATACCGCACGCCCGTCAGCACTTGGGCTGCCAATGCCTGGCGAGCTTGAGCATCCGCGCGTTTTTGCGCTTCCAGTTGCGCCACCGTACCGTCTTCGAGCCAGGCCACTGCAATGGCACTCATCACGCCTGGCACGCTCCAGGTGGTGGCCATGATCGTACGTTCCAACCTGCTCACCCAAGCTGAAGGCGCCGCGATAAACCCTATGCGCAAACCGGCGGCGACATTCTTGGACAGCCCACCCACATACACCGTGCGCTCCGGGGCCAGTGCCGCCAACGGCGCAGGTGCATCTTCGGCGAGAAACGCATAGGCGCCATCCTCGACGATCATCAGGTTGTGCTGCCGGGCAATCGCCACCAAACGCTCGCGCTGCTCCAGGCTCAGTACCCAGCCCAGCGGGTTATGCAGGGTTGGCATGCTGTATACCGCACGTACCGGGCGCTGGCGACACAGGCTATGCAGATGGTCCAGGTCCGGGCCGGCCGTGGTCACCGGGATGGCGACGATTTCCAGGTGCAGGGTTTCGGCCAGCGCCTTGAAGCCCGGATAGGTCAGCGCATCCACCGCGATCACATCCCCAGGCTTGAGCAACGTCATCAGGGTCACCGCCAAGCCGTGCTGGGCGCCGCTGACCACCAGCACCTGCTCGGCGTCCACCGTGAGTCCTCGGTTCAACAAGTGCCGAGCCATGGCGGCGCGCTCATGCACACGCCCTGCATGGGGCTGGTAACGCAGCAGTGCCTCCAGATCGCCCGACAGCGCCAACTGGCGCAACGCCGTGCGCAACAGCTCGGCCTGCCCAGGCAAGGACGGGTAGTTGAAATTCAGGTCGAGCAGGCCCGGCGCCACCGTCATCTGCCCGCTGCCCTGCCCCGGCGGCAAGGTGATTTCGCGCACGAAGGTACCGCGACCGGTCTCGCCACTGACCAGGCCCATGGCTTCCAACTCGCTGTACACCCGGCTCGCGGTGACCAGTGCCAAGCCATGCTCAGCGGCCAACTGGCGATGAGTAGGCAAGCGCGCGCCGGCAGGCATCTGTCCACTGCGGATGGCCTCGGCGAAGGTATCGACCAGCAATTTGTAGCGCGCACGGGGCATCGGGATGTATCCATGACAATTTTTTGATTGTCCTAATCTTCAGCCCTAGGATGAGCCGCACGCAACCCCACTTTCGGACATACCGTCATGGAACGCATCGCCCGCTTCGGCACCCTGGATGTCAGCACTCAGGGTTGGATCAACGGTTTTATCGGCGTGGTGATTTTCAGCGGATCGCTGCCGGCCACGCGCCTGGCGGTCATGGAGTTCGACCCGGTGTTCCTGACCATGATCCGCGCCACCCTCGCCGCCCTGCTGGGGGGCTGCCTGTTGTGGCTATTCAAGGAAAAACGCCCCACCCGTCAGCAATGGGCTCCCTTGGTGATCGTCGCTCTGGGCGTGGTGGTCGGCTTCCCACTGCTCACAGCCATGGCCCTGCAATACGTGACCTCGGCCCATTCAATCGTCTTCATCGGCCTGCTGCCCCTGGCCACGGCGGTATTTGGCGTGCTGCGTGGCGGCGAGCGACCCAAGCCAGTGTTCTGGTTGTTTTCCATCCTGGGCAGCCTGTTGGTGATGGGTTACGCCTTTGCCCAAGGCTTGAGCGCCGCCCCTGCAGGCGACTTGTTGATGCTGTTGGCGGTGCTGGTCTGCGGCCTGGGTTATGCCGAAGGCGCCAAGCTGTCGCGCAGCCTGGGTGGCTGGCAGGTGATTTGTTGGGCGCTGGTGGTGTCGCTGCCGCTGGTGGCACCGTTGAGCCTGCTGCTGGCGCCTTCGACCCTCAGCGGCATCAGCCTGCCGGCGTGGCTGAGCCTGGGGTACGTGGCACTGTTCAGCATGTTGATCGGCTTTGTGTTCTGGTACCGCGGCCTGGCCCAGGGCGGCATTGCCGCAGTCGGCCAGTTGCAGCTGCTGCAACCTTTCTTCGGCCTGGCGCTGGCCGCGGGCCTGCTGCATGAGCAGGTCAGCCTGGGCATGGTGCTGGTGACCGTCGCGGTGATCGGCTGCGTGGCCGGGGCGAAGAAGTTTGCCCGCTGACACGTGGCCTGCTAAACAGGGAAGTCGCCTGAACAATAACAAGGACTTTGCATGACCACCGCTTCTCTCCAAGACATCACCGCGCCAGAAGGCATCTGCTACGGCTGCGGCAGCAGCAACCCCCATGGCCTGCATATCAAGAGCCGCTGGGCCGAAGATGGCGTACACGTGGTCGCCGAGCATCAACCCGAAGCCAGATACAGCGGCTGGCCAGACCTGGTCTACGGCGGCCTGATCGCCATGCTGGTGGATTGCCACTCCAACTGGACCGCCATGGCCTACCACTACCGCGCCGAACAGCGCGAACCCGGCAGCCTGCCGCGCATCGACTGCGTCACCGGCAACCTGGGGATCAAATTCATCAAGCCCACACCGATGGGCGTGCCGCTGGCCCTGCGCGCACGGGTCGAAGGCGACATCGGGCGCAAAAGCCGCGTGGTCTGCGAGGTGTACGCCGGTGATGTGCTCACGGCCATCGGCGATTCAGTTTTCGTACGCGTCGACACCGGGCAATTGGCCGCAGCCGCCCATGGTCGCGAGGCGTGATCCTGGTCTACAGTGACTGCAACCGCTGATCGAGGACTGCACCCATGCCCCGTCTTACCGCCAAGGACTTTGCTCCCGAACTGCTGGAACTCTACGACGGCTACGCCCACGGCAAGATCAACCGCCGCGAGTTTCTCGACCGTGCCGCGCTGTTCACCTTGGGCGGCCTCACCGCCTCGGCGCTGCTGGCAGCCCTGAGCCCCAACTACGCCCTGGCCGAACAGGTCCAATTCACCGATCCGGATATCGTCGCCGACTACATCACCTACCCTTCGCCCAAGGGCAACGGCACGGTGCGCGGCTACCTGGTGCGCCCGTCCAAGGCTGCGGCAAAACTGCCCGCCGTGGTGGTGGTGCATGAAAACCGCGGCCTGAACCCCTATATCGAAGACGTGGCCCGGCGCCTGGCCAAAGCCGGCTTCATTGCCCTGGCACCCGATGGCCTGACGTCCGTGGGCGGCTACCCCGGCAACGATGAAAAAGGCGTGGCGCTGCAACAGACTGTCGACCCGACCAAACTGATGAACGACTTCTTCGCCGCCATCGAATGGCTGATGCACCACGACAGCAGCACCGGCAAAGTCGGCATCACCGGTTTCTGTTACGGCGGCGGCGTGACCAATGCGGCGGCGGTGGCCTACCCGGAACTGGGCGCGGCGGTGTCGTTCTACGGGCGCCAACCCGAGGCCAAAGACGTGCCGCGCATCAAGGCACCCGTCATGTTGCATTTCGGTGAGCTGGATACGCGAATCAATGAGGGTTGGCCGGCGTATGAGCAGGCGTTGAAAGCTGCGAGCACGACGTATGAGGCTTACATCTACCAAGGCGCCAACCACGGTTTTCACAATGACTCAACGCCGCGGTATGACGAGGCAGCAGCTAACCTGGCCTGGGAGCGCACCCTGGGGTGGTTCCGCAAATACCTCGCCTAACCGCCGCCTCCCACATTCTTATCCAATGCACGTCTGCAACCACCCCTTGAAGGCCAACATCGCCGGCGTCTCAGCCCGCGATTGCAAACGGGTCAACCAATAACTGCCGGTCGTGATCCCCACATCGAACGGCTGGCGGATCACATCGCTTTCCAACTGGCGTGAAAACATCAACGCTGGCGCCAGGGCCACACCGCTGCCTTGCAGGGCGGCCTCCATCATCGCCAGCGACGAGTCGAACACAATACTGCGCGGCACCAGGGTGTCTGCCGGCAACCCGGCAGCCTGCAACCAAAGGCTCCACTCATCGGCCCGGTAAGAGCGCAGCAAGGTGTGCTTCAACACGTCGGCCGGGCTGTGCAATTGCTCGGCAATCTGCGGCACACACAACACCGTCAGCGGTGCTTCCAGCAGAGGGCAGGCCTCGGTGCCATGCCAGGCGCCTGCGCCAAACCGAATGGCGTAATCCAGGCCCTCGGCAGCGACATCAACGCGGTTGTTGTGGGTGGACAGGCGCAAATCAATAAACGGATAGCGGCTGTGGAAATCCGCCAAACGAGGCAATAGCCAGCCCACGGCGAAGGTGCCGACCGCGCCCACTGTCAGCACCTCGCGGTAGTGACCGCCCTCGAACTGGCCCAGGGTGTGGGCAATGCGGTCGAAGGCTTCCCGCAACACCGGCAGCAGGGTTTCGCCTTCGCGAGTGAGCATCAGGCCGCGTGGCAGGCGCTTGAACAGCGTGACATTGAGCTGCGCTTCGAGGCTTTTGACTTGATGGCTGACTGCGGCTTGGGTCACGCATAGCTCGATGGCCGCGCGGGTAAAGCTCAAATGGCGCGCCGAGGCTTCAAAAGCGCGCAGGGCATTGAGGGGCAGATGGGAACGCAACAAGGCTTACCCCAATTTTTCTAATGGCTGGTGCGAGATATCATCGTTTGCTCCGGGTATAAAATCCACCTAGATTTGCCACGCCTGCGCAGGCTCTGATCATCATTGCCACCTTTACATGGAAGCGAATCACCATGAAATATCAGCCAAAGTACCTGGTTTCAGCTTTGCTGCTCGTATCCGGCGGCTGTATGGCCGCCACCGATATGCGCCAGGTCGTGGACAGCAACATCAAACCCTTGATGCAACAGCAAGGCATCCCCGGCCTTGCGGTCGCGGTGGTGAACCAGGGCAAGGTGCAATACTTTAATTACGGCGTAGCCGCCAAGGACACCCAGGCCGCGGTCACTCAAAACACGCTGTTCGAAATTGGCTCGGTGAGCAAAACCTTCACCGCCACCCTTGGTGGTTATGCCCAGGCCATCGGCAAGCTCAAACTGTCGGACACAGCCAGCCAGTACTTGCCGTCCCTGGCCGGCAGCGCGTTCGATCGCATCAGCCTGCTGCAACTGGCGACCTATACCCCTGGCGGCCTGCCGCTGCAATTTCCGGATGCAGCCGACAGTGCATCGACCATGCTGGGCTACTTCCAGCATTGGAAGCCCACTTACGCTGCGGGTGAACAACGCTTGTACTCCAACCCCAGCATCGGCCTGTTCGGCTACCTGACCGCGCAAAGCCTGGGCCAGCCGTTCAACGTTGCCATGGAGAAGACGCTGCTGCCCAAGCTAGGGTTGACCAACACCTATGTCAACGTGCGCACTGACAAAGCCAGCCAATATGCCCAAGGCTATGACAAGCAGCAAAAACCTGTGCGCGTCAGCCCCGGCGCCCTGGACAGTGAAGCCTACGGGCTCAAGACCACCAGCCAGGACCTCGCCCGCTATGTCATTGCGAACATGCACCCGCAAACCCTGGAACAGCCCGTGCAACAGGCCATCGCCGCCACCCACGCGGGCTACTACACCGTGAACGGCATGACCCAGGGCCTGGGCTGGGAGCGCTACCCCTACCCCATCACCCTGCAAGCGTTGATCGACGGTAACTCAACACCGATGGCAATGGAGCCGCACAAGGTCACCTGGCTCAACCCGGCCCAGGCGCAGCCGGCCAACGTGTTGTACAACAAGACCGGCTCTACCGGTGGCTTTGGTGCGTATGTGGCGTATGTGCCGAGCAAGGATATGGGCGTGGTGATTCTGGCCAACAAGAACTACCCGAATGCCGAGCGGGTAAAAGTGGCCCATGCGATCTTGAGTGCGATGGATCAGTAAGGCCGAAACAATCAACAAATGTGGGAGGGGGAAATCCCCCCCACCTTACATCCCCAGCCAATGCGGAAGCGCAAGGGAAATGAACGGCAAGTAAGTCACCATGATCAGGAACACCAGCAAAATCATCAGCCATGGCATCGCCGCGCGAATGGTCTGCCCCAATGTCAGCCCGGTCACCGCCGAGGTCACGAACAGGTTCAGTCCCACCGGCGGATGAACCAGGCCGATTTCCATATTCACCACCATCACGATCCCCAGGTGAATCGGGTCAATCCCGAGCTTCATCGCGATCGGGAAGAAGATCGGCGCCAGGATCAACACAATGGCCGAAGGCTCCATGAAGCTGCCTGCAATCAGCAACACCACGTTGACCATGATCAGAAAACCAATCGGTGTCAGCCCTTCGGAGATCACCCACGCAGTGATTTCCTGGGGGATCTGCTCAGTGGTCAGCACATGGGCAAACAGCATGGCGTTGGCGATGATGAACATCAGCATGATCGACAGCCGCCCGGATTCCAGCAGCACCTTGGGGCAGTCGTGCAGCGTCATGTCCTTGTAGATGAACAGCGCAACAAACGCCGAATACACCGCCGCCACCGCCGCCGCTTCGGTGGGGGTGAACATGCCGCTGTAGATGCCGCCGAGGATGATCACCAACAGCAACAGGCCCCAGAACGCTCGGCGTGCGCAACTGAGCCACTCGCGGAACGTCGCCCGTGGTTGCGCGGGTAGCTTCTTGATACGCGCGACGATGTAGATCGCGATCATCAACATCAGGCCCAGCAACAGTCCCGGGATCACCCCAGCCATGAACAGTTTGCCCACTGAGGTTTCGGTCGCCGCCGAATACACCACCATCACAATCGAAGGCGGAATCAGGATACCCAAGGTCCCGGCGTTGCAGATGATCCCCGCACCAAACTCCTTCGGATAACCGGAACGCACCATGCCTGCCACGGCAATCGAGCCCACCGCTGCCACCGTGGCCGGTGACGAGCCGGACAGCGCCGCAAACAACATGCAGGCCAGCACCGCCGCAATCGCCAGGCCGCCACGGATATGACCGACACAGGCATTGGCAAAGTCGATCAGCCGCTGAGCCACACCACCGGTGGTCATAAAGGCACCGGACAGCAGGAAGAACGGGATCGCCAGGAAGGTATAGGCGTCGCTGGTTTCAAACAGCTTGATCGCCAGGGAGCTCACCGAGTCCTGACTGAACATCAGGATCGACACCGCGCCGGACAGCCCCAGGGAAATCGCAATCGGCACGCCGAGAAACATGAACACGAACAACAGCAGAAACAGACAGAGCACGGCCATCAGTGACGCTCCTCATGGCTGCCGGCCAACTTGCTGGCCTCCCCGGCCTCGTCGGCCAACCCCAACCCGACCTGACGGTGGGTAAAGATGCGGTAGAAAATTTCCAGGTAGCGAATCAATACCAGGGCAAAACCGATGGGCACGATCACCACGATGTCACCGACGTCGATACCGAACTGGTCAAGGTCCTCGGCACCGATATGCGCGGTCATTACCGCACTCACCCACTTGTAGCTGGCGACCATGAACAGGCCGGCGTAGGCCAGGCAGCACAGGCAGGCGAGCATCCCGAGCAGGCGTTGTACCGGGCGTTTGGTCAACCTGACCAACGCGTCCACGCCCAAATGGCCGGCAGTGCGCACACCGTAGGAAATGCCGAAGAAAATCAACCAGCCGAACATGGCCTTGGTCAGCGCCACGCTCCAGGTCATGTCCTGGGCCCAGGTCATGGTGGTGTCGCCCAGGGCATTGAAGAAATGACTGCTCCAGGCCCATTTATCCGCCAGGGCAAAGAACAGGGTGTAGATGTTATTGAGCATGACGTAGACGAATGTCACCAGGGTCATGGCGGCCAGCAGGAAGGCAATAAAGCCTTCCTCCAGGTGCTCCCAGACGCGCCTTAGCGTTTGCATGGCAAAACCTCGCGAGGCAAATGAAATACCAGGGTGGAACTTGCCCGAAATGTGGGAGGGGGCTTGCTCCCGATAGCAGTGTGTCAGCTTGCAGGTCTGTCTCTGATCCACCGCTATTGGGAGCAAGCCGCCTCCCACATTGGACCTCAGTACGCCCTGGGACTATTGGTTGGAAGCGTCCGCTGCCTTGATCAGCTCAGCCCCGATCTGGCCTTCGAACTTCTGCCACACCGGGCGCATGGCTTCGCGCCAGAGCGTGCGTTGCTCGGGGGTCAGTTCGATGATCTCGCTGGTCTTGGCATCGATGATCTTCTGCCTGGCCGACTGGTTCAGCGCTTCGGCCTGCTTGTTCACCTCGACAGTGACTTCGGCCATGATCTGCTCCAGCGTGCTGCGCACATCCGGCGCCAGGCCGTTCCAGAACTTGGCGTTGGTGATCACCATGTAGTCGATCAGGCCATGGTTGGACTCGGTGAAATACTTCTGCACCTCGTTGACCTTCTGGCTTTCATAGTTCGACCAGGTGTTCTCAGTGCCATTCACGGTGCCGGTCTGCAAGCCCTGGTAAACCTCGGCAAAGCTCATCTTACGCGGGTTGGCGCGGATCGCCTTGAACTGCTCTTCAAGCACGCTGGAGGCTTGCACGCGAAACTTCAGACCACGGGCGTCCTTGGGTTCGTGCAGGGCCTTGTTGGCGGAGAGTTGCTTGAGGCCGTTGTGCCAATAGGCCAGGCCGAGAATGTTCTTGTCCTGCATCGCAGTCAGCAGTTGCTTGCCCTGGGCGGCCTGGAAACGGTCGACGGCAGCCAGGTCGTTGAACAGGAACGGCAGGTCGTAGATCTGCACCTGTTTGGTGTACTGCTCGAACTTGGCCAGGGACGGCGCCAGCATCTGCACGTCACCCAACAGCAACGCTTCCATTTCCTTGCCATCGCCGAACAGCGACGAGTTGGGGTACACCTCGACCTTGACCTTGCCGGGAAGGCGTTCTTCGGCGAGCTTCTTGAACAGCAGCGCGCCCTGGCCTTTGGGTGTGTTCTCGGCCACCACGTGGGCGAACTTGATTACAATCGGGTCAGCCGCCTGGGCCAGGCCCGCGGCGAACAAGGTGGCGGCGCACAGCAGCGCCCGAGAGAGCTTGAGCATGGGAAATCACCTTCTTATTGTTGTGTTGTAAGGCAAAGTGCCTGATGTGCTGCATATTGAGAATTTCGAATTTTAGATACCTGCGTTCGGCCTGGCCGAACACCAACCTCAAGGAACATGTCGATCCTGTGGGAAGGCTTATCCAGTCAGGGTTGGGCAGCCAGCAGTCTTTGTGCCCGCAGCAACACCGGCGCATCCACCATCTGCCCATCAATCTGATAGGCCCCTGCCCCATGGGCACTCGCCTCCACTACCCGCTTGGCCCAGGCCAGTTCTTCGGCGCTGGGCGCCAAAGCCTGATGAATCACCGGAACCTGCTTGGGATGGATACACAACGCCCCGGCAAAACCCATTTCATAGGCGTGCCGGATCGAACTGCGCAGGCCCTCTGGGTCGTCGATGGCCGGATGTACGCCGTCCAGCGGTGCCACCAGGTCGGCGGCGCGGGAATGCACGATCAGTGACAGGCGCGCCTGGTCGAGGGCAAACTCAGCAGCGCGGGAATGACTGCTCAGGTTCAGATCCAGGGCCAGGTCCAAGCCACCGAACGACAGCCGCTCCACCAGCGGAGCATGGGCAATCTCGGCCACCGCCAACAAGCCGCGAGCGCTTTCGATGATCGGCCAGATGGGTTTGCCGGTGGCAGCCACTACGGCGACCTGGGCTGCGCTCTCGACCTTGGGTAGCAGCACTCCCGCGACATTTGCATGAGCCTTGCAGAACGCCACATCCTCAAAATGCTCGACGTGTTCCGGCGCATTGATGCGCACCCACACCTGGGCCTCGGGGTGGGCCTGCAGGAACATCCCCAGGTTGCCCCGGGCCTGGCGCTTGAGCGGCTCTTCCACGGCGTCTTCAAAATCCACAATCACTGCGTCGGCGCCGCTGGCCAAGGCTTTGGCGAACCGCTCCGGGCGGCTGCCCGGCACAAACAATGCTGAACGTACTAAGGGCTTTGGCATCGCACACTTCCTGATCAGATAACGCCGCGCGCACGCAGGCTGTCGATGGCTTCACCGGAATAACCCAGCTGGTCGAGAATGCCCTGGCTGTGTTGCCCCAGCGCCGGCACACCATCCATGCGCGGGGTAAACGCGGCGTTACGCGCCGGTGGCAGCAGCGAGGGCAACGGCCCGGCCGGGCTGTCGACTTCACGCCAACTGTCGCGGGCCTTGAGTTGAGGGTGGGCCCATACGCCTTGCATATCGTTGACCCGCGCGCTGGCGATCTGCGCATCCTCCAGACGCTGAATCACCGCCTCGGCGTCCAACCGGGCAAAACTGTCCACGATAATCTGGCGCAGCGCCTCGCGGTTGGCCGAACGCTTGAAGTTGGCGCTGAAACGTTCGTCCGTCGCCAGCGCTGGAGTGAGCAGTACCTTGTCGCAGAACGCCGCCCACTCGCGCTCATTCTGCAACCCGAGCATCACCGTGCCGCCATCACCGGTGGGAAACGGCCCATAGGGGTAAATCGTCGAATGTGCTGCGCCCGCACGCGGGGGCGGCGGCGCGCCGTCGAAGGCGTAATACATCGGGTAGCCCATCCACTCCACCAGGCTTTCCAACATGCTCACATCGATACGGCTGCCCTTGCCGGTTGTGCCCCGCAGCAGCAACGCCGAAAGAATGCCGCTGTAGGCGTACATGCCCGCGGAGATATCCGCGATGGAGCAACCGGCCTTGGCCATCTGCTCATCACCCGGGCCGCCAGTCACCGACAGGAAGCCGCCTTCGCTCTGGATCAGCAGGTCGTAGGCTTTCTTTTTCTCGTAGGGCCCGCCTTCGCCATAGCCGGAAATATCGCAGACGATCAGCCTTGGAAAACGTTGATGCAGTGCCTCGAACGACAAGCCCATGCGCGCCGCCGCGCCGGGTGCAAGGTTTTGCACCAGCACATCGGCATCGGCCAGCAGCGCTTCAAGGATGGCGCCCGCCTCGTTCTGCTTGAGGTCCAGGGTCAGGCTTTCCTTTGAACGGTTGGTCCAGACGAAATGCGATGCCAGGCCGCGCACGCGTTCGTCATAGCCCCGGGCAAAGTCACCGGCACCGGGGCGCTCGACCTTGATCACGCGGGCGCCAAGATCGGCCAATTGGCGGGTACAGAATGGCGCGGCAATCGCGTGTTCCAGGCTGACAATCGTGATGCCGTCCAGCGGTCGTTGATTACTCATGACAAATTCCTCAAAGCCAATGGGCCATGGACACGGTGTTACGCAGGTTCCATACCTGCTCGATCAGGCCACTGGCCTGGGCGGAGGTACGGGCGCCGCTGAAGTGAGTCAGGCGTTGGAACTTATCCGCCAGTTCGGCGCGGCTCAGGGTGTTGCCCGGGTCGCCCTTGGGCTCGTCGATGGCGCCGTGCAGCGTGCGGCCATCGGTGGTGGTGACGGTGACGCGGCCCAGCCAGCGTTGCGGATAGGCGCTATCGACCTCGGGATCGAGGGTCATGCTGACCTTGTCGCGAAAGGCCGCGACCGCAGGGTCGGTCAACGCCAGTTCATGGAACTCGGGCAACCCGGCTTCGCCATGCACCGCGATCAGGCCAAGCACGGTGCCCATGGAGAATTTGGCCTGGTGCACGGTGGCCGGCACCGTCACCCGGCCAAGCACATCGATTGCGCCTTGATGCACGCGGGTTTCCACTCGGCAGATCTGCGCCGCGCTCAAGCCTTCACGCTGCATCACGTCCAGTAGCGCATCCGCAGCGGGATGGGTGTGGCGGCAGGAAGCGTGGAACTTGAACGAAGTTTCCACCAGCGCCCAGCGGCTCCCCAAGTCAGCCGACAACTTGCTCGGTTCTGAATCACTCGACATGCCCGCCGCCAAGCCTTGATCGCCTTCAAGGATATTGCGCGCACCGGTCAATCCATCGGCTGTCAGGTAAGCCGCCAGCAAGCCATCCGCTGCGGCTTTGGCCGTGTGCAGTTGCTTGGAGTCGGCGGCATCGCGCAAGAACTCCCACAGCCCTGCCGCTTGAGTGCCGGCACTGCCGAGCAGGTTGATGAACTGTTCCTGGTTGAAGTCGAGCAATTTGCCCACGGCGACCGCCGCCGCCAGGGTGCCGACGGTGGCCGTGGTGTGGAAGATGCGGTAGTGCGAGCGGCCCAGGAACTCGCCGATGCGAATCCCGGCTTCATAGCCGGCCACCGCAGCCAGCAACAGATCGCGACCCGATTTGCCCAGGTCCTGGGCGGCCGCCAGCGCGGCGGGAAACACCACCGTGGCCGGGTGCAGCACCGAACTGTTGTGCAGGTCATCCTGCTCCACCAGGTGCGACGATGCCGCGTTGACCAGTGCCGCAAAATACGCGCTGCTGCTGGCGCCGCTGACGATCACCTGGGCCGGGCCGCTGCCGGGCCCCATCGTCTGCGCATAGCGCTCGAACAGGGGAATCGGGTGTGCGCCCTGGCTGGCCAGCGCCGAGGCGAGCCAATCCAGATACAGCTCCTCGATGCGATCCAGTACGTGCTCGGGCAACTGCGAGTAGGTCAGATCAGCGAGGAATTGGCACAGGGCTTGGGTATGACGCATGCTCAGGCCCTCAGAAACTGCGTGGCAGTTCGAGCAGATGCTCGGCCACGTAGGACAGGATCAGGTTGGTGGAAATCGGCGCCACCTGGTACAAGCGCGTCTCGCGGAATTTGCGTTCCACGTCGTATTCGCAGGCAAAACCAAAGCCACCGTGGGTTTGCAGGCAAGCGTTGGCTGCTTCCCACGACGCCTTGGCCGCCAGGTACTTGGCCATGTTGGCGCTGGCCCCGGCGTTCTTGCCGCTGTCGTATTCCTCGCAGGCACGCCAGCGCATCAGGTCGGCGGCTTCGATCTCGATATGCGCTTCGGCAATCGGGAATTGCACGCCCTGGTTCTGCCCGATGGGCCGGCCAAATACCACGCGGTCGCGGGCATAGACGCTGGCCTTTTCGATAAACCAGCGGCCGTCGCCGATGCACTCGGCGGCGATCAGGGTGCGCTCGGCATTGAGGCCATCGAGGATGTATTTGAAGCCCTTGCCCTCTTCGCCAATGAGGCTGTCGGCCGGCAGTTCCAGGTTGTCGAAGAACAGCTCGTTGGTCTCATGGTTGACCATATTGGCGATGGGCTGCACGGTCAGGCCGTTACCGATGGCCTCGCGCAGGTCGACCAGGAAGATCGACATGCCTTCGGACTTTTTCTTCACCTCGGCCAGGGGCGTAGTGCGCGCCAGCAGGATCATCAGGTCGGAATGCTGCACTCGAGAGATCCAGACTTTCTGACCGTTGATCACGTACTTGTCGCCGCGTTTGATCGCGGTGGTCTTGATCTTGGTGGTGTCAGTGCCCGTGGTGGGCTCGGTGACGCCCATTGATTGCAAGCGCAGTTCACCGCTGGCGAGCTTGGGCAGGTAGAAGCGCTTTTGCGCCGCGCTGCCGTGACGCAACAGGGTGAACATGTTGTACATCTGGCCATGCACGGTGCCGGAGTTACCGCCGCAACGGTTGACCTCTTCGAGGATCACCGACGCTTCGGCCAGGCCCAGGCCGGAACCGCCGTACTCTTCGGGGATCATTGCCGACAGCCAGCCGGCAGCGGTCAGGGCCTTGACGAAGGCTTCGGGGAAGCCTTTGTCTTCGTCGATCTTGCGCCAGTAGGCGGCATCGAACTCGGCGCACAAGGCGCGCACGCCTTCGCGGATAGCATTGAGTTCTTCGTTGTCATTGGGGTTCATGCGCGGCTCTCCGCCTGTTGTTCTTGGGTTATTCGAAATGCACCTGGGCGGTCTGCGCCAGACCTTCAGCGTTGCCAGCCCAAAGTTCTGCGACGCCGGTTGCGCTGATGCGCCCGCCTACTTCAAACGGCTGCGGTGCAATCAACGGGCGCACGCCGCGATAGATGAAACGGCGCAGCGTGGCTTCAGGGTGCGCCCGGCAGAACGCACGCAGGCTCAAGGTGGCGATCAGTGGGCCATGCACCACCAAGCCGCTGTAGCCTTCAGTGGCGGTGACATAGGGATAGTCGTAATGGATGCGGTGGCCGTTGAAGGTCACGGCGCTGTAGCGGAACAGCAGGGTTGGTGTCGGTTCCACCGCTTCTGTCCATTCGCCCCGAACCAGAACATCGCCGCTGCCGGGTTTGGGCGGCGTGGGCTCGCGATAGACGATGTCCTGTTCCTCGCGGATCGCCAGGCGCCCGGCCTGGGAATAGTCGTGGCGCACCGTGACAAACAACAGCGAACCGGTGCGACCGGTCTTTTCTTCGACCTGAGTGATGGTCGACACGCGGGTCGCCGCCTCGCCGGCCCGCAGCGGGTGCACAAACTCGATACGCCCACCGGCCCACATGCGATTACGGTTATCGGCCGGAGGCAGGAACCCGCCGCGCGCCGGGTGGCCATCGCTGCCCAGGGCCGACTCCGGCAGCGGGTCCTGGAAAAAGCACCATTGCCACAATGCGGGTACGGCTGCACCGTCGGCAGGCACCCCTTCACCGAACGTGGCGGCGATGCGCTTGAGCAGGTTATGGCTCAGGTGGTCGTGGGCGGTCTCGCTTCGGCCGATCCAATCAGTGGCGCTCATCGGGTGCAGATCCTCAGGCAGTGGGTGTCTGCTGCCGATCATGCAAGGGACTGCCCGTTCTGAGAATTTGCATTTCAATAAACCAGCGTTCGGTTATGCTGAACGCCGCCACCCTGTACCGGGAGTCTTGCATGCACTTTGATCTCGCCGACCTGCGCCTGTTTATCCATATCGCCGAATCCCCCAGCCTGACCCAGGGCGCCAGGCGCGCGTTTCTGTCGCCGGCTGCCGCCAGTGCGCGGATCAAGGCCCTGGAAGGTCAGCTCGATACTCGCCTGCTGTACCGCGACAGTCGTGGCGTGGAGATCACCCCGGCGGGCGAACGCCTGTTGCACCATGCGCGATTGATCATGCGTCAGGTGGATTACCTGAAAAGCGAGTTCACCCAATACGGCGTGGATTCAGCCGGGCATATCCGCATCTTCGCCAACACCACGGCGGTCACCGAGTTCTTGCCGGAAGTGCTGGCGGGCTTTTTGTCCCAGCGCCCAGGCGTGACCGTCGACCTGCAGGAGCGCCTGTCTCGGGACATCGTGCGCGGCGTACTCGATGGCACCAGCGACATGGGCATTATTGCCGGCCCCGTGGAAGCGGCGGGTTTGCAAGTTCTGCATTTCAGTACGGATGAATTGGTGCTGATGGTGCCCGTCGGGCATCCCTTGGCCGATCAGCCTTCGGTCACCCTCGAACAAACCCTCGCCTACCAGCATATCGGCCTGCATGAAGGCAGCACGCTGCTGAGTTTCCTGCGCGAACATGTCGAGCGCCTGGGCAAGCAGTTGTCGCTGCGCATCCAGGTGTCGAGCTTCGAGGCGATCTGCCGGATGGTCGAGGCCGGCGTGGGCATCGGGATCATTCCCGAGTCCGCCGCCCAGCGCCACAGCCGCACCATGCAGTTGGTGACGGTGAAGCTGGACGAGCCTTGGGCGATTCGCGAGCGCAGCATTCTGGTGCGCGAGCTGGAGGCATTGCCGGGGACCATTCGGGCACTGATCGCCACATTGATGCCCTGATCTTGTAGGCGCGAGCAAGCTCGCGCCTACAGTTGGCCGTTAACAATCTTTGACAGTTTCCCGACAAAGCAATCAAAGATTCTCAGCCCCCGCCGCCCTAGCATTCCAGCATCCAAATCATCATTCGGGTGCTCTTGATGTTTCGCAGACTGCGCGGTATTCCGCTATTGGGTTGCCTGCTGAGCAGTATCGGTTGCCACTCGCAACCGCCTGCTCCGCCGCCGATTCAAAAAGGCGATTACGGCGCGATCATCCGTTACCTGCAAACCCGCATACCCCGGGAGATGGTCCGGGAAAATGTGGCAGGCTTGTCGATTGCCCTGGTCAATGGCCAGGAGTTGATCTGGGCCCGAGGCTTTGGCCTGGCCGACAAGGCCCAGGGCGTGCCGGTGACGCCCAACACGGCGTTTCGCGCCGGGGGGATTTCCAAACTGATCACCGCCACGGCGGCGTTGCAGTTGGTGGAGCAACAGCGCCTGGCACTGGATGCACCGATCCAGCAAACCCTGCGTGAGTTTTACGTACGCTCGCGCTTTCATGACGACCAGGCCGAAGCAGATCGCGCCATCACGTTACGGCGTTTGCTCAGCCATCAATCCGGCCTGCCCAGTGAGCACCTGCGTGACCTGCACAGCACCTATGCCATGGGGCAGATGCCGATGCGCGTGTCGGGCGTATGGCTGAGCAGCCCGCCCGGTTTTCAGGTGGCCTATTCCAACCTCGGCTACTCGCTGGTGGGTGCCGCCATCGAGCGCAGCAGCGGCAAAAGCTTCGAAGCCCAGCTACAAAGCAGCCTCTTGACCCCCTTGCATATGAACCAGTCCAGTTTCCTCGGCACCGGTGCGCAATTGAGCTTTCGCGCCCTGGGTTATGAGGACGGCAACGCCAGCACCGACGCCCAGGTACGCGACCTTGCCGCCGGTGGCCTGTGGGCCAGCCCCAAGGATCTGAGTCACTACGTGCAGATGTTGTTTGCCAAAGGCACCTACAAGGGCAACCGCGTGCTGGGCAGCGCTTCAATAGATCAAATGTTCACCCAGCAAAACACCGGCAACGCCTTGGATTTTGACTGCCAGATGGGCCTGGGCTGGTTTCTGGCGCCATGCGGTGACGAGCCGATTACCCCTGGGGTGCGTACTTACCAGCACAGCGGCGGCGGCGATGATTTTGCCGCCCAGTTGACCCTGCTGCCGGACCAGCAACTGGCCGTGATCATCATGGCCAACGACAGCAATGCCGAAGAGATGGTGGTGTCGTTGGCCACCGACAGCCTGCGCCTGATGCTTGAGGCACACACCGGCGAGCGCGCCTGCGCCGACGACTGCCGGGCTCCCAGCCACGGTCTGAAACTGCGCCACGTGCCAGCGGCCGTCGACCGCAAGCGCCTGGCAGGGTTCTACGCGACCCCCTGGGGCATATTCCGTATCAAGGATGACCGTGAGCGCCTGGCCGGCGAACTGGCCGGCTACACCTTCGACTTGCTACGCGATGACCAGGGCTGGCTGCGTGCGCAGAAAAAGGTCATGGGTTTTTGGCTCAAGGACCTGGGCGACCTGGGTCGCATCCAGCTTGATGTAGTGACGGTACAAGGCCGGCAGATGCTCACGGCCCGCAGCCACGGCCAACGCATTGCCATCGGTGAGCGCATCGAGCCGCCGACCCTGTCTACGGCTTGGGCCGACACCATCGGCACCTATCAGGTACTCAATAGCCATGAACCCGACGCACCGTTGAGCGGTATCAGCGTGCGCCTGGAAGACGGCTTCCTGGTGATCCGCGGCCAATTGCACGACGAGCCACTGACTGACTACATCCTGCTGCCGGTCGACAACGCCCACGCGGTACTCGCCGGCACCGGCTACGGCCTGGGCGACACCGTCAGCCGCCAGGTCAACGGGCTGAGCGCTTCGGGTTATTCCTTCAAACGCACCCAGTCCCCCCACACACCCTTGAATTTCTAACCTGGAGAAACACCTGATGCACGCAAAAAACCTGTGCCTGTCAGTGACCTCACTGTGCCTGCTTGCCGCCGCCGACACGGCGCTTGCCGAAGACTGGCAATACAGCCTCAAGGCCGGCATAGCCAACGCCCCCCGCTACAGTGGCAGCGACGAACGCATGACGGCGCCTGTGCTGGGCGGCAAAATCATCAGCCCTTGGGGCGTCTTCCTCGACACTGATACGGGCCTGGGCTGGGGTTACGAAGGCAATGCCTTGAGCTTCAGCGCATACATTGGCGCAAGCGATTCGCGCAAGGATAAAAACGAAAGCATGCATGCCGGTTCCAAACGCCTCAAAGGCATGGGCGAGATCAAATCACGCCCGCAACTGGGGGTGAGTGCCGCCTACAACCTCGGCGGCGTGATCATCGGTGCCACCCTGGAACATGCGCTTGAAAAAGATAAACACAAGGACACCGGCAAGGCTTTTACCCACGTGGAGTTGAGCTTGGGTACCAATCTGTATGAGGGGCGCTTCGGTTCCGTCGATGCTGCCATCAACAGCCACTTTGGTGACCGTGACTACCTGCAGAACTGGTACGGCGTGACCACCGGCCAAGCCGCGCGCAGCCGCTTCAAGGGATATAAGGCCAGCGGCGGCAATATCAGCAATGGCATGAACCTTACGTGGAGCTTGCCAATCAGCGAGCACACACAGTTCTCGACGCTGCTGGATGTGCAGTACCTGGCGGATAAAGCGGGCAAGAGCCCGATTGTGGAGCGCCGCTTGCAGACGTCGGTGATGGGGATGGTGGAATACACCTTCTGATTCAAATTGGTAACCCAATCCAAATGTGGGAGGGGGGTATTCAAAAGGTGTTACTCGGCATACGCCCAGGTCATCCGAAACGACGCCCCGCCCCACTCCGAATCCAGCACTTCCACGTGCCCGCCATGCCACTGGCTGACGCGCTTGACCAACGCCAGGCCCAAGCCAAACCCTCCCGTGCGGCGGTCGCGGCTGGCGTCGAGGCGCAGGAAGGGTTCGAAGATCTTGGTGCGACCCTCCAGCGGCACGCCTGGGCCATCGTCATTGACCCGTACTTCATAGCCGTTGCCGAACTTGACCAGCGACACTTCCACGCGGCGATCGGCATAACGGATGGCGTTACGCAGCAGGTTGATCACCGCCCGCGCCATAAAGCGTGGCTCGATGCGGATAAAGTCGACCTCACAGGTACGCAGCGATAACTGCACCCCCTGTGCTTCGGCCTCCAGGGCCACACTGCCGATCACGCTGTCGAGCCAGCTGTGGGCTTCGATGTTCTCGCGGGTGACCTGGGTGGCACCGCGCTCCAGGCTGGCGTAGGTCAACAGTTCGGAAACCATTTCTTCCAGCTCGCCGAGGTCGGCATACATATCGGCAATCAACTCGCTGCTTTGGCCTGGATCGATCTGCTGGCGCAGTTGGTCAAGTTCAAACGACAAGCGCGCAATCGGCGTGCGTAGCTCATGAGATACGGCGTTGGTGAGTTCGCGCTGGTTGGCGATCAGGCTCTCGATACGCTCGGCCATCTGGTTGAAGTGCCCGGCCAGTTCGCGCACGGTGGAACGCCTTGGCAACAGGATGCGTGAGCCGAGGTCATTGTCACCAAAACGTTGCGCCGCCAGGCGGATATGCTCCAGGTCACGCCAGTGCGGGCGTACCCAGAAATACAGGACGATGGCCAGGCCTGCGCCCAGAAAGCCATAAGCCCACAAGTACAGCCATTTGGGTTCTTCCGGCAGCTGGATCTCCAGTAATTGCGGGCCGCCGTCAATCGCTGACAGGAACTTCATAAAATCCTCGCGTACCACCACTTGGTCACTCGCCAGGAGTTTCTGTTCGCGCTCGCTCAGGTGCTGGGCGTCGCGCTGCACCAGTTTCAGGCGCAAGCCATAATGCGGCTGCAGCTCATCCAGGCGTGCCTGGCGCGCCTCTCCCTGTACCGGTCGCAATTGTTCCACCAGGGCCCACGCCGGGCCGCGCAAGGCTTCACGGTTATACGTCTCGTTGGACTCGGGCATGTAAGCGTCCAGGCCATAGTTGACCAGCCAGACCGACCCGGCCAGGCCGAGCGCGAGGATCACATAGAGGCGCAGATACAAGCGCAGCATCTAAACCTCCCACGCGAACGGATTGAACAGGTAACCCTTGCCCCAGATGGTTTTGATGCACACCGGCTCGCGTGGGTTGTCGTTGAGCTTGCCGCGCAATTTGCTGATGTAGACGTCAACGCTGCGATTGAGGCCATCAAAGGCAATGCCACGCATACGGTTGAGGATGTCATCGCGCGAGAGGATCTTGCCCGAGCTGCTGGCCAGTAACCACAGCAACTCGAACTCCATGGTCGTCAGGTCGATGGTCTGACCGCCCAGGCTGACGCCCCGGCAGCTGCGATCAATCGACAAGCGGCCGAACTCCAGGGCACCCCGCGCCGCGGGCTCGGGCACCTGGCGGCGCTGCAACGCACGCAAACGCGCAAGCAGCACTGGCGGCTTGATCGGCTTGATCACGTAATCGTCAGCCCCGGACTCAAGGCCCAGGATATGGTCCAGATCGTCTTCCTTGGCTGTCAGGATCACGATGGGCGTGTCTGACACAGTGCGAATTTCGCGGCAAACATGCAGCCCGCTCTGGCCTGGCAGCATCAAATCGAGCACGACAATCCTGGGTTTGAAGTCCAGGAACGCTGCCAGGGCTTCATCGCCCCGGTGCACGACACGCACCTCAAAACCATGCTGCGACAGGAACTGCGCGATCAGCCCCGCCAGCTTTTCATCGTCCTCAACGAGCAGGACCTTGCCCAGACCCAGGTTTTCCATAAGTTCTCAGTGTAGAAACGCAGATTGAAGTGCGCGCATTATAGGTGGCAAGCAGGCGCACAGAAGCAGCTGGCCAGTACGAGCCGATGAAGCTTCATGCTTTTAAGAGTTTTTAACAAATAGCCTGCAATCTTTAACGCCATTCACAAGGAGTTGTATGCGCAAGGATTACCTGGCGTTCTTCGTTTCGCTGTTCCTCTCGCGGCTGGCCGACCAGATCCTGCTGTTCATCGTGCCGCTGATCGTGTTCCAGACCACGCAAAGTGTGTCGTGGGCGGGCCTGGCGTTTTTTGTCGAATCGCTGCCGCGCTATCTGGCATTTCCGGTGTGCGGAGCCTTGTGCGACAGGTTTTCACCCGTACGCATTCTGCATATCAGCCAGGTGTATCGCGCGCTGGCCTGCGTGGTGGCGGTGGCGCTGTATGGGCTGTTCGACGGGATCCATTGGCTGGTGATGCTGTCCGCGTTGTGCGGGGTATTGACCACTCAGGGCATCATGGCGCGGGAGGTGGTGATGCCGCATGTCTTCCAGCATTACACCTACGCCAAGACCTTGTCCTATTCGCAGATTGCCGACCAGAGCGGCCTGGTGCTCGGGCCGTTGCTGGCAGCGCTGATGCTGCAGGTTTGGGCCTGGCCCTGGGTGGTGCTGGCCATCGCCGCACTGTTTGTTCTCGCTGACCTGGCAATGCTGATCTGGCAGCGCAACACCACGGTGAGCCTGCAAAGCCATGGGCAGCCCCCGGGTATCTGGCTGCAACCGCTGCGCACCGCGTTTGGCCACATCCGCAACCTGGTGGAACTCAAGCGCATCATCATTCTGGCCGTCGGCGTGAACCTGATTATCGGGGTCACACTGGCCACCTCGGCCGCCATGGTTACCGGCCAATACGCCGCCGACAAGGATGCCTACGCCCTGCTGCAAGCCGCCGGCGCGCTGGTCACCATCGGGATTCTGTTTTACCTGGCGCGCTCGTCATTGCCGTTGAAAGTGATGGGTGGGCTGTCGTATTCGATGATTGCAGTCGGCGCACTGATCACCGCCGTCAGCCCCGGTGTGTGGGCGTATGCCGTGGGCTTTTTGCTGGTGACGGGCTTTGACAAGATGTTCAACGTGTACCTGCGCAGCACCCGTCAAAAAGTGATCCCGGTGCAGGATTTCGGCAAGACGGTAGGCGTGATCACCTTGCTCAACAACCTGCCACAGCCCTTGGCAGGCCTGATGATCGCCGTGCTGGCAGCGCCGTTGGGCACGCAAACGGTGATTCTGCTGCTCGCCGGGATCACCGCCTTGATCGGCGTGGCGGTGGCCTCAGGCTGGCACGCCACTGTGAAAGCGGAACTCGATGTCCGGTGATTCGATCAGTTCCTGCTCGGCGGCACGCACCCGTTCGATGACTTGGGCAATGTCCTTGGCGTCGCCATACTGGTAGGCCAGCTTCAAATAACCCTGGAAGTGCCGGGCTTCGCTTTTGAGCAAACCGAAGTAGAACTTGCCGAGCTCTTCGTCCAAATGCGGCACCAATGCTTCGAAACGCTCGCAGCTGCGTGCTTCGATAAAAGCACCGACTACCAGGGTGTCCACCAGCTTGACCGGCTCATGGCTGCGCACCACCTTGCGCAAACCCGAGGCATAGCGGCCCGCGTGCAGTTGGCGCAGTTCGACCTTGCGCTTTTTCATCAGGCGCATGACTTGCTCGTGGTGCACCAGTTCTTCGCGGGCCAGGCGCGACATCATATTGATCAGGTCAACATGGCCGTGGTACTTGGCCATCAAGCTCAGGGCGGTGCTGGCGGCTTTGAATTCGCAGTTCTTGTGGTCGATCAGCAGGGTGTCCTGATCGGCCAGGGCGGCCTGGACCCAGGCGTCGGGGGTGCGGCAGCCGAGGAATTCATGGATTTCGGGCAGGTTCATCGGGCTCACGGGCAAAGGATCACAAAAGGGCGCCGATTATACCGACCCCGCCGCAGACCACCAGCCACCGGCCTTGATGTGCATCAACATGACGTCTGGCGGGCAGCAACTATAGTTGTTGCATGCCCCTTCCTGGAGAACCCGATCATGCAAGCCATCCGCAGCATCCTGGTGGTCATCGAGCCCGAACACTCGGAAAGCCTGGCCCTCAAGCGTGCCAAGCTGATTGCCGGGGTGACCGACGCGCACCTGCATTTGCTGGTCTGCGACAAGAAACACGAGCATTCGGCGCTGTTGAGTGTGCTCAAGGAGGGTTTAAAGAACGACGGTTACAGCGTCACCACCGAACAGGCGTGGAACGACAGCCTGCATGACACCATTATCGAGGTGCAGCAAGCCGAAGGCTGCGGCCTGGTGATCAAACAGCATTTTCCCGACAGCCCGCTGAAAAAAGCCCTGTTGACGCCGGCGGACTGGAAGCTGCTGCGCTACTGCCCCACGCCGGTGCTGTTGGTCAAGACCGCTACGCCATGGGCGGGCGGAGTGATTCTGGCGGCCATCGATGTGGGCAATACCGACAGCGAACACCGCTCACTGCACAATGCGATCATCGACCATGGTTTTGATATCGCCAGCCTGGCCAAGGCGCAACTGCATGTGATCAGCGCCCACCCGTCGCCGATGCTGTCGGCAGCCGACCCGACCTTCCAGCTCAAGGAAACCATCGAGGCGCGCTATCGCGAACAATGCAAGGCATTCCAGGACGAGTTCGACGTGGACGACAGGCACCTGCATATCAAGGAAGGCCCGGCCGATGTGCTGATCCCGCATATGGCCCATCAGCTGCACGCGGCGGTGACCATCATCGGCACCGTGGCCCGCACCGGGATTTCGGGGGCGTTGATCGGTAATACAGCGGAGGTGGTGCTGGATGCGGTGGAAAGTGACGTGCTGGTGCTCAAGCCGCAGACGTTGATGGATCACCTGCAAGAGCTGGCAACCAAACCCTGACACCGACCCTTCAGGCAATGAAGATCAAATGTGGGAGCTGGCTTGCCTGCGATTGCGGTGGGTCAGCTGGCGCATTTGCTTCTGATACACCGCTATCGCAGCATGGGTATCTACACAACTCTGACGTAGCAACCATCAGTAACCACGATGCGAAGCGAGCCGCTCTTGATCTGCTTTTGATCTCAGGCGCCCCGTCAAACCACGCTGGCCGGAATTCGACAGGGATTTGGGGGGTAAACCGGCAGGGATGCCGGTTTAGCCGCCCCGCGCCATGGATGGCGCGTGGCGGCGGCCCCCCAAATCCATGGCGGATTACGGGCACACCGAGCCACAGCGAGGTGCCGAGTGGTGGGGCGAAGGCCTTTTGCTTACTTTTGGGCCTCTCCAAAAGTGAGTCGCTGTAAGAGCGAAACCATAAGCGGCCGTTACCGCAGCAACGGATATGTACTCGGTCTGATCCAACATCCTTGTCGGCTGTCAGGCCGCCTTCGCAGGCAAGCCAGCTCCCACATTGAGCTCGTCAGTCAGTTAGCCCAGCGCATCTTTCAAGAATCCCGGGGCGATATAGCGCTGGTAATGCGCTTCAGAGAGGATAAAGAACTCCCGATCAATCGCATCGCGCAGGTCCGGCAAGGGCCAGTCGCGAAACTCCGGCAACAGCACCATGCCGTACGCCTCAAGGTTATTGATCACCCGCGCCCCGCGTGCGATCAACTGGTAGGCCCAGCAATACTCGGACTGGTGCGGCACGAAGCGAATCTTGCGTTGCTCCAACTGCCCGCGCAGGGTCTTGGGGTCAAACACCTCCACTTTGCCGGCCATCACCTGGACCAGCAGTTGCTCAAGCCTGAGCCAGACTGCACGCTTTTCTTCTTCGTTATAGCCATTCCACTGGATCACTTCGTGGTGGAAGCGCTTGCAGCCGCGGCACACGAGATCGCCGTAGACCGTGGAGCACAGGCCGACGCAGGGGGTCTTGATGGTTTGGTTGGACATGGGCGACAACACGCAAATCAGCGAAACAGTGCGCCATGTTAGCCCTTTGTCTAAGGTTGATCACCCAGCAAACTTGGCCAGGCAACTTACCTTTAGATTTTTTTTGCCGTAGAATCACCCGGCCTTGTAAGGCGCCAATAATCCGCTGGAAGCTGTTTTCAAAGCGTCACGAGCACAGTCGTTCCTTCAGAACGGTGTTGGCGTGGTTTCGACCCGGTAGGTCAGAGCCCACGCCAACCCTCATCAGCTCCGTTCTGCAGGCGTAAAACTTTGAAAGCAGCTTCTGTAAAGGAATGCCGGCAGCGCTGGCTTTGCGGCCCAAAAAGCCCCTGAGCGCATGCGTGCCGTTCATTTCTGGATGAGCGTCCCGTGGGACCACTGATGAGGGTAATAACTGTGCTTGAAGCCTACCGCAAACATATCGAAGAGCGTGCAGCACTGGGTATCGTTCCCCAGCCGCTTAACGCCGAACAAACCGCAGGCCTGGTCGAGCTGCTGAAAAATCCTCCGGCTGGCGAAGAAGAATTCCTCGTTGACCTGATCACCAACCGCATTCCACCAGGCGTTGACGAAGCTGCCTACGTCAAGGCCGGTTTCCTGTCTGCCCTGGCCAAGGGCGAAGCGACTTCCCCCCTGATCGACAAGAAACGCGCTGTTGAACTGCTCGGCACCATGCAAGGCGGCTACAACATCGTGACGTTGGTCGAGCTGCTGGACGACGCCACCCTGGCGCCCGTCGCGGCCGCCCAACTCAAGCACACCCTGCTGATGTTCGATGCGTTTCACGACGTCGCCGAAAAAGCCCGCAACGGCAACGAACACGCCAAAGGCGTGATCCAGTCCTGGGCTGACGGCGAGTGGTTCCGCAACCGCCCTACCCTGGCCGACAAGATCAGCCTGCGCGTGTTCAAGGTCACCGGCGAAACCAACACCGACGACCTGTCCCCGGCGCCGGACGCCTGGTCCCGCCCTGACATCCCGCTGCACGCCCTGGCCATGCTGAAAATGGCTCGTGAAGGCATCGTGCCGGACGAGCAAGGCAAGACCGGCCCGATGAAGCAGATCGAAGAAATGCGCGGCCAAGGCTTCCCTATCGCCTACGTCGGTGACGTGGTCGGTACCGGTTCGTCGCGCAAGTCGGCCACCAACTCGGTACTGTGGTTCTTCGGTGACGACGTGCCTTACGTGCCGAACAAGCGTGCCGGCGGTTTCTGCTTCGGCAGCAAGATCGCTCCGATCTTCTACAACACCATGGAAGATGCTGGCGCACTGCCAATCGAATTCGACGTCACCAACATGAACATGGGCGACGTGATCGACCTGTACCCTCATGCTGGCAAAGTTTGCAAACACGGCACCGACGAAGTCCTGACCACCTTCGAAATGAAGACTCCGGTACTGTTGGACGAAGTTCGCGCCGGCGGCCGTATCCCGCTGATCATCGGTCGCGGCTTGACCGACAAGGCCCGCGCCGAACTGGGCCTGGGCCCTACCGACCTGTTCAAGCTGCCTGAAGCGCCTGTCGACACCGGCAAAGGCTTCACCCTGGCACAGAAGATGGTCGGCAAGGCGTGCGGCCTGCCAGAAGGCAAAGGCGTTCGTCCTGGTACCTACTGCGAGCCGAAGATGACCACCGTGGGCTCCCAGGACACCACCGGTCCAATGACCCGTGATGAACTGAAAGACCTGGCGTGCCTGGGCTTCTCGACCGACCTGGTGATGCAGTCGTTCTGCCACACCGCGGCGTACCCGAAGCCGATCGACGTGACCACCCACCACACCCTGCCTGACTTCATCATGACCCGTGGCGGTGTATCGCTGCGTCCGGGCGACGGTATCATCCACAGCTGGCTCAACCGTATGCTGCTGCCGGACACCGTCGGTACCGGTGGTGACTCCCACACCCGTTTCCCGATGGGCATCTCGTTCCCGGCCGGTTCCGGTCTGGTGGCGTTTGCCGCAGCCACTGGCGTGATGCCACTGGACATGCCGGAATCGATCCTGGTGCGCTTCAAAGGCAAGATGAAGCCTGGCATCACCCTGCGTGACCTGGTTCATGCCATTCCTTACTACGCGATCCAGGCTGGCCTGCTGACCGTAGAGAAGAAAGGCAAGAAAAACGCCTTCTCCGGCCGCATCCTGGAAATCGAAGGCCTGAACGACCTGACGCTGGAACAGGCTTTCGAGCTGTCCGACGCCTCGGCTGAACGTTCGGCTGCCGGCTGCACCATCAAGCTGTCCAAAGAGTCCGTTACCGAGTACCTGAATTCCAACATCACTCTGCTGCGCTGGATGATCGGTGAAGGCTACGGCGATGCCCGCACCCTGGAACGTCGCGCCCAAGCGATGGAAGCCTGGGTTGCCAACCCGGAACTGATGGAAGCCGATGCCGACGCCGAATACGCCGAAATCATCGAGATCGACCTGTCGGAAATCAACGAGCCGATCCTCTGCGCGCCTAACGACCCGGACGATGCCCGTCTGCTGTCCAGCGTTGCCGGTGAGAAGATCGACGAAGTGTTCATCGGTTCGTGCATGACCAACATCGGTCACTTCCGCGCTGCCGGCAAGCTGCTGGAGCAGGTCAAGGGCCAGCTGCCGACTCGTCTGTGGCTGTCGCCGCCGACCAAGATGGACGCTCACCAGTTGACCGAAGAAGGCTACTACGGCATCTACGGAAAGGCTGGCGCACGCATGGAAATGCCGGGCTGCTCGCTGTGCATGGGTAACCAGGCACGTGTTGAGCCGAATTCGACCGTTGTGTCGACCTCGACCCGTAACTTCCCGAACCGCCTGGGTGACGGTGCAAACGTCTACCTGGCATCGGCCGAACTGGCGGCAGTGGCCTCTACCCTGGGTCGCCTGCCGACTGTCGAAGAGTACATGGGCTACGCAGCGAAACTGGACACCATGGCCAGTGACGTCTACCGCTACCTGAACTTCGACCAGATCGCCGAGTTCCGCAAGATCGCAGCAAGCGCCAACATCCCGGTGATTCAAGCTTAAGGGTGTGTTGATGTGAAAGACGCCGCGTATCGCAAGGTACGCGGCGTTTTTTATGCCTGGAACTAACCTTTACTGCCAACACAAAACCAATGTGGGAGCTGGCTTGCCTGCGATAGCGGTGTATCAGTCATGAATGTAATGACTGACACATAGCTATCGCAGGCAAGCCAGCTCCCACACTTTTAGAGCTGTGCAGTCAGATAGACCGCATCAGGGCTCAGGCAACCAGCGAATACACCAATGCCGTAATCGCCACCAGGCCGACGGCGGTGACAAACACATTCGATGCCTGCCCACGGTACTTGGCCATGGCCGGCACCTTGCGGATCGCATACATCGGCATCAGGAACAGGATCGACGCAATCACCGGCCCACCCAAGGTCTCGATCATACCGAGGATGCTTGGGTTAAGCGTGGCGACAATCCAGCACACCACCAGCATGAAGGCGGCGGTCATGCGGTCCAGGGTCTTCGGTGCCGGGCGGCGACCGGTCTTGACCACGAGCCCCTTGAGACCCTCGCTGGCGCCGATGTAGTGGCCCAGGAACGACTTGGCAATCGCCACGAACGCAATCAACGGTGCCGCAAAGGCGATGGTCGGGTTGTCGAAGTGGTTGGCCAGGTAGGACAGGATCGACAGGTTCTGCGCTTTCGCCTCGGCCAGTTGTGCGGGCGACAGGGTCAGCACGCAACTGAACACGAAGAACAGCACCATCGCCACCATCAGCAAGTGAGCGCGGGACAAGATCTGCGAACTGCGCTCCTCGGCGTGTGCGCCGTACTGGCGTTTCTGGTCAACCGCGAAAGCCGAGATGATCGGCGAATGGTTGAACGAGAACACCATCACCGGAATCGCCAGCCACAGCGTATTGAGCAGCGCCGACGGTGCTGGCACCTCGCTGGCAGTGCTGAGAATACCGCCATTCCAGTGCGGCACCAGGTACACGGCCAGGAACAGCAAGGCGACGATAAACGGATACACCATCAGGCTCATGGCCTTGACGATCACTTGCTCGCCGCAGCGCACCACGGCCAGCAGGCCGAGGATCAGCACAAACGCCAGGATCGCACGAGGCGGCGGCATGATGTGCAGTTGGTGTTCCATGAAGCTGCTCACGGTATTGGTCAGTGCCACGCTGTAGATCAGCAGGATCGGGAAGATCGCGAAGAAATACAGCAAGGTGATCAACGCACCCGCCTTGATACCGAAATGCTCTTCGACCACGTCGGTGATGTCTGAGCCTTCACGGCCAGACAGCACGAAACGGGTCAGCCCACGGTGGGCAAAGAACGTCATCGGGAACGCCAGTAACGCCAGGATCACCAGCGGCCAGAAGCCCCCCAGGCCCGCGTTGATTGGCAGAAACAAAGTACCGGCGCCAATGGCGGTACCGAATAGCCCGAGCATCCAGGTGGTGTCCTGGCGGCTCCAGCTTGTGAGGGTTGCAGGTGTCGTTGCATAGCGTTCGTCGACGCTATTGGCCTGATCATTCATCCGGTCGGATCTCCGCATTCACACGGCCAGCACGAGTCAGAAAAACCTGACAGGCAGCGCCCTGGCCGTAACAAGGGCCGGATTGTCCGGGATTCTCTTGAATAAGCAAAGACTTAGCTGAGGAACGGCAATGCAGTGCAAAGGCTGGAAGGCAGCCCATGGGCGGCTCAGTTGATTCGACGCCAGATGTCCACCGCCTTTACCCACCTCACGAACGCCCCTGCCAGCGGGGCATTGGGAGGGGCGATCACACAAGGCCGGCGAAGCTTTGTTTAAATAAACGCCGTCACTCAAAGTTCGCCAGTGGGGAGCCGCTGACAGAAACCCAATATCAATTAAAGTTAAACACCCTCACATATAAGAAAGTTCTTACATACAGTTAACCAACGCCTCTCGATTGAAACTCTAATGATTACGGCATTTGTTGCAAGGGTTTTCCCAGGCATTGAGACCCCCTTCTATCACGTCTATATTCCAGTCCAGTTCAAAAAAAACAAAGGTATCTAAACCCACCACAGCAGAATTAAAAACCTCACTCTTCAGGAGCGACTTGATGAACAAACACAACCTTATTTTCTCCCTGATACTTGCCACCGGAATACTCAGCCCATTGGCCAGTCAAGCACAACCGGCAGTAGAAAACTCAGACGCAAGTGCCCTGGGTACATCCCCCCGCTGGCTGACGACAAAAGTTTATATAGAAGGCGCCCCGGAGATCGACGTAAAGGACAAGTACCCAGGTGTCGTTGGAATATCAGTGTGGGACCCTGAACGGAATCGCTACGAATTTTTCTACACCGATACCGGGCTATCAAAATATGACAACGGCGGCGGCGGTTACTTCATGGTAACGGGTGACAAGAAAAACCATATCCTGATACCGGATAAAGGTGCAACGAGAACCATCGTCAGAAAACTTGAGACGTTGAACAATCAGGAATTCACTTATTCTCGTGAAGTGCCGCGCGACATGATCGACGCCAACCCTCTTGTTCGAATACATGTGGTTCATGCGCCCTATACCGGATCAGTCAAAACCACCCCCACCCACTAACCCTCAATACTCATCCCACGAGTAGCGACAATACTCATAAAAGGCCTCAGTCAATGAAAACACTATTAAAGCCTTTATTGGCGTCTGTTTTATTGCTCTCTACCCTTGTTTCAGGCGGCCTTCATGCGCAGGTTTCCACGCCAGGAAAACCTGTCGCCATCAGCGCTGACAATGCAGTCATGTTGACCGTCTTCCTCAAACATGACCAATCTCGCAACTTGAACGAAATAAGAACAAAACTCACCGAACAGGAACTCTTTAAAGTATTCCCTCCTGAAGGGGTAGAGATTGTCAGTTGGAACATCGCCATGGGGATCGGTCACGTCATCGTTCTACGCTTCCCCGCCTCGCGCCTGCGGGAAGTCAATCTCGCCATCGAACGCTCTGCATGGGGGCCCTTCAGGACGGAGTTCTTTCCTACCTACGATTACATGGACATCGTAGCTGCCGAACAGAGCAAGGTACGCAAGCCCATAGCCGCTAAATAATTCGCACGCGTGCAAACAGCGTCTCCCGCTCGCCGAGACGCTGGCACTTTTCGCAAAATCAGGGGCGCTTTCTCAGCGCCCTCAGCATTTCGCGCAACAAAAATGCAGCATACTCCGAGCATCGAACTCACCGGAGAGCTGCCCCATGCCCACCACCGTTCTAGTCCTGGTTGAAACCATCAACGAATACCTGCAAATCATCGAGAGCAATGACTTTCATGTGATTCTGGCGCCGACGCCCGCCGAACGCGCTCAGGCGATCAAGTTGCACGGTGGGCAGATCAAGGCCGTGCTGACCCGTGGTCCGCTGGGGTTGTACGCTGATGAAATCGCGGCACTGCCGTTGCTGGAAATCATCTGCGTGATCGGTGCCGGCTACGAACATGTGGACCTGCAGGCCGCGAGCAATCGTGGGATCGTGGTGACGAACGGCGCCGGGGTGAATGCGCCGTCGGTGGCCGACCATGCCATGGCGTTGCTGCTGTCGCTGGTGCGTGGCATTCCCCAGACGGATGCGGCAGTGCGGCGCGGCGAATGGCCGAAAGTGATGCGCCCTTCCCTGAGCGGTAAACACCTGGGGATTCTCGGGCTGGGCGCGGTGGGTATGGAGATCGCCCGGCGCGCCGCCCTGGGGTTCGGCATGGAGGTCAGTTATCACAACCGCCAACCCCGCGATGACGTAGATTACACCTACTGTGCGACGGCCGTGGAGCTGGCGCGCACCTCGGACTTCCTGGTGCTGGCCACGCCCGGCGGTGCCAGCACCCGTCACCTGATCGACCGCCATGCCCTGGACGCCTTGGGGCCACACGGTTTTCTGGTCAACATCGGCCGCGGCAGCGTGGTAGTGACCGCCGACCTGGTCGCCGCGCTGGAGCAGCGCCGCATCGGCGGCGCCGCGCTGGATGTGTTTGACGATGAGCCCGCGGTGCCCGATGCCCTCAAGCGCCTGAGCAATACCGTGCTGACCTCCCACGTGGCCGGTCTGTCCCCGGAAGCGGCCCATGACACGGTGCAGCGCGTCGCTGATAACCTGGTGGAATACTTTGCCGGCCGCCCCGTGCTTACACCGGTAGCCTTGCCAGCGCCCGCAAAATGACCGATCAGGCACGCTGATCACCGTTCAACACGCTAACCTATTAAGCCGCCCCGACCTTGTCGCTGGGCGGCGGTGCGCATTAGATTAGGAAATAGTCCACGGCCTTTAGAATAAGCAGAAGGGATAAGCATGGCGCTGAACGACCAATCGACCCAGATTCGCCCCGGCGAAGAACTTGATGCCAGCCTGATCGATCCCTACCTCAAGGCCCACATTCCGGGCTTGAACGGCACGCCTGCGATCAGTCAGTTTCCCGGCGGGGCATCGAACCTGACCTACCTGCTGGAATACCCAGGCCAGGAATTCGTGCTGCGTCGCCCGCCGTTTGGCCACAAGGCCAAGTCCGCCCACGACATGGGCCGCGAATACCGCATTCTCAACCAGCTCAAAGATGGTTTTCCGTATTGCCCCAAGGCATACGTGCACTGCACCGATGAATCAGTGATCGGTGCCGAGTTCTATGTGATGGAACGGGTCAACGGCATTATCCTGCGCTCTGACCTGCCGCCCGAACTGGGCCTGGATGCGGCCAAGACTCAAGCGCTGTGCAAAAGCTTTATCGACAAGTTCGTCGAACTGCATCAAGTCGACTACAGCGCCTGCGGCCTGGCCGACCTGGGCAAGCCTGAAGGCTACGTGGCGCGGCAGATTCGTGGCTGGAGCGAGCGCTACGAAAAAGCCCTGACCCCTGATGCGCCAAAATGGGAAGCGGTGCGCGCCTGGCTCAACGACAAAATGCCAGCCGACTCGCCCACATCCAGCATCGTGCATAACGACTACCGCTTCGATAACGTGATCCTCGACCCGCATAACCCGATGCAAATCATCGGTGTGCTGGATTGGGAACTGACCACCCTGGGCGACCCGCTGATGGACCTGGGCAACACCCTCGCGTACTGGATCGAAGCCGCAGACCCGGCGCCGGTGCAACTGATGCGGCGCCAGCCGAGCAACGCTCCGGGGATGCTCACCCGCCGTCAGTTTGTCGACTACTACGCCGAGCGCTCGGGGCTTGCGATCGACAATTTCGATTTCTATTACACCTACGGGCTGTTCCGGCTGGCCGGCATCGTGCAGCAGATCTACTACCGTTTTTTCCACGGCCAGACCCAGGACAAACGCTTTGCGCAGTTCATCCACATGAACAAGCTGCTGGAGCAAATGAGCCTGAATGTCATTGGCAAATCAGCGCTCTGATCGCAACCACAAGGAACCTTTATGTCCAAGACCAACCTGTTTGACCTTGACGGCAAGATTGCCTTCGTTTCCGGCGCCAGCCGTGGTATCGGCGAGGCCATTGCCAAGCTGCTGGCCCAGCAAGGCGCCCACGTGATCGTCTCCAGCCGCAAGCTGGAAGGTTGCCAGCACGTCGCCGACGCGATCATTGCCGACGGCGGCAAGGCCACGGCGATTGCCTGCCATATCGGTGAAATGGAGCAGATTACCCAGGTGTTCGCCGGCATCCGCGAACAGTTCGGCCGCCTGGATATTCTGGTCAACAACGCCGCCACCAACCCGCAGTTCTGCAACGTGCTGGATACCGACCTTGGCGCATTCCAGAAGACCGTCGACGTAAATATCCGCGGTTACTTCTTCATGTCGGTGGAAGCCGGCAAGCTGATGCGCGAGAACGGCGGCGGCAGCATCATCAACGTGGCGTCGATCAACGGCATTTCGCCGGGCGTGTTCCAGGGCATCTACTCGGTCACCAAGGCTGCCGTGATCAACATGACCAAGGTGTTCGCCAAGGAATGCGCAGCGTTCGGCATCCGTTGCAACGCACTGCTGCCGGGCCTGACCGATACCAAGTTCGCCTCGGCGCTGGTCAAGAACGACTCGATCCTGAAAGTGGCCCTGGCGCAGATCCCCCTCAAGCGCGTGGCCGAACCCAGCGAAATGGCCGGCGCGGTGTTGTATCTGGCCAGCGATGCGTCAAGCTACACCACCGGTGTGTCGTTGAATGTAGACGGCGGTTTCCTGTCCTGACACTGCCTGGTTTCTTCAGATCGATTTGCGCGTAACCTTGGCGCGGATCGATCTGTCTCCAGGATGAAACATGGAACTGCACCTCGTCATCAAGGGCCGCAAGGACCTGGCTGCCCAGCTTTATCAGCAACTGCGCGAAGCTATCGCCACCGGGCGACTGTCGGCGGGAGCGCAACTGCCACCGAGCCGACTGCTCGCCGAACAACTGGGCGTATCACGCAAGACAGTGTCGGATACCTACACCACCCTCACGTACGAAGGCCTGCTGATCGGCAAGATCGGCCGCGGCACTTTCGTCAATGCGTGGGCGCCCCAACCCGATCGTGTACAAACCGCCACCGACCTGGCCTGCGCCGCCAACCTGGGCAAGTGGGCAGCACTGCCCTCGCCCATGGGCCACCCTTCCCGTGAGGGTATCCTGCGCTACGAATTTATCGGCGGCGCGACTGCACGCAACCAATTCCCCCAGGACGAATGGCGACGCTGCACCCAGGATGCGCTGCGTCGTATCGCCCAGAACAGTGGTTTCTACAGCCAACCGGAAGGGTTACCGGCATTGCGCGAGGCCATCGCCGGGCATATCGCGTTTTCCCGAGGGGTCAAATGCCGCGCCAGCGATATCGTGGTCACCAATGGCGCGCAGCAGGCGCTGGACCTGATTGCCCGCGTGGTGCTGGAACCCGGCAGCATGGTCGCGATGGAAGACCCAGGCTATAGCCCCGCACGCCAAATGTTCGTAGCGATGGGCGCCAGCGTTGCCAGCGTGGCCGTTGATGAACAGGGCATCCAGGTCGATCAGATCCCCGATGGCACCCGTCTGATCTACGTAACCCCGTCCCACCAGTTTCCACTCGGCATGCCGATGAGTCAGAAGCGCCGCCAGGCGCTGCTGGACCGCGCAATCGAGCTGGGAGCGATCATCATCGAAGACGACTACGACAGCGAATTTCGCTACGAAGGGCGCCCCACCGACTCCCTGCAAAGCCTGGACACCCGAGGCGTGGTCACCTACGTCGGGACCTTTTCCAAAACCCTGTTGCCCGAGTTGCGCCTGGGCTACGCGGTGCTGCCGCCAGCGATCTATGGCGCGGTGCTCAAGGCCAAGCAGTTGACCGACCAGCACAGCTCTACCCTGCCGCAGTGGGCATTGGCCAAGTTCATCAGCGAAGGCTACCTGCTCAAGCATATTCGCCGTTGCCACAGCATCTATGCGGGGCGTCGCGAACGAATACTGCAGCGTCTAGCGGGCGATCTGTCACCGTGGTTCGAGGCGGTTCCGACGGTGGCGGGCTTTCACCTGGCGGCATTGTGCAAGGTGGCGTTGAATATCCCCTTGCTGATAGAACAGGCGCGTCAGGTCGAGGTGGGGTTGTACCCTCTGGACGTATTCTTCCACGACGTGCCATTACGCTCGGGGCTGATTTTCGGCTTCGGCGCCATCGAGACCCTGGACATCGACCCGGCGCTGGACAAGGTGCGCGATATTCTCCGGCAGATTGGCTAAGGGGTTTTCCGGCGTATTGGTCATTGGTGGCGTACAGGCTACGGCGTAGGGTGAAGAGGTCTCGAACTACGCGGAATCCTGATCATGAAACGATTGCTCGCCACCACGCTGATGCTCACCTCCCTCAGCGCATTTGCCCACGACCCGGTATACAACCAGGAAACGCTCAAGGTGCTGCAGGAGCACGCCTTGACCAACGTGCCCGGCAAGAAAACCATCATGCTCACCGTGGACTATGCCCCCGGCCAGGCCACCGTGCCCCATAGCCACACCGGCACTGCGGTGGCTTATGTGCTGCAAGGCGCGATCACCTCGCGGGTCAACGATGAAAAGGCGATCACCTACAAGGCCGGGGAATCGTTCTATGAACCGGCAGGCTCACGACACTTTGAATCAAGCAATGCCAGCCAGACCCAACCGGCCAGGCTGCTGGTGGTGATGGTGCTGGATGACAAGGCTGAGGTACTCACCCCGCTTCCCAAATAATCAGCAACACCCCAAAACCCATGTGGGAGTTGGCTTGCCTGCGATAGCCATAGGTATCTACACAACTCTGTAGCGCTCAACGGTAACCACGATGCGAAGCGAGCCGCTCTTGATCTTGATCTGCTTTTGATCCTAGGCGCCCCGTTAAACCACGCTGGCCGGAATTCGACAGGGATTTGGGGGGTAAACCGGCAGGGATGCCGGTTTAGCCCCCAAATCCATGGCGGATTACGGGCACACCGAGCCTAGGCGAGGTGCCGAGTGGTGGGGCAAGAGCGTTTTGGTTACTTTTGCGCTTTTTGTATAGACCGGACACATGGTGGACACATGTGCGGGGACATGGTTGACACATTATGGGCCATAGTCAGGTTTGCTCAGGTCGATCGTTCTTAGAAAGTGATGGCAGAAGTAAACATCAAAGAGACCGTCTTTTTCAGGGTTAGGTCGTATTCCGATGTGATGACCATTCAGGCCCTTGGCGATGCTGAAATAGCGTTTCTGAAAACGAAATCGGCTGTGATACGCCTTGATCGACACATCATCCGGCCCGTACTCGAAGGGTGATAACTGCTGCGGGTAAGCCCAAGGGCTGGACCGATACCGGTCCATGGGCACCTTGTAGTCCAGTGCTTGATGAGGACGCTGCAGGTTATAAACCTCACGCCACTGATCAAATGCGGTTTGAGCCTCCTTGATCGTGGAAAATTGCCGTCCATTAAGCACCTCCGCCTTGAGTGATCGATGAAAGCGCTCGATCTTTCCGTTGGTTTGAGGGTGATAGGGGCGACTGAAACTGATCCGGATTCCCAAGCTAATCAACCAGATACTTAACTCTGTGATTTCACCGGGGTTGCGCGGCGATCCCCATGGAGGACCGTTATCAACATTGATACGAGCGGGCAATCCGAAGCGTTGGAATACCTCAATCATCTTCTCCTTCACTGTGCCCCCGCGTTCGTTATCACACGCCTGAATAGCTAAATTGAATCGCGAGTGATCATCCAACAAGGTCAGGGGATGGCATCGACCTTCTTGAGTTGCGAAATGCCCTTTGAAGTCCATCTGCCAAAGGTCGTTAGGCGCATCGTGTTCAAATCTCAGCTTTGCTTCCTGTTCCTTCTGAACGGGCTGAATCAGGTCGTGTCGGTGCAGCACGTTAGTTACTGTGCTGGGAGCAATTTGCTTTTTCAAGATGCTGCTGATTGTGCGTCCGCCCCAGGCCGGATGTTCCTGCCTGAGCGCTACGACCTCCGCCTCCAGGGCCGCATTGGTCAGTTTGGGACTGGTAGCTGGTTTTCGGGACTTTTCTTGCAGCCCCGACTGCCCTTGCATCTCGTATCGTTTGAGCCATTTATAGGCCGTTTGCGGGCTGATGCCGAAGCGTCGACACAGTTCTCTTTTATTACTGCCGGGCTGCCGTGCTAAGGCAACGAACTCTTCTTTCAGGCTCATGGTATCTCTCGTGTTCCAAGGCATGATGGCTTTCCGGCGAAGTTGGCTCGCCGAAAAGTGTCCACCATGTCCCCGCACACCCGTCAACCATGTGTCCGGTCCGTACACGCTTTTCAAAAGTGACCCGCTGTCAGAGCGGAACCCTAAGTGGCCGTTACCGCAGGAATGAATATGTACTCGGTATAGCGGTGTCGCCTGTCAGGCCGCTTCGCAGGCAAGGCAGCTCCCACAGTTTTAACCGTGTCTGGTCAGGGACGTTTGAATAGGTCGCGCTGGTGTTCAATGCGCAGCCGGCATTCGCAACCCTCCAGATGATCATTGACCATCCCCATCGCCTGCATCAACGCATACATCGTGGTCGGGCCGACGAAGGTCCAGCCGCGTTTCTTCAGGGCCTTGGACAAGCGCATCGAAGCCGCTGAGGTCGGATTGGCCGTCCAGTAAGCCATGTCCACCACTGCCGGGCGTTCGGCTTCGCCGGGTTCGAATGTCCATAACCAGCGTGCCAGCGAGCCGGTTTCTTCCACCAGCTCACAGGCCCGGCGCGCATTGTTGATGGTGGAGACGATCTTGGCGCGGTTACGCACGATCCCCGGATCCGTCATCAAGCGCTCGATATCCGACTGGTCATATTGCGCGACCTGGCGAAAATCAAATCCGTGGAACGCCTGCCGAAAATATTCACGCTTGCGCAAGATCGTGATCCACGCCATCCCCGCCTGAAAGCCCTCCAGGCAGATTTTCTCGTACAACTGGATGTCATCCGCCACCGGCACGCCCCATTCGTGGTCGTGGTAATGGAGGTATTCCGGGGCGGCGTTGCGCCAGCTGCAATGGGTACGTCCTGCGGGGTCGGTTGTCAGCCCTGGTTGATCCATCCATCACCTCGTGTGCCGTGGGCCGATGATACGCAAAAAACTTTAAAGCCCGTCAACCGCTCAAGCACCGTACTTACCGACCAACTGGTCAGACCGGGACCTGTCAACCGCTGAATATTTACTTGTTGTTTGAAAAAAACCGAGCGTAGACTGGCCGCGCACTGGACTTACCGGTAAGACCACAACAATTAAGCCCTGGAACCACCAGGGCACCGAATAGAGATCCCTCCCATGCTCAGATGGTGCTCGCGTTCGATTTTCCTGCAAGTCGTGATTGGCCTGATGCTCGGCATCGCCTGCGGCCTGGCCCTTCCCGAATTTTCCTCACAACTCAAACCCCTGGGCGACGGCTTTATCAAGCTGATCAAAATGCTGATCGGCCTGATCGTGTTCTGTGTCGTGGTCAGCGGTATTTCCGGCGCCGGCGATTTGAAGAAGGTCGGGCGTATCGGGCTCAAGTCGGTGATCTACTTTGAAGTGCTGACCACCGTCGCCCTGGTGCTTGGCCTGATCATGGCCTTCAGCACCGGCATCGGCAGCGGCGCCAATATTCACCTTGAGCAACTCTCTTCCGCCGGCTTGAATGAGCTGGCCGACAAGGGCCAGCACATCAAGGGCACCAGCCAGTTCCTGATGGACCTGATTCCCAACTCGGTGATCGGTGCGTTTGCCGATAACAACGTGTTGCAGGTGCTGCTGTTCTCGGTGCTGTTCGGCAGTGCGCTGAACCTGGTGGGCGAAGCGGCCAGCGGTATCTCGCGGCTGATCAATGAGCTTAGCCATGTGATCTTCCGCATCATGGGCATGATCGTGCGCCTGGCGCCGATTGGCGTATTCGGTGCCATCGCGTTCACCACCAGCACCTACGGCCTGGACTCGCTGCAACACCTGGGCAGCCTGGTTGGGCTGTTCTACCTGACGTGCTTTGCCTTTGTCGCGCTGATCCTCGGGCTGGTAATGCGCTTGTCCGGCCTGCGGATGCTGCCGCTGCTCAAGTACCTGCGCGAAGAGCTGCTGATCGTGATGGGCACCGCTTCGTCCGACGCTGTGCTGCCGCAGATCATGCGCAAGCTGGAACATTTGGGCATTGGCAGTTCCACCGTGGGTTTGGTAATTCCCACCGGGTACTCGTTCAACCTCGACGGTTTTTCGATCTACCTGACCCTGGCCATCGTGTTTATCGCCAACGCCACCGGTACACCGTTGTCGATGACCGACTTGCTGACCATCCTCCTGGTATCGTTGATCACCTCCAAAGGCGCCCACGGCATTCCGGGCTCGGCACTGGTGATTCTAGCGGCGACACTCACGGCGATCCCGGCAATTCCGGTGGTGGGCCTGGTGTTGGTGCTGGCGGTGGACTGGTTCATGGGTATCGGTCGTGCGCTGACCAACCTGATCGGCAACTGCGTGGCTACCGTGGCGATTGCTCGCTGGGAAAAAGATATCGATATCCAGCGTGCCAACAAGGTGCTCGACGGTCAGCAGGGTTATGCCTTTCAGGCCAAGAAGCCGGTGCTGCCGGCGCATCAGGAGTTCTAGGACAACACCCATCCAATGTGGGAGCTGGCTTGCCTGCGATAGCGGTGAGTCAGCGTCAAATGTAGTGCCTGACACTCAGTCATCGCAGGCAAGCCAGCTCCCACATTGGCCCTTTGCCAGACTGAATACTGTATGAGCAACATCAAGGAGCCTTCGACGTGATCAGCACTTCAACCGTCGTCAATTCAGTGGTAGAAAAACTGCGCGCCGCCCTGGCGCGAGGCCAGTGGCGCCGCGGTGAAATGCTGCCCGGTCAACGCGAACTGGCCGAACAGCTGGGCATCAGCCGCCCGAGCCTGCGTGAAGCGGTGATCGTGCTGGAGACCTTGGGCCTGGTGCGTTCCATGCCGGGCAAAGGTGTGGTGGTACTGGAAACCAGCGTCAGCGAGCCGCAGTCGAACGACGCGGTGGCCGACGCCAGCCTGGAAGACATCCTGCAACTGCGCTATACCCTCGAACCCTTCATCGTCGGCCTGGTCGCCCAGTCCATCAGCAGCAAGGAAATCGGCCAACTGCGCCTGACGCTGATGGACATGCGCGAAGCCCTGGATGCCGGCGACGCCGAGGCGGGCATGAACGCCTACATCGACTTTCACGAAGAACTGTTTGCCCTGACCTCCAACCCGATTTTCCAGAACGTGGTGCAGCAAACCAGCACCGCGCTCAAACAAAGCGCCCAGGTATTGCGCAACTCCCCTGAACACCTGGCCGAACGCCTGCAAGAGAACGAAGCCGTGGTACGCGCCATCCGCAACAAGAACAGCGCCCTGGCCAGTGCCGAAATGCGTCGGCACATCCTGCAGGAAGGCTTGCGCATGGGCATTCGCTTGAATATCCCGGATGACCATCTGGGCAGCTGATTTTCGGAGACCGGCCATGAACGCTCACGCCCTGCAACGCGATTCCACTCTCACCTCCCTACGCTGGGCGCCCGAAAAAAAGCCCTCGGTGGACGATATCTACCCACGCTTGTTCGACGCCATCCTTGAGCAGCGCATTGCCCCCGCCAGCCGCTTCACCGAAGAAGGCCTGGGCGAACTCTTTGGCGTGAGCCGCAGCGTGATTCGCCGGGTGCTCGCCAAGCTGTCCCATCAGCAAGTGGTCATCCTGCGCCCCAACCAGCGCGCCCAGGTCGCCGCGCCGGATGCCCAGCACACACGGCAGATTCTGGAAGCACGGCGCCTGACCGAAATGACCGTGGTGCAACTGGCCTGCGCCCAGGCCACAGCGATGCAGATCCGCCAACTGCGCGAGCTGATTGCGCAGGAGCGCGACGCCATTGAGCGTGACCAGCGTGGGCCGGCGATCCGGTTTTCTGGAGAGTTTCATCTGCAACTGGCGCACATGGCAGGCAATGCGCCGTTGGCACAGTTTCTCAACAGCCTGGTGCCGTTGACGTCGTTGATCATTGCGCAATTTGAAACGAAGGCCTGCACGTATTGTGCGTGGCAGGAACATGTGGCGATTGTGGATGCCGTGGAACAGCGCGACGCCCACACGGCTGTCGCCCTGATGACCCAGCACCTGAATCACCTGGAAACCCGGCTACTCAAACACCACTGACCTGCGGATAATAAGGAGATCCAAATGTGGGAGGGGGCTTGCTCCCTCCCACACTAGCCCTTCAGTGTTTGATAAATGGTGTTCCAATAAAAAGCCCCCGCATCTCACGATGCGGGGGCTTTTGGTTTACCGAAGCATCAAGCCGGCTGCAACACCGACTGACCACTCAACGCCAGGTCCAGCAACTCACGATTGGCCACCGCGTACATGGCGTAGTCCGTGCCAACCGCAGCACGAATTTCCACCATCATGGCACGCCAGCGATCAGCCATGTCCTGGTGCTGTTCAAGCCACAGGGCCACGCGGGCTTCCATGTCTTGTGGCGCGTCGGCCATTTGCAGTACCGAAATGGTAATCGCCCGTTGCTGCCAGTCCACATCATCGCGGAAGGCTTCGCGGGCCTGGGCCTGCCAGTTGTTGGCCACTGGCAGATCGCTGATCTGCTGCAGGTACCACGGCAGGTCCAGAGCGCTGCCAACGGCGAAGTAGGCTTTGGCCACTTCGGCGGCGTCATGCCCGGTCACGTCGGCGGCTTCGATGATCGGCAGCAAGGTGTACAGGTGGGTAGTGCCTGCAACCATGCGTGCCAACAACTCCGGTACGCCGGCCTGGGTGTAGGCCTGGTAACGGTTCTGCCAGCCTTCACGGGTCGGACCTTCCAGCAGTTCGTCGAGCTTGAGGCCCAATGCCGCCAGGTGCGGACCGAAGTGCGCTGTGTCACGCCCGGCGTCCTGTTCGTTGCGACGGCTGCGCAGGAACCAGCGCGTAGCACGACGGCCCAGGCGCATCAGCTCGTCCATCAGCTCCAGTTGCACGTCGGCCGACACCTGGTGGTCCAGGGCTTCGATCTGACGGAACCAGTGCGGGAGGTGGAAGATATCGCGCACGATCACATAGGCACCGGCGACGTTCGCCGGGCTCATGCCGGTCGACTCTTTGAGTCGCTGCACGAAGGTGATGCCCATGTGGTTGACCAAGTCGTTGGCGATCTGGGTGCTGACGATCTCGCGCTTGAGGCGATGGCGACGCATGGCTTCGGAGAACTTGGCCACCAGGCTCGGTGGGAACGCGGTCTCCATGTCACGGGTCAGGTATTCGTCATCCGGCACCAGGGATTTGAGCAGCGCTTCCTTGAGGTCGATCTTGCTGTACGAGATCAGCACCGACAACTCCGGACGGGTCAAGCCCTTGCCGGTCGAAGCGCGCTCGCTGAGCTGCTCTTCGGTCGGCAGGTACTCGATGGCACGGTCCAGCTTGCCACGGCCTTCCAGGTCGCTCATCAGGCGTTTGTACTCGGCGGCGCGCTCGTAAGCCTTGCGTGCGGCCAGGGACAGGGCCTGGGTCTGCTTGTAGTTGTTGCCCAACACCAGGTGGCCGACTTCGTCGGTCATGCTCGCCAGCAACTGGTTGCGTTGCTTGTCGGTCATGTCACCGGCCTGCACCACTTCGTTGAGCAGGATCTTGATGTTCACTTCGTGGTCGGAGCAGTCCACGCCACCGGCGTTGTCGATGAAGTCGGTGTTGGAACCGCCACCATTGAGGCCGAATTCCACACGACCCAGTTGGGTCATGCCCAGGTTACCGCCCTCGCCCACCACCTTGCAGCGCAGCTCGTTGCCGTTGACACGCAGCGCGTCGTTGGCCTTGTCGCCCACGTCGGCATGGCTTTCGGTACTGGCCTTGACGTAGGTACCGATACCGCCGTTCCACAACAGGTCCACCGGCGCCTTGAGCAAGGCGTTGAGCAGTTCGGTCGGGGTCAGCTTGTCGGCCTGGATGTCGAAACGCTCTTTCATCTGTGGCGAGATGGCGATGCTCTTGGCGCTGCGCGAGAAGATACCGCCGCCTTCAGACATGATGCTGGTGTCGTAGTCGGTCCAGGACGAACGCGGCAGCTCGAACATGCGCTGGCGCTCGACGAAGCTGGTGGCCGGGTTCGGGTTCGGGTCGATGAAGATGTGCAGGTGGTTGAAGGCCGCCACCAGTTGCAGCTTGTCGGACATCAGCAAGCCGTTACCGAACACGTCACCGGCCATATCGCCGACGCCCACTACGGTGATGCTGTCTTCCTGCACGTTGATGCCGCGCTCGCGGAAGTGACGCTGCACACCCACCCACGCGCCCTTGGCGGTGATGCCCATTTTCTTGTGGTCGTAACCGGCAGAACCGCCGGAAGCGAACGCGTCACCCAGCCAGAAGCCGTAGTCGATAGCGATGCCGTTGGCGATGTCGGAGAAGGTCGCAGTGCCCTTGTCCGCCGCCACCACCAGGTAGGGGTCATCGTCGTCATGACGCACGACGTTGGCCGGTGGCACCAGGGCGCCGTCCTTGAGGTTGTCGGTAATGTCCAACAGGCCGGAAATGAAGATGCGGTAGCAGGCGATGCCCTCGGCCGCGATCTCGTCCCGGCTGCCGCCCAATGGCAGGCGACGCGGCAGGAAGCCGCCCTTGGCGCCCACCGGCACGATCACCGAGTTTTTCACTTGCTGGGCTTTTACCAGGCCGAGCACTTCGGTACGGAAATCTTCTTCACGGTCGGACCAGCGCAGGCCGCCGCGAGCGACGTTTCCGAAGCGCAGATGCACACCTTCAACCCGTGGCGAGTACACGAAGATTTCAAACTTCGGCACCGGCTTGGGCAGCTCAGGGATCGCGTGCGGGTTGAACTTGAAGCTGAAGTACGACTTGTTCTGGCCGTTGGCGTCAGTCTGGTAGAAGTTGGTACGCAGGGTCGCCTTGATCAGGTCCAGGTAGCGACGCAGGATACGGTCTTCGTTGAGCACCTGAACATCGTCCAGGGCGGTGAGGATCGCTTGTTCCAGGCGTTGCTGCTTGTCTTCCAGGTCGTCGGCGGTGAGCTTGCGCGCCAGGTAGAAGCGGGTCTTGAACAACCGGGTCAACTCGCGGGCGATGTCGGTGTGGTTGTTCAGGGTACTGGCGATGTAACCCAGGTCGAAGCCCAGGCGGATCTGCTTGAGGTAACGGGCGTAGGCACGCAGCAGCGCAACGTCACGCCATGGCAGGCCGGCGGTCAATACCAGGCGGTTGAATGCATCGTTCTCGGCGTCGCCATGCACGATGTGCACGAAGGCGTCCTGCAGGGTGTCGTTGAGCTGCTGGATATCCAGGTTCACGCCTTCGGCGGCGATGAATGCAAAGTCATGGATCCAGAACTCACGGCCATTGGCATGGCGCAGGCGATACGGAAACTCGCCCAGCACGCGCAGGCCGAGGTTTTCCAGGATCGGCAGCACGTCGGACAGCGCCAGCGGGGTGTCAGCGTGATAGAGCTTGCAATGCAGTTCGCGCTGACCGGAGACCTGGCCCAGCGGCTGATAGAAGCTCATCACCAGCGGGTTGGCTTCGGTGAGGCTGTTCAGATGCTGCATGTCGACCACGGCCGAATGCGCGGCGAAACGCTCGCGGTAGCCGGCCGGGAAGCCTTTGGGGAAGTCCGCCAGCACGTTGGTGCCGTGGGCTTCGCCGAAACTTTCCACCACCAGACTGGCGTAGTCGTCCTGCCAGCTGCGGCAGGCTTGCACCACTTCTTTTTCCAGTTGCAGCGGGTCGATGTCCAGGCGGTTCTTCGGGTCGACCCGCAGAATCAGTTGCACACGGGCCAGCACGGACTCGGAGAAGAAGGTCCAGAACTCGCAGTCCGAAGCCTTGAGGCGATCCATCAGCACTTGCTGGATCTTCTGGCGCACTTCGGTGGAGTAGATGTCGCGCGGCACGTAGGCCAGGCAGTAGCAGAAACGACCGTACGGATCTTTGCGCAGGAACACGCGGATCTTGTTGCGTTCCTGGATCTGCACGATCGACATCACGGTGCTGAATAGCTCGTCGACCGGGGTCTGGAACAGGTCGTCACGGGGCAGCACTTCAACCACCTGGGCCAGTTCCTTGCCCAGATGCGCCTTGGCCTGGAAGCCCGAGCGACGCTCGATTTCCGCTACCTTGCGGCGAATGTACGGGATCACTCGCACGCTTTCGCCGTACACCGAGGAGGTGTAGAGGCCCATGAAGCGGTGTTCCTTGATGACCTTGCCGTCGGCACTGATCTCGCGGATCGACACGTAGTCCGGATACGCCGGGCGGTGCACGCGGCTTGGGTGTGCAGCCTTGGCGAACGACAGCACCGTCGGTTCACGCAGGTAGGCCACGGCGTAGTCTTCGATGCGCAGGTCTTCGGCGGTGAGGCCGGCGCGCAGCAGCTTGGTCAGACCGAGGAAGGAGCTGGCGTCATATTCGATATGACCGCCGTCCGCCTCGTCACGTACCACGAACTCTTCATAACCCAGGAAGGTGAAGTGGTTGCCCACCAGCCATTCCAGGAAGTTCTTGATCTCGGCTTTTTCTTCACCGTCGATCGTGAACGCGCTGGCGTCGATACCGGCCAGCAGGTCCTGGACCTTGGCTTTCATCGGTTCGAAATCGGCCACGGCCACGCGCACTTCGCCCAGCACCTGCTCCAGCTCTTTGCTCAGCACGTTCAGCTCGGCGGCGTTGGCGCAGCGGTCGATCTCCAGGTACATCAGCGATTCTTGCAGGATGCCTTCGCCCTGGGTGCCCTTGGGCAGGATTTCCAGCAACTCGCCCTTGCTGCCACGGCGCACGCTGAGCACGGTGGTTTGCAGGGTGTGGATGCTGTAGCCACGGCGGTTCAGCTCGGTACGGACCGAGTCCACCAGAAATGGCAGGTCATGGTGCAGCACTTCGACCGCGGTGTGGGTCGATTGCCAGCCATGACGTTCGTAATCGGGGTTGTAGACCCGCACTTGCGGTTGGGTGTGATCGAAGCGCTCAAGCAGGCGCCAGGCAGACAGGGTGCAACCGGCCAGGTCGGAAAGGCGACGCTGGGTCAGTTCGTCCAGGGAAATGATGCCGAAGAATTGCTCAGCAAACAGCGCCACTTGTGGCAGTGCCTGTTCACTGATGTGCTGCGCCAGTGCCGCTTGCAGTTGATGCTGGAAGTCGGCCTTGCTGGCTGCGGTGAAGAACGCCATCTGTGGTACTCCGCTTGGGCTTGTTATTGATGGAAGCGTCGCGTGTTATCCCCTTGCGGGGAGACCGTCAGCTCTGTTCGTGGGTCACGATAAACGAATCAGGCCGACAGGTGGGTGAAGCTGGACAGGACAGTCAGGTCACATACAACTTCCACAAGATGCACACCTTGCCGGGTGACGGTACGACGGGCAGGTCAGGCGCCGGGCGCGGGGCACATCCGTTGCGCAGCTTAACGAGTGTAGGAAGACCGCTGCTTGCGACGCTGCGACATATTCGGTCATCGGTAAGCAGGCAATAGGTTGCAACTTGGGCAACCGCGATTTTCCGGGCAAAAAACCTGCGCTTTTCAGCCCTCTGAGTACCGAAAATGACTGATACCGCACCCCAGGTCATGCCCTGGGTCTGACACACCCTGCAGCATAAAATTCGCCGCAATGGCACAATTGCCAGCGCAACGCCCTCCTCCACACAGGATTTCCCATGCTGCAGCTGAAAACCGACGCCCTGATGGCCACCCCGTGCGACGAAGAAGAAGACAACATGACCATGCTTTGCTGCCACGGCAAGAACGGCGAAATGTTCATGTTGAGCCGCTACCCGGATGAAGAGGAAGTGGAACTGACCTGGGATTACGAGCCGTCGACGCTGGATGGGCTGAAGATCACCTTGAGTGCCACGACGTTGCTGGTCGAACTTGCAGCCGGTGATGCCGATGCATTGGGTGGCAAGGATCATCTGGAGATCACCCACGCCACGGCCGCATCCGACCTGGCTGAAGTGGAGGAAACCTTGCAGAAAATCCTCGCAGGCACTGGCACTTTCATCCGGACTTGAGCTGCACCCTGGTTCAAATGTGGGAGGGGGCTTGCCCCCGATAGCGGCGGGCCAGTTAATACATCGGTGCCTGACACACGGGCATCGGCGGCAAGCCCCCTCCCACATTGACCGTGTTCCCACACCAAAAGCCTACAAGTTTTTCTGAAAATACCCGTGACGTCGTTAGTCGTCACCCCCTTCGATGCATTAAAGTAAGCCTCCCAAGCCTGGCGCTCGCGCTCCACCATCAGGCTCATCTTTCCAGGAACCGTCATCGATGGAACATCGTGAAGCGCTGCTTGCGCTGCGAACCTTTCTTTCTACGCAGATTCTCGGCCAGGAAAAACTCATCGATCGCCTGCTGATTGCCCTGCTCGCCGACGGCCATATGCTGGTCGAAGGCGCACCGGGGCTGGCCAAGACCAAGGCGATCAAGGAGTTGGCCGAAGGCATCGAAGCGCAGTTCCATCGTATCCAGTTCACCCCCGACCTGCTGCCCGCCGACATCACCGGCACCGAGATCTATCGCCCGGAAACCGGCAGTTTCGTGTTCCAGCAGGGGCCGATATTCCACAACCTGGTGCTCGCCGACGAAATCAACCGCGCCCCGGCCAAGGTCCAGTCGGCCTTGCTTGAAGCGATGGCCGAGCGCCAGGTCAGCGTGGGCCGTAGCACTTACGAGCTATCGCCGCTGTTTTTGGTGATGGCCACGCAGAACCCCATCGAGCAGGAAGGCACCTACCCTCTGCCCGAAGCCCAGCTCGACCGCTTCCTCATGCACGTCAAGATCGGTTTCCCGGACGCCGCCGTCGAACGGCGCATCCTGCAACAGGCCCGCGGCGAAGCGCTCAATGGCGAAACCAAGCCTGAGCGGCGCGTCAGCCAACAGGCGATCTTTGCCGCCCGCAAGGAAATCCTTGGCCTGTACATGGCCGATGCGGTAGAGGAATACCTGGTGCAACTGGTCATGGCCACACGTACGCCTTCCAAGTTCGACCCGGAAATGGCCGAGTGGATCGCCTATGGCGCCAGCCCCCGAGGCTCCATCGCCCTGGACCGTTGCGCCCGCGCCCACGCCTGGCTGGCCGGTCGCGACTTCGTAAGCCCCGAGGATATCCAGGCGGTGCTGTTCGACGTGCTGCGTCACCGCATCATCCTGTCGTTCGAAGCCGAAGCCGCCGGGATCGACCAGGACCGTGTGGTGCAACGCATTCTTGACGTTGTTGCCGTCGCTTGAAGCCGATGAACGCCAGCGATGGTATACGCGTAACCCTCAGTGAACTGATTGAGATGCGTCACCACGTGCGCGAAGTGCAGCTGTTCTCCACGCCCGGCCAGCGCAGCCCGTTGATCGGCCTGCACCACTCCAAGCTGCGCGGGCGCGGTGTGGACTTCGATCAGGTGCGGGTGTACCAGGCCGGCGACGACGTGCGCACCATCGACTGGCGCGTGACAGCGCGCACCCAGGAACCGCACACCAAGTTGTTCCACGAAGAACGCGAACGGCCAATCTTTATCATGGTAGAGCAGAGCTGCCGGCTGTTCTTTGGCTCGGGGCAGATGTTCAAGTCGGTGCTCGCCGCACAAGCGGCCAGCCTGATCGGCTGGGCGGCCCTGGGGCATAACGATCGGGTCGGCGGTCTGGTGTTCGGCGACAGCGAGCACTACGAAATCAAGCCTCGACGCAGCAAACAAAGCCTGTTGCAGCTGCTTAACCGCCTGGTGCGGGTCAACCAGAGCCTGAACACCGAAAGCCGCCCCGAAGCTGACGCCCTGGGCATGGCCTTGCGCCGTGGCCGTGAAGTGTTGCGACCGGGCAGCCTGGGGATTGTGATCTGCGATGAACGGGCGCTGACTGACAGCGCCGAGCAACAGCTGAGCCTGCTGTCGCGACATTGCGACCTGTTGCTGCTGCCCATTTCCGACCCCCTTGATCACGCCCTGCCCGCCGCCGGGTTACTGCGCTTCGCAGAACGTGGCGCACAGCTGGAACTGGACACCCTGAACATTGATTTGCGCCAGGCCTACAAAGCCCAGGCCGAAGCGCGTATCGCCCGCTGGGAACGGCTCGCGCAAAAGCTGCGGGTGTTGTTGATGCCGTTGAGCACACAGAGTGAAATGGTCGAGCAATTGCGCGAGTACCTCAACCCGCAACGCCCGGTTAAAAAACAATGAGCAGCCTGGACCAACTGCAACCGCTGATCGCCCCGCCGGCCATCGGCTTCTGGCCGCCTGCGCCCGGCTGGTGGCTGTTGCTGCTGGTGATCCCGCTGCTCGGCTGGGGCCTGTGGTGGTTGCGCCGCTTCCTGCCAGCGCGCCGCCCCGTGGCCCGCGCCGAACAACCGCTGGACCCGCTGCGCATCGCCGCCCTCGCCGAACTGGCCTTGATGCCCAAGCCCTACGACGGCGCGCCCGCAGGTGCCTGGCTGCAACAACTCAACGGCCTGCTCAAGCGCCTGTGCCGTAACGACTACCCGTATAGCCAGAGCCATACCCTCAACGGCCGCAAATGGCTGGCCTTCCTCGACAACCGCTGCCCCGCCGCCGGCCTGACACGCTGGATGGTACTGGTGGAAGGCGCCTACAAGCCCGAATGCAAACTCGATGACAAAGCCATCGCCGGCCTGACCCAGGCTGTCGACACCTGGATTCGCAAACATGTTTGAGTTCGCCTGGCCGTGGATCTTTACCCTGCTGCCATTGCCCTGGTTGATGCGCCTGATCCTGCCCGTGGCCGACAGCGGCGAGCCGGCATTGAAAGTCAGCTACCTCAGCGACCTCGAAAGCCTCGCCCGTCGCCGCGCCCGGGCCAACCTGCCCGGCTGGCGTCAGCAGGCCCCCTTCGTGGTGCTGTGGCTGCTGTTGCTGACCGCCGCCGCACGCCCGCAATGGCTTGGCGAACCTTTACCGATTGCCGCCAGTGGCCGGGACTTGCTGGTGGCGGTCGACGTGTCCGGCTCCATGGATTTTCCCGACATGCACTGGCAAGACGAGGACGTGAGTCGCCTGGCCCTGGTCAAACACCTGCTCGGGGACTTTCTTGAAGAACGCGAAGGTGACCGCGTGGGCTTGATCTTGTTTGGTACTCAAGCCTACCTGCAGGCACCGCTGACCTTCGATCGGCGCACCGTACGTACCTGGCTGGATGAAGCGCGTATCGGCATTGCCGGCAAGAATACCGCTATCGGCGATGCCATCGGCCTGGCCTTGAAACGCCTGCGCCAACGCCCGGCGCAAAGCCGTGTGCTGATCCTGATCACCGACGGCGCCAATAACGCCGGGCAGATCGACCCGTTGACGGCAGCGCGACTGGCGGCCGAAGAAGGCGTGAAGATTTACCCGATCGGCATTGGCGCCGACCCGGAGCAAACCGGTTCCCTGGGCATTCTCGGCGTAAATCCGAGCCTGGACCTCGACGAACCGGCGCTCAAGGCGTTGGCCGAGGCCACCGGCGGCCAATATTTCCGCGCCCATGACGGCGAAGAACTGCAGCAGATCAAGGAGACCCTCGACACCCTGGAGCCCGTCGAACAACAACCCACCCAAGCGCGACCGGCCCAGGCGTTGTACAGCGGCCCGCTGGCGCTGGCGCTGATCTTGAGCCTGTTGCTGGTGATCCAGGAACGCTGGCCCAACAACGCCTTGCAACGCGGGTTCAACAAGCTGTCGAGCAGAGGGATCTTCCTGCAACAACACCCTGAATGGCGCCAGCGCCTCAAGCGCCTGCGTTTGCGGAGACGTCGATGATCGCCCTGTGGCCGCACTGGTTCCGGCCCTGGTGGCTGTTGCTGCTACCGCTGCTCGGCTGGTTGCTGTGGCAGTTGTGGCACCGACAAAAGCGCGCCGGCCGCTGGCAGATGATCCTGCCACCGGCCTTCCATGCCGTACTGCTCAGTGGCGGCAACGGCCGCGAGAGCAAATCGCCGTGGGTGGTGCTGGGCATCGCCTGGCTGTTGGCCGTGCTGGCGTTGCTGGGGCCCAGTTGGCAACGGGTTGAACAGCCCAGTCAGAAACCCGCTGACCCGCTGGTGGTACTGCTGGAACTGACCCCGGAAATGCTTGCCACCGACAGCCCGCCCAACCGTCTGGAGCAGGCGCGGCGCAAGCTGTATGACCTGCTGCAAGCACGCACCGATGCGCAAACCGCCATCGTCGTGTATGCCGGCAGCGCCCATACGCTGGTGCCGCTGTCGGACGACCTGGCCACCAGCCGCAATCTGCTGGAGGCCCTGCGCCCCTCGATCATGCCCGAGCCCGGCCATCGCGCCGATCTGGCCGTGGAAAAAGCCCTCGGCCTGCTCAAGCAAGGCGGGCTCGGCCAGGGGCGCCTGCTGCTGATCGGCTCCTCGCTGTCGAAACAGGAGCGCCAGGGCATCCGCCTGCAACTGCAAAGCGCCCAGGCACCGCCCTTGTCGATCCTCGGCATCGGCAGCCGTGAAGGCACACCGGTGACCCAGGAAAGCGGCGAGTTCCTCAAGGACGACCAGGGCGCGATCCTGGTGCCACGCCTCGACAGCCCGACGCTCAAGGCCTTCGCCAGTGAAATGGGTGGCCGCTACCGTGCAGCGCGCCTGGATGACAAGGACCTGCGCCAACTGGGTATGCTCGACAGCGTACAAGCCCTGCGCAACGACGGCCAAGTACTGCACCTGGACACCTGGGCCGATCAGGGTTACTGGCTGCTGCTGCCGCTGTTACTGCTGGCCGCCTGCGCCGGGCGTCGCGGCTGGCTGTTCTGCCTGCCGTTGCTGCTGCTGGGCGCACCACAACCCAGTTACGCCTTTGGCCTTCAGGACCTGTGGCTGCGCCCCGACCAGCAAGGCCAATACCTGCTCAAGCACAAGCGCCCAGCCGAAGCCGCCGAACACTTTCAAGACCCGCAATGGCAAGGTGTAGCCCTGTACGAAGCCGGCAATTACGCCGAGGCGATCAAACGTTTTGCCCAAGGCAACGACGCTTATTCCCACTACAATCGAGGCAATGCTCTGGCCAAAGCCGGTGAACTCGAAGCCGCTATCGACGCCTACGAGCAAGCCCTGGAAGCCCAGCCCGATCTGCAACCGGCGCTGAAAAACAAGGCCCTGGTTGAAACCCTGATGCAAGAGCAAGCCCAGCCCGAACCGACCCAGCCTGCAAAAAACGAAGATGACGAAAGCCCCCAACCCGGCCAAACTGCGCAACCGGGGGCCAGCGGGCAAACGGGCCAGAGTGGCGAACAATCGCCCCAGGGCCAGGGCGAAGCCAGCAGCGGTGAAACGCAGGCCGGCGCCACCCCACAGCCAGGCCACAATGAAGTGCCGGGCAGCGAACTGGGCGACGAGCACACCACCACGCCGCCCCTGCGCCCTGTCGACACCCGCCTTGAAGGCGAGCGCCGCCAAGCGCTGGAGCAATGGCTGCAAGAGATCCCGGACAACCCCGGCGAACTGCTGCGGCGCAAATTCTGGTACGAACAGCAACAACATCAGGACACGACTCGATGAGCCGCCGCACCACCCTTTTGCTTCTGCTCGCGTTGTCGGCAGGCCACGCCCAGGCGGCGAACCTGGTTGCCAGCGTTGACCGTAACCGCCTCAACTCCGGGGAAACGGTGGAGCTGACGGTGGAGTCCAGCGATGTAACCCAATTCGGCAAGCCGGACCTGTCGCCCCTGGACGCACAGTTCGAAGTCAGCGGCACCCGCCAGATCAACCAACTCACCACCCTGGGCGGCGATAACCACGCCACCACCCGCTGGATCATCACCCTGCTGCCCAAGGAAAACGGCAACGTGGTCATCCCGCCGTTGCAAGTGGGCGCACTCAAGACCCAGCCGATCACCCTGCAAGTGGTCGAAACCGCCAGCCAGAACACCAGCACCGAACTGGCCCCGGTATTTATCGAGGCCAACCTCGACCAGACCGCCGTGTACGTCCAGGCCCAGGCGCTGTTGACCGTACGCGTGTACCACTCGGTATCGCTGTATGACGACAGCAGCCTCACGCCCTTGCAGATCCCCGATGCCCGTGTCGAACAACTGGGCGAGTCGCGCACCTATGAGAAGGTCATCAACAGCATCCGCCATGGCGTGATCGAGACCCGCTACGCTGTCTACCCCCAGCACAGCGGCACGGTGGTAATTCCGGCGCAGACCTTCAGCGCTACCCTGGTCGAATCGCGCCCCCCCCAGGAAAACACACTGCAGGGCACCAAGCCGGGCAAGATGATCCACGTCAGCTCTGCAGCCCTGCCGTTGACGATCAAACCCAAGCCGGACCTCTACCCCGCCGACGCTCCCTGGCTGCCGGCGCGCAGCCTGACCCTGAGCGAAGGCTGGAACCCTACGCCGGACCACGTGCAGGTCGGCGACTCTCTGACCCGCAGCCTCACCGTGCAGGCCGAGGGCTTATCCAGCGCACAGTTGCCGGCGCTGCCCAGCGCCGACGTCAACGGCCTGCGCCGCTACCCGGACCAACCGGTACTGGGCAACCAGACCAGCGACCGCGGCCTGATCGGCAGCCGTGAAGACCGCGAAGCCCTGGTGCCAACCCGCGCCGGCGAGCTGGAACTGCCGCCGGTGGAAGTGGTGTGGTGGAACACCCACGAAGATCACCTGGAACGCACCACCCTGCCGGCGCGCACTATGCAAGTGGCGGTCAATCCCAGCCTGGTGGTGGACACACCCGCCACGCCGACCATCATCACTGCACCCGACGATGAGCGCCTGTGGCTGTGGCAACTGAGCACGCTGATCCTGGCTTGCACCACGTTGCTGGGCTTCGGCCTGTGGTGGCGCGCCCGTCGGCAGCCGGCCGTACAGCGCGCCGCGCAAACCGGCCCAAGCCCACGCACCCTGCTCGACGACCTCAAGCGCGCCACCCAGGCCAACGATCCGCAAGCCACCCGCCAGGCCCTCGATGCCTGGGCGCGTCAACAGCCGGAAACCCTGGCCGACATGGCGGCGCGGTTTGTGCCATTGTCAGATGCCCTGGATGGCTTGAACGGCGCGCTGTACAGCGAAAGCGGCCAGTACTGGCTGGGTGAAGACCTGTGGCGTGCAATCAAGGCCATCCCCGTGGCCGAACGCGAGCAAGACCCGGCGACCGACACCACCAGCTTGCCGCCGTTGTATCCCAAGTAATACCGCAAACTCATGTGGGAGGGGGCTTGCTCCCGATGGCGGTGGATCAGCCAGTTAATCCATATCTGACTCATCGTCATCGGGGCAAGTCCTCTTCTATATCGGGTCTGGGCCACTTGCAGGCACTGCGTGCGTGTTACAGGTAAACTCCCCTCCTTTTCATCTTCTCCACGGAGTTCGCCTTGCGTCTGTTTCACACCTCCGACTGGCACCTGGGCCAAAACCTCCACGGCCAGGAACGCGACTTCGAACATGCCTGTTTCCTTGAGTGGCTGCTGGGCCAACTGAAGGCCCAGCGCCCGGATGCGCTGTTGATCGCTGGCGATATTTTCGACACGGTCAACCCGCCGCTCAAGGCCCAGGAACGCCTGTATGACTTCATCATCAGCGCCCACGAGCAAAACCCGACGCTGACGATTGTGATGATCGCCGGCAACCATGACTCCGGCTCGCGTATCGAGCTGCCCGCGCCGTTGATGCGCCGCCTGCGCACTCATGCCCTGGGCCGGGTGTTGTGGCTCGATGATGGCCAGTTGGACGCCGAACGCCTGCTGATCCCCTTGCCGGATGCCAAAGGCAAGATTGCCGCCTGGTGCCTGGCGTTACCTTTTCTACGCCCGGCGGAAGTCACCGGTGCGCACTTGGGCGATGATTACTTGCGGGGTATCGGCCAGGTGCATGAATGGCTGATCGCCGCCGCCAATGCCAAACGCAAAAAAGGCCAGGCGCTGATAGCCATCAGTCATGCGCACATGGCCGGGGGGTCGGTATCGGAAGACTCCGAGCGCAGCCTGATCATCGGCAATGCCGAGGCGCTGCCGGCCAGCCTGTTCGACAAAACCGTCGGCTATGTTGCCCTCGGCCATTTGCACAAGCCGCAACAGGTCAATGGCGAAGAGCGCATTCGCTACAGCGGCTCGCCGATTCCACTGTCGTTTTCCGAGATTGGCTACAAGCACCAGGTGCTCGACGTGACGTTCCAGGGCGAACGGCTGGTGGGTGTTGAACCGCTGCTGATCCCCCGTTCAGTCAACCTGCAACGCCTGGAAGCCGCACCGCTGGCGGACATCCTCAAGCAGCTGCACGACCTGCCCGACATCGACCTGCTGGCCGAAACCCAACGTCACCCTTGGCTGGAAGTGCGGGTACGCCTCGACGAACCACAGCCAGACCTGCGCCAGCAGATCGAAACCGCCCTGCAAGGCAAAGCCGTGCGCCTGGTGCGCATCGCCGCCGAATACGCCGGCCAGCGCGGCAACAGCGAAAGCGACGATGAGCGCTTGATCGAACTCGACCAGCTCACGCCCCAGGAATTGTTCAGCCGCGCCTGGCAGGACAGCTATGGCAGCGAAGTGGATGAACAAACCCTGAAGGATTTCGCCGTGCTGCTCCAGGAAGTGCAACAGGAGGGCGAACAGCCATGAAGATCCTCGCTATCCGCCTGAAAAACCTCGCCTCCCTGGCCGGCCCGTTCGAGATCGACTTTACCGCCGAGCCCCTGGCCAGTGCGGGCCTGTTCGCTATCACCGGGCCGACCGGCGCGGGTAAAAGCACGCTGCTTGATGCATTGTGCCTGGCGTTGTTCGGCGCGGCGCCGCGCCTGGGCAACTTAGGTAAAGAAGGTAAAATTCCGGAAGTTGACGCCGAGTTAGGTACAGACGATCCGAGAACTCTTTTACGTCGCGGAACCGGAAGCGGCTACGCCGAAGTAGATTTTGTCGGCGCTGATGGACATCGATATCGAGCTCGCTGGGAAGCAAACAGGGCTCGTGAAAAATCCAACGGACGCCTCCAGGCAGTGCGTCATAGCCTATATGACCTAGATACCAATCAGTTACTCGCTAGCCAAAAGAAGGAAGCTGAGCTACTGATTCAAACAAAGCTTGGGCTGAACTTCGCGCAATTCACCCGGGCCGTTATGCTTGCTCAAAGCGAGTTCAGTGCTTTTCTTAAAGCGGATGATAGATCCCGTAGCGATCTGCTGGAAAAGCTCACCAACACAGCCATTTATAGCCATCTTGGCAGGCGAGCATTCAGCAAAAGCAAAGAAGCCGAAAAAATACATGAGGACCTAAAAACCCAATCCAATGGTGTAACTCCTCTCCTCCCTGAAGCCCGCGCCGAACTCGATCAACAGTTGGCCGAGGCCCAGCAACAACTCAAGACTCAGCAGGCCCAGCTCAAGCAGTTGGAGTTGCAGCACACCTGGCTTAAAGAGTTGCGTGAGTGGCAAGAGCGCCAGCTCAGCGCCGTCGAACAATTGCAGCAGGCCCAGCAGCAGTGGGACAACCAAGGCCCGCAACGCCAGGACCTCAATCGCCTGGAGCAATTGGCACCGCAACGTCATCACTTCCTGCGCCAGGCTGAACTCGGCACCCTGCTGACGCCACTCGCGGCACAGATTCAGCAACAGCTTGAGCAGCAAGTCGCCCTGCATACCCGCCAGGACCAGGCGCAACAACAGCAACTGGCTGCCCAAACGGCGCTGGTCGATGCCCTGAAAAACCAGGCCGAGGCGGCTCCCCTGCTGCGCCAGGCCGTTGAAGAACAGAACACCCTCGCCCACTTGACCCGGGAACTGGCCAAGCGCAGCGAAGAAAAACAACAACAGCAAAGCGCCTGCGACGAAGGCCACGCCCTGCTCAAGGGTTTGCAAGACACGCAAACCCAAGTCGCCGAGCGCCTGCACCGCCTGGCTGCCGAGCTTGAGCACAGCGCCGCCCTTGCCCCGCTGAGCGAAGCCTGGAACGCCTACCGCGACCGTCTGCAACAGCTGATGGTGATCGGCAATCGCCTCAACAAGGGCGAGGCCGAACTGCCACAACTCGAACAGCGTGCCAGCGCCGCCGCCGATCAGTTCACCCAACAGCGCGAAGCCCTCGACCTGCTCTACCAGGAAGCCGGTGCCGAACCCCACGCGGTGGCCGAGCAAATTCAGTTGCTGGCCAGCCTGCTGCAGGATAATCGCAAGCAACAGCGTGCCTTCGAGGACCTGGCCCGCTTGTGGGACAGCCAGCAGCAACTGGATCAACAGACAGCCGCGCTGACACAAAAGCTCACCGACGCCGCGCAACGCCGCGAGCAACTGAACCAGAGCGGTTTGCAAACCAAGGCCGAACTCAGCGTGGCTGAGCAAACCCTCACGGTGACCAAGCAACTGCTGGAACGTCAGCGTCTGGCCCGCAGTGCCAGCGTCGAAGAGTTGCGCGCGCAATTGCAGGATGACCAGCCCTGCCCGGTGTGCGGCAGCCACGAGCATCCGTATCACCAGCCCGAAGCCCTGTTGCAGAGCCTGGGTCGCCATGACGAGAACGAAGAAGCCACCGCGCAAAAGGCGGTCGACGACCTCAAGGAAAAACTCAACGAACTGCGCGGAGAAGTCGGTGGCCTGATCGCCGAACAAAAGGAGTTCCTGCGCCAACAGGAACAGCTGGCGATACACCAGCAAGGCCTGGCACAGAGCCTGGAAGCCCATCCGCTGGCCGCTTCGTTGTTCAACCAGGACGCGGCCAAACGCAGCGGCTGGCTGGCTCAGCAACTGGCCCAACTGACCCAGAGCCTCACTCAGGACGAACAACGCCAGGGCGCCCTGCTCAACCTGCAACAAAACGCCGGGCGCCTTCAGCAGCAATTGCAAGCCGCCCAGGAGGCCAGCCAGCAAGCCCGGCAGCTGCTGGTGGACCAGCAACGGGAATTGGCCAAGGACCGCGAACGCCTCGACGCAGAACTCGCCACCTTCGCCACCCTGTTGCCGGCCCAAACCCTGGCGGGTTTGCGCAGTGAGCCTGCGGCGACCTTCATGCAACTCGACCAGCAGGTCAGTCAACGCCTTGAGCAGTTGGGCCATCAGCGCGATGAACTGGCCGAGCAGCAGGAGCGCCAGCAGGCCATCGAGAAACAGCAGACCCACCAGCAACATCGCCAGCAGCAGCTCGACGCGCTCACGCTGCAAGTCACCGAAGTGGCCTCACAGCAACAAGCTGTTCAAGAAAAACTCAGCGCCTTGCTGGGCGACCACGCCAGCGCCGAACACTGGCAGCAGCAACTGGAGCAGGCCGTCGCGCAGTCACGCCAAAGCGAGACCGACGCCAACCACGAGCTGCACACCGTGCACACGGCCCTGGTCCAACTGGCTGCTGACCTTAAGGCCCAGCAGGACCGCCAGCACGCGCTGCAAGCGGAACAACAAGCGCTTGAAACACGCATCAATGAATGGCGCACGCTGCACCCCGACCTGGATAACCAGGGCCTGTCACGTTTATTGGCCTTCGATGAGGCCCGGATCACGCAGCTACGCCAGGGCCTGAACAGCAGCGAAAAAGCTGTCGAGCAAGCCAAGGTACTGCTGCAAGAGCGCGAACAGCGCTTGGCCGAACACCAGGCCTTGCACAACGGCAATCTCGACGCCGATCAACTGGACCACACCCTGGCGGCGCTCAATCAGCAGCTGGCTGAAGGCGAGAAGCAGTGCGCCGAACTGCGCGCCCGCCAAGCCGAAGATCAACGCCGCCAGGACGCCAACCAGGCCCTGGCCGAACAGATCACCAAGGCCTATGAAGAATGGCAGCGCTGGGCGCGCCTGAATGCGTTGATCGGTTCGGCCACCGGCGACACCTTCCGCAAGATCGCCCAGGCCTACAACCTCGATTTGCTGGTGCACCATGCCAACGTGCAGTTGCGCCAACTGGTGCGCCGCTACCGGCTTAAACGCGGCGGCAGTATGCTCGGGCTGTTGGTGATGGACACGGAGATGGGTGACGAATTGCGCTCGGTACACTCACTGTCCGGTGGCGAAACCTTCCTGGTGTCATTGGCGCTGGCCTTGGGCCTGGCGTCCATGGCCTCAAGCACCTTGAAGATCGAGTCGCTGTTTATCGATGAAGGTTTCGGCAGCCTCGACCCCGAGTCCCTGCAATTGGCCATGGACGCTTTGGATGGTTTGCAGGCTCAGGGCCGCAAGGTGGCGGTGATCTCTCACGTTCAGGAAATGCACGAGCGTATCCCGGTGCAAATCCAGGTCAAGCGCCAGGGCAATGGCCTGAGCACCCTGGAGGTCAAGTGAGCCAGGCGCTGCTGTATTCGTTCCGGCGTTGCCCTTATGCAATGCGGGCGCGATTGGCGCTGCGCTATTCAGGCGTGCCGGTGGACATTATCGAAGTGAGCCTGAAAGCCAAGCCGACCGAGATGCTGGCGCTGTCGCCCAAGGGCACGGTGCCGGTGTTGAGCGTCGAAGGCCGAGTGATCGAAGAAAGCCTGGAGATCATGCAGTGGGCGCTGGCACAGCACGATCCCGAGGATTGGTTGTTGCAGGGTGAGCCTGCGGTATTGGCGCTGATTAGCGAGAACGATCAGGTGTTCAAACATCACTTGAATCGATACAAGTACGCCGAACGCTACCCGGAGCAACCGATGGAACATTATCGGGCCGAGGGCGAGGTGTTTTTGCGCAAGCTGGAGGGTTTGCTGACAGAGCGGGAGTATTTGCTTGCCGATCACCGGAGCCTGGCAGATGCGGCGCTTGTGCCCTTTGTACGGCAGTTTGCCCATGTGGATCGCGAATGGTTTGCGGGGACGCAGTACTACCGGTTGCAGGCGTGGCTTCAGAAATTTCTGGAGTCACCGCTGTTTATTGCGGTGATGGCAAAAACCTGAGTCTTACTCGACTAAATGTGGGGGGGCTTGCTCCCGATGGCGGCCTGAGGGCCGACCAGGATGCCGGATCAAACCGAGTACATATCCGTTATTTAGGCAACGGCTACTATTGGTTCCGCTTTTACAGCGGCTCACTTTTGAAAAGCGCAAAAGTAAGCAAAACGCTCTTGCCCCACCACTCGGCACCTCGCCTAGGCTCGGTGTGCCCGTAATCCGCCAGCGTGGTTTAACGGGGCGCCTGAGATCAAAAGCAGATCAAGAGCGGCTCGCTTCGCATCGTGGTTACCGTAGGGCTGGGAACTGAAGTTGTGTAGATACCTATGGCTATCGGGGGCAAGCTCCCTTCCACATTAGTACTCTGTAGTCTGAAGCTCAGTGCTGAGTCTTGTGATCCAGCGCTGCATAGAAATTGGCACTCTGTTGCAGGTATTTCTGGGTGTAGGCCGTGACACTGGATTTCTTGTCAGTGACTTCCACGCTGGCGCTGGCAGGCAATGCCACGGTAGCGGAAACAGCGGAAGCGGCGATGATGGAGAAGAGATTCAAGTTCATGGCGGTAACCCTTGTGTTCGTTTGGTTGGGTGGCCGGTGGAGGCCTTGGAACCAAACTTACGCCCGAGGATTGAACCTTAGAAATGCTTTGAAACAGTAGCCGCTATCAACCGAATTAATACAAAGGCTCAGGCCCCGCACTGCGGGGCCTGTGGCTTATTGACGCACCAGGAACTTGAGGTCGCTGGGGGCATCGATCGGCAATTGCTGCACGGTTTTACCCAACAGACCGGTCTTGGGGTCGCGTTCAACCACCACGATTTCATTGCTTTTCTGGTTGGCGATCAGCAGGAACTTGCCGCTCGGGTCGAGGCTGAACTCGCGAGGGTGATCACCTTCCACAGAGCGACGCTGGATTTCCTTGAGGTGCGCGGTGGCCGGGTCGATGCTGAACACCAGCAACTGATTGGCGGTACCGCGGTTGCTCACGTAGAGGAACTTGCCATCGCTTGACGCATGCAGCGCCGCGCCGGCCTTGTCGGACACCGGTTGGCCAGCGGCATAGTCCAGCAGCTGGGTTTGCGTCAGCTTGCCATCGCTGTAATCGAACACCGCGACCTGAGCGCTCATTTCGGTGGTCAGCCAGGCGTGTTTGCCGTCGGCGCTGAACAGCAAATGACGTGGGCCGCTGCCGGGTGGCAGTTGCACCGAGGCCGGGTTGGCCGGCGTCAGCGGCAATTCGTGATTGGCCTTGGGATCGTACTGGTAGACAAACACTTTGTCCGCGCCCAGGTCCTGCACATACACGTACTTGCCATCCGGCGACGACACCACAGAATGCACGTGATTGGACGCCTGGCGCTCAGGATTTACCCGGCTGGCCGGATGCCCGCTCAACTGCACCGGGGCCGACAGCTTGCCCTCGGCGCCTACCGGCAGCACCGCCAGGCTGCCGCCCGGGTCTTCGAGTACCGAATAGTTGGCAACGAACAGGTGACGCCCATCGGCGGCGACGCTGGAATGGGTCGGCTCGTTGCCCAGGCTCTGCACCTGGTTGATCAGGGTGAGCTGATGATTTTGCGGGTCGATGCTGTAACTGCTGACACGACCCACCGGGTCTTTCTGGCCTGGACCGTTCTCGTTGACCACAAACAGGTACTTCTGGTCCTTGGAAACCGTCAACCACGACGGGTTGGCCGTCTTGGCCGCCAGCACCGGCTTGCCGCTGAACTGCCCGGTGCGGCTGTCGAATTGCAGGCGGTAGATGCCTTCGCTGGTACCGGCAGTGTAGCTGCCCACCAGCAGTTCATAGGTGTCAGCCGGTGCAGCCTGCACCGACATGGCACCAACACTGCCGGCCATCAGCAGGGGCCAGAATTTACGCATCATCATCGGCTTCATCCTCACCGTTATTGTTGCCGGTGAAAGCGCTCATGCAGATCAGACGATGCTCGCCCGATTCACCGGTAAGGGTCCAGCTTTGCAGGGTGTCGTCGAACGTGGCCGCCTGCACCTGGGCCAGGCTGAATGCCCAGCGTTTTTCTGCACGGCCGTCCATGGCGGTGATCAGCAACTTCTCGTCATTGAGTTCGAAGTCAAAAGCGTGCAAGCCATCGATTTCAAGCATGTCGCTGGTTTCAAGGGTGTCCGGCAGGGTGGCAGATTCGGCAGTCATCACATCAGTCGTTCAGAGGAAAGACCTCATGATAGGCCAAATTGTTGCATCGGCCTAAATGCTGCCTTCAACCATCGGGGGCGTTCACATGCCGCCATAATTGCTCCCTCCCTAAGTCGGCCCGCGCATTATCAGCTTTTACCGCTGATACAGCGTTACCGGAAACAGCTGATTACTCATTGTTCATTTGACGGTTAAGCACCGGTCGTTAGTTTTCGCTCGCCTGTTCGCTTTACGCGTTCAGGGTCAAATCGCTATGCCGAGCAAGATCTCAACGACAAGGAAGCTACATGATGATCCATGGAAACCACCCTCCACGACCTTCCGACTACACCTTGAGCCCCGTACCGCTCCCCCCCGTTACCCACAAGTCGGGTGAAGTGCTCGAAACACCCCCTGGCAGCCACTCCGAGGCGTCGCTCCAAACGGACCACGATCATTCACTGCGCAGATCCCGGCGCGATACCAGCGTCCATTACGAAATATCGCCTGGGTCGTCATCGCTCAGATCCGGCTTGAGCTTTGTGCCGCTAAGCCCAACGCCGGCCGCTACGGTCTCAACGCTGCAGCCCGCTGCCGACGTCACTGCCAATACGGTTGCACACCAGTTCGCCGGCCGGCCCACGTTGCGCTCAGTGGTATCGAACCTGCTCGGCGACGCCATCAAAAACCTGTATCCCACCTTGGCGTTTGACCCTCAATACACAGCGCTGGCCGAACCCATTTCCAACAATCCCCCCCAGTACTGCTTGACCCCTTTGCTGGACGTAGCGCTCAAGCACCTGACCCGCGACGGCGAGCTGGACTTTACCGATAAGCACTCACTGGCCTGCACGCTGATTGATCAAGCCACGGGCCATATGCTCAAACCGGGGCCCTTGGCGGGAGCGCTGGTGCCGGGCATCGATATGCAAGCCATCGAATTGATCATCCGCAGCCTGCGAACCACTCTCAAAAGCGGCTTCGAACAAGCGCTGGTTCGCCACTTCAACGGCAACGCCTATGACACCCCCGAGCTTGAGACAAACCGTTGGCTATGGCTGAGCGACACACTCAGGGACACCTTGCAAACCGCTGCATTGAAACAACCCAGGCTCACCGACACGCAACGCGAGACTCTCGATCAGCTCGCCACCTACCCGGATCAAGTGCACCGCCAAGCCGCAAAAGGCAACGCAGCGGCCAAGGTATTTATCCTCGACACCACCGTAAGCCATGGCGCCAGCAGTTCAGCTCAACTGAGCCCGGATCTGTTGATCACACGAGAAGTCGACGGCCGTACGCAAGTGCTGCATACCACCCCCGCTGGAGTCGTCACACCGTATGACTCATTGCAAGCATTCGGCGAAGCCTGGGGGCGAAACCTGGAGAAAGTATTTGTTTTCGACAGCCTGAATTGGAAGCGCCAGGAAATCGATGCAAACATTTTTGATACACAAGCGGCGCTCATCCTCAATGCCATGGTGGAAAACGTAGCGTCCATTGCGCTTCCGACGTCGGGCACGCTTGATCAACTGGAGCAGGCCTTCTTCCGTGCAAGCGACCCGAGCCCCTGGTTCACCGGAGCCTATGCTGCAAATGCGGCCGAGCTTGGGCGGCTGCGCAATAATTTGCCAGGCTGGCTCAAAAACGCCAGCGAAGCAGATCGTGACACTTACCGGCGTCACTCGTTGGCACTGGCCAGCAGCGTACAACGTAACAATGGCCGGACGTTTCTCGACGGCATTCCCGATATCCGCACCTACGCCCAGCAGCAGCTGGACGAGCAATTGTCCGGTAAGGGCTACACGGCAAAAGATGTGGAAGTGGTGTTCAAGGTCGCCGTGGGTAACCTGGGCAGCGGCTACATCGAGCGGGTGAAGATGAGCCTGGTGGATATGGCTCTGAACAATCTCGCCGGCTTGCCCAAGGGCGAGATGGAAGTCCATCTGCGCGGGCAACCAAGCAGCGACCCGCAAATGCCGCAGATGCTCAAGAACCTGATCAGCAGCGTGGACATCGGTAGTCACTACCCGCAACTGCTTAATCGCGAACTGCTCAGCAAGACCCCGCAATCCCAGGAGCGGGCAGCGCGTTTTGTCGAACAGGTGCCGATCCAGCTCGCCATGCAGGCGCTGGGGCTCAAGCTCAAGGGCGAAGCCGGCATGACCGCCCAGGGTTACCGCTTTATTGAAGCACTCACCCAGCCCGGTGCGGGCAGCAAACAGGTGGATGGACAGGAGATTACCGTGCGCCCCCTGGCATTTGTGCGCAAACCAGGGGCAACGCCAGACGTTGTCGACAACATGTTCATCATCGAACCACTGGCCGGCACCAGCGGCCCACATATTCTCTATCGTGCGCAACTGAAGCCTGCGTTGCTGGAGTTTGCAAGCCGCGACGCGCTACTGGAAGCCATCCGCCAGCCGGGTGCGCTGCAAGACAGCGTGCTGGCCTGGTTGAAGGATGACAAGGTCAGAGCGGTGTATGGCAATGGCGGTTTTCGCATCCCCAATATTGCACGCTTCACCGTATTCAATGAGTTCGACCCACCCACCACGCCCAAGCCCACCACCCTCGCCGTCGACGGCTATGCTGAGGCCACCAAGCTACGCCAGGACCAGCTCAACGGTGGTCTGTTCACCCATTGGTTCCGATCCAACGCCAACAGCCTCGTCACCCTGGCGCAAGGCCAATCCACCTCCGACGCTGAAAGCCGCTGGGCTTCGCACAAGGAACTCGGTTGGCTGCTATTCAACACGTTGCTGCCGGTATTGCGCGGGCCGGGGGCCATGGCAGGCTGGTTATTGCAATTGGCCAACAGCGAAGAGGACATCAAGCGGCTCTCCACACCAAACGACCCGGACCCGACTTCGGCGGTGATCGACCTGCTGATCAATTTGGGCATGACGCTGACCCATGCTCCGACCAGCGAGCCTGGCAAACCAGCGCAGTCCTTTGAACACTTCGAGCAGGACGCCCATTCCGACAGCCGCGGTCCGCTCCCTCGCGACAGCAATCAGCCGATAGTACGCCAGGCTGTGATCCGCCAGGACCCGACACCTCCCTCCTCCGGCAATTTTGGCGGCAACGGTACGGCCATCGATATCCGCTTATCCAGCCCGCGTGGATTGACGCCAAGCCTGCTTGCACACATAGACTCGTTCAAAGTAACGGCTCCGACCACCCCTGGATTGCCCATCGCCGAAGGCATCAAAAAAGGTCTGTACCGAGTGAACGATAAGCTGTATGCCAACATCGACAATCACTGGTATCGCGTAGCGACCGACCTGGATGGCCCGTACGTTATTGATGAACAGAACAAGGCGCGTACGGCACCGCCAATACAACGCGATGCCCAGGGTCGTTGGCATTTTGACGTGGCACCCAAGCTCAAGGGCGGCATGCCAAAAAACGAGAGCCCGCAGGATATGGTCAAAAAAAACCTGCTAGCGCAGAAGCAAGCAAAAGCGAACTTCCAGCGCAGCACGCGGGAATTGACCAAAGTGGTAGAAGCCCATGAAAGCGCACTCAAAGAAATCCAAACCAGCCTCTCCGACTACGAGGCCGCTCGAAAAAAACTCAAGACGCTTCGCAACCTATCCAGGAGTGAGGGTTCGGCACAGCGATTTCTTGCGCCCTATCTAGAACAGTACGAGGTCTCCGAGCGGCTCAAGAGCAACCTGGACCAGCAACTTCAGGCGCTCAAGCCGCTGACACAAACCCTAAAGGTGGCTGGCGAAAAAGCCATTGAAATCATTGCACCCAAAAAATTCGGCGGGGTCGACGACCTGTCCAAATTCAAAGAGGACCGCTCAGAGGTGTACGAAAAAGTCCTGCACGCCCTGACTGAAATAGATGACGTTTACACGAAGCTGGCCAACGACGCCCGCCACGTTGGAGTGAACGGCGCCTCGCTGGAGGAGTTGATACGGCAGTCCAATAACGACTCCGAGATCGCTTACGATGAATTGATGCAAGTATCCGAAATGGCCTATCACGCTACTGAAAACCTATTGGCGTCGAAGCAGGCGGTCAGTGACACATTTGATCAGTGGAAGAACGACTCCCCCTTCGGTAATAAAAACGCCGAGGAGTACATCAAAGAGCGATACACCTCCCCTCCCGCCGCCAGAATACTGACATCAAAACTGAATAGGATGTCGTTCCTCAAATTACTAACCACGACATGGTCTGCCCGCAGCGCAGGGGCAACTGATCGCCTGCAGATGAAGCGCTTCCTGACAGAATCCCTGAAAACCGAAATAGTCGCTTTTAACGATCTGCGCCAATACACCGGCTACACCTTGAGCGAACGCAATGCCGCGCTGACTACCATTATCACTAAATACAAACAGGTATTGAGCGACAGCCTCCTTATGCAGGAGGAGCACCCAGAACTCTTTCGGGCGCAATACCACCAGCGTTTCACCGAGGTGCTCAATGAGCTCATCGCCGAAGCGGAAGCCGAGTTGGTCCAAGTCGTCGAAGAAGAGCAGTTTCTAATTCCAAAAGCGCCCCCACGCAGCGACCAACGGGCCAAACCGAGTAATCAACGCGTATTCAAGACTGAAGACAATGAGACCTTGATCGGCACCCTGCGCGCTCCGGAACCGGGCCAGACCTTTGACATTGTCGATGTGATAGACCCACAAAGCGGCCAACCCATGGAGAGTTATAGCGAACACGCGAATGATCGTGGGTGGGTGAAGATCATCCGTGGGCAGCCCACACCTCCCCGCCTTACCTCCCCCCCGAGGTCCCTGGCGAACTATAAGAGCGAGGCACAAAAGCTGATGAGTGACGCGGCGAAAGAGGAGCAGTCAATTCTTTTCCAGAAACGCAAACTTAACGATCCGGCGCGGCGCGATACTGTTGCCCCCAAGGATTGGAACGATATGCTAGAGCCGCTGGCCAATAAACTCAGGGAGACAGCGGATCAAGCCGAAGCCAGCCATAGAGCCAGACCGGAAACCGCCGACTTAGTTGCACAATGGAGGGCCGCCGCAGATGAGCTGCTGCAAAAGGCCCGTCAACACGCCGCAGACGGCTTTCTGGTTCAGCCGCCGACAGCGGAAAATGTCGACTTCTTGTGGACCCATCGCTTTGTCGATATCAACCTGGTAAAGCGGGACTTCCAATTAAAGCCAAACGACTTTCTCACCGAGTACCAAGTTCGCAAAAAAGGCGAAGTCGAACCGTTGTGGTATGCCCACTTCCACTATCCGCAGAAAGGCTGGAAGCGAGCCGACCACAACGCTGCGCATCTGAAAATCCCATCCCAACGCTACAAGACCCAAAAGGACTTGATTAGAGAAGCAGGAAACAATGGCGTCGTGGAGAAAATAACCAAAACCAGTATTACAGCCCCGTTGGACCAGAAGCTCTTTCTGGATCTGTGAGGCTGATCAACTGACGCTCTGCAAAAAGCCGCACAGTGCGGCTTTTTGCATTGACTCAATGCGCAAACAACGAATTGCCCTTCTGCCCCGCCAGTTTCTCAGGCTTGATCAGGAACCGCGCGAGTGCGGGTAGTAGCCACAACGCGCCGAACATGTTCCACAACAACATGAAGGTCAGCATCAGGCCCATGTCGGCCTGAAACTTGATCGCCGAGAAGATCCAGGTACACACGCCGATAGCCAGGCACAGACCCGTGAACAGCACAGCCTTGCCGGTGGATTTCAACGTCTGGTAGTACGCCTCTTGCAGCGGCAAACCTGCACGCAGGAAACTTTCCAGACGGCTGTAGATGTAGATACCGTAGTCCACGCCAATCCCCACACCCAGGGCCACCACCGGCAAGGTCGCGACCTTGACGCCAATACCCATGAACGCCATCAGCGCGTTACCCAACACCGAGGTCAGCACCAGCGGCAGCACAATGCACAAAGTCGCCGCCCAGGACCGGAAGGTGATCATGCACATGGTCGCCACACACAGGTACACCAGGATCAGGATGATCAGTTCCGACTCCTTGATCACTTCGTTGGTGGCGGCTTCGATCCCTGCGTTACCAGCAGCGAGGATGAACTCCAGGCCGTCCTTGTTGTTTTCCTTGGCGAAGTCCTGCACAGCGTGCACCGCACGGTCGAGGGTTTCGGCCTTGTGATCGTTGAGGAACACCAGCACCGGCGCCAGGGAACAGTTGTTGTTGTACAGGCCATCGGCACGGGCAATGGAGTTGTTCAGTACGTCGGGGTTACGCGACAGGGTTTCCCATTTCAGGTTGCCCTCGTTCATGCCTTTGATCATTTGTTTGGATACGGTCACCAACGAGATCGCCGACTGCACACCCTCGGTGTTCTGCATCTTCCACATCAACTGGTCGATGGGCGCCATGGCTTCATAGCGCGAGCAACCTTCGGCACGGGTCTTGACCATCACTACCAGCACGTCGGAGCTGGTGGAGTAGTTGCTGATGATGAAGTTGTTATCTTTGTTGTAGCGCGAGTCCGGGCGCAGTTCCGGTGCGCCTTGGTCGAGGTCGCCGATCTTCAGGTTCTGGCTGTACCACAGGCCGCCACCAAAGGCGATCAAGGCCAGGAAAATCGAGACCGGTGCGACTTTCGGGCTGGCGAATTTGGACAGCAGGCGCCAGAACGCATGTTCGCGGTTCGCATCTTTCTTGCTTTTGGCGATGGCGCGTTTGCTGATGCCAACGTAGGAAATCGCCACCGGCAGCAGGATCAGGTTGGTGAACACGATCACCGCCACGCCGATCGATGCGCCAATGGCCAGTTCACGGATCACGCCGATATCAATGATCAGCAGGGTAATAAAGCCGACCGCATCCGCGAGAATCGCGATCATCCCCGGCAGGAACAGTTGCCGGAACGTGCGGCGCGCAGCCGTCAGGGCGTTGTCGGCCTCACCGGATTGCAGGGCGATACCGTTGATCTTCTGTACGCCGTGGGAAATACCGATGGCGAAGATCAGGAACGGTACCAGCATCGAGTAGGGATCCAGCCCGAAACCGGCGGCATGCATCAGACCCAATTGCCATACCACCGCCACCAATGTGGTGCTCAACACTGCGATGGTGCTGCGCAGGCAGTTGGTGAACCACAGCAACAGGACCAGGGTGATGCCAAAGGCCACGCCAAAGAACAGCACCACCATGATCAGGCCGTCGATCAGGTCTCCGACTTTCTTGGCAAAGCCGACAATGTGGATTTTTACATTAGGGTTTTGCGCCTCGAACTTGTTGCGGATCTTGTCCTCAAGCTCGTGGGAAAACTTCTGGTAGTCCAGGGCCAGTAGCTTGCCCTGGTCCTGCGGGTCAGGGTAGGACTCCAGCAACGGGATATCGACAATGCTCGACTTGAAATCGTTAGCCACCAAACGCCCGACCTGGCCGGACTTGAGCACGTTGTTGCGCAGTTGGTCGAGGCTTTGCGGCGAGCCGTTGTAGCTCTGCGGGATCACTTCACCGCCGGCAAAGCCTTCTTCGGTCACTTCGGTCCAGCGCACGCTGGGGCTCCACAGCGACTTGAGGCCCGAACGATCGACGCCGGAGATGTAGAACACCTCGTCATTGATCTGACGCAGGGTCTCCATATAGTCCTTGGTGAAGATATCCCCATCCTTCGCCTCCACCGAAATGCGCACGGTGTTGCCCAGGTTGGCCAGGTCGTTGCGGTGCTCCATCATCTTTTCGATGAAGGGGTGCTTGAGGGGGATCATCTTTTCAAAGCTGGTAGACGGGCGAATCAACGTCGCCTGCCAGAACAGGAAAATGCTCACCAGCAGGCAGATGACGATCACCGCCGGGCGATTGTTAAAAATCAGGCGCTCAAGAAAGGTCGCTTTATCGTTGTGATGACTGCTCATGCGTTCCCCGCCCTTCTTATTGTTTTACGAGTTCGGCGCCGGCGGGCGTGGCGACACGAACGCCACCCTGCCCCACCAGAATCAAGTTGCCATTGCCTGCGGCTGTGACTGCCGAGAGTGAAATCCGGTCCGGGCGATTGAACACGCTGAACGTCTGGCCGTCGTCATGACTGACCACCACGCTGCCACCGTTGCCGACCACGACGATGGCGCCATCATCAAGCAAGGTGGCGCCAGACAGGCCGAACTCAAGCGCACCGCGTGTGGCATTGAGTTCGACCTGCTCCCAAGTGCTGCCGAAATCCGTGGAGCGGTAGAGATTGCCGCGCAAGCCATAAGCCAGCAGGGTCTGCGGCTGCGCCGTACTGATCACGCCAAACAACGAGCCCTCGTAGGGGCCTTCGAGTTTCTCCCAGGTTTGGCCATCGTCGCTGGAGCGGAACATGCTGCCCTGTTCGCCGACGATAAACAGGCCGGCGCCCTTGATCCGGGCAATGGCGTTGAGGTGAAACTGGTCTTCGTTATCGAGGCGGTCACTGACGTCGGCCCAGGTGGTGCCGCCGTCGGTGGTTTCAATCAACGCACCGTAGGCGCCGACGGCCAGTCCGTGCCTGGCATCGTTGAACCACACATCGAGTAGCGGCGCTTCGCGCTTGAGGTCTTCATATTGCTGAGTCCAAGTGGCGCCGCCATCGGAACTGGCAAGAATTTGCGCATCATGGCCGACGGCCCAGCCCTGTTTGTCATCGACGAAAAACACCGCCGTGAGCAGTTGCCGGGTGGGGACTTTGGCTTGGGTCCAGGTGTTGCCCTGGTCATCGGAATACAGGATATGCCCACGATCACCGACCGCCACCAGGCGCTTGCCGGCGTGAACCACATCGATCATCAAGCCTTTGGCGGCCTTGGGGGATTGAATCGCAAATACCGCGGCGGCGGAGGTATCGCTGGCGGCCAGCACGGGCGTAGACAACACCGCACCGGCAAGCAGCGAGAGCGCTGTGGCCAGCAACGCAACCCTGCGTGCGGCGCGTGGGCGGCAAACAACCCAACCCATGACAGGCTCACTCATAGACCTTTCTCCCATTTATTATTGTTAGGTCGGCTTATCTTCCAGGACGTTGAAACCTGCAATCTAGAGCGCCTGGAGTCAGCACGGGCCATCCTATCGGGCTTTGGAATCGTCTGACAATCGGCGCTACGTTATCTTTTGTTAACTGGCGGCGTTTGGCTACGGCTGAATAGGTTCATATCAACTGAAGTGATGAGTGAATTTTTATTCCAACTATTGATATTTACGAATTTTTATTCCATTAATGCCATCCCTGAAAACAATAATCCAAAGGACCACGGCTATGCGTGAACTCGGAATCGGCTTGATCGGCACAGGCTTCATGGGCCGTGCCCACGCGTTGGCGTTCAATAATGCGCGCACAGTGTTCGAGTTGCCGGTACAGCTAAAGCTTGCTGCCCTGGCCGATGCCGACACCGAGCGCGCCCGACGCTGCGCAACGGCCTGGGGTTTTGCCCAGGCCCATGGCGATTGGCAGGCGCTGATCGAGGACCCCAAGGTCGATGTCGTGGCCATCACCACCCCCAACCACCTGCACTACCCCATGGCCATGGCCGCGATTGCGGCGGGCAAAGCGGTGTATTGCGAGAAACCCCTGGCCATCAGCCTGGAGCAAGCCGATGCCATGCGCCGTGCAGCCAGCAGCGCCGGGGTGGTGACGCGAGTGGGCTACAACTACCAGCACAACCCGATGATCGTGTTGGCGCGCCAGATGCTAGCCCGGGGTGAGCTGGGCCAGATCATCAGCTTCCAGGGTGAGTTCAGCGAAGACTTCATGGCCGACCCAGTCTCGCCGTGGTCGTGGCGCTGCGAAGTGGGCCACGCCGGTGGTGCTCTGGCTGACCTGGGCAGCCATTTGCTGTCGATGGCCCGTTACCTGGTGGGCGATGTGGTCAGTGTGTGTGCCGATACCCAGACCGTGCATGCTCAGCGCCCCGCTACCCAAGGCAGCACTGATTTGAAATCCATCGCCGTGGATGACCAGGTGCACGCCCTGCTGCGCTTCGCCAATGGTGCACGCGGCACGGTGAGCAGCAGCTGGCTCAAACACGGCTACAAAAACCACCTGTGCTTTGAGATAAGCGGCACCAAAGGTACCTTGGCATTCGATCAGGAGCGCTTGAATGAACTGCGCCTGCACCGCGTCGGCCAGGACGGCTTCCAACGCGTGCTGGCCGGCCCTGCGCTGCCCGGCTATGCGGCGTTCAGCCCGGCGGCGGGGCATCAGTTGGGCTACAACGAGTTGAAGACGCTGGAGGTGCAGGAGTTGATCATGGCGCTGGCGGGGCAAGGTGCGGATGGCACGGACTTCGAGGCTGCATGGGAGGTGGAGCGGTTGGCAACAGCGATTCGCGTAGCAGCCCTCGAAGAACGTTGGGTCAAGGTCAGCGCGCTTTAATCAATCACGGTGCAAATAATCAATCACGTCGCCCTGTCTACGGGCGACGTCACTCAGTGTTGCATGTTCTTTACGCGCACTCATTGCTTGCTTGCTAAATAACGAAAACATGAACGCACGCCTCATTCAACGCCTATTCTGCCTGACAAGTTAACCGTCACCCTTCGCTTAAATATCTTGCCGCCTCCCCCACAAAGTAATTATTCCGACAACACTTAGCACACCAGTAACACGGCCGCAGTTACCTAACAACACAATCATATATCGAAATACTGTACCCCTAGAGCACCCTCCAAAAAGCGTCTAACTTACCCCTGCCTTAAATATCAATTGCAAGCATGGCCAGCAACTAATATCCACTTACTCAAGAGCCTCTATCATGTCGTCCATTCGCGTTTATTGCCCGCCCGCAAAACCGCTTCCTGTGACAACCGGAACTTCCAAGTTACCCGCCAGTAACTCACCCTCTTCCGACCCTTCCAATGAAGTTGCCAAAAGCCTCACTCGAAGCAACTATAAAATAAAAGATCGCAATGGTGACGGACAAATAACGATCTCCTATACACTTAGCGAATTCAGCGAGGCCAAGAAAAGAGCATTCAGGCAGGCACTTCAGTCTTGGGAAGATGTTATAAAAGTCAAGTTTGTCGAAAATGGCAAAAATGCTGACACTCACCTGTCAGTTCGGGAAGTCTCAGGCGGGGGCGGTAGCGCTACGTTGCCAAATGCTTACGGCGCTCAGAGGATAGACATCGGAAAAAATGAAGGGGCTGGGCTACATGCGGCAATGGTCCACGAAATCGGACACACCTTGGGACTTGAGCATCCGGACCTTGACCTCCCTCAAAGCAGCGACGTCTATAGCACTATGAGTTATGGTTTCACCATGTTTCGCCCCTATGAAAACAGTAAAAACTCCTTCGTCGCGGACTCTTCCCAAACCCCGATGATGCACGATATTGCCGGCGCTCATCTGCGATACAAGGCCAACGACGAAACCCGTAAAGGCAATACGACCTACGGTTTCAACTCCAACACAGAGCGCGACCACTATACGTTGACTTCCCCCAACGACTTGCCGTTCTTTTGTGTCTGGGATAACGGCGGCGAGGACACTCTGGATTTTTCCGGTTTCAAAAAAAATCAAAGGATAAACTTGAACGCGGGAACACTCTCGGATGTCGGCGGCCGTGAGGGTAATGTATCAATTGCCAAGGGCGTTGTTATTGAAAACGCCATTGGCGGCTCCGGGCACGATGTGCTGATCGGCAATAATGTCAACAATCGCATGAGGGGAGGTGCTGGCGGCGACACGCTGACCGGTGGAGGTGGCGCAGATACGTTTGTATATAACAGTGTCAGCGACTCATCGGGTGAAAATCCCGATACACTCACAGACTTCACAAGTGGCATCGACAAGATTGATCTGTCAACTATGTTGAAAGATGCGGGCATCCAGAAACCCACGTTTGTTGACCGGCACACGGGGAAGAAAGGTGAACTGACGCTGGACTACGATGAGAGTATCAAGCGCTACAGGCTGACCATGAATGTAACTGGCGACCCCTATTCCATGCTGGTGATTCTGAGTGAAAAGCCCATAAAACCCGAGGATATTTTGACCAGTGCCACGCCAGTTGCGCCACCTCAACCAGAGCCTGAGAAAGAACCTACAACGACTCCAGTCCCCAAACCGGTACCCACGCCCCCGGTAACGCCACCTCAACCAGAGCCTGAGACAGAACCTACAACGACTCCAGTCCCCAAGCCGGTACCCAAGCCCCCAGTAACGCCTTCACATCCCGAGTGCGAGGTCGCCGACACTGTTTATGGCTTCAATTCCAATACCGGCAAGCCTGAAACCAGCCTGACCTCTCCCACCGACAAGCCCGGTTTCAGCGTGCACGACAAACAAGGCAATGACACGCTGGACTTCTCTGGCTTCGCGCAAAATCAGCGAATCAACCTGGCTCCGGATTCGCGTTCCAGCGTGGGTGGTTTGACTGACAACGTGCACATCAGCGCCCAAACCCTTATCGAAAACGCCAAAGGCGGCACAGGCAACGATCGTATTACCGGAAACAGTGCGGACAACGTCCTGACCGGAGGTGGCGGAGCCGACATTCTGACCGGAAACGGTGGCTTCAACACTTTCACTTATCATGCCGCCAGCGACTCGCTGCGCAACAACGCCGACTTGCTCATGGACTTCACCACAGGCCAGGACAAGATCGACTTGAGCAGCCTGAGCGAAAACACGCAGCTCAAGTTCAACTACGTCACTCAGTACAGCGGACAACCGGGCGATACCATCCTGACATTCAACCCAAAAACCAATAGGTACTTACTCGGTGTCGATTTGACGGGAAATGGCAAGACTGACTTTTTGATCAAAAGCATCCGACCGATCCACAGCGAGGATGTCATTGGTCTCAATTTCCGGGAAGATGGTTACCTCTGACGATTGGCGAGCCCCGGTGAACCGAGTCAGCGCAATGCGCGCCGCAGTACCTTGCCAACAGTCGTCTTGGGCAGCTCGGTACTGCGAAACTCCACATACCGGGGCACCTTGTACCCCGTCAGGTATTCCCGGCAATGCGCAAGAATCTGCTCCTGGGTCAGGGCCGGATCCTTGCGCACCACGATGATCTTGACCTTCTCCCCACTCACGGCATCTTCCACACCGATCGCCGCCACTTCTGCGACACCCGGGTGCATCGCCACCACATCCTCGATTTCATTGGGGTACACATTGAAACCCGAGACCAGAATCATGTCCTTCTTGCGGTCCACCAGGCGAATATAGCCGCGCGCGTCCATCACCCCGATATCGCCCGTGGACAGCCAACCGTCGGCATCCAATACCTCAGCGGTTTCCTTGGGCCGCTTCCAGTAGCCCTGCATCACTTGCGGGCCACGTACTTGCAGCTCGCCTTGCTCGCCGATGTCAGCCAGCTCGCCGTCTTCGCGCATGAAACGTACCCAGGTCGACGGCAACGGCACGCCGATGCTGCCGGTGAATTCCATCTCGCGCATACGCGAAATATCGATAGGGCTGATGCTCACCACCGGCGAACACTCGGTCAGCCCGTAGCCTTCGATGATCGGCAGCCCGGTCACCTCCTTCCAGCGCTTGGCCACCGCGGTGTGGGTGGCCATACCGCCGGCGATCACCAGGCGCAGGTCGGAAAAATCCCGCGAGCAGAATTCCTTGTTCTCCAGCAAGCCATTAAACAGCGTGTTAACCCCGGCAATCCCGTTGAAGCGCTCTTTGCGCAGGATCATCTGCACCCGCTTCACGTCCCGCGGGTTGGCGATGAGGATATTGCGCCCGCCCAGGCACATGAACATCAGGCAATTCACGGTCAGCGAAAAGATGTGGTAAAGCGGCAGCAGAGTCACATTGGTTTCCTGCTTGTGCTGGTCCAGTTGGTCGCCGACCCAGGCCTTGGCTTGCAGCAGGTTGGCAATGATATTGCGATGGCTGAGCATCACGCCCTTGGCATCGCCGGTAGTGCCGCCGGTGTACTGCAGGAAGGCCAGTTCATCGCGATCCAACGCAACCGGCAAGTGGTGCAACCCCCTGCCCTGTTTGAGCACCTGGTTGAAGCGCAGCGCGCCGGGCAGCGTGAAGGCTGGCACCTGCTTCTGCACGCGGCGCAGGATAAAGTTCATCGCAGCGCCCTTGAAGGTCCCCAGCAAATCACCGATAGCCGCTAGCACCACGCGCTTGACGCTGCTGCCGGCCATGGCTTTTTCCAGGGTGTGGGCGAAGTTCTCGAAGATCACCACGGTTTCGGCGCCGCTGTCCTTGAGCAGGTGCTTGAGTTCATGGGCGGTGTACAACGGGTTGACGTTGACCACCACGGCACCGGCCAGGATCGTGCCCAACAGGCAGATCGGGTATTGCAAGCAGTTGGGCATCATCAGCGCCACGCGGTCGCCCTTCTTTACGCCCTGGCCCTGTAACCAGGCGGCAAAGGCGATGCCCTGAACCCGCCAGTCGGCGTAGGTCATTTCGGTGCCGATGCTGACGTAGGCCACCCGCTCGCTGAACTTTTCCAGATGCTCCAGGAACACTTCACGCAGCGACGGATACGCCTCGATCCCGGCCTCGATATCGGCTGGAACGCCGGGCAGGTAAGTGTTCAACCAGATACGTTCGGTGTGTTCCAGGCTGATAGCGTTCATGGCAGTGTCCTTATTGTTGTTTTTAAAAGCGTTACTTTTCGACGATGGCGGTAATGCCCAGCCCACCCGCCGCACAGATCGAGATCAGGCCGCGACCGCCACCACGTTCATGGATCGCCTTGGCCAGCGCCGCCAATTGCCGACCGCCAGTGGCCGCGAAAGGATGGCCGCAGCCCAGTGAGCCACCGTTGACGTTCATCTTGCTGCGCTCGATGGTGCCCAGGGGTGCATCAAGGCCGAGCCGCTCGCGGCAATATTCAGGGTCTTCCCACGCTTTGAGCGTACACAGCACCTGGGCGGCAAACGCTTCGTGTATCTCGAATAAATCAAAGTCGGCAAAACTCAAGCCTTCCCGTTGCAACATGCGCGGCACGGCGTAGGCCGGTGCCATCAGCAGGCCCTCGGTGCCGTCGACAAAATTTACCGCCGCCGTCTCACCCGTGCGCAAGTAAGCCAGCACCGGCCAGCCATTGGCGGTAGCCCATTCTTCGCTGGCAAGCAGCACCACCGAGGCGCCATCGGTCAAGGGCGTGGAGTTGCCGGCAGTGAGCGTGCCGTTCTGGCGATCGAATACCGGCGACAGGCCCGCCAGTTTCTCCAGGCTGATATCGGCACGCAGGTTATTGTCGCGGGCCAGGCCGCGATGGGGGCTGATCAGGTCGTCGAAAAAACCGCGGTTATAGGCCGCGTCCAATCGTTGGTGGCTGGTAAGGGTCAACTCGTCCTGGGCCAGGCGCTTGATCTGCCAGCGCTTGGCCATTTCTTCGCAGTGCTCGCCCATGGACAGCCCCGTACGCGGCTCGCCATTGCGCGGCAGCAGCGGCTTGAACAACATCGACGGGCGTACGTTGAGGAGTTGCTTGAGCTTGTCGCCCATACCCTTGGCGCGATTGGCCGCAAGCAAGGTATGGCGCAAGGATTCGTTGATGCCGATAGGCGCGTCGGAGGTTGTGTCGGCGCCACCGGCAATGCCGACTTCGATCTGGCCCAGAGCGATTTTATTCGCCACCAGCAGCGCAGCTTCAAGCCCGGTGCCGCAGGCTTGCTGCACATCATAGGCCGGGGTTTGCGGCGACAGTGTGGTGGACAACAGCGCTTCACGGGCCAGGTTGAAATCCCGCGAATGCTTGATCACTGCCCCAGCGGCAAATTCGCCCACGCGTTGGCCATGCAGCTTGTAACGGTCGACCAGGCCCTGGAGAGCGGCGACCAGCAGATCCTGGTTGCTGTCATGGGCATACACCGTGTTGGAGCGAGCAAACGGAATGCGATTGCCGCCGATAATCGCCACGCGGCGAGTTGGCGCCGGGTTGAAGCTGTAGTCACTCATCACTGGTTCTCTTTCCAAATAAACAGCCCGCGCATATGGGGTTTGTCCCCGGCGAAATTGCGCACTTCGAACTCACGTCGTGGGCCGGTCACCGGGTGGCTCCACAGGGCGACCTGGCCAGGCAGGAAAATCGGCAACTTGAAATCGCAATGCGCTTGCGCCTGCTCCAGGCCACCGGGCGGTTGTTGCGCCGCCAATGCACGGCCCAGCGTCCACATGCCATGGGCGATGGCACGGCGAAAACCAAAGAGCCTGGCGCCAATGACCGAGGTGTGAATCGGATTGAAATCCCCCGAGACCTTGGCAAAGCGTCGCCCCAGGTCAGCCGGCAACACCCAGCGTTGGGTACGCAACAAACCGTCTTCCTGCAGCGGCAAAGGGTCACTCCAGGGTTCGCCCACGGGGTCATCGACGTCACGACGCAGGTACAGGCTGTCGCTTTCCCACACCAGGACGTCAGCACCGTAGGCCCGGGTGGCGATACTCAGCGCCTGCCCCTTGGGATGCGCGACCCAGCGCTCGCAGTACACCTCCACGCGCAACGCCTGGCCCTCGTGCAGGCGTTGGTGCTGGCGAATGCGATTGGCCAGGTGCACCATGCCGCTGGCCGGGTACGGGAAGCTTGGCCGGGTCAGCAGCATCAAATGCAGTGGGAACGCCAACACATGAGGGTAGGACAGCGGCACGCCCTGTTCACGCCGAAAGCCACAGGCCCGTGCGTAAGCGGCGATACCCGCGGGGGAAAGCGCCACCGCGGAGCGCACCAGGCACGCCGTGGGTAACAGCGGCGCACCGTCGAGCTTGGGCTTGCGCATAGCGCGCATACCGTCGAGCAGCAGCTGCGTGCGCGACGGCGGCGGGTCGATAATCTGTGTCACATAGTCCATCGCTTCAGGCTCCCAACAGGCTTTGGCCACACACTCGCACGACCTGGCCATTCACTCCGCCCGACGCAGGATGAGCGAGCCAGGCGATGGTCTCGGCCACATCAATGGGCTGCCCGCCCTGAGACAATGAATTCATGCGCCGCCCGGCCTCACGGATCATCAACGGGATCTTCGCGGTCATCTGGGTTTCGATAAAACCGGGCGCCACCGCATTCACTGTGACCTGCCGGGCCGCCGCATGCGGTGCCAGACCTTGCACCAGGCCAATCACGCCCGCCTTGGAGGTGGCGTAGTTGCTTTGCCCCAGGTTGCCGGCAATCCCTGAGATCGACGACACGCAGATGATGCGCCCACCGGCGTTGATGCCCTGGTTGTCGAGCAAGGCTTCACTGAGCTGCAACGGCGCCTGGAGGTTGACCGCCATCACGCTGCGCCAGGCGGCTTCAGTCATCTTGGCGATGGTCTTGTCACGCGTGATCCCGGCGTTGTGCACCACCACATCAAAGCCACCGTACTGGTTGGCATGGGCTTGCAACAGCGCGGCAGTATCGGCGGCGGTGATGTCCAGGGGCAACGACGACCCGCCGACGCTGGCGGCGGCCTGTTGCAAGGCTTGCTGGGCCTGGGGCACGTCCACGCACACCACATGGGCGCCGTCACGCGCCAGCACCTGGGCGATGGCCAGGCCGATGCCTCGGGAAGCACCGGTGACCAAGGCACGGCGACCGGCGAAGGGTTTGTCCCAATTGACGGTGGTGTTGCCATCCACAGGTTTTTCCAGGCGCACCACCTGCCCCGATACATAGGCAGAGCGGCGTGAGAGGAAGAAGCGCAAACTACTGTCCAATGCCTCCTCGGCACCCGGCGCCACATACAACAATTGCACGGTGATCGCCCGACGCAGCTCCTTGGCCAGCGAGCGCACCAAACCCTCGAGGGCGCGCTGGGCGATGGCTTGGGGCAAGCCCTGGCAGTGTTCCGGCGCGGTGCCGAGCACCACCACTCGGCCATGTTGACCGAGGCGTTTGGCATTGGCGTGGAAGAACAGGTAGAGCTCGTCCAACTGTTGCAGATCGACCACGCCACTGGCATCAAACACTGCGCCTTGCACCTTGACCGTCGACGGCGCCTTGAGGGTTGCCGCCGTGGCGGCGACGGTGTCGGTGGCGCTGAAGTTACGCAGCACCGACGCCGCCAGGCGCCCTGCCCCGGCGATGATCACCGGGTTGGCCAGCCCGGCCTGGCCGCTGCGATAACGCTGCAGCGGCAAGGGTTGCGGCAAGCCAATAGCCTGGGCCAGGCGACGGCCCCAGGGGGAGTTGACGAATGAAAGGTAGTTGTCACTCATGGTAAGCACTCACTCACACCACACATTTGCCTTGTAAACCCAATCAAATGTGGGAGGGGGCAAGCCCCCTCCCACACTGTCAATTCACCGGGGCGTTTTCGCTTTGGCTGCTGCGCCGTTTGGCGGTCGGTTCGAGCGCCTGCTTGCGCTGCTGCAACGCCTCCAGCAAACCAAAGTCCTGGGGGAAGTCATCCACCTGGATACCGTGGTCGGCGTATTCCACATAGCGGCCCAGCAAGGCGTCCTCGTCGTCGCTGATCAAGTCCAGCGCCCGCGCCTTGACGCGCCATTCGGTAAAGGCCGTGGCCGAAATCGGCAGCGGGCCAAGCAAACCTTGCTTGATGGCGGGTTTAAGCCGAGCCTCGATCGACTCCACCTGTGGCAGTAAACGAAAGCCCAATTCGCCGTAGGCCAGCTTGTCGATTTCCGGGCGCGGTATGTAGGAATTGGCCAGCAAGCGGTCGCGGGTTTCCCCAGGGGTTTGCACCACATCGGCCACTTGCGCCAACAGACGATCCGACGGTTTGTGCAGGGGAATGCCAAACGGAAAACTCAACGCGCGCACCACCGTCGCCGCTGGTTTCGACGGGTAGTTGTCGAGCACTTCGGCCAAGGCTTCATGGGCGCGCAGCAACGCGTCCTGCGCCGCCCAATGCACCAGCGGCAGATCTGCCTGGGGCCGGCCGTCGTCCTCGAAACGCTTGAGCACGCACGACAGGATGTACAGCTGCGACAGAATATCCCCCAAACGCCCGGTGATACTTTCCTTGCGCTTGAGGGCACCCCCGAGCACGCCCATGGAAATGTCCGAGATCAACGCCAGCACCACCGACAGCCGATTGGCCTGACGGTAGTAGGACGCCAGCGCCGGGTCGGTCTTGGCTGGCGCGGCAAGCAGGCGCCCGCCAGTCAGGGAATGCACGGCTGCGCGCACGGTGTTGGCCAGTACAAAACTCACATGGCCGAACATCGCGCTGTCGAAGTCTTCCAGCGCCTTGCGCCGGTCCGGGTTGCGCGCCGCTTCCATTTCGCGCAACACATAGGGGTGGCAACGAATCAGGCCCTGGCCAAAGATGATCAGGCAGCGGGTCATGATGTTGGCGCCTTCCACCGTAATGGCGATGGGGCTTTGCTGATAGGCACGGGCGAGGAAGTTATTGGGCCCCATGCAGATGCCCTTGCCGGCGACAATGTCCATGCCGTCGTTGACGATGATGCGCGCGCGCTCAGTGACGTGGTATTTGGCAATGGCCGAGATCACTGAAGGTTTCTCGCCGGCATCCAGGGACGCTACCGACACCTTGCGCACCGCATCGCAGGCATACAGATGCCCGGCCATGCGCGCCAACGGAGCTTGCACCCCTTCGAACTTGCCGATGGGCAAGCCGAACTGCTTGCGCATCGCCGCATAGGCCGTAGTGCCGCGCACGGCGACCTTGCCCAGGCCAACGTTCGCCGAAGGCAGGGAAATCGCCCGGCCCGCGGCCAGGCACTCCATCAACATGCGCCAGCCGTTGCCGACTTGTTCACGGCCGCCAATCACCCACTCCAGTGGAATGAATACGTCCTTGCCGGTGGTAGGACCGTTCTGGAACACCGCATTCAGCGGCCAGTGACGACGACCGCTGTTCACCCCGGGATGAGAAGTCGGGATCAACGCACAGGTAATTCCCAGGGAACCGGCCGCGCCAAGCAGGCCGTCCGGGTCTTCGGCGCGAAATGCCAGGCCCAGTACCGTGGCAATCGGGCCAAGGGTGATGTAACGCTTGTCCCAGGTCACTTTGAAACCCAGCACTTCTTCGCCTTCGTGCAGACCTTTGCAGACAATGCCCAGGTCCGGGATCGCACCCGCGTCAGAGCCGGCATACGGGCTGGTCAAGGCAAAACACGGGATGTCTTCACCCCGCGCCAGGCGCGGCAGGTAGTAATTGCGCTGGGCGTCGGTGCCGTAATGCAGCAGCAATTCGGCCGGGCCCAGGGAGTTGGGCACCATCACCGAAATCGCCGCCGCCGAGCAGCGAGTCGACAGCTTCATCACCACCTGGGAGTGGGCGTAGTGGGAGAAGCCTTTGCCTCCGTATTGCTTGGGAATAATCATGCCGAGGAACCCGGCGTCCTTGGTGTATTGCCAGCCTTCGGGGGACATGTCCTGCCAGACTTGGGTGGTTTCCCAGTCGTTGGCAATGTCGCACAGGGTTTCGACCTCATTGTCGAGAAAGGCTTGCTCCTCCGCACTCAGGCTGGCCGGCGCGGCTTGCAACAGGCGCTGCCAGTTGGGCTTGCCGCTGAACAGCTCGGCATCCCACCACACAGTGCCGGACTCGATGGCCGCACGCTCGGTGTCGGACATCGCCGGCATGATCGTGCGAAACAGGCCCAGGGCCTTGCTGGTCAACAGCGTGCGGCGCAGGGGTTTGAGCGCCAGCACCAGGGCCGGTAACACCACCAGTACCGCCGCGACGGCGGTGCCCAGGCCGGCCACGACGTTGAACAGGTAACCCGCTGCCAGCCAAACCAGGCCAGTGACCAGCCACAGGGTAGCGGCGGCTTGTCGATACGCCAGGGCAATCGCTGCTGCGAAACCCACCAATAACCAGATAAGCATAGGGATACCTCTACTTGATTCGGGATGTGGCCAGAGCACAGGCAGGTCGAGCTGCGCGGCGGCGTAAAACCACACTACAAACTTGAAAGACTAAATTCAAATTTTGTTTTGAAATTTTTATTTAATCCTTGGGCGAAAAAAATGGCTGACCGAATCAGCCTGCTCAAGGACTACCGAGAAACATCAAAGCCCGTCAGAAAAAAGCCCTGGGGGAAGGCAGCAAGATGCGCTTGCCGCCCTCCTCCATTCTGCGCATGTATCGCTAGAACGCGTAGGTTGCCGACAAACTCACTACATCCCCGGAAGACTCGGCCTTGCCATCCAGGCTCGCACCGCCAAGGCGATCGATGTTCTTGGTCTTGAGGTTGACCTTCTGCACGAACTGGTGGGAATAGGCCACGTCCAGGCTCAGCCCCTTGACGGCTTTGACGTCGTAACCCGCCCCCAGGGAAAGGAACGTGCGGTCGCCGTCCGGAATCCGTGGGTCGCGGGTGGAGTTACGTGTCGGTGTCTGATCAATCGCCACACCGGCTCGCAAGGTCAGCTCATCGGTCGCACGATAATCACCGCCGAGGGAGTACATCCAGGTGTTCTTGTAGTTGTAGGGAATGGAGACAATCCGCATGTCTCCGGAGTCGAGCGTCAGGTCCTTGAACGATGACCATTCGGTCCACGTCACGCTTGCGCCCAGGGTCAAGCGATCATTGAACTGATGCACCCAGTCCAGGCCGGCGGTGGCAGGAATGTCCAGCTGGACACTGGCATGGGCGCCATTTGGTGCCAGTTCCAGGCCTGGATACGCGGTGTTGACCAACGTGCCGGTGCCCCCGAATGGGCTGGGTTGCGTCATGAGGTTGTAGGAAAACTGATCGGCATACAGGTTGTATTTGCCGGTCATCTTGTTTTTGATCTTGGCGTGGTAATTCAAGCCCAAGGTGTCGCGTTCAGTGGGTTTCCACACCACGCCGGCAAACCAGCCAGTCGAGATATTGTCGACCTTGACGCGCATCAACGCGTGCCCCACATCGGACGGGAAATTGATGCCGCCCAGCTCGGAATCGGACACCGCCGCCGCAGACAACAGGTCGACGTTCTGGCTGACGAACCCCTTGCTGTGTTGCACGATCATGCCGCCACCGATAGAAAACTGGTCGTTGACTTTGAAAGACAACGAGCCCGTCAACCCGACGGTTTCGATTTTGGTATCCACGGCAAAATCGCGCACTTTGGAGTCTTCATCCCAGGTGGAGCGCATGCCCTGGGGCACGACCTGGCTCAAGCCGAAGGCGAACCGATCGCCCAGTGGCATCACCATGAAGCCAGTCGGCAGCCAGGCAGTGAAGCCACCCTGGCCCCCATCATTGTTATTGACCGCGGTCGCTGCACCGTCGGGAAAACCATTCTCGTCCAACGGCGTACTGGAAATCGGGTTGCCGGCATAGTCAGAGGCATTGCCTTTGTACTTGATCTTGATCCGCGCATAGTCGACCGTGAATTGCGCGACGTTGTGTTCGACAAACGCCATGGCGGCCGGGTTGTTATAGGCCGAGCTAGGGTCGTTCTTGAATAACGAGCCACCGGCAAACGCCCTGCCCCAACCGGGCGCGCCGTAAGTAGGGGTAGAAAAACCGCCAGCCTGCACAGGCGCGGTAACTATCGCACCTCCTATCAGTGCCAGCCCCAGCAACACCTGTTGTTTCTTATTATTCATGCGGCACTCCTTATTGTTATCTCTCTGAGCCGGCCCTGCCGGTTCGTCTTGCTGCCAGGCCATTGGTGAACTGGCGCCTGGTTCAGGCGCCAGTTTTTGAGCAGGTGATCAACCCCGCATTTCAACCTGCCATCAAGGCACGATGGTGAAGGTTGGGCTTGGGGTCACGCTCAAGCTCACCACGGTGCAGCTGCCGCTAAGCCCTTGGTTGGCCGCCGTCAGCACCCCACCGCTGTAGCCCACGGTGATGGTCGATGGGCCACAGTTGGATGCCGGGTACAGAACCGATGAGGCAATGGTATAGCCAACATTGGCGACCGAACCTGCGGTTGGGCCGGTGGCGGTCAATGTCCATGGCAACCCAGTGATTTTCGGCAATGCGCAAAGGCCGCTGCCGCTGACCGTTACTCCGGTGATTTTTGCTACCCCAGTGGCATCTACGTTGCCGGTAAAGTTCGCGGTGCAGTTAACGGTGGCCTGATAGGACGACGGTGATTTCACCGAAATGGTGCCAGGCGCAGTGAAGTTAGAATTAACCGGCGTGATGCTATAGGCGTTGGCCATGGAGGCAGCACCCATGCAAACAGCCAAGGCAGAGAGCGACACGAGAGTTTTCAAGCTTTTCATTGTTTTTCCTCACATGTTATGGCGATTCATTTCGCCAGGGGTAATGGCCATGATCGAGAGGTCACGGTGAAACTGCAGAACTTCCCTTTCCAGCCAAATTTCAATGCATTTACCGCTGCAACAGTTGGAACGGTTTATTCGACCACTTTGAAGTTGGCCGGCATCTTGATGGATACCGTGTTGATCTTGCAGTCTTCGCCAATAGCAACATTGGCGGCTTCCAACTTGCCGGTGGCGTTGTCCCAAGTACCGTCGGCGGTTGAAGGGCCGCACTTGCCGCCCAGGCCAAAGGCGTGCACATCGACACTGATCCTGGACATCGAGCCACTCTTTGTATCTTTGGCGACCAACACCCAGGGCAAGTTGATCGCTTCGACACGGCTGCATTTGAGGCCACCGTCGAACTCGACTTTATCGACATTCACCGATGAGCCATCGGCTGCAACCTTGCCGGCCACCTTGATAGTGCAGTCGGCGCTGATCAGCTTGCCTTTGGAGAAGCTGATGGGCCCTTGAGCCGTGAAGGCACTGCCGGCAGGTTCGATACGGGCAGCCTGGGCCTGGTGATAGACAATCAGGCCCATCGCTGCCAGCAGGATGTGGGCGGTGAACTTGGCAGAACTTTGCATGGTGTACGTCCTTCCCTTGAAATTATTTTTGTAGGGTCAAACCACGTTCTTGCACCTGATACTGGGGGCGACAAGGACCTGCGCGATACACAGATCCCGAGTACGCCCGTACTGCTTACTTCATTTCAAAACGGCTTGGCGCTGTTGCTGTACTTCTCCAGATACTTCAAACGCTGTGACGGTTGAAGATTGGTCAGGGTGATATCCCCGGCGTAATGATTGAGTACCCGATGGTCCATACGACGTCGCCACAAGTAAGGCACATAGGCCCAGACAATCATGCTCGCGTAACCATACGGAAGTTGCGGTGACTCATCGAAGTGGCGCAACGACTGATAACTGCGCGTGGGGTTGGCATGGTGATCGGAATGCCGCTGAAGTTGGAACAGGAAGATATTGGTGACAATCCGGTTACTGTTCCATGAATGGCGCGGCGAGCAGCGTTCGTAACGGCCATTGGGCAACTTCTGGCGCTTGAGGCCGTAATGCTCGACGTAGTTCACCACTTCCAGCAACGAAAACCCGTAGATGCCCTGGATGATCAGGAACGGAATCACCGCCGCGCCCAACCAGGCAATCATCGCGCCCCACAACACCACGCTGTACATCCAGGCACTGAGCACGGCGTTCTTCCAGTGCAAGGCCGGCAAACCGAGTTTGCGCAGGCGTTCGCGCTCCAGGTTCCAGGCCGACACGGCGCTGAACCACACCGAACGCGGCAGGAATGCCCAAAAACTTTCCCCCAGCCGCGAACTGGCGGGATCCTCCGGGGTGGCGACCCGAACGTGATGGCCGCGGTTATGTTCGGTGTAGAAGTGCCCGTAGAACGTCGGCGCCAGGGTGACCTTGGCCAGGAACACTTCCAGGGGCTTGGGTTTGTGCCCCAGTTCATGGGCGGTGTTGATCGCGATACCCGTGGCAGCGCCGGTGGACATTGCCATACCCAGGTAAGTGAACACGCTGATGTGGCCATGCAGTTCAGTGCGTGCGGTGACGAATGCAGCAGCCTTGGCCAGCCAGCTCGACGGCTCAAGTGTGGCCGTGGCGTTCAGCAGGCCGCCGTTGATGATCCAGTCGATGCCACCGGCGGCCAGCCAGCCGGTGATAATCACTGAAGAGATCACAAACAGCACGCCGGTGTAGACGATCCAGCGATAGTAACGTTGGGATTCAAGGTTGCTGACGGCAGATTCAGGCGGGTTGCTGACATCTTCGCCGAGCAGGCCGTCGATCAGGGGGATCAGGCCGAAGATCACCAGCACACCCACCCACCACAATTGCTGTACGCCGGTACCGATCGCCAGGGCGCCGGAGAGCAAGGGGGTTGCCAGTGGCATGATGCCGAGCCACCACAGGTGGCGCTTACCGTCGGTCCAGACGTGCGGGGCGGCCAGGGTCTGATTCATGGCAACCTCCGTACACATTCGGTGTGCATTGGGGCAGCAAACAGGTTTACGGAGCGCTGACTGCCCCGAGAAATCAACCATGCGATAAAAGACGTTTTTTTCATTATTTTATTCGCTCTTAGGCATTTCAAAAATAATTTCAAATTACACATTGAAATAATTTTTTTAAATAAATAGCGCGGAATCGTTAGGTCGTCAACTAGTTTCTCCAGCCCTTGTTACCGTGACCGGGCAGTCTCTTTTCAGCCGTCTGGTCAGGTGTCTAGGGCAGGCATCAACGCCTTTGAACCGCAAGTCGGGTGCACCCTTATCTACTCGCCAGGGCCTTGGGTGGGTGCAACAGCCTGATGCCTGCCCCGGGCCGGACGCGCTTGGCGACCTGCTCCACCAGCGCCGCCACCCGCTCTGTCGCGGTGATCGGCAACATATGCCCACAGCCTTCGACCACTTGCATTTTCAGCCCTGGCACCTTGCTCGCCAGTGCCTGGCCGTGTTTCTGAAAGTCGAGCACCTTGTCGCGGGTGCCATAGATCAGCCCGATGGGCAAGGTCAGTTGCGGGTAGCGCTTGACCATGTCGGGCAGGTGGTCGTTGACCTGGTTGATTTCGGTGGACGCGGCATAGAAGTTGTCCGGACGCATGCCCAGCAGCCCGCCGCCCCGGGTGGCGAAGTCCGGCGGTGCGGCATCGGGGGCGAAAACGCCTTTGACCACCGCATTTTTACTCAGCAGGCCGACGGGCATCGTCAGGGTGTGGGCCATCCAGCGTCGCAGCCAGGCCGGGCGCACCGCCAATGACAGGAACACCAGCGGCAACATGCGTTGCGGGTGGGTCAGGGGCGCTACCAGTATCAGCCCGGACACCGCATGGGGATGGTCGAGGGCCAGCGCCAGAGCAATCGCGCCACCCAGGGAATGGCCCAGTACCAATGGCTTGCCCAAGTCGAGCGTGTTGATAAAGGCCGCGATTTGTCGGGCCTGACCCGGTAAGTCTGCGGCCGTGCCGCTGTGTCGGCTGGAATAGCCGGACCCCGGCCGGTCAACGGTGATCACGCGAAAATGCTCTCGTAACTGACCGGACAAGGCATACGTGAGGTTACGGCTGCTGCCCATCAGCCCGTGGATCATCACCAGCGGCGGACCCTTGCCCTCTTCGACATAATGAAAGCGCTCGCCATCCACCTCGACGAAACGCCCGTTGATCGGAACCCGCGCTTCAATGCGCCGCGTCATCCAGGCACTCAAGCCCCATAACGCCACGCTGGCGCCGGCCAGCACACCCGCAGCGACAACCCATTCCACAGCCATAGCTCGGTCCTCTGCTTCCCTGCTGCTGGCGACCCGACCGGAATTGATCAAGGCCTCAGCCATCGTCCACCCCTTGGACCTGGGCGCCCTGCATACCACGCTCGTCCGTCGGACAAATCGCACATGCGGAACAAGGTCCTAGCGTAGGCGAAATTTTCAGGTAGATTATTTAAAATCTTTTTTAAAATAATTAATTCAATTTTCCTTTGCAATGGTGTTCTATCTAAAAGACAAAACAAAAAGAGGAGCACATCCGATGCCCACCCGCTTTCTATCTATCGATGAGGCACGCCCATGACTGCCCACAGTGATTCGATTGACATTGCCATCATTGGCTCGGGGTTCGCTGGCCTGTGTATGGCAATCAAGCTCAAGGAGGCCGGGCTCACCGACTTCTTCATCGCCGAACAGGCCGAGACCCTCGGCGGTACCTGGCGCGATAACCACTACCCGGGTTGCGCCTGTGACGTGCAGTCCCATGTGTATTCATTTTCCTTCGCGCCCAACCCGGACTGGTCGCGACAGTTCGCGACACAACCTGAGATCCGCGCCTATCTGGAACACTGCGCCACACGTTTTGAGCTGGCGCCCTACCTGCGTTTTGGCATGGCCCTGCAACGTGCGGTGTTTGATGAGCAACAGCAGCGCTGGCACCTGAGCTTCAGCAATGGCCGCCAAGTCAGCGCACGGGTGCTGGTCTCGGGCATGGGCGGGCTGTCTCGCCCGGCGCTGCCGCATATTCCGGGGCTGGACAGCTTCAAGGGCAAGCGTTTTCACTCCCAGCAGTGGGACCATGACTACTCGTTGAAAGGCAAGCGCGTGGCCGTGATCGGCACCGGCGCCAGTGCCATCCAGTTCGTGCCGCAGATCGCGCCACAGGTGGCGCACCTGGACCTGTTCCAGCGCACGCCGCCCTGGATCATGCCCAAACCGGACCGGCCGATTTCAACGCTTGAACGCTGGCTGTTCAAACACCTGCCGTTCACCCAAAAGCTGGTGCGCGGCGCGTTTTATTGGGCACTGGAAGGCCGGGTGGTGGGTTTTGCCTTGCACCCACGCCTGATGAAGATGGTGCAGAAAATCGCCCTGCGGCATCTGCGCAAACAAGTGGCCCGCCCTTCCCTGCGCAGGACGCTGACGCCGGACTACACCATCGGCTGCAAGCGCGTGCTGATCTCCAATGACTACTACCCGGCGCTGACGCGCAGTAATGTCGAGGTGGTCACCGACAGGGTGCTGCGCATCGAGGCGGACGGTGTGATCACCGCCGACGGGATCAAGCATCCCGCTGACTGCCTGATCTTCGGCACCGGTTTCCAGGCCAGCGACCCCTTGCCGCGAGACTGCATCATCGGCCGCGACGGCATCGACCTGATGGACGCCTGGAGCGACGGCGCCCATGCCTTCAAAGGCACTACCGTGCCGGGCTATCCCAACCTGTTTCTGATCGTCGGGCCCAACACCGGCCTGGGGCATAACTCGATGATCCTGATGATCGAAGCTCAGGTCACCTACATCCTCGATGCCTTGAAACATATGCGGCGCCAGCGCATTGCCACGGTCGAGGTCAAACCCGCTGTAGAGCACGCCTACAACCACCAGTTGCAGGACAAACTCAAGCGCACCATCTGGAACACCGGCGGCTGCCAGAGCTGGTACCTGGACCCACGCACCGGCAAGAACACCACGCTGTGGCCCGGTTCTACCTGGCGTTTCAAACAGCTCACCCGTCACTTTGCGCTCAAGGACTACGTCGCCAGCCCGTTGCCGGCGCCCGCTCTGCCACGTCCCGTACCAGCCCCTCACTCCGCCACAGAAGGCAGCCTGTCATGAAGTCATTCAATGGCCGCGTTGCGGCGATCACCGGTGCAGCCTCCGGCATGGGCCGCGCATTGGCTTTAGCCTTGGCACGCGAAGGCTGCCACCTGGCTTTGGCCGACAAGAACAGCCAGGGGTTGGAACAGACCTTGGAGCTGATCCGCACATCGACCTTGTCGCCCGTGACCGTTACCACGCAGGTGCTGGACGTCTCTGACCGCCAAGCCATGCAGGACTGGGCTGCACGCTGTGCCGCGGAACATGGCCAGGTCAACCTGGTGTTCAACAATGCCGGGGTGGCGCTGTCGAGTACCGTCGAAGGCGTGGACTACGCCGACCTGGAATGGATCGTCGGCATCAACTTCTGGGGCGTGGTGCATGGCACCAAGGCGTTCCTGCCGTATCTCAAGGCCAGCGGCGAAGGCCACATAGTCAATACTTCCAGCGTGTTCGGCCTGTTCGCCCAACCCGGCATGAGCGGTTACAACGCCACCAAGTTTGCTGTACGCGGCTTCACCGAGGCCCTGCGCCAGGAACTCGACCTGCAACGCTGCGGCGTATCGGCCACCTGTGTGCACCCCGGTGGTATTCGTACTGATATCTGCCGCAGCAGCCGCATCGACGCGAACATGACCGGTTTCCTCATCCACAGCGAACAACAGGCCCGCGCCGATTTCGAAAAGCTGTTCATTACCGACGCCGACCAGGCCGCCAAAGTGATCCTGCTAGGTGTACGCAAAAACAAGCGCCGTGTGCTGATCGGCCGCGACGCCTATTTTCTCGACCTGCTCGCCCGTTGCCTGCCTTCGGCCTATCAGGCACTGGTGGTGTTTGCCAGCAAACGCATGGCGCCCAAGCCGCGCACACAGGTCTTTGAAACCAACGACCAGTCCCATCTCTGAACAGGAGGACGCAGCATGTTGCCGATCCGTCGCGATATCCGTTTTGCCTTGCCTGCCGAGCGCATCAAAGACTGGCATGAACAAGGGCCGGTGATCAGCCACTTCTTCAACGCCCTGTCGTTGCTGTTTCCCCAGGGCGAGCTGTTTTTCATGGACAGCGTGCGCCACTACCGCGGGCAGATCGACGATCCCGAACTGAAAAAGGAAATCCAGGGTTTCATAGGCCAGGAGGCCATGCACAGCCGCGAACATGTGGCCTATAACGACCTGCTGCAAGCGGCGGGCTTGCCGGCGCACACCCTCGACCGACGCCTGAAGTTCTTCCTCGACTTGCAGAAGAAACACCTGCCGCCGTCGTTCAACCTGGCGGTGACCATCGCCCTTGAGCACTACACTGCGATGCTGGCGGAAATCCTGTTGAGCGACCCCTCGCGCTTTGGTGATTCACTCAAGGGTTACCAGCAGATGTGGTACTGGCACGCCTTGGAAGAAACCGAACATAAAGCCGTAGCCTTCGATGTATGGAACCAGGTGATCAAACCTGGCCCCGCACGCTACCTGCTGCGCACCGGCACCATGCTGACCACCACCGTCATGTTCTGGCTAGTGGTGCTGGACTTCCACGTGCGGCTGCTGATTGCCGACCGCACCTCGGGCGGCACGTTGAAGGGGCTGTGGCGCATGGTCAAGTACTTGTACGGCCCCAAGGGCGTATTCCCGCGGATGCTCAGGCCGTGGCTGCATTATTTCAAACCGGGGTTTCACCCTTGGGAACATGACAACCGCGCACGCCTGGCGGGCATAGATGGCTTGCTTGAAGAGATCGAGCGCACGCGGCGCGGCGCCAAAGGGGTGTAGCTACCGATGCCTATGCGCGCCATGGGTGCTAGACCTTTGGCTGCAGCAGCAAGGCGACCAGGGCGCTCCACCCCGTCTGGTGCGACGCCCCCAACCCTCGCCCTGTCTCGCCATGAAAGTATTCATGAAACAACACCAGATCGCGGCTGGCCGGGTCCGCCTCCAGCTGCGCATACCCTGCCATGGATGGCCGCAGGCCATTTTCATCGCGCAGGAATAATCCGATCAGGCGCTGGCTGAGGCTGTCGGCCACGTCTTCCAGCGACGCCAGATAGCCGCTGCCTGTGGGGTATTCCACTGAGAAGTTATCCGCGTAGTAGCGGTGAAATTCACGCAGCGATTCGATCAGCATGTAGTTCACCGGCATCCACAGCGGCCCGCGCCAATTGGAGTTGCCGCCGTACAGGCGAGAGTCGGATTCGCCGGGCTGGTAACTGGCGCACAGGGTATCGCCATTCATCTTCAGCGCCAGGGGTTGCTCTGCAAAGGTCTTGGACAAGGCGCGCACACCGAAGGTCGACAAGAACTCCTGGTCATCCAACATGCGGTGCAGCAAATCCTTGGTACGCTCGCCACGCAGCAACGCCAGCAGCAGGCGATTGCCCTGCCCCGGTTCGTTCCAGCGTGAGACCAATTTGGCCAGGTCCGGCCGGTGATGCATAAACCCCAGCAGACGCTCGCGCAGGCCTTCCAAGCCTTCATGTTCGCGCTGTTCCAGCACCAGCACGGCGAACAGCGGCATCAGGCCGACGATAGACCGCAAACGCACCGGTTCGCTCTGGCCGTCGGGACGGTGCAGTACGTCGTAGAAGAACAGGTCCTGCTCATCCCACAAGCCTTCGGCACTGTCATCGACGCGGTTGATGGCGCCGGCGATATACAGGAAGTGCTCGAAAAACTTTACCGCAATGTCCACGTACACGGCGTTGCGCTTGGCCAGCTCCAGCCCGATGCGCATCAGGTCCAGGGCATAGGCCGCGACCCAGGCAGTGCCATCGGCCTGGTCCAACTGGTAACCCGGTGGCAGCGTGGCCGAGCGGTCGAACAAAGCAATATTGTCCAGGCCCAGAAAACCACCCTGGAACAGGTTGCGGCCTTCGGCGTCCTTGCGGTTGACCCACCAGGAAAAATTCAGCAGCAGCTTGTGGAAGATCCGCTCCAGAAAGTCCATATCGCCCACGCCGGTCAGCGCCTTGTCCTGCTGATACACGCGCCAGCTGGCCCAGGCATGCACTGGCGGGTTGGCATCGTCGAAGCGCCATTCGTAGGCGGGCAATTGGCCGTTGGGGTGCATGAAACGATCTTTAACCAGCAACAGCAGCTGTTGCTTGGCATAGCCGGGATCGATCAGCGCCATGGCCACCGCCTGGAAGCCTTGGTCCCAGGAGGCATACCACGGGTATTCCCAGGTATCGGGCATGGACAGGATGTCGAAATTGGACAGGTGCCGCCAATGGGTATTACGGATATGCAGGCGCTCGGGCGGCGGCGCAGGCTGGGCCGGATCACCGTCGAGCCACTGGTTGACGTCGAAATAGTACAACTGCTTGGACCACAGCAAGCCGGCCAGGGCCTGGCGCTGCACATTGCGCGCATCGTCATCGGCGATCCCCTGTTGCAGGGCTGCGTAGAAGTCATCGGCCTCCTGGCGGCGCTGTTCAAACAGCTTGCGAGCGTTGACCTGGGGCGCGTCCACAGGGGCAAAGCGCAGATAGAGGCTTTTGCTTTCCAGGCCCGCCAATTCAAGACTGAATCGCGCCGCCACCTTGGTGCCCGCGTCACCGCGAATGGCCCCTTGATCACCCTCCACCACGTAATCGTTGATGCCATCCTTGAACGGCCCGGACGTCGGCTGCCCGCTCAGCTTGGCGAAGTTGCTCTCGTTTTCGCAGAACAACCATTGCACCCCATCCTGTCCCCAGGCGCTGAGCTGGCGATCGTCCAGCTCATGATGACGGGCCAGCACGCGGTCGCCGTCCAGCGTCAACCTGGGTTTGGGCGCATCAAAGGTCCAGCTCCAGTCATTGCGCGCCCACAACTGGGGCAGCACCTGCAGACGTGTCGGCTGCTCCGAGCGGTTGTGCACGGTGACACGCATGAAAATATCGTCGGGCTGGTGCTTGGCGTATTCGACGCTGATGTCGCAGTAACGGTTGTCTTCAAACACGCCGGTATCAAGGATTTCATACTCGGTATCGCCCAGCCCACGGCGAGCGTTTTCAGCGATCAGGTCGGCATAGGGAAAGGCGGCATGGGGGTATTTGTAGAGCATGCGCATGTAGGCATGGCTCGGTACGCCATCGACGAAAAAGTACAGTTCCTTGACGTCTTCCCCGTGGTTGCCTTCAGCGTTATTGAGGCCGAACAGGCGCTCCTTGAGGATCGCATCCCGTTCGTTCCACAGCGCCAGGCCCAGGCACCAGCGTTGTGCCTTGTCGCTGAAACCGGCCAGGCCGTCCTCGCCCCAGCGATAAGCGCGGCTGCGCGCCTGTTCATGGGGGAAGTAGGCCCAGGCGTCGCCATCGGCGCTGTAGTCTTCGCGCACGGTGCCCCATTGGCGTTCGCTCAAGTACGGGCCCCACTCACGCCAACGCTCGGCATCTTGCGTCGCCAGGCGCTGGCCTTCAATCGTGTCAAGCAGGCGGTTTGCGGGTACGGCCGTCATTGAGTCCTCCATCACCTACACAGTGAGGCGCAGTGTAGAACCCAATGGGGCCCGGTTGCACATGAAGACTCAAAGCACCTGGCGTTGACAAGCCGCTGGGGCTGGGTTTGCTCCTGTTCATGGCATCTCATTCATTTGCAGAATGAAGTCCAGAAGAATCTTCGTTTGCAAGCCGGCCTGCGCCTCAACAAAATCGGGCAAAGGTCATTTTGCTCGCCACAGCCATCAGGAATTTTTCTATGCACGCCACTGCACATGTCAGCCCCGATGAGATCCGCAAGGGCTTTTCCAAGGCCATGTCCGACATGTACCGCGATGAAGTACCTCTGTACGGCGCGCTGCTGGAACTGGTGGCCCAAACCAATGCACGCGTACTCGACAGCCAACCTGAGCTGGTGCAGCAGTTGCAGCGTACCGGAGAAATCCAGCGCCTGGACATGGAGCGCCATGGCGCTATCCGCCTGGGCACTGCCGCAGAACTGGCGACCATCAGCCGCCTGTTCGCGGTGATGGGCATGCAACCGGTGGGCTACTACGACCTCACCCCCGCCGGCGTGCCGGTGCATTCCACGGCCTTTCGCGCCGTGCATGAACACGCGCTGCAAACCAGCCCGTTCCGGGTGTTCACCTCGCTGCTGCGCCTGGAGCTGATCGAAAACCTGGAGCTGCGCGCCTTCGCCGAAAGTGCCCTGGCCAAGCGTTCGATCTTCACCCCCGGCGCCCTGGCGCTGATCGAACAGGCCGAAACACAGGGCGGCTTGAATGCCCGCGACGCCCAGGCTTTCATCGACGAGGCGCTGGAGACGTTCCGCTGGCATAACACCGCCACCGTGACAGGCGCGCAATACGAGCAACTGAGCAACCAGCACCGCCTGATCGCCGACGTGGTCGCCTTCAGGGGCCCGCATATCAACCATCTCACGCCACGCACCCTGGACATCGACCAGGTACAGGCCGCCATGCCCGGCAAAGGCATTACGCCCAAAGCCGTGATCGAAGGCCCACCCCGGCGCCATTGCCCGATCCTGCTGCGCCAGACCAGCTTCAAGGCGCTCGACGAACCTATCGCGTTCACCGACGCCCACGGCAGCCACAGCGCACGCTTTGGCGAAATCGAACAACGCGGTGTAGCGCTCACGCCTAAAGGCCGCGCCCTGTACGACCAACTGCTGAACGCCGCCCGCGATGAACTCGGAGCGTTCCCCAACGAGGCCAACGCCGAGCGTTATGTGCAATTGATGGAACGGCACTTTACGGCGTTCCCGGATACCCCCGCACAGATGCGCGAGCAGGGCCTGGCGTACTTTCGTTACTTCGTTACAGCCAAGGGCCTGGCGGCACGCGGCCAGCCCGAGCAGCCGCGAACTTTGCAAGCGCTGGTCAACGCCGATCACGTGGCGGTGGAGCCATTGGTGTATGAGGATTTTCTGCCGGTGAGTGCGGCGGGGATCTTCCAGTCAAACCTGGGGGATGCGGCGCAAAGTCATTACGCGGCCAACGCCAACCAGGCGCAATTCGAACAGGCGCTGGGGCGCAAGACGATTGATGAGTTGCAGCTTTACGGCGAGACGCAGCAGCGTTCCATTGATGAATGTCTGGGCACACTGCTGGCCTGAAATAGGGTGTCCTCCCCGGCTCAGCGGCACAATCCTTGCGCCGCAACAGTCCCCAGAGCCGGGTGGACGGGGCGCATCATAAAGACACAGTCCTGCGATGTCCCGCATACAAATCTGAACAAATATTGCCGTTTTGCGCCTAGCCTAATCGCCCGACGATTTCGTCCTTGATCAGCAGCCGTTTCTTCTTCAGGTTTTCTACGTCCTCATCACTGGCACTGGCTTTTTCTGCCTTCAGCACCTTTGTGTCAGCTTCATCATATTGCGCGAGCAGCGAATCCAGTCGTTTATCGTTCGCCCTGCGTTCGTGAACGTCTTCCTTGCTCAAACCCAAGTCCTGATACAGGTCGTGTTTCACTGGCATGGCGTACCTCCACAAATTGATCAATGGTCTACGCCCTTGAAGCTAGCCCATTCCAATGGGTCTTGTCATGTTTGAGGTCAATACAGTCCCGTTCGTCGTGCAGCCTGCGATGGGATCAAACCTTTGCCGTGCCCTGCCCTCCACTGTAGATCGCCACCCGAGGGAGACAGGTTTCATGAATCACGCTGCCACTGCTGCCGACACTCAATGCATCAACACGCTTCGCACCCTGGCCATGGACGCTGTACAGAAGGCCAATTCCGGGCATCCGGGCACGCCCATGGGCCTGGCGCCGGTGGGTTATACGTTGTGGAGTCGCTTCCTGCGTTATCACCCCGAACATCCCGATTGGCCTAACCGTGACCGTTTTGTGTTGTCAGTGGGGCATGCGTCGATGCTGCTGTATTCGCTGTTGCATCTGGCCGGTGTGGTGGAGATTGACGCCCACGGCCAGCGCTCTGGCCAGCCGGCCATCAGCCTCGACGATATCAAGCAGTTCCGGCAGATGGGTTCCAAGACCCCAGGCCACCCCGAATACCGCATGACCACCGGCGTGGAAACCACCACCGGCCCGCTCGGCCAGGGCTGCGCCAACAGCGTGGGCATGGCCATGGCCCAGCGTTGGCTGGCCGAACGCTTCAACCGCGACGGCCAGGTGCTGTTCGACTACGACGTCTACACCCTGTGCGGTGACGGCGACATGATGGAAGGCATCAGCAGCGAGGCGGCCTCGATGGCCGGCCACTTGAAGCTGGATAACCTGTGCTGGATCTACGACAACAACACCATCAGCATCGAGGGGCACACTGAACTGGCCTTCAGCGAAGACGTGATCAAGCGCTTCCAGGCCTACGGCTGGCACACCCAGCACGTCACCGACGCCAATGACTTGCAGGCGTTGAGCGTGGCGCTGGAAACCTTCAAGGCCAATACCGGCGCGCCGACCCTGATCGTGGTCGACAGCGTGATCGGCTATGGCTCGCCGCACAAGCACAACACCGCAGCCGCCCACGGCGAGCCTCTGGGCGAAGACGAGATTCGCCTGACCAAGGCTGCCTATGGCTGGCCGCAGGATTCGAGCTTCCTGGTGCCCGACGAAGCCCGCACGGTACTGCGTGATGCCCTCTACGAACGCGCCGAACCGCTGTTCGCCGAATGGAACCAGACCCTGGCATCCCTCGACCCGCAACGTGCCGATGAACTGCACCGAATGCGCGCCGGCGAAATGCCCGAGCAATGGCAGGCGCACCTGCCCAGCTTCGCCGCCGATGCCAAGGGCGTCGCCAGCCGGGCCTCCGGCGGCGAGGTATTGAATGCCTTCGCCCAACAGATCCCCTGGTTGCTGGGCGGCTCGGCGGATCTGTCGCCGTCGACCAAAACCAACCTGACGTTCGACGGCGCCGGGCGCTTCAGCGCCGATGACTACAGCGGGCGAAACCTGCACTTCGGCATCCGCGAGCACGCCATGGGCGCCATTGCCAATGGCATGGCACTGTCCTACCTGCGCCCGTACACCTCGACCTTCCTGGTGTTCAGCGACTATATGAAACCACCGATCCGCCTGGCGGCGATCATGGAATTGCCGGTGATTTTCGTGTTTACCCATGATTCCATCGGCGTGGGTGAAGACGGGCCGACGCACCAACCGATCGAACACCTGACCCAACTGCGCGCCACGCCGGGGCTGCTGACCCTACGCCCGGGCGACGCCAATGAAACCCTGGAGTTGTGGAAGGTGGCCCTGGCGCAGACCGATCGGCCGAGCTGCGTGGTGCTGTCGCGCCAGGCGCTGCCGACCCTGGACCGCACCCAGTATGCGTGCGCCTCCGGTGCGGCCAAAGGTGCCTATGTATTGGCCGCTGCGGATAAGCCTGAAGTCATTCTGATCGCGACAGGCAGTGAGGTCAGCCTGGCGGTGGCTGCCTACGAGCAACTCAAGGGCGAAGGCGTGGCTGCGCAAGTGGTATCGATGCCGAGTTGGGAGTTGTTTGAAGACCAGGATCAAGCCTACCGCGACAGCGTCTTGCCGCCTGCGATAAAAGCGCGGGTGGTGGTGGAACAGGCGGGGCCCCTGGGTTGGGATCGCTATGTCCTGCAAACCGGTGCCAAAGTGGTGATGAACAGCTTTGGCGCGTCGGCGCCATTGGCCAAGTTGCAGGAGAAGTTCGGATTTACCGTGGAGAATGTGGTGAAGCTGGCCAAGGAGCAGATCCAGCATAACCTCACTGACTAACACTGGGCTTAATGTGGGAGGGGGCTTGCTCCCTCCCACATTTGGTCATCAACAACTGCTAGATCAGCGCCTGGGTTAGATAAGGCGCGGTTCGGCTGTGCTTGCTTTTCGCAACCTTGTGCGGCGTACCACACGCCACCACCTTCCCGCCCCGGTCCCCTGCCCCCGGCCCGATATCAATCACCCAGTCACTCTGGGCTACCACGCGCATCTCATGCTCGACCACAACCACGGTATGCCCCGCATCGACCAGTTGATTCAACTGGCTGAGCAAGCGGTCGACATCCTTGGGGTGCAAGCCGGTGGTCGGCTCGTCGAGCACATACAACGTAGCGCCGCGGGCGTTGCGTTGCAGTTCGCTGGCGAGCTTGATGCGCTGGGCTTCACCGCCGGACAGTTCGGTGGCCGGCTGGCCAAGGCGCAGATAGCCCAGGCCGATATCGCGCAGCACCTGCAACGAGCGCAGTACGCCAGGCTGCTCGGCAAAGACGTCCACTGCCTGCTCGACCGTCAGCCCCAGCACCTGAGCGATGTTCAAACCCTGCCATTTGATCGCCAGGGTTTCAAGGTTGTAGCGTGCACCGTGGCAGGTGGGGCACGGCGCGTACACGCTGGGCATAAACAGCAGTTCAACGCTGACAAAGCCTTCACCCTCGCAGTTCGGGCACCGCCCCTTGGCGACGTTGAACGAAAACTGCCCGGCGTCGTAAGCGCGTTTCTTGGCCGCCGGCGTAGCGGCGAACAGCTTGCGCACGTTGTCGAACAACCCGGTGTAGGTCGCCAGGTTAGAGCGCGGCGTGCGGCCGATAGGTTTCTGGTCCACCTGCACCAGGCGGCGAATGTGTTCCAACCCGGCACTGATGCGCCCGCCACTGGCTTGCGGTGCAGCGTCTTCCAGGCTTGGCTCGTCGTCATTTTCCAGCACGCGCCCAAGGCCCGTGGCCACCAGTTCCAGCAACGCCTGGCTGACCAGGCTGGATTTGCCCGAGCCGGAAATTCCGGTTACCGCGGTAAAGCAGCCCAGCGGGAAGTCCACCTTCAGGTCATCGAGGTTATTGCGCGTCACGCCTTCGAGCTTCAGCCAGGCAGTGGGCGCGCGCCGCGCCACGTTGGCCGGGCGCTGTGGAGCAAACAGGTATTCACGGGTCTGCGACGCCTCGATAGCCTCCAACCCCGCAGGCGGCCCGCTGTACAGCACCTGCCCGCCATGTTCACCGGCAGCCGGGCCCACGTCGATCAACCAGTCGGCGCGGCGCATGGTTTCCAGGTCGTGCTCCACCACAAACAATGAATTGCCCGCGGCCTTCAAGCGCTCAAGCGCACTGAACAACGCTTCGCCATCCGCCGGATGCAGGCCCGCCGAGGGCTCGTCCAGCACATAGATGACACCGAACAACTGCGAGCCCAGCTGGGTCGCCAGGCGCAAACGCTGCAACTCCCCGGAGGACAAGGTCGGCGTGCTGCGCTCCAGCGACAGATAGCCCAGGCCCAATTCGATCAGGGTGTTCACCCGTTCGAGCAAGTCCTGGGCGATGCGTTGGGCTGCCAGGCGCTTTTCCACCGACAATTTCATCTTGTCCTGCCCCGCCGCCACCGGCCGCAGCAATTGAGCCAATTGCGCCAGGGACAGTTGCGACAACTCTCCGATATCCACCCCGGCAAACTTCACCGACAGTGCCGCCTGAGTCAGGCGCTTGCCGTGGCATAACGGGCAGGCACTGCCCTGCATGAACTGCGACACGCGCTTTTTCATGAGTGCGCTTTGGGTATGGGCGAAGGTGTGCAGGATGTAGCGCCGTGCGCCGCTGAAAGTGCCCTGGTAGCTGGGTTCGAGCTTGCGTTTCAACGCATCGCGGGTCTGCTGCGGGGTGAAGCCGGCGTATACCGGCACGGTGGGGGTTTCTTCGGTGAACAGGATCCAGTCGCGCTGTTTTTTCGGCAGGTCACGCCAGGGGATGTCGACGTCATAGCCCAGGGTCACGAGGATGTCGCGCAGGTTCTGACCCTGCCAGGCCAGCGGCCAGGACGCCACCGCACGCTGGCGGATGCTCAAGGACGGATCGGGCACCATCAACGCTTCGGTCACTTCATACACGCGACCCAAGCCATGGCATTGCGGACACGCGCCCTGGGGCAGGTTCGGGGAAAAGTCCTCGGCATACAGCATGGCCTGCCCCGGCGGGTAGCTGCCGGCGCGTGAATACAGCATACGGATCAAGCTCGACAGGGTAGTGACGCTGCCCACCGAAGAGCGCGCACTCGGCGTGCCGCGTTGCTGTTGCAGGGCCACCGCCGGCGGCAAGCCCTCGATGCTGTCCACATCCGGCACGCCCACCTGGTCGATCAAGCGCCGCGCATAGGGCGCCACCGATTCGAAATAGCGACGCTGCGCCTCGGCATACACGGTGGAAAACGCCAGGGACGATTTGCCGGAGCCGGATACCCCGGTAAACACCACCAGGGCATCGCGTGGAATATCCACATCGACGTTACGCAGATTATGTTCACGGGCGCCACGCACCCTGACAAAGCCCGGTTGCCGGGCGGTAACCGCAGGGATGTTGCGCTGTGATGTCATGGGCAACCTTGTCTTGCACTGAGCACCCTGCGCACGCGTTGAGTCAGGGCCTCGGGGCTGTAGGGTTTGCTCAGCAGGTGGATGTCGGCGCTGAGCAAATGATTGGAGGACAGGATGTCGCGGGTGTGGCCGGAGGTGAACAGCACCGCCACCGGCGGGTTCTGCGTACGCGCCCAAGTGGCCAGGTCAGTGCTCTTGACCCGGCCTGGCATCACCACGTCGGTGAAGATCAAGTCCGGCGCTGCGCCACGCTGCAACACCTGCATCGCGCGGTCGCCATCTTCGGCGGTCAATACGGTGTAACCCGACTGCTGCAGCAACTCGACCACCGTCAGGCGCACGCCTTCGTTGTCCTCGACCACCAGGATGGTTTCCTGGCCGCCTCCTTGCAGGTCTACGTCACTGTAGTCGTCGAGGCACTCGGGCTCCAGGCTGTGGGGGAAATACATCTGCACAACCGAACCCTTGCCCTCCTCGCTCCACATATCCACGTGGCCGCCGCTTTGGCGCACAAAACCAAACACCATGCTCAGCCCCAGACCGGTGCCGTGGCCTTCGCGTTTGGTGGTAAAGAAGGGTTCGAAGGCGCGCTTGAGGGTGGCCTGGGACATGCCCACACCGGTGTCGGCCACCGCCAGGCGCACGTACTCGCCGGGCTTGATGCTTTTGCCGATGCAATCGTCAGGGTTGAGGATGATGTTTTCCCCGGTGATCCGAATCACCCCTTCGCCCTGCATGGCATCCCGGGCGTTGATTGCCAGGTTGAGCAAGGCATTTTCCAGCTGGTTGCGGTCGACATTGATGCACCAGGAGTCCAGGGGCAATTGCACGTCGATATGGATGGTTTCCCCCAGCGCCCGTTGCAGCAACTCGCCCAGGCCGGCATAGATGCGCTGCGGGTTGTACACCGCGGGTGATAACGGTTGGCGACGGGCAAACGCGAGCAATTGCGATGACAACTTGGCCCCGCGCTCGACTGCCGCGATGGCCGCGGTCACGCGACGTTGCACCTGGCAATTGTCCGGCTCATGCCGGGCAAGCAAATGCAGATTGCCGGCGATCACTTGCAGCAGGTTATTGAAGTCATGGGCCACGCCCCCGGTCAGGCCGCCAATCGCTTCCAGCTTTTGTGACTGGCGCAACTGGTCTTCGGCGGCAGAGCGCGCCTGCACCTCGGCGGCCACGCGTTGCTCCAGATTATGGGTAAGCTCCTGGCGCACCCGCTCGGACTTCACCAGCTCGGTGGTTTCCACCACAATCGCCAGCACGCCGGCCGGCTGCTGGTTGTCACCCGCCACCGGGCTGTAGTAGAGATCCAGCCACACGCTTTCCGGTCGGCCGTGCCGCGACAACACCAGTTCCTTGTTATTGAACGACAAGGTACCGCCCGCCAGGCACGTATCCACCACATGCCGATTGAACTCGGCCACTTCCGGCCAGCCCAGTTCCACCGGCGTACCCAGCAGGTAAGGATGGCGCCCGCCGGCAAATGCCGAATAGCTGTCGTTGTAGATCATGTACCCCGCCCGCCCCCACAGCATCACCATCGGCACGGGTGAGGCCAGCATCATTTGCACGGTGCAAGCCAGGCTTGTGGACCACTGATCCAAAGGGCCAAGGTCGGTAGTTGACCAGTCAAAGGTGCGTATCCGCTGAGCCATTTCGCCGGCCCAGCCTTCACAGCCGTGGGGGTTGGATAAAAATTGCATCATTGGGCTCTGTGCGCAGGAGAAGACGATCGCAAGTTTTGGAGCGCGCCGACGGTGGATGGTTTCATCTTGTGAACGCTGGAATGCAGAAACCACTGAACTCAATGAAAATCCCGGCTGCGCACCACCATTCCATCCAACAGCGGCGTCAAATCGGTCAAGCGCCCTGCGATCAAATGCCGCACCTCGCCCACCGCCTCCCAGCGCCCATCCACCTTGAGCAGACGTGACCCCACCAGCGCCCGGCGCTGGCGCTCGGCCAGGTCGCGCCAGACCACTACATTGAGGTTGCCGAACTCATCTTCGAGGGTGACAAAGGTCACGCCACTTGCCGTACCGGGGCGCTGGCGACCGGTCACCAACCCGGCGATGCTCACATTGCGCCCATGCTCCACCGCCAGCAACTCCTGGGAACTGCGGCAGCGTCGCTTGCGCAGCTCGGCGCGCAACAAGGCCAAGGGGTGCGGCCCAAGGGTGGTGCCCAGCGTGGCGTAATCGGCTTGCAGGTCCTCGCCTACGCTGGGCGCGGGTAATGCCACCACGGTTTCATCCTGACCTGGCTGGCCGGCAAACAAGCCCAACTGCTTGTGCACACCGGCCACGTCCCAGCGCGCCTGGTGTCGGTTGCCGGCCAGGGCGCGCAAGGCACCGGCATCCGCCAGCAGCGCCTGGCCCCGGGCATCCAGGCCGGCGCGTGCGTCCAGGTCGGCGATGTCGCTGAACGGTTGCCGCTGGCGTGCGGCTTCGATACGCCGCCCGTCGTCCTCGCGAAACCCCGAGATCATGCGCAAGCCCATACGAATCGCCGGTTGCTGGCCGTCGATGGGCTCAAGGCTGCAATCCCAGTCGCTGGCCTGCACATCCACCGGGCGAATCTGCAAGCGATGGCGCCGGGCGTCCTGCAGGATCTGGTCCGGGCTGTAGAAACCCATGGGCCAGCTATTGATCAGGGCGCAGGCAAAGGCCGCCGGCTCATGGCACTTGAGCCAGCAACTGGCGTAGGTCAACAGGGCAAAACTGGCCGCGTGGGACTCGGGGAAACCATAGCTGCCAAAGCCTTTGATCTGCTCGAAAATCTGCGCGGCAAAGGCTTCGGTGTAGCCGTTGCCGAGCATACCGTCGCGCAGCCGCTTCTGGTGCGGCTCCAGGCCGCCGTGACGTTTCCAGGCGGCCATGGAGCGGCGCAGCTGGTCGGCCTCGCCAGGGCTGTAGTCGGCGGCGACCATGGCGATCTGCATCACTTGTTCCTGGAACAAAGGGATACCCAGGGTGCGTTTGAGCACGGCCTCCAATTCGGGTGAAGGATAGGTTTCTGCTTCCTCTTTGTTTCTGCGGCGCAAATACGGATGCACCATGCCGCCCTGAATCGGCCCGGGGCGCACGATGGCGACTTCGATCACCAGGTCATAGAACGTTTGCGGCTTGAGCCTGGGCAACATCGACATCTGTGCCCGCGATTCGATCTGGAACACGCCGATGGTGTCAGCCTTGCTGATCATGGCGTAGGTTGCCGGATCTTCCTTTGGAATGCCTGCCAGGCTCAAATCCAGGTTGCGATGCCGACGCAGCAAATCGAAACAGCGGCGGATTGCGCTGAGCATACCGAGGGCGAGGATATCCACCTTGAGCAGGCCGACGGCGTCGAGGTCATCCTTGTCCCACTGGATGATGGTGCGCTCGGCCATGGCCGCATTTTCCACTGGCACCAGGGTGTCCAGCGGGTATTCGGAAATCACGAAACCGCCGGGGTGCTGGGACAGGTGCCGGGGAAAGCCGATCAGTTGCCGGGTGAGCGTCAACACGCGGCGCAGCAGTGGGCTGTCCGGATCGAAACCGCTTTCACGCAGGCGTTCAAGAGGTGGCGCGTCATCACTCCAGCGCCCGCAGCAGTCGGCCAGCGCGTTGATCTGGTCTGGTGGCAGCCCGAGGGCCTTGGCTACATCGCGCACTGCGCCGGCGGCGTGGTAGCTGCTGACCACCGCCGTCAACGCTGCACGATTGCGGCCGTAGCGCTGGAATACGTATTGCAGCACTTCTTCGCGGCGCTCGTGCTCGAAGTCTACGTCGATGTCCGGCGGTTCATTGCGCTCTTTGGAGAGGAAGCGCTCGAACAGCAAGTCGCTCAAGCTCGGGTTGATTTCGGTGATACCCAAGGCAAAACACACCGCCGAATTGGCCGCCGAGCCACGGCCCTGACACAGGATCGAGCGGCTGCGGGCGAAGCGCACGATGTCGTGCACCGTGAGGAAATAACTTTCATAGCCCAACTCGCTGATCAGCAGCAGTTCCTTGTCGATCTGCTGCAAGGTCTTGGCATCGACGCCCTCGGGCCAGCGCCGGGCAATGCCTTCTTCGGTCACCGCACGCAACCAGGAGGCGGCGTCATGACCTGTCGGCACCAGTTCGCGTGGGTAGTGATAGCGCAACTGGCTGAGGTCGAAGGTACAACGCCGCGCAACCGCCAGGGTTTCGTCAAGCAGCGCTTGCGGGTACAGCGCGGTCAGGGCATCGAGGCTGCGCAAGTGCCGCTCGCCATTGGGATGCAACAAGGTACCGGCGTTGGCCACCGCGACGTGATGACGGATAGCGGTCATGGTGTCTTGCAGGGCACGGCGGCCACGAGCATGCATGTGCACATCGCCGCAAGCCACCGCCGGGATCTGCAACCGGGCGGCCAGGTTCAGGCGCTGCTCCAGGTGACGCCCATCGTCCTGGCCGCAATGCAACTGCACTGCCAGCCACAGGCGCCCGTTGAAAGTGCGGCACAGCCATTGGATCGAGGCCTGGGTGTCATGGTCCTGCGCCACCCACAGCACCAACAGGCCGGGCAATGGTTGCTCGAAGTCTTCCTGCAGCAGGCGGTAACGGCCTTTTTCAGCGCGGCGACGGGCCAGGGTGATCAGACGGCACAGATGCTGGTAGCCGTTGAGGTCTTGCACCAGCAGCACCAGTTTGGGGCCGTTTTCGATGCGCACTTCACTGCCGATAATCAGCGGCAAATCCACCGCTTTCGCTGCTTGCCAGGCCCGTACGATGCCCGACAAGGTGCATTCATCAGTGATTGCCAGGGCGCTGTAGCCCTGGTGTTTGGCCCGCTGGAACAGCTCCAGTGCACTGGAGGCACCGCGCTGGAAGCTGAAGTTGGACAGGCAATGCAGTTCGGCGTAACTCATGCGCGACTCGCTCCAGGGTTCATGCAAACCAGCCTTGCAGCCACAGTCCATCGCTGCACCCCACATTGCGGTAGGCCCAGCCTTGCTGGCCGGCGCGGGTCTGGATCAGGTAATAGTCGCGGCGGATATCGGCGCCATCCCACCAGCCGGATTCGATGCGCTCCGGGCCCATCAGAATGTGCACGCCCTGCTCGGCCAGCAGCGTCGGTTCGGACAACAACCAGCCGGGGCGCCGCACCTTGTTCAAGCTCGGGCATGGACGGCTGTCGGTCGCGGCTTGCCAGGCACATTCGGGGCGATGGTCGGCGTGAAAGCGCAAGCCCTGCACCGCCTCATCCCCCAGGCGCGCGCGCAGGCGTTCGCGCAATTGTTCCCACGGCAGGGTTTGCTGCGGGCGGTCGTCGAACAGGTCCTGGCGCTGGGGCACGAACACCGGCAAGTCCTCGGCCACCAGGCGCAAACCGCGCACCGGCGAGGTGACCTGGACCTGCTCCAGGCGCCCACGGGCCAGTTCGAACAGCATCAAAGGCTCACGCTCGGCACTGAGCAAGCCCACCTTGATCACGCTGTCGGGCGCCTGGGCATGTTCCAGGTGCAGGTCAAAGCCCTGCACGCCACTGTCGCGCCCGCAAAGGAAGGCCGACAAATCGCCGGTCAAGCGCCGTAATGGAAACAGCAAGGCCTGGTGGGATTGCACATCGAAGTTCAACTCGATGCGCGCCTCGAACTGGTCCGGCGGCTGATAGAACGCCAGGGCCAAGGGGCGTTGCCCGCTCAGGGCGTCGAGGTGCTTGAGCAGGCTGGCGTCAAAGCGTCGCGCCAGGGTATGCCGCGGCAATGCCTGCACCTGGGCCAGGGTGCGCAGGCCCATGCGTGACAAGGCGGTGGCGGCCTGCGGGTCAAGACCGGCGCGGTCGACAGGCAGTGGCGCCAGGGCCTGCATCAAGGCGTTGTCATCGGCCACGGCCAGGCCATCGTAAAGGTTTGCCAACACCCGCGCCGCCGCCGGGTTGGGCGCTGCGACGATACGGTGACGAAAGCCAAGGTCGGTCAACTCCTTGCGCAAGCGCGCCTCGAACTGCGACCAGGGCCCGAACAGGCCCAGGCTCGATTCGATCTCGAACAACAAGGCGCGCGGGTAATACAGGCTGACCTGGGAACTGAAACGGTAGGCCCAGGCGGCAAGCAACTGCTGCAAGCGCTCGATTTCCAGAGGGTCGTATTCCACACAGGCAAAGCCCTTGGCCAGGGCATGGGCTGCCGTCAACGATTGACCAGGGCGCAAGCCCAGGGCACGGGCGGCGGCGTTGACGGTTTGCAGCACCCGACGCTGCGGCGTGCCGGCCAGCAGTGCCAGAGGCTGGTCGGGTTCGGGATGCACACGCTGCGCCCCGTCCAGCGCCAATTGCGGGAAGACGATACAGACCCAACGCATGGCAACCTCAATGCCCCGCCAGGGCAATCGGTGCCGGATGGGCCAACCCGCCCCGGCACTTGAGCACGCGCACTTGTGCAGGCTTTGCCTCGACCGCCAGGCGCAAGGCCGCGGGCGAGGCATTGACCGCCTCATTCAAGGAGCGCCAGGCAAATGCCAGGGTCTGTCCGGTTTCCGCCGCCACCTGCAAACGCCGCAAGGCCCGATCATCGGCCTTGCGCGGCCAGCACAACACCGCACCGCAACTGCCGGAGCGCAGGCATTGTTCCACCGCCCACAGCGCATCGCGCTCCTGGGCCTGGATAATGGAAAGCTGACGCACATCTACCCCGGCGTTCTGCCAGGCATGGGGATACGGCGTATAGGGCGGCGCCACCAGCACAATACGCTCACCCAGGGCCGACAAGCGCGCCAGGGTTGGCAGCACCAGTTGCAATTCGCCCACCCCGTCCTTGGCCATGAGGATTTCACTCAAGGCCGCTTCCGGCCAGCCGCCAGTGGGCAGCACCGCATCCAGCGCCGCCAGCCCCGTAGGGTGCACGCTGGCCGGTGGTGCGGCGGGCCGGCCCTTCCAGACTCGCCCGCCATTGAACAGCGAGTCCAGGGCAACTACGGCGCCCATCAGCCTTGCCTCACCAGGCCACAGAACACCCCTTCGATGGCCAAGTCCTGGTCGGGGCCGACCACAATGGGTTGATATGCCGGGTTGCGCGGCAATAAACGCACCCGCTCGCCGTTGCGCTCGAAGCGCTTGATCGTGACCTCACCGTCCAGACGCGCCACCACAATCTGCCCGTTCAAGGCTTCGGCACTGCGACGTACGCCCACCAGATCGCCGTCGAGAATGCCGTCTTCGATCATCGAATCACCCTGTACTCGCAGCAGGTAGTCAGGGGTCTTGGCGAAAGTGGCCGGATCCAGTTGCAAGTGGCTGTGCACGTCCGCATCGGCACCGATGGGCCGGCCAGCCGCCACGCGGCCAAGTACCGGCACATCCAGCCACTCGGGACGCGCGGGTTGATTGAGCAAACGAATACCACGGGCCTGGTTGGGGTTGACCTCAATGAAACCGGCTTCGGTCAAGGCCACCACATGCTTGCGGGCGACGCTGCGCGAGGCGAAGCCGAACGCCTCGGCGATCTCGGCGAGGCTGGGGGGCTGACCTTGGTGCGCGATGCGCTCGCGAATGAAAGTCAGGATGGCGGTACGGCGGGGAGTCAGGTTTGTCATGGAGTACATTTGTACTCCTGTGGGAAATTTCTGACAATAACCGTCAGTCGGCGACCAACTGCCTGGTCATCACCGCATAAATATCTACACAACTTTATAGCTGCCAACCGTAACCACGATGCGAAGCGAGCCGCTCTTGCTCTTGATCTGCTCTTGATCTCAGGCGCCCCGTTAAACCACGCTGGCCGGAATTCGACAGGGATTTGGGGGGTAAACCGGCAGGGATGCCGGTTTAGCCGCCCCGCGCCATGGATGGCGCGTGGCGGCGGCCCCCCAAATCCATGGCGGATTACGGGCACACCGAGCCGAAGCGAGGTGCCGAGTGGTGGGGCAAGAGCGTTTGGGTTACTTTTGCGCTTTTCAAAAGTGACCCGCTGTAAGAGCGGAACCAATAGCAGCCGTTACCCAAATAACGGATATGTACTCGGTCCGATCCAGCATCCCAACCAACCCTGAGGCCGCCATCGGGAGCAAGCCCCCTCCCACAAGATCAGTGTTGGCTTTAACCTGGCTCCCGCAATTGAGCTCAGCGCTGCGACGGAATGCGAATATCACCGCTACGGCATTGGCTTTTTACACTGCGCGGGCACCCGGTGAATGCCAGCTCCTTGGTCAGGCACACGCGCACCTCCGACAGCACCTTGCCCTTGCAGATCACCGCCAAACCGTGATTGCCCATGCGTGGGTTGCTTTCGCGAAACAAGTCCTCAATCTCACGCGCCTGTAGCGACGGTGGTGTATTGAATGGCTGCAGTTGCGGCGGAATGACCACCGCGCCGAGTGCCGTGTCGGTCTTGTCCAGATACTCCAGCGGTTCGAGCCCGCTGCAGGTGCCATGCTTGGCCCACTCGTGCTTGAGCAGCGCACGGGTTGGAAACATTGCCGCGCCCTTGTCCATTTCTTCGTCATTCAAGCGTGACTGTGGCGCACAGGAGGCCGGCCACCCTCCCCGCGCGTATTGCGGCCACAAGCCATGTAACACAAACCCATAGCCCTTACCCGTGCACTGTTCATTGCCTGGGTGCGTCAGGCAGAAGGTCGGTGACCACGACAACGACAGCACATAAAAGTCAAACTCCCCCGGCAGCCCTTGGTCACGCGGCGCCGCAGTTGCAACTGTGGCGATCAGGAGCCACAACACCATCCAGTATTTCATCCCGGTATTCCTTTAAAAATGAGTCTTACGCTATCGCGGCAGCTAGGGATGGTTGGAGTAACGTTGCAACACCTTGTCCAGGATGATATCGGTCTTCAACGCCTCGATCGCCAGCGACGGATGTTCGGCGTCCCCGCGAATATGCGCATTCATGCCCAGTACGTGGTGCCACTGGATATGCGCATGGCACGGCACTTCCAACACCTCGCTGGTTTCGCCTTCCAGGCGCAACGGCTGGTCCTCGAACACTGAAAACTGAATGCGGCCACGGCTGCCGATCAATTCGACACGGTCTTCGCGACGGTCCGCCACAAAGTTCCAGCAGCCCATGCCCAAGGCACCATTGGCGAAGGTCCAGCAGGCCGTCACGGCATCCTCTGCCGCGTAGCGCCCGGCCTGACGCGCGGAAAAGCCTGAGACCTCGACAATATCCCCGGCCAGGTACTGGAACAGGTCGAACCCGTGGCTGGCCAGGTCGGCGAAATAGCCGCCACCGGCAATGGCCGGATCGGTGCGCCAATTGGCGGCGTTGCCATCAGTTGCAGCGGCAGGCTTGCACAGGGTCCAGGTCAGGTGCCGCAACTCACCGATACGACCTTCCTGCAACCAGCTGCGCACTTGCTGAAAGCGCGGCAACGAACGCCGATAGTAGGAAACAAACAGGTGCAGCCCGGCGCGCTCGAAGGTGCGTTGCATCAATGCGCTCTGCTCGGCATTCAGCGACATGGGCTTTTCGACGCAGCAATGTTTGCCCGCCGCCGCCACCATCAGGCTGTATTCAAGGTGACTGTCGGGCGGTGTGGCGATGTAGACCGCATCCACCTCAGGGTCATTGATCAGTGCCTGAGCATCGGTATGAAAACGCGCGATACCGTGCCGCGCCGCATAATCGCGCACCGCCTCGATACGCCGCCCCATCACGGCCACCAATGCCGAACCTGGCGCTTTGTAGAAAGCGGGTCCACTCTTTAACTCAGTGACACTGCCACAGCCGATCATGCCCCAGCGTATGGTCTTCATCGAATGCCCTCGTTCGTCTTCGTCAATCGGGCAGTATCCACATACAGAACCCGGCACGCCATAACCACTTAGCATGACATTTGCATTACACTTTTGTGACATTCATCCGGCGCGGGGGCACATACGATGAAAATTAGGGCAACCGTCATTTGCGAACATGAAGGGCATATTCTCTTCGTGCGCAAGGCCAGATCAAAGTGGGCCTTGCCGGGCGGCAAGGTAGAACGCAACGAACGCCCGGTGGGCGCCGCCGAACGCGAGCTGGAAGAAGAAACCGGATTAAGCGTCGATGGCTTGCTGTACTTGCAAGAACTGAAGGCCCGCGACACGCTGCACCACGTGTTCGAGGCCTCGGTGGTGAATATCGAGGAGGCGCGGCCGTGCAACGAAATCGTTGCCTGCCAGTGGTACGCCTACAGCGCCCTGGACGAACTGGACACCACCGACGCCACCCGTCACATCGTCAAATCCTTCCTGCGGCGCCTCTGACGCCGCGCACAGCCACTAACCCACCGCCGCAAACCCACGGCGCCCGGCCTTGATCTCGGCACGCAACTCACCAATCAGGTTTGAGATGGAACGGATGCTGTCCAGGCCCTCAGGGGATACGCACGTCAACAAAAGATCGACGCGACCGGACTGCGGCTCATAGATGCTGATGCGCAACGAGCCATCGCTGTTCAAGGTGCAGTCGCAGCAAAGAGGCTGGAACCCCGAGGCCATGATGCGGTTGAGTTCGACGATCGAGATCATGACAAGCGCCCTTGTGCGGGCCTACCTGGTGGTTGTGATCCAAACAGCGTAGATGAGGTTTTGTCGCAGGCCGGACGATTGATGCAAAAGTGTTAGCCATGCCTCATTTCGCCCGGCAACGAGCGCGTTTCGAATGACAGGCCGTATCGCTGCCGTTATTGCCCGTATTTAATTCCAGGCAAAAAAAATCCCAAGTAGCTGATGGAAACTTGGGATTTAAAAATGCATAAACCGTGGGAGGTGAACGCCCGGCTATAGTAGCGACTGTAAAAACGTGTAACAAGATTATTTTAATCCTTTCGTCGGATTGAAAGCGCTGTAAGTCATTCAATAACCACATGTTTTTTAAGGTAACGGGAACAATGAGTGCCACTTTTTGGTGCAAGTAACGGTTATACCCGTGCCATAAGTCCATCTATAAAAAAGGGTTATTGATTAGGTACGGCACACTGTTCAATCACTGTTCACTCAATTGCTTGCACGTCTGTTGAAGTTCAGCGCGCCTGGCAGCGCTCACCTCCACGACGGTCTCCATGTGCCGACAAAGCGCCAGGCGCTCAGCGGCCTCTTCACGCTGGCGGTCCACCTGGGCGTTGAGTTGAACGAAATAGAACCCCAGCAGCGCCGCGAGGCACAGCACCCCCACGGCGAGATACAGCAAGCCGCTGGAGGATGTGGGTTTTGGGGCATTCATGACCTTACGGCGCCCTGCTCTTTTCGTAGCGAACATCGTCGCCATCAACCGGGCCGACGTTGGACCAGCCCAGGTGTTGATAGAAACCGTTGGCACGGACTTCACCACGCCCGTCAGTGATCAGGTACAGCCTGTCGTGGCGTTCAAACAAAGCGGCTTCAGCCACTGCCATCAGTTGCCGTCCCAGGCCCAGGTTCTCGTGTGTAGGCAACACAAACATCGCGAACACTTCACCTTCATCCAGATCAACCATGGAAAATCCGGCGGCCTGGCCGTTGACTTCGGCGATCCAGGCGCAAGGCGCTTGGCGTAACGCGTCGATCAGTACCGGCGGCGTGATCCCCCGTTCGGCCATCTGCTCAAGGCTCAGATGGTTTTGCACCACCGAGGTGCGAATAGCACACAGCGTGTCGACATCATCGGCTGTCGCCGCTCGAATAAGCACTCGCATACAAGCCTCCATGAAGAAGTGCGCAATTGTATGCAAATACTCACACAGGGTTTGTGGGGGATTTGTAAGCGCCGTTAAACGGCTTCGGCTTATTTACGTGCGACTTTGTAGCGCAGGCAATCCTGGTAAAAACTTTTGCGGATCGCCTCCGGCTTCAGTCTTGAGTGGCTGTCATAGGTTTGCTCGGTAATCCCCATGGCCATCATGCGCATCCAGGATTTGTTGAACTTGATGGTCTGGATCTTCTGCCGAGCGGCATACAGCGACACTCCGGACAACTTCAACTCCTGAGCCCTGGCAGCTGTGCCCGCGCCCCAACTGCACATGTACTTGTCGCCCTCGCGCAACTCCCGAGCCTGTACGGTGGTCGCGCCCCCCGCCAGGGAGCAGGCAATCAGCATCATTCCAACAGTGCGCATTTGCATCCCCGCCTAACCACCTGAAAATAAAAGTGATTTTGGCGAGGATTTTGTTACAAAGGGGCCATTAAATTGCCTTATTGCGCAATATTTCGGGAACGCTGCGCACCGTGGCGAGGGTGCAAGCGCCTTCGCCACAGCAAGCTCACATCAAGGTTTGAGCTCGAATAGCGCCGGCATCGGCGGCCACTCCGAGGGGACTTTGCGGAAATGGCTGAAACCGGCCGCCTGCGCCATCTGGCGCGCACGTTTCTCGCCCATGAACGCTCCCAGCCCTTCCCCGCCATGGGACAGCGAGCAGGTCATGCAATAGAGGGTGCTCTGCGGGTACATGACGCGGCCGAACAGGTTCATGTTCTCGTGCAGCTCTTCGGACAGGTTGAGTTCTACCATCAGGTAGGTGCCGTCTTTGGCCGTGGCGGCGCGCAGGTCCTTGAGCATTTGCTGGGGGTCAGTGGCGTCGTGGATCACCACGAAAGTGGTCACGAAGTCGAACTGCTGTCCGCGCAGGGCATCCGAATCGTTGACCTCGAATTGCACCCGGTCGCCCACCCCAGCCGCCTCGGCGTTGGCGCGCGCCAACTCGATGGAAGGCAAGTGGAAATCGCAGCCGACGATGCGCGCCTCGGGGTAAGCCTTGGCCATAGTGATCGCCGCCAGGCCCGCGCCGCAGCCGAAATCCAGCACACTGCCGCCGGTTTTGAGCTTCTCTTCGACGCCGTCCAGGGACGGGATCCAGTGCTGGACCAAGTAGTGCTTGTACCAAGGCATGGTCATGCGCTCCATGCCTTTCCAGGTTTCCAGCGGGAACGCTTCTTCGGCACAGCCACCGCCATGGCGGAAGGCTTCGATGACTTTGGGCGCCATGCTCACGAACGGCACGCTCAACTGGATGATGCCACCGGCGAAATACGGCGAGTCTTCATCGGCAAGTACCGGCACAAATTCAGCGGGCATCCGGTATTGGCGAGTTTGCGCGTCATAGGTCACATAATTGCCGGTGACCATACTGCCCAGCCATTCACGCAAGTAGCGGGCGTTGTAGCCGGTCTTGTGCGCCAATTGTTCCAGGGTGACGGCCTCGCCATCGGCCAGTGCCTTGAACAAACCCAACTGGTCGCCGATGTAGAGCATGGCGCCGCGCAGCGTGTTGCCGTAATCCTCCATTATGCGCGCCGAAAACTGTTGAACCTTGGCTTGATCAACTTCCATAAGTTTGGACATCTGTCGCTCCTTGATGATTGTGTAAGTCTGTTCAGTGATCAACGCGCCGCCAGTTTGGCCAGCACGTTATCGACGATGTGTTCGGACATGCCCAGGTGAGTTCTCGGCTCGAACAGTCGCGCCAAAGCGCCTGCATTCATGACGGCAAGCACCCGGGCGTCGGCTTCGATTGCGGCGCGGATCGACACGTGATCACGCTGGCTGGCCTGGGACACTTCAAAGATGATCTGGTAGGCGCTGCTCTTGCCCAGCTTGCGCGCCATTTCGAACACCACGGCTTCGGTGCAGATCGCATCGCCGTAGGCATGGGCAGTGCCCTCCATCTTTTTGACGTTAACGGTGAGCCCATCGATGGTGTCGGTCAGGATCGACAGCGCCATCAGCGCATAGTGAGAAACGTCCGCCACCGCACACCATTCCAGGCGTGTGCCGCGATAATCGCGCTCGTGTTCGAGGATCATCGCGTCCAGGGCCAGCATGACCTGGGCCTTGGCCAGCCGCGCCAACACCACCACTTGCTCGCAGCCTTCGGGGTTGCGTTTGTGCGGCATGGTGCTGCTGCCGATCTGCTGGTCGCTCCAGCCCACTTCCACTTCAGCGATTTCCCAGCGATTGAGCGTGCGGATCTCATCGGCCACACGGGCCAAGGAGGCCGTGACCATGGCCAGGGTGCTGACAAACTCCGCGACGCGGTCACGGGACACGTGCCACCCCGTCAGCGGCACTTGCAGCGACAGACGCTGCGCAAAGCGTTCCAGCATCGGTATCGCTTCCGGGCCGAACGCCGCCATGGTGCCAACCCCGCCGAACAGCTGCACCACCAGCACACGCTGACGCGCTTCGGCCAGGCGCTGGCGATGCCGCAACAGTTCATCGATCCAGCCGGCGACCTTCAGCCCGAAGGTGGTCGGCAACGCCGGGATCGAGTGAGTCCTGGCCACCATGAGCGAGTCACGGTGCGCATCGGCCAGGGTCGACAACTTGCCGAGCAAGGTCTCCAGGGCCTGGTCCATCGCGTCGAGGACGTCACGCATTTCCAGGGACTGGGCGGTGTCCTGGATATCCTGGGTGGTGGCGCCGTAGTGCACGTACTCGCGGGCGCTTGGGCTGCAATTTTTTTGCAGGGCGCTCAGCAACGGCATCAGCGAATGGCCGGTGGCTGCCACGCCCTCGGCCAACTGGCGCACATTGATGCCCGACAGCAAGGCGGCTTTTTCGATTTCCAGGGCGGCCTCGCGCGGGATGATATTCACATCGGCCTGAGCCATGGCCAACGCGGCTTCCACATCCAGCCAGCGTTGCAAGCGACAGTGACTGCAGAAGATCTTGCGGCTCTGCGGGCCGGCATAGCCTGAACCGTGGGTTTTCGAGTCGAGAATGTGGCTGTGTTCATGGCGGCATTGCTCGCCTTCATGATCAAGGCCCAGGTGTTCGGTGCGTGCGGTGCAAGACGCACGGGCTACCGCTTCCAACGTTTGCGCATCCATTACATACCCTCCATAGCGTACTGGGACTGACTGGTATTGCCTTGGGTTGCCATCACCGCCTCAAGGCCATCGCTTGAACAGCGGGGGATTGTTTTATTGGCCACCAGTTCGACCATCTCCGCCGCCAACCCGGTGTAGGCGGCCGGGTCAAGCAGGTCGTCGAGTGCCTGGCGGGTGAAACAGCCGTGCAGACGTTGATCGCTGAGCAAGGCTTCGCGAAAAGAACCGCCCAAACCTTGGGCCTGCAGGGCAATGTCGTGGATCAGGTGATGGGCCGTCTGCTTGCCCAGACGCGGCGCCAGCGCGAGCATGATGCGTTCCGACAGGATCAGCCCGCCGAGCATGTCCAGGTTGCTGCGCATCCGTGCTTCGCGCACGTCCAGGCCGGCCAGCAGTACGCCTTCCATACGGGCGAGCAAGGCCCCGGCGTAGATGAACAGCTCCGGCAAGGCCGCCCATTCAATCCGCCAGGTGGTGCCGTCTCGCTCATGCAGTTGGAATGCCGCGTCGGTGAGCGCAAGCATCTGCGCACGCACCAGGCGCGACAGCGCGCTGATCAAATCCACCGTCGACGGGTTGTGCTTGTGGGGCATGGTGCTGCTCCCCACCTGCCCTGCCCGTCGCCCTTCGCGCACTTCATCAATCTCGGTGCGTTGCAGGTGGTAGATCTCATTGGCAACCCGGCCCAGGGTTGCCGATGCCTGCACCAGCAACCACGCCGCCTCCAGAATGCGGTCGCGGGCGCTGTGCCAACTGCTCAACGGTGCCGCCAGGCCGAGGCTTTCCAGAGTCCGGCGCTGCACCTCCAGACCCTGCGGGCCAAGGCCGGCCAGGGTGCCCACGGCGCCGGTGAGATTGCCCACCATGACCCGGGCATAGGCTTCGTCAAAACGCTCAAGGTGTCGATCGATCTCATCGACCCACACCGCCACCTTGTAGCCGAACGTGGTGGGCAGCGCTTGTTGCCCGTGGGTCCTGGCGACCATCGGTGTGTGTTTGTGCCGCAGCGCAAGCTTGAGCAAATGCCCACGGATAGCGCGCAAACGCTGCAACACCAGGCCCCAGGCATCGCGGACCTGCAACATGAGGCCGGTGTCGAGGATGTCCTGGGTGGTTACGCCGTAGTGCACGTATTCACCCAGGCCATCGGCGCACAGGGCCTCCAGTGCGCGAAGGGTCGGCACCAGGATATGCCCGGTTTCCATGCTTTGGCGTCCCAGGGCATCAAGGTCCAGCAGTTCCACACTGGCGACCCGGGCGATTTCCCGCGCGGCCTCAGGGGGGATGATGCCCATCTGCGCCTGGGTCGCCGCCAGTGCTGTTTCAACATCGAGCCACTTCTGCACCTGATTGGCATCAGAGAAGATCGCGGCAAATTCCGGGGACGAGTAAGCGCCCCCGTGGATACGGGATTCAGTGATATGACTTGGCATGTCGGGGTACTCGCGTTGTCCAGGGAGGGCTATTTCACGCGCTGCATTTCTTCCCAGACCGCATCGTAATAAGCCCGCTCCAGCCGGAAGTGCTCGGCCAGCGAGGTCAGAAACGCGTTCTGGAACCCGAGGTCCGGAATACGGCGTGAAATCAACGCCCATTCACGCTTGGCCCGCGGCGGCACCAGGCTGATATGCACTTCGTAGTACTGCGCGTCGTCCTGGCTCAAGCCTGCGTTGCGCAAAGCGTTGTACAGCTTGCCGTGATTGCCGGGCACCACCAGCTCGGTGATATAGAACACCGCCAGGCCCCAGCCGACATCGGGGTTACGGAAACACCGCGCGCGGTTGTTCAGGTAGGCGATTTCTTCGGGCATGGTCGAGATGGCTTCGAAATCGGCGGTCAGGCCAATGGCGGCGAGGAGCTTGGCCAACAACCGAGGGTGGGAGCGCTGCTCGTCCTCTTCGCCCAGTTCGCCGTACAGATAACGGCCCAGTGCGGCAGCCTCGTCTACGTCGGTCAGGTTGACCAACAGGTCGGCGGCATCACGGTACAGGCGGTAGGTGCGGAACCATTGATGGCGCAGAAACACCTGCAGTTGTTCGCGGGAAGCCTTGCCCTCAAACACATACTGCGACATCGGGTGATGCTCTCGCGATTGCGCGGCAATTTGTTCTTCCAGGCGTTGCTGGAAGCCGGCTTCGGACAAGGGCGATGCCAGGTCCACCGCCGGCATGAAGCGCTCTTGCACACGATAGATGGCATTGGCCAGCCAGCGGCGGGTCGAGGCGCTGGCAACGTCATCGCTCAGCGAAAGGATATACAGCAATTGCTGGCACTGCGCCGCGTTTGCGGCGTCGCCCTGCAAGCCCGACTCGCACAGGCCGCTCAGCATATTGGCGGCAATCTCGATACGATTGAACGTTGCCTCGGGCTTCAGCGCTTCGGCCAACAAGCGGGCTTCGGGGGTGTGGATATTCTGCAACTGCGGCTGCGAGAAATTACGTGGGCTCATCATGTGCTCCATTATTGTTGTTCTGCGATCACAGGGCTCAGGCAGACAGGCGCTGTGCCTGCATCTGCTGCCACAAACTGTCGAAGTAGGCCTTGTTGATTTCGAAGTGACGTTTCAACGCGCGCATGAACGTGCGCTGGAAGCCTTCATCGCCGGCAAACTTGGCAATCAGTGCCCACATCTCCTCGGTATCGATCTCATCCTGGGTGCCATGCAGGCGATGGAATTCACTGGGTTGCTGTGGAACATCCAGACGTTGCAACAACTCGTAGATGCGCCGATGGTTGACGCAACTGACTGACTCCACCGCATAGAGCAGTGCAAGGCCCCAGGCGACATCGGTGTGGCGCACGCAGCGAATGCGATTATTGAGGTAGGCCTTTTCCAACGGATGCAGCGCAGGAAAATCGATTGCCAGCGCAATATCGAAATACTCCATCAGATGGGCCAGCATCGCCGGGTGCGAACGCTCCGGCGTCTCGGCACCCGCTTCACCATAAAGGTTGCGGTAGAACACCGAGGCGTCTTCGATCGCTTCAAAGCGAAAGGCCAGTTCGGCCAGCAGGCTGTAAAAGTTGTAGGAGCGGGTCCAGTGATGCTCCAGGAAGAACCGCACATCTTGCACAGGCGGCGTACCCTGGAACAGGTGCACCGACATGGGGTGGTTGACCCGGCTGCGCGCGGCGATTTCAGCGTCGACCAACTGGCGGAACTCATCCACCGGCAACGCGGTGAAGCCCGGTAGGTCGGCGGCGAACTCGTCTTCGACGCGGTAGACCTCGCTGGCCATCCAGCGGCGGGTCGGCTCAGTGCGCGGCTCGCCCGGGATGTGCAGTTGCAGCAGAGCTGACTGGTAGTGGGCGTAGGCGTCGGCATCTCCCGAAAGGCCCTGGCGGGTCAGCGTGAGCAGTGCCTCGAGGGCACGGGTGAGCTGGGCGTAATTGGCACCGGGTTCCAGGGCGTTGGCCATCAGCGTTGAAGCCGTGGCAAACCGATGGGAATCCGAGCGTTGTTGCAGGGTAGCAGTATCCATTGATAACCCCTTGATTCTTGTTTTTGTGATTTGGCGTACACGGAAAAAAGCCTAAAGGTTCCTGTAGTGGCAAGGTCAACACCTGTAGGAAATTTCTTTTTGGAGGGAGTTGCCAGGGGTAATGTGGGAGGGGGCTTGCTCCCGATGGCGGCCTCAGGGCCGACCAGGATGCTGGATCAGACCGAGTACATATCCGTTGTTTGGGTAACGGCCATTATTGGTTCCGCTTTTACAGCGGGTCACTTTGGAAAAGAGCCCCAAAGTAACCAAAAGGCTCTTGCCCCACCACTCGGCACCTCGCCCAGGCTCGGTGTGCCCGTAATCCGCCAGGGATTAGGGGGGCCGCCGCCACGCGCCATCCATGGCGCGGGGCGGCTAAACCGGCATCCCTGCCGGTTCACCCCCCAAATCCCTGTCGAATTCCGGCCAGCGTGGTTTAACGGGGCGCCTCAGATCAAAAGCAGATCAAGAGCAAGATCAAGAGCGGCTCGCTTCGCATCGTGGACTAGCCGCTATCGCATCACCGCCACCCCACATCCCTGCCCCATCTGCTCACAAATCTGCCATCCACCTCCCAACGCCTTGTAAATCCCCACCACCGCCAGCCGCTGCCCGGTACGCGCCGCCGTCAACGCACGGCGGCTGTTGAAGTCCGCGCGTTCGGCCTCAAGCACATCCAGATACACGCCCTCGCCTTCGGCAAAGCGCGTACGCGCAAACCTGGCCGCCTCGCGATTGGCCGCCGCTTCCAGCAGCCTCAGGCTCAGGGTATTGCCCGCGGCGTTGTTGGCCTGAAACGCATCATCGGTCTCTTGCAGGGCACGCAAGACGGCCTGGTCGTAGGCGATCAGTGCCGCCTGGGTGCGCGCCTCGCTGGCGGCGATTCGCGCGCGCACGCGTCCGGTATCCAGCAGCGACCAGCGAATCACCGGGGCGATAAAGTTCGACTGCATACCGGCGTCCCCCAGCGAACCGAGGCTTCCGGCCAGTAGCCCGATGGAGCCCTGCACCTGGATATCCGGGTACAAACCCGCGGTTTCCACGCCTATTTGTGCAGTCTCGGCTGCCAGCGTGCGCTCGGCCGCAGCGATATCGGCGCGCCGGGCCAACAAGCCGGCCGGGTCGCCGACTTGCAGGGTACGCAGGTTCAAGGCCTCACGGCCGGGCTTGGCCGCAGGCGGCTTGAACCCCTGCGGCGCTTGCCCCAGTAGCACGGCCAGCGCGTTGGTGGAGGTTGCGCGTCGCCGTTCAAGGTCGGGCGCTACCGCCTCGACATTGCGCAGCAAGGCCTCGGCGCGCAGCCGGTCGAACTCGGTGGCGGCGCCGACGCTGACCAGATGTTCCACCAGGCCCAGGCTGTCGCGCTGGCTCTGGCTGATATCCGCGACCACCGCCTGTTCAGCTTCGATCCCTTGCAGTTCGAACCAGGTGGCCGCGACGGTGGCGGCGACGCTCGCCTGTACACTGCGCAGCAATGCCTGGCGCGACCCCGCCTGCGCTTGCGCTGCCTCTACCGAACGGCGGACGCGCCCAAACAGGTCGATTTCCCAGGCCGCATCCAGTGCCGCGCGGGTGGTTTCAATTGAGCGTTCCTGGCCCAACGGTGTCTCGACTTCACTGCGCCGTCGGTGCTCATAACCGAGGGCGGCACCGCCACTGGGCAGAAACCCTTGGCGGCTCTCGCGCAGCATCGCCTTGGCTTCATCCAGGCGTACGGCGGCGATGCCGATGTCGTGGTTGGCCGCCAGCGCCTGCTGGATCAATTGGCTGAGTGCCGGCTCGTCGAACACTTGCCACCACTGCACCTCGACCTCGCCGCTGCCCAGACCTGCAACGGGCGCACCGAAGCTTGCCGGCCTGTGCGCGGCGGGCAGCACCGGCGCGGAATAGTCAGGCCCTACCGCAGCGCAGCCGGCCACCAGCAGCAACGGCAACATAAAAAGTGGAAAAGACCGTTTCATGATGCGCGCTCCTCCAGCTGCAACTTCGGATTCGAACCCTGACGCTGCAAGCGCAGCGCCAGGCTGCGCATCACCACGTAGAACACCGGCGTGAGGAACAGGCCGAACAGCGTCACCCCCAACATCCCGGCAAACACTGCAACCCCCATGGCATGACGCATTTCGGCCCCGGCGCCACTGGCCAATACCAGCGGTACCACGCCGGCGATGAACGCAAGCGACGTCATCAGGATCGGTCGCAAGCGCAGTTGGCACGCGTGGATAACCGCCTCCAACGGGCTCGCACCTTCGGCTTCGAGGCTGCGGGCAAACTCGACGATCAAAATGGCGTTCTTCGCCGCCAGCCCGACCAGCACCACCAGCCCGATCTGCACGAACACGTTGTTGTCACCGTCCACCAGCCACACGCCGATGATCGCGCTGAGCAGGCACATGGGCACGATCAGCAAGACCGCCAGCGGCAACAACCAACTGTTGTACTGCGCGGCGAGGATCAGGTACGCCAGCAACACACACAGCGGGAAAATAAACAGCGCCGATGATCCGGCGAGTTTTTGCTGGTAGGTCAAATCCGTCCATTCATAGGTCACGCCTTCGGGCAGTACCTCCTGCGCCAGCCGCTCCATCAGCGCAACAGCTTGCCCCGAGCTGACCCCAGGCATCGCCCCACCGGAGATATCCGCCGAAGGGTAGCCGTTGTAGTGAATCACCCGGTCCGGGCCGGAACCCGGAGTGACGGTGACAAACGCCGACAACGGCAGCATGTTCCCGGCCGCATTGCGCACTTGCAGGCGGCCGATGGCTTCGGCCTGCATCCGATGGTCGGCATCAGCCTGGGCGGTCACCTTGTAGGTCCGGCCGAAACGGTTGAAGTCGTTGACATACAGCGACCCGAGATAGACCTGCAAGGACTCGAACACATCCGCCAGACGCACGCCCTGGCTCTTGACCTGGGTGCGATCGATGTCGACGTTCAACTGCGGTGCGTTGACGTCCAGGCTGGTCATCAATCCGGCGACCTGGCCCGACTCAGTGGCTTTGGTCATCAATACCTGGGTCTGCTGCACCAATGCCTCAAGCCCAACCCCGCCACGGTCCTCGACCTGTAACTTAAAGCCACCGGTCACCCCAAGGCCGGGCACCGGCGGCGGCGGGAATACGCCGAGGAATCCGTCAGGGATGCTCGCGAACTTGGCTTGCAGGCGCCCGGCGATGGCGACCGCGGTCATATCGGGCGAGGTTCGTTCCTTGAATGGATCGAGCATGACGAACATCACCGCGGCATTCGGCACATTGACGAAGCCGTTGACCGATAACCCCGGGAACGCCACCACGCTTTCTACACCCGGTTCATCCAGGGCGATCTTCGACATCTGCCGCACCACCGCATCGGTACGCTCCAGCGAGGCCGAATTGGGCAATTGGGCGATACCCACCAGGTAGTACTTGTCTTGCATCGGCACAAAGCCCGCCGGTACAGCGTTGAAGCCGAACCAGGTCAGCGCCAGCAATGCGCTGTAGGCGACCAGCGCCACCCCGCGGCGGCCGACGACCTTGCGCACCGAGTTGCCATACGCCTGCGGCGCCCGCTGGAACGGTCGGCTCAGCACCTGCACCCAATGCGCAGCACGACCGCGCAGGCTGCGCGGATCGTGCGCCACGGCGGCGCTGCGCGGGCGCAGCAACAGGCCGGCCAGCGCCGGGCTGAGGGTCAACGAGTTGACCGCCGAGAGGATCGTGGAAATCGCGATGGTCAGCGCAAATTGCCGATAAAACTCCCCCTGCAGACCACTGAGAAACGCCGTGGGAATAAACACCGCCGCCAGCACCGAGGTAATGGCGATGATCGGGCCGGTGACCTCCCCCATTGCCTTGCGCGCTGCCTCGGTGGGCTCCTCGCCGTTCTCGATATGCCGCTCGACATTCTCGACCACCACGATGGCATCGTCGACCACGATGCCGATCGACAACACCAGCCCGAACAACGACAAGGTATTGAGGGAAAACCCCATCAGATGCATGACCGCAAAGGTGCCAATGATCGACACCGGCACAGCCATCAACGGGATCAGCGATGCGCGCCAGTTACGCAGGAACACCACCACCACGATGACCACCAGCAGGATCGCTTCCATCAGCGTGATGGCGACTGACTCCAGCGAAGCGCGCACAAACACGGTCGGGTCGTAAGCTATCCGCGACACCAGCCCTTCGGGAAAGTTGGCCTGCAGGCGCTGCATGGTGTCACGCACCGCCTGCGCCACATCGAGCGCATTGGCCCCTGGGCTCTGGATGATCTGCAAAGCCACGGCCGGCTCGCCATCCAACAGGCTGCGCAGCGCATAGGCATCGGCGCCCATCTCGATACGGGCCACATCGCGCAGGCGCGTGACCTGGCCGTTATCGCCGGTGCGGATGATGATGTCGCCGAACTGCGCTTCGTCCGTCAGGCGCCCGAGGGTGTTGACCGTGACTTGGAAGGCCGCATTGGAATCAGGTGACTGGCCGACCGAGCCCGCCGCCACTTGCACGTTCTGCTCGCGTACGGCGCCGATCACATCACCGGCGGTCAAGCCTCGGGCAGCGATCAGGTCCGGGTCGAGCCACAGCCTCATGCTGTATTCACCCGCGCCCCACACCAGCACGTCGTTGATCCCCGGTATGCGCGACAGCTCATCGCGCACCTGCAAGTAGGCGTAGTTGGAGATGTACAGCGGGTCATAACGTTGGTCGGGAGACAGCAGGTGGACCACCATGAGGATGTCCGGCGAGGTCTTCTGCGTGACCACACCAAGACGCTGTACCTCTTCGGGCAAACGCGGCAACGCACGCGAGACGCGGTTTTGCACCTGGATCTGCGCCATGTCGGCATTGGTGCCCTGGGCGAAGGTCGCCGTCAGGATCATGCGGCCATCGGTGGCCGACTGCGAGGTCATGTAGAGCATGCCCTCAACGCCGGTGATCACCTGTTCCAGTGGCGCCGCCACCGTCTCGGCAATCACTTGCGGGTTGGCCCCAGGATAATTCGCGGTGACTTGCACGGTCGGTGGCGTGACCGCGGGGTATTCGCTCAGCGGCAGGTGGAAGAAGGCGACAAGGCCGCCGATCATCATCAACACCGACAGGACGATGGCGAAGATGGGCCGATCAATAAAGAACCGTGGAAAGCTCATTGCACGCCTCCCACGGTCAGCGGTGCCTCAAGCGGCTTGCCCTCGATGCTGGCGGCCAGCGGCGTCACCGTCATGCCCGGGCGCACCAGCCCTTTGACGACAATACGCTCGCCCGGTTGCAGGCCCTGCTCGATCACCCGCAGGCCTTCAGCCATCGGGCCCAATTCGACCGGGCGGTATTGGGTCTTGTCGCCGTCACCGACCACCAGCACATAGCGCCGGCCCTGGTCGGTGCCGATGGAATGGTCGGCAATCAACACCCGCGTTTGTGCCGCGCCGGTGTCCAGCTTGACCTTGGCGAACAGCCCGGGGGTCAGGCGCCCGTCCGGGTTGTCGACCACCGCACGCACGCGCACGGTGCCGGTCTTGCGGTCGGCCGCGTTGGCCAGAAAGTCCACCCGCCCGGCCCGCGCATAGGTCGCATCATTGAGCATCGCGACCATCACCTTGGCGGCTTTGTCCCCCTTCGATCCGGCGTGTTCACGCGTCGCGGCCAACGAGTGCAGATAGGTGCGCTCGTCAACATCGAAGTACACATGCAACGGATCGACCGAAACGATCGTCGTCAACGGCGTCTCCCCTCGGGTGACATAGTTGCCTTCGGTGACGAGGGCACGATCGATGCGGCCACTGATGGGCGCGGTGACGCGGGTGTAGCTCAGGTCCAACTGTGCCGTATCCAGCGCCGCCCTGGCCGCCTCGACCTGGGCCCTGCCGGCATTCAAGGAGGCAATGGCGGTGTCGAGACGATCACGCGCCACCACCTTCTTGGCGAACAGTTGCTCGGCTCGACCATGCTCGGCCTGGGCCAGCAACGCATTGGCCTCGGCCTCGCGCAAGCGCGCCTTGGCAGCGTTCAACGCGGCCTGAAATCCCCGCGGGTCAATCACAAACAACGGGCGGCCCTTGGTGACGAACTGGCCTTCGGGCACGCTGACACTTTGCAGATAACCACTGACACGCGGGCGCAGTTCGACCTGCTCAATGGCGGTCAACGAACCGGTGTACTCGACAAACGGCGTCACCGCTCGCGCCACCACTTCGGCCACTGGCACGCTGGGCGGCTTGGCGGCAGCGGCCGGCGGCGCGTTGTCTGTGCATCCGCCCAGCATCAACACCACGGCCATTGCCCCGGTGATCAGGCTTATTGGTTTGGCGTACATCGTTCACCCTCCTTGGAATTTTCAAGACAAATCGACACTGGAGGTTTTTATCGGGCTTGCCACATTGGGAAGGTCAAGCGCTATAAAACCGGGAGGGTGTGTTTTTGTCTGGAGGGTGTTTTGAGTGGGGATTGGGTGCGCAGGTCAAGCGCGCTTTATAGCAGCCGACGGTAACCACGATGCGAAGCGAGCCGCTCTTGATCTGCTTTTGATCTTGATCTTAGGCGCCCCGTCAAACCACGCTGGCCGGAGTCCGACATGGATTTGGGGGGTAAACCGGCAGGGATGCCGGTTTAGCCGCCCCGCGCTATGGATGGCGCGTGGCGGCGGCCCCCCAAATCCATGGCGGATTACGGGCACACCGAGCCTGGGCGAGGTGCCGAGTGGTGGGGCGATAGCGTTTTGCTTACTTTTGCGCCTTTCAAAAGTGAGCCGCTGTAAGAGCGGAACCAATAGCAGCCGTTACCTGAATAACGGATATGTACTCGGTCTGATCCAGCATCCTGGTCGGCCCTGAGGCCGCCATCGGGAGCAAGCCCCCTCCCACATTTGGATCTCGATTTGTCAGGTAGATATGTGCTGGCTGTCCGACCGTCACGAGAGCAAGCTCCCTAGCCACAGGTATGGCGCCGAGACCATCAGGTCCACGCCACCACCAACAACCCGGCACCCAACACCAGGCACAACGGCGAGTACAGGTACGTATCCAGGCGTGCAAACCGGGAATTGCCGACCTTCTTGAAAAAACCTACCAGCTCCGAATCGCCAATCGCACGGGCAAACATCAGCACCGCAATCGCGCTGATGCCCCACTGCAACGCACCATGGGACACCGGCGAGAAATACAGCCCGGCGCGCAGGCAAACCAGCAAGGCAATCGCTACCAGCCCCATCGCGACCAGAAAGGTGCCCAGCGCCGACGGCTTGAACGCTGGTCGCGGCCCGCTGGCAAATTCACCAGGCAGTTGCGGAATCGCCGCCAGGCTGCCGAATTTGCCGCCAGCCGCCCAGTAAAGATGCACCATGCTGATAAAGGTAAAAACCCCGACAATCCATCGCGCAATGACAAAACTCATGGCGCACACTCCCGAAAAATGTGGGAATCAGGATAGTCGCCCTGAGATTTTTTGCAGGCATTTCGTCGGCGGCTGATGGTAAAGTGCCGCCCCATGAAACTCGCCCGTGCCGACCGCTCGCTCATTGCCTGGATGCTCTACTGCTGCGTCCTGTTCAATGTGTTCGCCTGCAGCATTGGTCATGGGCAGATGGTGGGGATGCAGCTCAACGGCATCAGCGGCCAGTTCTGTACGGTGGACCCGCGCACCCAGGCGCCCCTGCCCAGCAACTCCACGGATGAAAGCCTGCCAACCCTGTCGAAGGCCTTTGGTTGCCCGCTGTGTTCTACCGGCGGCATGGGGCCTGCTCTCAACTCCCATCTGAATGTGGCGGTACTGCCACAACCCCATGCGCCACCTGCTGCGGTGGTGCTTGCCGCTGACATCCCTGCCCGTTTCACCTGGCCCACGGCTAACCCGCGCGCGCCACCTGCCTACGCCTGAGCCCTGCGCTTTCTGATCTGTATTGCCGACCGCTTCCGTGAGGAAGGACGGATGGCTGTGCGTTGTTTTCAAGCCAAGTTTTCAGGATTCAACCATGAAACATCTACCCCTATTGGCGGGCCTGTTCGGCTGCCTGCCCGTTTGCGCCTGCGCCCTTGAGCTGGCGCCGACCACCATTGAAGGCGGGCAAAGCGTTGAGCCCGGCCTGGCCCTGGATCAATCCAGCGGCATGGCCTCGCGCCTGGGCCTGAGTGTGCGGGAAACCCCGGCGTCGGTGGCCATCGCCAACCGCAACGATATCGAGCGCCATGGCGCCAGGACCTTTCGCGAGGCGGCCAATACCCTGCCCGGCGTCAACGCCAGCGCGCCGCCCGGGTTTGGTGGGTTTATCTCGTACCGCGGGTTTACCAGCAGCCAGATCACCCAGATGTTCAACGGCATCAATGTCGCCACAGGCCTGGCGCGGCCGGTGGATGCGTGGATCTACGACCGCGTGGAACTGGTCGGCGGCCCCTCCTCCCTGATCAACGGCGCCGGCTCCGTGGGCGGCTCGCTCAATTACGTGACCAAGTTGGCGACCCGTGAAGAACTGGCAGCAGAAGGCCAACTGACCTACGGCAGCTACGACACCGCCGGCATGGCCTTCGGCCTTAATCACGCGCTGACCGAGCCCGGCGCCGATGTGCAGCATTACGCGCGACTGGATGTGAGCCGCAACACCAACCACAGCCACATCGACCGCGCTCAACGAGATGCCTGGAGCGTGGCGTTTTCCCTGCTCAGCGACCTCACGCCCAACCTGTCCCATACCCTGGCCCTGGAATATCAGGATGAGCATGAAAACAGCCCGTATTGGGGCACGCCGGTGCTCAACCCCAAGGCCGGCGAACTGAAGATCGACAAGCACAACCGCTTCAACAACTACAACGTCGCCGACGGGCGTTACGAACAGCGCACGATCTGGGCGCGCTCGATCATCGACTATCGGATCAACGACAGCACCACGCTGAAAAATACCCTCTACCATCTCGACAGCCAGCGCGATTACGGCAACCTGGAGACCTACCAGTACAACGCCGACAACAGCGCGGTGAACCGTTCGACCGCCTATCAGGTGCGGCATCAGGGCGAACAGAACGGCAACCAGTTTGAACTGCGCCATGACACTAGCGTGTTCGGCCTATCCACCACTTGGTCTAGCGGTTTTGAGTACAAGGTCAACAGCACCACCAACAGCCCCTTGAACGTATCGGGTCGAAGTACCGTCGACCCGAACAACTACAACCCGGGGCACTTCTATGACATCCCCGGCACACGGCCGGGCTTCATCAAGGACAAGACCAACCAGGTCACCACCAAGGCGCTGTTCGTGGAAAACCGCCTGGGGCTCACGGACAAGCTGTCACTGCTGACCGGCCTGCGTTATGACGCTATCGACCTGGACGTGACCAACCACCGCACAATCACCGCTACCAACCCTCGGCACTTCAAGCGCAGTTGGGAGCCAGTAACCGGCCGTGTGGGGCTTACCTATCAGTTTGTTCCGTCGGCCAATGTCTACGTGCAATACAGCACAGCCGTCGAACAGCCCAATACCACCACCCAGGTGTTCGACGTGTCCACCGGCAAGCAGTGGGAGATCGGCAGCAAGTTCGATTACCTGGACGGTCGCGGCTCGGCAACGGTCGCCGTCTACAAGATCGAACGCGAAGACTTTGCCGTCACCGACCCTCAGGACCCCACCAACAGCATCCCGGTGGGCGCGCAGTCATCCAAAGGTATCGAACTGGCCAGCTCACTGCGCATCACGCCAAGGCTGCTGGCCGAAGGCAACTTTGCCTGGGTGGATGCCGAGTACGATGAATTCAATGACAAAGTTGCCAGCGGCGCCGTGGTATCGCGCAAAGGCAATACGCCGACCAATGTGCCCAAGCGCGTGGGCAACCTGTGGTTGACCTACGACTTCTCAGAGGATTGGCAAGGGGGGGTGGATGCGCGCTATGTCGACCAGGTGTATGCCGATTATGCCAACACCCAGACAGTGCCGGCTTACACGCTGTTCGGTACGTTCCTGCGCTACAAGCTGGATGCCCGCACCTCGGTGACCGCGCGCGTGCGCAACTTGACCAATGAGGTGTATGCCGAGTTTGCGCATGTGTCGCCAGCTTACTATCTGGGGTCACCGCGGACCTTCGAGATAGCGGTACAAACGCGATTCTAAATCTGGAATGCAAAAAAATTGTGGGAGGGGGCTTGCTCCCGATGAGGGCGTGTCAGTCAATTTATCTGTGATTGACACTCCGCCATCGGGAGCAAGCCCCCTCCCACATTTTGTTCTGCATTCAGGCTATTTAAGGGCCGTCTCAACCTTCTGGGCTACATCGGGCGTCAACCACGCCTTCCACACCTCAGGGTGCTCCTTGAGGAACGCCTGGGCCACGTCCCGTGGCGCGGTGTGGTTTTCGCTCATCTTCGCCAGGGCTTTGTTAAGCGGCTCGATGGGGAACTCGACTTTTTCGAAGAACTGGGTGATCTGCGGATATTGCTGCTGGAACGGCGTCGATACGCCAATGCTCAATTTGGATGCCAGCGAGCGCGTAGGCTTGGGGTCAGTGTTGTCCGCGTCGGTCAGGGTCTTCCATGCATCGGCATCAAACGGCGGCTCTTCCAGCTGGATCAATTTATAGCGCCCCATCAACGGGGTGGGTGACCAGTAATAGAACAGCACCGGCTTGCCCCGGCGGATCGAAGAGGCAATCTCGGCATCCAGTGCTGCGCCCGAACCGCTGCGGAAGTTCACGTAGGTGTCGTCCAGGCCATAGGCCTTGAGCTTCTGTTTGTTGACCACTTCGGACGTCCAGCCGATGGGGCTGTTGAGAAAGCGCCCTTTGCCCGGGGATTCCGGGTCTTTGAATACATCCTTGTAGCGCGCCAGGTCCTGTACGCTTTTCAGGTCCGGCGCCAGGGCCTTGAGGTTTCTGGACGGGTCGCCCTTGACCACGTATTCCGGCACCCACCAGCCTTCAGTGGCGCCTTTGACCGTGTCTCCAAGCCCTACCACTTTGCCTTCGGCTTCAGCCTTGACCCAAACAGGGCTGCGGCCCGCCCACTCTTCGCCGATCACCTGGATGTCGTTCTTGGCCAGGGCGGTTTCCAGGGTGATGGTGGTGCCAGGCAAGGTGTCGGTGGGCATGTCATAACCCTTTTCGACGATAAAGCGCAGTACTTCGGTGATCAGGCTGCCGCTTTCCCAGTTGAGGTCGGCAAAATGCACCGGTGCTTGTGCGGCCGATACCGGCAGTGACAGACTCAGGGCCGTCAGTGACGCGGCCAGCAGTGACTTCAATCCTCTCATGCCTTTGCACCTCGCGTTCTCGCAGTCATGGCAAACGGCTTTGCCGCTAATGCGCGAAGCCTCTGAATAGTTAAGTCAACTCAACTGTAGTAGAGGTTCCGAAAGACAAAGGTGCACAGCGTATTTATCGGTTATTCGCTGGCCTTGAACGTCACCAGTTCACCCTTGCGCCACTTGGCGGCCTTGCCCGTCACGGCCTTGAGGGTTTTGGTCAGCCCTTCCTGCAATTGTTCATGGGCGGCAAATACCAGCATCACGCTATGGCCTTCCTTGAACACAATGCCCTGGCCTTCGTTTGACGATACAAAGGCGTAGTCGCCGAGGCCGTAAACGGTCAACTTGATATCGCGAAACTTGAGTTCGAACTTTCCACCTTCGCGGCTGGGTAAGACAGCCGCACGGAAATGGTCGCCCACCTTGAGTTCCAGGCGTGGCTTGTCATCCACGACCAGTGCCGCTTCGGTATCGATCTCGGCGATGTAGATGCCTTCCGGCGTCTGTTCAGTGACGTAGACAAACCGGGATTGAAACTGTTTGACCAACTTTGCGCGCAAATCACCCAGCACGAATAACGCGTGCATATCCAGATTACTGACTGCCAAGGAAACGCCCCCACATCAAGAAAGCGCTGGCCGCCGAAGCGGGCAGCACAAAAAAACGGCCGTTACGGCACGATCACACATTCGTCAAAAACCTGAAGATAACCCGCAGGCCCCGTACACCCAGCCGCGGTGGACCTAAAGCAAGGTCAGCCGGTGGCACAGCAAATCACAGGTTCAACGACCCGAGAATACGAGTCGACCAACTTCAGAGAATAACCCAGTCAAAAGTGCAGTTTTCCGACACCCGAAACAAAAAATAGACGGGCATGGAACCAGTTGCGAACTACCGACGACAATACTAAAACAGCAAGCCGGGTCAAAACCACCCGAAACGCCAAAGACAGGCTAACAAGATCGATCGACAGGAGCTGAGCATGCAACGACGTCAACACGATGCTATGTCCTTCCACACTCGTTCATCATGTCCAGACGAACGCCAATACTACTGCTTGCATAACCTTGATGGGTACTCCCATTCGGTTCTTTACCAAGTGGTACCGGCCGGAAAGAACTTTTTCCACATTCTTGAAGTGCCCAGTGGCAGGATCAAGGGGTTTCGCAGCGATCACAATAAAGCCTGTGAATTGGCCAAAATGCTTGAAGCCAAGCTGCATGCCCTTTGCGGGGGGCTCGTTTCGTCACCTGGGTGACTTTACTGCGCCTGCGCCCCTCAACAACTGCCATACTGGCCCGTCCATTGAAGTTTGCCCCGTGCGGGTCAGGTTTCATCAGTGCAGTTACCTTGAAGGGAAGGCTATACGTGACGGAATTTGATATTGGCGAATTTTTTATCCACGGCGATGCCAGGGAAGTAGACGGAGAGTTTCAAGCAGTCATTATCATGCGGGCCAAACCACCGCTGACCACCGTAACCGCGCACCAGGTAGAAAAAGACCGTTGGTTCAAGACTGTAGACGCCGCTGCCTTTGCAGCAAAAGAAGCCGCAAAAGCCCTGAAAACCGCCGTGGATTCGGGTGCTCTCAATTCCTGACACTTCGATAGAACTCTAACGCGCCTCAAGCCTCCCATACACAACGATCCTCACTTTGTATGGAGTACCCAATGGACGCGCCAATCCCCACGCTCGAAACCCTGTTTGAACAACTGGGCCTGGACTCAACCCCTGAGGCCATTGATGCCTTCATCGTCGCGCATTCTTTGCCCGAAGACGTGAAGTTGATCGATGCGCCGTTCTGGACGCCCCAACAGGCGCAGTTTCTTAAGGAAGAACTGCGTGAAGACGCTGAGTGGGCCATCCCGGTGGATGAGTTGAATCAGCGCCTGCATCAACCTCACTAGCACGGTCTCAATGCAGGCTGTCTGACTGTTCCATGCGCAACAGCGCTTGCCAGGCAGCCTGACACTCCTGCGCCTCATCACGACTTGCAAAAGCGGTACCGCGCTGTTCACCATTGAGCAACACTACCCAGCAGGCTTTCTGACCCAAGGCGCGCAGGGTCTCAGGTACACCGCTGCCGATCATCACGGCCACATCGACTTTGTTTTGCATGGAAGTTCTCCGTAGCATTAGTTAGCTGCCTAACAATGTTGGCCATGCTACGGTTTTATTCCAGCTGGAAAAAGCTATCCTGGGAATAGCTTCATTGCATAAACAGCAACAATCCATCGCGCCAGACGCGGGCCGGATGATCTCGGGAGGTTGTTGCAGACGGGGCAGCCAGCTCACTGGCAGGCCCGTCATTCAGCACATCAGGCTTGGCGCTGATGCTTGTCGATCTGCTCGTGGCGCTCTTGGGCTTCGATGCAGTACTTGGTGGTCGGGCTGATCAGCAGGCGCTTGAGGCCGATCGGCTCGCCGCTGTCATCACACCAACCAAAAGAATCTTCCTTGATGCGCTCCAGGGCGCGCTCAAGTTGCGGCAGCATACGCTGGTCGCGATCAATGGCATTTACCAGCCAGGTGCGCTCTTCTTCAACGGAAGCCGCGTCAGCCGGGTCCGCCGGGGTGTCCAGGCTTTCAATGGCGATGCGGTTCTGTTCAATGCGCTCGTGGTGTTCCACCTTCATGTCTTGCAGCAACTTCTCGAAAAAAGCGTGCTGTTCGGCATTCATGTAGTCATCCGCCGGCATGGCCAGCAACTTTTCCTTTGTCATTGATTTCTCTATAAAAAATACGTGCATTAAGGCGAATAAGGGAGCGTTCCGCAAGGCCTGTACAGGTCTCGGAAGGGCGCCGTCCATTTCAAGCGCCACCCGGCACTCAATTTACGAGGGGCGGCAGTCTAAGGCCGACTTGAGAGCGCAGCAACTGAAAAGACAGGCATTTTTTCCCAATTAACCCCCAAAGGCACCAGGACGGGCTTGGCGAACGGTCATCGGAGTGCGTTTATAGCAAGAAATTCAGTGCAGTGGAGCTATATAGAAGACAAACGGTTGAAAGTGGCTGATCCCGGACTAAATGTGGGAGAGGGCTTGCCCCCTCCCACATTTGATCTGATTCGGCCCTTGGATTCACTCAGCGCTTGAGCTTGCGCTTGTTGCGGTACTGGTCGATCACCACTGCCACCACGATGATCAGGCCCTTGATGATGTCCTGGATATACGCATCCACACCCACGAAGGTAAACCCGCTGGCCATCACGCCGAGGATCAGCGCGCCGATCACGGTGCCGGTGATGCGCCCTACCCCGCCCGCCAGGCTGGTGCCGCCGATCACCGCAGCGGCAATCGCATCCAGCTCGTAGGACATGCCCATGCCCGCCTGCCCTGTCGCGGCACGGGCCGAGGCCACCACGCCGGCCAGGCCCGCCAGCAGCCCGGCGATGCTATAGACGATGATCAAGTGGCGCTTGACGTTGATGCCCGAGGTGCGCGCCGCCTGCATATTGCCGCCGATGGCGTAGGTGTACTTGCCGTACTTGGTATAACGCAGCGCGATGTGGAAGATCACCGCCACCACCAGGAAGATGATCACCGGCATGGCACCATGGCCGATGGCCGTGTAGGAATCCGAGAGCATGCTCACCGGCTGGCCTTCGGTGTAGTAACGCGCCAGGCCACGGGCCGAGACCATCATGCCCAGGGTCGCGATAAACGGCGGGATGCCGGTCACCGCGATAATGCTGCCATTGATCGCCCCCGCCAGCAGCCCCACGCCCAGGCCCATCGCCACTGGGATCCACACCGGCAAGTCGGTCAGGGACGGAAACACCGCCCGGGAAAAATCCGAGGTCTGCGCCAGGCTGGCGGCAATCATCGCTGACAAGGCCAGCACCGAGCCGGACGACAAGTCGATGCCCGTAGTAATGATCACCTGGGTCACACCGATAGCCAGCAGGCCGATGATCGAGACTTGCAGAATCATCAGCACCAGGCGCTGGGAGTTCATCAAGAAGCTCTGGTCGCGCACGATCCAGCCGAACAGTTCAAACACCAGGCCGATACCGATCAGCACCAAAAAGATGCTCAGCTCGGTGGGCATGCGTCGACGATTCTTCACCGGTGCCGTCGCCGGCTTGTTGTCTGTTATTGCGTTCATAGCCCATCACCTTCTTATTCTGTAGATCAGTGGACCGCAGACATGCCGGAGGCCAACTGCATGACTTTTTCCTGGGTGGCCTCGGCGCGATCCAGGGTGCCCATCAGTTCGCCTTCGTGCATCACCATCACCCGGTCGCTCATGCCAAGCACTTCGGGGAGTTCCGAGGAAATCATGATCACCGCCATGCCTTCGCTGGCAAGAAAGGCGATCAAGCGATAGATCTCGGCCTTGGCGCCCACATCGATACCGCGGGTCGGTTCATCCAGGATCAGCAGCCTTGGGTTGGTCATCAGCCAGCGTGCCAGCAGTGCCTTTTGCTGGTTACCGCCCGACAAGGTGTCGATGCATTGCTCCAGGGACGGAGTTTTTACTCGCAGCTTCTTGCACATCTCTTCGCACAGGCCGCGCAGGGCCTTCTGCTGGATAAAGCCGCTGCCCGAATAGTGCGGCAACACCGCCATCTCCATGTTTTCCAGCACCGACAGGCACGGGAACAGGCCGCTGAGCTTGCGATCTTCGGTCAATAGCGCAAAACCTTTCTCGATGGCCATGTGCGGGTCGGTAATGCGCACCGCCTTGCCATCCAGGGTGATTTGCCCACCGGTGCTTGGGGTAATGCCAAAAATGGTTTCCGCCACATTGGTACGCCCGGACCCCATCAGGCCGGCGATACCGAGAATCTCCCCGGCGTGCAGGTCGAACGAGACGTCCTTGAACACGCCGTCCAGGCTCAGATCGCGCACCGACAGCAGCAACTCACCTATCGGCGTTTCGCGCACCGGGAACAACTGGCTCAGCTCCCGCCCTACCATCATCGAGATCAGGCTGTCGCTGTTCAGGCTGTCGGCACGTTGCAGGCCGATGTACTGGCCGTCGCGGAACACCGCCACTTCATCGGCGATGGCGAACACTTCGTTCATTTTGTGCGTGATATAGACAATGCCTTTGCCCTGGGCCTTGAGGTCGGCAATGATCGAAAACAGGTGGGCCACTTCCTTGTCGGTAATAGCCGAGGTGGGTTCATCCATGATCAGGATGTCGGAGTCGTAGGACACCGCCTTGGCAATCTCGACCATCTGCCGCTCGGCGATGCTCAGGTTACCTACCTGCTCTTCGGGGTCGAGGTTGATGCGCAGGCGCGCCAGCAACTCGGCGGTGCAGCGATGCATTTCGCGGTGGTTGACCATATGCAGACTGTTGAGCTGCTCGCGGCCGATCCAGATGTTCTCGGCGATGCTCATATGGGGCATCAGGTTGAGTTCCTGATGGATCATGGCGATCCCGGCCTTTTGCGCCGCCAGCGGCGTCTCGAAGGTGATGGGCTTGCCACGCAGGCGGATTTCCCCGGTGTCGGGCTGGTAGATGCCGGCGATGATCTTCATCAGCGTCGATTTACCCGCGCCGTTCTCGCCCATCAATGCCAGCACCGTGCCGGGGCGCACCCGCAGTTGCACATCGTCCAGGGCGACAACACCAGGAAAGCCTTTGCTGATGTTGAGAATTTCCAGCAGGTAGGGTTCGTCCAGCGGCAACGGCTGGATGCCCGGGGGCTGCGAGGCAGCGGCTTGAGCAAGCATAGGGAGGCACTCCATCTGCAGGGCGGCCGTGACCGCCCTGCCGGCTTATTGTTGTTGTGTCAGGGCTACTTGAAGTCTTTGACGTTGTCCGGGGTGATCAACTGGAACGGGATCACCACGTTCTGCTCCACCGGCTCTTTTTTGGCCATCTTGCGCGCCGCTTCTACGGAACCCACCGCCTGGCCCTTGGCGTCCTGGAACGCCGAGGCGGCCATGTCACCCTTGGTGATCGCGTTCAAGCCATCCGGCGTACCGTCAACACCGGCAATCAGCACGCTGCCTTTTTCCTTGCCGGCCGATCGCAGGGCCATGGACGCCCCGATCGCCATCTCATCGTTGTTGGCCAGCACCGCATTGAAATCACGCCCCTGGGTCAGCCAGTCGTTGACCAGGGTCATGCCCCGGTCACGCAGCCAGGCGCCGGTCTGCTCCTGCTCGATCTTGATGTCCGGGTACTTGGCCAGCACTTCCTTGACACCCTTGGTGCGGTTGGTGGTGGAGTTGTTCGCCAGGTCACCCAACAGGATCACGACCTTGCCCTTGCCGCCGAGTTTTTCGGCGATGTACTGCATTTGCAGGCGCCCGGCCTCGACGTCATCGGAGGTCACTGCCACCACGTCCTTGGGCAAGTCTTTCTGGTCCGGGCGGCGGTTGACGAACACCAGCGGAATGCCCGCCTTGGTCGCAGCCGCAATGATGTTCTTGGTCGAAGCGGTATCGACCGGGTTGACGATAATGGCGTCGACTTTCTGGCTGATAAAGTTCTCGACCTGGCTCAATTGCTTGACCACATCGGCCCGCGCGTCTTCAAACTGCAATTGCACGCCATCGCCCTTGGGGTAGGACTTGGCTTGCTTGTCCATGTCTTCGCGCAGATAGGTGAGGAAGGTGTCATCGAACGCAGACATCGTGACGCCCACCTTCAGATCGGCGGCGCCGGCAACGCCACTGGCCAGCAGCATGGACAGGGCCAGCGCGGTAAAACGGATCGGGGTCTTCATGAACGGTCTGTCTCCACTTTTTTGTTGGTTTTTTTCGACGTTGCGTTTATCAGGACTCGGCTGTCAGTCGCACCACTGGCGCCCCTGGAATGCAGCACACCAGCGCGCCCTGGTTTTCGACGCACAGCACGTTAAGGAAGGAGAAGTAGAACGGCCGGGCGCGGGGCAGTCCGCGTGGCGCTTGGGCGGGGCGTAAAACTCGAAGTACAGCGTTGAAGATTTTCATCTGACGGTACCTGGTTGTTTTTGATCTTGTTTTTGTTGAGTCGCCCGCTGGGTCCGGGACGTACTTTATGCAACCTGGAAACGACTGTATTAGAAAATAATTTCCATATCAACATGTTTTAGAATTTTATTCTATTTTTGTCGAAACCACTTGCAGGCGCTCGGCGCTCAGGCGTGCGGCGTCCAATATACGGGTGGTTTCCAGCGCGTCATAGGCGCTTACCGGCAGCGGCCCCTGCCCTTGCACCGCCAACTGCAACTGGCGATAGAACTGTGTCCAGCAGCCCTTCTCCGACGGCACCCGCTCGCGTTCCGAGCCTTGTTCGAACCAGCCCCAGCGTCGATGCTCCTCCGCGCCCCAGTGCTCGCCTTCGGTCTTCGGCGATTTACCGGCGATCAGCGCTTCTTCCTGGCCATCCAACCCTTCGACGGTGTAGCAACCCAAGGTGCCACTGACACGAAAGCGCGGCGCCTGGCTGTTCTGCAAGGCGTTGCCCCACAGGTGGGAAATCACGCCGTTGGTGTGGGTCAGGGAAACAAAGAAGCCGTGATCCACGCTGGGGTGTTCAGGGGTGTAGTGCAGTTGGGCGAACACTCGGTCCACCGGGCCGAACAGTTGCAGCGCCTGATCCACGAGATGGCTGCCCAGGTCGCGCAACCAGCCGCCGCCACTGGAATTGCCCACGGCTTGTGGGCTGTAGCGTTCTACACGAGATTCAAAGCGGGTGATGGTGCCCAGGGCGCCGGCATCGATGAGTTTGCGCAGAGTCAGGTAATCCGAGTCCCAGCGCCGGTTCTGGTAGACGCTGAGCAGCGAGCCCTGGCGCTCGGCGGCAGTGATCAGGGCTTGGGCTTGTTCGGCGTTGGCCGCAAAGGGTTTGTCGCTGACCACCGCCACGCCGTGTTCGATGGCTTCCAGTACCAACGCCGGGCGACCTTTGAGGGTGGTGGAAATCACCAGGGCGTCGACGCCGGCTTCGACGATCTGGCCGATGGAGTCGAAGGCTTTGACACCTGGAAGATCAGTACTCAATTGCTGGCGACGTTCGGGTGAACGCGTCACCACGCCGACAAAGGTGGCCCCAGGCAGGGTGGCGATCAGCGGCGCATGAAAAAAGCGCCCGCCGTGGCCGTAGCCCACTAGTCCGATCCGCATGCTCAACTCCAGAATTGATTTGGGAACCCAAGCAACTGTGGGAGCTGGCTTGCCTGCGATAGCAGTGTGTCAGGCACTGAATCTGCCACTGATAGACCGCTATCGCAGGCAAGCCAGCTCCCACAATGTTAACCACATTTCTTCAGTGAGTTAGCCGTAGAAGTGTGGGCGATCCGGCAAGCTCACCAGCACAATCTGCCCGCTGCCCTGGGCTTCAATACACGCATCCGCCGCCACCGCCGCCGCATACCCATCCCACGCCGACGGCCCGCCGACCTGCCCAGCCCGTACGCTGTCGATAAACGCCTGCAACTCCACGTCATAGGCACCGATAAAGCGATCCTTCCAATCCATCAGGATCGCATTGGACAGCTTCGCACCGCTGCGCAGTTGCACCTGGGACGGCTCCGGCAACTTGGCGATGCCGGTCTCCCCCACCACTTCGCACTGGATGTCGTAGCCGTATTGGCAGTTCACAAATACCTCCACGTCGATACGCGTGCCCTTGGCAGTTTCCAGCAGCACGATCTGCGGGTCGCGCAGGTGGGCCAGGGCCTTGCTGGTCTTGCGCGGGAACACCACCTGCACGGACACATAGTCGTCATTGAGCAGCCAACGCAGCACGTCCAGTTCGTGGATCAGGGTGTCGGTGATCGCCATGTCGGTGTTGTAATTCTCGCCCACCGTCGGGTTACGGTGCGCGCAATGCAGCATCAACGGCTCACCGATCTGGCCGCTGTCGATCACGGCTTTCAAGGCACGATAGCCTTCGTCATACGGACGCATGAAGCCCACCTGCACCAGGCGCTTGCCATGGGCCACTTCGGCCTCGACGATCTTGCGACAACCTTCGGCGGTGACCGCCAGAGGTTTTTCACAGAACACCGGTTTGCCGGCGGCGATGGCGGCCAGCACGAATTCTTCGTGGCTCGGGCCCCATGAGGTCACAAGGATCGCTTCGACCTCTGGCGAGTTGATCAGCGCATGGCCGTCCGGGTACACCTCGGCGTCCAGCTTCAAGTCCGCCACCACCTGCGCGGCCTGCGCAAGGTTGATATCAGTGACCGCCACCACCTGGCTGTTGAGCAAGGTCTGGCTGCAACGACGGATATGGTCCCGGCCAATGGCGCCCGTACCAATCACTCCAAGCTTCAAAGACATGTAAACACTCCTCTTGTTGTTAGTACTGCCGGGCCTTGGCCAGGTGCTCATTGAGTTTTTTTGCCGCTGCATTAGTGCGTTCACTGGTGGACACCTGCGCCACACCTACCCGCCACCACGACAGGTAGCCGTGGACCATGGTCTTGGGCAGCACCTTGATATCGATCAGCGTCGAGACAGTTTGCGTGCGCGCGTCGGCCAGGGCCGCTTCCAGCTGCTCTACCGTGCTGACCTTGTAGGTCTTGCAACCATAAGCCGCCGCACTCATGGCGAAATCCACCGGCACCAGGCCGCCGTCGAGCTTGCCGCTCTCGGGGTTGCGGAAGCGAAATTCGGTGCCGAAGCTGTCCATGCCATTGCCGATTTGCAGGTTGTTGATGCAACCGAAGGCCATGTTGTCGAGGAGCACCACGTTGATCTTGCGCCGTTCCTGGATCGAGGTGGCCAGCTCCGAGTGCAGCATCATGTAGGAGCCGTCACCGACCAGGGCGTAGACCTCTTTGGTCGGCTCGGCGAGCTTCACGCCCAGGGCGGCGTTGATCTCGTAGCCCATGCACGAATAGCCGTATTCGACGTGATAGGTATTGACGCCCTTGCTGCGCCAGGCGCGCTGCAAGTCCCCGGGCAGGCTGCCGGCGGCAGCGACGATGATCGCATCGTCGGCGAGCGTCTGGTTGAGCACGCCCAATACGCGGCTTTGGGTCAGGCAGGAGCCGGTCAGCTCGATAAACTCGCGCAGTACGGCGCGGTCCAGCAGGTCGTCAACTTCCGGCACAAAGTCATCGCCTGAGTATTGCACCTGATGCACGCGATCCACTTCGGCATCCAGTTGCGCCCTGGCGTCAGCGATCTGCTCGCCCCAGCCGGAACGGTAATCGCCGAGGGCATCGGCCAGCGCTTCAAGCGCGACTCTGGCGTCCGCCACCACTTGCATACCGTCCAGCTTCAACGCGTCGCAGGTGCTGACATTGAGGTTGAGAAAAGTCACCTCGGGGTGCTTGAACAGCGATTTGGACGAGGTCGTGAAGTCGGTATACCGCGTGCCGATGCCGATGATCAGGTCCGCCTCGGGGGCCAGCAGGTTCGCCGCCAGGCAGCCGGTTTCGCCGATGCCGCCGACGTTCAGCGGATGGCTGGAGACCACCGCGCTTTTACCGGCCTGGGTTTCGGCAAAGGGAATCTCAAAGCGCTCGGCAAAAGCTTGCAGCGCCGCATTGGCGCCGGAGTACTTCACCCCGCCGCCACAAATGATCAGCGGTTTGCGCTTGCCGCGAAACGCCGCCAGCGCATCGCCGATCATCGCGGCGGTGGCCGGGCGCCGGTCGATACGGTGCACGCGCTTTTGCAGGAAGTAGTCGGGATAGTCCCAGGCCTCGGCCTGCACATCCTGGGGCAACGCCAATGTCACCGCGCCGGTTTCGGCGGGGTCGGTGAGCACGCGCATGGCGTGGATCGCCGCCGTCATCAACTGTTCGGGGCGGTTGATGCGGTCCCAGTATTTGCTCACGGCGCGGAACGCGTCGTTGGTGCTGATGCTCAGGTCGTGGAACTGCTCGATCTGCTGCAGCACCGGGTCGGGCTGGCGGCTGGCGTAGACATCGCCGGGCAACAACAGCAGCGGTATGCGGTTGGCCGTGGCGGTGGCTGCGGCAGTGAGCATATTCGCAGCGCCAGGGCCGACCGAGGCCGTGCACGCATAGATCTTGCGGCGCAGGTGCTGCTTGGCAAACCCGATGGCGGCATGGGCCATGCCTTGTTCGTTGCGGCCCTGGTGCACCACCAGGTCGCCGCTGTCCTGCTCAAGCGCCTGGCCAAGGCCCAACACATTGCCATGCCCGAAAATAGTGAACACCCCGGCAACGAACTTGCTCTGTACGCCGTCGACTTCGATGTATTGGTTATCCAGAAACTTCACCAGGGCCTGGGCCATGGTCAATCGTGTGGTGCTCATGTCGCGCCCCTTATCGTTTTTGCAGGTGGGCGATGCTTGCCCCCAATGCCTGCCGGATATCCGCCAACCCATGCACGCTTTCGGCAAACGGCTCGAACGACAGATAGCCGCTGTAGCCGGTGCTCAGCAAGGTGTCGATCTGCGCCGCATTCCCGAGAATATCGTCCTCGCCCACCAGCACGCGGTGGCCGTCGCGGATTGAGTCAAGCGGCGCCTCGCGGTCTTCCACCCCGGAGATATGCACCAGCCCGGTCAGTTCCGGGAAGAACTCATGCTCGCCGGCCAAATGATGGTGAAAGGTGTCATGCACCACACGAAATACATCCAGGCCACCGATGGCCTTGATTGCATCCACTGCCACGCGCTTGCGGCGCAGGGCGGATACTGCGAAGCCCAGGGGTTCGATGAAACCGAGAATCCCGTACTCACGCAGGATCAACGCCAGTTCGCTCAACGCGGTGCGCAAACCAGCGGCGCGCTGCGCGTCGTTACGCGTATCGCCAGGCTGATTGAACGGGCACATCACCAGGCCCTGGGCCCCGCACTCACGGGCGTAGGTGGCCAGTTCGATTGCCTGAGCGCGGCGTTCGTCGTTCCACACATCAAAAGGGTACAGCGCGTTGATCGACAGCACCTTGATGCCCTGCGCCGCGCACAACTCACGCACGCGGGCGGCGGACATGCCGTATTCGATTTCGCGGTTTTTGAGGTCGTTGCGAATCTCGATGGCATCGCACTGGAGGGCTTTGGCCAGCTGGATAAAATCCGCCAGGGGCAAGTCAGGCGCGACCATACGGTTAAGGGCAAAACGTAGCGGCGACTTCATTGTTGTTGTTCTCCGTCCAAAACCGTTTAAAGGTCCAGCAGCCAACTGTGCTGCGGGTCGTTATGGAAATGCCAGGCGCGCTTGGGGCCGGCCATGACATTGAGGTAATAAGACTCGTAGCCATACGGCACGCTGACCGGGTGATACCCCTTGGGCACCACCACCAGGTCGCTGTTTTCCACGGCCATGGCCTGGTCGATGCTGCGGTCATCGGTGTACACGCGCTGGAACACAAAGCCCTGGGGTGGATTGACCTGGTGGTAGTAGGTTTCTTCCAGAAAGCTCTGGTGCGGCAGGTCATCGGTATCGTGTTTGTGCGGCGGGTAACTTGAGGAATGCCCCGACGGTGTGCGCACTTCCACCACCAGCAGCGAATGGGCCGGCTCACTGTCGGGCAGGATGTCGCAGACGTAGCGGGTGTTGGCGCCTTTGCCGCGCACACTGCGTTTGCACTGCTCGGGGCGGATCAGGCGCGGGGCAAAACCCGCCGCACCCGGCGCCGCACACACGGCAATCTGTACATCGCTCAGGGCCGTGACCTGGGCGTCGGTGCCCGGCGGCAAATAGGCGGCGAACGGTGATTTGTCTTCGAACACCGACTGGCGATCACCCAGGTTCTGCCAATTGAAGCCTTCGCCTTCGATATTCACCCGACCGCTGAGCAGCACCAGGCACAGCTCCTGATCACCTGCGCTGACCGGCAAGGTTTCGCCCAGGCTCAAGCGGTAAGCGGCGAAGCCTACGTACTCCAGGCGCCCCGCCTCCAGGGCAACCATGGTTTGCCCGCGTTTGCTGCTTTTGACCAACAAGCTCATCACTCAAACCCTCTCGTTGAGAAGCGCACGCAAGGTGTCATAGCCCTTCTTCGCGTAGATATAACTGGGCGCCACGGCCGGGTCCTGCTCGGCTTCCACCACCAGCCAGCCTGTGTAGTTCGCAGCCAGCAGCACGTCCAGTAACGGTGCAAAGTCGATATCGCCGTCCCCGGGCACGGTGAAAGTGCCGTTGACGATGCAATCGGGAAAACTCCACATCTGATTGCGCGCCAATTGCACCACGGGTTTGCGCACGTCCTTGAAATGCACATGGCAAACGCGGTCGATGTGCTTGCGCAACACCTCCATGGGTTCGCCGCCGCCCATGTAGCAGTGGCCCGAATCGAACAACAGGCCGACTTCCGGCCCCGTGCGTTTCATCAACTGGTCGATGTCTTCGGGAGACTCGACGTAGGCGCCCATATGGTGGTGGTAGGCCAGGCGCACGCCTTGAGACAAGGTGAAACGCGCCAGCTCGGTGAGCTTGTCGGCGTACGCCTGCCAGGCCTGTTCGCTATGAAAACGCGGACGCTCTATCAGGCGAATGCGTGAACCCTGGATCGAATCGGCGACTTCGCCGTATACCAGTACGTTGGCGCCGTTTTGTTTGAGCAGTTCGACATGGCCGGCAATGGCCTCGATCTCCTCGGCCACCGAACGACGGGCCAGGCGGCTGGAGTACCAGCCCGAGACCAGCGCCAGGTCATAGGGACGCAGCACGTCGCCGACGCCCTTGGCATCCTTGGGAAACTTGCCATTGAGTTCAAAACCTTCGTAGCCGATGTCCTTGCCTTCACTCAAGGCCGTGCTCAGCGGCGTTTCACCGCCAAGGGCCGGGAGGTCGTCGTTGCTCCAGGAGATCGGGTTGATGCCAATTCGGATTGCGGGCATGGCTGCACCTTTTATTGTTTTCTCTAGAGATCACTGAGATCTGCTTTATGTGGGAGGGGGCAAGCCCCCTCCCACATTTGACCTAATTCAATTTCGAGCACTGCGCCAGGCGTTGATGAGTTGTTCGAAGGTAGCCTGTACCTGCTGGATCAAGGTCTCATCATCGATCTCCCCCGCCATCCACGCCCGGCTCGGCTCCTGGAAGATCGTGCGGCCGACGGCAAATCCGCGGCAGGTGGTGCTCATGCGCGCTTGTTGAAAACCGTCGGCAAGACATTCAGCCGACGCGTTCAGGCCAAGCAACACCACGCCACGGCAGTACGGGTCGCGCTCCTGGATCAGTTCGTCGAGCTTTTTCCAGTCAGCGGCCGACTGCGCTTCGATCTTCCACCAGGCCGGGTAGATGCCCAGGTTGTACAGGCGCTTGAGGCTGCGATACAAAACGTCGGGATAAGTGGAGGGGTGATCCTTGGGCGGGATGACTTCCAGCAGCAGTTCATGGCCGCTGACGATGGACGCCTCATACACCGCCTTGAGTTGCGCTTCCTGTTCCAGGCGCAGCATCGGCTCGTCATCGGGGTGAAATTGCACCAGGCATTTGATGATCTGTTCCTGGGGCCAGGCAATCAGGTTGCTGCCCACCGAGCGACCGTGTTCGAACGCCAGGGGCCGTGAGTTCTGCACTTCGACCGGGCGGGCAATCCACCAGCCTCGGCCGCTGGCGGCATTGAGGGCATCCTGGCCAAAACGCTGATCGGCAAGCAGGCCCACGTCGGCCTCGATGCCCTGCTCGGCGAGCTTGGTCTCCACACGTTCGATGGCCTGGATAAACAGCTGCTTGATGGCGCTGATTCGCGTCAAGTCCTGGCCGCCTTTTTGCGCCAGGTCCACCAGCTGCCAGCGGTGGTCGAAGGCAAACACGAACAGTTGCTGCCAAGCCTTGCGCGGCACCGTGACGCGGTGCAGGCGCTGCAGGGTCGCATCCTGGTCGGGACGGGTGACCGGCACCGGGCTGTTGAACAGGTAATCGAGTTCGGCGGGCGTGGGCATGGCCGGCGCACAGGCGTGCCGCGAGACCACCAGGCCGCCACAGGCATTGGCCAACTGGCTGCAACGCTCGTCGCTGGCGTCGTTGAGCCAGCCACTGAGAAAGCCTGACATGAAGGCATCGCCAGCACCCAGCACATTGAGCACTTCAACGCGCACACCGGGATAGATCGCACCGTCTTCCAGTCGGGCGGGAATCGCGCCGTGGATCACCGTGCAGCCTTGCGGGCCGAGCTTGACCACCAGGGTCGCCGGGGTCAGTTCACGTACCGTGCGCAGGGCGGTGAGCAGGTCTTCACTGCCACCGGCGATGAGGAATTCTTCTTCAGTGCCGACGATCAGGTCGAAACGCGCCAGGATTTTCTGCACATGCTGGCTGACATTCTGGTCGGCAACAAAACGGGTTTCACCATCGGCCTTGCCCGCCAGGCCCCACAGCACCGGGCGGTAGTCGATATCCAGCACCCGTTTGACGTTGTGTTTGGCCGCGTAATCCAGCGCCTGGATGCTGGCCTTGTACACACCGTCGGTAGAGAAATGCGTGCCAGTGATCAGCAGCGCCTTGCTCGATGCAACAAAGGCTTCGCTGATGTCTTCGGCGCGCAGGGCCATGTCGGCGCAGTTTTCGCGGTAGAACACCAGGGGAAAGGTTTCACGGTCTTTGAGACCCAGCAGCACCAGGGCGGTGAGGCGTTCGGGGTCGACCTTGATGCCGCTGACATCGCAACCTTCGCGGGCCAGGGATTCGATCAGAAAACGGCCCATATGGTCGTCGCCCACCCGGCTCAGCATCGCCGACTTGAGCCCCAGCCGGGCAGTGCCGAAGGCGATGTTGGCGGAGGAACCGCCGAGGTATTTGGCAAAGCTGGACACATCCTCAAGCCGCGCACCCACTTGCTGCGCGTAGAGGTCGACGCCTAGGCGCCCCAGGCAAATCAGATCCAATTGACGCCCACTGGCAAAACGAGTCTGGCCCATGCTGGCTCCTGTTATTTTTATCAGCCTGCGTTGTGCCGCCGTAGTGGCGGCAAACGCTCTTGGTGGGAGCAGACTAGAACGTCCGACGGCGGCAATCAATATTTATTCCATAATTATTTTTAGTGGAATATATTTTCCAATACGTCAGCATAGCGGCACGCCAGCGCCCGTGCATCGTTTCAGCAGGCCACGCGGGCCGTGATGCCGAGGTATTTTTTTGCGCCTACCCTGTAGACTTGCGCCACCCATCAGCGCATCAGACGAACACGCCAGAAGGATTGCCCATGTCCCGCACCGATCCCGAGACCACCCTGGAAGAAACTGTCGCCAGCCCTCCGATCAATGCCGAACGCCTGTTGCAGCTGATCACCGACGAATACGAAAGCCTGCCGCGCCAGCTCAAGCGCATCGCCAGTTACATGAGCCAGCAGAGCGACCGGATCATGGTCGATCGCATCAGTGACATCGCCCGTGAATGCGAAGTGCACCCCTCGGCCATCGTGCGGTTTTCCCAGCGTTTCGGCTTCAGCGGTTTCAGTGAAATGCAGGCGCTGTTTCGCGAGGCCTATACCCACAAGACCACGCCGGTACAGAACTACCAGCAGCGCATCCGCAGCATGATCGCCAACAAGTCGCAGAAAGCCAGCGGCGGCGACCTGGCGCGTGAGTGTGTCAACGCCACCCTGTCCGGCATCGAACGCCTGGGCCTGGAACTGGACGATGCGGCCTTCGAGAAAGCCGTGGACCTGGTGGTCAATGCCGACAACATCTATGTGGTCGGTGTGCGCCGTTCCTTTGCCGTGGCCGACTACCTGGTCTACAACCTGCAGCACACCAACAAGCGCATCCACCTGATCTCTGGCCTGGGCGGCAGTTATCGCGAGCAGATGCGCAGCGTTCGCGCCAATGACCTGGTGATTGCCATCAGTTTTACGCCCTACGGCAAAGAGACCCAGCACTGCCTGCGCATTGCCCAGCACCACCAGGCCAAGACCTTGATCATCACCGACAGCAACCTGTCGCCGCTGGCCAAGCGCGCGAATGCGGTGCTGTTGGTCAATGAAGGCTCATCGTTTGCCTTTCGCTCGCTGAGCGCCACCTTGTGCCTGTGCCAGGCGTTGTTTATTGCGGTGGCCTATCGGTTGGAATTGAAGGTGGATGAAATTCATGAGCAGGTCGGGTTCGACGACTGACGCGCTCCTACAGCAATTGCGCCAGAGCCCGGCCGTGGAAGCGGATCTGCGCGAGGGTCAATGCGGTGTAGCCGACAATCACGGCGGGCGGCAACGTTACATCGACACAAAACTTGCCCAGTGGCTGCAAGCTCAGCCCGGCGTCGGCGGCGCGGGCGCAGAAGTCCGCCTCTGGCACCCCTGCCGGTAACCACAGCACAAAATGCAGCCCGGCCTGCTCGCCAGTGACCGTGACGTCCGGCGGGAGGCAGGCGAGCAAGGCATCACGCCGTGCCTGATAGGCCTGACGCGAAGCGCGCAAATGCCGCACAAACGCACCGCTGCCCAGAAAGTCCACCAGGCCCGACTGATCGCTGGCGCCCACCGAATGCCCGGTCAGTTGCAGGGTGCGCAGCAGTGACGGACGCAGGGTTTTGGGCACCACCATGAAACCGACTCGCAACCCTGGAAACAGGTTCTTGTTGAAGCTGCCGCAGTAGAGCACGCGGCCGTTCGCATCCAGGGACTTGAGCGCGGCCAAAGGTGCGCTGTTGTAGTTGTACTCGCTGTCGTAGTCGTCTTCGACCACCCAGGCATCCGCTCGACTTGCCCAGTCCAGCAGCGCCAGGCGGTGCGACACCGACAGGGTCACGCCCAGCGGGGCCTGGTGCGCGGGGCTGACATACACCAGTCGTGCGTGGGCAGGCAACTGAGCGGTATCGAGCCCTTCGGCGGTGACCGGGATCGACTGCACCTGTGCACCGGCCAGGTTGAACAGACGCCGCGCCGGGGTGTAGCCGGGGTCTTCGACGCAGGCCAGGTCACCCGGTTGGAGCAGCGTGCGGGCGATCAGGTCAAGGCCATGACGAATACCCGTGGTGACAATCACTTCATCCGCCTCGCAGTGCATACCGCGATAACGGCGCAAGTAATCCGCAATGTGCTCACGCAGGGCCGGTAGCCCACCAGGATGCGCGGCCTCCAGTACACCAGGGCCTGCGGCCAACAACCCACGGGCGACGCAACGCGCCCAGGCTTTGAGGTCGAACAGGCCGGCATCCGGGCGCCGTGCGACAAAGGGCACATGGCTCTGTACCCCGGCGTGGGGTGGGTCGGGGTCAACCGGGCGGCGCAGCATTTGTTTTGACGCCGGGGCCGCAATGAATTGCTCGGGAATCACCGCGCGCACCCGCGTGCCAGAGCCCGCCACGCGCTGCACATAGCCTTCGCTGTGCAAGCGGTCGAACACGGCCTCAAGGGTGCCGCGCGAAACCTGCCAGCGCTCGGCCAGGCTGCGGGTCGATGGCAAACGGCTGTCGGCCGGCAACTGCCGAGTCAGGATCGCCCCCCGCAAAGCATCATAGGCGCCCTGCTGTTTACCCTCGCCCAAGTTGTCCGGGCGCGGCAAGTCAAGGTTGGAGGCGGCTTTTCCTCGGCTCATAGTGGTCCAGTCCTTCCATGCACAAGTGGTTCTGCGGATTAAACCACAACGCCGCTAGAGTCCGGGCTCTACCCCTCGCGAAGTAACCGCCCATGACGCAACGCATTCTCGCTCCCAGGTTCTGGCTAACGCTGCTGACGGTCCTGGTGGGCTTGCCGCGCCTCACCCTGGACCTGCACTTGCCCGCCCTGCCCGCTATGGCCGACTACTTCCAGACCTCCGATAGCCAACTGCAGCTGGTACTGACGCTCTACACCCTCGGATCGGCGATTTCCTTGCTGGTCAGCGGCCCGCTTACCGACCGCTTCGGCCGGCGTCCGGTGTTGCTGGCCGGGTTGACGATGTATGTACTGGCAACCCTCACCTGCGCACTGGCCGACAGCCTGGGGGTATTGATCATTGCGCGGCTGTTCCAGGCCCTCGGCGGGTGTTGCACCACGGTAATAGGCCGGGTGATCGTGCGCGACTATTTTGCCCCGCAGGAGCAGGCGCGCTTGCTGGGGTTGATCTCCATGGCAATGGCGGTCTCGCCCATGGCCGCGCCGGTGCTTGGCAGCGTGCTGTTGCCCCTCTTGGGTTGGCAGGGTTTGTTTGTGTTGCTGGCGGTGATTGGCAGCCTGTTGTGCCTGGTGGTCCAGCGCCGCCTTCCGGAAACCCGTCCGCCACAAGTGGCCGCCGCACCACCCACCCACTTGCTACGCATCTACGGCCAACTGCTGCGCGACCGCTATTTCCTGCGTTATGCCTTGGCGATCGGCTGCGTGTACAGCACCTATTTTCCGTTTATCAGCGAGTCTTCGGCGTTGCTGCAACGCGGCTTTGATTTATCGCCGAGCGCCTACGCCCTGGTATTTGCCGCAACGATCAGTGGCTATATGTTCGGCGCCAACCTGTTCCGCCGCCTGGTAGCGCGGTTCGAGGCAGACCGCTTGATCAGCTTCGCCATCGGCCTGAATGTGCTGGGCAGCGTACTGCTTGCGACGGCCACGACACTGCTGGCGCAGGATTGGCTGGCGATTGTGTTGCCGATGGTGGTGATCATGGTGTCGGTGGGGCTGACGATGCCCGCCTGCCAGTTGTCGGTGTTGCAGCCCTACGGCGCAATTGCCGGTACGGCGTCGGGGTTGTTCTTTTTTATTCAGATGTTTGTGACGGCTGTGAGCAGTTGGGCCACCGGGCTGCTATCGGATGGCACTGCACAACCGTTGGTAATCATGACATCGCTGGCCAGCACCTTGCTGGTCATCAGTTGGCTGACGTTGCGCAAAACGAAAAGTGGGAAGGAGCAAAGCCCTTCCCACCCTTTACCGAGCCAGGCCCGGGTTTAGTGCATGAAGATCGCGATCAGAATGATCACCGGAATCGGCACGCCGAGGAACCACAGCAGTAATGAGCGCATGATGCTTTCCTTAAATGAATGGGCCTTGAATTAACGAACGTAGTTTTCGGTTTCGACGTACACCACGGCATCCCGGCGGCGACCGCCGAAGGTGGCAGCGAAGCTGGCGAAGAATGCACCGATCAACAGCGCCACGAAGGTCCACAGCGAGGTATAGGCAGCCACTTTCGCGGCGGTCTCGGCGGCCTGCTTGGCTTTGAGCTTGGCGTCTTCGATGGCTTTACGGGCATCGCCGTACACTTTATCGATACGCGCTTCGGCATCGGCCTGGCTGAGGTTGGTGCGCTGGGTGATCAACTGGGCCAGGTAGGCACGGTCTTCGGCGGCCAGTTGACCGTCATTGCTCAGGGTGCGGGCGAAGATACGGCCGACCACGGCATGGGCCGCATCGTCGCTGACCGCGGCTGGGCGGTCATCGCGGAACAGGCTGTCGACGTAGTAGCCGAAGTCGCCGCTGTCGGCACCTTTGGCTGCGCTGCCGGCTGCTTGGGTCAAGCCACTGGCGGCGCCCGACGCAACGCTGGCACCGGCTTTCACACCACCACTGACGACACTGCTGACCGAACCGACCACCAGCATTGCCGTGATCAATGTGGCCACGGCCCACGCCAGGAAACCATGGGCGGTATCGCGAAAGTACACTTCATCGCCATGCATGTTGGCCCACTTCACCCGCAACCGGCCGGCGATGTAGCCACCCAGGCCCGAAGCGACGATCTGGGTAAAGGCCAGCCAGACAATCGTGGAAATGCCAAGGCCCTTGGCACTGATACCGCTATCGGCCCACGGCGACACCGCCGAAAAGCCCAGGCCGAAGCCCAGCAGCACCAGAATCAGTGACAGCGCAGCCGCCGCAGCGGCCCCGGCGAAGATCGCCCCCCAGGAAACCCCGGAGAGCGTGCTTGACTCTTGCAGCGCGGATGAGGATGTGATCATTGTTGTTTTGCTCCAGGCATGAAAAATAGTGTTACAAGTCTCAAAAGGGACAGTGCAGGCACCATGCCAGTCGGCCAATAATTTAAATTCCTTGCATTTCAACAAGTTAATTAAATTGAACTTACTAAGGTCATGCAAGTTGCAAGAACCGGCCGTTAAGGGCGGGCGATATGCATTCATGTGGGAGGGGGCTTGCTCCCGATAGCACCGTGTCAATCAACAAACTCTTGCCTGAGACACCGCTATCGGGAGCAAGCCCCCTCCCACATCGATTCGTGCCAGTCATGAACAGGTGGCAGTTTTGCCAAGATGAAGTTTTATTTAGGAAACATTCAGCAACTTCTTGGCAAAATGACCTCCACTTCTAGTGTGAACGCTCACCAGGTAATCCTATGACCCGCATTTTGACCATCGAGGATGACGCCGTAACGGCCCGCGAGATCGTCGCCGAGCTGAGTAGCCATGGACTGGACGTAGACTGGGTAGACAACGGCCGCGAGGGCCTGGTCCGCGCCGTGAGCGGCGATTACGACCTGATCACCCTCGACCGCATGTTGCCCGAACTGGATGGCCTGGCCATCGTTACCACCTTGCGCACGATTGGCGTATCGACGCCGATCCTGATGATCAGCGCCCTCTCCGATGTCGACGAGCGTGTACGTGGCCTGCGTGCCGGCGGTGATGACTATCTGACCAAGCCGTTCGCCTCCGACGAAATGGCCGCCCGTGTCGAAGTGCTGCTGCGGCGCAAAAGCACAGTCAAGGAGTTCGAAACCGCCCTGCGCGTGGCGGACCTGGAATTGAACCTGATCAGCCGCGAAGCCAGCCGCGCCGAGCAGCCGCTGACCCTGTTGCCCACCGAATACAAACTGCTGGAATTCCTGATGCGCAACACCGGGCAGATCCTGTCGCGGATGATGATTTTCGAGGAAGTCTGGGGTTATCACTTTGACCCGGGCACCAACCTGATCGATGTGCACATCGGTCGCCTGCGCAAGAAAATCGATCCCCCGGGCCTCACGCCGCTGATCCGCACGGTACGAGGTTCCGGGTATGTCATTGCTGAACCCCTCTAAGGGCTGGCGTTCCTCCAGCAGCCGCTTGCTGGCGCTGTACAGCTCGTTGTTCGTGGCGTGGAGTTGCATCCTCATGGGGGTGCTGTATTACGAGGTGTCGGGCTACCTCAGCGACCTCTCGCGCCATTCTCTTCTGCAACGCCAGCACTTGTTCCAGCGCTTCGACGGCGAAGCCCTGGTGGAAGCGCTGACCACCAGCATGACCTTCGACATGAAGGGCGTCGATGCTTATGGCTTGTTCGATGAGCAGTTTCGGCCCTTGAGCGGGCCGATCCGCACGTTACCGGCGGACCTGCCCCTGGATGGCAAGATCCACACCCTGGCCAATTGCGTCGAATCCGATGACCCCAAGCTGCCCAAGGACAGCTGCGACGCCGTGGCCACCCACACCGACGACGGGCGCTGGCTGGTGCTGGTGCGCGCCAACGGTTCGTTGTTCGGTGTGACGCGGATCATCTGGCATGCCCTGTTGTGGGCGCTGTCGTTGACCATCATCCCCGGCGCTGCGGGCTGGCACCTGCTGCGCCGGCGCCCGTTGCGGCGCATCCGCGGGATCCAGGCCAGCGCCGAAGCCATCGTCGCCGGCGACCTGACGCACCGCTTGCCGCTGTCCAATCGGCGCGACGAACTGGACATGCTCGCGGCCATCGTCAACGCCATGCTCGAACGCATCGAGAAACTGATGAACGAGGTCAAGGGCGTGTGCGATGCCATCGCCCATGACCTGCGTACCCCCCTCACCCGCCTGCGCGCACAGCTTTACCGCATCAAGCAGCAAGCCGAGGAAGACTCCGCCCACGCAGTGAAACTCGATGACGCCATTGCCGAAACCGACACGCTGATGGCGCGCTTTCGCGGGCTGCTGCGCATTTCCGAACTGGAAGATCACCAGCGCAGGTCAGGCTTCCTGGTGCTGGACCCGCTGCCGTTGCTGCGCGAATTGCATGACTTTTATCTGCCCCTGGCGGAGGAAGGTGAAATGGAGTTGGTATTGCAGGCTCCCGAATCGCTGCCGTGGGTAACGGGCGACCGCGCCCTGTTGTTTGAAGCCTTGGCCAACCTGTTGAGCAATTCGATCAAGTTCACTCCGCCCAATGGCAAGGTCATCCTGCGAGCGGTCAATGATATGGGCAGTACGCGCATTGAAGTGCTCGACTCGGGGCCCGGAATTCCGGTGGCTGAACGCGCGTCGGTGTTCCAGCGCTTTTATCGGGTGGATGAGAACGATCAGCAAGGTGGCTTTGGTCTGGGGCTGTCGATTGTGGCGGCGATCATCAACCTGCATGGCTTCAAGCTCGAAGTCGGTACCAGTGAACTGGGCGGCGCCCGACTGGTGCTGGAATGTCGCCAGCAGTTGATACCTGAATAGGTCAGATGGGGTCATGAAGACCCCTGCCCATTGTGCCTAGAGCACACTTCCCATGGCTTTGATCAACACCGGATCAAGCGCATAGATATCCGGCGCATAGACCAGGCTCCCCTGGCGATCCACTTCCACCGTCCAATACCCCAACAGCACCGGCACCGGCGTGGCCAGCCTGAATTCATGGGTCAAGCCGGTGGCCAACAGTTCATCGGTACGGGTGCGTTCGGCCGGGGTCACCAGCAGATCACGCAGCAGCAGCGGTTGCTCGACCCTCACGCACCCCGAACTGAACGCCCGTGGCCCCTTGGTAAACAGCGGCTGGCTGGGCGTGTCGTGCAGGTACACCGAGAACGGGTTGGGGAAGCGCATCACGATCTTGCCCAGCGGGTTGCGCGGGCCAGCCTGTTGGCGCAGCAGGATATTACCAGGGCGCGCCCAATCGACCTGCTCGGGGGTCAGCGGATGACCTTCGGCGTCGAGTACTTGCAGGTTTTGCTGGCGCAGGTACTCGGGGTTGAGGCGGATAGCCGGGAGTTTGTCCTCGCGCATGATGGTCGGCGGGATGGTCCAGGTGGGGTTGAGGGTCAGCCGGGTGATGCGCGACTTGAGCAGCGGTGTCTGACGTTCGGCGCGACCCACTTGCAGGCGGGTTTGCCACACCGGGATGCCGCTCTGGTAGACGCTCAATTGCGCGGCGGCCACATTGACCACTACGCCTTCGGGCTCCAGGTCCTGGGCCAGCCAGCGGAAACGCTCCAGGTTGATGCGCAGTTGTTCGCGGCGTACCGCCGGGCTGATATTGAGCTCGGCCACGGTGCCGGCGCCGATCACGCCATCGGCTTGCAACGAGTGGCTGAGCTGGAACGCCTTCGCCGCCTTGACCAGGTCGCCCTGATATTGCTTGCCGTTGGGCAACTTGGCCAGATAGCCACCACTGTGCAGGCGTCGCGCCAGTTCCGGCACGCGCGGGTCTTCCATGCCGGGGCGTAACAACGGGCCACTGCCCACCGCGTCCCAGTGCGGTAAAGGCTGCTGGCGCAGGCTGGAATAGACGTTGCGCAGGCTGCGGTACAAGTCTGCACTTGGGCGCGCCTGGTCAAACGCTTTGGCCATGTCCTGCAAGCCGGTGGCGGCAAATGCCAACACTGCGGTGTTCGGGTCCGTCGCAGGCGGTTGCGAATGCCAGAGCGGCTCATAGCGCGATTGCAGCAGGCGCCCGTAATGCAAATCGTGCAGGGCTTGCAGGTATTGCTGGCTGGTCGCGATATCGCTGCACAGCACGTTGGCCGTGGCATCTACCGCAGGCAAGCTATAGTGGGTGGGGTCCAGGCCGTCGTCGGCCAGCATCAGTAACTGGGTTTGCAAGGCTTGCCGGGACTCGTCTGCCGACCATAACGGTGCATTGCCTTGCTGCTGGTAAAAGGCTTGCAGGCGCACTTGGGCGGTGGCATCGACCCGCGAGACCAGGTGGGGGCAGACGCTGGGCAGTTGCGCCAACGCCTGCTGTATCGGCGCCAGATCGACGGGCGCAGGCGTGGTCACAGGCAGCGGCTCAGGCGCCAGCGCATCGGCTGTCGCGACCAATGGTGCAACGAGCAGGCAAATGCTCAAGTAACATGCGTGTTTTTTGAACAATTGACTTAGCTCCACTCCACAGCGGGGGAATCGACTGTAGATGCTGACTTTTATGCGCCACCTCGGCTTGATCACCGGGGGCCTGGCTTTACTGAGCAATTTTGCGCTCGCGGCCACTGGCACCCCACCTTCCTTGTATAGCAGCCTGGCGCGCTCGGCTCCAGAACTCAATCCCACTGTACTCAAAAGCGCCCTGAACGCGGTGCAGTGCGCTGTCAATAACGGCGAAGAACGTTCCGATCGCCTAGCGGTTATTGACTACTCCCAGCCCTCGACCGCCCGTCGGCTGTGGATCTTCGATTTGCGCAAACAGACCCTGCTGCTGCGTGACCTGGTGGCGCATGGCGCCAAGTCCGGGGAAAACTTCGCCACCCAGTTCTCCAATCTCGAAGGCAGCCATCAATCCAGCCTGGGTTTGTTCCGCACCCAGGAAAGCTACCTCGGTGCCCATGGTTACTCGCTGCGCATGGATGGCCTGGAGCCCGGCTTCAATGACCTGGCGCGCGACCGCGCCATCGTGATCCATGCCGCCGACTACGTCAGCCCGCTGTGGAGCAAGCGCGAAGGCCGCATCGGCCGTAGCCAGGGCTGCCCGGCAGTACGCCCGCAGGTCGCCCGTCAAGTGGTAGACAAGCTCAAGGATGGGCAGTTCATGTTTTCCTGGTACCCCGACCAGCGCTGGTTGAAGTCCTCGACGTACCTCAATTGCAAGCCCCAACAGGTAGCGAGTAGTCGTACAATCCGTGGCGGATAGCCTGTCCCCACAGATAAAAGAGAGCCTCGCATGCTTCTACACGCCAGCACCTGGATCGAAATCGGGCAGTTTCTGGAACGCAGCCGCACGGTCGTGATCCCCATCGGCTCCAACGAACAACACGGCCCCACGGGCCTGCTGGGCACCGACTGGATGTGCCCGGAGATCATCGCCCATGAGGCGCAAAAAAACGCCGACATTCTGATCGGCCCTACTTTCAATATCGGCATGGCCCAGCACCACCTGGGGTTTCCCGGCACCATCTCGCTGCGCCCTTCCACCTTTATCGCCGCGATTGGCGATTGGGTGCGTTCGCTGGCCGGGCATGGCTTCGAGAAAATCCTGTTCCTGAACGGCCACGGCGGCAATATTGCCACGATCGAAGCGGCGTTTTCCGAGCTGTACGCCGAAGCCAGCTTCGCCCGCCGCCCGGCCGGGTTTGCGCTGAAGCTGGTGAACTGGTGGGACCTGGAAGGCGTCACCGACCTGGCCCAGCGCCAATTCCCGGTCGGCCACGGCAGCCACGCCACGCCGTCGGAGATTGCGGTGACGCAGTGGGCTTACCCGCAGTCGATCAAGTCTGCCGATTACTCACCGCAAATTGCCAACACCGGGCCGATCCGCGAGGCGCTGGACTTCCGCGCGCGCTTCCCCGATGGCCGCATGGGTTCAGACCCTGCGCTGGCGACGGTGGAGAAAGGCGGTGAGTTGGTGGCGTTGGCGGCGCAGGGGTTGATCAAGACGGTCGATAGTTTCAGCAACGAAGCCAAACCCTGAGCCGAGTGTTGGTCCAAATGTGGGAGGGGGCTTGCTCCCTCCCACATTTTGAAATGCATTGCCTTTCAGAACGGGCTTACTTGCAGTCCTGGGCCGCTTGCTCGAGCCGCGACGGTTTGATCGCCGAGGCCAGCGGTTTGCGCTCATACAGGAACACCTTGGTGCCGTCCTGGGACTTGTAGGCTTCCAGCACATCATCAGCAGCAATCTTGCTGGTCAACAGCACCTTGGCGTGACGCGAATTCTGCGTCACGGTCGAGGTGATGCCATGTTTTTCCAGCTTGGGCAATACGCATTGCACATAGCCTTCGGGAGTCTTGGCGGTTTGCAGGGTCAGCGATGGGGCATTGGGAGCCGTGATACAACCGGTCAGCAACGAGGCTGCAAAAGCCAGGGCCGGGGCGAAAAAAGAGCGCATACAGATTCCTGAAAATAACCAATAGGGTTCACATCCACTCGCGAATCAACCTGCGCGAACCAGGGCCTTGAGCGACACATCGAACTGCTTCAGGGCATCTCGCTGTACATCTCGCTGCTGCTCGATCAGCGCGGCAATCTCCGGCGCCGCCTTGCCGTGCACCCACACTGACGGCACTTGCCTGTCCACCGAACCTTCGGCCTTGGCGATGTATTGCAGGTTCGCGTCATAGAAGCGTGCTGCAAAGCGTGCCTCGACCCGGTCGTTATGCTGGGTCAGCAATTGGTTATGGGTATCGAGCACCACCACTACATCCGGATGCGCCTGCACCATCTCATCCAGGCTGCCATAGACCGTCACCGAGAAAAAAGCGCCCTGCAGCGAGTTCATCAACCAGTCGATGGCCAGCTCCGGATCGGAGCTATTGACGAACGCCTGGCGAATCCGCCCATCCAGGGCATCCTTGGCGCCGTTAAGTGCCATGGCATGGTAGCGCTCAAGGTAGATGAGGTTGTCGCGGGTATTTTCGCTGAATAACACCCCTACCCTCTGGGTGCGTTGCAGGGATTCTACGCTAGCGGCCAGCGGCAGCAAATGGCCTGTACGCAGCTCATCGGCAATCGCCGGGGTGGTCATGAGGGTGGTGCCCAACATCAGGGCCATTAAAGCAAGCTGGATAATCGTCCTCATCGCGCATTTCCTTGAGCTGCGTCTGGATGAGCAGATTCTGCGCGCTTGGCGAAAAAACAGAACTTGTGATCCTTGATGGTGACTATCATTTGAACCGATAGTGTCAGGCAGCCCATAAAACCTATAAGGACCCCGCCATGAAGCCCTACCAGAAAACCTTCGACCGCATCCGCGATGCCGTACTGCCGGAATTTCGCGAGCGGGTCGCCGATTACCTGGTCGAGTATGAAGAAGTACTGCTGGACCCAGACGCCGACGCCAAACAACGCTCGGCCAGCGCCCAGCAACTGCGTGGTTACCTGCGGGGCTTGAACACCATGCGGGTGCTGGGCATGGCCCATTGGGAGGACCTGGACCGACGTGTCAAGGAAGAGTGGCAGCTAGAGCACAGGCCGTCGCAGGTTGACCCACTCCCGCACTGACGGCCGTTGCCACTGGCGTTGCGCATACATCACCAGCTCGGCCGGTAAGGGGTCGCCGTTGAGGATCAGGCGATTGAGCATCACCGCCAGGTCTACATCGGCGATCGACCACTCGCCAAACAAATGCTCAGGGTTGCCTGCCAGGAGAACCTGCGCCGCACCGATCAACTTACACGCAGCAGCCTGAGCCAGCGGCGATAAAGGTGGCATCTTCTGCCCGCAGAACACCACCAGCGTCGAGCGCTCCTGGCGAATCGCCAGCAAGTCGCTGCGCAACCATGCCTGAACCTGCCGCGCCCTCGCCCGCTGCTGCAGATCAGCCGGGTAAATGCTGATCTGGGGGTACGCCTGGTCCAGGTACTCAGTGATTGCCGAAGATTCCGACAGCGTAAAATCACCGTGCTCCAGAGTCGGTACCCGTTGGGTCAGGGAGCGCTGGGCGTAATCTGCCGACTGGTTTTGTCCTGCATCCAGGTCCAGGGGGACCATGTCGAACGCCAGGCCTTTTTCCCGTAGGGCAACGAACACCGACATGGCGTAGGGGCTTGTGAACAGCGAATCAACATAGAGGCGCAGCGGGGGTTGGCTCATGGGCTATCTCCGAGGATGAAACGCCACGCTACGAGATTCAGGTCGATAAGGACAATGCAGGGTTTTTATGGGGGCATTCCTGGTGGGAATAGCATCAACCAGCGAAACCACCCGCTTTGAGGAACAAATGCTCCTGCTCGGTGGTGACCCTGCCCAACACCGCATTGCGATGGGGAAAGCGCCCAAACCGCTGGATAATATCGGCATGTTCCCTGGCCCAGTGATAGGTGCTGGCATCCAACTGCTGGTTGAGCGTCAGCGAGCGTTGCTGGTCCTGCGGATCTTCCGAGTGTTCAAACGGCAAATAACAAAACGCACGCAACTGGGGTTCGATCTGTTGATCGAGCCCGGCGTCCACCATCTGATGTGCATACAGGCGTGCCAGCGGGTCGGTGGCGAACATATGCGCGGTGCCGCGAAAAGCGTTGCGCGGGTATTGGTCCAGCAGGATCAATAACGCCAGCGCGCCGTCGGCGCAGGCCAGCCAATCTTCCAGTTCGCGTCGTGCGGCCTGCATATGGGTGGCGTAGAAGGTGTCGCGAAAAACTGTGTCGAAGCCATCGTCCTTGGCGAACCAACGCTTGGGCCCCGCCTGTTTCCAGAATTCGATCACGGCCTCGGCTGATTGCGTCTTCATGCTGATCATCATGTGCCTCAATAAATGTTATAGGATAACGTCAATTATTTGCCCGCTTGTGATTCCCACTTATGACTGACGCTACTACCTTACGCCAACGCCTGCAGTCCATCGACGCCCTGCGCGGCCTGGTGATCCTGTTCATGCTACTGGACCATGTGCGCGAAACCTTCCTGTTGCATCGCCAGGTCAGCGACCCGATGAGCATCGACAGCACCGAGCCTGCGCTGTTTGTCAGCCGCACCCTCGCCCATCTCTGCGCGCCGGTATTTGTGTTGCTCACTGGATTGTCGGCGTGGCTGTACGGCCAGAAGTATCAGGGACGACGCGATGTGTCGGCCTTTTTGTTCAAACGTGGGCTGTTTCTGGTGGTGCTGGAATTCACCTTGGTCAATTTCGCGTGGACCTTCCAGTTGCCGCCCAGTGTGATCTATATGCAAGTGATCTGGGCCATCGGCGTGAGCATGATCGCCCTCGCAGCACTGGTGTGGTTGCCGCGCCCGCTGCTGATCAGCTTGGCGCTGGTGATCATCGCCGGGCATAACCTGCTTGACGGAGTGCACTTTGCCCAGGATTCGGCGTTGCAGACTGGCTGGTCAATCCTGCATGAGCGCAGCTGGATCCAGGCGTCGGAAAACCTGCGTCTGCGCGTGACTTATCCGGTGCTGCCGTGGATCGGTGTGATCGCCCTGGGCTATGGGCTCGGGCCATGGTTTGCCACTACCGCACTACCGGCTGTGCGTCAGCGGCATTTGCTGATCGCGGGTGTGGCGGCATTAATGGGTTTTGTGCTGCTGCGGGCAGTCAATGGCTATGGCGAGCAGCCTTGGTCCGTGTATGACAATGGCGTGCAGACCCTGATGAGCTTCTTCAACATCACCAAGTACCCGCCGTCGCTGCTGTTCCTGGCGTTGACATTGGGGGTTGGATTGTTGCTGTTGCTGGCATTCGAACGCGCCGGGCATAAGCGCTGGATTGGCGTGCTGGCGGTGTTTGGTGCGGCGCCGATGTTCTTTTATCTGCTGCATCTGTATGTGCTGAAGGTGCTGTATGTCGCCTGTGTGGAGTGGTTTGGGCTCAACCACGGCAACTATTTCGGCTTCGACAGCATCGGTGCGGTGTGGTTGGCAGCTTTGGTGTTGCCGCTGGTGCTATACCCGCCGGTACGTTGGTTTGCCGGGCTCAAAGCGCGCCGACGCGATATCGCCTGGCTCAAGTACCTCTGACCTGACGCGGCTCAAAATGTGGGAGGAGGCTTGCTCCCGATAGCGGTGGATCAGTATCCAATTCCTTGGCTGAACTACCGCAATCGGGGCATAGGTATCTACACAACTTTGTAGCTGCCGACCGTAACCACGATGCGAAGCGAGCCGCTCTTGATCTGCTTTTGATCTGCTTTTGATCTCAGGCGCCCCGTTAAACCACGCTGGCCGGAATTCGACAGGGATTTGGGGGGTAAACCGGCAGGGATGCCGGTTTAGCCGCCATCGGGGGCAAGCCCCCTCCCACACTTGCAGACAATATCAGGCCAATTCAGCGCGTAGTTGGCGGGCGGCGGTGACCATGTGAATGAGCGCCGCCTCCGTCTCCGGCCAACCGCGGGTCTTCAAGCCGCAATCGGGATTGACCCACAAACGCTCCGCCGGAATCCGCTTGGCAGCCTTGCGCAGCAAGTTAGCCATCTGCGATACATCGGGCACCCGTGGCGAGTGGATGTCATACACGCCGGGGCCGATGTCGTTCGGGTAGTCAAAGGCCTCAAAGGCATCAAGCAACTCCATGTCCGAGCGCGAAGTTTCGATGGTAATCACGTCGGCATCCATCGCCGCGATGGACTCGATCACATCGTTGAACTCGCTGTAGCACATGTGAGTGTGGATCTGGGTCTCGTCTCGCACACCGCCGGCGCACAGGCGGAATGCTTCGGTGGCCCAGTCGAGGTAGTGTTGCCACTGTGCCTGGCGTAACGGCAAACCTTCGCGGAACGCGGCTTCGTCAATCTGCACGATCTTGATGCCGGCGGCTTCCAGGTCCACCACTTCGTCACGAATCGCCAGGGCCAGTTGCCGGGCCTGCACTTCGCGGCTCACATCTTCCCGCGGGAACGACCACATCAGCATCGTTACCGGGCCGGTCAACATGCCCTTCAATACCTTGTCGGTCAGCCCCTGGGCGTAGCGGATCCACTCCACGGTCATGGCTTTCGGGCGGCTCAGGTCACCGAAGATCACTGCCGGCTTCACGCAACGAGAACCGTAGCTCTGCACCCAGCCGAAACGAGTGAACGCGTAGCCATCCAGTTGTTCGGCGAAGTACTCGACCATGTCGTTACGCTCGGCCTCACCGTGCACCAGCACATCCAGGCCGAGGTTTTCCTGCACCTGGACAGCGTGCTTGATCTCGCTGTGCATGGCTTCGACGTATTCGGCTTCGCTCAACTTGCCAGCCTTGTACGACTGGCGCGCCAGGCGGATCGCCGCGGTCTGCGGGAACGAACCGATGGTGGTGGTCGGGAACAGTGGCAGGTTCAGGCCGGCGCGCTGCTTCTCGATACGCTGGGCAAACGGCGACTGGCGCTGGCTGTCCTGCTCGGTGATAGCGGCAACGCGGGCTTGTACGGCAGGCTTGTGGATCCGTGTCGATGCCTGGCGAGCAGCCTGTACGGCACGGTTTTCAGCCAGGGCGGCAAGTACAGCGGGTGCCTCGGGCTGGTCGACAGCTTGGGCCAGCAGCGCCACTTCTTCGCACTTTTGCACGGCAAAGGCCAGCCAGCTTTTCAACTCGGTATCCAGCTTGTCTTCACGGCCCAGGTCAACCGGGCTATGCAGTAACGAGCAGGACGGCGCGACCCACAGGCGATCGCCGAGCTTCTCTTGGGCATGCTGCAACGTGGCCAGGGCCTTCTCCAGGTCGCAACGCCACACGTTGCGGCCATTGACCACCCCCAGGGACAACACCTTATAGGCCGGCAAGCGATCCAGGATGGTCGGGTACTGTTCCGGTGCTCGCACCAGGTCGATGTGCAGGCCATCCACCGGCAAGTTGGCCGCCAGGCCGAGGTTTTCTTCCAGGCCACCGAAGTAGGTAGCCACCAGTTTTTTCAGCGGGTCCCGCTGGATCAGGTTATAGGCACGCTCGAACGCATTCTTCCAGTCCTGCGGCAAGTCGAGCACCAGGATCGGCTCGTCGATCTGCACCCACTCCACGCCCAGGTCCGCCAGGCGCTGGAAGATCTGCCCGTACAGCGGCAGCAAGCGCTCAAGCAGATCAAGCTTGTCAAAAGCGTCGCCCTTGGCCTTGCCCAGCCACAGGTAGGTCAGCGGGCCAATGACGACAGGCTTGACGGTGTGGCCCAGGTCACGGGCTTCCTTGACCTCTTCGAACAGTTGATCCCAACCCAGATGGAACTGCTGATCGGCGCTGAACTCCGGCACCAGATAGTGATAGTTGGTATCGAACCACTTGGTCATCTCCTGGGCGTGAGCACCGCCGCAGCAGGTGTCACTGACGCCACGAGCCATGGCGAACAAGGTGTGCAACGTGGCGTGGCCATCGGCCGGGCGGAAACGCTCGGGGATCACGCCAAACATCAGCGAGTGAGTCAGCACCTGGTCGTACCAGGCGAAATCACCAGCGGGCAGCAGTTCAATACCGGCCTGTTTTTGCAGCGCCCAATGGGTCTTGCGCAGGTCACGGCCAACGGCGCGCAGGCCGGCTTCGTCGAGCTCGCCTTTCCAGAACGCTTCCTGCGCTTTTTTCAGTTCACGATCGCGTCCAATGCGCGGAAATCCGAGGGAATGAGCGACTGCCATGACGTAAAGCTCCAATGTCGATGTTTATGGCGCTCATTGTCGGCAGTCGGCAATAGTGAGACAAACTCATTTAATTCTAGATCATCACAAGATCCATTCATGTTTGTACGGCTGCGCATTGCCCATAACCGGACTGGCAGTTATTACCGTCATCCTAACGAACGGTCACACTCGTTCCGTATGCTTAAACGCAAGCGCGCAATTTCCGCCCGCTAACCTTTCGATCTGCCCCAAGTGCGGGCACAATGCGTGTCCTTTTTTGGCAGGCACCGCCGCAGGCTCTCAAAAATGATCAAAACGCCGTACTACCTCATCGATAAACAGAAGCTTCTGGTCAACATGCAGAAGATTGCCTACGTGCGCGAGCAGTCCGGCGCCAAGGCTCTGCTGGCGCTCAAGTGTTTTGCCACTTGGTCGGTGTTCGACTTGATGCAGCAATACATGGACGGCACCACCTCGTCGTCGCTGTACGAGTTGAAGCTCGGTCGCCAGAAGTTCGAAGGTGAAGCGCACGCCTACAGCGTGGCCTGGGCCGACGATGAAATCGAAGAGATGCTCGAGAACTGCGACAAGATCATCTTCAACTCCATCAGCCAGCTGCAGCGCTTTGCCGAGCGCAGCGAAGGCAAGACCCGTGGCCTGCGCGTAAACCCGCAGGTGAGCAGCTCCGATTACCTGCTGGCCGACCCTGCGCGCCCGTTCAGCCGCCTGGGCGAGTGGGACCCGGTGAAGATCGATGGCGTGATCGATCAGATCTCCGGCTTCATGTTCCACAACAACTGCGAGAACGGCGACTTCAGCCTGTTCGACAAGATGCTCGGCACCATCGAGGAACGCTTCGGTGGGCTGCTGCACAAGGTCAAGTGGGTCAGCCTCGGCGGCGGCATCCATTTCACCGGTGAAGGCTATGCACTGGACGCGTTCTGCGCGCGCTTGAAGGCGTTTTCCGAGAAGTATGGCGTGCAGGTGTACCTGGAACCGGGGGAAGCTGCGATCACCAACAGCGCCTCCCTGGAAGTCACCGTGCTCGACACCCTCTACAACGGCAAGAACCTCGCCGTAGTAGACAGCTCCATCGAAGCCCACCTGCTGGACCTGCTGATCTATCGCCTCAACGCCAAGCTGGCGCCGAGCGAGGGCGAACATACCTACATGGTGTGCGGCAAATCCTGCCTGGCCGGGGACATCTTCGGCGAGTATCAATTTGATCGTCCGCTGGCCATCGGCGATCGGCTGTCGTTCATCGACACCGCGGGCTACACCATGGTCAAGAAAAATTGGTTCAACGGCCTGAAAATGCCGTCCATCGTAGTGAAACAACTCGACGGTACAGTCGAGGTGGTTCGTGAATTTGGTTACGACGACTACCTGTCCAGCCTTTCCTAAGCTGGCGGATATAGGAGAAATAAAGCAATTGAAAAAGAACGTTCTTATCATTGGTGCAGGAGGTGTCGCCAAGGTGGTGGCCCACAAGTGCGCGCAGCACAACGACGAACTCGGTCGTATTGCTATCGCGTCGCGCAACATCTCCAAATGCCAGGCCATCATCGACAGCGTCAAGGCCAAGGGTAGCCTCAAGGTACCCGCCGATATCCAGGCCTTTGCGCTGAACGCCCTGGACGTGGAAGCGACCAAGGCCCTGATCCGCGAGACCGAGTCGCAGATCGTCATCAACGTAGGTTCCGCGTTCCTCAACATGTCGGTGCTGCGTGCCTGCATCGACACGGGCGTTGCCTACCTCGACACTGCCATCCACGAAGAGCCGGGCAAGGTCTGCGAGACCCCGCCGTGGTACGGCAACTACGAATGGAACCACCTGCAAGAGTGCAAACAGAAGAACATCACCGCCATCCTTGGCGTGGGCTTCGACCCAGGTGTCGTCAACGCGTACGCCGCGCTGGCGCAGCAACAGCATTTCGACCGCATTGATTCGATCGACATTCTCGACGTCAATGCCGGCTCCCATGGCAAATACTTCGCCACCAATTTCGATCCGGAAATCAACTTCCGCGAATTCACCGGGCAGGTGTGGAGCTGGCAGAACAGCCAGTGGACCAGCAACACCATGTTCGAAGTCAAACGTACCGACGACCTGCCGGTAGTCGGCTCGCAAAACCTCTACCTCACCGGCCACGATGAAGTGCACTCGCTGTCGAAAAACCTCGACGTGCCCAACGTGCGGTTCTGGATGAGCTTTGGCGAGCACTACATCAACGTGTTCACCGTGCTGAAAAACCTCGGCCTGCTCTCGGAAAAACCGGTCAAGACCGCCGAAGGCCTGGAAGTGGTGCCGTTGAAAGTGGTCAAGGCCGTGCTGCCCGACCCGTCATCGCTTGCCCCGGGCTACACCGGCAAGACCTGCATCGGCGACCTGGTCAAAGGCACCAAAGGCGGCCAGCCACGCGAGATGTTCATCTACAACGTGGCTGATCACGAAGAGGCGTATGCCGAGACCGACAGCCAAGGCATCTCCTACACCGCAGGCGTTCCACCCGTAGCCGCTGCGCTGCTGGTTGCCCGTGGCGAATGGGACGTGAAGCACATGGCCAACGTTGAGGAACTGCCGGCTGAGCCGTTCCTCAAGGCGCTGGATGTGATGGGGTTGCCGACTCGGATCAAGGACGAGAACGGTGATCGTGCCTGGGATGCGATTGCCTGACAGGCGATAGCTGACTGACAAAAGAATGCGCCCTCAGGGGCGCATTTTTTAGGCTCGCACACCTCTCAAACTCGTGAAAACTCATCGCCAATCCGTCTAAGCAACTGTCAATTCTCACAGGTTACGGGCAGGGCAAACTCCACTAGCCTGACTCACTTCCCCCGTCACCATGTGCGAAAGGAGTCGTCCATGCGCCCGCAAAAACAAACCAACAGCCTGACAGTGCATCTGCTCTGTCTGCTCTACAGCATCGCCTGCTACCTGATTTTCCTGGCCGCAGTTTTATACCTCATAGGCTTCACAGGTGGCGTGCTGGTGCCCAAGAACATTAACGATGGGCCAGCTGTCGACTGGCCGACTGCTGTGCTGATCAACGGGCTACTGTTGATCCTGTTCGGTGTCCAGCACAGCCTCATGGCGCGTAGAAGCTTCAAGGATAGAATGATCGCGCTCATTGCACCTGTGGCTGAACGCTCCACCTATGTGCTGCTCAGTAGCCTGGTGCTTGGGGTGACGTTCTGGCTGTGGCAACCCATTCCATACACCGTCTGGGAGGTTGAAGCGGCTTGGGCCAAGGCACTGTTGTCAGGTCTGTTCTGGCTGGGCTGGGGCTTGGTGTTGCTGGCAACCTTCCTGATCAGTCACTTCGAACTGTTCGGGTTAAAACAGGCCTTTGATCATTGGCGAAACGCCCCACAAAAGGCGGCGATATTTAAAACGCCGCTGCTCTACCGGGTCGTGCGTCACCCGATGTACCTGGGGTTTTTGATCGCGCTCTGGGCAACCCCGCATATGACGGCAGGCCATCTGTTGTTCGCACTGGGGATGTCGGTTTATTTGTTCGTGGGTGCCCGTTTCGAAGAAAGGGATCTGGTGCAGCTGTTTGGTGAGCCCTATCAACGCTACCAGCGTGAGGTGGGCATGATTGTGCCGCAACTCAAAAAGCGGCGCTGCTAGCCTCCTGAAGCGAGCTTGCTCGCGAAGATCGTCAAGGATGACGCAGGCAGCCTGGATGAACGCTGGGCATCTGCCGGATGCTGAAGGCGCGCAGTTGCGGGTAGACAAAGTCTTGGTGAAGCCTGCCCCGCCACATAAAGCCAGGCCGTACATCACTCCCCAGAACACTGAAGATGCAAGCCCCCTCCCACATTCCGTTTTTATGGCGCCTGTTATTCAGCGTTCCACCGCGCCCCTAAAACACCGACCACCCAATCCGCTCACTCAACAATTCCAACGCCTTCATCCCCGCCAGCGAGTTCCCCGCCGCGTTCAACTCCGGCGACCACACACATACCGTGAACTGCCCAGGCACCACCGCGACGATCCCCCCGCCTACCCCGCTCTTGCCCGGCAACCCGACGCGATAGGCAAAATTGCCCGCCTCGTCATACAGCCCGCTGGTGGCCATGATCGAGTTGACCTGCTTGGTCTGCCGCGCCGTCAAGATCTGCTCGCCACTGTGGGCGCTCACGCCTTCATTGGCCAAGAAACTGAAGGCCCGGGCCAGGTCCAGGCAGCTCATCTGCAACGCGCAGTAATTGAAGTAACTGTGCAGCACTGCATGCACGTCGTTATGGAAGTTACCGAAGGATTTCATCAGGTAGGCCATGGCCGCATTGCGCGCACCGTGCTGGGCTTCGGATTCGGCGACCACGCTGTTGACCAGGATCTGCGGGTTACCCGACAGGCGCCGTACAAAGTCGCGCATCGACAAGATCGGCACCGCAAAGCGCGATTGGTTGATGTCGCAGATCACCAGGGCGCCGGCATTGATAAACGGATTGCGCGGGCGGCCGCGTTCGAATTCCAGTTGCACCATGGAGTTGAACGGTTGCCCCGAGGGCTCATGGCCCAGGCGTTCCCAGATGCTTTCGCCGCCGTGATCAATGGCCTGCACCAGGCTGAAGACCTTGGAGATGCTTTGTACCGAGAACAGCGTGTCGGCATCACCGGCGCTGTAGGCCGTGCCATCGTTGCCGTAGACCGCAATGCCCAGTTGGTCGGCGGGCACGTCGGCCAGCGCAGGGATGTAGTCGGCCACTTTGCCGAGGCCGATCAGGGGGCGCACTTCGTCGAGAATCGACTCCAGCAGCGCCTGCATGTCTTGTCCTGTCATCTTTGTTTAAATCAGTGATAAGCGAGGCGCGGAGGATACGTTAATGAGCGCGGAAGCCCCACACAATCTCTACCACCCGCTCTGCAATCACCACATACACCAGGATCAATAACACTTGCAGCGCCAGGTGATAAGGCAACCTGGCGAGTCGGCGGATACCGTCACTGACATTCAACAACATCAACAACGCCGACAGGATAATCAGCCCCCAGCCAGCGACGTTGGAGGCGAACACCCCGATAAATAACTCACGTCGCCCCATCAACGTATCGGTACCCGCCGCAAACAACAGCGCGCACACCAACAGGTTCTTCACGTTGTCGAAAATCTGGGTGCTCAGGTCGTTTTCCAGCAACGCCAGATACCGCGTCCATAAGCTGCGCATACTTGAGTACCGATTGGGAGGGCTCGTCACTCAAGGTAGTTCATTTGCAGGCGCTGTCGAGCCAAGGCGAGGCATTAGAAATGCGCCACGTTTTAGAGGCCTTATCTATAAACGCTCTCCATTTGAGATCAAAGCCAAAAAGCATCTTCTATAATAATCAATCATAATTATTCTTTAATTTTATAATTAGGTTAGAACCAATCGGCATTTTACAGATTGGCCCGTGAGCCCTACTTTCATGCGACGGACCGACCCCCTGCCCGGTGGAGGCTTGTTTACCGACCTCGACAAGGACCTGACCATGAGCATCGAATTCATCGGCTATATCGGCGGCCATCACGCCTCGGAAATCCACCCGCGCAGCGGCCCGACTCTGCAACCGGACTACGTTGAAACCGTCGCCCGTGCCCACGAAACGGCGGGGTTCGACCGCGCCCTGGTGGCATTCCATTCCAACAGCCCGGACAGCACGTTGATCGCGGCCCATGCGGCCAGCGTCACCACCCGACTGCAATTTCTTATCGCCCACCGCCCGGGTTTTGCCCAACCCACATTGGCTGCTCGCCAGTTCGCCACGCTGGATGTGTTCAACGGAGGGCGTACCGCCGTGCACATCATCACCGGTGGCGATGACCAGGAACTGCGTGCCGATGGCAGCCATATCGGCAAGAACGAGCGCTATGCGCGCACCGAAGAGTACCTGGACGTGGTGCGCCAGGAATGGACCAGCGAGCATCCCTTCGACTTCACCGGCACGTACTACCAAGTGCAAGGCGCGCACTCCACGGTGAAGTCGCCGCAACAACCGCATATTCCACTGTACTTTGGCGGTTCCTCAGCTGCTGCGATCGCAGTGGCCGGCAAGCACGCGGATGTGTATGCGCTGTGGGGGGAGACCTATGAACAGGTACGCGAAGTGGTGACCCAGGTGCGGGCAGAAGCGGCCAGGCATGGGCGCACGATTCGCTTCAGCCTGTCATTGCGCCCGATCCTCGCCGAGACCGAGGAACTGGCGTGGCAACGTGCCGAGCAGATTCTGCAGCAGGCCACGGCGCTGGCCGAGCAGCATGGTTTTGTGCGCCGTGAACCGCCGAATGAAGGCTCGCGGCGCTTGCTGGCGGCGGCGGCGCAGGGGTCGCGGCTGGATAAGCGCTTGTGGACGGGAATTGCCGGGTTACTTGGGGCGCAGGGTAATTCCACCTCGCTGGTGGGCACGGCGGAGCAAGTGGCCGAGGCGCTGCTGGATTATTACGACCTGGGGATTACCACTTTCCTGATTCGCGGGTTTGATCCGCTCAATGATGCGATCGACTATGGCAAGAAGTTGATTCCCCTCACCCGCCAGTTGGTCGCAGAGAGAGAACAGGCCCAGCAAGTGGCTTAGGCACACAGCAAGTCGTAAAAAATGTGGGAGGGGGCTTGCTCCCTCCCACATTTGATTTGCTGTGCACTCAGGATCAGTTTTTGTAGTCGGTATCGGTGCGCTCCAACTGCCGCACCAGCGCATTCCAATGCCGTGCCACGCCCGGCCCTTCCCCATTGCTGAACACCTTGGCCTGCTGCTCGACCTTGGCTACCACCTCTGCGGGCGGGAAAACCAACTCGGCATTCCCCGCCGCCTGCGCAGCAATCTGGATATTGCACGCGCGCTCCAGGCCTTGCAGTTGCTGAAAGGCGTGCTCGACGCTGACACCCGCCGTCAACAAGCCATGGTTGCGCAGGATCATCACGCTCTTGTCGCCCAAATCCGCGACCAGCCGCTCGCGCTCGTCCAGGTCCAGGGCCACGCCTTCATAGCCGTGGTAGGCCACGCGCCCTGAGAACGCAATGGCGTGCTGGGAGATCGGCAGCAAGCCGCCCTTCTGCGCCGACACGGCAATGCCGTCGCGGGTATGGGTGTGCAGCACCGCTTGCAAATCGTGGCGCGCGCCGTGAATGGCACTGTGGATCACATAACCGGCGTAGTTGATGCCAAGGCCCGTAGGATCATCGACGAGAGTGCCGTCCAGATCGACCTTAACCAGGTTGGACGCAGTGATTTCATCGAACAACAGCCCAAAGGCGTTAATCAGGAAATGCTCATCGGGCCCCGGCACACGGGCCGAGAAATGGGTATAGATATGGTCGGTCCACTTGTACAGGGCGGCCAGGCGATAGGCGGCGGCCAGTTTGACACGCACCTCCCATTCCTCTGGCGTAACACGTTGGCGGACAGTATTGGAAACACTCGATAGCGAGGTGACGCTGCTCATGACAAAACTTCCTGGATGGCCTTAAGGACGTCAGGCCAGCCTAGGGGAAGCAAAAAAATAATAAAAAGCACATTTTAATCTAAGCTAATTATTATTTTTTTTCATATCACGCCACTGCGCGAACCTTGTGCAAAGAAGCCGCCACCCATTGCCCGAACGCATCCACCGGTCCTTGCAGGTTGCCGAGAAAGTGCGGATAGATCAGCCACAAATCCATCACCGGTTTGAAATCCTTGAGCGGCATCACTGCCAGGTGCTCGCGCTGAGCGCTGCGTTCCAACAACGGACGTGGCACCAGGCCAAGGCCCAGCCCATCCGCCACCAGGCCCAGTTGCAACTCCGTGCCGAAGGTTTCCAGGTTGACCCGCAACGCCAGGCCCTGGTCCGACAAGGTGCGTTGCAACCCGGCACGGAAGCCGCAACCATCCGGGTTGAGGATCCAGCCGTTCTGGTATACGTCCGCCAGTTTGCACGGCTTCTTCGGCAGCTGCGCCTTGGCACAGACCACCACCAGCTCCATCTTGCCGATGGACTCGCCGACAACGTTGTCCGGGAAAATCTTGCCCGCCGGGAACAACGCCACCGCCGCATCCAGTTCGCCGCGTTCGATCTTGCCGACCAGTTGGCTGCCCCAACCGGTGGCAACCTGGGCGCGCAGGTCGGCGTATTCAGTGCGCAGGTGCTTGAGCGCATCCAGCAACACCACATCGCCAATGGTTTGCGGGACGCCCAGGCGTAACACGCCGGTGGGCGGTGCATCGGTGGCCACCAGTTCGCGCAGGGCATCCATCTCGCGCAGGATCAGCCGGCATTGTTCATAGACGCGAGTGCCGATCAGCGTCGGCTTGAGGGGTTTGGTGTTGCGGTCGAACAGCTCCACCCCCAGTGCCTGCTCAAAGTTCTGCACACGGCGGGTAATAGCCGGCTGGGTCAGTTGCAACGACTCGGCGGCATGGCTGATGGACTGGCAACGAATCACTTCGACAAAGGCATCGATATCGTCAATTTTCATTTGGGCCGCACATAGAGATCAGTCATTAAGATGTGCGTGAAGCATAGTTGTCGCGCACCGCTCTGGATAGCCCGCCTTGGGATCGATAACGTCTAACGCTATTCACGGCGGTTCTAAATTACCTGTGGCTATAAGCTAATCATTAAAAAATAGCATATTAACTATAAACATTATGCTTATATAAACCCATCACAACAGCACGATGGAATGGTCATGCCCCAGGCCCGACACCCCGAAAGACTCAGAGCCTTCATAGGCGCCCTGGCGGAATTGATCGACGCCAACCCACGTGAAGGTGACCTGCTGCACCGCGGCGGCAAGCTGCTGGCGCAACTGGTCAGCCATGATGACTGGCTCCCCGACGAGTTCGCCCAGCCCGATCCCGAGCGCTATCAGCAATTTTTGCTGCATGCCGATTCGCGCCAGCGTTTCAGCCTGGTCAGTTTTGTGTGGGGGCCAGGGCAAAGCACGCCGATTCATGACCATCGGGTGTGGGGGCTGATCGGCATGTTGCGGGGCGCTGAGTTTTCCCAGGGCTTTGCACGTGCGCCCGACGGCAGCCTGGTGGCGCAAGGCTCACCCGTCCAGCTGCTGCCGGGCCAGGTCGAGGCGGTATCGCCCAAGATCGGCGATATCCATCAGGTCAGCAATGCCCACCGCGATCAGGTATCCATCAGCATCCATGTATACGGCGCCAATATCGGTGCGGTACGCCGTGCGGTGTACCAGCCCGACGGCAGCGAAAAATTGTTTATCTCCGGTTATTCCAACGCCTCGCTCCCGAACATCTGGGACCTGTCCAAAGAAAAGAGCCCTGCCCTATGACCACCGTATCGACCCGCAGCTTTGCCCAGATTCGCCAGGCCCTGTTGGACCGTGAGGAGCTGGCGTTGATCGACGTGCGTGAAGAGGCGCCGTTTGCCGAGTCCCACCCGTTGTTCGCCGCCAATATCCCGCTGTCCAAGCTGGAACTGGAGGTGTACGCACGCATTCCACGCCGCGATACCCAGGTCACCCTGTATGACAACGGTGAAGGGCTGGCCAGCCGCGCTGCCGAACGTCTACTTGAGCTGGGCTACACCCAGGTCAGCCTGCTTGAGGGGGGACTGGACGGGTGGCGCCGCGCGGGTGGCGAGCTGTTTATCGACGTCAACGTGCCGAGCAAAGCCTTTGGCGAGCTGGTCGAAAGCCAGCGCCACACGCCGTCCCTGGCCGCCGAAGAAGTCCAGGCCCTGCTCGACAGCCAGGCCGATGTGGTGGTGCTCGATGCCCGCCGTTTCGACGAATACCAGACCATGAGTATTCCCACCGGTATCAGCGTGCCGGGTGCGGAGCTGGTCTTGCGCGCCCGCGAACTGGCGCCAGACCCGGCCACGCGCATTATCGTCAACTGCGCCGGGCGCACCCGCAGCATTATCGGTACCCAGTCGTTGATCAATGCCGGCCTTCCCAACCCGGTTGCGGCGCTACGCAACGGCACCATCGGCTGGACCCTGGCCGGGCAAACACTTGCCCACAACCAAGCCCGCCGCTTCGCGCCAACGCCAGAGGAACATCGCCAACTCGCCGCCGAGGCTGCACGCCGTGTCGCCGACAAGGCCCGCGTCGGCCGCGCCACCCTTGACGATCTACACCACTGGCAGCAGGACACGACGCGCACCACCTACCTGTTCGATGTGCGCACCCTTGAAGAATTCGAAGCCGGGCACCTGCCCGGGGCACGCGCCACACCCGGCGGGCAACTGGTGCAGGAGACCGATCATGTCGCCAGCGTCCGCGGTGCGCGCCTGGTGCTGGTCGATGACGACGGCGTGCGTGCCAATATGTCCGCCTCCTGGCTGGCTCAGTTGGGTTGGCAAGTGCATGTGCTGGATGACCTGCAAGCCGAGCACTTCAGCGAACGCGGCGGGTGGGTCGCGCCAGTGCCTGCGCCACCCCAGGCCGAACTGATCAGCCCGCACACCCTCGCCGACTGGCTGGGCCATGGTGACACCGTGGTGCTGGACTTCACCGCGAGCGCCAATTACGTCAAACGCCATATACCCGGTGCCTGGTGGGTGCTGCGTGCGCAACTGCCTCAGGCCCTGGCCAAGGTGCCGCGTGCCCAGCGCTACGTATTGACCTGCGGCAGCAGCCAATTGGCGCGCCTGGCGGTGGCCGAGGTACAAGCGCTGACCGGCCAGCAGGTGTTCGTGTTGCAGGACGGCACTGCCGCCTGGATCGCCGCGCAACTGCCCCTGGAGGAAGGCGAAACCCACCTCGCCTCACCGCGTATCGATCGCTACCGTCGCCCCTACGAAGGCACCGACAATCCACGGGAAGCCATGCAGGCTTACCTGGATTGGGAGTTCGGCCTGGTCGAGCAACTGGCCCGCGACGGCACCCATGGTTTCTACGTGATCTGAGCTGCTGCTGCATCGTTTTCGCCTATCCGACCCCTTCTCCAGGTGGAGGTATCCCCCTTATCCAACGCCTGGAGTGTGTCCCATGCTGTACGCCATCCCTTTCAAACACCTGCTACTGGGCGCCGCCCTGGCCCTCGGCCTGCTGTCCAGCGTACAGGCTGCCGACCTGCAACCGCTGCGCGTGGCCAACCAGAAATCCACGATCAAGGCGCTGCTGCAAGCCTCTGGCGAAACCCGCAACGTGCCCTACGAAATCAAGTGGTCGGAATTCCCCTCGGCCTCGCCCTTGGGCGAAGCGCTGAATGCCGGCGCCGTGGATGTCGGCGCGCTTGGTGACGCTCCTTATGTGTTCGCTCTGGGCGCCGGCGCGTCGCTCAAAGTGATCAGCATCATCCATGCACAAGGGCGTAACACCACCGCACTGCTGGTGCCCAAGGACTCGCCGATCAAGACCGCGGCCGATCTCAAAGGCAAGAAAATCGTCACCGGGCGCGGCTCCATCGGGCATTACCTGGCGATCAGGGCCCTGAACGATGCGGGCCTGAGCACTCAGGATGTGCAGTTCATATTCCTGCTGCCTGCCGAGTCGCGGCTGGTGCTGGACAACGGCACTGCAGACGCCTGGGCCACCTGGGACCCGTACACCACCGTGGTCACCTCACAGAGCAACGCTCGCGTGCTGGTCAGCGGTAAACACCTGCTGAGCAATCATCTGTACTTCGCTGCGACCGGCCAGGCCATTGCCGACAAGCGCGCGCAACTGGACGACTTTGTCGCACGGGTTGACCGCGCCTACGCCTGGGCCAACGCCCACCCCGATGAGTATGCCGCCGCCCAGGCCAGGATCACCGGCTTGCCGCTGGCCGTGCATATCGAAGTGGCCAAGGACACTCACCTGTCGCCGGTCGCGATTGACGACGCGGTGATCAGCGGCCTGCAAGCCACCGCCGACACGTATGTAAAAGAGGGGCTGCTGCCCAACCGCATCGATGTCTCCCAGGGCTTCGACCCAAGCTTTAACGCCAAGCGTGCCACCCTCGACCAAGCCTCGCGCTAAAGAGGGATGCAGTGCGAGCCCCGGCCCAGCCCCCCTCCCACACTTGACCGAGTACATGCTGATGACTCACTCGTCTCTACGCGCTGTAGACGTCGTCGATTTCGACACCACGCTCACCCGCCTCAGCGCCGAACTGGCCGGGACCGCTCATGCCTATGACGAAAGCGGCGCCTTCCCCCACGCCAACTTCAACCTGTTGCACCAACACGGCCTGGTCGCCCTCACCGTCCCCAGCGCCCTCGGCGGCGGCGGTGCCAGCCTGGCCCAGGCGCGCAAGGCCATCAGCGCCGTCGCCAAGGGCGAGCCCTCCACGGCGCTGATCCTGGTGATGCAGTACCTGCAACACGCCCGCCTGCAAGACAGCAAAACCTGGCCCCGGCACCTGCGCGTACGCGTCGCCGAGGACGCGGTGCGCAACGGTGCGCTGATCAATGCCCTGCGCGTCGAGCCGGACCTGGGCACACCGGCCCGTGGCGGTTTACCCGCCACCACCGCCGTGCGCACCGTTGACGGCTGGCGTATCAGCGGGCGCAAACTCTACTCCACCGGCAGCCATGGCTTGAGCTGGTTCAGCGTATGGGCGCGCAGCGACGACGCAGACCCGCTGGTGGGCGCCTGGCTGGTGGCCAAGGACAGCCCCGGCGTGAGCATCATCGACACCTGGGATCACCTGGGTATGCGCGCCACTTGCAGCCACGAGGTGGTGCTCGACAACGTACTGGTGCCACTGGACCACGCCGTCAGCGTCAGCCCCTTTAGCGCGCCGCAGCCGGAACTGGATGGCGAAGGCTTGCTGTGGATGTCAGTGCTGCTGTCGTCGGTTTACGACGCGGTGGCCCAGGCGGCGCGGGACTGGTTGGTGAACTGGCTGCAAGAGCGCAAGCCATCCAACCTGGGGGCTGCGCTGTCCACTTTGCCGCGCTTTCAGGAAACCGTCGGCCATATCGACACCTTGCTGTTCGCCAATCGCAGCCTGCTTGAGGCTGCCGCCCAAGGCCACACGCCGGCCGCCAACGCCGCACAATTGAAATACCTGGTGACCGGTAACGCGATCCGCGCCGTCGAGCTGGCCATCGAAGCCTCGGGCAACCCAGGCTTGTCACGCCATAGCCCACTGCAACGGCATTACCGCGATGTGCTGTGCAGCCGCGTGCATACCCCACAAAACGACGCCGTGCTGCAAGGTGTCGGCAGAGCCGTGTTCACCCAACACCAGAAGGAGCGCCCATGAGCCACGTGATAATTGCCAGCCAGTTGGACGAAGACTTCAACCAGGTCATTCGCGAACGACTGGCGCCGCTGCACCCCCAAGCTCAGGTGATCGGTGTGCCGGTGGGTGCGCCGAACGACCTGCCACCCCAGGCCAATATCCTGCTGTTGCGCCCGATCAATGTGCGCGGCTATATCGCCCCCGACACGCCCCCACCGGGCTGGCCGTACGGCGCGCAATGGGTGCACCTGGTGTCATCGGGCATCGACTTTTACCCGCAGTGGCTGTTCAACGGCCCGCCTGTGAGCACGTCCCGGGGCAGCGCGGCCGACAACCTGGCCGAATTCGCCCTGGCAGCAATCTTTGCCGCCGCCAAACACCTGCCGGACATCTGGGTGAAAGACTCGCAGTGGAATTTCACCGCCCTGCGCCCGCTCAAAGGGACCACCCTGGGTATCTTTGGCTTTGGGGCGATTGGCGAAAGCCTGGCGCAAAAAGCCCTGGGCCTTGGCCTCAAGGTGATCGCGCTGCGTCAGAGCCAGGCTCCGTTCAGCGCCGGCGTGGAGGCCGCCACTGACATCCACGACCTGTTCGCCCGCGCCGACCATCTGGTGGTGGCGGCACCACTGACCGAGGCAACGCGGCACGTTATCAACCGTGACGTACTAGGCAGCGCCAAGCCGGGGCTGCACCTGATCAACATCGCACGCGGTGGCTTGCTGGATCAGGAGGCGCTGCTGGAGGCGCTGGATAACGGGCAGATCGGGCTGGCATCGCTCGACGTGACCGAGCCAGAGCCATTGCCGGACGGGCATCCGCTGTATACCCATCCCAGGGTGCGGTTGTCGCCGCATACGTCGGCGATTTCTACCAACAGCAAGGAGGAGATTGCGGATACGTTCCTGGCGAATCTGGAGCGGTATGTGGCAGGCCTTGAATTAACCAACGTAGCAAACGCCTGACGCTATTCAAATTACAGGAGCTGGCCTGCCTGCTCCCACACGTATCAGCAGCCGCCAGCCAGGCGTTCACGCAGGAACTCGACCAACGCCTGTACCGGCCGTGAACTCTGCCGGTGCTGGGGGTACACCGCCGACAACGTCAGGGCTTCGGGCGCGAACTCGTCCAATACGCTGACCAGGCGACCGTCCTTCAATGCCTCGCCGACTATGAACGTCGGCAGGTAGGTAACCCCCAGCCCGGCAATGGCGGTGTCACGCAGCAAATCGCCGTTGTTGACCCGCATGCGCCCGCTCACATTCAGCGCTTGCAGCTTGCCCTTGAAGCGCCATTGCACCTGGCGGCCGTGACCGTAGGGCAGGCAATCGTGGTCGGCAAGGTCGTCAGGTTTTTGCGGCGTGCCGCGCAAAGCCAGGTAATCGGGGCTGGCGCAATACACCCTCGGGATGCTGGCGATACGACGGGCGATCAAGGTGGAGTCTTCCAGGGTGCCGATCCGCAGCACCAAGTCGTAGCCTTCGCCGATCAGGTCTACCGGGCGGTCGCTGAGATCTACCTCCACCGACACGTCGGGATAGCGCTGCAGGAACAGCGGCAGCAGGCAACCCAAGTGCGCCATGGCAAACGAAAGCGGCGCACTGAGGCGAATCGTGCCGCGCGGTTCGCTGTTCTGCCCGGCAATGCCCTGCTCCACCTGCTCGACATCACTGAGCAGGCGCAAGGCGGATTCGTAGTAACTCTGGCCCAGCGGCGTGACATCCAGGCGCCGCGTGGAGCGATTGAGCAGGCGCACGCCCAGGCGTTCTTCCAGCTGGATCAGGCGGCGGCTGACAAATTGCTTGGACAGGCCCAGTTGCTCGGCGGCGGCGGTGAAACTGCCGGACTCCATGACCTGACAGAACAGGCGCATGTCTTCGAAGGGGTTCATTGTCGCTACTCGGTGGACGATGGGCTGTTTTATAGCGGGTTCAGAGGCACACCACAAACCTGATGTGGGAGGAGGCTTGCCCCAACGCTCCCCCGTAGGAGCGAGCTTGCTCGCGAAAAACGTCAACGATAACGCGTGTTTCCTGAATGAACGCGGCGCCTATCAGTTTTTCGCGAGCAAGCTCGCTCCTGCAAAAGCATTACCCTCCCACAGGGGATTACTTACACCTGGCAGATCCGCTTACTTGGCAGTAAACGCCGAGTAGCTGTTCATCAGGTTGCGGTAGTTGGGGATGCGCGGCGACAGCAGGTTGGCCAGGCCTTCCATGTCGTTGCGCCAGTCCACTTGCAGCTCGCAGGCCACCGAGAACCAGTTCACCAGTTGCGCACCGGCGGCGGTCATACGTGCCCAGGCAGCTTGTTGCACGGTCTCGTTGAAGGTGCCGGAGGCGTCAGTGACCACAAACACCTCGAAGCCTTCGGCCAGGGCGCACAGGGTCGGGAAGGCAACGCACACATCCGTCACCACACCGGCAATGATGATCTGCTTGCGGCCCGTGGCCTTGACGGCCTTGACGAACTCTTCGTTGTCCCAGGCGTTGATCTGGCCAGGGCGAGCGATGTACGGCGCGTCCGGGAACAGTGCCTTGAGTTCCGGAACCAGTGGGCCGTTGGGGCCGCTTTCAAAGCTGGTGGTCAGGATGGTCGGCAGGTTGAAGAACTTGGCTACATCGGCCAGGGCCAGCACGTTGTTCTTGAATTCGTTGGGGGAAAAATCCTGCACCAGGGAGATCAGACCGGTCTGGTGATCGACCAGCAGGACAACGGCGTCATCTTTGTTCAAGCGCTTGTAAGTCATGGGGTAACTCCTTGGGTTTCTGGATTAAAAGGCAAAGCATGAGCAGCCAAACGCACCCCAGAAGCCCTGGAAGTCGCTGACCGGCACGCTGGAAAGACGGGCTTTTTCATGGCTGTGGGCGTGCACGCCGCACGGGCCGCTGCACTGATGTACCTGCGCCTGCATCGGCGAAGTCGGGCGCCAGTGCCCCGGCACCTTGGCCACCGGCGACCAGTCCGGCAGCACCGGCACGCGCGGCGGTGCGTAATCTTCGAAGTCGCCAGTGCCGTAGACGACCTTGCCGCCGACCACGGTGAGTACCGACTCGATCCACTTGATGGCCTCTTCATCGACACTGAAAAAGTCCGCCGACAGCGCTGCGACATCGGCCAACTGACCGACCTTGATCTGGCCTTTCTTGCCCTGCTCGGACGAGAACCAGGCGCTGCCGTGGGTAAACAACTCCAGCGCGGTAAGGCGCGGCAAGCCCTCGGCATGCAGCTCCAGGCCGCCGACCGTGCGCCCGCTGACCATCCAGTACAACGAGGTCCAGGGGTTATAGCTGGAGACCCGCGTGGCATCGGTGCCCGCCCCTACCGGCACGCCTTCGGCCAACATGCGCTTGATCGGTGGCGTGGCTTCGGCGGCCTTGGCGCCATAGCGCTCGACAAAGTACTCACCCTGGAACGCCATGCGATCCTGGATCGCAATACCACCGCCGAGGGCGCGCACCCGTTCGATGTTTTTCGGGGTGATGGTTTCGGCGTGGTCGAAGAACCACGGCAGGCCATTGAACGGAATGTCACGGTTGACCTTCTCGAACACGTCGAGCATACGCGAGATGGATTCGTCGTAAGTGGCGTGCAGGCGGAACGGCCAGCGCTGTTCCACCAGGTGGCGCACCACCGGTTCCAGCTCCTGTTCCATGGTCAGCGGCAGGTCCGGACGTGGTTCGAGGAAGTCTTCGAAGTCCGCAGCGGAGAACACCAGCATCTCCCCGGCACCGTTGTGGCGCAGGTAGTCGTCGCCCTGATGCAGGGTCACGCTGCCGGTCCAGTTCTTGAAGTCGCTGAGTTCTTCCTTCGGCTTCTGGGTGAACAGGTTGTAGGCGATGCGCACCGTCAACTGCTGGTCCTTGGCCAGTTGCTCGATCACCGCGTAATCGTCCGGGTAGTTCTGGAAACCACCGCCGGCATCGATAGCGCTGGTCAGGCCCAGGCGATTGAGTTCGCGCATGAATTGGCGGGTGGAGTTGACCTGGTATTCCAGCGGCAGTTTTGGGCCTTTGGCCAAGGTCGAATACAAAATCATCGCGTTGGGCCGCGCCACCAGCATCCCGGTGGGGTTGCCGTTGCTGTCACGTACGATCTCGCCGCCCGGTGGGTTCGGCGTGTCCTTGGTGTAGCCGGCCACGCGCAGCGCCGCACGGTTGAGCAAGGCGCGGTCGTACAGGTGCAGCACGAACACCGGGGTATCCGGCGCGGCCTGGTTGAGTTCTTCCAGGGTGGGCATACGTTTTTCGGCGAACTGGAATTCGTTCCAGCCGCCGACCACGCGTACCCATTGCGGTGTGGGCGTGCGATCGGCCTGGTCCTTGAGCATGCGCAAGGCATCGGCCAGGGACGGCACGCCCTCCCAGCGCAGTTCGAGGTTGTAGTTCAGCCCGCCACGGATCAGGTGCAGGTGCGAGTCGTTGAGGCCGGGGATGACGGTGCGGCCCTTGAGGTCGATCACCTGGGTGCCACTGCCGCGCAGGGCCATGGCCTCGCCGTCAGTGCCGACAGCGACGAAGCGCCCGTCGCGAATGGCGACGGCGCTGGCGCGTGGGTTTTCCCGGTCCACGGTGTGGAACTGGCCATTGAACAGAATCAGATCGGCGTTCATAGGGTTTCCTTTACAGAGGCTTCAAGCCAGGGAGCGAACAAGCGGGTGGCTGCCGGCATCAGCAGGTACACCACCAACAGCACGATGGTGAGGGTGACCAAAAAGGTCGAAACCACGTAGTTGGACAAAAACGGATGCAGCCGCAGGATCGGCCCCCAGATAATGGGCAGCAGCAAGGTTTGCGGCAGGATCACAAACAGGCTCACCACCGCCTGCTTCCAGCGCGGTGGCTTGGCGGCGCCGTCGGCCTGAGGGGCGAACCAGAACTCATTGGCGCCGCCGATTTCAGTCTGGTCGCCGTCAGCCAGCATCGGCGCGGCTTCGTCGATCAGGGCCTGGCGTTGTGGGGAGTCGAGCCACAGTTCCAGGGCATCGGTGGAGCTATAGCGCAATACGCAGGTGAACAGGGCCGTGCCGTTTTGCTGGCTGCGCACCACGTCGACGCCCAGGTGGCCGGGGCGTTCGCCAGCGATACGCACGATGCGGCGTAGCCAGGCTTCGTACTCGGTTTCACGGCCGGGCTTGACCCGGTGCTTGACGACCAGCGTGACGACTTCGTCAGAGCTGGTTTTAGGTGTTGGGTCCATGATTGGGTGACTCCCCCGCAGGATTGAGCGATGGGAGGAGTTTGCCGGGCCGGGGGTACTGGGAATTGGATGTATGTGCTGTCTGGGTTTCTGTGGGAGGAGATCACCGACAGTCACTTGGCATTCAGTTCGCCGCCATATGCTCGGCAATCCGCCCGCGTAGCCAGCGCTCCGCCGGATCATTGTCATGCACCCCGCTCCAGACCATCGACAGTTCCGCCGCATCAATCGCAAACGGCGGATCCTCGGCCCGCAAGCGGGTGCCTTCGGTCAACGCGCACGCTGCGTAGTCCGGCACGGTCGCGATGATCTGCGTTCCCGCCAGCAACGCGCGCAACCCGCTGAACTGCGGCACCGCCAGCACCACCCGCCGCGAGCGGCCGATGCGCGCCAGGTCCAGGTCGATATTGCCGCTCAGGTCACCCGAGAATGACACCATCGCATGGGGCCTGGCGCAGTAGTCATCCAGGCTCAGCGGCGCCTCACCGTCATCCCCGCGCAACACCTTGCAGGGAATATCCCGCAGTTTCTTGCGCTTGGCATTGGCCGGCAGTTCGGTGGTGTAGCTCACCCCGACCGAAATTTCACCGCTGGCCAGCAGCGATGACATCAACAGGTAATTGGCCCGGCGCACCACCACGATGATGCCCGGGGCCTCTTCGCGCAGTTGGCTGAGCAACGCGGGAAACAGCCCGAACTCGGCGTCATCGGACAGGCCAATGCGAAACACCGCGCAACTGGTGGAAGGGTCGAAATCCTTGGCGCGGCTGACGGCGCCGGAGATGGTGTCCATGGCCGGTTGCAGCTCCTTGAGTATTGCCACCGCCCGTGGCGTGGGCTCCATACCGCGACCGTTGCGCAGCAACAACGGGTCGTCGAACAAATCGCGCAGACGGCCCAGCGCCGCGCTGACCGCCGGTTGGCCCATGAAGAGCTTCTCGGCAACCCGGGTCAGGTTTTTTTCGAACATCAGGGCCTCGAAAATCACCAGCAGGTTCATATCGACGCGACGCAGGTCGTTGCGGTTCATGGCGGTATCCAGACAATTTGCAGAGGGCAAGCAAAGCATGTCCCGCACGCCTGCGATTGCATAGCCGTGCTGTCTTTTATGCGACGGCACCTGGCGAAATTAACAACGATTAACTCGTCAGCCAGGCGGCTCGGCAACAAGATAAGCCGCGTCTACACTGCATCCATTCACGGGAACGCTCCCATCGACTGCGGATATTTGTCATGGCCCGACTTGAGCAATATGCCCCTCGTTTGTCCGCCACCGGTGGCCTGTGCCCCCGGCGCGAGCGCATCGCAAAGCAATTGATCCTCGCCAACCTCGGCGAAAGCCTGGCCATCGCCGACCTGGCCCAGGCCTGCGCCTTGTCGCGCAGCCATTTCTCCCGCGCCTTCAAATGCACCACCGGGGTGTCGCCCCAGGAATGGATTCGCCAGCAGCGGATTCTGCGGGCCAAGGAATTGATCACCGGTTCGTCCCTGAGCCTCACGCAAATCAGCCTGGAATGTGGATTCTGCGACCAGGCGCACTTCTGCCATATGTTCACGCGCAGCGAAGGCGTGAACCCGATGACCTGGCGAAATCACCACTCGCGCTCCAAGCCTGCCGTGATCGCCGCCTAGTGGTCTTGACGCAGCTGGAATATGCTGGCCCAACCCCTACTCCAGAACCTGGGCAACCATGACAGACCTGAGCGACCAGGCCGTGCACTTCGGCCCCTACTGCATCCACCCGCGCCAGCGCCTGGTGCTGGAGGCCGGTCGCCCGTTGCGCCTGGGGCGGCGGGCGGTGGATATCCTGCTGATCCTGCTGGAGCAGGCCGGCAATGTGGTAAGCAAGCAGGAGCTGATCGCGCGGGTCTGGCCCACCAGCGTGGTGGAAGACGGCAACCTGCGGGTACACATGGCGGCGCTGCGCAAGGCGCTGGGTGACGGCCAGGCCGGGCAGCGCTATATCGTCACAGTCGCCCAGCGCGGCTACAGCTTTGTTGCGCCACTGAGCATCGAACCGATGACGCTACCCACCGACGGCGCCCCCCAGCGCCCGCGCCATAACCTGCCGCTGCGACGCACGCGAATGATCGGCCGCCAGGCCCTGATCGACGCGCTGGTGCAGCAACTGCCGCAGCAACGCTTCATCACCCTGACCGGCGCCGGTGGCATCGGCAAGACCACCGTGGCCCTGCGTGTCGCCGAATTGCTGATCGGGCATTACCGCGATGGGATTCATCTGCTGGACCTGGCGCCGCTGAGCGCCGCGTCAATGATCCTGCCCAATCTCGCCGCCCTGCTCGGCCTCACTCCCGGCGAAAATGCGCCACTGGTCAGCTTCGCCCGCAGCCTGCAGGCGCGTCAGATGCTGCTGGTGATCGATAATTGCGAGCACCTGCTCGACGACATTGCCCTGATCAGCGAAACCCTGTTGCGCCATGCGCCGCACCTGCACATTCTCAGCACCAGCCGCGAAGCCCTGCGCGCCGAGGGTGAACATGTACAACGCCTCGAACCGCTGGCCTGCCCGCCCGCCACCGGCAACCGTGCCCAGGCCCTGGGTTACCCGGCCATGCAGTTGCTGATCGAGCGGGCGATGTCTCATCAGGACAGCTTTGCCCTCAGCGAAGCCGAACTGCCGTTGGCAATCGATATTTGTCAGCGCCTGGACGGCATTCCCCTGGCGATCGAACTGGTCGCCGCGCAGATCGAACGCTTTGGCTTGCAGGGGCTGCTGGTGCAGATGGAGGACAACTTCCGTCTGCTGACCCGCGGGCGACGCAGTGCCCTGCCCCGCCAGCAAACCCTGCGAGCTACGCTCGACTGGAGTTTTGATTTGCTCACCGAATGCGAAAAAATCTGCCTGCGCCGGCTCGCGGTGTTTCGCGGTGGTTTCAGCCTGGTCAGCGCGGCGGCGGTGATCGCCGGGGAAAACATTGCCCCGGCCCAGGTGCTGGGCTCCATCACGCAACTGGTGGCCAAGTCGCTGTTGAATGTGGAAGCCAGCGATGACGAGGTGGTTTATCGCCTGCTGGATATTACCCGCACCTATGCCCTGGAAAAGCTCAGCCAGGCCGGCGAGCTGCACGCCACTCGCGAACGCCACGCCGCCAGGTGCCTGGCGCTGATGGAACAGGCGCAAGGCGACTGGGAACTGATCGCCACGCAGCCCTGGATCGACCGTTACGCACCGCTGCGCGAGGACGTGCGCGCCGCACTCGACTGGAGCTTTACCGAGGAAAACGAGCACCTGTTGGCCATTCGCCTGACGGTCAGTGCGATGCCGCTGTGGCAGGAGCTGTCGTTACTGCGCGAGCACGGCGGTTATGTGCACAAGGCGCTGGCGCTGATTGATCAGGTCAAGGCCCCTTGCACCCAATTGACCCTGCAATTGCAGTTGGCCTTGGGCAGTCTCTCGTACCATGCCTTGGGCCCCGCGCCCCAGACCGTCGCAGCCTTCGTGGGTGCCGCACGCCTGGCCGAAATGAATCAGGACCTGGCCGGCCAGTTGCGTGCGGTCTCAGGCCATATGGCCGTGAACCTGTGTGCCGGACGCTATGCCGAGGCGCTGGAGCAAAGCGTACAGTTCGAGCGCCTCGACCCGCGCACCGAACCGCTGCTGGACCTCAGCGTCCAACGCTTGCGCGCGCTGGGCCAGCACTACATGGGCAATCAGCCGCTTGCTCGTCACCATGCCGAGCAGGTGCTGCAGCGCATGACCCACAGCGGCCACGTGAACCGCTTCGCCCATGGCGTTGGCGTGCAATACGACCAGAACGTCGCATCCCTGACCGTCCTGGCGAGGATCCTGTGGCTACAGGGCTTTCCCGAGCGCGCCTGGCGCACGGCCAGCCAGGCACTGGAACTGGCACTGCAGATCAATCACGGCACGTCGATCTGCTACACCCTGGCGTTGGCCGGCGTGGTAATCGCCCGCTACAACGGCGCCGAAGACGACGCACACGCGTTGCAAACGCTGCTGCTGGAGCAATCCCACAAGCATTCAGTGCAACTGTTCCAGACCTGGGCCGGGCATTACGCCGGCATCCTGGGTGACAACCATTTGCAGGGTTTGGGACTGATCGAGGATACCTTGATCACACTCGGCTCCCGTGAAGCCGACGCGGCCGCCGTCGAAAGGGCACGCAGTGGCGCTGCCGGCTGGTGCGCCACGGAAATCCTGCGGGTGCGCGCCGAACAGTTGGCGCGTCAAGGTGATATGCGCGTCGCTGAAGACCTCTTGCTCCAGGCCCTTGGCCTGGCGCGCCAGCAAGGCGCGCTCGCCTGGGAGCTGCGATGTGCGCACTCCCTGGCGCAACTGTGGCAACAGCAAGGGCGCAGCCTGGCTGCCAGGAACCTGCTGAGCCCGATCCACGCGCAATTTACCGAAGGCTTCGCCACCCAGGACTTAATGCGCGTGCGCGGCCTGCTCGACCAGTTGCAAGACAAACGGCCGGCCTGAACACGCATCCAGGCAGTCTCCATAACCTTGCTGCAACCGCTGCACCTGGCTCGGATCACGCAGTTGCGCCAAAGCATAGCTGCGCACGCAGTTGAGCAACCGGTAGCGCCGCGGGCCAAGCCCAGGCTCGATGACCAGCAGCGAGGTATTGACCAGACGCGCCAACAGATAAGTCAGGTCGGCGTGCTCAAGCTCGGTACCGCGTACCATCTCACTCAACGTGGGCAAGGTCACCGCCATCTTGAACAAGCCCAACTGCAAGAACAGCCAGCACTGCGGCAGGCTCAGACGCGCGTAGCTCCAATCCAGGGCAGCGGTCAATGAGCGATGGTGCTCTACCGCTGTGCGGCGACCGCGCGTCAGCCCCTGCAGGCCGCTGCGCAACTGCTGCTGCACTGCGCCGATGCCCAGCGCATCGACCTGGGCGGCCGCCAGTTCGAGGGCCAATGGGATACCGTCCAGGCGTCGACAAATATCGCGCAACGGCGCCAGGTCCTGCGGCCGCAATACAAAATCCTGCTGACTGGCGCGGGCGCGGGCGACAAACAGCTGCACCGCGGCACACTCCATGGCCTGCTCGACACTACGGCACGCCGACGGTGAAGGCAGTGCCAGCGCAGGTACACGCAACACCCACTCGCCGGGCGCCAGCAAGGGTTCGCGGCTGCTGATCAGGATACTCACCTCGGGCGCTCTTTCGCGCAGTGCGCGCACCAGCTTTCGACAGGCGCCGAGCAACAGGTCGGCACCGTCGAGCACCAGTAGCAGTTGGTGCGAGGCCAACTGGCGAGACACCTCATCGAGGCTGTAAGTGGGCTTGAACTGCATGACCGTGGCAACGCTGGCAAGCAGTTCGCCAAGGGTTTGCACCTGGGTCAGGTCGAGCCACCACACCCCGTCGCGATAGCGCGGCAACACGCGCTCGGCCAGGACCAGGGCCAGCGTACTTTTGCCGACGCCGGCCACACCGGTGAGGGTGAGCAAGCGTTGCCCGGACAAGCGCCGCGCCAGCAGGCTCACCAGCTCTTCGCGACCGAACACCGGGCTGAGCCGGGCAGCCAGGTTATGCGCGGCCGGCAGCGTCGGCACAGTGGCTTGCACGGGGCCGACGAAGCAATAACCACGCTGGGGGTGATTGAGGATCAGGCGTTGTCCGTCCAGCGCCCGACGCAACGCGGCAATATGCACGCGCAGGTTATTGTCTTCGACGACGCTGTTGGGCCAGACCCGCTCGATCAAGGTGGCCTTGCTGATGAAGTGCCCCGGCGCTTCCAGCAGTACCGCAAGAATATCCAACGCCCGCCCGCCCAACGGCACCGGCCAGCCAGACTTGCTGACCAGGCGCTGTTGCCGATGAAAGGTGTAGGGGCCGAAGCTCAGCGTCTCAGAATCTTGCATGTCCGTAACTGCGCTGAAACACCCGTGCTTGAGTGCCTGCGCATCCTTTTCCATGGGCTCGGCCCTATCTTGCCAGCTAGCGATGACAGGACAATGCTGGCACGGGGAGCGATACGGACAATCGAGTGCCTCAGACGGACATTGTGTCGTTAACTGAACTGTTGTCGGTATTGGGTCGGGTTCAGGCCCAGTTTTTCACTGAACAGAAAGCGCATATGCCGCACGCTGCCGAAGCCTGCGTGAAACGCCACGGTCTTGAGCGGCAGGTCGGTGGTTTCCAGCAGTTGCCGGGCACGGTCGATGCGCGCGCCCTGCAAGAACGCCATGGGCGTCATCTGCACGTCCTTGGCGAACAGCCGCGCAAAATGGCGTGCACTCATGCCGGCCAGTTCGGCCATGGACTCGATGGTAAACGGCTGCTCAAGATGCGCCAGCACGTGGTTCTGCACGCGGGTGATCGCGGTTTCCTGGGGCGCTACCGCAGCCGTCATGGGGCTGAACTGGGCCTGGCCACCCTGGCGCTTCATCACCACCAGCAAGACTTTGGCCACGTCCACCGCCACTTGCTTGCCATGGTCCTGGGCAACCACCGACAGGGCCAGGTCGATACCCGCAGTGACGCCGCCGGAGGTAATCAGGCGCCCGTCCTGCAAGTAGATCCGGTCGGTCTCGACGATGGCCTTGGGAAAAGCCTTGATCAAGCGCTCGGTGTAGTGCCAGTGGGTGGTCACGCGGTGCGCGTCGAGCAAACCTGCATGGCCGAGCACAAAGGCCCCGGTGCAGATCGAGCCGAAGCGCCGGGCACGCGGCGCGGCGGCCTTCAGCCAAGGCAGCAACGCGGGATGGCATTCGTTATAGGCACCTGGGCCACCCGGCACCAGCAACAGGTCATAAGCCGCCTGGGCCTGTTCCAACAGCAGATCGGTCTGGACCACCACACCATTGGATGCCCGCAACGGACCAGGCTCAGTGCCAATGGTCAGGATCTGGTAGTGATCGGCCGCCGGCAGGTAGCGGTTGGCAATCGAAAACACTTCAAGCGGCCCGGCCATGTCGAGCAGCAGGAAGTCCGGAAACAGCGCCATGGCCACGGTTTTCATAAGCGGGAAATGTCCATCGAGAAGAAGTGCGACGGGCATTATGGCACGACTTTTACTGTCAACTTGAGGTTGACAGTTATTCTATTTTCATCTTCTTAATCAATCATTCGTTAACCATTAACCTTCTTCTCAACCCAAGCGCCCTGCATCTCGCAGCCCGCGCTCACTTGAGGACTGGACCATGCTGACCCTTCGCAAAGCTTCCGAACGCGGCGCCGCCAATCACGGTTGGTTGAAGTCGTTCCACACCTTCTCTTTCGCCAACTACTGGAACCCCAAGGAGCAGGGGTTTTCCGACCTGCTGGTGATCAATGATGACCGTGTCGCCGCGGGTAAAGGCTTCGGCCAGCACCCCCACCGCGACATGGAGATCTTCTCCTATGTGCTTGAAGGCGCACTGGAGCACAAGGACACCCTGGGCACCGGTTCGGTGATTCGCCCCGGCGATGTGCAACTGATGAGCGCCGGCAGCGGCGTGGCCCACAGCGAGTTCAACCACAGCCAGCGCCTTGGTGTGCATTTCCTGCAAATCTGGATCGTGCCCAACGAAGCCGGCGCCAAGCCACGCTATCAGCAGGAGCACTTCAGTGAAGCGCAAAAACGTGGGCGCTTGCAGTTGATCATCTCGCCGGACGGCGCCAACGGTTCGCTGAAAGTGCGCCAGGACGCACGGGTGTATGCCGGGCTGTTCGACGCTGACGAAAGTACCCGCCTGGAGCTGGCACCGGATCGCTACGCCTACGTCCATGTGGCACGCGGCAGCGTTGAACTCAATGGTCAGCGCTTGCAGGAAGGCGACGGTGTGCGAGTGCGCGACGAGCGCCAGATCCGCCTGAGCCATGGCGAAGACGCCGAGGTGCTGGTGTTTGACCTGCGCCCCAACGAACTGCCGCAGATGCCATGACGGCCACAGTGATGGCCCCGTAGGCGGGACCATCGCTGGCATCGATAGTCACCATCAGCGCAATGAAGTTCTCTTAAAACATGCAGCGCGTAACATCAAACCCATGCCAAACGGCACCCAACCAAAGCACTCGGAGCACACCATCATGAAACGCCAAATCCTGCTTAGCCTCGCTTTCTCGGTACTCGCTGCAAACGCTTTTGCCCACCCGGTAGTCGCTGAAGGCGGTGCCGACCGCCTGATGGAAACTCGTGTCGCCGAAGGTGGCGCGGATCGCTTGCAGGAACGTGGCCTGGCCGAAGGTGGTGCTGACCGCTTGCAGGAACGTGGCTTGGCCGAAGGTGGTGCTGACCGCTTGCAGGAACGTGGCTTGGCCGAAGGTGGTGCTGACCGCTTGCAGGAACGTGGCTTGGCCGAAGGTGGTGCTGACCGCTTGCAGGAACGTGGCTTGGCCGAAGGTGGTGCTGACCGCTTGCAGGAACGTGGCTTGGCCGAAGGTGGTGCCGAGCGTCTGCTGAGCTCCCACGTATAACCCCGCGCTGTTTGCGGGAGCCCCCAAACCGGCCTGATCAGCCGGTTTTTTTTCGTCTGCGATTTGCTCGGCTGTCAGGTCGCCTCCGGGGGAAGTCGAATCGTCGCACCGCCCCTTCCACATTTGGGTCAGCCCTGGACGATCAGGAATTTCTTGCGATACGCCGCCGGCAACATACCCACCCGCTGCTGAAACAGGCGTCGAAACGAATTGCTGTCTTCATAGCCAACGGCATAGGTAATGCTGTCGAGCGTCATGCGCGTTGACTCAAGCATCTGCTTGGCCCGTTCCAGACGCAGAGTTTGCAGGTAGCCGATTGGCGTATGACCGGTGGCGTCCTTGAAGCGGCGCTTGAAATTACGCACGCCAAAGCCGAAGCGCCGGGCCACCTCGTCGATCACCAATGACTCGGTAAAGTGCTGCTCCAACCAGTGCTGTACGCGCAGAATCTCGCTATCCCCGTGGCTTTTGGGCAACGACCACATGGCATACACCGACTGTTCGGTGCGCCCGGTATCGATCAGCAAATATTTGCCGCAGGTATAAGCCAGTTCCGCAGAGCCGAAGCGGCGGATCAGGTGCAGCATCAAATCCATCGCCGCCGTGGCGCCACCGCAGGTAATCAAGCGGTTTTCTTCGCAGAGGATCTGCCCCTCATCCAGGCAGACCTGGGCATAGCGACGACGGAAGAACTCGGTAAACGCCCAATGGGTGGTGGCGCGCAAGCCCTGCAACAGGCCCGTTTCGGCCAAGAGAAACGCGGCCGTGCACATCGAGGCCAGCACTGCGCCACGACCGTGCAGCTCACGCAACCAAGGGCCGTAAGCGGCAAACGTCGGCAAGACTTCCTTGAGGGTAAACAGAAAGCCTGGGATCAATACCAGGTCGGTCCGGGCCACCTGCGCCACGCTGCAATCCACCTCCAGGCGCTGGCCGCCCCATGTCACCACCGCCTGCCCATCCAGGGAAGCCAGCACCACCTCAAAGCACGGGCTATCCGCAAACAGGTTGGCCGCACTGAGTACTTCCATGGCGAGGGTGGCATTGGCAGCGGAACATCGGTCAGCCAGAAGCAAGGTAATGTGCATTTAAAAACCAGTTTGCGCTTTTCGCATGAAATAAGTCATTTGCGCACCTACCTTATCCGATTCCTCACCTTTACAGTGCGGTCATTGTTCAACTGTCTGGCGTCTTTTCATGAATCTCTGGTTTCGATTACTGCACATGCTGTTGCGCCGCCCCTGGCGCAAACCGGTCCACGGCCTGGCCACTACGGTGGTGCGCATGAGGGTTTGGCCGTTGGACCTGGATCTGAACCGGCATGTCACCAATGGTCGCTATTTCACCCTGGCAGATGTGGCGCGCATGGATTTTGTGCTGCGCACGGGTGCCTTTCGCGTGGCGCTGCGCCACAAGGCAGTGCCGATCGTGGGCGATACCTGGGGCAAGTTTCGTCGCGAGTTGAAACTGTTCGAGGTATTTGAAGTGCACACCCGAATGCTCGGCTGGGACCACAAGTGGAGCCTGATGGAGCACCGCTTCGTCAGCCATGGCCGAGTGATCGGCGTGGTGGTGATCCGTGGAGTGTTCCGCAGCGCCAAGGGCAACGTGCCGCCGTCGGATTTCGTGCGCGAACTGGGTCTGGAAGAAACGTCGCCACCTATGCCCCAATGGCTCAGTGACTGGGCGCGCAGTTGCGATCAGATGAGTGTGCAATTACGGGAACAAGAGCAAGCGTGAAGGCTGTTTAGCCCACAGGGGGTAATACGACCGCGTGTCGCTATTAGTCACACTCCATTCTCTGCCGGAGGGGAACCCTGGTGCCCCTTTCCTTCACCCAACTCGGCGTCTGAAGCTCAAGCGTACACCTTAGGAAACTTGCCTATTTGCTATTCGACTTACAGGTCCGCCATCCATGCTCAACCCGACTACACACGCCGAATCACACTGGTACAACAGACCCTTCCATACCCCCAAGCCTGATAGGCCGCCCCACCAGGCACCCGCAATCGAACCGGCAACCACCTTCCCTGCCGTCGACTCCGAGAAGCGTGCCATTGCGCCGAAAACCTTTAAGCAAGGGTTCGGCGACAGGCATGACCTGCAGCTGCTGGCAACGAAACTCGCAGCCATCGCGCCACAATTGGATGTAAACACCACGCCTCAAGCAATACTTGTCACCTTAAGAGCACCACTGGATATTCATCCTGACTCATCGTTTCCTATGCGCCCCAGTGAAGGGGCGACACTGGAGAGCTTTATCAGGGCCAAGGGTTGGTCGATACCGACCACCAAGCTTTCGCTGATTGAGCTGATAAATACGGTAAAACAGAAAGCCCTGGCGCAACCACTGGGGGATTTTGGTGGAGCGTTGTCATGGTCAACTCCCCTGAGCCAGGCTGAACAGAGTCGACTGCGCATTATCTCCATGAGGTCAGATTACCAGAACGCCCTGGAGGCTTTGCTGGCCGAGCACCCACTGCCCACTGAGGTACACAGTGATCCCGCCCAGGCGCTGGAGGCCTTGCTTAACGGTGCCGCTGGGCAAACGCTGGGCAAATACCTGCAGGAGCAGTCCGGCGGTATTGCCACGGCCAACAGCGCCACGGACTACCTGATGGCCGCCATTCACCTGCAATTGGACCCAGAATCCATCACCGCACCTCACCGCCATAAAGTGGCGGGATTCGATCTGGCGCACGAGAACCACTGGGGTAAACCTGCTTCCTCGGTCCTGGATGCATTGAGCAAGTACCTGATCGACAGCGCCAGGATCAGCCCTGCGCTGTCCAAAGTCGGCGCGTATGCATTACTGGCCAGGAAAGCGCCTGTCTATCTGATCAAGGACATCCCAGCCACTGTAAGGCCTGGCAGCCCCGCCTGGCTGAACCTGGTGATTGCTGCGGCAGCCATTGAAGCCGGTACGCCGGGAAAAGTCCCGAACATGACCTACGTCCAGGTGATGCAGGAAGGTGAACGTGCCAGGCTGGCGCAACCTGAGGCGGCTGAGCGAGCGCGCACGGCCGCACTGGTAGATTGGGGGGTTTGCCATAACGTGATTGCACGCAAGGACGACACGCAATACAGCCTGCAGGAACTCGAAAGCCTGAAAACCACCTTCACACAACGCCAGCAGGACATGCTCGCCGCGTCCCGAGCACTGGATATGGAACTCCCTACTCGCGAAAAAATGGCCATGGCCGTGCTGGTAGAACGATATGGCGATCTGGGCGATCTGTTCAGACAAAAGCTGATAAAGACCACCAACACGCCGCGCACAGGGCAGAACAAGGCTCATACATGGCTCTATGGCCGTCACTCGATGCTGGACATCGCAATGATGGATCTGAGATTGCCCTACCTGTTTGAATCGGCGGACAAACGTGTACCGATAAAAGACCTGAACGCCCGCTACCGGTTTGATGTGAGCGGCAACTTCGAAAAGCGCTTTGAGGAAACGATCAAGCAGAAAAAAGTCGCCCTTGGCACGACCGTCAAACACCTGATCGCTCAATTGCCCCTGGAAGACCGCAAGAACTTCGAGTACGGCAAAATTACGTATTATCGAAACTCCTCCACTGAGTTGGGCTTCTGGAGCAAGTCCAACCCCGTCTATGAAAAAAACCTGCTGGTAAAAATTGAACGTAACGGCCAAACCACTGGCTACTGTATTGACCTTACCCAAGGCGCAATCGTGCCCGTTGAAAGGTGGGCGGTTAAAGAGCGCGAGTCCAGGGATGCTGGAAATGTGGAGCTCAAGACCAACGTGTTCGTACCCACGAGCGTCAGTGCCAGCCACGCAAGCGAACGCACGACTGGCGCAGCTATGGATAGTTTTGCCACCACGCGCACTCAACACATCGCCGATGCCTTCGTCGAGCATTTCAATCTCGACGACCCGGACATAGAGAAATACGCCAGAGGCCAAACAACCCAGGACCTGGCCAATGAGAAAGCCAATCAGGTGAACGATTTCTTCATGAATTTGATTCCTTTCCGCTCGGCAATTGAAAACTTTAAAAAAGGCAACACTCTTGAGGGCGGGTTTGACTTGGCCCTGGATGTATTCGGCTTTCTGACAGCCGGCGCGGCTACCATCGGCAAACTGACCAACGTTGCTGCAAGCGCCGCATCCCTTGTGACCAAAGTCGCACGGACCGGCAAAGTCATCGGCATGGTCACATTGAGCAACTTCAACCCTTTGGACGGGTTGGCTGACCTGGCCGTTGGCGGTACAAACCTGATCAGCAAAGGGCTGAACAGGACCACGGCGTGGCTTGCCAACATACGTGCCACGGATAAAAGCCATGATTGGTTGAAAACTATCAGCCAGGAACATGGCAGCGCTTTGCTGGGTTCGGTCAAAGCCAGCGGGCGCACCCTTGAAAGTGTGGCGGTATACAAAAACAATCAGTGGCATCACTACGACCCCATCACCCGCCAACCCTACGGCGCACCGATCAAGGACTTCACCCCTAAGCTGCTGGCAACCCAGGGTGAGATCAAAGGCACCTTCGACGAGTGGATCACGAGCTGGTTCAACCCGACAAAACCCATACCGGAAGCCTTCAACGATGCCGTTGCCGACGCCAGGTCAACCGCCGCAGGTGGGGCTGCGTTCCATCAGGGGTACAGTACGGTCGACCCGACCAGCCTTGCTGGTTATTCCCCGGATCTGGGGGTCACACAATTGAAAAAACTGGCCACGGATTCCACGGCTTCACCCAGCGTACTGGGCAGCTTGTCCAGGCGCATTGACGAACTGGAGGCACTGCCAGGCAGAGTCAAAGCACTCTACGAAACGCTCATTCCGCCCAGGAATTTATCGCCCGGCAACCTCCCAACCGCCCAACAAATGCAGTTTGAAGAGGCGCTTGCCAGGGGCAACCCTGCGGGGATCGAGGGTTTCTCACCGACGATGAAAAAGCATCAATTGCGCGAGTTGATATTGACCCCTGGGCTAACCCCTGCAGAAGTCGGGGCGCTGTTCAAGCACCTGCAAAATCAGACGATTGAGACTAGCCTTGCGTTCAGCAAAAAATTCAGTGACGACATGACCGCTGCCGGCGCAACAGTCGTCTCCATGCCGCAAGGCTATTACCTGAGTCAGGTCAACCTGCCATCCGATGGCGATTGTGCCGCGCTGTCCAATGCCATGGCATTGGCTATTCTCGATGACAAGCAAGACACGCTGATCAAAAACTTCTTCATCAGTATGGCGCACCCCAAGCACCCCAACACGGAAGCATTCCGCAACAGCCTGGAGAGGTATCAAAACACGCTCAGAGACGACTTTCATTCCGGGCAACTGACCCACAACGCCACGCACGAGATGATCATCGCGGACTTGGCAAAGGCCACCACGTCCAAAGCCTTGCTCATCAGCAATCCAAAGCACGGCGTCACGGCCGGAGTGAAAGTCGTGGATGGCCAAAAAACCTGGTTCTTTTACGATCCCAACCTCGGGCTCGCCAAATTCCCCAATGAGGCGTCTATGCGCAGCGGCATGGAACGCGCGCTCAATAGTGGGCAGACCAGCCACTTGTTCCAGCCGCTCAGAAGGGCTGATGGTTACACCGTGTCCGACTTCAACGAGTTGTACCTGATGAGCAAGACGGGTAGCCCTCTAAGTGTCAGCGGCCTGTATAGAGCGGAGATAAAGCTGGAACAGGACGCTGCCAATGGCGTTTAAAGCTTGGGCGTGACCTTCAAATGCCGCGCGTACCAAGGCCGCCGCGGTACGCGTTTGAACAAGCCCTTGAGCAGGTCCTCATCGGCGCCGAAGGTAATACGCAGGGCCAGTTTCATGATTTCCGGGTCCATTTCCATCGAGCGACCCTGCTGCAAGCCCGGCGTGGTGCTGCAACCGTGGGTGTCCGGGCCCAGCCAGGGGTCGCCCACTTCAACCCAACGGCCCGGCGCAAACCAGGCCACACCGTTGACTTCAAGGCGACGCACTTCGCCCGGGTTGAAACGCTCGTGGGCGCGGAACCAGTCTTCGATACGGTCATCAATCCAGCCGTGGAAGTGCCAGAACACCGGATTGACGTGGGATGAAAACGGATCGCCAAGGAAGTCATTCTCCGGCGCATACCAGCGTGCCGAGAAGTCTGCTGGGTCACGGGCGAACGGCACCGGTGCGCCGTTGGACGGGTCACGGGGCACCGAGGCCCAGCGCATGTGCAGCCAGTCGTGCAGGCCCAGTTCCATCTCCGAGCCCAACTGGCCCAGGGTCATCCTGGCCAGGTAGCGCGGGTCGCGGTATTGGGATTCCCAGACCTGGAAGTTGCTGTGGTAGGTCTCGGCCGCCTTGATATCGCTGACCCACTGGGTGTAGTCGGCGTCGTCCGGCGCCGACCAACAGGGCGGCAGCGCGAAGCCGTCGTGGTTGTCGAAGTAGCGCACAAAGCCCAGGCGATCACGCTCCAGCGCCGGTTGCGGCGCGGGGAATTGCGGCCACGACGGCAGGTCTTGCATGGAGCGCGCAGTACCGAGCATATGCCGGTGCATGAAGAAGAAGTCGATGCCCGAGCCATTGCGATCCTTGCGTTTGCCGCGGGCATCGCGCTCCTGACCACGGGGCCCCGGTTGCCAGCCGATGCCACGCAGGGCCTCGCGTTTTTCTTCGGAGAGCTTGTGCCACTGGTCACGCGTGGCGTGCCACAGTTGGTGAAACAGGCGGTGTTCGGGAGAAATCAGCCAGGCCAGCAAGGTGGGATTCAGACCGATGCGTTGCCGTGCCTCGGGGAACAGCTGTTTGTGCGCAATGAAACGGTTGTCGCGCTCGGTCAACGCCAGGGGCCGCTCGAGGTCGAGGATTTGCCCGCTGAGCGTGGCGCTGCCGGCATTGCCGAAGTCGGCCCAGACTTCATCCAGGGTCATCTTGAACTCATAGGCCGGCACACCGCCGACTGAGTCGCGGTCGATCAACCGCCAATAGAGCACGGCGCCCTCGCCCGTCAGCAGGTCGCCCAAGACTCGATAGCGTGGCTCGCCGTCGGCGCGCAGGTTCTCGGCGGTATCCAGGTAACCCCGCAGCCCACGGCCACGAGGGGCGATGTCGAGCAGCAGCTCCAGGCCGTGCAACGGCAAACCCGCAAGGCCGGCATCGCGCCCTGCCAGGCGCAGGCTCCAGACGCCGCGCAGGGTGTTCGCCAGGTGCTGGCCCTGGGTGTCGGCCAGGTCCACCGTGGCTTCGCCGGGGGTGATGGGGAATTCTTCTTCCCGCGTCAGCTCGCGATGGGCATAAAAGGCCGCCGGCACGGCCGCGCCGGTCAGCGCCAGGCCTGCGATGAACCCACGTCGAGAGATTGTCATTGGCTACCTTAGGAAACGGCTTGATCAGAGCTAGAACGTTTGCAGCCCGCTGAAATTTACCGTCGCGCCAGCGCTGCCTAAATTTCCCCCGCCAGTGCTCGTTCTTCCCTGATAGCAAAGGCCGCAACTGACTGAGATGGCAATGACAAAATCACGTTCGAAAAAGGCGTTGTATATCGGCCTGCCGTTGGCCCTGGCTATCGGCGCCGGGGCCGGCTTTCTGGTCTGGGACCAATGGTTCAAGGGCAACGCCGGCTACCCGCTGGAGGTGATAAAGCAGGCCAATGAAATGCAGGATCGCCTGTTGTCGTTCGACAGCCACATCACCCTGCCCCTGGATTTCGGCACGGCGGGCAATGAAGCCGACAAGGATGGCAGCGGCCAGTTCGACCTGGCCAAGGCGGCGCGGGGCCGATTGTCGGGTGCCGCACTGACGATCTTCGGCTGGCCGGAGATCTGGAACGGCGACAACGCCCCGCACAAGCCCACCGACGGTTTTGTCGAAGAGGCCCGCCACGAGCAGGAGGTGCGCTACAAGATCATCTCCGGCATGGTGCGCGACTTTCCCAACCAGGTGGGCATCGCCTACACCCCGGACGATATGCGGCGCCTGCACGGCGAAGGCAAGTTCGCGATCTTTATCAGTATGCTCAACGCCTACCCGCTGGGCAACGACCTCAACCAGCTGGACCTGTGGGCCGCACGCGGCATGCGCATGTTCGGGTTCAGCTACATCGGCAATAACGCCTGGTCCGACTCGTCGCGCCCACTACCGTTTTTCAATGACTCCCCCGACGCCCTTGAAGGCCTGTCGCCGATCGGCCAGCAGGCGGTGCATCGCCTGAATGACCTGGGCGTGATCATCGATGTATCGCAAATGTCGACCAAGGCCCTGGAACAAGTCGCGCAGTTGAGCCGCACGCCGATGGTGGCATCCCACTCGGCGCCTCGGGCGTCGGTGGATATCCCGCGCAACCTCAGCGACAAAGAACTGCAACTGATCAAGAACAGCGGCGGCGTGGTGCAGGTGGTGGGCTTCCCCGCGTACCTGCGCCCCTTGAGCCAGCCGACCCAGGACAAGCTCAACACCCTGCGCGCACGCTTCGACCTGCCACCACTGCCCAACCTGGCCATGGCCTTGATGCCCGGCGATGCAATCATTGCCGCCTGGCCCGAGCAACGCTTCGGCGAGTATGCCAGCGCGCTGTACGCCATCCTTGAAGAAGAACCCAAGGCCACCCTCAAGGACCTGGGAGACGCCATCGACTACACCGTGCGCAAGATCGGCATCGATCACGTCGGCATCGCCTCGGACTTCAACGACGGCGGCGGTTTGCAGGGCTGGGAGAACGTTGGCGAAGTACGCAACGTCACCGCCGAATTGATCCAGCGCGGCTACTCCGAAGCCGATATTGCCAAACTGTGGGGCGGCAACTTCCTGCGGGTGTGGGACCAGGTACAAAAAGCCGCCAAACCATTGGCCAATCGCTAACCAGCACGAAGTAAGTCCATGACCGACCGCCGTACATTTCTCAAGCAAGCCGGCGTCTTTGCCGCGAGCCTGCCACTGGGCGCCGCACTGCTGCCCGAGGCACTGGCAGCCTCTACAAACGACCCATGGACGGGACTCAAACAGCTGTTCAACCAGGACCCGGACTACCTGCACTTTTCCAACTTCCTGGTGGCCTCGCACCCCAAGCCGGTGCGCGAAGCCATTGAACGCTACCGCCAGCAGATCGATCGCAACCCCGGGCTGGCCATGGACTGGGACCTGCAGGAGACCTGGAAGCGCGAAGGCCAGGTACGCGAGTGGGCCGCCCGCTATTTGAAAGCCAAACCCGCGCAGATCGCCCTCACCGGTAGCACGTCCGAAGGGCTGGCGATGATTTATGGCGGGATCAAGGTGCGCGCCGACCAGGAAATCCTCACCACCGTGCACGAGCACTATGCCACCGAGTTCAGCCTGGATTTCAGAGTGCGCAAAGAGCAGACCCAGGTTCGTAAAATACGCCTGTTCGAAAATGCCAATCGGGTATCGGCCGATGAAGTGCTGAGCAATATCCAGCGCAATATCCGCCCCAACACTCGCGTATTGGGCATGACGTGGGTGCAGTCGGGCAGCGGCGTGAAATTGCCCATCGGCGAGATCGGCAAGCTGGTGGACGAACACAACCGCAACCGCGACGAGCCGGACCGCATTCTCTATGTGGTCGACGGCGTGCACGGCTTCGGCGTCGAGAACCTCGACTTCCCGGACATGCACTGCGACTTCTTTATATCAGGCACCCACAAGTGGATGTTCGGCCCGCGCGGCACCGGCCTGGTGTGCGCCCGCGAGACCGAAAACAAATACGTCACACCGATGATACCGACCTTCTCGGAAGACAAGGACTTCGCCACGACCATGACACCCGGCGGCTACCACGCCTTCGAACATCGCTGGGCCGCCGACGAAGCCTTCAAGTTGCACCTGCAGTTGGGCAAGGCGCCGGTACAGGCACGCATCCATGCGCTCAATACCGAACTGAAAGACCAGTTGCTGGCTCACTCGCAGATCGAACTGGTCACACCACGCAGCCCCGAGCTGTCGGCGGGCTTCACCTTCTTTCGGGTCAAGGGCCAGGACAGCGATGCAGTTGCGGCCCACCTGATGAAAAACCGCGTGGTGGTGGACGCGGTAGACCGTGACGTCGGCCCGGTCATTCGTACCTCGCCCGGCCTGCTCAACAACTCAGCCGAGATCCAGCGCTTCATGACCTTGCTGAGCCAGCGGTTATGACCTTTTTCCCTTTGAACGAGATGCCCACATGACTCCATCCCGACTCAAACCCCTGACCGCCCTGGCACTCACCGCCCTGTGTGGGGCCCTGCTGCCCAACCTTGCCCAGGCTGCCGCCCCGCAGCCGGGCAAGGTCTTCAAGGACTGCAAGGACTGCCCCGAGATGGTGGTGCTACCCGCCGGCACCTTCACCATGGGCACCCCGGACGATGAAGTGGGGCGCGAGCCCGATGAAGGCCCGATGCATGAAGTGACCTTCGCCAAGCCGTTCGCCATGAGCCGTTTCCACATCACCGCCGGCGAATGGGACAGTTACGTGCGCCAGACCGGCGTGAAGATCGCCAACGGCGACGACCGCCCCGGCCGCGAATGTATCGCCAGCAAGCCACGCTACCCCCAGGGCCCACGCCAGCCGGCAGTGTGCATGGACATGGACGACATCAAGCAATACGTGAGTTGGTTGTCGAAGAAGACCGGGCACACGTACCACATGGTCAGCGAAGCCCAGCGTGAATACGCCGCGCGCGCCGGTACCACCGGACCGTTCCCCTTCCCGTTCGACGAGGGCAAGGGCTACAGCATCGCCAAGCACGCCAACACCTACGGCCCGGCGGACGGCTATAGCTATTCGTCGCCGGTCGGCAGCTACCCGCCGAATGCGTTCGGGATGTATGACATGCACGGCAATGTGTATGAGCGGGTAGCCGATTGCGAGCACCCGAACTACATCGGCGCACCGACTGATGGCAGTGCGTGGGTAGAGCCGAACTGTGAGGCTTACCAGATTCGCGGCAATGACTGGGGTGAGGCGCCGGTGTTTTCGCGTTCGGGCAATCGCAACAACATCTATCCGCAGACACGCGGCGACTGGATTGGCTTTCGGGTAGTGCGCGAGCTCTAAATTGTGGGAGGGGGCTTGCTCCCGATAGCGGTGTGTCAGTCACCCATGCATTGACTGACATGCCCTCATCGGGAGCGAGCCCCCTCCCACATTTAGATCCCATGCATCAGCAAGATTGTGCTCAGCCTTGCTTGGCCAACAGCTCCAAGCCTTCGTGCAGCGCCGGGAACAGGCTGTTATTGAAGTTGTTCCAGCGCAGTTCGAGGATGGTGTCCTCGGGCGAAATCTCTGTCTTGAGCACGTCGTGGAACACTTCACCGGAGTCGATACCGTTATCCACGTAATGGAACGATGCCCCGGTCAGGTACAGCGGCTCGCACGGCTGCGTCTGCCTGGTCGCCCAATCTACAACCGCTTGCCCACGCGCGCCGTACAGCGCATTCCAGGTGGCGTAGGCCCCACGGCGCTCGTAAGGCGATTCGATGCGGGTGATGCCCGGATGAATGTTCATGATGCGCCGCGCAAACGGCGCGCCCGGACGCACCAGTTCATCGAGGATCACCAGCAAACCGTCAAGCACCACGATGTCGGCCTTCAACTCCACCAGGGTGTCATGCAGGCGCCGCTCGAAATCCTGCTTGCCGGCGATATGTTCGGCGCTGCCCCGTGGCAGCCGGCGATAGGTGGATGGCACGCTCAGCAGCAGGTCATTGACCAACTTGCCCTGCACGCGCAAATCCGCCGGGTACAACCACTGGCGGCCCGGCTTGTAGGCGAAGCCATAGTCCGCGACCAACTGCTGGTCGCGCGGGTTTTGCTCATCGTCGTCATACACCACGCCCACCAGGTTGTAGACCTCGCCCAGCGGCGTGTCGTTGAGCGAGCCCACCAGAAACTCCAGCACCGACTTCATGTAGCGCTCGTGGTCCTTATAGGCCACCGGCTGCCCGGCCTTGTCGGCAGCGGCATTTCTCAGGGACCAGACATACACCAGGTTCTTTTTCGTCATTTGTTTCGCTCTCGCTGAAAGGGCCACGCACAGCGTCGATACGCGTGCGCCTACACAACAAGAACGAACCAGGCCCCAGGCAATTTATCGCTCACTGCCACCGCCTGGCGCACCGAGCTAAATAGTCACGCCGATGCTTCGTTTGTCATGGGTAAGGGTCTGTGTGCCCAGCCCCCTCTTTTTCATTTCCCGGGAAGTATTTATGACCGACCCCAAGCGCGGCGCCTTCAAAGGTTTGCTCGCATTGCTCCGGCCCTTTCGCACCATTGTGACGGTCTCCGTCGCCCTCGGTATGGTCGGCGGCCTGGCCATCACCCTGCTGCTGGCAACCATCAACAATGCTCTGCATTCCGAGGGTGGCATGACACAGGGTGTGGTCCTGACCTTTGCCGCCTTGTGCGTGGTGGCGCTTATCAGTTCGATCATTTCCGACATCGGCACCAACTATGTCGGGCAACGGATCATTGCCGCCCTGCGCAAGGATCTGGGTGAAAAGGTGCTGTCAGCTCCGATCGGACAGATCGAGCAGTATCGCTCCCACCGCCTGATCCCGGTGCTGACCCACGACGTGGACACCATCAGCGATTTTTCCTTTGCCTTCACACCCCTGGCCATCGCCGCCACCGTTACCCTGGGTTGCCTCGGTTACCTGGCTTACCTGTCGGTGCCGATGTTTCTGATGATGGTGGTCGCGATCATTGTCGGTAGCGCCGTGCAGTTCATTGCCGGCGGCAAAGGCATCCAGGGCTTCGACCTGGCCCGCAGCCACGAGGATGAATTGCAGCGCTATTACAATGCGATTGCCTCCGGCGCGAAGGAATTGCGCATGCACCGCCCGCGGCGGTTTCGCATGAACACCCATCGCATCCAGGAAACCGCTGACTGCATCAGCGACATCCAGGTGCGCTCGGTCAATATTTATATTCTGGCCAAGACCTTCGGCTCGATGCTGTTCTTCGTGGTCATCGGCCTGGCTTTGGCGATGCAGGCGTACAACCCCAACCCTGACCCTACGGTGATTACTGGCTTCGTGCTGGTGCTGTTGTACATGAAGGGGCCGCTGGAGCACCTGCTGGGTTACTTGCCGGTCGTGGGCAAGGCCAAGATTGCCTTTGGGCGCATCAGCGAACTGTCGGAGCGTTTTTCTTCGCCCGAGCCCCACTTGTTGATGGACGACAGTGAAGCGCCAAAGCCGCTGGTCAACAGCCTTGAACTGCGTGGCGTCAGCTACAGCCCACCAGCGGTAGAAGGCAGCCAGCCGTTCCATCTGGGGCCGATCAACCTCAGCATCAAGCAAGGCGATATCGTATTTATCGTCGGCGAAAACGGTAGCGGCAAGACCACCTTGATCAAGCTGCTGCTGGGCCTGTATCCCCCTCAGGCTGGCGAGATTGTGCTCAACGGCACAGCGGTGACCGACCCTGAACGCGACGATTATCGGCAGTTGTTCACTACGGTGTTTTCTGACTACTACCTGTTCGACGATTTGGTACAAGGCAGCGCCGCCCAGTCCCTGGACAGCGCGACCAAATACCTGGAACGCCTGGAAATCGCGCACAAGGTCAGCGTCAAGGATGGCGTGTTCAGCACCACCGACCTGTCCACCGGCCAGCGCAAACGCCTGGCCCTGGTCAATGCCTGGCTGGAGGAGCGCCCGGTACTGGTGTTCGACGAATGGGCTGCCGACCAGGACCCGGCCTTTCGCCGCATCTTCTACACCGAGCTACTGCCGGACCTCAAACGCCTGGGCAAGACCATCATCGTGATCAGCCATGACGACCGTTACTTCGACATTGCCGACCAATTGGTGCGCCTGCGCGCCGGCCAGGTGGTGCATGAAATGGAGCCTGCATGATGCGTCGGAATATTTTTTCCGGTTTTGCGAAGTAGGAACGTCTCACTAGTGGTAATGAGAACTAACCTCAATAAACACTTATAATTGCCCACTTAAAACACAGAAGAGAAAGCATCCATGCCAGCACGACTCGGTCTCAGCCCCCTGAGCAAAGCGCTATCCATGCGCCGGGCCCTGAACATCAACCTCTTGCCGAGTGCCCTGGCGCTGGCTGTGTCGATGCCAATTGCAGGTTATGTGCAAGCCCAGGAGATCGAGCTGAATATTCCTGCACAGTCGCTGGGGAGCGCACTGCAGGAATTTGGCCGCCAGACCAATGTGCAAGTGCTGTACAGCCCGGGCGATGTACAGGGCAAGAACAGCCGCGCCGTCAAGGGCAAGATGCAGCCGCAGCAGGCCATTGACGCGTTGCTGGCTGGCAGCCAGACCACCTATAGCCTCAATGGCAATACCTTGACCGTTGCCGCCGCCAGCAGCGGTGGCGGGCTGGAGCTGAGCCCGACTGAGGTGACCGCCAACTACTTGGGCAACATCACCGAAGGTTCCGGTTCCTACACGCCGGGCACCATTGCCACGGCTACGCGCCTGACCCTGACGCCGCGGCAAACGCCGCAGTCGATCACCGTGGTCACCCGCCAGCACATCGAGGACTTCGGCCTCAACAACATGGATGACGTGATGCGCCACACCCCGGGCATCACCGTGTCAGCCTATGACTCCGACCGCACCAACTACTACTCTCGTGGTTTTTCGGTCAACAGTTTCCAGTACGACGGTATCCCGTCCACCGTGCGCAACGTTGGTTATTCGGCGGGCAACACCCTCAGCGACATGGCGATCTATGATCGTGTCGAAATCCTCAAGGGGGCCACCGGCCTGCTCAATGGCGCGGGCTCATTGGGCGCTACCATCAACCTGATCCGCAAGAAACCTACCTCGGATTTCAAGGGCCACGTCCAACTGGGCGCGGGTTCCTGGGACAACTACCGCAGCGAAGTGGATGTCAGCGGCCCGTTGACCGACAGCGGCAATGTCCGTGGGCGTGCAGTGGCGGCGTACCAGGACAAAAAGTCCTTCATGGACCACTACTCACGCAAGACCGAAACCTATTACGGCATCACCGAATTCGACCTCTCCCCGGACACCATGCTGACGGTGGGCTTCGATTACCAGGACAACATTCCGCAGGGGTCGAGCTGGTCCGGGTCCTTCCCGCTGGTCAACTCCAACGGCAGCATCAACAAGATGCCCCGCTCGTATAACAACGGCACCACCTGGAGTTCCTGGGAGCAGAACACCCGTACCGCCTTCGCCATGCTCGAACATGACATGGGTGACGGCTGGGTCACCAAATTCCAGCTAGACCACAAGATCAACAGCTACCATGCCGACCTGGGTTCGATTCAATTCGTCCAGCCAGCAGCCGACGGCACCGCCGAGATTAATGGCCAGAAATACACCGGCGAGACCAAGAGCACCTCGGCGGACCTCTACGCCACCGGGCCGTTCAGCCTGTTTGGTCGCGAACATGAACTGGTGGTGGGTGGCTCCATCGGCACCTCGCGCTGGCAAGGCAAGGGCTACTGGTCGCCGGAATGGCCAGGCGGTAACAAGGTCGACTTCTATAACTGGAACGGCCATATCGCCAAGCCGATCTACGGCCCGGCCCAACAGCACATCGATGACACCATCCGCCAGACCGGCTACTACCTGACCGCACGCTTTAACGTGATAGACGACCTGAACGTGATCCTGGGTGGGCGCGTGGCCAACTATCACGTCACCGGCAACAATCCTTCCTACAAGGAAACGGGTCGCTTTATTCCCTACGCCGGCGTGATCTACGACCTCAACGACAACTTCTCGGTATACGCCAGCTACACCGATATTTTCCAACCCCAGGAAAGCACCTATAAGGACCGCAACGAAAAACTGCTGGAACCGGACGAAGGACAGAACTACGAGTTGGGCCTGAAAGGTGAGTTTTTCGACGGCCGTCTCAACACCAGCATCGCTTACTTCGAAGTGCATGAGACCAACCGCCCGATCTCGGACGATGCCTATAACAACCAAGTACCAGCCCCGCAAAACTGGGCGTTCAAGGGCTCCAAAGCCGTCACCAAGGGATATGAAGCAGAGATCTCCGGTGAGTTGAGCCCAGGCTGGCAACTGCAGGGTGGCTACACCCACAAGATCGTACGAGACGAAGACGACAAGAAGCTCTCTACCTTCGAGCCCGAGCATCAGGTCAACCTGAATACCACCTACAAGCTCAAGGGCGACCTGGACAAGTTCACCATCGGTGGTGGGGTGCGCTGGCAGACCAAGGGCTGGAACTCAATCTGGAACGAGCCGCTCAAGCAAGATCAGGACATCACCCAGGAATCCTACTGGTTGGTGGACTTGATGACTCGCTACCAGGTCACCAAGAACCTTTCGGCCACCGTCAACTTCAACAATATCTTCGACAAGTCCTACTACAGCAACGTGGGCTTCTATAATTCGGCCGCCTACGGCGAACCACGTAACGTGATGGTCAGCACCCGCTGGGACTTCTGATCGCACCCCTTGATCGACCGCACGCCCGGTGAGAGTTGAACGCTCACCGGGCGTTTTTTTTTCGTACGAAAATAGTCTGTGGCTGCTTCATTGATCGGCATCAGCCAAAAAGACTATGCCGCTCACCCACAAAAAACCCGGATACAGGATCCGGGCTTCTCGTAAAGCGGCGGTTTACCTCATCGCATCCACCAAACTGCTGATGAACACCGCGCTGTCGATAATGCCGTCATGATCAGTCTCAATCATCACCGAACGCTCGATACGCCCCTGGCTGATCACCGTCGCCATCTGCTGCTCAATCACTTCCTTGAATCGCCCTGCCCGGCTCTTGGCTGCCCACCAGCAACTGATGGGAGCCTTGATCGGCTTGAAGTCCGCCTGCAGCAAGCGCTCACTCAGTGCCCGGTCAACGTCCCAGGATATCTGCGCCTCATTGCCACGCAGCAGTTCCTCTTTGACGGCAATAAATGCTTCGCCCAAGGTCTGTTCAGCCCAGCTCACGAATCCCAGCCATTGCTGCGCTTCATCCTCGGTATCCTGCCGGCATTGCTGCCAGGCACCCTGGATGGACTCGGCAAATTCGGGGAACATCACCCCCAACAAGGCGGCACGGCGCTCATTGGCTGAGACTTCGAGGTCGTCCTCGACCTCCACAGCATCCCAGTAGGGTTTGACCCACTGCGGCGGCGCAGCGTCGATCCAGCCTACAAACTCAACCTCGCGGCCGGCTTGCTCCAGGCCGTAGGCCACTTCCATGGCCAGGTTACCGCCCAACGACCAGCCGGCCAGGCGGAACGCGCCATGGGGTTGGGCCGCCAACAATTGCGCGGTGTAATCCTCGACCATCACCTGCCAATGCGGCACCGCAGCGCCCTCTTCAGCCAATGCGCGACACATCACCCCGTACACCGGGCGCTGCTCACGCAGGGCCAGAGCAATCGCGGTGTAGCAATGCACCGAGCCGAAGCTTGGGTGGAACATGAACAACGGCGTGCCTTGCGTCTGCTGGTTAAGCTTGACGATCAACGACGCTCGGCTATCGCCCTGCACGCACTTGACCTGCCCCGCCACGGTGGGGTTAAGCATCAATTGGCTGACGGACAGGTTCACGCCGCTGACCTTGCGAATCCGCTCCTTGAGCATCAGCACCCGCAACGAATGGCCGCCGAGTTCGAAGAAATTGTCGCGAAGCCCCACACGCTCCACCTTCAGTACCTCGCACCAGATCGCCGCGATCTGCTGCTCGATCTCGGTGACAGGCGCCTGGTGTTGCCCAGCGCTCTGAGCCTCAGGCTTGGGCAGTGCCTTACGGTCCAACTTGCCGTTCGGGCTCAGCGGCATCTGCGTCAGCACCACCCACTGCGCTGGGACCATGTAGTCCGGCAACTGCGCGGCCAGGTACGTAACCACCGCCGCTTTCCAATCCTCAAGCGGCTGTTGCAGCACCAGGTAACCCACCAGGTGCGTGCCGTCCACCGCCAGCACTGCGGCTTCGCGGACACTGTCGAGCTCCAGCAGGCGCGCTTCGATTTCTCCCAACTCGATACGCAGGCCACGCAGCTTGACCTGATGGTCCATGCGCCCGGCATATTCGATCACGCCATCGTCGCGATAACGCGCCAGGTCGCCGGTGCGATACAGACGTGTGCCGCTACCGAACGGGTCAGTCACAAAACGCTCAGCGGTGAGTGCCGCGCGGCGATGGTAACCCCGCGCCAAGCCAATACCGCCCAAGTACAATTCACCCAACACGCCCACCGGTGCAGGCTCCAGGTTGTCATCCAACACGTAGCAACCCAGGTTGGCAATCGGTCGGCCAATCGGCACGGCATCGCGGCCTTCCTCGACACAAGTCCAGTGGGTCACATCGATAGCCGCTTCGGTGGGACCGTACAGGTTGTACAACCCGGCGAGGGGTAACTTGGCGAACACCTGTTGCTGGGCGTCCGCGGGCAATGCCTCACCGCTGCAGACGATGCGTTGCAGGCTCTGGCACGAAGCAACTGCCGCGTCTTGCAAAAACGCTTGCAGCATGGACGGCACGAAATGCAGGGTGGTGATCTGCTGCGAGTTGATCAGGCTCACCAGCCTGGCAGGGTCACGATGATCCCCCGGCGCCGCCACCACCAGGCGGGCGCCGGTCATCAACGGCCAGAAGAATTCCCACACCGACACGTCAAAGCTGAACGGGGTTTTCTGCAATACGCTGTCGCGAGCGTCCAGACCATAGGCCTGCTGCATCCAGCACAGGCGGTTGGTCAGTGCGTTATGGCGGTTGCCGGCGCCCTTGGGTTGGCCGGTGGATCCGGAGGTGTAGATCACGTAGGCGAGGTTTTCGCCATGCACGGTAATATCCGGGTTGTGGCTGCCGAACGCCTCCAACCAGGCATCGCCCTGCTCCAGCACCATAGTGTTCACACCCGCTGGAACCGGCAACTGCGCCAGCAGGTGGGCCTGGGTCAACAGCAGTTGCACGCCACTGTCTTGCAGCATGTAGGCCAGGCGGTCACCGGGGTATTCCGGGTCCAGCGGCACATAGGCGCCACCGGCCTTGAGCACCGCCAACAGGCCGACCACCATTTCCAGCGAGCGCTCCAGCGCCAGGCCAACCAGCACATCCGGGCCGACCCCGGCCGCCATCAAGCGATGCGCCAGCTTGTTGGCCCGGGCGTTCAACGCGCTGTAACTCAGAGTTTGCCCGTCAAACACCAACGCTTGCGCATCCGGCGTGCGCAATACCTGAGCCTCGATCAAGCGGTGTACTGCTTGATCGAGCGGGTAGTCCACCGCCGTGGCATTCCAATCCTGCACCACCAACTGACGCTCGGCCTGCGCCAGTGACGGCAACGCGCCAAGACGTTGACTGCCATCGGTGGCCAGGGCCAGCAGCAACTGCTGGAAGTGCTCGGCCAAGCGCTGGATATGCGTTGTGCTGAAGGCCTGGCGGGCGTAATTGAATTCCAGGCCCAGTGTCTCGCCGAGGGCCAACAACACGGTCAATGGATAGTGGGTCTGCTCCAGGCTGTGCACTGCACCAAACCGCAACCCCGACGGTGCACCCTGCTCCAGCGCCTCGGACACCGGATAATTTTCAAACACCAGGATACTGTCGAACAGGGCTTCACCGCCCAGCCCGGCCCAACGCTGGATCTCGAACAGCGGCGTGTGCTCTTGCTCTCGCAAGCCAACGTTCTGTTGCTGGAGCTGCTGCAACCAGTGGCTGACCGACATCTGGGCATCCGGCGTCGCGACTACGGGCAGCGTGTTGATGAACAATCCGACCTGCTGTTCAATCCCGCGAAGTTGCGCCGGACGCCCTGCCACCGTGGCGCCGAAGGCTACGGTGGCTTGCCCGGTGTGGTGATGCAACAGCAGCAACCAGGCGCCTTGCACCAGGGTATTGAGGGTCACCTTGTGGCGTTGGGCAAAGGTTCTAAGCTGTTCGGTTTGCGCGGCATCCAGGCTCAAGCGATGCTCGCCATTGACCGCCAGGGCCGCATCCGCCTCAGTCTGTGCGGAACGGGACAGACGCGTAGGCTCTTGCAGGTTGACCAGTTGGTCTTTCCAGAACGCTTGACTGGCAGCTTTATCCTGCGCCTGCAGCCAGGCGATATAGTCACGATAACGCCCGGTCGGCGCGGGCAGCGCCTCACCCGCATACTGTTGCAGCACCTCGCCGAACAGCTGCGAACCACTCCAGCCATCCATCAGGATATGGTGATTGGTGTAGATCAGGTGGTAGCTCGATACCCCCGTGCGCACCACCGTCAAGCTCAACAACGGCGCCTGCTCCAGCACAAAGCCCTGGGCCCGTGCCGACTCGGCCAAGTCATCAAGGGCCTGGTTGCAGTCTGCACGCGTTTGCCAATCCAATTGCACAAACGGCAGGTGCACCTGCTTGTAGACCACCTGCAAAGGCTGCTCAAGCTCCGCCTGCCAGACAACAGCGCTGCGCAGGATCTCATGACGCTCCACCGCCACCTGCCATGCCTGGTGGAAGCGCGTTACGTCCAGGCCCTGCACATCAATGCGCATCTGGTTGATGTAGTCACCCGAGCCTTCGCCGTACAGCGATTGGAACAACATGCCTTGCTGCATCGGTGACAACGGGTACAGGTCTTCGACCTCGGCCACGTTCAGCGCCAGGCCATCCAACTGTGCCTGGGACAAACGCGCCAGGGGGAAGTCCGACGGCGTCACGCCCTGGTGCGTCGACTCACAGCAGTGGTCGATCAGCGCCTTGAGTTCAGTTGCATATTCATCAGCCAGGCATTGCACCGTCGCCTCATCGAACATCGCCTGGCTGAAGCTCCAGTTCAATTTCAGCTCGCCGCCAAAGACTTGGCCATTGATCTCCAGCCAGTTGCCCAAAGGCGCCTGCTGGCTTTGCTCGGCACCGCTGGCATCACCGGTCGGTGTGAACAGCCCTGGCTGTTCGCCATTGTCAAAACTGGCGTCAAACTGCCCCAGGTAGTTGAAGGTAATACGTGGGCGTGGCAAGGCCGCCAGCGCCAGTTGCGCCTCGGTATCGCCCAGGTATCGCAATGCGCCAAACCCCAGGCCCTTGTCGGGCACAGCGCGCAATTGCTCCTTGATGTGTTTCAGGGAAGTACCCAGGGAGTCAGCCGGAACCAGTTGCAATGGGTAAAGGCTGGTAAACCAACCGACCGTGCGGGTCAGGTCGATCTCATCGAACAGGTCTTCACGACCGTGGCCTTCCAGCCGTATCAACATCGAGGCCTCGCCGCTCCAGCGTGTGATCACCCGCGCCAGGGCGGTGAGCAGCAGGTCGTTGATCTGGGTGCGGTAGGCACTCGGCGCGTCTTGCAGCAAACGTCGCGTATACGTGGCGTCCAACTGCGTGCTCACGCTCAGCGCCAGCTGATTGCTCAAGCTTGCCTGTGGATCAGCGCCGGGCAAGCCGACCGGGCTGCCTTGCAATTGCGTCTGCCACCAGGCCAGTTCGTGTTGCAGCGCAGCGCTACGGGCATAGGTCTGCAAGCGTGCGGCCCAGGCGCGGGTGGCGCTGGTCTTGGCCGGCAGCGCCACAGGAGTGCCCTGCGCCAGTTGCTGGTAAGCGCTCTGCAGGTCTTCAAGCAGGATGCGCCACGACACACCGTCCACCACCAAGTGATGGATCACCAGCAACAAACGCTGGGAGCCATCGGCCAACTGCGCCAACACAGCACGCACTAACGGCCCCACAGCCAGGTCGAGGCTGCGTTGGGCTTCTTCACCCAGGGCGTCCAGCTCCTCGACGCTGTTCAAGGTGGTTTGCCACAACACCTGTTCAGCCTGGTGCTGATCGGGACCGCGGTAAGCTGCGCTCCAGCCTTGCGGCCCCTCGACGAAAGTGCTGCGCAAGGCATCGTGATGCACGATCAACGCCTGCAGTGCCGCCACCAGCAACGGCGCCTGCAACGGCTGGTGCGGTTGCAGCACCACGGACTGGTTCCAGTGGTGACGCTGGGGAATGTCATCGGCAAAGAAGCCTTGTTGCACTGGCAGCAGCAGCAACTCGCCGGTCAGCGCCGACTGGTCCAGTTGCACCGTGCCCTCGCCTTCCCGGGCGACGGTCGCCAGGCTTTGCACGGTCTGATGCTGGAACAGATCCTTGGGCGTGAAGCGCACCCCGGCCTGGCGAGCCCGACTGACCACCTGGATCGAAATGATCGAGTCGCCACCCAGTTCGAAGAAGTTGTCATGCAAGCCGACTTGCGGCAGGCGCAGCACGTCGGCCCAGATGGTGGCGATCTTGTGCTCCAACTCGCTCTGAGGTGCCACATACACCTGCTGCATCTGGCTCACATCCGGCAGCGGCAAGCCCTTGCGATCGAGCTTGCCGTTAGGGGTCAGCGGCATACGTTCGAGGAACATCAAGTGCGTCGGCACCATGTAGTCCGGCAAGCGCGATTTCAACGCGCGACGTAAGGTTTCGCGGCCGTTTGATTGAGCGACTGCGTCGTCCAGAAGTGTTGAGTCCAGCGGCACGACATAGGCCACCAGCTGCTTGCCGGTCGGGCCCTCCTGAGCCACCACCACGGTTTCACCGACGCTGGCCTGCTCGCGCAAACGCGCTTCGATTTCACCCAGTTCGATACGGAAACCGCGGATCTTCACCTGATGGTCGACACGCCCCAGGTAGTCCACCACCCCATCCGGACGCCCACGGGTCAGGTCGCCGCTGCGATACACACGGCTGCCCGGTTTGCCGAACGGGTCCGGCACGAAACGCTCAGCAGTCAGTGCCGGGCGCTCCAGGTAACCCCGGGCCACGCCCTCGCCGCCCAGGTACAACTCGCCTGCCACGCCGATGGGTTGCAGATTGAGTTGCGAATCCAGCACGTAACCGCTGCGGTTGCCGAGCAAGGTGCCGATGGGCGCGTAGACTGCACCGCATGGGTCACCCTTGCGCGCTTTCCACAGCAACGGCGTAACCACGGTTTCGGTCGGGCCGTAGCCGTTGAACAGGTACTTGGGTTTCAGTGCACGCCATGCCAGGTCATAGCTGGCTTGAGCGACGGCATCACCGCCGAAGCAATACACCCGCACCGCCGGTGGGTTGCCGTCGCGCTCGGCATGTTCGGCCAACTGTTGCAGGTACACCGGCGGGAATACCGCCATGGTCACGTTATGACGGTGCATCTGCTCATAGGTGTATTCGGGCAACCACAGGCTGTCATCACGGATCAACACGCTGGCGCCGTTGATCAACGGGTGCATCCAGCCTTCGTGGGAGCCGTCGAAGGCGAACGACATAAAGTGCAGTTCGCAATCGGCCGGCGAGGTTTCATAACGCTCACCGGTAGCGATAATGTGCGCCACCAACGGCCCGTGAGACACCGCCACGCCCTTGGGCAGGCCGGTGGAACCGGAGGTGTAGATCACGTAGGCGAGGTTGTCGCCGTCCAGCGCCACATTCGGTGCTGTTTCGCTATAACCTGACCAGGCGTGTACCTGATCCACCGCCAAGGCTTCCATGCCCTCCGGGATCGGCAACCGCTGCTGCACTGCCGAATGGGTCAGCAGCAATTTCGAGCGGCTGTCCTGCATCATGTACAGCAAGCGATCACGCGGGTACTCGATATCCAGCGGCACATACACGCCACCGGCTTTCATCACGGCCAGGAACGCCACCATGATCTCGGCACTGCGCGGCATGGCAATCGCCACGCGCACTTCCGGGCCGACGCCACGGGCAATCAGGGCATGAGCCAGACGGTTGGCCTGGCGATCCAGTTCGCCGTAGCTCAGGGTCTGCGCATCGAACTTAACCGCCACTGCATCCGGGTTTTCCCGGGCGCGATCGGCAAACAATTCGTGCACCCAGCGCTCGGCCGAGAAGCCGGAATCCGTGCGGTTCCAGAGTTGCAGGATCTGTTGTTGTTCGGCCGCGTCCAGCAAGCTCAACTGACTGAGCTGCTGCCGTGGGTTGGCAACCATCCCCTGCAGCAGGTTCTGCCAGTGGCGCGCCATGCGTTGCACAGTGCCGGCTTCGAACAGGTCCTGAGCATAACCCAGGGTGGCCCATATGCCTTCGGTGGACTCCTGGATATCCAGGTCCAGGTCGAAATGAGCGGTCTTGCTTTCCCACTCCAGCCCTTGCACCTGCAACGCTGGCAATTGGCGCTGAACCTGGACCTGGCCGACATCGGTCTGGTGGTTGAACATGACCTGAAACAACGGGTTGTGACTCAGGCTGCGCTCAGGTTGCAGGGCTTCCACCAGCTGTTCGAACGGCAAGTCCTGGTGGGCCTGGGCCTCGACCGCGCGTTGCCGAACGTGCTGCAACAACTGCTCGACGCTCATCTGCCCATGCACATCCGCCTTGAGCACCTGAGTGTTGACGAAAAAGCCGATCAGCCGCTCGGTCTCGCTGCGATTGCGGTTGGCAATCGGCACACCGACGCGTATTTCTTCCTGGCCGCTGTAGCGGTGCAACAAGGTCTGGAACGATGCCAGCAGCAACATGAACAGGGTCACGCCCTGCTCTTGCGCCAACACCTTGAGACCCTGGGTGAGTTCGGGCGCCAGCTCGAAGGCCAGGCGCGCGCCACGGTGGCTCTGCACCGCCGGGCGCTGGTGGTCGAACGGCAACTCCAGCACGTTCTGCTCACCGCCCAACAGCTCACGCCAGTAGGCCAGTTGACGTTGCTTCTCGCCGGCGTCCATCCAGTTACGCTGCCATACGGCATAATCGGCGTACTGGATCGGCAACACCGGTAGCGGTACATCCTGGCCTTGGCTGTAACCGGCATACAACTGCACCAACTCCTCGACCACCAACTGCATTGACCAACCATCGGAGACGATATGATGCTGCACCAGCACCAACACATGCTCGTCTGCGGCCAGGCGCAGCAACGTCACGCGTAGCAACGGGCCTTGCTGCAGGTCGAACGGTTGGGCAATCAACGCTTCTACCCGGGCCTGAAGCTGGGCCTCATCGACATCAGCCTGGGTGATCGGCAAGGTCACCTGCGGTTCAATCACTTGCACCGCGCCGTCGTGATCCTGGCGGATATGGGTGCGCAAGCTTTCATGGCGCGCCAGCAAGCTATCGAAACTGTGCTGAAGCGCGCCTGGATCCAACTGCCCTTTCAAGCGTAATGCACTGGGGATGTGATACGCCGCACTCTGGGGCTCCAGTTGCCACAGAAACCATTGGCGCTCCTGGGCATAAGACAGCGGCAAGGGCTGCTCGCGGCCCGCCGGCAGCAGAGGTGGCGCCGTCGGCATCGGGCTGTCCTGGGCCTGCAAGGCGGTGACAAATGCCTCCAGGCGTGGGTGTTCGAACACGGCCTTGAGCGGCACTTCCAGGCTCAGGGTCTGGCGAATCCGTGATACCACCTGCATCGCCAACAGCGAATGCCCGCCCAGTTCGAAAAAGTGCTGGTTCAGGCCCACGTGCTCGGCGCCGAGGATATCCGCCCAGATCGCTGCCACCTGTTGCTGCAACGGCGTGACCGGCGCCAGCCAGTCCTGTTGCAAGGCGGCGGCTTCGGGTTTGGGCAGCGCCTGGCGGTCCAGCTTGCCGTTGGGGTTCAAAGGCATGTGGTCGAGGAAGATCAGGTGCGCTGGCACCATGTAGTCCGGCAGGTGTTCGCGCAAGGTCAGCATCAGTTGTTCGCCAGCCTCCGCGCGCTCGGTTTCAGACAGCGTCTGTGCCGGCACCAGGTAGGCCACCAGTTGGTTGTCAGCGGCCAGCAACAAGGCTTCACGCACACTGTCCTGAGCCAGCAGTACGCTTTCGATCTCACCCAGTTCAATGCGGAAACCACGGATCTTGACCTGGTGGTCGACCCGCCCGACATACTCCACCACGCCGTCGGCGCGATAACGCGCCAGGTCGCCCGTGCGGTACAGGCGCTCGCCTGCGGCGCCGAACGGGTCCGCGACGAAACGTTCGGCAGTCAGGCCCGGCCGTTGTAAATAAGCGCGGGCCAAGCCACTGGCGCTGGCGATATAGAGTTCACCGACTGCGCCCAGCGCCAGCAAGTTCAGGTCGCGGTCCAGCACATACAGGCCACGCCCTGGCAGCGCCCGGCCAATCGGGCTGGCACCGGCGGCGCTGACGGCGCTCGCGTCAGTGCAGTCCAGCACACTGGAGACCACAGTGGCCTCGGTAGGCCCGTAGGTGTTGAGCAAGCGCACATGGCTAAGCCCTGCGCGCTGCCACAGGAGTGGGCCATCCAACGGCATGGCTTCGCCGCCGATATGGATCTGGCGCAAGGCACCATAAGACCTCGGGCCCGCTGCCAGGCAGTCTTGCAGGAACAGCTTCCAGTAGGCCGTGGGCAAGTCGGCCAAGGTGATGCCCTGGGCGATGATCTGCCGATACAGCTCGGCACCGTCCCACAGTTGCGGGCCGCGCAATACTACGGTGGCACCGAGGGTCAGGGCCGGGTACAACTGCTCGACAAAACCGTCGAAGTTCAGGGTGGCAAACTGCAACACCCGGTCTTGGGCAACCAGTTGCGAGTAATCCGCCGCGATGCCAACGAACTCACTCAGGGCAGCATGGCTGATGGCAACCCCCTTGGGCTTGCCGGTGGAGCCGGAGGTGTAGATCACGTACGCCAGGCTCTGGGGCTCGACATCAGTCGGTAGATTGTCCTCGGAGCACTGCGCCAATGGGGCCAGATCAATATCCACGGACGACACATGAGCCGGCAACGGCAGGCGCCCGCGCAGGTGAGATTGAGTCAACACCAGGCCGACGCCGCTGTCCTCAAGCATATGCACCAGGCGTTCGCGCGGGTACTCAGGGTCCAACGGCACATAGGCTGCGCCCGTCTTGAGCACCGCCAGCAAGCTGACCACCATGGCAAAGGAGCGCTCGATGCAGATCCCCACCGGCCCATGCGGGCCGATGCCCTGGGCCAGCAGGTAATGCGCCAGGCGGTTGGCCTGGCGATTCAGTTCGCCATAGCTGAGGGCCTGGTCATCCAGGGCCAGGGCCTGGCGGCCCGGCTGCCGGTCGGCCTGGGCTTCAAACAGCCGGTGCACCGCGTGCAGGGTGGTGGCACACGCCGGAGCGTTCCAATCCTGGAGCATCACCTGTTGCTCCACGGCACTCAGCATCGGCAGCTCGCAGAGACGGCTGCGCGGTGCGTTCACCACTGCCTGCAACACGTGCTGCCAGTGCTGCGCCAAGCGCTCGACGGTAGCGGTGTCGAACAAGTCAGTGGCATAGGTCAGCGCAGCCCAGAGGCCCTCGGCGGATTCATGGGTATCCAGGCTCAGATCGAAATGGGTGGTCGGGCTGTCCCAATCCAGTTCCACCACACGCAGGCCCGGTAACTGCTGGCCTTCGCGGCCGCCCTGGGCATCGGTCTGGTGGTTGAACATCACCTGGAACAATGGGTTGTGGCTCAAGCTGCGTTCGGGCTGCAACGCCACCACCAGTTGTTCGAACGGCAGATCCTGATGGGCCTGGGCCTCCAGGGCGCGACGCTTGGTTTGTTGCAGCAGTTCGGCAAAGCTCATCTGCCCGTCGAGGTCAGCCTTGAGCACCTGTGTATTGACGAAGAAGCCGATCAGCCGCTCGGTTTCGACGCGGTTTCGGTTGGCATTCGGCACGCCAATACGAATGTCCGACTGCCCGCTGTAGCGATACAACAGGGCTTGGAACGACGCCAGCAACAGCATGAACGCCGTCACACCCTCCTGCTGCGCCAGGCGCTTGAGACCGGCCACCAGAGCCGGTGGCAGATGCACCTGCACGCTTGCACCGCGATGGCTTTGCTGCGCCGGACGCGGGCGGTCCAGCGGTAGCTCAAGCACCGGCTGCTCGCCGCCCAGCAGGGCCTGCCAATAGGCCAGCTGGCGCGCCTGCTCTCCGGCCTCCATCCAGCCTCGTTGCCACAGGGCGTAGTCGGCGTACTGGATCGGCAGCTCAGGCAGTTGCAAATCATGGCCCTGACTGTGAGCGGCGTAGAACTGCACCAGCTCCTCGACCATCACTTGCATCGACCAACCATCGGACACGATGTGGTGCTGCACCATCACCAGCACATGTTCATCTTCGGCCAGTTGCAACAGCGTCACGCGCAACAACGGCGCCTGGTGCAAATCGAACGGCCGTGCGACTTCGGCTTCCACCCGCGCCATCAACTGCGCCTCGTCGATACGCGCCTGGTGGATCTGCACCCGCGCCTGGGGCATCACCGCTTGCCAGAGGCGTTCGCCGTCCTCGACCAGTTGTGTGCGCAAGCTCTCATGCCGGGCCAGCAGGCTGTCGAAACTGCGCTGCAATGCCGCCAGGTCCAAGTGCCCGTGCAAACGCAGGGCCCCGGGGATGTGATAGGCGGTGCTGTCCGGATCCAGTTGCCAAAGGAACCACTGGCGCTCTTGAGCGTAGGACAGCGGCAGATGTTGGCCGTCCTCGCGGATCGAGGCAATCGGCAGTTGAGCGAAACTCATGCCCCGGCTTTGCAGGCGCTGGTAAAACTGCTGGCGCTGCTCCAGAGGCAAGCGAAGAAAGCGCGACACCAAGTCGATATTAGGGTTGGAAAGCATGGTTCAAATCGCCTCTAGTTCGCTCAAAAAGTCACGCAGGTCATCAAAATCTTCCACGCTGCCGGCGCGGAAAGTGGCTGCCGCCTGCACGTAGGCACGCAGCGAATCGGTCTGGAACAGTTCCATCAGCGGCACGTCAAGGCCCAATTCGGCTTGCACCCGGGAGGTGATCTGGATCGCCAGCAAGGAATGGCCGCCGACTTCAAAGAAGTTGTCGTTCAGCCCCACTTGCGGCAGGTGCAGGATGTCGGCCCAGATCGCCGCGATCTGTTGTTCAAGCTCGGTTTGGGGGGCCACGTACTGTTGCTGCATCTGGCTCGCATCCGGCAATGGCAAGCCCTTGCGGTCGAGCTTGCCGTTGGGGGTCAGCGGCATTTGCGCCAGGAATACGAAGTGGCTGGGCACCATGTAGTCCGGCAAGTCGGCTTTCAAGGCTCGACGCAGGGCATCGCGGAACTCGGCGGGGTCCGCCAGGCTGGCATCTGCCGGCACCACATAGGCCACCAACTGCTTGCCGGTCGGGCCCTCCTGAGCCACCACCACGGTTTCACCGACGCTGACCTGCTCGCGCAAGCGCGCTTCGATTTCACCCAGTTCGATACGGAAACCGCGGATCTTCACCTGATGGTCGACACGCCCCAGGTAGTCCACCACCCCATCCGGACGCCCACGGGTCAGGTCGCCGCTGCGATACACACGGCTGCCCGGTTTGCCGAACGGGTCCGGCACGAAACGCTCGGCAGTCAGTGCCGGGCGCTCCAGGTAACCCCGGGCCACGCCCTCGCCGCCCAGGTACAACTCGCCTGCCACGCCGATGGGTTGCAGATTGAGTTGCGAATCCAGGACGTAACCGCTGCGGTTGCCGAGCAAGGTGCCGATGGGCGCATAGACTGCACCGCATGGGTCGCCCTTGCGCGCTTTCCACAGCAACGGCGTAACCACGGTTTCGGTCGGGCCATAGCCGTTGAACAAATACGTTGGCTTGAGTGCACGCCATGCCAGGTCATAGCTGGCTTGAGCAACGGCATCACCGCCGAAGCAATACACCCGCACCGCCGGTGGGTTGCCGTCGCGCTCGGCATGTTCGGCCAACTGTTGCAGGTACACCGGCGGGAAGACCGCCATGGTCACGTTATGACGGTGCATCTGCTCATAGGTGTATTCGGGCAACCACAGGCTGTCATCACGGATCAACACGCTGGCGCCGTTGATCAACGGGTGCATCCAGCCTTCGTGGGAGCCGTCGAAGGCGAACGACATAAAGTGCAGTTCGCAATCGGCCGGCGAGGTTTCATAGCGCTCGCCGGTAGCGATAATGTGCGCCACCAACGGCCCGTGAGACACCGCCACGCCCTTGGGCAGGCCGGTGGAACCGGAGGTGTAGATCACGTAGGCGAGGTTGTCGCCATCCAGCGCCACGTCTGGTGCCGTATCACTGTAACCGGTCCATTCTTCGCTACGATCGATCGCCAGGGTGGTGAGCCCCTCGGGGATCGGCAGTTGTTGCAACGCACGGCTATGGGTCAGCAGCAGTTGCGCACGGCTGTCCTGCATCATGTACAGCAAGCGATCACGGGGGTACTCGATATCCAGCGGCACATACACGCCACCGGCTTTCATCACCGCCAGGAACGCCACCATGATTTCGGCACTGCGCGGCATGGCAATCGCCACGCGCACTTCCGGGCCGACGCCACGGGCAATCAGGGCATGAGCCAGACGGTTGGCCTGGCGATCCAGTTCGCCGTAGCTCAGGGTTTGCGCATCAAACTTAACCGCCACCGCATCCGGGGTTTCCCGGGCACGGTCGGCTACCAACTCGTGAACAAGACGCTCGGCGCAGAAACCGGCGTCGGTCTGGTTCCACAGTTCAAGGATGTGCTCTTGCTCATCCTGGCCCAGCAGCTTCAATTGGCCGATAGCCTGTTGTTGATCGGCAACCATTGCCCGCAACAGGTTCTGCCAATGCCCGGCCATCCGCTCGATGGTCGCCACAGCGAACAGGTCAGTGGCGTAACTCAGGGAGGCGCGCAGCACGGTCGGGCTTTCTTCCACATCCAGCGCCAGGTCGAACTGGGCCACGCCCTCATCCAGATCCAGGACCTCCACGTGCAGGTCGGTCAGGCGACTCAGGTGGCTGTCGGCACCGCTCACACGGTGGTTGAACACTACTTGGAACAACGGGCTCAGGCTCAGGCTGCGCTCCGGTTGCAAAGCCTGCACCAACTGCTCGAAGGGCAGGTCCTGGTGCGCCTGAGCCTCCAAAGAGCGCTGGCGTACCTGGCGCAACAATTGCTCCACGCTCATCTGGCCATGGATATCGGCCTTGAGCACTTGGGTGTTGACGAAGAAGCCAATCAAACCCTCGGTTTCGAGACGGTTGCGGTTGGCAATCGGCACGCCGACGCGCACGTCCTCCTGGCCGCTGTAGCGATGCAACAAGGCCTGGTAAGACGCCAGCAGCACCATCGGCAGCGTGACGCCGGCAGTGTGTGCCAGTGCGCGCAAACCCTTCAGGAGCTCGGGGGCCAACTCGATGCCCAAGCGGGCGCCGCGATGGCTTGGCTGGGCCGGGCGCGGGTGATCGAACGGCAATTCCAGCACCGGTTGCTCGCCGCCCAAATGCTCGCGCCAGTAGGCCAATTGACGTGCCTGCTCGCCCGCGGCCATCCAGTCGCGTTGCCATACGGCATAGTCGGCGTACTGGATCGGCAGCATCGGCAGGCTTGGGGTTTGACCCTGGCTGAAGGCGGCATACAACTGCACCAACTCCTCAACCATCAGTTGCATCGACCAACCATCGGAGACGATGTGGTGCTGCACCAGCACCAGCACATGATCATCGTCGGCCAGACGCAGCAACTTGACCCGCAGCAATGGCCCGCGCAGCAGGTCGAACGGGTGGGCGACCACTTCGGCGACCCGCGCCTTGAGGCCAGCGTAATCGCTATCGACCCGGTCGATATCGACGCAGCCAACGGCCTCAATGACCTGCAACGCACCGGTGGCCTGTTGCTGAAAATGCGTGCGCAAGCTTTCATGGCGTGCCAGCAGGCTGTCGAAGCTGCGTTGCAGTGCACTCAGGTCCAGCGGCCCTTGCAAACGCAAGGCGCTGGGGATGTGGTACGCGGCGCTGGTGGGGTCCAGTTGCCAGAGGAACCATTGGCGCTCCTGAGCGTAGGACAGCGGCAAAGGCTGCGTGCGATCGGCCTTGAGCAACGCTGGCGCAGGAGCGCCCTCCTCGCCCAAGGCCCGAACGAAATCACTCAGCAGCGGGTGTTCGAACAAGGTCTTGAGCGCAACTTCCAGTGTCAGGGCCTGGCGAACCCGCGACACCACACGCGTAGCCAGCAATGAATGGCCACCCAGCTCGAAGAAGTGGTCGTCGAGGCCGACCTGCGGCACCTCCAGCACTTCGGCCCAGATGGCGGCTACCTGCTGCTCGCGCAGGGTTACCGGTGCTATATGGCCTTTGAGTGAATCGCCAACCTCCGGCTTGGGCAGCGCCTTGCGGTCGAGCTTGCCGTTGGGGGTCAAGGGCAGGCTATCGAGAAACATCCAGTGCGCAGGCACCATGTAATCCGGCAGGCGCTCGCGCAGCGCGGCTTTGTACACCTGCGGTGGCTGCGGTGCAGTGCTGACCAGATAGGCGATCAGGCGGTCGTTATCGGCCAGCACCACCGCTTCGCGTACACCGTCGTGCTCACGCAGACAGGCTTCGATTTCACCCAGCTCGATCCGGAAACCACGGACCTTGACCTGATGGTCGACGCGCCCGATGTACTCCACCACGCCGTCGGCCCGGTAGCGTGCCAGGTCACCGGTGCGGTACAGGCGTTCGCCCGGCGCCCCAAACGGGTTGGGCACGAAGCGTTCGGCAGTGAGGGCCGGCTGCCTGTGGTAACCGCGCGCCAGGCCGACACCGCCGATCAGCAGCTCGCCAGACGCACCTTGCGGGCATGGCGTGAGGCCTGGATTGAGGATAAACAACCCGGTATTGGCAATGGGCCGTCCAACGAAAGGCTGCGCTTGGTGCAATCGATGAGCCGCCGACCAGATGGTGGTTTCCGTCGGGCCATAGAGGTTCCATACGGGACCTTGCAGCTCGAGCAGGCGCTGGGCCAAATCGGCTGGCAGCGCTTCACCACCGCACAGGCAGGTTATGCCACGCAGTAAATGGGCGCGCGGGCTATCGAGCAACATGCGCCAGCTCGATGGCGTGGCCTGCAGCACACTCGCGGCCTGACGCTGGGCCAGTTCGAGGATCGCCTCAGGGTCCAGGGCCATATCCTGGGCGCTCAGTAGCACTGTGCCGCCCATGCTCAGCGGCACGTACAGCTCCAGGGCGAAGATATCGAACGAGAAGGTCGTCAGCGACAACAGCCGCGTCTGCCGGCCTATATCCAGGGTGCCGGCCATACCGCTGGTAAAGCTGCACAGCGCCTGGTGGCCTACCATCACCCCTTTGGGCTTGCCGGTGGAGCCGGAGGTGTAGATGACGTAGGCCAGATTTTGCGGTGTAACGGCAACCTGCGGGTTATATGCCTGCGTGCCGACATCCTCGACCATCAGCACCTGCACGCCTTGCGACTGCACCAGGCGCCCTTGCAGGTGCGCCTGGGTCAGCAGCACACGGGCGCGGCTGTCTTCGAGCATGAACGCCAGGCGCTCTGCCGGGAATTGCGGGTCGAGCGGGACATAGGCGCCACCGGCCTTGAGAGTCGCGAGCAAGCCGACCACCATGTCCAGGGAGCGCTCCACGTGCACTGCCACCAGCACGTCCGGGCCGACACCCATGGCGATCAAACGATGGGCCAGGCGATTGGCGCGGCGGTTGAGTTCACCGTAGCTCAGGCGCTCCTCGTCGAAGTGCAGCGCGATGGCGTCAGGTTGCGCCACGGCCTGGGCCTCAAACAGCTGGTGTACGCAGTGTTCGTGTGGGTATGGGGTGTCGCTGCGGTTCCAGTCGTGCACCATTTGTTGCCATTGCGACGTGCTCAGCATCGCCAGTTCGTCCAGGGGCTGGGAGGCATCGTGCACGACCGCGCGCAGCAGGTTCTGCCAATGCTCGGCCAGACGCTCCACGGTTGCAGCGTCAAACAAGTCGGTGGCGTAAGTCAGGGACGCCCAGAGGCCGTCGGCCGATTCCTCGGTTTCCAGGTTCAAGTCGAACTGCGTGCTGTGACCCGCCCAGTCCATTGGCTGCAACACCAGGCCAGGCAGTTGCACTGCCCCCGAACGCAGGCTGCTTTGATGATTGAACATCACCTGGAATAGCGGGTTATGGCTCAGGCTACGCTCCGGCTGCAACACCTGCACAAGTTGCTCGAACGGCAGGTCCTGATGGGCCTGGGCTTCCAAAGCGCGCCGTTTGACTTGGCCCAGCAACTGCTCGAAAGGCATCTGCCCGTGCAACTGCGCCTGCAGCACTTGGGTATTGACGAAGAAGCCCATCAGCCGCTCGGTTTCGAGACGATTACGGTTGGCGATCGGCACGCCGACGCGAACCTGCGACTGGCCGCTGTAGCGGTGCAGCAAGGCCTGGAACGAGGCCAGCAGGAGCATGAACAAGGTCACGTCCTGGCGTTCGGCCAAGGCTTTGAGCTCAGCCAGCATCACGCGGTCAAGGTGGATCTGCCGGCGCGCGCCGCGATAGCTCTGCACCGCTGGGCGCGGATGGTCCAGCGGCAAGTCCAGCAGCGGATGGTCGTTACCCAGACGGGCGCACCAGTAATCGAGCTGGCGTTGTTGCTCCCCTGCCGCCATCCAATCCCGCTGCCAACGGGCATAGTCGGCGTATTGGATCGGCAAGGCCGGCAAGTCCGCGTCACCTTGGTACAGCGCTACCAACTCGTCGATCATGACCTGCATCGACCAGCCATCAGAGATGATGTGGTGCTGGGTAATGACCAGCACGTGGTGTTCAGGCGCGACGACCAGCAACTTGACGCGCATCAATGGGCCGTCAAGCAGGTCGAAGGGGCGCTGGATTTCTTCGCTGACGGCGTGCTCGATGGCATCGGCGTCAATCGCTTGCTGCTCAATCGGCACGGTCAGACTGGGGTGGACGACTTGCAAGGTGTGCTCGCCCGCCTCCACAAATGTAGTGCGCAGCGGCTCATGACGCTGCACCAGGGCCTGGACGGCGCGTGCAAGTGCCGCACTGTCGAGTTGACCGCGCACGTGCAATGCAGTCGGTACATGGTAAGCCGCGCTGGCCGGGTCCAATTGCCACAGGAACCATTGACGCTCCTGAGCAAAGGACAACGCCAGCGGCTGCTCACGTCCAAGCGCTTGGATCGATGGCGCAGTATCGGCGGTCAAGTCTGCGCAAGCCGCCGCGAAGGCTGCCAGCGTCGGCTGTTCGAACAGGGCCCGCAACGGCACGTCCAGCTTGAGGTCGTGACGCATCCGTGAGATCACTTGAGTCGCCAGCAACGAGTGACCGCCGCGTTCGAAGAAGTGGTCGTCCAGGCCAACCCGCTCTACGTGCAGCACCGCTTGCCAGATCGCTGCCAACTGCACCTGCAAAGGGCTCTGAGGTGCCACGTACACGGCGCACGCCTGGCTCAGATCCGGTGCCGGCAGCGCCCGGCGGTCGAGCTTGCCATTGTTGTTGAGCGGCAAGGCATCGAGTACCACCCAATGTCCCGGCACCATGTAATCCGGTAACGCCTGACGCAAGCGAGTGGCCAGTGCCTGCGTTTCCAACGGCTGATCGTCGGCGGGTACCACATACGCCACCAACTGCATGCCGATTGCGCTCGGCTGGGCAATCACCGCCGCTTCACGCACGTCGGGCAAGGCTTGCAGGCTGGCTTCGATCTCGCCCATTTCGATACGAAGGCCGCGAATCTTCACCTGATGGTCGATACGCCCCACGTATTCCAGCGCCCCCGCCGCGTTGTACCGGGCCAGGTCGCCACTGCGATAAAGCCGCGCACCGGGCGTGGCGGAAAATGGGTCCGGCAAGAAGCGCTCGGCGGTGAGCGCCGGGCGATCGAAGTAGCACTGGGCCAAGCCCGCCTCGGCGCCGATGCATAACTCGCCCACACCGTCGGTGCTCAGCAGTTCGAAACCGCTGTCGAGCACATACAGCGCACGCCCCGCAATCGCCTGCCCAATCGGCACGCCGTACGCGTCGTTGGCATCGGTCAACTGGCAGTCATGCACGCTGGACACCACCGTGGCTTCGGTCGGCCCGTAGGTATTGACCAGGCGCACATCGCCAAGCCCTGCGGCATACCAGGCACGTACACCCTCCACCGCCATGGCTTCACCGCCCACATGCACCTGGCGCAGCTTGCCCAGGGAGCGGCAGTGCACTGCACATTCCTGCGCCAACAGGTACCAGTAGGCCGCCGGCAAGTCGGCCAGGGTTACGCCTTGCTCGACGATCTCCCGCGCCAGTTGCCCGGCGTCCCACAGCTCATCACCGCGCATGATCAACGCTGCGCCCACACACAAGGGCGGGAAGCACTGCTCGACAAAACCGTCGAAACTGAAGGTCGCAAACTGCAAGACGCGATCCTCGGCACTCAAGCGGCTGTACAGCGTGGCACTGTCGCAGAATTGACGGAGGGCGGCATGATCGATGGCCACACCTTTGGGCTGACCGGTGGAGCCCGAGGTGTAGATCACATATGCCAGATCACCAGCGGCGGCAGGGTTGGGCACGTTGGTCGCCGGGTAGCCGGCCAGCTCGTCACCGCAGGCGGTGAAATCCACACGTGCCAGTCCTTGGGGCAATGGCAGATCCACGAGCAAACCCACTTCGCTGAGCAGCAGGTTGAGTCGGCTGTCGGCGAGCATGTAGGCCAGGCGTTCGACGGGGTATTTCGGGTCCAGCGGTACGTAGGCCGCGCCACTTTTGAGTACCGCCAACAGGCTGACAATCAACTGCGGGCCACGACGCGAAGCCAGGCCCACCCTTTGTCCGGGACCGACACCAAGCTCCAATAGGCGATGGGCCAGACGATTGGCCCGCTGGTTTAGCTCCGCGTACGTCAAGCCTTCGCCACCGGCCAGCACAGCCATGGCGTCTGGGGTGGCCTGGGCTTGGGCAGCGATGCGTTGATGCACGCGCTCGTCACCTTGGGCAGCCGCGGCCGACCGGCTGAGAGCGAGCATATTCTGCTGTGCGGTGGCGTCGAGAAGGCGCAGGTTACCAAGGGGCACATGGGCATCGGCGAGCAATTGCGCCAGCAGGTGTTGCAGGTTGGCGCTCAGGTGCGCGACTTGCGGCTCGCTGAACAGCGAACGGTCGTAGCTGAACTCCAGGCGCAGGTTGGCCCCCAGCTCAATGCCCAGGGTCAATGGGTAGTGCGTTTGTTCATGGTTGTGCAGGCGGCCGAAGGTCAGGCCAGCCGGCGCGCCTTGCTTGAGCGCCTCGGCAACCGGGAAGTTTTCGAACACCAGCAAGGTATCGAACAGCGCGCCGTGATGGCCGGCCCAAGCCTGGATATCGTAGAGCGGTACATGCTCATGGTCGCGCAGGCTGAGGTTGAGCGCTTGCAACTCGCCGAGCCAGCTTGCGACTGACTGGGCTGGCGAGGCTGCACTGATGATCGGCAAGGTATTGATGAACAGGCCCAGTTGCTGCTCGATCCCTGGCAATGGCGCGGAACGCCCGGCCACGGTGGCGCCGAAGGCCACGCAATCCTGGCCTGTGTAGCGCTGCAACAGCAGGCCCCAGGCGCCTTGCAGCACAGTATTGAGGGTCACTTTGTGCTGGCGCGCAAACTCGCCGAGACGTCGGGTAACGTCGCTGTCCAGCGCCACGTGATGGTCCGCCATGCCGATCCCGTCCACCGGCTTGCGCAGTGCCTGGGCCAGCAAGGTCGGCGCCGGCAATGCTGCCAGTGCGGCTTTCCAGAACGCTTCGCCAGCGCCTTGCTGTTGCAACCAGCCCAGGTAATCGCGCCACTGCCCCAGTGGTGCGGGCACAGCCTGGCCTGCGTAGTGAGCAATGACTTCGCCAAGCAACTGCGCGTTGCTCCAGCCATCCATGAGAATGTGGTGGCTGGTAAAAATCAGGTGCCAGGCCGCGCCCGCACCGCGCACCAGGGTCAGGCGAAACAGCGGCGCGGCATCCAGTGCGAAACCGCGCTCACGTTCAGCCTGGGCCAGGGCGTCGAAGTCGGCATACGGGTCTTCAATCACTTGCAGTTGCAGGTCGACCTGGTGCTGGATCAACTGGTGAGCACTGTCCATGCCCAGCCAGTGGAAGCTGCTGCGCAGGGTGTCATGGCGATCCAGCGCGGCCTGCCAGGCACGCCCGAAGGCCAACAGGTCGAGCCCTTCGATGTCGAGGCGCAACTGGTTGATATAAGACTGGGCCTCGGGCGCAAGCAACGTGTGGAACAACATGCCCTGCTGCATCGGCGACAGCGGGTAAAGATCGGCAATGGCCGACCCCGCCACGGGCAATGCATCCAGTTGCTGCTGAGTAAGACGTGCCAACGGAAAATCCGACGGGGTCACCTGCCCTGCCGGAGCAGCACAGCAATGTTCGATCAACGCCTTGAGTTCAGCGGTGTATTCATCCGCCAGACGCTGGACGCTCGACACGTCAAACATCTCACGACTGAAGCCCCATTGCAGCGCCAACTCACCGCCATACACCTGCCCTTCCACTGTCAACCAGTTGGCCAGCGGTGCCTCGGGATCCTGGGCTTGGCCGCTGCCTTCACTGGCCGGTACGAAGAGTGCCGACTCATTGAACTGACGGTCGAACTGGCCCAGGTAGTTGAACGTAATGCGTGGCGCGGCGAGGTTCGCCAGGCTTTCGCGGGCTTGCGGCGACCCCAGGTAACGCAGCAGACCGTAACCCAGGCCCTTGTCGGGCACGGCGCGCAGTTGCTCCTTGACCGATTTGATCGCATCGGACAACTCGCCTTCGGCGTGCAGACGCACCGGGAACAGGCTGGTGAACCAGCCGACGGTGCGGCTCAGGTCGATGTCGTCGAACAGGTCTTCGCGGCCATGGCCTTCGAGCTGGATCAGCGCAGCGGGTTGTTCGCTCCAGCGGCTGATCACCCGCGCCAGGGCGGTCAGCAGCAGGTCGTTGACCTGGGTGCGATAGGCCGCCGGTGCGTCTTGCAGCAACCGGCGGGTTTGCTCGGCGTCGAGGCGGGTTTCCAGTCTGGTGCCCAGGCGGTTTTGCAGGCCGCCCTCGGGGTGGTCGCAAGGTAGATCGGTGTCGACCGATTGCGCCTGCCAGTACGGCAGTTGCTCGTCGAGGGTTTGCGCGTGGTCGTGAAGTTGCTGCGCCCAATGCTGGTACGCGCTGGTTTTCGCCGGCAGCGACTGTTCGCGGTAAGCCTGTTGCAGGTCTTCGAGCAGGATGCGCCAGGACACACCATCGACGACCAGGTGGTGGATCACCAGCAGCAAGCGTTGGCTGCCATCGGCCATGCTCACCAATGCAGCGCGTATCAGCGGGCCTTGTTCGAGGTCGAGGCTGCGCTGGGCTTCGTCACACAGCGCTGCCAACTCGGCGTCGATGTTGGCGTGGCACTGCCACAGCAGCGGCTCGGCGAGGGGTGCCGTATGGCTCTGATGCCAGCCATCCGCCTGCTGCACAAAACGCAGGCGCAAGACGTCGTGATGCTGGATCAACTGGTTCAAGGCCGCTTCCAGCCGCGCGGGCTGCAACGCCTCTCGCGGGGTCAGCAGCAACGACTGGTTCCAGTGATGACGTGCCGGGATCGCCTGGGTGAAAAAGTGCTGTTGCACTGGGGTCAGAATCACCTCGCCACTGACCGGGCCCTGGTCGATCAGGCTGACCTGGTCGAAGCTGGCCACCCGCGAAAGGCTGCGGATGCTTTGGTACTGGAACAGGTCCCGGGGGCTGAGTCGGATACCGGCCCGGCGGGCGCGGCTGACCACCTGGATAGAAATGATCGAGTCGCCACCCAGCTCGAAGAAGTTATCGTCCTGGCCGACCTGTTCAACGCCGAGCACATCGCTCCAGATCGCCGCCAGGGCTGTTTGCAGGTCGCCTTGCGGGGCGATAAACGCCTGTTGCAGCGCTGCATCCGGCACTGGCAATGCCTTGCGGTCAAGCTTGCCGTTGGCGGTCACCGGCAGCTTGGCCAGGGTGACGAAGTGGGTCGGCACCATGTATTCCGGCAGGCTGCCGAGCAGCCAGGCCTTGAGGTCGGTCGGCTCCTCGCCTTCACACACCAGGTACGCGACCAATTGTTTGCCACCATGCACCAACACCACCGCTTCGCGAACTTGCAGGTGCTGCATCAGGCGGGTTTCGATTTCGCCCAGTTCGATACGCAAGCCGCGCAACTTGACCTGGTGATCGAGGCGGCCGAGGTATTCGATCACACCCTCGGCGCGCTGGCGCACACGGTCACCGGTACGATACAGCCGCTCACCCGTCACGAACGGGCTTGGCACAAAACGTTCGGCGGTCAACGCCGGGCGCCGATGATAACTGCGCGCCAGGCCAGTACCGCCCAGGTACAGCTCGCCAGCTACACCGTCAGGCACCAGGTTGAGTTGGGCGTCGAGCACATAGGTGGCGAGGTTGGCGATCGGGCGGCCGATGGGCACGCTGTCGGCGCCTTCGTCGATGCAGGTCCAGTGGGTGACGTCAATGGCCGCTTCGGTCGGGCCATAGAGGTTGTACAGCGCCGCACCCGGCAACTTGGCGAACACCTGCAGTTGCGCATCCAGGGACAAGGCTTCGCCACTGCACACGATGCGCGTGAGGCTCGCACACGTTTGAACGCCCGGCTCATGGATAAACACCTGCAGCATCGACGGCACGAAGTGCAACGTGGTGATGGCGTGCCGGCCGATGGTTTCGATCAGGCGCGCCGGTTCACGGTGCTCCCCAGGCGCCGCGACCACCAGGCGCGCACCGGTCATCAGCGGCCAGAAGAACTCCCACACCGACACGTCGAAGCTGAACGGGGTTTTCTGCAACACTGCATCACTGGCATCCAGACCATAGGCCTGCTGCATCCAACTCAAACGGTTGACCAACGCACGGTGGCTGTTGCCAGCGCCCTTGGGCTTGCCGGTGGAGCCGGAGGTGTAGATCACATAGGCGAGGTTGAGGGCATGGACCGCCACGGCGGGCGTTTCGCGGCTGTAGCCGTCGAGCCACAGCGTGGGCTGATCCAGAGCGATCACCTGAATTCCAGCAGCCGGCAGCGCGGCCAGCAGGCTTTGCTGGCTGAGCAGCAACCGAATGCCGCTGTCTTCGATCATGTAGGCCAGGCGTTCCTGGGGATACTCGGGGTCGAGAGGTACGTAGGCGCCACCGGCCTTGAGAATCGCCAGCAGGCCGATGACCATTTCGACGGAACGCTCGACACAGATTCCCACCAGCACGTCGGGGCCTACGCCCTGCTCGCACAAGGCGTGGGCCAGCTGGTTGGCCCGGCTGTCGAGCTGGGCGTAGGTCAAGGTGGTTGTACCGAATACCAGTGCCGGTGCATCCGGGGTGCGCTGAACCTGGTCTTCGATCAGGTGATGAATTGCGCGTTCGGTTGGGTATGACTCGGCAGTCTGGTTCCAGGTGTGAACCAGCCGGTGCTGTTCTTGGGCATCAAGCATCGACAATTCGCCGATACGCTGTTCGCCATCCACCACCATCGCCTGCAACAGGCTGATCCAGTGTTGGGCCATGCGGTCGATGGTCGGCGCGTCAAACAGGTCATTGGCGTAGGTCAGCGCGGCGTGCAGGGTGCCGGATTTTTCATAAGTGTCCAGGGTCAGGTCGAACTGCGTGGTGCGGCCTTGCCATTCCACCAGGGCCAGCTCCAGGCCGGACGCGGTACTGACCGAAGCGATGTCGGCGACGACCGGCTGGTGGTTGTACATCACCTGGAACAGCGGCGTGTGACTCAGGTTGCGCTCGATTTTCAGCGCTTCTACCAGGCGCTCGAAGGGCAATTCCTGATGGGCCTGGGCACCCAGGGCGTGTTCCTTGATGCCTTGCAACAGCTCGGTGACGCGGGTTTGCCCGCTCAGTTCGGTGCGCAACACCTGAGTGTTGACGAAGAAACCGATCAGCCCTTCGACTTCAGTGCGGTTGCGATTGGCAATCGGCACGCCGACACGGATATCACCCTGGCCCGTATAGCGATGCAGCAGCACATTGAACGCGCCCAGCAGCAGCATGAACAAAGTGACGTTGTGTTTTTGCGCGCAACTGCGCAGTTGCGCCGCCAATGCCGGATCAATCGCGAAGTTATGCCGCGTGCCTTGATGGCTGGGCATCGCCGGGCGTGGGTGGTCGGTGGGCAGTTCCAGTACCGGATGCTCGTCGCCCAGGCGCGCCTGCCAGTATTCCAACTGGCGCGCCTGCTCCCCCGCTTCCAGCCAGCGCCGTTGCCACAGGGCATAGTCGCTGTACTGGATCGGCAGCGCCGGCAATTGCGGTTCTTGGTTGCGCTCATGGGCGTCATAGCAACGAATGAACTCGTCGATCAGCACGTTCATCGACCAACCATCAGAGACGATGTGATGCAGGGTCAGCAGCAGCACGTGCTCTTGATCGGCGAGTTTGAGCAGTTGCACGCGCAGCAGCGGGCCGTGCTCCAGGTCGAACGGCAACAGGGACTGGCGGGTAGCGGCGTCGCTGACGGCCTGCTCGCGCTCGGCGGCTGGCAAGACGCTGACGTCCAACTGCTCGACATTCACCGCCGGTTCTACCGCCACCTGCGTCAAGCGCTCGTCGGCCTGACGCTGGAACACGGTGCGCAGGGTTTCGTGGCGCGCCACCAGGCTGGCGAACGCCTGCTCCATCGCAGGCAGGCTCAGCGCGCCGGTCAAGCGCACCGCGCCAGGCAAATTGTAGGCGCCACTGGCCGGGTCCAATTGCCAGAGAAACCACATGCGCTGCTGCGCGTAGGAAAGCGCCTGGCGATCCTCAACCTCCACCCCTGCCGGTATCGGAAACCTGGAAAAATCCACGCCCTCTTTCTGCAGGGCTTGCAGGAACAGTTGGCGTTTTTCCAGGGGTAGCCCGATAAACCGGCGAGCAAGTTTCAAGGAGTCTTCAGCATTCATTTCTTCGAATCCGGGGCAATAGGCGGGAAGCACAAAGGCACGTCGTCCCTATAAAACGAACCGGGAAGGGAAAAATTAGCGGGGGGATAGGCGGCCGTTATCCGCGGGGAATGCGGGCTGGCGGGAAACGTCCTACGAAAAAAAAGCGTGCGCGGCCGATATTTTCAGCGATGCGTAAGATTCAGGCTTGCCGAGGCCAAGTTATCCAGCCGTTTAAGTGAGGAAAATCCGCACAATGAATCGCCAACTGCAACACAAAGGCTATAGAGGCTCGGTTGAACACAGCGCAGCCGTAAATGATTTTCTTGACCGGGAGTGCTCCGTAGCCCCTTCATCCTAAACGCCGGTAACCCAATGCAGCCGAGCACAACACCACCGCCCCCGCCGCCAGCGCCACCCAGAATCCACTGGTCGCGCCGAAATGATCGATCATCCAACCAGAACTGGCGGCGCCGATAGCAACGCCGATGCTCAACCCGGTGATCAGCCAGGTCATGCCTTCGGTGAGGCGGCTGGGCGCAACGATCTGCTCGACCATGGCCATCGACACGATCAAGGTAGGCGCAAAGAACAGGCCGGAGATAAATATGGCGACGGCCAGGGCGGGGATGTTGCTCACCAACAACAAGGGCAAGGTAGTCAACGCCGTGGCCACGCCGCAGAACAGGAACTGACACGGCAACGGCGCCTTGAGCTTGAGGGTCCCGAAGGCCAATCCAGCCAGGCACGAACCGATGGCGTACACCGACAGCACAATACTCGCCGCCGCCGGCTGGCCCTGATGCTGGGCGAACGCCACACTGACCACGTCCACCACGCCAACGATCACGCCCATGGCCAGCAGCAAGGTCATCAGGATCAAAACCGCAGGGGAAGCGATCAGCCAGCGGCCATGCGCGCCGTGGTGCTCGTGTATGGGTGGCTCGGTTTGCCGCTGCAATACAAAGGTGGTGACGCCCACCGCCAGCAACAACGCCGCCACCAATGGGCCGGCTTCAGGGAACAGCACCACGCTCAGGCCCACAGAAATGGGTGGGCCGATAATAAAGCACACCTCATCCAGCACCGACTCCAGAGCAAACGCGGTTTGCAGCCTGGGCTGGCCGCGGTACAACTCGGTCCAGCGCGCCCGCACCATGGCGGACATATTGGGCATGCAGCCGGCCAGCGCAGCAAACAGGAACAGCGTCCAGCTTGGTGCCTGCAAACGCGTACACAGCAACAACATCAATAGCGCCCCGCCGCCGATCAGTGCAGCTATCGGCAGGACCTTGCCCTGGCCGTAGCGGTCCACGCAACGCGACACTTGCGGCGCACAAAACGCCGTGGCCAGGGCAAACACCGCCGCCACCGACCCCGCCAGCCCATAACCGCCATGGACTTGGGCGAGCATAGTGATCAGGCCGATACCGGTCATCGAGATTGGCATACGCGCCAACATGCCTGCGAGCACAAAGGCTCGGGCGCCTGGGACCTGGAATAATTCGGCGTAAGGGTTTGCCATCCTGCGTAACCTCTTGCTCAAGCCGCGGCCTTGCTATCTGAAGCGATCCGGGCAGAATACATACGGTGCGTATGTGAGGGATCATGCTTCGCATACGCACCGTATGTCAATCACCAACCGATGAGACTTCCATGAGCCGAGCCCGTGCCGAAATGATCGAAGAGACTCGCGCCCGCCTGATCGCAAGTGCGCGCCGGGCATTCGCCACCCAAGGCTATGCCCATACCTCGATGGATGACTTTACCGCTCAAGCCGGGCTGACGCGCGGTGCGTTGTACCATCACTTTGGTGACAAAAAAGGCTTGCTGGCAGCCGTAGTCGCCCAGCTCGACAGCGAGATGGACGAGCGCTTGCAACGCATCAGCGCGCAGGCCACAGAGGTGTGGAGCGGGTTTTGCGAACGCTGCCGAGCTTATCTGCGCATGGCCCAGGATCCGGAAATCCAGCGCATTGTGTTGCAGGATGCGCCAGCGGTGCTGGGGGATACCGGCTCACAACATCACTGTGTTGAGTCGTTGCGCCAACTCCTGGAAGCCCTGATGCAAGCCGGATGGGTCGCGCCGGCACCCAGCCAGGCACTGGCGCAGTTGATCAACGGCAGCCTGGTCAACACGGCGTTGTGGATCGCCCGGGATGCACACCCGGGCGCGCGGCTGGAGGAAGGCTTGCAAGGCCTGGAGGTGTTATTGCGCGGGCTTAGCCTCAAACCAACCGCTTGATCTGCTTATGCCGCCATACCAGCCGGTAATACGCGGTCTGCAATACCAGCATTGCCAGGTAGGTCACCGGGAACGCCATCCACACCCCCTCCAACCCGAAGTGTGCGTTGAACAGATAAGCCATCGGCAGCTCCACGCAGAGCACGCAGAAAATCGAGATCGCCACCGGCATCAGCACCACGCCGCTGGCGCGCATGATGCCGCCGATCACCGCCTGGAAGCCGAACACCAGGATGCTCCAGAGCATGATGTGCAGCAGGTGTTCGGCTCTGATCCGGGCGCTGTCGTCAGTGATGAACAGCCCCAGCAACCAGTGCGACAACCCATAACCGAGCACAATCAGGCCACCGGTCAGGCACAGGTTGATCACCAACCCCGTGCGCAGGATCGGCCCGATGCGCTCCAGACGCCCGGCGCCGATCGCCTGGGCACCGAGGATCGAGGCGGTGATGGCAATCGACAGCGCCGGGAACTGCACGTAGTTGACGATCTGCGTCACTGCGCCATAAGCCGCCGTGGCCTGGGAGCCGTGGCTATTGACCAGGGCCAGGATGACCAATTCCGACAACGACAACACCACCATCTGCAAGCCTGTCGGCAGGCCGATGCGCAGCACTTTACCGAGGATGACGCGGTCCAGGCGTAAAGCCGCGAGCAGCTCGCGATCCGGTGCCATCACATGGTTTTTATGCCGCAGGCGCAGGACCAGAAACAGCATGGCCAACGCATTACCCACCAAACCTGCGTACACCGCACTCTGGATGCCCAGGGGCGGCAGGCCGATCCAGCCGCGAATCAGCGCTGGCGTCAGCAGCAAGCCCACCAGGGTCGAAACCATTAACGCCAGCAACGGCGAAATCGTATCGCTCACCCCACGCAGCAATTGGGTATAGAGGATGAACACCAGTAACAGCGGCATGATCAACATCATCATCTGGGCATAGCCCACCGCATCGTCGAGCACATCCAGCGGCGTGCCCAATGCCTGCAGCGCCGGCCGTGCAAACAGGCTGCCGAGCACCGCAGCAATCAGGCCCACCAGTGCGCCCAAGGCCAGAGTGGCGCCAGTAATCGCCTTGACCATGCCCGTCTCCCGGGCACCCCACGCCTGGCCGATCAACACCGAGGCGCCCGCCCCCAGGCCGATCACCAGGGCGATGAAGAAAAACACGATGGGGAACATCCCCGACACCGCCGCCAAAGCCTGGGTGCCGAGCATTTGCCCGACATAGATACCGTTGAGGGTGCCGGAAAAGCTTTGCAGAAAATTGGACAGCACCATCGGTGCCAGAAAGATCAGATAGATCTGCCACAGCGGGCGTTGCAAAGGGGTCAGCATGAAAAATGGGACCTCGAATAACGAAAGCGTCGCAGGGTTATACCGTAAGTGGATCCAATGCTAATGCGCTTTAGCAAAGATCACTCATCCACCAAACGTCTGCGACGGCCTGCGCAACGTAGGGTCGAACGGGTTGATGCGTGGCCCGATTGCTGCAGCTTCGCGCTTGAGCAATTCCACCACCATCGGCAATCGGCTTGGCCCCAGGCGGTCACTGATGGTCGCCACACTCAACGCTGCGACCGCATGCCCCTCGCGGTTGAGGATCGGCACTGCCAACCCCGCCATACCTTCCAGCACCCCGGTGTTGCGTGCCGCGTAGCCCAAATTGCGAACGTTCTCAACTTCGGAGCGCAGCAGCACTTCGTCATACAAATGAAAATCCTTGAGCCGTGGCAGGTTGTAGCGGATGACCGTCTCGCGCTCTTCCTGCGGCAGAAAGGCCAGAATTGCCAGGCTGCCCTGCCCTACCCCCAGGGCTACGCGCCCGCCGATATCACCGGTGAAGGTACGAATCGGGTACGGGCCTTCGCTGCGGTCCAGGCAAATGGCGTCGAAGCCGCTGCGAGCCAGCAGGAACAGCGAATCTCCCAACGATGCACTCAGGCGCAACAGGCTTGGGCGCACCAGATCGCGCAGGTTGCCAGTCTTGCCGGCATTGGCGGCCAACGCAAAGAACTCCAGGCTCAGGCGATAGCGTTTACTGCGCGCATCCTGCTCGACCATGCCTTCATCCATCAGGCTGCGTAGCAAGCGGTGAGTGGTGGGCTGGGAGAGGCCAACGCGTTGGGCGAGCTGGGTGACACGTTCGCCTCCCTCGGGCACTTCACCCAGAGCACGTAGTAAGGCAAACACGCGGGATACGCCACCAGCACCGACTTCCTTGCCGTTGCTATTCCGCTGAATGGAATCCATATCACTCGATATCAACATAAATTCTGCTCAGTGAATAAATCTTAAAATAGTAGTCCGCTGAATGAAATTCCATCTTCCGCCCATCCTAGTCTTCGCTCTAATCTGCGTCCACAGGGGCGAAACGAACAACAACTGGCAGCCGACTCAAGATCGAGCGTCAACGCACCGGCAACACTCTTTTCGCATCTGCCCAAAACAAAAAAACGCGCTTCGGCGCGGCGGAATAAAAGGTGGATCGCAGACATGGCATTTCTCCAACTCAACGCCTTGAGTAAACGCTACGGCGCCGTTGATGCAGTAGTTGCCACCGACCTCGCGGTGGAAAAAGGCGAATTCGTTTCCCTGCTTGGTCCTTCGGGCTGCGGCAAGACCACCACCCTGCAAATGATCGCCGGCTTTGTCGAGGTGAGCAGCGGCCAGATCCTGCTCGATGGTCGCGACATCACCCGTGCCAAGCCTGCCAGTCGTGGCCTGGGCGTGGTGTTCCAAAGTTATGCGCTGTTTCCCCATATGAGCGTGCGCGACAACGTCGCCTTCGGCTTGAAGATGCGCAAGGTACCGGCCACCGAGATCGCAAGCCTCGTCAAGACCGTACTCGAACTGGTGCGTCTGGCCCCCCATGCCGAACGCTACCCTCGGGAACTCTCCGGCGGCCAACGCCAACGCGTCGCGCTGGCCCGTGCATTGGTGATCGAGCCACCGGTTCTGCTGTTGGATGAACCGTTGTCCAACCTTGACGCCAACCTGCGTGAAGAGATGCAGTTCGAGATCCGCCGCATTCAATGTGCGGTGGGCATCACCACCTTAATGGTCACCCACGACCAGGCCGAAGCGCTCTCCATCAGCGATCGCGTGGTCGTGATGCAGGCCGGGCGCGTGACCCAGATCGACGCGCCATACAAACTCTATGAACACCCGCGCACGCGCTTCATCTCTGACTTTGTCGGCAAGGCCAACCTGCTGGCCGGCGACTACGACGCGCTCGGTGTCCCCCAAGTGCGTCACCAGGGCGGCGCTGGCCAACTGACCCTGAGCCTGCGTCCGGAAAAGATCCAATTGGTACAAGCAGGTTCAGGCCGCGTGCAAGGCCAGGTGCTCGACCGCTACTTTTTCGGCAGCCAATGGTTGTATCGCATCCATACCCCCCTTGGCGAAATTACCGTGGTGCGCGGCAACGATGGCAGCGCACCGCTTTGCAACGGCGCGGCAGTGGGCCTGCAATGGCAAGCGGATTTGCTACGGGTACTGGCGGCCGATGAGGTGCACCCATGAATCGCGGCTACCTGCTCTCGTTGCCGGCATTGGTGCTGTTTGGCGGGTTACTGATCCTGCCATTGGCCTTGACGCTGGTACTGTCCTTCAACGTGTTCGATTACCAGGTGGGTGTAAAGGCCGATCAGTGGACCCTGGCCCACTACCTGGCATTGTTGAGCGATGCCTATTTCTACGAGATCTTCTGGCGCACCTTCTGGATCAGTGCGCTGGTAACGTTGCTGTGCGTGGTGATCGGGGTACCGGAGGCGTACATCCTCAGCCGCATGGGTACGCCGTGGCGGTCGGTCTTCCTGATCCTGATCCTCACACCGCTTCTGATTTCCGTGGTGGTACGCGCGTTTGGCTGGAGCTTGCTGCTCGGCGCCGATGGCCTGGTCAACCAGGTGATCCAGGCCGTCGGCGGGCGCCCGGTGAAGCTGCTGTATACGCCGTTCGCCGTGATCATCGCGCTCGTGCACGTGATGCTGCCGTTCATGATCATCCCGGTATGGACCTCCCTGCAAAAGCTCGACCCCTCGGCGGAACAAGCAGCGCTGTCTCTGGGCGCAAGCCAGGCCACGGTGATGCGCAAGATCGTGTTGCCGCAAGTGATGCCCGGCGTGCTGTCCGGCACCTTGATCGTGTTCGGCCTGGCCGCCAGTTCGTTCGCAATCCCAGGGTTGCTGGGCGGGCGGCGTCTGAAAATGGTCGCCACTGTGGTGTATGACCAATACCTCTCGGAACTCAACTGGCCCATGGGCGCGACCATTGCGGTGGTGCTGCTGTTGGTCAATCTACTGATCATGCTGAGCTGGAACCGCATGGTCGAAGGCCGCTATAAAAAGTCCCTGGGGGTTTAAGCGCATGTCCAGAAACGGTCCTTTGGCCCTCGGTTTCCATGGTTTGGTGGTGCTGTTCATGATGGCGCCGCTGGTGGTGGTGTGCCTGGTGGCGTTCACCCCGGAAAACACCTTGAGCCTGCCCACATCGGGCTTTTCCCTGCGCTGGTTTCGCGCCGTATTCGAGCGCGCCGACTTCATCCAGGCCTTCTATAACAGCCTGATCCTGGCGTTTACCGCCGCGTCCCTGGCGACCTTGATCGCGGTACCGGCGGCCTTGGCGATCAGTCGCTATACGTTCCCCGGGCGCAACTTTTTCAGTGCACTGTTTCTGTCGCCAATCATCATCCCGCACCTGGTGCTGGGCGTGGCGATGCTGCGCCTGTTTGCGTTGATGGGCGTTAATGGCAGCTTTACCTGGCTGATGCTGGCACACGTGGTGATCATCACTCCCTATGTACTGCGCCTGGTGCTGGCGGCAGCGATCGGGATTGATCGCAGTGCCGAGCAGGCCGCCGAATCCCTCGGAGCCGGGCGCTTTACGTTGTTCCGGCAAATCACCTTGCCGATGATTTTGCCTGGGGTGGCCGGTGGTTGGTTGCTGGCGTTCATCAACAGTTTCGATGAGGTGACCCTGTCGATCTTCGTCAGTTCACCGGCCACACAAACCCTGCCGGTGCGCATGTACGTGTATGCCACTGAGTCCATCGATCCAATGATGGCGGCGGTATCGGCGCTGGTGATCGCACTCACCGCAGCGACCATGATTCTGCTCGATCGGGTCTACGGCCTGGACCGTGTACTGGTGGGGAAACACTGATGGCGCTGTTCAAGCGGCTGACCGAAACCCAGCGCCCAGCCCTGGCGTTCACCCTTGATGGGCAACCGGCCACCGGGCTGCTGGGCGATACCTTGCTGACTGCCATGCTGACCTGCGCCGACCATCTGCGCGGCAGCGATTTCAGCGCCGAACGCCGCGCCGGTTTTTGCCTGATGGGCGCGTGCCAGGATTGTTGGGTGCGGCTTGCCGATGGGCGACGCGTACGGGCCTGCTCGACGTTGCTCGAAGAAGGTCACGCGATCAGCCGCGATCCAGGACGGCAGCCATGAAGCCCGTGGCAATTGTAGGCGCAGGCCCAGCAGGCATCGCTGCCGCACGTACGCTGCTCGATCACGGCATAAAACCCTGCTTGATCGATGAGAACCTGCGCGGCGGCGGGCAGATATATCGGCGCCAACCGGCAAACTTCCAGCGCTCGGCCAAACAACTCTACGGCTTTGAAGCGAGCAAGGCGCAGACCGTGCATCGCATCATGGACGAGCTTGCGCCGTTGATCGACTACCGGCCGCAAACCCTGGTATGGAACGCCGAGGACAACCGTCTCGACCTGCTCACCAGCGGTCGCATCGACAGCGTTGAGTATTCGCGCATGATTGTCGCCACCGGCGCCACCGACCGTATCCTGCCGGTGCCGGGCTGGACCTTGCCGGGCGTCTACAGCCTGGGCGCGGCGCAAATCGCCTTGAAGTACCAGGGCTGCGCAATTGGCGAACGCGTAGTGTTTTGTGGTTCCGGGCCACTGCTCTATCTCGTCGCTTATCAATATGCCCAGGCGGGCGCCAAGGTGTTGGCCGTGCTCGACAGTGCGCCGTTCAGTGCCCAATGTCGCGCATTACCGGCGTTGCTCAGGCAACCGGCGACCCTGGCAAAGGGTTTGTATTACCGTGCTTGGCTGGCGGCCCATGGGATTGCCGTGCATCAGGGCGCAACGCTGTCGCAGATCGATGGAGAGCAACGGGTCCACGGCATTCGCTGGGGCGAACAGACACTGGAATGCGATGCGGTGGCCTTCGCGCATGCCCTGCGCAGCGAAACGCAGCTAGCGGATTTACTCGGCTGTGACTTTGCCTGGAATAATCTCAACCGCGCCTGGTTGCCGCAGCGGGACTGCGCTGGGCGCAGCAGCGTCGAGGCGGTGTATCTGGCTGGCGATGGCGCAGGGATCATGGGCGCGGATGCGGCGCAGATGGCTGGCGAATGTGCGGCGTTGGCGCTGCTGGAGGATGCCGGCATTTCGGTCGATCAGCACCGCCAGGATACGCTGCAAAAGCAGTTGGCGAGGATCCAGGGCTTTCGTCAGGGCCTGGAAACCGCGTTCCCTTTCCCCGAACAATGGGCTGTGCAAGCCCCCGACGAACTGATTCTGTGCCGCTGCGAAGAGGTCAGCGTCGGTGAAGTGCGGGCAGTAGTGGATGAGGGTCACTGGGAAATAAATCGGGTCAAAGCCCATTGCCGCATTGGCATGGGCCGCTGTCAGGGACGGATGTGCGGGTTGGCGACGGCGGAAATTGTCGCCCAGCGCAGCGGGCGTGGCATCGAACAAGTCGGACGCCTGCGGGGCCAAGCGCCGATCAAGCCGCTGCCGTTTGGCGTGGAGGGGCAACCATGATCGACGTCATCGTCCTGGGCGGCGGGATTGTCGGCGCTTCGGCAGCTTTGACACTCGCGCGAAAAGGCCAGCGGGTGGCGCTGGTGGAACGGGATTTTTGTGGCTCGCACTCCAGCGGCGTCAATTATGGCGGCGTGCGCCGCCAGGGCCGGCCCTTGCATCAGTTACCGTTGTCCCAGCGCGCCCATCAACTGTGGGCCGACTTGCCAGGCTTGATTGGCATTAGTGGCGAGTACGTGCGCTGCGGGCATTTGAAGCTGGCGCGCAGCCCGGCAGATTTTGCTGCGCTGCATGCGTATGCCGAAAAAACCCGTGGCTTCGACCTGGGCTTGCAGCTGTTGGATCGCACTGAGTTGCGCGGGCGTTTCCCCTGGGTGGGCGACGTGGCAGTGGGTGCCTCCTTGTGCCCGGAAGACGGACATGCCAACCCGCGACTAGTGGCCCCGGCCTTCGCCCGTGCCGCCCTACGCCACGGCGCCGAGGTGTACGAGCAAGCCGAAGTGATCCGCATCGAGCACAACAGCCAACAGTTCCAGGTGCACTGTGCCAATGGCTTGCATCTGCAAGCCCCCTGGCTGCTCAACTGCGCCGGTGCCTGGGCCGGCAGTGTCGCTGCACAGTTTGACGAGCCAGTACCGATTACCTCGGCGCACCCGGCGATGCTGGTCACCGAACCACTGCCGGTGGTGATGACTGTCAGTACGGGTGTCGAGGGCGGAGGGGTCTATGCGCGGCAAGTCGCCAGGGGCAACTGCATCCTCGGCGGCGGTCGCGGCTTTGCCCTCGGCCCACAGCAAGCCAGGCCAGGTCAGGCCGCGCTGCTGGAAATTCTGCGCAATGCCAGCGAACTCTATCCATTTCTCAAGGGTGCCCAGGCGATACGGACCTGGAGCGGCACCGAAGGTTACTTGCCCGATCACGAACCGGTGATCGGCCCCAGCAGCACCCAACCTGGCCTGCTCCACGGTTTCGGCTTCGCCGGGGCCGGGTTCCAGCTCGGCCCCGCAGTCGGCGAAGCCCTGGCAGAGATTGTCTGCGCAGGGGCCAGCCGCCAGCCCATCGAAGCGTTTTCCATCCGTCGTTTCCAAGCCTGAGAGGAAAAACATCCATGTACTCACGCATCGCTTTATCCTGCTTGTCCCTCGCCTTGCTCACCGGCACCGCCCATGCCGCCCCCACGCTGTACCTGGGCATGAACGGCGGTACCATGGAACGGGTGTACGCCGACAAGGTGCTGCCCGCCTTCGAGAAAGCCAACAACGTCAAGGTGGTGATCGTACCCGGCACCTCCTCGGACATCCTTGCCAAGGTCCAGGCCAACAAGGCCAACCCGCAGATGCACGTCATGTTCCTCGACGACGGCATCATGTACCGCGCGATCTCCATGGGTCTGTGCGACAAGCTCACGCCAAGCCCGACCCTGGAGCAGATCCCGGCCAAGGCCAGAATCAAGGACGAAGCCGTGGCCGTAACACTGGGCGTCACCGGCCTGGGTTACAACGCCAAGATGTTCAAGGACAAGGGCTGGTCCGCGCCCACCTCGTGGATGGACCTGGCCGACCCGCGTTTCAAGGACAAAGTGGTGTTCCAGTCCCTGGCCTCCTCCACCTTTGGCCTGCACGGTTTCCTGATGTTCAACCGCATCCAGGGTGGCGATGAAACCAATGTAGAACCGGGCTTCAAAGCCTGGCCTACCAGCGTCGGCCCCAACGTACTGGAATACATCGCCAGCTCCGCGAAAATCTCCGAGATGGTGCAAACCGACGAAGCCGCACTCTTCCCCCTGACGCCGACCCAGGTCGCCACGCAGAAGCTGTTGGGCATACCCATGGAATATGCGCAGCCCAAGGAAGGCGCGGTGGTTCTCAACGTGGCCGAGTGCGTGATCGCCCGCAATGACCAGCCGGAACTGGCGCAGAAACTCGCGGCGTTCTTGCTGACCGCTGAGGCCCAGGCGCCGGCGCTGGAGGACGGCGACCAGATTCCGTCGAACCCGACGACGCCCACCACCGAAAAGACCCGGGCACGGGTGGAAGCCATGCAGGGTTACTTGCAGACGGCGATTTCAATTGATTGGGACCAGGTTAACCAGGCGAGGCCGGAATGGAATGCGCGGTGGAGTCGCTCGATTGAGCGTTGAGGCTTGAGCGCTGCGCAATCGCAGCCAGCTCATCACGGGTGCTACTGATGACAGCACCCGCCTTGAGCAACTCATTGACCGCCTGTACACCCCCCTCCTCGCTGATGCTGCGGCACGCCGGCAGGTGCAAGACCACTTGCAATCCGGCCTTGAGCAACTGCAACGCAGTGGTCTTGACGCAGTAGTCCAAAGCCAGGCCGCCGACGATCACACGCACCACCCCTCGGGCCTTGAGGTACTCGATGACGCCGGTGGACAGTTTGTCGTGCAGGTCGTGGTAGCAGGCGCCATAAGGGTGCAGGTCGGGTTCGACGCCCTTCCAGATGAAGTAGTCATAGTCATAAGGCGCTGGCAGTTCGTCGAGCAACGTGAAGCCTTCGGTACCCGGCACGCAGTGGCTGACCCAGGTGACATCGGCGTGGGCAAGGCCAGTGGGCTGCAACATCTGGCTGTGCTGCGCGACCACCCAAGGGGCGTGCGGGGTGTGGGCGTCCTTGCTGCCGATGCGATGACCGGCGAGGCTGGCCATGTAGTTGAGTTCGGCGCCAATGCGGTCGCCTCCGACCACCGGCAATTCGTTGGGGCACAAAGGCGTGAAGCTTTTCTGCGCGTCGACGTCGAATGAGGCGATGGCGGTTTTCGCAAGGGTCATGGTGATTCTCCGGTGGCAGGCCCCAGGTGACGGAGTGTCAGTCACTTTATAGATGGCTGGCAACACCGCCATGGGTACAAGTCGAATCGTCGCACCGACCCTCCCATGTTTTTAACGGTGCGAGGCTTCAGTTCATCCAGTTGCCGCCATCCACGTTGTAGGTCTGGGCCACCACATAATCGGCTTCCTTCGACGCCAGGAAGATCGCCATTCCGGTCAGATCTTGCGCCGTGCCCATGCGCCCGAACGGTACCTCATCCCCTACCCGCTTTTTCTTCTCGCCAGGTGCCAGCCCCTCATGCCTGGCAAACAGCGCATCAACGGCGTCCCAGTGCTCGCCGTCCACTACGCCCGGGGCGATGGCATTGACGTTGATGCCCTGCTTGATCAGGTTCAACCCCGCCGATTGCGTCAGGCTGATCACCGCCGCCTTGGTCGCACAATAGACGGCTACCAACGGCTCACCCCGCCGTCCGGCCTGGCTGGCCATGTTGATGATCTTGCCGCCATGGCCCTGGCTGATCATCTGCCGCGCCGCGGCTTGTAGCGTGAACAGGGTGCCGGCGACGTTGATCGAGAACAGCCGCTCAAAGCTGTCGCGGGTAATGTCGACAATAGGTGCCAGGTCGAACAGCGCAGCATTGTTGATCAGGATATCCAGCTTGCCGGCATGGGCCACGACCGCGGCGATGGCGGCGTCGATGCAAGCTTGATCGGTGACGTCCATCGCCACGGCATAAGCCTGGGGGCCCAATTCGGCAGCGGTGGCCTGGGCGCGTTGCAGATTGATGTCGGCAATGGCAACGGTAGCGCCTTCAGCAATATAGGCCTGGGCAAACGCTCGGCCGATACCCCGCGCCGATCCGGTGATCAACGCGCTTTTACCTTCGAGTCGTTTCATCGCGGTGTCCTGTAAAAATGAGTTCGGGTCGCCGGCACATTGCACCTGTTGTTTTTGTGGGCGTGCCTCGATTACAGCAGCTCGGCCTGGCCCTTACAAACGACTGGCGACTGTGCGGCTGATACTTTTTTGACCTCAAGCCCAGGATCAAAAAAGTACCAGTGCAACGCAAAATCGGGGTAGCACACTGATTGCCGGTGCGCGTATTTTGAGTCCATTGCACAACCACAAGAGGCAGCACCATGCCCATCAGCTGCACCAGCCTGTTCGAGCACCGCCCTGCGGAGCTTGAAGTGATCCTGCCCGAACCGGAGCATGGTTTTCGCTGGTTCGAACATGACTATCCCTATGAACTGGCGCGCTGGAACCATCATCCCGAGTTCGAGATTCACCTGATCCGCCAGGGCAGCGGCAAGCTGGTGGCGGGCGACTATATTGGTGCGTTTGGCGCCGGTCATGTCGCGTTGATCGGCCCTGACCTGCCCCACGACTGGATCGGCGACCTGGCGCCGGGCGAATACCTGAGCGGCCGAGACGTGGTGCTGCAGTTCGACGGCGCCGCCCTCCTCGCCCTGCGCACCACCCTGCCTGAGCTCGGCGATCTACAACCGTTGTTTGAACGGGCGCGATGCGGCCTTGAATTCTGCGGCGAAGCAGCAACGAGTGCGGCACGGCTGATGGAGGCCATCGGCAGCGCCCACGGCCTGCAACGCCTGACCCTGTTCCTGCAGCTGCTCGACACCCTGAAGAACGCCTCGCCCACACAGGCCAAGACCCTGGCCAGCCCGTACTACGCACCCACCCTGGATGCACGCAGCGCCGATCGCATCAACAAAGCCTTCGATTACCTGATGCGCGAACTGACCGGCGACGTGCGCCTATCGGACATTGCGCGGCAATTGGAGATGAGCGAGCCGGGCTTCTCGCGTTTTTTCAAGCGCAACACCGGCCACGGTTTTATCGACCTGATGCGCAAGTTCCGCGTGCAACGTGCCTGCCGGTTGTTGTTGCAAAGCCAGATGTCGGTGGCGGATATCTGCTTTGAAGTGGGCTACGCCAACCTGTCCAATTTCAACCGCCATTTTCGCATCGAAATGCATCAGACGCCGAGCGAATACCGGCGGCAGACTGCATTGCATTTATTCAACTCCATCGCCAATCAACCACCACGCGCCAAGCTCACCTATTGACCCAGTGCCTGTTGCGCCAGGCAAGCCACCCGCAACTCAGCCTCGGCGCGCTCGCGCTCCTGATCTTCCAGAAACCAGGCGGCGGACAGCCCAGCGTGAGCCACCACCCATTGCAGCAGACGCGTGCGCGACAGCCCCGCCGCCTGCGTAATCACCTCGACCTGGCGGCTGAAACGCTGCGGGTCGCTAGCAGTAGGCAAATCCGGATTGCAGATCAGGTTGACGTAATCGTAGCCGCGCTCACCCACCACCCGTTTTGGATCAATCGCCAGCCAGCCCCGAGGGCCGAAGTCGAGAATATTGTTGTGATGGATATCTCCGTGCAGCACCACCCTATCCTGTTGCGCCGCCAACAAGGTACGGGCCATCGCCGCGCAATCGCGTAGCACGCCACCTTCACGCTCGGCGGCGTTCCACAAGGCATTGAACCATTCATCCAGCCCAAGCAAACCCTCGGGCGGCGATGCGCGGGGCGCATGCAGTCGGGCCACGGTAGCGCAGGCGATCTGGCTGGCTTCGTCGTCCTGGCCATTGAGGGCCATGCGCATCAAGGAACCTGGCCCAGTGGCGCGCTCCATCAATACTGCGGTGTGGTCATGGGCAAACACCTGCGCCGCGCCGTCGCCTGCCCACCAACTCAACAAACGACCGCCAAGCTTTTCTTCCGAGGTATGGGCAATTTTCAACATCGCCGCCATGCCTTGCCAGCGCACCGGCAAAAGGTGACTGCCAGGCGTAACGATAGGCTCGCCATCGGCACTCAAGCTCCAGGCGCGCAGATAGTGATCGAACATATGGGTGCTCCAGTGGGTGGGCACAGGATGACATGTAACCCGCTGGTTTTCTGACCAAAGCGTCGGCTAATTCGCATTTTTTCCAAACAGTTCAAGCCATTGGCACAAGTTGGTACAGCCTGTGCAAACGTTTGCGGAACGAACTTGGCAGCCAAGTTCAGCCCTACCCGACGAATCGGGTTAAACCGCGTACGAATAAGGACTTTCAATGCATCCCACCTCTAAGCCTCGTGCTTGCCTTGGTGTTTCCCTGCTACTGGCCGCCGTTACGGGAGTACTCAGTGGCCCCATTTTGGCGCAGCAAAAGCCCGTCGATGATTCAGCCCAGGGCGAAACCCTTAGCCCTGAGGCCAGCCCACCGGCGAAAAAAGGCGTTTACCTGTCGGAGTGGTTCAACCAGGACCTGACGCTGATCGGCAGCAAAGACATCAGCTTCGGCCCCAAGCCCCAGGATGACGTCTACCTGGAGTACGAGTACTTCGGGCGCAAGGGGCCCTTTGAGCTGTATGGCTATATCGACGTGCCGAAGATCCTCACCATCGGTAACAGTAATGACAAAGGTGTATGGGACCATGGCTCGCCGGTATTCATGGAGCATGAACCGCGGATCTCCATCGACTACCTCGCAGGGCGCAGCCTGGCGATCGGCCCGTTCAAGGAGTGGTATGTGGCCTTTGACTGGATCTACGATCACGGCAGCCATAAGGAAAACCGCGCCAATACCCTGTACAGCGGCCTGGGCACCGATATCGACACCCACTCGCGGGTCAACCTGTCGGCCAACTTTTATGGCCGCTACCAGTGGGAAAACTACGGCGCCAGCAATGAATATTCCTGGGATGGCTACCGCGCGCAGATGAAGTACATCGTGCCCATCGGCAAGTTCGACAACGGTGCTTCGCTGACCTATATCGGCTTTACCAACTACGACTTCGGCTCGGACCTGCACAAGGACAACCCGGCGCGCACCGCCAATTCCCTGGTGGCTACCAACGTGTTGCTGTACGCGTTCACCCACCTGCGCTTTACCCTGGTGGGTCGCTACTTTCACAACGGTGGCAACTGGGAAGACGGCAGCGAGTTGAATTTCGGCGAAGGCAACTTCCGCGCCCGCTCTGATGGCTGGGGTTACTACGCCGGCGTGGGTTACCAATTCTGATCAAGGAGCTGTACATGAACGCACTGACTCGTATCTCGCTGGCCGTCGGCCTCGCCCTGCTGCCCCACGTAGTGCTGGCGGATAACCCCGCACCGATCAAGCCCAAGGTGATGTTGATCACCATGTTCGCCCCCGAGGCGCAAACCTGGATCGACCGCCTGGAACTCAAGCAGGAAGTACGCGTGCCAGGGCTGTCTGCCGAGTACCCGGTGATTCGCTGCAACACCCAGGACGTATGCCTGCTGGTAACCGGCATGGGCCAGACCAACGCCGCTGCGTCGACCCTGGCCCTGGCCTTGTCGCCCAAATTCGACCTGCGCCAGAGCTATTTCCTGATCGCCGGTATCGCCGGTATCAGCCCCAAGCACGGCACCATCGGCACCGCCGCCTGGGCCCATTACCTGGTGGAGTTTGGCACCCAGTGGGAGCTTGATTCCCGGGATGCGCCCAAGGATTGGCCGACCGGTTATATCGGCATCAACACCAAGGGGCCCAACGAAAAGCCACCGCTGGACTACAAAACCGAAGTATTCGAGCTCAACCCCAAACTGCAAGCCAAGGCGTTTGCCTTGTCGCACAAGGTGGAGCTGACCGAAAGCAAAGAATCCGCCGCCTGGCGCAAGCACTATCCCGAAGCCCCGGCCAACCAGCCGCCGCAAGTCACGCGCTGCGACACGCTGGCGGGCAACACCTGGTTTTCCGGCACCCGCCTGAGCGAACGCGCCGAAGTCTGGACCAAGTTGCTCACCGACAATAAAGGCGAATACTGCACCACCCAGCAGGAGGACAACTCCACTTATGAAGCCCTGCTACGCGCCAGCCGTGAGGGCCTGGTGGATATCCAGCGCCTGGCCGTGGTGCGCGCAGGCTCCGATTTTGACCGGCCTTATCCGGGTTACAGCGAGGTCGACAACTTGCTCAAGTATGCGGACCAGGGCGGCTTTGTACCGGCACTGGAAAACCTGTACCGCACGGGCAATCCGCTGGTACAGGCGATTGTGAATCAGTGGTCGGCGTGGGAAAAAGGCGTACCCGAGGTCGAGTAAAGATCTGAAGTGGGAGGGGCTTACCCCCTCCCACATTTGCGACGATGTCACGGCAGCAGGATGAATTTGTCCGGGCTGCCGCTGTTCACTTGCTCATAACACTCAACTCCATCAGCCAACGCCACTTCGCGCAGGCCGGTGGGCAACGGCAACAACCCCTCATCAAAGAACCGCCCGAACGCCCCTAACATCACCGCACATTGCTCACAGCTATAGAGCAACGAATTGACGCCTACCACCGTCCCCCCCTTGCGATACAGCGCCAGAGCCGGCAGTTGCACGTGGCCGTCAACCGGTGCGGCAATGATTGCGATACGGCCGAAAGGCGCCAACCCCGCCACTGCAGCGGGCAGCCAGAAACCGCTGGTATCGAAGATCACCTCGGCGCCGCCCTTGAACACGGCGTGCACTTGTACGCCCAGTTCCTGCGGTTGGCCCAGGGCAATCGCCTCCACGCCTTGCGCCTGTAAGACATCCACCTGATCAGGGCGACGCACCGCTGCCAGCACCTGCGCACCACGAAGCTTCGCCAGTGCCAACGCCGCGCTGCCAACGGCACCATTGGCGCCGATCACCAGCAACCGCGTGCCCTTGCCCACACCACTGCGTTCCAGCGCATCCCAGGCCGTGGTATACGGCACGCCAAGGCCCGCGGCCTGGGTGAAGCTCAAGTGACCGGGCTTGGGCGCCACGCCTGTGGCCAATACCCGAAGGTATTGGGCATGGGAGCCGTCAGCAAAAAAGCCCAGGTCGCGACCGGTGCCCCAGACTTCCTGACCGAGCAAGGCTGGCGGACCTTCGACCACCACCCCGGCAAAATCGCGCCCGGGAATGCGCGGCAGCGTGGTGTAGGGAAACCGGCCGAGTACGTTTTTCACATCGCTGGGGTTCAGACCGGCGGCTTTGACCTGGACCAGCACTTCATCGGCAGACGGTACGGGCGTGGCAACATCGACCAGGCGCAGGTCGGCGAGGTCGCCACTGGCGCTAAATCGTAGTGCTTTCATCAAAGGCATCCGTCGAAGAAGAAAAGGATCAGGACAACCAACCGCTGACCAACTGCCGCCCCATGGGCCACAACTGTTCGCCGAGCAGCATGCCCATCAGCCCCACCAGAGCAATGGCCGGCGGTGCGGGCGAACGGAAGCCCAGCGCGCCGTAGATCACGCCGACAAACAGGCCGATGGCCAAGGAAATCAGATAGTTCATGGTGACTACGCCCGGTTGATTGATGGGCTCAGCTTAAGGTGCGACTGGCTTCGGCATCGGCCAAGTGCTTCAGGATTTCGGCCAACCCGTGTACTGCGAAGGCGATACACCCAATTCACGGCGGAACATGTCGCTGAAACTGCTGGGCGAATACCCCAGGGCACGAGCAATGCCGCTCACCGACCGGCCCTGGATCAGTTCCGCCGCCGCCGTCGCCAACTGCACTTGGCGCCGCCACTGCGCGAAGCCCATGCCCAGGTGGTTCTGGAACAACCGCGCCAGGGTGCGCACGCTGGCACCGACAGTTTCGGCGTGCTGCTCGAAAGGGATGTCCAGGGACGGCGCAGCCATGACCGCCCGGCATACACTGCTTAGCCGACGATCAGTCGCCACCGGCATGACGATACGGATTTGCGAGCGGCGTGCCCGTTGCAGCTCCAACAGGGCCAGGCCAACGAGCGCCTCGTAGTAGCCGGCATCGGCGTGATCGATCTGCTCCACTAACGTCACGATCAATTCACGCAATAACCGGCCCACCTCAATCACCTGCACCTGACTGTCCAGCGTCGCCGCCAACGCCGGGCGCAGGTAGATGTTGCGCATCTGCAAGTCGGAGACAACACGGATGCCGTGTTCGACTCCCGGCGGCAACCACACGGCGCGCTGCGGCGCAACTATCAGGGCTTCACGGGGCGTCTCGACCCACATCACGCCGCTCATCGCATAGAGCAACTGGCCCCAATCATGGCGATGGGGTTCCACATACAACCCACGCGGGTACGTGCGTGCCAGGGGCTGCACTGGGACGGCTTGATCGCTGAGGTCGGGGGGCGCAGCCAGGGCCATGGCGGGTATATGTCAATCAAGGGAAAGGCGACCATGGTAAAGACTGGCCGCCGACAAGCGAACTGTTTTTACTCACCCGGCAGGCCCGGGTTGTCCGAGCCTGCAGGTAGATCACGTCAGGTGCGGGCCGACTTGGCGCACTCACAGCCGGTCGCGGCGGCGCAGGGCTCACCGTGGGCATGGTGCTCGGCACAGCCTTGGCAGCAATAACCCTTACCGTCCTTCATGATCGCATCGGCACCCAGTACGCATTTGCAATGAGGGCAAGCACAGGTTTTATCTGGCATGGTCAGACTCCTTCTTCATGGTCGTCCCGGTGCAGCGAACGCCACACCTTAAGCAGTGACTCCACGCAGAGCGCCAAGGTTCAGCGCCGTCAGTCGGCTGCCCGGGTATTGCTGCGGTACATGAACACCAGTGCCAGCGCCAGGCACAGCATCGCCACGATGCGGCTGCCCGACAATTCGATCGCCGGGTTGCCCAGCCAGCCAAAGTTGTCGATCAGCATGCCCATGCCCAATTGCCCGACAATCACCGCCACCGTGGCGACCGCCGTGCCAACCACAGGCACCGCGCCGACCATCACCAGCATGTACACCACGCCGAACAAGGCGCCGGTCAATTGCCATTTCGGCACATCCAGCAGGCTGACGGCGTGGGCCGGCTCGAAGAAGAATATCAACAACGCCGTGGTGAGCGCGCCGACGGCAAAGGTCAGCAGGCTGCTGCGCAATACGCCTACCGCCTGGCCCAGACGCCCGTTGATGGCGGCCTGCACACTCAACACCGCCCCCGCTGCAATCACCACCACCAGTAACATCATCAGATTCATCGTCTTACCCTCGTGCAATCAGAACCAGCGCCGCCACAATCAACGCCAATGCAATCCAGCGCTCGCCATTGACGCGCTTGCGCGCCGTGCCGAACCAGCCGAAGTGGTCGATCAACACACTCTTGCCCACCTGCCCCGACAAAATCGCAATCATGGTCATCGCGATACCGATATGGGGCGTGGCCAGCGTCAACACCACCACGTACATCGGCCCCAAAAGTCCGCCAATCAACTGCCAGCGCGGCAGTTCGGTGAACGCCGGGCCCTTCTGCGGGCCGCTGAACAGCAGCAGTAGAAGGAGAATCGCGGTGCCGACGCCGAAGATGCTCAAGGTCGCCCACAAATGCCCGACCTGCGCGCCCAATGGCCCGAGCAGGCCAGCCTCCACGGACAGGCCCATGCCCGCCAGAATCACCAACGGCAACAACAGCAACCGCAGAAAATTTTTGTTAGGTCTGGCCTGCGCCACACCTTCGATAGAACGTGCCTGCATAGATCACCTGCGCATCGACAAAGAAAACATGGCGCGCATTATCCGGTGGCCGTCCTGTGCGATAAATGGGAGCATACAAACAACACCTTTGCGCAATACGCACAGCCAGGAGAGATGATGCAGGGTTTGAATGAGCTGAGTTTCAAGGCGCTGCGCCTGTTCGTCGCCGTGCTCGACCATGGCAGTTTTTCCGAAGTGGCCCGCCGCGAGAGCCTGGCGCCCTCCTCCATTTCGCGGCAAATTCAACTGATGGAACAGGCCCTCGGCCAGCAATTGCTGTACCGCCACACCCGCGCCGTAAGCCCCACCGAAGCCGGGCGCCTGCTGGGGCGTCACGCGCGGCTGGTACTGGAGCAGTTGGAAACGGCGAACCAAGCCCTGCAGGAACAAGACAGTGAGCCCAGCGGGCTGGTGCGTATCAACGCGCCGATGGTATTCGGCCAGCGCCACCTTTCACCGTGGTTGGGGCAACTGTGCCGGCGCTACCCGAAGCTGCAACTGGATATCCAGCAAACCGACACCTTCGTCGACCCACTGCAAGACGGCACCGACCTGCTGTTTCGCATTGGCGTGCTCAATGATTCGGGTATGCAGGCACGCATCTTCGCGCCCCAGCGCTTTCGCATCGCCGCAAGCCCCGCCTACCTGGCGCAACACGGCACGCCGCGCCACCCCGACGAACTGGTCGACCACCACTGCCTGGCCTACAAAGGCATCACGGGCCAGCAACGCTGGTTCTTCCGGCGCGGCCAAAGTGACTGGACCTCCTACAGCGTCAAGGGCCCGATCACCGGCAACCACGCCGACACCCTGACCCACGCCGCCGAACAGGGCCTGGGCCTGGTGGTGTTTCCGTCCTGGCTGATTGGCGAAAGCCTGCGCGCCGGCAGTTTGCAGGCCGTGCTGACTGAATATGAAGTGGCGACCACCCTGGAGCCCCAGCAGATAGCCGCACTGTGGCCGGGCAGCCGGAGATTGTCGTTGAAAGTGCGTACGGTGATCGACTATTTCGTGGAGTGTTTTGGGACGGTGCCGTATTGGGATCGGCAGATCAAAACAACCACTGCCCAATCAACCACGCATTCGCCCCACTGATCACCGCGAACAGGAACCACGCCAACAGCCGCGTGGGCAGTCGATTGACGAAAGGCCCCATCAACTGCTTGTCACCGGTCATGCGAATCAGTGGATACAGCGCGAACGGCAACTGCAGGCTGAGTACCACCTGGCTGAGAATCAGCAGCTTGCCAATGGCATCGTCGCCCATCAGCCATACCCCAAGGAACGCCGGGATCAACGCCAGTCCGCGAGTGATCAGGCGGCGTTGCCAGCAGGGTATGCGCAGGTTCAGGTAGCCCTCCATGATCACTTGCCCGGCAATGGTGCCGGTAAAGGTCGAACTCTGCCCCGATGCCAGCAACGCGATACCGAACAGGATGCTGGCGAAGGCGCCACCTACCAGTGGGTCGAGCAGGTGATAGGCGTCCTGGATTTCCACCACATCGGTATGGCCCGTCTTGTAGAACGCCGCAGCGGCCAGCACCAGGATCGCTGCGTTGACCAACAGGGCCAGGGCCAGGGAACCGATGGTGTCGATACGCGCCAGCTTGACCGCGTCCTGCTTGCTCGCCAGGTCCTTGCCGATCAGGCGCGTCTGCACGATGGAGGTGTGCAGGTAGAGGTTATGGGGCATGACCGTGGCGCCAAGGATGCCGATTGCCAGGTACAACGGCGCCGCGTCGCTGATCGCCGACAGTGAAGGCGTGAAACCGCTGAGCACGTCGGGCCAGTAGGGTTTGATCAGCACCAGTTCGATAAAGAAGCACACGCCGATGGTCGCCACCAGCGCCAGCATGATCGCTTCAAGGCGGCGGAAGCCGCGGTTTTGCAGGGCCAGGATCAACAGCGTGTCGAAGGCGGTGATGACAATGCCGGTGGTCAGCGACACGCCAAGCAGCAGGTGAAACGCCAGGGCGCAACCGAGCACTTCGGCAAGATCGGTGGCGATGATGGAGATTTCCGCCAACAGCCACTGGGTACGTGAGGAGCGCTTGCTGTAACGCTCGCGGCACAGCTGCGCCAGGTCCTTGCCAGTGGCGATGCCCAGCCGTGAGCACAGGCACTGCACCGCCATCCCCGCAAGGCTGGCCAGCAGCACCACAAATAGCAGGCTGTAGCCGTAGCGTGAACCGGCTTCAATGGCGGTCGCCCAATTGCCCGGGTCCATGTAGCCAATGGAGATCAACAAGCCGGGGCCGGCGAACATCAACATGCGCTTGAAAAACGACGCCTTGGGGTCAACGGCAACAGAGCCGGCCACTTCCGGCGGGCAGAAGGGGGCGGTAGCGATTTTCGGCAGGTTGAATTTCACGCGCAATTCCAGACAATACACTAGGCTTGGGCAGCAGCTTATCAGTCGGACGCGACTGTGCGCATCACCGTATCTCGCGGCAAATCAAAGGCCTCTACCACTTGCACCACCAGGTCCAGCTCCTGGTTCAGCGCCTCGCGCTCCATGCGCTGACGAATCACACCAACCACCAATACCGCCAAGGTGGTGATCGAATACGCCGGGCCGGAAAACGCTCGCACGCCGCTGACCAGCAACATCGCCGCAGCCAGCGCCTGGCCCACCACCGGAATCGCCGTGGCTGCACCCCGACGCAGGATAAACCCGGTCAGCCCGGCCAGCGCGGTACCGCTCAAGGCCGTGGCGGCTGAACGGCCCACGTCGAAGCGGGTGAACACCCCCTGCTCTTTTTGCGCGGCGGCCTTGAGTTCGGCGTCGAACGCCTGACGGTCGGCGCGGCTGAGTTTGTCCTTGTACTGCTCGATCAGTTTTTCAGCGGCCTGCGCTTCGATATCCGCCAGCGCCACGCTTTCAAGCGGCTCGTCGAACTTGATGCCCAGGCGTTGCGCCACCTCCTCGGCAATCTGGCGATAGCTCACCCCGTGACCACGGGCCAGGTTCATGAAGCTATCACCGCCCATGCGCTGCAACTCGATGGCCAGTTTCAGCGGTTCACGCACACTGGCGTCGATCGAGGCACTGCGCTTTTGCGCCATCAGCTCGGCTAAAAACTTCAGCTCTTCGGGCCGCGCCTGCACCAGCACCGGGAACAGTTCGGCATCTTCTTCGGCAAAGCGCACTTCGCTGCTGCGCAGGTCCGCGCGGATCAGGCCACGGCGCTCCTGCAGCAAGTCGGTGTACTGCACCACCGTCTTCAATTGCGGCCAATAAGCGGCATGATCGAAGCTGGCCAGATGCACATTGGTGACCTTGGTCTTGAGTGCAGGCGTGACGTCAATCGCATAACGGCCGATGCAGCGCTCGCTATCCGGTTTCAAGGCCAGCGCCCAGTCCTTGCTGGAATGGCAGTTGATCAGCCGCCCCTTGAGCGGCGCCGACACGTCATCCCAGGGGCTTGACGTACAGATCGCCCCGCCCATCAGCAACAGGTTATTCAACGGCAGCTCGCGGGCGATATCGGGGCTGGCCAACAGACTCTTGACCAGAATACGTGCGCCCAGGGAATGACCGATCAGGTTGATGCGCCGCACCGGCAGCGACTCGTCGTGCAGGTAGCCGGCCAGTTCAGGCAACAAGGTCCTGGCCACTTCATCGACCCGCGCCTCGACACTTTTGTAATGGTCAAGAAAATAGGCAATCGCCCTACCGACGCCCACCGTCGCTGCGCCCAGGCCACCACCGCCGAGCATCGAAGCGATCACATCCTTGAACGGCGCAAACAGGTTTTCCAGAAAGTGCCCCGCCGGCCAGAACAGCATCAGGTTGGTCGAGCCTTCGATACCCGCCAGTTGTGCCTTGAAATTGCCCAGTTGCTGGCGGTTGAAGAAGGCCGAATAACCGTGAACATAGAGATTGAGCACATCCCCCTGGGGCTCGCCACATAGAACGAATGTGGGCTTGCGGGTGCGGTGCATTTCATCCCACTGGTGTTGCATGGGCCGGTGACTCCTGGTGGCAAGGGATGGCGATAGTAACAAACAGTGCCCGCAAGGAAGGTGAATCCTGACGGGCGTTAGCCACGTTCGGAACAACGGGAATAGCCCGAGTCGAGCACACCACGGTTCAGCCAGAGCCAACACTTCACCTGTGTGGCGAGGGAGCTTGCTCCCGCAGCAGTTCCACTCTGGCGAAGAACACAGCGGCTTCAACAGGCAAAGTTGTCAATCTTGACCTGGCCATCCGGAAAGGTTGCGATGATTTCCAACTCGCCCCCCATCGCACGTATGTAGTCACGCAACGTACTGATGTACATATCAGTTCGACGCTCCATCTTCGAAACCGCTGCCTGGTTGATATTCAATGCCTTCGCCAGGCTTGCCTGACTCAACTGCTGAGCCTTGCGCAGCTCATGCAGTGGCATTTCTTTCAAATGTTGCTCGAATATCCGTTCGGCATCGGCGCGCGACTCGGGCGTCATGCGAGCTTTCAGTTCCGCGAATTTCTTAGCCATGGTCACGGCCCTCTTTACGCAATATGTCTAAATGTACGTCGTACAGCTTTTCAGCCAAGGGTACGTACTCGTGGTACCAACGGTGCTGTGCGGTTTTATCGCCACCTATCAGCAACACTGCACTGCGCCGAAAATCGAAGGCATACAACACTCTATAAGGTCGTCCTGCATGCTGTACCCGCAGCTCTCGCAGGTTGCCGTGTCGAGCGCCCTTGATATCGCTGCTATGAGGAAAGCGCAGCGCAGCCCCGGCCCGAACAGCTCCAGCAAATCAACACTGGCAGCTACCGAAGACTGCTCCTTTGCATCCAAGCCACCCCACCAGTCTCCGAATTCATCCGTGTATTCAATGTCCCAGACCATGCAAATATGCCACCCAAGGAATATAAACTCAAGGGCATAACTTTAGGTCGACGTTGGTTAGCCAGCCAGCCGCGCTCCGGAAGAAATTGTGTGTACATTCTTCAGCCTGGCGGGTGAGCAATAAACTCTGTGCATTCAGGAACCAGTATTACTTCAAAAAAAAACCGCCCTTTCGGGCGGTTGAAAAAACTCGGCCTTGATCAAAAACCGAGGGAGAAACTCACCGTCACTGCATGGTCCTTGTCGTTGCGCGAGAGTTGACCCGAGTAACCCAGGCCCAGCTTGCCGTTCTGGCTGATCTGGTAGTCCAGGCCCGCTTCCACCACCGCGCTGTCCTTGGCAATCGGCACGCCCTGGGTGCTGAACGAGCCACCGCCATTGATGAAGCTCAGGTCGGCGTCAGGCTTGGTATCGCCGAAGGCATGGCGCCAGCCGATGCTGCCCCGTGGGGTGATTTTCGAGCCGTTGCCCAAGGTAAAGGTCTGGCCGATGCGTACGCCCAAGGTCGAGTAGGTAATATTCTGGTCGGCATCGCCACGCAGGGCTGCCGAACCGCCTTTCTCCTTGATCGTATCGCTGTCGTAGTTGACGTAGGCCAGGCCAGCGAACGGTTCCAGGGCAACGCTGGCGGTTTGGATGGTGTAGCCGACCTCACCGAACACCTGGGCACTGCGTGCCTTGTAGTCGGCTTTCAGGCGTTGGCCCTCACCGCCGACCGCCACGTTGCGTTTGCTTTCGATGTCATGCCAGCTGTACGCCACGCCCATGCGTGCGGCGAAGGCTTCCTGCTGGTAGGCGGTGTAAGCCATCAAGTGGTAGCTGTCCACATCGGCACTGGAATTACGGCGCTTGGCATCCAGATCACTGCGGGTGTAGCCGGCGGCCACACCGACGCGCCAGGCGTCGTCCACTTGCTTGTCGGTGCCGAGCAGGAAGCCGCTGAGATTGCGATCCAGCTTGGCGGTGTTGCTGTCACCGCCCATATGGCCCCAGGTGCCGAGTACGCGCATCCAACCGACCATCTCGCCGTGGCAACCGGCGCTGCTCAGGTGGTTTTCGCTCGGCGCCAGGGCATTGCGTGGGTCGTCCTCGCGGTAGCAACCAGGTTGGCGCATACGCTCGTTGACCGCGTCACGTACGTAACGGGAATCTTCGAGCATCGCGCTGGCGGTGCTGGCATGAATCTCGCCAGACAAGCTGTCGAAGGCTGCACGCGCCCCGGCCACATCAGCGTTGAGCAACGCGTTCTGTACCGCCACGCCACCGACGGCTGCGCCGCTGCCCAGGGCCGCCGCCACGCCGCGCTGGTTAGCGGTAGCCGCCACACTGGCATAGCTGACGTTGTTGCGGCTGACCGCCAGTGCCACCTGGGTTGGGCTGTAGTTCAACGCAGTAGTCAGGAACGCCAGGTTCTCCAGGTTGGTGGTGGCAAAGGTGCCGTTGACCGCGCCCGCGGTCAGCAGGGTGTAGGTGGTCGCGCCGGCATACGGTGCCAGGTTGATCACATTCAAGGTGCCGCCCAGGTTGGCAGTGCCGCCCACGGCCAGGGAGCCGGTGGTGGATGGGGTAATCACCAGATTCAGCGCGCCCGTGCTGGCGTTGGTGAAGTTGCCGGCCACGGTCAACTTGCCGCCGTCAGGCGTCACTGAGCCGTTGTTGACCAGCGAACCGACACTGCCGTTGCCGGTCAGGCCCGCACCGTTGGCCACGGTGACCTGGCCACCGAGCACCGCGCCTGGGTTGGCCGCATTACCCACCTGCAGCACGCCCTCTTGCACCGCGACGGTGCCGCTGAACGGCTGGTTGCCGGTCAGCAACAGCGCACCGGTGCCTTGCTTGACCACCGCACCGGTGCCGCTCAAGGTGCCGTTGAATTGGCCATTACTGCTTTGGGCAAATACCAGACTGGCGTTGTCGAGGATGCTGCCTTGCAGGCTGGTGGTATTGCCCACCAGCGTACCGCCACTGACCGTAGTGCCGCCGGTGTAGGTATTGGCGCCGGTCAGCAGCAACGTGCCGGAATCCAACTTGTTGATCCCACCGGTTCCCACCAGCGGTGCATCGATCTGGGCAGTCACGCCGGAGTTGACCCGCACCGCAGCCAGGCTGCCATCCGCCGCATTGGTCGGGCTCAAGCTGCCCCCAGCGCCGGCCGTCAGGATGTAACCGGCGTCAAGGAATTGCAGGCCGGTAAAGCCTTGGTTACCGACAACCGTCACGGTGCCGCCCTGCCCGCCAAATACCGCGAACTGGTTGGTGGACGCCTGCCCTTGGGTACCGGTGGGGTCGGTCCAGTTGGTGCCCGGGCCCCAGGTGCCACTGCCACCGGTGATGGTGCCGTCGGGGTTGGTGGTGCCGCCGTTCCAGAACTGGATCTGCCCTGGCGCGTTTTGCACCACCAGGTTGAGCTGGTTGGCCAGCGCGGTTTGCAGGCTCACGTTGCCCAAGGCGACGGGCAAGGTGCCAAAGGTAAGGCCGTTATCGACCAAGCTGCCGCCATAGCGGAACAGTTGATACACGCCCAGACCGAAGCCGCCCGCATCGCTGACGTTGAGCGTACCGTCCAGGGTCAGGTTGCCAGCGACATTCACCGCAGTGCTCGAAGCACCCGGTGCGCCGAGGGCAAAGTCCAGCGTGGTACCCGACGACAAGGCCAGCGAGCCCACCGACAGTGGGGACGCCGAGCCCGCCTTGAGCATCGAACCGTCCGCCATGCTCACCGCACCGCCCAAGGTGCCGCTGCCACCCAGGGTCGCGCCGCCGGCAACTTGAACCGCAGCGCTGTTCAAGGTGCCGTTGACCAACAGGCTGCCGGTGTTGACGTTGGTAGTGCCGGTAAAGGTGTTGTTACCGGTCAGCAGCAACGCGCCGGTGCCGGTTTTGTTCAGTACGCCCGTGCCGGTGAGGTTGCCGGTGTAGGTGCCGTCGGTGGCTTGCTCAAAGGTCAATGCCGCATTGTTGGCGATGGCGCCTTGCAGGCTGTTGGTGTTACCGGTGGTGGTGCCACCGTTGAGCGTGGTGCCGCCACTGTAGGTGTTGGCACCCGCCAGCAGCAAGGCGCCGCTGCCGTTTTTCACCAGGCTGCCGGTGCCGCTGACGACGCCGTTGAGGGCCAGGTCATGGCTGCCGGCCAGGGTCAGCGGGCCGCCCAGGTTGACGGCATTGACCAGTTGCAGGTCAGTGCCACCATCCAGTTGCGCAGCGCCGCCGACAGTCAGGGCACCGCTGCCCAGTGCGGCGTTATTGCCCAGCACCAGTTGACCGGCGTTGAGGCCGGTGACGCCGCTGTAGCTGTTGGTGCCGTTGAGGGTCAAGGTTGCAGCGCCGTTTTTCACCAGGCTGCCGCTGCCGCTGATGTCACCATTGAGGGTCAGCGCGTTGCTGCCGCCAATCGCCAGGGCGCCGTTGAGTACCGCTGCATTGGCCAGGCTCACTGCCGCGTTGCTGTCCAGGGTGGTGCCCGCCGCGGCAGTCAGTACGCCGGTGCCCAGGGCACTGTTGTTGCCGACCACCAGGGTGCCGCCATTGAGCGCAGTGCCGCCGGTGTAGCCATTGGCGCCGTTGAGCACCAGGGTGCCGCTGTCGAGCTTGGCCAGGGTACCGGCACCATTGAGCGTGACGCCCAGGGTGGCGGTCACGTTCGGATCGACGCGCACCGCGGTGTTGCCGGTGCCGCCATTGACCAGGTTAAGCACACCCGCCGTGCCGGAGGCCAGGTTGTAGCCATCGGTGACAAACTGCATGCCGGTGATGTTTTGCGTGCCGTCCACCGTCACATTGCCGGCTGCACCCTGGAACACTGCGAAACTATTGGTCCAGCCTTGATTGAGCGTGCCGTCGACATTGGTCCAGTTGGTATTACCGGCGCTCCAGGTACCGTTACCACCGTCGATGGCAGCGTTGCCGATCAGGTTATTGCCATCCCAGAACTGCACAGTAGTGTTAGGTGCAGTCACCAGCAGGTTGACCTTGTTGCTGATGGCGGTCTGCACTTGCAGATCGCCCGGCACCACGCTGCCCGGCAGTATGCCGAGGGTCAGGCCGTTGTCGGTAAGCGCCCCGCCGTAGTTGATGAGGTTATAGACGCCGCTGCCAAAGCCGCCGATATCGGTGACGTTGAGGTTGCCGTCCAGGGTCAGGTCGCCGCCGACATTCAGCAGCCCGGTGCCGCCGCCCACAACTGGGGTGCCTAGACCGACATCCAGATTGGAGTTGCCGCCCAGCACCAGCGAGCCCACCGACAGCGTGCTGCCGGTGTTCAGGCCGATATGGCCGCCGTCGGCGACAGTCACGGCACCACCAAGAGCACCGCTGCCGGTCAGGGTCGCGCCGTTGTTGACCGTCACCGTGGCACTGGCCAGCGAGCCTGTGACATTCAAGGTGCCGCCATTGACGTTGGCTGCGCCGCTGATGCCATTGGTGCCGCTCAGGTTGAGCACACCGCTGCCGTTTTTATCCAGGCCGCCGGTACCGCCCAGCGAACCGCCAAAGGTGTTGTCCAGGTTGCTGCCGCCCACCGCCAGCGTGCTACCGCCCGCCACCTGCACCGCGCCGTTGCCGGCCAGCGTGTTGAGGCTGGCATTGCCGCCCAGGTTGAGGCTGGCGCCGCTGCCGACAGTAACGCCGGAAGTGCTGCCCAGTGCGCCGTTACCCAACGTAGTCACGCTGCCGCCGGCCACAGTCAGCGGGCCGCTGAAACTGTTATTGCCAGTGAGCAACAGGTCCGCCGCGCCATTTTTGATCAGCGCCGCATTGCCGGCCAGTACCCCGGCCAGGGTCAGGTTATTGCTGCCTGCGACGGTCAGGTCGCCATTCAGATTGACCGCGTTGGCCAGCACCAGCGGCGTGCTGTTGGCCAGGGTCGCCGCACCGCCGACGGTCAAGGCGCCCGACCCCAGAGCTGTGGCGTTGCCCAAGGTCAACGTACCGGCATTGAGGGTTGTGCCACCGCTGTAGGTGTTGGCGCCGTTGAGCGTCAGGTTGGCGCCGCCGGCCTTGGTCAGGGAACCGCTGCCATCGACTACGCCATCAAGGCTCAGATCATTGCTGCCGCCGACTGTCAGCGCAGCATTCAGGCTGGTGTTATTGGCCAGGGCCAGTGCAGCGCTGGTATCCAGAGTCGCGACGCCATTGACTGCCAGAGCACCGCTCCCCAGGGCCGATGCGTTGCCCAGGGTCAACGACCCCGCGTTCAGTTGGGTGCCACCGAGGTAGGCATTGGCGCCATTAAGGGTCAGGTTGCCCGCACCGGTTTTGGTCAGGCCGCCGGCACCACTGACCACACCGTTCAAGCTCAGGTCGGCAGTCCCCAGAATGTCCAGATTACCGGCCAGGTTCAGGGTATTGGCCAAAGCCACCGCGGTGCTGCTGTCGAGGCTGGTACCGGCTGCCGCGTTCAACGCGCCACTGCCCAGTGCGCTATTGGAGCCCAGAATCAAGGCGCCGACGTTGAGTGCGGTTGGCCCGGCGTAAGTGTTGTTACCACTGAGGGTCAGGTTGGCGATGCCATTTTTGATCAGGCTGCCGGTGCCTGCCACGGTGCCGGCCAGGGTCAAGGCGTTGCTGCCGCCAACAGTCAACGTACCGTTGACGTTCACATTGTTGGCCAGGTTGACCGCAGCGTTGCTGTCCAAAGTGGTGCCATTGGCGGTGGTCAACACGCCACTGCCCAGGGCACTGTCATTGCCGACCACCAGCGTGCCGCCATTGAGCGCGGTGCCACCGGTGTAGCTGTTGGCCCCGTTGAGTACCAGGGTGCCGGTGTCCAGCTTGGCCAGGGTACCGCCGCCATTGAGCGTGACGCCCAGGGTCGCGGTGACGCCAGGGTCGACCCGCACGGCGGTGGTGCCGCCGGTGCCATTGAACAGGGTCAAGGCCCCCGCCGTGCCACCCGCCAGGTTGTAGCCATCGGTGACGAACTGCAACCCAGTGATAGCTTGCGCGCCGTCAACGGTGACGGTGCCCGCTGTGCCCTGGAATACCGCAAAGCTGTTCGGCGCCCAGGTTGTATTGAATGCGCCGTTGACGCCGGTCCAGGCGCCGGTGCCTGTGTTCCAGGTGCCGCTGCCGCCTTCGATGGTACCGTTGCCGGTGACTTGACTGCCGTCCCAGAACTGCACGTTGGTACTGCCGTTGACCAACAGGTTGACCTGGTTGCCGATGGCTGTTTGCAGGTCCAGGTCAGCGGCCGGGATATTCACCGGCAGGCTGCCCAGTTGCAGGCCGTTGTTGGTCAGGCCGCCGGTGTAGTCGATCAGGCGATAGATACCGGTGCCGAAGCCGCCGATATCACTCACGTTGAGCGTACCGTCCAGGGTCAGGTTGCCGTTGACCTGTACCAGCGCCGTACCGCCGGTGGATGGCGCGCCAAGGCCGGCATCCAGGTTGGAGTTGGCATTGAGCAACAACGAGCCGGTGGTCAGGGTAGCGCCCGAGTTGACCGCCAGGTGGCCGCCATCGGCGATGACCACATTGCCCAGCAAGGTACCGACACCGCCCAGGGTTGCGCCGCTGCCCACGCTCACATTGGCGCTGGCCAATGAGCCGTTGACGAGTAGGCTGCCGCCATTGACCAGCGTATCGCCGGTCAGCGCGCTGAGGCCACCGAGGGTCAGGGCGCCCGTGCCGTCCTTGGCAAAGTTGCCGAGCCCGGCCAATACGCCGTCGAACGTGCTGTCGAGGTTATTACCGCCAACGCTCAACGTGCTGCCCGCCCCGACTGTCGCCAGCCCTGTGCCGGTGAGCGCGCCCAGGCTGGCGGTACCGCCCAGGTTCAAGGAGGTACCGACCGCCAGATTGACGCCGGCACCGACACCCAATGCCCCATTGCCCACTGTGGTAAGGCTGCCCGATTGCACATCGAACAAGCCGTTGAAGGTGTTGTTGCCGGTCAGGCTCAAATCAGCCGTGCCGGTTTTGATCAGGTCACCACTGCCTGCCAGCACACCCGCGAGGGTCAGGTTGTTATTGAGACCACCCACTGTCAGGCCTGCATTGAGGTTGACCGCGTTGGCCAGCACCAGCGGTGTGCTGTTGGCCAAGGTGGCCGCACCGCCGACCGTCAAAGCACCGGTACCCAGCGCCGCTGCCGTACCGAGGGTCAAGGTGCCCGCATTGAGGGTGGTACCGCCTTGATAGGTATTGACGCCATTGAGCGTCAGATCGGCGGCGCCGTTCTTGACCAGCTCGCCAGTGCCACTGAGCAGGCCACCCAGGGTCAAGTCATTGCTGCCGGCCACGGTCAGCGCCGCGTTCAAGACGGCATTGTTACCGATGGTCAAGGCTGCATTGTTATCCAGGGTTGCGGCGCCACCGACGGTGAGATTGCCCAACCCCAGCGCCGCCGCATTACCCAGGGTCAGCGTACCAGCGTTCAGTGTGGTGCCGCCGAGAAAGGCATTGGCACCCGTCAGGGTGAGGTTGGCAGCGCCGTCTTTAGTCAGGCTGCCGGCGCCATTGATCGCCCCCGTCAGGGCCAGGTCGGCGGTGCCGCCGATGCCTAGATTGCCCGCCAGGTTGATTGCATTGTTGACGCTCAGCGCAGTGCTTGCATCCAGGGTTGTACCGCCTGCCGCATTGAGCACGCCAACGCCCAACGCGCTATTGGCCGCCAGCACCAGACCACCCGCATTCAAGGCCACCGGGCCAAGGAAGATATTGCTGCCACCCAGGGTCACAGTGGCCGCGCCATTTTTGATCAAGCCGCCCGTGCCGCCAATCACGCCGTTGAGCGCCAACGCGTTGCTGCCCGCCAGGTTCAGGTCGCCGTTGAGGGTGACGTCATTGCCAAGCGCTGCCGCGGTATTGCTGTCCAGCGTGGTGCCCGCCGCAGCGGTCAGGGCGCCAGTGCCCAGCGCGGTGTTGCTGCCGACCACCAACGTACCGCCATCGAGCAAGGTGCCACCGGTGTAGCTGTTGGCGCCACCGAGTACCAGTGTGCCGGTATCGAGTTTATTCAGGGCACCTGCCCCGGTGATATCGACGCCAATGGTCGCGGTTGCCAGCGGGTCGACACGCACCGCGAAGTTGCCACTGCCGGTGCTCAATTGCCCCCCGGTGCCATTGACCAGATTGTAGCCATCGGTGACGAATTGCATGCCAGTAAGGGTCTGCGCACCTTCCACGCTGACGGTACCCGCCGCGCCCTGGAACACCGCAAAACCGCCGCCCCAGGTCTGGTTGAGAATGCCGTCGGCCGAGGTCCAGTTGGTGCCGCCCGCCGTCCAGGTGCCGCTGCCACCGTCAACACTGCCGTTGGGCACGGTGTTGCTGCCGTCCCAGAAACGGATGTTCGGTGCCGACACCACCAGATTGACCTGGCTGCCCACCGAGGTTTGTACCAACAGGTCACCCAGGCCATAGCCCAACGGCACGCTGTTGACGTTCAATGCGCCGGCCAGGCTGCCGGTATAGTTGATCAACCGATACACACCGGCACCGAAACCACCGGCATCGCTGACGTTCAGGTTACCGGCCAGGTTCACATTGCCACCGACATTCAGCAACGAAGTCAGCGAAGGTGCACCGAGGGCCACATCCAGATTGCCGCCGGCGCTCATGTTCAAGCTGCCGGCGGATAAGGTCGCCCCGCTACCCAGGGCCAAGTGCCCGCCGTTGTTGATATTCACCGCACCCAACAGCGAACCGCTGCCGGTCAGCGTGCCGCCGCTATTCACGTCAACCACCGCACTGCCCAGGGAACCGGTGAGGTTCAAGGTGCCTGCGTTGATCGCCGTGTTACCACTGATGCCGTTGATCCCGGTGAGGTCCAGCGTGCCGGTGCCGACCTTGATCAAGCCACCCGCGCCACTGAGGCTACCGTCAAAGGTACTGCTGGTGCTCAGGCCGCCTACGGTGAGATTGAAACCACCGCCCACCGCCACGTCGCCCGTGCCGCTGAGGCCGGCCAGGCTGGAATCGACATTCAGGTTCAGCGCCGCACCGGCTGCCACGTTGGCGCCGGAACTGCCCGCCAGGGCATCGGCGCTCAACAGCGTGACGCTGCCAGACAGGATATCCACGGCGCCAGTGAAGGTGTTGCTGCCCGACAGGGCCAGATCGGCCAGGCCATTTTTGATCAGCGCACCCGCGCCGCTGATCACGCCGTTCAGGGCCAGGTCGTTATTGCCCGCGAGGCTCAAGTCGGCATTCAGTGCAATGTTGTTGCCGATCCCGAAGGCCGCGCTGTTATCCAGGGTGGCTGCGCCGCCGACCGTCAAGGCGCCACTGCCCAGCGCGCCCGCTGTGCCCAGGGTCAAGGTACCGGCATTGAGGGTGGCGCCGCCGCTGAAGGTGTTGGTGCCGTTGAGGGTCAGATTGGCCAGGCCGTCCTTGATCAGCGGGCCCGCGCCGCTGATTGTATTGCCCAGGGTCAGCGCATTGGTGCCGCCAACGGTCAGCCCGGCATTGAGGACAATGCCATTGCTCAGCGCAACCGGGGCGCTGCTGTCCAGAGTCGCCGCGCCGCCGACAGTCAGGTCGCCAAGGCCTAGCGCCGAGTTGCTGCCGACGGTCAGTGTGCCCGCATTCAAGGTGGTGCCACCCAGGAAGCCATTGGCGCCACTGAGAATCAGGTTGGCCGCGCCGGTTTTGGTCAGGCTACCGGCACCATTGATGCCACCGCTCAGGGTCAGATCGGCGGTGCCGCCGATGCCCAGGTTGCCCGCCAGGTTGACCGCGTTGGTCAAGGTGACGGCCGTGCTGGCGTCCAGGGTCGTGCCCGCCGCCGCATTTAATGCTCCGGAGCCCAACGCGGTAGCGGAACCTACCACCAGCCCACCGGCATTCAGCGCAGTAATCCCGGTGCGGGTGTTGTTGCCGGTCAAGGTCAACAGGCCCGCACCGGTTTTGATCAAGCTGCCGGCGCCGGACATCACCCCGCCCAGCGTCAGCGGGTTGGTGCCGGTCAGCGTCAGGTTGGCGCCCAGCGCCACGTTGTTGGTGAGTAACGACGCACCGCCAGCATCAAGGTTCGCAGCACCCGTCACACTCAAGCCACCGCTGCCTAATGCGGTGTTATTGCCCAGCACCAGTGTGCCGGCGCCCAGGCTGGTGGTGCCGCTGTAGCCACTGTTGACGCCATTGAGGGTCAAGCTGCCCGCACCGCTGTGGGTGATCCCACTGGTGCCGGAAATCGCACCGCCCAAGGTCAGCGCGCCGGCGACGTCGGTGGTCAGGTTGCCGTTCAGGGTCAGCGCATTACCCAGGCTGACAGTACCGGGGGCCTGCAAGGTGGTGGCTGCACTGACCGTCACTGCGCTGCTGCTCAAGGCCAGGTTATTGCCCAGTTGCACCGAACCGCCGGCCAGGTTCGTCGCACCGGTGTAAGTATTGGCGCCGCTGAGGATCAGTTGCCCGGTACCGGCCTTGGTCAAGCCGCCCGCGCCCGAGAGCACACCGCTGAGGGTCAGCCCGGTCGAGGCACCCTGCACCGTCAAGCCGCCAGTGCCCAGGGTCAGTAAATTGGACAGGGTCAAGCCATTGCCGGTGGCCTCGATGGTCCCGCCGTTGGCGGTCAACACACCGGTGCCGAAGGTGGTGTTGTTATTGAACTGCGAAATGCCGCCATTGAGGGTGGTGCTACCGCTGACCAAAGGTCCTTGCAGGGTCCAGGTGCCGCTGTTGATGGTCAGGTTGTTGAAGTTGACATAGTTGGCGCTCGACGCTGTGCCAGCCCCCGTAATACCGCCGCCGACACCCGTGGTGTTCTGCAGGATCAAGGTATTGCTACCCAGCGCCCCGCCGTCCACTTGGCCGGTGGGCGCGAATGTCAGGTTCACACCGAGCAGTCCGCCCAGGCTCGCGCCGATGCCGCCGCCGTTCGTTACGCTCGAACCGGTGACAGCGGTGAAGGTGTTGGTGCTGCCGGCCCCCATCGACACACCGCCGGAGATTATCCCGGTGTTGAGGAAGGTGTTACCAGCGGTGGAGCTTTCGAACGCCACGCGCCCGGTCAGGGTGCCGTTGTTGGTCATGTTGACTTGCCCGCCGCCTTGCACCGCCACCACAGGGGTGTCGGATGTGAACAGTGACAAGCCGAGCAAGGACGAAGAACCGATGGTGCCGTTGTTGACGATGGTGGTGATGCCGCCTGCGCCGTTGGTGGCGTTCAGGGCCATGCCATCGAGCGAAGCCAGGTTGAGCCCGAGCAGCGCACCGGTGCCGCGCATGATGCCGCTGGCGGTGTTGGTGATGTTCAATGCGCTGGCTGCCGTGTTGCCGATCACTACGCCACCGCTCAGCACTGAAACCAATCCCAGGAGTGCCGGGTCAATAGTGCCGGAGTTATTCAACGTGGCGTTGTTACCGGTCAGGGTCAACGCTTTGCCGCCCAGCGTCGCATTGAGTTGCGCTCCGGCGCTGACGTTGACCGTCAGGTCGTTGACCGCGCTGCTGAAGGTGTTGAGGAACAATGGCAATGACGGTACGCCCGTACAGGTCACCGTCGCGCCGGCTGCAGGACTTGCCGGCGTACAGGCGGCGAACACATCCGGGCTTGCCAGGCCCATGACCAAACCGGCCACGCCCAGGCGGATAGCAAGAGAAAGCGCAGAAATACGAGGTACAGCGGCAGTCGCAAGTCTTCTATCCACGTTCTACTCCTTGTGGTGCAAGCGTTTCGTCCATGAATGCGTATAAAGCCCGGGTTTAACCTTCCACACGCATCGAATTCGAAATACCTGACCGTGTTGACTAACAATCCAGTTTGTCGAAACGTTAGTAGAGCCACGGAAAAGTCATTGAATTAAATGGTATTAATACTTTCGTAAAACCCGTGAACGAATGGGGTAACAACCAACATCCATTGACTGTCGCGACAAAAATACAAGTTTCAAAATGTGAAAAAGCGTTCTAATAGCGCCCTATCTCCCTCGCCACAGCAATAGTTAGCCGTTGATCCAAGTAAACAATGGAGTTCGCAATGCCCCATGAAGGCAACCTGTTACAAGCGGCCGTAGTGTTCCTGCTCGCTGCCGTGCTCACCGTGCCCCTGGCCAAGCGCCTGCAATTGGGCGCGGTGCTGGGCTATCTGTTTGCCGGTGTGATCATCGGCCCGTCGGTACTCGGCCTGATCGGCAACCCGCAAAGCGTGGCGCAGTTCTCTGAATTGGGGGTGGTGCTGCTGTTGTTCATCATCGGCCTGGAGCTGTCGCCCAAACGCCTGTGGGTGATGCGCAAGGCCGTGTTCGGTGTCGGACTGGCCCAGGTGCTGCTCACCGGGTTGGTCATGGGCGCGGTGGCGCTGTGGCTGTTTGGCCAGCCATGGAACAGCGCCATCGTGCTGGGCCTGGGCCTGGCGCTGTCCTCCACCGCGTTTGGCCTGCAAAGCCTGGCCGAGCGCAAGGAGCTCAACCAGCCCCACGGGCGTCTGGCTTTCGCCATCCTGCTGTTTCAGGACATCGCAGCCATCCCGCTGATCGCCCTCGTCCCCTTGCTGGCCGGCGGCAGCCACCCAACCACCGAAGCCGAGGGCCTGCGCCATGGCTTGCAGGTACTGGGCAGCATCGCCGTGGTGATCATCGGCGGGCGCTACCTGTTGCGTCCGGTGTTTCGCATCGTCGCCAAGACCGGTCTGCGCGAAGTGTCCACCGCGACCGCGCTGCTGGTGGTGATCGGCACCGCCTGGCTGATGGAACTGGTGGGCGTGTCCATGGCCCTGGGGGCGTTCCTCGCCGGCCTGCTGCTGGCAGATTCGGAATACCGCCACGAACTGGAATCCCAGATCGAACCCTTCAAGGGCCTGTTGCTGGGGCTGTTCTTTATCAGCGTGGGCATGGGCGCCAACCTCAGCCTGCTGCTCAGTACGCCACTGGTGGTGATCGGCCTGACCCTGCTGTTGATCGGGTTGAAACTGCCCCTGCTGTACGCCGTTGGCCGCATGGTCGGCGACCTCAATCGCGAAAGCGCCTTGCGCCTCGGCGTGGTGCTGGCGGCCGGGGGTGAATTCGCCTTCGTGGTGTTCAAGATCGGCCGCGACCAAGGCCTGTTCGAACCGCACCTTTACGATGTGCTGGTGCTGACCATCACCCTGTCGATGGCCTTGACTCCGCTGTTGCTGCTGGTGTGTCCGAAGCTGTTCAAACCCAAGGTCAAGCCGGTGGAAGTGCCGGAGGAATACCGCGCCATCGAAAGCGACGCGCCCCGCGTGGTCATTGCCGGCATGGGGCGGATGGGTCAGATTGTGGCGCGGATCCTGCGGGCGCAGAACATTTCGTTTATCGCCCTCGACACCTCGGTGGAAACCATCGAGCTGACCCGCAGTTTTGGCGGTATGCCGGTGTTCTACGGTGACCCCCAGCGCCCGGAAATTCTCCACGCGGCCAAGGTCGATCAGGCGGAGTTCTTCGTCATTGCCATGGACGATCCGGAGATCAACATCAAGACCGCCGCTCTGGTGCGCAGCCTCTACCCGCACATGAAGATCATCGCCCGTGCCCGTAACCGCCAGCACGTACACCGCTTGGTGGACCTGGACGCTTCACCGGTGCGCGAAACCTTCTACTCCAGCCTGGAAATGAGCCGCCGCACCCTGGTCGGCCTTGGTTTGAGCCAGGCTCAGGCCGACGCGCGCATCAACCGCTTCAAGACCCACGACCAGCAAGTGCTCGCCGCGCAACACGCAGTGTACGACGATGCAGCCAAAGTCATGCAAACCGCTCAGGAAGCCCGTACGGAACTGGCGCGCTTGTTTGAAATGGACAGGCTTGAGGAAGAGTCCGACAAGGTGTGACATGGAGAATGAACGAAATTGCGAATTTTCTGACAGAATACGCCGCAATTTCGTTCATCCCTGGAGCGCTACATGGCCACGTTCACCAAGACCGCAGTGCTGCTGGCCCTCGCGCTTACCGCCGGCAGCGTGTTCGCTGCCGCCAAGCCAACCACGCAAAAAATCTCCACCTTGGGTGGCAAGTTCACCTTCAACCTGCCCAAGGCTTACAGCGCTGACACCCTGCCCTCCGGCAAGGCTGAGGACGGCACCGCTGATACCCAGGGCACGCTGTATGCCAACTCGACAACGAAAAGTGTGGTGATCGTCGCCGAAACCGTGCGCAACGATGGGGCAACCATCAAGGATAACGACCCGCAGTTCCTCGATGGTGCCGTGGCCGATTTCGTCAAGGACCAGAGCGCCGCCCTGCCCGATTTCAAGAAGCTGGGCGAGAAGAAACTCACTTACAAGGGTCTCGGCCTGCGCCAGGTTGACAGCAGCGCCACCCAGGGCGGCGGCAAGACCTTGAACTCCACGTTCCTGGGCGGTTCCGGCAACCATCTGCTGGTGATCCAGGCGATTTCCCGGGCCGATGATGTGAAGGGGCATGCGGCATTGGTGAAGCAGATTACGGGCGGCAAGTAACCGCCCCTCCCACATTTTTTACTGCATTTCACTTCAGGCTTTTCTCTAGCCAGGCTTTCAAGTCCTGCACTTCCGCTTCGCTGATCGTGTGATTCATCCCCGGGTATTCATGAAACTCCGGCTTGAGCCCCAACCCCACCAGCACCTTATCTGCCTGCGTGGCCGAGCTGAAGGGCAGCGCCTGGTCCAAGGTGCCATGGCCGATAAAAATCGCCAGTTTGCTCATGGACGCATCAGGCTTCAGCGCAGACCTGAGTACCGGTAGCACGCTGCCACTGAGCGCGGCGATACCGCGTACCAACTCGGGTTCACGCAAGGCCACCTCGTAAGACATGATCGCGCCCTGGCTGAACCCCACCAGGAATACCCGATCGCTTTGGGTGTGGTACTTGGCGGTAGCCTTGACCACAAAGTCCCTGATCAGTCGGGCGCTGCTGAACAGTTCATCGGTCTCGCCGTTGTACTCAGGCTCATCAGTCTTGGTAAACCAACGATAACCGCGAAGTTCCACCGGCAGCGGCGCACGCACCGACAGGTAGGTCCAGGTGGATGGCAACGCGTCCTTGATACCAAACAGGTCTTCCTCGTTGCTGCCAAAACCATGCAGGAAGATCACCAGCGGCTGGTTGCGCGCATCGCTCTGGGTTTGTTCCAGGTAGGACAACGGCAAGTCGGTGTGCAAGCCGGTATCGGCATGAACGGCGCCGGCCACCAGGGCCAATGCGAGGGCAAGCTGTTTGAGCATCGGATTTACCTCAGGGTTTGCGCAACAAATAGGTGTCCATGATCCAGCCGTTTTCCAGGCGCGCCGCCTTGCGTACCCGTTCAATCTCTTGCGCCACGTGGGCCACTTTACCGCTGATCAGGATTTCGTCAGGCGTGCCCAGGTAGGCGCCCCAGTAAATATCCAGGTCCTGATCCGCTACGCTGCGGTAGGAATCTTCTGCGTCGAGCATCACCACCAGGGTATCGGCATCACTGGCCTGCCCCGCCGCCAGGCGACGTCCCGTGGTGATTTCGACGGACTTGCCGATACGGTTCAACGGCACCTTATGCTGGGCCGCCAGCGCCTGCACGCTGGTGATGCCGGGGATCACCTCGAACTCGAACACGCACCGGCCACTGGCCAGGATCGCCTGCAAGATACGAATGGTGCTGTCGTACAGCGCAGGATCCCCCCAGGCCAGGAACGCCCCCACTTCACCGTCGGCCATTTCTTCGTTGATCATGCGCTCGAAGGTGTGCTGCTTATCGCGGTTAAGGTCCTGCACGGCGGTGGTGTAGTCGATGTCACCGCGTACGCGCTCAGGGCAATCGGCCTCGACAAAACGGTAGCCGGGCTCGGTGATGTAGGTCTGGCAGATCTCACGGCGCAGGTCGATCAGCTTGTCCTTGCTCTGGCCCTTGTCCATCAGGAAGAACACGTCGGTACGGTTCAGCGCCTTCACGGCCTGCATCGTGATGTAGTCAGGGTTGCCGGCGCCAATGCCGATGATCAGGATGCGTTTCATGGGGTGCTCTCAGTGCGGGGCGTTGATTTTGCCATGATCTGCACGTCAGGCGTGAGTTTCCAGGCGCAGGCGCCACACACCATTGAAGCGCAACTCAGTGGCCGACAGGGGCTCGACGTCGATCCGATAGAACATCGAGACCGGGAACTGCATGACGGAGAGCATCGCGGCGCGAATCACGAACGGGTGGGTCACGGCGACTGTATGGCCAGGGTGGGTTTCGAGAGATTCGAGCCATTGGCCCACACGCGCACAGAGCTGATCCACCGACTCGCCGCCATGGGGTGCGCGGGTGCTGTCGGCGCTCCAGGCCTTTAATTCCTGGCTATCGAGTTGGCTGATGTCCTGGCCTTTCCATGAACCGAGATCAACATCGCGCAACGCCATTTCCACCTCGGCGTGGGCGCCGAACAAGCCGGCTGTCTGGCGGGCCCTGGCTTCGGGGCCGCAGAGCAGGCGTGGCTGTTTTTTGTAGCGTCCGGCCAGGGAGCAAGCAGCACTTTGCCAGTCCATCGAGACGGACTCATCGTCGGGAAAACGCCCATGTTTTTGCAGGGGGGTGATGGCGTGGCAGATCAGGGTCAAACGGGTGGCGAGCATCGCACTTCACTCTGTTTTCGGTATGTTACTGCACCCCCAGTGTGAAGGATGTACCTGTGGGAGGGGCTTGCCCCCCCACATTTAATCAGGCGGATGCACTTTCACTGAGCGGCGCGGCTACGGCCTGGGCCTGCAACTGCGCGGCTTGCTGGCTGTATTCGCGCAGGTAGACGATAAATTCCTGCAACAGGCGGTCCCACAGTTCCAACTGGCTACGCAGATGCGAAGCGCCGACACCGGCAACCACCACGTCCATCTCCATCAACAGAAACTCACCCTGCACCGACAACCGCGCAAAGCGCCGCGAGGCATTCCACACCTGAGCCAGCCCCTCGGGCAATTCACCCTGCACCCGCAGGGCGCAGCTGTAGGTAAAGTCCACATAACTGCCCTGCTCGGCCGCCGGGTTGCCAAAGCGCACGGCAAAACCGATGCCCTGACTGGCGCTGAGCAATTGCACAACGCCGTTCTGCTCAGACTGGTTGACCCGATACCCGGCTTCCTGCAACAGCTCGGTGAGGCTTTGAATGGATACGCTGGTGATCAGTTGAACATCGCTCATAGTGGTCTCTTCCTTGTTGATCATTGATTAAGGCGGTGTGCGAGCATCGAACCGATTAAGGTATAGCTCATCGCCAAAACCTTGGGTCAATTCATTGGAAATGACCCATTCTCATCACAACAACGGCTGACCACCTTTTTTCGATCATGCTGCATCAGTCAGATAAGCGTCGGCTATGAGGCCGTCTTCGGGAGCAGGCCCCCTCCCACATGCGACAAAATCCTCCTTGCGCAACACCACCAATGCCACCAACGACACCACCCCGGTGGCCACGTAGAAGTACCACGGCGAAGTAATGTCCCCGGTCACCTTGATCAACCAGGTGGAAATCAACGGCGCACTGCCGCCAAACACCGCCACCGGCACGTTGTATGCCACTGCAATCCCGGTGGAGCGAATCCGCGTCGGCAGCAGCTCACTCATCAACGCGTAGGTCGACGACGCATACAGCCCGAACAGAATCGCCACCGCCATCAACGGTGCGAAGAACGACGCCGGGGTCGCGGTAGGTGCCGACTTGAACAGCCAGAACATCGCCAGGGTCGCCAGCGTGCCGATCACCATCAGGAACGGCTTGCGCCCGTATTTATCGGTAAATGCCCCGCCAAACGGCATCACGAAGGCGGCCGAGAAACTGGCAACGAACACGTAGAGCAAGGTGGTGCCGCTGTCGAACTTGAGGATCTTGGCCATGTAGGTCGAGGCGAAGGTCAGCACCAGGTAGAAGATCGAGCTGTGCAAGGTGATGATAAAGAACACCAGGGCAATCGCGCGCTTCCACTGCCAGACCTCCCGCAGCGGCGCCCGCGAGGTTTGCCCGGCGCGTTGCAGGGCTAAAAACTCGGGGCTGTCTTCAAGCTTGAGGCGGATGTACATGGAGATAAAGCCCAGGGGCGCAGCGATCAGGAACGGTACGCGCCAGGCCCATTCCTGCATGACCTCGGCGCCCAGCACCCAGGTCATGCCATTGGCCACGGCGCCGCCCAGCAACAGGCCGAGCACAGCGGTGACCATCAACCAGCAGGTGGCGAAGCCGCGGCGACCGGGCCCGGCGTATTCGGAGATAAAGCTGGTGACCGTGCCGATTTCGCCGCCCGCCGAGAAGCCCTGCACGCAGCGCACCAGGATCAGCAGGATCGGCGCGGCGATGCCCAGGCTGGCGTAGGTCGGCAACAACCCCAGCATCACCGTGGAACCGGTCATCATCACCAGCGCCATGATCAGGGTTTTGCGCCGGCCGATCTTGTCTGCCAGCGGGCCGAAGAACAGCCCACCCAGAGGGCGGATAAAGAAGCTCAGGGCAAACGCGGCGAAGCTGGCCAGCAGGCTGGTGGTGGGGTCATCGGAGACGAAGAACGCCTGGCCGATATAGACCGCGAGAAACCCATAGACGCCGTAGTCGTACCACTCGATCAAGTGGCCCGAGGTGGCGCCCAGAAACGCTCGGCGGCGCTTGCGGACAGTGTCTTGTGCGGGATTGCCCATCGTGGGGACTCCTTGTCTGATTATCGATCCATGTCAAAGCGCGGCGATACTCGCTGCTTTCAACCACTGCCGCAAGTCGGTCTTGAGAATCTTGCCGTAGCTGTTCTTGGGCAAGTCGCTGCGCCACACATATTTTTTCGGTTTCTTGAACGAGGCCATGCGCGCCAGGAACCAGGCGGTGAGTTCGCCCTCATCCAGGGGCTGGCCGCTGCGCGTCACCACAAATGCCACCACCGACTCGCCCCACTGAGCGTCCGGCTCGCCCACCACGCACACCTCAAACACCTGCGGATGCTGGGCCAGTACTTCCTCGACTTCACGCGGGTAGACGTTGCTGCCGCCGCTGATGATCACGTCCTTGGAGCGATCCGTCAGGGTCAGATAGCCGGCCGCGTCGAGATAGCCGATATCACCGGTCAGCAGCCAGCCGTCCACCAAGGTTTGGCCAGTGGCCTGCGGGTTGCGCCAGTAGCCTTGCATCACGGTGGCGCCACGCACCGCGATTTCGCCGCGCTCGCCGGTGGGCAAAGGCTGGTGCGCAGTATCGAGAATACGGATTTCCACACAGGACTGCGCGTGGCCCACCGAAGCGGCCAGGCTGGCCCAGTCGGGGCGTTGGCGATCGGCAATCACTGCACGGGGCAACACGCTGATGGTCATGGGGCTCTCGCCCTGACCGTAGATCTGCACCAGGCGCGGCCCGAAGGTGTCGGCGGCTTCACGCAGATCGGCCAGGTACATCGGGCCGCCGCCATACACGATGGTCTTGATGCCAGCGCCGTGATAATCCTGGCGCCGTGCCTGCTCGACCATGCACTTGACCATGGTCGGCGCGGCAAACAGCGACACATTGCCCACCTGCTCGGCCAGCCCGAACAGCTCGGCGGCGTCGAAGCCATGGGAGGCCGGCACCACGTGGCGTGCGCCGCAGCGCACATGGATGAAGTTATACAGGCCAGCACCGTGGGACATCGGCGCGGCATACACTGCCGCATCGTCGGTGCTGACCGCATCGACATCTGTGGCGTAGCACAGCGACATGGCGACCAGGTTGCCGTGGGACAGCATCACGCCCTTGGAGCGCCCTGTCGTGCCGGAGGTATAGAACAGCCAGGCGAGGTCCTGGTCGTGGCGTGGCACCGGTTGTTCCAGGGTCGGCCAGCCAGTGTTGGGAGGTAAGAGGTGGCCGTCCAGCTCCTTGCAGCGCGGGGGCAAATCCCGCGATGAGAACACCCGGCCGCCATCGGTAAAGATCAAGCGTGCCTCGGCGTTATCGGCAATCCACGCCGCTTCGCTGGGATGCAGTTTGGCATTGATCGGCACTGCCACGGCGCCCATCCACCAGATGGCGTAGAGCAACTCCAGGTAGTCGCAGCTGTTTTTCATCAGCAGCGCCACCGCGTCCCCCGGCACCAGGCCGTGCTGGTCCACCAGGTGCGCGGCGCGTTGGCGCACGTGGGCGGCGAAGGTGGCGTAGTCGGCCACTTGGGTGGTGCCGTTGAACAGCGCCGGGCGTTGCGGGGCCCGACGCTGGGTGTCGTGCAGCCAGTTGGCAATGTTCATGGCTCAGCTCCGGCGTGCCTGCAGGACCGATGCGTAGTTGGCCACCGCCATGCCGCCCATGTTGAACACCAGGCCGAACTCCGGGTTGGGCACCGCCAGGCCAATCGGTTCGCCGGTCAATTGCCGGAACGCCAAGGCATGCATGGACACCCCCGTTGCACCGACCGGATGCCCCTTGGCCTTGAGCCCGCCGGAAAGGTTGACCGGCAAGCGCCCGCCGGCGCGCACCACGCCGCTGTCGAGCACGCGATGCCCTTCGCCTTTGGGCGCCAGGCCCATGGCTTCGTAGATCAGCAGCTCGGCAATGGTGAAACAGTCGTGCACCTCGGCGAAGCTCAGGTCTGCCAGGGTCACATTCGCTGCGCGCAGCGCCGCATGGATCGCTCGTTGCGGGCCTTCAAAGGCGAGGATGTCGCGCTGGGCGATGGGCAAGGTGTCATTGACCTGGGTCATCGCCCGGATCTGCACCTCGCGACGAAACGCCCGCGCACGTTTGGGTGACGCCAGAATAATCGCGGCGGCGCCGTCGCTGATCAGCGAGCAGTCCGTCAGGCGCAGGGAGTCGGCCACGAACGGGTTGCTTTGGGACACATTGTTGCAGTGCTCGAAATTCATCTCCCGATGCATCTGCGCCAGCGGGTTGGCCATGGCGTTGGAGTGATTCTTGGTGGCGATGGCGGCCATCGAGCCCAGCGGGCAGTGATAGCGCTCGGCGTATTGCCGGGCGGCGCGGCCGAACAATTGCGGGAAACTCAGGCCGGCTTCGGCCGGGTCGTTCTGATAGCCGGCGCCGGCCAGCGCTTGGGTGACCGCGGCGGTGCTGGTGTGGGTCATCTTTTCGGCGCCCACCACCAGCACCAACTCGGCGCTGCCGGAGAGAATCGCGTTGACTCCCGCCTGAATCGCCGCCGAACCCGAAGCGCAGGCGTTTTCGCAGCGGGTGGCAGGTTTGAAGCGCAGCCCGGGGTCGGCCTGCAACAGCAACGAGGCGGCAAAGCCGTCGGGCACCAGCCCCGAGTTGAAATGCCCCAGGAACAGCGCGTCGATTTGCGACGCATCAATCGCAGCGTCGCTCAGGGCTTCACGGGTAACCTGGACGATCAGGTCTTCCAGCGTGGTGCCTTCCAGGCGACCAAAGCGGGAGTGACCAGCGGCAACAATGGAGACGCAATCAGCAGGCATAATCAATTTCTTCTGTTCTTGATCCGGACTTTACTTACAATGACCCCCCCCTGGTCCCGCGCCAATTCGTGTAACTACTTACATGGGTAAGTAGCGCGCCAGGGCATTGAACAACGAGGCAGGATGCCCCATGAACGCGCTTGCACAGCAATTTCCCGACCTCGAACGCCTGGCGTTCAAGCTGTCCCCAGCCCCGCAGATCGTCACCAGCGACCGGGTAATACTCGACTGCAACGATGCCTTCCTGAAGCTGTTCGGCTATACGCGCCAGGCGCTGGTCAATCAGTTAACCCTGCTGATCTACCCGTCCCAGGCCGACTACCATGCCATCGGCAAGCGCAGCCATGACTGGCTGCTCGACAGCGACAACGGCTTTTATTCCGATGAGCGCTTCATGCAGCACCATAATGGCGAAGTGTTCTGGGCCAAGTCCCACGGCTACACCCTCACCCCCAAAGACCCGTTCAAGCTGATGATCTGGCACTTCGAACGCCTGGATCGCCTGCATCAGGGCACCGGCGACCTCACACCGCGGGAGCGGGAAATCGCCATGCACATCGTCAATGGTTTCAAGTCCAAGGAAATCGCCCTGCGCCTGGCGATTTCCCACCGCACGGTGGAAGTGCACCGGGCGCGGTTGATGAAGAAATTGCAGGCCAAGACCGTGGTGGAGTTGGTGTCGAAGATCATTATGGTGGCGTGACAGGTAACGGCTATTGAGCAGGTTGCCCCCCTACATGTGAGCACATTTCAATCCGGCAGCCGATTCAGCTGCCTTATCCACCTTTTCAGCTTTCCCGGCTGAGCCGCCCCGCTGTTTCAGCCGGGATCCTCCCACCCTATGGCACAAAATAGCTTCACAAGATCCCCCATGGACCCGTGCCCCCATGCAAACCACCAACACCGTCCTGATGATTCGCCCGGCGCGTTTTGCCTTCAACCCGGATACCGCGATCAACAACCGTTTTCAACGCCCGCCGCCGGACCCGCTCAGTGCACAGCACAAAGCGCTGGAAGAATTCGACGGCTATGTCGACACCCTGCGCAGTCACGGCGTGGAGGTGCTGGTGGTGCAGGACACTCCGGCCCCTCACACCCCGGACTCGATCTTTCCCAATAATTGGTGGAGCAGCCACGCCGACGGCAGCCTGGTGCTCTATCCCATGCAAGGCCAGAACCGACGACTGGAGCGCAACAAGGGCGTGCTGCAAGTTCTGGAGCAGCGCTTTGCGATCAACACCACCATCGACCTCAGCCACCTGGAACAACAGGACATCTTCCTCGAAGGCACCGGCAGTATGGTGCTCGACCGCCAGCACCGCATCAGCTACGCCTGCCACTCCGGGCGCACCCATCACGCGGCGCTGCGCCAGTTTGCCGAACGTCTGGACTACAAACTCTGCGTGTTCCACGCCCTGGACCGCCACCACGCGCCGATCTACCACAGCAACGTGATGATGAGCGTCGGTCGCGACCTCGCAGTGGTGTGCCTGCAAGCCCTGCCCGACGAGCGCGAGCGCCTGGCCCTGGAACGCTCACTGCGCGACACCGGCAAGGACATCCTCGCCCTCGACTTCGACCAGTTGGAAGCCTTCGCCGGCAACATGCTCGAAGTCCACGACCGTGACGGCCAACCGCTGCTGGTGATGTCCGCCAGCGCCTGGCGCGCGTTGCAACCGGCGCAGCGCCAGCAGGTGGAGCGCCATACGCGACCAGTGGTGGTGAATATCGACAACATCGAACGCATCGGCGGCGGCAGTGCCCGTTGCATGTTGGCCGAAGTGCATCTGCCGATCCGCCCCTCATTTCAATAAGGAGTCTTGCCATGACCCGTTATATCGACGTCAACGACCTCAGCTACCTGGTTTCGCAAAAAGGTGTGCAAACCTGCATCACCGAGATGGCCGAGTACATCCGTGCCGACTACCTGCGCTGGCAGGACTTCGAGAAATGCGCACGCCTGGCCAACCATTCACTGGATGGCGTGATCGAGTTGATGCCCGTCTCGGACGCCTCGCTGTACGCGTTCAAATACGTCAACGGCCACCCGAAAAACACTCTGGCCGGTATGTTGACCGTGATGGCCTTTGGCGCCTTGGGCGATGTGGATACCGGCAAACCCGTGCTGCTGGCGGAAATGACCCTGACTACCGCCATCCGCACCGCTGCCACCTCGGCCCTGGTCGCCCGCTACCTGGCGCGCGACAACAGCCGCAGCATGGCGTTGATCGGCAACGGCTGCCAAAGCGAATTCCAGGCCCTGGCCTTCCACGCCATGCTTGGCATTAACGAAATTCGCCTGTTCGATATCGACGCCAAGGCCACCGCCAAACTCGCCGCCAACCTCAAGGCGTTTCCGGCGATCAAGGTGATCCTCGCTGACAGCGTGGCCGAGGCGGTCAAAGGCGCGGATATCGTCACCACCGTCACCGCCGACAAGGCTTATGCAACCATCCTCACCGACGAGATGATCGAACCGGGTATGCACCTCAATGCCGTGGGTGGCGATTGCCCGGGCAAGACCGAGCTGGACCGGCGCATCGTCGAACGCGCCCGGGTGATCGTGGAATACGAACCGCAAAGCCGCATCGAAGGTGAGATCCAGCACATGCCTGAGGATTCGCCGGTGACCGAGTTGTGGCAAGTGATCAACGGCCAGCAGCCCGGCCGCGAGAATGCGCGCCAGATCACTCTGTTCGACTCGGTGGGTTTTGCCATCGAAGACTACTCGGCCCTGCGCTATGTACTGGACGTCGCCACGGCGTTGGACGTGGGCAGCGAGCTGGAACTGGTACCCGACCTGGCTGACCCCAAAGACCTGTTTGCCCGCCTGGCCCGGCAACCGGTCGCACAGCACAAAAAGCGCGCCTGAGACCGCTCTGGCCTGCCGCTTTGCGTCGAGGGCAGGCCGGACCTCGCTGGGTTAAAAGCCGATTCAGCGGGTGCAACAGCCGATTGCGCTGCATTGTTGGTTTTAACAGCGCAATTTGCGCTTTGTGCAGGGGGTAAACGACACAAAAAACGCACCATCATGAAGCATTCTCTGCTCCCAGTTATTCACTGCCCTGACATCAATTACAAAATATAGGGACCTCCACATGACTCCACTGCGATCACTCTTCGCTGCGTTGCTGTTGCCTCTGTGCGCCACCGCCGCCCACGCCCAGGACTGGAAAGAAATCCGTTTCGGCGTGTTCCCCGAATACCCACCCTTCGAATCCGTGGCCGCCGACGGCAGCCTGCAAGGCTTCGATATTGAACTGGGCAACGCGATCTGCGCCAGGCTCGAAGTGAAATGCACCTGGGTGCACAATGAATTCGACGGCATGATCCCGGCCCTGCGTGCGCGCAAGTTCGACGCCATCATGTCCTCCATGGCCGTGACCCCCGCTCGCGAAAAAGTCATCGACTTTACCGATCGCCTGTTCCTCAGCCCCACCTCGGTGATCACGCGCAAAGGCGCCGACTTCGGCGATACCCCGGAATCGCTCAAGGGCAAGCAGGTCGGCGTGCTGCAAGGCTCGCTGCAGGAAGCCTACGCCCGAGCGCACCTGGCCAGGCTGGGCGCGCAGATCAAGGCGTACCAGTCTCAAGAGCAGAACTACGCCGACCTGCAAAACGGGCGCCTCGACGCCACCCTGACCGACAAACTCGAAGCCCAGCTCAACTTCCTGTCCAAGCCCGAAGGCGCCGACTTCAAGACCGGCCCGGCCTTCAAGGACCCGACCCTGCCGCTGGACATCGCCATGGGCCTGCGCAAGAACGACCAGGCACTGCGTGAGCTGATCAACAAAGGCATCGCCGCCGTCCAGGCCGATGGCACCTACGCGCAGATCCAGAAGAAATACTTCGGCGATCAAGATATCTACAACGAGTGATGTCCGCGCCCCTGTAGGAGCGAGCTTGCTCGCGAAAAGCGTCAACGATAACGCGTTAAGCCAGCATGAACGCGGCGCCCTTGAGTTTTTCGCGAGCAAGCTCGCTCCTACATATAAAGAGATCTCCTTCCCATGAACGAACTCCTCAACCTGCAAGGCTACGGCCCAATGCTGGCCCAGGGTGCCTGGATGACGCTCAAGCTGGCCTTCCTCGCCCTGGCCCTGAGCCTCACTCTGGGCCTGGTCGCCGCGGGCGCAAAACTTTCCAGCGCCAGATGGCTGCGCGTACCGGCCACCCTCTACACCACACTGATCCGCAGCGTGCCGGACCTGGTGTTGATCCTGCTGATCTTCTACAGCCTGCAACTGTGGCTCAACGACCTGACTGAAGTGTTCGGCTGGGACTACTTTGAAATCGACCCGTTCACCGCCGGGGTGGTCACCCTGGGATTTATCTACGGCGCGTATTTCACCGAGAACTTCCGTGGCGCGATCCTCAGCGTACCGGTGGGCCAGTTGGAAGCCGCGACGGCTTATGGCCTGAGCCGCTGGCAGCGCTTCCACCTGGTGCTGTTCCCACAACTGATGCGTTTTGCCCTGCCGGGCCTGGGCAATAACTGGCTGGTGCTGCTCAAGTCCACGGCGCTGGTGTCGATCATCGGCCTGTCAGACCTGGTCAAGGCCGCGCAAAACGCCGGCAAGTCCACCAGCGAGCCACTGTACTTCCTGATCCTCGCGGGCCTGGTGTACCTGCTGATCACTACCCTCTCCAACCGCATCTTCAAGCGCCTCGAACGGCGCTATAACCTGGGCATCAAGGGGATGGCGCGATGATAGAACTGTTCCAGCAATACGGCCTGGCCTACCTGTTCAGCGATGGCAGCGGCTTGTCCGGCGTCGCCATGACCTTGTGGCTGTTCATCATCTCGGTGGTGCTCGGTTTTTGCCTGTCGATCCCCCTGGCGCTAGCGCGGGTTTCGCAGCATTTCTGGCTGCGCTGGCCGGTGGAGGTCTACACCTATCTGTTCCGTGGCACGCCGCTGTATATCCAACTGTTGATCTGCTACACCGGGCTGTACAGCCTGGAGGTGGTGCAGGACAACGCCCTGCTCAACCAGTTTTTCCGCAATGCGCTGAACTGCACCTTGTTGGCGTTTGTGCTCAACACCTGTGCCTACACCGTGGAAATCTTCGCCGGGGCGATCCGCAATATTCCCCACGGCGAAATCGAAGCGGCACGCGCCTATGGCCTGCACGGCTGGCGCCTGAATCTGTTCGTGGTGGTACCCGCCGCATTGCGCCGCGCATTACCGGCCTACAGCAATGAAATGATCCTGATGCTGCACGCCACGTCACTGGCGTTTACCGCCACCGTTGCCGACATCCTCAAGGTAGCCCGCGATGCGAATGCCGAAACCTTCCTGACCTTTCAGGCGTTTGGTATCGCTGCCCTGCTCTACATGTTGCTGTCCTTTGCACTGGTGGGCCTGTTTCGGCTGGCCGAACGTCGCTGGATGCGTTTTCTTGTTCCTACCCGAGGCTAACCCATGAATCAGTCCGCGCAGGCCCTGGCCGCTTATCCGGTGGATGTACCGGTTGTCGAAACTGCAACCGCCGCCATCAAGCTTCAAGTCGAAGGCATTCATAAACGCTACGGCGAACACGAAGTGCTCAAAGGTGTGTCCCTCAATGCCCGTCAAGGCGATGTGATCAGTCTGATCGGCGCCAGCGGCTCGGGCAAAAGCACCATGCTGCGTTGCATCAACTTTCTTGAACAGCCGGACGCAGGCGTCATCACCCTGGACGGCATCAGCATCGAAATGCAGCGAGGCCGTGCCGGCTCCCGCGCGCCGCACCAGGCACAACTGCAAAACCTGCGCACGCGCCTGGCCATGGTGTTCCAGCACTTCAACCTGTGGAGTCACATGACGGTGCTGGAAAACATCACCATGGCCCCGCGCCGGGTGCTGAATGTGAGCGCCACCGAGGCGGAAAAACGTGCGCGCCTGTACCTGGACAAAGTCGGCTTGCCAGGCCGCGTGGCGGATCAATACCCGGCGTTCCTCTCGGGTGGCCAGCAGCAACGCGTGGCGATTGCGCGGGCATTGGCGATGGAGCCGGAGATTATCCTGTTCGACGAACCGACCTCAGCCCTCGACCCGGAACTTGTAGGCGAAGTGCTCAAAGTCATACAGACGTTGGCCGAGGAAGGCCGTACCATGTTGATGGTCACCCACGAAATGGGCTTTGCCCGCCAGGTGTCCAGCCAAGTGCTGTTCCTGCATCAGGGCCGGGTCGAGGAACACGGCGGCGCCGAGATCCTCGACCACCCCAACAGCGAACGCTTGCAGCAATTTCTTTCCAACCGTTTGAAGTGAACTCATGGATACCAAGGCCAACGGACCCCACTCCTCCCCTGCGCTGGATCGCATCGACGAGGCGATCATCGACGTGCTCAGGCACCAGGGGCGCATCACCTATGAAAAACTCTCGTCGCTGGTGCACCTGACCCCCAGGCCATGCCTGGAGCGGGTGCGCAAGTTGGAGCGACGCGGGGTGATCCGTGGGTATGGGGCGATCATCGATGTGCAGATGGTCTCACCAGGGCTGTCGCTGCTGGTGCTGGTGGCCTTGTCCAACCAGAGCGGGCGCTCGGCGCAAAAGGCCTTCGAAGCCTGCGTCAAAGCCTGCCCGCAGGTGTTCGAATGCCAGTTGATCAGCGGGCCGTTCGACTACAGCCTGCGTATGCGCTGCCGGGATATGGAGCATTATCGGGTGCTGACCGAGATCTGGTTGAACAATGACGAGTTGCACATCGATAAGCTGGTGGCGCATCCGGAGCTCGCGGTGGTCAAGAACACCGCCACCGAACTGGCCTGATACCCACTCCCCCAGGCTGCGAAAACCAAATGTGGGAGCTGGCTTGCCTGCGATAGCGGTGCATCAGTCACCCCACATCTGACTGGTCGACCGCTATCGCAGGCAAGCCAGCTCCCACATTGACCGGGTTTGCAATTCTTTTGCCTGGCTTGGCCCCCACCAGCTTCGCCTGCCCATCCTTCTGCTTGCCCGTACGCGCCTCGCTGATCAGCCCCGGGATCAACTTGCCCTCCGGCAAATTTTTCCAGAACCGACTGGGCAAGTGCCCTTCCATCACCTTGGGATTCAGCCGCGCCGGGTTGAAGATGTGACTGTAGTAGGTCAGCCACATGGCGCTGTGGGGGTCTTCGACATTTTGCGCCAGTTGCTGCCACGCCTCGGGGCAGCGGCGTTGGTGAACCAACTGCTCGCCGTCGTAATACACCCCGTCCAGGGGCGTCGCGATCATCCACCGATGGCGGCCCATGCGCCCGACAAAGTGCTGGCTGGCACTTTTGAGAATGTCATGGGCCGGTTCATGCCAGGCCACGTATTCAGGAAGTTCGGGCCCCGCCTCGGCCGGCAGGGCAATAAAGCGCACAAACGCATGCAGGTGATGGGCCTCGCGGCTGACTTGCTTGATGCGTCGCTGCAACTCGCTGCCCAGCTTGTCCCCCGCCAGCATCGCCGTGCGATCACCGTGGCTGACCCGCCACAGCACTTCATACAGCAGGCTCCAGCGTTGATCACCGTGATAACAGGCGGCAGACTCCAGCAACTCCAACAGCGCCTTGGGAATGCGTGCCTGGAACGGCCCCAACCCTGGCGGGATCGGCTCATCGGTAGCGAACAGGTCAGCTGCTTGTGCCTCGCCCCAGCTCACCTGGCTGGGGTCGACCTGATGGCTGAGCAGCCAGCGCGCCTGTTCGCGCCAAGTACTGAACAGGTTGTCGCATTCCAGGCTGATCATCCCCACAACCCCATCTGTTGCGGTTGCGGACGGTCGCGCAATTGCTCGCGCAGCAACACGCTTGTGCTGTCGGCCTGTTGCGGGTGGTAGTCACTGGTGATGAAGAACGGTTTGGCCTTGGCCAGTACGCAGCGCATACGCGCCAGGTCTTCGAAGCGGATCTTGCGCTCGCGGCGCAGATCCACCAGGCGTTGGGTGGTGCGCAGGCCAATACCGGGGATGCGCGCAATCAGGGTGGGCTCTGCGCGGTTCAGGTCCAGAGGGAACACTTCGCGATGCTCCAGGGCCCAGGCCAGCTTGGGGTCGATATCCAGGGCCAGGTGGCCGGGGCCGGCAAACAGCTCCCTGGCGCTGAAACCGTAGCTGCGCAGCAGGAAATCGGCCTGGTACAAGCGGTGCTCGCGCATCAACGGCGGCGCGGCCAGGGGCACGCTTTTCGGGCTGTTGGGGATGGGACTGAACGCCGAGTAGTACACTCGCCGCAGCTTGAAATTGCCATACAACGCCTCGGCACCGTGGAGGATGGTGCTGTCATCAGTGTCGTCGGCGCCGACGATCATCTGCGTGCTCTGCCCGGCCGGGGCGAAACGCGGGGCGCGAGGCTCGTTGAACACCGTCTGCTCGCCGGTGTAGATGGTCTGCATCGCCTGCTTGATCGACACAATCTGCTTCTCCGGCGCCAGGGTCTGCAGGCTGGCCTCGGTGGGCAGTTCGATATTCACGCTCAGGCGATCGGCATAACGACCAGCCTCGGCAATCAATGCAGGATCCGCATCGGGAATGGTCTTGAGGTGGATATAGCCGCGAAAGTCATGCTCTTCGCGCAGCAGTTTGGCGACCCGCACCAATTGCTCCATGGTGTAGTCCGACGAACGGATGATGCCGGAGCTGAGAAACAGCCCGCTGACGCAATTGCGCTTGTAGAAATCCAGGGTCAGGGTGACCACCTCTTCCGGGCTGAAACGCGCACGGGGCACGTCGCTGGAACGGCGGTTGACGCAATACTGGCAGTCGTAGAGGCAGAAGTTGGTGAGCAACACCTTGAGCAGCGACACGCAACGGCCATCGGGCGTGTAGCTGTGGCAGATGCCCATGCCGTCGGTGGAACCCAACCCCGCCTTGCCCTCGGAGCTGCGCTTGGGCGCGCCGCTGCTGGCGCACGACGCGTCGTACTTGGCGGCGTCGGCGAGGATGCTGAGTTTTTCGATCAACTGCATGGCGGGCTACCGATACTGGTTTTTTGTACAGTACCAATAGCCGCACGTTGTCACAAGTGCCGTCTGTAGGAGGGGCAGGTCAGCTGGCAGTGGCCAGGAGCAGGTCCTGCACCGAACGGCCCTTGTCACGGTTTCGATCGTTGGCATACAACGATGCCGCAATCTCATCCGCGCGAATCGGCAGCACCGACAGCAAGGTATCGCTCAAGCCATGGCTGGCCTGGCTGAAGCCCTGGATGTAGATACCCGCCTTGCAGCGCTCGTCGGTGACGATGCGGTAGTCGCGGGCCACTTCGAAGTCGCCCATGTAGGCTTGCAGCGGCGCCAACAGTTCGCGGTGCATCTGGCGCTCATAGCCGGTGGCGAGGATCACGGCGTCGTAGTGGTTGACACTGGTTTCGCCCGTGGCGTTGTTGCGCAATACCAGTTCGATACCCAGCGGCCCGGGCGTGGCCTTCTCCACCACGGTCATGGTGCGGAACGCCTGGCGGGCGATGCCGGAGACTTTCTGACGGTAGAAAATCCCGTAGATGCGCTCGATCAGGTCCAGGTCCACCACCGAATAGTTGGTGTTCTGGTACTCGGCGACCAAACGCTCGCGTTCGGCCCCCACTTGCTGGAACACCAGGTCGGTAAACGCCGGCGAGAACACTTCGTTGACGAAGGGGCTGTCATCGGCCGGTTTGAGCGCCGAGCCGCGCAGGATCATATCGACCTGCACCGACGGGAAGCTGTCATTGAGGTCGATAAAGGCCTCGGCCGCGCTTTGACCACCGCCGATCACCGCAATGCGCATGGCCTTGCCATCCACGCAGGGCTGGCTCGCCATGCGCTCCAGATACTGGGAATGATGGAACACGCGGCTGTCGCCCTTGAGCGCCTTGAAGGCTTCGGGGATACGCGCAGTGCCGCCGGCGCTGACCACCACCGAGCGGGTGGTACGCACATGCTGCTCGCCCTGGGCATCGCGGGAAATAACGCGCAAGGCCTCCACCTGCTGCTGGTGCAGGATCGGTTCGATGGCCAGCACTTCCTCACCGTAGTTGGCCTGGGCCTGGAACTGCCCGGCCACCCAGCGCAGGTAGTCGTTGTACTCCATGCGGCAGGGGTAGAAGGTGCCCAGGTTGATGAAGTCCACCAGGCGATCGTGAGCCTTGAGGTAATTGACGAAGGAGTACGGGCTGGTGGGGTTGCGCAGGGTCACCAGGTCCTTGAGGAAGGAGATCTGCAGCTCACTCTGGGTCACCAGGGTATTGCCGTGCCAGCGGTAGTCGGCTTGTTTGTCGAGAAACAGCACGTCCAGCTTGCCCTGGGCCTTTTCACGCTCCTGCAGGGCGATGGCCAGCGCCAGGTTCGAAGGGCCGAAGCCGATACCGATCAGGTCGTGAACCGCGGGCGAAGCAATTGCCTGTGTCATTCCAGTGTCCTCTGGATAAGCCCCTTGGCGGTGGGGCGGGAATACCTTCATGGCCTGAACAACAGGCCGTGTGTTGATAGGAAACGAGGACAGTGAAATAAAATTTAACCAACTGGCGATCAGTGCGCTTCCCACTCACGCATACGCACCCGGCAATGCTTCATGGCGTTGACGATGTGTTTTTCCACCAGGCTGCGGGAAATCCCCAGGCGCTCGGCAATTTGCACATGGGACAGACCCTCAAGCTTGCGCAGCAGGAAACTGTCGCGACACACCGCCGGCAACTCGGCCAGAGCGCGCTCAAGCATCTCCAGGCGCTGGTTGTGGTCATGACTGGCGTGGGGTGAACAGGGGGCGAAGCGTTCTTCGCTGTCCAGCACCTCAAGAGGCTCGGACTGACGCAAGGCGTTGCGCCGGTGGCCGTCGATCACCAGGTTCAGGGCCGTGCGGTACAGGAAGGCGCGGGGCTGTTCGATCGGGATGTCGCTGGAACGCTCCAGCACCCGTACATAAGCGTCATGCACCACATCTTCGGCCACCTGACGGTTGCCCAGCTTGGCGTTCAGGAAACACACCAGCTCGCGATAGTAGTTTTCCAACATGACTCCTGGCCCCGTGGCCGTGGTGCTAACGATCCCAGCCCGTTAGGAGCGAGCCCATCGATGATGGCAGTTTGAGTGTGTGCAATTTATAGTAATTCTCATCTACTTTTAAAGGAGTCTTGCACCAACGGTGCATTTTTTTTCGTCGCACGAGCTGTTACCACATGTGTAACAACCTAAATTCCCGAGCTTTTTTCTCGTATAACTGTCAACTCCCCGCTCCTGCGGTCAACACCTCCTGGCTGGAACCAAGACATGAAACGCCCTCGACCTGCCCGACGCGCCCTGCTTGTGCTGGCGTGCCTGCTCCCCATCCTTGTGGTGGCTGCCTGGCAAGTGCTGCCGTCGGGACGCGACAGCCTACCCACGGTCACCGTAACCCGCGGCGACATTGAAAATAGCGTTACGTCACTGGGCACCCTGCAACCGCGCCGTTATGTGGACGTGGGTGCCCAGGCGTCCGGACAGATTCGCAAGATCCATGTGGAGGCTGGTGATCAAGTCAAGGAAGGCGATCTGCTGGTGGAAATCGATCCCGCCACGCAACAGGCCAAGCTCGACGCCAGCCGCTATTCCATTGAAAACCTCAAGGCGCAGTTGCAGGAACAGAAAGCCCAGCACGAACTCGCACGCCAGAAATACCAGCGCCAGCAACGCTTGGTTGCAGGCAACGCCACCCGCGAAGAAGATGTGCAAACCGCCAAAGCCGAACTGAGTGCCACCCAAGCACGTGTCGATATGTTCCAGGCACAGATCCGCCAAGCCCAGGCCAGCCTGCGCAGTGACGAGGCCGAACTGGGCTATACGCGGATTTACGCGCCCATGAGCGGCACCGTGGTGGCGGTAGATGCGCGAGTCGGCCAAACCCTCAACGCCCAACAACAAACGCCGTTGATCCTGCGCATCGCCAAATTGTCACCGATGACCGTATGGGCCGAAGTGTCCGAAGCCGATATCGGCCACGTCAAACCGGGCATGAGCGCCTATTTCACTACCCTCGCCGGCGGCAACCGGCGCTGGAGCAGCACCGTGCGCCAGATCCTGCCGATACCGCCCAAGCCGCTGAATGAAACCAGCCAGGGCAGTGGCAGCCCCAGTAGCACGAGCAAAACCGGTAGTGGCCGCGTAGTGCTGTACACCGTACTGCTGGATGTGGACAACACTGACAATGCACTGATGGCCGAAATGACCACCCAGGTGTTTTTCGTAGCCAGCCAGGTCAAGGACGCTCTCACCATCCCGGTCGCAGCGCTGCTCGGCAGCCAAGGCAGCGACAAGCAGATCGCGCGGGTCGTGACCAAAAACGGTGCCATCCAGAAGCGAGAAGTACAGCTGGGTATCAGTGACCGCCTGCGAGTTGAAGTGTTGGATGGCCTGGACGAAGGCGATCACCTGTTGATCGGCCCCGCCAGCAGCAGCGGGGGTTGATGTGACCACGCCACTGATCGAACTCAAGAACATCCGCAAATCCTACGGCGGCGGCGACAGCCCGCAGGTCGACGTATTGCGCGGGATCAACCTGTCGATCCATGCAGGAGAGTTCGTTGCCATCGTCGGCGCCTCGGGCTCCGGCAAATCCACACTGATGAACATCCTCGGTTGCCTCGACCGCCCCACCGTGGGCGACTACCTGTTCGCCGGGGAAAACGTCGCGCACCTGGACAGCGACGCACTGGCCTGGCTGCGCCGCGAAGCCTTTGGTTTCGTGTTCCAGGGCTACCACCTGATCCCGTCCGGCTCGGCCCAGGAAAACGTCGAGATGCCGGCGATCTATGCCGGCATCAGCGCTGCCGAACGCCATGCCCGCGCCAAGGCTCTGCTGACCCGCCTGGGCCTGGCCGATCGCACCAACAACCGCCCGCACCAGCTCTCCGGTGGTCAGCAGCAGCGCGTCTCGATTGCCCGTGCGTTGATGAACGGCGGGCATATCATCCTTGCCGACGAACCCACCGGTGCCCTCGACAGCCACAGCGGTGCCGAGGTGATGGTGCTGCTGGATGAATTGGCGAGCCAGGGCCACGTGGTTATTCTGATTACCCACGACCGCGAAGTCGCGGCGCACGCCAACCGCATCATCGAGATCAGCGACGGCCTGATCATCAGCGATTCGGCGTGGAGCCCCCCCCACGTGCCCGTCACGGCTGGCAGCGACGCATTGCAAGCCGTGGACCTGCGCCAGCGCCTGGCCGACGGCGCCGAACACAATGGTGCCTGGAAAGCCGAGCTGCTGGACGCGGTGCAGGCGGCGTGGCGGGTGATGTGGATCAACCGCTTCCGCACCGCGCTGACGCTGCTGGGGATCATCATCGGCGTGGCGTCGGTGGTGGTGATGCTGGCGGTAGGCGAAGGCAGCAAGCGCCAGGTCATGGCGCAGATGGCGGCCTTCGGCTCCAACATTATCTACCTGAGCGGTTTTTCGCCTAACCCGCGCACACCGCCAGGTATCGTGACCCTCAATGATGTGGCCGCATTGGCTACATTGCCCCAGGTCAAGCGCATCATGCCAGTGAACGGCACCTACGCCGGTGTTCGCTTCGGCAACGTCGATTACATGGCCTATGTAGGCGGTAACGACACCAACTTCCCGGACATCTTCAACTGGCCAGTGGCCGAGGGTAGCTACTTTACCGAAGCCGACGAGCGCGCCGGGGCCACGGTGGCGGTGATCGGTCATCGCGTGCGCGAAAAGCTGTTCAAAGGCCAGCTAGACCCCATCGGGCAATACATCCTGATCGAAAACGTGCCCTTCCAGGTGATTGGCGTGTTGGCGGAAAAAGGCTCCAGCTCCGGCATGCAAGACAGCGATGACCGTGTCGCCATTCCCTATACCGCCGCTAGCGTGCGCCTGTTCGGCACCTATAACCCCGAATACGTTGCCATTGCCGCCGCCGATGCGCGCAAGGTGCAAGAGGCCGAGCAGGCCATCAGTCAGCTTATGCAAACGCTGCACGGCGGCAAACGCGACTTCCACCTGACGAACGACGCCGCGATGATCCAGGCCGAAGCGCGGACCCAGAACACCCTGTCGCTGATGCTCGGCTCGATTGCCGCGATTTCCCTGCTGGTGGGCGGTATCGGCGTGATGAATATCATGTTGATGACCGTGCGCGAACGCACCCGCGAAATCGGCATCCGCATGGCCACCGGGGCGCGCCAGAGCGACATCCTGCGCCAGTTCCTCACCGAGGCGGTGATGCTCTCGGTGGTCGGCGGTCTGTTCGGAATCGCCCTGGCATTGCTGGTGGGCGGCGTGCTGGTGCTAGCCGAAGTAGCGGTGCAGTTTTCCCTGGTGGCGGTGTTCGGCGCGTTTGGCTGTGCGCTGGTCACCGGCGTCGTATTCGGCTTTATGCCGGCCCGTAAAGCTGCCCGGCTCGATCCGGTTAAGGCATTGACCAGTGAATAAACGATCCATCGCACCGCACCTGTCGACACTCAGCCTGTGCCTGTTGCTCAATGCCTGTGCCGGCACCTCGCCTGCCCTCGACAGCGGCATTGCCGCGCCCGTCGTCTGGCAATATGCCGAACGCGACGCCGACCAGGCCACCAACCAGCGTTGGTGGACGCAGTTTGGCAGCCCTGTGCTGAACCGCCTGATCGATCAGGCCCGCCGTGACAGCTTTGACGTGGCTGCGGCCATGGCGCGGGTGCGGCAGGCCCAGGCGACAGCGGTGATTGCTGGCGCACCGTTGCTGCCCGAGGTGAAGTTCAACCTCAGCGCCAGCCGTCAAAGACTGTTGCGCGGCAGCGGCAACTCGGACCTGGACGCCACCGAGAGCAACAAGACGGTCAATAACTATGACGCCAACCTCACGGCCAGCTACGAAATCGACTTCTGGGGTGGCCGCGCCGCTGCGCGAGACAGCGCTGTGCATAGCCTGCACGCCAGTGAGTTCGATCAGGCCAACGTGGAGTTGACCTTGCTCAGCAATGTCGCCGACCGCTATGCGCAAACCCTGGCCGCGCACCAGCGCCTGCAGATCGCCGAGCTGAACCTGGCCAATGCGCGCAATGTGCTGGACCTGGTGCAAACCCGCTACGATGCCGGTTCCGCCACGGCCCTGGAGTTCGCGCAACAGAAGAGCCTGGTGGCCGGCCAGCAACGGCAACTGCCGCTGATCCAGCAATCGGCCGAAGAATCGCGCATCACCCTCGCCGCCTTGCTCGGCCAGCCGGTACAGGCCCTGGCGCTGGGCAGCGAGCCGTTCCAGGCACTGACCTGGCCGAATATCGGCCCCGGTGTTCCTAGCCAGTTGTTGCGCCGCCGCCCTGACATCGCCCAGGCCGAGGCACAGCTGGCGGCGGCCAATGCCGACGTCACGGTGGCCCGTGCGGCCATGCTGCCCTCGGTGACATTGGGCGCAACCCTCGGCTCGGGTGCGTACAAGGCTGAAGATGTTCTGCGCAGCCCGTTCTACACCCTGACCTCGGGCCTGATCGCACCGATCTTCAACAACGGTCGGCTGAGTGCCGAGCGCGATAAAGCCCGTGCGCGCCAGGATGAGCTGCTGCAAACCTACCGCGGGGCGATCATTAACGGCTTTGCCGATGTGGAAAAAGCCCTCAGCAGCCTGACTCGCCTGGACCAGCAACGTCAATGGCAAACTGAAGAACTGCAGCAGGCGCAAACGGCCTTTGAGATTGCGCAAAGCCGCTACGAGGCCGGCGCCGAAGACCTGCTCACGGTGCTGGAAACCCAACGCACCCTCTATGCCGCCCAGGACCTGAACGTGCAACTGCGCCTGTCGCGGCTGCAAGCCAGTATCGCGCTGTACAAGGCATTAGGGGGTGGATGGAAGACCGATAGCTGATAAGCAAAATCGGTATTTCTTACACAAACTGTTTCTTAGCCTTACATTCTCCACCCCCAGGTCCTTGGTAAAAAAGCTGTTACATACGGCTGCCCGGGACCTCGTGATGACACCCAGCGTTCTTGTAAAAACCCTGGTGTGCATAAGCTGCTGGCTTATAGCAAACGCAGTGCGCGCTGAGCCCTTGATCGTGCCCACTGCAATCGACTGGCTGTTGGATTGCCCCCTCACTACCACTGCGCGCCTGGACCCTGAGGTGGTCGGGCGCACCCAATGCGGCCTGGTCAGTGTGCCGCGGGACCACGCCGCTCCCGGGCGCGGTCGTATACGCCTGAACGTGACGCGTGTGGGCGCAAGGCAACCGCTCAACCGCGAGGGCGTGGTGTTCATCCAGGCCGGCGAACCGCCCCGGCCCGCCAACGCGCCTTTCGTGCAGCACCTGGCCAGCCACTGGGAGTCGCTTGCCACCCGCGCTTATCGCACGCTGGTGGACCGTTATGACGTGATCGAACTGAGCACCCGCGACCTGCGCCAACCAAACGCAGTCGAGCAGGCGGTGCTGGACATGGAATATGTGCGCGGGCAGCTCGGCGAAGCGCGCCTGCACTACCTGGGCAGCGCCGCCGCGACCCGTCTTGGCAGCCGCTACGGCACGCTGTTTCCCGAGCGCATCGCACGCATGGTGCTGATTAATGCGGCGCCGGGCGATCCTATTGCTGTGGGCGTCGAGCAGTTATTGCTCAAGGAGTCCAAGCAGTCGGGCGCCGACGGCTGTGTCACCCGCTGGCTGGGGGATTTCCTCGCCTATGGCAAACAGCCGCCAGCCTCCGCGCGCTGCCTTGACCTGGGTGCCTGGGAGTAACCGGCGCATTTGCGACCTGTTGCCATCGAAAACGACACGCTGCGTTGACGCTCCGATGCAATCGTTATTAAGTGCTATTTATCCGCATTAATACGATAAATCAAACCCATGCTGACTCGCCCGCTACGCCGCAAACGCCAGAAGCTGTCCGACGTGATTGTCGAGTCGGTCAAGCGCTCCATCGTCACCGATGCCTTGAAGCCCGGCGACCGCTTGCCCACCGAACGCGAGCTGATGGAAAGCTTCCAGTGCTCCAAGGGCTCGGCACGCGAAGCGCTCAAGGCATTGGAGGTCGAAGGGTTGGTCAATACGCGCACCGGCCCCAGTGGCGGGGCTTATCTGAACCAGGCCGGCACTGAACCTGCCAGCCGCGCCTTGCGCAACTACCTGCACTTCCAGCATCTGGATGGCGAGCAGGTGTATCAGTTGCGCAAGGTCATCGAAGTGGAACTGGCGCTATCGGTGCTCGGGCGCTTGAGCGAAGACGACTATCAGGCCCTGCAAGCCAATGTGGATTTTTGCAGCGCCCCCGAAGACAGCGAAGCCGGCCAGCGCGAACAGCGCCTGGCGGAACTGGAGTTCCACAACCTGCTGGCCCGGGCGTGCCCCAACCCGCTGCTGAGTTTTATGGCGCAGTTTCTCAACGACCTGCTGCGCGACCTGGTGGTGCTGAAGAAAGCCTACAAGCCCAAGCGCAAGCAGTTCGACGCGGCCAACCTCGACTATCACAAACAACTGCTGATCGCCTTTCGTGCCGGGGATGAAAGCGCCGTGCGCAGTTTGATGCATGAGCATATGTGCGATGCCGAACACCACATGACTGCGCTGGAAGGCCAGGTCAGCCCGCACTTCCTTCTGGAGTTTGATCACCGTTAGGAACAAAACCCGATCAATGTGGGAGCTGGCTTGCCTGCGATGGCATCGACTCGGTCCCCCTGTAACACCGAGGCGCCCGCATCGCAGGCAAGCCAGCTCCTACATTTGACCGTGTCCATCTGTTGAACCGAGTTACCCAATAACAAGCCTGCCCACAGGCCCTTGCACCACCGTATCGCCCTTGCCGCTCCTGCCAATAACTAAACCAGGGAGTCACCCCATGCAGCGTCGTACGTTATTGAAAGCCAGCCTCACCGCGGCCGCCGCCCTCAGCTTGCCGCTGAGCGTGCGTTCGGCCTTCGCCGCCGAGCCCTTTACCTTTTACGGCCTCAAGTCCATGTCTGGCGCGTTTGCCAGCTATGGCAAATTTGCCGACATGGGTTCGCGCCTGGCCGTGCAACAGCAAGCCGAGATCCTCGGCCGCCCGCTGACCTACAAGGTTATCGACACCGAAGGCAACGCCGGCAAGGCGGTGCGCAAGGTGCAGGAGGCAATCGCGCAGGACGGCGCACGCTTTTTCCAGGGTTGCACACTGTCGTCTTCCGCCCTGGCGGTGGCCAAGGAAGTCGATAAAGTCGGCGGCGTTTTCATGACCCCGGTGGGTGCTGATGAAGTCACCGGCAAGGATTGCAACAAGGCGACCTTTCGCTGGTCAGTGCCCACCTACGGCGCGATCCGCGAAACCATGGTGCCGCTGATCAAACTGTTGCCGGACGCCAAACGCTGGTACACCATCACGCCGCAATACGTGTTCGGCGAAGCCTTGCTCGAAGGCGCAAAGAGCGTGCTGAAGGAACACGGCCTGGAGCATGTCGGCAACAGCTACCACTCGCTGCAGGAGCAGGAATTCTCCGGCTACCTGACCAACGCCATTTCCACCCGGCCCGACGTGCTGGTACTGCTCAACTTCGGCAGCCAGTCGTCCAACACCTTGCGCCAGGCGGTGAACTTCGGCATCAAGGAACGCATGAAGGTGCTGCTGGTATGGTCGGCCGGCCTTGATCAATTCCAGGAACTGGGCAGCGATGTGCTCGAAGGCGTGTACCTCGGCGCGCAGTACTGGCATCAGGTCGATACGCCACTCAACCGCGAACTGGTCAAGCTGACCCAGGCCAAATACGGCATCAACCCCACCTACCCGCTGGCCGCCGACTACATCAGCACCAAGGTCATGCTCGACACCATCATCGCCACCGGCAGCTTCGACGGCGCAACCGTGGCCAAGGCCATGCAAGGCTTGAGCTATGAAGGCCCGACCGGCAAGGAGTCGATCCGCTCCGGCGACCATCAGGTGATCAAGGATTACTACCTGCTGGTCGGCAAGGCCAGCGGCGACATGGCCGACAAGGACGACCTGGCCAAGGTGCTCAGCGCCGGCCAATCGTTCCCACCGGTCGAGGCGACGGGCTGCACGCTCGGCTGACTGCTTACTTTTGTCGCGCAGGGCCGCGCAAGCGGCCGCCTGCAGAGGGTTCCTGCATGCTCAATTTGTACCTGTTCCAGATTCTCAACGGCCTTGGGCTGGGGATGATCTACTTCCTGATCGCGGTCGGGCTGACGATCATTTTCGGCCTGCTCAACTTCGTCAACTTCGCCCACGGCGCGTTTTTCCTGCTGGGCGCCTACATCTGCTACACCGCCGTGAGCCTCACCGGCAGCTTCTGGCTGGCGCTGCTCGTCGCGCCGCTGGTGGTGGCTGCGCTGGCCTGGGTGATCGAGCGTGTGCTGATCCAGCGGATCTACCACTTGCCGCACATGTTCCAGATTCTGGTAACCCTGGGGATCGCGCTGATTATCCAGGAAGCCAGCGTGATGATCTGGGGCCCGGTGGGCAAAAGTGTCGCCGTACCGGAGTTGCTGCGCGGCGTGCTGGTGGTGGGGGATTTTGTCTACCCCTACTACCGCCTGTTTCTCATCGTGTTTTCCGGGCTGGTCGGCCTGGGCCTGTGGCTGCTGCTGGAACGCACGCGCTTCGGCGCCCTGGTGCGCGCCGGCAGTGAGAGCACTGAAACCGTGTCATTGCTGGGCACCAATATTTTCCGCCTGTTCTCCATGACCTTCGCCCTCGGCGTGGCCCTGGCCGGTGTCGCCGGGGTGTTGTTCGCACCGTTGCGCGGCGCCCAGCCCTTTGTCGGCCCGGAGATTCTCGGGGTGGCGTTCGTGGTGGTGGTGATCGGCGGCATGGGCTCGTTCAGCGGTGCGCTGGTCGGCGGTTTGCTGGTAGGCGTCGTGCAAAGCCTGATGACCACACTCTGGCCCCAGGGTGCGAGCCTGATGATCTACGGCGCGATGGCCGTGGTGATTCTGGTCCGCCCCTACGGCCTGTTCGGGAGAGCCTGACATGAGCGAGAAAAATCCCCTGCCGTTTGCCAAAACCCAATCCAAAGCGATGCTGCTGTGGGTATTGGCGGTGCTGATCGGCCTGCCGTTGATACTGCCCTCGGCAACCCTGGCCACCGAGATCCTGATCTTTGCCATGGCCGCCCTGGCTTGCAACCTGTTGCTGGGCTACACCGGCTTGCTGTCATTCGGCCAAGGCATCTTCTTCGGGGCCGGCGCCTACTGCGCGGCGTTGCTGATGATCCACCTGCAACTGGGGTTGTTCACCGCACTGCTGGGTGCCGCAATCGCCGGCGGTTTCCTGGCATTGCTGGTGGGCGCCCTGGCGATTCGGCGCACCGGCATTTACTTCGTGATGCTCACGCTGGCGTTCAGCCAGATGGCCTATTTCGTCGCCTACACCCTGAGCGACTGGACCGGCGGCGACAACGGCCTGCTCAGCGTGCCGCGCCCGGAAATCCGTGTGGGTGAAACCGTGCTGCTGTCCTTGGCCGATGCCCGTGCCTTCTATGGATTTGTCGCGGTGCTGTTCCTGCTGATCTTTATCGGCGCTCGCCGGGTGATCGCTTCGCCGTTCGGCAGCACGCTGATGGCGATCCGTGAGAACGAAACCCGGGCCTCGGCCATCGGCTACGACACGCGGCACTTCAAGATCCTGGTGTTCGTGCTGTCCGGGGCGGTCACCGGGATTGCCGGGGCGCTGTACGCCATGCTGCTGCACTTTGTGCCACTGTCCAATATTGACCTGGCGATGTCCGAGAACATTCTGATCATGACCATCGTCGGCGGCACGGGCTCGTTGTTCGGCTCATTGCTGGGCGCCGGCTCCATTGTGCTGCTGGGGGATTTCCTCTCCGACCTGTGGCCGCGCTGGCTGATGCTGCTGGGGGTGATCCTGATCCTGGTGGTGATCTTCATGCGCGGCGGTTTGTGGGGCGGCCTGGCGTCGCTGTTCGAGAAGCTGCGCGGCAATCGCAAAACTGCGGCCGTCGCCAAGGAGCCAGGGCTATGAGCATCCTGCTGGAAACCCAGAACCTGGAACTGGCCTATGGCGCGTTCCATGCGGTCAATGGCGTCAACCTCAAGGTCGAGGCCGGCACTATCCACACCATTATCGGCCCCAATGGCGCTGGCAAGACCAGCCTGTTTCATTGCCTGACAGGTGAGCGCCAGGCCACTGCCGGAGCGATCCATTTCGACGGCAACAACCTGATGCGCAAGCCCGCCCATGCCCGCGTCGGCCTGGGCATGGCGCGTTCGTTCCAGCTCACCAGCCTGTTCCAGAACCTCAGCGTGCGCGAAAACCTGCGACTGACCGCCCAGGGCCGCGATGGCGCCCGGGCCTTGAACTTCTGGCGCCGAGTGGACAGCAAGCGCGAACACCTGGAGATGGCCGACCAGGTCCTTGAGCGCCTGCAACTCACTGCCCGCGCCGACACCCTGGCCGGCGAGTTGTCCCACGGCCAGCAGCGGGTACTGGAGGTGGGCATGTCGATCTGCTCCAAACCCAAACTGCTGATGCTCGACGAGCCCACTTCGGGCATGGGCATCGACGACATCCCGATCATGACCCAACTGATCAGCGACCTCGGCCGCGACCACACGGTGCTGCTGATCGAACACAACATGAGCATTGTCATGTCCATCAGCCAACGCATTACGGTAATGAGCCACGGCCAGATCCTGGTGGAAGGCACGCCAGATTTCGTGCGTGCCGATGAACGTGTGCGCACTGCATACCTTGGGGAGGCCGCCTGATGCTGATCGTCGAGAATATCCATTCCTACTACGACAAGAGCCATGTGCTGGAAGGCGTGTCATTGACCGTCAACCCTGGCGAACTGGTGACCCTGCTGGGTCGCAATGGCGCCGGCAAGACCACCACCCTGCGCAGCATCCTCGGCATCATTTGCCCGCGTCAGGGCCAGATTCACTTCAATGGCCAGGCGCTGGTGGGGCAGAAAATCTTTGAAATTGCACGCCAGGGCTTGGCACTGGTGCCGGAGAACCGCGGGATTTTCCGCCTGCTCAGCGTCGAGGAAAACCTGCGCATCGCCGTACGCAAAAGCAGCCGTTGGCAACTGGACGATGTATACGCCATGTTCCCGCGCCTCAAGGAACGGCGCAAAAACGCCGGCCATGCGCTATCCGGCGGCGAACAGCAAATGCTCGCCATCGCCCGCGCCCTGCTCAACGACCCCAAGCTGCTGATCCTCGACGAACCCACCGAGGGCCTGGCCCCGGTGATCGTCGACGAGCTGGTGAAGATCCTGCGCAAGGTCAAGGACGACGGCCTGCCGGTGCTGCTGGTGGAGCAGAACCTGATGGTCTGCGACAAGCTCGCCGACCGTCATTACGTACTCGAACAGGGCCGCGTGGTGTACGAAGGCAGCGCCGCTGACTTCCGTGCCGACCCGTCGATCAAGAACCGTTATCTGGCCTTGAGTGCCTGACTGGAGATCTCTGATGAATAGTGTTGCGCAACCGCTCCAGAGCAACGCCCCGCTGATCAACCGTGACCGCCTGTGGCAATCGCTGATGGACCTGGCCCGACTCGGCGCCACGGCCAAGGGTGGCGTGTGTCGCCTGGCCCTCACCGATCTGGACCGCCAGGCCCGCGACCTGTTTGTGCAGTGGTGCGAAGCGGCTGGGTGCAGCGTCACTGTCGACGCCATCGGCAATATCTTTGCGCGTCGTGCCGGACGCAACCCCGCCCTGCCCCCGGTGATGACCGGCAGCCACATCGACACCCAACCCACCGGCGGCAAGTTCGACGGCTGCTACGGGGTGATGGCCGGGCTGGAAGTGATCCGCACCTTGAATGACTTGCAGATCCAGACCCAGGCGCCGATTGAAGTGGTGGTGTGGACCAACGAAGAAGGCTCGCGCTTCCCGCCGTGCATGATGGGCTCCGGGGTGTTTGCCGGGAAGTTCGACTTGCAGGACACCCTCGACAAACGCGACGACCAGGGCCTGTCGGTAGGTGCCGAACTACAGCGCATTGGCTATGCCGGTTCCCGTACGGTTCTGGGCCATCCGGTCGGCGCCTACTTCGAAGCCCATATAGAGCAAGGCCCGGTACTGGAAGACCAGGCCACCACTATCGGCGTGGTCATGGGCTGCCTGGGCCAGAAATGGTTCGACCTGACCCTCACAGGCGTCGAAGCCCACGCCGGCCCCACCCCGATGCACCTGCGCAAGGATGCCCTGGTCGGCGCCGCCGAGGTGGTCAGCGCGGTCAACCGTATCGCCCATCAACAACAGCCCCATGCCTGCGGCACCGTTGGTTGCCTGAGCCTGCACCCGGGTTCGCGCAATGTGATTCCCGGCCAGGTGCAGATGACCCTCGACTTGCGTCACCTGCATGGGGACAAACTGCAAGCCATGGTCGATGAAGTACGCGCAGTGATCGAAACCACGGCCGACCGACACGGCTTGACCTTTGAACTGACACCCACCGCCGACTTCCCGCCGCTGGACTTCAACCCGGCCTGCGTCAATGCCGTGCGCGATGGCGCGAGGGCCTTGGGCTTGAGCCATATGGACATCGTCAGCGGCGCTGGGCATGACGCGATTTTCGTCGCCGAACGGGGCCCCGCCGGGATGATCTTCGTGCCGTGCGAAGGCGGCATCAGCCATAACGAAATCGAAAACGCCGCGCCGGATGATCTGGCGGCTGGCTGCGCGGTGTTGCTGCGGGCCATGGTCAACGCGGCTCAGGGAGTTCAAGCATGAGTGAGATCGGCCAACTGACGGCGGTGCAACTGCTCAAGCATTATCGCGACAAGAGCTTGTCACCGGTAGAGGTCACCGAAGATGCGTTGCTGCGCATCGAACGCTACAACCCGGTGGTGAACGCCTACTGCCATGTCGATCCTGAGGGTGCATTGAACGCGGCGCGGGCCTCGGAACAACGTTGGTTAAAAGGTGCCCCTTGCGGCGCCCTGGATGGCGTACCAGCGTCTATAAAAGACCTCACGCTGACCCTCGGCATGCCCACGCGCAAGGGCTCGCGCACCTCATCCGCCGAGGGGCCCTGGAATGTGGACGCGCCCTTCTCGCACTTCATGCGCAAGGCCGGTGCGGTGCTGCTGGGCAAGACCAGCACCCCGGAGTTCGGCTGGAAAGGCGTCACCGACAACCCGCTGTACGGCATCACCCGCAACCCGTGGGATACACGCACCACCGCGGGCGGCTCGTCGGGTGGCGCTGGGGCGGCGGCGGCGTTGAACCTCGGCGTGTTGCATCAGGGCAGCGATGCGGGCGGCTCGATTCGCATCCCGTGTGCGTTCACCGGAACGTTCGGGATCAAGCCAACCTTCGGTTATGTACCGCAGTGGCCGGCCAGTTCCATGACCATCCTCTCGCATCTTGGGCCCATGACCCGCACCGTGGAAGACAGCGTCCTGATGCTACAGACCGTGGCACAAATGGATGTGCGCGATGGCCTGATCGGGGCGCCAAGGACCACGCCCTGGCTCACCCCAGGGACGGATCTGAAGGGCTTGCGCGTGGCTTATAGCCCCACGTTCGGCTATGTGGATGTCGACCCGCAAGTCGCCAAGGTCGTCACCCAGGCGGTGGAGCGCCTGGTGCAATTGGGCGCCCATGTCGAGCAGATCGACCCGGGTTTCAGCGACCCGCTTGAGGTGTTCAGCACCCTGTGGGCCGCCGGTGCCGCGCGCCTGACCGGGGCGATGAGCGATGCGCAAAAGCAACTGCTGGACCCAGGGCTGCTGCGTATTGCGCAACGGGGCGAGCGTCTGAGCCTGGACGACTTCAACGCCGCCCTGCAAGCGCGCGCCGCACTGGTTGCGCGCATGGCGGCGTTCCATGAGCACTACGACGTGCTGGTATCGCCGATGATGCCGATTACCGCGTTCGAAGCCGGGCACAACGTACCGCCCGGCTCGGGGATGAACGAGTGGATGCAATGGACGCCGTTCAGCTACCCCTTCAACCTCACCCAGCAACCGGCTGCGTCGGTGCCGTGCGGGTTGGCCGCCAATGGTTTGCCGGTGGGGTTGCATGTGGTGGCTGCGCGGTTTGCCGATGAGCAGGTGTTGAGGGTGTGTCATGCCTATGCAAAAGCCTTCCCTACCGAGCATTTGCAAGCCCCTGAAACCCTGAGCTGAGATTCAATCGAAAATGTGGGAGGCATACCCGCTCCCACAGTTTTTACCGCATTCCACTACAATGCCCTCCATTCATCTTCCGGGGGGCTTCATGGACATCGAACTGGCACGCACCTTCCTCGAAATCACCCGCTGCGGCAGCCTCGCCGCAGCGGCGGAGAAACTGCACGTCACCCAGACTGCCATCACCGCCCGGGTCAAGAACCTGGAGAGCCAGTTGGGCAGCACGCTGTTTATTCGCAACCGTGCCGGTGCACGCCTGACCGCCGATGGCGAGGCCTTTGTGGTGTACGCCAACCAGTTGCTGCAAACCTGGGAAGCGGCACGCCGTGACCTGCCGTTACCCGATGGCTATCGCAATGTGCTGCATATCGGCGGTGAGGTCAGCCTGTGCAACCCGCTGATGCTCGGTTGGGCCAAGGCGCTGCGCGAGCATATTCCCGGACATGCACTGCGTACCGAAATTCGCGAGGGCGAGTACCTGTTGCGTCAACTGGAGTTGGGCGTGCTCGATGCCGCGCTGGTGTTCCAGCCGCAGTACTGGCCAGGTTTGCAGGTAGAGCAAGTGCTGGAAGAAAAACTGATCCTGGTGCAATTGGCGAGCAAACCCGAGCCCTATGTGTATATCGACTGGGGCCAGGGTTTCCGCCAGCAGCATGACGCCGCCCTGCCCGACCGCGCACGTGCCGCCGTGAGTTTCAACCTGGGCCCATTGGCGCTGCAGTACATCCTGGAAAACGGCGGCGCCGGGTATTTCCGCACGCGGGTGGTGCAAAGCTATCTGGACAGTGGCGTGATGCAGCGCGTGCCCAAGGCGCCGGAGTTCAGTTTCCCGACTTACCTGGTGTATTCGCGGGCGCGAGATTCGGCGGTGTTGCAGCAGGCGCTGGCGTTGCTGCGCGAGGTGGTCAAGGCTGAAGGTGACTGGTCGCAACGCTGGGACCCGCTGATTTGAATCACACTGGGCCTGCACACATGCTAGCCTGCTGATGTGTCCTCTCGCAGCCTTACCGATGAACAAGAAAAAGTCCGTCACCATCAGCGACATTGCCAAACGGGTCGGCATGACCACCATCACCGTGTCCCGGGCGCTGAGCAAACCTGACCTGGTCAAACCCGCGACCCTGGCGCGCATCCTGGAGGTGGCACGCGAACTCGACTACGTGCCCAACGCCTTCGCGCGCGGGCTCAAGCGCAGTGAAAGCCTGATCATCGGCGTGATCACCGCGTCGGTCGACAACCCGTTCTACAGCGAGATGATCAAGGCGATTTCCCGCGAGGCGAAAAAGCACGGCTACACCATCATGCTGGTGGATACCGACGAACTGGAAGAACTGGAAAGCAAGGCGGTCGATACGCTGCTGGGTTACCGCGTGGCGGGGATCATCCTGTCGCCGGTCTCCGATGAGCCCAGCTACCAGCCCGACTACCTGGAACGCCTGGGTAACGGCAAGACCCCCGTGGTGCTGCTGGATCGTACGATCCACGATAGCCCGTTCAGCCGCGTGGTGCTCGACAACTACCACAGCGGCATCCAGGCCGCGCACTACTTGTTGCGCCAGACGCCGCACCTCAAGCGCCTGCTGGTGCTGACCGGCCCCGAGCACTCGCGCATCACCGTGGAGCGCCTCAAAGGCTTGCGCGAAGTGCTGGCCGAGCATCCCCAGGTGCACGTTGAAGTGCAGGCGGGCGACTACACGCTGATGCCATCCTACCTGCACACCCTGGACTACCTCGCCGAACATTCGGCGCCGGACGCGATCATGGGTTTTAACCAGTTGATCACCCTCGGCGCACTGCGCGCACTGCGCATGCACAACATCTCCCATGACAGCCTGACCATCTGCGGCATCGACCGCCTGCCCTTCGCCGATATCTTTGGCGTGCCGATCGCCTGCGTGGCCCACGACGCGTCACTGGCTGGCAGCAGCGCGGTACGTTTGCTGCTCGATCGCCTGGAAGATCCGTACAAGCCGCGGGACAAGGTGGTCATCGCCGGCCAGTTGGAAAACGGCTAGCGGCTGGTGTAACCGCCGTCGATGGGCAGGCTCACGCCGCTGATCATGCTGGCTGCGTCGCTCAGCAGGAACAGCACCGGCAACGCCACTTCCGCCGGTTGCGCAAAACGCCCCAAGGGGATCGCCGCCAGCGCCGGATCGCGCTTGGCCGGGTCGGACCAGGCCATGCTTGCCATCGGCGTCAAGGTCACCGTGGGGTTGACGCCATTGACGCGGATACCAAAACGGCCCCACTCAGCGCACTGCACACGGGTGATCGCATCCAGCGCAGCCTTGGAGGCGCAGTAACCAAGATGGTCATCCAGTGCCACCAACGACGCCTGACTTGAGACGTTGACGATACTGCCGGCGACGTTCGCCGCGATCATCTTTGCCGCGACACGACTGGCCACCTGGGCCGCGGCGCGAGCGTTAACGTTCATTACCTGGTCGAAAGCCTCGGCGCTGATGGCAGCGGCGGGTTCCAGGCGCGAGATGCCGGCGCAGTTGACCAGGCCGTGCATGAGGGGCAGGTCTTGCAGCGCTTTATCGAGGGCTGCGCTGTCGGCAATGTCCACACAGAGGGAGTGGCAGCCCAGTTCGGCCAACGCTTGGGCGTCGCGGCCAAGGGCGAAGACTTCGGCGCCGTTGTTGATCAGTTGGAGCGCGATTTCGCGACCGATGCCGCTGCTGGCGCCGGTGACGAGGATGCGCTGGTGGGTGAAGTTGAAGACTGCGTTCATAGATAGAAATCCCAAGAACAATGAAGATCCACTGTGGGAGGGAGCAAGCCCCCTCCCACATTTTTAACCGTGTTGGGTCAGGTAGCTTGCAGGTTGTGCATGATCGGTTTCAGGGCCGGATACAGCTTCAGGTACTCAGTAAACGCCCGGTCATAGGCCATGACATTCTCGCGCTTGGGCTGCGCCCGTTGCTCCAGTTGCACCCAGCCTGTGTCCATCGCCTCATCACTGACCAACCCCACCGTATGCGCCGCCAGCAACGCCGCGCCCAAAGCCGCTTCAACCTCCTGGACAATGGTGTACACCGGGTAGCGGGTGACATCGGCAATGATCTGCATCCACAAATCCGAATGGCTGGCCCCACCCACCACGATCAAACGCGGGTCAAGGGAATGCGCGCCCTGGGTGCCCGCTTCGATATTGTGGCGCAGGGCAAAACTCACGCCCTCCAGCACCGCGCGGTACAGGTGAATGCGGCTGTGATACAGGTTGAGCCCGACAAAACTGCCGCTGGCGCGGTCGTCCCATACCGGGCTGCGCTCGCCCATCAGGTACGGCAGGAACACCACGCCTTCACTGCCCGCCGGGATCTTCCTGGCACTCTGCTCCAGCAGCACCAGGCTGTCTTGCCCGGTTGCCTGGGCTTGCTGCTCTTCGGCCTGGCAGAACTGCTCGCGAAACCAGCTGACCGACGCTCCGGCGGTGATCGCACCGCCGAAGATGTACAGGTCGCGGTGGCCGTTATAGACATGCGGCATGCTCACCAGGCCGTGGTGCGCATCCACCTGCTGGTTGAGGTAGCCCCAGCACATGCTGGTGCCGATCATCGCCACATGATTACCCGGCTGGGTGACGCCTGCGGCCAGGGTGGCCATGGCCGCATCTACGCCGCCGGCGAGGATCGGCATGCCCGCCTGCAAACCCAGGCGTGCCGCCCAGTCCGGCAACAGCTCACCCACCACCTCACCGGAATACACCAACCGCTCGGGCATCATCGACCGCGCAATACCCAGCGCATCCAGCATCTCGCCTGACCAGTTGCGCGCCGCCACGTCGTAGACACCGCCGATATTGCCGGCGCTGCTGTGGTCCACCGCCAACTCGCCGGTCAGGCACCAGTTGATGTAGCTGTTGGGCGGCAGCAGGTAGCGAGTGTTCGCCCACACCTGCGGTTGATGCTGCTTGAGCCAGAGCATCTTGGTGAAACCGTAGTAGCTGTCCACCGAGTTGCCGGTGACCGCGAACAGCCGCTCCAGATCCACATGCTCACGCACCCACTCGACCTGCTCGCCAGCGCGGCGGTCCATCCAGATCAGGCACGGGTGCAACGGTGTCATCTGCGCATCCACGGCAATCCCCGAGCCGCCGTACAGGCTGCTGATGCACAGCGCCTTGACTTGCCCCGCCGGCACGCCAGCCTTGGCCATGCACTGGGCAACGCAGGCCTGCACGGCGTCCAGCCACACCTGCGGCCATTGCTCGGCCCAGCGCACTTTGGGGGTATCCACGCGATAGCCCTGGCTGTGCTGGGCAATGATCGTGCCTTGGGCATCCACCAGCAGCGCCTTGGTGCTCTGGGTGCCGATGTCGACACCCATGACGTAGTTCATGTTGTTACTCATGGGCGGGCAGCACCGGTTTCAACAGCACCTTGATCGACTTGGTCGAGTTCGCCAGTTCGAACGCTTCGGCCCAGTCGTCCAGCGGGAAATCGTGGGTGACGATGCCTTTGGACGTGACCAGGCCACGCTCGAACAGGTCGATGGCAATCGGGTAGCAATACGGCCCCAGGTGCGCGCCGCGTACATCGAGTTCCTTGCGGTCGCCGATGATCGACCAGTCCACGCTGGTCTCGGCGCCAAACACGCTGAACTCCACAAACCGCCCAAGCTTGCGGATCAGGTCCAGGCCCTGGGTGACGCCGGCCGGTACCCCCGTGGTCTCGATGTAGACATCGCAACCATAGTTGTCGGTGAGGCCATTGATGATCTCGCGGGCGTTGTCACGGGCGGGATTGATCACCACATCGGCACCGAATTTTTTCGCCAGTTCCAGGCGCGCGTCGACCATGTCGATCACCACCAGCTTTTTCGGGGTTTTCAACGCGGCAACCTGGACCATGCACAGGCCAAGGGTGCCCGCACCGGCAATCACCACCACGTCATCGAGCTGGATATCGCCGCGGTTAACGGTGTGGATCGAGCAGGCCATGGGCTCCACCAGCGCCGAATCCTCCAGGGACACCGCCTCAGGGATCTTGTGCACGATGGCAGTCTTGGGAATACGCATGTACTGGGCCATGCCGCCTTCGGCCACTTCACGCTGGAAGCCGAAAATGTTGTGCACTTCGCACATCCAGTATTTGCCCGACTTGCAGAAACGGCACTTGCCGCACGGCACGATCTGTTCGGCGATGACCTTGTCGCCGACCTTGACCTCGAAGTGTTCCTCGGCGCCCTCGCCCGCCTCCACTACGTAGCCAAAAAATTCATGTCCCGGCACCACCGGCGCCTTGACCCAGGGGTTGTCACCGCCCCAGAACATCGCCGCGCCGGAGTGGCACTTGCAGTCACTGGCGCAGATACCGCAGGCAGCGATGCGGATCACCAGCTCATTGGCGCGGGCCTGGGGTTTGCCGATGCGTTCCAGGCGGTAGTCTTTCGGGCCGTGGCAGACGACGGCTTGCATGTGGGTGTGCTTGTCCATGGTGTTCGATCCTGTGTAGTGAGGTATTTATCGATGGCGCTGACGGCTGATAAAGATCGCCAGCAAAATGATCCCGCCCTTGATCACGCTCTGCACGTAAGGCGATACGCCAAGCATGTTCAAGCCGTTGTTCAACACGCCCAGCAGCATGGCGCCGAGCAAGGTGCCGACGATCACCCCGCGCCCGCCGGCGATCGATGCACCGCCGAGTACCACGGCGGCAATCGCATCGAGCTCGAACGACACACCAGCATTGGGCTGGCCGCTCATTAGCCGCGAGGTGAGCACCAGCCCGGCTATCGCCGCCGTCAGGCCACTGATGCCGTACACCAGCAGCTTGAAGCGCGCCGCACGCACCCCGGACAAACGCACCGCTTCTTCATTGCCGCCGATGGCGTAGATGTAGCGGCCTATACGCGTGTGTTGCAGCAGCACATAGGCGGCCAGGTAAGTGAGCAACATGATCAGGATCGGCACCTGCATACCGAACACGCTGCCGCGCCCGAAAAAGGCGAACCACTCCGGCAGCCCGGAAATCGGGTAGCCGTCGGTGTACATCAGCCCGAACCCACGGGCGATGCCCATGGTCGCCAGCGTGACGATGATCGGTGGCATGTGCAGGTAAGCCACGAACAGCCCGTTGCCTATGCCGAACGCCACGCCTACCAGCAACCCGGCGCCAATCGCCAGGCCGGGCGGCACACCGGCCACCATCAAACCGGCCGTGAGCGTGCCGGATAACGCCATCACCGGCCCCACCGACAAATCGATGCCACCGGTAAGAATCACGCAGGTCATGCCCACCGCGATGATCGCGTTGATCGATACCTGGCGAGCGATATTGGACAGGTTGCTGGCGGTGAGGAAGGTGTCGCTGGCAAGGATCATCACCAGGGTCACCACCACCAGCCCGACGAAGGGATAGAACGCCGGCGAGCGCAGCAGCCGTGCCACATTCAGGCGCAAGCGGCCGGTGTTTGCGGTGTTAATGGACGTATTCACTTGAGCCCCCTGTTGCATGGCGCATGACCTCTTGAGGATTGACGGCGGACGCTTCCAGGACCTTGACGATCGCGCCCTTGTGGAACACGGCGACGCGGTCGCACATGCCGATGACTTCGGGCAATTCGGAGGAAATCATGATGATTGCGTAGCCTTGTTCGGTGAGGCTGCGCATCAGCGCGTAGATCTGCGCCTTGGCGCCGACATCGATGCCGCGGGTGGGCTCGTCGAATACCAGCACCTCGCAGTGGTGGTTGATCCAGCGCGCGATTACGACTTTTTGCTGATTGCCGCCGCTGAGGTTAAGCACGCGACTTTCACCGCTGGGCGCCTTGATCGACAGCTGGCGCATCAGCGCTTCGACGCTGGCGCACTCCTTGGCCTTGTCGATCAAACCCGAGGCGTTCTGATATTTGGGCAGGTTGTTCAGGGAGATGTTTTCGCGAATGCTGAAATCGGTGATCAGCCCCTCGCTCTTGCGACTTTCCGGCAGCAGGCCGATGCCGTGCGCCAAGGCTTGGGCCGGGTCATCGAGGCTGATTTTTTCGCCGCGCAACCACACCTCTTTGCTCACCGACGGCAACGCGCCCATCATGCCCAGGGCCAGTTCGGTACGGCCCGAGCCCACCAGCCCGGCAAAGCCCAGGATTTCGCCCTTGTGCAGTTGGAAGCTGTTGTGTGGGCCATTGCGCACCAGCTGGATGTCTTTGACCTCCAGCAACAGCGGGCCGCGCTCGGCACTGGGCTTGGGCGGGAAACTGCACTCCAGGCGGCGCCCCACCATCATCTCCACCAGGCGGTCGATATCGCTGTCGGCCACGTCGGTGACGCCCACATTGCCGCCGTCGCGCAGCACGCTGATGCGGTCACAGACCTGGAAGATCTCTTCCAGGTGATGCGAGATAAAAATCACCGCCACGCCCTGGCGCTTGAGTTCTCGCATGATCTCGAACAGCAGCTCGGCTTCGCTGGGCGTCAGCGTCGCGGTGGGTTCATCGAGTACCAGCAGGCGTGCGTCCAGGGCCAGGGCCTTGGCGATCTCGACGAACTGCTGCTCGGCCACGCTCAGGTGCTTGACCGCGCAATGCAGGTCGATACTCACCCCCAAACGCTGAAACAACGCCTGCGCCGCCTCGGTCATTTCACGTTTGCGCAACAGGCCGAAGCGGTTGCTCAACTCATGGCCGAGGAAGATGTTTTCCACCGCCGTGAGGTAGGGAATCAGGCTGAACTCCTGGAACACGATGCCGATACCGGCGGCGATGGCATCACGGTAAGTCGCGAACTGCTGCGCCTGGCCGTCGATGAGGATCTGCCCTTCGTCCTGATGCTCGACGCCGCCGAGGATCTTCATCAGGGTGGATTTGCCCGCGCCATTTTCCCCCAGCAAGGCATGGATTTCGCCACGCTCCACTTGCAGGTTGATGGACTTGAGGGCCTGTACCCCCGGGTAACGCTTACAGATGTTTTCCAGCTTCAGAAGACTGCTCATACCGCCGACCTCGTATTCAGAAGGAAGACCTGAGCCCCACGGACCGCGTGGGGCCTGGGGGGTTTACCAACTGAAATCCCTGGCCTTGGCCTGGTCGATCAAGGTGATGTCCACCGGCACGCTGGCCGGGACTTGAGAGCCCCACTTTTTGGCCAGGGCAATGCCCAGGGCGAGGCGGATCTGGTCGCGGGGGTATTGGGCCGAGGTGGCGATGAAATGGCTGCCGGGTTTCTGGATCGCCTTGATCGCTTCCGGCGCGCCGTCGACGCTCACCAGTTTCACGTCCATGCCGCTGGCTTCGATGGCCGAGAGCGCACCGAGGGAGCCGTTGTCATTCACGCTGAAAATACCCTTGAGGGTCGGCTGGGCCTGCAGCATGTTTTCGGTCACGGTCAGCGCCTGGTCACGCTCCTGCTTGCCGTTCTGGATGCTGACGATCTTGATGTCCGGGTGCTTGGCCACCGCCTCTTTGCAACCGCGCACACGTTCGAGAATCGGCACCACGGCGATGCCGTCGAGGATGGCGATATTGCCTTTGCCACCGATGGTCTTCGCCAGGTATTCACACGCCTGGAAGCCCGCGTCGAAGTTCTTCGAGCCCACGAACGAATCCAGCGGGCCGTCCGCCTGGGCATCCACTGCTACCACCACGACACCTGCGGCGTGGGCCGACTTGACGGCGGACTGCACGCCGACCGAATCGGTAGGGTTGATCAGCAGGATATCGATGCCTTTTTGCAGCATGTCTTCAACATCACTGACCTGCTTGGACACGTCGTGGCGGGCGTCGGTGATGATCAGCTTGGCACCGATGGTCGCGCCGGCTTCTTCCAGAGCGTTTTTCATGGTGACGAAATAGGGGTTGTTGATTTCCTGGAAGGAGGCGCCGATACGAATGGGCGCGGGCGGCGTGGCGGCAAAGGCTTGAGCACCGAAATTGATGCCGAAAGCCAGTAAACACAGGGTTTTTGGGAGCATTTTCATGGCGTGAGTCTCTGTTTTGTTTTTATTGTTAGAGCAAATGTTATCGTTAACATTTTGCCAGAAGCTAACAATTAAACAGAGGTGACGCAAGCCCCCGTTGGTCGCTTGAAGCGTTGCAATGGATTTGTTCAGGCAGGGGCAAGCTTGATTTTTGTAACGGCCTTGGCACCCACCCGTCTGGATGGGTCGTGCTCGGTGAACATGTGGGAGGGGCAAGTCGAATCGTTGCACCGCCCCTTCCATATTTGATCTCCCGAAGGCTTGAATCAACGTTGTTTCATACGGTCAATAACAACGGCCAAAAGCAGGATCGAACCGCGAATCACGTACTGGTAAAACGTGTCGATGTTCTTCAGGTTCATCGCATTCTCAATGATCGCCAGGATCAGCACCCCGGCAATTACATGGCGGATCATGCCGATGCCGCCGCTCAGCGATACCCCGCCCAGCACGCAGGCCGAAATCACTGTGAGCTCGAAGCCCTGGCCGATCATCGGCTGGCCCGAGGTCATGCGTGACGCCAGGATCACCCCGGCCAGGGCGCCGATCAGGCCGTGCACGGCGAAGATCAATATCTTGGTGCGATCAACGTTCACCCCCGCCAACAACGCCGCTTCCGGGTTGCCGCCGATGGCCATGGTGTTGCGCCCGTAAGTGGTGTAGTTGAGCAGCCAACCAAAGAACAGAAAGCACACGATGGTGATCAGGATCGGCACCGGCACACCGAACAACTGGCCGTTGCCGAACACAAAGAACTGTTCCTGCGACACACCCACCGCTTTGCCGTCGGCGAAGATGTACGCCAGGCCGCGCACGATCTGCATGGTCGCCAGGGTGGTGATCAAGGCATTGACGCGCAGCTTGGCGATCACGATGCCGTTGATCAGCCCCACCATCAGGCCCATCAACAATGCAGCGCCGATGCCCAGCATCACGCTGTCGGTATCGCGCATCACAATCGCCGCCACCACACCGGCACAGGCGATCACCGACCCCACTGACAAGTCGAAATGCCCCGACGCCAGGCAGAACAGCATGGTGCACGCTGCAATGCCCACAGTGGATATCGCCAGGCCCAGCCCGCGCATATTCAGCGGCGAGAGGAAGTTATCGATCAGCAGCGCGCACAGCACGAAGATGCCCACCGCCGCCAACAGCATCGCCCAGTTGTCGAGCAATGCGCGCATATCGAGGGGTTTGCGTGCCGAGGGCAGCGCGTTGTTTTGAATGGTCATGGTCTTCTCTCAGTTCGCCAGGCCGCGCGGCAAGGCCAGCTGCAGCAGGTTGGATTCAGTCGCGTGCTCGCGCAGTTGTTCGCCGCGCATGGCGCCTTCGCACAGCACCAGGATGCGGTCGGAAATGCCCATCACCTCCATCAGGTCGCTGGACACCACGATTACCGCAATGCCGCTGGCCGCCAGGTTATGGATGATCTGGTAAATCTCCGACTTGGCGCCGATGTCGATACCGCGGGTAGGCTCGTCCAGCAGCAGGACCTTCATCGGCATCGACAGCCAGCGACCGAGAATGGCTTTCTGCTGATTGCCGCCGGAGAGGTACAGGATCTTCTGCGCCGCGTTCGGGGTTTTGACCCGCATCGCCTGGATCTGCCGGTCGGCGTTAGCTTTCTCCCAGCCTTCGCGCAACAGCCAGCCAAAGGTGGAATGCGCATCCCGGGCACTGATGTTGATGTTTTCGGCGACGCTGCCCAGCGGGATGATGCCTTCCTTTTTGCGATCCTCCGGGCACAGCAAGATACCGGCGGCGATGGCGTCGCGGGGTGAGCGCAATTGCAGGGTTTGCCCGCACAGCTGCAGGCTGCCGGCGCTGGTGCGCTCCAGCCCACTGAGCAGGCGAAACAGCTCGGTGCGCCCTGCCCCCACCAGCCCGAACAGCCCAAGGACCTCGCCCTTGCGCACCGCAAAGCTGATCGGCTCGCGCAGGCCCGGGCCGAGCAGGCCGTCTACCTTGAGCGCCACTTCGCCGTGCTCGCGTGGGCGGTAGTCGTAGATGTCCTGGATATCGCGACCGACCATGCAGGTCACCAACTGGTCGTGGGTCAGCGTGCTCATGTCTTCGAACGTGCGCACGTAGCGACCGTCCTTGAACACCGTCACCGCATCGCAGATACGGAACACTTCTTCCATGCGGTGCGACACGTAGAGCACCACTTTGCCCTCGTCGCGCAGGCGCGCAATGATTGCCATCAGCCGGTCGATTTCCCGCGCCGACAAACTGCTGGTCGGCTCATCGAAGGCGATCACGTTGGCACCGCGGGACAACGCCTTGGCGATTTCCACCAGTTGGCGCTGGCCCAGGGACAGGCGCCCGAGCTTCTCGTCGGGGTCGATCTCATCGGCCAGGCCCTTGAGACATGCCAGCGCCTGCTGGCGCAGCAAACCGCGATTGACCACACCGAAACGCGTCGGCAAGTGCCCGAGGAACAGGTTCTCGGCCACACTCATTTCCGGCACCAGATGCAGTTCCTGGTGGATCACCGCGACACCGTTGGCGATGCTGTCGGCAGCGTTCTTGAACGCCATGACCTGCGCGCCGATCTGCACGCTGCCGCTGCTGGGAATGTAGGCGCCGCCGAGGATTTTCAGCAGGGTCGACTTGCCCGCACCGTTCTCGCCCATCAGGGCATGCACCTGCCCGGGGTGGGCGGTGAAGCTGATGCCGTCCAGCGCCTTGACCCCAGGAAAGGTTTTGCCGATCGCGTCAAAACGCAGGGCCGCAGCGGTCATTTCCACAACCCGATTTTGGTCAACTCTTCCTGGAAGTTCTCGCGGGTGATCAGGGTAACTTCATCCATGGCGGTGTACTTCGCAGGTTCCTTGCCGGTGGTGACCCATTCGTACATCGCCAGCGCGGTGTTATAGCCTTCGATATGCGGGCTCGGCAGCATGGAACCGAAGAAGCCGCTGTCGGCTTTCTTCAATTCGCCAATGGCGTCGGTGCCATTGATGCCGATGCCGATCACGTTGGCCGCCTTGAAGCCGGCACTTTCGGTGGCGCGCACGCCGCCCAGTACCGTGTTGTCGTTCATGCCGCCGATGATCAGGTTCTTCGCGCCGCTCGGCAGCTTGACCAAGGCCGAGTTGGTGGCGTCCATGCTGCCGGGTACGTCGAGGGTTTTAAGCGCGGCGGTGAGGATGTGATCCTTGGGAATACCGGCTTCTTCCAGGGATTTGATCGAGCCGTCGGTGCGCTTCTTGCCGGTGTCGAGTTCGTTGAAGGTGTTGATCACCGCATAGGTGTCCTTCCAGTCCCAGCCGCGTTTTTTCGCTTCGGCGGCCATGGCGGCCCCTTGTTTCTGGCCCACTTCAAACGCGGCCATGCCCAGGTACGGTACGTCTTCCATGAAGTTGCCCTTGGCATCGACAAAGCGGTCATCCACGGCCATGACTTTCAGGCCATTGACCTTGGCCTTGGCGACAATGGCCGGGCCCAGGGACACGTCCGGTGGGCAGATCACAAAGCCCTTGGCGCCGTTGGCGGCGAGGCTGTCGATGGCCGAGAGGGTTTTCTCGCCATCGGGCACGGCGATCTTGATCACGGTGAAGCCATGCTCCTTGCCGGCTTTTTCGGCGAAGGCCCATTCAGTCTGGAACCACGGCTCTTCGGCCTGCTTGACCAGGAAGCCGATCTTCACTTCTTCGGCGGATACGATGCTGCTGAGGCTGCTTAACGCAACAGCGGCAGCCAGAACGCGTAGAACCTTTTTCATGAACGACACCTCTTGTTGTTGTTTTTGAGTCTTGGGTTTAACCGGCGAAACGATGGCAAGGCTTGCCAGGGACATCGACTTCAATGGCCAACAGCGCACCGTCCAAAGGGTGATCCAAGGGACTCGCGGCACTGGTGATATACAAGGTGGTGAGGTCGGGCCCACCGAACACGCAACTTGTGGGACGGCTGACCGGCAGCTCGATGATGCGATCGACCTCACCTGCGGGCGTCAGGCGCAGCAGGCAACTGCCGTCCCAACGGGCGTTCCAGATGTAGCCCTCGCTGTCCATGGCCGAGCCGTCCGGCCCACCGCGCTCATGGGGTGCAAACCACACCTGGGCGGGTTCGAGCTGGCCGTCGGACTGGATTGAATGCTGATACAGCGTGCCGTCCATGCTGTCGCCGAAATGCACCTGGCTACCCTCCTCGTTCCAAAGCAACGTGTTGGGAATGCCCAGCCCGGTGAGCAACGGCGTGACACGCGCATCGGCATCGACACGGAACAGGCCACCGGAGCGCCGGGTGATGGGCAGGTCTTCGCCCTGCTCACCGATATTGTTCTGCATGGTACCCAGCCACAGCCGGCCCTGGGCATCGCAGCGCGCTTCGTTGCCACGGTTGCCCGGCTGCGGGTCGGCCACGCACAGCAGGGTCAGCGCCTGGGTAGCCAGGTCGAGGCGATACACACCGCTGCTCAAGGTCACCAGCGCATCGCCGCTTTCACACGGAATAAACGCCGAGACATGCTCGGGCAACTGCCAAACCTGCAACTGCCCGTCCATCCAGCGCAGTGCCTGTTTGGCGGCGATATCCACCCAGTAAAGCGCCTGGGATCGAACATCCCAGAACGGCCCTTCGCCCAACCGGGCACGGTGTGGGGTGACTGCGCTCAACGACATGAAGCCTCCTGATGACTTACAGCGATTCTCGAGACGGCGCGCCATCCACCAAGCGCTGGATACGCAACGGGTTGGCGTTTTTCAACGCGTCGGGCAGCAGGCTATCAGGGTAATTCTGGAAGCACACGGGCCGCAGGAAACGGTCGATGGCCAGGGTGCCGACCGAGGTGCCGCGGGCGTCCGAGGTCGCCGGGTACGGCCCGCCGTGCACCATCGAATCGCAGACTTCCACCCCCGTGGGGTAACCGTTGAGCAGGATGCGCCCGACCTTCTGCTCCAGCAGCGGCGTCAACTCGGCGAACTGTTGCAGGTCAGCCGGTTCGCCGATGATCGTGGCGGTCAACTGGCCGTGCAGCCCATGCAGGGCGGCGCTGAGTTGAGCCTGGTCGACGACCTCGACGAACACCGTGGTGGGACCGAACACTTCTTCCTGCAGCACTTCGTCGCCGTCGATCAGCAAGCGTACATCCGCCTTGAACAGTTGCGGTTGGGCCTGGTTGCCCACTTGCGTGCTGCCTGCCAGATGCTGGATCCCCGAGTGAGACAGGAGTTTTTCCAGGCCCTTGCCGTAGCTGCCCAGGGTGCCGGTGTTGAGCATGGTTTGCGCCGGTTGCTCACCGATCAATTGCGCGACCTGTTGCGTGAACGCGGTGAACGCAGGCGAAGCGATGCCAATCACCAGTCCGGGGTTGGTGCAGAACTGACCGCAGCCTTGTACCACCGAGGCAGTCAGGTCGCGGGCGACACTCTCGGCGCGCGTTTGCAGGGCCTGGGGCAGCACGATGACCGGGTTGATGCTCGACATTTCGGCAAATACCGGGATCGGTTGCGGGCGTGCGGCCGCCATATCGCACAGGGCACGACCCCCCTTGAGCGAACCGGTGAAGCCCACCGCCTGGATTGCCGGGTGCTTGACCAGCGCTTCACCGACACCGCCGCCGAAGATCATGTTGAACACGCCTGCGGGCATCTCGGTGGCCTCGGCGGCGCGGATGATCGCATCGGCCACGCGCTCGGCGGTCGCCATGTGCCCGCTGTGCGCCTTGAACACCACCGGGCAACCGGCGGCCAGCGCAGCGGCGGTGTCGCCACCGGCGGTAGAAAACGCCAGGGGGAAATTACTCGCGCCAAACACGGCGACCGGGCCCAGGCCGATACGGTATTGGCGCAGGTCCGGGCGTGGCAGCGGCTGGCGATCAGGCAAGGCTTTATCGATACGCGCCCCGTAGAAATCACCACGGCGCAGCACGGTGGCGAACAAGCGCATCTGGCCACTGGTACGCCCGCGTTCGCCTTTGATACGGGCAGCAGGCAACGCAGTTTCGCGGCAGACCAACTCGACGAAATCATCGCCCAGCGCGTCCAGCTCATCGGCCACCGCGTCCAGAAACCGCGCACGCCGTGCGGCGCTCAAGGCGCGGTAGGCCGGGTAAGCGGCCGCTGCGGCTTTGGCGGCGGCATCCACCTCTTGCGGGGTGGCCTGGTAGAAATCCTGGGGCAAGGCTTCGCCGGTGGTGGCATCGATACTCTGCAGCTTGACGCTGCCGTTGGCGCTGCGCTGGCCGCCGATGTAGTTGTGGCCGAGGAACTGGGTCATGTAGGTCTCCTTAAAGGGTGATGACGTGGCCGGGTTCGAATACCGCGTCGACCGCGCCGATGCCGTTGATCAATGGCGCGCCGAACTCAGCCTGGCTGATCTGGAACACATCGCCCGGTTGAGTACGTATACCGTCGGCGAATGACAGGGTGGCGGTGCCGAAGAAGTGAATGTGCACATCGCCCGGTTTGAGAAACTGACTGTATTTGAAGTGGTGGTATTCAAGATTTTCCAGGCTGTGGCACATGTTGGCTTCGCCACTGAGGAATTCGTTCTGCCAGATCACCTCGCCGTTACGCAGGATGCGGCTGGTACCGGCCAGATGCGCGGGCAACTCGCCCACGCGCAACTCCGGGCCATAGCTGCAACTGCGCAGTTTGGAATGGGCCAGGTACAGGTAGTTCTTGCGCTCCATCACATGGTCGGAGAACTCGTTGCCCACCGCGAAGCCCAGGCGATAAGGCTTGCGGTCATGACCGATCACATACAGGCCGCCGATTTCCGGCTCTTCGCCGGCGTCTTCGGCAAACGGCGGCACCGGGAAGGCAGCGCCTGGACGCACGACAATGCTGCCGTCGCCCTTGTAGAACCACTCCGGCTGCACACCGGCCTGGCCGGCGGCGGGTTTGCCGCCCTCCACGCCCCATTTGAAGATGCGCATGGTGTCGGTCATCGCGCTGTCATCACCAGCCTGCTGGTGCATCTTGTCGCGGGCCGAGGCGCTGCCCAGGTGGGTCAGGCCGGTGCCGCTGATCAGCATATGGGCCGGGTCCGGGTGGTCCAGCGGTGGCAGGATTTTAAGTTCGGCCAGCAGCGCCGTGTAGTCATGACTGGCGCCCAGGCCCAGGCTCTGTACCTGTTGCTGCAATTTGACCCCGGCTTCGATGGCGGCCAGGGCCAATTCGCGCACGCTGTGTGCGCCCTGCACTTCCCGCAGGGTGTTGCCTTCCACCACGCCGACGCGGCGCTCACCGTTGCTCAACTCGAACTGAACTAAACGCATGCAGGTTCTCCTGGATTTAAGTACGTGTGGCGCCACGGGCGCTGGCAGCAAATTGATCGACCGGCAGTACATGCTTGCGCTCCAGCAAGCGGTAGACCACGAGGGTCAGCAGCAACCCGAACAGCATCACGCCAGATAGGAAATACAGGCCCGAGGCGAGGTTGCCGGTGTACTCCTTGAGCGCCCCGATCACGAACGGGCCGATATAGCCGCCAAGGTTGCCCACCGAGTTGATCAAGGCGATGCCGGCCGCCGCGCTGGCACCGGCAAAAAACCGTCCCGGCAAGGTCCAGAACACCGCCGTGCAGGAAAACATCGCGAAGGCCGCCAGGCACAGCGCGGCCATCTGCAGCACCGGCACACTCAGCCAGGCACTGCAGAACAGGCCAATGGCGCCGAGCACATAGAGCACGGCGAGATGGCCATAGCGGTCGTTCAATCGATCGGAACTGCGCGGGATGATCAGCAGGCCGATGATGCCGAAGATATAGGGCACGGCCGAGATGAAGCCGGTGGTGAGGTCACTGCCACCGAACTGCTTGATCAGGGTCGGCAACCACAGGCCCAGGCCGTAGATGCTCAGGGTCACCGGCAGGTAGAACAGCGCCAGCAACAGCACGCGTTTGTCTTTGAGCGCGTGCAGCGGGTTGCCGTGACGGGTCTGGCCGTAGGCTTGCAGGTCTTTTTCCAGCTCGCCGGTAAGCCAGGTTTTCTCTTGCTCGCTCATCCAGTTGACCTGCCTGGGACCGTCCGGCAGGTAGCGCAGCACCGGCCAGGTCAGCAGGATCGCCGGGGTGCCGATCACGATAAACAGCCACTGCCAACCGTGCAGGCCAAGAATGCCGTCCATGCCGAGCAAACCACCGGACACGGGGCCGGTGATCATCATTGCAATGGGTTGGGAGAGAATGAACAGCCCAAGGATCTTGCCGCGATGGCGCACCGGGAACCACTGGGTGATGTAGTACAGCACCCCGGGGAAGAACCCGGCTTCCGCCGCGCCCAGCAGAAAGCGCATCACGTAGAAACTGTGCGGCCCCTGCACAAAGGCCATGCCGATGGTGATGGCGCCCCAGGTAATCATGATGCGCGCAAACCAGCGCCGCGCGCCGAAGCGGTCGAGCATCAGGTTGCTGGGGATCTCGAACAGAAAGTAGCCGATGAAGAACAACCCTGCGCCCAAACCATAGGCAGCATCACCGATACCAACGTCGGCGCCCATGTGCAGCTTGGCGAACCCTACGGCGGAACGGTCTACGTAAGCGATCAGGTACAGCAGGATCAGGAAGGGAATCAGTTTCAGCGTGATGCGCCGAATAAGCCGCAATTCCTGGCTCATGGGGTCGATCTCCGATTGTTGTTTTTATAGAAGCTCGGGGGACGCCTCTCGCGAAATCCGCCAGGGTCATACCTCAGTTGAGAAAGACTATATAGTAGGACTATTTACAAAACAACACTTCCAAAGCAGCGATTTTGCGCTTATGTTTAAGCACGCATAGAACATATAGTCATACAATAAGAGAATCGATCATGCCTGACAAAAAGCCCGGCCTACGCTCCGCCCAGTGGTTTGGTACCGCCGACAAAAACGGCTTCATGTACCGCAGCTGGATGAAGAACCAGGGCATTGCCGACCACCAGTTCCATGGCAAGCCGATCATCGGCATCTGTAACACCTGGTCGGAGCTGACCCCGTGCAACGCGCATTTCCGCCAGATCGCCGAGCACGTCAAGCGCGGCGTGATCGAGGCCGGTGGCTTCCCGGTGGAGTTCCCGGTGTTCTCCAACGGCGAATCCAACCTGCGCCCTACCGCGATGCTGACCCGCAACCTGGCAAGCATGGATGTGGAAGAAGCGATTCGCGGCAACCCGATTGACGGTGTGGTACTGCTGACCGGCTGCGACAAAACCACCCCGGCGTTGCTGATGGGCGCTGCCAGTTGCGACGTGCCGGCTATCGTGGTCACCGGCGGGCCGATGCTCAATGGCAAACACAAGGGCCAGGACATCGGCTCGGGCACGGTGGTGTGGCAGCTCAGCGAACAGGTCAAGGCCGGCACCATCACCCTGGATGACTTCCTCGCGGCCGAAGGCGGCATGTCGCGCTCGGCAGGCACCTGCAACACCATGGGCACCGCCTCGACCATGGCGTGCATGGCCGAGGCACTGGGCACGTCCCTGCCCCACAACGCGGCGATCCCGGCGGTGGATGCGCGGCGATATGTGCTGGCGCACATGTCCGGTATGCGTGCGGTCGAGATGGTGCGCGAAGACTTGAAGTTGTCGAAGATCCTCACCAAAGAAGCGTTTGAAAACGCGATTCGCGTGAACGCGGCCATCGGCGGTTCGACCAACGCGGTGATTCACCTTAAAGCCATCGCCGGGCGCATCGGCGTGGAGCTGGACCTGGATGACTGGACCCGCATCGGCCGTGGCATGCCGACCATCGTCGACCTGCAACCCTCGGGGCGCTTCCTGATGGAAGAGTTCTACTACGCCGGCGGCCTGCCTGCCGTGCTGCGTCGCCTGGGAGAGGCCAACCTGATCCCCCACCCGAACGCCTTGACCGTCAACGGCAAGTCCCTGGGCGAGAACACCAAGGACTCGCCGATCTACGGCCAGGACGAAGTGATCCGCACCCTCGACAACCCGATTCGCGCCGACGGCGGCATCTGCGTGCTGCGCGGCAATCTGGCGCCGTTGGGTGCGGTGCTCAAGCCGTCTGCCGCCAGCGCCGAACTGATGCAACACCGTGGCCGTGCGGTGGTGTTCGAAAACTTCGACATGTACAAGGCGCGCATCAATGATCCGGAGCTGGACGTGGACGCCAACTCGATCCTGGTCATGAAGAACTGCGGCCCCAAGGGTTACCCAGGCATGGCCGAGGTCGGCAACATGGGACTGCCGGCCAAGCTGCTGGCCCAGGGCGTTACCGACATGGTGCGCATTTCCGATGCGCGCATGAGCGGCACCGCCTACGGCACGGTGGTCTTGCACGTGGCACCGGAAGCCGCTGCCGGCGGGCCGTTGGCGGCCGTGAAGGAAGGTGACTGGATTGAACTCGACTGCGCCAATGGCCGCCTGCACCTGGACATCCCCGACGCCGAGCTGGCAGCGCGCATGGCTGATCTGGCGCCACCGCAAAAGCTGATCGTCGGTGGCTATCGCCAACTGTACATCGACCATGTGCTGCAAGCCGACCAGGGCTGCGACTTTGACTTCCTGGTGGGCTGTCGCGGAGCGGAAGTCCCACGGCATTCCCACTAATTGGGATGCTATGATGCGGCGAATTCAAGCCAGAGCCTGCCCGTCGTTATGGATCACCAGCCGCCCAAGCCGCGCAAGAGCCAGCATGCCCAGATCGTTCAGGACCTGGGCATGCACATCGTTTCCGGTCGCTTCAAGCCCGAAGAACGGCTGCCCATGGAAGCCACGCTGTGCGAGGAATACCAGGTCAGCCGTTCGGTGTTGCGCGAGGCGACGCGGGTGCTCAGCGCCAAGGGCCTGGTGTATTCCAAGCCACGGGTGGGTGCGGTGGTACGGCCACGCTTGAAATGGCACCTGCTCGACCCAGATGTGCTGTCCTGGTTGATGCAGTCCACGCCCCACAGTGAGTTCTTCAATACGCTGGCCGGGGTGCGCCGCATCCTCGAACCGGAAATCGCCGCCATGGCCGCAACCACCGCCACCGATGAAGACATCGCCATCATCGAACAAGCCTACCAGGGCATGGAAACCGCCAAGACCCACGAGGACCTGTTGCAGGCCGACCTGGACTTCCACCGCGCGATTGCCGACGCCACCCGCAACGACCTGCTCGCCTATATGTGCAACATGCTCTCGTTGCCGCTGCGCGAGTCGATCAATATCACCAACCGCCGCCCGGATATCCAGGGCCTGAGCCTGCCCCGGCACAAGGCAATCCTCACCGCGATCCAGAACCGCGATGCGCTGGGCGCAAGGCATGCCTCGCTGGTACAACTGGATGACACGCGGGTGGCGCTGGATACGGTGATGAATGTGTTGACGCCGTTGTAACCCAACCCCGTCGCACTCACTCCTGATTGTTATTGTTGGCTCTGGGGCAGGTGTTATCGCCCTCTTTTTTCAGCGCCAGCACCGCCTGGCGCTCGGACAACAAGTGGGTGATAGCCCCGCCGATAGCGGCGGAAATCAGCGCCAGGGCCTCTTTGGGCAGATTGATCGCCGCCCACGTCAAGCCGCCGATCAGCAGGATGACAAACAGGATATTGAAACGTGACACGCCCAGTTTGATTGAGCGGACAATATCGGAGGTGTCCTGCATTTTTTCGAAGCGTTTAAGGTCTTCGAACTTACGCACCGATTCCAGCGTTTCCAGATAGTGGGTTTCGGCCCGTTTCAATTTCTTGATCACGTCGGCTTCGAGCATGACCTCCTCTATCTCGATCCTGACCAGGCTGATATTGGCACCTGGCCGGCCGAGGATTTCGGAGCTCAACGAACTTTCGGCAAGCTCGGCCAATAGATAAGTGTACGAAGTCTCGCTGATCTCCTTGCCATACTTTTGCAGGGCCGAGGTGTAGCACTTGGTGGCGTATCGGGTGAACAGACGCTCGGCATCGTTGGTTTTTTTAATCAGTTCATCGGTTTCAATGAGGAGTTCCCGTTCCATTTTTAATATCCCTATTAAGCGTGGTTTGGAAAAATAATAAGCGCCGACCACTACGCTGACACGTTAACGGTAAACATCCCTCCATCGCCCTTCACTGTCTACTGTCAAACCTGACAGTAACGCAGCTGCAAATGTGGGAGGGGGCTTGCTCCCGATAGTGGTGTATCAGTCAAAAACATTGAGACTGACTCACCGCTATCGGGAGCAAGCCCCCTCCCACACTTAGTACTGTGTAGAGCCTTATAGCGTGTAGGAGATTCCGACCTGCACGGTGCGTGGTGCGCCTGGGTAAGCGTAGATATTGCCGAACGCGCCTTCCTCATACTCGCGGTTGAACAGGTTCTTGACGTCCAGGTTCAGACGCACCTGCTCGTTGACCTTGTAGTAACCCAGCAGGTCGACCACGGTGTAGGCGTCCATCGAGAAGGCCGTATTGGCGGTCTGGCCGGCGCGCTGGTCGACGTACTTGCCACCGGCACCCAGGCCCAGCCCTTTGAGTGCGCCGTCCTGGAACTCGTAGACGTTGAGCAGGCTGAAGCTGTTGCGCGGGATGTTCATCAAGCGGGTGCCGGAGCGCAGGGTGGTGTCGCGGGTCACTTCGGCGTCCACGTAGGCGTAGCCGCCGATCACACGCCACTCGGGTGTGAGGTTGCCTGCCACGTTGAGGTCAAATCCGCGGCTGCGTACCTGGCCGGTCGCGACACTCAGGGTATTGTCCAAAGGGTCGGTGGCCAGCACGTTTTTCTTTTCGATCTGGTAGACCGCCGCGTCGACGCTCAGTTGACGATCAAGCGCTTCCCACTTGATACCCATCTCGTAGGACTTGCCTTTCTCCGGCGCGAAACCACCGCCTTCGCGGCTGGCGCCGGTGTTGGGCTTGAACGAACGGGCGGCGTCGGCATAGACCGCGACGGTGTCGGTGAGGTCGTAGATCACGCCCACACGCGGGGTGACGGCGTTGTCGGCGGCGGTCCACGGTTTTACTCCCGCCACATAACTTTGGTAGTCATGTTCAAAACGCTCGAAACGCGCACCTGCCAAGACTTTCAGACGCTCGGTCAGTGCCACCTGGTCCTGCACGAAGGCGGCGTAGGTCTTGAGGTTTTCTTTATCGTGGGTGGGCGTGCGAGTCAGCGCCGGGCGCGTTTGGCCGTACACCGGATTGAAGATGTCGATCGGGTAAGTACCCAGGGCCGCACTGGAACGCTGGATGATCGACTTGTAGTCGTAATCCTCGTACTCGATGCCGGTAAGCAAGGTGTGCTCCAACCCGCCCGTGGAGAAGTGGCCCGTCAGGTTGAGCTGATAATCCTTGTCGGTCCACTCCAGCTTGCGGTAGTTGAAGTTGCGTTGCAGGGTACGGCCATCGGCGCCCAGGCTGCCCGGTCCGTTGGCTTCAATGGCGTTACCTTTCAAGCTGCCGTCCAACCATTGGAAACCGCCGCCCAGGGTCCAGTTGTCGTTGAGCGCGTGCTCGAAACGCAACTGGGCCATGTTGTTGTCGTTGTGCAGCTTGCCGGCATCCTTGTCGCCCCAGAACGTATCGCGCGATGGCGTGCCGCGCTGGTTGGGTAAACGCGTCAGGCCACGGTCCAGCGGGTGGTTGTTGCGCATGAAGTCGCCTTCGAAGGTCACCTTGGTGGCATCGGTGGCCTGCCAGGTGATCACCGGCGTCACGCCGTAGCGCTCGGTCTCGACATGATCGCGGAAGGTATCGCCGCCCTCGCCCACCACGTTGAGGCGATACGCCAGACGGCCCTCTTCGTCCAGAGGGCCGGAGGCATCCAGGGTGCCGCGCTTCATGCCCTGGTCATTCAACTGGCTGCCCAGGGTGACGGTGCGTTCGGCCAAGGGTTGCTTGGACACCACGTTGAACGTACCACCGGGGTCGCCACGACCGTAGAGCATGGTTGCGGGGCCGCGCAACACCTCAAGGCGTTCGATGGTGTTGGCATCCGGCATGTTCGGGTAACCCCGGTTGATCGGGAAACCATTGCGGTAGAACTCACTGGTGGTGAAGCCACGCACGGTGAAGGTGGTCAGGCCCTGGCCGCCAAAGTTGTTGGCGCGACCGACGCCGCCAGCGTAGTCGAGAGCATCTTGCAGGCGGGTTGCGCCGATATCCTCGACTACGTCTTTGGAGACAACGCTGATGGACTGCGGGGTTTCATGAATAGAGGTGTCGGTGCGCGTCGCACTGGCTGAACGGGTGGCGTGGTAGCCCTGAACCGGGCCCTGCGCCGATTCGAAATCTGCAGTAGCAGTCACATTGGTGGCTTGCAGCTCGATACTGGCTTTTTCAGCAGGGGCATCCTCTGCCCAGGTCAAAGGGGAAAACGCCTGGAGCACACAGATTGAAATCAGGGTACGACGCATGGATGTAAACCTAGTGAATGAGCCAGATGGGGCGGCAAACCTGCCAATAATTCGCCGCGCATCATATCTCAGCACATTCTCGTTTGATATCGGTTCTCATTTGTTATTTTTCGAGTATCGGCGTTGTATCGAGCGGGTACTGCAAAAACCACGGGCGAAAAAAAGCCACTCAATCGAGTGGCTCATATCACCGGCTGGCTGGCCTCAACGGTAGCGTTCCAACCAATGTGCATAAGGCGCCGGCAAGGTCCAGGAGGACTTGTCCACGCCCAACTCCTTGGCAGCAAAGTACGCCCAATGCGGATCGGCCAAGTGCGCACGCCCTACCGACACCAGGTCCAGATGACCGGCCTGCAGCGCGCCTTCGGCCAGTTGCGGAGTACCAAAGCCCCACGCCGATGTCACCGGGATACCGGCTTCACGGCGTACACGTTCAGCAATTGGCCCCATGAACGCCGGACCCCACGGGATGTTGGTGTCAGGAATCGTGAAACCGACACTGACGCTCAACAGATCCAGGCCACCGGCCTTGAAGCGGCGCGCCAACTCGATGGATTCGGTAAGCGTCTGCTCGTCGCGGCCGTCATATTCGATCACGCCAAAGCGTGCGGTCAGTGGCAGGTTTTCCGGCCAGACTTCACGTACGGCGGCCAGGGTTTCCAGGAGAAAACGGCTGCGGTTATCGAAGCTGCCACCGTAGGCATCGGTGCGCTGGTTGGAGTGCTCGGAGAAAAAGCTTTGGCCCAGGTAACCGTGGGCGAAGTGCAGTTCGATCCATTCAAAACCGGCATCGCGGGCGCGACGGGCGGCATTGACGAAGTCTTGCTGGACGCGGGCGATGTCTTCCAGGGTCATGGCACGCGGCACGTTGGGCAAATTGGCGCCGAATGCGATGGCCGACGGCGCGATAGTTTCCCAGCTGCGGGCATCGGAAGCCGGGATGTGGTCATCGCCCTCCCAGGGGCGGTTGGCGCTGGCTTTGCGGCCCGCGTGGGCGATCTGGATGCCCGGTACCGAACCTGCGGCCTTGATGGCCTTGACCATCGGCACGAACGCCTGGGCATGGGCATCGCTCCAGATACCGGCGCAGCCTGGGGTGATACGCCCCTCCGGTGCGACTGCCGTGGCCTCGACCACCAGCAGGCCGGCACCGCCCCGGGCCATGCCGGCCAGGTGCACATGGTGCCAGTCGTTGACCATGCCGTCGTCGGCCATGTATTGGCACATCGGCGGGATGGCAATGCGATTGCGCAAGGTAACGTCTTTGAGTTTGAACGGTTCGAACAATGCGGACATCAGATACTCCGAGAGAAGCGTGTGTGATTCGATAGTTCGATGGTAATCGAACTATGGTATTGAACGCTACCCCCCTGTTATGATCCGCCCCATGCGAGCCTTTAAACACCCTACCCTGCAAGAATTGACGCTTGAGCGCGTGCTGTACGCCCTCAGCGACCCCGTGCGCCTGGACATCGTGCGCTGCCTGGCCGGCGTGGCTGAAGCCAGCTGTGGTGAACTGGATGGCGGGCGACCCAAGTCCAGCATGTCCCACCACTTCAGGGTGTTACGTGATGCGGGCCTGGTACACACGCGCAATGTGGGCACCACCCATATGAATTCGTTGCGCCGTGAAGAGCTTGAGGGCCGCTTTCCAGGGTTGCTGGCGAGTGTTCTTGCGCAATCCTAGCGGGCGTTTTGCCCCTCAGGACGCAACAGGCTGCAGCAACACGCCATTAAGGTGCACGCAGTCCTTGCCATTGCGTTTGGCGCCATAGAGATTTTTGTCCGCCATCTTGAGCACCGCCGATAACTCGTCACCTGGCGCGAAGCGTGCCATGCCCGCACTGCAGGTGTAGTTGTGAGGCGCGGCAACACTTGAGCGTATGGCCTGCAACAAACCCAGCACGAACTCACGGGCGAAGGCCGGGTCATCGTCCTGCAACAACACGCCGAACTCTTCCCCGCCGATTCTTCCAAAGCTGTGGCTGCCTTTGGCGTTTTTCAGGCACACGGCCATGGCCCGCAGGATCTTGTCACCGACATCGTGACCGTACAGATCATTTTTTGCCTTGAAGCTGTCGATATCCAACATGATGAAGTAGCCAGCCTGGCCGCTGTCGAGCAACTGTTCGAAGCTTTGCATAAAAGCGCGACGGTTAAGGATCGAGGTCAAATAATCGGTTTCGGCCAAGGCGCGAAACTCGCTTTCCACCAACAGCACCGAACGCAGGTTCTTCAAATACGAGTAACTCAGGATAAAACCGATGGAGACCGAAGATGCGCAAAATATCAGCAGATAAGCCTGTGTTCCTGCATATATATCGGCCTGCATCGGCGACCATAATATGGACCAGACCAACAGGGCGCCGACCAGATAGTCCTGAACACTGATAAACAAAATTGCACTACCCACCACCAGAGTCACGGCCAGGGGCAAGCCGTAGATACGCAACTCCTGATTAAGGCCAATGACATAGGCAAACCCCACGGACAACATCACGATATAGGCCACTCCCAGCATCCGCCACAGTAGAAAGTTGGCGGTTTTGGAGTGAACCCGGCATACCAGCAACAGGCCAATGGTGACACCCAACATGGACAGGTCGAACTGCATGGCCGGATGAATCAGCCAGATACCGACCCAGGCAATGATCCCGATCCATTCCGCTTGGGTCACCGCAGGCGACAATAACCTGCGCATCCTGGGCCTTAACTTCAAGTTAGCAGGCATCCTTACGCTCCCATCTCAATAGCATGCAGGCCCAGCGCAAAAGAAAAGGCCATAAAGCGTTTTACCAGGCTGACAAAAGGCGGCAGCACTTCCAGCCGGGTCTTGGAGTGAGCTTTGAAATACCCCTTCTCGACGCCCTCCTGGACCATTCGAATAATGTGGGTCTTGGACACGGAAAGTTGCTTGGCCAAGGCCAGGTAAGACGATGATCGGAACGTGGCCCGATCATTTTCCGGCGCGAAGGCATCGTTATAAATCGCCAGCATCAACAGATGCCCGGCGTCTCTTTTCACCAACCAGTAACACTCGGGAAGCAGTACATCCACCGTGAGATCGGCGTCGAGGATAATGGCAAAGCCCTTGAAATAAAGGGACAGGAAGCCACGGTCATCCAACTCGCGCATTTGCCGGAAAATCGCCCGCTCAGGGTAAAGCCGCGCCAATGACTCGGTGAGCGAGGTCAACATCAAACGCGCTTCGCGACAGGCCTCATCCGACGGCGCGTAGACCCTGAAGCGACTGTCTTCGGGGTGCGGCGCGACGTCCATGAAGCCCAGCGCCCGCAATAACAGGAACATTGATTCCAGGCTGTTTTTTGAACAATACCTGCGCGTCACACACAGGGTCTTAACTTCCGACAATAACGGTAAGGGTGTGGCGAAGTATTCACTCAATAAGGCAAACGACACCATCAAACGGCTGTATTTAAGTGCACTCTTGTAGAAAAACGGTCTTCGGGAATAGGGCACGAGCAGCACGTGGTAATGCGCTCTCAGGCACGATTCAAAATCCTTATGACGTTCGAGCGCTTGCGCGGTATTACACATAGCCGACTTCAACGAACTGACATGCATGAAAGAGCCCTGATCATCCAACTTGATTCCACTGATCTCAGCTACGAAATCCCTGCAGCCCGGCCCCAAAACAAATCACGTGGTAAACCCTACGGTTAATGGCTTTTTGCCTCGAACGCAATGTACAGCGATTGCCGGACAAGACGTCATCAGTACCAAAGTTGTTCCAGATTGAAGTGGACCCTGTGCGCACACCTGCGCGTAACTTCTCGTTACATCCTCCGAAGCTAGTGACTGGTCGACGAATCGATTCAGCAACCGGCGAACCTTTCTCCCTTGCGTGGCGTCGTAACAGAGCATTGTTGCCAATTGCCCGCCGCGAGGTTCTCGTTTGAAAGCTGCCGTCCTGAAGAAATACCGCCTGATCATCAAGACCATGGGCTATGTGGGCTGGGCCCTGTTCTGGCTATTGCTGTGGGATGTGGCAGTAACCGTGGACTTCATGTTGTTTCTCACCACCAAGATCAACCTGCCGCTGATGCCACTGACATTGCTGGGTTCGGCGCTGGTGGTGTTGATCAGTTTTCGCAACAGCAGCGCCTATAACCGCTGGTGGGAAGCGCGCACGTTATGGGGGGCGATGGTCAATAATTCGCGCAGCTTTGCGCGCCAGGTGCTGACGCTGCTGGATGACCCCGACGGCGAAGTGAATCCGATCAAATCCACACTGCTGCGCCGCCATGTGGCGTATGTGAATTGTCTGGCCGCCCACCTCAAGGGCGAACCCTGCCCGGATGAAGTGCGAGCGTTTATCCCGGCCGAGGAATTCGCCCGCAATGGCGCGACCAACAATTTTGCCAATGACATCCTGACCGGGTCAGCGGCGTTGCTGGCCAAGGAATACAAGGCCGGCCACCTGGACAGTATTCGCCTGGCGCGGCTGGAGTCGACCCTGGTCGACCTGTCCAATGCCCAAGGCGGCATGGAGCGCATCGCCAATACGCCACTGCCCTACCCCTACGTGTATTTCCCGCGGCTGTTTATCTCGCTGTTCTGCCTGATCGTACCGGTGGGCCTGGTGGAATCCCTCGGCTGGTTTACCCCGCTGGCTTCCACGGTAGTGGGCTTTATGCTGCTGGCCATCGAGCGTATCGGCACCGACCTGCAAAGCCCGTTTCACTCCAGCGAACATCAGATCCAGATGGAGGCGATTTGCGAAACCATTGAGAAGAACCTGCAATCGATGCAGCGCGATGCGTTGGCCTGAGCCAAGGCATCATCGCCGTAGTTGTAAAAGACTATTACGAGGCACAATGTACTAACCGGTTACTTATCTTGCTAAAATCGCGTCTTTGCCCTCTCTCACTCGAGTCTATTCGACATGAAACGAGCATCGCGCGCCGCTGGCGTCTCTAGATTTCTACTCCTGGGCCTGGGCGTTGTCATCGCCCTGCTCGGCCTTGCGCTTGCCGTGGGCGGCGCCAAACTGGTCAGCCTGGGAGGTTCCTGGTACTTCCTGGCAGGTGGCGTGGCCATGGCTGTCTCCGGCCTGTTGATCGCTCGGCGCAAGCCTGCCGGGGCGTGGTGGTTTGCCGCGTTCCTCGTCGGTACGGCCGTATGGGCGGTGGCCGACGTCGGCCTGGTGTACTGGCCGCTGTTCTCGCGGCTGTTCATGTTCGCGGTGATCGGCGTGGTGGTGGCGCTGGTGTATCCATTGCTGGCCGGCAAACCGGCGCGTGGCGCTTATGCGGTCGCGGCTTTGTTGGCAGTCGGCGTGGCGGTGGCGGCAGGCAATATGTTCGTCGCTCACCCAAGCGTAGCGCCGACCGGTGCTGGCCCTGGCATCACCCCGGTAGCCGAAGCCGATGCACAGAAAGACTGGGCGCACTACGGCAACACCGAGGGCGGCAGCCGCTTCGCCGCGCTGGACCAGATCAATCGCGACAACATCGACAAACTCAAAGTCGCCTGGACCTACCACACCGGTGACGTGGCCATCAGCGACGGCAACGGCGCCGAAGACCAGCTGACGCCCTTGCAGATCGGCAACAAAGTCTTCATCTGCACCCCGCACAACAACCTGATCGCCCTGGACGCCGACACCGGCAAAGAGCTGTGGAAGAACGAGGTCAACGCCCAGTCAGCGGTGTGGCAGCGTTGCCGTGGCATGGCCTACTTCGACGCCACTGCGCCGATTGCCCAGCCGACCCAGCCCAACAGCTCGCCGATCATTGCCGCCAGCGTGCCTGCCGGTGCGCAGTGCCAGCGTCGCCTGCTGACCAACACTATTGATGCGCGCCTGATCGCCGTGGACGCCGACACCGGCAAGTTCTGCGAAGACTTCGGCACCCATGGCCAAGTGGACTTGAAAGCCGGCCTGGGTAATGTGCCGGACAGCTACTACCAACTGTCCTCGGCGCCCTTGATCGCCGGCACCACCGTCGTTGTCGGTGGCCGTGTCGCCGACAACGTGCAGACCGATATGCCAGGCGGCGTGATCCGTGGCTTTGATGTGATCAGCGGCCAGATGCGTTGGGCGTTCGACCCAGGCAACCCTGAAGACAAGCAAGCGCCGGCCGCGGGCAGCACCTATGTGCGCAGCACGCCGAACAGCTGGGCACCGATGTCCTACGACCCGCTGATGAACACCGTTTTCTTGCCGATGGGCAGCTCCTCCACCGACATTTACGGCGTGGAACGCACCCAGCTGAACCACAAATATGGCGCCTCCGTGCTGGCGCTCGACGCGTCCACCGGTGCTGAAAAGTGGGTCTACCAGACCGTCCACAATGACCTCTGGGACTTCGACCTGCCGATGCAGCCGAGCCTCATCGACTTCACTGCGCCGGGCAGCAACAAGGCAGTACCGGCCGTGGTGATCGGCACCAAGGCCGGGCAGATCTACCTGCTCGACCGCGCCACCGGCAAGCCGCTGACCGACGTGCAGGAAGTGCCGGTCAAGGCCGCGAACATTCCCAACGAACCGTACTCCCCGACCCAGCCAAAATCGGTGGGTATGCCGCAGATTGGCGCGCAGACCCTGACCGAATCGGACATGTGGGGTGCTACGCCGTACGACCAGTTGCTGTGCCGTATCGACTTCAAAGGTATGCGTTACGACGGCCTGTACACCGCACCGGGCACCGATAAATCCCTGAGCTTTCCGGGTTCGCTCGGCGGCATGAACTGGGGCAGCATCTCCACCGATCCGGTACACGGCTTTATCTTCGTCAACGACATGCGCCTGGGGCTGTGGATCCAGATGGTGCCGTCGCAAAACAAGGCCCAGGCTTCTTCCGGTGGTGAAGCACTGAACACCGGTATGGGCGCCGTGCCGCTCAAGGGCACGCCTTACGCGGTCAACAAGAACCGCTTCCTGTCGGTGGCCGGCATTCCCTGCCAGGCACCGCCATTCGGCACCTTGACCGCCATCGACATGAAGACGCAAAAAGTTGCTTGGCAAGTGCCGGTGGGCACGGTTGAAGACACCGGCCCCCTGGGCATCCGCATGCACCTGCCAATCAAAGTCGGCCTGCCGACACTGGGCGGCACGTTGTCCACCCAAGGCGGCCTGATCTTTATCGCCGGCACCCAGGACTTCTACCTGCGCGCCTTCAACAGTGGCAACGGTGACGAAATCTGGAAAGCCCGTTTGCCGGTCGGCAGCCAGGGTGGCCCGATGACCTACGTGTCGCCAAAAACCGGCAAGCAGTACATCGTCGTCACCGCCGGCGGCGCGCGCCAGTCCACCGACCGTGGCGACTACGTGATCGCCTACGCCCTGCCGTAACCCCCTCTGTTCGCGCGGTGCTCCCGCACCGCGCTTTGCGTTTGGAACCCCGCATGAACCCTACTTCTCATACCTCCCTTGGGCGCCTGGTGCTCGGCCTGGCGTTGACTGCTGCCCTGCCCGTTCAAGCCGACGACACCACCCTGACCGGCGACTGGGGCGGCCTGCGCCGTGAACTCGACGCACAAGGCATCCGCTTTACCGGCGACTACAGTGGCGAAACCGCTTACAACGCCCACGGCGGCCAGCATCGCTCGGCGCGCTATTCGCAAAACCTCAAGCTCGGCGTGCAGTTCGACCTGGGCAAGCTTTACGGTTTCAACAACGGCGACCGCATCCAGCTGACCATCAACGACCGGCGCGGCAACAGCGCTTCCGAAGACCTGGTGGGCAACCGCCTGCCGATCCAGGAAAACTACGGCGGCCTCTACACGCGCCTCACCGAGTTGAGCTACGAGCGCACGCTGTTCACCCCCGCACTCAACGTCAAGCTCGGCTACATGGCCATGGGCAATGACCTCGGCGGCCTGGACAGCGGCATTCTGTGCAACTTCATGAACGCCGGTTTCTGCGGGCATCCGCTGAACATGTCGGGCGGCAGTGGATGGGCCAACTACCCGAATGCGCACCTGGGCGCGCGGGTGAAATATGACTTTTCGCCAAACTGGCAACTGCGGGTGGCGGCGTTCAACGTCGACCCTTCCAGCAATGGCAACTCCAGCCGCGCCTGGCACCTGGGGCCCAAGCACACCACCGGCACCGTGGTGCCCATCGAGCTGATCTACAAGCACGCGGGCAGCCTGCCGGGTGAATACAAACTCGGTTATTACTACGACAGTTCCGATGTAAAACGCATTGGCAGCAACAAGGACGTCAGCGGCCGCGGCGGTCACTACCTGTTGATCGACCAGGCGGTGTGGGCCTCCCGATCCTCCCAAGGCCGCAGCTTGCACGCCTTCGGCCAATACTCTGCCGCCAGCGAAGCAGCCTCGCCGTTCACCAAGTGGTATGGCGCGGGGCTGGTGCTGTACAAACCGTTCGACAGTCGCCCACGGGATACCGTCGCCCTCGGTTATGGCCGTGCAGTGCCCAACCCGCGCAGCCGGGATAATGCGGATGCGGCCTACGCCAACCTGGACAACGCTGAACAGCTGATCGAACTCAGCTACGGCTACCAGGCCACACCGTGGCTGACCTTGCGCCCGGACGTGCAATACATCATCGAGCCGGGGGCGTTTTCCGCACAGAACATCGACAACGCGCTGGTGCTGGGAATGCAGGTGAAGGCGACCTTCTAGTCAGCCGGCATCCAGGGCTCTGCCGCGCCCGCCATTTTTCAACATCGACGGATTGATCCCGAACTGCTTGCGGAACGCCGTGGCGAAATGGCTGGCGTTGGCATAACCGAGGTCCGAGGCGATGCGCATCACCGATTCATTGCCGCTCATCAAGCGGCTGCGCGCCTGGATCATGCGCGTCTGCTGGAACACGCCATAGACGCTGTTGGAGAACAGTTGGCGAAACCCGCGGGTGAGCTTGGGCTGGCTCAAGCCGGATTCACGGGCCAACTCCGACAGGCTTGGCGCCTTGCCCAGGTCTTCCAGCAAACGATCGCGGGCCCGCACCAGACGCTGGCGGTCGGTGTGGCTGACGCGGCAGGTGCATTCGCCATCCTGGCGCGCTTCGAGGAACAGACTGACCAGTGTGACACTTTGCCCGTACAGCCACAGGCTGCTGCGCGGCGGGGCCGATGGCAGGCTGGCGCCGTGGTCCATGGCCAGGCCGAGCATGTGCGCGGTAGCACTCATTTCACCGCTGCGATGGCCGTCGAGGAAGCAATGTTCGCAGGCCAATGCCTTGTTCAGCAGCGGGTCGAGCTTTAATTCCCACTGGGCCAGCAACTCGGGGCGGATCATGACGGTGATGTTGTCGATCTCGCCGTGCTGGTGATATAGGCCATGGCGGCAACGGCCAAAGCTGATGCTGCCCGCGCCCTCATCAATCACATAGCGACGTTGTCGGCGCCCATCGCGAAAGCTGCACGCGGCCTTGCCCTTTAGCAGGTTGGTGAAGCTGAAGTGAATGCATTCGCTGTCGTCTTGCAAGGGCAACTCTACCGGCTGCTCAAAGGTGCTCTGCCAACGCAGGATGTCCAGGCCCTCCTGCAGGGTCATACGCGTGACCCGGCAATGCGCTCCCGGCCCCAGATCGCTACCAAACCCTCCCGTAATGATTCGCGAGACCGGCATCGGTTCTCCTGCGCCTCCCTGAACGGCTGACATCGTAAATCTCCTGGCTGACCGGATACGGCTCGAATCAGACCACATCGGGGTAGAACTCTGCAATTGATAATTATTAGCATTTGGCGTACCGCACGTGCCAAGCCAGATTGCTGCTGCCCCTGAGCAACGCACGCCGATCAGAACTCTCAGTCAAGGTCCCATCATGTCTGCACGATGCAACACGGCGGCTACCCGTCAATCTTGCTACAAATGTAATAGTATAACAATAGTGATTGCTTTGACACTGACCCCTCCTGCCTTCGCCGCCACCCTCAGCGAACCCCTGCAACTGCCCGCCTCCACGGTAACGGCGCGCATGGCCCAGGAAGATTCCAAGGAAGTGCCGATCAGCGTCAGTGTGGTCGATGGCGAACAACTGCGTACCCAACGCCTCGATACCCTGGAAAGCGCCCTGCGCAATACCTCAGGGGTCAGCGTCAATTCTTCCGGCGGGCCCAACGACTTCAACGTGTTGATCCGCGGTGTCGGTTCGCTTTACCAGATGTCCATGGACGACAGTTCGGTCGCATTCAATATCGACGGCGTACCTGTGTCGTCGCGCAGCCTGGGGTTCGGCACCCTCGATGTCGACCGCATCGAAGTGCTCAAGGGGCCGCAGGGCACACTGTCCGGCGCAATCGGCCAGGCCGGTGCCGTGAATATCACCACCCGTCAACCCAGCCGGGAACTCGAAGGTTATGTGCGTGGTGAAGTCGGCCAGAAAGGCCAGTTCCTCACCGAAGGCGCCATTGGCGGACCGCTCAGTGACAGCCTCAGCGGCCGCCTGGCGGTGCGACGTGCCGGCTACGACAGCTGGATCGACAACGACCAGACCCATAACCCCATTACCAAACCGCGCAACGAAGCCTATCGCGCCAGCTTGTTGTGGGACCTCAACGATGACACCCACGTACTGTTCAGCGCCGAACGCCAGCAGACCGAACGCGCCACCAATTCCCTGGTACTGCGCCCCTACGGCAGCCACCCGAGCCTGGATCTGACGCCCGGCCTGTTCGACGACAACGACAAGACCACCGAGCGCTACACGATCAAGGTCGACCACGACTTCGCCAACAGCCGGCTGACCTCCACCACCGCCACTGGCACGGCCGACTTCACCGGCTTGATCGCCTACGACAGCAAGCTGATGGGTGCCCTCTATGGCACGCCCGGTGAGTTCTGGGTGGTCGATAAATCCTTCGAGCGCAGCTGGAGCCAGGATATACACTTGGGCTCATTGCCCGATTCCGACGTGTTCTGGGTCGCCGGCGTCGCCGCCAGCCGCAATGAACGCAGCTACGACACCCCACGCAACACCTACGGCACCTCCGGCGCCAAGTTCCGCGACTTCACTACCACCACCTACGCAGGCTACGGCGAAGTGACTGTCCCGCTCACCGAGCGCCTGAAACTCACCACCGGCTACCGCCATTCCTGGGACCGCAAGACCTACGACGGCCAATACTTCTCAGGCTCGAGCACCGTGGACGACTCGCGCACACTCACCGACCACTACGGCACCGGCCGCGTCGCCCTGAGTTATGCGATCACCCCACAGACCAACGTCTACGTGCAATTGGCGAGAGGGTATAAATCCGGCGGGTTCAATGATTATGCCTCCCAGGTCAGCGACAGCGAACCCTACAAGGCCGCCGTCAGCAAGGCCGTCGAACTGGGCTTCAAGAGCGAGACCGACGACCGTCGCGGCAGCCTCAACGGCGCGCTGTTCTACACCCGCGTGCACGATGATCACTTGCTTGGCTACGACGCGGCGACCTTCGCCACCAACGCCTTCAACGCCGACACCCGCACCCGCGGCGCCGAACTGGAAGGTAGCTGGCGCTTCGACTACGGCCTGACCCTGGCAGCCAGCGCGACCTACCTCGATGCCAAGATCACCAGCGGTGTGCAAGGCATCCAGGCTGGCGACGTCGCCGCCGGCAACCGTACCCCGGATGTACCACGTTGGAGCGGCAACTTTAACGCAAGCTGGAAACATCCTTTGGGCAGCCTCGCCAGCCTCGGCGAAACCACCCTCAACACCAGCCTCAACTACCACCTGGTGGGCGAACGCGCGGCCGATCCGCAGAATCACTTCAATCTGGATAACTATGAAAAGCTTGACCTGAGGGCGGGGCTGGAGAGCAAGTTTGGCGAGGTGTATGCGTTTGCCGACAACCTGTTGAACCAGACGTATGACACCTATGGTTTCTACAGTGACCCGGTGGCCTATGGTGGGCCGTCGCGGCGGCGGACGGTGGGCGTGGGCTATACCTATCAATTCTGAACCGACGCGATTCGGCCGGCTGTCCTGAGTTCAAATGTGCGAGGGGGCTTGCTCCCGATGGCGGTGGATCAGTCACAGATGTCCTGACTGACACTCCCCCATCGGGGCATGGGTATCTACACAGCTGTGTAGCAGCCGACGGTAACCACGATGCGCAGCGAGCCGCTCTCGTTCTTGATCTGCTTTTGATCTTGATCTCAGGCACCCCGTTAAACCACCCTGGCCGGAATTCGACAGGGATTTGGGGGGTAAACCGGCAGGGATGCCGATTTAGCCGCCCCGCGCCATGGATGGCGCGTGGCGGCGGCCCCCTAAATGCATGTCGGATTACGGGCACACCGAGCCTAAGCGAGGTGCCGAGTGGTGGGGCAAGAGCGTTTGGTTACTTTGCGCTTTTCAAAGTGACCCGCTGTAAAAGCGGAACCAATAGTGGCCGTTACCTAAATAATGGATATGTACTCGGTCTGATCCAACATCCTGGTCAACTGTCAGGTCGCCAGCGGGAGCAAGCCCCTCCCACATTGCACCCAGTGGCTGCCTCAGAACTGATAGCTATACCCCACCCCCGCCGAACGCCCGCGCCCCGGCATCCCGGTCAGCACCGTATCAGTGGAATACGAGCCATACAGGTCATACTGCGCATCCAGCAAGTTATCACCCCACAGATATACTTCCGACCCCCCACTCTCTACTCCAAGGTGCAAGTCCAGCTTGGCATACCCCTTGAGGTCGTAGTGGTTCTGCGGATCCGCCGGGCGGTTTTTCTGGATGCGATAATTGAGCAAGGTATTCAAGCGCGGCGCCGGCAAGCCCAACAGTTCGCCCAGGGGTTTCTTCCAGGCCACGCTGAAGTTGCCACTCCACAACGGCACATCCGGCACGCGGCTGCCCTTGGCCACATCACCACCGGACACACCTGGCGCATCCGAGGTGACCACCGCGTTGGTGTAGCTGATGGCGCTGCCCAGGGTCAGTTCATCGGTGACATGCCAGGTGCTCGACAACTCGGCGCCTTTGCTGCGGGTATCAGCATTCACTGCGCTGACTGCCAGGGACGTGAAGTCATAACCCAGCAAGTGATCATCCTGCACACGCGTAATGAACAACGCGCCCTCCAGGCTCAGTGCACCGCCTTCGCTTTCATGCTTGAAGCCGACCTCGGCGGAGTTCACCTTGGCTGCCTTGTAGGGTTCGCTGTCCCTGATCGAGGTGGCGTAGTCGTTGAACCCGGCTGACTTGTAACCCCGCGACAGCACCGCATACAGGTTGGTCTGCGGTGTCCACGCGTAGCTCAGGGCCACGCGCCCGGTGTTGTAGTCGTCCTGCAAGCGTCGGCTGTCGCTGACCAGCTTGCCGCCACCGCTGTAGTCGGCGCCGTAGGTCTTGCGGTCCCAGGTGTGGCGCAGGCCGGTGGTGAGTTTCCAGTCTTCGGCAATCGGGAAGGTGACTTCGCCGTAGGCGGCATAACTGTTGGTGGTGAAGTCGCGCAACTGCTTCGCGCCGTTGGTGAAGTTGTTGGAGTCAAAGCTGCGCTCGGAGCGCGACAGGTTCACCCCGGTCACCCAGAACACCTCGGCATCCGCCAGCGAACCCAGGCGCAGGTCCTGGCTCCAGACCCGCTCGTGGGCCGAGTCTTCGATCAGGTATTCAAACGGTTGACCATACAGCGCCTGGGTGATGTTGCGGTCATAACCCTTGACCGCATTGAAGTCGGTGCTGGTGTAGGCGCTGATCGAGGTGATCCGGGCCTGGGCCAGGTCATGGTTGAGCTCGAAGGAATAACGCTCGTTGGTCTTCTTGTTGCCGTTGAACGTACCCGGGGTGTAATCGAGGCTAGGGCGATTGCCGAACGGGCGCAGGATCTCCGAGCCGGCATAATGATCGGCGCGCTGGCGCTCGACGGTCAGCAGGCCGGTGGTGCCTTCATCGTTGTCCCACAACAGGCTGCCGCGCAATGCCAGGTCGCGGGGTTTGGTCAGGGGGTCGCCATCCTGCTGGTCATCGACCCAGTTATCAAAGCCGCTGCGCCGCACGGCAAGTCGCCCGGCCAGGGACTCGGTCAGCGGCCCGCCTACCGCGCCCTCGGTCATGAACTGGCCCTGATTGCCCACCTCGCCGCGCACATAGCCTTCCAACTCACGGGTGGGTTTGCGGGTGGTGACGTTAATCGCGCCGGCCTCGCTGTTACGTCCGAACAGCGTGCCTTGCGGCCCCTTGAGCACTTCCACTTGCTGCACGTCGAGGGTGGCCATTGCCGCGTTGCGCACTGACATCGGCACGCCGTCCACGTTCAGCACCACCGAGCCGTCATCCATGCTCATCTGGTTCAGCGAGCCGACCCCGCGGATGCGCACGTTGGCATCGTTGGCGCCGCCCCAGGAGTTCACATCCACCCCCGGCGTGGTACGCAAGGCATCTTCCAGGGTGCGTAACCGCCGGGTCTCAAGCGTTTTCCCATCAAGCACCGAGAGACCGAATGGAATGTCCTTGGCACTTTCCTGGTTCAACCGCGCACTGACTGTCACCGGCGCCAGCTCGATGGTCTCGCTACTGGCGGCGGGTTGATAGTCAGCAGCATAGGCCGTGCACATCTGGCTGGACAAGGTCAGCGCCATGGCTTGGGTCAATACGTTGGCGCGCCAACCGAAAGGACGACGCAGCGGCTGGATAGACAGTTCAGATGACATGGCAAAGCTCCAAAAGACAGGGATGATTCAACTTCATTGCACAGGCCCCCAGCGCTTGAGCGCGGCGGCAATCACAGGATCAGAGGGCGCGCCCAGCAGGCCCTGGATCGCGGTTGGCCATCCCTGGCCGTTACGGACATCGGCGGTCAGCGCCGTGAGCTGTTCCGGAGTTTGCCCGGCGACCCAGTCAAGGCTGACCAGTGCGGCATAACTGGCGGCCCACCCCTGTTCGCGGGCATCGGCCAGGGTGCCGACGGGCTCACCGTCATTGCCCAGGGCACGAGTCAGGTCGTCGGCCATCAGCTTGACCAGCGCTGCACGGGCATCAGCACCGTCGATGTCCTCCACACACAGCAGGCCCAGCGCACCTGCCACACCCTGGCTGAGCCACAGGTAGCCGGGGGTTTGGCGCAGGTTGCTCGCCTCGACCAGCGATTGGCGGGCAAGCAGTTCGGCGATATGGGCACGGCGCGTCCAGCGCCCGACGCCTACCGGCGCCACGTCCCAATTGGGTGACTGGCCAAGCAGTAAATGGCCATGACTCAGACGGCTGGCACCCATGCCGACAGGCCACTGGCTCAGTTGTTCGACGCCGGGACGGCTACCCAGGCGCCGCGCCACACAGGCGCTCATCGCGCCCAGGTCCTCCTGCACTTCACGGGCGGTATGCTCGCGGCTGATATCCTTCTGAGCCGACGTGGCATAGGCAAAGTCCAGCGGCCCCTCACTGCTGCCGCTAAAGGCCTGGCCATCGACCTCAAGCTGCCATTGCCAATGCCCGGCCGGTGCGACGGCATCCACCGCCACCGCAGCGCCCATCGGCAACCGGGGCACCGCTGTCGGCAACCCGGCTTCGCTGCGCTGGGCCGGTGCCCGCAACAATCGCTCGCTGTCCAGGCCCAAGCGTGGCACCACACGGTGCGCTTGCAGCCACACACCCTGAGGCCCAAGCCAGAATGCTTCACCTTCGGCAGGCCAGCCGTCAGCACTCACCGTCCAGTTCAACACCACCTGACAACCGCTTGCTGCGCACCCCTCCAACGGCACCCGCAGGTGCTCGGTGGCGTGTTCAAACACAACGGGGCGCCCCATCACGCTGACCGCGGTCACCTGCATCCCCGGTGGCAACTCGGCATCGAGGCCGGTAGTGAGCACCCCATCCAACGTCCACTGCCCCACCACCTGCCGGGCGGCCGAATCGACCTGCACCTGCAACTGCCCGCCCGCCACCTGCCAGGCACTCGCCCCGGGCAGCCAGCGCCGCTCCCAATCGGCGCGTTCAGCGCGCTGCTCGGCGACAGACTGGTAATCGCCCTGCTCCACCAGATGCCGCTGCAACAACACGCCGCTGCCAAGCAAGCCGACAGCACCCAGAGCCAGCAACACACCGGGCAAGCCGAGCAAACCGCGGCGCACGTCGCTCAATCGACGACGCTCCGGCCCACGGGGCAAGGCCAGTGCCGCGATCGCGAGCATGACCAGGCAACCGGCCAGTTTCCAACCGGCCAAGGTCGTCAGAAACGCCAGCCACGGCGCCCAACCGGTCAGCAGCGACACGCCCACATGCGCAGGAATCGCCATGGCATAGGCCGGATAGGTGACCAGGCCCAACTCATGGTTGAGTACCAGAAAAAACGTCAGCAGCATCGAGGTGGCATACGCCAGCCCGGATCGGCGGATCAGCGCATGCACCAGCACTGTGAGCATCGCCAGCTCCACCAATGGAGGCGCGAACACCAACGCCTGATACACCAGCACAAAGCCCGGCGCCAGGCTATCGGGCGCGGCAATCGCACTGATCAGCAAGCTGGCCAGGCCCGGCACCAGCGCAAGCGTCAGGGTCGCCAGCAGCACACAAGCCACCCGCCCCAGCAATCGCAACCACGCCGGGGCCGCAGTTGCCTGCAACATAGCGCCAAACCCTTCGACGTCATCGCGCCGGCACACCAGCCCAACCAGCGCCGCTACGATAAAGGCGATCACCAGGAACAACGCACTCGACAACAACGGCAGGGTCAGGTCCGCCCGGGGCACCATCGGCCCCCGCGCATGCCACACGCCGTGGACAAAGCCACTGAGCACGCCCATCACCAACAGCAAGCCGAGCGCCACCCACCAGAGGCGCCGGGCAAACAGCTGGCGTACCTGCCAACGTGCCTCATGCCACAGCGCGCGCGACCATTGGCTACGGGTCAGCGGGCCGGGCAAGGTCACTGCGTCTGTCAGTAACATCGGCGGCTCCGCCAGCACTGCCCCGCTGCGTTTGCCCATCAAGCCCTGGCGCGTGGTGCGGGCCAATACCGCGGCCAATAACAGCAGCGGCACAACGCACCACAACAGCCGGTTAAGCCAGAACCCCGGGGTCAAGGCCAACAGCGATTGGGATTTCTGCGCGGCGCTCCAGGTCTCGACCTGGGCCTGGGCAAAGGTGAACAACGACGGGTCCAGGCTGGCAGCCAACAGCGGGTTGATATGTCCACCCTTGAGCACCACCACGGCAAACATCCACAGCAGCATCAACACCGTCGCCAACCCAAACGGTGCCGCCAGGCCACGGCTGCGCAAGGCCAGCAGGTAATACAAGGCCCCAACCCCGGTGCTGACCGGCAACAGCAACGCAACCCAGGCAAACCCCAGCGCCGACCACATCGGTGCACCGATACTCGCGGCCGGCACCCAGCCGAGCCAGCCCAGTACCGGGCTGACCAGAAAGCCCACGATCAGCGAACCGGCGAGCAAGCCACCCACCAGCGCCGCGCCGATAAAGCGCCCCCACAGCAGCGCCGGCAGCGACAGCGGCAAGGCCAGCAGCACCTCTTCCAATTGCGCCTTGCGGTCGCGCAGTGCCGGTTGGGCGAACACCCAGGCCCAGGCGAAAAACAGGAAAAACATGCAACCGCACGACATCAGGTAGATCAGGCTCGGCGCATTGCGTGCGATGTCGCTGGCGCCCATTTTCTGCACATAGTCGGCATTGGTCAGGGACATCAGCAAATAGCCGGTGAGGCCCAGGAACACCAGGAGTGGAATGCCGCTGCGCAGTCCGGCGCGCACTTGCACCCAGGCCTCGCGCATCAAGAGAGCAAAGGTATTCATGCCGCGACTGCCTCGCCAGCCTGGGCCAGCGCCAGGTAATAGATGTCTTCCAGGCGCGGCGCGTGGGGCCTGAAGCGCGGGTCAGCCGGACGTTCGCCGTGCACGATCACGCGGCTGCCGTCGGGGCTCGCCGCCACATGCAAGGCGTCGGGCAGCGGCTCACCACGGCCGAACGACGCCTCCCATAAACGGCCCTGCTCAGCATCGAGCAAATCCGCCGGGCGCCCTTCGACAATAATCTGCCCAGCGGCCAGCACCGCCAGGCGGCTGCACAGGTTCTCGACGTCTTCAACGATATGGGTCGAAAGCAACACGATGGACTCGGCCGCCACATCCGCCAACACCCGGTGAAAACGGTTGCGCTCGGCCGGGTCGAGACCGGCGGTCGGCTCATCGACGATCAGCAAGCGCGGCGAGCCGATCAAGGCCATGGCAATGCCGAAGCGACGCAACATGCCGCCCGAATACGTGGCCAACGCCCGGTGCGCGGCTTCCTGCAGGTTGACCTTGGCCAGCAAGCCCTCGACTTCCTCGCGGCGCTGGCGAGTGTCGGTACGCCCCTTGAGCCAGGCAAACCGATCAAGCAAATCCCGTGCACTCACTCCCGGATACGCCCCCAGCTGCTGTGGCAAGTAACCCAGGCGACGACGCAAATGCCCGGCATCGGCCAACACATCCACACCATCCAGGTGGATGCTGCCGGCGTCCGGCTGCTGCAAGGTCGCCAGGGTGCGCATCAGGCTGCTTTTGCCCGCGCCATTGGGGCCGAGCAAACCGTACATGCCCGGCCCCACATTCAGGTCAACACCGCGCAGCGCCTCAACGCCATTGTTGTAGCGCTTGCACAAACCGCGCACCTGCAAACCCGAATCGACTGACATCCACAACTCCCTCAAGGACAAGCCCTGCAAAAGGGCGGCGAGCGACGGTAGTCAAGGGCGGCGGCGCGGCTCTACCCGATTCAAGTCATTTTCCAACCGTATCCCGCACGCTGATCGGCGTTATGCCCCACCCCTCACACGCCCGAAACCGCGCGAGGGAAACGGATACGGGGCAAAAACGATTCGATCCGGGTAGTCGAGACAATGAGAATGACTAGCATCTCCTTCCACGCAATTACCTGCCCCTCAGCGCCTGGGCCAACGCCGGTCCGGGCCCTAGCGATGAGAAGACGTTGAGCCATGGCCACTCCCAGCACCTCAACCCTAACCCTGCTGCGCCGTTCCCTGTCCGAAGCCCTGGGACAGCCTGCCGAGCAGATCCCTCTGGAGGCCAACCTGATCGAATGGGGCCTGGATTCGGTCACCCTGATCCGCCTGGCCGGCCAATGGCGGCGCCAGGGTCTGGCCGCACGTTTCGCCGAGCTGGTGGCCGACCCGCGCCTGTGCGCCTGGCTGGCCCTGCTCGACACCGCGCCGGCTCCTGCCGCGCCCGTCAGTCACAGCGCCGACGATGGCCAGCCCTTCGAACTGGCCCCCATGCAACATGCTTACTGGATCGGCCGTGCCCCTGGCCAGGCACTGGGCGGTGTGGCTGCACACTTCTATAACGAATTCGACGGTCACGACGTTGACCCGGCCCGCCTGGAAGCCGCCGTGCACGCCTTGTTGGCCCGCCACCCCATGTTGCGGGCGCAATTCCTCGACGATGGCCGCCAGCAGATCCTGCCCCGCAGTCCATGGCCGGGGCTTAAAGTGCATGACCTGCGCCAGGCCGATGCCGAACAGCGGCAACACCATCTGCACGCCTTGCGCGCCGAACTTTCCCATCGCCAGTTGGCCGTGGAACACGGCCAGGTGCTGGACATCCAGTTATCACTGTTGCCCCAGGGCACGCGCCTGCACCTGAACCTCGACATGCTCGCCGCCGACGCCTTGAGCCTGCGTACCCTGCTCGGCGACCTGGTGCAGTTGTACCGCCTACAGCCGCTGCCCGCGCTGGATTACAGCTTCCCCCGTTACCTGGCCGACCTGCGCCTGGAGCACGCCAGCCCCGAGCACCGCGAGCGCCATCGACACGCCCGCGACTACTGGTTGCAGCGCCTGGACGCCTTGCCCGGCGCCCCACGCTTGCCCATCAAGAGCCAGGGCGATGAGCGCCAAGTGCGCCGCCGTCACCACTGGTTGTCGGCGTCCCAACGCCAGGCGTTCGAACGCCACGCCCGCGAGCACGCCCTGACCCCGGCCATGGCACTGGCCGCGGTGTTTTGCGAAGCCCTTGGCGCCTGGTGCGAGACGCCTGAGCTGCTGCTCAACCTGCCGCTGTTCAACCGTGTGCCTTTGCATACCGATGTCGAGCGCCTGGTCGGCGACTTCACTTCCTCGATCCTGCTGGCCTGGGACGGCCGCATGACCGGCACCTTCGCCGCCCGAGCCACAGCGCTGCAACGACGCTTTCATGGCGATGCCGCACACAGTGCGTTTTCCGGCCTGGAGGTGTTGCGTGAACTGTCCCGCCATCGCGGCGAGCAAGTGCTGGCGCCGGTGGTGTACACCAGCGCGCTGGGCCTGGGGGAACTGTTCGCCGAGGGCGTGCAGGAGAGTTTCGGCCAGCCGGCCTGGATCATTTCCCAGGGCCCTCAGGTGTGGCTGGACGCCCAGGTCACCGAGCTGGACGGCGGCATTCTGGTCAACCTCGACGCCCGCGAAGGGTTGTTCGCCGAGGGTGTGCTCGGTGGCCTGTTCGATGCCTATACCGGCCTGTTGCAGCGCCTGTGCCATGATGCTGCGGCCTGGGATCAGACGGTGCCGGCGCTGCTTCCCGCCAGCCAGCTTGACGTACGCTGCGCCACCCAAGGCCAGCGCACAGCATTACCGGTGACACGCCTGCACGAAGGTTTTTTCCCCCAGGCGCAGTTGACGCCCGCCCGGCCCGCACTGCTGCACGGCAACCACATCATCAGCTACGGCGAGCTGGCCGAGCGAGCCCTCGCCGTCGCCGCCTACCTCGAAGGCCAGGGCGTGCAGCGCGGTGACATCGTGGCGTTGCAACTGCCCAAAGGCCCCGAGCAGGTGATCGCCGTGCTGGGCATCCTGGCGTGCAGCGCCACCTACCTGCCCATCGGCGCCGACCAGCCCGAGGCGCGTTGCCGCAAGATCTGCCAGTCGTCCGGCGCACGCTTGCTGCTCACCCGCTTGCCGCACGCCGACACCGCGTTGCAGGCGCCGCGCCCCGGTGCGATCAGCGACCTGGCCTATGTTCTTTACACCTCCGGTTCCACCGGTGAGCCCAAGGGCGTGGAGGTCAGCCACCTGGCCGCAGCCAACACCCTGGAAGACCTGCAACGGCGTTTGCAGCTCAATGGCGAAGACCGAATCCTGGCGCTCTCCGCGCTGGAATTCGACCTGTCGGTGTTTGACCTGTTTGCCGCGCTGGCCAACGGCGCGGCGGTGATCCTGATCGAACCCCAAGCGCAACGCGACGCCCCACGCTGGCGTGAACTGGCCGTGCAGCACCGCGCCACTGTGCTCAATTGCGTGCCGGCGCTGCTCGACATGTTGCTGGGTTGCGCCGACGCCCCGCTGCCCCTGCGCGCTGTATTGCTCGGTGGTGACAAGGTCGCGCCGCAGTTGGCGCCACGTCTGTGGGCCCAGGCGCCCGGTTGCCGCTTCATGGCCCTGGGCGGCGCAACGGAAGCGGCGATTCACTCGACGCTGTTCGAAGCCGCCCCCGGCCAGGCACTGCACTGGCATTGCCTGCCCTACGGCAAGCCGCTGGATAACGTCAGCCTGCGCATCGTCGACCGGCATGGCCATGACTGCCCGGATTGGGTGGCCGGTGAACTGTGGATCGGTGGCGCCGGGGTGGCCGAGGGTTACCGTGGCGACCCGGTACGCAGCGCCGAACGATTTGTGCAGTACCAGGGCCTGCGTTGGTACCGCACCGGCGACAGTGCGCGCTACCACCCCGACGGCACGGTCGAGTTTCTGGGGCGCACTGACTTCCAACTCAAATTGCATGGCTACCGCATCGAAGCCGGTGAAGTAGAACAGGCGCTGCTGGCGTGCCCCGGCGTCGAACAGGCGGTGGCGCTGCTGGTCGGCCAGCACCTGGCAGCGGTGGTGCGCCTTGCAAATGGCCCGGTGCAGCCCACAGTGCTGGAGCTGCCGGACCTGGCCGAGCGCCTGCCGGCCTATATGATTCCCAGCCTGATCCTCGGCTGCGCGCAGTGGCCCCTGACAAGCAATGGCAAGGTGGATCGCAACGCACTCAACGGCTGGCTGGCCGACCACAGCAGCGCCGTCCCTGCCCAGCTGTCGCCACCCTGCGGAGCCATCGAACAACAGGTGGCCCGCGCCTGGCAGCAATTGCTCGGCTGTGGCGAGGTCTGCCGTGAGCACAACTTCTTTGCCCTCGGTGGCGACTCCCTGAGCGCCACGCGCCTGGTGCGCCTGCTGGCCGAACAAGGGCTGGGGGGCGCACGGATCGCCCAGGTGTTTGCCAAGCCGGTGCTGGCGCAGTTCTGCACAGGCCTGCATCAACAGGCCCTGGCCGAAACACAACGCACCGTGGTACCGGACCTCGACCAACGTCACGCGCCCTTCCCCATGACCGAGGTGCAGCAAGCCTACTGGCTGGGCCGCGACCCCAGCCTGGTATTGGGCGGCGTGAGCTGCCACTTCTACCGCGAATACGACGTCGAAGACCTCGACCTGCCACGCCTGCAACACGCATTGGCACGCCTGATCGAACGCCACGAAACGCTGCGCACGGTGTTCGACCACACAGGCCAGGCACGCATCCTCCCCCAGGTGCCCACCTTCGTGATCGGCCAGCGCTACGCCTGCCTTGAAGACCTGCGCGAACACTGTGCCCACCGCGTGTTCGATCCCGCCCAATGGCCGCTGTTCGATGTGCAGGCCGTGACCCAGGGCCGGCACACGCGGCTGGCGATCAGCCTGGACAACCTGATTCTTGATGCCCTGAGCATCCTGCGTTTCTATGCCGAACTCGACGCGCTGTACCGCGAGCCGACGCTGGCCCAGGCACCGCTGCAGCTTTCATTTCGCGACTATCAAGTGCAATCCCGTGTGGAACCTGACGAATTGCACGCCGCGCAACAGTTCTGGCAGGAACGCCTGCCCACGTTGCCGCCGCACCCGCAACTGCCCCTGGCAACCGACCCCGCCAACCTGGGCCAACCGCGCTTCGAGCGCCTGCAAGGGCAGGTCAAGGCCGATGCCTGGCAAGCGATCCTGGCCAAGGCCCAGCACCACGGCCTGACCGCTTCGGCGGTACTGCTCTGCGCGTTTGCCGAAACCCTCGGGCGCTGGAGTGCGCGCCCCGACCTGAGTCTCAACCTGACCCTGTTTGACCGCCGGCCGGTGCATCCGCAGATCGATCAGGTGATGGGCGATTTCACCTCCCTGACCCTGCTCGGCTATGCGCCCAAGGTCGGCGAACGCTGGATCGACCGCGCACGGCGCACCCAGCAGCAGCTCGGCGATGCGCTGGAACACCGCTGCATCGGTTCGGTGAGCTTGCTGCGTCAACTGGCGCGGCAACGCGGCGAACAGCAGGTCAACATGCCGGTGGTCTTCACCAGTGCCCTGGGGGTGCCGGATGGCACCGCCGCACCGGTAGACGGGCCGTTCGCCCGGCAGGTATTCGGCCTGACCCAAACCCCACAGGTATGGCTCGATCATCAGGTGGTGGAAGCCGACGGCGGCATCGCCCTGAACTGGGACCGCGTGGTCGGCCTGTTCCCCGAGGGGCTGGTCGAAGCCATGTTCGACGCCTACCTGCGAAGCCTCCACTGGCTGGCCGAACACGCCTGGGACGACGCGCCGCCAGACTTGCTGCCCCTGGCCCAGGCGCAACTGCGCGCCCGCCTGAATGCTCCCGGCCCCGGCGTGCCGGGTGATCCGACCTTGCACCAGGGATTTTTCCAACACGCCCACCAGGCCCCGCACCGCCCTGCGCTGTTGTGGGGTGAGCATGGCAGCCTGAGCTACGGCGAACTGGCCGAACGGGCGTTGCGCATCGCCCGTAGCCTGATGGACGCAGGGGTGGCAGCCGGTGACCTGGTGGCGGTCTCCCTGGCCAAGGGCCCGCAACAGATTGCGAGTGTATTGGGCGTGCTGGCCGCCGGCGCCGCCTACCTGCCAGTGGGTGTCGACCAACCGTTGCAGCGTTGCCAGCGCATCCTGCAACAGGCCGGCGTCAGCCTGATCCTCGCCGAGCACGACCCACAGCTGCCAGGCGTCAAGCATCTCAAGCCGTCCCAGGCACAAAGCGCCGAACCGCTATTGGCACCGCTGGCCGTGTGCACCAACCAACTGGCCTACGTGATTTACACCTCCGGCTCCACCGGCCAGCCCAAGGGCGTGGAAATCACCCACCGCGCCGCCATGAACACCGTGGCCGAGATCAACCGCTGCTACGGCATCGACGCGTCGGACCGGGGCCTGGCGCTGTCGGCGCTGGACTTCGACCTGTCGGTGTATGACGTGTTCGGCCTGCTCTCGGTGGGCGCCGCCCTGGTGTTGATCGACGAAGACCAGCGCCGCGATGCCCGCGCCTGGCTCAAGGCCCTGCGACACCACCGCGTGAGCCTGTGGAACAGCGTGCCGGCGCTGCTCGACATGCTGCTGGAGGCCAACGCCCTTGAGCGCCAACCCCTGGCGCTGAAGGTGGCCCTGCTATCAGGCGACTGGATCGGCCTCGACCTGCCACAACGCCTGCGCCAACAAGCCCCGGATTGCCGCTTTATCGCCCTGGGTGGCGCCACCGAAGCGGCGATCTGGTCCAACAATTACGAGGTACGGCAACTGTTGCCCGGCTGGCGCTCGATCCCCTACGGCGTGCCGCTGGCGAACCAGGCTTACCGCGTGGTCGACGCCCTTGGCCGCGACTGCCCGGACTGGGTCACGGGCGAGTTGTGGATTGGCGGCAGCGGCGTCGCACGCGGCTATCGCCATGCACCGCAATTGAATGCCGAGCGCTTTGTCGAGGGTTGGTACCGCACCGGCGACCTGGGCCGCTACCACCCGGGTGGGTTGCTGGAGTTTCTCGGGCGTGCCGACACCCAGGTGAAGATTCACGGCCATCGTATCGAGCTGGGGGAAATCGAAGCCGCGCTGGCCCGTCATCCCTGCGTGAACCGTGCCGTGGTGCTGGTCGAGGATCAGCGCCTGCTGGCTGCTGTCACCGCCAGCACCTGCGCCGAGGTGCTGGCCAAGCACCTGGTGCAATGCCTGCCCGCCTATATGCGCCCGGAACAGATCCTGGTGCTGGAACACTTGCCCCTGAGCAGCAATGGCAAGGTGGATCGCCGTGCCTTGCTTGCGCCATTGGCGGCAGCTGCCCGGTCCCACTGCGCCGTGGATGAAGCCCCGCTGAGCGCCGCAGAACAACTGGTCGCCGAGCTGTGGCAGCAGTTGCTCAACGTGCCCAGCGTGTCGCGCCATGACAACTTTTTTCGCCTGGGCGGCGACAGCCTGCTGGCCACGCGGTTTCTCGAAATGCTGCGCAGCCATGCTGGCCTGGAACTGCCCATGGGCCAGTTGTTCAGCGCCGCCAGCCTGATGGAAGTGGCCCACGCCGTCGAGCGCCAACCCACCCCGCACACCGTTGAAGAGGGCGTCATCTGATGCCCGCGCAACCTGCCCTTATCCCAGGAGCTGCCCCCATGCCCGCCGCCAAACTGTTAAGCGAACTCAAGTCCCTGGGCGTCGAACTCTGGCCCCAGGATGGCCAACTCAAATTCCGCGCGCCCCAGGGCCTGCTTGACGCCGAGCGCCTGGCGCAACTGCGCGAGCATAAGCAGCAGATCCTGCACCTGCTGCAAACCCAGGAGCGGCCCCAGGTGATGGCCGACCCGGCACAACGCCACGCGCCGTTCCCGCTCACCGATGTGCAGAACGCCTACCTGCTCGGCCGCCAGTCATCATTCGGCTACGGCAACGTGGCCTGCCACGGTTACCTCGAACTGAGCTGGCCGAGCCTCGACCCGCAGCAGGTCGAACACGCCTGGAACCGCCTGATTGCCCGGCACGACATGCTGCGCGCGGTGATCGCCAGCGAAGGCTCCCAGCGCGTGCTGGCCGAAGTCGCCCATTACCCGGTGGAAGTCGCCGACCTGCGCGGCGCCACTCGTGAACAGCACCAGCACGCCGTGCAGCAGATACGTGAGGCCATGGAACAGAAGCTCTACCCTACCGATATCTGGCCGCTGTTCGAATTGCGCCTGAGCCGCAGCGACAGCGGCGACACCCTGCACTTCTCCATGGACTCATTGATCGCCGACTGGGCCAGCGCGCAACTGCTGTTCAATGAGCTGGAACAGCTACTGCATGACCCCCAGGCCAGCTTGCCCAACCTGGACATCACCTTTCGCGACTACCTGCTGGCCGAACGGGGCCTGCTCGAAGGCAGCCGCCACCAACGCGACGGTGACTACTGGCTGGCGCGTATCGATGAACTGCCCCCCGCCCCGCAACTGCCGACGCCCCTGAGCGGCGAAGACACCAGCGTGCCACGCTTCCAGCGCCACTGGGCCCAACTCAACGCGCAGCCATGGGCAGCCTTGAAAAGAGCCGCCGGCGCCCTCGGCCTCACCCCGTCCATCGTGGTGCTCAGCGCCTACGTCGGCACCTTGCAACGCTGGAGCCAGCAACCCACCTTCAGCCTCAATCTGACACTGCTCAACCGCTTGCCGCTGCATCCGCAAGTGGGTCAACTGGTGGGGGATTTCACCTCGGTCAGCCTGCTGCAGGTCAAGGATCCCCAGGGCCAGGATTTCACCAGCCAGGCACGCCAACTGGGCAATCAACTGTTTGCCGACCTGGAGCACCGGCTGTTTTCCGGCATCCAGGTGATGCGCGAAATCGGTCGCCGGCGCGGGCGTGAAGCGGCGTCCATGCCGGTGGTGTTCACCAGTGCTATCGGCCTGGCGATCGAACCACCGCCCGCCAGCCAGCGACAGGTCGGCCACGGCATCACCCAAACTCCGCAGGTGACCCTCGACTGCCAGGTAATGGACGACGCGCAGGGTTTGCACATCCACTGGGATGTGCGCCAAGGCGTGTTCCCCGACGGCCTGATCGAAGACATGCAGCAGGCATTCGTCGCCGAGTTGCAGTTACTGGCCCTCGACCCGGCCGCCTGGTACCACCCCATGCAAGTGCCGTTGCCGGCCTGGCAACAACGTGAGCGCCTGGCCGCCAATGCCACCGCCGCGCCGCTGCCCACCGGCCGCCTGCATGACGGCCTGCTGAGCATGGCCTGGGAACAGCCGCAGGCCCTGGCAGTGATCGATGCCCACGGCAGCCTGACCTACGCCGCCCTGATGGAGCGTGCCTTGGCAGTCGCTGCTGCCCTCAGCGCCGCCGGTTGCCGCGCCCAGGAACCGGTGGCGATTCTGATGCCCAAGGGCCGTGACCAAGTGGTGGCGGCCTACGGCGTGCTCCTGGCCGGCGCCGCCTACCTGCCTCTGGACAGCCATGCCCCGGCCGCCCGCCGCGACCGCGTGCTGCACAGCGCCAAGGTGCGTCACGTGCTCGGCCATTCCCAGGCCCTGCCCCATACGCCATTGCCCGAGGGCTTGCACTGGCATGAAGTGGATCAACTGGCGCTGACCCCATCGGACTTCCCGGCACCGCACGGCAGCCCCGACGATCTCGCTTATGTGATCTACACCTCCGGCTCCACCGGTGAACCCAAGGGCGTGATGATCAGCCATCGCGCTGCGCTCAATACCGTGCAGGACATCAACCGGCGCTTTGCGGTCAACGCCGCCGACCGCGTGCTGGGCCTGGCGCAACTGAGCTTCGATTTGTCGGTGTATGACCTGTTCGGCCCCCTCGCGGTGGGCGGCACCGTGGTGCTGCCCGACCCGGCACGCGGCGCCGACCCGTCGCACTGGGCCGAGCTGGTGCAGCGCCATCAGGTGACGCTGTGGAACTCGGTACCGGCGCAATTGCAGATGCTGGCCCACTACCTGCAAGCCGAGCCGCGCCCTCTGGACAGCCTGCGCCTGGCGTTGTTGTCGGGTGACTGGATCGCGCTGAACCTGGCGCCGCAACTGCACGCGCTGTTGCCGGGCCTGGCCCTGGTGGCTCTGGGCGGCGCCACCGAGGCCTCGATCTGGTCCAACCTGCACCCCATCGGCGCAATTGACCCCGCGTGGCGCAGCATTCCCTACGGCTTGCCGCTGGCCAACCAGGGCTTTCGCGTGCTGGACAACCAATGGCGCGACGTGCCGACCTGGGTGCCGGGTGACCTGTACATCACCGGCGTCGGCCTGGCCCAGGGTTACCTGGGCGACCCGGCGTTGACTGAGGCACGCTTCTTTGCACACCCGCTCGACGGTCAGCGCCTGTACCGCACCGGTGACCGTGGCCGCTATCTGCCGGGGGGTGAACTGGAGTTCCTCGGCCGTAACGACGGCCAGGTCAAGATCCGTGGACATCGGGTGGAACTGGGCGAAATCGACGCCGCACTGCTCTCCACCCCGGGCGTGGACAGCGCGGTCAGCCTGTTCAGCGACGAACTGCTGGCCTTCGTCACGCCTGCGCGGGCCGAGCCCGAACCGCTACCCGGTGCGCCGTTGCTGACGGCGGTGCAGCGCTACGCCGACAGCCAGGTCGGCAGCTTTGACCCCCAACAGGTACGCGACTATCAGGCGGACCTCAGTGGCGCAGCGTTGAGTTCGATGCTGGACGTGATGCTCAAGGCCAATCTATTCAGCGGCGCGTGGGCCGAACCGGATGCACCCACCATCCTGCAGGCCCTGCAAGCGCAGCCCCGCCATCACTGGCTGGTGCGGCGCTGGCTCGCGGCCTTGTGTGACGCGGGCCTGTTGCACCGTGAACAGTCCCGCTATCGCCTGCTCGACAGCGCGCCAAACCCGGCGCTGGCCTGGGGCCGGGTGGAACAGGCGGTCGCATCCGGGCTGTGCAGCCAGACGCTGCTCGACTACCAGCTCAACCACGTCGGGCAACTGCAGAAACTGCTGCGCGGCGAGGTCAACCCGTTCGACCTGTTGTTCCCTCAGGGCGAGCAAGACCTGGCATTGCAGCTGTATGGCGGGGATGCCGTGTCGCGCTACAACAACCACAGCATCGCTGCGCTGATCAACCGCCTTGCTACCCACCACGAAGGCGACGGCCCGCTGCGCATCCTCGAAATCGGCGCGGGCACCGGCGCTACCAGTGCGCCGGTGATCAGCCTGCTCGATGGGCTCGAAGTGGATTACCTGTTCACCGACATGACCGCGTTTTTCCTGCCGGCGGCCAGGCAACGCTTTGCCGACCACGCCTGGGTGCGTTATGGCGTGCTGGACATCGATCAGCCCATCCGCCCCCAGGGCTTGGCCAGCAACAGCGTGGATATCGTGCTGTGCGCGGGCATGCTCAACAGCGTCAAGGACATCGACAACGCCCTCGGCCAGATCACCGAACTGCTCAGCCCGGGTGGCTGGCTGGTGTTCAGCGAGCCGACCGGCGAATGGCCGCCGATTCTGCTGACCCAGGGCTTCATGATGACGCCGTCAGGCAGCGATCACGACCAAGGCCGCAGCGGCTTGTGCAGCGCCGACACCTGGCGTGAGCGTATCCAGGCATTCGGCGGCGAAAGCCTGCCGGCCCTGCCCCACGCCGACCACCCGCTGGCGGCCCTGGGTATGCAAGTGTTCGCCGCACGCTTCAAGGCCGGGTTCCAGCGCCTGAGCGTCGACAGCCTGCGCCGCGCCCTCGCGCAACGCCTGCCGGACTACATGCTGCCGGCGCATGTGCAAGTACTCGACCGCCTGCCCTTGACCGCCAACGGCAAGGTCGACCGCAAGACTCTGGCCCGTTGGCGCCCCGCCGAGGATACCCAAGCCGCCAGCAGCGAGCAGGTACCCAGTGACCCACTCACCGCGCAGCTGTGCCAAGTGTGGGCCGAGGCCCTGGGCCTGGCGCAGATCGGCGCCGACGACAGCTTCTACGAAAAAGGCGCCGACTCGCTGATCCTCGCCCGGGTCGCCGGCCAGTTGCGCGAACAACTGCCCCAGGCGCAACGCCTGAGCTACGACACCCTGTTGCGGCAGATGCTCAACGAGCCGACTGTCAGCGCACTGGCGCGCCTGCTCAGCCATGGTGAAAGCGCACCGTCTGCGGTCAATCCCGGCCAATCCCAGCGTTCATCCAACAGCAATGCGTTGGTGGTGTCCTTTGGCGGCGGCGACGTCGGCCCGGTGCGGGTGATGTTCCACGCGGCCCTCGGCACCCTCGACTATTTCCAACACCTGGGCCGCTCACTCGCGGCTCAGCAGGCCGGCCCGGTGATCGGTTTTGCGGTGGCCGACACCGCGCAGTACCTGGCCCTGGAACCCAAGCGCCTGATCGAAAGCGTGGCCCAGGACTACACCGAACGCTTGATCGCCGACGGCCATCAGCGCTTCCAGTTGATCGGCTACTGCCTGGGCGGCCTGCTCGCCACCGAAGTCGCCCGGCGCCTGCTGGAACGTGGCATGGAGGTGGTGGACCTGAGCCTGATCGACAGCATCCCGATGTTTATCGACACCGACGAAGAGCTGGCCTATGAGGCGATCTTCGTGCCCAACCTCAACCTGGACCCGGTAAAGACCGTGTTCGGCGCGCATATCGAAGACTACGACGTGTACCGCGCCATCGACCTGCTGATGGCCCGCGACAACCGCCGCGTACCCGCCGGGGCCATGGCTGCCTTGGGCGGCGACCCGGGCCTGGAGGCGCTGGCATTGGCGGTGCAGCAACAGTCGGCGCGCAGCCAGGAAGAACGCCTGGCCGAGTATGCGCGCCTGGCGTCCGGCCAGGCCGGGGTGCCCATCGGCCCGGAGCTGGTGCCCACGCTGTTCCGCGTATGCCGCCACAGTATGCGGGCGGCACGGTTCGATCCGCCGCCGTTCCTCGGCAACATGACCTACCTGCGCTGCCTGGAGCAGCAATCGTTCGGGATCACCGGCGGCGTCGGCCATCTGGCGGCGCCGTTCTGGGAGGACGCGTGCCTGGGCCAATTCAACCTGATCGACGTGCCGGGCAACCACTTCAGCGTGATCGAGCCACCCCACGTGCATACCGTCACCGCGCACCTGCTTGAGGCCCTTCGGAAAAACTCATGAGCACCGCACTCGATACCCTCAAACGCCCGGTCAACCGCCTGATCCGCCTCGGTGTGGTATTCGCCGCCGTCGGCGCACTGGTTAACCTGGTGCCCTTTATCGGCCTGACCGAACTGGGCCGCTTGCTGCTGGCCGGCAATGCCCACAGCCACACGTTGTGGCTGTGGGCGGCGCTGGTAGTGGTCGCCCTGAGCCTTGGCTGGATGGCCAGCGGCGTCGCGCTGTGGCTGACCCACCTGGCCGACCACCGCCTGCAATCGAGCTTGCGCGAAGCCATGGTGCGCAAGCTGGGGCGCGTGCCGCTGGGCTGGTACACCGACACCACCTCCGGCGCGGTGCGCAAAGTGGTGCAGGACGACCTGGAAGACCTGCACCACCTGGTTGCCCATCACGCAGTGGAAGTGACGGCGGCGATAGTCACCCCGCTGGCAGGGCTGATCTGGTTGGCCACATTGAACTGGCGCCTGGCGCTGCTGGCGGTGCTGACCCTGCCGATCTACGCGGTGGCCTACAGCCTGATGATGCGCGGCTTCGGCGCCAAGATGCAGTTGCTCGACAAGAGCATGACCCGGGTCAGCGCGGCGATTGTCGAGTTTGTCCACGGCATTGCCGTGGTCAAGGCGTTCGGCCAGGTGGGCCAGGCCCATCGCAGCTATCAGCAGGCGGTCGACCAGTTCAGCACGCAATACGCTGGCTGGGTGCGGCCGCTGCTGCGCCTGGAAGCGTTTTCATCGATGGCCCTGAGCGTGCCGGTAATTCTGTTGGTGAGCCTGGGGGTGGGCAGCCTGTTGCTGGCCCAGGGTTGGATTACAGCGCTGGAGTTGTTCGCCGAAACCCTGGTAGCCGTGGTGATTCCGCAGTCGTTGCTGGTAATCAACCAGAGCCTCACCGCCCAGCGCACTGCACTCGCGGCCGCCGACCGCATCGAGGCGCTGCTTGAGGTTGAGGAACTGCCCACGCCCAAGGTGTGCAGGATGCCCCAGGGCAGTGATATTCGTTTTGAACAGGTACAGTTCGGCTATGACCCCGAGCACCTGATCCTCAATGGCATCGACCTGCACTGCCCGGCCGGCAGCGTCACTGCGCTGGTGGGTGCCTCCGGCGCGGGCAAATCGACCCTGGCCAAGTTGGTGCCGCGCTTTCACGACGTCAACGCCGGGCGGGTCTGCGTGGGTGGTGTGGATGTGCGCGAGATTGACCCGCGCCAGCTGTATCAACACGTGGGCTTTGTGTTGCAGGACGCGCAACTGGTGCACGGCACCGTCGCCGACAATCTGCGCCTGGGCCGCCCCGAGGCCAGCGATGCCGACGTCGAGGCCGCGGCACGCTCCGCGCAGATTCATCAACGCATCCGCGCGCTGCCCCGCGGCTATCAGTCGGTGATCGGCGAAGACGCGATTTTTTCCGGCGGTGAAGCCCAGCGCTTGTCCATCGCTCGCACGCTGCTGGCCGATACGCCGGTGCTGATCCTCGATGAAGCCACCTCCCACGCCGACCCCGAGTCCGAAGCGCTGATCCAGGATGCCCTCTCTGCCCTGGCCCGCGGCCGCACGGTACTGGTGATTGCCCACCGTCTGGCGAGTATCTGCGGCGTCGACCAGATCGTGGTGCTCGACCAGGGCCGCGTGCTGGAAAACGGTACTCACGAGCAATTGCTGGCGGCGAACGGCACCTATGCCCGCCTGTGGCGCGCCGGCACCGAAACCACCGCCCCCGACCTGGAGATGTCCTTGTGATCCGCAGCCTCGTGACTTTATTGGGCCCGGCCCACGCCGCACGCCTGTACCGCTACCTCGCCTGGCTGGTGACCAGTGCCGTGTTGCAAGGGATGGCCGTGGCGTTGCTGGTGCCGATCCTGCACGCGCTGTTTGCCGGTGACCTGCACCGCGCGTCCCTCTGGCTGGCTGGCCTGGCGGCGATGGTGGTGCTGACCTGCATCGCCCATTACCAGCAGGCCATGAAGGGCTTTGCCCTGGCGCTGCTGGTGTTGACCACCTTGCATGACCGCCTTGGCCAGCATCTGGTCAGCCTGCCGCTGGGCTGGTTCAACTCCGAGAAGGTCGGGCGTCTGTCGCGCAGTGCCACCAGCGGCACGCTGATGGTCACCGGCTTGTTTGCCCATTACCTTGGGCCGGTGGTGTCTGGCGTGGTAGTGCCGGCTACCGTGGCGCTGACCCTGTTCGTGTTCGACTGGCGCCTGGGCCTGACCGCCGCATTGTGCGCGCCGCTGATCTACTTCACCCATCACTGGTCGGCCGCCGCCATCGGCAGCAATGATGCGCGCGTGGAAGCCGCCGCGACTCTGGCCGGTAACCGCGTGGTCGAGTTCGCCCGCTACCAGCCAGTGCTGCGCGCCTTTGGTCGCACCCAGGACGGCTACGCGCCATTGCAGGCCGCCAACCTGGCGCAGAAACACGCGGGCGGCTCGATGCTGTCGCAGACCTTTCCCAAGTTGCTGGCCGGTGGCCTGACCGTGCAACTGGCGTTTGCGTTGCTGGTGGGCGTAGGCATCGCCCTGGCCGCCCATGGCGAAATCGACGCCATCCAGTTGGTCGCCTTGCTCGCGCTGGCGGCACGTTTTGTCGGGCCGCTGGCCGAAGCGGCGGCGCGCAGTGGTCTGTTACGCATGGCCGCGAACGACCTGGAGCAACTGGTGGGTATCCTGCGCGAGCCGCCGCTGCCGGAGCCCGCGGTGAGCCAACCGCTGACGGCACCCGGCACCCTGGCCTTCGACAAGGTCAGCTTCGGCTACCCCAGCGGGCCAAAGGTGCTGCATAACCTGACCTTCAGCGCACCGGCGCATTCGATGACCGCGATTGTCGGCGCCTCGGGCTCGGGCAAAACCACTGTCACCCGCTTGTTGATGCGCTTTTTCGATGCCAGCGAGGGCAGCGTCAGGGTTGGCGGTGTAGACGTACGCGAACTGTCCAACGCAGCGCTGATGGCGCAGTTGTCCCTGGTGATGCAGGACGTCTACCTGTTCGACGACAGCCTGGAGGCCAACATCCGCGTCGGCAACCCGGACGCCAGCGCCGAGCAAGTGGCCGAAGCGGCGCGATTGGCCGGTGTGGATGAAATCGTCGCGCGCCTGCCCCAGGGCTGGAACACCCCGGTAGGCGAAGGCGGCGCAGCGCTGTCCGGCGGCGAACGCCAACGGGTATCCCTGGCCCGGGCCCTGCTCAAACGTGCGCCCATCGTACTGCTGGATGAAGCCACGGCTGCCCTGGACCCGCACAACGAAGCCTTCGTGCAGACGGCGATTCACGCCCTGATGAAAAACGCCACAGTGCTGGTGATCGCCCACCGCCTGCCCACCATCATGGCCGCCGACCAGATACTGGTGCTGGATGAAGGCCGATTGGTGGAATCGGGGACGCACGCACAATTACTTGCCCAAAACGGTCGCTACGCCGGGTTCTGGCATGACCGCCAGCGCGCCGGCGGCTGGCGCTTGAAAGCCGAGGCGCAGCCATGCTGATCGGGGTGTTGGGCGCCAGTGGCGACGTGGGGCTGGCCAGCGCCAAGGCGTTGTTGACGCTGGGAGTGAACGATCTGCGCCTGGGCGGGCGCGATGCCGCCAAGGGCGCGCACTGCGTGCAGGTTCTCCAGCAGCAGTGGCCCCAAGCCCGTTTGCAATGGGCCGCAGTGGACTTCAACGATGCCCAGGCTTTGGCCACCTTCGCCCGTGGTTGCGATGTGCTGCTCAACTGCGCGGGCCCCTCGTGGCGCGTGCAGGACCGGGCCGCGCAGGCAGCATTGCAGGCCGACGCCCATTACGTCGACGCCGCCGGTCATATGCACCTCGACCCCGCCCAATGGCGTGGCCGCTGCGCAGTATTAGGCGCAGGCCTGCAACCGGGCCTCACCGGCCTGCTGCCGCGCTGGCTGGCCGAGCAGGCGTTCACCCAGGTGCGCAGCCTGACCAGCTATTTCGGCTTGCGCGATCACTTCACCGCCGTGGCTGCCGACGACTTTTTGCACGGTGCGGTGGACGGCAGCAGCGAACCGCTGGCGGCCTGGCAACACGGGCGTCGCAGCCGCGCACTGCGACGCCGGCGCGAGGTGTCGGTGCCGTGTTTTCCCGGCCCGGTCCACCTGCTGCCCTACCTGAACCTTGAGGGTGAACGCCTGGCCATGGCCCTGAACCTGGACGTCGGCCAGTGGTTCAACGTGATCACCGACGGCTACGTGCTCAAGGCGTTTGACCGGGCTCACGGCATGCCAAGGGCAGAAGCGGTGCAGCGCTTGTGCGAAGCCAGCCGCCTGGATCTCAGCGGCCAGGCGCCCTTCGTCACCCTGCTGCTGCAACTGGAGGGCCTGCACGATAGCGAGGTCCGGACCCGCAGCCTGGTGCTCAGTGGCGCAGGCAATGCGGCGCTCACCGCAGCCATGGCCGCGATCACGGTGATCAGCGTGGTGGAGGGAGAGATCAGCGCCGGCTGCCATGAAGCGGCCCAGGCCCTGCCGCCCGCCGCCAGCCTGGAGCGCCTGCTGTGCACCTCGGCGATTCGTAGCCTGAACCTGTTGCACGGCCCGCTCGATCAACTGCATGTCGCCCAAGAAGGTTGCCTATGAACACCGCCCTGAACGAGCTGGAAGACTTGAGCCTGGGCGTGATGGCCCAGGTGTTACTGCACAGCCAGGCGTTGCCGTTGCAGGCGTGGCGCACTGCCGAGCACATCAACCAGGCCCTGGGCACGGCGGCCCGCCATGCCTGGGTGGTACGCCGCTGGCTGGCCGCGTTGACCCGTGCAGGCCTGCTGCACGAGGAAGGTAAACGCCTGGGTTGGCCAGTGCCCCCTGATGACCCGCAAGTGGGTGAACTGCCGCGCCTGTATGCCGCATTGGGCTTTCCAGACAGCATGGCGCGCCTGCATACCCAAGTGATCGAATGCCTGCCCGACCTGCTGCGCGATCAATTCACCCTCACCCATTTGCTGATGCTTGGCGGGGACCCGGTGAAGGTGATGGGCGCCTACCAGCACAACCACTTCACTGCGGCGGTCAATCACGCTTTGGGCACCCGGGCGCGGCAAGTCAGCGCCGCTGCCGGGCCGCTGCAGGTGCTGGAACTGGGTGGCGGCGCCGGTTGCACCACCACTACGGTGCTGACGGCGCTGCAAGAACGCGAGAAGGATTATCGCTTTACCGACATCAGCTCGCTGTTCACCAGTGCGGCCCAGCGTCAGTTTCGTCTTGAGCCGGGGATGCAGTTCGGCCTGCTCGATCTCAATCGCCGCTTCAGCGACCAGGGCATAGCGCCCCGCAGCCAAGACCTGGTGATTGCCGGCAACGCGCTGCACAACGCCCGCGACCTGCCCGACTGCCTCGGCCAGATCCGCACCAGCCTGCGCGATGGGGGCGCCTTGCTGTTCAGTGAATCCATCGCCGACAACCCGGCGATGCTGACCTTCATGCACCTGTTGCTGTCGCCGCCGGCCGATGCGCCGCTGCGTGCTGGCGATGAAGCTTTCATGGCCGTCGACGCGTGGCGCCAGGCCTTGCAGGTCGCAGGTTTTGAGTTGCTGGAGGTATGGCCTGACGCGGGCGAACCGCTCGCTGCTGCGGGGCAGCGCTTGTTCCAGGCCAGAGGAGTTTGAGCATGAATATCGACACCTTGCTGATCGACCTGCCCGCCGGCAAGCACCCCTGGCGCTTGCCGGTCTTTACCGACCTGGGCCTGCATCAACAGGCCCCGGCCCGTTTGCTGGCAGTGCTCGAACGCCAGCGTCCGGCGGTGGTAATGATGAGCGCCGAACAACTGGAGCGTCTGCTGGACTTTCCCGCCCTGGCCCTGAGTGATCTGAGCCATCTGCAACAGCTGTTATTCATCAGCTCCCGACCGGGCGACTGGCAGTTGGCGGAACGGGCAGCGGCGCAGCTCGATTGCCACGTAGAGGGTTTTACCGATGACGGGGGCGACCTGGTCAGCGTCAAGCGTGAGCACCAGCGCTGGTGCCGGCGGGCACTGGAACACCCCCAGGTGAATGCGGTGGCGCTGCACGGCACGACACTGTTCGCGGTGCCCCAGCCGTGCGAACCGGCGACAGTGGACGATCAGTTGGACGCGAGCGCAGCCGCCGTCGATCAGCAGTTCAGCGTCACGCAGCTGACCGACGCCGTACAGTTGAACCAGCGCTTGAGCCAAGCCGCCTTGCTGTCGATGCTCAATGGCCTGGAGCAGTGCGGCCTGCTGCCCGCACCGCTCAACGATGTGGCGCACAGCCTCGCCAATGCCGGTATTGCCCCCGGCCACCGCCCACTCATCGCACGCTGGCTCGACGTGCTCCAAGCCGAGGATCTGCTGCGCCGCCAAGGCGACCGCCTGCATCCCAACCTCGACGCCAGCACCTGGAGCGACGCCAGCCTGGAGGGCATCTGGGTACAGTTGAGCCTGGACTGGGCGCGTAACACCGGCGGCAGCGCCACCCTCGATTACGCGCGAGACAACGCTCGCCAGTTGCCGGCGTTGATGCGCGGTGAGTGCGCGGCGGTGCACCTGCTGTTTCCCGAAGGCCGCACCGAACGTGCGGCGGCGTTGTACCGCGAAAGCCTGGCGGCGCAGTACCAGCATCGCGCCGTGGCTCACTGGATTGGCGCCTGGGCTGCGCGCCAGAGCGGCACCGAGCTCTTGCGGGTGCTGGAAGTCGGTGCCGGCACCGGTTCCACCACCCAGGCCGTGGTGCCAGCCCTGGCCAAGGTCACGGTGGACTATCTGTGCACCGACGTGTCGCGCTACTTCAGCGAGCAGGCCGCCGAGCGTCTGCACGCCTGGCCGTGGGTGCGCCACGGGGTGTTTGATATCGACCGCCCCGCCCCTGCCCAAGGCTATCGCACCCAGAGTTGGGACCTGATCGTCGCCGGGGGCGTGCTGAATGCCGCCCGCGACACCGAGCGCTCCCTGGCCACCCTGCTCGCCTTGCTCAAACCCGGCGGCTGGCTGGTGTTCAGCGAGCCGACCCGGGAGGAGTTCTGGGTGATGGCCTCCCAGGCTTTCATGCTCAACCAGGCCAGCGATGAGCGCGCGCTGAGCAGCAGTACCTTCCTGGACCTCAACCAATGGCAAACCGCCCTGGCCCGCGCCGGGTTCCAGGGCAATCGCAGCCTGCCCGCCGCCGACCACCCGCTGGCGCCGCTCGGCCATCGTGTGTTCGTCGCCCAAGTGCCTTGCCAACGCTTGAGTCGCGCCGCGCTGGCCGCGCACCTGGAACACCCAGACCTGCACCTGGAACTGCTCGACCGTTTGCCCGACCTGCCTACCGCCAAGGACTTGCCATGACCCCGCTGGCCTACCCTTTCAATGCCTTCACCGACCTGGAGCTCGCCGAGCCTTACCGCCATGCCCAGCAAGCGCCAGGCCTGCTGCGTATCCAGATGCCCATCGGCGCGCCCGCCTGGCTCGCCACCCGCTATGACGATGTGCGCCTGGTGCTGGGCGACCGGCGTTTCAGCCGCAGCGAAGCCTTTCGCCGCGACGATGCCCCACGAGCATTCCCGCGAATTGCTGGCGGCATCGTGATGATGGACCCGCCGCAACTCACGCGGATCCGCTCCCGCGCCGCCCAGGCGTTTACCCGGCGGCGCGTCGAAGCACTGCGCCCCCATGCCCGGGCCTACGCCCATGAGTTGATCGACCGCATGCTCGCCGCCGGCCCGCCCGCCGACTTGGTGAGCGACTATGCCTTACCGTTGCCCCTGGCGTTGATTTGCGAGCTGCTGGGCGTACCGCTGCAAGACCGTGAACGCTTTAAGGTATGGAACGACTCATTGCTGTCGACCCGCGCCGAAGACGCCGCGTTGACCCAACAGCACTTGGGTGAACTGGCCGAGTACATCAAGGGCCTGGTCGCCGAGCGGCGCCGTCAGCCCCAGGACGATTTCATGACCGCCCTGGCCCAGGCCGATGACCAAGGCGAGCGCCTGAACGAAGACCAACTGCTGCTGTTGTGCATCGCCATCCTCGTCGCCGGCTACGAAGGCAGTGCTTCGCAGATCCCCAATTTCATTCTGGTGTTGCTGGACAATCCCGCACAGTGGCAACAACTCAAGGCCCATCCCGAGCAGATTCCCCAGGCGGTGGAAGAGCTGCTGCGCTATATCCCGCTGGCGTCGGCGGCGATGTTTGTGCATTACGCCCTCGAAGATATCCAGGTGGGTGAAACCCTGGTTCGCCAGGGCGAAGCCGTTTTCGCGTCCATCGGTGCGGCCAACCATGACCCGGCGCGCTTTGCCGACCCGCACACCCTCAACCTGCAACGCGATGCCGGCGGCCATTTCGGCTTCGGCCACGGCCTGCATCACTGCATCGGCTCGGCGCTGGCGCGGGTGGAGTTGCAAGAGGCGTTGCAAGCCTTGGTAGAACGCCTGCCCAACCTGCAACGCTGCGGGCAGGTGCAGTGGAAAACGGCGACGTTCTTTCGCGGTGCCCACTGCCTGCCGGTGACCTGGTCATGAGCCGCGCTCGTCCACGCGTGATCGTCGCCGGCACCGCGTTCGGCCGCATCTACCTGCAAGCCTTGGCTCGTGCCCATGAGCGCTATGAATTGGTCGGCATCCTGTCGCGTGGCAATGCCTATTCGAAGGCCTGCGCCGATCACTACGGGGTGGCGCTGTACGAGGCCGTCGAGCAGGTGCCCGATAGCGTCGACATTGCCTGCGTGGTGGTGCGTTCCGGCGCCACCGGTGGCGTGGGCAGCGAACTGGCCCAGCAGTTCTTGCGCCGTGGCATTCACGTATTGCAGGAACACCCGGTGCATCACCGCGAAATCGCCGCGTGCATGCAGGCCGCGCGTCAGGGCCAGGCGGCCTATGCGGTCAATACGCTGTACCCGAATATCCTTGCGATCCGGCGTTTTCTGGCGGTAGCCGCGTACCTGCGTGAGCAACAAGGGCTGGCCTATATCGACGCGGCCTGTAACAGCCAGGTGGCCTACCCGTTGCTGGATATTCTCGGGCGCCTGGCCGGTGGTTTGCGGCCCTGGGTATTTGCGGCGCCGGCCGCCAGTGTCGGTGCGCAGCCCTTCACGCGGTTGAACGCCAGCTTCAATGGCGTGCCGATCAGCCTGCGCGTGCAAAACCAGGTGCATCCCCAGGACCCGGACAACCACTCGTTCCTGCTGCATCGCCTTGAAGTCGGCTGTGAAGGCGGCGTGCTGAGCCTGTGCGATACCCACGGTCCGGTGCTGTGGAACCCGCGCCTACATGCGCCACGGGACGACACCGACCGCCTGATCATGGCAGGCAAAGGCAGTGAACGATTGGCCGGGCCGAGCATGGTGGTGCTCGACCCGCACATACCCGCCAGCTATCACCAGGTGTTCAACCAGCTCTGGCCCGATGCGGTCAGCCTCGCCCTGGATGCGCTGTGCGCCGACATCGCCGAACCGGCGCAGCGCCTGCGCAGCGGCATATGGGCCACCGAGGTGTCGATGGCCTGGCGTGAAATGAACAGCCTGATCGGCATGCCGGAACTGATTGAACCGCCGATTCCCCGCGCGCTGCCGATGACCGAACTGCATCGCTGCGCCGACGCCGTACAGCCGCCTGGCGCTGACCCCAGCGCGCAACTCCTGGGAGCCCTGCCCTTTTGAACACTGCCCAATCCCGTTCGTCCTGCAGCCATGTGCTGCTGTGGGTTCGCGACCTGCACCAGGCGGTGGCGAACTTTCGCGCCGCCGGTTTCGAGGTCATCTACGCCACCGCCGAGGCCCGCGCGCAACACGCGCATATCTGGTTCAGCCACGGGCCGATCATCGAACTGCTCACCACCCCGCGTCATGCCTGGTTGTTCAAGTGGCCCATCGACTGCCTGGCCGGGCGTGGCGCCGGGCGGCGCATGTTGCGCTGGGCTGCCCAGGGTGAAGGTTTTTGCGACCTCGCGCTGCTCTGCGATGACCTGGCCCTGGCACCCCGTCTGACAAACCTGGCGGCCGGCGGCGTGGCCATGGGCCGGGTGGTGAAGTGGCAACGCACCTGTGCGGACGGCAGCCAGACGCGCTTTCGGTTTGTTTACCCACGGCATGAGCGCCTGCCGTTTCTGGTCACGCCCTATTCGCCCTCCCAGCACCCGCAGCGACTGATCCATCCCAACGGCGCCACGGGGCTGGCGGCCATTCACCTGGGCGTAAGCCCCGCCGATCACAGCGCCCTCAACCTGCTCGCGGGCGATGACCCGATGTTGCACCTGCAACCCGCCGAATTTACCGGCGTACAGGCGGTGCAAGTCGCCGGCCTGGCGCAACCATTGACGTTACACGGTGCGCAATTGCTGAGCTGCCCGACTGCACATGGAGATAGCCATGCTTGATGGATTCACAGACTGGCCCGAAGATTTTATCCGCCGCTACCGCGAGCAAGGCTACTGGCAAGGCGTGCCACTGGGCCAACTGCTGCGTGAACAAGCCCAGCGTACGCCGCAGCAAGAGGCGCTGGTGGACGGCAACCGACGCTGGAGCTACGCCGAGCTGGACCAACACGCCGACCGCCTGGCCGCCGGCCTCGCCGCGCGCGGGCTGGTCGCCGGTCAGCGCGTGCTGGTGCAACTGCCCAATATCGCCGAGTTTTTCAGCCTGACCTTCGCTCTGTTGCGCCTGGGCGCGATCCCGGTGTTTGCGTTGCCGGCCCACCGCGAACATGAACTGGCCCACTTGGCGCACCTTAGCCAAGCGGTGGCCTATGTGATTATCGACCAGCACCTGGGCTTCGATTATCGGCCCCTGGCGCGCACGTTGCGTAGCCAGGTGTCGAGCCTGCAACAGGTGTGGGTGGTAGGCGCGGCCGAGGAATTCGTGGCCCTGGCCGACTGCGTCGCCACCCCCCACCCGTTCCCGGCACCGGACGCTCGCGATGTGGCGGTGCTATTGCTGTCCGGCGGCACCACTGGCCTGCCCAAGCTGATCCCGCGCACCCATGACGACTATGCGTGCAATGCCCGGCTGGCGGCGCAAGCCTGCGGTTTCGACCGCCACACCCGTTACCTGGCGGCGCTGCCGGTGGCACATAACTTCCCGTTGGCCTCGCCGGGGGCACTCGGGGTGTTCAGTGTCGGCGCCACCCTGGTACTGGCGCCGGAACCAAGCCCCGACACCGCCTTCGAACTGATCGAGCGCGAACGCATTACCCACACGGCCTTGATCCCGCCACTGGTGTTGCTGTGGCTGGAAGTGGCGCAATGGTCCGACAACGACCTTAGCAGCCTGCAATGGCTGCAAGTCGGTGGCGCACGCCTCAAGGCCGAGATCGCCGCACGTATCCGCCCCACCCTGGGCTGTGGCCTGCAACAGGTGTACGGCATGGCCGAAGGATTGCTGTGTTTTACCAGGCTGGATGACCCGCAGGCGCTGGTCTTCGACACCCAGGGCCTGCCGCTGACCGCTGCGGATGAGATCCGTATCGTCGATGCCGACGATGTGCCGGTGGCTCCCGGCGCCGTCGGTGAATTGCTGGTGCGCGGGCCCTACACCATTCGCGGTTACTACAACGCTCGCGAGCACAACCAGCGCGCCTTTACCGCCGATGGCTTTTATCGCAGCGGCGACCTGGTACGGCGCCTGCCCGAAGGGCACTTGATCGTCGAGGGGCGCAGCAAGGATGTGATCAACCGGGGCGGCGAAAAGATTCCGGTGGAAGAGATCGAGAACCTGCTGCTCGGCCATCCGCTGATCCGCGATGTGGCGTTGGTGGCGCTGGCCGACGAGTTGCTGGGTGAGCGCAGTTGCGCCTGCGTACTGGCCCACGGCACGCCATTGGACCTGGCGTCGATCAACGCCTGGCTGCGCGAACGTGGGCTGGCGGCTTACAAGTTGCCAGACCGCTTGCAGGTGCTGCGCGAGTTTCCGCTGACGCGCCTGGGCAAGGTCAACCGCAAGGCCCTGGCGGAACAGGTGCTGGCCTTATGAGCCCGTGGCTGCGTGTATTGCGTGAGGGGCAACAGCCCCGCGCACGCCTGGTGTGCCTGCCCCACGCCGGTGGCAGCGCGAGCTTTTTTCGGCCGTGGCTGGCGCATTTGCCGGGTGACATTGACCTGTTGGCAGTGCAGTACCCCGGGCGCGAAGAGCGCTTCAACGAAGCGCATATCCCATGCCTGGCGACCCTCGCCAAGAACATCAGCCAGGCGTTGCTGACCTTGCCTGCGCGGCCCCTGTGGCTGTTCGGCCACAGCATGGGCGCGGCGCTTGCCTATGCCGTCGGCACGCTGCTGGAGGCCGGCGGTGTCGGCCCTGACCACGTATTTGTTTCGGCCCACGCACCGCCGCACCGGCAACCCTCCAGCGACCTGCATCGCCAGGACGACAGCGCGTTGATTGCCGACATCCTGCGCCAGGACGCCCAGGCCGCCGACCTGTGGGCCAACCCGCAGTTACGCACGCTGTTTCTGCCGGCGTTGCGCAGCGACTACCAGGCCATCGAAACCTGGCGCCCCGCGAACCTGCAGCCGTTAACGGCACCGCTGGACGTGCTGCTGGCCCGCAATGACGCCGAAGTCAGCCTGGAGCAGGCTCGCGCCTGGGCCGACCTGAGCCGCCATACCCCGGACATCCGCCTGTTCGACGGCGACCACTTTTACCTCAGGCATCAGCCGCGACCGGTGATCGACCACCTGTTGCAGCGCACCACCGACCTTCAGGGAGACGCACGATGAAAACCCCGGAACACTGCACTGGCCTTCACGACATTCGCCATGCCATCGACAGCCTCGACAAGCAGATCATCGACGCCCTCGGCCTGCGCATGCAATACGTCAAGGCCGCCTCCGCGTTCAAACCCGACCAGGCCAGCATCGCCGCACCCGATCGCGTTGCGGCGATGTTGCCCCAGCGCCGGCAGTGGGCGCAGGAGGTCGGGCTGGATGGCGAGTTTGTCGAGGGCCTGTTCAACCAGATCATCCACTGGTACATCGCCGAGCAGACGGCCTTCTGGCTACAGAAAAAGAGCCAGCGCGTATGAACGCGGCCGATTTGCTCAAGACCTTCCAGGCCGCGCACCAACGGGCGGTGGCGTACCAGCGCTCCGTTATTGCCGTCAGCGCCTACCCCGCGCCGACGCTGGCGCCCCTGGCACTGTACGAGGCCCATCGCCAGGGTTTCTTCTGGTGTGCGCACTCGCCGGACTTAAGTTTGTTCGGCCTCGGCTGCGCCTGGCAGATCGAAGCCTCGGGGCCCCAGCGCATGGCCGAAGTGGATCGCCAATGGTTCGCACTGTGCGCCGATGCGCTGGTGGACGGCCCGCATCCGCCCTTGCTGCTGGGTGGTATGCGCTTTGATGAGCAGCAGCCCTGCGCATCCCATTGGGCGCCGTTTGCCGATGCCAGCTTCCACCTTGCCCACTGGTTGCTCAGCGAGGACAGCCACGGGCGCTGGCTGCGCTGCCAGAGTGTGGTCGAGCCCGGCAGCGATCCTGCGGCCTTGGTGCAAGCAAGCCTGGCCGCCCTTGAACAACTGCTCAACCCAGCCGCCCACGTTGCTCCTGCCCCCCATGTATTGGAGCGCGTCGCACTGCCGCGGGATCAATGGCAGGCCAAGGTCGACACCGCGTTGAACGTCATCGCCCGGGGTGACTTGAGCAAGGTGGTGCTGGCGCGGCATATCGACCACCACCTGGACGCCGCGCTCGACACTGGCGCGGTGATGGGCCGCCTGCACGCTCGGCGTAACGCCTCGCACTTGTTCGCGATTCACCGGGGCGAACACTGCTTCATGGGCGCCACACCCGAGCGGTTGCTCAGTTGCGAGGCGGGCCGTCTCACCACCCACGCCCTGGCAGGCAGCACCCGTCGTGGGTGCAAGCCCAATGAAGATCAGGCGCTGGGGGAACGTTTATTGGCCGACCCGAAAGAGCAGCACGAGCATCGACTGGTGGTACAGACCATTACCCAAGCCTTGGGTGACAAGGTCAGCGACCTGCACGCCGCGCCGCACCCCGGCTTGCTGAAACTTGCCACCGTGCAGCATTTGAGCACGCCCATCACCGCGAGGCTCAACGCCGGCAAGCGCCTGCTGGACGGTATCCAAGCCTTGCACCCTACCCCCGCGGTCGGCGGTCTACCGCGCGCGCCTGCGCTGGATTTTATCCGTGAACACGAAGGCTTTGATCGCGGCTGGTATGCCGCGCCAGTGGGCTGGCTGGATGCCGAGGGCAATGGCGATTTTCTCGTGGCCCTGCGCTCGGCGCTGATCACCCCCAGGCACTGCCATGCGTTTGCCGGCTGCGGCATTGTCGAGGGCTCGCTGCCGGCCAATGAGTACGAAGAAACCCAGATCAAGCTGGCAAACATGCAACAGGCGCTGCAACTGGCCTGCCCTGCTGATACTGACGTGGCGTACAGCCAAACTCGCGGCGAAACACCGTATGCAAGTACTGCGCAGAGGTGAAGCCGCAGCGGGCGGCGATGTCGGCGATGGCCAGGTCCTGGTTCTCCAGGCCCTTGGCGGCGGCGGCGAGTTTGAAGCGCAGGATTTCGTCATGCACGCTGCACCCGCGCACCTTGCGAAAGTGCGCCTCCAATGACGAGCGTGAGACCCCGACATAGGCGGCGACCTGGTCGGTCTTGATCCCCTGGCACGCGTACTGGCGGATAAACAGCAATGCCTGCATCACATAAGGGTTACCCAGGGGCTGATGCAGGCTGGAGGCTTGCACGTTGATCGCGTCCGGCGGTACCAGCACCTGCGTGCCGGTGCAGGGTTTGCCGTGCAGCATCTGATGCAGCAAGGCCGCGGCAGTACGGCCCATGGTCTCGGTGCCCTGGATCACCGAACTCAGCGGCACCCGCGTCAGGGTGCGGGTCAGCGGGTCGTTGTCGATCCCGATCAGCGCCACCTCCTCCGGCACCGCAATGCCCGCCGTCAGGCAAGCTTGCAACAACTGCCGGGCGCGGGCATCGGTGACCGCGATAATACCGATGGGCTTGGGCAGGCTGTGCAGCCAGGCAATCTGCTGCTCCACCGCGCTGTCCCACAACGGCGCACTGGTGCCCAGGCCACGATAGATCTCCACCGGCAAACCATCGCGTTGCACCAGGCCGCGAAAGGCTTTCTCACGCTCCTGCGCCCAGCGATTGGCCTGGGCTTCGGGCAGGCTGAAACAGGCAAAGCGCGTCAGCCCGGCCTCGATCAAATGCTCGTAGGCCAGCTTCATCAAGGCGTAGTTATCGGTCGCGACATAGGGAATGCCCTTGGGGTACGCGCTGACGTCCTCGTAAGATCCCCCCACCGCCACCACAGGTATCCGACTCCCGGCCAGCGCCTCGCCGATCAGCGGGTCATCGAAGTCGGCAATGATGCCATCGCCCTGCCAGCGCTCGATACCGCGCAGACGGCAGAGAAAATCCTCTTCCAGGAACAGGTCCCAGGAAGCGCGGGTGCTGCTCAGGTAATTGCCGATACCGGTGATGATGCCACGGTCGTAGATTTTGCTGCCGTTGAAGAGCAAGGCGATGCGGTGCACGGGCGGTAGGGTTTTCATTGTTTTTGTCCTTGGGGCCGGTAGGTGCAGACTAGACCTCGCTGTGCAAAATCGCACTACACCTTGATGATTTTCATAATCAGCGGCCAGGGCGCCGTTGCTAGTATCCAGACACCGCCCAGAACAATAAGGAAACCGCCATGCCGTACTTCCCCGGTGTCGAGAAGGTTCGCTTCGAAGGCCCTGCCAGCGAATCCCCCCTCGCCTTTCGCCATTACGACGCCAACAAACTGATCCTCGGCAAACCCATGCGCGAACACCTGCGCATGGCCGCCTGTTATTGGCACACCTTTGTGTGGCCGGGGGCGGATATGTTTGGCATGGGTACGTTCAAACGCCCATGGCAGCGCAGTGGCGATCCGATGGAGGTGGCAATCGGCAAGGCGGAGGCGGCCTTTGAGTTTTTTTCCAAGCTGGGCATCGACTACTACAGCTTTCACGACACCGACGTAGCGCCGGAAGGCAGCTCGCTCAAGGAGTACCGCAACCATTTCGCACAGATGGTCGATCACCTGGAGCGCCATCAGGAACAGACCGGCATCAAGCTGCTGTGGGGCACCGCCAATTGCTTCAGCAACCCGCGCTTTGCCGCCGGGGCCGCGAGCAATCCCGACCCGGAGGTGTTTGCCTACGCCGCCGCGCAGGTGTTCAGTGCGATGAATGCCACGCTGCGTCTCAAGGGCGCCAACTATGTGTTGTGGGGCGGCCGTGAAGGGTATGAAACCCTGCTCAACACCGACCTCAAGCGTGAGCGAGAACAGCTCGGCCGGTTTATGCGCATGGTGGTGGAGCACAAGCACAAGATCGGCTTTACGGGTGACCTGTTGATCGAGCCCAAACCCCAGGAGCCGACCAAGCACCAGTACGATTACGACAGCGCTACGGTGTTCGGCTTCCTGCATGAGTACGGCCTGGAGAACGAAATCAAGGTGAACATCGAGGCCAACCACGCGACGTTGGCCGGGCACAGTTTTCATCATGAAATTGCCACGGCCGTGTCCCTGGGGATCTTCGGCAGCATCGACGCCAACCGCGGCGACCCGCAGAACGGCTGGGACACCGACCAGTTCCCCAACAGCGTCGAAGAAATGACCCTGGCCACCTATGAAATCCTCAAGGCCGGAGGCTTCAAGAACGGTGGCTACAATTTCGATTCCAAGGTGCGCCGCCAGAGCCTGGACGAGGTGGACCTGTTCCACGGGCATGTGGCAGCCATGGATGTGCTGGCGCTGGCCCTGGAACGTGCGGCGGCGATGGTGCAGAACGACACGTTGCAGCAATTCAAGGACCAGCGTTACGCCGGGTGGGAGCAACCATTGGGCCAGGCGGTGCTGGCAGGTGAGTTCAGCCTGGAATCACTGGCTGAACATGCGTTTGCCCACGAACTGAATCCGCAGGCCGTGAGTGGTCGACAGGAGATGCTTGAGGGCGTTGTGAATCGGTTTATCTACACCTGAGTGTCCTGTGGCGAGGGAGCAAGCTCTCTCGCCACAATGAGAGTCTTCACCTAGTGTCTTTCCAACAACAATAAAAGGACGCACCACCATGAAGTCATTCAAACGCACCCTGCTCGCCACTGCCCTGGCCCTGCTCGCCTTGCCGGTGATGGCCGATCCGGCCCATCCTAAAATCGGTTTTTCCATCGATGACTTGCGCCTGGAGCGCTGGTCCCGCGACCGCGATTACTTCGTCGCCGCCGCAGAAAAACTTGATGCCAAGGTCTTCGTGCAGTCCGCTGATGCCAACGAGCAAAAGCAAATCTCGCAAATCGAAAACCTGATCTCCCGTGGCGTCGATGTGATCGTGATCGTGCCGTTCAACGCCACGGTGCTGACCAACGCCGTAGCCGAAGCCAAGAAGGCCGGGATCAAAGTGGTGTCTTATGACCGCCTGATCCTCAACGCAGACATCGACGCGTACATCTCGTTTGATAACGAAAAGGTCGGTGAGATGCAGGCCAACGGCGTGCTGCAAGCGGCGCCCACGGGCAATTACTTCCTGCTCGGCGGCGCACCGACGGACAACAACGCCAAGGTGCTGCGCGAAGGCCAGATGAAGGTGCTGCAACCAGCTATCGACAAGGGCGACATCAAGATTGTCGGCCAGCAGTGGGTCAAGGAGTGGAACCCTACCGAAGCCTTGAGCATTGTCGAAAACGCCCTGACCCGTAATGACAACAAGATCGATGCCATCGTTGCCTCCAACGACGCCACCGCCGGCGGCGCGATCCAGGCCCTGGCCGCACAGAAGCTGGCGGGCAAGGTGCCGATCTCCGGCCAGGACGCTGACCTTGCGGCAATCAAGCGCGTGATCGACGGCACCCAGACCATGACCGTCTACAAGCCGCTCAAGCTGATCGCCACCGAAGCCGCCAAGCTCTCGGTGCAACTGGCGCGCAGCGAAAAGCCGACCTACAGCTCGCAGTACGACAACGGCAGCAAGAAAGTCGACACCATCCTGCTCACCCCAACGCCGTTGACCAAAGCCAATATCGACGTGCTGGAGAAGGATGGGTTCTACACCAAAGAGCAGATCGGCGGGCAATGACCGCCATGGCCGCCGACTACCTGCTGCAAATGAACGGCATCGTCAAAAGCTTTGGCGGTGTCAACGCCCTCAATGGCATCGATATCAAGGTACGCCCGGGAGAGTGCGTCGGGCTGTGCGGTGAGAACGGTGCCGGTAAATCCACCTTGATGAAGGTGCTGTCGGCGGTCTACCCCTACGGCACCTGGGAGGGCGAAATCCTCTGGGACGGGCAGCCGCTCAAGGCCCAGTCCATTCGCGAAACCGAGGCCGCCGGCATCGTCATCATTCACCAGGAACTGACCCTGGTGCCCGACCTGTCGGTGGCCGAAAACATCTTCATGGGCCACGAACTGACCCTGCCCGGCGGGCGCATGAACTACCCGGCGATGCTGCAACGGGCCGAAGTCTTGATGCGCGAACTCAAGGTGCCGGACATGAACGTGGCGCTGCCAGTGTCGCAGTACGGCGGCGGCTACCAGCAACTGGTGGAAATCGCCAAGGCTCTCAACAAGCAAGCGCGCCTGTTGATCCTTGACGAGCCGTCCTCAGCCCTGACCCGCTCGGAAATCGAAGTGCTGCTGGACATCATCCAGGGCCTCAAGGCCAAGGGCGTGGCCTGCGTGTATATCTCGCACAAGCTCGATGAAGTGGCTGCGGTGTGCGACACCATCGCAGTGATCCGCGACGGCAAGCACATCGCGACCACCGCCATGGCGGACATGGACATCGCACAGATCATCACCCAAATGGTCGGCCGCGAGATGAGCAACCTCTACCCCTCCGAGCCCCATGCAGTGGGCGAGGTGATTTTTGAAGCGCGCAACGTCACCTGCTACGACGTCGACAACCCCAAGCGCAAGCGCGTCGACGATATTTCGTTTGTGCTCAAGCGCGGCGAAATCCTCGGCATTGCAGGGCTTGTGGGCGCCGGGCGCACCGAACTGGTGTCGGCACTGTTCGGCGCCTACCCCGGCCGCTACAGCGCGCAGGTGTGGCTGGACGGCCAAATCGTCGATACGCGCACGCCGCTCAAATCGATCCGCGCCGGGTTGTGCATGGTGCCCGAAGACCGCAAGCGCCAAGGCATCATTCCCGACCTGGGCGTCGGCCATAACATCACCCTGGCTGTGCTCGACACCTATGCGCACCTGAGCCGCATCGACGCTGAGGCCGAACTGGGCAGCATCGACCAGCAAATCGCACGTATGCACCTCAAGACCGCCAGCCCGTTGCTGCCGATCACCAGCCTGTCCGGCGGCAATCAGCAAAAGGCCGTGCTCGCGAAAATGCTGATGGCCAAGCCCAAGGTGCTGATCCTCGACGAACCCACACGCGGGGTAGATGTGGGCGCCAAGTATGAGATCTACAAACTGATGGGCGCGCTGGCGGCCGAAGGTGTGTCGATCATCATGGTTTCCTCGGAGCTGGCCGAAGTGCTCGGCGTGTCCAACCGCGTGCTGGTAATCGGCGACGGCCAACTGCGCGGTGACTTCATCAACGAGGGGCTTACCCAGGAACAGGTGCTCGCCGCTGCGCTCAGCCAACACCCTAATAATCGGAAGACCGCGTAGATGAATCAGGTCAAACAGCTTTTCACCCGCTACAAAATGCTCGCCCTGGTGATCGCCGTGGCGTTCATCTGGCTGTTTTTCAGTTGGCAGACCGAGGGCGGCTTTGTCACGCCGCGTAACTTGTCCAACCTGCTGCGGCAGATGTCGATCACCGGCATATTGGCGTGCGGTATGGTGCTGGTGATTATCAGCGGCGAGATCGATTTGTCGGTGGGTTCGTTGCTCGGACTGTTGGGCGGGCTGGCGGCGATTCTGGACGTGGTCTATCACGTACCGCTGCTGGCCAACCTCAGCCTGGTGGCGCTGTGCGGGTTGATAATCGGCCTGGCCAACGGTTACATGACCGCCTATCTGCGCATCCCCTCGTTTATCGTCGGCCTGGGTGGGATGCTGGCGTTTCGCGGGATTTTGCTGGGGATTACCGGCGGCACCACCATTGCACCGGTGTCGCCGTCGCTGGTGTATGTGGGCCAGGGGTATTTGCCCCACACCGCCGGCATCGGGCTCGGGGTGTTGCTGTTTGCCTTGACGGTGTTCCTCACCTGGAAACAACGGCGCAACCGCGCACTGCATGGCTTGGCCGCGCACTCACTGATGCGTGACGGGTTGCGCGTGGTGCTGATCGGGGCGGTGCTGGCCGGGTTCGTCACCACGCTCAACCGCTACGACGGCATTCCGGTACCGGTGCTGTTGTTACTGGTGCTGCTCGGCGTGTTCAGCTACGTCACTCGCCAGACCGTGTTCGGCCGCCGCGTCTATGCGGTGGGTAGCAATATGGAAGCCACGCGCCTGTCGGGCATCAATGTGCAAGCGGTGAAACTGTGGATCTTCGGCATCATGGGCGTGATGTGCGCCCTCGCCGGCCTGGTCAACACCGCCCGCCTCGCCGCCGGCTCCCCGTCGGCGGGCAATATGGGGGAACTCGACGCCATCGCCGCGTGTTTTATTGGCGGCACCTCGATGCGCGGTGGCTCGGGCACGGTGTATGGGGCATTGCTTGGAGCCTTGGTGATTACCAGCCTGGATAACGGCATGTCGATGCTCGACGTGGACAGTTACTGGCAGATGATCGTCAAGGGCAGCATTCTGGTGCTCGCGGTGTGGGTGGATGTGAGTACGCGGGCAGGACGGCGCTGATTCGCCAGTCCCTCAGTACCATGGCAAACCGGTGGCGTGGCGCACATAGTCATGCCGCCATCCAGCCGACTGAGGGGCTCAGGCAATCAGTAAATGATCTTCCCATCAAATAGATTGTAAACATGCTCCGGCATTTTGGACGGCGAAGCGAGGTACACAAACAACTTCTGGCCCTGCTCTTTGAAAGCCAGCACCTGCAAAAATTCTCCAGCACCTATGGCAACATGGTCCTTCAAAAAGTCTGTCGACATATTCATTTTCGGCACAGACTCATCAAAAACATACACCACCTGCTGAGTGGCACGGGTTCGCTGCTTTGCCGCGCCTTTGGCCCACCCCTCCCATTCGGCAGAATTACGCACCGTTGCCGAAGCAGATTGGACCCCTGGGTCCTGGAACACTTTCCCAACACCATCTTTAAGCCTTTTCGCGCCTTCATCCGTAACAAAAGCTGAGCGATAAGCTTTGCCTTCATAAGGGTTCAATTGATTGAACTCGCCGAGAAACGCTTCAAGCTCAGGCGTGGTCTTACCCGCTCTCAGTGGTCCGTTGACAAAGTCGGAATCCGCGTGAGTGTAGGTTTCAATCCATTCGAACTCACCTGCATTACTCTCGCCCATGAGTGTCACCAGCGTCTTTGTAAACTGCTCGACCTCGTGTTCCTTGACGGGGAGTGCCATGTCGGCATGTTGTTGAGCAACGGCGCCCAACGTTTCCCGTGCCTGTCTGTATTTACGGGAAAAATATTCTTTCAGCCCGCCACCCGGGACGCCCATTTTTGCCCACACTCCCGCCTCATCCGGCTTGGCGGCAATACCGCTATATGCCAATTTCGAGGGGTCTTGCGGGTCGGGTACTTGCAGCTTGTAATGTTCACCATCTGCCACATCGGGTTTGTCAGCAACAAAATACTTCTTGCCCCTGAACTCCACCTCGCGCATTCCCGCAAAGGTTGGCGCTGGTGTGGACGGCGTAGTGGCCGGCGCATTGGATATTCGCGCCAGTTCAACTTCGTCGGGCTGCGCTGTAGGGTGCCATTGGTAACGATCATTGGCGCTGGCGTTAAACGGTATGAGCGGCGGCTCCTGCGCCTCTGCCCCGGCTGGCACCAGATCGTGCGCCAGCTGCAAAGCTGAAATGGCCGCTGCGGCATTGCCGCCCACGCGATCGTTAGCCGTCATGCCATAAATGGAGTCGTGCGCCCCGAAAACGATCTGGCCCAGATTGCCAACGACGGGTGCATAACCAAAGGTACTGCTCCACGCTTCTTTTACTGCCTTCCATCGTTGCTGCGAGGCGCCAAATACCTGTGTCTGGTCCTTCCACACCGCATTATTGGCATTTAACCCTTGGTACGTTGAGGCAATACCGGAACGGAGGCTGCCGTACTTCAAAAAATAATCACTGCCTCGCGACTTCGTATAATTAAATGTTTCCCACACCGGCACAGCCATGTCTTTGACTATATTTTGACGCCCCGGATAGGTAGCAAGATTGCCCGCAATGTAATGATCAAGCACCTCTCCAGCTTTGGGCCAATGCGCGTCTATACCGCCTTGCCTGTCGCTGGCGTTGAATCGACTAACGATGTCATCGCGATTTTCTTTGGCCCACTCGGAAAAGGCTCTATCGCCCGATATTTCACTGGCCTTGCCGCTCTTCAAATCAATCATCAACCCCTTATTGGGTCGATGCTCGACATTCCCATCAAAGGGCAAGTCAGGAATAAAGGCATAGCCTGCCAATGGGTAACCATAGAGATTGGGAATAATGACTTGGCCGTTCCAATATAACGTTCGATAGATCGCCTCTTGTGTTTCAACGCTTAACTGTTCGAAGCCAGTCTTATCGTTTAACAGGCTTTGCAAGGTGCCGCGCAGCACATAGACATCCGCTTTGCCCGAGCGCTCGGCCAGTGGCCCTGATTCATCGCTCATTGGCTTGGCTACCTCAGCTTCCCAATGGCGCTGGAGTCGCGCTCCCAACGCCTCCAGATCACTGACCCTGCTGCGGTCTTGTGGCTCGATTTGGGTTGTTCGGAAATTGACCAGGCCACCTTCCGATGTCCGGTCGTGCTTTAGCGCGCCGGCTGCTATTTCCCATGCAAAGTAGGTGCGTGTGTCCGTGTTGGTTTTTACCTGCGGCGTCCATTTCCCTACGTAAGTGTTGAATGTCACGCTGATTTTTTCATGGGGGTCGTACCCTGCGGCCAACAATCCGGCGCTAAAGTAACCTGCAGGTTCCAGGAACTGACGAGTCTGTTGGAACCGGATATTGCGCTCACCTTCGTTACCCCGTTCTACGCTATCGATCAGCGCGGTAACCCGGAGGGCATAAGCATCGATACACGGCAGCTGTTCTTCCAGGGTATTACGCAAGGAGCCCGTGAAAGGTCCATGGATGATCGCAGTGTAAAGCGCCTCTTGGGACAGAGGTCGTGCCAGAATGCTCGATGTTTCGCTGAGAGGATCAGCTGTATTGTTGCTGGGCAATTCCAGTGCGCTTGTCATCTCTGAATACGAGGGATCACCGGGCAAATAGCAATCGGGGCTCTGTGAAGAAAGATCATTCAAGAACATTGATGAGGTACCTTTTTCAGACAATTGCGATTACCCCACCTGACTGTCTGGTATGGGGCGTCCTGCGCTGGTGGCACTGACATACGCGGATCGTTCCTCGCGCTTACACCGGCCGTCAGGTGAGTCGCGCCTATACGCGAATAGGTTCCTTCAACAGGCACTGCACTTGTTACGTTTCCTAAACAATCCTTGCCGCCTTGTGCCTGCTGAGCAATCGGGGGCAAGCCCCACATTGGCCTGATTTTTTCCTTGGGTTATTGCGCATACAAACTAATTGTCCATAATGGACAAATAAGTTTATTCAGAGGCATCCATGTCCAATACCCCCCTCATCATCGATCAGGCACAGGCCCGTACCTTGCTGGCTCAAATCGACGTGCCCGCTATCCTGCGCAAGCTGTTTCGCGAGCTCGCCGCCGGGCAGGCAGTGCAGCCGGCGCAGCAGTTCGTGGAGTTTCCCCAAGGCGCCGGAGATTTCATCAATTACCTCGGAGTGCTGGCAGAAGATGGCGTGTATGGCGTCAAGACCTCGCCCTACATCGTGCGTGAACAGGGCCCGCTGGTGACGGCGTGGACCCTGCTGATGTCGATGCACAGCGGCCAGCCGCTGCTGTTGTGCGATGCCGCTGAATTGACCACCGCACGCACGGCCGCCACCACCGCATTGGCAGTCGATGCGCTGGCGCCGCTGTCGGCGCAGCGCCTGGCGATTATCGGCAGCGGCAAGGTCGCCCAGGCACACCTGCGCTATGTGCAAAACCTGCGTGACTGGCAGCACATCCGTCTGTATTCCCCAAGCCTTGGCAGTGCCAGCGCCGAAACGCGCGCGCAACTCAACGCGCTGGACCCGCGCCTGAGCCTCGCCGCCAGCTGCGATGCCGCGCTGCAAGACGCCGATGTGATTCTGCTCTGCACCTCCTCGGCAGGCCCTGTGATCGACCCGATGCGCCTGAGCAAGCCCGCGCTGATCACCTCCATCAGCACCAACGCACCGCGTGCCCACGAAGTGCCTCCCGTGTGCCTCGAACAGATGCAGGTGTACTGCGATTATCGCCAGACCACTCCGGATGCGGCGGGCGAAATGCTGATTGCCAGCGAACAGCACGGCTGGGATAAACGTGCAGTGCTCGGCGACCTGCCCGAGCTGCTCAGCGACATGGCGCAGCGCCCGGACCCTCAGCGCCATGTGTTTTTCCGCTCCATCGGCCTGGGCCTGGAAGATATTGCATTGGCCAATGCCCTGTACCAACGCCAGCGCTAATCAGGAGATTCACATGCACCAGGCAGACTTCATCATTATCGGCGGCGGCATTGCCGGCGCGTCCACCGGCTTCTGGTTGTCGCAGCACGCCAAGGTGCTGGTGCTGGAGCGCGAAAACCATCCGGCCTATCATTCCACGGGGCGCTCGGCGGCGCTCTACACCGCTGCGTACGGCACCCCGCAAGTGCGCGCGCTGACCCTCGCCAGCCGGGCGTTTTTCGACCAGCCGCCAGCAGGTTTCTGTGAACACCCACTGCTCACTGCGCGGGGCGAAATGACCGTCGATTTCACCGGTGACCCGGCCGAACTCGACAGTCAATACCTGAGCGCCAAAGCCACCGTGGCACAGGTGCAACGCTTGAGCGCCGACGAGGCCTGTAAACGCTTGCCGATCCTGCGCCGGGAAAAAGTCCACGGCGCAATCTATGACCCAACGGCGTGCGACATCGATACCGACGCCCTGCACCAGGGTTACCTGCGCGGCATCCGTCGCAACAATGGCCAAGTACGCACCGACAGCCATGTGCTGGGCTTGAGCCGCTTCGCCGATGGCCTGTGGCACGTGCGTACCCAAGATGCGACCTTCACCGCGCCGGTCATCATCAATGCTGCCGGCGCCTGGGCCGACCATATCGGCGGCCTGGCAGGCGCGGCCTCCATCGGTTTGCAACCCAAACGTCGCTCCGCATTTATCTTCGCCGGCCCGGACGGCGTCGATGCCCATGACTGGCCGATGCTGGTGGCCCTTGACGAAGCCTTCTACATGAAGCCCGACGCGGGCATGTTCCTCGGCTCGCCGGCCAACGCCGACCCGGTCCAGGCCCAGGACGTGCAACCCGAAGAGCTGGATATCGCCATGGGCATCTACCAGATCGAGGAAGCCACCACCCTGACCATCCGCCGCCCGACGCGCACCTGGGCCGGCCTGCGCAGTTTTGTGGCCGATGGGGATTTGCTCAGCGGTTTTGACCCACAGGTGCCGGGGCTGTTCTGGGTGGCGGCACAGGGCGGTTATGGCATCCAGACCTCACCGGCCATGGGCCAGGCCAGCGCTGCACTGGTGCGCGGCGAGCCGCTGCCCGAGCACCTCGTACAGTTCGGGCTGGACGCTGGTATGCTCTCCCCCGTCCGCCTGGAGCCCCTTTGATGAACACCGCTGAACACGACAACGTCATGCAGAACTTTCGTGCGATTGCCGACGCGATCGCCACGCTATTCTTTCCCCATGCGGAGGTGGTGCTGCACGACCTGCGCACGCAAACCGTCGACTACATCGCCAACAATCTGTCCAAACGCAGCCTGGGTGACGACTCGTCGCTGGAGGACATGCTCGACGGTGACGTCAGCGAAGTGAATATCGGGCCTTATGAAAAGCTCAACTGGGACGGCCAGAAAATCCGCAGCCTGAGCACCGTGCTGCACGACCACAACGGTCGCCGGCTGGCCGTGCTGTGCATCAACCTGAATATCTCACTGCTGGAAAACGCCAAGGCCGCGCTGGATCTGTTCCTGTCGCCGAGCAAGCTGATCGCCCAGCCGGACGCGCTGTTTCGTGATGATTGGCAGGAGCGCATCAACACCTTTCTGCATGGCTGGCTGCGTGAGCGTCAGTTGAGCCTGAACCTGCTGACCCGCGACCACAAACGTGAACTGGTGTTGGCGTTACACGCCGAAGGCGCGTTCAAGGGCAAGAGCGCGTCCAACTATGTCGCCAACGTACTGGGCATGGGGCGGGCGACGGTCTACAAGCATTTGAAGGAACTCAAGGGTTGAGCCCTTTCTGAAGACAGCGCCGCCCCCCTGTGGGAGCTGTCGAGCCCCAGCGAGGCTGCGAAGGGGCCGGCACGCCTGACCCACCGCTTTCGCAGCCTCGCTGGAGCTCGACAGCTCCCACATTGACCGCGTATTTCCCTGGATCAGTCGCCGTAAATATCGGCCTTGAAGTATTGCTGTGAAATCTTCTGGTACTCGCCACTGGCACGAATGCCGTCGATGGCCGCATTCAATTCGCTGACCAACTCGCCATTGCCCTTGCGCACCGCAATCCCCGCGCCCTCACCGACGTATTTCGGATCCTTGAGTTCCGGCCCCACAAACGCGTAACCCTGGCCGCGTGGCATCGAGAGGAAGTCACTCAAGGGGATGGTGTCGGCAAAAATCGCGTCCAGGCGCCCTGCGGCCAGGTCCATGTAGATTTCTTCGTTATTGCTGTAGCGCTTGACGTTGATGCCCTTGGGTTCGAACACCTCGGTGGCATAACGGTCGGTGGTGGTGGCGCGCTGTACGCCGACGTTCTTGCCCTTGAGGCTGGCGTACTGGTCATCCACCACCGCGCCGTCCTTCATCACCAGGCGTGAGGAGGTGAAGTAGTATTTGTGGGTGAAATCCACCGACTTCTTGCGGTCCTCGTTAATGGTCATGGACGACAGCGCCAGGTCGATTTTCTTGACCTTGAGGGACGGGATGAGACCGTCGAACTCACCTTCAACCCACACGCATTTGACCTTCATTTGCGCGCACAGGGCGTTGCCGATGTCGTAGTCGAAACCGACGATCTTGCCGTCGCCGGTCTTGGACGCAAACGGTGGATAAGCGGCCTCGATGCCGATGCGCAGGGTTTTCTCGGCAGCCAGCAGGTGGCTGGCAGCGAACAGGCTCAGGGCCAGGGCGGGAATAAGGTGGCGTTTCTTCATGATCGGGTTCTCGCGGGTTGTTGTTGGTTTGGCAAGAGTGAAGAAAAACGGACAGCAGCTTTTTTGTACTTATAATTCCATACTGGACTTTTATGCTCATCGCGTCAATTCAGAACAAACGCGTACGAAATGTGGGAGGGGGCTTGCTCCCGATAGCGGTGTTTCAGTCACATAGAGACTGACTGACACTCTGCTATCGGGAGCAAGCCCCCTCCCACACTTGGACTTACAGTGCTCGTGAGACCTTACTTCGACACCGGCATCGCAAACTCCGCACCCTGTTCAATACTCTCCGACCAACGCTGCATGATCGACTTCTGCTTGGTGTAGAAACGCACCCCCTCAGTGCCGTAGGCATGCATGTCGCCAAACAGGCTCTTCTTCCAGCCGCCAAAACCATGCCAGGCCATCGGTACAGGGATCGGCACGTTGATGCCAACCATGCCCACTTCAATGCGCCGGGCGAATTCGCGGGCGATGTTGCCGTCGCGGGTGAAGCAACTGACGCCGTTGCCAAACTCGTGGTCGTTGACCAGCTTCACCGCTTCGGCGAAATCGTTGACGCGCACGCAGGCCAGCACCGGGCCGAAGATTTCTTCGCGGTAGATGCTCATGTCTTGGGTCACGTGGTCGAACAGCGTGGCGCCAAGCCAGAAGCCGTTTTCCAGGCCGGGTTCGGTTGGCACGTAGTCACGACCGTCGAGCAACAATTGCGCGCCGGCCTGTACGCCCTGCTCGATATAGCCGCTGATGCGCTCCAGGGCGGCCCGCGAAACGATCGGGCCCATCTCGGCTTTCAAGTCGCGGCCGTCGGTAATGCGCAGCGTCTTGGCGCGCTCGCTCAAGGCAGCGATGACCTTATCCCCCACATCCCCCACCAGCACCGCCACCGAAATGGCCATGCAGCGCTCGCCGGCGCTACCGTAGGCAGCGCCCATCAGTGCATCGACGGTGCGCTCGATATCGGCGTCGGGCATCACCACCATGTGGTTTTTCGCCCCGCCCAGGCCTTGTACGCGCTTGCCGTTGCGGGCGCCGCTCTCATAGATGTACTGGGCAATCGGCGTAGAACCGACAAAGCTCACGGCCTTGACGTCCGGGTGTTCGATCAGCGCATCCACCGATTCCTTGTCGCCCTGCACCACGTTGAACACGCCTTTGGGCAAGCCCGCTTCACGCAGCAGCTCGGCCATGAACAACGAAGCGCTCGGGTCGGTGGGGCTTGGCTTGAGGATGAAGGTGTTGCCCGCCGCGATGGCGATCGGGTACATCCACATCGGCACCATCACCGGGAAGTTGAATGGCGTCACGCCGGCCACCACGCCCAGCGGCTGGCGCATGGTCCAGTTGTCCATGCCACGGGAGACCTGGTCGGAATGCTCGCCCTTGAGCAGGTTGGGAATGCCGCAGGCAAATTCGAGAATGTCGATGCCACGGTCGACTTCGCCCTGGGCGTCGCTGAAGACCTTGCCGTGCTCGGCGACAATGATGCGCGCCAAGTCATCCTTGCGCTCACGCAGCAGGTGCAGGTATTCAAACAACACGCGGGCGCGGCGGATCGGCGGGGTGTCGGCCCAGCCGGCGAATGCAGCCTGGGCGGCAGCGACGGCTTCGCCTACGGTCTGGCGGCTGGCCAGGGCCACGCGCGCGGTGACGTCACCGGTGGCCGGGTTATAGACGTCCTGATAGCGATCATCGCGGCTCACTCGCTGGTCGTTGATGTAGTGCTCGATGGTCGTGGTCATGGCAATGGATCCCAGGTGGGTAGCGTTGGGACACACGATAGGCTTTCGATTTGTTCCAAACCAGAGCAGAATCCAGAACTTATTGTCCTTTTATGCGAACAATACACTCATGGAAAAGGCTGAGATCGAAGGGCTGTGGACCCATATCCACTGGCTGTCGGTGCTGGAAGAACAAGGCACCTACACCGCCGCTGCGGCACGGTTGGGGGTGAGCAAATCGGCGGTCAGCCAGCGCATCTCCGATCTGGAGAAAGCCACCGGTACGCGCCTGGTGACCCGCACCACCCGCAGCGTGCGATTGACCGAAGCCGGGTTGTCTTTGACCCGCGAAGTGCGCAGTGCCTATGCGCAGATTGCCCGCAGCTTCTCGTCGGTGCGCGACTCCGCCGGCGAAATTCGCGGCCTGGTGCGCCTGACCGCCCCCGTGGCGTTTGCCCGGCAACAACTGGTGCCGCACCTTTCCGGCTTTTTGCAGCAGTACCCGCAAGTGCGCATCCAGCTAGACGTGTCCGACGCCTTGAGCTCACTGGCGGCCGAAGGCTACGACCTGGCGGTGCGCCACGGTTTCCAGGTGCCGGAGACGCATGTGGCGTGGAAGCTGTGCGATACCACCTCAGTGCTGGTGGCTACCCAGGACTACCTGCAACGCCACGGTGAACCGCGAACCCCGGCAGACCTGGGCGCCCACAACTGCCTTTACTACCCACGGGGCAGCGACCAGCCGGCCTGGACCTTCGAGCGCGGCAGCAAAAATATCGAGCGCACCACCGTGCCCATCGCCGGCAGCTTTTCCACCAACAACAGCGAGGCCTTGCGCGACGCGGCGCTCAATCACCTGGGCGTCGCCTTGCTGCCGGACTTCAGCGCGCATGCTGCCCTGGCCAGCGGCAAGTTAGTACAGGTGTTGAAGGGCTGGACGCTCAAGGGCGCGTTTGCCGATGAAATTTATCTGATTCGGCCCTACTCGCCCCATGTGCCCAGGTCCGTGACGGTGCTGGTGGGGTATTTGAAGGAAAAACTGTCGGGCGGGTTTCAATTCACTGGCGGCTGATGAAGGCTCGCTCCTACAGAGGACAGTGACCCAATCCTGTTGAATTCTTGCCTGATCCTCTGAACTTGAAGTCGATTGCATAGATAGCTGTTGCGCGGTGGTCTAGAGTTCGACGATGGGCGACGTACAGTCGCACCGTTCCTATAAGAATTTTGCAGCACCAACCGATGATCAGCAGGTGAGCCAGCCATGGAATTACGTATTAACCAAAAGGCCTATCAAGTCGAGGCCGAGGCAGACACGCCGTTGTTGTGGGTGATCCGCGACAACCTGGGCCTGACCGGCACCAAGTACGGCTGCGGCCTGGCCCAGTGCGGCGCCTGTTCGGTGCTGGTGGACGGCAATGTGGTGCGCTCGTGCGTGACGCCGGTAGCCGGGGTGGTCGGTCTCGAGATCACCACCATCGAAGCCATCGAGGCCGATGAAGTAGGCAAACGCGTGGTCTCGGCCTGGGTCGAGCATCAGGTGGCGCAGTGCGGCTACTGCCAGTCCGGGCAGGTGATGGCGGCCACCGCGCTGCTCAAGCACACCCCCGCTCCGTCGCAAGCGCAGATCGATGCGGCAATGGTCAACCTGTGCCGCTGCGGCACTTACAACGCCATCCATGCTGCCATGGATGGCTTGGCCGCCGGGAAGGAGACCGCCTGATGAATATGTCCGAGATTCTGCCCGGCGTTAAATTGGACGAGCCGATCAACCTGTCGCGTCGGCGCTTTCTCGCCAGTACCGCCGTAGGTGCGCTGGTCATCGGCTTTGGCTTGCCCCTGGGCTCGTCGCGGGTGCAGGCCGCCACCGGCGCTGCTGAACGCGGCACCCAAGTGCCGGCGTTCCTGGAAATTCGTCCGGACGGTAGCGTGCGCCTGCTCAGCCCCTTCATGGAAGGCGGCCAGGGCACCCATACCGCCATGGCACAGATCATCGGCGAAGAGTTGGATGCCGACCCCGCCACTTTTATCGTCGAAGCGGCCCCGCCGGGTGAAGCCTACGTGGTAATGGAAAACGGCCTGCGCATCACCGGCGGCAGCATGTCGGTGCGCATGAGCTACCCGACCATGCGCCGCCTCGGCGCCCTCGCCCGCGCCATGCTGATGCAGGCCGGCGCCGAGCAACTGCGCGTGCCGCTCAGCGAGCTGACCACCCAGCCTGGCCGCGTGGTACACGCCGCGTCCGGCCGCTCCGTGGGCTACGGTGAACTGGCCGGTCGTGCCCTCGATATGCCGGTGCCCGACCCCGCTACCATCACCCTGCGCGACCCTAGCCAGTTCCGTTGGATCGGCAAGCCGGTCAAACGCCTGGATGCCTATGACAAATCCACCGGCAAGGCGCTTTACACCATCGACCTTAAACTCGACAACATGCTCCACGCCGCCGTCCAGCACGCGCCGCGCCTGGGCATGAGCGTGGGCAGCCTGCGTAACCAGGCCCAGGTCGAGGCCATGCCGGGGGTGCATTCGGTTCATACCTTGCCAGGCGCCGTGGCGGTGGTGGCCGAACGCTGGTGGCACGCCAAGCGTGCGGTGGAGGCCATCCAGGTTGAATGGCAGGAAGCCGCTGCCGACTCGGCCGTACGGGCGATGCCGGCGGATTTTTCCAGCGACAAATACCGCGACTTCCTCGCCGCCCAACAGGGCCCGGCCCGCGATGACGAAAACCAGGGCGATGTGGCCGGCGCCCTGGCTGGCGCCAAGACTCGGGTCGAAGCCACCTACCATAACCAATACCTCAACCATGCCCAGCTGGAGCCGCCTTCAGCCTTGGCGCGCTTCAACCCCGACGGCACGCTTGAGGTGTGGCTGCCCAACCAGGCGCCGGACATGTTCCGCGCCGACATTGCCAAGCGCACCGGCCTCGCCACCGAGCAAATCACCCTGCACTCCCCGCTGCTGGGGGGCTTTTTTGGTCGGCATTTCCTGTATGACTCGGCTAATCCGTACCCGCAGGCTATCGCGCTGGCCAAGGCGGTCGGCCGCCCGATCAAGCTGATCTGGAGCCGTGAAGAAGAGTTCCTGCGCGATGTGTTGCGCCCGCTCGCCGTGGTGAAGTTTCGTGCCGCGCTGGACGACAAGGGCCTGCCGGTAGCCATCGAAGCGGTGAGTGCCACCGAAGGCCCTACCGAAGCCCTCAGTGGCAAACAGGGCGAGCAGATCGACCCCACCGCCCTGGAAGGCCTGTCGGGCAAGAGTTATGCAATCCCCAACAAGCGCATCGCGCAGATCTACGTCAAGGGCGCGCCCATGCTCGGCTACTGGCGTTCAGTGGGTAATTCCCTTAACGATTTTTTCTACGAATCATTCCTGGATGAGCTGGCGGACAAGGGCGGCCACGACCCGTATGAGTTGCGCCTGCACCTGCTGCGCGACAACCCGCGGCTGACCACCTTGCTGCAAGCGGTGGGTGAGCTGTCCGGTGGCTGGAAGCGTGGCCCCTACACCGCCGAAGACGGCACACGCCGTGCACGCGGGGTGGCCATGGCTTCGCCCTTTGGCTCTCACGCGGCGGTAGTCGCCGAAGTGTCGATAGAGAACGGCCAGGTCAAGGTCCACCATATCTGGGAGGCCATCGACCCGGGCAGCATCGTCAACCCGGCGATCATTCAAGCCCAGGTCAGCGGCGCGGTAGCCTTGGGGCTCTCGCAAACGTTGCTGGAGGAAGCGGTGTACGTGGACGGTATGCCACGGGCGCGTAACTACGACCTGTATCCGATCCTGCCGCCCTCACGTATGGCGCAGGTGCACGTGAAGATCGTCGAGAGCGGCGAAAAGATGGGAGGCATCGGTGAACCGCCATTGCCCGCCGTGGCACCGGCGGTGGTCAATGCGGTGGCACAGTTGACCGGCCAGCGCATCCGCAGCTTGCCGTTGAGCCGCCACACCTTCAGTTAACCCACAGGGAACGCCCATGAACAACCGCCGATTCGCAAGAACCGCAGGCTGGCTGGCGCTGCCCTGCCTGGTCGCCGCAGGCCTGCTGGCCTGGTACGTCACCCGCGAGCCCGCCTCGCCGTTTGAACAGCAACAGGCCACCAGTTTCGACCCTGCCTTGGTCAGTCGCGGCGAATACGTCGCGCGGGTGAGTGACTGCGTGGCTTGCCACAGCCTGGCCGGCAAGCAGCCTTTCGCCGGTGGCCTGGAAATGGCCACGCCTCTGGGGGCGATCCACGCCACCAACATCACCCCCGACCGCGAGCATGGCATCGGCACCTACAGCCTGGCCGACTTTGATCGCGCCGTACGCCAGGGTGTCGCACCGGGCGGCCGTCGGCTGTACCCGGCCATGCCCTACCCGTCTTACGTCAAGCTCAGCGACGACGATGTGAAGGCGCTGTATGCGTTTTTCATGAAGGGCGTGCAACCGGCCAACCAGCCGAACATCCCCAGCGATATTCCCTGGCCGCTCAACCTGCGCTGGCCCATCGCCCTGTGGAATGGCGTGTTTGCGCCCATTGCCACTTACGCCGCCAAGCCCGACCAGGACGCTCTGTGGAACCGTGGCGCCTACATTGTCCAGGGCCCCGGCCACTGCGGCAGTTGCCACACACCGCGTGGCCTGGCCTTCAACGAGAAAGCCCTGGACGAATCCGGCGCGCCGTTCCTCTCCGGAGCGCTGCTTGATGGCTGGTACGCACCCAGCCTGCGCCAGGACCCCAACACCGGCCTGGGCCGCTGGAGCGAAGCGCAGATCGTGCAGTTCCTCAAGACTGGGCGCAATGCCCATGCTGTGGTCTACGGCTCGATGACCGAAGCCTTCAACAACTCCACGCAGTTCATGCAGGACGAGGACTTGGCTGCTATCGCCCGCTATCTCAAATCACTGCCCGGTGACCCGCAGCGTGATGGCAGCCCCTGGCAGTATCAGGCGGTGACAGCGAGCCAGGATGTGCCCGGCGCCCACACTTACGCGACCCGCTGCGCCTCCTGCCACGGCCTCGACGGCAAAGGCCAGCCCGAATGGATGCCGCCCCTGGCCGGCGCCACGTCGGCACTGGCCAAGGAAAGCGCCTCGGCGATCAACATCACCCTCAACGGCTCGCAGCGCGTGGTGGCGGCCGGAATGCCGGACGCCTACCGGATGCCGGCGTTTCGTGAGCAGCTGTCCGATCAGGAAATCGCCGACGTGCTGAGCTACGTGCGTGGCACCTGGGGCAACAACGGTGGCGCGGTCGATGCAAAAGCGGTGAGCAAATTGCGCGGGCATACAGACCCGGCGAGCAGCAGCCCGATCATCCTGCATATGCGCTGAGTGATGCATGAACTGTGGGAGGGGGCTTGCTCCCGATGGCGGTGGCTCAGTCACAGTTATATTGACTGACACACCTATATCGGCAGCAGGCCCCCTCTCACATTTGGCCCGGGGACCTCTACTTGCTTTCGTCCGCCTTGCCTTCCTGCATCTGCACCGAAGACTTGCTGCCGCTGGTGTTGTCTTTGGTGGTGTTATCGGAACTGTCAAAACAACCGTGCAGCATGAACACACTGCACAAGCCCAGGCACATATATAACTTCTTCATGAGATTCCCCTAGCGATGTTTGGGTGATGCATCAGCCTATGCTGTATCAGGCTGGCGCAACCGCCCATATGTTCAACGCGCAGCCTCAGCGACTGACGAGTGGCTTGCCATCAACTCGCTAGCATTTGCGCACAACTAATTTGAGCTACCCTTGATCCGTTAAAGCCTGCTATCCGGTGACCCCATGGACACATTGACCAAAGCGCAAATCCAGCGCGCGCTTGCGAGGCGGCTGTGCAACTGCCGTGTCTCCTGCACGATCAATCCGGATAACAGCCTGTCGGTGACGGTGCTCGCGCCCGATGCCAACCAGTTCACCATCGCCAACATCAACCGTGCCCAGTATCACGGCGAGCCAGGGATCAATCGGCTCGTTCGGGAAATCCTGGAAGACATGGTGGTTTCGCGACAATCGTCGCGCCTCTCCTCCGTGGAGTAAACGCAAAACACAACGAGGCTTGCCATGCACGAAGGTGCACCTATCACGGCGTTGTCGTTGATGCCGAGTCATCTGGATTGAACAATCACTGACCAGCGCTTGCCTCACAGGAACACGGCTGCATCCGCCGCCCTTCGCATGAGGTATTGCAACATGTCTTACGATTATCAAGGCCCCGCCAGCATCATCACGGCTTCGCGTCACCTCGGAACCCAAGCAGATGAACGCCTCAACGAACACGTTGACGTAAATCTGACAGGGAGTGGTAAACCAACCCTGGTTCGCCTGGACTTTGACACTCCACTGGAGTGGCCCGGCCATCCCAATTTCGTCATGGTGAACTTGCCAGACGGCACCTCTTTCGGCGGTGTAATCGCTGAAATAGAGCGGCCAGCTGACGGAGCTGGGTGGGTAAAATTTACCGTGGATGACTGACTTCCACAGCGCTGCCAGCCCCCCATCGAATTGCCCGACAAGTTCTTTGAATTTTTTTTGACGTCAATTATCTGTAGTTCATGAGCATAGGGAGGCCTCATGAAAACCAACGAGCTATTTACCATCAAGTATCAACTTCACGGCGAGCCGAGGTCCTTTATCGTGCGTACGGCACGCATGAACAATGCTGAAGCATGGCATTGGGCCAGTTGCGATGCCGGCGTGGCGGTCATTCCCAGGTTCGGTCAAAACAACCTCAAGCGCGTGTCCAAGCCGATGGCGGAAAAATACGGCATTACCGATGTGCGCTGGTGCGGGGCAGAAGAAATTCAGTGGGCGGAGGGTGTCACACAATGAACAGTCAGGTGCTGGATTACACAATCAGTCAAAGGTGGGATGAGGAGATTGCGCAGAACACCCAGATGTTTTTCGAAGCGGATCGACTGGATGCGCAGGCGTATAACATCATCGAACACTACAGCGGCGATGCAACGACCTGGGCGCGCTTCACGGAGGCGAAGAAGCTTGCGGATGCGCAGCGGACTGCGGCTTATCGAGAGTGGATGCGTATACGGCGGGCGATGAGAACGTAGGAGCGAGCTTGCTCGCGAAAAACGTCAACGATAATGCGTAAACCTGAAGGGACGTGGCGCTTGTGAGTCTTTCGCGAGCAAGCTCGCTCCTACAAAAAAGACACGCCCCGTCCGGGGCGTGTCAGTCAACAAAGCGTGGACTGGTTTGTCGCTATCGGGGGCATGGGTGTCTACACACCTTTGGTGTGACGCCGGACCTGTGGGAGGGGGCTTGCCCCCGATGGCGACCTGACAGTTGACCAGGATGTTGGATCAGACCGAGTACATATCCGTTATTTAGGTAACGGCTGCTATTGGTTCCGCTTTTACAGCGGGTCACTTTGAAAAGCGCAAAGTAACCAAACGCTCTTGCCCCACCACTCGGCACCTCGCTTAGGCTCGGTGTGCCCGTAATCCGCCATGGATTTGGGGGGCCGCCGCCACGCGCCATCCATGGCGCGGGGCGGCTAAACCGGCATCCCTGCCGGTTTACCCCCCAAATCCCTGTCGAATTCCGGCCAGCGTGGTTTAACGGGGCGCCTCAGATCAAAAGCAGATCAAGAGCAAGATCAAGAGCGGCTCGCTTCGCATCGTGGTTAGCGTCGGCAGTGGCTACAAAAGTTGTGTAGATACCCATGGCTATCGGGGGCAAGCCCCCTTTCACATTTTAACGCTGCTTGAATCAGGGGGATGTGCCGATTCAAAGAATCGGCTTGCCCCCCGTCACGCCATAGCGTTCGCCAGAGATGTAACTGCCTTCATCCGACGCCAGCAACACATAGATGGGCGCCACTTCCACCGGTTGGCCTGGGCGGCCCAGTGGCGTGTTGCCACCGAAATCCTTCACCGACTCCTCGGGCATGGTCGACACGATCAACGGCGTCCAGATCGGCCCCGGCGCTACGCTGTTCACCCGAATTCCACGCTCGCCCAGCATCTGCGCAAGGCCGGCGGTGAAGTTGGCAATGGCACCCTTGGTGGCCGCATAGGGCAACAGAGTCGGGTTGGGCATATCGGAATTGACCGACGAGGTGTTGATGATCGAACTGCCTTGCGCCATATGCGGCAGCGCTGCCTTGCAGATGCGAAACATCGCCGTGATATTGACGTTGAAGGTTTTCACCCAATCCTCGTCGGGAATATCTTCCAGGGATTTATAGGTCATCTGGAACGCAGCGTTATTGACCAGCACATCGATACGACCGAACTTCTCGACGGTGTCATTGACGATCGCCCTACACTGCGCCGCATCGCCCAGGTCGCCGGGCAGCAACAGGCATTGGCGCCCTGCCGCTTCGACCCAGCGAGCGGTCTCCTTGGCGTCCTCATGCTCGTCCAGGTACGACACCGCGACGTCCGCGCCTTCGCGAGCAAAGGCAATCGCCACCGCACGCCCGATACCGCTGTCGGCGCCGGTGATCAACGCAATCTTGTTGGCCAGGCGCCCCGAGCCTTTGTAGCTTTGCTCACCGCAATCCGGCACCGGGTCCATCTTGCGCTGGTCGCCCGGAACGGGCTGCTGCTGGGGATTGAAGGGTGGTTTTGGGTAGTGGTTCATCGGATTCCCTCCTGTGTATGAATACTGTTGCGAGGGCGTGCCGAGCGCGATAGTTCAGAGCAATTTTCATAAAATCGGATAACCGTTGCCGACAGATTTCCCTTTTTGTTGTAGAAGCGAGCTTGCTCGCGAAAATCGTCAACGCTGACGCGTACTTTCTGAATGAACACGGCGCCTGAGAGTTTTTCACGAGCAAGCACGCGCCTACCGTTGCGTAATAAAAATGTGCTATCCCTATGCGCTAGGGACTCATACATGAACGTGAAGCCGGCACTCGCCACGTGGAAGAAAAAACCAGAACGCCCATGACTGAACACCGCCCCCCCACCGCCACAGAGTGGCTGATCCGCCAGGCCCAACCCGACGACGTACACGCCCTGGTTGAACTGGACGCCTACGCGGCTGCCCATGCCCACCGCCGCGTATTTATCCACGACGCCGTGGTTAACCAGCAATGCCTGGTGGCAGTCAGCGACCACGCGTGCGCCGGGTACCTGGTGCTCACCCACGACTTTTTCGATCACGGCTTTATTGCCCTTGTGGCGGTATCACCGACCTGCCAGCGCCAGGGTGTGGCCCTGCGCCTGCTGGCGGCGGCCGAGGCGGCCTGCAAGACGCCGAAGTTGTTCGCCTCCACCAACGCCTCCAATCGCGCGTCCCAGGCATTGATGACAAAGGCCGGATTCATACCCAGCGGGCAGATCGAGAACCTCGACGAAGACGACCCCGAGTGCGTGTACGTCAAATTCCTGCGCTGATCTGCATCAGGCCCAGGCGATCACCCACGCCGCCAGGTAAAGGCCCACACCAAACACGCCATGATTGATCAGGCTGCGCAGTCGGTTCTTGCCTGGCGTCGGCGTCCTGGACGATGCAAACCCGGCCCCCATGGCCGGCTGTATCACAAACAGCGGAACGGCCACTGTCACAACACCCCACGCCAGTGCAGGTACAAAGGTCGGCGCCAGCAACCAGGCATCGCCTTCAATCCACACCAGCACCCACGCGAACACCACTCCGGTGACGTAATGCGCGATCCAACCCAGGGCTACTTCACCTCGAACGGGAAGCGCTTGCCCAATGCTTGAATGCGCAAATCGCCCCCGGCACGCATGGCCGACCCAACGCCCAACGAACGCAAAATTCAGGGTCGGAACGCCAAGCACCTTCATCAGCAGCATCCACATATCCATCACCACGGTAGCCCCTGCCCCCAACAACACCACCTGTGCAACCCCTTCCAGCGCTGTCATACCTACCTCTTAGTCATGGACCCATTCAACCTGCGCAGGCATCATAGAAGTTGAAGTCAACTTCAAGTCAATGGTCTGTCTATGGATATCACCGAGGTCGTCAAACGCACGGGCATTGCTGCCCATACGCTGCGTTTTTATGAAAAGAAGGGGTTGATTACATCGACCAGCCCGCCCGGTGCTCGCCGTCATTTCGCAGCAGCGGTCGTTGAGCAGTTGGCGGTCATCGCCCTCGGGCGGGCGGGTGGCCTGTCGCTGGACGAGATACACGCCATGCTGTCACCCAATGGCCAGGCCAATGTGGATAGAGCGGTGCTGCTGGCCAAGGCCGACGAGATTGATGCCACGGTCAAACACCTGCAGGCGATGAGCCGGGGCTTGCGCCATGCGGCCGCCTGCCCTGCCCCCAACCACGCACAATGCCCGACTTTTCGCCGCCTACTCACCATCGCAGCAGCAGGAACCTTCAAGCGCGGCAGCGCCGGTCTCGCCAGGGTTCGGCCTGCTCACTCAAACACTGAGGCACTATGATTCGCCACTTTCAACCTGCCGACCTGGAACCCGTCCTGGATATTTGGCTGCAAGCGTCCATCCTGGCCCACCACTTTATCGCCCCCCCCTTCTGGCATGACCAACTGGGCGCCATGCGCGAGGTCTACCTGCCCAGCGCCGTGACCCGTGTGTTTGAAGCCGACGGGAAAGTGCTGGGCTTCAGTTGCGTATATGAAGACACCCTGGCGGCGCTGTTTGTCGCGCCTGAGCATCAGGGCAGTGGTATCGGTACACAATTGCTCAAGGACGCGCAGGCAGCCAGAACCTCACTTCAACTGAGCGTGTATTCGCAGAATGTTCCCAGCCTTCACTTCTACAAGAAGCACGGTTTTACCGTATTCAGAGAGCAACGGGACGAACACACAGGTCACCTTGAAACAGTGATGGGCTGGGCGCCTGATGGATTATTTGACCCACTGCCCTGATTACTCCAACCCGTATTGCACTCGACCTTTCCCATAAACGCCGCCAGCGCCTCCGGATCAGGCAACGGCGCCGCACTGATCAGCACGTTGGGCACATGGCACCACGCAAGCGCGGGCGAAGCGCGTTCGCCCTGACCATAGATCAATACATGACGAATCTGTGGGTTGTCCCTGATGAACCAGAGCAAATCGAATTTCACGCTGTGCGCCAGGGCGGCATTGATGATCAGCACATCCAGCGGCGTATCGCCGAACTCCACAGCACTGAGGACTTCATCCAGCCGGTGTATCGGCGCGATACGGTAATAGCCCAACTGGTTCAACGCCCGCTCGATTTTCAAGCGGTAGAAGTGCTGCCCATCGGCAATCAGAATACGTAGCGCTTTATTGGTCATGTCCCCACCACTCACTGATAAATGATCGTGAAGGTTGCCGACGCATTCGCCGGCCCCGGCGTAACCTTGGCCCCGGTTTGCAGGTAGCGCGCGCGCAGCGGGATGGAATAACTGCTTTCGGTACTCCTGAGGGACAGGCCCGCATTTCGGTTGCTCGCCAATGGCAGGGCAACGCCGTTGCTGGTGGCGACCTGAATGCCGACGCCAGTCGCGGCAGGCGCATTGCCGGCCGTGCTCGGGTCGAGGCTCAGAATGCCGTTGCTTGCATTGATGGCCGTCCGAGCCGGGTCGATGCGGTATTGCAGTGTGTTGTTGACGCGGGTCCCGCTGGTGCCGGTGCCGGTGGGTGAGTTACCGCTTTGTGAAATCCAGCCGGGACCGGTAGTGGAAAACATGCCGTTGAACGCCGGGCAGTCATTCAAGGCGATGGCAAAATCCGTCCAGCCCGTGCTGCTGTTAAGGCCAGTGAATTTATTGACCAGGTGTGTGCCCATGGGCACCGAGACATCCGGTGTACTGCAGGTTCGCGAAACAATCTGGATGCTGCCGGAAATGCCCATCCTGAAGCCGTTCATTCTGGCGTCGCCGAAATTGCCGAACAGACTCACAATCGGCAATGTATTGCCCACCAGCACACCCGGCGTCACCTCGCCAATCTTGATCAAGATCAGCTCAAAGTTCGAAGGCCCGTCAAACGGCACGAGGCATCGCCACCCGGGCGTACACGTGGTCCATGCCTTGGCGCTTTGCCTGGGCAGCAGGCCACCGTTGCTATTGAAAGCAACGCCCAATCCGGGAACGCTGGTTCTGTAGACCTTATTGGCATAGGTGCCAGTGGTCATATTGGCAAGGGCATAGCTGGATTCAACCGTGAGTTCGGTCCACTGTTGATACGGCGCGAAAAGGCACTCAAGCTTGACCGCCTGGCCTGTCGCCATATTGAATCTTTGACGATAGACCTCAGTGCCCACCGGCACATCACGCCCGACGGTGATCGCCGAGATCTGCAACGGCATGGAGCCAACGGCAGGCCGGACACCGTCCATGTAGGAACAGGTGACCGCCATGGCCGTGCCGGCCGAGGCCCACAAGGCCATGCCCAGCAACCCCAGTTTGATAAAAGAACCGATGTTCATAACGCTACCTTTTGCTGGGTGTTGGGCTGCACGCTGTCAGCGACCTGTTTGCCGGCCGCACACACGGCGTCCACTTGTTGCAGCTGTTGCCCATCGCCAGGGCCTGGCGGGATCGTCAGGGCGCACTGCTGCTGCGCCCGGCTGCCCCAATTGACCAGCAAGCGGCGCGTCTCGGGTTTGATCCGCGCATACAGTTGCCCGCCCTGCCCGACCACGCCCACGGTGGCCCCCTCGCCGTCGGTCACCCCCGCGCCGAACGGCAGGCTGCTGCCGTCGTCCAGGCGCACATTGAGCAACACCGCCCGGCCCTGGTTGGTGGTGTATTTGAGGTGCACGACTGCACCGGCACGCGGCGCGGTCTGCTGGCTGGTTTCGCTCAACTCAACGTCCAGGGAACTGCCGATCGGGTCGATCGCCACCTCGTTCAACTCATACGGGCGCAGGTACGGCACCACGGCGTTGCCGCTGCCGTCGAGCCTCAGGCCCGGGTAGCCGGAGACCTTCGCCCCCTCGGCGCCTGGCGCGCTGACCACGGCCATGGTTTCGCCGCGGTAAGGCGTCATGGTCACACCATCGCCATGGGCCACTACCGTACCGCTCGCGCCCACCGATGCGCTGGTATAGCCATCGCCTCGGCCCAGGGCGGCACTGAGCATGGCGCGGGCGCCGGTGTACTGGCCGTTGAGGGCGGCACTCTTGGTGTTGCTGGCGCCGTCATGACCGAAGGTGGCGCCATAGCCATATTGGCGATCCTGGCCGGCAGTGCCGCTGATACCCGCCTGCTCGCTGTAATTGCCGCGAGTGTCACGGCCCAGTTGTGCGGTGACTTGCGGCCCATAGCCCGAGCCGCCAAATTCGAGCGGCATGCTCATGGTCAGCAGAAAACTGTTTTCCATATCGCCCAGGCCCATGCGGCTGCGGTTGGCATTCACGCTGAAACTCACCCGGTTGAACTGCTTGCTGTAGCTGAGCTGGTACTGCACGTCGCTGCCCTGCTGGTTCCAGTAGTTCTGGGCATAGCCGCTGATCGACACCTGGCCCCAAGGCCCGAAGCTCTGGTCGGCGGTGAGTGACAAGCGGCTGCGCGGGCGGCCGAACTGGCTGGTGTCCCAACCGTTTTTCTCGGCATCGAGCAGCTGCACGGCATTGCTGAAATCCAGGTAGTCACGGGTGGAAAAACGGTAGGCCGCCACCGAAAAGTTACTGCCGGTGCTAAGAATGTTCTTGCTGTAGGACAGGCGCATGCTCTGCCCCTTCGCCCGACCGGCAGCCAGGTCGGTCTGGGCGTGTGTCACGTCCACCGCCAAGGCGCCGATCGGCGTGCCGAACGCCAAGCCTGTGAGGACAGCCGCGTAGTGATCGCTCGATTGCACACCGCCGAACCCGGTGAAGGTGTTGTTCAGGCCATATTGCAGCGTGCCTTGCAGCAGGCGCGTCTGCTCGTCAACGAAGTTGTTGCGGGTTTCACCGGCGGTAACGCTGAAACGTGACGTGCCAGGACGCAGCAACTGACTGACCGAGGCATAGGGCACGATAAAGTTTTGTTCGGTACCGTCCGCCTCGGCCACGCTCACGTTGAGATCGCCCCCGTAGCCGGTGGAGTACAGGTCGTCAATCACGAAGGCGCCGGGGGCGACCGTGGTTTCCAGCAGCACGTTGCCGGCCTGGCGAATGGTGACGCGCGCATTGGTGCGGGCGATGCCACGAATAACCGGCGCATACCCGCGCATGGAGTCGGGCAACATGCGGTCATCACTGGCCAACTGCACGCCGCGATAAGACAAGGTGTCGAAGATCTCGCCGCTGGTGTTGGACTCACCCACAGTCAGCTGGCTTTTCAGCGCAGTGATATCGCGTTGGGCGTAGCTGTCCAACGCCTGGTACTGGCTACCGTTGCGCGATTGCCAGCCTACCGATGCATTGTGACGCAAGCGCCAATCGCCAAGGTTGAGGCCGGCATTGAGCCCCAGGAAGGCCGAGTCATTGTTGCCACTGCGGGTGCGGTTGCGATTGGCATTGAAGTTGTAACTGAGCAGGCCTGCGGTGACGCCACGGTCCCACAGTTCAGGGCTGACATAACCCCGCGAATTTCGCTTCAAGGCCGCCTGGGGGATGCTGAGGTCGAGCGCCTGGTTCTCCGGGGAAAAGTTCGCACTGGCACCCTGGATCAAACTGCTCAATGCCGTGCAACCTGGACCGTCAAGCGCCTGGCTGGCTTCGGGCGACAGTTTGGCGATGTTCACGCCCTGGCGCTCAAGCAAACCATGGTCCATGCACACCACCGGCTTGCTGCCGTCAGGCTGGGCCTCGATACGTATGTCCTGGCGACTGTTCAACTGGCCGTTGAGCACAACGTCCGCACGGTACTGCCCAGGGGTCACCGGGTTACCGGCCTGGTATTTGCCGAGGTCGAGATTGCGTGAGTCTTCCGGCAGGAATGCATCGTTGAACTGCACCTCTTGCGCCATCGCGGCGTGTACGCCCCAGGCGCCTGGCGTGACGGCCAGTACCTTGAGTATCAAGCGGGTGAGCGGATTCAGGGCGAAGCGAGGCTGCGCCCCCAGAGGCGGCCTGGAGCGGGAAGAGGTCTGCATAAATGACTCGCGGGTAAAGACGTCAGGAATTGATCAGGGCTTGAGTGCTTTCCGAGTCGGGATCAGCGCGCCGTAATCGTTGATTGCGCTGAACTCCACCTGTGCGCCTGCGGCGGGTGGGGTTTTAAGAGTCGGCAGCGGAAATTGCCGGGTTTGACCCGGGCCCACCATGCCGTCCTCACTGCGCGCGCGCTGACCGCCGGCCACCAGGTCCAGCTCGACCAGCGATACGTGAAACGCCGACGGGTTGAACGCTTGCAGGGCAAGGCCCTGGCCATCGCGGGCCGCAACCAGTTGCCATTGCACCTGCTCGATCGCTTCGCTGGCGGTGCCTGCAAGACCGGTCGGGCGATAGAACAATTTGATCCGCGAACGGAAGGCCATTTGCAGAGTGTTCAGGTCTTCCCCAGCCTCGGGTTTAGGCGGAATTTCCAGCACGTTGAGCCAGAAAACCGACTCCTTGTCCTGGGGCAGCGCTGTCCCTGTGAATAGCACTCGCAGGCTTTGGCCCTTGGTCGGGTCGATACGCGCCACCGGAGGCGACAGCAGAAACGGCGCCTTGGAGCTGGTGGGGGTGGACTCCACACTGCCGGTGTCAATCCACGCTTGCATCAACGCGGGTTGAGTACCGTTGTTATTGAGTTTTACCGTGACTTCTTTCTGGTCCGCCGGGTAGATCACGCGGGTACCGGTGATCACTACACCTGCCAGCGCCTGGGAACACCCAAGTGCCACAAGGCTTGCCAGAAGCAATTGTTTAAATGCAAGTATGCAAGGCATGACTTAGTCCCAATGCCGCCCCGAAAACACGCCCTTTAAATAAACAACAGGGCGTGCCTTCATTACCGGCGACTTACTGATAATTGATGGAGTAAGTCACGTTGCTGATAACGGTGCCCGGCGTGGTCGCGGCCTGGGCATAGTACTGAACTGCGTATGGCAGGTCTGCGCTGAGTGAGGTGGCATCGATGTCGATACGGCTGGTGGACGCCACTTGTGCGGTGTCACCGGCTTTGATGGCCTTGCCATTGGATGCGTCGACCAATTGCAGTTGGACCTTGGTGGCACCACCGCCGATGTTCTTCAAGTTGCCGCTGGCCGGGTCAACCGAGCCGCCGGCTTCAAAGAATGCAGCCGCGGTTTTCAGCGCTGCCGAGCATTTGCTCAACTGAATGCTGAAACCGGTCTGGCCCGCCACCTGACCAGCAGAGGCCAGGGAAGCAGTGGAGATAGTCGGCAGCGTGACGGTGGTGCCTGCCGAGCCGGCCGCCCCATTCACTGCAACCTGGCAGGTCTCGGCCTTCAGTTCACCGTTGAAATTGATGGTGCCATCCGAAGCCATGGCAGCGGAGGTGGCGGTTGCGGCGACCAATGCAGCGAGGACGCGGGCTTTGTAATTCATGAGTAACTCCGAGAGAGCGATATACCAGGTAAGTGAAGAAGTTTCCGGTGCTGGATAACTTCTGTGTTGTTGCGCAGTGAAGTGTAGGGAGTCCGCGCAACACCCAATATAGGAGTGCTCCTAAAAACAACTAAGCCACTCAATATTTTCAACAATTAACGTCTGTTTCGCTCGGCAAAAACTTACGCACTTCAACTTATGTTATTTGTTGGGAGGGTCACTACTTCGTCTATAGGAGTGGTCCTAAAAACCAGGCTGTCGAGGCAAGACGCGTTATTCAATAACCGGCCGCAGCCCAGTCTTGCGCCATAAGATTGAGTTGATCCGCAACCGCTACGGTTGGCCAGTTCACTTCATCGTGCAACAACGACTCGATCCCTTCGGCGCCGGCCGCTATCGCAGTCCAGCCTACCGTCTGTGCAGCCCCCTTTAGCCGATGCGCCGCCTGCAGGGCAACCGGGCGATCACGCAGGGCAACAGCGCTGAACAGACGGTTCAGATCCTGGCGCAGCGCTTCTTGCTGCCCTTCCCGCTCCTGCCCTGAGACGCTGTGTACCTGCGCCGCTGGTATCAGGACCTGATCGCACCACAGCTCGATCATTTGCTGCAATTTGTCCTGACGCACCGGCTTGCTCAGCACGCCGTCCAGGCCGGCCTCAAAACAGCGTTCAAGATAGTCATTACCTGTTACCTGCGACATCGCAATGATTGGACAATGCCCGCGCTGTTGTTGGCGCTCCACGTCGCGCATAGGGCCGCTCAGGTTGAACGCCTGATGCTCATCGATCAGCACCAGATCGACCCTGTGCTGATTGAATAGCGCCAGCGCCTCGTCACCCTCGACCGCCAGCCGTACGCCCAGGCCAAAATCTTGAAGCAATGCCTGCACTGCTTGCTGATCGGTATATTCGCCTCCCGACACCAGCACCCATAATGAAACCTCCCTGGACGCCGCATCAGGATCTGCTGCCCGCACAGGCGGCTCAAGCGCTCCAGCCCACTCGACGGGCAACCTCACTTCGACCTGGGTGCCGCTCCCCGGGACGCTGCTCAAGGTCAGCTCACCGTGCATCAACTTCACCAAACGGCGACAGATCACCAGCCCCAAACCGGTGCCGCCACTGCGCTTGAATGATTGCCTGGCGCGGGCATAGGGCCGAAACAGAGTAGCTTGCGCCTGGTCGGACAACCCAATGCCGGTGTCGACCACGCGAATCACCGCCTGCGAAGTTACCCCCGGCGGTGCGTCGGGCAACAGCAGCTGCACCTCCACTCGGCCGTGCTCGGTGAACTTGATGGCGTTGGAGATCAGGTTACGCAGCACCTGGGCCACCCGCTGGTCATCAACCAATGCTGAAGCAACGGGGCGTTGACCGGTCAATGTCAACGTCAGCCCCTTTTCCTCGGCATAGACTCGGTAATCATCCACCTGCTGTTGCAGCAATGACCACAGATCCACCGGCTCAAGATTGAGCTGCAATTGCCCGGCCTCCATCTTGGAGATATCCAGCACATCGTCGACCAAGCGCAGCAAGGTATTGGCGCCGGTATTGGCCAGGTCCGCGAGGTGCCGCTGTTGTTCGTCCAGTGGCGTGTGCTCAAGCAGCTCAACCGCCGCCAGCACCGCGTTCATGGGTGAGCGCACTTCATGGCTCATGACCGCCAGGAACATCGCTTTCTCGCGCTCGCGCTGCACGACGCGCCGCCGCTGGACCCGGCTTTGCCACACCAGCGTAATGAGCAACAGCACAATGGCCAGCAACAGCCACAACTCACCCGCGTAATGTTCGGCGATGGACCTGATGGTCGGGATATCCAGGTTCATGTCGGCAAACCAGGCATCGAAGATCGCCTTGCGCTCATCCCCGGTGATGGAGGCCAATGCCTTCTCCAGGATCGACAGCAGGATCTCATCGCTGTCGCGCACTGCCATGCTGACACCGGTGTGCAGTTGCGGCACCACGCCGGATATCTGCAAGACGCCCTGATACTGGCGGGAAAGATACGGGATCAACAACCACTCCGAAGCGATAGCGGCGTCCGCCTTGCCGTCCTTGACCATCGCCATCATGTCGACCGCGTTCTGGGCGGCTATGAGCGTGACCCCTGGGGCCTCTTCACGCAGGAAGGCGCCATAGACTTCGCGCCCCAACATGGCCAAGCGTTTATGGGCCAACTGCTCCAGATTCGCCAGGGGCTGATCGCCAAAACGACTGACGAGGATCGTCGAGCTGGTGTTGTAAGGCACGGTGTAGAGCATCCCACGATCCTGGGCCGGGTCGTCGGAACGACGTCGAGTGGACAATATGTCCACCTCACCGCCGATCAGCATCTCCTTGCGCGCACTGCGCGTGGTGGTCAGCACCGGCTCGAAATGCAGACCGGTACGCAACCCGATCAGCCTCAGGTACTTGGCCGACAGGCCGCGCAATTGGCCGCCGCTCATGTATTCGAATGGCAGCAGGTCCTCGAACACCCCCACACGCAGTACCGGATGGGCAGCGATCCAGTCCACCTCCTGCTGCGTCAACGTCATCGGTGGCGAACTGGCGTATACGCCTACCGACGCCGGAAGGCACACCAATGCCAGTACCAGCAGCAGGCGCCTCATCAGCGCGCCGTCCGCTGCGCACGCGTCGCCGGCAGTATGTCGAGCACTGTATCGCCGCTCAACGCGGCCCAATGCTGCAACAACGGCCGCAGGACTTGGGCGTGCACCGGTCCCCACTCTGTTTCGCCATACAGCAGACGCTCCATGTACTCGGCGGCCTGCGCCAGTGCCGACCACTCCATGATCAACGCCGCACCGTGCAATCGATGAGCCACGTGTTGAGCCGATTCGCGGTCGCACAGGGCGATGGCTTTGACCAGGTTTGCCAGGTCACCGGCCATTTCACGGTTGATTGCGGCTTGATCCAGCAAAGGCGCCATCAAGCTGGTACTGGGGGCGGCCAGCTTGACCCCGCACCAGCGTTCAATGACTTCGCACAGCTGCCCAAGGCGTATGGGCTTGCTCAGCGTCGCGTCCATGCCCGCCTCAATACAGCGTTGAAGATGACGGTCGCCGGTCAGGGCAGAGATCGCGATAATCGGGCTGCGTGTGCGCCCCAGTTGTATTTCCAGGGCGCGCAACCTGCGCACCAGGCCATAACCGTCTTCATCGGGCAAATCACAGTCCATCAGCACCAGGTCGTATACGGCTTCCCTGAACAGCCGCCAGGCTTGCGCGGCGTCGGCAGCGATCACTGGCTGGCAGCCGAATGCACTGATCTGCGCACGCAAAACCTCCTGGTTCGCATAGGTATCTTCCACCACCAGAATCTGCAGGCCGCTTACGGTTGGCAGGGCTGAGGGTGCCGCTTGCGGCATCAAGACCGGTGGCTCCTCGCCGATGCTCACCGGTAAGCGGATAGCCACTGTCGTGCCTGAGCCCTGCTCGCTCGTCAGCGTCAACGTCCCCTGCATCAAACCCACCAGTTGCCGGCAAATCATCAGGCCCAACCCGGTGCCCCCTGTGCGCCGGGAAGACTCTCGGGCCTGGGCATAAGGACGAAACAGGGCGGCCTGCGCTGCGTCTGAAATACCGACTCCACTGTCGCGAACCTCAATCTGCAATTGCGCGGTGCCGTCCGCTGACACCGCTAACGCTACGTCGATGTCGATACCGCCCATGTCGGTAAACTTGATGGCGTTGGATAGCAAGTTATGAAAAATCTGCGTGAGCCGGGAGCTGTCTAGCAACAACAAGGGCAACTGCGCCTGAATATGACAGTTCAAGCTCAGGTGTTTTTCCCGCGCGCGCAGTCGATGCAGCCCGACTACACCTTGAACCAATGCCTCAATGTCGATTGCCTCGACAGCCAGCCTTGGCGGTTTGGCAATTGAGCCGGGCCTGTCCAAAACATCATCCAGCAGCCGCCCCAAGGCGTTGGCACCACTGTTAGCCAGATGGGCCAAATGGCGCTGCTGCTGGTTGAGCCGGGTGTGCCCGAGCAATTCCATTGCCGCCAGCACTGCGTTCATCGGTGAACGGATTTCATGCCCCATCACCGCCAGAAACATGGTTTTTTCCTGCTCGTTACGCACCGCCAGGCGCCGTTGACGCTGGCCTCGATACAGCAGTGCGCACAGGCTGACCAGCACGAGCGCGCCAAGGATCAACACATGCAAATAATGGGCGGCGATACTGGGCAGCGATGGAACATTCAGGTACAGATCCTGGTACCAGCGCCCATACAGCCGGTTGCGTTGCTCGACGGTGATGGAGGCGAACACCTTCTCCAGTATTGAATACAGCATGACCTGGTCTGTACGGGTCGCCATGCTCACATCCAGCACCTGGCTGCCGAGCACACCGGATACTTCCAGAATGCCCTGGAACCGTTGATACAGATAAGGCGTTAGAAAGATGGCTGACGCGATTGCCGCATCGGCACTGCCGTCTTCAACGCTGGTCAGTATCTCCAAGGCTGAAGCGCTTTTTTTGAAAGTGGCCTGCACCCCTTTTCGGCGAAAGATCTGCTGGTAATACGTACCATCGGGTATCGCTACGGTCTTACCATGCAATTGGTCAATATCGAAAACATCGGGGCTCTCGACACGCGTCACAATGACCGGTGAGGTCGATTCGTAGGCAAGCGTTCGAAGCCCCTTGGTAGTGGGTTCAGACCTGAAGCGTAAATAAGACGACAGCAGGTCAACCTGGCCTTCCAGCAACATTTTCTCGCGCTCGGCCAGCGTTTTTCCAGGTACGAACGTGAACTGAAGGCCGGTCGCGGCCGTGACGAATTGCAAATACTCTATCGACCGCCCGCGCATGACTGCGTCGCTGATGTATTCGAAGGGCATCAGGTCTTCGACCACGCCGACCCGTAATACTGGATGCGTCTGGACCCAATCCTTTTGCTCTGCACTCAGCTCGACCGGACCGGCCCTTGCAGCAGGCACCATCATTATCAGCAAGCTACATAACGCCACGGTACACAGCGCCCTTTTCATGGAGTACCGATGATCTTGTTGAGCTTGAACAGCTCATTGTTAGACGTCACCCCAAGCTTGCGGAATGCAGAAGTTTTTTGCGTGCTGATGGTTTTGATGCTGCGATTGAATTTCTCGGCAATTTCACTCACGGTCATGCCTGCCAGATAACAGCGAATGACTTCCTGCTCGCGGCTCGTCAATTCCGCCAGGGCCAGCGCATCGCGCTCCACGTTGGTGCTTTCACGCGTCTCACCCGTGACCGTTTCCGCCAAGCGATAGGTCATGTCGGTGTTCAAATACACGGCGCCCGCTGCGACTTTGCGAATCGCTTTCACCAACTGGCTCATGTCTTCGCCCTTCCCCACAAAACCACGTGCGCCCACGCGCATGGCCAGGCCCACTGTCGCCGGATCATGATGGCTGGACAAGATCAGAATATGGCATTCGGGAAATTTGACGCGCAACGCCCGGATCAGTGATACACCGTCCAACTCATTGGGATTAAGAGAGAAATCCAGCAGTAGTAAATCTGCCGGTGCCGTAACAAGGCCGGCAATCAAGTCGCGACTTTTTTCATAAATGCCAACCACTTCAAAGTTCGCCTCGGCTGCCAACGTATTGGCAAGGCCATGTCGAACGACGGCGTGGTCATCCAATAACGCAATGCGTATGGTTTTCATCGTGATCGTACCCTCTCGGCCCGGCGCGCGCCGCACCGTCGAAACACAGGGATAACTCATCGATACAACGTCTAATACGCACATGAGTATATGCAATAACCGCAAAATGACACGCGCACAGCAGATGAATCCGCACCGCTCAAATTCCTTCGATAATATGCCTGATCCTGAATAACTCATTGTTCGACATCACCCCCAACTTGCGAAATGCGGCGGCTTTTTGCGAACTGATGGTTTTGATACTGCGGTTGAATTTCTCGGCGATCTCGGTGATGGTCATGCCGGCCAGGTAACACCGAATCACCTCCTGTTCACGTGCAGAAAGGCTGACAAAGCGCAGGGCTTCATCCCGGCCGTTAGCCTCGCCGTCATAGCTCACGGCGGTGGCCTCCGCCACGCGGTAGGCCATGTCCGGGCTCAAGTACACGGCGCCTGAGGCCACCAGCCGGACCGCGCAGATCAACTGCTCCATGTCTTCGCCCTTGCCCAGAAACCCGCGTGCGCCCACCCGTAACGCCAGGATTGCGGTCGCTGCGTCATGGTGCGTGGAAAAGATCAGGATCCGGCAGGCTGGAAACTTCACGCGCAGCGCGCGAATCAACGAAATACCATCCAGCTCGCAGGGGCCCAGCACAAAATCCAGCAGCAATATCTCGGCCGGTGCTGTCGCCAGCCCGGTTATCAGGTCACGGCTACGGCTGTACACGCCGACCACTTCAAAATCCGGTTCCTGTACCAGTCGATTGACTAAACCATGTCGTACAATTGCATGATCATCCAGCAAAGCAATGTGTAAACGTTTCATAGATCAAGGAACACTCTTTATAACGAGCAAAAAGACGAGAACAGCAACTTTATTGACTGTTAATTGGTTCTCGACTTCTCAAGCGCAAGTTCGCCAGCCGAGCTGGCCACGCCTCAGCAGCAGGACATTCAAAAGTACTGAACAATTGAAAAATCAGACGATGCGAAACTTAATGCAATTGCATTCAGATGAATATCAGACTGCTCTTAAAAGCGTAGGGCTCACTCAGCCAGCGATGTACCGGGACTGCTCTGTTGAATCACAAAGTTGAGGAAAGCATCGATTTCCATTGGCCGCGCCAAGGCATAGCCTTGTCCGATCCGGCAGCCCAAACGGTGCAGCAGCGGGATCGTCGACTCATCCTCGATCCCCTCCGCCACCAGGCTCAGGTTGAGCAGCCGCGCCCAGTTGACGATGCCGGCGATGACATTGCGCGACGAGGAATGCTGTTCGACACCCCGGACAAACGAGCCATCGATTTTCATCTCGTCAAACGACAGGTTTGCCAGTAAGGCAAAGGTTGCCGCCCCGGTACCGAAATCGTCCATCGACACCTGGAAACCCTTGGCCCGAATCGCAGTTAACGAAGCCGACAGGTGCAGCTCATTGGGTTCAGGGACGTCTTCGGTCAGCTCGATCTTGAGCAGGCGATTGGGCAGCTCTGCCTGGCGCATTCTGGCCGCCAGGCGATCGGCGAAGTTGGGCGTACAAATCGTCTTGGCTGAAGCATTCACGGCGATGGGAATCTGGATGTTCGCGCGTTTGAGCGACAGCATGACCTTGATCGTCCACATCTCCACCAGGCTGAACAACAGCAAATCCAGGCCCAGGCGGTTGACCAAAGGCATCAGTACCGAAGGCGGTACTTCACCAAAGCGTGGGTGCTTCCAGCGCACCAACGCTTCGGCCCCCACAATGCGTCGGCTGAGCAATTCGAACTGCGGTTGAAACACAAAGCGCAGCCCGTCGCCGGTCGTCAGCGCATGGATCACCTCATCTTCGGCCAGGGCGTCGAAGGTGTTTTTGCGTAGCGAGGGGTCGGGTTGCACGCGGGTCAGTACCGTGGCGCGCAATGCATCGCCCAGGTCCAGGGTGCCGCCTTCGCGCACGATCTCGACGAAAATGCCCGCCGCCCTCGCCAAACGGGCATGGGACTCCAGGGCGCTGACGGCGACTCCACCCATGTACTTGACCCACAGCGGCTTGGCCGACCTTTCACGTGCAGACGTACGTGCACCGTCAGCGGCCCCACCCGGCGCGCCCAGCGTGGTTTCGCCCATCCAGAAAATGCCTGGAAACTGGGCCAGTTTGCCTGACTCGTGACGGGCCTTGAGCAAGCTCGGCAACATCAAGCCATCGCCGCATTCAGGGCGAATTTCACACACGATGACATCGACCGGATAATCATCCAGCCACGCTTGCAGCGCATCCAGCGAGTCGACGTTGGCCAGAGGCAGAACGCCCAAGCCACTCAAGGCGGATGCAAGCCGATGTGCGCACGCCGCATCGGATGCCAGCGTGATTACACGTAACGCGCTGAACTCGTTGGGCACGGCGACATTTAGGATCATGACAAGGATTTTCCCGAGACTATTTCTTCAGGGAAAAAGCTTATCAGCGCCAAAAAAGAAACAAATAGGACTGGGACTAAAAGCCAGGGTGGCTGCCATCAGCCTTTATTGAGCCGCATCCGCCCCATCACGCATACGCCGGATATCCCGTAAGGGCGGCGCGCCAAACAGTCGCTTGTATTCGCGGCTGAATTGCGAGGCGCTTTCATAGCCCACCAGGCTGCTCGCCTGGCCTGCGTCCAAGGCCTGATTGAGCATCAGTTGCCGCGCTTCCTGCAGACGCATCTGCTTCTGGAACTGCAAAGGACTCATGCCGGTGATATCGCGAAAATGCTGACGGAATGTCGCTGGGCTCATATGCGCGTGTGCCGCCAGAGCGTCCAGGCTCAAGGCTTGCTTGAAGTTTTTCCTGAACCAGGAAAGCGTCTTCGCCATGCGCTGACGCGGCGTACCGTCGCCGATGATATGCCGCAATTGGGCGCCCTGAGGGCCTGCCAGCAAACGCACAATGATTTCCTGTTGCAGCAGCGGTGCGAGCGACGCAACCAGTTGCGGCTCATCCAGCAGCCTCACCAGTCGCAACAAGACATCCAGCAGCGCCGGCTGCAGCACGTTGACGGAGATAGGTTCGTAGCCGGCCTCGGGCGACAGGGTCGACTCCATTTCGAAGGCCACTTGGGCGATCTGCGCAATGTCCAGGGTCAACATCATGCCCAGCAGTGGCTCGCGTCGTGAGGCGCGTGTGACGTGGGCAGTGACCGGTAGGTCGAAGGTCGACAGCATCAGTTGACCAGGGCCGTAATTGAATAACCTGTCACCGACCATGATGTGCTTGTGGCCCTGGGTAATGATGCCCACGCCCAGGCTGTAGATGCACGGCATCGGCTCGCTGACACCGTGCCGGCGGTGCAACGTCAGCGCGGGCAGCGCCGTTGCAAAGTCACCGTCGGTCCTGGCAAAGCGCTCGATAGCGTTAGACAACTCTGCAATCGGGGACATACCTGCGTCTTTCAATCGAATCACCCTGCCTTGGCGAATTACCTGCCTGAATCGACAAAGGGTAGCAGTAAGTATTGCCGGTAAAAATGCTGATTTGCCCAATCCTGCGGTTCAGGCAAGTAATCGTCATTTTTGTGCAAACGCTGGCCGCGCGGCTCACCTAACCTGCCTGTCTTGCACCGTGAGTTCGCCTGAAGGACCATAATTATGAAAACAGGACTGATCGCCTTTCTCCTGGCGTTGCCCATTTCAAGCATGGCGCTGGCCGACAGCACAGGCGCTCCCCTGCCCGCTGCCGGTAGCGTCAGTAAAGCCGAAGGCTTGAAAGCCTGGCAGCGGATCGAGGCGGTGGTGACGCATCCGCGTTGCGCCAACTGCCACGTCGGCCCCGATAACATTCCCATGTGGACGATAGCCGGCGAGAACAAGACCCGCCCGCACGGCATGAACGTCCACGCCGGCGACTCGCGAATCGGCGTGGAGACCCTGTCTTGTTCAAGCTGTCACGCCAGTTCCGCCACGCCGAACGTCGCCGCACATATGCCGCCCCACGTCGGCCTGCCGTGGCAGCTTGCCCCGGTGGCCTTCGAGTGGTTCGCAAAGACCGGCGCCCAAATCTGTACACAACTGCGAGACCCCAAGCGCAACGGCGGTCGGGATGCGGCGGGCCTGGTCGAGCACCTGCACCATGACGCCAAGGTCGACGGCTTCATTCCCTGGGCCTGGGCGCCAGGGCCTGGACGCTCCACCCCACCCGGCAGCTTCGAGACGCACGTGCAGGACATGACCGTGTGGGGCGCCGCAGGCCAGCCCTGCCCTGAATAAGCCGTTGCAATACTAACGAGTCGGAGAACTCCTTGATGATCACGCTTAATATCAATGACCAGGACATGCGTGTCGACGTCGCCCCCGATACGCCATTGCTGTGGGTGCTGCGCGACACCTTGCAACTGACCGGCACCAAATTCGGCTGCGGCATGTCGCTGTGCGGGGCCTGTACGGTACACCTCAATGGCCAGGCCGTACGCGCCTGCGTTACGCCCGTGTCGGCAGCAACCGGGGCCAGGATCGTCACCATCGAAGGTATCGGCCAGACCCCGACTGGCAAAGTGGTCCAGGACACCTGGCAGCGCCTCGACGTGGTGCAGTGCGGTTATTGCCAATCCGGCCAGATCATGAGTGCCGTGGCCTTGCTGCAAACCAATCGCGCACCTTCCGATACCGACATCGACCGGACCATGGGGGGCAACGTCTGTCGTTGCGCCACCTATGTACGTATTCGTGCGGCCATCCATGAAGCGGCCAAGTCGCTGGCCTGAGCAACGAGGTAATCAGCATGATCCGGTCTATCGAAAACCAAAGCCGCCGTCGCTTCCTCAAGGGTACGGCGGGCCTTACCCTGGCCATGTACTTGCCCTGGTCGGTGGCCGATGGCACCAGCGGCAAAGGCCGCCAGGGCACGTTCGAGCCCAACGCCTTCCTGCGCATCGGCGAGGACAACGTCGTCACCGTCATCTCCAAGCACCTGGAAATGGGCCAGGGGGCCTACACCGGCCTGGCGACCCTGGTCGCCGAGGAGTTGGATGCCGACTGGGCACAGGTGCGCGTGGAAAGCGCCCCGGCCGAATCGCGTTACAACAACTCGCTGTTGGGCATGCAAGGCACTGGCGGCAGCAGTTCCATCGCCAATTCTTGGGAGCAACTGCGTACAGCCGGCGCCACCGCACGCGCCATGCTGGTGTCTGCCGCGGCCTGGTTGTGGAAGGTGCCGGCGCAGGAAATCGAGGTCGCTGATGGTGTGGTTCGGCACCCGGCGTCAGGCAAACAGGCGACACTGGGCCAGTTGGCCAAGCTCGCCGGCGAACAACCGGTACCCGCCGAGGTCAAGCTCAAGGAGCCCGGTGCGTTCAAACTGATCGGGCGCCAGCGCCTTGCGCGCAAGGATTCGGCCGACAAGGTCAATGGCAAGGCGATTTACACCCAGGACATTCATTTGCCTGGAATGCTCACCGCAGTGGTCGCCCATGCGCCGCGCTTCGGGGCCAAGGTGAAATCCTTCGATGCCAGGGCGGCCCTGGCCCTCCCCGGCGTCATGCATGTGGTGCAGGTCCCCAGCGGTGTCGCGGTGGTGGCAAAAGACACCTGGAGCGCCAAGAAAGGCCGTGACGCCCTGACGGTTGAGTGGGACGAAAGCGGCGCGTTCAAGCAAAGCTCCGGGCAGATGCTCGAACGTTATCGCGAACTGGCCAAAACCCAGGGCACAATTGCGCGCGACGAAGGTGACGTCATCGCCGGTCTGGCAGGCGCGGCGCGGACGCTGCACGCCGAGTACGATTTTCCGTTTCTCGCCCATTCGGCCATGGAGCCGATGAACTGCGTGGTCAGCTTGACCAAGGACGGCTGCGACACCTGGCATGGCGCGCAGATGCAGTCACATGTGCAGAAGGTGCTGGCGCAGTTGTTCGACTTGCCACCTGCGCAGGTTCGCGTGCACACGCTGTACGCCGGCGGCAGTTTCGGTCGGCGGGCGAGCAAGGACGCGGACTACGTGCTGGAGAACGCACACATCGTCAAGGCCATCGATGGCAAGGCCCCGGTGAAGCTGGTGTGGCTTCGCGAGGACGACATGCAGGCCGGCCACTACCGACCGATGTATCACCACCGCTTGAGCGCCGGCCTGGATGAGCAAGGCCGACTGATCGCCTGGCAGCACCGCCTGGTGGGCCAGTCCGTATTCGCCGGCTCGCCCTTCGCCGCCTTCATCAAGGATGGCATCGACTCCACCTCGGTAGAGGGCGGGTCGACGCTGCCGTATAGAATCCCCAATCTGCGCGTGGACCTGCACACCCCCGACGATATCCCGATACCGATACAGTGGTGGCGGGTAGTGGGCCATTCCCATAACGCGTTTTCCACCGAATGCTTTTTCGACGAGCTCGCCCAAATGGCCGGGCAGGATCCGGTGGCCTGGCGCCTGGCAATGCTTGAGGGGCACTCCCGTCACCTTGAAGCGCTCAAGCTGGTAGCGTCGAAGGCCGGTTGGGACCAGCCGTTGGCACCCGGCAAACAGGACGAGCGTCGGGGCCGGGGCGTGGCGTTGCATGAAGCCTTTGGCTCGGTGGTAGCCCAGGTGGCCGAGGTGACCGTGCAACGCGATGGTACCTTCAAAGTGGACCGTGTGGTCTGCGCGGTGGAATGCGGCATTGCGGTCAACCCCGATGTCATTCGCGCTCAGGTTGAAGGTTCGGTGGGTTTCGCGCTCTCCGCGGCCCTGCGTGAAGCGATCACGTTGACCGACGGCAAGGTCGACCAATCCAACTTCCACAACAACGAGCCCCTGCGCATCTATGAAATGCCTGAGGTGCTGGTGCATATCGTGCCGTCGGCAAGCGTGCCGTCCGGCATTGGCGAACCGCCAGTGGCACCGCTGGCGCCTGCGCTGGTCAATGCCCTGGCGGCGGCCACCGGCACGCGTATTCGGCGTCTGCCTATTGGTGATCAGTTATCGGTTTGAAGCCTTGTTCAGGAACCTTTTCTCGAATACACAATCTGTGCATTTCCCTTGCGACCTAATTTGAGAACTGCGCGCATGATTCTGAGAAAAGCCTTCCTGTGCCTTTTACTGCTAAGCGCCGGCTTCATCGCTGGCTATGCGGCCAAGCCCACTGCGCAATTGGAAGTCACGGCAGGCCAACTCATGGAGTGTGGTGAAGTGATGATTCCGACGCTGGGTATGTGAGGTTAGAGCAGACAATCAAGGCCCCGTGGCTTGCAGGGAAAATCCATTGCGTCCCGCAGCCTTCGCCGAGTAAAGCGCCTGATCAGCCGCCTCGATCAATCCGAGCGGCGGTTCCAGACGCAAACCCGTGCCCGCGGCAATGCCGATACTCACACTGACGTAACCGAACGGGCTGCCTGGGTGCGTGATGTTTTCGTGCTGCAGCGAGTCAAGGATCCGTTGCGCGACCACCGCCGCGCCTTCGCTGTCGGTGCCGGGCATGATGATCGCCATTTCCTCACCGCCATAACGCGCCACCAGGTCTGACGGTCGTCGCGCGCATCGTTCCAATAGCCTGCTGACCCTCTGCAAGCAAGTGTCGCCGACCACGTGACCGAAGGCATCGTTGTAGCGTTTGAAATGGTCGATATCGATCATCAACAACGCCAGCGACGTGCCTTCGCGCTGCGCCCGGCGTGCTTCCAGAGCCAGTGTTTCATCGAAACAACGGCGGTTCGCCAAACCGGTCAACGCGTCCTTCATCGCCAGGAACGCCAATTGACGATTGGAATCGAGCAACTGTTGCTGGGCGACGCGCAGCGCCTCTTCCGCCGCGGTTCGCCGGCGAATATCCAGGATCAGGAACCAGCCGATCAGCCCGGTCAACCCCAGCAAGCCCGCCACCACGACTGCCGACAGTGCCGCCTCGATGCGCCACGCCGCGAGGGCTTCATGCTTGCCCAGCGCGACGGTGGTAATCAGCGGCAGCGTTTCGCTTTTGCGAAAGGCATATAGCCGCTCCACACCATCCAGGCTGGAGGTATGCGCGGTGGTGCCAAAAGGCTGATCGAAATACTTGGCATAGATAGGCGACTTGGAAAAATTGCGCCCCATGTCCTGTTCACGAAAGGGATAGCGCACCAGCAACGTGCCGTCGGTGTAGGACAAGCCGATGGCACCCTCCTGGCCAACGTCAAGCTTGCCGAACACGCGCAGAAAGTTTTCCACCCCCAGCGTCACCGCGACCACCCCGGCAAAATTGCCCGATGCATCATTGAATCGGCGGCTGACGGTAACCACCCATTCCTGATTGGCACGGCTCTGAATCGGTGGGCCAATGAACGGCTCAGGGCTCGGATCGTCACGATGATGAATGAAATAGGCGCGATCGCTGCTATTGGCCCCCTCTGGAATCCGCCGGTTGGAGGACATCAACCAGCCGCCCTGACGGTCATACACCGTGATGCCACTGAGCTGCGGCATCAGCGGCTGCTGGCGGTTGATCAGCGCATGGATACGCTCGATTTGCACAGGGCCACTGCCTTCGGTTTCGAGGCGCTCGACCAGGCCCAGCAACAACAGCGCGCTTTGCCGGACGATACCTTCGGTATAGGTATTGAGTGCCTGGGTCAGGTTCAAACCATGCACATCCACTTCCGCCAGCGCGCGCTCACGCGAAGACAGAACCTTCCAGATCGTCAACGAGGTCAGGGAGCAACCAATCACCAACAGCAAAAGCATCACAAGGCGGGTATCGCGCTTCACGTCAGCACCTTAAGGAAGTCCGGTTTCCAGTCCAGCCATCATTCGAACGTCGGCACTTACAGAGGCCACCGGTTTCTGGGCGCAAGCATACAAGCACTCTGCTTGCACTGCAGCAATAGCACCCACAGAAATTTCCTACACCAACTGCCTCACCTCCGCTTGAACCAGACCATACGGCTCACGCCCCACCCTGCTGAAAACTCAACAGCGCCTGCTCAAGATCATCTATCGCGCCTTCAACCTCTGCCACACTCGCCTCAAGTGAAACAACCGAGGCTTCAGGGCCAGTGTAAGCAACCTCCAGGGCCCGGCACCGTTCTACCAGTTGCTCACCTTTAACCACACGGGCAACGGGCCGATGGCGTTGACCGCGAGGATGCGCTGCATGCGCTCCAGGCTCAGATCCTCCGGACGCGACTGAGTCGCCAGCACGCCGGCATTATTGACCAGTACGTCGAGGCGCCCGAACCTGCGGTCGATGGCCGGGCGGTCGCGGCACCCACTCCGCGACTGCCTCCGGTGATCAGGATCAGCGGTGCCTGCGAGACGTCAATCATTGAAAATACCTCCTTGGGAGATGGCTGTATCAGCCGATGATGAGGGTGCCGCTGGCGATCACCACGCACGCCAGGACCCTGCGCGCGGTAAGGGTTTCGCCAAGAAAAAAGTAGCCAATCAACATCGCGAACAACACGCTGGTTTCGCGCAATGCCGATACCGCGCCCAACGGCGCTTCGTTCATCGCGTAGATCACAATTGCATAGGCCAGCAAAGACACCAGCCCGCCGACCACTGCGGCCAATGTACCGGGCCGAGCGCTCCATAAGCTGCGGGCATCGCGCAGGCCGATGTACACCGCAGGCATCATCACGCCCCACAGTGCACACATCCATACGGTATAGGCCAGCGGCGCACCGGAGAGCCTGGCGCCAATGCCGTCGACAACGCTATAGGCCGCGATGAAACAGCCCGTTCCCAGCGCATAAGGCAGGCTGGGAACCGATAACCGACGCCCGCTGAAAGCCAAGGAAATAATCGCGCCTGACACCAGTGCAATCCCCAGCAACTCGCCGGGGGCGATGCGTTCTCCGGCAAATACCGCAGCCCCCAGGGTAATCAGCGCCGGCGACGAGCCCCGGGAAATCGGATAGATCTGCCCCAGGTCGCCCACCCGGTAGCTGCGCACCAGGAACAGGTTGTAACCAACATGCAGCAACGCCGAAAGCACTCCATAGCCCCAGCTCTCAATCGCCGGCGTCACCATGAACGTAGCGGCGATGAGACTGGTGAAGGCAATGGCCATGCACATGACAGTCATCGACCATAGCCGGTCGGCACCACCACGCAATAGCGCGTTCCAGCTGGCATGAAGCAGTGCGGCGAACAGCACCAGGAAGATGATATGAGTAGGCATGCGCCATCTTAGGCAAGCCAAGCCCCCGGCTTACAGCGAAGTCTGCTCATCACAGCATGAACAGATACTCATACCTCATTGATCCGCCCGTTGTACTTTCAGCGCCTCGCTCATCAGCCATTGACGAAAGCTGAGGATATGCGGCTGGGTTTCGATGCCCTTGGGGCACACAAAATAGTAGGCAAGCGGTGACGGGAACGGCACATCGAACAGGCGCACCAGGCGGCCGTCACTTATTTCCTGCTCCACATGCCCGCTGCGCACCAACGCGATGCCATGGCCGAGCAAGGCCGCCTCGACGGTCATGTTGGTATCGCCAAACCTGACGCTTTCCCTGAGCGGCGTAAAGGCCAGCCCCACGGCTTGAAACCAGACCTCCCATTTCGGTGCCAGCTCGGCGCCATCGCGGGCCAGCAGCGGGAAGTCCAATAAATGGGCGGGGCTGCCCGGGGTGCCAAGGCGCCGCAACAGTTCGGGGCTGGCCACGGGAAACACCTGCTCGCCGAACAAAAACTCCGAATACAGGCCCGGGTAATTCCCCTTGCCCAGCCGGACCGCGACATCCGCTTGGGCGTCGGAAAAGTGGATGACGTCGTCCGTGGTGTCCAGCGCAACCAGCAGCTCGGGGTGCTGGCGAGCGAGGTTCGGCAAGCGTGGCAGCAGCCATTTCAAGGCAAAGGAATAAGTGGTGCTGACCTTGAGCCGTACCCTGCCCTTTTGCTCGCGCAGGTCGGCCAGGGTCGCCTCCAGGCTCATGAAGAATTCGCGCACGATGGGCGCCAGCGTAGCCCCCGCCGGGGTCAGGCGTAACGACTGGCCACGCTCGAACAACGCCAGGCCCCACAGCGCTTCCAGGTGTTTGAGCTGGTGGCTGACCGCGCTCTGGGTCACGTGCAACTCCTGCGCGGCCGCGGTAAAGGTCGGGTGGCGAGTGGCGGCTTCGAAAGCGCGCAAGGTCGCGGTGGGCGGCAGATCTCTCATAGATAGGGTGTCCGGCAAGTTAGCAGTAAGCGCTGAGCATGAGCATTGACTCATGTTAGCCCTAAAGCACCAGGTTCGCGTATTGCTCCAGCAGCTGCGCCAAGTGCTGATATCCGCTCGCCAGATGAGGCGCACCAAGCCTGCTCAACGACCGGGATGTGCGCCGCGCCTGTGCGGCGCCGATCGCGGGATGATGGGCATATCGTGCAACCCGCCGCGCACCGCTTTGCACGCATCGGGCCACGGGAGATGCCGGCTCAATACCGCTGGCTTTGCGCTGTAGCCGATTCAATTGCTTGCTCAGTTGCAGCGACAAGTAGCCCGCCGGGTCAGCGTGCGGGTGATCAGCGCCAAGCAAACTCTTCAACGTAACTAACCGGTGTTGTTGCTCCGCTTGCCATTGAGCATGATCGATTGTACGTGCCTGGCGTAACAGCAGGCGTGTGTGCCGGTGCAGCGCACGTGTCAATGCGCGTATCTGCCTGGCTGGATCTTTGGGCAGGATCTGAAACGCCAGGAGGCACACAATCATCGCCACGATCCAGGCCAGCGCCTGGTTGGCGAAACCGACGAAATCGTAGGTGGCGGTCATGCCGGTGCTGACCAAGGTGTTGAAGCCGATCAGGTAGGCAACCCCTTGCAGGGCATGGCGCGGCTGGCTCGTGGCATGGATGCCGAACGACCAGAAGCCTGCCATGACCAGCAACAACAGAGGGAAGCCGTTGATCTGTGGCATCAACAGGAATTTGCACAGCGCCGCCGCCACAATCGCGTAGAGCGTGCCGCGGATAAAACCGCTGATACCTTGGGCTGGCGCGGCAGCTGTCGCCACCAAGGTGCAGTACGGCCCCAGCACCGCCAGTAATGTGGGCCCTTGATCCCAGCCGCTGAAATACCAGATCGCACCCGCACTCAGTATGGCGAGCAGTGCCCGGATGCCGTTTCGCGCCGCATCCGCGTAATGGCGGTGATACCCCACGGCGCGTACCGGTGCGCGGCGAGCCTGGTCGAGGCTGGCGAAGTTCAACAGGGCCTCGCCCAAGTCCGCCAGTTGGTCGTCCAAGCGTTCGCTGCGCAACCGCAGGTGTGGGCTTGAGTGGGCGCAATCCTCCACCCAGCGACGCAGTTGCTCCAGTGTCGCGGCCGCGGCGCGAAAGTCGCAGCGAGCCTGCGCCAGGCATTCACTCAGTTGCTGCAAGCCTGTGCTTATGCGGGCGCGCAACGCGGGGTCGATTGCGGGGTCGGGGTCGTCCGGGTGCACGTCGAGCACAGCCGACTGTAGATGCGCCAGGCCGGCCTGAATCGCCAGCTGCCGCGAGCGGATCAGCGACGATTCGCCACGGCCGAGCCCAAGCTGGTCGTCCACCTTGCTGATATCGATCGCGAGCTGGTGCCGTTGTGTCGCCAGCTGCGCAGGCTCTTCGCCCACAAGGCTTGCCGCGAGCAACCGGGCACTGCGCGCGCAGGCGTCGACGAGCGAGCTTCGAACTTTATGCGCCATGGTCTTGGCGCTGAACAGCGTCGCTACCAGGCTCAAGCTGAGCACGCCGAGCGCTACCGCCGTGCCACGGGTGATGATGTGGTCGAAGCCCTGCTCCGGGGCGACGATGGCAGGGCCCAGCGCCAAACACACCGTATAGCCCGCCACCACTGCTGCGGTGGCCTGGTAATGACGCAAAACCGTCATTGCACCGACGCACAGGCCCAGCCATATACCGACGCCCAGTATGAACAACAGCATCTGTTGCGCGAACAGCCCCATCAGCACAAAGGCTGCGACCATGCCGACCAGGGTGCCCAGCATCCGGTACACACCCTTGCCTCGCACTGCCCCTTGGATGGGCTGCACCAGCAACAACACCGTGGACGCACCCGAGAATGGCGAATCCAGATGCAGTTGGAAGCCAAGCCAGAGTGCCAGGCTTGCCGCCAGGATACTGCGCAGCACGTAGGCCAACGTCGCAGACGTCCAGGGCCGAGGGATCGCCGCGAACAAGCGTGTCGCCAGGCCAGTCATCACATGAACGCCTGCAACCATTGGGTGAGTCGCCAGCGCGCTGCGGCGCCCGGCTGCGTCACTTCGACACTGGCGGTCATGCCCGCCGCCAACTCTACCCCGTCCGGCACCTTGTCCAACTCGATGCGCACGGGCACTCGCTGGGCCAGACGAATCCAACTGAAGGTCGGGCTCACCTGGGGCAAGCCGCTGTCGTTGCGCAACTCATTGGTGTCGGCAATGCCTCTGCCCAGGCTTGTTACGTGGCCTTGCAGCAGCGGGTCAAAGCCCATCAGCTTGATCGACACCGGTGCGCCGATGAGTACACCCGGCAGCTTGGTCTCTTCAAAATAGCCCGTGATCCAGAAACTATGAGCGTCGACCACGAACAGGTTGGTAGCACCCGCCTGCGCATAGTCACCAGGCTGCAACCGCAGTTGCGTGACGTAGCCGTCCACTGGCGAACGCACAGTCGTTCGGTCAAGGTCGAGCTGGGCCTGGGCCAACTGGCTGCGTGCCGCGTCCAAACGTGCTTGGGCCACGGCCAAGTCACGCGCTGCGTTGTCGATCTCTTCCCGGGCGATGGCGCCGCCCAGTTGCGCGCGCCGCTTGAACTGCGCACTGCGCTGCTCGAACACACTCCGCGCTTCTGCGAATTGCGCTGCGCGCTGCTGCTGGGTCAATCGATAAGCACGCGTATCGATGCGATAGAGCAAAGCACCCTTTGCCACCCATTGGTTGTCACTGACCCATAATTGATCGATTTGGCCGGACACCTCGGGCGCAATGCGGATCACCTGCGCACTCACCCGCCCATCCCGCGTCCAGGGCGCCAGCACGTAAGCCCGCCAGAGTTGCAGGCAAAACACCAGGGCCAGCACGCCAAGCCCCACGGTGGCGGCAGTTTTAAGCAGTTTGACGATAGACATGCACGGCCTCGCTCAGCAATGGACGACCATCGTCGACACGACGATGAGCGAGACGAAAAAACGCGCCAGCGCCGGGTGCCACGCTCGGTCCAGCCAGCGACCGGCCAGGCGTTCGAGCAGCCGGTAGGCCAGGAGGGACGCACCGAGGTAGATCAACAAGGGCGGAAAGTAGAGGTTGGCAATCGAGATTTCGCTAAGCATGGCAAGCACCGGGATTCGGAAGGTTCTAGCAATCGCCCGCCCAAGGAAGGCAAGGCTTGTAGGTGATGCTAGGGAATTACTGCCACTGCCGATATTGAGTACACTGCCAAAATATAATCAAATCCGGACAACCTTGGATGACCTTGCATGGCCGAAATCCACGTCGATCAGTTTGAGTACGACACCCTGTCCCAGCCCGCCGTAGCGCTGATGCTGGAACCCCAGCGCAACGACAGCGAGTCTGCCGTACACAAGCACCGCAAGGGGCAACTGGTGGTGGCGTGTTGCGGTGGCATTGTGTGTACGGTGGAAGATGGCGTGTGGATGGTGCCGTCAGGGTTCGGCGTGTGGATTCCGGGGGGCGTCGCCCATAGCAACCGCGTGACAGCCAACGGGCAGGTGTGTTTTCTGTTCGTGGAGCCCGGCGCTGCATCGCTGCCGGATCGCTGCTGTACCTTGGCGCTGTCGCCATTGATCCTTGAGCTGATCCTGCACCTGAGCGGCCAGGCTCAGGATTACCCGGCCGATTCACGCACTGCTCGATTGGCCCACGTACTGCTCGAAGCGCTTGAACTGGCCCCCACCGAACAACTCTACCTGCCTCTACCCGCCTCAAACCCGTTGCGTACCATCGCCCGAGCCCTGGCGCGAGATCCCGCCAACCGCGCCACCATGGCGAACTGGGCACGCCACGTGGCCATGAGTGAACGCTCGCTGGCCCGCCTGGTAAAAGCCGAAACCGGCCTGACCTTCGGACAATGGCGCAAGCAATGGCAGATCATCGTCGCCCTGCAAAGCCTGGCCGAAGGGCAATCAGTGCAGAGAACCGCTGAAGCGCTCGGCTACGAGTCAGTCAGCTCGTTCATCACAATGTTTCGTAAAACCCTGGGCACCTCACCGGCCCGTTACCTGCGCAATACCGTGGGTCTTACCTAAGACTCCAGCGTCAGCGCAATTTTCAACCGCAGATCCTGTTCCGCAAATGGCTTATGCAACACCGGACAGCCCCTGAACTCTTCCGGCAGGCCACTGCCGCCGTAGCCCGTACTGAACAAAAACGGAATGTGGCGTGCGCGCAGAATCCGCGCCACTGGGAAGACATATTCTCCAGCCAGGTTCACGTCGAGGATCGCCAAGTCGACATCCACCACCCCTGCCACGTGTATCGCCTTTGCGAGTTGGGCCACGGAGGCGACTACGGTGCACTCCAGGTCTTCGAGCATTTCCTCGATCAACATGGCGATGGTGCCCTCGTCTTCAACCAGGAGCACTCTGGTGCCTGGGAACGTGGTCATATCTGGTTCTCAGCGAGCATAAACGAGAAGCGGCAGTGAACGCCCTCCGTATTCACTGGGTTCGCGTGTGGTTGTGGGGGGCTGGTCAACATTCAACATACTTGATCCTCAATGCACCTGTGTTGAAAAACGCGACTGCTATTGCCGCCTTTCGCTCTTCCCTGAGTGTATGTACTGAAAAAGCATTCCACCTTGGATAAATTTCATTCACACGCAAGACCTTGCCTCGAACGCTGGAAGCGCTGAATGGGAACGAAACATGAAGCCTACCGCTCAGTATAGTGTTGCCGCTTCGAGTTTATCCGCCGACGTAGCATGAGGAGAGACTGTGTCCACTTCCAAGCTGACCTCGCGTGTTCTCAATACGCCGCGCCATACGACGCACTATGTAGAGATGGGGCCGGCAGATGGGCCATTGATGCTGTTCCTGCACGGCTGGCCGGAGCTCAGTCTGATCTGGCGCGCACAGATACAAGCATTCGCAGCACAAGGCTGGCACTGCGTTGCACCCGACATGCGCGGTTATGGTCGTTCTTCTGCACCCGCGCCCACGCAGGCGTACACCCTTGAAAACATCGTGGCCGACATGGCAGAACTTCACGACCATCTCGGCGGCAGGCCCGCCATTTGGGTAGGCCACGATTGGGGCAGCGTCGTGGCGGGTGAACTGGTCGCTCATGAGCCTCAGCGCAGTCGCGGTGTTGTATTGATTTCGGTCCCGTACTTCCCCGCCACTAACGCGCTGCCAACGCTCGTCCCACTGGTTGACCGCTCAATCTACCCGGCGGACACGTATCCGGACGGTCAATGGGATTATTACCGCTACTACAACACACACTTTGCGTGCGCTGTCGCTGACCTTGATGCGGATAAAGCCGCATCGCTGGCGTCGATTTATCGCCGAGGCGATCCGGCGAATATCGGCAAGATTGCAGCGAATGCCGAAGTGACCCGCAAAGGCGGGCGGTTCGGCCAAGCGCACCGGGCCCCCCTCACCCAGCCAGACCTTGCACTCTGGCCGCCGGCAGACTTCGCGCAATTGGTGCGCAGTTTCCAGGCGCAGGGTTTCCGCGCTCCCTGCGCCTGGTATTTAAACGACGATGCCAACATTGAATATGCGCACCGGGCGTTAAATGGCGGCCTCTTGTCATTGCCCGTACTGTTTGTGAACGGCGACTACGATCAGATGAACACCATCAAAGGTAATCAGCTGGGCGATCCAATGCGGGCGGCCTGCGTAGATCTCACCGTGGCAAGCCTACCCGGCGGTCATTGGTTGCCGGTGGAATGCAAGGTAGAACTCGTTGAAGCCATAAGCACCTGGCTACGCAAGCTCAATTTGGCCGCCCAGGGTGCTCCGTAATCGCCGCATAGATTTCAGATCTGTGAGCGGTAAACAACGCCGGTACATTCAAAAAAACCGCCATACGATCAGGTCCCACTCTTGACCTTGCTCCAGACCCGCGTGCGCACGCGCTCCAACTTCAACGGCAGCGGCTCCAGCGCAAACAGCGTATCCAGCACTGCCTTGGAAGGATAAACCCCCGAATTATCGCGCACCTTCTCATCAACCAGCGCTTTGGCGTCCTTGTTGGCATTGGCATAGCTGAGGTAGTTGGACGACGCGGCAATCACCGGCGGGCGCAGCATGTAATCGATGAACGCCAAGCCCTGCTGGGGATTCGGTGCATCGTTGAGCAGTACCAGGTTTTCCACCCAGATCGGCGCGCCTTCCTTGGGAATGCTGTACTGGATCCGGCGACCATTACCGGCTGCGTCGGCCGCTTTGCGAGCGTCCATCACGCCACCCGCCCAGCCGACGACGGCGCAGATATCACCGTTGGCCAGATCGGTGATAAAGCGCGAGGAGTCGAAGTAGCGGATGTGTGGGCGAAGTTTCAACAGCAGGGCCTGGGCCTTCACATAGTCGTCCGGGTTCTGGCTGTTATAGGGCAGCCCCAGATAGTGCAAGGCGATCGGGATGATTTCAGCGGGCGCATCCAGCATCGCCACGCCGCACTCGCCCAGCCTGGCGAGGTTTTCTTCCTTGAAAATCAGGTCCCAGGAATCTACCGGTGCGTTGTCACCCAGGAGCGCGTGGACTTTGGCGACGTCGTAACCGATGCCGGTGGTGCCCCATAGATAAGGCACGGCAAAACGATTACCGGGGTCATTGCTGCTGACCTTTGCCAGGATATCCGGATCCAGATGTGACAGGTTGGTCAGTTGCGAGCGATCCAGTTCCTTGAGTACACCGGCCTTGATCAGGTTCGGCAACAGGTCGCCGGTAGCCACTACCACGTCATAGCCGCTGCGCCCGGCCATGAGTTTGCTTTGCATGACCTCACTGTTGTCGAACACATCGTAGGCCGATTGAATGCCGGTCTGCGCCTGGAAATCCTTCAGCGTAGTGGGCGCGATGAAGTCATACCAGTTATAGATATTGACCTTTGACTCCGCCGCCTGAGCGCAAGCCATTACGCCGCTGATCACGGCAGCCAGTCCCCATTGCATACATCGAATAGCGATCATCACAAACTCCTGGGCCGGCACCTGCGCACCAGCTGATTATTGTTATGGAGGGTACAAACGCGGTCAGCGAATCAGCAGTTCACGGCGGCCGTCGGGGTGCTCCACAGCCTCGCCTTGCAACAGCAACCGACGATCATTGAGGTAGTGATAATCCCTGCGGGCCGTATTGATTTGAGTAAGGTCCAGACTGATCACCTGGCGTGTTTCTTCGCGCCCGGCTTCGTACAGCACGCGTCCAAACGGGTCGACCACCGCACTGCCCCCGGCGAACACCAAGCCGTCATCGCCCTGCCCTGCGCGGTTGACCATCACGCAGAACACCTGGTTCTCCTGGGCCCTGGCCATGATCGCAGTGCGATGCACCGGACCGTAGGGGTCCATATTGCCGTTGGTGACAATGATCAATTCAGCACCCAATTGCGCCAGCGCCCGCGCCGTTTCCGGCAGCTCGATGTCGTAGCAGATCAGCAGGCCCACACGCACGCCGTTCCAGAGCGTGGTGACAAAGCGATCACCCGGTGTAATGTCGGCGCGCTCGGAGGGCCACAAATGGGTTTTTCGATACTCTAAAGCGATGCCCTCAGGTGTGATCAATACCGAGGTGTTGTAATAGGCGCCCGCATCCCGTTCGACCAAGCCAATCACAACCGAGACATTGCGTTGGCGCACCGCCTGTTGCACGGTTTGCAGCGTCGGGCCGTCCAGGGGCTCGGCGACGTTGGCCAGTTGTTCACCACCGACAAAGCCCATCAAATGGGTTTCCGGAAATACCAGCAAGTCGGTATCCGCGTTGCAGTTGGCGATGGCCTCCAAGGTGCGTCCCAGGTTATAAGCGGTATCACCGTCGCGGCCGGCTAACTGCAAGAGTTCGATGTTCATGGCAGGTCCTTGGGCGAAATGGAAACCCGAATTTACCCGGGCCTTCAAATGAGTATGGGGTGCGGCGTAATGGGAAAAAATCACTTCAATGGGGTACCCCGCAATGGGTAGTGAAACCAATTTGACCTTGCAGGACGTGGCCTGGCATGACGCGGTCGGGCGGATGATCGAAAACCTCGACCAACCGCACTTCTGGGCCTCCATGACGCGTTTGCTCGGGCGCTATGTGCCGGTGGACAGCTGGGTGGTGCTGATCTTCAACCCTGGCAGGCCACTGGTACTGGCTGAATCGCCTACGGAGGAAGGTGGCACCGACTCGCTGTTCCAGGACTACCTCAAGGGGCTTTACCTGCTCGATCCCTTTTACCTGGCCAATCGTGAATCACCGCGAAGTGGGCTGTTTCAACTGGACGACGTTGCCCCTGAGTGTTTTGAGCAGACCGATTATTACCAGCGCTACTTTCGCCTGAACGTGGTCGCCGATGAAATCCACCTCAATGTGCAACTCGATCCCCAGCGCACCCTGAGCCTGTCGCTGGGCAGCCGTTGCCGCTTCAGCCAGGAGCAACTGGCCCTGCTGCGGTTGATCCAGCCCTGGGTGGCCGGCCTGATGCGTCAGCGCTGCGTGCTTGAACAGGCTTCGAACAGCGCGCCGGCAGCAGAGCCGACAACGGACTGGCAAGAGCGCCTGCTGTCGCCGACGCTGCAGATCAGCTCAGCGTTGTCGACCCGTGAGGCCGAGGTGGCGCAACTGATGCTCAGTGGCTGCTCGAATAAAGAGATCGCCCGCAAGCTGTCGATCTCTGCCGAAACGGTCAAGGTGCATCGCAAGCACATGTACAACAAGCTGGGGATCAAATCCCAGTCCGAGCTGTTCCTGTTGTTCCTTCAGGCTCAGGAGTGAACCGGGGCCGTCCAACCCACCTTTGCCATCGCTGCCAGCAATTGTTCGGGCTTGAGCGCCAGCGCTTGCCGGCCACGGCCCTGAAGGTCGTTCGCCGCCAGCAAAGCATTGAGAATTGCCTCTTCGACGGCGTCCGCCGCGGCCACAAACAACGCGGAGATGTAGTCGTTGTTAACCATCTGCAAGGCCGTGGTCGGCGGGCCGGGTTGCCCGAGATTGGCAACCGGCAAGCTGGCATTGCCCACCGAGAACGCAATGAAGATGTCGCCGCTGTCGTCTTCGGTGCCGCCACCGACCCGCGCCAAACCGATACTCGCGCGCTGTGCCAGGCGGGTACATTGATGGGGCAGCAAGGGCGCGTCGGTGGCGATGGTGATCACGATGGAACCCATGCCAGGCACGCCGACGTTCACCGACCCGTCATAAGGCGAAGGCGTGTCTTGCAATACGCTGCCCACCGGGTAACCCGCCACGCGCAAGGCGCTGCGTACGCCGTAGTTGGCCTGCACTAGTGCGCCCACGGTCCAGCCGCCCTCTTCTGCGCTCAGCACGCGAGACGACGTACCAATCCCACCTTTGAATTCATGGCAGATCATGCCGTTACCGCCGCCCACGCAGCCTTCCTGCACCGGGCCGCTGCGTGCATCCGCCAATGCCGCATGCACATGCTCGGCCGTGATGTGCTGGTCCCAGATATCACTCAAAATGCCGTCGTAGGTTTCCAGCACCACCGGCATGCACCAGTAGGTGTGTTGCTTACCCATCTCGCGCTCTGCAGCCACCAATGCATCCCGTACCACGCCGACGCTGTGGGTGTTGGTGTAGGCAATGGGTGTAGTCAACAAACCTGCTTCGCGAATCCACTCCAGGCCGGTGGCATCGCCATTGCCGTTGAGTACGTGAACGCCGGCAAAACACGGCGCCAGATGAGCTGCGACCGGCCGCGGTTCGATGATGGTCACGCCGGTATGCATCGAGCCGTCGGTGCTTTCGGCATTGAGGGTGTGATGGCCGACGCGTACGCCGGGCACGTCGGTGATGGCGTTGAATATTCCGGGGGTGCCAGTGCCAATGGTGATGCCCAGGTCTCGTAAGCGCATGTTTTAACTCTCAATAGTCGAGTGAAGAACGTGCGTGAAGTTTAGGTTGGCGGCGGGTGCGTGACGATAACCTCCTGTGGTTACCCTCGGAACGTTAGGCTATTCGTACGATTTATCGCAGAACTTATACGACCGCACCCGCCCCCTTTGTGCGCAATTTCCTTGAACCGCCGAGCTTCATCTTATTTTTTCTTGCGCTCGGCCTTCTTAGCATAGGCGGATGAAATCAACGCCCGGCAAGCTCGGCCTCCACGCCTGTATCACAACCATCCTGTATGTAACGACGCTATGGCTGTTTACGGCGATTCAGGTCGTGCGCGCGGCCAGCTCGATCGATACCGTCACCAGCACTCAACGCCTGCAAGACCACCAACTGAAAAGCTTACAAGCTCAGGCACTTGGAAAGCCGGATGCACTGACCGCAACGCCCCTGCCCTTCGCCAATGCGCTTAAGCTGCCGGAAGAATCACCCTGTTTCTTTATCCGCACTGTGGAGTGGAAAGGTGCAGATGATTTCGACTGGCTGGAGCGCGCGCCAGCGATCCTGGGGCACTGTGTGGGTGGCGAAGGGTTGACGGTTTATCGCCGTTGGTTAGCAGCACAACTGATGGCGCGCGGATACATCACTACCCAGGTGTTGATACCGGCTCAAGACCTGAGCAGCGGGCACTTGATCGTCCAACTTATCCCTGGGCGCATGGGCAAGATTGATCAGCCACCGGCATCGCTTGGCTGGCCAGGCATGGCCTTTCCCGCAGCAAAAGGCGAACTGTTGAACGTGCGTGACCTGGATCAGGCGTTGGAAAATGTGCGCCGTCTGCCAGGCCAGGCAGCGACGGCGCTGAATCTGATTCCGGGCGCCGACCTGGGTGAAAGCGATGTGATCATCCAGCAACCGCCGCAGGCACGTCGGGTGTTTGGCTTGCTGACCGTCGATAACAGCGGTATCGACGCCACGGGCCGTCACCAACTCGGTGGGATTGTGGCCATCGACTCGCCGGCCGGGCTTTACGACCAACTGTTGCTGACCTACAGCACCGACACCGACCTCAATAACCACACCCGTGGGACCTCGGCAAAAAGTCTGGCCTGGAACGTGCCCGCAGGCTATGCCCTGCTGTCGTTCGGTGCCAGCGAGTGGACCAGCAAGCAAGCCTTATTCAAAGACCCCGGCGGACGAAGCATTGCATTCAGCTCCCGCACCCGACGTATAGATGCCGGGCTGGACTACGTGGTGAGTCGCTCCAATCGCAGCAAAAGTGTGCTCAACGCTCGCCTGGTCAATCGTGAGGATCGCGCCTGGGTAGCCTCTACCGAACTGCAGCAATTGCACCGGCAGATCACCAGCTATGAACTTGGCCTGACCCACCGAGCAAACCTGCGCTTTGGCAAGTCAACGGTGCAGGCTGGTGTGCGCGGCTCACTGCCCGGACTCAGCAAAACGCCCGGCGCGCTCTATGAGCAACAGGACTGGAACGGTCGCTATCACCTGTTCACTGCCAAGGCGGCGTTTGAGATTCCGTTTGACCTGGGCGCAATGCGTTTGGGCTATCGCAACGCGCTGGTCTACCAATATGCGCCGGTGCCAGTGCCGTCGACCGAATACATGCAGATCGGCGGCCGCTACAGCGTGCGCGGGTTTGACGGTAACACCACCCTCGCCGGCCCCACTGGCTGGACCCTGCGCAATGAGCTGTCCATCACCGCCTTCAGTGGCAGCCAGGCGTATGCGGCGCTCGATGCCGGTGCGGTGTCGCCGGTGGGCGGCCAGCGGCAAGGTCGACAGCCATTGATCGGCGCAGCTGTCGGCTTGCGCGGCAATGTCAGCCGCTTTGGTTACGACCTGGCCCTGGGCATGCCGATCAAGAGCACCGACGAGATGAGCACCGCCACGCCCACCGTCGATTTCTCTCTGAGCAGCCGTTTCTAGGCGAACGCTTTTTCCCAGGGATGGGAATCCGAGTGCCACCCAGTGCACTCACCCGGCGCCCGCAGTCACTGCTGCGGGACGCCTCTTTAAACCTTCAACCCTTGAGGTCTGTATGAACCCAATGATTCAACCCACTCGGCGCCCGTCCAAGCGCACGCTGCTGGCCCTCGCCCTAATGGGCAGCCTGCCGCTGCTGCAAAATAACGCGCAAGCGCAACCCGCCCTGACGTTGGACCCAAGCGCTGCGCGCAATGCAGCACTGTCGCAGATCAACGACACCCCGGTGGTCAACATTGCCGCGCCGAATGCCGCCGGTGTTTCCCACAACCGCTTCACCGAGTTCAATGTCGGCCCTGCCGGGCTGATCCTCAACAACAGCACCGCAGGTGCCCAAACCACCCTGGGCGGCGCCATTGCCGGTAACAGCCTGCTCAACGGAACCTCTGCCGGCGTCATTCTCAATGAAGTCACCGGTAAAACCGCCTCAAGTCTCAATGGCTTGATTGAAGTCGCAGGGCCGAGCGCCCGCGTGATCATCGCCAACCCCAATGGCATCACCGCCAGCGGCGCTGGCTTTATCAACGCCAATCGCGTGTCGTTGGTAGCGGGCACGGCGGTACTGGACGCCAACGGCCAGGTGGCTCGATTGCAAACCGACCACGGCCAGATCCGCGTGGAAGGTGCTGGCCTTGACGCGTCCGGTGCCAACGAGGTCGACCTGGTCGCACGTACCCTGCAGATCAATGCGCAGTTGCAAGCCAAAAAGCTCAACGCCGTGGCCTTGAAAGGCGAAGTCGACGCGATGGACCCAACCACTGTGCTCAAGCACCTGGGTGCGGATGGCAAAGCCGACATCGCCATCGATGTGGCCCAGCTGGGGAGCATGCACGCCGACTCGATTCGCCTGGTCGGCAAGTCGACTGGCGTAGGCGTGAACGTTCAAGGCAACGTCAAGGCCCTGACCGGCGACTTGAAAGTCACGGCCGACGGCAAGGTACAAATCGCTTCCACAGGCGTGTTGGACGCCAAGCAGGCATTGTCGATCGCTGGCGATCTGAACAATCAGGGCGTGCTGCGTAATGGAGGCCCGTTGAGTCTGGTCGGCAATATCGACATCCAGGGCCCGATCCACTTCGGCGGTACGACTGGGTCTGGTAGCAGCCTCAAGCCTGGCACCATTGTGACGGGTGGAGCCGCCGCAAGCGCTCAAAATGGTGTGGGTGTGGTGATCAATCGACCGGTCGCCTCACGCCCTGCTTATGTCGTCGCGCCGCCCGTATGGAGCGCGCCTGTGGTGAGCTATCCGGTGTTCAACTGGAGCGCCTATCCGTCGTTCGCCTTTAACACTGCAACAAGCCTGAAACAACCGACCCGCATCCTCCCGCAACCACGCTACTGGTAAACCGCTCCAGCCGGGCGTGGTGGTCCACACCCGCCCGGTCACTTCTCAAGCGTTGCTGACGCTGCTCCCTGGACGATGACGAATGAAGCCTGGGGTTTCGGGCATGGTGCCAATCGCACCGGTCCGTATCATTTGCCAATGGGCAAAGCCCTCTAAACCGCATTCACATCCCGCTTGCAAACATTCACTCGGCAAAAGCCCTGAGCGCTGGGCTGGGAGACTCATGTCCGTCGATATCAATAAACACAGCTCAAAAGGCTTGTTGTTTTTTCTTGCGCTGTCACTGACCGCAGCGCTCATGAACAGCAGCGCACCCACGCCGCTGTACCCGTTTTACCAAGAACATCTGCAGATCAACGCTGTGGACCTGACCTTTATATTCGGCGCCTACGGTGCCGGTGTTTTGCTGGCTTTGATCACCCTGGCGCGCATCGCCGGCCATGTCAAAGACCAGCGTTTTTTGCTGCTCCCAGCCATTGCACTGGTGCTTATCGGCGCCTGGTTGTGCGCCGAATGCGATTCGTTGTGGGCCCTATGTGCGGCCCGCGCCATCTCGGGGCTTGGTGCGGGAATCATGACCACTGCCGTGAACGTAACGCTGGTACGGTTCGGCCCGCTCGACAACGGCAAGCTGGCGGCGACGCTGGCCACCTTGGCAATGATCCTGGGGTTGGCTTTCGGCCCGGTACTCAGCGGCGTGGCGTTGCAACTGAACCTGTACCCCGCCAGCCTGCCCTTCTGGTCGATCATGGCCCTGGTCGCTGTCGCCGCCCTCGGCATACTGGCGCTCTGGCCGCGTCACACCCTCCAGGCCCAAACCGCCGCTCATACAGTACAAGCGTCGCTACGTGAAGGCCTGCGGGGTATTGGTCGGCCCTTCCACTTGTGCGCATGGTCGGTGTTTTTCAGCTGGTCGTTCACGGCCTGCGTTTTCGTGATTGGCCCTGGCGCTGCCGAACAGCAACTGGGCTTGAATGACCGTGGGATGTTTGGCTACAGCATGGCGGTATACCTGTTGATCGCCGGGGCCAGCCAGCTGTATTGCAAACGCCTGGATGCAGCGCGCGCGTTGCGTTCTGGCCTGCTCGCCCAGTGTGCAGCGTTCCTGCTCCTGCTGACGGCCTTCTCGGCCCATTCGCTGACGCTCGCCGCGTTGGCCCTGGTCATCGGCGGCTATGCCTACGGGGCCATTTTTGTCGGCAGTGCGCGGCTGATCAATCAGCTGGCACCTGCCAACTGCCACGCCAAGTTGGTGGCGTATTTCTATATGACCATCTACCTGTTCAACGCTGTGCCTATTCCGCTTGGGCTACTGGTGGATTCGATGGGGCTTGCCCCGAGCGTGCTCGCCGCCTTGGTCTTTTTTCTGGGGCTCGGTGCCGTGCTGGCGATTCTCGCTGCACGGGTCCGACTCCCTCATGCGCATCAACAACCCGGTTGAGCGCTCGTCACCGTTGAACCCTCAGGGTTCTTAATTTTTTGCCTTACGTCAGTACCGGAATCATGAATAAAAAACTTAAAGTGTGCGTCACGATTGCTGCGGTGCTCGCCATTGGCGGCGCCGTCGGCCTGTACCGGCAGTCCACCTCTGCCCAACCTACCCAAACGTCGGCCGGAACGGCTGCGCCGGCCATCCAGGTGGCCGTCGCCACCGCCACGCAAGCCGATATGCCCAACACTCTGGCGGGTATCGGCGAACTGGAAGCCACCCGCCAAGTCATGGTCACCGCCGAAAGCGGCGGCCTGGTACGTTCCATTGCATTCCAACCCGGCGAGCGGGTGAAAGCCGGGCAAACCCTGGTGCAGCTCAACGATGCGCCGGAACAAGGCGAACTGGCCAGGCTTCAGGCCCAGGCCGCCAACGCCAAGGCCCAGTTACTGCGAACCCAGCGTTTGCTGCCTCAGCAGGCGGCGACGCAAGAGGAACTGGATCAAGTGCAGTCCGCCTACTCCCAGGCCCAGGCCGATATCGTGCGGATCAAGGCGCTGATCGATCAAAAACGCATCAAGGCGCCCTTCACCGGCGTGCTGGGTGTGCGCAAGGTCAACCTGGGCCAGTTCGTGCAGGCCGGCGATGCCATGGTGTCGCTGACCGACGCACAGACGCTGTACGCCAACATCACCCTGCCCGAACGTGCCCTGGCACAGCTCAAAACGGGCCAGGAGATGAGCGTCAGCGTAGACGCGTACCCGCAGCGCTTGTTCAAGGGCCACGTCAGTACCCTCGAACCGCGTATCGACCCTGGCACCCGCACGGTGCTGGTCCAGGCCACGGTTCCGAATCCGGACAACCTGTTGTCACCCGGCATGTACGCCAATGGCGAAGTCCATCTGCCAGCCAAAAAAGACGTGATCAGCGTGCCTGAAACAGCCGTGAGCTACAGCGCCTACGGTGACTTTGTCTACGTGGTCGAGGGCGCTGATACGCAGCTGACCAACACCGTACGCCAGGTCTACGTGAAGACCGGCGAGCGCTCGGACGGCCGGGTCGTGCTGCTTGACGGCGTAAAGGCCGGTGATCGCGTGGTCACCTCCGGGCAGTTGCGCTTGAGCAGCGGCGCCCTGGTACGCATCGCGCTCAAGGACACCGTCGGGCTCGATCAGGCCGCAAGCCGCTGATACACCAAGGATCTGAAAAATGAAATTCACCGACTTGTTCGTGCGGCGCCCGGTGTTGGCGCTGGTGGTCAGCACCCTGATTTTATTGATGGGGCTGCTGGCCATAAACAACCTGCCGATTCGTCAGTACCCGCTGACGGAAAGCTCCACGCTGACGATCACCACCCAGTACCCCGGTGCTTCGCCGCAACTGATGCAGGGTTTCGTCACCCAGGCCATCGCGCAATCGGTCGCCACCGTGGAAGACGTCGATTACATGAGTTCGACGTCGACCCAGGGCAAAAGCGTGATCACTGTGCGCATGAAGCTCAACGCCGACTCCAACAAGGCCATGACCCAGGTGATGGCCAAGGTCAACGAGGTCAAATACCGCTTGCCGGAGCAGGCTTACGACCCGGTGATTGTGAAATCCTCCGGTGAAGCCACAGCCGTGGCCTATGTGGGTTTTTCCAGCCCGACCCTGTCCACTGCTGCACTCTCGGACTACTTGCAGCGCGTGGTGCAACCGCAACTGTCTTCCATCGAAGGGGTCGGCAGCATTGACCTCAACGGCGGGCAGAAAATGGCCATGCGTATCTGGCTGGATGCCAATCGCATGGCCGCCCACGGGATTTCCGGCAGCGATGTGGCCCAGGCCCTGTTGAATAACAACGTGCAGGCTGCGCCCGGCCAGGCCAAGGGTTTGTATGTGGTGTCGGACATTCAGATCAACACCGACCTGGTCGATGTCGCCGAGTTTCGCCAGTTGGTGGTCAAGTCCAGCGCTGCCGGTGTGGTGCACCTGAACGATATCGCCACGGTGGAACTGGGCGCGGCGTCCACCGACACCAGCGCCACCATGGACGGTGTGCAAGCGGTGTTTTTCGGTTTGAATGCCGCACCCAATGCCAACCCTCTGGTGATCGTCAAGAAACTCAACGAACTGCTGCCGGGCATCCGCGCCAACCTGCCGCCGGACGTGAAAGTCGCTGTGCCGTTTGAGCTGGCACGTTTTATCAGCGCATCGATTGATGAAGTACTCGGTACGCTGGGCGAAGCCATCGCCATCGTGGTACTGGTGATTTTCTTGAGCCTCGGCTCGGCGCGGGCGGTGATCATTCCGGTGGTCACCATTCCCCTCTCGATGCTGGGTGCAGCCGCGTTCATGTCGATGTTCGGGTTCAGTATTAACTTGCTGACCTTGCTGGCGATGGTGTTGGCCATCGGCCTGGTGGTGGATGACGCGATCATTGTGGTGGAGAACGTTCATCGTCATATCGAAGAAGGCAAGTCTCCCACTTATGCAGCCCTGCTGGGCGCACGTGAGGTGGCAGCGCCGGTGATTGCGATGACCCTGACACTGGCGGCGGTGTATGCCCCCATCGGCCTCATGGGCGGGCTGACCGGCTCGCTGTTCAAGGAGTTCGCCTTCACCTTGGCCGGCTCGGTGGTGGTCTCGGGCATTATCGCGCTGACGCTGTCGCCGGTCATGAGCTCACTGCTGCTCAATAGCCAGATGAACGAAGGCTGGATGGCGCGCAAGGCCGAGAGCTTCTTCCATCGCCTCGGCAGCGCTTACGGCCGCGTGCTGGACCTGTCGCTGCATCACCGTTGGGTCACGTTCACAATTGCGGTCATTGTGTTGATCAGTGTGCCGTGGCTGTACAGCCGTGCCCAAACCGAACTGGCGCCCACCGAAGACCAGTCCACCGTGCTGACCGCAATCAAGTCACCACAGAACGCCAACATTGATTACGTCGAGAAGTTCGGCAAGCAATGGAACGACGTCATGGTGACCTTGCCGGAGCAGAGCAACCTGTGGCTGATCAACGGCAGCAACGGCGTATCCAACAGCATCGGCGGGGTCAACTTCGTCGACTGGGAAAAACGCGAGCGCAACGCCGACCAGATCCAGGGCGATATGCAAAGTCGCGCCAACACCATCGAGGGCAGCAACGTCTTTGCCTTCCAGTTGCCTTCACTGCCGGGCTCGACCGGTGGCCTGCCGGTACAGATGGTGATCAAGAGCGCCGGTGACTACAGCGTGGTCTATGAGGCGATGGAAGCACTCAAGCACGCTGCACGTGAAAGCGGCTTGTTCATGGTGGTCGACAGTGACCTGGACTACAACAACTCGGTGATCAAGATCAAAGTCGACCGTACCAAGGCCAATAGCCTGGGCGTGACCATGAAGGATCTGGGCGACACCCTGGCGGTGCTGGTGGGCGAAAACTACGTCAACCGCTTTGCCATGGACGGTCGCTCCTATGATGTGATCCCGCAAAGCCTGCGTGGTGAACGGCTGACGCCAGAAGCACTGTCGCGCTTTTATGTGACCAGCGCCACGGGTGGGCAAGTACCGCTGTCCAACCTGGTCAGCGTCTCCACCGGGGTCGAGCCCAATCAACTGACCCAGTTCGACCAGCTCAACTCGGCGATCTTCCAGGCGATTCCTGCCCCAGGCGTGGCCATGGGCGACGCGGTGAAGTTCCTCGAGGCGCGAGCCAAACTGCTGCCGCCGGGTTTCACCTACGACTGGCTTTCGGATGCTCGCCAATACCATCAGGAAAGCGGCGCGCTGGTCATGGCGTTCCTGTTCGCAATCATTGTGATCTACCTGGTACTCGCTGCGCAGTATGAAAGCCTGCGTGACCCGTTGATCATTCTGATCAGCGTGCCGATGTCGATCTGCGGCGCCTTAATACCGCTGGCCCTGGGCATGGCGACCATCAATATCTACACGCAGATCGGCCTGGTGACCCTGATCGGACTGATCAGCAAGCACGGCATCCTGATGGTGGAGTTCGCCAATGAGATGCAGGTCAAGCAGGGCCTGGATCGTCGCGAGGCGATTCTGCACTCGGCGAAGATGCGCTTGCGGCCGATCCTGATGACCACGGCGGCGATGGTGGCGGGCTTGATTCCCCTACTGTTCGCCTCCGGTGCTGGCGCCCACAGCCGTTATGACCTTGGCCTGGTGATCGTGGTGGGCATGTTGGTGGGTACGCTGTTCACTTTGCTGGTTTTGCCGACCATGTATTCGTTCATTGCCGTCGACCATCGTATGGCGGCCACCACACCCCGCGCCCGTGCGCTGGCCGCTGCCGATGCAGCCGACGCCGCCACGGCTCAGTCGGTGTAAGGAGACACACATGCACCCCTTTAATACCTTCGTGATTCGTCCGCTCGCGCTGCTGGTCTGCTCGGCCTGGATGACGGGCTGTACCGTTGGCCCGGACTACCGGGCCAGTAGCGAGCCCGCAGTAGAGCTGACTCAAAGCCCCGATACCGCCCTGTATAGCAGCACCCGCGTGCAACAGGATTGGTGGCGACAATTCCAGGACCCACAACTGGATGCGCTGATCGATCAAGCGCTGTCGCGAAACCATGACCTGCGCATTGCACAAGCCCGGTTGCTGGAGGCACGTGCGGTGCTGGATCAGCGTCAGTTGGACCAATTGCCAACGGTGACCGCCAGCGGGGCTTATTCCCGTAGCCTGTCCCAGGCCAACCCCGGCCCGAGCAGTGAGCGCAACCTGGCCAAGACCTATCAGGCCGGCCTGGATGCGCAGTGGGAGCTGGACCTGTTCGGACGGCTGCAGCGCCTGTCGCAGGCGTCTTCGGCACGCGCCGAGGCCGTCGCGGCGGACCTGGCACAAACCCGCATCGTAGTGACCGCCGACGTGGCGCGTCACTACTTCGAACTGCGCGGCGCGCAACGGCAATTAGCGGTGGCCCAGGCCAACCTGAGTAATCAGGAAACAACCGTGGCGCTGGTACAGGGCCGCGTGGATGCCGGGCGCGGCACCGCCGACGAACTGGCCAGCGCCCTGGCCGAGCGCGCACGGGTGCAAGCCACACTACCGAGTCTGGAAACCCGTCAGGCGCTCAGCCGTTATCGACTCGCCGTACTGACGGGCTTGCGGCCCAAGGATCTGCAAGCGCTGACCGACCTGAAACCCTTGCCGGCGCTGGTCACGCGCTTGCCGATTGGCCTGATCAGCGACTTGCTGCGCCAACGCCCCGATGTCGCCAGCGCCGAACGCGATTTGGCGGCCTCGAATGCGGACATTGGTGCAGTGACGGCCGAGCTTTACCCACGGATCGACCTGGGCGGTTTTCTCGGCTTTGTGGCCTTGCGCGGTGGGGATTTTGGCGACAGCGGCAGCCGCGCGTTCAGCGTAATGCCCTCGGTCAGTTGGCCAGCTCTGCACCTGGCCAGTGTCAAGGCAAGGCAGCGCGAGGCGCAGGCGCGTGAAGTGGGTGCCCAAGCGCGTTATGAGCAAGTGGTGCTGAATGCGATTGAGGAAACCGAGGGCGCGCTGACGACCTATAGCCTGTCGCAGCAACGGGTTCGCAGCCTGGCTGAGGCTGCCGCGCAAAGTGAGCGTGCGGCTCGACTGGCACATGCGCGTTATGAAGCAGGTAGCGCGGCGTATCTGGTAGAGCTGGATGCTCAGCGTACGCAACTGAATGCGCAGGATGCGCTGACGCAGGCGGAGACCGCGTCGTATCTCGATGTGGTGCAACTCTACAAAGCGTTGGGTGGGGGATGGCGTGCGCAGGAGCCGCTTGTATCCAAGTAACCCAGGCCGCCCCAAGCGGGGCGGCATATCAGCTTATAAGCCCGCAATAGCGCGTTCGACGCGCTGGATAAACGCTGCAACGTCTGCATGGGTGTGGTCAATCCCATCCCGTGCGACAGCGGCCTCCAATTCGCGACACTGCTGGATCAAGCTCTTAGCCTTGCCTACCGCCAACGCGCCGCGAATACGGTGAAGCAAACGCGTCGCCTCGTGAGCGTCTAGCCCAGCGCTCAACGTTTTGAGCTCACCCAAATCCTGGGCAATAGTCTCAAGGAAAAGCTCCAGCATCCGCTCTGGCACGTTTATCTCGTCTACATCGTTTACCTGTACAGCGCCCTCGGAAGCCTGGGCCAGTGCAGGATCAAGCACACTGCGCAGACACAGATAAAGCCCCTGAATGTCCATCGGCTTGGATAACCAACTGTTCATGCCCACACGGATGCAATGCTCGCCCTCCTCGCGCAACGCATTAGCGGTGACGCCGATAATCGGCATATCCACGTCACGCTGGCGCAGCGTGTCAGCCAACTCATAGCCATCCATGAGCGGCATGTTCACGTCGGTCAGCAGCACGTCATAGACTTTCAGTTCCAACTGCTCCAACGCCTGCACCCCATCAGCCACTACATCCACCGTACAGCCGATACGCTCCAGTTGCTCCTTGATCAGCGCTTGATTGACCGGGTTATCTTCGGCCACCAGCACATTCAGGCCCAGGTGCAGCTGCGTCACCGGTGTTTGCTGCAACGGTGCCTCCGGTTCACCGCTGATCGCCATCACCACTGCACGGCAGATGGACCCGACACTGTTCTGGTTCACCATCAGGTCCTGGCCGATGAACTGCGGCGTGCTGCTGAAATCATGCTGGGCAAAGACGTTGGTCGCGCCTGAGCGTCCCACCTCCACCTGTTGCGGCATGACCGTCAAGATGGCATCAGGTGCTGCGCCAGCGTCATCGCCCATGACGGTAGTGTGTGCATCGTGCCATTCCAGCCAGGCGCACAGGTTGTCGGTCAAGGTTGCATAGGGTGTACGAACATCGATGCACCTGCCTGATAACTGGGGCAATAAAGATCGGGGGGCCTCTAGCGTTTCAAGGCTCAACTCAAATATGAATGTACTGCCCTCACCCGGCGCACTGTCCACGGTCAACGCACCTCCCATCATCTGGCTGAGGTGGGCGCAGATAGGCAGCCCGAGCCCGGTGCCTGCGACGGTGTGATGTTTGCTGTCGGCCTGGTAAAAACGCTCGAACAGTTGCGCCTGCACCACTTCGCACATCCCTGGGCCGCTATCGACCACGCGCCATTGCAGGCTCACCTCGCCTGCGCAGACTCCGATAGGCGACAGGAAGACTGCGACATGCCCGCTCTGGGTGAACTTGATCGCATTATTGAGCAGGTTGCCGACGATCTGCTGAATACGCAGGCGGTCGCCCTGCACCAGGTTCGGCACGCGAGGGTCAACACAGCAGTAAAGCGCCAGCCCTTTATTCGCAGCCATCGCCGAGAACCCGCGTACAGTTTCTTCGAGCATTTCCAGTGGCTGGAACGCGACGGACTCCAGAACCAACTGGCCCGCCTCTATCTTGGACAGGTCCAGCACATCGCTGATCAAGTGCATCAATACCGCGGACGAACTATCAATGGTGCGCAGGTAGCCACGTTGGCGTTCATCCAGAGAGGTCATGCCCAACAGCTCCAGCGTGCCCAGCACACCGTACAACGGCGTGCGTAGCTCGTGGCTCAGGGTGGCGACGAAGTTGCTTTTCTGTTCATTAGCCGCATCCGCCGCCTGGCGGGCGAGGAGCAACGATGCAGATGCTTCGCGGTGGGAAGAAATATCAGTGAAGGTACACAGCAACACGCTATCGCCCAGATATTCGGTGGGTGTATAGCGCACGTGCAAGACCCGCTGATTGACCAGCAGGCAGCCTTCACCGGTAAGGGGTTTATTTTGCTCAAACAGCGGCCATAGCGCCATCATTTGTGCAAACTCGGTCGGCTCGCCCAACCATTGCGTATACAAACTGTTCTGCGTCACCAGTTCGATCTGCGGCCCCTTGACCACACACAACGCCAGCGGCACCGTTTGCAACAAAGACAGGTTGAAGTCATGGTTGACCAATAACTCCCGAAAGTCATTACTCGCCGGCACCACGATGCGCCGTCGATACCATCGGATGACCGACCAGCCACTGATGACGCATAAACCCAACAAGCCGACCAGCCCAAGCAACTGCCAACGTGCATCCAGGATCAGTTGTTTATAGGGGATACGATACAGGGCCTGCCAGGCGCCCATATCCCCGGCACTGCGCTTGATCAGCAGCCCTGAAGTAGTGAAATGGAAGCCGCTTTCATATTGGTAGATCTGTGGCGACTTGCCGCCCACTACACGCGTGCCGTCCGGCGCGACGATGTCGACATTGCTGTACAGCGGCAGATCAAAAAACTGCTTTTCTATCCTTACCCCGGGCGTGTCAAATTCGTCCCAATACAGCAAGGTAGCTGCCACCAATTCCCTGGGGGGGCCCTTTCGTTCCCACTGGTCCTCTTCAATGCGACCGGAGACGTAGCCCAGTATTTGTTGAATGTCCTCACCGCCCAAAAAGAAATGACTGGGCCGCCAGCGCACCAGCAAGTCACTGCTCAAGGGCGGCAGCTGACGCGCAGATTGCTTGACCTCGTTCAAGACTTGGGGAAAATTGCGCTGGCCTGGATGAGGCTGGGGGCTGATCGCAGGAATCGCGATGTCGAAATCGCTCGACAGATCAAACACGAACATTTGCGGCGACGCGAAGGTTGAACCGCTCCAGAAGTCGCCATACACATTTGCCAGCGCACCCCCCAATTGCAACTGTTGGCTCAATACACCGTCATGCGCGTCGGCGGCCTTGATAGGCAATGCCGCCGAAAACGTTGTGGCGACCTGGGACGCCTGGCCTTCATAAATGCGCATGTTGCCCTGCGTCGTATGCTTGACCACATAGGCTTCAGGGTTAAATACCGGTTTGTATTCCAATTGGCTGCTGGCCTTAATGGCCCGCAACAGAAATATTTCATGGTCGTAAGCACGACCCACGAAACGCATAAAATGATAATCGACTTTAAGCACTTCCCCGCGAATGACCTTGTAGGTCACCCAATAGCCGGCCACGGCGAAGAACACTAGCAACAAAAAAGACACCAACAGGCCGAAACCCAGGCGCAGCGAGACTTTTTCAAGTTTACCGACGCTCGATTGCCTATAGCGCATACGCGGTGCCATTTGCAGCGTTCATGAGGGTGCTTTGAGCCTTTGAAAGTTCATGTGCGGTTACCGGACAACCGTCCGCTCGGGTGAGTCTATAGGCTTTTCATTAGTTGGTAAGATTAGTCCTACGCACACGCTCGAAAGAGCTGACGTTTATGGTTACGCATATCCCGCAAAATTGACTCATGGTCATCCCTTGCAGGGCATTACATGAAAACCTCAGCCGCACTCAGCCTAAGTCAGATTCCAGCCGCCCCCAAGGTTCAAGAGCCCGACGCCCAGGAGCTGCGCCAAGGGTTGGCGGATCACGCGTTTGTGGGTTTTTACCAACCTCAGCTTTCGTTGAAAACGGGTACGATTAGCGGCTTGGAAGTTCTCGCCCGCTGGCGGCACCCTCACAACGGCCTGTTGACGCCCGGTTATTTTCTACAGGCCCTGGAACGCCATGACCTGATGGATGAGCTGTTCCTGCGCCTCTTCGAGCAAGGGCTGATCCTGCGCCAAAAACTGGCCAGCCTGAACCTGCCGTTGACGATGTCATTCAACCTTCAACCGTCTCAACTCAGCAACCCCATACTGAGCCAGGCGATTAAAGTGCTGCTGCGTGCACATGAGTGCCCTGCCCAAAGCATCATCTTCGAGATCACCGAAACCGGCACGCTCAATCCGTGCAGTGTCGCCATGAACAACCTCTTGCAACTCAAGCTGCTGGGCTGCGGTTTGTCCATGGATGACTTTGGCACCGGTTTCTCGTCACTGGAGCGCTTGTGTGATGTGCCTTTCACCGAGCTCAAACTCGACGCCGGTTTCGTACACAAACTCGACACGCACTCGGCCTGCACCGCCATTGTCGCCCACACTGTAAGCCTGGCAGCCAGCCTGGGTGTGTCACTGGTGATCGAGGGTGTCGAGACCCCGGCCCAGCTCAAACGGCTCAAAACCCTGGGCGTGTCCATTGTGCAGGGATACGCCGTTGCGCCGCCGATGGCGGATACCGCGCTGCTGCCTTACATCCTTGAATACATTGCGGGCTCACAGGTGGTGCTGACGTCAGTCTGAACGCCCATTCACATCGCTCTAACTTCCCACCCCATCCGCCACGTCCGTGGTCGACCTTGAGCCGGCCAGCGCGGCGTACTTGGCATTTTGCAGTCAGGTATACGTTTTCATGTCCACGCTCAAAGCCTTCGTGGCTTTCTTCACCGTACTGCTGCCGGCTGTATCGTACGGCGGTGCCGCAACGATACCCATGCCGCAACAGCCCCTTCACTTGCTTAGCCAAGTGAGTCAGGAACCACAAAAGCTGCAATTACCGGAAGCAGACTGGGCCTGGTTGCGCCAACGGCGTGTCCTCACCCTGGGCGTGGTCGCACCGTTCACCCTGCCCTTCGACATGGTCTACGGCAACGGTGATTACGAGGGCATCAGCGCTGACGTGGCGACAATGCTCAAGCAGCAACTGGGCTTGGATATCAAAGTCGTCGGGTTTGCTGACCGAGGGCAAGCGATGGCCGCCTTGCGAGCCGGCGAAATCGACTTGATCAGCCGGTCCAGCGACTATGATCGCGACTCTTCTGACACGGTGGTGACGCTGCCGTACAGCGTCAATGCCCCCGTACTCTATCAACGCCAGGACAGCGACATTGCGGTTCCCTCAGATCTCAATGGACTAACCGTAGCAGTCTCCAAGGACTACCTGCCATACGCGCTACTGACCGACCGCTATCCTCATGCACAGTTTTTTACCTACGGCACCACCGCGCAAGCCCTGGCCGCCGTCGCGTTCCAGAACGTCGACGTGTTTCTGGGCGACTCGGTAACCACCCACTATCTGGTCAACCATAGCTTTTTCAGCTATCTCAAATTTATCCAGTTCGTGAAAATCGACTCAGGTGGCTATGGGTTTCTGCTCAAGCAGGAAGATCAACGCCTGCTGCGCATTCTAAATGCCTCGCTGACCACATTCGGCCAACTGCGCATGAGCTACCTGATCAAGCGCTGGACCGGCGGCGGCACGGTAATGCCGGACGATAATGTGCATCTGAACGCCCAGGAAAAACGCTGGCTGGCCCAGCACCCAGTGGCGCGCTTCATGATTAACGATGACATGGCACCCTCGGCGTTTTTTGACGCCAAGGGCCGCTTCAACGGTGTGATATCCGATTTGTTCGAGATCATCACCCAACGCACCGGGCTCAAGTTCGAGATTCAACGTGCCTCCAGTTTTGAAGGCATTCAGGACGCTTTACGCGACGGCGATACTGATTTAGCCGTGTTGACGGCCAGCCCGGAGCGGCTGAACCATTTCCGTTTCAGCCATCCATTCGCAACCAGCTCGTTTGCGCTGGTCGCGTCGACGGCTGAATCGGGCCGAGAGCGTTCGAGCCTCAATGCTCTGGCCGGCAAGCGCCTGGCCATTGTCCAGGGGCACGTGCTGATCGACAGCATTCGCAGAGGCTTTCCCACGGTGCAGTTGATCACCCCAACAAACAACCTCGAGGCCATGCGCATGGTGGTCAATGGCGAAGCCGACGCAGTGTTGATGACCCTGTCCATGGCTCGCTACTACACCGCGCGCCTCTATGAAAAAGACCTGCGCGTGGCCGGGGTCGTCGACGGCCAGGCGGCCACCGCCAACTTCGCCATGCGCCGTGGCGAAACCGAGCTGCAGTCGATCATGGATAAAGCTCTGCTGAGCATCCCACCTGACGAGCTTAATGCAATCACCATTCGCTGGCGCGCTAATGCGGCCATGAGTGGCCAGAACTGGCGCGACTACAAACTGGTCATCCTGCAGATCATCTGCTGCGCATTGCTGGTGCTGCTGATTTCGATCATCCGAATCGTGCAACTGCGCCGTCAGATCCGGCGCCGGGTCGCAGCTGAAAAAGCCCTGAATGATCAGTTGGAGTTTCTGCAAACCTTGAACCATGCCATGCCCGTGCCGGTATATGTACGCGACCGCGAAGGACGCCTGCTGTCATGCAGCCGCAGCTATGAACATGTCATGAAGCTCTGCCAATCCCAAGTGCTGGGTAAAACCGCGTTGCAAACGAACCACGGTGATATCGAACTTGCGCCCTCGCTTCACCAGAGTTATCTGCAAGCGATGGAGGATGGCAACGCCATCGAACAGCAACTGCAGATCACCATCGAGGGACAACCCCACTTCATCGAGCATTGGATTCAGCCGTTTCGTGACTCTAATGGCACGATCGCCGGAGTGATCTGCGGCTGGCAGGACATCTCGCAACATCATCAACTGATTGAGCAACTGCAGCAGGCTAAAACCCAGGCTGACGAGGCCAGCCGCGCCAAAACCCAATTTCTTGCGACCATGAGCCACGAAATCCGCACGCCCATGAGCGCGGTGATAGGCACATTAGAGTTAGCGCTCAAACGCGCTGATCATGGCGTACTGGATCGGGTGAACATCGACGTGGCCTACACGGCCGCCAAGAACCTGCTTGAACTGTTGGGCAATACGCTGGATATCGTACGCATTGAATCCGGGCACTTGAGCTTCTCACCACGCCGGGCCAACCTCAAGAATCTGGTGGAGATGGTGGCGCGGGTATTCGAAGGGCTGGCGAGAAAGAAGAAACTGGACCTGATTCTGGAAATCGACGCCGGTACCACCCTGGACGTCTCTATCGACCCTCTGCGCTTCAAGCAAGTACTGTCGAATTTGGTGAGCAATGCGATCAAGTTCACTGAGCGCGGCCGTATCGTCATCCGCTTGGTATGCCGCGTGTTGAACGGGCAGACACTCAACATGCATCTGCAAGTTCAGGATACCGGCATAGGCATCAGTGAGGCAGACCGGCAGACGCTGTTTCGCCCCTTTGCGCAAGTGATTCAGTCGGACCTCTCGGTCCATGGCGGGAGCGGCCTCGGGTTGGTTGTGTCGCGGTCGCTGTGCGAGATGATGGGTGGCCGCCTGGAACTTACCAGCACGCCGGGGCAAGGCACTACGGTCAATGTAACGCTCAAGCTCAAGCTTCTGGAACCGCTGCCTGAAGAAGAACTGCCATTGCCCGCGTCCTCCGAGGCTACTCCGAGCTGGGCCATGCGAGTGCTGATCGCAGACGACAACACCTTGAACCGTCAAATGCTGCGCGCGCAGCTGGAGTACCTGGGCTGCAAGGTGATTGAAGCCAGTAATGGACTGGAGGCGTTGGAGGCCTGGCGTGCCTTTCCGGTTGACTGGCTTATCACGGATTACCACATGCCGGTCATGGACGGAGTAGAACTGACACTGGCGATCCGCAAGGAAGAACAGCAACGCAACGCCAGTGCATTGACGATTCTGGGGCTGACAGCCGACGCCCAGCAGGAAGAAATGGACCGCTGTCTTAATGCTGGCATGGGCGACTGTCTGATCAAACCCATCAGCCTGGCCATCCTCGAACAGCGCCTGGCATCACTGGAGCCAGCGGATAAGCCAGCCTATAAAGGCGCCAAACCGACGCTGCATGGGCCTGAATTCGACATGAATCTGCTCCAGCCGATTACCGGTGGCAACCCGGCAATCATTCAACAACTGCAAGCTGAATTGATGCGCAGCAATCAACAGGATATCGAACAGTTGCGTGACTTCAGTGAGACACGGGACCTCGCCGGCATTGCCGAGCTGGCTCACCGTTTGAGGGGTAGCGCAGCATTAATGCGCAATGACTATCTGCTTGGGTTGTGCAAGGAACTGGAGCATGGCTGCCGAACCGGCGCCGAGGACGTACCGGCGCAGGTCAGGCAGGTGAAGAAGGAGTTACGGCGCATTCAAAACATGCTCGAGCCCTAGGCTGTGAGCGACTACGCCAAGCCATTGCGCTTGGCCAACTCGCCCAGGGCAATCAGGTTTTCCACACTCAGCTTGCGTTGCAGGCGGATTTTGTATGTGCTCACCGTCTTGTGGTTGATCATCAACTCATCGGCAATGGCCTGGTTGCCCATACCCCGCGCCAGCAGTTTCAACACGGTGATCTCACGATCGGACAGTTGCGCAATCAGCTGGCTTTCCTCGCTGGCGGCCTGGGTATTGTCGCGTAACTGGTGGATGGTGTTGGCCGGAAAATAGCTGTAACCCGACAGCACCGCCTTCACCGCGCCTATCAGTTCGTCCAGATTGTCATCTTTGCAGACAAAACCTGCCGCACCGGCTTGTAACGAGCGCATGGCGAAGTTGCGAGTGTCACCAGAGGTGAGGATCAACACACGGGTGGAAATGCCGATAGCCTTCAAGTGCGCGATGACGGAGAGGCCATCCATTTTCGGAATACTCAGGTCAAGAACGATCAGATCTGGAAGCAATTTTCGGATAATTTCCACCGCGTCCACACCGTTGTCGACTTCGGCGACAATCGAGTGGCCTTCTTGCTCGAGCATCACGCGCACAGCCATGCGCATCAGGGGGTGGTCGTCGACGATGACTATGTTGCCCATGGTCTGGTTATTCCTGAGGTAATATATTCATAGATAATGCCTTGCATGCAGAGCAAATCAAAGGATTATACGCACAAGCGCAAGGAAAGCCTTCTGGCTCAACTTGAACTATTTAGGGAAAAAATAAAGTATACCCAAGAACAAGCATTATTTGTAGGACAACGTAACTGTCACACCTGCCCTCACTGAACCCGGGCGCGCCACGGTTGAGGTTCGTATATAGCGAACGTTCATGGCTTTGCTTATCATGCCACCGCCATTTGGCATGCTTCCGAACAGGCGTATCGACGTAGAACCGAACTTAACGGGCGTCATACCATCGACCACCTGTAATGAGACACCCGAGGCCTTTTTCGCCGCATCAGCTAATGTGAGCGTCGAGGACTGGTTGGCTGAATCGTTAACATCGCTCATCGAATAGCTGACCTGATAAGCGGGTGTACTACCGGCACAGGTTAACCCTAGTTGAAAGCTGGCAGCCTCGTTGCTATCCCCTGGCATAGGAATTGCCGAGAGATTTACTGATTTCAGCTTTAACTCAGCAGGAATTGCCAGTGTGCATGAAGGATCATTCACAATAAATGAGAAGGCCGAAAGATTCATGCCTGATTCGGCAACGAACCCCACAGAGGTAATCTTACCTTTGACTAACCCAGCGCTATTAATTGTGTACACACCAGGCGTCATCGATTTTGACGGAGAATAGAACTTGATTCTCACAGTAGCAGGAAGCTTGAATTCGGTAATCACGGGGGGGTATATAGCGTGGGAGTATGATGTACCAAACGGGCGAAGAACTCCGTCAGGCCCTGCCACACCGCCAAAATAAAAAACATCACTCTCGCTCGTCGTGTATAGCTTGTAAGAAACGCCCTCGAACAACTGCGTCTTGCCGGAATCGCTGCCCGCCGGCGTTATCTCATTTCTCAAGAGATAAGAACCGCTCATACCATTGCAGCTAACTTGAAGCTCTGCAGTGTGCCATGATTTCGACAACATGCCTCCCGTGTTATTGGCTATAGGTGGGATCCATGGAGCGAGGCTAAACCCCGACTCTTGCACACACCCAGCCGCCACTACGAATGGAGCATATGCGGCCAGCAATACAATAATAGCTTTGAGAAATTTCATTTATTTACTCCCAACATAATGAATCGTCGACTTTCGCGCTACCTCCTTCACTAAGAATTGCTTAAACTATAAATATCACTTACAAAAAGCGTCTTAACTAAACCCTGCATGAACAGACCGAACTACAATCTAACGCCTTATGAATAAAGTAGACACTCCTAAATTTGCCGAGTGCCTAGTCGTCATTTGGCGCATTATCAATACGTATTGATACCTACCTCCCTATATCCAATACCAAAAGAATATTGACATCCTATCCCCTATATCTTCCATATAAAAATACCAGCTTATCTCTCCGATCTACAAACACACACCGCTGTACTGCTCGTACATCAACTCTTTATTAACCGGCGGCAGATCATATTTAACTTCACACGCCAGACTACCCCATTTGACTTTGAATGTGCCCACATCTTTCAAACCAAAAACAAGTAGTTTCGAAGCGTTATCCACCAACCCAAGAACCTTCCCTTCATCGTCATATGCCTGCGCGCCAAATGGTAAATGCGCACCTTTGCCGTCCGTTAAGTTAAATTGAAGTCTACGCCCTGACTCGACCTCAAAGTGAGTTTTAACAACTGCGCCGCGAGTCGGCACTACTTTCTTCGAACTTTCCGCCACTTCGATACTGCTGCCCATCGTACTGGTATCCAAATTAATCCAGTTATAACGATAGGGCTGCGCATAAGGCACAACCGCATAACCCTTGCTATCGGTTCTTACCGCATTGGATGAATCAATACCGATACCTTTGGTATCAGGTATTTCGACCAAGGCAAATGTTTCACCCACGGGCTGCCCCAACGTGACACCACCGCTGTGAACGACAACCGAACCTGACGCGCCGACATCCAAATGCTTGTTATCACGTCCCTGCCCATAGTTACCGCTGACTTTTGCAGTCGGCGTATCCCAGTTGACACCGAAACTGGCAGAGCTGCCGCTGGTTTTACTGTGGCTGCCTTGCGCTGAATAATTTAGAGTGTTTTCATCATTCAAGTTACCGGACAGTCCTGTCTGAATCGCAGACTCACCCTGGTTTGAGGTGGTAACGCTGGTGTACAGACGCTGCGAGCGGCGAGTGTCGCCAAACGGAATGCTGAACGATGCCGTCATCTGATTATCGGCACCTTGGCTCCCAGCCTGCCCTTCGGTACGGGATACCGCAAAGCTGTAGCTGATATCCGAATAGTTACCGTTGTAGCCGAACTGCCAGCGCCGGGTACTGCCTTGCCTGTTCCAATAACTGGTTTCGCCGAGGCTCAAAAACAATGAGCCACGTCCGTCCAGAGATTGGTTGACGTTCACATCAAAGCGACTTTTCTGTCGGCCATAATAAGGTGTAGCGACGTGCTCTTGTTCTTCAACATGTTGACTGAAGGTGCGATAGGACTCAGTGGAGTAGCGATAACCGACCATCGTAAAGGTGGTATCGGTCTGGCTAAGTGTCTTGGAATAAAGGAATCGCGCACTCTGGCCGACGTTTTTACGCCCGGAACGCTCTTGCGAACTGCTGTTGGTGACGTCAAAGGATAATCCACCCCACGGAGAGTTAACCCCCACCCCCAGGTTTAATGCCTTATACGCCTGGGCCGCTATCAGGCCACCGTAGCCAGTGAAATTATCCGTCACCCCGTACACCAAGGTACCTTGGGTAAACTTAGGCGCTGCTTGGCCTTCATTAGAATATTCACCTGCCGCCAGACTGTAGCGCGTGTTACCACGACGGGTCATGACCGGGAGATAAGAATAGGCCTGGGAGTATTGGCGCTCGCGCCCGTCAGCCTCAATGATCTTGATGCTCAGGTCGCCGTTGGACCCACTGGGGTAGATATCGCTGATCTCAAATGCGCCCGCAGGGACAGTGGCCGAATAGATGACGTAGTTGTTCTGGCTGATTTCAACCGTCGCATTCGTTTCCGCAATACCTCGCACCACCGGAGCAAAGCCCACCTCATCATCGGTCAACATGCCCAATTCCGAGGATAGCTGCGCGCCTTTGAATCTCACGCTGTCAAAGATTTCACCCTGGCTGTACAACTCCCCCGCCGCGAGCTTACCTTTAAGGCTGCGAATGTCGCGCTCTACATAAGTACGGTTGCTGGTGAATTTGTCACGTACCCCCGTAGAACCTGAAATCGACGACTCATTGCGCAGGCGCCATGCGCCAATATTCAAGCCGTTGCGCAGACCGACATAGCGGTAATCGCTATTGTAGCCCTGGTTGATATTGCGGCTGAAATTGGTCTGGTAATTTGAGTAGAACGCAGTAATACCGTCATCCCATAATGACGGATCAACATACCCACGAGACTGGCGCTGGATATACGCTTGAGGCATGCTGATCTGCAAAGCCAGTGCCGTGACGTCGAACTCCACGCCCGCACCAGGCGCAAGCGACTCTACGTCAATCAATGTTTTATCATCTGCCTTCGCGGCAATCAGCTTTTCCTGCTCCAGGCGAACGACGTTGACGCCCACTGCCTTGAGCACCGAGAGAGGTATGAGCGGCTTGACCTCATTGTCTTTACCATTGGTAGCAAACTCAATACGCTGGCGCAGGATGAGTTGCTGGTTTAGATAAATATCGACATTGTAGTGACCAGGGGCAACCGAACTTCCCTGCTCGAAATACTTCAACTCAACCGGCGCACCCTGCTTACTCAGAAATGCACTATTGAATTCGACCGCAGACGCAACCGAGGGAACCGAGGCGCCGAGGGCAAAAAAACCCGTCGACCCAAGACTCCCGAGCAGCGTCATCGTGCGCCGACTCCCTGATCGAAACACCCACATAAGATTATGCCTCACAACTATCAACGCTTACTCTTAAGCGGCAACCAAACAGAAAACCTGAAAGATTAACCAGCAGCCCCTTCACCCACATAAGCTATTGGTGCCCCATAATCGTTAATGGCTTTATACTCAACGCTAAACCGCTCTTTGGAGGCCAATATGCCTCCCGAATCAACCGGGAATTTTAACGTTGCGCCAGGGCTGATCATTTCTGCTTGAACCGTATAGCGCTTGCCTGACTGCTTTAAATAAACCTCTCCAAATGAGATATAAAATGGCGATGTATTACTTGCGACAAGCCACGCCTTTCCGGACTCATGAATCAGCTGCCACTTCAGTTGCTTGGCGGACTCCTCCTCCGAACCTATAAGGCCTGTAGGACGGTAGAAAATCTTGATACGTTGGCGAATGGCGATCTGTAACGTATTATCCGATTCTGATTTTTGCGGTATTTCTTGTACGTTTAGCCAGAACACAGACTCTTTATCCGCTGGCAAGCCTTTGCCCGCATAAAAAATGCGCAAACTTTGTTGTTTACTGGCCCCGAGACGACTAAGTGCAGGGGTTAAAGCGAAAGGCACATCTTGTTCTGAAACATTGGCCGCTGGCTCTATCCATGACTGAACCATGATGTCTTTATCACCATCATTCTTGACCATGATTGAGGTTTCTTTAAGCTTCTCCTGATAAACAACACGTGTACCACCCAATGTAATACCCGCACTTGAAACACCACTGAACAGCAACACACATCCCGCCAAAAAACATTTGGATAGCAGCTTCATTATATTTTGCCTGTGCAGAAGCTGGAGAAGCACTTACGTGCTTCTCCAACAAATGACTTACTCGTAGGTCAGCGTAAACGGCAGGTTGCCATTGGCCGTACCCGGTACGACTACGTCACCGTTGGCGACATAAGAAGCACGCAAGTTCAAGTTAGCCGAGTATTTAATATCTGGATCAGTACCGGCCTTGATCAAAGGGGAGTCAAACGAACCGTTACCGGCCAAATTAATCAGGTTATTGCTGGCGTCATACAGACCGATCCCCACGCCAGTAGCAGTGCCCGTAGTTTTCAGCAAATTGTTATTTTTAAGATCTACACCGCTACCCGAATTCGGATCGAATTTCACCTTAACTGTGGTCAAGCCAGCAGCGGTATTACCGCAATCAAGATTGATATTGATCGCCGAGCCCGCAACGATTCCTGTCTGGCTATTTTTCAACGAGTCGATGCTCACCTTACCCATTTTTACGTCAATAACTTTCTGGGTGGTACCCGTGACACCGGTACCGGCACCGGCACTGATACCGCAAGAAGCCGCAGTCACTTCACCGGTAAAATTGATAGTACCGTCAGCAGCCATAGCAGACGTAGCGAAAAGCCCAACGATGGACGACGCGAGAATTAGTTTGAATGGAATAGACACGACTGTGTACCTCTAGGTTGGCAACAACAAATAGATAAGTTCACTCTTCTTAAGAGTTCCTGAATTCTACCCATCTCACACAAGCAGCCAACCGCAGCGATCCACACAGACCAAAGATAGATCCTCAGACGCTGTAGGACTATTCCTACACCGTATAAATAATTTTTCTCTGCCGACATCAACCCTAACAAAACATGATGAATTAGAGCATATAAAATATGATGAAATATATTCTGACGGGAATTCCGATAGCGGAAAACCAATCACACACCGAGAGGGATCATTGATATTTCTAACACGATTCACATTCAGGCATGAAGTGAGTCACATCATCAGTGGAAAAGAAACTCGACCGCACCGAGACAAAAAAATTGGCGTGCCTCTGTGAGGCAACGCCAACCTAAACTTCTACATTTTAACCTTGCATGTTTTTATCGATTCTAAAGCACTCAACATGCGCAAGGCGCTGGTGGGCGCAAAAAAATCAACTACCCAAATGAATTGCCTGTTTTTATCTTTCGGCGAACCATACATTCGGCAACCTTGCTTGTACCGTCACAGTTTTGATCTGCGTGTAGGCATTCAGGGTCTCCCGACAGAACTCTCGGCCAATACCACTATTTTTATAGCCGCCAAAGGCGGTGCCATCGGTAATGTTCGAATAACGATTGACCCACACCGATCCCGCCTCCAACCTTGCTGCGGTTTCCATAGCGTGCTGCAAGTTACTGGTATAGATTCCGGACGCCAAACCGTATTCGGTGTCATTGGCCTGGGCGATCATCGTTTCATAATCATCCCACACGATCAGCGAGAGTACCGGGCCAAAAATCTCTTCCTGGCAGATGCTCATGTCATTATGCGTTAGTAACAAGGTTGGCTGGATGAAGTAACCGTATTCACTACCTGATACGACTGCGCGACCGCCCCCCGCGAGCAGCTCGGCGCCCTCCTCTAAGCCCATAGTGATGTAGCTCAACACACGCTCACCTTGTTGCGCGTTGATCAGGCAACTGACCCGCGACTCTTCGGACAGCGGAGACCCCACTTTCACACGATTGAACGCGGCAATCAGCTTTTGCTTGAACACTTCAAAAATCGCGGCATGCACAAACAAGCGGGTGCCGGCCAGGCATGACTGCCCGTTGTTATGAATAGCTGCGAAGGTGGCGTTATCGACCACCGCATCAATGTCGTCGATATCGGGGAACACAATATTGGCGCTCTTGCCCCCCAGTTCGAGTGTCGCGGGCACCAGACGCCGGGCGGCCACACCGGCCACGGTGCGACCGACTTGCGTACTGCCAGTAAATGACAGCTTCCTGACCAGAGGATGCTCGCTCAACGCCGCACCGACTACCTCACCCAACCCGGTGACCATGTTTACCACCCCGGCTGGGAAGATCTTGTTAATCAGCTTGCCTAATTCAAGCGTCGATAAAGAAGCGTTTTCATCGGGCTTCAGGACAACGGTATTGCCGGCTACCAATGCCGGAGCGAGCTTGAACGCAGCCATAATCGCCGGCGCGTTCCAGGGAATGATCTGTCCGCACACACCCAAGGGTTCACGCTTGGCAATAGCGTAACCACCGTCGATTTCCCGACCAGTGTCTTCATGAGCCATGATCACTGAGGCGAAATAGCGATAGTGCCGGACGGCGGTAAGGTAGTCCTTGCGTACTTCGCTGATGCAACGGCCCACGTCATGGGCATCGATCATGGCCAGGCGTTCACTGTGCTCTTCTATCTCGTCCGCCAGCAGATTTACCAAACGTGCGCGCATCTGCTGGCCCATGGCACGCCAGGTTGGAAACGCTGCATGCGCCGCATTAACGGCGCGGTCGACGTCCGTGGCATCGCAATAGCGGATATAGGCCAAGTGCCTGCCCGTGGCGGGGTCGACTGCGGCAAACGAGCGCGATTTATCGTCAGTTTCAAACACCCCGTTGATCAGTGGACCATAAGACGCATCAAAATGGATATGCATGGAGAACCTCATATTTAAAGGTGAAATCTGGATGAACCCTGATATAAAATTGCAATTACTTTATTTTTCGTCCAATCAGGTGCTGCATGGATCCTCTGTCCGACGTCCTTTCATTGTTGAGAATCCGTAATTACCACTCCGCCACGCTGTCCTTGGGCGGTGATTGGGCCTTCACCTTTCCTGAACGCGAAGGCATCAAGTTCACCGCGGTGGTCAAGGGCAGTTGCTGGCTGCAAGTGGATGGAGAACAGCAACCGCAGCGACTGCATCAGGGCGATTGCTTTCTGATGACCAGAGGCATGCCTTTTTCGCTCTACAGTGATATGTCCCAGCCGGTGATGAATTCCGACGGTCACTTTCAAACCCTTGCGGCGGACGAACTGGCCCTGCATTACGGCGGCGATGAAACTCAGTTGGTCGGTGGCCGCTTTGACTTCACCGGTGTCCCTACTCAATTGCTACTCAGCGGCCTGCCCTCGCTGGTTCACGTACAAGGCAATGAACCGCAGGCCTCGGTCCTGCGCTGGGCGCTGGAGCGGTTCACCTCGGAGTTGCAGCAGAAGCGCCCAGGCCGCTCGCTGATGAACGAACACTTGGCGCACCTGATGCTGGTCGAAGTTTTGCGCACTCACTTGGCGACCCTGGAAAGCAGCGGCATCGGGTGGTTTTACGGTTTGGCCGACCGCAACCTCAGTGTTGCCTTGAGCGCGATGCACGCCGACCCAGCCCATCGCTGGAGCGTCCAGGAACTGGCGCAACTGGCAACCATGTCGCGCTCGGCGTTCGCGTTGCGCTTCAAGCAGGTGGTCGGCGCAGCCCCCATGGAGTACCTGACGTACTGGCGCATGTTGCTGGCCAGTGATCGGTTGAAGAACTCCGATGACTCGGTGTCCACCATTGCGTTCTCATTAGGTTATGAGTCCGAAAGCGCATTCAGCACGGCATTCAAGCGCGTCATGTTGCAGTCGCCCCGCCACTATGTGCGCGAGCATGCCGCCCAGGTTTAGTGCAGCCCGCCGCCGATTATCAGGGTTTCACCGGTGATCCAGCCTGCATCCGACGACGCCAGGAAGGCGACGGCGGGTGCAATATCCTCTGGCTGGCCGATGCGCCCCAGCGGCGTGATGGCTTCTATTTTTTCGCGGAACGCGTCTTCGAAAAAACCGCTGGCATGTACGCCTTCGGTGACAACCAACCCTGGGTTTACTGAGTTGACACGGATATTTTTGGGGCCTAGTTCATTGGCCAGGGTACGGGTGATGGCGTCCACAGCCGCCTTGGAGGCGGTGTACACCGCCGAATTGGCCGGTGTGAACGAGGTGACGCTGGAGCTGATGTTGACGATGCTGCCGCCCTTAGGGTTGAACACTTCAACTGCTGCCTGGGTACACTGGATCAATCCCAGGACGTTGAGGTTGAACTGGCGATGAAACTCCGCCTCAGTAATGTCGGCCAAGGCGCTGGTCGAGTAGACACCGGCATTGTTGACCAAAATATCGAGGTGACCATGCTCATGCACAATGGTCTTGAACAGCACCTTGAGGTCGGCGCTGTTGGAGACATCTGCCTGCACTGCATGTGCCCTGGCGCCGGTTTGCAGGATATGTTCAACCACCCGGTCAGCGTCCTCGCGGCTGTTAGCGTAGTTAACGATGACGGTGGCGCCATCCTGGGCCAATTGTTTGGCAATGGCCGCGCCAATGCCCTTGGAGGCGCCGGTCACCAGCGCGACTTTCTTGTGCAACCTTATCATGTTCACTTCCTTTCTGTTGCTGGCTGAAACTCAGTGAATCCAGCTTAAGAGGATGTGGGGAACCGGTTAATAGCCAATGCTCCAGAAAAGCTCTTTGATCGTCCAGCTGACAAACCGCACATTGATAATTGACGCGAGCCACTGACTAGTCGTACGTAAAAGTCACACTGACCGCCGCGGTTATTTTTCCGGGCGTGGCGACTTTTTCCGTTCGAATGTACTGAACGCTCATCGCCTTACTGAGAGCTCCATGCGTCAAACTACCCATTGAAGATTTCACCGGCGGAGAAAAAATAACGGCCCGGCCTTCGTCCGACAATTGCAACGCTATGCCATTCGCCTTCAAAGGTTCATCAGCCAGGGTTAAGACAGTAGATGTATTCGCTGGGTTATAAACGTCAGTCATCGCGTAACTGACCTTGAATGAGGGGGCGCTAGCATTGCAGGCTAAACTTAAGGTGAATGCCCCCCCTTCTACCGTTGAACCTATCGCAGGAATAGAAACGATGCTTACCTGTTTCAACTTGACGATGGCGGGCGTTGTCAGTACACACGACGTACCTTTTGCCACAAACGAAAAGCCTTCACTTTGCATAATCCATTTACCAGAATAGACGCCGGGCGTCGAATAGTTAATATCACCTCGAACAAGTTCTAAAAGATCTATATTGCGCACACCGGAAGAAAGGCTCTTGCTGGAGCTATAAAACCTTATTTTAACTAAAGCTTTCAGATCAAATGCTGAGGTCCCGGAACCGGGACCCGTTACTTTGGAACTTACGTAGGGAGCCGAACCGAACTGCTGCTCTGCTCCATTATCTACTGCAAAAGTACCAAAATAGAAAACATCAATAACATTCGTTTTATAGAGTTTGTAACTAACCCCTTCAAACATCACTGAAGTGCCGGCAAAGGCACCAATCGCACTCATTTGGTTATTATAGGTACCATTAGCCATCCCAACACACTTGAGCATCATGGTACCCGTGTGCCAAACAGTAGATATCACCCCCCCACTGTCGTGCGGCACATCCGTAATTTTTGGATAGATCTTATTCCCGCTGATTGTACAGCCTGCCAACGCCTGGCCCGGCAACGCAGTCAGTAGACCTACAACAATAGCCCAGAGACCTCTTCTACATCTGCGAAAAACCCACATACACTTAGTGCCTTTATTAAACGTTGCGCTGGCGTTGCGCTCGCTTTCGTAAGAAGGCCATACACAACAGTAAACACGTAATTACCAAGGGCACCGATACGAGATTGAGCCATCTTATACGCACACCCAACTGCTCGATCTGAAAGTTGAGATGGCTCGCGACCTGACGCATTTTCTTGTCTAACGCATCTTTTTCATTGCTGAACTGATCAAAAGTCGCTTGCTGCTCTGCCGTCCGAGGCATATCCCGCCCCTGTTCAGCGGCCAACGCAGCGAGACGCTTTTCAACCAGATCGAGCTTATCTTGCAGCTCGCTTCTCATGTCGCGATAACGCTCGCGGGCTTGCTGCTGCAACTGTTCGACCACAGTGAACGTTCGGCTGTAATGCCCCCGCGAGCGTAAGCTGATCAAGGCATCCGACCCGGACAGGCTGTCCAGCGCATTGAGCACCAACACCGCATTGTCAGCCCATGGCACCGTGACCGGACGGCCCCCTTGCTGCTGCACATCCGCCCACAGGTTGTCGCTCAATACGTCTGTATCCGCCACCACCACGACGTTGATATTCTGCGCCTCGGTAAGCGCTCCGGGAGAGTCCAGGAAAGCCGAGCGTGCCGCCCCTTGCAGGCGTACCGCGATCAGGTAACGCTCGCCTGTAGCCTTGAAGCTCTTGGACAACTCATCAGGCTTTTCCAGATGATTCAGAAGCGCTGTCTTGTAGGGCATAGCCTGCTCCGAACTGTGCAGCAGCGGTGTCAGAGTAGTTGTTGCACCCGGCAAGGCGCTCAAGATACCGGCGGTGGTCAGGTTAAGGCTGCCAATACCAGCAGTAATCACATCCTGTTCATTCATCGCAGAGGGTGACAACCCCAGGGCAGTCGCTTGCCAGACCGGCTCTGCGCCTTGTGCCAATGCCACAAACTGACCGTAGCGGCTGTCGCCCAACACGCTATCGGGTAGAAGCTTGATGCCCCACGCCTTGAACAAAAGCGCGAGGTCAGAAGACTTGTCTTTGCTGGGTATCCCAAAATAGTAATCGCCACGATCCTGCTCGCTATAAGGGTCGACGAACACCAGCAAACGCCCACCACGCAGCACAAACTGGTCAATAGCGCGCAGTGTCGTCACAGGCAACCGTTTGGGATGCACGAGCATCAGGACATTGAGTACACTGTCGATGGTGTCGACATCGGACGCCAATTCGCGCACTTCAAACGCATTGTTGATCTCCTGCATAATGCGCCACGGCTGCCGGGTTCGCCCCGACTGCACATCGAAGCCACCTGCCAATGGCAACGAAGACATCAGCCCAATCACGGGCCGCGCAGGCCGAGTCAACTTCTGCAATGTGCGGCTGATGTCGTACTCAAGGAACGTTTGTTGTTCAAGCGCAAAGAACCCAATGCTGGCGTGGTGCGCCTGGGCGTCAACGATGGCCAACCCAAAGAAAACCGCAGCACCCGCCTTGCCGATAGGGGCAGGTTGCAGGCCAAGTTCGACTGCTCGGGCTTCGTCTGCTGAAAACGGCGCAGGGTCAATCATGTGCACCCGTAGTCGGCCATTTGACACACGCTCATATTCACGCAGCAGTGCCTGGATGCGCACCGCGTAACTGCGCATGACCGTAAGGTCCCTGGCGGCCTGGCTGGAAAAGTAGAAGTACAGGTCGGTGGGTTCCAACACGGCCTGAATGATCTGACGCGACCCCGGGCTCAGGGTGTAAAGCTGCTGCTCGGTAAGGTCCAACCGCATGGACGCCAAACGTGGTGCCAACTCGAAGTTGACCGCCACGAACCCAGCGATAATGACCATTAGGCGCAAGCAAGTGCGCGTCACCGATTTGAATGACATGGCGTCATACTGCCTTTTTCAATTCAACCGCAATCACGGTAGCGGCGAGCCAGCCTATGATCTGGCTGAAAAAGTACAACACGTCCTGTGGGTCGATCACACCTCGGCATAGTCCCTCGAAATGTGTGAGGAAACTCAGCGAAGCCACGCCATCGAGCCAGGGCAAACTTGACCAACCACGCAAGACATCCAATACCACCGGGAAGCCACAGGCCATGAATGCCAGACATAACGCCATCGCAGCAAGGAAGGCAATCAGTGGGTTCTTGGTCAGTGCCGACAGGCACCCGCCAATGGCCAGGCAACTGCCAGCCAGCAGCCAACTGGCCAGATAGCCACAAAGGATAACGCCGTTGTCCGGCGCCCCCAGGTAGTTAACTGTAATCACCAGTGGAAACGTCAACGCCAGCGCCAACCCGCTGACCACCCAGGCGGCGAGGAACTTGGCTAAAACCGCCTCAGCCGTACCCACCGCGAGGCACATCAACAGCTCGATAGATCCGCTCTGCCGCTCGATGGACCACATACGCATGGCAAGGGTCGGCAGCAGCAACGCATATAGCCACGGCAGATAGTCGAAGAACGGTGCCAGGTCGGCCTGGTTACGCTGGTAGAAGTCGCCCAGGTAAAACGTGCTGATACCGCTGAGCAGCAGTAGCAAGAGGGTAAACACATACGCGACGGGAGTGACGAAATAACTGCACAGTTCGCGCTTGAACACCGGCCAGAACGTCCTCATGGTTGTTGCTCCCGGGTCAGCAGCCGGAAGACTTCCCCCAGCGAGCCCCGCTCGACTTCCTGGCGTGGTACATCCCAGCCACGGCTCACAATCAGCGAATTGATAGCCGGTAATATTACCGCTCCAGTGCGCGCCAGCACCCGTACGCTGAAAGGTTCAGGCCCCGCCTCGATACCTGCAACGCCTGGCAGCATGCCAAGGGTCATGACATCCAGAGGCCGGGGTGCGTACAACGTCACAGCCTGGTGATAGCGCGAACGACCTTCCAGTTCCAGCGGCGTGCTGTCGACCAACAGCCGACCTTTATCCATGACCAGCACACGACTGCACAATGCAGTGACCTCTTCGAGGATGTGGGTAGAAATGATGACGATTTTGTCGCGGGCCAACTCCTTGATTTGCTCACGCACGCGGTACTTCTGATTCGGGTCCAGACCATCGGTGGGTTCGTCGAGGATCAGTATCTTGGGGTCATGCAAAATCGCTTGTGCCAATCCGACACGGCGCTGGAACCCCTTGGACAGGGTGTCGATGGTCTGGCCGCGTACCTCCATCAGCTCGAATTGCTCAAGCATGGCCGTGACCCGCAACGTCTTTTCGCGTCCACGCAAGCCACGTACTTGAGCAATAAAGCCCAAAAAACTCGCGACGGACATTTCGTTATAGCAAGCCGCTGTTTCAGGAACGTAGCCGATCAGACGTTGAGCGTGGCGCGTCTGACGGCGTATATCAAAACCAAAGAGGTTGGCGGTGCCTGAGGTGGGCGACACGAACCCAGTGAGCATACGTAGGGTGGTGGACTTTCCCGCGCCGTTGGGGCCGAGCATCCCCAGCACCTCACCCGAGATGGCCTTGAAAGACACATCGTCTACTGCCAGGGCTTTGCCGAAACGTTTGGTCAAATGCGTTATATCAATCATGGTTGCCCAGTTACCTGCTCAGACGCGGCGAAGCGTCTGAGAGTGCACGCTTCGTTTCGCGACGCACCTTATCGATAGGGTACGGATCCTGAAACCTCATCAGCGGTGAATCCGATTGTTCCTTGGCGCGAATCGAACTGTCCATTGGCGAGTAGGATTTATCTGACAACGCTATTGGGTCCAGTTGGCTATTCTGCTCACCTCACCGCCACCCCCTCAGCCTCACGGAGCCGGATTGCTCATGTTATTGCGAACGCTTGAAATACCCGATGCCCATGGTCAATTGCTCAACGCCGTGGTCCTGTGCGGTTTCACCGCGACCAGTCTCAACCAGCAGTTCCTGGTTTATAGCCTCAATGAAAAATCGGGCGATGAACTGGTAAGGATTTACCTGACGTATCTTGAAGGTGAGGATCAGAGGCTGCGCATGCGCGATGCTCCGCCCGAGACACTTACGACGGCAGCTCAAGTACTCAAAGATGTTTTGCGCGATGCGTGCGCGAGTGACCCAAGACAAACCGAAGATACTTATGCGTTGATGGACCTGTCCGACAGCGTCATTGAGTGCAGCCCTGTAGATACGCATTACAGCTTGAAAATCAGTGACGCGTGGCTCATGAGTCTCTTGCATTACGACCCACAGTCCAAGGCCAGTCCCCTGCCCCTGCAATCGCAGCAGACTGGCAATTGCGCACCTACAGCAACACGCGTGACGAGCAGTTTGACGGGTGAGTCGGTGAAGATATGCGACGTACAAACCACTTCGTCCAAAATTGATGCGAACCTGAAATCACTTGTCGCCAGCATTACCAACCATAAGGAAATATTGCTGGGCAAGTATGTACGACTGGATGAGCGTCAACGCGAACTCGAACAGCGCGAACAGCAGTTAATGAACCGTGAGCTTGCATTAAACCAGCGTGAGGACGAACTAATGACCAGTATCAGTTCCTTACACGCAGCTGAAATACAACTCGATGCACTGCTCGACAACTGAAACAGCAGCGAGGCAACTGACGTGGCACGACTGCCTGGATGAGCTGTTGCGCATGGCTGGTGCCCAGCCGCAAACCACGCACCTGAACAGCTAACGCCAGCCTAGGACGAAGGACAACCTAACGTCGTGTCCGGGATTAGTTGACCGCTAAAACATGATCCGGCACGTCGATATATGTATCAAGAGGAAAATTGCAAACAAATTCGCCAAACCGACCGAAGAGAAAGTCTGAAATTTCCTCAAGCATGTGCGAACTATCTGATAGCAGCGCCGGTGCCGCCGGAGCATGATGCCGCCTTACATTATAGCAGGTGCTTAGCCTTCCTAAGCTATCGCACGCCAACACCCAAACATCATAATCGAGACTCTAGTATGCCCCCGAATATGTTACTGACCAAGCAGCTCACTGCAGCTCTCCTTTTATTATTTCCTACAATTACTTTTGCAGTGTGTACATATGATCTCCCTAGCAGTAGCACAAATTTAATCCGGATCAATATACCAGAAACTATAACGCTTCCGCGAGACCGCGCTTCAGGTACGATCCTATTTGAATCCCCCGTATTCACACAGAACGTAAGCGCTAAGCTCACATGTTCAACTGCGGGACCTTTTGGCGTAAAAAATAACTTAGGAAGCGCCGGAATAGGAACTACGGAGTTCCCTATCGGCAATACTGGGCTTTCTTGGGTAGTTCTTCGACAGGAACGCTTAGGGCAGTCGTACGGCTCTGTGAATATCAACCCTGGCTCTTATGACAATTTCACTGCAAGAACACAAATTCGCATTATAAAAAGCGGAAATATAACTCAGGGCGCGACTATTCCCTCAGGTGAATTCGGCAGCCTGGTGGCCGATGGATTGGTGACGGATACTTACACCTCAAACAAAATTACCCATATAGTTACCAGCGCCTGCGAAACACGCAACGTCAATGTAAAAATGGGCCAACACCGCTTAGAGAATTTTTCTAAAGATAGCTCTGCCGCGTCAACGGCAATCCCTTTTAGTCTTGGGCTTTTTAACTGTCCGACAGGTATTAATAGCGTTACATATACACTTACCCCTACATCGTCCTCGCCCTCATTGAGCGACGACCAAGGTCTAATCAGTCTCACTCAAGCCTCTACGGCTAAAGGTATAGGCTTGCAAATAACTGATGGCAATCTAAAACCTGTTCCATTGAACAAGGCAATAGCTTTCAACGAATACTCAACCAAAGGTGGAAATTTCACCATTCCTTTGAGCGCTCGCTATGCGCTACAGGCTACTGGAACAGGAGTGGTTCCAGGTACAGCGAATGCCGAAATAACATTCACCATGAATTATAATTGATCTAACGATCACTTTTTATATTGAGCGGCAAACCTAAACTGCATGAATTCCGAAAAGTTTCCGGCGACCACTATCTGGCCCCTCAGGCCTGCGACGCGTCTTCGTTTGGGCGACTCAGCTAGCTCCCTGCTACCGCACATAGCCCCTTCTACTATTCGCCTGGGTCCGACAGTCCCACACGCAGCAATTTGCTGGTTGAGCGCTGTCCAATTTGCACACACCCATCATTCAGTGATCGCAGGTCTCGAAGTAAATCAGCCCAATGCCGCCTGACTCAAGGCGGCGGGGCCGCGTTTATACCTCGGCAAACGCTTGCTCCTCCCGCCGGACAAACACCGCTAGCGCCTCAACGTTACGCTTTAACCGCTGTTGCACCACCGCGGTCTCCAGATCAGGGCATACCTCAATCAAGCGCTTGCCCTTAGCAGCGGCCAACGCCTTGGCGTCCGGCCAAGTCCTGGGCAATGACTTCAAAAAAAATTCAAGCATACGTTCGGGCACTTGGATCTCATCCACACCGAGGCCCTCCGGCGCCACGGACACTTGAAACACTACGGGTTTCAGCAACCCAAACTTTTACCTACTTGCCTACTAAGCCCTCGAAGAAACAACGATGGCTAACTCAGATCTGCTCACTTCACTGCTATCAAAGCTCTACGATAACCAACTGGCCCTAGGGATGGTGTGTAAGCGAACAGCCAACACACGTACAGCGCCCCCCCAAAAAATTAAGAGCGATGGTGCCCCTTGGCTGTCGCCAACACAGCCTGCGTTTGGGCTAGGCGAACAGGGTCCAACTGCCAGTCGGTACCCTTAACCCGCGATTTACCTGCCAATCGCGCAAACGCTGGCACCGTCGGAATGGTGGGCGCATCGTAAGCGGCCAGCATCGCAATACGCTCCCGCTGAATATCCAAAACCGTCTGCTCCGCTTCCTTGACCACGCCCTCCTCCGCCGCGACTTCACACGTCGCAACAACCAACTCGAACAGCGAGCGCAGCATCTACTCATCCGCGAACAGGCACTAAACCAGCGTGAGGATGAATTACTGACCAGCATCACTTCCTTACAGGCAGCTGAAGAACAACTCGATGCACTTCTCGACAGATGAAAAAATCCAGCAAGAAAACAAAACTTATTGGTTATCCAGAAGATCGACATCCGTCACCTGCTGTATTCCATCAAGGAAAAGTAAAGGTAAACTCCGCCGCTCCATTCGCAGCACCCGCTTTCAATGCCTCACCCTGCCCCTGGCGAACATAATGCGCGCTCAACGGTATTTTGGCTCCATCGCCAGCCCGTTTCATCGGATAAGCCGCGCCGTCATAACGAACCACCTGATGCGTCAACTCATTGATCATGACTATCCCAAAACCCTGGGCACTGGTCACAGAGGGTTCAAGAGTCAGTATCGTGGGGTCCGCAGGCGGCCCATACTTGTCAGTGAATGTAATCTCTGGCTTGGCATTGGCCGCGCACTGGCTCAACTCGATGGCGAAGTGCACAGGCATTGAAGTCGCACCCACCTGAGGAAAATCGTTCAGGCTCATGCGCCCCAGTTGCACCGGTATCGTCTGGTAGGTTTGCACGTCACAGGTATTTGGGATTTCAATCGGGCCACCATTCCCCATATTGATAGCAGCGGGCCCCATCAGCAGGTAGGGCGCGCGACAGATGCCAATCGGTATGTTGTCTGTAGGTACCTCCACACTGCTGCCAAAAGCAGCTTTGCCCCTGGGTAAATCCACCGCATAAAGCGCAAGCCGAGAACTGCCGGCGACACGATCAACGATCAATTTTCCGGCAGGCAGTTGGCTGGGTGCGACCGTCAGAATCAACTGTTGCATATAATTGGTAACCATCGTTGAACCACGCGTTTGCGCAGCGGACGAATCATATTGAACACGCTCTTTCTCCATCGCTACCGGCAACGGCGTTTGCAGCAGTGGTCGACGTTGGCCGTCCGATGAGTTCACATATATTTTCAGGCCAATGCCGTCAACGTTGGTGGGGGCAATTCCGTCTGTCAGCGGTGTACCGGGTCCCCAATACCCCATAGAAACCAACTCATGGGCAATGCCGGCAGCCGGGGCAAAGTTGTAGTTGGCATTCAGCGCTACAGCGCGCTCCCATAACACCGAGCCAGTGGGCGTATTACTCGTCAAAGGTGTCACTTGCGACCACGGCCTGCCCATACCGTTGCTGAATGTGCAAGACGTCGCAACACTGTCGACCAACGTCCCGGCTTCAGCCGCCACGCCACATATAAACAGCCATATGCCGACGCACGCTATGGCCGACCTTGAACGCCGAACATTTAGTATTGAATTCATATCAGGCATCGCAGAGTCAACAGACGGCCTGACGCATCACCTGCGTCAGGCCGTCTGGGATTAGAAGGAAAGGTTAACGATCAACGAATGGAGCCAAAATTTATGCCGTACAAAGGCACAAGCGCAGCCTCTCCGGAGACGCCATTGAATGCCATATCACCGAAGTTAGCCCCGACCAGGCCACCAAAGGTCTGGCCATAATAAGGCGATAACACGGTGAGCTTCCCAGTGGCGACAGACAGGCGAACGTTTCCGGCGTTCGTGCCGACCAAGCCCCCCAGGGTGGCATTGCTGCCACCACTGACCCCGCCAGTTGCCGATGAGTTGATGATAGAGCTCTGGTTTAGACCGACCAAGCCGCCCACAATCGCACGCACGCCCCCCTGAACGGTGCCACTGGCCATGGCCGATTCAATATGGCTGCTGAAGTTGCCGCCATGGGTGCCGACAAGGCCGCCGACATAGCTGCTTTCCCCACCCACCACGGCGCCACTGGCTTCAACCGACTGCAACTCGCCAGCATTGGCCCCTACCAGGCCTCCCACCTGACTTGAAATCGACCCGCTGGTTTTTCCGCGAGCCACAGAATGAGTGATGGAGCCCTCATAGTTGTTCCCCACCAGACCGCCAACCCGAGCATTGCGCCCGCCTGTGACAGTGCCCAAGGCTTGTGCCGTATCAATGGTGCCGGAAATATTATTCCCCACCAAACCACCAACATTCTCCCCAGCGCTATCCCATACATCGCCGCCAGCCTTGACCTCTTTGAGCCTGCTACTCTGGCTAGTTCCCACCAAGCCTCCGGTACCGATGGCGCCGGACCCTGTAACTTTGCTGGTGGAGGTTGACTGGATAATGTCGCCGTTTTTGCTGAAGCCTACCAGACCGCCCACATTACCGGCCCCGGTGCCCCGTACTTCACCCGATGACGCCGTGCGCTCAAGCAAACCGTTGGAGTTGAAACCCACCAGGCCGCCCACATTGACGCCGGCGCCGTTGCCATTTGTCAACCCGGTACTGATGGCATCAGTGATGAAGCCACCCTGGTTGGCACCCACCAGCCCGCCAACGCCACCCATGGCGTCTCGCTGCATGGCGCCGCCCACCACGGTATTTGAAACCACATGGTCTAACCGTGCCGTACCGACTGAGGTCGTAACGTTTTCACCGACCATACCGCCGATGGCGTGCGTATACGCGTTGCCCGCCACGCGCCCGCTGGACACGGCATTTTTGATTGTGCCACCGTAGTTTTGCCCAACAACCCCACCGACGCTGTTCGCCCCGCTGCTGCCAGCGTTGACCAAGAGGTTGCGGGCAGTCACGTTGGACAATGTACCGACGTTCAGCCCCACTAGCCCTCCGATCGCTGCAAACCCATAGGCTTGCGACCCACCATTATTGATGGTCGCACTGTCCAGTGTCAGATTGCTGATCGTGCCTGAGGAGACCGCAAATAACCCACTGTTACTGCCGGTGCTGGAGATCCACAGGTTGCTCACGGTGTTGCCTAAACCGTCGAAAATACCGCCGAACGCGGCTTTATCACCAATAGCCTTGAATTGAGCTGAACGGCCAACGATGTTATTACCCAGCACGTAATGGCCGTTAAGGTTTGCGTTGATGTTCTGTAATTGCGCAAGGTTCTGGATCACGGTGTACCGATCACCATTGGACGCGTACGTCGCCCCTGCGCCAGACAAGGTCAACTGGCCGCCCGTGCCTAATACCGAATCCCCTACGTGATTCAATGTGAGGTCGCTGAAGAGTCCGGTCAGTGAAACCTTACTGTTTACGTTCACATCACCACCGGCATTGAGCGCGACACGCGCACCGCCACCGGTCGCATCCACGTTACCGTCGAGGTTGACGTTCCCGGTCGCGCTCAAGGTCAGACCATTGGCGCTGTTCCAGGCTATCGGCCCAGCCAGGTTCAAATCACCGTCGGTACTGACCAGCTCAATATTGGTGCTGGTCAAGTTGCGCGACAACGTGTCGGAGTAGGCGGTCTTCCCCGCTGATGCTGCAGTTGGCTGAATCTGGACTGTCTTGGCGCTGACTTTAAACGTACCGGTCTGACCATTGGTGGCCAGTGTATTGACCTGGGTTCCCAGTTGGGTCTCGACCGTGGCGCCCTTGGCCTCGATCATGCCACCGCTGCCATAGGTATTTTGGGCGTGAGCCTGCAGCGAACCGCCGACCTTGACCGTACCTGCATCGCCGCCATCCAGCGTGATACGGCCAGCTTTGCCGCTCAAGGTTTTGGCTTCGATGGCGCCCTGGTTATTCACCACCGTTTGCAACATCGCATTGGCGCTTTTACCTGTCATCAGCACCTGGCCACCGTCGGCCTTGAGCAAGCCGCCGTTCTGCGCCAGGGCGTTGATCGCATCACCGGTGACCTGAAGATTGAGCAGTTGGTTGCCGTCGAAATTGACCGTGAAATCATTCCCAGCGCCCAACGCAACCTGGCCCATCTGGGCCTGGATAACGCCATCGTTGCGCACCTGGTTGCCAAGTAGCGCAATACTGCCGCCCGGCTGCGCGTTGATCGTGCCGCTGTTGCTGATTTCAGCATTGGAAACACCGCTGAAGGTGTATTTGCCAGCGAGGAAATCCGCGTCCTTGATGTCCTTGGTGGTAGCAATCAAGCTTCCGACATTGATCTGTGCGCCTTGACCGACCACGATCCCGTTGGGGTTGACCAGAAACACGCGACCATTGGCGTCCACTTGCCCCTTGATGCTACTGACGTTAGTACCGATTACCCTGTTGAGCGCAATGGAAGTGGTGCTCGGTTGGTTGAATACCACCTTTTGTCCTGCCGCAACGCTGAAGTCCGCCCAGTTGGTAATCAACTTGTCGCTGTGCTGGTTGATCGACATTTGCGAGTTGGATTCGAATCCCAATATGTCGCCCTTGCCGGAGACTACCGTACCGCCTAACGGCAAAGCGAATGCCGGTGCAGCGCCCAACAACGCCAGCGTGCCGATGGCCGAACATTTGGCGCCGGTTTTGCAGTGCCGGCGAGCCCCCTCGTGAGCAACCTTCCAGCAGCTCATCGCGTGGTTCCAGACCAGTGAGTAAACCTTGTTCACATGAATTTCCTCTTCCTTAATGACGCCTTGCATAGCGTTGCAAGGCGGTACTGCTTCCAGGCACAAATGTGCTTAGAAATACTGAATGGCGCTGAACCACACGCGCGGATCCTGATGCGGTGCGTCGTTCTGCTCAGTCCCGTGGATGGGCCATGCTGCGGTGACGCTAAGCTGTTGCCCGGCGCCGCGCCAACTGGCGCTAACCCCTGCGGCCGTGAGTGATCGCTGATTGCTTTGCGCGGTCCAGGGCCGCTTGCTGACCGTGATCACGCCCCGGTCGGCGAAGCCGCTCAATTGCACGCCCGGCGCGGCCAGATAGCGCAGCTCGGTGCTGGCCTGCCAGCCCTGGTCGCCGCTGCCGGCGCCCAACGCGTAGGCACGAACACCATTGGGGCCACCGAGGCCAAACTTCTCCGAACTGTCGAGGTTGTTACCCGCCCACTGCGCATTCAATTGGCTGTACAGCTGCCAGCGCGGGCTCAGGTACTGCAAGCGGCCGAGGCTCAGATTGGCGCGTGTGAAATGTCCCGCGGCGCCGGCGCTGAGCCTATCCATGGTGCGGTCGATGGCTTCGCCGATACCCAGGCGCCCCGCGCTGTAGCTGAGCGAGACAAAACTTTGCCCACCGCCCAGCCAGCGATCCTGGCCACTGGCGTTGATGCCCAGGGTCCACAACTCCACATGCTTGGGGCTGCGCAGGTCGAACAGGTCGATATCGTCTTGCAGTTGCTTGTCGTCGAACTGCAATTGCGCGCTGAGGTTGAAAGTGCGGCTGCGAATCAAGGGCTGCAAAGCGAAGAAGCTGCGCACAGTGGCTTGGCCTTTTGCCTCCAGCACTTCTACGTCCTTGCCCAGTTGGTAGCTCATGCGCGAATAGGAAGTGCCAAGGGTGGTCGACCACGGGCCCACGGGCAGGCTGTAGCCGAAGCGGTAGTAACGTTGGTGCTGATCGCTTTGCAGCAGGCGCATGTTGAGGGCATCACCCAGGCGCAGCGGGTTGTTTAAAACCAGGCTGGCGCCAAGGCGATATTCGCCGGTGTAGCGGTCGCCGTAGTTGTCGGCTTCCAGGGTGCCGGCGTACCAGGGGCCAGGCTCGGCATCGACCACCAGGTCGGTGCTGCCGGGCAGTGATCCGGGGCGCAAGGTGCCTTTTACTTCCACGCCTGGAAGATCGCTGAGCAACAACAGGCTTTGCTCCAGGTCTGCGTCGTAGACCGCCTCACCCGGACGCAATGCCGATAACGGTTGCTGCAACACAGCATCGATCACGCGGGAGCAATTGTTCAACTCGATGCGGCCGTAATGTCCCTCCAGCACCTGGATACGCACGATGCCTTGATCAATGTCCTGGGCGGGCAAAAAAGCCCGCGCCAGTGCATACCCGTGAGCCTGGTAATACTGTGTGATGCGTTGTGCAGCGGCGCGTAGCCCGGCGAGGTCCAATGACTGGTCCGGCAAGTCGGCCAGCAGTTCAAGCAGTTGCTCGCGATTGAAGACCTGGTTGCCGTCGATCACAAAACCTTTCACTTGCAACTGCATACCGCCGCCAGGCGTTGCCTGAGACGGTGCTGAAGGCGGGGGCATGTCCACCTGCACCGGCGCAGAAGGCAGGGGTGCCGGTGCCAGGGATTCGATGTCACGCATCACCTGGCCCGCACTGGGCACTTGTGCCCACGCCGAGGGCACGCCAGAGAGCGCCAGCGCGACACCGACGGCGAGCAAGGGCCTCGTCGCGAAACCGTTAATCATGGTGAATCGGCGCCCGTGCATCGATCATTTCTCCCCTGTCTGCAACAAATTGGTAATGGATAAAAGTGGGTGTCGCCGACGCCCCTGTCAGGGGGAAATCCGCACAGGTAAATGGTGCAATCGTGGCGCTGTCAGCGGTTCCCGGTTCCAGGTGCAGCGCCGTGAGCGAGACAAAAAACGGTGCCTTATTGCAGGCTTCAAGGGCTTTGCGGTGTGCTCGCCAGGTCAACTGTCGGCCCGCCTCTTCCGCGCTACCTAACAGCCCCGCCGGCCGGAAAAGCAGCTTCATGCGCAACCGATATGAAAGCCGCAGCAGATGCGTACTGCTTGGCGGCTGCGGTGGCACTTCAAGGAAGTTCAACCAGAACAGCGACTCGCGGTCGGCGGGCAGCGCTTCGCCGGTGTAGCGGACTTCAAGCGCACTGCGCTGCCCAGGGTCCAAGCGCAACAAAGGACTGCTGACCACGAACGGCACGGACAGGCATGAGGGGTCTTGATTGATCTGGCCCCGGTCCAACCAGCTCTGGGCCAGGATCGGCGCTTCGCCGCCATTACTGATTCGTACCGTCAGTGCCCGTGCATCGGCTGCGTAGACGAAGCGTGTTCCCGTCACCGTCAACGCTGCCTGGCTGCTACTGGCATGGGCCCAAATCAGCAGGCACACGGCATAAAGCGACCTCACAACACACGCTCCTTGCCTGCAGGCCGGGCGTCTATGTCGTGACACACCAGATTGAGCAGCTCGAACGCGCTGCCTTCACGGGCGTGGCGCTCGGGCAGCGCATAATCCACTTGGCATTGCTGGTCGGCATCGCTGCCCCACTCCACACGAATCGAGCCGCGACTCTTGTCACTGCGTACCACCAGCCGGCTGCCCTGCCCCACCGCACCAATGACTTGGCCGCTCTGCACATCAATGGCTGAGGCAGCGAACGGCAGGCGCTGACCATTGCTGCGTTGGCTGTCGATCAACAACGGGCGGGATTTACGCGTCGGAAAATCAAGCATCACTACGGCGCCAGCACGGGGGGCGACACTGCGCGAGCTGACTTGAAGTTCGACGTCGTTGGGCACGCCCTGCGGATCGACATCGATCTGGTTGAGCTGATAGGGGCTCAAGCTGGTGATGACCGCGTAACCATCCTTGCCAATGCTCGATCCTGCATAACCGACACTGGCGCCTTCGGCGTCAAGCGCTCTGACCACGCCCACTGTCTCGCCAAGGGTTTGTGCGAACGTCGCGCCGCCCGGGTGCAGGACCACGGCGCCCGATGCACTGAGTGACTGCTGGTGATAATCCGGCCCCTGGGAAAGACTTGCACCGAACGCGCCTTGGGGCAGACGGTAGTTGACGCTGGCATTGCTGGAGGCACCGCGCTGCCGGTCGGCATGGGCGACCGAAACGGCATAAGAGGCATCGCCGCGCTCATTGAAGCCGCCGGATATACCGGTAGACATCTGCCGGCCTGAGCGACGGTCATGGCTGGCATAACTGTTGATCACCGCACCGCCATGACCATCGCGGCCCAAGGGAATCGACAGCGTGAAGGTGAGCTGCGTGTCGTCTTGATCCCCTGCATATCGCAGCCCGCCCGGCGAGGCGCTATGGCTACGCTGAGCCGCAATCGAGTAGAAATTGCCACGCCACTGATTGCTGTAGCCCATGGAGAAACTGAGGGTCCGCCCCCCATGCTGCCAGTACTGGCTTGAGGAACTGTTGAGATAGACGCTGCCTCCATCGGCGCCCAGCCCCTGGCTGATGTTGGCGTCGAACCGCGCGCGTACGCGGGCAAAGTCTGAGGTGCGCCCTGACTCGTTGCGCGTCCGATCCTGAAGCGCTACGGCATCGTGAAGCCCCAAGTACCCTGAGGTTGAATAGCGATAGGCGAGCAACGAAAAATTCGTGTGGCTATTGGGCAGGTTCTTGCTGTACGACAGACGCAAGCTGGAACCCTGTTGAGTCTGCCCTGCGGGGAGTTCGGTGCTGGCTGCGGTGAGGTCGGCGGCGAAACCGCCGAACCGTGTATTAAGCGCCATGCCTGCCAGGCCGGATACATAGCCGGGGGTCAATGCGGTGCCGCCGTAACCGGTCAGGTTGTTGTCCAGCCCGCGTTGCAGGGTGCCTTGCATGACAACTGGCGGTCGGCCACGCAAGCCGGGATCGACCAACTGACCGGCAACCAAGCTGTAGCGTATAGAGCCTGGACGGAGTAACTGCACGGTTGTGGCAAATGGCACGACGAACCCATGTTCGCGACCATCGGCTTCGGTGACTGTCACCCGCAAGTCACCACCAAAACTCGCTGCTTGCAGGTCGGCGATCTCGAAGGAGCCCGGCGCTACGGTTGTTTCATAGACCAGGTAGCCACGCTGATAGACCGAAACCTTGGCATTGGAGGTCGCGGTGCCACGTACCACCGGGGCGTAGTATCGCTGCGTATCAGGCAACATGCGGTCGTCGCTTTCGAGCTGGACGCCGCGAAACGACACCGCATCGAACAACTCACCACTGGTAGTGCTCTCACCGACCAGCAACTGCGACTTCCAGTCCGTGAGGTCGACCTGACCATAAGCGTAACCGCGCTGGTAACGCCCACCCAATGTGGGTGACCAGGTCAGGCTGGCGTTATGCCGCAGCCTGACACCGCCCAGGTTCAGCCCCATGTTCAACCCTGAATAGGCATGCGTGTCGCGGCGCCCTTGGCTCTGAACGCTGAACAGGTTGGCGTCGTAGTTCAGCAAACCGGCTGTTACGCCACTGTCCCAACTGGACGGATCGACATAGGTGCTCGCGGCGGGCCGTTGCAGGTAGTACTGCGCCACAGTGATGTGCAGTTTCTGTTCGGGCAGGTCAACACGGATGGCTGCACCCGGCACGAAACGCTCAAGCTTGTCACAGGTCAGTCCTTGCGGGAGGACCGCGCTCTGTTGATCACTGCCACGCCCTCTGAGACTACGGGTGAGGTCTATACCCAGACGCGTGAGTAAGTCGCCGCTATAGCACGGTTGTGCATCCGCCAGCCCGGCGACCGCCCGTAACTCGATCTCCTGCGTCGCGCGCCATTGACCATTGACCAGAATATCCAAGCGGTAAGATCCCGGAACATTGCGGTCCGGCTGTTCAAAACGGGTGGTGTCAATGGCCATGCCGGACGCTCCTTGCATTAACATCTGTGAATCGAAAATGATCGGCTCATCAAGCTGGCTGGGCGTCATAGGCTCTGCCTTTGGCGAGTCCTGAGCCCATGCTTGAAATTGCCCTCCCAACAAAACGGCAATGAATAAAAACAGTGCCCAGCGACGACGTTCATTCGCCCATGGCATAGCCAGACCACCGAATGTTCTCGGTCGAAATCGAACAGGTAAAAACATAGTCAGTCCCATGCCGCGGCTGTGCGCCGAAACCGGATAGAAGCGCGAGGCCTGCGACGTTATTCGCCTAAGGGCTGCTCATACATCCGCCTTGCGCCATAGTCATTGATGGCTTCGTAACGCACTTTTAGCCGAACAGCGTGGCGGTTAAGGCGGGTTGAGGTTGTGAGCACTGTCTTGCCGAACGGGGCAACCATTCCGGTTTTGACGGGAAACGCCTGGCCATCGTGGTCGACTTCGATATGGCCGAAGGACACGTAATACGGCGTCGGATTCGCCACCTCGAGGTTCGTCGCCCCCGTGCTTTTGGGCGCCGCCACAAGCGTCCATTTGAGCTGCTCGGGAGCAGCGTCTACGCCCGATGCAAGCGCAGTCGGACGGTAAAGCAGCTTGAGTCGCGTCCTGAAGGCAAACTGCAACACCGCATCATCCGAAGCTCTGCGCGGCGGAGTTTCCAGCACATTGAGCCAGAACAGCGATTCGCGGTCGGCGACAGCGATGGATTGGGTACGACTGATCCTCAACACCGCTCCACCACTGGGGTCAATCCGGCTGACAGCAGGCGCGACAACAAAGGGAACCTGAACATCCTCAGGGGCCATCTCTGCATGCCCATCATCCACCCAGCTTTGCACCAGTACCGGCTCACGACTTGAATTTGCCAGCCTGACCGTAACGTCATCCACATTGGCAGGGAAAATCACTCGAGTGCCTTGCACCACAATGGCTGCCTGGGACGCCTGCACAAACAGCCCGAGGAACACAGCGCCGAAGGCGAGAGAAAACGTACGCGTTATCGGCGCCATGAACCACCTCCTGCATCGTCAGCGGTTATTGATAGGCCAGCGTGTAGCGCACGAACGAAATGCCAGAACCCGGAGTGACAACAGGCGCGGTCGATACGTAAGACGCCTTGTAGGACAGGGTCGCAGTATTGCCTTTGACCACTGCCACCTGAGGCGTTGTTTCCCTTTGGCCCAGCTGGATTTTCTTGCCATTGGCCGTATCGTTGAATACTTGAATCTGCACGCCTGTTGCAGGTGCACTGCCGATCAGCTTGAGATTGCCGGTAACCGAATCGATGTTTTCAACTTGATCGAAATCGATCGAAACCTTGGCGTCGTTAGTGCATTGCGCACCCGACAATTGCAGCTTGAACGGCACAAACGGTGACGCGCTGCCTATCGCGGCGAATGTACCTGGCGCGATCCGCCCCAGTTCCACATTTGTCACGTTGCCGTCCCCTGGCGCCTGGCCGTTAATGTCGCAAGTCACATCTGTGATGCTTCCTGAAAAGTTCACAATCCCATCCGCCGCATAGGTCAGCGAAGGCGCAACTAAAGCACATAGAAAACTGGTTACAACCAGCTTTTTCAACGAGAAATTTTTCACATCATATCCTTATCAATTAAGTTCACGACCATGCAAATAGCAAGTGCAACGCACGATGGTGCGACCACTTAGTTATATGCCTACCGACATCTACCGGAAGACCAGAGCAACGATACAGGAAGCCCGTTCTATTTCTTTATAGATCATTCCTACAAGGACTAAGGACATTTCGCATAGACGATATTTTCTTGCCAATGTCTCTAAAACCACATTTAAGTTAGTGGCACCTTCATCGCATGAGACCTGTATCACTTGCGATGAACTTGGCCCTGCGTAAGCAGTTGGAACGTTACCCTAAAAGGATTTTACGGATGAGCACCATTGTCATCGCCGACAACCATGCGCTGATGCGTTATTCGATCAAGAGGCTACTGGAACAAAACGGCCACACCGTCGTCGCCGAAACTGGGAATGGACAGGAAACCCTGTATATGGCGAACAAACTTGAGCCGAACCTGCTCATCCTGGAACTCGAGCTGCCAGAAATGCATGGGTTGGACGTCATCTCTTTACTGACCCTGGGTAAGTGTTCAAGCAAAATACTCGCGCTCACTGCCTATGATGCGGAGAATTATTTGATCCGCTGTTTAAAAGCCGGCGCCTCGGGCTTTGTCTCAAAAACTGCTGAGCTGAGTGAAATACAAAGCGCTGTAAAAGCGCTGCTAAGAGGTAAGTACTACTTTCCACATGTCACACAAAGAATGGCACAAGCGATTAAGCATACTTATTTATCACATACACCAAAGCCAATAAAACTCACAAGGCGCGAAACCGATATCTTGGAGCTTCTGGCAAAGGGCTATAACAACCAAGAGATCGCCAAGCTCTTGATGATCAGCCATAAGACTGCAAGCGCTTACAAGCTTAGATTATTTCATAAATTCAATACTTCCCACCTGCTTGGCATGATTGACGCAGCGCGTCGGGGAGGTCACATCGCGGGGAGTTTAACGGTCTTATAACAGCGAAACTGCGGTCAGTATTTATCCACTTGAAACCGCTCATATCTGAACTGAACCGGCAGTTCATTTCACGATGCGCAGATATTAGTTTCAACCGGTTAATGATGTAAACACCGTCCCGACTAACGCGTTTCAAGTGATTCCGTTATCCGACATCATGCAAAGCAACGAAAGACCCCAAAGCGCCTACCCCCCAAATCGCAGGCAAAAAAAAGCCACTCGTTAGAGTGGCTTTTTCATTAATGCTTGGAGCGGGAAACGAGTTTCTTACTAAACGTCTATCCCTTTGAAAACGTTGAGTTCTTAAGTTTTACAACGCTTTCTATGGACAGAATCATGGACTACTTCTTTGAGCATGACAAGCCTGTGAATCGCGCTAACCAACGAGCTAAGCCTGAGCCTCTTGTGCCTTTATTACATACCGGAAACTTAGAGCAACCCCAGAGCTGCCCACCCGCATGTTGAATCGCCCCGGACTCTCTAGGCACCTTGCAAGCTCATTGCGTAACGCTTTTCAAACTCTACCGGTGACAGCTGATTGTCGAAACCAAGGCGGCGTTTTACGTTGTAGAACATCTCGATGTAATCGAACACATCACTACGAGCATCTTCCCGCGTGATGTAGATTTTTCGCTTGATCCGTTCCCGTTTCAAAAGCTGGAAAAAACTCTCGGCCACGGCGTTATCATGACAATTGCCTCGGCGACTCATGCAGGCAACCAAATTGTTTGCACTCAAAAGCTGCGCCAATCGGAGCTGCTGTACTGGCTGCCCTAGTCGGAATGAACCATCACCTCCTGCTTCGGTTTACACCTCCAAACCGCCATCAACAACGCATCAATAGCCAAATCACTGGTCGTCTGCGCCTTCATTGACCAGCCAGCGACCTGACGAGAAAACATATCCGGCACCACCGCCAAATACAACCGGCCTTCATACGTACGAATGTAGGTGATGTCGGTGACCCAAACCCTGTTGGGTTCCACGACATAGAACTGGCGCTTCAACAAATTGGGTGAGGCGACCGCTGACTTACCGCCGTACTTTCCAGGGCCGCGTCGATAACCTGTTTGAGAGCGCAGCCCTCCACGACGCATCAGCCTCGCCACACGATGCCGACCACAGTCTTCACCGACCTCGCGCAGATCGTTATGGATTTTGCGATAGCCATAAATGCCGCCACTTTCCAGCCATGAATGCTTGACCAAACCCAGCAATCGTTACTCGTCCTTGGCGCGCGCCGGATCGGTGAATCCCGGCTACTACCGGCTACATCCACCACTTGGCCCCACACGCCAAAGCGATGAACGCAAGCACCCCGAGCAGCCACCAGAACAGGGTGCGCCTACGCACAGGCGAAACCGTAGGTAAGTATTCAGCAGGCGCCTCAGGTGACGGGGCAATCGGCTCAGTCACCACGGGCACCAAAGGCGCCAACGCGGGCGGCGGGCTGGTGACCGGCGGCGGCCCATCGGGTTCGGTACGACGCGCTAGGCGCTGCATCAAGCCACCAAGCTGCTGACTTAGCGCCAGCAGCGTGACCGGAGGCTCCTGCCTCTGGCTAACCAGTAGCCTTGCCAGCCTCTCCAGCTCCTTGTCCAGATGGGCCAGCGCGGGTAATGCCAAGCGTGTGATTGCCAGGCTGCGCAGTACCCTCTGCCATTGGGCGAACAGCCAACCCAGGATCTCCAGGCGTGCTGACACCCTGGGTGGCCACAGGCCGGATTCGACGCGGCAAACTGCATCGATCATCATCACACCCTGGGTCATGCCGTCCACCCCCCGTAGATGACTGCAAGCCAGGGCAAAACAGGCGGTGGTTTGCAGGTCGGCGCCATTTTTTTCGAACAGGTCCAGGCTTAATTGCTCCACCTGGGCCCAGTCCACATCCGGACAGGCCGGATGCGTCAACTTGGCCAGCTCATTACGCAGCAAGGCACACTCACGCAAGCCACTCGGGTCGCCGCCAATGCGCACCTGGTTTTCTAATAACGCCGTCATTGCGTTTCCTTCAGGGTTCATGGGTTCGACAGATAATTTTGTCGCCGCAAGTGGCGTACCAGCACCTTGCCCTCGGGCGCCAGCGTGGCGCCAAAGGTCACCTGCTCACCCGCTTTGAGCTGGACATCGAGGGCATATTCCAGATGGCCCGGCAGCGTCTGCGGCAACAGGTCGACCTTGACCGCCGCCAAGCGTGGCTCGTACTTGAGCAACGTGTGCATCAGGGTGTTCATCAGCGCGTGCGCCGTGGCGGGCAGGCCTTGCAGAATCTGGCCCATGTCCGGCAAGCCGTAATCGGGCAAATGGCTCAGCGAGCCCGCGCGGCTGTTGAGGATGCGTTGCAGGTTGTCGAGCACCGACAGGGTTTGCTGGTCTTCTTCGCGTACGCGATGCAGGTCTAGCTCACCGTCGAAGTTCTGCAGCAGGATTTCGTAAAGCGAAGGGTTGGATTCGCCCATGGCCTACTCCCCCAGCGCGGCTTGCAAGGTCAGGCGGTTGTTGCCCAGTTCGATCACTCGCGCGCGGTCCGGGTCCAACTCTTCGCGGGGCAGGGTCAGGCGCCAGGTGTTGTCACGGGTATCCGGGTTGCGGAACAACGCCACCACCGTGACGAATTTCGCATCCTTGTGCAGCGGCATGTTCAGTTGCGCGCCCTCTCCCGGCTTGACCACTTGGGCGCGCTGGTCCAACAGGTCGGCACGCAGCAGCTCATCGGCATCGCCCAGCACACGTTCATAGGTCGCCTTGTTGATCAGCGTGTCGTCGCGCAACTGATACACCCGCACCAGGGTCGGCACCGACAGGCCACTCATGTCGGTCACGTCAGTGTTCATCGCCGCCCGGCCGGTAAAGTCCAGGTGCAGGGTGGTCACTTGCTTGTAGAAGATCGACTGGGTCGTGGACACGGTGGCGTCAGTGACCTTCTGGGTCAGCCCACAGCCGCCCAGCAGTGCCCCGAGCACCGCCACTGTTACTGTATTAAAAACGGTACGCGACATGCTGTGCCTCTCTGAACTGGGGGTTACCTTGCAGGCCCTGATAGCGGCCCAGATTGATGGTGATGGTGTCATCTGCACCGGCTTGCCAGGCGGTGCCGCCCAGGCCCAGCACGCCGGTCATGCCCAACAGCACTGGCGGGCCGCCCAACACGGGTTTGGGCAAGCTGCGCACCGGCAGCGACAACTGCAACTTCGCGGTGCAACGCCAGCCCAGGTACACCCGCAATAACACCAACAGGTCCGTGTACAACTGGCCGCCTGGCAGCCAGCCGTGGGCCTCGTCCAGGTCTTCGGTGAACAGCGCCAGGTGCAATTGGCTGTTGGCATCAAAGCCGGCACTGCCCAGCGGCGTGCCCTGGGACAAACTCACCGGGCGGCTGGCGCACAGGCTGGCCGGCTGCGCCAAGGGGATTTTGCGCGGCCAGTGCGGGGTTATCTTGGGTTGGGTGTTGGGGGCCAGCAACTTGACCAGCGCAGCGATGCCTTCCGCGTTGCGGGTCGGCAGGCGCATCACGCCCAGCAACGCGAGAAAACGCGAAATCGGCGTGGCCACCTGTTGCGCCGTACCGGGAATGCCCAGGCCCACCAGCCCCAGCAAGCATTGCGAAGTGGCATCGCGGCCACCGCTCTCGAACGTCGCCGGGTAAGAGTATTTGCGCCAGATTCGGTAGAACTGGGTAAAGATCCGGTGGTTGAAGATATCCAGGAATGCCTCCAGGGCTTCATGGCCTTCGCGACGCTGAGCGATGTCGTCAAGAAAGGTCGTCGGCATTGGCGAATCGACGCCGTACAACCCCAACAAACGCGTACGCACCGTGGCCGGGCGCTCGGGATGGCGTTCATCGGTTTCGATTGCCCGCAGCTCCCCGGCAGGAAAGCCCATGCCGGGGTCGGGACGAAAGCGCACCGGGTCATCCGCCGGGTGGGCGGTGCTGCCCAACAAGGGGTGACCGGGCAACGCCTGTTCCAGCAACTGGCAGAACCGGTACAGGTTGGCCTCCGCGACCCGCCCGCCCAGTGCATCCAGCAGACCGGAGGCTTTCAGCCGGGAATACGCTGACTGTGGTTCTCGTTCCATCGCAGGCACTTTCCAGTAGGTTGCAGGATCAGCGTGAGCTGGTTGAATAAATGAATGTCGGCATACAGGCCAAAGAAGCGGTGGAGCATTTCACCGAACAGGCTGATATCGCCCTCCCCCGAAAACCCGTTGGCATCCAGGGTGACTTCGATGTCTACACCGCGCAGTAAAAAGCCCTTTTCAAAACGCTGAACCAGATGGTGGCGAACATCGACAATCGCCTCCAGGCGCCGACGGTTCAGCTCGCTGCCAGTCCAGTCGTACAGTGCCAACGTGCCGCGCAATACCTCGGCACTGTCGAGCATCGGCAGGAAGTTGGAGCCCAGGTGGCTGAGTACCCGCCAATGGAAACGATCCCGGTTGGGCGGGTACTGCGGCAGGCTCGGCGCACACAGGTTGCGTACCTGCAGGCCGGCCTGGGTCGATTGCACGGCGGTGTCGAGCAAGGTGCTTTGCAACGCTTTGCGCGGCAACAGGCCGTTGGTGCCGGTCAGACGCAGGGACAGGCTTTCGGTGGTGTTCAAGCGGTCTGCGTCGAAGCCCTCGCCCCCCAGGATCAGCCAGGTGTCGTGCAGGCCCTTGGCCGAGCGCTTCAAGCGGGTGTGGAAGTAGCGTTCCGGCGCGTCGTCGCGCAGCATCCCGCCCTTGTGGCGGAAGCTGGTGAACGGCACATAGTCATGGCGTTCGGCGTTTTTCGACGAGGTGACCCGGTCGACCGAATAGATCTCCGTATGGCCGTCCTGCAAACGCATCGGCCGCAGCAGGTAGTCAGTCTGCAACGGTGCCAGGGTCAAGGGGTCGGCTTCCAGCGGGAACAGGTTGATTACCGGCACCGCGTGCAGGCGAATATGCTCGTGGTTGAGGCTGAATTCGTGGGGCCAGGCCTCGCGCAGTACCACGTCCAATTCGAACCATGGCGTGCCGCCAGCCAACTCCAGGCGCTCCAGCCCGCACAGGGTCACGAACATGAACTTCTCGCGGAAGGTGAAATATTCCAGCAGCAACTGATAACCGCTGAAGGCGCTGTCGCCCTTGGGCCACAGGCGGTCTTCATCGGCAAAGCCCTTGGGCGCAAAATGCGCCTGCAGCGCCTGGCGCTCGGTTTGCCCTGGCAGGCGCGCATACACGGCCTGGGTGTTCAAGGTCAGCGCCTGATGCAAGGCGCTGGCCAGCGGCGCGTCGGCATTGAGGTACAGCGGCAGGCGGCTCAGGTCGATCTCGCCCCAGTCGGTCAAGGCGCCGCAGGCAAAGCGCAGGCGCAACACCGAACGGCCGTCCGGCTCGTAGGCCAGGCGCACCTGCTCCAGCGCCAAAGGTTGCAGGGTCAGCGCCTGGGTGGTGGTGTAGCAGCAGCGTGTACCTTGCGCACCGATGGGTTGGGACAACACCTCGAAGCCTTTCGCGATCGGTTCGCTGTGCTTCATTTGCTTGAGGTCCGGCGCCAACTCGATGATCGACAGCGACGGAATGGTGCGCAAGTAGTGCGGCCACAGCAGGCTGACCAGCCCTTCGGTCAGTTCCGGCAAGTCATCATCGAGCTTTTCGCGCAGGCGCCCCATCAGGAACGCGAAGCCCTCGAACAGGCGCTCTACGTAAGGGTCCTGGGCGCCGGGTTTATCCAGGTTGAGTTGCGCCGCCCGGTCGGGGAACGCCTGCGCGAACTCCTTGCCGGCTTCGCGCAGGTAGCGCATCTCGGCGTCAAAGTAACGCAGTGTCAAATTATCCATGCTCACACAAACACTCCCGCTCAATAAGGGTTAGCCGCACAGCACGGCGGCGCGTACCGGGTCGATCGTCACCAGCGCCGCCAGCAACGCTTCGGTGCGGCGGGCCAGGCCGGGTTTGTCGGCATCGTTGCGCTGGGTTTTCAAGCGCAGCAGCTTGAGCAGACGCGCCTTGACCTCGAAATTCAGTTCCGGCTCCCACGTCGCCAGGCCGTGCTGTTGCGCGGTGACGTCCAGTTCTCCCAGCAGGTGCATCGCCAGCTCGCTCTTGCCGTATTGCTCGGCAACCCGCGCCATCAACAACCGCAACAGCCAGCGTTGACGACCGGTCTGCGCACCTGGGCGCGCCGCCAGCCAGGCCAGCGCCGCCTCGACGCCATCACTGTCAGCCTGGGCCACCGCTTCACTTTCCAGCGAGAGGATGTCGGCGTCGGCCGAGGTCAGCACCGCCCGTGGCGCGGGTAGCCATTGTTGTGGGCGATTGCCGCTGACGTGCTGGGTGATCCAGTCACGGGTGGTCTCATCGGCGAAGGGTGTGCCGTCGCTCCAGTGCAGCAACTCCAGGCCCGGCAAACGCTCAAGGAACATCCCCAGGTCACGCTTGACGATGTCCGCCCAACTGTCCTGCGGCGTCGGTTGCTTGCTCAGCGCCTGGTACAGGTACCACTGCAAATCCAGCCAGAAATGGTTCACTCCCTCGGCGTACATGCGTTCGATCTGGTCGAGCAGTTCCGACCAGCCCTGTTGCAGGTACAGGCGCTTGAGCTGCGCGCGATAATCGCCACGCGGCGGTGCCAGGCGCGTGGTGCCGCTGGCCTCCTCCGGCGGCGCCTGGTGCACGGTGTCCCAGCGCAGGCTTTTCATCAGCCGATGCGCCGCCAGCCACCCCAGGGGTTGCTCGCGCAAATAGCCGGCCAGCGCACGACCGTTGTCCAGCAGGTCGCGCCCGGACTTGATCGTCGTAACGCCGGGCGCCGCCGTATGCAGGTTGGTTTCATGACTGGCGCTGTGTTGCGGCACCAGCGCATCCACCCCGCCCGACTGCGCCAACCTTGCCGACAACGCGTCATACAGCGCCCCCAACGCCGGTCGCTGATCCGCCGGCCAGGCTTGCAGCCCATGCTCCAGCCAGGCCAGCGCCGCCACCGTACGCTCGGCCTCGCCGCGCACCACCTCCGGGTACAGCGACAGGCTGTCCAACACCTTGCCGCTGGCCAGCCATTCCAGGGCCATCTTGCGGGTGTTGGGCCGCGTCGGCAGCACCTCGGCGACATAGCGCTCCACCAGTGCAGCCAACAAAGTCAGACCATCCGCCAACCCGGCCTCCCCGTCTTTTTGCAGGCGCGCCCACAGATAATAGGTGGCCACGCGCAAATCCTTGCAGGTGTGCTCCAGCAGTTTCTGCGCCCACTGCACCACCTGCTCGGCATCGGCGCCGGAGAGCTTGTTGACTTCTTCGCGCATGCGCTGGAAGTCGTCGTCATAACCGGGGTCGTGGCCGGCGGGCGCGTCGCTGCTGATCGGCTGCAGCCACGCCTGCCAGGGCCCGGCCTGCTGACGGGCCAGGGCCACGGCGTCGCGTTCGCCCAGGCATTGGGTGACCAGGGAGTGCAGGCTCATTCAAGGTTCCCCTGTGTTGCAGTAGTCGCCGTGCTCTCAGCGAGAAAGATCTGCTGCGGCAAGGTGAAATTGCGCAGCGCCAACAAGGCCAGCGGCCCGGTGCTCATTTCGGTGCGCAGGTTCCAGGTCAGGTCCAGGCCATCCGGGGCCTTGAGTACCATGCGAAAGCGGCTGTCGCCGTCGTCCAGCGGTGTGAGCGTGGCTTTTTCCAGCAGGCGGATCAGGCCCCAGGTACCCTCGAAATCACCGAACAGGCGCTCGCCGCTCTGCACGCTGGTCCAACTCAAACTCGCTCCCGGGTCGTCGCTGAAACCCGGCCAGTTGAAGCGCTGCCACGCTTGGCGCTGGTTGAAGTACTGATGTTCCTCACCGTTGAGAATGAAGTTGGTCTGCACCACATTGCGCGACGGCCTACCCTGCAACTCGAAGCTCATGCCCATGCCGCCGTCGGTGTACATCACGTCGGCCAACTGGCTGAGCTGGTTGATCGCCGCCAGGAATTGCGGGTTGAAGCGCAGCCCCTGACTGTGGCGCGGGTCGGCCACCCAACGGCTGCCTTCCTTGCGCAGCACGCCGCCCAGTTGGTTCTGCAAAAACTGCTCGATGCGCCCGGAGTCGGCGCGGATCATCTGCCCCAGCATCGGCAGCGAGGCGTCGCTGGTGGTGTTGGCAAACGGATAACGACCGGCGAACGCGCCCTGCCAGTCGGTGACGATTGCCCGCCGCCACTGGTTGTTGAGCCCTGCCGCCGAAGGTTGCAGCACCCGCTGCCAGGCTTGCGCCAGCGGCTGCACGAACAGCGTCTGGCCGACCACGCCCCACTCCGCGCCAAGGCTGGCGGCAATCAGGCTGCCGTAGGACTGGGTGTCGGTGAGGTCGACGCTCTTGCCCTGGAACACGGTTTGCGCCAGGGCCTGGGTCATTTCCCGCGGGTCGGAGGCGCTGCTCACTTGTTGCAGCTTCAGGCGCACCCGCGTCACCCGGGTGAGGAAGGCTTGCAAGCTCAGGCGCTCGCTGTCGGCCTTGCCTTCGGCGTCCTTGCCAAGCAGGGTCAGCAGCGGCCCGAAGGTGCCATCCAATGGACTGCGCGGCACCTGGCTCTGTTGGTCGATCAGCGGCACCTTGTCCTGGTCGAGCAGGTCTTTGGCCGACTTCATCAGCGAGTCGGCCAAGGCCTGCGTGCGCGTGCCGGCCTGGCCCTGATAGGCCAGGGTGTTCATCAGCGCGATCAGCGGCGACTGGCGCACGTCGGTCATCAGGGTCAACTGGTCGATCACATCGCCCATGCCCTCGGCCTTGCGCCAGCGCAGGCTGTTGAGAAAATCCAGCCAGGCACTGGCGTAGTCCTGGAAGTAGCGTTCGGTGAGTTGCTCCTTGAGCATCTGCGGAGTCAGCTCGCTGGCGATGTCGGTCTGACTGTCGCTGAGCACCCAGTCGATTTCCTCGCGGCGTGCTTCGGCGATCTCATCGATGGCCTGACGCACCCGGCCTTCCCACGCCTGCCGGGTAAAGACGCCCGCTACGCTGGCCGTGGTGGTGAACAGCGCCGAGGCATCGGTTTCGCCAACCATGCCGTGCAGGCTCAACGCCGGGTATTGATTGGCCGCAATGTCGAGCACTTTGCGGTACAACGCGGCCTGCGCATTGCGCTGGCCCAACTGGCTGAGCAACACCTGACGGGCCTGGGCCACCAGCGCCGGGTCGGCCTTGATCGCCCAGTCCGGGTGCGCCGCCAACTGCTCACCATAGAAACCCCACAAGACCGGCGACAACCCTTGCCAAAGCCCCGTCGACACGCCGCTGCGCGCCGGTTCGGCGTTTACCAGCGCCTTGCGTAAAAAGGTGGCGTCGGCCTTTTGCGGCCGGGCCAGCATCAGGTACGCCTTCAAATTTTCATAAGCTCCCGCCGCGGCCCCCGCACGCTGTTCGCTGCCGGGCGGCAAGGCGATAAACGCCTTGAGCCGGCCCTGCAGGTTGGCCACCACCGGGTCGAGCATCAGGCGGTTGTTGGCTTCGACGTAATGCGGCCACACTGCCGCCAGCAGGTTCTGGTTCTGCTCCAGGCCGAAGCGCTGATACCACGGCACCCCGTTTTTAGCACGGTAATCCAGACGCGCCAGTTCACGGGTCAGATCGTTGAGCGCGGTCAACTGCGCGTCGCCGCTCCCGGGCTGCTGCAACGCCGCCACCGAACGCTCGACCTCGCCAATCTGCACGCGGTTGGTCACGAACGAGAGCAACAACCCCGCGCCCCATAACAGCGCCAGGCCCAACACCAACGCATACCCGACGCGCACCACGCCCCAGCCTAGACGGCGGCTATTGCGGTTATCCTCAAGCACACCCTGCCACGGGGCGGGCGCGGACCAGTCGTGGGTTTTTGAAGCAGACTTTAGCGGCGCCACCGGCAGGCTGAACCACAGCCCACGCAACGGCACTCCCCGAGCAAAATCGGGCGTCAGCGGCTCCAGCACCTGCCGCCAAAGGGCAATTCCCTTGGCCTGCAAATCACGCGACAACCGCAGCAGAAAATCGTGGGCCAACGTCTCATTCATCTGCCCCAGCCCGGCACGGCGCAACGGCGTGAGCAACTCGGTCAACTGCTCCTGCAGTTCCTGCGCACTAAAACGCTCGGGCAATACACAGCCCACCGGTTGCACCGCACGACCAGTTTGCTCCCAGGTGCTGGCGCACACTTGCCAGAGGTACAAGGGCAACTGCCAGCCTACGTGATGCGCCAAGCGCTTTAACTGGCGCACGCCGGTGGCCATCGCGGCATCGTCGGCGGCCTGGGGGTTGTCCAAGGCCCAGACCACGCCGTCCAGAGCGCGCCAACGGCTCAGGCCGGACCAGTGTGCGGTGAAGGTTTGCTCCAGGGATTCATGGGCGTTTCCGCCCCACAGCAGGACGGTGCCTTGGCCTTCCAGCCAGTGGCGGGTGGTGAGGTTGGGGGCGATGGCTTCGACGGTGTCGGGGTTGCCGATGATGAGGAGGAGGCGGACTTTTTGGCGCCAGAGGGGGCCGTAGTATTCGCGTAGGTGAGCCTTCAGTTGGATTACGGCATTGGGGTCCACTAGCCGACGCTTGGTAGCGGTAGGCATCACGTCGGAAGTGCGAGCTGTTTTATCCCCTCGCCAGCGAGAGTAGAAATCCATTGATGCCAAGGCCTTGGTCCCCCACCCGCTCAGCCCATCGAGGAAAAAAAACAACAGGCAGGCAATCAGCAGGCCTGCGGAAAACTTCAACTTATCGGTTTCGTTGGCTGACGGAACTAACGGGTTATCCACCCAAATCAACAGACTGCCCACGATCAGTACGCAAAGGATCACTATCCAGACACTGATGCTTTTCTTTTTCACGATTAATCCTTATATCGACATCATCAAACAGGCTGGACCACGAAAACCTGAGCACCTGTGTCCTGCAACATCACCACCTGAGCCTGACGATCCGCATGGGCTTGTTCACCGGCAAGTACCAGAGCAACGTTACCCACCGCCGCCCCAGGTAAACCAAACGAGTCATCCAACGTATGGCACCGGGCAACATCAAGGGGGTAACCCAGAGTGCTCAGAACGATGCTTGCGTCACACCAAACTTCGCCAGGTATTTGAGTGAGCCAGGTCATGTACGCTTGGCTCTCAAGCAGCCGGCCCCACAAAAACGCGTCCTTTAACGCTAAATCAGGGTCATCCATTCGCACGGGCCGGTGAACCCAAGCCGTCGGCACGAAGGTCTGTACCGCACACTCGTCAGCCGACGCCAATAACACCGCCGAAACGGACTCGGCCTGTTCGGAGACAGGTTCCAAAAACAAATTGATTTCCAACGATAACAAGAGCCGATACCGCTCTGGTTGATCCAGCCAAGCATCCAGCCACATCAAACCATCGTCCTGCGTGGCGAAAAACACCTGATCATCCGACTGCTCGTTCTGACGCGCCAACCGCCATAGCGACAACACTTTTTCATCACTCAGAACCTGGTTGTGCCGTATACGTACCCGTAATGGCTGGTCGCGGACATAGCGCTGCAAATCCGGTTCAAGCCCCGCCAACACTTGCCGTAAATACAGAGCCAAACGCTGCGCATACTCTGCTTGTGTGTGCTCCTGTACATAAGGCACCAGTTGGCTCAATCGCATCGTTTGAGCCTGAGACTTAAGGTAAACCGGTTGCAATGACTTGCTGCCGAGGCGAAGTGCCTGGGCTATTAGATTGTTCCCAACAGCGGTGCAATAGGACGTGGCCAACAGCCCCACGGTACGCTGCCCCTGCCGAACCAGCACCTGCTCCTGCTCTTCAAGGCTTCGGTTCCAGCTCTGGGCGTAATCACTGTGTCGTTCGTAAGCCAACAAGCGCAAGGCATAGATCAGTAAGCCCGGTATGACCGGCAATATCACCACACAACACCAGAACCACAGCGAAGTTTGCCAATGGCCCTGCGGCCACAACAATGCGACCAGAGCGCCGACCAGCATCGCTCCCAAGAGCACCATCAGGCACCAGCGCCTATGACGAAGCGGCGCGGGCAATGGCAGCTTTTCCGGCAGCGCCCTCAAATCGACCGGCACTTCATAACCTCCCGGCTTGCGGCAATGAAGTGATTAACAGGCAGCCACAGGCGCAGCGATGCCCATGCAGGGCAACGGGCCGGCCCAGGTATTGACAACCCAAGTCGCCTTCGACGATCTGATTGGCACCGTGCCCAGGCAACGGGCAAAAAACCTTATCTCCTACACACGCTACTTCACGCGCGATGAACTTCAAACCGGGCGCACCGGTCAGTACAGTGCCACCCGAGGAAAGTTTGTCGCCGATACGTATGACGCCTCTCATAAAACCTCCAGGTTAGTAATCTCTTATTCGAACCTTAACGCGCAAGTTTGGGTAAAAACGAAATATCGACGTAGTACTTCTTGGGGTTGTTTTTTTCGATAAGCACTTTAATCACTTCGCGTTCCATGTAAGGTAAAGGGTCAAACCAAATATTCTCACTCTGAAACATATGAAGCTCGGAAGTCTCCGGATTTAGCCACTGGCATATAATTACAAAAGGATTTTCTTGATTCATGGTCAAACTATAATTAACTTCCACAGACTGGATACGTGCCTCTACGGCGATACCATTTTTTTGTAGATAGTCTTTCTTGCGATTTTTCAGAAAGCCTACTAAAAATAGGATTACACCAATAAATACAAACCCCGCACCCAGCACAGTCGTAACCAGGACCGCCCCCCAAACAGCAAAAAAGCTCTTGATAGTTGCGTCCTCTGGATTGTGAGGGGTATACAAGACCTCGATCGTTTCTCCTACCGGGTAGGAGGAAGCATGGCCCCCAGTGGAAGACTTGAATTCGACTGTCTGGCCGTCATTGGTGATAAATCTGACCACGGGGTGATAGCTGACTGAATCACCGCTAGTGTTCTTTATCAGATCAATAATCGTGCCCTGTGCGGGAACAGCGACAGTTAAAAACTCACTGGAACTTTTATAGGCAAATATTGCTCCAACCAACAACACGACACCGACTATCGAGAACAGGTATTTAATAACAGATAACATCTTCATCAAGCTTTCCTCAAGGCATTGGCCTTATGACCGAATATTCAATTCACAATCACTTTTCAACCGATGCCAGACAACCCACTGGGTAAGGCGTCGCCTTGAATATTAAAAAGCTATATTTTTTATCTTCCAAGTCATCTGATTCGATGATATCGGGCTCACTTTATCGGAGTCGCACTATTCACGGCACAGCGCGCCGTTTTGGTGGTTAAAAAAGCTATCTCTTCTTTATTTCTATAGCCATGTGGCTCGGCTGCAGTTCTATGGACATTAACACCCCCACCCCAAGCGGGATTTGCAAAATCCTGGCCGCGTACAACCTTGGTATCACGCCCAAAATAATCCTTGAAGACTGGTTTCTCCGGGCCTTGAGGATCGTTAACAGGCGAGTTTTTGTAATACTCGGGGTCATACCAATCCTTGACCCACTCGTAACCATTATCTGACATCGAATACATGCCCAGAGGATTGGGCGGAAACATATCCACGGGCAAGGGAGTGAAGGTATCCGTTTTCCATCCCTTCGCCTTAGCAAAAGCTTCTCGATCCCAAGAGCTGGAAATATTAATACCCCTGGGGCCACTCTCCCAGTCTCTGGTAACAGGATCATTTGTCATCTTATAAGTACCATCATCAGTAGCGACCATTAAAAATTGGCCACGGCTACGTGCTGCATATTCCCACTGGGCCTCCGTGGGTAAGGCAAACGGTAGAGCGGTAATTTTAGCTAGCCAAGCACAATATTGCTCGGCTTCATACCAGTCCATATGCGCCGGAGTATTAGGTATAGAACTAATATCTTCCCATTTTTTTTGAAAGGCCTGATGAACCTGCCTCAACTGCAACCCATTAATTTTCAAGTAGTATTGATATTCTAAATTTGTCACTTTGAACTCACCCATAGAATAGCCACTTAACTTAACCGAATGCACTGGCTTACTATCCTTATCCACATCATAAGACATTTTCTCCGGCCCATACTCCCGACCATAGTCCCCCATCAAGAATTCACCACCCTCAACAAAAACCAAACTCTGCCTGACTCGTTCAACAAACCATTTAAGCTCCTGCGAGGGTGCTTTAACTTCGGAGACATTAACTACTTTATCTGTTCGCTCGCAGCCTGCAAGTATCACAACCAAAAACAGACCCTTGGTATATTTTTTTGAATTCATCTTAACTCCAATTATCAAACCCAATGTTCTAGCTGGTCTTCGCATGGCCCAAATGTACAATTCTGCGGATACCTAAAATTAGACCCATGGTTAATTTTGTAATAGTGAGTATCATTCATCGCCAATGCATACCCCCAGGCAACTTCTGTTCTTAAACGATTATAAACAGCCATCAACTCTCGCTTGGCGTCGTGAAAACCCTGATCACTGTTAATACCCTCTCGCAGAAAATTGATTAGGTGTTGCTCTTGTTTTTGAACAATCTCAACCTCACTTTCCTCACTCGCAAGGTTAGTGCCATTGGGGCTGATACGGCAAAACACCTTGCGCCATTCGGCACGCGTCTGGATACTTTTAAGAATCCAGTTTACGGCCTCTTTGCGCTCATGGTAGAGATCGGGGATCAAACCATCGCCACGATTATCTAAGTCCAGATGATCCCAAACACCATGACGCGTAAGTAAATATAGGAGTACCCCTTTAGTCTCAGGGGTATAACCTAGAAGATCTTGCCGCCGAAAAATGATATTTCTTGCTAACTGATTACGACTCTTTGAGGACTCCAAATCTTTTTTACTTTCAGTTGCCACTCTCGATAAAAACAACTCAAACGCCTCACTAACGTCTACTGCCCTCTCCTTTAATTCTCCATAAGCCTCATACAGGTCTTTCTCTAAATCTGCCATTTTCATAATGCAATATTGACTATAAACATTAAAGGCAGACCTTTCCACCACATCAAAAAAACCATAATCCAACCGATACAACTGATAAATCAACCAAGCCCCAAACTCTACAATCGTTTTAGTGCCCACCTCACAAATAAAACCGCCCTTCGCCCCAGCCCCCCAACACAAGCTGGCGGCCACGTGAAAACAAAACCGGCCATTGATAAAGGTGCAATGAAGTTTGCCGCCGACCCCTGCGCCGAATAAGCCTGCGACGTTGCCGCCGATGGTGCAAAAGTCGGTAAAGTCGCCGCTGGACTTCAATATGCCAGCGAAGCGGGCATCCACATCTGCGGGCGGAGTGGGTTTGAGCCATTGCAAGCTGCCCTTGAGGCTGCCCTCGGCCCGTATGCCAGCAAAGACCTCGCCGGAAAGGCTAAGACCTTCGTCCCCGGCAGCCATCTGTTTATGAAAAGTCGCACCCTTGGTGCGCCTTTCGCTGAAACGCGGTAATCGGCCGTCTGGCTGACCGGCCAGCACTTGCTGGTCGCCTTGCGTTACAACTTGCAGTTGTGCCTCGACCTGTGCTGAAGCACCGATGAACCCGCTCAACTCGGGGGTCAGGCACAGGCGCACCATTCCCATATCGAAGGTGTTGCCTTGGGTATTAGTGTAAGACCATGACCACCCCATACGGTCTGGAAAATAGGCAGCCAGATTGACCACAGCCGACGCCACGGTCAGGCTGGCCTTGGCCTCCCCCTTGACCGCCACATTACCTTTATTCGGGTCAAACTCGGCGCTGGCCCCGACGTTGGAGATGCACCGCATGAACTGCGCGCCGCCGGAAATATCGACGTTGGCACCTAACGCCTTTTGACCCACCAGGCTTTTGTTCCAACTTTCCGCCCACTCGAACAAGGCGAAGTCCTTGTTCAGTGCCTCAGGGTCAAAATCGAGCCCGGTCCATTGAACGATATCCGCCATATCAAGTTTGACTTTGGGCCATTTGACCTCAGCCAGTTGTTCCTTGAGCTTCTTCTCGTCAATTCTACGGCGCTTGCCATTTTCTTTGACATAGATGCTTTTCTTACCACCTTTCTGGTCGCTGCCTTTCAATGAAACCTTGTGCAGCTTGCGACCTTCCTCGCTCTGGGTGAAATAGCCTTTCTTGACATAGGCGTAGCGGGTTGGCTTGACTCCGTTCTTGCGCTTTGCCCCCTGCCCGCCGATAGGCAGCAGCTCAACTACATCGTCATAACTCATGCCTTCCTGGGAAAACTTGCCGAGTTTTTTACGCAGGGCCTCGCGTTCTTTTTCGAGCTTCGCCTCCGCCGCCGCCACTTCTTTGGCATGGGGGTCGTCCTCTGCCACTCGCATGGGATTGGCCGAAGCCGCTTTCGCGTACTGCTCCAAGGCCCTTGAATACGCCTCCTTGGCCAGATGAAACTCGTTCACCCGGGTCATCATGTCTCGCCAGTGCTCTTCAAAATCATTGGCGTCACGGTCCGCGATAAAAATCAGCTCTTCGGTCTCGGGGCGAAAGTAGCACTGGCCCGATCCTTGGTGTGCCACCACTATGGGGTTCTGTTTACTGATCCGGTTTTCAGCATCAGGCGCATTGGTTTCGTTCATGTCCGTGGGCTCCATGATCATTCAAAAAACAGCTTGATGCCCTGCGGATCAAGGCCGTAGTGGTGTTGGGTGTAGCCGTTGCTATCCGTCACACCTCGGACCACGCTGCCATCGGTGGCTTCGAGGCGATAAGGCACATAGGCTTTGGGCGCGTTCGTCACTTTGTCCTTGACCTGGAACCCACCCTGCATCGGATTTTTATAAATAGGATCTTGCAAGGTCATGGGGGTCAGGGCCTGGTCGAGCGAGGCTGAACCGCCCCAGGCAATGTTGTCGTTCTTGATACGTAACTCACCCGGTGCACCAATCTCGATGGAACCGTCTTTGAGCTTGATATAGGCGCCTCGACTGACAAGGGTGATGCCCTGTTGAGCATTCAGCATGATTTCACCATTGATGCTGTTCAGGGTCAGGGCCTTATCCGCTTGCAATGTCATGGCATTGCTTTGCGCCTGGATCTCTACCGGGCCATGGGCAGCGAACAGCTTGAGTCCCAGCTTTTGGGCGAACAGGCTTATGGCTTCGCCAGCGGCGAGGCTGAAGCGTTTGAAGACACTGATATCGGCACTATCCCCTGCGGTAGCCATAAGGTTTTTACCGGCCGACAACTGAATATTGGCCGGTGTTGTGAGTGCCATACCGGCGGGGGCGGAGGCGATCAGGCCCGCCTCCGCCAGCCGTGTCAGCGCCTCCCGCAATCCCTTTTGAGACTCGACGTCCGCTGGCAGTGCGCTCGATCCAGCAGCGCTTTGTGCCAGGGTGCTGACCAGTTGCAAGGCATTATTGAGCTGCGCTAAGGCGGCGCTCATGTCCAACGTGTCACCTTGGGCTTTGGGCTGCTCATCGGCACTGATAAACAGCCCCTTCCCACCCCGAATCGCGCCCCAACCATCAGTGCGCAGTTCAAAGCCCTCCCCGCGTTTTTTCTTCTCGGCATCCACCAAATGCCCCAGATTCAACTGGCTCTTGCCACTGTGCTCAGTACTGAGCTTGACGTGCTCCTGCCCGCGCAAGTCTTCCATGCGCAGCTTATTGTTGGCTGGCGTGCGCAGCACGTTGCGCGTGTAGTCGCGTTTACCCAACGTCACGTGGTCGACGTGTTGGCTGTCGTGCAACGCGTGGGCGATATAAGGCCGGTCGGGGTCGCCTTGCTCGAAAGCGATGGCCACTTCGGTGCCGGCCAGCAGTGGCAGGTGCAGGCCGTGGGTGTCGCCGGCGTAGGGGCGGGCCAGGCGTAGCCAGAGGCTTTCCTGGCCGGGTTTCCAGGTGTCGCGGTCGAACAGGAAGTGGACTTTGTAGCGGCCTTCGAGGTCGATGTGGCCGTAGGGGTCGTGTTCCTTGGGGCTGGTGACGCGGGCCGGGACGGTGCCGGCGATTTGCGGTTTGGGCAGCAGCGCCGGGCGGTAGCACACGGTTTCCGAATACGGGATGGCCTGGAAGCTGGCTTCAAAACTGCGGTCGCGGGCGGCGTGGGTGGTGACTTGGGTGATAACCGCGCCGGGGGTGAAGGCGTTGGGCGCGCCGCCGGAGATTTTCAGCACTTGACCCGGGGTCAGGCTCGGGCTGCTGCTGATGCCACTGAGGTGGGTCTGGCCGTTGAGGTAGCGTTCGTGGCGCAGGCGTGCGTAGAAGTAGCCGCTTTCGCTTTGCAGGTCTTCGTCCTGGTCGTAGCGGTCGCCGATGAGGTTGTAGGGCTCGGCGTAGTGGTAGGCCTCGCCGTAGGTGCCTTTGGCGCCACGGCTTTGGTCAATGTCGCCGTCGAGGTAGGCGTTGGCGACGCGGTGATGGTAGGCGCGGATGTTGACGTGTTGCTCCACCACCTTGTGGGTCGATTGCAGGCGCCATACGCCGTCCTGGCCGCTGCTGTTCAGGCCGGATTGGGGGCGGTATGGCAGCTGGACGTCGAACTGGTAGTGGCGCTGGTCGTCGTGGAATTCCACCACGTCGATGTTCAGGCGTTCGTCGCGGGTGAAGCGGTACCAGATGCCCACCTCGGCCAGCAGGCGCGAGATGAAGGCCAGGTCGCTTTCGTCGTACTGCATGACCTGTTCGCGCTTGGGGTATTCGCGTACCAGGTTGAAGAGAAAATCCTGACCTTCGAAGTCGTGGCGGCTGCGCAGGATGCTTTCGACGATCTGCGGCGCGGATTGGTGTTGGTAGATGCGAAATTGTTTGCCGCGAGCGAGCAAGGCCAGGCGCGGTTCAAGGGTGATTTCGTAGCGGGCTTCGTCGAGGGAGCCGGACAGGCGTTTGAAGCCGGTGACCACGCCGTGCAAGGTGCGCAGTGGCTTGACCGCCGGTACTTCAATACCCACGGCTTTGAGCGCCGCCATGCCAGAGTTCAGGCCGGGGCCGTGCAGGCTGAAGTTGGCGTCTTGGCCCAGCACGCTGTCGGCACCGATGTCGCCGTTGATGCAGGTGAATTCAACGCGATAGTTGAACGGCTGGCTCAAGCCTTCGTGGCCTTCGAAGGCCAGCACGTCCAATACCGAATCCAGCCCGTAGACAGCGAGTTTGTGGCGGCTGTGGTCGAAGAAGGTGCGCAGTTCATTGAGCATGTTCAGGCCTCCAGGGCGACCGGCGAGTCATGGTCCTGGCCGTCGGTGAAGTGCAGGACGATGCCCTCCTCCTCGCTGTAGCCCAGGGTCACTTCGGTGGTTTTTTCGTGGGCGGCCTGACGTCGCAGCAACTGTTGGCTGAGTACCGGCAGGATCTGTTGATTGAGCAGGCTGTCGATGTTGCGTGCACCGGTGTCAGGCAGCAGGCACGCGGCAACCAGTGCCTGGTTGAGCGCCAGGTCGATGCGGCAGTGCACGCCGTAGTGACGCTGCAAGCGCTTGGCAACCTGGCCCAGCTTGATGGCGACGATGCGTTGCAGGGCATCGGCCAGCAACGGGCGGTAGATCAGGGTCTGGAAGCGGGCGAGCAAGGCCGGCTGGAAATGCTCGCGCAGGATCGGGCGCAGCAGTTCTTGCAGGGTGCTGTCGGGCGCACCGGGGAACTCTTGCAGGCAGGCTTGCAGTTCGTCGCTGCCCAGGTTGGAGGTCATGAGAATGACGGTGTTGCGAAAGTCGATTTCACGCCCTTCGCCATCGCGCATAAAGCCACGGTCGAACACTTGGTAGAACAGGTTGATCACGTCGCGGTGGGCTTTTTCCACTTCATCGAGCAGCACCACGCTGTAGGGGCGTTGGCGCACGGCTTCGGTGAGCACACCTCCCTGGCCGTAACCCACGTAGCCGGGTGGCGAGCCTTTGAGCTGGCTGACGGTGTGGGCTTCCTGGTATTCCGACAGGTTGATGGTGATCAGGGATCGTTCACCACCGAACAATTTGTCCGCGAGGGCCAGGGCGGTTTCGGTTTTGCCGACGCCGCTGGTGCCCACCAGCAGGAACACACCCAGCGGCGCCTTGTCGTCGGTCAGGCCGGTCTTGGCCGCACGCAGGCGCTGGGCCAGGGCGCTCAGGGCGTGGTCCTGGCCGATCACCTGTTCGCCCAGTTGGCGCTCCAGTTCCAGCAGGTTGGCCTGTTCGTCCTTGAGCAGGCTGCCCAGGGGTACGCCGGTCCAGTCGGCGATCACTTCGGCCACGCTGCGCACATCCACATCCAGCGACAACAGCGGTTGGTTACCCTGGACTTCGCGCAATTGTTGTTGCAGGTGCAGGCAAGCGTCCCGGCTCGACGGTTCGGCCAGGCGTGCCGCGAGCAGTTGCCGGGTGAGGTCGAGTTCGTGGCGGTATTGCTCCTCCATGGCCGCTTGCCGATGCTGCAGGTCGGCGTGCTGGCCGGCAATCGCCTCCAGGCGTTCCTCGGCATCGGCGCCATTGAGTTTGTGGTCTTCTTCCAGGGCCAAGTGCTCCAGTTCCAGGGCAGCCTGCTGGGCTTTGAGGCGCACCAGGGGTTGCGGCTCGCAGTCCAGGCCCATGCGCACCCTGGCGCTGGCGGTGTCGAGCAGGTCGACGGCTTTGTCCGGTAGTTGGCGCCCGGTGAGGTAGCGCCGCGACAGGCTGACCGCCGCCTGCACCGCCGCGTCCTGGATGTGTACGCCATGGTGGCTGGCGTAACGCGCCTTGAGGCCGCGCAACATGAGGCTGGCGTTGGCATCGTTTGGCTCGTCGACCTTGACTACCTGGAAGCGCCGCTCCAGGGCCGCGTCCCGCTCGAAATACTGTTTGTACTCGCTCCAGGTGGTGGCGGCGATGGTGCGCAATTCGCCACGGGCCAGGGCTGGTTTGAGCAGGTTGGCCGCGTCGGCGCCACCCGCCTGGTTGCCGGCGCCGATCAGGGTGTGGGCTTCGTCGATAAACAACAGCACCGGCAGCGGCGATTGCTGCACGGCGTCGATCACGTTTTTCAGGCGTTGTTCGAACTCGCCCTTGACCCCGGCGCCGGCCTGCAGCAGACCCAGGTCCAGGGTACGCAGGCTGACCGACTTGAGGCTGTCGGGCACGTTGCCTTCGGCGATGCGCAACGCCAGCCCTTCGACCAGCGCGGTCTTGCCCACACCGGGCTCGCCCACCAGGATCGGGTTGTTCTTGCGCCGGCGGCTGAGGATGTCGATGACCTGGCGGATTTCATCGTCACGCCCGAACACCGGGTCGATCTGCCCTGCCCTGGCCTTGGCGGTCACGTCCTGGGTGAAGCGGTCGAGGATGCCTTGCAACGCCTCCTGCAGTTCGGGGAGCGAGGCGCTGTCGAGCGGCGCACCATCGGCAAGCTCCAACGTAGAGAGCTGGTGCAGTTGTGGACGCTCTATCGACTGCTGGTCGAGCAGCTCGGAGAGGCGTTTCAACTGAGTTTCGCTGACGCTGAGCAACGGCCAGGCGGACTCGCACGCCAGCAGATCGGAATTATCCAGCAAGGCCGCGAGCAGATGGACCGAGCGTATGCTCTCGTTGCGGCTGTCCAGCGATGCGTATAACCAGGCGTATTTGATCAAGTGGTACAGCTTGTCGCACAGCTGCGGTTTGCTTTGCACGCTGCGCGGCAGGCTGTCGAGATGATCGAGCAGGCCGCGCCACAGCGTGTCCATGTCCCATTCATAACGCCGGGCGATCACGGTCAGGTCGCCCTCGCCCTGCTCCAGCAGCTTGAGCAACCAGTGCTCGATACTGATCAGCCCGTGGGCACGGCTTTGGCACAAGGTCGCCGCAGCACTCAGTGCCTGGGCGCAATACGGATTGAGGCGGCGAAGCAAAAGCGCGGAATTCTGGGCCATGGGCGTACATCTCTGGTCTGTGGGCTCGGCGTGTCATCAAGGCTCGATGTGTTTGGCTGAGCGTCCGCGAACGGGCGCTCAACCCTGCACACCGCGAACCGGCAGGCGCACATCGCCTGCCGGTGTTCGCGCATCAGGCGCTCTGGCGTTCGTTCCAGGCGTCGGAGTGGATGATGTTGCCGTCCTTGTAGGTCCAGGTGACCTTCTCGTAGCGCAGCTCGACCTGTTCCATGTGGTTGTGCTTCTCCTTGCCCGGGTCTTTGATGTCGTGCATTTTCGGCGCGACTTTGACGACCTTGACGTTCTCCAGTTTGGTGATGAAGTACTCGACTTCCTGGCCGGCGTCGTCGATGCGGTACCACTTGAACTCGGCGCTTTTGAGCGTCTGGCCCGTGGTCACAGCCTTGTAGAGGTAAGGGCTGGACGCATCGATTTCCTTGCTGAACAGGAACGGGGTGTGCACCCGCGTGCCGGTCAACTTGCCGGTGTTGTTGTCGGTGGGGATGTACAGGCTGTGGTCCTGCGCGATGACCTCGATACTGCCTTCGCGCTTCTGCACGTTTACGGAGCCTTTGATTTGCGCGCCGCCGTCATCTTGCAGCCAGAGGTAAACGGGAATTGCCATTTGAAGCTCCTTTTCTCGGGGTTTGCATGTCGCGGAATGCGACAGGCGGGGTCTTGCCCGGCCCCGCAGCGGGCAGCGCACAGGCCCCCGCTTCCGGTACCAGACGAATATCGACGCGACGGTTGGCGGCGCGCCCGGCGTCGGTGTCGTTGCTCGCCACGGGTTGCTGGGCACCGAAGCCCTGCACGGCGAAGCAACTGTCGGGAATGTCACCCATGCGCTGCATCCAGTCGCGTACCGAAGCGGCACGAGCGCGGGACAGCTCAAGGTTCTGGCCGGGGCTGCCGGTGATGTCGGTATGCCCGGCGATAACGATCAGCCAGCCGGCCTGGGCCTTGATGTTGACCAGCGCGTCGATCAGGACCTTGGTGGAGCCGGCCTTGAGTTCAGCCCGGCCGGGGTCGAACAGCGAAAGGCTGTCCAGGCGCACCGGGTCGGGAATCTTCACCGGCGGCGGTGCCTCGGGTGGTTGCCGGTGGGCGGCGATGGTCGCCAGCAACGGCAGGCGCAGGCGCTCGCCGCGATACAGGCCCAGGCCCAGGGCCAACGGCTCGCCCTGGCGGTAGTAGTCGTCCAGTCGCGCAGCGTCCTCGCGCAACACGGCCACTGCGTTTTCGCGCAGGAGGAATTGCGGCTGGTCGCGGCGCTCGGCCAGCGGGATGGCGTGGTAACGGCGCAGGTCATCACTGACCTGACGCAGCAGCAGGTTGTTCTGCCAGGCCGAACTGGCCAACGCCACCACGCCCGCCAGGGTGAACAACCACACTGCCAGGATGCCCGCACGCAACCGCGCAGAACGCCGAATACGCAGGGGCAGCAGGTTGAGCAAAGGATCGGGAAATGGCAGGCTCGCACCGGCCACCGAGGGTTCGGACGCGCCGAGGGCGACCCTGACGCGCAGCCACTGCTGCCACAGGTTGCCGGGCACGCGCTGAGGCACGGCCGGCACCAGTGTCATCGCCCACACCAGCGGCACACGCCCGTCACGCCCGGTAAAGTGCGACAGCACCTTGTCTTTGAGCCATGCGGCCAGGCTGCCGACCTGTACGCCCATGGCCAGACGCTCCGTACCGTGGGCGCTGTCGACGGCCTGGCGCTGCCAATCGCTCAAGCTGGCACAGGCACCGGCACTGCGCACCCACAGGTCGGGCTCACCGCTCTCGCAACTGAACCAGGCGTCTTCGTCAGTGGTGGTCTGCCCATAACTGACCAGCATCAAGGGCAACGTGAGGCCGCGTTTTCGCGCCAGCGTGAGTTGGTGGCGAAAGGCACGTATGCGCCCCGCCAACTCGCCGTCATCCGTATGTTCAACGGGGTTGACGCAAAACATCACGTTCAGTTGCCCACCCCAGTCCGGGCGTTGCGTCAACACGCCCGCCACTGCCGTACCCAGTTGGTCCAGCGCAGGCACCCGCACATAGCACCCTTGCGCAGTCACCCGCAACGCCAGCTGGTCGGCGGGAACGGCACCGAACAGTCCCGTGAGCCCATCGCCACACACCAGCACCACGGGCTGGCGATAAGTTGCCGCCGGCAGGGGCGTCTCACCCGGCGGCAGCAGTTGCGCGCCGCGCTTTGCGAAACGACGCTCTGCCCAGACCCAGGCCAGCACGACCGTCAAAATCGCTGCCGCTCGCACCCAGCCCGAGGCCGGAATGATCAGTGCCAGCGTTACAACCAGCACCCCGGCCCACAGCCAGAGCCCTCGTATCAAGTTGAGTGTCATCGCGGCCTCACGCCTGGCCAGGGGCAAGCGTGGCGACCAGGCCACCGAGCATCTGGTCCAGCCCACACCAGACGCCGACCAGCAGCACGCCCGCCATGGCCAGGCGAACCCAGGGCGAGCGCAAGGTGCCAAGCCGCTCGTTGCGTGGGCCGCTGCCCTGGGTGGTGAGCATCGGGTTGAGCTTCAGGGGCGGAACGTGCGCATTCAGGGCGTCCATCAGCCGCTGGCGCTCGGGGTGGTTGAGATCCGGGTAGCGCCCGCGAAAACCCAGGAACATCACGCGCTGGAACACCGTCAGCACCAACAGGTCGGGCATTGGCTGGCGCAGGGCCTGGCGCATGTCCTCATACAGGAACTCACCCGCCTGGTGACGGTTGAACAAGTGGGCCTGCAAGGGCTTGCTCGCCCAGCGCGCATGGGCCGGCCCCGTGGCACGGTTCAGCACGGTTTCATCGAACAGCGCGCTCTGAGCATGGCAGATCAGCGCCGTGCTTTTGTTGCTCACACCGGCCGCCTGCAACGCTTGGTACACCTGCTTGACCTGCCGCACGCAGCAACGCCACAGCTCGGAGGTGTCTTGCACCTCTGCGCCCTGGCGCAGTTCGACCACCAGCAGGTAGCTGTTTTGCAAGAGTTTGTCGATATCCAGCGCCGAGGCCGGGTTCTTTTTCGAGGCAGTCAGGTTCATGCGCGCAGTACCGCGAAGAGTTCAAGTTTGATGTCAACCAGCGTGCTGGGGACGTACAGCGCACAAACCCCTTCGGCGAGCATGGCCTGGCCCTTGGGGTGCCCAAGGTCGAGGGCGAAATACTGATTTTCCAGGCGCAGTGGAATCGCCGCCGGTACATGACTGAGCGGCTGCAGCGGAATACCGTCGAGCGCGGCGTTGACCAATTGGTTGACGTCGTCCGGCGTGCCGACTTTGCACAGACGCGGGAAGTGTTTTTGCAACTGCGCGGCCGGCATTCGGCAGCGCACAGACAGGTAGAAATCGGCACCGTCGCGCTCACGCAGGCGGGCATCGTTGAGCGTGACCTGCCAGCGATTCGCGGCCACCTCCTCCAGCACCAGCGCCACCACCCGCGACGGCAGGCTGGCCTCAAGCAAGGTGGAAATGGTCTGCATCAAGGGCGGGAACACGGTTTCCAGTTGCTCATGCCGGTAGGCTGGAATCTGGTCGATATCGTGTTCCAAAGAAAACGTCAGCAAGCCACCGGCCAGTTTGATCAGCGCCTGGTATACCTGCTCGGGATGCCGCGCCGGGTGAGCCTTGAGGTCGGCCAGCACCGGTTGATAGGTGTTCAAGGCGTTGAGCAACCAGAACAGCGACACATCGGCCACGGCAAAATCGGCCATGCGCTGGTTGCTTTCGCGGCGCATGCCCATCAGCCGTTGACGCTTGGCGGCCAGTTGGGTCAGCAGGTTGTCCAGTTGGGTCACCAACCCCGGGTGGGCGGCGAAGCTGAGCAAGGGCGGGACAAAATCAGGGTCCAGGTGCCAGGCGCCCTGCCCGTCACGCATCAGCCGCGCGACGGGACAGGTCAGGTAGTCGGCGTTGTCATCGTCGGCCAGGCGCAGGGTCAGTACATGTTCGAGCACGCCAATCGATTGCACCTCATCGCCATACACATCCTGGACCTTGCGCCAGTCCTGGCGATAGCGCACCGGCCGGTCGACCCGCGTGCCTTCGAACACACAGTTATTGCCATTGGCCTGTTCCAGCGGCAACGCCAGCACCAAGGTGGCGCTGCGGCGGGAATCGGACAGCAGCCCCGCCAGCTCCAGCGCCGGTGGCAGGCGATCCACATGGTCGGTGTCGATCAAGGTGCCATCGGGCAGGCGCACGCGTAACTGCGTGGCCTTGAGCTTGCCCAGGTGCAAGGCCTGCAAATCGAAGGCCACCCCCCAAACCCCCCAGGGGTGTACGAGGCAGAGATGGGCCAGACGGTCGTCGGCCCACGCCTCCCAACGCGCCTGCTGCTGGAACTGTTGCGGCGACAGCAAGGCGCCCGCGGCCCACAGGGGGCGGTCGATCTTCATCACATCGTGTCCTTGCGAAGGGGGTCAGGCTTTGGCCTTGGGCATCTGCGAAACCAACGACAAGTTGACGTCCATGCCTTCGACCTGAAAGTGCGGAATCGCATACAACTTGACGCGGAAGAACCCCGGGTTGTCCTCGATGTCCTCGACCGTCACCCGCGCATCGCGCAATGGGTGGGAGGCTTGCAGGTCATCACCCGGGTCGGTCATTTCGGTGACGAGGCCACCTACCCATTTGTTCAGCTCCAGTTCGAGCAAGCGGCGGTCCTTGGTGGTACCGATGTTTTCGCGCTGGATCAATTTGAGGTAATGGGCGATGCGCGACAGCAGGAAGATGTACGGCAGGCGTGCGTTGATGCGGCTGTTGGCCGTGGCATCGGCGGTGTCGTACAGCGCGGGTTTCTGGGTGGAGTTGGCCGAGAAGAAGCACGCGTAGTCGCGGTTCTTGTAGTACGACAACGGGATGAAACCGAGGTTGGCGAATTCGAATTCGCGGGTTTCCGGGATCATCACCTCGGACGGAATCTTCACCTGGTTGCCCGTGCCCAGGTCGTAGAGGTGAATCGGCAGGTCGGTGACCGCCCCGCCCGACTGCGGGCCGCGAATCTGCACGCACCAGCCGTTGGTAATGAAGCTCTTGACCATGTTGGCCGCGAAGGCGAACGAGGCGTTGGTCCACAGGTATTTCTCGTGGTCCGGGCCCTTGACGCTTTCGATGTAGTTGAAGCTGCGCACCGGGATGGTGTCCGGGCCGTACGGCAGGCGCCCCAATACACGCGGCATGAGCAGGCCGATGTAGCGCGAGTCATCGCTGTCGCGAAACGACTTCCACTTGATGTATTCGGCGCGGTCGAAGTAGTTGCCGATGTCCTTGATCGCCGCGACTTCTTCCATCGACTGTTTACCGAAGAACGCCGGCCCCACCGCGCCAATGAACGGCATATGGGCGGCAGCGGCGACTTTGGAAATGTTGCGCAGCAGGGCAATGTCCTGCGGGCCGCGCCCGAATTCATAGTTGGAAATGGCCGCCGCAATCGGCTCGCCGCCCGGGGTGTCGTATTCCTGGGTGTAGGTGTGCTGGTACAGGCCGCTCTGGGCAATTTCAGGTACGTCTTCGAAGTCCTGGATCAGGTGATCCTTGCTGATATCCAGCAGTTCGATGCGCACGTTCTGGCGAAAATCGGTCTGGTCGATCAGCGACTTCACGCCGCGCCAGGTGGACTCGACGCGCTGGAAATCCGGGTGGTGCATGATCGCATCGAGTTGACGGCTGATCTGCGTATCCAGCGCGGCGATGTGCTCGTCCAGCAACGTCTTGTCCAGGCGCTCGACTTTCTGTGACGACTGCTTGAGCAGGTTGAGGAATACGCTGACCGCTGCGGTTACCCGCTCATCAGGCGAAGCCTCGGACAGCACCTCGGCATTTTGGAATGGCTCGATCGCGCCCAACTCCGACACCGGGTTGAGGTTGATCTTGGCGAACAACGCGTTATAAACGCCCTGGCCGACTTCGGCGGCATAGGTCTGGGTTTGCTGCGGTTGTGACGATGGGTGTTCGACGGACATGATCAAAATTCCTTATCAGCGGACCAAGGGCAATCAACGAGCGGACGGTGGCGCCAGGGCGGCCAGTTCAGCGCGCAGTTCATCGCTCAGGGCGTCGTCCTTGAGGATGCGCTCCAGCTCATGGCGGAAGGTGGCGTTATCGAGCAGGTTGGATTTGAGGTCGCGCAACAGGTTGCGCATCGCCAGCAGGGCGCGCAGCTGCGGCATTTGCCGGGCGACTTGCTCGGGCTCGAAATCCTTCATATTGCGGAAGGTCAGCGCGATGGCCGCTTCGGCGTCGCCCTCGACCAGGGTATTTTCCACCGCCAGTTTCACGCTGGGGGAAAACTCGGCCAGCACGCTGTCAAAGTTGTTCTTGTTGATGTCCACTTTGTTTCGTTCAGACAACGGACGCTGTTCCTGACCGTTGCTGTAATCACCCATAACCATGAGTTTGAGTGGCAGCTCTATCTTTTTCTGCGCGCCGCCGGTGTGCAAATCGAGCTTGATATTTACCCGAGCCTTGGGTACTTCGTTTTGAAAGCTATTTGAAGCCATACACCCTCCAGACACTCTTTGCGCGACACGCCATTGCGTCACGAACAACAACTGAAACTGGAGTTAATGCTTGGCCGACAGCCTCTAAAGGGTTGCCGTCCTGGCATATAAACTCCGCTGAGAAGCTGCAACAAGCAGCGAACTTTCGTGTAATAACTGAATACCCACACCGATAGCGTGGTACTTCACCCTGCGATGACTTTACCTTCAGCGAGCGGCGGGCAACTGGGCGCCCTGCTTCAGGTTTTACCCATTTTTAAACGGCTGGCTGCGCCTGCCCGCACCAAAACGGCGCACAAAAAGATAGCTATTCCTGTCCGCGAGCCAATGACGGTTTATGTGAGAGCCCACCCAATAAACATAACGTTTAAAGAGTATTACATCCCGCTTGAAAAAATATCAATACGTCACCTTTGTTCACATTTGCATGAATACTCAATACAGCACACCTACATGAGCACGTCACGCTCGGAAATTTCCTACATCAATTATTCGAAACTACCGCTAGACACTTAGCCGAACCGAAAAATTATCTCGCTAAATCTTTTTTCCTACACTTGGGGAGGGGGGGGGGGGAATCTTTGGCTGCAGGGTTAAAAATCCCTATTAAATGTCCTACACCTCAAGTCGTTTCCAGGAAGCAAAAACCTGGGCATTTTTTCCGAGTGGCGAAACAAAACTCCGTTACTAAACATTTCAAAGGATGCAAAAAAAACTTCGCTTTAGAAGGTTTTGATGTGTCAGTGCATAAAGCGCCAGGCAACGCGTCGCTGCCGGAGCACCGTGAGCAGCATCTGCGCGAAAGACAGCAGGAGGCTTGCTGCGTCGAGCTCAAAAGACCGATTGAGGTAGCACCGCATCTGTACCGCCCAAGCGCAGGCGTGGGAAATTTTCCCGATCAGGACGCCCTACCCGAATCAACATTGAATGCTACGCGCGTCATAAGCCCGCCTATCTCTTTGATAATTATCGTATTGACTCTGCCGAACAGCGGTTTACGGGCGCTACGTGCGTTCGCGGCCGGCAGGAAATTTCCTACAGAGCCATGGGATTCAGATTGCTTGAATATGCATCGCTTGTAGGTGCTTGAGGCAGACCCCGCCTGAGCGTAGACAAGAGCAACCAGGCCAGGCCGATACGAGCGTCAGTTTGTTCCATGAGACGTGAGCGACCCAGATGCTCTCATGAACAAACACACTCAATAAGCATTAAAAGTTAGCACTCTCAATCCATACGAGTGGGAGGTCGCTCATTTTAAAAAGCCTGCTAAATTGAATTCTGTTATCCAGCGAGTTTCAGCGCGAATGATTAACGGAACCCCAACTTAATTATTTTTGCGGAGACGGCTTACGCCATCGACATGAACAAAATACATGCTGTGATTTGGAGCGTTTCAAAACACTGTTGGTTGGTCGTCTCTGAACACGCAAGCAGCGGTGGCGGGCGAAGCAGCCGTCGCGCGGTCATTGATCGAAGTGGTTTGGACAAGGCGCAAACGGCAGTGGGCGTCCAACAACTGCCTGGCTCTATCAATGCTGTTTCACTCTGCTTGCGCACAGTACGCACTGCTCTTATGCCGATGATGTTGACGCTCGGGACGGTATCCATCGCTGTTGCAGGGCCAGGCGATGGTATTTTCGTCAACGATGGCACTGATAACGGCTGCAGCCGGGTCGGTGACTCGGGCTCGATGAGCGGCGTAACTAACGCGGCGTGTACTTCATCCGACAAGTCAACTCAGACTGATCACTCGCTGTTCTATAACCCACTGGGTCAAGTAGGCCTCGGGGCGACATCGTTGACGCTGGGTAACGAACTCTTTGTCAATGGCGGTTCCACCGCAACACTTTTGGCCCCGGTGACCGCCGGTGCGCATATCAATACCCTCGACATGCGTGGCACTAAAGTCCTGCAACTTGCGAACGGCACTGTTTCGGCCACCTCGCAAGACGCCGTGAACGGCGCCGAACTGTTCAACACCGCAACTTCAACGGCAACCGCGCTGGGGGGTGGCGCTCAAGTCACCGGCACTACCGGGCAGATTTCCGCCCCAAGCTATAGCACCACCACTGTCAATGCAGCGGGCAATGTCACCACCGCCACCACCAGCGCCAATGTCGGTGATGCATTGACCAACCTGAGCACCAGCCTGGCCAACAGCGCTAACGTCGGTGTCAACTATGACGACGCGGCCACCAAGGCCCGCGTGACGTTCAACCCGACTGGCGCTGCAACCACGCTGGCGAATGTTGCCGCCGGCACCTTGAGTGCCACCAGCACCGAGGCGGTCAATGGCACCCAGTTGAATGCTACCAATACCACCGTCAGCGCCCAGGGTGCCCAACTGAGCGGTATGGTCAATGACGGTACGGGCATCAAGTACTTCCACAGCGCTTCAACCAAAGGTGACAGCAGCGCCACCGGTCTCGACAGTGTGGCCATCGGCCCGTTGGCCACAGCTGCCGGCGGCGGATCCATCAGCCTTGGTAACGGTGCCACCACCACTGCAACGGGTGGTCGAGCGATCGCCTTGGGGAACTTATCAAGCGCCCAGAGTAACGGTTCCGTCGCGATCGGCTCTGAATCCACCGCCTCCGGCATTGACGGTCTTGCGTTGGGCTGGCAGGCCCAGGCGCTGACAGCCGGCGCCGTCGCGCTTGGCGGTGAGGCCGCTGCGTCGGGCAATAACAGTGTCGCCCTGGGCAACAACGCCAGTGCTACGGTCGCAAACTCCATGGCGTTGGGCTCTTTCGCCACCACCACTGCTGCTACTGCGACGACCAATGGCGTGATCAATGGCACCACTTACAATTACGCCGGTACTGCGCCTGTGGGCGTGCTCAGTGTTGGTAATGCAACCCAGCATCGGCAGATCACCAACGTCGCCGCCGGCGAGGTTTCGGCTACCAGCACCAATGCGATCAATGGCAGCCAATTGAACGCGACCAACACGGCAGTCAATGCCTTGGGCGCCCAGGATCAACAATTCACCACCGCTCTAGGGGGTGGTGCGCAGTTGGACCCGACCACGGGGGCCTGGGTCGCACCGAGCTACAACACCACCACCATCGATGCCGCCGGCAATGCCAGCGCCCCTGCCACCAGCAACAACGTGGGCGCCGCCTTGACCGGCATGAGCAACAGCCTGGCCAATACCGCCGCCGTGGGTGTCAAGTACGATGATGCGAGCACTAAAACCTCGGTGACCTTCAACCCAGGCGGCACCGCCACCACCCTGAGCAACGTTGCCGCCGGCACCTTGAGCGCCACCAGCACCGACGCGGTCAACGGTAGCCAGTTGAACGCCACCAATACCTCGGTCACCGATCTGGGCACCAGTCTCAATACGTCCATTACCAACCTGGGCAACAGCTTCAGCACCCAGTTGGGCAACATCATCAACAATGGCGACGGCATCAAGTATTTCCACAGCGAATCCAGCCTGGGCGACAGCACGGCTACCGGCCTCGACAGCGTAGCCATCGGCCCGGTGGCAACCGCTTCGGCCGACAATGCCATCGCGATGGGCAACGGTGCCAACGCCAGCATCGCCAACTCCCTGGCTCTGGGTAATGGCGCCACCACCGCTGCGGCCACTGCAACTGCCAGCGGCGTGATCAATGGCACCACTTACAATTACGCCGGCACTGCGCCTGTGGGCGTGCTCAGTGTCGGTGCCGTCGGTGCCGAACGGCAGATCAGCAATGTCGCCGCTGGGCGGGTCTCGGCCACCAGCACCGACGCGGTCAACGGCAGCCAGTTGAACGCCACCAATACCTCGGTGACCGACCTGGGCACCAGTCTCAATACGTCCATTACCAACCTGGGCAACAGCTTCAGTACCCAGCTTGGCAACATCATCAACAATGGCGCCGGCATCAAGTACTTCCACAGCAACTCGGCCCTGGGTGACAGCACGGCCACCGGCACCGACAGCGTAGCCATCGGCCCGGTGGCAACTGCTTCGGCCGACAACGCCATTGCCCTGGGCAACGGAGCCAACGCCAGCACCGCCAACTCTTTGGCCCTGGGTAATGGCGCCACCACCGCTGCGGCCACTGCAACTGCCAGCGGCGTGATCAATGGCACCACTTACAATTACGCCGGTACTGCGCCTGTGGGCGTGCTCAGCGTTGGTGCCGTCGGTGCCGAACGGCAGATCAGCAATGTCGCGGCTGGGCGGGTTTCGGCCACCAGCACCGACGCGGTAAACGGCAGCCAGTTGAATGCCACTAACACCTCGGTGAGCGACCTGAGCACCAACCTGAGCACGCAGATCAGCAACCTCGCCAACAACGCCGGCAACCAGATGGGCCAACTCGGCCAAGGCGTCAGCGCGGCCTTCGGCGGCGGCGCACAAGTGGACCCGACTACTGGCGCCATGACCGCGCCAAGCTACAGCACCACCACCATCGATACCGCTGGCAATGCCACCACCGCCACCACCAGCAACAACGTGGGCGCTGCCTTGACTGGTCTCAGCAACAGCCTGGCCAATACCGCCGCCGTGGGCGTCAAGTACGATGATGTGAACACCAAAACCTCGGTGACCTTCAACCCAGGCGGCACCGCCACCACCCTGAGCAACGTCGCCGCCGGCACCTTGAGCGCCACCAGCACCGACGCGGTCAACGGCAGCCAGTTGAACGCCACCAACACCTCGGTCACCGACCTGGGCACCAGTCTCAATACGTCCATTACCAACCTGGGCAACAGCTTCAGTACCCAGCTTGGCAACATCGTCACCAACGGCGCTGGTATCAAGTACTTCCACAGCAACTCGGCCCTGGGCGACAGCACGGCCACCGGCACCGACAGCGTAGCCATCGGGCCGGTGGCAACTGCTTCGGCCGACAACGCCATTGCCTTGGGCAACGGTGCCAATGCCAGCATCGCCAACTCCCTGGCCCTGGGTAATGGCGCCACCACCGCTGCGGCCACTGCAACTGCCAGCGGCGTGATCAATGGCACCACTTACAATTACGCCGGTACTGCGCCTGTGGGCGTGCTCAGTGTCGGTGCCGTCGGTGCCGAGCGGCAGATCAGCAATGTCGCCGCTGGGCAGGTGTCAGCCACCAGCACGGATGCGGTCAACGGCAGCCAGTTGAATGCCACCAACACCTCGGTCACCGACCTGAACACCAACGTCAATACCTCGGTCACCAACCTGAGCACGCAGATCAGCAACCTCGCCAACAGCGCCGGCAACCAAATCGGCCAACTCGGCCAAAGTGTGAGCAACGCTCTGGGTGGCGGTGCGCAGGTGGATCCGACTACTGGCGCCATGACCGCACCAAGCTTCAGCACTACCACCATCGACGCGGCTGGCAATACAACCACTGCCACCACCAGCAACAATGTCGGCGATGCCTTGACTGGCCTCAGCAACAGCCTGGCCAACACCGCTGCAGTGGGCGTCAAGTACGACAATGTGAGCACCAAAACCCGGGTCACCTTCAACCCAGGCGGCACAGCAACGACCCTGAGCAACGTCGCTGCCGGCAGCCTGAGCGCTACCAGTACCGACGCGGTCAACGGCAGCCAACTGTTCAATACCACCGCCCAGCTCAATAACTTGATTGCCAACTCCGGGAGCCAAAACCAATACGTCGTCAATGCACTGGGCGGTGGCGCGCAAGTGGATCCGGTGACGGGTGCTGTAACCGCGCCCAGCTTCAACACCACCACCATCGATACGGCAGGCAATACGACCACCGCCACCACCAGCACCAATGTCGGCGATGCCTTGACGAGCCTCAGCAACAGCCTGGCCAATACCGCTGCGGTGGGCGTCAAGTACGATGACGTGAACAGTAAAACGCGAGTGACCTTCAACCCAGGTGGCGCTGCGACCACCCTGACCAACGTCGCCGCCGGCAGCCTCAGTGCTACCAGCACCGACGCAGTCAATGGCAGCCAGCTTTTCTTGACCAATAACACCGTTGTCGGCCTGACGACTCAGCTCAACAACATCGTGAACAGCGGCTCAAGCATCAAGTACTTCCACGCCAGTTCGTCCAAGGCCGATTCGCTCGCCACCGGCACCGATGCCATGGCAGTAGGCCCCAATGCCCAAGCCAGCGGTACGGCGGCCATTGCCGTGGGCAATGAAACTGTTGCCAGCGGCAGCAGTTCGGTAGCGCTGGGTGACGGCGCGAAAGCCACCGCTGCCGGCAGTGTCGCCATCGGCAAGGGCGCCAGTGACGACCAGCGCGGTACCGAGACCTATACCGGCAAATATTCGAATGCAAGCAACACCACGGCCGGCGTCGTATCGGTAGGCAACGCGACCACCGGCGAAACACGCGTAGTGAGCAACGTGGCTGATGGCAGCCGGGCTACCGACGCGGTCAATGTGCGTCAGCTCGATGGTGCGGTGGCCGAGTCCAAGGCCTACACCGATACCAGCCTGAATCAGATTCAAGGCTCGATCAAAAATGTGGACGGCGCGATTGCCAACGTCACCAGCAGCGTGACCAAAGTCGAAGCAGCGGTGACCAGTGTGCAGAACGGCACCAGCGGCGCATTCCAGGTCAACAACACCCGCGCCGCAGCGCAACCCAAGGCAAGCGGTATCAACGCGGTAGCCGGTGGCATGGGCTCGCAAGCCTCGGGTAACAACAGCATGGCCGTAGGCAGCAACACCGTGGCCAGCGCTGAAAATGCCACGGCAACGGGTAACGGCGCCCAGGCCACGGCACAAAACAGCGTGGCCCTGGGAGCCAACTCGGTGGCGGATCGCGAGAGCAGCGTCTCGGTAGGTAGCGCGGGGGGTGAACGCCAAATCACCAATGTCGCCGCCGGCACCCGTGGCACGGATGCCGCCAACATTGACCAAGTGAGCCGCGGCATCATGAATGCCAACATCAACTCCAAGGCTTACACCGACCAGCGTTTTACCGACCTCAAACGTAACCTCAAGCAGCAGGACGACACCCTCAGCGCCGGTATCGCCGGCGCCATGGCAATGGCCAGCCTGCCGCGCTCGTCCGTTGCCGGCGGCAGCATGACGTCGGTGGCGATGGGTAATTACCGCGGGCAATCGGCACTGGCTATTGGCGTTTCGCACGTGTCCGAGAATGGCCGCTGGTCGACCAACTTCATGGGCACTACGAGCAGCCAGAATGACACTGGCGTGGCCGTGGGGGTTGGTTATCAGTGGTGATTGCGAACCGAACCGATAATGAAAAAAGCCCGGCCTGCGCGTAATGCAGGTATCCAATGTGGGAGGGGGCTTGCCCCCGATAGCAGTGTGTCATTCACAGCATCAGTGACTGATCCGGCGCTATCGGGGGCAAGCCCCCTCCCACATTTGGTTCACCTGCCTTCAGATTTGCATCAGGCTCGCACAGGGCATTTTTCTTCTACGCTGAGTTACATCCCTATGCCCACCTACGGATTGCCCACGACAGGATCCCCTGAATGAAAACCCAACTGCCGCTATGCTTTGGTTTGATCGCTTGCCTGGGCCTGGCCGGGTGCCAGGAAAAAACCTCTCCCCCTACTGCCAGCCAGCCCGAGTGGCTCGCCGTGCCCGCCCTGCCCATCCTGCAAAGCGCGGTGTTCAGCCTGGCAGACGCCCTCGTCCCGCATAAAAACCCCTTGGCCATGGAACAGATCTGCGCCCTGGCCAAAGGCGAGACCCAGCAGGCAAACGTCAACCACTTCATCCAGCAGCAAGGCGGCAACGCACAAAGCATTCCCCCACAGGGCCACCCATTGTCGTTGCTGGTAAACGGTGACCGCCAGGCGCAGACCCGTGCCTGCGCGGCGTATCTGGCAATCAGCGTGCTGTCACCCTTGAGCTTGAACGGTTTGCTGGTCGAGCAGGCAAGTGCCCCGCCCCAGGACAAGAACAAACCGGTAGAAAAACGTGAGCCTCAGATCGATCAGGCAAAACTGCTGGCGAGTCTACCGAGCAAGCTGGCGATCGCACAAACCAATGCGGATTTTTTCGCGCTGATCGCCACCGAGCTGCAACAGCGTCCAGGGCTGACGCTGGAACAATACCGCCAGTTATCCATGGAGATGTTCGCGGGCCTGGCAGCCGACTATCTGCTGCGTTTGAAAGAGCAGACGCCCCCGCCCGGCACCGAATATAAAGTGCTGAAGCTGGACGCGGACCAGTTCATGTTCGTCAGCAGTACCCGTACCCTGTTCGAGTATGATTTTTCCGGGTTGAAACTGCAGCAGAACGGCATGACCTGGTTTGGCGAGGGCAAGCTGTTGGGCAAGGATTACTTCTTGAAGGTGGCCTACCTTCCCAGCACCGCCAAACAGCTGAAGAACACACCAACGCCTTAGGGCGCTGCGTGGGTTGAGCAGTAAGGCGACTTAGGGAGGTAAGCACGTAGCGAATGCGCGCGCCGCCCGTTCAGCGGGCAGGCGTGAGGAAAAAATACCGTGACGGTGTCGGTCGTGCGGGGTCGATCTGGTCCATAAAGCCTTTGATGGCAGCGGTATCCGGAACGCCCGGCAGCTTTTTGATCACCCTTGCCGGCGGCTTTCCTTCGGCCTTTGGTACCGCCAGGGGCAGCCCTTCGTAAATCAACGCATGGTGCACACTTGGGCAATCCTGGCAGAACGCTTCAAGGTCAAGCATTGCGCCACCGACAAATGCACTGTTGATGAGCAACAGATCAAAGGGCTCAATGGCATGGTCGATCATCGCCAGCAACTCCTCCAACGAAGAGACGGGCGCCACTCGATGGTAGCCGCAGTGGTTGAGCATCCGTTCGAGGTTCAAGCGCTGCAGGTGGACGTGATCGGCAATCAAGATGCGTAAAGAACGTGTGGGCATTTATATATCCTTCCAAACCAGCCAGCAGACCGTCAGACGCGCTTTCCAGAGGGGGCGCGCGCTCCCAGCCAAGTCAAAAAATCTTGCTCGGTCATGGGCTTTGCAAAGAAATAGCCCTGCCCTTGCACACACCCAAGCTCCAGCAACTGTTGATATTGATCTTGTTTTTCAATGCCCTCGACGACCACCGACATGCCAAGCGCCCTACCCAGCTCGAGCGTGCACTTGATCACCGCAACACATCTTGGGTCATGGTCCAGCCCCCGAACGAACTCGCGATCGAGCTTGATCTCGTTGAAAGGCAACTGGCACAAGCGCTGCAGGGAGGAAAACCCCACACCAAAATCATCGATGGATAACCGACAACCCATCATGCGCAACCGCACCAGGCTTTCCAGGCAGGTGGCCGAGGCTTCGAGCAAACCGCTTTCAGTCAATTCAAATGTCAGACTGGAAGCCGGTAGCCCGAAGCTGCACAAGATGCCACGGATGATGGAAACCAGCTCGGGATTGGAGAGCTGTACCGGCTCCAGGTTGAACGCGATATTCAACACGTGTCCGCGACTCGAAGCCTCACGGGCCAACGCCAGGCCCTGCCTGATCTGACCGAACAGTAACTCATTGAGCAACCCGCAACTTTCAATGGCAGGCATGAACACCGCCGGAGAAACCACCCCTTGGGTCGGGTGGTTCCATCGTGTCAGCGCCTCGACGCCAATCACATCACCATTGAGCAAATTGACCTTGGGTTGGAAGTACGTTTCCATTTGCTTTTGATGCATGGCCGAGCGAACTTCGCCTGCTTGCGCCAGCTCCAGGGGCTTGAGGCTCATCGGCGCGATCCTGGGATCGCTCAAGTGTTTATGCAGCAGCTCGTTCAAGGCTTCAGCGTGCAGCGGCTTGCCGAGGTCGCCCAATAGCGGCAGCCCCAGTAGCGTCACCAATTGCCGAGCGGCCTGGCGTACGTCTCCCGAGAGGGAACTGCTGAGAATCACCGCGCCCACCAGGCCAACGCGAGCCACACGTTGCAAAAACTCCAGGCCATCCATGCCTTCCATGCGCAGGTCACACACCACAATGTCCACCGGACCGACCCGTTGCAGGGTCTCCAGGGCCTGGGTGCCGTTTGAAGCACTGAACACATCCTGACAGCCAAGCTTCTTCAGCAGGTTGACGGCGACGGTTTGCTGGAACAGATGGTCCTCCAGCACCAGCACTCGCAGGGGCAACACTTGCATCACTGATTCTCCACAATTGGGTTGCAGCACGAACGCCCGATACGCCCTGATTGCTGGTGGTAGCCGATGCCCACTCAAACAAGGTTGATGGACCTCAACGCCCGCTCCCCAAGGGAGCAGGTGTATTCAGGTCATCCATGACGCACATTCATTAACGTTGCGGGTGCGTTGCTTGGGCAACGTCAATGAAAGATGGGGTCGCTCCCTAGCGGATTCGTTAGGCGAGAGGTCATCTCTGCTCTTTGAGCCGAAATTATCCGGGGATTTTCCTGACCGAAATGTAGGAAATTTCCCGGAGAGCAATTTGGAACAGAGACCTCACGGTCCTGTCTCCGCACCCACAACCAGTCAGTCGACGGATTGGGCGATCCGTTGCGTCAACACCTGCGTCAGGGTGTCCATCGTTTGATGCAGCGCATCCACTGATTGGGTCAAGCGCGCGGCGTCGTGCCCGTCGCAATCTATCTGCAACTGCTCGCAACAGTGAATCAAGCGCTTTGCCTTGACGATGCGCGCGCCACCCTTGACCCGATGGGCCAGGTCGGCTAGCCCGGTCAGGTCGTTCTGGCTGAAGAGTTTGAGCAACCGTACTTGATCCTCCTCGTTACTGCTGAGCAGGTCTTGCAACAAGCTGCGGATTGACGCCTGATCCCCGTAGGTCAGTTGCTCAAGGCTGACCAGGTCGATTTCGTCGTCCAAGTGCGTCACGTCATCGTTATCGGGCAACGGTTCAAATGACGACTCAACCCCCGACAAGCGTGCGGCCAGATCCTTCATGCTGATGGGTTTGAACAGGCAGTCATCCATGCCCGCAGCAAGACAGCGGTCGACCTCGTCGGGTTGCGCGTTGGCGGTGAAGCCAAGAATCAGACACGGCGGCTTGCCCGAGGCCGCCTCGTCGTCACGGATCGCCTTGGCCAGTTCATAGCCATTCATCACTGGCATATTGCAGTCGGTGATCACCACATCAAAGGGATGGCTGCGCCAGGTGCGCAAGCCGTGGGCGCCATCCTGCTCGTCTTTGACGCTGTGCCCCAGATAGCTCAGTTGTTGCAGCAACAACAAGCGGTTGGCGGGGTAGTCATCAACCACCAGAATGTTCAACTCACTGGCAGGCAACAGCTCGGTTGGTTCAGGCTGGCTGCGGGGCAATGGGGCCAGGATGGGTAACGTCAACAGCACCTCGGTTTGCGTGCCAAGACCCGGCACACTGCTCAGCTTCAACTCGCCGTCCATCATCGTGCATAACGTACGGCTGATGGTCAGCCCCAACCCCGATCCGCCGACAGTCAACTGGCTCTGACCGCCAACCTGGGTGAAGGGCGCAAACAGTTTCAACTGGTCGTCGGCGCTGATACCGATGCCAGTATCGCGTACGCGCAACTGAATACTCATCTGCTGATTTTCTTCGTCGAGTGTCGCCTTGACGCTGACCAGCACCTCGCCTTTCTCGGTAAATTTGATTGCATTGCTCAGCAGGTTTGCCAGCACTTGCTTGAACCGCATCGGGTCGATCAACACATCACGGTTGGCGAGCTCATCGAACTCCAGAACCAGCGGCAGTTGCTTTAGCCGAGCACTGGCGGCCTGCACCCGCACCACCTCCTCCACCATCTCCTTGAAGGCAGCCCTCTGCGGGGTCAAGGTCAGACGCCCGGATTCGATGCGCGCCACATCCAGGATGTCGCCAATCAGCTCCAGCAACGCCCGTGCGGCGCTGGAGGCCACTTCAATGGCAAACCGGTCGAGAATACCTTGATCAGCCTTTTTCATCGCCAATTCCAGCATCCCGACCACCGCGTTTATCGGCGTGCGCAGCTCATGGCTCATGGTTGCCAGGAACGTGGTCTTCGCCCGGTTGGCGCCATCGGCATCGTGCTTGGCCACCTTGAGTTCGCTGAGTAACCGCACACGCTCACTGATATCGATCCACCCGGCAATGATCCCTTTGACTTCTCCGCTGCTATCGCAAAATGGCAGCACCCAGTGATAGGCGTCGATCGTCTGCCCGTTGGCCAGCACCAACTGACGGTCCTGAATCTGCTCCTGACCAGCCTCCATCACCTCAAGGTATTGCTGTTCGAACGTAAGGTTGTCCGTTGGCATGATGCCCACGTCAGCAGTGAGCGCCGTGCCGATCACCTCCTCTTGGGTACGCCCAACCGCTTTAAGGTAACGCGTATTGCACAGCAGCATTCGGGCCTGTCGGTCTCGAACGTAGATGGGGTGAGGCAAGCTGTCGATCAGTACATGCAGGAAGTCCATCTGTTCCTTCAACGCATGTTCGGCAGCGGCCCGTCGCTGAATCAGGCGGCGCAGGTAAATGATCCAGCCCGCCGCAGCGAGCAACAGGCCTATCGCCACTGCCAGCCACTTGAGAAAAGCTCGCTGGCTGGCCTGGGTACCGCGATTGTCCAGCATGACTTCGCCACGCCAGCGATCGGACAGGTCGTCGAGCTCTTCTCGGGAAAAACTGCGCAGTGTTTTGTCGAGGATGGAGTGAAGCTCAAAAGACCTGCGATCAGTGGCCAATCGCAATTGAGCCGGGTGTTCACCACCCATCGTACGTGTGATGCGCAACCGGTCACGGTAGAACGTGGAGATCATATACCGCGAAGCCAGCAGGATACTAAGCGTGGCATCCGCCTTGTTTTGTGCAACCAGCGCCATCTGGTCAGCACGGCTGCCGGCCTCCATCAGCGTAATGTCCGGGTAATTCTGGCGAACATAGGCGGCCCAATAGCTGCCGGGACTGACGACCAGGCGCTTGCCTGACATCTCTTCCAGGCTTTTGGGCTCTGCCTCGCCAACACGGCTGACGAATACATCTGGGTTGCTCATGTACGGCCGGGTATAGCGCAGTTGCCCCAGGCGCTGGTCATGCTGGAACGTGGGTGAAAAATCAGCCTTGCCTTTGCTCAACAGGTCAGCCTGCTCATCAAACGAGCCAGCACGAACCACCTCGAACTGTAGGTGGGTTCGCTGGCTGATTTTCTCCAACAGGTCGGCATTGAGGCCACGCAGCAGGTCATTTTGATCAAAAAAGGTCAATGGCGGGTTGCCATCAATCACCGCCACCCGCAGTTTAGGATGCTCTGCCAGCCATTGTTCCTCTTGCGGGGTAAGGCCAAGGTCAAAGCCCTCTCCGGTTGTGGAGCGCAACCTCCAGCGCCGCGCAATCGACTGCTTCTCGGCAGCGGGAATCGCGTTCAGCGCCTGATTGAGCACTCGCAGCAACTGCTTGTTGTCGGCATTCAAGACAAAACCGACACCGCTGACCTTTTTATCAGCTGATGGTTTCAGATGCAGATCGGTGTAGAAGTTTTGCCCAATCAGATAGCTGGATGTGATCCCCGCCCCCACGAATGCATCCGCCTGACCAAAGGCAACCGCACTGATACCCTCCAGCGCCGAGGGGTAGAGTTCGATTTTTGCTTTTGGATATAGCGCCTGGATAGCGGAAGGCTCAACGTAGTATTTGGACATGGCCAGCCGCTCGCCGGCAAGGTCTTGCTGCACATCGCTGACCGACCCGCGATGGGTTGCCAGCATCATCTGATCGAGGATGTAGGCACGCGACATGACCAACCCTGCTTGCGCGGCTTCATACTCCCCGGCCGAGCCCAGCAAGTCCAGCTCACCAGCCTTGAGTGCCTGCAGGGCCAGGTCCCTGTTGTCATAACGCCGGATCTGAACATCAACGCCTAACACAGCAGCCAGCAGCCCGACATAATCAGCCGTTACCCCCTCGAAATCGGCAGGGTCGGACGACACCATCAAGGGTGCTGGATCGCTGCGTGCTGTGCCGACCACCAGTACCTTTTTAGTGCGTAGCCACCGCCAGTCATGGTTCTGCAGTTCAACGTCAAAATCAGCGGTAGGCTCACGCCCCAGCAAGGTCAACGACTCAAAGGCCCGCTCGGCGCCATGGGACTGGCCGAGTACTCCCAACCAAAGGAAAAAAATGAAGTAACCCGACAGGCGCCTCATTCAGATCAGGTGATGACGTTTGGCAAAATCAGCCAGATAGACCACCGACTTGACCTTGAGCTTTTCAATCAGCCGGCTTTTATAGGTGCTGATCGTCTTGTTGCTCAACAACATAGCGTCACCGATTTCCTTGTTACTGTAACCACGGGCAAGCTGCTGCAGAATGGCCAGTTCGCGATTGGACAACTGCTGAATCAGCTCATGCTCAGGTGTCTGGTTATCGACCGGGCGCACCGAGCTGTTGGAGAGCACCGGAAAATAACTGAAGCCCTCGCGAATCACTTTGACTGCACGCATGAGTTCCTCAAGATCATCGCTTTTGGAGACATAACCGGACGCGCCGATGGTCATGCAGCGATGGGCATAAAAGGTCGCGTCCAGCGAGGTCAACACGAGAATTCTGATCGGCAGGTCCAAGGCGCAAATGCGACTGATGACCTCCAACCCGTCAAGCAGCGGCATCGAAATATCCAGTACGATCAAGTCCGGCACGTGCTTGCGAGCCAGGTAAACCGCCTCGACGCCATTCTCGGCTTCGGCCACCACTTCCACGTGCCCGGCCTTGAGGAGCATTTTTACAGACGAGCGAATAAACGGATGGTCGTCGACGATTAATGCTTTCAACATACAAACCTCTTTTTCATCAGCATAAGGAGCAGCATCTGCGAGACCGGCACGTCAAACTATTAAGGTAGCTCAGTTTCACGTCGACAAAACACAGGCCTGAAATATTTAATGGCCTGACTGCGCCAGCAAGCCCTACCGGTTTTGGTAGCGCTCCAACCAACCGCAAAAGTCAGCACCGGGCATGGGCACCGCCAAGTGAAAACCCTGGCCAAAATGGCAGCCCAGTTCAATCAGTGTATCGAGCGCCGGTTGGCTGCCAACCCCTTCGATAATCAGGTCCATCTGCAATGCCCGGGTCAGCGCGAGACTGCTCGCGACGACGGCCCGGTTACCCGGGTTGGCAAGGTCCTGAACGAACACGCCGTCGAGCTTGATCTGGTTGAAGGGCAGCTGTGCCAGCAACCGTAGTGAGGAAAAACCCAGGCCAAAGTCATCGATCGACAACCCACACCCCGCCTCGCGCAAGCGCAGAAGGTTTGCCAATGCCGATGCCGGCAGGTCCAGCAGGCTGCTTTCAGCGACTTCGAATGTCAGGCCCGAACCTGGCAGGTCATACCCTTGCAAGCATTGAATAATGTAGTCAACCAAGTCATTTCGAACCAGTTGGGAGGCTGTCAGGTTGAACGCCATTCCCAGGTCAATACCTTGCGTGCGCAACTGCAACAGCAATGCAATACCCTGGTCGAGCAGTTGCTTGAGCATCTCGTCAATCAAGTCATAGGCCAGTACGGCGCCTAACAGGTCACGGGGCAGCAACATCCCCCGTGTGGGGTGACGCCAGCGCACCAGCGCTTCAACGCCGAACAGCCGACGCTCGACAAGATCGAATTTGGGCTGGTACCAGGCCTCGAATGCACCCACCGCCAAACCGTGTCGCACCTGGTCTTCAGGGATCAGTTCAGGTACCGACAGGTCGGGCGCCGTCAAGACATGGTGGCGCAGCTTGAAATTTTCCAATAACCGCTGCAAATCCTGCATGTCCAGCGGCTTGTCCAGAATGCCCAACAATTTCAGGCCCGACAGCGTCTTCATCTGCTTCACGGTGCGATACAGATCAGCCTGCAACTCGCTGTAGGCCACCAACGTCTGGACGTTTCCCAACTCGCCGGCCACTTTCAGGAACGCAGAGTGGTTGATCGAACCGTCGGCCAGGTCGAAAAAAACGATATCGACCTTGGGCAGCTGTGTCAGCAGGCCAATAGCCTGCTCAGCATCGCTGGCCGATAGCACATTGGCGACCCCCAGATTGCCGAGGGCCTTGACCAGCACCGCACGCTGGAAAGCATGATGTTCAATGACCACAACACAATCAGGAAACATATTCTTCAACCGATTCGACTTTAAAGGAGAGGTTTGAATAGCCACGCCAGGCTCAGCGTTCCCGCATGGCCTCCTGGGCCTTGTTGAACGGCTTGACCAGGTAGTCCAGCACGGTCTTGGAGCCGGTCTTGATGTCCACCGTTGCGATCATCCCCGGCACAATGGCGAAGCGCTCACCGGCCTTGTTGGTCAGCACGTTGGCGTCCGTCTGGATGAACACCCGGTAGTAGTAATTCTCCGGCTTGACCTTGTCCTGGATGGTGTCCGGAGAAATCGTCACCACCTTGCCGTCCAGCCCGCCATAGATCGAATAGTCATACGCGGTGAGTTTCACCTTGGCGGCCTGGTCCGGGTGGATGAAGGCGATATCCCTGGGTGAAATGCGCGTCTCGATGAGCAACTGATCATCCAGCGGCACGATCTGCATCAACTTGCCGTTAGGCGAAATCACACCGCCAATGGTCGTCACCTCGATGCCCTTGACGATGCCGCGAACCGGCGACAGGACGGTCAAGCGCGTCAACGAATCTTCCCGCCCACGAATCACCGAACTCAACGAGCTGACCTCGGAACGCGCCTTGGCCAACTCTTCTCCCGCCTGCACCTGATAGGAAGAACGCAGTTCGGTAGCCTTGAGTTGCAACTCGCTGCGCTGACGCTGCAGGCGGATCACTTCGACGTTGCTCGCGGCACCGGTCTTGGCCAGTGACTGGGTGATTTTCAGCTCACGGTCGACCAACCTGAGCGAATCATTCACCCCGGCCAGGGATTCCTTGAGCCGGCTGATACGCTCCTGATGCAGCCTGGTTTCGCGCTTGATCAGCTCGGGGTAGGCCTGCAGTTCGTCAGGAAAGCTCAGTGGCTTACCGTCCACCTCTGCCTGCAACCGTGTGGCGCTGGCCAGGACAGCCCGGTAGCGCGCAGCACTCTCCTCGACATTCGATTCGGACTTCGTCGGGTCAAGCTGGGCCAGCACTTGCCCCTGCTCCACCAGGTCACCTTCGGCAACGTTAAGCTCTGCCAGGATGCCGCCTTCCAGTGATTGAATGACTTGCTCATGGGAACTGGGAATGACCTTACCGTCGCCCTTGGACACTTCATCGAGCCGCCCCAGCCACGCCCAGGTGCCCAGGATCAGCACGATCAACACCAGGCTGCCGATGATCCGCGTCGAGCGATGCAGCGCAGCGTCATCGGCCGGGTCCATGGCCTCCAGTGATTTTCTATTGCGTAGATAGGCACGCAACCGCGCCAGTTTTTCGTGAACATCAGCCATGCTGAGACGCTCCATTGGAATGAGTGGCGCTGAGTCGACGGATCGCTTCCTCCTTGGGTTCATCCAGCACGATTTTGCCGTCATCGACGACGATGATTCGCTCGACCAACTCCAACAACGCCAGGCGATGGGTGGCAATCAGCACGGTCTTGCCCTGTGCCCACTGGTCGAGGTTTTCCAGAAACAGGCGCTCTGCCCCTTCATCCAGTGAAGAGGTCGGTTCGTCCAGCAACAGCACGTTGGGTTGGCGCAACAACAGGCGAGCCAGCAACAGCGATTGTTTCTGGCCGCCGGAGAGCCCAAGACCGCCTTCCAGAATCAAGTGATCCAGGCCCGTCGGCAGCTTTTTGATAAACCCATCGGCGCCGGTCAGGGCCAGTGCCGAGAGCATTTCCTGGTCAGCGGCCAACGGCGCGCCCAGTTTCAGGTTCTCGCGGATGGTGCCGTGGAACAGGTGCGAGTCCTGGGTCAACAAGGCCACATCCCGGCGCACGTCTGCCGGGTCCAGGTGTTGCAACGCCACGCCATCGAGGCTGACCAGGCCAGAGCGTGAATCCACGCCCCCGACCAGCGCCTGCAGAAGCGTGGACTTGCCTGCGCCGTTGCGGCCCAGCACGGCAATGCGTTCGCCGGCACGAATCTTCAGTTGGCTGACTTGCAGCACCGGGCTGTCGTCGCCATAGGCGAACACCGCCTGGTCCAGCACATAGTCACCGTACAGGTGGGCACGGTGGACTTTGTGGCTGTGTTCGGGGTGGTCGGTGGGCAACTGCATCAGCTTGTCCAAGCCTGCCAGGGCGGTCTTGGCCTGCTGCCAGCGAATGATCACCTGGGTTAACTGGGCCATCGGCGCCATCATGCGCGAGCCGAGGATCGATGCCGCCACCAGTGCGCCGGTGGTCAGGTCGCCGGCCATCACCATCGGCGCGCCGAAGAAAATCACCACGGCAAACACCAGGGTCTGCATGGATTGCGACCAATACTGCAAGCGATGGGTCAAGGCCTTGAGCCGCAGGTTCGCCGAAGCGGTGGTTGCGTTGTAGTGGTTCCAGCTCAGCTGGAATTTCTGCTCGGCTTGCAGCGCCTTGACGTCCTCCATGCCCTGGATGGTTTCCACCAGCAAGGCATTGCGCAGGCTCGACTCGCGCAGTGCTTCGTTGGCCAGGCGCCCCAGCTTGCCTTGGCACAACAGACCTGGGGTAATCATCAACACCAGCGCACACAGCGGCACCAGCACCAACGGGCCGACCAGCAGCCAGAATACGCCGAGGAACAGCAGGAAAAACGGCAGGTCCGCCAGCGCCGTGATGGTGCTGGAGGTAATCAGTTCGCGAATCTGCTCCAGCTCGCGAACCTGGGAAATAAAGGTACCAGTGGAACGCGGACGAGCCGAGTTGCGCAGGCGTATGGCGTGGCCAAAGACCTTGTCGGAGAGACGTGTGTCCGCACGCTTGCCCAGCAGGTCGGTGACATGGGAACGGGCGTTGCGGATGGTGAAATCAATACCGGCCGCCAGCAAAACTCCGATAAACAGAACATACAGCGTCGGCATGGAACCGGCAGGGATCACCCGGTCGTAGGTCTGCATGGAAAACAGCACCCCGGCCAGCCCCATCAGGTTGGCAATCAGCGAGGCGAACAGCACGTAGCGATAGGACTTCAAGTCCTGCAGGACGATGCCCTTGAACCAGTTTTTGTCATACGGTTTGATGTAATCGTCGACTCGTACGTCGGCGCGATTTCCCACGGGGCGTAACAGAATGAGGCGGCGGCACTGCTCCAGCAGTTCCTGGCGCGACAACACTGTGGCCAGGCCATGGTCGCCGCTGAGCCGCACTTGTAGCAGGTCTTCGGCGCGCAAGCCTTCGATCAGCGCCAACTGGCCGTCGGCCAATTGCACCAGCAACGGTAAACGCCATTGAGTCAGGTCTTCGGCCTGTAACTCTTCATCAATCTTGACCGACAGGCCCAAGTGTTTGGCAATGGCATACAGCTGGTCATCGGAATGCGCACTGCCCTGCCAGGCAGCGGCCAGCCGCGCATCTTCGGGCGAGAAGCTCAGGTTGTAATGACCAGCAACCAGCAACAACATTTCCAGCCAGGGCGGGGAAACAGATGACGGGCTGGCTTGCAGGGGTTCTTGGGCACGGCGGTTCATGGCAAACGCTCACGGTAGGTGGCGTCGTTGGCAGCACCAAACGCCTGACTGAGATGGCCTGCGCTATACAGGCAGTTGATCTGTAACCGACGCAGGCTATTGAGCGTGGTCTGCTGCTCGACCCGCGACAAATAGGCCTCTTGCTCGGCATTGAGCAGATCCAGCAAGGGCCGGGTGCCCAACTCAAGGTATTGCTGGCGGTAGAGCACGCGAGTTTCATTGATCGTGCTTTCGCGCACGGTTTGGGCACCCAGGCTGGCATGTAACTTCAGCACCTGGCTCTGCGACTGCTGCATTTCCTGGCGCACGCGCAAACGGGCAGTATCGAGGCCGGCCTGGGAGGACGCCAGGGCCCGCTCGCTGGCGGCCTTGCCGGCCTGGATCGCGTTACCCTGATAGATCGGCATGCTCGCGTTGAGGAAGACGCTGTAGCGGCTGCGGTCCTGGTCCGTACCTGGGCTGCCATCCAGCTGGTGGCTGAATGTCGGCTCCAGGGACAGTGTCGGTAGCCCGGCAGCCTTGGCGGCGCTCACTTCGGCCTCGGCCCGGGCTACACGCGCTTGGGCGGATTGCACCTCAGGGTTGTCCTGCATCTTGGCATCGACCTGCTGGCACGACTGCTCCAGTTCCCGCGGGAAATGGTCGGACACACCCTCGACCCGAGGTTGCCCGATCAGGTTCGACAATGTGGCGAACGTGCGCGCCAGGCTGGCTTGATGCTGGAAGCCGGTGACCTTGGCAGCTTCAATACGCGACATGGTTTGCACATAGTCCGAACGGGTACTGGCGCCCATGTCCAGACGCTGGCGCGCCAGGTCGGAGACTTTTTCCAGGCTGTCGATCTGGTCCTGGGTGATCGCAATCAACCGCTGGTAATACTGGCCGTCAAGAAAGGCCAATGCGGTATTCATGGCAACCTGTTCGACACTCAGGCGCACGTCTGCCTCGCGCTCGGTGACACCGGCCTGGCTGGCCTCGACGGCGCTGGACACCTTGCCGAAGTCATACAGCATCTGCGAGGCACTGACGTCGAAGACCTGGGCACTGTGACTGCCTGGCACACCACTTTGGTAGCCGCTGCGCACGCCGCCGCTGATCCTGGGGTAATAGCCGGCCTGCGCCACTTCTACCCGCTGCACTTGTTCATTGACCCCTTCCCGGGCCCGCAGGATATCCGGGTACGAGGTTAAGGCCTGGCGCACGGCCGCACGCATATCCAGCGCCGCGGTGCCCACAGTGGCTAAGTTGTTCACGCTCAGTTGGGGAGCGGAAGGTGGAAGAAACTGCCCGGCTTCAATCAATGAAACCAAAGAGGGCGCGGGCACCGTTTCTTGCACTTGACTGTTCTTGATCGGATGCACGGTAGGCGCAACCTGAACTTGGGGTTGGTCATGCACAGAGGGTGCATTGACCTGCCCGACCACACCGCCCGAACTGAACGATAAGGCTATCGTCAGGCAGGCAATATCACGCCGGGGATGGAATATCCGGAACATAATTGACACTCAGGGAAAATAACCCTGGGCCATACGGCCCAGGGCTCTGTCATTACGACTTAAACGACGGAAACACCACTCTCGACCCAGAGGTCTTTCTTCGACGTTTCATCGATGTAGTGCACATACTCATGGCCATCCAGCGGCGCCTTGACGCCATCGGGTTTCCACGAATCCGGCAAGTCCAGGGTCGAGGCAGACGTGGATTTCGACACCGTGCCATCGGCTTGCAAGATATCGTTCAGGGTCACCGTCAACGCGGGCTTGGCCGGATCGTCCTTGGCTTGCAGGCTGACCAGCTTGTTGACGTCCAGGTTTGGCCCCTGACCCAGGTTGAACGACGGCAGTGCAGTGTCGCTGTCGACGTCTGTCTGCAACTGGCTTTCCGGCTGAGCGAGTTGCGCCGCCAGATCAGGCGCAGGGGCCACACCGGTTGACACCTCGTTGAGCTCGGTGACGAGCTTGGAGTCGGCGATCTTCACCGCCAGGGTGGAGGTCACCGTCTCGCCGTTCGTGTGCCGTACCTGATACGAGAAGGTCTCGATTTCATTCAGACCCGTCAGGCTGAGCTTTGGCGTGTAGGTGTAGTCACCGTTCGCCGCGACTTTCAAATCACCGTATTTACCGGCAATGGTTTCCTGATTGATCGAAGGCACCGATTTGCCATCGACGCTGACGATGCTGGCATCATCACTGTCGATCAAATCACCCGAGACGGAATAGGCCTTGATATCAATGTGGAAAGTCGATGTGAACCGGGCTCCCTCGGCGGTCCTGGCCTCGTACGAGAACGTCTCGGTCCGGTCCGAAGGGGTGGCGTTGCTGTTCTGCCTGTAGGTGGCTTGACCATCGACGCCGATGCTCAACTCACCAAACTGGCCTTTGACCACCGTGCGCACTTCATTGGCAAGTGTCGTGTCGTTGACCTTCAACAACGTTGCGCCTGCCGGCAGAATCAGGTCACTCTTTATCGCACTGTTGGCAAAACCACCAATGAACGAGGTATGAACAATACTGGTGGTGTAGGTTTTGGCCCCAACCCCCAAAATGTCAAAGTTATTGACCGTCACCCGGTACTCACCCGGCATTTCGTAGGTCAGGGAAATACCCGACTTGGACGCAAAGATCGGCAGAACCGACAGGTTGCCCAGCCCGCCTGCACTGCTGCTGCGCACGTCAACCCACTTACCATCGATCAACTTCTCCAGCTTCACGCCATTGAAGTTGCCCACATCAACGTTTACCGGTGCCGAGCTATTGACCGTAATCTCGACCTTCTCACTGTCACTGACAACGAAGTGATAGGTGGCTGAAGTCGGCAAGAGATCCCCGCCACCCAACGTATTGGAAAACCAATTAAGAACGCTGTTGACGCCCGAGCTGCCCGGTGTGACGAAGGTAGAGGATTTGTTCTGCTCCAGGTTGGCGATGTTTGGATCAATAAACTGGCTGACGGTGACCTCATTGTGTTCCGCCACCAATTGATACGGCGCCGTTACCGACACTGAACCTGTGGAGGTGGACTGGTTATCCAGGGACGCTGAAGTCACCTGCAACACTGTCCCGCCCATTTGTACTTTTACCGGCACCTCATAGTTGCCGTCGACACCGACAGGTTGTTCGCCCAGGGTCTCGCCTGCGGCATTTTTCACCACTACCTTGGTATTGGGGGTGGCCTTGCCGGAGACAAGTTTGCCATCGGCACTGATCATCGCGCTCAACGGCGCCGGGATGGCCTCGCCTGCTACCTGAGGTGCAATCAGTTCGGTTGGCAGCGACTCCTTGCCTGCCAATTCAGCCACCACCGAAACCTTGCTGCCCGCAGGCTGCCTGGTAATGGTTGCGGCGAACGTACCGTCCTCGCCAGCCACGATTGGCCCGGCCAGCAACTGGCCGTTGGCGTCCTTGACCGACACACTCGCACCCGGCAGGGTCTTGCCGGTGATCTGGGTGCCGGCGGCATCCAGGTGAGCTTCCGGTTGTGCAGGTCGATCAACCTCAGTGACCGGTGTTTTCACATAGGCCGGCGCGGACTCCACGCCCTGCCCTTGTGCCGTCACCGCCAGGGTGGTGCCGTCGGGCTGTTTCGGGATGTTGACCACAAAGGTCCCATCCTGCTGGACAACCCCGGAACCGATCTCTTTGCCCTGGGCATCCTTGACGCGAATGGTTTCGCCCGTGTTGCCCTTGCCCGTCACCTGGGTGCCGGCTTCGTCGACTTGCACCTCTGTCGGCGTATTGGAGGCAATGTGCGGCGTCATGACCGATTCAGAAGCGGACACCTTATCTTTGTTCTGCAACGCGACATTCAACAGTTGACCGCCCGGCTGTACGGGGATAGTGACCTCAAAAGTGCCGTCCGGCCCGACGATGCCCTTGGCGATCACGGTTGTGTCGTCCGCCGCTTTGATCAATACGATGGTGTTCGGCGCACCCTTGCCCTGCACCTTGGTGCCGGTGGCGTCCACACTCACATCGAAAGGCTTGGCTGGCGTGTCTTCGGCGCTCAGGGGTACCAGCAACAGCGCAGGCGCCGAAACCTTGTCACCCTTGACCGCGCTGATGGCAAGCCTGTCACCACCATTCTGCGCGGGGATATTGGCCGAAAACATACCGTCAGGCCCAGCTGCGAACGTGCCCAGATCCTGTTGGGTATCAAGGTTGACGATCTTGACCGTTTCACCTGGCTTGACCTTGCCCAACACGCGAGTGCCGCTGGGGTTGATATTCAGGTCGGTAGGTGGCAATGGCAGGTCCGCATCGATAAACGGCGCCACGACAGAAACGGTTGGCGAAGCCTTCCCCTCGTCGTAGGCCGTCACGCTCAAGACGGCGCCGGTCTTCTGAGGCGTGCTCAAGGCAATCTCGACAGAACCGGTCTTGTTCACCACGCCACTGCCCAGCTCCTTGCCGCTGGCATCCATGACCTTGATGATTTCGCCCGGCTTGCCCTTGACCGTTACCGCACTGCCGGTGTCATTGATCACCGCATCACGGGGCGCCAGCACAGGCACCGACAGGGTGGCAGGCGCCGACTCCAGGCTGCCCAGGTTGACCGTCGCCTTGAGGTCTTCACCACTCACGCCGGAAGGCAACAGCACACTGCCCTTGCCATTTGCATCCAGAGGCACACGAACGATTGTGCCGTCCGGGTTGTTGATTTGCACAATAGCGTTGGGCTTACCTTCTACGCTCACCTGCCCGGTGACCGCATCGACCGCGCCGAACACCGGCGCCAGCAACGGCACTTCGAGCGTCGCGACCTGCGACGTAATACCTGCCGCTTGAGCAACCACGCCCACTTCCTCACCGCCCAGAGCCTGGGGCAGCTTGATCACGGCGTGGCCTTGTGCATCCAGTTGCACCGGCGCGCCGACCGGATTGCCGTCTTTGTCCTGCAACTGCACAGAGACGTTTGGCTTGCCGGTGACCGATAGCTCCTCTTTGGCCGCATCAAATGCCAGGGTTGGCGCAAGCAGCGGAACCACCAGGGCATCGCTGACAGGTGACTTGGCCTCCTTGAAGGTTTGAACCGCCTGCAGAGTCTCTGCGCCAAGGGAGGCCGGGATCGAGATCACGCCTTTGCCTTGGGCATCCAACGTCACAGGCGACCCCACCGGCTTGCCATCCTTGTCCTGCAACTGCACGCTGGCGCCCGCTTTGCCTTCGACCGCCGTCTGGCCGGTTTTTGGATCAACCGGGCCCAACACCACTTTGAGCAAAGGAATGGCCGTCTGTACCGTCGCCGATTCTTCCTGCCCATCCTTGATGGTTACGCTGACCGACTCTCCACGCAATGCCGGAGAAAGGACCAGATTGCCCTTGCCATCATTGCCCAATGTGAGGCGTTCAACCACTTCACCCGCAGCGTTCTTGACCTCTACCTGCCCACCCGGCATACCGACGATTTCCAGGGCGGTGCCGTCTTCGTTGAAAGTCAATTTCGGCTCGAACAGCGGAACCTCAATCGATGGGGCCTTTTCTGAGCGCTTGGCCGGCTTGGCCGGTTCGACCGTTTGCAGCGCCGGGTTGTCAAACTGTGCGTCAAGCGCACCCGTGCGGCTGGTGGTAGCAGCGTCTTCCTGGCTGGCGCTGATTCTTTGTCCGCTGGCGTTGAAGGGCAGCGTTACCGTTGCCTTACCGTCCAGATCGAAAACACCTCGAACGTAGACCTCGCCTGTAACGTCGTTAAATACCTGGAACAAGGCCCCAGGTTTACCGTCCAGGGTGACATTTCGCGTTCCTCCGTCAACCTGACCCAGTATCGGTGTCAGCATAGGTACCGCCACGCCGGAAGGGCCGGACTCGACACTGTCGACCAATTGGGTGACGGTCAGATCCAGGTTGCTCAATTGCGGGCGCAATGGGATCTGGCCTTCGCCTTGGTCATTCAGGGTCACGGGGTTGCCTATCGGCAGGCCAGTGCTGTCTTTCAACTGCACGGTCGCGTTCGGCTTGCCTTGAACATTCACTAGATTGTTCGCGTCATCGACAGCGCCCACAACCGGCGCAAGCACTGGCGCCAACACGGTATTGCTGACGGGCGATTGCACAGTGCCCGAGGTTTGAACGGCCTGCAGATTTTCGCCGCTGGCTTCCTTGGGCAGCGTGATCAGGAACTGGCCCTGCTCATCCAAGATCACTGGCGCGCCGATCGGTGCTCCTTCGCTGTCCTGCAATTGCACGCTGGCGCCCGGCTTACCGGTAACCAGCAGTTGGCCGGAGGCGTTGACATCACCCAGTTCGGGTTTCAACAACGGCGCGGTCAGCGCGGTGGTGGGTGGTGACTCGAGGTTGTCCACGGTCTGGGTGACCGCCACAGGCTGCTCGCTCAGGGTGGTCGGGACTTGCAGTGAGCCCTGGCCTTGCGCGTCCAGCGTGACTGGCGTACCCACGGTGCTGCCTGTGCTGTCCTTCAACTGCACGGTGGCACCGGGTTTCCCCTGCACCAGGAGGGTGCCTTCCGGATCGATTGTGCCCACGACGGGGGTCAATACGGGGACAGTCAGCAAGTCGCTGGCGGGCGATGTGGCCGTACCCGACGTCTGCACGGCCTTCACGCTTTCGCCTGAGGTGTTTGCAGGCAACGTCAGCACGCCTTCGCCCTCGTCACTCAGGACGATTGGAGTACCGATCGATTTGCCAGTGCTGTCTTGCAACTGCACGGTGGCACCTGGTTTGCCGGTAACCGTCAACCCGCCGGTGGCGGCGTTGACATCACCCAGCTCTGGCTTCAACAACGGCACGGTCTGTGGAGCGGTGGCCAGGGACTCGTTGTTGTCCACGGTCTGGGTGACCGTCACGGGCTGCTCGCTCAGGGTGGTCGGGATTTGCAACGTGCCTTTGCCGTCGGCGTCCAGGGTGACCGGAGTACCCACGGTTTTGCCCGTGCTGTCTTTCAACTGCACGGTCGCGCCTGGTTTGCCCGTCACTTCGAGGATGCCGGTTTGCGGGTCGATTGTGCCCACGGTAGGGGTCAATGTGGGGATGGCCAGCGTTGGGCTGGTCGGCGATGTGATGGTGTCCGACGTCTGCACAGCCTGCACGCTTTCGCCAGCGGTGTTTGCAGGCAGCGTCAACGTGCCGTTGCCCTGGGCATCCAGGACGATAGGATTACCAATCGAGGCGCCAGTACTGTCTTGCAACTGAACGCTGGCCCCTGGCTTGCCGATGACCGGCAACAGACCGGTGGCAGGATCGACAGGACCCAACTGTGGTGCCAGCAACGGCACGTCAAGGTTGGTTGTGAGCGGCGGGTTGGTGCCGTCATTGAGCACCACGCCGACCTTTTGGTCACTGACATTGCCAGGCAGTGTGAGAGTGCCCTCGCCTTTATCGTTCAAAGTGACTGGTTTGCCAATTGGCTTGCCGTTTGCGTCCTGCGCCTGCACGGTCGCGCCTGGCTTGCCGGTGACCACTACATTGCCGGTGGCTGGATCGATAGGGCCCAATTGTGGTGCCAGCAACGGTACTTCGACGTTGGTCGTGAGCGGTGGGTTGATGCCGTCATCGAGCGCCACGCCGACTTGTTGGCCGCTGGTGTTGCCTGGCAGCGTTATGGTGCCCTGGCCTTTGTCGTCCAGGGTGACTGGGTTGCCAATCGGGCTGCCGTTCTGGTCTTGCGCCTGCACGGTCGCGCCTGGCTTGCCGGTGACCACTACATTGCCGGTGGCTGGATCGATAGGGCCCAATTGTGGTGCCAGCAGCGGTACGTCAACGTTGGTTGTGAGCGGTGGGTTGATGCCGTCATCGAGCGCCACGCCGACTTGTTGGCCGCTGGTGTTGCCTGGCAGCGTTATGGTGCCCTGGCCTTTGTCGTCCAGGGTGACTGGGTTGCCAATTGGCTTGCCGCTTGGATCCTGCGCCTGCACGGTCGCGCCTGGCTTGCCGGTCACCACTACATTGCCGGTGGCTGGATCGATAGGGCCCAATTGTGGTGCCAGCAACGGTACGTCAACGTTGGTCGTGAGCGGCGGGTTGATGCCGTCATCGAGCGCCACGCCGACCTGTTGGCCGCTGGTGTTGCCTGGCAGGGTCACGGTGCCCTGGCCTTTGTCGTCCAGAGTGACTGGGTTGCCAATCGGATTGCCGTTCTGGTCTTGCGCCTGCACGGTCGCGCCTGGCTTGCCGGTCACCACTACGTTGCCGGTGGCTGGATCGATAGGGCCCAATTGCGGAGCCAGCAACGGTACTTCGACGTCGGTCGTGAGCGGAGGGTTGATGCCGTCATCGAGCGCCACGCCGACCTGCTGGCCGCTGGTGTTGCCTGGCAGCGTTATGGTGCCCTGACCTTTGTCGTCCAGAGTGACTGGGTTGCCAATCGGGTTGCCGTTCTGGTCTTGCGCCTGCACGGTCGCGCCCGGCTTGCCGGTGACTACTACGTTGCCAGTGGCTGGATCGATAGGACCCAATTGCGGAGCCAGCAACGGCACTTCGACGTTGGTCGTGAGCGGCGGGTTGGTGCCGTCATTGAGCGCCACACCGACTTGTTGGCCGCTGGTGTTGCCTGGCAGCGTCACGGTGCCCTGGCCTTTGTCGTCCAGGGTGACTGGGTTGCCAATCGGGTTGCCGTTCTGGTCTTGCGCCTGCACGGTCGCGCCTGGCTTGCCGGTGACTACTACGTTGCCAGTGGCTGGATCGATAGGGCCCAATTGTGGTGCCAACAGCGGCACTTCGACGTTGGTCGTGAGCGGTGGGTTGATGCCGTCATCGAGCGCCACGCCGACCTGTTGGCCGCTGGTGTTGCCTGGCAGGGTCACGGTGCCCTGGCCTTTGTCATCCAGAGTGACTGGGTTGCCAATCGGGTTACCGTTCTGGTCTTGCGCCTGCACGGTCGCACCTGGCTTGCCGGTGACCACTACGTTGCCGGTGGCTGGATCGATAGGGCCCAATTGTGGTGCCAGCAGCGGTACGTCAACGTTGGTCGTGAGCGGCGGGTTGGTGCCGTCATCGAGCGCCACGCCGACTTGTTGGCCGCTGGTGTTGCCTGGCAGCGTTATGGTGCCCTGGCCTTTGTCATCCAGAGTGACTGGGTTGCCAATCGGATTGCCGTTTGCATCCTGCACCTGCACGGTCGCGCCCGGCTTGCCGGTCACCGCCACATTGCCGGTGGCTGGATCGACAGTGCCCAACTGCGGTGCCAGCAGCGGCACGTCAACGTTGGTGGCTGGAGACTGGGTGTCACCTTCCTTGATCACCACGCCGACCTGCTGGCCGCTGGTGTTGCCCGGCAACGTCACGGTGCCCTGGCCTTTGTCGTCCAAAGTGACTGGGTTGCCAATCGGGTTGCCGTTCGGGTCCTGCACCTGCACGGTCGCGCCCGGCTTGCCGGTCACCGCCACATTGCCGGTGGCTGGATCGACAGTGCCCAACTGCGGTGCCAACAGCGGCACGTCAACGTTGGTGGCAGGCGACTGCGTGTCACCGTCCTTGACCACCACGCCGACCTGCTGGCCGCTGGTGTTGCCCGGCAGGGTCACGGTGCCCTGGCCTTTGTCGTCCAGAGTGACTGGGTTGCCAATCGGATTGCCGTTCTGGTCCTGCACCTGCACGGTCGCGCCCGGCTTGCCGGTGACCGCCACATTGCCGGTCTCAGGATCGACAGTGCCCAACTGCGGTGCCAACAGCGGCACGTCAACGTTGGTGGCAGGCGACTGCGTGTCACCGTCCTTGACCACCACGCCGACCTGCTGGCCGCTGGTGTTGCCCGGCAACGTCACGGTGCCCTGGCCTTTGTCGTCCAAAGTGACTGGGTTGCCAATCGGGTTGCCGTTCTGGTCCTGCACCTGCACGGTCGCGCCTGGCTTGCCGGTGACCGGCAATTCCCCGGTGTCGGGATTTAGCGTGCCCAGCGTCGGCTTCATCAGCGGCAGGGTGAGTGCTACGGAAGGATCAGACTGAAGGCCATTCTCCGTCTGAGTCGTGGTGATAGTTTGATGGCTGGCACTTGAAGGTAGCTCGACCTGCACACGTCCATCATTACCCAGCGTGCCGGAGGCAAGTACCTGACCACCCTCCCCCTTGACCTCAAATGCAGCGCCGGGGCGGCCCTGGATAGCGAGCTTGTTGGCCTGAGTATCGAAACTGATCACAGGCGCAGACGGTTTGGTAGCGCTGACAGAAGCGTTTGCGCCACCGCCACCGCCACCGCCACCGCCACTGTGACTTGCCAGCGCCACTACGCCGCCAAGCCCAAGTGCACCAATGAGCCACATGAAGGTGTTGTCACCGTCCTCCACAAGCAGCTCATCTACATTGGAAATCTCTTTTAAAGAAAGTGATGCCTGGCTTGGCTCATAAGTCGCGTGCCAGAATTTCCCTTCGTTTTCCAACACCAACTCATTGTGCAGACCGTCAGCCGCCACAACAAAAAAGCCCTTGAGCACGACCTGCTCACCGGACTTCAACACGATGACCAAATCGTCGCCAGCCCGGGAAGCCGACTTCAGCGTTTCAGGATTCAACGAAATCTTTACGATACTGGGGCTGCCAACGGTGGTGGAATTACCCGTTGCCTGCTCTACCAGTTTTCCAGATTTGATATCTATCAAACTAACCTGCGCCATACGTGCTTTCACTCCAAATGTGAGAAATTCGACTGAGCGCCCTTCAAACAACGTCTAGGGCTAGTCAGCCAAACCAATAACGCCCGGTCACACATGCGGTGTTCGGACATTTACCGGCGCACATACTCGTGAGAAATTTCCCACCAATATGTAGGACATTTCCCAGCAGCATCACGACTGACTCGAGCAGGCGTTTCAGAAAAAAGGAGAGAAAACTCATGGCGATCGTTGACGAGCCAGCCAACGCTGGCCCGTTTTTTTGACGTGACTATCGAGCGGAACTGATCAGTTGAGAGGGCTCCCAACCTCCGCCTAGCGCCTTGTATAGCTGGACTTGACTGTCCAGCTTAAGCAGTTGATCGCTCAACAGCCTTTGCTCGGCCGTGAACAACAGTCGCTGGGCATCGAGGAGGGTCAAATGGCTGTCAACACCCGTTTCATAGCGCTGCTGCGCCAAATCGAAATAGGCGCGACTATCCATCACCAGATCACGCTGTGCCTGCAACTGCTTGCCAAAGGTGCCCTGCGCCGCCAAGCCATCGGCCACCTCGCGAAACGCGGTTTGGATGCTCTTTTCGTACTGGGCAACGCTGATGTCTTTCTGGATCTCGGCGTAATCCAGGCTAGCGCGCAACCGTCCTCCATTGAAAATGGGCACGTTGATCTGCGGGGCAAAACTCCAACTGCCCTGGCCACCATTGAGCAGGTCACCCAACTCACTGCTGGCCGACCCAGCCGTCGCGGTCAAGCGGATCGAGGGAAAGAATGCCGCCCGAGCCGCGCCGATGTTGGCATTCGCAGCCAATAACTGGTGCTCGGCCTGCAGGATATCCGGACGGTGGCGCAGCAGATCGGACGGCAGGCCCACGGGAATATCCGCCAGGACGGCGCCGTCCAGCGGCGCGCCATTGGGCAGGTCATTCGGCAGGTTGGCACCCAGCAGCAGCCGCAGGGCGTTGACGTCCTGGGCAACTTGCCGGGTGTACTGCAGCATTTGCGCCTTGGCCGTGTCGACTTGAGTGCGCGCTTGACGTACATCGAGCTCGGAAGACGTACCTGCCTGATGTGCCTGGCTGGTCAGCGCCAGGCTCGCGCTGTAGCTGTCCAGGGTTCTGCTGGTCAGCTCAAGCAACGCCTGGTCGGTACGCCACGTCAGATACGCACTCGCCACATCGGCGATCAAGCCGATACGGATGCTGTTCTGCGCCTGTGCGGTGGCCAGGTAATTTTCCAGAGCCGCCGCGTTGAGGCTACTGACGCGTCCAAATACATCCAGCTCATAAGAGGTGATGCCGACATTCAGTCCATATTGACTCTGAATACCGGAGCTCCCCGTACTCGACAGATCAGCCGGCAACCGCTGCCGGTTGCCGCTGCCATTCACATCCACAGAGGGAAACAGTGCCGAGCGCTGGATCCGGTATTGCGCACGATAAGCCTGGACATTCAGGGCCGCGACCCGCAGGTCCCGATTGTTCTCCAGGGCCACGGCAATCATCCGTCGCAGCCCGTCATCGCGGAAAAAGTCATTCCACAGTACCCGGGGTGCATTGGCCTCGATCAAGCCAGGCTGAGCATAGGCAGCGCCTTGCGGCCAGGCGTTCTCGGCAGGCACTTCCAACCAGGATTTTTTCGGAATCAGGCTGCACCCAGGCACGCCTAATCCGAGGCACACACAGAGCGTCAACGTTTTAAGTCTCATGCTTGCTCTCCCGACGGGGCGTTATCCGGTTGTTTCTTTTTGCTCAACAGGCCGGTGACGAACGTGTAGAACAAGGGCACGAAAAAGATCGCCAGGAAGGTCGCCGCGAGCGTACCGCCCACCACGCCGGTGCCGATGGAGTGCTGGCTGCCACTGCTCGCGCCGACAGCCCGGGCCAAGGGCAACACGCCCATAATGAATGCAATCGAGGTCATGATGATGGGCCGCAAGCGCAGGCGGGCAGCCTCCACGGCAGCTTCGACCAGCGTGCGTCCCTGGTGCTCATAAAGGTCTTTGGCAAACTCCACGATCAAGATCGCATTCTTCGCCGCCAAACCCATGGTGGTGAGCATCCCGACCTGAAAGAACACGTCGTTGGACAGCCCGCGCAGCAAGGTCGCACAGACAGCCCCGAGAATACCCAGCGGCACCACCAACAGCACCGACACCGGAATCGCCCAGCTCTCATACAGTGCGGCCAGGCACAAAAACACGATCAGCAACGACAAGGCATACAGCATTGGCCCCTGCGCACCCGCGTGTCGCTCCTCATAGGACAAGCCGGTGTAGGACATACCGATGCCAGGAGGCAACTGCGCCGCGATGCGTTCAACCGCTGCCATGGCATCACCGGTACTGTAGCCAGGGGCCGGTGTACCCAGGAGTTCGATGGCAGAGATACCACCGTAGCGTTCCAGCTTCGGCGAACCATACACCCACTTGCCCGTGGCGAACGCCGAAAACGGCACCATTTCGCCCTGTGCGTTGCGTACGTACCACTTGTCGAAGTCTTCAGGCGCGATGCGTGAGTCCTGGTCGCCCTGCACATACACCCGCTTGACGCGGCCGCCGTCGATGAAGTCATTGACATAGGCCGAGCCCCAGGCGACCGACATCGTCTGGTTGATGTCGGCGATGGACACCTGCAGCGCCCGCGCCTGCTCATCATTGATGATGACCTGGTACTGCGCTTCATCATCCAGGCCGTTAGGCCGGGTCAGCATCAACGTCGGATCTTGTGCCGCCAACCCCAGGAACTGATTACGGGCAGCCATCAGGCCGGCATGCCCGACATTGCCGTTGTCCTGCAGGAACACGTTGAACCCGGTCGAGTTACCCATCTCCAGGATCGCGGGTGGCACCAGGGCAATCACGTTGGCGTCTTTGATTGCGCCGAACTTCGCGTTCAAACGCTTGGCGATAGCGAATACCGATAGCTCAGGCGATGTACGCTCGGCAAACGGCCGCAAGGCCACGAACACGATCCCGCTGCTCTGGCCGCGACCGGCAAAGTTGAAACCGTTCACGGTGAAGGCCGATGAAATACCAACGCCTTCGTCTTTCAACAGGAATTTACGCACCTGCCCCAGAACGTCTTCGGTCCGTTCTGCGCTGGCGTTCTGTGGCAGTTGCACCTGAACCGCCATGATGCCCTGGTCTTCGTCAGGCAAAAATGCCATTGGGATCTTGGTAAACAGCAACCCAGCTCCCACTGTCAATAACAGGTAAATACCCATGAAGCGCCAGCGCCGCGTAAGGATGCCTTTGACGCCGCGCTCATAGCGCAGCGTGTTTTTTTCGAACGTGCGGTTGAACCAGCCAAAGAAGCCCTTTTTCTCGTGCGCGCCGGCTTTGTGCGGCTTGAGCAAGGTGGCACACAGCGCAGGCGTAAATATCAGGGCAACCAGCACCGAAAAACTCATTGCGGCAATGATGGTGATCGAAAATTGCCGATAGATCACACCCGCCGAACCGCTGAAGAACGCCATCGGCATGAACACCGCCGAAATCACCAGACCGATACCCACCAGGGCTCCGGAAATCTGGTCCATGGATTTGCGTGTCGCCTCTTTAGGCGACAGCCCCTCCTCGGCCATGATCCGCTCGACGTTCTCCACTACCACGATGGCATCGTCCACCAGCAAACCAATGGCCAGCACCATGGCAAACATGGTCATCACGTTGACGGTGAAACCAAAGGCGAACAACACGCCGAATGTGGCCAGCAGCACCACGGGTACCGCCAACGAAGGAATCAGCGTGGCCCGAACGTTCTGCAAGAACAGGAACATCACCAGAAACACCAGCACGATCGCTTCAAACAGGGTGTAGATCACCGACTTGATCGAGGCTGCCACCACGGGCGAGGTATCGTAGGGGAATACAATTTCAACCCCTTCCGGCAGGTAAGGCTTGAGCTCATCCGCGGTTTTCTTGACCGCCGCGACCGCATCCAACAGGTTGGCACCGGTGGCAAGGCGCAACGCAAGCCCTGAGGCAGGCTTACCGTTGAACTGGCTTGAAATGGAAAAGTTTTCCGCTTGAAGCCCCACTTCGGCCACATCTTTAATACGAACCTGCGAGCCGTCGGGATTGACCTTGAGCAGGATCTCGCGGAACTCGTCCACGGTGGTCATGCGCGTCTTGCCAATAATCGTGGCCGACAACTCAATACCTTTACGTGCCGGCAAACCGCCGAGCATGCCGGATGACACCTGGACGTTCTGCGCCGAAATCGCGCTCATGACGTCCTGGGGCACCAACTGATAGCTGTTCAACTTGCCGGGGTCGAGCCAGATACGCATGGCGTTCTGTGAACCCAAGACTAAAAAGTCGCCGACCCCCTTGGTCCGTGAAATAGGGTCCTGAAGATTGGCAACAATCAGGTTGCCCATGTCGAAGTCCGACATTCGGCCATCGGTCGAGACCAGCCCCAGAATCAACATGAAGTTGACCTGATACTTCACCACTCGAATGCCTTGGCGCTGGACTTCTTCGGGCAACATGGGGGTAGCCAGTTGCAGCTTGTTCTGCACCTGTACCTGGGCGATGTCCGGGTCGGTACCCTGATCGAAGGTGACGATGATCTGCATGCTGCCATCGGTGTTGCTGGATGAGGAAATGTAGCGCAAGCCATCCAAACCATTGAGCTGCTGCTCGATCACCTGCACCACCGTGTCCTGCACGGTCTGTGCCGACGCACCCGGGTAGGTCACGGTGATCTGCACGGCGGGTGGCGCAATATTCGGGTACTGGTTGACGGGCAGCGAAATCACCGCCAACGCGCCCCCCAACATGAGCATCAAGGCGATAACCCAGGCAAAAATCGGCCTGTCGATAAAGAAACGGGACATGGGTATCAGCTCCCTTCGCCGGTCGTGGCGCTGAAGTCGCTGATCAACTCAACGTTAGTGGCCGGGCTGGCCTTGACCTTTGCTCCCGCGCGCAAGCGTTGCACCCCTTCGGTGACCACTTGCTCTCCAGGTTCGATCCCCTTGCCGACCAACCAGGCATTGCCCACGGTGCGCAAGGTTTGCAGCTCACGCAGCTCGACGGTTTCATCCGGTTTGATCACCCAAGCCGTGGCGACGCCCCGGCTGTCGCGAATAATGCCTTGCTGCGGCACCAGTTTGGCCGCCTCGCGCACGCCTTCCTTAAGTTGTGCATGGACGAACATGCCGGGCAGCAACTTACCGTTGGGGTTAGGAAACACCGCACGCATAGTCACAGAGCCTGTGCCGGGATCAACGCTGACTTCAGAGAACTTCAACGTACCCGGCAATGGGTATGCGCTGCCATCATCCAGGGTCAGGGTGACGGGTGCCTGCCCCGCGCCCGTGCTCTGCAAGCTGCCGGACTCCAGCGCACGCTCCAGCGCCAACATGCGGATAATGGGTTGGGTCACATCGACATAGATGGGGTCCAGCTGGTTGACCGTCGCCAGTTCCGTGCCCTGCCCGTTCGTCACCAGTGCACCTTCAGTGATGTTGGAGCGCCCGATCCGCCCACTGATCGGCGACAGCACCTTGGTGTACTGGACGTTGATGCTGGCGACCTGAACATCGGCCTTGGCCTGCTTCCACGCCGCTTGCGCATCATCATGCTGCTGGCGGCTGATGGCTTTGGTTTCCAGCAGGCTCGCGTAGCGTTTGGCCAGGTTTTGCGCGGTATCCAGGTTGGCCTGCGCCCTGGCCAAAGTGGCCTGATACGTCGCTGGATCAATCTGGTAGAGCTGCTGTCCTTCCTTGACCTGTGCCCCTTCTTCAAACAGCCGCTTTTGCAGGATGCCACTGACTTGTGGGCGTACCTGCGCAACGCGATAAGCCGAGGTTCGCCCAGGCAGATCAGTGGTCATGACCAAGGACTCGGCCTTGACCGTATAGACCCCAACCTCCACCGGAGGACTGGCGGTCGAAACCTGTTCGGATTGATTACAGCCCACCAGTAACGCGGTGGTGAGCGGAAGAATATGTACAGCACGCGACGGCCATCTGAGCTTCACCAGAAGCACTCCCCAGGAAGATGAAAAAAAAGATACGTGAACCACGATAAGGTTCAGTGTATCACTATACGATTCACCAAAATCAATCTGTACTTTTCAAAAACCCTTGGCGAACGCTCAAACATCACGCAATCACGTGCGCCAAATGTGGTGATCACCAGGACCAGAGGGCGCTATCGGGTAAGATGGGCGTTCGGCAAAAAGGCGAGCGAATACGACATGAGCGACGAGACACTCAAGCAGGAAAAAAATGGTGGCATTCAGGTCATTGCGCGGGCGGCCGCCATCATGCGTGCACTGGGAAACAACCCGAAGGGCTTGAGCCATGCGGCGATTGCGCAAGCCGTCGACCTGCCGCGCTCAACGGTGCAACGGATCATCACCGCCCTGGAAGAAGAACGCCTTGTTGAATCCATCGGCCCACAGGGCGGCTTTCGGCTGGGGACCGCACTGGGCTTGCTGATCAACCAGACCCAGACCGACATTATTTCATCGGTTCAGCCCTTTCTGATCGAGCTTGGCCAGCTGTTGAACGAGTCGGTGACGTTGTCGTCCTTGATCGGCGACAAGGTGTATGTGATCGATCGAGTGGTGGCTGAACGGGAATTGCGCATTGTCTTTCCGATCGGCATCAACCCCCCATCATTTGCAACGTCCAGCGGCAAGATACTCCTGGCCGAACTGTCACCTCAGGACCTCGAAGCCATCCTGCCAAAACAGCTGCCGGCGCTGACAAGCACCACGCTGAACAAAAAGGCCCTGCTGGCAGAATTGGAACAGATCCGTGCCAGCAGCATCGCCCAGGAAACGGAAGAGTACATCGAAGGTATTTGCTCCTACGCGACCATCATCCGCACCTACCTGGGCAATTTCTCAATCACGGTCGTGGCACCGGCCTCGCGGGCAAAGGTGCATGCCGAACGTTTTCAAGCTGCGTTGCTCGAGACCAAAGACGCCATAGAACGTGTGATTGGCCGCCAACACGATTGAGCTACAACACCCGACTTGCCAGCCCGGGCTATCACGGCCGAGCGCTTGAAAAGGCGTTCCGATAAGCAACCGGGCTTGTGCCCAGCAGCCGTCGGAAATGCTCTCGCAACGACGTCGAGGAGCCAAACCCGGTGCGCAATGCCACCTGCTCCACGGACAAATTCGTGGTTTCCAGGATGTATTGCGCCCGTCGCACCCGCGCCTGTAGTAGCCACTGCAGCGGGGTAACGCCCAGTTGTTCGCGGAAGCGGCGGCTCAGCGTTCGGGTACTGACCGACGCCCTGCCCGCCAGTTGCTCAAGCGTCAAAGGCTGGTCCAGATGCTGCTCAACCCACGCTTGCAGGTGTTGCAGCATCCCGGTTGATTCGGGAGGCTGGTGAACGATGAACTGGGCCTGCCCCCCGGCACGTTCCAACGGCATGACCGCATGGCGCGCCACATCAGCCGCAATCTGAGCGCCATGGTCGCGCCGGATCATGTGCAGGCATAAATCCAGGCCAGCGGATGCACCGGCAGAGGTCAGTACCTGGCCGTTATCGATAAACAGAACGTTGGGGTCGACGGTGACAGGTGGATATCGGTTGGCCAGCATCAGCGCTGCGGACCAATGCGTGGTGACCCGCAAGCCATCCAGCAACCCGCATTCCGCCAGGATGAACGCCCCCGTACAGATCGAGGCCACCCGAGTGCCCGCCGCCGCGGCGTCACTCAAGGCATCCAGCAGTTTTTTTGGCAGAGGTGCGGTGAAATCCAACGCGCCGGGCACAATGATCGTGTCGACATTGGCCAGTTCGCTCAACCCCCACCTCACGCGCATGTCAAAGTGCGCAGACTTGATCATTCGCGTGGGGCCGCAGACCAACACCTCATAGACCAGCTCGCCAGTCTCGCGGCGCGCACGCCCGAACGTTTCAAGCGGTATGGTCAGGTCGAACGGCACCACGCCATCGAAAGCAAGCACAGCGATTTTATGCGCAGCAACGTGAATTGACATTTGGCTGTCCGATTTGGCTCGAATCCTTCGGTAATTGGCATTTTAGCCAATTGGCTTGGCACTGCAAGGTCGCCATACTCGACCGTCTACCCTTCATAGATACCCATCCCGATGACCGATTTACCTGTCCGCTCCTCTGATTCGCTACGGCCATTGCGATATGCCGCCTGCGTAGAAGGCAGCAGCTTGCTCATCCTGCTGACCGTCGCCGTGCCGCTCAAACATTTCTTTGGGTACCCGGCTGCAGTGCAAGTCGTCGGTCCATTGCATGGCTTGGCATTCTTGACTTACTGCTGGCTGGCGATCAGCGTCGCCGCCAGCGAAAAATGGAAACCCACCAAACTGCTGGGCGCCCTTGCATTGGCCTTTATTCCGCTCGGTGGCTTTTTTGCAGCCCGGTTTCTATGGCGGCGCAATAAGCAATCGCCCGAACAGCCCAAACTTGAGCAGAGCAATGGCGCATGACCTACCTGCTGATCAAGTCAGTGCATCTATGCGCCGTTTTGTTCTGGATAAGTGGGCTGTTCATGTTTGTGCTGTTGTTGCTCGCGGGGCGCGACCTGCCTGGCCCGGTCTTGCCGCTTGAACTATCACGGTTACGCACGCTGCGGCGCTGGTGCCAGCACATTACCGTGCCCGCGATGCTGCTCACCTGGCTGAGCGGCCTGACCCTCGCTGCACAAGGTGGTTGGATCGGCGCCACCTGGCTATCGCTCAAATTGGCAGGCGTGCTGAGCTTGAGCGTATTGCACGCAGGGTTGGGCGGCTTCCTGCGACGGCGGATGGAACACCCAACGGACGCCCCACCCGCGCGTTTGGTGCTGATAATGCCAAGCCTGATGTTCGTAGCCGCAGCGATCGTTTTCCTCGTCGTCAACAAGCCGTTTTAGATAACCGCGATAAAAGCCCTAGGAAATTTCCTACATAGAAAGACTCATCACCCACGTACTTTCACGTTTCCTCCTTTGAGTTATCTCGCTAGCCGCTCGCATCGATGTGATCACCTTCGCGAAGCGGCTTTTTTATACCTCTAACCTCACTGTTGGAGATCATAGGAAGCCTTGTCAGTTTCACTGACGCGACAACCCCATCCCGGTATCGCCAAGAGTCGAATCAACAGCCGGCGATGAGCAGGGGAATTCCCTACTCAACCTGGCCCATTTCTCTCTTAGCGTTACAGCGTTCGCCCCGCCAGCGTTTTCCAAGCAGCCTTACCGGGGGACTTGCTGCTGGTATGGGTGAACTCCATCCATGGTGAAGCACCGTCCCTCAACGCGCAGCAGAGAGATGCCGCTGGTTTGGCAGTGATGCGATCCGTACGAGGACAGGAGACCGTGATGAGCACGCCACTTCCTTGCTACCACTGCACCCTGCCCGTGCCTGCCGGCAGCCCCTATACCGCCGTCGTCCTGGACACAACCCGCGAGTTCTGCTGCGCGAGTTGTCAGGCCGTGGCCCAAGCCATTGCTGCCAATAATCTGGAGGGTTACTACGGCCACCGCAGTGAAGCCTCGACCAACCCCGAAACGTTGCCAAAGCAGTTGCCGGATGAGCAAGTGCTATACGACCGGGTAGATGTACAGCAACACTTCGTCCAGCATGAGGGTGAGCTGGCCACAACCCTCCTGATGATCGAAGGTATCAACTGCGCGGCCTGCGGCTGGCTCATCGAAAAACACCTGCGCGCTCTGCCGGCGGTGGCTGAAGCACGATTGAACTTGTCCAACCATCGCCTGAGCGTGCGTTGGGATGACCAGCAGCTACCCCTGAGCCAGGTGCTTAACGAGATCAGACAGATCGGCTACGCCGCGTACCCCTATCAGGCCGATCATGCGTCCGAACAACTGGCCAGCGAAAATCGCCTGGCCCTGCGTCAGTTGGGTGTTGCCGGGCTGCTATGGTTCCAGGCAATGATGGCAACCATGGCGACCTGGCCGGAATTCAATTTGGATTTGAGCCCCGAGTTGCACACCATCTTGCGCTGGGTAGCGTTGTTTCTCACCACACCCATCGTCTTCTACAGCTGCGCGCCATTCTTCAAAGGCGCCCTGCGTGACCTGCGCACCCGCCACCTGACCATGGACGTCTCGGTGTCCCTGGCGATAGGCATCGCCTATATCGCCGGGATCTGGACCGCGATTACCGGAGTCGGCGAGTTGTACTTCGATGCCGTGGGCATGTTCGCCTTGTTCTTGCTCGCCGGACGCTACCTGGAACGTCGAGCCCGCGAGCGTACCGCAGCCGCCACCGCGCGCCTGGTGAATTTGCTGCCGGCCTCGTGCCTGCGCCTGGACGCCGACGGCCAGAGCCAACGCATCCTGCTCAGCGAACTGCGCCTGGGCGATAAGGTACTGGTGCATCCCGGCGCCATCCTGCCGGCGGACGGCAAGATCCTCGAAGGCCAGTCAAGCATCGATGAATCCCTGCTCACCGGCGAATACCTGCCGCAACCGCGCAGCCCGGGTGACGTGGTTACCGCCGGCACCCTCAACGTCGATGGCACGCTGACCTTGCAAGTCCTGGCCCTGGGCCAGGACACTCGCCTGTCCGCGATCGTCCACCTGCTGGAGCGAGCCCAGACCGAAAAACCACGCCTGGCCGAAATCGCCGACCGCGCCGCCCAATGGTTCCTGCTGTTCTCGCTGATCGCTGCGGCAGCCATTGGCTTGCTCTGGTGGCAACTGGACGCCTCACGAGCGTTCTGGATCGTCCTGGCAATGCTCGTCGCCACCTGCCCCTGTGCGCTGTCCCTGGCTACACCGACCGCATTGACCGCCGCCACCGGCACCCTGCACAAACTCGGCCTGCTGCTGACTCGCGGCCACGTACTCGAAGGCTTGAATCAGATCGACACGGTGATTTTCGACAAGACCGGCACACTCACCGAGGGCCGCTTGACCTTGCGTGCGATTCACCCCTTGGGCGATCTCGACAGTCAGCAATGCCTGAGCCTGGCCGCCGCGCTGGAGAACCGCTCCGAACACCCGATAGCCCGAGCCTTCGGCCGTGCGTCGCTGGCTGCCGAACACGTGCTGAACATACCTGGGTTGGGTCTGGAGGGCCGGGTGGGCGAGCAACACCTGCGCATCGGCCAGCCAGCCTTCGTGTGTGACCTGAGCGCCTGTGCAGTTCCGCCGATGCCGAATGAAGCCGGCCAATGGCTGCTGCTGGGCGATAGCCAAGGGCCGCTGGCCTGGTTGGTCCTCGACGACCACCTGCGCAGCGACGCCCCCGCGCTGCTTGCCGCCTGCAAGGCGCGTGGCTGGACCACACTGCTGCTGTCGGGCGACAGCTCGCCAATGGTTGCCAGCGTCGCCACCGAACTGGGTATTGACGAGGCCCGCGGCGGCCTGAGCCCGAATGACAAGCTGCAAGTGCTGCAACAATTGCATCGCCAAGGCCGTAAAGTGCTGATGCTCGGCGACGGGGTCAACGATGTCCCGGTGCTGGCCGCTGCGGATATCAGCGTGGCCATGGGCTCGGCCACCGACTTGGCCAAAACCAGCGCCGACGCGGTGCTGCTGTCCAACCGCCTGGATGCGTTGGTGCAAGCCTTCAGCCTGGCACGGCGCACACGTCGGATCATCATTGAGAACCTGCTGTGGGGGGCGCTGTATAACGGCCTCATGCTGCCGTTCGCCGCCCTGGGTTGGATCACGCCCATTTGGGCCGCAATCGGCATGTCCATCAGCTCGTTGACGGTGGTACTCAACGCCTTGCGCCTGACCCGGATGCCGCGCCAAAACTCCACCTCACCCCCATGAAAAGGGCATGGAGCGAGCCTCCCTGCCCTGCTTAGGGTGCCGAGTCTCACTCAGCCTGTAGCGCGCCCGCCACCGTCGAGATATCAGCGATCAGCGCCATGGCGGACAGCGCGGCTTGATGCACCTGCGGCGCCGCCGCCGCACAGGCATCGGCGGCCACCGTGATGGCATAGCCCAGGTCTGCAGCTTCGCGCACCGTATTCTCGACCACCGAATGCGTGGCCACGCCCGCAACGATCAGGTGCTCCACCCCTAACATACGTAGCGTCTGCTCGACGGCGGTGCCCTTGAACGCGCTGATACGCGTGTGCGTCATCACGAACTCACGCTCGCTCGGCTGCGGCGCCAGCGACGCCATGAACTCTGCCCCCCACTCTCCGTTGCGTACCGCGCCCAGCTCCACGGTCTTGCGGAATATCGGTGTGTTCCTGGGGCAGTCCGCGTAATCGGGGCGAAAAGCAATGCGTACGTGCAGGATCGGCAGTTGCTTTTCGCGAGCGCCCGCCAGCAGCCGCCCGGCTGCTTCGATCACTTGATCGCGCATCGGATCATTCTCGGCCAGCCCCACGCGGATACGCCCCTTGGGGTGAAGCACTTCGTTCTGGTAATGCAAGGCAAGCACGGCGGTACGAACAGTCATGTCATTCATTCCTTATCGGGGATCATTAAGAGCGAGGCAATACGACTGAGGGGTCAGCCAGCACCGAGCGCTTGCGCGACATGTAAGCCCGACAAGCCACCCACACCAGGCCCCGGATGGGTCGAGGCACCGATATGCCAGAGATGGGCCACGCAGGTCGTGTGATTACGCGTGGCGCGCAACGGCCGCCACAGCATCGACTGGTCCATCTCGCATGAGCCTCCATACGGATCGCCACCGACCAGATTGACGTTGAGCCCCTCGAGGTCGGCGGGAGAGAGAACATGGCGCGCCAACACGCTTGTGCGGATGCCGGGCAACTGCCGGGCAATCTGTGCCAGCACCCGGTCTGCATAGGCTTCTTTCAGGCTTTCGGTCCAGCGCCCATCAGCCGGCACCTGTATCTGGCCTGCTGCATCGCCACGAACGATACGCGGGCACGCGGGCAGTTGAATCCACAGGGTGGCCCGCCCGGCGGGCGCGCGCGAGGGGTCGTGGATCGTAGGTTGGGCAATGCAAATGGTGGGTTCTGCCGGCAGTAACCCTCTGTCTGCTTCGTTGATGGCGCGCGAGATCGAGTCCGGCCCATCACACAGATGAATGTAAGTCACCGAATCGAGCTCCGCCACGGGCCATTTGAGCGGCTCGGAGAGCGCCAGATGGATCTGCATGTTGCCCTTTCCGTAACGGTAGGACCGGCTTTGCTCCAGCACTTGCCTCGGCACATGATCCGGCTCAAGCAGTTGCCCATAAAGCTGTGTCGGCGTCACGCTACAGACGATATCACCGGCCTCGATTTTTCGACCGTCAGCCAATTGCACGCCGTACGCCCTTCCCTTGCGGACCAATACACGCCGAACATCGGCCTCCTGCTGAAGATGCCCGCCGGCCTTGCGGATCACCGCTACCAAGGCGTCAACCAGGCCCTTGCTGCCACCACGCACCAGGGGTAATCCAACGTTTTCAAGCATCGATGAAATGACTTTGGTCATCAGCGACGACATCGCACTGTCGGGCCCCAGCCCGGCGTGCAGCGTCCAGGGCGCAAGCAGCGCACGCAGCGCCGGGCTTTTCACCGCGCCATCGAGCCAGTGCCGGCACGACATCATCGACTCACCCAAAAAATCGCTCGTAGAATGCATACCTCTTTTGAGCACCTGCAGCGACAGCGCACAGGCGGTGGACGCCCGCCACAGCTCATTGCCCAATAAAGGGAAGATAAACTTTTCGTGGCGTTGCAGCCCCTCCATGGCTCTGGCGAAGGCCGCACCGTCTCCCACAGCCAGACGCTCGAACCGCGCGAGATTTTCAATACGCGAAGTCGATAACCATGTGTGGGAACCATCAGGCAAGAGCACACCGGTGGAGGCCACACTGGTGCAGAACACCAAGCCCTCTGCGCGTAAGGCGTCACCCAACGCAACATAAGCAGGCCCGGACACGAACAGTGGGAACGCCATGGCCAGGGTGTCATGCACGAACCCTGGCAGCGTGAGTTCATCACTGCGGATACACCCGCCAAAAACCGTCTCGCGCTCCAGTACCAACACCGAGCGTCCGGCTCTGGCAAGCATCGCCGCGCACACTAAGGAGTTGATGCCACTGCCGACGATAATGACGTCGTATTTTTGGGATTGGTTTATTTTCATGGCAGCAGCATGGGGTTTCATTGCGCACGCGCACTATCCATTTCCCGCATCAGGGCTGTCCATTTTTGGCAAGTTTGCCGTTTGCGGCGGTAGCAATATTTTCGGGTTGGACATTGCGCTCAGAAAGTTCGTACTATCCGATGAGCCCAGAGACACACCTTGATCTGGCAATATTTTTCACGCTTTGAAACGTCGATAACACCAGATTTTTTCGATGTGACATTTATAAAAAAATCAAACATCTTCTCTTACTGCCGTGAGAGTCACCGATGAACAGCTCCTTCCAGACACTCGATTTATCCCGCATGTACAGCAACCTGGTCTTTGAGTCGCGCAGTGCGGCGGACTTTCAGGCGCACCTGCGCCAGGCACTCAACAATCACGTGATGAGCTGGGGGCCTGGCGAAGTGGACTCGGCGCTGTACAGCATCGATACCCGGCATCTGAGGCTGATGATTCTTCGCTATGGACCGGCCGTTGAGATCCGGCCCGATCCGTTCGATGGTTTCATTCTGGTACAGGTGCCCTTGCGGGGACGCTCCGTCATCAAAAGTGACGGAGAGATCACCTCTATAGGCCCTGGCCAGGTCGCCGTCCTTGCACCGCGACGTGAAATCAGTTTTCGCTGGAGCGAAAACTGCGAGCAGCTCATTCTGCGGGTGCCGTCGGCCTTTGCCAAAACGGCTGCCTCACGGCTTTATACACCGCTTACGGATCTGAACGAGGGAGAGGATCTGGCCCCCGTGGTACTTCTGGACAGTCACGTGGCTGCGCAATGGTGCAGCCTTGTTCAGTCGTTGGTCGACCAGATAAACCCTGGGCATAGCGAGGGTTTCGGCCACTGCCACCCCGCCTGGCTGGAGTATCTGGAAATCGGGTTGGCCCTGCTCCTTTTAACCCACATACACAAACAGCCTGACACGCCGGTCAGCCATGCGTTACAGCCCCCGTCAACGAAGCGCTCGGCACTCGACGCCGCACGCCAGTACAGCCTTGCGCATTTGTGGGCACCCATCTCACTGGAGGACCTGGCTCGCGCGGCCGGAATCAGTTCACGCTCACTGCACACCTTCTGCAAGCAGGAGTTCGGCGTAGGCCCCATGGCCTGGCTACGCGATATACGCCTGGAAGAAGCCCGCCGCAAAATCCTGGCCCACTCGCCCAACAGCATTACCGACATCGCGCTGGCGGTTGGTTTCGGGCATCTGGGCAGGTTTTCAGCGTACTACAAGGATAGGTTTGGCGAATTGCCAAGCGCCACGTCGGCATTGCACAAATGCACAATGCCTTAGGTTGGCTACGAAATAAGCCGGAACTTGTCAGGCGGGAACGACGGCGATAGCTTCGATCTCGAATAACATACCGTCGAGTGCCAGGCGCGGTACCGGGATCAAGGTACAGGTGGGTTTTGTCGCTGCGCCCCAGACCTGATTCAGCGCATTGCCGAAAATCCCCAAGCGCTCATGGCTGTGGTCAACGATCAGTACAGTCAGCTTGGCCACCTGGTTGACTTGCGCGCCTGCAGAAGCCAAGGCAATTTGCAGGTTTGCCAACGCTTGCTCCACTTGAATCGAGAAATCATCGGCCAACTCAAGGTTGACGTTCTCACCCCCCTGGCCGGAGATAAACACCAGCCGCGTGCCAGCAGCAATTTGCGCCACGTGGGAATAACCGTTGCCGCTCGGATCGTACAGCCCCAAAGGGTTCGTCAGTGTCAGCGCAGGCGCCTGGGTAAACAGGCCTTGCTCGTTGTCTTTCATGGTGTTCACTCCGTACTACTTAATAGGGGATCTGAGCCAAATAAAGCACTTGATGCTTGCTCGCACTCGTATTCAGATGGCGTGGAGCAGTCGCTCGTTTCTACGGCATACTTCATTCGTCGCGCCAGTAATCCCATCCGTGATTGGCGCGAGATGGGGCAGCAGTATGGAGAGTATTTCGTCGCCAGCCTGCTCCGGTGTACCCGTTGTAAAAGGTGGTGCTGGATCGTATTCAAGAAACAGCGTCATGGCCTTGGCAACATCTTCGCCAATCAACGTCGCCACGACCTTCAGGCCGAAATCGATACCCGAGGTAATCCCGCCGCCCGTGATCCGATTACCGTCAAAGACGATACGTTCCTTGACCACTATTGCACCCAGCCTGCCAAGCTCATTACGCGCTGACCAATGAGTCGTCGCCTTGACGCCCGTCAGAAGTCCGGCTGCGGCCAGGATCAGTGAACCTGTACACACCGATGTGATGTAGCGGCTGGAATGGCCTTTTTCCCGGATGAAAGACAGTATCTCGGCGTCCCGCATCATGCGACCGGTACCCGGCCCCCCCGGTACAAACACTATATCGAGATCGCTGGGGCAGTCGGCCAGTGTGCAATTGGGGTTGATCAACAGGTTTGTGTCGGTTTGTACGGGCTCCAGTGTCTTCCAGACGAGATAGATGTCGGCAAACTTGCTGAATACCGTTTCCGGTCCCAGCAAGTCCAGCAATGTCATATCTGGATAGCACAGCATTGCGATCTTTAACTTGGTATTCATAGGCCAGCTTTCCTTTAGGTTGGATGTCTTTCGCCATCGATCCAATAGGTAACATCGCCGGTCCTTTGGCACATGGATGATCCGCAAGGGACTTACTTGGTCGTCGATTTGCTTACTTTACGCAGGATCATGAACACGCCCATAAAGGCGCTGATCAAACCACTGATCAGTCCGGTAATGCCATGTCCTATTGAGTGCTCAAGGGAAGAGAGAGGCAGCGGTGAACTCTGGTTCACCAAAAAAGATATGACGGCTGAAATGATCCCGCCGATCAAACCTGCAATAAGCGATTCTTTCAGAATAACGTTCATAGACACGTTTCCTTTTACGGTTTTCAAGAAGGTATTCATAAACAGGTACAAGTGGCTCCGAACGTTCGGCGCTACTCCTGGCGTGACATGGAAAACCAGGCACGCGGCGAGTGCCCCTGGTCCGGCCCCAGGCAACTGAAACCACCGTCGACGGGTATGTCCGCCCCGGTGATCCAGGAGGCCGCGTCAGAACAGGCAAATGCGACCGCCGCCCCCACCTCCTCGCCCCTGCCGACCCGGCCGAGCGGGTGAAGCCGTGCGCCAACCTCATCTGCCCTATCAATGGAGCCTGCGCTGTGTTCAGCCAACGATGGCGACCACGTCCAGGCGGGAGAAATACTGAGACAACGTATGCCTTTTGGCGCGAGGGTGACGGCGATGTTTTTCGTGATCTGCAACAGGCCGGCTTTGGAGGCGGGGTAGACGGCGCGGCCCGATGTACCGAACTTCCCCCCCGTACTGCCCATATTGACAATGACGGAGCCCCGCCCCATGACGACCGCAGCCCGCTGGGCAAAAATCGCAGCGGAAACCAGGTTCACCCCTAACGTGCGGTGCCAATCCTGCCTCGATGAATCAAGCCCCTGATCGAGATAGATACCTGCACAGTTCACCAGTACATCCACCGCACCAAAACGCTCAAGCGTGCGTGCGATGCAGGTATCGATCTGCTCGTCAATCTGCACGTCGGTTGCAACGAACAGGCATGCTTTACCCAGCAGCCTAAGCACGTCGTCGTTCAGGCGAATGTCGGTCAACACGACCTTCGCGCCCTGCCCAAGCAACACTTTGGCGATATCCAGGCCCACCCCCTGCGCAGCGCCGGTGACAATCGCCACCTTGCCCGCCAGAGGGCCTTTTGCGCCGGCGCCACCAGCGCTCACGGGAACACCTCGATGTTGCTGAAGACGCTGTCGCAATTGACCAGGTCGACCCGTTTGAGTGCGATCTTGAAACCTTCGGGCGACTCAACCAGCTTGTGTACCACGCGCCCGGATAAATACCTCAAATCGAGCCGGTATTCGCTGACATGCAGGCGGGAACTCACGATCAGACGCTCTTGAGCATCACGTCCCAGCACACAGACATTACTCACCACGCGGCTGGTTCTTGTCGGCGGCTGTTGCGACCAGTTGCGCTCGTTCAGCAGACGCCGCACGCGCGTCTCACGCAGCATGGCGTTTTCCCAGAAAATTGAAATGTGCTCGTGAGGACTCGCCTGGTCGGGGGCTCGCGGCACCCAGTAGCGACCGTTTTCGGCCCAGAGGGCCAGCCAGCCATCGAACGCTCGTTCATCAAGCAACGACGCTTCGCGAAACAGAAACTGCTCCACCTGGAAGGTCAGTTGTGCGTCCGGCGACGTGGGGTGTATGGGTTCGATCGAGATATCGAGAAAGCCATCATTCAACACAATGCACCTCCAGTCGCTGTTGTTCTTTGTGTGGTGTCAACGGCTCACTTTCCATGTATTGCCGCCAGGCAGCGAACTGGTTGCGCATCGGCAGTTCACTGGTGCCATTGATCGAGACGGCGCCATCGGGCAAGACCACATCCGTCCCCGCATAACGATGCTGGCTGATCCAATCGCCACCCGCTGTCGTGTTACCGACCTGGCAGCGGCGATACACCTCGACATCGTCCGGCATAACGTTCGAAGACGGCGAGTTCACCACATTGGCGTACGTGAGTGCCCGGTCGAACACTTCCGGCGGTGCGCCCACACAACGGAAAACCTGGATCTCGACCAGAGTCCTGTCCACCGATACCGGGCGAATGACGCGAAACTGCTGGAACACATTGTGGGGGGAGCCACTGCCATAAATGATCGTGTTATGCCGGCTCATTCCCAGGATTTCACGCGCCCGCTCTTCACCATAGGCATCGCTCAGGCAAGCGAAATGCCGACGTGAAACTTCATCACGCGTCGCCGCAGCGGGATCGAAAATGCCTTCCATGTAGCCATGACCATAGTGATAGGCACGCAACTCGAGTTTTTCCCAGAAGCTGTACGGCTCGCCGTTACCGTCCTGAATCAACAGCTCGAACGGCATCTCACCGATTTCCTCAGCCTGCTCGCGCGCGGCGATCACCGAGGACTCGTGGGTAACCGGTCCATGCATCGTGTCATGCAGGTTTTCGTAGAACATCTTCCAGTTCGACAACTGCATCACTCGGAACACGCCGCCTGCCACCTCGACCTTGCCAACAGGCGAACGGTCGCAAAGGTTGTCGATCGAACTCGCCGCGCCGCCCAGGAACTCGACCAGGCCCGGGCCACCCACGCTCTGCTTGGCAAAGACGAATCCTCGATAGTTGTCGACCTGTGCCACCGGGACCATAGAAACCTCGGGGCTCGACGGGTCGAAGGAAGTGCCCTCCAAGCCCGCGCGCATGGGGGTGGTCAGCAGTGAGCCATCGAGCTTGAACGTCCAGGCGTGATAGGAACAACGGAAAAACTTGCCGACGCAACCCGCACCATCAGCAACCAGGTTCGCTCCACGATGTGGGCAGCGGTTATAGAGCACGCTGATCTTCTGGTCGTTGACCCGCACCATGATGACTTTCTGGTCGCCAAGCTGGGTGGTGTGGTAGTCGCCGGTCTTGGGCACCTGGCTTTCATGACCCACATAAATCCAGGCCTGGCCGTAGATCCTCTGCATTTCCAGGGCAAATATCTCGGGGTCGGTATAGACGCGTTTATGAACGCCGTCCGGACGCACAAGCTGCCTCAATTCATCCGTGCTAATCATGGAGTGAACCTCTTCTTATTGGCTGATCGAAACACCGCTTAAACACTGCGAGCTACGATTTTGCCGTCGCCCTTGACGATCAAATAGCCAGGAATCGCAAGGCACTATCCGTATTTCGCGCAGCACAAGGAGCAGGTTCCAGGCTGTGCCAGAAACGGATAGATACGTCCTGCCAGATTGCGGTTTGCGGATATTCGTCGCGCTGCTGGCTACCTAGACTTTGATCAACCTTGCCCTGCGCAAACAAGCGCGGCCACCAGAAACAAGGGTTCGATCATGCAAGCGATAAAAAACGAACAAACGTTGCGTGTGCGAATAGCCGAAGCAAGCACTCCGGCAAGCGGGGTCCGAATGCTCAGGCTTGAGTCTCATGATCCTGACCAGCCGTTGCCGGCCTTCACACCCGGCGCGCATATCGGCGTTTCGGTACAACTGCAAGACTGCCAGGACTGGCGTCAGTACTCGTTGATAGAACTGGAATACGGGAATGGTTCGACTGGCGCACCGCAGTGCTACCTCATCGCCGTCCGCCTCGACGAGCAGGGCCGTGGTGGCTCGCGCTTCATGCATCAGGCCCTGAACGTCGGCGACATCATCGAAATTACCGAGCCGCGCAACGACTTTCCCCTGCGCATGGCCGGCAAGCGCGTATTTCTGGTCGCTGGCGGAATCGGCGTGACCCCGCTGGCCACCATGGCGGCCGCCTGCAAGTTCCACGGGCGTGAAGTCAAGATGGTGTATGCCGGCCGTGATCGGGCGTGTATGGCCTTGATCGATCAATTGCACGCTTTGCTGGGCGACCGGCTGTTCGTGCATACCGATGCAGAGGTTGGGGCACCGATGGATATCCGCGCTTTGTTCGACCAGTTCGACAGTGACGACGACATCCATATATGCGGGCCTGCACCTTTGCTCGACGCCATGCTCGCCGAGGCCCAACGACGCGATTGGGCCCGCGACAAACTCAACTTTGAACTCTTCGCCCCCCCGGCCACGACACCCGGCGACAGTGCCTTCGATGTGGTCCTGGCCGGCAGCGACCGCAGGCTCCATATCCCGGCCGACAAAAGCATTCTCGACGTCCTGATCGAGCAAGGCTGTGACCCCTTGTTCGATTGCAAACGCGGGGAATGCGGCGTGTGTGCGACGACCGTTCTCCAGGGCGAAATCGACCATCGCGATTACGTGCTTACAGAGCGCGAACGGGTGGCCAACAACCTCATGTACCCCTGTGTTTCGCGCAGCCGGTCTGCCGTTCTGGTGCTCGATTTATAAGCGGGCACACGACCGTACAGACCCATTCACTGACTGTTTAAAACGCTTCATGCGGAGCCACTAAAAATGACCCAGCCAGAATTTCCCGTGACCAACCTCGCCGAGATACTCCTTCAGACCGCCACCCTCCCCTGGCGTGAAAAATCACTGAAAGGCGTGCATGAAAAGATGTTGTTTCGCGATGAGCAGACAGGCGCCTCCATCGCACTGATCAAGTTCGACAAAGGCACAGGCATTCCGCAGCCACATATGCACGCCTCCAACCAATCAATGTTTTGTCTGTCGGGCAAGTACGAATACACCTCAACCGGCGTCACGCTGGTAACGGGCTCTTTCTACTGCAACCCCAAGGGCAACGTGCATGGCCCCACCTACGCACATGAAGAAACCATCGTCGTTGAAATTTATGACGGCCCGCACTACCCGCAAAAACCCGATTGGTACACAGACGAACGAGATGCCCATTGACCGCAGGCGTGGCGTGTGAGCGCACGCATTTGATGCCCACACAAGAAGAACAAAGGACAAACATGACCGGAAAAACCGTACCCGCCGAACACCTGACCCGCCTGATCGGGGCCATCTTTGAGTCGCTGGGCCTCGCCGCAGACGATGCCACCTGCACGGCCCAATCGTTGGTCAGTGCGGACCTGGAAGGCATCCCTTCCCACGGGGTTTCCCTCGTGCCGATGTACGTCCAACGTATCAAAGCCGGCAGCATCAACGTCGACGGGCAACCCTCCATCGTGGAGGACCACGGCGCAATGGTAATCATGACGGCAGCCAACACCCTCGGCCAACTCTCTTCGGAGGTGGCCGTCAAGCTCGCCATCGAACGCGCGCAGCAACACGGGATATCAATTGTGACCGTGCGTGACGCGTTCCACTTCGGCACCGCCGCCTATTGGTCGAAAAAGTTCGCCCATGCGGGCATGGTCGGCTTCTCATTTTCCAACACTCGCCCTTTGATGCCCGCACCCGGTGGCGCCCAGGCGCTGGTAGGTAACAACCCCATGGCCATTGCCTTCCCGAGCGCCACGGGCGACCAGCTGGTGGTGGACATGGCGATGAGCGCCACCGCCATGGGAAAGATCCGCATCGCCCAGGCCCAAGGCAAAAGCATTCCCGAAGGCTGGGCCACTGACGCTGAAGGCCGGGCGACCACCAGCGCCAGCGATGCCATCAACGGCATGCTGTTACCGGCCGCAGGCCCCAAGGGTTTCGGTCTGGCGGTGGCCGTCGACCTGCTCTGCGGCGCACTCTCGGGTGGAGGAGTCGGTGCCGCTGTGCGCCCGTTGTACGGCGACACGAGCCAGCCCTACAACTGCTCCCACGCCTTCATCGCCATCGATGCCAGCCGCATCGCCGGCGGTAGCGGGATTGGCCTCCAGGTTGCGCAGTTCTCCCAGTCGATCCGCGATTCGCGTCGGGCATCGGGCACCGAAACGATCTATGCGCCCGGCGACCTGGAACGTGCCAACCGCCAACGGATAGCCGGCAATTGCGTCCTGCATGCCACCTTGATCGATGAACTCAATGCACTGGCCAAGGCGGCCAACAGTGACCTACGCCTCTAACACTTTTTTATGTCACCAGCGAGCACTCCCATGAAAACCCAGATCACCTCTGAAAAACTGGCCAAACCCAACGGTCACTTCTCCCAGGCCACGATGTGCCAGGCCCAGGGCAAGTTGCTGTTCATCTCCGGTATGACGGCGCGTGCCGCCGACGGCAGCATTACCGGGATCGGCAATATCGGCCTGCAAACCCGCCAGGTCTGCGAAAACCTCAAGGCCGCCTGTGAAGCCGCCGGCGGCTCTCTGGAAAACATCTGCCGCGTTGATGTTTATGTGCGCAACATCGAGCACTTTGACGTGATTCACCGTGTGCGCCGTGAGTTCTTTGTCTCCCCGGTACCTGCATCCACGATGGTAGAAGTGGCCAAGATGGTCAGCCCCGAGTACCTGATCGAGATCAGCGCCATCGCTGTTCTGCCTGAATAAAAAAGGATACGACCGTGAAGCTTGGAACCATTCAAATAGACGGCAGAGTGCGCGTAGCGTGCCTGTTGAATGAGCACGGCGGCACCCTGGTCCCTGCGTATTACGGTGACCTCGTTGATATCATCGCCGGGGGCCAGACCATCCTGGAAATGGTGCGCTCCTCGGCCCTGGTTGGCGAGGCCGAGCAGTTCAACCTGACCGACGTCAAGGTCCTGGCACCGATCCAGCGCTTCAGCCGCGATGTACTGTGCACCGGCTGGAACTACTGGGACCACTTTTACGAAAGTGAGGGCAAACGCGAAGGCCAGGATGTGCCCAAACCCGATGCACCGACCTTCTTCACCAAAGCCCCCACCGTCACTATTAGCCCCGATGACGACGTAGCCCTCGATGCCAGGCTCTCGCAAAAGTGGGACTACGAAGCCGAGATCGTTGTGGTGATTGGCAAGACCGGGCGCAGCATCCCCAAGGAACGGGCGCACGAACATATCTTTGGTTACTGCCTGGCCAATGACATCTCGCAACGCGATCTGCAACGCCGCCATGGCGGGCAGTGGTTCAGAGGCAAGAGTCTCGACGCCACCATGCCCCTGGGGCCCTGGATAACCCTACGCGATGACATCGCGATCAACGACGTCGGCATCGAGTTCGAGCTCAACGGCAAGCTCATGCAGAAAGCCAAGGTCAGCGACATGGCCTTTCCTATCGAGGAGCTGATTGCCGAGTTGTCCCTGGGGCTGACCCTATATGCCGGCGATATCCTCCTGACCGGCACCCCCAGCGGCATCGGCAATGCCCGCACCCCGCCGGTTTTCCTGAAAGCCGGCGACCGGATCGTCACCCGTGCCAACGGCCTGGGTGAGCTGCGCAACACCCTTCGCGCAACCGATCTTTCGACCTATACCGCGTGATGGAGCCCAGCATGCAAAAACTACGCGTTGAATATCTGGCGGGCTACGGCCTGGAGGTTCCTGATCTCGAGGTGGCCGATGCGTTCTACTCGGCTTTTGGGCTTGAGTCGCAGCGCCTGGGAGCAACCCGACAACTGCGCTCCAAACACACTGGCCCCGCCGATATCGTTCTTCTCAAAGGCGCACAAAAGAAGCTCCACCACCTCTCGTTCGCCATTCGCGATATCGACACGGTGCGCTTCGCCGAGCACCTGGAGGCCTCGGGAATACCTGTAACGACACCACCGTTCGGTGCGATTCGCGAAGGGTTGTGGTTCCAGGATCACTGGGGCACCTGGATCAACCTGGTTCCGGTGGAAACCAAGCCACCCGTGCTCGAACTGCCGCCGCTGACCTTTGAGCCACGCGTCGATCGACACTACTGGCAGGAGCTAGAGCGCGAAACCAAGCCAAACCGCCTGGGGCATATGCTCATGTTCACCCATGACTATGATCGGGTCGAAGGGTTTTTCCTGGATGTTCTGGGCATGCGCATCGCGGATCGGGTGCCGGGCAAAGTGACCTTCCTTTCAGCCGGCACCGGCATCCGCGATCACCACTGCTTCGGGTTGATTCCAAGCACCCATCGTGGCTTTCAGCACAGCAGCTTCCAGGTGGACTCCGTGGACGCCATCGGCTTTGGCGCCTTGCAAATGCAAAAGGCCGGGTACAAGGAGGGCTTTGGCCTTGGCCGTCATGCCCTGGCCTCCAACCTGTTCTATTACATCCGCGACCCATGGGGCAGTTGGGTGGAGTACTACAGCGACATGGACAAGATCAGCGAGTCCTGGGAAACACGGGACTGGAACGGCCTTCCGTATATCTGGCCCGAGTGGGCGCCCGAGTTCTGGAGCAAAGAAATGAACGCCAACCTGGAAGCCGGAGACTAGGATGATCGAACTCGACGTTCACACACACCTTGCCCCCATCAATGCACAGGCGCTCGAGGCGATCCCGGGCGTAACCTGGGACCCGGACAGCGAAGCCTTGACCCTCGATGGTCACCGCATCGGGATACGCGACCTGTTTCATGCCGAGCGGTTGATCGCGCGCATGGACAATCATCAGATAAGCCGGGCGCTCGTATCGATTCCACCGCCCCTGTATCGCCAGCACCTGCCCGCTGACCAAGCACTCGTCTGGACCCGCTATCTGAATGACGAATTGCTGAAGATTACCGAACGCAGCGAAGGCCGGTTGGGAGCGCTTTACTACCTGCCCCTTGAACACCCGGACCTACTGAATACGTTGTGCGAGGGCTATGAAACAGGCGGTTTCGAGGGTATTGCCCTGGCAGCCGGCGGCCATGCCGAGATCGTTTACTCGCGCAAAGAGTATGACGTGCTGTGGCAATGGCTCGATGACTGCAAAGCGTTCGTCTTTCTGCATCCAGGCTGTTGCCAGGACCCACGTCTCACAGCGTTTTACCTTGAGAACCTGATCGGCAACCCAATGGAAACCGGCGTCGCCGCCGCGCACCTGATGATGGCGGGCGTACCCGCACGCTATCCGGACATACGCTTCTGCCTGGCCCATGCGGGGGGCACCCTCCCCTCCCTGGTCGGACGCATGGAGCGAGGCTTCGATACTCAACGCCCTGGAGTTGATACAGCAATCGAACGGCCACTGCAGAGTGCCAAGCGCTTTTATGTCGACAATATTGCCCACCATCCCGGCCTGCTGACGCTTGCAGGCCAGGTCTTTGGGCAGCAACACGTGGTGTATGGCTCGGACTGGCCGTTCCCGATGGGGTTGGCCGACACCTGAGCGGTGCAGCGCAAGTATGTTTCGTATCCCGACTCTAAAACCGTGAAAGTGAGTAATGTCTGATGAAACCTACAAAAAAAGTACTGAATGGTCATGCTCAAGTAAAAGTCGCCATCGTTCAGACCGCTCCGGTCTTCCTCGATCGTGATCGCACCATCGACAAGGCGTGCCTGAAGATTGCCGAGGCCGCAAGCCAGGGCGCCCAGATCATCGTGTTCAGCGAAGCCTGGATTGCCGGTTACCCTTACTGGGGCGAAGGCTGGGAGTCACGTCTGGAGGACTGGGCGGATGTACGGGCCAAGTTCTTCGATAACGCCTTGATCATCAATGATGAGGAATGCGCCCAACTGTGCGCCGCCGCCGCCCGCGCGAATGCGGTCGTGGTGATCGGCTGCAATGAAATGGACGCTCATCCGGCGATACACACCACCTACAACAGCCTGCTGTACATCGATAACCACGGCCAGATACTCGGACGGCACCGCAAGATCATGCCGACCTTCGCCGAGCGCACCATCTGGGGCCGCGGCGATGGCAGTGACCTGCTTTGCCTCGAGACTGACTACGGCCGCATCAGTGGCCTGATCTGCGGCGAAAACCTGATGACACTGGCCCGTGCCCACCTCATCTCCCAAGGCGAAGACTTCCACGTGTCGGTCTTTCCGGGAGCGTTCACGTTGCACACCGGGCCCAAGCTCGAAGAGTTCGATGCCGAGGCCCGCAGTTTCTGGGGTTACGCCAGTTGCAGCAACCATGCCTCCGAATCAGGTGCTTTTGTGCTGGGCTCTTGCGGCTACATCACACAAAACGACTTTCCCGACGACTTCGCGCTGCGCGACAGCCTGAACATCGATTATGCCCAGGGTGGCAGCGCAATCTATGCGCCAGTGGGCGTTCCCGTGACACCGCCCACGCCTGGCGACACTATTGTCTACGCCGTTTGCGAGGCGCGTTTCATCAAGGTGGCCAAGGCTGTGATCGATACCGTCGGCCACTATTCGCGGTCGGACATCTTCACCTTGAATGTGCATCCACGCCTCAGCCCCGGTTCGAATCTGTGGTCAAAGCGGGCGCTCGAGTCCATTTCACCCGGCGAGCTGAACCGCATTGCCGACCGACATGAGGTGAGTGTCGCCGCTATCGAAGAGGCAGTCGTTGCTGATTCTTGAGGGCACTTTTCAAGCGCTGCACCCCTTCAGGCACGCTCTAAAGCCCTCGCGTAAAAGGACTATAAAATGCAAACAGCGCTCCCCCACCCACTGCCCGTCGCCATCATCGGGGCGGGCCCGATTGGCCTGACCACAGCACTCGGCCTGGCGTACTACGGTATTCCCTGCGTCATCTACGAAGATGACGCGACCTTATCGTCGGACACCAAGGCAGGCACCCTGCTGACCCGCACACTCGAGGTTTTCCGACGCTACGGTGTTGCCGACGATGTATTGCGCCAAGCCCTGCGAGTCGATGAAATCGGTGAGATCGACAAGCGCACCCAAAAATCGACATTCCCTGTACTCCTCGATGCGCTGTCCCTGGAAACCCGTTACCCGTTCGTGATCAATTTGCCGCAACAGGATCTGGAACCGATTCTGGGCGCGGCGCTCGGTCGCACCGGTCTGATCCAGATCAAAATGCAGCATAAACTGCTCGACTTTGAGCAGGACCAGGACAGTGTTCGCCTGCGCATACAGACGCCAGATGGCATCATTGAGGAGCAGGCCGCATTCGTCCTGGCCTGCGATGGTGGCCGCAGCACAGTCCGTGAGCGGCTGGGCATCGCCGTGGAAGGCACCTCGCTGCCGGTCAAATATGCCCTGATCGACCTGGTGGTCGACCTCGACCTGGAAAATCCGCGCAACTATCCTTACCTGGCTTATTTCGCCGACCCCGAGGAATGGATGATCCTGGTCCGCCACCCGCACTGCTGGCGGTTCCTCTACCCGCTGGCCGAAGGCGTGGAAGAACCGAGCGAGGACGAGCTGCGTGATAAATCGCTGTCGTTTATCGGCCAGGTGAGCAACGTCAAGGTGCTTAACCGGGTGACGTATCGCGTACATCATCGTGTCGCGACGCGCTGGCGAAACGGGCGAGTGTTTCTGATGGGTGACGCCGCTCACCTCATTACTCCCATGTGGGCCTTGGGGCTCAATACGGGCGCACTGGATGCCTCCAACCTGCCTTGGCGGCTGGCGTGGTTCTTGAAGGGCTGGGCGAGCGAACAGATCCTCGACGGCTATGAGCGGGAACAACGCCCCCTCGCTATCCATGGCTCGGGCGAAATGGCGGAAGCAGCACGCTATTCAATGTCCATGCGCGGCGACGCGCGGGTAGCCATGTCGGACAATAACTGGAGCAATGCCTACACCCGCACGATGCTCGGCGTAAAACTGGACGTGGCCGGGACCAATGAATGGTCGATGGTGACCCGCTCCACCCGCCCTGCCGTAGGCCCCGGCGACCGCCTGCCGGACTATCTGGTGCATACCCCCGACGGTAAGCAAGTGCGGGTTCATGACCTGTGTTCCGGCCGGTTCACTGCGTTGTACTTCAGCGACGTGCGGCGCCGTCCTGTCGTTCCGGAAAACGGCTCGGCGGTGCTGCAGCACTTTGCCGTGTCCCGCTATGACGCGCCCCACGACTCCGGGCTGCGCAACCGCAGCCTGCTCGACCCGGGAAACGCCTTTCTCGAAAGGCTCGGCATTTCATCCGACACCCTGGTGCTGGTGCGTCCCGACGAGCATATCGCTGCCATCGTTGCGCTCGATAATGCGCAAGGCCTGCACCTTGCCGCGTCGCTCTATACGTCGATCACGGGTATGTCACCTGACATCGCCACAGAAGGACAACAGGTATGAAGGTCAACTACGACTTCAGAGGCCATACCATCATCGTCGCGGGCGCCGCCTCCGGGATCGGGCGTGCCACCGCTTTGGCCTGCCGTGATGCGGGGGCCACGGTGGAGGCCGTGGACATTGACGAAAAGGGCCTGCAACCGTTACGTGCCGATGGATTGTCGGTGCACGTACTGGATATCGCAAATGCCCAGGCTGTACAAACGACAGTGGAGGCTATCGTTGCACGCACCGGGCGTCTGGACGGGGTGGTGCTGACCAGCGCGATCCAGACCCGGACCACCATCGAGGCGCTGTCGGATGCCGAGTGGCAACGCCATCTGGACGTGAATCTTTCCGGCATCTTCTATTTCCTGCGTGCGGTGTTTCCGGTGATGAAACAACAGCAGTCCGGCTCCATCATCGCCTTTACCTCAGGCCTTGCCAGCAACGGCTGGCCGGGAGCGAGCGCCTATGCTACGACGAAGGCCGGCATCATTGGCCTGGTCAAAAGCGCCGCACACGAGCTGCGCGAGCATGGTGTGCGCATCAATGCAGTGTCACCGGGCCTGGTTGCCACACCGGTATTCCTGAACTCTGCCAGTGAGGAAGAACTGGCCATGTATGAACGCTCGCTTGGCATTTCCTCGCCACAAGAAGTGGTGCCTACCCTGATGCATCTGCTCTCGGAGGCGGCGTTGACGATATCGGGCAATGTGATCGAGCGGCGTCTGATCCCTCGATCACAGTTTCAACCTCAACCCCATCAGAAAAATACGACTGCTTAGGAATGAAAGGTAACGCTTTCGGCTATGGGCACACGGTCGACCTGCGTTCGGTTGCCTGGAACATTCGCATCCGGGTAACCAAACGACATTCCAAAGAGCATTTTCATTTCTTCGGAAATACCCAGGACCTCTCTGATCGTCTGCGCGAAGAAACCAAGCGAGGTTTGTGGAATCCCCCCTAACCCTCGGGCGGCAAGCGAGAGGAGGAAGGTCTGCGCGTACATACCCACATCACCTGCTGTTCGCACACTGTCGCCAAAAACCGGCATGAATAGAAAAACAGCCTGGGGCGCGTTGAAAAAGGAGAAATTCAAGGCTGTTGCCTGACGGCGTCCCTCCTCGTCTTCGCGCATGATGTTCATCGCCTCATAATAGGCTTTACCCTGTGCGTTCTTGCGATCGCCATAGGTGCCGTAGAAGGCGTCCATATCAAACGAAAAGTCCGGGGTGAATTCGCCAGCCGTGTTTTTCGCGTGAAGCACCTGAGAAAGCTCTACTAATTTCTGGCCGCTGACAGGGAGGGGATAGCGCGCTCGGCATGGACCATCTGAGTATTCACCTGGGTATAAAGTGAAATACCAGAACTCGGCACAACACTAAACGGCGAGAACGTCATCGTTCTACCATAAAGCCAAGTTGTAACTAAGTATCAAGCGGTTCTCATCTATGTCACTGAGAAAGTTGCTGCGCGTACTGGCGTTGCGAATCTTGAGCCCGAAGTCCTTGAGCGGACCACTCTGAATGACATAACTCAGGTCGGTATTTCGCTCCCAGGTCTTACCTTCACTCAAGCCCGGGCCACGATCGACGTTGTCACCTGACACGTAACGGGTCATCAGGCTTAGGCCGGGTACACCCAGCACAAAAAAATCATAGTCATAACGCACTTGCCACGAGCGCTCATTCTGATTACCGAAATCATTGATTTGCAGTAAATTAATCAGCGCATTATCTGCACCGTTTATGTAGGCAAATCCGGTGCTGCCACTCAGATGCTGATAACCAACGCCGAGGTTATGCCCCCCCGACTTATAAGTGAATAACGCACCCATGGCATCGTTATCCACATTGCTACCGCCGTCGTCGCTGGAGCGGACGAACCGCAGATCGGATTTGAGGCTCCGTCCCTCCCCCAGCGGCAAGTGGTAAACCATGTTTAACAGGTGTTGTTTATAGATGCCGTCCAGGCCGCCATAGTAGTAACTGGTGACCCATTCCGGACGCCATTGGTAGCGGCCACCACCGAACAGAAGCTCGTTGCTGCTTTTGGCCTGGCCTAGCGTAATGTTACGCTTGCCTCCATTGAATACCGTCAGTTCCTCATTGTTTGAGGAGTTGCGCTGATTGACTCGATCTATGCGACCAAGATCAAGGCTCAGATTATCGATCTCGTTGCTATTGAGCCATGCACCACGAAAAGTTTGCGGTAACAAGCGACCGTCGTTACGCATCAAGGGTGGCAGAACTGGTTGAAGGGTGCCGATCTTGAAAGTGCTTTTTGACGCGCGAAGTTTTGCTGTCAGGCCAGATTCACCGTACTCATCTTTAGCGCGTGTTGACGCCTCGCTAGCATTCTTAAGCAGACCAGTACCGGCTCGATCAGGACTGGAGTCCAGTTTCACACCCAGAAGGCCCACGGCATCAATACCGACCCCCAGCGGCCCCGCAGTGTAACCGGACTCGAAGCGCAGAATGAATCCGTGGGCCCACTCCTCTGCTTTATTCTGCCCGGCGCCGTCGTGCCGGAAGTCTCGGTTCATGTAAAAATTGCGCATATCAAGACTGGCCTTGCTGTCGTCCAAAAATGCAGCAGTCGCAGATTCAGCAATGCCTAACGCAGAGCCCCAATAGAGGATATAAACCATGAATTTAAAGTTGCAAAGCATGGATAGTTAGTCCTGTGAGTATTTTTATTAGTGTTGTTGTTCTTGTTTTTCTGATTACTCATAAGCATCACCTAGCTTGAAAACTCGTCACGACACTTTCCTACCCTCACATCAAAGGCCTCTCTTCCAGAGATAGCTGCCTATCACGATGCCTATGAGGCAAATAATCGCCATGTAGTAGGCAGGCCCCATGGGACTTGCCTTGAGCAGTAGGGTTACGGCTATTGGAGTGAGTCCGCCGAAGATCGCATAGGCCAAGTTGTAGGAAAATGACAGCCCGCTGAAACGGACTGCCGCTGGAAAGGCTTTGACCATCACGAACGGCACCGCACCAATGGTGCCTACAAACAATCCGGCCAGTGCGTACAGCGGGAACAACCAGTCGGGGTGGTCGAAGAGGCAGTGATAGAAGGTCCAGGTAACGATCAGCAGCGCAGCGCTGCCGAATACAAATACTCTCCCGGCGCCTAAGCGATCCGCCAGCGCACCGGAGGCCACGCAACCGAAGCAGAGAAATACAATCGCCAGGCTATTGGCTTGCAATGCGGTGGTCGCTGGGAAAAGGTAAATAGTTTGCAGCGTGGTCGGGGTCATCAGGATGACCACAATAATGGCGGCCGACAGTAGCCAGGTCAGCAGCATGGAGATTGCAATCGCCCCGCGATGCTCTCGTAGCACCGTACGCAATGGCATTTCTTCGGCCAAGGCTTTGCGCAATTGCAGCTCGGCGAACACCGGGGTTTCATGCAACCAGCGGCGAAGATAGACCGCGAACAAACCGAAAACACCGCCAAGCAAGAACGGGATTCTCCAAGCGTAATCGGACACTTCGATTGGGGTAAAGACGCTGTGGATTAGCGTCGCAACCAGCGAACCGAGCAGGATCCCGGCGGTCAGGCCGCTAGTCAGCGTGCCGCAGGCGTAACCCATGTGTCGTTGCGGCACGTGTTCGGACACGAAAACCCAGGCCCCTGGAACTTCACCACCAATCGCCGCGCCCTGAATCACCCGCATGAGCAACAACAACATTGGCGCCCAAATACCAATTTGCGCATAGGTAGGCAACAAGCCCATGATCAATGTTGGTACGGCCATCATGAAGATGCTCAAGGTGAACATCTTTTTGCGCCCCAACAGGTCGCCAAAATGCGCCATGACGATACCGCCCAGCGGTCGCGCAAGATAACCAGCAGAAAATATGCCGAAGGTCTGCACTAGGCGCAGCCATTCGGGCATGTCGGGCGGGAAGAATAGTTGGCCAACTACGGCGGCGAAAAATACAAAAATAATAAAGTCATAAAATTCCAGCGCACCGCCCAGAGCAGAGAGTGATAACGTTTTGTAGTCATTGCGAGTCAGGGGGCGTGCGGGTTGCTCGGTGATCGGAGGCATAATGGTCATCGAAACACTTCTCTTATAATTAGAAAGATTAAAATTCCAACGCCGCTGGCCGGCGCTTGCGACCTCAGTTCAGCGAACCATGAGTAAATGAGGTAGGTAACCAGTTAGTTACGTTCAGCAACGCAGCGGTCCTCGACACTTTTCGGGAGCCGAACCTGGTTCCTCATAACGTGGGCATACAGTGGTAACGTATTCATGTCAGAGAGATGAATACAAGCCAATAGCGCTAGGAATATATAAAAGAGAAACGGTTTTCTGTAGGAAATTTCCGAGAGCAGCCATTGGCGCGGGCATAAACCTAGCGGCCCTATGTACTTTCGCTGCATGGCTTAGGGTTGTGTCAAGTTTCACGAGCGTTGCTAGTCGCCTGGAAACATGCCATTAGCATTAGCAGCCTTTTCAGGAACCGTTTGGATAGCATCCCAATGTTCGACAATTTTTCCGTTTTCCAGCCGGAAGATTTCGATAATTGCCAGCGTCACGCCCTCGCCACGGCCAGTATTTTTGACGTGTAAAATAACAATGTCTCCATCGACAAAAACCTGTTTTACCTCGCTCTTGGAATCTGGAAAATGTTGCTTGAGGAAAGACACAAACTTCCGGAAACCTTCAGGCCCATCTTCACCACTTGGGTTGTGTTCGACGTATCGCTCGCCAAGATAGCGTGCTGCTTTATCAAAGTTTTTCTGGTTCAGTCCCTGTTCAAAAAATTCAAGCACATTACGTTTGTTCTGCTGTTCCTGTTGAGTGTAAGCCGCTTGAGCATGTCCGGCAAATAGAAAAGCCAGAGTTAAAAAAGCAATATACTTTTTCATAAAAATTATTCCATCCAGAGAGGAGTTCACGCTCATACACGGCAGAATCTCTTCAGCCGACCGAGCATTTTGTCATACGAAATACAGTTCAATTGAATCTGGTATCTGCGCTGAGATCATCGCCAGCACCATGCATCATGCCTAGTTTTTTGCGCCAGACAGCCTCAGTAGGTAAGAGATTTTCCATCGCTAGTCGAAGAATACGTTTTTCGAAACCATAAACTTGCACGAATTTCTGTTCAGGCGGTACTTGGCCTCAGCGAGACGATGGAACTTCACCTCTTACGAGCAGCGTTCACTCGGGACTCGCTAATTTTGACCCTGCCGCTGTAGTACGGATATCCACAAACCGCAATTCAGCATGGCGTATTCATCCGTTTCTGGCACTGACCAAGACACGCTCTTACCAAGCGAAAGATCTCTGAGCAACCTGTATCATTAAATCATGCTGTATGCGCGGAGCGCTGCCGCACGCTGGGGCTGCGTAGCGACCCAGCGAACAACCACTAAGAGTGGTACTGCCCAGTTCTGGTAGGAGACTAATAAGCGTCCGCTTACGCGCCTGTAGGAAATTTCCGAAGGCAAGCCTACTAGCCTATGCACTCTGAGGTCTGCGCAAAAACACCGCCGGCCGACTGTTCAGTCCCGCCAGTAGCTTCACTTGGTGCGGCGGCGCTTACGGCGATTACAGCCGCTCGACGTTCAGCCTGCGTGTCGACGAACATCATTTCAACCAACGCCAGAGAAAACGGCGCCAACCGGGCAGAGGTCTCAACACTTATCGTGAGCGTCTGGATCCCATGTGCTGGAGAGAAGTATGACCCCAGGACCCAACAACCAAGTCCAGTAATCACCCGGATAGAAAGACGGTCCGACTGCCGTGATGACAAGCAAGGTAATGCCTGCTCGCAGCCGCCGTTTGGGCGTGAACCACGCGCGGAACGCTTCAAATTTTTTATTAGCATTACCACCCTCCCTGCTTGATAAGCCACAAAGCAAATAACTCACTTAATCGAATCACGCTAGCCGGCGAGACAGGCGCACGCCCGGAAGCGATATGCCTGGGCTGCCGCCGATCGCTTCATCAATCCTGCGGTCATTAGCTAACCGCAGGGGCATTCTGATTGCTCCTAGAACGTCCATGAAGCCATGGCGGAGGTGCTCTGATCGTGAAAGCGCTGGCCTATTTCGCCTGTGTACCTCAACCCAACGGAAAAGGCCGGCGTCAAATCCAAGGTAGCGCTGAACGCCAACTGAGCCGTGTCCTGCTGCACGGGCAAGCCAGAAATATTCACGAAGTCTCCTTGGGACTGCAACTTCAAACGAGTGTCGGTGGTTTTCTCCGTGAATGCGTGTTGCAGCCCGGCGCTACCGTTCAGACGCACGGCCATGCCATTGGCCAGAGGATGAACAGCGTTCACGCGCGCACCGAGTCGGGCCGAGGTCACGTCCATGCGGCTTTTTTTGCCACTGAGGGCGAAGAGGTTTTCCTTCTCTGAAAATGCTTTGGTTTCAACGTGGACGTAGTTGAGCCCGATAAAGGGTTCCAACGTCACTGTGTTGAAGTGAATGTTGTGGGATAGCTCGGCAAAGGCCTGGCGGGTGCTGCCGTCATAATTGCCTTTGAGTCGCGTGGAGCCATTCTTGTGGGCTACATCGCGCTTGCTGTCGATCTCATGCCAGGCATAGGCCGCGCCGAGGCGCAGGGTGAGACTGTCGAACTGTTTGCTCGCATAGGCAGCAAGGCTGTAGGTTTCGACGTCGGCCGAAGCACTCTGCGTGGACAGCGAGGCGGAACTGTTTTGATAGCTGGCGGCAAGACCGGCTTTCAAGCCGCTTTCTTCGTCCTGTCGATCAACCCCTCCGATGACGCCTTGAATCGCACGATTGAGTTTGGCGGCATCGCCCTCCCGGTTTTGTGTCCCTCTGGAATCGAAGGCATACCCCCAGACGCCAAGGGCACGTGGGTTGTGCTCTGTCTCGTAGAGACGATTGAGCGTGGCGTTGCGCACGTAGCTTGAGTCTTGCAGCAGCGCATTCTTGAGTGAAGCATGCAGCTCGCCCGTCATGGGTTTCATGATGTTCTTGAACTCGTCCCTGGAGAGTCCGATCAAGGCATCGTTTTCTTTCTGGGCCCAGGTAAGAGACGGGGTCGGCGCAGCGTTCGGTGTGGGAGCTGCGTCCAACAGGGCAGCGGATGGGGCCGGCTCTGGTGTAGTTATAGTTGACGATGCCGTGCCAGCGACTGGCAATGTCGCGAGCGGTGGGATGACCGGCTCTTCGTATTGAGTGATAACAGGCCGGGATGTATCAGGCAAAGTAACAACAACAGGTTCGGAGGTTGTTGGAACAGAGGGTTCAGAGGTCACCGGGGAAGGCTGTACGTGGGTGGCCGCCGAGCCTTTGCCTGGCAGCGTTGCCGCCGGACCGGCCGGTATCGTGGTGAGCAACTGCGTGGCCAGGGCTTTTTCGTTCTCGTTCTTGAGCAACTCTGCGGGGCGAATATCATTGCGCACAAGGTTCAGGGTCACCTGGTTGGGGTCGTAAGCGAGGCTGGGCGTGAGAAACGCCAGATTGGAGGTCACTTGGGCAAATTGACCACTGACACCTTTCTGCGCCTGGATAATGGCCAGCGTGGTGTTGGGCCTGTAATCGCCGGCTTGTGCCTGGACGTCCACCAGACCACCTTGCAGATCCGCGCGCCCGGCCACTTCCAGTTTGTCGGTACGCCCAGCCGCATCGACCTCCACCCGGTAAATCGACTCGGGGTTGAAGGTCAGGTCTTGGGCAACACGCAAGGTGCCGATCGAGTTGCCCGGGGCGATGATCCCGCCCTTCTTGACGGTGACTGCGCCGACTTCGCCGATACCTTGCAACTGAGCACCGGATTCGACGTAAAGCATCGCGTTGCTCAATGTGCCATTGGCGCTCAGCGTGCCTTTGTTGATATCGATGCGCCCGGCCATATCGCTGACGCCCGTCAACCTGAGCTGACCTGCACCGGTTTTAATCAGATTGGCGTTGCCACTGAGGCTGCCGCCAAAGACTTTATCCTCGTCGCTACCAAAGAGTACGGGGAGCTCGTCGCTCGTTGTGATGCTCGGCACCGGTGGCGTGATCGCTTGAGCAATGGCAGCAAGAGAGGAACTCGGTGCAACGGGCTGGGTTGGAAGGGGTTGAGTGTAAACAGGCTGGGGTGCGTCAGGCACAGTAACAACAACAGGTTCGGAGGTTGTTGGAACAGAGGGTTCAGAGGTCACCGGGGAAGGCTGTACGTCGGTGGCCGCCAAGCCATCGCCTGGCAACGTTGCCGCCGGGCCGGCCGGTATCGTGGTGAGCAATTGCGTGGCCAGGGCTTTTTCGTTCTCGTTCTTGAGCAGCTCTGCGGGGCGAATATTATTGCGCAACAGGTTCAGGTTTACCTGGTTGGGTTCATAAGCAAGGCTGGGCGTGAGGAAAGCCAGGTTGGAGGTGACGCTGGCAAATTGACCCTTGATACCTTTTTGCGCCTGGATAATGGCCAGGGTGGTACTAGGACGATAATCACCGGACTGCGCCTGAACATCGACCCGGCCACCTTGCAGGTCAACAGGCCCGGCCACATCCAGCTTGTCTGCACGCCCAGTGGCATCAACCTCGACGCGGTAGACCGACTCGGGCCTGAAGACCAGATCTTGAGCGATACGTAGCGTTCCGATCGAATTGCCGGGCGCGAGCACCCCGCCTTCCTTGACGACAACCTGACCGATTTCGCCGCTGCCCTGCAATTGGCCGCCGGACTCGACGTAAACCAATGCATGGTTCAGCGTGCCATTGACCTTCAGTACACCCTTGTCGATATAGGTGTACCCCATGGAACGGTTACTGCCCGTGAGTTCGAGGGTGCCCGTCCCGTCTTTTATGATATTGCCGTAACCGCTGATGTCGCCACCAAAAACCACGTCATCGCTGCGGTTAAAGGTCAGAGTGCCCTTGTTGTTGATATTGCCCAGCACTGAGCCTTGCGTACCGCCGTTACCAATTTGCAAGGTGCCCTGGTTCAGATCGATGCCACCACCAAAGGTGTTATTGCCCGTGAGAATGAGCGTTCCACTGCCCTCTTTGATCAAACCACCAGGGCCGCCAATATTTTCCTTCCAGGTATCGACCTGAGAAAAACCGGCCAGGTCCAGATCCGAATCCGGGTTTTGGTTGACCGTGAAGTTTTCATAGAAATAGGTGGGGCCGCCAAAAGCCCGAGGCAGGTTGATCAGCCCCCAATTGGCATTCGGGCTGTTGGCATCGAAGGTCCAGCCCGCCAGCGAATTGCTGGGATAAGCCGTGCTGGCCAGAATCTGCCGCCATTCGGGTGATTTCAAATAGGGGAAGCGAAAACGCAGCAAGGCGCCGGCCTGTTGCGGGATATGCTCAGGCGCGAGCACAACGGCGTCACGCGCGAGCATTTGATTGTAGTAACCGAGGCTGTAGTTTTCTTTGGCTTGGGTATCGGTCAAGGGCGAGTCTTGAGCCTCAAGGCAGTTGCGCAAGGTGCCCGAGCACAGTTTCGATGCGTCTACCTGTTTGCGAATATCCTTGCTCAGCTCAAAGAAAGTCGTTGCCAGCGTGTCGTCTTCCAGCATTTTGGACAGGTAATAATAGTTACCAATACGGGACGCGATGGTGTCGGTAGGAAAGTGCGCTCGCAATACGACCCGGCTTTCGCCGTACTGCAAGGCGCGGGAAATGATTTCACTGCCACGCTCTGGAAATACCAGGCTCATGCCCATGGCCGTTTCATAGCCATCCCACGTATGGCCGCTGGGGAAGGATGAACCTTCTATGGACTGGTAATTTTTTATGTATTGTGAGTTCTCAAGCACGTCCTTGGGTCGACCACGAAGGAACTGGTCTTTTAATATGAAATCTGCAGTTCGTTCTTTTTTTTCATTAGCGTCATATGAGTAGCTTGCCAGGTTATATAGATCTACCAAGTGACTGTATGAATCGAAGGTTGAGAGATCCAGCGGTGCGCCGGGTGTTTTTTCAGGGGTGAGGGAGCCTAGCGCTGACTGCGTCATGATCGCCCTCTTATAGACAGATTTCTGAGATGCATCGCTGATGGCGAGCCGATATCTGTCGCCGCTGTCCTGCGCGTAGGCGATAGACCCTAGTCGGTCAAGGTTTGCCGCTTCTGACCCTGGTTGTGGGTAGCGAGTGATGACATGGCTTTGCAGTTCTTTGAACCAGGCCGTTCTTTTGGAGTCAATCAGCCCGTTAGCGGTGTCGATATCAATGTCGGCTAATGCAGATACTGGTGAAGCCAACCAGACAAAAAATGCATATTTCAAAGCAGTGTTTTGGCCAAGTAGGCGCACATCTGAAATTTTGATTGTTGACGGCATGATTCTTCCTGAGTCATTTGGCTTAGTTGGAATATACCGTTATGCAGTTTTTTCTTTTCGGTTTTGTTACTGAACTATCGAAAACACCCAAAAAACACTTTTCAGGCACCACCCAATTAAATTTTAAACTTATTATTACTTTAGGAAATTTCCGATTGATTAATTTTTAATTGCAATAATTTCAAATTTCTCTTTATAAATCTTTATGTTAGCCATAGCAATACTCAGCATTTGCAGAGTAATTAAAGTGCAGGTTATTTTTTAGCCGCACGCTCAGAAACGCAGAGCGACACGCCGGATTGCTCGTGGCATTTTACTGCCCGTCGAACTCGCCCAACTACATAACGAGACGACGCAATCATCATCGGGCATCAGGATAGGTATGACCATCAAGCTAGCTTCTCAGACTTTGGCAGTTTGAAACGCTTTTATTGGTAGGTAAGGCGCACATCATCCCAAGTCGCCAATGGCAGCGCCAAGAGTAGGTGACCTTAATCTTCGTTTTACTTCTAACGCTGCAGGCCTCAAAGGTGAGCTGCTCTCCCGGCTGAGCCATACGCTCGATAACTGTTGCACCGCCTGACCTATCCAGGCGTTGGCGTCATTGGATACTCTCAACGGCACTGGCACTCCACTGCCTGACTTGCGTCCTCCCGACCGGGAAATGCTGAGATCAAAAGGCCTGACATTTCAGGGTCTAAAACTGAGATACCCAACCAACCGCAGCGCAGGAAATTTCCTACATGAATTTCGGACAATGCATGGAATTAATGGCCCGAACATTCACCCCAATTTGAAAGGTGCTGCCATTGCTACTTATCACTAGGAGGACCGGCGAACGCTTACGTATCGACGACGAAATTCAGATCAAGGTGATTGACGTTATAGACAGTCATGTCTCTTTAGGCATCCAGGCACCCAAGCACATCTCGATCGCTCGATCCGAACTGCATGAAAGAGCTATAGATGCCGAGGACAAAGACAAAAGGCCAGGCTCGCCATCCGCACCTGAATCACCATTGCCAAAAAATCGGTCATGACAGACCGTCCCGCGATTGATAAAGCGCAGTCACGCTGCGAACTTATTATTTTGCGTCGCTCTGAATCATATCGAGTACGCAAATGATCGAGGCATACGGCATGGCTCTACATTTTCCCTCCCGCAACATCTGTCGGTTTGATACTGCGGGCGAGCGCCGTCTGGCTGAACGCCTGGAAAAGAAACTGTCGGACGATTGGCTGTGCTGGTTCAATGTACCTGTAGGCCCAAAAGGCTTGCGGCCGGACTTCGTGCTGATGCATCCGCAACGAGGGATTCTGGCGCTGGAGGTAAAGGACTGGAAGGTGGAGACCATCGAAAGCCTGACCGCTGAGCACGCCAGGATCCGTGTCGAAGGTCAATTGAAAACCGTGGCCAACCCGTTAGCGCAGGCTCGGATCAACACCCTGGAGGCCGTGAAGCTGCTGCAAAATGACCCGGCATTGCAACAGCCAGCCGGTTCTATTCGCGAGCGTAGCTTACTGATGCCCTACAGCTGGGGCGTGGTCCTGACAGAGATCACCCGTAAGCAGTTCGAGAGCGCCGGGCTTGCCAATGTGCTGGCTGAACAGCGAGTCATCTGCCGAGATGAAATGACTGAGGCGGTAGAAAGCGAGGGCTTTGAGGCGCGCCTGATCAGGATGTTTGCTCAGGTGTTCGCCTGCCACCTCACAGATGAGCAAATTGACCGAATGCGCTACCACTTATTCCCGGAAGTACGAGTAAACCTCTCACCAGGCCAGTTTGGACTGTTCAACGCCCACGAAGCGCCGGCGCCGAGCTTGATCAAGGTGATGGACTTACAACAGGAGCAGTTGGCGCGGTCCATCGGCGAAGGCCATCGCGTGATCCATGACAACGCAAGGGGCGCACACTGGACGACATGGCCGTTATTTAACGACATTGGGCTCAAGCCGAGCACATTGAAAAAATCCTGAAGGACGCTGGCATTCCGTTTGTCTCCACGCGCCTCACCCAAGACCGCAGCAAACTCTACGATGATGCAGATACAGTCAAAATCGTCAGCATGCATTCCAGCAAAGGCCTGGAGTTCGGCTTGGTTGTCCTCCCCTATCTGCACGACATGCCCATCAACGGCGCAGATGACGAAGATGAAACACGCGTGCTATACGTGGCCATGACCAGGGCCATTGATCGTTTGGTGATGATGCACCGTGATCACTCCAGCTTTACCCGGCGGGCCCAGGAGGCGATCAGGGCGGTCAGCGAGCATTTGGCGGGGAACGATGCGCAAAACATTGAACTATAAAAAGACCTCGAACTGAGCAGCAGTGAGGTCGATCATTGAAGGTCACGTCGCGCGGACGTCTCATTGCTCCTAGGCTTCAGGCATCGCCGAAGAATGGTGATTGAGAATCTTCCAATGGCCGTCCACCTGTTCGTAGACAAAGGTATAGCGCGCCTGCACCTGACGCGTCTTGCCGGTCGCTTCGGTCAGGGTGAAGGTGTAGACGCCGCTGTCCACGGCCACGTTGCTGCCCAGCAGGCTGATGTCGCGGTAGTTGATTTGGCCCACAGGCTTGAGCGCTATGAAGTGATCGAAGTAGTCCTTGATCTGAGCCGACGTGGTGCGCAACTGATTGGACATGGTTGGCTGCAGCACCGCGTCCGGCGCGTACAGGTCGACCACCGATTGAGCGTTACCGGTCTGCAACATGCTGTTCCAACGGTCAAACAAACCGGCAATCTCACGGTCCTTCACGCCGTCAGGCACTTGGGCCACAGTGTTGTAGACATACGGAGACGTCTGCGCTGCTTGAACAAACGGTGCGTTCAAGGCAAAAAGCAAGGCAATGGTCGGGGTTTTGAATTTCATTGCGATATTCCAGTGGTGGTCGTTGCGCACACTTTGCCAACCCGCCAGCCACCCGACATCGGCCAACCGGAATCATTTAGCTATGCCATTTGGCAGATGGCACACCGTACCGTTAACAAGGTTTAATGACCCTCCCTGCGCCCGTGGCGCTTGCCCCAACGCCGGAGCCCAAGCATGCAAACCCTGCCACACGACCCCGGTAGTGCCTTGGCCATCCGCACCCAATATCGGCAATCGGAGAGTCGCGCGGCGCGCCTGCGGCTGTTGGTACATACCGGGCAGGAGTTGACCCGGCTGGCCCCGGACGCCATGCGCGAGCAAGTATTGGCACGGGCTTGCGCCTTCCTCGCGATGGACCACGGGATGCTGCTGGAGTGGGACGCCGACGGACGCGTTAGCACCACCGCCCGGCATGGCTGCCGTGATCGACTGAACAGTCTGGAGATCGCCGCCGACCGTACAATGCGCACGCCGAACTGGCAGGATCGTCCGGGGGAATCCTTGCCCAATGTGCTGCGGGTGCCGTTACGCGGTGGCGACGGGAATGCCTTTGGCGCCCTGGTGCTGGCCAACAGCGTGAGCCTGCGGGCGCCGGACAACGAAGACAGCGAATCCATGCAACTGCTCGCTACCCTGCTGGCTGCGCACCTTGAAAATGACCGATTACTGACAACGCTCAAAGCCCGGGATCGCACTCTGTCGGATCTGGTCAAACGGCTGTTTTGTGCGCAAGAAGACGAACGTAAGCACGTCGCCTATGACCTGCACGACGGCCTGGCGCAAACCCTCGCGGGCTTGCACCAGCGGCTGCAAGGTTTTGCCGGCCGCTGCCCGACACTGCCGGACACCCTCGGGGCAGACTTGCAGGCGATTCTGGCACTGGCCCAGCATTGCGTGGTTGAAGGCCGGCAACTGATCAGCGGCCTGCGCCCGACGGTGCTCGACGATTTCGGATTGCTCAAGGCGGTCGATAAAGAAGCTGATCGGCTGCGCGAAGCCGGAATCAGCGTGAATTGGTTAACGCGTTGCGAGGTGCGCTTTCCCAGTCAGGTGGAGATCGGTTTGTTCAGGATCGCCCAGGAAGCGATCAACAATATCCTCAAACATGCGCACGCCAAACAGGTGCAACTGGCGTTGGAACTGCACGACGGTCAGGCCTGGCTGCGGGTAAAAGATAACGGCAAAGGCTTTGCTGCCCCCGAACTCCAACTCGATACCGACAAAACTCGACATCTGGGCCTGGTCACCATGCAGGAACGCGCCAGCCTGTTGGGTGGACGCCTCACCTGCACCAGCGCAATCAACGGCGGCACCCAACTGCACGTCGGCGTGCCCGTGAACCTGGATGGAACACTCCAATGACCCACCTCCTACGTCTCGTGCTCGCTGATGATCATGAAGTCACGCGCACCGGTTTTGTCGCCTTGCTGGCCGGTCATCCGCAATTCGAAGTGGTCGGTCAGGCCCGCGATGGTCAGGAGGCCGTCGAGCTGTGCGAACGGTTGCTGCCGGATATAGTGATCCTCGACATCCGCATGCCGTTGCTCAACGGCCTGGGCGCTGCACGTCTGCTTCAGCAACGCCTGCCGACCCTGAAAGTGGTGATTTTCACCATGGACGACAGCCCCGACCATCTGGAGGCGGCCATGAGTGCCGGCGCCGTCGGTTACCTGCTCAAAGACGCCAGCCGCAACGAAGTGATCGACGCCCTGCAGCGCGTCGCTGCCGGTGAAGAAGCCCTCAATCGTTCCGTCAGCGCCCGCCTGCTAAGACGCATGACCGAACGTAATGCGAGTGGCGGTACACCCACCGAAAACCTCACTGCACGAGAACGCCAGGTACTTGGGCTGGTGGCCAACGGCATGAGCAATCGCCTGATCGGTGAGAAGCTGGGGATTACCACCGGCACGGCAAAAGCCCACGTCGAACGGGTCATCGGCAAACTCGGGGCGGCTGACCGAACCCAGGCTGCGGTGCGTGGCATTGCTCTGGGCCTGGTGACTCAACCATGAAGGTGTTTTATGCCGGACGCTGGGCCGACCTGCCGCTACGGGGCAAGGCCCTGGTGGTGATTTCCCTGCCATTGGTGATCCTGCTGCTGTCACTGGTGTTGATCTACATCACCGAGCGCCAGACTGCCCGTGCCGAAGAAGACGTGCGCCGCGTATTGCTGGTGCAAGGCGATATCCAGACTGTGCACACCTTGCTCGCCGAAGCGGCCGCCAGCGTACGCGGTTATCTGCTTACACATCGAGAAGATTTCCTGCCGGGCTATCTGAAAGCCAAGCCCCTGATCGAATCGGCCCTGCGCCGCCTCGACAGCCATGTGCGTGATGAACGGGTGCGTGCACAACTTACCGCCATCGCACCGCTGATCAACAGCAAAATCGATGGGCTGGAGCAAATGCTTCGCGATCGAGAGGCTAAACCGGAGTCGCTCACCACCATCCTGGTCAATAACAAATACATCCTCGATGAATTGCGCGAGCACATCGGCACCATGCTCACCCTTGAGGACACGTTGCTGGCCGAGCGGACTGCGGCGGCATACGCGACCCGTCAGCGGCTGTTGTTCTCAACCTTACTGGCCGCCCTCTGCGGACTATTTGGTGCCATCGTGGCGGTACTGTTTTTGTCCAAAGGGATCGTAGCCAGGGTGCAGCAGGTCCAGGGCAATGCCCAACGCCTGGCCCTGGGGCAACCTTTGCAGCCACAACCGCCGGAGAACGATGAGATTGGCCAGTTGGGCACTCGTCTGGTGGAGGCCGGCCTACTGCTGGCTGAACGTGAACGCGCGTTGCGCGACAACGAAGAACGCTTGCGGCTGATCATCGACGGCGTGAAGGACTACGGGATCTTCGCCCTCGACACCCAGGGCTATGTCACCAGTTGGAACGCCGGCGCCGAGCGGATCAAAGGCTATACCGAGCAGGAAATCATTGGCCAACACTTCTCAATGTTTTACCTGCCGCAAGAGTGCCCACAGCATCCCGAAATGGCCTTGCGTGAGGCCACTCGCGACGGGCATTACATGGAGGAAGCCTGGCGTTGCCGCAAGAATGGCAGCCGCTTCTGGGCCAGCGTGGTAATCACTGCGCAATACGACAGCAGCGGCACGTTGCGTGGGTTCTCTAAAATCACCCGGGACATTACCGATCGCCGCGCAGCCGAGATTGCCTTGCGCACCGCCCGCGAAGAGGCCGAGCGCGCCAGCCTGGCTAAAAGTGAATTCCTGTCGCGCATGAGCCACGAACTGCGCACCCCGCTCAACTCGATCCTGGGCTTTGCGCAACTGCTGGACATGGACGCGCCCCCTGGGCAAAAGGCGCAGATCGGTCACATACTGCGTGCCGGCCAGCACCTGCTGATCTTGATCAATGAAGTGCTGGACATTGCCAAGATCGAAGCCGGACGCCTGCCGCTGAACATCGAATCCGTGCCCTTGGCAATCGCCTTGCAAGAAGCCTTGACGCTGGTCTCGCCAATGGCCGCCGATGCCGGCATCCAGCTGGCACCGCTGCCAATCCTGGCCGCTGACAGTGGGATCGTCGCCGATCGACAACGCCTGACTCAGGTGTTGCTGAACCTGCTGTCAAACGCCATCAAATATAACCGGCCTGAGGGTCAGGTCAGCATCGAGGTCAAGATTGATCAGCAACGAATCGCTGTGTCGATCAGCGATACCGGCAAAGGCATTGCGGCTGATCGCCTGGTTCGCCTGTTCAAGCCGTTTGAACGCCTGGAGACCGACCCGAATGTGGAAGGCAGCGGCCTTGGTCTGGCACTGAGCAAGAGCCTGCTGGAAATGATGAACGGAAGCCTGACCGTGCAAAGTCAACCCGGCGTCGGTTCCCGATTTACCCTGGAGCTGGCGTTTGTACACTTGCAGGACGCCGTCGGGGCAGCCGCTGCCGCGCTCGATAATCGACCGCTGATCCCTGCACTTGCAGACCCCGAAGTTCAGGGCAAGGTGTTGTGCATCGAAGACAACCTCTCCAGCCTGGCGCTCATCGAAACCGTGCTGCAACGGCGACCTGGGATAAAACTGCTCTCGAGCATGCAAGGTCAATTGGGGCTGGACCTGGCTGCCCAACATGCGCCACAGCTTATCCTGCTGGATGTCTCGCTGCCGGACATCGACGGGCTGAACGTTCTGCAGCGCTTGCGCCGGTGCGCAATCACCCGAACCACCCCGGTGCTAATGATCACCGCCGATGCCACCGACCTCACCCGCCAGGCCTTGAGTGACGCGGGCGCGACCGCCGTGCTGACCAAACCGATTCACATTCCTTCGTTCCTTGCCCACCTCGACCAGTACTTTCCGGAGCCCGTGTGAACCCCGACCTGCGCATTCTGATCATCGACGACAAACGCCCCAACCTCGATCTAGTGGAGCAATTGCTGGTGCGTGAAGGGCTGACCAATGTGCTGAGCAGCACCCAACCGTTGCGGACTCTGGAGCTGTTCAACAGCTTCGAGCCGGACCTGGTGATTCTCGACCTGCACATGCCCGAGTTCGACGGCTTCGCTGTGCTGGAACAACTCAACCGGCGTATCCCAAGCAGCGAATACTTGCCGATTCTGGTGCTCACCGCCGACGCCACCCGCGACACACGCTTGCGCGCCCTGGCCCTGGGAGCCAAGGATTTCATCAGCAAACCACTGGATGCGCTGGAAACCATGTTGCGCGTGTGGAACCTGCTGGAAACCCGCGTGCTTTACAAGACCTTGCGCACCTTGGTGCCAGCGGATCAAATCGATTTACTGCAAAGGCGGGGTTCAAAATCATCAGACTGAATAGCTCGATCACGCAACGCCCAAAGAACGCGCCGAAGCGTCTATTCCCCAAATCGCAGGCAAAAAAAAGCCACTCGTTAGAGTGGCTTTTTTCTTTAATGCTTGGAGCGGGAAACGAGACTCGAACTCGCGACCCCGACCTTGGCAAGGTCGTGCTCTACCAACTGAGCTATTCCCGCTTGGTGATGCGCATTCTATAGAATCCTCAGCACCCGTCAACCCCTTGATTCAAAAAAGTTTTATTTCTTTTCAACGGTGGTTCGCAGATGGGGCCAGGCCGCACGCAGATATTGCAGCATGGACCACAGGGTCAGGCCTGCGGCGACCAGCAGCAAAGCGTAGCCCGTGAGCACCCAGAACGAGAAGTCCGACGGGTTGGCCAGCAGGATGACCAGCGCGAGCATTTGCGCGGCGGTTTTCCATTTGCCCATGTTGGAGACGGCGACGTGGGCGCGGGCGCCGATTTCGGCCATCCATTCGCGCAGGGCCGAGACGACGATCTCGCGGCCGATGATGACGGCGGCCGGCAGGGTCAGCCACAGGTTGCCGTGTTCCTGTACCAGCAGGACCAGGGCGACGGCCACCATGAGTTTGTCGGCCACGGGGTCGAGGAACGCGCCGAAGGGCGTGCTCTGTTCCAGGCGGCGGGCCAGGTAGCCGTCGAGCCAGTCGGTGGCGGCTGCGAAGGCAAATACCGAACTGGACGCGACGTAGCTCCATTCATACGGCAAATAGAACAACAATATGAAAATCGGGATAAGCAGGACGCGTAGTACGGTGATCAGATTAGGGATATTCATCGGCACAACTGGCTACGAGGTGAGAAGGCATTCTATTCGCTGTGCAGGTTTGCATAAATCAATTCAGCGAGCTTTTTACTGATACCGGGTGCTTTGGCTATTTCGTCAATGCTGGCACGGGAGAGCTCCTGCAAGCCACCAAAATGTTTAAGCAAGTCGCGACGTCGCGTCGGGCCTACCCCTGCCACCCCTTCCAGGGTTGAGGTTCGCCGGGTTTTGCCACGGCGGGCGCGGTGGCCGGTAATGGCGAAACGGTGGGCTTCGTCGCGGATTTGTTGAATCAGGTGCAGTGCAGGTGAGTCGCCCTTCAACGTGAACTCATGGGCGGCATCATTCAAGTACAACGTCTCGAAACCGGCCTTGCGCGTGGTGCCCTTGGCGACGCCGAGCAGGATCAGGTCGGGCACGGCCAGCTCGTTGAGCACGTCTCGCGCCATGGACAGCTGGCCCTTGCCGCCGTCTACCAGCAGGATATCGGGCAGCTTGCCCTCCCCGTCCTTCAACTTGCTGAAACGCCGCGTGAGCGCCTGGTGCATCGCGGCGTAGTCATCGCCGGCGGTAACGCCTTCGATGTTGTAGCGCCGGTAGTCGGCCTTGATCGGCCCTTCCGGCCCGAACACCACGCAGGAGGCCACCGTAGCCTCACCGCTGGAGTGGCTGATGTCGTAGCACTCCAGGCGCTGGGGCGGCTCGTCCAGGTTGAGGACTTCGGCCAGGGCGTCGAAGCGTGCGGCAACGTGCTGTCGATTGGCCAGGCGCGCGCTCAGGGCCTGCTCGGCGTTGGTCACGGCCAGTTGCTGCCAGCGGGCACGGGTGCCGCGTACGCGGTGGCTGATGTCCAGCTCGCGGCCGCGCAGGGCGTGGATCGCTTCGATCAAGGTGGGGAAGTCTTCGTGCACCACATTGACGATCAGCTCCGAGGGCAGGTCGCGCTCTGGGCTGCTCACGTAGTACTGGCCAAGGAATGCGGCCATCACCTCGGCAACGTCTTCGTCGATACCGGTCTGCGGGAAAAAGTTCTTGCTGCCCAGCACTCGGCCAGCGCGCACGCTGATCAGGTGCACACAGGCGCCGCCCGGGTTGACGAACGCGGCGATCACGTCGACGTCACCGGTGCCGCCTTCCATGCTTTGCTGGTCCTGGACGCGACGCAGCAGGGAGATCTGGTCGCGTAGCTCGGCAGCCTTTTCGAAATCCAGGGTGCTGGCCGCCTGCTCCATGGCCCCGGACAGCTCATCGGTGAGCGCGTTGCTGCGCCCTTCGAGGAACATCACCGAGTGGCGCACATCCTCGGCGTACTCTGCCGGCTCAACCAGGCCCACACAGGGCGCCTTGCAGCGCTTGATCTGGTATTGCAGGCACGGCCGCGTGCGGTTCTTGTAGAAGCTGTCTTCGCACTGGCGCACAAAAAAGGTTTTTTGCAGCAGGCTCAGGCTTTCACGAATCGCCCCGGCGCTGGGATAAGGCCCGAAGTACTTGCCCTTTTGCTTTTTCGCCCCACGGTGAATGCTCAGGCGCGGGAAGTTGCCATCCGATAAAAACACGTAAGGGTAGGATTTATCGTCACGCAACAAGATGTTGTAGGGCGGCCGCCATTCCTTGATCAGCGTCTGCTCAAGCAGCAGCGCCTCGGTTTCATTGGCGGTGATGGTGGTTTCGACCTGGGCGATACGCGCCACCAGGGCGGCGGTTTTCGGCGCAAGGCCGGTCTTGCGAAAATAACTCGCCAGCCGGTTCTTCAGGTTCTTGGCTTTGCCCACATACAGCAGGCGCGCCTCGCTGTCGAACATGCGGTACACGCCGGGGCGGCCACTGCAGGTCGAGAGAAAGGCACTTGGATCAAACGGCGTAGTCATGTCAGGCGCTGGCGTCCACCATGCCGTGGCGCACCGCGAGCAGGGTCAATTCAACATCACTGCTGATGGCGAGCTTCTCGAAGATGCGATAACGGTAGGTATTGACGGTCTTGGGCGACAGGCACAGCTTGTCGGAGATCGACTGCACTTTCTGGCAACCGACGATCATCAAGGCGATCTGGATTTCCCGCTCCGACAGCGTATCAAACGGCGAATCGCTGGTGGGCTGGAAGGATTTGATCGCCAACTGTTGGGCGATCTGCGGGCTGATGTAACGCTGGCCGGCAAAGACCAGGCGAATGGCCTGCACCATCTCCGCCAGGCCCGCGCCTTTGGTCAGGTAGCCCGCAGCACCGGCCTGCAGGAGCCGCGTCGGAAACGGGTCTTCCTCGCACACCGTCACCACCACGACCTTGATGTCCGGGTGGCTGCGCAACAGCTTGGTCGTGGCACCAAGACCGCCGATCCCGGGCATCTTGACGTCCATCAACACCACATCGGGTTTCAATTCCCGAGCCTTGATCAGAGACTCCTCCCCTGACTCAGCCTGGCCGACTACTTGCAGGCCGTCGATGTCAGCCAGCATTCGTGTAATGCCTGTACGAACGAGATCATGATCATCGACTACTAGCACCCTAATCAAGCAGACACCTCGCGATATGGTCTTATAGATTGCTGAACACCTTAGCAAAAAAGCTGGGCACAGACCTAGCCGCAAGCGTCATATATATGGAGTTTGCCTGCCCGGTAGTCGTCCAACGGGTGGCGGACGACCGAATTTATTGGGCAAAAGGTCAGAAATCCTGGGGCGCACGCCCGCCGTTTTCATATTTGCCTTGAGCGTTGGCTTCAACGCCTCCGATTTCACCAAAAACTTTATGCGGCAGGCCGAGTCGCTCTCTTTCTTGCCTTAAACGCGAACCGATTCCACTCAATTTGGATGCATGATCCCATTTTGCACACATCAAGAGGTGACACATTCATCTCTTCGTTGAACGAACTTGAGCGGTTTTGAACTATGCCCGCAATCCGCACCGCTGCACAAGCCAAGGCCTGGCTGGAACATCAAGGGAAGTCGGCTCCTGAATCAGTATGCGCTTATTAGGATTTTGCACAGGGTTTAGCGTACGCGACAGACACGCTCCATCCGCCAGAAGCCATCCTCTTCGCCAACAATGCTGAACCCCATGCGCTGATAGAGCCTTCTGGCCGGATTGGTCTTGAACACCGTCAACCGCAACAGCCCCAGCGCCTGTGCCTTCAGCGCTATCTGCTCCAGCACCCAAGTGCCTGCGCCCTGCCCGCGATACGCCTGGAGCAAATGCAACTCGCGGATGTATAGAGCGCCACCGTCGCGACTGAGGCTGATAAATCCCAACGTGTGGTCATCTCGGCAAATCAGCCAGTTTTCCCGACCGGCCCAGGCCGTGTCGAAGCCGGCATTGGACCAAATCAGCTGGTTTTGCACGTAGTAGCGGTTCATCGCCTCGTGGGTCAGGGCCCGCGCAAACGGCAGATCCTGTTCTGTGGCAGCACGCAGGTGAAAAGCCATTTATACGGCCACCACTTGGCCCACCCAATGCTCGTCGTCGCGACGGGCAATCACCAGCGCTTCGCCGACACCGGGTACCGCTGCAAGCAAACGGCCATCCGCGGCCCAGATCGCGCTGCGACCTGCACAGGCCCAGCCACCCGAGGGGCCACCGTGGTTAGCCATCAGCACCAGCAGACGATGCTTCGCGGCATAGCCCTGCAGCAGCGCGCTGTCTTTTGCGTAGCCGCCTTCGCTGATCAGTACGCCCGCTGCGTACACATTGGCACCCGCTTGCGCCGCCTGGCGCGGATGACTGGCGTGGGAGAAGTCGGCGCAAACCGCCAGGGCAATTCGGTCATTGCCCCATTGGAGTGCAGCACCACCCTGCCCGGCCGCAAACGCCACGTCTTCGCCTGGATGCAAATGCTGCTTGGTGTACACCGCCAGTGAGCCGTCGGCGCCCAGCACCAGGGCGCCAATCAAAACATCCGTTTGCGGGGCCAGGCGGATCGGCATACCCACCACTGCCGTCAGCTGCAACTCGCGCGCCATCTCGCGCAGGGGCGCCAACACTGGCGAGTCGGGAGCGATGGCCAAGTCAGCGGCCAGCGTGGGTTCATAACCGGTCAAAGACAGCTCCGGAAACACCAGCAATTGCACACCCTGCTCTGCCGCAGCCTGCATGAACACCCGATGCCGTGCGATATTGGCTTCAACGTCGCCGGCAATGGAAAGGGTTTGCGCCGCAGCAAGGGTCAAGGCAGTCATGGTCGCGTCCTGGCAACATCGTTTATGAGGCACCAGCATAGCGACACTCACCCCATAGCCGTAAGTACCCTCAAGCAATAGAAATTACTGATTGAATCCACCCGTGCGCCTCTAGTAAGCTCCCCCCCCATCATTTGGAGAGCCACCATGTTGCAACTCACCCACACTCAGGTTTGCCCTGCCGCCAGCGCCTTGCGCTCTGTGTCGGCTACCCGCGTGAACGGTTCGAGCGCACTGGCCGGCTTTTATTTTGGGTATTGGTTTAGCCACTGGCGCGCCTGATACCTGAAATCGGCGCCCACTACTCAAGGGGTCGCCTACCAGAGAAATCTAAACCCCCGGTCGGCTCCCCGACCGGGGGTTTTGTTTTTCAGCCGCTAACCATTTTGTTTGTTCAAGAACACTTAAAGGAATCACACCATGAACTACGCCACTTATTACCGCTTCGACACTTGCACTGCATGGCGATTTAGCCAGCTCCGTTCGGGACAGTCTGCCGCCTCCGATCGGTCACCTATTGGTGGCAAACCAACACACGTCGCCAGTACGGCCAATTGTCGAACACCCCAGTAGGCCAAGCGCGCGGGAACAACCCGCCGCTTGCCCAGGAAGCCTTGAATATGAACTCCTCCGTCGCCGCTTTGCCCGTCTGCACCCTCAACAGCGCCAATGAAGCCCTGACCCAGCGCCTGCCCAGCTCCCTTGAGCTGAAACACCAGTTGCCCCTCAGCCCGTTCCTCCATGAACAGATCCACGCCCATCGCCAGGCCGTACGCGCCATCCTCAATGGCGAAGACTCGCGCTTACTGGTGATTGTCGGCCCGTGTTCGATCCACGATCCGCAATCGGCCATGGAATACGCACGCAACCTGAAGAAACTCGCGCTTGAAGTCAGCGACCAGATGCTGCTGGTGATCCGCGCCTACGTCGAAAAACCGCGCACTACCATCGGCTGGAAAGGCCTGGCCTACGACCCGCACCTGGACGGCAGCGATGACATGGCCGCCGGCCTGACCCTGTCCCGCGAACTGATGCGTGAAATGCTGCGCCTGGGCCTGCCGGTCGCCACCGAGCTGTTGCAGCCCATGGCTGCCGGCTACTTCGATGACCTGCTCAGTTGGGTCGCCATCGGTGCACGCACCACCGAGTCGCAAATCCACCGCGAGATGGCCAGCGGCCTGGGCATGCCCGTAGGTTTCAAGAACGGCACCGACGGCGGCGTCGCGATTGCCTGTGATGCCATGCGCTCAGCGTCCCACCCGCATCGCCATTTCGGTGTCGACAGCCAAGGCCATCCCGCCATCATCCAGACGCCAGGCAACCCCGACACGCACCTGGTACTGCGCGGCGGTCACCGCGGGCCAAACTACGATGCACAGAGCGTGGCCCAGGTGAAACATGACCTGGCCAAGGCCAAAGTGGCGGCGCGGATCATGGTCGATTGCAGCCACGCCAACAGCGGCAAGGACCCACTGCGCCAACCGGCAGTATTCAATGACGTACTGGAGCAGCGCTTGCAGGGTGATACGTCGCTGATCGGCATGATGCTTGAGAGCCACTTGTTCGAAGGCTGCCAGCCGCTGAGCGCGTCAATGCAATACGGCGTGTCGGTAACCGATGGTTGCCTGGGTTGGGACGGAACCGAGCAGTTGTTGCGCAGTGCGGCCGAACGCCTGCGCGAATCTCACAAAACCAACTGAGGGGTGCGGAACAACATGCGGCAGCAGCGTTGAAACGAAGCTAGGCCCGGGCCACCCGCGCCCGGGACAACTCCCGTAGCCACGGCAGTACCCGCAGGCCATGGGCAGCCTCGGATGGGTCGACGATGTCCATGAAGTGTTCGAGGCTGACGCTGTCCGGCACGCCCGGCAGACGCACCCGCACCGCTGACGTTGCACCGGCAGGCTCACCCAGGTCGATGTGCTCGTATATCAACACGTGGTGCACTGACTGCTGGAGCCCAATGGCATGGTCCAGCAACCCGGCATTGATGATGAGCGCATCGAAGGGTTCGGCTGGAATGGAGGTCAGAATCTGGACTTCTTCGAGCGTTTGCACCGGCACGATCCGGTAATACCCCAACTGGTTGAGCATTTTCTCGATGTACAGGCGTTGCAGATGCTGTTCATCGGCAATCAGGATGGTCAGTGCTTTGTTTGGCATGGCAAACCCCTGGGCAGGCAGTGCTCGGCAGTGAGCGTCGCCCATTTTCCAGACATATGCCGACGACAAAATCAGGCATGTTCCCCGTTTACGTAAGAGTTTTCCCAAATCGCCTGAATGGCGATCAACCGCGATCAAGGCTGATTGCAATACGCGTTCAAGCCTTGCTGCAAAATACCGATCGCTTCACTGACGCCATCAACCGCAGGGCCCAATGCCAGGCGGTCCTGCTGTTCACACACCGCCTCCAATGTTTCACAACACGCGATCACCCCCTGCGCCTTGACCATCCGTGCGCCACCCTTGGCGCGATGGGCCAGGTCGTGCAGCTTGGCAAAGTCGGCCTGGTTTGACAGCTGTGAGAGCAAGGCACGGTCCGTTTCCAGGCTGTCGAGCAACGGCGCCAACAACTCAATAAGCGCGGAGCGATCATCCCCCGTCAATGCGACCAGGGTGCTCAAGTCAAACGCCTGCATTTGTGGCGGGCCCAACTCGGCGGAACGCGAAGCCAATGCCGAGCGCAAGTCGTCCAGCCCGGTGGGTTTGAACAGGCAGCCGTCCATACCTGCTTGCCGACAGCGCTCGGTTTCCTCCGGCTGGGCGTTGGCGGTGAACCCCAACAGCAGGCAAGGTGCCTGACCCCGTTCACGTTCTTGCGCACGAATCTCCCGCGCCAACTGGTAGCCATTCTTGAAGGGCATATTGCAATCGGTGATCACGCCGTCGAATTGTCCCGTCCGCCACTGCTCAAACCCTTGGGCGCCATCTTCGGCCGTAGTGATCTGGTGGCCCAGGAAGGTCAACTGGCGCGCCAGCAGCAAGCGGTTGGCCGGGTAGTCATCCACCACCAGGATGCGCAGCGCACGGCCCGCTGGCACTGCATCAGCAGTGTGTGCGGCGTGGGCCGGCAAGCTGTCCGTCAGGGCCAGGGCCAGCGTCACATCCACCCGGGTGCCCTGCCCCAACACGCTGCTCAAGTGCAGCTGGCCGCCCATCATTTCGCACAAGCTGCGGCTGATCACCAACCCCAGGCCAGAACCGCTGCGGGCCGACTGCTGGTTATTGCTGCCCTGGATAAACAGGCTGAACAATCGCTGCTGATCTTTGACGCTGATCCCAATGCCGGTGTCTTGCACCCATAGCTGCACATTCAACCGGTCGCCCTCGACTACCGCCCGGGCCCCGAGGGTTACCTGGCCGCTGGCGGTAAACTTGATGGCATTGCTCAACAGGTTCGACACCACCTGTTTGAAGCGCAGCGGGTCGACCAGCACCGTCCGCTCAACCAACGGCTCCAGCTGGACTTGCAGCGCCACCCCCTTGGCTCGCGCCAATCCCTCGAACACGCGCGCCACCGATGCCAGCAGCTCACGCAGGTTGGCCGGCTCCAGGGTCAGCGACAAATGCCCGGACTCGATCCGCGCGATATCGAGAATGTCGCCAATCAACTCCAGCATGCCGCGCGAAGCCACGGATGCCACTTCCAAGGCATCACGGTCGGCCCGCCCCTGTTCGGCATTTTTCAAGGCCAACTCGATCATGCCGATCACGGCGTTCATCGGCGTGCGGATTTCGTGGCTCATGGTCGCCAGGAAGGTCGTCTTGGCGCGGTTAGCGGCGTCGGCATCGTCCTTGGCTTCCTGCAATTGGCCCAGCAAGCGATGACGCTCGCTGACGTCCACCCAACCGGCAATCATACCCACCACCTTCTCGTCGCCGTCGCGATACGGCAGCATCCATTGGTAGATGGTCAGCACATCGCCGTTGGGCACCTTGAGTATCCGGTCATGAATCTGCGGCTCGCCGGCAGCCATCAAGCGCAGGTAATCCTCATGAAACGACTGGGCCTGTGGAGGGTTGTCGACGTCGGTTTCCATCACCGTCTTGCCGATCACGTCTTCAAGTTTGTAGCCAAACACATCGAGGTACGCATTGTTACAGGCCATCAACCGACCCTGGCGGTCGCGCACATAGATCGGATGCGGGGTGCCGTCGATCAATACGCTCATGAACCGCATCTGATCGCTGAGCGCCCGCTCGGCCTGCACGCGCTTACGAATCAAGCTGCGCAAGTAGATGATCCAACCCAGCGTGACCACCAACAACAGTGCGGCCAACCCAAAGCCCTGAATGATCACGTTGCGATAACGCAGCCAGTAGCTGTCCTCGATGATGACTTCGCTGCGCCATTGGCCAATCAATTCATCCATTTCCTGCGGTGTGATGCTCAGCAGTGCCTTGTCCAGGATCGAATACAGCTCCAACTGACTGCGGTTGACTCCGAAGGTCACGCGCGCCGGTTCAGTGCCGACCGTACTGGTGATACGCAAGCGGTCACGGTAATGCCGGGTGATCAGATAGCGCGCACTGATCAGCGAGTTCACGGCGCCCTCGGCGTCGCCATTGGCCACCAGCGCCATGGCTTGCAGCGGGTTTTCCACGTCGATAAACGCAACCCCTGGAAAGTTTCGCGCTATCTCATCATGCAGGCCATTGCCGGTCACCATGGCCAGGCGTTTGCCGACCATATCCTCCAGCGTGAGCGGGCTATCAGGGCTGTCGCGGGTCACCAGCACAAACGGGTTGGTCAGGTAGGGCCGGGTAAAGCGCACTTTGTCGGCACGCTCCATACTGGGGGTGACCACCGCCAGCATATCCGCCGTGCCCGCACTGACAATATTGACCTGGCGCGGCAACGAACTGCCCGGGACCACATCGAACTTCAAACCGGTGCGCAAGCTGATGCGCGACAGCACCTCCGCACTCAGCCCTTCGAATTGCCCCTTGTCACCGATAAAAGACAATGGCAGAAAGTCGTTTAGCACCGCGACTCTGACCCGTGGATTTTTCTGCACCCAGCGTTGTTCATTGGCACTCAAGTGCAGCCGGTCGATGCCCACGATGCCCAGGTTGCCACCGCTCCAGCGGCGCAGGATCTCCATGTGCTCACTGGCGGGAATGGCCTCCAGCGCCGCATTGATGATCTGCAGCAGCCGCGTATTGTCGCGGGTGACGGCAAACGCAAACGGGTTGACCTCCAGGGCGGAAAAATCAGCCATGCGTACATTGTTCAGGTGGTTGCGATTGATCAGGTAGTTGCTGCTGATGGCATCGCCCAGGTAAACATCGGCGCGACCAAACGCCACGGCGCCAATGGCCTCGAAGGTCGAGGCAAAAAGCTCCAGCTGTGCACGGGGGTAAAATGCCCGGACGGCGTCGGGCTGCATATAGTGATACAGCATTGCCACCCGCTTGCCTGCCAGGTCGTCACTCAACGCTTGGCTGTCACCGCTGCGAGTCACCAGGGTCGGTTGATCGTTGGCGTAGGAACGAGACAACTGCAATTGCTTGTCGGCAGCCTCATAACCATTGGCGGAACCGAGAAAATCCACGCCACCCTGCTTCAGGGCCTGGATCACATCATCACGGGTTTCGTAACGCCGAACCTCGATGGAGATATGCAGGGCCTGGCCAATCAGCGCGGCAAAGTCGGCCGTGATACCTTCAAGTTCATCGTTGTTATTGGTCAGGTCAAAAGGCACGTAATCGGGGGCAGAAATTCCCATGACCAATGTGCGCCGCTCGCGTAGCCAGCGCCAATCAGCCTCGGTCATCTCTACTTTGGGGATTTCGAGGTGGGAGTGCCCCAACAGTTGCAAAGCCTGGGGCTCTTCAAAGGCCACCGCGATCAATGGTAATAGGCTCATCCAAAGGATCGCGACGAACCTGGTCAACGCGGTGGTGATCATTTGCAGCTCAGATGAGATGGTTGCGCTGGGCAAACTTGGACAAGTGCACTACCGAAGACATACGTAACTTCTCCTTGAGTCGAGTCTTGTAGGTGCTGATGGTCTTGTGGCTCAGCAGCATTTTCTCGGCCACTTCCTTGTTGCCCAGCCCCAGGGCCAGCATCTGCAATACGGTCAATTCACGGTCCGACAATGACTCGATCATTTGCCGTTCCGTTTCCTGCAGGTCATCACGGCGTACCGAACTGGTCGGCAAACTGGGGAAGCAGCTGTAGCCCGACCTGATCGCCCTGATGGCTTTAATCAACTCGTCCAACTCCCCGGTCTTGGCCACGAACCCCATGGCGCCGGCACGCATACAGCGGGTAGAAAAGAACATCGCCATGTAGGAGGTGAGCACCAGAATCTTGCACGGCAGGGCCAGTGCCTTGACCCGGCTGATAACCTCCAACCCACCCAGTTTTGGCAGCGCAAGGTCGAGAATAATCAGCTCGGGACGTTGCTCCCTGGCCAACTGCATTGCATCTGCCCCATCCCCTGCTTGGTAGATTTCAGTAAACCCTTCCGATTTCAGAAGGTGTTTGACCGTCGCGCGGATAAACGGATGGTCATCCACAATTAATGCTTTGCTCATAAAACTTCCCTATGTGGACAAAATACCCTTACACATCACACCGGGACTGGATACCTGTGAGAAATGACAGTTCCGACGAGCGGCACTGCACACCCTCATGACGATAACCAGGCGGTGTCTGGCCCCCTTCAATTAACTCAGCATAACCACGGACGCAGGACCACAACGACCCAACAGCCGCAAGTGCGCAACCTTAGCAACGCCAAGATGTTTCAATTGAAGGGATATTCCTGACTACGTGTAGGATTTTTCCACAACCAAGCTTAGCCAATCCTGGCGTGCCCAGAGGGGTCAGTCGGTAGTACTCGGGCTCCAGAAGGCCTGTACCACCAGGGTTGAGGTGGAGATGCGCGTCACCAGTGCATCCAGCTCGTCGCCATCGACCGACGTTGCGGCCAGGGTGGCCTCGATTTCCACTTCTTCACTGCCGAATGGTCGCACGTCGACATCGCTGGCCGGGTAGTTACAGCGCGCCAGCTCGGCTTCCAACAGGACCATCACAGCCTGTTGCTGGCTGCGCCGCGCAATCACGTAAAGGATGTTGGTGACCTCTGCCGATACCACGTCCAGTGGCTGGCGGTTGATGTTGTTGACGATCGGTCGCAGCAAGGTATTGGCCGCCAGCACAAACAGCGTGCCCAGCAATGCCTCAAGGATCAGGTCGGCACCGGCACAGGCGCCCACCGCCGCCGAAGCCCACAGGGTGGCCGCCGTATTGAGACCACGCACATTGCCTTCTTCACGCATGATCACACCGGCCCCCAGGAAGCCGATGCCCGACACCACGTAAGCGACTACACGCACAGCGCCTTCCGCACCACCGAGGCGGCTGGCCATGTCGACAAAAATCGCCGCGCCCACCGCCACCAGCACATTGGTACGCAAGCCCGCGGTGCGCTGGCGGTACTGGCGCTCGAAGCCGATCAAACCACCCAGAATAAACGCCGCGCTGAGGCTGACCACGGTATCGATCAGGGAGTTGAGGTTGATGTTGTTGATTGCCTGCATAAAAAAATCTCCATGAATGCAGCGGCAAATTGGAAGCACCGCAGGTCCCTGTGAGAGCTGGCTTGCCTGCGATAGCGGCGCGCCAGCCAATGAATCAGGCGACTGATACACCGTCATCGCGGGCAAGCCCGGCTCCCACAGTTTTTTGCGGTGTTGCATAAAACGTATTACTGCCAGCCAAACTTGCGGATGTAGTAGCCCTTCACCGCTTGGGTCAGCGCCATGTACGCCAGCAAAATCACTGGCAAAAATACGAAGTACAACGACGGCAGCGCCTGCAATTTGAAGTAGTGCGCCAGCGGCCCCATCGGCAGAAAGATCCCCACCGCCATGATCACGCCCGTCATCAGCATCAACGGCAGTGCAGCGCGGCTTTGCAGGAATGGAATTTTCGGCGTACGGATCATGTGCACGATCAGGGTCTGGGTCAGCAGCCCCACCACGAACCAGCCGGACTGGAACAGGGTCTGGTGGTCCGGGGTGTTGGCATCGAACACATACCACATGAGTGCGAACGTGGTGATGTCGAAGATCGAACTGATCGGCCCGAAAAACAGCATGAAGCGCCCCACCTCCCCCGGCTGCCAGCGTTGCGGCGTGGCGAGCATTTCGTCATCGACGTTGTCGAACGGAATTGCAATCTGCGAGATGTCGTACAGCAGGTTCTGCACCAGCAGGTGCATCGGCAACATCGGCAGAAACGGGATAAACGCACTGGCCACCAGCACCGAGAACACGTTGCCGAAGTTGGAGCTGGCCGTCATCTTGATGTACTTGAGCATGTTGGCGAAGGTGCGCCGGCCTTCCAGCACGCCCTCCTCCAGGATCATCAGGCTTTTTTCCAGCAGGATGATGTCGGCCGCTTCCTTGGCGATGTCCACGGCGCTGTCCACGGAAATACCGATGTCCGCCGTGCGCAGCGCCGGCGCGTCGTTGATACCGTCGCCCATAAATCCCACGACGTGCCCATTGGCCTTGAGCAGGCGCACGATGCGCTCCTTGTGGCTGGGTGTGAGTTTGGCAAACACATTGGTGGTTTCCACGGCCTGGGCCAGCTCGACGTCGGTCATGGCTTCGATGTCGTTGCCCATCAGCAAGCCTTGTTGCGCAAGGCCCACTTCGCGGCAGATCTTCGCCGTGACCAGTTCGTTGTCGCCGGTCAAGACTTTCACCGCCACGCCATGGGCCTTCAGTGCCTTGAGAGCCGGAGCAGTGCTTTCCTTGGGTGGATCGAGAAACGCCACATAACCGATCAACGTCAGCTTGTTTTCATCCGCCAGGCTGTAGGTATCACGCCCGGCCGGCATCGGCTGCGCGGCTACTGCCACCACACGCAGCCCTTCTTCGTTAAAGGCGGCGGTCACTTGGCGAATGCGCGCCAGCAGCTCTTCGCTCAATGCTTCATTGACGTCGCCATGGCGCACGCTGGTGCACACCGACAAAATCTCTTCCACCGCCCCTTTGCAGATCAGCAGGTGCGGCTGATCCCGCTCGGCCACCACCACCGACATACGGCGGCGATTAAAGTCGAAGGGGATCTCATCCACTTTGTGAAACGCGGTGCCGACCTTCAGCTCGCGATGGATTTCCACATGCTCCAGCACCGCAACATCCAGCAGGTTTTTCAGGCCGGTCTGGTAGTAGCTGTTGAGGTAGGCCATTTCCAGTACGTCTTCGGACTCCTGGCCCCACACATCCACATGACGCGCCAGGAAAATCCTGTCCTGGGTGAGCGTGCCGGTCTTGTCGGTGCACAGCACGTCCATGGCGCCGAAGTTCTGGATCGCGTCCAGGCGCTTGACGATGACCTTCTTGCGCGACAAAAACACCGCGCCCTTGGCCAACGTCGAGGTGACGATCATCGGCAGCATTTCAGGGGTAAGGCCCACGGCAATCGACAACGCGAAGAGCAGCGCCTCAGTCCAGTCGCCCTTTGTAAACCCGTTGATGAACAACACCAGCGGCGCCATCACGAACATAAAACGAATCAGCAGCCAACTGACCTTGTTGACACCCTGCTGGAACGAGGTAGCCCCACGGTCAGTCGCCGTGACCCGTTGCGCCAAGGCCCCGAAATAAGTGCTGTTGCCGGTGGCCAGGATCACCGCCGTGGCCGCGCCGGACACCACGTTGGTACCCATGAACAGAATGTTTTCCAGCTCCAGCGGGTTACGGGTTTGGGCGTCCTGCTGATGGGCGAACTTCTCCACTGGCATGGACTCACCGGTCATCGCCGCCTGGCTGACAAACAAGTCCTTGGCGCTGAGCACGCGACAGTCGGCTGGGATCATGTCGCCGGCCGACAACACAATCAGGTCGCCCGGCACCAGTTGCTTGATCGGCAGCTCAATGCGTTTGGCAGCGTCGCGGCGCAGCACCGTCGCGGTGTTGCTCACCATGGCCTTCAAGGCGTCGGCGGCCTTGTTCGACTTGGCTTCCTGCCAGAAGCGCAACAGGGTCGAGAGCACCACCATGGAGAAAATCACCGTGGCGGCCTTCATGTCTTCGGTCAGCCAGGAGATCACCGCCAGCAAGGTCAGCAGCAAGTTGAACGGGTTTTTGTAGCAGTGCCACAGGTGCACCCACCACGGTAGCGGCTGCTCGTGTTCGACTTCATTAAGGCCGTATTGCACGCGCAGCGCGTCGGCATCCTGGGTGCTCAAGCCCTCGGCGTGGCTGCCCAGCACACCCAGCAATTGCACGGCGCTGCGGTTGGCCGACGCCACCAGGGTGTGCGCCAGGCTGGGCGGTACTTCGCGGCTGACACCGGCGTCGGTCACAGTCTCAAGCATCGCCAGACGGCGAAAATGCCGAGCGATATGCCGGGTCCGCAGGAAACCGGCGAAGAACTCTTTAAGCAGCGTGAGGTTCATGGTGTAGCTCCTGCGCGAGGAAAACCGCCGTGCAGGTACGGCCCGTCCACACCGCGCCCGTCACACAGGCACAGCCGAACCTGGCCCGCCCACCGTAAAAGGCAGGCGCGTCCGTAGCATCCAGGCGTTACCCCGGTGCTGGTCAGCGTCGATGAGAGGGATTCAGGCAGGCGCCAGGACGGGCCACTGCCGGGATACCGCTTCTCGCTTTGTGAGGCGAGACAACGGCATCTGGAAAATGCGCGTTACCTTGCCAAGTAGATGCCGGTTACCGAAACCGGCCGACGACTGTCACTCGAACAAGTACCCACTGAGGGTCTCCGCTATTAATGAAAACGCGCGAAGCTTACGCCCCGATGGTGGCCGAGTAAACTGTAGGAAAGTGCCAGCGTGGAGAATACGAAAATTCTTCAGGATGGGTTCAGGTAATGACTCTAGGAGCGAGCTTGCTCGCTCCTAGAGCAGGCGGTGTGCTGCTTTCATTCATGAGCTTGCCTGCTATCGGCCGGCGCTTGGACACGATCTTCGAGACTGTAATCGCGCACTACCTGAGCAATACGCAGGTGGTAGTCAGCAAAAACCTGCCGACGGCCTTCTGATTGAGCTGCTCGATGTAGCTCAAGGCTGCGCCACTGCTGGATTGCTTCCTCGTCACGCCAGAATGATAGCGAGAGCAGTTTTCCAGGTTCACTGAGGCTCTGGAAACGCTCAACTGAAATGAAACCATCGATTTGAGCAAGCAGCGGCTTGAGTTCGGCAGCGAGGTCGAGATAACGCTGGTAGTGCTCCTCGTGCGGCCAGGCTTCAAAAATAACAGCGATCATTGTTGAGTCTCCTCATCACGGCAGAACTGCGGGATACGGCCATTCAGGGAAGGCAAATAACGCCAGCGATAATCACGGGCAGAAGCGTTGGGCTGTCGATGCAAGAATGCCGAAATCACTTCTGAGGCAATAGCCAATGCCAAGGGTTGGCCTGGACATTGATGTCTGCCTGAGCCGAAGCTGAAGGTTCGTCGTTGCGCTCGCTTGAGCAAGAAGCTGTCGGGGTCTGGGTTGGCGCTGGGGTCTCGGTTGGCAGCAGCGAGCAATAATAAAATGGTATCGCCCGCCTCTAAAACGCTGTCGCCAATCGTGCATCGCCTGGCAACAAACCGCCGAGTGTTTTGTACCGGTGAATCGTGGCGCGCGACCTCTGCCACCCACTCAGCGACAAGCGTCGGTGTGGCTTGCATGCCTTCAAACAGCTCAGGCTTACGTTGGAGCGCTATGAGGCTGTTGCCGATCAGCCCGGCGGTGGCTTCGCAGGTCTGTGACAATAGCCCGATCAGATTCGCTATCAATGCATCATCGTCTTCCCAGGCTGAAGCGTCGTAATCGCTATAAAGACGGCCCAACACACCACTACCTTTATCATCGTTATTCAGCAGCGCCTGGAGCATCTGGCTCAGCCGTGCCGCCGCGCAATGGGCTTTACCGAGTTGAGCCTCGTCACTTAACGGCGACAGACAGGCAACAAAATCCCGTGTCAGCTGCGCGACTTCCTGTAACTGGCTGGATGTGAAACCTATCAAAGTCGCAATGACCGAAACCGGTAACGTGAACATCCACTCATTCGGGTTATCGCCCGAGATATCAAATGTCTCCACAACCTGCGCCACGAGGCCTGCGATATTTTGCGTGCCCATCGAGGCCAGGATGGGCTCGATAACCCCGCGCGGGCACTGATGTTGCGCCCCCTCGTTCATGCGCATCAAACGACCGAAAATATGGCCTGCGGCGCCTTGCCCAAGGGCAGCCGGAATCGGCTCGTGCAGTGGACGTACAAGGCAGTCGGGATGTTCCAGAATGGCCTGGACAACGCCGGCGCCACTGGCAATCCATACACCAAGATCTGCATCGAACAACAGTTCCCTTTGCTGCCTGAGGCATGAGTAATAAACGTAGGGATCGACATGAGTAGCGGCTTCAAACGGCGTCATTTTGGCAGTCCTTTTCACAAAGAACGGCTACTATCGAGCAATCGTCACCCCCACAATTCGCTCAGGAACGAAATATGGATTCCCAAAGCAATGACACTGCTGTTTCCCGTGTCGCAGGCGCCATTGCGGAGCCCGCGAGGACGAAAATGCTTTGTTCGCTGATGGACGGTCACGCCCGTACCAGCACCGAATTGGCAGTCATCGCCGACGTCAGCGCATCCACGGCGAGCGCGCACTTGGCAAGGCTCAAAGAGGACGGTTTGATAAAACTGAACACGCAGGGCAGGCACCGCTACTTCAGCCTGGCAGACGCGCACGTGGCCCAAGCTATTGAAGCTCTCATGGTGATCAGCCGAAACGCGCAGACCCAGTTCGTTTCGCCGGCCCCCAGTCGATTGCAGTTGGCGCGGACCTGTTATGACCACATGGCAGGATCCCTGGCTGTACAACTGCACGACTATTTCATCGACGCCGGCTGGTTGAGCATGCCAGTCGCTGGTGACGGTACGTATCAGCTCACCGCAGAGGGCGAAAAAGCGATGACAGGGCTCGGTGTCGAGATAGAAACCGTAAGGGCACAGCGACGTCGTTTCGCTTGCTCATGCCTGGATTGGAGCATGCGCCGCCCTCACCTCGGCGGCGCACTGGGGGCCGCTGTTCTACAAGCCGTTATAAGCCGCAAATGGGTGATCCAGGACCTTGATAGTCGAGCATTGGCCTTGACGCCCAAGGGGCGAAAGGAGCTGTACGGCAGATTTGGGATCACGGTTGAAAGCAAGGAGCTGGAGAAATCAAGCGCCGCCTCCATATGAGGCCATATTCAATCTCTTCAATCATCCCGCGTCAGCACTTCCAGCAGTTCAATCTCGAAACGCAGGTTACTGTTGGGTTTGATATGCGCGCCCATCGAGCGCTCGCCATAGGCCAGGTGCGCCGGCACGTACAAGGCGCGCAGGCCACCAACCCGCATGCCCATCAAGCCCTGGTCCCAACCCTTGATCACGCGACCGGTACCGATCACACACTGGAACGGTTTGCCCCGCTCCCAAGACGAATCGAACACCGTGCCATCTTCCAGGGTGCCGGTGTACTGGGTGGTGATCAGCGCGCCCTTGACCACGGTTTTGCCAGTGCCCAGGCGGATGTCGGTGACTTGCAGTTCGTCGTTGCTCATGGGGGTCTCATTGAAGGGTGAAAGGCTGGGTTTTCCCAGATTCGGCTGGGTTTGGCAAGCGTAGGAACAGTCGGAACAATGACATTTCCCTTTAACTTGAAGGACCCTTGCGAGAGAATCCCAACCGCTTGCGCCGTTCGAATCACGTGGCTAGTCTTCGTTGGTCACTGCCAATTAGATAGCCGTCCGCTGTCAGGCTGCCAACAGCCTCGCCACAGAACCAGCGCCGTACCGCAATCTACTGTGGGAGGGGGCTTGCTCCCGATGGCGGTGCATCAGCCCCTGCATCATTGACTGACACCCTGCTATCGGGAGCAAGCCCCCTCCCACATTTTGATTTGCGTGCAGCCCCGGTTTCTACAACCAATGCCAGAACCGGCTCCAGAAGCCTCGCCCCAACTCATCCTTGCACCCGGCATATTGCCGCGCATACATCTGCGAGCGCGCCTGTACCTTGCTCGCTACCGGCGGCAGCCAGGCTTTGCTGGCGTAGGTGCGCTGGCGATAGCCGCCCCAGCCTTCGTGGTAGTTCAGGTATTGGCCGTAGGCGTCGTATTTGTAGACACCGTTGATGGTGTACGTCTTGTCCATGTACCAGCCGATAAAGTCGATGGCGTCGTCGAAGTCTTCGCGATCAGCACCACTGCGGCCGGTGGCTTTGCGGTAGTCGTTCCACACTTCATCCTTGGCCTGGGCGTAGCCCGCAGCGGTGGACACTCGGCCCCAGGGGATGATCCACAACAGGTATTTACGCGGGGTCTTGGCGTCGTAGCGAAAGCCCGACTCCTGATACATGATCGCAAACGGCACCTGGATCGGCACGCCCCAGCGCTTTTGCGTGACCTTGGCGGCGTCGTACCAGTCATCTTTTTCGCGAAAGATGCCGCACAGGTCGTTGGGCGTGCGTGGCGGCGAGGTGCCGCACGCCGCCAACAGAGAAGTGAGTAATAACAGTCCAACGGCTTTGCCTGCGCTCAAGGGGCACCTTTGCGGGATACGGGTAAAAGGCCAGCATTTTACCCGTTCCCACAGGCGGCGTCCTTGCCGCAGACAGTTTTACGCCAAAGGCACGCGACGGGTAGTCAACGCGATACGACCGATAAAGAAGCTCAAGGCCGCGCCCAACAGCAGCATGGCCAAGGTGCTCCAGGCAGCGCGGGACAATTGCTTGGCCGCCACTTCACCGGCTTCACGGGCTTTTTGTTCAGCCTGTTTTTTCAGCTCATCGACCTTCTGCATGGCTTGCTGATAAGCCTGGGCATAGTTGTCGACAATCTGGGTGGCTTCTTCTTTGCTCTTGCCGGTACGGGCCGCAACGATGTTGACCAGGGCCTCTTTATCCGCTGCATTCAAGGCTGGCTCGCCCGACGCTTTCACGCGTTCAAACCACTGCTTGAGCTCGTCACCGGCCTGAGCAGGGTTGGTCGCTGCATCGGTGGCCGACTGTTTGCCATCGGCAGCCGCCTGGTCGGCTTTTTGCTCAACGTTGGCCGGGTCCAATTCCGCCTTGCCGCTTTGCTTGAGCAAGGTATCGAGTTGGCCTTGCAGGCTGTTCCAGTCCAGCTCGATCCCCTGCTCGTTCAGCTGCTGCTTGATGCTGTTGCCGATCCCCGGCGCTGCGGCCGCAATGCCACTGCCGGCAGCAGACAAGCCTTTACCCACGACGTTGCCGGCAGTGCCGACGACGCTGGAAGCCAAGCCTGCCAACAGCCAGGTGGTCAACAAGGTGGTCAGGGTCCAGGTCAGCACCCCGTGCAGGCCGCCGCGATCCGGCGCCGTACGTCCAGCCACAAACGCACCCAATGCGATGGCGACCAAGGTCGAGACAAACAACCAGATACCCGCACCCGTGCCGAAGCCGCTCAACGGGTTGCCTGCTTCCATCGGGTCAACGGCGCTGGCGCCGATAGCCGTCCCCAACACACTCAACACCAGGTAGGTCACCAGTGCGATTGCACTACCGGCCAATACCGAGCTCCATGACACACGAAATAGCGATCGATTGGTTTCATAGACAGTGGTCATACAAAGGTCCTTTTCAAATTTGGGAGCAAGGCAATACGCCTTGTTGAGTGTGAGTGTGGCGAAACGACATACGTTCAGTCCTGGCCCATATGCACCAGACCGGCTGGTGCATTCGCACTCCCCCCGAGGCAAATTCTCTGCACTATCCTGAAGCCGGGATGTCGTACTCGAATGCACTCAAGCCTCGCCCCCTCGGAGACGTTATGACCCAGGATGTTCTCGCCAAAGAAACCAATCGCCGCCAGTTGCAGCAGATCATTTCCGGGTTGTCCGACGGTGTGATTCTGGCCGAGGTCGACCAGACCATCCTCTGGGCCAATGACGCTGCCTTGACCATGCACGGGGTCAGCGCCGTCGAAGACCTGGGCGCCAATACCGAGGCCTACGCCGAGCGTTTCGCCTTGCGCTATCGCAATAACCATCCTTTACAGCTGGACAGCTACCCGTTAAGCCGCGTGGCCGCTGGTGAAGATTTCAGCGATGTGGTGGTGGAAGTCACCCCTGCCGCCGACGAGAGTCGCTACTGGGTGCACCGCTTGCGCAGCCTGATACTGTCCGACGCGCAGGGTGAGCCGGAGTTGCTGGTGCTGATCCTCAGCGACGCCACCGAATGGGCGAGCGCCGAGCAACGCTTTGAAAAAACCTTCAACGCCAACCCCGCACCCGCCGTGATCTGCCGCCTCAGCGACCTGCGCTACATCAAGGTCAACCAGGGTTTCCTGGAGATGACCGGCTACAACCGCGACCAGGTCATCGGCAAATCCGTGTATGAACTGGACGTGCTGGAACAGGCCGAGCGCAAAGACCTGGCGATCCAGCGCCTGGGCGAAGGCGCAACTATTCCGCAAATGCAGGCCGAACTGAGATTGCCCGAAGGTGGCAGCAAACTGGTGATTGTCGCCGGCCAACCGTTGGACATGAACGAGGAAGACTGCATGTTGTTTTCCTTCACTGACCTTGAGCCGCGACGCAAAGCGGAAGTTGCCCTGCGCCAGAGTGAAGAGCGCTTCGCCAAATCCTTCCGCCTGACGCCGGTGCCGACCCTGGTGTGCAGCGCCGACAACCGCCAGGTGGTGGATGTCAACGAAGCCTTCATGACCATCACCGGCTACATCAGCGAGGAGTTGATCGGCAAATCCATCGAAGACATCAACTTTATCGACAGCCCCCAGGCCGGCGCGCAGTTGTTCGCCACCCTGGAAAAAGCCGGCAACCTCGACGGCCAGGACCTCAAGGTGCGCAAGAAAGGCAACGAGGTGATCGACTGCGTGGTGTCCGCCGACACGGTGATCATCCAGGACGTGCCCTGCTACCTGCTGGTGCTGATGAACATCACCGAACGCAAACGCTCGGAGCTGGAACTGGTGGCGGCCATCGAGGAAGTCATGCAGGACGCGTCCTGGTTCAGCCAGACCCTGATCGAGAAACTGGCCAACGCCAAGAGCGTCAACAGCCCCAACCTGCCGAATGTCTCATTCACCGACCTGACCGCCCGTGAGCGTGATGTGCTGGGCCTGATCTGCGAGGGCCTGGCGGACAAGGAAATCGCCTCGCGCCTGAAACTGGCGCCCAATACCGTACGCAACCACGTGGCCACGGTGTATTCCAAGCTGGGGGTGCACAGCCGCAGCGCGGCCATCGTGTGGGCCCGTGAACGTGGGCTGTTCGCCGGTGAATTGCGCCTTAAAACCAAACCCTGACCCTTGCAAATGCACTAGTTCACCTAGTGCGAATTCGCCTTATGGCGCGAGGGTGCACGCCATAACCTTCAAGGGATCGTATTTATGCCTTGAAGGAACCTGCATGTTTACCCTCTCTCAACTGCGCAACTGCATCGAAGAAGGCCTGTCACCGCTGACGTGCGAATTCACCCTGTGCCGGGATGCGTCCCTGACCCTCAAGGTCTACGACGCAGAAACCGGCCGTGTCGACCTGGTGGTTACCGGCATCAGCACCAACCGCCTGCAAACCCCCCAGGAAGTGGCGAAGATGGTGGATGAGTTGCGCTACGAACTGCAAAGCAACAACGTCGGCAAGCTCACACTGGATGATTTGCCTTCATCGCCGCTCCCATGAAATAGAACACCCCGCCGCCAACGATAAACGCCCCCAGCATGTAGAACATGTAGTGGGCCGGCAGGCTGGCCAGCACCAGACCACACAGCACCGGCCCCAGCGCGGCACCAAGATTGGACAAGTTCTGCGCCCCGTAATACATGCCCCGCAGGTGGTCCGGGGCGATTCGGTCGATAAACATGTACTCGGCCGGGAACACAATGATTTCTCCCACGGTAAACACCGCCATTGCCAATACCCACCACAACACGCTGGTGGACAGCGCGAACCCGATCAACCCCAGCATGAACATGCTCAAGCCCGCGATCAGCCACTGGCTGAGATAGCGATGCGAGATGCGCCGACCAATCAGGTACTGCAAGGCAATCACCAGCACGGCGTTGGTGGTCAGCACTGCGCTGATCACGGTGTAGGTGTATTCGGCGGTGGTGGTGGTAACCAGGTATTGAGACAGGTAGGCCGTGAACTGGCCGAACACCACCGCACTGAGCAAACCGCCGAGGGTGAAACACACCAGGCGACGATCTTGCAGCAGCACGCGGGCGACGGCCAGAAACGGCACCGGTTTTTGCGTGGCATCCACAGTGGCCAAGGTGCGGTCGCCCCACCGCCAATACAGCAGGAAAAAACCGAGCCCCAGCAGTGCCGACAGAATAAACGGCAGGCTGATATCCAGCTTGGCCACCATCGCCCCGAAGGCCGGCCCCACGGCATAACCGATATTGGTGAGGGTGTATTTGATGGAAAACACTTCACTGCGTGCGTCTTCGGGCAGCAGGCTGGCGAAACCGGCTTTCACCGCAATGTCGATGACCGCGTAGGCCAGGTTGATCAGGATCAGGCAGCCATAGAACGCCCAGATATCCTGCGCCAACAGCGTGCCGATAAATCCCAGTACAAACACCAGGCTCAATGCGAGCAACAGCCGATAACTGTTGATGCGGTCGACCAGGAAACCGCCGTATACGCTGAGCAGCGAGCCGACGATCAGCGAACTGCCGATCACCAGGCCAACCTGGCTAATGTCCAGGGCGAAGTGGCTGGTGAGGTAGATCACCAGGTAGGGAAAGGTGATGGCCTTGGCCAACGTCAGCAGCAAGGTGGCGCACAGCAGCAGGTTCACGGTGCGCGGGTAGGTTCTTATTGTGGCAAGCATCCTGCTTCTTTCCTGTGAAGGTAACGCGACCATTGCGGTCGGTTACCTTAACGCATGAACCACGAAACGAGCAGGTGGCCCGGCAGAATTATTTCTTGACCGGCGTAATCTCAAGGATAGTGCCGTTGGTGGTCTTGAGCAGGACGTACTTGTCGCCTACACGCGCCCATTGGCTCTCATCCTCAGGCTGTTTGAGGCCGCGCTTTTTCCAGTCTTTAATCGCTGATTCCTCGCGCATCAACATGTCCGGGGCGCGGTCCCCTTCTTTCAAATCACGGGCGTTGATGTTTGAAGGTTGCACGGTTTCCTGAGGGGTATCGCCGGCTTGCACTACAGCGCTGGCGGTGGAAAAGCTGGCAGCGACCAGCAGGCAAGCGGCTAAGGTTTTCGACTTCATGGGTGCTCCTTCAATTAATGGTGCGTACCCAGGTTCCGACCGCGGCGGCGCAGAATCATTCAGCCCGCTCAGTTTCCCCTGTGGCCAGCTCGGCCTTGCTGACCCATACAGTCCGGCCAACAATTGTCCCAATCGATCCGCATCCGATCGCGTAGTACAGCCCTGCAGCTCCTGTCCCAGCGAGAATAAATGCGCTTTGAGTTCCACCCCGATTGCCTCCATGAAATTAATCCTGTAATTTTTCATGAAATTATTCGAACTAAATTTCATGAACCAGCAACAAGAACTCGCCACTCTCGCGACCCTGATCCATGACCTGCGCAAGCACAAGAAACTCACCCTGGCGCAATTGGCGCAAAAGATCGAGCGCTCGGTGGGTTTTCTGTCCCAAGTGGAACGCGGGTTGTCGCAACCCACCGTCGCCGACCTGACCGCCATCAGCCACGCCCTCGATGTGCCCACCACCTATTTCTACAGCCTGCCCAAACCCAAAGCGGTGGACTGGGTGACACGCCCCAACGAGCGGCGCACGGTGTATTACGCCAATGGCATCACCGATATCCTGGTGTCGCCGAGCATGAACGGTGCTTTCTCGATGCTCGACAGCTTGTTGGCCCCCGGTGCCAACAGCGGCGAGCAAAGCATGAGCGATCGCGCCGAGCAGGCTGGCTTTGTGCTGGAGGGCGAGCTGACCCTGTGGGTTGAGGGTGAGCCCGATGCAGTCACCCTCTACGAAGGCGACAGTTTCCACCTGGCCAGTTTCGCCCACTGCCGCTACGCCAACCTGACCGACCTGCCCGCCCGCGTCCTGTGGGTTTACAACTAGGAGCTGCACCCGTGAAAAGCCCATCTGCAACGTTGCTGGCCGAAGTACGGACCTTTCGCCAGAACCACCCCGACGTGCGTTATGTCGACCTGATCGCCCTGGATATTCCCGGGCATTTCTACGGCAAGCGCTACCCGGTGGAGATGCTTGAAAAAGTCGCCGCCGGCAGCCCGTTGAAGTTGCCGCAGAACGCGGTATTGCTGGGGGCTCAGGGCGGGTTGTTCAAGATTGGCGACTACTGCTTCAACGACGGTGACCCGGATGCCAATCGCCGCCTGGTGCCGGGCACATTGAAGCCGGTTAGCTGGGAATCGCAGCCCTTGGGGCAAATGCTCATCACCTCGGACGGCACCGCAGCGCCGATCGAGTTCGAGCCCCGCGAAGTATTGACCAAGGTGCTGGAACGCTTGCAGCACAAGGGCATCCACCCGGTGGTAGCGTTTGAGCTGGAGTTTTACCTGTTCGATAAAAAGCTCGACAACGGCCTGCCGCAATTTGCCCGAGACCCGCTCAGTGGTGACGCCGACGACCAGCCCAACCTGCATATCGAGCGGCTCTCGCGCTTCAGCGAAGTGCTCGACGACATGGCGCAAACCGCCCAGGAACAGGGTATCGACATCACAGTGATCACGGCCGAGATTGGTCCCGGCCAGTTCGAGATCAACTTTGGCCACTGCGACGACGGCTTGCTCGCCGCCGACTGGGCCGCATTGTTCTGCCGCAGCACCCGGGGCGTGGCACTCAAGCACGGTTACCGCGCCAGTTTCATGGCCAAGCCCTACCTGCAATTTCCCGGCAGCGGCATGCATGTGCATGTCAGCCTCTACGACGCGGCGGGCAATAACCTGCTTGCCGCCCATCAACAGCAACCGCTGCGCCACGCCGTGGCCGGTTGCCTGGAGCTGCTGCCGCATTGCATGCCGATCTTCGCGCCCAACCACAATGCCTTGCGCCGCCTGGGTGGCACCGTCAACGCCGCCACCCGCGCCAGTTGGGGCTTTGAAGACCGTGACGCGTGCGTGCGCATCCCCGAGTCCGACCCGCGCAACCTGCGGATCGAGCACCGCCTGGCCAGCGCCGACGCCAACCCCTACCTGGTGCTGGCGGCGATCCTGATGGGCCTGGAGCATGGGCTTGAGGCCAAGCGCGAGCCGATCACATCGCTGAACGAAGACCGTAACAGCGGTACCGATTTCCCGGTGGAGATGCTCGACGCCGTGCGCGCCATGCAGCAGCAACCGGTAGTGCGCGACAAACTGGGCGCGGAATTTGTCGATGTATATTGCGAGAATAAGCGCCAGGATCACTTGGCTTTCCAGCAAGAGATTCATGCCCGGGAATATCGCTGGTTTCTTTAAAAACCGCCGAAACCGACTGGCAAAAAACCTGACTTAAGTCAAAGAAAGGCTCTAGCACGGGCCTTTCAGACGGATAAATTGTCGAACAATCCTGGCTTTTGCCGTTGAGACACATTATCATCCGGCGCCTTCTCGCTACCCGCCGGGTAGCTGTTTCAATGTGTCACCCGAGGCGCCCATGTACCGTTTTTCGTTTCACCGCCCTTTGATTGCCATCAGTCTGGGGCTTGTTTCCCATTCCGTCAGCGCTGCCCTGCAACCTATTGCCGAAGCGCCGCTGGCCAACGACACCGAATTGCACTGCCACTTCAACCGCGACGCCAGTACCGACTGCACCACCACTTACCGCTACACGATCCTCAAGCCCAACGGCCGCGAAATGCTTTCGCGCATCGACTTCGATTACTCCGAAGGCGATACCTTTGAGGTGATCAGCGCACAGTCCACCCAGCCTGGCGCCAAGCCGGTCCCCCTGGCGGCCACGCAAATCGACACGCGCAGCGCGCCCAACCCCGACCAGGGCTTCAGTCGCGACAAACAAACCTCCCTGGCCTTCCCCAACTTGCGCGTGGGCACAAAGATCCGTTACACCGTACGCCAGCACTACCCGGCCAAACCGCTGATGACCCAGTTCCATTACGTGCTCAAGTTCGGTCCCGGCGCGGCCCGCCGTGACCGCTTCAAGGCGCGCTTTACCGCTGAACGCCCGATCCAGTGGCGCAGTGAAATGTTCGACGCGTTCAACGTGACCCCTTCGAGCAACGGCAAGACCCTGGACGTGGCGCTTAAAGCCCCGATCTACCTCAACTACATCAATGAATCCTCCGCTGCCGCCCTGCTACGCATCCCACGCCTGGAAGTCGGTAGCGCCGTGGAACGCCAGGCTTACTTCGGTGATTTCGCCCAGCGTTACAACCAGATTCTCGGCGCCAACCTGCCGGCGCAAGCCGCCGCCGCCGTGGCCGCCGCACGCAGCCTGGCACCGGCCGAGCAAGTGGCTGCGCTAATGCAGCACATCAATGATCACTATCGCTACCTGGGTGACTGGCGGGCCAGCGAGCGTGGTTATGTGCCATTCAGCCTGGCGGAAATCGAGCAGCATGGCTACGGCGACTGCAAGGACCTGGCGACGCTGCTGACGGCCATGCTCAAGGCCAGTGGCATCAAGGCCGAGACCGCCTGGGTGAGCCGTGGCGATGTGGTCGATGCCTTGCTGATTCCGGGTACCCAGGCGCCTAACCACGCCATCGTGCGTGCCGAAGTGAATGACCAGGTGTGGTGGCTTGACCCGACCAATCCGGTCTTCGCCCCCGGCCAGATCATGCCCGACATTCAGGACCGCTGGGTGCTGGTCAACGACGCCCACGGCCAGGTGCGCGAAGAGCGCATCCCGCTGGAACGCCCCGAAGTCTCGATCCGCCTGGACAAACAGGTGCAGTACGGCAAAGAGGGAGATGGCGCGGTGAAGGCGACGATCACCTTCAGCCGCCTGCCGCTGATGCAAATGAGCGTTGCCGACCGCCAGCAAGGCACCACCGCCACCGACCAGAATATCTGCGCCAACTTCGGCAACGACATCAGCGACTGCCAGATCACCCGTGAACCTACCGGCTTTGTGGTGCATGACGGTTACAGCGTCACCGCGCGCATGAATGATCAGCGCGCCCTGGAAAAACTGGCCAATGACTATGTCTACACCGACCCGTCGTTGAAAGACCGTTGGGAGGGCTACATCAACTATCGCCGCCAGGGGCAGCAGGCCGACCTTTACCTGGGCAACCCGGAAACCTACGACTACACCTACACCCTGACAGGCGGGAAGATGGAAAAAGCCATCCCCGGCTGCACAGTGCGCTCGCCCTGGTACGACCTGGACCTGGACGGAAAACTGCAGGATGGCTCGCTGCGCTACCACTATCGCCTGAGCCAGAAGAAACGCTGGCTGACCCATGCTGAAGTGGCCAGTGATGCGTTCGGCAAGATGATTGACGAGGCTCGGGCGTGTGCCGAGCAGGTGCATCAGGTAGTCAAGCTCTAAAATCAAACTCAGATCAAATGTGGGAGCTGGCTTGCCTGCGATGGCGGCGGGTCAGCTTGCACATGAGTGACTGATACACCGCCATCGCAGGCAAGCCAGCTCCCACCTTTTAGTCCGTGTGTGTCAGCGGGATTCGCCGAGTAGCAAACGCTGCTCCCGTGCACACAACTCCACCACATAATCCCACAACACCCGCAACCGCACCGACTTGTGCAACTCCCGACGCGAGCTGATCCAGTAGCTGCGCTGGATGCTCTCTGCCGGCAGCAACGGCACCAAATCCTTGTCGCCAGCCGCCATAAAGCATGGCAACACGGCAATACCCAACCCCGAACGCGCCGCCTGGTGCTGGGCGATCACACTAGTGCTGTGGAACACCACCTTGGGGTTGCGACAGAAGCTGTTGAGGAACTTCAGTTCCTGGCTGAACAGCAGGTCATCGACGTAATCGATCCAGGCATGGGCGGCGAGGTCTTCGCGCTTTTCGATCGGCGGGTTGCACGCAAGATAAGCGCGGCTGGCATACAGCGCCAGGCGGTAGTCGGTGAGTTTGCGTGTCACCAATTGATCGACGCTGGGGCGTTCCAGGTGGATGCTGATCTCCGCTTCGCGATTGAGGATGCTGACAAAACGCGGTACGGCCACCAGCTCCACTTCCAGACCTGGGTAACGCTCGAACAACCCGCCCATGCGCCCGGCGAGGAACATCACGCCCAGACCTTCGGCCACCCCCAGTCGGATCTTGCCCAAGGGCGCGGCTGAGTGGGTGAGTTCGTCTTCGGCCAGCAGCGCCACGTTCTCCATGACTTCGGCATGTTTGAGCAGCGCCTCGCCCGCGGGTGTCAGTTCGTAGCCTTGGGCGTGTTGCACAAACAGCGCGGTGCCGAGGCTTTTCTCGATGGCCTCGATATGCCGGGCCACGGTGGCATGCGTGGTTTTCAAGCGTTGCGCGGCGGTGAGCAGGCGGCCACTGCGCTGCAACTCGAGAAAAAACCGCAGGTCATTCCAGTCGAACATATCGCCTCCATTGCCTGAGCCCGGACCGCGCTGTTTAAAAACGCACAGCAGCTGGGTAAAAACTAACATTTTTAAGACGAAAACTAACAACTAGGATGGGGTCAACAAGAAAAACAAGCGAGCCCCCAGATGCCCATTGCAACTGCTGAATACGATTACATCGTGGTCGGCGCCGGCCCCGCCGGTTGCCTGCTGGCCAATCGTTTGTCCGCCAACCCGGCCCACCGCGTCCTGCTGCTCGAAGCCGGTGGCCGCGATAATTACCCCTGGATCCACATCCCCGTCGGCTACCTGTTCTGCATCGGCAACCCGCGCACCGACTGGTGCTTCAAAACCGAAGCGCAGGCCGGCCTGCAAGGTCGCGCCCTGAGTTACCCACGGGGCAAAGTGCTCGGCGGCTGCTCGTCCATCAACGGCATGATCTACATGCGCGGCCAGGCCCAGGACTACGACGGCTGGGCGGCAGCAGGCAACACGGGTTGGGCCTGGAACGATGTGTTGCCGCTGTTCAAACACAGCGAAAACCACTTTGCCGGTGGCTCGGAATTCCACAGCGATGGTGGCGAGTGGCGCGTCGAGCAGCAGCGCCTGTCGTGGCCAATCCTCGATGCGTTTCGTGAGGCGGCAGCCCAGATCGGCATCGCCAACATCAACGATTTCAACCAGGGCGACAACGAGGGCTGCGGCTACTTCCAGGTCAACCAGAAGGCCGGGGTGCGCTGGAATGCGGCGAAGGCATTTCTCAAGCCGATCCGCCAACGCCCCAACCTGACTGTGTTGACGGAGGTGGAGGTCGACCGTGTGCTGCTGGAAAATGGCCGAGCCTCCCAGGTTGTCGGGCGCCAACACGGCCGACAGCTCAGCTGGAAAGCGCGCAAGGAGATCATATTGTGCGCCGGTGCCGTCGGCTCACCGGGCATTCTGCAGCGTTCCGGGATCGGCCCCACCAACGTGCTCAAACCGTTGGGCATTGATGTGGTGCATGAACTGCCGGGCGTGGGCGGCAACCTGCAAGATCACCTGCAACTGCGCCTGATCTACAAACTGGAAAATGCACGTACCCTGAACCAGATCGCCGGCACGCTGTGGGGCAAGATGGGCATGGGCCTGCGCTACCTGTACGACCGCAGCGGTCCGCTGTCGATGGCGCCAAGCCAGCTTGGCGCATTTGCCCGCTCCGGGCCGGAGCAGACGTCGGCCAACCTTGAATACCATGTGCAGCCGCTGTCCCTGGAGCGCTTTGGCGAACCGTTGCACGGCTTCCCGGCGTTTACCGCATCGGTCTGCGACCTGCGCCCGCAAAGCCGCGGCCGCGTGGATATTCGCTCGGCCAACCCGGCAGATGCCCCGCTGATACAACCCAACTACCTCAGCCACCCCGAGGACTTGCGCGTGGCCGCCGACGCCATCCGCCTGACCCGGCGCATCGTCGCCGCGCCCGCCTTGAGCCAGTTCAAACCGGTGGAATACCTGCCTGGCGATGCGCTGCAAACCGAAGCACAACTGCACGAAGCCGCGGCACGCATCGGCACCACCATTTTCCACCCGGTGGGCACCTGCCGCATGGGCGATGACAAGGACGCCGTGGTCGACAGCCAACTGCGTGTGCATGGCATTCCCGGGCTGCGCATTGCCGATGCGTCGATCATGCCGCGCATCACCTCCGGCAATACCTGCTCACCGACGCTGATGATCGCGGAGAAGGCCGCGCAGTTGATCCTTTCACCGAACACTGTAGGCGCGAGCTTGCTCGCGAAAAACCCACCCGCACCGCGCACCGCAGGGCACCCCGCGTAATCGTTAACGGTATATGAAGTTGAAAAACAGCGGCGCTGAGGTTGGCGCCGACAGTGGGACAACAATAAATAATCACTGTGAGGGACACCCAATGTCAGAACATGCTCAACCCCTGGGCTCGGCGGCCAGTGCAAGCACTGCCAACGAATCAAGAAAAGTCATCTTCGCCTCGTCCCTGGGGACGGTGTTCGAGTGGTATGACTTTTTCCTCTACGGCGCCCTGGCGGCGGTGATCAGCAAGCAGTTCTTTGCCGGGGTCAACGACACCACTGCGTTTATCTTTGCCTTGATGGCCTTCGCCGCAGGCTTCGTGGTGCGCCCGTTCGGAGCATTGGTGTTCGGCCGCCTGGGCGACATGATCGGGCGCAAGTACACCTTCCTGGTCACCATCATTTTGATGGGCGTGGCAACCTTCTGCGTCGGGCTGCTGCCGACCTACGCCAGCATCGGCATTGCCGCACCGATCATCCTGATCGTACTGCGTATGTTGCAGGGCCTGGCGCTGGGCGGCGAGTACGGCGGCGCGGCCACCTATGTGGCCGAACATGCGCCACCCGGCAAGCGCGGCCTGCATACCAGCTGGATTCAATCCACCGCCACCCTCGGCCTGCTGCTGTCGTTGCTGGTGGTGCTGGCCTGCCGTTACTTCACAGGCGATCAGTTCGAAGTGTGGGGCTGGCGCATCCCGTTCCTGTTTTCCATCGTGCTGCTGGGCATCTCGACCTGGATCCGCATGAGCCTGCACGAGTCGCCGGCCTTCCTGAAAATGAAAGAGGAAGGCAAGGCCAGCAAGGCGCCGATCCGCGAATCGTTCGGTAAATGGGAAAACCTCAAGGTCGTATTGATCGCGCTGTTCAGTATCAACGGCGGGCAGGCCGTGACCTTTTACGCGGCGCAGTTCTATGTGCTGTTCTTCCTGACCCAGTTCCTGCGCATGGACCCGGCCCTGGCCAATATGTTGCTGATCATCAGCGTGGTGATTGGCGCGCCGTTCTTTATCCTGTTTGGCTGGCTGTCGGACAAGGTCGGGCGCAAGCCGGTGCTGATGCTCGGCCTGCTGCTGGCGACCGCGCTGTACTTCCCGATCTTCAAGGGCCTGGCGCACTACACCAACCCAGCGATGGACCAGGCCAGCCGACAGGCGCCGATTACCGTGCTGGCCGACCCGGCCACCTGTACTTTCCAGTTCGACCCGGTGGGCAAGGCGCGTTTTGACAGCCCATGCGACAAGGTCAAGACCTTCCTGGTCAAGCAGGGCCTGCCCTACAGCAGCGCCGCCGCTCCGGCAGGCAGCCCGGTGCAGGTGAGCGTGGGTGATGTGCGCATCGACGGCTTTGACGAGGCGGCACTGCGTGGCGCCGTGACCCTGGCCGGCTACCCGTCTTCGGCGGACGTGGCCCAGGTCAACAAGGTGATGGTGGTGGTGCTGATCGTCGTGCTGATCCTGATCGCGGCCATGTGCTACGGGCCATTGGCGGCGCTGATGGTGGAGCTGTTTCCGACGCGTATCCGCTACACCTCGATGTCCCTGCCCTACCATATCGGCAATGGCTGGTTTGGCGGGTTCCTGCCGACCGTATCCTTTGCCCTGGTGGTGTACACCGGCGATATCTTCTATGGCCTGTGGTATCCGGTGGTGGTGACTGGGGTGAGCTTGATCGTCGGGTTGTTCTGCCTCAAAGAAACCCGGCATGTGGATATCGATGACAACTGAGTTCGTTTGAACACCGAAGATCCCTTGTGGGAGGGAGCAAGCCCCCCTCCCACATTTTGGTTGTTGTTGCTCACACATATTGCTGTACATCCATACAGATAATGGTTGCTCAAATCCTTCTGACTAAGCATCCTGCAAGGCATCAACCCGATCTGATGTGATGACCATGCGGCTGTACCTCTGTGAAAAACCCTCCCAGGCCAAGGATATCGCGGCCGTGCTCGGCGCCACGCGCCGCGGCGACGGCTGCTGGCTGGGCAACCGGGTTACTGTCACCTGGTGCATCGGGCACCTGTTGGAAACTGCCCCGCCCGACGCCTACGACGCCAAATACAAACGCTGGGTGCTGGCCGACCTGCCGATCGTTCCGGAAAAATGGAAGATGCTGGTCAAGCCCAAGACCGCCAGCCAGTACAAGGCGGTCAAGCGCTTGCTGGGGGAAACCCAGGAGCTGGTGATCGCCACCGATGCTGACCGTGAGGGCGAGATGATCGCGCGTGAACTGGTGGAGCATTGCCGCTACCGCGGGCCGATCCAGCGGCTGTGGCTGTCGGCACTGGACGAGGCCTCCATTCGCAAGGCCCTGGCGGCGCTCAAGCCGGGCGCCGAAACCTTCAGCCTGTATCACTCGGCCCTAGGCCGCTCCCGCGCCGACTGGCTGATCGGTATGAACATGAGCCGCCTGTTTACCCTACTGGGGCGCCAATCCGGCTATCAGGGCGTATTGCCGGTAGGCCGGGTGCAAACCCCGACCCTGCGCCTGGTGGTGGACCGTGATCGCAGCATCGCCGATTTCGTACCGGTGGCGTATTGGGCCATTGATGTCGACCTGCGTCACGAAAGCATGACCTTCACCGCCCAGTGGCGCGCCAATGAAGATGCCTGCGATGATCAGGGCCGTTGCCTCAACCCGCAACTGGCGCGGGACGCTGCCGACGCCATGGGCAACGCGAACGCGGCGCGGCTGGTAAAGCTGCGCACCGAACGCATGCGCGAAGTCGCGCCCCTGCCCTTTGACCTCGGCACACTGCAGGAAATCTGTTCCAAAAAGCTCGGCCTGGGCGCCCAGGAAACCCTGGATATTGCCCAATCCCTCTACGAAACTCATAAGGTCATCACCTACCCGCGCAGCGATTGCGGCTACCTGCCGTTGAGCCAGCACAGTGAGGCGCCAAAGATCCTCTCGGCGCTGGGCCGTGCGGATGCGGCGGTCAACGAATTGATGCCGCACATCGACCCTCAACGCCGCTCGCGGGCCTGGAACGATGCCAAGGTCAGCGCCCACCACGGCATCATCCCCACTGGGGCGGGCAAGGATTTAAGCCAACTGACCGGCAAGCACCGTGCGGTCTACACCTTGATACGCGCGCGCTACCTGGCGCAGTTCCTGCCCAACCATGAATACGACCGCACCCAGGCAGATTTCGACTGTGCCGGCCAGGCGTTGCGTGCGGTGGGCAAGGTCATCATCGAAGCCGGCTGGAAACGCGCATTGCCCGAGGCACTGGCGCCCGCCAAAGGCCGTGAAGCGCCCGCGCCCCAGGCCTTGCCGACGCTGGTGCAGGGCCAGGACTACGCCGTGGCCAAGGTCAACCTCAAGGACCTGTGGACCCAACCGCCCAAGCCCTTTACCGAAGGCGACCTGATCAAGGCGATGAAAAACGTCGCCAAACTGGTGCAAGACCCGCTGCTCAAGCAAAAGCTCAAGGACACCACTGGCATCGGCACCGAAGCCACTCGCGCCGGGATCATTCAGGGCTTGCTGGACCGCGGTTACCTGGTGAAAAACGGCAAAGCCCTGTCGGCAACTCCAGCCGCGTTCAGCCTGATTGACGCGGTGCCCCGCGCCATTGCCGACCCAGGCACCACCGCCATCTGGGAACAAGCGCTGGACATGGTGCAAAGCGGCGAAATGAGCCTGGAAGAATTCGTTGCCAAGCAGGCGGCGTGGATGAGCAAGCAGGTGGCGCGCTGTAACGGTATGCGCATGACCATCACCGGCCCCGCCAGCCCGGCAGGTCGAGGTGCCACGCCCTGGAAGAAGAAACGCAAGAGCGCTCCACGCAAGGCTGCGGCCAGTCCAAAGCGCACAAAGAAACCGACAACTGTGGGCTAGAACACGTAAAAATCCGGCAAATGACGTTTTTCGACAGGTTTAACGCCGCTTTGGGTCTTGCCCTGCCGCAGGCCGTCTAGGATTCTTTAGGGGACCCTGACTACCTAAAAACAACACCGGAGTGGCCGCCATGAAAACCGTCGCACAATTGCTCAAAGCCAAGGATCAGAAAAACCAGGACGTCCACACCATTCAATGGGACCACACGGTGTTCGAAGCGCTGGTGCGGATGTCTGAGAAAAACGTCGGTGCCTTGCCAGTCGTCAAGGAAGGTGTGGTCGTAGGGATCATCAGCGAGCGTGATTACGCACGTAAACTCATTCTCAAAGGCCTGTCGTCGGTGACCACTCGGGTCGACGATGTTATGAGCTCTCCCGTCATCACCGTCGACACCCATAAAAGTGTCGAGGAATGCATGAACATCATGACGGACAGTCACCTGCGCCACCTACCGGTGGTCGAAGACGGCGAACTGTTGGGCCTGCTGTCCATCGGTGACTTGGTGAAGGAAGCCATCGCCGAACAGGCTGATCTGATCAAACAGCTGGAGCAATACATCCGCGGCGAATAGGAGACACCATGCTCGACACGCTGGAACATCAGGCAGACCACCTCGAAATCCTGCACCGGGCTATGGCTGAACGACGCTTTTTAGCCTTGACCGGCGCAGGCATCAGCACCTCGTCGGGCATCCCGGATTACCGCGACAGTGAAGGTGTACGCCGGGGCAAAGCACCGATGATGTACCAGGAATTTCTTGCCACCCCGGATGCGCGACGCCGTTACTGGGCACGGGCGATGCTGGGTTGGCCGCGTGTGCGCATTGCGCAGCCGAACAAGGCTCACCTGGCACTGGTGACACTGCAACACCGTGGCCATATCAGCGGGCTGATCACACAAAACGTCGACACCCTGCATGACCAGGCCGGCAGCCACGACGTGATCGAACTGCATGGCAGCTTGCATCGGGTGCTGTGCCTGGATTGCCAACTGCGCAGCGCACGCGATGTGATCCAGCGGCAGATGGAAGTCGATAACCCGCATATGGCGCAAGTCCACGCCGTGCAAGCGCCGGATGGCGACACCTTGCTCGATCCGGCGTTTGAACAACACTTCCAGGTGCCCCACTGCCCCCATTGCAACGGCGAGCGGCTCAAACCTGACGTGGTGTTTTTTGGCGAGAATGTCGCACCGGCGACGGCGCTAAAGGCGATGGCGGCGGTAGAACACGCTGAGGGCCTGCTGGTGGTGGGGTCGTCACTGATGGCCTATTCGGCGTTCCGATTGTGCAAGGCCATGGTCGAGCGGGGTAAGCCGGTGATTGCGATCAATCTGGGCAAAACACGCGGGGATGAGCTGCTGCAGGTTAAAATCCAGGCCTCCTGCGAGCAGCTACTGCCGTTGCTCGTCGACCGGCTCCTACAGGAGGGTTGAAACGCCCGACCTGCACCTCCAAAAAATGACGCCCAAGTCACGTTTTCCCGCATTCCCCAGCCCCCACAACAAATTATGTAGTGATAAAAAATAATCACTACATAATCGTTGACGTAACCTTTTTGTCCTTGCATGATCTAGACGTCTCCCGGATCGGGAGCGTTGGTAACAAGCGTTTTGAACAGGCTCGTCTGACCGCCGAGCTGTTTTTCCGGATGTGCACTGCCCACAAGGCAGATTGATGAAGCTGACCAGGCCCGAAAGGGTCCGGTACAAGGAGCTAAAACGCTGCTTGTCTTCGTTATGAAAGCGTTGCGTAGCAGTTCATCAGCAAGACTACATGCATCAGGTTCAAGACCCTGCCCGTATTCGGCAGACCGTCACTGACGCCCGGTTTTCGGAACCGGAGACAACTACGCAGTTTTAACGAATCAATTGATAGATCGCCAACTGGTCAAGGGGCTTACACATGAATCTGAACAACCAACCAACTATCGATGAATTGGCTGAGATGTTCGCAGCGCAGAAAGACACACTCGACGACCATATCCTGTGGATTGGCAAATCGGGCGAAGTGCAAATTGACTGCCTGGCGCCCCATACCGAAGAAGCCGAGTTCGACCGCAATAACCGCGAACTGGCGGCGCGCCTGAAGATGTACCGCCGTGGCCAGGGCTATGTCGGAAAGAAGGCTGCGGCTGATCGCAACTTTATCGAGCAGGTGTTCGATACACTCAACAATGCCTGGGCATCTTTCAAAGACAGCTCGCAAGTTAAAGTGATCGACCGCTACTACTAAGTATTACTCAATCAATGCGGGAGCTGGCTTGCCAGCTCCCGCATTTTTTATAACGTTAGAAAGTTGGAAACCTGCCCTTCCCCGCCTCATCCCGAAAAATATCGAACAACACTTGCGCCGCCGCCGACAACTCATGGCCCGGTTTGGTCAACACGCCAATTGGCCGCTCGATCACCGGGCCGGTCAAGGTAATGCAATGAGCACCCGCCTCCTCCATCTGCCGGGCACATAACGCTGGCACGGCGCTGACGCCCAGCCCGCTGGCGACCATCTTCCCCACGGTCGCCAGTTGATGGCTTTCCAACGCTACGGGCAATTTCATCTGCAAGGCGCCAAGGTGTTCTTCCAACATCACACGTACCGTGGAGGGGCGTTGCAACGTGATAAACGGCTGCTCCAGCAAGGTTTTCCAATCGATCTCGGCACGCTGAGCCAACGGCGAATCCCCTGGCACCACGGCGATAAAGCGATCCAGATATAACGGCGTAAATGCCAACGATGACCCTTCGGACGGCTCGAATGCCACGCCCAACTCCACCTGACGGTCGCGCACCATCTCCAGCACTTGCTCGTTGATCAGGTCATGCACCGTCACGTTCACCTGAGGGTAACGTGCGCGGAAGATCTTCAGGATCGGCGGCAACAGGTTACCGGCAAACGACGGCATGGCCGCCACCGTCACGCGCCCGCGTTGCAGGGTAAAACGCTGGCGCAGTTCGTCCTCGGCGTTATCCCAATCTGCAATCAACCGGCGCGCCAGGGGCAACAGCGATTCGCCCTCGGGGGTCAGCGCGACGTTACGGGTATTGCGGCTGAACAGGCGCCCGCCCAACCCTTCTTCCAACCCCTTGATGGTCAAGCTCAGTGCCGACTGAGAAAGGTGCAGGCGCTCGCAGGCAGCAGCAAAACTCAGACTCTGAGCAACGGCGAGAAAGGCACGCATCTGTTTGACGGTCATGAGGCAGCTCCAGACAGCAGTTGGACTATGCTGTTTTCTAAATCAATCAACCTTAAAAAACAACTTAACAAATCAATCCACTGGCGCAACACTCAACGCACTGGCTGGACCACAAACAATAAAAGAGGTGCATATGGCAGGTTTCGATAAACGCGTGGCGTCCTATGAAGAAGCACTGGCAGGCCTGGAAGACGGCATGACCGTGCTCTCCGGCGGTTTTGGCCTGTGTGGCATTCCGGAAAACCTCATTGCCGAGATCAAGCGCAAAGGCACCCGCGACCTGACGGTGGTTTCCAACAACTGCGGCGTCGATGGCTTCGGCCTGGGCGTGCTGCTCGAAGAAAAACAGATCAGCAAGGTGATCGCCTCTTATGTGGGTGAAAACGCCTTGTTCGAGAAGCAACTGCTCAGCGGCGAAATCGAAGTAGTCCTCACCCCCCAGGGCACCCTCGCGGAAAAAATGCGCGCAGGCGGAGCCGGCATCCCGGCCTTCTTCACCGCAACCGGCGTCGGCACCCCAGTTGCCGAAGGCAAGGAGACCCGCGAATTCAACGGCCGCCCGTATTTGATGGAAGAATCGATCACCGGCGATTTCGCTATCGTCAAAGGCTGGAAAGCCGACCACTTCGGCAACGTCATCTACCGCCATACCGCCCAGAACTTCAACCCGCTGGCGGCCACCGCGGGCAAGATCACCGTGGTCGAAGTCGAGGAAATCGTCGAACCGGGCGAGCTGGACCCGGCGCAGATCCACACCCCTGGTATCTACGTCGACCGGATCATCTGCGGCACCTTCGAGAAGCGCATCGAACAGCGCACCGTCCGCAAATAATCCACGTCCAGAACAATAAGAGGAAACAACCATGGCTCTTACCCGCGAACAAATGGCTCAACGCGTCGCCCGCGAAATGCAGGACGGTTACTACGTGAACCTGGGCATCGGCATTCCGACCCTGGTGGCCAACTACATCCCCGACGGCATGGAAGTGATGCTGCAATCGGAAAACGGCCTGCTCGGCATGGGACCGTTTCCTACCGAAGAAACCATCGATGCCGACATGATCAACGCCGGCAAGCAAACCGTCACCGCGCGTATCGGTGCCTCGATCTTTTCTTCCGCCGAGTCGTTCGCGATGATCCGAGGCGGCCACGTCGACCTCACGGTACTCGGCGCGTTTGAAGTGGACGTACAAGGCAACATTGCCTCGTGGATGATCCCCGGCAAGCTGGTCAAGGGCATGGGCGGTGCGATGGACCTGGTGGCCGGTGCGGAAAATATCATCGTGATCATGACCCACGCATCCAAGGACGGTGAGTCCAAACTGCTCAGCCAATGCAGCCTGCCGCTGACCGGCGCCAACTGCATCAAGCGCGTGCTCACGGACCTGGCGTACCTGGAAATCGAAAATGGCGCTTTTGTCCTCAAGGAACGCGCACCTGGCGTCAGTGTTGAAGAGATTGTGAGCAAGACCGCCGGTAAACTGATCGTCCCGGACCACGTTCCAGAAATGCACTTCCAGTGAGGACAGATTCCATGCAAGACGTCGTGATTGTTGCTGCCACCCGCACCGCCGTGGGCAGCTTCCAAGGTTCGCTGGCGAACATCCCGGCCCCGGAACTGGGTGCCGCCGTGATCCGTCGCCTGCTGGAGCAGACTGGCCTGGACCCGGCCCAAGTCGATGAAGTGATCCTCGGCCAGGTGCTCACTGCAGGCAGCGGCCAGAACCCGGCGCGCCAGGCTTCGATTCTCGCCGGCCTGCCCCACGCCGTGCCGAGCCTGACCCTGAACAAGGTTTGCGGCTCGGGCCTCAAGGCCCTGCACTTGGGCGCACAGGCCATTCGTTGCGGCGACGCCGAGGTGATCATTGCCGGCGGCATGGAAAACATGAGCCTGGCACCCTACGTACTACCCGCCGCGCGCACCGGTTTGCGCATGGGCCACGCGAAGATGATCGACAGCATGATCACCGACGGCCTGTGGGACGCATTCAACGACTACCACATGGGCATCACCGCCGAGAACCTGGTAGACAAGTACGGCATCAGCCGTGAAGCCCAGGATGCGTTCGCCGCCGCCTCCCAGCAAAAAGCCGCCGCTGCCATTGAGGCCGGACGTTTTGCCGACGAGATCACCCCGATCCTGATTCCCCAGCGCAAAGGCGACCCGGTGGCTTTCGCGGTGGACGAACAGCCCCGCGCCGGTACCACGGCAGAGTCCCTGGCCAAGCTCAAGCCGGCGTTCAAGAAAGACGGCAGCGTCACCGCCGGCAACGCCTCCAGCCTCAACGACGGCGCCGCCGCCGTGCTGCTGATGAGCGCCGACAAGGCCCGCGCCCTCGGCTTGCCAGTACTGGCGCGTATCGCCAGCTACGCCAATGCGGGCGTGGACCCAGCCATCATGGGCATCGGTCCGGTATCGGCTACTCGCCGCTGCCTGGACAAGGCCGGCTGGCAGTTGGCAGACCTGGACCTGATCGAAGCCAACGAAGCCTTCGCTGCGCAATCTTTGGCAGTGGGCAAAGAGCTGGAATGGGACGCCGATAAAGTCAACGTCAACGGCGGCGCGATCGCCATCGGCCACCCGATTGGCGCCTCAGGCTGCCGCGTGCTGGTGACCCTGCTGCATGAAATGATCAAGCGCGACGCCAAAAAAGGTTTGGCGACGCTGTGCATCGGCGGCGGCCAAGGCGTGGCCCTGGCGCTCGAGCGCAGCTGAATCGGATCGCTATTGTGGCGAGGGAGCTTGCTCCCGTTGGGCTGCGTAGTTGCCCCATGCCAATAAGAGCAACACAGAAAAGGCCCGGTTCCACGAAAAGCCAGGCCTTTTCTTTTATCGATTCCCTACCTGTAAGCACTCGGTCAGCCAGCTCCCACATTTGATCTCACTGCCTGTCAGCTTGCGGCACCGCGAACACCGCGCTCGCCCGTAGTACCACTCGCTCCTCCACTTGCAAACTCAGCGTCGCAAACGCCATCTGCCGCCCGCGCTTGTGGCTTTCCAAACGCACCACCATCCACTCCCCCACCTGCACGGCGCCCAGGTAGTCCACGGTCATGCTGGCAGTAATCAACGGCAGCGGTGGCTCACTGGAAAACGCCATGGCGTATCCCATACCAATATCGGCCAGCGTCGCCAGCACCCCGCCATGCACCGTACCGCGCCCATTGGCGTGACGATGATCGGCGCGCAGGCCGACTTCCAATTGCAAGCCTTCACCGCGGCAATACGCCGGGCCGAGCAATTCCAGCAAGGGGCTGCTGCGCGGCAATGGGACAAAACCCTGGGGTACGTGAGCGGTCATGGCGGAGGCTTCCCTGGTGTGAGGCTTGAGGTGTACGCCAGCCCCGACCCGGCAGCCACCACCATCAGCCAGGCAAATCCCGGGCAATGCTTTGCGTTAATGGACCAGACCGGCTTTAATCGCGATCAATTTCTCCTGCACATTTCAAGGAAACGCAATGCGCCACCTGGACGGCAATTCCCACCCGCTTCGCGCGCTGCTGTTGATTTTGCTCGCTGGCCTGGCCTTGGCCGGTTGCTCACCCAAGGACCACTCTCGCGCCACGGTCATCAATGGCGAACAGGGCAAGGCCGGGGCGCAACTGGCCTATGAGCATGAACTGACCCTGGCCCTGCCCGGCGCCCTGCTCGCGCCGCGTATGCAGGCCACCCGCGAGGCGTGTGAATTGGCACGCTTTGGTGCCTGCAATATCCTTGGCATTACCGAAGACAGCAACGGCGGCCAGATCATCCTGCGGATCGCACCCACGGGTGTGGAACCGATGGTCGCCCTCGCGGCTGAAGGCGGCAAACTCGGCCAGCGCATCACTACCGCCGAAGACCTGGCCGATGCGGTCGACGATGTGCGCCGCCGCCAGCAGCGCCTGCAAGCCCAGCAGCAACGCCTCGACGAACTGGCCAAGCGCAAGGACATCAACGTCAGTGACTTGATCGTTCTGAGCAAGGAGCAAGCAAGTATTGAAAATGAGTTGCAGGCATTGGCCCAGGTTGCCGCCGGCCAGCAACGCCGCCTCGATACCAATCGCGTGACCCTGAATTTCCGCTCTTCTGACGGTGCGAACCAAGCGTCACGTTTCAGCCGGATGTTCAGCCACCTGGGAGACAACCTGGTGAACGGCACGGCCGACGCCCTGGAGCGTGCCAGCTATGTGCTGCCATTTGTGATCCTGGCGTTCCCGGTGGTGTGGCTGTGGGTTGGGTTGTGGCGCCGCTTCGTCAAGCGCCGCAGCTGATCAGCGCTTGATACAGCGCTGATAGCGCTCATCCACACGCTTGGCAAACCAGGCCGTGGTCAGGTTGCGGGTGATCTTCGGGCTCTTGAGCACAATGCCCGGCAGGATCGCCCGTGGCAGCGGTTTGCCGGCCGCCTGGTCGGCCAGGCTGAAGACGCGCTTGTATAACGTAGTGTCCTCGAAATCCAACTGGTCGCCCTGCTCCAACTGGCTGCGGATGCTCGGGTTGCGCATGTCCAGCTTCGCCCCCAGTGAGCGCACTGCCAGTTCGGTGGTGCCGGGCAGCAGGGAGCCATAGCGGATCAAGTCCCCATCCAGCGCCAACTCTTTACCCGTCACGCGGCTGACCGCGGCCTGGAACGCAGCATTGCGGCTGGCGTACCAACCGGCATTGAAATCGGCAAAGCGGTACAACGGCTGGTCGTAGCTCACCGGGTAGCCGAGCAAATGGGCGATGCCGAAGTACATACCGCCGCGACGGGTGAACACTTCACGGCGAATCGTACCGTCCACCGTGTAGGGATAACCCCGCGCCTGTTTTTGTGCAAAGTCGATACTGACCTGCATCGGGCCTGCGGTGTGCACCGGGTTGAAGCCGCCAAACAAGGTATTACCCAGGGGCACCATGCTGATGAAGTCATCGAAGATCGCGCTCAAGTCCTTCTCCGTGCGTGCGGCATTCAAGCGGTCGGCGTAGGTTTTGCCGGTGGGCGAACGCAATTGCAGGGCGCTGCGTACCACGAACGCGGGCACATGCACCTTGCCGGCGCGACGCAGGATTTCATCCTGGGCGATCTTGCCCATGCCCGGCACAGGCGGGTCGACCTGATAGGTAGACTCCTGCTCGGTCACCGCCAGCACGGCGCAGATGTTTTCGGTGCTGGGGTAGATTTTCTGGGTGTCGAAGGCGGTGTAGATGTCCTGGGCCCAACCGTTGCGGTCCGACACCTTGGCCGGCAGCAGGCGCACGATCTGTGCCTTCACCTCGGCCTCACTGCGCTCGGGTTGCTGCGGGCCACGGGAGGTGGAACAACCGGCCAGCACCAGTAAAGGCATAAGGCAAAAGAGCAGACGACTTGTATACATGAGGCTTCCTTGGTTAACGACAGGCCGGGCAGTGCAGATATCGACAGGTAAGTCTAACCGGGGTTCGTCGGTGAGCCGAAGCGGATGCCTGGTCTTAGCTGAAACATCCCACATAACTGCCGGATAAGCGCTACTCCCCTGCCCTGTGAACCGCTGCAAAGTCCCTCGCCTGATCAAACAGTGCGAGGGATTGCAGATGGTTGTTTTCGTTACGCCCCCGATTCATGGGGTTGGCGCTTGAACCCGGTCATTGGCAGGCTGGCCCTAACCCCAATGAACGTGAAAACGGTCGACGTTGAAAGCGTCTTCCGTGACTTTCGCGATTGCCTGAACACCTTTGACGATTGGGCCGATAGCTTCTGGAGCTTCTCGGCGCTGGAGCTTGAGCAGGTGTTCAAGGTCGGCGATGAGGTAACGCTCGTTGCCCCGATCAATCGCTCCCTGTTTCCCAGCAGCACCGTCGCCACCTGCCAGGCCAACGGTACGTTGACCCTGGTGCATATGTTTCAGAGCACGCGGTTCGTGCCGATCGGCGACACGGCGGTGATGCTGCAACGCGTTGATCCAAACGGCGGCCCGTTGGGCGAGCCCATCCACAAGACCATCGGCCCGAGCGGCATCCTTGAGATCACCGCGTGTGATCGCAACCAGCAATATCGGGTGAGCTTTTACCCCAACGTTTCCCACGAACACGTCAAGGTGCTGTATGCGTCCTACCAATCGGTGATCACCGGGCTGGAAGGACGACTGCGTAAAGAATGGACCGATAATTTCGAAGCACAGTGGGAAAACTACACAGACATCAGCCCGCTTGACCGGCGTCGACTGCTGGAAACGGCATTTCTCAGCGGGATGGGCAAAGCGCTTTACGGTCTTTGGGACAACATCACACAGCTGTATGACCTGTTGGCGAACCTCAAGCCCAACAGCGAAAAGCTGCTGCAGTACCTCTCACAAGCTGAACTCGACGAACTGCTGACGCTGGGTAATGACTCCGTCGCCAAGGGGTTGTTGGTGCTCAGCGATGAGCCGCTGCTGTTCATCTATGTATCGGCGATGGTCAGTTGGATGCGCATGTTGCCGCCGCCGCAGATGACTGAGCTGTGGGGAGAAATTACCGCTGAGGTGTTGATCAATCTACTGCTGATTCGTGCTTTGGGGGCTATGGGGATCACGGCGCGATTGGGGTCTCAGGTGCTCAGTCGCATCAAGTCCGCACAGGTGCGGGCGCTGTTGGAGTTGCTGGCCAGGCAGGTAGCGGGGCCGCGGCTGGACACGCATGTTGAGGCCGCCAAGCCTGTGTTGCTGAGCAGTTCGGCGACACCGGTCAAGGCCGTGCCGGTGGTTCCATTGAAGGCGGGCGACACGCTGGTTTCGAACCCGGTGCCGATGGTTCGCAACAAGACTCGGCAGACGGTATTGGTCCGGCAGGAACACGTTGATGATGCCCCCGCCGTGGCGTCGAATCCCAAGGGAGATGCGGCGGCGCCAGCGGACAAGACGGTCACCAACGGCTGCCCGGTGTCGATGGTCACCGGGGAAGAATTACTCACCCTCACCGACGGCGCGCTGGATGGGGTTTTGCCGTTTGAGTGGACCCGGCTGTATCGCACCAGTGCGGTGGATGTGGATTGCGGGTTGGGGTTTGGCTGGAGTCATGCACTGGCGCACAGGCTTTGTGTGTCGGGCGATTCCGTGGTGTGGACCGACCATGAGAACCGCTCGACCACCCTGCCCTTGCCGACTTCTGCTCGACCCGCGATTACCAACAGCCTGGCGGAAGCGGCGATCTACTTGGGCTCGACGCCTGATGAGCTGGTACTGGCCCAGGCGTCGCGGTTCTATCACTTTCGCGACGGTGCACTGGTTTCGATCAGCGATGCGTATGACAACCGTCTACGCATTTGCCGTGATCGTTCCGGGCGGATTGAGCGGCTGGATAACGGTGCTGGCCGCTCGCTGCTGCTGCGTTATGAGCTGGATCGAATCGTCGCGGTGGACTACCAGGTTCATCGCGCCACAGGGCGTGCACCTTACGTCTGGGAAACCGAGCAGAACGTTGTTTCCTACGCCTATGACGAAGCGGGACGACTGGTTTGCGCGACCAATGCCGTCGGTGAAAGCGAGCGTTATCGGTACGACGATCAGCACGTCATTCTTGAGCGGCAGCTGGCCGGTGGGGCGAGTTTCTTTTGGGAGTGGGAAGGCTCCGGCAAGGCGGCGCGTTGCGTCCGGCACTGGGCGAGCTTTTCGCAGATGGACACGCGCTATGCCTGGGGGGATGACGGCCGTGTCACCGTGCATAACGTCGATGGTAGTCAGGAGGTGTATGTCCACGACGACCGGGCGCGGTTGGTGCAGCGCATCGATCCGGACGGCGCGCAGCATTTCAAATCCTACGATAAAAAGGGCCGGCTGACCGTCGAGCAAGACCCGCTGGGCGCGGTGACGGCGTATCAGTACGACGAAGCTGGGCGCTTGGTGGCGTTGTTTCCGGGGGATGATGAGCCGACGTCTTACGAGCATGACAACGGCTTCTTAAGGGTTGTAAGGCGCGGTGAGGCGGTTTGGAAATATGAGCGCAATGACCAGGGTGACGTCATCCGCAAGATTGATCCGGATGGCAGCGCGACTGACTACAGCTATAACAAACACGGGCAACTGACTGGGGTTTGGTACCCGGATCACAGTTGCCATCGGCTGGTGTGGAATGAGCGTGGGCAGTTGCTGGAAGAGCAATTGCCCAATGGCGGGATCAAGCGTTATCGCTATGACGATTTAGGGCGCCAGATTGCCCGTGAGGATGAACACGGCGCCCAGACCGTTTATGAATGGGACAGCGTCGGTAGGTTGATTCGCCTCGTCTTGCCAGGCGGCGCCACACGAGAGTTCAGCTACAACCCCTACGGGAAAATCATCGCCGAGCGCGATGAACTGGGCCACGTCACCCGCTACGAATACGCCGATGGGTTGCACCTGATCAGCCGCCGTATCAACGCCGACGGCACCCAGGTCAAATACCGCTACGACAACGTTCGCTTACTGCTGACCGAAATCGAAAACGAAGTCGGCGAAACCTACCAACTCGACTACCACCCCAACGGCCTGATCCAGCAGGAAACCGGCTTCGACGGCCAACGCACCGCCTACGTCTACGACCTCAACGGCAACCTGCTGGAAAAGACCGAACACGGCGACGACGGCAGTCAGCTCATCACCCGCTACGAGCGCGACCACGCCGGTCGCCTCGTACGAAAAACCCTGCCTGATGCCAGCGTTGTCGACTATGCCTACGACCGCCAAGGCAATCTCCTCAGCGTCGAAGACGGCCACTGGGCGTTGGCCTACGAATACGACCGCCAAAACCGCCTGACCGCCGAACACCAAGGCTGGGGCACCTTGCGCTACGGCTACGACGCCTGCGGCCAACTACAAAAACTGCGCCTGCCCGACAACAACCGCCTCACCTTCAACCACGACAAAGGCGGCCACCTCGCCACCGTCGAACTCAATGGTGAAGTGCTCACCTCACATCTCTTCAAGAGCGGCCGCGAACACCAACGCCAACAAGGTCAACTGCTCAGCCATTACCACTACGACGACCAAAACCGCCTACACGCCCACGCCGTTACGCAGCAGCAAAACTACCTCTACCAACGCCAATACGACTACGACAAAAGCGGCACCCTCACCCGCCTGCTCGACACCCGCAAGGGCCAACACGACTACCGCTACGACCCGCTTAATCGCCTGACCCGCGCCGATCATTCCCAAGACGTCCAGGAGCGCTTCGCCCACGACCCGGCGGGCAACCTGCTGATGCAAGACCGTCCCGGCCCGGACATCGTTGCCGGCAACCGCCTGATGATCCAGGGCGACCGCCATTACGACTACGACGCCTTCGGCAACCTGATCCGCGAACGGCGCGGCAAGGGCCAGCAACTCGTTACCGAGTACCGCTACGACTGCCAGCATCGGTTAATAAGCATCACAAAACCGAACGGCGAAACCGCTAGTTATCGCTATGACCCGTTTGGGCGACGTGTCAGCAAAACCGTGGATGGCAAGACCACCGAGTTTTTCTGGCAAGGCGACAAGCTGATTGCCGAACACCATGCGGATTGTCATCGCAGCTACATCTACGAGCCCAGCAGCTTCCGCCCCCTGGCACTGCTGGAAGGCTATGGACCGCAAGTCACAACGCCCTACCACTACCAACTCGACCACCTCGGCACACCGCAGGAACTCACCACGCCCGAAGGCGAAATCGTCTGGTCCGCCCACTACCGCGCCTACGGCCAGATCGCCCGGCTCGACGTAGGCAAGATCGACAATCCGTTGCGCTTTCAAGGGCAGTATTTCGATCAGGAAAGCGGGCTGCACTACAACCGCCATCGCTACTACAATCCGGATATCGGTCGTTACCTGACGCCGGACCCGGTGAAGTTGGCGGGTGGGGTCAATGGGTACCAGTACGTGCCCAGCCCTACTGGCTGGATTGATCCACTTGGCCTGAGTAGATGCCCTGGTGAATGCGGTCCCGCTGAAGGCGTCGAAGATCCTGCAACCAGTGCAAAAACCAAAGACAGCCAGCCGACGCTGCCTGCTCCTGAAGAAATTCAGTGGACCGCTCATGGTTATAAGCACAGCCCGTCTAAGAAAATGCCTTGGAAAGATATTTTGGCAACAACAAAGTCCGGCCCGGCAAAGTACAAACCGGGTATAAATATTGAAAATCTGGAAAGAGAAGCCTATAAAAATGGCAGAGCGACTACTAATGGAAAACCTTGGAAAGTGATGGAGTACTCTGAGAGCATTGGGGCCAGCGAAGGAGCATCCAGCCGCTGGATACGCATAGAGTTGAGTGCAAAAACCATTCACGGCCACCCTATTTCAGAAAGAGAATTTCGGAGGTTAACTAAATGATCTCGTTAGATTTCCTGAAAGGCAAAATCACTTACGATGAGCTATCAATACTGCAGAATTCCGGGATTGAGCACCAAGCCCATAACCTAAAGGAGGACATGCTTCAGGTTGAATATCCAGACGGCTTTCTTATTGATGTAGGTTGGTATCCTTCATTCGATGCAAAAGGGCATTTTCAAATAAAGGTGATTAAAGACTACGAATGGGACTCTCCCACTTTAAAACTTACCGCACAATCAATTAGCACACTAAGCGAGCTGCTGCTGCTCGCTCAAGACTCGATTAATACAAAACTTCAAAAAACCACCACTTCGTTGATCGCTTGATAACGTCTAACGAAGTGTATCTGCGCAAGCTCGCCCCTGTGAAAAGCAAACCCACTCACCACAGGGGATAAACGGCGCCGTTAGATCCCCGCCAACGCCAAATCCATCGCAAAATACGTAAAAATCAAATCCGCCCCCGCCCGCTTGATCGACCCCAACGTCTCGCGCACCACCCGGTCCTCATCAATCGCCCCGGCCTGGGCGCCGAACTTGATCATTGCGTACTCACCGCTCACCTGATATGCCGCCACCGGCAGGCGTGACGCCTCGCGGATGTCGCGGATGATGTCGAGGTAAGCGCCGGCTGGCTTGACCATCAGCGCATCGGCACCTTCCTGTTCGTCCAGCAGCGATTCGCGCACGGCTTCGCGGCGGTTCATCGGGTTCATCTGGTAGCTTTTGCGGTCGCCCTTGAGGGCGCTGCCGCCTGCTTCGCGGAAGGGGCCGTAAAGGGCCGAGGCGAATTTGGTCGAGTAGGCCATGATCGGGATATGGGTGAAACCGGCGTCGTCGAGGGCGCGGCGGATGGCCTGGACCTGGCCGTCCATGGCGGCGGACGGAGCGATCACGTCGGCGCCGGCGCGGGCAGCGGCCACAGCTTGTTTGCCGAGGTTGACCAGGGTTGCGTCGTTGTCGACATGGGCACCGTGCATCACGCCGCAATGGCCGTGGTCGGTGTATTCGCAGAAGCAGGTGTCGGACATCACAATCATTTCCGGCACCGCGTCCTTGATGATCGAGGACATGCGCGAAACCAGGCCGCGCTCTTTCCAGGTATCGCTGCCGTTGGCGTCGAGGTGGTGGGACACGCCGAAGGTCATTACCGACTTGATGCCGGCACGGGCGTAACGCTCGATCTCACCGGCCAGTTTCTTCTCCGGGATACGCAGCACGCCCGGCATACTGGTGATCGGCACGAAATCGTCAATTTCTTCTTCAACGAAGATCGGCAACACCAGATCGTTAAGGGTGAATTCGCTTTCCTGGAACAAGCCGCGCAGTTGCGGGGAGCGGCGCAGGCGACGTGGGCGGGCTTGGGGGAACTGACTGGTCATGGCTTTCCTGAAAAATGGCTGAAATCTTTGGGGCCAAAGCTTATGCCCCCAAGTCCCGGCAACACAAATGCCAAGGGGCCAATAGTGTATTGCCAGGCGCGTAACAATTTATTGATCTAGAGCTGTAGCTGCCCTTGGATACACAGCGCTACGGCGCCGCCGACCCACACCTCATCGCCTTGGCGCTCGATGTGAATACGCCCTGCTCGCCCCATCGTCGTGCCTTGGCTGACCACATAACGGCTGGGCGCCAAGCCCTCGGCGAGCAGCCATTGGGCAACACCTGCGTTCAAACTGCCGGTGGCCGGGTCTTCAGGGGCGCCGTCGCCAGCGATAAAGGCGCGCACTTCAAATTGCGCGTCTACTGCGTCACGCACCGGATCACAGGGAGCGATCACCCCCACGGCCAGGCCCTGCAGTTGCGCATAGTCCGGTTGCAACGCGAGCACCGCGTCACGATCAGCCAGCATCACTGCCAGCCACCCGGCACCATTGTCGACCCACTGGCTGCGCACAATCGCCTCGGGCGCCAGCTTCAATGCCAGACGCACGCGTTCCAGCAACGGTGCCTCCACGGCCCCTGCACGCAACAACGGCGGCGCGATAAACGCCAGTTCGTCACCTTGGCGGCGGATGCGCACCAGACCGATTTCGCACTCCTGAACAATCTCCTCGCCTCGGGGTACGCCACCGGCCTGCAACCAGGCGTGGCAACTGCCCAACGTCGGGTGGCCGGCAAACGGCAGCTCCGTGAGGGTGGTGAAAATGCGTACGCGGTAGTCGGCCCGTGGATCCCTGGGTGTGAGCAAAAACGTGGTTTCGCTGAGATTGGTCCAGTTGGCAAAGTCCGCCATCTGTTGGTCAGTGAGGCTATCGGCGCCGAGCACCACGGCCAACGGGTTGCCTTTAAGCGGTACGCGGCTGAATACATCCAGTTGTTGGAACTCGAAAGTCGGCATGCTTCAGCTCGGAATATTCAGGCCACGGATGACCGCCGGACGTGCGACAAAGCCGTCCAATGCGCGCAGTACGTTAGGGAAATCGGCAATGCCCACCAGGTCGCCGGATTCGTAGAAACCGATCAGGTTGCGAATCCAGGGGAAAGTGGCGATGTCGGCGATGCTGTAGTCATCGCCCATGATCCAGGTGCGGCCCAGCAGGCGTTTTTCCAGAACGCCCAGCAACCGCCGGGCTTCAGCGGCGTAGCGGTCACGCGGGCGCTTGTCTTCATAAGCCTTGCCGGCGAACTTGTTGAAGAACCCCACCTGGCCGAACATCGGGCCGATCCCGGCCATCTGGAACATCAGCCACTGCAGGGTTTCATAGCGGGTGGCCGGGTCTTCGGAAAGCAACTGGCTGGTCTTTTCCGCCAGGTAGATCAGGATCGCGCCGGACTCGAACAGCGCCAGCGGTTGCCCGCTCGGGCCGTTAGGATCAATGATCGCAGGGATTTTGTTGTTGGGGTTCAGGGACATGAACTCCGGGGACATCTGGTCCTGAGTGTCAAAACTGACCTTGTGCGCTTCATAGGGCAGCCCCAGTTCTTCGAGCATGATCGACACCTTGACGCCGTTGGGCGTGGGCAACGAATACAACTGCAGGCGATCCGGGTGCTGGGCAGGCCATTTGCTGTTGATCGGGAAAGCGGCGAGTGCGTTCATCGAGAACCCCCTGGACGGAAAGCCCTCATGATAGTCATCTGCCCGCCACCGTGCATGGGTCATCGTTGCGCAACATTTGCCCGCTAGTATCCCCTCTGGGCGAACCAAAGCGCCTGATTGCACTCTTAAGAGCGCCCGAAGGGTAAATGGAAGCACCTTGCTATATCGACAGGGAATACCGCAGGACGCTTGCCGCGTCACTGGGGCCGGGCCTGTCCGCCTTAACCCGACGCACGAAGACTCGAACCTATAATGAAGATCAAGCCTCTGCGCCTTGTGCAACGATTCAAACGTTATTCATACATGATGTTGCCGCTGCTGCTGGTCAGCGCGGCCATCGTCACCGCTCTCGACGCCCGTGAAAGCCGTGCCCAACCCGTGGACGGCGTGCAAACCCTGGTATTCCTGCGCCACGGCGAAAAACCGGCCGGTGGCCTGGGCCAGCTCAATTGCCAGGGCCTGAACCGTGCCATGAACCTGGCTACTGTCCTGCCGGAGAAGTTTGGCAAGGCCAATTACGTGTTTGCCGCCAACCCGACACGCAATGTCGAGGAAGGTGAACTGGACAATTCCTACAGCTACATTCGCCCACTGATTACCATCAGCCCCAGCGCGATCAAGCTTGGCCTGCCGGTGAACATCGAATTCTCAGCGAATGACACCAGCGCCCTGGCCGAAGAACTGGTCGAGGACAAGTACCGCAACGCGACGATCTACACGGCCTGGTCCCATGGTTACTTGCCGGAACTGATCAACAAAGTCGCCAGCGAAGCGTCCGGCGAAAAGCACACCCTCACCGATGACTGGTCTGGCAATGACTATGACTCCCTGTACGTATTGACGCTGACCTGGCACAACGGCAAGGCCTCGCTGCTCAGTCGCAACTATAAGCAGGGGCTGAATAACGGCGATGAAACCTGCCCGGATCCGACCCAGGTCAGTGCAGATATCTGAAGCGTGAGCCGCAGGGGCGTATGATGCCCGGCTATCGACTCACCTGCGGATCCTCTTCATGTCCAACCTCGCGTCCTCCCAGCCCAATCGGGGCTGGTCGTTCTGGTGCAAGCCTGCCCTGTTTCTGCTGGTGGCCTGCATCGGCCTCTACTATGTGAAATGGTCGCCCTACTACCTCAAGGCGTTTGTAGCGGCGGACAACCACAGCATTGGCGCCTCGATTCTCAATGACCAGCAAAGCTCGCCCCTGGCGGCGGCGCTGGCCTACGCCCAAGTGTATTTCCTGGCGATCTGGAAAGCCGCTGTGCTGGCGGTGATCCTCGGTTCATTACTGCAAGTACTGATCCCTCGCGACTGGCTGCTGCGCCTGTTTGGCCGTGCCGGGCTGGGCTCGACCCTGCGCGGCGGGCTGTTTGCCTTGCCGGGGATGATGTGCAGTTGCTGTGCAGCGCCAGTGGCGGCGGGCATGCGCCGTCAGCAGGTGTCGGTGGGCGCGGCGCTGGCGTTCTGGATTGCCAACCCGGTCTTGAACCCGGCCACGCTGGTGTTCATGGGGTTTGTGCTGGGCTGGGACTTTACCGCGCTGCGGCTGGTGGCCGGGATTGTGCTGGTGGTGGGGGTGTCTCTGGTAGCGCAGCGTATCGCGCGCCCTGATCAAGTGCCGGAAGCGGCGCTGGAGGCTGTCGCCGAAGTCAGCACCCTGGAGTCGCAACCCTTCCTGAGCCGTTGGTTGCGCACCTTGTGGCAACTGTTCTGGAGCACCATCCCGGTGTACATCCTGGCAGTGCTGGTCCTCGGTGTGGCAAGGGTGTGGCTGTTCCCCCATGTGGACGGGGCGATGGCCAACAGCTTGGTATGGCTGGTGCCGCTGGCGATCGTCGGTACGTTGTTCGTGATTCCTACGGCGGCAGAAATACCCATCGTACAAACCATGATGACCCTGGGCATGGGCACCGGCCCGGCCGTGGCCCTGCTGATGACCCTGCCGAGCGTGAGCCTGCCGTCGCTGTTGATGCTGCGCAAGGATTTCGATGCGCGGGTGCTGGTGACAGTGGCCGGGTTGACCATGCTGGTGGGGGTGGTGTGTGGGTTGATTGGGGCGGTGATTCTTTAGATTTTCAGTGGGGCTGATGGCCTCATCGCAGGCAAGCCAGCTCCCACCTTTGTATGTATTCACACTTCAAAAGGTGGGAGCTGGCTTGCCTGCGATGGCGTCCGAAAGATCACCCCACCCGAGATGCTCGTTCACGCAAATATTCCACCACCGCCTCTTGCTCCCCGGCAAACTCGATCCGTGCGCCTTTGCTCTCGCGCTGGAACGCATACATCGGGTCGTAATACTCGCGCAACAAGCCTTCGATCCACACGCGGTGCAGCTCCACTGCACCGCTGCGCGCCTGTTCCGCCAGGGCGTCCTGCAAAATCGCCTGCAGCCGCTGGAAACGTTCGCCGCCCAGACGCTTGTGAATATTGACCAGGCTTTGGGTCAGGCGCTCGGCAAATAATAGCTGGCCGCCTTCACCAAACACGTCAATGAACTCGGCGCACAGGTCGACCACGTAATCCTTCAGGATGCGCTCGACGCGGCCTTCGACGCTGTCTTCCAGCCACACCATCGGAAACGTCTGCATCCCCTTGTGTAACGGCAGGGGCAGCGCGCAACTGCCGATCATGCGGCTCTCGTCCTCGACTACAAACTGCCCGATACCGCCTGCACGCTTTTTCAACAGGTCGACCGCCAGGCGGTTCTCGAAGTCGATATTGGACGGTTGCGCGGTGGCACGCTTGCCGAAGCTGGAACCGCGATGGTTGGCATGGCCCTCCAGGTCCAGGGCGTTGCGCAGTTGACCCAATACCTCGGTCTTGCCGGTACCGGTCATACCGCCAAGCAGCACGAAATCACACTGGGCGGTCGCCTGCTCCAAAGTATCCAGCAGGAAGGTACGCATGGCCTTGTAACCACCGCCGACCCGGGGATATTCGATCCCCGCTTCGGCTTTCAACCATTGCTGCACGATTTGCGAGCGCAGCCCACCGCGAAAGCAGTAGAGGTAGCCATCCGGATTAGCCTGGGCAAACTGCGCCCATTGCTCGATGCGCTCGGTCTTGATCGCTCCAGAGACCAGCTCATGGCCCAGGACAATTGCAGCTTGCTGGCCTTGTTGCTTGTAGCAGGTGCCCACCCGCTGGCGCTCGTCGTCGGTCATCAGCGGCAGGTTGACCACGCCGGGGAACGCGCCCTTGACAAATTCGACCGGCGCGCGGGTATCCATCATCGGCCGGTCATTGAGGAAGATGTCGCGGTAATCGGTGATGTCAGTTGCCATCAAATCACCTCTACCGCGTTGGTCTGTCGCTCAAGCAGTTCGCCGATTGGCTCAAGGTTCAGGCCCAGTTCGGCGGCTACCGCATGAAACTCGGCATCGCCTTCGGGGGTGACGGCGATCAGCAGGCCACCGCTGGTCTGTGGGTCGCACAGTACGCGCTTGTGCAACTCCTGCACGCGCCCGAGCTTGCTGGCGTAGCTGTCGAAGTTGCGCAAAGTACCGCCCGGTACGCAGCCCTGGTCCAGGTAGTACTCAACCCCTGGCAGGCGTGGGACTTTTGCATATTCAATGCGGGCCGTCAGGCCACTGCCATCAGCCATTTCCACCAAGTGGCCGAGCAGGCCGAAACCGGTAACGTCTGTCATCGCAGTGACACCGGCCAACTTGCCGAAACGGCTGCCGGGCTTGTTGAGGGTGCACATCCAGTCACGGGCCAGGCCGACGTCGGCCTCGCGCAACTTGCCCTTCTTTTCGGCGGTGGTGAGGATACCAATGCCCAAAGGCTTGGTCAGGTACAGCTTGCAGCCGGCAGTGGCAGTGTCGTTGCGCTTCATGTGGCGCTTTTGCACGATCCCGGTAACGGCCAGGCCAAAGATCGGCTCCGGGGCGTCAATGGAATGCCCACCCGCCAGCGGGATACCGGCGGCGTCGCACACTGAACGGCCCCCGCGGATCACTTCGCGGGCAATCTCCGGCGCCAGCACGTTGACCGGCCAGCCAAGAATAGCGATGGCCATCAAGGGGTCGCCGCCCATGGCATAAATGTCGCTGATCGCATTGGTGGCGGCGATGCGGCCGAAGTCGAAGGGATCGTCGACTATCGGCATGAAAAAGTCCGTGGTGGAGACCACGCCGCGCTCGTCGTCAATGGCGTAAACCGCCGCATCATCACGTGAGGCGTTGCCCACCCACAGGTTGGGGTCCAGGTTCTGTGCGCCGCTGCCGGCAAGGATCACCTCCAACACCTGGGGCGAAATCTTGCAGCCGCAACCCGCACCGTGGCTGTACTGGGTAAGGCGAATCGGCTCGTTCATGGAAGACCTCAAGCTATCAAGTGGGCCGATTCTAGCAGACAGCAAAAGGCCGGCTGGGCTCTTGTGAGCGCAGCCGGCCTGTTTGGGTCAGCGGTTACTCGCGGGCAGCGAGCAAACGCTTGTGGCGGTTACGCCGTGCGATGTTCAGGCATTCGATAGCCGCCGAGAACGCCATGGCCGCATACACGTAGCCTTTTGGCACGTGGGCGCCGAAGCCTTCGGCGATCAGCGTCATGCCGATCATGATCAAAAAGCCCAGGGCCAGCATCACCACGGTCGGGTTGTCGTTGATGAACTTGGCCAACGGCTCGGCCGCCACCAGCATCACGATCACCGAGGTCACCACGGCAATGATCATGATCGGCAAGTGCTCGGTCATGCCCACGGCCGTGATGATGCTGTCGATGGAGAACACCAGGTCGAGCAACAGGATCTGCCCGATGGCCGCCGCGAAGCCGATGGCCACGGTGTTGCCAACCGTTGCTTTCTCTTCAGGCTCCGGGTCCATGCTGTGATGGATTTCGGTGGTTGCCTTCCACACCAGGAACAGGCCACCGGCGATCAGGATCATGTCCTTCCAGGAGAACGCCTGGCCGAACACTTCAAACACCGGCGCCGTCAACTGCACGATGAAGGCGATGGTGCTCAACAGGCCCAGGCGCAATACCAGCGCCATGCTGATACCGATGCGCCGCGCCTTGGCCCGGTGCTGCTCGGGTAGTTTGTTGGTGAGGATCGAGATAAAGATCAGGTTATCGATGCCCAGCACGATTTCCATGACGATCAAGGTAGCCAGTGCGACCCAGGCGGTGGGGCTGGCGGCCAGTTGTAAAAGGTAATCCATAGGTCAGTCCTGACGTGGTAGTGCTGGGAAATTAGGTTTCTTGGGTGTTCGATTCGGCGTCTTTTTCTTCCTGATCATCTTTCTTCTGCGGATTGATCAAGCCCTGGGTCGCTTCACTCAATGCCTGCTCGGCAGCCTTCTGGGTGTCATCGATCGCTTGCTTGGCCGATTCGCTGGCTTTGCCCAACACTTGCTGCGCGCTTTTCTCGACCTGATCACAACCGCCGATCATCACCAATGAAAGCGCAAGCAGCGACGCCGCGCCCAGGGAATTGAGTTTCATGCTGTATTCCTCATTAGAACCATTGGGTCCAAATAGTGGCCCCGCGATAGCGATGCATTCTATGCAGGTGAACAGTTCAGGAAAATTCGTATTTTTCTCGCGTATACTTCGATTTTTACGAAGTGTAGACCGCGATGCTCAATTATCGACAACTGCATTACTTCTGGGTGGTAGCCAAGACTGGGAGCATCGTGCGTGCCTGCGAACAACTGAACCTCACGCCCCAGACTATCAGCGGGCAGATCAGCCTGTTGGAACAGACCTTTGGCATTGCTCTGTTTCAGCGGGTGGGGCGCCAGCTTGAGCTGACCGAAGCCGGGCGCCAGGCGCTACCCTACGCCGAGCAGATGTTCCAGACCGGCAACGAACTTGAGGCGATGTTGCGCGCCCAGCCCGATGAGCAACAGATCCCGTTCAGGGTCGGCGTGGCGGATGTGGTGCCAAAATCCATCGTCTACCGCCTGATCGCCCCCACCATGGAGCTGAGCGAACCGCTGCGCATCACTTGCCGCGAAGACAAACTCGAACGTTTACTCGCCGACCTGGCGATCCAGCGTCTGGACCTGGTGATTTCCGACAGCCCGATGCCGAGCCATCTGGACATCAAGGGCTACAGCCAGAAGCTGGGGGAATGCGGCATCAGTTTTTTCGCCACCCAGGCGTTGGCTGACCAGCATGGCGGCGATTTCCCACAGTGTTTGCACGGTGCGCCGTTATTGATTCCGGGGGCAGAGACCGTAGTGCGCAGCCGATTGCAGCGCTGGTTTGCCGAGCAGCAGATTCAACCGCGGATCATCGGTGAGTTCGACGACAGTGCGTTGATGCAAGCGTTTGGGCAATCCGGCAGCGGAATCTTCATCGCCCCCAGCGTGATCGCCGATGAGGTGGTGCGCCACTACGGCGTGGTGCTGATCGGCCAGACCGACGCGGTGACCGAGTCGTTCTATGCGATCTCGGTGGAGCGCAAGGTCAAGCACCCCGGTATCGTGGCGATTACCGAAGGGGCAAGGCGCGAGTTGTTTACCGCCCTGCCCTGAAAAAACTGCGCGCCCCCTTTGATCAGGCGTTGGCCGCGGTAGGTTTGGCGGTCATCAACCACAGTGCGAGCAGGATCGACACCAGGATAAACCCCGATGCGGCAAAGCCAAGGCTGCCCAGGCCCAGGGTGTCAATCACATGCCCACCCACCATTGCACCCAGGCCAATGCCGAGATTGGCCCCGGCGATATTCAGCGAGGCGGCAAACGCCGGCGCGTGGGGCGCCGCCTTCATCAATCGCACATGGCTGACCAGGAACATCGCCGCCTGGGTCACGCCCCATACCGCCATCGCCGCCGCCAGGCCAATGGTCGAATGAATCGCCGGCACCACTGCCATCATGCCCGCGATCATAAACCCGCAGAACACCATGGACGCAATCAAGGGATGACGATCCACCGCGCGCCCGCCAAGGGAATTGCCGATCAGCCCGACCGCGCCGAAGCCCATCAGGCACCACCCCACCAGCGTGCCGTCGAACCCTGCCAGGCGCTCAAGGATATCCGCCAGGTAGGTATAGGCGGTGAACATGCCGCTGAAGACCAGGATCGACAACAGGATGTGGCCCTGCATCACCGGGCTGCGCAGGATCTTGAATTGCGAGCGCAAGGTGACTTGCTCGTTCTTTGCCTGGGTCACCGGCAGGTAAATGAACAGCAATAACGCCTTGGCCAGGGCAATCACCGCAAGCACTGCAAAGGCGGTGCGCCAACCGAACATATCGGAAATCAGCGTGCCTACCGGAATCCCGAACACGGTGGCGCAGACGATGCCGAAGCCGATTTTTTCAATTGCACGCCCGGCGAATTCAGGGCCGACAATGTCCACCGCCGTTTCGCTGGCCAAGGCCCAAAACACCGGCAAGCCCAACGCCGGAATCAAGCGAGCCAGGGACATTATCCAAATATTGGGCGCCAATGCCGCCACGGTATTGGCCACCGCAAACATGATCAGGATGCTGATAAACAGACGCTTGCGCTGGAACCGCGCGCAGTAGGCGGTCAGGAAGGGGCCGAACGCCGCCACGGTAAACGCGAAGAGCGTCACCAGCAGCCCGGCCTGGGACACACTGACATTCAGGTCCCGGGCGATCGAGGGCAACAAGCCGACGATCACGAACTCTGTGGTCAGCACGGTAAAACCGGCTGCCGACAGCAGCAAGATAGGGAACAACATGCAAACTCCAGAAACAGCGACATCAACGACAGCCCGAAGGGCTCGCTGATAGAGAGGAAAGATGAGAGGGGTGAATCTTAACAGAACATGTCCGGATTTGACCTAATCCCACGTATACAGGTGACGGAATGCCGCAGCGAACGAGACGCGTCCTACAGCATGCTAGACTTCGCGCCTGCTTCCTACAGTACTTCTGCCTGCAATGCTGTGCCCTACTAAAAAAACTAGAGACAACTCTTTATGACTGCTGCCCCTTCCCTATTACAACGTTTAATGCGCGTCAGCCTGGTCACCCAAATTGTCATCGGCCTGATTGCCGGGATCGTGTTGGCCCTGCTGTTCCCCGAGGCCGCGCGCGCCACGGGCTTTATCGGCAAGGTGTTTGTCACGGCGCTGAAGGCCGTCGCACCGATCCTGGTGTTTGTGCTGGTCATGGCCTCGATTGCCAACCATAAGCATGGCCAGGAAACCCATATCCGCCCGATCCTGTTCCTGTACCTGCTCGGCACCTTTTCCGCCGCCGTGGTCGCAGTGGTCGCCAGCACGTTGTTCCCCTCCTCTCTGGTACTGGCCACCCATGACGCCACGGTGAGCGCTCCCGGCGGCATTGGCGAGGTGCTGCAAAGCCTGTTGCTCAGCGTGGTGGATAACCCGGTCAGCGCACTGATGAATGCCAACTTCATCGGTATCCTGGCCTGGGCCATCGGCATGGGCGTTGCCATTCGCCATGCCGGTGAAACCACCCGCACGGTGCTGGACGACCTGTCCAACGGCGTGACCCTGATCGTACGCGTGGTCATCCGCTTCGCCCCGCTGGGCATCTTCGGCCTGGTGGCCTCAACCCTGGCCACCTCCGGTTTCGGCGCCCTGCTCGGCTATGCGCACCTGCTGGTGGTACTGATCGGCTGCATGGTGTTCGTGGCGCTGGTGATCAACCCTGCCATCGTGTTCTGGAAACTGCGCCGCAACCCTTACCCGCTGGTGCTGATGTGCCTGCGTGAAAGCGGCATCACTGCTTTTTTCACCCGCAGCTCGGCGGCCAACATTCCGGTCAACCTGGCGTTGAGCAAGCGCCTGGGCCTGCATGAAGACACCTACTCGGTGTCGATCCCGCTCGGTGCCACCATTAATATGGCCGGTGCGGCAATCACCATCACCGTGCTGACCCTGGCGGCTGTGCACACCCTCGGGATTGCCGTGGACCTGCCGACCGCCGTTCTGTTGAGTGTGGTCGCCGCGATTTGTGCCTGTGGTGCATCGGGAGTGGCAGGCGGCTCGCTGCTGCTCATCCCATTGGCGTGCAGCCTGTTCGGCATTCCAAGTGAAATCGCCATGCAGGTAGTGGCCGTCGGTTTCATCATTGGCGTCCTGCAGGATTCAGCCGAAACCGCGCTCAATTCGTCTACCGATGTGCTGTTTACTGCGGCGGCGTGCCTGGGCAAGGAAGAACAAACCGCTTGAATGAAAAAAGAAAAGCCCGAGCGGCTCATTGCTGAGCCGACTCGAGCCTTTTCTAACGAGGGTTGAAAGTATTGAGCTTAAGACGGGGAGTTTTCCGGAGTGAATCCCTGAAGAGGTGTCCCATATCGCTTGTTAGTTTTCGGATCGACTCGGTACCACTTACCGGTGATTTCATCTAACTGAGCCAAGATCTTTGATGTATCAACGCCCTGATAAATGCCTGCTATCACGTCTTTGGGCTTGTTCTGATACACCCTATCCACACTGGCAGTAGCCGCATACACTTTCCAGATAAGACTCCCTTTGCCCGCGAACGAGGAGAAAGCTGTGAGGCCTCTGGTTCCAATGGCAGCCCCCCCTGCAAACGGGTTGGCCGCACTGATAAATGCCCGACCCAACCTGCCTCCAACGCCTCCTTTTCCTAGCTTCTCGCCCACCTTCACTATCTTGGAAACTTTACCGAGCGCCCCGGCACCGGCGACAACGAAGCCGAATATATCGAATGCAAGAAACGCAAGCCCTTCACCCACTCTGCCCTGCTGAAAACTATGAAGCGCCGCTGCACCTGGTATCAGCGCACGGGTAACAGCTTGTATTTTTTCGAACTCCGTCACTTCAGTATCGAATGTGGTCACGCCTCTGGCTCCGCTAGCCAACTGTTCACGCTCTTTAGTACTGAAAAAATGGCTCGTAACTGCATCGGCTATGTGCTGTGTTCTCGCCGAGGTAAACGTGTGTGTGGGTGTTGAGGTTTGAGGCTTGGGTTCTCGTTCCTTAGTGTCTGTCGAGTTGTCGGCTTTCATTTCTCTAAGTGTGGTGCTTGAAATAGCTCTCACCCCTTCCTCACCCGTAGCAATGTCAGCCCAATCGCCCTGTAGACCAACCTTCAGGCCATCGGTCAAATCAGCTCGATGCCGCAGCCCCCCTGCCGATGGATTGAATTCATAAATTCGCTTACTGCCTTTATGCAGGGTTTCGAAAAATACGGAGCTGCTTTTGACGTCCTCAACTTTTTTGATACGGCGCTGAATACCAGTGCCTGTATCGGTAATGGTCCGAGTGATCTTCCCTGCCCCATAAATTTTCAGCTCACCATACTGCAACGCCTCCTTATCCTCCGCAGGCAGCAGTGACATTTGGTGTTGTACGGTAACCTTCATAGCGCCTTTAAGCCCGTCGTAATAATCAACAACGTGCTTTTCAAACAGCTCATTGGGCGACGGCATAAACTTGAGCTCATGGAATATCTTTTCGATAGGAACGGCAGGATCATTGGAATACCACTCCACATGCTGCTGCGGCTGCAAAAAGATATCCAGTATCGAGTAAGGGCCTTGTAAACCACGATCCCGTACTTTTGGATAGATTGCTTGCTTCTCAAAATCTATCACCCCGTATTCTTTTACGGGACACTTCTCCTTCAGCGCATCGAGCGCCAGTGCTTTACGGGTGGCCAACTCGGTGCGTTGAGCTTCTGAAGCTTGCATCAAGGTGTCGAAACGCTCACTGGCGAGGGTCGTAGCACGTTCAACTTCTTCTTCCGTGTAATTGTTATCTGCCCGTTTTTCAACGGCTTCATCCGCCACAGCCCAGTGAATCAGGCCCTCCTTCCCAGCCAGCGCTTCCACTTTTTTTTCGGCATCGGTAATCGGGGCCAGGTCGTCTTTGAGCAGTTGCTCATAAGTTTTAGTCGCCGCCGCCCCCGGATTGCGCATCTCGGATTTGGCAACGATGGCTTTCAAGCTGACCCAGGCCGCAGAGCCGTAAGTCACACTGTCAGGGATGTTTTTGACCAATAACTCCGGAGCGTGATGCGACAACAGCAGGTAGGCTGCCACCGCAGCGTTGTTGCCATATGACTTGCGCAAATGCTCGGTTAGCCCCTCAAGGACAAAAGACAACGGCTTACCCCAATTTTCGCGCGCCGACAAATCAAACCCGGCCACCTTGTTCTTTTCTTCTGGCTTCCACAGTGCGTCCTGATTGAGGCCTATCTGAAGCGCCGCAAGCGCCCAATCTTCGGTACTGCCCGCGCCCTCGAACTTGCTGCGCAAGGCTTCGCCTATAGCCTGCGCAGTGGGGCCTTTCAAAAGCCTGAGGATCGCTTGCCGGGGATCTTTGAGCTCTGCTTCGGACCACTCGATGGTTTGCGTCAGATACCCAAAGGCGCTTTGGCTCAGCTTCAACTTGTCGAACTCAGGCAACTTCATCGAGTTATAACTGACGGCATCATAGATGGCCTGCTGTTGCTGTGAATCAAGCGCAGTTGGCCACGATAACCCGCCCCCGAGATCGCCATGCAGTTGCCGGTACTCGGTTGGACGGAGCAACTCCATGATCATGTTCTTGACCTGCGCTTGATCAAGCGGGTGATCCAAACCAGTGCCAGTCATGAACTGCAAGAGGTTCACTTGCTTACCTGCCATTGGTTGATTATCCAGATGGAAGCCAGAGTCAGGATCAAGTGTGATGTGTCGCGTTTGCAGAAAAATTTTCAGCTCGGCACTACGGTCATAAGCTGCAGCGTCATGGGGTAAGCTATTGAAGGCCTGCAATGCTTCTTGCTTATTCAGATAATCGTCCGCCTCCACATGCGCCACGAGCAGGGCATCCCTGAAGGTTTGCAGGTCGCGTTTATTAGCCAATTGTCGTTTTTGCTCCACCAGCGCTTCTTCACTGCGCTCCTTACCAGCTCCCGCCGTTGAGAATGCTTTGTTTTCTTGCAACGCTTGGGCGCGTTGTCGATCTTTGAATGATTCGTTATGGATCGTTTCGCCATAGAACTGGGCGATCCACTTGAGCGGCGCACTCTCCTCATACAGCGCCGACCAGGTGATCCCATCGGGGGCATAGGCTTTTACCGCCGCCAGAATCGGCCCAGCGAAAGTCGCCCAAGGGGAGTTATCTTGCAAAGTAAACAGCGTAAGCACCCCCTGTTTGTTCCTGACACTCAGGAACCCGTCCTCAGTAATCTTGAGGGAAGATGGATCCAAGCCATCCGACTTAAGCCAATCTAAAAACCCCTTGTCCTTAAGTGCATTACGCAACTGTGTACGCCACTGGCCGAAAGATGAAGCGTGTGGAATGTTCGCGATAACAGCGTCCTCATCACGGGTACGCTCCATCAAAACGTCGGCATAACTGGCTGCCAGGTCACTGTTGGCTTGTTCACGCTGAGAAGTTTGAGAGAATGCGCCATCGCCCGGCACCTCACGCTTGGTTCGGGTCACAGCATTGGACTTTGAAGAAGACAGGGTTTGACTGTTGGACGCCTCCAGTGCCGAGTCGAAATGAGCGTTTCCGAGAGGTTTAATTACCGCGGTGGAAGAAATATTCATATCGTTTGTAATCTCTAGGCACTTCAATTGAAGGTTGTTTAGGCGCTCCTAAGTGGGGAATATTCGAAAACGCGTTGCACAGAAATATGTAACGAAACATCAGACTGATGTAAAAACCCACACATAAAAAAAACCGGGGCTGTTCATTCAAGAACAACCCCGGGCTGTGTTTAGAGCTTAGAACGCGCCCATGTAATCGCGCTTGCCCACTTCAACACCGTTATGACGCAGCAGGGCGTAAGCGGTGGTGACGTGGAAGAAGAACTGCGGCAGGCCGTAGGTCAACAGGTAGGACTGGCCGCTGAAGCGCTTCTCTTTCGGGGTGCCTGGGCGGGTGACGATCTCGATACCTTCCTTGCCGTCAATCTGCTCGGGCTTGATGGTGTCGACAAACGCCAGGACCTTGGCGATCAACGCTTGCAGGTCGGCGAAGGTGACTTCAGTGTCTTCGTACTTGGGCACTTCGATCTCGGCCAGGCGTGCCGACACGCCTTTGGCGAAGTCGACGGCGATCTGTACCTGGCGCACCAGTGGGAACATATCCGGAAACAGGCGCGCTTGCAGCAGGGCATTGGGCTCGATGTTCTTTGCAGTAGCGTGGGCTTCGGCTTTGTTCAGCACATCGCTCAATGCGTTGAGCATTTGCTTGAAGACTGGGATAGAAGCGGCGTACAGGGAAATAGTCATGTCAGTCTCACGATAATGGCAGGGTTGGAACCAGCGGCGATTATAGCCATGCCCGGCGCTTGTCTTTTATTTTTTGAGGATTACGCTGGTGACCTTCACTGCATAGGGAACGCGCGATGACCGCCGAACATGACACCGACACCCCTGAGCCGCGCCTGAACAGCACGGAAATCCGCATCCTCGGCTGCCTGATCGAAAAACAGGCGACCCACCCGGAAACCTATCCCCTGACACTCAACGCCCTGGTGCTGGCCTGCAATCAGAAAACCAGCCGTGAGCCAGTGATGAACCTCAGCCAGGGCCAGGTCGGCCAAAGCCTGCGCGCGCTGGAGGGCCAAGGCTTTACCCGCCTGGTGATGGGTAGCCGTGCCGACCGCTGGGAACACCGTGTGGACAAGGCGTTGGAACTGGTGCCGGCCCAAGTGATCTTGACCGGGTTGCTGTTTCTGCGGGGGCCGCAGACGGTCAACGAGTTGCTGACCCGTAGCGGGCGTATGCATGACTTTGAAGATGCCGAGCAGGTCGTTCACCAGTTGGAACGCCTGATTGCCCGGGGGTTGGCGGTATTGGTGCCGCGCCAGGCGGGCCAGCGGGAAGATCGGTATACCCACGCGCTGGGGGATCCGGCGGATATTGAAGCGATCATGACCGCACGAGGCAATCCAGTAGAGCGTAGCGCGGGGGCTGTTTCGGTGGAACGGATCGAAGAGCTGGAGGCGCGGATTGCCGCACTGGAAGAACGGCTGGCGCAGTTGGAGCAGACCTGACACAGATAATAATCTGTAGGAGCTGGCTTGCTCGCTCCTACAGGCATTAGGGCTTGCCCCCTCCCACCATTAGCTTCGGGCGAAGGCTACTGCCGCCTCGAACTGCTCCTGCGTTGGGCGCACGCCTGTATAAAGCACAAACTGCTCCAGTGCCTGGATCGCGATGACCTCCAGCCCGGTAATCACCCGCTTGCCCTTGGCACGGCCACGCACGATCAATGGTGTTTCAGCCGGAATTGCCACCACATCAAAAACAGTTTCTGCCTGATCAATCGCGTCGGCATCGAACGCCAATGCATCCGCCTCGGCCCCGCCTGTCATACCAATGGGCGTCACATTGATCAGCATTTGTGGGCGCAGGTCGCCCAGGTCCGCCTGCCACTCATACCCCAGGTTGCTGGCCAATGCCCGGCCCGCCACCTCATTGCGCGCTACGATCACACCGTTGGCATAACCGCCATCACGCAAGGCGCTGGCCACCGCCTTGGCCATGCCGCCGCTGCCACGCAGGGCGAAGGTGGAATCTTTTGGCACGGCGTGCTTCTTCAGCAGTTGCTCGACAGCAATGTAATCGGTGTTGTAAGCCTTGAGATGACCGTTGGTGTTGACGATGGTGTTCAGCGAGTCAATGGCTTGAACCGAATCGTCGAGTTCGTCCACCAACGCGATGGCCGCCTCCTTGAACGGCATGGAAACCCCACAACCCCGCACGCCCAAGGCTCGGATGCCACCGATCGCGCCGGGTAAATCCTGGCTGCTGAAGGCTTTATAGTAGAAATTCAGCCCAAGCTGCTCATACAAATGGTTATGAAAACGCAGGCCAAAGTTCCCGGGCCGCGCCGACAGCGACATGCACAGTTGGGTGTCCTTGTTGGGGTGCATCTGCATGGGTAACTCCTTGAAGTAAGCAAATCGGTACAGACCTTACACAACCTTTACCTAATGGCCGTGCTGTTTTTTTGAAATACGTTGTCTTAAAAGTATCCCCGCGACAATCCTTGGGTCTATTGATTGCAGACCACAAGCGCAGGGGCTAACCGAGGAATGACCATGATGCGTAAAATCCCCAGAATCGCCTTGCTTATCGGCGCACTTGCGATGGCCGGCCAAGCCTCCGCCCACGGTGGTGGTTGGGGTGGTCCGGCAGTGTTGGGTGCACTTGTGGGCGCAGCTGTCGTCGGCTCCGTGGTTGCCAGCCAACCTCGTGAGGTCTATGTGCAACAGCCGGTGTATGTGCAACCGCAGCCGGTGTATGCCGCCCCACCCCCGGTCTATTACGCGCCGCCACCACCGGTGTACGTGCAGCAGCAGGTTTACTACCGCCCGGCGCCGGTCTACTACGGGCCTCCCCGCGGCTATTATGGCCCGCCTCGCGGCTACTACGGCCCTCCCCAGGGCTACTACCGCCACGGTTGGTAATTTTCAATTGAGTTGAGTGGAACAGGCCCCGCCCACATACGGGGCCTTTTTTTGCCTGGAACGTCCGGTTTTATCCTGCCAATGTCGCTATGACGACAATCCCACAGTACAAGAGTCGCATATCCTCTTGATCGGCCCAGGCGTGCGCTGTCATGGTTGCGTCATAAAACAGTCTCACTATCGACCCGGTCCACCAATAACAATTAAGGACGAACGAACATGCCCACCCAGAATCCGCACCGCACCGCCGGCCTCTGCACGTCCAGCAAGGTCTACAGCGCCTTGACCGAGCTCAAGCACCTTGAAGGCCATCGCAGCGCGAAGTTCCTGGCGCTGTTGGCTGAAAACCTGGTGCGCAAGGGGCTGCTCAGTGAGCACGAAGTGGTGAACATGCTCGACCAGGTGGTGGATTAACGCCTGGCGTTGATGTCGACTATCGAGCCAGGTGATTTTTCCTGGATAGCGACACCCCTTAAGGTGACCTCCATAGCGATTGGAGGTCCTTATGCCCACTGTTCAAATCATGTCTGTCATCGGTAGCGCCGTTCCCACCCCTCTGCGCAAGCTCGGCTTGCTTGCCTGCTGGTACGTGGTACGTGATGGCGAGCCTATCAGCGGCCCGCTCACTTCGTTGTCTGACGCCGAAACACAACGCCGGCTGGCAGCCGACTTCAGGCTCCAGGCCTGAGACCTAAGGCAAGGGCAACTTGACCCGCGGCTTGGTTTCGGCGAACAACGCCCAGCACGACATGAACAAGGCCGCCACCAGCGGCCCGATCACGAAGCCGTTGAGGCCAAACACCGACAAGCCGCCCAGGGTCGAGATCAGGATCAGGTAGTCCGGCATCTTGGTGTCTTTGCCCACCAGGACCGGGCGCAGCACGTTGTCCACCAGGCCAATCACGAAGACGCCAAAAAGCCCCAGCACCACGCCCTGCCAGATGGCGCCGCTCAACAGGAAATAAACGGCCACTGGCGCCCAGACAATCCCTGCGCCCACCGCCGGCAGCAAGGACAGGAACGCCATCAGTACCGCCCAGAGCAACGCACTGGGGATATCCAGGAACCAGAAGATCAAACCACCCAGCGCACCCTGGGTCACGGCCACCAGTACGTTGCCCTTGACCGTGGCCCGCACCACCCGGTTGAACTTGAGTTGCAGGCGGCGCTTTTGCGGCTCGGCCAATGGCACCGCCGTGCGCACCTTGCGCACCAGCTCGGGGCCATCGCGCAGCAGGAAAAACAGCAGGTACAGCATGATGAAAAAGCTCACCAGGAAATCAAAGGTGCCCTGGCCGAAGCTGAACGCCTGGGAAGCGAAGAACTGACTGCCCTGCATCGCGCCCTTGACTACCTTTTCACGTAGCCCTTCCAGGTTGCCCATGCCAAAGCGATCGAGCAGTTGCTGGAAGTACGGCGGCAGGAAGTTCTTGAACTGCTCGATATAACCGGCCACGTCGAGCTTGCCGCTTTCGACGTTTTTATACAGCGTGGCCCCCTCTTGAACCAGCAACGCACTGGTAATGATCACGGGCAGAATCGCGATCACCAGGCACACCATCAAGGTGGTCAGGGAGGTCAGGTTGCGGTTCCAACTGAAGCGTTGCTGCAGGCGGCGCTGCATCGGCGCGAAGATGATGCCGAGGATCACTGCCCAGAACACCGCACCATAGAACGGCAGCAATATCCAGATAAAGGCGATGGTCACCAGCGCCAGCAATAGCAGCAGGGTTTTGAATTGCAGGTTGGTTTGATTCATGTCCGGTCCATATGAGAAAAGCCGGGCCGGTGTCAGCCCTGTTGCTTAGTCCGCGGCGAAACCTGGGAGTGCCCTTGTTTATCGAACAAGCATAGATCGGCTTGTTTAGACCTGGGTCAATAAACCATGACCGCCCGTGCACTACCCTCGCGCCTTTTTGCGACCCACGCCCATGCCCCCGATGATCGCCCCCGAACTGCTCGCTCCCGCCGGCACCCTGAAAAACATGCGCTACGCCTTCGCCTACGGTGCCGATGCGGTTTACGCCGGCCAGCCGCGCTACAGCCTGCGCGTGCGCAACAACGAATTCGACCACGCCAACCTCGCCCTCGGCATCCAGGAAGCCCATGCGCAGGGCAAGCGTTTCTATGTAGTGGTGAACATCGCGCCGCACAACGCCAAGCTCAAGACCTTCCTCAAGGACCTGGCGCCGGTGATCGCCATGGGCCCGGATGCGCTGATCATGTCCGACCCTGGGCTGATCATGCTGGTGCGCCAGCATTTCGCGCAGATGCCGATTCATCTGTCGGTACAGGCCAACACGGTGAACTGGGCCAGCGTGCAATTCTGGCAGCAACAAGGCATTGGCCGGGTGATCCTGTCGCGGGAACTGTCCCTGGAAGAAATCGGCGAGATCCGCCAGCATGTACCCACCATGGAACTGGAGGTGTTCGTACATGGCGCCCTGTGCATGGCCTATTCCGGGCGCTGCCTGCTGTCGGGCTACATGAACAAGCGCGACGCCAACCAGGGCACCTGCACCAATGCCTGCCGCTGGAAATACCAGGCCACGCCGGCAGTGGAGAACGCGACCGGCGACATCGTCCAGCACCATCAGCCGACGCTGGGGGTCGGTACACCCACCGACCAGGTATTCCTGTTACAGGAAGCCAACCGTCCCGATGAGCAAATGCCGGCCTTTGAAGACGAACATGGCACGTACATCATGAACGCCAAAGACTTGCGCGCCGTGCAACACGTGGAGCGCCTGGCGCAGATGGGCGTGCACTCATTGAAGATCGAGGGCCGCACCAAATCCCATTTCTATTGCGCACGCACCACCCAGGTGTATCGCCAGGCGATCGACGACGCAGTGGCCGGGCGCGCGTTTGATCGCGGCTTGATGACCAATCTGGAGTCCCTGGCCCAGCGCGGCTACACCGAAGGTTTCCTGCGTCGACATGTGCACGACGAATACCAGAACTACCAGAACGGCAGCTCGGTGTCCGAGCGCCAGCAGTTTGTTGGGGAATTGACCGGCGAACGTCGCGGGGAGTTGGCCGAGGTCAAGGTAAAGAATCGCTTTGCCGTGGGCGATCACCTGGAATTGATGACGCCCGCCGGCAACTTTCACTTTGACTTGGCCACCTTGCACAACGCCAAGGGGCAAGCCATTGAGGTGGCGCCGGGGGACGGGCACACGGTGTATGTGCCCTTGCCGACCGAGATGGACCTGCGTTTTGGCCTACTGATGCGCGATTTGTAGAACCTCAGATCCTGAATTGACCGACCAACTGCCCCAACCGTTGGCCAAGGTCCGCCAGGCTGCGCGAGGTCTGGGCGCCGAGCTGGGTTTCATCCGCTACGCTGTCCACCGCCACGGCAATCTGATGCACGCTGCGGTTGATCTCTTCGGCCACAGCAGTCTGCTCTTCGGCGGCGCTGGCGATCTGCGCATTCATCGAGTTGATGGTGCCGATCAACTGGGCCATGGTATCGAGGGACGCCCCGGCTTCGTTGGCCTGGGCCGAGGTGCCTTCGCCCGCATCGCTGGAGCGGCGCATGGCGTCCACGGCGGCTTCGGTGCCCTTTTGCAGGCGATCGATCATGCCCTGGATTTCCTGGGTGCTGGTTTGCGTACGGCTTGCCAGGGCGCGCACTTCGTCGGCGACCACGGCAAACCCGCGACCGGCCTCCCCGGCCCGCGCAGCCTCGATGGCCGCATTGAGCGCCAGCAGGTTGGTTTGTTCGGCAATCGAGCGGATTACGCCAAGCACACTGACAATCGACGACACATCCTGCTGCAGGCTGTCCAGGGACACACCGCTGCTGCGGATATCGTTCACCAGCGCGTGAATCTGCGCGATGCTGCCGTCCACCACGCGTTTGGCGGCCTGGCCCTCGGCGTCGGTCTGTTGCGCGGCGACCGCAGCGCCCTGGGCACTGCGCGCCACTTCATGGGCCGCGGACGACATCTGGTTGATCGCGGTGGCCACCTGGTCGGTCTCGTGGCGCTGGCGTTCCATGGCCTGTTCGGAGCGCTGGGCCTGGTCGGACACCTGGCTCACCAGCCCAGTAAGCTGGGCGGTCATTTCGGTGATCTGGCGCACCAGGCCGTGGATTTTATCGACAAACCGGTTGAACGCACCGGCCAGGTCGCCCAGTTCATCCTGGCTGGTGATGGCCAGGCGGCGGGTCAGGTCGCCTTCACCGGCAGCGATGTCGTCGAGGTTGGCTTTCATCAGGTTCAGCGGGCGCAGGATGGTATTGGCGACTAACATGCCCACCGCCGCAATCACCAGCAACACCACCACAGCCACGCCAAGGATGCTCAGCAGCACGCCTTGCATACGCTGTTCGACCTTGTCCTGGACCACCGCCACCTGGGCCTCGATGCCGTCCAGGTTCACAGAGGTGCCGATAACCATGTCCCATTTGGGCAGGTATTCGGTGTAGCCGAGCTTGGGCACCAGTTCGGTCTGGCCAGGTTGGGTCGAACTGTATTGCAAGTAGTGGGTGCCGTCCTTGCCGACCTTGACCAGGTCGCGATTGACGTAGACACCGTTGGGGTCACGGTTGTCCTTGAAGCTTTTGCCTACGCCGTCCGGGCTGTTGCCCTTGAACAGGCGGATGGTTTCGGAGTCGTAGCCGAAGAAATAACCGTCTTTGCCGTAGCGGGTGTTGGACAGCAACTTGACCACCTGCGCCCGCGCCGTGCTATCGCCGGGAGCAGCTGCGTCGTAGAGCGGCTTGATGGTGGTCATGGCCACTTCGACATAGCCTTGCAAAGTGGCCTTGGCGTCGTCGAGCAGGCGCTGGCGGGTTTCATCCACTTCGTTGCGGGCCTGGCCCTGCAGAATCCACACGGTGGTGAGGCTGATGACCACGGCAAACAGCAACACCGGCACAACGGCAAGGGCCAGGACTTTGGCCTTCAAACTCAGACGCATGGCTTTTCTCTCTTGTTAGTGGCGACTTGAGAGGTTAACGGCCAAGTAAGTGATTTCTGTAGGAGCGAGCTTGTGTGGCGAGGGAGCTTGCTCCCTCGCCACAGTGGAGGTGTGCAGTGCTTGCGTCAGAGCGTCATTGCAGCCAGCCAGCCAAATGCCAGCAACGGGATGTTGTAGTGCAGGAAGGTCGGCACCACGGTGTCCCAGATATGGTGGTGCTGGCCGTCGATATTCAGGCCGGAAGTGGGGCCGAGGGTGGAGTCCGATGCGGGCGAGCCGGCATCGCCCAATGCACCGGCGGTGCCGACGATGCACACGATGGCCAACGGGCTGAAGCCCAGTTGCACGCACAGCGGCACGAAAATCGCGGCAAGGATCGGCACCGTGGAAAACGACGAGCCGATGCCCATGGTGACCAACAGCCCTACCAACAACATCAGCAACGCCCCTACCCCACGGCTATGGCCGATAAACGCCGCCGAGGCTTCCACCAGTGAGCGTACGTCACCGGTGGCCTTGAGCACTTCGGCAAAGCCCGACGAGGCGATCATGATGAAGCCGATCATCGCCATCATCTTCATGCCTTCGGTGAACAGGTCATCGGTGTCGCTCCAGCGCACGATGCCCGACACCGAGAAGATCAAAAACCCGGCCAGGGCGCCGATGATCATCGAGTCCAGCCACAGCTGAATGATGAACGCCGCGGCAATCGCCAGGCCGGCCACCAGCAGGGTCAGCGGGTTGTACTGTACCGCCACTTGCTCGACGCGCTCGATTTTTTCCAAGTCGTACACGCGTTTTTTGCGGTAGCTGACAAACACCGCCACCAGCAGGCCGACCACCATGCCCAGTGCCGGCAGGCCCATGGCATGGGTGACGTTGACCTGGCTGATATCCACGCCGCTCTTGGCCACGTTGGCCAACAGGATCTGGTTGAGGAAGATGTTGCCGAAGCCCACCGGCAGGAACATGTATGGCGTGATCAGGCCGAAGGTCATCACACACGCGATCAGGCGGCGGTCCAGTTGCAGCTTGGTCAGCACGTACAACAGCGGCGGTACCAGCAACGGAATGAACGCAATATGGATCGGCAGGATGTTCTGCGAGGCAATCGCCACCACCCACAACAGGCCGATCAACAGCCATTTGACGTGGCTGCCGCCGCTGGCTTCCTGGCGGTCCACCAGCAGCAAGGCTTTGTCTGCCAGCGCATGGGCCAGGCCGGACTTGGCAATGGCCACCGCGAAAGCGCCCAGCAGTGCGTAAGACAAGGCGACGGTTGCACCACCGCCCAGACCGCCGTTGAAGGCTTTGAGCGTGGCGTCGATCCCCAGGCCACCGGTCAAGCCGCCCACCAGGGCACCAACGATGATGGCGATGACCACATGCACGCGGGACAGGCTGAGCACCAGCATGGTGCCGACCGCGGCGATGACTGCGTTAATCATGGTTACCTCAAGCAAAAACATAAAAGACAGGCATACCCGCGCACGGCCCATGGGAACAGCTGCCGGCGTGCAGGCTTGAAAGAGGTCTTATTAGAGGGCGCGCACTTTGCAGCAGGCAGGCGCTCATGTCAAAAAACGACGCCGCTTTGAGGTTTAAATGGGCCGTTTGAATAAAGAACCACGGGCGCCGGCCGATAAGCTGTTTCCATGTGCTTTCAGGTAAGGATGTCCCGATGTCGCTCAGGCAGCTCTCCATTCAATGGAAAATCACCCTGCTGGCGGGCCTGTGCCTGCTGGGGATCGTGACCCTGCTGGTGGGTCTGTCGCTGTATCGCATGGCGCAGAGCTCGGAGCAGGTCAAGGCGTCCAGCATGAAGATGCTCGACGAAGCCGCCCAGGCGCGCATTGAGGCCCAAGGTGAAGTGCAGGCATTGGGCATTCGTCAGCAGTTCATGGATGCCTACCAGTACGGCCATGGGTTTTCCCGCCAGGTACTGTTTTTGCGCGAACAGGCGGAGAAACGCTTTCTCGATGCCTTCGACACCCGTGAAGACCTGACCCGCCAGGTCAAGGCCGCCTTACAGGCCAACCCCGACCTGCTGGGTTTGTCCCTGGTATTCGAAGCCAATGCGCTGGATGGCAAAGACGAGCTATTTGCCAACCAGGCGGAACTGGGCAGTAATGACAAGGGCCGGTTCGCCCTTTACTGGTCGCAACCCACACCCGGCAAAATCACTTCGATGGCGCTGCCTGAAAGCGACATGACCGACACCTCCATTAGCCCCAGCGGTGAAAAAGCCAACGCCTGGTTCACCTGCCCGCGCACGACCCTCAAGCCGTGTGTGATCGAACCCTATTTCTATGTGATCGACGGTCAGAACGTGCTGATGACCAGCATCGTGTTCCCGCTGATGGTCAATGGCAAAGTCATTGCCTCACTGTCGGTGGACATCAACCTCAACAGCTTGCAGGCCGTGAGCCAACAGGCCAGCCAGAAGCTGTACGACGGCCAGACCCAAGTCAGCATCCTCAGCCCCACCGGTTTGCTGGCTGGCTACAGCCCGGACGCGAGCAAACTCAGCCAGCGTCTGGAGCAGGTCGACACCGCCAGCGGCGCGCAGTTGGTCAGAGCCTTGGCCAACAGCACCCAGACCCATAGCCTGCGCACCGAACAGCAACTCAAGGTGCTGGCGCCGTTTGCGCCGATCCCAGGGGGCAAGTCGTGGGGCGTATTGCTGGATGTACCGGGAAAAGTTCTGGTAGCCCCCGCCGAGGCGCTGAAAACCCAGCTGGATGCTGACAATGCCAAGGGCACCCTGTTGGAACTGGGCCTGGGCCTGCTGGCCGCTGTGGTTGGCTTGGTGCTGGTGTGGCTGATGGCGCGCAGTGTGACTCGGCCGATCCTTGGCGTGGCGCATATGCTCGAAGACATCGCCAGCGGCGAAGGCGACCTGACCCGGCGCCTGGCTTACAGCAAACAGGACGAACTGGGCCAATTGGCTGGCTGGTTCAACCGTTTCCTCGACAAGCTGCAACCGATCATTGCCGAAGTCAAACGCTCGGTGCAGGACGCCCGCGGCACCGCCGACCAGTCTGCCGAGATTGCTACGCAGACCAGTGCCGGCATGGAACAGCAGTATCGCCAGGTGGATCAGGTGGCCACCGCGTCCCATGAAATGAGCGCCACCGCCCAGGACGTCGCCCGCAGTGCCGCTCAGGCGGCCCAAGCTGCGAAGGATGCCGACCAGGCGACGCGCGAAGGCTTGACCGTCATAGACCGCACCACCGCCAACATTGGTGACCTGGCCGCCGATATGAGCACCGCCATGACCCAGGTGGAAGGCTTGGCCGCTAACAGCGAGAAGATCGGCTCGGTGCTCGAAGTGATTCGTGGCATCGCCGAGCAGACCAACCTGTTGGCGCTTAACGCCGCCATCGAAGCCGCCCGTGCCGGCGAGGCCGGGCGAGGTTTTGCGGTGGTCGCCGACGAAGTGCGCAACCTGGCACGACGCACCCAGGAGTCGGTGGAAGAAACCCGCGTGGTGATCGAACAATTGCAAAACGGTACTACCGACGTGGTCAGCTCCATGGGCAACAGCTATCGCCAGGCCCAAGGCAGCGTCGAACAAGTCGGCCAGGCCGTCACAGCCTTGCGCCAGATTGGCAACGCGGTCACGGTGATCAGCGACATGAACCTGCAGATCGCCAGCGCCGCCGAAGAGCAAAGCGCGGTGGCCGAAGAGATCAACAACAACGTGGCGACCATTCGCGATGTGACCGAGTCGCTGTCGGAACAGGCCAATGAATCGGCGCGGGTCAGCCAGGCGTTGAACAGCCTGGCCAACCAGCAGCAGGGTTTGATGGATCAGTTTCGGGTCTGAATGCAGCCAGGCTTTTCTGTGGGAGCCGGGCTTGCCCGCGATGCAACACCTCGGTATTTCAGGCAAACCGAGTCGGTGCTATCGCAGGCAAGCCAACTCCCACATTTTTGAACTGGGGTGGGTCAGTGCTAGCGGCGTGGTAGCTCGATCAATACCTTGAGCCCACCCAGCTCACTTTCCTGCAACTGCAACACCCCGCCCCACACCTCAACGATGTCCCGCACGATCCCCAATCCCAGGCCATGGCCGACCCTCTGCTCATCCAGGCGTGCGCCGCGACTGAATACCTGGTCGCGCTGGGCCTGAGGAATGCCCGGACCGTCGTCCTCCACCGCCAACAGGTAGCCCCGGGGCGTCTCGCTGACGCTCAAGCGCACCTCGGCATCCGCCCACTTGCAGGCGTTGTCCAACAGGTTGCCCAGCAGTTCCAACAGGTCTTCACGGTCCCAGGGCAAATGCAGACCCGGCGCGACCTGATAGGCGAGGTCCAGGTGCTCACCATGGATCATGCGCAGGGTGGCCAACAAACCGGGCAGTTCCTTTTCACAGTCAAACAGCGCACCCGGCAGCGCATCGCCCGCCAGGCGGGCACGGTTAAGCTCGCGATTGAGGCGCTGCTGCACCTGTTCCAGTTGCTCGCGCAACAACTGGCTCAACTGCGGATGATCCTTGAGCGCATCACTGGAGGCTGCGCTCAACAGCACCGCCATAGGGGTTTTCAGCGCATGGCCCAGGTTGCCGAGGGCATTGCGTGAGCGCTTGAGGCTGTCTTCAGTGTGGGCCAGCAAATGGTTGATTTGCGCCACCAGCGGTTCCAGTTCCTGCGGCACCTGAGTGTCGAGTTGGGAGCGCTGGCCTTGCTGCAGTTGAGCGATCTGGTTGCGCGCCGTCTCCAGCGGGCGCAAGGCGCGACGCACGGTGACCCGTTGCAGCACCAGCACCAGCAGCAGCGCCACCACCCCCACCACCAGGCCCACCTGACGCATCAGGCGAAAGCTTTCCCGCACGGGTGTGTAGTCCTGCGCCACGCTGATGGAAATCAACTTGCCAAAGCGCTTGTAGTCCGAGCGCAACACCAACAACTGCTGACCTTCCGGGCCCAATTGCAGGTTGCCCTTGAGCCCCGCCTCCGGGAGCCTGGGCAGCTCCTGATCCCACAGTGAACGAGAGCGCCAATGGACATCGGCAAAGTCGATACGAAAATAATGCCCGGAGAACGGCCGCTGATAAGCCGGCGACAGGCGCTGTTCATCCAACTGGACGCCGTTGGGCCCGCGCACCAGCGCCACCAGCAGGTTCTCGCTGTCGTTGCGCAAGCCCGCCTCCAGGTAGCGCTGCAAGCCTGCTTCGAACAGCAAGAGGCTGGTCTGCGCCAGTACCACGCCGACGATCACCATCACGCTGATCAACCCCAGGCTCAGGCGCCGCTGGATCGACTTCATGCCGGGGTGGCGCCAAATCGGTAGCCCTGGCCGCGCCGGGTTTCGATGACGCTGCGCCCCAGTTTGCGGCGCAGATGGTTGACATGGACCTCCAGTACATTGGAGTCACGCTCGGTCTCGCCGTCATATAAATGCTCGGCCAGATGGCTTTTGGACAGAATCTGTTCGGGGTGCAGCATGAAATAGCGCAGCAAGCGAAATTCAGCGGCCGTCAGTTGGATCTCGGCGCCATCGCGCAGTACACACTGGCGACCTTCATCCAGATGCAGGCCGGCAGCTTGCAGCGTTGGCTGGTTGGCTTGGCCGTGGGAGCGGCGTAACAGCGCCTGGATGCGCAGGTACAGTTCTTCGGGGTGAAAGGGTTTGCTCAGGTAATCATCGGCTCCGGCCTTGAGCCCTTCGATACGCTCGGCCCAGGAATCGCGGGCGGTGAGGATCAGCACCGGGATGGCCAGCGCGGCGGCGCGCCATTGCGCCAGCACCTCAAGCCCGGGCAAGCCAGGCAGGCCAAGGTCAAGGATGATCAGGTCATACGGCTCGCTGCGCCCTTGATACACGGCGTCGCGGCCATCGGCCAGCCAGTCGACCGCATAGCCCTGGCGCTGCAGGCCGGCCAGCAGTTCGTCGGCCAGGGGTACGTTGTCTTCCACCAGAAGCAGGCGCATCAGTCTTCCTCATCTTTGATCAGCACACCATTGGTCGCGTCCAGCTTGATCTCGCGTACCACGCCTTCGGTGGTCACCAATTCCACTTCATAGGCGTATTGCCCGTGTTTCTTTTCCAGCTCGGCCTCCAGCAGCCGCGAGCCGGGATAACGCGCCATGGCTTGGTGCAGCAGCTGTTCCAGCGGCAGAATCACGCCCTGCTGGCGCAGGGCCAGGGCTTCATCCTGGTTGAGGTCGCGGGCCGCCAGGCTGGAGCAAAAAATCATGAGCACCAGCGCCACTCGACTGCCGACGCGTAAATTTACCTTCATTACGTATCCTGATGATTCTTGAGAACCTGCCCGGTGAGCGCGTTCAATTCAACGTCCCATTCAATGCCGTCGGCATCTTGCAGCTCGACTTCGTAGACGTACTTGCCGTATTCCTCATCCAGGTCGGTGTCCAGTAGCGTCGAACCGGGGTGAAGGGCCAGGGCCGTGGCTTCCAATTGATCGAAAGCGACAATAGTAACAGTGGCGGGCACGATCAGTGGCTTGTCAGGGTCCGCGGCGGCGGCTTGGGTCGCCGTAACGATGATGATAGCGGCGGCGCCCAGAACAGTGAGGCGCTTCATGATAAGTCTCCGTTACATGATGTTTTCCTACGCCGGTCACGGTACCTGTCGCAACTTAACTGAAACTGAATTGCCACCATGGCAATTTCCGAGCGGACCCTTTTCCCCACTGCCAGCGAGATTTTCTATAATGCCCCGCTCGCCTCACCAGAGACCGGTATGACTGCCATCCACATCAAGTTCCCTGCCTTGACCCTCAAGGCAGGCAAACGTGCGTTCAGCCGCATTCGCGAACAGGGACTTGCGCCTGCCGACGTGGGTATCCTCCCCGGTGCGGCCGGTGGCCCCAAGGCCCTGGGTATCCAAGGGCTGGACTTGGCGCTGTTCGGTGACTGGTTGCCGCGCGCACCAAGGGAACGCGCGCTGATCGGCGCCTCCATTGGTTCGTGGCGGTTTGCCAGCGCCTGCCTGCCCGACCCGGTGCAGGGCTTGCTGGACCTGGGCCGCTTGTATAACGAGCAGCGCTTTGCCAAGGGCGTGACCATGGCCGAAGTCAGTCAGAGCTGCCAACGGATGCTCGATGACCTGCTGGCCGGCCGTGATGCGCAGGTACTGGACAACCCCGACTACCGGCTGAACATCATGGTGGTCAAGAGCCACGGGCTGCTTGCCGATGACCACCGTGGGCGGCTGGGGCTGGGCTTGTCGTCGGTGATTGCCGATAACCTGCGGGGCCGCGCCCGGCTGTCGCGGCATTTCGAGCGGCTGATCATCCACGACCCGCGCCAGGCGCCGCCGGTACATCCGCTCAAGGACTTTGCCTCGCGCTTCATCGACCTGGAACTGGGCAACCTGCGCCAGGCGCTACTGGCATCCGGCTCAATCCCCATGGTCATGCAAGGCGTGCGCGACCTGCCCGGCGCCGGGGCCGGCACCTACCGCGACGGCGGCCTGCTGGACTACCACCTCGACCTGCCCTATCTCGGCGATGACATCGTGCTGTACCCGCACTTCACCGATCGAGTCATCCCCGGCTGGTTCGACAAGGGCCTGCCGTGGCGACGCAGCAACCCGCAAGGCTTGCAGGATGTATTGTTGCTGGCGCCATCCAGGGACTACCTGGCCCGCCTGCCCCACGGCAAACTGCCAGACCGTAGTGACTTCAAGCGCTTTATGGGCGACGACCCGAGCCGCAACAAATATTGGCAAACCGCGATGAGCGAGAGCCGGCGGCTGGGGGACGAGTTCCTGGCATTGGCAGATAACGGCAAATTGGGCGAACACTTGCAAGCCCTTTGACCCTGGCGAGGGGCGGTATGCGCAAGGGTTGATCAAACTGTTAAACTCGCCGCCTGCCAGACACCTGACCGAGCTGAAAACACTGTGGAAATCTTCAAGGAATTTACATTCGAATCCGCCCACCGCCTGCCCCACGTACCGGAAGGCCATAAATGCGGGCGCCTGCATGGGCATTCGTTCAAGGTGGCCATCCACCTGAGCGGCGACCTGGATCCCCATACCGGCTGGATTCGCGATTTCTCGGAGATCAAGGCGATTTTCAAGCCGCTCTATGAGCGCCTCGACCACAACTACCTCAATGACATCCCCGGCCTGGAAAACCCCACCAGCGAAGTGCTGGCCAAGTGGATCTGGAATGAATTGAAACCTCTGCTGCCGGAGCTCAGTGCAATCCGCATCCATGAAACTTGCACCAGCGGCTGCATCTATCGCGGCGAGTAAGCGGTAGCGTGTCGAAAACCACCTACGGGTGGTTTTTTTTGGAAATGCCTACAGGAGAACGTGATGGAAAACACCTGGCTGGCCCACGCCAAGCGCTTGCAGGCACTGGCTTCCACGGGGCTGCATTTCTGCACCGATGATTTCGAGCGCGAACGTCTGGAAGAAATTGCCCTGATCGCCCACACCATGCTGGCGCAGTTGGGCAGCGTGCCGCTGGAGCGTATCAACGGCCTGGTCTCGGATTTTGCCCAGAGATATTCGACGCCGATGGTCGATGTGCGCGGTGCAGTGATCGAAGGTGAGCGGATTTTGCTGGTACGGGAATCGACGGATGGCTGCTGGGCATTACCGGGTGGTTATGCCGACATCGGTTTGTCGGCGGCCGAGAACATTATCAAGGAAATCCGCGAAGAAGCCGGGCTGACGGTCACCGCAAGGGCGTTATACAGCGTGACGCACAAAGCCAAGGGCTTGTACCGGCCGGATGTGAGGGATTTCTACAAGTTGTACTTCCTGTGTGACCGGGTGGACCAACTCGCGCCCATGGCAGGTTTTGAAACCACCGAAGTCGGGTTTTTTACACTGGATGATCTGCCGCCCCTGTCTCGCGGGCGCACGATTGAAGGTGATCTTGAGGCGGCCTTTGCGTTTCATCGGGGTGAGACCACGCAGACGCTGTTCGACTGAGCCAGTTTGGCTCACCGCTGCACTGCTTCTGCACCGGATTGGGCTGGGGTAACTTGAAGGGGCTTGCTTGCGCTAGCTGATATCTACCCGCCTCTGCGTTGGCACGCACGATGCAAACGAGCTGCGTCACCACTCAGGGAGCAGCCCCCATGACGCAGCAACCACCTGGCAACGATTACCCCCTCAGCGAAGTCCCCCTGCATGCGCGCAAAGGCCTTGCGTCCACGGCCATGGTGTTGCTGGGTTTTACCTTTTTTACCGCAACCATGTTTGCCGGCGGCAAGCTGGGGGTGGCGTTCAGTTTCATCGACATGCTCGGCGTCGTGGCCCTGGGTAACCTGTTGTTGGGTATCTATGCCGCAGGCCTGGGTTACATCGCGTTCAAGAGTGGCCTGAATTCGGTGTTGATGGGGCGTTTCTGTTTTGGCGAAGTGGGCAGCAAGCTCAGCGACTTGATCCTCGGTTTTACCCAGATCGGCTGGTATGCCTGGGGCACTGCCACGGCGGCCGTAGTATTGGGCAAGTATTTCCAGCTGAGCCCAGGCAGTGTGCTGGGGTTGATGATGGTGTTTGGCTTATTGTTCTGCGCCACCGCCTATGTGGGGTATCGCGGGCTGGAAATCCTGTCCTGGGTCGCAGTGCCTGCAATGGGGTTATTGTTGATCCTGTCGATGTGGGTCGCCACGGTGAAAGTCGGCGGGCTACCGGGGCTGCTGGCGGTGGTGCCGACCGCAGAGTTGGACTTGTCCACGGCGATTACCCTGGTGTTCGGCACCTTCGTCAGCGGTGCGACCCAGGCCACCAACTGGACGCGGTTTTCGCGCTCGGCCAAGGTCGCGGTGCTGGCCAGCCTGATCGGCTTTTTTATCGGCAATGGCCTGATGGTGCTGATCGGCGCCTATGGCGCCATCGTCTATCAGCAACCGGATGTGGTAGAGGTTTTACTGCTGCAAGGTTTCGCCATGGCCGCGATGGCGATGTTGCTGCTCAATATCTGGAGCACCCAGGACAACACCATCTACAACTTCGCCGTCGCCGGTTGCAACCTGCTGCGCACCCAGCGCCGCAAAACAGTGACCCTGGCCGGTGCAGTAATCGGCACCCTGCTCGCCTTGCTTGGCATGTACGACCTGCTGGTGCCCTACCTGATCCTGCTGGGCACCGTGATCCCGCCGATTGGCGGGGTGATCATGGCGGACTTCTTCTATCGTTATGGCGGCCAATACCCGCGTCTGGCGGATGCTCGCCTGCCGGCATTCAACTGGCCAGGTCTGGTAGCGTATGGGGTGGGTACCGTACTGGCGTTCAATTCGCCATGGGTCGCGCCGCTGGTGGGAATTGTTGCCGCATCGCTGACCTACGTGTTGCTCAGCGCCATACTACGCATCATGACCGCCGGGGCATCGGTATCGCCTTGAGGATCCGGCGGCTGCCTGCCTGATTGTTTTTAGCCAAGAGGAACTTGACCATGCACATCATCAATGCCCGCCTGCGCAACCGTGAAGGCTTGCATGATCTGCACCTGGAACACGGCCGGATCGCCAGTATTACTGCGCAAACCAGCGTGCCCACGCTCGCGGCCGGCGATCTGGACGCCGCCGGCAACCTGGTGATACCGCCTTTCGTCGAACCCCACATCCACCTTGATGCCACGCTCACTGCCGGCGAACCGCGCTGGAACATGAGCGGTACGCTGTTCGAGGGGATCGAGTGCTGGGGGGAGCGCAAGGCCACCATTACCCAGGAAGACACCAAGGCCCGGGCCAAAAAAACCATCCAGGCCCTCGCCGCTCATGGTATCCAGCATGTGCGCACCCATGTCGACGTCACCGACCCGGACCTCACCGCGCTCAAAGCCATGCTGCAAGTGCGTGAAGAAAGCACGCACCTGATCGACCTGCAAATTGTTGCCTTCCCCCAGGAGGGCATCGAGTCGTTCCGCAATGGCCGCGAGTTGATGGAGGAAGCCATTCGCCTGGGCGCCGACGTAATCGGCGGCATCCCCCACTTCGAATACACCCGCGATCAAGGGGTCAGTTCGGTGAAGTTCCTCATGGACCTGGCCGAACGCACCGGTTGCCTGGTGGACGTGCATTGTGACGAAACCGATGACCCTCACTCACGCTTTCTCGAAGTACTTGCCGAAGAAGCCCGCAGCCGCGACATGGGCACCCGCGTCACCGCCAGCCACACCACGGCCATGGGCTCCTACGACAACGCGTACTGCGCCAAACTGTTTCGCCTGCTGGGGCATTCCGGCATCAGCTTTGTGTCTTGCCCCACCGAAAGCATCCACCTGCAAGGCCGCTTCGACAGCTTCCCGAAACGCCGCGGCGTCACCCGTGTCAACGAGTTGCTCGAAGCCGGCATGAACGTGTGTTTCGGCCAGGACTCCATCGTCGATCCCTGGTACCCGTTGGGTAACGGCAACATCCTGCGCGTGCTGGAAGCCGGCCTGCACATCTGCCATATGCTCGGCTACCGCAACCTGCAAAGCGCGCTGGACCTGGTCACCGACAACAGTGCCAAGGCCATGGCCCTGGGTGACCGCTACGGTCTGGAAGCCGGCCGCCCTGCCAACCTGCTGATCCTGTCGGCCGACAGCGACTACGAAGTCATTCGTAGCCAGGGCCTGCCCCTGTACTCGATCCGCAATGGCGAGGTGCTGATGAAGCGGCAACCGGCACAGGTGGAGTTTATGTAACCCGGTGGCTAGACGATGGAGTCGATATCCAGTGTTTGCGCCCTTGCCAGATCATCGTGGGAAGGCGGTGGGATGCTGGCAAATTGAGCAGGCTCGCGATTCTCACGGTGGCTGAACCAGCGTTTGAGGCTGGCTTGCAGGTGCGCGGCCCCCGCATGACTGCCGTAGACATCGCGGGCTTGAAGGCGGCGCCAGCGCAGGCTGGCCAGACGCTCGCGACTGGTATGTAAACGGTCGATCTCGGCGTTCAAGGCATCGCTGGTTTCATGGCTGCGATCATTGGCAGGGCGTCGATGGGCGAACTCACGCCGTTTGGCCCGCAGTTGCGCGCGCATGTCCTCAAGCGCCTGGTCGAGCAGCTCAAACTCCCTTGGAGTCACCAAGGGGCCTTGGCTATCCAGGGTTTGTTGCCAGCGGCGCAATGTAGCCCAGGCCGCGGGGATGTAGCTGGTGGTCATGAAGTGTTGACCGGACTGAAAAAGCTGCCTCAATAGATTGTCTCGGTCGGGCATGTCGCCCTGCAGTTGCAATGCGCGATTACAACCTGCCTCTTCGATGGACTCACAGCCCGGCTTCCATAACACCGAAGAATGGGTGCCGTCCGGGAGCGTGATCGGCATGAAGTGATGTTGTTCACCATGATGTTGATAGGGGTTGCCCCCCATGCGCACCAACCCGGCGGCGAACAACAGGCCACCGGGTGCAGGAGCACTGAATAACGTGATGGCCCCGGGTATCCAGAGTTTGGCGGTGGTGTTCATCCACGGGGCGGGGACACTAGGCACGGGGTCGTTGTGATTGACGATGCGGTGGTGGACCAGTGATGAAGCGCCGGCAGTGAATTCGGAGTCAGCGGCACGGGGCGCCCCATAGGTGTAAAGGAGGATGTTGTAGTGGGCGTCCGGCGTTCGGCGCAGTCCTTCGGCCAACAGCAATGCAATGGCGCCGCCAAGGCTGTGGCCGCAAATTACAATGCGCTGGCCGGTGTGAAACCTAGCAAGATAACCGAGTATGAAATTTTGCATGGCCCGAAACGCTTGATAAAACCCGAGATGCGCTTTACCAACACCCTCAACAAGGGAGACCTGATGGGCATCCGCATCACGCAAGACGTCGGCGCCGCTAGCCGTGCCACGCACAGCGATGAGAACAACCTCATTGTGATGACAGATGAATGCTTGAGTATCCGTACCAGACTCAACATCGTTAAAAAAATGAAGTCGCTCTGGGTGTTCAGGACTACCCAAGGTGTCACCCTGTCCGTACAACGCGGGATCAAAAGGCAAAATCTCAAATCGACGTGAATAGGCCACCTCTTCATACACTGGGAAAAAACGCTGTACTTGCTCTGAGTCGAATCTCCACGCTTCCTTGTAGCAAGACAGGTATTCGACAAATAAATTTCCGATACTTGGATCCAGTGGAAAGCTGACCTTATCCTCAGGCGCTGTCGAGGGTTCTTGACCAAACTCGCAGTAACTTAATGTAGCCATTAAAGCCAATTGGTAAAGATTTAAAGCACAAAATTGATCATGTATTGAAATGGCGGGGCGTAACGCTCGCAGAGGACGAACCTCCAACACCGTAAACCTCTTGGGAAACAGTACCAATCCATTGGAAGATAGTTCTGGAGGCCCAAACCCAAGGTCTGCCATCAATTTTTGCACATGCCGCCTTGGGTGGCGGGTTTGCGACGATCGTGGCGGCAGGTGAGCGCTATGTCGAACCAGATCACTCACTTCAACTTGATAAAAATGATCTGCATTCTGCCGTGCAGGATTATTTTCGCCATGCTGATCGTGGCTAACAAGAAAATGTGTTTGCTCGGCACGTACTTGAAGCTCAGTGATAGGCAAAGCGTAAAAGGATCGCGACATCAGCGACTGATAAAGCTCCTCCTGTCCCGAATACCGCTCCTCCATCACAAGGATTACGGGGCCACAGGAAAAATCCGCCACTCTGGCGAAACCCTCCCCGTTCAACCGACCTCTGTACTGTTGCCCCGCACCATCATAGATTGTGTAAGGCAGCCCCCCATAACCCTTACCACTCCCGGTTTCATCCACTAAGCAAAACGTCAACCAATGCCCTTTCAATGGGCAAGCAGGCATCCTGTCGTTGAAGAACTGCTGCTTCCATGCATCGTGTTCCATGAGTTTCCTCCTTATTAATCACAGGTCGGATAAATACTGCAAAGGCGCCCATCTGGCATTTTGAAAGCCTTGAAGTCAGAGACATTGCCACGACAAAATGCAAACATATCCTCCTGACTTTCGCCCTTGCAGCGCTTCCAGCCACCCGACACTTTTACCCAGTTATCCTCCACGGCTGGCAACTCATCTTCGGTTAATGCAAGCACCATTCTCAATGTCTTCCCGGACAATCCGCTACGAGAAACATGTCCGCCGGCTCGTACCTTCGTGGGCTGTCCACTTGCATTCAACGAATTACATCGAAGCACCTTGATAACGGCATGTTCAGGGCCAACAGTACGAAATAACCATTGGCATTGCCCAGGGAGCTCTTGAGGCCGAGTACCAAGCACTGAAAATATGCCAGGTCCTTGATTATCCAGAAAATAGATAGCCGCATAATCCCGCCCGATATCCGACCAGCGCGTGCCCCACGTCGCATTAATTGCAAACACAAGTTTGCGTAAAACAAGCGGGCAGCCTTCCACCTGTTGTGTTAATGGCACATCAAAACTCACTCTATTTGCCACTGACTTGCTGGCAGCCTTGAATATCTTCAGATTCGGACGTTTACCGCCTCGCCGGGTCAGCTCGCACATTTCTCCCGATGCTGGTGTGTATGACGCATCGCCAACAAGGCTGAATTGCGCCGGCAAATCCACCTCCAATGTAAAACTATCCACCACCCGCCCCGCGCACCCCGGAATCCCCGCCCCCCCAAGAACAAGCAACACCGCTGCCATCCACCTATTCATCGTTTTCCACCTCCCTGTGCCACTGCTCCACGACCCGTTCAAAATGCACTTCAGGTGTTTCCCCAGCCCGAGGCGGCCAATGAATAACGCTGCTTCGGATCGTCTCTTCCAACCGGCGCACCACCAGGAACGCCAACTGCTCGGGGCTGCGCCATTGCCAGGTCCGCGCCTGTTCCAGTATTTGGCTGAGCCAGACCCTGGGGTCCTGGAATTCGACCAATGCCGCCAGGTCCTCACTGTGCTCCGCGAGCAGATAACGCAGGATATTGGCGTGCAGGATGGCTTCGGCCTGTGGGTTTGGCGTATCCAGCCAGGGCGCTGGATCCGGTGCCGAGTAATCGCCCGGAGCAGGGTTTTCGCTTTGGTGCCAGCGCCCTTCATGCCAATAGCACACGCTGACCAGCGGCCCGAGATAGACCGGCCAGTGCTCCTTTGATAGATGGAGCAAGGCGCGGGCCAGGGTGCGGTTGTCGTGAATACGATAGAGCGCCCGCTGCCCCGTCGGCCCCACCAGCAGCCTGTCGCGCCAATGTCGCGTTGCACCCGCCAAGTCGGCAGCGGATAGGCTAAAGAGCCATCCCCAGTTCGACTCGGGATGTTGCAGCAGGTCGATCAGTGCGGGCTCGTTCATTTGTTCCAGCAATAGGATCAGCGGGCCAGAACTCGCCAACTGCGCCGCATCGGTCTCGCTGTAGAGGTTGCAATAACGCGACAGATCGCGCCCTGCCAGCAGCGGTTGGCTAGCCTCATGACTCCCCTCAAGCATCAGGCATAGGTGGTAGCCTTGTTGCTGCTGTCGGGCCATCCATCGAGTGACCAGACTGTCCATCAAGCTGCCCTCCCCGCAATATCGCACTGACCTTCGCGGCAGCATTCGCACAGCGGGCAAAAGTCCGCACCCAGTTTTTTAGCCAAATCCATGATGACGCCTTGCGCTGCAGAAATTTGCGCGCCGGCAACTGGCGGGGGCGTTACCGAGCGCGTTGCGGACGGTGAACCGCCCAGGATGATGGGCCGGCTGCTGAAAATACCGCCGGCCTGAATCAGCAGGTGCTCTCCGCCAGCCTTCAGGCTCAGTTGCGCACCCGCATCAATCACCAGGTTGGCACCAGCCTTGAGATGAACCTGTTGTCCGGCTTCGATCACCAGGGTCTGAGCAACACGGGTCAGGCTATCGCCCTGTACGTCGAGGTGGTCGTGCGCCTCGAGCACAACCTTGCGAGCACCAAGAACATGGCGACGCTCCTCACTTTCCAACCGAACCGTACTGGTTCCCCGAATGACTTCATGCCGTTCCCCTGCCACTTCCAGGCGGCTGTCATGCCCCACCCGTTGTTCCAGATCACGCTGGGCGCGCAGGTAGATGAGCTCTTCGCCACTGCGGTCTTCCAGATGCAGCTCATTGCCACCGCTACCGCCTGGGGAACTACGGCTGCGCAGTACCGTGCGTGTCTTGTGCTGTGGCAAGGGGTAAGCCGGCAAGTGCAACGCATTGGGCAAACAGCCGTTGACCAAAGGTTGGTCCGGGTCGCCTTCCAGGAAGCTCACCAGCACTTCCATGCCTACCCTGGGAATGACCAGCGCGCCAAATCCGTCACCGGCCCAGCCCGAAGTCACCCGCAGCCAACAGCTGCTCGTATCGTCGTTTTTGTCCAGGCGATCCCAATGAAAGCGCACCTTCACCCGGCCATAGGCATCGCAATGCACGTCCTCTCCAACGGGCCCGGTTACCGTTGCGGTCTGGCTGCTACTGATCGTCGGCTTGGGGTGCTTGAGGGCCGGGCGATGTACTGCGCGCCAGGGGGTTGCAGTGAATCGGTTGCGATAGCCCTGAAACCCGCTGGCCTCGAATGCCGACTCTTCCAACACCTGCGGCTGGCAGCCCTCATGACGCACCGACGTCAGCAACCATAAGTCATTGCAGGCTGGATCCGGGTGACCGCACAGTTCAAGAAAGTGACCACTGCGTAACGCGGGTTGATCGCTTTTGCCCAACACCCGATGGCGATCACGCTGATGGCGCTCCAGGCCACGTCGCGCCAGTTGCGCCCCCCGGGCACGGCCGGTGAAACCACCGGGGCATTCATAGTCTTCCCATGGTTCTGCCGTTTTGGCACCGGCCTGTTCTTGCAGGCAAAACGAAGGATGCTCAAAGTCATAGTCTCGACGCACGGTTCGCTGACTGCGTGCTTGCAAACGCCGGTCGAAGCGCTGGACCACCCGGGCCTCGAGCGCCGGATCACCCGACGAGCAATAACGCTGCACCGCCAGCCGTCGAAATACCGTCTGGTCGTCACCGAATACCAGCAGATGGTTATCCACGCTGTGGCGAAAATGGTAGTGAATACCCTCCTCTTCACACAGCCGCTGTATAAAGTGCAGGTCGGATTCCCTGTACTGCACGCAAAACACCCGAGGTGGATACACCACCGGTCCAAGCTCGAAGGCATAGGCGTCGGCAAGGATCCCGTGGTGTTCAAGGACCGTTGCAATGATCTGCGGCACGCTGCGTTGCTGGAATATCCGCTGGTCGCGACGATGGGCAAGGCAGGCCAGGCGCGGGGCGAGGGTCAGGTGATAACGGGTGAGCCGCACGCCAGGGTCATCTCGACCGATGGCGTAGACCTGCCCATGCAGCCCCTGCTCCGCTTCGCCAAAGTCCAGATAGGCGGGTTGATGAAGAAGCGCCTCCAAATCGAAGGAAGGGTCTTCGCTGACCAGTTGCACATGTATGAAGTAAGGCTGATCGAGGGCTTCAGTGCCTTTGAATGCCACTACCTGAAAGTCTGTGGTTATGCCTGGAAGAACCAATTTGAAACGTGACGAAACAAACGCGTTAACCATCCTTTGTTACCCGCCATCAACTTTTCAACTGAACGACTCCCCCTCGCCAATACCTGATGGATTGCGAAAAAAAGCACCTGAACAGCCTAAAGCTTAGCGATTTCCCGCGCTTTTCGGCGCTTACCCAATAAAAAAGAAGTTTCGTACACCGAAGATGGAAGTGTCGCTTATAAAGCAAGACATACAGCCAATGAGCCATCTAAGAACAACAAGAAAACTCTTACGCGAGTTTATATCTGAATAACCAAGTTCCGAAGAAACAGCTGACATCTGCCCACCAACGTTATCGGACAGGGGAAGCGTATTACAGAACCTCCAACCTGTGGGAAGTGGACTGGAAGGTGGTAATCCGTCGCAAGAAACCTGGGGTTCAGCCACCCTCACGAGGATTACGCACCTTCCAGACCACCGCCTACAGGTTCAATCACTCCTGTGTGGTTATCAGCCACCAAAGCGTTCCGGCTCTGTAAAAAAATAATTTTCTCAATCCGTATTTTTAATCCCGAACGCGGAGGGAACCCGGCTCGCTCCAGAGGGCCTGATGTGCAAGGATGTAACACTGAACATCGCTCGATGAACGCAAAACCAAGGACTTTTCATGACTGCCATCCCCACCCCTGCGCCCGTAATTCCCGGGCGGCTGGAGCAGATGTCGACGCGCATCGCTTTCTTTATCGCTGGCTTCGGTATCGCCGCCTGGGCGCCGTTGGTGCCGTATGCCAAAGCGCGCGCCGATCTGAATGAAGGCACGCTTGGCCTGCTGCTGTTGTGCCTGGGAGTTGGCTCGATCATCGCGATGCCGGCAGCAGGCGCCTTGGCATCGCGCTACGGCTGCCGTCGCGTGCTGACCGCGGGGACGCTCATGATCTGCCTGGCCCTGCCGATGCTGGCCACGGTCAGTTCGATCCCGTTGTTGATCGCAGGGTTGTTCCTGTTCGGCGCGGGCTTGGGCACCGTGGATTCCACCGTCAATCTGCAAGCGGTGATTGTCGAGCGCGCCAGTGGTAAAACCATGATGTCGGGCTTCCATGGTTTGTTCAGCCTGGGGGGCATCGTCGGCGCAGCGGGGGTTGCCGGGTTGCTGGGCCTGGGCCTGTCGCCACTTGAGGCGACGCTGGTAGTAGTGGTTATCATGGTTGTGGCGCTGCTCAAGGCCGCACCGCACCTCCTGCCTTATGGCAGTGAAAGCTCCGGCCCGGCGTTTGCGGTGCCACATGGAGTGGTGTTGTTTATCGGTTGCCTGTGTTTCATCGTGTTCCTGGCCGAAGGTGCCGTGCTGGATTGGAGTGCTGTATTCCTCAGTGCCGAGCGCGGCCTGGATGAAGCTTACGCCGGCCTTGGCTACGCGGCATTTGCCTTGACCATGACCGCTGGGCGTTTGACCGGTGATGCCATTGTCCGACGCCTGGGGGCAACGCGAGTGATCGTGATCGGGGGCACCTTGGCGTGTGTCGGCCTGCTCATCGCGACGCTATTACCCGCCTGGGAAACTGCATTGCTTGGATACGCATTGGTGGGTGCCGGGTGTTCGAATATCGTGCCGGTGCTGTATACCGCCGTCGGCAAACAAAAGGTCATGCCGGAGCATATTGCGGTGCCGGCCATCACCACGCTCGGTTATGCCGGCATTCTCGCCGGCCCTGCGGTGATCGGTTTTATCGCCCATGGCAGCAGCCTGAGCACCGCCTTTGTATTGATAGCAGTGTTGCTGGCGGCCGTGGCCATCAGCGGCAAAATCCTCAAGGTATAAGTCAGCGCGCTTTGCGAGCATCGTCCTGCTCCCGCCAGCGCTCGAGGCTTTTGTTGCTCAGCCACCCCTCTTTGTGGGGGGGCCCAAACAGTCGCGTGCCGTTGGCACGTTCCAATGAGGGCAGCAAACCTGGGCGTTCGAAAATGTTCTTCGCCGTGTAGACACACAACTCACTGTATTGGGGCCTGGGCATGCCGGTAGACGTGTCCAGTACAGGGCTGCCCTGCTGATCAACTTCGTAAGGGTCCTGCATGACCGCCTTGAGCTTGGCAATCTCAACGTACTGGTGTTGTTCGAACAGGAAGGTGCGATCCATTGTCTTGTCTCTCAACTGTTCAAACTGGCTTTGCAGCGCTTGCACCACTTGCGCGTTGCCATGGGTATGAAACGGATCCTGGCTGAACACACTCGCCGAGCTGTTGCCATGCAAAGCCTGGGCTGCCGCACTGAGGCTGTCACGCGTGATATCGCCGTCGCGGCTGAAGATGGTGTCGCTTAACCGCGCACGCTTGAGAATTTCCCTGACGACCTGAATGACGCCGTCCAGTGCCTCGTTTTCACCCATGGGTTGAGCGGCGATCCGCTGCAATGACATCCAGGTCAAGCGCCCCTCATTAAGGAAGGGGTGCAACAGACCAAAGGCTTTTTCAAGGGCCTTTGCCAATTGCTTGTCCGTTGAAGTTTCACCCGGCAAGGAACTGCTCGCCCGTTCAGCGGGGAAGTTCTGCAGGTCTCGATGACTTAGAGCGGATAACGTTCCGCGCAAAAGAGTGGGCTGGCGAGAGATTCCTCGCTCCGACACGCAAGAGGCTTCCTGCCAAGTGACCGGTGATAGCGACGTTGCTCGCGCGGCTGATCCGCCAGGGGCGAGAGGCCGACCGGGAGGTAGTACACCCTCGATTTTCATGGGTTTTCTCCAACTCTATTCAGATGCATATCCGCTTGGTGACCTGTGTCGGAATGACAAGATCAACGAATGGATTCCACTCGGACAAGCACCTCATGTGTGGTTGGAGGGAGACGGCAGTTCCGGATGAGTAGCGAATACCAATGACAATATGTAAAAGCCCAGGCGAGGCAGCATCAACCTGACTTTCGACTACGCCACCACGTCGTCAGGCTATTGATCAGCCCGGTGCTTTTCAGTGAATCGGCGCGGGCCACTGGAACCTGGCGGTCAGCCAACATGCCCCGGGAAAAATCATCCGCAACGGGCGCCTGAAATTTTCGCTCGCCGGCAAACGCTTTCATGCGGCGGGCTTGGGCCACATATTCCTGCGCTGCAGTGGGCATACCTTCTGATACTCCGCCCTTGTCGGAGAGCGAAGGTTTTACTTGCTGGTTGTTTTGCAGAAGTTCAAGGCGGCAGGATTGGGAGGAATTAAACGAAGTTGAAGTCATGTGTTTTCCCTCAGGCGAAATCTGAAAAGCGGTGGGCCGATGCACCACCGCAGTTACCACCTATGTGGCAAATAAGCGTAAGCCGTTCCTTAAATAATTTAATCAGGCGCCGTTTTCGCAGCGCAGCGCCTGAAAGTGGGTTATTGCGACAGTAAGGCCAATGCTTTGCGACGGATCTTTCCATCACCGTCGGCACTGACGAGGTTATCCATCAGTTTGAGCAGGTCGCCCCGTTTCATGACTGCCTGGGCCAATTGGATCAGGTGATCCTTGGCTGCATCGCCCGTGAGCTCCTGACTTGCAAGTTTCCTCAAGTCTTTGAATTTCAGGTGGGGCCCGCCGCTCCCATCCTTGAGTTCATCGAAATGCTCGAGCATTTCAGCGGCCAATTCCTTGTCAGTCTTGTACTTGAAGTAGTTATCTCCCTGGATAACCGCGTTCAGGCTTTTCCAATCAATAAGATCATTCAACGCACCGGTGCGACCGTCCCGGTCAAGCGCCGCCATCAGTTCCGGACGTCGCAGCAGCTCATTGGCCAAGCGGGTGTTTTCCCTCATGACCGGGTTAGGTGACCATCCTCGTTTCGCCATCGCAAGAATGCTGTCAACGCTGATAGACCCAGGGTTATTTGGATCTCTAAACGCGTTGAAACTGTCGCGCAATTGCTGCGCCAACTCTTCGTTACTCTTTAATGAGTATTGCGGGTCCGGCCTGCCGGGGGCGACCGGATAAGGCCTACCCCCTGCGGTAGGGTCGGGGCGCGGCGGTGGATTGCTTGCCCCGGGGTTGGGCCTTGGCGGCGGGTTGCTGCAGCCCGGATGCATGGGCGGCCGATGCCCCAGGAACCAATGACTGAGCCAGCGCTTGAGTTGGCTCAGTAAGTGATGCAGCCCGGGAGGGTTGTGTTGATGGCCAAGCACATCAGCCGCGGTTGTTGCCGGCTGATGGTGATCGAACACCGGCCCGGCCTTGTTTTCCGCGCTCGGGAAGTTGACATGGGCAGCTCGCTGATCATTGAAAGAAGGCGCAGCAGGGGCCTCGCGAGTGTGTTTGACGACGGCCTTGCCAGTGACTTGTGAAAGGTCTGGCGTTTTTGAAGCAGAGACGGATGTATCCATCGATACCGACATAGGTTTCTCCATTGCAGTAGGCGCGATTTTCAGCTTGTCGCTCCAACACAGTGTCGAAGCCCATCAGCTTTCCCATGTGTGGTTTTGTGTCGGAAACAGTTCCTGACGCAGCAACAGTATGTGCTTTGGCGGTGTAGGAAACACATCAGGCAGGCTTGCGTTACGCCTGGCGCAGGCAAAAAAAATCGCAACCCTTGGGCTGCGATTTTTGCCATCCATCGAAGATCAGAATCCAACGCTTGCCTGTACGAAGAACGTGCGTGGCTCGCCCAGGTATATCCCGGCGTTGTTGTCGCTGGAGCGCGTGTAATGTTGCTGGTCGAAGAGATTTTTCACCCCCACGCCAAGTTTCAGGTTCGACAGTTGCGCGCCGAAGTCATAACCGCTGCGCACGTTGACCGAAACATAGCCCGGAATATCACCGTACTGGCCGTCAGCGGTGCCTTGAGTGATATAGGTGGTGCCGGTGCCTGGCGCACGCTGGCCAGACTGGGCATAGACGTCCAGGTTGTGCGTCCAGTGGTTGACATCGTAACGCAGGCCCAGGGTCGCCACTTCACGGGAATACAGCGGCAGATCGCGGCCCTTGAACGGTACGTCGCCCTCGGAGGTGGCCTTGGTATAGGTAAAGCCGGCGTTGGCGGTCAGGCCGTCGAGGCGCGGGTCAAGATTGGACAGGTCGTAGTGGGCCGACGCTTCGATACCAGCGTGCTTGGTGGCGCCGAGGTTGGTCCAGCCTACGTCATTGCTGACGTATTGCAGTTCATCCGAGAAGTCGATGTAGAACAGCGTCACTTCGCCGCCCCAGATGCTGTCGTTGTAGCGCGTCCCGATCTCGTAGGTCTTGGCTTTTTCCGGGTTCAGACCGTTGGCGGTCTGGTTGCCGGTACCGCCCTGCCCCAACTGGAAATACTGCAAGCTGCCGAAGGAGGTTTCATAGTTGGCGAACAGTTTCCATGCGTCGCTGACGTGGTACATCACGCTCAGGGCCGGTAGCGGTTCATTGTTGTGAATCTCGCGGCGTTTTTCCTCGGTACGCTTGCCGTTCAGGGCCACGACCGGGCGGTCATGCCATTCGGTGCGGATGTCTTCAAAGCGGATGCCCGGCGTGATGGTCCACTGGCCGATGTCGATTTTGTTGTCGATGTAGAACGCGCTGGCTTCGGTGCCGCCGGTGCGGTCTTGATAAACGTGGCCGTCGTTCTGCCCACCTGGCGTGGGTACGTTGTTGACCAGGTTCAGGCTGGTGGCCTGCTCATGCATGCCTTCCTTCAAATAGCGGTAGCCAACGCTGACTTCCTGCGTGCTGGGGCCCACATCGAACACATGAGACACCCGTGGCTCGATGCCGAAGGTGTAGTAGGTGCGTGGGTAGGAACTGAGGGTTTTCAGATCGCGGTTGGCGATGTTGCTGCCTCGGAAGCTGTCGGAATAGTAGGTCAGCACTTCAGCCTGGGTACGGTCGTCGATCTGGCGGATGTACTTGAAGGACACGTCCTTGCGGCGGCCGCTGAAGTTGTCCCAGTCGCGCACCGACTGGTACGGGTTGGCGTCAAACTGCTTCTGGGTCAGGCCACCGGGCATGTCGGCGCTGGCATCGTAATAGTGGAAGTTGAGCGAGAAGTCATCTTGATCAGTCGGCGCCCAGTGGGTCTTGAAGATTACATCGTCAATGTCGTTGGAATTGTTGCTGTTGCGATAGCCGTTGCCATTGACCCCGGAGTACAGCAACGCGGCGCCGATGCCGTTGTCGGCGGTGCCGCCGATAAACGCATTTTCGACGTGCTTCCAGCCACCGTGGGCGGACGTTTGCAGGGTGGTGCCGACTTCCCCGGAGAATTTTTCCGGGATGGCGCGGGTCACGAAATTGATCACACCGCCGACGTTCTGTGGGCCATAGCGCACGGACCCGGCACCACGCACGACGTCGATGCTGTCCAGGTTACCGGCGGAAATGGGCGCCATCGACAGTTGCGGTTGGCCGTACGGGGCGAAGGCTGCCGGTACGCCGTCAATCAGCACGGTCGAGCGTGGCGACAGGCGTGAGGTCAAGCCGCGTACGCCGACGTTGAGAGAAATATCGCTGCCCCCGGTGCCGTTGGATTCCTGTACCTGCACGCCAGGCACGCGGCGCAATACGTCACCGACGTTCATCGCGCCCTGCTCCACCATGGCTTCGCGGCGCACCACCGTGCGTGCACCCGCATGGTTTTGCACCACGGCGGCGTCGGCATCGCCGAGCCAGTCACCCACCACCTTGATGTCGGTGACGCCCAGTTCCAGCGGCGAGCCAGCTTCGCCAGTGCCGGCGCTCAGCGTGCGCAAGGTTACGGAGCCTGCGTCGATCTGGTAATCCAGCCCACTGCCTTGCAGCAATTGGCGCAGGGCTTGTTCAGGCGAGAGGTTGCCATCCACTGCTGGGGCTTGCTTGCCGGCGACCATGTCGGGGCTGAAGAACACTTGCAGGGAGGTCTGCTGGCCCAGTTGGCTCAAGGCTGCGCCCAGGGGCTGGGCGCGAATATGAATGCCTTCGCCAGCCTGTGCGGCAGGCAGCGCGATGCTGACTGCAATAGCCAGGGCGAGAGGCGCCCAGCGGGAGATTTTATTGTTGTGGAGGGCGAGTTTTTTCACGTCGAACCTAGTCCTGTGATCGCAAAAGTGTGCGGCTGTTAATGCAAACCAGTTGCAGTTGCAGGAGAAGACGAATAACGCGAAAAAAACCTGAATGTCAGCGTGAAATAATTTCCTGGCTGCCGTCCGGCAAGGTGCGCAAGGCAACCGGCAGAATATGTGGCAAGGCTTTGAGCAGGGCGTCGGTGTCACTGGCGTTGAACACGCTGGTCAGACGCAGGTTGCCCACCGCTGCCGTGGTGACGCGCAACGGTTGCTCGCGATAGCGCGACACTTCCCGCGCCACTTCGGCCAGGCTAGCGTTGTTGAACACCAGTTTGCCGGTGCGCCATGCGGTCAGCTCTTCAGGGTTTACGGCGTAGGCCGCAGCCACTTCGCCCTGAGTATCGACATGAGTGCCCCGGCCGGCGGTGAGCGTCACGACTTGAGCCGACGCTCGTCCCTGCACCTTGACGGTGCCGGTCTCGACCACCACGCGGGTGCGGTCGTCATCGCGACGCACATCGAAGCGTGTGCCGGTGACCGTCACCTGCCCTGCCCCGGCGGCCACCACGAACGGGCGACTGACGTCGTGCTCGACACTGAACATCGCCTCACCCTGCTTGAGCTCAATGCCCCGCCGACCTTTTTCGTAGTGAACCGCAACCACACTGCGGCTGTTGAGGTCCATCACAGAACCGTCGGGCAAGGCCACCTGGCGCTGCTCGCCCACCCGGGTAGTGAACTCGGCGCTGTACGGCTTGGACTGGCCCAGCCCGCTGAACAAACCCAGGCCCACGGCAATGGCAACCACACCGGCCGCTACCGCATAACGCAGCACCGCGCCACCTCTGGGGCGCTCGGCCGGCGCATCGCACAAAGCCTGCAAACGGGGTTGGGGCAGCAGATCGGTGGCGCTCCACAGCCCTTGCAGCACATCGAATTCATATTGGTGTTCGGGCTGCTCGGCACGCCAGGCCTCGAAACGTCGCCGTTCTTCGGCGTTCAACGGGCCGTCTTGCAGGCGCACAAACCATTGTGCCGCTTCGTCACGGACACGCTTATCCATCGTGGAAGATCCTGTTTCAATGCGGGTCATGGCGCCATTGCATCCAGGCGGTCACGCAGATGCCGCAGGGTGCGGATCATATACTTCTCCACCATGTTTTTAGACAGCCCCAGGCGCACGGCGATTTCCTGCTGGGTGAGCCCCTCGATTTTCTGCCAGATAAAAATCTTGCGACAGTTGAGCGGCAACTCGACCAGGGCCCGCTCGATGGAGTCAGCCAACTGAATCGCGTGCATGTAATGCTCCGGATCACCGCTGTGGGGGGCGTGATCAGCGGCCTGCAACATCAACGCCTCGCGACGTTCTTCGCGCCGGTAGGCGTCCACCGCGATATTGCGCGCGGTTTGATGCAGGTAGGCGCGTGGTTGTGCAACCTCGCTGGCGTGGGACTCGAGCACTCGCACAAAAGTGTCGTGGGTCAGGTCCTCGGCTTGCTGACGGCTCCTCAAGCGGCGCGTCCACGTGCCGATCAACTCTTCGTAGTGCTCGAAAAAGCCTGTTCTGCGGGGCGGCTGAGGAATCATCGCGAAGGCACTGAGGAGGCGGGGCGTGAATAGTAATGTTTCCTATTAAGCAGGGCAATTGCTGTCCATCGGCGGTACGCCCGCCGCACTCAAACCCCTCAACTTTTTGAAATCACACTACTCATGTATTGATGCAGATCGCGGAAATCCTGAACGCTCCACGCGTGCGGCGCTATCTTCACACCGTTGTCCTTCAACGTCTTTGGAATCAGGTTGCCATTTGGGCGAAGTATTATCGACGACACGATCACGCCCGGATAATCATGCAGCCGTTGTTTGAACGCGGCGGTTGTAAGGTCGGGCGTGGGGGGATTGCTTTTTTTAGCCAATGGCCCGGAGGCCTTTATATCGGGGCCATGGCACACGGCGCATCGCTGTAGATAGAGCGTTTTTCCGTTGCTGTTTTCCGCAACGGCCAGTGATGTCTGAGCCAGTGGTAAAACGGCTGATAAGCCAATGAGTAAACGTTTCATCCTTGAGGTGCGTGTCGACATACACATTCCTTTGCTCCATCCCTTATCTTTTGTTTTCAGCATATTACGATAAACCTTTGCCTTGCGCCCCGGCGCTACACCTGCGGCCCACGGCCTGAGCGTACAAACCGCGCGGTGAACTTCCGCTCTACGCCGCCAGTCAGCTGAAAGGACTCTGATAAACACAGTGGGTGGGCGATGCAGATTTCCTTGCAGCAACAAGTAGCTCTGGTCACCGGCGCCAGTTCCGGCATCGGTGCTGGCGCAGCCAAAGCCCTGGCCGACGCGGGCGCGGCGGTAGTGCTTAACTACAACTCCCAGGCGGCCCCCGCCGAGGCCCTTGCCGCACAGATCAATGCCAACGGCGGTCGGGCGCTTGCCATCGGTGGCGACGTGTCCAAGGAGGCCGATGTCGAGCGCCTGTTCGCACAGACCCTCGATGCCTTCGGCCACCTGGATATTCTGGTGGCCAACTCCGGCCTGCAAAAAGACGCCAACCTGGTCGACATGAGCCTCGAGGACTGGAACACCGTGATCGGTGTCAACCTCACCGGGCAGTTCCTCTGTGCCCGAGCGGCGGTGCGTATCTTCAATCGTCAGGGCGTTCGCGAGGGCGTGTCACGAGCGGCCGGCAAAATCATCCATATGAGTTCGGTGCATCAAGTCATTCCGTGGGCCGGGCATGTGAATTATGCAGCGTCCAAGGGCGGCGTTGAGATGCTGATGCGCACCCTCGCCCAGGAAGTCAGCGAGCAACGCATCCGCATCAATGGCATTGCGCCTGGGGCGATTCGCACGGCGATCAACCGCGCAGCCACTGAAGGCGCTGCGGAGAAAGAGTTGCTCAAATTGATTCCTTACGGTCGCGTCGGAGATGTAGAAGATGTGGCCAATGCAGTGGTGTGGCTGGCCAGTGATGCTTCTGATTACGTGGTCGGCAGTACGTTGTTCATCGATGGCGGCATGAGCCTTTATCCGGAGTTTCGCGGCAATGGTTGATCTGAAAAAAGAACCCCAAAGCGCCATCGATGCCCATGGCATCATCGGCGACATGCGCAGTGCCGCACTGGTAAACGACCGTGGCAGCATCGATTTTTTCTGCTGGCCGGAATTCGACAGCCCGTCGATCTTCTGCGCACTGCTCGACACGCCCGACGCCGGCACCTTCCAACTTACCCCGGACCTGCCCAACGCCCGCCGCGAGCAGATCTACCTGCCTGACACCAACGTGCTGCAAACACGCTGGCTGAGTGACGAGGCAGTGGTGGAAATCACCGATCTGCTGGCCGTCAGCGAAGACGTTGACGATTTGCCGCTGCTGATTCGCCGCGTACGGGTAGTCAGTGGCCAGGCAACTCTGCACCTGCGTTGCGCCGTGCGCCACGACTACGCCCGTGCCAAGACCCACACCACAGCCGATGACAGCGGCGTGCTGTTCAGCGCCGACGGTCAGCCCGGCCTGCGCCTGGTAGGCAGCCACCCGCTGACCCTCGAAGAAAATGCCGTCGTATCCCGCTTCACCCTGGCCCAGGACGAGGGCGCTGAATTTGTGCTCGGCGGCCAGGATGATCCGCGGGTGGTCAACGACTGCACGGACCTGTACCTGGAACGCACCCTCAAGTTCTGGCGCGGCTGGATCTCCCAGTCCAATTACCGTGGGCGCTGGCGCGAAATGGTCAACCGCTCGGCCTTGGCGTTGAAGCTTTTGACCTCGCGCAAGCACGGCGCAATCATCGCCGCCGCCACCTTCGGCCTGCCGGAAAGCCCCGGCGGCGAGCGCAACTGGGATTACCGCTATACCTGGATACGCGATGCGTCGTTTACCGTCTACGCGTTCATGCGCCTGGGGTTTGTCGAGGAAGCCAACGCCTATATGCGCTGGCTCAAAGGCAGAGTCAGCGACTGCTGCGGCCAGCCGACCAAAATCAATATTCTCTACGGCATCGACGGTCGCCAGGAGTTGCCGGAAACCACCCTCGATCATTTGCGCGGCCACGGCGACGCCCAACCGGTGCGCGTGGGCAACGAAGCGTTCGACCAGATCCAGCTGGATATCTACGGCGAATTGATGGACGCGGTGTATCTGGTCAACAAGTACGGCGAAGCCATTTCCCACGAAGGCTGGAAACATACGGTGGAAGTGGTCGACCAAGTGTGTGAGATCTGGAACCGCAAAGACGTAGGTATCTGGGAAATGCGCGGCGAGCAACACCACTTTTTGCACTCGCGCCTGATGTGCTGGGTGGCTTTGGACCGAGCTATTCGCCTCGCCTCCAAACGCTCGCTGCCCGCCCCGTTCGCGCGCTGGGACCAGACACGCCAGGCTATCTACGCCGACATCTGGAGCAACTTCTGGAACGAAGAACGCGGGCATTTCGTCCAGCATATCGGCAGTACGGCGCTGGACGGCTCGATGCTGTTGATGCCGCTGGTGCGCTTCGTTGCGGCCACCGACCCGCGCTGGCTGGCGACGCTGGAAGCGATCCAGAAAAGCCTGGTGCGCGACGGCATGGTCTACCGCTACCGCAATGACGACAGCCAGATAGATGGGCTGCAAGGCACAGAAGGCGCATTTGCTGCCTGCTCGTTCTGGTACGTGGAATGCCTGGCCCGCGCCGGACAAGTGGAAAAGGCCCACCTGGAATTCGAACAGCTGCTGCGCTACGCCAACCCGCTGGGACTGTACGCCGAAGAATTCGACAGCCAGGCTCGGCACTTGGGCAACACACCTCAGGCGTTGAGCCACTTGGCATTGATCAGTGCGGCAACCTTCCTGGACCGCAAACTCAGTGGGGAGAAGACTGTATGGCAACCCTGACGACCCCTGCCCCGCTGTTGTATGTGCGCACGTCCATGCTAGACGTGGCTTATGAAACCCACGGCCCCATCGCGGGCGAGCCGGTGATCCTGCTGCATGGCTTCCCTTATGACCCTCGCGGTTATGACGAAATCGCGCCGGTGCTGGCCGAGCGTGGTTATCGGGTGTTGGTCCCCTATTTGCGCGGTTATGGCCCGACGCGGTTTATCAACGACCAGGTCATGCGCTCCGGCCAACAGGCGGCGTTGGCCAAGGACCTGCTGGATTTCATGGATGCGCTGTCCATTAAGCAGGCCACGCTCGCCGGGTATGACTGGGGTGGGCGCGCGGCGTGTATTGTCGCGGCGCTATGGCCCGAGCGGGTACGCGGCTTGGTGACGGGGGACGGTTACAACATCCAGGACATCGCCAAGTCCCTTGAGCCTCGGGCACCGGAAACCGAGCATCGATTGTGGTACCAGTATTACTTCCACACCCAGCGTGGGGTCGACGGTTTGACCGCCAATCGACGAGAGCTGTGTGAGTTGTTATGGCGGCTTTGGTCGCCGACCTGGCGTGAAGGGCCAAGTCTGTATGGCAAGACTGCGCCGTCATTTGATAACCCGGACTTTGTCGCGGTGGTGATCCACTCTTACCGCCATCGTTTCATGTATGCGCCGGGTGATCCCGCGTTGGAGTACATCGAACAGGCGCTGGTGCCCCAACCGGCGATAACGGTGCCCAGCATTTCGTTATGTGGGGCCGACGACGGTGTGGGCCCGCCGCCACTTGAGGATGACGATGTGGAGCACTTCAGCGGTTTTTATCGCCGGCAGGTTTTGCCAGGCATTGGTCATAATGTTTTCCAGGAAGCGCCCCTGGTCACGCTTGAAGCATTGCTGGAACTACTGGAGCGCTGAAAAACGCTCCCGGTAAGCTTGAGGCGTCACTGACAAGGCCCGCACAAAGCTGCGGCGCAAAGTCTCTTCACAGCCAAAACCGCACTGCATGGCGATACGTTTGATGGAGGTCGTGCTGTCTGCCAATTGCCGGCGCGCAGTTTCGACACGGATCAGTTCCACGGCCCGGGCCGGGGTCTGGCCGGTCTCGGCGCGGTAATGGCGCACAAAGCTACGCTCGCTCATGCCAGCCTGGGCCGCAAGGGTGGCGATGTTCAGATCCAGCGTCAGATGGTCGGCGATCCAAGCGTGCAGGTCGGCAAAGCGGCTGTCGCTCTTTTGCAGGGATAACGTCACGCTAAATTGCGACTGACCGCCAGGGCGCTTGAGAAAGACCACCAAGTGGCGCGCCACTTCCAAGGCAATGGCGCGACCCAGGTCATCCTCTACCAGGGCCAGGCACAGGTCGATCCCGGCGGTCACACCAGCAGACGTCCACACGGCGCCCTGCTGGATGAAAATCGGATTGGCCTCCACCGTGAGTGCGGGAAACTTGCGCGCCAGTTCTTCACACCGCGTCCAGTGCGTGGCCACTCGGCAACCATCGAGCAAACCACTGGCGGCCAGCAGAAAGGCCCCGGTGCACACCGAAGCCATGCGCCGGGTGTGCCGGGATTTATCGCGCACCCATTGCACCAGTGTCGGGTCTTCGGCGGCAGCGTACACGCCCCAGCCACCGGCGATCACCAGGGTGTCGCAAGGCGCGTCGATGGCGGGCAGCGGCTCAGCCAGCAGCGCCAGGCCGGCAGAAGTCCTCACCGGTTCAGGCTGAGCGGCGATCACGTTCACCGCGTAGGGCAACGGTAAACCACGTTGGCGCAACAGGTCATTAGCCGACGCAAACACTTGCAGAGGCCCGGTGACATCGAGCACCTGGGCATTTTCAAAAGCGAGTACATGAATAATCTTGGGCATGATTGGCGTGATTAGTGGGTTCAATGGCGTACCCGCCAAAGCCTAGGCTTCTACAGTGAGGTCGTCCATTTCTTTCGGAGCTTGCACCATGACCTTGCAGATCGGCTTTCTGTTGTTCCCCGGCATCCAGCAACTGGACCTGACCGGCCCCTATGATGTCCTCGGTTCGCTGCCAGACGTGAAGCTGCACCTGGTGTGGAAAGACCTCGCGCCGATCACCTCCAGCACTGGCCTGGTGTTCACGCCGACCATCACTTACGCCGACTGCCCGAACCTGGATGTGCTCTGCGTACCCGGTGGCGCCGGTGTGGGCCCTTTGATGGAAGACCCGCAAACCCTGGATTTTCTCAAGGCCCAGGCACAGACAGTGCGCTACATGACCTCGGTGTGCACCGGCTCATTGGTATTGGGCGCGGCAGGGTTGCTGCGCGGTCGCAAGGCCACGACCCACTGGGCCTACCACCACCTGCTCGCCCCGCTCGGTGCTATTCCCGTGCAGGAGCGCGTGGTGCGTGACGGCAACCTGTTTACCGGCGGCGGGATCACCGCCGGCATCGACTTTGCCCTGACCCTGGCCGCAGAGTTGTACAGCGAAGCGGCGGCGCAACTGGTGCAATTGCAAATCGAATATGCGCCGGCCCCACCGTTTGACTCCGGCCGCCCGGAGACTGCGCCCCGATATGTACTGGAGGAAGCCAACAAGCGCACGGTGGAGTCACGCAGAGTGCGTGGGGAGATTGTTGCGCGGGCGGCTGCGCGGTTGGGGTGAATGTTCATCCGTGGCGAGCCATCAACCTCAAAGGCCAGGTGCGCCGCTATGGCATTGATGGATTCCAGATCCTGGGAAGCATTGACCAGCAGGGTTTCTGTGTCGCGGTTGGGACGGAGGGTGAAGAGAAGGTTTGAATCTGAAGGAGGATTGGAGATGTCTTTGATCATGATGTAGTTCCTGAGAGTAATGGACTACTGGAGTAATTCGGATTTCTCACGTCCGGTCGCTGAATTGGCAGCGACTGGGCAAGACTAGTGACGACTGTTTCTAGCAGCAACCTTAAAGGGTTGTGGGAAAAAACCGGCTTCAGCGCCTGGACGCAAGGTGAGTCCTAGGCTGCTGTACGAAACTTCTTTTGATTCTTTCGGGGGTAAACGGCCTGTCCGGTTGTAGCCGACAGTAACCACGATGCGAAGCGAGCCGCTCTTGATCTTGATCTGCTTGTGATCTTGATCTTAAGCGCCCCGTTAAACCACGCTGGCCGGAATTCGACAGGGATTTGGGGGGTAAACCGGCAGGGATGCCGGTTTAGCCGCCCCGCGCCATGGATGGCGCGTGGCGGCGGCCCCCCCAAATCCCTGGCGGATTACGGGCACACCGAGCCCAGGCGAGGTGCCGAGTGGTGGGGCAAGAGCGTTTTGCTTACTTTTGCGCTTTTCAAAAGTGAGCCGCCGTCAGGGCGGAACCCTAAGTGGCCGTTACCGCAGGAATGGATATGTACTCGGTATGACTGTGTTGGCTGTCAGGCCGCCTTCGCGAGCAAGCCCGCTCCCACATTTGGATCGCGGGGTGTCAGGTAGAGAAGCATCGCCTGTCAGGCCGCTATCGCAGGCAAGCCAGCTCCCACAATTGGAGTGTGAGGTGTCAGGTAAATGAGCATCGACTGGCAGGCCGTTACGGGAGCAAGCTCCCTCGCCACACAGAAACCTGCTTGGCTTCCCGCGTGTCGTCAGGCAGGACGTGACATCACCGCCAAGCGCACGGCCAGCGCCATCAACACTGCCGCCAACCCCCACTTCTGCAGCCAGGCGCTTTTGGTGCGTTTGGCGAAGAAGCGGCTGAGCGCCCCGCCAAACATGCCCAGCAGTAGGTGAAACACACTCGCGATCAGCGTCAGCACGGCGCTCGCAGGCTCTACAAAAAATTGTGCTGGATACATTACTGACGCAGCGAACCAGTGATTGCTGAATGCCACAACCAACGTCTAGAATGCGAAACATTATCAATTAAGCCTGCTGCGCCAGGATGACCATGTCGAGCGATCACCCACTGGACCATGCCGCCATCGGCCAGCTTTACCAAGCCCACCATTCCTGGCTGCGCGGCTGGTTGAGCCGACGCACCGGCTGCCGTGAACACGCCGCTGACCTGGCGCAGGAAACCTTCGTGCGCCTGCTCAACGCGCGCAAGCAACAGACCTTGCAGCAGCCGCGTGCTTACTTGAGCAGCATCGCACGCAGTTTGATGATCGACCAGTACCGACGCCGCGAACTGGAACGTGCCTACCTGGAAAGCCTGGCGCACTTTCCCCAAGTCGAGGTGCCGAGCGAAGAAACCCGCCTGCTGATCCTCGACAGCCTGGCGCGCATCGACCGTTTGCTCGACCAGCTCAAGCCACGGGTGCGCGAGGCGTTTCTGTTGGCCCAACTGGACGGCCTGACCTGCGCGCAAATCGCTTTGCGCCTGGGCGTGTCCAAGGCCACGGTGGAGCGTGACCTGTCCAAGGCATTGCACGCCTGCTATCGGTTACGTTATGCCGAATGCTGATCCGCGCCTGGTGGACCAGGCCATCCAGTGGATGATCAAGCTGCGCTTCAACACCGCTGACGACGCCAGTACGGCGGCCTTCGAACAGTGGCTGCACACCAGCGCCGCGCATCAACTGGCGTGGCAGCGCGTGGCGACCATGAATGACGACTTCACCCAACTGCCGGCGCATGTCAGTCGCCATGCCCTCGATGGCGCGCGCCAACGTATCAGTCGGCGTGAAGGCTTGAAGCTGCTGGGGTTGTTGGCCGGCGCCGCCGGGTTGGCCTGGCTGGGTCGCGACTACACGCCCCTGCCCGCCCTGATGGCCGACTATCGCACCGCCACCGGCGAGCGGCGCTGGGTGGTGTTGAACGATGGCAGCAAGGTCCAGCTCAACAGCGCCAGTGCCATCGATATCACCCTGAATGCCGAGCGGCGTCTGGTGAACCTGCGTCAGGGTGAAGTGTTAGTCAATACCGGCGCTGACAACCGTCCGTTCTGGGTGCACACCCGCGATGGTTACCTGCGCACCCTCGGCACGCGCTTTGTGGTACGTGAAGAAGCCCAAGGTACGCTGCTGGCTGTGCAGCAGGGTGCGGTCGCGGTGTATGCCGACAGCCATGACGCCAGCGCACGCCAAATGATCAAGCCGGGCGAACAGGTGCTGTTCAACCGTAGCGGCATTCGCCCTTCTCCCACCAATGGCCTGGATCCCTGGGCCTGGAGCGACGGCGTCATCAGCGCCCACAATATGCGCCTTGACGACTTCCTGGCCGAACTGGGCCGCTACCGCAACGGCTTGCTCCGTTGCAGCGAAGCCGTCGCGGGGCTGCGGGTTTCGGGCACCTATCAACTGGAAGACACCGATCAGGTACTCAAGCTGGTGGCGCAATCGTTGTCGATCAATGTGACCTACCGCAGCCCCTATTGGGTGACCGTCTCCGCTCGGGTTTGAGCGGCCGAAAATAAATGAGGTGAATTCTCATTGCCATTCGACCTGTAAGGAAAGGCCGATCAACAGGCCGGTGTTGTCCACTTCCTTCAGGAGCATCCCGCGGTCATGCAAGCGTTCCCCTCCAAACGTTCCCCCCTCAGACACGCCCTCAATGCCACTCTTCTTGGCGCGTGCGTGGCAGCCAGCGCTTTGCCGTATACCGCAACAGCCCAGGAACCCCGCAGCGAGCGCCAGGCCCGCGCCTGGAATATTGCGCCCGGGCCTCTGGCGGGCGCCCTTGATCAGTTTGCGCGGCAGGCCGGTATCAGCCTGTCGTATGACGCGGGCAGCGTGGCCGGCAAAAGCAGCCCGGGGCTGAGCGGCACCCTGGCCCCACAACAGGCCCTGAGTCAGTTGCTTCAGGGCCAGGGTTTGCAGGCGCAAAGCCAGGGCCAGAACGCCTGGTTACTGCTACCTCAGCAGCAAGCCGGCTCGGCGCTGAGCCTGGGCGCCACCACCATCACTGGTGATCGTCTGGGCGCCACCACCGAAGGCAGCGGTTCCTACACCACCGGTGCGGTGACCATCGGCAAGGGCGAACATAGCCTGCGACGCACGCCGCAATCGGTGAGCGTGATGACCCGCAAGCTGATGGATGACCAGAACATCACCACCATCGACCAATTGCTGGAGCGCACGCCAGGGATCACCAGCTACGAGTCGCCCATGGGCGGCAAGTATTTTTACTCCCGGGGCTTCAAGATGCTCGGTCAGTACCAGTTCGATGGTGTGCCGCTGGACATCGGCAAGGACTACATACAGGCCGACAGTTTCAGCGCGAACATGGCGATTTATGACCGGGTAGAGGTGCTAAAAGGCGCCGCCGGTATGCTCAAGGGCGCCGGCACCGCCAGCGGTGCAGTGAACTTCGTGCGTAAGCGGCCCCAAGCCACCCCGACCACCAGCCTCGGGCTGTCGGCGGGCACCTGGGATAACTACCACGCCGAACTCGACACCGGCGGCCCGTTGAACGACAGCGGCACGGTGCGCGGCCGTGCGTCGGTCAGCCAGCAGAATCGTGGCTCCTACATGGACCTTGCCAAGCGCCAGGACCAGGCGTTTTACGCGGCGCTGGACATGGATGTCAGCCCTGACACCACCCTAGGCTTCGGCGCCAGCTATGAGGATGTCGACGCCACACCGTGCTGGAGCGGCCTGCCGCGCTACCGCGACGGCAAAAGCCTCGGCCTGAGCCGCTCCACCTGCCTGGGCCAGGCCTGGAACGATTGGCAAAGCCAGCGCACCACGCTGTTCGCCGATCTGACCCATCACTTCAACGACGACTGGAAGCTCAAAGTCAGCGCCGTGCATAGCCGCAACCTGCAAGACATCAAATACGCCGCCAGCGAAAGCACCGTGGACTATGGCAACCCGGCCCCTACGCTCACCAGCTACGCCGCGCTGCTGGATTACGATCACAAGGACTACGGCCTGGATGCCTACATTGATGGTCAATTCGAAGCGTTTGGCCTGCAACATGAGTTGATCCTCGGCGCCAATGGCAGTCGTGGCACCCAGGACGATGTCTACGCGATCCGCAACCTGCCCCAGCGCCAAAGCGTTTTCAACCCCAACCACCACTTCCCGGAACCTGCCGACGATACCTTCTGGCCCAACATGTACCGTGGCGGCACGGTCAAGGAAACCGCCACCCAATACGGCGCCTACGCCACCTTGCGCCTGCGTCTGGCCGAACCGTTGATGCTGGTTCTGGGCAGTCGCGTCAGTTGGTATGAAAACCGCCGTGAGTCCTTGAACCTGGCCTGGGGCGAGTGGGCCGACCAGGATGCACGCACCAAGGAAACCGGCGTGGTCACGCCGTTTGCCGCGCTGATCTACGACCTCAATGACAACCTTTCGGTGTACGCCAGCTACGCCGATATCTTCCAGCCACAAAGCTCCTACGCCACGGTCAGCGGTTCGGCGCTCAAGCCGAAAATGGGTGAGAACTACGAGCTGGGTATCAAGGGCGAATGGTTTGACGGGCGCCTCAACAGCTCCCTGGCGCTGTTTCGCGCCATCGAAAAAAACGCCGCCCAAACCGATTTCGAGACCCGCTGCGGCAGCTCCTCCGACGGCTACTGCTACACCGACACGGGCAAAGTTCGCGCCCAAGGGGTCGAGGCCGAGCTGAGCGGCGAATTGCTTGAACGCCTGCAAGTGTTTGGCGGCTACACCTACACGCAAACCAAGAACCTGAAGAACATCGACAGCGCAGCCGAAGGCGCGGTGTCCAACACCTACGTACCAAGGCATATGCTGCGTTTGTGGGGCGACTACCAGTTGGACGGTGCACTGTCAAAATGGACAGTCGGCGCCGGGGTCAACGCCCAAAGCAGCAATTACCGGTTGCAAACCATCAAACTGGAACAGGCCGGGTATGCGTTGTGGAATGCGCGCATTGCGTATCAGGTGGACGACACCTGGACTGTGGCGCTCAACGGCAACAACCTGTTCGATAAAAACTACTACCAGACCGTGGGTACCTCAGGCTGGGGTAATCTTTATGGAGAGCCGCGCAACCTTACGCTGAGCCTCAAAGGCAACTTCTAAACATCAGCAGTCCTTGCACCAGAGCCGGCAAGCCGGCCCTGGTTCGACAACCCCCCTTCCCCCGCCCTGCTTCTGTCAAAAAAAAGCTTTTTTCGCTGGCAGGCAAATCCCCACGTTTGTTCCTACACTCCAAAAAGCCATCATCGATTCTCGATTTTTCTGAAAGCATGGCCTCTCATGTCAATAAATCGTCATATCATGGGGGCCTCATGAGAGCCATTGAAGGCAGCGGCGAAAAAAGCCAAATCATTGACACGGAACCTCAAGGAAGCCACTATTTAGCCATCACTCCGTAAATTCCTGCGTCTGAACAGGCATTACGTATTACCCAGCAACTGCAGTTGTTCGATTTGCACCACTTGTAAAGCAAACCTGCCTTATGGATGAGCAAAACGAATAGGAACGTTCTGGTGGTGTATTGAGGATCTGATCTATGCGCGGTAAATCGTCGGTCGATAGCCTGTTTTTGACTCGTCCCGGTTTCGTTGAGTTTTTTGTCGTCTTCGTAAAACTGATCCACGGCCTCACTGCTGTGGTGCCGGCAATTATCCTGTTGTTCTACCCGGAACCCGTCGCCGAGCACATGCGCAACCACTACCTGGGCCTGCTGGTATTCTTTGCGCTCTTGACCATCATTCTGTTCCAGGCCCTGGGGGTGTACTCCGAGGATCTGTTCAGCAATCGCCTGCGTTTTCGCGTGATGCTGGTGGCCTGGGTCTCGGCGTTTTGCATCCTGCTGTTCATGTACCAGATCCTGCTGCTGTTCCCACAGTTGAGCCCACGCAACCTGGCGGCCTGGTTCTCCATGAGCCTGGTGCTGTTTGGCGTGGAGCGGATATTGATGCTGCGCCTGTATCGCCATTTGATGAAGAACGGCAAATTCTTGCAGCGTACGGTGATCCTGGGTTTTACCGAGACGGCGGTGCATGTGGCTGAACACCTGTCGCGCAACAGCGATATCCGTTCCGGCCTGATCGGCTTTATCGACGACCGTACCGAGCGCATTCCCAAGGAACTGAGCCGCCTGCCCTTGCTGGGCAATACCCGCGATCTGGAAAAGCTGATCCGCTCCGAACAGGTCAATCAGGTCATGATCACCCTGCCCTGGGCTGCCGAGCAGCGTATCAACGGGCTGGTCAAACGCCTGCGGCAGATGTCGGTGAACGTCATGCTGGTGCCCGACATGGCGGCCTTGCGTTATGGGCATAACCGCATCACCGATGTGGGCGGCATCCTGATGTTCAACACCTCGCAGTTGCCGCTGCGCGGCTGGTCGCCCTTTATCAAGCGTTGCGAAGACCTGCTGCTGGCCAGCCTCGGCCTGTTGTTGCTGTCACCGGTGATGCTGGCGACGGCCATCGCGATCAAACTCGATTCCAAGGGCCCGGTGCTGTTTCGCCAGAAGCGCTTTGGCTACAACGACAACCTGATCCGGGTGTTCAAGTTCCGCTCGATGTACGTGGAACAGACCGACCTCAACGCCGAGAACCAGACCACACGCCAGGACCCGCGCATCACCCGGGTAGGCAGGATCATTCGCAAGACCAGCATCGATGAGCTGCCACAACTGTTCAACGTGCTGCTGGGCAATATGTCGATGGTCGGCCCGCGCCCCCACGCCACGGCCACCAAGGCCGCCGGGATTCCGTTCGAGCAAGCGGTCAGCGAATACAGCTCACGCCACCGGGTCAAGCCAGGCATCACCGGCTGGGCACAGATCAATGGCTACCGTGGCGAGACCGACACCCTGTTCAAAATCCAGAAGCGCGTCGAATACGACCTGGAATACATCGCCAAATGGTCGGTGTGGCTGGATCTGTACATCGTTTTCATGACGGTTCCGGCCGTCCTTTCCACCAAGGAAGTCTATTGATGAACCCTCTTAACGGATTGATCCCGTGCATCATCTCCGGTGGTTCGGGCACGCGGCTGTGGCCGGTTTCGCGGCAGAACATGCCCAAACCCTTCATGCGCATGCGCGATGACCAGAGCCTGCTGCAAAAGACCTTCCTGCGCGCCAGTCACTTGCCGGGGGTGGAGAGCATCCTGACGGTGACCAACCGCGACCTGCTGTTTCGCACCCTCGACGACTACCGTGCGGTGAACACTCAGCGATTGGCCCTGGAGCTGCTGCTGGAGCCGTTTGGCCGTAACACCGCCGCCGCCATCGCCGTGGCCGCCTTGCATGTGCAGGAGCATTTCGGCGCTGAAGCACAGTTGCTGGTGATGCCCGCCGATCACCTGATCCTGGATGAAACGGCCTTCGCCCAAGCGGTGGAAAAAGCCCGTGCGCTGGCCGAGGCCGGTTACCTGGTGACCTTCGGCATTCAGCCTGACCGTGCCGAAACCGGCTTTGGCTATATCGAACAAGGCGCAGCGTTGGGGGCCGGGTTTCAGGTCCGGCGCTTTGTCGAGAAGCCCGATCTGGCCACCGCCCAAGGCTATCTGGACGGCGGCAAGCACCTGTGGAATGCCGGCATGTTCTGCTTCAAGGCGGCCAGCCTGTTGGAAGAATTGGCCAGCCACGCCCCGGCAGTCCTGGACGCTGCCAGGGCCGCACTCGAGCACAGCCAGAGCCTGCAGAACAGCAGCAGTCGCCAGCGTGAGCTGAGCCCGGAAGGTTTCGGTACCGCGCCGGACATCTCCATCGACGTGGCCCTGATGGAAAAATCCGCAAAGGTCGCGGTCGTGCCCTGCAACATTGGCTGGAGCGATATCGGCTCCTGGGAAGCGCTGCGCCAACTCACCCCCAGTGATGACAATGGCAACCAGATCAATGGCGAGGCGATCCTGCACGACGTGCATAACTGCTACATCGACTCGCCCAAGCGGGTACTCGGTGCAGTGGGCGTGCGCGATCTGATCATCGTCGACACCCCGGACGCACTGTTGATCGCCGACGCCCACCGCAGCCAGGACGTGCGCTATATCGTCGCCGAACTCAAGCGCCAGAATCACCCGGCGTTCAGTCTGCATCGCACAGTCACCCGCCCGTGGGGCACCTACACGGTGCTGGAAGAAAGCACGCGTTTCAAAATCAAGCGCATTGTGGTCAAGCCCAAAGGCTCGCTGTCCCTGCAAATGCACCATCACCGCAGCGAGCATTGGGTAGTGGTCAGCGGCGCAGCGATGATCACCAATGGCGAGCGCGAAATCCTGCTCAACATGAACGAGTCCACCTATATTCCCGCCGGCCACAAACACCGCCTGACCAACCCCGGCATCATCGATCTGGTGATGATCGAGGTACAGAGCGGTGAGTACCTGGGCGAAGACGACATCGTGCGTTATGACGACATCTACGGCCGCGCGCCGGTGGAAGAGAAACCCTGATGCGCACGTCCCTGATCATCCCCACCCGCAACGCGGCCAGCCATCTGGACCGCCTGCTGCCAGCGCTGCGCATGCAGACCCTGCAACCGGACGAGATGCTGGTGGTCGACAGCGCATCGAGCGATGACACCGTGGCGCGTTTTCGCGAGTTTGGCGCGCGCGTGGAGGTGATTGCTGCCCGCGACTTCAACCACGGCGGCACCCGGCGCTGGGCCAGTGAACAGGTGGGCGGCGACGCTTTGATCGTCATGACTCAGGACGCGATCCCCGCCACGGCCGAGACCTTCGCCAACCTGATCGCCGAATTGCAACTGGAGCCGCTCAATGGCGTGGCCTATGGACGGCAGTTGCCGCACCCCGGTGCAGGGGTGCTGGGGGCACAGTCGCGGCACTTCAACTACCCGGCGGCCAGCCGCAGCAAAAGCCTGGCCGATGCACCGCAGCTAGGGATCAAAACCTGCTTCAGCTCCGACTCGTTTTCGGTGTACCGACGCAGCGCCCTGCAGGCGGTGGGTGGTTTTCCCCAGGATGTGATTGGCAGCGAAGACGCCTACGTCGCCGCACGCATGTTGCTGGCCGGCTACCAGGTGCGCTACGCCGCCAGCGCGCAGGTTTATCACTCCCATGATTACCGCTTGCTGGACGAGTTCAAGCGCTACTTCGATATCGGTGTGTTCTACGGCCGCGAGGCGTGGATTCGCCAGGCGTTCGGCGACGCCGGCGGCGAAGGTAAACGTTATGTGCTGGCCGAACTGCGCGCATTGCGCGAGGCCAACGCGCTGCACCGTGCGCCGGAAGTGGTGGTGCGCAGCGCCTTTAAATTGCTGGGTTATCGCCTCGGCCACCTTGAACGCCACTTGCCCAACTCGCTTAAACGGCGCCTGGGCATGTTTTCCACCTACTGGACTTGAGCCGTCATGAAGACTACCAACCGACGTTCCCGTCTTACCCTGCTCAGCCTCTTGAGTGCCTCAATCTGGCTGGCGGGCTGTTCGACCCCCGCGCGGGTGCCGCTTCCTGACAACAATACGCTCAAGGCCGGCCATCAAGCGGCGCTGACCCTGGCCGACCTGCCACCACCGCAGGTGCTGATCCAGACCGGCGACTCGCTGCGGATCGTGCGCGATGCCCAGGAACCGGCGGCGGCCGATGACATGACCGTATTCGTCGTGCGCCCCGACGGCGTGATCTCGGTGCCCAATATTGGCCGGGTCAAGGCCGCCCTGCGCACGCCCGAAGACCTGGGCAAGGAAATCACCGAGAAGTACAAGCGCATCTACCGCGAACCGGCGGTGACGGTGAACATCGCCAGCGCACCGAGCAACAAGGTGTTTATCGGCGGCGCGGTGTCCAACCCGGCGTTTTTCGACCTGGCCGGCAACGTCAGCGTCGAGCAGGCGCTGCTCAGTTCCGGTGGTGTATTGCCCTCGGCGGATGCCTCCAACGTGGCCTTGCTGCGCACCGGGCCAGATGGCAAGTACAGGACGTACTTCATCAGCCTGGAGAGCATGTTGACCAACCCCAATCACCCGCGGGTGGCGTTGCAGCGCGGCGACTTGATCTTTGTGCCGCAGTCGGGCATCGGCGCGACGGTGGAAGCCGTGGATATGTACTTCACCAAGCTGTTTCCCATCAACAAAGGGATTGGCGTGGGCTTTAACTACGACCTGAACAAGAGCGACGTGAAAAACAGCGGCAACACCATCTACAACAACCCAACCATCAACGCAGGCCAAGGATTATGAAGCGGGCGTCGTATCACTCGAACCAAGCGTTCCCGTCTTTCGTAAACCCCATATGCAATGGAGTGATCCTGTGATAGAAATCCGCTCTCTTCGCGACCTGCTGCGGCTGTTTTTCATCTACCGCCGCGAATTCAAACTGGCAGTGATCACCACGATCGTCGTCGCGGTGCTGGGTGCCTTCCTGTTGCCGGCTCGCTACGAGTCCGACGCGCGCTTGCTGGTCAAGCCGGGGCGGGACAACACCACCGTGCCGATCGAAGCCGGCAACCGCCAGACGCTGATTGCCCCGAGCACCCAGCACGACCCGATTGTCGACGAAGAAAAAATGCTCACGGGCCGGCCCATCGTGCATATCGTTGCCGAGCGCTATATGGCGATGACCTCCGAGCCGCCGCAGGGCTTCTGGAAGGTCACCAAGTTCTACATCAAGAAGGGCCTTGGCGAAGTCATCAATGGCATACGCAGTGTGCTGCAGTTTGTGGGCCTTGCCGAGAAACAAAGCCCGCTGGAGCGCCTCGCGACCTCGCTGGAGAAGAACTTCAAAGCCGGTCACGAGCCGGGCTCTTCGGTGATCGAGATTTCCTTCACTTGGGACGACCCGGCGGTGGCGCAAAAAATCGTCGAGGAATGGGTCAACGCCTACCTTGAGGAACGTGCGCGGATTCTCGGGCGCAAGAGCCTGCATACCTTCTACGAAACCGAACGCGCCAAGGTGGCGGAAAATATCCAAAGCCTGAAGGACCAACTGCAAGGCCGTTTGAAGCAGATCGATTCGATCAGTGTCGATGCGCGCCTGAAGAACCTCACCAGTCAGATCGACCGTGTCACCGACGCCAAGGTCAGCGCACAGAACCAGATCTCGGGCATTCGCAGCCTCCTGGCCAACGCCAGCCAGCAGATCAAGAGCCAGCCGGCAGACGTGGTGACGATGCGCGAAACCAGCCTCAACCCCACCCAACTGGACCTCAAGCGCCAGCTCAATGCGCTGCAAGTGGAACGCGCACGCCTGTTGCGCACCTACCTGCCGGGCACGCCGCAGGTCAATCAGATCGAGCAGAACATCCGCGACATTGAAGCCCTCAGCGCTCAGGAAGCTACGCGCCTGGAACGCTCGCAAAACACTGCGCCCAACAGCTTGGTGATCAACGTCAAGCAGCAAGTGATCGACGCCCAATTGCAAGAGCGCAAACTGGCCGGGGAAATCGAGAACTACGACAAGACCCTCGCCGAACTGCGTGACCAGCGTGACAAGGCGATGACCGATGAGCCGGAACTCAACAAGCTGAGCCAACAACTGCGCGCCGCCGAAAAAAGCTACGCCTTGTACTCGGACAATCTTGAACAGGCGCGTATCGATCACGAACTGGACAACAGCCAGATCAGCAACATCGCGCTGATCGAACACGCCACCCTGAACCCGTCACGTGTGTTTCCCAAGAGCCTGCTGATTCTGTTGTTCGCCATTCCCGCCGGCGTAGCCGTGGGCTTTTTGACCATTTATGTGCTGTACCTGCTGGACCAGCGCATCCACGATGGCACCCGCTTGCAGGAGATGTTCCAGGTGCCGCTGTGGAGCAGCATCCCCGACGTGCAAGACGCCACGCCGGCCGCCGTCACCGCCAGCCTCTATCGCCTGTACAGCCTGCTGCCCCTGGAGCGCATCGCCAGTGAAGGCTTTGCCCTGGGCCTGACCTCGGCGCGGCATGGCGAGGGCGTGACGTTTATCATCGAGCAGCTCAAGCGCCTGCTGGAAGAACGTGGCCACCGCGTCTCGGTCGACGGGGCGAACGCGCCCACGGCGGGTGAAGTGCTGTTGCTGGATGCCTCGGCCTTGTCGTCCAACCCACAGGCCTTCCTGACGCTACGCCGTGCCGACCAGATCGTGCTGGTGATCGAAGCCCGCACCAGTACCGTACCGACCATCGAAAACGCGGTGTCGCTGCTGACCACCGCGTTCGGCAAAGTCGACGGCATGATCCTCAACCGCCGCCGCTTCGAAGTACCGGCCAAGGTCCTGGCGCGGATCAACAGCTGGCGCGGTGCGGCCTGATGCGTATTGCATTGCTGGCACCTCTGCCGCCGGAGCAGACCGGAATCGCCGATTACGCCGCGCATTTGCGCAACGCGTTGATCGAACTGGGCCTTGAAGTGGTGACCCCCCTCGCGGGTTGCCAGGACCTGGCTGAACAGTTGCGGCGCTTGCAAGTCTTTGACTGGCACGGTGTGGACCTGGTCCATGCCGAACTGGGAGGTGGGCGCTTCGGTGAGTTCCAGGCGCTTGACTACCTGCGCCGGGCACACCCACAACTGCCGTTGACTGCCACGGTGCATGACCCGGAGCGCTTGATCTGGCGCCGGGCCAAGCTGTTTTTCCCCTTGACCCTGCTCGAACGCCTGCCCCACCCGCTGCCCCAGGCGGCGGCGCTGCTGGCCGACCCGCTGACCTTGCACGAAGAACGACGCCTGGCCAAAGGTATGCGCCGGCTGATCACCCTCACCCGCCTGGGAGGCGACTGCCTGCGCCAACGCATGGGCCTGCGCCCGCAGCAAGTGGCGGTGATTGCTCACGGCAACCTGCCCATCGCGCCCCAGGACTTGCCGCCGCTTGCGCCGCTGCGTCTGTTGTATTTCGGCTTTATCTATCGCGGCAAGGGCATTGAAGATCTGCTCCAGGCCCTGGCCCAGTCACTGGCCGCTCACCCGCAATGCCGAGGCCAGGTGCGCCTGACCCTGGCCGGCGGCACCGCCCCGGAAATGACCTTCGACCCGGCCGGCAACTACCTCGACGGCCTGCGCCAACAGATCAGCGCGCTGCACCTGGAGGATGTGGTGGACTGGCAGCTGGACCTGCCATCGGCGCAGATCGCCGCTACGATCCAGGCGCACCATGTGATGGTGCTGCCCTACCGTGAATCGAAAAAACTCGGTTTCCTGGGACAGATGCGTGGCACCAGTGGCGCGCTGTCGTGGGCCAATGCCTGCGGGCGCGGGGTGATCACCTCCAATGCGCGTGCCTTTGCTGAAGAGGTGGCCGGCGGCAATGGCATCACCTATCAGCAGGGCGATATCGATTCCTTGAGCAACGCCTTGAACCGCTTGATCCTCGACCCGCAGCAGGCCCGGCAATGGGCTGCCCGGGCAGCGGAAATCGGCCACCAACGCCAGTGGGCCACCACGGCCCAACGTTTTGCCGAATTATTTCGGGATGCTTGTGAGGAGCCGTTGCGATGAATATTTCATCTGTTCGCCCGATGTGGCGCTATCTGCCGCTGGTGCTGGCAATCGCCGTGGGTGGCGCCCTGCTGTCGAGTGAAAAAGTCGATGCGCAGCCGGTGAATCTGGCCCCGGAGCGCACTGTGGTATGGAAGGACTTCCTTGGCGTGAACGCGCACTTTCTGTGGTTCACGCCCGAGCAGTACCGCCAGCAGATCAAGCAATACAAGAAACTTGGGTTGCAATGGGTGCGGGTCGACCTGCACTGGGATCGCCTGGAGCCCACAGAAGACGGTTATCAACTCAGCACCTTCGATGAACTGGACCGCACCCTGAGCGCTGAAAAAATCCGCTCGGTGTTTTACCTGGTGGGCTCGGCGCCCTTTATCACCACCGCCCCCAAGGGCGCGCAGTTCCAGGACCAGTATCGCCCGCGGGACCCCGAAATCTACGCGCTGCGCCTGGCACTCCTGGCCAAGCGCTACCCCAATATCGATGCCTGGCAGGTGTGGAACGAGCAGAACCTGCCGAACAACTGGCGCCCCAAAGTCAACGCCAAGGAGTACGGGCAATTGTTATTGGCCAGTCACCAGGCGTTGAATATTGCCGCGCCCGGCAAACTGCAAGTCATGGGCGGCATGGCGTACTACAGCCAAATGCCGCCGCGTGGCAAAACCCTGATGTTCGAAGCGCTTGGCGCGCTGGGCGTGCAAAACCTGGGCATGGTCGCGGCCTATCACCCTTATTCGATGACCCCGGAAACCGATGAACCGGGCAAGAACGAAGTGCTGCTGCGCGGCGATCAACTCAATACCATGCTGCACGGCGCCGGCATCAAGAACGTATGGGCTACCGAGTGGGGCTGGTCCAGCTATGCCGGCCCCAAGGAGATGCAGGACCTGATCGGTATCGACGGGCAGGCCGACTACACCTTGCGCCGCCTGGCGTTGATGGCGTCCCAGGACTATCAGAAGATTTTCCTGTTCGCGCTGTCCGACCTCGACCAACGCGCCTCGCCACGCGACCAGCATTACGGCCTGCTGAACCTGGACGGCGAACCCAAGCCGGTCTACACCGCCCTCGCCCGCTTCCTCGAGATCACCGGCCCCTCCCTTAAACCCGGCACCACGCCCAAGCTTGAGGATGTGCCGGACAGTTTCTACAGCGTGGCCTGGACTCGGCCTGACGGAAAACACCTGTTGATGTACTGGAGTGCCAAAGGCAGCAGCATCAGCCTGCCGGACATCAAACACGCAGAACTGCTGGACCCGCTGACCGGAGCCCGGCAGCCCCTGAACGACGACAACGGTATTCGCCCAGCGGTGAAGCCGAGTTTGCAGATACTGGTGTGGTAGCCCCGGGCATGGAGAGCTGTACATGAGAATCCTATGGATTGTGCCCTACCTGCCTTGGCCGACCACCAGCGGCGGCAAGACCCGGCAGTATCATTTGCTGCGCACCTTGAGTGAGCGCGGGCATCGCATCACGCTGCTGGCGCAATCGAAGACACCGGCCGATGACGCGGTGCACGCAGCCCTTGAACCGTTGCTCGAACGCCTGATCGTGGTGCCGCGCCGGCCGCTGAAACACCCGATGACCCTGCTCGCGGGTGTATTCGCACCATGGCCGCTGTTGACCACGGTCAACGGCCTGTCGGCACCGTTGCAAGCCCAATTTGCGCAACTGTTGAACGAGCGCTGGGACGTGATTCAAGTGGAACACAGCTACAGCCTGCAACCGTTTCTGCGCACCTTGCAGCAGCGCCAGCGCGAGTTTGTGCTGACCGAGCACAACCTGGAATCAAGCCTGGGCGGCGCCACTTATGACCGTTTTCCCAAGTGGGCTGCGCCGTTCGTGCAGTACGACCAATGGCGCTGCCGGCAATGGGAGCGCAAGGCGTTCGATGCCGCCGCCCATGTGATCGCGGTGACCGACGCGGACGCCCAGGCCATGCGGCCGTTGACTGCAACGCCGGTAAGCGTGGTAGTCAATGGCGTCGACAGCCGTGCCTTCGCCCAGGTCAGTGCCGATACGCAGAGCCAGCGTTTGTTGTTTGTCGGCAATTACGAATACGCACCGAACCTGGACGCTGTGCAGTGGTTGCTTGAAGAGATATTCCCCCGGGTCTGGCTGCAGTGTCCGAACGCGCGCCTGGCGGTGGCCGGTTACGGCTTGCCCGAACACTGGCGCGACCGTTGGCCGGATGAACGTGTCGAGTGGCTGGGGTTTGTTCCTGATCTGTGCGCCCTGCAACGGCGCTGCGCCGGTTTTGTCGCCGCGTTGCGCCATGGCGGCGGCTCCAAGCTCAAGGTGCTGGAGGCAATGGCCGCCGGCTTGCCGCTGGTCAGCACGGCCCAGGGTGTTTCCGGTTTGGCGGTGCAACCACAGGCGCATTACCTCGCGGGCGAAAGCGCCGAGGCCCTGGCCGACGCCATCGTGCGTCTGCTGGATCAGCCGCTGCTGGCCCGGCAACTGGCCGATGCGGCACGCGATTATGCGCGGCACTACCACGACTGGGCGGTGGCCGGTGACGAACTGGAGCACATCTACCGCACCTTGATCGCCTCTAAGGAGTCTCAGCCATGCGCGTAGCCCTGGACTATCGCCCCGCCACGGTTGCGCCCTCGTCGGGCATCGCCCGCCAGGTCCTGGCGCTGGAAGATGCCCTGCGCGCGCGGGGCAACACCGAGGTGGTGCTGTTCACTGAGGCGCCCCTGGACCACCCGCAACGCCAGACCGCCATTTGCCCACCCTGGGCCAGCCCGCTGGATGGCCTGCAACGGCCGCAGGTACGCTTGCGGTTCGAGCGCAAATTTTTGCCCAGAGCCCTGCACGAGCAACAGATCGACCTGCACATCGCCACGGCCAATATGGGCTTGCCGCTGTGCCGCAAACCCGCCGGCACCCGTTATGTCCTGGTGCTGCATGACCTGTTTCAGCTGACTCAGCGTAACTTCCATCGCTCCAGGCTCAAGGCCCTGGCCTATCGTTTGATCGACGGCGCCTCGATTGCCTGGTCGGTGTGGCAGGCTGACCGGGTGTGGTGCCCTTCGCAGTTTTCCTGCAACGAAGCCGCCCGCGTATTCCCCTGGGCCCGGGCCAAGTTCCGGGTGTTGAGCAACCTGGTGCCCGAATTGAATGCAGCGCCAGAGCCGCTGCCAGACAACCTGCCGGCGCGTTACTGGCTGGTGGTGGGCACACGGGAGCCGCGCAAGAACATGGCATTTTTCCTGCGTCAATGGCAGGCCTGCCGTGCGGCGAACCCTGAGGTGCCGGACCTGGTGCTGGTGGGCCACGCCAGCGATGTACCGTCCGCCCTTGGCGAACTGCCGGGCCTGCACTGGTGCAGCGGTTTATCCGACGGCCAACTGCAAGCCCTCTACCGTCATACCGACTGCCTATGGCAGCCGTCTTATGCCGAGGGCTTTGGCCTGCCGGTGGTGGAAGCTTTGAGTGTGGGCACGCCGGTGGCGGTGGCACGCGGTTCCGCCCTGGATGAAGTCGCGCCGCCCGGCGCCCCGCGCTTCGACCCACACGATGCCAGGCAATTGCAGAACGTCATGCAGCAACTGGCAACCGCGGGCGACACGGCAGACGCCGAAACGCAGCGCGCCTGGGCCCGGCAATTTGCCGAACCGGCCTATCGCTCGCGCCTGGATACTTTGCTCAAGGAATTGGACCGCTAATGCTGCCAGGAAAACTCATCAGTCTGCTCCTGGGCCTGGTCTTCGGCATTTTGCTGTTGGCCCTGTCGCCGATCAAGGCCTTGCTGGTCGTGGCCGGCGCGGGTGTGGCCTTGACCCTGATCCGCTTTCCCCTGTGGGGCTTGCTGATTTTCGCGGTGTTGGCCACCAGCATTCCCTACACCACGTTGGAACTGGGGATCCGCACCACCATCAGCGAAGCCGTGTTGGGGCTGACCTGGGTCGGGGTGTTCTGGCAATCGTTTATCGGCAAGACCCGCGGCTTGATCCTGTGGCGTCCGACCGAGCGCGCGCTGATGTGGTTGATGCTGTTCAGCACTATTCCGTTTATCTGGGGCATGGTCATCATCCATGCCGAAGGCAACGGGCCGGTGAACTGGGTACGCTGGCTGATGAACCTGTCGTTGCTGTTTATCGTGCCGTTGCTGCTGCGCACCGACGCCGACCGCGACAAGGTGGTGGTCGCCCTGCTGCTGGGCAACCTGGCGATGCTGTTGCTGTCGATTTTCATGTTTTTGAAAACGCGCAACGCCATGTCGATGATCGAGGTGCTCACCGACCTCAAGTACGCCCACCCGGAAGCGGTGAAGGATATTTTTTCCGCCAACTACACGCGCATGGCCTCGCCCTGGGTGCACCCAAACCTGACGGGTGGCGTGCTGGTGCTGTTTATCCCCCTGGCGCTGTTCTACGGCTGGACCCGCAGCGGCTGGCGCCGGGCGCTGGGCCTGGCGGTGGCGGTGCTGGGTTGCGCCGGCCTGCTGCTGAGTATTTCCCGTGGCGCCATCGTGGCCCTGGCGCTGGTGCTGATCTGGCTGACCTATAAGCGCGTACCCAACAGCGGGCGCATCATCGGTATCGGCGTGGCGTTTGGGGTTGCGCTGGTGATGTTCTATCCGCCGTTGCAGGAGCGCTTGCTGACCATCTTCTCGTCCACCAATGCCAGTACCGAAATCCGCTTCGACGAGTACGCAAGATTCCCCGAGGCCATGTCGACATACCCCCTGGGGATCGGCTTCAAGATCGACCCACCCGTACCCGGCACCAACCTGTTGGGCATCTCCAACCTGTGGCTGAACTTCATCTACAAGGTCGGCATTCCGGGGATGCTGTTGTTTATCACCGTCACGGTGTTGTGGTGGCGTGAAGTGCGCCCCCTGGGCCAGGTGCGCAAGGTCACCGCCGACAACGCCCTGTGGCTGGGGTGTATCTGCGGCGTGATGGCAGCGCTGTTGACGGGGATTTTCGACCACTATTTCAGCTTCACCTTTGTACTGATCGCGCTGTTCTGGCTGTTGATGGGCATGAGCCTGCAACAGGTGCGTCTGCGCCCCTCCATTACCGCCCCTGTTGCTGCTATTGCGCCAAAGGATAACCAACCATGAAGCACCGGATGATTCACTCCACCGATTTGCGCGATCGCCTCCCCACACTGGCCGCTGAACTGGGCGTGAGCCTGCCGGACCTGGAAGAGGCGCTGGACTGGTGCCTGGCCAACGACGTGGTGTTTGAAGAGGGCGAAGGCGACAACAAGCGCTTCTGGATAAACTCCATCGACCTGGAACCCGCCCTTGAGCACCCGGTGGCCCGCCTTTTGTTCCGCCGTATGAAACAGGACCTGCCGGGCAAGCTGTTGCCGCGCTATGGCAAAAACTGGGCAACGATCAAGGATCGCTGGCGCAACGCCTGGGACATGGCCTACAACATTTTGATCAACAAGATCCCCAGCCACCATGTGCGCATTGCCTGGCTGCGCCTGGGCGGCGCGAAGATCGGCAAGGGCACAAGCTTGTGGCGTAACACCGAAGTGTTGGGCATCCACAACTTGAGAGTCGGTGACGATACGGTGATCGGTTGGCATTGCCAAGTAGACGCCCGCGCCGGGCTGGTGATCGGCAACCACGTGGCGATTGCCTCCCACGTGCTGATCATCGCCGGCAGTCATGATTTGCAGGCACCGGAGTTCTGGTCGATTTCCGGGCCGATCTACATCGACGACTATGTGTGGATCGGCAGCCGGGCGTTGATCGGCTACGGCACGCACCTGGGTCATGGTTCGGTGATCAGCGCCAATACCGTGGTGGCCAAGGCTGTGGCCCCCTATAAAATCATTGGCGGTTCCGGGGCCAAAATCATGGGCGAACGTTGCCATGCTCTGAACTATAAGGTGGGTGGCAAGGGCCTGTTCACCCTGTTCCACTGATGTTCGGCAGCACGCTCTGGCTGACCGTCGCGACCCTCGCCGGGCTGGTCGCCGGTTTTGCCCGCGAATGGCTGCTGGTGGCGGCCTGGGGCGCAGGTAGCCGCAGCGACGGGTTTCTGGTGGCGGTGTTTTTGCCCGAAGCGTTGCGCATGACCCTGGCCGCCGGCTTGCTTGCGGCGGCTGCCCTGCCCCTCTATCAACAACGCGACCCACAACGCCAGCAAGCCTGGCTGGCCAGCCTTTCTCCACGCCTGCTGGGAGTAGGCCTGGCCCTGTTTGCCGTATTGGCGCTGGGCGCGCCGCTGTGGGTGCGCCTGATCGGCCCCGGCCTGGACGCCGCAGCCCATGCCGAAGCCGCCGCTAACTTGCGCTGGCTGGCGGCCTGTGCGCCGGGCCTGGTGATGCATGGGTTGTTCAGTATTCCCTTGCAGGCACGCCAGCGTTTTGTGCTGCCGGGGCTGGGCTCTTTGCTGTTCAACCTGCCGCCGGTGCTGTACCTGTTTATCCGCGGCAGCGCAAGCGACAGCGGCGAACTGGCCATGAGCTTTTTTGCCGGCAGTGTGTTGATGTGCCTGCCGCTGCTGGCGCCGGTCTGGTCTTTCGGCTGGCGGCCGTGGCAAGTCACTGGCGACAAGCTGGCGGGCCGCGAACTGTTGGGGCGCATCGGACCATTGTTGGCCAGCAATGTCGCCAGCCAGGGTTTGGCGCTGCTTGAGCGATTGATCGCCAGTTACCTGGGGGAAGGCGCCGTCACGTGGGTCAACCTTGCACGCAAACTGATCAATCTGCCCTTGATCGCCCTGATGAGCCTCAACCAGGTACTGCTGGGCATGATGAGCGGCGAACAAGGCCAGCAGCGCCTGGCCCTGCTGCGCCGAGGCCTGGATGCTGCGACCCTGCTCAGCCTGCCGGCCGCCCTCGGCCTGATCGGCGCCAGCCCGGTGCTGATTCATCTGCTGATGCCCGCCCAAAGCGCCGACAGCCCACTGCCCGCCCTGCTGGCCTGGTTCGCGACGCCATTGGTGTTCGGCGCCTGGAACGCTATGCTCGCCCGCTACGCCTATGCCAGCGGCGACACGCGCCTGCCCTTGCGCTGCGAATTGCTGGGCAGCGGGGTCAACGCTTTGCTGTTGGTGCTGCTGCCGTACTTTCTGGGTTTGCCGGGTATCGCCCTGGCGGCGTTGGGCGGGGTTATCGTCACCAACCTGCTGCTGATGCAGCGCCAGCAATTGCTTGGGCAACTGGGCTGGCCGCTGCAATGGGGGCTGAGTGCGGTTTTACTGGGTTTTGCAGCCGTGATATTGCACCCGCTGCACAATGATGGGTGGCAACTGGGCTTGAGTACCTTGGCGGCTGCCCTGGTATTGGGAGGGTTGGCTGGGTGGTTCAAGCCGTGGAAACAGTGAACTGGAGCCACCACCGCAATGGCCTGCGCAGGAGCTGGTAAGCCAGCTCCTGCACGGACTCAGTCATCCAACTGTTGAGGCGCAGCCGGCTTGGTTGCCTTACCCGCTTTGGTAGCGTTCTTGCCAGGCGCAGGCGCCGGTTCTGGCACAACCGGAGCAGCCGCTTCTTTCTCGGCCATCGGCATCTGGTCGATGGTGCTGAAAAATTCCTTCAGGTCGAGGGTATCCGGCGGGACGGTCTTCTCAACTTTCTTCTCACCATCCTTGCCGATCAGGATCACCTTGGTGCCGCTGCCGACGCCGAGCTTGAGGGCACGGATCAGCGCGTTGGTTTCAGGCGGCGTGAGCTTTTTGCTGTCCTTTGGGTCCTTGGCGAACTTCTCCCCTTCGGCGCCAATGCTACCGAACTTGACGGTGTAGAACACCATGCTGCGCTCTTCGAAGGACTGCTTGGTGGCAGCCTCTTCCAGTTGTTTCTTCAGCGTTGCCAGTGTCGGGTTTCCAGCATCAAGCTCCACGACCACCAGCGGGCGCGTCTTGCCCAACTCCTGCTTGAGCGGATTATCATCAGCGGCCAACAACGGCCCCGTAAAAGCCATCAAGGTAGCCAGGGTCAGCGACCGGATGAGCATGCGCACCTCCTTTGAATTCCATGCAGGGTTCTTGAGTTTCATGTCTGCGACAGTCAAATTCAAGGATGATTCCTACATCACTTTGAGAAGAGTAGGTCAGGACGCCCGCTACGCAAGGGCTTGGACAGTGGCCGGAGCATTGTTTCTTCCGGTTACGAGACCGTCCACTGCGGCCAATGACGGGCAAAAACCGGGGCCACGACAGGGTCGGCGTCTACCCGCTCCAGGCTCTGTGCAAAGCCCGGCGCCAGGTTGCCGAGCACCTCGCGCGCGTCATCCCAGCGCGACACCGCCGCCGCCATGATGCCCAGTGCATTCGGCACATTGCCCGGGGTAAACAGCTGGTCGGCAAACTGATCGGCAAACACGACCCAGGCCTGGTGCAGGTAGCGCCGTGTGCCGCTGACCAGTTGCGCTTGCTGCGCCTCATCGGCATTACCCAACCAGCGTTGCGGGTAGTCGATGATGCCGATCGCCGAATAGCAATTGGCGGCGATGTACAGCAGCCCGCGCAGGATCTGCGCACGATCGCCGGCCAGCAACTCGGCCTTGGGGTACTCCAGGCCCAGGTGGATCAGGATAGCGGCGCTTTCGGTCAGCACCTGGCCATTGGGGGTGACCAGGGTGGGGATCTGCTTGAGTGGATTGATACGTGCAAGAGCGTCGCTGCCCTCGCCGTCCTGCCAGGAGCTGGCGTCCACGCGATGCCACGGCACGGCGCAGCGCTGCAGGGCGATTTCGATCATGCAGGAGCCGGATTCGTCGGTGCCATAAAGTGTGTACATGGGCGTTGCCTCCTGAGCGATGGGCGATAGGGACAGTGTGGTCCATTGCCTAGAATAGCCCCATCTGCCCGCCCACCAGGGTACCGAAGTCATCATTCACAAACGGCAAGATCGCGTCAGCAACGGGCTGCAATTGCCGGGTCACATAGTGGTCGTAGTCGATGGGCGCTTGCCGCACTTCCAAGGGTTCGGGGCCGTTGACGCTGATCACGTAGCTGATCCAGCCACCGCGCTGGTACTGGCGCGGGCGCCCCAGGCGGTCGTTGTACTCGTCGGCCAAACGTGCCGCGCGCACATGGGGCGGAACGTTGCGTTCATAGTCGTGCAAGGGGCGGCGCAGGCGCTTGCGGTAGATCAGCAACTCGTCGAACTCGCCGCTCAGGGTACGGCGCACGTAGTCGCGTATGTAGTCCTGATGGGGCTGGCGATGGAAGATGCGCCGGTAGAGTTCCTGCTGGAATTGCCGGGCCAGAGGCGACCAATCGCTGCGCACGGTTTCCAGGCCTTTGTAGACCATCTCTTCGCTGCCATCGTCGCGCACCACCAAACCGGCGTAGCGCTTCTTGCTGCCCTCCTCCGCGCCACGGATGGTCGGCATCAGGAAGCGGCTGAAGTGGGTTTCGTATTGCAGCTCCAAAGCACTTCGCAGGCCGTACTCCGTGCTCAGGTGGGCGCGCCACCAATCATTGACGTGCTGCACCAGCGCCTGGCCGATGCGATTGGCATCCTGCGGAGAATGGGCGCTGCCGAGCCAGACGAAGGTGGAGTCGGTGTCGCCGTAGATCACTTCATAACCCTGGGCCTCCACCAGCTCGCGGGTCTGGCGCATGATCTGGTGCCCACGCAGGGTGATCGACGACGCCAACCGCGTATCGAAGAACCGACAGCCACTGGAGCCGAGCACGCCATAGAAGGCATTCATGATGATTTTCAAGGCTTGGGACAGCGGCGCGTTGTGCTCGCGCTTGGCCTCTTCACGGCCTTCGGATACGCGAGTGACGATGGACGGCAGGCAGTGCCGGGTGCGGGAGAAACGTGCGCCGCGAAAGCCCTCTACCGAGTCGCTATCGTCGGGATGCTTGAGGCCTTCGATCAAGCCCACCGGGTCGATCAGGAAGCTGCGGATGATCGATGGGTAAAGGCTTTTGTAGTCCAGCACCAGCACCGATTCGTAGAGGCCCGGGCGTGAGTCCATGACAAACCCGCCAGGGCTGGCCTGGGGCGGTTTGTCGCCCAGGTTCGGCGCGACGAAACCCTGGCGATGCATCAACGGCAGGTACAAGTGGGTGAAGGCGGCGACCGAACCGCCGTTACGATCGGCCGGCAAGCCAGTGACGCTGGCACGCTCCAGCAAGAACTTGAGTAACTCGGTCTTTTCAAAAATCCGTGTGACCAGCTCACAGTCCTTGAGGTTGTAGCGCGCCAAGGCGGGCTTGTCCTCGGCGAACATGCGGTTGATTTCGTCCATGCGCTGGTACGGGGTGGAAATGTCCTTGCCTTCGCCGAGCAGGGTTTGTGCGACGTTTTCCAGGCTGAAGGATTCAAAGCTCCAGGTCGCCGAGCGCAGTGCTTCGATCCCGTCGATGATCAAGCGCCCCGCCGCTGCCGCGAAGTAGTGATTGCGGCTGCCGTGCTCGCGCCAGGTCATGGCTTCACCGCCACGCCCCAACAACAGCGGCACGTTCAAACGTTGGGCGTGCTCATGCAGGACGCGCAGGTCGAACTGCACCACATTCCAGCCGATGATCGCATCGGGATCAAAGGTGGCCAGCCATTGGTTGAGGCGTTCGAGCAGTTGCGCACGGGTGTCGCAGTAGTCGAGCTTGAAGTCCACGGCATCGGTTTTGTTTGGCGGGCCGAGCATATACACCTGGCGTTCGCCGCAGCCTTCCAGCGCGATGGAATACAGATCGCCCTGGGCGGTGGTTTCGATGTCCAGGGACACCAGCTTCAAGCGCGGGCGGTAGTCGGGCGCGGGCTTCATCTGCGCATCCAGCAAGGTACCGCTGGCATCCGCAGTGCCGCCAAACCACACGGGAGCTGTGATAAAGCGCTCCATCATGTAGCGCTCGGGCGGTCGCACATCGCCTTCATAGACATCGACCCCGGCGCTGCGCAGGCGCTTTTCGATGTCCATCAATTGGCGGTGCTGGCGGGCATAGAGGCCCAGGACCGGGCGATGGTGGAAGTCGCAGAGTTGCAACGGGCGCAGCTCAAGATCGCGCTCGCCCTTGAGCAGCCAATCAAGCGGCTTGCGATGGACTTCGGGGATGAACATCACCGAGGTTTGCACGGGTAGGCGAATACACCGAGGCCCGTGGTCGGTGGCCAGCCAGAAACTGACCTCCGTGCCCAACGAGGTATCGCGCCAATGCCGGGTCAGGACAAAACCCTGCTGTAAATCCACCGTACCGCACCTCAGGAATCGCTTTCAGGGCGTGATTCTACTCGGCATCCGGGCAAACGCGTCGGGTAAACGCACACGCAGTGCGCAATCGAATAAATTTGTTGCAGGACATTAATAATAATCACTATCATTTGCGCCGGAGTCGTATCCGCGCAGTGAGGAAGCGCAACGTCGCTGCCCCCTTCCTCATAAGTTAGCCGTCTGGATCGACCATGCCCCTCTGCAATCTTTTCGCTGCGCCATTTCGCCCGACCCTGCTCGCCCTTTGCTGCTCCGTGAGCCTTGCTGCACAGGCGGCAACCCCCGAGGCCGCAGACAACGTGCTGGAACTGGGCGCCACCAACATCAATGCCCAAGCACCCGCGCCCACGGCGCTGCCCCCTGAGTTTGCAGGTGGCCAGGTTGCACGCGGCGGCCAACTGGGTGTGCTGGGCAACCAGGACATCATGGATGTGCCCTTCAGCATGTCCTCCTACACCGAAAAGCTGATTCGCGACCAGCAGGCGGAAACCGTCGGCGACGTGTTGCTCAATGACTCCTCGGTGCGCCAGGCCTCGGGGTATGCGAACCAGTCACAGACGTTCATGATTCGTGGCCTGCCGTTGAATGGCGATGACATTTCCTATAATGGTTTGTACGGTGTCCTGCCGCGCCAGATCATTTCCACTGACGCCTTGGAGCGCGTGGAGGTATTCAAGGGCCCTAACGCCTTTATCAACGGCGTCACCCCCACCGGCTCGGGGATTGGTGGCGGCGTGAACCTGCAACCCAAGCGCGCCGATGATGTGCCACTGCGTCGTTTCAGTACCGACATCAGCAGTGATGGGCGGATTGGCGAACACTTGGATATTGGCCAGCGCTTCGGCGAAGACAACCGGTTTGGCGCACGGGTCAACCTGTCCCAGCGCGAAGGCGATACCGGGATTGATGATGAAAACCAGCGTTCGAAGCTGTTTGCCGTCGGCCTTGATTACCGCGGCGATGCGTTGCGGCTGTCCGGTGATTTTGTGTATCAGAAGCAGCGTATCAACGGTGGGCGTAACTCGGTGTTCCTTGGCACCATCACCCAGGTGCCGGATGCGCCGTCGGCAGACACCAACTACGCGCCAAGCTGGAGCAGTACCAACCTTGAAGACACCTTGGGGATGCTGCGCGCCGAATATGACCTGAATGAAAACTGGACCGCCTACGCGGCAACCGGTGCCAAGCACAGCCGTGAAATGGGGCGCTACTCGTCGGTGACCTTGAGCGATAATCTCGGCAATGCCAGCGCCAGCGGCTCGACTATCGCCCACGAAGAAAACAATACCAGTGCCATGGGTGGCCTCAATGGCAAGTTCCACACCGGCCCGGTGAGCCATCGGCTTAACTTCGGCCTGGCAGGCATCTGGACCGAGGCGCGCAACGCCTATGTATTTGCCAGCGCAAAAAACCCGACCAATATCTACAACCCCGTAACCGGCGCGCCGCCGGCCCTCAACAGCCCACGCAATACCCCAGGCACCGACTTCAGCGATCCGACCATCACCGGCAAGACATTCGTGCGCAGCGTCGCGGTATCCGACACCTTGGGGTTCTTCGATGACCGCCTGTTAGTGACCGTTGGTGCACGTCGCCAGCAGATGGTGGTGCAGAGTTACAACTACATGAGCGGTACCCGCACCGCCAACTATGACGAATCGATCACCACACCGGTCTACGGCATTGTGTTCAAACCGTGGGAGCACGTATCTCTGTATGCCAACCGCATTGAAGGCCTGGCTCAGGGCCCGACGTCGCCGCTCAAATCAGGCAACCTGACGGTCATCGGTGGCGGGCAAGCTTATGCGCCTGCCCGGTCCAAGCAGATCGAAGCGGGTGTCAAAGTGGACATGGGCACCTATGGCGCGACCCTGGGTGTATATCGTATCGAGCAGCCCGGCGCGGGTTATGCCGAAGCCATCGACGCCACCACCGCCCGTTATGTGCGGGAAGGTCAGCAGATCAACAAGGGCGTCGAGCTCAACGTATTCGGCGAACCGGTCAGCGGCCTGCGCTTGCTGGGCGGGGTAACCCTGATGAAAACCGAACTCAAGGGTACCCTCAACGGCGCCAACGATGGCAACCGCGCCATTGGCGTACCCTCATTCCAGCTCAATGCCGGGGTGGATTGGGATGTGCCCGGCCTGCAAGGCGTAAGCCTCAGCGGGCGTATGCTGCGCACCGGCGGGCAGTACGCCGACGCGGCCAACAACCTGAGCCTGCCGGCCTGGAACCGCTTCGACGTGGGTGCGCGCTACACCTTCGCCGTGGACAAGCGCGAGGTGACATTGGGTGCCACGGTAGAGAACGTCGCCAACCAGAAATACTGGGAGTCGGCCCAGGGCGGGTTCCTGAGCCAGGGTGATCCGCGAGTGGCGAAGTTGTCGGCGTCGATTGATTTCTAGAACGTGATTACGTTGGGGGGCTGATCTGCCCCCTTTCCCACCATCATACTGGTCGGGTTTCGCTCAGATAGGTTTCGATATTGCCCATCTGCTCATCCCAACCACGGGAGTTCATCTTGAACGCCTTCTGGCGCCGCGCCTCGGGAACCTGGTCGAAACCGGATTCGACAACCCGCAGCAGGATGCCGGGGGCGCGATCCTCGATGGTGAACTCCACCAGGGTCGGTGTTTCGTTGTCGTAGTCGACGCCCTCTTCCACTGCGAAAGGATGCCACCAGAAAGAGAACAGGGTTTGCGGCAGGACGCGTTCGATCCTGGCCTCCCAGACTACATGTTCGTAACCTGGGTAAGTAATTGGCGCTTCGATGGTTTGCCCGGCTACAAAGGTTTTGCCCTTGAGCGCGATACCGAACCAGCTGCCAAATTGCTCGGCATCCGTGAGAGCCTCCCAAACCTGTTTACGCGATGCATTGAGCAGGACTTTGCGTTCGATTCGATCTAATACGTGCATGAGTCACCTCCTTCTTTGAACAGTAGGCGACATCGACCAATGCGCAACCTTGCATTGTGCGCGATGATGATGACCCCCTCCTTGACCTGGCCATAGGTTATGACTGACCCATTGAATGGAAGTTGCTTGTGCAAAGGTGTGCGCTATCAGGTGGACAGCCTGGACATGCCCATCAGCCACTGCCATTGCGACAGCTGTCGCAAAGCACACGCAGCTGCGTTTGTTGCCACTGCCGGGGTGATGCGCGAGCATTTTCGCTGGACGCACGGTGAAGAGCTTTTGGCATCCTTTGAATCCTCGCCGGGGAAACTCCGACGCTTCTGCTCGCGCTGCGGCTCACATCTGATTGCCGAACGGGGGCATCAGCCCCACGTGATCGTGCGGGTGGCGACGCTGGACGATGATCCCGGCGTCAGGCCCACCTCGCATATCTGGATGGCCCATGAGGTGCCATGGCTGGCCTATGACGGCGTAGAGCGCTGGGTCGAGTGGCAGGCCTGAGTCAGACGCGTGGGTCGCCTGGCGCTTTGGCTGGCGTCGCATATTGCGGCTTGAGATGACCTTCCTGATCAAGCAACCAGGCATCCATGATTTGCCGCACTACCGGCCCAGCCACACGGCCTCCGGCCTCACCGTTTTCAATCATGACGGAAATCACGATTTTCGGATGTTCGGCCGGCGCAAAACCGACGAACAAGGCGTTATCGCGATGACGCTCCAGCGTCTTGTTGCGGTTGTAGCGCTCACCCTGCTTGATCGCCACTACCTGGGCGGTGCCGCTCTTGCCGGCGATGCGGTATTGGGCGCCTTGCGCTGCCGCCCTGGCGATACCGCGTGGGTCGTGCATCACCAATTGCATACCATGGTTGACCTGCTCCCAATCACGCGGATCTTTTAAGACTACGTTGGGCATCGGGTTCTCATCCACCGGAGGCACTCCGTTGATGGTCTTGGCCAGGTGCGGACGGTTCCAGATGCCTTTATTGGCGATCAATGCGGTGGCTTGAGCCAGTTGCAGCGGCGTCACCTGCATATAGCCCTGGCCGATGCCGAGGATCACGGTTTCGCCTGGGAACCAGGGCTGGCGACGGGTCGCACGCTTCCAGGCTTGAGAGGGCATCAGACCTGCGGACTCTTCGAACATGTCCAGGGACACCTTCTGACCAAGGCCGAACTCGGCGAGGTAGTCGTGCAGGCGATCGATGCCTAGCTTGTGGGCCAGGTCGTAGAAGTAAGTGTCGTTGGAACGCATGATGGCGGCGTCCATGTCTACCCAACCGTCGCCACTGTGGTTCCAGTTGCGGTATTTGTGATCGAAGTCCGGCAGCTGGTAATAACCGGGATCGAACACCCGGGTTTGCGGGGTAACAACGCCACTGTCGAGACCCGCGATCGCCACTTCCGGCTTGATGGTTGAACCCGGCGCATAGAGCCCACGTAGCACGCGGTTGAACAGCGGCCGATCAATGGAATCGTGCAGCGCGGCGTATTCCTTGAAGCTGATGCCGGTGACGAACAGGTTCGGATCGAAACTCGGTTTGCTGACCATAGCCAGTACTTCACCGGTTTGCGGGTCCAGAGCCACGACCGAACCACGCCGGTCGCCCAGGGCTTCTTCGGCGGCTTCCTGAAGCTTGACGTCGAGGCTCAGGACGATGTTTTTGCCAGGGATCGGATCGGTGTGCTTGAGCACGCGTAGTACGCGCCCCTGGGCATTGGTCTCGACCTCTTCATAACCGACATGGCCGTGCAGCTCGGCCTCGTAAAAACGCTCGATCCCGGTTTTACCGATGGATTGGGTACCGCGGTACTCCACGGAATCAAGGGTCTTGGATTCTTTCTCATTGATGCGGCCGACATAGCCGATGGAGTGGGCAAAGTGCGCACCCAGCGGGTAGTGGCGGACAAACTGGGGCTCGACGTCCACCCCTGGTAGACGGAACTCGTTGACGGCCAAAACGGCGATCTGTTCTTCGTTCAACTCATAGAACAACGTGACCGGAACAAACGGGTGACGAGCCTGCTTAAGCGCCTTATCGAACATCGCTCGGTCTTCGGCAGGCAGATGCAGCAGATTGACGATCGCGTCCAGCTCACCCTTGAGATCGGTGGTGCGTTCACGGGTGATGGTCAGGTTGTAACTCGGACGGTTGTCGGCCAGGACTACACCATTACGGTCATAGATCAAGCCGCGAGTTGGCGTGATCGGCAGTACGTGAACCCGATTGTTTTCCGAGATCGTGGAGTGGTAGTCGTACTGCACCACTTGCAGAAAATACATACGCCCCACCAGGGCACAGGTGATGCCTACCACTAGCAGTGCACAGGCCAGCAAGCGTTTGTTGACCAGGCGGTTTTCTTTTTCGTGATCTTTGATAGGTATCGGTTCAGGCATTTCTACAGCATCTCGTTGGAAAATAGCGACGCCGCCTCCTGCGGGTAACGATCAGTCCTTGTGAAAATGTGCTGCACCATACCAAAAATGCAGAAACACTTTGCATTGATTTCCCCAACGGCACGTTATTTAAGCGAGAGTCCCAGAGGCAGCCGGCTTTTCAACCGCCCAAAACAAAACCCCTGTTTGCGTTAGCAAACAGGGGTTTCGGAATTTAATCTTGACGATGACCTACTCTCACATGGGGAAACCCCACACTACCATCGGCGATGCATCGTTTCACTGCTGAGTTCGGGATGGGATCAGGTGGTTCCAATGCTCTATGGTCGTCAAGAAATTCGGGTACTGAGTCGCGACCAGTTGGCCTCGCTTCAGCAAATTGGGTATGTGACAGCTTTCGGTGTTTTGTGAGCGTCGAACTTTCGGTTCATCTTCGTCTTCACACACCGCAATCTGATGCTCTTTCGAGAAACAAATTGCTTGGGTGTTATATGGTCAAGCCTCACGGGCAATTAGTATTGGTTAGCTCAACGCCTCACAGCGCTTACACACCCAACCTATCAACGTCGTAGTCTTCGACGGCCCTTCAGGGAACTCAAGGTTCCAGTGAGATCTCATCTTGAGGCTAGTTTCCCGCTTAGATGCTTTCAGCGGTTATCTATTCCGAACATAGCTACCCGGCAATGCCACTGGCGTGACAACCGGAACACCAGAGGTTCGTCCACTCCGGTCCTCTCGTACTAGGAGCAGCCCCTCTCAAATCTCAAACGTCCACGGCAGATAGGGACCGAACTGTCTCACGACGTTCTAAACCCAGCTCGCGTACCACTTTAAATGGCGAACAGCCATACCCTTGGGACCGGCTTCAGCCCCAGGATGTGATGAGCCGACATCGAGGTGCCAAACACCGCCGTCGATATGAACTCTTGGGCGGTATCAGCCTGTTATCCCCGGAGTACCTTTTATCCGTTGAGCGATGGCCCTTCCATACAGAACCACCGGATCACTAAGACCTACTTTCGTACCTGCTCGACGTGTCTGTCTCGCAGTCAAGCGCGCTTTTGCCTTTATACTCTACGACCGATTTCCGACCGGTCTGAGCGCACCTTCGTACTCCTCCGTTACTCTTTAGGAGGAGACCGCCCCAGTCAAACTACCCACCATACACTGTCCTCGATCCGGATAACGGACCTGAGTTAGAACCTCAAAGTTGCCAGGGTGGTATTTCAAGGTTGGCTCCACGCAGACTGGCGTCCACGCTTCAAAGCCTCCCACCTATCCTACACAAGCAAATTCAAAGTCCAGTGCAAAGCTATAGTAAAGGTTCACGGGGTCTTTCCGTCTAGCCGCGGATACACTGCATCTTCACAGCGATTTCAATTTCACTGAGTCTCGGGTGGAGACAGCGCCGCCATCGTTACGCCATTCGTGCAGGTCGGAACTTACCCGACAAGGAATTTCGCTACCTTAGGACCGTTATAGTTACGGCCGCCGTTTACCGGGGCTTCGATCAAGAGCTTCGCGTTAGCTAACCCCATCAATTAACCTTCCGGCACCGGGCAGGCGTCACACCCTATACGTCCACTTTCGTGTTTGCAGAGTGCTGTGTTTTTAATAAACAGTCGCAGCGGCCTGGTATCTTCGACCGGCATGAGCTTACGGAGCAAGTCCTTCACCCTCACCGGCGCACCTTCTCCCGAAGTTACGGTGCCATTTTGCCTAGTTCCTTCACCCGAGTTCTCTCAAGCGCCTTGGTATTCTCTACCCAACCACCTGTGTCGGTTTGGGGTACGGTTCCTGGTTACCTGAAGCTTAGAAGCTTTTCTTGGAAGCATGGCATCAACCACTTCGTTAACTAAAAGTTAACTCGTCATCAGCTCTCGGCCTTAGAATCCCGGATTTACCTAAGATTCCAGCCTACCACCTTAAACTTGGACAACCAACGCCAAGCTGGCCTAGCCTTCTCCGTCCCTCCATCGCAATAACCAGAAGTACAGGAATATTAACCTGTTTTCCATCGACTACGCTTTTCAGCCTCGCCTTAGGGACCGACTAACCCTGCGTCGATTAACGTTGCGCAGGAAACCTTGGTCTTTCGGCGTGGGTGTTTTTCACACCCATTGTCGTTACTCATGTCAGCATTCGCACTTCTGATACCTCCAGCAAGCTTCTCAACTCACCTTCACAGGCTTACAGAACGCTCCTCTACCGCATCACTTACGTGATACCCGTAGCTTCGGTGTATGGTTTGAGCCCCGTTACATCTTCCGCGCAGGCCGACTCGACTAGTGAGCTATTACGCTTTCTTTAAAGGGTGGCTGCTTCTAAGCCAACCTCCTAGCTGTCTAAGCCTTCCCACATCGTTTCCCACTTAACCATAACTTTGGGACCTTAGCTGACGGTCTGGGTTGTTTCCCTTTTCACGACGGACGTTAGCACCCGCCGTGTGTCTCCCATGCTCGGCACTTGTAGGTATTCGGAGTTTGCATCGGTTTGGTAAGTCGGGATGACCCCCTAGCCGAAACAGTGCTCTACCCCCTACAGTGATACATGAGGCGCTACCTAAATAGCTTTCGAGGAGAACCAGCTATCTCCGAGCTTGATTAGCCTTTCACTCCGATCCACAGGTCATCCGCTAACTTTTCAACGGTAGTCGGTTCGGTCCTCCAGTTAGTGTTACCCAACCTTCAACCTGCCCATGGATAGATCGCCCGGTTTCGGGTCTATTCCCAGCGACTAGACGCCCTATTAAGACTCGCTTTCGCTACGCCTCCCCTATTCGGTTAAGCTCGCCACTGAAAATAAGTCGCTGACCCATTATACAAAAGGTACGCAGTCACCCAACAAAGTGGGCTCCCACTGCTTGTACGCATACGGTTTCAGGATCTATTTCACTCCCCTCTCCGGGGTTCTTTTCGCCTTTCCCTCACGGTACTAGTTCACTATCGGTCAGTCAGTAGTATTTAGCCTTGGAGGATGGTCCCCCCATATTCAGACAAAGTTTCTCGTGCTCCGTCCTACTCGATTTCATGACTAAGAGATTTTCGCGTACAGGGCTATCACCCACTATGGCCGCACTTTCCAGAGCGTTCCGCTAATCTCAAAGCCACTTAAGGGCTAGTCCCCGTTCGCTCGCCACTACTAAGGGAATCTCGGTTGATTTCTTTTCCTCAGGGTACTTAGATGTTTCAGTTCCCCTGGTTCGCTTCTTGCACCTATGTATTCAGTACAAGATAACCATCTTATGATGGCTGGGTTCCCCCATTCAGACATCTCCGGATCAAAGTCTGTTTGCCGACTCCCCGAAGCTTTTCGCAGGCTACCACGTCTTTCATCGCCTCTGACTGCCAAGGCATCCACCGTATGCGCTTCTTCACTTGACCATATAACCCCAAGCAATCTGGTTATACTGTGAAGACAACATTCGCCGAAAATTCGAATTTCTCGATTAAGAGAACTCACAAATTTTACCTTAGCCTGATCCGTTACCAGTGAAAGTAACGTTCAGTCTATCTTTCTATCACATACCCAAATTTTTAAAGAACGAACTAGTCAAAGACTAGAAATCAACATTCACCATCACAACGATGGAATGCTCATTTCTAAGCTTTATACAAACAGAAGCAGTAGTGGTGGAGCCAAACGGGATCGAACCGTTGACCTCCTGCGTGCAAGGCAGGCGCTCTCCCAGCTGAGCTATGGCCCCGTATTTCTACAGGCGTTTCCCACACAAAATTGGTGGGTCTGGGCAGATTCGAACTGCCGACCTCACCCTTATCAGGGGTGCGCTCTAACCAACTGAGCTACAGACCCAATTTCGGGCTGCTTCTTTCGTCTTCTTCAATGAATCAAGCAATTCGTGTGGGAACTTATGGAGCAGCTGATGTCGTCGATTAAGGAGGTGATCCAGCCGCAGGTTCCCCTACGGCTACCTTGTTACGACTTCACCCCAGTCATGAATCACACCGTGGTAACCGTCCTCCCGAAGGTTAGACTAGCTACTTCTGGTGCAACCCACTCCCATGGTGTGACGGGCGGTGTGTACAAGGCCCGGGAACGTATTCACCGCGACATTCTGATTCGCGATTACTAGCGATTCCGACTTCACGCAGTCGAGTTGCAGACTGCGATCCGGACTACGATCGGTTTTGTGGGATTAGCTCCACCTCGCGGCTTGGCAACCCTCTGTACCGACCATTGTAGCACGTGTGTAGCCCAGGCCGTAAGGGCCATGATGACTTGACGTCATCCCCACCTTCCTCCGGTTTGTCACCGGCAGTCTCCTTAGAGTGCCCACCATTACGTGCTGGTAACTAAGGACAAGGGTTGCGCTCGTTACGGGACTTAACCCAACATCTCACGACACGAGCTGACGACAGCCATGCAGCACCTGTCTCAATGTTCCCGAAGGCACCAATCCATCTCTGGAAAGTTCATTGGATGTCAAGGCCTGGTAAGGTTCTTCGCGTTGCTTCGAATTAAACCACATGCTCCACCGCTTGTGCGGGCCCCCGTCAATTCATTTGAGTTTTAACCTTGCGGCCGTACTCCCCAGGCGGTCAACTTAATGCGTTAGCTGCGCCACTAAAAGCTCAAGGCTTCCAACGGCTAGTTGACATCGTTTACGGCGTGGACTACCAGGGTATCTAATCCTGTTTGCTCCCCACGCTTTCGCACCTCAGTGTCAGTATTAGTCCAGGTGGTCGCCTTCGCCACTGGTGTTCCTTCCTATATCTACGCATTTCACCGCTACACAGGAAATTCCACCACCCTCTACCATACTCTAGTCAGTCAGTTTTGAATGCAGTTCCCAGGTTGAGCCCGGGGATTTCACATCCAACTTAACAAACCACCTACGCGCGCTTTACGCCCAGTAATTCCGATTAACGCTTGCACCCTCTGTATTACCGCGGCTGCTGGCACAGAGTTAGCCGGTGCTTATTCTGTCGGTAACGTCAAAATTGCAGAGTATTAATCTACAACCCTTCCTCCCAACTTAAAGTGCTTTACAATCCGAAGACCTTCTTCACACACGCGGCATGGCTGGATCAGGCTTTCGCCCATTGTCCAATATTCCCCACTGCTGCCTCCCGTAGGAGTCTGGACCGTGTCTCAGTTCCAGTGTGACTGATCATCCTCTCAGACCAGTTACGGATCGTCGCCTTGGTGAGCCATTACCCCACCAACTAGCTAATCCGACCTAGGCTCATCTGATAGCGCAAGGCCCGAAGGTCCCCTGCTTTCTCCCGTAGGACGTATGCGGTATTAGCGTCCGTTTCCGAACGTTATCCCCCACTACCAGGCAGATTCCTAGGCATTACTCACCCGTCCGCCGCTCTCAAGAGAAGCAAGCTTCTCTCTACCGCTCGACTTGCATGTGTTAGGCCTGCCGCCAGCGTTCAATCTGAGCCATGATCAAACTCTTCAGTTCAAACATCTTTGGGTTTTTAAGAAACCCTAAACTTGGCTCAGCAATCGTTGGTTACATCTTTGATTTCTCGCGGAGTAACTTGTGATGCTGATAATCTTGTTGACTATCAGTCTGACTCCACAAGCACCCACACGAATTGCTTGATTCAGTTGTTAAAGAGCGGTTGGTTAAGATCTTTCGTCTCAACCGAGGCGCGCATTCTACAGCAGCCTCATTTGCTGTCAAGTGATTATTTTCAGAAGCTTTCGAAGATTTCTTCAACAACTTCAACCACTTGCGCTTAAGATCTCTCCGAAGCGGGAGGCGAATTTTACAGCGTTACACGCTGCTGTCAACACCTCTTTTTCAACTTCCTTTTGGCTTCGATGAACTGAAGCAACTTGCTGCCGAGAACTACGTAACTCATTGTTTACCAAGGAGTTTTCCGTTTCGACTGCGCCGGAAGTGGGGCGAATTATAGGCTTCCAGAATCTGCCGTCAACTCTTAATTTGGGTTTTCTATTAAATCCGCGGCAAACTCAAGAATTACACTATATAGACAACCACTGCGTGCGATTTGAGCAATATATTGCTCATCGCTTAACAGTTAAGCATCATAGCGTCTTCTGCTTATTGACTACGACCTCAGAAGAGCCCTCTCAATGACCACTTCACCCCGCAGCCTGGCCTCGGCACTGTTTCCCGTCGGCCTGCTGTTGATCGCCATGGCCTCCATCCAATCCGGGGCATCATTGGCCAAGAGCATGTTCCCCGTTGTCGGCGCACAAGGCACCACCGCCCTGCGTTTGATTTTTGCCAGTGCGATCATGCTGCTCATATTGCGACCATGGCGCGCCAAGCTGACGGCCAAGTCACTGCGCACAGTGATCATCTACGGGATGGCGCTAGGTGGCATGAACTTCCTCTTCTATATGTCACTGCGCACTGTCCCCCTGGGAATTGCCGTAGCGCTCGAATTCACAGGCCCGCTTGCTGTAGCTATCTATGCCTCGCGCCGAGCTGTCGACTTCGTGTGGATTGCTCTGGCGATCATTGGCCTGCTTCTGTTGATTCCGATGGACAAGGCCAGTAGCGGCGTTGATCTGATAGGGGCCGCTTACGCGCTGGGCGCCGGCGTATGCTGGGCGCTCTACATTTTGTTTGGCCAAAAGGCGGGAAATGACAATGGCGTCCAGACCGCCGCGCTCGGCGTAATGATTGCCGCCCTCTTCGTTGCACCGATCGGCATCGTGCATGCCGGCGCCGCGCTGCTGACGCCAGCACTGATCCCTGTCGCCATCGGCGTGGCGATTCTGTCCACTGCACTGCCCTACACCCTTGAGATGGTCGCACTAACACGCCTTCCCGCCCGTACTTTCGGCACACTGATGAGTATCGAGCCGGCGTTCGGCGCCCTCTCCGGCCTGTTTTTCCTGCACGAGCATCTATCGCTCGCCCAGTGGCTGGCCATCACCTGCATTATCCTGGCCTCGGTCGGTGCCACTTTGACGATGCGCCACGAATCCAAACCACTGGTACCCGCCGACTGATCATCTTTAACCCCAGCTCTGGTATTTGCCGCTCATTTAGGCCATGTTTAGGCCGTAACCGAATGTCATTCATGGAGAATTTCGACACGGACTGCATGAACGCTTCGCTCGAGAGCGAGTAAAGCAGCCCTGTTCTTTGCAGGGCGGCTATTAAGGATGGGAATGAAACGAATTTTGATACTGTTGCTGGTTGTAGGCATCGCGGGTTGTGCCGCCACCACTAAAACAGAAGTGAAACGCGGTAAAAAAGGACTGCATATCAACTGTTCGGGCCTGTCCTCCTCCTGGGACCAGTGCTACACCAGTGCCGCCAATTCATGCGGCGCCAAGGGTTATCGAGTGATTGCCAAGTCCGGCGACAACTCCGAAGAGCCAGGGGACTATCCCTTCGGTCTCAACCCTGCCGGCTATACCAGCCGCAGCATGATCGTCATCTGCAAATAGCTGCCCGAGCAGTCTCCCTGACTGCTCATCTTAAATTTCCACACAGGCCAGGCCATTTACGACATGGCGACTAAACTCCTGCTCGATCATCGAGCCAATGGAGTTCCCATGACGCACAACAACAAAATCGTATTGGTGGTAGGCGCCGGTGACGCAACCGGCGGCGCCATAGCCAAGCGCTTTGCCCGCGAAGGTTACATCGCCTGCGTGACCCGTCGTAGTGCCGACAAACTGCAACCACTGGTAGACAGCATTCAATTGGCGGGCGGGCAAGCCCATGGCTTTGCCTGTGATGCACGTAAAGAAGAAGACGTGATCGCACTGGTAGAGCAAATCGAAACGGAGCTGGGGCCCATTGAAGCGTTCGTCTTCAACATCGGTGCCAATGTGCCTTGCAGCATTCTGGAAGAAACCGCACGCAAGTACTTCAAGATTTGGGAGATGGCGTGTTTCTCCGGTTTCTTGAACGCGCGCGAAGTCGCCAAGCGTATGGCCACCCGTAAACGCGGCACCATCCTGTTCACCGGCGCCACTGCCGGCTTGCGCGGGGCCGCGGGATTTGCCGCATTCGCCGGGGCCAAACACGGTATCCGCGCCCTGGCCCAAAGCATGGCGCGGGAATTAGGCCCGATGAACATCCACGTCGCCCATGTAGTAGTCGATGGCGCCATCGATACCGAGTTCATCCGCGAGAACTTCCCGCAAAAATATGCTCTCAAGGATCAGGACGGCCTCCTCAACCCTGACCACATCGCCGAAAACTACTGGTACCTGCACAGCCAGCCCCGGGACGCCTGGACGTTCGAGATGGACCTGCGCCCCTGGAACGAACCCTGGTAACACGCCCCTATAACAATAAGCAGCGAGTATCGACCATGAGTAAAACCCTGGAATTTTTCTTTGATCTCGGTAGCCCCGCGACTTACCTGGCCTATACCCAACTATCGGCACTCTGCGCCGAGACCGGCGCGCATCTGGTCTATCAACCGATGCTGTTGGGCGGCGTATTCAAGGCTACTGGCAACGCCTCACCGATCACTGTGCCGGCCAAGGGTCGCTACATGCTGGATGACTTGGCGCGCTACGCCAAACGCTACAATGTACCGCTCAGGTTCAACCCGCACTTTCCCATCAATACACTGGTACTGATGCGCGCAATCACCGGCATACAAATCCATGAGCCTGAGCGCTTCCCCGACTTTATCGACTGCCTGTTCCGCGCCCTCTGGGTGGAAGGCCGACACCTGGGCGATCTCGAGGTCGTGGCCCATGTGCTGACCGAGCATGGGTTCGACCCAGAGCAGGTATTGGCCCTGTCCAATGATGAAGCCGTCAAAAGCGCGCTCAAAGACAAAACCGAACAAGCCGTTAAACGCGGCGTGTTCGGTGCCCCCAGCTTTTTTGTAGGCAATCAGCTGTTCTTTGGTCAGGACCGGCTGGATTTCGTGCGCGAAGCCCTCAGCTAAATATCACTTGCAGCCGGCACAGGCCGGCTGCAGCCAATCAAATAGCTGTGGTACGCACCTGCAACCACTCAAGCGCCGCACCACTGAGCAACGGGCTCAAGCGCTCACGCACCTGGGCGTGATAGGCGTTGAACCATTCGCGCTCATCCGCCGTCAGCAACGACGGTTCCAGGCAACGGGTGTCAATCGGGCACAAGGTCAGGGTTTCGAACTTGAGGAACTCCCCAAACTCGGTCTTGCCCGCTTCACGGTTCAACACCAGGTTTTCGATGCGTACACCCCAACGACCAGGGCGATAAGTCCCCGGCTCGATGGAAGTAATCATCCCGGGGTGCATCGCTGTTTGTGGCGCGGCAGCGGCCTGGTAGGCAATAACCTGCGGCCCCTCATGCACATTGAGGAAATAACCTACGCCATGACCTGTACCGTGACCGTAGTCCACCCCTTCGGCCCAGATCGGCGCACGGGCAATCGCATCCAGCAACGGTGAGAGAATACCTTTGGGGAAGTGTGCACGGGACAGGGCAATCACACCCTTGAGTACCCGCGTGCAATCGCGCTTCTGCTCATCACTCGGGGTACCGATGGGCACCATCCGCGTGATGTCCGTGGTGCCCCCCAGGTACTGGCCACCGGAATCGATCAATAGCAAGCCATCGCCTTCGATCAGGGCATGCTCTTGTTCAGTCGCGTGGTAATGCGGCATGGCGCCGTTGGCGTTGAACGCAGCAATGGTGTTGAAGCTCAGCGACACATAGCCAGGGCGACGGGTACGCGCCGCAGTCAAGTGTTCGTCGATCGTCAGTTCGGTAATGCGCTCGCGGCCCAGGGCGCTGTCGAGCCAGGCAAAAAATTCGCACAACGCAGCGCCATCCTGCTCCATGGCCTGACGGATATGTTCCGCGTCCGCCAGGCTTTTGCGGGATTTTGCGAGCGTGGTCGGGTTGAGTCCTTCAACCAGCTTGACGCCGGCATCGAGATTTTCCAGCAAGCCGGCCGTCACGCGTGCGGGGTCCACTTGCAAACTGGCCCCCGACGGTACGGCACGCAGTGCATTGGCCACTTCGCTGTAGTCGCGCAACGTCACGCCATCCTGCTCGAGCATCGCCCGCAACTCGGCATCGACCTTGCCCAGCGCGACAAACAACGTAGCCTGCTGTTGGTTGATCAACGCAAAAGATACAAACACCGGGTTGAAGGACACATCACCGCCACGCAGGTTGAACAACCAGGCGATGTCGTCCAGCGTCGCGATGAAATGCCAATCGGCGCCCTTGTCTTTCAAGCTGGCGCGCAGTGCGGCGAGTTTCTCGCCACGGCTGACGGTGGCTTGAGGCGGCAGATGCTGGTAGATCGGCTGGTTCGGTAGCGTCGGGCGGTCTTGCCAGACTTCGTCGAGCAGGTCGATATCAGTGCGCAAGCGGGCGCCGCGCTCGGCAAGCTTGCCCCCCAGAGTACGTGCCGAAGCCACGGCCATGACCGCGCCGTCCACAGCCACTACGCCACCTTCAGGGGTTTGCTCGGCCAGCCATTCCAACGGCCCAGGCTGGCCCGGCTGCAGCTTTACCAACTCAATGCCACTGCCCTTGAGTTCCTTGGTCGCCTGTTCCCAGTAACGACTATCGGCCCAGACCCCGGCAAAATCCGCTGTGACGATCAGTGTCCCCACCGAGCCATGGAACCCCGACAACCATTGGCGCCCCTGCCAGTAGCCCGGCAAGTATTCGGACAAGTGCGGGTCAGCCGATGGCACCAGCAGGGCGTGAATGCCCTCGCGGCGCATCAGTTCACGGGTATGCGCCAGGCGCTGGGGAACCGTTCCATGGGTCAAAGGCTGCGTACTCATTGTGTCTCCTGCTAACCACGAATAATTATTATATGTTGCCAATGATAAATCAGACCGCCCAAAACGCCGGTGCGCTGGCCAGTGCGGCCTTGATCAGCCGGGCCGCTTCGTCGATATCCTGTTCGGTGGTAAACCGGCCCAGGCTCAAGCGGATAGTGCGTCCGGCGCTGCGAGCATCATGCCCCAAGGCCAGGAGCACATGGGACGGCGCATTGCTCGCCGAATTGCACGCCGAAGTCGCGGAAAAGGCAATGCCCGCGCTCAGTGTGGCAGAGTTGAACTCACCCTCGCTGAACGTGAGGCTCAGGGTATGTGGGATACGTTGGGTTGGGCTGCCATTGAGGCGCAAGCCGGTAACCGACGTCAGGTGATCCAGCAGGCGCTGGCGCAACGCTACAATACGAGCCTTCTCATCAGCAAAGGACGCTGCCGCCAAGGCAAACGCCGTCCCCATGCCGGCAATTTGATGGGTCGCCAGGGTGCCGGAACGCAAGCCCCCTTCGTGTCCACCGCCATGAATCTGCGCCAGCACTTTCTGTTGCGCCAAAGGCCCGACATACAACGCGCCGATACCTTTGGGGCCGTACAGCTTGTGCGCGGAGAACGACATCAAATCCACCGGCCACAGGCCCAGGTCGATGGCTACCTTGCCAGCCCCTTGCGCCGCGTCCACATGAAACAACGCGCCATGCTCACGTACCCGCGCACCGATGGCCGGGATGTCATTCAGGGTGCCCAACTCGTTATTGACCAGCATCAGCGAGACCAGGAAGGTGTCCTCGCGCAGGGCTTCGCTGACCGCTTCGACGCTGATCAAGCCGTCCGCATCCGGCACCAGGTAGGTCACCGCCACGCCGGCTTCCTGCAGTTGCCGAGCAGTATCCAGTGTGGCCTTGTGCTCGATCTGGCTGGTGATGATATGCCCACCCGCCACACCACGGGCCTGGGTCACCCCCTTGAGTGCCAGGTTGTTGGACTCCGTGGCGCCGGAGGTCCAGACGATCTGCTCCGGCTGGGCGCCGACCAGCTCGGCGACCTGGCGACGCGCCTGTTCAACCGTGTGCCGGGCCGCCTGGCCGAATGCATGGGAACTGGACGCCGGGTTACCAAAGTTGGCATTGAAGCCCAGGCACTCGACCATCACCTGGATAACCCGCTCATCCACCGGCGTGGTAGCGGCGTAGTCAAAATACAACGGACGTTTATTCATGACGTTAAAACTCGCAGAGCGTGCTCCCGAAAGCAGCCTCTCGGGGGGCATCGACCGGAACAGAGGTCGTCAGGTTTAACCGATCGAATGCCATTAAAGAAGGTAACTTTATTTAAATGTGCGTAGGAACGCTCCTGGAATTGAGCTTAACAGGCTGAAGTAGCTCCATGGCAAACAAAAAGCCCGAGGTTCCTTAAGGGAATCCTCGGGCTTTTTATCGCAAAAGGCCGGCTCAACTGGGGCGACCATGCAGGACTACGCTGCGCTCGGCGTTCATTTCACCCTGGCGATCAAAAGAGAAAGGCTTCTGTGGCTGGCCAAGCAACGTAGCGCGCTGCTGCTGATATTCGTCAAACGACAAGCCGCGACGGCTCAGCGCCTCCAGGGCCAATTGCCGGGTCTCCTCGGCGGTGTATGGACGCAATTCCGGGGCTGGATGGGACGCACATCCGGCAAGGACAGAGGTAACAAGTAGCAGCGAAACAGCGAGGAAACGGTTCATGGCGGCGGCTCTGCGAGAGGGGTTTCAAGTCAATGAACACAGGCTACTCCCGGTCCCTTCCACTGAAAAATCATCGCCCGTGATAGTCGCTATCAACCGGCACGCCACCTTCAACAATCGGCCGCCAATATTCCTTAAAGATCTATAAATATGCAAAAACATCCATTTACGGAATAAATCATTTTATCTATAAATAGCTTCACACGTCAGCAACTGTGCAGTGGCAACAGCCAACCCCAAAACTGCGGTCAGACAACAACTCCCTTTCTCGGCAGCGAGCGCCATACCCATACAGATCAAGGCCTGAACCCGTTGGTACAGCCCTTGTTCAACCTACTTCGCCTCTGTTGCTCAGTACCCCGCCGTTAAAGGAGCTGTTAACTAGTGTTCCCGTTGCTACCGCAGCTGTATGCCAGCCTGACGGGGCCGTTGGGGCATTGAGCCAGTCCCTGCCGATCCCGACGTTCTACTCCTGAAAGAGGTGCCCATGCAGCTTTTGACCCTACCGCCCTCGCCCGCCCTTGCGACCTCGATCCGCGCCACGGCCCAGGTCTTCGAAGACCCCAAATCCCAGGCACTGCTCGACCATATCCGACAAGTGGCGCCCAGCGAAGCCAGCGTGCTGATCATCGGCGAGACCGGCACCGGCAAAGAGCTGGTGGCGCGGCATATCCACAACCTCAGCGCCCGGCGCAACCGGCCGTTCGTGGCGGTGAACTGCGGGGCGTTCTCTGAATCTCTGGTGGAAGCCGAGTTGTTCGGCCATGAGAAAGGCGCGTTTACCGGCGCCCTCAGCGCCAAGGCCGGCTGGTTCGAAGAGGCAGACGGCGGCACCTTGTTTCTCGATGAGATCGGCGACCTGCCGATGGCCATCCAGGTCAAGCTGCTGCGGGTGTTGCAGGAGCGCGAAGTGGTGCGCCTGGGCTCGCGCAAAAGCATACCTATTGATGTAAGGATCCTGGCCGCCACCAACGTACAACTGGAAAAGGCCATCAACGCCGGGCATTTTCGCGAAGATCTGTACTACCGCCTCGATGTGGTCAGTCTGGAGCTGAGCCCGCTGCGCGAGCGCCCCGGCGATATCCTGCCGCTGACCCGCCACTTTATCCAAGCCTACAGCCAGCGCCTGGGCTACGGCCCGATCACCATCAGCAGCGAGGCCGAGCACAAACTCAAGCGCTACAGTTGGCCGGGCAATATTCGCGAGCTGGAAAACGTGATTCACCACACCTTGCTGATCTGCCGCAACGGCGTGATCGAACGCGACGATCTGCGCCTGTCAAATATGCGCATCGAGCGCCAGGACGACAGCCAGCACGCCACCGACAACAGCGCCGAAGCCTTGCTTGCGCGGGCGTTTCAAAAGCTCTTCGAGGAACAGGCCGGCGCCCTGCATGAAAAAGTCGAGGACGCTTTATTACGCGCCGCTTACCGCTTCAGCCATTACAACCAGGTGCACACCGCCAACCTGCTGGGCCTGAGCCGCAACGTTACGCGCACGCGCCTGATCAAGATCGGCGAACTGGCGGTAAACAAACGCCGGCCCGGGCAAACGCTGCAGGGCGAACGGATGCTGCATTTATCCATTTAAGCGGCAGTGCAAAGCATCGTCCTGACTGCGCTCAAAACTGCGCAACACCTGGAATGATCCGAAGGTCACAGCCGTCGCTTGATGCGCGCGGATCAGTGTCCAGAAATCTTCGTCGCCGTGCTCGAAACGCTTGAAGGCTGCTTCTCCGTCCTCGCGGGATTGCCATTGCAGGTAATTGAGCACCCGCCGCCCATCATCACTGACCTGCACACTGGCGCTCAGAAAGCCGCCATGGCTTGCAGCGAGGCGCTCGCTCTGGGTGGTCAAAGCCGCCACCAGGGCTGATTGCTGGCGGGGCTCGATCTGAAATTCGATCAATTGAGTGAAGCTGCGATTTTTCTCTGATACCTGCATGAGCACTCCCCTTTCTCTGTAGGCAGAATCTTGCGATTCGATGTCACGCAGGGTAAAACCTCTAGTTAAGTCGAGGTCAAGCACTGTTTGGGAGTCTTACATGCTCAGCAACGAACTCAGCGTCGGTCAGTTGGCCGCCCGCAGCGGCGTAGCGGTCACCGCCCTGCACTTCTACGAATCCAAAGGACTGATCAAAAGCAATCGCAATGCCGGCAATCAACGCCGCTATCCACGGGACGTACTGCGCCGGGTGGTGCTGATCAAAATCGCTCAACGCCTGGGCATTCCGCTGGCGACCATTGGCGAGGCATTGCGGGCCCTGCCCGATGGGCGTACACCGAACGCTCACGACTGGGAGCGGCTGTCGGCGTTGTGGCGTGAAGATCTGGATGAGCGCATCAACAAGCTGATGCTGCTGCGCGACAAGCTCAATGGTTGTATCGGGTGCGGGTGCCTGTCGATGGAGGCGTGCCCGTTGCGCAATCACGATGACCAGTTGGGTGAGCGTGGCCCCGGTGCGCAACTGCTGGAGCCCACGCTTGATTCCGATCGGTAAAGCCGGTTGCGCAATGCAACGTGACCTATAGTGAAAAGGCTGTAACTCCATAACCACAATCAAAGGAGAACGTTATGAGCGTTAAACCTATTCCCGAGGGTTACCACGGCATTACTCCCTACCTGGGCATCAACGAGGCCGCAAAGGCGATCGAGTTCTACAAAAAGGCCTTTGGCGCCTCAGTGTTCATGCGCCTGGACATGCCCGACGGCAGGGTCGGCCATGCGGAGCTGCGTATTGGCGAAGCGGTGATCATGCTGGGCACGCCCTGTGACGAAACGGCCCTGCGCAATCCCGACTCACATCCCAGTGTCGGTTTGCACCTGTATGTGAATGACGTGGACGCACAATTCAAACAGGCGGTTGATGCCGGCGCCAGCGTAGTGTCCGAGCCGCAGGATCAGTTCTATGGGGATCGCTCGGCGAGTGTGAAGGATCCGTTCGGTCATCTCTGGTTCCTGGCCACCCATAAGGAGGACCTGACCGAGGAGCAAATCCGCCAACGTGCCATGCAGATGTTCAAGCAAAATTAACCCTGTGGGCGTGAGCTTGCTCGCGCCTGCAACACGCCACGCCTTGCCCCAGGTTCCAATCGGCCTGTTCCGGCAAGCTAAAGGCCTACGTGGAGTCTGGAACACTTCAAGGGCTTGTCGATCTGACACCCCGGTACGCATTGCGCCCCAGCCATATCGTCATGACCAACAAGGCGGTCAATGGCAGCCCATGGAACAACACGATCACCTGGGCCGGCGTCCACGTCACATAGAACGGCCCGACCACCAGCATGCCCACGCCAAAACCGGCCATCTGGATCAGGGTCAAGAGGCTGAACAGCGGCAAGCGCAAGCTATCGGGCTCGCTTTGCGCACGGGAGATCAACGCCACCTCGGACAATCCATCGCCCAGCCCTGCCCACACCACCAGCAACAGCGCCAGCCACAGTTCGGTCTGCTGGAATGTCAGGATAAAGCCGCTGGACATCAACGCCACACCGAGCATGAACAAGCGCTCCATGCCTTGGGTGCCACGACCTTTCAACACTGCACTGGCGATGCGCGCGCCAACAAACTTGCCACAGGCCCACACGGCCAGCAGATAGCCCATGACCGTCTTGGCCGTGTCCGGTGAAATGTACTGCGACAGCACTGGCCAGCCGACGTTATGGGCCGCGCTGCCAAGGGTGTCGAGCATGCTGATCAACAACATCGCGGCCAGCACCGGCGCACCGCGCAATCCCTTGGTCAGCTCGTGCCATTCGGCGGCCAGCCCGCGATGCGCGGCAACAGCAACGCTAAACAACGCGCGCAAGGGCAAGACCAGGCAAGCGGCAATCACATAGGTGCCGATGTTGACGGCAAACACCGCTTCAAATCCTCCCGTGGCGATCAGCAAGCCGGAGAGCAAACTGCCGAAGACCGCGCCGGTGGCAGCCGCCGAGGTGATCCATGCGTTGGTATTCACCCGCTGCTCAAGCGCGACCCAGGTGGGCAACTGACTGTTGAGGCCAATGGCAAACAGCGAATTGCACAGGCCGATGCCGAAGGCGATAAAGGGAAGAAGGGTGAGTTGATGGGCCGGTAACAATACCAGCAGCGGCGTCAGCAACAGCGCCCGGGCCAGGTCCAGCCCCGCCAACGTCCCACGCCCGGCAAACCGCCGGAAAAACGGGATGCCAAACAGGCTGGCGACAATCCCGCCGGTGACCCGGCACGCCAGGAAGATGCTGACAAACACTACGCTCTGGCTGAGCCAGTACACATAAGTGGACAACGCCACCATGTTGAGGAACGCGCCAAAATCCGACACACCGCGAGCAAAGATGATCAGGCGAGCGTTGCGGGTCGACAGATTCAGTTGTTGATCGTGGCTCATGCAGGCTGTGCCTCCTCGACACTGCGCAGGCTTACCAAGAGCACATCGCGCCAGGCCGGTGCCGTCTCCACCCGCGGTCGCACCTCCCCGGCCCGATGGTAGAACCCACGGTCGTTGATCACGATAGTCTCCAGAAATTTCTCCATCGGCAGTTTCAGCAGCCGGCTGTGCTCCGTTTCGTCGGCAAACACCTCCGACACCACCGGCACCGTGTTGCATTCGCCAATAAAGTGCATGAACACCCAATCCAGGCCGTCCTGGTGAATCCCCGAAGTGGTCGGGCTGCTCGATGGCCCATCCGCCCGCACCCGAAACTGATGGATATCGATCGTATAGGTCTGTTCGCCCAGGTGCGGGGCAATCACTGCAAGGTCCGTCGCCAGCAGCTTCTGCATGAGTGGGTGCTCGATAAAGCCCTCCTCGCTGTAGCTCAGGTGGTTCACGCCCTGGCGATAGTTCACCGCGTAGGTGACCGGCGATTTGAACGCCGTATTCCTGTCGATCTGCAATTGCCGTGACGGTAACAGACGATAGCGCAAGATGCGCCGTTCGCGGTGGGTGTAAGTCCTGAACGCCTCGTCGCGCACCAGGTTATCCCAATACGCGCGAAAGCTTTGCTCCTCACCGGGTTCAACTTTGACCAGTTCGCGAAAGTCCGGGCGATGACAAAAGTGATGTTCGCGCAAAAGCGCCGAAATCTGAGGGATGTCCATATCGCTATCCTGCAACCGGTGGATCGATGAGGATGCGCAGGTGTTGCTGCAACGCATCGTGCAAGGCATGGGCGTCGGCGGCATTGCCAACCTGGGCCCAGCATTTGAGCAAATAATGCTCCTCGATATCCGCGTCAATGTAGTGGCCGGGGTCCTGCGGGGCGTATTCCAGCACCGAGCGGTGTTGGTCCAGGAACTGCAGGCCGTCAATGCCCCTGAAAAGGCCACTGTGCTGCGGATAAATCGCCAGCATCGCGTAGTGTTGCCGCGCCTCGGCGTTCTTATGTGCGCCGGCCTCCAACTGTGCATTGATGCCCTTCTCGCCCAACAACAATCCCATATACAACTGATAAGGATCGATACCGGCCAAGTCGCGGAACGCCGAGTTCACATACAGTCCGCCCAGGCGCGGGTTGATCTCGATGACCACCGGCCCTGCGTCCGTCATGCGAAACTCGAAATGCACCACGGCGTTGGTCAGGCCCACCGCGTGCAGGCAGTCCACCGCGTACTGGCGGATCTGCTCGCACTGGGCCTGGCTGAACGACGTCGGAGGGGAAATCAGCAGGTTCTCAAGGACCGTGCCGCTGCGCTCGGTCAGCAGCAGTTTTTCATTGATCAGCAGCGGATGGACACGCTCGCCGGCAATCACACATTCCACACTGCCTTCGATGCCAGGAATATAACCTTCCAACAGAATGCTGCGCCCTGGCAGGTATTCACGCCGCAGCCCGTCCTCAGGCGGCAGGGCGTGCGCACAGCCGTAGAAGTCCGCATAAGCGGCGGCGCCATGATCACTCACGAAATGCCGATAGTGGCTGCGTAGCTCCTCCCAGTTCGAGCATTTTTTGATAAACGCCGAAGCCCCGCCAAAGGGCGGTTTGGCGATCAGTGGATAACCCACGCGCTCGGCGCCTTGCTGGAGTTCCGGTTCGTTGTTGCACAGCACGAACGGTACCGAACGCAACTCATGCTGTTTCAACACGCGGCGCATCAAGAACTTGTTATTGCACGCCGCAATCGCCTCTGGGTGGCTGTAGACCAAGCCCAACCGCTGACACGCCTGCGCAACGATACAGCCCACCTCCCCTTGTGCGGACGGGTGCCCGGCCTGGCAGAAAATCCCCCGCACCTGATAACGCCCGTCCAACTGTCCGACCAACTCCAGGATGGACTGCTCACTGAGCGTTTCGAGCAGGAACACTTCGTCACTGTCGGCCGTGAGTCGTTGCAGCTGCTTGCGCCCCGCCACGGCGGCCGTCAAACACGCCAAGCCGTGGGTGCGAGCCGCCGTGAAATGCGGTTCCCGGTAGCGGTAGCGAGCGCAAGCGCTGTCATCCACATCAATAAACAGAATCGCATCCTGTTTCATACCGCATCCTGCCAACTGCACCAGTGGCCCTCCCAGTTGCGAAAACGGTAAGTACGCTGCCCATCGCGAACTTCAAAATGCGGTAAGTCTTCAGGCTTTTCAAAGTCCAACAATGGCACGGTGAACTTGCCTTGTGCGTGAGGCAGTACATATTCGGGCAGGGCAATATTGGATACGCGGCGTTTGAGCCGATCCATTATGACGATGGCTTGGCTGATCGAGGCCTTATACTCTGAAGCACCGGGTGAAAACGGCATGAAGTGATATAAGTAATAGGGCTTTACGCCCAGACGATAAAGATCAATGAATAATTTATGCAACGTCGCTTCATCATCATTCACGCCACGCAACAGCGGCATGTTAGAGAATACTATCGGTACCACACCCTGAATCCGTTTAACCGCGACGGCAAAATCAGCACTGAGTTCAAGGGGGTGGCAGACATGCACACCAAATGCATTGACTTTGTACTTGTCCAGCATCGCCACCAACTCATCGGTCACGCGAAACGGGTTGAAACTCAAGGCCCGCGAATGAATGCGTATCAGCAGGTCATCACGAATGCCGCGCAATGCGGCCAGCATCTCCTCAAGCTTGCGGTCGGCCAGCATCAGTGGGTCACCGCCGCTGAGAATCACCTCTTCAATCGCCGGGTTACTGCGAATGTACTCCACCGAATCCTTGAACGAGTCGGTGTTGGCGTTAGCTTTGTCGGTACCCACCTGCAGCGTGCGCAGCGCCTCGAAACAGAACTGGCAATAGGCATTGCAGGTGTTGGTGGTACGCAGGATCACGCGGTTGTCGTACTTGTGCTGGCAGATGGGCGTCTTCATCTCATGATTGAGTTCCCAGTTTTCGGAACTGCCGTCATAGTCGCCCTGCACCTGTTCGCTCCAATACGGTACTACCTGGCGCCACAGTGGGTGGTCCATCACCTCGCCGGTGGTGAGTGAACGCTTGATCAAATCAATGTAGTAAGGCGTGATCTGCATCTTGCGATCTTGCAAGTTGTGCTCGATATGCGCCGTTGTGGCCTCGCCCCATCCACCGCAGGCATTGCGCAGTGCAGGTTCATCGCGGATGGCATGCTTCTGCTGCCAGCGCCAGTCTTGCCACTGAACTGAACGATGCATGGCTTGATCAAAAATCGACATGAGTTTGAACTCTCTGTTAAGGCATAGGGACGCGTACTTTTCCAGCGCAGGAAAAGTATTATTCGCAACAATGACAACCGACGGGCAGGCGACAGACCACGATCAAGTAACTAATTTGATCATCGGCACCAGAGAGATATAACAGTTCACCACGTGATGGCGCGAATAAACGACTAGCACGGTCATGCAATCAACTTCCTTTTTATAATATTCCGACTTCCAAGTCCGCACTCACTAAAGCCGATGCCCGCCAATGTGTCAATACAATAACCTTGTGATTTTTCTGGAATTAACCTGCACCCGTGCCAACACCCTTTAATGACAAGGGGGGCTTTCGTTCAAGCCAAGCTATTTGAAAAACAAATAATACTGAAAGCAACGCGCGCCGCTGTTATAGAGAGGGTTATTTCTACTTATATAACTACGTAGCCGCACTTCCGCTGAGCCAGGGGCTGGGCGCGAGGCAGTGGCGCTCAAACGCATGGCTGATGACGAAATCACCCAGCGGCATGATCACGTCCCTGGAGGTCAGGCCCGGCCTCACGCAAGCCGCTGAACGCCTAGGGGCCGGTGTATTGCGTGTTCGATCAGCTCTCAAATCCGGCCTGAATGTGAACCTGAAACATTTTCTTTCATATGCGCCTTAGGGATTTCTCATTCTCATTCGTCTTAATTTAGATACAGCCCGTCGCGTCAGCAAAAGCTACGACTGGCCTTTTCCGGGCTTTCATTGCCCCCTTCGCTCAAGACCCTCATTCATATGTCGAAGAAGTCACGCTCCAAACTCTGGTTTCTCGTACATAGCTGGCTGGCGTTGCCCATCTGGTTCTTTGTACTGATCGTCTGTGTCACCGGCACCCTGGCCGTGGTGAGCCAGGAAATCGTGTGGCTGGCCAACCCGGATATCCGTGCGAGCAAGCCGTCGGATGACGCCCAGCCGCTGAGCTTTGACCAGGTGATCGCGGCCATCAAGCGCGATGAGCCCAAGGCAATCGTCCAGTCCATCATTCGCCCGGATGAGTCGCACTTCGCCCTGAGCGTCGGCCTCAGCTACCCGGATGGGCGCTCGGTGGACGTCTACGCCAACCCCTATACCGGAGCGATCCAGGGCATCAGCCCCTCGTTCAACTTTCAGCAATTTACCCGCGCCCTGCATGGCTGGTGGCTGGTGCCTTTCACCAATGGGTACAGCTGGGGCTGGTACCTGGTATCCGCGCTGGGCTTGCCACTGCTTGCCTCGCTGGTCACCGGGCTGGTGGTGTACAAACGCTTCTGGAAAGGTTTCCTGCGCCCTACCCTGCGTATCCGACACGGTGCGCGGATCTTCTGGGGCGACTTTCACCGCCTGAGCGGCATCTGGTCGATCTGGTTTATCGCGGTCATTTCAATCACCGGCACCTGGTTCCTGATCGAGGCGGCCTTGAGCGACAACCAGATATCCATTTCCAGTGAGCCCATCGTGCCGGTGATTGCCCGTGAAAAGGTGCCATTGTCGGCGTCGGGCGTCCCGGCACCGATGATCCCTATCGATAAGGCCATCGACATCGCCGCCGAAAAAATCCCGGGGCTGGACGCCAGCTTTGTGTTCATGCCAAGCAACGCGTACAGCCACCTGCAAATCGGCGGGCGCGGCTGGTACCCGTTGATGTTCCAGACCGCGCAACTGAACCCCTATGACGGTGAAATTGCCGTCTCGAACCTGTTGTCCGACCGCACCCCCCTGGAGTTCGTCACCGAGTCGATGCGCCCGTTGCATACCGGTGACTTCGGCGGCTTGTGGATCAAGTTGATCTGGGCCTTCTTCGGCCTGGTGCTGAGCATGATGGTATTGAGCGGCTTGCTGATCTGGACCAAGCGCACGGCCCTGGCCACCCTCAATGCCCTCAAGCGCGAAGCCAAGACGCAACGCCAACCCGCTTCTATCCCGGCCATGCACGCCAAAACCTCGGAGGCACAGCGATGAGCAAGGTCGCGACCGTACCGCCATCCCCACTGCGCGCCCTCTGGCTGAAATGGCGTTTTCACATCAATGTTCTGCTGTTGCTGATACCGCTGGGGTTCATGCCCAAGTACTTCGCCGACGCCGCACTGTTTCGCGGGGATACCGGTATCGGCGAGCGCGTAGCCGGGCAAGTGCAAGTCGGCCCCTGGAGCCTGACCCTGGCCGAGTTCCGCAATGAAGGCCCGAGCCCGAACCCGGCCGGGCCGATGAAATTCTTCAACGCCGCCCTGTGTGACACCTGCGCCAACGAAGTCAAGGCCACCTACCTGCGTATCGGTAAACCCCGCAGCCTGCGCGCCGCCGGGGTGATCTTCTTCGGTACGCCATACCGCATGGGCGCCGCCCTGCCAGTGCCGGAACGCACACCGGTGGACGCCGAAGTCTGGGTGACCATGGAAGGCTGGGACGGCAGCATGCACCAGGGTTCCATCCCGCTGAACCAGGCTTCGCCTGCCACCATTGCCTGGCTGAACAAGCAAGGAGTTAAACCATGACGTTCAAGCGCCTGACCCGCGCCGCACTGTTACTGTGCGCCGGCTTGAGTACCACCGCCTTTGCCCACAACCCGATGTGCGAATGCAAGGAAATCCCCGGCGAGCAGATCCAGTGCAAGGGCGGCTTTTCCGACGGCAGTGGCGCACCCGGCGTGACGCTGGATGTGATCGGCTACGACGAAACCATCCTGGTGCCCGGCAAGCTCGGTGAAGATTCGACCCTGACCTTCAAGAAGCCCGCAGCCGAGTTCTATGTGCTGTTTGATGCAGGCCCCGGCCACGTGGTGGAAATCGACCAAGCGGATATCCAGGCGCAATGAGTACTACACAGGTTGTACGCCCCGCCGGTGCCGGCCATGAAACGCTCTATGTGCTGCTGCTGTGCCTGCTCATCCTGGCGGTGGCGGGCACGGTCGTGGCGCTGCACGGTGAAACCCAGGAAATTGCGGCGCTGCCAAGCCACCAGTTGGACGCCCGCCGTGACCTGAGCGCCGCCGAGCAAGGCATCTACGCCGACCTGCGGGTGACTCTGGATGAAATCCACTTGTTGCAGCAGGAGCAAAGCGCCCTGCCGACACCTGAGCAACTGGCCGACGAAGGCTTCGCCCCCTTTGCCCAGGATGCCAGCTCGGTCAGCCGTGGTGGCCATCGCTGGCAGTTACTCCCCTCGGCCGCCTACCTGGGCTTGAGCCAGGCACCGGCCACCAGCGGCTCGCTGCTGATGCGCGTGCAGAGCGACGAGCCGGATATCTGGCTCAACCGCAGCGTCAATCTTGCCGCCCCCTCCGACCTCACTGACCAGGCACTGATCGCAGCCGGCTGGCAGCAAGTGGTTGCGCAATTCGATGCCGGCGTGACCCGCCAGCATCGTCACTGAACGAGAAGACCGATTGCCCATGTCTATTTCATCGCCCCTGTTGCGCCTGTTACTGGTCAGCTTCCTCAGCCTGCTGCTCGCTCCCCTGGCGAATGCCGAAGCAGCGAAACGCCTGCGTATCGGCATCACCCTCCACCCCTACTACAGCTACGTGGCCAATATCGTCGGCGACAAGGCCGAAGTGGTACCGCTGATCCCGGCCGGCTTCAATCCACACGCCTACGAGCCCCGCGCCGACGACATCAAGCGCATCGGCACCCTGGACGTGATCGTGCTCAACGGGGTTGGCCATGACGACTTCGCCGACCGCATGATCGCCACCAGCGAGCGCCCGGACATCAAGGTGATCGAGGCCAACGCCAACGTGCCGCTGCTGGCGGCCACCGGCAATGCCGCGCGCGGTGCGGGCAAGGTGGTCAACCCGCACACCTTCCTGTCGATCAGTGCATCGATTGCCCAGGTCAACAACATCGCCCGCGAGTTGGGCAAGCTCGACCCGGACAACGCCAAAACCTACACCCAGAACGCCCGCGCCTATGGCAAGCGCCTGCGCCAGATGCGCGCCGACGCCCTGGCCAAGCTGACCAGCGCCCCCAACCCGGACCTGCGCGTTGCCACGGTGCACGCAGCCTACGACTATCTGCTGCGCGAATTCGGCCTGGAAGTCACCGCAGTGGTAGAACCGGCCCATGGTATCGAGCCAAGCCCCAGCCAGTTGAAGAAAACCATCGATGAACTGCGCGCCCTGGATGTGAAGGTGATCTTTTCGGAGATGGATTTCCCGTCCACCTACGTCGAGACCATCCAGCGTGAATCCGGGGTCAAGCTGTACCCGCTGTCGCATATTTCCTATGGCGAATACAGCGCTGAAAAATACGAAGTGGAAATGACCGGCAACCTCAACACCGTAGTCCGCGCAATCCAGGAGTCAGGGGCATGACCGCGGCGCAACAACTGAACGCCGTCAGCGTCGGCCCGACCCTGAACTTCGACCAGGTCTCGCTGACCCTGGGGCGCACCGTGATCCTCGACGACGTGAGTTTCCAGGTACAGCCAGGCAGCATCCATGCGCTGGTCGGTCCGAATGGCGGCGGCAAAAGCTCGCTGATCAAGACTCTGCTCGGCCAAACGCCCCACCAGGGCCGTTTAAGCCTGGAGTGGCCGGCCGCGCCCGGCACCATTGGCTACGTGCCTCAGGCGCTGGAGTTCGACCGCGGCCTGCCGATGACCGTCGACGATTTCATGGCTGCCATGTGCCAACGGCGGCCTGCGTTCCTTGGCCTGTCCCGGCATTACGCAGCGGCGATCGGTGACGCACTTGAGCGCGTCGGCATGCATGACAAACGCAAGCGTCGCATGGGCGCGTTGTCCGGCGGTGAACGCCAGCGCGTGCTGCTGGCCCAGGGCCTGATCCCTGCACCGCAATTGCTGGTGCTGGACGAACCCATGTCGGCCCTTGATGAAGCCGGCATCCAGGTGTTCGAACGGCTGCTCAATGATTGGCGCCTGGCCGGGATCACCGTGCTGTGGATCGAGCACGACCTGGAAGCCGTCGGCCGCCTGGCTGACCGTGTCACCGGCCTGAACCGCCGCGTGCTGTTCGACGCCACGCCAAAAGAGGCGCTGACCCCGGACCGCCTGCTGACCCTGTTTTCCACTCACCCGCGGAGCCCGGCACAATGAGTTATGAAGCCTTTCGCTTGATGGTCCAGGGCTGGGCGTCTTCCGGTTACCTGCCGGAAGCCCTGGCCTATGGTTTTGTGGTCAACGCCCTGCTCGCTGGCTTGCTGATCGGCCCGGTGCTGGGCGGCCTGGGCACGCTGGTGGTGGTCAAGCGCTTTGCGTTTTTCTCCGAAGCGGTCGGCCATGCTGCGCTGACCGGCGTGGCCGTGGGCATCCTGCTCGGGGAACCCTACACCGGGCCTTACGGCAGCCTGTTCGGCTACTGCCTGCTGTTCGGCATCCTGCTCAACTATCTGCGCAATCGTACCGGCCTGGCGCCGGATACCTTGATCGGCGTGTTCCTGTCGGTGTCGCTGGCGCTGGGCGCCAGCCTGCTGCTGATCCTGGCCGGCAAGATCAACGTGCATATCCTCGAAAACGTTTTGTTTGGCTCGGTACTGACGGTCAACGGCAATGACTTGCTGGTACTGGCAATCGTCGGTTCGCTGGTCATGGCCCTGGCATTGCCGCTGTACAACCGCATCATGCTCGCCAGCTTCAACCCGCAACTGGCGGCGGTGCGCGGTGTGGCGGTGAAGACGTTGGACTACCTGTTCGTAATCCTGGTGACGCTGATCACCGTGGCTGCGGTCAAGGTGATCGGCGCGATCCTGGTCGGTGCGCTGCTGGTGATCCCTGCCGCCGCGGCGCGCCTGTTGAGTCAATCGCTCAAGGGTTTTTTCTGGGTCTCGGTGCTGATCGCCACTGTGAGTACCCTGTGCGGCATCCTGCTGCCGATCATCTTCGACCTGCCGATCCCGTCCGGCGCTGCAATCATTCTGGTTGCCGGTATCGCCTTCGCCTTCGCCGCCATCGCTCGCGGCACCGTGCCCAGCCTCAAAGGGAATCTTGGATAATGCGCCCTGTCTTTCGCCCAATGGCCCTGGCCATCGCTTGCTTGATCAGTACATCGGCACTGGCTGCCGTTGATGGTTTTGACCCGAAGGAATTCAAGGCCAATCACGGCCTCGGCCATGCCGCGCTGACCAAGGCCAAGTCGGTAAAACCGGTCAAGGTGTTGGCCTCGCTACCCATTACCTACGGTTTGGCCGAAGTGCTGCTCAAGGATACCGACGTGCAGCTTGAACGCGCCGCGCCAGCCAACCTACCCGGCTCGCGGCAGGTGTCCTACTTCACCGGCCGCGGCGCGGCGGCACTCAACACCTTGGCGCAGGACGCCGACGCCGCCATCGGCTTGCGCTCGCTGTGGGCCGATGATCCGCTGTACCCCGTGGCACGGCGCAGCAATATCCGCATCGTTGAAGTGGACGCTGCACGCCCGGTGGACGGTGGCTTGCCGGGCATTGCGGTACAACCGGGTGTCACCGATGGCCTCAACAGCCAACCCTGGCAATCGAGCAACAATCTGGGCCGTATGGCCGATGTATTGGCCGCCGACCTGAGCCGTCTCGCCCCAGGCGCCAAACCAAAAATCGATACCAACCTGGCTGCACTCAAGCAACGCCTGCTCAAGCTCACCGCCGACAGCGAGGCGCGCCTGGCCAAGGCCGATAACCTGAGTGTAGTCAGCTTGAGCGATCACTTTGCCTATTTGATCAGCAGCTTGAACCTGGAACTGGTCAGCACCGATGCTCGCCCAGACGCAGACTGGACGCCTGAAGCGCTGCAAAAACTCAGTGCGCAGCTCAAGGACAACGAAGTGGCGGTGGTGCTGCACCATCGTCAGCCGAGTGACGCGGTAAAAGCAGCTGTCACTGCAGGTGGCTCCACACTGCTGGTGTTGAATGTGGACGGCGCCGAACCGGTGACAGAGTTGCAAACCAATGTGGATCAGGTGATCAAGACGCTGACGCCATAACATCCACCCCAACATGAATCGCATCATGTCGCCAGAACTCCAGGTCACAATCGATCAGGCGCTGGTGTTGGTCATAGTTAACCCGGGCGATGCGCAAGCCCGGGCTGCCCACCGAGACGCGCAGCGCAGCGGCCGCTTCCACCGGCAGTGAGGTTGGCACAATCTCGAAACGCACCCGCCCGTAGTGCAAGTCATATTTGCTGGCATACAGCTCAGTCATCGACTGATTCAAATCACACGCCAGGATCCCCGGAAAATACTGCGGGTTCAGGTAGTGCTCCACGTACAACACCAGGCGTCCGTCAATCCTGCGGCCCCGGCAAATCTGGATCACGCTCGACAACGCCGGCAACTGCAACCACGCGCACACCGCCGCCGACGCCGGTTGCAAGCGTGCGGAAATGACCTGCGTGGAAGCCTCACGCCCCTGGTCGCTGACCATCGCGTGAAAGTGGCTGCGCTGCATCAGGTTATAGGCCAGCCGCGGTGGAGAGACGAACCAGCCCCGGCGCTCTTCGCGATAAATCTGCCCTTGGGCCTCCAGTTGTAACAAGGCTTCCCGCACGGTAATGCGGGTGGTACCAAACAACTCGCTGAGCTTGCGCTCGGCGGGCAATTTGCTGGCTGGCGGCAACAGGCCGTGGTCGATCTGCTCTTGCAGCGCCAGACCGATGGAGGTTACCGCCTTGATTGCCTCATCCCGCATCAACGTTACCTATCTGGACTAGACCAGCACCGTTCAGGTGCACAAATCGCGCTCTATCTGGGCTTTTGCTGCTGCGAGCCAGCCTAGGCATTACAGATGACCGACAGATGACAGCCGGTAGCCACCGCCTGCACCACCCCCTGCAATACATCGGCCAAGTCCAGGGCCTGCGGGCTGTTGGGCATGGTCTACGCTAAGTCTGAGCTGAGCGACACCCGTGCTTCAAAAACGACATCGACATGAAACTGTCATCCATCGGGCCTAAATTGGCTCAGGTATTGCTGACCTAGACCACACCCTCGCCAACGTTCGTATAAGACGCCGCGTGTAAAACGCCCAAAGGAGCTTCGGATGAAACAGCTTTTCCTGGCATCACTGTTAGGCTCGACCATTGCCATGTGCACCGCCGCCATGGCCGCTGATACCGATCTAAAAACCCTGGAAGCCGCCGCCAAGGCGGAAGGCGCCGTCAACAGCGTCGGCATGCCCGATGATTGGGCCAACTGGAAAGGCACCTGGGAAGACCTGGCCAAGACCTACGGCCTCAAGCACATCGATACCGACATGAGTTCGGCCCAGGAAATCGCCAAGTTCAAAGCCGAAAAAGACAACGCCAGTGCCGATATCGGTGACGTGGGCGCAGCCTTCGGCCCGATCGCGGTGAAGCAGGAAGTCACCCAGCCCTACAAACCCTCCACCTGGGCGCAGGTTCCGGATTGGGCAAAAGACAAGGACGGTCACTGGGCCCTGGCCTATACCGGCACCATCGCGTTTATCGTCAACAAGAAGCTGCTGCACGGCTCCGAAGTCCCGACCAGTTGGGCCGACCTGCAAACCGGCAAATACAAGGTGTCAGTGGGTGATGTAAGCACCGCAGCCCAAGCCTCCAATGCGGTACTCGCCGCCGCTATCGCCAACAAGGGCGACGAGAAAAACATCGCACCGGGCCTGCAGTTTTTCACCAGGATCGCCCAGCAAGGTCGCCTCTCGCTGTCCAACCCGACCATCGCCACCATGGAAAAAGGCGAAGTCGAAGTTGGCATTGTCTGGGACTTCAACGGCCTGAGCTACAAAGCCAAGATGGCCAACCCGGATGACTACGTGGTGCTGATTCCATCGGATGGCTCGGTGAAATCGGGCTACACCACCATCATCAACAAATACGCCAAGCACCCGAACGCCGCCAAGCTGACCCGCGAATACATCTTCAGCGATGCCGGCCAACTCAACCTGGCCAAGGGCAATGCGCGTCCGATCCGTGCGGAAACCGACCTGAAGCTGCCGGCCGATATCGCCAAGAACCTGATCCCGGGCGAGCAATACACCAAGGCCAACCCGCAGCCGATCAAAGATGCCGATGCCTGGGAAGCGACGTCCAAGAAGCTTCCGCAGATGTGGAACGAGCAGGTCATCGTAGAGATGAAGTAATCGGTCTCTCTGATACAAGTGCGGTCAGTGTGGGAGCTGGCTTGCCTGCGATAGCGGTCTGACATTCAACATTGGTGTCCACTGATACACCGCCATCGCAGGCAAGCCAGCTCCCACATTTGATCCCATTCCAAGTTGATACTGAGCCATACCCCCTGTTGCGGAGCCCCAGCCCCCATGAAGCACACTGTCATCCTTGTCGTGCTCGACGGCCTGAATTTCGAGGTCGCCCGGCACGCCATGGGGCACTTGCAGGCCTACGTCGGCGCAGGACGCGCAGCCCTCTACAAACTGGAATGCGAACTGCCCGCCCTGTCCCGCCCGTTGTATGAATGCATCCTCACCGGCGTGCCACCGATTGACAGCGGCATTGTCCATAACAACGTCTCGCGCCTGTCCAACCAGCGCAGCATTTTCCACTACGCCACCGATGCTGGCTTGGCCACGGCAGCGGCGGCTTACCATTGGGTCAGCGAGTTGTACAACCGCACGCCCTTCGTCGCCGCGCGTGATCGCCACACCGACAACAAGGCGCTGACGATCCAGCACGGGCATTTCTACTGGACTGACCACTATCCGGATTCCCATCTGTTCGCCGATGCCGAAAGCCTGCGGCTCAAGCACGCGCCCAACTTTTTGCTGGTGCATCCGATGAATATCGACGATGCCGGCCACAAGCATGGCCTCGACACCGCGCAATACCGCAACAGCGCCCGTTCGGCCGACATTATCCTGGCCGACTACCTACAAGGCTGGCTCGACGCCGGCTACCAGGTGCTGGTCACGGCCGACCACGGCATGAACAACGACCGCTCTCACAACGGCCTATTGCCGCAAGAGCGCGAAGTGCCGCTGTTTGTCCTCGGTGACGCCTTCAGCCTGGATGCCGACGCCGCGCCGAAACAAACCGATCTGTGCGGTACCGTTTGCGAGCTGCTTGGCGTGCCGCACGACAAACCGGTGTGCCGGGAGTTGCTCAAGTGAATTCGATGACCCGCGGCAAATGGCTGGCCCTGCTGTGCCTGGTGCCCTTCGCACTGTTCTTTATCGTGTTCGAGATCGCGCCTCTGGTATGGGTGCTGATCAACAGCCTTCAGACCGAAGAGTCCGGCTGGGGCCTGGAAAACTTCACCCGCATCTTCAGTTCAAAGTTCTACCGGCAGGCGATTCAGCTCAGCCTGGAGATCAGTTTCTACTCCAGCATCTTCGGCATCATCATCGCCACCCTGGGCAGCTACTCACTGCGACGGGTGGATTCGCCGCTGCGCAACTTCGTCACGGCCTTTGCCAACATGACCAGCAACTTCGCCGGCGTGCCCCTGGCCTTCGCGTTCATCATCCTGCTGGGCTTCAACGGCAGCATCACCATCATGCTCAAGCAGGCCGGGATCATTCAGGACTTCAACCTGTACTCCAAGACCGGCTTGATCATCCTCTACACCTACTTCCAGATTCCTCTCGGAGTGCTGTTGCTCTACCCGGCCTTTGATGCATTGCGCGAAGACTGGCGTGAGTCGGCTGCGCTGCTCGGTGCCAATGGCTGGCAGTTCTGGCGACATATCGGCTTGCCGGTGCTCACCCCTGCCCTGCTTGGCACTTTCGTCATCCTGTTGGCCAACGCCCTTGGCGCCTACGCCACGGTCTACGCCCTGACCACCGGCAACTTCAACGTGCTGCCGATCCGCATCGCGGGGCTGGTCTCTGGTGATGTGTCGCTGGACCCGAACATGGCCAGCGCCCTGGCCGTGGTGCTGGTAGCGCTGATGACGGTGGTCACCGTGGTCCATCAACTGCTGCTCAAGAGGAGCTACCATGTCTCGCGCTGATGCCGGCCCGGCCTCCCTCTACCATCGGGTAGTGGTGTACCTGCTGTTCCTTATTCTGGTACTGCCGCTGATCGGCACCTTTGTCTACTCGATCTCCAGCAGTTGGTCGGCGACTATCCTGCCCGCCGGCTTCAGCGTGAAATGGTACGTACAACTGTGGAGCGACCCGCGCTTTCTGATGGCGTTCGGGCAATCGTTGCTGGTGTGTGTGGGCGCGTTGATCCTTTCGGTGGTATTGATTTTGCCGCTGCTGTTCGTGGTGCATTACCACTTTCCCAAGCTTGATGCGCTGATGAACATTCTGATTCTGCTGCCCTTCGCGGTGCCGCCGGTGGTGTCTTCAGTCGGTTTGCTGCAACTGTACGGTTCCGGGCCGTTGGCGATGGTGGGTACGCCGTGGATTCTGATCGGTTGCTACTTCACCGTGGCGCTGCCGTTCATGTACCGGGCGATCACCAACAACCTGCAAGCCATCAACCTGCGCGACCTGATGGACGCCTCGCAACTGCTCGGCGCCAGCACCTGGCAAGCGGCGATCCTGGTGGTGCTGCCTAACCTGCGCAAAGGCCTGATGGTGGCATTGCTGCTGTCGTTCTCGTTCCTGTTCGGTGAGTTCGTGTTCGCCAACATCCTCGTCGGCACGCGCTACGAGACCCTGCAGGTGTACCTCAACAACATGCGCAACAGCAGCGGCCACTTCACCAGTGCCGTTGTGATCTCCTATTTCTTCTTTGTGCTGGTGCTGACCTGGGCCGCCAATATCTTGAACAAGGACAAAAGCCAATGAGCTTCGTCAGCGTCCAACATCTGCAAAAAAGCTACACAGGCACGCCAGTGTTCAGCGATATCAACTGTGAAATCGCCAAGGGCGAGTTCGTCACCCTGCTCGGCCCGTCCGGTTGCGGCAAGTCCACCCTGCTGCGTTGCATCGCAGGGTTAACCTCGGTAGACAGCGGCACAATCCTGCTGGATGGGCAGGACATCGTGCCCCTGAGCCCGCAGAAACGTCAGATCGGCATGGTGTTCCAGAGCTACGCGCTGTTCCCCAACATGACCGTGGAGCAGAACGTTGCGTTCGGCCTGCGCATGCAAAAGGTCAACGCCGACGACAGCCACAAGCGCGTGCAGGAAGTGCTGCAATTGGTTGAGCTAAAGGAGCTGGCCGGCCGCTATCCGCACCAGATGTCCGGCGGCCAGTGCCAGCGTGTCGCCCTCGCCCGCTCCCTGGTGACCCGCCCGCGCCTGCTGTTGCTCGATGAACCGCTGTCGGCATTGGATGCACGTATTCGCAAGCACTTGCGCGAACAGATCCGCCAGATCCAGCGCGAACTGGGGCTGACCACGATTTTCGTGACCCATGACCAGGAAGAAGCCCTGACCATGTCCGACCGCATCTTTCTGATGAATCAGGGCAAGATCGTACAAAGCGGCGATGCCGAAACCCTCTACACTGCGCCGGTGGATGCCTTCGCCGCCGGTTTTATCGGTAACTACAACCTGCTCGACGCCGACAAGGCCAGCCAGTTACTGCAACGCCCGATCAGCGGGCGCATCGCGATTCGCCCTGAAGCCATCGAGTTGAGCCGCAGCGGCGAGCTCGATGCGCTGGTGCGCAGCCACAGCTTGCTGGGTAACGTGATTCGCTACCGCATCGAAGCCCGTGGCGTGGAATTGGTGGTCGACGTGCTCAATCGCTCGGCCGACGACCTGCACCCGGACGGCCAGCGCCTGGCACTTTCCATCGACCCCAGCGCCCTGTGTGAAGTAGCCTGACAGGCAGCGACCTATTGAGAGAGAACATGACGGATGGCATTGGTAATTTTTGATCTGGACGACACCCTGATCCACGGCGACTGCGCCACCCTCTGGAGCGAGCAGATGGGCCGCCTGGGCTGGGTAGACCCTGAGTCGTTCATGCGCAGGAACAACGAATTGATGGACGCCTACAGCCGAGGCGAGTTGCGCATGGAAGACTTCATGGACTTCAGCCTGGAGCCGATGATCGGCCGCACCCCGGAAGAAATCGAGCATCTGGTGGAGCCGTGGGTCGAGGACGTCATCGAGCCGCTGATCTACAGCGACGCCACCAAGACCATCGCCCGCCACCGTGCGAATGGCGACCGGATCCTGGTGATTTCCGCCTCGGGCACTCACCTGGTCACGCCGATTGCGGCGCGTATCGGTATTGAAGAAGTGTTGGGGATTAACCTGGACGTCGGCCACGGCGTGTACAGCGGCAAGACCATAGGCGTGCTGACCTATCGTGAAGGCAAGATCACGCGCCTGCTGGAATGGCTGGAGCAGGAAGGAGAAACGCTGGAGGGGGCGTATTTCTACTCGGATTCGCGCAATGACTTGCCGCTATTGCTCAAGGTCGACCATCCGCAGGTGGTGAACCCGGACCCGGTGTTGCGCGCCCACGCCGAACAGGCCGGCTGGCCGATCCACCACTGGACCTGAATCAATAGAGATCAACCTGTGGGAGCTGGCTTGCCTGCGATAGCGGTGCAACAGTGAAGAATTCTTCATCTGGTGCACCGCTATCGCAGGCAAGCCAGCTCCCACACTGACTGCATTTCAATCCAGGATTCGGTCAGGCTGTTGGCAATATGGACTACATCGAATGTAGGACTGGGTTCTTCTAACCCTCCACATGCCCCTCAACGCCTTGCAATGCTTTCACAGTGCCTCCATAGTGAGTCTGGACTGAGCCCGTAGCAGTACCGTCGGGCTTTTTGCATTATGCGACCGGACCATATGGAACCGGCTCCCTCAAAGACGGCCTAATATGCGTTATCAATTGCCCCCGCGTCGAATCAGCATGAAGCATCTGTTCCCCAGCACCGCCCTCGCTTTTTTCATTGGTCTCGGCTTCGCGTCGATGTCGACCAATACGTTCGCAGCCAATAGCTGGGACAACCTTCAGCCTGATCGCGATGAGGTGATTGCCAGCCTTAACGTTGTCGAGTTGCTCAAGCGCCATCACTACAGCAAGCCGCCGCTGGACGACGCTCGCTCGGTGATCATCTACGACAGCTACCTCAAGCTGCTGGATCCGTCGCGCAGCTACTTCCTGGCCAGCGATATCGCTGAGTTCGACAAGTGGAAGACGCAGTTCGACGACTTCCTCAAAGGCGGCGACCTGCAGCCCGGCTTCACCATCTACAAGCGTTACCTGGACCGCGTCAAAGCGCGTCTGGACTTCGCCCTGGGTGAGCTGAACAAAGGCATCGACAAGCTCGACTTCACCCAGAAGGAAACCCTTCTGGTGGATCGCAAGGATGCCCCTTGGCTGACCAGCACGGCAGCGCTGGACGACCTGTGGCGCAAACGCGTCAAGGACGAAGTGCTGCGCTTGAAGATCGCCGGCAAAGAGCCCAAGGCCATTCAGGAACTGTTGACCAAGCGCTACAAGAATCAGTTGGCGCGCCTGGACCAGACCCGTGCCGAAGATATCTTCCAGGCCTACATCAACACCTTCGCGATGTCCTACGACCCGCACACCAATTATCTGTCACCGGATAACGCGGAAAATTTTGATATCAACATGAGTCTGTCCCTGGAAGGCATCGGTGCCGTCCTGCAAAGCGACAATGACCAGGTCAAGATCGTACGTTTGGTACCGGCAGGCCCGGCAGACAAGACCAAGCAGGTCGCCCCGGCAGACAAGATCATTGGCGTGGCCCAGGCCGACAAAGAGATGGTCGATGTGGTCGGCTGGCGCCTGGACGAAGTGGTCAAGCTGATCCGAGGGCCAAAAGGCAGTGTGGTGCGCCTGGAAGTGATTCCGCACACCAACGCACCGAACGACCAGACCAGCAAGATCGTGTCCATCACCCGTGAAGCGGTGAAGCTCGAAGACCAGGCGGTGCAGAAGAAAGTCCTTAACCTCAAGCAGGATGGCAAGGACTACAAGCTGGGCGTGATTGAGATCCCGGCCTTCTACCTGGACTTCAAGGCGTTCCGTGCCGGTGACCCGGACTACAAGTCCACCACCCGCGACGTGAAGAAAATCCTGACGGAACTGCAGAAGGAAAAAGTCGACGGCGTGGTCATCGACCTGCGCAACAACGGCGGCGGTTCCCTGCAAGAAGCCACCGAGCTGACCAGCCTGTTTATCGACAAGGGCCCAACCGTATTGGTCCGCAATGCTGATGGGCGTGTCGACGTGCTGGAAGACGAGAACCCGGGCGCCTTCTACAAGGGGCCGATGGCGTTGCTGGTCAACCGTCTCTCGGCCTCCGCTTCGGAGATTTTCGCCGGTGCCATGCAGGACTATCACCGTGCGTTGATCATCGGCGGCCAGACGTTCGGCAAGGGCACCGTGCAGACCATCCAGCCGCTGAACCATGGCGAGCTGAAACTGACGCTGGCCAAGTTCTACCGGGTTTCCGGGCAGAGCACCCAGCATCAGGGCGTGCTGCCGGATATCGATTTCCCGTCGATTATCGACACCAAGGAAATCGGCGAAAGCGCGCTGCCTGAAGCCATGCCATGGGACACCATCCGCCCTGCGATCAAGCCGGCGTCGGATCCGTTCAAGCCGTTCCTGACGCAGTTGAAAGCAGACCACGACACCCGCTCTGCCAAGGATGCCGAGTTCGTGTTTATCCGCGACAAGCTGGCCCTGGCCAAGAAGCTGATGGAAGAGAAAACCGTCAGCCTCAACGAAGCGGATCGCCGTGCACAGCACTCCAGCATCGAGAATCAGCAATTGGTGCTGGAAAACACCCGCCGCAAAGCCAAGGGTGAAGATCCGCTCAAAGAGCTGAAGAAAGAAGATGAAGATGCCTTGCCGACCGAAGCGGATAAAACCAAACCGGAAGACGATGCCTACTTGGCCGAGACTGGCCGGATCCTCCTCGACTACCTGAAGATCACCAAGCAGGTGGCCAAGCAGTAAATGATGGCAATTTAATGTGACCGCTCCACGCAGTGTCATCATATAGACATCATTCTGTCGTGAAATGAAAGGACCGCAGGCTTGACGCCTGCGGTCCTTTTTTTTTGATCGAGATCGTCATGACCGTGACCGAACCGCTGAATGCATTGGGCTCAATCCTGGTTCAAGGCAGTTTGCACACCGCAGGAAGCGCGCCAGATGTTGCCCAAGCCGGATAACGCCACGACTGCCCTCAGCGATGAAGGCAGTGACCTCAGCGCCCTGCTGAACGAACAGCCAGCGGTGGATCAAGACACCGCCACGGCTCAAGTGCTGGAAGCGTTCCATCACCAGGCCAATCTCAATTCACTGGCGGTGCTGGATGGCGGCGGTCGCCCGATCGGAATTGTGCACCGACACTCGCTGTCGGACGCGCTGCTCAAGCCGTTCGCGACCGACTTGTTTGCGCGCAAACCGATCAGCCGCTTGATGAGCGATGATTTCCTGGCGGTGGAATTGAGCCAGTCCTTGCAACAGGTCAGCCGTTTGTTGACCAGCCGCGCACGGCAGCGCATCGAAGAAGATTTCATCATCACGTTGAACGGTGACTATCTGGGCCTGGGCCGGGTGATCGACGTGCTCAAGCTGATCACCGAACTGAAAATCCAGCAGGCGCGCTACGCCAACCCGCTGACTTTGCTACCAGGCAACGTACCGATCCAGCAATGCCTGACTCGGCTGTTGCAGCAACAGCGCGAGTCGCTGATCTGTTATGTGGATATCGACAGTTTCAAGCCGTTCAACGATATCTACGGCTACGGGCGTGGGGATGAAGTGCTGCTGTGCCTGGCGCAATGCCTGAACGACCAGGTAGACCCCAGCCGCGACTTTGTCGGGCATATTGGCGGCGATGACTTTTTGCTGGTGCTGGGCCCGCAGGATTGGCGCAAGCGGCTCAACCAGTTGCTGGACGACTTCCATACCCAATGCCGACGCTTTTACCGCGCCGAGCACGTCGATGCTGGTTGCTTCGTGTCACTCAACCGCCAGGGCGTGCGCCAGGAGTTCGCCTTGCTATCGCTGTCTATCGGTGTGGTGCATCTGTATCCACAGGCCTGTGCGCAACTCGATGCCAGCCAGTTGGCGGAATTGGCCTCGCAAGCCAAGCACCACGCCAAGGACGTGGCCGGCTACAGCATCCATGTGATCGACAGCCTGGACATGTACTCAGCAGCGCTTTAAGCCTCGGCGGATTCCGGGTATTCGTACTCGAACACCCGCACCACTTCCGAAGCGTGCCAGGACGCAGCCGCCACGCCATCGGAGGGTCCGCTGAAGCGCCCTAGACGCTCCACACACTCAAAGAACCCGGTACGTGGCAGGCGGCTGGCACCCTGGCTGATCACCAGGGAACTGCGCAGCGGCTGCTCGGCCTTGGCATCCAGCGCCGCCAGATGCTCCAGGGCAGCCGCCAGGGTCTGCATGGCTGGCGTCGGAAATTGCAGGCGCTCAAGCAGCGCCCGGTACGTCAGCAAATGGCGCTGGCGACGCGCCTGATCCAATTCGTTGAGCAACCCGTCCCAGTGTTGACGGCTGATACGTAGGCTCAAGACTCATCCCCCCAACCTGCCACGCCCAATTCCCAGGCCAGGCTGCGGCGAATGGCGGCATCCGGCTGGCGTTCACCACTTTCAATCAAACCAAGGTACGAGGGGCTGATCCCCACCGTGCGTGCCAGGGTCTCGATAGCCAGGCCCTTGGCTTCACGCAAGCCGCGCAGGTCTGCGAGCGGTCGCAGGTCCTGGTCGATGGCGGCAGAGGCGGCAGAGGCGGCAGGGGAAGAAGCGGGTGTAGGTGGCTGCTGACCGGCAGCTTTTAGCAGCGCCTGGTACTGGTCCCATGGCAACACCGCATATTCGGGTGCGCCATCGCGTGAAATGATCTGAATATCCATGACTGCCCCGTAGGATAAAAACACTTACTAAGTAAGCTCTTTCCTTAGAAGTGTAATCCTAACAGCCACGAAGGTCGCTGGGGGATCCCCGGCATCATTAGTTTTTTTGTGGGTTTTCCTGGGCCAGCAGCTCAGGGGTTGCAGGGAGGCGCTCAACCACCGCGAGTTTTTCCGGGCGTTGCGCATCCCGCCAGGCGCGAAAGGCGCTCAGTTCGCCACTCAGGGTCTTCATGACCCATGCCAGCACCGCGATGTCGTCGAACATGCCGAACATCGGGATGAAGTCCGGGATCGCGTCAATCGGGCTCAGAAAGTACATCAACCCCGCCACCACCGAGATCAACGCCTTGGGGCTGATCGCTCGGTATTCGCCGCGCCAGTAAGCCAGGCACAGGGCTTGGAGCAATTTGAGATCATCCTTGAGCTGGCCCAGGCGATTGCCCTGGCTTGAGCCTTTGGCCGCAACGGCAAACAGCAAGGTCGGCAAACGTCCACGGCCCAGCAGGCGCGCGGCCATGGGCAGAAAACGGGTGAAATTGAAGGGTGGTTTCATCAGACACTCCAGTTCCAGGCGAGGTAAAAGGTTATCCACACAAATTGTGGATAACCTTGTGAACAGAGCCTGTTTTATCAGCTGAAAGCCACGGTTTATAAGGCTTACAGTCAGATCGGGCGTTTTTTGCGCACATAAAAAAAACCCAAGATTTCATTGACTTGGCCTGTATGTGCGGCTACCCGTGCTCGAGTCTTACATCAGACTGCGCGCAATGCTGCGGGTTCTATCGGATTTACCCAGAAACAACAACGCCCCGTCGAGACGGGGCGTTGTGTGCTCAGGCGCCGATTACTTCTTGGCGGCTGGTGCAGCAGGTGCGTCAGCAGCTTCTGCCTTGGCTGGGTCCTTGATGCCCAGCAGTTCCAGGTCGAATACCAGCACGGAGTTGGCTGGAATCGCCGGGCTCGGGCTCTGGGCGCCGTAGGCCAGGTCAGACGGGATGTACAGCTCGACCTTCTCGCCTACGTGCATCAGTTGCAGGCCTTCGACCCAACCCGGGATCACGCCGCTGACCGGCAGGTCAATCGGGCTGCCGCGATCCACGGAGCTATCAAAGGTGGTGCCGTTGGTGAGCTTGCCGGTGTAGTGAACAGTCACCACGTCGGTTGGCTTGGGCTGTGCGCCGTCGGCCTTCTTCACGATCTTGTACTGCAGACCGGAAGCGGTGGTGACGACGCCGTCTTTCTTGGCGTTGTCTTCGAGGAATTTCTTGCCGGCAGCTGCCGACTCTTCGCTCATTTTGGTCATGCGCTCTTCGGCACGCTTTTGCAGCGCGGCGAAGGCTTCGACCAGCTCGTCATCTTTGAGCTTCTGCTCTTTCTTGCCGACAGCATCTTCGATGCCTTGGGCTACCGCTTTGGAGTCCAGGTCATCCATGCCTTCTTGGGCAAGGCTCTTGCCCATGTTCAGGCCGATGCCGTAGGAAGCTTTTTGCGCCGGGGTTTTCAGCTCTACGCTGGTCTGCGAATCACAACCCGCAAGTACCAGGCTAACCAGGGCCACCGCCGCCGCCAACCGATGCTGTTTCATGCTATTTCCTTGTTCATGCGCCAAAAGGGCATTCGAATAAAGTCGCGAGCTTATCAGGCGGCCACGACCAATGGCTACCGGCATGTGAGCAGGAAACTTCTGATAAGTTCACGTGTTTAAAAGCATTTCCATTTATCATGGGGCACCGCGACGGATCGCGGGACCGCCTGCCAGCAGGCTCATCGCTACTTGCCGCACCTGTGGCGCAGTGGCATAACAACGCGACAATTCGACAAGGATAGTTATCTTGCGCACTTTTTCCCGTGTTTTACTCCTGATACTGATCGCCCTGGGCCTGATTCTGGCCGTGGTGCTCTATTACACCCTCAACCCCAAGCTACCGGACTACGTGCCAGTAAAGCAGGTGCACTACCAGGATCAATGGAGTGCCGCTGACCGTCAGACCTACTACTTCACGCCCCAGGGCACCCAGGTAAAGGGCCTGCACTACGACTGGTTCACGGCCCTGGAGCTGCCGTTCTCCGAGCAACGCTTTGCCGCGCCGGAATACCTGGCGCGCTTTGGTTTTCTGGTCGACCCCAAGCAAGTGCCCACCCCGCAAAACCCTGGCAACCTGCCGGTAGGCTTTGCCCGACACCAGAACGCCGACAGCCAGGTTCAATACCTGGATATCACCTGTGCGGCCTGCCACACCGGTCAATTGCACTTCAAGGGCCAGGCCCTGCGTATCGACGGTGGCTCGGCGCAACACGTGCTGCCCTCCAGCGTACCCACCTTGCGGGGCGGCAGTTTTGGCCAAGCCCTGGTCGCCAGCCTTGCCGCTACGTATTACAACCCGTGGAAGTTCGAGCGCTTCGCCCGCAAAGTCCTGGGTGATCAGTACGATACCCAGCACAATCAGCTGCGCCAGGACTTCAAACAATCGCTGAACCAGTTCCTCAAAGTCGCCTGGAATGATACCCATCGCGGCCTCTATCCCACCGAAGAAGGCCCCGGTCGTACTGACGCCTTCGGGCGCATCGCCAATGCCAGCTTTGGCGACGCTATTTCCCCCGACAATTATCGTGTCGCCAATGCCCCAGTGGACTACCCGCAGTTGTGGGATATCTGGACATTCGACTGGGTGCAGTGGAATGGCTCGGCTCAGCAACCCATGGCGCGCAATATCGGTGAAGCCCTTGGTGTAGGCGCAACCCTGGCCTTCTTCGACAGTGCCGGCCAACCGCTCCAGGGCGACGCTCGCTACCCGTCCAGCGTACGCGTGCGGGACCTGCACCTGATCGAAGAAACCCTGCAACGCCTCAAGCCGCCAACCTGGCCGGAGGACTTGTTTGGCGCCATCGACAAACCCCTCGCCGCCCAGGGCCGCGCACTCTTCGCCGAAAACTGTGCTGGCTGCCATATACCCGCGGTCACCGAGGAAAATGGCCGCCCGGTGCAGCAGTTGAAAATGCTGCCGGTGGACTACATCGGCACCGACCCCGGCACCGCCAGCAACATTGCCGACCAGCGTTATGACCTCAGCGCCCTGCAATGGGACCCGGCCGAACTGGCCCAACTCAATGTTGAACTACACCCTTCGCCCACCGCGCCACTGGATCTGAAAAAAATGTCCGTGGCCCAGGGGCTGGCCTACGTAACCGCCTTTGTCGAAGAACATGCCTACCGCGCCGCCGGCGTGACCCCGGCCGAGCGCCCGAGCCTGGATGGGTTCGGCCTGCCGATTGGCGTGCGCGAATTACGCGCCTATAAAGCGCGACCACTGGCAGGCGTATGGGCTACCCCGCCGTTCCTGCACAACGGTTCGGTGCCGACGATCTACCAACTGCTTTCGCCCCAGGACGAGCGCAGCACCACCTTCTATAAAGGCACGTTCAACTACGATCCACGCCATCTGGGCTTTGAAACCGCCTCGTTCAAGAATGCCTTCCTGTTCGATACCCGAATCACCGGCAATCACAACAGCGGCCACGAGTTCCGTGCTGGCGCACGGGGCAATGGCGTCATTGGCCGTGGCTTGCTGCCCCAGGAGCGCTGGGCGCTGCTCGAATACCTCAAAGTACTGGGCGGCCCGCTGGAGCACCAACTGCCATGATTATCCGATCGAACAACAAGGACCGTTCCATGCTCGCTCGTCTCTGGCTGCGTCTCGGCGCTTTTCTCGGCAAAACCCTGTTGTGGCTGGTGGGCGTTGGGCTGTTGGGGTGGCTACTGGCGACCGTATGGTTCGCCTGGCAGCACAGTGGCCCGGTGTCAGCGGATGAACAGATCCCGCCGGGTGAAGCAGCGATGACCCAAGGCATCATCCAGACCGCCGTACGCATCGTTGACCAGCACCGCGAAGGCACACGCTACCTGCGCGATGCCCATGCCAAGGCCCATGGTTGCGTGAAAGCCGAGGTCAGCGTTCTGGCGGATCTCGACCCGGCCTTGCGCCAGGGCGTGTTCGCAGAGCCGGGCAAGATCTGGCAGGCGACGATGCGCCTGTCCAACGGCAACGCCTACCCGCAATTCGACAGCATCCGCGATGCCCGCGGCATGGCGATCAAGCTATTGGATGTGCCGGGCAAGCAACTGATGGCCGACCAGCAAGCCCGCACTGAGCAGGATTTCGTGATGTTCAGCCACCCGAATTTCTTTGTCAGCGATGTCGCGGAATATGCGCAGAACATCGGCGCGCAAGCGGATGGCAAGAAGGTCCTGGCGTTCTTTCCCAAGCTCGACCCGCGCAGTTGGCAAGTACGTCACCTGTTTATCGCCCTGGCAACGCTGGCGCCCGCACCGGCCAGCCCGACGCAGACGACTTACTTTTCAGTGTCGCCCTACAAGTTTGGCGCGGCAAACGCCAAGTTTCGCGTCGCCCCCGACCCGCAAAGCTGCCCGGATTATGCGCTGCCCAAACAGAACCAGGCCCTGCCGAACTTCCTGCGCAGCGCCCTCAATCAGCAACTGTCCACCGACCGCGTAGCGGCCTGTTTCGTGCTGCAGATCCAACGGCAGAACCCGCAAAAGTTCATGCCCATCGAAGACACCAGCATCGAATGGAAGGAAAGCGACGCGCCGTATGAAACCGTAGCCAAGGTCAGGATTCCCGCTCAGGATTTCGACACTCCCGCGCAGAACCTGGCCTGCGATAACCAGTCGTTCAACCCGTGGTTTGGTTTGGAAGCGCACCGTCCCATCGGCGGTATCAATCGGTTGCGCAAGGCGGTGTATGAAGCGGTCAGCGATTACCGTCACAGCCGCAACGCACCGTAAGGAGCGGTAAATCGCAGGCGAAAAAAAACCCGCTCAATGAGCGGGTTTCTTGTGGCTACCTGGCGTTCAGTGTTCCAGGTTACCGAATATGGCGCAGCGGACGGGACTCGAACCCGCGACCCCCGGCGTGACAGGCCGGTATTCTAACCGACTGAACTACCGCTGCGCGTAACACTTGAAGCGAATGGTGGGTGATGACGGGATCGAACCGCCGACCCTCTGCTTGTAAGGCAGATGCTCTCCCAGCTGAGCTAATCACCCTTCGTTTCGGTGTGGGCGCATCATACACCAAAAAATCGTAATGTCTTGATTTAAATGCAATTTATTTAAAAAAAGTTTTCCGCACGATTTTTTGCCATATTCCGGACAAAGAAAAGCCCGCGATTAAGCGGGCTTTCTGTGGTGACCTGGCGTTCAGCGTTCCAGGTTACCGAATATGGCGCAGCGGACGGGACTCGAACCCGCGACCCCCGGCGTGACAGGCCGGTATTCTAACCGACTGAACTACCGCTGCGCGTAACACATGAAGCGAATGGTGGGTGATGACGGGATCGAACCGCCGACCCTCTGCTTGTAAGGCAGATGCTCTCCCAGCTGAGCTAATCACCCTTCGTTTCGGTGTGGCGCGCATTCTACGTAGCGACCCTATGTCTGGCAAGCACTTTCTTAAATCTTTTTTTTCAGCCCTTCCAATGGCTTAGGCAGGGTTGGCCTACGGCGTGATCAAGAGAATAATGCCCCCCTTTGTATAGAGGAGAGACTCACCCCATGTGGTTCAAGAACCTGCTTATCTATCGCCTGACCCAAGATCTGCCTGTTGATGCCGAGGCGTTGGAAGCGGCCATGGCCACCAAGCTGGCGCGCCCGTGTGCAAGCCAGGAGTTGACCACTTACGGTTTCGTCGCCCCCTTCGGTAAAGGTGAAGACGCTCCCCTGGTTCACGTCAGTGGAGATTTTTTGCTGATCGCCGCGCGCAAGGAAGAACGCATCCTGCCAGGTAGCGTGGTGCGTGACGCACTGAAAGAGAAAGTCGAAGAGATCGAAGCCGAGCAAATGCGCAAGGTCTATAAGAAGGAGCGCGACCAGATCAAGGATGAAATCATCCAGGCCTTCCTGCCGCGTGCCTTTATCCGTCGCTCGTCGACCTTTGCTGCGATCGCGCCGAAACAGGGCCTGATCCTGGTCAACTCGGCCAGCCCCAAGCGTGCCGAAGATCTGCTGTCGACCTTGCGTGAAGTGATCGGCACCCTGCCCGTCCGTCCGCTGACGGTAAAAACCGCACCGACCGCAATCATGACCGACTGGGTCACTACCCAGAAACCGGCCGATGACTTCTTCGTCCTCGACGAATGCGAACTGCGCGACACCCATGAAGACGGCGGCATCGTGCGCTGCAAGCGCCAGGACCTGACCGGCGAAGAGATCCAACTGCACCTGACCACCGGCAAGGTCGTGACCCAACTGTCCTTGGCGTGGCAGGACAAGCTGTCCTTCATGCTCGATGACAAGATGACCGTCAAACGCCTGAAATTCGAAGACCTGCTGCAAGACCAGGCGGAACAGGACGGCGGCGACGAAGCCCTGGGCCAACTGGATGCCAGCTTTACCTTGATGATGCTGACCTTCGGCGACTTCCTGCCGGCGTTGGTGGAAGCGCTGGGCGGGGAAGAAACCCCACAGGGCATCTAAACAACACCGATCCAATGTGGGCACGGTCAGTGTGGCTTGCCTGCTCCCACATTTGATCGCGTCGCCCTATTCAACACTCTAATAACAAGGACATCCCCATGCGTGCACTCGCCGCCTTGAGCCGCTTCGTCGGCAATACCTTCGCCTACTGGGTGTTGATCTTTGCCGTTGTCGCCTTCCTCGAACCCAGCTGGTTCATCGGCCTGAAAAGCGCCATCGTCCCGCTGCTGGGCCTGGTGATGTTCGGCATGGGGCTGACCTTGAAACTTGAAGACTTCGCCGAAGTCGCTCGCCATCCATGGCGCGTGGCCTTGGGCGTGGTCGCGCATTTTGTGATCATGCCGGGCGTGGCATGGTTGTTGTGCCAGGTCTTTCACCTGCCGCCGGAAATTGCCGTCGGCGTGATCCTGGTCGGCTGCTGCCCAAGCGGCACCTCGTCCAACGTGATGACCTGGCTCGCCCGCGGCGACCTGGCGTTGTCGGTGGCGATTGCCGCCGTCACCACCCTCCTCGCCCCACTGCTCACGCCAGCGTTGATCTGGCTACTGGCCTCGGCCTGGCTGCCGGTATCGTTCATGGAGCTGTTCTGGTCGATCCTGCAAGTGGTGCTGCTGCCGATCGTGCTCGGCGTGGTGGCGCAACGGGTGTTGGGCGAGCGGGTTCGCCATGCGGTGGACGTGCTGCCGCTCGTGTCGGTGGTCAGTATTGTGATCATCGTCGCGGCCGTGGTTGCCGCGAGCCAGGCGAAGATTGCCGAATCGGGCCTGCTGATCATGGCGGTGGTGATGCTGCACAACAGCTTCGGTTACCTGCTGGGCTACTTCACCGGGCGCTTGTTCAAGTTGCCGCTGGCGCAACGCAAGTCGTTGGCGCTGGAAGTCGGTATGCAAAACTCCGGGCTGGGTGCCGCGCTGGCCAGTGCGCACTTTTCGCCGCTGGCGGCGGTTCCCAGTGCGTTGTTCAGTGTCTGGCACAATATTTCCGGCGCATTGCTGTCGACGTATTTCCGCCGCATGAGCGAAAAGGAAGACCGTCGCGCCCTGGAAACCGCCCCGTAAGCTTGATCGCCTGAGCCGTTTTCGGCACTCTAGCAAGCTTCGCGAGGACGACCTCGCGACGCTATCAGGCGCTAACCAGGGGACGACCCCACTTTGTAGAAGCGAGGTCATCATGTCCTGGATCATTCTGTTTTTTGCCGGGTTGTTTGAAGTTGGCTGGGCCGTCGGCTTGAAATACACCGACGGTTTCAGCAAGCCACTGCCCACCGCCCTGACGATTGCCGCCATGGCCGTCAGCCTTGGGTTGCTGGGGCTGGCCATGAAAGAGCTGCCGCTGGGCACCGCCTATGCGATCTGGACCGGCGTCGGTGCCGTGGGCACCGTGATTGCCGGGATCATCCTGTTTGGGGAGTCCATGGCGTTGTTTCGGTTGGCGAGTGTGGCGTTGATTATTTGCGGGCTCATCGGGCTCAAGATTTCCACTTAAGCCACTACGCTATCGCAGGCAAGCCAGCTCCCACATTTGACTGTATTCACAATTCAAAAGGTGGGAGCTGGCTTGCCTGCGATGAGGCCCTGACAAACAACGGAAAACTACCTGACACTCCCCCGCAAACCACCCACTACTGCCTGCAACTGCACTGGCGTTGCCGCCTCCACAGCAATCGGCTCACCCGCCACCAACACCACCCGCGACCAGATCCGATGGAAGAAGCCCTTGTGCGGATCGCGACTGAAGAAACTCCCCCACAGCCCCTGCAACGCCATCGGAATCACCGGCACCGGTGTCTCCTCCAGAATGCGCGTCACCCCACCACGAAATTCATTGATCTCGCCATCGGCTGTCAGCTTGCCTTCCGGGAAGATGCACACCAACTCGCCATCCTTGAGGTACTGGGCAATCCGCGCGAACGCCTGTTCGTAGATCTGCATATCTTCATGGCGCCCGGCAATCGGAATCGCCCCGGCGGTGCGGAAGATAAAGTTGAGTACCGGCAAACGGTAGATCTTGTAGTACATGACAAAGCGAATCGGCCGACGCACCGCGCCGCCGATCAACAGCGCATCGACAAACGACACATGGTTGCACACCAGCAACGCCGCGCCTTCATCCGGAATGGCCTCCAGGTTGCGATGTTCCACGCGGTACATGGAATGGCTGAGCAGCCAGATCATGAAGCGCATGGTGAATTCGGGGACGATCCTGAAGATGTAGGTGTTGACCGCAATATTGAGCAGCGAAACCACCAGGAACAACTCGGGGATCGACAGCTTGGCCACGCTCAACAGCAGGATCGAAACGATGGCCGAGACCACCATGAACAATGCGTTGAGAATGTTGTTGGCCGCGATGACCCGTGCCCGTTCGTTCTCGGCGGTGCGCGATTGGATCAGCGCATACAGCGGTACAATATAGAAGCCACCGAACACGCCCAGGCCGAGGATATCGAACAACACCCACCAGGCCTGGCCGTAGCTGAGCACCGCGAGCCAATCGTTGGCCTGGACATTCTGCGGGAAGCCGCCGGAGTGCCACCACAGGAGCAGGCCGAACACCGTTAGGCCAAACGAGCCGAACGGCACCAGGCCGATTTCCACCTTACGCCCGGAAAGCTTTTCGCAGAGCATCGAGCCCAGGGCGATGCCCACGGAGAACACGGTGAGGATCAGGGTCACCACGGTTTCATCGCCGTACAACCACTCCTTGGCGTACGCCGGGATTTGCGTGAGATAGATCGCACCGACAAACCAGAACCACGAGTTGCCGACAATGGAGCGCGACACCGCCGGCGTCTGCCCCAGGCCCATGCGCAACGTCGCCCAGGACTGGGTGAAGATATTCCAGTCCAGGCGCAGTTGCGGCGTCGAAGCTGCCGCGCGCGGGATGCTGCGGCTGGCGAGGTAGCCCAGCACCGCCACGCCGACAATCGCCACCGCCACCACCGGCGCGTAATGGATGGAAGACATCATGACCCCGGCGCCAATGGTGCCGGCCAGGATCGCCAGGAACGTGCCCATTTCCACCAGGCCGTTACCGCCGACCAGCTCATCGTCGTGCAATGCCTGGGGCATGATCGAGTATTTGACCGGGCCGAACAGCGCCGAGTGGGTGCCCATGGCAAACAGCGCCAACAGCATCAATTCAAGATGATTGGTCAGGAAGCCCGCCGCGCCGACGGCCATGATCACGATCTCGCCGATCTTGATCGCACGGATCAACGCGTCCTTGTTGAATTTCTCGCCAAACTGTCCGGCCAATGCCGAGAACAAAAAGAACGGCAAGATAAACAACAACGCACACAGGTTGACCCAGATAGAGCGGTCGCCCTCGATGCTGAGCTTGTAAAGGATGGCCAGGATCAGCGATTGCTTGAAGATGTTGTCGTTGAACGCGCCCAGCAACTGGGTGATGAAAAACGGCAAGAAACGCCGCGTGCGCAGCAAGGTGAATTGGGAAGGATGGCTCATCGTCGTCCGTGTTCCTGCGTGGCCTTTATTTATCAGGCCACGACTTTACCTAATCCTGCTTACTTATTCGCTAGTCCTGCAATGCAGGGCGAAACAAAAAGCTCGCCTTTATAAGCCCCCTGCACGGTGCGCTTGGCCACGATCAGCCACATCAACGCCAACGCCACCACCAGCGCACTGCCAAAGATGCTGAAGAACCCCAAATGCAACACGTTCGCCAGTTTCAGCGTGGCCAGGGCATACACCCCCAACGGGAAAGTAAAGCCCCACCAGCCGAGGTTGAACGGGATTCCGGCGCGCAGGTAACGCAGGGTGATCAGCACGGCGATCAACATCCACCACAGGCCAAAACCCCATAGGGTGATACCTGCAATCAGGCCCAGGCCATGGGCCATTTCACCAACATTCTCCAGGCTATTGGCGGCGAAGATCGCCGGCGCATCGCCCCCCAACAGCAACATGCCCAAGGCACCGGTACCAATCGGCCCCAGCGCCAACCAGCTCGACGCCGCCATATTGGCGTGGGGCAACTTATGCAAAGCCATGCGCAGCATCAGGATGGTCAGGATGCTGAACGCCACCGGCAGGGAAAACGCCCACAGTACGTAGCTGGTCACCAGCATCACCAGTTGCGAATGGGCATCGGCCAGGTGCGGCGCGAGCAAGCCGCCGCTGGCCGCCGCCACTTCGGCCGCCACCACGGGCAACAGCCAGACGGCGGTCATCTGGTCGATGCTGTGCTCCTGGCGTGTGAACATCATGAACGGGATGAGTACGCCGCAGGCAAGGGCCATGACCACGTCCAGCCACCACAGGGCTTCGGCCAACGGGATTACATCACTGCCCCAACGTGGCAGGCCGAACAACAGCAATCCGTTGAGAATGGTCGCCAGCCCCATGGGGATGGTGCCGAAGAACATCGAAACCGTGGAGTGCCCGAAAATGCGCCGCGCCTCGTGGAAAAACATCAACCAACGGGCGGCATACAACACGCTGAACAACACGAACAGGCCGATGGTGAACATCCACAGGCCTTCAGCGACAGCGTGCAAGCCTGGCAAAGTGACCGGCAACTGAGCCAGGGCCAGTGCCAACACCCCGGTGCCCATGGTGGCGGCAAACCAGTTCGGGGTGAACTGGCGGATCACTTCCCGGGGACGGGTCAGGTGGCTGAAAGGTTTGTAACGGTGGGTGGTCGAGCAGGTCATGATTTGATCCTCTTCCTCGCATGAGGTTGAGGCCATGGTAGAACCTGAATGAATATCTATATAACGGGTAATATCTCTAACTGTTATCTACTTTATAGATATATGCCTTGCCTACGCAGCTGCACGGCTCCGCGCAGAGCCCTGCCCTAACTGCCCGCCCAGAGCGCCCAACGCCAACAGGATGAGGACCGCAGCGTAGCCATCGGTGGTGACGACAAGGCCAAACTCCCGGCTCAGATTGCCCGCCACCAACGCCGGTACGCAGAAGGCCAGGTAGCTCAGTACGTAGAATGCCGACATCAACCCCGCACGCTCATGGGGCAACGCCAACCCGACGATACTGCGCACGCTGCCCATAAAGCCGCCGCCGAAACCAAAGCCGGCGATTACACTGGCGACAAAGAACAACCACAGGCTGGCCGTCTGCACGGCAACCAACAACAGGCTCACGCCAATGGCCATCAGCACCGCCGACAGGCGCATGACCTTGTCAGCTGCACGGTTGCGCAGGCTGTAGATCATGACCGCGCCGCTTAACGTGACCACCGCGACCAGCCCCCCGCCGATCAAATGCGAGGTCGACCCGGTGGCGACCCGCACCAGCGAAGGCGCCAAAGAAGAAAAGAACCCACCCAGCGCCCACACCGCCACATTCAACGGCATCGCCAACCACAGGGCCCGACGCGCTTGCGGTGGCACATGCAGGGTGGGCGCCAGGGACTTCAAGGCCCCCGGTATACGACTGACCGTCTCGGACAACCGCCAGACATACACGGCCTGCAGCACCATCAAACCCAGCAGAGTGAGATAGATCAATTGCGTCGGCCGTGGTGCGTACTCCACCAGCAAACCGCTGCCCAGCCCGCCACTGGCCATGCCCAGCATCGGCGCAAGACTGTTGAGCATCGGGCCGCGCACCCGGTCAGTATCGAGCAGCGTCGCACTCAGCACCGCTGTGGCAGTACCGGTCGCAAAACCCTGTAATGCACGGGCAGCGAGCAGATAGGCCGTACTGTCCGCGTTGATAAACAGCAGCATCGCCACGATATTCAGCAGCAACGCGGCAAAGATCACCGGCTTGCGCCCCAGGTAATCGGAAAGCGAGCCCACCGTCAGCAGCGCCGCCAACAGGCTTAGGGCATAGACGCCAAAGATAGCCGTCAGCATCGCGGCCGAAAAATGCAGGTTGTCCTGATACACCTGGTACAACGGCGTCGGCGCGCTGGAGGCGGCGAGAAAGGTCAACACTGTGATCACGAGGAACGTCAGGCTGGACCGCTGTGAAATGACGCTGATCATGGGCACGCTCCGCTAAAGCTAATATTTTGCTTTTGTGGAGTGTGCTACTCGCTGGCGCTTAAAGCAAATTCTTTGTGTTAAGGTTTTACCCATGGCAATCAAAGAAGGCCTCCGCCCGGGGGGCCGTAGTGCCCGGGTACAAGAATCCGTCCACAGGGCGGTGCGCCAATTGCTGGAAACCCATGAGCGTTCCGGTGTCACCGTGCCAATGATTGCGGCGTGCGCCGGCGTCACGCCGTCGACCATTTACCGGCGCTGGGGCGACCTGTCAGTACTGCTCGCCGACGTCGCCCTGGCACGTATGCGCCCCGATACCGAACCGGCCAACACCGGTAGCCTGCGCGGCGACCTGCAAGCCTGGGCCGAGCAATACCTGGATGAGATGAGTTCGGACGTAGGCCGCAATATGATGCGCGACGTGCAAAGCAGCCCGACGCCGGGGTATTGCGTGAGCATCCTGAGCGGGCAGTTACAGGTGATTATTGATCGCTATCCGCTATCAGCGCCACCGAGCGTGGACCAACTGATCAACCTGCTGGCGGCGCCGACGGTGTTTCGTATTCTGTTTTCGGCCCAGCCTTTGGCGGTAGAAGAACTGCATGCCCTGATAGAGCTGGCCCTGAAAAACTAAAAACCTCCCACATTTTTACTGCATTAAGCTCAGTACTTATGTACGCATCCCGCGCCCACTCACCAGCAGCCGCGCACAACCGATATACAGCACCACGGTCGCCACGATCATAAAGGTGATCGCTACGCTGATCTTGATATCCGACACGCCCAGAATGCCGTAGCGGAAGGCGTTGACCATATGCAGCACCGGGTTGGCCAGCGACACGGTCTGCCAGAACGGCGGCAGCAAGGTAATGGAATAGAACACCCCGCCCAGGTAGGTCAGCGGCGTCAGCACGAACGTCGGGATGATCGAAATATCATCGAAGTTGCGCGCGAACACGGCGTTGATAAAGCCCAGCAGCGAGAAAATCGTCGCCGTGAGCACCACCACCAGAATGGTGACCCCAAGGTGATGCACTTGCAGGTGGGTAAAGAACAGTGACAGCAACGTCACGATCACCCCGACCATCAGGCCACGCAGCACACCGCCCAGCGTATAGCCGATCAGGATGGTGTGCGGTGACACCGGCGAGACCATCAGTTCTTCGATGGAACGCTGAAACTTGCTGCCGAAGAAACTGGAGACCACGTTGCCGTAGGAGTTGGTGATCACCGACATCATGATCAGGCCCGGCACGATGTACTCCATGTAGGTGAAACCGCCCATGTCGCCAATCTGCCGGCCAATCAGGTTACCGAAGATCACGAAATACAGAACCATGGTGATCGCCGGCGGCAGCAGGGTCTGCGGCCAGATCCGGGTAAAGCGTTTCACTTCGCGATAAACGATAGTTTGCAGCGCGACAAGGTTGGGTTGCAGTTCGGAACTCATACCGCCACCTTCGCCAGATTTTTCTCCACCAGGGACACAAACAACTCCTCAAGGCGATTGGTTTTGTTACGCAGGCTCAACACTTCGATGTTCTGAGTCGCCAACTGGGTGAACAGCGCGGTGATGCCCATGGCTTTGTCCACCTGCACCTCCAGGGTGTGGCTATCTACCAGGCGGCTTGGGTAACCCAGCAGGTGCGGCGCCACCGACAGATTGTTCTTCAGGTCGAGCAGGAAGGTTTCCACATGCAACTGGCCCAGCAGGTTGCGCATGCTGGTGTTCTCGACAATGGTGCCGTGGTCGATGATGCCGATGTTGCGGCACAACTGCTCAGCCTCTTCCAGGTAATGGGTGGTGAGGATGATGGTGATGCCCTTCTCGTTCAGCTCGGTGAGGAAGGCCCACATCGAGCGACGCAGTTCGATGTCTACACCTGCAGTGGGTTCGTCGAGGATCAGCAGGCGCGGCTCATGCACCAGCGCACGGGCGATCATCAGACGCCGCTTCATGCCACCGGACAGCGAGCGCGAAGGCACATCGCGCTTGTCCCACAGGCCCAGTTGGGTCAGGTACTGCTCGGCGCGTTCCTTGGCGATTTTCGCCGGGATGCCGTAATAGCCGGCCTGGGTCACGACAATGTCGAAGGTCTTTTCGAACTGGTTGAAATTGAATTCCTGGGGCACCACACCGATGGAGCGCTTGAGCGCCGCCGGGGACTTGTCCAGGTCGTGGCCGAAGATGTTCACCGTGCCGCTGGTCTTGTTGACCAGGGTGGAGAGAATGCCGATGGTGGTGGATTTGCCGGCGCCGTTGGGGCCGAGCAAGGCGAAGAAATCACCTTCGGCGACGTCCAGATCGATACCACTCAGGGCCTGGAAACCGTTGCCGTAGGTTTTGGTTAGCTGCCGGATGGACAGAGCGGAACTCATATCGGAATACGCACCAAAGAAGGGAATAGAAAGAATAGATGAGGGCGCAGCGCAGGTAGTTCAACCGGCGATGCAATGCAGGCATGGTGCTTGCCCATGCCGCACAAGTACAGTCACCCGTATTAATAGTGTGTATTAAGTCAACGCGGTCATCACCGCTTTGCGATACGCCGGGCGCTGTTGCAGGCGCTGGTACCAGGCCTCCAGATGGGGCATGGCCGGCCGCTCGATGGGCATCTCGAACCAGGCATAGATGAAGCAACCCAGAGGGATATCACCCATGCCGAACGCCTGACCGGACAGGTAGGGTTGCTCGGCAAGGGCCTGGTCGACGGTTTTGAGCGCGTCGATACAGGCTTGGCGCCCGGCATTGATACTGTCCCAGTTTTGCCTGTCAGCCGGGGTGCGCACGATCCCCCAGAACACCGCCTTGAACGGGTCGGCGAGCGTGGAGGTGGTCCAGTCCATCCACTTTTCGGCATTGGCCCGGGCTTGCAGGTCGCTGGGGTAGAAGTCCGATGCCTGTTTGGCGCACAGGTAGCGCACGATGGTGTTGGATTCCCACAGCACAAAATCGCCATCTTCGATCATCGGCACCCGGCCATTGGGGTTCAGCGCCCGGTATTGCGGGGTGTCGACCACACCAAAAGCCCCGCCCGCATCAATTGCCTCATAGTCCAGGCCGAGCTCCTCGGCGCACCACAGTGCTTTCCTGACGTTTGATGAATTTTTACGACCCCAGATTTTCAGCATGACCGCGCCTTATTGTGGATGAACTTGGCTGGATGAAGGCAGCAGCATACGCCGGATCAGCCACGGCTTAAATCGCCCTGCAGATCGCCCAGCAGGGTCGGCGCATTGTCGGCAAACAAGTGCGGGTAACACTGGCGGATATGCGCGAAAAAGAATGCCTCGGGGACGTCAGCAAATTGCCCGTGATCCACCACATATTCCATTGAGCGACGGCCCTGGCGATTGAACGCGTGGAAGACACTGTCATGCAAGCCATCGAATTCCAGTGGCGGCACATCAAACACGTCGCACAGTTGCTGATTGAACGCCGGAGTCGCTTTGACCCAGCGACCGTTCAGGTACAGCTCGGTATAACCGTGCATGGCGAACACGTCACTTTTGAGCAGGGCAAGCAGGCGCGGTGTGGACAGGTGGTTGCGCACGTCTGCCAAGCCAATGCGCGCGGGGATGCCACAGTGACGGGCGCAGGCGGCCAGCAAGGTGGCCTTGGGCACGCAATAACTTTCGCCGGCAGCCAGGGCGAAGCTGGCATTCAATGTATTGGGGTCGCGGCTGAAGGTGTAGGGGTGGTAGCGAATCGCCTCACGTACGGCGTAATAAAGACTGACTGCCTGGTCACTTAAATCCGTGCGGGTTCCGCGATGTTTTTCGGCGAACTCCACCACCGCAGGGTGGTCACTATCGATGAAGCGGCTGGGACTCAAGTACGCATTCATAAGCTTGATCTCCGAAGTGAGCCTGGAGTTTAACGACAGGCCTGCCACAGAGATAACGACGATTACGCCAAATGTCGGCGCCTGCTGATGGGTATCCCCAGTACAACTTGTAACACCCTGATCACCCGGCTTGTTCGGATGCGGACTAAGCTCCCTGGTGGTTTCGCCCCTGGTTTCACGGAGGATTGCATATGCTGTTGTTGTGGATACTGGTGCTGGTGGTCGGCATTGCCTACCTGGCACACCGCCGAACTGCCCCCCTTCCCGCCCTGGGCGTGGTCGCCGTCTACCTGCTGGCGATGGGCGCCTGGAGCCACGCGCCGGGCTGGCTGCTGCTGATCTTCTGGGTGCTCATCGCCGTGGTGGCCGCGCCGTTGCTGCTGCCTGACCTGCGCCGCCAATACTTCACCAAGCCGCTGTTCAGCTGGTTTCAGAAAGTACTGCCACCGATGTCCGAGACCGAACGCGATGCGATCGATGCCGGCACCGTCTGGTGGGACGGCGAACTGTTCAGCGGGCGCCCCGACTGGGATAAATTGCTGGCCTACCCCAAGGTTCAATTGACCGAAGAAGAACAGGCGTTCATCGACGGCCCCACCGAAGAACTCTGCGCCATGGTCAGCGACTGGGAGATCGGTCAAGCCATGGACCTGCCGCCAGCGGCCTGGGAGCACATCAAGACCCACGGATTCTTCGCCCTGATCATTCCCAAGGAGTATGGCGGCAAGGGCTTCTCTGCCTATGCGCACTCTCAGGTTGCGATGAAGCTTGCGACCCGCAGCGGTGACCTTGCGTCCACCGTGATGGTCCCCAATTCCCTGGGCCCGGCCGAGTTGCTGCTGCACTACGGCACCGAAGAACAACGCAACCACTACCTGCCGCGCCTGGCGCGTGGCGACGACATCCCGTGCTTTGCCCTCACCGGCCCGCTGGCCGGTTCCGATGCAGGCGCCATGCCCGACACCGGGGTGATCTGCAAAGGCGAATGGCAAGGCAAGGAAACCCTCGGCCTGCGTCTGAACTGGGAAAAACGCTACATCACCCTCGGCCCGGTCGCGACCTTGCTCGGCCTGGCGTTCAAGGCCCACGACCCGGACCACTTGCTGGGCGAAGAAGAAGACCTGGGCATCAGCCTCGCGCTGATTCCAACCGATACGCCCGGCGTAGAAATAGGCCGTCGTCACCTGCCGCTTGGCGCCGCCTTCATGAACGGCCCCAACTCCGGCAAGGACGTGTTCATTCCCCTGGAATACCTGATCGGTGGCCAGGAGATGCTCGGCAAAGGCTGGATGATGCTGATGAACTGCCTGTCGGTCGGCCGTTCGATCTCCCTGCCTGCCGTCGGCACCGGCGCCGCCAAGTTCACCAGCCTGGTGACCGGGCAATACGCGCAGGTGCGCGAGCAGTTCAATGTGCCACTGTCAGCCTTCGAAGGTATCCAGGAAGCCCTGGCGCGCATCGGCGGCAATGCCTGGCTGATGGACAGCGCGCGTATGCTCACCGCCAATGCCGTTGACCTGGGGGAGAAGCCCTCGGTGTTGTCGGCGATCCTCAAATATCACCTCACCGAGCGTGGCCGCGAGTGCATCAGCCACGCCATGGATGTGCACGGTGGCAAGGGCATCATCATGGGCCCTAACAACTACCTGGGCCGCAGCTGGCAAGGTGCGCCGATCTTCATCACCGTGGAAGGCGCGAATATTCTCTCGCGCAACCTGATGATCTTCGGCCAGGGTGCAATTCGCTGCCATCCTTTCGTGCTCAAGGAAATGGCCCTGGCCGGTCGCGAAGACCATGACCAGGCGTTGAAAGAGTTCGACGGCCTGCTGATGCAACACATCGGTTTTGCCGTGAGCAACGCCGCCAGCACCCTGGTGCTGAACCTGGGCTTCGGCCATTTCGAAAAAGCCCCCGGCAACCGTTTGAGCCAGGGCTACTTCCGTGCCCTGAACCGCCAGGCGGCTGCATTTGCCCTGCTGGCCGACCTGAGCATGATGCTGCTGGGTGGTGAGCTCAAGCGCCGCGAACGCTTGTCCGCCCGCCTGGGTGATGTACTGAGCCATATGTACCTGGCGTCCGCAGCGCTCAAGCGTTATCACGACCTGGATTCGCCAGACCATCTGGAGCCGCTGTTTGCCTGGGCCATGGAAGAGAGCCTGGGTGAATCGGAACGCGCACTGGATGAACTGCTGAGCAACTTCCCGAACAAGGTACTCGGCTGCCTGCTGCGGGTAATCGTATTCCCGTTCGGGCGTCGGCATACCGGGCCGTCCGATGCGCTGGATGCCGAAGTGGCGGCGGTGATCGGTCGGGCCAAGGGCGACCCGACCCTGGAAGAACTGCTGGCCGGGTGCTACCGCCCGCAAGCGGCGGAAGATCCAGTAGGCGCCCTGCAACATGCCTACGATTTGCTCGGCGCCAGCCATCCGTTGCAGAAAAAACTGCATACCGCGCTTAAAAGCGGGCAGGTCAAACCGACTGCCGGTGAGTCTGCCATCGATGCCGCGCTGCACGCCGGCGTGCTGCAACCGGGTGAAGCGCAAACCCTGCGCGATGCCGAAGCGGCACGGCGCAAGGTGATCGACGTGGATGATTTCAGCAAGGAAGAGCTGATGCAGGCTGAGGGTAAAGTCCGCTGATACCGGCGGTCATATAAAAACGGGCGCGAGAGGCATATACTCTCGCGCCCGTTTTTGCTTTAGAGGACTTATCTCGTGTCCAACGTCGTTGCCGATCATCTCGTCTTGCTCGACCACTTGCGCAGCATCCTGGTTGCCGTCGGCGAAGCCGAACAGGTACCCGAGGAAAGCCACTCGCTGTTCCTGGAGCGTTTCGACGAACTGCGCGCCCTGTTGCCGATCGATCCGATCGAAAGCCAGTACCTGGGCCAGGACCTGATGAGCCAGGTCATCCTGCGCTACCCGCAAATCGCACACTTGGTGCCACGCGACCTGCTGTGGTTCTTTGGCGGCGACTGCCTGCACTTCATGCCCGACGAAGAACTGGACCTGTACCAGGCCCTGGAAGAACGTCGCTATGAGGCCGAACAGAACGACGAACCGTTCGACTGGAACCAGGAAAAGCAACTGCTGGCCATGCCCCAGGACCAGAGCAAGCACTGACTTTTCAAGCACTGAGATTCAAATGTGGGAGGGGGCTTGCCCCCGATAGCAGTGGGTCAGTCAACGTAAGGGTGACTGACAGAGCGCTACCGGGGGCAAGCCCCTCCCACATTTAGCTTTGGCTCCTTGGCCATGCATTCCACCAGATAATCGATAAAGACCCGCAACTTCGGCGGCAGGTACCGCGTCGGCGAATGCAGCAACCACGCCTCGCCATGGTACGAGGCAATAAAATCCCACCCCGGCAACACCTGCACCAACTGCCCCGCCTCCATGGCATGCCGCGCCGTGAAATACGGCAAGCTGCCAATCCCCACATGCTGCAATACCGCATCCAACCGCACCCCAGTGTGGTTCGCTGCATAACGCCCGCGTACGCCAACCGTCACCGCCTTGCCGGCCTGGCGAAATTTCCAACGCGAATCGCCCGGGGTTTCCCCCAGGTAGATGCAACTGTGTTCAAGCAAATCGTGGGGATGGCATGGGGTGCCATGCTCGGCCAGGTACTGCGGCGTCGCGCACAGCAGGTGTTCGATGGGCAATAGCTGGCGCCCGACCAGGCCGGGAGGTGGACTGTCAGTGATACGAATGCTCAAGTCGACATTGTCGTCGATCAGATCCACATGCCGATCTTCAAGGATCAATTGCACATCCACCTTGGGGTAGCGCCGCAGAAATTCCGGCATATGCGGATGCACCACGAACCGCCCCACGGCCTTGGGCACGCTGACCCGCACCAGGCCCTCGGCTTCATGGTTGAACTGGCCACTGATTTCCATCACAGAGCGCGCCGCGTTGACCATCTCCTGGCAACGCTTGAACACCTCTTCACCGCCCTCGCTCAGGCGCAATTTGCGCGTGGTGCGTTGCAGCAAGCGCGTGGCCAGGGCCTGCTCCAGGCGTGAAATGCTGCGGCTTACAGCCGAAGGTGAAACGCTCAGTTGCCGCGCCGCTTCAGAGAAGCTGCCGGCTTCCACGACCTTGACGAAAATCGCCATTTCACCCAACAACGGCAAAGGAAGATTGATGCTCATGACGCACAGGTCCATTGATAATTGAGCGGATTATCACTCATCTGCGCACTATTTATACTGCCCACAGAACCCTGATGCGGATGTAGACCATGACCGAGCGCCTGTTTTTTACCCATGACCACCTGACAGCCGAGCTGGAAGTGCTCAGTTGCACCCCGCATGAAGAGCAATTCGCCGTGATTGCGCAGTCGACGATTTTTCATCCCCAAGGCGGCGGCCAGCCGTTCGACACCGGCTGGCTCGGCGATAGCCAGGTACTGCGGGTCGTGCAGGAAGCCGAACAGGTGGTGCATTACGTCGACAGACCTCTGGAACCTGGACCGGCCATTGCACGAGTCGACGCACAGCGTCGCGCCTTGCACAGCCGCCTGCATTCGGCGGGCCATTTGATCGGCAACGCCGGCGAACGTCTGGGCTGGATGCCGATCAAGGCCCACCACTGGCCAGGCGAAGGCAAGATCACCTTTATCCGTGGCCAAAGCGCGCAAGACATGGATGCGCAAACGCTCCAGCAATGGGTCAACCAGTGGATCGCCGCTGACTATCCACGGCATATGACGCTGGATGAAGGCACCCGCGAAGTCGGCTTCGGTGAATTGCCGGCTTACGCCTGTGGCGGCACTCATGTGCAAGCGTTGAGCGAGCTGGGCCAGGTGACGATCCTGGCGCTATCGGAGAAAAAGGGCGCATTGTCGGTGCGCTATGAAATTGAAACTAATGTGGGAGGGGGCTTGCTCCCGATAGCGGGGTGTCAGTCAGCTTACCTGTAACTGATCCACCGTTATCGGGAGCAAGCCCCCTCCCACAGTGGACCGATGCGCCACAGAGAAATAGGCTAGACGGCAATCGCCCCAGCCCTGCCCGGCTCGACCACGAACGACTTCAACGTCGACACCGTCGCCGCCGGGTCACGCGGGTCACTGATCGCCCGAAAATTCGTCAACATGCTGTCGGCCGCCAACTCCACCGACACATACCCGCGCTGGCGGCTGTCGAAGAACTTCACATGGGGGTTAAGCGGCATGATCTTCATGAACGCGTCATAGGGTGGGCCGTCGGAGGTCACCGACGAGCCAACGAACTCGGTGGCAACCACCGCCGAGTCCGGGTTGTCGGCGTTCGCATGCAGGTCAGTGGCCCAGAACGAATGAATGTCCCCGCCCCAGAACACCGGGTTCTTCACGCGATTGCGCACAATCGACGCCAGCATCCGTGAGCGGTTAGCCATGTAGCCATCCCACCCATCGGTCCAGCGCCCCGGCTTGTGGTTGGTGAGATCGCGCTGGATCAGCGGCGCCACCAGCAAATCCTGGGCGATCACATTCCATTGCGCCTTCGACTGGGCAAAACCCTGGTCCAGCCAGGCTTCTTGTTGCCAGCCGAGCAACGTGCGGGCGGGGTCGCGCAAGTTGCTGCAAGGGGTGGTGACAACATGCCCCTGGTGGCTGCCATTGGCTGCGATGCACGGTTGCTCGGAACGGTACTGACGCCCGTCGAGCACATGGAAACGTACAAGCCGGCCGTAGTCCAGACGTCGATAAATACGCATGTCCGCGCCCTTGGGCACGCTACTGGCGCGCAAGGGCATGTGTTCGTAAAACGCCTGGTAAGCCGCCGCCCGTTGCTGGAGAAACTGCGCCACCGCAACCTTGGGATCCTGGGACCAGCGGTTGGCATAGTCATTCTGCACTTCATGATCGTCCCAGGTCGCCACGCTGGGTGCGGCGGCGTGCAGGGCTTGCAGGTCCGGATCGGTCTTGTACAACGCGTAGCGGTTGCGATAGTCGCTCAGGCTTCGCGCATTGCCACTGCCGTGAGAACGAAAAACCTTGCCAGAATCCGCCGCGTAGGAGCTGTCGTAAATATAGTCGCCGAGGAAAAACACCAGGTCGGGCTGCTCCGCGGCGAGGTGTCGGTAGGCGCTGAAATAGCCGCGTTCCCAGTGCGAACAAGAGACAAACCCCAACCGGGCCGAGGCCATGGCGTGCGGCGCTGGCGTCGTGCGCGACTGGCCCACCGCGCTCTGCGCACCAAGCCCTTCAAACTGGTACCAATAGGGTCGGTCCGCCGCCAGCCCTGCCACTTCGACATGCACTGCGTGAGCGAAACGCTGCGTCGCCAGCACCTCCCCCTGCCTCACAATACGCGTCATCGCCGCATCGCTGGCCACCCGCCAACGCACTGGCACTGAGCGACTCAGGCCGCCACGGCCATCCGCGGCGTTGAACAACGGCGCCAGGCGCGTCCATATCACAAAGCCATCCGGCAACGGGTCGCCGGAAGCCACGCCGAGGGTGAACGGATAATCCACCCCGGCACTGCGCGCAAACGGGCTGAGGATCGAAAACGCGGTAGCGACCGCCAGCCCGCCAAGTATCCGGCGCCGGTCGTGGTCTACCCCGCCGCTCACAGACAGCGCTCCCAGTCGTCACGTACGGTGGCAAACCCGAGCAAATCCTCATACACGCCGTTCTTTAGAAACGCTTGGCGCATGCAGCCTTCATAGCGCAGGCCGATCTTTTCCATGACCCGCGCCGATTCCTTGTTGCGACCAAAGCACTGGCTGCCCACGCGCTGCAACCCCAGCTCGCCGAAGCCGAAGTCCATCACCGCGCTTGCCGCTTCTGCCGCATACCCCTGGTTACGGCAGTGCGCCGCCACCCAGCCACCCAAGTGCCCATAGTGATGCCGAGCATTGATGCGCAGGCTGACCATGCCAATCAACTCGTGTGTGCCCAGCACATGCATCCCCAGGTTCAGCAGTTCACCAGTGCGGTATTTATCGGCAATCCCTGCAATAAAATCCTCGGCGGTTTCCAGAGTGTAGGGCGATGGAATATTCGCCGTGTTGTCAGCAATTTTCGGGCCGTTGGCGAGCGTGAAAAGCAACTGGGCCTGGTGCATTTCCAATGCTCGCAACAGCATCCGCGGGGTAGTCAATTGAGGCAATGCTGTGTCCATGGACGCTGGTTCTCAAGATAAATTTCTCAAGCATGTCCGCCCCGAGTGTCAGTTTCATTACGTGCCATAACTGACCGGTAAGTTTTCTGAAATCCCCGTCCTAGAGCCTTTAAACCGTCAATTAAAGTTAACCATTCGGTCATTTTTGCTTGCTAGCGTGTTGCCCCTAATTCAATAACGGGGTAACGGAATGAGAACCTGGGACGAACCCAAGAAACGCAAGGCGCACATCGAACTGATCCCGATGATCGACGTGATGATGTTCCTGCTGGTGTTTTTCGTACTGGTGAGCCTGAACGTGATTCCCGCGCTCGGCATGAAGACCCAATTGCCCAGCGCCAGCAGCTCGCAGCAGCTCAAACCGCAAAACAAATTCATCCTCACCCTGGGCCTGGAAGGCCAGTTGCAACTGGACGGCAAGGACCTGACGGTGGATGCCCTGGTGCCGGCCTTGAAGGCGGCCGAGAAGCCCGACACCAAGTCGACGATCATCGTCAACAGCGACAAAGGCGTAGAGGTTTCGCGCCTGGTGGAAGTGATGGACACCCTGCGCCTGGGTGGCTTCACCTCCGTGTCCATTGCTACGCGTAAGTCTTGATCATGTACGTTCTGTTTCGTGCGCGTCAGCTGCTGGGCAGTGTCCCGGCCCTGATCGCCCTGGTGCTGATTGCACTGGGTATCCAGTCCCAGACCTTGAAGGTCGAGCCGGTGTATGACGAGTCGGCGGTCGAATTGGCCTTGGTCGAGCCGGAACCGGAAGTCATACCGGAACCGGTGGTGGAACAAGAACCGCCACCGCCGGTAATAGAAGAGGAAGAGGCCGCGCCGGCGCCACCGCCACCGCCCAAGCCGCTGCCTAAACCCGAACCCAAACCCAAACCCAAGCCAAAACCTGTGCCCAAGCCGGCGCCCGTGGTCGCCAAGCCCGCGCCAACGCCGCCACCGGTGGCCGCCAAGCCAGCCCCGGCCGCCGTCGCCCAAACGGCACCGACGCCCGCCCCACCGGCGCCACCGAAGGTCGATGGCCAGGCCCTGGAAGGCGGTTACCTCAAAGGCTTACGCAACGAGTTGGACACCTACAAGCAGTACCCCACCGGGCGCCAGGCGTCGCTCGAACGCCCCAGCGGCGAGGTGGTGGTGTGGTTGCTGGTGGACCGCCAGGGCCGTGTGCTCGATTCCGGCTTGCAGACTCAGGCCTCAAGCATGTTGCTCAACCGGGCCGCCACCAACAGCTTGCGTCGCATCAAGCAAGTCAAGCCGTTCCCCGAACAAGCCTTCGGGGGCCGCAATGAGCAGCGCTTCACCGCCACCTTCAACTACAGCGTGCAATAAGCACCCGACATCAGGACGACAGTGATGAAGTTCACCCGCATTCATCTGGCACTCGTTGCCGCGACCAGCATGAGCCAGGGACTGGTCATGGCAGAGACCAGCGACAGTGATGTCGGCACCATTGGGGTACAAGGCAAGGCGAGCGCAGGGGGCGGTTACATGGTCCCGGAAGAAAGCATCAAGGGCCGCTCCACGGTGACCAAGGAAGCACTGGACAAGCAGGCAGCAACGGGCAATGCCATCGATAAGCTCAAGTACACCCCAGGCTTGAACATCTCCAGTGAAGACAACACCGGCCTTTCGGGTTTTCGCTTCACCATGCGCGGCATGAACTCCGACCAGGTGGGCATGTCGGTGGACGGCATGCCGATCAACGACTCCGGTAACTACGCGCTGTACTCCAACCTGCTGGGCGACCCGGAAAACATCGACCAGATCTTCGTCACCCAGGGTGCCTCGGAGGCCGATGGCCCGCACATCGGTTCCAGTGGCGGCAACATCGGCATCGTGACCATTCGCCCGACCAAGGAAACCGGCGCGTTTGTCAAACAGGTGGTCGGCAGCAACGCCACGCGCAAGACCTTCGCCCGCCTCAATACCGGTGAAATCAACGGCCTGAGCAACTGGCTGTCGGTGTCCCATACCGAAGGGCAGATGTGGCGTGGCTCAGGCGCGGTGCGTGCAGACAAGGTGGAGTGGAACAGCTTCTTCGACGCCGGCAACGGCAACACCGCCAACCTGATCCTCAAGTACCACGAGCAGGACAACAACAGTTATAGCCAGTTGACCAAGGCGCAGTTCCAGCAGAACGGCCGCAAGTACGATCCCTACCCGGCCACGCCGAGCGTGGGCAGCAACGGCAAATACAACAGCTACTACGCCCTGGCGCAGAACCCGTTCCAGACCTTCACCGCCGTGCTCAACACCCAGTTCAAACTGGCCGACAACCTGGCGCTGTCGGTGATCCCGTATTACTACTGGGGCAACGGCAGCGGCGTCGGCTCGTCCGCCTACGCACTCAACCGTGGCTCCAACCAGGGTGGCGTGTTCGACCTCGGCAACCTACCCACCGCCGCCCAGTACAACGCCGATGGCACACCGAACAGCGGCGTGTACTACCGCCCTTCTCGCACGCAAACCTGGCGGCCGGGCATCACCACCAAACTGACCTGGGACCTGGGCGACCACAGCCTGCAATTCGGCTACTGGTACGAGCGCGCACGCCAGAGCCAGACCCAGCCGTTCATTCCCCTAAAGAGCAACGGCAAGCCGGTGGACACCTGGCCGGATTCCAACAGCGCCATCGTCGATGCCAACGGCAATCAGGTCCAGGGGCGCGACCGCTTCACCGTGACCCCGGCGCAAAAGGTCTGGGCCCAGGACACCTGGTACATCAACCCGGACTGGACCTTCATCGCCGGCCTTGCCTACATGAACGTCGAGCGGGACGGTACCAACCACGGCAGCCTCAACGAGCGTCCGGAAAAACGCAACCAGACCTATAACAAACTGCTGCCCAATGTCGGCCTCAAATACCAACTGGACGAGCGCGACCAACTGTTCTACAGCCTGTCGCGAAACATGCGCGTACCGCAGAACTATGCGCTCTACGACAAGGGCGTTGATTCGATCAACCTCGAGCCGGAAACCAGCTGGAACCATGAACTGGGCTGGCGCTACAGCGGCGACGACATGACCCTGGCCGCCACCCTGTTCTACATGGACTTCAAGAACCGCCAGGTCTCATCCAAAGACATCAACGGCGACGCCGCCGACATCAACGTCGGTGCCGTGACCAACAAAGGCCTGGAGCTGGAATGGAGCGGCCAACTGCCCCACCACTTCAACTACTACACCTCCTACACCTACACCAAGGCCGAGCAGCAAGACGACATGACCGTCTACAACGCCGGCAAGCCCATCGTGCTGCCCACCAGCGGCAAGCAGTTCGCCAACGTGCCCAAGAACATGCTGGCGGCCAACGTTGGTTACGACGACGGGCGCTTCTACGGCACCTTCGGCGGCAAGTACACCAGCAAGCTCTATGGCGACCTGACCAACGACGAAGCCATTTCCGGACGCACCGTGTTCAACCTTGGCGCCGGTATCTACCTGCCGGTGGACAAGAAAGTCGTCAAGGACGCGACCCTGCGCCTGAACGTCGACAACCTGTTCGACAAGAAGTACCTGGACGGCGTGTACACCACCAAGACCAACGCGGCCAGCTACAGCGGTTTTCGCGATGGCGACCCGGCCTACATCGTTGGCCTGGACCGCACCGTAACGGTTTCGCTGGAAGCGAATTTCTAAGACTGACCCAAGAGGAACACCAGCATGGATATGAACCTGCTCCACGACGTCACCTTCTATGTGATGTACGCGGCGATGGCCATTGCGATCTTCATCGCCATCGAACGCGGCATCTACTTTGCCTACGTGCGCCGCCAGGCTCGGGCGTTGATCGACGCCCTCGGCGCCCCCGTGCACAGCGAGCGTGACCTGCCGGAAAACCTGAGCCGTCGCGACAGCCTGCCGCTGAACATGATCCTGCCGGTGCTGGCGCAGAAAGCCTCCAACGGTTCACGCAAGGACCTGGACGACGAAATCGACACCCAATACCTCAAGACCCGTGCCCCGCTGGCCCGCAGCCTGTGGATCATCGAGACCATTACCACCGCCGCCCCGCTGCTGGGCTTGCTGGGTACCATCCTCGGCATTATCGACACCTTCAAGGCACTGGCCACGGCGGGTGTTTCCGACCCAGGGCAGATTTCCGGTGGTATCGGCACGGCCTTGTTCGCCACCGGCCTGGGTATCGCCATCGCGCTGTTCTGCGTGGTGTTCCACAACTTTTTCCAGGACAGCCTGGAACGCATCAACGACCAGTTGAAGATCCTGTTGATCCGCGCGGCCAGCGGAGCCCGCGTACAAGGCGAAGTGCCGCACCTTGTACCCACCTCCTTGCACAGCCGCACAGCGTGATCCGTCGGGCGGGCGCGTAATACGCCCGCCCCTTTGTTTTATCCGATGAGACGCCTATGTCCCTTTCGATGAAGTTGCGTATCGCCAGCCTCGCCGGCGTGTTGCTCAGTCCGCTGGCCCAGGCGGACTTTTCCATTCCGGGGTTTGAGCTGGTGCACACCGTGCCGGTGGATACCGCCCTGGGCACCGCCGATCTGCGCCAGACCGGCCCGGTATGGATCGAGCTGTTCGACAGTGCGAAGAGCCGCATTGATATCGGCCAGTTCTACGCCGTCGACCATCCCGGCTCGGTGATGGACACGGTCATCGAACGCCTTGAGGCTGCCGGCAAGCGCGGCGTGAAAATTCGTTTTTTGCTGGAAGAAAAAGGCATCAGGCTGTCGGAAGCTGCCACCCTGGAACGCCTGCGTGCGATCCCCAACCTGACCTTGCGGGTGCTGCCCTACGGGCAACTGAGCGGCGGCATCATCCACGCCAAATACCTGCTGGTGGATGGCACACAGGCGTTTATCGGCAGCCAGAATTTCGACTGGCGCTCCCTGGAACATATCCACGAAACCGGGCTGCGTATCAGTGATGCAGCCGTCGTGGGCCAGGTGCAGGCGATCTTCGATCAAGACTGGCAAGCCCAGGCTGCGCTCGCCGATAAGCAACCGGTGCCTCTGCCGGCCACCGGCCAGGCGCCCGCACGCACCGGCAACTACCTGGTGGCCAGCCCGCAACGCTACAACCCGCCAGGCGTAGGCGACTCACAGCTGGAACTGCCACGCCTGCTAAGCGAAGCCAAAAAAGAAGTGCGTGTGCAATTGCTCGATTACGCGCCACTGTCCTACGGGCCTGATCGAACCCGCCCGTACTACGCGGTGATCGACAACGCCGTGCGTGCCGCTGCTGCCCGCGGGGTGTCGATCAAACTGATGGTGTCCAACTGGAACACCGACAAGCTGGAACTGCCCTACCTCAAGAGCCTGGCGGTATTGCCCAACGTCGAAATCAAGATCGTCACCCTGCCCGAAGCCAGGCAAGGCTTTATCCCTTATGCCCGAGTGATCCACAGCAAGACCATGGAGATCGACGGGCAAGTGGCGTGGGTCGGCACCAGCAACTGGTTGGGCGGTTACCTGGATAACTCGCGCAATCTGGAGGTGGTGATGCGCAGTGAAGCGATGGCCAGGCGTGTAGGGCAATTGCATGAGCAACTGTGGGACGGGCCCTACGCCAGAGCCTTGAGCGTGACGGATGAATACCCTGAGCCCCATCCTGGCCAGCATTGACCTTGGGCACCTGAGTAGTGGTAGTGTGTGGAAATGTTTCCGACTTACCTGTCAGAAACACCCTACTCACTACCTGCAAAGGAATGCCTTAAACAATGCACTTTCCACTCAAGCAATTGGCAGTTGCCACCCTGTTCGCGGCTAGCCTTTCGGCCCTCTCCACCCCCGCTTTCGCCAACATCAGCGCAGACCAAAGCGCGGCGATTGTGAAGAGCTTCAGCGAGACATCGGTCACCGATTTCCGCAGTTTCCTCGGCAACCTGGCCAAGGGCGAGCTGGGTAAATCGGCTGACGTCGGCCCGGCTATCAGCGCCTTTCTCGACAACAAAACCCTGAACGCCGAGCAGCAGAACGAGATCAATCGGCTGCTCGGTATCTACACCCGTGTGAAGTACGGCAAGGCTGCCCTGGAAACCTTGCGCGAGCTGGTGGAGATTCCGACCTTCAACGTAGACGGGCTGCCACAGTACAAAAACCCGGAATTCCTCAAGATCGCCGACAAGATCCAGGCCCTGGCCAAATCTTTCAACCTGAACTTCCGTAACGTCGATAACCGTGTGTACGAAATCTCCCTGGAAGGCAGCGGTGATGAAGTCGTCGGCGTACATGCCCATGCCGATGTGGTGCCGGTCACGCCGGAAAACTGGGTGCTGCAAGACGGCACCAAGCTCGACCCATTCAAGGTCACGCTGATCGGTGATCGCATGTATGGCCGTGGGACCGAAGATGACAAGAACGGCATCGTCGTGGCGATGTATGCCATGAAGGTGATCAAGGAAGAAAAACTGCCGCTGGCGCGCACGTTCAAGCTGCTGGTGGACACCACCGAAGAAACCGCCGGTGACGCGATTCCCTACTACTTCGAACGCAACCCGGTGCCGCAATACAACCTGGCGCTGGATGGCGGCTACCCGGTGGTGATCGCAGAGAAAGGCTCGGGAACCGTTATGGCGACCTTTCCGGTGCGCAAAGGTGAAGGCACAGGCGCAGAAATCATCGCAATGACCGGCGGCAAGGCCACCAACCAGATTCCATCGGTTTCGGTGGCCACGCTGGTCAGCGATAAGCCTGCTGAGTTAGCGGCCAGCCTGCAGCAGGCCGGTAATGACTATGCCAAGCGCAACGGCGGCAATTTCCAGGTCAGCGCCAAGGTCGATGGCAAGGACGTCAAACTCACTGTCACCGGCGTATCCGCCCACTCCTCCGAACCCGAAACCGGGGTCAACCCGGTGGCTCGTATGCTGGAACTGATCCACGGCGTGGACGGCAAGATTGCCCTCAAGCACAATCACATCACTGATGCGGCGCGTTATGCAGCCGACAACTGGGGCCTGGATTACCTGGGCGGCAAATTGGGCGTGGGCTTCGCCGATGACTTCATGGGGCCGCTGACCACCTCGCCGACCTTTGTCGGCCTGGATGACAAAGCCTTCAAGCTGGCGGTGAACCTGCGGGCGCCGAAGGGTAAAACCCCGGAGGCACTCAAGGCACAGATCGAACAGAAACTGAATGCCTGGAACCAGCAAGCCAAGGTCAACGTGAGCTTCGCCTATTCGCTGGATACACCGATGTACCGCAACCCTGAAGGTGAGTGGGTCAAAGCCTTGCTGGCGGTCGCCACGGAAAACCTGGGCATGCCGCACAAGTTCGGCACCTCGGCCGGTGCAACCTCGGTGCACGACTTGCCCAATGGGGTGCAATTTGGCCTGGCCCGTCCGGAAGAGAAGTACACCGGGCACACCGACAGTGAGTTCAAAACGGTTGAGCAGTTCCTGCTGGACCTGCAGATCGTCACTGAAATGATGGGCCGCGTCGGGCAGTTGCCGAAGCTCTGACCCATGTGAAACCCAAGCGAGGCTGCGATGGCGGCGGCACAGGCAACATTTTCATCGCCTGAACCACCGTTTTCGCAGCCTCGCTGAAGCTCGACAGCTCCCACAGGAGATCGGCAGTGCTGGGTTGATCTCGGTTCATCGCGACAAGCGCACTTCTCGGCAGCAATGGCAGGCTCTTCAGGCTTGCAACATCAGCATGTCTTCAAAGAACCCACCCACTGGCTCAGTGGGATGGCACAACTGGATCTCCAGCACCCAGGCCATTTCGCTCGGTGGGATCTCCAGGTCAGCCAACTCCTTGCTTTCGAACAAGGCATGGGGGAAATCCGCAAGGCGATGCCCCGCCAGATTGCGTGCCAGCCTCCAGCCCTTCGACACGGCGCTCTGTTCGGCGAAGTCGTAGAGCTCGCGCCCGGTCAGCCCACGCAGCCACGCTTGGCGGGTCTCATCGAACACCTCATGCAACGCAGTCCTGCACGCCAGATGCAGCGGTAACTCACCGAAGATGAACGTGTCGCCGTAGTCCCCTTCATAGCCGTCCCATACCGGCCCCAGGTCGACCACGACGATATCGCTGGCACGCAGTTTGCGCTGACGATCAACACCCTCGCGGGAGGGCCGGATGGTGTCGGGGCCAAAGCGAATGTAGGTCGGATGCCAGGTGTGCGAGGCGCCCATGGCCGTGAGTTGCTGGGCGGCCATCTCCAGGGCTTCGCCGGTGGTCATGCCGACCGTCAACCGGCTGGCGATGGCCGCCAGGGCGCGTATGGATTTTTCTCGCGCCGCCAACATGCCGTCCAGGGAATACCGTGGGCCGACTTTTTCCCAGATCGGGTCGAACGACAGCAACACCGTTTGCGCGCTTGACCGGCCACTGGCGACAAACGCCTCCGCGACAAACCGATGGCTCGGCAACCCCGCCTCGACGCAATGGGCACGCACCTGGCTAAGCATGGTGCCGTTACCACACGCATAGACCTGCGCCGCCTCCCAATGATGCCCGTGGCTCAATGCAACCTCCTGCACCCGCCCCTCGGATGATCGCACCGAGTGCCAGCGAAAACGGGGGTGCTCAAGCATCGATTCATCCAGAAAGGCGCCGTCATAAAAGTCGGTTGACTGCGCGCCGCCCCAATACAACGTCACCTGGACATTACGTTTGAGCGCGGTCAACAGGATCGGCTTGATGCCCGCGTAACCGGTACCCGTGGCAAACAGCACGACGGGCGCTGCGTCATCGTCCTGCCAGGTGCAGGCGCCAAACGGTCCTTCCAATTGCATGCGCGCCCCCACGACCAAGCCATCCAGAACGCCTTCGGAAAAGTATCCGCCGCTCACCCGACGAACCTGGAAGACCAAACGCCCCTCGTTCTCGGCTGGCAGGTTGGCAACCGAGAAGCAACGCGTGTCGCCGTCTGCCAGGTAGAACTTGAGGTATTGACCAGCTCGCACCTTCAAAAGTGTATCGGGCTTGAGTATCAACTCAATGACATCGGGCCCGAGCGCGCGCTTGCCAATGACCTGAGCGCCAACGACCAACGCAGGTGTATCCAGGGACCAGCCGGGAATCTCCAGGCGCATGTCGGTGCAGGCATGGCTCTGGCAAAGCAACATTTCATTGGCGGCCAGGGGGTAACACGGCGCCGGCGCATCCGGCGCCAGGCGCTTGGCCCGGTACTCACCTGCGGCGACCACCACCTTGCACGAGCCGCACGCACCACGGCGGCACGAGAACGGCACAGCCAGGCCGCTGGCAAGCATGGCGTCGAGCAACAGTTCGTCGCCGATCTCCAAGGTTTTTCCCGAGGGAGACAGTTCGATGACATGGCGTGTGTTCATAAAGACCTCGGGGTAAGTGAGGCCTGGATTGTTACGCTAGACTAGGACCATTAAAACCTCCAGATTTGGATACTTCAGATGGTCCAGTTGCGTAAATGGCACCCCCTGCTCAAACTCGACGAAGACACCCGCCAGGCGTCCTATCGCAAGATTGCCGAAGGCTTGGTCACCGCGATTGTCGAAGGGCGCCTGCCGCCAGGGACGTTGCTGCCGGGCACACGAGAGATGGCACAACTGCTCGACGTCAACCGCAAGACAGTGATCCTGGCTTATGAGGAAGCGATGACCAAAGGCTGGCTGATCAGCGAGCCGCGCCGTGGCACATTCGTCAATGCGCAATTGGCCCCAAAGCCCCTGCCCTGTGCGGCGCAACCGTCTTTCGCCCCACTGCTGCTGGACCAGCCGGTGGTACCGTATTTCACCCATAACGCCCAGGTGGTCGCGCTTCAGCATCGGCACAGTGCGCTGTTCTTCGACAATGGCACCAGCGACCATCGCCTGCTGCCCCAGGCCGTTTTGCATCGCTACTATCGCCATGCGCTGCGCAACAGCTTTGCCTCCAACACGGTGCGCTACGGCAGTGAGGGCACCGGCTATCAGTTGCGCTGCGCCCTGGCCGAGATGCTGCGCAATAACCGCGGGCTGACAGTGACTGCCGAGAATATTTGCCTGACCCAAGGCACGCAGATGTCCCTGTATCTGAGCGCCAGCCTGCTGATCAAGCCTGGCGACGTGGTACTGGTGGAGCGTTTGAGCTACCCGCCGGCGTGGGAAATTTTCCGCAAGCTCGGCGCGCAGTTGGTCACGGTCGACATCGACGATGAAGGTTGCCGCACCGACCAGGTCGAGCGCTTATGCCGCGAGCATAACGTGCGCATGATCTACCTCACGCCCCACCACCAATTTCCCACCACCGTGAGCCTGCATGCCGCACGTCGACAACACTTGCTGGCATTGGCCGCGCAACATGACTTTTGCGTGATCGAAGAAGACTACGACCACGAATATCACTTCAGCGGCCGCCCTTACCTGCCGCTGGCCAGTGACCGTGCCCAGCGCCATGTGATCTATATCGGCTCGTTATCCAAGGTGCTGGGCTCGACGTTTCGTTGCAGTTACATCGTGGCCCCCACGCAGGTGATTGAAGCCCTGCAGCGCAATGCCGCACTGATGCTGGGCGACGCCGATGCGGTCGCACAGACCATGCTGGCGGACTTGATCAATCACGGTGAGTTGAAAAAACACCTGCGCCGCGTCTCCAAAGAGTACCTGGCGCGCCGGACCGTGTTGCGCGAATGTCTGGACCAGGCATTCGGTGAGCGCATACAGGTGCGCGAGCCCGAAGGTGGCTTGGCGCTCTGGGTACGTTTCGAGGATAGCGTGAACGTGGATCGCTTGGTGCACACCGCCCTGGAGCATGGGCTGGTGGTACGCAGCGGTCGTCAGTTTTCACCCGACGACCAAGCGGAAAACGCCCTGCGCCTGGGCTTTGCCTCCCTGGACCGGGATGAGATCCATCACGCAACACAACGGCTGGCCCAGGCTATGAAAGCGATAGATAGGCGCTGAACGCGTGATGGCCCGGTGCAACGGTTCCTTTCCCGCTTACCTAGCCGTTCGGTCAGTTACCACACCGCCCCCTTTAACGTACCTTGGCCTCTGAACCTGTCGGAGCACTCGGGATGTCGCTGATCAACGCTGTCGAACGCGCCTGCACACGCCTGGCTCCCACCGGCTGGCGTGATCTGTTGCTGCACCATGGCTTGGACATAACCTCGACAACCCTGCGCGATGAACTCGCCAAACCCCTGCTCATCGATCGTACCCAGCCCGGCTTTGAGGACTTTTCGGCCGATGGCATACGTGGCGTTGAGCCTGGGCACCCAGCCGCCAGCCTGCTGTTTCATGCATTCGCCTCGCCGAATGTGAACCTCGGAATCAACGGCAGTACACTCACAGCCTTCCCTACCCCTGCTGAAACCGAACACATCCTTAATTATGTCTACGGTGCCAATCCTCCCAGCATGGAGGTTTTGCAACTGGCCGCCGGTGATGCAGAGCTGGCGATTGCCGTGTTTGCCTATGAATACCGCCCCCGCCCCGAGACCGTGCATGGGCGCCAGGCCGACCTGTGCTTTTCCCGCACCGGAATCGCCCGGGTCGGTACGGCGCCAGCGCTGTATGACCCGCAACGCAGGGGCTTTTTGCCCTTTGTCGAGGACCAGCCCAATCAGATGCGCGTTATCCCGGCGCGCTACGGCGCGTTCATAGCGGCACGGCATGTGGGTCAGCCCGAGCGGTTCGGCCCGATGAATGCTCAATCCATCGACCATGATCTTGAGTTCTGGGTGCCCTTGCATAAGGTATTCGATGGCGATGAGTGCGTGGCGGGGATGGACCTGAGCGTTCAGTTGGTCAATCACCAGGTCAATGAAAAGATCGGTCAAATCCACAGACGCTTTCGCAATACCGGTTGGCAAGAGCCTGACATTCTCAACGCACCTTTCGTCATTACCGAGGGGTTATGTCATTGGGCGGATATCGATGGCTTTGCACCTGGCTTGCTGGTGCCCGACGCCAAGGAGCGGCTGGTGCAGCTGGCTCACTACCAAGGTCGTCCGCTGTCCTTCATGATGCCCCCGGGCACCGGCGGCCTGGTGCATGGGCGCCATCATGTGCGTGACGACGGCTCGATTGAAGACCTGAATCAACGTGAGGATGTCGATGCCATCGTCAAGGCCGGAGGCTACCGAGCCCTGCACTATCAGGACGCAATGGCCGATGGCTGGGTGCGCGCACTCTGTCCAGCACTGCAACTGCAGAGCATCGCCGCCTATTCGATTATCGGAGCACCGGATTTTTACCCGTTGTGTGGACAACGGGAACTCAAGCAATGGTCCAGCGACCCGCAGGTTTTTCCTTGCCCTACCCCACCCTGTCCGCAGGTATGGCACACGCGAGTCAACCCACTGTCCGATGTGCGTTTTTTCATCAATCAGTCGCTCAGGGGAGGTTATTTTTCCGCTGAAGACCGCGGCGCCACTGCGATCGTCTCGCACCCCCAAACGTCCACGACTCCAAGCCCCGGACATCCGGCGGCCTATGCCCAGCGACAATCCTGGCTGCCGGATTTCGCCAGCGGGGTCTTCGGGCCTGGCTGGGAAGTCGGCCGTGGCTTGGTAGATGCCCCATTCACCAATATGCTGTGTGGCTATCAGTTGGCCAGCCCGTTCACGGAAGATGCACGCATCTGTGCTGCGCTGGGTTCGTACTGGCCAGGGGTGGCGCCTGATTCAACCCGTACGTTCGAACCGCGCAATGTCTCTGCTACGGTCATCCCGCTGACTGACAACGAAATCGGCCTGCTAGACCAGCCTGCCTGGGATGGGCGTAGCGGCCCCTCACTGATCGAACTGGAGGGGCGCACGCTGGTTCAATACCAGGCTTATGAATACGGCGACTACACCCAGGCCGCGCTGGATGGCCGGATCTCACTGGCCGCGACCGGGCAGACCAGCACCAAGCAGTACCATCAGCGCGTCCTGGGCATGCGCCGCGCATATCAAGCAGTCGGTGCGGGCTCAGACACCGAGCAACGAAAACGCTGGCCGCTGCTGTCGTTTTTTCAGGTGCAATTACCGGACGAAGCTTTCGAAGTCGCACAGCAAGAGGCCGGTTTGCGACTGGAAGGCGAGGTGGCGTACTACAGGCTTTACAAACACGGCGCGATCAGCACCCCAGCGCACGACTTCAAACTTCGTCATGTGGAAATAGAGCAAGAGATCGAACTGTATATGAGCCAGGACGCGCTGCTTATCCGCCGGGACGGGGAACCCTGGCGACACCTCGATGAGTCACTTTGACGTCGTTGTTGTCGGCGGCGGCCCGGCTGGCTGCGCTGCCGCAATCCACTGCGCAGGGAGTTATCCACGATGCCTGCGCAACAAAGGCCAGTTGGACGCGAGTGCTCCGGGCTCATAGTCTCGGCCCCTGACCCGTACCAGGTCGGGGAATTCAAGCAACAAGGCGCGATTCCCCCTGCCGATGTGCTCCATCACCGCCAGGGTGATGTTTTCTCGCACCATGCCCGTCGAGACGTAATACATGGCCCAGGCTTGTTCCGGCGTGCAGAGGCCGATCTGCTCTTCAATCTCTTTGTACGCTTTGTAGTCGTCTGACTCCAAATAGCACTGATCACCGCCTTGGCGCATGCTGTTGCCCTCCCCGGCCCCTGGGTCAACCGCCCAATAGGCCTACACTCACGTACCGCTCTTGACCTTGGTCCAGACCCGGGTGCGAATACGCTCCGCCTTCAACGGCAACGGCTCAAGCGGAACCAGCGTGGCCATGGTCTTTTTATCGGGATAAATCCACGGGTTATCGCGCAACTTCTGCTCGACGAACTGCGTGGCATCTTTATTGGCGTTGGGATAGAGCATGTAGTTGGAAGTCTTGGCAATCACCTGGGGGCGCAGCATGTAATTAATGAACTCCAGCGCGGCCTTGGGGTGTCGAGCGTCTTTGAGCAGTACCCAGTTTTCAGACCAGACCAATGCGCCTTCTCGAGGCAGGCTGTAGGCAATCTTGCGTCCGCTGTTGGATTTTTCATTGATCGCCTGCGCAGCCAGCGCACCATTGGCCCAGCCTACAACTGCGCAAATATTGCCGTCAGCCAAATCGGTGTCGATTCGCGAGGAATCGAAATAGAGCACGTAGGGACGGATTTTTAGCAACAGGGCCTGGGCCTTCTGGTAGTCCAAAGGGTTGGTACTGTTGCTGGGCAGCCCCAGGTAGTGCAAGGCGATCGAAATGATTTCGCTGGGCGAATCGAGCATGGCCACGCCACAGGCCTTGAGCTTGCTGATATTTTCTTCTTTGAAGATCAGGTCCCAGCTGTCCACCGGGGCGTCATCACCCAGGGCGGCCTTGACCTTGTCCACATCGTAGCCAATGCCGGTGGTGCCCCAGACGTAGGGTACGGCGTAGCGATTGCCGGGGTCATTGACCGCCAGCAGAGACAGGATATCGGGATCGATATGCGACAGATTACTCAGTTGCGAGCGGTCCAGCTCTTGCAACACCCCCGCCTTGATCAGGCCGGGCAGCACATTGGAAGTAGCCACGACCAGGTCATAACCGGTGCGCCCGGCCATGACTTTGCTCTGCATGGTTTCGGCGCTGTCGAAGGCATCCATATGCAGCTTGATCCCGCTTTCCTGCTGGAACTCCTTCGGGGTTTGCGGCTCGAGAAACCCGAACCAGTTATACAGATACACCGAAGATTGCGCGGCGCTGGCCGGCGTGCTGATGGCGGCGCCAAGCAGCGAGGCTAAAAAAATAGCTCGCAAGTGTGATCGACTCATATGACTATCCCTGTTACCCGAAGCGCCTTCATGGCTATCGTAAGCTCGGGGTGAATATACCGGGCGTTGTCGAATAGTAAATACCTACAAGTACTTAGCCCTGGCCTGCAAATCCCTAACCCTAAAGGGGTAGAACATGTCGCTTGACCTTCACAACCTGGCTTGGCACCGATCGGTTGGCAAACTGATCATGCAGCTTGATCGACCAGAGTTCTGGAGCTCATTGATTCGCGTATTGAATGAATATGTGCAGATAGACAACTGGGTTGTGCTGGTTTTCAGCGATCACGCCGTGCGGGTGATCAGCCTGCCGGAGGTGGCAGACAGCGAAGAAGTGGATGCCTTTATTCATCGGTATGTGAAAGGTCTTTACCTGCTGGACCCGTTTTATATCGCTAATCGGGAAAACCCGCAGAGCGGGTTCTTCCATCTGCTCGATATTGCGCCGGAACACTTTCTTGAAACCGAGTACTACCAGCAATATTTCGCGCAATACATCTCGGTCGATGAGGCGCAGTACAACGTGCAACTCGATGCCGACAGAACCCTGTGCATGTCGTTCGGCAGTAACGTGCGCTTCACCCAGGCGCAAGTCACGCTACTGGACATGATCAAGCCATGGGTGACGGCAATGATGCATCAACGCATGTGCTTTGAAATTGACCCGCAAAAGAACTTCGCCGAACCGGCCTCATGGACTGAGGCGCTGACCCAGTTGGACACACAAATAACAGCACGCGAGAAAGACGTGCTGAAGTTGCTGCTCAGCGGTTTTTCCAACAAGGAAATCGCCGGGAAGCTGGCGCTGTCGACTGAAACCATCAAAGTCCACCGCCGCAACCTCTACAACAAGCTCAATATAAAATCGCAGTCCGAACTGTTTGCCCGGTTTTTTATGCCAAGGCCGCAAGCCCATGCGGCCATTTGAACGCGGCAAAACCGTATCGGGCCAAATTCAGCACAAACAAAAACGCCGATCATTGCTGATCGGCGTTTTCGTTAAATATGGAGCGGGAAACGAGACTCGAACTCGCGACCCCGACCTTGGCAAGGTCGTGCTCTACCAACTGAGCTATTCCCGCAAATGGCGTCCCCTAGGGGACTCGAACCCCTGTTACCGCCGTGAAAGGGCGGTGTCCTAGGCCACTAGACGAAGGGGACACGCTACTGAAACACATGGTGTGTATTTCAGTGCCCAGAGGCCTCGTCCGAAGACTTGGTCCTGGTTTCACTCAATGCCGCCCGAGGGCCACACTGCTTGTAAATTGGAGCGGGAAACGAGACTCGAACTCGCGACCCCGACCTTGGCAAGGTCGTGCTCTACCAACTGAGCTATTCCCGCATATGGCGTCCCCTAGGGGACTCGAACCCCTGTTACCGCCGTGAAAGGGCGGTGTCCTAGGCCACTAGACGAAGGGGACACACGTACAACATTCACTCCCTACCGCGTTTCGCTGTGTGCTTTACGCTGTAAGTGGCGCGCATTCTATGGATGGATTGAAAGGTCGTCAACCCCCAAGGATAAATTTATTTAAATCAATGACTTCGCCATGGTTTGCCGGCCCGTGCGGGCATTGTCGCCGCTGGAGCCTTGGCGCCTATATTCTGGCGTTCAACAAGGCGTTATAGTCTGCCTGGGCAAATGATGGCAATGTGCACCCATTCGGAAGCGCTTACCTATACAGAAGAAACTACCCGGGCAACTGGTCGATCGGTCCTATCCGCCGGATGCCTCAGTCACTACACTCCACAGCAAACCCTATAAAGAGGTCACACCGGTGACACCACTCATGATCACCCTGCTGGTAATAGCCGGGATCGTAATACTGATCGCCATTGGCTACATGAACCACGTGGTGGAAAACAACAAGCTGGAAAAGAAGCGTACCGAGATCGAGCTTAATGATCGGCTGCGTCGCTGCGGTGAAATCACCGAGACTTTCCCCGGCCAACTGATGACCCCGGCGCTCAAACTGTTGCTGGCTCGCCTGGAACTGAACGTCAACCAGCGCCTGTTGAACCTCAATAAGTCCAGCGCGCCAATCAAGGCACGTATCAGCGAACTGAATGCGCTGATCGCCCAGGGCGAATCGATTCCGGTGGCCAACCCACCTGCGCCGATCCAGACCGAAGCCAAGGCCAAGGACGTGCGCTTTTTGCTCGAAGCCCTGCACGGCCAAGTCACCCGTGCAGCCCAGGACGGTTTCCTGCCATCCAATGAAGCCAAGCACTGGATCAAGGAAATCCGTCATATCCTGGTACTGCTGCATATCGAGTTCTTCAACAACCTCGGCCAACATGCCCTGCTGCAAGGCCAGCCCGGCCAGGCGCGCCTGGCGTTCGAACGCGGCGTGCAGTACTTGCGCAAGCAACCGGAACCGGTGCTCTACAGCGCACAGCTGCAACTGCTGGAGTCACAACTGGCCCGCGCCAACTCCACGGTGCTGACCAACAGCCAACCGGCAGAAGACGAAGTCAATGAGCTGACCGAAGGTTTGAAGGTCGTCGATGCCGACGCCGAGTGGAAAAAGAAAGCTATCTACGACTGACAGCCCAGACAATAACGTGGGAGGGGTGTCAGTTGGATGGCAACCCTCACACCATATGCCATCACTTTGCATCTATCCCCCCGCCCCCGACTAGCGTAAAAAAGTGCCCCTCACTCCGTGAAGTTAGAGGCCTGCTATGCCTGTTGCCGTGATTGATGGACAACCGCTGCATTACCTCGACCAGGGCAGCGGCCCGGTCGTATTGCTCGGTTCAAGTTACCTGTGGTCTGGCGACATGTGGACGCCGCAGATTGAAGCGCTGTCCCAGCAATACCGGGTAATCGTCCCCGAGCTGTGGGGCCATGGCGAGTCGGGCCCGCTGCCCACGCAAACCCGGTCCCTGGATGATCTGGCTCGCCAGGCCCTGGCGCTGCTGGATCACCTGGACGTCGAGCAGATCAACCTGGTGGGCCTGTCGGTCGGTGGTATGTGGGGTGCGCGCCTGGCACTGCTGGCACCCGAGCGCATCAACAGCGTGGTGCTGATGGACACCTACCTCGGCGCCGAACCCGAAGCAACGCGCCAGTATTATTTCTCGCTGTTCAAGATGATCGAAGACGCTGGCGCCATCCCCGAGCCGCTACTGGATGTGATCGCACCGATCTTCTTTCGCCCGGGCATCGACCGTGAATCGGCGCTGTATCAGGACTTTCGCAAATCCCTGCAGGGCTTCCCCCGCGAACGCCTGCTCGATAGCATCGTACCGCTGGGCCGCTTGATCTTCAGCCGTGAAGATATCCTGGAGCAATTGCCGCGCCTGGACGCCGACACCACCCTGATATTGTGCGGCGAGCAAGACAAACCCCGCCCACCTGCCGAATCCGAGGAAATGGCCGGGCTGATTGGTTGCGACCTGATCCTGATCCCGGAGGCCGGGCATATCTCAAGCCGCGAAAACCCGGACTTCGTCAACGAAGCGCTGCTGACCTTCCTCGCCAACAACGCCTGACCACCCTTCGCCTTGCTCGCCGCACCCCAGCGGCGATCACAGGCGGAAATGCCCCACCATCCCCTTGAGCTCCACGCCCAACTGCGCCAGTTGGACGCTCGATGCGGCATTGCCTTGCATACTCAACGCCGAATGATCGGCACTTGCCCGAATACTGGTGACGCTGCGGTTGATCTCTTCGGCCACCGAGCTTTGTTCCTCGGCGGCGGCGGCGATCTGTTGGTTCATTTGCTGGATCAGTGACACGGCGGCCGCAATGCTGCCCAAGGCACTTTCGGTTTGCAGGGCATCACCGACCGCCAGTTTCACCAGTTCGCCACTTTGCTGGATCTGCTGCACCGACGACTGCGCCGCACTGCGCAAGGTGCTGACCAGCCGTTCGATCTCCTCAGTCGATTGCTGGGTGCGCTTGGCCAGGGCCCGTACCTCGTCGGCCACCACGGCAAAGCCACGCCCCTGCTCACCGGCGCGCGCCGCTTCGATGGCGGCGTTCAAGGCCAGCAGATTAGTCTGCTCCGCCACGCTGTTGATCACACTCAGCACGGTGCCAATGTTCTGGATCTCTGCGCTGAGGCTTTCGATGCTCGCGCTGGCACTGTTGCTTGACGTGGCCAGCAATTCGATACGCTGCAAGCTCATGCGCACCACCTGCTGGCCGCTGTCGACCTTGGCATCCGCCGTCTGTGCAGCTTGCGCCGCTTGCTCGGCATTGCGCGCCACATCGTGCACCGTGGCGGTCATCTGGTTCATCGCCGTGGCAACCTGTTCGGTTTCTTCCTTCTGGCTGTTGACCTCGTGGTTGGTCTGTTCGGTAACGCTGGACAGCAAATGCGCGGAACTGGCCAGTTGTTCAATGCCGGCCTGCAACCCGCTGACCATCTGGCTCAAACCGCTGCTCATCTGCTGCATGGCTTGCATCAATTGGCCAATTTCATCGCGGCGGCTGACCTCCATGCGCCCGCTCAGGTCACCCGAGGCAATCTGCTGGGCCACAGCGATCACGCTGCGCAACGGCGCAACGATCAAACGGGTAATCAGCCAAGCAGCAATCAAGCCCACCAGCAACGCCAAGGCCGAGGAAGCGATGATCAGCAGCGTGCTGTGCTGCAACTGCGCCTGCATGGACTGATCTTCAGCGGCGTATGCCTGATTGACCTGGCTGACCACTTGCTCGGCGCGATCATGCAGTTGCGTATAGACCAGCTTTTCCTGGGCCAGCAGCCCGGTGTACTCGCCGAGCTTTTCACTGAATGATGCGATATGCCCGCTGACTTCGTTGAGTACGGTCTGGTAGCCCGCGTCCTTGACGCTGGTTTTCAGCTTCTCGACCTCGGCCAGGGCCTGGTCGGCCTGCTCGATCTTGCCCTGGCCGACGTCGTCTGCCTCAGCCTTGCGGCTCTGGTCCAGGCGCACTCGCGCTTCGTTCATGGCTTGCAGCATCAGGCGCGACACCTGGCTGACCTGCCCCGCCTGCTCGATAAACTCGGCGCCCTCCTTGCCCTGGCTTTCCTTGAGGCCATAAGCGCCGTCGTCGGCGAGGCCGGCTTGCAACACGTCCAGGTTATTCGCCACGCTGGATACAGACCAACTGGCCATTTCCAGCGCCAGGTCCTTGGCCTGGGTCAAGTCGACGAACTCATCGAACGCCTTGCGATAGGCAATCAAAGCTTGCTCGACATCACTCATCACCCGCTCGTTGACAGCGGACCGGGCCTTGAGGCTGATGGCCTGGGCCAGCAATGCGTCAACACTGTTATGCAGGGCGTCAACGGCCTGGGGGTCGGCGTGCAGCGCGTAGTTTTGCTCGATCACACGCACCTTGAGCAACTCGCTATTGAGCGAAGACATCTGCTTGAGGCCATCAAAGCGCTGGCCGACGGTGTGCAGGGCCCCCACACCGATCGCCGCTACCAGGGCCGTCAGAAGGAGTACCAAGGTAAAACCCAAGCCCAGTTTTTTTGCCATGCCAAGGTTGGCGAATTGTCGTTGCACGCCCCAAATCATTGCACTTGATCCTCTTGCAATGGCAGATGCCATAAGCCAGGTTTACAAGCAGCGAGAGTGGCAACCCCAGGGCACTGAGCACAAGCCGCTGGCGCCGCAATAATGGCAAAAAGCTACATGCTCGTCGTTTTCAGAATGGTCGAGGTCGATCTGGTCGGCCCCATGGCACGGAACAACGCCAGTGCGCGCTGATCCGCCGCGTAGGCCACGTTGATGCGTAGCCAGTCGCTACGCTCTCCGGTGGGACTGAACAGCGCCCCGGGCGACAGCAGCACGCCGAGCCGCCGGGCACAGGCTTGCAGTCGCGACGGGTCCGGGATGCCCGGTCGCGCCCACAGGAACATGCCCCCAGCGGGAACGGCAAAGACCTGCCACTCTTCATCCTCAAGCACCTGCAACGTTGCAGCCATCTGCGCATTCAGGTGCTTGCGCAGGCGCTGCACCCACTTACGGTAAGTGCCGTTGCTCAACAACGTTGCCACCATTGCTTCGGCAAAGCGCGAGGTGCCGATGCCCGTCAGAGTCTTGAGATGGGCCAATTGCTCAATGAGCGTGGCACTGGCACAGAGGTAGCCCACGCGCAGGGCGCTGCTCAGGGTCTTGGAAAAACTCGACACATAGATCACCCGGTCACCGTGGTCCAGCGCCGACAAGCGCGTGCAACTGGCATGTTGCAGGTCGCCGTAGACATCCTCTTCGATGATCAGGAAATCCCACTCTCGCGCCAGTTCCAACAACCGCTGCGCCACCGAACGGCACAGGCTGGTGCCGGTGGGGTTGTGATAGAGGCTATTGATGAACAGGCACTTGGGCCGATGGGTTTGCAGCAGCGTTTCCAAGGCAGGGATATCCGGGCCGCCACGGGCGCGCGGGACCTCCAGCAGGGTCACACCCTGAAAGGCCAACTGGCGATAGAGGTTGCCATACCCGGGTGTTTCCACCACGACCTCATCACCGGCCTTGAGCAAGGTGCGTATCAGCAGGTCCTGGGCATGACTGGCGCCATGGGTGGTGAGAATACAGTCCAGGCGGGTGGCTATGTGAATCTGGGTCAGACGCTTGAACAGTTGTTCACGCAGCGTCGGCAGCCCCAAGGGCGTACTGTAGCTGAACAAAGCCCCGGTATCGGTACGACTGAGTTCGCGAATTGCATAGCTGATGTCATCGCTTTCGCGCCAGTCGTCCGGCAGCCAGCCACACCCCAGTTTCAACTCGCCGACGGGACTGTCGGTAAAAGCGCCCCATCCCTGCTCCGCGCCTTCATACCAGTGGTGTTCGTGGGTCGCTGCAGGTTGCGCCACCACGAAGCCCGAGCCGTGCCTGGAGGCCAGCAGCCCCTGGGCCACCAGCCGTTCGAACGCCTCAATCACGCTGGACTGGCTCAGCAGGTTGTCGAGGGCCAATTGCCGAATGGACGGCAAGCGCGTTCCGGGGCTCACCCCTTCCTTGCGAATCCAATGCGCCACCGCGCTGACGATTTGCTGAACAACCGGTACCAGGGCTTGTCGATCGATCCCTAAATCCATGAGCCACTCACTTCAACTGTCTGTTAACCCAAAACAGTTAAGCACAGAAGCTCACCAAAATTTGCCGGGAAGATTTATTAAAGTATTGATTTTATTAGATTATTTACCTACTGATACATATTCGGGCACGGCCCACTGCCCGCTATGGAAACGCCCCACAGCACCTCGCCCTGTTTTCGAACGCGGTGCGACTTGCCGTCCTAGATGGCTGTCGCGCCGCCATCCACCGCCAGGGACTGGCCGGTGGTAAAGGCGGCACCATCACTGCACAGGTACAACACGGCGCTGGCAATTTCCTCCACCTTACCGATGCGCCCGACCGGGTGCATGGCCGCCGCGAATTCGGCTTTGCGCGGGTCGGCCTCGTAGGCGCGGCGAAACATGTCGGTATCGATCACGGCAGGGCAGACCGCGTTCACGCGGATCTTCTTTTTCGCATACTCAATGGCTGCCGACTTGGTCAGGCCGATCACTGCGTGTTTGGACGCCGCATAGATGCTCATCTTCGGCGCCGCCCCCAGCCCGGCCACCGATGCCGTGTTGACGATTGCTCCGCCGCCCTGGGCCAACAACAGCGGCAACTGATACTTCATGCACAACCAGACGCCTTTGACGTTAACCCCCATGATGGCATCGAACTCATCCAGGCTGCCGTCGGCCAGCTTGCCTTTCTCGATCTCAATCCCGGCGTTGTTGAAGGCATAGTCCAGTCGTCCATAGATGGCGACCGTCTGCGCCATCAATTGCTGTACGTCCGTTTCGAGCGTGACGTTGCAACGCACAAACACCCCTTCGCCGCCGGCCTGGCGGATCAGCGCAACAGTGCCCTCGCCCCCCGCCACATCGAGGTCGGCAACGACCACCTTCAAGCCTTCGGCCGCGAACGCCAGCGCAGTGGCGCGACCAATACCCGCGGCGGCGCCGGTTACCAGGGCGACCTGGCCAGAAAATGTCATGCTCATGGGAACTGTCCTATGGGAGTGGTAACGGTGGCGCGAGTCTAGCCAACACAGGGATTAGCGCGTCAGCACTATCAGACGGCGGGTTAGCGCTGCATGAATCGCAGTGATAAGTCTACCGGGATGGTTATCAGCGATGCCTATCGACGGGCATTCGCCTCCCGCAGGCAACCTTGCCCTGGCGTCACTGAAGGGCTATCACTCATGATTCATTTCCAAAGAGTCCTTGCCATGACCGCCCAGACCAACCGCCAATTCCTGCTCGCCAAACGCCCGGTCGGTGCGGCCACGCGAGAGACCTTCACCTACCAGGAAGTGCCGGTGGGCACGCCTGCCGACGGCCAGGTCCTGGTACGCAATGAATACCTGTCCCTCGACCCGGCCATGCGTGGCTGGATGAATGAGGGCAAGTCCTATATCCCGCCGGTCGGCATCGGCGAAGTGATGCGGGCGCTGGGCGTCGGCAAGGTGATTGCCTCGAACCATCCGAACTTCGCGGTGGGGGACTACGTGAATGGCGCCCTGGGCGTGCAGGACTACTTCCTCGGCGAGCCCCGTGGTTTCTACAAGGTCGACCCCAAGCTTGCGCCCCTGCCCCGTTACCTGTCTGCCCTGGGCATGACCGGCATGACGGCTTACTTCGCCCTGCTGGAGACCGGTGCGCCGAGAGCCGGTGACACCGTGGTCATTTCCGGCGCCGCGGGTGCCGTGGGCAGCATCGCCGGGCAGATCGCCAAGATCAAAGGCTGCCGCGTGGTGGGGATTGCCGGCGGTGCCGACAAGTGCAAGTTCCTGCTCGATGAGCTGGGCTTTGACGCCGCCATCGACTACAAAAGCGAAGACGTACCTGCCGCCCTCAAGCGCGAATGCCCGAAGGGCGTGGACGTCTATTTCGATAACGTCGGCGGCGATATTCTCGACGCCGTGCTCAGCCGCCTGGCACTCAAAGCCCGCGTGGTGATTTGCGGCGCGATCAGCCAATACAACAACAAGGAAGCCGTCAAAGGCCCGGCCAACTATTTGTCATTGCTGGTCAATCGCGCGCGCATGGAAGGGTTTGTGGTGATGGACCACGCGGCGAACTTCGCGGCGGCCGGGCAGGAAATGGCCGGCTGGATGGCCCAGGGCAAGCTCAAGAGCAAGGAGGATATTGTCGAGGGGCTGGAGACATTCCCGGAAACGCTGATGAAGCTGTTCAGCGGCGAGAACTTCGGGAAGTTGATACTAAAAGTCAGCTGACACACGGCAGATCTAAATGTGGGAGGGGGCTTGCCCTAGGCTTTTGTAGGAGTGAGCTTGCTCGCGAAAAACTCACAGGCACCGCGTTCATTCAGACAACACGCGTTATCGTCGACGTTTTTCGCGAGCAAGCTCGCTCCTACAGAGGGCGATGTACGCTTGACTGACTGGCATTAGGGCTTGCCCACGATGACCATGCTGACTCGCTGCTTGCTCTTGCTCTTGCTCTTGCTCTTGCTCTTGCTCTTGCTCTTGCTCTGCTTTTGATCTTAGGCGCCCCGTTAAACCACGCTGGCCGGAATTCGACAGGGATTTGGGGGGTAAGCCCCCTCACACATTTTTTACCGTGTTCCCCTGAGAATCAGGCGATTTCGGCAACCACCGCGGCCAACGCTTTGGCCGGATCCGCCGCCTGGCTGATCGGACGGCCGATCACCAGGTAGTCCGAACCGGCATCCAGGGCCTGGCGCGGGGTCAGGATACGGCGTTGGTCATCCTGCGCGCTGCCCGCCGGGCGAATACCCGGCGTCACCAGTTGCAACGACGGGTGGGCGTTTTTCAGGGCCTGGGCTTCCAGGGCCGAGCATACCAGGCCATCGAGGCCGGCTTTCTGCGCCAGAGCCGCCAGGCGCAATACCTGCGTCTGAGGCTCGATATCCAGGCCAATACCGGCCAGGTCTTCGCGCTCCATGCTGGTCAGCACGGTCACGCCGATCAGCAGCGGTTTGGGGCCGCTGCGCTGTTCCAGCACTTCGCGGCACGCGCTCATCATGCGCAAGCCGCCGGAGCAGTGCACATTGACCATCCACACGCCCATTTCGGCCGCAGCCTTCACGGCCATTGCCGTGGTGTTGGGGATGTCATGGAATTTCAGGTCCAGGAACACTTCGAAGCCTTTGTCCCGCAGGGTGCCGACGATTTCCGCCGCGCAACTGGTGAACAGTTCCTTGCCGACCTTGACCCGGCATAGCGTGGGGTCCAACTGGTCAGCCAGCTTCAGTGCGGCGTCACGAGTGGGGTAATCCAGGGCGACGATGATAGGAGTCTGGCAGACGGACATTGGAATGGGCTCTCAGGCAAGTCGAAATCGGCGCGGATTGTAGCGCAAGCAGCGCCGTTGCGGGATCCGATGATCGGTAAATACTGATCAAGTGCCCGATACACGCGATTTCGAGCACTTGTTTCAAAGTCGATACATTCACGACACGCCCTCAACACGCCGCCCGGCTAGCCTCGCACACTATCGCACGCCCAGCATTTCCAGCCACGGCGCTGGGCGCCTATGCTGACAGCACTACTCAGGCAGATGATCGCACTATGCAGACCCCTTCCGTCCCCGTAAACGAAGAGCCTAAAGGCACGACGATCGCCGAAGACAAGCGCTGGACCACCCGTGCGCTGATCGTCGACGACGACGTGCCGATCCGCGAACTGCTGATCGACTACCTGGCGCGCTTCAATATTCTGGCCTTGGGCGTCACCGACGGCGCCGCCATGCGCCAAGCCATGCAAGCGGAAACCTTCGATGTGGTGGTACTGGACCTGATGCTGCCGGGCGAGGACGGGTTGTCGCTGTGCCGCTGGCTGCGTGCCGAGTCGGACATTCCGATACTGATGCTCACGGCCCGCTGCGAACCCACCGACCGCATCATCGGCCTGGAACTGGGCGCTGATGACTATATGTCCAAACCGTTCGAGCCCCGGGAGCTGGTGGCCCGTATCCAGACCATCCTGCGCCGGGTGCGCGATGACCGCACCGAGCAACGGGCCAACATCCGCTTCGACACATGGCGCCTCAACAGCGTACTGCGCCAGTTGGTGGCCGATGACGGCCTGGTGGTGCCGCTGTCCAACGCCGAGTTTCGCTTGCTGTGGGTGTTCATCGAACGCCCGCGCCGCGTATTGAGCCGCGAGCAACTGCTGGATGCGGCCCGTGGTCGCTCCATCGAAGCCTTTGATCGCAGCATCGACTTGCTGGTATCACGCCTGCGCCAGAAACTGGGGGATGACCCCAAGGCCCCGCAGTTGATCAAGACCGTACGCGGCGAAGGCTACCTGTTCGACGCCCGGGATATCGGTTGATGCGCGCCACCTTCAATACGCTGTTCGGGCGACTGTTCGGCCTATTGCTGGTGGCCATTGTACTGGCCCACGTGCTGGCGCTCTTCTGGTTCCACCACTACGGCCGGCCACCGCCTCCGCCTCCCCAGGCATTCGTCGAACAACCGGACGGCACCCTCAAACCGCTGCGCAAGGAACCTCGCCCTTGGTTTGGTGGCCCGCTGGTACCGCTGACGTTTCAATTCATCTCGCTGATCATTGCCGCCTGGTACGGCGCCAAGCTGCTGAGCCGGCCGATCCAGCGCCTGAGTGCCGCAGCCGAGCGTTTGAGCGTCGACCTCGACAGCCCGCCGCTGGTGGAATCCGGCCCGCGCGAGGCAAGGCAAGCAGCCTCGACCTTCAACCTGATGCAAAAGCGCATCCGCGAACAAGTCAGCCAGCGAGCACGTATGCTCGGTGCGGTCTCTCACGACCTGCGCACCCCGTTATCACGCCTCAAACTGCGCCTGGAACAGATCGAAGACACCAAGCTGCAAGGCCAGATGCGTCAGGACCTGAACGACATGATCGATATGCTCGACGCCACCCTGAGCTACCTGCACGAACAACGCACCAGCGAGACGCGGCATTGGCTCGACGTGCAGGCGCTGGTGGAGTCCCTCAGCGAGAACGCCCAGGACCAGGGCTGCGACGTGCAATTTTCAGGCACCTGCGCGCCCTTGCAAGTGCAGCCCATGGCCCTGCGCTCATGCCTCAACAACCTGATCGACAACGCGCTGCGCTATGCCGGTATGGCCCGGGTAGAACTGGCCGACAGCCGTGGCGCATTGGTGATCAGGGTGATCGATAACGGCCCGGGGATCGCCGCCGATAAACGCGAAGCAGTGTTCGAACCATTCTTCCGGCTGGAGGGCTCGCGCAACCGCAACTCCGGAGGGGTCGGTTTGGGGATGACCATTGCCAGAGAGGCCGTCGAGCGGCTAGGCGGGCACTTGAGCCTGGAGGACACGCCGGGTGGTGGGTTGACTGCCGTGATGTGGTTGCCGAGGGGCTGAGGCTTCTCCCTTCTATACAACTGTGCAGCTTGCCGCACCCACGGTAACCACGATGCGAAGCGAGCCGCTCTTGATCTTGATCTTGATCTTGATCTTGATCTTGATCTTGATCTTGATCTTGATCTTGATCTTGATCTGCTTTTGATCTCAGGCGCCCCGTCAAACCACGCTGGCCGGAATTCGACAGGGATTTGGGGGGTAAACCGGCAGGGATGCCGGTTTAGCCGCCCCGCGCCATGGATGGCGCGTGGCGGCGGCCCCCCAAATCCATGGCGGATTACGGGCACACCGAGCCTAGGCGAGGTGCCGAGTGGTGGGGCAAGAGCGTTTGGGTTACTTTTGCGCTTTTCAAAAGTGACCCGCTGTAAAAGCGGAACCAATATCAGCCGTTACCCAAATAACGGATATGTACTCAGTCGGATCCAACATCCTGGCCGGCCCTGAGGCCGCCATCGGGAGCAAGCCCCCTCCCACAGGTGCCGCGTCACATCACATCCTGATGCCTAGCCCCTCAATTACACGGCTTGTCGTCACGACGCACTTGCGCCTGGGTAGCGCTCCAGTCCGTCAACAGGCTGTACGCCACCGCCAGCAGCGTCGGCCCGATAAACAGCCCGATAAAGCCAAAGGCGATCAACCCCCCAAACACCCCCAGCAGCACAATCACCAACGGCAGGTTACCGCCACGACTGATCAGATACGGCTTGAGCACGTTGTCCACACCGCTGATCACAAACGTACCCCATACCCCCAGGAACACCGCATAGGTGTAGTCACCCTTCCACGCCAGCCAGGCCGTGGCCGGAATCCACACCAGCGGCGGGCCCATGGGGATCAGGCTGAGCAGGAAGGTAACAATACCCAGCACCAGCGCACCCGGCACGCCGGCGATCAGAAAGCCGATCAGCGCCAGCAAGGCCTGGGCCGCCGCTGTGCCGATCACACCATTGACCACCCGCTGCACCGTACCGGCCACCAGCTCGATGTAATAGCCGGCACGTTCACCGATCAGCCGCTCCAGCAGACGGTGCACAAACATCGCCAGGCGCGGCCCATCACGGTAGAAAAAGAACACGAAGACCAGGCTCAGGGTCAGCTCAAGAATACCGCCGCCAATTTGCGCACTGCGTGCCAGCAACCAGTTGCCGACCTGGCCGAGGTACGGCTTGATGCTGACCATCAACGCCGCGCCTTGTTGGTCAATGCTGTCCCACATCGCCACCAGACGCTCGCCGACGAACGGGATCGAGCCCAACCAGGTCGGCGCCTCGGGCAAGCCGTCGACCTGAATGTCTTTGATCAGCGCCACCGCATCGCGCACATGGTCGGCCAGGTTGAACCCCAGCCACACCAGCGGCACCGCCACCAGCAGCATCCAGCCCAAGGTCAGGATGCCAGCAGCCAGGGACTCCCGTCCGCCCAGCCAGCGAGTGAGCAAACGCATCAGCGGCCAACTGGCAAACGCCAGCACCGCGCCCCAGAACAGCGCCGACCAGAACGGCGCCATGACCCAGAAGCTGGCACCAAACAGCACCAGCAGCAGGATTTGCACCAGCAGGCGATCGTTATTGAGCATCGGGTATCTCGAGAATATGGCTGTAGGAAGAGAGCTTAGGCGAACGGCACGGGTCCGTTCGCCTTGTAACGGTCAGCGTATCAGATGCAGGTGCAAACCCTTAGCGTCACCGCTGCCGGTTTCCAGGCGTGCGGCGCGCACGCCCTTGTCGACCAGGGCCTGGCGCCAGGCCTCGGCTTTCGGGCCGGTCAGGCTCACGCGCAAGGTGGTATCAAGGTTCAACCCACGGGAAATCAAGGTCAGCCAGGTGTCATCAGGCTCGGCGGCCAATGCAGGGAGATCCAACTCGCCCGTGCTTTTGAGCTCTCGCAGCAGGGTGGCCGAGGTGGGTAGCAGATCGCCCAAAGGCGCGCTGGCATCGAGTTGCTCCACATGCAGGTAAGCGCGTCGGTTGCCGCGAGTAATGCCGTACAGCGCGACCAGCGAGTTGTTCTGCGGGGCGGCCAGGCGCAGCAGCAGGTATTCCTGCTGGCCGTCGGCCCCCACCAGCTTGGCGTTGCCGAACACTTCATTGGCCCACAGACTGCTCTCGCCGCAATCGCGGGCCTGGCACCAGAACAACAGCTGCGCGCCCTTGGCCTGCAAAGCTTCACGCGTTGCAGTAAAGGCGGCGCTGGAGCTGTGCTCCGCGGGCAATTCATAGGTGATTGCAGTGGCCTGGCCGCGCGCGGTGGCCTGGCCTTCGTAACGCAACTGGCCGCTGATCTTGCGGATCGCGCCCATGGGGTAGATGCGTTCCTTCTCTTCAGCGGGGCGATAGTCGACAATTTGCGCGTCGACCTGGCGGGATACGGTAGGTAAATCCTGGCTGCCTGGCACATCGGCGGCAAACACCAGGGGGCTGAAACAGCAAAGGCCAAGGGCACGGATACATCCTTTACCCAGGCTCATCGGATCGATAGGCCCTGGCCAATGGAGGTCACAGCGATGTTGAGTGTGTTCATGGTTGACTCCCTTTCAATCCGCCCAGCCTCGGCAGTTGACCCCGCCAAGTCAAGGCGTGGAGAAGAACCGATTGAAACAGTCTGCAACAAGAGCGGCGCCGGACTCATCATTCAGGTGCAAATGATGGCCACCTGGCAGCGTGGTAACGCTGAAGGGTAGCTGAGAAAGCAATTCGGCATGTTTCGCCAACATGCCGTCAGCCGCCACCACCAACTGCGCCGGGCAACTGACGCGACGCACAAAAGCCATGGCCTGTTCATCGGTCAGACGCATCGGCGATGCCAGGGTCAGGCGACTGTCGCTGCGCCAGGTGTAACCGCCAGGCACCGGCATCAAACCGCGCTGGGCCAGCAGTTGCGCCGCTTCACGACTGACCGCCACCACGCCCTTCATTCGCGCTTCAACCGCTTTTTCGAGGGTGTTGTAGACCGGCTTGCGCTTGTCCTGCAGGTTCAGTTGCGCCTGCAAGGCCATGCCCAGACGCTCGGCTGCATTCTCGCCGCTGGCGGTCGGCGGGATCACACCGTCGATCAAACCCAGGTGCGTCACTCGCTCCGGCAACGCCCCGGCCAACACCAGCGAGACGATGGCGCCCAGGGAGTGGCCAAGTAATGCAAAACGTTTCAACCCCAATTGTTCGGCCACCTGCAGCACGTCGTAGACGTAATCCCACAAGGCATAACCCGCGCCTGCCGGGCGATGGGCCGAATGCCCGTGCCCGGCCATATCCAGAGCAATGATGCGCAACCCGTGCAGCTTCGGCGCAAGGCGCGCAAAACTGTTGGCGTTGTCCAGCCAGCCATGCAGGGCGATCACCGGCAGGCCATCCTCGGGCCCGAACAGGTGCGCGGCCAATTCGATATGCGCCAGGCTCAGGCGAACTTCTTCGACCGGCGTACTCATGCGCAACTGCGCTCGCGGGCTTGCCAGCGGGCGAACAGGTTCTTGATCAAGGCAGCCGTGTCCTGGGGGCGTTCGAGGGGGAACATATGACCGCCCGGCATAGTGAGCATTTCGCCCATGGGCAAGCGGCCGACGCCGCTGGCATGGTGACGCATGACCACTCGGCTCTGGCGACCGCGCACCACGGCCAGTGGCACTTTCAACTGGCGTACCTGGCCCGGGCTGGTGTGCGGCACGCCGCGATAGATGCTGATTTCGGTGGCCGGGTCGAAGCGCAGGCGCAGGCGGTCGCCGACTTGCTGCAAGCCATGCTGCAAATACGCGTCGAAGCACTCGGGGTCGAAGCCACGAAACAGGGTTTTGCCGGCGAAGTAGCTGCGCGCGGTGTCCAGGTCGGTGAATTCTTCACGCCGGCCAAGGGTACGCCCGGCCGGTGTCAGTCGATCAATAAAACCAAAGCGCTTGGCGGCGCGGATCACCCAGCGGTCGGCACGGGTGAGCACCGGCGAATCCAGCATCACCACGCCACGGTACAACTGCGGGCAACGCATGGCCGCGTGCAAATGCAGCACGCCACCGAGGGAATGGCCGACGCCCCACACGGGTTCCGGCTGTTGCTCAAGGTGGTGGATCAACTCGTCCACCAGGTTCTGCCAGTTATCATCCACCGGGAACCTGGGGTCGTGACCGTGCTGCGGCAGATGCGCCACCGTATATTCCGGGGCCAGCGCGGCAAACAGCTTGCCGTAGGTGGCCGAAGGGAAGCCATTGGCGTGGGTAAAAAACACGTGCTGCGACATACAGGTTCCATCGATAAAAACAGAGGTTGATTGTCACCATGCCGGCCGCCTGCAGCAATGACTGTAACTGCCAGGAATGATGACACTCACGCCACGCCTATCGTGCCGGCGGGTTTTCGCCCAGCGGCACCACGGCCATGGTCAGGCGCGAGACGCAACTGGCCTTGCCATCATCGCTGCTCAGGCGGATATCCCATACCTGTGTGGTGCGCCCGATATGAATGGCCTTGGCCACCGCCGTCACCCGCCCGCTGCGCACGCCACGCAGGTGGTTGGCATTGACCTCAAGGCCCACGCAATAAAACTTGCTGGCATCGATGCACAGGTAAGCAGCCATGGAGCCGACGCTCTCGGCCAGCACCACCGAGGCGCCACCGTGCAGCAGGCCGTAGGGCTGATGGGTGCGGTGATCGACCACCATGCTGGCAGTGAGGGAGTGCTCGTCGAAGCTTTCGAAACGAATATCGAGCAACTCACCGATGGTGTTTTTCTGAATCGCGTTGAGTTGTTCGATATTCGGTTGGGTGCGCCACAGGCTCATAGGGTTGTCCTTGTTGGTTTTATTACGATCCTAATCCTGCCACAGAACGGTTTCAGCGCGCTCGCTCCAAGTGTGCAAATGTGGCCCGTACGTCGACTCGATCACGTTGCGTTTGATCTTCAAGGTCGGCGTGAGAAAGCCGTTTTCCACCGCCCAGTTGTCTTTCACCACCACCAATTGGCGCAAGCGCTCATGTCTATCCAGCCCGGCGTTGACCTGTGCCAGCCAGTGGTCAAGGTGGGTTCCAAGCGTTTGGCGGTCTTGGCCCTGTGCCGACAACACGCATAGCCCGATCGGTGCGCCAAGCCCCTCGCCGACTACACACACCTGTTCGATGCGTGCATGTTCGGCCAGACGATTTTCAATCGGCGCCGGGGCCACGTATTTGCCTTTACTGGTCTTGAAAATCTCCTTGAGGCGCCCGGTCAAGCGCAGACGGCCGTCTGCGTCCTGCTCACCCTTGTCGCCGGTACGCAGGAAGCCATCTTCGGTAAGGGTCTCAGCGGTTTTTTGCGGGTCCTTGAAGTAGCCCAGCATGGTCGCGCCGCTGCGTACCTGCACTTCGCCTGATGGGTCGATACGCACTTCTACACCTGGGCAGGGCAGGCCGATCCAACCCAGCGTCTGTGCACCGGGGCGGCACACATGGGAATAGCCGCAGTTTTCGCTCATGCCGTACACCTCCAGCACGTCCAGGCCCAGGCGCTGATACCAACCCAGCAAGGCCTCGGGCACGGGTGCCGCACCGGACAGGGCAATACGCAGTGCATCCAGCCCCAGTCCCGCGAGCACTTTATGACCGACGCGCTTGCCGATAAAAGGCAGGCGTAACAGGGTGTCGAGACGTTTTTCCGGGACCTTGGCGTAGACACCCAACTGGAATTTGGTCCAGATACGTGGCACGCCAAACAAGGCCGTCGGCCGGGCCCTGCGCAAATCTTGCAGGAAGGTGTCCAGGCTTTGCGCAAAAAAAACGGTTTGCCCGGTGTAGATCGCCGCCATTTCCACAAACATGCGTTCGGCGACGTGGCACAGCGGCAGGTAGGACAGCAACCGATCGCCCTCCCCCAGGCCGAACAACTCGGTGCCGCGAGTGGCAGCGAAACCCAGTGCCCCGAACGTTTGCATCACACCCTTCGGCAAACCGGTCGTCCCGGAGGTATAGACGATGGTGGCCAGTGTCGAGCCAAGGGGTTCGGGATGGTCCTGGATCGGTGAGCAGGCTTGCAGGTCCGCCCAGCTGAAATCGAACGTCCCCGCCGGGCAGAGCGGCAGGCTAATGGTTGGCACACCCGCTGGCACACCCGGCGCCATTGCCGGCCAGTCATCGAGCTTGCCGATCAACGCCAACGCCGCCTCGGAATGGGTCAGCACATGGGCGACAGAGTCAGCGGTGAGGTTGGGATAAAGCGGCACCGAAACGTGCCCGGCCATCCAGATCGCCAGGTCGGCGATGATCCAGTGCGCGCAGTTTTTCGAGATCAGGGCGATGTGCGAACCTTGGGGCAAGTCTCGTGCACGCAACCAATGAGCGGCGCACCGGGCCTGGTGGCCGACATCGCCCCAGGTGAGGGTCTGCACCTCGCCACCGTCAATGGGCTGCACCAGAAAAACCTTACGCGGGTGCCGCGCTTCACGCTCGAAGAAGACCTGCAACGGCAAACGAAAAGCGACAGGCATGGGACGCGCTCCTTTGTGATCCGAGATACAGCCAACCAAGCACTTGCTTGGCTGACTGTATAGCACACACAAAGCCAACGGCCTGCTGGCGAAGTACACGAGCCCCCCCCGTAACCACGATGCGAAGCGAGCCGCTCTTGATCTGCTTTTGATCTTGATCTTAGGCGCCCCGTCAAACCACGCTGGCCGGAATTCGACAGGGATTTGGGGGGTAAACCTGCAGGGATGCCGGTTTAGCCGCCCCGCGCCATGGATGGCGCGTGGCGGCGGCCCCCCAAATCCATGGCGGATTACGGGCACACCGAGCCTGAGCGAGGTGCCGAGTGGTGGGGCAAGAGCGTTTGGGTTACTTTTGCGCTTTTCAAAAGTGACCCGCTGTAAAAGCGGAACCAATATCAGCCGTTATCACAGGAATGGATATGTACTCGGTATAGCTGTGTCGGCTGGCAGGTCGTCACGGGAGCAAGCTCCCTCGCCACAGGCCCAGCCTCGCCCCTTATGCCCAGGGATTCTTCACCCCCACCAGACGCATCAAACCCGCCAGCGGAAAATCCCCCTCAAGCTCCGCCAGACTGGCCGTATACATCGGCTGTGGCTGACGCTGATGCCCATGCTGCAAAAAGCTGATCAAACTGCCCACCAAAGGCTGATGGCTGACCAGCAACACGTCGTCATCAGTATCAAGTTCCCTCAGCACCTGCTGAACATCACCATCGGGCGTCAACCACGGCACCGTGCGCACATCCGGCTCGAACCCCAAAACTCCGCGCACCAATTGAGCCGTCTGCTGCGCCCGCACATAAGGGCTGGCGATGATGGCACTGAGCGGCTGCCCGATCAGGTGCGCAGCGCTGCGCAATACTTCGGCACGGCCATGCTCGGTAAGATTGCGTTCAGCGTCCGTGCGGGCGTGCACCTGGGCCTCCCCGTGGCGCAAAACCCACAACTTCATAGCTTTGGCTCTTCATCACGCACCGGGTGCGGTGCTGGCGGCACGCTGTGGGCGACTTCGCCTTCGGGTGCACGCGGGGCTGGCCAATCGGCAAACGGCCAAGGCTTTTGGTCGGTGTGGAAGCTACCGAAGCGGCCGATCTGCGCCAGGAACTGGCTGAGGCTATCGCCAAAATTCATCAGGCCCAGGTTCGGCGCACCGTAGACAAGCCGGTAAATCAATTGCACCACCACCAACGCGCCGAGCAGCAATTGCGCCACCTGCCACACCAGCGCAAACGCCAGCATCCACAGGATGCGCAAGGCAATCGACTCATATTTGGGGGCTGCTTTCGGATCGTTCATGGCGCGTTCCTCAGTTGAAACCACTGGTAGAAATAAAGTCGACATCGGTCTTGGGCTCGGCCCGCATCAGCAACTCGATGACCTGCTCCAAGGTGCGCCCTTCGAACAGGATCGCGTGCAAACCGGCGACCAGCGGCATATACACCCCCACTTCCTGGGCCTTGGCCTTCAATACCTTGAGGGTGTTGACCCCTTCGGCCACTTCACCCAGACGCGTCACAGCGTCTTCCAGGCTCAGCCCTTGGCCCAGGGCAAAACCTACCTGATAGTTGCGGCTTTTGGGCGATGAGCAGGTGACGATCAAGTCACCCACGCCCGCAAGGCCCAGGAACGTCATCGGGTTGGCGCCCTGGTTCACCGCAAAGCGGGTCATCTCGGCCAGCGCACGGGTGATCAGCATACTCTTGGTGTTTTCACCCATGCCCAAGGCGACGGCCATGCCGGCAATGATCGCGTAGACGTTTTTCAGCGCCCCGCCCAACTCGACACCAAAGCGATCGGCGCTGGCGTAGACCCGGAAGGTGCGGCCATGCAGCACGGCCTGTACCTGCTCACACAAGGCGTCGTCTTCACTGGCAACCACCGTGGCGGTCAAGGCGTGTTCGGCCACCTCCCGTGCCAGGTTCGGCCCGGACAGCACGCCAATGCGGGCCAGTGGGGCAATCTCGGTGAGGATTTCACTCATCAGTTTGAAGGTCTGGGCCTCAATGCCTTTGGTCAGGCTGACCAGCAACTTGCCTGCCAGGCGCTCGGCGTGCGGCGCCAGCACTGAGCGCAACGCACTGGAGGGCAGCGCGACGAAGCACAGGTCGCACGCAGTGAGCGTTTCCAGCAGGTCGGTAACCGGTTCGACAGCTGGATGAATCTTGATGCCTTTAAGGTAACGGGGGTTTTCCCGGCGCACGCGAATGGCTTCAGCCTGCTCGGGGTCGCGCATCCACTGACGCACGGCGTGGCCGTTCTCGGCCAGCAGGTTAGCCACGGCGGTGCCAAAACTTCCGCCTCCCAGGACCGCAATAGGGCGCTGTTGAGTCATATGCAATCCGTTAATCCATACCAATGGCGATGGCGGCATTATACGGAGCGCCCGGCTTGCGGCCAGCCCCCGTATCAATTCGCGCACTTGTCGGAAAATGCCACGTTTGTACGAAGTAATTGCAAGTCCGACGACTGGCAAATAGCCCCACCTCAGTTAACATGGGCGGCTATCCGTCATTAACAAGGCCGTGCCGTGTACCTGGGCCCTCCTCCTCGCTCATCTCTATGGTTGATGCTGTTGTGCAGCCTACCTGCACTGGCTGACGATCTGTTTCTCGACAGCCAGCCGCTGCCGCAGGTGTTGACCGCCACGCGCCTCAAGCAATCGGCCGCCGCCGTACCCGGCAGCATGACGGTGATCGACAGTGAGCTGATCAAGGCCAGCGGCGCACGGGACATCGCCGAACTGCTGCGCCTGGTGCCCGGGATGATGGTCGGCTATACCACCGGCAACCAGGCGTCGGTCAACTACCACGGCACCAGCGCCAGTGATGCGCGGCGGATGCAGGTGCTGATCGACGGGCGTTCGGTGTACCGTGCCGGCCTGGCCACGGTGGACTGGAGCGATATCCCGGTGGCCATGGAAGATATCGAGCGCATCGAGGTATTTCGCGGCCCCAACACCGTCAGCTATGGCGCCAATGCACTGATGGCGGTGGTCAATATCCTCACCCGTTCCCCCGCCAACAGCCAAGGCTCGCGGGTGAAGGTCACCCGCGGCGAACGGGGGATCAACGACTTCTATGCCAGCCAGGGCGTGGGTTGGGAAACCGGCGATTTGCGCTTATCCCTGTCCGGGCAACAGGACGATGGTTTTGACAGCGACGCGGTCGGCGCCGACCGCCGTGACGGTCGCCGTCTCAACCGTTTCAGCCTGGCGGTGAGCCAGACGCTGAACGCGCAACAAAGTATCGACTGGCAACTCAATGCCAAGGAAGGCACCAATCAGCGCCCTTATACCTACACCCCGGTGTTTGACGGGATCAGCGAAGGCGGCAGCAATTCCGATGTTGTCGCCAAGGACTACGCTGGCTCTTTGCGCTGGAATTTCGACTTCAATCCCGATCACAGTCTGTATATCCAGGGTTCAGCCCAGCAATGGGACCGCCGACAGGTCTGGAAAGCCTGTGATGCCAAGGTCTCGTTCAGCCCGCAGTTAACCCAGTTGTGGCAACTGAACCCCAACTATGCCGAACTGTTGGCGCGGCACATGGACACCTACAGCCAAGGCTCCCCACCCCCGGGAAGCGCCGCCGAGCAGGCATTGGCCAACCAGGTGCTGGATCAATGGAAAAACCACGGCGGCAAGGACACCGTCTGCGGCGATATCGACCAAAGCACCCGCGAAAGCCGCTACGACGTGGAGATCCAGGACACCTTCAGCCTCTCCGACAGCTTGCGCCTGGTCAGCGGCATCAACTATCGCTATGACCGCGCCGACTCGGACACCTACTTCAATGGAACCCTGGACGACACCACCTGGCGCCTGTTCGGGCACCTGGAATGGCGGGCCAGCGAACACTGGCTGCTGCAGGGTGGCGCCATGTACGAAGACAGTCACCTGAGCGGCGACTCACTGACGCCGCGTGTGGCGGTCAATTACCTGATCAACCCCCGTCACGGGTTGCGGGCGGTTTACTCCGAGGCGATCCGCTCGCCGGACATGTTCGAGAACAACGTCAATTGGAGCTACCGCGTCAACAACCTCAGCTCCCCGGCCTACGGACAAAACTCCGGGCAATATTTTGTCGTGACGCGCGGCCCTGGCGACCTCGACAAAGAGTTGATGCGCTCCCGGGAACTGGGCTACAACGGGTTCTTTGCCGACCTGGGGCTGAATGTCGACGTGAAGCTGTTCTATGACGAAATCACCGACATGATCAGCTCGCCGCTGCGCAACAACCAATACATCGCCAGCAACGCCAACAGCTCGCGCTTTACCGGTGCCGAATCACAGTTCGACTGGCGCATGAGCAACACCGACCGCCTGCGCCTGACCTACGCTTATGTCGACGCTACTTCCAGCAACCCGCGGGACAAGGCGCAAACCGCGCGCAACAGCGGCTCGGCCGGTTGGCTGCGAGAGTGGGGCCAGGGGTGGTCCAGCGCCCTGTTCTACTATGGCGACGACGCCCTTAACCAGTATCGCTTCCAACGGGTCGACCTGCGGGTAGCCAAACGCATTGCCGTGGGCAAAACCAATGTGGAGCTGGCCGGCATGTTGCAGCAACGCCTTGATGACCAGCCCACCACCTGGGCCGACAATAATTACGACCATCGTCACGTTCTCTACTTCAGCGCCGAGCTGGACTTCTGACATGGCCGATCAGTCACGGATGACCCTCTTGCTGCTTTCACGATTGTGGCGCCGTGGCGTGCTGCTCGCGTGCCTGCTGCTGGCGGTGCCGGCGTGGAGTGCCGATATCCTGCTGACGGCTGCCGAAGACGGCGCCGGGGTGCAAGCCTTCACCCAGGCCCTTGCCCAGCAGCGCCCCGACGACCGGGTCAGCTTCACCCCGCTCAAGAACTTGCCGGCACCAAGCCAGTTGCCCGCCGGCACTCGCTTGATCCTCCTCGACCTGCCCAGCCTCGATTGGCGCCTGCTGGATACCCAGGGACCGCCGACCCTGGTGCTGCGCATCAGCCGTCTGCAGGCTCGGCAACGCCTGGGCAATACGCACCCGGCCAAAATCAGCCTGCTATGGAGCGACCCGCCGCTGGAGCGTCAGTTGCGCCTGATCGCCGACACCCTGCCGCAGGCACGACGTATCGGCGTGCTTTACGGTGCCGACAGTGAATTCCTGCTGCGCGAGCTGATCCGGTTTGCCACCCCCCTGGGCCTGGAAATCGTGCCTCAGCTCTGGGACAACACCAGTGACAGCCGTCCGCTGCAAACCCTGTTCAAGAACAGCGATGTGCTGCTCGGCCTTGACGACCCGCAACTGTACAACCCCAAAACAGTAAAGAACCTGTTGCTGAGCAGCTACGCCCAGCAACTGCCCCTGATAGGGCCCAATGCCGGGTTTGTCCGGGCCGGCAGCCTGGCCAGCACCTACAGCGATCAGCCCGACTGGCTTGCCGTGCTCGACCGCCTGCTGGATCACCCGCCGGCCAATTGGCCGCACACGTTGTACCCGCAACACTTCAAAGTCGTGGGCAACCCGCAAGTCGCGCGCTCACTGGGCATCGAACAGGTTGATGAAACCGCCGTCGCCGCCCGCTTGGCCGAAGGAGAGAAACGCCCATGACCTTGCGTCGCCGTTGGGATATCAACACCCGCACCCAGCTCATTACCCTGGGCCCCGCGTTATTGTTGACCCTGCTGTTGATCAGCTTCTTTACCTTCGTACGGATCCAGGATTTGCGCCAGGAGCTGGACCACACCGGCCAATTGATCGCCAACCAACTGGCGCCCGCGACTGAGTATGGAGTGATTTCCGGCAACAACGATGTGCTTGAAGCGCTGCTGCGTGCGACCTTGGCCACGCCTCACGTGCGCTTCCTGGAGATTCAGAACAGTGCCGAAAACATTCTGGTGTATGTCGAGCAGCCGTCGGAAAGACGCGACCGCTCGCTGTCCGTGAAGGTGTTCCAGGCGCCAATCCGCCTGCAACACATCCAGCTCAACAATGACTTTTTCCAAGACAACCTCAACGAACCCAAGGCACCCCGAGCCGACTACCTGGGGCGGGTGATTGTCGGCATGTCCAACGACGCGTTCAGCCAGCGTCAGCAGGAAATCCTGTTCAAGGCCGGGATCCTGGCGCTGTTCGCCTTGCTGTTTACCTTCCTGTTGGCACGACGCCTGGCGGCAAGCCTGTCGCAACCAATAAGCGCGATGGGCCATGCGGTCAAGGCTATCCAGCAAGGCGATTACAAAACCCCGCTACCGATTGTCGATGATTCGGAGCTGGGTGACCTTTCGCGGCATATCAACAACCTGGCCGAAGGCCTGAACCAGGCCAGTCGCGAGCAGCAACAAGCCATGGCCCAGTTGATCCAGACCCGCGAGGAGGCCGAGCGTGCGAACAATGCCAAATCGGATTTCCTGGCGATGATGAGCCATGAACTGCGCACGCCCATGAACGGCGTGCTGGGCATGTTGCAACTGCTGGAAACCACCGACATGACTGCCGAACAGACCGAGTACGCGGCGCTGGCCTCCGAGTCCACCGAGCACCTGCTCAAGGTGATCAACGACATCCTCGACTTCTCACGCATTGAGCGCGCCGCCCTGGAACTGGAACATATTGCGTTCAACCTTGCCGACCTGATCAACAGTTGCGCCCAAGCGTTCCAGCACAGTGCCCAGCAACGCGGGCTGAGCCTGGAGCTGCCGATTCCTGCGGGCATGGAGGCCCTACGGGTGCGAGGCGATCCGACGCGGATCCGGCAGATCCTGGTAAACCTGATCGGTAATGCGTTGAAATTTACCGAACGCGGCAGCGTGACCGTCGAGCCCCATTGGCAAACCCTGGACCACGAACTGGTGTGGTTCACCTGCACCGTGCGCGACAGCGGTATCGGTATTTGCGCCGAACGCCTGGAGCTGATGTTCGATGCGTTCCAGCAGGCCGACAGCTCCATTTCCAGACGTTACGGCGGGACTGGCCTGGGCTTGCCCATCGCCCGCACCCTGGCCGAACGCATGGGTGGCACCTTGCGGGCTCAAAGCGAAGAAGGCCGGGGCTCGGTGTTTACCCTGGAAATCCCGCTGGCCATCGATCAGCAACAAGTACAGGCCATTACGCCCGACGCCCTCGGCAAGGCCAGTGCCGGCGAAGGACGCCACGTATTGCTGGTGGAAGACAACCCGGTCAACCGTACCGTGGTCGAAGCAATGCTGCGCAGCCTGGGCTTTGAAGTCAGCCTGGCCACCGACGGCGCCGAGGCGATCCGCAGCGCCGAGAGCCTGATCTTCACTGCTATCCTGATGGATTGCCGGCTGCCATTGATCGACGGCTACGAAGCCACTCGCCAGATTCGCCAACTGCCTGGCTGCGCCGATCTGCCGATCATTGCCCTGACGGCCAATGCCTTGCAGGGCGACCGCGAAGCCTGTCTGGCAGCCGGAATGAACGATTACCTGGCCAAGCCGTTCAAACGCACGGATTTGCAGCAAATCCTGCAACGCTGGGTGCAATAGCGCCGCGCCATCAACCAACTGCGACTGGCGTGAAAGACGAAAGTGCGGCAGTCTTAGGCACCCGAACGGGCCGATAAACAGGTCCGGTTTAAAATTTCAGTGAACAAGTGTACATTGAGTACCTTGCCGCTGTGACTTTCACTACAACGCAATAGTCTATGTGTAGGCTGCCGCTATGAGGCATGAACGCTTCATTCGGTTCGGGAAGATTTGCCCAACCCAGCCGCATGGGATTATTGAGGAGCTCGCATGACCAAACAAAACGCCTTTACTCGGGAAGACCTGCTGCGCTGCAGTCGCGGTGAGCTGTTCGGCCCAGGTAACGCGCAACTGCCCGCCCCGAACATGCTGATGGTGGATCGCATCACCCATATCAGCGAAGAAGGTGGCAAGTACGGCAAAGGTGAATTGGTCGCCGAGCTGGATATCACCCCGGACCTCTGGTTCTTCGCCTGCCATTTCGAAGGCGACCCTGTGATGCCAGGCTGCCTGGGCCTCGACGCCATGTGGCAACTGGTCGGCTTCTACCTGGGCTGGCAAGGCCTGCCGGGCCGCGGTCGCGCCCTGGGTTCGGGCGAAGTGAAGTTCTTTGGCCAAGTCCTGCCGACCGCCAAGAAAGTCACCTACAACATTCAAATCAAGCGCGTCCTCAAGGGCAAGCTGAACCTGGCCATCGCCGACGGTTCGGTGACTGTCGACGGTCGCGAGATCTATACTGCCGAAGGCCTTCGGGTCGGCGTATTCACTTCCACTGACAACTTTTAAGGGTTATCCGCATGCGCCGCGTCGTTATCACTGGTCTGGGCATCGTTTCTTGCCTGGGCAATGACAAAGAGACCGTCACCGCTAACCTGCGTGCAAGTCGCCCTGGCATCCGCTTCAACCCGGAATATGCCGAAATGGGTCTGCGTAGCCAGGTTTCCGGCTCCATCGACCTGCCCCTCGAAGAACTGATCGATCGCAAGATCTATCGCTTCGTCGGCCACGCTGCCGCCTACGCCTACCTGGCCATGAAAGACGCGATCGCCGATTCGGGCCTGAGCGAAGACCAGGTTTCGAACGTACGCACCGGCCTGATTGCCGGCTCCGGCGGCGCATCGACCCTCAACCAGATGGAAGCGCTGGATATCCTGCGCGAAAAAGGCGTGAAGCGCGTTGGCCCGTACCGTGTAACGCGGACCATGGGCAGCACCGTTTCCGCCTGCCTGGCGACGCCGTTCGCCATCAAGGGTGTGAACTACTCGATCTCCTCCGCGTGCGCCACCAGCGCCCACTGCATCGGGACTGCCGTTGAGCAGATCCAGCTGGGCAAGCAGGACATCGTATTCGCCGGCGGCGGTGAAGAAGAGCATTGGAGCCAGTCGTTCCTGTTCGACGCCATGGGCGCACTGTCCACCCAGTACAACGAAACCCCAGAGAAAGCCTCTCGCGCCTACGACGCCAAGCGTGACGGTTTCGTCATCGCCGGCGGTGGCGGCATGGTCGTGGTTGAAGAGCTGGAACACGCTCTGGCCCGCGGCGCCAAGATCTACGCGGAAATCGTCGGCTACGGCGCAACATCCGACGGCTACGACATGGTTGCCCCAAGCGGCGAAGGCGCGATCCGCTGCATGCAGATGGCCATGTCCACCGTTGATACCCCAATCGACTACCTGAACACCCACGGCACCTCGACTCCGGTCGGCGACGCCAAGGAAATGGAAGGCGTACGTGCGGTATTCGGCGACAAGGCTCCGGCCATCAGCTCTACCAAGAGCCTGTCGGGTCACTCCCTGGGCGCCGCCGGCGTTCACGAAGCGATCTACTGCCTGCTGATGATGGAAGGCAACTTCATGGCCGGCTCGGCCAACATCGACGAGCTGGACCCAGCCGTTGCTGATATGCCGATCCTGACCAAGACCCGTGAAGATGCAAAAATCGACACCGTGATGAGCAACAGCTTCGGCTTCGGTGGCACCAACGCCACCCTGGTGCTGAAACGCTGGCAGGGCAAGTAAGCCTCGCAGGTTGATCACATGAAAAAGCCCCGACTGGTTCGGGGCTTTTTTTTGCGCTTTGATTTGAAACCGCGTCGCCTTCATCGCAGGCAAGCCAGCTCCCACCTTCGACCGCGCTCATCCTGAAGGAATGCAGTCCAGTGTGGGAGCTGGCTTGCCTGCGAATGGGCCAACCCGGTTCCACGCCCTACACCGAAAACCGCGCCACCATCGAATTCAGATCCACCGCCAACCGCGACAGCTCCTGGCTCGCGGCGCTGGTCTGGTTGGCGCCGGTCGACGTCTGGTGCGCCAGGTCGCGGATATTCGTCAAGTTACGATCTACCTCCCGCGCCACTGCTGCCTGCTGCTCCGAAGCACTGGCAATCAACAGGTTGCGCTCGTTGATCAGGGTGAATGCCGAGGCGATCTCTTCCAGCGCCGTGCCGGCAGACTTGGCGATATCCAGCGTGGAACGCGCCCGCGTATTGCTCTGCTGCATGGAGCTGACAGCCTGGTCGGTGCCCTGCTGAATCCCACTGATCATCTGCTCGATTTCCTGGGTCGACTGTTGCGTGCGATGGGCCAAGGCACGCACTTCATCGGCCACCACCGCAAAACCGCGCCCGGCATCCCCGGCTCGCGCCGCTTCAATGGCCGCGTTCAGTGCCAGCAGGTTGGTTTGCTCGGCAATCGAGCGAATCACGTCCAGGACTTTACTGATGCCATAGACCTTTTGCGCCAGCGCCTCGACCTGGGTCACATTGGCGGTCACATCCGTGGCCAGGGCCTCAATCGACACCACCGTTTGCTGCACCTGTTCGCGGCCCTGCTGGGCAATGCGGTCAGAATCGCGTGAAGCATGGGACGTGGCCACCGCGTTGCTCGCCACCTCTTCCACCGCCGCCGTCATCTGGTTGACCGCCGTGGCCGCCTGTTCGATCTCCTGGTTCTGCTGATGCAGGCCGCGCGTGGCATCCTCCGTCACGCAACTGAGTTCTTCGGAAGCAGAAGCCAATTGGTTGGACGATTCAGCAATGCGCCGGATAGTATCGCGCAGATTCTCCTGCATGCCCTTGAGAGCCTGCTGCAAACGCGCCGGCTCATCGCTGCCGCTCACGCGGATCTCGCCGGTCAGGTCGCCACTGGCCACGCCCTGGGCCACTTTCAGCGACTGCGCCAGCGGCAACACGATGCTGCGGGTCAGCCAGACCGCCAGGCCAACGGTGATCAGTGCCGTGAGGATGATCATGCCAATCACCCCGGTACGCGACTGACTGAAAACGCTTTGCGCGAGGCTGGCCGCCTGGTTGGCACTGGTTTTATTGAGGTTGACCAGATCGCGCAAGGTAACCGCAATTTGGTCGGCGAGCTGATTCATCTCGCCATTGACCACTGTGATCGCCTCGTCGAGCCGGTTGCCCTTGGAAAACGCCATGACCTGATCCTGACGTTGCAGGTATTGCTGCTCCTGGGCCTTGAAACGATCGAATAGCGTGCGCTCTTCAGGGAGCACGATCAGCGCTTCGTAGAGGGCTTGCGCATGGGGCATGCCATTCTTGAGGTCGGTCAGTTTCTGCTCGTTTTGTGCCAGCGCCTGCGGATCGCGGTTAACCAACAGGCGCAGGGTCAGCGCACGCACGCGCAGCAGGTCCTGATTCATCTCCCCCACCGCCATGACGCTGGGCAACCAGTTGTTCTCCACCTGGTCCGACTGCTGGCGCATATTGGCCATCTGCAACAGGGCAAAGCCGCCCAACGCGAATACCATCAAGGCCAGCACGCCAAAGCCCAAGCCGGCGCGAGGCGCGATATTCAAACTACGGATATTCATGCCTGGATTCCTTCCAAAAAGTACTGCATCCACCTGCAGTATGGTCTTGGAAGTTATCGGCCCCCTCCGACATTTATGTAATACGAAAACGCGATATCAATGCACCTGACCATTGCCAGGCGGCTTGGGCAGGATGGCAAGGAAATTATCCCGCGCCACCTTGTGCGCCACCTCCTCGGGCAATGCATCGAGGAAGGGCTCGAAGCGACGCATCTCCTTACCTAACTTATTGAAACGCCCTACCACGTCAGATCCCAGCATAAAGCGCTCAGGGAAGCGCTCCACCAGCTTCACCCACTCCTGCCGAGGCTGACCCGCCTCATCCAGCAGATAGGGCGTGAGCATGCTCCAGGACAGGTCGATATACAGGTTGGGGTACGCCTCAAGCATACGGCTCAAGGTTGGCAGCAAAAAATCCATCTGCACCTGGTGCCGATGGATTTCCTTGCTGGTACCACCATGGGCCCAGATAAAGCGCGTATGCGGGTGGTTACGCAACGGCTCTTCGACTTCCGCCAGGTACAGCGGGTTGCGCTCGCGCTTTGATGTGATATTGGAGTGCAGCAGCACCGGCAAGTCATTTTCAGCGGCCAGGTGATAGATACGCGTCATGGCTTCGTTGTTGGCGCGGGGCGTGTCGCCTGAGGTCAGGGCGGTAAGGTCGTCGTGGCGGGTAAACACTTCACCGATGCCCTGCCACAGCCCGGGGTTGAGGTCGATCATGCGCTGGATATGAGCAGCGGAGTTCTTGTCGTTGGGGTTGAAGCCGGCCAGGAACGGGTGAAAGTGCTGGCGCTGCTCAGGGGTCAGCTTATTGACCGCTGCCGCCACAATCACATCGGTGGCGCTGTACCAATAGGCATCGGCGTCATCACCAGCGTAGTAGCGGGGGCGCTTGGGCTCGTCTTCGTGCCACTTCTTGGCCACGGGGATGCCGGAAATCATTACATGTTCGATGCGGTTCTCGGACATCGCCTTGAGCAGTTTGTCCATGCCTGCCGTTTCCTGGAAAAAATCCACGTAATGCATGTGCGCGTCACTGTAGGCATAGTCGCGGGCCTGCGCGGCAAGGCTGCTGGCAGCGAGCAACAAGGCAAGACTCAGGCGGGTCCGAAGCACGGTGAAACCTCAATCAGGGCTGATACGGGTAGACCTTGCGCCTACCTTCGAGGTTCAGCGCGGAAAAACTGGAACACTTGAGCGCCAGCATGCTCTATAACTGCATGATCTTCATCCTGCCCCTTGAGAGGTTCGCCATGCCTGTTACCGTTAATACATTGAACGCTGAAAACTTCCGTCACAGCGTCAATATCAATCACCACGAACTGTTTACCGACCTGCCAAAGAGCCTGGGTGGCGACGACTCGGCGCCCTCTCCCCACGACTATTTCGATGCTGCGCTGGCGTCATGCAAAGCCTTGACGGTCAAGCTCTATGCGCAGAAGAAAGATATCCCGCTCACCGGCGTGACCGTTGAAGTGACCCACGACGCCGCCGAAGAGCAGAAAGGCAAATACAAACTCAGCGTCAAATTGACCCTCAAGGGTGTGCTGAGCGATGAGCAGCGCGAGGAGTTGCATCGCGTTGCGGACAAGTGCCCGGTACACAAGCTGATGACCACCGCCGAAATCAGCATCGAGACGAAATTATCGGAAGGTGCCTTCAGCGCATAGCGCCAACTTCCCATCGGGCGGGTTATGCTCAGACGCATCCAACCCGCTCAGACAGGGATGCACCATGACCACCCTTACCGTGATCCGCCCCCGCGCCGAAGATGTCGAAGGGCAGCCGATCCTGCGCCCGCTGCCTTCCCGTGAATGCCGTAGCGTCGGGCCCTTTGTGTTTTTCGACCATATGCTGCCCACCGCCTATGCGCCGGGTACCGGCATGAATATCCGCCAACATCCGCATATCGGCCTGTCTACCCTCACCTACCTGTTTGAAGGCGCCTTGCAGCACAAGGACAGCCTCGGCTCGGATCAGGTGGTGCAGGCCGGCGATGTCAGCTGGATGACCGCTGGCAGCGCGATTGCCCATGTCGAGCGTACCCCTGAAGCGCTCAAGGCCAGTGGTTTCAACCTGCATGGCCTGCAAGTATGGCTCGCCTCCCCCAAAGACCACGAGACCGGCCCTGGCCATTACAGCCATCACCCGGCGGCGAGCTTGCCGGTGAACGATAACCTGGGCGTGCAGGTGCGCCTGATTGCCGGTGATGGTTTCTGTCTCAAGTCACCAGTGCCGGTGCTCTCGCCGACGTTGTATGCCGAAGTGCAGATGCAAACAGCCACCACCTTGCTGATCCCCGATGAGCATGAGGAGCGCGCGGTGTATGTGCTGGAAGGTGAGGCGCAGCTCGACGGTGAGCCGCTGGCAGTGCATAGCCTGGTGGTATTGCCGCCAGGGCAAGAGATGACATTGTTTGCCGAAACCGACTGCCATGTGATGGTGTTTGGTGGGGCGCCGCTGGACGGGCCGCGGCGGATCAACTGGAATTTCGTGGCGAGCGATCCGGCAGTGATCGAGCACGCCAGACAGCGCTGGGCTGCTGGGGATTGGCCGACGGTGCCGGGGGAGTCAGAACGAATTGAGTTGCCTGTGAAATAGCTATCGCAGGCAAGCCAGCTCCCACACTGGATGGGTGTGCACCTTGAAATGTGGGAACAGGGCTTGCCCGCGATGGCGTCAGAATCAGCCCTTGAACACTTCATCCAACAAGTTATGCATCGACTGGAAAGCCCGCGCAGCGGTCTTGGCGTCGTACATCATCTTGCCTGGCACATTGGCATGGGGATCGGTGAAGGAATGCACTGCGCCGCCGTAGCTCAGCAACTGCCAATCCACACCCGCTGCGTTCATTTCCTCTTCGAACGCTGGCAGTTGCTCTTTGGGCACCAATGGGTCGGACGCACCATGCAATACCAACACTGAACCCTTGATGTTTTTCGCATCCGCCGGGTTCGGCGTGTCGAGGGTACCGTGGAAAGAGACAGCCGCCTTCACCGGCGCACCGGTACGTGCCAATTCCAGAGCGCAGCAACCGCCGAAGCAGAAACCGAAGGTTGCCAGCTTCGACGTATCAACGGCTGTCTCGGTCTGGCCTTGCAGTTGCTCGAAGGCCGCCTGCATACGCTTGCTCAACAATGGACGATCATTTTTCAACGGCATCATCGCTGCGCCGGCTTCATCGCCATTGGTCGGGCGTACAGTTTGCCCATACAAATCGGCAATCAGCACCACGTAGCCTTTGCCGGCAACACTCTTGGCGATTTCTTCGGCACCCGCACTCACGCCCATCCAGTTCGGTGCCATCAGCAGCCCCGGCAGTGGGCCCTTGTGGCTGGCATCGAACGCCAGGCGGCTTTCATAAGACTGGCCATCAATCTGATAGACCACGGAACGTACTGTGACTTGGCTCATCATTTTCTCCAGTTGAGGAGGATTAACGAAAAAACCCGCCGAAGCGGGTTTTTTCTACACCGGTGTTAAACCGACAATTCAACCAACAGCTTGTTCAGTCGGCGCACATAGGCGGCCGGGTCTTTGAGGCTGTCGCCAGCGGCCAGAGCCGCTTGGTCGAAGAGGATGTGCGACAGGTCGCCAAACCGCTCTTCGCTCTGCTCGCCATCGAGTTTCTCGATCAGCGGGTGAGCCGGGTTGAATTCGAAGATCGGCTTGGAGTCCGGGACCTTCTGGCCGCTGGCTTCAAGGATCTGACGCATCTGCATGCCCAGGTCCTGCTCGCCAATGGCCAGGATCGCCGGGGAGTCGGTCAGGCGGTGGGAAACCCGCACTTCACTGACTGCTTCGCCCAGGGACGCCTTGATCCGTTCAACCAGGCCCTCTTTGGACTTGGCGACTTCTTCGGCGGCTTTCTTGTCTTCCTCGGAATCCAGGTTGCCCAGGTCCAGGTCGCCACGGGCAACGTCAACGAACGACTTGCCGTCGAACTCGGTGAGGTAGCTCATCAGCCACTCATCGATACGGTCGGTCAGCAGCAGCACTTCGATGCCTTTCTTGCGGAAGACTTCCAGGTGCGGGCTGTTTTTAACCTGCGCGTAGGTTTCGCCAGTCAGGTAGTAGATCTTGTCCTGACCTTCCTTGGCGCGTGCCAGGTAGTCAGCCAGGGACACAACCTGCTCGCCGTCTTCGCCCTGAGTCGAAGCAAAACGCAGCAGGCCGGCGATTTTTTCCTTGTTGGCAAAGTCTTCCGCCGGGCCTTCCTTCATCACCTGACCGAAGTTTTTCCAGAAGCTCTTGTATTGCTCAGGCTCGTTCTTCGCCAGTTTTTCCAACATGTCGAGCACGCGCTTGGTCAGCGCCGACTTCATGGAGTCGATGATCGGGTCTTTTTGCAGGATTTCCCGCGACACGTTCAGCGACAGGTCGTTGGAGTCGACCACGCCCTTGATAAAGCGCAGGTACAGCGGCAGGAAGGATTCCGCCTGGTCCATCACGAACACGCGCTGCACGTAGAGCTTCAAGCCCTTCGGCGCTTCGCGCTGGTACAGGTCGAACGGAGCACGGGCCGGTACGTAGAGCAGCGAGCTGTATTCCAGCTTGCCTTCAACCTTGTTGTGGCTCCAGCTCAGCGGGTTTTCGTAGTCGTGGCCGATGTGCTTGTAGAACTCCTGGTATTCCTCGTCCTTGATCTCGGTACGCGGACGGGTCCACAGGGCGCTAGCGCGGTTGACGGTTTCCCATTCCTCGGCAGGCTTCTCTTCGCCTTCGGCAGCCGTCTGTTCTTTCGGCAGCTCGATCGGCAAAGCGATGTGGTCGGAGTATTTCTTGATGATGTTGCGCAGGCGCCAGCCATCAGCGAATTCGTCTTCACCGGATTTCAGGTGCAGCACGATGCGGGTACCGCGATCTGCCTTGTCGACAGTGGCGATTTCAAACTCGCCCTCGCCTTTGGACGCCCAGTGCACGCCTTCGCTGGCGTCGAGGCCCGCACGGCGGCTGAATACTTCAACCTTGTCGGCAACGATGAAGGCCGAATAGAAGCCCACGCCGAATTGGCCGATCAGATGAGAATCTTTTTTCTGGTCGCCCGACAGGTTCTTCATGAAATCTGCGGTGCCGGATTTGGCGATGGTACCCAAGTGGGTAATCGCGTCTTCACGGCTCATGCCGATACCGTTGTCTTCGATCGTGACGGTCTTGGCGTCCTTGTCGTAGCTCACACGGATTTTCAGTTCCGCGCCACCTTCCAGCAACTCAGGCTTGGACAGGGCTTCGAAACGTAATTTGTCGACAGCGTCAGAGGCGTTCGAGATCAATTCGCGAAGGAAGATTTCCTTGTTGGAATATAGCGAATGGATCATGAGGTGCAGCAGTTGCTTCACCTCGGTCTGGAAGCCCAGGGTTTCCTTTTGAGTTTCCACACTCATGGTCATCAAACTCCAATTGGATGGCAGTGGCCGCGCCCGAAAGGGTTGGCGGCGGGTTGTCATCAAAGTTGGGGGCTAAGACCGGGATTTCAAGGGCGTGCCAATTCCTCAATCTTGAAATGTGCGCGGGCGGTGGCAATCGGCTCGGCCTCGGTGGTTTGCCAGGCGGTGATCGCCACATTGGCGACGCGCCGGCCCTGGCGGCACACCTGGCATTTGGCGTAAGTGTCGCGAAACTGGCCGGCGCGCAGGTAATCCAGGGAAAAGTCGATGATTTTTGGCAGGCCCGGAGCCCCGGTAAATACCCTTAGATGCAGGGCCGCCGACAGCTCCATGAAGCCGGCGATCACCCCGCCGTGCAACGCCGGCAATATGGGGTTACCAATATTGTCCTTGTTGGCCGGCAGGCGAAACAGCAGCTCATCTCCCAGACGGGTGCATTCGATACCGATCAGCTTGGCATAGGGCACCAAGCCCAGCAGTGCGTCGTAGTTGCCACGCTCGAGAGCCTGCTCCAGACGGGTCTTGAATCGATGCGTCATGCCTGCTCTCCCTTGATCGTGCTGCCCAGCCCTTGCGTGCCTTTTAGGCGCTTGCCCATACGCATGAACGTGCCCACTACATGGGCGATGGGTTGTTGCGGGTCATCCTGATAGGCGAACCCGCGCGTGAAGATCACATCGGTGGTCACCCGGTAACATTGCGCGAAGCCATACACCGGCTTGTGCGGCTCGGCTGCACGCATGTAGTCGATACGCAGGTCCAGGGTCGGGCACACCTCGAATTCGGGTAATACGCACAAGGTGGCCATGCCGCAGGCTGTGTCCATCAACGAGGTCAGGGCGCCACCATGAATCACACAGGTTGCGGGATCACCAACAAGATGTGGCCCATACGGCAACACCAGGGTCATGCCCTCCTCGCTTGCAGCGTGGACAGCCACACCCAGCACCTGACAATGGCGCAGCGCCGAGACAAAGCGCGCGGCACGCTCTAACAAGGGGTTTTCGGTCATTGTTTTTAGACTCTTATTAGTGTGAAAGCAGCGGACTAAATCGCCGGAAAAAGTTTTTGTACGAAAAGCGTTATATATCTGTGAGACAAAAGGAACTAATGCTGGCCCCTTGGGTTCGAAAGGCCAGTAGATATCTTCAATAAGGAGAAACACCCCATGCGCAAGACATTAGCTATTTCCATGATGCTGGCCGCTGCACTCGGTCTGGCTGCCTGCGACAAGAAATCCGAAGACAAAGCCCAAGATGCCGCTGCACATTCTGAGCAAGCACAGCAAGACATGGCTAAAGCACAGGATAAAGTGAACGACGCTGCGAAAGAAAACGCCGAAGCTGCCAAAGCTCAGGCTGAATCGAACGCCGAAGCTGCAAAAGAAGCTGCACCTGCAGAACCTGCCAAGCAGTAATTGCCGGGTGTGAACCTGTAGTGCTGCAAAAGAAAGCCCGCTTATAAAGCGGGCTTTTCTTTGCCAGCTGTTTTATCCGGCCTTTAAGAAACACTCTCTTTTGCAGCATCCGAAGCTTGCATATTCGTCGGGGTATACACCATCACCTGCAAGACGTCGGAGTGAAACTCGCGGCGATAAAGCACCAATACCACCCCGCTGCTCATCAACATGAACAACCAAGGGCTGACAAACCAGGCCAGCATGGTCATGCCGAAGTAATAAGCGCGCAGCCCAAAGTTGAACTGGTTGGCCGCCATCGAAATCACCCGCGCCGCCCGCAAGGCAAATGCATTGCGCTCCTGCTCCGACACGTGCCGCTCACCAATCATCGGCGCCGAGCCCACCAGCACCGCAGCGAAGTTGTACTGACGCATGCACCAGCTGAAAGTAAAAAACGCATAGACAAATACCAGGGCCAGGCACAGCAACTTGATCTCCGACATGCCTTGGGAGGCCTGCTGCACCATAGGAATGTCTGCCAGCAACGACACCGCCCGCTCGGAAGCACCGAGCACGGTCAGAATACCCGCAAGGATGATCAAGGTGCTGGAGGCAAAGAACGAGGCATTACGCTCCAGGTTGCCGATCACGCTGGCATCGGCGATGCGGTTATCGCGCAACAACATGCGACGCATCCAGTCTTCACGGTACAGGTGCAATACGCTGGCCAGGCAGGCCGTATCCCGGGCTTTCCAGGTGGCATAACGGGTGTAGCCACCCCAGCACAGGATGAACCAGAGGGCGGCAAGCAGATGGACTTGATTGGTTTCGACGAACGACATGCGGGTCCTTGTACACAGGATGATAGGGCCGACACGGTTCAAATGTGGGAGCTGGCTTGCCTGCGATAGCGTCTTTGCAGTCACCACCGCGCCAACCGATGTACCGCCATCGCAGGCAAGCCAGCTCCCACACCGACCGGTGTTTTCAACTTGAGATTTTTGACGCCATCCCCAAAAAAAAGACACTGCCATCGACTCAAAAAAAATGCCCCGTATCGTTTGATACGGGGCATTTCAGTGCAGCACAAACCGCGGGTTATGCGACGGCTTCGCTACGCTTGCCCAGCATACGGTCGATCACCACGGCCACCACCAGCGTCATCACTGATGGCACCAACCACGCCAAGCCTTGCTCGCTCAGCGGCAAGTTTGCCAATTGTGTAGGCATCCAACCCGCCAGGCCCGCGCCCTTGAGTGCGTCGATACAACCAAAGATGAATGACACCAGCATCACCGGGCCGACGATACGGCCCTGTTCCTGCCAGAAGCCTTTGCAGAAACTCAGGGCTACCAGCACGATGCACGGCGGGTAGATCGCTGTAAGCACCGGAATCGAGAACGCGATCAGTTTGGTCAGGCCCAGGTTGGACACGAACAGCGAGAACAACGCCAGAATCACCACCAGTGTCTTGTAGGACAGCGGCAGGATTTTGCTGAAGTACTCGGCGCAGGCGCAGGTCAGGCCGACGGCAGTGACCAGGCACGCCAGGGAGATCAGCACGGCGAGGAAGCCGCTGCCCAGGGAGCCGAAGGTGTGTTGCACATAAGCGTGCAGTACGGCTGCGCCGTTGCTGGCACCGGCAGCCACGGCATGGCTGCCCGAACCCAGGCGGAACAGGCTGATGTACACCAGCGCCAGGCCCACGCCGGCAATCAGGCCGGCGATAATGGCGTAACGGGTGATCAGTTGGGGCGACTCGACACCCCGTGAACGGATCGCGTTGACGATCACGATGCCGAACACCAGCGCACCCAGCGTATCCATGGTCAGATAACCATTGATAAAGCCCTGGGAGAACGGTGCGGCCACGTATTCCGGCGTAGCGACGCCCACTTCACCGGCCGGCAAGGCAAACGCGGCAATGCCGAGGATGGCCAGGGCGATGATCTTCAGCGGCGCGAGGAAGCGGCCCACGGTGTCCAGCAGTCGACCTGGGTACAGGGACACAAAGAACACCACCAGGAAATACACCGAGCTGTAGAGGAACAGCGCCAATGGGCTTTCACCGGTCAGTGGCGCCAGGCCCACTTCGAATGACACCGTCGCGGTACGCGGGGTAGCGAACAGCGGCCCCACCGCCAGGTACGCCGCCGCCGCCAGCAGGCCACCGGCGATCTTGCCAATCGGGCTGCTCAGCGCATCCATGCCACCACCGACCTTGGCCAGGGCAATCACGGTGACCACCGGCAAACCGACCGCGGTGATCAGAAAGCCAAGCGCGGCCATCCAGACATGGGGCCCGGACTGCAAGCCCACGATAGGCGGGAAGATGATGTTGCCAGCGCCCACGAACAGGGCAAAGGTCATAAAGCCCAGCGCCAGGATATCCTGGCTTTTCAACACTTTCATTTGAGGAAATACCACACTACTGAATCGGAATTTAGAGAGGGCTTCCCTATGGATGAGGGAAATGCTGCCGGCCCTTATGGGGACCGACCGGTCTAGCGCGCAGCTTCCTTTTGGGATGCGGACGCATAAAGAGGCGGCTAGAGTACAGAATCAGGCTGACAAACGCACTGTTGCGGGGCGAACTGTCCGATAAGCGACATTTTAATGTCGCGTTTCCGTACTTAATTTGGCAAGACAAGCAAAGAATGCGGGAGGGGCGGTGCGACGATTCGACTTGCTCCCTCCCACATTTAATTTTCAGCAACCTGCAGAATGCACAAAGGCCACCCGAAGGTGGCCTTTGTGTGATGAGGCGTCAGCTAAGCGCGAGGCTTACTTGACAGCCCAACCGGTCAGCTCGGCCAGGGCCTTGCCGATGTCTGCCAGCGAACGCACGGTTTTCACGCCTGCGTCTTGCAGAGCAGCGAATTTCTCGTCTGCAGTGCCTTTGCCGCCAGAGATGATTGCGCCAGCATGGCCCATGCGCTTGCCCGCAGGGGCAGTCACACCAGCGATGTAGGAAACAACCGGCTTGGTCACGTGTGCCTTGATGTAGGCAGCCGCTTCTTCTTCAGCCGAACCGCCGATCTCACCGATCATCACGATCGCTTCGGTCTTCGGGTCTTCCTGGAACAGCTTCAGGATGTCGATGAAGTTGGAGCCTGGGATCGGGTCACCGCCGATGCCGACGCAAGTCGACTGACCGAAACCGGCGTCAGTGGTCTGCTTCACAGCTTCGTAGGTCAGGGTGCCGGAACGGGAAACGATACCGACTTTACCTGGCAAGTGAATGTGACCTGGCATGATGCCGATCTTGCATTCGCCTGGGGTGATCACGCCTGGGCAGTTAGGGCCGATCAGGACTACGCCCAGCTCGTCGCACTTAACTTTAGCGTCCAGCATGTCCAGGGTAGGAATGCCTTCGGTGATGCACACGATCAGCTTGATGCCGCCGAATGCTGCTTCCAGGATCGAGTCCTTGCAGAAAGGAGCCGGAACGTAGATCACGCTGGCAGTGGCGCCAGTGGTTTCTACCGCTTCTTTCACGGTGTTGAACACTGGCAGGCCCAGGTGCTCGGTGCCGCCCTTGCCCGGAGTTACGCCGCCAACCATCTGGGTGCCGTACTCGATGGCTTGCTGGGTGTGGAAACTACCTTGCGAACCGGTAATACCCTGGCAGATAACTTTGGTGTCTTTATTGATCAGGACGCTCATTACTTGCCCTCCGCAGCTTTGACAACTTGTTGAGCAGCGTCGGTCAGGCTGGTAGCCGCGATGATGTTCAAACCGCTTTCTGCCAGTACTTTAGCGCCCAGTTCAGCGTTGTTACCTTCAAGGCGAACAACAACCGGGATTTTAACGCCAACTTCTTTCACTGCACCGATGATGCCTTCGGCAATCATGTCGCAACGAACGATGCCGCCGAAGATATTGACCAGTACTGCAGCGACGTTGGAGTCGGACAGGATGATCTTGAACGCTTCGGTAACGCGTTCCTTGGTAGCGCCACCACCTACGTCGAGGAAGTTGGCTGGTTTGCCGCCATGCAGGTTGACGATGTCCATGGTACCCATGGCCAGGCCAGCACCGTTGACCATGCAACCGATGTTACCTTCCAGGGCTACGTAGTTCAGTTCGAACTTGGCAGCGTCCGCTTCACGCTTGTCGTCTTGCGACGGGTCGTGGAAGGTCTTCAGCTTAGGCTGACGGTACATGGCGTTGGCGTCGATGTTGATCTTGGCGTCGAGGCAGTGCAGATCGCCGTCAGCCTTGATCACCAGTGGGTTCACTTCCAGCAGGGCCAGATCGTGATCCTGGAACAGTTTGGCCAGACCTACGAAGATCTTGGCGAACTGGGCAACTTGCTTGCCTTCCAGACCCAGTTGGAACGCCAGTTCACGACCCTGGAATGGCTGAGCGCCAACCAGTGGATCGATAGTAGCCTTCAGAATTTTCTCTGGGGACTCTTCGGCAATCTTCTCGATGTCCACGCCACCTTCGGTGGAGGCCATGAACACAATGCGACGGCTCGAACGGTCAACGACAGCGCCCAGGTACAGCTCTTTAGCGATATCAGTGCACGATTCAACCAGGATCTTGGAGACTGGCTGGCCATTGGCATCAGTCTGGTAAGTCACCAGACGCTTGCCCAGCCACTTCTGTGCGAAGGCCTTGGCTTCTTCCCGGCTCTTAACCAGCTTGACGCCACCCGCTTTACCGCGACCACCGGCGTGGACCTGGGCTTTGACAACCCACTCGCTGCCGCCGATTTTGTCGCAAGCTTCTGCTGCTGCTTCCGGGGTGTCTACTGCGTAGCCCTTGGAAACTGGCAGGCCGTATTCAGCGAACAGCTGCTTACCCTGATACTCGTGAAGATTCATGCTTTTTACCGTCTTCGTTAGGTACTGCGCATTCGGCGCTGCGCTCATTATGAGTGCCGCACCACCTGTGACTGCTGCTTGCGCAACTTGCGGGGCTTATGGCCCGTAAAGCTGCGCAAGGCTGCGTCCAGCGGATATTCCGCGGTGAGTCTTGCGCGCAAGGCTCACGACGGGCAACTCCGCCGTGGTTTCTTATTATCTCGCTTAGCGCTTCTTCTTGTTGGCGATGTGGATGGCACCGCCATTCACTGCCAACGCGGCTTCATGCAGCGCTTCGGACAGGGTCGGATGGGAGAAGACCATCATACCCAGGTCCTCGGCACTGGTGCCGAATTCCATACCGATCGCGCCTTGCTGAACCAGTTCTGCAGCGCTTGGGCCAATCACGTGGACGCCCAATACGCGGTCAGTCTTGGCATCAGCGATGACTTTGACAAAACCACCGGTGTCGTTGGCTGCCATGGCACGGCCGGAAGCGGCGAACGGGAAGGTGCCGACGTTAACTTCAACGCCTTCAGCTTTCAACTGCTGTTCGTTCTTGCCGACCCATGCGATTTCCGGGTGGGTGTAGATAACCGACGGGATCAGGTCGTAGTTCATCTGGGTCTTGTGACCCTTGATGCGCTCGACGACCATGATGCCTTCCTCGGAAGCCTTGTGGGCCAGCATCATGCCACGAACCACGTCGCCGATCGCATATACGCCCGGTACGGTGGTTGCGCAGTGATCATCAACGTGGATGAAGCCACGCTCGTCGATGTTCACGCCGCTGTCGGAAGCCAACAGGTCATTGGTCACTGGACGACGACCAACGGCAACGATCAACTTGTCGAAGGTGATGGTCTGCTCGCCGTCTTTATCGGTGTAGGTCACCACGACTTCTTCGCCGTTGACCTTGGAGCCGGTGACACGGGCGCCGAGCTTGATGTCCAGACCTTGTTTGGTCAGGGTTTTCAGCGCCTCTTTGGAGACTGCAGTGTCGGCCGCCAGCAGGAACGTGTCCAGGGCTTCCAGCACGGTGACTTCAGCGCCCAGACGGGACCATACCGAACCCAGTTCCAGACCGATTACGCCAGCGCCGATCACGCCCAGGCGCTTAGGCACAGCCTGGAATTCCAGGGCGCCGGTCGAATCAACGATCACGTTGTTGTCAACTGGAGCAGGCGGAATGTCGATTGGACGCGAGCCGGGTGCCAGGATCACGTTTTCGGCTTCGATGACTTCAACCGAACCATCTGGTTTGGTGACTTCGACTTTCTTGCCGGCCAGCAGCTTGCCGTGGCCTTGAATGGAAGTCACACCGTTGGCCTTGAACAAGGTGGCAACGCCGGAAGTCAGGCCTTTGACGATGTTGGCTTTACGGCCGACCATTGCTGGCACGTCCATGGTTACGCCAGCATGGTTGATGCCGTGGATCGCGAAGCCGTCTTGGGCTTCGTGGAATTTCCAGGAGCTGTCCAGCAGCGCCTTGGAAGGAATGCAACCAACGTTCAGGCAGGTACCGCCCAGCGCCAGTTTGCCTTCCTTGTCGGTGTACTTTTCGATGCAAGCAGTCGAGAGGCCCAGTTGCGCAGCCTTGATGGCGGCAACATAGCCGCCAGGGCCTGCACCAATCACTACAACGTCAAATTTCTGTGTCATGAAAATAGATCCTCTATTTGCGACAAGCTTCTAGCCACAAGCTGCAAGCCAAGCTGCTTTTTCCTACAGCTTGTAGCTCGCAACTTGCAGCTGCTTCTATCAGATGTCCAGGAGCAGGCGAGCCGGGTCTTCCAGCAGGTTCTTGATGGTCACCAGGAACGTCACGGCTTCTTTACCATCGATCAGGCGGTGATCGTAAGACAATGCCAGGTACATCATTGGGCGGATCACGACCTGGCCGTTGATGGCCATCGGACGCTGGATGATGTTGTGCATGCCCAGGATCGCGGCTTGCGGTGGGTTGACGATCGGCGTCGACATCATCGAACCGAAGGTACCACCGTTAGTGATGGTGAAGGTACCGCCGGTCATCTCGTCGATGGTCAGCTTGCCGTCACGGGCTTTCTTGCCGAAGCCGGCGATGCCGCCTTCGATTTCGGCCAGGCTCATCAGCTCGGCGTTACGCAGCACTGGAACCACCAGGCCACGGTCGCTGGACACGGCAACGCCGATATCTGCATAGCCGTGGTAAACGATGTCGCCGCCGTCGATGGAAGCGTTGACTGCCGGGAAGCGCTTGAGTGCTTCGGTGGCCGCTTTCACGAAGAACGACATGAAGCCCAGGCGCACGCCGTTGTGGGACTTCTCGAACAGGTCCTTGTACTTGGAGCGCAGAGCCATGACTTCGGTCATGTCGACTTCGTTGAACGTGGTCAGCATCGCCATGTTCGACTGCGCTTCAACCAGGCGCTTGGCCACGGTGGCACGCACGCGAGTCATCGGTACGCGCTTCTCGGTACGGTCGCCGGCAGCGAACACCGGGGCAGCAGCCGCTGGAGCAGCAGCCTTGGCAGGCGCGGCAGCCGGAGCGTTCTTCTTGGCTTCAACCGCAGCAACCACGTCTTCCTTGGTCACGCGGCCGTCTTTGCCGGTGCCCTTGATGGAAGCCAGGTTGATGCCGTTCTCTTCAGCCAGTTGACGCGCAGCTGGCGCAGCGATTGGATCTTCGCCACCGACTGCCGGTGCAGCGGCAGGCGCCGAAGCAGCCAGTGCAGCCGGTGCAGCAGCAGCGGCGGCAGGAGCAGGAGCTGCAGCAGCGCTGCCCTCTTCGATCGAACCCAGTACCTGGTTCGACAGAACGGTAGCGCCCTCTTCAGCCACGATCGCGCCCAGCACGCCGTCAGCTTCGGCCAACACTTCCAGTACGACCTTGTCAGTCTCGATGTCGACGATCAGGTCGTCACGCTTGACGGCCTCGCCTGGTTTCTTGTGCCAGGTGGCAACGGTGCCATCGGCAACCGATTCCGGGAATGACGGGGCTTTGATTTCGATAGCCATTATCTGTAGGTCCTTAAAATTCGGTTTCAGTCAGCGCGAAGGCGTTAAACAGTGAAAGCATCTTGCAGCAGTTTTTCCTGCTGCTCGGCGTGCATCGACGCATAGCCACACGCAGGTGCAGCAGAAGCATCACGACCGGCGTACTCAAGGACCAAGGCCTTGTTGTGGTTGCCGATGCTGCGACGCAGATGATGCTGGCTGCTGTACCAGGCGCCCTGGTTCATCGGTTCTTCCTGACACCACACCACGTTCGTGAGGTTGGTATAAGGCGCGATGATCTCCATGAGGTCATCTTCCGGGAACGGGTAAAGCTGCTCGATACGCACGATGGCGATGTCTTCGCGGCCTTCGGCACGGCGTTTTTCCAACAGATCGTAATAGACCTTGCCGCTGCACAGGATCAGGCGAGTGACCTTGGCGGCGTCCAGTGTATCGATCTCTGGAATCACGGTCTGGAACGAACCTTGGGCCAGATCTTCCAGGGTCGAAACGGCCAGTTTGTGACGCAACAGCGATTTCGGGGTCAGCACGACCAGCGGCTTGCGCAGCGGGCGGATCACCTGGCGACGCAGCAAGTGGTAGATCTGCGCCGGGGTGGTCGGCACGCACACCTGGATGTTGTGCTCGGCGCACAATTGCAGGTAACGCTCCAGACGGGCCGAAGAGTGCTCCGGACCCTGGCCTTCATAACCGTGTGGCAGCAGCATGGTCAGACCGCACAGGCGGCCCCACTTGTGCTCGCCGCTGGTGATGAACTGGTCGATAACCACCTGGGCACCGTTGGCGAAGTCGCCGAACTGGGCTTCCCAGATCACCAGCGCATTAGGCGTGGTGGTGGAGTAGCCGTATTCGAACGCCAGTACGGCTTCTTCGGACAGGAACGAATCGTACAGGTCGAAACGTGGCTGGCCTTCGTACAGGTTCTGCAACGGAATGTAGGTGCCCGCGTCTTTCTGGTTGTGCAATACAGCATGACGGTGCGAGAACGTACCGCGGCCGATGTCCTGGCCGGTCATGCGGATCGGGTGACCTTCGAACGCCAGGGTCGCGTACGCCATGGTTTCGGCGTAACCCCAGTTGATCGGCAGGCCGCCGGCTTGCATCTTCTGACGATCTTCGTAGATCTTCGCCACCTGGCGCTGTACGACGAAGCCTTCGGGAATTTCCAGCAGCTTGGCGGACAGTTCCTGCAACGTCTTCAAATCGAAGGATGTATCGTGACGTGCAGTCCAGGTGTGGCCCAGGTAAGGACGCCAGTCAACGAACAACTCTTTGTTCGGCTCCTTGACCAGGCTTTTCACTACATGCAGGCCATTGTCCAGCGCGTTGCGGTATTCATCGACTTTCGCCTGAACACGCGCATCGTCAACCACGCCGGCCTTGGTCAGGCTTTCGGCGTACAGCTCACGGGTGGTGCGCTGCTTGGTGATCTGCTGGTACATCAACGGCTGGGTGCCGCTTGGCTCGTCCGCTTCGTTGTGACCGCGACGGCGGTAGCAAACCAGGTCGATCACCACGTCACGCTTGAACTGCATGCGGTAGTCGACTGCCAGTTGGGTCACGAACAGCACGGCTTCCGGATCATCGCCATTCACATGGAGGATCGGCGCCTGGATCATCTTGGCAACATCGGTGGCGTACTCGGTGGAACGCGCGTCCAACGGGTTGCTGATGGTGAAGCCGACCTGGTTGTTGATGACGATGTGAACGGTACCGCCGGTCTTGAAGCCGCGAGTCTGCGACATCTGGAACGTTTCCAGGACCACGCCTTGACCGGCGAATGCCGCGTCACCGTGGATGGAAATCGGCAGAACCTTCTCACCGGTGGCATCGTTACGACGATCCTGGCGCGCACGTACCGAACCCTCGACCACTGGCGAAACGATTTCCAGGTGGGATGGGTTGAACGCCATGGCCAGGTGAACTTCACCGCCGGTGGTCATCACGTTGGACGAGAAGCCCTGGTGGTATTTAACGTCACCGGAACCCAGCTCGACCTTCTTCTTGCCTTCGAACTCGTCGAACAGCTCGCGCGGGTTCTTGCCGAAGGTGTTGACCAACACGTTCAGGCGACCACGGTGAGCCATGCCGATCACGATTTCCTTGGTGCCGTAGGAACCGGAACGCTGGATCAGCTCGTCGAGCATCGGAATCAGGCTTTCGCCGCCTTCCAGGCCGAAACGCTTGGTGCCCGGGTATTTGGTACCCAGGTATTTTTCGAGGCCCTCGGCCGCGGTCACGCGCTCCAGCAAGTGGCTGCGGACATCGGCGGACAAGACCGGACGGCCACGCACGCCTTCCAGGCGGTGCTGGAACCACTGGCGCTGCTCGGAATCGGTGATGTGCGTGAACTCAGCGCCGATGGTGCGGCAATATGTCTGCTGCAACGCTTCGTGAATTTCGCGTAGGCTCGCTTCCTCTTTGCCGATGAACAGGTCGCCGGCACGGAAGGTCGTATCAAGATCGGCATTGGTCAAGCCGTAATGATTGATCGACAGGTCTGCAGGTGCAGGACGCTGCCACAGCCCCAGCGGGTCAAGCTGGGCTGCCTGGTGGCCACGCATACGGTAGGCCTGGATCAGTCGCAGTACTTCAACTTGCTTCTTCTCGTGCTCACTGCTCACGCTGCCGGCGGAAACCGGTTGGGCGCGGCGCTGGTTCTTTGCCAGCAGCACGAACTGATCGCGAATTGTTGCGTGCGATACATCGGTGGCAGCGTTGCCGTCTGAAGACAACGTCTGAAATTTGGTGCGCCATTCTTCTGGCACAGCGTTAGGGTCGTGCAGGTAGAGCTCATAAAGCTCTTCCACATAGGCAGCGTTACCACCTGAAAGATAGCCGCTGTTCCACATGCGCTGCATCACGCTTTCTTGCATGCTTGGTCACCCTCGATTTGGGGACACCACCGGCGAAAACACCGAGTCTGCTTGCAAAAGGCCAAGTGCAGCGACCAAAACAAGCCACTTAGGATCACGCTGATAGTTCGGGTACCAACCCGAATGCCCCTGCTTGTCTCATTTCTTCAAAATAAGAGCCGCGGCTTTGTAAGTCGCTGCTCAAGTTAAAACTACGGCGCCGGTTGAAGCCTGCGCCGCAGCATTTACGGGCACAACGGTCCTGCTATTACTACAACGTCAGTTACACGCCGCTGTGCAGCAGCATGTTACGGATGTGACCAATGGCCTTAGTCGGGTTCAGGCCTTTGGGACATACGTTGACGCAGTTCATGATCCCGCGGCAGCGGAATACGCTGAACGGGTCATCCAGCGAAGCCAGGCGCTCGGACGTCTTGGTATCACGGCTGTCTGCCAGGAAGCGGTAGGCTTGCAGCAAGGCAGCTGGACCCAGGAACTTGTCCGGGTTCCACCAGAAGGATGGGCACGAAGTCGAGCAGCAAGCGCACAGGATGCACTCGTACAAGCCATCGAGCTTTTCACGCTCTTCCGGGGATTGCAGACGCTCGATGGCCGGAGCCGGCGTGTCATTCTGCAAGAACGGCTTAACTTTCTCGTATTGCTTGTAGAAGATGCTCATATCGACGACCAGGTCACGGATAACCGGCAAACCTGGCAGAGGACGAACGATCAGCTTGTTGCCTTTGACAACAGCAGACAGCGGCGTGATGCACGCCAGGCCATTCTTGCCGTTGATGTTCATGCCGTCGGAGCCGCAAACACCCTCACGGCAAGAGCGACGATAGGAGAAACCTTCGTCCTGCTCTTTGATCAGTGCCAGTACATCCAGCACCATCAGGTCTTTACCACCGGTATCGACCTGGAACTCCTGCATGAACGGCGCAGCGTCCTGATCAGGGTTGTAGCGATAAACACTGACTTTCAACATGGCAGCCACCCTTAGTAAGTCCGAATCTTCGGTTCAAACGTCGGCACCGTCTTCGGCGAGAAGTTCACGGCACGCTTGGTTACGCGCTTGTCACCCGGGAAGTACAGGGTGTGGCACAACCAGTTTTCGTCATCGCGATCTTCAAAGTCTTCACGAGCGTGAGCACCACGGGATTCTTTACGAACCTCGGCGGCGATCGCCGTCGCTTCAGCCACTTCCAGCAGGTTTTGCAGCTCAAGGGCTTCGATACGAGCGGTGTTGAACGCCTGGCTCTTATCGTTGATCTTGACGTTGGCGATACGCTTGCGCAGGTCAGCCAACTGGGCGATACCTTTCTGCATGTATTCGCCGGTACGGAACACACCGAAGTAGTTCTGCATGCAGTTTTGCAGCTCGCGACGCAGGGTTGCCACGTCTTCGCCATCAGTGCGCTCGTTCAGAGCGTTCAGGCGCGCCAGGGCCGCTTCGATATTGGCGTCGGTGGCGTCATCGTATTCGATGCCGTCGGTCAGCGCCTTTTCCAGGTGCAGGCCGGCCGCGCGACCGAACACTACCAGGTCGAGCAACGAGTTGCCGCCCAGGCGGTTGGCACCGTGAACCGATACACAAGCCACTTCACCTACCGCGAACAGACCATGGATGATCTCGTCCACGCCTTCGGCATTCTGGGTGATCGCCTGGCCGTGAATGTTGGTCGGTACGCCGCCCATCATATAGTGGCAGGTCGGAACAACCGGAACCGGAGCAACCACTGGATCAACGTGGGCAAAGGTCTTGGACAGTTCGCAGATACCTGGCAGGCGGCTGTGCAGCACTTCTTCACCGAGGTGATCGAGTTTGAGCAGTACGTGGTCACCATTCGGGCCACAACCGTTACCGGCGATGATCTCTTTAACCATCGAACGGGCCACGACGTCACGGCCAGCCAGGTCTTTGGCGTTCGGAGCATAACGCTCCATGAAACGCTCGCCGTGCTTGTTGATCAGGTAACCACCTTCACCACGGCAACCTTCGGTGACCAGTACACCGGCGCCGGCGATGCCGGTGGGGTGGAACTGCCACATTTCGATGTCTTGCACCGGTACGCCAGCACGCAGTGCCATGCCGACGCCGTCACCGGTGTTGATCAGGGCATTGGTGGTCGAGGCGTAGATACGGCCTGCACCGCCAGTCGCCAGCACGGTAGCCTTGGCGCGGATGTAGGTGGTTTCACCGGTTTCGATGCAGATGGCGATCACGCCGACGAACTCGCCCTTGCCGTTCTTCACCAGATCAACAGCGTAGTACTCGTTCAGGAACGTGGTACCGGCTTTCAGGTTGCCCTGATAAAGGGTGTGCAGCAGCGCGTGACCGGTACGGTCGGACGCAGCGCAAGTACGGGCAGCCTGCCCGCCTTTACCGTAATCCTTCGACTGGCCGCCGAATGGACGCTGGTAGATACGACCCTGCTCGGTACGCGAGAACGGCAGCCCCATGTGGTCCAGCTCGAACACTGCGGCCGGGCCTTCCTGACACATGTACTCGATAGCGTCCTGGTCACCGATGTAGTCGGAACCCTTGACGGTATCGTACATGTGCCAGCGCCAGTCATCGTTCGGGTCGGCGGAGGCGATGGCGCAGGTGATGCCACCCTGGGCCGATACGGTGTGGGAGCGCGTCGGGAACACCTTGGTGATCACGGCAGTCTTGTGACCACCCTGGGCCAGCTGCAGCGCAGCGCGCATGCCCGCACCGCCGCCACCAATAATGATGGCGTCGAATGAAATAGTTGGAATGTTAGCCATGAATCAGATACCCCAAAGAATCTGCACACCCCAGACGAAGTAAGCGAACATCGCGACGCCGCATACTGCCTGGAAGAGGAAACGTACTGCAGTCGCGGACTTGCCCAGCGCCATCGGCGTCAGGTAGTCGGTCGCGATGGTCCACATGCCGACCCAGGCGTGTGCGCCCAGGGCTACAAGGGCCAGCAGACTGAAGATTCGCATCGCATTGTGGGAAAACAGCCCGTGCCACTGCTCATAGCCGATGCCCGGGTTTGCGACGAGGTATCCGATCAGAAAAATGAAATAAGCCGCGAGAACGACCGCAGACACACGCTGTGCCATCCAGTCATAGAGGCCCGAACGCGACAGATTCGTTACGCTGGTTACCATATCCAAACTCCTGCCAGAACGATCAGCACCACGGAAATGGCGATGATGATTTTCGAGCCCAGGCGGCCGCCTTCCAGCGTCTCACCGATGCCCATGTCCATGATCAAGTGGCGCACACCGGCTACCAGGTGATACAGAAGAGAGGACAGGAGGCCCCATGCTACGAACTTGGCCAGCGGGCTGGTCAAGCATGCCTTCACCTCGGCGTAACCTTCCTCGGAACCCAGGGATTTGCTCAATGCATAAAGCATGATGCCCAAGCCCAGGAACAGGATGATGCCGGAAACACGGTGCAGGAACGACGTAACGCCGGTGATGGGGAGTTTGATGGTCCTTAGGTCTAGGTTTACAGGTCGTTGGCTATTCACGGCTTTTTTTCACACTGAAGAGCCCCTAACAATCAGGGCAAAGTTGTTGGGGAGTGCGACTGGTCAGGTAAGCACCACCCAGGGAGTGCGACCCCCAATGAAAGCAAGCCCAAAAGCCCTTGGCGGTCGGTGGCCGAGTATAGACAGTTAGGTTACTAATGACAACGCGCGCACCTCACCCTAATAGCTGATTGCGCTGGCGGGATAAAAGGCGTAAATGGCAGGCAATTTCGACGAAAAAGTACGGTTAAAGCCTTCTGGCGCAAGACTTTAGGCAAATTGACATCTGGATTTATATCAATATAGTGGTGCGGGCCCTGCGTGGGGGGTCTGTCTGATGATTTGAAGCATAAATAGGAGGCCACATGGCTGACAAAAAAGCGCAGTTGATCATCGAGGGCGCAGCCCCCGTCGAGCTGCCCATTTTAACCGGCACCGTTGGTCCCGATGTTATCGACGTACGGGGCCTGACGGCCACGGGCCGTTTTACTTTCGACCCAGGCTTCATGTCGACCGCTTCCTGCGAGTCGAAGATCACCTATATCGATGGTGACAATGGCATTCTGCTTCATCGCGGCTACCCGATCGAACAACTGGCTGAAAAGTCGGACTACCTGGAAACCTGCTACCTGCTGCTAAATGGCGAATTGCCAACAGCCGAGCAAAAGGCCCAGTTCGTCAGCACCGTGAAGAACCACACCATGGTTCACGAGCAGTTGAAGACCTTCTTCAACGGCTTCCGTCGCGACGCCCACCCGATGGCCGTCATGTGCGGCGTGGTCGGTGCCCTGTCGGCCTTCTATCATGACTCCCTGGACATCAATAACGCCGAGCATCGCGAAATTTCCGCGATCCGCCTGGTTGCCAAGATGCCGACCCTGGCCGCAATGGTTTACAAGTACTCCATGGGCCAGCCCATGATGTACCCGCGCAACGATCTGACGTACGCGGAAAACTTCCTGCACATGATGTTCAACACCCCGTGCGAGATCAAACCGATCAGCCCGGTGCTGGCCAAGGCAATGGATCGGATCTTCATCCTCCATGCCGACCACGAGCAAAACGCCTCCACTTCTACCGTCCGCCTGGCCGGCTCTTCGGGTGCCAACCCGTTTGCCTGTATCGCCGCCGGTATCGCCGCACTGTGGGGCCCTGCCCACGGCGGTGCGAACGAAGCCGTATTGACCATGCTCGATGAAATCGGCGATGTATCCAACATCGACACGTTCATCGCCAAGGCCAAGGACAAGAACGATCCATTCAAGCTGATGGGCTTCGGTCACCGGGTCTACAAGAACCGCGACCCTCGCGCGACCGTCATGAAGCAGACCTGCGACGAAGTGCTGAAGGAACTGGGCATCAAGAACGATCCGCAACTCGAACTGGCCATGCGCCTGGAAGAGATCGCCCTGACCGACCCGTACTTCATCGAGCGCTCGCTGTACCCGAACGTCGACTTCTACTCGGGGATCATCCTCAAGGCGATCGGCATTCCAACCAGCATGTTCACCGTGATCTTCGCCCTGGCGCGGACCGTAGGCTGGATTTCCCACTGGAAAGAAATGCTCTCCAGCCCGTACAAGATTGGCCGCCCACGCCAGCTGTACACCGGCTACGAGTCGCGTGACATTACCAAGCTGGAAGATCGCAAGTAAGCACTTAACGGCTTGCTTGTAATGAGAACGGCCTCCCTTAGCGGAGGCCGTTTTTGTTTGTGTGGCCTGATCTACCGCCATCGCAGGCAAGCCAGCTCCCACAGTCGATCGGGTTCACACAGTCAACCTGTGGGAGCCGGGCTTGCCCGCGATGAGGCCAGCCCAGGCAACACAAAAGACCCAGGCAAAAAAATACCCCGGCCTTGCGACCGAGGTATCTCTTATGCATCTGACGACTTAGTGATTAACCGCCCCGCTCGCCCCCAGGCCAGTCTGCGAACGCACAAACTGCGGGAAATACAGCGCACGCTCTTTCTCCGCCGCCGCCGACTTGTCGGTGATGGAGAAGAACCAGATGCCGATGAACGCAATGATCATCGAGAACAGCGCCGGGTATTCGTACGGGAAGATCGCCTTTTCATGGTGCAGGATCGAGACCCAGATGGTCGGGCCGAGGATCATCAGGCCCACGGCACTGATCAAGCCCAGCCAGCCGCCGATCATGGCGCCACGGGTGGTGAGGTTTTTCCAGTACATGGAAAGCAGCAACACCGGGAAGTTACAGCTGGCGGCAATCGAGAACGCCAGGCCGACCATGAACGCAATGTTCTGGCTTTCGAACAGGATGCCCAAGCCAATCGCCAGCACCGCCAGGGCGATGGTGGTGATCTTCGATACGCGAATTTCATCCTTCTCGTTGGCCTTGCCTTTCTTGATCACGCTGGCATACAGGTCATGGGACACCGCCGAAGCACCGGCCAGGGTCAAGCCGGCAACCACCGCAAGGATGGTGGCGAAGGCCACGGCCGAGATGAAGCCCAGGAAGATACTGCCGCCCACCGCGTTGGCCAGGTGCACCGCCGCCATGTTGTTACCGCCAAGCAAGGCGCCTGCTGCATCCTTGAACGCCGGGTTGGTGCTGACCAGCAGAATCGCGCCAAAGCCGATGATGAACGTCAGGATGTAGAAGTAACCAATGAAGCCGGTTGCATACAGCACGCTTTTACGCGCTTCCTTGGCATCGCTCACCGTGAAGAAGCGCATCAGGATGTGCGGCAGGCCGGCGGTACCGAACATCAGGGCCAGCCCAAGGGAGAATGCCGAGATCGGGTCTTTCACCAGCCCACCCGGGCTCATGATCGCTTCACCTTTAGGGTGAACCTTGATCGCCTCGGCAAACAGCGTGTTGAAGTCGAAGTTGACGTGCTTCATCACCATCAGCGCCATGAACGAAGCACCGGAGAGCAGCAGCACTGCCTTGATGATCTGCACCCAGGTGGTCGCCAACATGCCGCCGAACAACACGTACAGGCACATCAGAATGCCGACCAGAATCACCGCCACATGGTAATCCAGGCCGAACAGCAGCTGGATCAACTTGCCCGCGCCAACCATCTGCGCGATCAGGTAGAACGCCACCACCACCAGCGAGCCACAGGCCGACAGGCTGCGGATCTGGGTTTGCCCGAGGCGATAGGACGCCACGTCGGCAAAGGTGTACTTGCCCAGGTTACGCAGGCGCTCGGCGATCAGGAACAGAATGATCGGCCAGCCCACCAGAAAGCCGATCGAGTAGATCAGGCCGTCGTAGCCGGAGGTGAACACCAGCGCGGAAATCCCCAGGAAGGACGCGGCCGACATGTAGTCGCCGGCAATCGCCAGGCCATTCTGGAAACCAGTGATCTTGCCGCCTGCTGCATAGTAGTCAGCCGCCGACTTGTTGCGCTTGGACGCCCAATACGTGATGCACAGGGTGGCGCCGACAAACGCGACGAACATCACGATGGCCGAGACGTTCAGCGGTTGCTTGTGCACTTCACCGGTCAATGCGTCCGCCGCCCAGACGGCCGGAGCAAACAGCGAAGCGCCGAATATAGCCAATAGACGCCGGATCATTGCGCAGCCTCCTTGAGAATCGCATTGTTCAGGTCGTCAAATTCGCCGTTGGCCCGGCGTACGTAGATGCCGGTGAGAATGAAGGCAGACACAATCAGCCCGACGCCCAGGGGAATGCCCCAGGTAATCGAGGAACCGGGGCTGATCTTGGCCCCCAGTATTTGTGGCCCGTAGGCAATCAACAGGATGAAAGCGGAGTAAAGCCCTAGCATGATCGCCGAGAGAATCCAGGCGAATCTTTCCCTTTTCCTGACCAGCTCCTTGAAACGCGGGCTGTTTTGAATCGAGAGGTAAATGCTGTCGTTCATTGTTTTTATCCTCGCAGCACAGCTTTTTTATTATTTTGGAACATATCCACTGTATGCGGCTGCGGAAGAGGTTCCAGACGACCTTAGTAGTAGATCGAGTGTAGCGAGGGATGGCCAAAGCGCAGGAAGATTTGAGGCGGTGCGAAACCAATGTGGGAGGGGGCTTGCTCCCGATAGCGATGTGCCAGTCAAAAAATCTGTGACTGGCCTACCGCTATCGGGAGCAAGCCCCCTCCCACAGGGGTACATCAGCGGCTTTTATTTAGCGGTCCACTCAGCGACGCGCTCAGGGTGCTTGGCCACCCAATCCTTGGCCGCTGCGTCTGGCTTGGTGCCTTCCTGGATAGCGAGCATGACTTCACCGATTTCATCCTTGGAGGCCCACTGGAATTTTTTCAGGAAAGCTGCCACTTCCGGCGCTTTCTTTTCCAGGCCCTTGCTGCCGATGCTGTTGACGGTTTCAGCAGCACCATAAATCCCTTTTGGGTCGTCCAGGAAACGCAGTTTCCACTTGGCGAACATCCAATGGGGCACCCAACCGGTTACCGCAATGGATTCCTGCTTGTCTTCGGCACGTGTCAGCTCAGCGATCATCGCCGCGCCCGAGCTGGCTTGCAGTTTGTAGTCCAGGCCGTATTGCTTGATGGCGTCGTCGGTCTTGAGCATCACGCCTGAACCGGCGTCGATGCCGACGATCTTGTTTTTGAAGGTGGTGTCGGTCTTGAGGTCTTCGATGGATTTGGCCTTGACGTACTCCGGTACGATCAAGCCAATTTTTGCATCCTTGAAGTTGGGGCCGTAGTCGACCACCTTGTCCTTGTTCTTGGCCCAGTATTCACCATGGGTCACCGGCAGCCAGGCAGACAGCATGGCATCGAGCTTGCCGGTGGCGACGCCCTGCCACATGATCCCCGTGGCGACCGCTTGCAGTTTCACGTCATAACCAAGCTTTTGCTTGATCACTTCCGCCGCCACATGGGTCGTGGCAACGCTGTCGGACCAACCGTCCACGTAACCGATGCTCAGGGTTTTGCTGTCGGCACTGACCAGTGTGGAGCCCATCGCAACTACCAGCGTGGCAGCTGCGCCCAAGAGTCGTCGCATCTTCATATGTACTTCCCCGAAAGTGCTGCGCCCGACGGATGCCGAGCGACATCAACCTGTTGTTATGCGGTGCACCGCGCCCCCTTCACGCGCATCGATCCGGTTGCTGAGGCATCAGTGGAGTACTGACAGTTTTATCATCAACCTGCGTAGGCCTTTGCCCTGCTCTGTGGGCGACCTTGGTTGAGCAAGAAACGACATCACATCGCCAGCAGGACATTTTGTAGGAGTTATCCTCAGAATCCCGCCCGAAGTTTGCATGTCAAAATTATGCAGCCGCACTGGCACGCGCCAAATCCGGGTAAGATGCGCGCCTTTGCTCCCCCAGATAAGCCGACCATGCCTGCGACTGCCCGCTTTCCTGCCCTGCCCTATTTTCTTGCCTTGATCCTTGGTGTGCTTGCCCTCGCCGGCTACTGGTATGGCCTCGGCCGGCCGGTAGTGCTGCCGGATGTGGCGAGCGCCAGTCACAAGTTGCAGTGTGCGTCCTACACGCCCTTCGACAAGGACCAGTCGCCGTTTGACCAGCCATTCAAGCTGCGCCCCGAACGCATGGATGCCGACCTGGCCTTGCTGGCCACACGCTTTGAATGCATCCGCACCTACTCCATGACCGGCCTGGAAGCCTTGCCGGGCATGGCGCGCAAGCATGGTTTGAAGGTCATGGCCGGCGCCTGGGTCAGCAGTGATCCGGTGGCGACCCAGAAAGAAATCAACGAACTGATCGCGGCGGCCAACACCAATCCCGACATCGTCACTTCGGTGATCGTCGGCAACGAGGCGCTGCTGCGCAAGGAAGTCACGGCCAAGCAACTGGTGGCGCTTATCCATCAAGTCAAAAGCCAGATCAAGCAACCGGTCACCTATGCCGATGTGTGGGAGTTCTGGCTGCAACACCCGGAAATCGAGCCGGCGGTGGACTTCCTGACCATTCACCTGCTGCCGTACTGGGAAGATGAGCCGTCCGGCATCGACCAGGCGCTCAAGCATGTAGGCGATGTACGCCAGACCTTCGGCCACAAGTTCGCGCCCAAGGACATCGTGATCGGCGAGACCGGTTGGCCCAGCGAAGGCCGTCAGCGCGAGACTGCTGTGCCGAGCCGGGTGAATGAAGCCAAGTTCATGCGCGGCTTTGTCGCCATGGCCGAAGCCAATGGCTGGCGCTACAACCTGATCGAAGCGTTTGACCAGCCATGGAAACGTGCAAGTGAAGGCGCAGTGGGCGGTTATTGGGGGCTGTTCGATGCAGACCGCCAGGACAAGGGCATCCTCGCAGGGCCGGTGACCAATGTGCCGTACTGGCCGTTGTGGCTGGGCGTAGGCGCAGTGATTCTGCTCGGCACCCTGACGCTCGGTGGCCGCGTTCGCAGCAAGCGCTCCGCGGTGCTCCTGCCACTGCTCGGTGCGGTGGCTGCCTGCTCCATCGGCACCTGGGCCGAACTGACCCGCGTCACTGCGCGTTTCAACGATGAATGGGTATGGGCAGGCTTGCTGGTGGTCTTGAACCTGTTGGTGCTGGCCCACGCCGCCCTGACCCTCGGCGCCCGTGACGGGTGGCGTGAGCGAGCGTTCAACTGGCTGGAGCAACGCGCAGGCTGGTTGATGGCAATCGCTGGGTTTGCGGGAGCCATCATGATGCTGGCGCTGGTGTTTGACCCGCGTTATCGCAGCTTTCCAAGCGCGGCGCTGGTGCTGCCAGCCCTGGTGTACCTGGTGCGCCCGGTGACCGGGCCGCGTCGGGAGATTGCGCTGCTGGCCTTCATTATCGGTGCCGGCATTGCGCCACAGCTGTACCGTGAAGGTCTGTTGAACCAGCAGGCTTGGGGTTGGGCGGTGGTCAGCGTGCTGATGGTTGCGGCTTTGTGGCGTTGCTTGCGAGTGCGCAAGGCTTAAGATCGCTATCGCAGGCAAGCCAGCTCCCACATTTGACCGTGCTCACAGATAGAAATGTGTGAACCCAATCAACTGTGGGAGCTGGCTCGCCTGCGATGAGGCCACATCAGGCGCCGCCAGGCTTCCTGACCAACCGCAACCCCGCAATCACCACCGCAAACACCGCAAACGTGGTGTTATACAACGCCAAGGCCGGTAACCCGAACACCATCCCCAGCACCGCCAAGCCCCACCCCGCACGCCCCGGTACAAAAAAGCCCAACACCGAGGTGATCAACGCCGCCCAGCCCAGCACCTTGAAGTGAATCATCAACCCCAGGTTCGCACGCACCTGGCACTCCCAGCGGCTGGCCTCCTCTGCGCAGAGGCCGACCCACTGCCCATCCTCCATAAAGCCATAACGTGCGGCATAACTGGCAGCCAGCCATAACGGCAGAGCAACAAGCAGCAAAATCAACGGCAAGCGGCGGGACATGGGGCACTCCGATAGGCAAAAACGGCGCTCAGCTTAATCCCACCGCGGCCGTTAGCAAGGTGTTCGCGCAGATATCTGTTCAACAATGCATGGCAAAGTGTATCGTCTGGCTACTATTACCCCGATTCCGACGTTTTTTCCGACTTTTCGTGCCGCTGCCTGGCACTTCGGTGGTAACGCGGTGGTCATAGCCTGCGAATTTCATTCAGCACGTTTCCTCTTAGGGATTAAGTCATGCTCCGTTCCTTGCGCTGTGCTGCCTTGCTGGGCAGCCTATTTTTGAGTGCGTCAGCACTGGCCGTCGATATCGACCAAGCCAGCTATGGCTACCCTTTGACCAACCCGTTCGAAGCGACCATCGCCACCACGCCTCCCGATCTTCGGCCAACCTTGCCGACCGATGATGAGATCAACCAATCCGATTACACCCTGAATATGCGCCCCGAGCGTGAGTTCAGCCTGCCCGATAACTTCTGGGCAGTGAAGAAGCTCACCTATCGCATCGCCAAGCAGGACCGCGCCGCGCCGCTGATCTTCCTGATCGCGGGCACCGGTGCGCGGTTCGACAGCAGCATCAACGAATACCTGAAAAAGCTGTATTACCAGGCCGGCTACCACGTGGTGCAGTTGTCATCGCCCACCAGTTTCGACTTCATCAGCGCCGCCTCGCGCTTCGCCACCCCGGGTATCACCCAGGAAGACGCCGAAGACATGTACCGCGTGATGCAAGCCGTGCGTGCACAAAATGCCTCGTTGCCGGTGACCGACTTCTACCTCACCGGCTACAGCCTGGGCGCCCTGGATGCAGCGTTTGTCAGCAAGCTGGATGAGACCCGCCGCAGCTTCAACTTCAAGAAAGTGCTGCTGCTCAACCCGCCGGTCAACCTCTACACCTCGATCACCAACCTCGACAAGCTGGTACAGACCGAGGTCAAGGGCATCAACAACACCACCACCTTCTACGAGCTGGTGCTGAGCAAACTGACCCGTTACTTCCAGCAAAAAGGCTATATCGACCTCAACGATGCCCTGCTCTATGACTTCCAGCAGTCCAAGCAGCACCTGAGCAACGAACAGATGGCCATGTTGATCGGCACCTCGTTCCGCTTCTCGGCTGCCGACATTGCCTTTACCTCGGACCTGATCAACCGCCGTGGCCTGATCATTCCGCCTAAATACCCGATCACCGAAGGCACCAGCCTCACGCCGTTCCTCAAGCGTGCCCTGCAATGCGACTTCGACTGCTACCTCACCGAGCAAGTGATCCCGATGTGGCGCGCCCGCTCCGACGGCGGCAGCCTGCTGCAACTGATCGATCAGGTCAGCCTGTACGCCCTCAAGGACTACCTGCGCGACAGCCCGAAAATCGCCGTAATGCATAACGCCGATGACGTGATCCTCGGCCCTGGCGATCTGGGTTTCCTGCGTAAAACCTTCGGCGATCGCTTGACCGTCTACCCGCTGGGCGGCCACTGCGGCAACCTCAATTACCGCGTCAACGCCGACGCCATGCTGGAGTTCTTCCGTGGCTAAATATCTTCTGCTGCTCGCCGCACTGATGTGCGCAGGCGTGGCCAATGCCGACAACAGCAAGGCTCAAGAGCCCATCAAGGTCGATGCCGACGGCTTCAAGGAGCCGCTGACCAAGCTCAAGTTCAACCCGGGCCTGGACCAGCGTGAATTCGAGCGTTCCACGCTCACCGCGCTCAACGTCTACGACCCGCTGGAGTCGTGGAACCGCCGCGTTTACCACTTCAACTACCGCTTCGACCAATGGGTGTTCCTGCCGGTGGTCAATGGCTACCGCTACGTCACGCCGAGCTTCCTGCGCACCGGTGTGAGCAACTTCTTCAACAACCTGGGCGATGTGCCCAATCTGTTGAACAGCCTGTTGCAACTCAAGGGCCATCGCTCCCTGGAAACCACCGGGCGCCTGCTGGTCAACACCACCATCGGCGTCGCCGGCCTGTGGGACCCGGCAACGGCCATGGGCCTGCCACGCCAGAGTGAAGACTTCGGCCAGACCCTGGGCTTCTACGGCGTACCGGGCGGTGCCTATGTGATGTTGCCGATCTTTGGCCCGTCGAACCTGCGTGATACCACCGGCTTGCTGGTGGACTACACGGCAGAATCGCAGATCAACTTCCTCAACGTGTCCGAAGTCAGCTCCAACCACCCGGAAGTCTGGGCCCTGCGCGCAGTGGACAAGCGCTACCAGACCAGCTTTCGCTATGGTCAGATGAACTCGCCATTTGAGTATGAGAAGGTGCGGTATATCTATACGGAGTCGCGTAAGTTGCAGATTGCCGAGTAATTCGCGCCAATAAAAAAGGCCATTCGATTGAATGGCCTTTTTTGTGCCTGCTACGTCATGCCCTGAGCGCTTTCCAGCCCTTGCCCACGATGCTGACCGCCGCCAGCACCACAGCCCCGGCAATAATCCCCGCCACCGCATTCAGCAACGTCGGCATCAGCCACGCCAGCGCCCCTGTGCTTTGGCTGACTGTCTCGATCCAATGGTGCACCACCGGCACGCCATGGGTGAGAATCCCGCCGCCGACCATGAACATCGCCGCCGTGCCAATCACTGACAGGCTCTTCATCATGTAGGGGGCCGCACTCAGAATCGCGCCGCCAATACTGCGCGCCACCTGACCCGGCTTCTGCGTCAGCCACAGCCCCAGGTCGTCGAGCTTGACGATACCGGCGACCAAGCCGTAAACGCCAATGGTCATGACAATGGCGATACCGGACAGCACGATCACCTGTTGAGTCAGCTGCGCATCGGCAACGATGCCAAGGGTGATGGCGATGATTTCCGCTGAAAGGATGAAGTCGGTACGGATTGCGCCCTTGATCTTGTCTTTTTCAAAGGCCACCAGATCGGTTGCCGGGTCTGCCACGGCCTCTGCCAACTGCGCGTGTTGGGCCTGGTCTTCAGCCTTGCTGTGCAGGAATTTGTGCGCGAGCTTCTCAAAACCTTCGAAACATAGATAAGCGCCGCCAAGCATCAGCAAGGGGGTCACTGCCCAGGGCGCGAAGGCACTGATCAGCAACGCGGTCGGCACCAGTATCAATTTGTTGAGAAACGAGCCTTTGGCCACGGCCCATACCACGGGAATTTCGCGCTCGGCACGCACGCCGGAGACCTGCTGGGCGTTGAGCGCCAAGTCATCCCCGAGCACCCCCGAGGTCTTCTTCGCGGCCATTTTTGTCATCAGTGCAACGTCATCGAGTACCGCGGCGATATCGTCGAGCAAAACCAACAAGCTGCTTCCTGCCATGAATCGGGCATCCGTCAAGAAAAGGTGCTGCGAGCATAGCGCGGCGCAAGGGGTTGCGGGCAGATTGTTGAGGCCCGCGGATGGCCGGTGCTACCATGCGCAACCGCCTGTCATGGCAAGGAAACGTCTGGTTTATGAGCAGCATTCGCGAGCGCAACAAAGAAAAAATCCTGCGGGCGGCGAGCGAGGAGTTTGCCGACAAGGGCTTCGCCGCGACCAAAACCAGCGACATCGCCGCCAAGGCCGGGCTGCCCAAGCCCAACGTCTACTACTACTTCAAGTCCAAGGACAACCTCTACCGCGAGGTGCTCGAAAGCATTATCGAGCCAATCCTCGCCGCTTCCACGCCGTTCAACCCCGACGGCGAGCCCAAGGAAGTGCTGAGCAATTACATCCGCTCGAAAATCCGCATCTCCCGTGACCTGCCATTTGCCTCCAAGGTGTTCGCCAGCGAAATCATGCACGGCGCCCCGCACTTGAGCACCGAGCAGATTGAACAGCTCAACGCCCAGGCCAAGCACAATATCGATTGCATCCAGAACTGGGTGGATCGTGGGTTGATTGCGGCTATCGACCCTAATCACCTGATGTTCAGCATCTGGGCGGCGACCCAGACCTATGCGGACTTTGACTGGCAGATCTCTGCCGTTACCGGCAAGGCCAAGTTGGATGAAGCCGATTATGAGGCGGCGGCGCAGACGATTATCCGGCTGGTGCTCAAGGGGTGTGAGCCGGACTGATAGACCGCGGCGAGGCTATCGCAGGCAAGCCAGCTCCCACACGGATTTGCGCCGGACACAAAATGTAAAGTGGTCACAATCCCCTGTGGGAGCGGGCTTGCCCGCGATAGCGCCCATCCAGACACATCCTGCTAAAAGCCTGCCGATCAGCCTTCGCCCCTCAGTCTAGCCTCTCAGAACACCATCTGAAGAGAGGCCAAGGAATGCCCGATCTCCCTGCTTCAAATCGCCTGCGCATCGGTCGCTATAACGAATCCAACCGCATTTACCTGCTCACCACCAACACCCTTGAACGCGAGCCCATCTTCAGCGACTTCAAACTCGGCCGTCTGGTCGTACAACAATTCAGGATCGCTCAATATAAAGGGCTCGCAACATCATTGGCCTGGGTAGTAATGCCTGATCATTTCCATTGGCTTGTTTCTCTGGAGAAAGGTTCGCTTGCCGACTTGATGCGCCAAGTTAAATCCAAGAGCACCCGAGTGGTGAATGCGGTGGCTGGCCGCCAAGGTCGCCTCTGGCAGCCGGGCTTTCATGATCATGCCGTGCGTCGAAAGGAAAGCCTTGAGGGGATTGCACGTTACATCGTAGCCAATCCACTCAGGGCCGGGCTGGTAAAGAAATTTGGTGACTATCCGCTGTGGGATGCCATTTGGGTTTGACTGTAGACCGAGTCGACTGCATCGCAGGCAAGCCAGCTCCCACACTGAGTGGGCTCACACAGTTAGATCTGTGAACACCGTCAATGTGGGAGCTGGCTTGCCTGCGATAGCTTACTCACAGTCAGAACGACTCAAGCCGACACCCCCGCATCCGCCATCAACCCCACCCCCTCAATCGCCGTGATCGCACACTGCTCGTCAATGTCCGACGTATCCCCGGTGATTCCAATCGCCCCCAACACCACCCCCGACTGATCCCGTATCAACACCCCGCCCGGCGCCGGCACCACACTGCCCTGCCCCAGGCTGTTCAACGCTGCGATAAACGCCGGCCGCTGCTGCGCATCCAGCGCTAGTAAACGTGAGCCCTTGCCCAAGGCAATCGCCCCCCAGGCCTTGCCGATGGCGATTTGCGGGCGCAGCAGGCTGGCGCCGTCTTCGCGCTGCAAGGTAATCAAGTGCCCCCCGCTATCGAGTACCGCGATGGTCAGCGGCGCTGCAGAAATCGTGCGGCCTGCGGCGATGGCTTGGCCGGCCAATTGGGTGGCGAGTTTCAAGGTTAAAGCGCTCATGGTGCCGTCCTTCTTTTGTTATTGGAAAGCGGTGGAGTTCTGTTTGATCAGATGCTCGATCGAATAAATAGAACACAATGACATTTGTTTTTGTATACAATATTTTCAAACAAAGGCTCCATACGTCGAAAAAAGCCGTTCCGACGAACGCAAAGGCCGTTTCATAAAATGCATTGACCTGCGCAGTCCGCCGTGAATACACTTTGGACAGACACCACTTGTATACAATTACAAAACGCAAGAGGCACCAAAACCATGAGCAAAATGAGAGCAATCGAAGCCGCTGTCCTGGTGATGCGCCGTGAAGGTGTGGATACCGCCTTCGGCATCCCGGGCGCCGCGATCAACCCGCTGTATTCAGCCTTGCAGAAGGTGGGTGGCATCGATCACGTCCTTGCTCGCCACGTTGAAGGCGCCTCGCACATGGCCGAGGGCTATACCCGCACCAAGGCCGGCAATATCGGCGTGTGCATCGGCACGTCGGGCCCGGCGGGCACCGACATGGTCACCGGCCTGTACAGCGCCTCGGCCGACTCGATTCCGATCCTGTGCATCACCGGGCAAGCGCCGCGTGCACGGATGCACAAGGAAGACTTCCAGGCCGTCGATATCACCAGCATCGTCAAGCCCGTGACCAAGTGGGCCACCACCGTGCTCGAACCCGGCCAGGTGCCCTACGCGTTCCAGAAGGCTTTCTATGAAATGCGTTCCGGGCGCCCCGGCCCGGTACTGATCGACTTGCCGTTCGACGTACAAATGGCCGAGATCGAATTCGACATCGACGCCTACCAGCCACTCCCCCTGGCCAAGCCGTTGGCCACCCGCATCCAGGTCGAGAAAGCCTTGGCGATGCTGGACCAGGCTGAACGCCCATTGCTGGTGAGCGGTGGTGGCGTGATCAACGCCGACGCCAGCGAGTTGCTGGTGGAGTTCGCTGAGTTGACCGGCATCCCGGTGATTCCGACCCTGATGGGCTGGGGCACCATTCCCGATGACCACCCGCTGATGGTCGGCATGGTCGGCCTGCAGACGTCCCACCGTTATGGCAACGCGACGATGCTCAAGTCGGACGTGGTGCTGGGTATCGGCAACCGCTGGGCCAACCGTCACACCGGCTCGGTGGAGGTGTACACCGAAGGGCGCAGATTCATTCACGTTGACATCGAGCCGACGCAGATTGGCCGCGTGTTCACCCCGGACCTGGGCATCGTCTCCGACGCAGGCTCTGCGCTGACGATGTTCATTGAAGTGGCCCGCGAATGGAAAGCCGCCGGCAAGCTCAAGGATCGCAGCGCCTGGTTGCATGACTGCCAGCAACGCAAAGCCACGCTGCACCGCAAGACGCACTTCGACAACGTGCCGGTCAAGCCGCAACGCGTGTACGAAGAGATGAACCAGGTGTTCGGCAAAGACACCTGCTACGTCAGCACCATCGGCCTGTCGCAGATTGCCGGCGCGCAATTTTTGCATGTGTACAAGCCACGCCACTGGATCAACTGCGGCCAGGCGGGCCCGCTGGGCTGGACCATTCCGGCGGCACTCGGCGTGGTCAAGGCCGACCCGAGCCGCAAGGTGGTGGCGCTGTCAGGCGACTACGACTTCCAGTTCATGATCGAAGAACTGGCGGTGGGCGCGCAGTTCAAGCTGCCGTACATCCACGTGGTGGTGAACAACTCTTACCTGGGGCTGATCCGCCAGGCCCAGCGTGGGTTCGAGATGGACTACTGCGTGCAGCTGTCTTTCGACAACCTCAACGCCCCGGAACTCAACGGTTATGGCGTCGACCATGTGGCGGTTGCCGAGGGCTTGGGCTGCAAGGCGCTGCGTGTGTTCGAGCCGGGCCAGATCCAACCGGCCCTGCGCAAAGCTCAGGAAATGATCGAAGAATTCAAAGTGCCGGTGATCGTTGAGATTATTCTGGAGCGAGTCACCAATATTTCCATGGGCACCGAGATCAACGCCGTCAACGAATTCGAAGACCTGGCCCTGGTCGGCAACGATGCGCCGACTGCCATTTCCCTGCTCGATTAAGGAGAACCCTATGCCGCGCTTTGCCGCCAACCTGTCCATGCTGTTTACCGAACAGGACTTCCTTGCTCGCTTCAAGGCAGCCGCCGATGCCGGCTTCGAAGGTGTGGAATACCTGTTCCCGTACGAATTCAGCTCTGCCGATATCAAGGCGCAGCTCGATGCCAACGGCCTGACCCAGGTGCTGTTCAACCTGCCGGCCGGTGATTGGGCCAAGGGCGAGCGCGGCCTGGCCTGCCACCCGGACCGGGTCGAGGAGTTTCGCGCCGGGGTCAAGCTGGCCATCGCCTACGCCCAGGTGTTGGGCAATACCCAGATCAACTGCCTGGCGGGTATCCGGCCACAAGGCGTCGATGACGAGACCGTGGAAAAAACCTTCGTCGCCAACCTCAAGTACGCCGCCGAGAAGCTGCAGGCGGCGGGTATCAAGCTGGTGATGGAGATGATCAACACCCGCGACATTCCGGGCTTCTACCTCAACAACACGGCGCAGGCTCTGTCGATTCGCGAGCAAGTGGGCAGCGCCAACCTGTTCCTGCAATACGACATCTACCACATGCAAATCATGGAAGGCGACCTGGCGCGGACCCTGCAAACGCACCTGGGTGAGATCAACCATATCCAGCTGGCGGACAACCCGGGGCGCAACGAGCCAGGTACCGGTGAGATCAACTACCGCTTCCTGTTCGAGCATCTGGACCGCATTGGTTACGCGGGTTGGGTCGGCTGTGAGTACAAGCCGTTGACCACGACCGAGGCGGGTTTGGGTTGGCTCAAGACCCATAACGCCATCTGACAACTGACACAACATAAAACAATGTGGGAGCGGGCTTGCCTGCGATGCAAACACCTCGGTGTATCAGTCAGGTCCGGTTGATGCCATCGCAGGCAAGCCAGCTCCCACATTAAAAGAGGATTTTGATCATGGCTAAAATCGGATTTATCGGCACCGGGATCATGGGCCAACCCATGGCCGCCAACCTGCAGAAAGCCGGTCACCAACTGTTTCTCTCCGAGCACCACGGCAAAGCGCCCGCCGAGCTGCTTGCTGCCGGCGCCATCGCCTTGGCCAACCCGCAGCAGGTCGCCCAGGAAGCGGAATTCATCATCGTCATGGTGCCCGACACCCCACAGGTCGAAGACGTGCTGTTGCGCGCCGATGGCGTGGCCGCCGGTCTGTCACCCAATAAAGTAGTGATCGACATGAGCTCGATCTCCCCCACCGCCACCAAGGCGTTCGCGGCGAAGATCAACGAAACCGGCGCGCAGTACCTGGATGCACCGGTGTCTGGCGGTGAAGTCGGCGCCAAGGCCGGTACCTTGAGTATCATGGTCGGTGGTGAACCGCAGACGTTCGAACGCGCATTGCCGCTGTTCCAGGCCATGGGCAAGAACATCACCCTGGTGGGCGGTAACGGCGATGGCCAGACCGCCAAGGTCGCCAACCAGATCATCGTCGCGCTGAACATCCAGGCGGTGGCCGAAGCATTGCTGTTTGCCTCGAAAAACGGTGCCGACCCGGCCAAGGTGCGTGAAGCGTTGATGGGTGGCTTTGCGTCGTCGAAGATTCTGGAAGTACATGGCGAACGCATGATCAAGGGCACCTTCGATCCGGGCTTTCGCATCAACCTGCACCAGAAAGACCTGAACCTGGCATTGGCCGGCGCCAAGGAACTTGGGATCAACCTGCCGAACACCGCCGGCACCCAGCAAGTGTTCAGCACCTGCACGGCAATTGGCGGCGGTAACTGGGACCACTCGGCACTGATCAAGGGCCTGGAGCATATGGCCAATTTCTCCATCCGCGACAAGTAACCCACCTTGGAATGCAATCCAGTGTGGGAGGGGGCTTGCTCCCGATAGCAATCTGTCATTCAACCACTATGTCGACTGATACACCGCTATCGGGAGCAAGCCCCCTCCCACATTTTGACCGCATTTCAAATCTGAAATGGCTGCACTCCTAACAATAAGAATCCCCCGGGAGCCCGCTTATGTCGGTCGATCCGCAACACCTGCTTCGCGAGCTGTTTGCCACAGCCATCGACGCCGCCCACCCCCGGCAAGTCCTTGAACCCTACCTGCCTGTTGACCGCAGTGGCCGAGTGATCGTGATCGGCGCCGGCAAGGCCGCGGCCGCCATGGCGCTGGTCGTCGAAGACTGCTGGCAGGGAGAGGTCTCGGGCCTGGTGGTCACCCGCTACGGGCACGGTGCGCCGTGCAAAAAAATCGAGGTGGTCGAAGCGGCCCACCCGGTGCCGGATGCTGCCGGCCTGGCTGTGGCCCAGCGCGTACTGGCGCTGATCAGCAACCTGGGCGAAGAAGACCGTGTGATTTTCCTGCTGTCCGGCGGCGGTTCCGCGCTGCTGGCCTTGCCCGCCGAAGGCATCAGCCTGGCCGACAAGCAAAGCATCAATAAAGCCCTGCTCAAATCCGGTGCCACCATTGGCGAGATGAATTGCGTGCGCAAGCACCTCTCGGCGATCAAGGGCGGGCGACTGGCCAAGGCCGCATGGCCGGCTACCGTGTACACCTACGCAATTTCCGATGTGCCGGGCGACCAGGCCACGGTGATCGCCTCGGGCCCAACCGTCGGTGACCCGAGCACTTCGCAACAAGCCCTGGCAATCCTCAAGCGCTATGGCATCGACGCTCCCGCCTCGGTGCGCAGTTGGTTGCAAAACCCCGCCTCGGAAACCGTCAAGCCTGGCGACCCGGTGCTCGCCCGCAGCCACTTCCAATTGATCGCCCGCCCCCAGCAATCCCTGGAAGCCGTGGCCGTGAAGGTCCGCCGGGCAGGGTTCAGCCCACTGATCCTCGGTGACTTGGAAGGTGAAGCGCGGGAGGTGGCCAAGGTGCATGCCGGCATCGCCCGGCAGATTGTGCAGCACGGCCAGCCCCTGGCAGCGCCGTGCGTGATCCTTTCGGGCGGCGAAACTACCGTCACCGTGCGCGGCAACGGCCGTGGCGGACGCAATGCCGAATTCCTGCTCAGCCTCACCGATAGCCTCAAGGGCATGCCCGGCGTTTACGCCCTGGCCGGCGACACCGACGGCATCGACGGCTCGGAAGACAATGCCGGCGCGATCATGACCCCCTGCAGCTACCGCCGTGCCGAAGCCCTCGGCCTGAGCGCCAGCGACGAGTTGGATAACAATAATGGCTATGGCTATTTCTCCGCCCTGGGCGACTTGATCGTCACCGAGCCGACCCGCACCAACGTCAACGATTTCCGCGCCATCCTGATCCTTGAGACTGCCAACCATGACGCCTGACAAGAAGGTCAAAATCCTCGCCACCCTGGGCCCGGCCACCGACGGTATCGATGACATTCGCGAGCTGGTGCAAGCCGGGGTGAATATCTTCCGCCTCAACTTCAGCCACGGCGAGCACGCCGACCATGCGCAGCGTTACCAGTGGATTCGCCAAGTGGAGCGCCAGCTGAATTACCCGCTGGGCATCCTCATGGACCTGCAAGGGCCGAAGCTGCGGGTCGGACGTTTTGCCGAAGGCAAGGTGCAGTTGATTCGCGGCCAGGCCCTGCGCCTGGACCTCGACCCGACACCTGGCGACCAGCGCCGCGTCAACCTGCCCCATCCGGAAATCATCGCTGCCCTTGAACCGGGCATGGACCTACTGCTCGACGACGGCAAACTGCGCCTGCGGGTAATCACCAAACACGCCGACGCCATCGACACCACCGTGCTCAACGGCGGCGAGCTGTCCGACCGCAAAGGCGTAAACGTCCCCCAAGCGCTATTGGAACTCAGCCCGCTCACCGCCAAGGACCGCCGCGACCTGAGCTTTGGCCTGGAGCTGGGCGTGGACTGGGTGGCGCTGTCCTTTGTGCAGCGCCCGGAAGATATCCGCGAGGCCCGCGAGCTGATTGGCGACAAGGCCTTCCTGATGGCCAAGATCGAGAAGCCCTCAGCCGTGCAGCGCCTGCAGGAAATCGCCGAGTTGAGCGATGCGATCATGGTGGCCAGAGGCGACCTGGGCGTGGAAGTGCCGGCCGAAAGCGTGCCGCAGATCCAGAAAGACATCATCAGCACCTGCCGCCAACTGGGCAAGCCGGTAGTGGTCGCCACGCAGATGCTCGAATCCATGCGCTTCTCCCCGGCGCCGACGCGTGCCGAAGTCACCGATGTCGCCAACGCCGTGGCCGAAGGCGCGGACGCGGTGATGCTGTCGGCGGAAACCGCGTCGGGCGAGTATCCGCTGGAAGCCGTGCAGATGATGAGCAAGATCATCCGCCAGGTGGAAAACGGCCCGGATTACCAGGCGCAACTGGACGTCAGCCGGCCCAAGGCGGATGCCACGGTGTCGGACGCCATCAGCTGTGCGATCCGGCGCATCAGCAGCATCCTGCCGGTGGCGGTGCTGGTGAACTACAGCGAGTCGGGCAGTTCCAGCTTGCGCGCCGCACGGGAACGGCCGGTGGCGCCGATCCTCAACCTCACGCCGAACCTGTCCACGGCGCGACGCTTGAGCGTGGTGTGGGGCGTGCATTCGGTGGTCAATGATTGTTTGCGCCAGGTCGACGAGGTGTGTTCCACCGCGCTGGAAATTGCCCAGGCTCAGGGTATGGCGCAGCGTGGGGATACCTTGGTGATTACCGCAGGGGTGCCGTTCGGGCAGCCGGGGTCGACCAACTCGCTGCGTATCGAAACCCTACTGTAGGAGCGAGCTTGCTCGCGAAGAACGTCAACGATGACGCGGGTATCCTGAATGCACGCGGCGCCCTTGGGTTTTTCGCGAGCAAGCTCGCTCCTACAGGGAGCTGCCATGCACAACCAGACCTGCCCCGACTGGGCCGAAGCCCTGCTCAACGGCTGCAGCCAGATTTTCCTGCAGCGCCACCCGCTGTGCGGCCTGCTGTGCCTGCTGGCGATCCTGATCGGCGCCCCGGCCTTGCTCGGCGGTGCGCTGCTGGGCGGCGTCGCGGGGTTGCTCACCGCCCAGCGCCGCGGGTATCCCAAAGCTGAGCGTCAGGCCGGGCTGTATAGCTACAACGGCGTACTGCTGGGCTTGTTGATCAGCCAGCACTTTGCCTGGTCGGCGCTGGTGCCGCCGTTGATCCTGGCGGGCGGCGGCTTGAGCGCTATCCTCACCCGACAATGGTTGAAACACGCCAGCCGGCCCCACAATTTGCCCGCCTACACCGCGCCCTTTGTTGGCCTCGGCTGGCTGCTGCTCGGCCATGTACCTCAATCTACGCTTGCGCCGGCCCAGGTCGACATGTTCGCGGTACTCACGGCGCCCTTTTCCGGTCTTGGGCAAATCATGCTGCTGGAGCAGCCCCTGGCGGGTCTTCTGATCACCTTGGGCTTGCTGCTGGCTGACCGCCGCGCGGCCGCATGGGCTTTGTGCGGCGCCAGCCTCGGTGTGCTGGCCGGCCTGTGGCTGAACGAGCCTTCCGGTGCCCTGCTCGGTCTGCACAGCTATAACCCGGCATTGGCGGCCCTGGCCCTGAGCCCGTTAAGTCGCCAGCCCTGGTTGCCGCTGCTGGGCATCGGCCTGGCCATCCTGCTCACGCCGGGCTTTGCCGCCCTGCACCTGCCCGCACTTACCGCACCGTTTATCCTCGCCTGCTGGCTGGTGCGCGCCGGCCACCGGTTGCTTCACAAACCCCGCATGGACAGCCCGTTCGAATCCCCCTAGGCTTGCTCGATATTCGCTTCAGGCAGGATTTATGGACAGCAACAACGACTGGCGCCAGCGGCTCTACATCATGGTGTTTCAAAGCGATACCGTCGCCGGGCGGCGCTTTGACGGCATCCTGCTGCTGATCATCCTCGCCAGCCTGGTGATCGTGATGCTCGACAGCATCGACCAGATCCACCAGAACTACGCGGACGTGCTGGCCTATATCGAGTGGGGCTTCACGCTGATCTTCGCCATCGAGTACGGCCTGCGCCTGTATTGTTCGCCCAAGCCGCTGCGCTATGCCTTCAGCTTTTATGGCCTGGTGGACCTGCTGGCCATCGTCCCCGGCATCCTCGCCCTGTACTACAGCGATGCGCAGTACCTGCTGATCATCCGCATCATTCGGATGCTGCGAATCTTCCGCGTGCTCAAGCTCAGCCCCTACCTCAAGCAAGCCAATTATTTGATGGCGGCGCTGCGCGGCAGCAAGCAGAAGATCGTGGTGTTCCTGGTCAGCGTGTGCACGCTGGTGACGGTGTTCGGTACCTTGATGTACGTGATCGAGGGCCCGGAACATGGGTTCACCAGCATTCCCAAGGGCATCTACTGGGCCATCGTGACCCTGACCACCGTGGGCTTCGGCGATATCGTGCCCAAGACACCGCTGGGCCAGGTGATTTCATCGTTGGTCATGATCACCGGTTATTCGATCATTGCCGTACCTACAGGCATTTTTACCGCCGAGCTGGCCAGTGCCATGCGCGGTGAACAGCTGCGTACCGAGTGCCCGGCGTGCAAGAAAGACAGCCACGAACCCAACGCCGCGTTTTGCTCGCGCTGTGGCAGCAATCTTTTCCATAAACTGGAATAAGCAAAGTTCGTTTTAATCTTTAAAGGTCTATGCAGGCCCGGCTATAGTCGCTGGCAAATTGCCTCCCCTCTTCTCGAACAACAAGGAATGAGCAGTGAAAAAAATCCTCAGCGCCTCTCTTCTGGCCGCCGGCCTGGCCTTGGCGGGCTCTGCCCAGGCAGCGACCACCCTGCTCAACGTCTCCTACGACGTGATGCGCGACTTCTACAAGGACTACAACGCCGCTTTTCAGAAGCATTGGGAAGCCGAGCACCCGAACGACAAGTTGACGCTGCAGATGTCCTTCGGCGGCTCCAGCAAACAGGCGCGCTCGGTAATCGACGGCCTGCCGGCTGATGTGATCACCATGAACATGGCCACCGACATCAATGCCCTGGCCGACAATGGCAAGCTGGTGCCGGACAACTGGGTCACGCGCCTGCCGAACAACAGTGCCCCCTTTACCTCTGCGACCGTATTCATCGTGCGCAAAGGCAACCCCAAAGCCCTGAAAGATTGGCCGGACCTGCTCAAGGACGGCGTGCAAGTGATAGTGCCCAACCCGAAAACCTCGGGTAACGGCCGCTACACCTACCTGTCGGCCTGGGGTTATGTGCTCAAGAACGGCGGCGACGAAGAGAAGGCCAAGGCCTTCGTCGGCAAACTGTTCAAACAAGCGCCCGTGCTGGACACCGGTGGACGTGCCGCGACCACTACGTTCATGACCAACCAGATCGGCGACGTGCTGGTGACCTTTGAGAACGAAGCAGAAATGATCGCCCGTGAGTTTGGCCGCGATCAGTTCGAAGTGATCTATCCAAGCGTTTCCGCCGAAGCCGAGCCGCCCGTTTCGGTGGTCGACAAAGTGGTCGAAAAGAAAGGCACCCGTGCTGCCGCTGAAGACTACCTGAAGTACCTGTGGTCGCCAGAGGGTCAGGAAATTGCGGCCAACAACTACCTGCGCCCACGGGATCCTAAGGTGTTGGCCAAATACACCGACCGCTTCCCGAAGGTGGACTTCCTGTCGGTGGAGAAAACCTTTGGTGACTGGCGCACGGTGCAGAAGACCCACTTCAACGATGGTGGGGTGTTTGACCAGATCTACTCTGGCCAGTGAATGATCTTGACTGAATAGACTCGATCAAAATTGTGGGAGGGGGTTTGCTCCCGATAGCGGTGTGTCAGCCAATGCCTGTGCTGACTGACACACTGCTATCGGGAGCAAGCCCCCTCCCACATTGGGTTTTGTATTGAGTCATTATTTCGCGGCATGACAGTTATCACGCCAAGCGGCCTACTCACTGCCGGCCCTTGCCTTTACTCTCTCACCCCATCGTCCTTCGCCTTACGAGCACGCCATGAACGCTACCTCTCACGCCACAGGCACCATGACCCGGAGCATGGTCATGCTGTTCGCGTTTTGCTGCGGCGCCATCGTCGCCAACATCTACTACGCGCAGCCAATCATCGAACTGATCGCCCCGGACATCGGCCTGACACCGGCGATGGCCAGCCTGATCGTGTCGCTGACACAAATCGGTTATGCCCTGGGCCTGTTCTTCCTGGTGCCGCTGGGTGACTTGCTGGAAAACCGCAGGCTGATGATCTTCACCACCGTGCTGGCTATCGCGAGCCTGTTGGGCGCAGCGTTCACCGAACAGCCCAACCTGTTCCTGCTGGTGTCGCTGCTGATCGGCTTCAGTTCGGTATCGGTGCAGATCCTCATCCCGCTGGCCGCGCACCTGGCCCCTGCCGAATCCCGTGGCCGTGTGGTCGGTAGCATCATGGGCGGCTTGCTGCTGGGCATTCTGCTGGCGCGGCCGGTGTCCAGCGTAGTGGCCGACCACTTCGGCTGGCGTGCGATGTTTATGGCCGCCGCCGCCTTGATGGCGTTTATCAGCGGGGTGCTGATGCTGACCATTCCCAAGCGTCAACCCGATCACAGCGCCAGCTACGCGCAATTGCTGCGCTCCCTGGGCACCTTGCTGCGTAAGCAGCCGGTATTGCGCCAGCGTGCGTTTTATCAGGCGTGCATGTTTGCCACCTTCAGCCTGTTCTGGACCGCTGCTCCACTGGAGCTGGCGCGCAACCATGGCCTGAGCCAAAGTGAAATCGCGCTGTTCGCCCTGGTGGGTGCCCTGGGCGCCATCGCCGCGCCCATCGCCGGTCGCCTGGCCGATGCCGGCCACACCCACCGCGCCTCGCTGCTGGCAATGCTGTTTGGCGCGTTGAGTTTCCTTCCGGCGTTCGTGCATCCGTTGTACAGCGTGATCGGCCTGGCAGTGACCGGCGTGGTTCTGGACTTCTGCGTGCAGATGAACATGGTCCTCGGCCAGCGCGCTGTATACGCCCTCGATGCCCACAGCCGCAGCCGCCTGAACGCGCTCTACATGACCAGCATCTTCATCGGCGGTGCGTTCGGTTCGGCAATTGCCAGCAGCGTGTATGAACACGGCGGCTGGCTGAGTGTGATGCTGGTGGGCAGCGCTTTCCCACTGGTGGCGTTGCTAGGGTTCCTGGGTACTTCCCGTAAAGTCTCCGTGACTACCGCCTGACCACTCTCATCAACACTTTTTATCACGCACAAAAGGGCAGGACTGGATCAACTACTGATCAGTCCTGCCCAGCTTGACTTCATGCAATGACGATTCTAGAAAATCGCCATTAATCTATCAGAGATAACCGTCATCCTTGACGTTCAGCCCAATGACATCTTCCGGGCTGATCATTCGCGTGCTTTTAATCAGGAAGTCGGTCTTGCCATCTCCATCCAGGTCTATTGCCAGCAGATAACGGCCCGATTGCGGATTGAACTTGATAATAGTGTCACCCGCTTTACCGCTGTAGCTATCAACGAAGTTAAACGCGACCTTGCCGTCAATGGCCATTTGCGACAAATCTATCTTGTCCTGGCCCGTGTTGAAGTCCACCAGTAGATCGGCATTGGTGCGGCTCGAGTCCGTGAAGGCATTGAACTTGAACGTGTTCCAGCCACCTCCGCCGACTAGAGTATCGCTCCCACCCCCACCGACCAACACGTTGTCCGCTATGTTGCCAATGATCCGATCATTACCGTGACCACCGATCGCATTTTCGATCACAGTTTTCTCGGTGATCCTGACGTTCTCCTTCATGCCACCTACGCTGGAGCGCGAACCACCTCGCAAGTCAATCGACTGATCCTGCTTGAAACCGGAGAAATCGAACGTATCGTTGCCTCGATCATCCCAAACGGTAAAGTCTGGTTTGTCCGAAGCGGATGTCAGGGTCATCTCTGGCTTTCCGGTGTTGGAGTTGAAGCCATAGATAGTGTCATCCGAGTTGGAGTTGCGGCTTGGCTTGGGCTCGTCATTTGGCGTTTTATCGGCGCCAGCCTTGGGCTCGTCCTTTGGCGTTTTATCGGCGCCAGCCTTGGGCTCGCCCTTTGGTGTTTTATCGGCGCCAGCCTTGGGCTCGCCCTTTGGCGTTTTATCGACGCCTGGCTTGGGCTCGTCCTTTGGCGTTTTATCGACGCCTGGCTTGGGCTCGTCCTTTGGTGTTTTATCGGCGCCAGCCTTGGGCTCGTCCTTTGGCGTTTTATCGACGCCTGGCTTGGGCTCATCCTTTGGCGTTTTATCGGCGCCAGCCTTGGGCTCGTCCTTTGGCGTTTTATCGACGCCTGGCTTGGGCTCATCCTTTGGCGTTTTATCGGCGCCAGCCTTGGGCTCGTCCTTTGGTGTTTTATCGGCGCCAGCCTTGGGCTCGTCCTTTGGCGTTTTATCGGCGCCAGCCTTGGGCTCGTCCTTTGGTGTTTTATCGGCGCCAGCCTTGGGCTCGTCCTTTGGTGTTTTATCGGCGCCAGCCTTGGGCTCGTCCTTTGGTGTTTTATCGGCGCCAGCCTTGGGCTCGTCCTTTGGTGTTTTATCGGCGCCAGCCTTGGGCTCGTCCTTTGGTGTTTTATCGGCGCCAGCCTTGGGCTCGTCCTTTGGTGTTTTATCGACGCCAGCCTTGGGCTCGTCCTTTGGTGTTTTATCGACGCCAGCCTTGGGCTCGTCCTTTGGTGTTTTATCGACAATTGGCTTGGGGTGATCATCTCCCTCAGGCTTGGGTTCACATCTAAGTACTTCAGTGCCAAACCCGGAGATGAACGAAAAAGACAAAGTGGAAGTGGCGACTTCTCCAAGTTGCAGCAGCCTGGGGGGCACACCGATATTGACGCTCGATCCGAGCAATCGAGGCAGGAGGGTGAGTCCGCCTGTCACCTGCTCAGATAAACTCAGCAGCTGGGAGTTATTTGAGGGGTTCAGACGAGTGGTCGAGTGCTCGTGGTGATGCGCTCTACTGGCTTCATTGTTGCCAGGAAGTGCCGCAGGTGACGACGGCTGAGCGGCATGGCTAGAAACCTGGAGGCTCAAAACAGGTGCACTTATATTCAACATAATGTTACCTTCTCGATTAGTAATAGAAAAACAACAACCCAACATTTCGCAAACACTACCATTTACGAACTTTTGCAAAATCGTTTCGCCCAACGTACAAGCCCAGCAAAAATTGCACTTTTTACATACTGGAAAGTTTACGTGCAGCAGCGCTTATCAAACTGCAGGCAACATAATGCAGCCGACGCATATGCGAATTTAAAAACAACATCACGACAACTAGACTAGTTACAGTATTTTATTTGAAAACTCTTATCGCATTCGCACTCTTGAACTGTTCGACCCGCCAAGCCCGCTCTGTAAAGCCATGCTGCTCAAGGGCTGGCAGTAGTACCGATCGAAGCTCTCCATTTGGCTCGGGGCATGGCTCCGGCTTGGGATCCGGTGGCTTAGGGCATGGCTCCGGCTTGGGATCCGGTGGCTTAGGGCATGGCTCCGGCTTGGGATCCGGTGGATTAGGGCATGGCTCCGGCTTGGGATCCGTTGGCTTAGGGCGCGGCTCCGGCTTGGGATCCGTTGGCTTAGGCTGCGGCTCCGGCTTGGGATCCGTTGGCTTAGGCTGCGGCTCCGGCTTGGGATCCGTTGGCTTAGGCTGCGGCTCCGGGGTACCGCCGTGCCCCATTACGTCGCCGGCTTTAATCCGGCCAATGCTTTTTATCAGCAAATCAGCTTTACCATTTCCCGTCACGTCCAGGGCTAGGCTACCCTCGCCACTGCCCTCGTCGTACTTGAGCATGATTTGGCCTGGATGGCCGCTTAAATGATCGACAACCTTTGGCGCACTAATACCTGACGCTTTCAGGATACCTGAGAGATCAATCTTGTCTGTACCGCTCTCAAAATCCAGAATGACGTCGGGATTGTCGGGGGTTGATTCACTTGCTCGGCCATAAACAAAGGTGTCCCCTCCCCCGCCCCCGAGTAATCTGTCCGCCCCACCGCCCCCTTTGAGGCGATTAGCGACCTCATTACCTTTCAGGGTGTCGTTGCCTTTACCCCCCACTGCGTTTTCAAGTACAACGCCCTTGGCGATAGAGACATTCCCCTTCAACGCCCCAACATCTGAAAATGACTCTGCATTGAGATTGATGTTCTGGTCCTGTGAAAACCCGGAGAAATCCAATGTGTCATTTCCACCTCCATCCCAAACACAGAAGACAGGACTGTCGTTCGCTCCCTTCAGACTCAACGCTTCACGGTTGGTATTGGAGTTGAACCCATAGGTCGTATCAGTATTACGGGTTTTGGTATTGACCCCGTATAGCCTCTGTACAGCTGCAATATCATCCATCAACGGTGCAGAAGGCAGCTTTGAGTTGAAATTATGTCCGGGCTGATTTTTCTCCGAGAAATAGCTCATTACCGAGCGCGCCCTGGTATCCCCCGCGTACACCGCGTCACGCCCATAGTCCGCAAAACCATTATATGCACCAGGATGCTCTAAGCCGATGGAGTGCCCTATTTCATGAACAAGTGCTGTGCGGAAAAAACTTCCGACTTCTGGATTCTCCCCTGCGTTCGCCGTTCCAATATTTGCAAATGTTTTATACCTGTACTTGTTGGGCAAAATGGCCACACCACCCGCCGTTCCAGGCATATCATTGATATCTATATGACCGTCAGCGTTTTGTGCATTTTCAGCGAATGTCACGTTGGCGACATCCGCCCAAGACTGCATCGCTTGCCTGGCCTGCTCCGCCTGCTGCGCGGTGAACCCCTTGGAAATACGAAACGACAAATCGATTTTTTTATCGTTGTTGCGATCACTAAAACGCAAACCCTGCCGGGTGATTTGTTTCCCAGCCTGCTCCGTCGTGAATTCCCTCTTATTACTGTGCAGCGTATACCCCTCGCCAGGCCCATCAACAGGTCTATCAGGATTAACATCACGCCTGGGATCAAGTCTTTCAAAAACACCAACTTGAGCAGCTGGCGCTATTAACGAGCTCATAAGCAAAATTCCTCACGCAACCAAATTCAAAGTAGCAACCGCCAAACTCGAAAGACTAAATGCCAACACAGAAACGGTGCCAGTCATCGGCACATGGCTAAGTTCTCACATCACACTCATTCATACCACGCGCAAATTAATTCACTCCGACACACTCTAAACCCTGAACACACTTTGAGCGCACAACTGCAAAAACCTGAAACCATACAAACATATGATATCTTTTAGACTTGATCGCAACCTGCTGATCTTGTTAAAAATAAAGAACTAAAAACAAAATAAACCATGAAATATTATCAACCCATTACTCACAATTAGATAACACCACTTGCCCTCAACAACAACATCCAATCGATTACTCACACCCCCTACTACTTTGCTCACCGTATAACCAAAAAATCTCAGCACCTAACGTTAACGAAAAAACCCGCACTTCCAACCCTCGTGTATTGTGTCTGCCTGACAACCATGACTTTATACACTTCCATAACTGAACGGTCTTACGACCGAATGCTTAGTGGTTTGTAGAAGGTAAGTAAGTGAAGAAAACCCTACATATAGGGCGGCGACGCTGCTTGGAATCTGACACGCCGTGCTGTTTACCCGTAATAACGCAGATCATTTCGCAGCAACAAACATTCGTCCTCCCGCGTCAACACGTGCAGCGAGACTGTCAGTTTTTGTCCGTTGGTTTCAGCGAGTAGAGAGAAAGCATCAAGCCCTGATGGCCTGACGAGCGCATGAGCACATGCCTTGATGCTGCAATGCAAAAAAAAACAGACTTGATCGCGATGTCACCCGCGTATCAAGTCTGTAGATAAAAGTGAAAAATGATTGTTTAGCGCATAGAACAACATCAACGCGAATATTGGTTCACGTCGCTCACACCCGTGTAGGCATTTCATGCCATCCCATTACGTCTCGCGAGCCGAAAGGCCGAGTACTTTTTATCAGGAAGTCAATTTTTTGGTCACCCGACAGGTCAACCCCGAGGAAATAACGTCCGCTCTGCGGGTTGAATCTAATAACGGTTTCGCCAGGTCGACCCGTGAACCTGGGCACCAGCTTCAACTCAACGCCGGTCGTCGCAGCCAGGCCCCTTAAATCGATCTTGTCCCAACCGGCCTTGAAATCAGTCAGTAGGTCAGCCTTCGCGTAGGTAGAGTCTGACGCTGTATTATATTTGAAGATATTGCTCCCACCGCCGCCGCTTAATGTATCCGCGCCCTCACCACCGGTCAGTACATTATTAGATGCATTGCCAAGGATCCGATCATCGCCTGAACCGCCGATAGCATTTTCAATGGCCGACCCGATGCTGATGTGAACATTATTAACCAGCCCACCCAAGCTGGAATAGGCACCGGCACCCAAATTTATGACTTGATGCTGCCTGAACCCGGAGAAGTCCAATGTATCGTTACCCAGTATATCCTCAACCCTGAACCATGGCGTGTCATACGTCGAGGTGAACGACATATCGGGATTTCGGGTATTTGAATTAAAGCCATACACTGTATCCCCCGGAAAATACTGCGTAGACACTTCATTCAGCGCGGGGTTTAAATAGGCCCTTGCCTCAGGTATCGGGCGTGTCTGGACCAAGGGTCTCGAATTCGGCCGTGGCTCGAATTGCGGAATTGGCTTGCGCTCACCCCATTCGTCGCGCCCTGTGAAAACCTGCTTAAACTTTCCGTAATAATCTGTGAACTTACTCACGGTGTCCCTGAAGGCGCCGCTCATCCAGTAATAATGGGTGAACGCCTGAGTGTGTTCGTTTCTGGAGAAAGGCGGGGTCAGCCCTCCATTGTTGCCATACGCGCGGTTAGTGCCCTCCTTGAACGCCGAGAAGCGCTCAGCAGATGATGAATAGCCGCTATATTGTACGGTGCGCTCGCTGGAGTACCTGGGCATCATCGCTTCGCCAGCAGCGCCTTGCGGCGGGAAGCTGGAGAATGCTGACGGGTTATACACCTGGGAACCCATACCGGAACCATATACATTCATAATGTCAATACTCCATCCAAATCATATATCAATTTAAATAATTACCATCTATCGCATGATTAGGAGATACGTACAAAACAAACACTCACACGATCAAAGCGCGGCCAAATTCGCACAAACATTCCCCCGCTCACAACAGCCTATTTATTTCAAACTAAAACTTACACCCCACAGACAAGAAAACTTAGGAAAACACCACCTAACCGAAACATCAACATACAACCAGACATTCCAGACCTATGATTTTCAAACAACAGTCTTAGACAAGGCCGCTGAACCACAGGTTGTTCACTAACAAAATTACATTATCTGAAAATCGATAACACTCCGTTCACCATACGCTTGAAGACCGAAGTCACTTTCTTGATAACCCCCATTCCATACCAGGGTGACGGCTCAGGCGCAGGGCGCGGATCCGTGTCTGAATGCGTATCCGGATCGGACGGTGGAACGGGAGCCGGGTACGGGTCGGGCACAGCAGTAATGTTGGTTTCAGAAGCCGGAATCACCGTGGGTGACTGATTGTTCCAAACCACATCCGTCGGTTTTATCTGGCCTTGGCTGACCACCAACAGATCCGCCGTACCATTGCCTGTCGTATCCACCGCCAGGGTGTAACGGCCAGTTGTAGAGTCGCGGCCAAGCACCGCCTCACCTGCACTGCCGCTGAATTGATCGGCAAAGCTCAACGACTTGAGCCCCACCGCCCGAAGGGCTCCGGTCAGGTCGATCTTATCGATCCCGCTGTGAAAGTCCTGGATGATATCCGGATGCTGCGGCGTCGAATCGCTGACGCGCTGATAGACGAACGTATCCGCCCCGGCCCCACCGTGCAGCTTATCTACGCCCCGGCCGCCCGTGAGGCGATTGTTTTCTTCGTTGCCCACCAAGGTATCGTTGCCGGAGCCGCCAATGGCGTTTTCCACGCTCACGCCCTTGGCAATCGACACATTCCCCCGCAAGCCACCTACATCTGAGAATGTCTCGGCCTTGAGGTTGATGGTTTGGTTCTGGGTAAACCCGGAGAAGTCGAGCGTGTCGTTACCACCGCCGTCCCAAACGGTGAAAACTGGTTTTTCATTCCCGCGCTTGAGGCTATAGAACTCCCGGCCAGAGTTGGAATTGAAACCGTAGGTGGTATCGGTATTGCGTGTTTTTGTATTCGCGCCATAAAGCCGCTGGGCAGCGGCAATATCATCCATCATTGGCGCCATCGGGCTGTGCCCGGCAAAGTTGTGCCCAGGCTGATGAGTCTCCGCCCAGTAACTCATGACACTGCGTGCCTTGGTGTCCTGCGCATATTCGGCAGAGCGGGAATAATTGAAGCCCCCGCCATCGTATGCACCCGGATGACTGAGCCCCAGGGTATGTCCCAACTCGTGGATCAACAGCCCAAGGAAATGGCTGCCAATTGTCGGGTTATGCTCACCACTGGTCCCGATATTGGCCTGCATTCTGGAGTTATACCGGTTAGGCAAGCTCGCCCAGCCTGACGAACCTGACATACCCCTGATACTAATGGTTCCGTCGGTGTTAGAGCCGTTTTCTACAAATTCGATATTGGCTATGTCCGCCCAGTATTGCAGGGCTTGTCTGGCGCGTTCCTTCTGAGCAGCGTTGAAGCCACTGGAAAAATTGAAACCCACTACAACTTTGCCATCTTTATTGAGGTCATGAAACTTGGAGCCACTGCGCGTGATTTTTTTCGCCGCCTGATCCGTGGTAAAGGCTTTTTTATTATTCGCCCAACGTAGAATGTCGTGCTCGGCGGTTGATAAATTGAAGTGCGATGTCACTGGGGACTGCTCGCGGGCAGCCTGTCTGACAGGGAGATGCATGGCGTATTGTCACTCTCAACAGTGAAGAGTTAACCGTCCATGTATGAATTACCGACACTGGTCGATCCATTGCCAGCCCGATAAAAATCCCATATTTAAAACATCTTCACTACCGCTATTTAATTGCAGTAACACGCAATAAACGCGCCAGTAAAAAAACCGTACAAGTTTTAGTTGGCGCGACACATCCGTACATATCAACACGCCCAAAAGCCTGATAACAGAAAAAGAAAAACGTAGAAAATATTTAATTAAATGGGTCAAGAATTGAGCTTCAAACATTACGAAACCCACTCAAACACCCCGAAGAAAAAAAACTCAACGCCAAGGTTCTGATCTGATGCTCGAGCATGGCCGAGCCTTACACGAAGAGGTTGTCCTGACCTACCGCGACATGCTGCGCATCACCCGTGACGATCACGAGTATCCGTGATCCAGGCAACACAGCAGGCGCTCAACGGTATGCTCCAGAGGCCCGGAATTATCCAGCACAAACAAACCCGCGCCGTTTCCGGCAATCAGCTCAGCGGTAAATCGCGCGTTGCGCGCCAATCGCTCTTCGATGTCCGCCAATGACTCACGCCCGCGTGCGATCAAACGTTGGCGCAATACGGCTTGATCGACCGTCAGCAGCAACACCAACAATGTGGGGTAACGCTCACGGGTCTGCGCCAGGTGGGCGCGAGAGCCATTGACCAGCACATCGTCCCCTGCGGCCAGCCACTCGTCGATTTCCCTGGGGATGCCATACGACAAGCCATTGGCCTGCCAGCTCAAGGCAAACGCGCCCTCGGCGTCCATCCGCGCAAACTCCTGCGGGCTCACCCCTTGCGCCGCTTCGCCCACTGCCTCCGCCGAGCGTGTGATCACCCGGCGCACCATGCGACAACCACGCGCCTGCAAGCGCAGGCGTGCGGCATCCAGCAGGCTGTCCTTGCCCGAACCCGATGGCCCGATGAGATAGATCAACCTGCCCGTCATCAAAACACCCTCTTGGCTTGTCTCCAGGCTTGTTGCGCCCCCGGCAACGCGTCGCAGTAACCGACCTGCGCCAAGTAGCGACCACTGGAAAGTATATCCAGCAATTTTTCGCCAGCCAGGCCGGCGGCGGCCACATTACCCGAGTGCGCGCTGCCGCGCACCTGTGGGAGGGGGCTTACTCCCGATGGCGGTGTGATATTCAGCTGATCCTTGACTGACCTGATGCTATCGGGAGCAAGCCCCCTCCCACATTTGCCCTCTAGTGCTTGGAAAAATGCATTTCACAGGCACGAAAAAGGCGACCCTCAGGTCGCCTTTTGTCATTGCGCGTACTGCTTGCTCAACCCCGGCGGCACGCCCTGCACATTGGTTTCTTCCCAGGGCCCGTTGGGGCTGATGGAACGGCTCCAGCCGTTGCTCCAACGGTAGTAGGTACGCTGGCGGTAGAAGGTGTCGGGCTGGTCGTCGAGCACGTACACCTGCATCTTGCCGTCCCAGTGGCTGGCAGCCCCCGGTGGTGGAGCAAAGGTGGGTGACTTGCTTGGCAGTGGCTTTGGCGGCGGGGTCACCGGGCCGGAAGGCTTGGTACTCGGCTGAGTCGACGGGCCCGATGGCGGGATGGTCGGGCCGGTGGGTGCCGCAGGTGGGCGGTGGACCGCACAGGCGCTCAGGCCGAGTACCAGGCTGAGCAGGGTGATGCGTGCAAATGCGGTCATGGGCGTTTCCTCAGAATTACTTGTCCGGAGTGTCGATGGTCAATTGCTGCAGCGCAGTGGTGCTGCTGGCCAGCGGTTGGCTGCGGCCGATCCATTCGCCAGTGGTCGGTTGGCCGGCCCGGGATATGCGCGCAACCAATTGGACTTCGGGGAAGTTGGACAGTTTCAACTGCGGCATCATCGCGTCGGCATCGCCCAGTTCGACGGTGATGGGAAGTTCGGCAACGGTGACGCGCTTGGCCGCCAAGGGTGCCGGTGGGCCGCTGACTGCACGGGCGAAGATGAACACACTGTCGGTCGGCAAGGCTTTGGCTTTCGCTTCGGCGGACAGGTCTACACGCACGGTCATTACCGCCTTGCGCGCGACCGTACCGCCGCTCTCTTTAAGCTTCTCGCCAGCCCGGTCAATACCGCCTTGCAGCGCTACACGGGAGTTGTCCTGCGGTGGCAGTTGCGCCAGCAGACGGTTCCAGTAATCGATTGCTTCCTGATAACGCTGGCCTTCAAAAGCGGCGATCCCCAACAGGCCAAGGCTGGTGACTTCCTTGGGATCGAGCTTTAACGCCTCGTCGGTCAGCGCCTGCACCTTGGGCGACCACTGTTTGTTGTCGGCAAAGTATTGTGCCTGGGCCCACTGGCCAAGCAATTCCGGCTGGCGCCCGGCCAAGGCTACGGTGCGTTCAAAGACTTTGGCGGCATCGGCGGAACGGTCCTGAGCCATGTAGGCGCGCCCCAGGAAATACAGGCCCTCGGCCGAATCCGGCTGGGCTGCCGCGGCACGCTCCAGGCGCTGAGTCATGTCGGCCATGGACACCGGAGGCTGTGAGAATTCACGGGTCAGTTCGACCTTGTCGCTTGCCCCATAATGCAGGTACAGCGCAACGCCAAGCACAGGCACCAGAAACGCCGCCAAAAACGGCAGCGGTTTGCCCAGGCGCGATTCACGGGGCTTTTCCACGCCCTCGGTATCGGCCAGCAACTCGCGAGCCGCCTCGGCGCGGCCCGTATCCAGTTGCACGGCGTTCAATACACCTTCGTCTTGCTGCACTTGCAGCTCGGCGACACGTTCCTGATACAGCGCCACGTTCAGCGCGGTACGATCCTCTTCACGCTGGGCGCGACGGTCACGCAGTACAGGAATCAACAGGAAACTCAGGGCAATCAGAAGCAGCAAGCCGGCTGCGAGCCAGAAATCAATCATCAGTCTTGGTGTCCAGCAATTGGTCGAGGCGTTTACGCTCTTCAGGGGACAGCGCGTCGGAACCATCGGTAGGCGCGGCGCGGCGACGGCGCACGATCACCGCCATCACCACGACGCCGGCCAGCAGCAGCCCGGCGGGGCCGAACCACAGCAGCGCGGTCTTGCCGGTAAGGGCCGGTTTGTAGCGCACGAAATCACCGTAGCGGTCGACCATGAAGTCGATGATCTGCTGGTTATCCTTGCCCTCCCCCAACATGCGGAAGATTTCTTTACGCAGGTCAGCGGCGATGGGCGCGTTGGAGTCGGCGATGTCCTGGTTCTGGCACTTGGGGCAGCGCAGTTCCTTGGTCAGGTCGCGGAAACGCTCACGCTCGGCGTCATTGGCAAATTCATAGGTGTCGATGGCGGCATGGGCCACACCGGCCAGGCCCAGGGCTAAAACAGCAGCGGTCAACCAACGCTTCATGGCTTGGCCTCATCGACCAGGGCCTGGTACTTGGCGGCCAGTTGCTCACGCCAGACTACCTCGTCGATCACGCCGACGAACTTGTCGCGGATCACGCCCTTGGCATCGATGAAGAAGGTTTCCGGCGCGCCATAGACGCCCAGGTTCAAACCCAGGTTGCCGTCTTCATCACGGATATCGAGCTGGTACGGGTTATGAAACTCGGCCAGCCATTTCAAGGCCGCCGCATTGTCGTCCTTGTAGTTGATGCCGTAGATCACCACGCCCTTTTCGGCCAGCTTGTTCAGCACCGGGTGTTCGACGCGGCATGAGATGCACCAGGTGGCCCACACGTTGACCAGCGCCGGCTTGCCCTGCAGGTCTGCCTGGGTCAGGGTCTTGTCACCCTGCACCGTCGGCAGGTTGAACGCGGGAAACGGCTTGCCGATCATCGCCGAGGGTAACTCGGCCGGGTCCAGGTACAGCCCGCGATACAGGAACACTGCCATCAGCAGAAACAACGCCAGCGGCACCACCATCAACCAACGTTTCATACTGCCGCTCCTGAAAGGCCCAATGCTTCACGCACACGGCTGCTGACCTTGACCCGATAACGCCGATCCAGCGCGGCGAGCAAACCGCCAAAGCCTGTGAGCAACCCGCCGAACCAGATCCAGCGCACGAAGGGTTTGACATGCACCCGCACAGCCCAGGCGCCGTCGCCCAAGGGTTCACCCAGCGCCACATACAGGTCACGGGTGAAACCGGCGTCGATACCGGCTTCGGTCATCATTGAACTTTGCACTGTGTACAGGCGCTTTTCAGGGTGCAATACGGCGATTTCCTTGCCATTGCGCACTACGCGCACGGTGCCTTTATCCGAGGTGAAGTTCGGCCCTTCGAAGTGCCTGGCGCCTTCGAAGATGAACTGGTAACCGGCCAGGTCCATGGACTCACCCGGCGCCAGGCGCAGGTCGCGCTCGGCGCTGTTCTGGCTGGAGAGCACTACGCCCAAAGCACACACGGCGATGCCAATGTGAGCGATCTGCATGCCCCAGTAACTACGGGTAAGGGTGGGCAAGCCTTTGATCAGGCCTTTGTGGCGCGTCTTGTCGAAGATGTCCCGCACGCCGGCCAGCAACACCCAGGCCGCCAGCAGGAACGTGGCGAGTACCGCCCAATTGGAGTCGCCGTAGGCGAACCCGGCGATCACTGCCAGGGCCACGCTGCCCAACAGCACCGGCATCAACATGCCTGCCAGCCACTTCACCGGGGTGTCTTTCCAGCGCACCAGCACACCGACCGCCATCACTACCATCAACAGGCCCATCAACGGGATGAACAACGCATTGAAGTACGGCGGGCCCACGGACAGCTTGGCGCCGCTCAAGGCATCCAGCACCAGCGGGTAGAGGGTGCCGAGCAGGATCATTGAAGCGGCGACCACCAGTACCAGGTTATTGCCCAGCAGCAGGGTTTCGCGCGACCACAGGTTGAAACCGACCTGGCTCTTGACCACCGGTGCGCGCAGGGCGAACAGGGTCAGGGAACCACCCACCACAAACAGCAGGAAGATCAGGATGAACACGCCGCGCTCGGGGTCGGAGGCAAACGCATGCACTGACGTCAGCACCCCCGAACGCACAAGGAAAGTGCCGAGCAGGCTGAGGGAAAACGCGGCGATGGCGAGCAATACCGTCCAGCTTTTGAATACGCCACGCTTTTCGGTCACTGCCAGGGAGTGAATCAGCGCCGTGCCCACCAACCAGGGCATGAAGGACGCGTTTTCCACCGGGTCCCAGAACCACCAGCCGCCCCAGCCAAGTTCGTAGTAGGCCCACCACGAACCCAAAGTGATACCGATGCCGAGGAAAGCCCAGGCGACGATGGTCCATGGCCGTGACCAACGCGCCCACGCCGCATCCAACCGCCCGCCAAGCAAGGCAGCGATGGCAAACGCAAAAGCTACGGAGAAGCCCACGTAACCCATGTAGAGCATCGGCGGGTGCACGATCAGGCCGATGTCCTGCAACAGCGGGTTGAGGTCATGCCCGTCTGCCGGGATCTGCGGCAGGATGCGGCTGAACGGATTGGAGGTCATGATCAGAAACAGCAGGAAGCCGATGCTGATCATGCCCATCACCGCCAGGACTCGCGCCAGCATCACTTGCGGCAGTTGGCGCGAGAACACCGACACGGCAAAAGTCCAGCCGCCGAGGATCAGCGCCCACAGCAGCAACGAACCTTCGTGGGCGCCCCACACGGCGCTGAACTTGTAGTACCAGGGCAAGGCGCTGTTGGAGTTGTTCGCCACATAGGCGACGGAAAAGTCGTCGGTCATGAAGGCATAGGTCAGGCAACCGAAGGCGAACAGCAGGAAGGCAAACTGACCCCAGGCGGCCGGCTGCGCCAGGCTCATCCACAAACGATCGCCGCGCCAGGCACCGAGCAACGGCACCACGGCCTGGACCACGGCAAAGCACAGGGCGAGGATCATCGCCAGTTGGCCCAGTTCAGGAATAAACAATGCGGACGTCATCACTTAGCCCTCCTTGGCTGGGGTCGCGGGTGCGGACTGGCCACTGTCTTTCAGGGCCTTGGTGACCTCGGGCGGCATGTACTTTTCATCGTGCTTGGCCAGTACTTCGTCCGCCACTACCACACCATCGGCGTTGAGTTTGCCCAGAGCGACGATGCCCTGGCCTTCGCGGAACAGGTCCGGGAGGATGCCGCGGTAGGTGATGGTCACGGCCTTGTTGAAATCGGTGACCACGAAGGTCACGTCCAGAGAATCGCCGGAACGCTTCAACGAGCCCTGCTCCACCATGCCGCCGGCACGGATGCGCGTGTCCAGCGGGGCTTCGCCGTTGGCGATCTGGGTGGGGGTGTAGAACAGGTTGATGTTCTGCTGCAGGGCGCTCAAGGCCAGGCCCACGGCAATGCCGACGCCGACCAGGATGGCAAGGATGATCAACAGACGCTTTCTACGCAGCGGATTCACTTTTCGGTCTCCCGGCGCAGACGTCGCGCCTCTTGTTGCAGGTAACGCTTGCGGGCCAGGATCGGCGCGGCGACGTTGAGGGCCAGCACCGCCAGGCAGATGCCGTAGGCGCTCCAGACATACAGGCCGTGGTGGCCCATGGCGAGAAAATCACTGAAAGAAGCAAAGCTCATCCCCGCGCTCCCAGGCTGGCTTGCACTTGGGCTTTGACCCAACTGGTGCGGGCTTCGCGCTTGAGCACTTCAAGGCGCATGCGCAGCAACAGCACGGCGCCGAAGAAGCAGTAGAACCCCAGCACCATCAGCAGCAGTGGCGCCCACATTTCCACGGGCATCGCCGGTTTTTCGGTGAGGGTGAAGGTGGCGCCCTGGTGCAGGGTGTTCCACCACTCTACCGAGTATTTGATGATCGGGATGTTGATCACGCCGACAATCGCCAGCACCGCGCAGGCTTTGGCGGCGCTATCGCGATTGCTGATGGCGTTGCCCAGGGCAATCAGGCCGAAGTACAGGAACAGCAGGATCAGCATCGAGGTCAGGCGTGCATCCCACACCCACCAGGAACCCCAGGTCGGCTTGCCCCAGATCGCGCCGGTGACCAGCGCCACGGCGGTCATCCACGCACCAATAGGTGCAGCGCATTGCAGGGCTACATCGGCCAGTTTCATCTTCCACACCAGGCCGACGATGCCGCACACCGCCAGCATCACGTAGCAGGACTGGGCCAGCATCGCGGCAGGGACGTGGATATAGATGATGCGAAAGCTATTGCCTTGCTGGTAGTCCGGCGGCGCGAAGGCCAGGCCCCAGACCAGGCCGGTGCCGATCAGCAATACGGCGGCGACGCTCAACCACGGCAGCAGCTTGCCGCTGATGCCATAAAACCATTTGGGCGAGCCGAGCTTGTGAAACCAGGTCCAGTTCATTGCATTTTCCATCACGGGTGCTTTTCGTCGTGGCGAAAAGCTTAGGGTCTTTACTGACTCAACGTCATTAACGCCGAGTCAGACCTCATTATTCACCGACGCTGATTTTCAGGCCGGCGGCTATAGCAAAGGGTGTCAGGGTTACCGCCAGGGCGGTCAGGCTACCAAGCCACAAGAGGTAACCGGTCGCCGGCATCCCCATGAGCGCGGCTTGCAAAGCGCCGCTGCCCAGGATCAACACCGGGATATACAAAGGCAGAATCAACAGGGCCAGCAGCAGGCCACCCCTTTTCAAGCCCACAGTCAAGGCGGAGCCCACCGCCCCCAACAGGCTGAGCACCGGCGTACCGAGCAACAAGGACACCAGCAACACGGGCAGGCATTCGACAGGCAAGCCCAGCATCATCGCCAGCAGCGGCGAGAGCAAGACTAGCGCCAGGCCGGAAAAAGCCCAGTGTGCCAGTACCTTGGCCAGTACCAGAAGTGGCAGGGGGTGCGACGAAAGGACCCACTGCTCCAGGGATCCGTCTTCGAAATCACTGCGAAACAGCCCGTCCAGCGAGAGCAGGACCGATAAAAGTGCCGCGACCCACACCAGTCCCGGGGACAAGGTTTGCAACAGTTTAGTCTCCGGGCCGACCGCCAGCGGGAACAGCGCGATCACAATCGCAAAGAACACCAGCGGGTTGGCCAGCTCGGCCGGGCGACGGCACAATAGCCGCGCTTCACGGGCCACCAACAGGGCAAACACACTCATGCCGACCACCGTCCGAGATCCAGCTCCCGGTAACCACCCGGCTTGCGCGCCAGGGTATGGTGGGTGGTGAGCACCACCAGGCCGCCCTGCTCGCAGTGCCGGGCCAGGTGCTCTTCGAGCTGGGCTACGCCCTGTTTGTCGAGAGCGGTAAAGGGTTCGTCGAGAATCCACAGCGGCGGGCCGGGCAGGTACAAACGCGCCAGGGCCACGCGGCGCTGCTGGCCGGCTGACAGCGTGTGACAGGGCACATCTTCAAAGCCCTTGAGGCCAACGGCGGCCAGGGCCTGCCAGATGCCATCGCGAGTAGCAGGGTGATGCAGGGCGCTGAGCCAGCTGAGGTTTTCTTCAGCGCTGAGCACGTCCTTGATACCCGCGGCGTGGCCGATCCAGACCAGGTTGCGCGCCAGCTCGGCACGTTGTTCGTGCAGGGGCTTACCGTTGAGCCGAACAACACCCGCCGTGGGCTGCATCAAACCGGCCAGCAGACGCAGCAGACTGGTCTTGCCGCTGCCATTGGGGCCGCTGATTTGCACCATGTCGCCAGCCGCCAGACGCAGGTCGAGTTGCTCGAACAACAGGCGAAGGTCGCGTTCACAGGCAAGCGCTACGGCTTCAAGAAGAGGGCTGGTCAAGAGATCGCGGGCCTTTACGGTTCAAGTCGGCGGTGCAGCGGCCGTTATAGAGAGATGCACAATAACGACTTTGGCGACCGATTTTAGAGAGCTGGATCAAATAGTTGTGAGGTTTTTACCGCTCTCTTTGCAGACGGGCGGCATTATACATGCGATGCCCTACTCTAAAGAGGGCAATTTCCCCAGAGACGATGCGCACGATGACCGGTGAGATCAATCTTCCTCCACTGCCTCCAGCCTCGGCACCCAAGGCTGCCCCGCTGCCTGCGGCTGGCGAGTTGCTCAAGCTCCTGGAGCCACAGGCCGGGTTGATTGGCGCCGGAAAAACCGTAAACGCTGAAGTCATCGCGCTGAAACAAGGCAGTGAAGCCTTTCAGCTGTTGCTCAAGCTGACCCTTGAAGGTGGTCGCCAGACCCTGGTTCAAGCCAGCAGCGCCCAGCCCTTGCCTCTGGGCAGCAATGTGGCAGTCAGCCAAACGCCAGCGGGCAACCTGGCCATTACCTTGCAGCAAGCCATGAGCGCCAACGTCGCTGCCCTCACCCGCCTCGACACCACACAAATGCCGGTGGGCACCCTGCTGCAAGCCAAGGTGCTGACCACCCAGATGCTGCCTCAAGGTTCAGCGCAAGCGGCGATCTATCGCTCGCTGGTGAGTGTGCTCAATAACGCGCTGGCCGGCACCACGCTGACGCTGGAAAGCCCTCAACCCTTGCGGGTCGGCAGCTTGCTCAGTGCCGTGGTGCAGAACGCGCAAACCCTGAATTTTGTGCCGCTGAGCGGGCTGAAAGACCAACTGGCCGTGACGCAGCAACTGGCAACCCAGCAAAGTCGCCAAGGCTCGCTGGATGCGGTGTTCACTGCCCTGCAGAACCTGCCCCGTGGCGACAACACCTCGGCCGAGCTGCGGGCCGCTGCCGAGCGTTTACTGGCAGCCTTGCCCGATCTGGCGCAAGTCAGCAATCCCAAGGTACTGGCACAAGTGGTGCAAAACAGCGGCGCCTTCCTGGAAGCCAGATTGCTCGCTGGGCAGAACCCACAAATCCCACCGCTGGATATGAAAGGCGCGCTGTTGCGCCTGGTCGCGGACCTGCTGCCCGCCCTGCCCGCCAACACCAACCTGAATGCGATCCTCGCCGCCAATACCCTGGCCCAGGTGCTGCCGCACTTTGTGCGCAGCCCGTTGAACACTCTCGGCCAGGTCGGCGCTCGGCAGATACCCGCCGGTTTCCCGTTGCCGGAGCGGCTGATCGCGAAACTGGAAGGTGAAGGCGACCTGGAAAACCTGCTGCGCCTGGCCGCCGGGGCGATCTCGCGCTTGCAGAGCCACCAACTGTCGAGCCTGGAACAGACCGGCACCACCGCCGATGGCCGCCTGCAAACCACGTGGCAGTTGGAAATCCCCATGCGCACCCTGCAAGACATCGTGCCGTTGCAGGTCAAGTTTCAGCGCGAGGAGCCTGCGCCTGACAAGGATCAGCCCGAGCGCAAGGATAAAAAAGATCCGAAGCAGATGCTCTGGCGCGTCGAACTGGCCTTCGACATGGAGCCGCTGGGGCCGCTGCAAGTTCAGGCGCAGTTGTCCCAGGGCAAACTGTCCAGTCAGTTGTGGGCCAGTCGCCCTTTCACCGCCAGCCTGATCGAAAGTCACCTGGGCAGCCTGCGCGAGCGCCTGGTGTCATCCGGACTCAACGTCGGCGACCTGGATTGCCACCTGGGCACCCCGCCACGCGGTGCAAAAACCGGATTGGAACAACGCTGGGTGGATGAAACCGCATGAAGAACGCCGCCCCACCCCGCCAGGCCATCGCCCTCAAGTACGACGGCCAACAAGCCCCCACCCTGACCGCCAAGGGCGATGACGCCCTGGCCGAAGCGATTCTCAAGCTGGCACGGGAAAACGAAGTACCCATCTATGAAAACGCCGAGTTGGTGAAGCTGCTGGCGCGTATGGAACTGGGGGACAGCATTCCAGAAGAGCTCTATCGCACGATTGCCGAGATCATTGCGTTTGCATGGACGTTGAAGGGCAAGTTCCCGGTGGGCTACGACCCGGATGCGGGGCCGATGGAGCGGGATGTCACTGAGCGTGGCGACGATTACTGAGTAGCCACAGGCATACCAAGATCCACTGTGGGAGGGGGCTTGCTCCCACATTTTTTGATCTGTGTTCAGTTCAGAACTTCACTCAGAGGAATGAAATTGACCCGGTCGCCAATGGCCAATGTGGTCCCCTCCATCACCTCCACAAACCCCTCCGCCCACGCCGCACTACGCAGCACCCCGGAGCTCTGGTTGCGATAGATAATCGCCTTGCCCTGCTCGATACGCCCGCGCAGGTATTCGCGGCGGTTGCCAGGCTTGGGCCAGTCGAATCCTGCCGGCACCTCGAAACGCAGCGGCTGCACCTGCGCCACGCCTTGGCGGCGCAGCAGGTACGGGCGCGCCAATAGCGCAAAGGTCACCAGGGTCGAGGCCGGGTTACCTGGCAGGCCGATCACCGGCACGCCACGAAAATGCCCGAAGGTCAGCGGTTTGCCTGGCTTGATCGCCAGCTTCCACAACGCCAACTCGCCCTCTTCACGCAAGGCAATGCCGAGGAAGTCCGCTTCGCCCACCGACACACCGCCGGTAGACAGAATCAGGTCGACGCTACCCAGGCCGGCCAAACACGTACGGGTCTGTTGCAGATCATCCGGCAGAATCCCGGCATCGATCACTTCGCAGCCCATGCGCGCCAGCCAGCTGCACAGCACGCGACGGTTGCTGTTGTAGATCTGCCCCGGGCCCAGCGGCAAGCCTGGCTCGATCAATTCATCCCCGGTCGACAGCACGGCCACGCGCGGGCGACGCACCACATCGAGCCGATCCCGCCCCAGAGACGCAGCCAGGCCCAACTCGATGGGCCCCAGGCGCGTTCCGGCACTGAGTACGCACTCACCCACCGTGGTCTCCTGGCCCTGTGGTCGGATGTTGTCGCCCACCCGTAACGATTCGGTGAAACTTACGCGCTGATCGGCATGAACCACCGCGTTTTCCTGCATTTGCACGCAGTCTGCGCCTTCGGGTACCGGCGCGCCGGTAAAGATCCGTGCGCAGGTGCCGGCCGCCAGCGGCTCGGGCGCAGTGCCGGCGAAAATGCGTTGGCTCACCACCAGCGGTTCCCCGGTCCAGTCCGCCAGGCGCACGGCGTAGCCGTCCATGGCACTGTTGGGCCACGGCGGCAGGTCGAGCGTCGAGATCAGGTCCTGGGCCAGTACGCGGCCATCGCACTGCGCCAGGGGCAGCGCCTGCTGGTCACGGATCGGCGCCGATTCCGCCATGGCGAGCAGCCGCTGCAAGGCTGCTTCCACCGGCATCAGTGCGTCGGTCTTGCCCGGCTTATCCACGGGATTCACAGGGTAGGGCCTGCTTCAGGTGCGGGACGAAATTGCATGGGCGGTGACGATTATCCAGTTGCTCGGCGAGGATGCCATCCCAACCAGTGCGCACGGCATTGGTGGAGCCCGGCAGGCAGCACACCAGGGTGCCATTGGCCAGGCCGGCCAGGGCGCGTGATTGCACGGTGGAGGTGCCGATATCGGCCACGGAGATCTGGCGGAACAGTTCGCCGAAGCCATCGACCTGCTTGTCGAGCAGGCAGCTCACGGCTTCAGGGGTGCTGTCACGGCCGGTGAAGCCGGTGCCCCCGGTGATCAGCACCACTTGCACCACGTCTTCGGCGATCCAGTGGGCAACCTGGGCGCGAATCTTGTAGAGGTCGTCCTTGAGCAGCACGCGCTCGGCCAGATGGTGGCCGGCGGCGGTCAGGCGATCGACGAAGACCTGGCCGGAGGTGTCGGTGTCCAGGGTGCGGGTGTCGCTGACGGTCAATACAGCAATATTCAGGGGTACAAAGGGCGCATCGGCCTTGGCTTTCATGGCTCGGTCCAGTTGTCGAAAAAACAGCCCGATGTTATATCACAGGCCCCTCTTTACCTGCCGCAGTGGAACCGCCATGTCTCTTGAATCTTCACCCCTGCCTTGTTCGATTCTGTTGTTGGCCGGTGGTCGTGGCCAACGCATGGGCGGCCAGGACAAGGGGCTGCTTCAATGGCGGGGCGAGCCCTTGATTGCCCACCTGCAACGGCTGGTCAGGCCGCTCACGGATGACCTGATCATCTCGTGCAATCGCAACCTTGAACACTACGCGCCCTATGCCGACCAACTGGTCAGTGATGACAGCTCGGACTTTCCCGGCCCGTTGGCGGGTATCCGAGCAGGACTCTTCGCTGCACGCCATGAACATCTGCTGATCTTGCCGTGCGATGTGCCGCAGATTGATGAGCGACTGCTGGCCGACCTGCGTCAGATTGCCCAACGCAATCTGCAGGTTCCCGTCATGGTGCGTCATGGCGAGTTCTGGGAACCCTTGCTGTGCATTATCCCAACAGGCCTGAAAGATCAGGTGGAACGGGCCTGGCAAGCGGGTGAACGCAGCCCGCGCAAGGTCCTGCTGCAACTGGGTGGCGTCGGCCTGGAATGCCCGGCCGATGACCCGCGCCTGGCCAATCTTAATACGCCCGAGCTGTTGCACCCACGGGCTGGCGTGTCAGAATGAGCCTTTCACAAGGAACTTTGCCGACGTCCCATACGTCACAAGGTCAGCAATTTAAAAGTATTTTCTCGGAGACAAACTCATGACTCAACGGACCATCGCCGCTCTCATGCTTGCACTGGGCCTCGCCACCCTCGCCGGTTGCGCCTCGCCAACAGTGATCACCCTGAATGACGGTCGCGAAATCCAGGCCGTCGACACCCCGAAATTTGACGAAGATTCGGGTTTCTACGAATTCCAACAGCTTGACGGCAAGCGCACCCGCATCAATAAAGATCAGGTTCGCACCGTTAAAGATCTGTAAGCCTTAACGCTTGCCAACAAGGCCCGCCTCGCGCGGGCCTTGTCGTTTGCGGCGTTTACCAGTCGAGGGTGATACGGCTGTGAAAACTGCGTTCTTCACCATTTAGCGGGTCGATGAAACGCACGCCCTGGGCCAGCAGCTTCAGGGGGTGGGCGTAGTCGTCCTCGGCGTCCTTGACCACCTCGGGATAGAACGGGTCATTGCAGATACTCGCCCCGAGGGCAGTCATGTGTACGCGCAGCTGGTGTTTCTTGCCAGTCACCGGGAACAGACCGTAACGCCATAAACCACCCTTTTTCTCGCGCACCTCAACGGCCGTCTCGGTGTTGCTGGCGCCCGGCCCTTCCTGCATCCGAAAGAAGGGTTCGCCATCCACCAGGCGGCTTTTATGCACCAGGGGAAAGCTCAGATTCGGCAGGGCCGGGGCGATGGCTTCGTAGAATTTGTCGATACGCCGCGTGGGAAACAGTTGCTGGTACGCCGAGCGGCTTTGCGGGTTGGCCGAGAACAGCACCAGCCCCGCCGTGTGCCTATCGATGCGGTGCAACGGCACCAGGGCGGGGTTGTCCAGGCGACGGATCAGGCGACGCAACAGGGTTTGCTCAACGTACTCGCCGGCGGGAGTTACCGGCAGGAAATGCGGCTTGTCCGCCACCACCAGATGTTCATCGGCGTACAGGATAGTTTCCTGTGCCGGAATCACTTTTTCGTTGGGTACTTCGCGAAAGTAATAGATGCACAGGCCTTCCTTGTAGGCCAGGCCCTGGCTGATCGGGCTACCGTTGATATCCAGCACTCGCCCCCGGGCAATGCGGTCCCGCCACTGTTCACGGCCAATGGCCGGGAAGTGATCGCACAGGCAGTCGATCACCGTTGCCCAAGGCCCCGGTGGCAGATACAACGTGCTGGCTTGGTGCTGGGCGGCGGAAAAACCGGAAGTGGACATGCAAATGCTCGAACCTGGAAACAGGCGGGTATTATCCCGCATGGAGCGCGATTGAGCCTAGGGCCGTTCTCATGCCTTGGCCAGTTGGGCCCGCAGCACCGGCGAAGCGCTCGCCGCCTCGGTGAACTCCTTGAGCCAGCGCAGTACGTCCACTGCTTCCCAACGGCCCGGATCATAGAGCGCGTAGAGCAAGCCTTGATAACCCACCACATCCAACTGTTTGTGATAACCGGCACGCTGGAACAGCGCCTCGATTTCCGCAAAGCAGGTGTTGAAATGCACTTTGTTGAAGGGCGTCTTGCCTTCCGTGACCAGCCCATCGAGGCGCAGCTCGTTGACCGCGTCGCGCACCACATCGGCGGACATGCGATTGACGCTGCTTTTCAATTGTTCAACATTCACCACGGGCGTTCCCTCTATTCAATCGCTGTACGAATATACAGTAACGTAATATCGGCGAACCCGCCATCGGATAAACGTCAGCGCAGAAAGGCAACGACCTGGTCGGTGTCGAACGGCCAGTCCAGTTCCGCCCCGGTGTCCTTGCGGCGAAGCACCGGAATCCGCAGGCCGTAGTCTTCTGTCAGGTCATCTGGCTCAGTGATATCCACCAACTCCACCAGCAGCCCGTGTTCGACGAGCGGCATGATTTCGGCTTCGGCAATTTCACACAGATGGCAACCCAGGGTGCCGAACAGCTGGCATTCAGGAGGCATGACGAGAGAACCCGGTCAGAAAAACAAGTGACCATTCTAAACCCGCTCGCGCCATGAAATCCCATTGCCGACAAAACACCTGACCCAGATCACCATGGCCTATAACTGATTCAGCGATTCTCGCGGCTTTTTGCCCGTCCACCTGCAATGGAGATGCCTGTGTTTGCCAACCTGCTGATCATCCTGGCCTCATCTCTGGTGGTGATTGCGCTGTTTCGCCGGCTGCAACTGCCGCCCGTGCTGGGCTACCTGTGCGTGGGCCTGGCGGTAGGGCCTACCGCGCTGGACTGGGTGAACGACAACGAGGACCTGCCGGACCTGGCCGAGATGGGCGTGGTGTTTCTGCTGTTCTCCCTGGGCCTGGAGTTTTCCCTGTCGAAAATGTTCGCCCTGCGCCGCGTGGTGTTTGGCCTGGGCAGTTTGCAGGTGTTGGGATGCGGCGCCTTGCTCGGCGCTGCGCTGATGGGCTTGGGCCTGGCGCCCGGCGTCGCGCTGTTGCTGGGTGCTGGGTTGGCGTTGTCGTCCACGGCCATCGTCAGCAAGGAACTGACCAGTCTTGGGGAGATCTTCAGCAGCCACGGCCAGAATGCGATAGGCGTGCTGCTGTTCCAGGATGTGGTGGCGGTATTGCTGCTGACACTGGTGCCGGTGTTTGCCGGCAGCAGTGACCAAGCCTGGTACTGGGCGTTGCCGCTGACCCTGGGCAAGACTGTGGTGTTGTTCGTGGGGCTGTTATTCGCCAGCCGCTGGTTGCTGCCGCGGTTGTTCCGTGAAGTCGCCGCGTCCCATTCCGCAGAGTTGTTCGTGCTGCTGGCGCTGGTGATTGTGTTGCTCACGGCCTGGCTCACCCATCTACTCGGCCTGTCCCCTGCCCTTGGGGCGTTCCTGGCCGGCATGTTGCTGGGTGAAAGTCATTACCGTCACCAGATCGAAGCGGATATCCGGCCGTTCCGAGACATTCTGCTGGGGCTGTTTTTCGTCAGCATCGGCATGTTGATCGACTTGCAGTTGTTCATCAGCCATAGCCTGTTGATCCTAGGTCTGACCATCACGCCGATGTTGGTCAAAGGTTGCGTAGTCGCCACACTGGTCAAGCTGCGCGGCAGCGACACTGAAACCGCCTGGCGCAGCGGCCTGGCCCTGGCCCAGGGTGGCGAGTTCTGTTTTGCGCTGATGGCGCAGATGCAACAGAGCCGGTTGATTCCGGATGAGTTCAACGGCCTGCTCCTGGCCGCCACGTTCTGCTCGATGCTGTTGACGCCGCTGCTGTTGCGCGCAGCGCCGGCCATTGCCCTGCGCCTGCATCGCAAGCCCAACCAGCAAGTGCAACTGGAGCACATCACCACGCTCAACGCTCAGTTGCACGGGCACGCGGTGATTTGCGGTTATGGTCGGGTGGGACAATCGATCGGGCGGTTTTTGCGCCGCGAGCACCAGGCGTTTATTGCCCTGGATGACGACCCCGAACGAGTGCAGGAAGCCGCCACCGAGGAAAGCAGCGTGCATTATGGCGACTGTCGCCGGGGTGCCTTGCTCAGTGCCGTGGGCCTGGAGCGCGCGCGGTTGGTGGTGATCGCCGTCGACAACAGCGATGTCGCCCTGGTGGTGCTCAAGGAAGCGCGACGGATCAACCCACAGGTGCCGATCCTGGTGCGCACCCGTGATGACAGCCAGTTGGCTGAACTCAAGGCCGCGGGGGCCAGCGAAGTGGTGCCCGAGTTGCTTGAATCAAGCCTGATGCTCGCTTCCCACGCCCTGATCCTGCTGGGCCTGCCGGACCAACAGGTACAGGCGCGGGTGGATGAGGTACGGCAGAACCGCTATCACCTGCTGCACGGGTTTTATCCGCCGCCACACACTGACGACCAAACGCCGATCAATCCTGACTGACCGCACCGATCTTGTGGATCGACAGGTCCGCGCCGTAATACTCCTCTTCCTGACTCAAGCGCAGCCCTTGCACGCGCTTGATCACGCCGTACACCAGCAAGCCGCCACCAAACGCCACCGACACGCCCAGGCCGGTGCCGATCAACTGGCTGATCAAGCTGACGCCGCCAAGCCCGCCCAGGGCGGCCTGCCCGAAGATGCCGCAGGCGATGCCGCCCCACACGCCACACAAGCCGTGCAACGGCCACACGCCCAGCACGTCGTCGATCTTCCAGCGCGCCTGGGCAGCGATAAAGCACCACACAAACAAGCCACCTGCGACCACGCCGGTGACCAGCGCGCCCACCGGATGCATCAGGTCGGAACCTGCGCAGATCGCCACCAGCCCGGCCAGGGGGCCATTGTGCAGGAATCCTGGGTCGTTACGGCCAATCACCAGCGCGGCCACGGTACCGCCAACCATAGCCATCAACGAATTGACGGCCACCAGGCCGCTGACCCCGTTGAGGGTCTGCGCACTCATCACGTTAAAGCCGAACCATCCCACGATCAGTATCCACGACCCCAGCGCCAGGAACGGGATGCTCGACGGTGCAAATGCCACCAGGCGCCCTTCGCGATAACGTCCATTGCGCGGCCCCAGCAGCAACACCGCCGCCAGCGCCAGCCAGCCGCCCATGGCGTGCACCACCACGGAACCGGCAAAATCGTGAAAACTGGCACCAAAGCTTGCAAGCAGCCAGGCTTGCAGACCGAAATTGCCGTTCCACACCATGCCCTCGAAGAACGGATAGATGAACGCCACGATCAGTGCAGTGGCGCACAACTGCGGGGCAAACTTCGCACGTTCGGCTATGCCACCGGAAATGATCGCTGGGATCGCGGCGGCGAAGGTCAGCAGGAAGAAAAACTTCACCAGGCCGTAGCCATGATCGGCGCTGATGACGGCTGCCGGTTCCATGAAGCTCACACCGTATGAGATCCAATAGCCTATAAAGAAATAGGCCAGGGTGGAGATGGCGAAATCGCTGAGGATTTTCGACAGGGCGTTGACCTGATTCTTCTGGCGCACCGTGCCGACCTCAAGGAAGGCAAAGCCGGCGTGCATGGCCAGAACCATGACCGCGCCAATCAGGATAAACAGGGTGTTGGAACTGTGGACGAGTGTATCCACCGCACTTTGCAGATTTTCCATGGAGGTTGGCAGGCCTGCATCAAGGCAAAAAGCACCAAATCGGTTCAAGCTGAGGGTTGGTGCACTAAATGGGTACCACCAGTTTCGTCCCTCTTGGGAGGGCACGAACCGCTTTAGCGCAGCGATCAACACAACTGACCGTTGCCGACAGGGTTTTTCCGCGGGTTTTAGTTATTTAGGGTAAGGTTTTTCAAGGCTTGCGCCCCGACCGCCCATATTCGGCGCGGGCCTCGGAGCCTGCGCACCAATGCAAAGCAAAAGCTGTACCACACAATTGCAGTGAACCTTCAGCGAACGCCGCGACTCGAAACCACACGTACAGATCAGCCACACACGGAGACAACCATGGCCGGTAAAACAGCAAAGACTGCTCAAGAGATACTGATGGCGGATTTTCAAACCCTGGTCAGTGATACCGAAAGGTTGCTGGACGACACCGCAGTACTGGCCGGCGATCAGGCCGACGAACTGCGCACCAAGATCCACGAGAGCCTGCTCAAGGCCCGCGAGACCTTGCAACTGACCGAAGACTCCCTGCGCGAGCGCGGTCAGGCGGCCATCACCGCCACCGAAGACTACGTGCAAGCCAACCCATGGCAGTCAGTCGGCATCGCTGCCGGCGTGGGCTTTTTGATCGGTCTGCTGGCTACAAGGCGCTAATCATGTCTATCGGCGAATCCAGCTCATCAACGAGCGCACACTCTTCGGCAAGCGGCTCCACCTCCCGGCGCTTGGGCGCCGCTGTGCTGGGCTTGCTGCACAGTCATGTCGAGTTGTTTGGCATCGAATTGCAGGAGCAAAAGGCCCGCACTGTCAGCCTGTTGTTGTTTGCCGGTCTGGCGTTGGTGTTCGCCCTGCTGTTGCTGGTAGGGTTGTCGACGCTGGTGATGATCCTGGTGTGGGATACCGGCTACCGCCTGACAGGGATCATCTGCCTTTGCGTGTTCTATAGCCTGGCCGCGGCCTTCTGCGGTGTGCGCCTGAAAGCGGCGGTGTTCGATGAATCCACGCCCTTCCACGCCACGCTCGAAGAGCTGGCCAACGACCGGGAGCGCCTGCTGCCATGAGCATGACCGAGATCCCGAAAAATACCTCCCGCCGGGAAATGCGCAAGACGCTGATCCGCCTGCGCATGGAAATGCACCGCCAGGAAATCCGCCATGAGTCCCAGCAACTGATGGCCCCTCTGCAGAAAATGCGCAACATGCGCCACAACTGGCAGGACAGCCTGGGCATCAAGCACGCGCCACTGTGGGGCGTGGCGGCGGTAACGCTGATGGGCTTTTTCACCGGCAAGGGCGCCAAGGGCGGCAGTATCAGCAGCGTGACACGTCTGGTGCGGCTGGGTGCAGGGTTGATCCCATTGATCAAATTGGCCATGCAAGGCTCACGCAAGGGTTAAACCTTTGCCAGCGGTTAGCTTGCCGATACCAGTGGCCCGGCCCTCCTCAACAGGTGCCGGGCCTTTTTTCGCCCGCACCGCCGACCTGTAGATTTTTGCTTGCTCCGCCACGCCGGAAACGGGAAGCTGGCGGATGTCATTCACCGAACGGAGAGTAGTTGCCTTGGATTGGCCCACCCTGCTGAACCGCGAACGCCTGGGAAAACCTCTGCACAGCCCTGAAGAACTGGGCCGCAGCCCCTTTCACAAAGACCACGACCGCATTATTTTCTCCGGCGCGTTCCGGCGCCTGGGCCGCAAGACCCAGGTGCATCCGGTATCGAGCAACGACCATATCCACACGCGCCTGACCCATTCGCTGGAAGTCAGTTGCGTCGGCCGCTCCCTGGGTATGCGCGTGGGTGAAACGTTGCGCGGCGCCCTGCCCGACTGGTGCGACCCGAGCGACCTGGGCATGGTGGTGCAATCGGCTTGCCTTGCCCACGACATCGGTAACCCGCCGTTCGGGCACTCTGGCGAGGATGCCATTCGCCACTGGTTCCAACAGGCCGCCGGGCGCGGCTGGTTGGACGACATGAGCAGCGCCGAACGCAATGACTTTCTCAACTTCGAAGGCAATGCCCAGGGCTTTCGTGTACTGACCCAACTTGAATACCATCAGTTCGACGGCGGCACGCGGCTGACCTACGCCACCTTGGGGACATACCTCAAGTACCCCTGGACCGCCCGCCACGCCGACTCGCTGGGCTACAAGAAGCACAAATTCGGCTGTTACCAGAGCGAGCTGCCGATTCTGGAGCAGATCGCCCATAAGCTCGGCCTGCCCCAGCTTGAAGAGCAACGCTGGGCCCGTCACCCGCTCGTATACCTGATGGAAGCGGCCGACGACATCTGCTATGCGCTGATCGACCTGGAAGACGGCTTGGAAATGGAGCTGCTGCAGTACGCCGAAGTCGAGTCGCTGTTGCTTGATCTGGTGGGCGATGACTTGCCGCAGACGTACCGCCAATTGGGCCCGCTTGACTCTCGGCGCCGCAAGCTGGCGATCTTGCGCGGCAAAGCGATTGAGCACCTGACCAATGCGGCGGCGCAGGCCTTTGTCGAACAGCAGGACGCCCTGCTCGCTGGCACGCTGCCGGGTGATCTGGTCGAGCATATGCACGGGCCGGCGAAGCGCTGTGTGCTGGATGCCAAGGACATGGCGCGCAAGAAGATCTTCCAGGACAAGCGCAAGACACTGCACGAAATCGGCGCCTACACCACCCTGGAAATCCTGCTGAACGCCTTCTGCGGCGCGGCCCTTGAACAACATGGCGGGCGCACGCCGTCATTCAAGAATCGGCGCATTCTGGACTTGCTGGGCAATAGCGCGCCGGATCCGGCCTGGCCGCTGCACGCCTCGTTCCTGCGGATGATCGACTTCATCGCCGGTATGACCGACAGCTACGCCACTGAAATGGCACGGGAGATGACCGGGCGTTCCAGCCCTCAATAACGATCCGATCAAGCCGCCCGTTCCCTGAAACGAATCGCCCTACGATGGGAACAGAGCGGCCTGATCGAATTCGTACAGGCGCCCGAAGAATAATCACGCACGCTCCTAACGGGCCAGCCGCGCAATTCCTACCGCCCCCATCGACGCTTGCATCACTGTGTGCACTTTTATGCCCAGACACTCTCTTCGTATTCTTTTGGTGGAGGATCACCCTTTTCAACTTCTGGCCACCCAGTGCTTGCTCAAAAGCTTCGGCTTCGAGCAACTGACACCCGTGGAAAATGCCGAGCAGGCCATACACACGATGAGTCGGTCCGAACACCCCTTCGACCTGATGCTGTGTGACCAATGCCTGCCTGACCTGCCAGGGCTTGAACTGATCGAAATCGCCAACCGCCAGCGCTTCATCACTGGCGCCATTCTGTTAAGCGGCTTACCCATGCAGGAATTGATCAACCTGAGCAGGCAAGCCTTGCAACGACGTCTTCCACTGCTTGGCTATTTATCCAAGCCCTTGAACAAAGATGAGTTGGAAAGGCTAATAGGTTAACTTTTAACTCTCTCATGTAGGAACTTAAACACCATTTTCAACGAAAAACACTATAAGGCCCGTCGTAAAATCCAAGGCCCCGTTTGTTGGCGTAACCACCTTCAAATTATTGATATACCCTGTAACGCCACCCTGACAACTTGTAGGCTTTTGCCTTATTAAATGTAGGAACTTTCCTGTTTTGCATTTACTCCCTGTGCGCTTCATGCTGCACCCTCATCTTCTGAGCTAATGTGCCCGCTTTATTTGCACCAGCATGGAATGTAATTATGAACTCAGTTTTTATTATCGATGACCACCCGGTAATCCGGCTTGCCATTCGAATGTTACTGGAGCATGAGGGTTACAAGGTCGTCGGCGAAACAGACAATGGGTGCGATGCGATACAGATGGTCCGCGAATGCCTTCCAGACCTGGTGATTCTCGACATCAGCATCCCGAAACTCGACGGCCTTGAGGTGCTCTGCCGATTCAACGCCATGAACACCTCGATGAAAACCCTCGTGCTCACGGCGCAATGCCCTACGCTGTTCGCCACGCGATGCATGCGCTCGGGTGCCGAGGGCTATGTGTGCAAGGAAGGGGACTTGAGCGAGTTGCTGAGCGCCATCCGTGCGGTCCTGTCCGGTTACAACTACTTCCCCAGCCAGGCGTTGAACGGCCCCGGAACGGAAGGCCTGGATGTACAAGAACTGGAACTGTTCAAGACAGTCAATGACCGGGAACTGATGGTCTTGCAACTTTTTGCACAAGGCCGCACTAACAAGGAAATAGCCAAAGGCATGTTTTTGAGCAACAAGACTGTCAGTACTTATAAAAAGAGGTTAATGCAAAAACTCAAAGCCAAATCCTTGGTAGAACTCATCGAGATGGCAAAACGAAACGCGCTAGTGTGAGAAAGCGGATGCCCAGGCGTATAAAGGACTATCTGATTATATTGAGTGCCGGTCTGTACTTCAGCACTGCCGTGCTCGCAGAGCACCAAACAAACCCGGAACACTTCACCTTATTGAGTCGTGCGGGAGCCGTTCAACTCGGCACTCATTTTGACAAGGCTCAGCACCAGTGGCTACAAAACAAACGCGAACTGGTGCTGGGCACCGCCGCGCCCGATTACCCGCCATTCGACCTGACGTCCAGCGGCTATGATTATGAAGGGCTGACCGCCGATTACGCGGGGTTGTTGGCCAAAGCACTCTCCTTGCCGGTCAACGTAATGCGCTACCCGTCCCGGGATGCAGCCATTCGAGCCTTGGAAACCGGGGAAATCGACTTGTTGGGCTCATCCAACGGTTTTGAGGCTGCGACACCGAACCTTATCCTCTCTGAACCCTACGCCGTGGACCAACCGGTACTGGTCACCCGCGAGGGAGAAACCCGTAGCCTCAACGAGGGCCTGGACGGGCTGCGCTTGAGCCTTGTCTACCATTACCTGCCGCTCAATGAGGTAGAAAAGCTGTACCCCAAGGCCATCATCCGCGCCTATCCGTCTTATCAGAACGCCTTGAATGCGGTGGCCTTCGATCAGGCGGATGTGTTTCTGGGTGACACCATTTCCACCCACTACATGATCAACAAGGGTTATCTCAAAAACATCCGCATGGCCAATTTCGGCAAGCATGAGGCTTATGGTTTCAGCTTCGCCATGCGTGAAGATAACCGCGTGCTGCTGAGCATTGTCGACGCGGTCCTGGCTGCGGTCCCCATCACCGAACGAGACAGCATCGCCAAACGCTGGAGCGCCGGCAGCGATATCCTGCTCACCGACAAGAAATTGCAACTGACCCAACGCGAAGAGCGCTGGCTTAAAGAGCATCCGGTGGTCAAGGTGATCGTCAATGAAACCTTCGCGCCTCTCACGTTCTTCGATGCGGACGGCAACTTTCGCGGCATTACCGCCGATCTCCTGGAGCTGATTCGCCTGCGCACCGGCCTACGCTTCTCGATTGAACGCGGGCGTGATGTCAACGCGATGATCGATCAGGTCACCAGCCAGAAGGTCGATATGATCGGGGCCATTGTGCCGAGCAACACAAGGGACTCGCAGCTCAATTTCAGCCGACCCTACCTGGAAAACTCCTACGTATTGTTGACACCCAAGAAGCCAGGGCCACCCGCGAACATCGCACAAATGGCAGGAAAGCGCCTGGCGATAACCCAGGGCAACCCCTTGATCGAGACCTTGACCAACGATTTTCCCCAGGTTCACCTGGTCGAAACCAGTGATACTTTCAGGGCATCGGAGTTACTCGCACAAGGCCAAGTAGATGGCGCGGTGAGCACACTGGTGATCGCCAACTACCTGCTGTCTGCCAAGGCTTTTCAGGACAAGCTGCAGATCAGCGCCAGCATTGGCACTACGCCGGCAACTTATACCCTGGCGACATCGCGCCACGCCACGGAACTGAGCTCAATCCTCGACAAGGCGCTGCTCAGCATCGCCCCGGATGAAATGGGCGTGATCAACAGTCGTTGGCGGGGTTACACCGCCGCGTCCGACAGCTACTGGCGCAACTACCATCAATTGATATCTCGAATCATCATCGGCACCGGGCTGTTGCTACTGATTTCCCTGACCTGGAACGCCTACATGCGGCGCCAGATAAAACACCGCAAAATGGCCGAACGGGCCCTGAACGACCAATTCGAATTCATGCGTGCGCTGGTCAATGAAACCCCCCATCCGATCTACGTGCGTGACCGCAACGGCCTGCTGCAAACCTGCAACGACAGCTACCTGCAGGTATTCGACGTCAAACGCGAAGACGTGATCGGCAAAAGCGTCACCCAGATGAGCATGGCCCTGGAGTCGGAGGCGGCGCAATACCATGCTGACTATCTGCGCGTAGTGGCCGAGGGCATTCCGCTGATCCTGGATCGCACATTGCATATCCACGAGCGCAAACTGACGATCTATCACTGGATCCTGCCGTACCGCGACTCCACAGGCGAAGTCCAGGGCATCATCGGCGGCTGGATCGACATCAGCGACCGACGCGAGTTGTTTGATGAGCTACGCGCCGCCAAAGAGCGGGCCGATGAGGCCAATCGCGCCAAGAGCACGTTCCTTGCCACCATGAGCCACGAGATCCGTACGCCCATGAACGCCGTGATCGGAATGCTCGAACTGACGCTCAAGCGCGCCGATCAAGGGCATCTCGACCGCCCGGCCATCGAAGTGGCGTACAACTCGGCCAAGGATCTGCTGGAGTTGATCGGTGACATCCTGGACATCGCACGTATCGAGTCTGGCCGTCTCAGCCTGGCGCCGGAGCGCGTCAACCTGCGCGAGGTGATTGAGTCGGTGGTGCGTGTCTTCGACGGTCTGGCACGCCAGAAAACCCTCAGCCTGCTGCTGGAATTCAAGCCCGACCTGAACGATATCGAAGTGCTGATAGATCCTCTGCGCTTCAAGCAAGTACTGTCGAACCTGGTGAGCAACGCGATCAAGTTCACCGAGCAAGGTCAGGTGAAGATCAAGGTGGAAGTACAGCCGACCCAGGCACCGGAGCAGATCGAGCTGAAGCTGGTGGTGGAAGACACCGGCATCGGCATCAGCAGGGAGGATCAACTGCGTCTGTTCGAACCCTTTGCCCAAGCGGACAATTCCGGTCAACTGGCCAGGAGCGGCGCGGGGCTGGGGCTGGTGATCTGCCGCAGCCTGTGCGCCATGATGGGCGGCCAGTTGAGCCTGAGCAGCGTGCCCATGGTAGGTACCCAGGTGCACGTCAACCTGAGCGTACCCCGCCTGCAAACGATCACGGTGGTGGGTGAGCAACAGCCTGAAGCGCCGGCCGCCACTCGGGTGCTGAATGTACTGGTGGTAGACGACCACCCGGCGAACCGCCTGCTGATGTGCCAGCAACTGGGCTACCTGGGTCATCAATTCACTGCCGCCGAGCACGGTGCTGCAGGGTTCCAGGCCTGGCGCAAGGAGCATTTCGACCTGGTGATCGCCGATTGCAACATGCCCATCATGAATGGCTATGAGCTGAGCCGTTCAATCCGTGAGTATGAGCAACGCGAACAATTGGTACCTTGTGTGGTGCTGGGCTTTACCGCCAACGCCCAGCCAGAGGAAAGACAACGTTGCGTGCAGGCCGGCATGGATGACTGCCTGTTCAAGCCCATCAGCCTGACCGTACTGGAACGACAACTGGCGCAAATCGCCCCCAAACCTGCGAACCAGCGCCTGAACCTCGAGTGCCTGCAAGCGTTGACCGGCGGCGACCCGCAATTGAGTCGACGCCTGCTGGAGGAGCTGCTGAGCAGCAGCCGTGACGACCGTCAGGCGCTTGTCACGCTGTTGAACCGGCAGGCCCAACCCCCTGAGATCATTGAGCAAGCCCACAAAATCAAGGGCGCAGCCCGTATCGTTCAGGCCCATTCATTGGCTGGGCAATGCGAAGCGCTGGAGCAAACCTGCGCTCGCAATGAAGAGTGGGCAACCATTGAAACCGGCATCAAGGCGCTGGAGCATCTCATGCTGGAACTGGAGAGGATGCTGCAGGTTCAACTGGCCGAGCTGCAAGGCCAATAAACGCCCGGGCCCGCAACGGCAGGAGCGAGTCACTCGCTCCTGCACTCCTCTGCCTTGGCTTGCAGGTTCAGCAGTCGGTCAGCCGCAGGAAAATCGCCGCCAGCCGTTCAATCCCTGCCTGGTCCTGAGGTGTAAAACGGGCCAGTGAGGGACTGTCGAGGTCAAGCACGCCAATCAGCTGACCGTCTTTGACCAATGGCACCACCAACTCACTGTTCGAGGCACTGTCACAAGCGATATGGCCTGGGAACGCATGCACATCCTCCACCCGCTGGGTTTGTCGTGAAGCCGCAGCAGCGCCACATACGCCACGGCCGAAAGGGATACGTACGCAGGCTATCTGACCCTGGAACGGCCCAAGCACCAGTTCTTCATTGCGATTAAGGTAAAAGCCTGCCCAGTTCAGGTCATCGAGCTGGTTGAACAGAAACGCAGAAAACTGTGCACTGTTGGCAATAAAGTCACGCTCATCCGCCAGCAATGACTCCAGTTGTGCACACAGCATGGCGTAGCCATCGAGACCGCTGCCGGCCTGTTGTAAATCGATCATGGTTGACGTTCCAGCAATTTAAGACCTACCCAGTAACGGGCAAACTGATAGGCACAACGGCCATTGCGGTTGCCGCGCCCTGTGGCCCAGCGCACCGCGAGTACATCAAGCTGCTCATCGTGCTGCCACTGCAAGCCGGCCTTGCCGGCCAACTCGCCGATCCAGTGTTCCACCACATCCAGGAAATGCTCCTGGGAAAACGGATAGAACGACAGCCACAAGCCAAAACGGTCCGACAAGGCAATCTTGTCCTCTACCGCCTCGCTCGGGTGCAACTCGCCATCCACACGTTTCCAGTTGTCGTTGTCGCTCTGGTTCTCCGGCACCAGATGACGGCGGTTGGACGTGGCATACAACAGCACGTTTTCCGGCGCCTGCTCCAGGGAACCGTCCAGCACGCTTTTGAGCACGCGATAATCGCCTTCGCCGGCTTCGAACGAAAGGTCATCGCAAAACAAAATGAAGCGCTGCGGCAGTTTTATCAACTGTTCGACCACGCGCGGCAGGTCGGCCAGGTGGTCGCGTTCGATTTCGATCAAGCGCAGACCCGCCGTGGCGTGCTGAGCCAGCAAGGCACGCACCATGGAAGACTTGCCGGTGCCGCGAGAACCCCACAGCAGCGCGTGGTTGGCGGGCAGGCCATCGAGGAACTGCTGGGTATTACGCGCCAGTTGTTCACATTGCTTGTCGACGCCAATCAGGTCCGACAAGCGCATATCCAGGCTCACTTCCAGCGGCAACAGGAAGCCACTGCGACCTTCGCGCTGCCAACGAGCGGCCAGGCATTGGCGCCAGTCGATGGCTTGGCGCGGGGCCGGCAATAAGGGTTCCAGGCGAGCAAGTACGGCGTCGGCCCGCTCAAGGAAGGCATTCAATCGAGAATCCATGATTATTCCTCTGGCAAGTTCTTGTAAAAGATGGCGTATTGACAACCCTGCGGCAGACCGCATGAGGCTGCGTCAAAAAACGATTCGTGCCCGGCAAGCTGAAGCTTGGGGATGTTCAGCTATGCTTGCCGGGCGAAAGGAAACGTGAAGTGGTTCAACACTCGATGGATATCAAGTTCGCCCACCGCTTGTCTTATAAACAAGCCAGATTGACTGTGCTGGTCGGTTTCGTGTTGGGAACCTTGCTCAGCCTGATCCAAATCGGCATTGATTATGCCAGTGAAGACGCATCCATCAACCGTGAAATACGCTCACTGATTGAAATCAGCCATAACCCCGCGTCGCGTATCGCCTACAACATCGATGCCGAACTCGCCCAGGAGCTGACCCTGGGCCTGCTGCACTCCCCTGCAATTACCCGTGCGCAGCTGATCGACAACAATGGCGCGGTGCTGGCCGACGTCAACCGCCCGCGCAAGGAAAGCAACTATCGCCCGGTCAGCGATTTTCTGTTTGGCGCCAATCGTCAGTTCGAGGACCGACTGTTTCTCAACCATATGCCCAACGAATCCCTCGGTGTATTGCGCCTCGACGTCGATACCTATGCCTTTGGCAGCCGTTTCCTGCATCGCGCCGAGATCACCTTGCTCAACGGATTTACCCGCAGCCTGCTGCTGACCGGGATCTTGCTGGGCTTATTCTACGTAATGCTCACTCAACCACTGGTACGTATTATCCGAGAGTTGAGTACCCGCAAACAGGCACGCCTGGATTGCCCGCCGGGGCATGAGCACGACGAAATCGGCGTATTGGTCGACGTCGCCAACCAGCAATTTGAAAACATGGAAACCGAGATCCATCAGCGGCGTCACGCCGAGGACCGCCTCACCGAATACCTGGGCCAATTGGAAAATATCGTTTCGGCGCGCACCCTTGAACTCAAGGCCAGCAACCAACGCTTGAGCCAATCCAATGATGAACTGGAAGCAGCCAGGATGACCGCGCTGGGTATGGCACAGGCACGGGCCGCGTTCCTCGCCAATATGAGCCATGAAATCCGTACGCCGCTCAATGGCCTGCTGGGGATGATTGCACTGTCGCTCGACAGCTCACTGAATGCCGAGCAGCGCCAGCAACTGTCGATCGCCCATGACTCGGGCAAAGTGCTGGTCGAATTGCTCAACGATATTCTCGATCTGTCCAAGTTCGATGCCGGCCAACTGGAACTGGAACATATCCCCTTCGACTTGGGCTCACTGGTGGAAGACACTGCCAACCTGCTGTCGCAGAATGCGGCGCCGAGTGTCGAGCTGACGTGCCTGATTGATCCACAGTTTCCCGCCCAGGTCATCGGCGACCCGACCCGGGTGCGGCAAATCGTCAGTAATCTGCTTTCCAATGCCTTGAAGTTCACCCGCTTCGGCCGGGTCGATGTGCGCCTGCGTGCCCTGGAAGGCAGGGTCAATATTGAAGTCTGTGATACCGGCATCGGTATCGCCCAGGAAGCCCAGGTGAAAATCTTCCAACCCTTCACCCAGGCCGGAGCGGGCATCACCCGTCAATTTGGCGGTACGGGTTTGGGGCTGGCCTTGACGCACAATCTGTGTGAAGCCATGCAAGGCCGCTTGAGTATCAGCTCGGAGGTGGGCTTTGGCAGCCAGTTCTGCGCCGACCTCCCGCTACCCACTCATCTGCCTGCCACGCGCTATACACCACTCACAGGTGATGTAATCGCCATCACCCATGCCGGTGGCGGGTTGACAGAGCTGCTCACCACCCTGCTGCCCTCTTGGGGGCTGACACCAAGGTGCTATTCCCAAGACGATGATTTGAGCGCACTGGCCCCTGACCTGTTGATTACCGACTGCCCTGAATGCTTGTTCCGCTTGCGCCCGGCAATCAGCGCGCCGATTCTGCTGGTCACCGCCTATGGCAACTTCATGCCCAGTGAAGAAGTCGCGGCGCTGGCACCGCTGCAGCAACAAGCACGTCCATTGAGCCGTAACGCGCTGTACCAGATCCTGCAACGCAACCTGCGCAGCAACACGCAACCGATCCTCGACCCGATCCAGATGGAAGCCGCGCCGCTGGCTCACCGCGCGCGCATCCTGTTGGTGGAGGACAACGCGGTCAATCAACTGGTGGCCAAGGGGATGCTCAGCAAGCTGGGGTGTGAGGTGATTGTGGCTGCCCATGGTGGGGAAGCGCTCAAGCTGCTTGAGGACCAGCGCTTCGATATGGTGCTGATGGACTGCAACATGCCGGTGATGGATGGCTACGAGGCCAGCCGGCAAATTCGCCGCAGCGGGCGCTGGCCAGACCTGCCCATTGTCGCCTTGACCGCAAATGCCCTGTCCGAAGAACGCGAGCGTTGCCGGGCGGCGGGCATGAACGATTACCTGGCCAAGCCGTTTCGCCGCAAAGAACTCCATGCGTTGCTGGAGTTGTGGGTACCGACGACGACAAGCCTCTGAGGCTGCGCCCACACTATCGTGGTCATTTGAGCAAGGCTTCGATCTCCTGGCTCAGGTCCTGGGGCTTGGTCGTTGGCGCAAAACGCTTGACCTGCTTGCCGTCGGGGCCGATGAGGAACTTGGTGAAGTTCCACTTGATATTCTTGGAGCCCAGCAGCCCCGGGGCCTGCTTTTTTAACTGTACGAACAACGGGTGGGCATCGCTGCCATTGACGTCGACCTTCTTGAACAGCGGAAAACTGACGCCGAAGTTCAGCTCGCAGAACTCGGCTATCGCGCCTTCGTTACCCGGTTCCTGCTTGCCGAACTGGTTGCAGGGAAACCCCAGCACCACCAGCCCCTGGTCCTTGTAGCGCTGCCAAAGTTGCTCCAGGCCCTTGTACTGGGGGGTGAAGCCACATTTGCTGGCGGTGTTGACCACCAAAATGGCCTTGCCGGCGAAATCGGCCAGGGTCTTTTGCTCACCCTTGATGGTGGTGCAAGGGATGCTCAGCAGGGAGTCGCTCATGGCAATGCCTCAATTCAGGGGAAGAAGTGATACGCGTACGCTTGACCGACCGGCATTCGGGCCTGTTTATCGCTTCAAGCCGAGCGCGGCACCAGGTCCAGGCACACCGAGTTGATGCAGTAGCGCAGGCCCGTCGGCGGCGGGCCGTCCGGGAACACATGCCCCAGGTGTGCGTCGCACTTGGCGCAGGTGACTTCGGTACGAATCATGCCGTGGCTGACGTCACGAATTTCGATCATCGCGCTGTCGGCAATCGGCGCGTAGAAGCTCGGCCAGCCGCAGCCGGAATCAAACTTGGTGGTCGAATCGAACAGAGGCTCATTACAGCAGATGCAGTGATACACGCCGTCGGTCCTGGTGCCGTTGTACTTGCCGCTGAAAGGCCGCTCGGTGCCCTTGAGGCGGCACACGTTGTACTGCTCAGGGTCGAGCATGGCCTTCCACTCATCAACGGTTTTCTGCAACTTTTCCATCGGTACACCTCGGCAACTGAAAAACCCTGATCTGTGTCTTTTCCATGGATCAGGCGGCACGTATGATTGCGCCTCTTCAAAACGCCAGTCTGGCACCCGCGCCATCGGCATTCAAACGTATTTATGGGGGCGAACCGCGCAGGATTCACCCTACGGTAGTGCCTACGCCGTCTGAATCGTTCATTTTCAGGATCACATCGCCATGCAGGTCAGCAAATCGAACAAGCTCGCCAACGTCTGCTACGACATTCGCGGCCCAGTGCTCAAGCACGCCAAGCGCCTGGAAGAGGAAGGCCATCGCATCCTCAAGTTGAACATTGGCAACCCGGCGCCGTTTGGTTTCGAAGCGCCGGACGAAATCCTCCAGGACGTGATCCGCAACCTGCCGACCGCCCAAGGCTACAGCGACTCCAAGGGCCTGTTCAGTGCACGCAAGGCGGTAATGCAGTACTACCAGCAGAAGCAGGTCGAAGGTGTCGGCATCGAGGACATCTACCTGGGCAACGGCGTGTCCGAGCTGATCGTGATGTCGATGCAGGCGCTGCTCAACAATGGCGATGAAGTGCTGGTGCCGGCACCGGACTATCCGCTCTGGACCGCTGCCGTGACCCTGGCTGGCGGCCATCCGGTGCATTACCTGTGTGATGAAGGTGCCGACTGGTTTCCGGACCTGGCCGACATCAAGGCCAAGATCACCCCCAACACCAAGGCCCTGGTGATCATCAATCCGAACAACCCTACCGGCGCCGTGTACTCCAAGGAAGTGCTGCTGGGCATGCTTGAACTGGCACGCCAGCACAACCTGGTAGTGTTCTCCGACGAGATCTACGACAAGATCCTCTACGATGACGCCGTTCACATATGCACCGCCTCCCTGGCTCCGGACCTGCTGTGCCTGACCTTCAACGGCCTGTCCAAGTCGTATCGCGTGGCGGGCTTCCGCTCCGGATGGATCGCCATTTCCGGCCCCAAGCATAATGCCCAGAGCTACATCGAAGGTATCGACATGCTGGCCAACATGCGCCTGTGTGCCAACGTGCCGAGCCAGCACGCCATCCAGACCGCCCTCGGCGGCTACCAGAGCATCAATGACCTGATCTTGCCCCAGGGTCGCCTGCTGGAGCAGCGCAACCGCACCTGGGAGTTGCTCAACGCGATCCCCGGTGTGAGCTGTGTGAAGCCTATGGGCGCGTTGTATGCGTTCCCGCGGATCGACCCGAAAGTCTGCCCGATTCTCAACGACGAGAAGTTCGTGCTCGACCTGCTACTGTCGGAAAAGCTGCTGGTGGTTCAGGGCACTGCGTTCAACTGGCCATGGCCGGATCACTTCCGCGTGGTGACTTTGCCACGTGTGGATGACCTGGAAATGGCCATCGGTCGCATCGGCAACTTCCTGAAGTCCTATCGCCAGTAAGGACATTGACGCTGTACGACTCACATTGGGTCGTACAGCGATTATCTGGCAACACTTCTTTCTCGCTTACGTGCGGTGGTAGTTCACTCAGCCCCTGCCCGAGGCGTGCCCCCTATAATCACGGGGCGGCAAGGCAAACTCACGCCGGTCATGGCCGACAATACAGGTCGGAAAATCCCTTCAGGGCCTTACGTTCACGCTGTAGGACACAGTTTGAAATAGTCGCTCGGTTGAATCACCCCATGCGGCACCTTATATACCCCGCAGTACGCGACATATTAAGCATGAGGAGAACCCTACAACCATGATGCGCATCCTGCTGTTCTTGGCCACTAACCTGGCGGTCGTGCTGATTGCCAGCATCACCCTGAGCCTGTTCGGCTTCAACGGGTTCATGGCGGCCAACGGGGTTGACCTGAACCTCAATCAGCTGTTGGTATTCTGTGCGGTCTTTGGTTTTGCCGGCTCGCTGTTTTCGCTGTTCATCTCCAAGTGGATGGCGAAGATGAGTACCAGCACCCAGGTCATCACTCAACCTCGCACTCGCCATGAACAATGGCTGATGCAAACCGTGGAGCAGCTATCTCAAGAAGCAGGCATCAAAATGCCCGAAGTGGGGATTTTCCCTGCCTATGAGGCCAACGCCTTCGCCACCGGCTGGAACAAGAACGACGCGCTGGTGGCCGTAAGCCAGGGCCTGCTGGAGCGTTTTTCGCCCGATGAAGTCAAGGCGGTGCTGGCCCACGAGATCGGTCACGTGGCCAACGGCGACATGGTCACCCTCGCGCTGGTACAAGGCGTAGTGAACACCTTCGTGATGTTCTTTGCGCGGATCATCGGCAACTTTGTCGACAAGGTCATCTTCAAGAACGAAGAAGGTCGCGGCATTGCCTACTTCGTGGCGACCATCTTCGCCGAGTTGGTGCTGGGCTTCCTGGCCAGCGCGATCACCATGTGGTTCTCGCGCAAACGCGAGTTCCGCGCAGATGAAGCCGGCGCACGCCTGGCGGGCACCAGCGCAATGATCGGCGCGCTGCAACGCTTGCGCTCCGAACAGGGCCTGCCAGTGCATATGCCGGACAGCCTGACGGCCTTTGGCATCAACGGTGGCATCAAACAGGGCATGGCTCGCCTGTTCATGAGCCACCCGCCGCTGGAAGAGCGGATCGACGCACTGCGTCGTCGGGGCTGATAACCCAGGCAAGACAAAAAAGGGGCGATTGAATCGCCCCTTTTTCGTGGGCGTGATTTACCGCCTGGTCAGCCGATAAACACGCTCATCAAGCCGAGTAACGCCGTCCGCCTTGAATTTGCTGCTTTCACTCAAAATGTCCCGCTCTTGCAGCGTAACCACATTCCAGTGCGGGCCCAGCAGCGACTGCACTTCCTCATCCGGGACAGCGAAAGGCGGGCCAGCCCTTTGTACCTGGTCGTAGTCGACAGTGATCAACAACCCCTCACAGACGGGGGCCAGCAGGGTATCGAGATGCTCGGTGTATCGCGAGCGCATTGGCTGCGGCAAGGCGATCAGTGCCGCGCGGTCATACAGCGCCGTGCAATCAGCCAAGGCACTTGCGTCAAGGGCGAAGAAGTCACCGCACCACACCTCGACCAGGCCCGCCTGATACACCTTGAACACGCCTCTATGATCGATCTGCGGCGTAAGCCCCTGCTCGCTGAAGAACGCCTCAACGGCTTGATCAGACACCTCCACACCCATCACGCGATGCCCGCGATCCGCCAACCACTTCATGTCCAGGCTCTTGCCACACAAAGGCACGAAAACCCTGGCACCATCAGCCAGGGCCAACGCTGACCAATGCCGCTGCAAGTAAGGATTAACGTCGGACTGATGAAAACCGATCTGATTGGTTGCCCAGCGTTCCTGCCAAATTTTTGCGTCCATGCATCACCTTGAAAAAATCGATCAAAAGACACTAAATCTTATATTAGATCTCGATTAATGATCTGAATGAAGATAGCCCCATATTAATCTTCAGGGCCCCTCTTATGTTCCCCAGCCTGTTTATCTCCCATGGCTCTCCGATGCTGGCCCTGCAACCCGGTGCCAGCGGCCCGGCGCTGCAGGCCCTGGCAGCCGCGTTGCCACGGCCCAAGGCGATTGTGGTGGTATCGGCGCATTGGGAAAGCCACGAGTTACTGGTGAGTGGCAGCGCCGCGCCCGAAACCTGGCACGACTTCGGCGGCTTCCCTCGCGAACTGTTTGCGGTGCAATACCCTGCGCCGGGTGATCCACAGCTGGCAAATGAAATTGTCGAGTTATTGCAGGCTGACGGCCTGACTGCACGCGTCGACAACCAACAGCCCTTCGACCATGGCACCTGGGTGCCCCTGTCGCTGATGTACCCGGCGGCGGATATTCCGGTGGTGCAAGTCTCCCTGCCAAGCCGCATGGGCCCGGCTTTTCAAACCCGGGTTGGACACGCCCTCTGCAGCCTGCGCGATCAAGGTGTGCTACTGATCGGCTCCGGCAGCATCACCCATAATCTCAGTGAGCTGGACTGGCGCGCCGGGCCGGAAACCATCACGCCATGGGCGCTAGCCTTTCGCGACTGGGTGGTCGAAAAACTCGCTGCCGGTGACGAAACAGCCTTGCATGACTATCGCCTCCTGGCGCCCCATGCAGTGCGCAGCCACCCCAGCGACGAGCATTTGTTGCCGCTGTACTTTGCGCGGGGTGCCGGAGGTGATTTCAGCGTGGCGCATCAGGGCTTCACCCTCGGCGCCTTGGGCATGGACATCTACCGCTTTGGCTAACGCAGATGCACAGCCTGAAATCCCAGGCAAAAAAAATCCCCGAACCAGTCGGGGGTTTTTTATGTGCGATCAATCAGCCCAGAGGCGGATCAATCTTCGCGGTAGCGACGCAGTTTGAGCTGCTTACCGGCAACGCGAGTGTCTTTGAGCTTGGCCAGCAGTTTTTCCAGGCCATCTTCCGGCAGCTCCACCAGGGAGAAGCTGTCACGTACCTGGATGCGACCGATGGCTTCACGCGCCAGGCCACCCTCGTTGAGGATAGCGCCCAGCAGGTTCTTGGCAGCGATACCGTCACGCGCACCCAGCGCGGTACGGCAACGAGCACGACCTTCAGCCAATGGAACCGGAGCACGACGCTCACGATCACCACGCTCTGGACGGTCGCCGGAACGCTCTGGACGATCACCGCGCGGGGCGTTGTTCGGGACCAGTGGGCGCTCTTTCTCGATGGCAGCCAGGGTCAGGGCTTGACCATTGGTCGCTTTGCGCAGCAGGGCTGCAGCCAGGGCACGCGGGGTGCAACCGATATCGGCGGTCAGGCGGTCCAGCAGGTCGCCGTGGGTCGATTCAGCATCAGCCACCAATGGCGCCAGGCTGTTGGTCAATTTCTTGATGCGTGCATCAAGAACGGCCTGGGCATCCGGCAGGCGTACTTCGGCAACTTTCTGACCGGTGACACGCTCGATCACTTGCAGCATGCGGCGCTCGCGCGGAGTCACCAGCAGCAGTGCACGACCTTCGCGACCCGCACGGCCGGTACGGCCGATACGGTGAACGTAGGACTCTGGATCGTACGGCATGTCAACGTTGAACACGTGGGTGATACGTGGAACGTCGAGGCCACGAGCAGCAACGTCGGTCGCCACAACGATGTCCAGACGGCCATCCTTGAGGGAGTCGATCACGCGCTCACGTTGGTTCTGGGCGATGTCACCGTTCAGCGCAGCGGCTTTGTAGCCTTTGGCTTCCAGGGCACTGGCCAGGTCCAGGGTCGCTTGCTTGGTGCGCACGAACATGATCAGGGCGTCGAAGTCTTCGACTTCCAGCAGGCTCAATACAGCCGAGGTCTTCTGGTCAGCGTGAACCAACAGGTGAGCCTGTTCGATCGCGGTAACGGTCTGGGTCTTGGTCTGGATCTTCACGTGTTGCGGATCGCGCAGGTGGCGTTCGGCAATGGCACGGATCGACTGCGGCAGGGTGGCCGAGAACAATACGGTCTGACGGGTCGGTGGCAGCGCCTTGAAGATGACTTCCAGGTCATCCATGAAGCCCAGCTTCAACATTTCGTCAGCTTCGTCCAGAACCAGGTGGTTCACGGTCGACAGGACTTTTTCGTCACGACGCAGGTGGTCGCACAGACGGCCCGGGGTGGCGACAACGATCTGTGCGCCGTTACGGATAGCCTTGAGTTGTGGGCCCATCGGCGCGCCGCCGTAAACGGCCACAACGGTTACGCCTGGCATTTGCTTGGCGTAGGTTTCAAAAGCGGTTGCTACTTGCAGCGCCAACTCTCGGGTTGGCGCCAGGATCAGGGCTTGCGGCTCGCGCTTGGCAGGATCGATACAATGCAAAATAGGCAGGGCGAACGCGGCGGTTTTACCGGTACCGGTTTGCGCCTGGCCAATCATGTCCTGGCCGGCCATGATGATCGGGATCGATTGCTGCTGAATAGCCGAAGGTTCTTCGTAGCCAGTCGCGATGACAGCGGCGAGAATGTTCGGGTTAAGATTAAAAGCGGCGAAGCCGCCGGTTTCCTGGGTCATGGGTCTGCCTCTAAGTGCATCCGCAAAGACCCATGCTCCAAAGCTGCGCATGCCGTGTTGAGACTCAAGAGTCGCCCTGGCTGCTTTGTCGGCGGGGATTTGCGAAAACGAATGAATGAAAAAGATTCGTCAAGGGAGAGTCCGCTGTGCGGACGTGCAGCCGAAGCTGACTTCGGGGAATTGCGCTACCTAAACGCGGCCCGGTTAAAGGCCGGCGCGCACTATACCGGAAATAGCTGAAAAAGGGAGCTTTTTTTATCGCAGCGCACTGATAAACCGCGCTGCGTCGCGGGCTTTGCAGATCTGTGCGCCAGGGTCTATTTTTCAAAGGCCCGGCCCTGCTGGTCATCAAGCTTAAACGGTTCACCCACCCACTCAGGCCCTTCGGTCTGAAACCCTACCCGCGCCCGAGGGCACACCCGATGAAACAAGCCAGCAGTAGCCGCGTCAGCCGTGCACTTGAGGGCCATGTTCTGTTGCTGGGCCTGGACCGCGTGGCCAAGCGCAATGCCTTCGACCTGGATTTACTCAATGAGCTGAGCCTGGCCTATGGCGAATTTGATCGAAACGATGACGCCCGGGTGGCCGTGGTATTTGCCCACGGCGATCACTTCACGGCGGGGCTGGACCTGGCCAATGTCAGCGGCGTGATGGCGGGCGGCTGGCAACCGCCGCTCGGCGGATGCGATCCCTGGGGCGTATTCGCAGGGCCCAGGGTCAGCAAACCGGTGATCGTCGCGGCCCAGGGCTACTGCCTGACCATTGGTATCGAGTTGATGCTGGCGGCGGATATCAACCTCTGCGCCAGCAATACACGCTTTGCACAGATGGAAGTGCAACGTGGGATCTTTCCGTTTGGCGGCGCAACAATGCGCTTGCACCAGATCGCGGGCTGGGGCAATGCGATGCGCTGGCTGCTTACCGGAGACGAGTTCGACGCCCATGAAGCCCTGCGCCTGGGCCTGGTACAGGAAGTAATGGCCAGTGAAGACCTGTTGCCCCGCGCCATCGAACTGGCCAACCGCATTGCTCGTCAGGCGCCGCTTGGCGTGCAGGCGACGCTGATGTCGGCGCGTCTGGCGCGTATGGAAGGCGAAGCTGTCGCCGCCGCCGCCCTGCCGCCCATGGTGGATAAATTGCTCAACAGCGAGGATGCCAAGGAAGGCGTGCGGGCGATGATCGAGAAGCGGCCGGGGGTGTTCAAGGGGATTTGAGTTGGTAATACCGACGCCATCGGGGGCAAGCTCCCGATGGCGACGGAGCACACAACTAGGTTGCCGGCCGAATAGCCTTGATCAACGGCTGCAACGAGTACCCCAATCGCGGCGCCAAGGCTTCGGCGCGGGCTGACAGGGCATCGAGGTCCAGTTCCTGATCCAGCTCGGAAGGCACCAGCAGAATCACATTGCCCTCCTTCACCGGCAGCTCCCAGTAGTGTCGGTGATACAACCCACGCAGCAATGCCGCGCCCAGCGGTTTACCATCATCGGTGGCCCACTGATTGATCACCAGCCAGCCGCCGGGGTTGAGTTTCTTCTGGCAGCTTTCCAGAAAGGTCCAGGCCAGATGCCCCACACCGGGGCCGACATCGGTGTAGAGGTCGACGAAGATCAGGTCGGCCGATTCAGCGGTATCGAGCAATTGCAGGGCGTCCCCCACGCGAATGTACAAGCGCGGGTCGTCATCGAGCCCCAGGTATTCGATGGCCAGGCGCGGTACATCAGGGCGCAGTTCAATGGCCTCGACGTCTTCCAGCGGCAGAAACCTGAGGCATGCCTGGGTCAACGTGCCCGCCCCTAAACCGAGGAACAACGCGCTCTCCGGCTGCTCATGGCACAGCGCACCGATCAACATGGCGCGGGTGTAGTCATACTCCAACCAGCTCGGATCGGCGGTGAACACGCAGCTTTGCTCGATGGCGTCGCCGAATTCGAGAAAGCGGTAATCGGCTACTTCGAGCACACGGATCATGCCGAAATCATCATGGACTTCGGCCAGCAGGCGCTCGACACGCTCCTCGGTCATCACTACTCCTAAGGGGTTTACCGCTTGGCAAAGGCGCGATTGTCGGCCAACCGGCAGCAACAGGTCACGCACTAATTGCTGATAACATCAGCGTCATCCGTCAATCACCCAATCGAGTTCATGATGAGCCAACCCTGGAGCCCCGACAGCTGGCGCGCCCTGCCGATCCAGCAACAACCCCAGTATCCGGACGCTGCACACCTGTTGCAGGTGGAGCAGAACCTGGCCAGCTACCCGCCGCTGGTGTTTGCCGGGGAAGCCCGTGAGTTGCGTCGCCAGTTTGCCGAAGTGACCCAGGGCCGCGCTTTCCTCCTGCAAGGTGGCGATTGTGCCGAGAGTTTTGCCGAGTTCTCCGCGGCAAAAATCCGCGACACCTTCAAGGTGCTGCTGCAGATGGCGATTGTCATGACCTTCGCCGCCGGTTGCCCGGTGGTGAAAGTCGGACGCATGGCCGGCCAGTTTGCCAAGCCGCGCTCGTCCAACGATGAGACCATCGACGGCATCACCCTGCCCGCCTACCGTGGCGACATCGTCAACGGCATCGGCTTCGATGAAAAAAGCCGTGTGCCGGACCCGGACCGCCTGTTGCAGTCCTACCACCAGTCCACCGCCACCCTCAACCTGCTGCGCGCGTTTGCCCAAGGGGGGTTCGCCGACCTGCACCAGGTGCACAAGTGGAACCTGGACTTTATCGCCAACTCCGCACTGGCCGAGAAGTACAGCCAACTGGCAGACCGCATCGACGAGACCCTGGCCTTCATGCGCGCCTGTGGCATGGACAGCTCGCCGCAATTGCGCGAAACCAGCTTCTTCACCGCCCACGAAGCGTTGCTGCTCAACTATGAACAAGCCTTCGTGCGTCGCGACAGCCTGACCAACGACTACTACGACTGCTCGGCCCATATGCTGTGGATCGGCGACCGTACACGCCAGTTGGACGGCGCCCACGTCGAATTCCTGCGCGGGGTGAACAACCCGATCGGCGTGAAAGTCGGGCCGAGCATGAACCCGGACGATCTGATCCGCCTGATTGATATCCTTAACCCGGACAATGACCCTGGTCGCCTCAACCTGATTGCGCGCATGGGCGCAGGCAAGGTCGGCGACCACTTGCCCAACCTGATCCGCGCCGTGCAGCGCGAGGGCAAGCAGGTGCTGTGGAGCTCCGATCCGATGCACGGCAACACCATCAAGGCCAGCAGCGGCTACAAGACCCGCGACTTTGCGCAAATCCTCGGCGAAGTGAAGGAGTTCTTTCAGGTGCACCACGCCGAAGGCAGCTACGCCGGCGGCATTCATATCGAGATGACCGGGCAGAACGTCACCGAATGCATCGGCGGCGCACGGCCGATTACCGAAGACGGGCTATCGGACCGCTATCACACCCATTGCGACCCACGGATGAATGCCGATCAGTCGCTGGAGCTGGCGTTTCTGATTGCCGAGACCTTGAAACAGGTCAAACGCTGATCAACATCGCCGCCCTTAATCGGGCGGCATCGGGTCGCTGGCAATTGAGCTGGACCTGCTCCAGCCCCAGCCAGGCGGCCATTTGCCGCAGGTTGAAGGCCAGCGCCAACATGCCTTCGTCGTCCAGCCCCGAGTCCTCTTCGTGCACTGCATGCACCGCCAGCCGCCCATGGACACGCTCGGCCCGCAGGTCGACGCGCGCAGCGATCCGCTCATTGTGCAAAAACGGCAGCACGTAGTAGCCATACACCCGCTTGTCTTGCGGGGTGTAGATCTCCAGTCGATAGCGGAAATCGAACAAGCGCTCGGTGCGGCTGCGCTCCCATATCAATGAATCGAACGGTGACAGCAAGGCACTCGCCGGCACTTTGCGTGGCACTTTGGGCTCCGGCAGACAGTACGCTGGTTGCTTAAAGCCTTGCACCTGGCACGTCAGCAACTGCCCGTCCTCGACCAGTTCGGCCAAGCGCGGGCGGCTGTCCGCGGGGTCGAGGCGGAAATAATCGCGCAGGTCCTTTTCGGTGGCGATACCCAGCGCCGTCGCGCTATGCAAAAGCAAGCCGCGCTGGGCTTGAGCCTCGCTCACGGACGTTTGAAGAATCTCGCCCGGGATCACACGCTCCGGCAAATCATATAGCCGCTCAAAACCCCGGCGCCCAGCGACGGTGACCAAACCGGCGGCGAACAGCCATTCCAGTGCGTGCTTCTCATCACTCCAATCCCACCAGGGCCCGGCACGCTCCTCTCGGGTCGACAAACTGCCCGCACCCAAGGCGCCCTGTTGCTCGACGCTGTGCAACACACGCTGGATAGTCGCCTGCTGCTCACGGCCAAAACGCGCCATCTGCGCATAGATGCCCTGCCCTTGCCTGGCCCGCTCCATGCGCCAGCGCATCAGCGGGTACATCGCCATCGGCAACAGCGACGCCTCATGCCCCCAATACTCGAACAATGAACGCCGCCTCCCCTGGCTCCAGGCTGCTTGCTCAAGGAGCAACGGGGTGTACTGGCCCAGGCGGGAGAACAACGGCAGGTAGTGGGAACGCACCAATGCGTTGACCGAGTCGATCTGTATAACGCCCAGGCGTTCGATCAGCCGGTTGAGGTGCGCAGCTTTTATCTGGGCAGGCGCTTGGCGCCCCGAGAAACCCTGGGCGGCCAGCGCCATGCGTCGAGCTTGCTTGAGTGAAAAGGACAGGTCGGCGGGCATGGCAATCTCCATAAAAGCTCGCCCCTACCCTACTGCATCCTGGCTTACTTTCGCAGCGGGTCTTCCCAGAAATGCCGATGGCTTTCCTGCTCGACGTCGGCGCGGTTGAGCCCAATATCTTTGAGTGCGTCATCGCTCAAGGTCGCCAGCAAGTTGCGCTCCTGATGCAATAACTGCCAACGCGCAAACCTGTGGAACAGCTCGGCAAACGCCCCTTTATTCAGCAATACAGAACCTTTCTGGCCTTTCATCTACTCGCCCTCCAGTGGGGATGACGAAAGTGTGTGCCTGCCGCTATGATCAATCCAACGAATGTTTCTTATGCAATACATCTCGGAGATTGATCCATTGTCCGGTTACCCGAGTATCGACACTGACGTGCTACGCACCTTCGTGGCCATTGCCGACCAAGGTGGCTTTACCCGCGCCGGTGAGCTGGTCAACCGCACTCAATCGGCGGTGAGCATGCAGATGAAACGCCTGGAGGAGGATGTGTTGCAGCGCAAGCTGTTCGAGCGTGATGGCCGACAGGTGCGGCTTACGCCCGAAGGCCAAGTGCTGCTGGGGTACGCGCGGCGCATCCTGAAACTGCACAGCGAGGTGTTCAATACCCTGCGCGAGCCACACATGGTGGGGCTGGTACGCATCGGCACGCCGGATGACTACGTGATGCGTTTTCTGCCGGGGATCCTAAAGCAGTTTTCCAAAGCTTACCCACTGATTCAGCTTGAGATGCACTGCGAGGCGTCGTCTGTATTGATGCAACGGCGGGACCTGGCGCTGACCGTCATCAGCCGCGAGCCCGGTAATGATATCGGTGAGTTGTTGCGCACTGAACGCATGGTGTGGGCTGCGTCACCGTGCTTCTGTGTCGATGAGCACGATGCCCTGCCACTGGCGATTTCCGGCGATGACTGCCTGTACACCCATTGGGCACGCGCCGCACTGGATGCGGCCGGACGGGATTATCGCCTGGCCTATCACAGCTCCAACGGCGCGGCGATCCAGGCGGTGGTCAGTGCTGGCCTGGCGGCGATGGTCAGCATGGAAAGCCTGATCACCGACGACCTGCGAGTGCTTGGCAGCGAAGAAGGCTTTCCCCCGCTGCCGTCGATGAATCTGCGCTTGCTACGCAACCCGCAGATGACGTCGCCGATCACGGAATGCCTGGCGGAGTACATCGTTGAAGGCTTCAAACTTTAAAGGTCAACATCACCGCGCACACCACTAAAAAGCCACAGAACAGGCCGCGCAACAGGCGCTCCGGCATGGCGTGCGCGACTTTCACACCCCAACTGATACTGAGCAGGCCACCTACCGCCAGTGGCAGGCCGATCATCCAGTCCACCTCGTGGTGCCAGGCATAAGTGACCAGAGTCACGCTGGTGCTGGGCAGCGCCAAGGCCAACGATAAGCCTTGGGCAACCACTTGGGTGGTGCCGAACACACTGGTGAGTACCGGCGTGGCGACCACCGCGCCACCCACGCCGAACAATCCGCCCATGGAGCCGGACGCCGCGCCCAATACACCAAGCCACGGCCATGAATAGCGCATCTGCGTCGTGGGCGGCGCGTTGCGGGTGAACATGCGCAGCAGGTTGTAGGCCGACAGCGCCACCAGGAACGCAATAAAGCCGATACGCATTGCGCCCGCATCCAGCCCCACCGCCCAGATAGATCCCAGCCAGGCAAAGCAGAATCCCATCACGCCCAATGGCAAGGCGTGACGCAACTCGATGCGATTACGCTGGTGATAGCGCCACAGGGCAAGCATCACGTTGGGCACCACCATGACCAAGGCGGTGCCCTGGGCGATCTGCTGATCCAGGCCGAACAGCACGCCCAGCACCGGGATAGCAATCAGCCCTCCGCCAATGCCAAACAGCCCACCCACCGTGCCCAGGGCCGCGCCCAATATCAGGTACATCACTAAATCCAACACCGCGCTACTCCGTCATCCCAAGTCTTGCATGCTACGCAGTCGGCTCTAGCGCGGAAACGCACAGCAACGCACAATGGCTATGCCAATCTCGCACAAGCGCTAGCCAATGAACCCCAATACCCTCACCGAACAACTGGGCCTGTTTCTGGACGTATTGGAAACCGGCAGCTTTTCCGCCGCCGCACGGCGCCATCCGCTGACGCCCTCCGCGGTGGCTAGGCGTATCGACAGCCTGGAAAGCTCAGTGGGCAGCCAGCTGTTCCAGCGCAGCACCCATGCGGTGCTGCCGACACCGGCGGGTTTGGCCTTTGCCGAACGGGCCCGGCGGATCGTCAGTGAGTTGCAACTGGCGCGGGCGGAAGCAGTGTCCCTGAGCCACGCGCCGGAAGGCTTGATCCGGGTGGATGCACCTGCGGCATTCGGTCGACGGCACCTGGCACCGGTGATTGCGGATTTTTTGAACGTGTACCCGGGCCTGGACGTGCATCTGCACCTGATCGACAGCTTTGTCGATATGCAGGGCGCACATCTGGGCAAGGTCGACCTGGTGCTGCGTGCCGGGCATATCGTAGACACGCGGTTGATCGCTACCCCGCTGGCGAGCATCGTGCGTATCGCCTGTGCCAGCCCGGCCTATTTGAAGAGCCGCGGCACACCGACCCATCCTCGGGAACTGAGCGAGCATGACGGCCTTGACTGGGATGGCCTGGCGCCAATGTTTGCCTGGCGCTTTGAGCATGACGGGCGTCGCACCACTTATCGTCCGCGGCGTATCCGCCTGAGCGCCAACAACGCTGAGGCCCTGCTCAGCGGTGCGCTGGCGGGGCTGGGCATCGCGCATTTGCCTACCTGGCTTGCCAGTGAATACCTGGTACGCGGTGAGCTGCTGCCGCTGTTTTGTGAAAACGGCCTGCCCAGCCCGGAGACCGCCGGCATTTATGCGCTGCGCCTGGAACAACAACCCAACGCCCGTAGCCGATTACTCCTTGAATACCTCAAGTCGCGCTTCAGCCCAGTGCCGCCTTGGGATTTGGCCTTGCAAAGCGGCCTGATCTGACCCGCCTGGCAAAATTACCTGGCGCATTAAAGATTTGCCCGCTAGATTCCAGCGCAGACACGCTTTTACGAGGCACCCCAATGAGTAAAAACCCTGATCCCTGCCAATCGCTGCTGCTGGACAATCAGCTGTGCTTCGCCTTGCATTCCACCTCGTTGCTGATGACAAAGGTGTACAAACCCTTGCTCCAGGCGCTCGGCCTGACCTACCCGCAGTACTTGGCCATGATGGTGCTGTGGGAAGAGGATGGTTTGACCGTCAGCGAAATCAGCAGCCGCCTGCTGACGGACCCCGGTTCACTCACGCCATTACTCAAACGCCTGGAAGCCGAGGGCCTGCTTAGCCGCACCCGTAGCCGCGAAGATGAGCGGGTGGTGGTGGTAGAGCTGACCGACGCCGGGCGTGCCTTGCAGGGCAAGGCCAAGGATGTGCCCCAATGCATCCTGGGCGCCAGCGGGATGCAGCTTGCGCAATTGCGCAAGCTGCAAGCCGACCTGATCGCGTTGCGCGGCAATCTGCAAAGCGCTATTTAGAAAACAGCAAATCACTTTAATGTGGGAAGGGCGGTGCGCCCCTCCCACATTAAATTTCAGCCAGTCAAAAACATTTAGCTTGCGCGCAAAACATTAGCGCTATACATTGGCCCTGCCAACTAATTAGCGCGCAAACATTTAGCGCTACCAACCAAAGAGGAACGCCCCATGCAAACGCTCTATACCGCAGTAGCCACCGCCACTGGCGGCCGTGATGGTCGCGCTGTTTCCAGCGACAACATCCTCGACGTCAAACTCTCCACCCCCAAGGAATTGGGCGGTGCTGGTGGCCAGGCTACCAACCCGGAGCAACTGTTCGCCGCGGGCTACTCCGCTTGCTTCATCGGGGCGCTGAAATTTGTCGCCAGCCAGACCAAACGCAAAATCCCGGATGACGCCTCTATCACCGCCCACGTTGGCATCGGTCAGATCCCCGGCGGTTTCGGCCTGGACATCGACCTGCACGTCAGCCTGCCGGGCCTGGCCCAGGAGGATGCGCAAAGCCTGGTCGACGCCGCCCACCAGGTATGCCCTTATTCCAACGCCACCCGTGGCAACGTGGATGTGCGCTTGCATGTAACAGTCTGATAAACAGACGCCCACAAAAAAGCCCGACACCAGGTCGGGCTTTTTGCGTACCGGCGGGGCCAGAATTACTTCTTGGCGCGACCTTTGTACGAACCACCTTCGCGGGTGTCGATCTCGATCAGGTCGTCGATTTCGATGAAATCGGCCACTTGCAGTTCGGTACCGTTGCTCAGCTTGGCAGGCTTCATCACCTTGCCCGAAGTGTCGCCGCGAGCGGAACCTTCGGTGTAGGCAACCTTACGCACGATGGTAGTCGGCAGCTCTACGGACACCAGGCGCTCTTCGAAGAAAATCGCTTCGCAGACGTCTTCCATGCCTTCTTCGATGAACGGCAGAACGGCTTCGATATCTTCAGCGTTCAGCTCGTACATGGTGTAGTCGGTGGTGTCCATGAACGTGTAGGTGTCGCCGCTGATGAAGGACAGGGTCGCTTCCTTGCGGTCGAGGATCACGTCGTCCAGTTTGTCGTCAGCGCTGTAGACGATCTCGGTCTTGTAACCGGTCAGCAGGTTCTTCAGCTTGGTCTTCATGATTGCGCTGTTACGACCAGACTTGGTGAACTCAGCTTTCTGAACCAGCCAAGGGTCGTTTTCGAGACGGATCACTGTACCGGGTTTCAGTTCTTTACCAGTTTTCATTGCATATATCCGAAATTTGGATGGGATTTACAAAAATCAAGGTGGCGTATCATATCCAACTTTCATAAAACTGTACCAGCGCCGTCGCAAGATCGGCCTGCAAGCCTTGTTCCAGACACCAGTTCTGCGCGTGCTCATTCACCTCGGGCCAGTGTTCCAGCAGCATTTTCCAGGACTGTGCCATGTCGCCATCAGCGTTCCAGGCTTGCCAAAGCGCAAAGACAGCCGCTTTGGCGGCAGGCGAGAGTGCAGCGGTGTACAACTCAAGGAAGGCATCCAGTTTGTCCAGGTGGATGTCTTCATCCTGGCGGTAGATATGCCACAGCAACGGCCTCCCCGCCCATTGGGCGCGCACGAAGGAATCCTCACCGCGCACGGCGTTGAACTCGCAACACCACAGCAAATGGTCATATTGCTCCTGGCGCATGAATGCAATGACCTGCACCGTCAGCGCCCCGCGTACCTGGATGTCTCCCGCCGACAGGCTGGTCACGCCCAACCAGCGTTGCACATCCCCCAGAATTCGCCCTTCCGGCACCAGCAAGTGAGTCGCACGCCCATCCTTGGCGAGCACGTCCAGCCAACCGGCCAGCCCAGGATTCTCATAGGCAAACAATGAGATCAATCGTGCCCCGCCCGCAGGAGACACGCCCAGGCTCTGCAGGAATTGTCGTTGCGCAACGTCATCCTGCTGAAAAGCCTGGCGTCGCTCCACCAACCCGGCTTCACGCAGCAAACCACCGGTACCAGGACGAAAGCCGGGGAAGAAAAAGTACTTCTGCACCCCCTTGAACTTCACCGAAGGCAGGCGATGACAACCCACCACCCAGTCTTCTGCGCTGAGGTAATCCAGGTTCATCCACAACGGCGGACGCTCACGCTCGGCCATGCGCTCCATGTAGTGCGGCGGCAGCTGGCAGGCGAATGCAGCAATCACCACATCGGCCGACTGCGCGCCCGGCCATTCGGCCGGCCAGTGCCGCACCTCTACGCCCTCTTGCCATTGCTGGTCCATCTGCACATCAATGTGCGGGCACATGCGCTCGAACGCCCGCAGGTCATCGACCCACAAGCGCACCTCACAACCATGCTCCGCCACCAACTGTCGGGCCAGGCGCCAGGTCACGCCGATGTCGCCGTAGTTGTCGACGACGCTGCAAAAAATATCCCAGCGGGCTTTCATTCCGGGCTCCATCGTCCAAAGGCTCGATTGTCCGCATAAATGCGCTGATGCAGAAGGCTTGATCGCGATTATTCTGCACGGCGGCTGTGCGACAATCGGCACCACGCCGTCAATGTCTGCCAGGAGGCCATCATGTCCGACCGTCAGCTGTCACTGTTCAAGCTGTGCATCGCCATTGCCGCAGGCGTGTGGCTGGGGTTTATCGCCATTGCGCTGACCGCCTGGCTGGCAACTCGCTATCTGTTTCCCCAAAGCCTGGCACCCGTGGCCCAGGCGGTTCAGCAGTTGGGCGAGCCGGCCGCAGTTGTGCCGCAGCCACCGAACCGCATGTTCGAACAGTATCAACAAAACCTGCAAAAGCAGGAACAACAACAGGCCCTGGACCAGGCCCGCAGTAATGCGCGCAACCTGTCCAACCCCAAATGCCAGTTCTGGCTGCAACAGGACCAGAACGCCCCCAGTGAAAAGACTCGGGCCAATGTCCTGCAATTTTGCGATTGAAGATCATGAATAAACACGCCGTCCTCCAGTTGATCCTGGAAAAACTCACCGCCGACCTCGATATTGCCCAACGCGCCGCGCAGACCGCTTACGAAACCGCGACCCACGAAGAAAACATCGCCGAGAACAAATACGACACCCTGGGGTTGGAGGCGTCATACCTCGCGGCCGGGCAGGCCAAGCGGGTCGAGGAGATCAAGCAATCGCTGACGCTGTGCCAGAACCTTCAGTTGCGAGGGTACGATGAACAACGCGGGATAGAAGTCGGGGCGCTGTTGGGCCTGGAAGACGAGAACGGTCGCCAGCAATGGCTATTTTTGGCGCCGGATGCGGCAGGGTTGAAAGTCGATGTGGTCGGGCAACCGGTGACCGTCATCACCCCGCGCTCGCCCCTGGGCAAAAGCCTATTGGGCAAGTTTGAAGGGGATGAGGTGGAGATTCTAGTGGCAGGCGCTCGGCAACACTTTATGGTTACCGAGGCCCGATAAATCACTCAGTGGACGGGTAATTCAACACCGTCGAACAAATCTTCCAGCTCTTGCTTGTTGTGGCACTGGATCGCCTTGGCCATGACTTCGCGGGTCAGGTGCGGTGCGAATTTCTCGATGAAATCGCACATGAACCCCCGCAGGAAGGTGCCGCGACGGAAGCCGATCTTGGTCACGCTCGACTCGAACAATTCGCTGGCATCCAGCACCACCAGGTCTTTGTCGAGGTTGGTGTCGACCGCCATCTTGGCGACGATCCCGACGCCCAGGCCCAGGCGAACGTAAGTTTTGATCACGTCAGCATCTGCAGCGGTGAACACCACTTTTGGCGTGAGGCCACGGTGGCTGAACGCTTCGTCGAGCTTGGAGCGGCCGGTAAAACCAAACACGTACGTCACGATTGGGTATTCAGCCAAAGCTTCCAAGGTCAGCTTCGGCAGCTTGGCCAGCGGGTGGCCTTGGGGCACCACTACGCAGCGGTTCCAGCGGTAGCACGGCATCATCACCAGGTCGCCGAACAGCTCCAGGGCCTCGGTGGCGATGGCAAAATCGACGGTGCCATCAGCGGCCATCTCGGCGATCTGCATCGGCGAGCCCTGGTGCATGTGCAGGGCGACGTCCGGGTATTGCTTGATGAAATCGCGAATCACCGGCGGCAATGCATAACGCGCCTGGGTGTGGGTGGTGGCGATCGAGAGGGTGCCCTTTTTTTCGTTGGAGAATTCCTGGGCGATCTGCTTGATGCTCTCGACTTTACGCAAGATCTCGCCAGCGGTGGTGATGATCCGCTCGCCAGCCGGGGTGACGCGGGTCAGGTGCTTGCCACTGCGAGCGAACACTTCGACGCCCAACTCGTCTTCGAGCAGGCGGATCTGCTTGCTGATACCGGGTTGCGAGGTGTAAAGGCTTTGAGCGGTAGCGGAAACGTTGAGGTCGTGGTGCGCCACTTCCCAGATGTAGCGCAGTTGTTGAAGCTTCATATCAATCCCTCAAAGCAGATAGACGCCACGGGTATCAGCGACGATATATAACTATATTAAAGGTTAGACAGATAAATCTAGAACTTTTTATCGTTTTTACCGATCAGCTATCTTCGCTGCGTCTACGCTGCAGCGACGGCACCAGATAAACCGGCACCGGAGACAGCTGCAACACGCGAGCAGCGGTGCGCCCCAAGGGCACGGCCACGCCGGTTGCCTGGCTATGACTCCCTACGATCAGCAAGTCGACGGAAAGTTTTCGCAGTTGGTCGAGAATCACCTCGCAGGTATCCCCTTGGATCACCCTGACCGAACGAATCAATTGCAGGTCCTGCTCCCCTTCCCCCAACTCATCGCGAAAGCCGTCCAATACGCGCTGTTCGATGGTCGCCATGACCGTGCTCAACCCCTGGCTCTGCCATTCGCTCAGCGCCTTCTCATCAAGGTAGCTCTGTAATACTGATTCGGCGAACAACCCGATGGGCTCGACCACATGGATCACATACAGGTCAGCCTTGAACGTTCGCGCCAACGCCAGCGCATGTTGCATCACGTACGGCGCATACAGACCCAGGTCCGTGGCATACAACATCGAACGAATCATAGAACCTCCTGGACTGCCAGGATGGCGGAGATTGAATGAGCTTAGCAGCTAGCTCTCGGTCTGGATTCTCAACTCGTTACTGATGCCATGGGGCACATGCCCGGTGGCCACCACCTCCCTGGCTTTCTCGCAATGCCCGGCCTGGTCATCAAAAAATACATCGGCCGCAAAGGCCTCCAGGAAGGCGGATTTTTCCAGCCCACCGAGAAACAGCGACTCGTCCAGGCGGATATCCCACTCACGCAGCGTACGAATCACACGCTCATGGGACGGCGCCGAACGTGCAGTGACCAGCGCCGTGCGGATCGGGCAGGCGTCATCGGCAAACTCGCGCTGCAACAGGTTGAGCGCCGCCAGGAAGCCTTTGAACGGGCCGCCGTGCAACGGCTGGCGCGCCGACTCCCGCTCACTGGCCTGAAAGGCTTCCAGCCCGCCAGCCTGGTAGACACGCTCGGACTCGTCGGAGAACAACACTGCGTCGCCGTCGAATGCGATGCGCAGTTCTTCGCTCGAAGCCCGGCGCGCACCGCCCGACAGAATCGTCGCCGCGGCAAAACCGGCATCCAGGGCGCTGCGCACATCTTCAGCATGGGTGGAGAGAAACAGATGACAACCGAAGGCAGCCAAATAAGGATAGGGACTACGCCCGCCGACGAAAGCGGCGCGCGAAATGTCCAGGCCGTAATGCTGGATCGAGTTGAACACCCGCAACCCGGTATCGGCACTGTTGCGCGACACCAGCACCACCTCAACCCGCGCACGGCCCAGGCTGGCATTCAGGCTCAGCAGCTTTTTGACCAGCGGGAAGGCATCGCCGGGCTCGAGGGTTTCTTCCTCGTGTTCGATCTGGTATTTGCGGTAAGCCTCAACACCTTCAGCCAGGTAGACCTTGTGACTGTCACTGAGGTCGAACAGCGCCCGCGAGGAAATCGCCAGCACCAGCTTGTCACCCAACCCCTTTGCCATGGTGTCTCCCCCCAATCAGCGATTGTGCCGATCAATAAAACTCAAGGCCTGGTACAGCGCCTGCATACGCGGCAGCTCGCAACCGGCCGCCCTCGCAGCGGCCAGGGGCCGGGCGTAGATCGCCGCCAATTCCAATGGGCGCTTATGCACGTGATCGTGATACATGCTGGGCAAGTAATCGTCCATGGTTTCGGTCATGGCAAACATCTGCCCTGCGTAGCTGACGGGAATTTCATGGCCGCAGGCACGGGCGCCTTGCACCACTTCGGCCATCAAGGCCTGGATCAATTCGCGGCTGGACTCATCCGCCATCATGGCCTTGGTTCCCGTGCCCAACAACACAGACAGGCCGTTATACGGCACGTTCCACACCAGTTTATGCCAGCGCGCCTGATGCACGTTGGCCATGGCCTGGGACTCGATGCCGGCCCGGTGAAACAGCCCCGCGCCCTCTTCGACAATTGCCTTTTGCTGCGCCTCATCGTTGGCAGCCGTACCGCTGTGATACCCCAGGTTGACCCGGCCCAGTGCCTGATGCTCGACCACACCCGGAGCGGACCGGTACACGCCGATGTAGCACAGCCCGCCGAGCAGGTGCAGCGACGCTGGCAAATGTTCACGCAGACTGTCCTCTACATCCAGGCCGTTTTGCAGCAGCACCACCTTGGCATCCGGCGCCGCGACCTGGGCGATAGTCGGCGCCAGGTCCACGTTGCCGGTGGATTTGGTGCCCACCAACAGCCAGTCGCATGAAGGCATGTCGGCGGCGCAGGCATAGGCCTGAACCGGATGCAGGTGCAACGGGCCATGCACCGTGCTGTTGACGTGCAGGCCCTTTTGACTAACCGCTGCATATTCGCTGCGCAACAGGAAATGCACATCGAAGCCAGCACGCGCCAGCATCAAGCCGTAGTAACCACCAATGGCACCCGTGCCAATAATGCCAATGCGTGGCGACGGGGATGAAAGGGCTGTCATGGCAAATCCTCTGGTGTGCGTGTGAGCGCCTGGTTTACACATTTGGCGAGGTCGGATGCCGTAAGCCGTGTCTGTAATTGCCCGAGGAACTGACCCTCGCACACCAGGAACAACGCCGGCAAATGAAAGATCTGGTAGCGTTCGACTGCACCGCCATTGTGCCCGGCATCAACCCAGCACACGCGGTCCACCGGCAGCGGCCAGCTCGGCAGTTGCTGGCGTGCCCAACGGCAACTGGAGCAGCCGACACTGGTAAACACTACCAGCGAAATACCTGGCAATCCCAGCAATTGCTGGTCAATATCCAGGTCGGTCAATTCCAGTTCCTTCACTATACTGCTGCCACTGCCGTCAACCGGACGGCGCTCGGAGTCCGTGTACATGGGTCGTTTTTTACCTCACCCTGATGATGTCGCTGTCGAGTTGATCCAACGTCCCTCTCCTGCCCTGCCCCGTCAACGCCTGCACACTATCGGCCGCGGCGGCGTCGCCTGCAATTGGCCGCGAGCCTGGCGCCCAGGCACGGCGGTCGACCTGCATATCCCCTCCTTGGGGCCCAGCGCCCGTTATCCGGGCTATGTAGCCTGGTGCCGCAAAGGCGAAAACGCTTATCGCGTCGGTATTTGCTTTACCGATGAGCACGCCTTGTTCGGTGCGCGAATGGGCGAGCAAGTGTGCCAGATCGAACGTTACTGCCGCCTGCACGAAAACACCGAGCCAACACCTGCGCAACTGGAAGCCATGGCCCGTGACTGGGTGTCGCGCCACGCCGCCGAGTTCTCCCATGAGGCCGTTGTGCAATCGGCGCTGGATTAAACCGGGCTTTGCCCATTGTCGCGGGCCCGTGTTACGCGCTAAGGTTCCTCCCCCCTGTATTCAAATCATGCTGTGCCCGCCGCACGGGGATGGCTGGCGGCCGGCACCCGTGACCCTGGCGAGTAACACGATGGCTGATTTACCGATCAATGACCTTAACGTCGAATCCAACGAGACCCTGATCACACCCGATCAGCTCAAGCGCGAAATCCCCCTGAGCGACGCTGCCCTGCAGACCGTCACCAAGGGTCGCGAAGTCATCCGTGACATTCTCGACGGCACCGACCACCGTCTTTTCGTGGTGATCGGGCCTTGCTCGATCCACGACCTCAAGGCTGCCCACGAATACGCCGAGCGTCTCAAGGTGCTGGCCGCTGAAGTGTCCGACACCCTGTACCTGGTGATGCGCGTCTATTTCGAGAAACCGCGTACCACCGTCGGCTGGAAAGGCTTGATCAACGACCCGTACCTGGACGACTCGTTCAAGATCCAGGACGGCTTGCACATCGGGCGCAAACTGTTGCTGGACCTGGCTGAAATGGGCCTGCCTACCGCCACCGAAGCGCTGGACCCGATCTCCCCGCAGTATCTGCAGGACCTGATCAGTTGGTCGGCCATCGGCGCACGCACCACCGAATCGCAAACCCACCGCGAAATGGCGTCCGGCCTGTCTTCGGCCGTAGGCTTCAAGAACGGCACCGACGGCGGCCTGACCGTGGCGATCAATGCCTTGCAATCGGTCTCCAGCCCTCACCGTTTCCTGGGTATCAACCAGGAAGGTGGCGTCTCCATCGTCACCACCAAGGGCAACGCCTACGGTCACGTAGTGCTGCGCGGTGGCAACGGCAAGCCCAACTACGATTCGGTCAGTGTCGCACTGTGCGAACAGGCGCTGAACAAAGCCAAGATCAAGCCAAACATCATGGTTGACTGCAGCCACGCCAACTCCAACAAGGACCCGGCCTTGCAGCCACTGGTGATGGAAAACGTCGCCAACCAGATCCTGGAAGGCAACCAGTCGATCATCGGCTTGATGGTCGAAAGCCATTTGAACTGGGGTTGCCAGGCAATTCCAAAGGATCTGGCCGATTTGCAGTACGGCGTGTCGATTACCGATGCCTGCATCGACTGGGCGGCTACCGAAACCACCCTGCGCAGCATGCACGCCAAGCTCAAGGACGTGTTGCCCAAGCGCAAACGCAGCTGAACCACGCATTTTTTCTGGATCAGACGCACACAAAAACGCCGGGCTAAGCCCGGCGTTTTTATTGGCAACTGGTCAGTTACAGCTTTGCGGCATGGCGCTGGTGGCGCTCCATATAGCGCTCGACATAGGAGCACGATGGAATCACGGTGTAGCCAGTCACTTCGGCATACTCCAAGGCTGCCTCGGTCAACGCGGCCGCAATGCCTCGTCCGCGCAGCGCGTTGGGCACGAACGTGCGATAGATATCCAGCGTCTGCTTCCCGAGGTCCATATAGGTCAGATAGGCACGATGACCGTCCACATTGGTCTCGAACTGATGACCAGCCTGGTCATGGTGGATGGACAACGCCTCGCTCATCACTACTCCTCGCGGGTCTTGAATATTGACCCTACCTTACCGATGTTTTTCCGGCGAAGGAACATCTACGCCACCCCGTGCCGGTTTCGACAACGAGAAAACCCTGAGCGCTCACAGCCAGCACGTAGGGAATAGTAGGCACCAATCCTGCAATTGCTCAAGGCGCACTCATCATTCCCTGCCCCGGCCGGATATATAGAAAGGGCCTCGATCAACCGTTGACCGATAGCCTGAACATTGCCGGCAGTTGAAGCTTGAGACGAACTGCCGCTCTTAAAGTCACCTCTACATGCGCAAAAGATGCCAGCCGGAGTAAAGCCGATGGCAACGAAAGTGCCCGCTTCGATATATAAATTTTCATCTGTTTACAAGGCTTAACACATGCGGGCCGGCCCTTTCAGCCTGGATCCAATGTCGGTCGAGATGAAAAAAACTGGACAGTTTTCATACAAACCTTCAAAAGGTTAGCCAAAATAGATTCGGCACAGGAATTTTTTTTGCTTCTTGCGCAACGTCAGTTTACTTACTACAAGTAATGGGTAGTATGTACGCCGGCTATTAGCTCACTCTGAGCAAGTAGCCATCTAATTGAAAGTCCTTGAAGGGGAACACGATGAACAACGTTCTGAAATTCTCTGCTCTGGCTCTGGCCGCAGTTCTGGCTACCGGTTGCAGCAGCGTCTCCAAAGAAACCGAAGCTCGTCTGACTGCAACTGAAGACGCAGCAGCTCGCTCCCAGGCTCGTGCAGACGAAGCCTACCGTAAAGCTGATGAAGCTCTGGCTGCTGCTCAAAAAGCACAACAGACTGCTGACGAAGCTAACGAGCGCGCTCTGCGCATGCTTGAGAAAGCAAGCCGCAAGTAATAATCCTTCGGGGTTGTTATCAAGCCGATCCATTTATGGGTCGGCTTTTTTTTGCCTCGCGCTTGACGCGCCTACAGGTCGACCGGCGTGCTGGAGGCCACCGGCGCCGCGCCCGGCACGCCAATCTCGGTCGGCAAACCATCCTCGGCCGCGACCACATCACGCACCTGGTCCCAGTTCACGCGCAGGTTGTTGGACAGGTCTTCACGCTTGAGCAACGCGTTGATGACCGCCGTGTGCTTGTCGACCACCGAAGGCGTGCCGTCATCGTTCAACGGGGTATGAGCTTCAAGGTAGACCTTGCCACCACTGCTGCCGAACTTGTAGGCGTCGTTGATAATGCGCACCGAGGTGCCCACCGGCACCATGCCGGCCATTTCCAGTACGTTGTTATTGAACATGCGGAAACAGCCGTGGCTGGTACGCGTGCCGATACCAAATTTCATGTTGGAGCCATGGATCAGGTAACCCGGCGTGCCCAGCGTGAACTTGAACGGCCCCAGCGGGTTATCCGGACCGGCAGGCACCACGTTGGGCAGCGGGTCACCGTTGGCGGCGTGCTCGGCCTTGATCGAGGCCGGTGGCGTCCAGGTCGGGTTCGGCGTCTTGGCGATGATACTGGTGTGGGCGATCGGCGAGCCCCAGCCTTCACGGCCAATGCCCAACGGGAAGGTGTAGACGACGTCCTGGCCCTTTGGATAGTAGTAGAGCCGGTACTCGGCCAAGTTGATCACAATGCCTTCCCGTGGCCCCGGCGGCAGGATAAAACGTGTCGGCAGCACAATATCGGTGCCCGCGCCCGGCAGCCAGGCATCGACGCCGGGGTTGGCCGCGACCATTTCCGAGTAGCCCAGGTCGTAGGTGGTGCCCAGGTCGGCAAAGGTATCTTCGTACTTGGCCTTGATGACCTGGACCTGACCGACAATGTCCTCGCCTGGCGGCGGCAGGGGCAACTGCAAGGCTGCCGCCGAACCGGCCGCACAAAGCGCAGCGAGAGACAGGCAGCAGGTGACGACGGAAAGGCGCGACAACATCCGGAAAATCCTTCGCAAGACGACGGGTAGGTTAAAAGCGAGCTACAAGCTTTCAGCCGCTAGCTTACAGCTTATAGCTCGAAGCTTGCAGCTGCTTCTATAACTCGAACCGCAGCTCCGGCCAGATCGGCGGCGTGCCGCGCTTTTGCGATTCGAGAATCGCCCGGCATAACGGGCACAGGCGCTGATCCTGGAAGATCGAGCGATTCACCGACGACCAGCGTGGCTGCGCCGGCAATAAAGTGCCGCAGAGCGTGCGGTCGATCGAGCCGCCCAACTCCAATTGACGCGCCACCAGATGCACCCGCACTTCCTGGCAGGCGAACAGATCCAGCTGCTCGTCCGGCTCGATCAGTTGGTAGTTAAACAGGGACCAGGCAGGGCGCGACATCGGGGGCTCCAGATCAGGGGGGCGCCACCTTAGCCGAAAGCCTGCCGGTAGAAAAGCGTCATAGCAGCGGTTTTAGCGTCGGCCAGACATTTTCCAGCAACTTGCCTTGCGCTGCGACCGCCGGGTGCAGTTGATCAGCCTGCATCAACTCTGGATGACCGCCCACGCCTTCGAGGAAAAACGGTACCAGCGGAACGTTTTTTTCCTTGGCCAACACACCATAGACTTCGGCAAACGCAGTGGTGTATCGCGGCCCGTAATTGGGTGGCAACTGCATACCCAGCAGCAGCACCTTGGCACCGCCAGCCTTGGACTGGTCAATCATCGACGCAAGATTTTGTTTCAATTGCGCCGGCGGTTGCCCGCGCAAGCCATCATTGCCCCCAAGTTCGATAACCACTACGTCAGGCTTATGCTCTGCAAGCGCCGCAGGCAGGCGTGCGAGGCCACCCGCACTGGTGTCGCCACTGAGGGATGCGTTGACCACTTTGTCGTCAAAACCCTCCTGCTTGAGCCGTTGTTCCAGCAGAGCAACCCACCCTTTGCGGGTATCCAGGCCGAAACCGGCACTGATACTATCGCCAACGATCAGGACTGTACCCGCCGCTGCGTTCTGGGCCATGCACATCAAGGCCAGGCCAGCACTCAAAAACCACATTCGCATCGGATTCTCCATGGGCGCAAGCATTCTCACCGCGCGAAACCTTAGCAAAGTGGTTCCCAGCGCGGAAGGTGAACTGACTATCCTGCACGAACTGAGCCTGGAACTGAACAAGGGCGATAGCCTGGCTATCGTCGGCAGCTCCGGTTCCGGCAAATCCACCCTGCTGGGCCTGCTGGCCGGCCTCGACCTGCCCAGCAGCGGCGAAGTCACCCTGGCCGGGCAAGCCTTGAGCACCCTCGACGAAGACCAGCGTGCACGCATCCGTGCCGAACATGTGGGTTTCGTCTTTCAATCCTTCCAACTGCTCGACAGCCTCAATGCACTGGAAAACGTGATGCTGCCGCTGGAACTGGACGGCCGCAAGGACGCCCGCGAACGCGCCCGGCATCTGTTGGAACGCGTGGGCCTGGGCCAGCGCCTGACCCACTCGCCGCGCCAACTGTCCGGTGGCGAGCAGCAACGGGTCGCCATTGCCCGCGCGTTTGCCGCCGAACCGGACGTGCTGTTTGCCGACGAACCCACCGGCAACCTCGACAGCCATACCGGCGAGCGCATCAGCGACCTGCTGTTCGAGCTCAATAAAGAGAGCGGCACGACCCTGGTACTGGTCACCCATGACGAGCGCCTGGCCCACCGTTGCCGACGCCTGATCCGCCTTGAAGCCGGCCTGATGGTCGCGCCCCTGGAGCCTTGATGGCACGTTTGCCGCTGTTGCGCCTGTTCAGCCTTGCCATGCGCCAGTTACTGCGCGACGCCCGCGCAGGTGAACTGCGCGTGCTGTTCTTTGCCCTGCTGGTGGCCGTGGCGGCCAGCACCGCCATCGGCTACTTCGGCGCGCGCCTCAACGGCGCCATGCTGTTGCGTGCCACCGAGTTCCTCGGCGCCGACCTGGTGCTCGAAGGCAGCTCACCTGCCCGCCCCGAGCAAATCAGGTCCGGGGCCGAACTGGGCCTGGATCACGCCCGCATCGTGGAGTTCTCCAGCGTTATCGCCACGGACAATGGCATTCAGCTTTCCAGTATCAAGGCGGTCAACGAGCAGTACCCCTTGCGCGGCGAGTTGAAAAGCAGCACCGAGCCCTTCGGTACGCAAACGCCGGGCGGCGGCCCCAAACCCGGTGAAGCCTGGGTGGAAGCAAGGCTGCTGACCGCGCTGGACCTGAAAATCGGCGACAGCATCGATGTCGGCATGAAGACCCTGCGCCTGGCGCGTATCCTGACGTATGAGCCCGACCGGGCCGGCAACTTCTACAGCCTCACGCCCAGGGTGATGATCAACCTGACCGACCTGGACGCCACCGGTGTAGTCCAGCCAGGCAGCCGTGTGAGTTACCGCGAACTGTGGCGTGCCCCGCAAGGCAGCACGGCGCTGCAAACCTATCGCGACCTGATCAAGCCGGGCCTCGCTGCGAACCAGCGACTGCAGGATTCGCGCGATGGCAACCAGCAGATCGGCGGCGCCCTGGGCAAGGCCGAGCGCTACCTGAACATGGCCAGCCTGGTGGCGGTGCTGCTGGCCGGCGTGGCCGTGGCACTGTCGGCCAACCGCTTCGCCAGTCGTCGTTTCGATGCCAGCGCGTTGTTGCGCTGCCTGGGATTGTCACGACGTGAAGCCATGTTGCTGTTCAGCCTGCAACTGAGCGTACTGGGCTTGCTGGCAAGCCTGGTCGGCGCCCTGCTCGGCTGGCTGGCGCAATTTGGATTGTTCTATTTCCTGCACGACCTGCTGCCCGCCGATGTGCCGCCGGGCGGATTGCTGCCGGCCGTCGCGGGGATCGGCACCGGGCTGGTCGCCCTCGCAGGCTTCGCCCTCCCACCATTGGCGGCGCTGGGGCGCGTACCGCCGCTGCGGGTATTGCGCCGCGATTTGCTGCCCATCCCCTCAAGCACCTGGATGGTCTACGGCGCGGCGCTGTTTGCCTTGGGCCTGATCATGTGGCGCCTGAGCCTGGACCTGGTATTGACCTTCGCTTTGCTGGGCGGCGGCGTGGTCGCGGCATTGATCCTTGGCGGCTTGTTGCTGCTGATGTTGCAAAGCCTGCGACGCCTATTGGCTCGCGCCTCCTTGCCCTGGCGCCTGGGCCTGGGCCAATTGCTGCGCCACCCGCTGGCGGCGGCAGGCCAATCCCTGGCCTTTGGCCTGATTCTGCTGTCCATGGGATTGATCGCGCTGTTGCGGGGCGAATTGCTCGACACCTGGCAAAATCAACTGCCCAAAGACGCGCCCAACTATTTCGCATTGAATATCCTGCCGGCCGACAAGGACGCCTTTGGCGCCCGCCTCCTGGAAGTACAAGCGCAAGCGGCACCGTTGTATCCGGTAGTGCCGGGGCGATTGATCAGCATCAACGGCGAACCCGTGCAAGAGATTGTCAGCAAGGACTCCAGTGGCGACCGTGCCATTCAACGCGACCTGAGCCTGACCTGGGCTGCCGATTTGCCTCCGGGTAACGCCCTGACGGCGGGCGCCTGGTGGTCGGCGCAACCAAGCGATGAGATTCCTGGCGTGTCGGTGGAAGCCAAGGTGGCCGAGAGCCTGAAACTCAAGCTCAACGACCATTTGCTGTTCACCATCGGCGGGGAAAACCGCGAGGCACGGGTCACCAGCCTGCGGACCATCAACTGGGATAATTTCCAGCCTAACTTCTTCATGATCTTCCAGCCCGGCACCTTGAAAGACTTACCCGCGACCTACCTGACCAGCTTCTACCTGGCACCCGGTCACGACCAACAGATCGTCGATCTTTCACGGGCCTTCCCGGCTGTCACTATCCTGCAGGTCGAGGCGTTGCTGGAGCAGTTGCGCAGCATCCTCGCCCAAGTGACCCTGGCGGTGGAGTACGTGCTGTTGTTTGTGTTGGCGGCGGGGATGGCGGTGTTGTTCTCCGGCTTGCAGGCCACTCTGGACGAACGCATCCGCCAGGGAGCCTTGCTGCGAGCCCTGGGTGCCGAGCGCAAATTGCTGATCAAGGCGCGACGCATCGAGTTCGGCCTGCTGGGTGCCGTCAGTGGCCTGCTTGCGGCATTGGGCACCGAACTGGTGACGTGGGTGCTGTACCGCTACGCCTTTGACCTGGCGTGGCATCCCCACCCGTGGCTGCTACTGCTACCCGTGATCGGGGCCGTGCTGATCGGCGCTGCCGGGGTATTCGGCACGCGTCGCGCACTGAATGCCAGCCCGCTGACCGTATTGCGCGAAGGCTGAGACCTGGCTGGCCCGTGCTCGGTTCAAAGCACGGGCCATTATGCCTGCTTCACATATTCAATCTTGGTGATCCACCAGCACACCTCGCCGCCTGGGGTGTGCACGATTGCCTCATCGTCCACCTCCTTGCGCAGCAGGGCCCGTGCCATGGGTGAGTCGATGGAGATGTAATCCATTCGGTCATAAATCTCGTCATAACCCACGATACGAAAACGCTTGGTGTCACCCTGTTCGTTTTCGATTTCGACCCATGCGCCGAAAAACACCTTGCCCTCCTGCTCGGGCATGTATTCCACCACGCGCATATCTTCCAGGCGTTTACGCAGGTAGCGCACCCGCCGGTCGATCTCCCGCAGCAGTTTCTTGTTGTACTGGTAGTCCGCGTTTTCACTGCGATCGCCCAGCGAGGCCGCCCAAGTCACTTTGCGCGTGGTGTCCGGACGCTTTTCCCGCCACAGGTAATCCAACTCTTTTTTAAGCGCTTCATGGCCTTCTTTGGTAATCAGCTTGGTACTCAAACGCTTGCATCCCCAGGCAGTGTCCAATGGTGCCAAATACGCCAGGCATCATGCCCAGGCGTTGGCTGGCTGGGGGTGATGATAAATGAACCTGGGCGGCGAGCCCATCGGCTTATCCCTGGCCATCCAGGACCTGGTCCAGGCCAAAGAGCGTCCCGTGCAGATGCTGGCGCACTCCTGACAACTGCGACATCATCATCGCCAGCTTTTCCGCCTTTTGGTTGACCTCTGATTGCTGATCCTGCAGTTGAGCATGACGCTGCTCCAGCTCTTGGTGTTTTTCGTCCAATTGGCTTTGCTGCTCTTGCAGCCGTATCTGCCAGTGCTCAAGTTGCTCTTCCTTTTCGAGGACAGCGCGTTTTTTTTGCGTCAGCTCCTGGGCGACCTTGGCGAGATTGCTCAGGGTGCTGTCCATCTCAAGCAAAGACTCTTGCTCCAGCGGCGCAGGCTCCTCAAACGGTGGGACTTCAGGCTGTTCAACCTGAAAAGGCACCTTAACTGCCTCAGCGGGCGCCTCCGGCATCTGCACAAACGATGGCACCGGTTCTTCCACGATATCTTCCACCACAGGCTGTGGCGCAATCCTGGGTGGGGTTGGGTTGCGTGGCGGTGCAACCATTTGCGATGAGAAGCGGATCGACGGCACGATCACCGTACTACTTTCGATGGCAGGCAGCGCAGGGGCTGACATACCCAGGGTAATCACCTTCATCACCAACGCTTTCTTGATGATCACTGAGTGGTGATCCTCGGGTCGGGCAGGCGGCAACCTGCACCCCTTCAGGTCAATGAAATGGAACGGAACCTGGGGCTCGGCAGCCGGTATCGCCTTGGAGCCTGGTGCCGCCGCCAGCGTCAGAACCTGCTTGAAGACCTGCATCGCCACCTGCAAATCCTCCTTCGAATCAACGCCGCCCAGGAAGTAGCGTTCAAGCTTTTTACGCAGAACCGCGATGTAGACCCTGGAATGACCAGGTTCGGCTTCTTCATCGAGGCTATACACAAGAAAGTTCGAAGCCGTTTGGGCGACAGCAAACCCACAGAGCAACGCACCGTTTACAGGTGCCTGCGCATCGCTGCGCTCAAGAACAAGAGTACGTAGAAGCATCATGGCGATCAGGCCTCGTTACAAAAGAGAAAACCTTATATAAACATCAGATAAACATCCGAACATTAATAAGCCCTCCAAACAAAACAATTGTTTCAGCGAATTATCGAGCCGAACGTAGGATTCTTCTTATAAGTCGCGCCGTGCGTTCCCAACCACAACTAATGAACGTACTCTTTTTAAGGCCCTTCCCTATAAAGCGCCGCTTCGCACACGCCCCGAACACTTATTCGGTAACGACATGATCGAGATAAGCAACTTAACAAAACAGCTGGGCAGAACAAGCGCAATTACCAATATTTCCTTCAGTGCGCAGCATCAGGAATGCGTGGGCCTGTTGGGAGAAAGTGGCGCAGGGAAAACGACCTTATTGAACTTGATCGCCGGTACGATCAAACCGACTTCTGGGCAAATCAATATTCTGGGGTTCAATACCCAAACTCATTCACTTCAAGCCAAAAAAGCCATTGGCTATCAACTTCAGGGCGGACTCACCCACCATAGAATGTCGGTCAAAAACATGCTTGATTTTATTGCGGCCATTCGTGGTTTGAGGGGCCTGGAAAAGCGTAGCCAGGTAGAGCAGGTAGCCGCACGGCTGGACCTGATGCCCGTGCTCGACTGCCCCGCCGACATACTGTCCCCTGATTTGAAGCGCAGGGTTGCATTGGCCCAGGCTTTAGTCCACTCCCCAAGCCTGCTCCTGCTCGATGAACCCACGCAAGGGCTATGCCCTGATCAACGGCTCAAGTTCAGCGCACTTATCAAGTCCCTGACCGAGGACATGACGGTCATTATCGCCTCCCGCCAGTACCACGAACTGACGGACATGTGCACCCGCGCCCTGGTCATCGCCGGTGGCCGCCTGGCCGCCGATGCTTCGCTGGCGGATCTGCAGCGCAGTTCCCGGCATTTCCAGGCGGTGACCCTGGCATCAGACAGCCCGTTGGATTTACTCGCACTTGCCGTATTACCCGGCGTCGCGGGCATCGAGGAGGACCGACATGCACAGGGCAAGGTGACTGTCCTGGCCATGCCCGGGCACTCCATCTTCCCCTCGATTAACGCGCTTATCGCACATCGCGGCTGGAACATAACGTCTTTGAGCCTGGAGCCGGGTCGCCTGGGCGATGTCGTTCACCATCTGAGCCAGGAGATACCTGCTTGAGACTGCTACCTGTTATTTTCAAGCGTCAACTCGCCAGTTATGCCTGCTCACCAAGCACTTACCTGAGTGTGGCGGTTTTCCTCGTGCTGTGTGCGACATTGGGATTGGACACCCAGCACTGGATGGAGCGAAACAGCAGCGATTTGCAGGTTTTCTTCGAACTGCACCCCTGGCTCTATCTATTGTTGGTCCCCATTTTATCGACGCAGTTGTGGTCGGATGAATACAACAGCAGCTTTTGCGACACGCTGAAATCCTTGCCTGTCACCGCCACTGAACAGGTGGTCGGAAAATTCATCGCAGGCTGGACCGTCTGCGCCATTGCCTTAATGTTTAATTTCCCTTTGGTGATCGCGGCCAACTATCTGGGCACACCGGATAATGCCGTTATCGCGTCACAATTCCTGGCCAGTTGGTTGCTGGCCGGAAGTTATCTCTCGGTGGGCTGCTTCATCTGTGTACTTGCCAAGCAACGCATCATTATTTTCCTGCTCACACTGGGCTTATTGCTGATTGCCAGCGCGCTTTCCTCAATGCTGGATGCACTTGATAGCCAGACACCCATTTGGATTATCGACAGCCTGATGTCCCTTGACCCTATTGCTCGCTTTAGCACGATGGATAATGGCAAACTGACACTGCATGACGGCTTTTACTTTATAAGTATGATCCTGGCTTTTCTCTTTGCGACGACCATCACACTCAACTACAAGAACAGCTGAGAAGGAAAGCCACTGATGGGATCCGCTCTTCGTGCGGGTATGACCTTACTTGTCATATCGCTACTGTTTCTGGCATTCAATCTGGTCTGGGTACCGAAAATACCCAATATCCGCTGGGACTTTTCACACACACAAATCCATACCTTATCGTCATCAACGCGCCAACTGCTGACAACACTTGAAAACCCATTGGACCTGTATTACTTCAATGCCATCAATGCCCCTCAACGGAGCCAGGCAGTGAGTCGTTACGGCCGTCGCGTTGAAGACATGCTCAAGGAAGTCGAAAAGGCGGCCAACGGCATGATCAATCTACATGTCATCAATCCAACGCCTTTTTCAGAAGACGCTTACAAAGCTGGTTTGTTTGGCCTAGATGACACGCAAGGTTTCCTAGGCCTCATTGGCACCCGTGCCGGCCATAGCGCGCAACGCATTGACCTGTTCAGTCCCGAGCATGAGTCATTGCTTGAATATGAAATCAGCCACCTGCTCCACAAACTCATGCACCCTGAACGTCCCACTATCGGCCTGCTGTCGGGACTGGCGCTACACGAACCTGCCGGCGAACTACTGGAGCAGATGCGCGAACAATTCAACGTGGTGGAACTGGCATCGACCATCGCTCAAGTGCCGTCATCGATAAGTACATTGATGGTCGTACAGCCCGGCGCCCTGCCCGAGCAGGCTCTGTATGCCATTGAGCAAGCGGTAATGAGAGGCGCAAGGCTGATGACCTTTATCGACCCGGTGAGCGAGATAGCTGCGCAAGCCATATCGACCAACGCCAGGCTGGATGCACTGCTCACTGCATGGGGTATACAAATGCCAGCGGACAAGCTGTTGGTCGATAATATTTACGCCTCATCGGCTACGCCCGGCCCCGGAATGCCAAAGGTACTGCACCCGGCCAGGCTGGAACTTCCACGCCAGGCAATGAACCCGACAGACCTGAGCACCTGGAACCTGGATGCCGTGACCGTGTCCAGCAGCGGCGCACTCTCCCTGTCCAACAAAAATCGTACGCTGCTGACCCCCTTGCTACAGAGCTCCCGGCAGTCCGTGCTGCTGGATGCAGGGCGCTTTGCTTCTGCGACCACGTTCGACTCACTCATCGATGAAACCGCCACGACAGGAGAGCGCCACGTGATTGCCGCCCGCGTTGAGGGCCCCGCTTATTCGGTGTTTCCCGACGGCCTCAAGGGCCAGCCACCGGGGATGCAACATGCCGAGCAGATCCAGGTGGTGGTCGTGGCCGACACTGATGTGCTCGCGTACGCTGTCAGCAACGCTCAGCCCAACGGCAACGCGCAATTTGTATTGAATACCCTGGATAACCTGGCGGTTCCGGAGATACTCAGGCGCATCCGACCTCGCGTCATCACCCAGCCACTGCACAGGCTCGAACACATGAGCGAAAAAGCCGCACAGGCTTATCGCAAAAGTGCGGTTGAACTGGAGCGACGGCACGAGCACACAGAGCAAGCATGGCAAAGGCTGAATCCAGGGCACGCACGCCTGGTCACACAGGCCGTGGATACCAACACCCAGTTGCAGGCACTCAACAGGGAGCGCCTGCAATTGCCCATCGAGTTGCATACACTCAAAGCCCAGGCATACGCGCCCTTGCAGCGTTTCGAGCGATACCTTAAAGGGCTGATGATCGCCACGATGCCGTTATTGTTATGCCTAATTGCCTGGGGACTTGCCCTCCACCAGCGTCGACGCCGATCAGCCGCGCCAGCGGTCTATGACTGACGGCTCAACGCCGCGCAATCAACCCCTGGCGGGCAATACGGGTCAGTTGGTGGATCACTTCATGGGCGTCGCCGGCATTGGGCGCCTGGATCACTGCAAGGTCGAAACTATTGCTGGCAAAACGAGCCAGGGATTCGCCGTCCTCGACAAACTGGATCAGGAACGCCGAGGGCCTACCGCCACGGCGTGGCCAGCCGTCCAGATAACGCAGGAGCGTCGGCTGGTGTTTACCACCCAGGAGGATTTTCGGATTGCGTTGAGTCAGGTCCGCGGTAATCGGGGCCAAGCGTATGAGAGGGCGTGGTGCATTCATCGTGTCGTGTCTCTGCCTCAAAAGTCTGCGGGCAGGTGAGAGGCAACACCGAACCAGCGCTTTAGCGGTATTTCGAAGAGCGCCCTGGGAGAGGATACGGACTTCTGTCGGGCTGCATTGAGTCCCAGTGGCGCCCCGCAATTAGCTGTTTAAATCGGCGCATGAGCAGCATCCTAGAGAAGCCGGTGGGGCAGTGTCAAGAATCCCGAGCAACGAAAAGGCCCGCAGATGCGGGCCTTTTCCGGGACATGCAAACAGATCAGTCAGTGATGGCGCGATCAACCGACAGTTTGCCGGCACCTTCGAGCAACACCGCCAGCGCCCCGCCGAGCAAAGCCAGAGCAAACTCATAACCGTTATTGGCCATGAACAAGCCGTTATGGATATGCACCGAGAAGATTGCCACCAGCGTGAGGAAGGTCAGGCCCAATGCCGCCGGGCGAGCGAGCAAACCAATGATCAGGGCCAGGCCGGCAAAAAACTCGGTACCACCCGACAACACTGCCATCAGGGTACCCGGCGTCAGGCCGAGGCTTTCCATGAATTGGGCAGTACCCGCCAGGCCGCCGCCGCCAAACCAGCCGAACAGTTTTTGCGAACCGTGAGCGGCAAAGATGATGCCGACGAAGATGCGCAGGACAGTCAGGCCGTAACCGGCGCGGGTAGACAGGACGCGTGTAATCATTGGGCTCATTTAAGTAAATCCTTTTCCAGGTAGGGGTTGGTTGGCCGCTATATTAATCAGTTTAAGCAATGATAAAAGCGCAAATATTGCCTAATTAATATCGATAAAGTTGATTATTTTCGTGAGACCATTTTTGCTGCAGGCGGCTCCAGGGACTCTCGCTCCCGGTCGAACGCCAAGTAATACTTGTTGACGCTATTAACATAGCTGACGCCGCCCATCCCCACCTGCTCCATGGCGATGCGTTCAACCTGGAAGAACCATTGATTGGGGTTCAGCCCGCGGCGCCTGGCCTCGGTGCGCATCCCCTGGACCCGCTCCGGGCCCATGTTGTAGGCCGCCAGCACAAAAGCCATGCGCTCGCGCTCGTTGAGCTTGGGGCTGGAGAAAAATTTACGCCGGATCAACGCCAGGTAACGTGCGCCAGCTTGCACATTGCTATCGAGACTCTCGATGTTGTTGACCCCCACCCGCTGCGCCGCCGAAGGCGTGATTTGCATCAGGCCGGTCGGGCCGCCGCTATTGCGTGCGCCTGGGTCCAGGGAGGACTCCTTGAACGCCAACGCCGCCAGGTTCAGCCAGTCCATCCCTTGCTCGCGCGCATGTTTTTGCAGGACCGGGCGCAGTTTTTCCAGACGCTGACGGTCGGCGCGCGCCAGCGGGTTGCGCACCTGATAGAGGCGTCGGTAGATACGCTGGAACGCCACGTCCTGATCGGCAGGGGTTCGATAGGTCTTGAGAAATCGGTCAATGCTGGCGCGCAGCATCGAAGCGTCCTGGCGCACGAACCAGAACTCGTCACCCGGTTCGCTGATTACCACCTGCTTGTCAAAGCGCAGCTTGGGCAGGATTTTCGACCAGCGTTCGGCAATCGGTTTTTCAACGATCGTCAGGTGAAAAATCCCGGCCTGCACCATCTCCAGTACATCCTCTACCGCCAGGCTAGGGTCAACCCACTCCACCTTCACCGGCGCTCGTTTGTGCAGCGCCAGTTTCTGATTGACCTGACTGATGGCATCCGCCGCCGCACTGCCGGTGGTCAGCGTCAGCGTGCGACCAGACAGTTGCTCCAACTTGGTAAACCGTCGCTCACCCTTGACGCCAACCAGCCACAACGGCACATCGCTGACAATCGGCTCGCTGGCGCTGATCTTGTGTACGGCCTTCACATCCAGCAACTCGCCGGGCGCCACCAGGTCACCTTCGCCACGGGCCAACGCGCCGAGTAACTGGTCCTTGGCCTTGGGGATGATCTTGAGGTTGATTTCCTGGCCATCGCGGGCGTGACCGTTGAGGTACTGTTCGAAGGCGCGCAACCGATGGTATTCGACGCCGATGGCCTGGCCCTGCACTTCACCGGAGCTGTTGCGGCTCTGGTTGACCAGTACGCGCAGGGTGCGACTGGAGCGAATTTGCGCCAAGTCACGCACCTTGCCAGGCTTGGTGACTTCCAACGGCCCGTCCAGACGTGCGACCGCCGCCATGGGCAGTAGCAACGTCAGGCACAACACAAGCAACGCCGAGGGTCGGATCATCCGCTCTCCGGAAAGAATACTGGCCAGCGCCTTCGCGAATAACAAAGTGCTGGAGGTCAGAAACAGAGCGCTCTATGCGCTGGCAAGGCGCGCAACGGCGACACAGTGACAGGCAACTGGCCAACCACAATGTCGCTTGCGACGTTCAAAGACAGCGATAACGCGTTGTAGTTCTTGGTTTTTCTTATAAATCTACAGCTCTGATATGCTTTCCGGCCGCAGGCGGAGATAGCACCATGCAACTCATTGATATCGGCGTCAACCTGACCAACCCCAGTTTCGACGAGAGGCACCAGGCTGTCCTCGAACGCGCCTACGCCGCTGGCGTGCAGCAATTGGTGCTCACCGGCACCAGCATCGAGGGCAGTGAACAGGCCCTGGAGCTGTGTGCAAAACTTGATGAAAGCGGCCAGCGCTTGTTCAGTACCGCTGGCATCCACCCTCACTCCGCCAGCGACTGGAACGGCGACAGTGCACAGCGCCTGCGTAGCCTGTTGGGAGACAGTCGGGTGCGTGCCGTGGGCGAGTGCGGGCTGGATTTCAACCGCGACTTCTCCCCTCGCCCCCAGCAGGAAAAAGTCCTCGAACACCACCTGGCCCTGGCCGTCGAGCTGAAACTGCCGGTGTTTCTCCACGAGCGCGACGCCAACCAGCGCCTGCTGGAGATCCTCAAAGATTACCGCGACCACCTGCCCGCCGCCGTGGTGCACTGCTTCACCGGTGAAAAAACAGCGCTGTTCAGCTACCTGGACCTGGACTTGCATATCGGCATCACCGGCTGGATCTGCGACGAACGCCGTGGGACGCACCTGCATCCGCTGGTCAGGGAAATTCCCAGGGGCCGCCTGATGCTGGAAAGCGACGCGCCGTACCTGCTGCCGCGCACCCTGCGCCCCAAACCAAAAAACGGTCGCAATGAACCGGCGTACTTGCCCGAAGTCCTGCGCGAAGTGGCCTTGCACCGTCATGAAACCCTCGAAGACCTGGCATTGCACAGCACCGCCTGCGCCCGCCGTTTTTTCGGCTTGCCTGATGTGGATTAATGCCGTGCATTGACGCATGTCAAAAACGTTTTTCTGAGTAGCGGCACAATAATGGCACCTTGCCAATACTGTTTCCGCTATCAGAGAAAACCTTCCATGGGTGCCTGGCTTAGCAATATCTCGCTCAAGTACAAATTCTGGGCCGTCAACGCGGTCGCCTTCATTACCACCCTGCTGCTGGTGCTGTACGCGGTACAGCTTGAGCAACAGGCACGCAGCCAGGCATCCCAGGCTTCGGCCCAGGCTCAGGGGCGGTTGCTCAACGCCTGGCCAGCCGACAAAGCCCTGCCCACCGGCGAGCAATGGCTGGCCTATGCCCAGGGGCAAACCCCACAATTGGGCGAACAGGCTCTTCCAGCCTTGAGTACTGCCAGCGGCTGGGTCGAACTCAATCACATGCCGCTGTTGGGCAAAAACCCACTGATAGGCGCCGAGGTGATCGATCGCGTTGACGGTCAACACGTCGCCGTCCTCGCCTACGCACCCAGCCTTGGCCAAGTGTTCAGCGAGCGCTTCGCCAACTATGCCGTCGCCGTGGCAATCCTGATGCTGGCCATGCTCGGCGCCTCACAGCTGTTGATCCGCTTCTTGCTCAGCCAACTCAACACCCTCAAGGACGTGATGCTGCACGTCGAGAAAACCGGCGACCTGTCGGCACGCGTGCCCTTGGCCTGCAAGGACGAAGTCGGCCAGATGGCCAGTGCATTCAACGCCATGCAGGCCGGTTACCAGCGCGTGGTCAACACCGTGGCACGCACCGCCCGGCAACTGGATGACGGTGCCGCACGCCTGGCCAGCAGCATGAACGAGGTGCAGCACGGTATGCTCGGCCAGCAGAGCGAAACCGACCAGGCCGCCACTGCCATCAATGAGATGACCGCCACCGTCCACCATATCGCCCAGCACGCCGGCGCTACCCGCGACCTGTCCCAGACCGCCGACACCCTCGCCGGCAGCGGCCAGGAGGTGGTCACCCGCGTACAGCGTTCAATTGCCGGGCTGTCCAACGGCGTGCAGCAGACCGCCGAAATGATCCAGAAACTGGCCCAGGACAGCCAACAGATCAACGGCGTGGTCGGGGTGATCCACAGCATCGCCGAACAGACCAACCTGCTCGCCCTCAACGCCGCCATCGAAGCCGCCCGCGCCGGGGAAATGGGCCGAGGTTTCGCGGTGGTTGCCGACGAAGTACGCAACCTGGCCAAGCGCGTGCAAAGCTCCACCGACGAAATCACCCGCATGGTCTCGGCATTGCAAGCCGGTACTCGCGATGCGGTGGACTTTATGCAGGAAAGCTCATTCAAGGCCGACGACTGCGTACAACAAGCCCAGGAAGCTGGCGCCGCACTGGCGCAAATCACCGGTGCCGTGGCGCAGATGCGCGAGAGCAATACTCAGATCGCCGTCGCCGCCGAACAGCAAAGCCATGTGGCCGAAGAGATGAACCGCGCCGTGGTGAGTATTCGCGATGTCACCGAAAACACCGTACAGCAGACCATGTCGTCGGCAACCACCAGCAATGAACTGGCGACGTTGGCGGGTGAGTTGAGCAAGGCGATTGGGCAGTTGAAGCTGTAAGACTGTTCTACCTGTAATCCGATTCCTACCGCCAAGCCTCGGTTTACCTGAAGTTTAGGCGAAACTTCCTCGCCATCCCCGCGAATAACGCCGACTTCTTTTACCCAGGAACCGCTGCAAAGTCCCTCGCCTGATCAAACAGTGCGAGGGATTGCAGATGGTTGTTTTCGTTAGAGCCCTGGTTGACAGGGCTGGCTCTTGATTCCGGTGATCGCTGGCTTTGTGCTGGCCCCCATGGATCCCAAGGCGCCGGATGTCACTCGCGTTTTAGCGGATTTCCGTACCTGCCTGAACACGTTCGACGCGTGGGCCGACAGCCTTTTGAGTGGTTCGGCACTTGCCGTGGAGCAGGTGTTCAAGGTTGGGGAAGACGTCGCACTGGTCGCGCCGGCCTCTTCCGACAAACCCAGCCGCACCGTCGCTCAATGCAAAGCCCAGGGTGGGTTGACCCTGGTGCATCTGTTTGAAAGTACCCGGTTCGTACCCATCGGCAACACCCAGGTGCAACTGCAAGCCCTGGCTCGGGATGGCAGCCCGGTCGGCGCGCCGCTTCATCGGACCATCGGCCCCAGCGGCATCCTCGAAGTCAACGACTGTACCCGCGACCAGCAATACCAAATCACCTTTTACCCCAATGTCTCCAAGGATCACGTCAAGGCGCTGTATGCCTCCTACACGTCAGTGATTGCCGGGTTGGAAGCTGATCTGCGCAAGCAGTGGGACGAGCATTTCCAGCTTCAATGGGCCGACTTTGTCAAAGCGCCAGCCTATCAACGCAGTGGAATGCAGGGCATGGCCTTTGCTACCGGGCTCGGCAAGGCGCTCTACAACCTGTGGGACAACATCACCGAGCTGTATGACCTGCTCGCGAACTTCAAATCCAACAGCGAAAAGTTGCTGAAGTACCTCTCCCAGGCCGAGCTGGATGCGCTGCTCGCGCTGGGCAAAGACACGCTGGCCAAGGGATTGCTGGTGCTCAGTGATGAGCCGCTGCTGTTTATCTACGTGGCAGCGGTGGTGGCCTGGATACGGATGCTGCCGCCGCCGCAGATGTATGAGTTGCTGGGTGAAATCACCGGCGAAGTCTTGATCAACCTGCTGCTGATCTGGGCCACGCGGGGTATTGGCGTACAGCTGCGGCTGGGTGCGCAGATGCTCAGTCGCGTCAAGTCCGGGCAAGCGCGGGCGTTGTTGGAGTTGCTGGCCAGGCAGGTGGCGGGGCCGCGGCTGGACACGCATGTTGAGGCCGCCAAGCCTGTGTTGCTGAGCAGTTCGGCGACACCGGTCAAGGCCGTGCCGGTGGTTCCATTGAAGGCGGGCGACACGCTGGTTTCGAACCCGGTGCCGATGGTTCGCAACAAGACTCGGCAGACGGTATTGGTCCGGCAGGAACACGTTGATGATGCCCCCGCCGTGGCGTCGAATCCCAAGGGAGATGCGGCGGCGCCAGCGGATAAGACGGTCACCAACGGCTGCCCGGTGTCGATGGTCACCGGCGAAGAATTACTCACCCTCACCGACGGCGCGCTGGATGGGGTTTTGCCGTTTGAGTGGACCCGGCTGTATCGCACCAGTGCGGTGGAAGTCGATTGTGGGCTGGGGTTTAGCTGGAGCCATGCGCTGGCGCACAGGCTTTGTGTGTCGGGCGATTCGGTGGTGTGGATCGACCATGAAAATCGCTCGACCACCCTGCCCTTGCCTACAGCGGCTCGACCCGCGATCACCAATAGTCTTGCCGAAGCGGCGATCTACTTGGGCTCGACGCCTGATGAACTGGTGCTGGCCCAGGCGTCGCGGTTCTATCACTTTCGCGACGGTGTACTGACTGCGATCAGCGATGCGTATGACAACCGTCTACGCATTTGCCGTGATCGTTCCGGGCGGATTGAGCGGCTGGATAACGGTGCTGGCCGCTCGCTGCTGCTGCGTTATGAGCTGGATCGAATCGTCGCGGTGGACTACCAGGTTCATCGCGCCACAGGGCGTGCACCTTACGTCTGGGAAACCGAGCAGAACGTTGTTTCCTACGCCTATGACGAAGCGGGACGACTGGTTTGCGCGACCAATGCCGTCGGTGAAAGCGAGCGTTATCGGTACGACGATCAGCACGTCATTCTTGAGCGGCAGCTGGCCGGTGGGGCGAGTTTCTTTTGGGAGTGGGAAGGCTCCGGCAAGGCGGCGCGTTGCGTCCGGCACTGGGCGAGCTTTTCGCAGATGGACACGCGCTATGCCTGGGGGGATGACGGCCGTGTCACCGTGCATAACGTCGATGGTAGTCAGGAGGTGTATGTCCACGACGACCGGGCGCGGTTGGTGCAGCGCATCGATCCGGACGGCGCGCAGCATTTCAAATCCTACGATAAAAAGGGCCGGCTGACCGTCGAGCAAGACCCGCTGGGCGCGGTGACGGCGTATCAGTACGACGAAGCCGGACGCTTGGTGGCGTTGTTTCCGGGAGATGACGAGCCGACGTCCTACGAGCATGACAACGGTTTTGTTCGGGTTGTGAGGCGTGGGGAGGCAGTCTGGAAATACGAGCGTAATGAGCAAGGCGATGTTACGCGTAGGACCGATCCTGACGGCGAGGTTACCGATTACAGCTACAACAAACACGGGCAACTGACCGGGGTTTGGTACCCGGATCACAGCTGCCATCGGCTGGTGTGGAATGAGCGTGGGCAGTTGCTGGAAGAGCAATTGCCCAATGGCGGGATCAAGCGTTATCGCTATGACGATCTAGGGCGGCAGGTTGCACGTGAGGATGAGCATGGCGCGCGGACTCTTTATGAATGGGACGCCGCTGGGCGCCTGCTGAAACTGACCCAGCCCGGCGGCGCTTGCCGGGAATTCAGCTACAACCCCTACGGCAAAATCATCGCCGAGCGCGATGAACTCGGCCACGTCACCCGCTACGAATACGCCGATGGCCTGCACCTGATCAGCCGCCGCATCAACGCCGACGGCACCCAGGTCAAGTACCGCTACGACAACGCCAGGCTACTGCTCACCGAAATCGAAAACGAAGTCGGCGAAACCTACCAACTCGACTACCACCCCAACGGCCTGATCCAGCGGGAAATCGGCTTCGACGGCCAACGCACCGCCTACGTCTACGACCTCAACGGCAACCTGCAGGAAAAGACCGAATACGGCGACGATGGCAGTCAGCTAGTGACCCGCTACGAGCGCGACCACACCGGTCGCCTCGTCCGAAAAACCCTGCCCGATGCCTGCGTTGTCGACTATGCCTACGACCGCCAGGGCAACCTCCTCAGCGTCGAAGACGGTCACTGGGCGTTGGCCTACGAGTACGACAAACAAAACCGCCTCACCGCCGAACACCAAGGCTGGGGCACCTTGCGCTACGGCTACGACGCCTGCGGCCAACTACAAAAACTGCGCCTGCCCGACAACAACCGCCTCACCTTCAACCATGACAAGGGAGGCCATCTCGCTACGGTCGAGCTCAATGGTGAGGTGCTCACTGCACATTTATTCAAGAGCGGCCGCGAACACCAACGCCAACAAGGTCAACTGCTCAGCCACTATCACTACGACGAGCAAAACCGCCTACACGCCCACGCCGTTACGCAGCAGCAAAATTACCTCTACCAACGCCAATACGACTACGACAAAAGCGGCACCCTCACCCGCCTGCTCGACACCCGAAAAGGCGAACACCTTTACCGCTACGACCCACTGAATCGTCTGACCCGCGCCGATCATTCCCAAGACGTCCAGGAGCGCTTCGCCCACGACCCGGCGGGCAACCTGCTGATGCAAGACCGTCCCGGCCCGGACATCGTTGCCGGCAACCGCCTGATGATCCAGGGCGACCGCCATTACGACTACGACGCCTTCGGCAACCTCATCCGCGAACGGCGCGGCAAGGGTCAGCAACTCGTTACCGAGTACCGCTACGACTGCCAGCATCGGTTAATAAGCATCACAAAACCGAACGGCGAAACCGCTAGTTATCGCTATGACCCGTTTGGGCGACGTGTCAGCAAAATCGTCGATGGCAAGACCACGGAATTTTTCTGGCAAGGCGACAAGCTGATTGCCGAGCACCACGCGGAACGCCATCGCAGCTACATTTACGAACCGAACAGCTTCCGCCCACTGGCACTGCTGGAAGGCTATGGCCCACAGGACACCACGCCCTACCACTACCAACTCGACCATCTGGGCACACCGCAGGAACTGACCGACACCGAAGGCGAAATCGTCTGGTCCGCCCACTACCGCGCCTACGGCCAGATCGCCCGGCTCGACGCAGGCAAAATCGATAATCCGCTGCGTTTTCAGGGTCAATACTTCGACGCGGAAAGCGGCCTGCACTACAACCGCCATCGCTACTACAATCCGGATATTGGACGTTACCTGACGCCGGATCCGGTGAAGCTGGCGGGTGGGATCAACGCGTATCAGTACGTGCCCAATCCTACGGGGTGGGTGGATCCGCTAGGCTTGAATTCATGCCCAGGCGGTGATGGGTGTAAAAAACAAACGAGTGCTGACGATCCACCCTACAAATCAAGCGTGAATGAGGGACAACCTTCCGCCCCTCTTATTCACGAAGTAGACGCAGCCTCCCTAAATAGAACACACAGCATTGAAGGGAAGCGATCAACCAAGCGCGTGGAAGAGATTGCGCGCAGTATGCGAAACGACGGATACGATAAAAATACCCCCATAGACGTGTTTGAATATAACGAGCAACGCTATATTGTTGATGGGCACCACCGAGCTGCAGCTGCAAGACAAACGCATACGCAAGTTACAATAAAATTAATCCAGAATATAGGTAACCATAACAGCTCGTTCAACAGCTCCAAGGATGTAGTAGACGCTTCAAATGCAGTAGGACTGGACAGACTAGAAAGGCCAAGACGATGAGAGCTCAAACTCTAGAAAACTTGATCACCGAATACTTGGAACAAGTAAAAAAGGCTACCGACTTACTTGAGCAAGCATTTGGAACCAAAAATATTATTGGTCTGTGGCGATCCAAAAAAATCCCACAGCGCGGGACGGTCGCTGCAAATGTCACCTACGAACTGCACGGCATTGGTTGCAGTGTTTACTTATCTGAAATATGTGTCGACTTTGATTACGGCCCGGACGAGAGGGTCGACGGTTTCGACTCCTGGCGACTATATATGTATGCATGCGAAACGCCATGCAAGTACAAAAAATATACAGATAGACAAGTCTTGGAACGTGAGTTCAATGCGTACCTACAAAAGGGCAAAGCCAAAAAAATCGAAGGGTCCACCTCTAATTTGTACTTCATACAGTCTTGATGCAGTTCAGGTAACCCCCCTTATCATAGACACCCTGAATATCGAATGTGGGCTTGCCTGCGAAGCAGTAGTGCAGTAACAGATGCAGTGACTGACACACCGCCTTCGCGGGTAAGTCCGCTCCCACAGGGGATCTGCACTTAACTGACTGGCGTTCCTCCCACATTCGAGCCTGCTGCGTTATACAATCCCGTAATCTGATCAGCGCTTGGAAAGCTCCATAATCATCAGACTCAACAAATAAACCCGCGGCACCACGCTTTCCACCGATGGTTTGGATGAGCCTTTTCGCAGGACGAGCATACCCAACACCGAATACAGCGTATCGAAATGGGGCAAAGACCAATATGGAAAATCATTTCCAACGGAATTGCGGGTACAAACAGGTCCCAATAGGGGAGCTGAAGTGAATATTGACGATCCAGTACTCGTGCCAAGTAAGGAAGGCCCGAAATCCCCTCATATTGGCTATCAAACGCCTGGAAAGAGAAGTGAGGGAGGAGCAAAAAGAGGCCATATCCTGCTTCAACTGGTTCCTGTCAGTCGGTCAAGAATAGGTGTCCCCTGATGAGCTATTTGGAAGACGAAATAGACGCGGCCTTTAATACCTTGAACATCGACGCTGGAAAGCTTGACTCAAGCGAACTCAACTTATTGATAAACGCCCTGACGAGAAAATTCTTCAAATCGCAAAGCAATGTGCTTGATCCCATCGAACTGAACGAAAAAAGCACGGAGCACAACCCTGACTTTTGGAAGGAAATACCGTATCGCATCAGCGAGAAGGATCTAGTTCTGGTGGTATTTGACTCAGCATATACCGCCTGGAAAATTGATAACTCTCGAGTTCTAGCATCTGTTTTAGGCGAAACCACCGGCTATCCATTTTGGATAACCGATAGCGAAATAACATTTTTGGTGCATATGGATGATCATGACTGAGTCATTTGGGCATGAGGATCACTCCGCCAAACTGTTCTCTATAACCCCAATAGCCAGCCTTGATTCGCTACCCCGCCCCTGCGCACCTAAACTCTGTCCAAGTTGTTCCAACGGACAGAGGACTCACGATCATGGGCAAACGTCACCCCAATCTCCCCGCCTGGCAATGGCGTCATTACCCACAAAACCACCAGCACCCGACCAACCTGGCGTTGCATCTGATTGCCGTGCCGCTGTTTATCGTCGGTTTCCTGCTGATCGTTTCAGGGGTGTTCAGCCTGAGCTTGGCCAGCTTGGCTATCGGTGTGGTCGGCATCGTGGCGGGCCTGGCGTTGCAGCGTCACGGCCACAGCCTGGAAGCCCAGGCCAGTGAGCCGTTCAGCGACCGTAAAGATGCGGTGCAACGCCTGGTGGTCGAGCAATTCGTGACCTTCCCGCGCTTTGTGTTAAGCGGTGGCTGGTGGCGTGCCTGGCGGCAACGTCACCACCACTGACAGGGCTTAGGCGAACACCACCACGGTCTGGCGGCTGAGGGCGATCAACTCGCCGGTCGGGCTCCACAGCGCAGCGGCAGCGTGGCCGTAGCCGTCGCGGGCGTGCTCGATGTTGACGTGGTACTGGCACCAGTCGAGGGTGGTCAGGTCTTGCAGCGGCTGGATGAACTCGATGGTCCAGGTCAGGGTGCTGCCCGGCGCAGGCTTTTTCAGGTGCGGCAGCAAAGCTGGCGGCCAGGCGTCGACCAGGGCGAGGATATGCGCTTCGGTCAGCGGCTCTTCTTTCACATCCCCGCGCAACCGCACCCAGCCGCCCATGTCGCGGGATTTATTGCCGGTAAACGGCAGGCCGCCCACGGCCCAACGCATCGCCAGGTGGCGCATGAACTCAGGGGTAACGCCCTTGATGTACGGCAGTTCCTGGCACTCATCCCAATGTTTGAACACTGGCGCCGGCTCGCTCGCCACGTCGATTTCCGACGTTCGAGACGCGCCAAAACTGGCCTGGACCAGGGTCGCTACTTCACCGTTCTGGACCACGCGCCCAAGCAACTGGCTGACGGCTTTGCCCTCGCGTAGCACTTCGACTTGATAACTGGCAGGTACATCCGGCGCCACCGGGCCGACAAAGGTGATGGCCAGGGAACGTAACGGACGATCCGCCGACACCTGGGTACGCAGCGCCTCGTATTGCAAAGCGGCGACCAGGCCGCCAAAGGTGGCACGGCCCTGGGCCCATTCGGCAGGGATGGTGACATCCAACGGGTTGCTTCGGGCAGCGTCGAGCAAATCACTAAAGCGCATGGCGACCTCACATCAAGAAAATCGATGGGGAATCTTAACCATCGAGACGGACCGGCACACCGCCCATTCCGGCCAAAAGCCGGACCGCGTTAAAAACAATCGGCGCTGAGTTTGTCCAGCACACGGTCAGCCTGCCCTTGAGCCTTGAGCATGGTGCGCTGCCAGATGGCAACGCAGGGTTGCAGATCCGCCTGCTGCCCGGCCTGGGCCAGCCACTGCCAGCAGTCATGCCAGTCGCCCAGGGCGCTTTGGGCTTTCTTCAATCGCGACATGGCGTTGGCGGGTAGCTTGTCCAGTTCGGGGTAAGCCTCGGCGGCGTAACGCACGCGCTTGATCAGCAACCGCAGGCGGTGGCGATCATGCTCGGGATCCTTCAGGGCTTCATCGAGTTTCTGCCATTGCTTGGCCAGGCGTTTCTCGATGCGCGGGCGCAAGCCTTTGAGCAGTTTCTGGTGCTGGGAGGCGCGAATAAAGCGTGGGAATGCATCCAGAATCAGTAACAGGTGCGCCAACTCCGGGCTTTGCGCCACATGGCGATAGGCCTCGGGCTGCAGGCGCAGGCGCCGATCAGCCGCCTCGTGATAACCGTGCTGATGCAGATACGCCGCCAGGACCTCGCGGTCACGCAGCGGCGTGGTCAATTGGCCAACCGTACTGGCGGCCAATTCAAGCTGTTCCACACCGGGCAGCCCGCGCAAAGGCCGCAACAAGCTGCGCAAGCGCCGCACGGTGGTGCGCAAATCATGCAGGGCTTCATCGTCAGTTACGGCGGCGAGGCGAGCCTGGCAGCTCAGTAACCCTACTTCCAGGCCTATGACCTGGGCGACTAACTGATTGACCAACGCTGACATCCTGCCCTCACTTTCCAATGAATAATCCTACTCGCCGCTACAGGTCAACGCCCGGCGCGAGACTCACGAATATAGAACCGCGCCTTCTGGGCTTTGTTGGAGCACCCTTCAAACGCTTCAAACTGCTGCTGGGTCTTGGCGCCAGTCAATAGCGACAGAGCCTTGGAGTAACTCACGGTGCCGGCAAAACCTTCAGCCTTGGCCAGATCGAGTTCTTTCCAGGCGGCATCCAATTGGGAACCGCAGCTATCGCGGTAGGCCGTCTTGCCGGCACAGCCGGCCAAGGCCAGCACGATCACAGGCACACACATCCAGGCTTTCATTGATGACACCTCAAAATAAGCAAAATCATTCGTAGCCTGTAGACGTTGCCCACAGGGAAAAGTGCCTTGTCCCTAGCCTGAAATCGGTCGTACCTATTGCCAGAGCATACCCGAGCACAAAGGTTATCCTCGAAAAATAACCGAAGATTGAAGCCGCCCCCCGGATGGGTGCATTGTGGGCACCTGTTTTGCGAAGGACTGGGACATGAAAAAACGTGTTGCCTTAGTGCTGGGCTCCGGGGGAGCCAGGGGCTACGCCCATATCGGGGTGATCGAAGAAATCGAACGACGCGGCTATGACATTGCCTGTATCGCCGGCTGTTCGATGGGCGCGGTGGTCGGCGGCATCTATGCCGCAGGCAAGCTGGACGAATATCGAAACTGGATCGAAAGCCTGGACTACCTCGACGTATTGCGCCTGGTAGATGTGAGCTTTCGCCTGGGTGCGATTCGTGGCGAAAAAGTTTTCGGGCAGATTCGCAAAATCGTCGGCGAGATCAATATTGAAGAGCTGCGCATCCCCTACACCGCCGTGGCCACCGACCTTACCAACCAACAGGAAATCTGGTTTCAGGAAGGCTGCCTGCACCAGGCCATGCGCGCATCGGCGGCGATCCCAAGCCTGTTCACCCCGGTGATGCAAGGCAATCGGATGCTGGTGGACGGCGGTCTGCTCAACCCGCTGCCTATCGTGCCGGTGGTGTCGAGCCACTGTGACTTGATCATCGCGGTCAACCTCAACGCCACCAACCAGAAGCACTATCGGCTGCCGGTGATCCAGCGCCCGCCGGCGTTCAAGAGCCGCTTCAACAGCCTGGCCAAGTCGCTCGGATCGCACCTGCCATTTCGCCGCAAACAGGCCGAGCAGTTGATGAAGCTCGAACAGGAAGCCTTGCAGGCCCAGGCAGCAGAGATCAACCCGTGGCTGGAGTCGGCTGAACCCGAATCCCAGCAACCCGCTGCCGCGCCGGAAAAAGCCGGCGCACCGAAGTCGGCGACCGGCTCGTTCATTATCGATAACGTCGGGCCTGCGTCGCTGCTGGACCTGATCAACCAGAGTTTCGAGGTGATGCAGACGTCATTGGCGCAGTACAAGATCGCAGGCTACCCGCCAGATGTGCTGATCAACGTGCCGAAGCGAGTGTGCCGGTTCTTCGAGTTCTACAAGGCGCCGGAGCTGATCGCCCTGGGGCGGGAGATTGCCAGTGATACGTTGGATCGGTATGAGAGTGAGCAGAGTTGAGCGCGTGGGTGTTGCTGATGGCCTCATCGCGGGCAAGCCCGGCTCCCACAGGTGAATGCATTTCAACTGTGGGAGCTGGCTTGCCTGCAATGTCGCCAGCGCAGGCACCACAGACTCAGGCACCTAGCAACCGATACCCCACCCCCGCCTCGGTCACGATAAACCGTGGCTGCGTCGGGTCATCCGCCAGTTTCTGGCGCAGGTGCCCCACCACGATACGCAGGTAATGGCTGTCTTCGGTGTGAGTCGGGCCCCAAATATCCTTGAGCAATTGCTGCTGGGTAATCACCCGCCCCGGATGCCGGGCCAGTTGCGCCAGCACTGCATACTCCTTGCGGGTCAATGCCACTTCGGCACCGTCCAGCAGCACGCGGCGATAGGCCAGGTCCACCGTCAGCGGGCCAAAACTCAAGGCGGCTTCCTGAGCCTCTCCCGCCGGTGCCTGACGCAACAACGCACGCACCCGAGCGAGGAATTCCTGGATGCCGAAGGGCTTGGTCACATAGTCATTGGCGCCACCGTCAAGAGCCTCGACTTTCTGGCCTTCACTGGCCCGCACTGACAGCACCAGCACCGGCACCGTCGACCACTCGCGAAACTCGCGCAGCACCTGCTGGCCGTCCATGTCGGGCAGCCCCAGGTCGAGCACCAGCAGGTCCGGTTTGTTCAGGGCCGCTTGCGCCAGGCCTTCGTTGCCGGTGCCGGCCTCGATTACCTTATAGCCCTGGGAGGCCAGGCTGATGCGCAGGAATTTGCGGATCTGCGGTTCGTCATCAATGACTAGAATCGTCGCGGTCTGGCTCATGGTGTCCGTCAAAATCCGTTAAAGAATCACCCCATTCAGGAGCCATTCAAAGGTCAGTGTCCAAGCCAGGTTGAGATTGTAGCGGCAGAAACAACGTGATGCAGGTACCCCGCCCATCAATGCCATCGGCCACGCTGATATGCCCGCCGTGCGCGCCCACCATGCCCTGGCAGATCGCCAAACCGAGGCCAGTGCCCTGTCCGCCTCGATCACCGCGAGCAGCGGTATAGAACATGTCGAAAATCTTCGCACGCTCGTCCTCGGGAATCCCCGGCCCTTCATCCGCCACGGCAAAAAACAACTGCTCATCCTGCACGCCAGCGCGCAACTGCAAGCGACCCTGGGGCGGCGAAAACCGGGCGGCATTTTCCAGCACATTGACCAACGCCTGTTCGATCAAGGCTGCATGCACATACAACAAGGGCAGTTCCGACGGCACCTCGGTGCTCACTTGTAATGGCGCCAGCACCGCGCGCAAACGCCCGAGGGCACTGCCGACGATATCACCGGGTGACACCCAGTCGCGCGCCAGTTTCAGCGCGCCGTGGCCCAGCCGCGTCATGTCCAGCAGGTTCTGGATATAGCGGTCCAGGCGCTCGGCCTCATCACGGGTGCCTTCAAGCAATTCGCGACGATCCTCCATGGGAATGGCTTCGCCGAGGGCCAGCAGGCTATCGATACTGCCGCGCATGGAGGTCAACGGCGTGCGCAAGTCGTGGGACACCGACGCCAGCAAGGCGCTGCGCAGTTGTTCGGTTTCGCCGTGCAGACGCGCCGACTCCAACTCTTGCCCCAACTGCGCCCGCGCCAGCGCCTGGGCCAGCGGCTGGCTCAAGGCAGTGAGCAAACGTCGGCGTTGCCCGCTCAACTCCAGGCCCGGTTTGGCGCTGACACCGAGCAAGCCCAGCGGCCCCTCTTCACCTGACAACGGCCACCACCACCAACGTCCGAACGGCAAGGTGCCGGTGCCCATACCGGCAGGCTGATCATGCTGCCAGGCCCAATCGGCGGCAGCGCGTTCGGCTTCGGTGAGGGTCAGCGGGCCACCGGTCTCGACCGTCCAGCCGCCCTGACCGTCGCGATTGACCAGACACAAGTCAAGGTCGCGCCAGCCTTGCAGATGGTGGGCGGCGGCGCTGATCACGGCTTGGCGATCGGTGGCCGCCGTGAGCTTGCGCGACAGGTCGAGCAGCTCGCTGGTTTCTTCCTGGGTATCGCGCAACGCCTGCAGTTGGCGGCGCTGGCGCGCGGCGAGGTTGCCGGTCAGGGCGGCCATCAGCAGGAAGAACAGCAGGGTCAGCACATCCTCTTCGCGCTGAATGGCGAAGGAAAAGTTCGGTGGGATAAACAGAAAATCGTAGGTCATGAACGACAGCGCCGCGCACACCAGCGACGGCCCCAGGCTGCTGCGCACCGCCACCAGCAATACGGCAGCGAGAAACACCAGCGAGATATTCGGCAGCGGCAACACACTGGACACGGCCCACGCCACGGCCGCAGCAACCACCGTGGCAACCACCGCCAACGCGTAATCGAACCACACTAACCCGCGCACATCCGGCAAGCGTGGCGGCGCCGGTATGTCATCGCTGTCGAGGACGTTGATTTCCAGGCCACGGGCATTGCGCAACAGCCGCGCCGCCAAGCCACCACCGAACAAGCGCCGGCGCCAGCGCATCCGCGACTGCCCCACCAGCAACAAGCTGGCACGGCGTTCGGCGGCGTGCTGGATCAGGGTCTTGGCGACCTCCCCGGCCCGCAATAACACCACTTCGCCGCCCAACCGCTCCGCCAGTTGCTGGGCGTTCTGCAGACGCAGGCGCGATTGCTCATCCCGCGCTCGGCCGTTGTCGACGTGCACCAGGCTCCAAGGCAAATGCCGACGCTGGGCCACACGGCTGGCATGACGCACCAGGCGTTCGGCTTGCGCATCGCCATCCACGCCCACCAGCAAACGCCCACGTACCGCCGGCGCGGCCTGTCCGAGTTGGCGATAGCCCTGGGCCAGATCATCGTCGACGTGGGCCGCGGCGGTTTGCATCGCCAGTTCGCGCAGGGCCATGAGGTTGGTCTGGGTGAAAAACGCATCGATAGCCGCACGCGCCTGCTCGGGCACATACACCTTGCCGTCACGCAGGCGTTCGAGCAGTTCGCGGGATGGCAGGTCGATCAGCAACAGTTCGTCGGCCTCTTGCAGCACCCAGTCCGGCAGGGTTTCGCGCACTTGCACGCCGGTGATGCCACGCACCTGATCATTGAGGCTTTCCAGGTGCTGGACGTTGACCGTGGTGAACACATTGATACCGGCCGCGAGCAATTCCTGAATATCTTGCCAGCGCTTTTCATGACGGCTGCCGGGGGCGTTGCTGTGGGCCAGTTCATCTACCAGCACCAGCTTGGGCTTGGCGGAGAGCAGGCCGTCGAGGTCCATTTCTTCGAGCATCACGCCGCGGTATTCGCTGCGTAACAGCGGTTGTTGCGGCAGGCCGCTGAGCAAGGCTTCGGTCTCGGCGCGGCCGTGGGTTTCGACCACCCCGGCAATCAGCCGTACGCCCTGACGCAGTTGGGTGTGGGCCGCCTGAAGCATGGCGTAAGTCTTGCCCACGCCAGGCGCGGCGCCGAGGAAGACCTTGAGCCGGCCACGGCCAGCCCGGGGCAGATCGGCTAACAGGGCATCGGCGCGGCCGGAGTCGCTCATACTTGGGGGTTCCTTCAGGTATTTATAGAGAGTCTTCAAGGCCGCCATCGCGGGCAAGCCCGGCTCCCACAGTGGAATGCATTCCAAATGTGGGAGCCGGGCTTGCCCGCGATGGCGATCGCCTTGCTTACAACGCTTCCAAAGCCATATTCAGCGCCAGGACGTTTACCACCGGCGGCCCTACCAACGGGCTTTCGATGTGCTCATCCAGCAACCGCTGCAAGGTCGCCACCGGCACATTGCGCGCTGCCGCCACTCGCGCCAGTTGATAGGCAATCGCCTGCGGTGGCAAGTGTGGATCAAGGCCGCTGCCGGAGGTCGTCAGCGAGGCCAGTGGCACCGGGCCCTGGCCAGGCACTGATTGTTTGCCGGCATCCTCGACTATGCGGGTCGCCAAGGCCGGATTGCTGGGGCCCAGGTTACTGGCACTGCTGGACACCGTCGCAAAGGCTCCTGCTGACGGGCGTGGATGAAACCAGCTGTCGCCGGTAAAGTCCTGGGCGATCAGGCTGGAGCCGCGCACCTTGCCGCTGGCGTCGTGCACCAGGCTGCCATTGGCCTGGTCGGGGAAGGCCACTTGCGCCACGCCCGTGACCACCAGCGGGTAGGCGACGCCGGTGATCAGGGTCATGAGTACCAGCAGACTCAGGGCTGGGCGGATGATGTTTGTCATAGTCAAATCCTCAATAAATCAGACAGGTCAAACCAGGTGCAGCGCCGTCAGCAGCATGTCGATGGCTTTGATACCCACGAACGGCACCAACAGCCCGCCCAGGCCGTAAATCAGCAGGTTGCGCCGCAGCAAGGCCGCCGCACTCGCCGCTTGCACCCGTACACCGCGCAGCGCCAGAGGAATCAGCACCACGATAATCAAGGCGTTAAACACAATGGCCGAGAGGATCGCGCTCTGCGGGCTCTGCAAGTGCATGATGTTGAGCACGCCCAGTTGCGGGTAGATCGAGGCGAACAGCGCCGGCAGGATTGCGAAGTACTTGGCCACGTCGTTGGCGATGGAAAAGGTCGTCAACGCGCCACGGGTTACCAGCAATTCCTTGCCGATCTGCACCACGTCCAGCAGCTTGGTCGGGTCGCTGTCGAGGTCGACCATGTTGGCCGCCTCGCGCGCGGCCTGGGTGCCGTCGTTCATGGCCATGCCGACGTCAGCCTGAGCCAGCGCCGGGGCGTCGTTGGCGCCGTCGCCGCACATGGCAACCAGGCGACCATCGTTTTGTTCATGGCGAATACGCGCGAGTTTCTTCTCTGGCGTGGCTTCGGCCAGCACGTCATCCACCCCGGCTTCAGCGGCAATCGCGGCGGCGGTCAGGGGGTTGTCGCCAGTGACCATCACGGTGCGAATCCCCAACTTGCGCAACTCGGCAAACCGCTCGCGGATGCCGGGCTTGACTACGTCCTTGAGATGGATCGCACCGAGCAATTTGCCATCGGCGCAGACCAGCAATGGGGTGCCGCCGCTTTGGGCGATCTTGTCGATTTCCCGCGACAGCGCAGGTAAAAGCTCGCTGCGTGGCTGGCCGATAAACGCCAGCAGCGAATCCACGGCGCCTTTGCGGAACACGCGGCCCTGATAGTCGACACCCGACAAGCGGGTCTCGGCGCTGAAGGGTACAGCGGTCAATTCATCCAGGCTTGGCTCGGCCTGCGGGTGCAAGGCACGCAGGTATTCAACGATGGATTTGCCTTCCGCCGTGTCATCGGCCAAGGATGCCAGCAACGCGCCTTCAGCCAGTTCCCGGCCACTGACCCCAGGCGCCGCGACCACGGCCGAGCAACGACGATTGCCGAAGGTGATGGTGCCGGTCTTGTCCAGCAACAACACATGCACATCCCCCGCCGCTTCCACGGCGCGGCCGGACTTGGCGATCACATTGAGACGCACCAGGCGGTCCATGCCGGCAATGCCGATGGCCGACAACAAGCCGCCAATGGTGGTGGGGATCAGCGTCACCAGCAGTGCGACCAGAAACACCAGAGGCAGGCTGCCATTGGCAAAATGCGCGAACGGCTGCAAGGTCACCACTACCAGCAGGAAGATCAGGGTCAGGCCGATCAGCAGGATATCCAGTGCGACTTCGTTGGGGGTTTTCTGGCGTTTGGCGCCTTCCACCAACGCAATCATGCGATCCAGCGTGGACTCACCCGGGTTGGCGGTGATGCGAATCAGCAGCCAGTCGGACACCAGCCGTGTGTTGCCGGTAACGGCCGAGCGGTCACCGCCGGACTCGCGGATGACCGGGGCGGATTCGCCGGTGATCGCCGCTTCGTTGACCGCCGCAATACCTTCGACGACCTCGCCGTCACCGGGGATCATTTCCCCCGCGGCAACACGGACCACATCGCCCTTGCGCAGGCTGGTGGCCGGCACCACCTTGAAGCTGCCATCGGCCTCCTGGCGCCGGGCGCTCAAACCTTCGCTGCCAGCCTTGAGGCTGTCGGCGCGGGCCTTGCCGCGGCCTTCGGCCAGGGCTTCGGCGAAGTTGGCGAACAGCACGGTGAACCACAGCCACACGGCGATTTGCACGGCGACAAAGGTCGGCACGGTGGTATCGGGCACGAAGCACAATACGGTGGTGAGGATGGCAGTCAGTTCGACCACCAGCATCACTGGCGAACGTTGCAGTTGGCGTGGGTCCAGCTTGACGAACGCCTGGACCAGCGCCGGGCGCCAGAGCGCCGAGATGGCGGTTTTGGCAGGCTCCTGGGTTTTGACCGGGGCCGCGTTTTTTGCAGGCATGTTCATATTCATATCCCCTTGGTCAGAAGCCGATGCTCAGGTGTTCAGCGATAGGACCCAGCGCCAGCGTCGGCAGGAAAGTCAGGCCGCCCACCAGCAAAATGGTCACGGTCAACAAGGTGACGAACAGCGCGCCATGGGTGGGGAAGCTGTTCTGGCCAATCGGTGCGGCCTTCTTCATCGCCAGGCTGCCAGCCAGGGCCAGCACCGGGAGGATGTAGCCAAAGCGACCGATCAACATGCCCAGGCCGAGCATCAGGTTATGGAACGCGGTGTTGGCGCCGAGGCCGGCAAACGCCGAACCGTTGTTGGCACTGGCCGAGGTATAGGCGTAAAGCAACTGACTGAAGCCGTGGGGGCCAGGGTTACTGATCGCGCCCGCCGGGCCCGGCAGGCTGGCGGCGATGGCACTCAACACCAGCACGCCGACCGGCATGACCAGCAGGGTCACCACCAGCAATTGCACTTCCTTGGCCTGGAGTTTCTTGCCCAGATATTCCGGTGTGCGGCCGATCATCAGGCCGGCAAGGAACACCGCGATCAGTACGTTAAGCAACATGCCGTACATGCCAGCACCAACGCCGCCGAAGATCACTTCGCCAACCATCATGTTGACCAATGCCACCATCCCACTCAGCGGGCTGAGGCTGTCCTGCATACCGTTGACCGAGCCGTTGGATGCCGCGGTGGTGGTCACCGACCACAGCACGGTGCCGGTGGTACCGAAGCGTGTTTCCTTGCCCTCCAGCGGTGCGGTTTGCTCCACGGCCGGGTTGTTCAGGGTCGGATTGGGCTGGTACTCGGACCACAGCGACGTCGCGCCGCCGATCAGGAACAGCGCCAGCATACACGCGAGGATCGCCCGGCTCTGACGCAGGTCCTTGACGTAGTGGCCGAAGGTAAATACCAACGCCACCGGGATCAGAATGATCGAGGCCACTTCGAACAGGTTGGCCCAGGCTGTCGGGTCTTCGAACGGATGCGCCGAGTTCACCCCGAAGAAGCCGCCGCCATTGGTGCCCAGTTGCTTGATCGCAATCTGGCTGGCGGCCGGGCCCAAGGGAATCACTTGGTCCACGCCCTGCAGCGTGACGGCGTCAACATAGTGGGCGAAGGTTTGCGGCACGCCCTGCCACACCAGAAACAGTGCGAGCACCAGGCACAACGGCAGCAGGCCGTAGAGGGTGGCGCGGGTCATGTCGACCCAGAAGTTGCCCAGGGTATGGGCAGATTTGCGCCCGATCCCACGGCACAAGGCAACCAGGACAGCGAGACCGGTCGCCGCACTGACGAAGTTCTGCACAGTGAGGCCAGCCATCTGGCTGAGATAACTTAGGGACGCCTCACCGCTGTAGTTCTGCCAGTTGGTATTGGTCATGAAACTGACGGCGGTGTTGAACGCCAGGGTCCATTCCTGACCCGGCAACTTCTGCGGATTCAGTGGGAGGGAGCCCTGGAATAACAGGATCGAGAACAACAACAAGAAGCCCGCCAGGTTGAACGCGAGCAAGGCCAGCATGTATTTCTGCCAGCTCTGTTCCTGCTGCGCATCCACGCCCGAGAGGCGATAACAGGCCCTTTCGACAGGCCCCAACACCGGCGTCAACCACGTGCGCTGGCCTTCCATCACCTTGTAGTAGAACCGCCCCAAAAACGGTGCTGGCACCAGTACCACGGCAAAAAAGGCGATGATCAGCCAATAGTCATAACTGTGCATAGCCCGCTCCTAGTTCCGATCCGCGCGTAACAGCGCAACCAGCAGATAAATGAACAGCGCCACGGCCAATAGCAGTGACACTCCGTCCAGAACGCTCATGGAAATTTCCCCGTCTTGCGGCGATTGCCGCGTGTGAGGGCATTGTCCCCAGGAGGGGTGTAAAGGAACGAGAGCAAGGCGCCGGGTGGGGCGTAAAGATGGCGTAAAGAGTGGGTTTATGCGGGGTTTACAACGGGATTTGCAGTGGCTGGGAGGGCCTCTTCGCGGGCAAGCCCGGCTCCCACAGTGGAGTGCATTCCAAATGTGGGAGCCGGGCTTGCCCGCGATGGCGGCAGGTCAGACACCACCGCCCTTATCTGGTGCACGCCAAGCCACATTCAAACGCCAAACCGTCCCGCAGGCGACATAGGCACTGCTTTGCGACAGGGCTCCGCAGCCTGGCATAACCACTGCAACACCCTGAATCATTCCAACCCCTTCAGGGAGCACCCCACAATGAACACACAACTCAAACCCACCTTAGGCACCCTGCATCTCTGGGGCATCGCCGTGGGGCTGGTGATTTCCGGCGAGTACTTTGGCTGGAGCTACGGCTGGGGTGTGGCCGGCACCTTGGGCTTTCTGGTCACTTCGTTGATGGTCGCCGCGATGTACACCTGCTTCATCTTCAGTTTCACCGAGCTGACTACCGCCATTCCCCATGCCGGAGGCCCCTTTGCCTACAGCCGTCGCGCCTTTGGTGAAAAAGGCGGCTTGATTGCCGGGCTGGCTACCTTGATCGAATTCGTCTTCGCCCCGCCCGCAATTGCCCTGGCCATCGGCGCCTACCTGAACGTGCAATTCCCGGCACTTGATCCCAAGCACGCCGCCGTCGGCGCTTATATCATGTTCATGGGCCTGAACATCCTCGGGGTCAAACTTGCCGCGACCTTTGAGCTGGTGGTGTGCGTACTCGCCGTCGCCGAACTGCTAGTGTTCATGGGCGTGGTCGCGCCGGCGTTCAGCTTCAGCAACTTCGCCCTCAACGGCTGGGCCGGTTCCGACACCTTCGGCGCCCCGGCGATTGCCGGGATGTTTGCTGCGATCCCCTTCGCCATCTGGTTCTTCCTCGCCATCGAAGGCGCCGCCATGGCTGCCGAAGAAGCCAAGGACCCCAAGCGCACGATTCCAAAAGCCTATATCAGCGGCATCCTCACCCTGGTGATCCTGGCCATGGGCGTAATGTTCTTCGCCGGTGGCGTGGGTGACTGGCGCACCCTCTCGAACATCAACGACCCACTGCCCCAGGCGATGAAAACCGTAGTCGGCGAAAGCTCCGGCTGGTTGCACATGCTGGTGTGGATTGGCCTGTTTGGGTTGGTGGCGAGCTTCCACGGCGTCATCCTCGGCTACTCGCGCCAGTTCTTCGCCCTGGCCCGCGCCGGTTACCTGCCGCCTTTCCTGGCCAAACTGTCGCGTTTTCAGACACCCCATCGAGCAATTATCGCCGGCGGCCTAGTCGGCATCGCGGCCATCTACAGCGACGGCCTGATCAACCTGGGCGGCATGACCCTGACCGCGGCGATGATCACCATGGCGGTGTTCGGTGCCATCGTCATGTACATCATGAGCATGCTCAGCCTGTTCAAACTGCGTAAGACCGAGCCCATGCTGGAACGCACCTTTCGCGCACCGGGCTACCCCATCGTGCCGGGTATTGCACTGGTACTGGCAGTGGTGTGCCTGGTGGCGATGGCCTGGTTCAACGCCCTGATCGGGCTGATCTTCCTGGGCTTTATGCTGGCAGGCTTCATCTATTTCCAACTGACTGCGCAAGACCGCGCCGACGCCCCGGCAGATGCGATGTTGACGGGACTATAGCGCCCGCGAGGCAGAACGGGCCTACACTGAACTACTCAGAAAGCCCGTGACTCAAAGCAGTCATTACCGTGGGAAACTTTCCCACGGACATCTGCCTCAAGGAGAGCCTTATGCCGTGGTATGCGTGGTTGATTATGGTAGTCGCAATCGGATCGATCGTCGGAGGGCTGATGATGCTGCGCGACAGCGCCAACAAAGTCGAACTCACCGACGAACAACGTAAACGCGTGGCCGAGCGCAATGCGCAGGCGGATGCCAAGGATGCGCAGGATCGCTGAATCTTGAGTTACTCCCAATCCGCCTTGGCAATATGCAAGCCGTGCTGCCCTTTGTAGGCAGCACGTTCCGGTTGGCTCCAGCCACCTAGCAACGCGTCCTCCAACCGGTAGATTTCCACCCCCAACGGACGACAAACCGTTAGCGGGTCCTGCGCATCTGGCCCCCACATCGGCAGCGATAAATCCCCGCCAGGGCACGTCGACAACGCACACAGCAAATCAATCTCGGCAAAAAACTCCAGGTAATCACCCTTCTGCGCCGGACAGGCTTTCATAAAGTACATGTCATCGTGATTGAGGCCCGTGCACTGGAAAATATTCAACACGTCATGCACGTCGAATTCTGTCAGACCGTGGGGCAATACTGCACGGGTCAGGTTTGAGTGACAGTGGTGATGGAAATCCTCACCGGTCAGCATACGGTTCACATAAGGGTCGCAGCGCGTGCCAAGCAAATCGTGCAGGCGTCCGCCGTGTTCATCGATGCCGTAGCTGGCGAGGCTGTCGTCGGTGATGGTCACCAGCGGCCTTAGAAAGGGCAGGTTCGACCACAAGCGGTCATGGGTGCTGACATGGGCGCCTTGCAATTGCCTCGTGCGCGCAGCCCATAAACGCTCGCGCGGGTCATTGGCGTTCCACACGTTGAAGTCGCCCACCTGTGGACCCACCGGTGTGGTCACACGAAACACATGCCCTGCCGGAACCTTCCACGCCCTCCCCGTACGAATCGGTACCTCGAACTGTTCGATCAACGTGCGCTGATCCTTGCGATCACGAATACGTTCATAGAACGCCGTATCCACCTGCAACGCCGAACCTTTGCTGACTTGGTAAGCGGCGGGATAGTCTTTGTACATGGGGTATGCCTCCATCAAGGGTGATCAAACAAGGCGAGGGAAAGGCGTTCGGAATCATCCAGGTACAGGCTCATCGCCTCGCTGGCGGCCTGCGTCCGGTTGCTGGTCAGCAGCGTGTATATCTCATGGTCGCGCTCCAGCCAGGGTAACTGGAAACGCTGCTCATCCGGCGCGGCGCAAAACACCAGGCGCAGCTGGGCGATCACCTGGGCAAAAAACTCATCGAACAGTGGGCTATCCATCAACGCGACGATCTGTTGGTGGAACATAAGACTGTGGGTAGCCACCGCTCGCCAATCTTCGCGCTCCCGGGCCAGGGTGGTGGCGTCGATAGCGTTTTGCATGCGGCCTGATTGAGTGTCCGTCAGCGGACCGCTTTGGGCTATGGCCTGCAATTGCAGGGTGCGGCGGACTACGAAGAGGTCACGTACTTCTGCCCGCTCCAGGCGCCGAACCATTACGCCCTTATTGCGGACATAGCGGGTAAGCCCTTCTTGGCCCAAGCGATGCAGCGCCTCACGGATAGTATTGCGCGAGGCGTTGTAGCCCTTGACCAACTCGGCCTCGACGAGCGACACACCCGGCAGCAGCCGCCCGCCGATGATGTCGGCGCGTAATTCCAGGGCGATTTGGTCGGCTAAAGACAAGCTGGGCGTCATGTACACCTCAAGATTGTTGAACAATCGTTGAGTTGAATGTAATCACGTTTCATGCCAACGCGGCCTGAGAGGAAATAGACGCAGCTTTGATAAAGGAAAGGCCGGTCAATGACCGGCCTTCTGGGGCTATCTTCGCATCTTCAATTAATAACCAATCTGTCGCGATTCTTCTCCAGCAGTGCTTTACCGATGCCTTTTACTTCCAGTAACTCATCCACCGCCGTGAACGGACCGTTGCTTTCGCGATACGCAACGATCGCCTTCGCCTTGGAAGCGCCGATACCGAACAGGTCGCGGCGCAGGGTTTCGGCATCGGCGGCGTTGAGGTTGACCTTGGTGGATTGTTCGATCTTGGTCATTTGGGTGGAGATTGGGCTTGAAGCTTCCGGCTTGATGGAGGGCGCAGCGATGGTGGCGACGGAGAGGCTAGTGAGGAACGCGAAGACGAGGGATGAAATGTAGAGGTTTTGCATTGGTGACGCTCCATGACATCGGTAAGAGAAAAGCAGCTTTCCGAAGCTGCATTTCTACATTAGGCGAAAGATGGAGGGTGTCAAAAATGGGGGTATTTCAAGGTATGAAAGAGTTCGGCTTTTTGTGTACAGGCCAGTAAACGCCTGCCGTCAAGCAACGGTTGGTGCCGACGTTCGCCTGATAAATCTTCGCACAGAATCGCAAATTCAAGTCGCGGGCGGTGCCTGGAATATCCAACCACCTTCCTAATGAACATCGATAATATCAAGGTCCGCAGCGAACTCGGCGGCCCCGGCATTACCGATGGACAGTAGGCGGAACAAAGAGGCCGATGCAGTAGCACCGCACACTTCATATCACAGCGTTTGTTTTTTCCGAGTAGGCAACCGTGGGGGCGTTGGTCTGCTCCACTCGTTTCTTGCGCATAAACCTTTTCTCTACATGAACAAAAGTAATGGTCGACAAGGCGACGATGATTGGAATGGTCACGAAATTTGCCACCCAAAAAGTTACTTTATCAAGAGCAGCAAGATCAAAAAATACAGACAGGAGCTTGAAGGATAAAAACAATACCGGCAAGTGGAGCAGGTAAACACTGTAGCTGATATCACTGAGCCTGTTCAGGAACTGGTAATGCAAGAAGTACGGATTTGAAATTGTAATGCATATGAAGAATATTGTTGCCAGCGCGAATCTCAACGCTCCGTAGCCGGGGACATCAACCAGCCCGCACACCCAAACAAATATACCCACTGCAATTAACATGGAAAAGAATTTAACCGGTTTATTCGTGATATTTTTTTTATGAACAACCGCCGCCACCATGCCTGACAGAAAGTAGGCCCAACACACCACGGCAGAGGTGCCCAGGTCAATGGCAGCAATCAGTATCGCCACCGTCAGGATAATGGACCTATAGCGCGACCTGTAAAAAATTGCCACCATTGGCAGCACTGCATAAAAACGCCATTCATGCACCAACGTCCATGTCACGGAACTCAGAGGCACAAGCGATACGCCCCCAATTTTCATTGGGTTATCTATGAAATTAAACGTTACCAGACCAGCGATAGTGGTAATAGACTCTTTATCCAGGAAATCAAACCCTGCAAAAGAAATCGCAATAATAAATACCAAGAACGATGCCAGATAGTAAAGCGGAGCCACTCTCCTGATTCTTGCTACGAAGAAATCACCCCAATCGATATGCTTGCTCTTCATGACTTTATCAAAGAAAAGAAAACCCGTTATGCAGAAAAAAATCTGCACACCAAAAGATCCAAGGTTCGGGTAAATTTGTCCCCACGCAGAAAAAACTGTATTTTTCACACCCAAATTTATTAGTACAAACGGCGCATGATTAATGAAAACAAATATAGCCGCAAGACCACGCAGGCCATTGATGAATTTATATTCATGCTGAACTTCTGCACTTTCTATTTTAGACCTGAATATCGACGAAAAAGCAATGAACATCAATATTATCAATAGCGTAAGTGCAATTACTTCAAGTGAATATTCGGTTTTCATTTAGAAAAATTACTCATGCAATGCCTTCCTGCTTTGGGCTATGTTGAAAAAGCTCCATGGATGATCAAGCCGCGGGCTCTGGCCGGCCGCTCATCACGAGGCAGCGCTCAATGAAAATGTCATCGTGCAGCGCCCCAAGCGGATTGTATTCCGGAAGCGGTGTGCAGGGGAAGAAAATGTAGAGCGCGAACGCTCCTTGAAAAGGGCGAGGTTATGCCAAAAAATACTCTAAATGCACGTCGTGACAGACAATGAAGCTGATAGCTGAGTATTTCAACGTGTCGGCAAACCAAGCCTTCTGATGAATAGATGTTGATTGACGTGAGTGCGCTGTAATTAATTAAATTATTCAACAAAGCGAACGTTTTTAAAGCATAGATAACAGCACCGCCGTACTGTTATCCGCTTCCAAGATCTTACCTCATGGCTCCAGCCGTCTTTGTTGATAAGACCAGTCAACAATTTCACCATCGGGGGCATAGCCGCTAACAGTTTCGCGTAACAATTGACGCACTTTACTGTAGTCATGGCTTTCAATAGCACATAACAACTCGGACAACCTCGGTTTCAATACGCTCCACGATAAATAATCTTCGTTTGCACTCATGATCATTGGATGTTGTGTGGCATCGACATTATCACCGATGAGTAATTCCTCGTAGAGTTTTTCCCCGGGCCGAAGCCCTGTGAACTCGATGGCGATATCGCCCAGCGGTTTTTTATCTGAACGAACACTCAGGCCAGACAGATGAATCATTTTCTCTGCCAATTCCGTGATTTTAACTGGTTCCCCCATATCCAATACAAAAACATCTCCTCCCTGGCCCATTGAGCCTGCCTGGATAACAAGTTGAGCCGCCTCAGGGATGGTCATGAAATATCGAGTGATCTTCGGGTGGGTCACTGTTATCGGCCCACCTGATTTGATCTGCTTGTGAAATAGAGGAATGACGGAACCAGAAGAACCCAGAACATTTCCAAACCGAACCATTGTGAAGCGTGTACGATTTTGAGGGGTAGCTGCACCGTTGAAGAGAGCAGGTTCTAGCTCACGGCTGAGCGCCTGCAACGTCATCTCAGCGAGCCGCTTGGTGCTTCCCATAACATTGGTAGGGCGAACCGCCTTATCAGTCGAAATAAGTACGAAATTAGCAACATTCGAAATAATAGCCGCTTGAGCGGTATTTAACGTACCAATAACATTATTCAGAAAACCTTCCGCAATATTATGCTCTACCATCGGCACATGCTTATAAGCGGCCGCATGATAGACGGTATTTACATGCCAGGTTTTCATCACATCAACCAATTTATCCTGGTGACGTATTGACCCCAGGATCGGCAGCAATTTTACCGCCAATGAATCCCTGAGTATGCGTGCCTCCAGTTCGGACATAATGCTGTATAAATTGTATTCACTGTGCTCAAAGAGAATCAGGGTGGTGGGTTGCAATTCAAGGATCTGGCGACACAGTTCAGATCCAATCGACCCCCCCGCGCCGGTAACCAGCACCACCTGGCCCTGTATGCAATGCTCCAACAGATCTTCTTGGGCGGGTACAGGATCGCGCCCCAACAGGTCGGCAATATCCACTTCTTGAATATCATCAACTTTGACACGACCGCTGGCCAAGTCCATGAAGCCCGGGACACTACGCACATGTAAAGGAAAACCTTCAAGAAATCCGAGGATTTCCCGACGACGCCCGCGCGTCGATGAAGGTATCGCCAATAAAATTTCTTGAGCCCCTGTGGCATCGATCATACGCTGGATATGTTTGGGCTTGTAAACCTGCAGCCCCGAGATTACCCGATCCGAAATAGTGGAATCATCGTCAATGAACGCAACGGGTCTCATCAAGCGGCCCATGCGTAATGCCGCGACTAGCTGATTTCCAGCAGACCCGGCACCGTAGATAGCTACACGCGGCAAACCATCGTCACGGTTGGTGAAAGGCACATGTTGAGCAGCGGTAAACCAATCTCCCAGGAAGAATTGGCGCAGCGCTAATCTCAAGCCCCCAATCATGATCAGGCTGAGCCACCAATAGTTAAAGATGATAGAACGCGGAATTACATTCTGGTGATTACTGTACCAATAAACGACCACACCAATAATTAGCGAAGACAGGCTGACAGCTTTGACGATAGCAATTAACGCATCATTTCCGAAATAGCGCAAAACCGCCCGATACATACCAAAATGTATAAACAGCGGAATAGTCACGATCGGCGCGGTCAAAAAAAGCCAGGTGTGCAGCATAAACGGATTGATCATTTCATCGAGACCTATCCGCACGACAAAAGCCAACCAAAGCGCAAACCAAACTAAGAAGACGTCAGTAATCACCTGCAAAATACGTTTATACCTGCGCGGGAGGCTTAATAAGCGCGATCTCAGTGAGTTCATATATTTCTAAACCTCTCGCAGTTCTAACAATCTAAAATCTAAATAGACGCACATCACGATTAGGCTCTCGCCACTCCGTCCCCTAACAACATTACTCTTTAACCCCGGCCTTGAACTTCAGAGCCAGGACAACGAGTGGAACATAGGCGATCAACATACCGACAGCACCATCAATTCTGTCAAATGCAACAAGCCATGCAATCGGTGCGAGCCAAACCAGGTTTATCAAGATTACGCACAGTGTGACAGGGACGTGGGCATTAAATCGCCGTGAGGCGTATTGATAAGCGTGACTGCGATGTGCCTCATACACTTTTTCGCCGCGTAGTAGCCTGCGCATCAAGGTAAATGTCGCGTCAACGATAAATACTCCTAATAAGATCAGCCAGACCCATAGCAGCGTAGAGGAAAAAGAAGCCGCTTTAAGAGAAATAATAGCGAGCGTGATTCCCAGGAAGCCGCTGCCCGCGTCGCCCATGAAAATTCGTGCTTTGGGAAAATTCCAGTAGAAAAAGCCTGCCGTCGCCAACGCTAAATAAATAGGCGGCCATAACAACTCCTCATACCCCAACATCCAATAGATGAGAGCGGCAGAAGAGCACGCACAGATGGCTTCAGCACTTGCCAAGCCGTCAATACCATCCATGAAGTTGTAAAGATTCAACATCCACACTGCATACAAAACGGCTAACGCCCCGCCAATCCAGCCTAGGTTGACGTGTAATCCAAAAATCGTGACAGGCGGTAGCCCGCCGATCCAATACACCGCCCATATCGCAGAGAGAAAATGTCCTAACAGGCGCCAGCGTGCAGGAATATGCCCGTGGTCATCCAGAAAACCTAACGCGGCTACCGTTATACCCGCCAGGAACGATGCAAGGAAAAAGGTGTTATCGATCAAATCAAAGGAACGCATCAACCCCAGGGATATCAGAAATCCCAGCACAATTGCCAGTCCACCACCACGAGGGGTCGGCACAGAGTGTGAACTTCTGCTGTTAGGAATATCCAATACATTGCGCTGGAGTGCATACCGACGCAATAATCCTGTAAAAAGAATGGAACTCGCTATTGAAATAATCGCTATCCAGAACGCCATCAGCCTATCCCTACCTGCAATAATTCGAAGTGAATCACTTTAATAAACGGAACTTTCGGCCTGTTTCGACCAAAGCATTACTGGCTTCTTTCGCAGGAACCCAATTCAATAATGTTTGAGCTTTGGCAGCATCCACAACCAATGACCTACACAACTGCGTATATAACGATCGCTTCCCGAGTGCGCTGGCGACCGAACGTATTACAGTGTCAGGAAGGCTGAACAATTTTTCTTTTCGCTCCATGCCCGAGGCGAGAAGTTTGATAATTTCACCAATGGAAAAATCATCTCCGTCAGAAATTAAAAATAGTTCGTTTGCAGCCAAAGGGTGCTCAATACACAGCTCAACGAAATCCACCAGATTATCCAGCGCTATCATGCTGCGCTTGTTTTTCACGGCGGCGAAGGGTAACGGCAATCCAGACGCTATCAGCTTCAGGAGACGATTAAAATTACCTGGCGCTTCAGCGGCATACACTAAAGGAGGCCGGATAACTGTCAACTCCATCGCCTCTGCAGCAAGTAACTCTGCTAGCGTGTGCTCTGCTTTTAATTTCGAGCGGGCATATTCTGCATGCGGCCGGGGCTCATCGCTCTCAGTAAAACCACACTTATCCGTCTCCGCACCATTTACTCCAATAGAGCTAATGAATATAAACCGACGGACACCTGCTTTTATCGATTGCTTTGCTAAATTAACGGCACCTTCGACATTTATTCGTTCAAACTCCGTAACTGGATCTTCGCTCCCCGCATTCAACACATGCGCGCGCGCGGCCAGATGGATAACGGTATCAACGCCTTGCAGGGCACGATCCCAGTCAGTATTACCGTCTACCTCACCGGTCGAAAACATCTGGATATCAGATGGCACATCAGTAGAGGGCCTGCGGGAAGAGCCGACAACTGAGTATTTGGCTAAACTGACGAGGTGCCCGGATAACGCCCGCCCAATAAAGCCATTCGCACCAGTAATAAGGATTTTCATTTAGTCCTGTCTAACACTTTCTGGTAAATTTTCAGAATTTTATCCAACATAATATCGAAAGTAAAATTTGTGCGATATCTGTATTGACCTGAAATGCCTTGTTTTTTTCGAAGCTCAGCGGATTTAATCAATTGCGTCAATGCGTCGATCAGCCCTTGCTGATCCCCACGCTCTACCACGAAACCGTTATCACCATTCGCAACCAGCTCCGACACCCCTCCGACGTTAGAGGCGATGACTGCAAGTCCACTGCGCATAGCCTCCAATATAGTCAGCGGCAGCCCTTCCCAGTCAGAAATCAAGACGAAAATGTCAGATCGTGAAAGCCTGATCGGAACGTCATCACAAGCCCCGGAAAACACCACCTTCTCGCTAATTCCCAGCTGTGCCGCCAATTTCCGGGCGTTCGCAAGTGAAGGGCCGTCGCCCACCAATTCAAGCTCCCAGTTTTTGGCTTCCACTTTTGCAAGCGCTTCCAATAGAAATTTTTGGTTTTTGGGTACTTCGAACCTTGCAACCATGATCAAGCGTATTTGATCAGACTCGGTAAAGCCGACTCTATTGGAACAGACCTCGGGCATACCATTGTGGATGGTCAGAACAGTATCTTCATCGCCCACTTTGGCCTTCAAGGCAAGTTGCCTGTCAAACTCGGAAACCGTAAGAATCTGGTCTGAGAAACGAGCCATGATCCTCTCAATATTACGGTATACGAAACGACGCTTTTCAGACACGCCCTCCGTAAAAGCCCAACCATGTGCCGTAAAGATCGCTGGCAAACCAAGACTCTTAGCGGCCAGTCTGCCGAGGATGCCAGCCTTGGAGGAGTGCAAGTGGACGAGATCGGGTTTTAGCTTGGAAAGCATCGCTCTCAGTTCAAAGAAGGCGCGAATATCCTTTCCAGGACTGATTTCACGAACGAGATATTTCAATGAATAGCACGACAGCCCCAGATCCCGCGCTCGAGAGTTAAAGACGCCCTCGCCACCCACGAGGATATCAACGCTATGACCTGCTTTAGATGAGCCCAGCGCCAAATCAAGGAGATGCACACTGGCGCCACCTATAACATCCGAACGAGTTATGACATAAACAATTTTCACACTACGCACCTTTTCAAATAACTTGCCCAAGCCCAAATTACCGGATCCAGAGATTGGCTATTTCTCATCGATGTGATCACACTAAAAACCACTCGAGGATTGCTGATAACCAAAATATCCTCAGGCCTTGGGCTGGGCATATAACTCCTCCCACCTACCAATCACAGACTCCATGGAAAAGTTATCAAGTACTCTTGATCTTGCCGAAGTGACGAGTGACTTTTTTTGCTCTGGAGGTAGATCAAGTGCCGAGTTGATAGCTTGACGTAGCGCCTCAGGATTGAATGGTTCAACAAGATAGCCGCTACCACCCAGCACCTCTTTCACCCCTCCGCAATCTGTGGCAACCACTAACGTTTCGCACGACATCGCTTCAGCGACGACTAACCCAAAGCCTTCCCATGCAGAAGACAAAATATAGACATCCGCAGCGCTGTAGAATGCCGGAACGTCGTCGCGTCGCCCGAAAAAACTTATCTTTTCGCTCAGGTTGGCTTTGTTAGCATATAGCGTGAGATCAGCAGCCAAGGGGCCGTCGCCTACTATCCACAAACGTACATTGTCGTGATCTTGTGAAACCAGTGTGAACGCATCTAATAGACAGGGATAGTTTTTGGCTTCAACCAGACGGCCGACTGCCAAGAGAACTCTAATAGAAGGATCCACAGACTCTCTGGCACGAACTTGATTGCGCACCGATTCATCAAACACAAAACGTTCCGTATCTATACCGTTGGGTACAAATACCATACGCCCGACAGGCGAAGCGCCTTTCGCAATAAGCATATCAACCGCTTCCTGGCTTACATTCGTTGTGAGATCAGCCAAAAAATCAGTCAGACGGTAAGCCAGCATTTTCAGCTTACCTCCTTCATTTGAACTATGTGCCGTACAAATCAGCCTGGGAACTCTCACAACTGAACGAACCATTCTGGCTATTAAATTCGCATGCACCATGTGGCTGTGCAATACATCTGGTTTAAATCGCTTAATTAATTTGACCAGATTATTAATTGCACGCACCATCCCGAAGATGGTTTTATTACCATTTAGAGCCACCACCGTTACATCGGGCGCCTCTGGAAGCACATCCGCGTCGCCTGTCAAATAAGCAATCACGACGTTATGTCCTCGTGCGCTCATCCGGTCAGCCAGATTTACGACTTGCTTCTCGGCCCCGCCCATCCCCAACCCAGTGATAAAATATAATATATTCATCGAGGCCGCCCTAGAAGCATATACAAAAGGCACTGTACGGATCTGATTAAATTCTTTAACTTATAATATACTGTTTTCTCACGCAAAAATTGCGACCAGTAATAAGTAAAGAAGCCTTTTGGATTAGCTCTTAAATGGCGTGAAAAATTACGACTGTATCCATCTTCCAGATAATCGCAGAGATAAATTATTTTTCGTGTAAAAAAGATGATATCGCCCGCGTCCCCCAATTTATTCCAGATATATAGTTCTGGAACAAATTTCTCGTTCTTGAATATGGGAAACGGAAATGCTGACATCACGTCAGTTCTAAATATGTAAGCCAAGTCACCCTTGAATAACTTGCCAGCTTCAGTCGGCGTCGAGACAAAGCTCTGCTCGACCGTGCTTAACTCATTACCAAGCAACTCACCACTGAAATACGCCTTTCGATAGCACAACCCCACTGTCTTATCAGTCGCGGTTGCGATTGAGGTATTTATCGTTTCAACGGCGTCAGACACCAGTGCATCATCGCTGTCTACTATAAAGATCCAGTTTGTTTTCGCAGCTGCTACCCCGCTATTAATAGCTGCGTGCTTTCCAGCATTACTTTGCCGTACCGCTGTCAGCGTGAAGCCTAGGTCTTTCTTTTTTAGCTCTTCAATGAAATTCTGAGTTTCATCTGAGCTGCCGTCGTCTATCACCACCCACTCAAACTCTTTTGAGCTTTGTTCAAGCAAGCTCTTGAGTAGCCGAGGGAGAGTACTGTAACGATTATATGTCGCCGTTAAAATTGTTATCACTCAGTGCGCCCCTCAAGATAAGTGACCGGCTTATATCGATAAGACAATACAAGAAACGTCACGCACAACATGACTTCCGCCAAAATAAACCCAAGCACGATACCATTGACATAATAGTTAATCGACAACAGACTTGCCAGAAGTATCGACACTACCGAGAACAAAAGCATTGCAGAACTCGCAACTTTGTCCATACCGCGAGGTATAAGCATGCACAAACCCAATGCTTGATTAGTCATTCTAAAAGGGATTATCCATACAAAAATCTGCAAGGTCGTCGTCGCCTGCTCGAAATCAGCCCCCAATAGTTTGTTTATCAGAAACCCACCAGCTACGGAAATGGAAAGTGCACTTACGCACCCCAGCAAGAACATCAACCCGACAATGATCCAGGAGAGCCTTGATGCTGATTTTGCAGAGGAAAGGTACTGTCTATTCAAATACGGAAAAAACCCAATGAGGACTGGATTTATAAAACCCACAAATCCTCTTATGATTTTTTCAGCAGGAACATATCCTGAAACGGCGACTTTTCCGCAGAGCAGTCCTACAAGAGCAGGCCCAGCGCTAAGCAGAATATTGTTTGAGCTCTTATAGATGAAAACGTGAAACCCTTTGCAAATCTGAAGCCATCCACCTGACAAGCTGAACCGAACGCGGCATCCATTTCGGTAGCACAAATAATTTCCGAGCACTGTATTTGCCAATGCAAATGTGGCTAAAATCGATAATGCCACCAATGCGTCACCTGGGTCGTGAACAAAAATAAATAAGCATATAAGGCTTGCGACCCGCAGACCTACTTCTAAAAAGACCACAAGCGCAATTTTCTCAAGCCCTTGAAAAAACCAAAACGGGCTAAACCCAAAAGCTATAAAGTACAGAAAACCCAAGCCTATTACTTCAAGCTCGAAGGTCTGTGAATTGATAAACATATAAAAACACAGTGCCGCGATGCTTATAACCGATGAAATTATCAGCTTCGCGGACAGCACCTCACCAAAGACCCTAGACAGTACCGTCACATCAGTCTTCGTCAAAGAGACTTGTCTGGCAGCACTCAACGAAAAACCGTATTCAACAACAAGTGAAGACAGTAAAGCAATTGATTGGACCAGTACGACCTTGCCGTATTCCTGTACACCCAATGAACGCGCCAGTACCGGAATCTCCAGAATAGGCACCAAATAACCAAAGAGCTGTACAACAAAAAGCAGGCTCATATTTTTAAATACGGTGAACACGTTATCGCCCTATCTGCTTGTCATACATAATATTCACCACCCCGGCATTGTCATACTTGTAAATACGAGACAACCAGGACACCATCAGAATCCAATAGCCCCATTCTGACATCTCAGTACTCAGCGGGTGAAAGAGCATAATAAAAATATAACAAAGAACGCCCAACACTGCGGCAAACTTAAAGAATATATTCTTATTTAAATCAGAACCGTCCACCAGCGACAACAAGAAAAACACAAACGGCATTAGCATTAAAAATAAAAGTGCCAACTCACCCAGTACGCCCACATCACCCAGCATGCCCAAATACACATTATGGATAACAATATTTTCCCCATCCACCACGCTAAATGAACTGCCGAATCCGCACCCGAATGGAAAGCATTTTTGGACGTTTGATATCCCATCTTGTATCATCGCCGACCTGACTGGATCGCCCTCAAACAAACGATTCAAGACCAACAATGAATCATGATTCGTCAGGTCAATATTTGAAGAGAGCAGCACACAAACCCCTGCGATCAAGCACAGTATTGCGACCAGTAGCGTCCTGATAGGGAAAATCAAAAAGCGCAAAAGAAAAAAGGAACATACAACGATCGCAAACCATAGAAAACCGGTGCGACTGGAGTCCGCCAGCAATATATACACCGACGCCATTAAAATGAGGCCAGCAAAAAGTGCATTTTTAATACGCGTCGTGAGTAACATCGCAATAATGTAGGGCGCAAAGAAAGCACACACCTTCCACATTACCCCTGGGTAGGCAAATTCACTGCCTTGCCGACCGTCACCCAATTGAATATAGAGGTCGGTAAAAAAGAATTTCGACAGCATAAATACAACAAGACTCACCACAATCGAAATCGAAGCAATCTTATAAAAGTCGTCCAACTCCAGCAAACCCGAACAGCTATATATCACGAGAAACAATATATAAATAGCTATGAATTTGACACCTTGATAAGCGGTATAGATATCCGAATTAATTACTCCGGAGATCATAAAAGCTAGCGTCATCAACGTAAAACCGAGGGTAATAGAGCTTACTTCTGGCGACAACTTCACTCTGCCGCCGCTACCATAAATCCCAAATACTAGTACTCCCCCCCACAGCAACCAGTAGTTAAGCGAACCAATAATATTCCTAGTGTCACCCAAGGTCACGAGTACGCTGGCTGCCAGCACGGCCAGGAAGGCGTAACGCTTATTAGTTTTCATATCGACCTCAGAATACGCTCAGTTGAAGCATGCGCCGGTTGCCAATCGAGCCATTCTCAGGTACCGATTAGATGAAGGGGACCACTAGAGCAAGCCATAGGCCCGACAGCGAGTAAAAACAATTTTACACTGCAATCGAGGCTTCTATCTAGGATCTTCTGCTGGGTCAAGGCTAAGAAAACCAACACTACAACAGATGGCAATTTGCCTCTAGGATAAGGGGGTGCGATTTTTACGCTTGACCCCCCGATCGAAACCCATCCTATATTGTATAATTGAAGAACTTGCTAAAGATCCGGCTCGCGCAATGCGTGCTTTATTATCCGGAAGAAAGCGATTGCAAACCCAACAACAAGACCAAGCAGTAATCCACCGATTATCAGCAAGGGACGATTCGGGCTTATCGGGGAAGTTGGCTCTAGTGCTTCTTTATCAATAGCCACAAGCTTAAGATTACTCATATCCTTATTCACACTCAGCAATCGTGCTTTCTCTGCGCGTAATGGCTGCACATCTGTCAGAAACAATTCATCCTTCACGCGACTCTTCAACACCTCAATCTCTCTATTGGACTCCAACAACTTTAATTCTTTGGCAATTTGAGAGATCCGTCGCTCAGTGAAATCATTAGACTTTCGCTGTAGCAAGACTGCGCGCTCAGCTTCAAGCGCATTGACACCCATGAAATACAATGGAATCTGCTGATTGTTGATTTCCGTTCTCATGCTGACAGAACCGGAATGTGCATCATCACCCACGGAGGTAGGTGAAGCAGGCATCATAATATTCAGTTTTTTGGCAATTGTTATGGCCTCATTAAGCTCGGCAATTCGATTCGAATTTAAGCTATGAAGCTGCGTCCGCAGCCCTTGAAGCTCGTCTTGTAGCTGAGCTCGGCGAATTCTATCTGACTCGGAAAGGGATGCAATTCGTGCCTCTTTCCACGTGTCATAGCTTGAACGGGCTGCGGCCAACCTGCCGTCGATCTCCTTTAAACGGTTATTGATAATAACCGTCAAGTCGGCCGATATATGATCACGCTCATTCGCTATTGCATACTCTACAAAACCATTGAGTATTGAAACGCCATCAATCCCCTTTGGGTAGGTCAACTCAAGTTTCAAATAAGAACTAAGCGAGTCAGCTTTATCTTTATCGGACAACATCAAACTTATAGATTTTTTATTGAACTCTTCGAACGTCTGCTGAAGATTACGTCCAGGGCGCACAAACCCCTCAAAGAGCTTTTGATTGGATCTAAAAAAACCCATGCGAATCTCGTATGACTCTAAGGCCATACCTACCCTTACCAATGCTTCACCAGGGGGTAAAACGTAAACTTCCGAGCGGTTAAGCGCATCCAATTCATTAATCGCAGCAGGCCTAAGCACACTGCTCACCTTGTATTCTGGCGTGACCGAAAATGCATAAATCGCAAAAACTGAAGAAATCAGTGCGCCCACTGAAAAAATAATGATTTTTTGACGCCAGAGGCTTGTTACAAGCGCTAACGAGTCAAATTTTTTATGCTGGGGGATGAGAACGGAGCGTAAGCTACTACTCACAACAAAAACCTGCCTTCAAAGAGAAACTGCGGGCTCGTTATGCAAAACAGATTGTGTATTTTCTTATTTTAATTGGATTATCGTCAAAACCCTGCGTCTCTGCCGAATTTCGAGCGCACAAAATGCCTGTTATCGAGAACAGATTCCATTTTGCCATCTCTCAGACATTTTACAAGTCTTGACATGTATGTAGGGCGATTCTGAATTTGCCAAGGAACTGTCGCAATCTACGGGTTGCGCCAATAGGCACCGGCAGCGATTCATAATCCTTGAACGGCATGAGATTTCTGACAAGCGGTCACGATCACCGCTTATCCAATCCCTGCCCAAGACAATCAAGCAATCGACTTATTCTGACGCCTACGTACAAACACTCCCAATACTGGCCCAATCAACATCCCAACAATCAAAGCCACCACCACAAACACCGCCACCGGCATCTGCGCAGTACTCCAACCCAGGAACGACAGCGCCACACCCTGCTGGTTCTCCAGCACAAATGCCAAGACCACCAAAGCTGCAAGCACTGCAATCAATACCGCAACAACGCGCTTAACCCCACGCATACCCTTCTCCTTCCCCAAAAACACTCAGACGCCTTCTTCCTCTTCTTCGTTCACCCGATCACGCAATTCCTTGCCCGGTTTGAAGTGGGGCACGAATTTGCCATCGAGGCTGACGGATTGGCCGGTTTTTGGGTTGCGGCCTACGCGCGGTGCGCGGTAGTGCAGTGAGAAACTGCCGAAGCCACGGATTTCGATGCGGTCTCCGGTAGCGAGGCATTGGGACATTTGCTCAAGCATGGTCTTGATAGCCAGCTCCACATCCTTGGATGAGAGCAGCCCTTGATGGGTGACAATTCGTTCGATCAACTCCGACTTCGTCATATTTTTCCCTTCTTTTTCAAGCAGCTAGGAAAAGCGCTTCGAAGGTTTTAGCATGACTTGCTGAATTTGAACAGCCCATGTGTAAACTTATCTGCCGACCGCATAAACACCTTCAGCCACCCTACTGTTACTCATTTACAGATCACCAACATCGTCCGCGTCACTGCGCCAGCCGGGTTCCAGCCGAACAGGTAGTCACCCTCTTCATCCTCTGCATCACTGGAGCGAGTGATGACTTTGTAGCCCTGCATCTTGCACTCACGGGCAGCACGCTTCTCGCACTTCTCCCATTTATTACCCAAGCCAGAGCAGTCGATCTCGATGCCACTGACGCCTCGCTTGGCGTGCGTCTTGGCGCTGGTGGAGGAGCAGCCGGCAAGCACTACCAATGCAAGTATTACGATAATCCTGTTCATTCAAACCCTTATTGAGTCAGCAACGCGAAATAGCCGCTTCAAAGACTATAGTCAGTTCTGACATTGGGCTGAACGCCTTCGTTCGATGCAGTTGCTTCATCAAATTTCAGGCGCAAAAAAGGGCGACCGAGGTCGCCCTTTTTCAACAGCTTTACAGAACTTAGTTCTGCTTGGCCATTGCCTGGCGCAGCAGTGCCGCCATGGTGGTGTCAGCAGCAGCTTCCGGAGCAGCTTCTTTCAAGCTCTGGATAGCTTCTTTCTCTTCCACTTCGTCTTTCGACTTGATGGAGAGTTGGATCACGCGGCTCTTGCGATCAACGCTGATGATCTTGGCTTCTACTTCCTGGCCTTCTTTCAGAACGTTGCGCGCGTCTTCAACGCGGTCACGGCTGATTTCGGAGGCTTTCAGAGTCGCTTCGATATCGTCGGCCAGAGTGATGATGGCGCCTTTAGCGTCAACTTCTTTCACAGTGCCCTTAACGATTGCGCCTTTGTCGTTCTCTTGAACGTACTCGGAGAACGGATCGCTTTCCAGTTGCTTGATACCCAGGGAGATGCGCTCGCGCTCTGGGTCAACCGACAGGATAACGGTGTCCAGCTCGTCGCCCTTCTTGAAACGACGAACAGCTTCTTCGCCAACTTCGTTCCAGGAGATGTCGGACAGGTGAACCAGGCCGTCGATGCCGCCGTCCAGACCAATGAAGATACCGAAATCGGTGATCGACTTGATGGTGCCGGAGATTTTATCGCCCTTGTTGAACTGGCCAGAGAAATCTTCCCATGGGTTAGATTTGCACTGCTTGATGCCCAGGGAGATACGACGACGCTCTTCGTCGATGTCCAGAACCATGACTTCCACTTCGTCGCCGACTTGTACGACTTTCGAAGGATGGATGTTCTTGTTGGTCCAGTCCATTTCGGAAACGTGTACCAAGCCTTCCACGCCTTCTTCCAGCTCTGCGAAGCAGCCGTAGTCGGTCAGGTTGGTAACACGCGCGGTTACGCGAGTGCTTTCTGGGTAACGGGCTTTGATAGCAACCCATGGATCTTCACCCAGTTGCTTCAGGCCCAGGGAAACACGGTTGCGTTCGCGATCGTATTTCAGAACCTTGACATCGATCTCGTCGCCAACGTTGACGATTTCGGAAGGATGCTTGATACGCTTCCAAGCCATGTCGGTAATGTGCAGCAGGCCATCGACGCCACCCAGATCGACGAATGCGCCGTAATCGGTGAGGTTCTTGACGATACCTTTGACTTGTTGGCCTTCCTGCAGGGATTCCAGCAGAGCTTCACGCTCGGCGGAGTTCTCTGCTTCCAGCACGCTGCGACGGGAAACGACAACGTTGTTGCGCTTCTGGTCGAGCTTGATGACTTTGAATTCGAGTTCTTTGCCTTCCAGGTGCGTGGTGTCGCGCACAGGACGAACGTCGACCAAAGAACCTGGCAGGAACGCACGGATGCCGTTAACGTCGACAGTGAAGCCGCCTTTAACCTTACCGTTGATAACGCCCTTGACCACTTCTTCAGCTGCGAAGGCTGCTTCGAGAACAATCCAGCATTCAGCGCGCTTGGCTTTTTCACGGGACAGCTTGGTTTCACCGAAACCGTCTTCAACCGAGTCCAGAGCAACGTGAACTTCGTCACCGACATTGATAGTCAGGTCACCAGCATCGTTGTAGAACTGTTCCAGCGGGATCAGAGCTTCAGACTTCAGACCAGCGTGAACGGTTACCCAGCGAGCTTGGTAATCGATATCAACGATAACACCGGTGATGATGGAGCCTGCCTGAAGGTTCAGGGTTTTTAGGCTTTCTTCAAAGAGTTCCGCAAAGCTTTCGCTCATTTTAATTCCTGTTGATAAGGGCGAAGAATACGCCCATCTCCACACCCCAGACGGTGTGGGTCAGTTTCAGTTAAAAGAAGCCACCGCAGGACTATGACTGGTCCCCTGCGGCCTTCTTGATCATCCGGCGATATCGCGAATGGCGATTTCACTCATGATGCGTTCCAGCACCTGTTCGATGGACAACTCCGTGGAATCCAGCTGTATGGCGTCAGCCGCCGGCTTGAGCGGGGCTACCGCACGCTGGGTATCACGCTCATCGCGTGCACGGATCTCATCTAGCAGACTCGACAGACTAACACCATCGACTTTGCCCTTCAACTGCAAGTAGCGGCGGCGCGCTCGTTCCTCGGCACTGGCCGTGAGGAATATCTTCAACGGCGCCTCGGGAAACACCACCGTGCCCATGTCGCGGCCGTCGGCTACCAGGCCCGGCGGCTCCTGGAACGCACGCTGGCGCTGCAGCAAAGCCTCACGAACCGCTGGCAAAGCAGCCACTTGGGAGGCGCCGGCACCGATGCTCTCGGTACGAATCACATCACTGACTTCGTCGCCTTCCAGAATGATGCGCTGCAGTTGACCGTCGGTCGCCGCGATGAACTGCACGTCCAGATGGGCGGCAATTTTCGTCAACAACTCTTCGTTGGTCAGGTCGACGCCATGGTTGCGCGCCGCGAATGCCAACAGGCGGTACAGCGCGCCGGAATCGAGCAGGCACCAGCCCAGGCGCTTGGCCAGGATGCCGGCGATGGTGCCTTTGCCCGAGCCGCTTGGCCCGTCGATGGTAATCACCGGTGCTTTGATATTCACAATTGAGCCTCTTGGGCAACACGAATGCCGACGTGGGCACACAGTGTAAGAAAGTTCGGAAAAGACGTAGCAACATTGGCGCAGTCACGAATACGAATCGGCGCCGCCGCCAGCAGGGAGGCCACGCTGAACGCCATGGCGATGCGGTGATCGCCATGGGCATGCACTTCGCCACCGCCTATCGGGCCACCGTCAATGATAATCCCATCAGGCGTGGGTTGGCACTTCACACCCAGGGCCAGCAGACCGTCGGCCATGACCTGGATACGGTCCGATTCCTTGAGCCGCAGCTCCTCGGCACCGCGTAATACGGTGCGCCCCTCGGCGCAGGCAGCAGCGACAAACAATACGGGAAACTCATCGATCGCCAACGGCACCAACGCCGCTGGAATCTCGATACCCTTCAAGACAGCGGCCCGGACACGCAAGTCCGCAACAGGCTCGCCACCTACCTCACGCGGATTCTCAAGACTGATATCAGCCCCCATCAGCCGCAGGATATCGATCACGCCGGTGCGGGTCGGATTGACGCCGACATGCTCAAGCAGCAGCTCGGAACCCTGGGCAATCGACGCAGCCACCAGAAAAAACGCCGCAGACGAAATATCCCCAGGCACCTCAATGTGGGCAGCCGTCAGCCGATGACCCGACTCCACCGACGCCGTCGCGCCCTCCACCGCCACCGGATAACCAAAGCCACGCAACATGCGCTCGGTATGATCGCGGGTCGGCGCAGGCTCGGTGACTGCGGTTTTACCTTGTGCATACAGACCAGCCAGCAACAGGCAGGATTTAACCTGCGCACTGGCCATCGGCAACGCGTAAGTCAGGCCCTTGAGCGTCTGCCCACCACGAATGGTCAGCGGCGGACGCCCTTCAGGACCGGTCTCGATCACCGCGCCCATTTCCCGCAGCGGCTTGGCCACGCGACTCATCGGGCGCCTGGACAGCGATGCATCACCGGTCAGGACGCTATCGAAGCTTTGCGCCGCAAGCAGACCCGCCAACAGGCGCATCGATGTACCGGAGTTACCCAGGTAGATCGGTCCTGGCGCTGCCTTCAAGCCGTGCAGGCCAACCCCATGAATAGTCACTCGCCCATGGTGCGGGCCCTCGATCACCACGCCCATGTCGCGAAACGCCTGCAAGGTCGCCAGGGCATCTTCGCCTTCAAGGAAACCGTCGACCTCCGTTACGCCGTCAGCCAATGAACCCAGCATGATCGATCGATGGGAGATCGACTTGTCACCTGGCACCCGAATGCATCCGCTCAAGCGGCCACCCGGATTGGCGATAAAAGTCAGCTCATCGGCGTTCACTGCAGTTTCCATATAGGCCCGGCGCGCCAGGATCTTGCTGAAATGCTCTCGCGCCATCCGCGCCCGGGTGAACACACCCAGTAACTGATGGCCATCACCCGCATCCACCGCATCGCGCAAGGCGTCGAGGTCACTGCGGAACGTGTCCAGGGTGCGCAACACCGCTTCGCGATTGGCGAGAAAGATGTCATGCCACATCACCGGGTCACTGCCGGCAATCCGCGTGAAATCGCGAAAACCACCGGCGGCGTAACGGAAAATCTCGAGGTTTTCGTTGCGCTTGGCCAACGAATCCACCAAGCCGAATGCCAGCAGATGGGGAAGATGGCTGGTCGCGGCCAACACTTCATCGTGGCGCTCGACCTGCATATGCTCCACATCCGCGCCCAGCTCGCGCCAGAGCCGATCCACCACGGCCAACGCCGCCGGATCAGTCTGCGCCAGTGGCGTCAGGATCACCTTATGCCGACGGAACAACTGCGCATTGGACGCTTCCACCCCGCTCTGCTCGGAACCGGCAATCGGATGGCCCGGCACAAAGCGCGGCGGCATAGCGCCAAACGCCAATTGTGCCGCGCGCACCACATTGCCTTTGGCGCTGCCGACGTCCGTAAGGATCGCCTGCCCCAGGTCCATGCCAGCCAATACGGCGAGCAATTTCTCCATGGCCAGGATCGGCACCGCAAGCTGGATCACGTCCGCACCCTGGCAAGCGATTGCCAGGTCCGCTTCACAGCGATCCACTACACCCAACTCCACCGCCAGCTTGCGCGATTGCGGGTCAAGGTCCACGCCGACTACTTCGCCACACAGCCCGCTGTCCCGCAGGCCCTTGGCGAACGAACCACCGATCAACCCCAGGCCGACCACCACCAGGCGACCGATCATAGGCACAGCAGGTTGCAATGCAGTGACATCAACCACGGGCCAGAACCTTGGCCAACGCCTCCAGGAAGCGGCTGTTCTCGGCCGGCAAACCAATGGTGATACGCAGGTGGTTCGGCATACCGTAGTTGGCCACCGGACGCACGATCACGCCTTCGCGCAACAAGCCCTGAAATACCGGTGCAGCCTCTTGGCCGAGGTCGACGCAGATGAAGTTGCCCTTGGACGGAATCCAGCCCAGGCCCAACTCGCGAAAGCCGTCCTGCAACTGCAACATGCCGCTTTCGTTAAGGCGGCGCCCTTCTTCCAGGTATTGGGCATCCTTCACCGCCGCACACGCAGCCGCCAGGGCCAGGCTGTTGACGTTGAACGGTTGGCGTACGCGGTTCAGCACATCGGCCACTACCGCTGTGGACAGGCCGTAGCCCACCCGCAACGACGCCAGGCCATAAGCCTTGGAGAAGGTGCGCGACACCAGCAGGTTCGGGTAGGCCGCGAGGAAATCCAGGCCATCGGGCAGGTCGCCGCCTTCGGCGTACTCGATGTAGGCTTCGTCCAGCACAACCAGCACATGCTCCGGCACGTTCTGCAGGAACTCGTTCAGGGCCTGCGCATCGAACCAGGTGCCGGTCGGGTTGTTCGGGTTCGCGATAAACACCACGCGGGTTTGCGCATCGATCGCTGCCAGCATCGCCGGCAGGTCGTGGCCCCAATCCTTGGCGGGAATGACGCGCGCATCAGCCCCCACGGCCTGGGTGACAATGGGGTAGACCGCAAAGGCATGTTCGCTGAATACCGCATTCAAACCGGGCGCCAGGTAGGCACGCCCGACCAGTTCAAGAATGTCGTTGGAGCCATTGCCCAGGGTCACCTGATTGAGCTCGACCCGGCATTTGTCTGCCAGCAGGGACTTGAGGGCAAAGCCATTGCCGTCGGGATAACGGGTCAGCTCGGCAAGCTCCTCCCGAATCGCCGCCAATACTTTGGGGCTCGGACCCAGCGGGTTTTCGTTACTCGCCAGCTTGACGATCCTGGACGGGTCCAGATTCAACTCACGGGCCAGTTCGTCCACAGGCTTGCCTGGAACGTAAGGCGAGAGTTGTTGCACGCCCGGCTGTGCCAGGGCGAGGAAGTTGCCACTCATGTCAAAGCCTCACAAAACCGCTTTCGGGTAAGAGCCCAGCACTTTGAGTGCCACGGCTTCCTGACTGATCTTCTCCAGCACGCCCTTGACCAGCGGGTCGCGGTGGTGGCCGATGAAGTCGATAAAGAACACGTAGGTCCATTTACCGCTGCGCGAAGGACGAGTCTCGATGCGCGTCAGGTCAATCCCGTTATCGTGGAATGGCACCAGCAGCTCATGCAACGCGCCGGGCTTGTTGCTCATGGAAACGATGATCGAAGTCTTGTCGTCGCCGGTTGGCGGCACTTCCTGGCTGCCGATCATCAAGAAGCGCGTGGAGTTGTCCGGGCGGTCCTCGATTTTCTCGGCCAAGCGTGTCAGCCCGTAGAGGCCCGCAGCCATATCGCCGGCAATCGCCGCCGAGTTCCACTCACCCTTGACCCGCTTGGCCGCTTCGGCGTTGCTGGACACCGCCACGCGCTCGACATTCGGGTAATGGGCGTCCAGCCACTTGCGGCACTGGGCCAGGGACTGAGCGTGAGAGTAGATACGGCTGATGCTGTCGGTCTTGGTGTTCTCGCCCACCAGCAGGTGGTGGTGAATACGCAACTCGACTTCGCCACAGATCACCATGTCGTGCTCGAGGAAGCTGTCCAGCGTGTGGTTGACCGCGCCTTCAGTGGAGTTTTCCACCGGCACCACGCCAAAATTCACCGCGCCGGCCGCCACTTCGCGGAACACTTCGTCGATGGCCGCCATCGGCTTGCTGATCACCGCGTGGCCGAAGTGCTTCATGGCCGCCGCCTGGGTGAAAGTGCCTTCAGGGCCCAGGTAGGCCACTTTCAGCGGCTGCTCAAGGGCAAGGCAAGAAGACATGATTTCACGGAACAACCGCGCCATCTCCTCATTGCCCAGCGGCCCCTTGTTGCGCTCCATCACGCGCTTTAGCACCTGGGCTTCGCGCTCAGGCCGGTAGAACACCGGCACTTCGCCTTCTGCCAGGGACGCCATTTTCACCCGAGCCACTTCCTGGGCGCAGCGCGCGCGCTCACTGATCAGCTCCAGGACCTTCTCGTCCAGGCTGTCAATGCGTACGCGCAGGGCTTTGAGTTCTTGCTCAGACATTAGCCATGGTCCTTTTCGAACTCTGCCATGTAGGCAACCAGCGCGTTGATGGCGTGGATGTCGACAGCGTTATAAATGGAGGCGCGCATACCACCGACCGAGCGGTGGCCCTTGAGGTTCAGCAAGCCACGCTCGTCGGCGCCGGCCAGGAACGGCTTGTCCAGGCGATCATCGGCCAGGCGGAACGGCACGTTCATCCACGAGCGGTCGGTAAGGTTGATCGGGTTGCTGTACAGGCCGCTGGCGTCGATGAAGTCGTACAGGGTGCGCTTCTTCTCTTCGTTGCGCTTGCCCATCGCAGCCACACCGCCCTGCTCCTTGAGCCATTCGAAGACCAGGCCGGACAGGTACCAGGCAAACGCCGGCGGGGTGTTGTACATCGAGCCGTTATCGGCCGCGACCTTGTAGTTGAGCATGGTCGGGCACAGCGAACGGGCGCGACCGAGCAGGTCTTCGCGGATGATATTGACCAGGATGCCGCTCGGGCCGATGTTCTTTTGCGCACCGGCGTAGATCATGCCGTACCGGGACACGTCGATCGGGCGCGAGAGGATGTCCGAGGACATGTCGCACACCAGCGGAACGTCACCGACTTCAGGCACCCAATCAAATTCCAGGCCACCGATGGTTTCGTTCGCGACGTAGTGAACGTAGGCCGCGTCCTTCGTCAGCTTCCACTCGTTCTGACCTGGAATGGCGAAGTAGTCGTAGGGCTTGGCGGTACCGGCCACATTGACGTGACCGTAGCGCGAGGCTTCTTCAATGGCTTTCTGCCCCCAGATACCGGTGTCGATATAGTCGGCAGTGCCCTCTTCGGGCAACAGGTTCAGTGGGATCTGAGCGAACTGCTGGCTCGCGCCGCCTTGCAGGAACAGCACTTTGTAATTGGATGGGATGTCCAGCAAGTCGCGCAGATCCTGCTCGGCCTTGGTGGCGATGGACACGAACTCATCGCTGCGATGGCTCATTTCCATCACGGAGAGGCCTTTTCCATGCCAGTCGAGGAGTTCACCCTGCGCACGCTGCAGGACTGCTTCAGGAAGCGCCGCGGGACCGGCACAGAAGTTATAGGCTCTCTTGCTCACATCCAATCTCACTCTGATCTGGTGGGGCTGCAATCATGTTCGGCAACACCCTTTTTCTGAAGCCAACCCATGTGGGAGCTGGCTTGCCTGCGATACAGGCACCTCGGTAGTTCCAGTGATACCGCGGTGATGCTATCGCAGGCAAGCCAGCTCCCACATGGACCGCGTCCAGGCAAAGGACGTGTATTTTTCAAAGGGGACAAACAACAAGGGGGCGAATCTTCATCCGCCCCCTGTGTGTCCGCTTATTCCTGCGGTTCTTCTTCGTCTGCGGCAGCATCGAGGGTTGGCTCGTCGACGTTGTCATCGCCGGCTGCGATCACCTCGCCGTCGAACTCCTCGCCTTCCAGCTCTTCACCTTCAACTTCCGAAGGCTCCTGCACACGCTCCAGGCCGACCAGTTTTTCATCCTTGGCCAGCTTGATCAGGGTCACGCCCTGGGTGTTACGGCCCAGGCTCGACACTTCAGCCACACGGGTACGCACCAGGGTGCCCTGGTCGGAAATCAGCATGATCTCCTCGCCATCAAGCACCTGCACCGCGCCGACCAGACGGCCGTTGCGGTCGTTGCTGACCATGGCGATCACGCCCTGGCCGCCACGCTTGTACTCCGGGAACTCGCTGATGGCAGTGCGCTTGCCGTAGCCGCGCTCGGAAGCGGTGAGGATCTGGCTGCCTTCTTCCGGGATCAGCATCGAAATCAGCTTCTGCCCTTCCGGCAGGCGCATGCCGCGTACACCGCGGGCGGTACGGCCCATGGCGCGCACGTCGGATTCCTTGAAGCGCGTAACCTTGCCGCCATCGGAGAACAGCATGACTTCGCGCTCGCCATCGGTAATGGCGGCGGAAATCAGTACGTCACCTTCATCCAGCTCCAGGGCGATCAGGCCCACGCTGCGTTGACGGCTGAAGGATTCCAGCGGGGTCTTCTTCACGGTGCCCTTGGCGGTGGCCATGAAGATGAAGTGACCTTCGGTGTATTCCTCGACCGGCAGCATGGTGGTGATGTATTCATCACTGTCCAGCGGCAGCAGGTTGACCAATGGGCGACCACGGGCAGCACGGGAAGCTTCCGGGATTTCGTAGGTTTTGAGCCAGTACACCTTGCCCTTGCTGGAGAACAGCAGCAGCGTGGTGTGGCTGTTGGCGACCAGCAGGTGAGCGATGTAGTCCTCATCCTTGACGCCGGTAGCCGATTTACCTTTACCGCCACGACGCTGGGCCTGATACGCAGCCAACGGCTGGGTCTTGGCATAGCCACCGTGGGAGATGGTCACGACGCGCTCTTCTTCCGGGATCATGTCACCCAGGGTCAGGTCCAGGCGCGCATCGAGGATTTCGGTGCGGCGCACGTCGCCGTACTCGGCGCGGATCACTTCCAGTTCTTCGCGGATCACTTCCATCAGGCGCACGGCGCTGCTGAGGATGCGGATCAACTCGCCGATCTGGTTGAGGATCTCCTGGTACTCGGCCAGCAGCTTCTCGTGCTCAAGACCGGTCAGGCGGTGCAGGCGCAGTTCCAGGATGGCCTGGGCCTGCTCCGGCGACAGGAAGTACTTGCCTTCGCGCAGGCCGTATTGCGGGTCCAGGGTTTCCGGACGGCAAGAATCGGCGCCTGCGCGCTCAACCATGGCCACCACGGCGCTGGATTCCCAAGGCGTGCTGATCAACGCTTCCTTGGCTTCCGACGGGGTTGGCGAGGCCTTGATCAGGGCGATCACCGGGTCGATGTTCGACAGCGCAACGGCCTGGCCTTCCAGGATGTGACCGCGCTCGCGGGCCTTGCGCAGTTCGAACACGGTACGGCGGGTCACTACTTCACGACGGTGACGAACGAAAGCTTCCAGCAGATCCTTGAGGTTCAGGATGCGTGGGCGGCCGTCGATCAGTGCAACCACGTTGATACCAAACACGCTTTGCAGCTGGGTCTGGGCGTAGAGGTTGTTGAGGATCACCTCAGGCACTTCGCCACGACGCAGTTCGATCACCACGCGCATACCGTCTTTGTCGGACTCGTCGCGCAGTTCGGTAATGCCTTCGAGCTTCTTCTCTTTAACCAGCTCGGCGATCTTCTCGATCAGGCGCGCTTTGTTCAGCTGGTACGGGAGTTCGGTGATGACGATCTGCTGGCGGCCACCGACCTTGTCGATGTCTTCGATCATCGAACGGGCGCGCATGTAAATGCGCCCGCGACCGGTGCGGTAGGCTTCGATGATGCCGGCGCGACCGTTGATGATCGCGGCGGTCGGGAAGTCCGGGCCGGGGATGTACTGCATCAGCTCATCGACAGTCAGCTCGGGGTTGTCGATAAGGGCCAGGCAACCATCGATGACTTCACCGAGGTTGTGCGGCGGGATGTTGGTGGCCATGCCCACGGCGATACCGCTGGAGCCGTTGACCAGCAGGTTGGGGATCTTGGTGGGCATGACGGCCGGGATCATTTCGGTGCCGTCGTAGTTCGGCACCCAGTCCACGGTTTCTTTATGCAGGTCGGCCAGCAGCTCATGCGCCAGCTTGGTCATGCGCACTTCGGTGTATCGCATGGCCGCGGCGTTGTCGCCGTCGACCGAACCGAAGTTGCCCTGGCCGTCTACCAGCAGGTAGCGCAGGGAAAACGGCTGGGCCATCCGAACGATGGTGTCGTACACCGCAGTGTCGCCGTGAGGGTGATACTTACCGATCACGTCACCGACAACACGGGCAGATTTCTTGTACGGCTTGTTCCAGTCGTTACCCAGCTCGCTCATCGCGAACAGCACACGCCGGTGCACGGGCTTCAAGCCATCGCGCGCATCAGGCAGTGCCCGACCGACAATTACGCTCATCGCGTAGTCGAGGTAGGACTGTTTCAGCTCGTCTTCGATATTGACCGGGAGGATTTCTTTGGCCAGTTCGCCCATGAGAAGCCTGATTCCTTTTTCGGGTGAAACCTCGTTACATCCATTCGGGACGAACGAAGCTCGCCGCTGCCGACACAGTGCCTGACAACGACTTACGACAAATCAACGAGTTATGACACGGATCTGCGCGTTATGGGCAACCCCTCGGGGCAGCCCTGGAAACCGCCGGATGTTATCACAATCGCCGCCACGCACCTATCCCCCTGATGCGCATGGAGGCTAGTAATTTGACGGATGACAGGCTTGAAGGGGACGAGAGGGGCTCAGAGGTGGGGTGATGCTGTTTTTTGAGGATGGATCCGAGGGTTTTATTGACTTTCGGGCCCAATCGGGGGCAAGCCCCCCTCCCACACTTGAATTGTGAATACAGTCAAAATGTGGGAGGGGGCTTGCCCCCGATTGCTATTTCACAGACACCACTGTCCTCAATGCAGCCGCTTACGGCACATCAACCTGGCCAATTTGGCAGTATCCGGCCGCTCGACCACGCCTTTCTCGGTCACGATCACATCAATCAGGTCGGCCGGGGTCACATCAAATACCGGATTAAACGCATCCACCTCCAGCCGCTGCCCCATGACGTCCAGCAGCTCAGGGGGATCGCGCGTCTCCAGCGCAACATCATCGCCGGTAGCCATCATCAAATCGAGCGTCGAACTCGACGCCACCACCATAAAGCGCACGCCATGATGCATGGCACAGACGGCTAGCTGATAAGTGCCGATCTTGCTGATCACGTCACCATTGGCGGCAATACAGTCAGCACCGACCACCACCCAGGTCACGCCTTTGGTCTTGAGGATATGCGCCCCGGCGGAGTCGGCATTCACCGTCACCGGGATGCCCTCGCCCGCCAACTCCCACGCCGTCAGGCGCGAGCCTTGCAGCCATGGACGGGTTTCGTTGACATAGACCTGCTCGACCAGCCCCTCCAGGAACGCCGCGCGAATCACGCCGTGGGCCGTACCGACACCGCCCGTGGCCAATGCTCCGGCGTTGCCATGGGTGAGGATCGCCTGGGCGTTGCCCTGGTGCTTGCGAATCCGCTCCATACCCAACTGGGCCATGACCACATTGGCCTCCCGGTCGCTTTCATGGATCACAATGGCCTGGGCTTCCAGCACGGCAACCGGGTCGGCGTGCTGCTTGAGGCGGTCCAGGCAGTCGCGCATATTCTTGAGTGCCCAGAACAGATTCGACCCGGTCGGGCGGCTATCGGCCAGCAGCGCGTAGTCTTCTTCCCACGCTGCCTGCCAGTCGCCACCCTCGGCAATGCGCTCACGGGCGGCCAGCACCAGGCCATAGGCGGCGCTGATGCCGATGGCCGCTGCGCCCCGCACCACCATCGAACGAATGGCCTCGGCCACCGCCGCGACGGTATGACAGGCCACCCAGCTCTCCCGGGACGGCAACACGCGCTGATCGAGCAGGTACAGCGCGCCGTCACGCCAATCGATGGCCTTCACTTTCTCTGCAGCCAACAGTCGGTCGCGCATCCCTTACCCCGCACTCATGAACAAAAGCCGCGGATTATAGCGATCCGCCAGCCAGGACGCTCGGGTATACTTCGCCCTTCTTTTATAGCTGCCTGGGAAGAAGCCTGCGATGACCTCCACTGCCGCCCCGCTCGACGTGTTGCTCTTGCCGACCTGGCTGGTACCGGTCGAACCTGCCGGCGTGGTGCTCAAAGAGCATGGTCTGGGCATCCGCGATGGGCGCATTGCCTTTATCGGCCCACGGGCCGCCGCATTGAAGCTGGCGGCCAATGAGGTGCGCGAACTGCCCGGCATGTTGCTCAGCCCCGGCTTGATCAACGCCCACGGCCATGCGGCAATGAGCCTGTTCCGTGGCTTGGCCGATGACCTGCCGTTGATGACCTGGCTGGAAAAACACATCTGGCCGGCCGAAGCCAAATGGGTCGATGAAGCCTTTGTGCGCGACGGCACCAACCTGGCCATCGCCGAACAGCTCAAGGGCGGCATCACCTGCTTCTCCGACATGTACTTCTTCCCCAAGGTCGCCAGCGATTGCGTGCACAATAGCGGTATGCGCGCGCAGATCGCCATGCCGATCCTCGACTTCCCGATTCCCGGCGCCAGCACTGCCGACGAGGCGCTTCGCCAGGGCATCGAGCTGTTCGGCGACCTCAAGCACCACCCGCGCATCAAGATCACCTTCGGCCCTCACGCGCCCTACACCGTGTGCGACGCCAACCTGGAAAAGATCCGGGTGATCGCCGAAGAGCTGGACGCCGCGATCCATATGCATGTGCATGAAACCGCCTTTGAAGTACAACAAGCCGTGGAGCAGAGCGGCGAGCGGCCATTGGCGCGCCTGGGTCGCCTCGGCTTGCTCGGGCCGCGCTTCCAGGCCGTTCACATGACCCAAATCAGCGAAGAAGACTTGGCTTTGCTGGTAGAAAGCAACACCAGCGTCATCCATTGCCCGGAATCGAACCTGAAACTGGCCAGCGGCTTTTGCCCGGTTGAGCGCCTGTGGCAGGCTGGGGTCAATGTGGCCATCGGCACCGACGGCGCCGCCAGCAACAATGACCTGGACCTGCTGGGCGAAACCCGTACCGCCGCGATGCTGGCCAAGGCCGTCGCCGGCTCGGCCACCGCTCTGGACGCCCACCGTGCCCTGCGCATGGCGACGCTCAACGGTGCACGGGCCATGGGCCTGGAAAGCGAGATTGGCTCGCTGGAAGTCGGCAAGGCCGCAGATATAGTCGCCTTCGATCTGTCGGGGCTGGCGCAACAACCGATCTACGATCCGGTCTCACAGCTTATATATGCCACCGGACGCGATTGCGTGAAACACCTTTGGGTCGCCGGCAAGCCATTGCTCGACGACCGGCAATTGACCCGCATGGATGAACAACAGTTGACCGCCACGGCCATTGCCTGGGGCCAACGCATCAGCGGGCACAGCGAATAACGAAGGTGCTGAGCCCATGCGCTCGGCACCCACTCACCGATTTTTCAGATTTAGAGGATTCATCATGAGCAACGTCGACCACGCCGAAATCGCCAAATTCGAAGCCCTCGCCCACCGCTGGTGGGACCGCGAGAGCGAGTTCAAACCCCTGCACGACATCAATCCACTGCGGGTCAACTGGATTGACGAGCGCGTCAACCTGGCCGGCAAGAAGGTGCTGGACGTGGGTTGCGGCGGCGGCATCCTCAGCGAAGCCATGGCTCAACGCGGCGCGACCGTGATGGGCATCGACATGGGCGAAGCGCCATTGGCCGTGGCGCAGTTGCACCAGCTTGAATCCGGCGTGAGCGTGGAATACCGCCAGATCACTGCCGAAGCCCTGGCCGAGGAAATGCCCGAGCAGTTTGACGTGGTGACCTGCCTGGAAATGCTCGAACACGTGCCGGACCCATCCTCTGTGATCCGTGCGTGCTTCCGTATGGTCAAGCCCGGCGGCCAGGTGTTCTTCTCCACCATCAACCGCAACCCCAAGGCTTACCTGTTCGCGATCATTGGCGCCGAATACATCATGAAGCTGCTGCCGCGTGGCACCCATGACTTCAAGAAATTCATCCGCCCCTCCGAGCTGGGTGCGTGGAGCCGTCAGGCCGGGCTGACCGTCAAGGACATCATCGGCCTGACCTACAACCCGCTGACCAAGCACTACAAGCTGGCCAGCGATGTTGACGTCAACTACATGATCCAGACCCTGCGCGAGGAGTAAGCCTGTGAAGTTGCGAGCGGTTCTCTTCGACATGGACGGTACCTTGCTGGATACCGCACCGGACTTTATCGCCATCTGCCAGGCCATGCGCGCAGACCGCGGCCTGGATCCGATCAACCCGCAGCACATCCGCGATGAGATCTCCGGCGGTGCGCGGGCGATGGTTGCCGTGACCTTTTCAATGGACCCTGAATCACCCGGCTTTGAAGAGCTGCGCCAGGAATTCCTGGAGCGCTACCTCAAGGACTGCGCGGTGCACAGCAAAGTGTTCGACGGCATGGCCGAGTTGTTGGAAGACATCGAGAAGGCCAAGCTGATCTGGGGTGTGGTCACCAACAAGCCCGTGCGCTTTGCCGAACCGATCATGCAGCGGCTGGGCCTGGCCGAGCGCTCGGCCGTGCTGATCTGCCCGGACCACGTGAAGAACAGCAAGCCGGACCCGGAGCCGATGATTCTGGCGTGCAAGCTGCTCGACCTCGACCCGGCGAGCGTATTGTTCGTGGGCGATGACCTGCGTGATATCGAATCCGGCCGCGATGCCGGTACGCGCACGGCGGCGGTCACCTACGGCTATATCCACCCGGACGACAACCCGCGTCACTGGGGCGCTGACGTGGTGGTGGATCACCCGCTGGAATTGCGCAAGGTGCTGGATAACGCGCTGTGCAGTTGCTGATTGTTCGAAGATCTCAACAACAATGAGATCAATGTGGGAGCTGGCTTGCCTGCGATAGCGGTCTGCCAGCCAGCACATCTGCCGACAGGTACTCCGCCATCGCAGGCAAGCCAGCTCCCACAGGAAATGGATTCCACTTTGAGTGGTGTATCACCTTGAATTTTGTCGAGGCTATTTATGTTTGATTATTCTGCCCCTCCAGAACTGCTCAAAGGCCGGGTCATCCTGGTCACCGGCGCCGGCCGCGGGATTGGCGCAGCAGCGGCAAAGACCTATGCCGCCCATGGCGCGACCGTGCTGTTGCTGGGCAAGACCGAAGCCAACCTGGCCCAGGTATATGACCAGATCGAAGCCGCCGGCCAGCCGCAACCGGTGGTGATCCCGTTCAACCTGGAGACCGCCCTGCCCCATCAATACGATGAGCTGGCAGCGATGATCGAAAAAGAATTCGGCCGCCTCGACGGCCTGTTGCACAACGCCTCGATCATCGGCCCACGCACGCCGATCGAGCAGTTGTCCGGCGAGAATTTCATGCGCGTGATGCATGTGAACGTCAACGCGATGTTCATGCTGACCAGCACCTTGCTGCCGCTGCTCAAGCTGTCCCAGGATGCATCGGTGGTGTTCACCTCCAGCAGCGTCGGGCGTAAGGGGCGGGCGTATTGGGGGGCTTATGGTGTGTCCAAGTTTGCTACCGAAGGCTTGATGCAAACCCTGGCCGATGAGCTGGAAGATGTAGCGGCAGTGCGCGCCAACAGCATCAACCCGGGCGGTACACGCACGAGTATGCGAGCCCAGGCGTATCCCGGTGAAAACCCGATGGAGCGGCCAGCACCGGAAGAGATCATGCCGGTGTACCTGTACCTGATGGGGCCGGACAGTGCCGGCATCAATGGACAGGCATTTGATGCGCAGTAAGCCCTGACACACTGCAAAAAATGTGGGAGCTGGCTTGCCTGCGATAGCGGTGGTGAATGTTCCATCGCCATCGCAGGCAAGCCAGCTCCCACATTGCTTTGTGGTGTTGTTAAAAACTCAGTTTTTGACCACTTCCTCCAAGGTGAAGCGCCCCAGCGGGTTCTGCAGGAAGTTACTCACATTCTTGCGTGAAATATTGATGTACGGGCTGTAGTACAGGTCAATCCAGTTCACATCCTGTTTCGCCAGTTTCTGCAACTCGACATACATCTGCTCACGCTTGGCCGGGTCTGCCTCGACTCGCGCCGCAGCTACCAGCGCCTTGACCTTGTCGTTCTTGTAGCGGGTCATGTAGTTCTGGTTGGTGTCGTGGCCCAGCACGAAGGTGGTTTTCTGGTCCGGGTCGAGGATGTCGTTGGTCCAGTACATCACCGAAATATCGTACTCACCGTCCACCAGCATCTGCCAGCTTTGGGTCGGGTCGACCTTTTGCAGGTTGGCGGTGACGCCGACCTTGGCCAACTGGTCCTTGATGATCACCGCAATCTGCTCGTCGGCCTCGTTGCCGGCGTTGACCACGTAGTTGAGCTTCAAGTCCTTGGCACCGGCCTCTTCCAGCAGTTTCCTGGCCTCAGTCGGGTCATAAGGACGTTGCAGGTTGTTGGCGTAGTGGTACAGCGAGCCTTTGGGAATGTAGGAATACGCCACGGTGCCTTGACCGTAAGTAGCGGTTTTCACCAGCGATTGTTTGTCGATGGCCATGTCCAATGCCTGGCGCACCTGCGGCTTGGCGAGCAAACCGTGCTCGTGGTTGATCAACAAGTGATCTTCACGGGTAGACGGGTCGGCGTGGATCACCACGTTCTTGTCTTTCTTCAGCTCTTCGACCCGCGAGAACGGTACGAAGATCGCCGTGTCGAGTTCGTTGTTCTGCACCATGCGCATACGGGTGTTGTCGTCGGTCACCGACACCCATTCCACGCCGTCGAGACTGACGTTATTGGCCTGCCAGAAATCCGGGTTCTTCTTCAGGATCACCCGGTCGCCCTTGCGCCACTCTTGCACGGTAAACGCACCGGACGTCACCGGGTTTTCCGAGTAGGCGTCTTCGCCCATCGTGGTCATGGCTTTTTCCGACAGGATCGACACCGTCGGCGACGCCAGTTGCGAGAGGAAGGCCACCGCCGGGGTTTTCAGAGTGACCACCAGGGTCTTCGCATCGCTGGCCTTGGCGGTGTTGATCAGGCTGAACGGATCGCTCCACAACGACGCCTTGTTGTCACGAATGCGCAGCAGGCTGAACGCCGCATCGGCAGCGGTGATCGGCGAGCCGTCGGAGAACTTCGCTTCGCGCAGTTTGAAGGTATACGTCAGGCCGTCTTTGGAAATGTCCCAGCTTTCGGCCAGGCCCGGTTCCATCTTGGTGCCCAGGTTATCCACGCGCACCAGGGTGTCGTAGACGTTGGCAAATACCCAAGTGTCGCGGTTTTGCGCGCTTTTGATCGGGTCAAAGGTGGTGCTGTCTTCACGGCAGCCGATGGTGAGGACACCGGCGGCCTGGGCCAGGCCTGCGGTCAGCGACCAGGCGGTCAGCGTAGCGGCGGCGAGCAACTTCAAGTGGCGCGATTGCATATCACAACTCCTTGTTAATGAATGGCAGAGGTCAAGGCAAAGGTTCTTCAAGCACGCAACTGTACCGATGCTCGTGCAGGAAATGGGTCGGCGGCAACACCGCGGAACACACGGCTCGCGCATACCGGCAACGCGGGTGAAACGCACAGCCTGTAGGCAGATTCAGTGGACTGGGTGGCTCACCCGGCAAGGGATGCGCGGGCAACGGCCGATGCGGGTCAATCTCGGGAATCGCCTCGATCAACGCCGCCGTGTACGGATGACGCGGCGTGGTGAACACCGCTTCCACCGGCCCTTCTTCGACGATCTTGCCCAGGTACATCACCGCCACGCGGTCGCACAGGCGCCGCACGATGGCCAGGTCATGGGCGATAAACAGGATCGCCAGGTTCATGCGTTGTTGCAGTTCCAGCAGCAAGTTGATGATCTGGCCCTGGATCGACACATCCAGCGCGGCCACGCATTCATCGGCAATGATCAGGCGCGGCTCCACCGCCAGTGCCCGGGCGATGCCGACGCGCTGGCATTGGCCGCCGCTGAGGGAGCCCGGTTTGCGCCCGGCCAACTCGGGGCGCAGGCCCACCAGTTCCAGCAGCTCGTTGACGCGTGCCGGGATCTGCTCCACAGCCACCTTGCGCTGCACGCGCAACACCTCGGCGAGGGTTTCGCCGATACTGTGCCGGGGGTTCAGCGCGGCGTACGGGTCCTGGAAAATCATCGCGGTTTCATGGCGCAGGCGGGCGATGTCGATGGCGCTGCCTTGAGCCATATCGATACCGTCAAACAGCACCTGGCCGGCGCTGATCGGGTTGAGGTGCAAAATCGCCCGGCCCAGGGTGCTCTTGCCGCTGCCGGACTCGCCCACCAAGCCGAGGGTTTCACCGGCGGCAAGGTTCAGCGACACCCCGTTCACCGCCCTCACCCACTGCTTGTTCAAACCGAACAGGCCACTGCCGGACGCGGCAAAACGTACCTCCAGGTCCTTGATCTGCAACAGGCTCATGGTCGCCCTCCCAACGGATAGTGACAGGCCACGCGTGCGCCTTGGGGCAACAGCTCGGCGCATAAGGCCCCGGCCTGCGGGCAACGCGGATTAAAGCGGCAACCGTCAGGCAAGGCATCGAGCAACGGCGGCTGGCCAGGGATGGTGCGCAACAAGGCATGACCGCTGCTGTGGGCCGGCTGGCAGTCGATCAGCCCAGCGGTGTACGGATGCTGTGGCCGCGCCAGCAGTTCGTATTTGCTGCCGTGCTCGCACAGGCGCCCAGCGTACATCACCGCGATGGAGTCGCAGGTTTGCGCGACCACGCCCAGGTCATGGGTGATCATGATGATCGACAGGCCACGCTGGTCACGCAGGTCGAGCAACAGGCGCAGGATTTGCGCCTGCACCGTCACATCCAGAGCCGTGGTCGGCTCGTCGGCAATCAGCACTTTCGGGTTGCAGCCCAGGGCCACAGCGATCATCGCGCGCTGGCGCATACCGCCGGAAAACTCATGGGGATAGTTGTCGACCCGCGCCTGCGGGTCCGGGATTCCGACCTGGCGCAATACCTCGATAGCCTGCGTGCGCGCGTCCTTTTTTGTAGCACCTTGATGCAGGCGGATGCCCTCGGCGATCTGCTCGCCAATGCGCATCAGCGGATCCAGGTGGCTGCTGGGGTTCTGGAAGATCATGCCCAGTTGCCCGCCCCGCACGGCGCGCATACCGGCGTCATTCAGTTGCAGCAGGTCCTGGCCGGCCAGGCGTACGGCGCCACCTTGCACACGCAGGCCGGGCGATGGCAGCAGGCGCATCAAGCCGCGGCAGGCCATGGTCTTGCCCGACCCGCTCTCACCCACCAGGCCGAGAATCTCACCTTCGGCCAGGTCAAAGGACACACGATCTACCAAGGTGACATCACGCCCGCTGTTGTTGGCGATCACGCTGAGGTCGCGCACTTGCAGCAGGCTCACGAGCGGTCCCCCAACACTTGCGCGACACCGTCGGCCAACAGGCTAAAGCCCATGGCCAGGGTCACAATGGCCAACCCCGGGAAGGTGCAGATCCACCAGGCCGTGGTGATAAAGGCTTGCCCCTCGGCCACCATCGTCCCCCACTCCGCAGTAGGCGGTTGCACGCCCAGGCCCAGGTAACTCACGGCGGCGCCGTTGAGCAACACCAGCACCGCGTCAGACATGGAAAACACGATGGAGCCAAACAGGGCATTGGGCAGCAAATGCCGGAACAGAATGCGCCCATGGCCAAACCCCAGGCTCTTGGCGGCCAGGGCAAACTCGCTTTCCTTGAGCACCAGGATCTGCGAGCGAATCAACCGCGCATACGACACCCAGCCCACCAGTGCCATGGCGATATAAAAGCTCTGCAAGCCAGGCCCCAGAATGGCCATGATCGCCAGCATCAGCACCAGGAACGGGAACGCCAGCACCACATCGATCACGCGCATACAGAAACTGTCGAAACGCCCACCCACATAACCGGACACCGCGCCGACGAAAGTGCCGATGATGAACGGGAAGATCACCCCGACAATCGCCAGTTGCAGGTCGATGCGCGCGCCCCAGATCACCCGCGATAACACATCCCGGCCGTAATTGTCGGTACCCAGCGGATGGGCAAGGCTGGGCGCCAGCAAACTCATGTCGGTGTTTTGCGCGATGGGGTCAAACGGTGCGATCCACGGCGCAAACAGCGCCAGGGCCAGCCACGTCAACAGGATCAGTAGGCCCCAGGCGGCGGTCAGGCGGCCATTGCGAAAGCCAAAGCGCAGGCGCAAGCGCCAGGGTGCAATCAGTGGGCGGCTGCTCATTGCATCTTCACCCGTGGGTCGAGCGCTACCGTCACTATGTCGGCGACGAAGTTGACCACCACCGTGGCACAGGCCAGCACCATCGCCACGCCCTGCACCACCATGTAGTCACGGGTGAAAATACCGCGCACCAGCAATTGGCCGATGCCCGGAATCGCAAACAGGCTTTCGATGACCACCGTACCGCTGATCAGCCAGCCGATGTTGACCGCCAGCAGGTTGACGGCCGGCACCAGGGAGTTAGGCAGTACATGCCGACGAAACACCGCAGCCTCGGACAAGCCTCGGGCCCGGGCGGCGGTGACATGATCGGCCTGCAGCTCCATCAACATACTCGCCCGCAGGTTGCGCACCAGCACCGCCGAAAGCGCCAGGGCGATGGTCAGGCACGGCAACACCATATGGTGGGCCTTGTCCAGCCAGGTCCGCCCATAGCCAGACACCGGGAACAGGCCCCATTGCACGCTCAGCAGCAGGATCAGCATCAAGCCCAGCCAGAACGCCGGCATCCCCAGGCCGACCGTGGTGAAAACGCGGATCAGGTTGTCCGCCCAACCGCCTTTGTGACGCGCCGCTACTGTCGCCAGCGGCACCGCGATCAGCAACGCCAGGGCCACGCTGCCCAGCACCAGCATCAGCGTCGGCTCGATGCGGGTAACGATCAGCTTCAGCGCGTCGACCTTGTACAGCAGCGATTGGCCGAGGTCGCCCTTGAGCAGGTTTTTCAGGAAGTAGAAGTATTGCAGCCACAAGGGCTGGTCGAGGCCGAACTGGGCACGGATTTTCAGCAGCGCATCCGGCGTACTGCGCGAGCCAAGCAAAGCCCGCGCTGGGTCGCCGGGGATCGAGCGCACCAACACAAAAGTGATCAGGCTGATGCCAAACAGCACCGGCAGCAGTTGCAACGGCCGGGACAGGACAAAACGGTAACGCGCCAGGTTCATCCGTCAGCCTCGGTGGCGAGCGAGAAAGTCCAGCAGCACCGGGAAGTACGCTTGAGGTTCCTCATAAAACGGCATATGGCTGCTATTGGGGAATACGTGCAGTTCGGCGTGTGTGGCGGCCAGCTTCATGCGCATGGCGCAGGCGGGGGTCAGTTCGTCGTGCTGGCCGGTCGTGATCAGGATCGGCATCCGGAATTCAGCCATCTCCTTGAGGCGGTTCCAGTCCTTGAGGTTGCCGATATAAAGGAACTCGTTGGGGCCCTGCATGGTTGCGTAGGGCCCCATGTTCCAGTCGCCCAGGGAGCGTTTGAGCGGCTCCGGCCACTCGTCGAGGCGGCACACATGGCGGTAGTTGAGCAAGGTGATGGCGGCCTGATATTGCGGGTGGTCGAGGGCGCCCATGGCTTCGTGGCGCTGCATCATGGCCACGGTTTCGCTGCCCAGGGCGCCACGCAGGCGTTCGAGTTCCTGGGACAGATGAGGAATGTCGCCGACGGTGTTTTCCAGGATCAGGCTTTTCAGCGCATCGGGATAATGGATGGCGTATTCGATACCGAGCCAACCGCCCCAGGAATGCCCGAGCAAATGCACGCGGCCCAGGCCCAGGGCTTGGCGCACGGTCTCGACTTCCTCGACATAACGGCGGATTTCCCACAGCGCAACATCGGTCGGTCTGGCTGATGCGCCCGTGCCAAGCTGGTCGAATGCAACCACTCGCAGGTTATGCGCTTTGAGCCAGCCATGAGCGTCACGCAGATAGTCACACGGCAGGCCTGGGCCGCCGTTGAGACACAGCAGCACTTCATCGCCTTCGCCAAAGCTGTAGACCACGAGGTTATGGCCGTCGACTTGTACGTTGTACTGCTGGTCGGGGGCAATTTCACGCCACATGCATACATTCCTTGTGTTGTATCGGCCTGGCGGGTAGCGGCCGTTTATCAGGTCAACACTACCGAGGATACCGTGCGTCCATAACCTAGTATTTCTTATAGGTTTGGCCTGGCTGTCCTTCGCCGGGGCGTGGCATTCTACTTGCAGCAAGTCGAGATTCAAATGAATTCGGGAGCAGAACGGATGCTGGCCAAGCTGACCGCCTTCAATAATCGCCTCATGCCGGGCAGGAGCCTGGATGAACAGATGGACAATACGTTTATTCTTGCCCAACAACTGGGCTTCGATGCGCTGGTGTACGACTACACGCCGGTGCCCATCGACCTCAATGGCACACTGATTACCCCCTCGGTGTTGCAACTGCGCAACACACCGCCCGACTGGCACGCCTTATGGTGCAGCGAAGGGTTTTACCAGATCGACCCGGTGCAGCACCTGGCGTTGAGCACGGTATCGCCGTTTGTCTGGTCCTATGAAGCGAAAACCGAGACCGCCCTGCAAAAGATCATCGACCCCTGCCACGCCCCCGTTTCCTCGTACCTGCACGAACGTGAACTGACCTGCGGCGTCAGCGTGCCCATTCACTTGCCCCGTGGTGGCTTCGCATCGCTGACCGGCCTGCGCACCGGCAAGGCGCGCACGGTGTTGAAGGACGCACAGCACACACTGGCCGACTTCAGCCTGATTACCCACGCCCTGCAGGAAGCGGCTTACCCGTTGTTCAGCAAGGAACTGCGCACGTACCCGCACATCCACCTGACCAAGCGCGAACGCGAATGCCTGAAATGGGCCTCCGACGGGCTGACCGCCGCCGAAATCGCCACCAAACTGAGCCGCTCCCTGGCAGTCGTCACCCTGCACCTGGCCTCGGCCATGCACAAACTGGGGGCCAAGAACCGCGTCCAAGCGGTGGTGCGGGCCACCCATTACCGCTTGCTGGAAGGTTGAGTTTTCGCAAAAACCTAGCTGTTTTGCTAGTTACCTAAACTTTTTGTTCAGACTATCGTAACCCTGATCATTTTTTTCAGAGGGTACGAAATGGAATTCATCGAAAAAGTTCGCGAAGGCTACGCACCCTTTGGCGCCTACCAGACCTGGTATCGCGTCACCGGTGACCTGGGCACGGGCCGCACGCCGCTGGTGATCATCCATGGCGGCCCGGGCTGCACCCACGATTACGTCGATGCCTTCAAGGATGTCGCCGCCAGCGGCCACGCGGTGATCCACTATGACCAACTGGGCAACGGTCGGTCCACGCACCTGCCCCACAAAGATCCTTCGTTCTGGACCATCGGCCTGTTCCTCGACGAGTTGAACAACCTGCTGGACCACCTGCAAATCAGCGACAACTACGCGATCCTCGGTCAATCCTGGGGCGGTATGCTGGGCAGCGAACACGCGATCTTGCAGCCCAAGGGCCTGCGCGCGTTTATCCCCGCCAACTCACCGACCTGTATGCGCACCTGGGTCAGCGAAGCCAATCGCCTGCGTAAACTGCTGCCCGAAGGCGTGCACGAAACCCTGCTCAAACATGAACAGGCCGGCACTTATCAAGACCCGGAATACCTGGCGGCCTCGCGGATTTTCTATGACCAGCACGTGTGCAGGGTCAACCCATGGCCCGAGGAAGTGGCGCGCACCTTCGCCCAGGTCGACGCAGACTCGACGGTGTACCACGCTATGAGCGGGCCGACTGAATTCCACGTGATCGGCAGCTTGAAGGACTGGAACGTGATTGGCCGCCTGGACGCGATCAAAGTGCCGACCCTGGTGATTTCCGGTAGGCATGACGAAGCCACACCGCTGGTGGTAAAGCCGTTTCTGGATGAGATCGCAAACGTGCGCTGGGCACTGTTTGAAGACTCCAGCCACATGCCCCATGTGGAAGAACGCCAGGCGTGCATGGGGACCGTGGTGAAGTTTCTGGATGAGGTGTGTTCAATGCCGCACAAAGCCCGCAAGGCTGGCTAGGTTCCAATGTGGGAGGGGGCTTGCTCCCGATGACGGTGTATCAGTCAATATCTTCAGTGGCTGACACACTGCTATCGGGAGCAAGCCCCCTCCCACATTTTTAGACCTCAGTGGTTTCGGGTTTTGCAGCTTTCTTCGAGGTATCCGCTACCAGGGGAATCTCCTTACCCTCTGCATCAAACAACTTCCCACCCCGGTAGTAATCCCCATCACGCAACGCGGCCACATCGCGAAAGCACAAACTACGCTCAGTCCCCGCCACAAACACTGACTGCTGGTCCGAGTTACCGGCGGTGAAGTGGTTGAACGCCAGGTTCAGCAGGATCGCCATGATCGCCGACGAACTGATGCCCGAGTGGAAGATGGTCGCGAACCAGCTCGGGAACTGATCGTAAAAGCTCGGCGCGGCGATGGGGATCATGCCAAAGCCGATGGACGTGGCAACGATGATCAGGTTCATGTTGTTGCGGTAATCCACCTTGGACAGCGTACGAATGCCACTGGCCGCGACCGTGCCGAACAACACGATCCCCGCGCCACCCAGCACCGAGGTGGGCACCGCCGCGATCACCCGCCCCATAAAGGGCAACAGGCCCAGCACCACCAGGAACACCCCGCCGGTGGCCACCACAAAGCGGCTCTTCACACCGGTCACCGCCACAAGGCCGACGTTCTGGGCGAACGCGCTTTGGGTGAACGAACCAAAGATCGGCGCGAACATACTCGACAGCATGTCAGCGCGCAGGCCATTGCCCAGGCGCTTGGAGTCAACCTTGGTGTCGATGATCTCGCCCACTGCGAGGATGTCCGCCGAGGTTTCCACCAGCGTCACCATCACCACGATGCACATGGAAATGATCGCGGCCACATGAAAGGTCGGCATACCAAAGTGGAAAGGTGCAGGAAAGCCAAACATCGGCCCTTGCGTGACGCTGGAGAAGTCAGCCATGCCAAGCAGTACGGCGATTACTGTGCCGATCACCATTGCCAGCAGGATCGACAAACGCGAGATCGTGGCGCTACCGATTTTGCTCAATAGCAGCACCAGCACCAGAGTCAGGGCAGCGAGGCCGACATTCGACATGCTGCCGAAATCCGCCGCACGGCTATTGCCGCCCATGGCCCAGCGCGCAGCCACTGGCATCAGCGTCAGACCGATAGTGGTGATCACGATGCCGGTCACCAGTGGCGGAAAAAATTTGGTAATGCGTGAAAACACCGGGGTGATCAACAGGCCGATCAACGACGCGGCCATCACCGCACCGAGAATTGCCGGAATACCTCCCGCACCGTCGCTGCCGACAATCGCCACCATGGTCGCCACACCCGCGAACGACACGCCCTGCACCAGTGGCAACTGACAGCCGAAGAACGGCAGGCCAAGGGTTTGCAGCAACGTGGCCAAGCCACCGGCAAATAACGACGCGGCAATCAACAGACCAATATCCGCCGGCGACAACCCGGCGGCCTGGCCGACGATCAACGGCACGGCGACGATGCCGCCGTACATGGTGAGTACATGCTGCAGGCCGTAAGCCATGTTGGCGGCAACGCCCAGATTTTCATCTTCGGGCCGCTGCGGTGACGCCTTCGGGATAGTCATGGTGAGGGGTTCTCTGTTTTTGTTGTGCGCTCACTGTATGCAATGTTCAGACTGTATGTCCATAGAGTTGTATACAATCAATCGAACAAGATACCCTCCCGCGGCGTTACAAAAACAATCCGGCCGTCATGAGCCAGAACGCCAAAGGACAAAAATAATGAAAAAGGCACTACAGGGCGCAACCGTTGCATTGACCCTTCTGGGCGGTGGTGAGGCTGTGGCAGTGGAATGGATGAACAACAGCGTAGGATTTCGCTACGGCCAGCACTTCACCAATCCGAACAACCCCGACGATTTCAGCAAGCGCATCTACAGCTTCACCCACGCCAGCGGCTACCGCTACGGCAGCAACTTCCTCAACCTCGATGTGTTTCTGTCCGATAGCCGCGACCCACGCAAGGGCACCGACCATGGCGGCAGCGAGGTGTATGCCGTGTACCGGCACCAGCTGTATGCCTCGCGCGTGTTCGATCTGCCGCCGGGCACCGGGTTGATCAAGGATTACGCCCTGACCCTGGGTTTCGACGCCAACCGCAACAACAACTTCGCCTCAGCCAAAAAGCGCGCGCTGGTGATCGGCCCGACCTTGAAGTTCAACACCGTCGGCGTGCTGGACCTGAGCCTGATGTACTACAAGGAAAAGAACCACACCGGCATTCCCGGCGCGCAAGAGTCGAACCACACCTTCGACGACACCTACATGCTTAACCTGACGTGGATGCGCCCGTTCGAGGTCGGCAACCATGCGGCGAAATTCCAGGTGTTTATCAATTACGTCGGGGAGAAAGGCGAGGACTACCATGGCCGCGATACGGCACCGGAAGCGCTCATGCGCACGGCGCTGATGGTGGCGGTACGGCCGGGTAAAAGCGTCAAGCCGAACCTGTACCTGGGGGTGGGGTATGAGTACTGGCATAACAAGTTCGGCGTGGACGGTGGCCGTGGCAGCCGCACCTCAACGCCGACGCTGAACATGGAAGTGACGTTCTAACTGAAGAAACTCAAAAAAATGTGGGAGCTGGCTTGCCTGCGATAGCGGTGTATCAGTGCCAGATGGGCTAACTGACAGACCGCTATCGCAGGCAAGCCCCCTCCCACAGTTTGATCGTATTGTCAGCTCAGGCGCTGGCCAGTTCGGAAGTATTGCGCTTCGGCCGTGCCAGCCAATACCCCAACACCGCCAGCGGCGCCGTCGCCAACATCACAATCACCGTGATCATCAGCGGTTGCTCGATCATCGACGACACCAACAAGCTGGCCAGGAAGCACAGGCCCAGTTGCAGGGTGTTTTGCAGGGCCGCGGCCTTGCCGGAGTTTTCTGCAAACGGCATCAGCGCATTCGCCACCACGATCGGGTAGCTGGCGCCGTTGCACAGCGCCATCAGGCAGAACGGAATCAGTAAGGTGGTCAGGGTCGGCACGCTCAAGGTGGCCACCAGGTACAGCGCCACCATGCTCAGGCAATAGGCGCCCAGCAACCACGGCAACAGGGTTTTGCCCGCCAGGTGCTGCAAGGCGCTGCGGCAACTGTAGCCGCCAACGAGAAACGCCAGGGTCGGCAGTACGTAGCTCAGGCCGATGTCATTCGGGCTGTAGCCCATGCCGCCGAGGATGAACGGCGAGGCCGTGAGCCATGCGAAGAAGCTGGCCGAACAGGCGGCGAAAATCATCACGTTGCCGGTAAACACCCGCGAGGTGAGCAACTGTCCGTACCCCAGACGCGTGGGTCCGCCCTTGTGCTCCACACGCTTGGGCAGACTACGCAGGAACAAGGTCGGCAACAGCAGCAATAGCGAGACCACCAGCAACACGCCGAAGATCGCCTGCCAGCCAAAGTGATTCAACACCATGGCGCCCAACAACGGTGCAAGAGCCGGCGACAGCGACATCAATGGCATGATGCTGGCGAAGACGCGATGGGCCTTGTCGGCCGGGTAGCGATCAATCACCAATGCCTGCCAGCTCACGGCTGCGGCACACACGCCAATCGCCTGTATAAAGCGCAGCGCCAGCAGTTGTGGGGTGGTCTCGACCCAGAACATGCCCAGGCAACCGAGCACAAACAGGCTCAGGCCGGCAAGCAGGATGGGTTTGCGCCCCAAGCGGTCCGAGAGCGGCCCCCACACCAACTGCCCCACCGCAAAGCCGGCGAGAAAAATGCTCAAGCTGGCGCCCACCGCGCCAGCACCAATATTCAACTGCTCGCCCATGGCGCCAAACGCCGGCAAGTACATGTCCATGGCGAGATAGCCGAGCATACTCAGCCCCGCCAGATACCAGGTAAAACCAAAAGAATTTTTCATCGAAGCCTTGTAAAAACTGCCATCAAACTATTTGCTGACTGGCGCCCATTATGAAGCTGACAAAATCTGTGTGAAGCGATAATAATTGGACACTCTCATCAATAATTTTGAAGGCAGCCCACATGTGGTCGGAATATTCTCTGGATGTGGTCGACGCCGTCGCCCGTCACGGCAGCTTCAGCGCCGCCGCCCAGGAACTGCACCGCGTACCGTCGGCCATCAGTTACACCGTACGCCAACTTGAAGAATGGGTGGCCGTGCCCTTGTTTGTGCGCCGGCATCGCGACGTGGAACTGACCCCCGCAGGCCGCCTGTTTATCGACGAAGCCCGCAGCGTGATGAAGAAAATGCTCGGCACCCGACGCTTGTGCCAGCAGGTGGCCAATGGCTGGAGCGGCCAGTTGAAGGTGGCGGTGGACTCCATCGTCAAACCCCAACGCTGCCGCCAACTGGTGCTGGACTTCTATCGGCAGTTTCCCGAGGTGGAACTGCTGCTCGAATACGAGGTGTACAACGGCGTATGGGATGCGCTGGCCGATGAGCGCACCGACATCGTGATCGGCGCCACCAGCGCGGTGCCGGTGGCGAGTCACTTCAGCTTCCGCGACATGGGCCTGCTGAACTGGCTGTGTGTGGTCAGTGTTCGGCACCCCTTGGCGGCGGTGGAAGGCTTGCTCAGTGATGACCAATTGCGCCCTTTCGCCTCACTGTGCATGACCGACACCTCGCGCAATCTGCCCAAGCGTGACACCTGGACCCTGGATAACCAGCGCCGCCTAGTGGTGCCCAACTGGGCTTCGGCCCTGGATTGCCTACGCGATGGGCTGTGTGTAGGGATGGCGCCGGCCCATCAGGTATTGCCATGGATCGAGCGCGGCGAGTTGGTGGCGCTGCAATTGAGCAGGCCCTTTCCAGCCAGCCCATCATGCGTGGCGTGGGCGCAGAGCAAGCTTTCGCCGGCCATGGCGTGGTTGCTGGAATACCTGGGAGATACCGAAACCATGAACCAGGAATGGCTGAATGGCCCCTCCCTCTGAACCCCTCCCACACTTTGATTGCATTTCAAGCCAGTAGTCGGGTGATGGCACGTACGATCATTTCGACTTCCTTGCTGTGCAACGTCAGCGGCGGCAACAGGCGAATGATCTTGCCCCGTGTGACGTTGATCAGCAGCCCGTGCTCCTGGGCGGCACGTTGGGCCAGGTCGCGATAAGGGCTGGCCAGCTCAATCCCGATCATCAAGCCTTTGCCACGAATTGCCCGGACGTGCGGGTGCCCGTCCAGCTCCATGCGCAAGCGCGCCAGCAAGTGTTCGCCCTGGTGTGCGGCGTTTTGCAACAAGCCTTGCTCATGAATGATATCCAGCACGGTGCAACCGACACGGCACGCCAGCGGGTTGCCACCAAAGGTACTGCCATGGCTGCCTGGAGTGAACAGCGCAGCAACCGCGGCACGGGCCAGACAGGCGCCGATGGGCACGCCGTTGCCGAGGCCTTTGGCCAGGGTCATTACGTCTGGCACGATGCCTTCGTGCTGGAAGGCAAACCAGGCGCCAGTGCGCCCGATGCCGGTCTGGATTTCGTCGAGCATCATCAGCCAGCCGTGGCGCGTGCAGTGATCGCGCAAGGCTTTGAGATAACCCACTGGCGCCACCACCACACCACTTTCACCCTGGATCGGCTCAAGCAGCACGGCTGCGATGCGCGTGCCGAACTGCGCAGTGATCACCTCCAAAGCCTGCATATCGCCAAAGCCTACCTTGATGAAATCCCCCGGCAGGCGCTGAAAGCCCAGGCGCACCGATGGCCCGTCACTGGCGGCCATGGTGCCCAGCGTGCGGCCGTGAAAGGCGTTTTCCATCACCACCACCAACGGCTGTTCAATGCCTTTTTTCCAGCCATGCAAGCGCGCCAGTTTCAGGGCTGTCTCGTTGGCCTCAGCGCCGGAGTTGTTGAAGAACGCGCGATCGAGCCCCGACAGCTGCGCCAGGCGCTGGGCCAGCTGTTGTTGCCAGTCGATGCTGTAGAGGTTGGAGGTGTGCAGCAGCAAGCCGGCCTGTTCACTGATGGCCGCCACCAGCCTGGGGTGGGAATGGCCGACATTGGTCACTGCCACGCCGGCGACAGCGTCCAGGTATTCGCGGCCCTGCTGGTCCCAGAGGCGCGTGCCCAGGCCACGGGTGAAGCTCAGGGCCAAGGGTTGGTAGGTGCTCATCAGGCAGGCGGCGGTCATGGTAGCGGCTCCAGTGCATCGTTGCGGTGATGGAAGTATCGTTAACCACCTGCGCTGGATAAACTGCGAATATCTGCAATGACTTTAAATCAGGGCTTGATAATGGATCTGTTCCAGGCAATGTCGGTGTACGTGAAAGTGGTTGAAACCGGCAGCATGACTGCCGCCGCGCAAGAATGCGGGATGTCGACCACCATGGTGGGCAACCATCTGCGGGCGCTGGAGCAACGGCTGGGCGTGAGCTTGCTCAAACGCACCACGCGTAAGCAGAACCTGACCGAATTTGGCGGGCAATATTACCAGCGCTGCCTGGAAGTGCTGGGGCTGGTGGCGGACTCCGAACTGCTGGCCGAGCAGATCCACAGCGAAGCCCCTAAAGGCAGCCTGCGTATCACCGCGCCTCCTGTGTTCGGCACCGAACGCCTGGTGCCGGCCTTGAGCGAGTTTTCCCAGCGTTATCCACTTATCGACCTGTACGTAGTGCTGGGCAATGAACGCATGGACCTGGTCGACAGTGGCTTCGACGTAGCGATCCGTCTCGGTGAACTGGGGACCTCCAGCCTGATCGCCCGGCCCATGCAGCCCTACACGCTCACCCTCTGCGCATCACCTGCCTACCTGGCGCGACGCGGCACGCCGCAGACCCCGCAGGACCTGCAACAACATGACTGCCTGGCGTTCGCCTACCCTGCGAACGACAACTGGCGTGACACCGACAAACTGTGGCGCATGAGCGAGGATAGCAGCGAGGTGGAGGTTCCGGTGGCGGGTTCATTGACCATCAACAGCTCGCAAGGCTTGCGCCAGGCGGCCGTCAACGGCATGGGCATCACGATGCTGGCCGATGCCCTGGTGCAACCGGACCTGGAGAGCGGCAAGCTGGTGGCCCTGTTAACCACGTATAAATTGCCCAGCCGCCCGATGCACCTGCTGTATCGCCATGACCGTTACCGCCTGCCCAAGCTGCGGGCATTCGTCGATTTCGTCATGGAAAAGTGGGCACATTAAAGGCCACGCCCAACGCCCGCAGACGCGCGGCGGTACGCTCGGCAGATACATGATGAATGCCCTGCCAGCCCAACGCGATAGCAGCCTCGGTGTTGCCGGCGACATCGTCAATAAACACCACTTCACTCGGTTTTATGTCCGGCAGGTGAGCGCGGACCTGATCAAGGCTGGCGTGGTAGATCGCCGGGTCAGGCTTGATCAATTTCAATTCGCCGGACACGACGATGTTTCGAAAGAGTTGCAGGAACGGATAGTGGGCCCGGGCGTAGGGGAAGGTCTCCGCCGACCAGTTAGTAAGCCCGAACAACGGCATATCGGCCTTGTGCAAGGCCTTGAGAATCGCCACGCCGTCGGCTAACTCACCGCGCAGCATCTCGTGCCAGCGCTCGTAGTAAGCCTGGATCAAGGGTTCGTGATCGGGATGCAGGTCAATCAGGGTGCGGGTGGCTTCGGCCAGGGTACGACCGGCATCTTGCTCGGTGTTCCAGGCCTGGGTGCAGATGTTGTCGAGAAACCACTGCCGCTCTGCCTCATCGGCAATCAGCTTGCGGTACAGGTGCTGCGGGCTCCAGTCGAACAGGACACCGCCGAAATCAAAAACTACTGCACGAATCGTCATCAGATCCTCCGTTAGCGTGGCTTGATAGCAGCTGGAGTCTGGCAGATCTGGAAGAGAGAGGCGCGCGTCGGGGCGTAAGAAGTGTCTGAAAAGACTCGGATCAAATGTGGGAGGGGGCTTGCTCCCGATAGCAGGGTGTCAGCCACTGAAGATAGTGACTGATACGCCGCCATCGGGAGCAAGCCCCCTCCCACATTTTGGTCCGGATCAGACCTTAAGCTTGAATCAGGCCGTTGATTTTGACGGTCGGGTTCACATCCGCGTCGTAATCCACGCCATCGACTTCAAAGCCGAACAAGCGCAGGAACTCGGCCTTGTAGCCGGCAAAGTCGCTGATCTCATTGACGTTGTCGTCGGTAACCTGATTCCACAGCGCGGCCACGGCGTCCTGGACCTTGGGTTCCAGCTCAGCCAGGTCGGCGCGCAAGCGGCCATCGGCGTCGAGCTTAGGTTCTTTACCGTACAGGCTGTCCTTGAACAGGCCGTAGACTTGCTCGATGCAGCCTTCGTGGGTGCCCTGCTCTTTCATCACCTTGAACAGCAACGACAGGTACAGCGGCATGATCGGGATCGCCGAGCTGGCCTGGGTGACCACGGCCTTGAGCACCGACACGCGGGCGTCGCCCTTGAGCGCCGCGAGGTTTTCGCGCAGGGTCAGGACTTTCTTGTCCAGGTCTTTCTTGGCTTCGCCGATGGAGCCGTTCCAGTAGATGTCCTGGGTCAGCTTCTCACCGAGGTAGGTGAAGGCGGTGGTCTTGGCGCCTTCGGCCAACACATCGGCGTCACGCAGGGCATCGATCCACAGCTGCCAGTCTTCGCCGCCCATGACCTTCACGGTGCCGTCGATTTCTTCCTGGGTTGCAGGCTCAAGCGTGGTGTCGACCACCACGCCCTTGTCGGTGTTGATACCGCGCAGGGTGACGGCCTTGCCGATTGGCTTCAGGGTGGAGGTGTGCACCACGCCTTGCGGGTCGGTACGGCGCGGCGCGGCCAGGCTGTAGACCACCAGGTCGATCTTGCCCAGGTCTTTCTTGATGGTCTCGATGGTCAGGCGCTTGATCTCGTCGGAAAACGCGTCGCCGTTGATGCTCTTGGCGTACAGGCCTTTTTCCACGGCAAACTTCTCGAACGCCGCGCTGTTGTACCAGCCGGCGGAGCTCAGTTTGCCTTCTTCGCCTTCTTTCTCAAAAAACACGCCCAGGGTGTCGGCGCCGCAGCCAAACGCAGCACTAATGCGCGCGGCCAGGCCGTAGCCGGTGGAGGCACCGAGGACCAGTACCTTTTTAGGGCCGCCTTCGATGACGCCGTTTTTGGTTACGTAGTCGATCTGCTCTTTGACGTTCGCTTCACAGCCAACAGGGTGGGCGGTCACACAGATAAAGCCACGAACCCGCGGTTTGATGATCATAAAAATTTCTGCCTCTTCCAAGGTGCCGAAGGCCAATGGTGGCCATTCAACTTCAATCGTACCGGTCTATGACGTCCAAAAAACCGAAGCGTCACGATAGTCGCAAATCTTCTGTTCTCAAAATTCAATCCACAACGCCCCCGGCTCGCCCCAGCAGGGGGTTAAAAATTGTGCAGAGGCTTCACAATTTTCGAACCATTTAAAACGCCTGCGCGGCCCATAAAGCCCTATCATGACGATATTGTTTCATTATGTTTCAAAGTTGGAGCCATGTTTCATGAGCAAAAGTGCTGTCGGCAAGAAGCTGGTGTCCCTCGCCTGGGTACTCGGTGTGTTGCTATTGATGGGCTGTTTTCCGCGAACCTGCCTGGTGTTTCTGCTGCTGGTGGTGGTGTGCGGTGTCTATGATTTCTTGCGCAACGGCCTCTACGACCGCGCCACCATCAAGAAATACTTCATCGGCAACGGTCGCAATACCTGGGTGCTGGCACCGTTCAACACCCTGCTCGATCTGCTGAGCAGCCGCAACCGGCATGTCTATACGATGCAAGACCTGCCACCGGCCTGGCGCGAAGACCTGCAACAGGTGATCGACGACGCCATGGCCCGCAAGGATGAAATCATCGGGTACCTGGACGCACGCATGGCCGAGAAGAAACGCGGCATGTTGTTTTTCCAGTGGTACGGCCGCCCCATCGAGACCACGCTGGATATCCCGCAACTGCGCAAGAAACTGCCATTCGTGAAGACCATCGGCGTCTCGGTGTTCAACGAAAACCGTTCCACGTCCTTTCACTTCGGCCCCCTGCGCATGATGTTCCGCGTGCTCTACAACATGGCCCCGGCGCCCCACCACGAAGGCGTGTATATCCAGGTAGGCAAGCACAAGCACTACTGGCACGACGACCCGCTGTTTATCTTCGATGACACCCTGATGCATGCGTCCTTCAACAAAAACGACGCCAAGCGCTACTGCCTGTTCATCGACATCGTGCGCCCGACCTTGCTGCCGTCAGTGCTCAACGCTGTGATCGCAGGCTTTGCCGGGCTGGTCTTTACCCTGCGTCGGGTTTTCTACAAAAACTGGAAGCTGATTCAGTAAGTTCTGCGGCATGATGGTGCTGGACGGTATTTGCGCTGGGCCTCGCGCCTGAGGTAAATAACCGTCTCGTGCGACCTTAATTGGCGCTCACCATTCTCAAGCCATCGCCCCGAAACGGGCGCGGTGGCTGTGCTTTCAAGGAATCAGAATGCCCCAACGTCAAGTCATCAATGCCTCCGTCAGCCCCAAGGGCAGCCTCGAAACCCTGTCCCAACGTGAAGTGCAGCAACTGAGTGAAGCCGGCACCGGCAGCATCTACACCCTGTTCCGCCAATGCGCCTTGGCCATCCTCAACACCGGCGCGCATATCGACAACGCCAAGACCATCCTCGACGCCTACAAAGACTTTGAAGTGCGTATTCACCAGCAGGACCGCGGCGTGCGCCTGGAACTGCTCAACGCCCCGGCCGATGCCTTTGTCGATGGCGAGATGATCGCCAGCACCCGCGAGATGCTGTTCAGCGCCTTGCGTGACATCGTCTACACCGAGAACGAACTGGACAGCCAGCGCATCGACCTGAGCAACTCCCAAGGCATCACCGACTACGTGTTCCACCTGCTGCGCAACGCCCGTACGCTGCGCCCGGGTGTGGAGCCCAAGATCGTGGTGTGTTGGGGCGGCCATTCGATCAACACCGAAGAATACAAATACACCAAGAAAGTCGGGCACGAACTGGGCCTGCGCAGCCTCGACGTGTGCACCGGTTGCGGCCCTGGCGTGATGAAAGGCCCTATGAAGGGCGCGACCATTTCCCACGCCAAGCAACGCATCACCGGCGGGCGTTACCTGGGCTTGACCGAGCCAGGCATCATCGCGGCCGAAGCACCGAACCCCATCGTCAATGAGCTGGTGATTTTGCCGGACATCGAAAAACGCCTGGAAGCCTTCGTGCGCGTCGGCCACGGCATCATCATCTTCCCCGGCGGCGCCGGCACGGCAGAAGAGTTTTTGTACCTGCTGGGCATCCTGATGCACCCCGACAACCGCGACGTGCCGTTCCCGGTGGTGTTGACCGGGCCCAAACACGCCGCGCCTTACCTGGAACAATTGCACGCGTTCGTCGGCGCCACCCTCGGCGAAGCGGCTCAGCAGCATTACCAGATCATCATCGACGACCCCGCCGAAGTGGCGCGCCAGATGACGGCCGGCCTCAAGGCGGTGAAGCAGTTCCGCCGTGAGCGTAACGACGCGTTCCACTTCAACTGGCTGCTGAAGATCGACGAAGGCTTCCAGCGCCCGTTCGATCCTACCCACGAAAACATGGCCAGCCTGCAACTGAGCCACGCGCTGCCGCCCCATGAACTGGCAGCCAACCTGCGCCGGGCGTTCTCGGGGATCGTGGCGGGTAACGTCAAGGACAAGGGCATCCGCCTGATCGAGGAAAACGGCCCGTATGAGATCCATGGTGACCCGGCGATCATGAAACCGCTGGATGAACTATTGAAGGCGTTCGTGGCCCAGCACCGCATGAAACTGCCGGGCGGCGCAGCGTATGTGCCGTGCTATCGCGTGGTGCAGTAAGCCAGCGGCGGTCGGTCATAGTTTGTATCTGTTTGGGGCGTAGCCAACGGTGTGAGTATCGAGCATTCGGACTAGGGTTTTACTACCGACTGACTCACACCTGCGAGCGACCTATGGACCAACGGATATTGTCCTCTGTCATTCCTTACCCTAAGGTAAGGAATATCACGATGGAGATCTTCACTATGGCTACCGCCACACTCACTTCAAAAGGGCAAATCACCATCCCTGTACAGGTCAGGACAGCCCTGGGCCTGGAAACCGGCGACCGGGTGGAATTCGTCGAGATGGAAGACGGCAAGTTTTCCATGATCGCCGCCAGCAAAACCGTCAAGGACCTCAAGGGGTTGATCCGCAAGCCTGCCCATGCCGTGTCTATCGAAGACATGAACCGCGCCATCGCGGCCCAGGGAGCAACCGCTGGATGATCGGCCTGGATACCAACGTGCTGGTGCGTTATGTGACCCAGGACGACCCGGTTCAATCCGCCAAGGCGTCCCAACTGATCGAATCGCTCACCGCCGCCTCGCCCGGCTTTGTCAGCCTGGTGACGCTTACGGAGTTGGTGTGGGTGTTGCAGTCCTGCTACCAGTCGGCCAAAAGCGACGTGGTGACGGTGCTGGAAACCTTGTTGCACACACGGGAACTGACCGTCGAGCACGCCGACATCATCTGGCAGGCATTGCGCAAGTTCAGCGCAGGCAAAGCCGACTTTGCCGACTGTCTGGTTGAACGCTGTGGCCATGCGGCCGGTTGCGAGTACACCGCCACCTTTGATCTGAACGCGGCCAAGGCAGCGGGGATGAAACGGCTCGGCTAAGCCGATTTTTGTGTAGGAGCGAGCTTGCTCGCGAAAAACGTCAACGATTACGCGAGCATTCAGAAAGCCCGCGGTGCCCGTGAGTTTTTCGCGAGCAAGCTCGCTCCTACAATGGGAGATTGCGTTGGGTCAGCGAACCCAGCCGCCGATCTGCCAGTGGTAGCCATCATTGCGCTGCACCCAGTGCGGGTGTACGTAACGATAGCCTTGGCGCACCGGCTCCCAATGGCCGTGCACCGCCACATAACGCCCGCCTTCCCAACGCCAGTAACCGCGTGACCAGATATAACCTTCGCGCACCGCCGGCTCGACTTCGATCACCTGCACCGGCGGCGGTTGCGGCGCCACCACATCAACATACTCATGCTGTACCGGCCTGCGCTCATGCACAACGCGCTCTTGCACACACCCGGAAGCGGCGACCACCATGGCGGCCAATGCTGCATAACGTAGCAACATACAAAACCCTCGGGCGCGAACGCCCAACACCTGCATCAGAAAGAAATCCTTCCTTTGTTGCAGCCGGGCCCTGCTTGGGCCTGGGTTATTTTTAACAGGAGATGTCTGTCGGGTTGCTGAACCTGTAGACCTTTAACGTGCCTCCCGGCGACCGCCATGGTGATGAGTCTTCATACCGGACCAAAACGTCCCAGCACAGTCTCGACAAAGCGCCGCAACTTGGCGGTGCGCTGGCGGTTTGCGGTATAGACCAAATGCATCGACCGGCTCGGAGCCTCAAATTCCGGTAGCACCCGCACCAACTCGCCACTCGCCAACGCCGTTCGCAGAAAGTCTTGCGGGCCGAGCACAATGCCAAAGCCATCCAAAGCCGCCGACATCAAGGCCCGGCTTTCATTGATGAGCAAACGACTGGCCACCTGTACCTTGTAGGAAACCGTGCCCTGGAAGAACACCCACTCTCGATCCGCCGGACGCGATGAAAAGGCGTACCCCAGGCACTCATGATGTTCAAGATCTACCGGCTTCTGCGGCGTACCTCGCGCCATCAGGTAAGCCGGCGCAGCGCAGGCCACCAACCGATAAGGTGCAAGGGGCCTCGCCGTCAGGCCGCTCGTGCCCAGCGGACCAATGCGAAACGCGGCGTCGTAGCCCTCCTCCACCAAGTCAACGAAACGATCCGTCAGGTGCAAATCGACTTCTACCTGTGGGTTGTCACGTAAAAACCCGGTAATCAACGGCATCAGGCTGTAGGAGCCAAAGGTCACCGGGGCAGTGACCTTCAGCTTGCCGCGCGGCGTGTCGTTCATGACCTGTGCCAGGGAGTCGGCGGCCTCGGCCTCCGTCAGGATATGCTTGCAGCGTTCGTAATACTCCCCTCCCAGTTCAGTCAGGCTTTGTCGACGCGTAGTGCGGTTGAGCAATCGCGCACCCAAACGTTGTTCCAACGCGGTGACATGCTTGGCCACCATCTGCGGCGACATGCCCAAGCGTTCGGCGGCCCTCGCATAGGAGCCCAATTCAGCGGCTATCACGAAGGCGTTCATGCTTGATAGGCGGTCCATCATTCCCAACTCCCAGTAACAACACCCACACCGAAATGCTGATTTATCACGTTATGGTTGCCAATCATCATAGCCACTTCCTACTTCCACTGGAGCAAGCACATGAAGATTGGCGTGATTGGAGCAGGTTTTATCGGGCGTGCCGTGGCGCAACTGGCGCTTGCCGCCGGGCATAAGGTGATGTTGAGCAATTCCCGCGGCCCACACACCATGAGCAGCGTGGTGAGCGGCATACTCGGCGTGCAAGTGGGCAGCGCGGATGATGCCGCCAGGTTTGGCGATGTGGTACTCGTGGCGATTCCGCTGGAGCACTACCGCAGCGTCCCTGCCCAATGGCTGGAGGGCAAGACGGTGATGGACGCCAACAATTACTACCCCGATCGCGATGGGCATATCCCGCAACTGGACCGGTTTGAAACCACCACCAGCCGATTGCTGGCCGACCATTTGCCGCAATCACACGTGGTAAAAGTATTTAATGCGATCTTCGCCCCAGACCTGACGCAGGATGCCCGCCCGCGCGGCGCTCCTGACCGCCGCGCATTGCCAGTGGCAGCAGATGACGCTGCGGCAAAGGCGCAAGTGATTAGGTTACTCGACGAACTGGGTTTCGATGCCGTGGATGCCGGAGGGCTGGATGAAAGCTGGCGATTCGAGCGGGCTAAACCGGGGTATTGCGTGCCCCTGAACCAAGCGGGTTTGAAGGCTGCGCTGGCAGCGGCCGAGCGTACGGCTGAGCTTCCCCCGGTGGAGCGACACCCACCGCGCGCCTGATCATTCACGCACAAAAAAGCCCGCTGACCGTCACCGGTTCAGCGGGCTTTTTCGTGGGTATTGCTTACAGCGCCAGGTCAGACGCCGGCTTGCTTGGCTCAGCCGCAGGCTTGGCAGCCTCGGTAGCCTGTGGAGCAGCCAGTTGCGGGATCGCAGGTGGCGGGGTCAGTTGCAGGATACCGGCGGTGTAGGCCCATTCCTTGGCAACCGCTTCAGGGCTGTCGTTCAGCTTGGTGCCGTAGCTTGGCACGATCTGGTGCAGTTTTTCCTGCCAGGCCGGGCTTGCTACCTTGTCCTTGAAGACTTTTTGCAGCACGGTCAGCATGATCGGAGCTGCGGTGGACGCGCCTGGCGATGCACCCAACAGGCCGGCAATGGAGTTGTCGGCAGAACTGACCACTTCGGTACCCAGTTTCAGCACGCCGCCCTGCTCTTCGTCACGCTTGATGATCTGCACGCGCTGGCCGGCTTGCCACAGGCGCCAGTCGGACTGCTTGGCGTTCGGGAAGTACTCTTGCAGCGCCTTGAAGCGGTCGTCGTCCGACAGCATCAGTTGGCCGGCGAGGTACTCGACCAGTGGGTATTCACGAATACCGACTTTGGTCATGGGCCAGATGTTGTGGGTGGTGGTGCTGGTCAGCAGGTCCAGGTACGAGCCTTCTTTCAGGAACTTGGTCGAGAAGGTTGCGAATGGGCCAAACAGGATCACGCGCTTGCCATCCAGCACGCGGGTATCCAGGTGCGGAACCGACATCGGTGGCGAACCGACCGAGGCTTTACCGTAGGCCTTGGCCAGGTGCTGCTCGGCGATGGTCGGGTTCTCGGTCACCAGGAACGAACCACCGACCGGGAAGCCCGCGTATTCCTTGGCTTCAGGAATGCCCGACTTCTGCAGCAGGTGCAGGGCACCGCCGCCGGCGCCGATGAACACGAACTTGGCGTCGGTTTCAGTCTTGGTGCCGTCTTTGAGGTTTTTGTAGCTCACGCGCCACGAACCGTCGTCGTTGCGGGTGATGTCCTGCACTTCGCTCGACAGCTTCAAGTCAAACTTCGGCGTGGTTTGCAGGTGAGCGACGAACTGGCGGGTGATCTCGCCGAAGTTCACGTCGGTACCGATCGGGCTCCAGGTGGCCGCGATCTTCTGCTTCGGATCACGCCCTTCCATCATCAGCGGAACCCACTTGGCGATTTGCGCCGGGTCTTCGGAGTACTGCATGCCAGCGAACAACGGGCTGGCCTTCAGGGCTTCGTAGCGCTTTTTCAGGAACTTGATGTTGTCATCGCCCCACACAAAGCTCATGTGCGGTGTGGAGTTGATGAACGAACGCGGGTTCTTCAACACGCCCTGCTGAACCTGCCAGGACCAGAACTGACGGGAGATCTGGAACGCTTCGTTGATCTCGACCGCCTTAGGGATCTCAACGTTGCCGTTCTTGTCTTCCGGGGTGTAGTTCAGCTCAGCCAGGGCCGAGTGACCGGTACCGGCGTTGTTCCAGCCGTTGGAGCTTTCTTCGGCCACGCCATCGAGGCGCTCGACCATCTCCATCGACCAGTCCGGTTCCAGCTCATTGAGCCAGACACCCAGGGTCGCACTCATGATGCCGCCGCCGATCAGCAGCACATCGACTTTCTTTGCCTCTTCCGCGTGAACGGACGTGATCCCCATCGACAAAGCCAGCCCCAGCAGGGCAGTGTTTACTTTTTTAAACATCAGTAGCACCTATGATAAAACGCCATCCGCCCTACCGCCCCCGATCATGAGTAACCCTCGTTCACGCTACGTCAGGCAACGTACCGCGGGGTCTGCACATTCACATGAAGGCTGCAGGGTGGGCACACAAGGCCGATGGATCGACCTCACTGTTATGTCCCTTCTGCGCTGACTTCTTATCGTTATTGGCTTCAGCTACCTGGGCGACAGCCAACCGCTGGGACGTATACGGGTGTACGCACCAGGGAAAGACTAGACCAAGACGGCGCGCAGAATATCACGCTAAACAGCGTTTATGCGCCGTTTGGCCAATTGACAGGCCTAAATCGCGGGTTTTAATGCGCCGGTGTCAAGCCTGACAGCCGCGACCTGCGGTCACAGGCCCGGAACTCTCACGCAAATGGCGGTTCTAGACACCTTCGCCGTTGCCTGCGTAGCATCGGCAGCTGTCCTTCGTGCACACCTTCCACACAGAGTTACCCATGACTACCCAGCAAACACCCGGGCACGTACTGCCCGCGCGCAGCGCCGCGAAAATGGAAGCGGCCATGGCCGTAGGCGCCTTCGCGATCGGCACCGGCGAATTCGCCATCATGGGCCTGATGCCCGACATCGCCCAGAACCTGGGCTTGAGCGAACCTCAAGTCGGCCACGCCATCAGCGCCTACGCCCTGGGCGTGATGGTCGGCGCTCCACTGCTGGCCATCCTCGGCGCCAAGCTGCTGCGCAAACACATGCTGCTGTTGCTGATGGGCCTGTACGCCCTGGGCAACTTCGCCACCGCCTTCACCCCTACCTTCGGCTCGCTGGTGGCCTTCCGCTTTATCAGCGGCCTGCCCCACGGCGCCTACTTCGGCATCGCCGCCGTGGTTGCCTCCAGCATGGTGCCCACCGACAAACGCGCCGGCGCCGTAGCCCGCGTGATGATGGGCCTGACCCTGGCCATGCTGCTCGGCAACCCCATCGCCACCTTCCTCGGCCAACACCTGGGCTGGCGCTCGGCGTTCGCCCTGGTCAGCGTGATCGCCCTGCTCACCATCGCCCTGGTCTGGCAATTCGTGCCCCACCGCCACGACGAACAACGCAGCGACCCGCGCAAGGAGCTGCGCGCCTTCACCAAACCCCAGGTCTGGATGGCCCTGTCCATCGGCGCGATTGGCTTTGCCGGTATGTTCTGCGTATTCAGCTACCTGGCGCCGACCATGCTGGAAGTGACCAAGGTCTCGCCGCAGTGGATTCCCTTCGGCCTCGCCGCGTTCGGCGTCGGCGGCATCATCGGTAACATTGCCGGTGGCAAGCTGTTTGATCGCATGCAGTTTCGGGCGGTGGGCTTGATATTGGTGTGGTCGATGGCCGTGCTGCTGTTCTTCCCCTTCGCCGCGGCGTCGCTGTGGGGCGTGCTGCTGAGCATGGGACTGGTTGGCACCATGGTTGCGCTGGCAGCACCGTTGCAGATTCGCCTGATGGACATCGCACACGAAGCGCCGAGCTTGGCGGCGGCTTCGAACCATGCGGCGTTCAACCTGGCAAATGCCCTGGGCCCGTGGTTTGGCGGCATGGCCATCACTGCCGACCTCGGCTGGACCAGCACCGGCTACATCGGCGCCGCAACAGCCATGGTCGGCCTGGGCCTCTACCTGATCGCCCGGCGTATGAAAGGCGGCCACTAGGTTCTCTGTAGGAGCGAGCTTGCTCGCGAAAATCGCCAACGATAACGCGGGCATCCTGATTCACCACCGCGCCCTCAAGTTTTTCGCGAGCAAGCTCGCCCCTACACGTCATCACTCAAGCGGGCTGCAGCAGCCCAGCGCGGCATCAATCATCACGCAACAACCCCGAACCATACTCCCCGCCCACTGCCAACAAAATTCATCTTGGCAGCTTCGCTGGAGCTACGGTCGCCAAACGCCTGACCACTGAAGATCAAACTGTGGGAGGGGGCTTGCTCCCGATTGCCATGTGTCAGTCAACACACCACTGACTGCCTCACCACCCTCATCAATCATCATGCAACAACCCCGCCCCATACTCCCCATAACTACTTCCCAACCCACTGCCACCAAAATTCATCTTCGCTGCTTTGCTGGGGCTATGGTCCCCAAATGCCTGGCATCCACCTGAAAAGCACGGGTCACTGCTCACGGCGGGTGAAGATGAACAAGCACTCAACATCAACGTGCCGGTGATCATCACAACTCTGACGAGATTCGAGATCATGGTTTCAACTCCCTATGGGCTGGAGGCGCGGGGGTCCTCTCTTGCAGGGAATCGTAGACCTCAACTGCGCAGGGAATTATGAAACTTTGCTGGGGGACAGCATGAGTTCAGGTTGCCGCCTTGGGTAAGGCGGCGGAGTTGGTTATCAGGCTTTGACTGGGGCGGTTACAGGCGCAACCTGCTCCTGGGCTCGGTCAACGAGCAGCGAGCTCAACTCGATTAACTGCTGAATGCCCAGGGCGATAGCGCGCTGGGAGTCGTCGAGGTCGAACGCCAAGGTGGCGGCCATTTCGTTGGCGGATGCCAGGTTTTCGGCGGCGTTAGCCAGGAGGGTTTCGGGGTCGAGGGTCGGGTTTACAAGGAATAGGTTGTTGCTTGGACATTCGATGGACGATTTACTTTGATCAAGTGAAGGACTGCGAGTGTTGTGGTGCATGGGCGAAGCTCCAATATTCGGGAGTTAAAAACGCCTTAGCAATACGGACTTCCACCTCCGGCCACTGGCTTTCCAATGACTTGAGGAGCTTAGCCACGTCACGTCCGACAGGCAAGCTGACAAACGCGCAGGAAATATTACCGAGAATATTGCAACCTCCCTCTCCAGACCTAAATCGGGATGATTGGACCTGATCAATGGCAGTCCAAAATTTTAGCTGGATCTCTTCCAAAGCATGTCATATCCTTGTTTCGTGGCGTTTTTGACGCGAAACAGAATTAAGGCAATTTTGATGATTTACTCCTTTGGTGCAAGCAATTACTTTTCCTTCAAGGATGGATTCGATGTTTCATTCGAATTCAATTCAAAAGTGCCAAAAAATATCTCTAAGGGTAGAAAACTCTCAACTGTGATGGGCATCAAGGGTGCAAATGCTTCCGGCAAAACTAGTATTCTAAGGTCACTAGAGTATCTCACTGCTTTTTGCACCCGATCTTTTAAGCGTGCTGAAAAAGACTTAAACTTGGTAGCTCCATTCTTTGAAAACACTGCGCCATGCGAATTCTACATTGACTTCGAAGCAAACGGCGTTCGCTACATCTACGAAACCTCAATAACCACTTCAGCAGTTGAGAAAGAGGTTTTGTACAAAAAAATATCAAGAAAAACAAAAATTTTCGAAAGAAAAAAAAACGAAATTACATATCGAATTTCAGAGCTTGAAGAGCTCGATCTTATAATTCTAAGAAACAATGCATCAGTAATAGACACTCTAAATTTTTACAAGCTAGACCTAAAGACCCCCGACATCAGTAACGTTCAGAGCTTCTTCAATGCTGTCAGAGGAAACGTATCTGCCTTAACAGTTCTGGACGATAAAGATTTCTCATCCTATGAGGATGTAAACAAATATTACCACCAGGTCCCTAGCGCACTTGAATTTGCGAAAAACATAATAATCAAATGCGACCTTGGGATTTCCGACATACAATTATATGAACACACCAACAAGCAGGGTGAGATAGAGCATTTCCCCATTTTTTTCCATTCTGGCGGTTCAGAAGGCACCAGAGCTCTTAGCTACTTTGCAGAATCCCATGGCACAACCGCCCTATATAGAAGATTAAAAACTTATTGGGCCACTTTATATTGGGGCGGAACTTTAGTCATGGATGAGTTTGATACAAATCTTCATCCAGATTTGCTACCAATAATCATTGACCTTTTTCTAAACCCCGAAACAAATCCTAAATCAGCTCAATTCATTTTCACCTCGCACAACCTAGAGGTCATTGACCACCTAGGAAAATATAGAACAATTCTAGTCGGCAAAGAAGATGGGGAAAGTTTCTGCTACCGCTTGGATGAAATCCCAGGGGATATAATCAGGAATGATCGGTCTATTTCTTCGCTATACAGAGACGGAAAAATAGGCGGAGTTCCAAAACTATGAGCCGCCACAGCAAAAATCCTCGCCGAGTAAGCTTTCTCGATAGTTTCGTTGAAATAAAGCTATCCAATGGAGATATAAGAGAGCGCTGCCGATTTAATTTTTCCTATTTCGACGACACTCAGCTTCATGCTTCAGCATTCAGCTCTTTATCGACAGAAGAAATGAGTTCATTTTTTGAAAAATTGCGCCATTACTCAAAGAGCAGCTTAAATTTTTGGAGAAATGAAAGATGCGGAGGTGCCCGAGGCCTAAGAGTACTAGCCGATTACGATTCATTCCCAGAAAATAGCGACTTTACACACCCAAAATTTGTTCCTATAGATGCAAGATGGGGGCGTTTTAGGATGGAGAATTTTACGCGCTTAGTAGGCTTTACCATACCGGGTTTATTGGGTTCAGAAGCACCGAAAAAGGATGGCTTCCCTTTTGACATGAACACCTTCTACATAGTTTTTATAGACTTAAATCATCGTTTCTATAAGGTCGAAAAAAATTAATCTTAAGATAAAAGTGGGGAGAAGGGGACAAATTTATTTAACATTTTGGTCTCGCAACGCACGATCAACACCCAGCCCCCTCCGACCCATTCCTGATAAACTGCCCACCCTTCGCATTCTCCATCCAAGACTCCAATGCCTTCAGCCATAGCTCCACCGCAAGCCCTCTCCCGCCGCTTCTCCGTCGCCCCCATGATGGACTGGACTGACCGCCACTGCCGGTTCTTCCTGCGCCTGCTCTCCAAACACGCCCTGCTCTACACCGAGATGGTCACCACCGGCGCGATCCTCCACGGCGACCACGAGCGCTTCCTGCGCCACAACGAAGCCGAGCACCCGCTGGCGCTGCAATTGGGCGGCAGTGTTCCGGCTGATCTGGCCGCCTGTGCCCGGATGGCCGAGGCCGCCGGTTACGACGAAGTGAACCTGAACGTCGGTTGCCCCAGCGACCGGGTGCAGAACAACATGATCGGCGCGATCCTCATGGCGCACCCGGCCCTGGTGGCGGACTGTGTGAAGGCGATGCGCGATGCGGTGTCGATCCCTGTGACGGTGAAGCACCGCATCGGCATTAATGGCCGAGACAGTTATGCCGAGCTGTGTGATTTCGTCGGGACGGTGAAGGACGCCGGTTGCACCAGTTTTACCGTGCATGCGCGGATTGCGATTCTGGAGGGGTTGTCGCCCAAGGAGAACCGGGACATTCCGCCGTTGCGCTATGACGTGGCGGCGCAGTTGAAGCGGGATTTTCCGGAGTTGGAGATTAATCTCAACGGTGGGATCAAGACGTTGCAGCAGTGCCAGGAGCATTTGCAGACGTTTGATGGGGTGATGCTGGGGCGGGAGGCTTATCACAATCCGTATTTGCTGGCCGAGGTGGATCAACAGCTGTTTGGCAGCACTGCGCCTGTCATCACCCGCGCCGAGGCGCTGGCACAGTTGCGCCCGTATATAGCCGAGCACTTGGCAACAGGTGGCTCGATGCATCACATCACGCGCCATGTTCTGGGGCTGGGAACCGGTTTCCCGGGGGCGCGTAAGTTTCGGCAATTGTTGTCGGTGGATATTCATAAGGCGGTGGATCCGTTGGCGTTGCTGGATCAGGCGGGGGAATTGTTGGAGGGACGGTGACGGGTTGGGTGTCAGTGGGGGTATTTGGGGCTGACAGGCTGCTTTCGCGAGCAAGCCCGCTCCCACAGTTTTGAGCGATGTGTGTCAGGTGAATATCAGTGGCTGGACTGGCTTCATCGCAGGCAAGCCAGCTCCCACAGTTTGACTGATGGGGGTCAGGTGAATGTCAGTGGCTGGGCTGGCGTCATGCAGGCAAGCCGGCTCCCATAGTTTGACTGATGGGGGTCAGGTGAATGTCAGTGGCTGGGCTGGCGTCATCGCAGGCAAGCCAGCTCCCACAGTTTGACTGATGGGGGTCAGGTGAATGTCAGTGGCTGGGCTGGCGTCATCGCAGGCAAGCCAGCTCCCACAGTTTGACTGATGGGGGTCAGGTGAATGTCAGTGGCTGGGCTGGCGTCATCGCAGGCAAGCCAGCTCCCACAGTTTGACTGATGGGGGTCAGGTGAATATCAGTGGCTGGACTGGCGTCATCGCAGGCAAGCCAGCTCCCACAGTTTGACTGATGGGGGTCAGGTGAATGTCAGTGGCTGGGCTGGCGTCATGCAGGCAAGCCGGCTCTCACAGTTTGATTGGGGTGGTTATCGGGCAGTTGGGTTGAACCTGCCAGCGATTTTGCTCTCCTATTGAGCACCACTGCCGGTAATTCAAACGGCCGTTTCCAGGTTATTGCCCTCGCAAACGACCTAACGCATTTGCGCCCTTGAGCGCCTGCCAGCGCTCGGGTAATGTCACTAGACCCACAGGACAGAGCACGCCCATGACTTCCAAGCTGGAACAACTCAAGCAATTCACCACCGTCGTAGCCGATACCGGCGATTTCTCTACCCTCGCCAAGCTCAAGCCGCAAGACGCGACCACCAACCCTTCCCTGCTGCTCAAGGCTGCATCGATTCCAGGCTATGCCAAGCTGCTGGATGAGTGTGTACAGGACTGCAACGGCGACGTGGGCCTGGCCAGTGACCGCTTTGCGGTGGCGGTGGGTCAAGAAATTCTCAAAGTAGTGCCGGGCCGTATTTCCACCGAGGTGGATGCGCGTCTGTCGTTCGACGAGGCGGCCATTCTCAAGCGTGCGCACCGTCTGATCGACCTGTACGACAAAGCCGGTGTTGGCCGTGACCGTGTGCTGATCAAGATCGCCTCTACCTGGGAAGGTATCCGTGCCGCCGAGAAGCTGGAAAAAGAAGGCATCCAGACCAACCTGACGCTGTTGTTCTCCTTCGCCCAGGCCGTTGCCTGTGCTGAAGCGGGTGTATTCCTGATTTCGCCATTCGTGGGCCGTATCTACGATTGGTACAAGAAGGCCAACGGCAACGACTACACCGGTTCCGAAGACCCGGGCGTGCAGTCGGTGACGCGCATCTACAACTACTACAAGGCCAATGGCTACAAGACTGTGGTGATGGGTGCGAGCTTCCGTAACCTGAGCCAGATTGAAGAGCTGGCCGGGTGTGATCGCCTGACCATCAGCCCGGACCTGCTGGAGAAGCTGGCGGCGGATGAAGGCAAGCTGGAGCGCAAGCTGGCGCCAGGCCATGCCGGTGAGGCACGGGTGCATATGACTGAAGCGCAGTTCCGTTGGGAGTCCAACGAGGATGCGATGGCGACCGAGAAGCTGGCCGAGGGCATTCGTCAGTTTGCTCGGGATCAGGAGAAGCTGGAAGCGTTGTTGTCGGCCAAGCTGTAAGGGCAGATAGCAGCAGAAAGGGCGGCACCTGTGAGGGTGCCGCCCTTTTTTATGTTGCCAATTTGAAGCCAGTCGCAGATCAACTGTGGGAGGGGGCTTGCTCCCGATTGCGGTGGGTCAGTTATGAATTTACTGACTGTCACCCCGCTATCGGGAGCAAGCCCCCTCCCACATTTTGATCACATTTTTGAATTGGGGATCAGTGGCGTTCCAGGGCGTTGACCAAGTCGTGGAAGGCTTCGCGGTTGGACTCGTTGAGGCCCATGAGGATCTTGTGCGCTTCCAGCACCTTGACCCGTACGACTTCCTCGGACTGGTCCTGGGACGGCAGGTCGGTGAGGCATTCCGGGCAGGGGATTGGGCGGTCAACGATGTTGAACACCTGATCGAAGCCCATGGACTGCAGCAGGCGGGTGATGTCTTCGTGGGTGGTGACCACGGTCGGCAACAGGCCGACCTTCTGCCGCGACAGAATGGACAACTTGGCCAACAGGCCCAGGGTGGTGCTATCGATGCTGCGGGTTTCGGTCAGATCGATCACGATCGCCGAGAAGTTCAGCGCTGTGAAGATCCGCTCAATCGTCGCATCCAGCGCCGAACACAAGGTCAGGCGCACTTCACCGACAAACTTCAGGACGAAGGTCCCGTCTTGCTCGGCGAATTGGATTCTTCCGGTACTCATCAAAGATTCCTGCTCAACACCAATAGGGCGATATCATCCGGCATCTCCCCTAGCGTGGCCAATCCAAAAACCTGCCGCAGGCCATCCAGGCTGCCGCCCGCCGACTTGACCTTTTGGGGCAAGGCGGCTTCTTTCTCTTTGAGTGTAGGCTCTGGAAGAAGGTCCAGGATGCCATCGGACATCAGCGTCAGGCTGAAGGTCGGCGGCAGTTCCAGGATGTGGTCTTCGTAGGTGGCTTCATTGAACAAGCCCACCGGCAGGCCACGCCCTTCCAGGTAGCGCACACTGTCAGGAGTGTATAAAACAGGCATCGGCAGGTGGCCGCCAATGCTGTAGGTCAAAAGACCGGTTTCTTCGTCGATCACGCCGCCGACCATCGTCACGTGCTTGCCCAGCTTGCAGCTGATCAGGCCCCGGTTGATGTGGCCCAGCACCTCGGAGGGGGTGAACTCCGGCAAGGTGCCATTGCGCTTGGACTCGAACAACAGCCGTGTGGTCATGAACTTCAACAACACGGTCACAAAGGCAGAAGAGGCGCCATGGCCGGAAACGTCGGCCAGGTAGAACGCCACACGTCGCTCATCCACACGGAAATAATCGACAAAATCACCCGACAGGTACAACGACGGGATGATCTGGTGGGCAAACTTGAACTCGTCGATGCTCCAGGGGCTCACCGGCAGCATGTTCATCTGCACCTGGCGACCGGCGTTCTGGTCTTCCTGGAGCAGGTTCAGGCTGGCTTCGAGTTCGCGGTTGGCGGTCTCGAGCTTTTCGCGGTAGCGCTGGTTTTCCAAGAGCAGGCGGGCACGGTCCAGGGCGCGGCGCACCGAGTGCTCCAGCACGGCCAGGTCTTCCAGGGGCTTGATCAGGTAATCGGCAGCGCCCAGGCGCAGGGCTTCGACGGCGTCGTTCATGACACCGGCACCGGACACGACAATCACCGGCGTTTGCGGGGCAAGCTCGGTCACCTGGCGAATCAGCTCCAGGCCGCCCATCTGGGGCATGCGCAGGTCGCAGATCACAAGGTCGGGCTTGTCGCGCTCGAATACCTGGAGACCCTGTTGGCCATTACTGGCCTGCAGGACGCTGAAGCCACTGTCTTCCAAGTAGGCCGCGAGGCTCGCGCGCACTACTTCGTCGTCATCGATTATCAGCAGCGTGGCACTGGTTTTTTGCATGTGGGCAAACGGCGCCAGAATTAGGTTGGCGTAGGCGGCTCGGCAATGGCCGGGCTCACGTACTGGATTCGCTTTCTAGCCTCTCTGTCCTACAAAGCATTGGGATTTCGCCCATGCACAACGGTAAAGCAGAGGTGCCCTTCTAAGGCGCAGACGGTACTCCCATCCGTGAGGGGTTTCAAGCTCATGGCGATGGTCGCCGGGCGTCTTTACCCTACAAATCACCGGGAGTTATAAGAACCGCTTGGACCACAACACAAAGTAAGGTTGTGGCACCCATAAAAAAGGCGACCATCAAGAGGCCGCCTTATTTCATTTCAAGATGTCACGGCTTAAAAGTCGTCGACAACCTTGCCGTCCTTGACCTTGAACTCACGGTTCTGCAGGTAGGCGTTACGGATAAAGGTGTACTTGTCGCCGCTGATCAGCTTCTCGCTGTCGAGCAGGCTGGCGCGCACGTCAACGACGTTGAGGCCGAAGGTGCTGTTACGCCAGCCGATGTCGTTCATGTAGCGGTACGGCTGGGTGTAGCTGTCGACGTACTTGGACGGCGCATCACGCAAGGTGCTTGGGCCCAGCAAGGGGATCATCACGTAGGGACCGCTGCCGACGCCCCAGTAGCCGAGGGTCTGGCCGAAGTCTTCGTCGCTGCGCTGCAGCCCCATTTTGGTGCCGACATCGATAAAGCCCAGCACGCCAAAGGTGGTGTTGACCAACAGGCGAGCGGTGTCGACACCGGCATTGTGCGGCTTGAGTTGCAGCACGTTGTTGGCCAGGTTGCCGACATCGCCGATGTTGCGGAAGAAGTTGTGAACGCCGTCCTGCACAAACTGCGGGGTGACGAACTGATAGCCCTGGGCGATCGGCTTGAGGGCGTAGGTATCAACGGTGTCGTTGAAGGTGAAGATCGGGCGGTTGACGCTTTCCCATGGATCATCTTCCGACGCGGCTTGAGCGGCGAACGGTGCCAACAGGATGGTGGCACACACCGATAGCTGAGCGAAGTAGTGGCTCCAGCGCATAGCTTTTGCTCCTTGAATGGTCTGTCATGGGCGCTATGCCCTGAATAAGGCCGTCAGTATATGACGGAAGTGTGTGTTTAGGCAGCAACAACGAAACGACTTACTTAAAATGAACAAATTTCCTACACATATCGACAGTGTCATGCCCTTGTCATGGCGCCCCGATATCGTGGTTGCTATTTCAGGGACGTTCAGATGCCACACGCCGAGATTGCCGTCACCACCGCCCCCTCGCTGACTGCCGTGTTATTTGGCCTGAGTGGCTGCCTGGTGGATTTTGGTTCCCAGGCCCGCGGCGACTCGCCCTCCCCCGACGCCGAAGCCACGCCTGGCGCACTGAAAGTTCTGCGTAGCCTGAAAGAACAAGGCGTGCCCTGCGCCTGGCTGGATGAACTGCCCCCCTCCGTGACCACGCCCCTTTCCGCCAGCCTGCCGAGCTGGATCAAGGCCGCTTCGCCCTCCTCCATCCGCTGGCCCGCGCCCCACGCCTGCTGGCAAGCCTTGATGGAGTTGAACATTGAGCGCCTGGAAGGCTGCGTGCTGGTCAGCGGCGAGCCGCGCCTGCTGCAATCGGGCTTGAATGCCGGGTTGTGGACTATCGGCCTGGCCTCCTGTGGCTCGCTGTGCGGCCTGTCACCCGCGCAATGGCAGGCACTGACCGCGCAGCAACGCGAATACAAGCGTGGCAAGGCGACGGTGGCGCTCTATGGCCTGGGCGTGCACTCGGTGATCGACCACCTGGGCGAGTTGGGCAGTTGCCTGGCCGACATCAGCCTGCGCCGGCTCAAAGGCGAGAAGCCCTGATCAAGATCATGCACGGTTGGCCGCAGTGGATTAATCTACAGGCCAGCCCGTAGACCTTTCACGGCGTGCCGTGGTCTATGCCAGTGACTATCGATAAAAGGAAAGACGTCATGCCTGATCGCAAAAAGCTGGAAGAACAGGTCGAGATTCTGCGTGGGCAGTTGGAACAGGAGCCGCCGCTGTCGGAAGAAAAACGTGAAGCGCTGGAAGCCCTGATTGCCAAGTTTGAATTACAACTCGAACTTGAACCGGCGACTCAGACGCCCAGTATTTCCGACGATGTGAATCAAGCGGCCATAGAGTTCGACGCTGAGCACCCGGTCATTTCCGGGACATTGCGCAATATCATGATCACCCTGGGCAATATCGGCATCTAACCTGCCCGCCAGCCAAGCAAAGACCCACATGTGGGAGGGGGTTTGCTCCCTCCCACATTTGCTTGTGTGTACAGGCTTACTGACGCGCCAGGCGCACGTTCAGGAACTGGGTATTTTCAGTACTGCGGTACGGATTGATATCCAACCCTCCCCGACGCACATACCGCGCATACACGGTCAATTTCTCCGGCTTGAGCAAGCGCTGCAAGTCCAGGAAGATCCGCTCCACGCACTGCTCATGGAAGTCCGAGTGCTGGCGAAAGCTGACGATATATTCCAGCAGGCTGGCGTGATCCAGCGCCGCGCCACGGTACTCCACCACCACACTGCCCCAATCGGGCTGGCTGGTCACCGGGCAGTTGGATTTGAGCAGGTGGCTGTGCACGCTCTCCTCAACAACACGCGAGTCATCACAGCGCAGCAGCTCCGGGCGCGGGTGCTCGTAGCTGCTGACATTGATATCCAGGCCGTCAATGCACGCACCCGGCAACGCCATCACACCTTCGGCCTCGATGTCGGCCAGGCTGCGGATGCGCACAGTCACCGGCTTGCCGGCTGCAAAGCTGAGGTCAGTGCGCAAGGTAGCTTCAAGGCTTGGCGTATCGGCAAACGCAGTCTGGTTCAGCGAGTTGAGGTACAGCTTGAACGACTTGGACTCGATGATGTTCGGCGAGTCCGCCGGAATGCTGAACTCACCGATGGCCACCACCGGCTTGCCCGACGGCAGCAACCAGGACAGTTCGAAGCAGTTCCAGAAATCCACGCCCTTGTACGGCAGGGTGTCGGCGCTCAGGCCCAGTTCGGCCCATTTGGCGGCGCGCGGAATCGGGAACAGCAACGAAGGCGTATAGGTAGAGATGTATTCACTGGACTTGCCCAGCGGCGAATGTTCGGCTGCGGGATGCATGGCGGAAACCTGGCTAAATAAACCGCGCCAGTCTACCAGCCTTTGCCCCCGCCCTTAACAAACGCCTCACTCAACGGTCAGTTTGCCGACCATGCCCGCCTGATAATGGCCGGGAAGGTTGCAAGCGAACTCCAGGCCAGTGGTCTTGGTGAAGGTCCACGTCAGTTCGGCCGTCTTGCCCGGCTCCACCAGCACACTGTTGGGATCGTCATGCTTCATGCCGCCCATATCGCCGTGGCCCATGGCGCTGTGGTCCATCTTGCCCATGCCGGTGGCGGTGAGCATGCCGCTGGCTTGCATCTGCAGCATCTCTTTCTGGTGAGCGGCATGCATTGCCGCGTCGCCCAGGTTGAATTCGTGGAGCAAGCGGCCTTTGTTGACCAGTACAAACCGCACGGTTTCACCGGCTTTTACGTCCAGGCTCTTGGGCTCGAAGGCAATGTCCTGCAGGGTGACTTCCACGGTACGCGTGGCCTTGGCTGCCGGAGCCGGCTGGCCGAACGCGTAACCATGAGCCGCATCCGCCAGCGCATTGAAGCTCAGCGCCAATAAGCAGCCCGCCGTTAACAGGGATGTACGCAACGCCATTTCTCACGCTCCAAAAATAGGTGACCAGCTTGGGCCGCACTTTAAGATAGCCTCGCTGCCAGCCAGCTGACTGCTAGATTACAACTTTGTCAGCTTGCGCCCATACCCTTGCGCCCACGGTATAAAGGCCCGCGCTTACCCCTTGCCAAGAGCCCGATATGAAACTGCTGATCGTCGAAGACCAACCCAAAACCGGCCACTATTTGCGTCAAGGCCTGGCCGAGGCTGGCTTTACCACCGAACTGGTGGCCGACGGCACGACCGGCCAGCACCTGGCGCTGAGCGGGGATTATGACTTGTTGATCCTCGATGTGATGCTTCCGGGCCGCGACGGCTGGCAGATCCTGCAGGCGGTGCGCAGCGCCGGCCTGGACATGCCGGTGCTGTTCCTCACCGCTCGCGATGCCGTGGAAGACCGCGTACATGGCCTGGAACTGGGCGCCGACGACTACCTGGTCAAGCCCTTCGCCTTTTCCGAACTGCTGGCCCGGGTGCGCACTTTGTTACGCCGTGGCAGCAGCACACCGCAGGAAACCACCCTGCAACTAGCCGACCTGCGCCTGGACCTGATCCGTCGCCGCGTCGAGCGCGACGGCCAGCGCATCGACCTCACCGCCAAGGAGTTTGCCCTGCTGGAAATGCTGCTGCGTCGCCAGGGCGAAGTACTGCCCAAGACGCTGATCGCGTCCCAGGTGTGGGACATGAATTTCGACAGCGACACCAACATCATCGAAGTGGCGATCCGTCGCCTGCGCCTGAAAGTCGACGATAACTTCCCCAACAAACTGATCCACACCGTGCGCGGCATGGGTTACGTGCTGGAGGAGCGCTTCACGTGATCAAGCGCCTGTCGCTGACCAGCCGCCTGGCGCTGCTGTTTGCCGCCTGCACGGCGGTGGTCTCGTTGATCGCCGGCGTACTGTTCAACCGCGCCAGCGAAGCGCACTTCGTCGAGCTGGACCAGCAACTGCTCGACAGCAAGCTGGTGGCCCTGCGCAGCGCCTTGCTGGGTGTCGACTCACGTGAAGCCTTTGCCCTGCGCGGCCCGCAATTGCGCGCAGAACTTGATCACCAGCCCGACTTCACCGTGCGCATTACGGCGGCCGACCAGCGCTGGGTGGACGGTGCACCGTACCTCAGCGTGCCCGCAGCACCCGGCCTGCACAGCCTGCAAAACGCCGGCACCGACTACCGTGTGTACAACGCGCCATTGACGCCCGGCCAACCCGGTTCGCCACAGCTGAGCCTGATACTGGACATCACCCACCACCAGCACTTCCTGGAGCATATGCAACGCTTGATCTGGCTGACCGTCGGCCTCTCGGCCCTGGCTACCGCCCTGCTCGGCGCCTGGGCTGCGCGCAGTGGGTTGCGACCGTTGCGCCGCATGGGCGAGGTGGCCGCCAGCGTATCCGCCCACTCGCTGACGCAACGCCTGCCCCAGGCGCAAATGCCGGTGGAGCTGGCGGAACTGGCCCAAGCCTTCAACGCCATGCTGGGGCGCCTGGACGACGCGTTCCAGCGCCTGTCGGCGTTCTCCGCCGATATCGCCCACGAGCTGCGCACGCCGCTGTCGAACCTGCTGACCCAGACCCAGGTGATTCTCACCCAGCCACGCCCACTGGAGGATTACCGCGAGGCGCTGCACAGCAACCTCGAAGAGTTGCAATGGATGGCGCAACTGGTCAACGACATGCTGTACCTGGCCAAGGCCGACCACGGCTTGCTGATGCCCAACCGTGAAGCCCTGGATCTGGGCGATGAGGTCGACGCACTGTTGGAGTTTTTTACCCTGCTGGCGGAGGACGCACAGGTCACGCTGGTACGCGAAGGCAGCGCCCATACGCTGGGCGATCGCGGCATGTTGCGCCGGGCCCTGTCGAACTTGCTCGATAACGCGCTGCGGTTTACCCCACCGAGCGGTGAAGTGCGGGTGCGGATAGAGAGTGGCGTGACACTGACAGTTGAGAACACCGGGGAAGGTATTCCTGCGCAGCTGTTGCCGCGGCTGTTTGACCGGTTCTACCGAGCCGACCCGTCAAGGCAGCCAGGCAGCAATGAACATGCGGGGCTGGGGTTGGCGATTACCCAGTCGATTGTGCGGGCGCATGGGGGGAGGATTTATTGTGAGTCGCAGGCGGGCTGGACAAGGTTTGTGATTGAGTTGCCCAAGGGAGATTGATGCAAGCTGGGCCGGCCCCATCGGGGGCAAGCCCCCTCCCACACTGGACCGCGTTTATTCAGGAACAATGAGGTCAAAATGTGGGAGGGGGCTTGCCCCCGATAGCGGTCTAAGGCCTTACGAATATCTCAAGGCATGGGCCGGCTCAATCTTCGCCGCCCGATACGCCGGGTAAATCGTCGCCAAGAAGCTCAGCACAAACCCCGCCGAGCAAATCAGCAACACGTCTCCACCTTGCAGCTCCGAAGGCAGGTTGCTGACAAAATACACATCCGAACTGAAGATATGCTGCCCGCTCACCCGCTCCAGCCAACCTACCAGTTCACTCACGTTCAGCGCCGCAATCACCCCCAGCACGCCGCCGATCAAGGTGCCGACCACGCCAATCACCGTGCCCTGCACCATGAAGATCGCCATGATCTGCCGAGGCGTGGCGCCGATGGTGCGCAGGATCGCGATGTCCGCGCCCTTGTCGTTCACCACCATGATCAACGTGGCGATGATGTTGAACGCAGCCACGGCGACGATCATCAGCAACAACAGACCGATCATGGTCTTTTCCATTTTCATCGCGCTGAACAGGCTGCCCTGGGTGTGAGTCCAGTCATCGGGCTTGTAGGCTGCGCCCAGGCTGGCGGCGATATCCGCCGAGACGGTCGGCGCTGCGTACAAGTCCTTCACCGCCAGGCGCACGCTTTGCACCTGGTTGGGCTGCCAATGCTGGATTTCTGCCGCGTCGGCCATGTGGATCAGGGCCATGGAGCCATCCAGCTCGGCGCCGACCTTGAAGATGCCCACCACGTTCAACCGCTGCATACGCGGGGTGATGCCGCCCGGCGCGCTGCTCAGTTCCGGGACGATCAGGGTCAGCTTGTCGCCCACGTTCAGGCGAAAGCGCCGCGCGGTGATATCGCCGACCACCACGCCAAACTCGCCGGGTTTGAGGTCGTCCAGTTTGCCGCGCACGATGTGCTGGGTCACGATCGACACCTTGCCTTCCTGGGCCGGGTCGACGCCGCTGATCTCGATCGGCTGCATGGCGCCCTTGTAGGAGAACATGCCGTCCATCTGGGTGAACGGTACCGCAGCTGTAACTTGCGGATTCTTCATCGCCGCGGCCGCCACCGGTTGCCAGTCATCAATCGGCTTTACGCCGACGATGGTGGCGTGGGGCACCATGCCGAGGATGCGCGAGCTCATTTCGCGCTGGAAGCCGTTCATTACCGACAGCACCACGATCATGGCCAATACGCCCAGGGCGAGGCCGATCATCGAGGTCATCGAGATAAACGAGACAAAACGGTTACGGCGCTTGGCGCGGGTATAGCGCGTGCCGATGAAAATGGATAACGGTCTGAACATTCGCGTACACCGCCTGAAAAAATGAAAAAGCCCGACGCCAGGCGCCAGGCTTGAAACAGGTCAGATGGCGACCAGGTGACCTTCCTGCAGGTGCAACACGCGGTCCATCTGCCGGGCCATGCTCATGTCATGGGTCACCACCAGGAACGCGGTGCGCATCTGGGTGCTCAGTTCCAGCATCAAGTCCTTGATGCCCTGGGCGGTGTGGGAGTCGAGGTTGCCGGTCGGCTCGTCGAGCATCACCAGGCCAGGGTTGTTCACCAGGGCGCGGGCAATCGCCACACGCTGGCGCTCACCGCCGGACAGTTCGGCCGGCTTGTGCTCCAGGCGATGGCCGAGGCCGACGCGCTCCAGCAAGGCGGTGGCACGTTGGCGCGCCTCCGGGATCGCGGTCTTGCCGATCAACAGCGGCATGCACACGTTTTCCAGGGCGGTGAATTCCGGCAGCAGGTGGTGGAACTGGTACACAAAGCCCAGCGAGCGGTTACGCAGTTGGCCACGGGCCTTTTCATTCAACGCCGACAGTTCTTCGCCGGCCAGCCATACGCTGCCCTGGGACGGCGTATCGAGGCCGCCCAACAGGTTCAGCAAGGTGCTTTTGCCGGAGCCGGAACTGCCGACGATCGCCACGCGTTCACCCGGATGCAGTTCCAGTTGCAGGTTCGACAGCACAACCACCGATTCCGGGCCTTCCTCGTAGGATTTGCCCAGGTTGCGGCAGCTCAGGATTGCTTTTTCACTCATGCCCGATTCACTCATAACGTAATGCCTGTGCTGGCTGGGTACGTGCCGCGCGCCAGGCTGGATACAGGGTGGCAAGGAAGCTCAGGACCAACGCGGCGCCGCCCACCATCAGCACGTCCTGGGTTTGCACCTGGGACGGCAAGTAGTCGATGAAGTAGACGTCAGCGTTGAGAAACTTGTGGCCGATCACTTTTTCAAGCAGGGCGATGGCGGCGCTGACGTTCAGAGCGGCCAGAATGCCCACCGCAGTACCGATCAGGGTGCCGACCACGCCAATCACGGTGCCCTGCACCATGAAGATCGCCATGATCTGCCCCGGCGTGGCGCCCAGGGTACGCAGGATGGCGATATCGCCCTTCTTGTCGTTCACTACCATCACCAGCGTGGAAATGATGTTGAACGCAGCCACGGCGACGATCAGCAGCAACAGCAGGCCGATCATGGCCTTCTCCATGCGGATGGCCTGGTAGAGGTTGCCGTGGGTACGGGTCCAGTCGCGGGCGTAATACTCGGATTCACCCAAGTGCTGGGCGATTTCCCAGGCGCCGCGCGGGGCGTCGAACAGGTCGTTGAACTTCAGCCGCAGGCCCTGCACCTGGTCCGGCTGCCAGCGATGCAGGCGGGCCAGGTCGGTAAGGTTGGTCAGGCCGATGTAACCGTCGATCTCGCCGGCGCCGACGTGGAAGGTGCCGACCACGGTAAAGCGCTTCATGCGCGGGAACATGCCGGCCGGGGTCACGGTGACTTCCGGAGCGACGAAGGTCAGCTTGTCGCCAACCCCCACACCGAGCTTGGCCGCCGCCTTGTCACCGATAACGATGCCGAAACTGCCGGGGGCCAGGTCGTCGAGCTTACCTTGCTGCATGAACTTGTCGATGATCGAGACGTGGCGTTCCTGGGCCGGGTCGATGGCATTGAGCAGGATCTTCTGCACCTTGCCGTCGTTGGTCAGCAACCCCTGCATCTGGGTAAACGGCGCGACCGCCACCACCTTGGGGTTCTGCTTGACCTTGGCGGCCAGGCTTTGCCAGTCGTTGATGGGCGCATCGCCCTCGATGGTCGCGTGGGGCACCATGCCCAGCACGCGGGTACGCATCTCATGATCGAAGCCGTTCATCACCGACAGCACCACGATCATCACGACCACGCCCAGGGCGAGACCGATCATCGAGGTCAAGGAAATGAACGACACAAAATGATTGCGACGCTTTGCACGGGTATAACGCGTGCCGATAAATACGAAGAGAGGTCTGAACATGTCGGGGCTTGTTCGGAGGAAAAGAAGACGTCCCGGTGGCGGGGTCTGGTAAGCAGCTTTACACTCAGACCATTACCGTTACCTGGGGTTCGCCATGTCGACATTAGATGAAGAAGAGCGCCGCGAATACTACCGTATCGACGACATGATCGCACTTCAAATCAGCACATTGTCTGGCCCCGAAGCGGCGAGCAAGGAAGTGTTGCTGGATGATTCGCCGCTATTCAATCTGCTCAGCGAACTGCACCTGAGCGAATTCGAAGCCCAGCACCTGCTGCGTCAGATCAGCGAGAAAGACCGCAGCCTGGCGGCCTTCCTCAAAGTGCAAAACAAGCGCCTGGACCTGCTCAGCCAGGTCATGGCCCGCGGCCTTCTGGCTGAAGTGGGCGCGCCGCAACCGGTGATTCTTTCCGAGGGCGGCATCGACTTCCAGCACCCTACCCCGCTGGCACCCGATACTCACCTGGCGGTCAAGCTTGTGCTGATGCCCCAGGCGCTCGGCCTGTTGCTGCGCGCGCGGGTGACCCATTGCGATCCCAAGGGCGACAGCTTTGATGTGGGCACGGAATTCGAATCCATGACCGATGCCCAACGCCAACTGCTGGCGCGCTACATCCTGCAAAAGCAGGCGCAGGAACGCCGTCTGGCGCGAGAGCAAAGCGACGACCTCTGAATACCTATTCATTCCGCCAGCGATCCTGGCGCAAAGGAGCAACTGTGACCCTGATCTACGGCCATCGCGGTGCCAAAGGCGAAGCACCGGAAAATACCCTGACCAGTTTTCAGGAATGCCTCAAGCACGGCGTACGCCGTTGCGAGCTGGACCTGCACCTGTCCATGGACGGCGAGCTGATGGTCATCCATGACCCGACCCTCAAGCGCACCGCCGACCGGCGCGGCAAGGTCGTCGAGTACTCGGCGGCTGATCTGGTGAAGATGGACGCGCGCAAAGGCGGCCCGGGTTGGGTCAGCCCGTGCCCGATCCCACGCCTGGAGGAGCTGTTCGAAAAGTGCGACTTCGATCACTGGCAACTGGAAGTCAAAAGCGCTTCACGCACTCGCGCTGCGACTACCGTGCTGGCGATCCGTGAGATGGCCGTACGCTTTGGCCTGATGGACAAGGTCACGGTGACGTCAAGCTCGCGGGAAGTGCTCAAGGCCGCCGTGGAACTCACCCCGGACCTGTCACGCGGCCTGGTCGCCGAATACGCCTGGCTCGACCCGTTGAAGGTCGCGCAGAACTATGGCTGTGAATACCTGGCATTGAACTGGACGTTATGCACCCCTGAGCGCCTGGAAAAAGCCCAGCGCCAGGGCCTGCACGTGTCCGTGTGGACAGTCAACGAACCCGCGCTGATGCGCAGGCTCGCCGACTTCGGCGTAGATAGCCTGATTACAGACTTTCCCGGTTTGGCCACTGCCACCCTCGGGAATTACTGAAATCGGTCTCCCCGGCCGGCTCAGGCCACCGGCCGGAGCCGCTCAAAAAAGCCGGTTGAGGCCGTCGTAGGCGGCAACCCGATAGGCTTCGGCCATGGTCGGGTAGTTGAAGGTGGTGTTGACGAAATACTTGAGGGTATTTTGTTCGCCCGGCTGGTTCATGATCGCCTGGCCGATGTGCACGATCTCCGAAGCCTGATAGCCGAAGCAATGCACGCCGAGGACTTCCAGGGTTTCACGGTGGAACAGGATCTTCAGCATGCCTTGCGGCTCACCGGCGATCTGCGCACGCGCCATGCTCTTGAAGAACGCCTTGCCCACTTCGTAAGGCACCTTGGCCTTGGTCAGTTCGTGCTCGTTCTTGCCGATAGAGCTGATCTCGGGAATCGTGTAGATCCCGGTCGGCACATCATTCACGTAGCGCCAGCTGCCGTTGTCGACAATGCTGCCAGCAGCCGAACGGCCCTGGTCATGGGCGGCACTGGCCAGGCTTGGCCAGCCGATCACGTCACCGGCACCGTAGATATTGGTTACGCAGGTGCGGTAGTTCTCGTCCACCTCGATCTGGCCACGGCTGTTGACCTTGACCCCGATATTTTCCATACCCAGCTTGTCGGTGTTGCCGGTACGGCCATTGCACCACAGCAAGGCGTCGGCCTTGATCTTCTTGCCGGACTTGAGGTGCAGGATCACACCGTTGTCCAGGCCTTCGACCCGCTCGTACTCTTCGTTGTGGCGCACGGTGATGTTGTTGTTGCTGAAGTGGTAGCTCAACGCCTGGGAAATTTCCGAGTCGAGGAAGCTCAGTAACTGGTCACGGTTGTCCACCAGCTCCACCAGTACACCCAGGCCGCTGAAGATCGAGGCGTATTCGCAGCCGATAACGCCGGCGCCATAGATGATCAGTTTGCGCGGGGTGTGGCCCAGGCTGAGGATGGTGTCGCTATCGTAGATACGCGGGTGGTGGAAATCGATGTCCGCCGGGCGATACGGGCGCGAACCGGTGGCGATGATGATGTGCTTGGCCACCAGCTTCTCAACCACGCCATTGGCGCAGACCACTTCGACGGTTTGCTCGTCGGCGAAACTGCCGGTGCCGAAGAACAGGTCGACGCGGTTACGGGCGTAGTAGCCGGTGCGCGAGGCGACTTGTTTGGAAATGACTTTTTCAGCGCTTTTCAGTACGTCCGGGAACGAGAACCAGCGCGGCTCACCAATGGCCCGGAACATCGGGTTGGTATTGAACTGCATGATCTGGCGCACGGAGTGACGCAACGCCTTGGACGGGATGGTACCCAGGTGGGTGCAGTTACCGCCGACCTGGCGACGGCTATCGACCATCGCCACCTTGCGCCCTGCTTTGGCAGCGTTCATCGCCGCACCTTCTCCAGCCGGGCCGGAACCCAGTACCACCACGTCGTAGTTGTAGACAGCCATGCGTACTCCTCAGAACAGGCCAGGCGTACAGTTGGACGCCGGGCTAAATCATGCCGCGGCCAGCGGTCATGAAGGACAATTTGGCTCAAGTGTGTGAACCGGGGCACAGTCTATAGAAGGCCGAGCGCCGCGAACATTAACCCTTGGTCGCGTCGTAGGCCAGTGTTGCCATACTACAGGACGCAAATTAGCGCCGATTTCAGGATGAGCATTATGCGACAACTCTTATCTGTTTAATGTGTCGACTGAGCCATCGCTATCGGGAGCAAGTCGAATCGTCGCACCGCCCCTCCCACATTCTGATCTGCAAATACATTCAAATGTGGGAGGGGGCTTGCTCCCGAAGAGGCCCTACCCAGCAACACAAAACCCACAGGCATGAAAAAGCCCCGAACCAGTCGGGGCTTTCTCATTCAGCCCAAAGGCTTAGCGCGGGAACGCAGGCGGGTTGACCCCAGCCATGTCTTCCATCACGCGAACCACCTGGCAGCTGTAGCCAAACTCGTTGTCGTACCACACGTACAGCACAACACGGTTGTCCTGGGTGATGGTCGCTTCAGCGTCCACCACACCGGCGTGGCGCGAGCCAACGAAGTCGGTGGAGACCACTTCCTGCGAGTTGACGAAGTCGATTTGCTTGTGCAGATCGGAGTGCAGCGCCATGTAGCGCAGGTACTCGTTCATCTCTTCACGGGTGGCTGCTTTCTCAAGGTTGAGGTTGAGAATGGCCATCGACACGTTCGGCGTCGGTACACGGATCGCGTTACCGGTCAGCTTGCCGGCCAGCTCAGGCAGGGCCTTGGCAGCAGCGGTGGCAGCACCGGTCTCGGTGATCACCATGTTCAACGCGGCGCTACGGCCACGGCGATCGCCCTTGTGGAAGTTGTCGATCAGGTTCTGGTCGTTGGTGTACGAGTGAACGGTTTCAACGTGGCCGTTGACGATGCCGAACTTGTCATTCACAGCTTTGAGCACCGGCACGATGGCGTTGGTGGTGCAGGAAGCGGCTGACACGATCTTGTCGTCAGCGGTGATTTCAGCGTGGTTGATGCCGTGCACGATGTTCTTGAGCTTGCCTTTGCCAGGCGCGGTCAACACGACACGGTCGATACCCGGGCAAGCCAGGTGCTGGCCCAGGCCCTCGGCATCACGCCATACGCCGGTGTTGTCCACCAGCAGGGCGTCCTGGATGCCGTACTGGGTGTAATCCACCTCGGTCGGGTTCTTCGCGTAGATCACCTGAATCAGGTTACCGTTGGCGGTGATGGTGTTGTTTTCTTCGTCAATGGTGATGGTGCCGTTGAACGAGCCGTGTACCGAATCGCGACGCAGCAGGCTGGCGCGTTTGGTCAGGTCGTTTTCGGCGCCTTTGCGCACCACGATGGCACGCAGGCGCAGGCCGTCACCGCCACCGGTTTTCTCGATCAGGATGCGCGCCAGCAGGCGGCCGATACGGCCGAAGCCGTACAGCACCACGTCGGTGCCTTTGCGGGCCGCGGCGTTTTGCTGGCCAACCACATCGGCCATTTCTTCACGCACGAACTGCTCGGCACTGCGGCCGGCGCCTTCCTTGCGGAATTTGTAGGCCAACTTGCCCAGGTCTACCGAGGCCGCGCCGAGCTTGAGCTCGCTCATGGCTTTAAGCAGTGGGAATGTTTCGTGGACGGAGAGTTCGCTGTCGTCGGCGGAGCGATGGCGCGCAAAGCGGTGAGCTTTGAGAATCGCGATGACAGACTGGTTGATCAGGCTGCGGCCATAGATCGAGCTCACCACATTGTTATTGCGGTACAGCTGGCCGATAAGCGGAATCATCGCTTCTGCGAGTGCTTCACGGTCGATCCATTCACCAAGACACTGGTCGGGCTTCTGAGTCACGGGAACCTTCCACATGTAGGGGCAGAAAAAAGGGGCTACATTATGTCGCCCGACTGGCCGTTGAGCAATGCGCTAGGGGCAACAAAAAGCCCTTGCAAAAAAATACCGTCGCGCTACAGCCCAGTAAATACGCGGGTTCCAGAAGGCCACTAGTCCAGCGCCATCGCCGACTTGTCCGTAACCCTCCTAAACATTCGCGCATTTTGGCACTACATATTGAGTCAAAACCGGTCATTGTTTGTCTTAGCCACTACATTTCCTACAAACCGTAATAGGCACAGTCAGCAACTGACAGGCGGCACCTGGGGCCGTTACAATTACCGACTTTGTCGCAACGCTTGGAGCTCAACCTTCCGTGCCCGTTCTGCGTCTACCGCTTCTCCCTGCCGCGGCAGGTAAACAGCACTGGGGCAACCTGCCCGGTGCCGCCCTGAGCCTGGCCATTGCCGAGGCTGCCAGCGCAGCCAAGCGCTTTACCCTGCTGCTCACCGCCGACAGCCAAAGTGCCGAACGGTTGGAGCAGGAGCTGAGCTTCTTCGCCCCGGATTTGCCGGTGCTGCATTTTCCCGACTGGGAAACCCTGCCCTACGACCTGTTCTCGCCGCACCAGGACATCATCTCCCAGCGCATCGCCAGCCTGTACCGCCTGCCGGAACTGGCCCACGGCGTGCTGGTGGTGCCGATCACCACGGCGCTGCACCGCCTGGCGCCGACCAAGTTCCTGCTCGGCAGTAGCCTGGTACTGGATATCGGCCAGAAGCTCGACGTAGAACAGATGCGCACGCGCCTGGAAGCCAGCGGCTACCGCTGCGTCGACACGGTGTACGAGCACGGTGAGTTCGCAGTGCGCGGCGCCCTGATCGACCTGTTCCCGATGGGCAGCAAGTTGCCGTATCGCATCGACCTGTTCGATGACGAAATCGAGACCTTGCGCACCTTCGATCCGGAAACCCAGCGCTCCATCGACAAGGTCGACTCGATCAAGCTGCTGCCGGCGCGGGAGTTCCCGCTGCAAAAAGACGCGGTCACCCGCTTCAAGGCGCGCTTTCGTGAGCGCTTTGACGTGGATTTCCGTCGCTGCCCAATCTTCCAGGACTTAAGCAGCGGGATTACCCCAGCGGGTATCGAGTACTACCTGCCATTGTTCTTCGACGACACCTCCACCCTCTTCGACTACCTGCCCCAGGACACCCAGGTGTTCTCGTTGCCAGGTATCGAACAGGCGGCGGAAAACTTCTGGAACGATGTGCGCAACCGCTATGAAGAGCGCCGCGTCGATCCGTCCCGGCCTTTATTGCCGCCCGCCGAATTGTTCCTGCCGGTAGAAGACTGCTTCGCCCGCTTGAAAAACTGGCCGCGCGTGGTCGCCAGCCAACAAGATGTAGACGCCGGCAGTGGTCGGGAACGCTTCCCCGCGGGAACCCTGCCCGACCTGGCGATCCAGGCCAAGGCCACGCAACCGTTGGAAGCGCTGTCCAACTTCCTCGGTGACTTCCCTGGCCGCGTGCTGTTTACCGCCGAGTCCGCCGGGCGCCGCGAAGTGCTGCTGGAGCTGTTGGAACGCTTGAAACTGCGGCCCAAGACCGTCGACAGCTGGCCGGATTTTGTAAATAGCAAAGAGCGCCTGGCGATCACCATCGCCCCCTTGGACGAAGGCTTGCTGTTGGACGACCCGGCCCTCGCACTGATCGCCGAGAGCCCGCTGTTCGGCCAGCGCGTGATGCAGCGCCGTCGCCGGGAAAAACGCGCAGACGCCAACAACGACGCGGTGATCAAGAACCTCACCGAACTGCGCGAAGGCGCCCCGGTGGTGCACATCGACCACGGCGTCGGCCGCTACCTGGGCCTGCAGACCCTGGAGATCGACAACCAGGCCGCCGAATTCCTCACCATGGAATACGCCGAGGGCGCCAAGCTCTATGTGCCGGTGGCCAGCCTGCACCTGATCGCCCGTTACACCGGTAGCGACGACGCTTTGGCGCCGTTGCATCGCCTGGGCTCCGAGACCTGGCAGAAAGCCAAGCGCAAGGCCGCCGAGCAGGTGCGCGACGTGGCCGCCGAATTGCTCGACATCTATGCCCGCCGCGCCGCCCGCGAAGGCTACGCGTTCGCCGACCCGAAAGCCGACTACGCCACCTTCAGCGCCGGCTTCGCCTTCGAAGAAACCCCGGACCAGCAGACCACCATCGAAGCGGTGCGCGCCGACATGCTCGCGCCCAAGCCGATGGACCGCCTGGTGTGTGGCGACGTGGGCTTCGGCAAAACCGAAGTGGCCATGCGCGCGGCCTTTATTGCGGTACATGGCGGCAAGCAGGTGGCGATCCTGGTGCCCACTACCCTGCTCGCCCAGCAGCACTACAACAGCTTCCGCGACCGCTTTGCCGACTGGCCGGTGACCGTGGAAGTGATGAGCCGCTTCAAGTCCGCCAAGGAAGTGAATGCCGCCGTTGCCGACCTGGCCGAGGGCAAGATCGATATCGTCATCGGCACCCACAAGCTGCTGTCGGACGATGTGAAGATCAAGAACCTGGGCCTGGTGATCATCGACGAAGAGCACCGCTTTGGCGTGCGCCAGAAAGAACAGCTCAAGGCCCTGCGCAGCGAAGTCGACATCCTTACCCTCACTGCTACGCCGATTCCGCGCACGCTGAACATGGCCGTATCGGGTATGCGCGACCTGTCGATCATCGCTACACCGCCCGCACGCCGCCTGTCGGTGCGCACCTTTGTGATGGAACAGAACAAGAGCACGGTCAAGGAAGCACTGCTGCGCGAACTGCTGCGTGGCGGCCAGGTTTACTACCTGCACAACGATGTGAAGACCATCGAGAAATGTGCCGCCGACCTCGCCGAGCTGGTGCCCGAAGCACGCATCGCCATCGGCCACGGGCAGATGCGCGAGCGCGAACTCGAGCAGGTGATGAGCGACTTCTACCACAAGCGCTTCAACGTGCTGATCGCCTCGACCATCATCGAGACCGGCATCGACGTGCCGAGCGCCAACACCATCATCATCGAGCGTGCCGACAAGTTCGGCCTGGCGCAGCTGCACCAGCTGCGCGGGCGCGTCGGGCGCAGTCACCACCAGGCGTATGCCTACCTGCTCACACCGCCGCGCCAACAGATTACCTCCGATGCGGAAAAGCGCCTGGAAGCGATCGCCAACACCCAGGACCTGGGTGCCGGCTTTGTATTGGCCACCAACGACCTGGAAATCCGTGGCGCCGGCGAACTGCTCGGTGATGGCCAGAGCGGCCAGATCCAGGCAGTCGGCTTCACCCTGTATATGGAGATGCTCGAACGCGCAGTGAAAGCCATCCGCAAGGGCGAGCAACCGAACCTCGACCAACCCCTGGGCGGCGGCCCGGAGATCAACCTGCGCCTGCCGGCGTTGATTCCCGAAGACTACCTGCCGGATGTGCATGCACGGCTGATCCTGTACAAGCGCATTGCCTCGGCGACTGACGAAGAAGGCCTCAAGGACCTGCAAGTGGAGATGATCGACCGCTTCGGCCTGCTGCCCGAACCGACCAAGAACCTGGTGCGCCTGACCCTGCTCAAGTTGCAGGCCGAGCAGTTGGGGATCAAGAAGGTCGACGCCGGGCCGCAAGGTGGGCGTATCGAATTCGAAGCGCAGACGCCGGTAGACCCCTTGGTGCTGATCAAGCTGATCCAGGGCCAGCCCAACCGCTACAAGTTCGAAGGGGCTACGCTGTTCAAGTTCATGGTGCCGATGGAACGTGCCGAAGAACGCTTCAATACCCTGGAGGCGCTGTTTGAGCGCCTCCTTCCGAAATCCCCTTGAAGGACGCCGCCATGCGCCTGTTCCGCATTCTGAGCCTGTTGTTGGTGGTACTCGCGCCTTCGGCATTTGCCGACAGCCCGTACCAGGTGGAAATGATCCTAGTGCGCCAGAATGCCGAGCCGGTGATCAACAGCCGCGCCGCACCGGAGAACTGGGACGGCGGCGCCCGGCGCCTGGGCGAGCGGCTGAGCCCGCCGCGCCTGGGCAACATCGTCGAAAAATTGCGCGCCGACTCCAACTACACCGTGCTCGCGCACAAGGCCTGGGAACAGAACCTGGGCGAGCAGCCGGTAAAGATCGCGATCACCGACGGCCAGGAGCAATTCGGCCAGTTTCCTATCGAGGGTGTGTTGAGCCTGCAATTGGGTCGTTTCACCGACATCGATGCCGATTTCTGGATCAACCAGTTCGACGGCAACGGCAGCGTGATCGCCAGTGAACACCTGGCGCAGAAAGACGTACGCACCAAAAACAACCAGCTTAATTACCTGGACGGCGGCCACCTGGCGTTGTTGATCAAGATCACCTCGCTGACCGCCAAGCCGCCCAGCGCACCACCGCCCGACATGCAGGACTGATCCAGCGCCATGCCCCTCACTTCGCCTCTGACCAAACCCCTGGCCCCTTCGTGGGCCAATCGCTTCAAAGAGCAGAGCCTGGAGCGCGGGCGGCGTTACGCACTGGAAAACCGCGTGCGTATCGTCGAGTGCGGTGACAGCACCATTACCGCCAGTTGCGAAGGCTCCGGCGGTAACGTCTATCGGCAAACCATCTCGTTGCGTGAGTCGGCCAAGGGCCTGCTGATCCTGGTGGATAGCCGCTGTACCTGCCCGGTGCACACCAACTGCAAACACATCGCGGCGGTGCTGCTCAAGGTTCAGGAAACCCTGGCCTACCCGGCGGCAACCCAGGATGCGCAACTGCTGGAAAAACTCCAGGCCGTGCTGGATAACCGCGTGGTCCTGCCGCAGGTGGTCATGGAGGACGTGCGGCCCGTGCCTCGCCTGTGGCTGGCCAGCGTCGAGTTCAGCGCGTTCGAACCGCGCAACGGCAAGATGCAGCGCTATATCCAGCACCGTGCGGCGCTGTCGTTCAACTACCTGGGCAATTATGTCAGCGGGCAAAAGAATGCCGACATTATCGTGCGCCAGGAAACCCAGAGCCTGCGCATCAAACGCCATCCCGAGCTGGAACAACCCTATCGCGAGCAACTGCGCCTGCTCGGCTTCAAGATCGCCACGCGACAGAGCAAGGCCTTGCCTGAAAGCGCTGGCGAGCTGTTCGAGATGGTCAATGACAGCGCCTGGCTGAACTTCACGCTCAACTCATCGCCAACGCTGCGGGCCGAGGGCTGGGAGCTGCAAATTGATGAAGACTTCGGTTTCGACCTGAGCCCGGTGGACGACTGGTACGCCAGCGTCGATGAAGCGCCCGAGCGTGACTGGTTCGACCTGGAACTGGGCATCATCGTCAATGGCGAGCGGTTGAGCCTGCTGCCGATCCTGTTGAACCTGATGCGCTCCCACACCGAGATCCTCAACCCGGAAAAACTCGCACGGCGCCGCGATGATGAACTGATCCTGGTGAATATTCCCGGGCTGCCCAACGGCCACGGCCCGCTGCAAGTGGCGCTGCCCTACGGGCGCTTGAAACCGGTACTGGCGACTCTCGGCGAGTTCTACCTGCAGGAAACCGGCACCACGACGTTGCGCCTGGCCAAGGCCGACGCGATCAGGCTCAACCCGCTGGAAGACCTGCCGTTGCAATGGGAGGGTGGCGAGAAGATTCGTAACTTCGCCCAACGCCTGCGGGACATCAAGGACTTCACCTGCGTCGCCCCCGAGGGCCTGAACGCAACCTTGCGCCCCTATCAACTGGAAGGCTTGAGCTGGATGCAGTCACTGCGCCAGCTGGAAGTGGGCGGGATTCTCGCGGACGACATGGGCCTGGGCAAAACCCTGCAAACCCTCGCGCATATTCTCTCCGAGAAAATCGCCGGGCGCCTTGATCGGCCCTGCATGGTCGTGATGCCCACCAGCCTGATCCCGAACTGGCTCGACGAAGCTGCGCACTTCACCCCGCAACTGCGGGTGCAGGCGCTGTACGGCGCAGGGCGCAAGAAACACTTCGCCAATCTGCACGACTACGACCTGCTGCTGACCACTTATGCCCTGCTGCCCAAGGACATCGACACGCTCGCCGCCCTGCCCTTGCATGTATTGATCCTGGATGAAGCGCAGTACATCAAGAACCCGTCCAGCAAGGCCGCCCAGGCCGCACGCGAGCTGAACGCCCGCCAGCGCCTGTGCCTGAGCGGCACGCCATTGGAAAACCACCTGGGTGAACTGTGGTCGCTGTTCCATTTCCTGTTGCCGGGCTGGCTGGGCGACGTGAAGAGCTTCAACCGTGATTACCGCGTGCCGATTGAAAAACGCGCCAGTGACGTGCGCTTGCAGCACCTCAACGGTCGAATCAAACCGTTCCTGCTGCGCCGCACCAAGGAACAGGTGGCGACCGAATTGCCACCCAAGACAGAAATCATCCACTGGGTCGACCTAAACGAGGCCCAGCGCGATGTGTACGAAACCATGCGCCTGGCCATGGATAAAAAGGTCCGCGACGAAATCACCCGCAAGGGCGTGGCACGCAGCCAGATCATCATCCTTGAAGCGCTGCTCAAACTGCGACAAGTGTGCTGCGACCTGCGCCTGGTCAACGACGCCACTCTGCCAGCGCGTGGCAGCAGCTCAGGCAAGCTCGACAGCCTGATGGAAATGCTCGACGAGCTGTTTGCCGAAGGCCGCAGGATTCTGCTGTTTTCGCAGTTCACCTCGATGCTGAGCCTGATCGAGACCGAACTTAAAAAGCGCGGGATTGCCTACGCGTTGCTGACTGGGCAGACCCGCGACCGGCGTACACCGGTGAAGGATTTCCAGAGCGGCAAGTTGCAGATCTTTCTGATCAGCTTGAAGGCCGGTGGCGTGGGTTTGAACCTGACCGAAGCCGACACGGTGATTCACTACGACCCGTGGTGGAACCCGGCCACGGAAAACCAGGCCACCGACCGCGCGTATCGCATCGGGCAGGAAAAACCGGTGTTCGTGTACAAGATGATTGCCCGAGGCACGGTGGAGGAGAAAATCCAGCACTTGCAGAAGGAGAAGTCCGACCTTGCGGCGGGTGTTCTGGATGGCCGGACCACTGGCGATTGGCAGTTGGGTAATGAGGATATCGAGGCGCTCTTCGCACCACTGCCTAATAAGCAAGAGAAGCGCTGACTGTTAGATCGCTATCGCAGGCAAGCCAGCTCCCACACTTGAATGTATTCACACATCAAAATGTGGGAGCTGGCTTGCCTGCGATGGCCGCGCTTCGGTTTTCAGTCGATCAACTGCGCATCACGCAACGCAGTAAGCGCTGTCAGCCAACGCGGGTACTGCTTATAGTCCGTCGACGCAACCGCCTGCCCACGCATACGCGCAATCCGCGCCGACGGCGCGACCTTCATCCGCTGCGCGGCGGTGAGTGCCAGCTCGGCAGCCGCGCGGTCATTGCACACCAGCCCCATATCACAACCCGCCGTCAGCGCCGCCTCGATCCGACTCGCCGCATCACCCACCACGTGGGCGCCCGCCATGGACAGGTCATCACTGAAAATCACCCCATCAAACTGCAACTCGCCGCGCAGGATGTCCTGCAACCAGCGGCGCGAGAAGCCGGCGGGCTGGCTGTCCACCTGCGGGTAGATCACGTGCGCGGGCATCACTGCGGCCAATTGCTTGCTCAAGCGTGCGAAAGGCACCAGGTCATTGGCGCGAATCTGTTCCAGGCTGCGTTCGTCATTGGGGATCGCGACGTGGGAATCGGCCTCGGCCCAACCGTGCCCGGGGAAGTGCTTGCCGGTGGCGGCCATGCCGGCGCTGTTCATGCCGCGGATAAAGGCACCGGCCAGTACGGCGGCGCGCTCGGGGTCGCCTTCAAAGGAGCGAGTGCCGACCACAGCGCTGCGTTGGTAATCCAGGTCCAGCACCGGGGCGAAACTCAGGTCGAGACCCACGGCCAGTACTTCGGTGGCCATGATCCAGCCGCACTGTTCTGCCAGGTATTCAGCGTTGGGGTTATCGGCCAGCGCGCGCATGGCCGGCAGGCGCACAAAGCCTTGGCGCAGACGCTGCACGCGGCCACCTTCCTGATCGACCGCCAGCAGCAGGTCCGGGCGCACCGCACGGATCGCCGCACTCAGCTCGCGAACCTGGCGTGGATGCTCGATATTGCGCGCAAAAATAATCAGGCCGCCCACTTCCGGTTGGCGCAACAGGTGACGATCCTCGGCCGTCAGCCAGGTACCGGCAACGTCGACCATCAAAGAACCTTGCAGGGCAGCAGTCATAAACCTTCCTTAAATAACGCACACAACCCGTCGTGCTGACCAGGCACGGTCAGCACGACGGGTTGCGGACAAATAGCTGAAATCGGCATGGCGGCTAGCTTAGCGGATGCAAGCGGCCACGCACACCCAGGGGCGGTCAAACCTTGGCGGCGACCGGTGCAGTTTTGCTGCGTGGGCGCAGTTGGGCGGCGGCCATGGTCGAGTCGGTGACGCCAGTCTCGGCGCGCATACCCGCAGCGAGGAACGGCACCATCAGGCGCATCACCTGTTCGATCGAGGTGTTCACGCCGAAATCGGTCTCGGCTATCGCTCGCAACGCCTTGATCCCGGACATGCTGAACGCCGCAGCGCCGAGCATGAAATGCACGCGCCAGAACAGTTCGATAGGCGGAATACGTGGGGCCGCCTCGTTGACCAGCAACATATAGCGGCGGAATACTTTGCCGTACATGTCTTCCAGGTAACGGCGCAGGTGGCCTTGGCTCTGGCTGAACGCCAGGCCCAGCAGGCGCATGAAGATCGACAGGTCATTACCACTGCGAGGTTGCACGACCAACGCCTGCTCTACAAGAATTTCCAGCAGTTCTTCCAGGCTTGGCTTGTGATCAGCCTTGGCCTGGCGGCGCTCCAACTCACGGTCGAGGCTGGCACAGAATGGCCCCAGGAAGCGGGAAAACACCGCTTGGATCAGGGCTTTTTTCGAGCCGAAATGATAGTTCACGGCAGCGAGGTTGACCCCAGCCTTGCTGGTGATCAGCCGCAATGAGGTTTCAGCAAATCCTTTTTCCGCGAACAATTGCTCGGCAGCATCGAGAATGCGTTCAACGGTTTCCGACTGGGCCATGGCTACTCCGCCTGACAAACACTTGTTTGAAACATACGTTTCAGAGTGTGTCTTGTCAAGCCTGCGGGTTCGCTTTCCGGCCGGGCAGTCACCCCTTTCATCGCTATTTAATCACATCCCTTCCGCCGTGTAGGCAACACCCCATCTACGTTGTAGGAAGGGTGACGCATGACCGTCCAGCGGAGTCGCGCAAAAGGATGATTGCCAAGCGCAGTTCACTGTATATAATCCCAGTCACTGTATAAAAAGACAGAGCGATCAACATGCTAAAACTGACGCCACGCCAAGCCGAGATTCTGGCCTTCATCAAGCGCTGCCTTGATGACAACGGTTACCCGCCTACCCGTGCGGAGATTGCCCTGGAACTGGGGTTCAAGTCCCCGAATGCCGCGGAAGAGCACCTCAAGGCGCTCGCTCGCAAAGGCGCGATCGAGATGACTCCAGGGGCATCACGCGGTATCCGCATCCCTGGCTTTGAAGCCAAGGCCGACGAATCGACACTGCCGATCATCGGCCGCGTCGCTGCCGGTGCGCCGATCCTGGCGCAGCAGCACGTCGAGGAATCCTGCAATATCAACCCGACCTTCTTCCATCCTCGCGCCGACTATCTGTTGCGTGTGCACGGCATGAGCATGAAGGACGTAGGCATCTTCGATGGCGACCTGCTCGCCGTGCATACCACCCGTGAAGCCCGCAATGGCCAGATCGTCGTCGCCCGTATCGGTGATGAGGTCACGGTCAAACGCTTCAAGCGTGAAGGCAGCAAGGTCTGGCTGCTGGCCGAGAACCCTGAGTTCGCCCCGATTGAAGTCAACCTGAAAGATCAGGACCTGGTGATCGAAGGCTTGAGTGTCGGCGTCATTCGCCGCTAAAGGAGGCATCATGCAGCTCGTGCACACCCCACAACACACACAACTGTCGCTGTTCGAGGCCTTTATGGCCCAACCCCTTGCGCCCATCCTCAAGGAAACGGTCGAAGCCCCCTGGGGCGGTGAACCTGAGGCGTTCAGTGAATTGTCGTTGCGCGGTGCAGCCGAAAGCTGCCTGAACCTGCTGGCGCCAATTCTGCGCGAATTGAGCGAAGACCAGGACGCACGCTGGCTGACGCTGATCGCCCCGCCCGCCAGCCTGACCCAGGCCTGGCTGCGGGACGCCGGCCTCAACCGCGAGCGCATCCTGCTGTTGCAGCCACGGGGAGCGCAGAGCGCCCAGCAGTTGACCTGTGAGGCCTTGCGTCTAGGCCGCAGTCATACGGTGGTGAGCTGGTTGAATCCGTTGAATGCGAGCGCCAAGCAGCAACTCATCAGTGCCGCACGTACGGGCGATGCTCAGAGTTTGAATATTCGCTTGGGATAAAACTACAGCTTGGCGTGCAGTGATCGGGCTTGGAAGCCCTTTCAGCACAAGACTTCAGTGAAGTACCCGCGGGCCGTCGTCCTTCTCCGGTTCGCCTTCAGCCAGGCGACCTGCCATCTGCACGCCCACGCTCAACATGGCTTTAGCCACTTCCACGTGCTGGCCCTGCAGGAACACTTTGGCATCTTCGGAAAAATCCAGAATAACCAGAGAACCTTCGTCCTCAGCCCGGCGCAGTTCGATTCGGCCATCAGGCAGTTCAACAATTTCCAGAAAGGACGTTGGCATAAAAGTCTGTTCTCCACGAAAGGCCGAGATTATATCAGTCATCCACCCAGCCTCGCAGAGGAACCGGGCAGGTTTCTTTACGGCTTGATGAATGGTGCCCGGCGAGCGCCTACCTTCAGCACTCGTTCAACCCCTCACGAAAACGCAACGCCATCTTTTTCAGCTCCTGGCGCCAGCCTTCCAACTCTTCGCGCCCCAAGGGCTTGAGCTCATCCTGTTCCAACGCCACGGCAACGATCAGCGGCTGGGTGACATCGCCCTTGGGCACATGGGGAATACGTGGTGGATGGAACATATCCGCATGGGCCTTGAGCAGCCGTGCCACCCAACTGTCAGGGCTCTGGGCCATTTCCACCAGCTCGGCCAACTCAGGGATCGCCATCGAATCGAGCACTTCACGATTCATGATCATTTCTGCCCGGGGGGCACCTGCCTGGGGCAAGCGGTAGAACCCTGCAATTTCATGACACAGCCCCAGCAACGCGCCATAGAGATGGAACAAGGCCGCTTCGCGCCCCGCCTGCACCAGCGCGATGGCATTCATCTCCTTCCCTTCCTCTGCACGGCCAAGGGCGTCCAGGGATAAACCCGCGAAGTAAATTTTCTGATTGGTACGGGTATAGAGTTCGTTGGCCATGACGGCAATCTCCACAACGAATAGGCGTGATGCTGGCTGAACAGTGTCACGGATCAGCCGAATGTACTGCAAGTGCAAATGTGGGGGGGGGGGCTTGCTCCCGATGGCGGTGGGTCAGTTACAGATGTATCAACTGACACTCCCTCATCGGGGCATAGGTATCTACACAACTCTGACGTAGCAACCATCAGTAACCACGATGCGAAGCGAGCCGCTCTTGATCTTGATCTGCTTTTGATCTTGATCTTAGGCGCCCCGTTAAACCACGCTGGCCGGAATTCGACAGGGATTTGGGGGGTAAACCGGCAGGGATGCCGGTTTAGCCGCCCCGCGCCATGGATGGCGCGTGGCGGCGGCCCCCCAAATCACTGGCGGATTACGGGCACACCGAGCCACAGCGAGGTGCAGAGTGGTGGGGCGAAGGCCTTTTGCTTACTTTTGGGCGTCTCCAAAAGTGAGTCGCTGTAAGAGCGAAACCATAAGCGGCCGTTACCGCAGCAACGGATATGTACTCGGTCTGATCCAACATCCTGGTCGGCTGTCAGGCCGCCTTCGCAGGCAAGCCAGCTCCCACATTTGGATCGCGTCGCATCATTTAGATAGTCGGTGGCTGTCAGGCCGCCACGGGAGCAAGCTCCCTCGCCACAGGTTCAGGGCCATGCCAAAGTTGTGTAGATACCCATGCTCATCGGGGGCAAGCCCCCTCCCACATTTGGATCTTCAGCGCATCCGATGGATCAAGCGCCCTGGCGCTTGTCCTCGACCTTCCACTTGCCGCCGTCGTAGAACGCTTTCCAGCCGGTAGGCTTGCCGTCCACTTCGGTCTGCACGTACTGCTCCTTGGTCTTGCGGCTGTAGCGGATTACGGCTGGGCGACCATCCGGGTCCTTCTTCGGCGCTTCACACAGGAAGTGGTACTTCGGATCGATCTCGTCCTTGTGCGGTACGATTTCCATCACGAGCGGCGCACGGGTCTCGCGGTTTTTCGGGAACTGGCTGGCAGCCAGGAACAGCCCCGAAGCACCGTCACGCAGGATGTAGGTGTCGTTGACCTTTTCGCACTTGAGCTCCGGCATCTTCACCGGATCCATCTTCGGCGGCGCCGCATCACCGCTTTTGAGCAGTTTGCGCGTGTTCTTGCAGGTCGGATTGGTGCAGCCGAAGAACTTGCCGAAACGGCCGGTCTTGAGCTGCATCTCGCTGCCGCACTTATCGCATTCCAGGCTCGGACCTTCATAGCCTTTGATGCGGTAGGTGCCCTCTTCGATCTCGTAGCCATTGCAATCGGGGTTGTTACCGCAGATGTGCAACTTGTGCTTCTCGTCCAGCAGGTAGGCGTCCATCGCCGTGCTGCAGATCGGGCAGCGGTGCTTGCCACGCAGCACCAGCGACTCGGATTCACCCTCGTCATCAGCCGCGATTTCATCACCCGGCACCAGGTTGACGGTCGCCTTGCAGCGCTCTTTGGGCGGCAGGCTGTAGCCCGAGCAACCGAGGAATACGCCCGTGGAGGCGGTACGAATCTGCATTGGTCGACCGCAGGTGGTGCACGGAATATCCGTCATTACCGGCTGGTTGGCGCGCATACCGCTCTCAGGGTTCTCGGCCACTTCGAGTTTTTTCTTGAAGTCGCCGTAGAACTCATCCAGCACGTTTTTCCAGTCGCGCTCGCCCTGGGCCACGTCATCGAGGTTCTCTTCCATACCGGCGGTGAAGCCGTAGTCCATCAGGTTGGAGAAGCTCTCGGACAGACGCTCGGTAACGATATCGCCCATCTTTTCCGAATAGAAACGACGGTTGTGCAGCGCGACGTAGCCACGGTCCTGGATGGTAGAGATGATCGCTGCATAGGTCGACGGGCGACCGATACCGCGTTTCTCCATCTCTTTCACCAGGCTGGCTTCCGAATAGCGCGCCGGCGGCTTGGTGAAATGCTGGGACGGGTCGAGCTTGATCAGCTTCAACGTATCGCCCTGGGCCATGTCCGGCAGCACGTCGTCATCGCCTGGCTTGGCGATTTGCGGCATGACGCGGGTGTAGCCGTCGAACTTGAGGATACGGCCCTTGGCGCGCAGCTCGAAGTCGCCAGCGCCCACACTGACAGTGGTAGACAGGTATTGCGCCGGCAGCATCTGGCAGGCCAGGAACTGGCGCCAGATCAGCTCGTAGAGGCGCTCAGCGTCACGCTCCATGCCGCTCAGCTTGGCGGGCGTGGTGTTGGCGTCGGAAGGACGAATCGCTTCGTGAGCCTCTTGTGCGCCTTCCTTGCTGCTGTAGACGTTCGGCTTCTCCGGCAGATAGGTCTTGCCGAATTCGCTTTCAATATACGTGCGCGCCATCGCCACCGCGTCTTGCGACAGGTTGGTGGAGTCGGTACGCATGTAGGTGATGTAACCGGCTTCATACAGACGCTGGGCCATCATCATGGTCTTCTTCACCCCGAAGCCCAGGCGGTTGCTCGCGGCCTGTTGCAGGGTAGAAGTGATAAACGGCGCCGACGGCTTGCTGCTGGTCGGTTTGTCTTCACGCTTGACGATGCTGTAGCTGGAAGCCTTGAGCTTTTCCAGCGCGGCCATGGCCTGGGCTTCGTTCAGCGGCTTGAAGGCCTCGCCTTTCTCGCGGGCCACTTCGAAGCGCACGTTGGCGCCCTTGGCAGTGCCCAGGTCCGCGTGGACTTCCCAATATTCTTCGGGGTTGAACGCACGAATCTCACGCTCACGCTCCACCACCAGCTTCACCGCAACCGATTGCACACGGCCGGCGGACAAACCACGGGCAATTTTCGCCCACAGCAGTGGCGAGACCATGTAGCCCACGACGCGGTCGAGGAAGCGACGGGCCTGCTGGGCGTTGACGCGGTCAATGTCCAGCTCGCCCGGCTTGGAGAAGGCTTCCTGGATGGCTTTCTTGGTGATTTCGTTGAACACCACACGCTTGTAGCGGCTGTCATCACCGCCGATGGCTTCGCGCAGGTGCCAGGCAATGGCTTCCCCTTCGCGGTCCAAGTCCGTCGCGAGATAGATGGTGTCAGCATCCTTGGCGAGCCGGCGCAGCTCTTCGATGACCTTTTCCTTGCCCGGAAGAATTTCGTACTTGGCCTTCCAGCCATGGTCCGGGTCCACACCCATGCGCGAGACCAGCTGCTTGCGCGCTTTCTCTTTAGGGCTGAGCACCGGACCTTCGCCTGCGGCCGCCTTGCCGCGCTTGGCGGCAGGCTCCTTGCTGGCGCTAGCCGAACCGCTGGTGGGCAGGTCTCGGATATGGCCGATACTCGACTTCACCACGTACTCGTTGCCCAAGTACTTGTTGATGGTCTTGGCCTTAGCCGGGGATTCCACAATGACCAGCGATTTGCCCATGGATCGGAAAGTTCCTGAATTCGAGAAGTGAAAGGCAGTTGGCGCCTGTCGCGGCAACGCTATATATAGTGGCAACAAGGTGAGGTCAAGCGCAGCATTCTGCGCGACCTGCCGTTATTGCCCTTTAAAAAGACTGGGTTCGGCCTGGACCAAAGCAAAGCGCGGGACCTGCTCGCCGTCAACTTCAACGGTCTCCAGGAACATGCTCAAGGGACGCACCCAAAAGCCGTATTCGCCATACAGTGCTTGGTAAAACACCACTTCTTCTTCGGTTTCCGAGTGCCGTGCCACGCTGAAAACGCGGTACTGCGGCCCCTTGTAATGTTGGTAGAGCCCTGGTTCGACTTTCATGCTCTGGCCCTCGTACAAAATTTGTTGAAAAAAAATATTAAAAAGTTCCAAAAAACAAAAACCGGGGCACTGGGCCCCGGCTTCCGTCAACCGAACGTTTAGACGCGTTCGAAGACGGTGGAGATGCCTTGGCCGAGACCAATGCACATGGTTGCAACCCCAAGGTTGCCGCCATTTTGCTTCATCACGTTAAGCAAAGTGCCGGAGATACGTGCACCGGAGCAACCGAATGGGTGGCCCAGGGCAATCGCACCGCCGTGCAGGTTAACCTTCTCGTTCATCTTGTCGAGTACTTTCAAATCTTTCAGCACTGGCAGGGCCTGTGCGGCGAAAGCTTCGTTGAGCTCGAAGAAGTCGATATCGGAGATGGAAAGGCCTGCGCGCTTCAAGGCTTTTTGTGTGGCCGGTACTGGACCATAGCCCATGATCGCCGGGTCCACACCTGCTACCGCCATCGAACGGATCACGGCCAACGGCTGGATACCCAGGTCCTGGGCACGCTGCGCCGACATCACGATCATGCACGAAGCACCGTCGGTGATCTGCGACGACGTACCGGCTGTCACGGTGCCGCCCTTTGGATTGAACGCAGGCTTCAACGCCGCGAGGCTTTCCAGGGTGGTGTCCGGACGAATGGTTTCGTCGTAGTCGAACAGTTTCAGGAAACCGTTCTCGTCATAGCCGTTCATCGGGATGATCTCATCCTTGAACTTGCCTTCCACGGTCGCCTTGTGGGCGAGTTGGTGGGAACGCAGGCCGAACGCGTCCTGGGCTTCGCGAGTGATGCCGTGCATCTTGCCAAGCATTTCCGCGGTCAGGCCCATCATGCCCGAGGCCTTCGCCGCGTACAGCGACATGTGCGGGTTGGGATCGACGCCGTGCATCATGCTGACGTGGCCCATATGTTCCACGCCGCCGACCACGAATACATCACCGTTGCCGGTCATGATCGCTTGTGCAGCGGTGTGCAGCGCGCTCATCGACGAGCCGCACAGGCGGCTGACGGTCTGGCCGGCTGCGGTGTGCGGGATCTGAGTCATCAACGACGCCATGCGCGCGATGTTCCAGCCCTGCTCCAGGGTCTGGTTGACGCAGCCCCAGATCACGTCTTCGACTTCGTTCGGGTCAACCTTGACGTTACGTTCCAGCAGCTTGCTGATCAGGTGCGCCGACATATCTTCAGCGCGGGTGTTGCGGTGCATGCCGCCCTTGGAGCGGCCCATCGGAGTACGACCGAAGTCGACAATCACGACGTCTCTTGGATTCAAGCTCATAAATATTCTCGCTCTAGTCGATTGGGCGCTTAACCGAAGAAGCTCTGGCCATTCTTGGCCATTTCACGCAGCTTCGCGGTCGGGTGGTACAGCGGGCCCAAATCAGCGTATTTGTCAGCCAGGGCAACGAACTCGGCCACACCGATCGAGTCGATGTAGCGCAGTGCACCACCACGGAATGGAGGGAAACCAATACCGTACACCAGGCCCATATCGGCTTCGGCGGCGGTTTCGACGATGCCGTCTTCCAGGCAACGCACGGTTTCCAGGCACAGGGCGATCATCATCCAGTTGATGATGTCCTCGTCCGACACCTCACGCTGTTCGTAGATGACCGGAGCGAGCACTTCGTGCACCGACGGGTCGGCGACTTTCTTCTGCTTGCCCTTCTTGTCGGCCTCGTAGGCGTAGAAGCCCTTGCCGTTCTTCTGGCCCAGGCGCTTGGCCTCGTACAGCGCGTCGATCGCCGAGCGGCGGTCGTCTTTCATGCGGTCCGGGAAGCCCTCAGCCATCACGTCGCGGCCGTGGTGGCCGGTGTCGATGCCGACCACGTCCATCAGGTACGCCGGGCCCATGGGCCAGCCGAATTTCTCCATGACCTTGTCGATGCGCACGAAGTCCACACCGGCACTGACCAACTTGGCGAAACCGCCGAAGTAGGGGAACAGCACGCGGTTGACCAAAAAGCCCGGGCAGTCGTTGACCACGATCGGGTTCTTGCCCATTTTCTTGGCGTAGGCAACGGTGGTGGCAACAGCCAGCTCGCTGGACTTCTCGCCACGGATCACTTCCACCAGCGGCATCATGTGCACCGGGTTGAAGAAGTGCATGCCGACGAAGTTTTCCGGACGCTTGAGGGCCTTGGCCAGCAGCGAAATGGAAATGGTCGAGGTGTTGGAGGCCAGGATAGTGTCGTCTTTGACCTGAGCTTCCACTTCAGCCAATACCGCCTGCTTGACCTTCGGGTTCTCGACAACCGCTTCGACCACCAGATCGACGTGGCCGAAATCGCCGTAGGACAGCGTAGGACGAATGCCGTTAAGCACTTCGGCCATTTTTGCAGCGGTCATACGACCTTTATCCACGCGGCCCACCAGCAGCTTGGCGGCTTCGGCCAGACCCTGTTCGATACCGTGCTCGTTGATGTCTTTCATCAGGATCGGCGTGCCTTTGGACGCCGACTGATAGGCGATACCGCCGCCCATGATACCGGCGCCGAGTACGGCAGCCTGCTTCACGTCCTTGGCAATTTCGTCGTAGGCCTTGGCCTTTTTCTTCAGTTCCTGATCGTTCAGGAACAGGCCGATCAGGCTCTGGGCCGCCGAGGTTTTCGCCAGTTTGACGAAGCCAGCCGCTTCCACTTCCAGGGCTTTGTCGCGACCGAAGTTCGCGGCCTTCTGGATGGTCTTGATCGCTTCAACCGGGGCCGGGTAGTTCGGGCCGGCCTGGCCTGCCACGAAACCTTTGGCGGTTTCGAAAGACATCATCTGTTCGATAGCGTTGAGCTTGAGTTTTTCCAGCTTCGGCTGACGCTTGGCCTTGTAGTCAAATTCGCCGCTGATGGCGCCCTTGATCAGGTTCAGCGCGGCTTCGGCCAGTTTGTCCGGAGCCACCACTGCGTCGACGGCACCGACTTTCAGTGCGTCCTCGGCCTTGTTTTCCTTACCGGCGGCGATCCATTCGATCGCATTGTCGGCACCGATCAGGCGCGGCAGGCGCACGGTACCGCCGAAGCCCGGGTAGATGCCCAGTTTGACTTCCGGCAGGCCGATCTTGGCGGTCGCGGACATGACGCGGAAATCCGCTGCCAGGCACATTTCCAGGCCGCCACCCAACGCAATGCCATTGATCGCGGCAACGGTCGGCACGTTGAGGTCTTCGAAATCGCTGAAGATCTTGTTGGCTTCGAGGTTGCCAGCCACCAGCTCGGCATCGGGCAGCTTGAAGTTGTCGACGAATTCGGTGATGTCAGCGCCGACGATAAACACGTCCTTGCCGCTGGAGACGATCACGCCCTTGACCGAAGCATCTGCTTTGATGGTGTCTACGGCCTGACGCAGTTCGTTCAGGGTTAGACGGTTGAACTTGTTGACGGACTCACCCTTGAGGTCGAATTTGAGTTCGACGATGCCACTTTCAAGAGCCTTAACCGTGATGGCTTTACCTTCGTAAATCATCAACTGATCTCCACGATATGGAAGCTGAACAGTACACACCGGACGCTGGCCTCTGGTTTGACGTTGACAGTCGCATCAATGCTCAAACCCATCCGCCAGGCACACCCGCCAGTGCGATAGTCGGGGTAATGTATGAGCTGCCTGTAGGACAAACGCTCAATTCATACGCCCGTTTGATTTGGGTACGCCACCTTCATCCAATTCCGGGCAATTGTCAATCGCTCCAAAGGCTCGGTAAAACGCGACTTTCCAGTCATTTCAGAACCCGGACCACAGGCAGGCAACCCGTCAATATTCAAATATTCACAAGATCAATAATAGAAAAGGTGTGGGAAGCGGCTGTACAGAAAGGGATATACGGCTAGGCTAGCGGGAACTTGCAGATTTACCGGCCTGCCTGGCCACCTCCAGCCCGATGATGAAGTCGGGCTTTTTATTGCCCGATCTCTGTAGGAGCGAGCTTGCTCGGTCCTACAAACGCAGGGTCAGGCCAGAGCCTTGAGCAGCGCATCGATGTCTTTGAGCACGCTCGCGTCGCCCTTCTCGCCCCAATACAACGCGATCATTTGCTTGTCCGCTTCAATTTTGTAGACGTTCGCCGGTAGCGTTGCAAAATACGGCAACAACTTTTCATCCACACACCCTTCGCGCCATTGATTGACCCACACACCCGGCTCCAGCTGCCAGTAACTCCAGATGGCCGGCGTGCTCCCACGCCGTGGTCGACAGTACTGTGCACAAGGGCTCGGCGGCTCTTGCTTGAGCCAGTGTGGCCATTCCTGGGGCGCCAACTGCATGGCCAGGCCGATGCGGCGTGCCTCCATGCGCAGGGCCATGCGCCCGCTCTGCCCACGCGACGGGCGCAGCCAGGCCAGGGGGCTTAAAACCACCGCAAGGATTGACACCACTATCCACACCGTCATATGTGTACTCCCGAATTTCTAGATGAGCGGATTTGACCTGACGCAACCCCATCCGCTTGAAAGCAGCCATACTGAACTTATTGCAGCCCCCTGGAGGAACGCCTCATGCCCTACAAACATATTCTGGTCGCTGTCGATCTGACCGAAGAGTGCGATCCGGTGATCAAGCGCGCGCAGGAATCTGCATTGGCCAATGGCGCCATACTGTCGCTGGTGCATATCGTCGAGCCCATGGCCATGGCCTTTGGCGGTGACGTGCCGATGGACCTTTCCCAGTTGCAGCAACAACAATTTGACCAGGCCAAGGAGCGCCTGGACCGTTTGATTCTCAAATACCCGCACCTGAAAAAGGAAGACTGCCACCTGACCTACGGCCAACCGCGCCAGGAAATCCACCACTTGGCCAAGGAAAAGGCCTGTGACCTGATCGTGGTCGGCAGCCACGGCCGTCATGGCCTGGCACTGTTGCTGGGCTCCACCGCTAATGATGTATTGCACGGCGCGCCTTGCGATGTACTGGCCGTCAAACTGGCAAAGAGTTCGTAAGACCGATGAAGGTCTAATGTGGGAGCTGGCTTGCCTGCGATAGCAGTCTGTCAGTTGATGCATCAGATGGCTGTTACACCGCTATCGCAGGCAAGCCAGCTCCCACAGTTGAATCGCATTTCATATTAAAAAGCCCGGCGCTCATAGAAGAGTGCCGGGCTTTTTTATTGCGGTGCGATTACTCAGGCATCCAGCTCGGCCCAACGCTCAACCAACGCTTCCAGATCCTGGTTCAACGTCTCCAGGGAAGCAATGACCGCAGCGGTTTCTGCCGCCGGGCGCAGGTAGAAACCGGCGTCAGCCATTTGCGCTTCTACCGCGGCAATCTGCTGTTCCTTGGCGTCGATCTCACCCGGCAAGGCTTCCAGCTCACGCTGCAACTTGTAGCTGAGTTTCTTCTTGGCCGCTGGTGCAGCTTCCTGGGCCGGTGCAGCCTCTTGCACAGGAGTCACAACCGCCGAGGTCAGGTCGGCCTTGCCGGACTTGCTCTCGGTCACGCCCAGCAGACGTGGCGAACCACCCTGACGCAACCAGTCCTGGTAACCACCGACGTATTCGCGCACCTTGCCTTCACCTTCAAAGACCAGGGTGCTGGTGACCACGTTGTCGAGGAATTCCCGGTCGTGGCTGACCATCAGCACAGTGCCGTTGAACGTCAGCAGCACTTCTTCGAGCAACTCGAGGGTTTCCACATCGAGGTCGTTGGTCGGTTCGTCGAGCACCAGCAGGTTGGCCGGCTTGCTGAACAGCTTGGCCAGCAGCAAACGCGCGCGCTCACCACCCGACAGGGCCTTGACCGGGGTACGTGCACGTTGCGGGCTGAACAGGAAGTCGCCCAGGTAGCTGAGTACGTGGCGGCTCTGGCCGTCGATGTCGATAAAGTCGCGACCTTCGGCGACGTTGTCGATCACGGTCTTTTCCAGGTCCAACTGGTGGCGCAACTGGTCAAAGTAGGCCACATCGATGCGCGTGCCCTCTTCAACCTTGCCGCTGGTCGGCTGCAGACCGCTGAGCATCAGCTTGAGCAAGGTGGTCTTGCCAGTGCCGTTGGCGCCCAGCAGGCCGATACGGTCGCCGCGCTGCAGGACCATGGAGAAGTCCTTGATCAGGAACGGGCCGTCCGGGTGATGGAAGCTGACATTCTCCAGCACCATTACCTGCTTGCCCGACTTGTCGGCGGTGTCCAGCTGGATATTGGCCTTGCCGGTACGCTCGCGGCGCTCACTGCGCTCCACGCGCAAGGCTTTCAAGGCACGTACGCGGCCTTCGTTACGGGTGCGACGGGCCTTGATGCCCTGGCGGATCCAGACTTCTTCCTGGGCCAGCTTTTTGTCAAACAGCGCGTTGGCGGTTTCTTCGGCAGCCAGGGCGGCTTCCTTGTGCACCAGGAAGCTGGCGTAGTCGCCGTTCCAGTCGATCAGGCCGCCACGGTCCAGCTCGAGGATGCGCGTGGCCAGGCTTTGCAGGAATGCACGGTCGTGCGTGATAAACAGCACGGCGCCCTGGAAGTCCTTGATGGCTTCTTCAAGCCAGGCAATGGCGCCGATGTCCAGGTGGTTGGTCGGTTCGTCGAGCAGCAGCAGGTCCGGCTCGGACACCAGGGCCTGGGCCAGCAGCACACGGCGACGCCAGCCACCGGACAATTCGGCGAGGGTCTTGTCGGCCGGCAGTTGCAGGCGGCTCAGGGTGCTGTCCACCAGTTGCTGCAAGCGCCAGCCGTCGCGAGCTTCGAGGTCTTGCTGGACGTGCATCAGCTTGTCCAGGTCTTCCTCGGTGACGCAGTTCTGCGCCAAGTGATGGTATTGCGCGAGCAACTCGCCAACGCCGTCCAGGCCTTCGGCAACCACGTCGAACACTGTCCGTCCGTCGGCCACCGGCAATTCTTGCGGCAATTCGCCGATCTTGAGGCCCGGGGCACGCCAGACAGAGCCGTCATCAGGCTTCTGGTCGCCTTTTACCAGCTTCATCATGCTGGACTTGCCGGTGCCGTTGCGGCCGATGATGCACACCCGCTCACCACGGGCGATCTGCCAGGACACCTTGTCCAACAACGGCATGGCGCCGAAAGCAAGGGACACATCGCTGAATTTGAGCAGGGTCATACGCTTCTCCAAAAACTGGGCGCGCATTCTACCTGACTTGAGGGTGGGATGCGGTCGGCATTTTCTCTATTGACACGTTCTGTAGGACATTTCCGGCGAACTTGAACGAACCAGACGGCAAAGCTTTCGCGGGCCGCTGGCAAAAGGCTAAGCTAGGGGCAATCAGTGTCGGCAGTGCCGGTGCTAGTCGTGATTTCTCTGCACGGACGTCTCATGCGCAGTCGCCTTTTCAACTTTTTATCTTGTCTGCTTCTTTCCGCCACTGCCGTTCAAACCGCCCAGGCGGTGGACCTCACCACCCAACGTCAGTATTACGATCAAGCCAAACGCGCCCTGGCCAAGGGCGACAGCGGCCCGTACATGCAATACAGCCAGGCCCTGGCCGACTACCCGCTCACGCCGTACCTGGCGTATGACGAGCTGACTGCACGCCTGAAAACCGCGAGCAACGAGGAAATCGAACAGTTCCTCGCCAAACACGGCGACCTGCCCCAGGCCAACTGGATGAAACTGCGTTGGCTGCGCTGGCTGGCCGAGCGTGGCGATTGGCAGACCTTTGAAAAGTACTACGACACCAAGCTCAATTTCGTCGAGCTGGACTGCCTGCATGGCCAGTACCAGCTCAGCCACAATCTGAAGGCTGAAGGCTACAAGACCGCCGAAAAGTTGTGGATGACCGGCAAATCCCAGCCCGCCGCCTGTGACGCCACCTTCGGCCAATGGGCCGCTGCCGGCCAACTGACCGAACAGAAGATTTGGGACCGCACCAAGCTCGCCGCCGAAGCCCGCAATTACGCGCTGGCCAACAGCCTGGTGAAGACCCTGCCAACCCTCGGCGTCCAAGGCCGCCTGATGGTGGATGTGGCGCAAAAGCCTGACATGCTCAGTGATCCGTCACGCTTCCTGCCGGCCACCGAGGCGATGTCTGACGCCGTCGGCCTGGGCCTGCGCCGCCTGGCCCGCCAGGATCCGGACAAGGCTATGGCCCTGCTCGACGGCTACGCCAGCAGCATGCACTTCTCTCGTGACGAAAAGGTGTCGATTGCCCGCGAGATTGGCCTGACCCTGGCCAAGCGCTTCGATCCACGTGCGCTGGACGTGATGACCAAGTACGACCCGGAACTGCGCGACAACACCGTGTCCGAATGGCGCCTGCGCCTGCTGTTGCGCCTGGCGCGCTGGGAAGATGCCTACCAGTTGACCCGCAAACTCCCACAAGACCTAGCCACCACTAACCGCTGGCGCTACTGGCAGGCGCGCAGCCTGGAGCTGGCCGAACCGAAAAACCCGCAGGCCCTGGTGCTGTACAAAAACGTGGCCAAGGAACGGGACTTCTACGGCTTCCTCGCCGCTGACCGTTCCAAATCCCCTTATCAGTTGAACAACAAACCGCTGGTGATGAGCCAGGCGTTGGTCAACAAGGTGCGCAATACTCCTGGGGTGCGCCGTGCCCTGGAGTTCTACGCCCGTGGCCAGATCGTGGACGGTCGCCGCGAGTGGTACCACGTCAGCCGGCACTTCAACCGTGACGAAATGGTCGCCCAGGCCAAGTTGGCCTACGACATGAAGTGGTACTTCCCGGCGATCCGTACCATCAGCCAGGCTCAGTACTGGGACGACCTGGACATCCGTTTCCCGATGGCGCACCGCGATACCCTGGTGCGCGAAGCCAAGGTGCGCGGCCTGCATTCAAGCTGGATATTTGCCATCACGCGTCAGGAAAGCGCGTTTATGGACGACGCCCGCTCCGGCGTGGGCGCCAGCGGCTTGATGCAGCTGATGCCCGGCACCGCCAAGGAAACCGCACGCAAATTCAGCATCCCCCTGGCCTCCCCGGCCCAGGTGCTGGACCCGGATAAAAATATCCAGCTCGGCGCCGCCTACCTGAGCCAGGTGCACAGCCAGTTCAACGGCAACCGCGTGCTCGCTTCCGCCGCCTACAACGCCGGTCCCGGCCGCGTACGCCAATGGCTGCGCGGTGCAGACCACCTGAGCTTCGATGTGTGGGTTGAAAGCATCCCGTTCGACGAAACCCGCCAGTATGTGCAGAACGTGCTGTCTTATTCGGTGATCTACGGGCAGAAGCTCAATTCACCGCAGCCGCTGGTGGATTGGCATGAGCGGTACTTCGACGACCAGTAAGGCACTGAACCTGCTTCCAATGTGGGAGGGGGCTTGGTCCCGATAGCGGTGGGTCAGCAACATAACTGCTGATTGACACGCTGCTATCGGGAGCAAGCCCCCTCTCACATTGGTATTTCTGCAATGCTTGTGGCGCTAGTGATCTGCGCTGAACTGCAGCGCCGCCAACCGCGCATACAGTGGATTGCTCGCAATCAACTCCTGGTGCGTGCCCACCGCCACCAGTTTGCCCTGATCCATCACCGCTATTCGATCGGCATTCTTGACGGTCGCCAGACGGTGAGCGATCACCAGCGTGGTTCTTCCTTGCATCAATTGCGGCAGCGCTTGCTGGATCAGGTGCTCACTCTGCGCGTCGAGGGCGCTGGTGGCTTCGTCCAGCAGCAGGATCGGCGCGTCGACCAACAAGGCGCGGGCGATGGCCAGGCGTTGGCGCTGGCCGCCAGAGAGGCCCATGCCACCGTCGCCGAGGTGGGTCTGGTAGCCCTCGGGCATTTGCAGGATGAAGTCGTGGGCATGGGCGATGCGCGCAGCGGCTTCGACCTGGGCCATGGTGGCGGACGGGTTGCCGTAACGAATGTTATCCTCGACGCTGCCGAAAAACAGCGCCGGGCTCTGGGACACCAGTGCAAAGTGGCGACGCAGGTCCAGGGGGTCCAGCTCGGTCAGCGGGCGGCCTTCGAGCAGGATGCGCCCTTGCTGGGGATCGTAGAAGCGCAGCAGCAGGTCGAAGATTGTCGACTTGCCCGCGCCGGAGGGGCCTACCAGCGCCAGGGTTTCGCCGGGATTGATGGTCAGGTTCAAGCCATCGATGGCGTAACTGTCCGGCCGTGAGGGGTAGCAAAAGCGCAGATCTTGCAGCTCCATGCGGCCACTGACCCGCTGCGGCAAGCGTTCGCTGCCATCGGCCGGCGCCTGGATGTCATTGCTCGACTGCAACAGCTCACCGATACGCTCGGCCGCACCGGCAGCACGCTGCAACTCGCCGAGCACTTCGCTCAGAGTGCCAACCGCACTGCCGACTATCAGGCTATAGAACACAAACGCCGCCAGCTCACCGCCGGAAATGCGCCCGCTGATCACGTCCATGCCGCCTACCCATAGCATCACGCCCACGGCGCCGAGCACCAGCATGATCACCAGGGTTATCAGCCAGGAGCGTTGCAGGATGCGTTTACGTGCGGTGGTGAACGCGTCCTCCACGGTAACAGCGAAACGCTGTTCGTCCTGCACCTGGTGGTTGTAGGCCTGCACCGTTTTGATCTGGCCCAAGGTCTCGGCGACATAGCTGCCGACGTCGGCAATACGATCCTGGCTCAAACGCGACAGGCTGCGCACCCGGCGCCCGAAGATCAGGATCGGCGCCAGTACCAGCGGCAGCGCCACCACCACGATGCTGGTGAGCTTGGGGTTGGTGATGAACAGCAACACGATACCGCCGATGACCATCAGGGCGTTGCGCAGGAACAGCGACAGCGATGAGCCGATCACCGATTGCAGCAACGTGGTGTCGGTGGTCAGCCGCGACTGGATCTCCGAGCTGCGGTTGTTCTCGTAGAAGCCTGGGTGCAGGTAGATCAGGTGGTTGAACACTTGCCGGCGAATATCGGCCACCACGCGCTCGCCAATCCATGACACCAGATAAAACCGCGTGAACGTACCCACAGCCAGGCCCAGCACCAGCACCATGAACAAGCCGATGGACTGGTTGAGCAAGTGCGGTGACTGGGTCATGAAACCCTGGTCGACCAGAAGGCGAATGCCCTGCCCCATGGACAAGGTGATGCCGGCGGTGACGATCAGCGCCAGCAAGGCGCCCAGGGCCTGCCAGCGGTAGGGCGCAATAAAGCGGCTGGCCAGGCGGATCGCACGGCGTTGACGGGTTGAGAACATGGAAGGCACCACCAATGAGGAATCTGTACTTCAACATTGGGGGAACTTGCGCAAATAACAATGAGTCAGGTTAATTATGCCCGCCGATACAGGCCGCTAGAGGCTATCGGTCTAAGACTCATCTGGAAATCTGTACCGGTTTCTGGTGGACTGGGTGTTCGAACCGATGAGCGTGCAAGGAGTTGTAACAGCGCGTTCATGCGGGGGATTTAAGATAGGTACACAACCTGATGAGGAGACAGGCCATGACCTTGCAAGATAGCAGCAACGCCAAGATTGAAGTGATCCGCCAGCAGCAGGTGTTGCCTTGCTCGTATATCGATGCCAAGGGCCACGAAGTGCAGATTACCGAAGAGATGATCCAGCAAGCCTGCAGCGAGCTGGAACAGCGACTGGTCAAACCTGCCCAGCAAGGCTAAGTGCCCACGCTCTTTCAAACCCGGCCCAGGTGGCCGGGTTTTTTATAGGTGTTTACAGCGTTTCAGCGCCCAGAGCCGAAACGATAGCCGACAGCGCCGTCGACTCGCCCTTTATGCGCACTTTCAGGCCATCGATCTCACGGCGCTGCGGGTAGTGCTTGCGCAGCAAATCGAAGGACTGGCGCTGCTCCTGCACGGTCCCCACCAGGCTGCGACGAAAATCTGCATCATCACGGCGCGGGTCGTACACGCTGCGGCACAGGGCCGCCAGTGCCCAGGCAGGATCGGTTGAAGCGTTCAGGTGGACTTCGTCCAGCCAGGGTGCCGGCAATAAATCACTGAGCTGAACAGTCGGCTCCTGGCCCAGGTGCGCGCAGAACGCCTGGTAGATCTGCGCGGTGCCGCGCTGCTTGCCATCGAGGCTGTAGCCGGCGATATGCGGCGTGGCCAGCACACACAGGTCAGCCAGGTCGACGTCCACTTGCGGCTCGCCTTCCCACACGTCCAGCACCGCTTGCAGGTCTTCACGGGCCAGCAGCACCTCGCGCAGCGCGGCGTTGTCCACCACCGCGCCACGGCTGGCGTTGATCAGCCAGGTGCCGGGCTTGAGTTGCTCCAGACGCTGGCGGTCGAATAAATGCCAGGTGGCGCCATTGCCGGACTTGATCAGCGGCGTGTGCAAGCTGATCACATCGCACTGCTCGATGATCTGTTGCAGGCTGACGTAGTCGCCGTCCTCGGCGATCTGGCGCGGCGGGTCGCACACCAGCACGTTCCAACCCAGGCCCTTGAGGACCTTGACCAGTCGCCCGCCCACCTCACCGGCACCGACGACACCGTAGGTGCGCGAGCCCAACTCGACACCTTCGATTTCGGCCAGGGTGTGCAAGCTGCCGAGTACGTAATCCACAACCCCCCGCGCATTGCAGCCAGGCGCGCTGGCCCACTGGATGCCTGCCCGCTTGAAAAAGTCCAGGTCCAGATGGTCGGTGCCGATGGTGCAGGTGCCGACAAAGCGTACGTTGCTGCCTTCGAGCAGGGCACGGTTGACGTTGGTCACCGAGCGCACCAGCAGCACGTCGGCCTGCTCGACGGTAGCGCGGTCGATGGACCGCCCAGGCACGCGGCGAATCTCGCCAACCCCCTGGAAAAAGTCATCAAGCAGCGGAATATTTTCGTCGGCAACAATCAGCATGGCAGGCTCCTTTGGCGGATCAGCAGTGTACAGGCATGGGATTCAACTAACACAACAGATCCCTGTGGGACTGCATTACAAATCAGCAACACAGGTTTTTTCCTGACCACTGCGTCAAAGCGTAGAATCCGCCGTCCTTGCGACTGCTTTTTTATTGGACACCTGTACGTGAACACTGCCACCGCTACCCTTTCCCGCCCCGCCCGCATCAGCCGGGAAGTGCGCGGCCTGCTGACGCTGGCCTTGCCGATCATGATCGGCCAATTGGCAACCACTGCGATGAGTTTTGTCGATGCGGTGATGGCCGGGCGTGTCAGCCCCCAGGACCTGGCGGCGGTCGGCCTGGGTAACTCGATCTGGATCCCGGTGTACCTGCTGATGACCGGCACCTTGCTGGCCACCACGCCGAAAGTGGCCGAGCGCTATGGCGCGGGCAAACTCACCGAGATCGGGCCGTTGGTGCGCCAATCGTTGTGGTTGGCCGTGGTGGTCGGCCTCTGCGGTGCGGTGCTGTTGCTGTGTGCCGAGCCGATCCTGCATGCGATGAAGGTCGAGCCCGACCTGATCGAGCCGTCCATGGGTTACCTGCATGGCATCGCCGCGGGGATGCCGGCAATTGCGCTGTATTACGTGCTGCGCTGCTTCAGTGATGGCCTGGGCCGTACGCGGCCGAGCATGGTCATGGGCCTGTGCGGCCTGGCGCTGAATATTCCGCTGAACTACATCTTCATCTACGGCCACTTCGGCGTACCGGCCATGGGCGGCGTGGGTTGCGGCTGGGCCACGGCCATTGCGATGTGGGTGATGATGCTCGGCCTGGCGGGCTGGACACGCTGGGGCCCGGTGTACCAGAGCAGCGAACTGTTCAAGCGCTTTGACTGGCCGCAATGGGCGGTGATCAAGCGCATCCTGGGCATCGGCCTGCCGATTGGCGTAGCGATCTTTGCCGAGTCGAGCATATTCGCGGTGATTGCCCTGTTGCTTGGCAGCCTGGGCGCCACCGTGGTTTCCGGCCATCAGATCGCGTTGAATGTCAGTTCTTTGGTATTCATGATCCCCTACTCCCTGAGCATGGCCGTGACCGTGCGCGTCGGCCAGGCCCTGGGGCGTGGTGAACCGCGTGAAGCGCGCTTCGCCGCAGGGGTCGGCATGGGCACTGCACTGGCCTATGCGTGCCTGTCGTGCAGCCTGATGCTGGTGTTTCGTGAGCAGATCGCGGCGATCTACACGCCCGACCCGGTGGTCATCCACCTGGCGTCGATGCTGATTGTGTTCTCGGCGCTGTTCCAGTTCTCCGACTCGATTCAGGTCACCGCCGCCGGTGCTTTGCGCGGCTACCAGGACACCCGGGTGACCATGGTGCTGACCTTGTTCGCCTATTGGGGCGTGGGGCTGCCGGTGGGTTACGCCCTGGGGCTGACCGACTGGCTCGGCGAACCCAGCGGCCCAAGCGGTTTATGGCAAGGGCTGATCGTCGGCTTGAGCTGTGCGGCGGGGATGTTGCTGGTGCGCCTGGCGCGCAGTGCACGCCGGCGCATTCGAGCCGAAAAGGCGCTGGCTTAATCGGCTTTCTTGCGGATCCAGTACAGGTAGGTGCCAGCATCTTCCTGTTGATCCACCAGTTTGTGGCCAAGAAACACGCAGAATTTGGGAATATCTCGACGGGTCGACGGGTCGGTGGCGATCACCTTGAGCAAGCCGCCCGCCGGCAGGTCACGGATGTGCTGGTGCAGCATCATCACCGGCTCCGGACAGTTGAGGCCGGTGGCGTCGAGGGTGCCGTCAACAGGTAAATCAACACTCATACTTCACTCCTGAAACAGGCCCGCTCTTATGTGGGAGTGGGCTTGCCCGCGATGACGTGGGCACATTCAACATAGATTTCGACTGTTATACCGCTATCGCAGGCAAGCCAGCTCCCACATTTAATATCAGCGGCCTTTAGATTTCTTTATGTCTACCAGACGACGCAGGTGACATGTCACTTCTTCGCGGTCGTGGTACAGCTGCTTGCAACCGATTTCCACCCGTATGCCGCGCGCCTTGAAACCCTCCTCGATGCGTTCGAGCAGGCGCTTCACTTCGGCGTAACGCTGCTTCATCGGCAACTTCAGGTTGACCACCGCCTCACGGCAATGCCCCTCGCCGATCCAGGTTTCCAGCAGCGCCGCGTTGCGCGCAGGCTTCTCGACGATATCGCAGACCATCCAGTCCACCGGCTGCTTGGGCACGAAGGTGAAGCCATCAGCCATCAAATGTTGCACCAGGCCGGTGTCCATCAGGCTTTCGGCCATGGGGCCGTTGTCGATGGCGGTGACCAGCATGCCGCGGTTGACCAGTTGCCAGGTCCAACCGCCTGGCGCTGCGCCGAGGTCGACGCCGGTCATATCACCGTGCAGGCGCTCGTCCCACTGGTCACGGGGGATAAAGTGATGCCAGGCCTCTTCCAGCTTCAAGGTCGAGCGGCTGGGCGCGTCACGCGGGAACTTGAGGCGCGGGATGCCCATCGGCCACATTGCCGAGTTGTTCGACTCGGCCAGCCCCATGAACACTTCGCGGCCGCTCTTGAAGGTCAGCAACAGGCGCGGCTTGCTCGGGTCGTCCACCAGCTTGCCGGCGCCCAGCAGGGCTTTGCGCAGGTGCACTTCGAATTTTTTGCAAAAGTTGGAGAGTTCCTTGCCGTCATTGGTGTCGACCATTTCCAACCACAGGCTGCCGCACACCGGGAAGTCGCGCAGGTGGGTAAGGATCACACTGATGCGGTCGGTTTCCGGCAGGTCGATAAACACCCCGCGTGCCCACTGCCTCGGGAAGATCAGCTCGGCGAAGCGCTGGCCGTGCATCAAGCGCTGGGCGCCGTCTTCTTCCGTGCAGACAAATTCGGCGCAGGCGCTGCCGGTCTTGGCCTTGGCGTAGCCGGACACGTTCAAGCGCGCGGCGTGTTCCGCGATCTCGGAACAGACTTCGCCTTCAAAACCCGGGCGGCAGTGCATAAAAAGGGTGTTCATCTACTCTCCTGGTGAATCAACTGACCTTGCGCTATCGCAATGCCTGTCATGAAAACGCGCGCATGATAGCCGAGTTCGGAACCTTGGGCTCGACGATAGAGTCCAGTTATTAGCCTGCTAATGAAAACAGCGCTAACGTGTTAGCTCTGTTCGTCCCGTCAGGTCCGTAGCCGTGCGGACCATAAGGAGTCATGTAATGTCATCCCTTGATAGCCTGAGAACCCTTAAGACACTGCAAATAGACAGCAAGACCTACCACTACTTCAGCCTGCCCGAAGCCGCCAAGAGCCTGGGTGATCTGGACAAGCTGCCGATGTCGCTCAAGGTGCTGCTGGAAAACCTGCTGCGCTGGGAAGATGCCAAGACCGTGACCGGCACCGACCTCAAAGCCATCGCCGCCTGGCTCAAAGAGCGCCAGTCGGACCGCGAGATCCAGTATCGCCCCGCCCGTGTGCTGATGCAGGACTTTACCGGGGTGCCCGCGGTGGTCGACCTGGCCGCCATGCGCGCCGCCGTGGCCAAGGCCGGCGGTGACCCGCAGCGCATCAACCCGCTGTCGCCGGTGGACCTGGTGATCGACCACTCGGTGATGGTCGACAAGTTCGGTACCACCAGCGCCTTTGAGCAGAACGTCGATATCGAAATGCAGCGCAACGGCGAACGCTACGCCTTCCTGCGCTGGGGCCAGAGCGCCTTTGACAACTTCAGCGTCGTGCCACCGGGCACCGGCATCTGTCACCAGGTGAACCTGGAATACCTGGGCCGCACCGTGTGGACCAAGGACGAAGACGGCCGCACGTACGCCTTCCCCGACACCCTGGTCGGCACCGACTCCCACACCACCATGATCAACGGCCTCGGCGTACTCGGCTGGGGCGTGGGCGGGATCGAAGCCGAAGCGGCCATGCTCGGCCAGCCGGTGTCGATGCTGATTCCGGAAGTCATCGGCTTCAAGCTCACCGGCAAGCTCAAGGAAGGCATCACCGCCACCGACCTGGTGCTCACCGTTACACAAATGCTGCGCAAGAAAGGCGTAGTGGGCAAGTTCGTCGAGTTCTATGGCGACGGCCTGGCCGACCTGCCCCTGGCCGACCGCGCCACCATCGCCAACATGGCGCCGGAGTACGGCGCTACCTGTGGCTTTTTCCCAGTGGATGAGGTGACGCTGGACTACCTGCGCCTGTCCGGCCGCCCGGCTGAGACGGTCAAACTGGTGGAGGCCTACACCAAGGCCCAGGGCCTGTGGCGCAACGCCGGCCAGGAACCGGTGTTCACCGACACCCTGGCCCTGGACATGGGCAGCGTCGAAGCCAGCATCGCCGGGCCCAAGCGCCCCCAAGACCGGGTATCCCTGCCGAATGTCGGCCAAGCGTTCAGCGACTTCCTCGACCTGCAATTCAAACCCACCAGCAAGGAAGAAGGCCGCCTGGAAAGTGAAGGCGGTGGCGGCGTGGCCGTGGGCAACGCCGATCTGGTCGGCGAGGCCGATTATGAATACGAAGGCAACACCTATCGCCTGAAAAACGGCGCGGTGGTGATCGCCGCCATCACCTCCTGCACCAACACCTCCAACCCCAGCGTAATGATGGCGGCCGGGTTGGTGGCGAAAAAGGCCGTGGAAAAGGGCCTGACCCGCAAACCTTGGGTCAAGACCTCGCTGGCACCAGGCTCCAAGGTGGTCACCGACTATTACAAAGCCGCGGGCCTCACCCAGTACCTCGACAAGCTCGGTTTTGACCTGGTGGGCTACGGCTGCACCACCTGTATCGGTAACTCCGGGCCGTTGCCCGAGCCTATCGAAAAAGCCATCCAGAAGGCCGACCTCGCCGTGGCCTCGGTGCTGTCGGGTAACCGCAACTTCGAAGGCCGCGTGCACCCGCTGGTGAAAACCAACTGGCTGGCTTCGCCGCCCCTGGTAGTCGCCTATGCGTTGGCCGGCACTGTGCGTATCGACATCAGCAGCGAGCCGCTGGGTAACGATCAGCACGGAAACCCGGTGTACCTGAAAGATATCTGGCCCAGCAGCCAGGAAATCGCCGACGCGGTGGCGCAGGTCAGCACCAGCATGTTCCACAAGGAATACGCCGAGGTGTTTGCCGGTGACGAGCAATGGCAGGCGATTGAAGTGCCGCAGGCAGCGACTTATGTGTGGCAGAAGGATTCCACCTACATCCAGCATCCACCTTTCTTCGACGATATTGCCGGCCCGCTGCCGGTGATCAAGGACGTCAAGGGCGCCAACATCCTGGCCCTGCTGGGCGATTCGGTGACCACCGACCACATCTCCCCTGCCGGCAATATCAAGACCGACAGCCCGGCCGGACGCTACCTGCGCGAGCAAGGGGTGGAACCGCGTGACTTCAACTCCTACGGCTCGCGCCGGGGCAACCATGAAGTGATGATGCGCGGCACCTTTGCCAACATCCGTATCCGCAATGAAATGCTGGGCGGCGAGGAAGGCGGCAACACGCTGTATATCCCCACCGGGGAAAAAATGGCGATCTACGATGCATCCATGAAGTACCAGGCCTCAGGCACGCCGCTGGTAGTGATCGCAGGTCAGGAATACGGCACCGGTTCCAGCCGCGACTGGGCGGCCAAGGGTACCAACCTGCTGGGGGTCAAGGCGGTGATCGCCGAGAGTTTCGAGCGTATCCACCGCTCCAACCTGGTGGGCATGGGCGTGCTGCCGTTGCAGTTCAAGCTGGACCAGAACCGCAAGACGCTCAAGCTCACCGGCAAGGAGAAGATCGACATCCTCGGGCTGACCGATGCCGAGGTCGAACCGCGAATGAACCTGACGTTGGTGATCACTCGGGAAGATGGCAGCAGCGAGAAGGTTGAGGTGCTGTGCCGGATTGATACCTTGAATGAAGTGGAGTACTTCAAAGCGGGTGGGATTTTGCACTACGTGCTGCGCCAGTTGATCGCCTCTTAAGAGCAACGCAGATCAAATGTGGGAGCTGGCTTGCCTGCGAAAGCGGTGGGTCAGCCAACATTTTTATAGCTTGATACTCCGCCATCGCAGACAAGCCAGCTCCCACAGTTTTGATCACATTCCAGGCATAAAAAAGGCGCTGCATCTTTCGATACAGCGCCTTTTTTATGGTGTGCGGTTTAGCCGAACAACCACTTCCACAACAGCACCAACACCACCACCGCCAGCACCGGCCGCGCAATGCGGTACGCCTTGGGATGCTTGCGCTTCCACTGCTTGACCTGGCCACTGAACTTGTCGCTGAAGGTCTTGCTCCAGGCATAGGCCTGGTTGATGCCGCCCACGCGTTCGTCGTCAAGGTTCTGCGGCGCAGTAGCACGGCCCAGCTGCTTGCTGACCCAGCGGTTGATGCGGGTCATCACACGGTTGCTCAACGGCCGTTCGATGTCGCAGAACAGGATCACGCGGGTCTGCTCGGTTTCGTTCTTCACCCAGTGCACGTAGGTTTCGTCGAACATCACGTCTTCACCGTCGCGCCAGGCGTAGACCTGGCCGTCGACGAAGATGCGGCAGTCGTCAGAGTTCGGCGTGGACAGCCCCAGGTGATAACGCAACGAACCGGCGAAGGGGTCGCGGTGCGGGTTTAGGTGGCTGCCGCCTGGCAACAGCGCGAACATGGCGCCCTTGACGTTGGGGATGCTGCTGACCAGGGCCACGGTTTTGGGGCACAGGGCCTCGGCCGATGGCAGGGGTTTGTCGTACCACTTGAGGTAGAAGCGCTTCCAGCCTTTCTTGAAGAACGAACCGAAACCGGCGTCGTTGTTCTTTTCGGCGGCGCGGATGTAGCCCTCGTCGAACAGGTGCATGGCCTCTTCGCGGATCACTTCCCAGTTGTCCTTGAGCACGTCCAGTTCCGGGAACTTGCTGCGGTCCAGGTAAGGCTTGGACGGCACCGCGGAAAACAGGTACATCAAGGCGTTATACGGGGCGAACAGCGCCGAATGGTTGACGAACTGGCGCAGCATCGGCAAACGGGCCTTGCCACGCAGGTGCACATACAGCGTGCTGCCGATAAACAGCAGCAACACCGACAGTTTGGCGGCCAAAGAAAAGGTCATGCAGCAACTCCTGGAAATAAGCGCCTGGCCGGCAAACTTGCGTCAACGGGAAACCAGACGTAACAGCCGGCCATGATAAACACTTGAGCCATTATGCAGAAGGCCCACGCCGACCGGATGACTTACATCAACCTTGTGGGACCGCTTTGAAGATCAGACCTGGTTTTCCTGGTCGGTAAACACATCGCTGAACAACATGCTCGACAGGTAGCGCTCGCCGGAGTCCGGCAAAATCACCACGATGGTCTTGCCTTGCATTTCCGGCTTCTCGGCCAGGCGTACTGCCACAGCCATGGCGGCCCCGCAGGAGATACCGCACAAGATACCCTCTTCCTGCATCAGCCGCAGGGCCATGGCCTTGGACTCTTCGTCGGTCGCCAACTCCACGCGGTCGACCATCGACAGATCGAGGTTTTTTGGCACAAACCCGGCGCCGATACCCTGGATCTTGTGGGGGCTGGGCTTGATTTCTTCCCCCGCCAAGGCCTGGGTGATCACCGGGGAAACCATGGGTTCCACGGCCACCGACAGGATCGGCTTGCCCGCAGTGTTCTTGATATAGCGTGACACCCCGGTGATGGTACCGCCGGTCCCCACGCCCGCCACCAGCACATCCACGGCGCCGTCGGTGTCGTTCCAGATTTCCGGGCCGGTGGTTTTCTCGTGGATCGCAGGGTTGGCCGGGTTTTCGAACTGGGCCGGCATAAAGTAGGTGGTCGGGTCGCTGGCGAGGATTTCACCGGCCTTTTCGATGGCGCCCTTCATGCCCTTGGCCGGCTCGGTCAGCACCAGCTCGGCGCCCAGGGCCTTGAGCACTTTGCGGCGCTCAAGGCTCATCGACGACGGCATGGTCAGCAGCAACTTATAGCCACGGGCCGCCGCGACAAACGCCAGGCCGATACCGGTATTGCCGGAAGTCGGCTCGACAATGGTCATGCCTGGCTTGAGCTTGCCGCTGCTTTCGGCATCCCAGATCATGCTTGCGCCAATGCGGCACTTCACTGAATAACTCGGGTTACGCCCTTCGATCTTGGCCAGAATCGTCACGCCACGCGGTGCGATGCGGTTGATCTGAACCAGGGGCGTGTTACCGATGGAATGCGCGTTGTCTGCAAAGATACGGCTCATGAGGGATCCTGTTGGCGACTTTGAAGAAGGTCCCAAGGGTATGCCTCGTTCTCCAGGGCGTCCAGACGGGGGAACGTTGCGTTCATCAGAACAGTCAATCTCCTACAAGCAAGGAGAACTGCCCCATGAAACGTCGTTACAGTTGGCCGTTAGGGACAATCGCCGCTCTGGTGCTGGTCCTGATTGCCTTGAATATCGCGCTGCCCTACCTGGTGCGCAATTACCTGAACGAGAAACTCGCCAACATGGGCGATTACCGCGGCGAAATTGCCGATGTGGACCTGGCCCTGTGGCGCGGCGCCTACCGGATCAACGGCTTGCAAATCGTCAAGGTGGACGGCAAGGTCCCGGTGCCATTCGTGAAGGCGCCGCTGATCGAGTTCGCCGTGAGCTGGCATTCCCTCTGGTACGACCACGCCGTCGTGGCCGAGGGGCATTTTGTGCGTCCGCAGATCAACTTCGTCGATGGCGGTGCCAACAAGCAGGCGTCCCAGACGGGTAAAGGCACCGACTGGCAGGAACAACTGCGCAAGTTGCTGCCGATCACCCTCAATGAAGTGCGCATCGAAGACGGCGAGATTGCCTTCCATAACTTCAGCTCCAAGCCCCGGGTCAATATCAACGCCACTGGGGTCAACGCCAGCTTCTACAACCTGACCAATGTGGTGGATGTCAAAGGCAAGCGCGACGCCCGCTTCGAAGGCAAGGCACTGCTGCAAGGCCAGGCGCCCCTGGAGGCCAATGCCACCTTTGATCCGCTGAGTGATTTCAAAGAGTTCGAGTTCCGCTTCCGCGCCCGCGACCTGCAACTCAAGCGCATGAACGACTTTGCATCGGCCTATGGCAAGTTCGACTTCAAGGCCGGCACGGGCGACGTGGTGATCGAAGCCCAGGCTGAAAATGGCCGACTCACCGGCTACATCAAGCCGCTGCTGCGTGACGTAGAGGTGTTTGACTGGCAACAAGACGTTGAAAACAAGGACAAGAATATCTTCCGCTCAATCTGGGAGGCCGTGGTCGGAGCCAGCGAAACGGTGCTGAAAAACCAGCGTAAAAACCAGTTCGCCACCCGTGTGGAACTCAGCGGCAGCGTGCACCAGCAGAATGTCAGTGCGTTTTCTGCGGTGATCGCAATTCTGCGCAATGGGTTTATCCAGGCGTTCAATGCCCGGTATGAACAACCCAAGCCCAGCGCTGATTAACCCTGTGGGAGCAAGCCCCCTCCCACATGTCCCTCATTGCTCAGGATATTGATGTGACCCGCCATTCAGAGACTGAATGCCCCGTCTGCGTTCACAGTCGCCGGGGCTGCGGGGTATAGTCGGGGCATTGATGAATCCGAGGAATGACCGATGAAGTTCGAAGGCACCCAGGCCTATGTGGCTACCGATGACCTGAAACTGGCCGTCAACGCCGCCATCACCCTGGAGCGGCCGTTGCTGGTCAAGGGCGAACCGGGCACTGGCAAAACCATGCTTGCCGAGCAACTGGCCGAATCCTTCGGCGCCAAGTTGATCACCTGGCACATCAAGTCCACCACCAAGGCGCATCAGGGCCTCTACGAGTACGACGCAGTGAGCCGCCTGCGCGACTCGCAACTGGGCGTGGACAAGGTTCACGACGTGCGCAATTACCTGAAAAAGGGCAAGCTCTGGGAAGCCTTCGAGTCCGAGGAGCGGGTGATCCTGCTGATCGACGAAATCGACAAGGCCGACATCGAGTTCCCCAACGACCTGTTGCAGGAACTCGACAAGATGGAGTTCTACGTCTACGAAATCGACGAGACCATCAAGGCCAAGAAGCGCCCGATCATCATCATTACCTCCAACAACGAAAAAGAGCTGCCGGATGCATTCCTGCGCCGCTGCTTCTTCCACTACATCGCCTTCCCCGACCGCACCACCCTGCAAAAAATCGTGGATGTGCACTACCCGGACATCAAGAAAGACCTGGTCAGCGAAGCGCTGGACGTGTTCTTCGATGTGCGCAAGGTTCCGGGGCTGAAGAAGAAGCCTTCCACGTCCGAACTGGTCGACTGGCTCAAGCTGCTGATGGCCGACAATATTGGCGAAGCGGTGCTGCGCGAGCGCGACCCGACCAAGGCCATCCCACCGCTGGCCGGCGCTTTGGTGAAAAACGAGCAGGATGTGCAATTGCTGGAACGGCTGGCGTTCATGAGCCGCCGCGGTAATCGCTGATGCTGCTCAACCTGTTCAATGAAATGCGTGCGGCCAAGGTGCCGGTGTCGGTGCGCGAACTGCTGGACCTGATCAACGCGCTGAAACAGCGCGTGACCTTCGCTGACATGGACGAGTTCTACTACTTGGCCCGGGCGATACTGGTCAAGGACGAGCGGCATTTCGACAAGTTCGACCGTGCCTTCGGTGCTTATTTCAATGGCCTGGAAAAACTCGATGACCATTTGCAGGCGCTGATCCCCGAAGAGTGGCTGCGCAAGGAATTCGAACGTTCGCTGAGCGATGAAGAACGCGCGCAGATCCAGTCCCTCGGCGGCCTCGACAAGCTGATCGAGGAGTTCAAGAAACGCCTGGAAGAACAGAAAGAACGCCATGCCGGCGGCAACAAATGGATCGGCACTGGCGGCACCAGCCCGTTCGGTTCCGGTGGCTACAACCCCGAAGGCATTCGTGTCGGTGACGCCGGCAAGCGCCAGGGCAAGGCGGTGAAAGTCTGGGAGCAGCGCGAGTACAAGAACCTGGACGATCAGGTGGAACTGGGCACGCGCAACATCAAGATCGCCCTGCGCCGCCTGCGCAAGTTTGCACGCCAGGGTGCGGCCGAAGAGCTGGATATCGACGGCACCATCGACCACACCGCCCGCGATGCCGGGTTGCTGAATATCCAGATGCGCCCCGAACGCCGCAACACCATCAAGCTGTTGCTGCTGTTCGACATCGGCGGCTCGATGGACGCCCATGTGAAGACCTGCGAAGAGCTGTTCTCGGCGTGCAAGACCGAGTTCAAGCACCTGGAGTACTTCTACTTCCATAACTTTGTGTACGAGTCAGTGTGGAAGAACAACCAGCGTCGCACTTCGGAGCGCACGTCCACCCAGGACCTGCTGCACAAGTATGGCGCCGACTACAAAGTGATCTTTATTGGCGATGCAGCCATGGCGCCCTATGAAATCACCCAGGCTGGCGGCAGCGTCGAGCACTGGAATGAAGAACCGGGGTATGTGTGGATGCAGCGGTTCATGGCCAAGTACAAGAAGCTGATCTGGATTAACCCTTACCCGAAGGACACTTGGGGGTATACGGCGTCGACTGGGATTGTGCGGGAGTTGGTGGAGGATCAGATGTACCCGCTGACGTTGCGCGGGTTGGAAGAAGGTATGCGTTTTCTCTCGAAATAGGCGGTGTTTTGACCGGCCTCATCGCAGCATGGGTATCTACACAACTTCAGTTCGCAGCCCCCCTACGGTAACCACGATGCGAAGCGAGCCGCTCTTGCTCTTGATCTGCTTTTGATCTTGATCTTAGGCGCCCCGTTAAACCACGCTGGCCGGAATTCGACAGGGATTTGGGGGGTAAACCGGCAGGGATGCCGGTTTAGCCGCCCCGCGCCATGGATGGCGCGTGGCGGCGGCCCCCCAAATCCATGGCGGATTACGGGCACACCGAGCCTGAGCGAGGTGCCGAGTGGTGGGGCGAAGGCCTTTTGCTTACTTTTGGGCCTCTCCAAAAGTGAGTCGCTGTAAGAGCGAAACCATAAGCGGCCGTTACCGCAGCAACGGATATGTACTCGGTCTGATCCAACATCCTGGTCGGCTGTCAGGCCGCCTTCGCAGGCAAGCCAGCTCCCACAAGGGTTATGCATTCCAACTTTGAAATGCATTCAACATGTGGGAGCTGGCTTGCCTGCGATGCTTTTAGCGATCGGCAAACCGCTGCAAAAACTTGGTGTGCTGCCGATGCGCCGCCTCCTGCACCACCGGTGCCAACCGCACCTTCTCCCCCGGCAAACACTGCGCCAGCCGCGCCAAGGATAAAGGCGTCAACGCGCCCAGCCGCGGATAACCGCCGATAGTCTGCCGGTCATTGAGCAACACAATCGGCTGCCCATCCGGGGGCACCTGGATCGCGCCCAACGGAATCCCTTCGGAAATCAACGACGGCCCCTGGTACTGCAACGGCGTGCCGAGCAAGCGCATCCCCATGCGGTCGGCGCGGCTGTCCAGCGCCCATTCGGTGTTGAAGGCGTCGAATAAACTCTGCCCGCTGAACTGGCCGATCTGCGCGCCGATAATCACGTCCAGTGAGGCACCGGATTGCAACTCCGGCTTGGCCAGCACCTTCATTGCACCGCCCGTACCGGAATAAGCCAACCGCCCGCCTTCGGCCAATGCCTTGCCGAAACCGTCCACCCCGCCCAACGCTTCGCGCACGACCGTGGCACAACTGCCAAGTACAGTCGGGGCATCGAACCCACCGGGCGCCGCCAGATAAGCGCGTGCCCCATTGAACGGCTGGGTGAAGCGCAGTCGCTGGCCCTTTTGCAGGATAAAACTGCGACCGGGGCTTATGGCGCGCTCATCGATATAGGCGCCCAGGTCTGCACCGGCCAGTGCCAACAGGCAATAATCCTCGGCCTGCACGGTAAAACCACCCAGGGTGATCTCCACCACCGGCGCATCCAGGGCATTGCCCAAGAGCCAGTTAGCCCAAGACATCGACACCCAGTCCAGTGCGCCGCCCTGGGTTACACCCAGGTGGCGCACGCCAAAACGCCCGGCGTCCTGCAACAGGCACAGCGGCGTGCTGGCCTCGATCATCAAGCGGCTCATGCCTGCGCCTCCAACGGCGTGTCATCGCCACCCAGGTTGACGAATTCGGTGTGGCTGACCGGGGCGAAGCGCACCGTGTCGCCGGGCTGCATCAGGCTGTAGCCGTCGCGCGCACGGTCGAAGAGTTTGGCCGGGGTGCGGCCGATCAGGTTCCAGCCGCCCGGGGACACCACCGGGTACGCAGCAGTTTGCCGTTCGGCGATGCCGACGCTGCCAGCGGCCACGCGTTTGCGCGGTGTGTTGAGGCGCGGTGTGGCGAGCATTTCATCCACCAGCCCCATAAAGGCAAAACCCGGCGCGAAACCAAGGGCGAACACCTGGTATTCATGGGCGCTGTGGCGGCGGATCACGTCCTCTACCGTCAGCCCGCTGCGCTGGGACAACAGCGTCAACTCCGGGCCGACGCTCAGGTCGTACCACACCGGCAGCACATGGCACTGGCCGCTGCCCTGGGCCTGGGGTTGCAGGTCCGTCAGCGCAAGGTCGATCAGCTCCCGAGCCTGTGTCGGGGTCAGCTCCCTGAGGTCGTAATGCACCATCAAGGTGGTGTAGGACGGCACCAGATCCACCAGCGCCGTGCCGAACTCTGCGCGCAAACGCTGCGTGGCAGCGAGCATCCACGGCATGTTGGCCTCGGCAATCACCTCAAACAGACGCACCATCAGGCAGTCGATGGCCACCACTTCAATGCGTGGCTTCATGCTGTCTGCAACGCTTGGCGGATACGCTGCACCGCGGCCACCGAGCTGGCGTTGTCGCCATGCACGCACAAGGTATCGGCCTGCAAGGCCAACGGGCTGCCGTCGCTGGCGACCAATGCCGCGCCACGGGAAATGGTCAGGGCCTGCTGCACGATAGTGTCGCTGTCGTGGTGCACCGCGCCGGGCAACTGCCGGGAAACCAGATGGCCCTTGCTGTCGTAGGCACGATCGGCAAAGGCTTCGAACCACAGGGTCACACCGTATTCGTCACCCACAGCTTGGGCGGCGCTGTTGTCACGGGTAGCCAGCAGCATCAGCGGCAGGTCGCCGTAAGCGGCCACGGCCTGGATCACCGCACGCAACTGCGCGGGGTTGGCCATCATGTCGTTGTACATCGCACCGTGGGGTTTCACGTAGCTGACGCGTCCGCCCTGGACCCGGCAGATGCCGTCCAGCGCGCCGATCTGGTAATGCAACAGGTCCTGGATTTCCTGCGGCGTGTAGTTCATTGACCGTCGGCCAAAGCCTTGCAGGTCTTGATAGGCCGGGTGAGCGCCCACTTGCACGCCATGCTTGAACGCCAGGCTGACGGTCTTGCGCATGATGCTCGGGTCGCCGGCATGGAAACCGCAGGCCACGTTGGCGCAATCAATGAACGGCATGACTTCGGCGTCCAGACCCATGGTCCAGTTGCCAAAGCTTTCGCCGATGTCGCAGTTCAGTAGCAGGCGGCTCACGGTGGTCGCTCCTGTAGGTTTTGTTTTTTTGTAGTGTGGGATTTATTACACAGAACTCGCAACTTGTCCTGGCACCCCAACGACGCTTATCGTGGAACGGCTCGATTTTTGGCGCTTGCCCGGTGCGACGTCCAACTAATAAAAACCGATCCATGCATAAGAAAAAGTTGATCCCATGAATTTGAAGTTCCTCGAAACCTTCGTCTGGGTGGCCAAGCTCAAGAGCTTTCGCCTGACTGCCGAAAAGCTGTTCACCACCCAGGCCTCGATTTCCAGCCGCATCGCCGTGCTTGAAAGCGAGCTGGGGGTGAAGCTGTTCCTGCGTGACTCCCGGGGCGTGAGCCTGACCCCGGAAGGCTTGAAGGTGCTCGATTATGCCGAGCAGATGATGGTGACCATGCAGGGTTTGAAACAGTCCCTGGAGACCACCAGCAGCAAGGTCGGGCGCATTCGGATCGGCGCGATGGACACGGTGATCCACACCTGGCTCAGCCCGCTGGTGGCAGAACTGATGAAGCTGTTCCCGCTCGTGGAAATCGAGCTGGTCGCCGATACCGCGCTGAACCTCAGCGATCAGTTGCAAAAAGGTTTTCTCGACCTGATCCTGCAAACTGACCTGCTGCGCCTGGAAACCGTGCGCAGCCTGGAACTGGCCAGCCATCCCATGGCCTGGATCGTCGCCAGCCACTCGATTTACAACCGTGACTACGCCTCCCTCGCCGAACTGGCCCAGGAGCGCATCATCACCTACTCGAAAAACTCCCACCCGCATCAGGACGTGCTGAGCCTGATGCAGGCCAATGGCGTGGCCGCGCCCAGAATGAACTGTGTGAACTCGGTGTCGGCAATTACGCGATTGTTGCGTGACGGCTTCGGCATCGGTGCCCTGCCGCCGGTGCTGGTCAGTGAAGAGCTGGCGCGGGGGGAATTGGTGATGCTGCCGATGGCACAGCGCCTGCCGAACTTGCAGGTGGTGGTGTCATGGCGCGTGGGGGTGGAGTTGGTGGAGGAAATTGTGGGGCTGTGCCAGAAGGTGGTGGCGCGCTATGCCGAGGAAGTCGGTGCAGAACGCATGCAACTGCATAAACCCGATTAAAACTGTGGGAGCAGGCAAGCCAGCTCCCACATTGGACCGAGTCGGCCCTGACTTATAGGCCCTTCAAGTCCCGCTCTTCGATCGGCCGGCTCTGGCGCAAGCGCCGGCCACCCAGCACTACCCAGTCGATCAGGCGATACAGGCACTCGATGCCGAACGACAACAGCATCGCCCCGCCCAAGCCCCAGCCCATGGCTTCGGGCGTCAGCAGAATCTGGTAGCTGTAGCCATTCCAGGTTTCCAGGCGGATATCCGGGTCGGCGGCTACGGCCACTTGCAGGGCGCGGATGTACCACGGGCCTTGCATGGCCTGGAATTGCTTGTCCAACTCAAGCTGGCGATCAAGCATCGCGCCCAGGCTGCTGGCGTCGCTCTGGAACACCGGGTCATCGCTGGCGCGGTAATGCGCCACCAGCGCTTGCATGTCCCCGTTGAAGAACTGCTGCGCGGTGGACTCAAAGCCGCGCAAGCCAGTCTGCGCCTCGATCAGGTGGGCTTCGACGCGCTTGGCGTAATCGTTGATAAACCCCGGCACTTGCACGCCGACCAACAAGCCAATGGCAAACAGCACCAACCGCAGATAGCTGAGCAACATGGTCGATTCCTTATTCGGTAACGCCCTGGCTGACGCATTCACCGCGTCGCCACAGGCTCCATTGGCCCGGTTCGTAGCGGGTCCAGTTTTCGTTGTCGGTCAAAGGCTCGGTGGCGATGACGGTTACCACGTCATTGGGCGTCGTTTCGGCCTGAAAATCGACGATCACGTCGACATCTTTCAGGCGTGCGGGGCCAAACGGCGCGCGCCGGGTAATCTGCGCCAGTTTGGTCGAGCAGTAGCAAAACAGCCAGTCACCGTCGCTGAGCAAGCAGTTGAACACGCCCTTGCTGCGGTATTCGGCGCAGGCGGCGATCAGGTCCGGCAGCACTTGCTCGATGTCCACAGGCTCAGGGAAGGCTTCGCGCACGCGGTTGAGCAGGTCACAGAAGGCCACTTCGCTGTCGGTATCGCCGACCGGGCGGTAAAACGTGGCGCGCGGGTGGAAGTCGGCCAACTGGCCGTTATGGGCAAAACACCAGTTGCGGCCCCACAGCTCACGCACGAACGGATGGGTATTGGCCAGGCTGACCTTGCCCACATTGGCCTGGCGGATATGGCCGATTACCACTTCGCTCTTGATCGGATAGCGCTGCACCAACAGCGCCACTTCAGACTCACTGCTCGCGGCCGGGTCCTGGAACAGGCGCAGGCCACGGCCTTCATAGAAGGCGATGCCCCAACCGTCGCGATGCGGGCCGGTACGCCCACCGCGCTGCATCAGCCCGGTAAAGCTGAACACGATATCGGTGGGGACGTTGGCACTCATGCCCAATAATTCACACATGCCAGGGCTCTCGCTGCAGGGGCAGTCAACGTTTAAAGGCGCGGCTCGACCCGCATGCCACCAGCAGGCGCCGGGCGACGGAACGGTTCGTCGTCTTCCGGCTCGGCGGCCAAGGCGGCATCTGCAGCAGCCTTGCGCTCACGGCGAGCGTTGGCGGCGCGTTCGATGGGCCAGCGGATCAGCACAAACACGATGTACAGGGCAAACACGATCATCGTGTACATGAACAGATCGGAGATCGCCCGCCAGGCGTTGTTGCCGACCTTGAGCACCAGGTCCAGGGCGGTAATGGCCACGGCCGGCGCAAACTGGGTCTTGACCGGGTCGACGATGGTCGGGCTCAGTAACAGCACCGCCATCAGCAATTGCAGCGGCTCGCGCAGCCAGCGCCAGACCCAGCGGGTCATGCGCCACCACACTAACAGGCAGCCCAAAGCGGCGAAGGCGTAGAGGCCCCAAGCGGTCAGATAGTCGTTCTCGGTCATGGTGTCCATGGCAAGGCTGGCAAAGAGGCGGCTATGATAACGGCTTTTGCGTGTCGCGGCTGCAATGCCGGCCACCGTCCGCCAGATAGGGAATTATCCATGCCTATTTCCACCGCTCCGATTGCCCGCAAGGCCCCAGGCGCAGACCCCTACGCCTGGCTGCAGGAGCGCGACACCCCTGAAGTGCTCGATTACCTCAAGGCGGAAAACGCCTGGCAGGAAGCCCAGCTCGCCGACCAGCAGGCTTTGCGCGAAACGCTGTTCGATGAGATCAAGGGCCGCATCCTCGAAACCGATCTGTCCCTGCCCTCCCCCTGGGGCCCGTACCTGTACTACACCCGCACCACCGCCGGCGACGAATATGCACGGCACTATCGCTGCCGCCGCCCGGCCGATGACAGCAACCAGGTGGACGAGAGCAGTGAAGAACTGCTGCTGGACCCGAACGTATTAGCCAATGGCGGCTTTTTCTCCCTCGGCGCGTTCAGCATCAGCCCCGACCACCAGCGCCTGGCCTACAGCCTCGACACCAGCGGTGAAGAGATCTACACCCTGTACGTGAAGGAATTGGCCACCGACAAGGTCAGCGAACTGGCGTTCGACAACTGCGACGGCAGCATGACCTGGGCCAATGACAGCCTGACGCTGTTCTTCGGCGAACTGGACGACACCCATCGCCCGCACAAGCTGTATCGCTACCGTCTGGACGGTACGGCGGCGCAGGAAGTGTTCCACGAGCCCGATGGCCGTTTCTTCCTGCACTGCTACCGTTCCAGCTCCGAGCGCCAACTGCTGCTGGCCCTGGGCAGCAAGACCACCAGTGAAATCTGGGCGCTGGATGCCGATCAGCCGCACCTGGCCTTCACCTGCCTGGCGCCGCGGGTCGAGGACCACGAATACGATGTCGACCACGGCAAGCGTAACGGCGAGTGGACCTGGTTTATTCGCAGCAACCGCGACGGCATCAACTACGCGCTCTACCTCGCCGCCGATACCGGCACGCCGCCTACCGAGGCCGACTGGCAGAACCTGATCCCTCACAGCGACGAAGTCATGCTCGACGGCGTGAGCCTGAACGCCAGCGCCATGACATTGAGCCTGCGCATCGGCGGCCTGCCGGTCATCGAGGTGCACCCCGAGGGTGTACCGGCTTATCGCGTGGAATTACCCGACGCCGCCTACAGCCTCTACGTACAAAACAGCCTGGAATTTCCAAGCGACAAAATCCGCCTACGCTATGAGGCCCTGAACCGTCCCGCCCAGGTGCGTCAGCTAGAGCTGGCAAGCGGCGCGCAGGTGGTGCTCAAGGAAACCCCGGTACTCGGCACATTCAACGCCGACGACTACGTCAGCCAGCGCCTGTGGGCCACCTCTGCCGACGGCACCCAAGTGCCCATCAGCCTGGTGGTCAAGCGTGATCAACTGGGTAAACCCACCCCGCTGTATCTGTACGGCTACGGTGCCTACGGCTCAAGCCTGGACCCATGGTTCTCCCACGCACGCTTGAGCTTGCTGGACCGAGGGGTCGCGTTTGCCATCGCCCATGTGCGCGGCGGCGGTGAGCTGGGTGAAGCCTGGTACCGCAACGGCAAGCAGGAACACAAACAGAATACCTTCAGCGATTTTATCGCCTGCGCCGAACACCTGATCACCGAGGGGCTGACCACTTCCAGGCAACTGGCGATCAGCGGCGGCAGTGCCGGCGGCCTGTTGATTGGCGCGGTGCTCAACCAGCGCCCGGAACTGTTCCAGGCGGCGATTGCCGAAGTGCCGTTCGTCGATGTGCTCAACACCATGCTCGATCCGGAGCTACCGCTGACCATCACCGAGTACGACGAATGGGGCAACCCCGAGGAACCCGAAGTGTATGCGCGCATCAAGGCTTACGCGCCATACGAAAACGTCAGCGCCCAGGCGTACCCGGCCATGCTGGTGATTGCCGGCTACAACGACAGCCGCGTGCAGTATTGGGAGGCCGCCAAGTGGGTGGCCAAGCTGCGCGATACCGCCACTTCAGACAACCTGTTGCTGCTCAAAACCGAGCTGGGCGCCGGCCATGGCGGCATGAGCGGGCGCTACCAGGGATTGCGTGACGTAGCGCTCGAATATGCGTTTGTGTTCAAGGCGCTCGGGCTGATCTAGGCACTTGATGGAGCGGGCCCGTCTGAACGCAGGACCGCCTTGACTGTTTTAACCGCCGGGCGTCTTCGGCTTGCTGTCGTTCTGCTGCAGGCCGGGGACAGTCTGGTCCTTGGGCGGCGTGGGCAACACGATGGGCACCAACGGTGGCGTACCGTTCGTCTTGGGCGTGGCGGGCGGGCTGACTTGAGGGTACAACGTCGGGGTCGGCGTGCCCGGCGCGCCTGGGGTTGGTGCGGGCGCGACCGGTACGGTTTGCAACTCCTGAGCCTGCGCCGCAGCGGATATGAGCGCGCTCAATACAATGACCGTTAGAATGCTGCACTTCATCGATGGCTCCATGGCCTGACCGGAATGCCTTAAGGCTACTCCCAACTGCGCAAGAATGCCCTTCCCAATGAGATTTCCATGAAACGTTTCGTTCTGCTGGACACTACTCCGATCCCCGACAACGGCGGCGCCTTGTGCCTGTTCGAGTATGGCGAGGACTTCGTCATCAAGATCCAGGGCGGTGACGGCGGCCAGTTGATGAACACGCGCATGCACGGTTCCGAAGACGCCCTGGCGGAGATTCCCTGCCGCAAGGTCGCCGGTCGCCCCAACTCACGCGTGCTGATCGGCGGCTTGGGCATGGGCTTTACCTTGGCCGCGGCGCTCAAGCATTTGGGCAAGACTGCCGAAGTGGTGGTGGCCGAGTTGGTGCCGGGGGTCGTGGAATGGAACCGTGGGCCGCTGGGAGAAAAATCCGGGCGCCCATTGCTGGACCCGCGCACGGTGATTCGTCTGGAAGATGTGGCCAAGGTGCTACAGGCTGAGCCCCAGGGCTTCGACGCGATCATGCTTGACGTCGACAACGGCCCCGAGGGGCTTACGCAAAAGGCCAACAGCTGGCTGTATTCCGCCGGTGGCCTGGCCGCCTGCGCCAAGGCCCTGCGGCCCAAGGGCGTGCTCGCCGTGTGGTCGGCCAGTGCCGATAAGCTGTTCAGCGACAAACTGCGCAAGGCCGGTTTCAAGGCTGAAGAGGTTCAGGTGTTCGCCCATGGCAATAAAGGCACGCGGCATACCATCTGGATTGCAGAAAAGCTGAAGAGTTGAATCACCCCCTCCCACATTTGACCTGCGGCGTCAGTTAAGGGATTTGCGGTAATCGATCACGTACTGCACTTTCTTGTCGAAGGTCTTCTCCAACTCGTCGCGATCCAGCTGGGTCATACCGCCCAACTGCCGGGCAGTGAAACCGCTGTCGCCGACCTTTGCCCCCGGCGCCAGGCTGACCATGCGCTTGGCCACAGCCTCGATGGCATCCTTGTAGCCGCCCTTCTTGTTCAGGTTGTACTGGCCCGGATCAATCTGCGTGCGCAGCCAGTTGCCCCAGTAGAACTCGAGAAATTCCGGCGCAATCGCACTCTCGCTTGGCTTGCCGTAGGCGGCCTTGCGGGTGAAATACACCAGGCTGCGGAACGTGTCGTCCTGCAGGTTCTTGAAGCCCAGGTGCGCTGGCAGTTGCTCCGCTGGCAACGCCTGGCCTCGGTTGTCCTTGAGCCAGACCTTGCGAGCCGCTTCCATCCGCTGCCAGAACGTGGCGAGGTTAGGGCTGGCACTGAAGTCGTTGGTGACCTTGACCCACATTTTCAAGCGCGGGCCAGCGCCGGGTGTTTCCCACAGGGTGGTGAAACTGTGATGACCATCGGTCAGGTAAAGCTGGCCGCCGGGACCCACCACCACGGTTTTCATATCCTGCGCATAGGTGCCGACCGGGTGCTTGCAGGTAAAGCTGTCGGGCCTTAGCAGTTCGGCGTTTTTCGGCACCTGGTCAGCCTCGCCCTGGCCGTTGGTTTCGCAGTATTCATCGAACGCCTTGGCCGGCTTGTCGGCGAACAGCCCCAGGCTGTAGTAGATCTGGTCGAACCCCACCACGGCCTGGGTGGGGTGCAATTGCTCCAGGGCCACCTCGATCACCTGCCCGGGTTGCGGCGTCGACAACGCCTGGGCCTGAGCGGTAACCACACAGAGCACAAGCCCGAGAGTCCATGAATGCAGACGCATAAATTTCAAATCCTTATCAGTCAGTGAAGCAATCCCTAGGGGTGATTTTCAGCGTAAGCGGCTAGAATCAACCTTATCCGTGACCCACCAAATAGCCAGGAGCCATGATGAGCTCGACCAACCCGCCCTCCCACACCGCCAAGCTGGACCGCATCCTCGCCGATGCCCAGCGCGACCGCGAAATGGGCTACCGCGACAAAGCCTTGAAGATGTACCCCCACGTGTGCGGCCGCTGCGCCCGTGAATTCGCCGGCAAGCGTTTGAGTGAACTGACCGTACACCACCGCAACCATAATCATGATGACAATCCCCAGGACGGCTCCAACTGGGAATTGCTGTGCCTGTACTGCCACGACAACGAACACTCGCGCTACACCGACCAGCAGTATTTCGGCGAAGGCTCCACCAGCAGCCCGAGCATTGCCAAGGCGACGCACAACCCGTTTGCGGCGCTGGCGGGGTTGATGAAGAAAGACGATTGAAGATCGTCCTTGTCTGTACTGGCCTCATCGCAGGCAAGCCAGCTCCCACATTTGGAATGCATTCCCCTGTGGGAGCCGGGCTTGCCCGCGATGACGATCGCCCAAGCACTGCATACACCCAGGCCGTATAATCGCCGTTTTTCTCCAAGGCACCCTTCCCCGTGGGCAATAAACGCTACAGCTGCATCGGTCTGTATAACCCAAAATCCCCCGAAAACGTCGGCTCGGTGATGCGTGCCGCCGGCTGCTACGGCGTGGCCTCGGTGTTCTACACCGGCGTGCGCTACGAGCGCGCCCGGGACTTCATCACCGACACCAAGAAGGTCCACCACGACATTCCGCTGATCGGCATCGACGACCTGAAGAAGATCCTGCCCCTGGGCTGCATCCCGGTTGCCGTGGAACTGGTGGAAGGCGCCCGCCCGCTGCCTGAATACACCCACCCCGACCGCGCGCTGTATATCTTCGGCCCCGAGGACGGTTCCCTGGACAAGGAGGTCCGCGACTGGTGCGAAGATGTGGTGTACATCCCCACCACGGGCTGCATGAACCTGGCGGCCACCGTCAATGTGGTGCTCTACGACCGCCTGGCCAAGGGCAACAACACCCGTTCGGGCCCCAAGTACTGATTCTGCGGGAACATCCGGCACCTGCGCGCAGTCAGCTAGTAACACTAGCCCTTGTTGGAGACAGATCATGAGCGACAGCAAAATTTTGCAACCTATCATCGAAGCCACACCGTTGAAGCCTCAGCCTACCCAGAACGTGCATGGCTGGGAGCGCATCGGCTCAGTGGCGGGCGGCGTGATGATGGTCGGCAAAGGCCTGCGCCGCGGTGGGATTTTCGGGCTGATCCAGGTGGCGATTGGCGGCGTGGCACTGGCCCGTGGCTTTACCGGGCACAGTTCGCTCAAAGACAAGCTGGAGCAGGGCCGCCAGGAGATGAACAGCGTGCGCACGAAGATCGAGCGGGCCGGGGAAGAATTGAAGAATTTGAAGACCAAGGCGGAAGTGGCGGCGCAGAAGGCTGTGAAACCCAAAACCTGACCTAAGTAATTGGACATGCTGGAGATTCAAATGTGGAAGGGGGCTTGCACCCTCCCACATTTTGAATTGCACAGGGCTTGGGATCAGCGCAGCAGTTTGCTATCCAGTACCACCGACGACTCGCCGATTACGCTTTCAGCCAACTGAACGAACTCTTTGGTGTTGATGCTGTTCACCCGCATCACCGCCTGCGCCAGATCATCCAGGGAGCGCTTGTTGTGGGTTTTCACGCGGATCTCGCGGTCCAGGTCCTGCAACACCAGTACTGCCCGCGCTACACCAGCGCTGCCGATTTGCTCGCCCCTCAGCGTGGTGACCGCCTTGCTTTCTTTGGCCAGGCGCGCCTGGATCGCCGCATAACGCTCATCGGTGAGGCCCCCGGCACGTCGCACCAGTTCAATCGCGTAATACTCCCCCAGGCCCTCGCTGATCCAGTCACTGCTGTCGTGGTCGTTGAAGCGCCCGATGGCCTGCACCACCTCGCGCAGCAACGGGCTGCTGCCATTTTCGCTGACCAGTGGCGTACGGCTGTTGAGGTAGATCGAATCGTGCGACGCCCAGGCACCGCGGCGCATCGGGTCACTCGCGCCGACGATCAATAATTTGGCGGGATGGCGTGGGAACGCAGCGTCCACCTGCGGCCACACAAACGTCAGCAGCGTCAGCACGTCCATGCGGCGCATGCCCTGCCCCTTTGGCGAGGCCACGGTGACCTCGGTTTCACCCAGGCGCAGGCGACGGCTGCCGAGGTTACCGGCGAGCATCCAGCCGGTGGGGCGGTCGAACAGGCGGGACACGTTGTCGATGCGGAATTTGTTTTTGCCAATGCGCGGCCAGGCGGTTTCGACGCTCTTCCAGCCCGCGGGCAGTTCGAACATCAGGCGCGAGACCAATTCAATGCCATCTTGCTGGTCCAGGCGCGCAGCCGGCACCAGGTCTTCACCGCGCAATAATGCCCAATTGGGCGTGGCCCGTGTGTCAAAGGTGCCCGGTTTGCGCGCGTGGGTCAGGCGCACGCGGTAGGTCAGGCTGGCCTTGTCGGCGCTGGGCTGCCACACACCACGGCTGCCCGTGACTTGCCATTGGCCGTCGGCCTTGAAGTCGCTGTAATCGCCACTGCGGCCCAGGTCAAAGTCCAGGCTGCGCACCGCCGAGCCTTGGGACAGACTGACGCGCACCTCGGCCTGCTCGCTCTGGGGCAGCAGCTTGACGTGATAATCCAGGTCAACCTTCTTAGCGCACCAGCCCGGCCCGCTCAGGGCCAGCAATACCAGGGCCGCTGCCAACTTGGCTGCCACCTTCATACACACTCCTTTGTTCAGCCTGCACGGAAGATCAGGTAATCCTCCCAGTCGTCCTCTGGCACGCTGCCTTCGCTGAGCATGCGCCCGGACTGGGAAATGCGTTCATGGTGCACGGCATCGCGGTCGCCGCAGACCAGGTGGTGCCAGAGCGGCAAATCCTTGCGCTCGCTGACCAGGCGATAGCCGCAGGTTGGCGGCAGCCATTTGAACTGGTCGGCCTGGCCGGGCGTGAGCTGGATACAGTCCGGCACCGAAGCGCGGCGATTGGGGTAATCGGTGCACTGGCAGGTTTTCAGGTCGAGCAGTTTGCAGGCGATACGCGTGTAATAGACGCTGTTGTCGTCTTCATCCTCAAGCTTTTGCAGGCAGCACAGGCCGCAGCCGTCGCACAACGACTCCCACTCCTCCTGGTCGAGGTGCTCAAGGGTTTTGCGTATCCAGAAAGGTTCGACTTTGGCGGCCATGGCTCAACATCAGTATCAGAAGGTGAAAAGGCCGCCAGTCTAGTGCCCAAGCCCGTTACGGCCAAGCGCTTACGACTGACGGTGTTGCAAGACTTGTCAGGCCTGGGTTGGCGCAGTAGTTTTGAACCCCGGCTTTTTTCATCAGGATCTGTCCATGAGCGATAACCCACGCGTTGCCGATTACCCGATCCATACCCAATTCACCGAACGCTGGTCGCCCCGCGCCTTTACTGGCGAAAGCATCCCGCAAGAGACGTTGCTGAGTTTCTTCGAAGCCGCACGCTGGGCACCCTCGGCGTACAACTCGCAGCCGTGGCGGTTTCTCTACGCCCGCCGGGACACGCCGGACTGGGAGCGTTTCCTGGGCCTGCTGAATGAGTTCAACCGCAATTGGGCGCAGCACGCGTCGGCCCTGGTCATCATCGCGTCGAAAACCGACTTCATCGCCCCCGGCGCTACAGAAGAAACCCCGGCGCTGTGGCACACCTTCGACACCGGCTCGGCCTGGGGACACCTGGCGCTGCAAGCCAGCCTCAGCGGCTGGCACACCCACGGCATGGCCGGTTTCGATCAGGAGCTGACCCGCAAAGAGCTGAAGATTCCACAAGGCTATGCGCTGCATGCGGCCGTAGCGGTGGGTAAGCTGGGTGACAAGTCGAGCCTGCCGGAATACCTGCAAGGCCGTGAAGCGCCGAGCCCGCGCAAACCGTTGAGCGAGCTGGTATCAGAAGGTGATTTCCGCTTATAAGGCCCGACGAAAGCTGCACCTGAGCAGTGCAGCTCTATCGGAAAGGGATCAGGTCTCTGGATCTTTTTTGATTGCAATATCGGGTATCGGTTGATAGTACGGGCCGTAGTCCATCAGCAATTCATCACCTTTCTTGATGTGTTTATTTGCCACGAAGAACGTCAGATTTTTCCCAACGCTGATGGACACCACATTGTTTGTTTGCCACACCGGCCCGCCGCGCAGCTGAGAGGTGTTGACCAGGCTCAGCGTATTGCCGCTATTCAATGCACTGACCGTACGTTCACGCGAGCGCGTGCCGAACAAGTAGGTCAAAACCGCACGCGAACCTTTTTTGCGCTCCTCCTCAAACAGGGCAACTTGATTGGGGTAATACTTTCCCGAGTACGGGCCCAGCACTTCGAATCTGGGGATATCTCGCCGCGCAAACACCGAAGCACCACGTACCGGCCCTTCGTCATCCAGCGGTGTCATCACCTCCAAGGTGTCATCAAATCGAGTGCCGTGCAGCCTCTCGGATCTTAACCAGTCTTTTATCGACTCTTTAATCTGACTGCCGACCGAGTTTCTATCTGCTGCACTCATACCATCCAACAATTCATTCCAATAGGTAATCCGAATATCGTCAATAGCCCCCTCCAACTCCCTGGTCAAGCTGACTCCGGGATTTCTCGGGTCCTGTAGGATGGGCAAGGAATTATCGATTTGATGGGGAGCCAGAGTACGAACGTACATGACACCTGGTTCAGTCTTGATGCTCGGGCCGGCTGCCGATGACGGCTCAGGTACCTGTGCCTGTTGCTTCACGACTGGGGCAGTTTCAGGGCGGGGCATCGACAGGTCCAGAGGTTCCTGCTGCGATGGTTCAACGAAATCAGACGCAGGCCGCTTTCTACCTGGGAGTGCGGGAGGGCTTGTACTTGTACTTGTACTTAAAGTGCCCGTACTCATGGGTGACACGGCAGGTGGAATGCGACCGACACGCCGTACAGCCTCCGTGGTGAGGGACCCATCGATTCGAACAAACCAGGACCATTCGAGCGGGCTGAGATTGTGCTGAGCCTGAAAAGCCGCCGGCGTGACTTTATTGCCAGGCTGTTGGGCAAGCTGGCTCCATTGCTGCAAATGCGTATCGGCGATCTTGGTGTAAGTGCCGCCAGCAGCCTTGAAAAACAGCGCCTGCGCCGCAGGCCCCACACTTGCGTCCTGCCTTGCGTGGTTTCGAAAATCACCTAAATCAAGATTATACCGAGCGGCGAAACCCTGCATGGTCACCGTGTCGCGTGCCTGCTGTGTCATCCCTTGCCATTCAAGAAGATGATCCGGTCTGATTGCAAACGCCGGTGTCCCGTTAGGGCGGTCACGCACGATCTTGCCCACATCACTCAAGCCACCACGGCCATCCAGGTAATACGCGAAGGTCGGCGGATGGATTTTATGTTGTCGGGCGAAACCTCGGACAGTGATCTTCTGCTGCTCTTGAGGGGACAGCGCTTCCCAGGCCCGAAGGTGATCGGCGTTAATGATCACACCGCCTTTGCTTCCCAGGCGCTGCCATTGATCGCCGTGCACCTGCTGGACCAGCAACTCGGTTTGCCGATTGTTGTGATAGATCCGCGCCTGGACAACACCCTCTTGCGTACGTGTCACTTGGCGAACTTCATACACCGCCGTCCGCCCATCACTGTCGATATGACGAATATGTGACAAATGGCCATCGGCAGCCACGTAAAGCCCCTGACTGTTTCGTACAAGCCCGGCGATTTTCGACTTGGGGGCCTCATATCGACTGAATGCGGTGTTGCTCAGCTCCACCCCTGATTCGACGTATGCGGTGCCGGCCAGGCCATCCACAGCGTGGATATCAGGGGTAAAACTGTCGAGCGGGCGCCCATAGGCGCGCATCGTGTCGCTATCAAAGGCATACCATTTGCCATTGTGCAGCACAGCCCCCCCTCTGACCCTGTCGCCTGCCACGTTGAAGGCCCCCGTTGCCGCGTCTCCGTACTGCTTGCTGGCAGCCTTGAGCACGTCATAACGACCCGCCGTGCCCCTGAGCTGCTTGAGTTGCCGGCGCACATAACTGCCGCCTTTGGTCGCCAACCGACCACCGCCCACCAACAGATCTCCAACGCCGCTCAACGGGTTGAGGGCATCTACCATGGTAGCTCCGACAAACCTTGCAGCCTTGGCCGCATGGCGTGTCGATGACAAGGCTTTACCCAGTACCTTGCCTGTTTGCGCAGCCTTGCCGACCCCCACGGTGAGCAGCCCGACGACATCCAGAGCCAGATCAAAGAGGCCTTGCCCGACGTTACCCTGGCGAAAATTGACGATGGCCGAGCGTAGCGGGATGAGATTCAGGAAGAACTCGCCAATCGCCTCGTTGCGGCTTCTGTCCTGATCATAGGAAGTGGTTCCCCTGGCCTCATTCAATAGATCATCGTTTTTCAGGTCGAGGGCCTTTACAAATACACGGGCGATTGCATGACTGCGCGCAGAGTTGAAGCTGTCAGGCAGCACCGCCTCATCAGAGACAGCCTTGAACTGCCGAGCGCCGACATCATCGTGGGGCTTGAACGGTGCGGTTCTCGTAAGGATATCGGCATCCCGTTCATCCATCTTGTGAGAGGTGAAAGGGGCAGTGAGGCGGCGTATCCGATAATTCCTTTTTTCGATCACGCCCCGTCGGGTGTCAATCAGATAGACATTGGTTTGCCCGTTCCTGGTGGCCTTCATCTCCAGGGTGTGGCCTCTGGTACGCAACATGGGCGGGCTAAATAAATCAGGGGCAACTGTATATTGGTTGGTATGGAAGAATTCCAACTCGCCGTATTCGAGGTTCTGACGATCTTCCAGCGGTAACGCCGAGATCAGGTGTCGGACCAAGCCTTGGTGGGCTTCTTCATGGGTGTTGATAGCCGCATCGAACGCGGTCTTGAACGACGCGGCAACACTCAATTTCCCCGCCCTGCCAAGGCTGCAAACTTTATCGATGGGCAGACGCTTGTCATTGCTGATCCAATGATCTTCAGCCCCGAGCGGGGTGCCTTCCATGACGATATCCAGCATCGAGCGCATACCGGGATAGAGACCGGGCCGCCCTTCTTTCAACCTGGCCTTCTGTATAGTTTTGACCTCAAACAAGCTTGGGTCCAAGCCGGGAAACGCCTCTTCAAGCAGAACCAAGGCATCCGCCCTTCGACTGGGGATCGGCGTTTGCAGCACAGCGCTGGTGGTTTTTATAGAACTCAAGTGACTGTTAAAGGCCACCCTTACACGCTCCATTGCATCCGCCGAAGGCGTCTGATCAGCACTGAAGAGGGGATCGTTAACCACGGCCCAGTCCCTCAATGCCTGATAATCGATCTGTTGGCTGACGTCTTCGTCGCTCTCAAGCTGCTCAGCAGCCAGCAAAACCTCGGCATACTCCATGCCCAGCGTACGGCCAGGGGTGCGTGCTTCGATCCTAGCCACCGCCATCGCCAAGTGTGTCCAGAGCACGCTGGCGTAGGTCACACTGGCAGGAATATTCTTGATCAGAAACTGCGGCGCTATCCTGGCCAACAGCAGAGAGGCACACAGGTTGGCGGTTTGCGCGGTGGCCCGGCCGTTTTCAATCAAGTGTGTAGCCAGCCTCTGAATCACCGCCGACGCCGTTTGCCCCCAGTGTTGACGGCTTGCCAGATCAAACCCGGCGACGGTGTCGCGGGCAGGCGTGACCAGGGACTCCGGATCAAGTCCAAGTTGGATCGCCGTTAACACATAATCGCTGCTGTCGACGCCCGCAGGGATGCCGTCCAGCCTGGACCGAATGGCATGCCCCAGCGCCATGGCCTTGGGCGAACCGAGCAGTTTTTCCATCGCCAGCACCGGCGCCTTCAGATCCGCTTCAGACACCGAGCTTTCGCTGATCAAATAGCCCAGGGCACCTTTCGCGCTATCCGCCAACGGCAAGCCTGGCAACCCACTGCTGTTGCTTTGCATCAGAGTGATGATGCTGTTCTGGTCTTGAAGGGGCATCTGGACGGGCCACGACAACCCGCCACCGAGGTTGCCCAAAGGATGAACTCTCGCCCGTTCGGCAATCATTTCCTGCAGGCTCGTCAACGCCTCCAGGGTTTTCGGAACCTCTGTGCCACTGCTGGACAAATAAGACTCAAGGCTGACCACTCGGTTGGCAGACAGTGGTTGCGCGGCCGGATCGGCAGAGTTGTCACACACGTACATCGTTGTGTTTTTGAGCTGCGATGCCAGCGCACTCTCCATCTGCGCTCTGGATAGCGCTGGGGTTTGAACGAGTTGCCGGTTCAAGTCCTGGATAATATTCTGCAACTTATCGGCCAGGGTTCGCCGGTTGCAGTGCTCTGCGAGCGCAGCATTAAGTGATTCAGGCTGTTTAATTGCGCGAATATCGACGGCGTGCACAACCTCTTCAGGAGGTTGGACAGCAGGGGTAACGGGCAAGCTGGAATGCGCGAGGGGGCGGGTATAACCCCCCGGCGAAGTGAGGGTATTCATAGGGGCTGTCCTTAGTCAACGAAGCGCTACCTGCGCTATCTGAAGTCCCTGGGTGGAAAATCAGAGAAGAAGGTTCCCTATAAACTGTCAGGCTTTATGTGAGTGACTATAGGTGAACGAGCACGCCCGGTTGCCAGGCGCCCTGGTCAATAGCCGCGCTCGAAATTCACTTCCCCGCGCAACGCTAGCTTGGCCTGGTAGGCGCGCACGTTTTGCACAAACAACGCCACCATCATCGACGGCGAGGTCGGTGCCGAGCTGTGACCGGTCAACAGCAAACCCCACGCGGTCCAGAACGGGTGGCGTTGCGGCAACGGCTCCTGACGGCATACGTCGATCACCGCGCCGGCCAGATGCCCTTCTTTCAGGGCCTCGACCAAGTCGGCATCCACCACCGCCACGCCGCGCCCGACGTTGATAAACAACGCCGTCGACTTGAATTGCTTGAACAACGCCGCGTTGTACACGTCATGGGTGTCCGGGGTATTGGGCAGCAGGTTGATCACGTAATCGACCTCGCCCACCAAGCGGCCCAACTGATCGAGCCCGGCCACTTCGATAAAGGGTGCCTGTTCCCGCGCCGTACTGGCGATGCCGTACAGCTTGACGCCAAAGGGCACCAGGAAATCAGCCACGCTTTTGCCAATATCACCCGTGCCGACAATCAGCGCCGTGCGCCCCGCCAGGCTCTGACCCATGCGGTTGTCCCATTTGCGCTCGACCTGGCTGACCAGCCGCGCCAGCACTTCGCGCTCATGGCCTAGCATATAGGTGAGGACAAACTCGGCCATGACCTGGCCGAAGATGCCAACCGCACGGGTCAGGCGATAGTCGCGGGGCAAGCCATCGGCCAGCAGCGGCGTGATACCGGCCCAGGTCGATTGCAACCACTGCGGGTGATGGCCCTGGCGCAGCAGCGTCGCCAACAGATCGGGCTGGCCCAGCCACACCGGGCAATCGGCGGCCAGGCGCGAGAGTTCGGCCGAGTCACCGCTGGTCAGCACGTCAAGGTCCGGGGCGGCCTCCTTGAGCAGTTGGGTGTAGAGCGGGTGATCCTGTTCAGCAATCAGAACACGCATGGTTCAAACCTTTCAAAAACAATGCAGACGGACGCACGCATCCTTACGGCCACCGTCGTCTAATACGATTCCATTTAAAGCATGTGCCCTGACACAGGCACTGATCGATCACATCGGGTCGTTGCGGCGCAGCAACTCTTCGGGCAAGTGCTCGATGTACTCGTCTTCGGCCGGCGGCATTTGCAGGTGGTAGCCCTGTTTGTCGAGGTTTTCCAGCACCACGGTGATGTCTTCGCGCGACAGCTTGCGCTCCGGCGTCAGCACCATGTCAAACGCGTGATGCGCCTTGCCGAAGGCGTCCATCAACGGCTCGGGCACGCGCTCGAGGGCATCGCTTTTGAGCACGTAGAGGTACATGCCGTCTTTTTTCTTGCTGCGGTAGATGGAACAAATACGTTTCAAGGCTGTTCTCCGGCATTGGCCAGGCTGTCGAGCAGCGCCTGGCCCATCAACTCGCGGCGCCAGCCACGCAGCGAGTCTGGCAATTGGTAAGGCCCATCGGGGTAGCCACTTTTGACCAGGGCTTCGAGGGTTTTCTTGCGCAGCATCAGTTCCGGCGCCATCTCCAGGCGCTCGGCGAACGTCTGGCCCAGGGCGCGCAGTTGCTTGATCAGCGCGGCGGCATCCACCGGCAACGGTTCGGCCACGGCGGGAGGCCATTGGTCCATCGGCACGCTACCGGCACGTTTGATGAGGTCCAGCAGGAACTGGCCGTCCTGACGCACGGTACGCGGGTGCATGTCTTCGATCTTGCCCAGCGCTGCCAGGTTGTCCGGCTGGGATTTGGCCAACGGCCAGAGCGAATGCTCGCGGATGATGCGGTTGCGCGGCAGGTCACGGGCGCGGGCCTGCTGCTCGCGCCAGGCGCACAATTCACGCAGCACGGCAAGTTGGGCACGGGACAGTTTCCACGCCAGCTTGGCGTCGCGGTACACCTCGAAAGGGTCGATTTCGCGGCGCAGGTTGGCGACCAGTTCGGCACCGTCTTCCAGGACCCAGGCGTACTTGTCATCCGATAGCTGCGGGCGCAGGCGAATATAGACCTCGGCCAGGTGCACCGCGTCTTCGGCGGCGTAACTGACCTGCGTCTCGGACAATGGCCGCTGCAGCCAGTCCGAGCGGGTTTCGCCCTTGGGCAGCTCGATATCCAGCACCGCTTGCACCAGGCGCGAATAACCCATGGAAAAGCCGAGGTTGAGGTAAGCCGCGGCCAACTGGGTGTCGAACAACGGCGCCGGCAGGCTGCCAGTCAGGCGCAACAGCACTTCCAGGTCTTCGCTGCAGGCGTGCACCACCTTGATCACCGCTGGGTTCTCCAGCAAAGCGGCCAAGGGTTGCCAGTTGTCGATGGTCAGGGGGTCGATCAGGTAAGCGCGCGCGCCATCACCGATCTGGATCAGCCCGGCAATAGGGTAAAAGGTGTCGACCCGCATGAATTCGGTGTCGAGGGCGACGAATGGCAACTGCTGCCATTGGGCGCAATGCTGGCCGAGGCTATCGTTGTCGCAGATCCAGTGAATATCGATGGCCACACGGCTCTCCCTTGAAGAATGGCGCGCAGTATATATCGCGAAAGGGGCTTGCGAGCATCCGCAGTGCACACACCATCATGAAAACTCCGACAGGAGATGAAGAATAGTCCGACAAATGGGAGTTATCCTCTCTTACGCAGCACGTACACACACCACAGTTTGGAGCCCGGCAGGAACTCCTGGTAATTCAGAACCTTGAAGCCCGCCTGACGAAACTCATCCTCTACCGGTGTACCCGCGCTTACGGAAACAATCACCGTGTCGCGGCTGACGCGGTGAAACTCACGCAACAACATTAATCGCACATCGCTGCTGGGCACATGACGAAACAACTCCAGGCAGAAAATGCAGTCCACCGCATTCGCCGAAAGGCCAATCGAAAACGCCGAGCCCTGGAAAGTTTTGACACGTTTGAGCAACGTGCCCGGGTGATGGGTACGCGCGTGGTCGAGCATGGCCTGGGAGTTGTCAGAGGCGAGGATCACCCGGTTGACGTGCTCGGCCAGCACCGGCCAGAAGCGCCCCGAACCACAGGCCAGGTCAAGGATAAGCCCTGGCTCACCCGCGACCTTCAGCGCATGGCGAACCAGCCGCGCATCCCGCCACGCGGCCAAGCGCTGCAACAGCCTTGGCGGACGCGGATCACCACAGACCCTGGCATGCTCACGGTCACAGCGCTCGGTGAATTCAGTCTCGATGGGGGATGGAGGTTGTGGCGACATCACGGGCTCATGTGGGTAAAACGGTAGTGAACGACCTTGATTCCCAGCTTAACCACTGCAACGTGAAAAAAAGGTCGAAAGCCGCCACCGTAAACTCCGTCACGCCTGATGCAGGTACCAGCGCCAATCCTGCTCACCGACCTCGCCCATGAACTGGCGATATTCGGCACGTTTGACTGCCAGGTAAACACCAAGGAATTCACTGCCAAACGCATCCTTTGCCCATCGCGAAGCCTCAAGCGCACGCAGGGTGGTCAGCCAGTCAGTGGGCAACAGCTCCTTGGCCTGGGCATAACCGTTTCCTTCCACCGGGGCGCCAGGGTCGCGTTGTTCGCGAATGCCGCGATGGATGCCGGCCAGGATCGCGGCGGCCGCCAGATAAGGGTTGGCATCGGCGCCGCAGATGCGGTGCTCGATATGCCGGGAACTGGCCGGGCCACCGGGCACGCGCAGGCTGACGGTGCGGTTGTCCACGCCCCAGGTGGCAGCCAGCGGTGCATAGCTGTTGGTTTGGAAACGCCGATAGGAGTTGGCGTTGGGGCAGAACATCAGCAGCGAATCGAGCAACGTACTCAGCATCCCGCCCACCGCCTGGCGCAGCAGTGGCGTGCCATCAGCCGCCTCGCTGGCGAACAGGTTATTGCCCTGGGCATCGACCAGGCTGACGTGCATATGCATGCCGGTGCCGGCCAGGTCGTCGAACGGCTTGGCCATGAAACATGCGGCCATCCCATGCTTGTGGGCCACGCCCTTGACCAGGCGTTTGTAGCGCACCGCTTCGTCCATCGCCTGTAAAGCATCAGTGCGATGTTCAAGGGTGATTTCCACCTGGCCCGGGGCGTACTCGGAGATGGCCGTGCGCGCCGGGATACCTTGCAGCTTGCAGGCGCTATAAAGGTCGGCGAGAAACGGCTCGATCTGCTCCAGTTCGCGCAGGCCATACACCTGGGTCGAACGCGGGCGATTGCCGTCCATATCCCGCGCCGGTTGCGGACGACCGTTGCCGTCGGGCTTCTGGTCGAGCAGGTAGAACTCCAGCTCTGCCGCCATCACTGGGTAATAGCCATCGGCTTTGAGTGCATCGATGACCTTGGCGAGCAAATGCCGAGGGTCGGCCACGGTGGCGGGCAAGCCTTGTGTGGGGTGCATGCTGACTTGCACCGCTGCGGTAGGAATCAAACGCCAGGGCATACGCTGCAAACTGCCACTGATCGGGTAGGCGCGGCAGTCGATATCGCCGACTTCCCACACCAGCCCTGAGTTTTCTACGTCATCGCCATTGATGGTCAGGCCGAGAATGGTGCTGGGCAGTGGCCGGCCGGTTTCGTACACCGCCAGCAGTTCGTCGCGGTGCAGCAGCTTGCCGCGGGGGACGCCGTTGTTGTCGAGGATAAACAGCTCGAACATCTCGATGTCGGGGTTCTGCTCAAGGAAGGTTCGGGCTTCGTGCAGGCGGGCAAAGACACTCATGGCAATTCTCATACGTTTGGGTCGGGCAGGTGCAGATGGGCACAGGTGCGCGTCATCCGTGGGGGTGGATCAACGTAGAAGAGAGGTGTCTGGCGGGCGCGCGTGTCGACAATGGAACAAGGCCCAGAACGCAAGTGCAGAAGGCAGTGTCGCGGCGTGAGTGTCGGGGCAACCGTCCATGCGCGGATCACAGAAATAGAGAACCCCGAGCGTCACACGCCTGGATAGGCGGTTAAATTCAGGCTTGATGGAGTTTGGGTGCAGTTTGGCTAAACATTCCTCACCTTGCCACCCTGCCCGGCGCTGGAAATAATGGGCGCCCCGACCGTGCCCCAAGGACTCGCCCCCATGAAAGCTCCTCTGGCCCTCTGTGTGCTGGCAAGCCTGGCCAACATCGCCCAGGCCGACACTGTTCCGTCACGTCTTGACGAGGTGATCCAGCGCGGCACCCTGACCGTTTGCACAACGGGCGACTACAAGCCCTACACCTCATTACGCGCCGATGGCCGTTATGAAGGTATCGACATCACCATGGCCGAGTCCCTGGCCAAGAGCCTCAACGCCACGATCAAGTGGGTGCCCACCACGTGGAAAACCCTGATGCCGGACTTCCTCGCCCAACGGTGCGACATCGCCGTGGGCGGGATTTCGGTGTCGCTGGAGCGGCAGAAAAAGGCGTTCTTCAGCCAATCGCTGGGGGTTGACGGCAAGATCCCACTGGTGCGCTGCGCCGATGTGCAGCGCTACCAAACGGTTGAGCAGATCAACCAGCCACAGGTGCGGGTGATCGAGCCGGCAGGTGGCACCAATGAAGTGTTTGCCCGTGCCCACCTGGGCCAGACGCAGATTCGCCTGCATGACAATGTAACGATTTTTGATGAGCTGCTGGCGGGCAAGGCCGATGTGATGATTACCGATGCCAGCGAGGCGCGGTATCAGCAGAAGCTCAAGCCTGGGTTGTGTGCGGTCAATCCTGAGCGGCCGATGCAATACAGTGAAAAAGCCTTCCTGCTGCCTCGCGATGATGTGGCCTGGAAGAGTTATGTGGATCAGTGGTTGCACTTGAGCGTGGCGACCGGGGGGTATGCGGGGATTGTCAGCCAGTGGTTGGCTGCGCCTTGAATTTTCTGCCATGACGGCCTGTCTGGCACACCGAGATCCAAATGTGGGAAGGGGCTTGCTCCCGATATAGGTGGATCAGCCAAAAAACTGTTAACTGACACTCCGCTATCGGGAGCAAGCCCCCTCCCACATCAGCTCGACGAACGCCCTGCACGCGGCGCTGCGATAGGCGCCCTTGCGGCTCAATAGTGCGGCAGTACGCTGCGGCAGCGGTGGGTCGATGGTCACGGCGTGCAGCCCCGTCTGCGCCTCGGCCAGTGCTTGGGGCAGGACGGTTGCCAGTGACGTGTTGCGGACGATTTCGATGATTGCGCTGATGGAGTTGGCTTCCATGGCGATAAATGGTTTCACACCTTGCCCGCGGCAGTAGTCATCGATATGGCGGCGGGTAGCGAAGCTCGTGTTCAGCAGCACCAGGGGTTGTTCAAGCCAAACGAGTCGGCTCAATTGGGGATGGCTGGCACTGACCACTACGCTCAGTTGTTCGACAAACAGCCCCTCGCACTCAATGTCCGGCCCATGTTCGCCGGTAAATCCGATACCGATATCCAGCAGGTCCTCGCCCAGTGCAGCTTCGATACGGTCCTGGGTCAACTCCTCGACGCTGAGGGTGATGCCCGGGTACAGCGTATTGAATCGCGCCAGCAACGGGCCGATCAGGTAGGCGGTGAAGGTCGGCGTCATGGCCAGGCGCAAATGCCCGCGGCTGAGGTCCTGCACATCGTGTATGGCGCGGCTGCCGGCCTGCAGATCCTGCAACGCCAGCCGCGCAAAGCGCACATAGGCTTGCCCCGCATCGGTCAGGCTGATACTGCGCCCGGAGCGGTCGAGCAGCGGCGCGCCGAGGCTTTCTTCCAGCTGTTTAATCTGTTGTGAGAGGGTCGGCTGCGATACATGCAGCGCTTCGGCGGCGCGGGTGAAGTTGCGATGCTCGGCAACGGCGAGCAAGTAACGGATATGACGCAGCAGCATCGACAGCGCTCCAGCTATAGGCATGACTTATAGACAGCATCATAAACCGGTCTTGGACGCTATAGCCGAAAACTTCCATCCTTGCCCCATCAGCGACGCAAGGAGAACCACCATGCAGCATCTCATCGATGGCTTCCGCAAATTCCAACGTGAAGCCTTTTCCCAACGCAGCGACTTGTTCAAGCACCTGGCGACCACACAGAACCCCGGCACCTTGTTCGTGTCCTGCTCCGACAGCCGTGTCGTGCCGGAGCTTCTGACCCAGCAGGAACCCGGCGATCTGTTCGTGATCCGCAATGCCGGCAATATCGTGCCGTCCTACGGCCCCGAGCCGGGTGGTGTATCGGCCACGGTCGAATATGCGGTGGCGGTACTCGGGGTCAGCGACATTGTGATTTGCGGGCATTCGGACTGCGGCGCCATGACTGCCATTTCCACCTGCAAGTGCCTGGACCATCTGCCGGCCGTGGCCAACTGGTTGCGTCATGCCGAGTCAGCCAAGGTGATCAATGCATCCCGTACGCATGTCTCGGACGCTGCGCGCCTGGATTCATTGGTGCGTGAAAACGTGGTCGCCCAACTGGCTAATCTCAAGACTCACCCCAGCGTTGCGCTGGCCCTGGAACAAGGCCGGATGAACCTGCATGGCTGGGTCTACGACATCGAAACCGGCGGCATCGACGCTTTGGACGGGCACACCGGGCGCTTCGTCTCCCTGCTCGACCATCCAACCACCCGCGCCCACGCTGCCTGAACCTTAACCACCCAAGAGGACATCACCATGTTGCAATCCCAATTCGCCCAAACCCCACGCCTGGCCCTGGCCGATACCGTTATCGACCTCAAGGCACGCAAGAATCTGTCATGGCAGGACCTCACCGATGGCACCGGCCTGAGCCTGGCGTTCGTCACCGCCGCCCTGCTCGGCCAGCACCCACTGCCCAAGGAGGCGGCCGACATCGTGTGCGACAAACTCGGCCTCGACCAGGACGCCAGCCGCCTGCTGCAAAGCGTCCCACTGCGCGGCAGTTTCCCCAGCGGTGTGCCGACCGATCCGACGATGTACCGCTTCTACGAAATGCTGCAGGTCTACGGCTCTACCTTGAAGGCCTTGGTGCATGAGCAATTCGGCGACGGCATCATCAGCGCCATCAACTTCAAGCTGGACATCAAGAAAGTCGAAGACCCGGACGGCGGCTCCCGTGCGGTCATCACTCTGGACGGCAAATACCTGCCCACTAAACCCTTCTGATTCCCGAGCGACCGTCTACGCTCTTGTCACACCAACAAGACCGAGGGACGGGTATATGAACACACTGCTGCGACTCACCTGGCTGCTGTGTTGCAGCCAGGTACGGGCCAGCTGAAAAATTTGACGTGTGAATACTCCAGTTTCACCTGCACCTTTTTCGCAAATTACCACTTTCACCCTTCACGACCCCAGACTTAGTTCATTCAACGACTAGGGTAATGGAACGGCAACTTTTATCTGCCGACTACCAAAACCCCAGCAGCTGAATAACAGCATGGAGCCGAGCGCATGACACTTGATACGCCAGTAATCACTATAAGGATCGGATTATTCTTTGATGGAACCGGAAATAACGCTTTGAACGCCCTGGCTGGCACCCCTGACAAAGGAGTCAGCTACCAGGGTGCGATTTCAAATATTTATCGACTCTATAAATACTACACCACTACCATCGTTCCAGAGACATTGATGCAAACGGGGATTTATATGGAAGGTGTGGGTACCAAAACCAATGATTTTGACAGCACGCTGGCGATGGCCGTAGGCGTGGACCTTCCATTAACCATAGGCGGCTACGGCGTTTTTGCGAAGTATGCCATGGCGGTTAGCAAAGCCTGTGCAACGATCGGGCAATTATTGTCTTCCATGCTACCAACACAGAAAAACGTAAACATCGAGTTTGACGTGTTTGGTTTCAGTCGCGGCGCTACCATCGCGAGACACTTCGCCAATATGGTCATATCAAAAAACAATTCTATATACCTGCCCATCGCTGAAATATTAAAAAAGTACGACATGGTACTGAGACAAGATCTAGACATTCATTTTCTGGGACTCTTCGACACTGTGGCGAGCATCTGGACATTGAATAACGGCCAGTGGCAGGACCCTCATGATACGGGCAATACTTCCGGCATGGATATTGAACTACGCTTGATTCATCCCAGCAAAGTGCTGCAAATCCAATCCATGCATGAGTATCGGTATAACTTCCCTCTGCGCAGTGTGCAACCGCCTTACGTAGAACTGCCCTTACCCGGCTGCCATTCCGATATAGGTGGCAGTTACGCCCTGGGCCCTGCCGTTCAAACTGAAGTTTGCCGCATCACACCAAAACGTTATTGGCCAAACCCGCACTACGATCCAAGAGCGCATGTGGTGGATGAAATTAATAACTTAAGAATGGATCCTATACTTAATGTTCTGCTGGAGCATAGTTCTGTCGAGTACTCTGTACTACCACTGCCCTATTATCAAGGTATCAGTCGTCGCGAGGTGAAAGGCGAATTGCAGCTCATTGCTGGCTGGGTAATGCTCGATACCGCCTGCCATAACGGTTGCAGTTTTGACAAGGACGCGTTCAAGGCGGACTACCCAATACCTGATGACCTCAAGCCTTTTTTACGCACGGCACTGATCCGGCGAAACGAAGTCAGCTCCCACATGCCCTTGACACCGTACTCCCCGCAAGAGCTGGCGTTTCTTGCGAGAGACTATATTCATATTTCGGTGGACTGGAAAAACGTATTAATGCCTTTTGCCCCGAGGCCGCTTAACCTGCTGACGGAGCCATTGCAGCAGCACATGCACGCGCAACTAGCGCTGGAGACGCACTTCAACGGGATTTTTGGCAACGAAAGTCCAAATCGACCCGATATGGATTGGCAGCGCAAAATTTTCATGAATGCTCACTCGATTTTCCCCCACCTCCGTCTGGGTGAGATGCGAGCAGAAAATTTCGTATCCGATAGCGCGATCATCATCGATAAAGTAGTAAGTTATTCCACGCCCCCCGCTCTGCCCCTCGATCACTGGAGCCTGGAAGGATTATGGAACTACGCCAATCAGACAATAACCCTGGACGCGCCTGGCGGCCGTATTGTCTACCGCTTCAATAGCCGTGACCTGTATTTGGTACTAGGCCCCGCAGTCGACGGCAATCATGTCCATTTTGAAGTCAAGCTCGACGGCCAGGCGCCTGCCCCGTACTCAGGCAGCGATGTAGCCCCAGACGGCACCGGCACCGTGATATCGAAGCGAAAGTATCATCTGGTTCATCGAACCGATAACACTGAAGAGCAAACATTCAGCATTACGTTTTATGGACCTAAAGTCGTGGTCTATGCTTTCGCTCTTGAGTGATTTCCCGGCTCTAAATCGCCCGACTCAACCACATCACGATAACCTGTCTCCTTTCCACAATAGCTGATGCTGACGGCGCGCTGAGCAAGAGCCGTCTACGCTCTTGTCACACCGACAAGACCGAGGGACGGTATATGAACACACTGCTGCGACTCACCTGGCTGCTGCTGTTATGTGGCTGCAGCCAGGTGCATGCTGCAACGGCTCAGGAAGCGGATGCCCAGGCCGCCAAGACCTTGCTGGAAAAGGCCTTGGCGTACTACCACAAGCAAGGTGACAAGGCCTTTGCCGCCTTCAGTCGACAGGGCGAATTCATCGACCAGGACCGCTATGTGTTTGTGGTTGATACCCAAGGCGTACTGCTGGCCAGTGGCGGCCCCTCGTCTGCGCTGATCGGTCGCGACGTGTCCGAGGTGCTCGGGCCGGATTTGCGTCAGTCATTCAAGGACGCGCTCAAGGTGCCCGAAAGCCAGGGTGTCCAGCAGGCCGACTATCGCTGGCAGAACTGGAACGACGGCAAGGTCGAACACAAGCATGTGTTTTATCAGCGGGTAGGCAAACGCATCCTGGCGGTGGGTTATTACCTGCCACGGGCCACGCCGGAACAGGCACGGGCGCTGCGTAACAAGGCGGTGGATGCGCTGGTGAAGGATGAAACCGGCACGCTCAAGGCCATCAACTCACTGCAGGGCGGCTTCCTGCAGGATGACCTCTATGTGTTTGTGGTTGACCTGAATACTCGACGTTATGTGGCACACGGGACAAACCTGCGTCTGATCAACACTGACTTTGCCAAGATCAAGGACCCGGATGGCAAACCGGTGGGTGAGCCGATCCTCAAGATGATGGCCGAGCAGGACCAGGGGGAATACAAATACCGCTGGAAAAACCCGGTGACGGGTAAGGTCGAGAACAAGCACGCTTATGTGCGCAAAAGCGGGCATTTCATGGTTGCGGTGGGGTATTACAGCCCCTGATCTGTTGGCTTTGATCGTTCCCACGCTCTGCGTGGGAACGCCGCCTGGGACGCTCCGCTTCCGCTTATCTAGCTTTGTCTTCACGACCGCGCAGTACCCGGTTCGGCATCACAATCGCCGCCGCCAGCCCAAACACCGATACCGCCGCGCTCACCATCAGCAAATGCCGAAACGTCACCGCCAACTCCCCGCGCAGCGCATCCTGCGCCGGGCCGGGTGCCGCGTTGAGGCCGTCAAGCAGCACGTTGCCAGAACTGCCTTCGGCCACCAGTGCGGCGCTCGTCAAATGGGCGAAACTGGAATCGTGCAACAGCGCCAGCAGCAACGCCGACATGCACGCCACCCCCACTGCCCCGCCCAAAGAGCGGAACAGGTTGGTGGTACTGGTGGCCACACCGATATCCCGTTGCTCCACCGAGTTCTGCGTACCCACCAACGAGGTCGGGAACTGCATACCGGCGGCAATGCCGCACAACAGCATGAATACGCTGGTGAGCACCACCGCCTGGGGCGCGCTGTAGGCCATGCCGAGAATCGCTAGCGGGCTCAACACCGCGCCGCTCAGGATCATCGGTTTATAGCGGCCAGTCACCGAGGTCATGCGCCCGGCGAAATACGCGCCCATCGGCAAGCCCATCGCCAAGGGCAGCAAGTGCAGGGCCGCACTGTCGGCACCGGCGCCGGTCACGGTCTGGTAACGCAGGGGCATCAGCACGGTCAGGGAAATCGCCTGGAAGCTGGTGACAAAAATCGTGCACCAACACAACACCGCACTGCGGTTGGCAAACAAGTGCATGGGCAGCAGCGGTTCGCGCGCGCGGCGTTCGTGCCACACAAACACGCTCAACGCCAGCAGTGCGCAGGCCAGCAACCCCAGCACTTGAGCGTCACGCCACGAATGGCCCTGGCCGATTTCGGTGATGCCCAGCAACAAGGCGGTGAGGCCGATGATCATCAGCACCGTGCCGAGGTAATCGATGATCGGCTTGCGCTGCGGCACCGGCAGCCCCACCAGAGTGCGATGGGCCACGTACCAGGCGCCGGCACCCAGCGGCAGGTTGATCAAAAACACCCAGCGCCACGACAAGTACTCGGTCATATAGCCGCCCAGCACCGGCCCCGCCACGCTGGCCACCGCGTACATGCTGCTGAAATAGCCCTGGTACCGGCCGCGTTCGCGAGGGGGAATGATGTCGCCGATGATTGCCTGGCTCACTGAAATCATCCCGCCGGCACCGACGCCCTGGAGAATCCGCGCCAGCACCAATTGCTCCATGCTTTGCGCCATGCCACAAAACAGCGACGCCAGGGTGAACACGCCCATGCCGATCAGCATCATGGGCCGGCGCCCATACAGATCGCCAAGCTTGCCGTAGATCGGCACCGCCACGGTCATCGCCACCATATAGCCGGAAATCACCCAGGCCAGCAGGTTGACGTCATGAAACTGCGCGGAAATGGCCGGCATGGACACCGCCACAATGGTCTGGTCCAGGGCGCCGAGGAAGATCGCCATCATCAGCGCAGCAAGAATACTGCGCACGGCGGGAACGGTTGGGGCGGGCTGATTGAGGTGAGTCACGGCAGAACCTTCGAACAAGGCCCGCAGGACAAGATCGCCCGCGGGAATGCTCAATACGATAGCAGGCTATTCGATAGGCTCGTAAGCAAGCCCGACGTAATTTTCTGCAATGGTTTTGCGCCCGGCATCCGAGTGGATGAAATAATCCAGCTCACTCTCGGCAATGCGCTGGCTGAAGGCGTCCGCCTGGGGAAACTCATGCAGCATCGAGGTCATCCACCAGGAAAATCGCTCGGCCTTCCATACCCGGCGCAGGCAGATCGCCGAGTACTTTTGCAGCAAGTCCAGGCGCCCTTCGCGGTACACCTTGAGCAAGATCCGGAACAACGTGCTCACATCACTGGCCGCCAGGTTCAAACCCTTGGCGCCGGTGGGCGGGACAATATGCGCAGCATCGCCAAGCAGGAACAGGCGCCCGTACTGCATGGGCTCCACCACGAAGCTGCGCAGCGGCGCGATACTTTTTTCAATCGAGGGGCCGGTCACCAACTGCTGCGCCAATGAACCGGGCAAGCGGGTTTTCAGCTCATCCCAGAAACGCTCATCCGACCAATCCTCCACAGCCTCGTCCTGCGGCACTTGCAGGTAATAACGGCTGCGCGTGGGTGAGCGCATGCTGCACAGGGCAAAACCCCGTGGGTGTTTGGCATACACCAGCTCGGCGTGTACCGGCGGCGTATTGGCGAGCACCCCCAGCCAACCGAAGGGATAGACCCGCTCGAATACCTTCAACGCCTGCGCCGGAATCGATTGGCGGGCGACGCCATGGAAGCCATCGCAACCGGCGATGTAATCGCACTCCAGGCGATAGGCTTGGCCTTGGTGATTGAACGTCAGCCAGGGTCGATCACTTTTCAGATCATGGGGCTGTACGTCGCACGCCTCGTACAGCGTGGTCGCGCCGGCGGCTGCGCGGGCGGCCATCAGGTCGCGAGTGACTTCGGTCTGGCCGTAGATCATCACCGATTGGCCACCGGTCAATGCCTTCAGATCGATCGGGATAAGTTGGTCATTGAGGGCAATGTCAAAGCCGGTGTGCACCAACCCCTCAGTCTCCATGCGTTGGTTCACCCCGGCTTCGCGCAACAGGTCGACCATGCCCTGCTCCAACACACCGGCACGGATGCGCCCTTGCACGTAATCGGCGCTCTGGCGCTCTAGAACAAGGGTTTGAATACCAGCGTTGTGCAGCAGCTGGCCGAGCAGCAATCCAGACGGACCGGCGCCAATAATGGCGACTTGGGTTTTCAGGGTTTTCATTATTTTTATGGCCTTCACGCTTTACCCGAACGTATCGAGTGAAAGAGTTGTCAGTGGACGTGTGGCTGACATTTTTCACTTGAGCGAACCGCATAAGAAGGTGAAAACTGCGTCAAAGCCTGCGCTTTTCGCCAATCGGGGCGATTACCGAACCATTATCCTGAGTATCGGATTGAAACCATGACCAAAACCGCGATTCCGGTCTTCAAGCTTTACGGGGAAAGCCAGCAGTGGCCGACGCCCGATTTGTTGCACTGCGAAACCATTTCCCGGCGCAGTCGGGAATACCAGTGGGAAATCCAGCCCCACCGGCACGCGGATCTGTGCCAACTGCTGTATGTGCACAAAGGCCAGGCACAACTGGAAATCGAAGGCCAGCGCACCACCCTCAATGAAGCGAGCCTGCAAGTGCTGCCGCCACTGTGCGTGCATGGCTTTCGTTTTTCCGAAGATGTGCAGGGTTATGTGGTGACCCTTTCGGCGCCGCTGGTCAGCCATTTGCAGGCGCAATTGGGCGACACCGTCGATGGCCTGCAAACCCTCGGCAGTTATCCTGCGGGCAAGGACAGCGACTACTTGAACAACCTGTTCGTGCGCTTGCAGGACGAATACGCCGATGATCAACCGGCACGGGACATGATGTTGCACGCCTTGGTCAGCGTGCTGCTGGTGTGGGTCAGCCGCCAGGCGATCCAGCGCCGTCATCCACGCGCCCCACGTGGTCGTGAGTATTTTCGGCGTTTCACCCAACTGGTCGAACAGCATTACCGTGAGCACCCCAAGATTGAAGATTTGGCCCACAAGCTGGGCATCTCGGTCTCACACTTGAACGGGACTTGTCGGGAGTTGGGCGGGCAACCGGCGTTGCAGATCATGCATGACCGCCAGTTGCTGGAAGCCAAGCGCTTGTTGACCTACACCAGCATGACCATCAATGAGATGTCCGAGGTGCTGGGCTTTTCCGACCCGACCAACTTCTCACGACTGTTTCGCCGCAGGGTCGGGTTTTCACCCAAGGCGTTTCGCGAGCAATTGAAGGCCGAGCAGCCTACCTGAGCGCGCTGAAACTGCCGGTGCGCGGCACGCATTGGTCCTGGTGGCAACTGATCGCGAACGCCGCCGGTTGCATGCGGGTTTGTTCGACGCGATAGGCGGCTGTCCCGTACAACGCAGTCGCCAATGCGCAGAGGGTGAAAATCGTCAGGTATTTTCTGGTTTTGATACTCATGGCACAGACCTCTGAACGGATCTACACGGTGCTGTTTAAAGCATAGGTCAGTCAGCGCAAGTTGCCATGATTGGCTGCCATTCAGCGCGTTTATATCGCCTTAGAGGCCGACGTCCCACGCAGGCGCCTCCGGAAACCGCAGCACCAGAAAATCCAGCAGGCTGCGCAGTGCCGAGGGCATGTGCTTGCGCGAGGCGTACACCGCATAGATGTTCATCTGCCGTGGCTCTGCTGCAGGCAGCAAGCGCACCAGTTCACCACTGCGGATCAGGTCACCGGCCTGATAACTGGGGAGCATCGCCACCCCTGCCCCGGCCAGGGTTATACGCAATAACGTGCTGGCCTCGTTGGCGGTGATATTGCCGTGCACCGGCACCGACACGTGTTCGCCCTGCTCTTCGAAATGCCACAGGCTCTTGCCGAAATAGGAGTGGGTCAGGCAGTTGTGCCGGGCCAGGTCTTCGACTTTCTGCGGCGCCGGATGCTCACGCAGATAGGCCGGTGTGGCACACACCACCGAGCGGCACACGGTCAAGCGCCGGGCGATCAGGTTCGGGTCCAGGTCATTGCTGGTGCGGATCGCCAGATCGATGCGCTCATCCACCAGGTTCACCGTGCGGTCGAGCATCTGCAAGTCCACCGTCACCAGCGGGTAGCGCTTGACGTACTCGGCAATGGCCGCGCCCAACTGCGCCTGGCCGAACGAGGTACTGACGCTCAGGCGCAACAAGCCCCGGGGCGCGTCATCGGGCTCGCTGACGGCGGCCTGCATATCAGCGCACAGCTCCAGCAATTGCCGGCAGCGCGGCAGGGTTTCGCTCCCGGCAGCAGTGAGGCTGAGCTTGCGCGTGGTGCGGTGCAGCAGGCGCGCGCCGACCCAATCCTCCAGCTCAGCCAGGTAACGCGAGACCACCGGGCGCGACAGGTCCAGATGATCGGCGGCGGCAGACTGACTGCCCAGGTCCACCACAGTGACAAACACGCGCATTGCTTGAAGACGATCCATGATCTGCCCGATTTCAGAAACAAACTATGTCCAAGCATCGCATTTTTTGTGGTGTTTTATGCAACTAAGCTCTACCCACCCCTTACCAATGGCAGGAGCTGCCCAATGTTCTCGACCTTCAAACGCTTGACCCTGGCCACTGCCGCCCTGGCCTTCGCCGCCCACGCGGCAGCCGCTGAGCTGAAACTGGACGTGTACAACCCCGGCGAAGCGGCGATCTTTCCCGTCAGCTCGGTGCTGGTCAGCGGTGCCAAAGACGCGATCCTGGTGGACGCCCAATTCGGCAAAGGCCAGGCCGAACAACTGGTGCAGAACATCCGCGCCAGCGGCAAGCACCTGACCACCATCTACATCAGCCATGGCGACCCGGACTACTACTTCGGCCTCGACACCCTGACCGCCGCCTTCCCCGACGCCAAGGTGCTGGCGCCGCAACCGGTGGTCGACCATATCAACGCCACCGTCGCCGGCAAGCTGGAATATTGGGGCCCGAAAATGGGCGCCGACAAACCGGCCAAGACGATTGTGCCGCAAGTGCTGCAAGGCCACAGCCTGACCCTTGAAGGGCAACAGCTTGAAGTGGTGGGTCTGGACGGTCCGCAGCCGGATCGCAGCTTTGTGTGGATCCCGTCGATCAAGGCTGTGGTCGGTGGTGTGGTTGTCGCCGAAAACATTCACCTGTGGATGGCTGACACTCAGGGCGCGCAATCTCATAAAGACTGGTTGAGCACCCTTGAGCGCATTGAAGGCTTGAAGCCAAAAACAGTGATCCCTGGCCACTACCTGGGCACCCCATCGCTGGCCTCGGTGAAATTCACCGCCGACTACATCAAGGCCTTCGACATCGAAACCGCCAAGGCCAAGGATTCCGCCGCCCTGATTGCGGCCATGAAACAGCGTTACCCCACCCTCGCCGACGAAAGCTCGCTGGAATTGAGCGCCAAAGTCGCCAAGGGCGAAATGAAGTGGTGATCGGCTTTAAACCCTAACCCTGATGGAGAACGTCATGAGCAAAATCGCAATCATTGGTGCCACCGGCCGTGCCGGTAGCCAACTGCTGGAAGAAGCCCTGCGCCGCGGGCATACCGTTACCGCCATCGCTCGCAACACCGACAAGCTGGGCGTACGCCCAGGCGTCACGGTCAAGCAGGTGGATGCCCTGGACGCCGATGCCCTGCAACACGCTATCAGCGGCAGCGATGTGGTGATCAGCGCCGCGCACTTTGCCACCTTGCCCGCCAGCGCCGTGATCGGCCCGGTGAAAAAGGCCGGGGTCAAACGCCTGCTGGTGGTGGGCGGTGCGGGTTCGTTGCTGCTACCGGACGGCAGTCGCGTCATCGATAGCCCGGGTTTCCCGGCGGAGTACAAGGCCGAAGCCAGTGCCGGGGCTGACTTCCTGGAAACGCTGCGTCAGGAAAAGGAATTGGATTGGACGTTCCTCTCGCCATCGGCGCTGTTCGACGGGACCGAGCGCACCGGCAAATTCCGCCTGGGCCAGGATGACCTGTTGGTGAGCAGTGACGGTAACAGCTCGATCAGCTTTGCCGACTACGCCATCGCCATGATCGACGAGGTTGAAACACCCAAGCACTCGCGTAAGCGCTTCACCGTTGGCTACTGACACCACGCGGTAAACATGTGGGAGGGGGCAAGCCCCTCCTACATTTGTGCCTGGCTGGCCAGCCAATCCATCAGGGCCAACAACCCGGCAGAAGGCACTGTCTGCGGCGGATACACCAGGTAATAGCCCATGCCCGTCGGCACCCGCAGTTCAAACGGCATCACCAGGCGCCCCGCCTTCAGGTCCTCGCCAATCAGCGCACGATCACCGATCGCCACGCCCGAGCCTTGTGCCGCCACCGTCATCGCCAGGTCCAGCGTTTCGAAATGATGCCCCTGGCTCAGACTGCTCAGGCGCGTACCCGCCGCTTTTAACCACAATGCCCAATCCCGCTGATCCCGCGTGGGGTGCAGCAGCACCTGGTGTTGCAGATCTGCTGGCGTGTGCAAGTTGTCCAGCAAGGCCGGCGCACAGACCGGTGTGAGTTGTTCATCGAACAAATGCCGAGCCTCCTCGGACTGCTCGGCGATGGGCGCATAGATCACCGCCGCATCAAATGGCTCGCGACGAAAATCCACGGTGTAGGCCACGGTGGTGGTGAGCTCCACCGGTACATCCGGGCGCTCCCTTTGCCATTGCAGCACGCGTGGCAGTAGCCAGCGCATCACACAGGTGGACGCCTTGAGCTGCAAAACCTCGCAGCGATTGCCGATTTGCTCCACGGCCTCACCGATCACGCCGAACACCTGCTGCACCCGCAGCGCCCACTCGCGACCTTCCTCGGTCAGGCTCAAACCCCGCGCCTGGCGCACAAACAACCCATAGCCCAAATGCCGTTCCAACCCCGCGATCTGGCGGCTCACCGCCCCCTGGGTGATGTGCAGTTGCTCGGCGGCGCGGGTGAAGTTGCAGCATTGGGCCGTGACCCAGAAGGTGTGCAATGCGGGCAACGGTGGAAGGCGTTTCATTAGGGCGTAGCCATGACGTGAGGACATGGCGAGTATGACTTTTTATCGATTGTTGCCGCTACCGGCCAGCCGTTCCAATAGCGCCTTCAATCCATAACAAGAGCGACCGGCATGGCAACCTGCGGCGAAGTATTGGTCCACCTCCTGAAAGGCTACGGTGTCGATCATGTGTTCGGCATCCCCGGTGTGCATACCGTGGAGCTGTACCGTGGTTTGGCGCGCTCCGGCATCCGTCACGTCACCCCGCGCCACGAACAGGGCGCCGGGTTTATGGCCGACGGCTACGCGCGCACCTGCGGCAAGCCTGGTGTGTGTTTCATCATTACCGGCCCGGGCATGACCAATATCACCACGGCCATGGGCCAGGCCTATGCCGATTCGATCCCGATGCTGGTGATTTCCAGTGTGCAGGCACGCAGCCAGTTGGGCGGCGGGCGTGGCAAGTTGCATGAGTTGCCGAATCAGAGCGCACTGGTGGCCGGCGTGGCGGCTTTTTCCCATACCTTGATGTCGGCCCACGAATTGCCCGGCGTGCTGGCACGGGCGTTTGCACTGTTTCAGGCCGGGCGGCCGCGCCCGGTGCATATCGAGATTCCGTTGGATGTGCTGGTGGAAAATGCCGATGCCCTGCTGGGCAGCCAGCCGGTCAGCGTGGCCCGCGCCGGAGCGGCACCGACGGCGATCGAGCACATGAGCCGCTTGCTCGCCACCGCCCAACGCCCGCTGATTCTGGCCGGTGGCGGCGCCATCGATGCGGCGCCCGAGTTGACCCGCCTGGCCGAAACCCTCGGCGCGCCCGTGGCCCTGACCATCAATGCCAAAGGCCTGTTGCCTGCCGCACACTCATTGTTGATCGGCTCGACCCAGACCCTGGCGGCCACCCGCGCCCTGGTCGCCGAGGCCGATGTGGTACTGGCCATCGGCACGGAACTGGCGGAAACCGATTACGACGTGACCTTCGCCGGCGGCTTCAAGATTCCCGGTACGTTGCTGCGCATCGATATCGACCCGGACCAGACCGTACGCAACTACCCGCCCGAGGTGGCCCTGGTGGCCGACGCGAAAATCGCCGCCCGGGCGCTGCTTACCGAACTGGACCGCCAGCCACTGGCGCCGCGCAATACCGATTGGGGCCCGGTCCGCGTCGCACGTTTGTGGACCGAGCTGGAGCCCACTTGGGACGCTGCCACCCGTGCACACACGCGGCTTCTCAACACCGTCCTGGAAGAACTGCCCGGCGCCGTGCTGGTGGGTGATTCCACCCAACCGGTGTACAGCGCCAACCTGACCCTGAACCTCGACCGACCACGTCACTGGTTCAATTCATCCACCGGCTACGGCACCCTGGGCTATGCCCTGCCCGCCGCCATCGGCGCCTGGCTGGCGCGCGGCGATGGGCAACCGGTGGTGTGCCTGATCGGCGACGGCGGCCTGCAATTCACCCTGCCGGAACTGGCCAGCGCCGTGGAAGCCGGCACACCGGTGATCGTGCTGTTGTGGAATAACCAGGGCTATGAGGAGATCAAGAAATACATGCTCAATCGTGCCATCGAGCCTGTGGGTGTAGACATTTACACCCCGGACTTTATTGGCGTGGCCAAGGCCCTGGGCTGCGCGGCAGAGAGCATCGAAGGCATCGAGCATCTGCGCTCGGCACTGCGCGCCGCAGCTAATCGCCAGGGGCCGACGCTGATTGAAATCGACCAGGGGCGGTGGGAGTCGACCAGGCCCGGAACTCGCTCTATGTGACTCTGGTTTTCCCCTGTGAGAGGGGCGATCTGTCAGTTATCCGCAATTTTTAGATAGCCCCAACGACTTTCTGATTTGCCCCACTTGCCTCTGCATGGCCTGATTCGCCCTTGTTCGATCAAGGCAGGCCCATGGAAAACGTTCACGCAAAACCCACCACCGCCGTATGGCTGATGATCAGCGTGGTGCTGGTCGCCCTTAACCTGCGACCGTCGATGGCGGCTGTGGGGCCGTTGTTGTCGTCGATTCGCGTGGATGTGCCGTTGAGTTTCAGCAGCGCCGCGTTACTGACCATGTTGCCGGTCATGGCCATGGGCCTGGCGATGTTTTTTGGCATGGGCCTGGCCAAGCGCCTGGGCGAACACCGCAGCATTATGCTGTCGCTGCTGGTGATTGGGCTGGCGACCTTATCGCGGCTGTTGCTGGATTCGGCGCTGGAGCTGATCGTCAGCGCGATTGCCGCAGGGGTCGGCATTGCGCTGATTCAGGCGTTGATGCCGACGCTGATCAAGTCGCGATTCAGCGCTGACGTTTCGCTGTTCATGGGCCTGTATGTGACTGCGATCATGGGCGGCGCTGCGCTGGCGGCATCACTCTCACCCTTGGTGCAAGTGCGCACCGGCAGTTGGCGCATCGGCCTGGCGATCTGGGCGGTGCTGGCGCTGTTGGCGCTGGTGTTCTGGTATGCCCAGCGTTCGGCTCTGCCACCCTTGCCTCAAGCAGCTTCGAGCACTCGGGAATCATTTTTCAGCAATCGCCGCGCCTGGTTGCTGGCGATCTTTTTTGGCCTGGGCACGGCGTCCTATACCTGTGTATTGGCGTGGCTGGCGCCGTACTACGTCGAACAGGGCTGGAGCGAGCAGAATGCCGGCTTGCTGCTGGGCTTGCTGACCGCCATGGAGGTGATCTCCGGTCTGGTCACCCCGGCCATCGCCAACCGACGCCAGGATAAACGCGGCGTGATCGCGGTGCTGCTGGTGTTGATCATCCTCGGGTTCTGCGGCCTGATCCTCAGCCCGCAACACTGGAGCCTGCTATGGCCTTGCCTGCTGGGCCTGGGTATCGGCGGGCTGTTTCCCATGAGCCTGATTGTGTCCCTCGACCACCTCGACAACCCACGACGCGCCGGCAGCCTTACCGCGTTTGTACAGGGCATCGGTTACCTGATTGCCGGCGTGTCGCCCTTGATTGCCGGAGTGATCCGCGATCAATTGGGCAGCTTTGAAGGGGCCTGGTGGTCGTTGACCGCGGTGACTGTGGTAATGCTGCTGATGGTCCTGCGCTTCAACCCCCGGCATTACGTACGACATATCCGCTGACGTCGTATTACAAACAGTATTTGTCCCACACGAAACATTGACGAGTCCTACAGAGCTTTCTATTGGTACGAGCGTTCCGTTAACATTTTGCCCAGTCTTGTACTGAGTTCGGTACAAAGGGTTTACGGACGAAACCGATGCTAAACAGTAACTCGCTCAGAAAGCTCGATATGCAGGATTTGATGGTGTTTATCGCCGTCTACGACCAGAGCAGCGTTACTGATGTGTCCGAAACGCTGTTCGTCAGCCAGTCCACGGTGAGCTACAGCCTGAAGAAGTTGCGCACCAGCTTTGAGGATGAGCTGTTTATCAACACACGGGCCGGTATGCGTCCGACGTACAAGGCCACCACCATGTACGGGCATGTGCAGAAGATCCTGGAAAGCATCAACCTGTGTCACGCCGGTGGCCAGGCTTTTGACCCGACCCAACAAGCGGTGACCTTCAATGTGTGCGCCCCGGAATACTTCGAGCAACTGATCCTGCCACGGCTGTTGAAGCACTTCGACCATGCCGACCTGCCGGTGATCGTCAATGTGCAGAAGCTGGAAACCGACATTCCCGTCGATGACCTGCGTGAAGGTCGCCTCGACCTGGTGATCTGCTTCGGCCCGCACTTTCATCGCACCCATAAAGACTTCAAGACCCAGATGCTGCTGGAGGATGACCTGGTTTGTGTGTTCGACCAGCGCTCGGCGCCCAGGGAGCCGGCGTTCAGCCTGCAATCTTTCGTCGAGCGGCGTCACATATTCCCCACGCCATGGTCCTCCGACACCAACATGATCGACGGCTGGCTCGCACGTCAGGCGCGCAAGCGCCAGGTGATCGCGCGGGCCAACAGCTACAGCGCAGCGTTGAAGATGATTACCGGCACCGACTTCATCGTCACCCTGCCGCGTCGCGTGCAAAAGTTGCTGGCGCCGGCACCGGGGTTCGGTGTGTGCGAAGCACCCAACGGTTTGCCGGGGTTCACCCTGGATATGCATTGGAAGGAAACCAATGGGCAAGACAGCGCCAATAGCTGGTTTCGTGAGCAAGTGGTGAAGGTGTGTGAGGAACAGCTGCAAGCGGCAAGTTGAAGGCGCCAAGCCGTCTCTACAGTTGCTTAGCTTGGAGCCGGGAGCTTGTCACTCATGAACGCCTCCAGCCGCGAACGCATCCAGCGCTCCGCCGGGTCGGTGTCGACGTGGCTGAGCCAGACCATCGACAAATCCAGGGTCGGGGTTTGGAAGGGAAACGGCTCGCAGTACAGATTGCCGCTGGCGGCCATGGCTTGGGCGGTGTAATCCGGCAGGCTGGCGATCATGTCGGTGCCGGCGAGCAACGCCGGCAGCGAACTGTATTGCGGCACCGACAGCACCACATGGCGCTTGCGGCCCACCTCCGCCAGCCACTCATCGGCAAACCCGGCCACGTTGGCAGTGTGGGACACCAGCACATGGGGCCGTGCGCAATATTCATCGAGGGTCAGCGGCGTGTCCGAGGCATCGGCGCGCAGCAGGCAGGGGCGGATATGCCGCAACAGCTTGCGCTTGGCATTTGCCGGCAGGCCGCGGGTCTGGGTGATGCCGACGGTGATATCGCCCGACGCCAGCAAGTCGGGAATGCGCCAGTAATCCACGTGCTGCACCACGAACACCACCTGCGGCGCCTCCTGGCGCAAGGCACGCAGCAACGGCGGTAGCAGGCCGAACTCGACGTCATCGGACAGGCCGATGCGAAAGGTCATGGTACTGATGGACGGATCAAAGTCATGGGTCAGGCTCAGGGCCGATGACAAGGAATCCAGGGCCGGCGACAGGTGCTGGATGATTTCCTCGGCACGGGCCGTGGGCTCCATGCGATGGCCGACACGAATGAACAACGGGTCGTTGAACAAGGTGCGCAGGCGGTTGAGGGCCGAACTGATGGTGGGCTGGCCGAGAAACAGCTTCTCCGCCACCCGCGTCACATTGCGCTCAAGCATCAGCGCTTCGAAGACCACCATCAGGTTGATGTCGGCCTTGCGTAATTCATTGCGATTCATCGGCGCCCACCCCTCTCCCCAAGACAAGCCGCAGTTTAGAAAGGCCACAGGGCTGCGTCTATGTGCGCACTGTTCATCCGGCGGCTTTGGGACTATAAATCAGCGCTTGAAGGTCGCAGAGACTCCATTGTGCTGATCATTTTCGCCCTGAGCCTACTGTTCAGCGGTTTTTTGCTATGGGCCATCAAATTCATCGTTCACCCCACCGCCAGGACTTTGCTGCGCGTTTTCGTCGGTTTATGCCTGGCGGCGGTGGTGGCTTACCTGGTGCTGGCTTCCGGGTTTCCGACCTCGTTGCCGGTGTGAGGGGCCTCCTGGCCCTGGCGCAGGCGTAATGCCGACAACGCGGCCACCACCAACACCACGACAATCACTTTCAAGCGGTTCATGGCATTACCGGTGCTCATCTCAATGGCGCCCATCACCGAACGCCCGACGAACCCACCAAAAACCCGCAAGCGTTGACGAACCCCTGTCCAGCAAAATTCGGTCGTCGTTCTCTTCCAGGCAAGGCCGTTTCCACAAATCAACTGAATCGATTTACTGTTAGATCTGACAGTAGATTTTCACTGACATTAGTATTAATCATTAATCACGAAAAAGGCTGTTAACTATTACTAATACTGATGAGAACTCCATCATGACGACTATCGAAAAACGTGCAACTACAGGTCGCTTAGAAGCCGATATCGAAGGTGACACTGAACGGTGGGTGGCTGACTCAGTTATCTATCAGGCCGACACGAACTCTTTTGTAGTAGGTGGTCCAGAAGAAGGAGTCATGTTCAAAGGTTTGTATTTTACATTCCCCACAGATATCTCTGTTGGTGAGCATGCAATCAATAGAGGTACCAGAGTCGGCGCGTGGTTCAATCCCGGCAGGGCAAACAGCTGGATTGCCGATGAAGAAGGAGGAACGGTGAATGTGTTATCAGTTTCCTCGAACGACGCTTCTATCAAAATATCTTTCAATTTTGTTGCAGTTAACCCGGCAAACAACCAAGAACGTAAGAAAATAGATGGCGAGGGCGAGTTCGAGGGACACTCCCTGAAAAGCGACGTAAAATATAAAAAATAATAATTATTTGCCACCCACATAAATAAAGCGCTTATCTTCAACTTCGAGGAAAACGAAATATAAATATACCCCTTGCATCGGTCATATATGAGAGCGAAGGTACTTTGACGCCCCCCCCCACACATACAACGTCGCTCTCAATTTTTTTGACTGGATGGGTACTCAGGGTTTCAGCGGACGCTCCTGGTCCCGCTCGGAAAGCTCAGTCCCATCATCGGGATGCTTCCAGGTCTGCGGTTTTTCCTCCTCCTGTCGCCGGGGTTGTTCGCGCTCCGACTCATTCTGCCGTTTCTGTTCGTCAGCCATTACCACCTCCCATCCGTAAGAATTGGACACAGGCTCAAGTATAGAACAAGGCAGGTCTTTTGACGGAGGCACTGATTGATAGCCAGCGCGCATCAATCAATCCAAATTTGTCACTTATCATTTCTAAATGTGTCAGCCACTATCCCCATTCTTAAGCGAAACAAGCACTTTAAAAAGAACGCTGGAGACACAAAATCATGACTAGCCCTTCCCGGCCCGCCCCTGCCAGCTCGAAAGTAGGCGCTGTATTGCGCGTTACTTCGGGCAACTTCCTCGAACAGTTCGACTTCTTTCTGTTCGGGTTCTACGCGACCTATATCGCTGCCGCGTTCTTCCCCGCCGCTAATGAGTTTGCGTCATTAATGATGACCTTCGCCGTGTTCGGCGCGGGCTTCCTGATGCGACCACTGGGCGCAATCATTCTGGGTGCCTATATCGATGACGTGGGCCGTCGCAAAGGCTTGATCGTGACGTTGTCGATCATGGCCAGCGGTACGCTATTGATCGTGCTGGTGCCCAGTTATCACACCATTGGCCTGTGGGCGCCGCTGCTGGTGCTGCTGGGCCGCCTGCTGCAAGGCTTCTCGGCCGGTGCGGAATTGGGCGGTGTCTCGGTTTACCTGTCTGAAATGGCTACGCCGGGCCGCAAAGGTTTCTACACCAGCTGGCAGTCGGGCAGCCAGCAGATCTCCATTGTGGTGGCCGCCGCGCTGGGTTATGGCTTGAACGTGTGGATGGAACCGTCGGTGGTCGCCGATTGGGGCTGGCGCATTCCGTTTGCCGTTGGTTGCGTGATCATTCCGTTTATCTTTGTGCTGCGTCGCAACCTGCAGGAAACCGAAGAGTTCGCCAACCGCAAGCATCGCCCGACCATGCGTGAAGTGATGGCGACCCTGGTGAAGAACTGGACCGTAGTCATCGGCGGCATGTTGATGGTGGCCATGACCACCACCGCGTTCTACCTGATCACCGTGTACGCACCGACCTTCGGCAAGACTGTGCTGCAACTGAGCACTTCCGATGCCCTGCTGGTGACCTTGCTGGTGGCGGTGTCGAACTTTTTCTGGCTGCCGATCGGCGGCATCCTCAGTGATCGCTTCGGCCGCAAACCGGTACTGATCGCCATGACCGTGCTGACTGTTCTCACTGCTTATCCAGCGCTGTCCTACGTGGTCAACGCGCCAAGCTTTGCGCACATGCTGGAAACCCTGTTGTGGTTCTCCTTCCTCTACGGCCTGTACAACGGCGCAATGATCCCGGCGCTGACCGAAATCATGCCGGTGGAAGTGCGCGTGGCGGGTTTCTCCCTGGCTTACAGCCTGGCGACTGCGGTCTTCGGTGGCTTCACGCCGGCGATTTCCACCTGGTTCATCCACATCACTGAAGACAAGGCATCTCCCGCCTATTGGATGATGTTCGCCGCACTGTGTGCACTGTGTTCAACCCTGGCGTTGTATCGCCACGCCAATACCCGTGGCCAAGTCATGCAGGAGGCGGTGCAATGAAGCCTTTATTCAAATCCCTCACTGCCGTTGTCCTCGGCGCCCTGGCGCTAACGGCCCAGGCCGAAGAGCTCAAGGTGATGACCTCCGGTGGCTTCACCGCCGCCTATAAACTGCTTGGCCCGCAATACGCCAAGCAAAGCGGGGACACCCTCGACACCATTCTCGGCCCGTCCATGGGCAAGGCGCCGGAAGCGATTCCCAACCGCCTGGCCCGCGGCGAGCACGCCGACGTAGTGATCATGGTCGGCTACGCCCTGGATGAGCTGATCAAGCAAGGCAAGGTCGACCCCGCGTCCCGCGTGGAATTGGCCGATTCGCGCATTGGCCTGGTGGTGAAGGAAGGCGCGCAAAAACCTGCGATCAATACCGACGCCGAACTCAAGGCCGTGCTGAGCAAAGCCAAATCCGTGGCGTACTCGGACAGCGCCAGCGGTGTGTACGTCGAGAAAGAGTTGTTCAAGAAACTCGGTATGCCGGCCAAAGGCACCATGATCGAACGCGTGCCGGTGGGCGAGCAGGTGGCCAAGGGTGACTACGAAGTGGGCTTGCAACAGGTGGCTGAATTGCTGCCGGTCAAGGGCGTGACGTTTGTCGGCAAAATCCCGGAAGACGTGCAATCGGTGACACGCTTTGCGGCGGGCATTCCGGTCAACGCCGAACACCCGGATGAGGCCAAGGCGCTGCTGCAGTTCATGGCCTCGCCGCAAGCTCAACCGGTGGTGCAATCCACCGGCCTGGACTCGGTGTCACGCTGACCGAAACGGCATCTCCCGCACCAATCGCTCCAACTCCAGCGCCGCGGGCGGCAGTGTCCGCCCGCGGCGCTTGATCAAGCCCACATTGCGCATCACCTGCGGCTCTACCAGCGGCACACTCACCAGAATCGGGTGCTCGCACGCCGGCATCGCAATCGACGGCACCATCGCCACGCCCAGCCCCGCCTCCACCAGCCCGATCATGGTGGTCACGTGGTGGGTCTCGCAGATACTCGGCTTTTTCACCCGCACGCCACGCAGCGCCTGGTCGAGCAGGAAGCGGTTGCCCGAGGTTTTGTCCACGCTTATGTAGTCGTGTTCATAGGCTTCGGTCCAGGTCACGCTCTCACGCATGGCCAACGGATGGTCACGCCGACAGGCAAGCACATAACGCTCCTGCAGCAACAGCTCGAACTCGACCTCGTCGGCCAGGCTACCGCTGAAGCTCACGCCGAAATCCGCTTCACCGCTTGCCACCGCATTGCTCACTTCACCAGCACTGGCATCGAGCACCCGCAGGCGAATCTTCGGATACAGCTTGTGGAATTCGGAGATCACGTGGGGCATGAAGTAATACGCGGTAGACGGCACACAGGCGATGGTGACGTTGCCCATGCGGGTGGACGCGACGTTGCTGATGCCCATCAAGGCGATGTCAAGATCGTCGAGCATTCGCTCCACCTGGGGCAAGAAGGCACGACCGACCATGGTCAGACTGACCCGCCGTGTGGTGCGTTCGAACAGCTTTACATCCAGGGCGGATTCAAGCTTCTCGATGCGTCGGCTGAGGGCCGGCTGCGAGATACGGATGGCCTCGGCGGCGCCACGGAAACTGCCCTTGTCTACCACGGCGCGGAAGGCTTGGAGGTCGTTGAGGTCGAAATTGATGATCACGGGAGGCGGGCCAAAGTGGTCGGGGTGACGAGCATTATCGTATGGGAGTCGATGGGATGCCATGCGAGCCGGGGCGGCTTTATCGAGATAATCCTGTTACAGATATCAAGTCATACATTTCAGCAGCTTATCGGCTACCTGCGGCCACGCGATCGTCAAAACGGGTCAATACTTGCGGCCTGGACCACACAACTGGAGACGCAGCAACTTATGCAAACCTACCCCTTCTGGATGGACGACGAGACGCCGGATATCGGCATTGATCAGTTGCTTGTTGCATCGCGCCAATGGTCAAGTAGGATTGAATCCTACTCACTTCTGGCGGACATCCCAATGCGCTCAACCCAGCAAATGAGCATCACCTTGCCCCTTGAAATGGCGGCCCTGGTCAAAGCCAAGGTGGCTGCCGGCGAATATGCCAGCGAAAGCGAAGTGATTCGCGACGGATTGCGGGTGCTGCTGGCACGTGACCGTGCCATGGAAGACTGGCTGAGGGACGAAGTCATCCCGGCAGCGACCGCTCTTGAGGCACAACCTGCGCGCGGGTTATCTGCAGAACAGGTTCGCGAGCATATGGCAGCCAGGCGTCAGCGCAAAGGCACCGGGAACGCGTGAGCTACTCGGTGGTTTTTTCGCCTGAAGTCCTGACGCAACTCGATGCCCTTGAGGATTACATCTGCGATGCCGGCTCCCCCTTGGTAGCGACGCGCTTTATCGACAATCTCGTCAGCTACTGTGAAAGCCTCGCCCTGTTCCCCTTGCGTGGCGCGCGCCGTGACGACCTGCTTACAGGCTTACGCATCACGCACTATCGTCGCAGCACCATCATCGCGTTCAGGGTGAGGCCTGATTGCGAAACGGTGTCGATAGTGGGGGTATTTTATGGCGGGCAAAACTACACGGCGCTGTTCCAGGGTGAGGGGAACGACTGCTCATTGATAGATGAAAAGCCTGCTGAAAACTGATCGGCAGGCCTTTAGCGCTTAATCGACTGATAGTTTCTCCCAAGCCGCTGGCGCACTGAAAAACGCCTGCGCATTACTGTCCAGCGTCTCCAGGTGATACCCCCCCTCCTGCACGATCAGGCACGGTAACCCCAGCCCTCGAATGCACTCTCCCAGCCGCGCAAAGCCTTCCCGCGTCACCGCGACCTTGCTTTGCGGGTCCAACTCGTAAATATCAAAGCCCAGTGACAACACCAGCACATCCGCCGAGAAGTCCTTCACCGCTGCCAGGGCCAGCTCCAGCTTTTCGAAAAACAGCGCTTCGCTGGCACCGTGGGGCATGGGCAGGTTGAGGTTGAACCCTAAGCCTGGGCCATCGCCTTTTTCTTCGGCAAAGCCCGCCACCCCGGGATAGAAGTTGGTCGGATCGCCATGGATCGACGTGTAGAGCACGTCATCGCGCTGGTAGAAAATCTCCTGGATGCCTTGGCCGTGATGCATGTCGGTATCGAGCACCGCGACGCGCTGGAAGCCTTGGCGTAACGCTTGCGCAGCCACCGCCGCATTATTGATGTAACAGAAGCCGCCCGCCGCATCGAAGCGAGCGTGATGACCCGGCGGGCGGCACAAGGCGTAGGCGGCAGGTGCGCCATCGAGAATCGCCTTGGCAGCGGCGACGGCGCTTTGGGCTGACCAATACGCCGAGCGCCAGGTCAGTTCACCGATCGGGCAGCTGCCATCGGCCAGGTAACGGGCCGCCTGGGCCAGAATACCGCGCAGGGCGTTGGGCTCGCGCACGAAGATGTTGGACATGACTTCGTCGCCCCAGTCTTCGGGGATTTCCTTCCAACGCTGGTGAGCTTCTTGGAGAAAATCCAGATATGCAGCGCCGTGCACGGCGAGCAGCGGTTCCATACCGTAGTCGCTCGGTTGCTGGATATCAAAGCCCAGGGTTTGCGCAGCCAGCAGCAGGTTGCGCGCACGCTCGGGGACCTCCTGTGGCGTGCGCATCTGGCCACGAGAGTAGTAGCTGCGTGGGTGATGCAGCAGTTGTTCGGGATGGAAAAACGTATTCATAGGATGCTCCTGGATAAACACAGAACCTGCGGGAGCTGGCTTGCCTGCGATTGCGCACGGTCAGAGCACAATGTACCGCCTGCTTCACCGCTATCGCAGGCAAGCCAGCTCCCACATGGGCACGGCGTCAGCCTTTAGAAATGAACCTGGCCGGCGCGTTTCAACACGGCGTTGAGCAATACATCGGTGCCCTGGCGCACGTCTTCAGGCAAGACGTCTTCGGCTTCGTTGTGGCTCAGGCCACCGACACAGGGGATGAAGATCATCGCAGTCGGGCAATAGCGCGCCAGGTGGATGGCATCGTGGCCAGCGCCGCTGATGATGGTCTGCTGGCTGTAGCCCAGAGCATCCACCGACGCTTGCACACAGGCCACGCACTCAGCATCGAACGGCGTGGCCGGGCTGATCCAGTGCGGTGTGATAGTCACGCTGAGGCCACGGTTGTCGGCAATCGCTTGCAGGCGTGCGCGCACTTGCTGCTCCATGGCGTCGATATCGGCGTCGCGGTGATGGCGCAGATCCACAGTGAAGTCGAGCACACCGGGAATGGTGTTGCGCGACGACTTGGCAATGCTCAATTCACCCACAGTGGTCAGGCCATACGGGGCAAAATCGGCAGCGAGGTTTTCCAGGGCCTGGATCATTTTTGCGGCGCCGTACAACGCATCTTTGCGCAGTGCCATCGGCGTGGTGCCCGCATGGGCAGCCATGCCTTCGACACGCACATCGAGCCAGCGAATCGCCTGGCCGCCGGTCACCACGCCGATACTGTTGGCGTTGTCTTCCAGGATCGGGCCTTGCTCGATATGCGCTTCGAAATACGCATCCACTGCCCCACCCAATGCACGCTCGCCGTTATAACCGGTGGTGCGCAACGCCTCGGCCACGCTGACGCCATCACCGTCGGTGGTCGCCAGCGCCTTGTCCAGCGCGAGGGCACCAGTGAACACCGCCGAGCCCAGCATCGCCGGGGTGAAACGCGCGCCTTCTTCGTTGGTCCACACCGCAATTTCCAGGGGCTTGCGCGTCTGGATGCCGTGGTCGTCGAGGCTGCGGATCACCTCGAGTCCGGCCAATACGCCGTACACGCCATCGAAGCGCCCGCCTTCGGGCTGGGTATCGAGATGGCTGCCGATCATCACCGCAGCGGCGTCATTGTCGGTACCCGCACGACGGGCGAACAGATTGCCAATGGCATCCACGCTCAACGTCAGGCCAGCCGCTGTACACCAGTGACTGAACAGCTCACGACCGGCCTGGTCTTCGGCGCTCAACGCCAGGCGGCAGCTGCCACCGCGTGCGGTTGCGCCGATCTCGGCCATGTCCATCAGGCTACGCCACAGGCGCTCGCCGTTAATCTTCAACATTGCGGACTCCCTCAACTGTGTGCCATTTCCAGGCGGTGAGCCGTGGCGTGGCGGCGGGACAAGGCCAGCACGCACACCAACGAGACCGCCGCGATCACGCTGTAAAACACTGCCATCGGCCACCATTGGCCCAGGTATTGATGGGCCAGCCAGGTGCCGATCAACGGTGTCAGGCCACCGGCCAATGCGCCGCATACCTGGTAAGCCAGAGATATCGCGGTGTAGCGCACACGGGTTTCAAACAGGCCGCTGACAAAGCCTGCGATGACGGCGTAGAACGACGCCATGCACACCACCGCGAGGGCTATGCCGAGGATGATCAACGGCGCCTGGCCGCTGCTGACCAGAACGAACATCGGATACGGCGAGGCCATTGCCAGTACGCACATGGCGCACAGGAACCGTGTAGCGCCGACCTTCTCTGCCACCCACGCGGCCAGTGGCTGAACGCAGAACTGAATAATGGCGACGACGAACAGGCATTCCAGAATCAGCGAGCGCGGCAGGTTCAGTTGTTGAGTGCTGTAGGCAATCATGAAGGTGTTGGTGAAATACACGCCGGCAATCCCCAATGTGTTGGCGCCAATGCACAACAACAGTGGGCGCCAGGCGGTTTTCAGCACTTCCAGCACGGGGGCTTGGTCCTTCTTGATCGCCCGCGCTTTTTCCGCCAGGGCCTTGTCTTCGAGGAACTGCGGCGACTCATTTACACCCAGACGAATCGCCAGGCCGACCACCAACAGCAAGGCACTGGCCAGGAACGGCAGGCGCCAGCCCCAACTGAGCAGGTCTTCTTCCGGCAAGCGGGTCACCGCACTGAACGCCAGCAGGGAAAGAATCAAACCGGCCGGGCTGCCCAATTGCGCGAAGGATGCAAAGAAGTTACGGCGCCCCTTTGGCGCATGTTCTCCGGCCATCAACACCGCCCCGCCCCACTCACCGCCGACCGCAATGCCCTGCACCACTCGCAGCAGTATCAGCAGCACCGGTGCCGCGGCGCCGATCTGTGCATAGGTCGGCAACAGGCCGATGCACACCGTGACCACGCCCATCATGACGAGGGTAATCACCAGGGATTTCTTGCGGCCGATGCGGTCGCCGATATGGCCAAACACAATGCCGCCCAACGGCCGCGCAAAGAAGCCCACGGCGAAGGTGCCGAACGCAGCCATGGTGCTGAACAATTTATCGTCGGAGGGGAAAAACAGCTGACCGAACACCAGCGCCGCAGCGGTGGCATAGATGTAAAAATCGTACCACTCGATCATGGTGCCGATAAAAGCGGCGGCCGCGGCACGGCGAGGCTGCGGCGAAGCGGAAGGCTTCATGGGGCTGGCTCCTTTGGTTATTTTTTTGGCAGGAGAAGGTCGAACCGGTGCGCTCTGATGGCGCTTGTTGAGGCCGATTTTTCGGCCTGGGGCTATGATTAGTCAATTTTCTATTTATTATCTTGATTATAAATACTGCTTATTATCGAGCGACACCATGTCCGAATCCCGCCGCGATATTCACCCCCTGCTCAACGACCGCCTGGACTGGAACCTGCTGCGCACCTTCCGCGTGATCGGCCAGGAACTGAGCATCAGCCGCGCTGCTGCCCGCCTGCACCTGACGCAACCGGCCATCAGCCAGGCGCTCAAGCGCCTGGAGGAACAGCTGGATTGCCAGCTCATCGTACGTCGCGGCCCGCGCTTCGTGCTCACCGAGGCAGGTGAACAGATTTTCGCGATTGCCGGCGAGATGTACGGCCAGGTTTCGCAAATGAGCAACGCCCTGCAAAAGCCGGGTGATGAAGTGATCGGCAAAGTGCGCTTGCTGATGATCAGCCGGATTAATTCCGACACTTTCGATGACTTTCTCGCAGGCTTTCATCGCGAACATCCGCGGGTCGATCTGGAAGTCGAAGTGATGCGCAGCTCCGACATCGTCGCCGCCCTGCTGGAAAAAACCGCGACCCTGGGGTTGAGCCTCAATCGTCGGCCTCAGCCGCGCCTGGAACAGCACCTGTTTCTGCGTCAGCGCTACGCGTTCTTTTGCGGAAAACATCACCCATTGTTCGGGCGCACAAACCTGGCCGAGGGGGATTTGCAGTCGGAAAACTTCGTGAGTTTTACCAGCGACCAGATTGGCGGGATGCTCTCGCCGCTGACGATTTTTCGTGATCAGCAAGGGTTCAGCGGACGGATCGTGGCGTCATCTTCCAGCCTGGAAGAAGTGCGGCGTTTGGTCATTGCCGGGTTTGGCTTGGGGTGTTTGCCCATTCATGTGGTGGCGGACGATGTGAAGAACGGGCTGCTGTGGCGGTTGCCGCCGGATGAGGGGATTGCGGATGTGGATATTCATCTGTTGTGGAACCGGGAGCAGAAGATGAGCCGGGCGGAGGGGGTGTTTATTGAGAGTCTTTTGGGTCGGTTGGCCGACGTATAATTGACCACATCCTGCGTGTCAAAAAGCAGTTACAACTCACTGAATGCACGTCGAAGCACACACGGCTAGGATTGCAGCCAACTAAGCCAATGGCGTACATTAGCGATGATTTTCATAGAGACGTCAGTCTTCACCCGTCGCGTTAAAGAATTGATCGACGAGGATGCCTACACGGCTCTTCAGAACGTGTTGGTAGTCAACCCTTCTGCTGGCGATGTAATCGAGGGTACGGGTGGAGTTCGCAAGATACGAGTAGCGGCCAAGGGCCATGGCAAACGTGGCGGGGCGCGGGTGATCTATTACCATTTCGTCTCGGCATCACAGATTGTTTTACTGATGATCTATCCCAAAAATGAACAGCAGGACTTGACTGCCGTAGAGCGCAAGTCACTGAAGGCTGCGATTGAGCACTGGAGATAGCTATGAGCAGATTTTTTGATGAACTGATGGAAAGCGTTCAAGAGATGAACGAGATCCTGCGCGGAGAACGCGAACCTTCTCGTGAGTTCCATGTTGATTCAATGCGAGTCAAAGAGATCCGTAAGGCGACAGGGCTAACCCAGGCTAAATTCGCAGCGCTGATTGATGTGCAACTTGGCACGTTACGGAACTGGGAGCAGGGTCGTCGTGAGCCTACCGGACCAGCAAAGGCATTGTTGAAAGCTATCCATAATGACCCAGTCCATGTACTGAATGCGTTGGCTAGCTAAAATAAGACTCCACCGCTGCGCCTTAAACATCGTCATACCCGGAAAAGCCCGGAGTTGACCCAGCGACGGGCTTTTTCGTTTGTGCGGCAGATTCAAGGCTCTTTAAATCTCACATCGATAGCACTGATGATTACTATCGAAACGAGCGCCTGAACGATTGCCGCCACTGATTCCTATAATCGCTCCAAATTCCCTCCTCGCCTGGCTTCAGGCGACATTCCTCCCGGAACCCAATCCCATGCCAAGCGCGAGCCAGGCCCCTAGCGGGCTTCCCGAACATAATCAACAAAGCGTCAAACAGCAGTGGCTGGCGATTCTTTCGGTCGCCGTGGGTGCCTTCGCCCTGGTGACCAGTGAATTTCTGCCGGTGGGCGTACTCAACGACGTCGCCAGCGACCTGGGCATCAGTGCCGGTCACGCCGGGTTGATGGTCACATTGCCCGGCATCATGGCCGCCCTCGCCGCGCCGTTTCTGTCGGTCAGCATTGGTGCCATGGACCGTCGCTACCTGCTGATCGGCCTGACACTGGTGATGATCATCGCCAACTCGGTGGTGGCCTTAGCTAACGATTTCAGCCTGCTGCTGTTCGGCCGTGTATTGCTCGGCATCAGCATCGGCGGCTTCTGGGCCACGGCCATTGCCCTCAGCGGGCGGCTGGCGCCCAAAGGCGTTGGGGTTGCGAAAGCCACCTCGATCATCATGATGGGCGTAACGCTCGCCACCGTACTGGGCGTGCCCGTCGGCACCTGGCTCAGTGGACTGATGGGCTGGCGCATGACCTTCCTGGTTACTGCGTTGGTGGGCATTCCGGTGCTGCTCGCGCAGATCTTCCTGCTACCGCGACTGACGCCGGAAAAGGCCATTGAGATTCGTGACTTGCCCGCGTTGTTTATCAACCCACAGGCGCGAGTCGGCTTGATCGCTGTATTGCTGATCGGCCTGGCGCACTTTGCTGCGTATACCTATGTCGCCCCCTTCTTCAAACACAGCTCCGGCTTTGACGGCCCGACAATTGGTTCATTGCTGCTGCTCTACGGTGTGGCCGGGGTAATGGGCAATATCTTTGCCGGTTTCGCCGCCAACCGCAGCGTACGTCACACCCTGCTGCTGGTTGCGTTGATGATCGGTACCAGCACCGCACTGTTCCCCTACTTCGCCACCGGCCTGACAGGCGCCTCGATGCTGATCGCACTCTGGGGTTTCGCCTTCGGCGCCTTCCCGGCTTGCGCCAGCATCTGGATGTTTGTCGTGGCCCCCAAGGATGTCGAACGCGGCATGCCACTGTTTGTGGCGCTGTTTCAGGTGATCATTGCCCTGGGCTCGTTCTTTGGCGGGCGCATCGTCGACCAGATGGGCAGCTCGGTGTTGTTGAGCCTGGCCACGGTGTTGGTGGGGTTCGGGTTTGCGACCGTGCTGGTATTGGGGCGCAAGGTCAGCAATAGCCTGGTGGCGCAGCCTGCCTGACCGGGTTAGAGATGCGCAAAAAAGCCTGCTGAGCATTGAGTTCAGCAGGCTTTTTTCGTTTCAGGGAGCAGGTACTTATTTGGCCGTGGGGAAATCACGCTCGAGGACGGCATCCACCAGCATTTGCGCGTTTTCGATCAATTGAGCCAGGGCCATGATCACGGGCGACTGCGTGCTGTCAGGATCTTCGGCGCATTGATAGGCGGTTTGCAGGGCGGATGAAAGGATTTCGGTGGCGTTGGTGAGGGCTTCTTCGGTGCCGACATCTGCACCTACATGGAAGATTTTCCGAGGGGAAAATTCGGAGTCAGAATCGAGATTGCTCATTGTGTAGCTCCTGTATGCAATGGGAGCTGCCACATCCCGCTGTCAAACAGAATCAGGTGGCAGCTATGCGCGGGTTGACAGACCGGTATACAGGACCCGGCGCACCCGAAGATGCCCCACGCACAGCCGCCATAAAACGACGTCACAGCAGAAACGCTGTAATCGCATGGAGGTCGTACACCTGTAAATCAGTCTGTCAAAACCGGTCGCCATGAGGGCGACGGCGAAAGGTTAGCGTCCTGCCCCAGTCAACGCAACCCTGCTGGAAAACTGTCGAACCGGCACAACGTAAGCACCTGTTTCGGAAAAGCTTGGTAACCAGAATTCCGGCGAGGAAGCTTGTGTGCACAAGCCTGCAAGCTAGCCTCAAAAAGGTCGCCGCCGTGGCGACATACTGTCAAGGATGCTGATATGCCAACGAGATATCGCGATGCGGTCACAGGTGAATACGTAACCGAGCAAGAGGCGAAGAAAAGACAAAGGGAAACGGTAAAAGAATCGGACAAAAAGCGCCCGGCAAAAGAGGATGAAGCGTTGATAGCGACCGTACGTGAGCGCCAGGCGTCTGTTCAGCGAGTGAAGGTTTCTCTAGACGACCTGTAGCCTTGATTTTACCGCGGGCCATTTGAATCGGCTCACTGGCCCGCGTCCTTAGTCAAGACATGTGCACTGAATGCCAGGAAATCGCCCAAATGTTTGGTGATGATCGCAACGGCAATAGGCAACTGAAGCGTCTGATACTCATGCACCGCGATATTGCGGAAACCGACCATGTTTTTCAGGTTAGTCAGTAAGGAAGGATTCACCCATCCTCCCTGCGCCAGCAGCTCAAACACGTCACGAGCACTTTGGGGGACACCGAGGCGCTCACGACGAATCAGATGTTGCCCCATGTCTAGAGCCGCCTCGCAGGCACGCTGAATATTGAGAATGGCCGCATCTTGACGGGTGAAGTCAGTGGCAAAACTGGCTGGATCCTTTTCGTACTCCTCCCGAGCACGAGCAACGCAACGCTCAATACTGGCAGCCTTGTTGATGAGTACATCATCGGCCATATACCGTTCCATCCTTTTGAATGTCGACTAGCAGCTCTGCCCTGGCGCAATCCAATGCAGTTTTCTCGCTGAGTATGTAGCTCTCAAAGATACCCGCCTGACTGTCCTTGCTCCAGAGGCGGCGCCCTGTCGTTATGACTTGGTATTGCATGACCGTCGAGGCTGCGCGTAAGTCCAGCAAATCGACGGGGACCTTGACGATATCCGCTAATTCCCCGCATAGGCGCCACAGTTGCAGTGGGTCAATGCTTCCCTCAATCAGCACAGCCAAGTCAAGATCGCTGTCGGCATTTGCCTCGCCCGTCGCCTGGCTGCCAAAGACGTACACTGCCAAAAGACCTGGAAGGTTAGCCTGCAAATGCGTGAGCACTTTTTCAAAATTCATGATTGACCCGCATTGTCATCAGGTAATCACGACCGTAGCAGAATTCACCTGAGCATTTCTGCTACAAAAACAAAAACCCCCAACAACCTTTAAGTTATTGGGGGTTTCTGTTTATAAGTAATGGCGGAGAGATAGGGATTCGAACCCTAGGTACCGGTGAAGGTACAACGGATTTCGAATCCGTCCCATTCGGCCACTCTGGCATCTCTCCAACGGCGCGCATCATAACAGCATGATTGATGGATGCAAAGCGCCGAAGCGATTTTTTTCCGTGCTATCAGATGCTTGCGTCGATTACAGCGGTACGCCCAGACGATTGGCGACTTCTTCGTAGGCTTCGATCACATCACCGAGGCCCTGGCGGAAGCGGTCTTTGTCCATCTTCTTCTTGGTGTCCTTGTCCCACAGGCGGCAGCCGTCTGGGCTGAATTCGTCGCCCAGGACGATGGAGCCGTCGTGGAACACGCCGAATTCGAGCTTGAAGTCCACCAGCAACAGGCCTGCGTCGTCGAACAGCTTACTCAGCACGTCGTTGACCTTGAGGGACAACTCTTTCATGCGCGCCAGTTGTTCAGCGGTGCCCCAGCCGAAGGCCACGACGTGGGATTCGTTGATGAACGGGTCGCCCTTGGCGTCGTCCTTCAGGAACAGCTCGAACGTGTAAGGGTTGAGCTTGAGGCCCTCTTCCACACCCAGGCGCTTGACCAGGCTGCCGGCGGCGTAGTTACGCACGACGCATTCCACCGGGATCATGTCGAGCTTCTTGACCAGGCACTCGTTGTCGCCCAGCAGTTTGTCGAATTGGGTCGGGATACCGGCCGCTTCGAGCTTCTGCATGATGAAGGCGTTGAACTTGTTGTTCACCATGCCCTTGCGATCAAGCTGTTCGATGCGCTTACCGTCGAACGCCGAGGTGTCGTTGCGAAACAGCAGGATCAGGCGGTTGGCGTCGTCGGTCTTGTACACCGACTTGGCTTTGCCGCGGTAGAGTTCTTCACGTTTTTCCATGATGGGCTCCGCTTTGAGTAAGGTGGGCTAGGCGATGTGTCGCCAGTCGAGCCCTGAATCTTGATCGGCCAGTTGCAGCCAGTCCGGGTCGCACCCGAGGGTGTCGACAAAACATTGCCGGGCAAGCGTCGGCAGGTTGTTCTTGCTGCTGAGGTGAGCCAGGACCAGGTGTTGCAGGTCTTGCCAGCCCAACTCATACACCAGGTACGCCGCCTGGTGATTGTTCAAATGTCCCAGCTCGCCGCCCACCCGCTGCTTGAGAAAGTAAGGGTAGTGGCCGCGCGCCAGCAGATCCCTGCAGTGGTTGGACTCGATCATCAAGGCATCGAGGTCCCGGTAACCGTCCAGCACCCTGGCGCAGTAGGAACCCAGGTCGGTCAGCACGCCGAAACGCCGCTGGCCGTCACTGAATACGTATTGCGTGGGCTCCTGGGCATCGTGGGCAACCGCGATGACATTGATGCTCAAGGCACCGATTTGCAGTTGCTCGCCACCGGCCAGAAAACCTGCCGGCTCGATGGGCTTGCGCATCCCGCGCAGCGTGCCGCGACTCAAGTACACCGGCAGATTGTAGCGCCGAGACAGTAAACCCACGCCATGCACGTGGTCGGCATGTTCGTGGGTGACCAGAATTGCGCTCAACTGCGTGGGGTGAACCCCGAGGCGCAGCAGGCGTCGCTCGGTTTCTCTTAACGAGAAACCACAATCGACCAGCACGTACGTGTCATCGTGGGCGACCAGCGTACCGTTCCCTTGGCTACCGCTGCCGAGAACGGCAAAACGCACCGAATCAGCCCAGGTTGTCTTGAATCACGCCCAACACTTTGCGCGCTGTCTCAGCTGGCGCGACGGTATTGATGTTCTTCTCGACGGTGACTTGCACGCTTTCGCCAACCTTGCTCAAACGAACCTGATAACGCTCGGCACGGGTTTCGATCTCTTCCTTGGTCGGCGCGCTGCCGAACAGTTTGCCGAAGAAACCTGGCTCGTCGTCTTTCTTCTCGGCCTTTTCAGCCACGTTGATGTAGTACAGGCCCAGGCTGCGGTTGATGTCTTCAACGCGCCAAGGGCCTTGCTCCAACGCACGGCCAACACTGGCCCAGGCACGGTCGAGGTCTTCACCCAGGTTGAGCACCACGTTACCGCTGCCGTCTTCGGTGAGGCTGACGCGGTTAGGGGTGTCGTAGTCACGGGCGGCGAGCAGGGAAACGGAACCGCCCTTCTCGGAGATACGGCTCATGCTGGCGAGCATCTCGTCGACCAGCGCGGCATCGACGCCGGTGTTGACCGAACGCGGGGTGAAATCGACGTTGGCCGTGCTGCCGGCAGGGCGCTCGGCGCTGACCACATAGACTTCACTGGTATTGCGCTGCACGCCTGGCTCGATGCGCACACGCACACGGGCCTCGCTGTCGGCGGCCACACCGCCGGCCAGCAGGCGCTGAGCCATGTTGGCGGACAACTCGCGGCCTTGCTGCCACGCCGTGGTGAACTCACCGGTTTGCGGGCGTTGCTGGTCGAGACGGAAACCGTTGTCCTGGAAGAACTGCACTGCCACCGGCCAGACTTCGGCAGGTGGGCGCTGAGCCACGATCCAGCGGTTGTCGCCACTTTTCTGCAGGCTGTAGTCGCTGGCATCGGCCACTGCCGTGATCGGCTGCGGGCGCGGTACTACGTACTCGCCCTTGACGGTGTCGTCGGCGACGTTGCGTGGGATCGGCAACAAGGGGTCAAGACGCTTGGCGACATTGACATCAGGCGGCAACTGCATCGGTTTGGTTGCTTGCGCTTCCAGGTAATCGCTGCCGCGGTCACGGAAGTAGCCTTCCGGGCCCCATACCCAACCGCAGCCACTGGTGCTGGAGATAATCAAGGCAAGTGCGGAAAGTCCGGCCAATCGCTTCATGCGTAGTGCTTCCTCAATTAAACCAGGACGCCGGACTGGCGCAGGGCCTGTCGCAGCGGTTCGTGACAGGCTTCGCTGAGCCGGGTGAGCGGCAGACGGATACCGTCCGGCATCAGGCCCATCTCAGTCAGCGCCCATTTCACGGGAATAGGATTGGATTCGATAAACAGTGTCTTGTTGAGCGGCATCAGCTTCTCGTGGATCGCACGGGCCGTCGCGGCATCGCCGGCGATGGCGGCCGCGCACATTTCGCTCATGGCACGCGGAGCCACGTTGGCGGTCACGGAGATGTTGCCCTTGCCACCCAGCAGGATCAGTTCGACAGCGGTGGCGTCGTCACCGGAATACACCAGGAAGTCACTGCTCACGCCGGCCAGGATGTCCTTGGCGCGCTGCAGGTCGCCAGTGGCTTCCTTGATACCGATGATGTTCGGCACGGTGGACAGGCGGATCACGGTCTCGGCCTTCATATCGCACGCGGTACGACCCGGTACGTTATAGAGGATCTGCGGGATCTGGACGGCTTCGGCGATGGCTTTGAAGTGCTGGTACAAGCCTTCCTGGGTCGGCTTGTTGTAGTACGGGGTCACCAGCAGGCACGCATCGGCGCCGGCTTTCTTGGCGTTGCGGGTCAGCTCGATCGCTTCGCGCGTGGAGTTGGCGCCCGTTCCGGCGATCACGGCGATGCGGCCCGCAACGCGCTTGACCACGAACTCGATCACCTGGATGTGTTCTTCCACATCGAGGGTGGCCGATTCACCTGTGGTGCCGACCGCCACGATGGCGTTGGTGCCCTCTTGCAGGTGGAAGTCCACCAGTTTGCCCAGGCTGTCCCAGTCGAGACGACCTTGTGCATCCATGGGTGTGACCAGTGCCACCATACTGCCCGCAATCATGCAACCGCTCCTGCCGGAAAAAGAGAGCCGTAATGGTACTGGCGCCAAGATGCTTGTACAAGCGAAGTACCGCGTGAGGATGCGTTCTGGAGCAACTAAACGTCGGGCAATGCCATCATTGGGCCAAAGCACCGCTTCAAGCCGGCCGATCACGCAATGAAAACGCCACCTCCTAGCCCTTGGCGACGCTTTTCGCTACCCTTGATCCTTTGATCGATACGGCCCACACAGTATTGACCGCTCATCGCTTTAGGAAGGCTGCATGTCCACCCCCACAGTTCGCGAACAATTCCTTGTTATCAGTGCCCTCGGCGCCAACCCCATGGAGCTGACCAACGTCCTGTGCCGCGCCAGCCATGAGAACCGCTGCGCCGTCGTAACCTCCCGCCTCACCCGCCACGGCGAGTGCAGCGCGCTGGTCTTGCAGATTTCCGGTTCCTGGGACGCCTTGGCGCGCCTCGAAACCGGCCTGCCGGGCCTGGCCAAGAAACACGATTTCACCGTCAACGTAGTGCGCAGCGCAGCCCTGGAAAACCGCCCGCAGGCCCTGCCTTATGTGGCGTATGTCAGCTCGGCCTACCGCTCGGACATCGTCAACGAGTTGTGCCAGTTCTTCATCGACCACAACGTCGAGCTGGAAAACCTGACCTGCGACACCTACCAGGCCCCGCAAACCGGCGGCACCATGCTCAACGCCACGTTCACCGTGACCCTGCCGGCCGGCGTACAGATCAGTTGGTTGCGCGACCAGTTCCTGGATTTCGCCGATGCCCTGAACCTCGACGCGCTGATCGAGCCATGGCGCCCACAGAACCCAATGTAAGGAAGCATCTATTCATGCCAGTCATGCCGGTAGCCATCGATAAACCTGTCGCCGACTTCGAAGCCCAGGCCACCAGCGGCCAGACTTTCAGCCTCGCAGCTCTCAAGGGCAAGCAAGTGGTGATCTACTTCTACCCCAAGGACAGCACCCCGGGCTGCACCACTGAAGGCCAGGGCTTTCGTGACCAATACGCAGCTTTCCAGGCCGCCAACACTGAAGTGTTTGGTGTGTCGCGTGACAGCGTGAAGTCCCACGAGAACTTCAAGGCCAAGCAGGAATTTCCTTTCGAGCTGATCAGCGACAAGGACGAAGCGGTCTGCCAGCTGTTTGATGTGATCAAGCTCAAGAAGCTGTACGGCAAGGAATACCTGGGCGTTGATCGCAGCACCTTTCTGATCGACAGCGAAGGCGTGCTGCGTCAGGAATGGCGTGGCGTGAAAGTGCCGGGGCATGTGGATGCCGTGTTGGCGGCAGCGCAGGCGCTGAACAAGGCCTGATTGTGCGTCGATAAGGCCGTCAGGCCTTGCGCAACCAATACCGGTACACACCCTCGGCTTCTTCTTCGTGCTCCAGAGTGTGGCCGGCGAGTTTGGCAAAGGTGCGGAAGTCACGCTGGGAGCCAGCGTCGGTGGCGGTCACCTTGAGCACCGCACCGCGGGCCATTTTATTGAGTTCCATCTTGGCCTTGAGCAGGGGCAACGGGCAGTTGAGGCCGCTGGCATCGAGTTCGGCGTCAAAGGCTACAGCGTCGGTCATGGTGTTACTCCAGGCAAACATTTGGGCTGCTTAGAATATCTGGTCCCAGGCGCAGTGTCCGGCTACAGTAAGCTCTTTGTCGAAAGGCTTTGTGCATGACTTTTTTGCGCCCTACCCTGCTGACGCTGGCCTGCCTGCTGGCCTCCCCGGCCTTCGCCGATGAGCTGCCGTCACTTGGTGACGCCAGTTCTGCCATTGTCTCGCCCCAACAGGAATATCAACTGGGCCGCGCCTGGCTGGCCTATTTGCGCGGTCAGGTGTCGCAGCTTAATGACCCGCAACTCAAGGACTACGTAGAAACCAGCGTGTACAAGCTGGTGGAGACCAGCCAGGTCAACGATCGGCGCCTGGAATTCATCCTGATCAACAGCCCGCAGCTCAACGCCTTTGCGGCACCCGGCGGGATCATTGGGGTGAACGGCGGCTTGTTCCTCAATGCCCAGACCGAAGGTGAATACGCGTCGGTACTGGCCCACGAACTGGCGCACTTGTCCCAGCGCCACTTTGCCAGGGGCGTGGAAGCCCAGTCACGCATGCAACTGCCAATGATGGCGGCGCTGCTTGGCGGCATTATTGCCGCCGCCGCGGGTGCCGGCGATGCGGGTATCGCCGCAATTGCCGGCTCACAAGCGGCTGCGATCCAGGAGCAGCGCCGGTTCTCCCGGCAGAACGAACAAGAGGCAGACCGCATCGGCATCCTCAACCTGGAGAAAGCCGGCTACGACCCGCGGTCGATGCCCACCATGTTCGAACGCCTGATGCGTCAGTACCGCTTCGATGCCAAGCCACCGGAGTTCCTGTTGACGCACCCAGTGACCGAATCGCGTATTGCCGACACCCGCAATCGCGCCGAACAGGCCAAACTCGGCGGCAAGGAAGACAGCCTGCGCTATCAACTGATTCGCGCACGCGTGCAATTGAAATACGAAGACACGCCTGGCCTGGCTGCCAAGCGCTTCCAGGCGCAGTTGGACGACAACCCCAAAAACGATGTAGCGCGTTATGGCCTCGCCATTGCGCAGATCAAGGGAGTCCAACTCAAGGAAGCACGGGAAAGCCTGGCACCGCTGCTCGCCAAGGCACCCAATGACATCACCTACAATCTGGCGCAGATCGAACTGGACATCACCAGCAACCGCATGGCGGATGCCCAGCAACGGACTGACCGTATGCTCACCCAGTACCCCAGCAACTATCCGCTGAACCAGGTGCGGGTAGACCTGCTGCTTAAGCAGAACCGCACCGCCGATGCCGAAAAGGCGCTGGATGGCTTGCTCAAGTCACGCCCCGACGATCCGGACGTGTGGTATCAGGTGGCCGAAACACGCGGCCTGTCCGGCAACATCATCGGCTTGCATCAGGCCCGCGCCGAATACTTCGCACTGGTAGGGGACTTCCAGCAGGCCATCCAGCAACTGGACTTTGCCAAGCGCCGCGCAGGCAGTAATTTCCCACTGTCCTCACGTATCGACGCACGTCAGCGTGAGCTGATCGAACAGGAACGCCTGGTGAAAGGGATGATGAGCTAAACCCGTCACCCACAAAAAAGCCCCGCTGCCGTTAACCGGCAGTGGGGCTTTTCGTTTCTATTGCAATACAGGCTTGACGATTACTCGGCCAACTTGAAGGTGATGAAGCTGGCACGACCTTGACGCAGTACGCGCATCGACACCGAACGGTTCTTCGGCAACGCCTTGGCGATGTCGGTGAACTCCTTGGTGGTGTTGATCGCCTGATTGTTCAGGTGAGTGATCACGTCGCCCGGCTGCAGGCCGATCAGGGCGGCTGGGCCGTCCTGGACTTCCTTGATCACCACACCGCTTTGCAGGTCAAACGTCTTCTTCTGCTCGGCGGTCAGTTCAACCACGGCGATGCCCAGGCGGTTACTGCTGCGCTCTGCACCCGGCTTGGCATTACCCAGGGCATCCAGGGTCGCGCCTTCTTCCGGGATCGCACCGACGGTCAGCTCCACGTTCTGGCGCTTGCCGTCACGAATCACTTCCAGTTTGGCTTTGCCGCCAGCCTTGAGCGCGCCGACCAGATGAGGCAGGTCCGCCGACATGACGATGGGTTGGCCGTTCATGCTCAGAATCACGTCGCCGACTTTCAGGCCGCCTTTGGCCGCTGGACCATTGTCCTGGATTTGCGCAACCAGAGCACCGGCCGGCTTGTCGAGGCCGAAGGATTCAGCCAGGTCTTTGTTGACTTCCTGGATCACTACGCCCAACCAGCCACGGCTGACTTTGCCACCGCTTTTGAGCTGATTGGAGACGTCCATGGCCACGTCGATCGGGATCGCGAAAGACACGCCCATGAAACCACCGGAACGGGTGTAGATCTGTGAGTTGATGCCTACCACTTCGCCAGCCAGGTTGAACAATGGCCCCCCAGAGTTGCCCGGGTTGATCGGCACGTCGGTCTGGATAAACGGTACGTAGTTTTCATTCGGCAGGCTGCGACCAATAGCACTGACGATACCCTGGGTGACGGTATGGTCAAAGCCGAACGGCGAACCGATCGCGACGACCCATTGGCCGGCCTTCAAGTCCTGGGATTTGCCCAGCTTGAGAACCGGCAGGTCCTTGCCATCGATTTTAAGCAAGGCTACGTCGGAACGCGGGTCGGTACCGATCAGCTTGGCCTTGAGTTCACTGCGATCAGCCAGGCGCACGAGGATTTCGTCGGCATCGGCAATCACGTGGTTGTTGGTCAGGATATAGCCGTCAGGCGAAATGATGAAGCCCGAACCCAGGGATTGGGCTTCGCGCTGACCACCGCCACCACGAGGGGTGCGCGGTTGCGGCATACCGCGCTCGAAGAACTCGCGCAGCATGGGCGGCAAGCCTTCCAGGTCGGGCATCTGCTGGTTCGAAACTTTGCGATCCGGCAGTTTCTGGGTGGTACTGATATTCACCACGGCCGGTGAGGCTTGCTCTACCAGTTGGGTGAAGTCAGGCAGCTCAACTGCTTGCGCAGGCAAGGCCTGACCCAGTACCAGCACTGTGGCGACTATGGATAGGTAAGACTTCAAACGTGGTATCGACATACAGCTCCCGTTACGACGAGCAGGGTTAAGCGACAGGGTCCAATAAACGCCGAATGCGGCAAACGACATTTTTGTTCCGCGAACAAAACAAGGCCAGAGCCAACAAACCCTGACCTATAAAAAACATAGGAAATTTTTGCAAGTGAAAATGCTGATCCAGAAATTTCATACGATCGGCCCTCAACCTAACTTGAGCACAGATTGAAAGGTCAGGATGAACATAGAATTAACAATCTCACGGCTTGGCAGCGGCATTTTCACCGCGTACCGACAGCGCGATACGCTCAGCAGTGCCGACGGGGATCTCCCCTACTACGGTGACCATCATCTCACCGTCAACCGTATTCAAACGCCGAGAAACCGCCACCGTCGGGCCGAGCTGAGCGCGGGTTTCATTCATGTCGGCGCCCTTGGCGGACTCAAGAAATACAGAAAAACGTGCGAGCCCATCATCATACATCAGGCTATCGACGGTCGATTTCGTTTGGCGGTCTTTGCGCGTGGTGCTGCTGACCTGCTGGAAACCAGGCGGCAGCCAATCCAGATGCCACGCCTGGGAGGCAGGCATGTCAGAGGCTTTATCGGTGGAAGCAGCAACAGGCTTGCATTCGCTGCCAGGCTGTAAGTCATGCTCGGCAGGAACGACCGAGGTATCCAGGCGCGCATACTGAAAGCGCTCCAGCAATTGCCCCTGATCATTGAGCAGCAGGGATTTGAGCGGCAGCGCCGTCTCACGATCCAGGTGCAATTCAAAACCGTAGCGGTAGTGATCTCGCGGGCTGATTGACACAATCACAGCATGACGACCGGCCACGCGGGATTTGCCAATGACGGCAAGTTCATAGAATTGAGTGAGTTTTTTTGAATCGAGAGCACGCGAAGGTGCATCAGAAGAGGTAACCGACCCAGCACTCAGATCGCCACTGACGCAGTGCGTCCGGCCATCCAACCGTACGGTTTCCTGAGGCGAGCCGTCCAGTTGCAGCAACCGCTCACGGACATGACCGTCCTGCACACGGTGCCAGATAGCATGGGTAGAAAAACTGCCATTACGTTCGTAGACAAACGTACCTTCAAAGCTTTGCTGCTGCTCTGCACGCCCAAGTCGAGTCAGCCAGTCTTGGGCTTCATCGGCATGGGCGGACTGTGCAATCCAACTACTGAGCAAAAGCGCAAGGAGCGGTATGGCGCGCATAGAGCTCCCTAGCGGATCAGCGGTTTTCCTGACTGGCTGCGCGAGCGTATGGCAGAGCGCTTTCGGTACCTTTGGCGGCCGATTCCTGTGCGTGCTGACGCAGGTAGCCTGGCAGACGCTGATCTTGCCAGCCAGATTGCCCTTGAAGCACACCATTGGCCATCGGGCCTGTGGTATCAGAGCTTTCCTTGTAGCCTGCCAGTACAGCCGGGCCTTTGACTTGCGGACCCGCCATGACGGGCTGCTGAGTTTGCTGGGCCAGTTCGGCGCCGGCAATTTCGTCCTGGTTGTACAGACGAACACCAGCCAGTACGGCGACGGTCACCGAGGCAGCCACTGCCAGTCGACCCAGGCTACGCCACGGGCCACGAGCAGCTTTGGCCGGAACGGCTTCATCAGCCAGCGCGGCAGAAACGGCCGCAGCAATATCCAGACGAGGGATTAAAAGATCCTTGTGCATCACCGCCCGAGCGACTTGGTAACGAGACCAGGTATCACGGGTTTCGGCATCATCAAATGCGTTGAGCACTCGACGAAGTTCCAGTTCATCCGCTTCGTTATCCATCACTGCGGACAGCGATTCCTGCAGGGCATCACGACTCATGGCGGTTCCTCTCTTGGCTGTCGCCGCTGTCTTTAGTTTTCCTGCAACAATGGTTGCAAGGCTTTGTCGATGGCTTCCCGGGCCCGGAAAATCCGTGACCTTACAGTCCCCACCGGACATTGCATGACGCTCGCAATGTCTTCGTAACTCAGACCATCGAATTCACGTAAAGTTAATGCCGTACGCAAATCTTCTGGCAGTTGCTGAATTGTTCGATGGACGGTGCCTTCGATCTCGTCGCGCAGCAATGCACGCTCCGGCGACTCGAGATCTTTGAGGCCGTGATCACCATCGTAAAACTCAGCATCTTCTGAACTGACATCACTGTCTGGTGGGCGGCGGCCGCGAGACACCAGATAGTTCTTCGCCGTGTTAATGGCGATGCGATATAGCCACGTATAAAACGCACTATCACCGCGGAAATTTCCAAGTGCACGGTACGCCTTGATAAAGGCTTCCTGTGCAACGTCCTGCGCTTCATGGGTGTCGTGCACAAACCGCACGATCAACCCGAGAATTTTGTGCTGGTATTTCAGCACTAGCAGATCAAATGCTCGCTTGTCGCCGCGTTGTACGCGCTCGACCAGCTGCTGATCCTCTTCCTGGGTTAGCATGAACACTCCTCGTTGTACTCGAAGGAGGCTTGCATAACTAAACGATCAGGCTTGCAAACATAGACTCGGGCTTTTCGCAAAAGTTCTCCCCCTTCAAGCAAGTTTCCGGCATGCACTGATTTGGCACACACGAAAAACGCAGCCCGGGCGGGGCCGGCTGCGCGAATAATCTTGTCGCCGGTTTCGTGACGCGTCCAATGCTCCCGACGGGCCAATAAACTCAACGTTTTCCCAGCTTTCGGGCAACCTGCTATTGAGTCGGGGCCCATGCAAAAAGTTCCCGTCCCGCCAACCGGCCGTTTCCCAAAGCTGCGCGGCATAATCTCACAATGCCACGAATGCGTGGCTATTGTGCCGCTCCACCCCTCTATATACTAGTGGCCCGTGTGACCCTTTGATGCGCCGATCCAGGCGTCCTGTTTGCGCCGCTCCTTCGGATCGCTTTTTGCGGAATCCTTTCAATGAGCCAACAGTTTCAACACGATGTGCTGGTGATCGGCAGCGGTGCAGCCGGCTTAAGCCTTGCCCTGACCCTGCCCGGCCACCTGCGCATTGCGGTTTTGAGCAAAGGCGACCTGGCCAACGGCTCGACATTCTGGGCCCAGGGCGGCGTCGCGGCGGTACTGGACGACACCGATACGGTGCAATCGCATGTCGAAGACACCCTTAACGCCGGCGGCGGCCTGTGCAATGAGGAGGCCGTGCGCTTCACCGTCGAGCATAGCCGGGAAGCCATCCAATGGCTGATCGACCAAGGTGTGCCCTTCACCCGTGATGAACATGCCGGCAGCGACGACGGCGGCTTTGAGTTCCACCTGACCCGCGAAGGCGGCCACAGCCATCGCCGCATTATTCACGCCGCCGACGCCACGGGTGCCGCGATTTTCAAGACCCTGCTCGACCAGGCTCGCCAACGGCCCAACATCCAATTGCTGGAACAACGCGTCGCCGTCGACCTGATCACCGAAAAACGCCTGGGCCTTGCGGGCGAGCGCTGCCTCGGCGCCTACGTACTCAATCGCACCAGTGGCGAAGTCGATACCTACGGGGCGCGCTTCACTATTCTTGCTTCGGGCGGGGCCGCGAAGGTCTATCTCTATACCAGCAACCCCGACGGTGCTTGTGGCGACGGCATTGCCATGGCCTGGCGATCGGGCTGCCGGGTGGCCAACCTGGAGTTCAATCAGTTCCACCCCACCTGCCTGTACCACCCGCAAGCCAAGAGCTTCCTGATCACCGAAGCCCTGCGCGGCGAAGGTGCGCACTTGAAGCTGCCCAATGGCGAACGCTTCATGCAGCGCTTCGACCCACGCGCCGAGCTGGCACCGCGCGACATTGTCGCCCGCGCCATCGACCACGAGATGAAGCGCCTGGGTATCGATTGCGTCTACCTGGACATCAGCCACAAGCCCGAAGCGTTTATCAAGACCCACTTCCCGACCGTCTATGAACGCTGCCTGACCTTCAATATCGATATCACCAAAGGCCCGATCCCGGTGGTGCCGGCCGCGCACTACACCTGTGGCGGCGTGATGGTTGACCAGCACGGGCGCACCGACGTGCCCGGCCTCTACGCCATCGGTGAAACCAGCTTTACCGGTCTGCACGGCGCCAACCGCATGGCCAGCAATTCGCTGCTCGAGTGCTTCGTGTACGCGCGCTCGGCAGCAGCGGATATCCTTGAGCAACTGCCGCGCATCAAGGTTCCAGCCGCCCTGCCCCGCTGGGACGCCAGCCAGGTCACCGATTCGGACGAAGACGTGATCATCGCGCACAACTGGGACGAGTTGCGGCGTTTCATGTGGGACTACGTGGGCATTGTGCGCACCAACAAGCGCCTGCAACGGGCGCAGCACCGGGTACGTTTGCTGTTGGATGAGATCGACGAGTTCTACAGTAACTATAAGGTCAGCCGCGACCTGATCGAGTTGCGCAACCTTGCCCAAGTGGCCGAGCTGATGATTCGTTCAGCCATGGAACGCAAAGAAAGCCGCGGGCTGCATTACACCCTCGATTACCCACAGATGCTGCCCGAAGCGCGTGACACTATTCTGGTGCCAACCACCTACGGCGGCTGAACTTCAGGCGCACCCGCAGGCGTCGGTGCACATCGGCGCCCAGTGCGTCCTTGGGCACACAGATCGAGCGCACCCGCCGCTCGCCCGGCACTCGATAACGCAGCACCACGATCAGCGGCAACGCCAGGCTGTCGGGGCGCAGCTGCACCGCGTGCCAGCCGCGTGCGGCGCTGAATAATTGCCAGCCATCGTCGTCACGGCGCAGGCCACGAATCGACGAACGGTGAGTAAGCAGAACATGGCGCGGTAGCACCCACGCGCAGTGTGCCAGGCATAACAGGATGCCGAGGCTTGAATAAGGCAGGTTCAAAACCAGCAGGCTACCCATCGCGAACAGTTGGGCAAGCAGATACGCCGCCAGCAACAGCCGCGAAGCCTGCCAGCGACATTCAAAACGATTACTTGGGCTGGACACGATCCAGGATCATCCGAACCATGCGCTGCAGCTCTGGATCTTCAGATTCAGCGCGCTCCATGAACCAGCCGAACATGTCCTGATCTTCACAGGTCAGCAACCTGACGTAGAGCTCGCGGTCCACCTGATCGAGCGTTGCGTACACCTCTTTGGTGAAAGGCACCAGCAATACATCCAGCTCCAGCATGCCACGACGGCTGTGCCAGTAGAGGCGATTGATTTCTACATCTTCGACCATGGAGCCCTCCTCAAATAGAGCGCAAGTATACAGGCCCGGCGACACCGGAACAGTCGGCTTTGGTCGCCCGCGACGAAACTATGCATTTGCCGGACGCCCCTCTATGATGCACCCATGACTTTTTAACCTGCGATGACCCATGGCTGACTCTGCTTTCTTCTGCCCCCTGTCCCACGAAGGCGTTCTCGCCGTCCGCGGTTCTGATGCTGCCAAATTCCTGCAAGGCCAGCTGACCTGCAACCTCAATTACCTGAGTGATACCCAGGCCAGCCTGGGCGCGCGCTGCACGCAAAAAGGCCGGATGCAGTCCAGCTTCCGCATCCTGCTGCAAGGTGACGGCGTGCTCCTGGCCATGGCCACGGAGCTGCTCGAACCGCAGTTGGCAGACCTGAAGAAATACGCGGTGTTCTCCAAATCCAAACTTACCGACGAAAGCTCCGCCTGGGTACGCTTCGGGCTGGCGGACGCAGACACGCCCCTGGCCGCCCTTGGCTTGGCGCTACCCGCCGAAACCGACAGCGTGGTGCGCACCGACACCTTGATCGCTATTCGCGTGTCCCCTGGCCGTGCCGAACTCTGGGTGCCCACCGAACAAGCCGACACCGTGCGCAACCAACTGGCCGCACAATTGCCACAAGCTGAGTTGAATGCCTGGCTGCTTGGCCAGATTCGCGCGGGTATCGGCCAGGTAATGGCGCAGACCCGCGAACTGTTCATCCCGCAGATGCTCAACCTGCAAGCCGTGGGCGGCGTCAGTTTCAAGAAAGGCTGCTACACCGGCCAGGAAATCGTCGCGCGCATGCAATATCTGGGCAAACTCAAGCGGCGCCTGTATCGACTAAGCCTTGAAGCCACGCAATTACCCGAGCCCGGCACGCCGTTGTTTTCCCCAGGCCATAACAGCGCGGTTGGCGAGGTCGTGATCGCGGCAAAAGCTGACCAGTCGATTGAACTTCTCGCTGTGCTGCAAGCCGAAGCTGCCGAGAGTGGCGACGTGCGTACAGGCAGCCTGGAAGGCCCCGGCCTGCAGCTGCTTGATCTGCCTTACCAACTGGACCGTGATCGCGAGATACAGCGTTAATCGCCATACCTTTTTGCAGCACCCTAGAGAGCATGAATGAACAAGCTGGCGGAAAAAGTCCAACAGGCGTTGGTGACGGCCATCGACAACGATGACCTGGTTCTGCCGACATTGCCGGAGGTGGCCCTGAAAATTCGCCAGGCCGCCGAAGACCCTGAGATCAGCATCAGTCATTTGAGCAAGGTGATCAGTCGCGACACCGCCCTGTCGGCGCGCCTGATCAAGGTGGTCAACAGCCCGCTGTTACGGGCGAGCCAGGAAGTCACCGACCTTCACACGGCCATCACGCGGCTGGGCACCAACTACAGCAGCAACCTGGCCATCGGCCTGGTGATGGAGCAGATTTTTCACGCCCGCTCCGAAGTGGTCGCACAGAAAATGCGCGATGTGTGGTGCCGTAGCCTGGAAGTCGCCGGCGTCAGCTATGCCTTGTGTCGCCGGCATAGTCACCTCAAGGCCGACCAGGCGGCCCTCGGCGGGTTGGTGCATCAGATCGGCGTGCTGCCGATCCTCACCTACGCCGAAGACCACTACGAGCTGCTTTCCGACCCGGTCAGCCTCAACCACGTCATCGAAAGCATTCATCCGTTACTGGGCGACAAACTGCTGAGTGGCTGGGACTTCCCCGAAATGCTGGCGAAACTGCCGGGCCAGTACCTGAACCTGGAACGCAACTCTGCCACACTCGACTATGTGGATCTGGTGCAGATCGCCGTGCTCTACTGCCATCACAACACCGACCATCCGCTGGCGAAAGTCGACATTACCAGCGTGCCTGCGATGAAAAAGCTGCGAATTGATCTCTACAGCGAAAAGACGCGCACCGAACTGGATGAAGCCCGGTCGATGTTCTACTGATCAACCGCCGATAAAACTCACGCGCACTTTCAACCCGGCCAACTCGCCATCATGCAGGCTGATCTGCGCCAGGTGCGCACGGCAGATCTCCCCGACAATCGCCAGCCCCAAGCCAGACCCCATGCCCTGCTGGCTACGGCGATAAAAGCGCTCGAATACCCGGTCCCGCTCATCCAACGGGATGCCTGGGCCATCATCCTCAACCTCCAGCACCGCCGGCGCGGTCACGCGCAAAATCACATTGCCGCCAGGTGGCGTATGGGCCATAGCGTTGTCCACCAGATTGCTCAGCAGCTCATTCAACAGCGTCGGTTCACCGCGCAACCAGACCGGCTCGTCCGCCTCCAGTGCCAAGGCCACCCCGCGCGCGTGAGCCAGCGGCGCCATGGCCATGCCCAGTTCGCGCGCCAGCTGGCTGAGGTCGAGCAACTGCGCGCCCCCTTCAGCAATGGCTCGGGCACCGTTTTCGATACGGGCCAGCGACAACAATTGATTGGCCAGATGGGTCAGGCGGTCGGTGCCCTGGGCAGCGCTTTCCAGGGTGCTGTGCCAGGTGGCCGGCTCCTGGGCACGCAAGCCCAGTTCCAGGCGAGCCTTGAGCGCCGCCAAGGGCGTACGCAGTTCGTGGGCTGCATCGGCAATAAACTGGGCCTGGCGCTCGAACTGGCCGCGCAGACGTTCGGTGAAATGGTTGAGGGAGCGCACCAGCGGGCCGAACTCATCCTGAACTTCCACCAATGGCAGCGGCCGCAAATCATCGGGTTGGCGTTCTTCCACCGCTGTACGCAGGCGTTCGAGCGGACGCAGTGCAGCGCTCACCGCAAACCACACCAGCAGCAACGCGCCGATGGCCAGCATCCCCAGGCGCAGCAAGGTGTCGGCCATCAAGCTGCGGGCCATGGCAACGCGTGCTTCGTCGGTCTCCGCGACACGAATCTCGGCCATGCCATTCATGTTCGGCTCGGAGACGGCCTTGAGCAGGCTCACCACTCGCACGTGCTGGCCCTGGTACATGGCGTTGTAGAAGCGCGCCAGGGCCGGGTAATCGTCGGTGCGGGGAGTACCGGGCGGCGGGCCTGGGAGGTTTTCGTAACCGGATATCAGCTTCTGGTGGATATCGTTGACCTGATAATAGATGCGCCCGGCACTGTCGTAGGCGAAGGTGTCGAGGGCCACATACGGCACATTTGCGCTGAGGGTGCCGTCCACCTGGGTCAAGCCTGCGGCAATGGTGCGCGCCGAAGCCAACAGCGTGCGGTCATAGGCCGTGTCGGCGGCTTCGCGCCCGTTCCAGTAGGCGCTCATGCCGCTGGCGAGCATCAACAGCACCAGCAACAGCGCCAGGTTCCACAGCAAGCGCCAGCGCAGACTGCTGGGCTTATGCATCGCGGGCTTCCAGCAAGTAGCCCAAGCCGCGGAACGTCACGATGGCGATGGGCTGGCCGTCGAGCTTCTTGCGCAGGCGATGCACGTAGATTTCGATGGCATCGGGGCTGGCCTCCTCGTCCAGGCCGAAAACCTGAGAGGCCAATTGCTCTTTGCTCATCACGCGGCCGGGTCGGGCGATCAAGGCTTCGAGCACGGCTTGCTCGCGGGAGGTCAACGTCATCAATTCACCGCCAACCGTGAAGCGTCGTGTGTCCAGGTCGTATACCAGCACCCCGCACGTCTGCTGGCGCTCCCCACCCAGTACGCTGCGGCGCAGCAGCGCCTTGACCCGCGCTTCCAGCTCTGTCAGTTCGAACGGCTTGGCGAGGTAGTCATCGGCGCCCAGGTTCAGGCCGTGCACGCGGTCTTTGACATCACTGCGTGCCGTCAGCATCAGCACCGGCAGGTTTTTCCCTCGGGCCCGCAAGCGCGCCAGCACCTCGAAACCATCCATGCGCGGCAGGCCCACATCGAGGATCGCCGCCGCGTATTCCTCGCTGCCCAAGGCCAGGTCCGCGGCCACACCATCGTGCAGCACGTCGACGGTCAGACCCATGCCCTTGAGCGCTTGCGCAACACTTTCGGCAAGTTGCAGATGGTCTTCAACCAGGAGGACACGCATGGATTTCTACCTCATGAGGAGTGGTCGGCGCGGCGTTTTATTGGCCCGCTGGCCGGCGAGTTTACAGGCGCAACTTGCCCTGTGAAGCCCGAAAACATTGAAAGACAATTGAAAGGTTAGTGAAAGCTTCGCCCTTTAGCATCCAGCTACGGTGGTTTCTGCCCGCCTAGCTGCCTCACCCGTAGCGCCCGAAAAACGCCTCGAAGCGTTTTCGCCAAAAATAAGAACAATAATGGAGTCCATCACGATGCTGTCGACACAGCCCCAGGCTTGCACGCCTGTTCGTTCTTGCCTTCTGAACCACACCGCTCTCGCCAGTGCTTGCGCCCTCGCCGGCTTTTCGCCGCTAAGTCAGGCTGCCTTCTTCGAAGACAGTAGCGCGACCCTGGAAACCCGCAACATGTACTTCAACCGCGACTTTCGCGACGGTACACGTGCGCAGCAATCCAAACGCGACGAATGGGCCCAGGGCTTTATGCTCAACCTGCAATCGGGCTACACCGACGGCACTGTCGGTTTTGGCGTGGATGCGCTGGGTATGCTCGGCCTCAAGCTCGACTCCAGCCCCGACCGCACCGGCACCGGGTTGCTGCCGACCCACGACGACGGCCGTGCCGCCAATGAGTACTCCAAACTGGGCCTGACCGGCAAAGTGAAAATCTCCGCCACCGAGCTGAAGATCGGCGCGCTGATACCCGAATTGCCGATCCTCAAGCCCAACGACGGTCGCATCCTGCCGCAGACCTTCAACGGTGGCTTGATCACCTCCAAGGAATTCAAGAACCTGGTATTCACCGGCGGCCGCCTGGACAAAGCCAAAGACCGCGACGACACCAACTACGAAGATATCGCGCTCAACAACAAGAACAGCCGCTTCCTCAGTGGCGCCACCGGCAAGCACTTCAACTTCGGCGGCGTGGACTACAAGTTCGCCGAAAAAATCACCGGCAGCTATCACTTCGCCCAACTCGATGACGTGTACCGCCAGCATTTCCTCGGCCTGGTCGCCGCGCGCCCGATGGGCCCCGGCACCTTTGCCGCCGACCTGCGCATGGCCATCAGTGACGACACCGGCAGCGCCCGCGGCGGCAATATCGACAACACATCCCTCAACGGCCTGTTCAGCTATGCCCTCAATGGCCATAAGCTCAGCGCCGGCTACCAGCACATGTCGGGCGACAGCGCCTTTCCGTATGTGGATGGCAGCGACCCGTACCTGGTCAACTTCGTACAGATCAACGACTTTGCCGGCGCCGAAGAACGCTCCTGGCAGGCACGCTACGACTACGATTTCGCCAAGCTTGGGATTCCAGGCCTGAGTTTCATGAGCCGTTATCTGTCGGGCGACAACATCAAGCTCAAGAACGGCCAAACGGGCAAAGAGTGGGAGCGCAACAGCGAGATCAAGTACGTGGTGCAAAGCGGCACGTTCAAGGATGTGGCCGTGCGCCTGCGTAACGCGACCTATCGCTCCAACTATTCAGCCCGTGATGCGGATGAAATGCGCTTGCTGGTCAGCTATAGCATTGCCCTTTGGTAAATGTGCGTTGGTACTAAAACCTTATAACAACAACGATGGAGATAACCATGAACCCTTCACTGCGTAAATTTGCCCTCGCCGCCGGCTGCATGTTGTTCGCCGGCCAGTTGCTGGCCGCCGACGAGCCCAAGCGCCCGGAATGTATCGCCCCGGCCTCACCTGGCGGCGGTTTTGACCTGACCTGCAAGCTGGCGCAAAGCGCGCTGGTCAACCAGAAGCTGCTGAGCAAGCCGATGCGTGTGACCTACATGCCCGGCGGCGTTGGCGCGGTGGCCTACAACGCAGTGGTTGCCCAGCGCCCTGCGGACGCAGGCACTTTGGTGGCCTGGTCCAGTGGTTCGCTGCTGAACCTGGCCCAGGGCAAGTTCGGTCGCTTTGATGAAAGCGCCGTGCGCTGGCTGGCGGCGGTAGGCACCAGCTACGGTGCCATCGCAGTGAAAAACGATTCGCCCTACAAGACCCTCGACGATCTCGTAAAAGCCTTGAAGAAAGATCCGGGCAGCGTAGTGATAGGTTCCGGCGGCACCGTCGGCAGCCAGGACTGGATGCAAACCGCGCTGATCGCCAAGGCTGCCGGGATCAACCCGCGTGAACTGCGTTATGTGGCCCTTGAAGGCGGCGGTGAAATCGCTACCGCGCTGCTCGGCGGTCATATCCAGGTGGGGAGTACCGACATCTCCGACTCCATGCCGCACATCCTCAGCGGTGACATGCGCCTGTTGGCGGTGTTCTCCGAGAAACGCCTGGACGAGCCGGAAATGAAAGACATCCCCACCGCCAAGGAGCAAGGCTACGACATCGTCTGGCCGGTGGTACGCGGTTTCTACCTGGGGCCAAAAGTCAGCGATGCCGACTACGCCTGGTGGAAAGACGCCTTCGACAAGCTGCTGGCCTCCGACGAGTTCGCCAAGCTGCGTGACCAGCGCGAGCTGTTCCCGTTCGCCATGACCGGCCCGGAGCTGGACACCTACGTGAAGAAACAGGTGGCTGACTACAAAGTGCTGGCCAAAGAGTTCGGCCTGATCCAGTAAACGCCCGTCATTTGTGTAATGCCCCTGTAGGAGCGAGCTTGCTCGCGAAGAACCCAAGGACATCCACGTGCGTCCAGACAGCACGCGTTATCGTTGAAGTTTTTTGCGAGCAAGCTCGCTTCTACAAGAGGGGCCTTGGAGTTTTCTATGCTCTTACAACGCATTTTCGCTGCAGCGCTGTTGCTGGCCTGCGCCGGCCTGGCCCTGATGGCCTGGCCGTATCAGGCGGCGTTTTCCTACGAGCCGGTCGGCCCACGTGCCTACCCGCTGCTGATGCTCGGGCTGATGAGCCTGGCGCTGATCTACATGCTGTTTCGCCCGCAACCGACCAGGCACACCGAAGAAGAACCGGCGCTGGACCGCGAAACCCTGATCAAGATCGGCCTTTGCGTCGCGCTGTTGCTCGTGTTCGCCGCCACCTTCGAATCCCTGGGGTTCATTCTCAGCAGCATGTTGATCGGCATTCCAATGGCGCGCCTGTATGGCGGCCGCTGGATGCCCAGCGTGGTGATCGTCGGCCTGATGGCTATCGGCTTGTACCTGCTGTTCGATAAAGCCATGGATGTGCCGTTGCCCCTCGGCCTGCTCGACGTTCTGGAGAACTGATATGGATACTTTTGGCTATTTGGGCCAGGGTTTCGGCGTCGCGCTGAGCCCGTACAACCTGGTGACCGCGCTGTGCGGCACTTTGATCGGCACCGTGGTGGGCCTGCTGCCGGGCCTGGGCCCGATCAACGGCGTGGCGCTGTTGATCCCCATCGCATTCGCCCTGGGCCTGCCGCCGGAGTCGGCTTTGATCCTGCTCGCAGCGGTGTACCTGGGTTGCGAATACGGCGGCCGCATCAGCTCGATCCTGCTCAACATCCCGGGCGAAGCGTCCACCGTGATGACTACCCTCGACGGTTACCCGATGGCCCGCAAAGGCCTGGCTGGCGTAGCGCTGTCGTTGTCGGCATGGAGTTCGTTCATCGGTGCGTTTATCGCTACCTGCGGCATGGTGCTGTTTGCCCCACTGCTGGCCAAATGGGCGATTGCCTTCGGCCCGGCGGAATATTTCGTACTGATGGTGTTTGCGATTGTGTGCCTGGGCGGCATGGCCGGTGACAAGCCGCTGAAGACCTTCGTGGCGGCGCTGATCGGGCTGTTCCTCTCGGCAGTGGGCATCGACGCCAACAGCGGCGTGTACCGCTTTACCGGGGATAACATCCACCTCACCGATGGCATCCAGTTTGTGGTGCTGGTGCTGGGCCTGTTCTCCATCAGCGAGATCCTGCTGCTGCTGGAAAAAACCCACCGTGGTCAGGAAGCGGTCAAGGCCACCGGACGCATGATGTTCAACCTGAAGGAAGCGGGTGCGGTGTTCGTGGTTAACATCCGTTGCGGCCTGCTCGGTTTCATCATGGGCGTATTGCCGGGCGCCGGTGCAACCCTTGCGTCCGCCGTTGCCTACATGACCGAAAAACGCATGGCGGGTGCCAGCGGCAAGTTCGGCCAGGGCGATATGCGCGGCCTGGCGGCACCGGAAACCGCCATTGGGGCGTCCGCCTGTGGCGCCTTGGTGCCGATGCTAACGCTCGGCGTGCCAGGTTCGGGCACCACTGCGGTGATGATCGGCGCCCTGTCGCTGTACAACATCACCCCAGGCCCGCTGCTGTTTCAACAGCAACCCGACATCGTCTGGGGCCTGATCGCATCGTTGTTCATTGCCAACATCATGCTGGTGATCCTCAACATCCCGATGATCCGTATCTTCACCCGTATCCTCGCCGTGCCGAACTGGGCACTGGTACCGGTGATCGCGATCATTACCGCGATTGGTGTGTATGCGGTGCATGCCACCACCTTCGACCTGTTCCTGATGGTCGGCATCGGCATCTTCGGCTACATCCTGCGCAAGCTGGATTTCCCGCTGTCGCCGGTATTGCTGGGCTTTATCCTCGGCGGTCTGATGGAACAGAACCTGCGCCGTGCGTTGTCGATTTCCAATGGTGCGCTGGAGATCCTGTGGTCGAGCCCGATCACCTTTGGTGTATGGGTACTGACAGCGCTGATGCTGATGTTCCCGCTGGTTCGCATCTACCGCAAGCGGGCCCTGCAGCGTCGTGCCGTGGCTGATGTCTGAAGTCACCTTTAAACATTGGTGGGGAACACCGCTGGTCGGCCTGGCCGGCGGTTACCTGGCCAGCCTGGTCGGCTGGCCGTTGCCGTACATGGTCGGCGCGTTGCTGGCGATCATCCTGGTGCGCTGCCTCACGCCCTGGCAATTGGCGGAGATTCCCGGCGGGCGCAAATGCGGGCAATGGGTGGTGGGTATCGGCATCGGCCTGCATTTCACGCCGGTGGTGATCGAACAGGTGATGAGCCACTTCGGCCTGATCTTTTTCGGTGCTCTGGTGACCAGTTTGTCGAGCGTGGTCGGCGTGTGGTTGATGCGCCGCAGTGGGGAAGATCGCGCCACGGCGTTTTTCTCCAGCATGCCGGGCGGCTCCGGCGAGATGGTCAACCTCGGCGCCCGCAACGGCGCGGTGCTCAGCCGGGTGGCGGCAGGACAAAGCCTGCGTGTGCTGGTGGTGGTGTTGTGTGTGCCGGCGATCTTCAAGTATTTGCTGGGCGGCGGTGCACCGCAGTTTCACCCGGCGCCTGTGGACTGGGCCTGGCTGGCCCTGCTGTTCCCGGTAGGTGCGCTGGTGGCCTGGGGCTGGCAGCGTCTACGTCAGCCCAATCCCTGGCTGTTCGGGCCATTGCTGGTGAGCGCCATCGCCAGTGTGACGTGGGACTTGCACATCGGCCTGCCCGACGGCGGCAGCCAGATCGGCCAATGGCTGATCGGCAGCGGTTTGGGCTGCCACTTCAATCGGCAGTTCTTCCGCAGCGCACCGGCGTTCATGGGCCGCACCTTGACTGGCACGGCCTTGACCATGGCGCTCGCCACGTTGGCAGCGGTAGGGTTGAGTGCGCTGACCCACCTGGACCTGCGCTCACTGACGCTGGGCATGATGCCCGGCGGCATTGCCGAGATGAGCCTGACAGCAGAGACCCTGCAATTGTCGGTGCCGTTGGTGACGGCGATGCAGGTGATGCGTTTATTGTTTGTGTTGTTTCTGGCGGAGCCGTTATTCAGGCATTGGGACCGTCAGGCCTGATCAGGGATGGTGCACTGGGGCTAGCCGTTTATCGGAACTGTCATTTCTAACAGGTAGGCAACCTAAGCCACGCCGCGTTGAATGATTGTTGCGCCTACTTCTAGCCGAAGTAAAGGCGGACGAGGCACTCAACCGAGCAAGGAACCAAGTCATGAACCAAATAAACCAGTTAGAGACTGAAAAAACAAATCTCACCGAAATAGATCTGACCCAACCCGAAACCATTACTCCCATTTCCTTCGCTGACCTCACGCTCAATATTCCAAACATGACCACGCCCGTAGTTGGCTACGACGGCGGCATCAACAAAGCGGCCTTGAATGTTCAGCGAGATAAGGGTTTGCGGTGCATTCTTAAGCCCTATCTGGAGATGGCTGAAGATGACTTCATCGAGCTATTTTGCGTAAACACTGCGACGCCCGTCGCATTTCATACAGTGACCGCATACGAAGCCGAAAAAGGTCTGCAAATCCCTTTATATATTCCTTTTCTGCGACTGAATGAGGGTTCTGTAGGACCAGTGTTTTTCCGGGTAACAC